>CAWIMD010000001.1:0-625659 GCA_963837165.1 Vicinamibacteria bacterium
AACCGGAGGGTTGCTGGTTCGAGTCCAGCCTGAGGAGCCAATTTCCTTAACAAAATCTGGAACTTCGGTCTCGGCAGAATTGCCGTCTGTGGCCGCTTGCCCTCTTCTTGCCCTTTTTGTTTTCTTGCCCTTGTTCGGACTCGGCGGCGCCGGCGGAGGTGGATCCAGCAGGCTGACTTCCGCCGAGAGGAACGCCGGCACAGGTGCGCGTAGCGCATGGTCATCTTCAGAGATTGATGGCCGAGTAGCTCAGCGACCGAGCGCAGGGAGGCGCTGCGCATCATCAGCCAGGATGCGAGGGTGTGACGCAGATCGTGCCAAGTGAAGTCTTCGATCTCGGCCAGCTCCAGGGCGGCATGGAATCCGTTCTTGATGTCCTGCACCGGTTCGCCAGCGTTCGGGCCCGACTTGTGCGGGAACACGTACGCGCTCTCCGGCGTCTTCGCTTCGGCGAGTGCCTTTAGCGTCTTCAGCGCAGTCACGGTATGCGCATCAGCCCGAGCGCCATGCCTCTCGGGCGTGGACAGTGCCCAGTGAAGTGGTGCTCGGCGGCCGGAAGGTGGCCATCTCGCGACCGCGGGTCCGCGCCGAGGGCCGCGAAGTCCGGCTGCCGACCTTTCAGGCCGTGGCCCAGGCGGATCCGTTGAATCGCCGCGTCGTCGAGCAGATGCTGGTGGGCGTCGCGACCCGCCAGTATGCGCGCAGCCTCGAGCCGGTACCGACGGGCGTGGTGAGCCGCGGCACGAGCACCGCAGGGTGTCCTGATCCCTCGGAATCCTTTCGGGAATCCCGTGGCGACGACCACCTCAGCTCTATCTCCACACAACCAACGTGCCCGCAAGGAAATCGTGCAGTCCCTGTTTGCGAGCGGTAAATGCAGCCATGATCCACCCCATGAAGAGCGCACAATGGGAGACCACCTTCGCCCAGTGCCGCACGCTCGCGCGGACAAAACCGATGCGTTCACCTTCAAGGTCCGTGACGCGAAGGCCAAATAGTCTCTTGCCAACCGTCGCCTGCATCTTCGAGCTCTCCGAAATCGCATAGTAGGGCCAGGCGGGTACCACCCAGAACATGACGACGAGAAGTAGTCCGAGCCCTTCCCCGAGTTCCTTTGAGGTCATTGGCAAGAATCCGAGCTCCCACAAACCACCAACAATCACCAGTTCCACGAGCGTGAGGAACCCAACCACCAGCGCGTCGACAGCCAATGCGCATGTGCGAATCCAAAACCCTGCATAGTCTGCCTCGTGCGACATAGGGAATGATCGCTCCATGTCTTGGTTCCCTCAGGCCCGCGCCACATTATGCGAGCCCCACCGCCGCTGCAACACCGTGAACAGCTACACCTGGGACTGTGTCGGCTTCACGGTGCCGTCCTCGCGGACCTTGACGTTGGCAGGCTTCAGGTCCCGATGGATGATCCCCTGCTCGTGAGCAGATTCCAGTGCCTCCGCGATCTGCTTCGCGATCGGCAGCGCCTCGGTCAGCGGAATGGGGCCTTGCGCGATCCGGTCGGCCAGAGTTGGCCCTTCGACCAGTTCCATCACGAGAGCGTGCGTACTGGCGGAGTCGTCGACGCCGTAGATATGCGCGACGTTCGGATGGTTGAGCGCGGCGAGAACTTCGGCTTCCCGTTGAAATCGCGCGAGGCGCTCGGGGTCTCCGGCCACCGCCTCCGGTAGCACCTTCAGCGCGACTTGCCGCTTCAGGTTCGTGTCAGTGGCCCGATACACCTCCCCCATCCCGCCGCTCCCGAGCAGCGACACCACTTCGTAGGGACCGAGGCGCGCGCCGACGTGCAGTGGCACTGGCTATGGTTGGGCAATATTGTAGCCACCGGATGCCGGCCCGATTCTCCCGTTGACGGAAACCCCAAAGCTGGAGCTCCAGACTTGGGACTGGCAAACGACCGCTCGTTACCGTCGTCGGTAACGAACCGCGGCTGGCTGTTTGGCCGCAAGCCGAATTGAGGTCGGACGGCTTCGGCTCACCGACCGTTACACTGTCCCTTTGAGGAAGTTGCTTCATTCCCGGCGCCGGGGGAAACGGCTTCGTCGGCCGTCACCTGCCCTTGGCTTCCTTCGCTGCGGCTGCCGCGCGGGCGGCTGCCACGCGCGCCCGGCCGCGCCTAAGCCCCTCGTTCAACTTCTCCGCGTCCACCACCACGCCATCCCTGGCCTTAGCGTTCTTGAGTTCGACCAGTCCCCGAGTTCAGAACAGTGACGCGGCCAGTATCGACGCGATCGCGCAGCAGCCGGCGGAGATCGCGCGGTTGAGCGGCGGAGCGCTCCAGCGGGCGGCTAGTCAGAAGGAACTGGAACGCGGTAGATGTTGCGCTGAGTCGCGCCGCGCTCGAACGCGTCACCAGGCCTCCCGCCACGCGGTGAATTCCGCCGGCCTGATGGCATAGCGCGCGAAGTTGCCCTCGTGAAGGCCCAGCAGCTCGCTCTCGGCGATCTCCCGAAACTTCTCGCGATCGCCCTCTTCAACGTGCTCCGCCGCCCACGCCGTGACGTGCGCAACGGCCGTTTTCCTGTCCATGCGCCCGCGCACAACCTCTGCCACGGCGGCGCGCAGCGCATCGCGGTACTTCAGTTTGAAAGGATCGGGTTCGCCAAGCGACTGCCGCACGGCGGCATAGCGCGCCGCCGACCGCTCGTATGCCCATATGAACAGGTCCCTGAGAAGCTCTATCCGATTGAGCTCGTACACGCCGAGCATCGCGTGCGCGTACAGATCCTGCGGCACGTCCGTGAACGCGAGCGGAGACAGGTTCGCCCGGATGAACGGAATGTTCGCGGCCATCCGCGACACACGCTTGTTCACATCGTCAAACGGCTGAAGGTACGGCAGCTGCACCATCACGAAGAAGGACTGCTCGAAGGGATCCGCGATCGCCGCTGCTGTAGCGAGCAGCTGGTCGAAGCACTCCTCGATCAGCTGGGGCGTTTCGAGCGGGTGAAAGACCGACCCGTCAATGCCGACGCCGATGTGACGCAGTCGCCCGGCAGCCCCTGCATCCGCAAGCAGGTTGTTCGCGAGAATGCCGTGTAGATTGAGAATGGTGTACCGGTTGAAGCGGATGTCTGCCGCGCTGCCAACCAGAAACTCAATCGCATCCTTGTGGTTCAGAATCATCTGCGCCTCGAGCGCGTCGCGGCCCTCGGCCTGCTGGCCAAACTCGATCAGCCGCTTCGTGTCGAGCAGCGAGTAGGTGTTCCCTTCAAGACGGCTCGAATTCCACGACAGCTCGATCAGAAGCCGGTTCAGGATCTGCCGGGCGTACGTGCCGGCCGGCTGGTCGGCGCGCGCGTGGCGCGTCCCCATCTCCGCAAGGCGCGCGCGCTCGTCCGCTGTCAGATAGAACGTCTCTCCTGGACGGTAGGAGTCGAGGAAGTTGCGGTTGTAGCCGACGGGCGTGCGCGCGCCGACCGGGCGGCGTACATTGGCCCTGATGTCTTCGCCCTCTCGAGACACTGTGACGGCGGCTTCCGCCGCCGCCGCCGCCGCGACCTCGGCCTCGGGCGCCGCGGCAGGGGCACCCGCCTCAGGCGTGCGATAGCGCGCCGCCTTGTCCCCGCCCTCGCGGACGAGTCGGCCGTCATCTACCAGACGCTTTAACCGATACTGGAGAGTGCGCTGCGGGATTCTCTCGGCCAGCGCCTCAGCGATTTCCGCGGAGCTGACGCCCGGGCGGGCACGCACGACACCCTCAATCTCATCCAGCTCTTCCGCCAGGATCGGCCTCGGCATAGTCACTTTCGCCAAAGTTGCGCCAATAAAGCTTAGACGCAATTTACCACGTTTTGACGCAATAAACAAATTTAGACGCAATAAACACGTTCTGATTCGATATTTATTGCGTGCAAATCAATAAAAATCGACGAGCTGAAGCTGGAACGTGATTTCCGGCTGATAGCCGACCGCATCCTGACCACTGGCGAGACGATGATCCCCTTGAACTTGAAAGACGTGCCGACGAAGCCATGCTCGCCGTAGCCGGATTCAAGTCAATAAAGACGGGCAAGGCTCGGTAGCCGACCTGGAGCTGGGCATGGTGCACAGCTCGCGCCTATTCTGCATGCATGTCTTACACATTCACGCGCGCCGCCCTTTACGAACTGGCATGGTCCGAGCCGATGCAGAGTCTCGCAAAGAAGTTCGGCCTCTCTGATCGCGGCCTGGCGAAGATCTGCGCGGCCGCGAATATCCCGGTTCCTGCGCGCGGCTACTGGGCGAAACTGCAAGCGGGGAAGGCTTCGTTGAAGAAGTTGTCGATGACTTCGTCGTTGTAGTTCTCGAAGGCGAACTCGAGGCGGCAGGTTCCCGCGACGGTTCCGGGCTGGTTACTGCGCGCGGCACAGAGCGCCGCGCCTTCAGCAATCCGCCAACCATGTTCAAGACCGCGCCTTAGCACTAGAAGTCGGCCTCCCCGTTCAGCGACGGGCCGCCCGAGCGTGGGAGCGAGAAGCCACCGCGACGACGCGGGAGGGGGGAACCCCTCGCGCGAGGCCCTGTTCCCCCTGTGTTCCCCTCGGCCGCCTCCCAAGGACGAGCCGACCAGGAAGGAGAGAGACCAGCTTCTGTCGCAGTCGGTGGTCTTCCGTCAGATCGTTTCCTGGCCGTCCTTTGTCGCCGATACGAAGGCTGGCGGCCAGCCCAAGCTGCACATCCTTCAGGCACCACGTCGACGTTCGGGGTCCGTCGACGATGAGTAGCCCGAGACCGTGCGGGATGCAGCGCCGGACCGTGGCCGAGCCACATCAGCGAACATCAGAGGACGGCTGCAGGAGCGTCCAGACAGCCTCCATGATTACCGTCGAGTTGTCGGCCATCTTGCCGGTACATCGTCTGCCTCCTTGTGAGCGCAAAACCCCGAGATCGACGACTTCATGACCGTCCCACGCGCGCGCCCAGGGTGAGGAGAAGCTCGTCCAGTTGCGCGAACGTCTCGACCATCGCATCCGCCGCCCCGGTGCCGGCAGCGTCGAGAGCTTCCTTCGAGGAATAGAGCTCGTGCATGACCAGCAGCGTCTTGCCACTCTTTTCCTCGAATGTCACCGTGGTGACAGGCCCACCCTCACCACCTTCCTCGTTGGTCCACACGAGGCGCGAGTGCGGTGTCACTTCGAGGTACGTGCCGAAGAACGCCGTACCATCGGGTTCGAACTCGAGACGGTACTTGCCCCCGACACGAACATCCATCTCACAGGAACGCAGGGACATGCCCACCGACTTCGGCAGCCACCACCGCCTGAACAGCTCGGGCTTGGTCCACGCCTCGAACACGATGCGGGCCGGGCCGTTGAAGGTTCGGGTAACGACTAGCTCACGCTCGGACTTCCGCTCCACCGTCGTGCGGTTCTTCATGGGCGTGGGCTCACTCTCTCTTCTTGCGTCCATCAACCTTCTCCTTCCGTTTCAGTTCCTCGACAACCTTGTCCAGCTCGTCGAACCGTGCATCACAGAGCTGGCGGTACCTCTCGATCCATGCCGCCTCTTCATCCAGCCTGCGCAGGCCGAGCCTGCAGGTCCGCACGCGCCCGACCTTCGCCGTGGTGACGAGCCCCGCCTGCTCCAGGACGCCGACGTGCTTCTTCATGCCCGTGAGGGTCATGTGGAACTTGTCGGCAAGGTCCGTGATCGAAGCGTCTGCACGCCCGAGCTGCTCCAGAACACCGCGTCGGGTGGCGTCCGAGAGCGCGGCAAACGAGGCATCGAAGCGGGTCCACGAATACTGAACCATGTGGTTCAGTATAACAGCCGGATTGTCGGAATGCAAGGCCTAGGAGCATCATCCGGCGACCAGGTGGCGTGGCCGCACGGCACAACCCATGCGTGTGCCGCCGTTGGTATCTGGGACGGACACGCGAGTCTGCAACCGATCCAGCCCAGCGTCAGTCCAGGGAGATGGTGCGCGTCGCCGTGTCGAACCTCGCGCGGCGCCCCGTTTCGTACGACCTCGTGGCCATGATGCTCGCGATGGCGTGCTGGTACCCGGCGTCGAGCGAGGCGTTCGGCGTCTTGCCGTCGCGCATGCAGCGGAACCAGTTCACCCAGTGGTCCGTCTGCTCGATCGGCTCGACCTTGTTCACGCCGCGAATCGAGCCGTCGCGATGGATGCCGCCCTCGGGGCTGTAGGTGGCGTCGGACCAGTCGAGGGTGAGCGTGGCCTTGTCGCCGCAGTAGCGGATCACGTCGCCGATGCTGTTGCCGAAGTTCGTCGTGTAGCTGATCATCAACCCCTCGGGGTAGTTCCAGAGGGCCTGCACCTGGTCCGGCGCGGTGAAGCCGTGCTCGTCTTTCCACGTGTAGACGCCGCCGAGGCAGACACAGGTCTGGGGAATGCCGAGGTCGGCGATGAAGTGCGCCGTGTCGAGGAAGTGCACGGCCCACTGGGGCACCGGGCCCTGCGAGAACTCCCAGTAGCCGTACCATCCCGAGTACAGAATCGGGTCGAATGGCTTGCTGGTGCGGCCCTTCGTGAAGGTCTTCCAATCGACGTCGTCCGCCCGGACGTCGGGATTGAGATACTCGTACCAGTACGGCCGCTCGCCGTTGCGCACCTGCTCGATGCGGGAGAGCCTGCCGAGCGTGCCCGCCCTCACCACTTCGCGGCATCCCATGGCAACCGGCGTGCTGCGCAGCTGCGTGCCGACCTGGATGACGACGCCCGAGGCTTTCGCCGCGGCGTACGCGCGGTTGAGGTCGGCGACATCGATGGCCATCGGCTTTTCGACATAGACGTGCTTGCCCGCCGTGGTGGCCGCCTCGAGGTGCGCGGCGTGCCAGTGGTCCGGCGACGAGATGAACACGCCGTCCACCTCTTTGAGTGCGAGCAGTTCGTCCACGCTCCGGCACTCGGTCGCGGTGGTGCCGAACCACTCCTTCGCCTTGGCCGCGGCGTTCTCCTTCGCGAGCCGATACGGGTCGTAGACGGCGACGACCTCCAGGTTCTCGTCCTTGGCGTGATCCCTCACGGCGGCCATCTCGGTGCCGATGCCGCGGTTGCCGCAGCCGATGATGCCGATGCGGATGCGATCGTTGGCGCCAATGCTGCGTTGGACGGTCCTCGCGTCGAGGCTGCGCGGCGCCACGAGCGACACCGCGCCTGCCGCGGTGAGCGATGTCAGGAACTCCCGGCGTGACTGTGGGGGAATGCTCACGTCCAACTCCTTGCCGATGGATGTAGTGCGCGGCGGGCGCGGCGTCGGAATGCTCCGCCTCACCACCGCAGGTGACTGGTGAGGATAGCGCGGTTCCCGCGGCGCCGCCACTGCATACCGAACGTGCAGGTCCGGCGCGTGAGGTCCGCCCGTCCTCTTCCTCGGCAACGCCGAGGCCTCCATCCCCCGATCGCGCTTCTGCCTGCGCGATCATCGCGTCTGCTCCGCGAACGCCTCCCCGACTCGCAGCGCCAGCGCGGACGTGTTCGCGTGCGCGATGTTTGACGTGACGGCGATGACGATGCCCCCGTCGCGCGCCGTCGTCAGCGACATCACCATGCCGCCGGCGAGCTCACCGTTGACGCTGCGGGGGTTCCTCGCCAGTGCGAAGCGCACGAGATCGGACGGCGTGGAAGAGTACGCCATCCCGTTCGCGCAGCAGGCCAGATCGCGCATGTACATCAGGCGTCTTCCACGGACGGGATTGTCGTCGGATCTCGGGACGTAGAACGTCGCGCGATCGCCTGGCAGCGGGTACTCCGCGGGCATGAGACCGAGCGGCTGCCAGATGACGTGGCGGAGGAGCGTCAGGGGCGGGAAGTCTTCTCCCTCCTCGCCGATCGCTTCGGGACTCCATTCTTTCGCCGCATCAGCCCCGGTATTGGTCAGCCCGAGCGGCGCGACGGCGGCGCTGACCGCGGATGCCGCCGTGCCGATGTTGAATCGCGTGCGCGGCGTGACGGGCGCCCGCGTCACGACGTCCCTCCATCCGAACCCTTCGGCCCAGACGACGGTGCCGCCGGCACCGACCGCCACGGACACCCCGGGCAGGTTCTGGTCCAATACGGCTGAGCGCACGAGCTCCCGCGCGCGCTCGACGGCCGCCGCATATTGCGGCGACGGCGGCGAGTCGACGACTGATGGCACCGCCTGCGACTGCGGGAAAAGAGGGGCGGTCACAACGACGCGGTGGGTCAGAAATGCCGCGAACGCGGCGACGACGACGCCGGCGGCAAGCGCCGTGCGGGCAGCCCACATCGGGAGCCGGTTGCGGGCGGCCCTGACACAGAGCACGACACCGACCGCCATCAGCAGCATGCCGAGGACCGCGGCGCCTGGCGCGGCGTCGGCGTCGGCCACATAGAGTCCCATGGCCGCGATGGCCAGGCCAAGGGCGCAAAGGGTGAGTGTCTTCACGGGGTTCGTCACAGCGGTTTTCATGCCCGCAGTGTGGCCGAAGCCCGGCCGCGGCGTCCTCACCAAACCGTGAGCGGCTGCTGAGAATCCAATGAGATGGGGCGCGAGTTGGCACTCCAGGCCACGATGCCGTGTCACCGTCGCATCACGCCTGCCGTAGCGCCACGAGCGGGTCTACGCGCGTGGCCCAGCGTGCGGGCAGGTAACATGCCACCAGCGCGACGGCGCCGAGTACCAAGGCGGCGCCGATGAGGCTGACAGGGTCACCTGCACCAACGCCGAACAGCATGCGGCTGAGAAGACGGCCGACCAGCAGCGCTGCTCCGAAGCCGATCGTCATGCCAATGACGACGAGCGACATGCCCTGCTGCACGACCATTCGCAGGACGCGCGGCTGACTCGCCCCGAGCGCCATTCGCAACCCAATCTCTCGTTGTCGCTGATTGACGGCATACGCGAGGATTCCGTACAGGCCGATGCTCGCCAGGCCGAGCGCCAGAAGGCCAAACACGCTCAGAAGCGCCACGCCGGCTCTCGCCTGGAAGAGGCTCCCATCGATGACCTGCTGGCCTGTCCTGACGCCGCTCACCAACACCAGAGGGCCGGCGGCCTGGATCTCGCGGCGCACGGCGCTCACCATCTGCGCCGGATCTGCAGTACTGCGGACATACAGCGTCATCGCCGGAAGAGGGTTCTGCTCCAACGGCACATATACGCACCGCTGCGGCGGTTCTGCGAACGACGAGTAGTTGGCGGTTCTGGCGACACCGACAATCTCTCGCATCTGCCGCTCGCCCGGTATCTGGATGCGTTCACCCATCGCTTCCTCCCCCGGCCAGTAGTCTCGTGCCAGCTTCTCGTTCACGATCGCGACGGGCGGCGACGTGTGTCGGTCAACGTCCGTAAACTCGCGTCCCTTCTCGATTGCCACGCCGCTGGTCTGGAAATAGCCGCCGCTCACCGTGTTTACGATCGTGGTCGAACTGTCGGCGGGGGACTGGCGCGGCCTGCCGTCGACCCGCAGTCCATCGACGGGACGGGCGAACAGAGGCATGTTCGACGCCCAGGCGACCGACTCGGCTCCTGGCAAACGCGCGACGCGCTCGGCCACATCCCGGTAGAAGGCTTTCGTCTGCGTCTCTCCGTATCCAGCCTGTCCGGGGTTCGTGATGAAAACGACAAGATGATCGGCCTCGAACCCGGGGTCGATCTCGTACGCCCGCTGGATGCTTCTCAGGAACAACGACGCCGTGACCAGTAAGAGAAACGACAAGGCCACCTGTCCGACGAGCAGCGCGTTGGCGGCGGTGACCCTCCGCGCGCTCCGGCCCGCCGTACGAGCTTCCTGGAGGACTCCGGAAACACCAGCGCGCGATACGCTGAGCGCCGGAACCATACCGAAGATGAATCCCGTGGCCACCGACATCAGAAGCGTGAAGAGCAGGACCGCTCCATCAAGGCTGGATGTCGTGAAGATGCCGGTGGCCGGCAGGGACCTGGCCAGCACCTGCATGGCGAAGTAGCCGATCAGCAGCCCGACGCCGCCGCTGAGCAGCCCGAGGCAGACGCTCTCGGTGAGGAGCTGACGTACGAGTCGGGCGCGACTCGCCCCCAACGCCACGCGGACGGCCATCTCGTGTTGCCGGGCGGCGGAGCGTGCGAGCAGGAGATTCGCCACGTTGGAGCAGGCAATCAACAACACGACCCCTGCAACCATCCCGAGCAGAGATGAACTGATTCGGAGACGCCGGCGTAGGCTGGACACGCGTGCCTCACGCTCGTCGTGATCGGAACGCACCACTCACCGCAGAACCCGTCGCACGGTGACGGCGACGGCGGTGACGTGCACAGGCCGCGACGGGATGGTCGAGGCCGGGACGCGGTATGATCGGCGGGTATGGCCGGTCTGATCGAGGCAATCGACATCAAGCGGAAGATGTTCTTCGAGTTCGAAGACGCGCCGTATCACTGCCTCGACGTCGAGCTGTCGAAGCCGACGGCCCGCGGCGGGCAGACGCTGGTACGCCTGAAGATGCGGAATCTCCTCACCCGGGCCGTCTTCGACCGGACGTTCAAGGCCGGCGAGAGGTTCCGCGAGCCGGACCTCGACATGGTGCCGGCGTCATACCTGTACTCGGACGGCAACCACTACCACTTCATGGACCAGCACTCGTTCGAGACGCTGCTGCTCGCCGCCGACACGCTCGGCGACGACCGGCAGTTGCTCGTGGACAACCTGCCGGTCCAGATCCAACGCTACAACAACAAGCCGATTGGCGTGATCTTCCCGCCGCACGTCGAGCTGACCGTCACCGCGTGCGAGCCCGGCGTGCGTGGCGACACCGCGAGCGGCGGCGTCACCAAGGCCGCCACGCTCGAGACGGGCCTCCAGATTCGCGTGCCCCTCTTCATCAAAGAGGGCGAGAAGGTGAAGGTCCACGCCGACACGCGCGAGTTCGCCGGGCGCGCGTAGCTGGCGCGGACTCCACTGAGTGGGTATGACGCGGTCGAACCTGGCGAGAGTCCTTGTGGTCGCGTCGCTCGTCGGCCTTCATCCTCCCGCTGCCGCAGGGGCCCAGGGGACGAGCGACCTGGCGGGCACGTGGACCCTGAACCCTGCGCTCAGCCAACTCCCTCGCGAGGTGGGCTTCGACGCCGACTTCCCGTTGTCCGGCGGCGCCGGCCCGGACTCGACCGCAGCGGGTGGACGCGCGCGGCGAGGGGGACGCACCGGCGGCCGTCCGCAGATGATCCGGCCCGAGAGCGAGGCCGACGCGAAGCGGGTTCAGCGGTTGACGGCCGAGATCCGGGACCCCTCCGCGCGGCTGACCATCGTCCAGACAGCAACCGAGGTCGCTATCACGGACGCTGGAGGACGGTCGCGCACGTTTCACCCGAACGGCAAGGAAGAGGTGATCCCGCTCGGCGATGTGCCGGTTGTCGTGATCGCGAGGTGGGAAGCCGGACAACTCGTGATTCTCTACGAGGTGGAGGAGGGGCGGCAGATCCGCTGGAGCTATTCGCGGGTGGAGAGCCCGCAGCAGCTGGTCGTGGAGAGCCAGTTCATCGAGCGCGGTCAGGGCGACAAGGTCCGGCGCGTCTACGAACCCGGCAGCGCAACCGATACCCGGGAGGCCCCTGGCGGCTCGACGGCTCCTCCAACGCCGAACCCCGCAGGGGCAGCGCCCGCGGCGTTCGATCAGCGGCCTGGCGCGGAGTTCAGGGGCCTCGAGCGGGTCGGCCTGGTCATCGAGGGCCTGGATTCGCAGGCGGCCGCCTGCGGCCTGAAGCAGGACGTGCTCGAGGCGGACGTATCCAGACACCTGACCGCCGCGGGCCTCCAGGTCCGCCGCAACTCGGATGAGGACACGTACGTCTACGTCAGCATCATGAGCGGCAAGCTGTCGGATGGCCTGTGCGTCTCGCGGTACGACGTCTTCCTCTCGACCCACACGACGGCCGCGCTCTCGTACCACGAGACTCCGGTGCTCGTGGAAGTGTCCCTCCTGCACAAGGGCGGCCTGGCCGGCGGCTCCCCCGCCGACCACGCGCAGAGCGTCCTCAAGGGCGTGCTGGAGTACGTCGACCAGTGCACGGCGCGCATTCGCGACGCCAACCCGTAGGCGCGTGCCGCTCGTCACGGGATCTCGCGCCCGCGCACCGCGGTGGGAGCCCGCGCGGTGTGTGCACAAAGAAACACTCCCAGCGCCTGCACACCAATAGAGTGGATAGACGGGTGCGTTGTCATCCGGGAACCACGGCCGGTACATCGACAATCCCACGAGCCTCGCCGATCCATCGGCAGTGACCGATGGAAGCGGCATTCCGGGGCCGCTACGTGGGTCGACGATGGTGACGTTCGCGCTCGATGCCTTCGCTGACATCCAGGTGACGGGCGGACCCGCAGCGAGCGCCGGCGCGCCGACCGCGGCCGCTGCGCCGTCGGCGGGCAAGACCTATACGGTGAAGGCTGGCGACACCCTCGGCGGCATTGCCAAAGAGCACCTGGGCAGCGCTGGCGCCTACATGAAGATCTTCGAGCTGAACAAGGATCAGTTGACGGATCCCGACAAGATCAAGGCTGGGCAGGTCCTGCATCTCCCCTAGCGTGTATCCGGGTGAATCAGAATTGTGAACGCCAGGTACGGCTGGCGTTCGATGGCGAGCCGGCCGGCTTTGTCATGGCGACACTGGGGGCCGTGCTGCTGCTGTTCATTCATCGTCGTTTTACGACCAGAGCCGCGTGAGAGTATCGACGGGAGCAGTCCGACCATACCGACGGACGGGATCGTCTCGCCGCGGTACACCGGTGTGGCGACTGCACGCGGGATGGAGCGCGCATGGCAAAGCGTTACAACGAAACCACACGACCGAGCGGCGTCACGAGGACGAGCGATCCGTCAGGCTCGGCGACGGGTGACGCGCTGGAGCAGCGGGTGTTGGCGTTTGCCGAGCAACTCGGTCGGATCGCCGGGACCTTTCAAGCCAGGGCGGAAGGCTGGATGGACCGCACGGCGGTGACCAAACAGATCGCTACTGTGCGTGACGGCGCGGCCGAACTGCTCGAGCGACTCGCGGGTGCGACGGAGGACTCGACGAGCGTCCAGGCCGCCGCGGCGGCGTCAAGACCACCAAGAGCCGAGGTGGCGGCGTGGTCCACGCCCCCGGCAAGAAACACCGCAAGCCGATGCCCGCCGATCCCGGCGCGAACGAGGCCGCCAGCCAGGCCGCCAAAATGCGGACGGCAAAAACGATGGTCAAGACGCATCGGCATCGCGGCCGCGGCTAGCTGACAGCGCCCACGTCGTCCAATCAGGCAGCGTCGCGACTCGAATCCCGCGACGCTTGGCAGAGCCGCAGCCGACACGCGAGCGTCGGGTCGGGCCGCACTGGGACGATTCATGCATGGCTTCACTCGGGCTGTCCTGCTGGTCGTTGCGCTCGTGCTGCTGCTCGTTCAGTTCATGAGCGGCCGGCGCGTGGTGTGACCTCACCTGCCGGCCCCAGCCCATTCCGTGGGCACGAGGACACGCGTCTGCCGGTGACTGACCCGAGTGCCGCAGCAGGCTGATTGGCTCGCGATCGACCGTTGTCGAGCGGTCCGGAGCTGGTTGCCGGGAGGCCGATAGGTGTCTCAAACGGAACATGCTCCGGTTCGCCTCGCGCGTTATCGTGCCACTAGATGAACTCGCCCATGGCGACGACCAAGCTCATTCTGGGGACTGGTTTGGCGCTGCTCGTTGCTGTCGGTGTGGGGTGGGTCTGGGGTGCTTCGGGTCGGTCGAACAGTGATCGGGCCCTCCAGATCGCCGAGCTGCGCGTCGAGCTACTCGAAGGGCGCGCCGCCGTGCTCGATGCGCGGCTGGACATCTACAGCGTCAACTTCGGAGAAGCGAGCCGCCACTTCGAGGCGGCCCGGGCTTCGTTGCGTGCCGCCAATGCGCGACTGATGAGCCTGAGCCGCACGGAGGATGCCAAAGCGCTGGAGGCCGCGTTGACTCGGATCGACGAGGCGCAGCGCCTCGCCGGCCAGCTCAATCAGGATGCCAACGCATTGGCCGGCGACGCGGCGAAGACCATCGGCGATGTGCTCGGCCGAATGGCGAAACGCTGACGCGCGCCGTCATCGGCGCGTATCGACAGATTCATGACGTGTGGCAGAAGGACGGTGCAGAGTGAGACTGATGATTGCAACGACGATGGCGGCGGCACTGGGGATCACGCCGCTGCTGGCGGCCGACGACGAGCCGGCAAAGCGGCTGAACGATGCGGCGGTGGTGTTTTCCGAGATCATGGCGACGCCGGACAAGGGGATTCCCCAGGAACTCCTGGAGAAGGCGCATTGCATCGTGATTGTCCCCGACCTCAAGACCGCCGCGTTCGCCGTGGGCGGGAAATACGGGAAAGGGTACGTGTCCTGCCGGAACACTGGCGGAACCGGTTGGTCTGCGCCCGGCACCGTCCGCATCGAAGGCGGAAGCGTCGGCTTCCAGATCGGCGGTTCGTCGACGGATCTGATCATGTTGGTCATGAGCGAACGGGGAGCGGATAAGCTGCTGTCCAGCAAATTCACGCTCGGCGCAGAAGGCTCCGTGGCGGCAGGGCCCGTGGGACGCACCGTGACGGCCCAAACCGATGTGCAGATGCGCGCGGACATTCTGTCGTGGTCGCGATCGCAAGGCCTGTTCGCCGGCCTCGCGCTGGAAGGGGCGACGTTGCGCCAGGATCTGGATGACAACGCGACGCTCTATGGCAAGAAGCTGGAGAACCGCGACATCGTGACCAAGGGCGTCCGCGCGCCCAAGGCTGCCGCGAAACTGCTGGCACTGCTCAACCGATATTCGGCGAAAGAGCGCACGGACTGATCGTGCTGTGAGCGACGTGATCTGCGGCCCGAGGCGCGTTGCTTCGGGCCGTACGCCGACTTGCCGACTTGCTGCCGCAGGTTCGCGGCGTCACCGGACGTTCATCGTTGGAGGTATGCCATGATCACACGTGCTGTGCTCGTCACCGCGATAGCTGGGCTCCTCACGCTTGGTGCGGGAATCGCGCAGCGGGGCGTCGGAGCCGAAGAGAGGACGCCTCAGAATCCCGCGCCGCAGGCAACGACGCCACAGCCGCAGCCCGGCATGGCGGACATGATGAAGATGCACGAGCAGATGATGGCGGAGATGAAGGCTGGTGACGCCACACTCGACGCCCTCGTCACGGACATGAATGCTGCGGCTGGCGATGCGAAGGTCAACGCAATCGCAGCCGTCGTCAACGAACTGGTCCGGCAACAGAAGGCGCTGCACCAGCACATGGGCCAGATGCATGAGCAGATGATGGGGCGCCGCGGGATGATGATGCCGCGCTAGCTCGCTGCTTTTCGTCGACTCGTTCCTGGTTCTGCCTGGTTGTTTCTCGCCACACAGCGGAGACGGCGCGTTTCGCCAGCGAGGAGGCACGGAGCGCAGCCGAAACGGCACGCACTGCACCTCATCCCGAAACCGGCCATTCCACCGGGTCGTTGGTGTCCAGCAGGTACAGCCGCACGCGGCCGATCTGTGCCTGCCAGGCGCGAATCCACAACGCCGTGCCCGGGAACGGAATCGAGAACCGGACCCATTCCCCATTCGCCTCGCGCAGTGGCCGGAAGCGCGTCGGAACCGAGCGTTTCTGCCGGCCGCGGCTCACGGTCGCTCCTGTGCAGACAGCAGCCGGTTGTAGCCGCGGCTCATACGGAAGCCTGCGCAAAGAATCCTGTCACGAGGGCCTGCGCCTCCGCTTGAATCCGTTCGAGATGCGGACGGTCGCGGAAACTCTCCGCGTACAGCTTGTACACGTCCTCCGTGCCCGACGGGCGCACGGCAAACCAACCGTCGTCGGCAATGATTTTCAGTCCACCGATGGATTCCCCGTTGCCGGGCGCCGTGGTGAGGACCGCGCGAATCGCTTCGCCCGCCAGCTCCTTTGCGTCGATCTGATCAGGGGAGAGCTGCAACAAGAGCCGTTTCTGCGCCGGTGTCGCGGGCGCATCGATCCGTTCGTACACCGGCGCGCCGAGCTCGCGGGTCAGCTCGCCGTAGCGTGCTCCAGGGTCGACGCCAAGCCTGGCGGCGATCTCCGCCGCGAGCAGGCCGAGCACAATGCCGTCCTTGTCTGTGGTCCACGTCGTGCCGTCGATGCGCAGGCACGATGCCCCGGCGCTTTCCTCGCCGCCGAAGCCGAGCGTGCCGTGCAACAGGCCGTCAACGAACCATTTGAACCCGACCGGGACTTCACGCAGACGGCGCCCCAATCCCTGTGTCACACGGTCGATGATGCCGCTGCTGACCACGGTCTTGCCGACCGCGGCCTCGGTCGACCACCGGGGGCGATGCGTGAACACGTAGGAAATCGCGACGGCCAGGTAGTGATTGGGATCCATCAACCCGGCCGTCGGCGTGACGATTCCGTGGCGATCATGGTCGGCGTCATTGGCGAACGCCACGTCGAAGCGATCCCGCATGGCCACGAGTGGTACCATGGCGTACGGTGATGAGCAGTCCGTCCGAATCTTGCCATCCCAATCCACGGTCATGAAGCGGAACGTCGGATCGACCGCATCGTTCACCACGGTCACCGCGATTCCGTACCGCGCGATGATCGGATCCCAGTAGTGCACGCCGGCGCCGCCGAGCGGGTCCACGCCAATTCTCACGCCGGCGCTGCGGATGACGTCCACGTCGATGACGCTCGCGAGGTCGTCGACATACGGTGCGATGTAGTCGTGGAGATGCGTACTCGGCACGCGGCGCGCGCGCTCAGAGGGCATGCGACGGACGGTGCGCAGGTCTTCGGCCAGGAGCGCGTTCGCGGTCTGCTCGATCCAGCCGGTCACGTCGGTGTCGGCAGGGCCGCCCGTGGGCGGATTGTATTTGAAACCGCCATCTTCGGGCGGGTTGTGCGAAGGCGTGACGACGATCCCGTCAGCCAACCCGGAGAGACGGCCGCGGTTATAGCGAAGGATGGCGTGCGAAATGACGGGTGTCGGCGTGTAGCCGCGAGCTCGGTCGATCATCACCTCGACGCCATTGGCGGCCAGCACCTCGAGCGCGCTCGCAAAGGCAGGCTCGGACAGCGCGTGGGTGTCCATCCCCATGAAGAGCGGCCCGTCAATCCGGTGCGCCTGGCGATAGGAACATATTGCCTGCGTGATGGCCAGGATGTGCGCCTCGTTGAAGCTGCGGTCGAACGCCGAGCCGCGGTGCCCCGACGTCCCGAACGCGACGCGCTCCGCCGCGACAGAGGGGTCGGGATGCTCCGCGTAGTACGCCGTCACGAGTCTCGGGACGTTGACCAGCGTCGAGGCTGGAGCCGGCTTGCCCGCAAGGGGACTGACGTTGATCATGCCAGGATCACCGTGACTGGCCTTCGCCGATGCGCAAGCGTCGGGCCCGCTGCGGTCCGATCAGCGCCTCGAAGCCGGCGACCACGTCGAACAGTTCCTCGTCGATGCCACTCTGGCGCAAACGCTGAAATGTCCCGTTGAGGGTCTCGAGCAGCTCGTCGATGTTCTTGTCGGCGCGCTGCATCGCCGCGAGGCGGCTCGCGTTCTCGCTCGCGAGGGATTCGGCGCAGGCCCGGAAGAGCGAGATGAAGAGATATTCGCGGATGAGTGCCCGCAGGGTCGCGGTGCCGCCGCCCATGACCTCCGGCACGCTTCTGGTCGGCCAGGGACGTTCGGCCAGCTCGCGTCGCCAGTGTTCGTCCAGCGGCAGCAGTCGCTGACTGACGGGCGCATACACCGCCCCGGACGTCGGGCGGTTGTAGAAGAGATGGAGTTCGGCGACGTCCTCGAGGCTGAGGCGCCTTTCGCTCTCCACGAGAATCTGCCCGACGAGCGGAGTGATGGCCTTGACCGAGTTCGGCACGGTGAAGAGGCCGACCAGCGGCAGGCTCGCGTCCGCCAGGCGCGCATGCACGCGCTCACCGACCGCCCAGACGTGGGCTTTGCCGCGCAGTGCGGCGAGTGTCCTGATCGCATAATCGGCCACGACGTCATTGAACTGGCCCACCAGTCCCTGGTCGGAACCGAACACGACCGCGCCAACCGCACGAGCGTCGGTGTGTCCTTTCCGTTCCACCATCAGGGCGGCCGGCTCGCGTTCCCCGAGGCACGCGCTCAACCCCAGCTCCACGGTCCGGTAGTAGTCGGCCAACGCGCGCACCGATGTCTCGTACTGTCCGATACTCGAGGCGGCCAGCGCCTTCATCGTGCGGACGACGGACTGGAGATCGCCGGCGCTGTTGATCTTCCGGCGCAGGCTCGCCGTGGTGTCGCTCATGACTTCTCCTTGAGTGCCGCTGTGGACCTGGAAGTGACCTCCGTGTGAGCCTTCGCGTGTCCCAGGTTGTACTGGGTCCGACTGTGGCTGCGGGTGTGGCATCCGGCTTCGGCTGGAAGCGAGCGAGCGCTTGCCGGGCGATGTCGACAATCGTTTTCCGATCCTCGTCGTTCAGTTCCGCGGCGGTCTCGAATCGCGCGCAGACGTCCGCCGGGATGTTCGCCGCCGCCTCCTGCACCGCGCGCTCGGCGTCCGTCATCCGGTCGAGCGGCACTCGGATCGAAGAGTTCCGCGGTCAACGCCAGCAGGACGGCGATCTGCGCGGGCACAGACACCGGAGCGAATTCCGACTGCTTGAGGCAGGCGCGGATGCGTCGTCCGTGCTCGATGATCTTGCGGGTGTCTTCGTCCAGGCGGGCGCCGAACCGGGCAAAGGTCTCGAGTTCCTCGAACTGGGCGTAGGCGAGCTTGAGGTCGCCCGCCACCGCGCGGTAGGCCGCCCGCTGCGCCTTGCCGCCGACGCGCGACACGGACTTGCCGACATCGACCGCGGGCAGCACGCCCAATTCGAACAGCGACGGCGAGAGGTAGATCTGCCCGTCGGTGATGGAGATCAGGTTGGTCGGAATGTAGGCGGAGATGTCCTGCGCTTCGGTCTCGATGATGGGCAGGGCGGTGAGCGATCCGCCGCCGCGTTCCTTCCGCAGGTGCGTTGCGCGTTCGAGCAGGCGCGAATGGATGTAGAAGATGTCGCCGGGGAAGGCTTCGCGTCCCGGTGGTCGGCGGAGCAGGAGGGAGAGCTCGCGATAGGCGCGGGCGTGATGCGTGAGGTCGTCGTAGACGATCAGCACGTCGCGACCCGCTTCCATGAAATGCTCCGCGATGCTGGTCGCGGCATAAGGCGCGATGTAGGCGAGACCTGGCGGGTCGTTGCCCTCGGTCACGACCACGACCGTGTAGTCCATCGCGCCCTTCTCCCGCAAGCTCGCCACGACCTTCGCCACGGCGGACGCGCGCTGGCCGATGGCGCAATAGACGCACAGCACGTTCTGGCCGCGCTGGTTGAGGATGGTGTCGATCGCAATGGCGCGTCTTGCCCGTCTGCCGGTCACCCAGAATCAGCTCGCGCTGGCCGCGCCCGATGGGAATGAGCGCGTCGATGACCTTCAGGCCGGTCTGGAGCGGCACGGTGACCGGCGCGCGGTCCATGATGGGCGCGGCGGGGCGTTCGATGGGCAGACGCTCGCCGGCGGCCACCGGCCCCCGGCCATCGAGCGGCCGACCGAGCGGGTCGATGACGCGTCCCAGCAATCCGTCGCCGACGGCCACGTCCATGACCCGGCCGGTGCGCTCGACTTCGTCGCCCGCGTGCAGATGCCAGTAGTCGCCGAGCAGCACGACGCCGATCTCGTCCTCGTCCACGTTGAACGCGATGCCGAACACGCCGCCGGGAAACGTCACCAGCTCCTCGAAGCCCACGCCGGGAAGGCCGGAGACCGTGGCGATGCCGGTGGAGACGCTGGTGATCGTGCCCACCTCACGCGGCACGAGCTGCGGCGCAAAACGCTCACGCGCTCGGCTGATGCTCGACGAACGCGCTGGTCGAAGACACTCTGCAAGCTTTCAGGCTCGGTGTTCATTGGCTCTTCGCGACGGCCTGCGGTTCGGTCGTGATCTCCGGTCGACTGGCTCAATGTGACCGGCTCGTCCAGAAGCTCGCCGACGCCCTTTTCGAGCGACGCGAGGTAGTCCGCGATGCTCCACGCCACCTTCTGTCCGTTCGTGGTGAGCTCGATCCCGCTGACCAGGTCCGGTGCGGTCTCGAAGCGGACGTGGATGTCAGCCGAGAACGTCTCGTTGAGCGCGTTCTGGATCGCCGCGCGCTGCTCCGCCGGCAGGTCGAACGCACTGCGCACGAGCGCGGGCGCGGACGCGGTCCTGCAGGGCGTTCGCGAGGCCTGCCTTCTGCCTGGCCGTCCATCTCTCGCAGGCGGCGGGTGAACACCTCGCCCATCCGCTCTTCCAGGCTCGTCGTGGCGAGATCCGTCAGCGCCTTTCGCGCGATGGCGAACACTTCCTGCTGGGTCCGGCGACTGATGGCTTGGTTGAGGTGCTGGGCGTCGCTTCTCAGCGCTTCCTGTCGCTTGGCGCTCAAGGCGTCGGCCGCCTTCCGCGCTTCGTCGAGGAGCCGCTGGCGCTCGGCGTTCGCCTCGTCCGTCGCCTTGCTCAGGAGTGCGGCGCGCTGCTGGTCGAACTCCTCGTTCTTGTGCTGGAACTCGTCGCGCTCCTTCTGGGCTTCGGCCTTCTTCGCGTCGGCATCCGCGAGTTCCGCGGCGATCCGCTTCTCCCGCGCGTCGATGGCGTGCGAGGATGGGCTTGTAGAGAAAGCGCTTCATCAACCACACCAGGATGACGAAGTTGAGCGCCTGCGCGCCGACGGTGAACCAGTCGA
Organism: Vicinamibacteria bacterium; assembly: GCA_963837165.1. Lineage (GTDB taxonomy): Bacteria > Acidobacteriota > Vicinamibacteria > Vicinamibacterales > JAENWD01 > JAENWD01. The sequence goes on from CAWIMD010000001.1 coordinate 20,631, forward strand.
TGAGCACGGCTTACTTTCCCGCGGCTTGGGCGATGACGTGATTCCAGAACGGATTGGCGAAGATGAGAATCATCGAGACCACGAAGCAGTAGATGGCCGTGGACTCGATCATCGCCAGGCCGACGAACAGGGTCCGGGTGATGGTGGCGGAGGCGTCGGGCTGCTGCGCCAGCGACCGTCAGCGCCGTCGCGACCGCCCGCCCTTCGCCCAGCGCCGGCCCCATGCACCCCACGCCGGTCGTGAGGCCGGCGATGACGATCGAGGCAACGGCGATGAGCGTCATGTTATCCATGGGAGTGTCCTTGGTGGTTCGTTGTGGTTCACGTGCTGGGCGCCGGTTCAGGCGTGGCGCTTGCGCGTGCGCGTGGCGGCCGCGATGTAGACCGCGGCCAGGATGCTGAAGATGTAGGCCTGCACCATGCCGGTGAGCAGACCGAGCGCCGTCATGACGATCGGAAAGATGAACGGCGTGATGGTGAGCAGAATGCCGATGATCATCGCCCCGCTCATCATGTTGCCGAACAGGCGGACGGCCAGGGCCAGCGTGCGCGACAGTTCGCTGATGATGTTGAACGGCAGCATGATGAACGTCGGCTTCGACGTAGGACTTGAGGTAGCCGCCGACGCCCTGGTCCTCGATGCCGAACAGCGGCACGGCCACGAACACACACAGCGCGAGCGCCGCGGTGGTCGAGAGCGAGCCGGTCGGCGGCTCGTAGCCGGGAATGACGGTGCAGAGGCTGGCCGTGGCGACGAACAGGAAGAGCGTGCCCAGAAAGCCGAGGTACTTCTCCGGCTGGCGGAGGCCGACGTCTTCGATCTGCTTCTCGATGCGCGGTGACGACGATCTCCAGCAGGTTCTGCCAGCGGGAACGTGTCAGGTCCGTGGACAGTTGCGCGTGATGAGCTCGTGAGCCGACGGCCAGCACGAGCATCAGTCCCCAGGTGAACACGATGGTGGCGTTGAGCTTGAAGAACCCGTGCTGCCAGAAGATCATCTCGTCGGGACTAAGGCGCATGGCTGGCCTCCCGAGCCGGGCGGGTGTGGTGCTCTCCCGACGGCCGCGTCAGCCACGTCACGACGAGGCGTGCCATGACGAATCCGAGGAGGCACAGCAGCAGCCGCTCCCAATGGCCGCCCGACGACGAGGTAGAACCCGGCCAGGGCGAGGCTCATCCGCAGCAGCAGGCTGCCGAAGAACCACAGCGCCGGCCGTCGGGACGACACGCCCTTGCGCACCGTCCACCACAGGCCGCCGAAGAACATCGCACCGAGCACGCGTCCCGGCCACCCACGCCAGCACCAGCGTCAACGTTTCAGTCATCGTTGTCCTCGCTGTTCCTCCCGCATGGCCTCGTCTTCCTTGGCGACCCAGTGCCACGCATTCAAACAGCCGATCGCGAGCCCGGCCACCAGCAGCGCCAGCGTCCAGGAATGGCTGCCCGGATGCCGCCTGTCCAGCCAGAGCCCGAGCGCCGCGCCGAGCAGCGTCGGAACGACCACCGACCAGCCGATGAGCCCCATCATGCCCAGGCCGAACCAGACGCCCGGCGCGGCGTGGCGCCGCGCCTTGAGCTTGCGCGCCGCCTTCGCGCCGACCTGCGTCGGCGAGGGTCGGCTCGCTCTTCGACGCTGTTCCTTGCGGTTCGTCACTCATGTTGAAACGTCGCGAGGCGACGCAGCAAGCCGGTTTCCAATTTCGCCATGACCGAGCGCACGCTCTGCTCGTCGCTCGTCCAGGGTCAGAAACTCCCGCTCCACCGCCTCGCGCAGTTGGCCGAGGTCCGTTCCGCCGAGCGCCCGGCGGACGGACACGAGCACGTCCGGGCCGGTCTTGACCAGCACGCCTTCATCCACGGCCACGTAGACCTCGCCCTCCGCCTCGGTCTCGTAGATCAGAATTCCCGGCGCGAGCGCCGCCACACAATCGAGTCGGTGCGGCAGGAGTCCGAACGAGCCCTCGCGCGTCTCGGCGACGATGCGCGACACGCCGGTCTTCTCGGCGAAGATCCCGAAGGGCAGGAGCACCTTAAGATTCATGAGCGCCGTGCGCCGGTCCCTTCGCTGCGCGTCGGCTTCGCCTCTTCGCTTCGTCGATCGTCCCGATCATGTAGAGCGCGCTCTCCGGGTAGTCCTTGAACTCGTCGCGCAGGATTCGCTCGCAGCCGTCCAGCGCGTCCTCGAGGCTGACGAGCTTTCCCTTGAGGCCGGTGAACTGCTCGGTCGTGAAGAACGGCTGGGTGAGGAAGCGCTCCAGCCGGCGCGCGCGGGCGACCACCTTGCGGTCCTCGGGCGACAGCTGCTCGAGCCCGAGCATCGCGATGATGTCCTTGAGCTCCGCGTACTGCGCGAGCGTCCGCCGGATCTCCTGCGCCAGGGCGTAGTGCCGCTCGCCGACGATGCCCGGCGTCGCCATCTTGGAACTGGATTGCAGCGGGTCGATGGCCGGATACAGGCCTTCGCTGGCCCGCTTGCGCGAGAGCACGATCGACGCGGAGAGATGCGAGAACGTATGCACCGCCGCCGGATCGGTGAAGTCGTCCGCCGGCACGTAGACCGCCTGGATCGAGGTGATGGCGCCGGTATCGGTGTTGGCGATGCGCTCCTCCAATCGCGACAACTCGGTGCCCATCGTCGGCTGATAGCCCAGCCGCGACGGCATCTGGCCCATCAACCCGGACACCTCCATGCCGGCCTGGATGAAGCGAAAGATGTTGTCGACGAGCAGCAGCACGTCGCGGTGCTCGTCGTCGCGGAAATACTCGGCCATCGTCAGGGCCGCGTGGCCGACGCGGAACCGGCTGCCCGGCGGCTCGTTCATCTGGCCGAAGACCATCACCATGTTCGGCAGCACGCCGGCGTCCTTCATGTCGCGGTACAGCTCCTCGCCTTCGCGGCAGCGCTCGCCGATGCCGCAGAAGATGCTGACGCCCTCCTGGTGCCCGATCATGTTGTGGATCATCTCGGTGAGCAACACCGTCTTGCCCACGCCCGCTCCGCCGAACAGCCCCGCCTTGCCGCCGCGCTCGAGCGGCACGAGCACGTCGATCACCTTGATGCCGGTCTCGAAGATCTCGGACTTGGTGGAACGCCGTGCCAGCGGCGGGGGAGCCCGATGCACCGAACGCCACTGGACATCGGCCAGCGCCGGCTCGCGGTCGATGACGTGGCCGAACACGTCGAACATGCGCGAGAGGATTCCCTTGCCCACCGGCGCCTTCAGCGGCCCGCCCGTGTCCTCCACCGCCATGCCGCGAGCGAGACCTTGGGTCGGCGTCAAGGCGATCCCGCGCACGTGACGCGCATCGCGCTGCGCGAGCACTTCGATGACGATCTGTTCGTCCGGTCCCGCGCGCAGCACCGAGTAGATCGGCGGCAAATGCCTGTCGAACCGCACATCCACCACGCTGCCGCGCACCGAGACGACCGTGCCAGTGGTCGCTGGTGACATCGCCCGGCCTCGGTCACGTGTAGGCTCATCCCTTCCACTTCCAGTTCCGAATCTCCGGCATGTCCTGACCGTATTTGGCGATGTACTGCTTGTGCTCGATCAGCTTGTCCTCGAGCTGCTGTTTCAGGTAGATGCCCCTGTCGCCCGTCTGCGGCAGGCGGTCGATGGTGTCCATCACGAGGTGGAACCGGTCCAGATCGTTCAACACCGTCATGTCGAACGGCGTGGTGATGGTGCCCTCTTCCTTGTAGCCGCGGACGTGGATGTTGTCGTGGTTGGTCCGGCGGTAGGTCAGCCGGTGGATCAACCACGGGTAGGCATGGAAAGCGAAGATGACCGGCTTGTTCCTGGTGAACAGCTCGTCGAACTCCATGTCGCTCAACCCGTGCGGGTGTTCGCTCTGCGGCTGCAGCTTCATGAGGTCCACGACATTGACCACCCGGATCTTCAGCTCGGGCAGATGCTCGCGCATGATGGAGACGGCGGCGAGCGTCTCCAGCGTGGGCACGTCGCCACAGCAGGCCATGACCACGTCGGGCGCGGCGCCCTGGTCGTTGCTGGCCCACGGCCAGATGCCGATGCCCCTGGTGCAATGCTCGAGCGCGGCGTCCATCGTCAGCCACTGCGGTGCCGGGTGTTTGCCCGCGATGACGACGTTGACGTAGTGCCGGCTGCGCAGGCAATGGTCCATCACCGACAGCAGGCAGTTGGCATCTGGCGGCAGGTACACCCGCACGATTTCGGCCTTCTTGTTCACGACCACGTCGATGAACCCGGGATCCTGATGGGTGAAGCCGTTGTGATCCTGGCGCCAGACGTGCGAGGCCAGCAGGTAGTTGAGCGACGCGATCTTCCGCCGCCACGGGAGGTGCGCCGTGACCTTCAGCCACTTGGCGTGCTGGTTGAACATCGAATCGACGATGTGGATGAACGCCTCGTAACAGGCGAAGAGTCCATGCCGGCCGGTGAGCAGGTAGCCCTCGAGCCACCCCTCGCACTGGTGCTCGCTGAGCATGGAGTCGAGCACGCGTCCCGCAGGCGCGAGAAATTCGTCGTTCGCCACGGTCGCGGCGTCCCATTGGCGGTTGGTCGCTTCGAAGAGGGCTTCCAGGCCGTTGGAGAGCGTCTCGTCAGGGCCAAAGACGCGGAAATTCCGTTGGCCACTATTCAGTGTCTCTACATCGCGCAGAAACGGCCCGAGCACATGTGTGTCGCCGATGCCGGGCGTGCCAGGCGTCGGCACATCGACCGCGTAGGCTCGAAAGTCCGGCATCCGCAGGTCGCGGAGCAGGATGCCCCCGTTTGCGTGAGGATTCGCGCCCATGCGTCGTTCACCCGTGGGCGCGAGTGTCGGCCAGTTCCGGTTTCAGGCGGCCTTGCTCATCGAAGAGCTCCTCCGGCCGGTAGCTCCGCAGCCAGTTCTCCAGCAACGTGAGGTGTTCGGGATGCGTGGCCGGGCCGGAGAGCGGCACCTGATGCGCCCGGAACGTGCCCTCAATCTGACGGCCATCGACCACCTTCGGCCCCGTCCAGCCTTTGGGTGACTCGAGGACGATCATCGGCCAGCGCGGGCGTGTGAGGTCACCGCGGGCGCGAGCGTTCTGCTGGATGCTCCTGATCTGTTCCACGGCCGCATCGAGAGCCGTGGCCATGGCCTCGTGCATCAGCGCGGGCTCGTGCCCCGCGACGAAGATTGGCGTCCACCCGTACCCGAGAAGCAGCTGTTCCAATTCCTCGGGCTCGATGCGGGCGAGGATGGTCGGATTGGAAATCTTGTAGCCGTTGAGATGCAGGATCGGCAGCACCGCCCCGTCGGTGGCCGGATTGAGAAACTTGTTGGAATGCCATGCGGTGGCCAGCGGTCCGGTTTCCGCCTCGCCATCGCCGATGACGCAGGCGACGACGAGATCGGGATTGTCGAACACCGCGCCGAACGAATGACTGAGCGAGTAGCCCAGCTCGCCGCCCTCATGGATCGAGCCCGGGCACTCCGGCGAGGCGTGGCTGGGAATGCCTCCCGGAAACGAAAACTGGAGAAAGAGTTTCCGCAGTCCCGCCTCGTCCTGGCTGATATCGGGATAGATCTCGCTGTACGTGCCCTCGAGATAGGTGTTGCCGACGACGGCCGGGCCGCCGTGCCCTGGACCGGAGACGTAGATCATGTCCAGGTCGTATTTCTTGATGACCCGGTTCAAGTGCACGTAGATGAAGTTCTGTCCTGGAGTCGTGCCCCAGTGCCCCAGAAGCATGTGCTTCACATCCGCGAGCGTCAGCGGCCGTTTCAGGAGCGGGTTGTCGTACAGATAGATCTGGCCGACCGACAGATAGTTGGCGGCGCGCCAGTAGGCGTCCATCTTATGGAGCAGCTCCGGCGTGAGTGTGTTGCTGTTCATGGCGTCTTGATTCACCGACCGTGTGTTCACTTCACCTTCAGCATGCGCGCATTGATGGCCACGATCACCGTACTGGCGGACATCAGCACGGCGCCGACTGCGGGGCTGAGCAGCACGCCCCACGCGTACAGCGCTCCGGCCGCCAGCGGAATCGCGACGACGTTGTAGCCCGTGGCCCACAGCAGGTTCTGAATCATCTTCCGATACGTGGCGCGCGAGAGCTGGACGATGGCCACGACATCCAGCGGATTGCTCCGCACCAGAATCACGTCGGCGGTTTCGACCGCCACATCGGACCCGGCTCCAATGGCGATCCCCACATCCGCCTGGGCCAGCGCCGGGGCATCGTTCACGCCGTCGCCAGTCATGGCCACCAACACGCCGCGGGATTGCACCTCTTTCACCTTGGCGGCTTTGTCCTGGGGCAGGACTTCGGCGAAGTACTCATCCAGTCCGACCTGGTCCGAGACCCACTTGGCGGTGGCGTTGTTGTCACCGGTCAGCATCAGGCAGCGGATGTTCAGCGCCTTCAGTGCATCGATGGCTTGCTTGGCTTCGGGTCGGACGATGTCCGCCAGGGCAATCGCTCCCTGCAACGCCCCGTCCACGAGGACGAACACGACGGTCTTGCCCTGGGCCTGCAGTGGCGCGATGCGCCTGTCCCTGAGATCGATCTTCTGTTCGCGCAGGAAGCCCGGGCTCACCACTTTGATCTGCCTGCCCTCGACCCTGCCTTCGGCGCCCTTGCCCGGAATGCCTTTGAAGTGTTCAACGGGCCGCTTCTGTTCCGAGGAGGCGGCGATCGCCCTGGCGATGGGATGTTCGGAATTCGCGTCCACGGAGGCCGCGTACGTGCGCAGCGTGTCTTCATCGATGTCCTGCGAAAACACCAGCGTGTCGGTCACGCCGAAGCGGCCTTCCGTCAGCGTGCCCGTCTTGTCGAAAATAACGGCCTGGAGTTGTCGCGCGCCCTCGAACGCCACGCGATTGCGAATGAGCAGGCCGTTGCCTGCCGCCAGGGCCGTGGAGACGGCCACGACGAGGGGCACGGCCAGTCCGAGCGCGTGCGGACAGGTGATCACCATCACGGTCACGGCGCGTTCGATGGCGAAGGCAAAGTCATGGCCCATGAACACCAGCCAGGTCACCAGCGTGACTGCGCCACTGCCGAGGGCGATGAGGGTCAGCCACATGGCGGCGGTGTCTGCGAGGTTCTGGGTCTTCGATTTGCTCTCCTGGGCCTGCTTGACGAGGCCGATGACCTGCGACAGAAACGAATCGTTGCCGGTGCCTGTGACCTCAATGGTCAGCGAGCCTTCGCCGTTGATGGAGCCGCCGATGACCTTGCCGCCGGTCTTCTTGCCGACCGGGGTTGATTCCCCCGTGAGCATCGCCTCGTTGACCGAGCTCTCACCCTCGACGACGACCCCGTCCGCGGGAACTTTCTCACCCGGTTTGATCAGGACCTTGTCATCCACCGCCAGCGCACCGAGCGGCACGTCCGTTACGCTGCCGTCGGCCGAGATCCTGTGCGCGTCGGAGGGCATGAGTCTGGCCAGTTCCTCCAGGGCCTTTGACGCGCCCATCACCGACTGCATCTCGATCCAGTGCCCCAGCAGCATGATGTCCACGAGAGTGGCCAGCTCCCAGAAGAACATCTTGCCGGTCAGGCCGAACACCACGGCGCTGCTGTACAGATACGCTGTCGTGATCGCGACGGCGACCAGCGTCATCATTCCGGGCTTGCGGGATGTGAGCTCGCTGAACACGCCTGTGAGGAAGGGCCAGCCGCCATACCAAAAGACCGCCGAGGCAAAGCCGAACAGGACGTAGAGGTCGCCGGAAAAACGAATGGCTTCGCGCAGGCCGACGAGCGTCTGGAGCAGTGGCGAAAGGAAGAGAATGGGCAGCGTCAGGGCGAGCGAGATCCAGAAGCGCGTCCGGAAATCCGCCGCCATGTGGGCATGATGGTCGTGGTGACCATGGTGGTCCGGATGGCCGGCGCCCATGTGCCGCAATTCAGACTCCGCCTCTAATCGATTCTGCGGCACAGGACCGGACCACCGAGCGCGCAATCATCAGCTCCTCGTCCGTGCGGATGACCCGCACCGTGACGCGGCCGGCGTCCCGCGAGATCAGCGGCGCATTCTTCGCGTTGCGCTTCGGGTCGAGTTCGATGCCGAGAACGCCGAGTCCGTCGCAGATCCGTTTCCGGATGAGCGGCGCGTTCTCGCCGATGCCGGCGGCGAAAACGAGCGTGTCCAGTCCACCGAGCGCGGCGGCGAAGGCACCGATCCACTTCTTCACCTGGTAGCAGAACAGCTCGATGGCCTCCGTCGCCCGAACATCGGTTCGTTTCCGCGCGAGCAGATCGCGCACGTCGGGGCTCGTTCCCGAGACGCCGAGCAGCCCGGATTCGTGATTCACCATGTGTTGAAATTGCGCCGCGGTCATGCCCTCGGCGCGCGCCAGGTAGTACACCAGGCCGGGATCCAGGTCTCCTGTACGCGTGCTCATCACCAATCCTGCCGTGGGCGTGAAGCCCATGCTGGTGTCGATGCTCTTGCCATTGCGTACGGCAGCGAGGCTGGCGCCGTTGCCGAGATGGGCGAGGATCACCCGCCCCTTGGCGGCCGCGCGGATCGACCCGGCCGAGTTCCTCCATCAAATAGGCGTAGGACAGACCGTGGAAACCGTACCGTTCGACGCCCCTGGCCATATAGCGCCGCGGGATCGGCAGTAACTTGGCGACCCGCGGCAGGGTACGGTGAAACGCGGTGTCAAAGCAGGCCACTTGGGGCAGTGTGGGATGTCGCCGCCTGAAGGCCTCGATCAGTGCGATCTCGCGCGGCAGGTGATCGGGGGCGTACGGCGTGATGCGGCGGAGCTCCGCGAGCAGCTTGGGCGTGACCTGCTCCGGCTGGGAATGCGCCATGCCGTGCACCACGCGGTGCCCGGCGGCTGTGACCGACGCGAAGACTGGCTGCGCCTCGAGCCAGTCGAGCAGTAGAGCCACCGCCGTGCGGTGGTCGGCCGCGGCAAGACGGCGGGCCGTCGGTCGTTCCACCGGATCGTTGACGACCAGACTCGTGCCGGTCAACCCGATGCGGTCGAGCTTCCCTTTGAGCCGCGGCCGAAGCGTCTCACCGGCCTCGTACACGGCAAACCGGATGCTCGACGAGCCACCGTTGATCGCCAGGACGCAGGGCCGAGATGCCACAAGGCGACTCCTGAGATAAGACTACCCCTCCGTAGTGCGTGTTGTGGAATTGGTTCACGCGTTCACCCCTGCGGGGGTGACTGCCCGGCCGGGCGCTTGGGCAACAGGTGTGGCGGCGCGTCATTCATCGCGGTTGCCAGCCATTGAACTACCGGCCCATCATGCCACCGCCCATGTGGCCGGTGAGCCAGAGGATCAGGAGAACGATCAGCAGAAGACCGAGCAGTCCGCCGCCGTAGTGTGGGGTGCCCCACCCGGCACCACGGCCGTAGTAGTACCCACCGCCTCCACCGAAGAGGAGCACCAGGACGACAACCAGGACGATCAGCATGACGTACCTGCCTCCGTTGAAGTTCTTCGATGGCCTCGGTTCGCGCGCGACCTACAGACTCAGCATGCGCCAATCGATGACAAGTGTCTGTGCAGTTGAGAACAGCAGACGCCGCTGGCGGTGACCGCGCGGCGATCGGAGCCGTCGGGGCACAGATTGGAAGAGCTAGAGAAACGGAAGGATGTGCGAGGAAATCCGACGTCGCCTCGGCTCGTCCCAGCGTGACCCCTGGCCGCATTCTCGGACACGAGGGTGTGGGCGTGACCGAGGCACTCGGCTTCGAGCGTCGCCTCCTTTCACCCAGGAGATCTCGTTCTCATCTCCTGCATCACCGCCTGCGGGATCTGCGATTGCTGCCGGCGGGGCATGCGGTCCCATTGCCGGACCGGCGGGTGGATCCTGGGGAACACGATCGATGGCACCCAGGCCGACTACGTGCGCATACCCCACCTGCTCAGCGACATCCTGCCGACCGCGTACGAGTGCGGCGTGCTGAATGGCCGGATTGAGCGGGCGATACCATCGCGATCGTTGGCGCCGGACCCATCGGACTCGCGGCGCTGCTCACCGCGCAGCTCTACTCCCCAAGCGCCATCGTGATGATCGATCTCGACGGCAATCGTCTCCAGATGGCACAGGGATTCGGCGCGACGTCCGTCGTCAACGGCGCGGCTGAAGATGCCGTGGCGCGGGTCCTGGCGATCACCGAGGGCGCGGGAGTGGATCTCGCGATCGAGACGGTCGGCACTCCAGCAGCCTTCGACACATGCCAGGCCATTGTGGGCGCAGGCGGACGCATCGCGAATATTGGCGTCCATGGCCAGCCAGTGCAGTTGCACCTCGAGAAACTGTGGGACCGCAACATCGCACTCGCGACGCGCCTGGTCGACACGGTCACGACACCGCTGCTTCTCAAGCTGATGAAGGCCGGGACGCTTCGTCCCGCAGGGCTTGTCACACATCGATTCGGCCTCGACGACATCATGCAGGCCTACGACACCTTCGCCGATGCGGCCAAGACGTCCGCGCTCAAGGTCGTTCTGAACGGCCGTGAGCCGAATTAGCACTGGCAGCGATGTGATCGGCGATGTGCTGGGCGTCCCGTCCCACTCCACCGACCAGCACCGAGCTGATCGAGTACTGGAAGACGAGCCCCATGAAGTAGAGGCCAGGAACGGTCTCGACGATGCCCCGGTCCTGGATCGGAAATCCGTGGCGCGTGGGCAGCGCCAGATCGATCCAGCTGAAGTCAGGCCTGTATCCGGTGCACCAGATGACATTCGAGACCTCCAGAACCCGTCCGTCCTCGAGTAGCGGGTAGCCGTCCCGCACTCCGGTGGTCCTGGCGACCCGCTCGATACCCGCGGCGGTGATGTCTTTCCGCCGCACTCGGCCGAGGGGAAGGCCGCGAGGCGGATTGAGCAAATGGTCGCGAAGCCTTCTTCCCAACCGCGTCCTCACCGTCAGCCGCGTGGCCACCAACCATATGATCGGCGTGAAAAACCGGTCAGGGATGCTGCCGGCGCGGGTGGGTTCCTCGCCCGTATCCGGTCCCGACAACCACGTCCGATGGTGGCCGGCGAGCTCCATGGCGATCTCGGCCCCCGAGTTCCCGGCGCCCACCACCAGCACGCCCCCTTCCTGGATTTGGGATGGGTTACGGTACTCCTTGGAGTGGAGCTGGAGGATGCGCTCGTCGAGCTCGCCCGCGAACGGCGGAACGTTGGGGTTGTGATACGCACCCGTCGCCACGACGACATTCGCGGCGAACAGAGGGTGCTCACCACAGATCACCTCAAAGCGATCCCCGACCTTCGACAGCTTGTCGACTCTGACCCCCGTCCGGACGGCGAGCTCGAAGTTGCGCGCATAGATCTCCAGATAGTCGGCGGTCTCGTCCTTGGTCGGATACGAGGAGGGCGATCCCGGAAACGGCATCCCCGGGAGTCCGTCGTAACGGCCGGGCGTGAAGAGCCGTAGCGAATCCCACCTCGTCCGCCAGGCGTCACCGACTCTCTCGTGCTCGTCCACGATCAGGAACGCCAGGCCATGTCGGCGGAGGTGATAGCCGACGGCCAAGCCGGCCTGGCTCCCGCCGATGACCAGCGTGTCCACGTGATTGCGATTCATCCTGCGATCGTCCGGAGAAGCAATTGGCGAAACGCTTCATTTCTCGATTCGATAGATCTCCCGTCGACCATCCGCCACGAGGTCGTGATAATCGGCCATCGTCTTGCGGATGGTCTCGTGTGCCATGAGCGCCTCCTCCATGGCGAAGAAGTCCTCGATCCGTTCGACCTTCGCCTCGGCGACGATGGTCCAGAACGGCTCACCCGCCACGTCGGTGAGCAGACGAAGCGGCTCTTGTCCCTTTTCCTCGATCACGCTGGAGATGGCTCGGAATTTCTCCATCATCGACCGAACCTTTCCCGGCTTGCAGTGCAGCACCTCACGGATCACGTACATGACGCACTCCTTTCAAATCACGAGAATCAGTGAACCTCGATGTCCTTCGCGGACGCCATGATGCGGCCACGGTTGTCGCTCGACATGAAATCGGAGAGCGGAATGGCGCCCGTGATCGCCGACAGAAAGGCATTGGTCGCGTCCTGGTTGCCGCGCAGGGCGGCAAAGAGCGCCTGCATCTCGGGCGGTGAGGGCGTGAGTGCCGCCAGGCGGGTGGTGAACTCGTACATCGCCCGCACGCGTTCGTTGCGTGCCGATTCGTGCGCCGCGAGCCGCTCGTCGAACGTGCCCTGGCCTGACAGCCAGCGACTCAGGGCTTCCACGAGCTGCTCCGCATCGATGAAGGCGTCGCTGATGCCCTGCGCGGTGATCGGATCCCTGTTGTAGCCCGCGTCACCGACGAGCGCCCATCCGTTGCCATAGGGCTTGCGGAAGTAGCCCGGCACGCCTGCCGTGCCATACCACTGTTCCTCGCGACGGCCCGCGCGGACGCGAGCCGCGAAGTCGGGCGCGGACTCGAGCGCCCGCCAGACGTGCCCCTCGATGTCGGCACGCACGGACGGAAAGTCCTTGGCGGGCCAGTTCACCATCACGAGATGCAGACCATCGTGGGTTGGCGCGCCACCGAAGGCGTGGTGGTCCCGGACATACAGCTCGATATCGTCTTGGCTGACGCCGCTGAAGTACGAGTAGTAGCCACAGGCCGCAACCGGGCGAACGTCGTACTCCGGAGCTCGCACCCCCCGTGCGACGAGGGAGTTGACGCCATCGGCGCCGATCACCATCCGGGCGCACTCCTCGACCGGCGCTCCGTGTCGTCGACGGCCGCGAACGCCCGTGACGGCATCGTCGGTCATCAGCAATTCGTCGACGGTGAAGCCCTCCCGAACCTCGACACCGGCCTCGGACGCGGCATTCGCCAGGAGGCTGTCGAGCACGGTGCGGCGCGGACAGAACCCGCCCATGCCATCGTTCGCGTCGGGAATGGCGCCGCGAAGGGCGAACGGGCCGACGTCGAACGTCATGTGCCGGCAAATCGGCGGTGCCCCGGTCGCCGCGAGCGTGCCGAGGAGACCCCACCGCGCAAGAATCTCGGCGCCGTGAGGCCAGAGGATGTGCGTCGAGATCGTATCGCTCGGAAAGGTCGCTCTATCGAGGAGCAGCACCTTGAACCCCTGCCGTGCGAGCAGCATCGCGGTCGGCGAGCCCGCACACCGCGCGCCGACGATGATGGCGTCGTGCATCTGAGCCTCCGCGTCGAACCTGACGTTACCGGAGGCCGGAGGCGCTGACATCGGACGGAATACCCAAAACCGCGGAGCCCTCGAAATTGGGTATTTCTGCGTACGCCTCAGATGAGGTTGTGCTTGAACGCCCAGGCGGTCGCGCCCGAACGACTCGACACGCCAAGCTTGTCGAAGATGTTGCTCACATGCCGGGCGACCGTCTTTTCACTGATGAAGAGCTCTTCGGCGATGGCGCGATTCGTCTTGCCCGCTGCGAGCAGGCGCAGTAGCTGCGCCTCGCGGTCGCTGAGGGAGCCGATTCGCTGATGCGGGGCGGGCTCCGATGGCTCGGCGACGCGCGCGAGGCACGATTCGGCGCTGAGCTGCGTGAATATCCGTCGTGCCGTCTCGATCTCGAGACGACGGCCGTCCTGGTCGCCCCGCTTCTCACAGACAGTCGCCAGCAGCCGGCAGGTCTGCGCCTCTTCGTACGGCATCTCCAGCTCACGCCAGATCTCGCGCGCCTGCCGCAGCGACGTTGAAGCCCCTTCGATGTCGCCCTCCGCAAGGAGCACCGCGCCGGTGACGTGCGCGGACGCGGCGACCAGCAGCGACGCGCCGAAGGCGAGGGCGATCTCCGACAATTCCGTGGACGCCGCGCGCGCGGCTGCGACGTCATCAGCGGCCAGCAGAATCTCGACGGCTGCAGGCAGCATCCTGGCGCGACTGATCTGTGCCTGCGTATCGAGGAGAACGCTCCTGATCGACGCGGCCGCCGCGTCGATCTGGCCCTGGGCCAGACGGAGCAGCGACAGTCCCGGCTGCGGCTTACGGCCGCGCTCGTGCGCACGCGCGTAGGCCTCTTCAGCTTCGGTGAACTCGCCCCGAAGTCGATGGATTTCCCCGCGGCGATAGAACGCCGCTCCTGCCCCCGGCCGCGAGATCAAGAGCTCACACGCCCCCTGTGCGTCGCGCGCGGCATCGGTCCACTGGCCCCGCAGCTGCAGGACTTCGGCGCGGTAGTGCAGACACTCGCCGCGATAACGCACGAGATCGGGCTGCGTCGCGCACCAGTGCGCAAGCGAGGCCGTCCATTCATACGCGCGCCGCAGGTCGAAAGTCTCCTGACAACCCTCCAGCACGCTGCAGTAGACGTCGCCGGCCACGAGTGGGGTCACCTCGCCGGCGATCACCGACACCATCGCTTCATCGAGCAGCGCGACGCCTTCGGCAATACGTCCGAGACGGATGAGCGCGCGACCACGCCCGTGGCAGGCCACCGACGCCAGATCGCGATCTGCGAAGCGGCGAGCGATCTCCGCCGCCTGGCTGAATGTGGCGTGCGCCGCCGAAGGATCGCCCTGCACGATGCATTTGATGGCGACAGGGACCAGCAGATACCCTCGGACGACGGAGTCGAGCTGCCCCTCATCCAACAGGCGACCGGCTCTTGCGAACCAGCCGGATGCCGGAGCGATGGCGCCCCGTCCCATGAGAGCAAACCCGAGCCAGAACGCCGCTCGAGCGGCCCCTTCGTGGTCGCCGCGATCGAGGAATGTCTGATGTGCGCGCGCGGTGAATGCCTCGCAATCGCCATCCCGGCCCACCAGGTAGGCCGCGATCGCGAGCCGCTCGATGTCTTCGGCGCCAAGCGGTGCGTCACGATCAGCGGCGTGCAGCAGCCGATACGATTCGGCCCACGCCCGTTGCTCGAACGCCTTCCGCCCACGCTGCAATGTCGCGAGGAGGTCCGTCATTTCGCCCGCCAAGAAACGGTAGACCGGTGGGGCTGCCTTGTGTCAACAACGTTATCGCGTAACCTGAGCGATTCGGGCGCGCTTCGTGGCACTTTAGAGCAACAAATCACCTCATCCGGCGACCATCGGCCATCATGCGAAGACAGCGCCTGCTGCTTGTGCGCTACATGCGTCCCGCGCAAGCCTTGTGTGTCACGCGGCCGGTATCGCCGTCGCCTCGCCCGGGCGCAGCGTCTCGACGATGTGACGGAGGTACGCGCCGGCGCCATTGCGGTGGCTGGTGTCGATCTCCGTCCCGGACGTCCGCGCCGGATCGGCCCCGCCCACGGTCGCGATGACCGGGTGCAACGGATCGCCAGGGGTAGTGCGAATGACGACGCCGACCTCGTCGAGCGACGTTCGCACCACCGAGCCGAGCGGGAAGAACGTGACCGTGTTGAGAAACGCCCGCACGAGATGCGGGTTCAGCCGCTCGCCGGCGAACTTGGCGAGGATCAGACACGCCTGCTCCGGCAGCAGCGGCGGCCGGTAGCTCCGTGCGCCGGTGGCGGCCTCGTACACGTCGGCAATCATGACGGTCTGGCTGAGCAGGTGGGGGCGGTGCGCCCCCACCTCCGGGTAGCCGCCGCTGCCGTTCCAGTACCGGTGGTGCTCGAGCGCAATCGTCGGCGTCAGCGGCCCAAGGCCGGCCACCGGCTCGAGCATCGCGGCGCCGATGGCCGGGTGGCGCTCGATGATGCGGCGCTCGCGCTTCGACAGGGCCGACGGCTTCTTGATGATGCCGATCGGAATGCGCGTCTTGCCCACGTCGTGCAGCAGCGCGCCTTCGACCACGGCGGCCACCGTGGCTTCGTCCAGGCCAACCTGGCGTGCCAGCAGCAGGCTCAGGATCGCCACGTTCACCGAGTGGCAGTACGTGTGGTTCTCGTACTGCTTCACGGCGAGGATCTGACCGAGCGCCGCGTGGCTGTGCGCGACCTTGGCCACCAGCAGCTGCAGCAGGTCGCGGACGGCGCGCGCCCCCGGCGCCCGCCCCTCGGCAAGGCCGCCGAAGGCTTCCTCGGCCATCCGCAGCGACTCCGCGTAGTCCGGGTCGAGCGGGCCCTGCGGCCGGTCCGGCCATTCCTGCGCCCGCCAGCGTGTGTCGAGCGGTATCAGCCGGCCGACCGAGACGTGGGACACGCCGCGTGCCTCGAGCATCGGCGCGACGGGTTCGGCGGACGCGGGATCGCGCGTGGCCAGCACCGCGGCCACCGCGGCCAGCTCGTCGCGCGTGACGCCCAGGTCCACGTGCAGGCTGTCGAGGCCGAGCGCCGTGAAGTCCCGCACGGCCTGGGGATGCGCCAGGCTCTCCTGGCGGAACGCCCTGCCGTCCAGGTGCACGTCGTCGGCGATGACGTCAAGCCGTACGTGCCCCTCGGCCTCGAGCGCCGGCCGCAGCATGTCGTCCAGCGCCTGGAGGGCCTGCTGGATGACGCCGTGACCCGCGGGGTAGAGGCTGGTGGAGCGGACCAGCGCCGTGACGCCTTTCACAAGGGCGATCGGGTCCGGGCTCTCGTCGCGCGCGGCCGTGGTCCGTGTCGCCGGAGAGGTGGACGCCGCGATCATGTGCGCCTCGACACGGTCGCGGCCGTCCTGCCGAGGCGCATGAGCGCGGGCCGCCACACGTGGAACCGCAGTGGCGCCAGCGGTCCGGCCACCGCGGCGGCCTGTTGCGTGTCGGCGTCGGCGAACCGGGAGAGCAGGGCGCGTGCGACCGTCGGCCGCCGCCTGACGAAGTCCCGATCCCCCAGCAGCCGGCGCGCCTCCTCACGCGACAGGGCGACCGGGAACCGCCAGAAGGCTTCCTCAGCGAGCGCGTGCTGACGGCCTCCGGCCACGAGCGCCGCCGACACCGCCCCGAGGGCCTCGGGCGTTCCGAGGCGTGCGAGCGCCCGGCAGGCCTCGCGCGCGACCCACTCGTCGGCGTGCGACACCAGGGGAGCCAGAGCCGCCTCGACGCCGGGTCCGGCGTGGCCGATGATCTGCACCGTGTGACGCACCAGGCCTGCATCGGCGCTGGACAGCGCCGGCATCAGTGCCGGGGCCAGCGCTTCGGCGCTGGTGGCGGCCAGCTTCACCAGGGAGCGCCGGGCACGATCGTCGGCCTGGCCGAGCGCCGCGACTACGGCCGGGCCGGCATCCGGGCCGAGCGCGGCGAACAGGGCTCTCGCCTGGTCGCCGTCTTCAGGCGACGCCTCGGCCAGCCGTGCGAGCTCGAGGCACAGGCCAGCGCTCGCCAGGCCCGCCAGCATCGCGCGCACCTGGTCGGCGACTTCCGGTCGTTCCTCCTGTCCGGCCCGCACGAGCTCGCGGAACGACGCCACCAGCGCCGTGGACAGCGACCAGTCCTTTCGCCCGACGATCTCGGCCAGCACGCTTCCGGCACGCGTCACCAGGCTCGCGGCCACCTCCGGGTTCGGCTCCACGGAGAGTACGTCGCGCAGGCAGGTGAGCCGCGCGAGCGTCATGTCGGTTGCATCCACTTCGCCGACGATCGCGGCGAGCGCCTCGCGGGTGGAAACGTCGATCGAGAGATCGAACGTCGCGAACGTGCTGAAGTCCTTCCCGGGCGTTCCCTCCACCCGGATGCCGCCGTCGGCGAGCCCGTCGATCGCGCCCGGCCGCAGGTCGTCCGACGGCCGCTCCCCGCGCGTTCTGGCCGCGACGCGCTCGTCGATGATCGGCCTCAGGCGTGCCTGGCGTTCGGTCGACAGGTCGAGCCGGTCGAACGCGGTGCGCAGCATCTCCGGCGCGGCCACCTGGAGATCGAGCAGCAGCGAGAGCGAATCGGCGAGCTCGAGATTGGGGAAGTGGCGGAGAAGGGAGCCATCGGCGCGGCCCTCGAGCAGGCCCGGCAGCACGGTGTCCCTCAGGAGCTGCTGGCGGCGTTCCGCGTCGAGCGCCAGGACAGAGCGGGCGAGGCGGGCGAAGAGCTGCTCCACGAGCGACGGCTCGAGCCGGCCGATGAGGCCCGAGATCTCCTCGACCTTCTCCGCCAGCGCCTCGGCGGGGTCGTTCGTGGCTCCGTCTTCGGACAGCTGGACCAGCATCCCGGCCAGGGCCGCGGGATCCTCGACGAGCAGGACCAGGTCGAGCAGCGATGTGCCGCGAAGCGTCGCGGCCGGGTCGACGCGGACCCAGCCCTTGTCGGGCGGGTAGAGGTGCACCGTCGCGCCGGTGGCCACCGCCTCCGCCTGTCGCGCCCGCTGGTGCGCCACCAGCGGCAGCCGCGCGGGATCCGGCACGCCGACCTCCAGTACCTCGGCGCGCGGCGAGACGGCCACGTGGACGTGCTCGACGCCGAACTGGAGCAGGACGTCCGGCAGCGGGTCGTGGACCTCCTGCCGGTCATCCCGGCGCACCAGTTCACGGCAGAAGCGGCCGATCTCGCGCGCCGACACGTCCCGATCGAAGGTCACCGCGGCCAGTCCGGCCCGGCGGAAGCGGCGGGAGAGCTCGCTCGCCACCAGCGGCGACGCCAGCACCAGGTCGTCGTCCGCCAGCAGGCGTCCGGGCTGCGCGCGCAGCGTGACTTCCTCGCGGTCCGTGAGGGACGACACGGCCCGCAGGCAGGCGGTGACCGCCTCGGCGCACAAGGGGCTGTCCGGCGGGTACGCCTGGTGCCGCTGGATCGCCCTCGCGATGGAGGTGACGAACAGGTCGAGGCCGGCAGAGGGCATGAGCGGCGTCTTTCTGCCTATCGGCCTTCGGCCGGCGGGGCTGCAGGGACCCGGCCGAAAGCCCTCGTCTCCGGGTCAGTAGCGTGCCGCCTCGACATCGCATAAGGTGGCTGCATGTCTACCCATCCACAGCCCCGATCCGTCGTGGTCGTCGTGATGGCGCTTGTGGTCGCCATTGTGCTCAGCATCGCCGTCGGCACGACGGCCGCTGCCGCCCAGCAGGGGACGCCAAAGCAGCTCCTCGGCACGTTGTACGTCACCACCAAGAAGGGCGTGCCGCTCACCGACGTGACTGCCGGCGAGCTGGAGGTGAAGGAGAACGGAAAGGCCCGCCCGATCCAGATCGCGACGCTGGACACCCGCCCGCTCGCCGTGGCGCTCGTGCTCGACAACAACTCCGAGCTGAGCACCTCGTTCATGCAGTCGGTCGTGCCGGCAGGGGTGGCGGTCATCAAGGCGCTGCCGCCGGGGACCACGATCGATATCTGGTCAACGGGGGACAGACCCTCGCATGTTGCCACGGGCCTCACGGATCCAGCCGAAGCTGAAGCGGCGCTGAAGGGCATCCCTGCCATCGGCGTCAATTCGCTGCTCCAGACGATTTCCGAGGCGTCGAAGGCCCTGCCGGGCGACGACGAGCACCGCACGGCAGTCATCGTGATGACCTCGGGCACGCTGGGCGGCGAGGGCTACGGCCAGGATCAGGCGTTGAAGGTGACGTCCATGCGGCCGACGTATGTGAGCCTGGAGCTCACGGTCGGCCATCCCGACTCGCGGGTCGAGAACGAGCTCGACTTTCTCGCGAAGCACAGCGGCGGCTACTTCGAGCGGGTGCTCGCGGTCACCGCGTTCGAGAAGCGCGCGCCATCGCTCGTCGCGATCGTCAACGCCCAGTACCGGATTGCCTGGCAGCCCGCCGGGGATCCGCGGGAGACGACGTTCGACTTCACGTGCAGCCGCAAGGGCACGAAGGTCGTCGCCGCCAAGCGCCTGTCGGCGGTGTGGTAACTCCGTACCCGGTCGGCGTCACGCCGTCCGATCGAGCGCCCCACGGATCTTCCGCGCCAGGGTGTCGGACGTGAACGGCTTCTGGAGGAATACGATGCCCGGCTCGAGGACGCCGTGGTGGCTGATGGCTTCCTCGGTGTACCCCGACATGTAGACGACCTTGAGCCCGGGCCAGCGCTCGACCAGCTGCCTGGTCAGCTCGGGCCCGCTCGTCCCGGGCATGACGACATCGGTCAGCAGCACGTCGATGGACGCATGCTGCTCGAACAGCCGCAGCGCTTCGTCCGCGTTGGCGGCAACCAGCACGGTGTAGCCCTGCCGTTCCAGCAGCCGCTTCGCGAGGTCGCGAAGCCCCTCGGCGTCCTCGACCACGAGCACGGTCTCGGTGCCGCCCTGGACGCGCGGCGGCGCGGCCGGTTCGAGGACGGCATCCGCAGCCTCGGTCCTCGGGAAGTACACCCGGAATGTCGTTCCGTGTCCGAGCTCGCTGTACACGCCGACGGTCCCGCCGCTTCGCGTCACGATGCCGTGGACGGTGGCCAGCCCGAGACCGGTGCCCTTGCCGACTTCCTTCGTCGTGAAGAAGGGCTCGAACATGCGCGCCTGGACGTCCGGGCTCATTCCGGTCCCTGAGTCGGTCACCGTCAGCACGACGTACGGGCCCGGCGTCGCGCTGATGTGCGTCCTCACGTAGTCGTCGTCCAGCTCGACGCTGGCCGTTCCGATCGTCAGCGTGCCGCCGTGCGGCATGGCATCGCGCGCGTTCACCGCGAGGTTCATGACGACCTGCTCGACCTGGCCGCGGTCGGCCCTGACCGGCGCCAGCGGCCGCTCGAGATTCAAGGCGACCGCGATGTCCTCCCCGATGAGCCGCTCCAGCATGGCCCGCATGTCGTCGATGATGGCGTTGAGGTCGAGCAGGGTCGGCTCGATGATCTGCTTGCGGCTGAACGCCAGCAGCTGCCTGGTCAGCGCGGCCGCGCGCGCCCCCGCGTGCTGGATCTCCCGGACGTCCGCGTACTCCTGGTCGGCGGCGTCGCGTCCGGCGAGCAGCAGGTCGCAATAGCCGAGGATGGTCGTCAGGAGATTGTTGAAGTCGTGCGCGATGCCGCCGGCCAGCCGGCCGACGGCTTCCATCTTCTGTGCCTGCTGATACTGCTGCTCCAGCGAACGACGATCGGTCACGTCCTGCGAGATGCCGACCCCGCGGACGGGCGTGCCGTGCTCGTCGACCAGGATGCGGCCCGCTCCGGTCAGCCATCGCACGGTGCCGTCGGGCCACACCGCACGGTTCAGGATCGTGAAATCCGCGCCCGACTTCATCGCCCTCCCGACCGTTTCCTGCACGGGCGTCCGGTCCTCGGGATACACGCGCTCCAGGAACGCCTCGAACGTCCCCGGGAACGTCCCCGCCGGCAGCCCGTACTGCGCCTCGAGGATCGCCGACCACTGCAGCCGGCCGGTGGTGTAGTCCATGTCCCAGATGCCGATTTCGGCGCTCTCCAGCGCGAACCGCATGCGTTCCTCGGCGGTGCGCAGCGCCTCGATCGCCCGGTGTCGTTCGGTGATGTCCGCGCCCGAGCTCAACGTGCCGACGACGTGATCGTCGGCGTCCCGCAGGACGCGATTGCGCCACTCGATCAGACGTTCTTCGCCCGACCGCGTGAGGACCGGATTCTCGACGAGAGAGACGTCTCCCTCCAGCAGCCGCTCGAACGTGTCCGTCAGGGATCGTCGGATTCGCGCGGGCACGCAGGTATCGACCCAGCGCCGGCCGAGCAGCTCGGCCTCGGTCCATCCCAGCAGGTCGCAGCCCTTCCGGTTGATGAGCGTGACGCGGCCCTCGAGGTCGAGCGCGAGCACGATGACGTCCACGGTGTCCAGATAGCGCTCCGCCCGATCCCGTTCCTGCCGCAGCGCCGACTCCGCGCGCCTGCGGTCCGTGGCGTCGCGGAAGTACCAGACCCGGCCGTAGTATCGGCCGTCGGCGTCGTGCATGGGCGCGGAGTGCCGTTCGAAGATGCGCCCGTCGGTCAGCTCCACTTCGTCCTCGGACACCTCGTCGTGGCGGTCGTAGAGCTGCCGCACCCGCTCCATGAATCCATCCGGGTCTTTCAGCTTGTCCCTGACGGACCCGAGCAGGACCGTATCGGCGCGCGACGCGATCAGCGCGTCGGTGATCCCCCACATCTCCGCGAAGCGCCGGTTGAACGACAGCACCCGTGACTGGCCGTCCACCGTGAGGATGCCGTCCAGCGTGAGCTCGCGTTCGGTGGCGAGCATGGCCTGCTGGAACCGCGACTCGCGTTCCGCACGCCTCCGTTCGCTGATGTCACGGGCCACTTTCGACGCGCCGACCACCCGGCCCGAGGCGTCGCGGATGGGCGAGGCCGTGATCGACACGTCGATCAGCCGCCCGTCCTTCGTCCGCCGCACCGTCTCGAAGTGCGCGACGCTCTCGTTCCGCCGGATCCTGTCCAGGATGTCCTGCTCTTCGTGGTGGCGGTCCGGGGGAATCAGCCGCAGGATCGGCCTGCCCACCATCTCGGCCGCCGTGTAGCCGAACAGCGCTTCGGCACCGCCGTTCCAGCTCGTGATGATGCCTTCGAGGTCCTTGCCGATGATGGCGTCCGCCGACGACTCGACGATCGCCGCCAGCCGATCGGAGGCGCGCCGGTGCTCGGTGACTTCCGTGATCACGACCGCCACGAGCGTCACGGCGCCGCCGGTCTCGGCAGGCTCGTACCGCACCGAGTAGACGCGCTCTCCCTCGGGCGTCTGCCGGCGCAGATCGTACGCCACACGTTCACCGGAAAACCCCAGATCCAGCCGCGGGGCGATCTGGTCCCGGTACACGTCCGGCAGAACGTCCTCCACGCGTCGCCCGACGAGCGCGGTTGGCGGCAGCCCCAGGATCTCGGCATACATGCGGTTGGCGTGCACGTAGCGCCGTTCCGCATCGATGACGACGAGACCGACGCGCGCGTTGTCGGTGACGATGCGGAGCAGCCTCTCGCCGTCCGCGCTCTCGAGCGTCCGGCGCCGGCCCTCGAGCAGCGCCAGCGCCTGCCGGCTCAGGCCGACCAGGATCTCCCGCTGCGAGGGCGACAGCCTCCGCGGTCTGTGATCCATGATGGCGAGAGCGCCGAGCACTTCGCCGCCCGGCGTGATGAGCGGTGCGCCGGCGTAGAAGCGCACGTGCGGTTCACCCGCGACGAACGGGTGCGCGGCGAAGCGCCTGTCGCGTGCCGTATCGGGCACGACGAGCACGTCGCGCCGGGCGATGACGTGCTCGGTGAAGGAGCCCTCGCGCGGCGGTTCCGGGGCCGACAGACCGGTCACCGCGGCGAACCATTGCCGCTGCTCGTCCACCAGGACAATCAGGGCGATCGGGACGCCAAGGGCACGCGCCGCCAGCGCGGTCAGCTCGTCCAGGCTCCGATCGGCTAAGGCGACGCGGCTCAGAGCCATCAGGATACAACGCCTGCGCCTGGCGTCAGGGCTCAATCATTCAATCGTCAATCGGTCAATGCGTCAATGGTCAATGGTCATTGGCCCATTGCTTCATTGCCGCGCTCGTCGCACCGCAGCGAAGGTGATACTGCCGATCCCCGCCTTCCATCCAGACGATCGTCGGCCATACCTGGATGCCGCACGCGCGCGCGATCGCGGCGTCCCCGTCGGCGATGACCGGGAACGGAAGCCGCTGCCGGGCCTGAAACGTCGCCGACAGCTCCGCGTCGGCGCCGGTCAGGATGCCCGCCACCACGACACGGCGCCGTGCCATCTCCGGATGGGCCGTCCTGAGCTCGTGGAGCACCGCGAGGCACGGGTCGGACCAGGCACGCGCGAAACCGAGCACCAGCGGCCGGCCGCGGAGGTGGCGGAGGTTGATCGATCCCGCCGGGCCCGTCTCGATTCGGAGATCCCGTGGCGCGCGCCCGGGGCCGGAAATCGGGGTCAGCGGTCCCGCGGACGCGACATCGCGGCGGGCGCCTGCCCCGCCGAGTGCCCGCGACAGCGCCGCCACGTCGAGCCGTCCGTCCGAGACGAATGCCACCCGGAAGTCCGCATCGAAGACGCGAACGGCCGCGCGGCGTGCCGGTGTGCGGAGCACCCGCGACCAGCTGCCGCGGAAGTCTTCCAGGACTCGCACCTCGATGCCCGGAACCGCCCGCGCGAACGACCGGATCGCGGCGGCCGAGTCGGCGCGGAAGCGCGCGCGGGTGCCTTCCTCGATCAGGAGGTACACGCCGAACGAGCCGGGGGCGACTTCGGCCGATCGGAAGGCGTCGCCCAACACCTGCAACGCCGCCTCAGGCGACTCCTCGCCCAGGACGTGGAACACCGCGGCGCGCCCCGGCATCCCTGCCGCGCTGCCGGCGTCGGCCAGCAGGTCGAGGTGGCCCACGAACGTCCCGCCGCCGGACTGCGGATCGTGATCGAGCCATGTCTGCTCGACCCAGAGACCCTCCTTCTCAATCGCGGGGTCCGGCTGCATCCAGCGGACGAAGTGGCGCCAGGCGTACCGGACGGGCGTGCCCGTCCCGCCGATGCCACACCAGCCCGGGTGCGCCATGGCATCCTGCAGGCTCGTCACCAGTTCGAGCGGCTTGGGCTGCGGCAGCCCCTTGCCCCACGGGTCCAGCGGGTAGCCGGCGTCCTGTCCCGTGCGGGGATCGACCTGCGTTCCCGCGACGTACAGGCAGACCTCCCAGTGGGTGGCCCCCTGCTCGGCGGCCCCCAGGCCCGGCAGATCGATCCCCTCGCCTTGCCGGACGACGAAGCGGTCCTTGAACGTCTTCTGCTCGTGTGGCCAGACCTGAGTGCCCGGCAGCGGACCCGGCACGGGCTGGAGCGTCGGCTCGCCCGTGGCTGGATCAATCGTCCAGGAGGCCCACAGCCAGCGGTATTCCGTGATCCATCCGCCGGGCAGCCAGTTCGAGAACGCCGTGTAGCCGCTGGCGTCCGGCAGCCCATCGATGGTGACCTGCGGCGCCTTCGTCCGCGACGGCATGCCGACGGATCCGCCGAGGACGATCCCGTGAGGTCCGAAGTCGGCCCCCGTGATCGACACGGTGACGTACGACGTCAGCTGCAGCAGCAACCCCTTGAAGCGTGCGATCTGGGCCGGCAGCGCCGCCCCCACCGCGGCCTGGATCTGCGGCAGCGCCGCGTCGCGCGCGTTCTTGACCTCCGTCCGCACGCGCATGGTGGCGCCGCCTTCGACGAGCCCGCCTGCCGGTCCGTGGACGTCGACGTCCACGTTCGGATCGCCGGCGGCCGTGAGGACCAGCGTCTGGGCGACGGCGTCGAAGCCGAGGTGGAACGCGAGGCTGACGTCCCAGTCGGCATTGGGCAGGATCGTCGGCGTCGTCGCGTCGCCTTCCAGCGACAGCTTGATGGTGGCCGTTGCCCCGCTGCCGGTCCACGAGGCGACGGCCTTCTTGACGTGGACGGTGTAGGTCGAGTCGGGCAGGGGCCAAGACGGATCCACTTCGAAGGTGGGATGGGAGGCCTTGATCTGGTCCAGGAATGGTTGAATCAGTCCGAGGATGTACTCCCGGCTCACGGCGATCGCGAAGTCTGCGGGCCCGGCCGACTGCGTGAAGTCCTGGGAGAGCGCGACGAGCGTCGCGGGTTGCGGCTGCCCCTGCGGCAGCGGAAGCGCCACGGCGATCGCGTCGCCGACGCTCCTGGCGCGCAGCGGGAAGTCGAGGGCGCCCAGCATCAGAACGAACGGCGACTCGGCGGACCAGTGCTGCAGGAAATGCAGGGCCTGCGTGGCGACCTGCGCCGCCGGGCCCGACGCGAGCTCGTTCGACGTGAAGACGGCCCCAGCGGGCGTGAACCGGAGCGCGGGCCCCGCCGGCTGATTCTCCAGCGCGACCGTGAACGTCGTCTTCAGCACGCCGTGCGCGAACGGGGGAAAGGCCGCCGTGCCCGGGTCCGGCCGGAACCACGCGCGCACGGGCCAGGCGGCCGCCACCATGGCGGACGAGAGCGGGCCGACTTCGGTGCCTGACGCCAGCTCGATCTGCGGCACGCCGAGCTGGGCCTGCACTCGTCCCCGCACGCCGTCGAGCGGGTCGTCGTCTCCGATCCGGATCCGCAGGCCATGCGGCAGGTTGGGGAGGTCGTCCTCGGTCGATTGGCCGCCGTGCTCGTGCATGGCCGCCAGAAGACGGCGAAGGGTCGCGCGTCGGACCCCCAGGACGGCGTCACAGCCGCCCGTCAGCATATTGCTCATGGTGCATGTCCTCCCTGCGGCGGCCCGGCGCCCGCGATCTCACGGCATCGGTGTCAGCACCCAGCCCGTGGCATCGTGCGAAAGGCTGAAGCCCCAGGGCTGGCTCTCCCACGAGGCACCGCCCGGAATGGGGGATGTCTTGGCCGACGTGAACAGCGTCGAACTGGAGCCATTCCACGCACCGACTGTGACGTTGGCCGTGGCGCTGATCACGTATTGCGCGACCGGCGGCAGCTCGACATTCGCGCTGAACACGGCCTGGCCGCTCGGCGACATGTAGGATCCCGGCCAGGCCGCTGGCGAAACGCCGGCACCGGGGAACGCGTCGCCGGTTGCCTGGCCCTTGGCGTCCAGTCCCTGCACCGTACAGGTGAGCGCGATGCCCTGGATTTGCGTCTCCGTGCTCGTCCAGACGAACAGCACGTCCTTCGGCTGCGTGCTGGCGTCGGGCTGATCGGGGGCCAGCCCGGTCTGGTCAATGCTGCATCCGACGAACGCGAACAGGGAGACGAGCGCGACGAGCACGAGAGGAGCCAGGGCGGCAGTCCAGTCCATGGGTCGACCCTCCCATTGGCCGGCAGAGATCGTCCGGGGCCGCGGGATTGCGCGGTCCGTCAGGGCGAAATTCAGGGTTCGATCGGCAGGGGAGCGGGGTCGAGCGAGCGCTGATCCAGCGCGGATTCTACGGCATCCCCGCGCGTTTGAAAAGGATCGGGGTCGGGATGATTTTCACTTTCTGCACTCTAGACAGTGCGATCCGGTGTCGCCTTCGGGCCGCAGGATTGGCGGGCAGCAGTGGCGGCGCGGCTCGACTGGCGGCGGGGCATGCGTTCGCGTGGGCGCCCGAACCGGAAGTAGTGCAAGAATTGAAATTCATCCCGACCCCAATGGAGGTGGCGCTGATGAAGACCAAGTCCAGACACCGGATCACCCGTCGCGACTTCGTCGGCACCGGTCTGGCCGCCGCAGCGGCCGTGACCGGCGCGCCCGCGCTGCTGCGCGGACGGAACCTCAACGACAAGCTCGACATCGCGTTCATCGCGGCCGGCGGCCGCGCGCTCGCAAGCCTCGACGAGCTCACCATCGCGCCCGGCGGGAAGCCCGCGCCGTCCTCGCACCCCGACGAGAACGTCGTCGTGCTGTGCGACGTGGACCAGAACGCCCTGGACGCGGCATCGCGGCGGTTCCCGAAGGCGAAGACCGTCGACGACCTCAGACGCGTGTTCGACAGGCCGGACGCCTTCGACGCGGTTGTCGTCTCGACGGCCGAGCACACCCACGCGTTTGCCACGTACCTGGCGCTCACGCACGGCAAGCACGTCTACTGCGAGAAGCCGCTCACGTACAACATCTGGGAGGCGCGGCTGATCCGCGAGACCGCGGCGAAGTTCCCGCACCTCTCCACGCAGATGGGGAACCAGGGCCACGCCTCGGAGGCGCGCCGGACGATCAAGGAGATCCTCATGACCGGCGTCATCGGACCCGTGCGCGAGGTGCACGTCTGGGCCGACCGCGCCTGGGGCCTGCAGGATGCGGCGTCGGCGGAGAAGTTCGATCACCCGCACGGCTTCTACAACGGCATCCAGATCGTGGACCGGTTCAAGGAGACGATGCCGATCCCGCCCACGCTCCACTTCGACCTCTGGCTGGGTCCAGCCCCCGCGCGCCCGTACCACGCCACGTACTTCCCGGGCCCGCGCTGGTACCGCTGGTGGGATTTCGGCAACGGGACGATGAGCGATCTCGGCAGCCACGACAACGACGTCCCGTACACCGTGCTGGACATCAGGCAGCCGCTGACGATCGAGGCGATCTCGCCGAACGTGCCGGTCGCCCACAGGGAGCTCGCCCCGGCCACGATGCAGGTGACCTACGAGTTCGGCGCCTCACCGTCCGGCGCGCCGCCGGTGAGGCTCATCTGGCACCAGGGCGACAGCAAGCCGCCGGGCTGGGTCCCGGCATGGGGTGGCCGCTCGCAGCTGTTCATCGGTGACGACGGCATGCTGCTCGGCAGCGGGAAACTGCTGCCCGAAGAGAAGTTCAGGGACTTCCAGGCGCCGCCGAAGACGCTGCCGCGCTCGCCGGGCCACTGGATCGAGTGGGTGAATCATGCCAAGGGCCGCGGCCCGGTGCCCGGCTCCAACTTCCAGTACTCCGGGTGGACCACCGAAGCGAACCATCTCGGGAACGTGGCCTACCGGACCGGGAAGAAGATCGAGTGGGACTACGAACACCTCCGCGCCTCGAACGCGCCCGAGGCCGCCCCGTTCATCCGCCGGCCCGAGTACCCGGAAGGGGTGGGCCGATCTCCTCATTGATCATTGACGATTGATCATTGACGATTGACGATTGACGGCCCGCGCCACCAGCCGCGCTCTCCAATCGTCAATCGTCAATGTTCAATCGTCAATGCTAAAGCGTTGATCGCGGCTGCGACGCGGCCTCGAGCAGGCGCTGGTGCCTGACGCAGTACTTCGCCCACGGCACGGCGTCCAGGCGCGCCTGCTCGATCGGAGCGCCGTCGACGGCGCAGTGCCCATACGTCCCGTCACCGATGCGCCGGAGGGCGTCGCGTACCTGGTCCAGGACGGCGGCGTCGAGCTCGGCCTCCGTGAAATCCTCGCTCTCCGATTCATCGGCGACGCTGGCGTCTCCGGCGTCGGCCGCCGTGTCGATCCGCTGATCCCGGCCGAGATCCGCCGTCCGCTCCGCGCGCGCGGACAGGTCCTGTTCGAGCTCGAGCAGGCGCCGCTTGTAGGCCTGAAGGTCCATCGAACATCCTCCTCTCTGGATCATCGCCGGTCGCCGGCCGGCAGTGCGAGCAGAAAATTCGCGGAACCGACGTGCCGGCCGGCGCGCCCTCACCAGGGCTTCGGCGGACAGATCGTTCTGAGCGCCTGCGGCTGACTGGCCGCCAGCACCGAGCACGAGGCCCACGCCAGCACCGGCCAGTCGTTCTTGTTGCTGTACTCCAGGTCCGAGATGCCGTCGGCGTGCGGCCGGAACGTGACCATGTACAGCGAGTCGGGGTGGCTCGGCCCGTTCGGGATCGAGTAGGCCTCGGCCGCACGCAGGCCGACCTCGCCCGGCTGCAGCAGATCGATGCCGAACGCATACGACCAGACGTTGTCGAAGTACGACTGCAGGCCAATCCGGAACGTGCCGCTGTCGTCGACGTACGACATCACCATCCGCACCGGATTCGGGTTCGTGGCCTCGCCGGCCGGGGGATTCGACTCCAGGTAGAGGAGGTAGAAGCGGCCGACCGTGGAGGGCGCCGCCGAGTGTCCGGGCGATGTGCCACCACGGTCCGCGTCGAGCGCGATCTCGTTGGTCGGTGCGGCGCCCGTCCAGGCCATCGCGGGCCGGCCGATGCCCGATCGCATCGACTCGTAGGGCACTGGCAGCGCCGTCCAGCCGGAGCGGGGAAAGCCGCCCAGCGTATACAGCCGGATGTAACCGTTGGGATCGGCGAACGCCCCCACGAGGCTCTCCTGCGCGACCGCGACGCCGATCGGCAGCCCGGTGAACGCGAGTCCCGGCGACGCGTCGGGATGCATCATCAGCGGCTGCCCCCCGACGACGACCTGCTGTTCCGGCCGCCACACCGCCGTCGTCCGCGTGCGATAGCGGACGATGTCGTCGGCGCCCTTGTAGGCGAGGGCCACGCTGGTCCCGTTCCGCGAGACGGCCAGCGACGGCTCTCCCTCGGCCGGCGCGCCGGGCACCGTAACGGTGCTCTCCCAGACCGTGAGACCGCCCTCGGTGTGCATCCACGTCTCGAACAGCGTGCCGTCCGGCCGGATGCCGACGATGATGACGACCCAGTGGCCGTTGACGTTGATCGCGGCCGCGTCGATGCCGTCCACCGGGCCCACGTCGTGCACCGCATGATACGGAAACGACGGCGCCGGGCAGTCGTCCACGTTCTGGCAGGTCCAGGGAGTCGTCGTGAAGGTGTATTCCAGCCTGTGATCGAGCGTGACGGTGAAGAGCCAGAGCCGGCCGTCGTACCGGATCACCGCGGGGCTGCGCGCGCTGGTCGTCGCAATCCGCACCTCGCCCTCGCGCGTGAACTCGCAGCCGGCGTAGTCGTACGGCCGGAAGTTCGCGTAGGCCCGCACGGGCGTGCCCGCCTGGAACGTGCCGTCGCGGTTCCAGTCCACCGCGCCCGTCGTCGCGTCCACGTGGTAGCGGAAGATCGAACGCAGCACGTCGATCCACGTGGGGTCCACGTCGCCGCCGGACTCGACGAGCGCGTGATTGTTGAGCGGCGGGTACCCGCGCCCGTCGGAGAACAGCATGTAGCCGCTGTCGAGGTAGGCGTAGTTCATCAGGCTCGGGTAGTTCGGCTTGCAGTTCGGCTCGTGGGTGCCGGCCGGCCCGTTGTGGGCGAGAAAGAGCGTGTGTCCGAACTCGTGCGCCGAGTTGCCGGGGCTGGCCATGTTGAATCCGCAGGCGATCCCGACGCCGCACGCGCCGCCGCCGGAGGTGTAGCCGAGCACGTAGTGAAAGAGCCCCCGCCGCGCGTCGCTGAAATGGGTGGCCATGGCCTCGCCGGGCGTCTGCGCCCTGAAGCCGCCCATGCCGTCGGGCACGGCATCCACCGCGCTGTAGCCGCCCCAGTCGCCGTAGATCGTGAGGTCGTCCACCGTCTCAGGCGGTGTGCCCGTGTCGAGATGCAGGCTGATGCCCGGCTCGCCGTCCGGGTTCCCCGCGTCCTGCGCGTGCGCCGCACCGAGCGCCGGATCCGTTGTCGCCTGGTCGCCGTAGATGGCCGCCATGCGTCGCGCGACCGCCGCCGACATGTGCTGGACCAGGCCGTTCTGGTTGTCGGCGAGCGTGAGGCGCCGGAAGTCCACCTCGACGAACACGTCCTTGTGGCGCGGGTTCGCGCCCCAGCCGGGCAGCGGCACGAACTCCGGGACGCCGTTCACCGGCTGGAAGATGCCGAGGGTTTCCCAGGAGTCCCACAGGCCGTCGCCGTCGGTGTCGCGCGTGTCCGGCAGTGCCGGACATGGCACGCCGGTGACCACCGATGTGCTGCCCGCGCAGGTGCCGACGGCCGCCTCGAGGCGATCGCCGAGGCCGTCTCCGTCCCTGTCGGTGGCGAGGTCGTTCCGGTAGACGCGCAGCCGGCCGGTGCCGGCCGAGGACGCCCCGTACAGCACGGTGGCGTCGCCCTGCCCGAGGGCGCCCAGCGTCGTCGACGCGCCCGTGGCGCGCGCCGCCACGTGCGACCCGTCGGCGCTCAGGAGGTAGGCTGCGTGCGCGGCGAGGCCGCCCGGCGGGCCGAGGGCCGTCACCGTTTCGCCGACCGAGAAGTTCGGGAGATGGACGGGTGTTCCCCGCGAGAAGATCACCGAGCGCGCCGCGATCGATCCGTCCACCCACACGTCGCCGTGATGGATGCCGTCGGACTCCGATCGCACCAGCAGGGTGACCAGGCCGGTCCGCGCCGCCGGTACGCCGAGCGCCGTCCGCCCGGCAACCGACCGGACGCCCCTGACTTCGCCCCCTCGCGGCCCAAGCACCTGCAGCACGGGACGGGCGCCGGCGTCGACGTTCCTGAGCTCGATGACGTGGGCGGCCCGCTGCGCGCCGAGCGTCAGCGGCAACTCGACGATCGGCCCGGTGACCTGGATGTCGAACACGCGCGTCTCGTCGGCACGGGCGGCGGGCGCCACCAGGAACGTCGCCACGACGACCAGCCACACAGCGCGCATGTCGCCTCCAGTTCCGTCGGGATGGCTCCCGGTTCAGACGTCCAGCGGCTCGCGACGCTCGCCACTGATGGCGATCGTCCACGGCGAGAGCCCGGACTCTCCGCCGGCAAGGCCGGCGACGATGGCCGTGAGCTCGCCCGGGTCCACCGGCTTGGGGACGTGCATGTTGTAGCCGGCGGCCAGCGCAAGGGGGCGATCCTGCGGACGGCCGTAGGCGGTGAGCGCGACGGCCGGCGTGCGGCCGCCCGCGTCCTGCGGGAGGGCACGCACCTTCCGGATGAGGGCATAGCCGTCTTCCCCCGGCATCTCGATGTCCGACACCAGCACGTCGGGACGCCACTGCTGCAGCAGGGCCAGCGCCTCCGGCGCCGAGGTGCACGTGCGCACGTCGGCGCCCGCGCGCGCGAGAATGGCTGCCGCCACCACCAGTCCCTCGGCATCGTCATCGACGACCGCCACGCGGCGTCCATCGAGCGGGACCAGGCGGGTGTGCGCTTCAACGGGGCCGGCCGCGACGGTCTCATGCCCGGTCGTTCCGGCGGGGACCTCGGCGACGAGAACCGGCAGCGTGACGGTGAACGCGGCACCGAGACCCTCGCCGGCGCTGTGCGCCGCCACGGTGCCGCCCTGGAGCTGGACCAGGTGCTTGACGAGCGCGAGACCCAGGCCGAGCCCGCCGTGGATTCGCGTGCTGGAGCTGTCGGCCTGCCGGAATGGCTCGAAGATGTGCGGCAGCATCTCGGACGCGATCCCCTGCCCCGTGTCACTGACCGTGATCTCGACGTCGGTTGCCGCCCGCTGCAGCGTCAGCTGGACCCGCCCACCGGTCGGCGTGAACTTGACGGCATTCATCAGCAGGTTCCAGACGACCTGCTGGAGCCGCGCGGGATCGCCGGCGACCGGGCCGGCCGTGGGATCGAGCTGCGAATGCACCCGGATGTTCCTGGCCTCGGCCGCCGGACGGACGGCATCGAGCGCCGCCCGGAGCACCGGCGGCAGATCGACGCGCCGGACGTCCAGCCGCATCTTGCCGCTGGTGATGCGCGAGACGTCGAGCAGGTCGTCCACGAGCCGCACTTGCACGTCGGCGTTGCGGACGATGGCCTCGGTCGCTCGCGCGATCATGGCCGGGTCGGTGACCTGTCCGCCCTGGAGCAGCCGCGCCCAGCCGTAGACGGCGTTGAGCGGCGTGCGCAGCTCGTGGGACAGGACGGCCATGAACTCGTCCTTCGCCCGATCGGCCATCTCCGCCGCCGCGCGCGCCCGGCGCTCCCTGGACAGCAGGTCCTCGCGGTCGGCCTCGGCCTGCGCGAGCTCGTCGCGGGCCGTCCGCAGCGCGGCTCCGACCTCGCGGATCTCCTGGATCGTCGTTGCAGGCGGCCGCGGCACCTGCCGGCGGCCGAGTGCCTCGGCGGCGGCGCGCAGATCCGCAATCGGCCGGGTGATCGTGCGGGCCACCCACAGCGCACCGAGCGTGCCGAGAAGAATCGAGAGCAGGATGCCACTGCCGTACACCTCGAGCGACCGGAGGCCGGCCGCATCCACCATCGCGGTGGGGATGCCAATGACCGCGATCCATCCGCACGACGCCAGCCGGCTGTACGGCGTGAAGATCCGCTGGCCTTCGAGGGTGTAGGCCACGCCGAACCCCTCCGCCTCGCCCCGATCGACCACACGCTGCACCGACTCGGACAGGCGTCCGCCCAGGTTCGCCGCGTGCGCGCGCGACCGCGCGACCCGCAGGCCGTGCGAGTCGACGATCGAGATCACCCAGTCGCCGGGCACCTGCTGGCGCGTGAGCACCCGGCGGATGGCGCCGGGCCTG
Source organism: Vicinamibacteria bacterium (assembly GCA_963837165.1). Taxonomy (GTDB): domain Bacteria; phylum Acidobacteriota; class Vicinamibacteria; order Vicinamibacterales; family JAENWD01; genus JAENWD01. The sequence goes on from CAWIMD010000001.1 coordinate 54,008, forward strand.
ACGAGCGCGCTGACCACGTAGCGCAACCTGCCGTCGCGGTGGACGGGGACCCGGACCGCGAAGATCCAGCCGGTATCGGCGTAGCGGATCAAGCTGCCGACGACGGGCCCGTCGATGTCGATCGCGCGGTCCAGGCTTTCCCGGTCCCCAATGGGCGGCAACCGCGCTTCCGCCAGGGATCGCGTGTCCACGAGGGGAGTGCCCGTCGCATCGGCCAGCACGACGGCGACCCAGTCGGGCCGGGCGACGACGACGCGCTCCGCCCGATCGCGGAACGCCGCCGGGTCTCCGGCGTCGAGCGTCGGTGTCGTCGCCAGCGCCTCGAGCGTCGCGATCGAGTTGCGCAGCTCGGCGTCCACGGCGTTGCCCACCGAACGCGCGAGCTCGAGACCGACCCGCTCGGCCTGAGCGCTCTGCTGCCGCTCGAGCGCGTACAGGCCGATGCCCGCCATGACCGCGAGCGGCAGGATGCCGGCGACCGCGAGCGCAAAGAGTCGCCTCCGCAGGGGAGTGCCCGTCACGGGGGGTCCGGTCTCATGTCCGAGTCGGCACAGTCTACCAGCCCGGCGCGCCCATGCCCCGCACCGAGCCCGGCCACCTCAGCGGCCGGCTGCCGTCCACGCGGCTCTGGCGTCACTCCGGTCGCGTCAGCTGCGTGGCCGGTGGTCGCGTCCTCGGCGTGTCGGTCCGCCTGGTCACGCAATCGGACATATACTCTGGGGACTCTGGCGAGGAGGTTCCCCATGCACCGCCGTCTGCCCGTCATCGTCACCGTGCTGTTGCTCACGGCCGCTGTCCGCCTGGCGAACGCCACGCCGCAACGGCCGTACTACCTGGCGCTCGGCGATTCGCTGGCGGTGGGCGAGCAGCCACTGCCGTCCGGCGTGCTGGGGCCCTCCAGGCAAGGGTACGTCGACGACGTGTATGCGGCGTACCGGCTCACGCACCCGTTCCTGCAGCTCGCCAAGCTCGGCTGTTCGGGCGACAACACGAGGACGATGATCGACGGGGGAGTGTGCTCGTACCCCGCGGGAAGCCAGCTCGCCCAGGCCGTGCAGTTCCTGCAGACGCATCGTGTCGTGCTGATCACCATCACGATCGGCGGCGACAACGTCCTGCACTGCATCAGCCAGGCGGGCGTGGACGAGACGTGCGTGACGAACGGGCTGGCGGCGCTCGGCACCGACCTCCCGCAGATTCTGTCCACACTCCGTGCGGCGGCCGGTCCGCACGTGCCGATTGTCGGCGCGAACTACTTCGACCCGTTTCTCGCGGCCTCCGTCCTCCTGCCGTCTCCCGGGGGCGACCTGCTCGCGCTGGCGTCGCTGCAGATCACGGTGACCGGAAACGCGCTGATCGAGGGGATCTATCAGGGCTTCGGGATGCCGGTTGCCGACGTCGCGCACGCGTTCCACATCGACGACTATTCGCTCGTGCCGATTCTGAACGTGCCGCGCAACGCGTTCCTGGAGATTCTCTGGACCTGGATTGCCGCGCCGCCGCCGCGGGGCCCGGACATTCACCCCAACGCCGCCGGCTACCTGGTCATCGCCGGCGCGTTCGTGAAGGCCATCGGCGTGCTCTAGAGGGCCTCGGCCGGTGGCTGGCCACATCGGGATCGTCGCCTGCTCGGCGGAAGGCGCGGCGCTCTGCTACCGCACGATCGCGGCCGAGGGCGCGGAGATGTTCGGGCCGCACGCGCATCCGGAAGTGTCGATGCACACGCATCCGCTCGCCGACTACATGGCGTGCATCCGGGCGGACGACTGGCAGGGCGTGGCCGACCTGATGCTGTCGTCGGCGCGAAAGCTCGCGGCGTGCGGCGCCGACTTCCTGATCTGTCCCGACAACACCGTCCACCAGGCGCTGCCGCTCGCCGAGCCCCGATCCCCGCTGCCGTGGCTGCACATCGCGCGGGTGGTGGCCGACGCCGCGGCTGCGCGCGGCTTCAGGCGCCTCGGCCTGACGGGCACGCGCTGGCTGGTCGAGAGCACCGTCTATCCCGACGCCCTCGGCGCGCGGGGCCTCGCGTACCTGCGCCCGGATCCCGCCGGGCGCGAGGAGATCAACCGCATCATCTTCGACGAGCTGGTGTACGGCCGCATCACGCCGGAGGCGCTGACGTGCTTCCAGCGCGTGATTGGCCGGATGCGGGACGAGGGCTGCGACGCGGTCGTGCTCGGCTGCACGGAGATCCCGCTGATCGTCAACGACGGGAACTCGCCGCTGCCCACGCTCGACTCCACGCGGCTGCTGGCGCGGGCCGCGCTGGCCCGCGCACGGCTCCAGCCGCGGATCCCGATGCGGCCCTGAGGGCCGGCTACACCCGGCTGGCCCGCTTGCGGGCGCGCTTCAGCACGGCCTTCAGCTTCTTCCGGTCCCTGGCCGACAACGCCGTGGCGATGGCACTGGCCATCCAGACCTCGGCGCTCCCCACCTTCACGCGCACGACATCCCGCCCGGGCCGCGCCGGCGCCTTCGGCTTGCGCTCTTTCGCCGGCATCCGCTTGACGGCCGACGGCTTCGCGGGCGCCGCGGTCGTCCGCTGGCGGACGACCCGCGTCGCGACGGAACGCGGCCGGGGACCGGGGACTTCGGGCGCGTCGGGTTCGGGATCGGCGGCGATGGCGTGGGGCGCCGAGGCGGGATTCTTGTCGGGCATGGTGGCCTCCGTGCCGCCGGACGCGGGCGGCATCACCTGGGTAGTGTACACGCGCGCGGCCGTGGCGCCAGTCTCCTTGACAGACTAGGAGAGCAGGGCACATACTCCTAGGCAACCTAGGAGACTCTCCCGTGGGCAAGACCGCCGACCTGCTTCCCGGAACCCTCGACATGCTCATCCTCAAGGCCGTGTCGCTGAAGCCCCTCCACGGCTACGGCGTCCTGCTCCGGCTCCGGCAGATCTCGGACGGCGCGCTGGACATCCCGCAGGGCTCGCTGTATCCGGCGCTGTACCGGCTCGAGCATCAGGGGCTCATCGCGGCGGAGTGGGGACAGAGCGAGAACAACCGGCGGGCGAAGTACTACACGGTGACATCTGCCGGGCGGCGGCGTCTGCGCGAGGAGGCGGCCGGATGGAGCCGCTTTGCCGCCGCGGTGGCCGCGGCGCTCGACGCCGCGACGGACGAGGTCTGACGTGCCCGGCCGGCTCCGCTCCCTGTTCCGTGCGCTCGCGCGCCGTCGCCAGTTCGAGGACGGTATGGCCGAGGAGCTCCGCTTCCACCTCGACGAGTACGTCCGCGATCTCGTGCGTTCAGGGATCCCCGAGGCCGAGGCGGCGCGGCTGGCGCACCTCGAGTTCGGCCGGCTCGAGAACGTGGCCCGCGACTGCCGCGACGCGCGCGGCCTGCGGCCGTTCGACGCCCTCGAGCAGGACATCCGCTACGCCCTGCGCCTCATGCGCAGGACGCCCGGCTTCACGCTCGCCGCCGTCGCGACGCTGACGATCTGCCTGGGCGCCAACCTCGCCATCTTCGCCGTCGTCGATGCGGTGCTCGTCCGCCCGCTGCCGTATCCACAGCCGGACCGGCTCGTCACCGTCTACAACACCTACCCCAGGGCGGGTGTGCCGGACGATGGCAGCAGCGTGACCAACTACTACGAGCGCCGCGGCCGGATCCCGGCATTCGAGAGCCTGGCCCTGTACCGCGACGGCGCCGTCGTCGTCGGCGAGACCGGCCGCACCGAGCGCGAGTTCATCACGCGCGTGACGCCCGAGTTCTTCGGGACACTCGGTCTCGCGCCGGCGCTGGGCCGCGCGTTCACGGACGAGGAGACCCGGTACGGGGCGGATCATGTCGTGATCCTGGGCCACGACTACTGGCAGGCGCACTTCGGGGGCGATCCGCACGCGATCGGCGGGACGCTGCGGGTGGACGGCCTGGCGTACACGGTGATCGGTGTGCTGCCGGGGACGTTCGAGTTCCTGAGGCCAAGACGGCTCTACGTGCCGCTGGCCTCGCCGTCGGACGAGCGCGGACCCGACCGGCGGCACTCGGGGAGCTCCTCGCACATGATCGCGCGGCTGAGACCGGGAGCGTCGATCGCGGAAGCGCAGTCGCAGATCGACGCGCACAACGCGGCGATGGAGCGGACCGATCCGGAGGCGCAGCTCATCGCCGATGCCGGCTTCCGGTCGCTGGTCGTGCCGTTCCGGGCCTCGTACGTGGCCGACGTGCGGCCGATGCTGCTGGTGGTTCAGGCCGGCGCGCTGTGTCTGCTGGTGCTGGGCGCGGTGAACGTCGCCAGCCTGCTGCTGGTCCGGGCCGCGGGGCGCGCCAGGGAGCTTGCCCTGCGACAGGCCATCGGTGCCAGCCGGCGCCGGGTGGTTGGCGAGGTTCTCGTCGAGACGCTGCTGATTACCGTGACCGGCGGAGCGTTCGGTATCGCGGCCGGCGCTGCCGGCGTGGGGCTGCTCCGGGTCCTTGGCGCCGATCGCCTGCCGCTCGGCCTGCGCACGGAGCTCGACTGGCGATCGGTCGCGGCCGCGCTCGGCGCCGCGATCGTGCTTGGCGTGGCGATTGCCGTCCCGGTCGCCTGGTACCACCTCCGGGCGCACGTGGCCGGCGCTCTCGGCGCGGCCTCACGCGGCAGCACGCCGGGCCCGGGGGCCGAGCGTCTGCGGCATGCGCTGCTCGTGGCGCAGATCGCGCTCGCGGTCACGCTGACGTCCGGCGCCGGCCTGCTGGGGCTGAGCCTCCGGCGCCTCGCCGACGTGCCGCCGGGCTTCCGTCCCGAGCACGTCGTGAGCGGCCAGGTGTCGCTGCCGTATCAGGCCTATCCGTCGGGCCATGCACGCGTGACGTTCTTCGATCGCCTCGCCACGGGACTTGCCGGCGGGCCGGGCATCGCGGCCGTCGGCATCGCGACCAACATCCCCTTCAGCGGCAACAGCAACAAGAGCTCGGCCACCATCGAGGGCCACGCGCCGCGACCGGGCGAGCCGCCCCGCGGCGTCTATTCGTACGCCGTCGCCGGCGACTACTTCCCCGCCATGGGCCTGTCGCTCGTCTCCGGCCGGTTCCTGACGGCGGATGATGTGCGCTCCGGCGCGCACGTCTGCGTCGTCGACGAGGACCTGGCGCGCCAGTACTGGCCACGGGGAGGCGCGCCGGGGCACGTGCTGTTTCCCGGATCCGAGGAGGGCCCGGCGTCCGAGGCGTTCCGCATCGTCGGCGTCGTCTCCGCCGTGAAGCAGGCGGGGCTCGCCGATCGGGAGGCGCTCGGCGCCGTCTACTACCCCTACGACTCGCGCTTCGACAGCGCGGTGTACGTCGTCGTCCGCAGCACGCTGGAGGCTGACGCGATCGGCGGCCTGTTGCAGCGCGTGGTGCGCGGCCTGGACCCGGAGCTGCCCGTGAACAATGTCCGGTCGATGGATCGGCGCATTGCCGACAGCCTGATTTCCAGACGATCGCCGGCGGTCCTCGCGGCGCTGTTCGCGGCGATGGCGCTGCTGCTGACCGCGATTGGCACGTACGGCGTCGTGAGCTACGCGGTCGCGCTGCGGCGGAGGGAGATCGGACTTCGGATGGCGCTCGGCGCTCCGCCGGCCACGGTGCGCCGCCAGTTCCTGCTGGTGGCCGTACGGCTGCTCGCGACCGGGACGGGGGTGGGTCTCGCGGGCGCCTGGGCGGCCGGCCGTGCCATGCAGGCCCTGCTGTTCGGCGTGCCGACGTTCGACCCGACCGTCGTCACCATCGCCGCGGCGCTACTGGCGGTCGTCTGTCTCGCCGCCTGCGTCGTACCGGCCTCGCGGGCGGCGCGCGTCTCCCCCGTCGAGACCCTGGCGGAGTTGTAGCGTCGCGAGCTCGCCCATGGGCCTGCTCTGCGCACCCTGCACCCCTGCACGTGCGCCTCACTTCGCGAGCGGGTCGGGCCGGAGCTGGAAGTGCAGCACCTTGCTCGTCGTGCCCTTGCCGGTCTCCATGTGGAAGGGCGCGCGCGTGCTGACCGTCGCCCAGAGGCCGCGCCCCTTCCAGCCCGCGTCCGGATCATCGATGCGCCCGTCCATCCACTTCGTGTAGAAGCCCAGCGGGTAGGGCACGCGCAGCACGACCCACCTGCCGTCCTTGAGCGCCAGCAGGGCCTCCGACTCGTTGCCGGTGTCGATTGGGGTGTTGCGCCCGAGGCCCAGCGTGTCGAACTGGTCCACCCAGGTGTAGTAGCTGCTCTCGGCGCTTCCGGAGGCCGACACGCCGCCGATCTGCGGCAGCGGTTCCGGGTACAGTGTCCATCCCTCCGGGCAGTGCCTGCCGGTGGCGGTGGGCCCGTTCAGCGGGCCGGTGCACTTCCGCCGATCGAAGCTGGCCATGTGCCCGCTCGCCAGCGGCATCCAGACCACGCCGTCGCGATCGACGTCCATGCCGCGCGGCGAGTACCCGTGCACCGGCGCTTTCGCGTCGTCGAGCGGCGGCTCGTACACCTCGGCCAGCGTCGTCTCCGGCGGATTCGAGCCGGGCACGAGCCGGACGACCGCGCCGGGGAAGCCGAGCACCGATCCCCAGATGGACCCGTCGGGCGCGGGTGAGACGGCGTAGAACGCGGCCGGGTAGCGGGTGTCCCTGGCGGGATCGGCCGGCTGGCCGGGCTCGACGTACGCGTCGCGCCGGCCGTTGCCGTTGGTGTCGATGACCAGGGCCGTCCAGCCCTGGGACGCGGCCTCGTCGCCCGTCTCCTCGAGCTTCTTCGTGTTCAGCCAGCCGACCACCTCGCCGCCGCCGCTCGTCCAGAGCGTGTTGTCCGCGTCCTCGGCGAACATCAGGTGATGCGTGCTGAAGCAGGTGCTGATGTGCGTGATCTGCTTCGTCTTCGGGTCGTACATCGCGAGCTGCCGGTACGACCGGTCCAGGGGAAAGAGGCGCGCGGACGGGTGGCCCGAGCCCGCACGGCAGAACGCCGGATTGTCCGGCGGCCGAACCGCCGAGGTGATCCACACGCGGCCCCGGCCGTCGAACATCGGGTTGTGCACGTTGTTGCGGCTCGTCCAGATCGCCTCGCGACCCCAGTAGGGCGACGGCTGCGGCATGTCCGGCGACGTGCGCGGCGTGGCGGGATCGCGGACCGTGAGCTCGACACGGCTCGTCCGGTTGTGCACGGGATCGAGCACGGGCAGGTAATCGGCGCTGAGCTCCAGCGATCCGTAGATCAGGCCGTGAGCGTTCACCGTCGGATTGCGCCGGTCCGTCGACACCTGGTCGTGCAGATAGGCCTTCGGGTCGGCCCAGTCCCACTCCGTGATGACGACGTTGCGTTCGAGGCCGGTCGGCCGCGGCGGCGACGGCGGCACGGCGCCGGTGCGGATGCGATCGGTCCAGTCCGCGAACATCGTGAACGCCCGGGGGCCGAGGCGGTTGATCGCCCCGATCATGTTGCCGCCCGCCTGCCCGGACTGGATGCGCCGCTCCCAGGCGGCCACCGACGTCGGAAAGGTGCCGAGCGCCGCCGGAATCTCGCGGGTCCCGCGGCTCCCGAGCTGATGACAGGCCAGGCACCCGCCCGACTTCACGTTCCGCAGCCACTCGGCCTGGCTGTGAATGGCGGGTGAGATGCCGTTGTCACCGGTGCCCGGGAACTGATCGGGCGATGGGACCTGGAGCAGCGAGAACCAGTAGCCGGCCGGGTAGTACGCGGCCGCCGCGTGGGAGTCGGGCGCCGCCACGGCGCCGAGATCGAGCGTCCGGCCGGGCGTGGCAGCGACCTTCTCGGAATCGACCAGCCCGTACCCGCGCACCCAGACGCGATACGAGGCGGGAGGCAGATCGGGCAGCAGGTAGCGTCCGTGGTCGTCGGTCACGACGATGCGGACGAACTTCGTGGGCAGGTCGGTGGTTTCCGCGATGACCCACACGCCGGCTTCGGGTCCATTCGCGCCACCCACGACGCCACCAATGTCATCGGCGTCCACGGGCACGGCCGCGGCCGGATCGCCCGTCGTGGCGGAGGCACCCGACCCGAGCGCGACACCAATCGAGGCGAACACTCCCGCCATCCCTCGCGTCCACCCGGTGTACCTCATCGTCATCGCGGCCTCCGATCGACGGCGACCATAGCGCGAAGCGTCCGGGAGCGCAATCGGGGGACCCGAAAGCTGATGCGTGCGGTGGGTTGTATCCTGAACTCCGGAGACCCGATCGACCCGATCCGTCGAGGTGACGCCCATGGCCCGATCAATCTGGAACGGCTCCCTGTCGTTCGGCCTCGTCAGCATTCCCATCCAGGTGCATCCCGCGGTCAAGGACAGCCGGCCGCACTTCCGCATGCTGCACGCGAAGGATCGATCGCCGATCAGCTTCGAGCGCGTGTGCCGGAAGGAGGGCGAGTCGGTCGCCTGGGACGCCCTCGTCAAGGGCTACGAATACGAGAAGGGGCGCTTCGTCGTGCTCACCCGCGAGGACTTCGCGGCGGCCGCGGTGGAGAAGACGCGGCGCGTCGAGATCCTCGACTTCGTCGAGGCGCAGGCGATCGACGACCGCTATTTCGACACTCCGTACTACCTGACACCGGGCAAGGGCGGCGATGTCGCCTATGCGCTGCTGCGCGAGGCGATCGCCGGTTCCGGCCGCATCGGGATCGGCAAGTTCGTGCTGCGCGAGGTGCAGCACCTGGCCGCGGTGGAGGCCATCGGCCGCGCGCTCGTGCTGTCCACCCTGAGGTTCGCCGACGAGCTCGTGGACGAGGGCACGCTCGACTTTCCCGCATCGAAGGGCGTGGACAGAAAGCAGCTGGCGCTCGCGCAGACGCTCATCGACAGCCTGTCCGGAGCATGGGAGCCCGGCAAGTACAAGGACGACTACCGGGAGAATCTGATGCGGCTCATCAGGGCAAAGATGAAGGGACGCAAGGCACACCTGGCCGCCGAGGTGCCCGAACGCGAGTCGAACGTCGTGGATCTGATGGAGCGGCTCCGGCGGAGCCTGGCGGAATCGGGCAAGGCGGCGCGCCGGGCACGATCGGCGAGCCGGACGGCAGCCACGCGGAAGAAGCGTTCCCGCAAGCGTCACGCGGCCTGAGCGCATCCGCCGTGCAGCCATCAGCGGCGGCGGCGTCTCTCCTCGCCCATCTCGAGGGCCGGCGCGATGCCGGCCTCCGCCTCGTCGTCGTGGACCTGCCGCGCTTCCTGCGGCGTCGAGGCCGCCGGCGACACGGCCGTCGCGAGCGATTCGTCGAGCGGCAGGCGGCCACGGACCGCGCGGAGCTGATCCTCGTCGGTCAGGTCGAGACGCAGCGGGGTCAGCGAGACCCATCCCTGCTCGACCGCCCAGCGGTCGGTGCCCGACTCGGTGCCCGCGCGCGGCGTCACCGTGAACCAGAACAGATCGCGTCCCTGCGGGTCGGTGGTCGGGATGATGCGGCCGTCGTACTGCCGCACCGAGGCCCGCGTCCAGACCAGGCCGCGCGGCTGACGGGGGAAGTTCACGTTGACGAGGGTCAGCACCTGGTCGCGGAGCAGCGTCTCGAGGACTCGCCGGATCCAGGGCTTGAAGCGGTCGAAGTCGGGTTCGGCGCCCGCCGGGGCGCTCAGCGCGATGCCGCGGACTCCGAGCAATGCGGCCTGCTTGGCGGCCGCGAGCGTGCCCGAGTGCCAGACGGAGTTTCCGAGATTCAACCCGATGTTGAGCCCGGACAGGACGAGATCGACCTGGTCCCAGTGATGAATGCCCACGGCCACGCAGTCCGACGGCATCCCGTTCACGCGGAACGCGGTCAGCCCGCCGATGTTGGTGGGTCGATATGACAGCGGCCGGGATGCAGTAATTGCCTGGCCCATCGCGGAGCGCTCCACGTCCGGGGCGACGACCCGGACCTCGCCGAACTCGCTCGCCACCTCGGCCAGGGTCTTGATTCCCGGGCTGTACACGCCGTCGTCATTCGATACGAGGATTCGCATGCGTCTCCGGATTGCAAAGGTGTCGCCAGCCGCACCCGGATCAGCTGGCCGACGGCACGGCGGGCGTGGATCTTGAATCGGGGCCGATGCCGTTGAGGTGCGGATGCGCATTGCGCTGCTCTACAGTGAAAGGGCGGGGAACGGCGTAGCGCTGAGCCGGATCCGCGAGGCGCTCGACGCGCATGGCCACGAGCTCGTGTGTGTGGTGAAGAAGCATCCGGAGGCGTTCCGGTTACTCGACCGGTCCTGCGACCTCGTCGTGGCGGCCGGGGGCGACGGCACCGTCTCGGCGGCTGCGCGCGCATTGACCTTCACGGGCGTGCCGCTCGCGATTCTGCCGCTCGGCACGGCCAACAACATCGCGCGCAGCCTGGGCCTGGCAGGCCCCGTGGATCAGCTGATTGCCCGGTGGCGCGAGGGCCAGCAGCGGCCGATCGATCTGGGTGTGGTCAAGGGCAGCTGGGGCGAGCGGCGCTTCGTCGAGGCCGTCGGCACCGGGCTCGTCCCGTCGGGGATCAACGCGATGCAGGCGCAGCGCTCGGCAGGGAAGCGGCCGCCGGCGTCGAAGGTGCCCGACGCCCTCCGGAAGTACCGGGACGTCCTCGCGGATCTGCAGCCGCGGGCCGGATCGGTCACCGCCGACGGAGACACGGCACACGGCGAGTACCTGCTGGTCGAGGTGCTGAACACCTGCGCGGTCGGCCCGAACCTCCAGCTCTCGCCCGAGGCCACGCCGTCGGACGGGTATCTGTCGCTCGTGACAGCGACCGGCGATCAGCGCGATGAGCTGGCGGCCTACCTCTTGGAGCCGGTGCCGGAAGGGGCGGCGGGCCTGCCGAGCCGCCCGGCTCACGCGGTCGAGATACGCGGGTGGGAGCGCGTCCACATCGACGATCAGGTGCTGGTGTGGCCGCCGGACGAGCCGGTGCTCATCAGCGTGGACCCCTCCGCGCTGCACGTCCTGGTCTGACCCGGCAGCGCAGCACGCCGCCCGGGCAAGCGCATGTAGCGCAGACCTGGTCTGCCCGCGCCAGGGCTGGCGTGTGTAGCGCAGACCTTCAGGTCTGCCCATGCCTGCCCGCGCGCCGTTGGCAGGCCTGAAGGCCTGCGCTACACCAAGGCGCACGCCTGCGCCACACGAGGGCATGTGCACCGCATGTAGCGCAGACCTTCAGGTCTGCCCACGCCGGCAGGCCGATGGGCCGACCGACGTCTCGCAGGGTGCCATGAGCGAAGACCTGATCCTCACCCGCATCGTCGACGTGCTGCGGCCGGACGGCCTGAGCGGCCTCAGCCGCGGCGGGCAGTGTCCACGCGCGAGGCCACCAGCGCGCTCGTCGGGCCGATCACCAGGCCATGAATCAGGATCCCGTTCAGGAACGGCCAGAGCGCAAAATTCGGATGTCCGATGGCGGACAGCGGGATGACGACGAGGTTCATGACGAAGTACGCCACGATGCCGTATGGCACGCCAAACGTCCAGGGCCGCTCGCGGAGCGGCGCGATGCGCCGGCTGATCAGGACGTAGGTCGAGACGATGCCGCAGGCGACGGTGAAGTGCAGCGCCAAACCGAGCAGGGCCGTCGTGGCGCCGCCCAGAAACGACGCGCGCCCCAGCAGACCGCTGGCGATGCCCTGGAAGATCCGTACGGGCGTCGCCCCGCGCAGGCCGAAGAAGACGACGGCGTCGAGGCCGTCGAGGATGCCGACGGCCAGCGTGCCGGTCGCGATGGCACGCCGGAGACTCCAGGAGCGCATCGACCTCGATCCTATACGACGGGCCCGACTCGGTCGGGCGGGCGCTCGACCGCGATGATTCGCGGCGACCGCAGCAGGACCATCAGGCCGCAGATCAGGGCGATCCCCATCGTCAGCACCGCCAGCCCGATCGCCTGGGGCGCGGGCGTGCACGCGAGCAGCCAGATGGAGATCGCGAAGGCCAGCACAACCCCGCGAGGTGCTCGACGCGGATCCCGCGCAGGCCGACGTGCGCATCCTACTGGAAGGAGGGCCCTGTCACTCGACGCGAACGGCGCCCGGCGCTTCAATCCTGCCTGAGTCCATCGACGGGTGACACGCGCGCGGCCCGGGCGGCGGGCACGTACGCCGCCGCCAATCCCACCGCCCCGAGCAGCACGGCGGCGAGCGCGAGCGTCGCCGGGTCGTCCGGCTGAAGGCCGAAGAGCAGGGCATCCGCCGTCCGTCCGACCGCCAGCGCCGCCAGGGCGCCGGCCGGAAGACCGATGGCGAGCAGACGACACGCCTGGCCCAGGACCAGCCAGAGCACGTCGGCCCGCCGCGCGCCCAGTGCCGTGCGAATGGCGATTTCCGTGGACCGGCGCGCGACGGCGTACGACATGACGCCGTACAACCCGAGCGCAGCCAGCAGCACCGCGAGCACGCCGAAGAAGCCCGACAGCCACGACATCAGGCGTTCCCGCACGAGGCCGTCGCGCACCTGGTCCCGCAGGCGCCAGAGCACGAGGTCCGTCGGGATGCCCGTGGCCCGCAGCGCCCGCTCGACCGCGGGCGTCACGACGTTCAGCGCCGCGCCCGTGCGCACCGCGAGGAAGGTCCATGGCTGCGGCGCCGGGTGCTGGAGCTCGGGCGCGTAGGCGATCGGCGGCGTCTCGTCGCGAAGCGCGGCGTACTTCGTGTCGGCGACGACGCCGACAATCTGGTAGAACGTCCTCGGGTAGTCCGGCTCCGCCACGCTTTCGACCGTGGCGCCGATGGCCGGCCGGCCGCCCAGGCATCTGGCCACGAACGTCTCGTTGACCACGAGCACCCGCTGCGACTGCGCCGCGTCCTCCGAGCCGATGCTCCGGCCCGCCACGAGCGGGATCTGCATCGTCTGGAAATAGCCCGGGCCCACCCAGATGAACTTCGACGCGCTGGCGGGCACGCCGGGCGCGCGGATGCCCAGCGTCCAGCTCATGCCGGTCAGCGGCAGGTGCGTGGACGTGGTAGCCGCCTGGACGGCGGGAATCGCGCGGATCCGCTCGACGAGCCGTGTCTTGGCCGCTTCCAGGTCGGCGGGCGGCCTCGTCGGCGTGGAGAGGTCCACGACGCCCAGCAGCAGGCCCTCCTGCCGGAAGCCCACGTCGAGCGTCAGCAGGTTCTGGAAGCTGCGCACGAACAGCAGGGCGCCCGCGATCAGGACCAGCGAGACGGCAATCTGGATCGTCACGAGGGCGCGCTGGAACCAGAGGCCGCGGGTGCCCCCCAGCACGCCCCGGCCTCCCGTCTTCATGACGTCGGCCGGCTGGCTGCGCGCCGACCGCAGCGCCGGAGCCACGCCGCAGAGGACGCACGTGACCAGCGCCACCGCGCTCGTGAAGAGCAGGAAGCGCCAGTCGAGCCGGAGGTCGAGGCGCAGCACGTTGTTATCGGTGCTCACGAACGACACGAGCGTGTGCGCCAGCACGTCGGCGAGCGCGACCGCGGCCACGGCGCCGGCCAGCGCGACCAGCCCGCTCTCCGCGAGCATCTGCGACGCGAGCCGCGACCGCGAGCCTCCGAGCGCGAGGCGCACCGCGAACTCCCGCTGGCGCACGCTGGCGCGCGCCAGCATCAGGTTGGCGACGTTGGCGCACGCGACGAGCAGGACCAGGCCGGTGATCCCCAGCAGCAGCCAGAGCGACGTCTCGTAGGATTCCCGCCAGGTGCTGACGCCGCGACCTGCCGGCACCGCTTCGAAGCGCAGGCGCCGCCACTGCTCGAGGACGGCCGGATCGTAGTCGGACGGCAGGGTCGCCTCGATCAGGCCCGCGCTCATCGACGTCATGTAGGCGGACGCCCGCGCGACCGTCCAGTGCGGCTCGAGCCGGCCCATCACGTCCAGCCACCAGAGGTTGCGCTGATCCAGGGACTGGCCCCAGAGCCGCGCCGAACAGAGGGGGAGCGCGATATCGAAGCCCGAGCCGACCTCGAGGCCGAAGAACTCCGGCGGCGTGATGCCCACGAGGTGGAACGTCTGGCCGCCCAGCACGAGCGGTTTGCCGAGAACCGTCTCGTCGCCGCCGAATCGACGCATCCAGTACGCGTGGCTGATCACCGCCGGACCGGCGCCGCAGCCGCGCACGTCGTCGGCGGGCCCGAGCAGGCGGCCCCGATACGGCACGACGCCGAGGACCGGGAAGAAGCCCCCCGAGACGACGAGGCCGTGCGCCTTCTCGCGATAGAACTCCGTCGTCCCCCAGGCGAACAGGCTCGAGAAGGCTGCCTGCCGGCGCTCGAGCGCTTCCCACTGAGGGTTGGTGAAGTCGGCCAGCGGCGATTGCGAGATTCCGATGCCGTGGTTGCCGCCCGCGAGGGTCACCTGGACCAGTTCGTCGGGCCTGACGACGGGCAGGCTGCGAAGGCGCACGGCGTCCACGAGCTGGAAGATCGCGGCGTTGGCTCCGATGCCGAGGGCGAGCGACAGCACCGCCGCGAGCGTGAAGCCGGGGCTGCGCGCGAGCAGACGCGCCGCGTGTCGCAGGTCCCTGGCCAACCCCTCGAGCCGCACGAACGAATTACGCTCGTACGCCGTCTCGCGGATCCGCGTCGTGTTCCCCAGCTTCCGCGCGGCGGCATCGCGGGCCGATTCGGCCGTCTCGCCCGAGGCGACCCGATCCTCGACTTCGTGCGCGAGGTACGACTCCAGCTCTCGCGCCAGCTCGTCGTCGCGCCGGCCGCGGCGCAGGAAGCGCAGCCAGCTCACGATTCCTGCTCTCCCCGCGGTCCGAGGACACGTGCCACGGCGGCGGCCAGCTGTTCCCAGCGGCTGCGCTCCCTGGCGAGGTGCGCCCTGCCGGCCGGGGTCAGCCGATAGTACTTCGCACGACGATTGCGCTCGGAGGTGCCCCAGAAGCCGGCGATCAGCCCCTTGTCCTCCAGCCGGTGCAGGGCAGGGTAGAGGGATCCGTGCTCGACCTGCAGGACGGCGTCGGAGGAGTGCTCGATGGCGTGGGCGATGGTGTGCCCGTGGGCGGGCCCGAAGAGCAGGGTGCGTAGGACCAGCATGTCGAGGGTGCCCGAGAGGATGTCGCCCTGGCTACCGGCCGTCTTGCGTCGCGCCATGTTGATGGAGGTATACCACAAGAAGTTCTAGTGGAACAGAAGAACATGAATTAAAGCATGAACTCGCGAAACGTGAGCTGCCGACAGAGAGTATCGACACAAGTCGGCGGCCGGCAGTCGCGGCCGTGACGTGGAGGCGGATCTCTCGTCCGCGCCGACCGCCGCCCGTACCGGGGAGCCAGGTGGAGATGGCCGGTCCGGTTAATGCTCCGGCCGAATCGGGCCGAATGACAGGTGTGGAGGTGTCGACCGGCCGAGGCGATCCCCGGGAGCGACGCGGCAGCCCGCGGCGGGCGCGGTGGGCTGCCGCCAGTGTCCTGCTGCTGCTCTCGTGCACGCGACGACCTGCCCCGCCCACGGACATCCGGCTGATCGATCTGGTGAACAACCGGATACCGGACGCCGCCCGTGGCGGCGATCTCAGGATCCGGGCGACGGTCACGTTCCTGGATCCCCAGTGGAGCCTGTTGTTCCTGCAGGACGGCACGACCGCCGTCTACGTCTCCCCCGCGGGCGGCTCCTTCGACGGCATCGTTGCCGGGCAGCGCGTCGAGATGACCGGCCGGCTGGACCCGTCGGCGGGGTATCCGACGATCGCGAGGCCCGGGCTCCGCGCCCTCGGTGCCACGGATCCCCTGCCGGTGCGCGGCATCATGTCCGCGGGCTGCGAGGTCGTCGGCGGCTGGACCGAAATCCGTGGCGTCGTCCGGCGGGTGAGGGCGCCTGAAGGCCCCGATTTGCACGTGCTCGTCGATCTCCTCACCGAGGCGGGCCCGACCGTCACCGCGACAATCCTGGACGGACACGTGCCCGACCGGCTCGTCGACGCCGAGGTTGCCGTACGCGGCGTCTGCGCAAACGGTGACGGGCGCGGACCGGCGGCGCCGGCGGTGCAGTTGTGGGTGCCCTCGAACACCGCGCTCACGCTGACCCGGCGCGCGGCCGACTGGCCGTTCGCCGCCTCGATCACGCCGGTCGCCAATCTGCTCGAACCGGGCTGGTCAGCACGACACATGGTCCACGTGCGTGGCCGGGTGCGATCCCGGGCGGGCCGGCAGCGGATCGAGGACGCGACAGGGGCGATCGCGGTGCGGCTCGGCCCGGAAATGCGGCCGCTCGACGGCCTGACGCTCGACGTGGCCGGCTTCCTCGAGGCAGCGGGTGGCGAGCGGCTGCTGACCGACACGGTCTGGACGACCGCGAGCCCGCGCCCGGCGGGAAGGCACGCGCTCCCGGCTCCCGCCGATGGTCTGCTCGACACCCTGGCCGCGGTGCGATCGCTCGCACGCGACCAGGCCCGTCAGGGGCGCCCGGTCAGCGTCGAGGCGGCTACCGTGACCTACTGGGATCCGGCCTGGCGGATCCTCTTCGTGTCCGACGCGTCCGACGGCATCTTCGTCGAGGGATACCGGGGCCGCCCCGATCTGAAGGTCGGTGATCGCGTCCGCCTCTCCGGACGAACGGCGACGGGCGACTTCGCGCCCTCGATCGTGGATCCGGTCATCGACGTAATCGGGCACGGCGATCTGCCGCCATCGCGGGCGGTGCCATTCGAGCGCCTGGCGAGCGGGGCCGAAGACGGGCAATGGATCGAGCTGTCCGGCGTCATACGAGCCGTCCGGCCCGGTGACGACGACCACGTCTTTCTCGAGTTGATGTCGGGAGGCATCCGGGTCGTGGCCGAGCTCCCGTCCGTCAGCATCCTTCCGGAACATCTGGTGGACAGCCGCGTACGGCTGCACAGCGTGGCGGGAAGCCTCATCAACGACAAGCGCCAGCTGACGGGGGTCCACCTGTTCGTGCCCTCGCTCGCCGAGGTCATCGTCGACGAGCCGCCGCCGGCAGACGCGCTGGCGCTGCCGGTCCGGACCGTGGCAACGCTGCTCCGGTTCGAGCCGGATCGCGCCGGGCATCGCGTGCACATTCGCGGGACGGTCACGCTCGACGAGGCCGAGTCCCTCTTCGTGGCCGACCTGAGCGGCGGCATTGCGGTGAGCGCCAGCCGAGGCACCGCGAAGGTCGGCGACGAGGTGGACGTCGTGGGGTTCCCGACGTCCGGGCGGCTGAAGCCGGCGCTGGCCGACGCCACGGTCCGACCCACTGGCAGGCACGGCACGCGTCGGCCGATATCTGTCACCGTCTCGGACGTGCTGGCGGGGCGCCACGACGCCGAGCTCGTGACGCTCGCCGGGCGCGTCTCGGACGCGACCACCGGGGCACACGAGTACGAGCTGGTCGTCGGGGACGGCGACCGGCTCCTCACGACCCGCGTGCCGCGGACCCACGGCGAGGACTGGTCCCCCCCGCCACCGGGAAGTCTGGTCACCGTCTCCGGGATCCCGGTGGCGAATACCACCGTGGTCTCGCTGAAGACGATGACACGCGCCGTGCGGCTGCTCGCGCGATCCCCGGCGGACATCGTGCTCACGCGGGCGCCGTCGTGGTGGACGGTTTCCCGCACGCTGTGGTCGCTCGCCGCGGCAACCGGGTCGATGCTCGTCGCGCTCGGGTGGGTGGCGGTACTCCGGCGAAGGGTGCGCACGCAGACCGACGTCATCCGCGCACGGCTCGAACGGGAGGCCGCGCTCGAGAGCCGCTTCGACGATCTGGTGGACAACGCCAGCGACTTCATCGCGTCGTGCCGGGAGGACGGCAGGGTCCGCAGAGTCAATGCGGCGGGGGCCCGCATGCTGGGCGTGGCGGCGGAGGCGGCGGTCGGCCGATCGCTCCGCGATCTCGCGGTGCCCGGGCACCGCGCGCGGCTCGACGGGCTCGTGGCCGAACTGCAGGAGGGCCGTCCGACGACCTGCGAAATCGACGTGCCCGGCACCCAGGGCGCTCCGTCCACCCTCGAGCTCGCCTCCCGGCCGGTCCGCCATCGCGACGGGACGCACGGCTTCCAGGTGATCGGGCGCGACGTGACGGAGCACAAGCGGCTCGCACGCGCGCTCGATCAGGCGCGCGAGAACGCCGAAGCCGCCAGCCGGGCCAAGAGCGAGTTCGTGGCCAACATGAGCCACGAGGTGCGCACTCCCATGAACGGCATCATGGGAATGACCGAGCTGCTGCTCGGCTCCCACCCGCGGGAGGACCAGCAGCAGTTCCTGGAGATGATCCAGTCGTCGGCCGATGCCCTGTTGCGCGTCATCGACGACGTCCTGGACTTCTCCAAGGTCGAGGCCGGGCACCTGGAGCTCGATCCGGTGCCGTTCGTGCTGGGCGACATGCTGGGCGAGGCGATGTACCCGGTGGCGCTGCGCGCGCAGCAGAAGCAGCTGGAGCTGTCGTATCGCATCGCGCCGGGCGTGCCCGAGGCGGTGGTGGGCGATCCCGAGCGGCTGCGCCAGGTGCTGCTGAACCTGCTCGGCAATGCCGTGAAGTTCACCAGCGCCGGCGACGTGCACCTCGAGGTGCGCCTCCCGGACCAGGCCGGCGGTCCACTCGAACCGGGGGTCCCCTGTTCGATCGAGTTCCGGGTCTCCGACACCGGCATCGGCATTCCGGCCGAGAAGCACGCGGTCATCTTCGGTGCGTTCACGCAGGCCGATACGTCGACCACCCGGCGATTCGGCGGCACCGGCCTGGGCCTTGCCATCTCGTCACGGCTGGTGGAGATGATGGGGGGCAGGCTCCGGGTGGAGAGCACAGCAGGACAGGGCTCCACGTTCAGCTTCGCGATCCCACTCGTGGTCGCCCAGGGGGAGGCGCCGCCCGACCTCGATTTCCTGGCGGGCCTCAGGGCGCTCGTGGTGGACGACAACGCGATCAACCGCCGGGTACTCCACGAGATCCTGTCCCGGTACCGGATGCGGCCCGCCGCGGTGGCCGACGCCGAGGCCGCTCTGGCCGTGATCGAACGCGCGGCTGCCGACAACGATCCCGTTACGCTCCTGATCACCGACATGCACATGCCGGACATCGACGGGATCGGCCTCTGTGAGCGGGTGAGGGCGCGCACGGACCTCGGGCGCGTTCCGATGCTGATGCTCACCTCCGCGAACAGCCCGGGAGATCTCGAGCGCGCCCGGGAAGCCGGGATCAACGGGTTTCTGGTGAAGCCGGTCGGCGAGCGCGGGCTGCTGGCGCACATCCAGCGCGTGCTCGGCGGGACGGCGCCGGCCGCACCGGACCGGGGGCCCGCTCCGGCGCCGCGGTCCCCCTGTCCAGGCGAGGGGCTGCGTCTCCTGCTTGCAGAAGACAACCCCGTCAACCAGCGGCTCACCGTCGCGATTCTGTCGCGGCGTGGTCACCAGGTCGAGGTCGTCGAGGACGGCCGCCAGGCGCTGGCCGCGATCGGGCGTGGTGGATTCGACGCGATCCTGCTGGACGTGCAGATGCCGGAGCTGAACGGGTTCGAGGTGACCGAGCAGGCGCGGCGGCTCGAGGCTGCCGGCGGCCACACGCCCGTGCCGATCGTCGCGATGACGGCGCACGCGTTCTCCGGGTTTCGGGAACGGTGCCTCGCGGCGGGCATGGACGACTACCTCTCGAAGCCCGTCACGAGCGCCACGCTGATCGAGGTGGTCGAGCGAGTCGCCCGCCGGCGGTGAGCATCGAATCATTGATCATTGATGATTGACGATTGACGATTAATCAGGGATCGCGGTCGCTCACGGCACAATCGGCCCGCACGCCATGATCGACGGCCGGCGCGTCCGCTCGCGGACGGCGAGGAACCGGAGGCGCACGTAGTCGGCCGTCCAGCCGCCGCCGGTGTCCTGCAGGCTGGGTGCCAGAAGCTCCACGATCTCGGCGACGACCGCCTCGCGATCCGCATCCGGAATGGCGGCAAGGAAGGCGCCGCCGAACGTCCGCAGCCACGCGGCCATGCCCGCAGGCAGGGGCGTCGGGCGCGGGATGAGCGCGATCTCCCGCACCGACAGTCCATGGCGGGCCAGCACCGCCGTGAACGCCTCGGGTGTCGGGAACGTCCACGGCAGCGCGCCTCGTCCGTCGATGTCGCGCCGTGCGAGGACCGCCAGCGTTGCCGTCACGATGGCCGCCACGTTGCCGAATCCCCCCAGCTCACCGGCGAATCGTCCACCCGACCGCAGGTGACGCGCGACGGACGCGGCGACGCCGTCGTGGTCCCTGACCCAGTGCAGCGCCGCGTTCGTGAAGACGGCGTCGAAGCGCTCGGGCAGCTCGAACGCGGCCGCATCGCCCTGGCGGACATCCAGACCACGGGCCCGCGCGTCCCGGAGCATCTCCGGCGAGGCATCGAGCCCGATCACGCGAGCGCCCCGTCCGGCGATCTCGACGCTCAGCGCGCCGTCGCCGCAGCCGAGATCGAGCACCAGCTCGCCCGGCTGCGGTGCCAGCAGGTCGACGACGGGCGCGCCGAGCCGGGGCACGAACGACGCCGTGCGCGCGTAGTCGGCCGGATCCCAGGTCTGCGTCACTTCTTGGATTGACGATTGATCATTGACGATTGACGATTGCACGGATTACGGATTGGTGACAAGCCGGACATCGCTCACCGCCACGCGCATCGCATCGGCGCTGTCGCCGTCGCCCGGAGGATCGAGGATGACCGACGCCTCATTGGCCCCGGCGACGAGCGCGCCCGGGGGCAGCTCCCACTCGTAGGCATGCCAGCCGCGCTGCAGCGCCTGCGGCGGCAGGCTCGTGTCGTTCAGCCTCAGCGCCATGCGTTCCGCGGCCTGCGGCGCCGTGCACAATGCCTGAACCCGAATCCGGCGCGCTCCGGCCCGCCTGACCGGCAGCAGCAGGCGTGCCTCGATGCCCGTGAGCCAGCGGTAGGGGCCCACCGCATCCGACTCCACGAGTGACCAGCCCGCGCCGGTGAGCTGCGCCTGATCGCCCCGGCTCATGAGCAGCAGTTCCGAACCATCGTCCGGCTGGCGGAGCAGGCCGTCGGTCGGCACGCTGAACAGCTCCACCTGGTGGCCCGCATCCCCCGGCTCGCGGGCGATCGCCGCCGAGGGGACGCCGCCGAAGGCGAGGAGCACCGACACGGGCACGCCCTCCGACGCGTTCAGCTCGATCCGATACACGTTCCTCCCGGTCCCGATCGGGCCGAGCGCCCCGTCCCGATCGAGGGAGGTCCGGAGCGCCTGTTTCGAGGCGGGTCCTTCGTACGGCGCCACCGTCACGCGGCCACGCGCGGACGTGTCGAACACGCGAGGGGAGAGCCGGCGGTCGTCCGCGACATAGATGACTGCGGCGGCGCCCACCGGCAGCCGGAGCAGCGCTGTGCCAGTAGACAGCGTCTCCCGGACGTCGGTCCACGCGCGTACGCCGATGGCCTGTCCGCGGTATCGCCCGCGAACCCGATACGCACTGAGCGGCCCGGTGGCGACCGGCACGCGAAACGCGTGCGCCGGCTGCAGGACGTGCGCGTGCAGGCGGGCGCCGCTGCCGTTCCATGCCGCCACGGCGACGCCGTCGGCCGTCCAGACGATCTCGCGCGAGCCCTGGCGGATGGAGGCGGTCCGGCCGCCGGCCTCGACCGACAGCGAAACGGAGGCGGCGCGGCCGGTTGCGCCGATCGACCGGCCCGCGGCGAGATCGCAGCGCTGCACTCCGCGCCCGCGCTGCACCAGGGCACCGCCCGCCGCGCCGCGCACGCCGACGATGACGAGGCCGGATCCGACGTGACCGGCGGACAGCGAGGCACCAATGGCGTCCAGTGAACGTCCGGGGCTCGTCGTGAACGCGTCGCCGAGACGGGCAGGCACGGCAATCGCCACGGTGGTGCCCTCGGGCAGGTCGGCGAGGACCTGCTCCAGGCTTCCGCCCAGCAGCCGGACGGGGGCGAACGCCACGTCGAGCGCGTCGAACCGGAGTGCGGCGGCCGCCTTGGCGAACGCGAACACCGGCGCCCCGCGGTCGATCCGGCGCAGGATGGCAGCGGCGTCGCGGGGCAGCTGATCGATGCCACGCCGCCACGCCGCGCCCTCGCCGAGGCGCTTGAAGTTCACCAACCGGTCGGCGATGAAGTCCTCGCGGACGAGGGCGGAACCCTCCGGCAGTGTCCGGAACAGCGGGTCCACCTGGGTCGTGACGGCGATGTCGTGGCTGCGATCCACGGCGCGGAGATTTGCGCCGAACAGCCAGGCCGGGATGACGAGAAACGCGGCTGCGACCGCGATGTCCGCCCGGCGCACCCGGGCCGCAAAGCGAGCGGCGGCCTCGGCGCCCACCGCGGCGCACAGCCAGAGGACGAGCACGGTGGGGATCAGGAACACCGGCGTGTCGATGACCGAGTAGTCGAGCGCGAACGCGAGGACGGCCAGCGCGGCCGGCAGCATCAGGACGGCCTCGGGCCGCCGCCGCCGCAGCAGCCACGCGATGCCGACGCCGGCCAGCGCCAGGCCGGGGATCGTCAACGAAGGCACGAAGACGGCGTGCACGAGCCCGGGCAGGCGATCGACGAGCACCGTCCGCCAGTTGAACGTGAAGAGCCGGTCCTGGAACTGCCTCCCGAGCATGACCTGGACCAGGGCCGGCAGCGTCGTCGCTCTCGACTCGACGTAGGCGTCGGGGGACAGCGAGCGGATCAGGACGAATGCGTACTGCAGCAGCCCGGCCAGGATCACGCCGGCACTGACGAGAAGGGTGCGCGGGCGGAACGCGAAGGAGCGATCCGTCAGCGCCACGAAGCCGGCGATGCCGGGGAGGAACGCGAGAATCGTCGTGTGGTTGCCCAGCCCCGCGGCGAAGATCGCCATCGCGGCGTAGTACCAGCGGGCCCGCCGCGAAGCGGCCCACACGAGCAGCAGCAGCACGACGGCGGCGACGATCGCGGCGTGCAGGCTGTAGACCTCGGCGATGAGTGATTGCGACCAGAACACCGGGCTGAACGCCAGGCCGAGCCCCGCCGACGCTTCCACGGCCGGCCGGCACCCGAGACGGCTGGCCACCAGGCACGTGAGGGCGACCGCGGCCGCCCCCATGAGCGCCGAGAACAGGTTCATGCGATAGGCGAGCGATCCGACCGGCAGGTAGGAGAACGGGTGCGTGATCAGCACGTAGAACGGGTAGCCCGGGTTGTGCCCGACGCCGAGCACCCGCCCGACGAACTGGAAGAGCGCCGTGTCGACGTCGGCGGTCAGACCCGGGGCCAGGGTGCGGACGTAGACCACCAGGGCCGCCGCTCCGCACGCGACGGCGACCCCCGCCTCGCGCCGGCCGGAACCGACGGCCATGGACGCCCCGGGCGGACGGGCGGCGGGCGTCACCGGATGGGCGGGTCAGGACGCGCCGCCGGGTCCTGGCCGATGTCTGCGGAGCTCAGCATCCACCCATCGCGATCGACGTAGGCCGTCATGAGCGCGGCGGGAGGCCGCTGCGCTCGCGCCGGCCGTGCGCACCCTCGCAGCATGACCGCCGCCACCGTCCCGGCTGCGCCCACGCCGGCAGCCGTACCGACAAGAAAGGTCCGTCGCGAAATCCCCATCCTCCTATCCTCCCATCCTCCTATCCTCCTATCCTCCCATTCTCCTATCCTCCCATTCTCCTATCCTCCCCGCGAGCCTCAGCGCGAGCGCCACGATCGTCAACGTGGGATTCGCGTACCCGCCGCTCGGGAACACCGACGAGCCCGCGACGAAGAAGTTCGCGTACCCGTGGACGCGGCAGTCGGGGTCCACGACCGAGGCCCCCGGGTCCGTACCCATCCGGGTCGTGCCGAGCGTGTGGCCCTCGCCCCAGACGTCCTTGTAGATGCGGTCATTGTTCACGCGCACCCGGCCGCGGTCGAGGCGAATGAGCGTGTCGCCGAACAGGCGAAGCGTCTGCTCGACGTTCCGGAAGTCCCGCGCGTCGACCACGCACCGGGCGCCGAGGCGGTGCAGCCCCCAGCGGTCCCGCTCGGCCGTCACGAACACGCGGTTCTCCGGCGACGGCAGCATCTCGGACCGCACCGTGATCTCGTAGTGGAAGAACGGGCGCCCGGAGCGCTGCGCGAATTTGCGTGCCATGGGGTGGTCGGCCGTCTTGCGGGAGCATTGCAGGCTGCAGCCGTACAGGCCGTGCGCGATCGACAGCGCCTTGTCGGCCACGACGACGTGCATGCCGGTGCCCGCGTTCGCCGCCGGCCAGAAGCGATCGAGCGCGGCGTCCATGACGCACTCGCCGGCCAGGTTGTACTGCGGGTGTTCCATCAGGAAGCAGCCGGCCTGCCCGCTCTCGTTGCCCACCGCCACGCCGCCATCCGCGCGCGGCTGGAGGAGCAGCTGTGCGTTCCCCATGCCGCCGGCGGCCAGCACCAGCGACTGCCGCGGCGCGACGGGCATCCGGCGTCGCACCTCGAGCAGGTGGTCCACGTACTCGAGCGAGGTGACGACGGACCGCGCCGCATTCGCCTCCAGCCCCACCACCGTCCGGCCCAGGGCGACGTCCACCCCGTTTGTCCCCTGCAACGTGGCGAGGTACTTCCGGCCGATTCGTGTCGGCGCCTCCGTGGGGACGGGTCGGTAGAGAAACCCGTCCAGGAAGGGCGCCTCGAAGTCGATGAACTCCGGGTTGTGGTCCAGAATCGCGGCCGCCCGCTTCCAGTACGGCACCAGCTCGCTGCGGGCGATCGGCCAGCGGGTCCCGACGGCGGGGTTGTCGAGGTCGATGTCCCGCGCGGTGACACACCAGCCGGTCCACACGTTCGAGGTCCCGCCAAGCGCCCGGAACCAGTGGCCGTTCCAGTACGGGCCCGAGTAGTGCCCGTACCCGACCGTATTCGACAGCTCGTTCCGGTCGCGGTCCTGGTCGCCCGACTCGAAGACGAGCACACGGCGGCCGGCCTCGGCGAGAGCGAGCGCGAGGCTCACTCCCGCGGGCCCGGAGCCAACCACGACGCAGTCGTAGGACTCGGGGGCGAAGCGGTCCGAGAGGAACATCCCGGGCGAATTCTAGTGCACGTCCCGGCGTACGCGGCCGCCGCACGGTGCCCCTGAAGGGTCGCGCCACTTTCGGGCCGCGCGGGATAGAATGCGCGAAGCAAGGAGGTCAGACCACCGTGCAGACCACGACCGCCCCGGCATCGCCTCGCGTGCAGGCCTCGCCGGCCACCAAGATGCGCATCGCGTCGATCGACGCGTTCCGGGGACTGGTGATGTTCCTGATGCTGGCCGAGGCCATGCATCTCTGGACGCTGCACACCGCCTTCCCTCAGAGCCGGCTCTGGGCCATCGTGGCGTACAACACCACGCACGTGCCCTGGCAGGGCTGCTCGCTGCACGACCTCATCCAGCCGGCGTTCTCGTTCCTCGTCGGCGCCGCGATGGCGTTCTCCATTGCCTCGCGCAAGGCGCGGGGCGACAGCTTCCGCGGCATGCTCGTCCACGCCCTCTGGCGCAGCGTCATCCTGATCCTGCTCGGCATCTTTCTCCGTTCCCTCGAGCGGCCGCAGACCTACTGGACCTTCGAGGACACGCTCACCCAGATCGGCCTCGGCTACACGTTGCTGTTCCTGCTGGCGTTTGCGTCCCTGCGCGTGCAGATCGGGGTATTCGTCGCGATCCTCGTCGGCTTCTGGGCGGCCTTCGTGGTCTACCCGCTGCCGCCGCCCGGATTCGACTACCCGGCCGTGGGCGTGCCGGCCGACTGGCCGCACCTGTACACGGGCTTTCTCGCGCACTTCAACAAGAACTCGAACCTCTCGTGGGCCTTCGACACCTGGTTCCTGAACCTCTTCCCCCGCGAGTCTCCGTTCCTGTTCAACGAAGGCGGCTGGTCTACGCTGAGCTTCATCCCGACGCTGGCGACGATGCTGCTGGGGCTGTGGTCGGGGGAGTGGCTGAAGTCGTCGCGCACGCCGGTCGAGAAGCTCAAGGGCCTGCTCGTCGCCGGCGTGGCGCTCACGCTCGGCGGGCTCGTGCTGCAGTGGCTGCACATCTGCCCGATCGTCAAGCGGATCTGGACATCGGCGTACACGCTCTACAGCGGTGGCCTCATCGTCCTGATTCTCGCCGGCCTGTACGCGCTCACGGAGGTCAAGGGCTGGAAGAAGTGGGCGTTCCCGCTGCTCGTCATCGGCGCCAACTCGATCGCGATCTACGTGATGAGCTGGACGATGGAGCACTTCATTGGTTCGGCGCTGACGACACACCTCGGCACCGCACCGTTCGCCGTCCTCGGCCCGGCGTTCGAGCCCGTGCTGCACGGCGCCGGCGTGCTGATCGTCTTCTGGCTCATCCTGTACTGGATGTGGAACCGGAAGATCTTCCTCAGGATCTGAGCCGCGCGATCGCCTCGATGTAGGATCTGATCGAGGGCGATGATGAGCGCAGACGACAAGCCGAAGACCGACCTCGGCCAGGGGGTCGGCGTGCGCGACCTGGCAGACGGCGGGATCGTGTCGGGGCAGGTGGACGGCGAGGACGTGGTGCTCGTGCGCAGCGGCGAGGAGCTCTACGCCGTGGGCGCGCACTGCACCCACTACCACGGCCCGCTGGCCGACGGCCTGGTGGTGGCCGGCACCATCCGGTGCCCGTGGCACCACGCGTGCTTCAGCCTCAAGACCGGCGAAGCGCTGCGCGCGCCGGCGCTCGACCCGGTCGCCTGCTGGCGCGTGGAGCGGCAGGGCGACACGGCGTTCGTCCGTGAGAAGCTGCCCGGTCTCCGCGTGCGCGCCGTGTCCGGCGCGCCGCTGTCGGTGCTGATCATCGGCGGCGGCGGGGCCGGGCTCGCCGCGGCGGAGATGCTCCGCCGTGAGGGGTACGACGGCGCCATCACGATGCTCAGCGCCGACGACTCGCCCCCTCCCGACCGGCCAAACCTCTCGAAGGACTACCTGGCCGGCACGGCGCAGGAGGACTGGATCCCGTTGCGCCCGCCGGAGTTCTACGAGGAGAAGCGGATCGAGCTCGTGCTCGGTGCGCGGGTCACCGCCATCGACGTCCAGGCGCAGAGCGTGGCCGTGGACGGCCAGGCCCTGCGACGGTACGACGCGCTCCTGCTCGCCACGGGCGCCCAGCCCGTGACCCTGTCGATTCCCGGTGCGGACCACGGCGCAGTCCACTACCTGCGCAGCTTCGCCGACAGCCGCGCGATCGTCGCGCGGTCCGCGGGCGCGAGCCGCGTTGTGGTGATCGGCGCCAGTTTCATCGGTCTCGAAGTCGCCGCCTCACTCAGGACGCGCGACATCGCCGTGGACGTCGTCGCGCCCGAGGCGCAGCCGCTCGAGCGGGTGCTGGGCCCCGAGGTGGGCCGCCGCGTGCGCGCGCTGCACGAATCGCACGGCGTCACGTTCCACCTGGGCCAGACGGTGGCACGCGTCGACGGCCGCCGCGTAACGCTCAGCGGCGGCGACGTCCTCGAGGCGGACCTGATCGTCGCCGGGGTCGGGGTGCGTCCGGCCACGGCGCTGGCCGAGGCCGCCGGGCTCACGACGGACCACGGCATCGCCGTCAACGAGTACCTCCAGACCAACGTCCCGGGCATCTACGCGGCCGGCGACGTCGCGCGCTGGCCCGACCCGCACACCGGGCAGCGGATACGCGTGGAACACTGGGTCGTGGCCGAGCGCATGGGGCAGACAGCCGCGCGCAACATCCTGGGCCGCCGCGAGAGGTTCACCACCGTGCCGTTCTTCTGGAGCCAGCACTACGACGTGGCGATCAACTACGTGGGCCACGCCGAACGCTGGGACGCGGTCGCGATCGACGGCAGCCTCGACGACAACGACTGCACGGTGACCTACACCCTGGGCGGCCGCACGCTGGCCGTGGTCACGATCTTCCGGGACCTCGAAAGCCTCGAGGCCGAGCGGCGGATGGAGCTCGGGCCGGCGCGGTGATCCCGGGTCTGGACGCTGACGGGGGCGAGCGGGTAAGTTTGTGCAATGGCCACACCCCTTCGCGTGCTCGTCGCCGGCTGCGGCAACATGGGCGCCAGCCATGCCCGCGCGTACCACAAGATGCCGGAGTTCCGGATCGTCGGCCTCGTCAGCCGCGGCCCCGCGTCGCGCCAGGCCCTCGGCCGAGAGCTCGGCGGGCTGCCGGAGTTCGCCGACTACCACGACGCCCTCGCCGCCACGCATCCCGACGTCGTCAGCATCAACACGTATCCCGGCACGCACGCGGCCTACACGCTGGCGGCGCTCGATGCGGGGTGCCACGTGTTCTGCGAGAAGCCGCTGGCCGAGACCGTGGAGCAGGCGCAGGCCATCGTGGACCGCGCGCGCGCGGCGACACGGAAGGTCGTGGTGGGTTATATCCTCCGCGTGCACCCGGCCTGGACGATGTTCATCGAGCTGGCGCGGACGCTGGGAAAGCCGCTCGTGATGCGCATGAACCTCAACCAGCAGAGCCAGGGCGCGCAGTGGCAGCTGCACCGCAATCTGATGGAGTCGATGAGCCCGATCGTGGACTGCGGGGTGCACTACGTGGACGTGATGTGCCAGATGACGGGCGCCCGGCCGGTACGGGTGTCGGCCATCGGCGCGCGGCTCTCGGACGAGATCGATCCGGCGATGTACAACTACGGCCAGCTCCAGGTCGTCTTCGACGACGGATCGGTGGGGTGGTACGAGGCGGGCTGGGGCCCGATGATGAGCGAGGTCGCCTTCTTCGTGAAGGACGTGGTGGGCCCGAAGGGCTGCGTCTCGATCGTCAAGGATCCGAACGTGGAGACCGCGGGTGGATCGGCGGACATCGACAGCCACACGAAGACCAACTGCCTGAGGCTCCACTCCAGTGCGCTCGGACCCGACGGCCGGTTCGCGGAGCAGGATCGGCTGATCAACACGCAGGATGAGCCCGATCACCAGGGCCTGTGCGATCGCGAACAGGCGTTTCTGCTGCGGGCCATCCAGCAGGACCTGGACCTGACGGATCACCTGAACGACGCGGTCAGCAGCCTCCGGATCGTGCTGGCCGCCGACGAGAGCGTCCGCACCGGGAAGGTGGTCGCTCTGTAGTGGCCTGTCCCCGGCCACCCGTCATCTGAAGGGTCAGGCGTCGCCGGCGAGGCCGTACCGCTCGAGGCGACGGTAGAGCGACCGGCGGTCGAGCCCCAGCCGGCGGGCGGCTTGCGCCTTGTTCCCGCCGCACTGCTCGAGCACCTGCGCGATGTGATCCCGCTCGACAGCGGCGAGGCTGCCCGGCGCCGGCGCATCCGGGGGCCGCTGCTCCGGGACGAGGAGTCCCAGGTCCCGAACGGTGAGATGCGCGCCCTCGGCAATCATGCAGGCGCGCTCCATCGTGTTCCGCAGCTCGCGGACATTGCCCGGCCACGACGAGGACAGGATGGCCTGCTCGGCGTCCCGCGTCAGCCCGCGAATCTCCTTTCCGAACGTCGCCGCGAACTCCTCGATGAAGGCCGCCGCCAGGTACGGAATGTCTTCCATCCGCTCGCGCAACGGCGGAAGCGACAGGTGGAGGACGTTGAGACGGTAGTACAGGTCGCTCCGGAAGCGGCCCGACTCGACCTCTTCCAGCAGGTCCCGGTTGGTCATCGCAATCACGCGCGTATCCACCGTGATGGCGTTCGTGCCGCCGACCCGGAGCACCTCCCCGGCTTCGAGCGTCCGCAGCAGCTTCGCCTGGGTGGAGAGCGGCAGCTCGCCCACCTCGTCGAGCACCAGCGTGGCGCCGTTGGCCGCCTCGAACAGGCCCGGCTTGTCGGTCACCGCGCCGGTGAACGCCCCTCGCACGTGGCCGAACACCTCACTCTCGAAGAGCGGTTCGGCCAGAGCCGAGCAGTTGACCGTCAGCAATCGGCGCGAGGCACGAGGGCCGAGCGCGTGCAGCGCGGCCGCCGCCAGTTCCTTGCCCGTGCCGGTCTCGCCCGTCACGAGTGCGATGCGGGCATGCGCGGCCACGCGGCGGATGGTCGCGAACAGCTCCTGCATCGCGGCGTTCCGCCCGATCATGCCGCAGAAGGCCAGCCGCCGAGCCAGGGATGCCTCCGCCGCGAGCACGACCTGCCGCCGCTCGAGCTCCTCGCGAACGCTGGCGAGCAAGGTGCGCAGCCGATCGAGGTCGAATGGCTTACTGAGATAGTCGAGAGCCCCCGCGCGGACGGCCTGGACGGCCGTGTCCACCGACGGGAAGCCGGTCATGAGGATGACCTGGCAGTCGGGATCGGTCGCCCGGATTGCCGACAGGACATCGAGCCCGTTCACGCCCGGCATCCGGAGGTCCACCAGCGCGACGTCGGCCAGTCCGGGTCGCAGCCACGCGAGCGTCTGGGTGCCGTCGCCGACCGACACCATGTCGAACCCCTCGTGCTTCGCGAAGCGCTCGAGCAGCACGAGAATCGACGGCTCGTCGTCCACGACCAGGAGCTTCGGCCGCTGGCTCATTCCGGGGGCTCGTCGCGGTGATGCCACCCCTCCACGAGGTTCACGGCCCGTTGACAGGCCCCCCGGATCTCCGCGAGCGAGCTTCGGGGCGGCGCGTCGGGAGCGAGCTCCAGGAGCAGCAGGTCGCAGTGCCCGAGCGCGATCGTGAGGTGATTGAAGAGCTCGTGCAGCATCAGGCGATCGACCCGTATGCTGCCGAAGTCGTGCTCGTGGTCGCTGTCGGGCATTGCGGGCATCCTCCAGGGCCTGTCGGCCCGAATGCGGCCCGTGTTGGGGGCCGGCGGTCGGCAGCCGTGGCGGGGTCACCCGCTCCACACCTCGCTGCCCCAGTCGTCCAGGGTGGGGGCCACGCCGAGGTGGTCGAGCATCCGCAGGACGGCCTGTGGATCGAACTGGGTGCCTGCGCACGCCTCGAGTTCCTGCAGCGCCTCCAACGCCGGCTGCTGGCGCGCGTGCAACCGGGGATGCGTCATCACGTCGTAGGCGTTGACGACCGCGACGATGCGTGAGGCCGGCGGAATGCGGTCCCCTCGCAGCCCCAGCGGCGTGCCGCTGCCGTCGTAGTGTTCGAGCTGCGCCAGCACGATCGGCGCGCAGTCGGCCAGACAGGGGATCCCCCGGAGGACGTCGTGGCCGAACTCGGGGAATCGGCGGACGACCTGCAGCTCCTGCTCGCTCAGCGGATCGGCGCGCTTGAGCAGCGCATCGGGCAGCGCGAACTTGCCGATGTCGTGCAGCATGGCCGCGCGCTCGAGCAGGTCGAGGCCCTCGTCGAGCCCCATGGCCGCGCCCAGCGACCGGCTGAGCTCGGAGACCCGCACGGCATGGTTCGCGGCCGCCTCGTCCCGCAATCGGAGCGCCGTCAGGTAGCTGCGCGCCAGCCCTTCGGCGGTCTCCGCGCCGTGGCCGAGGAGCAGGCGGATTTCGAGCGTACGTTCGGCCACCGCGCCGTGGAGTTCCCTGGTCCGTCCCGCCTCGAGATTGATGCGCCGCCGCTCCACGGCACGGCCGTAGGCACGCTTGAGGGCATCCGCCCCGAAGGGCTTCACCACGTAGTCCACCGCGCCGGCCTGCATGGCCGCAATCACCGCCGGGGCGTGCGACATGCCGGTGATCATCACCAGCGCGACGTCGGCCTGTTCCTGGCGGATGCGCGAGGCCAGCGTCAGCCCGTCGATACCCGGCAACTGGATGTCGATCAGCGCCACGTCGAATGGTTCACCGGCCAGCCGCTGCAGCGCTTCCTCGCCCGTGCCGGCCATCTCGCAGACCGCGCCGGATCGCGCGAGAACCTTCGCCACGAAGCTGCGGATCCCCGGTTCGTCGTCGACGATCAGGGTCTTCATCGGGATTCCGTGCTGTCACCGGACCGGCTGCGTGCCGCCGGTCCCGTGGCGGTTATCGGCGGCTGGAGGGCGATCCTGCACGGGGAAGCCCTGATGGGCGGGCGGGTCCGGCCCGATAGGGAGGGATCGAGGGGAAAAGGTCCGCAGATTCCCGGAGGCGCCGTCGATGAACCCCACGGCTCAGAAACCTGGTTGCGTGCTGGTGGTGGACGATCTGCCACCGAACCGCGACATCCTCCGTGGGTTGCTCGCCCGCGACGGCCACGAGGTGCTGGAGGCCCAGAACGGCCGGCAGGCGCTCGAGCTGGCCCGCGAAGCTGATCCGGACGTGATTCTCCTGGACGTTCTGATGCCCGGGCTCGACGGCTTCGAGACGTGCGCCAGCCTGAAGCGGCAGGAACAGACCCGCCTCACGCCCGTCGTCCTCGTCACCGCCCTCAAGGGACGGAGCGACAAGGTCCGCGGCATCGAAGCGGGAGCCGACGACTTCCTGAGCAAACCGCTCGACCCGCTCGAGCTCAGCGCGCGCGTGCGTTCCCTGATCCGGCTGAAGCGATCGCTCAAGGATCTGGATTCCGCAGAGGCCGTCATCGTGAGCCTCGCACTCACCATCGAGGCCCGCGACGCCGAGACCGAGGGGCACTGCCAGCGGCTGGCCGCCCTCGCGATACGGATGGGGCGTGTGCTGGCACTCGCCGACCACGAGCTCGAGGCGTTGCAGCGGGGCGGCTACCTGCACGACATCGGCAAGGTCGGCGTGCCCGACAGCGTGCTCCTGAAGCGCGGCCCGCTGAACGGCGAGGAGTTCGCACGGATGCAGTCGCACACGATCATCGGCGATCGGCTCTGCCAGCGGCTGCGATCGCTCCGGGGCGTCCGGCCGATCGTGCGCCATCACCACGAGAAGCTCGACGGCAGCGGCTATCCGGATGGTCTTCGCGGCAGCGAGATTCCGCTTCTCGCGCAGATCATCGGCATGGTCGATGTGTACGACGCGTTGACGTCGCAGCGCCCGTACAAGCCGGCGTTCACGCAGGACGAGGCGCTGGCCGAGATCGATTTCGAGGTCGCGCGCGGCTGGCGCAGCCGCGAGCTCGCGGATGTCCTCGCGCGGGCCGTCCGCGCCGAGGTGACGGCGTAGGTCGCGGCCCGTTCAGGTCCGACCGCCGACCCCGAACTGATCTCCGGCGCGCACGGGCCGTGCGCCGGCGAACCGGATCTCGACCAGCTTCTCGCTGCCGATCTGCCGGCCCGTCTCGTCGCTCAGGGCCTCACGCACCGTTTTCGTCTTCACGTCCACGACCTCGCCGGTGGACGGATAGGCGCGCGACCCGTCGAGGCTGAAAGTCACCCAGCCCGGCTGGTCGCGCAGGTGCACGAGGCCGCTGTGGCGGGGCGGCATCACCGTGTTGTCGAAGACGTGCATCGCGTTGTTGTGGCCGTCGCTCACCCACACCTCGCGCTCGTCCGGCGTGAGGCCGATGCCGTGGCTCGGGCAGCCGTGCCGTTTCACCGGCCCCCGTTCAACGCCCGCCACTTCGACCCGGTGCAGCCTCCTCCCCGTCCGGAGGTCGCCAATCTCGAACCCGAGCAGCTCGTTCACGTTGACGTAGCACAGGGTCTGCGCGGCATTCACGGTGAAGGGACGAATCGAGTTCGAGAACGGGCCCACGGTCTTCGCCACGACGCGGCGCGAGGGATCGACCACGGACAGGAGCGGCGAGCGGAGGCCGGCCAGGTAGACGTGGCGGCCGTCGTGCGCGTAGAGCGTGTTGTGCGCGCCGGAGTTGGTGACGATCGTCGTCATTGTCCGTCCGGTGGCGGCGTCCACGACGTTCCAGTGCGGGCCCTCGAACGACGGCACGTAGAGCGTCGCGCCGTCGGGGCTGATCGCCATGCGATCGCAGCCCCCCTCGGGTGCGACGTCCCAGACCAGCCGATCCGTGGCCAGGTCGATGCAGCACAGGCGGCGGATGTTGCTCACGTACAACCGTCCCGTCCGTCCGCTCGCCGCAATGCCCTTGACGTTGTCCGGCACCTGCCCGGAGGGCACCTTCCACGTGGGAATGCGCCTCAGGAAGCGGTACGGACGGCCGACCTCGTACACGAGGACGCCGATGCCGCCGTACTCCACGTAGTTCCTGATGCCGGGCTCGGCGACGTAGAGCAGGGTTCGATCGGTGGCCGCCTCCGCGGCGCGTGTCAGCGGGACAACGGCCGCGGCCGCAGCGGCCGTGAGGAACTCTCGTCGGTTCATCGTGGTCCTTTCGAGCGCACCGGCTCCGCACCTGCGGGGCCTATGGCATCCTCTCGTACAGGATCCGCCAGCGCACCCGCCCGCCCGGGACACTGGAGAAGCGGACGCTCCGCACGCCGTCGGCGAGCGTTCCGGCGTGCGCGTCCGCCCCGTCGGCCGAGACGCCGGCGAGACGGTAGCCGGCCGGCTCGGTGACGTAGATCGCGTACTCGTCGCCGGCCACGAGGTCGCTCGCGCCGTGAAGGGTCGTGCCGTGCCATTCGACGTCGAGCAGGTCGGGACCTCCGCACGTGACATGGCGGTTCGTAGCGAGCACCTGCGGGTGATCGACGCGCGGGCGCAGGCAGATGGCCTGGACCATGA
This sequence comes from Vicinamibacteria bacterium, assembly GCA_963837165.1. Lineage (GTDB taxonomy): Bacteria > Acidobacteriota > Vicinamibacteria > Vicinamibacterales > JAENWD01 > JAENWD01. The sequence goes on from CAWIMD010000001.1 coordinate 88,192, forward strand.
ACGCCGGGTCCACGGGCGGTGGCCGCAGCTCGTCTCTGACGGTCCCCAGCGGCGTGCGGGTCCAGAACTCGAAGCCGACGTAGTCGGTTCCGTGCAGCAACCCGAGATCCGAGAGGTCGATGGGACTCTCATCCCCGCCCGTGCGGCCGAGCACCGTCCACTGCTCGAACGGTCGTGCGATATCGAGCTGATACAGCGGCACGACCAGGCGCTTGTCGGCATCGAACGGCCGCGGCCCGGCGCCGCTCAGCTGCGCCCCCGCCTCGCCCAGGCGCGACGACCGCGACGGGTCCACGTCGTACACCTGTCCCGGGCGCGTGAAGAGCACCGGCGCGGTGCGCTTCGCGGCGTCCACGCGCGGTGTCCGGTACGTGTCGGGCCGGTCGGTGAGCATCAGCACCGACCCGGTCAGCGACGCCAGCGTCGCCGCCCGGTAGCCGTCGGGCTGGCCGATCTCGATGTGATCGGGGTCGTTGCGCCAGACGACGTTGTTGAACGAGTTGTACTCGGCGAACGCGCCATAGCCGAACCCGTCGTCGCCCACGCGGACGCCGTCCACCAGGCCCACGAGCTCCGGCCGCACGCCCCAGCACGCGAGCAGGTACGTCTCGGGTCCGAGGAGCCTCCGCACCGCTGCGACCACGGAGCGATAGACGTCGGAACGGTCCAGCCCGCGATCCTGGAAGAATCCCCTGTAGCTGTTGTAGCCCTCGTACCGCAGGTGCCTGAGCGCGTCGAGCTTCACGTAGGACCAGCCCATGTCGTGCAGGCCCCGGTACACCGGCTCCACGAGCCCCCGGATGGCTGCCGGTGACGCGCCGTTCATCACGTAGCCAATCCACTGCCCGGTGGCGGGCCGGCCGTCCGGCGTCTGCACGAACCAGGACCGGTGGGCCTCGGCGGCCTGCCGATCGGCAAACGCGACGTTCGTCCAGAGCCCTGGTTCGAGGCCACGGCTCGTGATGTAGCGCTGCAGCGCGGCCAGTCCGGCCGGGAACCGGTCGTTGGTCTCGAGCCAGTGCGCCGGCGGGCCCACCGGCGTCCGCTGATACCCGTCGTCGATCTGGAGGTAGCGATAGCCGAATGGCCGCAGCACTTCGCCGAGCACGTCGGCCGTGCGGTGGACGTCCGCTTCGGTGACCGTGTCCCGGAAGGCGTACCACGACGTCCAGCCGGCCACGGACCCGGGCCATGGGCGGTAGGTCCATGGCTGATAGCGGTCCAGATGACGGTGCCGCTGGTAGTAGCGGGGGCGGAAGCGCAGGGCGACCTGACCGCCCCCTGCCGCGATCGTGAACGACGCTCCGTCCGCCGGTGACGCTGCCGCCGCGATGGTCGCGTGCGCGGGGAAGTCCACCGAGAGGAGCCAGTCGGATCGCCGGTCGTAGACCGCCCGGTTCAGCAGGTTCGTCACCCGGCCCGAGGCGTTGCGGACCACGGCGCGGGACTCCGGCCTGGGCTCGGCTTCGACCGCAAATGCCTCACCCGATCCGGTGATGGTGCCCCTGAGCACGACCTCGCCACCCGGTGCGGCCGTCCACTTCAGCACCTGGGTCACGGCGGATCCGCTGGTCTCCTGAAACTGCCTCAGATCGACCGGGCCGCCGGTGGCATCCACCGAGCCGTTCACGAGCGTGGCGCCGCCGTAACGCAACACGAGCCGGCTGCCGGCGAGATCGACGTCCGCCGCGGCATTGGGCGGCGCGGCAGGCTCGACCGGCGCGAGGGGCGTCGTCACGCTCAGCACGGCAAGGAACAAGACGGCGGGTCGGCTCATGGCACTCCAGGCGCCTCAGAGGTCGATCGCGATGATCTCGTGGACGGCGACGGACGGGACCGTGAGCGACAGCGCGCCGTCGAGGTGCTCGACGGGTGGCTCGGTCCCGGCCGTCAGCAGCCGGACCCGCCCGGGGCGCGCTCCCTCCGGCGGCCGCACGCGTACGCGCAGCGGCCCGGCCGGAATGGCCTCCCGCAGCGGGCCCTTCATCATCATCGGGTTGGTCAGGTTCACGAGGTGGACGGTCATCGAGCGCTGCTGCCGCCAGACGGTGAGGTCGAACAGCCCGGCGCCGTCGACGTCCACCACGTCCGGCTCGTCGAGCGCCCACCGCACGACGTTGCCGAGCAGGCGCCCGTGGTCCACGTCGAGGACTTCCCAGAACGTACGGCTGATGTCCCACGGCACGTACGCCACGCGCGCCCGGCCGACCTGGCGCAGGTAGAGCTCGCGCGTGTCGGTGTGCGGCGTCCGCGGATAGACGTCCTCCATCGGCAGATCCGGATATGGAGGGATGAGCGTCACCGGAGACGGGAACTCGAGGGTCGGGCGCACGCGGACGCGAAACACGCCGTTGATGATGCGCGGCGTGTCGTCGAGGCCCGCGAGCACCGGGTGGCGGTGCCCCGTCTCCGGGTCCGCGTCGAGGCTCAGATACGAGTTCCGCATCGGCCCGTCGATCGCGCCGTCGAACGAGACGCCGAGCAGATCGGCCAGGCCGAAGTCGCCGCGCATGCGGCCGGTCTCGTCGTAGAGCGAGGCGGCAAACGTCGCCATGACGCTGCCGCCGCGGGCCACGAACTGCCGGATGGCCTCGCACTGCGCGTCGGAGAGCGCGGCCGCGTCGGCCAGCACGAGGAGCTTGAACCGGTCCAGGCGGTCCGGTGTGAGGAACGCCTCGTGCACCATCTCGAAGGGAATGCGGGCCTCGACGAGCGCGTGATACATCCCGAGCACGTGGTCGCCCGCCCGGTCGCCGGCGGCCACGCCTCGGTGGTGGGCCGACGTCTGCTCGGAATGGAGCAGCGCCACGCGCGCCAGCGGCGCCTCGTTGCGCAGGTAGCGCTCGTGCCGGAAGTGCCACTCGTAGATCTCCCGCACCACCGGCATCCAGCGGCGATCGTAGAGCACGCCGGAGAACTTGGTGACCCACGGGCGCATGCCGTTGGCGGTGCCTTCGGCCACCCACAGCCGGATCTCGGGTCCGCTCTGCACCGAGTCCTTCCAGCGATAGGGCTCCTCGAACCCGACGCTGAAGATGCCTCCGACGGGCCGCCGGCCCATGACCGAGCGGTATTCCTTGGCGCGCTTTCCGTTCATCCACGGAGCCATCAACCCGCGCCGTGCCTGGTAGTCGGCGAACTGGATCGGGGCCAGCCGGCCGGCCGTGCGGTAGTCCGGCGGTCCGTTGGGGATGAACCGCGCATCGGGGTTGGCCGCGCGGATCGTGCGGTCCCAGTGCTCCCACAGCTCCGTCAGCCGCTCGATCCGCCAGTCGCGGAACCGCCGCCGCACCGGATCGTCCGGGTCGTCGGTCCGCGGCAGGTCGAGGCCCGAGCGCTCGCGGAAGTTGCGCTGGCAATGGGTGCAGTAGCAGTCGCCGCCCTGCGGCTGCCACCGGTTCGCGAAGATGCCGTCCACCTGGTACCGCGACACGATCTCGCGGTGGACCCGGTCCATGAACTCGAAGTTGTACGGCCCGAGCGCGCACGTGATCCAGAGCTCCGGGTTGGCCCAGTGCCGCCGCGGATTGCCGGCCCCGTCCACCGAGATCCAGTCGGGGTGCGCACGCCGCACCTCGTCTCTGGCGGCATGCGGATCCGTTCGCGCGACCACGCGCATGCCCATGGCGCGGCAGCCGGCGCTCAGCGTGCCGAACGGATCGCTCCCGCCGAGCCAGGCGCTCCGGTGGTGCAGCGGGATCACGGTCGGGTAGTAGGCGACGATGCCTCCCGCGCTGAGCGTGGCGGCGTCGGCGTGCAGTGATCGGAAATAGTCGAGCCAGAGCTGCGGGTCGAAGCGCCCGGGATCGTTCTCGACGAGCGTGAGCTGCGCCCACCGCATGGGTCCGTCGAACCAGCCCTGTGTCAGGTCGTCCGCTCCGGCCGGAGGCGCGGCCGCGAGCCAGTCCCCGTGCACGGCCGCCCAGGGCGGCCCGAGCGACGCGTACGCGCTGGCCGAGGCCGCGGCGTGCAGGAAGGACCGGCGTGTGATCGAATCAGGCATGAGGTCCCGGGAAGCCCGTCCATTGTGCGCGCCGTGCCGCGGTTCGTCCCCAGCCACAAAAAGGGCTTGACCCTGCAGCGCGCTTCAGGGGCGAGACTACCTCATGTCCCTGTATGGAGGAACCATGACCAATCAACGGCCCGAGGCGGCCTGCTGCACCACCCCATCCGCCATGGGCTACTGGGGAGGGGCGTGCGTCGCGAACTTCCGGCACAACCGCACGCTGCACTGCGCGATCACCGGTCCGCTCTTCCTCGTGGCCGCCATCCTGGCCCTGCTTGTCGATCGCGGCGATCTCGTCATCCAGCCGCCCGCCCTCTGGGGCGTGGTGCTGGCAGTGACGGGGCTGGCCTTTCTGCTCGAGTGGCGTACCGTTGGCCAGGCGCGGTCGCGGCGTCATCGGGCGCGCGATCGAGCGCCGCGTCGCCGAGCTCCGGGCTTCGCCAGACCCTGGTCGAGTACCGCCGGCACTGCGAGCAGGCGCTGAGCCGTTCCGAGGAGGCGCGATGCCCGACGCTGACGGCGCTGGCGGAGACGGGTGCGACGTCCGGTGACAGAGGTTGACGTGAAGCGTTCCGAAACGGTGGTGCCGGTGGCTGCGGCCCTGAGCGCCCTCTCGACCCTGATCTAGCGCCCGCCGGCGGCGCGCGGCCCCTCCGTCGGACCGGTCGGGACGACCACTTCGAAGTCGGACCCCTTCACGCGCGCCAGCGATTCCAGCCCGTCGAACCGGCGGTCCGGCGCCACCGAGATCAGCCAGTCCTGGCCGTTGTCGGCGACGAACATCCCGTAGCGCTTCAGCGCCTCGAGGATCGCGCGGGCATGCGGCGGGAAACCGGAATCGTCGAAATCGCTTCGCAGGCGGAGCCGTTCCCCCATCCGGGGCAGCGACGGGTCGGTTCGCGAGCTGGCGAAGTGCCGGGCCGGGTAGACGTACGCGCGTCGCGTGCGCCGCGTGGTGACGCGCAGCGCGTGCGACACCACCCCGCGCGCCACCTCGTCATACCGCACGACCGCCGGAAAGATGGGAAGCCCCGCGGCATCGGCAGACGTCCAACCCTCCGGCCGCATGGCGTTCGACGTGAGATCGAACGTGGACGCCTGCGATGCCTGCCAGCCGTGGTCCGTCAGGCGCGCCTCCCAGAACTCGTGCAGCCGGCCATGGACGGGATCCACGACGATCAGGTGCCGGTCTCCCGTCCCATGCCGCTGGAACTCGGCCAGGCTGATCGCGGGCGCGGGAAGCGCTCCGGCGTCCTCGTTGTGCGTCAGGGGCCAGTTCTCGATCGGCGCGTCCGGCGGAATCGGGAAGGGGCCCGGGTCCGACTCGCGCGGATACGTCGTCACCGTCACGGGCACGCGCGGCTGGTCCGCTGGCACGATCGCGTAGTTCATGTCGAGGTTGTAGCCAAGGGGCCGGTCGGCGCCCATCGCGGCCACGATCGCGGCCGAATCGGCCGCCACCGGCCGGCCGGCGATCTCCTCGTGCCAGGCGCTGTCGGGGGGAAACACCTGGAGCCGGCTGAGGATCGCATCCGCCGCGGGTGTGTCGAAGGCCACCGGACCCCTGAGCGGCGCCTGGTTCGCGCGCGCGTGCACCGCGTGCGCGGCGGCGGCCGCCACCAGCACGAGCAGCACCACACCGGCAAATCCGGCGCCGGAACGTCGGCTCATTGGCCGCCCCCCTTCCGCTTCGCGGCGATTGCGCGGCCCAGCGCCAGTCGCGCGGACTCATAGGCGTCCCCGTGCTCCGCGAAGCCGACGCGCGGGCCGGCATCGGAGAAGACCCGCGGGACCACCGCGGCGAGCGCGGCGTCAACCTCGCGGGTCAGGCCCAGCCCGCGGGCAAGCGTCAGGTACTGGTGGTCCTGCAGTCCGCGCCGCAGGTTCGCGAGCCGAATGGTGGCAATGGGACCGGGGATGCCGCGATCCTCGTCGGGGTGCAGCCGCTCCTCGCCCGGATAGATCAGGACGCCATCGCCGTTGATGTACCCCTGGTCGACCAGCGGCTTGCCGGGCTGGCCGCGATCGTCGAACGTGATCGGGTTCGCCCAGATGTTCTGGTTCCGCTCACCCTGCTTCTGCGAGTTGTGGCGCCAGTGCACGGCGTGCCAGAAGAAATACACGTCCACACCGTGCTTGAACGCCGCCCAGGCCACCTCGCGTGCATCCGTCGCCGGCGCGTCGATGATGAGCGTGCCGCTCCACGGGCGGCCGCCGTTGTAGAACCAGCAGGCGCGGCCCTTCGCCCGCTCGCGCGCCACCTCGGCGATCCTGAACGCCTGCGGGCCGCTGCACCAGATGTCGATCGCGCCGTCGAGCCCCTCCGCGTAGCCGTGCGTCACGAAGGTGGGAAGCGTGCGGCCCGGGCCGGGATTGGAGTGGATGTTGTCGGCGAGCGCGCGGATGTGCGGGAACTCCGACCGGTTCGGCTCGTCGGGCATGTACAGGAACGTGATGGCGCGGGGGAGCTTCGCGTGCAGGAACGTCATCCAGCGGTCCGACAGCGTCCATGCGGACGCGCGATCGTCGAAACCCCGGCCGGGCCCATAGAAGCTTCGCGGCACGATCCGGTTGCCCATGCCCTCGCCGGGTCCCTCGTAGCCGCGGGCGCGGGCGAAGGCGTCGCCCGAAAAGCGTGGCCACTCGCGCTGGACCGACGCCTCGTCCCACTGGTGGACGAGCTCGACGCGGTGGCGGTGCGCCAGCCGGTCGTAGGCGGCGTCGAGGTTCCGCCCCTGATAGAGCTCGGGCTGGTCGCTGGTGTAGAACAGCATCGCGTTGAGGCTGTTCTCGTCGGGCAGCGCGAAGTCGAAGAGCTCCAGCTCGATTGGCAGCTGCCGCCGGGTGCCGTCCGCCTCGATCTCGACCACGCCTCGGTACACCCCGGCCGGATGGTTCCTGCCGGTGTAGACCTCGAACCAGAGGCCCTGATTGGCATTGGCGGGGATGGAGACCGGCAGCCCGCCCCGATCCGCCCGGGCCTGCTCGGGCACGAGCTGGACGGGCACCCAGCCGGTCTGCCCGACGGGCGCGGCGGGCGAGCCGGGCTCGAAAATCCACGACGCCCGAGAGGGCGCGGTGACGTGCATGTAATGCTCGACGAACACCTCGATGGGGCGATCGACGTACTGCGTGGGATCGCGATCGGGGGCGCGGTACTCGATGCGGCTTCCATCGGGTCCAATGAGCGCCGGCAGGCTCGCGCTCACGGCTGTCACCCCGTCGGCGTCGGCCTCGACGATGACCTGGAACGCCACGACCTCGTTGCCGGCGCCGAAGATCCGGATCGTGTGGCCGTCCCAGGCCGAGTTGCCCGCCCGCGCGGGGTGTGCACGGTCGTCCCGCTGGATCCGCTCGCCGTCGTTGACGGCCCAGACGGCGCGCACGCCGGCGTCGGCCCGTCCCGCAATCGCCAGCACGGCGATCGCGGCTGCCATCAGTGACTTCATCGGGGACGCGCCTCCTGGAGATCGGCGCGGAGGAACCGCGCGCCAAGGTGTGAGAGATTGCTGTCAGGGTACTCGAACGCGCGGGCGACGGCGGCCCGCGCCTCGTCGTTCCGGCCGAGCGCGGCGAGGAGGCGCGCGCGTGTGTACGCGGCGGTCGCCGGCGAGCTGCTGTCGCCTGCCTCCAGCGTTGCCGTCACCGCCTCGAGGGACGCCTGCAGCCGTTCGGTCCAGCCGTCGTGATCCCGACGGCCGAGCGCCACGGCGGCTTCAGCGCCGAACGTCAGCGCGAGGGCCGATGCCTCCGGTCCGGCGCGCGCCTCCAGGCGCGTCCAGCGGCGCTCGGCGGCATCGCGTCGGCCGCAGGTCTGCTCGACTCGCGCCAGTGACTCCTGCATCAGCGGATCCGACGCCGCCTTGTCGAGCGCGTCCGCCGCGAACGGCATCCCGTCGTCCACGTGTGTCACGTCGGCCACGCGCGCCAGGGCGCGGTCGCATTGCCCGTTGGCCGCGCTCCACCGGGCCGTGGCGACCCTCGCGGCCACGAGGACCCGCTCGGGGCCCACGCCGCCCTCTTCGCGCGGGAAGTACCGGTGGCGAAACAGCTCGTCCACGTCAGGGTCGCCGCGCTCCGCCTTCGCGAGCGCGAGCGCGTAGACGAGCGCGGGCGGAAGCTCGGCGGCGTCCGGATAGCGCTCGAGCGACTCGACGCGATCGGCCGGCGCCGCGGCGGCCGCGCTGAGCGCCCGATCGAGGCCCGCGTACACCTCGAGATTCCGCGGGTCGTGCACGATGCCGTCACGCAGGACCTCGATGGCTGGCTCGAGACGGCCGGCGTGCAGCAACGTCAGCCCGAGATTGCGGTGGAGGGTGGGCGTGTCCGGCGCAAGCTGCCGTGCCCGCTCCCAGTCGGCGACGGCCTCGTCCACCAGGCCGCTCGAGAGCCGCAGGGCGCCCCGGAGCGCCAGCGCCGTGCCATCCGCGGGATCGGCGTCGAGGGCGTGGCGGAGCACGGCATACGTGGCCCGCTGGTGCGGAAACACGTAGAGCACCGGGAGCGAGGACGCCGCGCGGCAGTCGTCGGTGCCGGCCTGGCCCTGCGCCGCCTTCACGTAGCCGCGATAGTAGGCGATGAGTGGATTCCGCGCCGGCGGCACGGCGCCGGGCTCGGCGGCGGGACCGCTCACCCGTGGGTAGTCGCGCGCGAGGAGGTCCAGCGCGTCGTCCCGGGCGCCGAGGGCCAGGTATTCGTCGACCAGCGCGAGGACGCGCATCGAATCGGCACCGAGGTGGCGCCACAGCTCGGCGTCCGTCGCGCCCAGGCGCACCGCTTCGTAGCGGATCATGAGGCTCGTCGGATCGATGCGCCGCCAGCGGGCGAGCGCCTCGCGCGCGGGACCCAGCCGCCCGGCGCGTCGCAGGCAGGCGATCTCGAGGGCGCCGGCGTGCGCATCCTCGGGCGCCTCGCGCACCAGCGGTTCGAGCCAGCCCAGCGCGGCCTCGAGCCTGCCCTGTCGCGCCGCGAGGCGCGCCAGCTGCAGCAGCGACGGGCGGCGCGTGACAGCGAACCGCTGGGCGGCCTCGAGGTCCACGGCCGCCTCGCGATCGTGACCGCCAGCGGCCTCGGCGAGCCCGAGGTAGTAACGGGTCTCCATGTCGGTGGTGTCGCGACGACAGGCTGCCGAAAGCCAGGCGATCGGCTCCGGGCGGCCCGACTCGACCCAGCCGAGGGCGGTGGCGAGCCGGCCGGCCGCCTTCTCGAGGGGTGCGCTGTCCGGAAACCGCGCGACGCCGGCGCGGTAGGTCGAGAGCGCCTGGAGCCGTCGTCCGTTGAGCTCCTGGTCGTGGCCGAGCTCGAGGAGTCCCGCCGCGTCCATCGCCTCGGGGGCACGAACCGGGGTGGCTGGTCTCGGCCCCGGCGTGGCCTCGGCCGGCGTCAGCGCGTCGTACTTGTCCTCCTGATGGGCGAGAAGCAGCGTGCCGCCCGCGCCGAGCAGCTCGAACCGCCACGGGTCCGCACCGTGCGCCGGCACGCTTTCGCGCCATGTCGCCGAGGGCGAGAGCGCCACCGGACGATCCAGCAGCACCTGGCTGCCCTGCGTGACGCGCACCCGGGCGCCGGGCAGGCGGTGCGTGGCAGCCAGCTCGAACGCCAGCGTTGCTCCGCGCCGGCCGCCGTGGAACACCGCATCGGTCGTGGCTCGCGTGATGCCGCCGATGTCGCGCGCCGGGATCCGGTACTCCGAGAACCGGACCTGCTCCTCGGGTCCCAGCATCGCATACGTTTCCTGGTTGCGGAACAGCCCCGCCTGCAGCTCGACGTAGGCGCTGCGATCGTCCGAGAGTGCCTCCCGCCATGCGAGGGCCTCGCGGTCCACGCCCCACGACCAGACCTTGTCGGTGGGAAGCTCCGCCACGGAGGCGACGTGCACCGTGCCGAAGCGGGTGGACGGGTGCCAGACACCGATGAACGGCTCGCGCGTGCCGTAGGTGAACAGCGAGACGGGGCCGTCCGTCTGGTTGCGGACGACGCTCAGATCGCGGCCCCTGTCATCGTTCGGCCAGGGCACGACGGCCGTGAAGCCGTGCGTCGCCATGAGGTGTGTGGGGTAGACCAGCCGCGAATCGTCCTCCACCCGGACCGCGGCGTTGGTCCACCAGTAGTATCGGTGCGACGCATCGCCCTGGTTCGTCAGCGTGGTGTGCTGCTCGAGCACCGCCCGCCCGGGCCGCAGCCGCAGCTCGACCCGCCACTGGGACCCGAACACGGCGTCCACGTTGCCGACCCAGATCGACGCGCTGCCGTCGGCATGCGTCCCCGTGGCGGCGTCCACCGGCGACAGCGACATCCAGTTGTGCGAGACGGGGAAGTTGAATTCGATCCCGAATGCCGCCCACGCCCCCCGGTACCCGATCAGCGCCTTCTTGATCGACCGGTTCGCGTAGAACATCTCGCGGCCGCTGATCTTGTCGACGCAGCTGTACACGTGCCCGCCGAGCTCGGGCAGCACCGTGACCCTGAGAAACTCGTTTTCCAGGAAGAGCGCCCGGTAGTGTTCCACGCGCTCCTCGTCGCGCAGCGACGTCCTGAGAGTGTAGGGATAGTTGAATCGCCCCAGCGCCAGCAGGTCGAACGGCGGGTTGGGATTGGGAGCGCCTTCGATCGTGCTCGGGAGGTCCAGCACACCCTCCCACACCCTCACGGGCGCCTGCGGTGCCGGCAGCAGCACCGCACGGAGGATCAGGGCGACGAGAAGCGCCGGTCCGGCACGCATGGGGGGACAGAACATCAAAGAGCGCCGGCGCACGCAAGCAAAAACTGTTGACACCACCGGCCGGAAGCCGTCATAGCCATGACCGGAACGGGAGGGATTGCTCCATGCGCAGGCTCGTAGGTCTCGCGTGCCTCGTCACGGTCGTCCTGCCAGGCGGGGCGATCGGCCCGGGACAACCGGAGGCCGGTCTGTACGCTCGTGCTGGACGGCGCGCAGATCATCGACGGCACCGGTGCGCCGCCCGTGCCTGCCGGGCGCATCGTCATCGCCGCCGGCCGTGTCGTTGCGGTGGGGGCGCTCGCGGACACTCCTGCGCCTGACGGCGCGGAGCGGATCGACCTGACCGGACGGACGATCGTGCCGGGTCTGCTGGACCTGCACTTTCACATCGAGAACGATCCGCGCCTGGCGCTGCGGCAGCTCAGCCACGGGGTCACCGGCTTCCGCGATCCGGGGCAGTGGGACGACAAGTTCGTCGAGCTGCGGCGCATGATTGCCGCCGACGGGCTGAAGGGCCCTCACATCTTCACCTGCGGGCCGCACATCGACGGCGAGCATCCCGCGTATCCCGACGACGCCGTCGTGGCGCGGGATCCGGAGGAAGCGCGGCGCCTCGCGGAGCGGAACCTCTCGTGGGGGGCCACGGCGCTGAAGATCTACTTCAGGCTGCCGCTGGCGAGCGTGCGCGCGGTCGTCGACGTGTGCAACGCGCACCACGTGCCCTGCACCGCCCATCTCGAGATCCTCGACGCGCGCGAGGCGCTGCTCGCGGGCCTTCACGGCATCGAGCACGTGACCTCGCTCGGGCCCGCCCTGCTGCCGCCGCGCGCACGTGAGCAGTACCGTCAGGCCGTGCTCCTGGACAACGACGCGCGGCGCCTCGGCCGCTATCGCGCGTTTGCGACCATGGACCTCGATGGGCCGGACGCGCAGGCGCTGTACGCCGTCCTGCGCGAGCGGCACCCGTGGCTCGACCCGACGCTGGCCGTGTTCGAGCGGCGGGCAGACCGGCCGCCGCCGAAGACGACGCGCGAGACCGCCCTGATGATGGCTGCCGGATTCGGCAACATGGAGCGGCTGGCCCATCGGGCCGCCCTCGAGGGCGCGCGCGTGGTGATGGGCGGCCACTCCACCGTGCCGTTCGCCGGGCGTGGCGAGGCGCCGTGGCGCGAGCTGGAGCTGCTGGTCGAGAGCGGCTTCACGCCGCTGGAGGCGATCACGGCCGCAACGGGCACGGCGGCGGGCTTCCTCTATCGCGAGCAGGATCTCGGCACGTTGCGGCCCGGTCGTACGGCCGACCTGGTGGTGCTCCGCGACGATCCGCTGCGGGACATCCACGCGATACGGAGCGTCGTACGGGTGCTCACCTCAGGGCAGTGGGTGGACCTCGATCGGTATGGCCGCTACTGAAGGCTGCTGGCCGATGCGACCGCCCGATCGACGGGTCAGGCGGGCGGAGTGTCCACGATCTGCTCGGTGGCCGCGTCCCAGTACAGCCGGCGTCCCTCCCGGTAGGACCGGGCGGCCATGATGCAGGCCACCGAGTGCGCGAAGCCTTCGTGCACCGTGGCGTGCGGCGCCTGGCGGCTGCGCAGGCACTCGAACCAGTTCGCCATGTGGTGCAGGTCTTCGTCGCCGATCCCGGTCGGCGGGAGCGCCGAGCTGCCCGGCAGCAGCACGTCGCGCGTGGCGCGCTTCTCGTAGATGCCCGCGTCGTCCTCGTGCGTGCCACGCTCCTCGACGAGCTGGTACCGGGGGCTGCCCTCGCCGCCGATGTTCATGAGCGTGGCGCGTTTGCCCATGTAGCGGGTGAAGCTGGGCGCGTCGTTCCCGAAGCTGGTGGCGTAGCTCACCAGGAACCCCTTCGGGTACTCGAGCAGGGCCTGGAACGTGTCCGGGTTCTCGCGTCCGTCGTGCCAGGCGAAGACGCCGCCGTGCGCCGCGACCGAGACCGGGAACGGGTCGTCCATGAACCAGTGCACGAGGTCGATGCCGTGGCTCATCCACTGGTCGGGAATGCCGCTCGAGAACTCCTTGTACAGGCGGAACTCGAAATAGAGCCGCGGGTCGAACGGACGCGCGTCGTGGGTCATCAGCCACGCCGGCCAGTCGGTCTCCCGCTCCTGGATCTGCTGCACTTCGGGCCGGCCGCGCCAGCGCGGTCCGTGATAGTTCCACACGATCTCGACCTTGCTGACGTCGCCGAGCGCTCCGGTGGCGACCAGATCGCGCGCCGCCCGCGGATACAGCTCGCTGCGGTGCTGGGTGCCAATCTGGACGACGCGGTTGCGCTGCAGCACGGCATCGCGCGCCGCCTTCACCTCGTCCAGCCGGTTGCCCATCGGCTTTTCGCAGTACGCGTCCTTGCCGGCTTCGGCGGCCCGCCGCAGCATCGGGGAGTGGGAGTGCTCCGGCGTTGCGATGAGCACGGCGTCCACGTCGTGGAGCGCCAGCAGCTCGTCAGGGTGTGCGAGGGCGCGCGGCGCGCGGCCGTAGTACTTCCCGTTCGCCTCGACCGCCTTCTGCCGGTTCACGCTCCAGAGATCGCAGACCGCGGTCATCTCGACCTGGTGGGCGTCCTTCAGCTGCGACGCGATCCAGTCCAGGCCGCGCCCGCGGTTGCCGATGCCGATGTGTCCGAGCGAGATCCGGTCGTTGGCGCCGAGGATCCGGCTGTACGACAGGGCCGTCGTGCCGACGGCGGCTCCCGCGGCCAGCCGCGCGCTCTGGTTGAGGAAGGATCTGCGGTCGATTTTCGCCGCGCTCTCTGGCTTGCTCATGCCGCCCTCCGGATGGAGCCTAGCCTATCGCAAAACGCGCGCCCTCAGCGCACGTGCTGCTGCCGCCGGAGCGCGAGTCGCGCGAGCACGAGCGGCTGCGCGGCCTCCTCGCCGGCGTCGTCGAGGCCCGTCTGCATGGCGTCCACGGCGGCGAGCCGGGCCGGGTCGGGCATCGGCGCCTCGCCGCGCACCGAGAACCAGATGGCGCGGTTCAGCACGGCCGGGTCGGCCATGTCCGCGTTCTGCAGGTCCTGCGCGTCCGACTCGGAGGTCCAGTGCCGCGCGGCGCTCGACGCCGGCGGCGGCAGCATCAGGTTGTCCTCGGCCACGTCGGGCAGGACCGCGTCGTAGGGCGTCAGATCCGGCGTGTCGGTGAAGACGTCCATGGGCATGGCCGCCGCATCCAGCTCGTTCATCGGCGGCATGCCGAGCAGCAGCTCCAGCGTGCGGATGAGCGAGACCGTGTTGTGCATCTCGTGGATCAACGCGCCGCGCCGGTTGTAGGCGCTCACCACGAGCACCGGCGAGCGGTGGGCGTCCACGTGGTCCGGCCCGTCCTGCGCGTCGTCTTCGAGAATCAGGATGGCGGTGTCGCGCCAGTAGGGGCTGTGCGAGACGGCCTGCACGAGCCGGCCGACGGCGTAGTCGTTGTCGGCCACGTAGAACTGCGGCGTCGGCGCGCCCCTGCTCATCCCGGCCGTGTGATCGTTGGAGAAACGGACGACCGAGAGCGCCGGGAGATGATCGCCGCCTCCGGCCGCCAGGTCCGCGACGTCGCGGTCGAACTCCTCTTTCCATACGCCGAAGCGCGACGTCCCGCGGAAGCGGCGGTCCGACTGCCCCGGGCGCATCACCGGATCGACCGAGGGGGTGGCGCGCGCCGCCAGGTAGCCCTCTGTCGTGAACGAGTCCGGGGTCGTGAGGTCGAAGTTCGGGTACGCGGGATTGAAGTGGCCTTCGAGGCTGCGCTTGGTCGCGAAAGCCACGACCGTGGCCGACGTATCGGGGTAGCGCTTGCTGCGCCCGGCGTTCAGCGCCTCGACGTCGCCCGAGGAAATCGTGCCCACGAACTCGCCGTAGTTGCGATACGTGAGCCCGGCACGGGCGGCGGCGTCCCAGAGGTACAGGGAATCCGGTTCGGCGGCGTCCCGCGAGCCGTTCAGGTACGGCACGTACCGCTTCATGAACGCCGCCAGATCGCGCGCGTTGGCGGGCAGCCTGAGCTGCGGGGGACGGCTGTCGGGCGATTCGAGGGCAGGAAGGCGGTTGAAGCCCTCGAAATCGTACGTGCGGCCGCGCCCCGAGTAGTTCCAGCGGAACGCCTTGTCGACGTAGTCGGTCGAGAAGGCCGACGTGGCCCACGCATGGCCGTCCGGGCTGGCCTCCGAGTTGACGAAGAAGCGGTCGAACAGGCCGAACCGCAGGGCCAGCCGGCGGTGGTTGGGCGAGACGTTCTGCGCCGGTCCCGAGCCCCGGCGCGCCGCGGCGCCCGCGCCGAAAATCGCGAGCGAGGCGTCGCCGTCGGCCGGCGTGCCGTCTCCGGCCGCCGACAGGTCGCCGAACACCTGATCGTAGGTCCGGTTCTCCTTGATGACGTAGATCACGTGGCGGATGGGCGAGGGACCGGAGAAGAGCGCCGTCCGCCGGTCGCCGACCAGGCCGTTGGCCGCGAGGACCCGGGTGGTCATGGCCGCGAGGCCCGGGCCGTCGGGCAGCGCGATCCGGCGGAGGCTCCCGGCGATCACCGCCACGCTGTACGGGCCGCGCAGCGCGTGGTTGGCGGGGAACGCCGCGTTCGGCCCGTTGCTGCGCGCCGGAGGCTCGCCCTTGCCGTCGCCGACGAAGAGGGTGGCTCCGACGACCGCCAGCGCGGTCGGGTACCGGGCCGTGGGAATGTAGCCCGCGACGCGGCTGCGCTCGCCGGAACCGGCCGGCCGATCGTCGTCATCGTCTCTGCGGCTGTCGGAGGCCCACCCGCCGGCTGCGGCGGAGAGCCGCACGACGGCCACCGACTGCGTCTGCGCGTTGGCGACGAAGAGCGTGCGCCCGGTCGCGTCGAAGGCGACGGCCTGCGGACTGTCGCCGGTACGGGCCGGGTCGCCGAGCCCCACCGGCACGCGCTCGATCTCGCGATCGGTCGCCGTGTCCACGATCGACACCGTGTCCGCGTTGGCGTTGGCCACCGCCAGCCGCGTCCCGGCGGCGTTGAGCGCCATCGCGCACGGGTGCGACCCGACCTCGACGCGGCCGATCAGCTTCGCGCGCCGCCCGTCCACCACGGCCAGCGAGGCGTCGTTCCAGAGCGACACGTACACCTTGTCGCGGCCGTCGTCGGACACGACACGCACGTCATACGGATAGAGAAACGAGCCGCGGTGCCCCTTGCGATGGAGGTCCACGCGACGGACCCGCGGTGCCCCCAGCGGGTCCGTGACGATCGCCAGTGAGTCGCCCAGATTGGCGGCGACGTACAGGCTGCCCTGCGCGCCGACGGCCAGGCCGGTGGCGTAGCCTGGGGCGAAGTTGTCGTTGTAGTAGCGGGCGGCCGGCGCCGGCGCCATCGCGGACACGTCAATCGAGGGGGCGGACAGGGGCGAGGTCGGCGACTCGTTCGTGGGCGCAATAGGCAGGTCCGCACCAGGGGTGAACGTGAACCGCCAGACACGGTTCTCGACTCCGCCCGAGACGAACAGCGTCCAGCGTCCATCCGCGTCCGGCTGCGGCGCGAACGCCATCCCGACATTGGCGCTCTGCGGCGACGGGAAGTAGACATCCTGCACGACGATCGGCGCCGGCGTGTGCGTCAGGTCGATCACCTGGAGCGACTGCCGGGCCTTGCTGAACTGGCGCGACACCTGCGACCCGTAGCCGCTGTTGATGACGACGAGGTACCGCCCCAGCGCGTCGGGGCCCGACTGGTCGGGCGACCGCAGCATGGCCACCGGAAGCGCGCCCTCGGCGGTGTGGCCGTCGCGGTCGAGCACGACCTCGCCGGCCGGATCGAGCGGACGCTGGTAGGGAGGCGCCTCCTGGGAATGAAGCCAGCTCGATGTCGGCAGCACGAGGGCGCAGGCGATCAGGACGAGTCGAAGTCGCGTCATACGAGGTGTGATTGTATGCGACCCGTGTCACGTCTCCGAAACGTCCCGTGCCGTCCACGGGCTCTTCGCCGGCACGCTGCCGATGTCGAGCACGAGCGCCTGCAGCAGGAGGTTGGAACCGAGCAGCACCAGCAGGCCGAAGAGCGCGATCGTCCCGACCGGCGTCGGCAGGTGCAGCCGGCTGTTCCTCGACCACATGAGCAGCCCGCCGGCGAGGCCGGCGCCGCCCATCAGCGCCCCCGTGATCAGGAACAGCGCCACCGGCGTGAAGTCCCGCATGAAATGCTGCCGCGCGACGCGCCGCGCGCACGCCCGCACCAGCAGCGGCGGAAACGCCTGCACCGCGTGCCGCGGCGAGAGCGAGCTCGGCTCGCCGCCGTACCGCGACGGCATCGACACGTCCCGCACGACCGCGCCGATCAGGTAGGCCTCGCAGAGCAGCGAGATCTCGAAGAAGTACCGCGGTCCGAGCCGCTCCAGATCGATCTCGTCGAGCACCTCGCGCCGGACGGCCACGTAGCCGTTGGTCGGATCGAAGATGTTCCAGTAGCCGGAGGCCAGCTTCGTCAGGAAGGACAGCACGACGTTCCCCAGCAGGCGGACGCGCGGCATGCCGGCCCGGTGCCGGCGCCGCAGCAGCCGGTTGCCCTTTGTGAGGTCGGCCTGGCCGGCCACGATGGGCGCCACGAGGTGGGCCATCTGGTCCGGGTCCATCTGCCCGTCCCCGTCCAGCTTCACGACCACGTCGGCGCCGAGCTCGAGCGCCCGCCGGAATCCCGTGGCCATCGCCCGCGCCACGCCGAGGTTCCGGTCGTGGCGCAGCATCACCACGCCCGGCCGCTGCCGCGCGGCCAGGGCGGCCGCCAGATCGTCGCTCGATCCGTCGTCCACGACGATGACGTGATCGACGAAGTCGGGGAGGGTGCCGATGACGTCCGGGACCCGGTGGGCCACCTCGAAGCAGGGCACGACGACGGCGACCCGGCGGTTGCGGTACATGAGGCGGAATGCGGGGCTAGTATAGCGGGCCGCACCCACGCGCTACACTGGGAGGCGCGATGCGACAGGCCCCCCCGGGCACCCCGCAGCTCTGCCCGCGATTCCACCGTGCCAGCGAGCTGATCGGCCGCCGCTGGACCGGGGCCATCCTGTACGTGCTGCTCCGGTCGCGGCAGCGGTTCGCGACGCTGCGCGAGGCCATTCCCGACATCACCGACCGGATGCTGAGCGAGCGCCTGCACGAGCTCGAGCGCGAGGGCATCGTCGCCAGGACGGTGCATCCGGAGGCGCCGGTGCGCGTCGAGTACGCGCTCACGGAGAAGGGACGGGAGCTCGTCACCGCGATCGACGCCATCGCGGCGTGGGCCGAGCGGTGGGTCGAGCCGGACGCGCCCGAGCGTCCGGGCAGGAAGGCGTCGAGGGCATGACTGACGATCGCGCGGTCCGGACGTCCCTGAGCCGGCTGCAGGACTGGGAGGACGCGCACGTCGGGTTCGACCGCGCCGTGGCCGACATCCCGCCCGACCTGCGCGGCGTCGCGCCCGCCGGGCTGCCGTATTCTCCGTGGCAGCTCCTGGAGCACCTCCGCCGGACGCAGCGGGACATCCTGGAGTTCTGCATCGACCCGGCGTACGAGGAGCGGCGCTGGCCCGACGACTACTGGCCGCCCAGCGCCGCCCCGCCGTCACCCGGGGCCTGGGACGACAGCATCCGGCAGTTCCACGAAGATCGGACGGCGCTCCAGCGGCTGGCCGAGGATCCGTCGCGCGACCTGACGGCGGCGATCCCGCACGGGCAGGGACAGACGTATCTGCGTGAGGTGGTACTGGCGGCGGACCACACCGCGTACCACGTGGGGGAGCTGATCGTCGTCCGCCGGCTGCTGGGGATCTGGCCGGCGACGTAGGGCAGTCCCGGCGCAGGTTCGCGTATACTCTGCGGGCGAGTGGGCCCTCTATCGCGCGCTGCCGCCGTCACCGCCCTCCTCCTGATTCAGGTCCCCGTTGCTGCCCGGCAGCACCACCCCGGAGTCCACGACACGACGACACCCGCCGCATCCGGCACGACCCGCACGTACTACATCGCGGCGGACGAGGTCGATTGGGACTTCGCCCCGTCGCGCACGAACCAGATCAGCGGGGAGCGCTATCGGCTGCAGGGCCTGCCGATGTCCCGTGGCGTCCTGGACCCCGACAACGCCTTCGTCTACAGGAAGGTCGTCTTCCGCGAGTACACGGACGCGAACTTCGACACCGTGAAGCCCCGCGCCGACCCGTGGGCGCACCTCGGGATTCTCGGCCCGCTGATCCGCGCCGAGGTCGGGGACACGATCAAAGTGGTCTTTCGGAATCACGCGTCGCGCCCGTACAGCGTCCACCCGCACGGCGTGTTCTACGACAAGCAATCGGAAGGGACGCCCTACGAGGACGGCACGAGCGGCCAGGACAAGGCGGACGATGCGGTGGCGCCCGGCGCGACGTGGACCTACACGTGGCAGGTCCCCGAACGGGCCGGGCCGGCCGAAGGCGACGGCAGCACCGCGCTCTGGGTGTACCACTCCCACGTGGACGAAGGGCGGGACATCAATACCGGCCTGCTGGGCCCGTTGATCGTCACGCGCCGTGGCATGGCGCGGCCGGACGGGTCACCCGTCGACGTGGACAGGGAATTCGTGGCCCTGTTCGCGCTGTTCGACGAGCACCAGAGCTGGATGTGGGACCGGAACGTCCGGCGCCTCTACGGCGACCCGGCGAAGTACGACGACAAGGACCCCGAGGTCCACGACTTCCATCACCTGTTCACCATCAACGGGTTCCTCGATGGCAACGGCCCGATGATGAGGATGACGCGGGGAGAACGGGTCCGCTGGTATCTGCTGTCCGGGACGAACGAACAGGAATCGTGGGACATCCACACGCCGCACTGGCACGGCCAGACGGCCATCGTCGGGCACATGCGCATGGACATGGTGATGCTGAACCCGATGACCAGCGCCATCGCGGACATGGTGCCGGACGATCCCGGCACCTGGCTGTTCCACTGCCACATGCCCGGGCACTTCACCGCGGGAATGCGAACGAAGTTCGAGGTGCTGCCGTGAGAGGCGCGCGCCGACCAGGCTCCCGCTACTTCCGATCCCTCGGCGGCGTGATCATGATGTGCGCGCCCGCCGTCCCCGGGAACATGATCCAGGAGCCGCCCGGCGACGGCATGGTGGACAGTGCCGTGGCCACCAGCGACCCGTTACCGCGACGAGAGCACGGGCTTGAAATCAGGCGGCCTCGTCGCCAGATCTGTTTGTTTGAGATCGCCATTTATCCGGGTCCGCTCGACAGTCGCTTTCGCGACACGGACACCACTCCGAAACACCGCCCACTGACGGGCGAAGCGGAGCCCTCGTACCGTCTCCCACTCCGTGGTCACCTCGTCACTCGGGATGGGATGAGCGGGGTCAGACAGCGAGATCGATGTGGTCTTCACCGGCAAGGACGAGGCCGAATCGAGTGTGATATCGAGCTGATGGGTGATGTCCCCGTCTGCAATCCGCACCACGTTCTGTGACGGCGACGTGATTCGATAGCTGGAATTGCGATCCGCAAGCCAAGTGTTCAGCTTGAAGTCCCGAATATATTTCTCGGCGAAGGCCAATTCGCCTCCAGAAAGATCGATCACGGCCTGAGTACCGGGCAATATCTCCCAGCCCGATTTGCCGTTGAAGTAGAGCACATATGTGGAACCCGGGCCCACTTGATCGACGCGAAGATCGGCCGGACGGATCCAGCGCGTTCGCTTGACCACCTCGCCAATGGACTGATCCGTGTTGCCGTTCCACGACTCGGCGCGCACCTGCCGCTCAAAGTCGCGGACGGCGGCGATCTTGTCTGCGCCCCCAAGGGCTTCCTGCATTTTGTGAAACAGCCGCAGCCCTTCGGGGGAGGAGCTTCGCGCGTCTTGCGGGAGTACCTGACGCACAGAGAAGCAGCGAAGCCAGAAAGAACGAGGCGAGAATTGGTTTGGTTCGCATCTTGCCATTAGACACCGGCTTCGGCAACGAGTTCCGGCCGGACAGTCGCATGGTTGCCCGATCTGGGCGCCCTTGGTGAGTGTCGACGCGACGACGATCTCGTAATCTAGCAGCCTGATGACGTTGAGTGAAAAGGGATCGACACGGTTGATCGCTCGTACCACACTCGGCGCATGTCGATGGGGAAACGTCAGCGCGATCGGCAGCCGACGATGTGGATCGCCACGACCGACCTGCCGACCGGCGCCAGCCATCCGTTGTATGCCCGCTTGAACCAGGTATTGGCGGAGCACGGGTGTGACGACTTCGTGGAGGCCCAGTGCGCGCCATTCCACGCGAAGACGATGGGGCGTCCTGGCCTGCCGCTCATTCGACGATCTCGCGGACGCGCCGATTGATGGACCTGAAGACGCACCGCGCGGTGTTCACGTGGGACCGAGGGCGACCTGCAAGAGCCTTTCTACCGTGCGGATGAAACGCAGTGGTGCGCGATGGAAAGAGCGGACCGCTCGCGACGTGATTCACCTTCGGGCCCTCGCGCTCAGCGAGCGCTGGGAGCTCGCCCTTCACCTCACGCTCGCGCCCCTGCGAAAGGCTGTTCGTGTGGCTGCGCGATCAGGCTCCGATCAAAATGAGAGCCACACCCGGCCCGTACGACCATGTCCTTGAGAATCGCCTTCAACTCTGATTCGACGCCTCCTCCGCACGGCAGCAGGTATCGCGCACCTGACCGCAGCCGCGGGCGGTCTCCTCACTTTCGATCCCTCGGCGGCGTGATCATGATGTGCGCGCCCGCCGTCCCCGGGAACATGATCCAGGGGCCGCCCGGCGACGGCATGGTGGACAGTCCCGTGGCCGCGGCCGTCGCGTACGGACAGTAGATCACCCAGCGCTGGTAGGCCTCGGTGACCGTGCCTGTCGCGGGGTCGAACGCCTTGCCGCTCACCACGTACAACGTGCGCGGCTCGCGCGGCATCTTCAGCGTGCCGGCGTCGATCTCCTTCCACCGGGTCTGATCCCGCTCCTTGCCGGTCACGCCCTTCGCCCGGAGCTCTCGCCCGCGCGCCATGAACGGCTCGAGGTCCTTGTGGTAGCAGGCGACGCTGAACGCCGCGTCGTGCGGGTCGTCGGCCAGGCACACCAGGTCGTTGGTGCCGGGCCGCAGCGTGGTCAGCGCGCCCCCGGCGTCGTAGCCGAGGACCGCCGCCCCCTGGCGGAGCTCTTCGGGCGCGGCCTGCACGGCCGCCGCGATCTGCGTGTCGGCCGGCGCCACGCTGGGTGGTGCGGCGGCGGCGGTCGTGCCTTGTGCCGTGAGCGCGATGAGAACGAGCGGGGCCATCGTCACCATTGATCCCCTCCTGGGGACGGGCATTCTACCGCGGGCCGCCCGTTCGCGCACTCGCCTCTACGGACGGGGAGACTCCGGGGCGCCGAACTGCACGGCGTGCCGCTCCCGCCCGAGCCCGACGACCACCGCCGCCAGCGTGAAGACGGTCAGCGCCGTGAGCGCCATCGCGCTGGCGTAGCTGAAGCGGACGGCGAACACGGCCTCGATATAGGCGATCGAGCCCGCAATCAGGACGCCGCACTGGTAGGCGAAGCCTGGCAGGAACCCGCGGACCGAGTCGGGCGCCAGCTCGCTGATGTGCGCGGGCACCACGCCCCAGGCCCCCTGCACCATGAACTGCAGGAGGAAGGCGCCCGCCACCAGCAGCCCGGTGGTGGGCGCATACGCCCACAGCGGAATCGCGACGATCGCCAGCAGCAGCGCGGCGACCATCGCACGCCGGCGGCCCGCCAGATCCGACACGTACCCGACGACGATGCCGCCGAGGATCGCGCCGACGTTGTAGATCATCGCGATGACCGCCGCCTCGCGCGGCGTGAAGCCGCGCTGCTTCTGCAGGAACGTCGGGTACATGTCCTGCGTCCCGTGCGACACGAAGTTCATCATCGTCATCATGAGGACGATGTAGAGGAAGAGCCGCCAGTGGGAGACGATGGTCCTGCCGAGCGTGGACCAGCTCGCGTGCTTCGTGCGCTGCCAGACCTCCGACTCCTTCACCTTCATCCGGATGAAGACCGCGAGCAGCGCCGGCGCGCCGCCGATGAAGAACATCGCGCGCCAGCCGAAGCGCGGGAACACGAAGAAGTAGGCGCACGCGGCCAGCAGGTATCCGGTGGCGTAGCCTTCCTGGAGGAAGCCCGAGAGCACGCCGCGCCAGCGCCGGGGGACCTTCTCCATGGCCAGCGACGCGCCCACGCCCCATTCGCCCCCCATGCCGATGCCGAAGAGCGCGCGCAGGACGAGGAACGTCGCGTAGTTGGGCGCCAGACCGGAGAGCACCTCGACAATCGAGAAGAAGACCAGGTCGATCATCAGCGGCAGCCGCCGCCCGTAGCGATCGGCCATCAGCCCGAAGATGAAGGCGCCCACGGGCCGGAAGGCGAGCGTCACCGAGATCGCCAGCGCGATCTCGGGAATGCTCTTCCCGAAGTCGGCCGCGACCGCCGGGATCACGAACACCAGGACGAAGAAATCGAACGCGTCCAGCGTCCAGCCGAGGAAGCTGGCGACGAGCGCGTACACGTGGTCGGACGCGTGGGCCTCGGCCGGGACCGGTGATGAACCCATCGACCGGCGCATCTTACCCGATCCCGCGCGGTTGCCCGGCCGCCCGCGCGGGGGTAGAGTCGTGCGCGGGAGGAGCTCCGCGTGCCCGACCCCGTGCTCACGCGCCGCGCGCTCAATCGCGCCGCGCTCGCCAGGCAGCTGCTGCTCGATCGCGTGACGCTGAAGGTCCCGGCCGCCGTCGAGCGCATCGGCGGCCTCCAGGCGCAGCTCGCGCGCCCGCCCTTCATCGGCCTGTGGTCGCGCCTCGCCGGGTTCTCGCGCGAGGATCTCGCCGGCGCCATCGACCGGCGCGAGGTCGTGCGCGGCACGCTCTACCGCGGGACAATCCACCTCGTCTCGCGGGACGACTTCCTCGCCTTCCGCCCCGGGGTGCAGGGCTCGCTCACCGAGGCCAGCGACGCCATCATGAAAGACCGCCTCGACGGCATGGATCTCGCCGCCGTCCTGGCCGCCGGCAGGGCGTGCTTTGCCGAGCGGCCGCGATCCTTCGACGCCGCACGGAAGCACCTCGCCCGCGCGTTCCCCAGGGGCGACGAGCGCGCCATGGGCTACTACGTGCGCATGCACCTGCCGCTGGTGCAGGTCCCGGCCGCCGGGGCGCCCTGGTCGTTTCCCTCGCAGGCGGACTTCACGCTGGCCGACGCCTGGCTGGGCGAGCCGATTCCCGCCCAGGGCCGCGCCGAAGCGCTGGCGCTGCGCTACTTCGGCGCGTTCGGACCGGCGACCGCCGCCGACTTCCAGAGCTGGTCGGGCCTGCGCGCCGCGCCGATCCTGCAGGCGGTCAGGAGCAGGCTGAAGGTCTTCCGCACCGAGGAAGGGCGCGAGCTCTTCGATTTGCCAAAGGCGCCGCGGCCCGACGAGGACACGCCCGCCCCGGTCCGATACCTCGCGCAGTTCGACAGCCTGCTGCTCGCCTACGCCGACCGCGCGCGCATCGTCCCGCCCGAGCACAAGCCCGCGCTCGCGTCGAAGAACCTGATGGTGCCGGGCACGTTCCTGGTGGATGGGGTCGTGGCAGGGAGGTGGGACATCACCGGCACGAAGAAGAAGGCGGTGCTCGCCGTCGCGCCGTTCGGGAAGCTGTCCCGCGCCGCGAAGGACGAGCTCGCGGCGGAAGGCGAGCGCCTCCTGCGGTTCGCGGAGCCCGACGCGACAACCGTCGCGGTGACGTTCGGCCGCGCGTAGGACTGCGGCACGGCAGCACCGCAGCCTCAGCGGATGAACGTGCCGCCCTTCAGCTCCGCGTAGGCCTGCCGGAGCTCGGCCTCGGTGTTCATCACGATCGGACCGTGCCACGCCACCGGCTCCTCGATCGGCTTGCCCGAGACGAGCAGGAACCGGATGCCCTGCTCGCCCGCCTGGACCGTGATCTCGTCGCCGCGGTCGAAGAGGACGAGCGACCGGTTGCCCGTCAGTTCCGGGACCGGCTCGTCGCCGCCGCGCTCGGTCAGCACGGGGCGCGGACCCGACGCGTCCCTGAACGAGCCGGCGCCCTCGAAGACATAGGCAAAGCCGTGGCGGCCCATCTCGACCGGGAGGGTCTTGCGGCGGCCGGGGGGCACCCACACGTCCAGGTAGCGCGGATCGGCGGCCACGCCTTCGACCGGACCCCGCCGGCCCCAGAACTCACCGCAGATCACGCGCACGCTCGTTCCGTCGTCGTCGGTGACCGCTGGAATCTCTCCGGCGGCGATGTCCTGGTAGCGCGGCGCGGTCATCTTCAGCGACGAGGGGAGGTTGGCCCACAGCTGGAAGCCGTGCATGCGGCCGCGCGGATCGCCCTTCGGCATCTCCTGGTGCAGGATGCCGCGGCCGGCGGTCATCCACTGCACGTCGCCGGCGCCGAGCGATCCGCGGTTGCCCAGGCTGTCGCCGTGCTCGACGGTGCCGGCCAGGACGTAGGTGATCGTCTCGATCCCGCGATGCGGGTGCCAGGGGAAGCCCGCCAGGTAGTCGTCCGGGTTCTCGTTCCGGAAGTCGTCCAGCAGCAGGAAGGGATCGTACTCGGCGGTCTCGCCGAACCCGAACGCCCGCCGGAGTCGCACACCGGCGCCCTCCATCGTGGGCGTGGACGTGACGATGCGCTTGACCGGTCGGATGGACATGGTGCGCGGGGCCTCCGATCCAGTATACGGTGCGGGCGCCCCGGGCTCTGGTAGGGTATTGGGATGACGGACACCCCGCCACGCCGGGGGATGCGGTGGCTGTCGCACGAGACGCGGCTGCTGCTGCTCACGATCGTCGTGTCCGCCGCCGTGCTCGTGCTGCTCGGCCGCATGCGCTTTCCCGAGCGCCGCACGATCTCGGACGCCTCGCCCGTGCCTCTCGAGCACCTGGCCGCCACGGCCAGTTACGAGCAGCTGGCTCGCATCGTCGCGCAGGTGCAGCGGCGGATCGCGCCGGATCTCGTCGTGGTGCGTGCCGAGCCGCTGTCGGACGCGAGTCCGCGCACGCTCGACGAGCTCATGTTCGCCTCGCGGCCCGAGAGGCGCCGCTGGCACGTGCCGGCGCTGCGCCTGGGCAACGGCACGGCCATCGCCTCGGTCGACCCGCACGTCAGGCTCACGGACCTGTCGGAGGCGGTCTTCCGGCCGACGGAGATCATCGCGACGGATCCGCTTCGCCAGCTCGCGCTCGTACGGGTTCCGCCGTCGGCGCCGCCGCTGACACGATCCCTGACGCTCGGCGAGTTTCCCATGCCCGCGTACGTCATCGTGGCCGAGGGCACCAGCGCCGGCATCGGGTTCCGGCCGCTCTTCGTCGGCAGCGCGGACCGCTTCACGGACGCCCGCTGGGAGCAGCCGCTCCTGGCGGTGAGCAGCGTCGGCCTGACCAGCCCGGGCGCCATGATCTTCTCCCTCGACGGAGGCTTTCTCGGCTGCGCGACCATCGAGAACGGCACGCTTGCCATCATCGGCGCGCCCGACGTGCTGTCGGCGGCCGAGCGCCTCTCGCGCGACGGGGGCCCGGCCGGCATCGACCCAGGGCTCGCCGTGCAGCCGCTGACTCCACCGCTTGCCGCCGCGCTCGGCGCCAACGGCGGAGTGGTCCTCGCGGCAGTCGATGACGCCTCGCCCTTTGCGGGCGTGCTCCAGAGCGGCGACGTCCTGCTCGACGTCGACGGGCGTCGCGTGAACACCCCGGAGGACCTGCTCGTGCGTCTCGCGGAGCACGGTCCCGGATCGCGGGTGACGCTGTCGGCCCAGCGAGATCGCCAGCCCCTGCATGTGTCGGTGGCCCTCCCCGCCGGACGTCCGGTCGCCGGCACGCCCGACACGGTCACCGTCGTCCGGCGCGACGACGGGCTGCTCGTGACCTCGGGCCCGGACGCGTCGCGGCCCATCCTGACCGGTCTGCGCGCGGGCGACCTGATCCTGCGGCTGGGCGGCGGGGAGGCGCCCTCGGCCGCCGAGTTCACGGCGAAGGTGGGCGCTCTTGCGGCCGGGCACTACCTGTCGGCCGTGGTCGTACGCGACGGCCGCACACAGGTGATCGCCATTCCGGGCCGGGAGCGCGGGCCGTGAGCGCCGATCCGTCCACCGCCGCTGCCGGGAGTCGTCCGACGCTCCGGCTGAGCGCGCTCGTGTCGGCGCGCCGTCCGGCGCTCGGCCTGCGCGCGCACCCGCCGGCCTACGTCTTCATCGGCCTGGGGCTCGCCCTGGGCCCCGAAGGCCTCGGGGCGATCTCGATGCGGGTGCTCGCCGACGCCGACCCGCTGATCTCGGTGACGCTTGCGACCTTCGGCATTCTCATCGGCGCGGGGCTGGCGACGATGCCGCCGGAAGGGCGGCGCCCTCGATTGATGGTCGGTGCCGCGTTGCAGGCGGCCGTCGTCACCGGTGTCGTGGCGGCGGGCATGTACTGGCTGTTCACGGCATGGGGCCTGCGGCTGCCCGCTCCGGCGTTCCTGGCCGTGGTGATGCTCGGCCTGTGCTCGGCGGCGTCGGCGGCCGCCGGCCTGGAAGACGCGCCTCCGGTCACACACGGCCGAGGCCAGCCGGCTGGCCGATCTGGACGACGTGCCGATCGTCATGGCCGGCAGCATCGCGGTCACGCTTGCGGCGGACGTGCACGCGCCCTGGCTCGCCCTCGCGCTCGCGCTCGCGTCCGGCGTGGCAGCGGCGGTGGCCGGCGTGCTGCTCGTCACGCGCGCGCGGGGCATCCCGGAGCGCGGCGTGTTCGTGCTCGGGCTCGTCCTGCTCACGGGCGGCCTGGCCGCCTATGCCGGCGCCACGCCGCTCGCGGCGGGGTTTGCGGCCGGCGTCGTCTGGGGCGCCTTCGCGCGCCGCACCTTCGATCTCGTGCTGCCGGAGCTCGGTCGCCTCCAGCACCCGATGATCGGGCTGCTCCTGGTCCTCGCCGGTGCGTCGATCCAGCTCGGGCCCGCGCTGGCGTGGGTGGCGGCGCCCCTCGTGCTCCTTCGTCTGAGCGGCAAGACGCTCGGCGGCCTGCTGACGGCCCGGCTCGTGCGGATCCCCGCCGGTCTCCTCGCGACGATGGTGCTGCCGCCGGGCGCGCTGAGCATTGCGCTGGCGCTCAACCTGCAGCAGGTGCTCCCGACGGGCGACACGCTGCTGCTCTCGGCGGTGACCGTCGCGGCGGCGATCTCCGAGCTGATCGCGCCGGCATTGCTCGAGGCCGAGGAACGCCACTGATGGCGCGCGCCGCCGCGCTCGTGCTGCTCACGGCGATGGTCGTGCTGGTGGAACGCGCCGCGGTCCCGAACGCCGTCGCCGAATTTCGCGCCGTCGGCCTCGCCCTGGGCTTCACGCTGGTTGCCGCGACGATGCTCGGCGCCGTCGCCGAGCGGCTGCGCCTGCCGTCGGTGACCGGATACCTGGCGTTCGGCCTGGTGTGCGGTCCGTACCTGCTCAACCTGCTCACGCCGCCGATGGCCCGCCAGCTGCGCCTCGTCAACGGCCTGGCCATCACGCTCATCGCCTTCGTCGCGGGCCTCGAGCTGGATCTCGCCGCGATGCGGCGGCGGCTGGTGCCGTTGCTGACGTTCGGCGGCACGACCGTCCTGGTCATGTCGGTGGGATTGCTCGCCGTGCTCCTGATTGCCTGGCCCTGGCTGCCGCTGGCGCCGCGAGCCGTCGGCCTGGAGCGGCTCGCGATCGCCTGCGTCGCGACGGCGCTCGTCGCGAGCTTCTCGCCGACGGTGACGATCGCGGTCGTGGCCGAGAGCCGCGCGCGCGGACCGCTGAGCGAGCTCGTGCTGGCGGTGGTGGTCTTCGCCGATCTGCTCCTGATCGTGTTCTTCACGCTGGCCATGCAGTTCGCGCGGCACGAGACCGGCGGGGCCACGGCCGAGGCGGTGAGCCTGCTGGTGCGCCTGCTCTGGGATGTCGTGGGATCGCTCGCCTTCGGCGCGCTGGTGGGCGCGCTGTTCGCCCTGTACCTGCGGATCGTCGGGCGCGAGATGACGATCGTGCTGCTGGCGCTGTGCGTGCTGGTATCCGGCCTCGCCGCCTTTCTTCACCTCGAGCCATTACTGGCTGCGCTCGCGGCCGGGGTCGTGACCGAGGGCATCGCGCCGCCGGGCGGGCACGCGCTGCGCGACGCCGTCGAACGGGGAGCGCTCCCGGTGCTCGTGGTGTTCTTCGTGGCTGCCGGCGCGAACTTGCACCTGGACGCCCTTGCCGAAATTGGCGTGCTCGCCGTGCTCGTGGCGGCGGTGCGGTTCGGCCTGATCCGCCTGGGGACCGCCGCGGGCCGCCGGCTGACGGGTCTGCCGCGGGACATGACGGCGTGGGCCTCGATGGGTCTCGTGGCCCAGGCGGGCGTGACCCTCGGGCTGGCCGCGCTGGTGGCGTCCGAGTTCCCTCTGTGGGGCCGGCCGCTCCAGACGCTCGTCATCGCGCTGAGCGCCCTGCACATCGTGATTGGTCCCATGCTCTTCCGCCGCGCGCTGGGCCAGGCCGGTGAGATCGGCGCCCTGGACGCCGAGCCGACCTTCGACGCGGCGCCCTCGCTGCGCGCGGCGGAGCAGGAGCGGTAGGGACCCGGCCCATCCTCCGCGGTGATAGCATCACACGCCACCATGACCCAGCTGCTGCAGTTCGAGCGCGTCCTGAACGGATACGTGTGGGGCGGGCCGATGATCGTCCTCCTCGTGGGCACCGGCATCCTGCTGACCGTGCTCACCGGCTTCGTCCAGGTCCGACGCCTCGGCACGGCGCTCTCGGAAGTGCTCGGACACGCGTTCGCCCGCGGCACCGGCCGTGGCAGCGTGACGCCGTTCCAGGCCGTCGCGACGGCGCTCGCCTCCACGGTCGGCGTCGGCAACATCGCCGGCGTGGCGACGGCCATCTACGTCGGCGGCCCGGGTGCCCTGTTCTGGCTCTGGATCTCGGGGCTGCTCGGCATGTGCACGAAGTACGTGGAGATCGTGATTGCGATGCACTACCGCGAGCCCGACGCGTCGGGGACGATGCGCGGCGGGGCGATGTACACGCTGAGGAACGGGCTGGGCCTGCCCTGGCTCGGCGCGATCTTCGCGCTGCTGACGGCCCTGGCGGCGTTCGGGATCGGCAACATGGTCCAGGCCAACTCGGTGGCCGAGTCCCTTCGTGCCAGCTTCGGCGTCTCGCCGGCGCTGACGGGCGTCGTGCTCGTGGTCGTGACGGCGGTGGTGATCATCGGCGGCATCACGCGGATCGGCGAGGTGACGTCGATCCTCGTGCCGTTCATGGCGCTGTTGTATCTGGGCGGCGGCCTGGTCGTGCTGGTCCTGTACGCCGGCCAGATCCCGCACGTGCTCGGCCTCGTCCTGGACGGCGCGTTCACGGGCACGGCCGCCACCGGCGGCTTTCTCGGCAGCACCGTGATGCTGTCGCTCCGCTACGGCATCGCGCGCGGGCTCTTCTCCAACGAGGCCGGCCTGGGCAGTGCGCCGATGGTGCACGCCGCCGCGCAGACGGATCACCCGGTGCGGCAGGGCCTGTACGGCATTTTCGAGGTCTTCGTCGACACGATCCTCATCTGCACGATGACCGGCCTCGTGATCCTGCTCACGGGAACCTGGTCGAGCGGCCTCGACGGCGCGGCACTCTCGGCGCGCGCCTTCGAGACGGGTCTGCCCGGGACGTGGGGCGACATCGTCGTGACCGGCGGGATCCTGCTGTTCTCGTTCTCGACGCTGATTGGCTGGAGCTACTACGGGGAGACCGGGATCGTCTACCTGCTCGGCGCGCGCGCCGCGATGCCGTACCGGCTGCTGTGGCTCGTCTTCATCTACCTCGGCGCCACCGGCTCACTGCACGTCGTCTGGGGCGTGGCCGACACGCTGAACGGCCTCATGGCGATCCCGAACCTGATCTCCGTGCTGTTCTCGATTCCGCTGCTCCTCAGGCTCCAGCGCGAGTTTTACCATTGATCATTGATGATTGACGATTGACGATTGAAGAGCCTCCCATCTTCCCATCCTCCCATCCCCCCTCCCCTATCCTCCTATCCTCCTATCCTCCCATCCTCCCATCCTCCTATCCTCCCATCCTCCTACCGTCCCACTCCGTAGTGCACGAGCACCCGGCGGACCGTGAGTCCCTGCACCAGGATCGAGAAGACGACCACGGCGTAGGTGGCCGCGAGCAGCAGGCTCTTGGCGGGGAACGGGGGCAGCGAGAGCGCCATGGCCACCGAGATTCCGCCGCGCAGGCCGCTCCAGGTCAGCACCGGGATGATTCCGTGCACGAAGCGTCCCCGTACCCGCATGGCGGTCACGGGAATCGCGATCGAGACGAAGCGCGCCGCGAGCGCGACGGGCACGGCAATCAGCCCCGCCACGATGGCCGGCAGCCCGATGGGCACCGCGAAGACCTCGAGCCCGAGCAGCAGGAACAGCACGGCGTTCAGGATCTCGTCGAGCATGCTCCAGAACGCGTCCACGTGCTCGCGGGTCCGGTCGCTCATCGCGAACTTCCGGCCCGGGTTGCCGATCAGCAGCCCGGCGACGACGACGGCAATCGGGCCCGAGACGTGGATCCAGAACGAGACCGAATACATGAACATCACCAGCGCCAGCGTGATGAGCAGCTCCAGCGGGTGATCGTCGATGCTCTTCAGCGCACGGTAGCCGAGATACCCCAGGCCCAGACCGAGCGCCGCGCCGCCGGCCACCTCGCGGACGAAGAAGGCGGCCAGGCTCGTCGGCTCGGCCGATACGCCGCCCGCGCCCTGCGGCTCGCCCAGCCCCGCGACGGCCAGCGCCGCGAAGAACACCACGACGCCGACGCCGTCGTTGAAGAGCGACTCGCCGGCAATCTGCGCCTCGAGGCTCCGGGGAGCTTTCAGCTCCTTCAGCAGCCCCATCACGGCAATCGGGTCCGTCGGGGAGATCAGGGCGCCGAACGCGAACAGGACGACGAGCGGCACGTCCACGCCCAGCAGCCAGAACACGGCCTGCAGGAGCAGCCCGACGACCGCCGTCGAGATGAGCACCCCGAAGGTGGCCAGCGAGCCGATCGTCCACCGGTTGTCGAGCAGCCCCTCCAGGTCGATGTGCAGGGCGCCGGCGAACAGCAGGAACGAGAGCATGCCGTGCATCAGCGTCTGGTCGAAGTCGATTTCGCCGAGGAACGCCGCGAGGTGCTCGCGCAGCTGCAGTCCGGGCAGTATCTCGCCGACCGCCACGATGACGAGCGAGCTCAGCAGCGCCACGACCAGCGTGCCGCTCGTCACGGGCAACCGCAGGAGCCGGTGATTCAGGTAGCCGGAGAGGGCGGCCACGGCAATCAGGATCGCGGCCACGTCGAACGCGTTCATCCGCGTCTCCTCAGGATCTGGCCCGCCACCGCGGGCGCCAGCGAGGCCGCCGTCACCAGCAGCCACTCGGTGGCGCTGAGCGGCGAGACCTGCAGCAGGCGGGGCAGCGGCGGCACGTAGATCGCCACGACCTGCAGGGCGAGCGCGAGCACGGCCGCGCCGACCGCCCAGGGGTTCGACGACATGGCGGTCCAGCCAATCGCGCCGTCCCGCCGCCGCGCCGTGCCGAGATGGAAGACCTGTGCGAGGACCAGCGTCATGAAGGCGAGCTCGGCGGCGTGCGCCCCGTGTCGAAGGCCCCACAGGAAGACCGCCAGCGTCGAGGCGGCGATCAGGCCCGCGTAGAACAGTACCTGCAACAGGAAGCCGCCCGACAGGATTTCACGGCCCGGGTCGCGCGGGGGGCGCCTCATCACGTCCGCATCGCCGGGTTCCAGGGCCAGGGCGAGCGCCGGGAAGGTGTCGGTGACGAGGTTCATCCAGAGAATCTGGAGCGGCGTCATCGGCACGGGCAGGCCCAGCGCAGCGGCCGCCAGCAGGACCAGGATTTCGGCCAGGTTGCAGCTGAACAGGTAGAAGACGAACTTGCGGATGTTGTCGAAGATGACGCGGCCTTCCTCCACGGCGGCCACGACGGTCTCGAAGCGATCGTCCTCGAGCACGATGGCCGCCGCCTCCCTCGCCGCGTCGGTGCCGCGCCGGCCCATCGCCACGCCGACGTCGGCCTTGCGCAGCGCGGGGGCGTCGTTCACGCCGTCGCCGAGCATGGCGACGATGTGTCCCTGGCGCTGCAGCGCGGCCACGACCGTGAGCTTGTCCTGGGGCGCGATCCGGCTGAAGACCGTGGTTCGATCGAGCCGCGCGGCCAGCTCCCCGGCGCCGAGCCGCGCGAGCTCGCGGCTGTCGATCGCGTCGTCGCCGGGCGTCACGACGCCAAGCGCGCGGCCGACGGCCTCGGCCGTGAAGCGCTGGTCGCCGGTCAGCATGATCGTGCGGAGTCCCGCGCGACGCAGTCGCGCGACGGCCTCCTTGACGCCGGCGGCCGGCGGATCCATGAGCCCGACGAAGCCCAGGAACGTGAGGCCGTCCAGGCTCGAATCATCGGTGTCCGCCGCGTGCCCCGAGGCGACCGCCAGTACCCGCAGGCCCTCTGCGGCGAGCCGGGCGTTCTCATCGAGCAGGTGGGCGCGAGCGTCCTCGTCGAGCGGCACCTCCCCTCCCTCGTGCCAGACGCGACGACATCGGTCGAGCACCTGCAGGGGCGCCCCCTTGACCGAGACGCGCAGGCGATCGCCATCGTGGTGGAACGCCGCCATCAGCTTGCGGGCACTCGAGAAGGGCACGAGCGCGACCGGGGGGGTTCGCCCGGAGGGCGCACCCGGGCGCGCGCGGGCGGCCGCCTCGAGAATGGCCCGGTCCACCGGGTCGCCTGCCGCCTCGTCTCCAGTGATCGGGGGCTGCTCGCGGCTGGCGGCACCGGCGGTGTCGAGCAGCCGCGCGACGGCCTCCGGCACCGGACCGCGGGACTCGGTGTCGAGCGCGTACTCGGCGCCGGCGGCCCAGACGCGCACCACCGACATCACGCCCGAGGTGAGCGTGCGCGTCTTGTCGGTGCAGACCACCGTCGTCGATCCCAGCGCTTCGACCGCCGCGAGCCGCCGGACGAGCGCTCGCCGGCGTGCCATCCGGCGCAGGCCGATCGCCAGCGCGATCGTGGCGACGGCGGGCAGGCCTTCGGGCACCGCCGCCACGGCGAGAGCGATCGCCGTCTCGACCATCAGGCCCCAGGGCGCGCCCTGCGCCACCCCCAGCACGGCGACGACGGCCGCGGTGGCGAGCGCGACCCACACGAGGCGGTGGCCCAGCGCGTCGAGCTTTCGCTCGAGCGGTGTGCGCTCCTGCGGGAGGGCCTGGACCAGCGCTCCGACGCGCCCAACCTCCGTGTCGGCCCCCGTCGCCGTCACCACCATCCGTCCGACGCCGCCGGCGACCGCCGTGCCGCGGTAGGCCATTGTCACGCGATCGGCGAGCGGGGCATCCTCCTCGAGCGCGGCACCGAAATGCTTGCCGACCGGCAGCGACTCGCCTGTGAGGGCCGCTTCGTTCGTCCGCAGGTCGGCGCCCTCGAGCAGACGTCCATCGGCGGGGACCCTCTGGCCTGCGCCGAGCTCGACGACGTCGCCCGGGACGAGGGCCGCCGCGTCGATCGTCCGCAGCGCGCCGCCGCGGACGACCGATGAGGTCGCCGATCCCAGATGCAGCAGCGACTCCATCGCGCGGCGCGCGCGCAGCTCGATCGTGAAGCCGAGCGCCGCATTGAGCGCGATCACGACCACGATCGCGAGCGCCTGGACGGCGTCGCCCAGCGCGGCCGAGAGCGCCGCGGCCGCCACCAGCAGCAGCACCACCACGCTGCGGAACTGCGCCAGCAGGATCCGCAGCGCCGAGACGCGGGGAGGCGGGGCAAGGCGGTTGGGACCATGGCGCGCCAGCCGGCGCGAGGCCTCGTCGTCGGACAGGCCCGAAGGTCGCGACCCGAGCCGGGCCAGCACGGTGTCGGCGGTTTCCACGTGCCAGGGACGATCCGTCACGACGGCCACCGTGTGGCGCCGGTCGTTCCCTCCGGCCCTGCGATGCGATATCGTCCGCCCATGCGCATGCCCTGGATGCTCCCGGCCCTGTTCGTCGCGGTCTCGCTCCAGCTGGCGCCGCTGGCCGCGCAGAATCCGGCGCCGCCGTCCGATGCCGACGCGCCCTTCCGCAATCCGGACCTCCCGGACGACCAGCGGCTCGCCGATCTCGTATCACGCCTGACGCTCGACGAGAAGATTACCTGCCTCGGCACCAATCCGGCGGTGCCGCGGCTCGGCATCCCCGGCGCCCGGCATGTCGAGGGGCTGCACGGACTGGCGTACGGCGGCCCGAGCAACTGGGGCAGCCGCAACCCGATGCCCACGACGATCTTTCCGCAGGCCGTGGGCCTGGCCGAGACCTGGGACGCGGACGCCGTGCACACGGTGGGCACGGTCGAGGGGTACGAGGCGCGGTTCATCTTCCAGAGTCCGCGCTGGTCGCGCGGCGGCCTCGTCATCCGCGCCCCGAACGCCGATCTGGCCCGCGACATCCGCTGGGGCCGCACCGAGGAGAGCTACGGCGAGGACCCGTTCCTGACCGGCTCGCTGGCCGTGGCCCTCATCAAGGGACTGCAGGGCGACGATCCCCGCTACTGGCAGGCCGCCTCGCTGATGAAGCACCTGCTGGCGAACAGCAACGAGAACGGCCGGTCCCACACCTCGTCGGACGTCGACGAGCGGCTGCTGCGCGAGTACTACAGCGTGCCGTTCCGGATGGGCGTGGAAGAGGGGCACGCCAACGCCTTCATGGCCGCCTACAACAAGGTGAACGGGATCCCGTGTACGGTGCAGCCGTTCCTGCGCGGCATGACGATGGGCGACTGGGGCCTCGACGGGATCATCTGCACCGACGGCGGCGCGCTGACCCAGCTCGTCACCGACCACAAGTACTTCGCGGAGCTCGACCAGGCCGCGGCGGCGGCGATCAAGGCCGGCATCACGGTATTCCTCGACCGCTATCCAGCGCCCGTGCGGCAGGCCCTCAACC
Source organism: Vicinamibacteria bacterium (assembly GCA_963837165.1). Classification (GTDB taxonomy): domain Bacteria; phylum Acidobacteriota; class Vicinamibacteria; order Vicinamibacterales; family JAENWD01; genus JAENWD01. The sequence goes on from CAWIMD010000001.1 coordinate 123,846, forward strand.
GGGGGCTCATCACCGAGGGAGAGATCGACACGGCCGTGCTGCGGAACTTCCGCGTGTCGCTGAAGCTCGGGCTGCTCGATCCGCCCGCGCGCGTGCCGTACGCGCGGATCGGGCTGACGGGCGGCGACCCCTGGCAATCCGACGAGCACAAGGCGGCCGTCCGCCGGGTCACCCGGGAGTCCATCGTCCTCCTGAAGAACAGCGAGGGCCTGCTGCCGCTCGATGTCGCGCGCCTGAAGTCGATTGCCGTCATCGGCCCGCGCGCGTCGAACGTGCTGCTGGACTGGTACAGCGGCACGCCGCCGTACAGCGTGTCGCCGCTCGACGGCATCCGCGAGGCGGCCGGCTCGGGCATCGAGGTCGCCTTCGCGGCCGACAACGCCAGCGGCGCGGCCGCGCCGCTCGCGCGGAAGGCCGACGTGGCGATCGTCGTCGTCGGCAACCACCCGACGTGCGACGCCGGATGGGAGCAGTGCCCGGTGGCCAGCGACGGAAAGGAAGCCGTGGACCGGCGGGCGATCGACCTCGAGCAGGAGTCGCTGGTCAAGGAGGTGTTCGCCGCCAATCCCAGGACGATCGTGGTCCTGAAGGCGAGCTTCCCGTTCGCGATCAACTGGACGCAGGCCCACGTGCCGGCGATCCTCACGATGGCGCACAACAGCCAGGAGGAAGGGCATGCGCTGGCCGACGTCCTGTTCGGCGCGTACAATCCCGGCGGGCGCCTCGTCCACACCTGGCCGGCCTCGATCGACCAGCTGCCGCCGATGATGGACTACGACATCCGACACGGCCGCACGTACATGTACTTCAAGGGGACGCCGCTCTACCCGTTCGGCTTCGGCCTGAGCTACACCACCTTCCGGTACGCGCGGCTGCAGGCGGAGGCGCCGTCGGCCGGTGACGGCACCGTGGCGCTGCAGGTCAACGTGGCGAACACCGGTGGCCGGGCCGGTGACGAGGTGGTGCAGGCGTACGTCACGTACCCGGAATCGAAGGTGGCCCGGCCCGCCAGGCAGCTCGTCGCGTTTCGCCGGGTCTCGCTCGCGCCCGGAGAGACCAGGACCGTGAACCTGCCGTTCACAATCCGGCAGCTCGCCTGGTGGGATGCCGAGCGGCATCGCTTCGTCACCGAACCCGGGCCAGTCCGGATCCTGGTGGGGCCCTCCTCGGCCGATGCGCGCCTGGAGACCACGATCCAGCTGGCAGGTGCGGCCCCGCCCGGCGCGCGGTAGGGCGGTCCAGGCGCCCGGCGACCGCCGGCAACCCTCGCGTGGCCGAAATGCGCCGGACCATCTATACTGGGGCGCTTGAAAACCCGCGAACCGGGGCATCTGGTCAGACGACCTGGGTCCTGGCGAGCCGGTCCGACGGCCGGGCTTTGCATCTCAGCGGTTTTCGAGTACCACTTTCATGCTCCTGACAGGAGGGAGCACGTTTTCCGGGTTGCATGGCCGCAACACGGGTTGTACCGCCGGCAACGGCGGGGTCCGTCGTTGGTATCGCTATTGCCACGCTGACAAGCGGCGTGTGCGGTGGCATTCACTCAGCAGCCGGGCAGGGGTAGGGCTCGCTCAGGAGGTAGTCGTTTATGGTCTCGATGAAGCGCATCACCAGGGCCGGACTGATGGCGGCCGTTTGTGGCCTGATGGCCACCGCGGCCACTGCACAGACGCAGGGCACCGGCACTGAGGCGGGAGGTCAGCCGGCGACGACCTCACAGGCGGGCTCGCAGCAGTCGGCCGGCGACCAGGCCGCCGCGCGCCAGCACCTCGCGGCCGCGCAGCAGGCGCTCGCCGAGCTGACGAAGCTCCCGGCAGCGGCGCAGCTCCAGGGCGACCAGCGAAACACGATCGCGAAGTTCATCAGCGATTTCAACGCGTTTGCCACGGCCAGCTCGGACTGGCGCAGCAAGTACCAGATCGTGGACCAGTCCTTGAACAAGATCCTGGAAGATGCCGCAAATGCCCCTGCCGCGGCACCAGCCCCCGCAGCACCGGCCCCTGCCGCGCCCTCGTCGCCCGGTGCCGCCACGCCGGCGGCGCCGGCCGAAGGCGGCCCACTCGATCCGAGCATCGTCGAGAAGCTGAAGGTGATGCGCACGGAGCTCGACCAGTTCGAGGTGTCGAGTGGCGATCCGGTGTTCATGGTCAAGAACATCAACAAGATCCTCGAGCAGGCGGGCGCGTCCGGCAGCGGGGCGACGCTCAGCGCGGATCAGGTGAGCCAGATCAAGGCCTACCTCGACAAGATTCGCGCCGCCGCGATGCACTGAGCGGCCCGGGGCGGGCCCGAGACCGGGTCCGCCCCTGCCCTGATACACTGCGGCCGACCGAGGCGCACCCCGCGCCGCGGCGATGCCGAGTGTGCGATGCCCCAGCCCCGACGGACCGTCCTCGCGGTTCTCGCCGTTCTCGCCTCCATCTGCAGCCAGGGTCGTGGTGCAACCGCTGCGCGTGCGGAGATCACGGCGGGCTCGCGCCGCGTCAGCCTGGACCAGGACTGGCGGTTCGTGAAGGCTGACCCGCCATCGGCAGAGCAGCCCGACTTCGACGACGGCGCCTGGCAGCCACTGGACGTGCCGCACGACTGGGCGATTGCCGGCCCGTTCGACCGGGCCAACGGACCCGAGGCCGGTGCGCTGCCCTTCTTCGGCGTGGGCTGGTACCGGAAACACTTCACCATGGCGGACGGCCTGCGCGGACGGCACGTGACGGTGGAGTTCGATGGCGCCATGGCGAACTCCCGCGTGTGGTTCAACGGCCATGAGCTGGGTGCGCGGCCGTACGGCTACATCAGCTTCGGCTACGATCTCACGCCCTTCCTGCAGTTCGGCGGACACGACAACGTCCTGGCGGTTCGGCTGGCTCCCGAGCCGCACTCGTCCCGCTGGTACCCCGGCGCCGGGCTCTACCGGCACGTCCACCTCGGCGTGACCGATCCGGTGCACGTGGGCCGCTGGGGCACGTTCGTGACCACCTCCGGGATCAACGACGCGGCGGCCACCGTGCACATCCGCGTGCAGGTTCGGAACGACGGAACGGGCCCCGAGCACGTCGACGTCGAGACAACCTTCCTGAACGCGGACGGCTCAACCGCCGGGCGGGTTGCCGCCGTGTCCGCCACGGTCGCCGCCGGCGCCGAGTCGGCTGTCGAGGCGTCGGGCGAGCTGCCGCACCCTCATCGCTGGGACGTCGATGATCCGTACCTCTACCGCGCCGTCACGACCATTCGCACCGGGCGCGGTGTCGCGGATCGATACGAGACGGCGTTCGGCCTCCGCACGCTGGAGTTCGATGCCGCCTCGGGGTTCTCGCTGAACGGCCGTCACCTGAAGCTGCACGGGGTGTGCCTGCACCACGACCTGGGACCGCTCGGCACGGCGGTGTCGCGCCGCGCGATCGAGCGGCAGCTGTCCACGATGAAGGCGATGGGCGCCAATGCCGTGAGGACCAGTCACAACCCGCCCGCACCCGAGCTGCTCGAGGTGGCCGACGCGATGGGGCTGCTCGTCATCGACGAGGCCTTCGACATGTGGAACCGCACGAAAGTGCCGAATGGCCACGGCAAGTACTTCGACCAGTGGGGCGAGCGTGACCTCCGCGATCTGATCCGGCGCGACCGCAACCATCCGAGCGTGATCCTGTGGAGCATCGGCAACGAGGTGCTCGAGCAGGCCGACCCGGACGGCGGGGCCATCGCCAGGCGCCTCACCGCGATCTGCCACCAAGAGGATCCATCGCGGCTGGTGACTGCCGGGTTCAACCAGTTCGACAACGCCATTCGCAACGGGCTGGTCCAGGCCGTGGACGTGCCGGGGTTCAACTACCAGTCGCGCCGCTACCGTGCGCTGCTCGCCGAGCACCCCGACTGGCGCATCGTCACGACGGAGAGCGCGTCCACCGTGAGCTCGCGCGGCGTGTACCACCTGCCGATCGAGAAGTACCACAAGCATCCCTCGCGGCAGATCACGAGCTACGACATCATCTCGCCGCGCTGGGCCTACATCCCCGACTTCGAGTTCTCGGTGCAGGACGCGCTGCCCCAGGTGATGGGTGAGTTCGTGTGGACGGGGATCGACTACCTCGGCGAACCGACGCCCTACTGGGGATGGCTGGAGCCGGTGGACGATAATGACTGGCCGGCGCGGAGCTCCTACTTCGGAACGGTAGACCTGGCGGGATTCCCGAAGGACCGGTATTACCTGTACCAGAGCGTCTGGAGCACCACGCCGATGGTGCACCTGCTGCCGCACTGGAACTGGGCGGGACACGAGGGCGAGCCCATCCCGGTCGTCGCCTACTCGAACGCGGACGTAGTGGAGCTGTTTCTGAACGGGCGATCGCTCGGCACGAAGGTGAAGGGCGAGCAGCTGATGGCCCTGCCGGTCGGATCGAACGTGAACGAGATCGGCACGTTCGGCAGCCCGTATCGACTGATGTGGGACGTGCCGTACCAGCCCGGCACGCTGCGCGCGGTGGCGTATCGGCTGGGCAAGCCGGTGGCGACCGACGAGGTCTCGACGGCCGGTGCTCCCTCTCGCGTCCGGCTCGTCCCCGACCGCACAGCGATTGCCTCCGACGGCGACGACCTGTCGTTCATCACCGTTCGGATCGAGGATGCTGACGGCCATCTCTGCCCGACTGCCGGCGACGACGTGCGCTTCACGATCGCCGGCCCCGGGTCCATTGCGGGGGTCGGCAACGGAAACCCGGCGACGGTCGAGTCCTTCCAGGCGGACCACCGCAGGGCGTTCAACGGGTTGGCGCTGGTGATCGTGCGTGCGGCGCGCGGGCAGGCAGGGCAGATCGCGATCGGCGCCGAGGCGGACGGCCTGGCGGCCGGCCGGACGGTGATCACCGCCGCGCGGCGATAGAATCCCCCCATGACCCGCCAGACGCTCCTGTTGTGTGTGGTGAGCACGGCGCTGCTGGGCGTTGCCCGGTCGTCGACGCCGGACCCCGCCGCCGCGCCGATCCCGGCGATCGAGCGCGCTCCGGACGGCCACGCGCGGCTCCTCGTGGACGGCGCACCGTTCCTGATGCTCGGGGCGCAGGCTCACAACTCGAGCGCGTCGGACCCGGCCGCCATGGACCGCTTCTTCGAGGGTGTCGCGGCGATCGGCGCCAATACCGCCGAGGCGCCGATCTACTGGGAGCTCCTCGAGCCGGAGCCCGGCCGGTACGACTTCGCGCTCGTCGACGCGCTGGTGGAGAAGGCGCGGGCGGCCCACGTGCGCCTCGTGCTCCTGTGGTTCGCGTCCTGGAAGAACGGCGAGATGCAGTACGCGCCGGCATGGGTCAAGCAAGACCGCGCCACGTACGCGCGCGTGGTCGGCCCCGGCGGCGACGAGCGCGACATCCTCTCTCCGCTGTCCGCGGCCGCCCGGGACGCCGATGCCCGCGCGTTCGCGGCGCTGATGCGCCATGTCCGGTCGATTGACGAAGCCACCCGCACCGTCATCCTGGTGCAGATCGAGAACGAGACAGGGCTGCTGGGCGCGGACCGGGACCATTCCCCGGCATCGGACCGGATGTTCGCCGCGGACGTGCCTGCCGATCTCACCGCGTACCTCGCCGCGCACCGCCAGAGCCTCGGCGGCGATCTCGAACGCGCGTGGGCGGCCGGCGGACGCCGGGCGTCCGGCACCTGGACCGAGGTCTTCGGGCCGATGGACGCCGAAGCCTTCACGGCCTGGCACATCGCACGGTACGTCGACGCGGTGGCCACCGCCGGCAAGCGGGAGTATCCGCTGCCCATGTACGTCAACGCGTGGCTGGTCAATCCAGGCGACGAGCGCCCGGGCCGATGGCCGAGCGGAGGGCCCACGGCGCATGTGCTGGATGTCTGGAAGGCGGCCGCCCCGCACATCGATCTGCTGGCGCCGGACATCTATCAGCCGAAAGCCGTCGCCATTGCGTCACAGTACGCGCGCCCCGACAACCCGCTGTTCGTGCCGGAGATTGCCCTCAACCCGCACTACGCCGCCTTCCCGTTCGCGATTCTGGCGCGATTGGGCGGCATCGGTGTGGCGCCGTTCGGCGTGGACGGCGGGGCCGAGGGGGAGGCAGGTGACGGGATCGCCGAATATGCCCGCGACTACCGGGTGCTGAAACCGCTGCTGCCACTCATCACCCGATACCAGGGCTCCGACGCGCTCCAGGCCGTCGTGCAGGACGAAGACTGGGCACAGGTGCTGCGCGTCGGGCCGCGCGTCCGGCTCGTGGCGCACTTCCGCCGCCCCTACGACCCGGGCAAGGCGATCGGCCGTGCGCTCGTGATGTCGCTGGCGCCCGACGACCTCGTGATCGCGGGCGCCGGCGTCGACTTCGAGGTCAGGGACCTCCAGCAGCCGATGTCGGATCCGAACCAGTGGGCGATCCGCCAGCCCATCCTCTCGATGGAGGAAGGCACCTTCGACGGGGACCGCTGGGTCGCCGGGCGCCGGTTGAACGGGGACGAGCGCCGGGTCCAGCTCGGTCCCGACGGTGCCACCATCCGCGTCAGGCTGCTGCTTCGCTGAGGCGCCGCCGTTGCTCTACGGAAACACTTCCTTCAACAGCTCGAGCAGATCGGCCCATGAAGCCTTGTCCGCGTCGGCGTTGTAGGCGAGGCCGTCCACGCCGTACGAGCCGGCATCCGGGTTCGTGAAGCCGTGCTTCGCGCCGGGCATCATGATCACCCGGTAGTCCGCACCGGCAGCCGTCATCTCCTGCTTGAAGGCCTCGACCTGGGCCGGCGGCACCATCGGGTCCTCCGTGCCGGCCATCACGAGGATGCGGCCCTTCACGGCGCCCTTCCTTGCGGGGCTGGTGGTGGCCAGCGCGCCGTGGAAGGTGGCGACCGCATCGAGATCCTCGCCGGCGCGCGCCATGTTCAGCACCACCGCGCCGCCGAAGCAGTAGCCGATGGCGGCGATCCTCGATGGGTCCACGTGCGGGTCGGCCTCGAGCTGCGCGAGCGCCGCGTCGAAGCGGGCCTTCGTGACTGCCGGGTCCTTCGTGGCCTCCGCGACGAACTTCATGGCCGTGTCCGGATGCTCGGCAAGCTTGCCCTTGCCGAACATGTCGAGCGCGAACGCGACGTAGCCCGCTTCAGCCAGGCGTTCGGCCTGGTGGCGTGCATGCTCGTTGAATCCCCACCACTCGTGCACGACGATCACGCCGGGACGCCTGCCCGTGACCGCGTCGTTCCAGGCGAGCATGCCCTGGAGCGCCGTGCCGTCCTGGTTGTAGTCCACCAGCCGGGTCTTGACCGCCGCGGAGGCAGCCGAGGCCACGCCGAGCATCACAGCCATCGCCATCAGGATCTGCTTCCATGCGCGCATCGGTCTCTGATCTCCTTCTCATGCGCTCCGCGTGTCGCGGGGCCTGATCCGGCCCTGACGGGCCGCGCCACTTGGTGTCTTTTCTTTGTGTTCTTCGTGTTCCCTCACTGCGCTTCGTGTACGCCGGCACGGGTGATCACCCACGTGCCGCCCACCAGCGCCAGCTCCAGCGTGGACTCGATGACGACGCCGTCCCGGGTCCCGTTCACCGTGGCCAGCGCGCCGTTGGCGTCCTGCTGTGTCAGGCCAACGACGTGGCTGGCGCCCGCGAGGTCCTCGACGAACGCCGCCAGGTGCGCGGCGTCGGCCTCGAACCACGCGCGCTCGCCGCGATCCAGCAGGTGCAGGAACTCGTCGCGGCGCCCGGCCAGCGCGGCCGCAATGGCGGCCGACGCGACGCGCGCGGGCGGGCTGGCCAGCTGCGCGGCGATCTCCTCGGCCGTGGGCGGCCGCGGGATCACGGCCGCGAACCTGACGTCGTACGCGTAGGTCACGCCCTGGAACTCGTGCGCGCCGGAGGTGCTGAGCCGGCCGCCAATTCGTGTGCGCTCCAGGACGTCGCGCTCGAACCGGTGCATCCCGGTGGCGGAGATCATGCCGTCGAATTCCGGCGCGTAGAACCCGCCGCTGATCGGCTGGCCCTGCGCGTCGATCACGACTTCCACCGCATGCGCGCTGCCGTCGCGTGCCAGGTGGATCAGCGCGAACACGTCGTGCCGCGCCTCCTCGTCCAGGGGCACGTCGCTCAACAGGACTCGGACGTCCTCAGTGGACTCGTCGAAGAACCCTGGCTGGGCTGTCGCGTAGGCGTACTGCAGGACGACGGAGGTGCCGTTGAGGGTGAGCTGTCCGCGGGCCGTGCCGGAGGGAGGGTCGGCCCCGGCCGGCGTGGCCAGCATGGCGATGAGCGCGACGATCCCGCAGTGACAGGCCACGGACGTGGAGCCGCGCCCTACATCGAGCCGGACCACTGCTCGCCGTCGAGCTTCCAGGCGCCGCCTTCCTTCACGACGGTGGCCGTGCCCGTGGACTTCTTCTTCGATCCGTTCGTGCCCTCCACCGCCAGCGTCGCGCCCGTCGGCGTCTTGGTCTCCTTCAACACCTTCACCTCGGTGTTGTCGTCCATCATCCGGATCATCTCGAACATCTGCGCCCGATCCGCGGCGGGCGTCTCGTTGATCTGGTCCACGCGCTTCTTCGCCATGTACGGCAGCAGGTCCTCGATCTTCGTGGCCTTGGCGAACGCAGCACGATATTCCATGTAGAACTGGGTGGCCGTCTGCTGCTGAGCTAAGGCGGGACCGAGGCCGCCGCCGAGCAGCAGCAGGGCGGGTACGGCCAGGACGACACGGCGCGACAACGTCATGAGCGGGATCCTCCAGCACGCCCGGGCATCGGGCGGCCAATACTAACGCAGACCGTTGTCCGCGCGAAGCCGGCAATCGTCGGTCAGCTGGCTTTGAGGAACCAGGCGTCGAGCAGGACGCGCCGGGCGAACCACGGCGATCGCATCAGCGCCGGCGCCAGCGCACGCTTGACGGTCGCCGGCAACAGCCACGACAGCCCCGTGTTGCGGCGATGCCCGTACCGGCGCGCCAGCGCCTCGGCGTAAGGCGCCAGCCGATGGCGTGCGTAGTCACCCGCGGCGGCGACGATCGTGTCGGCGGCCAGCCCGCCGGACTCGACGGCGGCGCGAATCCCCTCGCCGCTGGCGGCATCCGCCAGGCCCGCGGCATCGCCGACCAGCAGGACGCCGTCGCCAATCGACGGCCGTCCGTCCGGCGCCAGCAGGTACGCGTGACCCTTCCAGCGCTCCAGCGCTTCACGCGGCAGGTCGTATCGCGCTGCCAGGTGCCGCTGGAACCCGGTCGCGTGCGCGGGGAAGCCGGGGCCGGCGCGGCGGCCGAAGCCGACGTTCAGGCACTGTCCCTTCCGGAAGACCCAGCCGTAGCCCTCGAGGTCGCGGCAGAAGTGGAACTCCGGCGTGGACGGCGCCCGCCGTGCGGCCTCGGGCGCCAGCGCGATCTCGACCTCCTGCGCCGTGATGAAATCCCTGGGCCGCGTCTCGGTGCGCGGCTCCAGCGACCGCGCGACGGGGCAGAAGTGGCCGCCGGCGCCGACCAGGACGGGCGCGCGCCACGTCTCGTTCACGACCCACGCTCCGTCGCGCCGCGCGAGCGAGGTGACGCGCGTGCCGAGCTGCAGGCCGGCGCGGCTCCGCCGGAGCAGGAACGCATCGAACTCCACCCGCCGGATCCCGTAGCTCACCGCCCGGCCGTACGTCGTCCTCACGGGCTGCTGGCCGATGAGACCCGTCTCGAAGCCGGTGATGGGCTCCACGGTGAGGCCGGCCTCCGACAGCGCTGCCGGCGTGAGCCCCAGCATGTCGAGGACCGGAGGCGTGATCCAGCCGGCGCATGGCTTCTCGCGTGGGAACTCGGCCGCATCCACGAGCAGGACCCGCCGGCCGGCGTCCACCAGGCGCCGGGCACACGTGGACCCGCCCGGCCCGCCGCCGACGACGATCACGTCCCAGTCGGTCATGCCGGGCCCGGGCCGGCGACGAGCCAGTCCCGGGTCCACGGCACGCGGCTGGTCTCTCCTCGAGCGAAGAGCACCTGGAACAGCTGCAGGCTGCCGGTGGCGAATGCGGCCTCGGATTCCGGCGAGGTACATCCGCCAGGTCCGGAGGAACCACGGGCCGTACCGGGCGCTCACCTCGTCGGCGTGATTGTCGTACCGCTCGCGCCAGTGCCGCAGCGTGAGGGCGTAGTGCAGCCGCAGGTTCTCCACGTCGATCACGCTGAAGTTGCCCGGCTCGAGGATGTCGCCGAACACTTCGCCGAGCACGGGGGCGTAGGCGCCCGGGAAGACGCGCCGGCGAATCCAGCGGCTGAGCCGCCGGGGCTGATTGCGGCCGATGAAGTGGAGGAGCCCGCGGCCGTCGGCGGTGAGCACCCGCCGCATCACGGCCGCCAGCTCCGGGTAGTGCGCCCGGCCGACGTGCTCGAGCATGCCCACCGAGACGAACGCGTCCACCGTGCCGCTGATGTTGCGGTAGTCGTCCTCGATGAACTCGACGCCGCGCAGCTGCTCACGCGCCGCCCGCTCGCGCGCGTAGGCGATCTGCTCGTGAGAGATGTTGAACGCGCGCACGCGCACCCCGTACCGGCGGGCCATGTGCAGGGCCAGCGATCCCCAGCCGCAGCCGGCCTCCACCACGGTCTCTCCCGGGCGAAGCTGGAGCTTGCGGCACACCAGATCCATCTTCGCGATCTGGGCATCCTCGAGCGTGGCCTCCGGCGTGGGGAAGTAGGCGCAGGTGTAGACCATCTCCCGGTCGAGCCACAGCCGGTAGAAGTCGTTCCCGAGGTCGTAGTGGTGGTGGATGGATCGCCGGGCACGGTTGCGGCTGCCGTCCAACGGGCTCACCCACGGGCGGCGGCTCGGCCTGAACCGGCGAAGGTCGGCGACGTAGATGCGCTCGAGCAGCGGCTCGAGCGGGCCGTCGATCTCGATCCGCCCCGATGCATAGCCCTCGGCGAACGCCGTCTCGGTGTCCGCCAGCAGGCGCAGCAGGGTCGGCGTGTCGAGGACCCGGATGACCGCGCCGGGCGGCGCCTCGCGGCGGCCCAGGGACCAGCCGCCCGGGAGCACCAGCTCGGCGTCGATTTCCTGCAGCCGCAGGCGCCCTGCAATCCACCGACCGATGGGACCGTTCGGGCGCGTGTCCGCGTCCGACCGATCCCGCCCGAGCTCCGTGCCAGCAACCGACTGGTCCACGTTCCCCCTCCCGTGACTATTGTCCGCGGGCGCGGCGGGGCGCGCAAGGCGGACCGGTCGGGCCGGCCTTGACCGGCCCGGCGCCTGCGTCTACTGCGGGAGCTCGAGCGCGATGGGCCCCACGATGGGGAACGCGATGGACGCGAAATCGTCGAATCGCATGGCAATCGCGTCGGTATGGGTGCCGGCGTTGAAGGCAATGGCGAGCTCGCCGGCCAGCGAGGCGTCGACGAACACCCGCTGCCGGTACAACGGACCGAGCGGCGGCATTGCCCCGCGCTCACAGTCGGGGAACAGCCAGCCGAGCTCGTGCTCGCCGGCCAGGCGGACCGTCCGCGCCCCGGCGAGCACGCCCAGCTTCTCGAGATCGACGTAGCGGTCGGCCGGCACCACGGCCTGGACGGGCTCGCCGTCCGCGAAGCAGATCACGGCCTTGGCCCAGTCCCGGCCGGGGATGCGCGCGACCTCTGCGTCGCGCTGCGCCGAATACGCCGGGACGTGCCGGAAGACGGAATAGGGGACGTTCGATCGCCGCAGGAATTCCTGGACCGATACGGTCACTGCCATACGCCCTCCTCGCCGCGGTCAAGTCCCAGGGTCCGTGCCTGACGTCAGGGGAACACGGCGGCGCGCTCGCCGGGCACGACCGCCAGGTGCTCGGTGAACCACTCGGCGCCGCATGCGCCGAACGCCTCGAAGCCAGGCGACTCCTCGAGCAGGGCCGAGGCGTCCGGCAGGACGGTCAGCCTCTTCTCGCAGGTGAGTGCCTCGAACGCGAGCTCGTGCAGCACGACGAATTCCGAATCGAGCGCGCCGACCACGAGCAGCGTCGGGGCGGTCACCCGCTCGAGGTGCACCGCCATGTCGGGGCGGCCTCCCCCGGTGACCACCGCGGCGACGGCGGGGCCGAGACCGGCGGCCGCTTCGAGCGCGACCGCCGCGCCGCCGCGAACGCCCAGGAAGCCGAGCCGCAGGTCGCGGGCCGCGCGCTGTGTGCTCAGCCAGTACGTCACCGAGATCAGCCGCTCGGCCAGCCGCCTCACGGTGGCCTGAAGGTCCGCGCGGCCTTCCTCGTCCGGCGTCTGCAGATCGGTGAGCAGCACGCCCAGTCCGGCGCCGTGCAGCACCCGCGTCAGCGACGCACCGTCGGCGCCAAAGGTCCCGCTCGCCCCGTCGGCGACGACCACCAGGGCCCTGGCGTGTTCAGGCACCAGCAGCCTGCCTTCGACGGCCTCGATCCCGACGGGCACGTGCACGAGCTCCTTCATGACCCACGCTCCGCCGGGTCCAAGTGCAAGCCCAGTACCGGCGGGCTTCTCCAGCCAACAGTGCGGGTCGGCCGCGGCCGTGCGCACGCGTTGCCGGAAATCCGGCAAGCCGCCGCGGAACGCGGATTGCTCATCACCACCAGAGGGAGCTCGTGTCATGCGGTTCTCGGTACTGGCGCTCGACTTCGACGGCACGATCGCAACGCACGACGTCCTCGATCCCGACGTGCGTCAGGCGATCTCGGAGCTCCGCGCGCAGAACGTGGTTGTCGTTCTGGTCACCGGCCGAATCCTCGACGATCTCCGCCGCGTCGTCGGCGACCTGCACTTCGTCGACGCGGTAGTCGCCGAGAACGGCGCCGCGCTGGCCTTTCCCGAGACCGGCTACGAGGTCGCGAAGGCGCCCCCGCCGCCGGCGCGGCTCATCGACGAGCTCCGCCGCCAGGGCATTCCCTTCCGTGCCGGCACCGCCGTGGTCGAAGCCGACGCGGCGGATGCGGTCAGGCTGCTCGCGGTGCTGCAGCGCCTCGAGCTGCCGCTGGTCCTGGCATTCAATCGCGGCCGCGTGATGCTGCTTCCGCAGGCCATCAGCAAGGCAACCGGCCTCGTCGAGGCGCTCACGATCCTGCGCCTGTCGCCGCACAACGCGATCGGCATCGGCGACGCCGAGAACGACCACGAGCTCCTGCGTGCATGCGAGGTCGGCGTGGCCGTCGCGTGGGGCAGCGAGACCCTGAAGGCGGCCGCCGACGTCGTCCTGCCGGGCGATGGTCCCCGCGCGGTCGCCGGCTACATCCGGGGGCTGCTGGACCGGCGGCGCATCCCGAGCCCCCTCCGGACGCGCCGGCATCTCCGGCTCGGGTATGGCGACGACGGGCGCGAGCTGTCGCTGGCCGTGCGCGGACGGAACGTCCTCGTGGCCGGCGACCCGAAGTCCGGGAAATCGTGGGTGACCGGGCTGCTCTGCGAGCAGCTGATCCTGTACGGCTACAGCATCTGCATCGTGGACCCGGAGGGGGACTACGTGTCGCTCGAGGCCCTGCCGGGCGTGCGGCTGCTCGGCGGCCACGACCCGCTGCCGCGCCCGCGCGAGCTGCTCCGCGCGCTGCGGCATCCGGACGTGAGCGTCGTCCTCGATCTCTCACACGCCGACCACGAGGCCCGGCGCGACTACATTCGAGCGCTCCTGCCCTCGCTCGCCACGCTCCGCCGCCGCACCGGGCTGCCGCACCGGGTAGTCCTGGACGAGGCGCACTACTTCCTGCAGGAGGCGGACGTCCCGGACCTGGTCGATCTCGACCTCAACGGGTACACGCTCGTGTCCTACAACGCCTCGAAGCTGCACCCGGCCATCCTGGCGGCCAGCCGCGCGATCGTCGTCACGCGCGAGTCGGACCCCGCCGAAGTGCAGCGGCTGTTCGCGCTCTGCGGACCGTGCCACGGCACCACCGACGAGGCGGGCTGGCGCACGCTGCTCGAGGGGCTCGTCCTCGGCGAGGCGGTGGTGCTGCCCATCACGACGGAGGCCGAAGGCGAGGTCCGCAGGATCCGCCTCGCTCCCCGGCTCACGCCCCACGTGCGTCACCTGTCGAAGTACATCGACCTGCCCGTTGCGGAGAGCCGGGCATTCGTCTTCTGGAAGAACGGCCGGCTGGCGGGCGAGAGCGCCAGGACCCTGCGTGAGTTCGTCGCGGCGGTCGGCCGGTCGCCGCACGCCGTGCTGGACGGCCACCTGCGCCGCCACGACTTCTCGCGGTGGATTGCGGACGTGTTCGGCGATTATCCGCTGTCGCAGAGCGTGCGGGCGCTGGAGGACGAGGACCGGCAGGCGGACACCGGGCTGGTGGCCGAGCGGCTCGCGCAGCTGATTCGCGCCCGCTACGAGTTCATGGAGCCCGTCCCGTCGGCGCTGTCGTAGCCGTCCGTCTCGATCCCGCACCGCGCGATGCGGTCGCCCAGCGTGGATCGGCGGACGCCGAGCAGGGCGGCGGCCCTCGACTTGTTTCCGCCGGTCTGCTGCAGCGCCCGTGCGATCAGGTCCCGCTCGTACTGGCGGACGAGCGCGTCGAGCGGCGTCGCGAAAGGGCTTGGCGGGTCTTCGGGCGAGGGGGCCGGGGCCGGCCCCGGCACGGGCAGCGAATCGTCCTGCAGGTCGGTGGTCCCCGCGGCGCCGAGCAGCATGCCCGCGGTCAGGCAGCCCGCCCTGATACGCCCGCAGAACGCCGTCTGCGCGATGCGCTCGCAGGTGTTCTCGAGCTCGCGCACGTTGCCGGGCCAGGGATACCGCTGGAAGGCCTGACGCACTGCCGTGGAGACGGGCGGCACCAGCCGGCCGCGGCGCCGGAACGCCCGCGCCAGGAAGTGGTCGGTGAGAGCCGGGATGTCCTCGGCCCGATCCCGCAGCGGCGGCAGCTCGATCGGGACCACGTTGAGGCGATAGTAGAGATCCTCGCGGAACGTGCCGGCCGCGACCAGGCGCCGCAGGTCACGCTTGGTGCCCGCGGCAATCCGCACGTCGATCGGAATGCTGCGGGACCCGCCCACCCGCTCGACGGTGCGGTTCTGCAGCACGCGAAGGAGCTTCACCTGCAGCGTCACCGGCACATCGTCGATGTCGTCGAGGAAGATCGTCCCCCCGTGCGCCAGCTCGAACCGGCCGGGCCGCTCGCGCACCGCGCCGGTGAAGGCACCGCGCTCGTGACCGAACAGCTCGGACTCGATGAGGGTGTCGGCGAGGATGGCGCAGCTGACGGCGACGAACGGCCCGAGCCGGCGGGGGCTCTGCTGGTGCAGGAGGTTCGCGAGCACCTCCTTCCCGCTGCCCGACTCGCCGCGCACGAGCACCGTGGCGTCGCCGTCGGCCACGAGGCGCACGTATTCGAGGATCGTCCGCATGCGCGGGCTGTCCCCGATCACCATCCGCTCGTCCGACACCTTCGGGGGCGAGATCATGACGCCTCACACCGCGTGCACGTGCTCGAAGCCGGAGATCCGCTCGCGCAGGACGGCCTCGACGCCACCCACGAGCGTCATCCGGGCGCTCGGGCAGTTCGCGCACGCCCCCGTCATCCTGACGCGCGCGTCGTTGCCGACGACAGCCACCAGCTCGATGTCCCCCTGATCCGCCTGGAGGAAGGGTCGTATTCGGGCGAGGACGGATTCGACTTCCTCACGGCTGATCATCGGGATCTCCTCTCGCACGCTGCCGGTTTCCCGTCAGTCCGACGCGCAACCCGCGTGCCAGGAACAAGCGCCGGGATTGCCGCCAATCGTGCCGGGTCGCCGGCAGAAGTCGCCGGATCCGCGGCCGAATCCACACCTTCGCCGGGAATTGTCCGCAGCGTGGCCGTTGGGCCGCGGCTCGCCCATTGCATTCACGTGCGGTGAGGGTCACTTCCGGGAGGCATCGCCATGATCGACCTGCCCTACGGCTTCCGCGTCCGGCTCCCGTGCCCGTTCCAGGAGGCGGTCCGCCGCGTCTCCGACAGCCTGGTCGAACACGGTCTCCAGATCCTCACGCGTGTGGACGTCCATGAGGACCTGCAGCGAGCGCTCGGGCTCGACGTTCACGGGTACGTCCACCTGGAGGTGTACCACCCCACGCTGGCCGCCCGGGCTCTGACGGCCGACCGCGAGGCCGGGCTGCTCCTGCCCGGCAGCGTCATCGTGTACGAGGACGGCCCCGGAACGACCGGGGTCGCGGCGGCTGCGCCGCTGCTGATGGCGGTCGAGCGGGGCCATAACCCCGCGCTGACGGACGTGGCGCGCGAGAATCGACGTGCGCCTCAGGCGCGCGCTCGCCGCGCTGGAGGGCGTGCAGTACCCGGGCCGCATGAGCGGCGTCCGTACGGCTGAGCCGGCTCGAGCAACCACCACCGGGTCCATTCGAGACCTGTGCCGCGGGGGACATCTCTGCACGGTGTCTGGCGGCCACTTGCACACAGAATTTCGTCGAGGTGCCCCCGGGTGCTTGAATTTTCACCCCGTTGCGCGCATCAGTACAGGCGGACGCACCCAGCGCGAGAGGCTGGCCATGCGTTCGCGCCCGACGAGCGACGGATCGCCCCGCAGCCCCCATGGGCCCGTCCTGTGATTCGGGGGAGGGACGACCCGGAGGACCATGGCGGCCACGTCGAACACCGCTCCCTGGCAGCGGCTCCCGGCTCCGCGCATCGTGCGCTGGAGCCTGGTCGCGTGCGCCGCGGTCGCGGCACTCGGCGTGTTCGCCCTCGCCGCCGACCTGGGACCCTCGCCATTCCACCCGCACGGCTACTGCTACCTGTGGGACCCGGCGCTGGTCGGCCTGAACGTCGGCGCCGATCTCGCGATCGGCCTGTCGTATCTCGCCATCTCCGCCACGCTGCTGTGGCTGGTGCGCCAGGCGCGGGGGATGCTGCCCTTCTCGTGGCTCTTCGTGGCCTTCGGGTTGTTCATCGTGTCGTGCGGGCTGACGCACTTCATGGACGTGGTCACGCTGTGGTATCCCGCGTTCTGGCTCTCAGCGGACATCCGCGTGATCACCGCGCTCGCGTCGGTCGCGACCGCCGTGGCGCTGCCGCGCGCCATGCCGGCGGTGCTCGAACTGCTGCGGTCGGCGCGGACGGCCCACGAACGGCGCGAGGAGGCGGAAGACCGGCATCACCGCCTGCTCGAGGCGACCAGCCAGGGCGTGCTCACCGTCGACTCCGGCGGCGCGATCCGCTACGCGAACTCGCGCCTGGCGGACTTGATCGGCCGCCCCGCAGACGCCCTCGCGGGGCAGCCGATCAGGTCGCTGCTGTCGCCCGACTCGCCGGCTGGTCTCGGCGCAGACGCGCTCGGCGCGCCCGGCGAGCGCGAGGTGAAGCTCCGGGCCGCCGACGGCAGCGCGCGGTGGGTCGTGCTCGGCATCGGCCCCGGACCGGCGGCCACACAGGGCGACCCGGAGACGCTCGTGATGGTGACCGACATCACGCGGCACAAGCTGCTCGAGGATCAGCTGCGGCAGGCACAGAAGCTCGAGGCGGTCGGCCGCCTCGCCAGCGGCGTCGCGCACGACTTCAACAACCTGATCACCGCCATGCTCGGCTACTCGGAGCTCATCGGGCCGCACCTGGCGCCCGACGACCGCCGCGGCCAGGTGTACCTCACCGAGATCCACAACGCCGCCGAGCGTGCCTCGTCGCTCACGAAGCAGCTGCTCGCCTTCAGCCGCCGGCAGATGCTCGAGCCGCAGGAAATCAGCCTCGACGAGCTGGTGCACAACGCCAAGCGCATGCTCGAGCGCGTGATCGGCGAAGACATCCACCTCGTCGTCCGGACCCGGGGCGAGGCGATCCGCGTGTACGCGGACCCGGGCCAGATCGAGCAGGTGCTCATGAACCTCGTCGTCAATGCCCGCCACGCGATGCCTGAAGGGGGCACGCTGACGATCGAGACCGGTCTGAGCGACGTGGTCGGCCCGGACGCCGCGGAAGTGCTGGCCCTGCCGCCTGGCCGGTATGCGTCGGTCTCCGTCACCGACACGGGCTCGGGGATCCCGCCCGAGGTCCTGCCGCACATCTTCGAGCCGTTCTTCACCACGAAAGGCGAGGCGGGCACCGGACTCGGCCTGGCCACTGTCTACGGCATCGTCAAGCAGAGCGGCGGTGACGTGCAGGTGGAGACCCGGCCCGGCGCCGGCACAACGGTCCGGATCCTGCTGCCCACGGTCGCGGCGTAGCCCGACCCGGCCACCCATCTCGACCGCAATCCGGCCCCGCCAGCCACTCGACGCCCAAACCTTTCACGTCTGTCATCTTCCCGTCAGGATGCGGCAAGCCTCCTCGGCGTCCTATCTACAGAGACCCGACAAGGAGGATCCGTCATATGTCCATTTCGTCACCGCATCGGCCCTGGTCCTTGCGTTCGGTCGTCGCAAGCGGGGCCGTGATTGCCTGCCTGGGGGTGGGCGCCGGCTGGTGGGCTACGAACACCGCAGCCGAAGCGGCCCAGTCGTCCAGCAGCGGACCGTCCACCGCGGCCCAGGCCGCCACGACCCGGAACACGACCACGCCCGCCTCACGGCAGGGCGTCGTCTCCTATGCCGACGCGGTGTCGCGCGTCGCGCCTGCCGTCGTCACGGTTCGCGTCGAGATGAAGACCGAACAGACCCGGATGCAGATCCCGGACGACCCGCTCTTCCGGCAGTTCTTCGGCGGGCAGATGCCGCAGATGCCCCCGCAGCACGAGCGCGGGCTCGGCTCGGGCGTGATCGTGTCGCCCGACGGCCACATTCTGACCAACGCCCACGTGGTGGAGTCGGCCCGGTCGGTGCGCGTGTCGCTGCAGGACGGGCGTGAGTTCACGGCCAAGGTGGTCGGCGTGGACAAGCCGAGCGACCTGGCGGTGCTCGACATCGACGCGACCAACCTGCCCACGCTGCAGCTCGCCGACTCGGACGCTCCGCGCGTCGGCGACGTGGTGCTCGCCGTGGGGAACCCGCTCGGCATCGGCGAGACGGTCACCATGGGGATCGTGAGCGCCAAGGGCCGGACCACCGGGCTCGGCGACGGCGGCTACGAGGACTTCCTCCAGACCGACGCGCCGATCAATCACGGCAACTCCGGCGGCGCGCTCGTCACCGCCAACGGCGACCTGATCGGCATCACGTCGCAGATCGTGTCGCCCTCGGGCGGCAACATCGGCATCGGCTTCGCCATCCCGTCCAACATGGCGAAGAACGTCATGGAGCAGCTGATCAAGACCGGCCACGTCCGGCGCGCCATGATCGGCGTCACGATTCAGCCGGTCACGGCGTCGATCGCCCGGAGCCTGCAGCTGCCGAACAACCATGGCGCGCTCATCAACAGCGTCGAACCGAACGGCCCTGGCGCGAACGCGGGCCTGCAGACCGGCGACGTGATCACGAAGGTCAACGGCCAGGATGTGCGGGACTACAACGACCTGCGGAACCAGGTGTCGTCGATGACGCCGGGCAGCACGGCTCACCTGACCATCGCCCGCCACGGCGCCGCCAGGACCGTGGACGTGAAGCTGGGCGAGCTCGAGACGCGGATGACCAGGAACGGCAGCGCGCCGGCCGGGGAGTCGGGGTCCCTCGGCGTGACCGTCCAGCCGCTGACGCCCAGCCTGGCGGAGCGGTTCCAGGTGCCGGCCTCGACCGAGGGGCTGGCCGTGACCGACGTGGACCCGAACGGCGCCGCCGCCGAGGCGGGCATCCGGCCGGGCGACGTCATCCGGCAGGTGGACGGCACGAATGTCCGCTCGGCCGATGACCTGCGCTCGGCGCTCAAGACCGACGCCGCCCGTCCGGCGCTCGTCCTCGTCCAGCGCGGCGACCACAGCATCTTCGTGACCGTCGACCGCGGCCAGGGCTGACCTCCGGCTCGGTTCGGGCCTTCTTCGCGGGATCGACGCGCTACAATGCGCGTCGATCCCGCATCGTTCCCTTTCCAGCCATGCGAGCGCTCATCGTCGAAGACGACCAGACACTGGCGGAGTTCGTGGCCCGAGGTCTCCGCGAGGCCGGGTTTGCCGTGGAGACCGCCTCCGACGGCGACCGGGGCCTCGCCCTGGCGCTCGAGACGCGTCCGGACGTGGCCATCGTGGACCTGATGCTGCCCGGCGGCCTCGACGGGCTCGGCGTCATCGACGCCCTCCGCCGCCGCGGGCGCACGCTGCCGGTGCTCATCCTGAGCGCCCGCCACACCGTGGACGACCGGGTCCGCGGCCTGCAGGCCGGCGGCGACGACTACCTCACCAAGCCGTTTGCCTTTCCCGAGCTCATCGCCCGCGTCCAGGCGCTCGTGCGCCGCGCGACGACCACCGCCGAGCCGACGCGGCTCGAGGTGGGCGACGTCGTGCTGGACCTGCTGACCCGGCGCGTCACGCGCCAGGGGCGCGAGATCGACCTGCGCCCCAGGGAGTTCGCGCTGCTCGAGTACCTCATGCGCAACGCCGGCCGCGTGGTCTCGAAGACGATGATCCTGTCGCGTGTCTGGGACTACGCGTTCGATCCGCGCACGAACGTGGTCGACGTGCTCGTCCACCGCCTCAGGGAGAAGATCGACAGGGACTTCGAACCCAAGCTGCTCGAGACGCGCCGCGGCGTCGGCTATGTGCTGGCGCCGGGCGTCCCGGCGGAGCGGTGATGTCGGGGCCCATCACCTGGCGGCGCGTCGCGCAGTCGCTCGGGTTCCGTCTCGCGATCTGGTACGCGACGATCTTCGTCGCCAGCGTGCTGGCCATCAGCGTGCTCGAGTACGGCCTGCTCGAGCGCTCGCTCGTCGCGCGGGACCACGAGCTGATTCGCGTGAAGCTGGCCGACTACGCCGCGCGCTACGCCGCCTACGGCTTCGAGGGCGTGAGCGACGCGGTGGCCGCCGAGCAGGCATCGGGCGGCGACGATCGCGTGTTCGTGCGGCTGGTCGGGCCCAACGCCGACGTGCTGCTCGCCAGCATCCCGACGTCGTGGGGCGCCTACGACCTGCAGCGGCTGGGCGAGACCGAGGGGTGGCGTGCCGTGCCCGCGGAGGGGCAGCCCGTATCGCTCGAGGTGGTCACGCGGCGGCTGCCCGACGGCATCGTCCTCCAGATCGGCCGCACGACGCTCGAGCGCGAGCGTACGCTGCGGCAGGTCCGCGACCTGATGGGCACGCTGCTCGTGTCGGTCGTGGCCCTGGCGCTCATCGGCGGCGGCGCGCTGACGTGGTCCACGATGCGGCCGCTGCGGCAGCTGCTCGACACGCTGCGCGAGATCACCAGGACCGGGCGCTTCGACAAGCGCGTGACCGTCGGCGGCGGCCGCGACGTCCTGAGCGAGCTCGCGCGCGTCTCGAACGCGCTCATCGCGCGCATCGAATCGCTGGTCGGCGGCATGCGCGGGTCGCTCGACACCGTCGCCCACGACCTCCGCACGCCGATCGCGCGCCTGCGCGGCCGTGCCGAGTCGGCGCTCGTCGCCGACGCCGATCCGGTGGCCGCGCGCGAGGCGCTGGCCGACTGCGTCGAGGAGGCCGACCGCGTGTCGTCCCTGCTCACGACCCTCATGGACATTTCCGAGGCCGAGACGGGCGTGATGCAGCTGGACAGGGCGCCGGTGGACGTCGGGACCGCCTGCGCGGAGACGGTCGACCTCTACGAGGACGTGGCCGAGCAGAAGGGCGTCAGCCTCGAATCGGAGGTGCCCGCAGGACTCGTCGTCATGGCGGACCGGCCGCGCCTGCGGCAGGTGCTCGCCAACCTGGTCGAGAACGCCGTGAAGTACACGCCCGAGGGCGGCTCGGTGCGCATTGGCGCCGGCGCCGGACCCGGCGAGATCGTGATTCGCGTCTCCGACACCGGCCCCGGCATCGCCGCCGAGGACCTGCCGCACATCTGGGACCGGCTGTATCGGGCCGGATCGGCCACCGGCGAGCGGGGTCTCGGGCTCGGTCTGAGCCTGGTGAAGGCCGTCGTGGAGGCGCACGGCGGCCGGGCCGAGGTCGAGAGCCGGCCCGGAGCGGGCACGACGTTCCGGGTGCGGCTTCCCGCCGCGTAGCGCATTTCAATCGTCAATCGTCAATCATCAATCATCAATGAACCTGGCCCTCGCGCTTGCCGCGTCCATCCTGGCGGGCGCCATCAACGCGATTGCCGGCGGCGGAACCCTGATCGCGTTCCCGGTCGTGGTCTGGCTCGGCGTGCCGCCGCTGAACGCGAACGCGACGACGACCGTGGCGCTCTGGCCCGGCTCGTTCGGCAGCATGTGGGCGTACCGCCGCGAGCTCGACGGTGCGCGGTCGTGGGCCGTTCGCTTCGCGGTGCCCAGCCTCGCCGGCGGCGCCACCGGCGCCCTGCTGCTGCTGCACACGTCCGCCGAGCGGTTCGAGCGGATCGTGCCGTTCCTGGTGCTCGGGGCGACGGTGCTCTTCATGGCGCAGGGCCCGATCTCGCGCCGCATCACGGGACGCGGATCCGCGCTGGCCTCCGGCGCGCTGCCGCCGCCGCCCCCGGCGGCCTACCTCCTCTACCAGTTCGGCGTGGGCGTCTACGGCGGGTACTTCGGTGCGGGCATCGGCATCCTGATGCTCGCGGTGCTCGGCGCGATGGGCCTGACCAACATCCACCAGATGAACGGCCTGAAGACGCTCGGGGCGCTCGCCATCAACCTCGTCGCCGCGGTCCTGTTCGCCGCCAGCGGCATCGTCTGGTGGCCCATCGCGCTCGCCATGGCGGTGGGTGGGTTGACCGGCGGCTACTGGGGTGCGTGGCTCGCTCAGAGAGTGCCGCAGGCGTGGGTGCGGCGCGCCATCACCGGTGTCGGGCTCGGCGCCTTCGTGTGGCTGCTCGTACGGTAGCAGCCACCTCCCCAACCCCGTCCATGCCCACCTGTGGTACAACCTCTGAATCCGTTGCCAGAGATCCCCGGAGATCCGGAGGGACCCATGAAGCGTCGCGAATTCCTGAGGTTCGGCGCCGCGGCCGCCGGAGCGTTCGTCAGCCTGGATCGTTTCCCCTATCATCTGTACGCCTCTGATATCGCCAAGCGCCCCCAGGACGTCGTCACGCTCGGCAGGACCGGCATCACGGTGTCGCGCCTGGCGCAGGGGACCGGCACGAACGGCGTCAACCACAGCTCCAACCAGATCCGCCGCATGGGCGACCAGGGCCTCGCCGACCTGCTGGTCCAGGGCGTGGACTCGGGCCTCCAGTTCTGGGACCTGGCCGATCAGTACGGGAGCCACCCGCACGCGAAGCTCGCGCTGAAGACCGTGGCGCGCGACAAGGTCGTCATCCTGAGCAAGACGCACGCGTCCACCGCGCAGGAGATGCGTGACGACCTCGACCGCTTCCGCCGGGAGATGGGCACGGACCGCATCGACATCCTGCTGCTGCACTGCATGCTGAACGCCCGGTGGCCGCAGGAGAAGGCCGGGGCGATGGACGTGCTGTCCGAGGCCAAGCAGAAGGGCATCATCCGCGCGCACGGCGTCTCGTGCCACGACCTCGGCGCGCTCAGAGCCGCCGCCGACAGCGACTGGGTGGACGTGGACCTGGCCCGGCTCAACCCGGCCGGGGTGGCCATGGACGCCGATCCCGGCACGGTGATCTCGGTGCTGCGCACGATGAAGCAGCGCGGCAAGGGCATCATCGGAATGAAGATCCTCGGCGCCGGCGCGCTCCGGAACCGCCGTGACGAGGCCCTCCAGTTCGCGCTGGCGCAGGACGTGCTCGACTGCTTCACCATCGGGTGCGAGCAGCCCTCCGAGCTGAAGGACCTGCTCACCAGGATCCCGGCCGCCAGCGCCAGGGCCTGACCGCCCGGATGCGCCGCCGGCTCCGCCGGATCGCCGGCACAGTCCTGGCCATCGCCGCCGGCCTCGTCGCGCTGGCGGTGCTGGCCGTGTACCTCTCGGACCCCAAGATCCGTGACCACGGTCCGTTTGCGCGGCGCCACGCCGGGGCCGACGTCTTCACCTTCGACCGGATCCCTCACGGCCGCACGCTCTCCGACGACGAGATCGACGGCTACGCGACGCGGCTGCTGGCGGAGATGACGCTGGAGGAGAAGGTCCACCAGATGTCGGGAGACAGCTGGTACCCGGACCTGGCGGTGCTCGTCTGGTCGAAGAAGTACAACGACACGGCCATCCCCTCCGGCGAGAACCGCCGGCTGGCGATCCCGCCCATCCTCTTCTCCGACGGCCCGAACGGCGTCGTCATGGGGCACTCGACGGCCTTTCCCGTCGCCATGGCCCGCGCGGCGAGCTGGGACCGGCAGGTGCAGCGCCTCGTGGGCCGGGCGATCGGCGAGGAGCTGCGGGCGGGCGGGGCGAACTTCTACGGTGGCGTCTGCATCAACCTGCTGCGGCATCCCGGCTGGGGGCGCGCCCTCGAAACACTCGGCGAGGATCCGTTCCTCGTCGGCGAGATGGCGGCGCCGATGGTGGAGGCCATCCAGCGACACAACGTCATCGCCTGCATCAAGCACTACGCGCTGAACAGCATCGAAGAGGACCGACAGACGATCGACGTCCGCGCCGACGAGCGCACGCTGCGCGAGGTGTACCTGCCGCAGTACCTGCGCGCCATCGAGGCCGGCGCCTGGGCGGTGATGAGCAGCTACAACAGGGTGAACGGCGACTACGCCTCAGAGAACCGGTGGCTGCTCACCGACGTGCTCCGCACGGACTGGAACTTCCAGGGCATCGTGATGTCCGACTTCTTCTCCGGCGTGCACGAGACGGCCGCCGCCGCGCTCGCCGGGCTCGACATCGAGATGCCGCTGCCCCTCGTGTTCGGCCGGCCGCTCATGGCGGCCGTGCGGGCGGGCACCGTGCCGGAATCCGTGATCGACGCCGCGGTGCAACGCATCCTCGCGACGAAGGTCCGCTTCTTCACCCGGCCGGACCCCGAGCCGTACGCGCCCTCGCAGGTGGCCTCGCCCGAGCACCGCGCCCTCGCGCAGGCCGTCGCCGAGCAGAGCCTGGTCCTGCTGAAGAACGACGGACCGGTGCTGCCGCTGGACCCGGCCTCGCTGCACACCGTCCTCGTCGTGGGCCGCCTCGGCGACACCGTGAATCTGGGCGACCACGGCAGCAGCCGCGTCTATCCGCCGACGGGGAGCTCGCCGCTCGCCGGGCTGCGTGACGTGCTCGGGGCCGGCGTGCACGTGGCGTGGGACGACGGCTCGGACCGGATGCGGGCGGCGGCGGCCGCGCGCGCGGCGGAGGCGGTCGTGATCGTGGCGGGCCTGGACTGGCACGACGAGGGCGAGTACATCCCGCAGCTCGGCCTGGGCGGCGATCGGCGGGCGCTGGACCTCCACCCGCAGGACGTCGCGCTGATCCACGCGGTGGCGCTGGCGAACGCGCGCACGATCGTCGTGCTCGAGGGGAGCTCGGCCATCACGATGGAGGCCTGGCGATCGGAGGTGCCCGCGATCCTCCACGCCTTCTATCCGGGCATGGAGGGCGGCCGGGCGATCGCCAGAATCCTGGTCGGGCAGGTGAACCCCAGCGGCAAGCTGCCCTTCACCATCCCCGCCGATCCCTGGTGGCTGCCCCCGTTCACACCGGGTGCGCCGACGGCCGAGTACGACTACTACCACGGGTACACGCTGGCGGAGAAGGTGGGCGTCACCCCGGCGTTCCCGTTCGGTTTCGGCCTCAGCTACACCACGTTCAGCTACGCGGGGCTCCACGCTGCGGTCACCGCCGACGGGATGGTCGCCTGCACCGTGGACGTCACCAACACGGGGCGCCGCCCGGGCGCCGAGGTGGTGGAGCTCTACGTGGGCTTTCCCCGTTCGCCGGTGGACCGTCCCCTGAAGCTGCTGCGCGGCTTCGAGAAGCTCATGCTGCAGCCGGGCGAGACGAGGACCGTGCGCTTCGACGTCCCCGTGGGCAGGCTCGGGTACTGGGACACCACTGCACACGCGTGGGCCATCAATCCCGCCTACGACATCTACGTCGGGGGCTCCTCACGAACGACGGACCTGCTGGAGGCGAGCGTCACCGTGGAGTAGAACGGGCGACCTGAAGTTCGGCCCTGCGTGCGATCGCAGGTGGCCTTCTACGCTACGCGGTCCACGCCTCCCGCAGGAACCGGACGAAGTTGCCCGACGCGATGGCCTTCACGTCGGACGCACCGTAGCCGCGCGCGGCGAGCAGCGCCGGCAGCCGGCCGAGGTCCGCGATGGACTCCAGGTCCGCCGCCGTCTGCTCGGTGCCGAACGCGCCGTCGAGGTCGCTGCCGATCCCGACGTGCCGGCAGTCGCCGGCGACCTGGCAGATGTGATCGATGTGATCCACGACGGTGGCCAGCGACACGCCGGTGTCCTCCGGCGTGGTCCGGCCGCGCTCCCAGCCCGGCACGAGCATCCAGGCGTCGAGCGCCACGCCGATCACGGCGCCGCGTTCGACGAGGTGTCGGATCTGATCGTCGTCGAACTGGCGGTTGTGCGGCACCAGCGCACGGCAGTTGGAATGGCTGGCCCACACCGGACCGTGGAAGACGTCCATGGCTTCCCGGAAGCTGTCGTCGCAGAGGTGCGTGGCATCGAGGATGATCCCGAGTCGCTCCATGTGCGACAGCAGCTCGCGCCCCCGCACGCCCAGCCCGCCGGTGGCGTCGGTCCCCTGTGCATAGACGCCGGGTCCGTAATGGGCCGGGCCGACGGCGCGCAGCCCCGCCTCCCACGAACGCTCGAGGTGGGCCATCGACACGATCGAGTCGGCGCCCTCCAGGCTGAGCACGTAGCCAATCGGAGGCGGCGCCACGCTGCCCGCGCTCCACGCCGCAAGGTGTGCGTCGAGCGTCGCCCGGGAGGTGACCGGCGTCAGCTCGCCGCGGTGCTCCATCTCGCGGTACCACGCCAGCTGCCCCTCGGTCATCGCGCGCGCCTGCTCGGGGGAGTGCCACCCCGGCAGCGGGTTCCCGCGCGTCACGTAGCGGGCGATCTGGGTGGCCACGACGAGGCCGATGCCGCCCCGGCGCAGCTCGCCGAACGACACCGTGCCGCGGCCACGGTCGGGGCGGTCGGTCCACCCCGCCTCGCGCTCCCGGATCTCCGCCAGCGGCCGCGACAGGTCGCGGTTCCATTCCAGGGCGTTCATGGCCAGATCGAGGTGCGCGTCGACGATCAGCATCCGACCTCCTAAGGCTCAATCAACGTCGCGAGCAGCAGCACGGCCCCGAGCGCCGTAACCGAGAGCACCGTCTCGATCACGGTCCACGACTTCAGCGTCGTCGGCACGTCGAGGCCGAGGTACTCCTTGACCAGCCAGAAGCCGCCGTCGTTCACGTGCGAGGCCATGAGCAATCCGGCGCCCAGCGCCACGACGAGCAGCTCCCGACTCACGCCGGGCGAGGCCGCCGCCAGCGGCGCCACCAGCCCCGCGGCGGTCGTGACGGCCACCGTGGCCGACCCGACGGCCACGCGCAGCAGCACGGCGACCATCCACCCGAAGACGAGCGGCGGGACGTGGAGCGCGCCGATCGCGCCGGCCACCGCCTGCCCGACCCCGGCGTCGTTCAACACCCGGCCGAAGCCGCCGCCGGCCCCCACAACGAGGAGCACGCTGGCGACGGGGCCGAGCGAGGCTTCGCTGCGGCGGAGCAGCGTCGCCGACGGGATGCCGCGCGCCCGCCCGAAGACCTGCCAGGCGACCAGCGTCGACACGAGCAGCGCCACGATCGGCTGCCCGGCGAATGCCAGGGCGCCCGCCGCGGCCGGGGCGTGGGCGCCCACGAGCGCCGCGCCGCTGGCCGCCATCATGAGCAGCACCGGCAGCAGCATCACGGTGACCGTCAGTCCCAGGCCGGGGACGCTCGCCGGCGCGATCCCGGCGTCCGCGGCCACCGCCGGGGCGGCCGCGGGCAGCGGGCCGAGCCACCGCACGTAGAGGAGCGCCGCCGCCACGGCCGGCGCGGCGGCCATGGCCGCAAGGGCGATGGTGGTGCCGGTGTCGGCGTGCAGCAGCTGGATGGCCGCCAGAGGTCCGGGATGAGGCGGCACGAGGCCGTGCGATGCCGAGAGTCCCGCGACCAGGGGCAGCGCGAGCGTCAGCAGCGGGCGCCCGGACGCCTCGGCCAGGCTGACCACGACCGGCAGCAGCAGGACCAGACCGACGGAGAAGAAGACCGGGAGCCCGACGAGGAACCCGACGAGCGCGACGGCCCACGGCAGCGCACGCGTGCCGAGCGCCGCGGTCACGCGCGTCGCCACGACCTGGGCGCCGCCCGAGTCCTCGAGGAGCCGGCCGAAGATCGTGCCCAGGCCGACCACCGGCGCGATGAACCCGAGAGTGCCGCCCACGCCGTCCTGATACGCGCGCGCCACCGCGGCCGGCGTGAGCCCGGCGGCCAGCCCGAGCGCGGCGGAGACGAACGTGAGCGCGACGAAGGCGTTCAGCCTGGCGCGCGCGATGAGCAGGATGAGCCCCGCCACCGCCAGCAGCGCCCAGAGAGGCAGGAGCGCCGGCGCCGTCATCCCGTCAACTGGCCCGCAACAGCAGGAGCAGTTCTATCGGTTGACACGTGTCGATCGTGATCTACGGGCGCGACAACGGAGCGGCCGGTCCTGAGTCGCAGGAGACACTCCACTAGATCGTCAGCCGCCGCGCGCGCGCGGCAATCGTCCAGCGCTCGTCCACCCGGCCGTCGCGGACGACGAACGCTTCCGAATGAAGGGCGACGGTGGGACAGACGTGCCAGGGAATGCCGTAGAGCACGTCGCCGACCGCCAGTGCATCGGCGGCCGGCGTCTCGAGCACGAGGTGCTCCTCGCTGTGGCCGACGAAGTGCGCGTCGAGGATCGGCACGCCGAGCGCCGCAGCGTGGCTCCCCGGCGGCGCGGCGGCCGCGCCGTTCCCGGGCCGTGGATCGATCAGGAGCACGCGCGGGTGCGGGCCCTCGGAGGCGACCGCCTTGTGCCCGAGATCGACGCACACGCGTCCGCCGGCGGGCTTGCTGACGACTCGCGAGAGCAGCAGCGCGGCCGGCTGGAACGGCAGGTCCGGCAGCGCGGTGCCGTACCCGGCGTCCCACAGCACGGTCGTGCCCGGGCTCAGCTCCACGTCGGGCCGCCGGGCGTGCGCCGGAAAGGTCGGCGACCCGCCGGCGACCAGCCGCGAGACGGTAAGGCCGGCCGCCTGCAGCATCCTGCGGAGCTCGACGGCCGCGGCAAAGGCCTGGTCGGCGTTCGCCGCGCGCGTGGCGGGATCGCGGTCGCGCACGTGACCGTCGTACACGTGCAGGCCGCCGGGGCTGACGCCGTCGAGCACCGTGAGCTGGCGGTAGACCTCGACCGCGGCCGGTCCCGGCTCGATGCCGGTGCGGTGCATGCCGACGTCCACGTCGAGCAGCACCGGGATCGACAGCCCCCGCCTGCTCGCCGCGGCGGCCAGGGCGGCGATCGCGTCCCGGTCGTCCGCGATGACGGAGATGCGGATACCAGGGTAGGTCTCGGCGAGATCCACGACGCGCGCGACGGCGGGTCCGACCGGCTGGTACGCGAGCAGGATGTCGGCGCCTCCGGCCGCCGCCACCATCTCGGCCTCGGCAATCGTCGCGCACTTGAAGCGGCGGATGCCGTAGCGGAGGTGGAGCTCCACCAGCGGGCCGAGCTTGTGCGTCTTGACGTGCGGCGTGAGCCGGCTGGCATCGCCCGCCAACTCGATCATGCGCCGCAGATTCGCCTCGGCGCGATCCAGGTACAGCAGCAGGGCGGGCGACGGGATGTCGGCCTCGTTGGCGACCGTCCACCAGCCCTGCACCACGCTGGTTGCGGCAGGCATCATCCGACGATCTCGAAGACGCCTTCGATTTCCACGGCGATGCCGTGCGGGAGCGAGGCCATGCCGACGGCGCTGCGCGCGCCGACTCCCCGCTCGGGGCCGAGCAGCTCGGCCAGCAACTCCGAGCAGCCGTTGATCACGGCGGGGTGGTCGCCGAACTCGGGCGTGGCCTGCACCATGCCCAGCAGCTTGACCACCCCGGTCACCCGGTCGAGCGAGCCGAGCGCGCTGCGCAACGACGACAGGATCGCCAGCGCCGTCTGCCGCGCGGCGGCGCGGCCGGCTTCGACGTCGAGATCGGCGCCGACACGTCCGGTGACGTAGGACCCGTCGGGCTTCAGCGGGCCGTGACCGGACACGTACGCGTGCCGGCCCGAGACGACGACCGGCCGGTACACCCCGCCAGGTGTGGGCGCAGGCGGGAGCTCCAGGCCGAGCGCCGCCACGCGGGCTTCCAGATCCGATTGCGAAGACATGGGCTTCGATGATAGTGCAAGGGCGAGTGGGACGATAGGAGGATGCATGGTCCATCTCATCGAGACCGCAGCCGCTGACCTGCGCTACGCCGCCCGCGTGCTCCGGCGCAGCCCGGCGTTTGACCGGCGCGGCGCGATCGTGCACGAGACCACTCCGGAGTACTCGCACCTGGCCGGCCTTCGCCTCGTGACCGGCCGGTATCTCGACTCCGCCGACGTCCTGTCCGCACGGCACGTTGCCGTGATCAACGAAGCGTTCGTGCACCGGTATCTTGCCGACGAGCCGGTTCTCGGCAGGTGTGAGGCTGCAGTGGCGAGCCGCCGGTGGCGCGGCCGATGACAGCGTCGAAGTCGTGGGCGTGCTCGCCGATCGGATCACCGCCGGCATGCGGCGCGTCCCGTTCACGCTTGCCGCGTCGCGTCTGTTCGTGCTCGTGCGCTCGGCGGTGCCGCCCTCGCGGATTCAGGAGCTCGTCCGCCGGCAGATCCACGCCGTCGATCCGGATCAGCCGGTGACCGACGTGCGCACGCTCGCCGCCGCGGCTGCTGGCCACCGGCCTGGTCCTCGGCATTGCCGGAGGGGTGGCGGCCGCGCGCGTCATCGCCAGCCAGGTCTGGGGGGGAGGCGTCATCCTCGTGCTGGCCGTGGCGGGACTGCAGGGCCGCCTGTGGCCGGCGCTGCGCGCCAGGCGCGTCAATCCGATGATCGCGTTGCGGGCGGAGTAGCGCCGGGGTCCTCAGCTCCGGAGGTCGGCAATGCGGCCGATGACGTCTTCGTAGAGGACCCGCATCTGCCGTTGGGTCTCCAGGATCAGTCCGCCCAGCTCACGGCCCATCAGCGCGATGTCCTCGCGGAGCTCGTCTTTGACCCGAGTCATTTCAGCGCGGAGCTCGTCTCTGACGGCGGCAAGCTCCTTCTTTGTCGCCATCGTCGCCGCCATCGTCGCCATGTCCCCACGTACGGCAGAAAACTCATCCCGCATTTCGGTGCGGAGCAGCAGAACCTGCGATTCGAGGCCCGCGACGCGTCCGGGAAGATCTCTGAGGGACTCCACCTTTTCTTCCAGAATCTCCACGCGTCTTGTGAGATCGGCGTCGCTCATTCACAGGGCTCCGCCACACGTCCCTGCGAACGGCGTACCGCGCCCTTACGAGACCAACGCACGACGGTAGCATCGTCGCCGACCGTTGGGCAATCCCATCGCTCCGTGATGCCGGAGCGGCCGCCAGCTGCCTGCCTCTGTCCACTGCCCCATGAGGCCTGCCAGCAGCGGAATCCGCATGGTCTGGAAAGATCCGTCCCGGCCCCTGGCCCCTGATCCCCGGCCCCTGTTACTGCGGCAGGTGGTCGATGTTCCGCGCCAGGAGCTGATCGGCGGTCACTCCGGCACGGGCCTGCCTGACGTGCTCCGGGTACCCGGGCTTCCCCGGGCCCATGGTCATGATCGCGGCCGCGAATTCCATCGCGGGGTCCGCGTGCCTGGCCTCGATCGCCGCGCGCACCATGGCGTAGCCGTCCAGGCCAGCGACCAGCGTGCCGTTGGCCGGCGTCTTGTAGGCGGTCTGACGGTACGTCTCGATCAGGTAGCCGGCGTCGAACGTTGCCAGCGCCGCTTCGGTCGTCGATCCGCCGCGCGCGGCGGTCTTCACGCGCGCGAGCATCGTGTCGAGCAACGTGCGCGCGACAGCGGTGTCCCGCGTCGCGTAGATCGCGGCGCGGCGCAGCGTTTCCATCCGGACGATCACGGGCGCCGTCGGCGTGAGCAGCGCGATCGTGTCGCTCGTGAGCCGCGAGACGTCGTAGTCGGCGCGCGACCCCTCCCAGCCGTTGCTGCCGCTCCAGGGCAGCGACGTGGACGAGCCGATGTCGAACGGGAAACAGACGAGCGGCGGGCCCGCAAGAGCCGGCACAGCCGTCATCAGGACGAGAGCGGTGGCGGCGAGAGTGTGGGGTGCGCGCAGGTGACTGGTCATCCGAGCCTCCTTCGTGAACCGTCATGCGGCTCACGGTGGAGAGGACGCGGCATTCCCGCACCGCGTTAACGGGTTAGCGCCACTTGCGCTCCCACATGCGCCACCAGCCCGACGTGCCGAGACCGAGCTCTCCCCACCAGGCATCGCGCATCGCGCGGCTGCCGAGCCGGATCCCGTCGCGCGTCACACCGAGCGGCGGGGGTGCCACGCGCGCCAGCGCGTCGAACACGCGGTCACGATCGGTGGATGGCACCCGCGCCAGCAGGTGCCAGAGCGTCATCGCATCTCGCGGGCGGGCGCCGGCCAGGACCGCGTCGAGCGCGGCCGCACGCGCGGCGCCAGTGGCGTCCGGGGCGTCGAGGACGCCGAGCGCGCGGATGAGCGCGGGCGGGGCGTCGGCGTAGTACGGCGTGCCGGGACCGACGCCCGGACGGGTCGCGCAGCGCGCACCGGCTGGAATGAACGCCTCGCGTCCCGCGTGCTCGAAGCCGACCCATCCCAGCGACACCTCGATGAGCCCTCCGCCGTCCGGCTCGACCGACAGCGTGTACGCGCACCCGAGAATCGACGGCCGTGGACGCAGGCGTCTCGACCACGAACTGGCCCGGCGGCGCCCACACGAAGGCGTGGACCGTCCCTTGCGCGAGGGCGAGCCGCTCGTTGCCATCGCCGGCGCTGAGCAGCTGCAGGCGCGTGGCCGGATCCACGTCGAGCCGTCCGATCGCGCCGATGGCCACGCTCGCGCTCGACGCGGCATCGGTCGCGAGCCAGTCCCCGACGCCGAGCCGCGCCGACTCGATCACCGGGGCGTCGCCGACTGTCGGCTCGCCGCTCACGCGGACGACCGACCACGACGGCGCGGGGCCCACGGTCAGGCGCAGGCTCGCGGCCGAGGCCAGGACGAGGACGGCTGCGGCCGCCAGGAAAAACAGCGACGGCCGCCGCGCCGCCGGCGCCCTGTCGATCGCGTCCCAGTCGGGCTCGGGCGGCGCCGTGCGGATCCCGCCGAGCAGCCGCTCGAGCCGCTCGACCTCCGGATCGACCGGTCCGCTCCGATCCCACAGGTATTCGTCGCTCACGGCCCTGTGCTCCCTTCGAGCCGCGCCCGCAGCAGCTTCATCCCACGGTGCAGGTTCACGCGCACCGACCCGGCCTTCAGCCCCGTGCGCGCCGCAATCTCGCCGCCCGTCATGCCCTCGACCAGCCGCAGCACCAGCGTCTCGCGATACGCCTCCGGCAGGGTGCGGATCACGGCCAGGACGGCGAGCGCCTCGGTATGGTCGCCGCCGGGCGCCGCGACCTCGTCGGGCAGCTCGTCACGCTCCGGCGGCCGGCGCCGGTGGAAGTCGGCCGCTCGGTTCCGGGCGATCGCCGCGAGCCAGCCGGGGAACGCCGCCGGATCGCGCAGGCTGTCGATCCGCCGCATGGCCGTGAGGAAGACGTCCTGGACGAGGTCGTCCACGTCGTGACGCGGCACCGAGGCGAGCAACACGCCATGCACCAGGCGCACGAACCGGTGATACAGGGCCGAGAACGCCGCCCGATCGCCGCGCCTGGCCGCCTCGACGATCGAGGTGTCCGCCGCTGCGGTCGTGTCGGTCCCCCTCACCGGGCCGGCGGCCTCGCGCGACCCGGAGACGACCATCCCGAGCTCCAGCACATGGCTCACCGGCGCCCCATCCGGAGGTCCAGACGCTCCGCAGGCGCGGATGTTAACAGGAAGAGGGGGCGAACCTGTCGGAAGCAGAGTGTACGTCGCCTTGTGGGTTCCCGATCGGGAATGTCGTGCCAAGTGAACCCTGAAGATTGTCCAATATTTCCCGATCGGGAAAATTGGCTGGACATCAGCGGGACCGGCGTGAGCCTTGCCCCGTTCTACGATCTCCTCTCGGCCGTCGCCTACCCGGATCTGTCGCCGAACCTCGCCATGAAGATCGCCAGGCAGGCGACGATCGAGGAGATCGGGCCTACTACCTTGCCGCCGGCGCGGTAAGGACGCACTCGACGGCTGGACCTCAGCGACGGGAACGGCAGCGCGCAGGCCATGGACGCGAATCGCCTGTAGGGTTGCCGTTGCTCAGCACCCAGACGTAGGCCGCGATGCAGATGGGCGAACGGAGCTTCGCCCAGTTCTCGGCCGCGACTCCCTTGAATGGTGAAGTCCTGCTCCTTCGTCGTCGCCAGCACGCACAGGATTGTGGCCTCTTATCCAAACTTGCGTGGCACGGTAGCCCCGCGCAGGCGACGGCGAGCAAGTTCTGCAATGGAGCACTTGGCGCGATTGTTGCCCCCTCAAACCGAAGGCGCTCTGAGACGTGGAGCCCGCTTGCTGACTTGTCAGTGGCCATGCCAACTCGGATGCCGCGAGCCGGACCAGACGGTGGTTACCAACCGTGTTCGGATCGAGCCCGAGACGCGTTTCTACTGTCAGGGCTCTAACCGAGCTGGAACCCTGAATTGTTTTGTCTAGTCAAGATCGAGCCCCGATGTTGACGGTATGTTGCTCACCCGTTCGCTGCGCGCGCCCTCCTTGGCAGGTGAGGAGGGCGTGCTCGCTCACTGGACGCTGTCGGGACTGCGCGTCGGCCTGGCTAAGCCAAAGTGCCGACTCGCCGGCTTAATGCCGTGTTGTGTTTGACGTACTCAACGACCGCCAGGCGCTGCTTCACCCGCGGCCGATATCGTGTCGGAATCGCCGGTGTCACTTCCATCGCCCCTCCCATCGAGCGCCTCATTATGAGGCGCCCTGATTGGGGCTCGTTCTTAAGTAGATATTTCACCATCTGGAGAACGCAAGATGGGCAACAAACGGCGCAGCATGTCGACTCCACACTGGCCCGCCGCGCTCTGGGCGATCTCTTTTCTCATATCGCACAGTGTCTTGGTGAGAGCGCAAACCTGCACCCCCCAGGGATCCGGAGGCGGAGAGGCGCTCGACGGATCGATCACTAGAGTGGACAATTCCTGCCCAGTGACTTCTGGAAAGTTCGTACTCACCGGGACCGTAATGCGTGTCGACATCTCGGCCAGAGCTGACGGTCAGTGCCAGACTGTAACTGTTCAGGGCTCTTGTACTTTTCCGTGTGATTCGGTACCCTCTGGTGCGTGACGCGACGACGCCGAGTGCGACGCGATCAGCCGGTGGATCCGGACCGCCCGTCGCCGGCGCAGACGTCCGATCTCGACGAAGTCGACCGCCTGCGACGCGAGAATGAGCGGCTGCGCCGGGAGAACGCGGACCAAGCGAAGCGGATCCAGGACCTCGAACGCCAGCTCGCCCTGCGCCAGCAGAATTCCACGATCACGTCGAAGCCGCCCTCGTCGGATGGACTGGCCGGGCAGCCCCGCGTGCGAGGACGTCGCGCGAAAAGCCGCCGCCCGCGCGGCGGGCAGCCCGGGCATCCGGGCCATCACCGCCCGCTGGTCCCCGTCGAGCGCGTGGACACGTTGATCGCGCTCGCCCCGGACACCTGCCGGCACTGCGCGCACCGGTTGCACGTGCGCGATGCGGTCGGCGCGCCGCGCCGGCATCAGGTGACCGAGCTGCCGGCCATCACGCCGCACATCACCGAGTACCGCTGTCAGCGGCGTCAATGCCCCGGCTGCGGCCAGACGACGCTCGCCGCGCTGCCCGAGGAGGTCGTCGGGCAGTTCGGCCCGCAGCTGACAGCCCTGATTGCCTACCTGACGGTCGTGTGTCGGCTGCCGCGTCTGGTGGTGCAGCGGTTCCTGGCCGGGGCGCTGCAGATCCCGATCAGCCTCGGGAGCACGCAGAAGGCGTGGGAGGAAGCCAGCGCGGCGGTCGCAACGCCCTACGACGAGCTCGCGGCCGCGCTGCGCGACGAACCCGTGCTCAACGCGGATGAAACCG
Source organism: Vicinamibacteria bacterium (assembly GCA_963837165.1). GTDB lineage: Bacteria > Acidobacteriota > Vicinamibacteria > Vicinamibacterales > JAENWD01 > JAENWD01. The sequence continues at coordinate 159,803 of CAWIMD010000001.1, forward strand.
GGCATCGGAGCAACGGCGAGAAGCGGTGGCTCTGGGCGATCGTCGCCCGCGCGTTCGTCGTCTATCGCATCGCCGCGTCGCGCGGCGCCGACGTCTTGCAAACGGTCGTGGGCGAGACCTTCGCGGGCATCCTCGGCAGTGACCGGCTGCCCACCTATCTGACCTACGTCGTCGGGCAGCGGCAGTTCTGCTGGGCGCACATCACGCGGAATCTGCTCAGTGCGCTCGATCTCGCGACCACGCCGTCGGCGAGGCGGTTCTGCCGCGAGGCTCTGGCGCTGGACCGTCGGCTGTTTCGCCTGTGGCACCGCTATCGCGGCGACCCGACGGCTCGGGGCACCCCGGTCACCCGCGCCGAATTGATCGCAAAGGTGTGGCCGATCGAGAGGCGCTTCTTCGCGCTGGCGAGCCGATCGCTCGACGCGGCCAATGCCGACGTGCGGAATCTCGCGCGGGCGTTCTTCGAGCACCACCCACACTTCTTCACCTTCGTGCACGAGAAGGACGTCGAGCCTACGAACAACACCGCCGAGCGCGCCCTCAGGACCGCGGTCGTGTGGCGGAAGATCATGCTGGGGACGCGCAGCGACCACGGCGAACGCGCCGTCGAACGCCTGCTGACCATCGCGCGCACGTGTCAGCTCCAGCACCTCAACGCCCTCGTCTATCTGACCGCCGCGATTACCGCGCATCGTCAGCGCCAGACCGCTCCGTCGCTGCTACGCCGTCCTCAGGCCTGAACAGTTACGCCAGACTTTTGTACCGCACTACTGGCCACCGCCGTTTTACTGCCAAGCGTATTCCGTTCAACAGCGCACGATCAACCACGGAAACGTGTACGGCTTGGCTTTGGACAATCCTTATCCCGCCTACTACTCGTTCTACGGTGCTCAGTTCGATCACGTTCTCGACTCGCACAACCTCAACACGACTGGTCCAATACCGTGGATGCCGTCCCGGGCGGGCGATTACGCCATCAGTTGGATAGCCACAATCAACACCACTGTCTGCGGCATGACCCCGTCCCAGACGGACATCCTGCTTGCCACAATCCACGTAAGATCGGCTTTGCATAAAGGCTCTCCGTGCAATGGCACCTTGGCGGGTGGGTCTGAGTTGCCAGCCTCTGGGCTCGGCTACTACCACCATTTGGGCACGGACCCCCCTGGAACGGACGATTGGGGCGGTGCCGAAGCGATGCTGACGCTGATTGCGAATGTGGGTGCGAGCTGGAATGCTCTCCATCAGGCGCCGAATGTTGGCGTTGGTGACATCAGCCGCAACGGTGGCGGCTCTTTTCCTCCGCACAACTGTCACCAAAATGGTAGAGACGCCGATATCCGCTATCTCCGAGCAGATGCCCAAGATCTCCCTCTCGACCTCACCACGGATCCGTCGGCGTACAGTCGAGAGCTAACGCTTGAGCTCCTCAACATGATCGCGGCGACTGGTGTAGTGTCGGAAATTATCGTCGACCCGGCAGCAAGCATCTCACCGAGCGACGTCGGGGGCACGACGATTGTGATTGACAACAGCGGCGAGCACCGTAACCACTTTCACGTCGAGATCGATGACCCCGATGGCGATGACGCCAACCAGTGCTGACACTTGCGGCCTCGATCGGGCCGTGTCAACGTCTTTGAGACAACCTGATTCTGAATTTACTGTAGCAACTCCATCGACGTGATCATCGGGATCGCCGGCGCGCCGAGAATGAGTTGTGGCCCTCCGATTTCCCCATGCTGCGGGTCGGCCGGAGTGACGATCGTCGATCCTGGGGCATCCTGGGCGGTCGAGTTCGCCGGCGGATTGATCCACACCGCATGCGGCAGGATTTCGAGGCGCGGCGGGCCCTGCACGAAGCGCTCGGGATGCGCGTCGTAGGCGGCCAGGCGCGTGTGATGCCGGACCTCGAGGATCGTGGCCGCGCGCCCGTAGTGAACGTCGGCCGGTGTGAGATAGGTCAGCCCGCTGTGATGGTGCGCGTCGTTGTACCACGCGAAGAGGCCCCGGCTCACACGGCGGGCGTGTTCAATGGCGCCGAATCGATCCGGAAACTCCGGCCGGTATTTGAACGTGCGGAATTGCGCTTCGGAAAACGGATTGTCGTTGCTGACGCGAGGCCGCGAGTGACTCGCGTCGATGCTGAGATCCGAGAAGAGCTCGGCGACCAGTTTGCTGCGCATCGGCGCGCCGCGGTCGGCGTGAATCGTCAGTTGGTGCGGGCCGATCCCTTGTTTGCGACACGTCGCTTCGATCAGCCGCTGCGCCAGACGGGCGTTCTCGTGTGCCGCGACCATCCAGCCCACGACGTAGCGGCTGAACAGATCGAGGATCACATACAGCGAGTAATAGAGGTACGGGATCGGCCCCTTCAGTTTCGTGATGTCCCACGACCAGATCTGATTCGGGGCCGTCGCGACGAGCTCCGGCTTCGTGTACGCCGGATGCCGCGCCTGGTCGCGTCGCTCCCGGACTTCCTGCGCGGCGTCAAGGATGCGATACATCGTCCGCGTCGAGCACAGATACGTCTGTTCCTCGAGCAGCGTGGCCTGGACTTCCGCCGGCGACTGATCGACGAACCGCTCGCTGTGCAAGACGTCGAGCACCGCTTGCCGTTCGGCGGGGACCAGCGCGCGCGACGACGGCGCACGGACGGTCGGCGGCGATGACCGGGCGGGCTGTCGACGCCGATAGAGGGTCGCGCGCGCGATGCCGACGCTCTGACAGAGCGTCGTGGTCTCGCCGGTCGTGGTCACGGCTTCGATGGCGACCATCAGTCGGTTTCGTCGATGTCGAGGGGTTTCAGGGGGATCCCCAGGATCTCGGCAACTTTTTTTTGGAGGGTGATGATCGTCTCCGCCCGCGCCAGCTTGCGCTGGAGTCGGCGGTTCTCGACTTCGAGCTGTTTCACGCGTGGATCGATCGGCTTGGGCACCGGTCCGCGCTTGCGCGCGCGTCCGACGACGAGCTCGCCCTGCTCGCGTTGCCGACGCCAGTTCAGCCAGGTGCGAACTGTACAACCCTTCGCGGCGCAACAGCGCCCCCAACGCGCCGTGCTTCTTACATGCGTCGGCTTCCTTGAGGATACGACGCCGGTACTCTGCGGGGAACTGTCGGCGCTGGACCTTGACCGGCACTTCTGGGTCCGGCCTTACGGGCGCGGTGACGGAGGCGGCGGCTCCGGGTGCCCCGTGGGCACCCTCCGCCGCCGTGTCCTCAGACGACGGATCGATCGCAACGCTGGCTGGCATTCGGGACATCTCATCGCATCCTCCCCGCCCCTACACTAATCTCCCTCGGGAGGTTGTCTCAGAGATTATTGGCACAGGGGGGATGAAGGATTGGTGCGATATGAGAATCATCCCAGCGATCAGCCCCCTGCTCATGGCGGCCATACTCGCAAATCCGGCTGCGCCAACGGGACCGAGGTACTGTGTCTATGTCCCACAGAGCGGTTTGGCGATATTCGTACCAGCTGATGAGCCCTCAGCCCTCGTCGCGCGCGAAACCAAGTCCGGGAGCACCAAGCAGATTTATCGATCTATCGCCGGGCGTCTAATCGACCCCATGGTGTCCCCTGACGGGACCATGATCGCGGTATTGGACCGTGTTCTGGAGTACGGCGTCAGGCCCGGAGAGGCCACGTTCGAGGACGCCGTCGAAGGAACGCGCGGAGGCAAGGTGCTGGGATACGAACAGTCGACCTTGCGAGTACTGAGCCTTGCCGGGCTCGAGATCGGTGCCGTGCAACAGGTCCGAGATTTTGCCTGGAGTCCCGATGGGAGATACCTCGCCCTGGTCACGGGTCAGTATGTCGGCCACGACTTGCCTTACTCTCACGGTGCGGTCTGGATCTACGAACTCGGTGCGCGTACGAGTGCGAAAGTCCTTGACCAAGGCAACTATGTCACCTGGCCGGCGTTCGACGGCAACGTCTATGTCTGGTCAACGGTAACAGCGGATGCCCCGAAGGTGTTTCGGCTTCGGTCGCCGGACTGGAAGGTCGAAAGAACAGATCTAAAGAGTATCTACTTCTCCCCGACGGGTCGCTACTACTTCAGGCCGGTCGGCGTCGCTGGCCGCCAAGGCGTTTTTCGAACGATCGATGACTCGGAATGGGAGCCTCCAGGTCTCCGAGTAGCCTCGCCGTTCGAGCCTGTGCGGTGGCATCCCGCCAGAGACGTGCTGTGGATCCGGACGTCACCGCGCCAGCCTGGACCGCCTACAACCGTCGACGTATTGTACGACTTTGACGACGAGTCGGCCGTCGAGGTGCGGTCGCGTGTCTTGGCCTGGGCTGACGACGCACAGGTGCTCGTGCGGGAAACAAACGGGCTCGCGCTGATGCGGGCGAACTTGTCGGCTGTGACACCATGAAGCACGCATGGGACGTCCAACAGGCTACTTGTCCGCCATGAACCCGTACCGATAGTCGGTCGGCGGGTTGAAGGTTTCCTTGATCGTCCGCGCGCTGACCCAGCGCACCAGGTTCAGCTTCGACCCGGCCTTGTCGTTCGTGCCCGAAGCGCGCGCGCCGCCGAACGGCTGCTGCCCGACGACCGCGCCGGTGGGCTTGTCGTTGACGTAGAAGTTGCCCGCCGCGTTCCGGAGCGCGTCGGCCGCTGCACGAATCGCCGCGCGGTCGCGCGCGAAGACCGCGCCGGTGAGCGCATACGGCGATGTCCGATCCAGGATCGACAGCGTCTCGCTCCACTTCGCATCGTCGAAGACGTACGCGGTGACGACCGGGCCGAAGATCTCTTCCTGGAGCAGTCGATACGACGGGTCCGCCGTCTCGACCAGCGTGGGCGCGATGAAGTACCCGTCGGAGGCGTCCGCCGTGCCGCCGGCCAGGATGGTCGCGTTCTGCCGCGCGTCTTCGATGTAGCCGCCGATCTTGTCGAACGCCTTGCGATCGATCACCGCCCCCATGAAGTTCCGGAAGTCGCTGATGTCGCCCATGCCGAGCTCGCCAATCATCGCGACCGATCGATCGCGCACCTCGGGCCAGATCGAGCGCGGCACGTAGACGCGGCTGGCCGCCGAGCACTTCTGGCCCTGGTACTCGTAGCCGCCGCGCACGATCGCGACCGCCAGCGCCTGCGGGTCGGCCGACGGGTGCGCGACGATGAAGTCCTTGCCGCCCGTCTCGCCGACGATGCGCGGGTACGAGCGGTAGCCGGCCATCGACGCGCCAATCGTCTTCCACATCGCGTTGAACACGCCCGTGCTGCCGGTGAAATGTGTACCGGCCAGATCGCGGTGGGCGAGCACGGCCCTGGAAATCGCCACCGCATCGCCCGCGACGAGGTTGATGACGCCTGGCGGCAGCCCCGCCTCCAGCAGCAGCTGCATGATGTAGTGCGCGCTCAGCATGGCGCTGGACGCCGGCTTCCACACGACGGCGCAGCCCATGAGCGCGGGCGCCGTCGGCAGGTTGCCGCCAATCGACGTGAAGTTGAACGGCGTCACCGCGTAGACGAACCCTTCCAGCCCGCGGTACTCGAGCTGGTTCCACATCGTGTGATCGGAGATCGGCTGCTCGCCGTAGAGCTCCTGCGCGAAGTGCGTATTGAAGCGCCAGAAGTCGATGAGCTCGCACGCCGAGTCGATCTCGGCCTGGAATGCCGTCTTCGACTGGCCGAGCATGGTCGCCGCGTTGAGCGTGGCACGCCATGTCGTCGTCAGCAGCTCGGCGGCCTTGAGGAAGACGGCGGCGCGATCCTCCCACGGCCAGCGGCTCCACTCCCGCTGCGCCTCGACCGCCGTTTCGATCACCGAGGCGATCTCGACGTCACCCGCCGTGTGATAGTCGGCGAGGACGTGCCGGTGATCGTGCGGCATCACCGCCGTCGCGGTGCGGCCCGTCCGCACGGCACGGCCGCCAATCACGAGCGGGATGTCGATCCGCTCGCCCGTCATCCCGGCCAGCCGGGCCTTGAGCGCTGCGCGCTCGGAAGTGCCCGGCGCGTGGCTCCTGACGGGCTCGTTGACGGGCTGGGGAACCTGGCGGCGTCCGTTGAAGGCCATGGACCAATTCTAGTCCTACACCGTCAGCGCCCAGGGCGCGCGGTACTCGCGGTCCACCAGCGCGGCGGCGGATTCGTTGCCATTGGTCACCCGCTCGGTCGCCGCGTCCCATACCACCGTCGCGCCGGATCGATAGGCCATGTTGCCGAGGATGGCGGTGGAGGAGGAGCGGTGGCCGATCTCGATGTCGCAGATCGGCAGGGTCCGCGACTTCACGCAGTCGACGAAGTTCCTCGCGTGCGTCGGGCTGTCGGGCGTGCTCGTCGCGCTCGCCGGCTCGGTGCGGTTGACCTCGGTGGTGCCCTCCTTCCGCGTCTCGGGCGTCAGCTCGAACCCGCTGCGGTCGACGAACAGCGTGCCGTCGCTGCCGTAGAACTCGATGCCGTAGCCGTGTCCGTTCAGCGGCCGCCTGTTCGACGTGCGGTTCTCGTACGTCATCACGAACGTCGGGTAGGTGTAGGTCGAGACGATCGTGTCCGGCGTCTCGCGGTTGTCGGTCAGGCAGAACTTCCCGCCGACCGCCGAGACCGATACCGGCGCATTCACGTCCATTGCCCACTGGACGATGTCGATGAGGTGCACGCCCCAATCGGTCATCATGCCGCCCGCGTAGTCCCAGAAGTAGCGGAAGTAGGACCACGCGTCGGGAGAGACGCCGAAGCGGTTCGGGTTGAAGGGACGCTTCGGCGCCGGGCCCAGCCAGAAGTCCCAGTCGAGCTCCGGGGGCGGATCGCCGTCGGGCGGGTGGCCGATGCCCGCGGGCGCCTCGTTGCCGTAGTTCCACGCCCGCACCGCCGTCACGGTGCCGATGCGGCCTTCCCGCACCAGGCGCACCGCGTCCTGGAAGTGCGCGGCCGATCGCTGCTGGGTCCCGACCTGCACGATCCGGTTGTGCTTGCGCGCCGCCTTCACCATCTTCCGGCCCTCGGCAATCGCAACCGACGAGGGCTTCTCCACGTACACGTCCTTGCCGGCCTGGCAGGCCATCACCGTCACCAGCGCGTGCCAGTGGTCGGGCGTGCCGACGATCACGGCGTCGATGGTCCTGTCGTCGAGGAGCTCGCGGAAGTCGTGATACTGCGTCGCGCCAGGCGCCATCCGCGCCGCCTGCGCGAGGTTTGGTGCGTAGACGTCGCAGATGGCCGCGATCTCGACATCCGTCAGGATCTGGTGTTCGTGCAGGTCGTGCCGGCCCTGGCGCCCGGTGCCGACCACGCCAATCCGGAGGCGGTCGTTGGCGCCGAGCACGCGGCCCGACGCAGACCGCGCGGCCAGGCCCACCAGTCCGGCGGCGCCCGTGCCGAGAAACGTGCGACGATCGATGGCTGTACTCATGATGTGCCCCGCTCGCGAAGAATCCGGCCCGCGGTGCGGATTATAGGAGATGGGCCGCCGGGCGAGGGGAGGAGCGAGGATGACCGACCAGATGCGGGAAGCGTGGCTGCGCGGGCCCATCCCCGGCGTGCCCGATCTGTTGATGCCTGCCGCGCACGCCATCGTCCACGCGAGGGAGGACACGCTCCGCGCGCTGGACGGACTCGGCGTGGGCGCGATCTGGGCCCGGCCGGGCGGCGCGCCGCCGGTCGGCTACCACGTGCGGCACCTGGTCGGCGCGCTCGACCGGCTGTTCACCTACGCGCGCGGCGCCGAGCTCTCCGGGGCCCAGCAGGCCGCGCTGGCCGCCGAATCGGCTGTGCCGGAACCGGCGCCCGACGCGGCCACGCTCGCCGCCGACATCGAACAGGCCACGGCACGCGCAATCGACGCGCTCGCCAGGACCGATCCGCAGACGCTGATCGAGCCCCGCGGCGTCGGACGGCGGCAGCTGCCCTCCACGGTCATCGGCCTGCTGTTCCATGGCGCGGAGCACGCGGCGCGCCACGCGGGCCAGGCGCTGACCACGTCGCGCATCGCACGCGCGATCACGTCGGACTGAAGAGCGAGCGGATCGCCGGACGACAGCGTCCGGTGGATGGGAAGGCGCCTGCGCGGCGAGAAAGCCTGGCCCGGACGGGCAGTGCGGGTGATTTAGGTGGGACCGCGTGCTCCGGGCACTCAGCCCGAGCGTCGGCGCGATTCCCGAACTCCCCGTCCGGGCCGACGAAAGCCCGGTGGCTCGGTGCTCACGGTTGCAACCTCCTTGGGAGGTGTGTGTGCTGTGGCGACTATCGACCCTTTGCGGGCCACTGTCAAGCGCATCCGTGCGCGATTTCCGGATCCAAATTTACGGCGATGGACGGAATGGATCAGGCGCGCTCGGAGTGGTCGGACCGCATGCGAATTCTTTGCGCCGTCGTCACACGGCAGAGATAGAATTTCGCGTCTCTTACTCCCCCCGCTTGATCAGGAGATCGCAATGACCTTCGTGAAACGGGATCGCCGCGTCGGTGCGATCGGATTTGTGCTGGCCATCGTGTTGTGGGCCTCGTCCGCCTCGGCGCAAGGCGTGACGACCGCCTCGGTAGCCGGCATCGTGAAGGACAGTCAGGGCGCCGTCATTCCCGGCGTCAGCATCGTGGCCGTCCACCTGCCGTCGGGCACGACGTACGAGACTGTCACGCGGCCAGACGGCCGCTTCTCGATCCAGGGCATGCGCGTGGGGGGCCCCTACACGGTGACCGCGGCGTTGTCCGGGTTCAGATCCGAGGAGAAGTCGGACATCCTGCTGACGCTCGGCGTGACGCAGGACCTCGAGTTCGGGCTCGCGGTGGCCTCAGTAGCCGAGACGGTGACGGTCAGCGGCCACAGCGACATCATCTTCAGCTCGAGCCACACCGGGTCCTCCACGGCCGTGCTGCGCGAGCAGCTCGGGTCGCTGCCGACGATCTCGGGCCGCATCAACGACGTCGCGCGGCTGGCGCCCGAGTACTCCGGCTCCGGGTTCGGCGGCAGTTTCGCCGGCCAGGACAACCGGATGAACAACATCACGGTGGACGGCTCGTACTTCAACAACTCGTTCGGGCTCGCGGGCCAGCCCGGCGACCGGACCGGCGTCGCACCCATCTCGCTCGAGGCCATCGAGCAGCTGCAGGTGAACGTCGCGCCGTACGACGTGCGGCAGGGCAACTTCGTGGGCGGCGGCGTCAACACCGTGACCCGGAGCGGCGCGAACCGGTTCACCGGATCGGTCTACTATCGGATGCGCAACGAGTCGTACGTCGGTACCGAGGCCGCCGGCCAGTCGTTCAATCCCGGCACGTTCGATACGACCAACTTCGGCGAGTGGGCCGGCGGTCCCGTCATCAAGGACAAGGCCTTCTTCTTCGAGAGCTTCGAGAACCAGTCGGACAAGCGGCCGCTGACGACCTACACGTCGAACCCGGGCGGGGTGCCCGCAACCGGCAACACCACGCGGGTGCTGGCCTCGGACCTGACCGCGCTCAGCTCGTTCCTCTCGTCGGCGTTCCAGTACGAGACGGGCCCCTTCGACAACATCACGAAGAACACGCCCGGCAAGCCCTTCCTGGTGAAGGGCGACTACAACCTGAATGCCTCGAACAAGATCACGTTCCGGTACAACCAGCTCAAGTCCAGCACCGACGTGTCGGTGTCGGGCTCGTCCTCGCTGGGCTTCGGGCGACAGACCTTCAGCACGAACTTCCTCGGCTTCCAGAACTCGAACTACTCGATCCTCGAGAACATCCACTCGGGCATCGGCGAATGGAACTCGGTCGTCGGCAGCAGCATGTCCAACAACCTGATCGTCGGTTACACGAAGCAGGACGAGAGCCGCGGCCAGCTCGACACGCTGTTCCCCTTCGTCGACATCCTCGACGGCGGCAACACCTATACCTCGTTCGGCAGCGAGCCGTTCACGCCGGCCAACCTGCTGCTCTACGACACGTTCCAGGCGCAGGACAGCTTCACGAAGTACGGGACGCATCACTCGCTGACCTTCGGCGGCGCCGTCGAGAAGTACCACTCGGACAACTCGTTCTATCCCGGCATCCAGAGCGCCTACGTCTACAACTCGCTCGACGACTTCTACGCCGATGCCAACGACTACCTGGCCAACCCCGGCCGGATGATGTCGCCGGTGGCGCTGAACAAGTTCCAGGTGCGCTACTCGAACGTCCCGGGCTCGGTGAACCCGCCGTTCCAGCCCCTGGACGTCTGGTACACCAGCCTCTACGCGCAGGACGAATGGCGGCCGCGCACCAACCTCACCGTCACGGGCGGAGTGCGCATGGACGTGGCGAAGTTCGGCGCCACGGGATTCGACAACCCCGCCGTGGACGCGCTGACGTTCCGCGACCGGGACGGCAGCGCGGTGCAGTACGACACGGGCGCGCTGCCGAAGACCACGCCGCTCTGGTCGCCGCGCGTCGGCTTCAACTGGGACGTGAACGCCGATCAGCGCCTGCAGGTCCGCGGCGGCACGGGCGTCTTCACCGGCAAGCCGGCCTACGTGTGGATCTCGAACCAGATCGGCAACACGGGCATCCTGACCGGCTTCATCCAGTCCACCGGCACCACGGCATTCCCGTTCAATCCCAACCCCGACGCCTACAAGCCCGAGGCGACCGGGCAGCCGCCGTCGAGCGCGGCCGTCGCGGTGACCGATCCGGACTTCAAGTTCCCGCAGGTCTGGCGCACGAACATCGCCGTGGACAAGCGCCTGCCGTGGGGACTGGTCGGCACCGGCGAGTACATCTACAACCACGACGTGAACGGCATGGCATACATCAACGCCAACCTGCCGGCGGCGCAGTCGGCCTACGCCGGCCCAGACAGCCGGCCGCTCTGGACGGGCAACCGCATCAACAACACACCCGGCAACCAGGTCGTCGAGAACTACGTGCTGCTGAACCAGAGCATCGGCCGCTCGTGGACGGCCTCGGCGAGCGTGACCAAGCCGATGACCCGCGGCCTCACGTTCAAGGCCGCATATCGCTACGGCCGGGCGCGGAACTCGGTGGACCCCGGGTCCATCGCCTCCGGCTCCTGGACCAACAACCCGATCGTCGTCGATCCCAACAACCCGGCGCTGGGCTACGCGGCGACGTCGCCGGGCCACCGGTTCTTCCTCGCGACGTCCTACACGCACGACTACTTCCACTTCGGCGCCACGACCGTCGCCGCGTTCTTCGACGCCTACACGAACGGAAACACGAGCTACATCTTCTCGGGCGACATGAACAAGGACGGCGGGTCGAGCAACGACCTGATCTACATTCCGCGGGACAGTTCGGAGATGAACTTCACGACGTTCACTTCCGGCGCGAAGACGTTCACGGCGGCCGACCAGGCCTCGGCCTTCGAGGCCTACATCCGGCAGGACGACTACCTGCGCACCCATCGCGGGCAGTACGCCGGGCGGAACGCCGTCTTCCTGCCGATGGTGAAGCGGCTGGACTTCAGCATCATGCAGGAGGTCTTCCACACACTCGGCGGGGCGCGCCACTCGGGCGAGATCCGGCTCGACATCACCAACTTCGGGAACCTGCTGAACCACGACTGGGGCGTGAGCCAGAGCGCGATCCAGAACCGGATCCTGAACAGCCCCGGCATCGACGCGCAGGGACGGGCCACCTACCACCTGGCCACGGTGAGCACCTCGTCCGGCCCGCAGCTGATCTCGAAGTCGTTCCAGACCAACGCGGGCATCAGCGACGTGTACGTGATGATGCTCAGCTTCCGCTACACGTTCCAGTGAGGGCCGTCGGGGTCAGGCCCTGTTAAGAATGTTAAATCTCCTTAACAGGGCCTGACCCCACCCGCCTGCCGGGCAGGTACTGCTTCAGACGCTCCACGCGCGAGCCGGCCACCCGTGGCGACCGCTCGCGCGACCACCGCTCCGCGAGCGTACGCCCCTTCTCGAGCCCCTCCTTCGAGAAACGGGTGACCACCTCGCTCGTGACCTTGCGCCCTTCGGTGAGCCACGCCACCATCGCCCGCCCGATCGCGAGCGTCCCCGCGTAGGCCACTGCGACCTTCGGCAGCAGCCCTACCACCGGGATCAACCCGACCAGCTCGCGCGCCGCCTGCCGGAAGAGCAGTCCGCCGCCCAGCACGCCGACGATCTCGCCCATCAGCTCCCGCGGATCGCCGTCCCGGCCCGACGCCAGGGCCAGGCGATAACACATCATCAGCTGGTTCTTCGTCAGGATGACGACGTCGCCGAGGTTGAGCGGGGCGGTGAGCAGCGGCACCGACTCGGCCAGGCCCGTCGTGAACGCGAAGCTCGCGTTGGCGCGCGCCGTCCGCTCGATCAGCCGCGAGAACACCATCGGCCGCAGGCCGCCGAGCTGTGCGGCCAGCGCGAGCTGCGCCTCGTCGTCCACCAGGTCGAGCAGGGCGGCCGCGATCACCTCGAGGGCGGGCGCCTCGAGTGCGCCCACCATCACCCGCGCCGTCTCGCCGCGCCGCGGCACCGCGGCGTGCCGGGCCGGGTCGCCGACGACGATCGTGAGCGTCGGCGCGCCGGCGGTGCGGAAGCGCTCGAGGGCCATCCGGAGGTGCTCCGACACGTCGGCCGTCCGGCTGACGACGATGCCGGCCAGCGGCGTGCTGGTGGTGGCGCTCAGCGCGCCGGGCAGCGCCGGGGCGATCTCGATCCACGGGTGTGGCGGGCCCGCAGAAACCAGCGCCCGGAACCGGGCGGCGTCCTCGACGTCGTCCGCCGTGGCGACGAGCGTGAAGCGGCGGCGGGCGGCGTCGCGGACCCCGCGCAGGTCCACGTCGCGGATCACGCGCCAGACGTTGGCGAGCTTCAGCGGGCCCGGCACGCGCCCTCCTGGGAAACGCGCGGACCGCCGGGCGCCGGATTCGCGAGACACCGGGACGCGGATCGCGGATAATCGGCGCTCACCGGTCCCGACATGCTGAGCGATGCGTGGCTCCAGATTCGCACGTCCCTCATCGAAGCGTGGTCCCTCCACAGCGAGGAGATCGTCGCGGTGGGGATGATCGCCGTCGTCGGTTTCCTGGTGTATCGCTGGCGATCCGCCCGGCTCTGAGCCGGCGCCCGTCAGCGTGACTTCGTCTGCGCCAGCTCCTCGTCCACGATCTCCGAAAGGGTGCTGAGCGGCACCGCTCCCGAGATCAGCCGGCCGTTGATGAAGAAGCCGGGCGTGCCGTCCACGCCGTAGTGGGTGCCTTCCTCGAACTGCGTCTCCACGGCCTGGTCGGCCTTCCCCGACGCCAGGCACTGCTCGAACGCCTTGAGGTCGAGGCCCGCCTTCGTCGCCAGCTCCGTCAGCATCGGCGTGCTCGCGTCGGGCGGGCTGCCGTAGACGAGATCGTGGAACTGCCAGAAGCGATCCTGCTGCTGTGCACACCAGCTCGCCTCGGCGGCGCGGCGCGCCTGCGGGTGACGCTCGTCGAGCGGGAAGTGCTTGTACACGAGGCGCACCTCGGTCGGGTACTTCGCCAGCAGCTGCTGCAGCGTCGGCTGCACCCGGCGGCAGTACGGACAGTGGAAGTCCGAGAACTCGACCACGGTGACCGGCGCGTTGGCCGGGCCGCGGACGGGTGCGCCCTTCAGGTCGATGGGCGCGCGGTACATGGAGGGCGGTGCCAGCCGGACCTCGACCTTCGTCTTCGCGCGCAGCTCGTCCAGAAATGCCGTGCGGCGGTCGGTGGCCCGCTGGTTCGCGAGGTATGCGCGGATCTGCGGTGTGAGCCGCGAGGGATCGTCGCCGAGCCGCGCGCGGTTGGCGGTGACGAACCCGTCGATCTCGGCCTGGGTCACCGGTGCCACTTTCCCGGTGACCTCGGCGGCGACGAGGGCGTCCACCGAGGTCCCGCGGCGCTTCGCCTCGATCTCCAGCAGGCGCTTGGCAATCAGGTCGTCGAGCTCGTGCTTGCGGATCTCGTACGCCTGCTCGTCGAGCTTCGCGATCTGCGGCGCGACCGCGGCGTCCAGCGCGCCGCGGGTGACCGGCTCGCCGTCGATCACGGCCACCGGGTCGGCCGGCCCGGAGGGTGGCTCGCTCGGGTCCGGCGGCGCCTGGGCCGCCGTGCCGCAGGCGGCAAGGCCAACCAGGAGCCAGGCGGCCAGCAGACCACGGACGGGAATCGTGGAGCGCATCGAGATCATGCTTCCAGTCTAGCGCCTCCTGCGGGCGGGACGGTACGGTTCGTGCGCCGATCACCACCCGCATGTCCGGCCACGAGCCGCCCGACGCGCGATCGGCCCCGGATCCCGGCGCCTCCGGCTGCGGCGCGATTCGCCAAGTCTCGGCCGCAGCGAGCCTTATCGCCCTGGCCCTCTGCCTGACCGCACCGGCCGCCGCCGCCGCGCGCCTCGGGGGCGCGCCGGTCTCCAGACGGGCGACCGACAGGGCCGTCGGCGCGCCGACGGCTGCGCCCCTGACCCGCGTTGCCGATGTGCGCAGAACCGACGAATCCACGCCGGGCCGCCACGCGCGCCTGATGGGCGTGGTCACCTACTTCGATCCGGCCTTGGGCCTGCTGTTCGTGCAGGACGAGACCGGCGGGATCTTCGTGTTCATGCGCGGCGTGGAGACCGTGGTGCACGTGGGCGACCTGGTCCGCGTGGACGGCCGGATCGACCCGGCGGACTTCGCGCCGTCGATCAAGGAGCCCACGGTGTCCGTGGTCGGCCGGGCCTCGCTGCCGAAGCCGCTGCAGCCGGGCATCGACACCCTGCTGACCGGCGTGTGGGACAGCCAGTACGTGGAGATCGAGGGCATCGTCCGCGGCTTCCACGAGCCGCTTCGCGAGGGGCACCTGACGTTCGACGTGGCCGTGGGGCCCGTGCGGGTGCACGTGAACATGCCGGGCCCGTGGCGCGGCCGCGTGCCCCGCCACCTCGTGGACGCCCGTGTGCGCCTGCGCGGCGTGTGCGGCACGGAGTTCAACCGCGCGTCGCAGTTCGTCGGCGTGCAGCTCTTTCTCACCAGGCTCGAGGACATCACGCTCGTGGACGAGGCCCCCGTCGATCCGTTCGCGGCGCCGGTGGAGCCGGCGCGCGCGCTCTTCCGGTGGTCGGGCGTCGCGGCGTCGGGCCACCGCGTGCACGTGCGCGGCGAGGTGACCTGGCGCAGCGGGCGGCAGCTGTACCTCCGCGACGCGAGCGGTGACATCGGCGTGACGCTCTGGAGCGGTGCCGTGGACGTGAACGCCGGCGACCGCGTGGACGTGACCGGCTTTGCCGAGGCCGGCGAACTGAGCCCCGTGCTGCGGGACGCCTCGCTGAAGCGCGGAACGGCGGCGGCCGCCGCGCCGGCGATGCCGGTGGCGGTGACGGCCGGCGGGCTGATGCGCGGCACCTTTGACGGCGCGCTGGTGACCGTGGACGCGCAGGTCGTGAGCGTGGAAGAGGGCGGCGAGCCGCTCATCGTGCTGCAGGCAGGCGACCTGCCGCTCACTGCCGTGGCGCCGGCCGGTCCCGACCAGGCCCGATCCTGGCTCCCGCCCGCGGGCAGCCGCGTGCGGCTGACGGGCGTGTGCCGGGTGCAGACCGATCCGCTCGACAACCCGCGCGTGCTCCGGGCCGTACAGCTGCTGCTCCGGGCGCCCGGCGACGTCGTGACGGTGACGCCCGCGCCGTGGTGGTCGAAGCGGCGCGTTCTTGAGCTGGTGAGCGGCCTCGGGCTGGCCGCGCTCGGGGCGATCGCCTGGGTGATCGCGCTCAGGCGGCGCGTAACGCGCCAGACACAGGTCATCGGCGATCGGCTCGAGTCGGAGCTCGCGCTCCGCGCGCAGTACCAGGAGCTGTTCGCCTCGGCCAACGACATCGTCCTCACGTGCGACGCGGGCGGCAGGCTGACCGCGATCAACGCGGCCGGCGAGCGGGCGACCGGCTATACGGCGCCTTCGGCACTGGGCATGCAGCTGGCCGACATAGTGGCGCCCGAGTCGCGAGCCGTGTTCGAGGAACAGCTCGCCGCGTGCCTCTCGCGCCCGGGCGGCTGCACGGTGGAGGCCGACCTCGCGCGTCCCGACGGCCAGCGCGTGTCCATCGAGTTCGCGGCACGGCCCCTCCCGGGCCACGGCGCGGCGTCTGGCGTGCAGGCCATCGGCCGCGACGTCACCGAGCGCAACCGCACCGCCGAAGCCCTGGCGCGCGCCAAGACCGCGGCGGAGGCCGCCAACCGCGCCAAGAGCCAGTTCGTCGCCAACATCAGTCACGAGGTGCGGACGCCGCTGAACGGCATCATCGGCATGACGGACCTGATGATGGCGTCGCGGCTGGACGACGAGCAGCGGCAGTACCTGGGGCTGATGCGGACATCCGCCGATGCGCTGCTGCACGTGATCAGCGACGTGCTCGACCTGTCGAAGATCGAGGCGGGCCACTTCGACCTGTCGCCGGCGCCTTTCGCGTTGCTGGACCGGCTCGAGACGCTGCTCGAGCCGCAGGCGGTGATGGCGCGCCGCAAGGGCCTGCAGTTCACGCTGACGGTGGCCCCGGAGCTGCCGCGCGTGCTGGTGGGCGACGCCGAACGGCTGTCGCAGATACTGATCAACCTGGTCGGCAACGCCGTGAAGTTCACCGGCGAGGGCCGTATCGAGATTGCCGTGTCGCCCGGCGCGCCCGCCCCCTCCGATACCGTGTCGCAGTGCCGCGTACGCTTCGCCGTGCGCGACACCGGCATCGGCATCCCCGCCGACAAGCACGCCGCGATCTTCGGCGCGTTCACGCAGGCCGATGGATCCACCTCGCGTCGCTTCGGCGGCACGGGCCTGGGCCTCGCGATTGCCGCCTCGCTGGCCCACCGCATGGGGGGCGCCATCGACGTGGTGAGCGCGCCGGGGCAGGGGGCCACGTTCACGCTGACACTGCCGTTCGTCCGCGGGCAGCGCGGCGAGGTGCGGGAGGACGGAACGGGGGGCCTCGCGCGCCTGCTCGGCCCGGCCGCCGCCCCGGCATGGTCCAGCAAGCGGCCCGCGCGGCGCCTTTCGGTGCTGCTCGTGGAGGACAACCCGGTGAACCAGCGCCTGGCGCTGGAGATCCTGACCCGGCGCGGCCACGAGGTGGCAGTGGCCGATAACGGGGGCGAGGCGTTGGAGCGCCTCGGCACCTTCACGCCGCAGATCATCCTGATGGACGTGCAGATGCCCGAGGTGAACGGCCTCGAGGCCACGCGCGCCATCCGGCTGCTCGAGCAGGGCACCGGCCGGCACGTGCCCATCGTGGCGATGACGGCGCACGCGATGTCGGGCGACCGCGAGCGCTGCCTGGAGGCGGGGATGGACGACTATCTGACCAAGCCAATCCGGGCCGAGGCCCTGGTGGCGCATGTGGAGCGACTGGCGATGAACGGACCTGAAGACACGACGTCACCGGCCGCCGCCGTGCCGGATCACGCGGTATTCGACCTGGACGAGGCGCTCGGACGCGTGGACGGCGACCGCGAGCTGCTGGCCGAGATTGCCGGCCTGTTCCTGGCCGACGCGACCCCGATGCTCGACGCGGTGCGCACCGCGCTGGCTGCCGGCGACCCAGAGAGGATGGGCCGGGCGGCGCACCGCCTGAAGGGATCCGTGCTGACCTTCGGCGCCGCGCGCGCCAGCGGGGCGGCGCAGGCCATCGAGGAGCTCGGCCGATCGGGTCGTCTCGACGGCGCCGCCGACCTGGTGCGCACGCTCGAGACCGAGGTTCGCCGCCTCGTCACCGCCCTTGCGCCGCTGGCCGGCGCGCCGCAATAAACCTCCGCCAGCCCGATCTCGTCTAACCCCTCGTCGAAAGGGGCGAGACGAGTGATCCAGAACCTCTTCAGCGGCGTCCGGTATGCCCTGCGCCAGTTCCGCCGGTCGCCCGTGTTCACGGCCACCGCCGTCCTCACGCTCGCGCTCGGGATTGGCGGCACGACGGCCATCTTCACCCTCATTCACGCCGTCATGCTGCGGTCGCTGCCCGTGGCCGACCCGGCGCGACTGTACCGGATCGGCAGCGGGAGCGACTGCTGCGTCGAGGGCGGGCCGCAGCAGGAGTGGGGCATGGTCTCGTTCCCGCTCTACGAGCGGCTGGTGGCCGCGGTGCCCGAGTTCGAGTCCGTCACCGCCTTCCAGGCCGGGGGCGCGCGGTTGAGCATCCGGCGCCAGGGCGGTCAGGAGCCGGCGCGGCCGCTGCGGTCGGAATACGTCACCGGCAACTACTTCTCCACGCTCGGCGTCCCCGCCTTCGGCGGCCGCCTGTTCACCGCCGCGGACGACACGCCGGCCTCCGCCCCCGTCGTCGTCCTCAGCCACCACGCGTGGGAGACCGCCTACGGCGCCGATCGCGCCGTCGTCGGGTCCACCCTGGTGGTGGAGGGCCAACCGTTCACGGTGATCGGGATTGCGCCGCCGGGCTTCTTCGGCGAGACGCTCCGCGGCAACCCGCCGGACTTGTGGATCCCCCTGCAGCAGGAGCCCGTCCTCGCGGGCGACAGCACGCTGCTCCGGCAGCCGGTGTCGGCGTGGCTGCGGGTGATCGGCCGCCTGAAGCCCGGGGCGACGGTGGACGGCATGGACGCGCGGCTCACGGGCGTGCTGCGGCAGTGGCTGCGGTACGACGCGGGGTATCCGCCGAACTGGATGCCCGACGTGATCCGCCTGCTGCCGAAGCAGACGCTCGGCGTCGTGCCGGCCGGCAGCGGCGTCGGCGTGATGAAGGAGAACTACGCGCGCAGCCTGCAGATCCTGCTGGGCGTGTGCGGCCTCGTGCTGGTGATCGCGTGCGCGAACGTGGCGAACCTGATGATCGCGCGGGCGATGGCGCGGCGGACGCAGACCGCGCTCCGCCTGGCCATTGGCGCCTCGCGCCGGCAGATCGTGACGCAGGCGCTGGTGGAGAGCCTGGTGCTCTCGGTGGCCGGCGCCCTGGCCGGTCTGGCCGTCGCGATGGGGGCCTCGCGCCTGCTGATCTCGCTGGCGTTCAGCGGCGTGGCGTTCGTGCCCATCGACACCGGGTTGTCCCTGCCCGTGCTGGCGTTCGCCTTCGGCGTCGCGCTGGCCACCGGCCTGGTGTTCGGCGTGGCGCCGGCGTGGTTCGCGACCCGGACCGATCCGGTGGACGCGCTGCGGGGCGCGGGGCGCAGCATGGGCGACCACGCCTCGTTCACGCGGCAGGCGTTGCTGGTGCTGCAGGCCACCGTCTCGGTGGTGCTCATCGCGGGCGCGACGATGCTGGCGCGGAGCCTGGGAAACCTGGAGCACCAGGACTTCGGCTTCGAGGTGCCGGGCCGCGTCGTGGTCTCCTTGAACCACCCGCCGGCGTCGTACACCGAAGACCAGCTCCGGGCGCTGTACCGGCGGCTCGAGGCGCGGCTGGACCGGCTGCCCGGCGTGCGCGGGTCGGGGCTGGCGCTGTACAACCCGCTCACCGACAACTGGGGCGAGCTCGTGCTGGTGGCGGGCCATCCGCCGCCGAAGCTGAACGAGGAGGCGGGCTCGTCCTGGGACCGGGTGAGCACGCGCTACCTGCAGCACTTCGGCATCGGCCTGGTGCGCGGCCGCTACTTCACCGACGCCGACGACGAGAACACCGCGCCGGTGGCGGTGGTGAACGAAGCGTTCGCGCGGCGGTTCTTCAAGGCCGGCGACGATTCGCTCGGCCAGAGCTTTGGCCTGGACCTGCCCGAGAACGCCACCACGTTCCGCATCGTCGGGATCGTGCGGGACGCGAAGTTCGCCGGCTTCGCGCTGGACCAGGCGGCGCGGCCGATGTTCTACGTGCCGCTGGCGCAGACCGTGCGATATGCGAACCCGCTGATGCAGCGGATCGAGCACCAGTCGCACTTCATCGGCGGGCTGATGCTGGTGACGGACCTGCCGGCCGGGGCGGCCGAGCCGCTGGTGACCCGGGCGCTGGCGGAGGTGGACCCCGACCTGACGATCACGGGCGTGCGCACGATGGCGGACCAGGTGGCGCGATCGTTCGACCAGGAGCGCGCGGTGGCGAGCCTGGCGGGGCTGTTCGGGCTGGTGGCGCTGCTGCTGGCGGCGGTCGGGCTCTACGGCGTGACGGCGTACACGGTGGCGCGGCGGACCAACGAGATCGGCGTGCGCATGGCGCTGGGGGCGGATCGGCGAAGGGTGGTGCGGCACGTGCTGCGCGGGGCGTTCGGCGCGGTGCTGGTCGGGCTGGCGCTGGGGGCGCCGCTGGCGGTGGGGGCGGGACGGCTGATCGGGTCGCAGCTGTACAACGTGGCGGTGTGGGATCCGGTGGCGCTGGGGCTGGCGTCGGGCGCGCTGGCGATGTCGGCGCTGGCGGCCTCGATGGTGCCGGCGCTCAGGGCCGCGTCGATCTCGCCGATGCTCGCGCTGAGGGCCGAGTAGGCCGCTCCGAACGCGTCAGTCGGGGAGTGTTTCGTCGCTGCGCGGGCGGGCGCCGGTCTCCCCGTCACTGCCCGAGGTCGCGGGCTCGGACGGCTCGAGGCCGAGCCGCTGCCGTTTCAGGTACAAGCCCTTGCGTGAGAGTCCGAGCAGCTGCGCGGCCTGATCCATCCGCCCGTGTGCGAGCTGCATGGCGTGATGCAGCAGGGCGCGCTCGAGGTGCTCGACGGCCGCGTCGAGCGGCTGATCCAGGCGCACGAGGAGCTCGGTCGGCAGCAGTTCGCGCGTGGTGGCCGGGACGGTCCGTCGGGACGCGAGCACCTCGGGCGACAGGTGTTCGGGGACGATCACGGAGTCCGGTTCGGCGAGCGCGGCGGCGCGCCGCAGCTCGTTGGCGAGCTGGCGGACGTTGCCGGGCCACGGATAGAGCAGCAGGTACTCCATCGTCTCCGAGGACGCAGTGAGCTGGCCTTTCTTGAACTGCGGTCCGAAGCGGGTGAGGTAGTGCTCGACGATGAGGGGGATCTCCTCGCGGCGTTCCCGCAGCGGCGGCACGCGCAGCCGGACGACGTTCAGCCGGTAGTACAGGTCCTCGCGGAAGTGCCCCTCCTTGACGAGCGCCTCGAGGTCGCGATTGGTGGCGGCCACCACGCGCACGTCCACGTGGACGGGGTGCGACTCGCCGATCGGGTGCACCTCGCTCGACTCGAGGAAGCGAAGCAGCTTGACCTGCGGCTCGGGCCCGAGCTCGCCGATCTCGTCGAGGAAGAGCGTTCCGCCCTGGGCGCCGCGGATGACGCCGGGCGACTGTTCCTGCGCGCCGGTGAACGCGCCGCGTCGATGCCCGAACAGCTGGCTGTCGAGCATCTCGCGCGGCACCGCGGTGCAATTGAAGGGCACGAGCGGCCGGCTGGCGCGCGGCGAGTACTCGTGAATCAGGCGCGCGAGCACGTCTTTGCCCGTGCCGGTCTCGCCGGTCAGGAGGATCGTCACCGGCGTCAAGGCCACACGTCGGATCGTGCGCACGAGATCGAGCATCGACTCGGAGGCGAACACGCCGTGCGTGGCATCGTCCACCGGGTCAATGGGCCAGAGGGCCGAGCGCTCGCGTTCGGCTCTGCGGGCCTCGTTCACGGTGAGCGCGCCGTCGGCGAGGGTCCGGATCGCGACGAACACGGCCCTGGCGGTGGCGGCCGGCGGGACGTCTGCGACAAGGCTCCACTCGAAATTGCGCCAGGTGCCAAGCGGCAGCCGCGGCAATGGAGGCGCCTGCGTCACGGCGGCCAGCGCTTCTGCCTCCGACCAGGTGCGGGTCGACGCGACGCGCACGGCGCCGTCGCCGTCGGTGGTGACGACGGCGAGCGCGCCGGCGGCGCCGGTGTCGAGGAGCAGGTCGGCGAGCTCGAGGGCGAGCAGGTCGGGACGGGAGGCCTGGTCGAAGAGCGCGGCGGCGCGAGCCACCGTGATGTCGGGGCGATCGACGTGCGCGGCGGGTCGCGCCGGAACCTGGGCGGCGGGGAGTCGGGCGATCTCGGCGGCCGCGCGGGTGTGGCCGATCCCCTCCAGGATGCGCCGGCTTCGTTCGAGCCTGAGGTGTGCGGCCTCGGCATCGCCCGAGGCCTCGAGGACGAGTCCGGCGACGCGATTGCGCTCGGCTACGAGCTCGAGCGAAGGCGCCGGATGGCCGAGCGCGGCCGCCTGGAACGCTTCGGCCGCGGCGACAAGGTCACCATCGCGTGCTGCCGCCTCAGCGCTGAGCAGCCGCAGGCGCATCATTAACTCCCGGTCACCGACTGACGTGGCATCCGCGAGGGCAGCCGATGCCAGCTTCCTGGCGTCCCGCAGATTTCCGCTGGCGATCTCCGAGTCGTACACCCGTTAGACGCGGCCAAAGCGATTGATAGGCGAGCTCATCGGCGAAGTTGTCAGCCAGCTGCTCGAACTTGAGCCGCGCCGCTCCCAAATCCCCTCGCGCGAGTTCCAGCTGACACATCCCATCGACTATCGAAGATCGCCAGCGGGGCGCGACCTTTGAGAGACGCATCGCGGACTTGAACTGCCGGTCAGCGTCCGCCAACCTTCCCGCGGCCAACGATACAGTGCCGGTGTTCGCCACAACCGCAAGTTTGCTCTTTTCGGCGCCCGCCTCGAACGATGCGCGCATTGCAACCGCGGATTCCATCTCTGCCTGTGCGCTGTCGGACTGCATGTAGGCCAGACATTGGGCATCAATCCCGGCGAGACTCTCAAGCCAATGGTTTGGATGTTGAACCAGTAGGCTTCTGGCGACGCGAACATGCTGGACAGATGAATCGATCACGCCGCGCCGGCTCTCGGCTTCCGCCACGAAAAGGTGAAGCGCTATTGTCGTCAGAGGGTCGCCAAGTTGGTTGACATGATGTCGAAGGTCGCGCAAGAAGGCCCGAATGTCCGCCGCAGAGGCGAAATCCCCTAAAGCTGTCAACAGCCACAATTCAGCCCATGTTCTGCAGCGCCATAGGCGAGAGCTAGTAGCGCGTCGAACGACTTCTTCGAGCTGGGTGTGGGCTTCCCGAGCACGACCGCGGTCGATAGACACCTGAGCGACCACGGTGGCGGCTCGGATCCGCTGTTCCTCGGACGCGCCGCCCCTATTCGTCAAGCGCTCCGCACACCGCAGTGCTTCGGCGCTGTCGCCAATCAAGACCGAAACTTCAGCAAGCCGCAACTGCCTCTCGACATCGGCCGGTCGTGCGGCTTGCTCCGCGCGCAGAACAAGCACGGCATCAGCGAGACGGCCCATGGCGAGAAAGCGCACCGAAGAGCCCTGCGGCGATGGCGTGGCCATAAACTGGTCGGCAGTACTGGCTAACCTTAGATCGGGATGTTTCCTTCGATCAACCCAGAACCTACCGAAGTCGCCCGAGACCTGGCAGCTTCGACCAACTGGTCAAGCGTTGACCCGTCGTTTGGAGAGCTAGCGCCGCCGACCAGGAGCTCAAAACCGCCCTCAGGGCGCGCAAAGGAACAGTCAAGGCTATCAGCAACCCGTGTAAGTACGAGATTCGCCGTGACGGAATCAGCACCGTGAAGAATGCACACAATCTCATCGTCCCGAAGTCGGAATACCAGATCCCCGAGCCGCAATGAGCCTCGCACAGCATCGGCAATGGGCCGGAGACTTTGTGCTCCTCGATAGGTGACTGCTGACCGTGACCTCACTTTCAACAGCAACAGCGATCCCGTTGGCTCACTCAGGCCGCGCGCCGTTGAGGACGCGAGATACTGCCTGAGGTACTTCGCATTCGGTAGCCCGGTCTCGTGATCCCAAAGATGAGCGCTCGTCTCCTGGTCGAACTGAATACATCGCGATACCGCTTGAGCCAGTCGGGGCGCCAACAGCGACAACACTTTCAGGTGCTGCTCCGTGAACGCGCCCGCCTGCTCCGAGTAAACGGTGAGAACTCCTACCAAACGATCATCAAGAACGAGAGGCACTGATGCTGTAGAGCGCAGTTCACGCTCCGAATCCCTGGCGACGTCGCCAAGGTCCAGTCTAGGGTCCGAGTTCCGTATCGGTTGCCTCGTTGCAGCGACCCAGCCGGAGAGGCCCTGTCCAAGCGCCATCCGGTTCTGGAAGTGAATGGGCCCCGATGGACCAATCAAAGCCAAGCAGCTGATCTCGTCGGCAATCGCATCGTGGACGAAAAGGCCGAGGACGGTTAGCGGCAACATTTGACGGAGATGGTACCAGCTGAGTTCAGCGATATCGCCACTGCCGACCTGGCCAGGAATATTTGTTAGCAAGGAGGTATATATGAGGAGACGCTCCGAGTGATCGGTTGTGATCAGCTCGTTGTCACCTTCGGTACCAGACACCGGCGGTTCCATTCCTCTTGCGATATCCGCGATGACCTTGGGTGGGGGCGGCCCCGCGGGTCCTGCGCCGAGCTCCCTGTGTACTCGGATGAAGGTGTCTACAACGAGCGGGTCGTACATAGACCCACGTCTATCCAGGAGTATTGCGACCGCCTCGTGGTCAGCCAAGGCCGGCCGATACGGGCGGTCTGAGGTCAACGCATCAAAGCAATCCACGACCGACAGGATCCGAGCACCTATCGGAATGTCTATGCCGGCGAGACCGTCCGGATAGCCAGACCCATTCCAATTCTCATGGTGGTGACGAACGATCGGAACCACCGGATAAGGGAACTGAATAGCCGAGAGGATATCTGCGCCAATTGCAGCGTGAAGTTTCATCTTCTCGAACTCGGAAGGTGTCAGGCGGCCAGGCTTATTCAAGATGTGCTCGGGAATTGCAAGCTTTCCCATGTCGTGCAAGAGAGAAGCGGCTTCAACCGCATGAAGCGTTGCCGCCTCACGCACACCGAGTGCCCGCGCCAAGCCGGTAGCATAGGCTTGTACGCGCCTTATGTGGCCATGTGTGACCTGATCTTTGGCGTCGATGGCCATTGCTAGCGTCTCGATCGTCGATAAATATAACGCGTTTACTTGCTGCAGGTGCTTATTGGCATCCTCCACGCGGGCCATCGACGTCTTGTACGTGAGATACAGAACCAGCAATAGCGGGAGAATAGCGCCCAAATACGTTAAGCCGACGCCGTGTGGGTACGAAACAGTGAGAAGAGCTGCTACGGAGGCGCCGCAGAGAAAATTGAGAGAGAGCCACAGGAAATTGTTGCGCCAGATCAGCAGTGGTGACGTTTGCGTCTCAAGTGCGACGGCGAATGCGATTAGCCAGCTATTCAGGCTGAAGTAGAGAACTGTAAAGAAGAGGAGTGGAAACAGAAACTCTTGGATGGCGGTCTGGTGCCTACTGAAAGGCTGGAGCCCAGCTGCAAAGAAGAAGAATTGACTGGCGACCCAAATCGACAGAGCGGGCGCCGCCATGTTGAAGAGGACTCGAAACGGCTCCTTCCTTGGCTTGCGGAGCCACAGTGAAATGATCAAGCCGTCGAGCGCGACGGTGAGTGTGCCGGCTGCTGGTCCGAAGAGCAGTACGGAAGTGAAGACGAAGGTTTCTGAGACGGATAGGGAGGCCGGTATCGATGGGAGCTTGACCGTTGCAGAGCCGCTGATAATTGTCAGTGCGGCGAGTACAAACCATTCATAGCTTACGGGCTGCGTTGACATCTCGTAGAGAGATGCAGCAACGGCAAACATACCCGCGAGGATGACGCCAATCACGTACGTTCGCCCGCGGGGCGACAGCGGTCTTGAAGTGGTCATCAGCTAGGGAGTTGGGCGCGGACCCAAACCTCCATGCCGACGTTTATCGGCCGTCTACGACCAGACGATTATGGGTGTCATGTTCGGCTCCGCGAATATATGGCGAAAGTGCCTGGGCTCGATAGCAGTCTAGCTACCCCAGACGATCGTGTTGCCCCAGACGATCGTGTTGTTGCCCCAGACGATGGTGTTGCCCCAGACGATGGTGTTCCCCCAGACAATAGTGTCGAGGGAGTTACCCCACACAATCGTGCCGAGCGTGTTGCCCCAAACGATGGTGTCTGCGCTGTTACCCCAAACGATCGTGTCGTAGGCGTTTCCCCAGACGATCGTGTTACCCCAGACGATGGTGTTGCTGTTGCCCCACACGATGGTGCTGCTATTGCCCCACACAATCGTGTTCCCCCACACGATCGTGTCTGCGTTGCCCCACACAATTGTGTTGGAGTTGCCCCAAACGATCGTGTTGCCCCAAACGATCGTGCTCGGCTGGACTGAAAGGAGCGCTGTCCCATTGCCCCAAACAATGGTGTC
Source organism: Vicinamibacteria bacterium (assembly GCA_963837165.1). Taxonomy (GTDB): domain Bacteria; phylum Acidobacteriota; class Vicinamibacteria; order Vicinamibacterales; family JAENWD01; genus JAENWD01. The sequence goes on from CAWIMD010000001.1 coordinate 185,828, forward strand.
CGCAATTACGATCCCGCTGGCGTTCACCGATTCGCCGGCAATGTAGGTGTTCACACCAGGCACGCCCGGGCCCGACTTGGCGAGCTGCACGGCCGCCGCGGCATTCAGCTCGCCCGCGCCCGCGGCCACCAGCCCGGCGTCCGGCAGGAACGTCGCCGACATCTGCAGCGCGATCCGCGCCTGCAGCGGCGATAGCTTCGGGTTCGCCTCGAACACCAGCGCCGCCGCTCCGCTCACCACCGCCGCCGACATGCTCGTCCCGCTCAGCGAGAACAGCGCCGACTGGCCGTGGCCCGACGTCACGTTCTCCGGGAAACGCCGCGCCAGCGTCGAGCCCGGCGCGAAGAGCGACGAAATCCGACGGCCCGGCGCCGCCAGGTCCGGCTTCACCACGCGGTCATACAGCGTCGGCCCGCGCGAGCTGAAGTCCGCCACCGTGTCGTCGGACCGCGCCGCCGTTCCGTGTGCGTCCAGCGCGCCCACCGTCAGCGCATACGGCGAGTTGCCCGGCGAGGTGATCCCGCCCACCACCAGCGAGCCGTCCTGCGTCTTGCCGTAGTTGCCCGCCGAGGCCACCACCAGCAGCCCAGCCCGATACGCGCGCGACACCGCCTGGCACAGCGGATCGTCCAGATACGACTCGAACACCGGCCGGCCCAGCGAGAGGTTGATCACCCGGAGCCCGTACCGCGCCCGGTTCTGGATCGCCCAGTCGATCGCGTTGATGACATCGCTCGTCTGCCCCGAGCCGTCCGCGTTCAGCACCTTCAGGCTCACGATCCACGCGCCGGGCGCTACGCCGCTGAAGTTCCCGTCGGCCCCCGCGATGATCCCCGCCGTGTGCGTGCCGTGCCCCAGCGCGTCCTCACCCGTGCCGTTCGGCCCCGTGAAGTCCAGGCTCGCCACCACGTGCCCCTTGAGCGCCTGATGGTTCGACACGCCCGAGTCGACGAGCGCCACGCCCACGCCCCGCCCCGAGATCGCGCCCACGTCGGCCAGCGCCCCCGCCAGCGCCTGGTCGGCCCCGATCGCCTCGTCGGTCACCGCCATCATCGAGCGCACCAGCGTGTCGCCCGAGAGGTGATCCACCGCCGGGTCCTCGCTGAGCGCCGCCAGCGCCGCCCCATCCACGGTCAGCACCGCGCCGGTCGCGAGCCACTTCTTCACCTGCAGCCCGTGCCGCGCCGCCACGGCGCCAATCGTCTGGCGATCCGCCTGCAGGATGACGTCCCGGGCGCCCGCTGCCCCGCCTTTCACGGCGTCGGCGAGGTCGCGCGAGAGCCGCGTCTTCGGCGCCGCCTCGGCCGCCGATCCGCACAACCCCACGCCCAGTGCCGTCACCAGTCCAGCCGCGACAACCCAGGTCCGCCGGTTCCGAGTCATTGCCTGCCTCCGAAGTCCGCTGCCGCGTAAGGACGAATCTGCAACGCCGCGCTGGCCCTGGCCAACGACTCGATCAGCACGCGCTGCGAGCCGCCCAGCGTCCGGATGGTCATCAGCCGCCCGTCGCGGATGCGGTTGTAAACAGTGCGACGGGAAACGCCGAGAAGCTCAGCAGCCTGGTCGATCGACACGCTGCGACCCAGGCGGGGCTCACTCACTGGCTGAAAGCTGGAGTCCGACATTCGAAATATGCCTCCGCGCTTCTACAAGGCAGGGGTAGTGCCATAGCGCGGGAGGTCCACGGCGAGCACTGCTAATTGCTTGATTTCAGGTAGGATGGCCCGCGTGACAACGCGGTGGTCAGGAATTGCCCTCGCCGGCTCGACCGGTCAGTACATTGACCGGCTAGCGGACCTCTGTGCAGCGCGTGCACACTGAACTGCGGCGAAGTGTGAAAAACCTCAGCCATTGCACACAATTCGCACCGGCCAATCCATTGGCCGGTCGGCCAAGATCATGACCGGGAACTGGCGACGGATCGCCCTTTCCGCCCTGCTCATCACCGGTCTCGGTGTCGCGATTCGATACGCGCGCCGGCCCGAGTCGCTCCCCGCACCCCATCACACCGGCGGGTCCCTCACTGCCACGCTGCGCGGTGAGCCGTCCACCTTCAACCGCTTCGTGAGCCAGGGCTTCCCCACGCATCTGGTCAGCCTGCTCACCCAGGCACGCCTCGTGCGCATCAACCGCCGCACCGACCTCCCCGAGCCGTGGCTCTCCGACGCGTGGTCGGTCACGCCCGACGGCCGCACCATCACGCTCGACCTCCGGCGCGACGTCACGTGGGCCGACGGTGCGCCCTTCGACGCCGACGATGTCGTGTTCTCGTTCAAGGCGGCGTACGACCGCCGCGCCGGCAGCGTGCTGGCCGACGCGCTGCGCGTCGGCGGGCAGCCCATCGCCGTCCGCACCGAGGGCCCCCACCGCGTCGTCCTCACCCTGGCCGAGCCGTACGCGCCGGGCGTGCGCCTGCTCGACGCGCTGCCGATCTATCCCCGCCACCTGCTGGAGGACGCGCTGGCCGACGGCACGTTCGCCACAGCCTGGGGCCTGACGACGCCGCCGTGGCAGATGACCGGGCTCGGCCCGTTCGTGCTGGAGCGCTACGATCCGGGCGAGCGTCTCGTGTTCGCGCGCAACCTGCGCTACTGGCGCCACGACGCCCAGGGCGTGCGCCTGCCATACCTGGATCGGCTGACGCTCGAGATCGTCCCGGACCAGAGCGCCGAGCTGCTGCGCCTCACCTCGGGCCAGGTCGACCTGCTGCAGGCCGAGCTCCGGCCCGAGGACTACCGGGCGGTGAAGGCGGCGGCCGACGCCGGCACCGTGCGCCTCTACGACGCAGGCCCCGGCCTCGAGCGGCAGATACTCTGGTTCAACCTCGGGCACCCCGACCCCTCGCGCGCGTTCCTCGCCGAGGATGCGTTCCGCGAGGCCGTGTCGCTGGCGGTCGATCGCCGCGCCCTTGCCGACGCGGTCTTCCTGGGCGCCGCCGAGCCCGCGCCGTTTCCGGTGCCGCCGGCCAACCAGCGGTGGCTGCCCGAGGGGCTCGAGCCGCCGCCCTTCGATCCGGCGCGCGCGGCCGCGCTGCTGGACGGCATCGGCCTGAGGCGCGCCGATCCGGAAGCGCCCCGCACCGACGCCGCGGGCCGGCCGGTCCGCTTCAGCATCCTCGTGCAGGCGGGCATCACGCCGGCCGAGAAGGGCGCCGCGTTCATCCGCGACTCGCTCGCGGCGATTGGCGTCGGCGTGGACGTGGTCAGCGTCGACTTCAGATCGGTGATGGACCGCTGGGGGCAGGGCCAGTACGACGCGATCTACCACCTCCTGCAGACGACCGACACGGATCCGGCCGCGAACCTGGACTGGTGGCTGAGCCGCGGCGTCAGCCACGTGTGGAACCCGTCGCAGCTCCAGCCGGCCACGCCGTGGGAGGCCGAGATCGATCGACTCATGACCCGCCAGGCGTCCACGCTCGACCCTTCCGAGCGCCGGCACCTCTTCACCGAGGTGCAGCGCCTCGTGCTGGCGCACAACCCGGTCCTCTACTTCGCCGCGCCGCGCGTGTACGCCGCCACCAGCATGCGCGTCGCGCCGCTCACGCCAGCCGTCGCCCGCCCGCAGGTGCTCTGGGCGGCCGACGAGCTGCGCCTGGCCGACACCGCGCCGTAGCGCCCCGGGGAATGCGCCGCTCCGTCATCCGCCGCCTGCTCGCCACGATCGCCCTCGTGCTGGTGGTGTCGTCGGCAGCGTTCGTCCTCACGCGCCTCGCGCCCGGCGACGTGGCGCAGACCACGCTCGGCTTCGGCGCGGGAGCCGAGACGCTCGCCGCGGCGCGGCAGCGCGCCGGGCTCGATCGTCCCCTCGCCGTGCAGTGGGGGCACTGGCTGGCCGGTCTCGCGCGGCTCGACCTCGGCACGTCGTCTCTCTACCAGCGGCCCGTCAGGCCGCTGGTGGCCGAGCGCGCCGCCAACACGGCGGTGCTGGCCATTGCCGCCCTGCTCGCGGCGCTCGCGCTGGGGCTGCCGCCGGCGTTCGTCACCGCGTCGCGCCCGCGCTCGGCGGCCGCGCGCGCGATCCGCGCCGCCTCGATGGTCCTCCTCTCGCTGCCGCCGTTTGTCGCCTCGCTCGCGTTGGTACTGGTGGCGGTGCGCACGTCGTGGCTGCCGGCCGGCGGCATGACGTCGGGCGCCGGCGCGTCGGGCATCGCCTTTCTGCTCGATGTCGCCCGCCACCTGCCGGTGCCGGTGCTCTCCCTGGCGCTTCCGCTGGCGGCCACCTTCGAGCGGCTTCAGTCCCAGGCGCTCGCCGAGGCGCTCGCCGAGCCGTCGATCACCGCGGCGCGGGCGCGCGGGATCCCCGAGACGCGCATCCTCCGCCGCCACGCGTGGCGGTTGTCGCTCAAGCCGGTGGCGGCCGTGGCGGGGCTCGCGTTCGGCGCCTTGCTGAGCGGGTCGTTCGTCGTGGAGCTGGTGACGGCCTGGCCCGGGCTCGGGCGGCTCACGTACGACGCGTTGCGGCACCGCGATCTCGACCTGGTCGCCGGCTGCGCGGCCGCCGGCACGATCGTCCTGTCGCTCGGCCTGCTGGCTGCCGACCTGGTCGTCGCGTGGAGCGACCCCCGCGCGCGGGCGGATCGCGCGGGGCGGGAGGCCGCATGACGCGCGCGCTCGCGGCCGTCCTGCTCGGCCTGCTGGTCGCGGCAGCCGTGGCCGCCCCCGCCGTCGCGCCGCACGATCCGACGAGGGCCTTTGCCGGCGCGTCCGACGCGCCGCCGACCCCGATCCGCATCGTGGACGCCGACGGCCGGCTGCGCTCGCCCTATTTCCGTCCGCTGCGCCTGGTCAACCGCCTCGAGCGCAGGTACGAGGAGGACGCCACGGGCGCGGTGCCGCTCGCCTTCTTCAGCCGGGGCCATCTCGTGACGGATCCCGGCGCGGCGGACGCGCCGTTCCTGCTGCTCGGTGCGGACGCGTCGGGCCGCGACCTGTTCGCGCGCCTCGTCTTCGGCGCGCGCGCATCGCTCGGGATTGCCGGCGCGGCCGTCCTCGGCGCCGTGGCGATTGGCGTGCTCGTCGGAGGCCTTGCGGGCGCTCGCGGCGGCTGGATCGGCGCCGCGCTCATGCGCCTGGCCGACGTCGTCGCCGTCCTCCCCGCCATCTACGTCGTGGTCACGCTGCGCGCGGCGATGCCGCTCGTGCTGCCGACCTCGCTCGTGATCGCGGTGCTGGCCGCGCTGCTCGCGGTGGTGGGCGCGCCGTGGATCGCGCGCGGCGTGCGCGCCATCGTCCTGGCGGAGCGCGGGCGGCCGTACGTGGAAGCGGCGCGCGCCACGGGCGCCACCGAGTGGCGCGTCCTGTGGCGGCACCTGCTGCCCGCGACCGGCGGCTTCGTCGGACGCCAGGCCACGCTGCTCCTGCCGTCGTTCGTGCTGGCCGAGGCCACGCTGTCCTTCGTCGGTCTGGGGCTGCCCGACACCGTGCCGAGCTGGGGCACGGCGCTGCAGGAAGCGGCCGACGTCAGCGCGATCGCGGCGTTTCCGTGGATCCTCGCGCCGGCCGTCGCGATCTTCGGCGTCACGCTGCTGGTGAACCTGCTGATCGGGGAGGAGCCGGTGGTTGCTGCACTCTCCTCAGGCGCTACCGGAGCGCCCATGAGCGAGAATCGCCGACGCGAAGCGTGACCCGACCGACCTCACTCGTACGCGATCCCGAGCTCCTTCGCCAGCGCTGCCAGCGGCGCGTCGGCCGTCCACAGACTCAGATGACCGACCAGCGCGGACGCCAGCAGGTGCGCGTCGATCCAGCCGATGCCACGCGCGCGCAGCTTTCGGTCGCGCACGAAGGCGACGACTTCGCCGTGAGCGATGACCGGAGCCTGGTCCAGTCGGGGATAGTCGGCCAGCAGCTTCGTGCGGCCGCCTCTGCCCCCGATGAGAAGCTCTCCGTACACGAAGTCGTGTCCCGTCACGTCGTCTCGTCTCAGCAGTCCGTCCAGCTTCGCCGCGTGGGGCGTGCGATTCGACAGGAACCGGATCCAGACGGAGGTATCCACCAGGACGCTCATGCGGCCGAGTGCCGGCCCGAGGAGACCCGTTCACGGCGCCGCGGGGTCTCGCGGGCTCCCCGCTCCGAGCCCCGAAGTGCGCGAAGACGTTCGTATGCGGCCCGGCGAACCAGCGCCTCGAGACCAAGGCGGACCGTGGCCGTGTCCGTCTCGGCCCCCGAAGCCGACCTGGCTTGGCGCAACAGGTCCTCGTCGATGTGCAGCGTCTTCTTCATACAGATGGTTATACCATATCAATACGGCAGCACATGGGGTCCTGCTGCCGGGTCGACGCCTGATTCCCTGGATTGACACCCGCCAGATCCGCCCGCTACAGTCCGAAGGATGCCCCTCGATCGCCCGCTGGCCGGCATATTCGCGCCGGTCACCACGCCGTTCCGCGGCGACGCCGTGGACCTCGACGGCTTCCGCGCCAACCTCCGCCACTATGCCGGCACGCCGCTGTCGGGCGTGGTCGTCCTCGGCAGCAACGGCGAGGCGCCGCTGCTGGACGATGACGAGGCGGACCAGCTGATCGAGGCGGCGCGCGCGGCATGGCCGGCGGGGAAGTGGCTCATCGCCGGCACCGGGCGCGAGTCGCTGAAGGCCACCGTGGCCGCCACGGCGCGCGCGGCGGCGCGGGGCGTGGACGCGGTGATGGTGCGGACGCCGTCGTTCTACAAGAGCCGGATGACCGGCGAGGCGCTGGCGAGCTTCTATCGCGCCGTCGCGGACCAGTCGCCCGTCCCGATCATCCTCTACAACGTTACCGTCTTCACGGGCATCAACATGGCGCCCGAGGTGGCCGCGCGGCTGTCGGCGCACCCGAACGTGATCGGCGTGAAGGACTCCGGCGGCGACGTTTCCGTGATCGCGGCGCTCGCGGCCGACTCGCGGCCGGGCTTCGGCGTGCTCGCCGGGTCCACGGCCGCGCTCTACGCGTCGCTCACCGTCGGCGCCACCGGGGCCGTGGTGGGTCCGGCCGCCGTGGCGCCGGAGGTCTGCGCGGGCGTGCTGGAGCACGTCGCGCGCGGGCGGCACGCGGAGGCGCGCGTATTTCAGGCACGGCTGCTGCCGCTGTCGCGATCGGTGGGCCCGACCTACTCGGTGCCGGGCCTGAAGGTCGCGGTCGACGCGGCCGGCCTCGTCGGCGGTCCGCCGCGCCCGCCCCTGCTCCCGGTCCCGCCCGACGGCGTGGCTCTCATTCGCGACCAGGTCGCTTCTCTGCTGCAACCCGTATGACGCTGCTGCCTTCCACCGAACGTCTGCTGTTCGGCCCCGGGCCGAGCCTGGTGACGCCGCGCGTGATGCGCGCGCTCGCCGCGCCCGTGCTGGGCCATCTCGACCCCGACTTCCTCCGGATCATGGACGACCTGCGCGTGCGGCTCGGCCGCGTCGCCCGGGCGCCCGAGGGCAGCCTCGCGCTTGCCGTCTCGGGCACGGGCACCGCGGCCATGGAGACGTCGGTCGCGAATCTCGTCGGGCCCGAGACCCACGTGCTCGTGGTGGTGACCGGCTACTTCGGCGAGCGGCTCGTCGACATGTGTACCAGGTACGGCGGCCGTGTCACGAGAGTGGACGCGGAGTGGGGGCGCGCGGTCGATCCGGCGAAGGTCCAGGCGGCCCTCGGCGCCGGACGGGTCGACGTCCTGGCGATGGTGCACGCCGAGACCTCGACGGGCGTGCGCAACCCGGTTGCCGAGGTCGCGGCGCTTGCGCGTGATCGGGGCGTCGTCACGCTCGTGGACGCGGTGACCTCGCTCGGCGGCCAGCCGTTCGACATGGCCGACTGGGGCGTGGACGCGTGCTACAGCGGCGCGCAGAAGTGCCTTGGCGCGCCGTCGGGGCTCTCGCCGGTGATTTTCACGAAGGCCGCGCTCGCCCGCCGGGTGGGGTGCCGCAGCTTCTATCTCGACCTCGAGCTGCTCGAGAGCTACTGGATCAGCCGCAAGTACCACCACACGATGTCGGCCTCGCTCGTCTACGCGCTCGACGAGGCGCTCGCGGCGGTGGAAGACGAGGGACTCGAGGCGCGCTGGGCACGGCACCAGCAGGTCCACGTGATGCTCGTCGCGGCGCTCGGAGCGATGGGAATGGACCTGCTGCCGCCCGCCGCCGAGCGGCTCTTCACGCTCAACGCGGTCCGCGTGCCCGGCGGTATGGACGAGGCGGCCGTGCGCCGCACCCTCCTCGAGGATCTGAACGTGGAGATCGGGAGCGGCATGGGCCCCCTGGCCGGCCGGATCTGGCGCATCGGGCTCATGGGGGCGGGCGCCACTCCCGGGCACGTGCTGAGCCTGGTGTCCGCGCTCGAGGCCGCCGTCACCCGATCGGGTCACGTCGTGCCCCCGGGTGCAGCCACGGCGGCGGCAATTGCAGCCGCCCCGGTGGCGGTTTCCCGCTGATCGCCGGCCGGCCGGCGACTGCGCCGCTGGTACACCCGTTGCACTTCCCCTACCGTGTGACCCCGTCCCGCCTTGCCGCGGCCGGCACGGCCTTCCTCCTCGGCAGCGTCATCTCCGCCTGCGCCACCAACCCGGTGACCGGCAGGAAGGAGATCACGATGATGACCGAGGCCCAGGAGATCGAGATGGGCCGGGAGGCCGCCACCGAGGTGGAGCGCGCGATGCCGCGCTATGGCGACGAGCGCCTCCAGCGCTACGTGGCGGACATCGGCCTGCGCCTGGCGCGCTCGTCGGAGCGCCCGAACCTGCCCTGGCAGTTCACGGTCGTGGACGTGCCCGCCGTCAACGCGTTCGCGCTGCCCGGCGGCTTCGTCTACATCACGCGCGGCATCCTGCCGTACCTGAACGACGAGTCGGAGCTGGCCGGCGTGCTCGGGCACGAGATCGGCCACGTGACCGCTCGGCACTCGGTGCGGCAGTACACGAAGTCGGCGGCGGGCGAGCTCGGGCTCATCACCCTCGGCATCTTCGTGCCGTCCACGCAGCCGTTCTCGGGCCTGGCCGGCTCCGGGCTGAGCGTGCTGTTCCTCAAGTACGGGCGCGAGGACGAGATCGAGGCCGACGGCCTCGGCGTGAAGTACGCCGCCGCCAACGGCTGGAATCCCGACGGCGTCGCCCACATGCTGACGACCCTCTCGCGCCTGGACCAGGTCAAGGACCGGCGGGGCATCCCGAACTGGCTCTCGACGCACCCGAACCCCGAGGCGCGGGTCGAGCGCGTCGCAGCCGCGGTGAAGACCGAGTCGGGCACACGCCAGGACTGGGTCGGGAACCGCGACGACTACCTCCGGCGCGTCGACGGGATTGTCGTCGGCGAGAACCCGGAGGAGGGCATCGTCCGCGACAATCTGTTCCTGCATCCGTCGATGCGCATCTCGGTGGCGTTCCCGGTCGACTGGCCGATCACCAACGGCGAGGACCAGGTCGTCGCGAAGAACCCGTCGGCGGATGAGTACATGGTCCTGCAGATGCTCGATCGCACCTCGGGCAGCACGCTCGGCGCCGCGGCCGAGCGCCAGATGTCGAAGGCGGGATGGCGCGCGCGCAGCCGCGCGGACACCGAGGTGAACGGGCTGCAGGCGGTCCTCGGCGTCTACGACGGGTCCGCCTCGAAGCTCGGGAAGGTGACGACGCGGGCGATGCACGTGGCGGTCGGACGCCGGGTCTTCCTGCTGGCGGGCATCGCGAAGCCGGACGCGTTCGCGGGGGTCGACGGGCAGTTCCAGGAGGCGCTCCGCTCGTTCCGCGAGCTGACGGCCCGTGAAGCGTCGGACGTCCGCCCGAACGTCCTCGCGACGTACACGGCGCGGCCCGGCGACTCGTGGGAATCGATCGCGGCCGCGCACGGGCACGTCGCCCGCGCGGCGACGCTGGCCATCATGAACGGGCACGCGGTGAACGATCAGCCGGTGCCGGCCGACGTGGTGAAGGTGGTGGAGGAAGAGGGCCGCGGGCCGTAGGCGGTTCGGGCTCGTATAATGGGCGGATGCGGCGTCGCGCCGCGAAGATTGCCGCCGGCCTGGCGGCCGCCTGCTTCGCGCTTCTCAGCTACAGCTTCCTCACCCTCCCGGACGTCCGCCCGCTCGCCAGGAAGAACCCGGAGTCCACCGCGTTCATCGAGCTGCGGCTCGCCGAGGCAAAGGCGGCGGGCCGGCGGCCGCGCCGGCTGCAGCGGTGGGTCCGCTACGAGGCGATCGCCCCGAGCCTGCGCAAGGCGGTGCTCGTGGCCGAAGACGACGCGTTCTGGCAGCACGACGGCGTGGACGTGGACCAGTTGAAGGAATCCATCGAATCGGACCTGGCGAAGGGCCGCCTGCTGCGGGGCGGCAGCACGATCACTCAGCAGCTCGCGAAGAACCTGTACCTGTCGCCCTCGAGGAACCCGCTCCGCAAGCTGCGGGAGCTGCTCATCGCGCGGCGCCTCGAGGCGGCGCTGACCAAGCGCCGGATCCTGGAGCTGTACCTGAACGTGATCGAGTGGGGCGACGGCATCTACGGTGCCGAGGCGGCCTCGCGCGCCTACTTCGGCAAGCCCGCCCGCGCGTTGACGCCGGAGGAAGCGGCGCTGCTGGCCGGCGCGATCATCAACCCGCGCGTGCACAGCCCGGCGCACCCGACGGCGCGCCTGCGGCGGCGGCAGCAGATCATCCTTCGCCGAATGGGCCTCGTCACCCCACCGGCGGAAGCGCCGAACGAGCCCGAGCCGCCGCCGCCCGCGTTCCACGAGGAGGAGGCGCCGGTGCCGCTACCCCAGCCGATCGTGCCGCATCTACCTCAGCTGGAGCCGCCTGCCGGCGGACCGACAGCGCCTGACCGGGGACCCGACGCTCAGCCATTGCCGGCGCCGGTGACGCCCCCGCAGGATCCGCAATGATTCGACCGATAGTCCGGCAGAGCCGGCACCGGACAGGACCCGGCGCGAAACTTGTTCCCGATCAACGCATCAACGACGGGAGCGCGATACCTTGACACAAGATATGACGGCCGATATAAGGACGCACGAACGTGAATTTCCCCGGGCGCACTCATCGGGGGGTGATCGCACGGCGCTGTCTCGGATGATCAACTACACGGATCATCTCACGCGGCTCATGGAAGACATCGTGCGCCGCGTGCCGGATCTCGGCTACATCGACATGTCGCGCCTGCTGGTGTTTGCGCGGTTCGGCCGCGCCGACGCGGAAGGCGCCTACGCGACGTGTCACGCGATGACCCTCCCGTCGAGCGAGCCGAGCTACTACTTCTGGCGCGACCGCCGGACGGGGGAGATGACCCGGCGCTCCGAGTGGTTCGTGACCAAGTCGCCGTCGGTGGCCCTCGGGTCGTCCACGATCGACTATCTCATCTCGTTCTGCCTGCCGCGCTTCTGCGACCAGACGATCGCGCGCGCCCAGAAGCAGGAGTCGTATCCGGGCGCGGAGCCCTGGGTCGCCAAGCTCGACACGATCGTGCACGAGCTCTATCACGTGGACCCCGCGCACGGGGGCATCCGCCGGCTCACCGGCGCCGATGGCCAGCCGACCACGCGCACGCACAGCCCGCAGTTCTTCGCGGACGTCATCCGGATGACGAAGCAGTACCTCGCGAGCCGTCCCGATCGTGCCCTGCTCGAGTTCCTCACCTGCGACTTCAGCGGCCTCGAACGCCGCTACGGGCAGGTCACCGGCACCACGTTCCGCACCTACCCGTCGTTCCCGCAGCGCTACGTCGAGGTGCTCGGGGACCAGCCCGTCATTGCTCCCGGCGTGCGGATCGAGCCCATCGCGGCGCGGCGGCTGCCGACCAGCTACACGGGCGACGACCTCGTCGTGCGCCAGTTCAGCTCGCGCGCCTCGAGGCTGCTGCGGCACTCCGAAGCGGCCTAGCCCCGGCTAGCCCGGGCCGGCCTCCACCCGGCGGGCGCCGGCCACGTGCTCGCCCCAGTAGCCCGACGCCAGGCTGTCCACCCTGACGACTCCGCGGGAGTTCGGGGCGTGCACGAACCGATCGCCGCCGATCGCGATGCCGACGTGCGAGACGTGGCGTCCCTCGGTCACGAAGAAGACGAGATCCCCCGGCAGCAGATCGTCAATCCGCACCTTCTCGCCAGCCCGGTACTGCTCGTGGACGAGGCGCGGCAGCGTGATCCCGTAGAGCCCGTAGACGTACTGGACGAGGCCACTGCAGTCGAACCCGCGCGGGTCGGTGCCGCCGGAGCGATAAGGGGTGCCCTGCAGGCGCATCGCCGTGCCGGCAATCGTGAACCCGTCGCCGGCGGAGGCCGCCGGAGCCGGGCCCGGAGCGGGCGCCGGTGCAGTCGCCGGTGGGGGCGCCGCGGGCGCCTCGGCCTCGGGCCGATCGGGCATCGGGAAGGGCTTCGGGCTGACGCCGGTGGAGGCGCAGGCCGACGTCAGCAGGGCGCCGAGCGTGATGCCCACGGCTGCGCGGAAGTGCATGTCCCGCCTTATCGGGCCCAATGCCGGGAGTCTTGACCCCGGGGGAGAACGTGCGGCAAAACCGGCCTGAATCCGGCCGTTTTAGGCGTCATCATCTTGACAGTTCACGGGCGGTCACACAATATACAAGAGCATGGAGCAGACGCTTCTGCTCAACGCGACCTACGAGCCGCTCAAGGTCGTCAACTGGCGCAAGGCTCTCACCCTGCTCTGCCAGGGCAAGGTGGAGATCATTGCCGTCTACGACCGTGAAATCCATGCGGTGTCGGTCAGCTTCAAGCTGCCCTCGGTTATCCGTCTGCTCAGGTTCGTCCGCATCAAACGCCGGATCGATTATGTGCCCTTCTCGCGCGCGAACATCTACGCGCGCGACCGGCACAAATGCCAGTACTGCGGCCACGGCTTCCCCACGAGCGAGCTCACCTTCGATCACGTCATCCCGGTCGCCCAGGGCGGCCGCAAGGACTGGGAAAACATCGTCACCTGCTGCGTGACGTGCAACCGCCGCAAGGGCGGGCAGACGCCGGCAGAGGCGGGCATGCACCTCATTGCGCCGCCGCGGCGGCCGCACTCGGCGCCCTCGGTGCGCTTCACCATCGGTGTCCGGCAGGCGCCGGAGAGCTGGCGAGACTATCTGTACTGGAACGTCGAGCTGGACGACAGCTAAGAGATCTCGAGGCCCGGCACGAGCCGCAGCTGCCGGCCCGGTCAGCGGCCCGTGAGACGCGCGGCCGTTCACCTGCGCAGCCGCCGGGGGTCAATAATCGAAGCCACGTAGGACGCCCGTGTTACGCTCGGCGGATGGCCGGCGTCATCGATCGGATCGCCCCGCTGGCCGCCTGCGAGCGCGGGCGTGTCACCATCCACGGCCGCGGCTTCGAGCCCGGCGGCCCAGGCGAGCTCACGCTCGGTGGCCAGGCCGTCAGGGCGCGCTCGTTCGCGCCGAGCCGCATCACCTTCACCGTGCCGGCCGGATGCGAGGGCGGCGTGCTGCCGGTCCGCGTGCCCGGCGTCGCGGGCGACGCCCCCTTCCTCGAGGTGGGAACGGTGATGGCACGCGGGCTGCACCAGGTGGACAACCCGGCCGTCGATGCCGCCGGGCGCTTCTATTTCACCTACAGCGGATCACGCGGCGAGCAGGTGCCGGTCTCGATCTTCCGCGTCAGTTCTGATGGCACGCGCGAGCCGTTCGTCAGCGGCCTCGTCAACGCCACGGCGGTGGCGTTCGGACCCGACGGCCATCTCTACGTGTCGAGCCGATTCGAGGGCGTGGTCTACCGCGTGGACGAGGAAGGTCAGTTCGAGCCGGCAGTGTCGGATGTCGGAGTGGCGTGCGGGCTGGCGTTCAGTGACGACGGCACGATGTTCGTCGGCGACCGGTCCGGCACCATCTTCAGGGTCCTGCCGAACGGCCAGGCCACGATGCTGGCCACGCTCGCGCCGTCGGTCGCGGCGTTCCACCTGGCCATGGGGCCCGATCGGTGCCTGTATGTGACGGCGCCCACGCTCACGTCGCGCGACTCGGTGTACCGGGTCCGGCTGGACGGGACGGTGGAGGTGGCCTGGGCTGGCTTCGGCCGACCGCAGGGGCTCGCCTTCGACCCCGACGGCGTGCTGCACGTCGTCGAGGCGCTGGCGGGGGCGTCGGGGCTCTACCGCGCGGTGGAGGGCCGGGAGCCCGAGCTGATTATCTCGGGCGAGGGACTGGTCGGCGTCGCCTTCGACGACTCCTCGCACGTCGTCCTCACCTCGAACGACTGCGCGTGGCGGCTGGCCCGCCCCTGAGGTCAGGCAGCCGAGAGCTTCTTCAGCAGGCCGATGTTCGACAGCAGGCGGCCGGCACCCCTGACGACGGAGGTGAGCGGGTCCTCGGCGATCTGGACCGGGAGCTCGGTCTCGGCGCGCAGGCGCGCGTCGAGGTTCCGGAGGAGCGCCCCTCCGCCGGTGATCACCACGCCGTGGTCGTAGATGTCGGCGGCCAGCTCGGGCGGCACCCGTTCGAGCGCGTCGCGCACGCCCCGGATGATGGCATCCACGGTGGGTTCCAGCGCAGAGCGGATGTCCTCGTCGGTGACGGGCACCCTGGTCGGCAGGCCGGTCACGATGTGCCGCCCGCGCACCTCGAGCGCCCGTGGCGACTCCAGCGGCATGGCCGATCCGATTTCCATCTTGATCAGCTCCGCCGTCCGCTCGCCGATCAGCAGGTTGTGACGCCGCTTCATGTACTCGAGGATGGCCTCGTCCATCTTGTCGCCGCCCACGCGCACCGACTTGCGGTATACCATCCCGGCGAGCGAGATCACGGCGATGTCGGTCGTGCCGCCGCCGATGTCCACGATCATGTTGCCGATGGGCTCGGTGATCGGCAGCCCCGCCCCGATGGCGGCCGCCACCGGTTCGTCCACCAGGTAGACCTCGCTGGCGCGCGCGCGCAGCGTGCTGTCCCGCACGGCGCGGCGCTCGACCTGGGTGATCTCGGCGGGGACCCCCACGACCACTCGCGGGCGAATCCAGCTGCTGTGCCGGTGCGCCCGCCGGATGAACTCGGAGAGCATGCGCTCGGCGGCCTCGAAGTCGGCGATGACGCCGTCGCGCAGGGGCCGCACGGCAATCAGGTCGCGCGGCGTGCGTCCGACCATGTCGCGAGCCCGCTGCCCGACCGCTTCGACCTTGCCCTGCGCCCGGTTGAAGGCCACCACGGAGGGCTCGTTCAGCACGATGCCGCGGCCGGGCGCGAAGACGCAGGTGTTGGCGGTCCCGAGATCGATGGCCAGATCGGTCGCGAGACCAAGGGCGTTGGCGAGCAGCACGCGGACTCCTGTCGTGAGCAGAGCCGGCGAGAACGCGCCGGATCCGTGCGATGTTGAGCAACACCCATGCCCGGACGGGGCAGGGCTCCAGCGCTCAGCACCAAGAGGAAGGTGGCTGAAACCTTGCGGAAATCCTGCCAACCCGTCATCCCGATCTGACGCGGTCTTCCAGTGCGGGGCGTCGGCGGGACGCCCCGCCGAGTAATCGCTGCACCCCGGGTTACACGATCGGGCACGAGCGGAGGCGGAGTGGGCCGGGGCACCGGGCCGGGCCGGGGCGCGGGGCCTGGGGTAGAATCCGGCACTATGTCGCAGCTCTTCCGCCGCAAACCAATTGCGGCGCTGCTGGTGGACGAAGCCGACACGGCGCACTCCCTGAAGCGCGTGCTTGGCGCCGGCGATCTGGTCATGCTCGCGATCGGCGCCGTCATCGGCGCGGGCATCTTCGGCGCCATCGGGTCCGCCGCGGCCGGCCAGGTCGGGCCGAACGGCGAGGTCATCCGGCTGGGCGCCGGGCCGGCGCTCGTGCTGTCGTTCATCCTGCTCGGCGCGTGTTGTGCCCTGGCAGGCCTGTGCTACGCCGAGCTGGCTTCGATGATTCCGCAGGCCGGCAGCGCCTACGCCTACTCGTACGCCACGTTGGGCGAGCTGGTCGCCTGGATCATCGGCTGGGACCTGATCCTCGAATACGCCGTCGGCAACGTCGCCGTCGCGATCTCGTGGGGCGACTACTTCAAGTCGCTGCTCGCCGGCTGGGTCACGTTCCCCGCATGGCTGACCACCGGCTATCGGACCGCGCTCCTCAGCCAGGACGCGGCCGTCCACGGGCTGCTCCAGGGCGCGCCCCGCGTCGCCGGCATGCCCGTGCTGCTGAACCTGCCCGCCTTCGGCATCGTCGCGTTCATCACCTGGCTGCTGCTGCGCGGCGCGCGCGAGAGCTCCCGCGCGAACAACATCATGGTGGCGGTCAAGCTCGTGGTGCTCGGGCTGTTCATCGTGGTCGGCGCCACGCACATCAACCCGGCCAACTACACTCCGTTCGCGCCGAACGGGTTCACCGGCATCCACCAGGGCGCCGCGATCGTGTTCTTCGCCTACATCGGCTTCGACGCGATCTCGACGGCCGCCGAGGAGACGAAGAACCCGCAGCGCAACCTGCCCATCGGCATCCTCGGCGGGCTCGCCGTCTGCACCCTGATCTACATCGTCATCGGCTTCGTGCTGACCGGGATGGTGCCGTACCAGGACCTCGGCAAGGCGGCCGATCCCCTGGCGTACGCGCTGACCGCCACCGGCCTCCAGGGCATCGCCAAGATCGTGGCGCTCGGCGCGGTCTTCTCGATGGCCGCCGTGCTCCTCGTCTTCCAGTACGGCCAGCCGCGGATCTTCTTTTCCATGGCGCGGGACGGCCTGCTCCCGCAGTGGGCCGCGCGCATCGACGCGAAGACGCGGATTCCCTACGTCACGACGCTGCTGACCGGCGTGGTCGTGGCCCTGTGGTCGGCGATCGGGGACGCCAACGAGACGTACGACCTGACGAACATCGGCACCCTGTTCGCCTTCGTGCTCGTCTGCCTCGGCGTCGTGGTGCTCCGCCACACCGACCCGGACCGGCCGCGGCCGTTCCGGGTGCCGCTCGTCTACGTGGTCGCGCCGCTCGGGGCCGCGCTCTGCGTGTTCGTGATGAAGGGGCTGCCGCGCGTGGCATGGGAGCGGTTCGGCTGGTGGCTGGTCATCGGGCTGGCCCTGTACTTCGCGTACGGCTACTGGCACTCCCGGATCCGCCCCGACGCACGGTAATCCCTCCAGGATCCCGAGGGCGCCGAATCTGGTACAATTCGATGTTTGAGCCTCTGCGGCCGGCCGCCGCAGGGCGCTGATGCTTCGACCATGGCGCACGACTGGATCAGGGTGCGCGGCGCCCGCGTACACAATCTGCGGAACATCGACGTCGACCTGCCCCGCGAAAAGCTCGTGGTCATCACGGGCCTGTCGGGGTCGGGCAAGTCGTCGCTCGCCTTCGACACCATCTACGCCGAGGGCCAGCGCCGCTACGTCGAGTCGCTGTCGGCCTACGCCCGGCAGTTCCTCGAGCAGATGGAAAAGCCTGACGTGGACCTCATCGAGGGCCTCTCGCCGGCCATTTCCATCGAGCAGAAGACCACGGCCAGCAACCCGAGGTCCACGGTCGGCACGGTCACCGAGATCTACGACTACCTTCGCCTGCTGTTCGCGAACCTCGGCGTGCCGCACTGCCCGAACTGCGGCCGCGAGATCGCCAGCCAGTCGCTGGAGCGGATCATCGACCTCGTGATGACCTATCCCCAGGACGAGCGGATCAACATCCTCGCGCCGATCGTCCGGGGCCGGAAGGGCGAGTTCAAGAAGGAGCTCGAGGCGCTGCGCGCGCGCGGGTTCAGCAAAGCGCGGATCGACGGCCAGTTCCGGTCGCTCGAGGACGACATCAAGCTCGATCGCCGCAAGAACCACACGATCGAAGGGGTCGTCGATCGCCTGATCGTCCGATCGGGCATCGAGCGCCGGCTGACCGAGTCGATCGAGACGGCGCTGCAGCTCGCCTCGGACGTCGTCGTCATCAACAGCCTGGACGAGGGCGATCGCCTCTTCTCGCGGCGCATGGCGTGCGTCACCTGCGGCATCAGCGTGCCCGAGCTGTCGCCACGGGCATTCTCGTTCAACTCGCCGCACGGCGCCTGCCCGGCCTGTCAGGGCCTCGGCGCCACCTGGGACGTGGACCCGGCGCGCGTCGTCCCCGACGCGTCGCGGTCGCTGCTGGACGGGGCCATCGCCCCCTGGGTGAAGGGCGACCGCAAGCTGGTGCGCGAGGCGCTCACGCGGCTGGGCGACGCCCATCACATCGACCTCGAGACGCCGTTCGCGAAGCTGCCGAAGAAGCAGCGGGATCTGGTGCTCTTCGGGCCGCCCGGCGAGGCCGGCGCACGCCGCGCCAGGGCGACCACCCCTCGATCGAAGCGCGGCTCCCACGCCCCCGATCCGTTCGGCCTCGACTTCGAGGGCGTCATTCCGAACCTGCGGCGCCGGTACGCCGAGGCCTCGTGGACGGTGCAGGAGGAGCTCGAGCAGTACCGGGCGCTGCGCGTCTGCGCCGAGTGCAACGGCGAGCGCTTGAAGCCCGAGAGCCGCGCCGTGCGCGTGAAGGGCCGCCGCGTCGCCGAGTACGTGGACCTGCCGATTGCCGAGGCCCGCGAGGCGTTCGGCTCGCTGAAGCTCACCGACCGGGAGTCGATCATCGCCGGGCGGATCCTGAAGGAGATCCAGGATCGGCTCCGGTTCCTCTCGGACGTGGGCGTCGGTTACCTGACGATCGGACGCAGCGCGGCAACGCTGTCGGGTGGGGAAGGGCAGCGCATCCGACTCGCCACCCAGATCGGCTCGAACCTGACGGGCGTCCTCTACGTGCTGGACGAGCCGTCGATCGGGCTGCACCAGCGTGACAACCGCGCCCTGCTCGCCACGCTGGCCCGCCTGCGCGATCTCGGCAACACCGTGGTCGTCGTCGAGCACGACGAGGAGACGATCCGGAAGGCGGACTACGTCGTGGACCTCGGCCCGGGCGCCGGCGAGCACGGCGGCCGCGTGATCTTCCAGGGACTGCCGCCGGAGCTGCTCGGCACGGGTCCACGGCCTGCCGACGCGCCGCCGGCTCCCGGCGCGCTCGAATCGCTCACGGGCGCGTACCTGCGCGGCGAGCGTCGCATCGAGACGCCCGCGTCCCGCCGGCCGGCGCTTCGCGGCGAGATTACGATCCGCAACGCGCACGCCAACAACCTGAAGCACGTGGACGTCGCGATTCCGCTCGGCACGCTGACAGCGGTCACCGGCGTCAGCGGCTCGGGGAAGTCCACCCTCGTCAACGAGATTCTCTACAAGGCGCTGGCGCGGAAGCTGTACCGCGCGTCCGACGACCCCGGCGCGCACGACCGGATCGACGGCGTGGACCTCATCGACAAGGTGATCGAGATCGACCAGTCGCCGATCGGCCGCACCCCGCGCAGCAATCCGGCCACCTACACGGGCCTGTTCACCTTCATCCGCGAGCTCTTCGCGATGCTGCCCGAGGCGCGCCAGCGCGGCTTCCGGCCCGGCCGCTTCTCGTTCAACGTCAAGGGCGGGCGGTGCGAGGCCTGCCAGGGCGACGGCGTGATCGCGATCGAAATGCACTTTCTGCCCAACGTGTACGTGACGTGCGAGGAGTGCAAGGGCCAGCGTTACAACCGGGAGACGCTCGAGATCCGCTACCGCGGCAAGTCGATTGCCGACGTGCTGGACCTGACCGTCGACCAGGCCCTGCCGCTGCTCGAGAACGTGCCGCCCATCGCCCACAAGCTCCGTACGCTGCAGGAAGTCGGCCTCGGCTACATCGAGCTCGGCCAGTCGGCGACCACGCTGTCGGGGGGCGAGGCGCAGCGGGTCAAGCTGGCGCGGGAACTGTCGAAGCGGGGCACCGGCCGCACGCTGTACATCCTCGACGAGCCGACGACGGGGCTGCATTTCGAGGACGTGAGGAAGTTGCTGGACGTCCTGGGGAAGCTGGCCGATCAGGGCAACACCGTGCTCGTGATCGAGCACAACCTGGATGTCATCCGGACCGCCGATCACGTGATCGACCTCGGCCCCGAGGGCGGGGCAGAAGGCGGCCGGGTCATCGCGGAAGGGACACCCGAACAGGTCGCCCGGATTTCGGGCTCCCACACCGGACGCTTCCTCGCCGAGGCCCTCGGGCTGGGTACGAAGACGGCCAGGCGCGCCGTCTAGTCAAAAACGGGGGTCAGGCCCTGTTAAGTCTCTTAACAGGGCCTGACCCCTGTGGTAAATTTGACACGCCATGGCGGCTCACTTGTGTGGCCTTGTTACCACGCGTTCAGAAAACTGCGCACACTCTCAGGATGACACTATACAATCCAAAGACATCAGTTTCAGTTACTTAGCGTCTTTTTGCCGAGCTTGATACAGGCGGCATTCCGTTTGCTACTCCCCTGATGCTCACTCCTGGGTGGCCAGGGAGGCTCATGGACGCACAGCGCACCCTCAAACGCACGATTTCCTGCGCCGGCATCGGTCTGCATTCCGGCAAGAAGGTCACGCTCTCGCTCAAGCCCGCGGCCGCCAACGCCGGCATTCGCTTCCGTCGCACCGACCTGGGCGGCGTGGAGATCCCGGCGACGGTCGAGCACGTGGGCGCGGTGGCCTACGCGACGCAGTTGCGCAGAGGGGACGCGCGGGTCGAGACGGTCGAGCACCTCCTGGCCGCACTCGCAAGCGTGCGCATCGACAACGCCCTGGTGGAGCTGAACACACCCGAAGTGCCGATCATGGACGGCAGTTCGGCGCCGTTCATCTACCTGGTACAGGAAGCCGGCGTTCGCGTGCTCTCCGAGCCTCGGAAGTACCTGAAGGTCACGCAGCCGGTGACGGTCACCTGCGGCGACAAGAGCCTGACGCTCTACCCGTCGAATCAGTTCAAGGTCACCTACACGATCAGCTTCGATCACCCGCTGTTGCGGCACCAGGCGCGGACCATCATCCTGAGCGAGCTGAGCTTCGCCGAGGAGATCGCGCCCGCGCGGACCTTCACCTTCCTGAAGGAAGTGGAGATGCTCCGGCAGAACGGGCTGGCGCTGGGCGGATCGCTCGACAACGCCATCGTGATTGGCGACACGGGCGTGCTGAACAGCTCGCTCCGCTTCGAGGACGAGTTCGTCCGCCACAAGATCCTCGACCTGATTGGCGATCTGGCGCTGGTCGGACACCCGATCGTCGCGCACGCGGTCGTGCATCGCGGCGGCCACGCCCTGCACACTGCCGCTGCCTCCCAGCTGATCCGGCAGACGGATGCCTGGCAGATCGTCGAGGCGCCGGCCGAGGCGATTGCCCCGGTCGGGAGCGTCCCGGTACCGGCGCTTCGCTGAATCCAATCCCTCCTCACCCTGAGAGCTTGGGGGCGCGCGCACACGCGCCCCCATTTTTTTGGGTTCTCGGTTCTCGGTTCGCGGTTCGCGGTCCGGACGTGTGCGTCCGTCGAGAGCCGCGGTATCACCGCGCGAGGAGCCGGGTCGTTGTCGTCTCTGACCCGCACGCCTCGAACCAGTCGATACCCTCGCTGACCAGGTCGAACTTCAACCGGTAGCGCCCGGGCGCGGACGGCACGGGCACGTCGATGGCCACCTCGTCGGCCTCGCCGCCGGGCAGGTGACGGGGCAGCCAGGCACGGGCGTGGTCCCGGTTCAGGAGCGAGCCGTCGTCGGCGAGCAGTTGCGCGCCGAGACGGACGAGGCGCCGCCCGTAGCTGGCCTGCGCAGGGAACCGGCGCGCGGAGCGGTTGCGGACGCGTGTCCTGACCCGCAGCGTGTCACCGGTGCGGGCGGCGAGCGGCAGTCCGGGCACGGGCGTCCTCACGTCGATGGCCGCGTGCGGCATTGCGCCCGGAATGGCGTTGCCGAGGTTGCTGTCGTCCCAGATCTCGCGCGCGATGGCGGCCAGGTCGGGGGATCCCGGCACGAACCGGCGGGAGTAGGCGTCTTCCGGATGGTCGGTCAGCTCCCAGCAGAGGCGATCGATGCCGAGGTCGGCGGCGATGGTCCGAGCCTTCAGCATTTCCTCGTCGCCGTCGTTCCACCGGAAGAGGATGTAGCGCCAGTTCAGGAACGGCACGTCGCGGCCGCTCCGCGCCTTCTCGTCGGCCATGGTGCCGAGCGTGGCGATGGCGCGGGCGAAGTTCCCGCGCTGCCGATAGCGGACGTAGGTGTCCTGAGAGGCGCCGTCGATCGAGAAGGTCACCTCGTCGATGCCGGAGTGCACCAGGCGTGTGGCCTGGTCGGGCGTGAGGGCCAGGCCGTTGGTGCTCGTGTAGAGATAGATGTGCGGAAACCGCGTCTTGATGTACTCGCACATCTCCACGGCGTGCTTGTGCAGGAACGCTTCGCCGTAGTTGAAGAAGTCCACGCGCCCCAGGGTCGGGCCCGCCTCGTCGATCACGCGGCGGAAGAGCTCGACGTCGAGCATGCCCGCCTGGCGGGTCCGGGTGATGCCCGTTTCCGGGGCGCAGCACGCCTGGTAGCACGACAGATTGCAGGCCGCGGTGCACTCCACGTAGAGCCGTGTCGGCAGGGCGCCGGCCGCCGCGGGATCGCGCGCCGGCGGCGTCTCGCCCTTCGTGAGCGGAAGCTTCAGGGGGCAGTCGCCGCAGAATCGCGATCCGCCGCTGACGAGATCGCCGCGCAGGCCGGAGGCGACCTCGCCCGTCCACACCTCATGCAGGCTCGAGCGGCGCGCGTCGCCGAGCACGCGGCGCGCGTACGGGTCGGCGCAGCCGCACGAGAGCCGGCCGTCGGAGAGAAGGACCATGGTGGTCCAGGGCCAGGAGCAGGTGAACCGGGTGGCGAGGTAGTTCAGGGACATCGTGTGGAGCTGGACGCTACCGCTGCTCGATCTTCCGCATGTAGGCCTCGAGCTTGTCGTTCTCGTACCGGACGGTGTTCAGGAACAGGCTCTCGGCCAAATACGCGCGGCGTTCCTCGTCGGTCATTTGCGTGATGAGGTGATCGATCTCGCTCTTCATGTCCTCGAACGACCGCTCGAGCGCCTTGCGCGCGGTGACCTCGTGGTAGAGCGCCTCCATGACGGCGAGCAGGTCGCCGTCGAGCACGATCTCGCTGCCGGTGGACGTCCTGATGGTGTGCATGGCGTTAGCCCCCGAAGCTCCGGATGGCGCTGTCCTCGTCCGGGTGCAGCTCGAGGAAGTTCTGCGCGCCCGTCATCGTCAGCATCGTGTCGACGCGCTTCTGCACGCCGGCCAGCTTGAGGGCGGCGCCCGCGGCGACCGCCTGACGGTAGAGATCCATGAAGCAGCCGATCGTGGCGCTGTCGACGTAGGTGACCGGCGTCAGGTCGATGAGCAGCTTCTTCTCGCCCTTGGCGATGAGGGACGACACGGTGGACGAGAACTCGGCCAGCATCGGGTACATCAGCCGCGTCTCGCCCACGCGCACGATCGCCAGGCCCTTCGCAAATTCCGTGGTCAGGTTCATCCGCTCACTCCGCTGTGGTGTCCGCCGCCGCCCGGTCCGCCAGGCGTGCCGCGGGATGCGGCCAGCTGGTCGTAGTGGGTCTTCAGGCGCTTGATCTGCCGCGCGAGTTCCGTGCGGCCGCGATTGATGCGGGACTTCACCGTGCCTTCCGGCAGTCCCAGCGTGTCGGCGATCTCCTGATAGGTCAGCTCGCGGATGTCCCGGAGCAGGACCGCCGTGCGCAGCGTCTCGGGCAGCTCGGCCATCGCCTCGCGCAGCAGCGACACGCGATCCCGCTGCTCGAGCGCGGCGTAGGGGCTGATCTCGTGGGACACCGGCGTGAGATTCCCCGGATCGACGTCCCGGTCGATCGTCTCGCGCTCCTTGCGCACGCTGCGGTAGTGATCGATGCAGAGGTTCCGGCTCACGCTGATGAGCCACGTCTGGAAGTTCGCGCGACGGTCGAACGTATCGAGGGACTTGAAGATCTTCAGGAAGATATCCTGCGTCAGGTCCTCGGCCTCGTCGTGCTTGCCGACGAACTTGTACGCGACATTGAATACCTTGCGCCAGTGCAGCCGGACGATCTGCTCCCACGCCTGCTGATCGCCGCGCAGGCAGCGCTCGATCAGCTCGTCAACGGTGACCGTTGCGGATTGGGGCTCAGGGGGCATGTGCCGGCGTGCGCCAGGTCGGCAAAGGCGGGCGCGAGGCATCATAGCAAAGCGATTTTTTGGCTGTCAAACCGTCTAACGCCCGATTTCACGCTAAGATCCGGGGCCGATGTCCGCGTCCGCCGCCGCGCCGTCCCCCGTCGATCCGACCCTGCTCGCCGCCATTGCCGCCGACCTGGGCACCCCCGCGTACGTCTACGACGCGGCGGCCATCCGTGCCGCCTGGCGGCGCCTGGAGGCGGCCCTCGCGCCGCATCCGCACGCAATCCACTACGCGCTGAAGGCGAATTCGACGCTCGCCCTCGTGCGCCTCCTGCGCGGGGAGGGCGCCAATGCGGACGCCAACTCGGGCGGCGAGATCGAGGTCGCGCTCCGGGCGGGCTTCATTCCCGACCAGATCGTCTTCACCGGCGTCGGCAAGAGCGGCGACGAGCTCGACCGGGCCGTGACGCTCGGGCTGAAGGCCATCAACGCCGAGTCGCCCGGCGAGCTGGATCGGATTGCCGCCAGAGCCCGCGCCCAGGACACCGTTGCCCGCGTCGCCCTGCGCGTCAACCCCGACATCGACGCGCAGAGCCACCCGCACATCTCGACCGGCCTGCGCACGAACAAGTTCGGCATGCCGATCGAGGACGCCCGGCAGATCTACCGCGAGCACGCGCGCCAGCCCGGGCTCGAGCCGGTGGGCCTGCACGTGCACGTGGGCTCACAGATCACCGCGATCGAGCCGCTGCGCGGCGCGGCCGAGCGCGTCGTCGCGCTGGCCGGCCAGCTGCGGGCGGACGGCATCCCGCTCGAGCACGTCGATCTCGGCGGCGGCCTCGGCATCTCGTACACCGGCAGCGGCGTACCGGGCTTCGAGGATTACGCGGCGGCGGTGCTGCCGGTCCTCGCCGGCTCCGGCCTGACGCTGGTCGTCGAGCCCGGCCGCGCGCTGGTCGGCCCGGCCGGCCTCCTGCTGGCGCGAGTGGTGGACCTGAAGCGGTACCGGGACGGCCCGCGATTCGCGGTGCTCGACGCCGGCATGGCGGAGCTGCTGCGGCCGGCGCTCTACGGCGCGTTCCATCGCATCGTGCCCGTCCACCCGCGCCCGGGTGAGCCGATGCCCTACGAAGTGGTCGGTCCGATCTGCGAGAGCAGCGATATCTTCGGCCGCGACCGGCAGCTCCCGCCGCTCGAGGTCGGCGACCTGCTGGCCATCCTGGACGCGGGCGCGTACGGATCGGTCATGGCGTCGGGCTACAACCGGCACCCGCTCCCGCCCGAGGCGCTGGTGGACGACGGGACGTGGCGGACCATCCGGCGGCGTCAGACGATCGACGACCAGCTCGCGCTCGAGGTCTGACGTGCTGATTGCGTTCGAAGGACTCGATCAGAGCGGCAAGGAGACGCAGGCGCGGATGCTCGGCGACCGGCTGCGCGAACGCGGCCGGCGCGTGGAGGCACTGTCGTTTCCCGACTACGGAACGCCCATTGGCCACGAGATCGGCGAGGCCCTCGCCGGACGCCGCGAGTTTCCGCCGGACGTCATGCAGCTGCTCTACGTCGCCAACCGCTACGAGTGGAAGCCGCGCATCGCGGACTGGCTCGCCGCCGGCGCGGTCGTGATCTGCGACCGCTACCAGGCGTCGTCGATTGCCTACGGTGAATCGCAGGGACTGGACGCGGCGTGGCTCGCCGATGCGCAGCGTCACCTGCCGCAGCCGGACCTCACGTTCGTCCTCGACATCGCGCCGGAGACCGCCGCTGTCAGGAAGCAGACCGGGCGGGACCGCTACGAGCGCGACATGGCGCTGCTGGCGCGCGTGCGCGAGAGCTACCGGCGCCAGGCCGCGCAGCCGGGATGGAGTCTCGTGGACGGCGAGCGCCCGAAGGACGTCGTCGCGGAGCAGATCCTGGGCGTGGTCGAGGCGAGTCGTTCGTAGGGTCGGGCTTCGGTTCGGCCGAACGTCACTTCGACCCTGCGAACGGGGCGGGAGTCACGGGGAAGTTGGCGCCCTCAGCGTCCGCGCCAGCGTGACCGCGCGGACCTCCCGGGCTCCCGCCTCCAGCAGCACGCGGGCGCACGCCTCGAGCGTCGCCCCGGTGGTCGCGACATCGTCCACGAGCACCAGCACGCACCCGGAAATCCGGCGGGACAGCCGGCGCCGGCCGCGCCTCGTCACGGCGGCCAGGCCGAACGCGTGGCTGACGTTGGCGCGCCGCGCGGAGGCGTCCAGCGCCGACTGCGGGCGTGTCGCCCGCGTGCGTCGCAGCGCATGCAGGACCGGCCGATCCGCCGCCAGCGCCTGTGCCAGGTCGTGCGCCTGGTTGAAGCCGCGGGTCCAGCAGCGCCAGGGATGCAGCGGCACCGGGACGAGCGCATCCGCGGCGTCCAGCAGGTCGGCTGCGCCGGCCGCCAGGGGACGGGCGAGCACGGCGGTGAGCGATCGGCGCTGGCCGTACTTGATCGCGTGGACGAGATCGCGCAGCACGCCCTCGTAGGCGCCAAGGGCGCGGGCCCGCGCGATGCCCGACCCGTTCAGCGGGCAGCGCACATGGAGCCCCACCGTTGCGAGCGGCTCGCCGCAGTCCGGGCACAGCGGCGGAGTGAACCGCTCCAGCCGCCGCCAGCACATCGGGCACACGGGCGAGGACGTCGGCGACGCGAGCACCTCGTCACAACAGGCGCACGCCGGTGACAGCATGGCTGCCAGCACGCCATCGGCCATCGTGCGCGCCACACGTGCAACGTTCATCGCCCGCCTTTCAATCGTCAATCGTCAATCGTCAATGATCAATGAGATACCGCTTGCGCTTCTCCCACAGGGCCTTGCGGCTGATGCCGAGCACCGAGGCGGCGCGGGTCTGGTTGCCGCGCGTTTCGCGGAGGACGAACGCGATGTAGCGCCGCTCGAGCTCCTCGAGCGTCGGTCTGGCGGTCGTGCTCCCGTCGGCGACCCGTTCCGGCGAGAGCAGATCCGGCGGCAGGTCGGCCGCCGTGATGGCCTCGCCCTCCAGCCCGAGCAGCGCGCGCTCCAGCACGTGGCGCAGCTCGCGCACGTTGCCCGGCCAGTCGTAGGCCGCGAGCACCTCGAGGGCGTCGGCGCGGAGGGCGGGAGCGCGTCGCGGCGCGGCCAGATCGGCCAGCAGCCGCCGGGCCAGCGGCGCGAAGTCGTGCCCCCGCTCCCGCAATGGTGGCACGTGCAGGGGCAGCACCCGAAGACGGTGGTAGAGGTCCATCCGGAACCGGCCTTCGCGGACGGCGTGCTCCATGTCGCTCGTCGCCGAGGCGACGACCCGGGCACGGACCGGCACCGACACGCTCGAGCCCAGGCGCTCGACCTGCTTGCGCTCGACCAGCCGCAGCAGCTTGGCCTGCGCGTCGAGCGACAGCTCGTCCACGCGATCGAGGTACACGGTGCCGTTGGCGGCCTGCTCGAACCGGCCGGGCCTGGCGACCGTGGCGTCCGTGAAGGCGCCGCGCTCGTGACCGAAGAGCTCCGACTCGAAGAGCGACGCCGGCAACCCGGGGCAGTCGACAACGACGAACGGCGCGGTGGCTCTGGGGCTGAGGTCGTGCAGGGTCCGGGCGACCAGGTCCTTGCCGGATCCGGTCTCGCCCGTGATCAGGAGGTTCGCCTCGGCGCGCGCGTAGCGGTCCAGCGCCGCCACCAGCGCCCGCATCGGCGCGCTGCGGGCGACCAGCGCCGTCACGCGCGGCGTGCGGCGGCCGGGCGTCCCAACAGGTCCTGTGCGTCGATCGTGGTGGCGCTGCCCCACAGTCGCTCGAGTCCGTAGAAGGCGCGGGTCTCCGCGCTGAACACGTGGACGACGAAGTCGAAGTAGTCCAACAGGACCCACTCCGTGCGCTCGTACCCTTCCGTGTGCGACGGCTTCACGCCCCGCCTGCCCAGCGCCTCTTCGACCTCTTCCGCGATGGCGCGAATCTGACGCGCGTTGGCGCCGGTCGCGATGACGAAAAAGTCGGTGAAGCCCTGGGCCTTTCTCAGGTCGAGCACGACCAGTTGCTCGGCCTTCTTCGCGCTGGCGGCCTTGGCGGCCTCGAGGACGTCGGCCGGCAGCGCCGGTCCCTTCGACGCGGTGGTCGTCCGCTTAGATGGACTCTTGCTCATGCAACTCGCTCGCCGCCCTCATGGTCCCGGCGGCCGGGGAAGTGCTGAAGTCCGATCGGTACAGGCCGTGCCGCGCGATGTGCGCCGCCACCAGCGGCGGCACCAGCCCGTCGAGTGCGTCGCCGGCGGCCGCGCGCCGCCGGATCGTCGTGGACGACACGGCCGGAGTGGCCGCGTCCACGAGGAAAATCGACGGGTCCGCCGGGACGGCCACCGGCGAAGCGCCCGCCGCCGCCGCCGGCCGCATCCGCGGCGCGAGGTCGGGCAGCAGCGAGGGCAGCGAACGGGCTGGCCGGCCGTCACGGCTGACCACGACGAAGTGCGCGCCGTCCAGCACGCGCGGGTACGCGCGCCATGTGGCAATTTCTGCAAACGCATCGGCGCCGATGATGAAGAACAACTGCCCGGGCTCGAACCCGAGCGCGTGCAGTCGCTCGAGCGTCCGCGTGGTGTACGACGGTTCGTCGTCCGCCACCTCGATGTCGTTCACGAGGAGGTGGGGCTCGCCGGCAATGCCGAGGGCCACCATCGCGAAGCGGTGATGCGAGGAGACCAGCGGGGGATGCCGGTGCGGCGGGACCGCGGCGGGGATGACGTGCACGTCGTCGAGCGCGAGGGCTGCCCGGGCCGTGCGGGCCACCGCGAGATGGCCGAGATGAAACGGGTCGAACGTGCCCCCGAGGACGCCAATGCGGCCGGGCCTCGTCATTCGCTCGAAGCCAGCATAGCAGGGTCCGCTCCCGGCGGGCCATCGACGCTCTCGGCGCGCCGGGCTTCGGCCAGGATCGCCCAGGCCGCCTCCAGCAGCGCGTCGAGCCCCGTGCCCGCGACGGCTGAGATCCGGAAGAACGGCAGCCCCAGCTCGTGCGCGCGCTCCTCGAGCGGCGCCACCTGCGCTTCGTCGGTCACCGCGTCCATCTTGGTCGCGGCGACGAGCTGCGGCTTCGAGGCCAGGTGGGGATCGAACAACGACAGCTCGCGACGGAGCACGTCGAGGTCCGCCACCGGCTCGCGGCCCGACAGTCCCGAGACGTCCACCAGATGCACGAGCACCTGCGTGCGCTCGAGGTGCTTCAGGAAGCGATCGCCGAGGCCGTGGCCCTCGTGCGCACCCTCGATCAAGCCCGGCACGTCCGCCACGACGAAGCTGCGGTCCTCGCTGAGCCGCACGACGCCGAGATTGGGCGTGAGCGTCGTGAAGGGATAGTTGGCGATCTTCGGCCGCGCCGCCGAGATGCGTGAGATGAGGGTGGACTTGCCGGCGTTCGGGTAGCCCACGAGACCGACGTCCGCGAGCAGCTTCAGGTGGAAGCGGAGGCGGCAGACCTCGCCCGGCAGACCGGGCTGGCTCTTCCGGGGCGCGCGGTTGGTCGAGGTGGCGAAGTGCGCGTTGCCCAGGCCGCCCTTGCCCCCACGCGCCACGAGCGCGCGGTCGCCGTCGCGGGCGAGGTCGGCGACCTGTTCCCAGTCGGCGGCCGGTTCGGTGTCGGGCTGAGCGGCCGCCGGCGTGCCGCCAGCCCCGGCGTCCGCCTCGTCGGCGTCGATCGGCTGCGCGTAGACGAGCGTGCCGATGGGCACCTGGAGGACGAGATCGCGGCCTGCGGCGCCGGTCCGGTTCGACCCCTGTCCATGCCCGCCGCGCGCGGCCGAGTGCTCCGGGTGGTATCGGTACTTGACGAGCGTGTTCAGGTGGCCGGTGGCTTCCACGAAGACCGACCCGCCGTGGCCGCCATCCCCGCCGTCGGGTCCACCGCGCGGCACGAACTTCTCGCGCCGGAAGCTCATGCACCCCCGGCCGCCAGCGCCCGCCGCAACCGTGATCTCGACTTCGTCGACAAACATCAGCGTCGGAAATTCGATCGGGATGGATTTTTCGTAAGACGTAAATTGGATCGGGACGGATTTCCGGGATGCTCCGTCGCGCAGATCAAAAAAGCGGCGCACCCGGCCGGGCGACGCCGCTCATCTGCCGGCTCTGGCGGTCCGGCGCTTACTCGACGGGGTGCACGCTGATGTAGCGACCGCGCGAGCCGTGGTCCTCGAAGCTCACCCGTCCGCCCACCTTCGCGAAGAGCGTGTCGTCCTTCCCCAGCCCGACGTTCAGCCCGGGCCGGAACTTCCGCCCGCGCTGCCGGACCAGAATCGACCCGCCGGTCACGACGTTGCCGTCGAACTTCTTGACCCCCAGCCGCTGTGAGTTGCTGTCGCGGCCGTTGCGTGAGCTGCCCTGTCCCTTTTTGTGTGCCATGGCTAGACCAGAATCTCCTTCACGCGCAGCCGCGTGTACACGCTGCGGTGCCCCCGCGTCCGGCGCATGCCCTTCCGGCGCTTCTTCTTGAACACCCGGATCTTCGGCCCGCGGCTCTCGCCCTCGACCACGGCTACGACCTTGGCGCCGCTCACGAACGGCGTGCCGGCCACCACGTCGCCGCCGTCCTGCGCCACGAACAGGACCGTGGACAGCGAGACCTCGTCGCCCGCGCTCGCGGCGAAGTGGTCCACATCCACCAGTTCACCCGGCGAGACCCGGACCTGCCGACCACCGCTCTGGATAATCGCGTACACGACGGACTCCTTGGATTCCTGCACCAGGAACGACACGTCTCCCGGGACAAAACACTGATTGTACCAGCCCGTAGCTGTGCCTGTAAAGGGGCGCGTTTCAGGCGCTCCGGCCCGGCGCCGGGCCTACTTCAGGAGGATGCGGGACCCCTTGATCTTCTGGGTGCTGAGCGTGCTCAGGAAGCTCGGGACCAGCCGGTCCATCAGCTCGAAATACGACGACAGCGCCGGCGTGGACTGCTGGGGGCTGTAGAGCACTTCTTCCTTGAAGCTCTCGGAGTAGAGCGTCGTCCCCGTGCGCCCGTCGATGAAGACGAACTTGGGCTGCAGGACGAAGCCCTTGCGCTCCATGTAGGTGCGGACCGGCACCACCCGCCGGCGGCCGTACGGGTCGATGACTTCCTGCTCGCGCTGCACGAACCCGGATCGCGCGTGCGCGGTGAACAGCACCGATCCGGTCACGATCAAGGGGTTCTGGTATTCCTCGCCGATCTTCTTCCAGTAGTCCACGTTTGCGAAGATGCCTTCGAGCGGCGCCAGGTCCTTCTCGTCGCGAATGTGCGGCGGACCGGCCGCCGCGGGTGCGGCGGGCGCCTGCTGGGCTGCACCCCGGGCCGCTGTCCCGTTGCTGCCGCCGTCGGTGCCGGTCGTCCCATCGGTGCCGGGGGCGGCCGCCGGCTTGTCGGTGCGCTGCTCGTTGGCCAGCTCCATCAGCGGCAGGACGTCGGCATCGATCACGCGCAGCTGCGACTTCGAGCGCAGCTGGCTTCGCAGCAGGCGCACGGTTTCGAGATTGGCGTCCACGTCTTCCGACCCGCCGGCCAGGAATCCCGCGATCAGGACACGCTGAAACGGCGAGACGTCCATCTTCGGCTGGATCGGCGTCTCGATCGGCACCTCGTAGAAGTTCGAGCACGCGGTGACGACGAGCGCCAGCGCGAGGCTAGCTGCTGCCGCGGCGGTTCGTGCGGTCATTGATTTCCTTGAACAGCTCGTAGTTCTGGCGAATGAGCTGGTTGTTGGGATCGAGCTCGAGCGCCTTCTCGTAGGACTTGCGCGCCTTGTCGAAGTTGCCCTCGTGCTCGTACGCCACCGCCAGATCGTTGTACGCCGCGGGATAGCTGGGGTCGATCGTGACGGCCTGTTCCCAGCGGTAGATCGCCTCGCGCCACAAGCCCTTCTGCGCCACGGTGATCCCGAACTCGACGTGCTGCTTCGCGTTTTCGCGAGCGTCCGCCAGTGCCGGCGCCGCCGCCGACACGACCAACAGGACCGCACCGAGAATGGGTCGACACTGCATAAACGGGATGCTCTCAACTATAGCGACGGCGAAAGTCGGCCGCAAGGACACGATCCCTGCCGGGATCCCAGCAAGCCGTATACCACGAACCTAAGACGATCGATGGGCCAAAATCGCCTCCCGCCTCGGCGAGCGTGGCTCAATTGTCCCCTTCCGGTTGTGAACGGGACACGTAAGTCCTTACAATCGTCGTCGGAGGAGGTCGGGCCCGCCGCTGTCGGCGCCGGGTCGGTGTGCTCGCCTGCATGGCGAGGCCGGCCGGCCGGCTGGAGCTCGGCATGGACCTCGCCGCTCTCGTCGCCCTCTCTCGCCTCTCGCATTCCCGCCGACGTCTGGCCGACGCCGCGCGCCTCACAGACCAACTGGACGGTCGTCTGGAGTCCGCGCTGGACCTGCTGGCGTCCGACGCGCCTGCCGGCGCGAGCCGTCTCCTGGAGGAGGCCGCCAGCGTTCTCGCCGAGGCCGCTCGAGCAGGACTCCACGCCGTGGGCCTCGGGGACCCGGCGTACCCGCTCGCACTCGACGCCATTCCCGACCCGCCGCTGGTGCTCTGGGTGCGCGGGACCCTGCCGGCGACCGGCCTGGCCGTCGCCATCGTGGGGTCCAGGGCTGCCTCTCCCGCCGCGGGCGAAATCTCGCGGCGCCTGGCCATCGGCCTCGCCGGCCGCGGCATCCTCGTGATCAGCGGGCTCGCGCGCGGCTGCGACGGCGAGGCACACCGGGGCGCGCTGGCCGGGGGCGGCACGACGGTGGCGGTGCTCGGCTCGGGCGCCGACGTCATCTACCCGCGCGAGCACCGGTCGCTCGCCGAGGAAGTTGCCGACTCCGGTGCCGTCATCTCGGAGCTGCCACCGGGCACGCCCCCGATGCCGCATCACTTCCCGCTCAGGAACCGCATCATCTCGGGCTTGAGCCGGGGGGTCGTCGTCGTGGAGGCCGGCGAGAAGAGCGGGTCGCTCATCACCGCCTCCTGCGCCATCGAGCAGGGGCGGGAGGTGATGGTGGTGCCCGGCGGCGTCCTCTCGGGCCGCAACCGCGGCGGCCACGCGCTCCTCCGCGACGGCGCCGCACTCGTGGAGAACGCCGAGGACGTGCTCTTCGCGCTGGGGATGGGCCCACACCCCCTGCCCGCATCCGCCGCGCCCGAGGCACCAGACGAGGACCCCGTTCTCGCGGCACTGGACGTGGAGGACGCGCAGGACCTCGATGCGCTGACGGTGCGCACCGGCCTGCCTTCCGGCCGCCTCCTGGTTCGGCTCTCGGAGCTCGAAATGGCCGGCTGCGTGGCCCGTCGGCCAGGGGGCCGGTTCGTGCGTTTTCCGGGGAAGTGATAACGTAGCCCCTGGGCGGAGGCCGGGAAGGCGTCCGGGGCCGCCCTCGTAAGTACTTATGGCAAAACCACTTGTCATTGTCGAGTCGCCGGCCAAAGCGCGGACTCTCGAGCGGTTCCTGGGGAACCGCTACTCCGTCATGGCCAGCGTGGGACACGTTCGCGACCTGCCCGAGTCCGCCAAGGAAATCCCGGCCCCGATCAAGGACAAGCCCTGGGCCCGGATGGGGGTGGACGTGGACGGGGACTTCACCCCGCACTACGTCATCCCGGCCGACAAGAAGCAGAACGTCCAGAAGCTCAAGGCCGCGCTCAAAGACGCCTCGGAGCTCCTGCTGGCGACCGACCCGGACCGCGAAGGGGAATCCATCAGCTGGCACCTCACCGAGGTCCTGAAGCCGCGGGTCCCGATCAAGCGCATCGAGTTCCACGAGATCACCGAAGAGGCGGTCAGGGACGCAATCGCGAACGCCCGCCAGATCAACCAGAGCCTGGTTCGGGCGCAGGAGAGCCGCCGCATCGTGGATCGGCTCTACGGCTACTCCCTGTCGCCGGTGCTCTGGAAGAAAGTGCAGACCGGCCTGAGCGCCGGCCGTGTGCAGAGCGTCGCGGTACGGCTGATCGTGGAGCGCGAGGAGGCCCGGCGCGCGTTCCGGGCGGCGGTCTACTGGGACCTGGAGGCGCGCCTCACGGGTGAGGGCCGCGAGTTCCCGGCCACGCTGGTGCGCGTCGGCGAGGCTCGCGTCGCGACCGGCAAGGATTTCGACCCCTCGAACGGTGCGCTCAAATCGCGCGGCGTCCGTCACCTGGATCAGGACGCGGCCGCGCGGCTGGCCTCGGCCGTCGAGCGCAACCTGCCCTGGAGCGTCACATCGGTCGAGGCGCGGCCCGGCATCGAGCGCCCCGCCCCGCCGTTCACCACGTCCACGCTCACGCAGGAGGCGAGCCGCAAGCTCGGGTTCTCGACGGGACGGACGATGCAGATCGCCCAGCGACTCTTCCAGGGCATGGAGGTCGGCAACGGCGAGATCGAGGGCCTCATCACCTATCACCGCACCGACTCGACGACGCTGAGCGACAAGGCGCTGCAGGAGTCGGCGCGTGTGATTCGCGACATGTTCGGGGCCGAGTACTACGACAACCCGCGCCGCTATCAGACGAAGGTCAAGAACGCGCAGGAGGCACACGAGGCGATCCGCCCGACCGACTTCCGGCAGACGCCGCAACGGCTCGCCGGCGTGCTCGAGCCCGACGAGCTCCGGCTCTACGAGCTCGTCTGGAAGCGGACCATGGCGTCGCAGATGGTGGATGCGCGCGTCGTGAAGACGACCGTCGAGATCACGGCGACCAGCGACGAGGGGCCGGCGGTGCTGACGGCCTCGGGCAAGGCCATCGAGTTCGCCGGCTTCCGGCGTGCCTATGTCGAGGGCAGCGACGACCCCCAGGCGGAGCTCGAGGACCAGGAGACGATCCTGCCGACGTGCCGCGTGGGCGACCGCGTCTACGCGTCCGGCGTCATGCCCGCCGGGAAGGAAGGCCTCGCGTTCGTGGGGATCGAGCCGAAGCGGCACGAGACGCTGCCTCCGCCGCGGTACACGGAAGCGGCGCTGATCAAGGAGCTCGAGTCGGACGGCATCGGGCGCCCCTCCACCTACGCGTCGATCATCGCAACCATCCAGAACCGGGGCTACGTGTTCAGGCAGGGCAAGGCGCTCGTGCCGTCGTTCACCGCCTTTGCGGTGACCGAGCTGCTGCGCCGGCACTTCAGCGACTACGTCGATCCGGGGTTCACGGCGGAGATGGAGGAAGTGCTCGACGCGATCAGCAACGGCGAGCGCGACTGGCTGGACTTCGTCCGGTCGTTCTACCGCGGCGACGAGAAGCACCAGGGGCTCGACGCGCTCATCCAGAGCAAGCAGAGCGAGATCGACTACCCGCTGATCGACCTCGGCGCCGAACCCGGCGGCCGTCCAATCCGCGTGCGCATCGGACGGTACGGGCCGTTCCTGCAGCGCGGCGAGGGTGGCGAGGGCAACACCGCGTCGCTGCCCGAGGACCTGGCGCCGGCGGACCTGACCGTGGAGAAGGCCGTGCAGCTCCTGAGCGCCAAGGCCCAGGGCCCGCGCGAGCTCGGGACCGACCCGTCGGGCGTGCCGGTCTACGTGATGAACGGCCGGTACGGCCCCTACGTGCAGCTGGGCGGGAGCTCCGACAATCGCAAGGCGCCCAAGCCCAGGCGGGCGTCGCTCCTGAGCGGGATGCGCGAGGACACGGTCACGCTCGAGGAGGCGCTGCAGCTGTTGTCGCTGCCGCGTGAGCTGGGCCGCCATCCCGGGGATGGCGAGCCGGTGCTGGCCAGCCAGGGCCGCTTCGGGCCGTACGTGAAGCACGGGAACGAGTTCCGCTCCCTCGAGAGCGACGCGCAGCTCTTCACGGTGACCCTGGACGAGGCGCTCGCACTGCTGGCGGCGCCGAAGAAGTCTCGACGGCGGCAGGGTGCGCCGAAGGCGATCCTCCGCGAGCTCGGGGCGCATCCCCAGAGCGGTGCGGCCGTGAAGGTCCTCGACGGGCGGTACGGCCCGTACGTGACCGACGGCGCCACGAACGCCTCCCTGGCGAAGGGCACCGACCCGGCCGCCCTGACGATGGAGCAGGCCGTGGAGCTGCTCGCCGCCCGAGCCGGGGCGCCGAAGAAGTCGCGCCCGGTGCGTCGCGGCGGCACCGCAACACGCCGACGGAAGACATTGACGATTGCTGATTGACGATTGACGATTGGCGCATGCCTCGACCGGTGCACATCGTCGGCGGCGGGCTGGCGGGCTCCGAGGCCGCGTGGCAGGCGGCGGCCCGCGGTGTGCCGGTGGTCCTGCACGAGATGCGGCCGCTGCGGCCAACGCTGGTGCACCGGACCGACGGCCTGGCCGAGCTCGTCTGCAGCAACTCCTTCCGCGGCGACAAGCTCGACAACGCAGTCGGCCTCCTCAAGGAGGAGATGCGCCGGCTCGGGTCGATGATCATGCGCGCGGCCGATGCCGCCCGCGTCCCCGCCGGCGCGGCGCTGGCCGTCGATCGCGAGCGATTCTCGCGCATCGTCACCGCGACGGTCGCGTCGCACCCGCTGATCACGATCGTGCGCGAGGAGGTGACGCGCGTGCCCGAGCCCGACGGCTCGCCCTGGATCATCGCCACCGGGCCGCTCACCTCCGACGCGCTCTCGGCCGACATCGTCCGGTTCGTGGGCGCCGAGCACCTTTCCTTCTACGACGCCATCAGCCCGATCGTGCTGGCCGACTCCATCGACCAATCGAAGGTCTTCCGCCAGAGCCGGTGGGACCGCGATGTACGTAGGGCCGGACTTCAGTCCGGCCACGCGGATGCCGAACTTCCGCCATCAGAGAAGGCTTCCTTCGACGACCGCAGCCCTGGCGGACGTCAGTTCAGCCAACCGGCCTGCGGCGTGGACGATGGGCAGGGCGACTACCTGAACTGTCCGATGACGAAGGAGGAGTACGACCGCTTCTACGACGCGGTCGTCGCCGCCGAGTCGGCCACGGTCCACGACTTCGACAGGGCGACCTTCTTCGAGGGCTGCCTGCCCATCGAGGTGATGGCCAGCCGCGGGCGCGACACGCTGCGCTTCGGGCCGATGAAACCGGTCGGGCTCACCGATCCGCGCACGGGCCGCCGGCCGTATGCCGTGGTGCAGCTCCGGCAGGACACGCTGGCTGGCGACCACTGGAGCCTCGTGGGGTTCCAGACGCAGCTGAAATGGGGCGACCAGGCGCGGGTGCTGCGGCTGATCCCCGGCCTCGAGGGGGCCGAGTTCGTCCGGCTCGGCATGGTGCACCGCAACACCTACATCAATGGCCCCACCGTGCTGCGTGACACGTGGCAGGCGCGCACGAGGAGCGATCTGTTCTTCGCCGGGCAGGTGAGCGGGGTGGAAGGCTACGTCGAGTCGGCGGCCTCGGGCCTGATCGCCGGTCGGAACGCCTCGGCGCTCGCCGCTGGCGGCGCGGTCCAAGCGGCTCCGCGCACCACTGCGATTGGAGCGCTCGCGCACTACGTGTCGCATGCGGAGGCGAAGCACTACCAGCCGTCGAACATCACGTTCGGGATCATGGCGCCCCTCGACGGGCCGCCGGTCGGGCGGCCACTGAAGGGTGCCGAGCGGAGGGCCGCCCTCGCCGACCGGGCACTGGCGGACCTCGACGCGTGGATCGCGGTGCACGGGACGGCTCACGTGCGTGGGGCGCAGTCGCTGGCGATCGGGGCGGGAGGCTGAGATGACTCGGCGGACGGGCGGCGGCGAGCGCACCTACGGGCCGCCGGAGGGCTCTCTCGGCCAGGCGATCGCCGAGTTCATCGATCACCTGCGGAACAACCGCAACGCGTCCCCTCACACCCTGCGCGCCTACGAGAGCGACCTCGACCAGTTCTCGGTGGCCGTCTCATCGGCCGGCGCGCGGCCCAGGTCGTCGCTGACGCCGGCCGACTTCACCGCCGACCACGTGCGCCTGTATCTGGGCGTGCTGTTCGATCACGGCGTCTCGCGGGCCAGCGCCGCGCGCAAGCTGGCGGCCGTCCGCACCTTCGCCCGGTGGCTGCGGCGGGAGGGGCTGGTGGACCAGGATCCGTCCGCGCTGGCTGCTGCGCCGCGCCGCGAGCAGAAGATTCCGGCGCACCTCTCGGAGGACGAGATGCGCCGGCTGCTCGAGACGCCGGATCGCGCGACGCCGCTCGGCCGGCGCGACCAGGCGATGCTGGAGCTGTTCTACGCCTCGGGCCTCCGGCTCTCGGAGCTCGTCGGCCTCGACCTGGACGATCTCAACCTCAATCGCAGAGTCGTACGGGTGCTGGGCAAAGGCCGCAAGGAGCGGCTCGTCCCGTTGAACCAGAGCGCCGCCGATGCGATCAGGGCGTATCTGGCCGACCGGGAGCTCCTGGTGCGCGGGGCCGTGGCCGCCGTACCCGGAGTACGCGGCTTCCGATCCTCCGGTCGTCCTCAGCGCGTCGAGGGGCGAACGGGTCGGGCCGCGCACCCGCTGTTCGTGAACTACCGCGGCCAGCGGCTCGGCGGCCGCAGCGTGCACCGCCTGGTGCGGAAGTACGTGGCGATGTGCAGCGCCCGCTTCGGCATCTCGCCCCACGCGCTGCGACACTCGTTCGCGACGCACCTGCTCGAGCGCGGCGCCGACCTGCGCGGCATCCAGGAGATGCTGGGACACGCCCGCCTCACCACGACGCAGCGGTACACCCACATCAACGCCGCGCATCTGATCGAGGTCTACCGTCAGGCGCATCCCCGGGCCAAGATCGGCCGCTCCTGACGAGTCCTCGCGCCAGACCTCAGCCCGTGCCCGCGAACACGCCCGTCCTCGACGCCCTCCTGGAGCGCAGCACCGACGGGACCCTCGTCGCGGGCAACGACCTGGCCCTCCTCATCGATGCCGAGGAGAACTACCCGGCCTGGCTGGCGGCCATCCGTTCGGCGCGCCGCACCATCCATCTCGAGATCTACATCGTCCACAACGACACGATCGGCCGCACCTTCCGCGACGCGCTCGTCGAGCGGGTACGCGCCGGCGTGGCCGTGCGCGTCCTCTACGACTGGTTCGGCGCCCTGCGGCCCTCGTCGTTCCACTTCTGGCAGCCGCTCCACGCCGCCGGCGGCGAGGTCCGGGTCGCGAACCGTCCCCGGCTCGACGCGATTGCCGGTCTCCTCAGCCGCGATCATCGCAAGCTGCTGAGCGTGGACGGGCGCGTCGCGTTCGTCTCGGGACTCTGCATCGGCGACGACTGGGTCGGCGACCCGGACAGGAACCGGGCCCCGTGGCGCGACACGGGAGTGCGCCTCGAGGGGCCCGGGGTGGCCGACGCCGAGAAGGCGTTTGCGGCCTCGTGGGCCGAGTGGGGACCGCCCGTTCCCGATGGCATGGTGCCGGCGGCCGCCGAGATTCGGCCGGCGGGAAGGGTTCGGCTCGCGATCATCGCGACCGTGCCCGAGCGGAGCCCGCTGTACCGGCTGGAGCTGTCGATGATCGGCGTGGCGCAGCAGCGCGTCTGGCTGACCGATGCCTATTTCATGGGAACCAGCACGTTCGTCGAGGCGCTGGCGTCGGCTGCCACGCACGGGGTCGACGTGCGGATGCTGCTGCCGAGCAACAGCGACGTGCAGTGGGTCGGCAACGCCTCGCGGGTTCTCTACCGGCGGCTGCTCGAGGCCGGCGTGCGGATCTTCGAGTGGAACGGCCCGATGATGCACGCGAAGACGGCCGTGGCGGACGGGCGGGTCGTGCGGGTTGGCTCGACGAACCTGAACCTCTCGAGCTGGGTCGGCAACTGGGAGCTCGACGTGATCGCCGACGATGCCGGGGTGGGCGCGCGGATGGAGGCGATCTTCGAGGCCGACCTGCAGAACGCCACCGAGGTCGGGCTCACCGAGCGGCATCAAGTGCGGCTGCGGAACGACCTGTCGGGCCGGGCGCGCCGGCGGAAGCGCGGGCGCACGCGGCTGTCGCGCGCCGTCGGCGGAAGCGCGAACCGCGTGCTCAGAGATGTCGCCATGGCCGGCTCGATGGTCGGGTCCGCGGTGCGCGGCTATCGCGCGCTCGGACCGTACGAGACCGGCGCGCTGCTGTTCTTCGCCCTGCTGACCATGATGCTCGCCGTGAGCGTGCTGGCCTGGCCGGGGATCATCGCGTGGCCGGTGGCGGTCGTGAGCGCGATGCTGTCCGTGTCGCTGCTCGCACGCGCCTGGCGGCTGCGGCGCGGCCGCTGAGGCCGGAGAAAAAAACGGCGGCGCCCCAGGAGGGAGGCGCCGCCGGAGTGCGGGGGAGAGGGCTAACTCGCGACCGGGTCGAGCTCCGTGGACCCCATCCGGCGGCCGCGGGGGAACTCGATCCTCAGCGTCTTGATCTTGTAGTTCATCACGCGCGGGCTGATGGCCAGCAGCTCCGCCGCGTCCTTCTGGACCCAGTTCGACATCTTCAGCGCCTCGATGAGCGCCGCCCGCTCGATGTCCTCCAGCGGGATGCCCGTCGGCGGGATCTTCACGGGCGACTGCGCGTCGCGCGCCGCCTGCGACGTCGGCACCTCGCCGAGCCGCAGGTCGTCGGCCGAGATGTGGGCGCTGTCCGTCAGGAGAATCGCGCGCTCCACGGCGTTCTCGAGCTCGCGGATGTTCCCGGGCCAGTTGTAGCGCATCAGGAGCTTCAGCGCGTCGTTGTCGAGCCCGTCGATCTTCTTCTTCAGCTCGCCGCTGAAGCGCTTGACGAAGAACATCGCCAGCGCCTGCACGTCTTCCTTCCGCTCGCGCAGCGGCGGCATCTCGATCGAGACGACGTTCAGCCGGTAGTACAGGTCCTCGCGGAACTGGCCGGCCGCCACCATCGCCGGCAGATCCCGGTTGGTCGCCGTCACCAGGCGCACGTCCACGCGCAGCGTGCGGGTGCCGCCCAGCCGCTCGAACTCGTGCTCCTGCAGCACACGCAGGATCTTCGCCTGCGTGCTGGGGCTCATGTCCCCGATCTCGTCCAGGAACAGGCTCCCGCCGTCGCTCTGCTCGAACCGGCCGATGCGCTGCTTGTCCGCACCCGTGAACGCGCCCTTCTCGTGGCCGAACAGCTCCGACTCGAGCAGGTTCTCCTGCAGGGCCGCGCAGTTCACCTTCACGAAGTTGCGGTTCGCCCGGAGCGAGTTGTGGTGGATCGCGCCGGCGATGAGCTCCTTGCCGGTGCCCGTCTCCCCGCGGATCAGCACGGTCGTGTTGCTCTTGGCGACCTTCTTCACGACGCTCAGCACGCGGCCGAGCGCGCCGCTGCTGCCGATGATGTGCTCGAAGTTGTAGATGTCCTGCTGCGTGTGCCGGAGGTAGTCCAGCTCGTTGCGCATCCGGCGGAGCTCGAGCGCCTTCTCGATCTTGAGCTCCATCTCCTCGATTTCGAACGGCTTCTGCACGTAGTCGAAGGCGCCCACCTTCATCGCCTCCACCGCCGTGCTCACCGACCCGAACGCCGTCATCAGGATGACCGCCGTCGTCGGGTGCAGCGCCTTGGTGGTCCTCAGCACCTCGATGCCGTCGCTCCCGCCCATCTTGAGATCGCTCAGGACCACGTCGTAGTAGCCCTCGTGGAGCTTCTCGATGGCGGCGTTGCCGTTCGGAGCCTCGTCCACGTCGTGCCCCGCCTCGGTGAGTGCCCGCTGCAGGCCCCGGCGGAGTGCGTCGTGATCGTCGGCGATGAGAATGCGACCCATAGCTGTCCTCTACCTGACTGGGGTAAGACCGGACATTCGCCGGCGGCCCCCGTGTCCTACTGAAACCATTCCCCTCCCGCCGACAGCGGCAGCGTCACGGTGAAGCGCGTGCCTCCGCCGGAGGCGGCCGCCACGTCGATCCGGCCGTCGTGCGCGTCCACGATCTTGCGCACGATCGCCAGCCCCAGCCCCGAGCCCTGCGCCTTCGTGGTGAAGAACGCGTTGAACACCCGGTCCTGCAGCTCGCCGGGAATGCCTGGCCCGTCGTCGGCAATCTCGACGACGAGCATCGGCACCGGCGACGGACCGTCGCCGCGGTGGCCGTGGTCCTCCTCGAGGGTCGCGGCCCAGGCCGAGATCCGCACGTGCCCGGCGCCACCCAGCGCCTCGAACGCGTTGATCACCAGGTTCGTGAACACCTGGCACAGCTGGTGGTCATCGCCCTGGATGAGCGGCACGTCCCCGGGCACGGCCATCTCCACGACCACGTCGCCGCGGCGGGCCTTGCTCTCGGCCATCGACACCGCGGTCTGCAGCACCTGCGCGATCGACGTGCGGCCCCGCTCCAGGCGGACCGGCCGTACGTAGTCCAGCATCTCCACCACCGTGGAGTTCGCCATCTTCGCTTCGTTGATGATGTCCGCGAGGATCGACTGCGCGTCGGGCGAGTCGGCCACCTTGCGCCGCAGCAGCCCGGCCATCACCTCGATGCCCGCCAGCGGGTTCTTCAGCTCGTGGGCCATCGCGGCGGCCATCTCGCCGAGCGCCGCCAGCCGGTCGCGCAGCCGCTCCCGCTCCTCGAGCTGCTCGACCCGCGTCAGGTCCTTGAAGAACAGCGCCGCGCCTGTCACCTCGCGCGACTCGTCCCGGATGAGTGACAGCGTGTACCCGATCACCCGTCCGGTGCTCTTCAGCCGGAGCTCCACGCGGTTCGGCA
The DNA here is from genome assembly GCA_963837165.1 of Vicinamibacteria bacterium. GTDB lineage: Bacteria > Acidobacteriota > Vicinamibacteria > Vicinamibacterales > JAENWD01 > JAENWD01. Next base: position 228,248 of record CAWIMD010000001.1, read on the forward strand.
GGTGATTCAACTCGAACGCGCCGGCGATGACCCGCACGATGTCGGCGTGGACCCGGAGGACCTCGCCATACGGCCGCCCGATGTCGGTCGGGCTCGGCGCCAGACCGAAGATCCGGTAGGCCTCGTCGTTCATCACCGCGACGGCCCCTTCGCGGGTGACGGCGAGCACGCCGTTCCGCATCGAGGCCACCATGTCGCGGAAGAACCGGTCGCCGACCGGCCCCGGTGCCGCCTCCGCAGGCGCACGGGCAGCCTTCTGGCGCAGGCTCCCGCCCGCGGTTCCGGAGTGCGCGCGGTCCGTCCGGGCGTGTTGCGGCATCAGCGAGTCGCGGCGCCCCGTCGAGTCCAGAAGATACCCGGGCGCAGATCCACCTTCGGCACGCCCGGGTTGGGGCAAGGCGCGTGCCCGCGACGAAGGGCCCGCTATGTCCCAAAAACCGCAGAAAAGTGTAAGCGGGGGTCGGTTCGGTGACAGGAATTGTAAAGGGCGGATTACGAAAGTGACAACAAATTACAGAATCGTCAGCCAAATTCAGCCGTTTCCCGACCCTGTCGGTCAGGCGTCACCTCCGCCGTCGATATCGGCCATCTCCGACAGCATTTCCCATTGGTGCATCAGCTCGCCCACCTCCCACATCAGCCCCTGGTGCCGGCTGACGGCGGCCTGGGAGGCGTCGCGGTCGCCGTAGAAGCCCGGACCAGACATCTCGCGTTCCAGGGCCTTGATGGCCGTTTCGGTCGCGGCAATGCGCGACTCCAGATCCGCGATGCGGGCCTGCCGCGCCTTGCGGTCCCGGTCGCGCCGGCGCTGCTCGGTCTGCTGCTGCTTTCGGAGCTGGTAGTCGGCCTGGCTCTGGTCGGTCCCCGCTCGACGCTGGTCGCTCCCGCTCCGTTGCGCGGCGTTCCGCCCCACGCTCGCGGCCCGGGCCCCGGCGTTCCGCCCGCCGCTCCGCGGTCGCTCCTCCCGGGCCGGGGTGTCAGCGGCCGCCGAGGCGAGATGCTCTTTTCGCCAGAGAAACTCCTGGTAAGTGCCCGGAAAGGACTCCGCGCGGCCGCCGCCGATCTCGACGATCCGCGTGGCGAGCCGCTCGACGAAGTACCGGTCGTGCGACACGAAGACGAGCGTGCCGCCATAGGCCACCAGCGCGTCGAGCAGCACGTCCTTCGAGTCGAGATCGAGGTGGTTGGTGGGCTCGTCGAGCAGCAGGAGGTTCGACGGCCGGAGGAGCATGCGCGCGACCGCCAGGCGCGTGCGCTCGCCGCCCGAGAGCACGCCGCACTTCTTGTAGATGTCGTCGCCCGAGAAGAGGAAGCCGCCGAGGATGTTGCGGATCGAGGGGACCATGTGCAGGGGCGACCCGGACGACAGCGCCTCGTAGACCGTCTGCGAGGGGTCCAGCCTGGTCGCCTCGTCCTGGGCGAACGACTCGCGGATCACCTGATGGCCGAGGTGGCACTCGCCCCGGTCGGGCGACTCCTCGCCCGACAGCATCCGCATCATCGTGGACTTGCCGGCTCCGTTGGGCCCGACGAGCGCGATGCGGTCGCCGCGCTCCACGTGCAGTCCCACGGCGTCGAAGACCGTCAGCGGCCCGTATGCCTTGCGCACGTGTTTCAGCTCGACGACCGTGCGGCCGCTCTTGGCGGCCGCCGGGAACGTGAAGTGCACCTTCTTGCGCTCGGGCGGCACCTCGATGGGGACCACCTTCTCGAGCTGCTTGATGCGGCTCTGGACCTGCGCCGCCTTGGTGGCCTGGTAGCGGAAGCGGTCGATGAACAGCTTGACCCGCGCGACCTCCTCGTCCTGTTCCCGCTTGGCCGCGCGCAGCCGCTCGATGCGCGCGTCCCGCTCGACGAGGTAGTCGCTGTAGTTGCCGTGGTAGTCGGTGAGTGTCCGGAGGTTCACGTCCGCGATCTTCGTGACCACCGCGTCGAGGAAGTAGCGGTCGTGCGACACGAGAATCACGGCGTGCGGGTACTCGCGCAGGTAGCTCTCGAGCCAGTTGCGCGCGTCCAGGTCCAGGTGGTTGGTGGGCTCGTCCAGCAGCAGCAGCCCTGGCCGCCCGAGCAGCAGCTTGGCCAGCGCGATGCGCATCTGCCAGCCGCCGGAGAACGCGTCGGCCGGCCGGTCGACGTCGGCGCGGGAGAACCCGAGCCCCGCCAGGACGGTGGCCACCCGCAGGTCGACGGTGTAGCCCTCGGCCAGACGGAAGCGGTCGCTGAGATCGCTGTACCTGTCGAGCATGCGCGCCTGCTCGTCCTCGGAGAGCTCGTCGCGGCCCATCTGCTCCTCGAGCGCGTGCATTTCCGCCTTCATGTCGAGCAGCGGCGCGAAGGCCAGTGACGCTTCCCCGAACACCGTGCGGCCCGTGTGCACGAGCCCGTCCTGGGGCAGGTAGCCGATGGTGAGTGCGGCCGGCGCGACGACCCCGCCATCGTCGCATTCCTCCAGGCCGGCGAGGATCCGGAGCAGCGTGGTCTTCCCCGCGCCATTGGGGCCGCAGAGGCCCACGCGCTCGCGATCGTCGATCTGCCAGGTGACGTGGTCGAAGAGGACGCGATCGCCGAAGGCCTTCGTGAGGTTCGAGAGCTGGATCATCTGGATCTGGCGCGGTCCGCCTGTGCGCTGGCGCACACCGCACATGGGCGCGAGCGCTCGCGCACGCGGCAAACGGGAAATTGTACCACGCAGGCGCGGTCCGGACCGGTGCGGATCCGGCCACAATGCACGCGCGACGTGGAGGTTGTCCGCTCGTGTCCTATGGCCGCTGTCCACCGTGGCCTTGTGGCGATCGTGGCCCGACCCTAGCATCTGGATCAGGCACATGCGGTTCCCCGTCCTGCTCGCACTCCTGTTGCTCGCCGCCCCCGTCGCGGCCGCCGGCGCCGATTCGGCCCGGGGGACGCTGCAGGTGTCGGTGCAGGTCGTGCGGTCGTGCCGGGTGCAGTCGGCCGGCTCGACCGCGACGGTCGACTGCGGCGTCCAGCCCCACACGGTCCAGGTCTCGGTGGGCGGCGCCGCGCCGTCGACGAAGGCGCTCGACGGCTCGTCCCAGGGGCAGGCCACTCCCGTCGCGTCGACGCCCGCCGACACGCGGACGCTCGTCATCGATTTCTGAGACTGACAGCTGATAGCTGATAGCTGACAGGCCTGCCGACGGGCCGCGCGCGCAGACTCATGTAGCGCAGGCCTTCAGGCCTGCCGACGGGCCCGCGGGCAGACCTAAACGTCTGCGCTACATGCGTGGCGCCCATGCGCCTGCACCCATGCGTCGCGCCCATGCGTCCCACCCACGTGTAGCGCAGGCCTTCAGGCCTGCCGACGGGCCCGCGGGCAGACCTAAAGGTCTGCGCTACACGAGTCTGCGCCCTTAGAAGCTGATCGTGACGACGATCGTGTCGTTGTAGGCGCCTGCCGAGACGTCCTGCATCGCGCTGATCCGACCGTAGATCGTCAGGGCGACGTCCTGGCCGTTGGGCGGATTGTGGTTGAAGTAGGTGTTCGTGCCGCCGGTGGCGTCACCCCAGATCGCGGAGTAGGCCGCATCGAGGTACAGGTTGTAGGTCAGCGACTCGCTTCCCTTCCTGAGAGTCCGGCCGGCGTAGGTCGGGCTCGAGCCCTTCGACAACGTGATCTCGATGTCGTGGTCCTTGTTGCTGCACTGGTAGGTGATCGTGCCCGTCGACGTCGTGTCGGACGACGTGAAGACGTTGTAGCTGCCGAAGACCACACTGCTGGACGAGACCGTGCACGCGCCCTCGGCGCGCACCGACAGCCCGGCCACGAGCGCGCCTGCCAGCAGCAGACGTCCGATCACGGCAGGTCCCCGGCGGGCGCCGTGGCGATCGCGCACGTGGTCGTGCCCGCCCGGATCACCGGACTGTCGGACGCGGGGACCTGCAGGAGCAGATCGCAGCGCGTCTCGCCGGACCGCACGCTGGCACGATACTGTCCCGGCGGCAGGCCCTCCAGATAGTACGCGCCGTCGGTGCCCAGGCCCATCTCCATCGGCCCCGAAGGCGCCTCCACGCGCAGCAGCCAGTTCGAGGGCGTGACGATCTCGGCGCCGTCGAGTACGACAATGCGGCCGGCCACGCGCCAGGGGCGCGGCGCCGGGAAGAGTGCGATCGAGCCCCCGCGATACGGCGGCGCGAGGACGAGCTCGCTGGTCGGCACGTCGCGGTCCACCGGGACGTCGGTGTCGGCAATCGACACGCGGTTGCCGTAATAGGGCAGCAGGTTCGGCACGACGAGCTCGCCGTGGCGGTTCGTGCGTCCGACCTGCTGGTTGCTCACGTACGCGCGGACGTCCGGCACGTCGGGCACGCGCACCAGGGCGTAGCCGCTCTCCACCGGCCGCGTGGCGTGGAGGCCGCCGCCGATGAAGACCAGACCGCCGCTGGCGTCGAGCATCGTGGAGGCCTGGCCGTCCACGTTCGTCTGCCTGACGTTGAAGCGGCCGAACGAGGTCTGCCCGCGAAGCTCGGCGTCGAGGTCCGCCGGTGCGTCGCCCCCGAGACCGGTGCCCTGCACGCGGTAGCCGTAGCCGGTCCCGACCGGCAGGGCCCGTTGCGCGTCGGCCGTGACGCGGCCCCGGCCGGCCTCGCGCTCGACGGCGATACTGGCCGTCTGGCGTCCCGAGAGCGAGACGCTGAGCCCGGCGAAGCCACCGGTGGACCACCGGTCCGCCAGCAGCGATCGGCTGACGCTCACGTACAGGCTCGCGCGGCGGTTCACGCCGACGTTCGCGGTGGCCGCGGCGCGCCGGATCGTCTCGGCGCCCGCGTAGTAGCCCATCGACTGCCACGACCAGGCGGCGGTCACGCGTGACGAGACTCGCGCGGTGACCGTGCCGCTGATGTCCAGCCTGGGGCGGACAATCTCGTCGCGGGTGGACAGCGTGTCGTAGGCCTGCGACGCGTGGCGGACCGCGAAGGCCACGCTGCCCGCGTGCCCGGTGTACTGATAGGCGAGCGAGCCTGCGAGCCCGCCGCCGTCGGCGCTGCCGCTGGCCGCCCCCACGACCTCGACCTCGCCGAAGTGGCCGAGCCGGGCGTTGACGATCGGCCCACCGGACACGACGTCCCCGGCCGCTTCCAGCCGTCCGCCCATGGTGAACGAGTCGGTGAGGCCCACCCGGTGCAGGGCGAGCGCCACCGGGCGTCCGTAGTCCCAGCTGGACTGGAACAGTCGCTGGCGTTCCACGCCCGCGGCATACGCGTACTGCTGCAGGCCGCGCCCCAGCAGGCCCGCGCTGATGTAGTAGGAGGACGCGAACGTCTGCTCGCCGCCGAACGCGTCGCGCACGACGACCCTCGTGTCCGCCGCCCCGACGGGCAGGGGCAGGTCGTTCAGCTTGTAGACGCCGGGCGGCAGCTGCTCGACGCGCACGAGCTGGTTGTTGACGTAGACCTCGACGCGCGAGGGCGTCATCACGGCGCCGCTCAGGCCGACCGTGGGATAGCGCACGAAATAGGGGTCCAGTGAGAAGTCGCGCGAGAAGCTCGCGCCTGCCAGCTGGACGCTTCCGCCGAGGGCGCCGGTGGACGCAATCGTGTCGCCGAAAACGTACCGGTTCAGCCGCCGCGGATCGTCGATCGTCACCGACGTCAGGCCGCGGCGGAATCCGCCGATGTCATCCGCGTAGATCGTCGAGCTCGCCAGCGCGGCGCCCAGCGATGCCCCGCCCTCGAGGCTCAGGCTGCGCTGCCCGGTCGTGGTGAGGCTGCCGCCGTAGTTGAGGAAGCCGCTCGCGACGTGCTGGTACTGGATGCCCGGCGGCCGGGGAGAGGTGAGCTCGAGCTCGGTCGTGCCCAGCAGCGACGGCTGCACGACGAGGTCCAGCCTCAGCGCCGCCTCGTCCAGCTGATAGCGGACGCCGGGCGCCAGCGACGTGAGGCGTACCAGGTCGCGCCCGCGATCGGACCGTCGGTCGCCCTGGGTCACCCGCAGGCCCGCGTCCGTCAGCGCCGACACCTCGGCCCAGATCTCGTCGTGATCGAGGACCACGAAGATCTGGCCGTGAGGGATCCGGTTCACCGTGAGGTCGAGGAATGCCGGCGCGACCGCCTGCGCGCCGGCGGCCGCCGGCACCAGCAGAGACACGAGTAGCGCGAGGGTGGATCCGAGCCGGCAGGCGGCGCGCGGCCTCATGGATGTCAGGGGGCGCACGCGCCCCCGGGCACCTCGAGCCGGCCGCTCAACGTGGCGTCACCCACGTGGACGTCGACCGTGAACGCGCGGATGCGCGCGCACTCGGGGCCCTGAAACGGGAGCACGAATTCCCGCGCGCTGCCGGCGAGGATGTACCAGCCGCTCGCCGTCTTGTCCACGATCGTCTCGCCGGCACCGGACAGGCCCCGGACGCGAACCTCGTCGGGCACGAAGAAGACGTTTCCATCGTTTCGCACCTGGAACCGCAGAGCACCCTTCTTCAGGCCAACGTCGGTCAGGCTCGCATGCGCGGCGGGCCTGGCCGGTTCGAGGAAGATCGGGATGCCGACGCGCGTCAGCATGTGCACCGCCGCGCCATTGCCCCCGGTGCCCGCAACGGGCGGGAGCTCTTCGAGAAAGACCCGGTAGGTTTTTTCCACCGTGCCGAACGGCGTGGTCGCGCCGATACGCACGTTGCGCTGCTGGCCGGGCGCGAGTGTCACCAGCGTCGGAAAGACGACGAGGTCCTGCGTGGGCGCCAGCTGCATCTGGCCGTCCAGCGTCTGCGTCCAGGCGTGGAGCTTCAGCTCGAGCCTCACCGGCGCATCGCTGTCGTTGCGCACCGAGACGATCGCGCTCGCCGTGCGCGATGTCAGGAGCACGCGGGTCGGGTTGACGGTGAACGTCGCGGCCTCGGCGGCGGGAGCCGCCAGGGCGGCGATCGCGAGCAGCGTACAGAGTCGGAAGCGGGTGTTCACAGTGCCATTCCTGGACGTCGGCTGAAGCGCCGCAGCGTTTATCGTCGAGTGGCGCTTCACCCTGTAGTCTGGTCCCCGGCAGACAGCAGCCAACCGGGGGATCTGGTCGGGGCGCCGGGCCCCCCGAGGGAGCCCGGCGCCGGATGGGCCTGCGTGACGACGCGGGTCAGAACGTGATCGTTGCCGTGACGCTGTCCGAGTAGCTGCCGGTCGTGACGTCCTGCCCGGCGGCAACGCGGCCGTAGACCGTCTGCGCGGAAGCCGACTTCGACGCCGCGGTGTACGCCTGCGGCGACGCCGTGGTCCAGACAGTCGAGTGCCCGTTGTCCTGATAGAGCGCGTAGCTCAGCGTGGTGCCGCCCCCGTCGTCCATGTTCCGGGTGCCGCCGCTGAAATGTGCGCCGTCGTCCAGCGCGATGCTCGCGCTGGTCCCCTTCGTGCAGGCCACCGTCACCGTGCTCTGCTGGTCGAGCGGCGTGGCGGCGTTCGTCGAGACCGGATCGTAATTGCCGAACGCGAGATCGCTCGCCGTGATCGTGCAGTTCGCGGTCACCGATGCGGTGACGTTGAAGCTGGCCGTCGCGGTGGCCGCTTCCACCGGCGCCTGCGACGTCCCCACCACACCCGCCACAAGGGCGGCCACACCCGCACCGGCAATGAGCCGGCCCATCCGCTTCGTCATGACGTTCACTCCTCCGTGAAGTTGCGCTCCGCATCCCAGCGGAGTCGAGCACGGCGCTCATCTGGTCGGCGGCCGCGCCGTGCGGCGGCTGCCGAGTCCCTGACGCGGATCCGGCGCCGCACCGCGGTGCTGCGCCAGCCAGTCCTCCACGTCGCTCGCCTTGAAGCGCCACTGGCCGCCCACGCGTGCGGCGGGAAGGGCGGCGCTCGTGACCAGCCGATAGACCGTGCCTGGGGCCACCCGCAGCAGCGTGGTCACCTCGTCCGTCGTCAGCCAGCGGCCGGCGGACGGAACGGCTCTTCGCGAACGCGCGGGTCTCATGGGCCAGGCCTAATTTGTAGGTGCCGATTTAATATGACTCTACATGACAATTTAGGGCAGTAATGAACGTCGCGATTGCCTGCCACTGCCTGCATGTGCACACCACACTCGGTCACCAACTGCCTCGAGTGCAGGGTTTGTACCGAGTGGCTTACAATCGCCACGCGACGCCATGACCAGCCTCCCCGGGGCCGTCGCGGCGCGGGTCCTCGGCCTCATTTCCCGCGAGCGCGATCCCGCCCTCCTGCTGTCGGCGCTTCACGAGCTGGCTCACCAGGCACTGGCGGCACCCGTCTCGGTGGTGCTCGAGGGGGTGGGGAAGGCCGGCCACCTTGGCGTGTCGTCCGCGTCCGGCCTCGAGACGTCACCGCTCGACGCCTGGTGCGACTCGCCGGCGGGCGCCGCCGTCGCCGCCCGGGTCGCCGCCAGCGGCCGCCCGCTTGCCATCCCGAACCTCGCGGCGCAGGTCCCGGAGCTGGCCGATCGGCTTCGCGCCCCGACCGCCCTGATGGCACGTCTCCCCCTGGACGGTTCGCCCGGGTTCCTCGTCCTGGGCACAGCCTCGGCTCCCCCGGACGACCTCGAGCCGGTGCAGGCGCTGGCCGACGGGTTCGCCCTGGCAATCGAGGCCATGCGCACGCGGCGCGACGCCGATCTCGAGCGCGACCTGCGGCAAGCCATGCTGGCCGTATCGCGGACCGGCGCCGCGCCGGCGGCGGTCTCCGCCACGCTCGCGGCGTTCTGCACGCACGTCGCCCGCCTGCTCGGCGCGGACCGCGCCGAGATCTGGCACCACGATCGGCATGCGCGCGAGCTGGTGCTCGCGGCCTCGTCCGAGGGCGCGCCGCGCATCGCCAGCCGGGTGCCGCTCGCCGACGAAGAGTCGCCGGTGCCCGCCGGCCTGCGCCAGGAGCGGGCTGCCATCGTCAGCGACCCCGACGCGATGCCGGCGACCTCGCCGCTCGCGCTCTCGGTTCCACTGCGCGGCCGGCGTCGCGCGATGGGCGCGCTGGTCCTGTACGGACTCCGGGTGGATCACGGCGCCGAGGCCGACCTGTGCGCGCGCGCGGAACAGGCCGGGCACCAGCTGTCGGGCGTGCTCGAGAGCAGCCAGCTGCTCGAGGACCTGGTGCGCTCGCGGCGGCAGCTCGAGGATGTCTTCGACTCGCTCATCGATCTCGTCGTCGTGTGCGACCTGCGCGGAACGGTCCTCGAGGCGAACCACGCGTTCGCGGTGCGGGTGGGGCGGCCGCGGCAGGCGCTGACGGGCACGCGGCTCGACGAGCTGGTGGGCCGGCAGCTGGCCGCCCTGGCCGACGCCCCCGGGCCGCCGCAGTCGGGCGGCGATTCCGTGGAGCTGGCCGACGAGCGTCTCGATGGCACGTTCATCGTCACGATTGCCCCCCTCGCGGGGATGGGGTCGGACCCGGTGGGCCGGGTCATCGTGGCGCGGGACGTGACCGAGGCGCGACGGCTCGGCATCGAACGCCAGGCGCTCGAGCGGCGGCTCGCGCAATCGGAGAAGCTGCTGGCGCTGGGGCAGTTCGTGGCCGGCGTCGCGCACGAGCTGAACAACCCGCTGCAGGGCGCCCTCGGGCACCTGGAGCTCGTGCGGGCGTCCCCGGCGCTGCCCCGCGAGCTGAGCCGCGATCTGGCGGTCGCGCACCGTGAGGCGGACCGTGCGGCCCGCATCGTCCGGCACCTGCTCGTCTTTGCCGGATCCGGCCGGCTGCGCGTCCGGCCGCTCTCCGTCAACGGCGTCCTGACCCGGATGCTGCGGCTCCGCGCGCGCGCGCATCGCCAGGCCGGTGTCACGGTCGCCCGCGCGCTGGACGCCCGGCTGCCCCGTATCCGCGCGGACGGCATGCTCCTGCAGCAGGCCCTCTTGAACATCGTCATCAACGCCGAGCAGGCGATGGGCGGGCCGGGAGCACTGTCGATCCGCTCCCTCCTCGATGCGGAGGCCGACCAGGTGCATGTCGTGATCGAGGACTCCGGGCCCGGGCTCTCCGATGACGTGCGGAGCCGGCTGTTCGAGCCGTTCTTCACGACGAAGGAGGTCGGCACGGGGACCGGGCTGGGCCTCGCGATCGCGTTCGGGATCGTCAGCGCCCACGGCGGTGCGATCGACGGTGAGAACCGGCCGGGCGGTGGCGCCCGGTTCACCGTGAAGCTGCCCCTCGCACCGCGGGCTAAGATGGGGGCGGCAGCGGGCTGATGATCGACGACACCTTCCTGACGACCGACGAGGTCCTCGAGTACCTGCAGGTGAACCTGCGTACCGTGTATCGCCTGATCAAGGCCGGGCGCATCCCCGCGGTGCGCGTGGGCCGGCAATGGCGGTTCCGGAAGGGCGATCTCGACGCGTGGCTCGACAGCCAGCGGCGCGGGGGCGCCCCCGCGCCCTCCGGCACGCCACAGGCGCTGGAGGGCACGGGTCATCGCGTGCTGGTCGTGGACGACGAGGAGAGCATTCGCGAGCTGCTGACCAAGACGCTGATGCTCGCCGAGTACGACGTCGAGACCGTCGCGGACGCCAGGACCGCGCTCGAGCGCCTGAGGCTCGGCGCCTACGACCTCCTGATCGCCGACCTCCGCATGCCGGGCATGGACGGGCTCTCGCTCATCCGCGAGGCGCGCAGGCTGCACCCGTCGCAGCGCGTGATCATCATCACGGGGTACTCGACCGAGGCGAGCGCCATCCAGGCGGTCAACCTGGGTGTCGTCGGGTACCTGGTGAAGCCATTCCGTGTGCCGCAGGTGCTGAGCGCGGTCGCCAGGGCGCTGGGCGACCGGTAGGAGCCGGACACGTCACCCGGATCCGCAAGCCGACCTGAACCTTCACCCCGATCGTCCAGATCACCGATCGGCCGCGCGGACGCCCAACACGTAGCCGACCCCGCGGATGCTGCGGATGAATACCCGCCCGGCGCCCAGCTTCTTCCGGATGTGGGCCACGTGCACGTCGAGGACACGCTGAAGGGCGAGGCGCGTCGCTGGCAGACCAGAGTCATCAGCTCGTCACGCGAGACCACGCCGACCTCGAAGTCGTTCGACCGGGCGCCCATCAGGCCCGTGAGCCGGACGGTCTCGCCCTGGCCGAGGAAGTTGGTCGTGGCGTAGCTGCCGTTCAGGAACCCGCCCTCGTCCTTGGTCGTCGTGTTGCCGACGAACGTGATGCGCCTGACGAAGTACTGCTCGCCCTCCTGCACGCGGACGGTCACGTCCATGGTCGGCGGCCGGCCGGCGCCGGCAACGGCCCGGTCCTTGGCCCGACCGCGTTCTCGTGCCGCCTCCGGCCGCGCCGGGTCGCTGAACTGATAGTCGGGATAGGCCGTGAATTCGAAGTACCCGAGGCCCCCGTACAGCTCGCGCGCCTGCTCGAGCCCCTTGCGCAGGCGCTTCTCCGGCAAGACGTCGCCCGTGGCCAGCTTGAAGAGCGGGCGAAGGGCCTCGGACTTCACGGCGCGATTGCCGGCGAGGGTGAGGCTGCCAAGCCGGTAGCGCGGCCCCTCGGTCACGTGGATCCGCAGCCGGACGCGCCGAGTACGTCCGTCCCCGTCCAGGACGCGGACCTCCGGGTTGTCCACATGGGCCTGCAGATAACCGTGATCCCGGTAGAACGCAGTCACCCGCTCCGCGTCCTCCTCGAACCTGTCGCGGTGATACGTGCCGCGACCGGTGCTGAAGGAGAACAGCCCACCGGCCTTCACGTGCTCCATCTGCCCGCCGAGCGTCCGATCCGAGAAGGCGGCGTTGCTGACGAAGTCGATGTCATCGACGACGTACTTGGGGCCATCAGCATTGACGAACGTGAGGCGGACGAGCCTGGGTTGTCCCGGCAGGGGTGTGAGCCGGTGCGTCACGGCCCCGTCCAGGTACCCGTCGTCGGCCAGCAGCTGCCGGATGACACCCTCGGCGCGGCGAACGTCCCCGGCGTCGACGAAGGTGTCGGCCCGGATCGGAATCCTGTCGCTGCGCAGCTTCTCCTCGATGTCGAACCTGATCACCTTGCCGACGACGCCGTTCGCGAAGACGTAGTCGACGGCTTCGATAGAGAGGCTGTCGAGGAAGTGCGTATCCCACAGCGCGTGGAAGTCCTCGATCAGCCGCCGCCGGGCCGTATCGTCGAACGGCAGCCAGACGGCCTGTGACGGCTGGCTCGGGCGCGCATGGATGTAATAGAAGTACGTCGCCGGGTCGATGGCCGATTGGCCGCCCTGCTTCTCGAAGCACCGCAACCTCGATCGATGGACGCGGCAGGAGCTGGCACTCCTCATCACTGCGACGTTGGACGCCGTGTGCGCCGCCACAGTCGGCCATTCGGCAGCGGGCAGGCCGAGAATTTACAAATCTTCACCGGATCGCGAAGAACACGAAGAGCACACGGGATCACGATGAACACGAAGAAGTACACGAAGGACACGAACCGACCCGAGCATGACGATACGAACTGCGGCGTGCGAGGTGCCAGGTGGCGACCCGTTTCGGCTAGGATCAGACCGTCTTCGGGGGGGTGGCGTGTGAGGCGATGGCGGCTCGTGGCAGCGCTGGCACTCGTTCCCGTGATCGTCGGCCATGCACAGGCTCCCTCCGCCGCGCCCGCGGTGAGCATCCTCAGGCCCGCGCGCGTCTTCGACGGCGAGGCCATGCACGAGGGCTGGGCGGTCCGCGTCAAGGGGGATCGCATCGACGCCGTTGGCCCGGCCGCGTCCTTGACGCCGGGCGGCGCCGTCGTGCGCGACCTGCCTGGCACGACGCTGCTGCCCGGGCTGGTCGAGGGGCACTCGCACGTGATGCTGCACCCCTACGACGAGACGCCCTGGACCGACCAGGTGCTGAAGGAGTCACTGGGCGTGCGCATCGCACGCGCGACGAACCACCTGCGCGACACGCTCCGCGCGGGGTTCACCACGATCCGGGATCTCGGCACGGAGGGCGCGGGCTACTCGGACGTGGAGCTGAAGCAGGCCGTGGACGAGGGCATCATTCCCGGCCCGCGCATGCTCGTCGTCACCCGCGCCATCGTCGCCACGGGCAGCTACGCGCCCAAAGGGTTCTCACTCGAGTGGCGCGTGCCGCAGGGCGCCGAGGAGGCCGACGGCGGCGACCTGGTGCGGGTCGTCCGAGACCAGATCGGCCATGGCGCCGACTGGATCAAGGTCTACGCCGACTACCGCTGGGGACCGCACGGCGAGGCCGAGCCCACCTTCTCGATCGACGAGCTGAGGACGATCGTCGAGACCGCGCGGAGCAGCGGCCGGCCGGTCACCGCGCACGCGACGACGGCCGAGGGCATGCGGCGCGCGGTGCTCGCCGGCGTCGAGACGATCGAGCACGGAGACGAGGGCACGCCGGAGGTGTTCGCGCTCCTGGCCGAGCACCACGTCGCGTACTGCCCGACACTGGCGGCATCGGACGCCTACGCACAATACGCGGGCTGGAAGAAGGGGAGCGAGCCCGAGCCCGCGTCGGTCGCCAGGAAACGCGTGAGCTTCAAAGCCGCCCGGGATGCCGGCGTGACGATCATGAACGGGAGCGACGTCGGCGTGTTCACCCACGGCGACAACGCGCGGGAGCTGGAGCTGATGGTGGATTACGGGATGCCGGCCGCCGACGCCCTGCGCAGCGCGACCTCCGTCGCCGCGAAGGTGCTGCACGAGGAGGATCGCATCGGACGCATTGCGCAGGGACTGCTCGCCGACATCCTCGTGGTGGACGGCGACCCGACCGCGGACATCCACCGGCTCAGACGGGTCAGACTGGTGATGAAGGACGGCAAGGTGGTGGAATAGATTCACGGGTTCACGGGTTCATGGCGGAGTTCACCGTTCGGGAGGCCGTCGAAGCCGATCTGCCCGCGCTCGGGCGGCTCGGGGCGATGCTCATGCGGCTGCACCACGAGTTCGACCCGCAGCGGTTCATGACGCCCGGGCCGAATCCCGAGCGCGGCTACGCGTGGTTCCTGGGCACGCAGCTCGGGCGGGACGACGTGGTCATCCTCGTCGCGGAAGGGCAGGGACGCGTGCTCGGGTACGTGTATGCGGCCGTCGAGCCGCAGTCGTGGAAGGAGCTGCGTGACGAGGCCGGGTTCGTCCACGACGTCGTCGTGGACCCGGACGGGCGGCGCCAGGGCGTTGCGACCGCCCTGATGCAGGCCGCCATCGCGCGGCTGCGCGATCGGGGCATGCCGCGGGTCGTGCTCGGCACGGCGTCGCGGAACGCCGCGGCGCAGCGCCTGTTCGAGCGGCTCGGCTTCCGCTCGACGATGATCGAGATGACGCGCGAGCTGTGAGGACGATGCCGGCACGCCCGCTACGCGTCTTCACCGTGCCCGCCTTCGTGATCGCCGCGCTGTGCGCCGCGGCCGCCGCGCACGTGATCGCGCAGACGCCGGAGCTGGCGCGGTTGACGCCCCGCACGGCGATCTCCCTGCGCCACGTGGCCGATCTGCAATGGTCGCCGGACGGCAGCCGGCTCGCATTCACGGTCACCGAACCGCCGCATGGCGCCGAGCGGCAGACGCACGTGTGGGTGTGGGAGCGCGCATCGGGCGCTGTCCGCCAGTACACGAATTCGCCGAAGTCCGAGCGCCATCCGCGGTGGTCGCCCGACGGCTCGATGCTGGCCTTCCTGTCCGACCGCGACGAGCGGACCGAGATCTACCTGCTCCGGACGGCGGGCGGCGAGGCCTGGGCGCTGACGTCGGGCAAGGCGCCGGTGCGCGACTTCGAGTGGTCGCCCGACGGCGCACGGGTCGCGTACCTCGCCCCCGAGGCCGTGAGCGACGCGCTGGCAGCGCGCCAGAAGGACAAAGACGACGCCCGCGTGGTGGATTTCGACGATCGGCCGGCACATCTCTGGACCGTTGACGTGCCGTCGGGCCGGGTGACGGGCCTCGTTGGCGCTCCCTGGAAATTCGAGGAGGTGTGCTGGCGTCCCTCGGGTGACGGGCTCATCGTCGTAGCGACGGACCATCCCGAGTCGGACCGCTGGACGAACCGCATCTTCACCGTGTCGCGGGCCGCGCCGGCCATGCAGGAGATTGCCGCGCCGCCCGGACCGTTCGGGGACGTGCGCGTGTCGCCCGACGGCAGTGCCATCGCCTACGTCGGCTCGCGGGTGGACGGGCCGGAGCCCCACGACGTCTACGTCAAGCGCCTCGACGCCACGCCCGCCCGGAACCTGACGGCCGCCGGGACGGATCGCCCCGTGCGGGACCTGCGGTGGCGCGCCGACGGCTCGCTGCTCCTCGTCGCCGAAGAGGGTTTCCACGACGCGATCTGGACAGTGGACGTGGAGGCGCGTGCGTCGCGTCTTGCCGCTCCGGGCCTCGTCGTGAGAGATCTCGCGCCGGACGCGTCAGGGCATCTCTGGTTCGTCGGCCAGCGGGCGGATCGGCCGCCGGAGCTGACCGAATGGGACGCCGTGTCGGGAGCCACGGCGCGGTCGCACCTCAACGAGTCGCTCCGGGGGATCCGGACGTTCACGCCGGAGATCGTGCGCTACCGCTCGTTCGACGGCCGCCAGATCGAGGCCGCGCTCGTCACGCCCACGAACGCGCGTCCCGGCGCGCCCCTGCCGGCCGTCGTGCTGGTCCACGGCGGGCCCACCGGCGCCTGGCGCGACACGTTCGAGGCGTGGGGCCAGCTGCTGGCGACGGCCGGCTACGCGGTGCTCTATCCGAACGTGCGCGGATCGACGGGCTACGGCTACGACTTCATGGTCGTGAACCGCGCCGACTGGGGCGGCGGGGATTTCAAGGACGTGATGGCCGGCGTGGACTGGCTCGTCGCGCAGCACATCGCCGATCCGGGCCGGCTCGGCATCGCCGGCTGGTCCTACGGCGGCTACATGGCGTCGTTCGCGATCACGCAGACCAACCGCTTCAAGGCGGCCGTGACCGGCGCCGGCATGTCGGATCTGGCGGCCGAGTTCGGCACCGAGGACGGTCCCGCGTACGACGAGTGGTTCTACGGCCTTCCGTACGAGAAGCCGGACGGCTTCCGGCGGGGCTCACCGCTCACGTACATCACGCACGCCCGCACGCCGACGCTCATCCTGCAGGGTGAAGACGACGTGACCGATCCGATCGGGCAGAGCCAGGCGCTCTATCGCGCGCTGAAGCGGTATGGCGTTGAGACCGAACTGGTGCTGTACCCACGCGAGGGTCACGGCCTCCGGGAAGAGGCGCACCTGATCGATCGGCTGACGCGCATCGTCGGCTGGTTCGATCGGCATCTGAAGTAGACAACCGTCTCCAATTGCCTCCCGGCGATCGCTTGCACAGAATCCCGAGTGGGGCACTGGCGATCGGAGCATGGCCTGTGCCCCTGGCAGGGGCCAGGCCTCTCGAACATCGTCGTCAGCGCTGCGAGATCGTGTCGATTCCACGCGTCGGCGAAGAGGTCCAGCAACGCGAGCAAGTCCGCGTCTGACGGTTCGTGGTGTCCCATCGTGTGCTCTGGAACGTCCGGGGCGGTCCCGCATTAGCGATCGACGACGACCGGCACTCGCAGCGGCGGCGCGCCCGCCTCGCTGAACCAGGTGACGTGCTCGCGCACCAGGTCGATCGCCAGCGTGTACCTGCCGGGACGCACCGGCGCCTGAATACGCACCGCGGCGACGCAGCGCTCGCCTGGCCCAACCGGACGCGGCAGTGGACTCCTCAGTCCTTCGTCGGGCAACGCGACGCCCGATCGATCCTGCCAGCGGTAGCTCACGAACACGGGTCCATCGGCGTCCGCGCTGTCCCACACGCGCCAGCTGCGATTCGTGATAGTCACTGTCGCTTCCGCGACCGCGCCGCAGCGCATGCGTGACGGGCCGTCGAATCCGCCGTACTCGACGTCGTACGGGCCCGCCTGCGATCGCTCTGGACTGCGCCGCTGGACCGAGGGCACGGTGCGCGGCGGGATGCGCGCGCCGCGCTCCGCGTAGATCGCCCAGTGCTTGGCCGCCAGGTCGAGATCGTGCCGCCGCATGAGCTCGTCCACTTCGACGACGAGCGTGTAGGCGAGGCGGCCGACGTCCTCGCGAAGCGGCCCGCCCGCGTCGGGGGCGGAGCCGTATGTCTCGAGACCGGCCACCGTGCCCCGGACGTCCACGCCGAATCCCTCGAACAGCCGCAGGAAGTCGTTCATGCCGTACCGGAACTCGGTCGGCTCGCCTCCGGGTGCGTCATCCGATGGCGGTGCCGATGGGGGTGAGGGCATGGCCGCCGAAAGACCGAACTGCTCTTCGAGCCGATCGCGCATCTCGAAGATCGACGCCGTGAGCCAGTCCAGGTCCAGGCCGCGCTGCCACCGTCCGAGCCGGGTGCCCGCCGGCTCGATCAGGAAGAAGCGGTTGGTCACGCGCCCCAGGCGATCCACGAATGCCGCCGGGTCGAGCAGGTGATGGAACGCGTCGAACATGATGACGAGGCCCACCGGCCTGTCGGGGATGTACCGCTCGAGATCACCGGCCTCGAAGGCCACGTTGGCCAGCCCGAGCGCACCGGCCAGCTCCGTGCCCCTCGCCACGGCGTTCCGGCTGTGGTCCACGCCCAGAAAGCGCGTATCCGGGAAGCGCCGCGCGAGCTCGCACGTGATCTCGCCGGGTCCGCAGCCCAGGTCGAGCACCACGCCCCCGGCCGGCACGTGCGGGGCCGCCAGATCGGCGAATCGGCGGATCGTCAGCCGCCCCGGATACGCGTCGCTGAACGGATCGTGAGACGACCCGGTGAACAGGGCCTCGTGGTATTCGAGGTCGCGAGCGGTGGACCAGCCTCGCCGCAGCCGGCTGGCCCGGCGGACGAGGCGGGAGAGCATCGAGAGGGGCACGGTGGTTCGGAAACGGAAGGCCGCCGGAGCGCCGGATGTTAGCATGCCGCCCCGCCCCTGGCGTTGCCGCTTCGTTCTTTCTTCGTCCACGAACCGGTGGTCGCGCGTCGGTCGCCCTGACGGCCGTTCGCCCCCCGCGCTCGTCTAAGCTTGGGAGACATCCCGCGGTCGGCACGCTCGGGGACCGGTGCCGGCCACAGGTTCCCGAGGAGCGTTGGCCGGCCACGATCCCATGACGCGGACCGACGAGGAGCTCGTCGCACGCTCGATCGGCGGCGACGTAGACAGCTTCAACCAGCTGGTCATTCGCTGGGAACGGCCGATCTATGCCCTCGCGTATCGCGTCATCGGCCGCGAGGAAGAAGCACGCGATGTCGTCCAGGAGACGTTCCTCCGTGCATTCCGCGGCATCAAGAACTTCCGGGGACAGGCGAAGTTCTCCTCCTGGGTCTACCGGATCGCCCTCAATCTCTGTCGCGACTGGATCCGGCGCGAGCGGCGGGCACCCATCCAAAACGCTCCCGAAGGCGTCGATCTAGTAGAACTGGCGGCCGAACAGGGCCCCGTCGAGTCCATCGAGGAGCTGGTCGCCCGCCACGACATGAGCAAGGCCGTGGCCGGCGCCATGGCCCTGCTGCCGGAGGAACAGCGCACGGCGATCATCCTGAAGGAGTACCACGGGATGACGTTCCAGGAGATTGCCGACCTGCAGGGCTGTCCGCTCAGCACCGTCAAGACCCGTCTCTATCAGGGGCTGACGGTGCTGAGGCGACATTTGAAGGAACAGGGCAGGTACGATCCTGCCAACACGACGGTGCCATGACCAACCCATTCGACTGCAACGACAAGACTCAACTGGTCGCGTATCTCTATGGCGAGATCGGCGAGGCGGACCGCGATGCCGTCGAGGCGCACCTGGCCGACTGCCAGGCGTGCACCGACGAGGTGGCGAGCCTCGAATCGGTCCGTGTGGGGCTGACCTCCTGGCAGCCGCCCGACGCCAATCTCGGCTTCCGCATCGTTCGCGATGCCGTGCCGGTCACGCCTGCCTGGTGGCGCGCCCACGCGTGGGCGCCGGCCGCTCTGGCTGCCGGACTGGTGCTGGCCGTCGGCGCGGCGATGGCGAACGTCGAGGTGCAGGTGGCCAACGGCGGCATCACGCTGAGGGCCGGCTGGTCCCACGCGCCACTGCCGACCGCACGGCCCGGCTCGCAGTCGGCCGGAACCGCCGCGACGGCGACTGCTCCGGCGGCCGCGCCCGTGCCCGCCGGCGTCTCCGAGGCCGAGGTGCACAAGATGCTGGCGGCGTTCGAGACCCGCCTGCGCGCCAATCTGGCCGCCGCGCCGCGGCAGACCGCCGCCTCCACGCCCGCATCCGCCGTGTCCTTCGACAGGCAGCAGATGGTGCAGCAGATGCGGACGCTCGTGGACGAGAGCGAGCGCCGGCAGCAGCGCGAGCTCGCGCTGCGGCTGGCGGACGTGGTGCAGGACTTCGACGCGCAGCGGCGCACCGACCTCGTGCACATCGAGCGGGGATTCGGCCAGATCGAGAGCCTGGCCGGTCAGCAGGCCGCCTCGCAGCGCGCCATCACGAACTATCTGGTGCGCGCGTCGCAGCGGCAGTAGGTAGTAGGCAGTAGGCAGTAGGCAGTAGGCAGGAGAAACCCGTGAGACCCTTCAGTGCGATTGCAGCGGCGGTCCTGATCGGCGGAAGTGCGGCCTCGGCGGCGGCCCAGGACGTGGCGACGGTGGGAAGCGTGGCCGAGCCGCAGCAGATGAAGGCACGCTTCCAGATCGCCGCGATGGAAAGCGTGCTCGAACGTGCCGTGCAGCTCGGCGCCCGTCGCCTCAGCCAGCAGGTGCAGGCGGTGAGCCCCGACATGCTGTTCATCGCCGGCGCCGCCCGGGCCAAGGGCTTCTGGCTCGACGGCTACGGCGTGTTCTTCGACGTGGACGTCCCGGCGATGCGGCGCAGCATCGCCTGGCAGTTCCGGACGCTCGATCGCGGCGACCGCAACGCCGAAGCCGCCGTGCGCGCGCTGCGCCAGAAGCTGGGCCAGATCCGCGACCCGCAGCTTCGCCAGGATATGGAGAGCGAGCTGCAGCGCATCGAGCGCATGTACGGGCCGCTTCCGCCGCCGCCGTCGAGCCGGGCGGCGGACCCACCCCGGTGTCTACGGGTGTCACCGCGCCCGCCGCACCGGCCACTGCCCCAGCCGGGAACGCGGGAGACGCCGACCACGAGCTGATCGACGACCCCGGCGCCGCGTACACGGGCGAGGTGAAGTCGGCGCTGATCGACGCGATGCTCGACTACGGCGCGCCGATTCCGATTGCCGACGGCGAATGGCTCACCGTGGCCGCGCGCGACAGCGACGACTCGCGGATGGGCGGCGGCGATCCCTACGACGTCTCCACGATCATCCTGCGGATCCGGGGGGCGGACCTCGGCGGGCTGCGGGCGGGCCGGCTGTCGCGCGACGATGCCCGGGCGCGGGTGGAAGTCCGGGAGTACTGAGCGGGCTGCGGGCGTAGAATACGCCTATGCGCCGCTTCGTTCTTCCCGGTCTCCTCCTGCTCGCGCTCGGATGCGGCTCGAACATCGACCTCAGAACGAGCGCGAAGATCGCGCCCGTCGTCACCGGCTGGTTCGACGCCGGCGTGACCGAGGCCAGCAAGAACAAGCTGGTCCCGAGCGTGTCGTTCACCGTGACGAACACCGGGCAGCGCGCGTTCGGCCCCGTCCAGATCAACTGCATCTTCCGCCGCGTCGGTGACACGGAAGAGTGGAGCACGGTGCTCGTCCGGGGCAACACCGCCGGCCTCGACGATCTCGCGCCGGGCGCGACCTCGCCGCCCGTCGTCGTGCGGTCCCCCAACGGCTACACCGGGACCGAGCCCCGCGCCGACATCCTGCAGAACAGGCTGTTCGTCGACGCCAAGGTCGAGATCTTCGGCAAAGCCGGATCGGCCACGTGGGTGAAGCTGGCCGACCTGCCGATCTCCCGTCAGCTGCTGACGAAGTAGCCTGTGGCCGTCACGGCCCTCGATCGCCGGCTCGGGACCTTCGACGCCGCAGCCATCATCATCTCGAACGTCATCGGCAGCGGGATCTTCCTGACGCCCGCCGTCGTCGCCTCCCTCACGGGCGAGGGATGGATCATGCTCGCCGTCTGGGCGGCCGGCGGGGCCATTGCCTTCGCGGGCGCGATGGCCTACGCGGAGCTGGCGACGCTGCACCCGCGGGCCGGCGGGGAATACGTCTACCTCCGCGAGGCCTTCGGCCCGCTGGCGGGGTTTCTGACGGGGTGGACGTCCTTCGTGGCGGGCTTTTCGGGCGCGATTGCCGCCAGCGCCGTCGGGTTTGCGAGCTATCTCGGACGGTTCCTGCCCGCCGCGGCCGATACGCGGGTCCTCCTCCGCGTGCCGCTCGGCCTGGTGGAGGTGACCGTCACACCGCAGGCGCTCGTCGCCATGGCGACGATCGTGCTGCTCTCCTGGATCCACGTGCGCGGCCTCGGTCCCGGCCGGATCGTCCAGAACGCGCTGGCGGGCGCCAAAGTGACTGGACTGGTGGTGCTCGTGGTGCTGGGATTCACGATCGGCACGGGCTCGTGGCACCACTTCGCGCCCGTGGCTGCATCGGCCGCGGCGCCCGGCGGCATCCTGCTCGCGCTCGTCCCCGTCATGTTCAGCTACTCCGGCTGGAACGCGGCGTCGTACGTCGCCGAAGAGATTCGCCGGCCCGACACGTTCCTGCCGCGGGCGCTGGCGCTCGGCACCGGCGCGGTCGTGGCGGTGTACCTCGCGCTCAACGTGCTGTACGTGTACTCGCTCCCGGTGCCCGAACTGGCCACGCTGCGAGGGAGCGTGATGGACGTGATTGCCGATCGCCTCTTCGGCCCGGCGGCCGGAGACCTGCTCGGCGCGCTCACCGCCGTCAGCATCGCCGCCAGCATCAGCGCGATGGTGATTGCCGGACCGCGCGTCTACTTCGGCATGGCGCGGGACGGCCTCTTCTTCCGCCGCGCCGCGATTGTGCACCCGCGGTTCCGCACGCCGTCGGCGGCCATCCTCGCGCAGGCGGGCTGGAGCTCGCTGCTGGTCGTCACCGGCAGCTTCGTCAGCCTGATCACCTACACCGGCTTCGCGGTGGTCCTCTTCTCGGGGATTGCCGGCGTGGCGCTGTTCGTGCTGCGCTATCGGCATCCCGACGTGCCACGGCCGTTTCGCGCGCTCGGGTACCCGGTCATGCCGGCGCTCTTCGTGCTCGCCAGCGCGCTCATCGTCCTCAACGCCATGTGGCGGAGCCCGGGGCCTTCGGCCGCCGGCCTTGCCATCATCGCCTCGGGCCTGCCGGTCTATCTGGTCTTCAGGAGAAGGAGGCCGTGAGACAGCGGCCAGGAATCAGGAGCCAGGGAATGACACCGCACCTTCGGCACCCTGGCACCTTCAGCACCGCACCTCAGCACCCCGGCACCCTCAGCACCTCCAGCACCAGCGTTTATTGGTGCTCCAACTCCCCGCGATACGTGACCGTCTGATCGACCTGGATGTTCACGTCGAACGCCAGCGGCTCGAAGCCCGGCGCCTGAATCTCGATGTGGTGTGCGCCGGTGACGAGATTCAGCTTCTGGAACGCGCCGTCGTAGTCGTCCACGCGGCCCGCGAAGTAGCCGTCCACGTAGACCTCGGCCTCCCGTGGCTTCACCTTGAGGCGCACGCCGCCATAGAAGTAGCCCGACGACGGCGGGTAGGCGTACGGCGGGTAGCCCGCAGACGCCGGGTACCCGGGATACGCCGGGTAGCTCGCGCCCCACCAGAACGGATCCCACGCGAAGAAGCCGAAGCTGTACGGGTACGAGTCCCACCACCAGGGCGAGGACCCCGGGTAGTAGTAGCCGCCGCCATGGTGCCCGCCGTGACCGTCATAGGTCCTCGGCACCGCGGTGCCGTACGAGGGCCGGTCGCCGCGCGGCCGCCGGGGTGTGGCCACGTTGTTCGGGTTTCCGGACGACGGCCCGGCCACGCGGGTGTTCTCCCGTGGCACCGCGTGGACGCCGCTCGGCTGGGCCGGCGATCCCGAGGTGTCGCGGCGACGCGCGCGCTGCTGATCGTCCGAGCTGGCCGACGCGCTGGCAAAGGACGGATCGCGCAGGATGGTGCGCGGCATTGTCCCCTCGCGCACGATGGGCCGTTCGGGAACCGACACCCGGGCCGGCGGCGCCGGCGCATGCACGGATGCCGGCGGCGCGGAACGGACTACCGCGGTCGGCCGCGGGCTCGCCATCGGCGGCGGCGCCACGCGCGCGGGAGGAGGGGGAGCGGGGGCCGGCTGCGCGGCCGGCTGGGCCTGCTGCGCCTGCTGCTGTCCCCTGGACTGGGCGGACGCCACCGCCGGCGCGGCCAGCAGGCCTCCGACCAGCAGAATGCCGAAGCGTGAGGTGGCAGTCATGACGCTCTCCGATGCAGCGGGCGGGGCGCTGGCGACCGCCAGGCCGTTCCCGCCATCTTAACCTACTGTAAAGCAACGACGCTGCCAGCGCGCGCGTCCCGTGAACCGGGGCCCTACGGCGAGTGGACGAGCCGGTGTCTTCCGCAGGGGCCAGGGGCTGTCCCCGTTTCTTGACACCCCCGAAAACCGTTCGATAGACTGCCAGTCAGTCCGCCCGAACGGTCCCGGCCGCCCGGCCGGTCCACAGGCTTCCCACCCCCAGGGTTCCGATGTTCCAGAGCACGACCATCCTCGCCATCCGCACTGCGGATTCCACCGTGCTCGCCGGTGACGGACAGGTGACCTTCGGGCAGACGGTGATGAAGCAGGGCGCCCGCAAGATCCGCCGCCTCTATCACGACCGGATTCTCGCCGGCTTTGCCGGATCGGCGGCAGATTCGTTCGCCCTCTTCTCCCGGTTCGAGGCGAAACTCGAGCAGTACCGCGGGAACCTCGAGCGCTCGGCCGTGGAGCTGGCGCGCGACTGGCGCACCGATCGCGCGCTCCGCCGGCTCGAGGCGATGATGATCGTCGCCGATCGGGAGGGCATCTTCCTGCTCTCCGGCACCGGCGACCTGATTCAGCCCGACGACGGGATCGTGGCCATCGGGTCGGGGGGGCCGTACGCGCTGGCTGCCGCACGGGCGCTCGCCCGCCACACGACGCTCGGCGCGCGGGCGATCGCGGAGGCCGCCATGGCCACCGCCGCCGGGATCTGCATCTACACCAACGACCAGGTCGTGGTCGAGGAGCTCTGACGAGTCGTGGCCATACACCTTCCCGAGCGGACGCAGACTTCCACCGAGGCGCTGACGCCCCGGCAGATCGTCGCCGAGCTCGACAAGCACGTCGTCGGCCAGCACCAGGCCAAGCGCGCGGTCGCGATCGCGCTCAGGAACCGCCTCCGCCGGCAGAAGCTCCCGAAGGAGCTCGCCGAGGACGTGGCGCCGAAGAACATCCTCATGATCGGGCCGACCGGCGTCGGCAAGACCGAGATCGCCCGGCGCCTGGCCAGGTTGGCGCAGTCGCCCTTCATCAAGGTCGAGGCGTCGAAGTTCACCGAGGTCGGCTACGTCGGGCGCGACGTCGAGTCGATGGTCCGCGACCTGACCGAGATCGCGATCACCCTCGTCCGCGAGGAGCGCTACGAGGAGCTCCGCCCGCGGGCGCGCCAGAGCGCCGAGGACCGGCTGCTCGATCTGCTGCTGCCGCCCTCGACCCGGCCCGACACGAACCCCGCCGAGTCCGGGCTGCCCGATCCGGCGCAGGCGACGCGCGAACGCCTCCGCGAGCAGCTGCGCGCCGGCCGCCTCGACGACCGCAGCGTGGACATCGACGTGCGCGACTCGTCGTTCCCGGCCTTCGAGATCATCAGCGGCTCGAACGTCGAGGAGGTGGGCATCAACATGAAGGAGATGCTCCCGGGGATGTTCCAGGGGCGGACGCGCAAGCGCCGCGTGAAAGTGCCCGAGGCGCTCGACCACCTCACGGTCGAGGAGCTCCAGAAGCTCGTCGACATGGACACTGTCTCGCGCACCGCGGTCGAGCGCGTGGAGCAGGCCGGGATCATCTTCATCGACGAGATCGACAAAATCGCGGGGCGCGAGCACGCGCAGGGCCCCGACGTCAGCCGCGAGG
Organism: Vicinamibacteria bacterium; assembly: GCA_963837165.1. GTDB lineage: Bacteria > Acidobacteriota > Vicinamibacteria > Vicinamibacterales > JAENWD01 > JAENWD01. The sequence goes on from CAWIMD010000001.1 coordinate 253,119, forward strand.
GCGTGCAGCGCGACATCCTGCCCATCGTCGAGGGGACGACGGTCAACACCAAGTACGGGATGGTCCGGACCGACCACATCCTGTTCATCGCGGCCGGCGCGTTCCACGTCTCCAAGCCGTCGGACCTGATTCCCGAGCTGCAGGGGCGGTTCCCGATCCGCGTGGAGCTCGAGCCGCTCGGGCGCGACGACTTCGTCCGCATCCTGACCGAACCGAGGAGCGCCCTCGTGAAGCAGTACGTCGCCCTGCTCGGCACCGAGGGGGTGGATGTCACGTTCAGCGAGGACGCCGTCGCCGAAATCGCGGCCGTGGCCGCCGAGGTGAACGACAAGACCGAGAATATCGGCGCCCGCCGGCTGCACACCGTGATGGAGCGCCTGCTCGACGAGGTCTCCTTCGACGCGCCGGAGCTGGCCGGCAGATCGGTTACGATTGACGCGGCGTACGTGCGGCGCATGCTGGCCGACATCGTCCGCAACGACGACTTGTCACGCTACATCCTCTAGCTGCCCACATCGTGCCCGGATCGCGTCCCCGCCCGCGCCGCTTCCGGCGCGCTTTCGGCCTCGCCGCCTGCCTTGCCGCGCTGATCGTGGCGGCCTGCGGCAAGAAGGGGCCACCGCTGCCGCCGTTCTCGCACGTGCCGGGCGCGCCGCCCGAGGCCAAGGTCCGCCGCAAGGGCGACCGCGTGGAAGTGCAGTTCAAGGTCCCGTCCGCCAACAGCGACGGCCGCGCGCCCGCGCACATCGATTCGGTGGCCGTCTACGCGCTCACCGGGCCCGGAACCGACGTCACGACACCCATCTTCCGCAAGCACGCCGAGCCGGTGGCCAGCGCGGTCGTGCGCGAGCCGCCCCCGCCGCCGCCCGAGCTGAAGGAGGGCCAGCCCCCGCCGCCGCCCCCGCCGCCGCGGACCGATCCCGGATTGGACCAGGGACAGCCGGCGGTGCTCTGGGACACGTTCACGCCCGCGGATCTGCTGCCGCTGACGATGAAGGAGATCGTGAAGGCGCGGGCGCTGAGGGAGAAGCAGCTGAAGGCGAACCCGCCTCCCGAGCCGACCGTGACGCCGCCCGAGTTCGGTCCGCCCTTCGCGGTGCCCGACGTCCGCTACTACGCGGTCGTCGGGCTGAACGGCAACGACAAGGGCACCTTCAGCCAGTTGTTCCGCGTGCCGCTGGACGAGCCGCCGCCGGCGCCGGCGGCGCCCGAGATCGCGCTGGCCGAACGACGAATCGACGTGTCGTGGACCGCCCCTGAGGGCCTGCGGCGGCCGGTGCTGCCCAACTCGCTGCCGCCGATTGCGCCGACACCGGCCGCCGTTCCCGTGACCTCTACGCCGGCTGCCGGCGCTGTGCCGGAGGAACCGTCCGACGACGAGGACGAGACGCCGCCCGCGCAACCGGAGGCCGCGCCGCCGGCCGAGGCGCCCGCGGTGCCGGCCGCACCGCCCACAATCGCCGAGCCGGCAGCGACTGCTGCGCCGCAGGCGCCGGCCGCCCCGGCGGCAGAGGGCGCCGCTCCACCCGCCGCCCCGGCCGAGGGGCAGCCGCCCGCGCCCGGCGAGCCGGCCGCACCGCCGGCCGAGCCCCCGCCGCTGCCCGCGCGCCTGCTGGCGTCGTTCACGACGACAACGTACACGTACGCCGTGTACGAGACCGCGCCTCCCGGGTTCACGCCGCCTCCGCTGCAGGACGGGTTCGTGCCGCGGTACCCGTTGCTGCTCACGGCCGCGCCCGTGGCACTCACGAAGTGGGCCGACACCCGCTTCGAGGCGGGATCGACGCATTGCTACGCGGTCAGCACCATAGCCACGACCGGGCCGGTCAGTGTCGAGAGCGCCATGTCGCCGTCCGCCTGCGTCACGGCGAGAGACACCTTTGCCCCGGCGGCGCCCAAAGGGCTGGCCGCAGTGGCCAGCGTCGGCGCGATCAGCCTGATCTGGGACGCGAACACGGAAATCGACCTCGCCGGCTACCTCGTCCTGCGCGCGCCCGCAGATGGCGGCGAGCTCGCGCCCCTCACGCGACTGCCGATCAAGGAGACCACCTACCGCGACGCCACCGTCAGGCGTGGCGTGCGGTACGTCTACGCGATCGTCGCGGTGGACACGGCCAAACCCCCGAACCGCTCTGCCGAATCGCCCCACGTGGAGGAGACGGCGCGGTAATCGGGTTCACGGGTTCATAGGAGGATGGGAGGATGGGAGGATAGGAGGATAGGAGGATAGGAGGATAGGAGGATGGGAGGATGGGAACGCGCCGGCTCTACCGCGTCATCGAGGCCGGACGGATTGCCTGCCTGGTCGAGCAGGACGGCGTGGTGCGTCGCGTGGTCGGCGACCCGTTCGATCGATGGGAGGCCGGGGACGTCCGACCTGACGGGCTCGACGGGCTCACGGTGCTCGCGCCGGTGATGCCGTCGAAGATCGTGGCCGTCGCGCTGAACTACAAGGCGCATGCCGCCGAGCAGGGCAAGCCGCTGCCGGCCGAGCCGCTGGTGTTCATCAAGCCGTCCACGTGCGTGATTGGGCCGGGGGAGGCCATCCGGATTCCGCCCGGCGTGGGACGCGTTGACCACGAGGCGGAAGTGGCGGTGGTGATCGCCCGGCGCGCGAGCCGCGTGGCGGCCGCCGACGCCGTCGGCTACCTGCTCGGCGTGACGGCGCTGAACGACGTGACGGCCCGCGAGCTGCAGCGCACGATCGGCCACTACACCAGGCCCAAGGGCTACGACACCTTCGCGCCTCTCGGCCCGGCGATCGCGCTCGGCCTGGACACCGCCGACGTGGCGGTCCGTGGCTGGGTCAACGACGAGCTGCGCCAGGACTCGTCCACGCGCGACCTGATCTTCCCGGTCCCCGAGCTGGTCGCGTTCATCTCGTGCATCATGACCCTGCTGCCGGGAGATATCATCACTACCGGCACCCCGGCGGGCATCGGCCCGATCCACCCGGGCGACACGGTGCGGATCGAGGTGGCCGGTGTCGGCGCGCTCGTCAACCCGGTGGTGCAGGGACACTAGCCCATGTCCATGAGCGACCATCTCGCCGATCTGCTGCGTCGGGCCGAGCTCGGCGGTGGCGCCGACCGCATGCGGCGGCAGCACGAGGCGGGCAGACTCACGGCGCGCGAGCGAATCGCGCTCCTGTTCGACCCGGGCACCTTCGAAGAGGTCGACGCGCTCGTCACCCACCGCTGCCAGGACTTCGGGATGGCGGATCAGGTGATCCCCGGCGACGGCGTGGTCTGCGGGTCGGGCCGGATCGCCGGGCGACCCGTGTACGCGTTCGCGCAGGACTTCACCGTGTTCGGCGGGTCGCTCTCGGAGACCAACGCCGCCAAGATCGTCAAGGTGATGGATCTGGCGATGAAGATGGGCGTGCCCGTCGTCGGGCTGAACGACTCGGGCGGTGCCCGCATCCAGGAAGGGGTGCTCTCGCTCGGCGGCTACGCCGACATCTTCCTGCGGAACACCCTGGCCTCGGGCGTCATCCCGCAGATCTCCGCCATCATGGGGCCCTGCGCCGGCGGTGCGGTCTACTCGCCCGCCATCACCGACTTCACGATCATGGTGCGCGACACCAGCTACATGTTCGTGACCGGCCCCGACGTCGTGAAGACCGTCACCCACGAGACGGTCACGAAAGAGGAGCTCGGCGGCGCCGGCACGCATAACGAGACCAGCGGCGTGGCCCATTTCTCGGTCGCCGACGATCGCGAGTGCATCGGGCTCATCCGCACGCTGCTCTCGTATCTGCCCGCGAACAACGTGGACGATCCCCCCGTGATCGCCACCGACGATCCACCGGATCGCGAGTCGCCCGAGCTCGACGCGCTCGTGCCGCCCTCGCCGACCCAGCCCTACGACATGCACGATCTGATCGGGGCCGTCGTGGACGAGGGCCGGTTCCTGGAGGTGCACGCGCACTTCGCCCGGAACCTCGTGGTCGGCTTCGCCCGGCTCGGCGGACGGCCGATCGGCCTGGTCGCCAACCAGCCGGTGCACCTGGCCGGCACGCTCGACATCGACGCCTCGGTGAAGGGCGCGCGCTTCGTCCGGTTCTGCGACGCGTTCAACCTCCCGCTGGTGACCTTCGAAGACGTGCCCGGCTTCCTCCCGGGCACCGCGCAGGAGTACGGCGGCATCATCCGGCACGGCGCGAAGCTGCTGTACGCGTTTGCCGAGGCGACCGTTCCGAAGGTCACCGTCATCACGCGCAAGGCCTACGGCGGCGCCTACTGCGTCATGTCGAGCAAGCACATCCGCACCGACGTGAACTTCGCCTGGCCGACGGCGGAGATTGCGGTGATGGGACCGGAGGGCGCCGTGAACGTCCTCTATCGGCGCGAGATCGAGGCCGCTGCCGACCCCGATGCGTTTCGCGCCGAGCGCGTCGCCGAGTTCCGCGAGAAGTTCGCCAACCCGTTCGTCGCCGCGAGCCGCGGCTTCGTGGACCAGGTCATCGTCCCCCGGCAGACCCGCACCAGGCTGATCGACGCGCTGGCCGGGCTCGCGACCAAGCGCGATCGCAACCCGCCGAAGAAGCACGGCAACATCCCTTTGTGATTACACGGATTCGCGCTGACGGGCGTCCGATTCAGGGATAGGAACGAGATTACGGTGATTACGCAGATTGATTCTGGAGATGGTCGCGGGACCGGCGTCGCGGCGAAGCCGCGACGGTGAAGGACGGGAGGCCGGAAGCACGAGAGCCTCCGGAATGCGCGCGAGCTCTCGTGCTTCCGGCCTCCCGTCCTTCACTGCCGGCCACAGCGGCCGGCGCCGGTCCCGCGACGCCGTCTCAGCGTGACAGCGTGACGCGAATCCCGTCCATCGATCTGAAGAGTCACCGTTCTTCCTTCCAACTCGCGTGGGCACGGGGCGACGTCCGCCCCTCCACCTTCGTGTCCTTTGTGCCCTTTGTGTTCTAGAATTTACGGCTGGTGCGCAAGATCCTCGTCGCCAATCGGGGAGAGATTGCCGTCCGGGTCTTCCGGGCGGCCCGCGAGGCTGGCCTGGGCACCGTGGCAGCCTACGCGGATTGCGATCGCGGGGCTCGCCACGTGCGGATGGCGGACGAGGCCTGGCCGCTCGGCGGCGATCGCCCCGCCGACAGCTATCTCCGGATCGACAAGCTCATCGAGATTGCCCGCCGGTCCGGCGCGGACGCGGTGCACCCCGGGTACGGCTTCCTCGCCGAGAACGCCGACTTCGCCGCGGCCTGTGCCGATGCCGGCCTGACGTTCATCGGCCCGTCCCCGGCGGCGATTCGCCTGATGGGCAGCAAGACCGCCGCCCGCGAGGCGGCGATCGCCGCCGGCGTGCCGGTGGTGCCCGGCACGGTGGATCCAATCCCGACCACGGCGCCGGATGCCGACGTCCTACACGTGGCCGGTCCGATCGGCTACCCGCTGATGCTCAAGGCCGTCGCCGGCGGTGGCGGCAAGGGGATGCGTCTCGTCGCGGACGCGGCGGCGCTGCCCTCGGCGCTCCGGGCCGCGAGGTCCGAGGCCCAGTCCGCGTTCGGGGACGGCGCCGTGTACCTCGAGCGCCGGATGGCGCGCCCGCGGCACGTCGAGATCCAGCTGCTCGGCGACGCGTCCGGCACCGTCGTGCCCTTCGTCGAGCGCGAGTGCTCGATCCAGCGGCGGCACCAGAAAGTGCTGGAGGAAAGTCCTTCGCCCGTCGTCGATCCGGCGCTGCGCGCCGCCATGGCCGACGCGGCGCGGCGGATTGCCGCCGGCGTGGGCTACTCGAATGCCGGCACGATCGAGTTCCTCCTGGACGAGGACGGCCGGTTCTACTTTCTCGAGATGAACACGCGGCTGCAGGTCGAGCACCCGGTTACCGAGTGGGTGACCGGCGTCGATCTCGTGCGCTGGCAGTTCCACCTGGCGGCGGGCGGTTCGCTCGATCTCGATCCGGCGGCGGCCCTCTCGCCCCGCGGGCACGCCCTCGAGGCGCGGATCTACGCGGAGGACCCCGACCGGGGCTTCCTGCCGTCGCCCGGCCGGATCACCCACCTCAGGACACCCTCAGGCCCCGGCGTGCGCGACGACGGCGGGTACGATGCCATGGGCGAGGTGCCGATCCATTACGACTCGCTCGTCTCCAAGCTGACGACCTGGAGCGACACGCGGGAGACGGCGATCGCGCGGATGCGCCGGGCTCTGTCGGAGTACCAGATCGCCGGCGTGCAGACGACGCTGCCGCTGTTCCAGTGGCTGCTCTCGGATCCCGACTTCCTCGCGGCACGCGTGGACACCACGTTCCTCGACCGTGCGCTGGCCGCCCGTACCGGCCCCCTCGCGGTCGTGGCGCCCGAAGTCGAGGACATCGCCGCCCTGGCGGTGGCCCTGGCGCAATCGCGCGCCGGCGGGGACGGGACGCCGGCGGCCCCGGCGTCGAGCCACTGGATCCGCCTGGCACGCGGCGAGGCGCTCCGGTAATCCATGCGCCTGGAGGTCGAGGTCGGCGGCCGGCGGCGCGACGTCGCGCTCGAGCGCCGCGGCCGGGCATTCGTCGCGACCATCGACGGCACGCCGCTGACGGTGGACGCCGTGCCGCTCGCCGGCGGCCGCTGGTCCATCCGCGAGCCCGGGTCCGGCCGCCAATGGGAAGTCGTGCTCGTGCGCTCCGGTTCCGGCGCCATCGAGGCGCTGATCGCCGGGGCGCGCGTCCCGGTGCGCGCCCGTCCGGCCGGGGACCGCCCGGACCGGAGCGCCGGGGCCGACGGTCCCGCCCGCCTGGCCGCCCCCATGCCCGGGAAGGTCGTCAAGCTGCTCGTGGCGGTCGGCCAGGCGGTCCAGGCCCGCCAGGGCCTCGTCGTCGTCGAGGCGATGAAGATGGAAAACGAGTTGCGGGCCGCGCGTGACGGGGTCGTCCGGGAGATCCTCGTCGCGGAAGGCGCGTCCGTCGAGGCCGGTGCGCCGCTCGTGGTGATTGAATGAGCGACGAGACCAGGGCGCCCGAGGCGCCGGCGGTTCCACCCGAGCCCGAGGCGCCGCGCCGCTCGTGGCGCCGCCGCATCTGGACCATCGTCCGGCGCACGAGCGCAACGGCCGCGATTCTCCTGGCGGTGGCCTTCGTGACCACGGTCACCGTGGATCTCGGGCCGGCGCTGCGCCACCTCGCCGAGCGCGGCGGGCAGGCGTATCTCCACCGGGACTTCACCATCGGCCGGCTCTCGGTCCGGCTCCTGAACGGCCACTTCGTGGTCGAGCACCTGCGCATCGGCGGGCTGGAGCCGGCGGACCGTCCGTTCCTCACCGCCCGGACGATCGAGGTCTCGATGGACTTCTCGGCGCTGCTGCACCGGGACGTGCTGGTCGAGTCGGTGGTGATGACCGACTGGCAGATGCTGGTCGAGACCTGGGCCAACGGGCGCCACAGCTTCCCGAAATTCACGCGCGACCGCCAGGGCCCGCAGGGGCCGAAGCGGTTCACCACGACCGTGCGGCGCGTCGTGGCGCGGGACGGGCAGTTCACCCTCGAGGACCACGTCGTGCCCTGGAGCACGGTCGCCCGCAACCTCGAGGTCGTCGTGACCAAGGAGGCCGGCTACGGCGGCACCGCCCACTTTTCTGGCGGTACCGTCGCCATTCAGCAGTACCTCCCGATGCGGACCGACATGTCGGCCGTGTTCACGATCGACGGCCCGCTCGTGCACTTCAACCGCATCGATCTGACGTCGGACGGCTCGCACTCGGACGTGACCGGCGTGGTGGACCTGGCGCACTGGCCCGAGCAGACCTGGCACGTGCGGTCGCGGGTGGACTTTCCGCGCATGCGGGAGATCTTCTTCGCGCGCGAGAGCTGGCGCGTGAGCGGGGAGGGGCAGTTCACCGGCATCTTCCACCTGTTCAAGGGCGGGCGCGACCTGTCGGGCACCTTCACGAGCCCCGACGCGCGGGTCAACGACCTGCGCTACCCCGACCTGCGCGGCTCGCTCCGGTGGACGCCCGACCTGTTCGAGGTCACCGACGCCCGGTCGCGCTTCTACGGCGGCGGCCTGCGCTTCGACTACTCGATTGCGCCGCTCGGCAGGCCCGAGCGCCCCACGGCGCGGTTCGCCACAGACTACCAGGCGGTGGACCTGAGCACGTTCAGCGACGCGCTCCAGTTCCGCGGCATCCGCCTGGCCGGCGCGTTGTCGGGCCGGACCCGGCTCGAGTGGCCGCTCGGCCGCTTCTCGGAACGGCGCGGTGAGGGCGACCTGGTGGCCACGCCGCCGGCCGGCGTGGCGGTGCTGGCCCGGACGGTGTCGCCGTCGGCGCAGGCCGGCTTCGACCACCGGTCCCGGCCGTGGGGGCCCTTCAACGCGGACCCGCGGATCCTCGGCGACGTGCCGATCGGCGGCGATCTGCACTTCCGCCTCGACCCCGAGTGGATCACGCTGGCGCCGTCGGCGCTGGCCACGCCGGCGACGTACGTGAGCTTCAGCGGGCGGACGGCGTACGGCGAACGGTCGGCGATCCCGTTCCACGTCACCAGCGCCGACTGGCAGGAGAGCGATCGCGTGCTCGCCGGGATCATGACCGCCTTCGGCGCGGGCACGAGCGCGGTGGCCGTGGGCGGCAGCGGCGAGTTCGACGGCGTGATGCGCCTGGCGTTCCGCCAGCCGAGGATCGAGGGGCACTTCACCGGCGACGGGATGCGCGCCTGGGACGTCACCTGGGGCCACGCGGCGGGCGACCTCGTGATCGAGGACGGCTACGTGGCGCTGACCAACGCGCGGATGACCGACGGCACGGCGCTCATCGAGACCGAGGGCCGCTTCGCCCTCGGGTACCCGCGGAAGGACGGCGGTGAGGAGATCAACGCGCGGATACACGTGACGCGGTGGACGCTCGCCGGACTGCGGCACGCCTTCACGCTGGACGACTGGCCGCTCGACGGGTACATGTCCGGGGAGTTCCATCTCTACGGCCGGTACGAGACGCCCTACGGGTTCGGGAAGCTGCAGATCGACGAGGGTTCGGCCTGGCACGAGCTGTTCGAGACCGCCACGGCCTCGCTCCGGTTCGAAGGCAACGGCGTGCGGCTCGACGGCATCGAGGCGACCAAGGCCGGGGGCACGATGACCGGCGCGGCGTATGTCGGCTGGGACGGCTCGTATTCCTTCAACGTCACGGGCCGCCGGGTACCCGTCGAGGCCCTCAACGCGCTCAACTATCCCGAGGCCCAGCTCTCGGGCCTGCTCGACTTCACCGGCAGCGGCAGCGGGCTGTTCGAGTCGCCCCGCTACGACGTCCGGCTGAGCGTAGCGGACCTCTACCTCAAGGACGAGGGCGTGGGCGCGGTCACCGCCCGCCTGGGGGTCAGGAACAACACCCTGAGCCTCGAGCTCGACGCCGCGTCGCCGCGTCTCGTCGTCTCGGGGGCCGGGCGCGTCGCGCTCACGCCGGAAGCCGACGCCGAGCTCACGTTCCGCGTCACGGACACGTCGCTCGATCCGTACGTACGCGCGTTCCAGCCGGAGCTGTCGCCGTTCACCACGGCGGTGGCGAGCGGCACCGTGCGCATCGCGGGCGAGCTGATGAACCCGCAGCACCTGCTCGTGGACGCCCGCGCGGACGCCCTGACGCTGCACCTGTTCGACTACGTCGTGAAGAACGACGGCCCGATCCGCGTCGCCTACGACCAGCAGGTGGTGCGGCTGTCCGAGCTGCGCCTGGTCGGCGAGGACACGCGCCTCGACGTGGGGGGGACCGTGGACCTCGGCGCGAAGCGCATCGCCATCACGGCGACCGGAGACGCGAACCTCGGGATCCTGCAGGGGTTCATGCGCGACCTCCGCAGCTCGGGCCAGGCGGACCTCTCGGCCCAGATCACCGGCCCGCTCGATCGCCCCGTGTTCTCCGGCCAGGCGTCGATTGCGGGTGGCCGCATCCGCCACTTCTCGCTGCCGCACTCGCTCGAGGCCATCAACGGCCGCGTGCAGTTCGACGCCACCGGCGTGCGTATCGACGGGCTGACCGCACGGCTCGGCGGCGGGCTCGTACGCTTCGGCGGGCGGATCTCCATGAACGGCTACCGGCCCGGCGACTTCAACCTGACCGCGACCGGCGAGGGCATGCACCTGCGCTACCCGGAGGGCTTCCGCTCGGTGGTAGACGCCGACCTGTCGCTGCGCGGCCCGTTCGAGTCGCCGGTGCTCGGCGGCACGGTCACGGTGCGGAGCTCGGTGTGGGCGCGCCGGTTCGAGACCTCGGTGAACCTGCTCGAGTTCGTCGGCCGGGCCACGCCGCTCGGACCCGCGGCGCCCGTGAGCGGCTTCCCCCTCCGGTTCGACGTGCGCCTCGTGGCGCCCTCCACGCTGCGGATCGACAACAACGTGGCCCGGATCGTCTCGAGCGCGGATCTCGTGCTGCGCGGCACCTACGATCACCCGTTGCTCTTCGGGCGTGCCGAGATCGAGCGCGGCGAGGTCTCGTTCGAGGGAAAGCGCTACGTCGTCACGCACGGAACGATCGATTTCAGCAACCCGAACCACATCGAGCCGTTCTTCGACGTCGAGGCGCAGACGCGCGTGCGTGTGCCCGGCCAGAACTACATCGTCACGCTGAACGCCGCCGGAACGTTCTCGCGGCTGCAGTGGGGCCTGAACTCGGATCCGCCGCTGCCGACGGTGGACGTGCTGTCGCTGCTGTTGAGCGATACCGCGCCCACCGACCCCGAGCTCGCCGCGCTGGAGCGGCCGGACGCGGCCAAGCAGCAGCTGCTGCAGGCGCGGGCCGCCCAGCTGCTCGTGAGCCCGCTGTCGTCCGAGGTCGGGCGCGTGGTCGAGCAGACGCTCGGTGTGGACACCTTCCAGATCACGCCCTCGCTGACGGATCCGGCGGCCCAGTCCTCGCGCCTCGTGCCGGGCGCCAGGCTCACGATCGGCAAGCGGATCTCGACACGCGTGTACCTGACGTTCTCGCAGTCGCTCTCGGCATCGTCGACCACCCGGGACCAGGTCATTTTGCTGGAGTACGACCAGACGGACCGGCTGTCCTGGGTGCTGTCGCAGAACGAGGACCGCACGTACGCCATCGACGTCCGCGTGAGGCACACCTTCTGATGCGGGCCGTGCGCGCCGCCACGCTGCTGGCGCTGGCGCTCTTTGCCGGAGCGGCCCTCACGACGGCACAGCCGGCGCCGCCCACCGTCGTCTCGCAGTCGGTGACGGTGGACGGCCGCCCCGTCGAGGACCCCGGCATCGTCGAGCTGATCGAAACGAGGGCCGGCCGGCCGTTTTCCGCGGCCGACGTCCGCGAGAGCATCGCGCACCTCGTCAGCCTCGGGCGCTACGACGACGTGGTGGTGTCGCGGGAGGCCGCGCCGGGCGGGATCGCGCTGCGGTACGACCTCGTGCCGGCGCGCATCATCCGATTGATTGACTTCTCGGGGCAGGTCGGCGTGTCGGACGGCGACCTCCGGCGGCGGCTGCGCGAGCGGTTCGGCGCCACGATCAGGATGGCGCGCCTCGACGAGATCATCGCCTACCTGCGCACGATCTACCGCGACGAGGGCTACCTGCAGCCAACGCTCACGCCGCACGCCGCCCTGGAGGGCGACCACGGCGGCACGCTCGTCATCAATGTCACCGCCGGCCCCCAGCTCCGCGTGGGGGACGTCACGGTGACCGGCAACTCGCCGGACCCCCTGCGCACCATCCCCGGCCGGATCGGCGTGTCGAAGGGCGACCCGTACCGGCGGGCCTCGATCGACCACGCGCTGGACCGGTACGTCGCGGACCTCCGCGCGCGCGGCTTCTATGAAGCCCGGGCCGAGCACGAGCTGCAGCCGTCGGCCGGCGGGCGCACCGGCGCCGTGGCAATCTCGATTGACGGCGGGCCGCACGTGACGCTCGCGTTCGAAGGCGATCCGCTGCCCGAGCGCGTGCGGACGGACCTCGTGCCGATCGAGCGGGAAGGGTCGCTGGACGAGGACCTGCTCGAGGACTCGGCCAACCGCCTGCGCGACCATCTGCACGCCCAGGGCTATCGACAGGCCGAGGTGGAGTACGCGCGGGTGCCGCGTGGCGACGACCTGAACATCGTGTTCACCGTGCACCAGGGCCCGCAGGACCCGTACGGCGGGCGTCGAGCTGGCTGGCGCCGCGGCCGTCAGCCGCGCCGAGCTCGAGCCGGTCCTGAAGACGCGCCCCGGCGAGCTCTTCGTCGAGAACACCGTGGACGGCGACGCGGCGGCGCTGGCCGAGGCCTACCACCGCCGTGGGTTCCCGGACGTGAAGGTGGTGCCGTCCGTCATGCCCCTCGCCGGGGCCGGCACGCCGGTGCCCGTGAACGTCCGCTTCGACATCACCGAAGGCCCGCAGACACGCATCAGCGCGATCGCGATCAGCGGGAACGAGCACGTGAGCACCGGGGATCTGCGCGCGGCGGTGAGCTCCCGCGTCGGCCAGTCGTACTACCAGGCGCAGGTGGCGGTCGATCGGGATGCGGTGCTCGTGCAGCTCCTCAACCGCGGCTACCAGAACGCGTCGGTCACGGCGCGCGTGCTCTTCACGCCGGATCACGGGCACGCCGAGGTCCGCTTCGAGGTCACCGAAGGTCCCCAGGTGTTCGTCGATCACGTCCTCGTCGTCGGGAACGTGCGAACGGGCAGCGACACCATCCGCCGGGAGGTGACGATCAAGCCGGGGGCCCCGCTCAGCTACACGGAGGTGGCCGAGAGCCAGCGCCGTCTGAGCGCGCTCGGGCTGTTCCGCCGCGTGCACATCGCCGAGCTCGACCACGGCGTGCCCGACCGCCGCGACGTGCTGGTCACCGTCGAGGAGGCGCCGACGACGACGCTCGGGTACGGCGGCGGTCTCGAGGGCGGCCGCGTGCTGAGGCGCCGGGAGGTCAACGGCCCGGCCACCGAGGTCTTCGAGGTGGCGCCGCGGGGCTTCGTCGAGTTCGGGCGGCGCAACCTGTTCGGCCACAACCAGTCCGTGAACCTGTTCGCGCGCGCGAGCCTGCGGTCGCGGGCCTCGACCACCAACGCCGAGGAAGGGCAGCCGCTGCCGACCGGCCTCGCCTTCCGCGACTATCGCCTGCTGGGCACCTACCGGTCGCCGCGATTCCTTGGCTGGCGGTCCGACCTGCTGCTCACCGGCTTCATGGAGCAGGGGGTCCGTTCGAGCTTCAACTTCACGCGCCGCGGCGCCCGCGCCGAGCTGGCGCGCCGGCTGACGCCGACGGTGAGCCTCTCGGGGCGCTACGTGCTCCAGCGCACGAACCTGTTCGACGAGCGCTTCGATCCGACCGACCAGCCGCTGATCGACCGGCTGTTTCCCCAGGTGCGGCTCTCGACGTTCTCGGGATCGGTGATCCGCGACACGCGCGACGATCCGCTCGGACCGACCCGGGGTGCGCTGTTCGGCATGGACGGCGATCTCTCGGCGCGGGCGGTGGGGTCCGAGGTCGGGTTCGTGAAGCTCTTCACGCAGGGGTTCCTGTACCGGCGGCTGCCGGGGCGCCGCGGCGTGGTATTCGCCGGCGGCGCGCGGCTCGGGCTGGCCACCGGCTTCGAGCGCGGCGTGACCCGGACCGGCGAGAACGGCGATCCGGTACTCGGTCCCGACGGCGAGCCCGTGATCGACGTCGTCACCGACCTGCCGGCGAGCGAGCGGTTCTTCGCGGGCGGCGACACGTCGGTCCGCGGCTACGCACTCGATCGGCTGGGCACGGCCGCGACGATCGACCGGAACGGATTTCCAACCGGCGGCAACGCGGTCGTCGTGCTCAACGCGGAGCTGCGCGTGCCCGTCTGGCGCGATGTCGGGGTCGTGGGGTTCATGGACGCGGGCAACGTCTGGTCGCGCGTGCGCAACGTCGACCTGGCGGAGATCCGGCCGACCACCGGGTTCGGCCTCCGCTACCAGTCGCCCATCGGCCCGATCCGCGTGGACCTCGGGTTCAAGCTCGATCGGCAGTTCCTGCCGGACGGCAGCTTCGAACGCCTGACGGCGCTCCACATCAGCCTCGGGCAGGCCTTCTGATCATGACCCGCAGCCGCCACCTCCGTGTCGTGCTCCTGCTGGCGCTGCTGCTGCCGACGGCGATGGCGGCGGGCGAGGTGATCGATCGCGTGCTGGCGATCGTGAACGGCCGGCTGGTCACGCTGTCCGACGTGCGCACCGCGCGGGAGCTGCACCTCATCGACGTCGGGGCCGCGCCCGATTCCGATGCCGCGCTGCTCGACCGGCTGGTCGATCGCACGCTGGTGCTGCAGGAGGTGGAACGGTACGCGCCGCTCGAGCCGGACGCGGCGGCCGTGGATGCGCGGGTCCGCGCCATCGACGCGCGGCTGGGGCCGCGCGAGACCGTGCAGGCCACCCTCCAGCGGCTTGGCGTGAGCGAAGAGTGGCTGCGGCAGTGGGTGCGCGACGACTTCCGGGTCGAGGCCTACATCGCGCAGCGTTTTGCCGGATCCGTCGAGCCCACCGGCGAGGAGATCGAGAACTACTTCCGTCAACACCCCGGGGATCTCGATGTTGACGGCCGACCGCTCTCACCGGCCGACGCCCGGCAGCTCGCGCGTGAGCGTCTCATGGACGCCAGGCGCCGCCAGGTCGTCGACGACTGGCTCGCGGGCCTCCGGAGGCGTGCGGACATCACGAGGCCGGGGAACGGGACGCCGGGGGGCTAGGGATCTGGGGATCTGGGGGGCTGGGGAGCATTCCTTTTCACATCGGCGCAGGTAATCGGAGGGGCATATGTCAGACCGGAAGTGGCCCGCGGCGGGCCTCCGCGCCTTCTTCGAGAGGTTTCAGTCGCTGAGCGCGGCGTCCGACATCGAAGGGCTTGCGGCGATGTACGCCGCACACGTGATGATCGCGGGCGCCAACGGCGTTCAGGTCGTGGGTTCGGCCGATCTGCAGCGCGCCATCCCCAGGCGCAAGCAGCTGTTGGAGTCGGTCGGCTACCAGGACACGGCGCTCGTCGGGTTCGAGGAGACGGCGCTGAGTGACCGGTACTCTCTCGTTCGAGCGCAATTCCGATGGCAGTTCAAGCCAGCGGACGGTCAGCCGGCCACCGTCACGCTTCCTTCCAGCTTCGTCGTGGACCGCGGCGGCGACTCACCGCAAATCGTGCTCTATCTGAACGATCGCGACGTCGTGAGCGTCCTTCGCGAGCGCGGGGTGCTGGCGCCAGCCTGATGAACGCCACCAAGGTCGCACTATCGGCAGTCGCCCGGAACGTGGATCTGATTCGATCGAAGCGCCTCCTTCTCTGTCCAAAACCTAAACAGCCGTGCCGGTTGCGACGGCCCACGCACCACCAGTCGCACTGAGAGCGTAGACGCAGGAAGGCTCGTTCTGCCGCGCCAGCCCTCAAAATCCGACACCCGAAGCCGTAAGCCATATGATGCGCTGACTGGAAGCGTAACGATCCAGTCGTCCAGGCTGCCTCCAATGCGAACGGGATAGTCCTTCGGCCGGTACATCCGGACGTACTCCGGTTCGCCCTCGGTCTTGATGAACAGCCGCAGGTCACCCACCATGTACTTGGCGCCGTTGCCGAGCACGCCGCCGACAATCACTGCAGTATCAGCGCTGCCGTCGTTGTGGATCGTGGCAAGGAGACTTCCTGGCGCGACGCACTCGAGTTGGAAGCGGAGCTCAGGCGCTTGGGCTGTCGAAGCGGACTGGAGCGTGGCTGCGAGAACGAATGGAAGAAACACCGCAGGCATCGAACGGCTCCTCTGGATCCCGATGTGTGATTTCACGAGCGTCGAAGAATCATCGTCAGGTATCACGGGCGTTGGGCAGAACCCGTGAACCTATACCATCTCGTCGTACACGTCTTCGAACCGCTTCTGAATCACCTTCCAGTCGAACTGTTCCTCCACCAGGGCCCGGCCCGCGGCGCCGAGCGCTGGCCACCCGTCGCGCCGGGACAGCGCCGCGTCGAGCGCGGCCGCCAGCGCGGCCACGTCCCGCGGCGGCACGAGCCAGCCGGTGCGCCCGGGAATGACCTTGTCGGGCAAGCCGCCGGCGCGAGTGGCCAGCACGGCCCGTCCGTGCATCATGGCTTCGAGCGTCACGAGCGAGCTGCCTTCGTAGCGGGTGGGGTGGACGAACAGGTCGGCCGCGTCGTACCACTGGTGCAGCGTGGGATCGTCCACGCGCCCGACAAACATCGTGCGCTCCTCCAGGCCCGCGGCGCGGACGTGTGCCCTGAGCCGAACCTCGTCGGGTCCGCTGCCGACGATGACCCAGTGCCAGTCGCGCGCGGCGACTCGCGCCAGCGCGTCGGCGAGATCCACGAAGCCCTTGCTGGCTTCGATCCGGCCGACGCTCAGGAGCACCGCGGCGTCGTGCCGGATCCGATGGCGCGCGCGCAAGGCCAGGCCGGCATCCGGCCGCACGAACCGATCGCCGTCGTCGAGGTCGATCCCGTTCGGCAGCAGCCGCACGCGCGCGGGCGGCACGCCCAGGCATCGCAGCACCGAGGCGGTGATCGACTCGTCGGTGGCGACAGTCACGTCGGCCGCCGCGGCCGTGGCACGGACGACGGCCCGGAGCGGGGCGTAGCCAATCGCCTTGAGGCGATGTCCGCCGTAGCTGCCGTCGAACCCGCCGAACTCCTCGAGCCCCTGCGGGTTGAACACGAGCGGCGCCCGGCCGCTCCCGCGCGCACGCCGCCGCGCGTACCCGAACGCGCTGGCGCCCACGCCGTAGACGATGTCCGCGTCGCCCTGCCGGACCAGCGCCGCCAGCGTCCGTCCCGCCCGCAACCCGAAGATCGGGTAGGCCGTACTGCGATCGATCACGGTCGTGCCGCGCCGCCCGGCGAACGGGAACGTCCGGTACGGTACGAACTGCACGAGGCAGCGCGGGTGCTCGGCAATGAGGCGCCACCGGCTCGGATCGGCTGGCCCGCGCGGCCCGGGCGGGCGTGTGACGAGCGACACCGACCAGCCGGCGTCGAGGTGATACCGGACGAGGTCGTACAGGTGGCGCTCGAGGCCGCCGACGCCGTGCAGGCTGTACACGGACCGGCCGACGACCGCCACGCGAAGCGCCCGGCCGGTCACCGGGCACCTCCGGGCCGGCGCGCCAGCGCGTCCTCGTACAGAGCCTCGACACGCGCGACGACCGACGCCTGGTCGAAGGTCGCCGCCACGTGAGCCCTTGCGGCGGCGCCGAGTCGTGCGGCCCGCCCCGGGTCGGCGAGGAGTCCCGCCAGGTCGGCTGCGAGCCCCTCCGGCGTTGCCGACAGGAGCCCGGTTTCGCCGTGCCGGATGATGTCGCGCGTGCCGCCGGTGTCCATCGCGGCGACGGGCACGCCGAGGCCGCCCGCCTCGAGCAGCACCCGGCTCAGCGACTCGGGGCCGCGCGACGGGAACACGAGCGCCGTGGCATGCCGGACCCAGGCCAGCGCCTGCTCGCGCGGGAGCCACCCAGCGAACCGGGCATCCACGCCCATCGCGCGCGCTTCGGTCTCGAGCGCCGGGCGCAGCCGTCCGTCGCCCACGATGACGAGCGGCAGGTCGAGACCGGCGGCGGCCGCGACCCGCACCAGCAGGTCGGCGCCCTTGTTCACCTCGAGCTTGCCGCTGTACAGCACGTACGGGCCATCGAGATCGGGTCGCAGCGCGCCGGCTGCCTGGAGGCCCGCGACATCCACCGGGTTGGGAATCTGGACGATGCGCGCCGGGTCGAGCTCCGGAGCCCGGGCGGCAAGGTCCGCCGCGATGACGCTGCTGACCGCGATCACCCGGTCCGCACCGGCGAGCCCGCGCCGCTTCCGGCCGAGGTTGCCGCGCATGTACGGAATCAGCGGCAGCGCGAGCGGCCACGCCGCCCCTCCGCGCGGCCGGACGCACCAGGTCATGTTCGCCGGCGTGCAGGCCGGGCAGAGCCCGTCGGCTGCGGGATCGAGAATCAGGTCGGACCAGTAGCACACCGGCCAGTAGTCGCGCACTGTCGCGACGACCGGAACCTTCGCCTCGCGGGCGGCAGCGATCGCCGGCAGCGTCGTCAGCACGTGCTGCGCGTGGACGACGTCGACCGGCGCCTCGCGCAGCCGATCGGCGAGCACGCGCGCGAGCGAGGCCCAGAGGCGCTCGTTCTTGAAGTAGTTGCGTACGAAGGGCACGTTCGGCGCGGGTGCGCCCACTTCGTCCACCGTCAGCCCGTCGTACGTCCGTCGTCGCGCGCCTCGCGTGCCCGGCCTGGGCTGGACGATGGCGACGGCGTGCCCGCGGCCGACGAGGCCCCGGGCCAGCTCGAACGTGCTCCAGCCGCTGCCGCCGCAGTTGGGCGGGAACGAATCGGTCACCAGCAGGACGCGCATGGTCAACTCCCAACTCCCAACTTCCAACTCCCAACCGAGACGAGTGAAATCGACGAACCGCTCGCTGGGAATTGGACGTTGGACAGTGGGAGTTGATCCGTCGTCATGGGAGCAGGCCCCGCATCGCTTCGTCCAGCCGCCGGCAGTGGGCCTCCCAGCTGTACTCCGCGACGGCGCGCGCCCTGGCCGCCCGACCCGCCGCGGCACGAACGGCGGCGTCCGTCAGCCGCTCGAGTGCCGCGGCCAGCGCCGCGGAAGTCGATGGCCGGTACAGCGCGCCCTGCACGCCGTCCTCGACCAGCGACGCCAGCCGCGGCAGTGCCGGCATGACGACGGGCAGGCCCGACGCCATGTACTCGAACACCTTGAGGGGCGACCAGTAGAACGCGAGCGCGAGCGATGGATGCCTGGCCGGGTCGAACGGAGCCACGCCGACGTCGGCGGCGGCCAGCGCGGACGGCATGTCCGCGTGGGGGATCCGCCCCGTGAACCGGACGCCCGCCAGCCCGCGGGCCGCGCGCTCCACCCGCGGACGCTCCGGTCCTTCGCCGATGAGGACGGCCCTGAACTCGGTGCGGCCGCGGTCGTGCAGCAGGCGGATGGCCTCGACGAGCTGGATCGCCCCGTGCCACGCGCGGAAGGCGCCGGCGAACACCGCGACGATGGTGCCCGGATCCCGCGGCCACCTCGGTTGACCCGGCGCATCCGGCCGGAACCGCGCCGTGTCGGCGCCCCATTCGATCTCCAGCACTCGGCCGCGATCGACGCCGTCCGGCAGGATGTTGGCGCTCGGGGTGACCACGAGATCCGCCCAGCGGACCTGGCGCTCCCGCCAGCGCCGCATGGGCTCGACGAGCAGGGCGCGATCGAGCACGGCTTTCGGCGAGCCCGCATAGTCGATCACGGGCGCGTTCACCTCGAGGACGTAGCGCGCGCCGACGGCGCGCGCGGCGAGCGCGCCCTCGCCGCCGAAGTTGTGGTAGCGCTCGATGATCACGTCGGGGCCGACGCCTCGCGCAAGCCGCCGGACGTCGGGGGCGCGCAGCAGGCGGAGGGTGGCACGGCCTCCAGGCGCCCGCATCGCGTGCCAGCACACGGGGCCGCGTGGAAACGGCCCGTCGCCGGACCCCACGAGCACGTGCACTTCGTGGCCGAGCGCGGCGAGCCCTTCGGCCACTGATTGGACGTGCACGGAGCCGCCGAGCGTCCCTGGCACGCGCTGATCGATGGCGGCGTACAGCACCCGCACGTCAGCGTGCCTCGACCTCGACGCGCACGTACTCCACCGCGGCCGCCAGGACACGGCTGTCGCCCGACAGCCCCAGATCGGACGGGCGGTCGGCGCGGCTGAACACGAGCGTCAGGGTGTTCATGCCCGTTCGCCAGGCGCCGGCGGGGACTGGCTGCGCGAGGACGGCCCAGTCATCGGGGACCATCTGCGGAGGCTGCCTGGCACCGTTCACGACGAGCGTCAGCTGCTGTGGAGGTGCGCCGCGGAACGCGAGCGCGTGCACGCGAACCTGGGTGATCAGCGGCGCCGTGTGATCGAGCACGAGGCGCAGGGAGGCGGCCCTCGTCGCCCACCGGAACCGCGCGGCGCCCGCCGATTCGGGATCGTTCCAGCCGTCGCCAAGCCAGACCTCATCGTTGCGTCCCAGGTCGATGCGGCCGTACGGCTGGTTCGGATCCGACAGGAACCGCAGCGGCCAGAGCAGATCGTAGTCGGCCGGGGAGACACCGTTGCGGACCGCGAACAGCAGGTTCACGGGCCACGACCCGGGATGCCCGATCCACCGCTCGACCTGCCCGGCCTGGCGCCCCGCCAGCGGCGCAAATGCCACCGGTTCTCC
Source organism: Vicinamibacteria bacterium (assembly GCA_963837165.1). Lineage (GTDB taxonomy): Bacteria > Acidobacteriota > Vicinamibacteria > Vicinamibacterales > JAENWD01 > JAENWD01. The sequence continues at coordinate 273,268 of CAWIMD010000001.1, forward strand.
CAACCTGACCACGCCGTCGAGCGCGGCGGACATGAACGTCAGGTTCCAGGCAATGAGGACGCCGCCCGCCAGGGCCAGCCCGATTTCAGGCCGCCTCGCCAGCCCGCGCGCGCCCAGCTCCAGCGCGATGGCCGTGCCCGCCACGAACAGGGGCAGGGTGCCATCGAAGCGCCTGGCGCCGAACGCCGCGCTGCCCCACCAGTCCTGGATCGAGGCGTTGAAGTAGAGCATGAGGCCGACCATCGCGAGCGCCGCGCCGGCAAACAGCCGGTCGCGCCGCCAGGCGAGCACGAGGCCGACGAGCCCGACAATGAGGACCGGGGAGGTCGCGAGCAGCCCGTTCCTCGAGGACCAGAGCGCGTCCACGAGGCGCGGGTGCCACCAGCGGATCTGCGGGCCAAGCGGCGACACGGCCAGGAGATGGCCGTAGATCGCCTGCCATGACAGCATCTGCGGGATGAATCCCACGACGGCGGCGGCCGTGAAGATCACGCCGGCGCCGACGTGCGCCGTCATCGCGCGCCCGTCGCCCGCTGCCCGCATCCTCCACGCCGTGGCCAGCCACTCGATGGCCGGCAGCAGCGCGAACAGCGCGTTCTGCCACCGGACGGTCGCCATGAACCCGGCGAGCAGGCCCAGCAGCACCCACTGGCGCCGCGACCGCGCGCCGCGGGTCTCCAGCCACTGCCACGTGAAGAGCGCCACGAGCGCCATCGACGGCGCATGCGTCATGGTCGGCTCCTTCACGAGATACCAGAGGATGAACGTGCCGGCGCCGATCAGGACGGTGGCCGCTGCGGCCCAGCCGCGCGGGGCCAGGCGGCTCGCGAGCAGGTAGCACCAGAACAGCCCGGCCAGCCCCCAGACGAGGCCGGCCACGCACACGGCCTGGCGGTAGGGGAACGAGGTCCCGTCGACCGCCACCTCGGCGCCGCGCGCCCGCAGCCCGTGTGCGACGACATCGCCGACGGCGAACATCGGCGCCCAGACCATGCTCGGCCCGATCGTCCACGCCGACTGCGCATAGCCGGTCGGCGTCGGCGTGAACAGGTGCGCCTTGTCGCCGAGGCCGAGCAACCGGTAATCGTTGGTCAGGTCCTGATCGCCGTCGAACCAGAGCGATCGCAGGTGCGCGAAGTAGTAGAAGCCGTCGCTCTGGAGCCGCGCGCCAAGCGCGAGCTGGGCGGCCATGCCGGCCGGGAAGCTCGCCACGAGCACCGTGGCCATGACGCGCGTCGCCGTCAGCGCTCGCGCCAGCCACAGGACGACCAGGGCCGCCAGGGCCGCGGCTCCGGCGGTCGCGGCGACCGTCGCCGGCGACGGCACGACGCCCGTGAGTGCGCCGATCGTCGATGCCCTGGCGATCGAACGGCCGGCGAGCTCGCACCCCGCGGCAATGGCCACCGCAGCCGCCCCTGGCAGCGCAAGGCGTACGGCGACGGCGCGGGGCGCTCCCGTGGTCATGATGCCCGGCGCGAGGCGGCCGCCGGCGCGCCGGTGCGCTCCAGCAGCACGAAAAACGGCCCGGTCCGCACGCGGCCGAGCAGCCGGACGTCGAGGGTCATGAGCGCCGTCACCGCGTGCAGCGTGCCCGTCAGGAGCCCTCCGCGCGCCAGGCGTCGCTTGGCGGCCAGCCTCGCCCGTCGTGCCTGTTCGGTCCGCACCGCGTCATCGTCCACGGCCCCGGATGCCGCCGGTGACGCTCCCCGCGACGTCCAGCGCCCGAGCGCCCGCTCGGCCACGCGCATGCCGATGTTCTCGACGACCGCGCCGACGAGCGGCGTGTAGTACCGGATGCGCGCGATCCGGAAGCCGGCGTCGCCGGCGACGCGCTCGAGATCGGGGATGTCCGCCAGCGGGTTCAGGTGATCGGATTTGCGCAGCCGCTCCTGGCCCAGGTCGACCAGCCCGATCCGCTCGAGCCCACGCGCGACGGCGTTCGTCAGCTTGAGCCCGCCGGCGAGCCACGAATTCCGTCGCACGTGCGAGTAGACGAAGACCTGCCCGCCCGGACGCATCACCCGCGCGATCTCGCCCAGCACCTGCACGAGCGCCGGCCGCGACAGGTGCTCGAACACGTCGAGGGCGTAGCCCTTGGCGAACGAGCCGTCGGCAAACGGCAGCCGGCGCAGGTCGCCGAGCACCAGCTCGCCGCGCTCGAGCGCCTCGGCGGCGAAGTACGGCGCCACGTCGATGCCGACGATGGTCGCCCCGCTCGCGTGATTCCACACGAGCGACCGGCCGCTGCCGCACCCGAGATCGACGATCACGTCGCCGGGGCCGGGCCGCAGGAAGCGCCGGAGCATCCACTGCCGCACGCCGGCCTGGAGCAGCGCCGGAGAGACGGTCTCGTGGCGGGCATCGGCGTGCAGGGCCTCGTCCAGGTAGCGCGTCTGCTCGGTGAAGGCTTCCGACGGCCGCAGGTCGAGGTAGCCGGGCCCCCGGGGCGCCCGCCGGCCGCACTGCTCGCACGTCAGCGCGTCGCCGCCGTCCCTGAGCGCGCCACCGCAGTCCGGGCACCGGACGAGAGCCAGCAGCCCTTCGGTGATCATGACGCCCGCTCCGCGGCATCCAGGACCGCTTCCAGCCGGCTCGCGCGCGAGTCCCAGCCGAATGCCGATGCGGCCTCGAATGCACGGCGCGCCAGGCGTTCGGCCAGCGCCGGATCGGCCAGGAGCCGGGCGATCGCCGCCGCCAGCGCGTCGGGCTGCCCCGGGGTCACGAGCAGGGCGTCCACGCCGTCGGTCAGCACTTCGCGCAGGGCGGGCAGATCCGAGGCGACGATGGCGCGTCCGGCGGCCATGTACTCGAAGAGCTTCAACGGCGACGTGTAGCGCTCGGAAATCGTGCTGCGCGTGTTCGGCAGGACGAGCACCGTGCAGCGCGCGAGCTGGTCGGCCACGGCCGCCGGCGACTGCCAGCCGATCAGCTGCACGCGCACGGCGAGCCCGCGCGCCCGGATCAGGGCATCGACCCGCCCCACGTCGCGCTCGCCGGGATGGCCGCCGACGATCAGCCCGTGCGCGCCGTCGAGCCGCGCGAGCGCCTCGACGAGCACGTCCGCCCCCTTCCATGGATAGAGATGCCCGGCGTATCCGACGATCGGCACGGATCCGGCGGGCGGCGTGAACACGCGTCCGATCGGGAGCCGCGTCCCGTCGGGCACGACGGCCGTGTTCCCGCGTGCGCCGAACCGCGCGACGAGCTCGTCCCGGTGCGCGGCGGTGAGCGTGACGTAGCCCTCGGCGTCCCGCCAGACACGCGCCTCGCGCGCCGCCAGGCGCGCCAGCTTGGTGCGCGACGGGACCCGAGCCGTCCCCAGCAGCCGGGGCAGCTCCTCGCTCACGGTGGGCGCGAACCCGTGCGCCTCGTAGACGACCGGCGGGCGCAGCCGGCGCGGCAGCCTGACGAGCGCCGCGGCGATGCCGAGGTCACGGGTGAGGATCACGTCGGCGGCCCGGCCGAGCCCCCGCCGGAGGGCCGCGGCGAGATAGGCGCCCCGGCGCACGGGCGCGGGCGCGCCGGGGCAGCCGACGATGGAGAGGCCCTCGAGCGGATTGGCGCCGTAGAACACCCAGGGATCGCGCGGCGGCGCCGCCGTGTCCGGGCGCACGAGCAGCGTCACCGGATGGCCGCGCCCGGCCAGTCCGCGGCACGTCTCGAACGTCTGGATGCCGTTGGCCCGCTCCAGCGGAAACCGGATGTCGGCAAGGTACAGGATGCGCACGCTAGCCCACGGTCCCGGCCCGGCTCACCGCGTGCCGAGCGCTCGCGCCGACTCGTAGAAGCTCGCCCGATCGAACACGTACCGCCAGGCCAGGCCGGGCAGCGCCCGCGGTACGACGACGAAGGTATTGTAGGCGATGCGTGCGGGCTCGAGGCGCTGGCGGTCCATCAGTCCGGCGCCGAACTGCGCGATGAGCGCGATGTTCCACCAGACGCACGCGACGAGCCCCGCTGCTGCGAGGCGCCGCACGGGCACCGACCGGAGCGCCGCCAGCAGCGCCGCCACGCCAATCACGAGGATGACCGTCAGCGAGACGAACCGCCGCTGGCCGAAGGCGCCGGCGACCGTCCACGACTCGACGCTGCCGGCGACATACACCTGCAGCAGCGCCATCACGCCCAGGCAGACGGCCGCCCGCCGCGAACGTCCAAGCCGGCCGGGCAGCACGAGGAGGCCGGCCAGTGCGGCGGCCGCCAGCGGCGTCCACCAGAACAGCCCATGCGCGGGGGACGCGAGCACCTGCAGGGCGTGGGGCGCGGTCCACGACATCTTGCGCGCCACCAGGCGCGACGGGGCGAGGTGCCCGTTCACCGCGAGGTACGCCAGCGCCTGCGGCAGGAACGCCAGCAGTCCCGCGGCCACTCCCGCGCCCGCCGCCGCGAGGCGACGGCCGGTCCGTCCGTCGCGGGACGTCCAGACCGCCACGCCGAAATCCAGCGCAGGCCCGAGCACGAAGAAGGCGTCCTGCTCGCGGACCATGGCCATGAGCGCCGCGAGCGCGCCGAGGCCGGCCATCTGCGCCGGTCGCCATGTGTCGCGGATCGTCAGCCACCAGAGCACGAACGCCGCGACGGCAAAGGCGGAGGGCGCGTGCGACATGGGAGGCGCGACGTACATGTAGAACAGCAGCGGCGTGCCCAGCCACACCGCCAGCGCGGCCGGACCGCCGCGCGTCGCCAGGGCCGGCCAGAGCGCCGCCAGCCGTTCCACCGCCGCGGCGGAGCAGAGGAGGGCGAGCAGCCCGTAGCACGCCGAGGCGTACGCCACGGCCGCCACGTACGGCCACGAGTAGCCGTCGGTCGCCACGTCGCGCCCGGTCGCATGCAGCAGGTGCGCGGCCACGTCGCCCCCGGCGTAGAACGGCGCCCAGAGGAGCGCGCAGCCGATCGTGCCGAAGTTGATCCGTCGTCCCGCGTCCGTCGTCCGCTCGAGGAAGGTCTCGTGAAAGCCGGGGGTCGCGGCGATGCCCGCGTCGTAGAAGTGCTGGTACTCGTTCTCGAACGACAGGTCGTGATCGAACCAGAGCGATCGGAGGTACGAGAAATACTGCACCTCGTCGGAGGCGTAGATGCGCGGCGTCACCGCGGGCAGCGACACCAGGAAGAGCAGCACGAGCAGACGCGGCGAACGCCACCACCGGGCGCTCGACCCGGCGGGCGCCGTGGCGGGCGGCATCAGGCGTTCACTATACGCCGGCCCCCGAGACGAGGAACTGGATCACCTCGAGGCCGTTGAACCCCGCATGGCTGACCATCGGGCCCACGGCGCTGCGACGCCGCAGGTACACCCCGCCCCACGTCAGCCCGAGCAGGCCCGTGGCCACCGCGGCGTCCCAGCCCTGGATCGCGTGGCCGGCGCCGAACGCGATGCTCGTCACCAGGAGCCCGACGGCGGGGCCGCCCAGGTAACGGTCGAAGCGAGTCAGGAGGAACGCGCGCTGCAGCTCCTCGCGGACGCCACCGCCCACCAGCGCGACCACCAGGAAGAGCGCTGCCCCGAGCCTGGTGTGCAGCATGCCCGCCATCGGGTTCTCGGGCACGTTGTGCAGGGGAGGGTAGAGCCAGCGCACGGCCAGCAGCACCACGGCCACGCCGACGACGAGCGGCGGCGTGATCAGCACGCCGAGCCACGCCTCGTCGAACCCGCGGCGCCGGCCGAGGAACACCTCGCGCGGAGACTCGCCGTTGGCGCGCAGCAGGATCCAGGCGATGAAGACGATGAGCAGCGTGTCGCCGAGCGTCACCACCGAGACCCAGACGGGATCCAGCGCGGCGCCCGGACCGAAGGGGGCGATGCCCGCCAGCGCGAGGCTCTGGCCGATGACGAGCTGCGTCGGAATGCCGGAACAGGCGAACACCTCGAGCGCCGCGCGCACCCGCTCCATGAGTCCCGGGACCGCGGCTGGAGGCGTGGCGGGCTCGGGACGATCGGGCCGGACGTCCGGCGCCGCCCCGTCCTCGACGGAATCGATCATCGACCGAGCGGCACGCGGACCGTCAGCGGCTCGTTCAGCGTCAGCGTGATCGGCGTACCGGCCGGCAGGTGGACTTCCCGTCCGCGGGTCGCCATGACGACGCCCGTTCCGGCGCCGCCGCCGACGCCGGCGCCGATGGCGGCGCCCTTCCCGCCGCCGATGATGCCGCCGATGACCGCGCCGGCTCCCGCCCCGATCCCCACCTTCGTCGCGTCCTTCTTCTTCGTGGACTGCGCGGTCACCGTGATCGGCGACGCGGTCAGGTCGTAGCGCTCGTCACCCAGGCTCAAGGACGAGAAGCGGAACGCGAGCCGCGCAAGGCCCTTCACCTTGCCGGACCGCTCGGCGTCGGTGACCGTGCCGCTCAGCGTCGTGCCGGCCGGGATCACGACCAGCCCGGAATACTCCACGTCCTTCCGGACCTCCGCCCGCACGGGATCTTCGACCTTGCTCGTGTTCGACGCCAGCGACGACACCAGCTTGACCGGGATCGTCGTCTCCGGCGGCAGCGTCACTTCCTGGAAGGTGGGCGGCGGTGGGGGAGGCGGCGGCGCGGGGGCAGACGCCGGCGTGGAGCCGGCCGGCACTCCCGCTGGTGCGGCCAGCGACGCCGGCGTCTGCGCCTGATCCGCGGGCGGCGTCTGGGCTGCCGGCTGGCTCTGATCGGCCGGCTGGCTCGCCTGGGAACTGGTGGCAGGCTGACCGCAGGCGGCCACCCCGACAGTTGCTGCGAGCAGCCACGAGACGAATGTGGTTCGCATTTTGATGGTCACCTCTCCGGCGCCTGGAGACAGCAAGGCTGTCTCCACAGTCCAGGTCCAGCAGTATCAACCATTTGGCGCCGATTTGTCCCGGCCGCCCGTGTTGCGGCGGGGGTGAATAGTGTAAAATTTACTTCAGGGAACCTCCGCGATGACCTCTCACTCTGCGCCGACGGACCAGGACAGGACTTCGGTCGGCGCGTCCGAACGCGTGCTGATCGTGGAAGACGACGGGGCCACCCGGAGCGGCCTCACAGAGCTCGTCCGTACGTGGGGCTTTCTGGCGGAATCGGCCGCCGACGGCGACGAGGGGCTCGACAAGATCAGCAGCTTCCGCCCCGGCATCGTCGTATCGGATCTCGTCATGCCCCGACGGACCGGCCTGCAGCTGCTCGAAGCGCTGCAGGAGGTGGACCCCTCGATTGCCGTGATCCTGCTGACCGCGCAGGGCACGGTCGAGTCGGCGGTCGAAGCCATTCGCAACGGCGCGTACGACTATCTGACCAAGCCCGTCGAGCCGCAGCGCCTCCGGATCCTGCTCGACAAGGCGGCCGAGCGGCAGCACGCCCTGCGCGAGGTGCGGGCGCTCCGGCGCCAGTTGCGGGACCGCGGCGCCTTCGGCGGGATGATCGGCGCCAGCGGCGAGATGCGGAAGATCTATCAGGTGGTCGAGCAGGCCGCGCCGACCACCGCGTCGGTGCTCATCACGGGCGAGTCGGGCACGGGCAAGGAGCTGGTGGCGCAGACGATTCACCAGCTCAGTCCGCGCGGGCAGATGCCGTACGTGCCCATCAACTGCGCGGCGATTCCCGAGACGCTGCTCGAGAGCGAGATTTTCGGGCACGAGAAGGGCGCGTTCACCGGTGCGATGGAGCGCCGGCAGGGCGTGTTCGAGCTGGCGGATCGCGGCACGATCTTCCTCGACGAGATTGCCGAGATGACGCCCACCACTCAGGTGAAGCTGCTGCGCGTGCTGCAGGAGCGGCGCTTCAGGCGCCTGGGTGGACGCGTCGAGACGCCGGTGGACGTGCGCGTCATTGCGGCCACCAACCAGGATCCGATGCAGGCCGTGCGCGACAACAAGTTGCGCGAGGACCTGTACTACCGGCTGAACGTGTTCTCGATTGCGCTGCCGCCGCTGCGGGATCGCAAGGACGACCTGCCGTTGCTCACCCAGGCGTTCATCGCGGAGTTCGCCGAGCGCAACGGGAAGGGCGTGAAGACCGTGAGCGCCGAGGCGATGCGCAAGCTGGAGCAGTACCACTGGCCCGGCAACGTCCGCGAGCTGCGGAACGTGATCGAGCGCGCGACGATTCTCGCCGACGGCGAGTTCATCGAGACCAAGCACCTGCCGGCGCTCGGCCCGACGCCGATCGTGGCCGCGAGCGGCGGGATGACGCTCGAGCCGGGCATCACGGTGGAGGAAGCCGAGCGGCGCCTGATCATCCTGACGCTGGAGCACACCCGCGACAACAAGACGAGAGCGGCCGAAATCCTGGGGATCAGTCTCAAGACCCTCCACAACAAGCTCAACCGGCTGGGGCTGCGCAAGGGAGGAGGGTAGGCGATCGGAGGCCGCAGGACGTAGGCTATCGGCGCGGCCCATGGCCGTCGCCGGCGCCGCCCGGGACCGATTCGTCGACTGCGAGCCATGCGCCTCTCTCTCCGCACCAAGCAGGTCCTCGGGGTCACCGCCCTGGTCGGCGTCATCGTCGTGGCACTGAGCGTCCACGGGGTGGCGCAGGTGGCGCACGTCCGGCTGGAGGAGGGGGAGGCCCGGGGGAAGCTGCTCGCGCGGGCCATCTACCAGCGCGCGTTCGCCGTGGTGCCCGAGGCCGCCGACCCGTATGAGGCACTGCGGGAGGACGGCGGACTCCGGGCCATCCTCGAAGCCTCCATCTACTCCAAGGACGTCACCTACGCCGCTATCGTCAACCCCGGGGGCACGGTCATCGCGCACTCGGACCCCGAGCAGATCGGCCGGTCGCTGCCCGATGCTGCGCCGATCGGCCAGCTCACGAGCCTCGGGTCCATTGCGGAGCTGCGCGAGATCTTCGGCGGCGAGGGCCGCACCTACGAGGTCCGCGAGCCGCTCCTGCTTGGCCCCACCGATTTCGGATCGATTCGGATTGGCGTCTCCACGTTGCTGGTGCGCGCCGAGCTCGAGAAGAACATCCGGCCCGTCGTCAGCACCGCGGTGACCTCGATCGTCGTGGCCACGCTGGGCGCGCTGCTCCTCGCCCAGTGGCTGCTGCGGCCGATCCACGTCCTTCGGAGCGGACTCAAGCGCCTGGGCCAGGGCCAGCCGGCCGCCGCGCTCGATCTGCCGCAGGACGAGTTCGGCGACCTCGGACGCGAGATCCGCGCCGTCAGCGATCGACTGCTCGCGGGGCGCGAAGCGCCAGGCAACCAGGACGGCGCGCTCGACTCGATTGTCGAGAACCTGGCCGACGCCGCCGGCATCTTCGGACCGGGCGGTGAGCTGCTGTTCGCCAACCCCGCGCTCCGGGCGCTGCTGGCCGCCGCCGAGCGCGAGGGGAGGCGGCCGTTCAAGACGATCGTCGAGCGCACCCACGAGACGCGGACCTCCGCCGAGCCCGTCAGGATGGAGTTGCCGACGGCCGAAGGGGACGGGGCGACGCGGGACTGGCTCGTCGCGGCGCATCCGGTGGAAGACCGGGAGCACCGGCTGCTCGGCGTGATGGTGGTGGCGCGCGACCTCGAGGCGCTGGGCGCGGTCGAGTCCACGATCCGCTACTCGCGCAAGCTCGCGGCGCTCGGCCGGCTCACGGCCGGCGTCGCGCACGAGGTGAAGAACCCGCTGAACGCGATGACCATCCACCTCGAGCTGCTCAAGGGCAAGCTGGGTGCGTCGGCGGCGCTCGACCACGTCGTGATCATCGGCAACGAGATCCGGCGGCTCGATCAGGTGGTGCAGGGTTTCCTGAAGTTCATGCGGCCCGAGGACCTGCAGCTCCAGGCGGTGCCCGTGCCGTCGCTGCTGCAGGAGATCGCCCGGATCGTCGCGCCAGACGCCGCCAGCAATGCGGTGCGGGTCGTCGTCGACTGCCCGGCCGGCGTGCCGGACATCCACGGAGATCCCGCCTCGCTGCGACAGGCGCTGCTGAACCTGGCGATCAACGCCTGCCAGGCGATGCCGGGCGGCGGCACGCTGCGTCTGGCGGCCGCCACGCTGTCGGGTGGACGGATTGCCGTGTCGGTGGACGACACGGGCAGGGGCATCGCGCCGGAGCACCTGGCCCGGATCTTCGATCTCTACTTCACGACCAAGCCGGGCGGCAGCGGCATTGGCCTGTCGATGGTGTTCCGCACCGTGCAGCTGCACGACGGCGACATCGAGGTGCAGTCCACGCCCGGCACGGGCACCATGTTCAGGCTGCTGCTGCCGCGGGCCTGATGGAGCCTACCGTCCCGTCAGCAGCGACGCAATCGCGCCCGCCTTGTCGGCGAGCGTCGAGGCGAAGAGCAGGTTGCGCTCCTTCAGCGCCTGATCGGCAAGCGCGAGGAAGCGGCTGGCCGTGTCGTACTGGGCGCGCATGTCCGGCGACAGCGTCGCGTAGTTCACCTTCGCCAGGGCCTGGCTGGCGCTCGACATCTGCTGCCTGATGGCCGCCGCGCCGGTGGCGTCGGCCGGCTGCAGGTCGGGGCTCGGGGCGGCGGCGGGCGTGGCCTCCGGCTGCGCGGACTTCGACTGATCGGGCGCCGGTTCCTGGCGCGCCGGCTCGGGGCGGGTGCCCTCGGGGCGGCTCGGCAGTCTCGGCGGACGCGGGCGGCTCGTCGCCGGCGGCTCGGTTTCATCCTCGGGCGGCGGCGCGGACTCGGGCTGGGGTGGCACGACCAGCCGTGGTGGCGGGACCGGGACCGTGAGCGCCGGCGGCGGCTCGACGCGCGCCTGCGGGTGCACCTTGGGGGCACACGCGACGACACACGCGGCCAGAACCAGGGCGGCGGCGCGGGACGCGAACTCCGCGGAGAATCGGGACACCTGCCCGGTATCGTGCGCGAGATCCGGGCAGCGCGCAAGTGGGCCGCGGTCAGTCAGGGGAAGCCCCGATCGCTTGTGCGTCGGCTTCACAATCGGGCCGTTTGCGCTCGCGTCTGCAACGGGGAAGTAACAGCTGTATTTCAGTGAGAATTCACGACATCTTGCGACTGCCCTAAAAGTGCGCCACAATATGTTGTAGTTCATGCTTGACAGGCCCAATGCGGAGGCGCATAGTCGGTCCTCGTTGCGCGAGGCCGGGCGAAAGCAGGGTGATTCCAGCATCCTGTGGTCCTGACGAGACAGTAAGTCCCGCCATCACAGCCTGATCGCGCCATTAACCAAATTTGCTGCCAGGGGCACCCCTACCGGGGCGTAGGGACGTGCCGTCCATTTTCGGTGGGAGGGAGAGAACGATGCAGACGAGCGCTGCCCAGGAGACGACCACGGGGGCCAAGCGGGTGCTGCAGGAGGTGGCGTCGGAGACGACGACCGTTGCGGCGCCGGGGCTGGAATTCCCGCGCTATTTCACCCGTCCGGGGCTGGACCCGTTCGACGAGGTCGAATGGGATCTCCGGTCGGCCGTGATTGGCAACGAGAAGGGGCACGTCGTCTTCGAGCAGCGGGACGTCGAGATCCCGCGGTTCTGGTCCCAGCAGGCCACCAATATCGTGGTGTCGAAGTACTTCCGCGGGCAGCTGGGGACGCCGGAGCGCGAGCGCTCGGTCAAGCAGCTCATCGGACGCGTGGTGGACACGATCACGCTGTGGGCCCGCACGCAGCACTACTTCCGGTCGGACGCCGATCTGCAGGCGTTCTCCGACGATCTCAAGCACCTGCTCGTGTACCAGAAGGGCGCGTTCAACAGCCCGGTGTGGTTCAACTGCGGGTTCGAGAAGGCGCCGCAGTGCTCCGCGTGCTTCATCAACTCGGTCAGCGACACGATGGATTCGATCCTGACGCTGGCACGGACCGAAGGCATGCTCTTCAAGTTCGGCTCGGGCACCGGCTCGAACCTGTCGGCGATCCGGAGCTCGCGGGAGCTGCTCGCCGGCGGCGGTACGGCGTCGGGCCCGGTGTCGTTCATGAAGGGGTACGACGCGTTCGCAGGCGTCATCAAGTCGGGCGGCAAGACGCGCCGCGCGGCGAAGATGGTGATCCTGAATGCCGAGCATCCCGACATCATCGACTTCATCAACTGCAAGGTGGAGGAGGAGAAGAAGGCCTGGGCGCTCATCGACGCCGGCTACGACGGGTCGTTCACGGGCACGGCCTACGGATCGGTCTTCTTCCAGAACTCGAACAACTCGGTGCGCGTGACCGACGAGTTCATGCGGGCGGTGCTCGACGACGGCACGTGGCAGACGCGCGCGGTGACCAGCGGCGACGTGGTGGACACCTACAAGGCCGGCGAGATGATGCACCTGATTGCCGAGGGCACGTGGGTGTGCGGCGATCCGGGCATGCAGTTCGACACGACGGTCAACGAATGGCACACGTGCCCCAACACGAGCCGTATCAACGCGAGCAACCCGTGCTCCGAGTACATGTTCCTGGACGACTCGGCGTGCAACCTGGCCTCGATGAACCTGATGAAGTTCGTGGGGGAACACGGCGAATTCGACGTCCACTCGTTCAAGGCCGCCGTGCGGACGTTCATCACCGCGCAGGAGATCCTGGTCGACAACTCGAGCTACCCGACCAAGCCCATCGAGGCGAACAGCCACGCGTACCGGCCGCTCGGGCTGGGCTACGCGAACCTCGGGGCGCTGCTCATGTCGCGCGGGCTGCCGTACGACAGCGACCAGGGGCGCGACTACTCGGCCGCGATCACGGCACTGATGACCGGCGAGGCCTACGCGCAGTCGGCACGCGTGGCGCGCGATCACGGCGGGCCGTTCGCCGGCTACGAGCGCAACCGCGAGCCGTTCCTGCGCGTCATGCGGAAGCACCGCGACGCGCTCCGTGACGTGAACGGCAAGCTCGTCCCTGGCGACCTGTACCAGTCCGCCAGGGCCTCGTGGGACGAGGCGGTGGAGCTCGGCGAGCAGTTCGGCTACCGCAACGCCCAGGCCACCGTGCTCGCGCCGACCGGGACCATCGGCTTCATGATGGACTGCGACACGACGGGCGTGGAGCCGGACATCGCGCTGGTCAAGTACAAGAAGCTGGTCGGCGGCGGCCTGATGAAGATCGTCAACACGACGGTGCCGATGGCGCTCCGGAAGCTCGGCTACAACGACGAGCAGGTCGCCGAGATCATCGCCTACATCGACGAGCACGAGACGATCGAGGGGGCGCCGTACCTCAAGGACCAGCACCTCGCGGTCTTCGACTGCGCCTTCAAGGCGGCGCAGGGCGAGCGATCGATTCACTACATGGGCCACATCAAGATGATGGGCGCCACGCAGCCGTTCATCTCCGGCGCCATCAGCAAGACCGTGAACGTGCCCAAGGACGCCTCCGTGGCCGAGATCATGGAGGCCTACATCCAGTCGTGGAAGCTCGGCGCGAAGGCGATCTCGATCTACCGCGACGGCAGCAAGCGGACGCAGCCGCTCAACACCTCGAAGGACAAGACGGTGGACGCGGCCAAGGCGGCCGCAGAGGCCGCGGTCGCCGAGATGCCGCGCCCGGTGCGCCGCAAGCTGCCCGACGAGCGGCACTCGATCACGCACAAGTTCGACATCGCGGGCCACGAGGGCTACGTCACGGTCGGCCTGTTCGAGGACGGCAAGCCGGGGGAGATCTTCCTGGTGATGGCCAAGGAAGGCTCGACGATCTCGGGCTTCGCCGACGCCTTCGCGCAGGCGATCTCCTACGCACTCCAGTACGGCGTGCCGCTGCAGGTGCTGGTCGACAAGTTCAGTCACGCCCGCTTCGAGCCCTCGGGCATGACGCGCAATCCCGAGGTGCGCTTCGCCAAGTCGATCGTCGACTACATCTTCCGCTGGATGGCGACCAAGTTCCTCTCGAAAGAGGCCCAGTTCAACGCCGGCGTGAACATGCCCGAGCCGACGCAGCCGGAGCTGGTCCTGACGACGCCGAAGCCGGAGCCGGCCCGGACCGAGGCGAAGGCCGAGGGCAAGGCGTACGCGGCCGCCGCCATCCAGAACCAGGAGGACGCGCCGCCGTGCTCGACCTGCGGGTCGATCATGATCCGCAGCGGCAGCTGCTACAAATGCGCCAACTGCGGCACCACGAGCGGCTGCGCGTAGACCATTGGTGATTGACGCGACTACTTCAGCACCGTCTCGGCCACCGACTCGGCGACGTGCTGGACGAGCGGGGTCAGGATGTCTTCCCCGTCAGACGACGCCTTGAGCTTCTCGCTCTGGGACGCGCCGCTGGCTCCAGGTGTCGACAGGGAGTTGAGCGTCCATTCCACCTTCATCTCGTCTTTCGCGTGGGTCGAGGCCGCCATATCGGACATCGCCCGGGCCGTGTCGGCGCCGACGCGCGCGGCGGCCGCAGCTCCACTCGCGCCGGGGATGCGCCATGCCGCACTGCCGGCCGCACTGCCCGCCGCGTGTCCGATGACGCTTCCCAATCCGCCTCCGTGGTGCTTGCGCGCCAGGCTGGCGGTGATCAGGTACGGGCAGCCGCTGTGGCGGGCCTCCTCCAGCGCCTGCACCCGCAGCCGCGACTGCATGGCCACCGGCTGTATCGACGGACCAGCGAGGAAGCTGACGAGCAGGTCCCGGACCGCGATGCCCATGTCCGCGGCGTTGCCTTCGACGCCGGTGACTGTCGGCGCCATCACCGCCACGCACACACCCGACGCGGATGCCGTGCCTGGGGCCTGCGCCGATGCGGCCCCCTGGCGGGTTGCGCCCAGGAGCATCAGCATCACGAGTACGAGCGGGGCCGCTGGCCTGGTCCACATCGTGCACTCCCATGGAGCCGTCCGCGCACAGGTCGCACGAACGTCACTCCGAAAATAGATCATCGCTCCGGTGTCTGTCACCTGCAGAAAAGGATGAGGACGTTCTGCGGGACTCACGGTTGTGCTGCGGGACGCGTGAACGGTGCACCGGAGAAGCGAGCCGTGTTCGGGAATTGCACACGGGCCAAGACCGTCGGATCTCGGCCCGTGCTGTCGCCCGCCCGGGAGGTGCCGACTCGATCCGGCCGTACGGGACTTAGCTCATTGGTCGAACGTCGACGTGCGTGGCCATCAACTGCCCGTCCTTGTTGCGGGTCCCCAGGCAGATCACCCGGCGCCCGTCCTGGACGTCGTCGAGCGAGGCGTCCTTGTTGTCCTTCGTAAACTTCGTGTTGTCGTCGTACACGACCTGGATCGCCGTTTCGCCCGCGCCATGCTCGACCAGGATCGTCTTGGTGTCCTTGTTGATCTTGGTCACGGTCCCGGTCACGCGATCCTGCTTGCTCTTGCCCTTGTCCTGCCCGGCCGCCGAGGTTACCGTCGGCGAGACCAGCATCGTTCCCAGAAACAGTGCCAGCACGAACGGCAGACTGCGTCCCATGGAGTTCCTCCCTGTGGTCAGAAGCCAGAGGCGCCGTGTACCCGACTACCATGTCGTCGGATCCATGAGGCGTCCTCTAATCGGACACACATTCTGTCAGAAAACGATTAGAAAGCGGTTCTTTCTTCTCGAGAAGCCATAGACAGCCGTAACTCTCTGGCAACAGGCCGGTTATGCTTCTCGGTGGCCGATCAGTAGAGGACTTGCGCCTCGCCCTTCTCGGCGACCAGCCGGGCGACCAGTTCCACGATCTTGTCGCGGCGTCCCAGAAGGGCGTCGATCTCGGCGCCGCCGATGAAGCCTTTCGTCTTGGCGGCGATCTGGTCTCTCGTGAGCGCGCGCATCCGCTCGAGCAGCGCGCGATCGCATCGCTCGATGTCGCCGGGCGCCAGCAGGTCCTTCGTCCGCCTGAAACCCCGCGTGAAGTCGATCATCCAGAGCTTCCAGTCGTTGGTGATGATGACGTTGCCGACATTCCGGTCGGTGTCGGCCACCAGCTGCGTGAACACGCGCATGCGGTACATCTGCCGGTTCCACGCTTCGTGATCGGGAGCTTCCTCTTTCAGCTTCAAACGCTGTCCCTCGTCGAACTTGACGTCGTCCAGCCACCAGGAGAGCGACCCTTTCTGGTGGTCCCATTCCCGCTGGACGGTCACGGGCATCATCTCCTCGAGGCCCAGCAGCTCGGCGAGCTGGTACGCGGCCACCGTGTACTTGTAGGAATCCACGAAGTTCAGCTCGACCTTGCCGCTGGCGTAGTGATAGATCGGCTCGTGCTGATCGACAGCCGAGAATGCCGCGTCGTGTGTGGTGGTGCCGTCGGAAAGCGTGAGGCGTGTCGGCGAGGTGACGCCCTTCGGGATGCCGTGATGGGCGGTGATCTTCGCCTTCAGCAGGAACTGGGTCATCTGCTCCCGAGAGAGCGGCGCCTGGGCCACCGCGGTGGAAGCACTCAGGGCGACCAGCACCGTGGCCCACGGCAGCATCCGACGAGCACGAATCGCAGTCATATCCCCCCCAAAAGAGTCGGGCCGTCAGCCTTTGAGCGCCCGGCCATCCCACGGAGGTCGCGCACTCCGGCCGACCCACCGTAATATGAGCGCCGCGCGGCGAAAAGTCCAGGAAACCACGGAAGTGTTTCGAACTGAGCCATGAACACGAAGCTGCTCAACGACGACAAGGGAATGCGAACCTTCGCGGTGGTGTTCGACACGGGCGACGAGGTCGTCGAGGGCCTCACGCGCTTCGCCCGAGAGCATCACGTCACGGGTGCCGGCCTGACTGCCATCGGCGCGCTCCACGACATCACCTGGGGTTACTTCGATTGGGAGAAAAGAGACTACAAACGGACCTCGCTCGACGAGCAGGTCGAGGTCCTCACGCTCGCCGGCAACATCGCGTTGAAGGACGGCCAGCCCAAGCTGCACGCGCACGTCGTCGTCGCCCGCGAGAACGGCAACGCGGTCGGCGGTCACCTGCTCGAAGCCCACGTCCGGCCGACGCTCGAGGTCGTCGTCACGGAGACGCCCGTTTACCTGCGCCGTCGCGAGGATCGCGAGACCGGTCTCGCGCTGATCGACCTGTCCGCCTGAGGGGTGAGCCGGGCGGATGGATCGCAGGCATCTGTAGCGCAGGCGTCTCTAGCGCAGGCATCTGTAGCGCAGGCCTTCAGGCCTGCCTTCTCCAAGCTCGGGGCGGGCCGGCATGGACGCAGACCTCGAGGCGAGTGAGCCTGCGGGCAGGACTGAAGGGTGAGCTGGGCAGATGTCGGGCAGGCCTGAAGGCCTGCGCTACAGGACGGTCGGCGGGTCGGCGAGACGGCCAGGACGACGAGCGGGTTCAGTGAACGCGGCACGCGGGGCGCTCTTGATGCCGATGGCCGGATTGGCCGATACCACGACCGATGAAGCCAGCGTTCCGTCCGGCGTCGGCTTTCACGGCCCTTCTCGTGATTGCACTGACCTGGCTCCTTCTCAGACCAGCGTCGGCGCCGGTCCTCACGACGTCGGCCGCAATTCGGGCGCTGTCGCCGGGGGAGGCCAGCGGCCGTCACGCTGCCCGACTTCAAGGGGTCGTCACCTTTCGCTTCCCGGGTCGGAGCCGCGTGATCGTGCAGGACGCGACCGGCGGCACGGTGGTCGATACCACGGCGCTCCCGTCCACGCCCGCGGCCGGCCGGCTGGTGGAGCTCGACGGCTACTCGTCGCGGCTCGGCGCCACGAACTGCCTGCTCGCGGTTGGTGGCCGGATCGTCGGGACCGGCGA
The DNA here is from genome assembly GCA_963837165.1 of Vicinamibacteria bacterium. Classification (GTDB taxonomy): domain Bacteria; phylum Acidobacteriota; class Vicinamibacteria; order Vicinamibacterales; family JAENWD01; genus JAENWD01. Next base: position 290,765 of record CAWIMD010000001.1, read on the forward strand.
GCTCCCGACGCCGCGCCGCATCCGTCCCGGTGAACTGGCGTCGGGGGCGCACGACGGCCAGTTCGTCGAGCTGGAGGGCATCGTCCGGTCGGCAGGCATCGGAGAATCCGGCGACGTCCTCCTGAATCTCGAGGCCGGCGACGGCCGATTCACCGCCATCGTCGCCCACAATCGCCTCGCCGACGTCGAGGAATACGTGGACGCCCGGGTGACGGTGCGCGGGGCGGCCCGCGCGATTGTGAACGCGAGCGGGCAACTGGTCCACGCCCAGGTGCTGGTGCCGGGCCCGGAACAGTTGATCGTCGTCGAGCCGCCGCCGCCGGATCCGTACGGGATTGCCGTGCAGCCAGTGGCTGCGCTTGCCGCGCTCGGCCCCGGGGCACACCATCGCGTGCGGCTCCAGGGCCATATCGCCGAACAGGACGATGGCAGCCTGGCCTTGCAGGACGGCACCGGAGTGATTCGAGTGCAGGCCGTCCAGGCAGCTCCACTGGAACCCGATCGGATGGTCGACGTCGTCGGCTTCGTGAGCGGCCAGGCGGGGCGCCTCACGGTGGAGCAGGCCCTGCTGCGCGACGCCGAGCCGGCCGGCGTGGCGGACTCTTCCCCGCGCGAGCAACCGGCCTCGGCGACGCTTCGCAGCGTCCGAGCGGTGCACGCGCTGCCGATGGTCGAGGCGAAGCGCCGGCATCGCATTCAGCTGCGGGGCGTGGTCACCTATTACGACCCGGCCTGGTTCAACCTCTTCATCCAGGACTCGACCGGCGGGATTTACATTCACGCCAACATCCCCCACCCACCGCCCATTCGCGTGGGCGATCTGGTCGACGTCGAAGGGTTCAGCGCCCCCGGCGGCTTCGCGCCAATCGTGGTCGACCCGGCCGTGCGCATCGTCGGTCGCGCGAGGTTGCCCGCGGCCGAGAACCTGTCGCTCGACGCGCTGCTCTCGGGGAGGCACGACAGCGAGTGGGTGGAATCGGAGGGACTGGTCCAGCAGGTCACGACCGCGGACGCAGGCATTCACCTCGTGTTCTCGATCATCTCGGGCCCGCACCGGTACATCGCCGTGACGCCGCGGGCGGAAGGCCAGAGCCTGCCGACCAGTTTCGTTGGGGGTCGCGTCCACGTTCGTGGAGTCTGCGGCACCGTCTTCAACACGAAGCGCCAGCTGATGGGCGTCAAGATCCTGCTGCCGACGCTGGACTACATCCAGCTCGAGCGCCGCGACGTGAAGGACCCCTTCACGCTGCCGCCGCGCGCGATTGCCGGACTCCTGGAGTTCAACCCGCAGGAGGCGCGGCATCGCGCACGCGTCCGCGGCGTGGTCACTTATCAGGAAGGACGCCGCCTCTACATCGCCGACGCCACCGGCGGGCTGCAGGTCCTCTCGACGCAGCGGACCGCGTTGCAGCCGGGCGATCAGGTGGACGTCGTGGGCTTCCCGGCGGCGGGAGACTCGGCGCCGGAAATGCAGGATGCCGTCGTCCGCAAGGTGCGGCGCGCGGCGCCGCCGGGTGCGACGCCGATCACGGTGGAGGACGTCCTCACCGGCGGGCACCATGCCGAGCTCGCGCGAATCGACGGCTACGTGCTCGATAGGATGGTCAGGAGCGCGACCGAACAGGTGCTGACGCTGCAAGCCGACGAGTACGTGTTCACGGCCGTGCTCGACCACCCGCTCGAGGATCGCGCCTGGGACCGCGTGCGTCCCGGCGCCCTGGTCGCGGTCAGGGGCATCTGCGTGATCCAGACGGACCCGTCGACGCTGACCGAAGCCGGCCGCCCGGCCGTGCAGTCGTTCCGCCTGCTGCTGCGGTCCGCCGACGACGTGGACGTGATCGTGCCGGCGCCATGGTGGACCCTCAGGCAGCTGGCGGTGCTGCTGGCCGTCGTCTCCGCGGCCGCGCTCGCCGTGGTTGCGTGGGTGGCCGTCCTGCGACGCCGCGTCCGTCACCAGACCCGGGTGATCCGCCGCCAGCTCGACACGGCGGCGGCGCTGAAGCACCAGGCGGAAGCCGCGAACCGCTCGAAGTCGGAGTTCCTCGCGAACATGTCGCACGAGATACGCACGCCGCTGAACGCGATCATCGGCATGACCGGCCTGCTGCTCGACAGCCCGCTCGAGCGCGAGCAGCGGGAGTTCGTTGACATCGTGCGGACGTCGGGCGACTCGCTCCTGACCATCATCAACGACATCCTGGACTTCTCGAAGATCGAGAGCAGCAGGCTCGAGCTCGAGGAGCAGCCATTCAGGCTGCGGGAGTGCATGGAGGAGGCACTGGACCTCTGTGCCATGCGGGCCGCCGAGCGGGGTCTCGAGCTGGCCTGCGTCATCGAGCCCGAAGTGCCCGCCGCCCTGATCGGAGACATCACGCGGCTCCGCCAGATCCTCGTGAACCTGCTCTCGAACGGCGTGAAGTTCACCGAGCAGGGGGAGGTGGTCGCGGCGGTGGCCGTGCACGAGGCCGGACCTGCCGACCCGGCGGCCTGCACGCTGCACTTCGCGGTGCGCGACACCGGCATCGGCATCCCCGCCGATCGGATGGACCGGCTGTTCAAGTCGTTCAGTCAGGTGGACGCCTCGACGACGCGTCAATATGGCGGCACCGGCCTCGGCCTGGTGATCAGCAAGCGGCTCGCCGAGCTGATGGGCGGGACGATGTGGGTCGAGAGTGGCGTGGGGCAGGGCACCACCTTCCACTTCACCATCGTCGCGCGTCCGACGGAGCTGCGCGCGGGCTTCGCCGGCGACCCGGGGGCGCTGGCCGGCCGGCGCGTGCTGATCGTCGACGACAACGCGACCAATCGCCTGATCCTGCACCGACAGACGGAGGCCTGGGGCCTGGTGCCCGTGGCCGTGGCGAGCGGGGCCGACGCGCTCGCGTGGGTTGGCGCGGGCCATCAGTTCGACGTGGCGGTGCTGGACATGCAGATGCCGCACATGGACGGCGTGGAGCTGGCCGAGCGACTCCGCGCGCATTCCGGCGCTCTGGGGAAGCCCCTCGTGCTCCTGACGTCGCTCGGCACGATCGACAAGGGCGAGCAGAAGCTGTTTGCCGCGCGTCTCACCAAGCCGGTGAAGGCGTCGGCGCTCTTCAACGCGCTCGCGGCTGCGCTCGAGGGACCATCCCTGGTCGCCCGGTCCGAGCCTGTCGAGGAGGTCGGGCGCCTCGCCGATCGGCGTCCGTTGCGGGTGCTGCTGGCCGAGGACAACGTCATCAACCAGAAAGTGGCGGTGCGGGTGCTGGAGCGTATGGGCTATCGCGCCGACGTGGCGGCGAACGGACGCGAGGCGGTCGCCGCGATACGCCGGCAGTCGTATGACGTGGTGCTGATGGACGTGCAGATGCCGGAGATGGACGGCCTCGAGGCGACGAGGATCATCCGGCAGGAACTGGCGGCGGTGGATCAGCCACGCATCATCGCGATGACGGCAGAGGCGATGGCGGGCGATCGCGAGAAGTGCCTCGCCGCCGGGATGGACGACTACCTGACCAAGCCCGTGCGTTCCGGCGACCTTCAGGAGGCGCTCGCGCGCGCGAAAGTCCAGTCGAATCGCTCGGATCGACTGGCCTCCTGATGCAGGGCCGCAGCCCGGGAGACGTTCCCCGGCGGTCGAATCAGCCCGCCAGCGCCACCGCCGGCGCCTCGCCGTCGGTCGCGATCCGGTCCCGGCCGCTCCGCTTGGCCGTGTAGAGCGCGGCATCCGCGCGGCGCATCACGGCCTCGATCTCTCTGTCACCGGCAGTGATTTCGGCCAGCCCGACGCTGCACGTCACGTGGATCTTGCCGTGCGGCACCGCGACACGCATCGACCGGCACCCGTCGACGACGCGCTGTCCCACGATCGCCGCGTCGGCGAGCGTCGTCTCGGGCAGCAGGACCGCGAACTCCTCGCCGCCGACCCGGCCGATCGCATCCAGACCCCTGCACGCCGAGCGCAGGACCTCCGCGAACCGCTTCAGCACGTGATCGCCCGCGACGTGCCCGAACGTGTCGTTCACCCGCTTGAAAAAGTCGAGATCGGCCAGCAGCACCGAGGACGGCCGCCGGTAGCGTCGGAACCGCCCGAACTCGGTTGTCGCCAGCTCCATCCACCGGCGCCGGACGAGCAGCTCCGTCAGCCCGTCGATCGTCGCCAGGCGCGCCAGCTCGTCGTGCGCGGTCTTCAGCTCCTCGACCTGCGCCGCCAGCCGCTGCTGCAGCGTCGCGATGCGGATGCCCACATGGACCCGCGCGCGGAGCTCGTCGACGTCGAACGGCTTGACGACGTAGTCGTCCGCGCCCGCCTCGAGCCCGGCCACGATGTCGCCGTGGCCGTCGCGTGACGTCAGCAGGATCACGTGCATGGTGGCAATCGCCGGATGGGACCGGATGCGCCGACAGAGGTCCGGGCCGTCGAGCCCGGGCATCATCCAGTCGAGGATCGCCACCGACGGGCGAAGGCCGCCATTCAGCGCGTCCCACGCCGCGTGGCCGTCGCTCACCTGGACGACCTCGAGCTGCCAGCGCGCGAGGGTCTTCGCGAGCAGCGTGAGCGTCCCCCGATCGTCGTCGGCAACCAGGACCAGCATGGTCGCCAGAGGCCGTTGCCAACCGCGTGCCAGATCGGCGGTGCCGTCGCCGGCCGGCGCCGCCACGGCACAGCGCTTGCTATCTGCGGGATCGCGCCTGGGATCGCGGGGACTCTGGCCGCCAACCGCGAGTTCACGAGCCTCGGCCGGGACGCAGGCACGCCCTCGTGCCGGTTCCTCGTCAATTGCTGTCGCGATCTCGACAGGACACGGAGTGTCAGTCGGACGGACAAATCAGGCCGCCACCCCTGTAGCGCCGACCTTCAGGTCTGCCCGCCCGCGAACGTAGCGCCGACCTTCAGGCCTGCCCGCCCGCGAATGTAGCGCCGACCTTCAGGTCTGCCCGCCCGCGAATGTAGCGCCGACCTTCAGGCCTGCCCGCCCGCGAATATAGCGCCGACCTTCAGGTCTGCCCGCCCGCGAATGTAGCGCAGACCTTCAGGTCTGCCCGCCCGCGAATGTAGCGCAGACCTTCAGGTCTGCCCGCAGCGCTACCTGTGGCGGATGCACGACGCGTTGCGCCGGCGCTACTGCAGACCGCCGCGGATCGAGGTGATCCGCTGCGTGTTGAAGCCGAGCCAGTGCATGCGGCCGATGTAGCGCGCGTGCTCGACCTTGAGGCAGCGGTCGATGACGACGGTCATGCCGCCGGCCTCGGCGATCCGCGCGCCCTCCTCGCTGACGACGCCGAACTGGCACCAGAGGGTGCCGGCGCCGATCTTCACGGCGTCGGCGGCAATCGCGGGGACCGCGTCGGGTGCCCGGAACACGTTCACGATATCGACGGGCTCCCGAATGTCCGAGAGGGACGGGACCGTCTTCTCGCCGAGGATTTCCGTCCCGCGCGGGTTCACCGGGATGACGCGATAGCCGTGGCGCTTGAGGTAGTAGCCGACGAAATGGCTGGCACGCAGCTCGTTCGGCGAGAGCCCGACAATTGCGACGGTCTTCGCGTGGTGGAGCACGCGCTGGATCGTCAGCGGGTCCTGGTAGCGCGCGAGGTCCATCATGCCGTGGCCGCCCGGGCCGTGACCGCGGCACGCGCGAAGCCCTGCTCGAGGTCCCAGATGAGATCGTCGAGCGTCTCGGTGCCCACCGAGAGGCGGATGGTCCCCGGGCCCACCCCGGCCGCCTTCAGTTCGTCGTCGCTCAACTGACGGTGCGTCGTGCTGGCGGGATGGATGATCAGGCTCTTGGCGTCCCCGACGTTCGCCAGGTGCGACCAGAGCGTGACCCCTCGGATGAAGTCCTGTCCCGCCTCGCGGCCGCCCCGGCAGTCGAACGAGAACACGGCGCCCGCGCCACGCGGCAGGTACCTGGCGACGACCTGGCGGTACCGGCTGCCTGGCAGGCCGGGATACGTGACGTTCGACGCCAGCTCGTGCCCCTCGAGGTACGTCGCCACGGCCAGCGCATTCTGGACGTGGCGCTCCATCCTGAGCGACAGCGTCTCGAGCCCCTGCAGGAACAGGAACGCGTTGAACGGGCTCATCACGCCGCCGAGGTCGCGCAGCGTCTCGGCCCGCAGCTTCATCAGGTACCCGTACGTGCCGAACGTCTCGTGGAACTGGAGTCCATGGTACGCGGGCGACGGATCGGCAATCACCGGGAACCGGCCGTTCGACCAGTTGAACCGCCCCGACTCCACGACGACGCCGCCGATGCTCGTGCCGTGCCCGCCGATGAACTTGGTCGCCGAGTGGAGGACGATGTCGGCGCCCCACTCGATCGGCCGGCACAGGTAAGGCGTCGCGAACGTGTTGTCGACGACGAGCGGCAGCTCGTGCTCGTGCGCGATCGCGGCAACGGCGTCGATGTCGAGGACGTTGCCGGCCGGATTGCCGATCGTCTCGCCGTAGAACACCTTCGTGTTGTCGCGGACCGCCGCCCTCCAGGCGTCCGGGTCGTCCGGATCGACCCAGGTCAGCCCCACGTTCATCTTGCGCAGCAGGTGCTTGAACTGGTTGATCGTCCCGCCGTACAGGGCGGAGGACGAGACCACGTGGTCGCCGGGCTGGAGCAGGGTGAAGAGCGCGGCGGCCTGCGCGGCGATCCCGCTGGCGAACGCCACGCTTCCGCAGCCGCCCTCGAGGTTCGCTACGCGCTCCTCGAACGCGGCGACCGTCGGGTTCATGATCCGTGAGTACGTGTTCCCGTACTCCTGGAGGTTGAAGTAGGCGGCCGCCGACTCCGGGTCCTCGAACACGTAGCTCGTCGTCTGGAAGATCGGCATGGCGCGGGCGCCGGTGTTCGGGTCCGGACGCTGGCCCGCGTGCAGCTGGCGCGTCTCGAAGCCGAAGTCGCGCGCCTCTTCGGTGCGGGGCGATGAGGGCATCACACGGTCTCCCGGGCGACGGAGGGCCGTCGCGCCAGAAACTGCTGGATGATCGGGGTCTGGCGCGCCTCCTCCAGCAGGAAGCAGTCGTGGCCGTACGGCGCGTCGATCACGTGCAGCTCGACCTCCTTGCCGAGGGCGCCAAGCGCCTCGGCGATCTCCTCGGATCCGGCCGGGGGATACAGCCAGTCGGAGCTGAACGCGATCAGCAGCGTCCGGGCCGACACGCCGCCGAGCGCCCGGGTGAGCGACCCGCTGCCGTATTGTCGCGCGAGGTCGAAGTACGTCAGCGCGCGCGACGTGTAGAGGTAGGTGTTCGCGTCGAAGCGCCGAACGAACGAGGCGGCCTGATAGCGCAGGTAGTTCTCAACCTCGAACTCCGGCTCCGCCAGGGTGTAGCGAATCTCGTCGGAGAACTGCAGCCGGCGTCCGAACTTGGCGGCGAGCGCCTGCGCCGACAGATACGTGATGTGTCCGACCATCCGCGCCACGCCCATGCCCGCGTCCGGCCGGCGGCCGGTGCCGTAGTACTGGCCGCCCTGCCACGCCGGATCGAGCGTGATCGCGTTGCGCGCGATGGCGTTCCACGCGACGCCCTGCGCGTGCAGCGCGTGCGTGCTGGCGATCGCGATCGCCGCGTCGACCTGGTCGGGAAAGAGCACCGCCCACTCGAGCGCCTGCATCCCGCCCAGCGATCCCCCCGCCACCGCCGCCAGTCGCTCGATGCCCAGCTCATCCAGCAACGCCCGCTCGGTCCGCACCATATCGGCCACGGTGATGACGGGGAAACCCGATCCGTACGGCCGCCCCGTCGCCGGATCCTCCGACGAGGGCCCGGTCGTCCCGCGGCATCCGCCGAGCAGGTTGGTCGAGACGACGAAGTAGCGGTCTGTGTCGAAGGCCTTGCCCGGGCCGATCATCCCGTCCCACCAGCCCAGTCCCCTGCCGCTCGTCCCGTCCCGGTCGTCGGCGGCGAAGCCGTCCCTGGTGCTCTCGGCGGGCGGAGACGCCGACACGCCGGCGGCGTGCGCGTCCCCGCTCAGCGCGTGGCAGACGAGGATCACGTTGTCACGCGAGGGCGCCAGCGTGCCGTAGGTCTCGTACGCGATGCGCACCGGGTGCAGCTGGCGGCCGCAATCGAGCCGCAGCGGTCTGGGGAGGTCGACGAATCGCGTCTCGACGGTGCCGACCGACCCTGCCGCCAGCCGCGTTCCGGGCGCTGCCATACGGGCGATTCTATCGCCTGTTGCCGCCGGGGCCGGGGGCCGTTGTATGATCGAGGACTTTACAGGCCTGTCGCGAGGGCTCAGAAAGGAACGTCACCATGACCATGGCGACCGTCAACAACGGGGTCAACGTCCAGGCGCTGCTCGAGGCGCGCGAGGCCCTGAAGGGGGCGCCGGAAGCCGCGAAGTTCACCTGGCGCGCCTCCTGCAAGTGGCAGGACGGCACTCATAGCAAGACCAACCTCCAGAGCTTCTTCGGGCTCGGCCAGGAGCAGGCGCACAAGACGGAGACCTCCTTCGACGCCGACCACCCCGAGATCTTTGCGTCGCAGGACAAGGGCATCACGCCGATCGAGTACGTCCTCGTGGGGCTCGCGAGCTGCCTGACCGCCGGCATTGCGGCGGTGGCCCAGAACCGCGGCATCCAGCTGCGGTCCGTGGAGTCGAAGCTCGAGGGCACGATGGACATCCGCGGCATCCTCGGCATCGACAGCGACGTGCGCAACGGCTACGACGACATCAAGATCACCTTCACGATCGACGCGGACGCCTCGAAGCCGGAGATCGAAGCGCTGGTTGCCCAGTCGCAGAAGCGGTCCGCGGTGTACGACGTGATCACGAACCCGGTGAACGTGAGCGTCGAGGTCGTGTAGGGGAGGCGGAGAGACGCCAGGAGCGGGCGCCGCCTGCTGGAGAGCCGAGCCATCGAGCGCTTCGCCACGATCGTCATCGGCGCCGGGCATGCGGGCCTCGCCGCCAGCCGCTTCCTCACGGACCGCTCGATCGATCACGTCGTCCTCGAGCGCGGCCAGGTGGCCAACTCGTGGCGGCGCGAGCGCTGGGAGTCGTTGCGGCTGCTGACCCCCAACTGGCAGACCCGGCTCCCGGGCTGCCGGTACGAAGGCCCCGACCCCGACGGCTACATGACCATGGGCGAGGTGGTCGAGTTCATCGACCGCTTCGCCGCCGTGTCCGACGCGCCGGTCCGGTCGCACACGGCGGTCACATCGGTGACGCGCGAAGGCGACGAGTACCGCGTGTCGACGAGCACCGGCGAGCTGTGGTGCCGCGCCCTGGTGATCGCCACCGGCGCGTGCAACCTGCCGCACGTCCCGGCCGTGCGCGACGCGGTGCCCGGGGCCATCGAGCACGTCACGCCGTTCGACTACCGCAACCCGTCACACCTTCCGGACGGCGGCGTCCTCGTCGTCGGTCCGTCGGCCACCGGTGTCCAGCTGGCGGCCGAGATCCGCCGCTCGGGCCGGCCGGTGACGCTCTCGGTCGGCGAGCACGTGCGGCTGCCCCGCACGTATCGCGGGCGGGACGTGCTCTGGTGGATGGAGGCGGCGGGCGTCTGGGATCAGCGTCACGACGAGCTCGACGACCTCACACGCGCACGCCGGCTGCCCTCGCCGCAGCTCGTCGGCACGCCCGAACGGGTGACGCTCGACCTGAACGCCCTCGGCGCGATGGGCGTCGAGCTGGTGGGACGCCTGGCCGCGGTCCGCGACGGGCGCGCCCTGTTCTCGGGCGGGCTGCGGAACCTGTTCGCGCTCGCCGACCTCAAGATGTCGCGCCTGCTCGACACGTTCGACGAGTGGGCGCGCGCGGACGGCCATGACGCCGATGTCGGGGCGGCGGAGCGTCTCGAGCCCACGCGGGTCCCCCAGTCGACGCGGCTCCAGATCGATCTCGGGAGCGGCGAATTCCGCTCGATCGTGTGGGCCACCGGGTTCCGGCCCGATTACCGGTGGCTGCACGTCCCCGTCGTGGACGAGAAGGGACACCTGCGACACACGGGGGGCGTCGTGAAGAGCCCGGGCATGTATGCGCTGGCGTTGCCGGTCCTCCGGCGGCGCAAGTCCACGTTCATCCACGGCATCGAAGACGACGCGCGGGAAGTGATCGCGCACCTGGCGGCGTATCTGGGGTCGGGATGAATTTCAAATTCTGCCACGCCCAGATAGCCGCAAGGGCGTGGCAGAATTTGAAATTCATCCCGACCCCAGATACCTTCGTTCCGGCGGCCCTGGGCGAGTTGGAGCTTCGCGCCGACCGCCCCGCGTCGGCTCGACGCCACTTCCGCGAAGCACGGCGGCTCGCCCGGAATCCCGCCGAGCGGCGCTCCCTGCAACAGCGTGAGACCGCGTGCGGACACTCGGCGTGACGCGGCACCAGCTCAACCTCCGCATCGTCGCCACGGCGTCGAGGGCTGACCTTCGAGCACGCCCGACGCGGTGATCCGGTCCGACAACATCGACACTCTTCGATCGGCGGAGCTCGGGTGATAGGGTGATCGAAGGGGGGAGACCGCCATGGCGAATCTCGAGCAGACACGGCAGGCGTGGGACGAGTGCGCCGAGGCCTACGACCGGGCGCTCACGGCCACCGACGCTCGCGCGGCCGAAGCGGCGCTGCGGCTCGCGGGCGTCCACGCCGGCATGCGTCTGCTCGACATCGCCGCCGGGCCCGGTGCGTTGAGCATTCCCGCCGCGCGTCTTGGCGCGCACGTGCTGGCGATCGACTACTCGCGCCGGATGATCGAGCTGCTGGAGCACAAGGCCCGTCGTCTCGGCCTGCCCAACCTGATCGCGCAGCAGATGGACGGCACCGCGCTCGAGCTGGAAGACGGGAGCGTCGATGTCGCCTGCTCGGAGCTGGGCATCATGCTCTTCCCGGACCGGGCGCGAGGCCTGCGCGAGATGGCGCGGGTCGTGCGGCCGGGTGGCAGGGGCGTCATGGTCGTGCTCGGTCCGCCCCAGCGCGTGCAGCCGATTGCAACGTTCATGGAGGCCGCCACGCAAGCGGTGCCTGGCTTCAGCCCGCCGACCGATTCGCCGCTGTTCTGTCTGCAGGATCCGATCGCGCTCCGGCGGGAGATGGAAGCCTCCGGCTTTCACGACGTGGAGGTGATGCCGTTCGAGGATCGAATGGATGTCGAGTCGCCCGCAGCACTCTGGGACTCGATCACCGCCGGTGCACCTGCCGTCGCCGGGCTGCTCGGGCGGCTGAGTGAGGAGGCGAGACTTGCCGTCCGTCGTAGGCTCCTCGACCTGATCCACTCGCGATTCGGCGGGGGAGCGGTCTCGCTGCCGATGGCCTTCAACATCGCCGTCGGCCTGCGATAGCTCGGCGGCAACGTGAGACACCGTGTCGCTCAGCGCTTCGAAGTGGCTGCCGTCCCGAGCTCGTTCAGCGCCGCCTTGAATCCGGCTGCCAGGGTGTCGGCCGGCCCGGTTCCCCAGTAGTGCAGGAAATAGATCATCGGGTGGGTATCGATCATGTGCTGGTGAATCGCAACGACGTCGAGGCCGTTCTTGCGGAGGGCTTTGAGCACCGGGTTCACTTCGCGTCCCAGCATCGCGATGTCGCCCGCGATGGCCGCGTGATCATTGGTGCCGACGAACGCCGCCCACGTATTGAGCCCCATCCGCGCAGTAATCGGCGCGCCCATGTCGGTCAGATGCAGGTCGGTACGACCCACGGTGATCTTGTAGACGGCGCCGGACTGTTCGCCGGGCGTCCCCACGATTTCCGCGATCTTCGCGGTGTCGAGCATCATCGACGCGGTCGTCTGGGTGGGACGTGGGGCACCCGCGGTGGCTTTCCCGATCAGGTCGAGAGCGGGCTTGACCTTGCGTGCGAGATCGGCCGGCGAGCCGCGGCCGTGCACGTGCATATAGAACAGGCGGGGCTCCTCCCAGAAGAAGTGGTTGTGGAGCGCCGTCACCTCCAGCCCGTTGTCGAGCAGCGCTGACATGACCGGATTCACCTCGTCTTCGGTCAAGACAAGATCGCCCATCATCACGTCCAGCCCGCCGGTGCCTTTCGTCATGGCGATCCAACCGCCGAAGCCGAATGGCGTCGGGGTCGCCACGCCGGCGACGGTGACGGTGAGGTCGTTGCGGGGAATGCTGACCTTGAAGACATCGGCCTTGTAGTCACCACTCCTGCCCAGGGTCGTGAGCACTTGCCGGTACGCGGCGGGCATGGTCTGCGCATGAGCGGCCGAGGCGATCGACACGGCAAGCCCGGCCGCTATCGTCAATTCACGAAGCATTGGCATCCCTCCGCGCCACGGCTACTTCTCATCATCCCACACCGGGCTCGCCAGTTCGATCCGCCAGAGCGGGCCGCCCGCGTACAGCGGCTGGTCGGCCCGCAGGAACGCCGGCGCGTCGCCTCCCAGAATCCACACGTGCGAGTCCGGCGGCTGCTTGCCCAGGAGCCCTGCCAGGAGTCCCTTGATGCCGCCGATGTCGACCTTCAGCACGTACTCAATCGCCGTGCGCGACGCGTGGCCAATCGAAAAGCGGTCCTCGCCCGATGGATGCAGCTCGAGCCGCACGAGCTGGGGATCCGGCGTCGCCGCCACGAATCCAAACCCCTCCGGCGCCCTGTCTGGCTCGATGTTCTTCAGCAGGACAGGGATCATCCCGTTCGCGAGATCGTCTGGCAGGTCCATGTGTCGTGACGTCTTCTGCTGCCTGCCATCATCGTCGGTATAGCGCACCGACACCGTGCCGCTCCCGACGTCGATCGTCATGTCCAGCGGCTGGGGAAACGACGGGCCACGACGCACGATCTGATCGTTGATGAGCCGGAAACGGCCTTTCTGAGAATACTCCGCTCGCTCCTCATAGCGCGATCCATCGTCGAAATGGAACACGAGCCGGCTTGTCACGCGATCGCCGTGAGTGGTCTGTATCAGGTCGCCGTCGGCCAGATGTGATCCGTCGGACGATTTCAGCACGAGAAAGCCGTGCACGAGTCCCTCGCGGTGTCGTACGGAGACCGGCTCTGCCGTCGCGGCGCGCCCCATCAGCAGAAGGACCACCGTGACCAACGCGGTCACGCGCCTCGGGAGCGCGATTGTCTCGACGAAGACCGCCGTGCAGTCGGGATCAGCCCGTGGCATCACACATCTCCTGGTAGCAAGAGTCCGTCCGCCTTCGCACGCGCTGCGGAGCGCATCGGCGCGACATCGCGGCTCAGCCGTTCCCCCGACGCCTTACGCATGGCGAAACGAGTCGACGGCCCACGAAAACAGCTCAGGAATGAGCGCCGGATGCGAAAGGGCCTTGTCACGTGCAATCGGGCCGCGCATCTGCCGTTCGCGCGCCGGAGCCAGTCTTGCACCGTGGCGGCTCCAGTCGCGGGAAGGGAGGACAGATGTTTCGAACGACAGCCCTCATGGCCGTGCTGCTCGGAGGCCTCACGGCGTGCAGCAACGACAGCACGGCCCACACCTCGACCGCCGACGGCGGACTGTGGAGCTCCGGAGTGATTTCGATCCATCCGAACATGGTCGGCACGATCACCGTGCAATGATGTACGCCCGGTCTGGAACAGCGTTCGTGATCGGGACTCTCGTCCTGCTGACGCTGGCGCCGGCAGCGCCGGCGTCCGGGCAGACGGCGGCCGGGTCGGATCGCATCAGCTTCGATCGGCCCGAGGCGTGGGCCATGAAGTACTTCACGACCGGGTCGTCGCTGATGCCCCCGCCGCCGCTGGCCGTGCACGGCGCGGACGTCTGGCTGGGCATGGACCTGGTGTTGTTGCCTCCGCTCAGCACGGCACAACAGCGCGTCGGATTCAACGGCACGGCGGTCGAGGACTTGAATCAGGCGCCGGTGTTTCTGCGGCCGCGCCTCACCGTGGGCCTGTCGGACGCCTGGAGCCTGACGGTCGGCGGCCTGCCGCCCGTGCGCCTGTTCGGGGTGACGCCACGGCTGCTGGCTCTCGGCGTCGGGTGGCGCGCATGGCGGAACGAACGGTGGACGGTGTCCGGTTTCGCGCATGCCCAGACCGGCACGGTCACGGGCGCGATTACGTGCCCGGCCGACGTGTTGCGCTTCGTGCCCGGGTCTGAGGGCAATCCCCGGGGATGTGAGCAGCGCTCGGCGGACGTGACCAGCCTTCGCTACGCCTCGCTGGACATCAGCGTCAACCGAATCCTCGGACCATCCGGCCGCTGGACGGTGCACGGATCGGGCGGCATCACGCTGGTCGACGGCAAGTTCCAGACGAACGCCCATACCTTCGGATTCGTCGATCGCACGCGGCTCGCCAGTCGAGGTATTACGTACTCCACGAGCCTGGGCCTGTCGGTACACGCGCGGTCGGCTCGCGCTCGATGCCGGCGTGCTCTACGCGCCGCTCTCGCTTCGCCGGCCTTCCGATCCGGCGCTTGCGCGTGACGGGCTGCTGACGGTGCGCAGTCTCATCTCTTACCGCATTCATTGATTGGAGCGCCGTCATGCGAGGGTCGACGTTCATCCCGTTGCTGGCACTCATGCTCGCGCCGCTGAACGCACAGGATGCCACGACGTTTGCCCTCGACGCGGGCGCGAGCCACGTCGTGGTCCATGTCGACAAGTCGGGGCTCCTCTCGTTCGCCGGACACACGCACGAGGTCGCCCTCCCCGTGGCGAGCGGATCGGTGATGGTCGACTCCAGCAATCTCTCGCATTCGACGGTGCACCTCGTCTTCGACGCGACCAGCTTCAAGGTGACCGGGAGGGGAGAGCCCGCCGACGACGTGCCGGATGTCCAGCGTACGATGGAGAGCGCCGCAGTGCTCGACGTGTCTCGCTTTCCTCGTGTGACGTTCGAGTCGCACGCGATCGAAGTGCTCGGCCGACATGGCGATCGGGTGAACCTGCGAATCACAGGCGACCTCATGCTCCACGGCGTGACCAAACCGGCGACGACCGAGGTTTCGGCGACGGTAGCGGCCGGCCGGCTGACCGCGACAGGCATGCTGAAGGTGAAGCAGAGCGACTTCGGCATCGAGCCGGTGACGGCCGGCGCCGGGACCGTGCGGGTCAAGGACGAAGTCACCGTGGAATTCACGTTGGTGGCGAGGCCCTGACGGATCGTGTCGCGCACGGGCGCGGGATCGGCCCCCGGCACGTGGGACTACCCAATCGACTTCATGACGGCCGCCACGATGCGATCGCAGCGCGGGCGCTGGAACGTGAACGCGGTCGGCGCCGCCAGGCCGGCGCGGTCGAAGAGATCCCGGCGCAGTGCGGCGCGGGCGCGCGACAGGCGCGTCTTGACGACGTCCTCGCTGACGCCGAGGCATTCACTCGCTTCGGTCGTGCTCAGTCCCTCGATGTCACGCAGCACGAACACCTCGCGGGCGCCGTCGGGCAGGGCGTCGACGGCCGCCTCGAGGAGCCTGCCGAGCTCGCCTGCGAACGCCTGATGCTCCGGATCCTGTCCCCGCGCTGCCATCGCTGTCTCCCCGCCGCCGGTCTCGTCGTCGTCGAGCGGCTCGTACCGGCCGCGCCGGCGCGCGCGCGTGATGGCCTCGTTGACGGCGATACGAGTGAGCCAGGTGGAGAACTTCGCGCGCCCGTCGAACTGCCGGAGGTGCGCGTACGCGTTGACGTAGGCCTGCTGGAGCACATCCTCGGCCTCGGCCTCGTCCCGGAGGATTGCGCGCGCCGCGCGGTAGAGGCGCTCGTTGTGCCGGCGCATGAGGACCTCGAACAGAGCCGTGTGCCCGGCGACAACCTCGGCGACGACCTGTTCGTCGCTGAGCGCGCCCCAGCGCTCCAGCATCGCCCCGCTGACCATGTGCATTCGCGCTCCCGTCTATTGGACTCGCCTGGGCGCAGAAGGTGACGCCCGGGCGCGTTCGTCACGTTTTCGGCCGGCCTTCGTCTTTTCGACAGGAGGCACACGACGCATGGATTCACGACTGCACACGCCGCGGAGGGCACTGCACCTTGCCATCGGACTGATGGCGGCGCTTGCCGGGCTCGACAAGTTCTTCAACCTCCTCGCCGACTGGGAACACTACGTCTCACCGGCCGCCGCGCACATGCTGCCGTTCCCGCCGCACGTCTTCATGATGATCGTCGGCGTCATCGAGCTCGCGGTCGGCGCCACGATCCTCTTCGTGAAGCCGTCGCTCGGGGCCTACGTGGCGAGCGCCTGGCTGCTGCTCGTGGCCGCGAATCTGGTCGTCGGCGGCTATTACGACATCGCCGTCCGGGATGTCGTGCTGTCGATCGCGGCCTTCACGCTGGCGCGGCTGGAGGAGATCGACGCGCCGCGCGTGTCGGACACGGCCAGCGCGCTGCACACGCGGAGCGCCTGACGCGGGAGGACGGCGCGCGTCACCGCCAGCTCGCGGTGCCCACGGCGAGGCCGACCGCGCCGGCAGCGAGCATGGCGCCGCCGACGACCTTCGTCCCGTAGCCGCAGCCGCCGGCCGCCGGATTGTCGCCGCACTCGGGCCTGTTCGCATAGACGAGCACGGCAGTGCCCGCGATCGCGCCAATCGCTCCGAGGAACAGTGCCGTCCGCCCCGTGTCGTTGTGGCCCCGGCGATGGCCGCGGCGACGACCCCATTGCCGGGCCTCTGCCACTGCGCCCGGCGCGGCGCGCCAGCCCTGCGGGCTCACCGTGCGCGTCGCCTCCGCGGCGAGCGCTGGCTCGCTGAAGACGAACGACGGTCCGGCCGGATCATTCGCGAGCGGCGATGGCCGGGACCCGGGCTGTGATGAATCCTGGCTTGCGAGAAGGACGGGGCTCAACGGAGTGGCGATCAGCCCCGCGACAACGAGAACGACGATGTACAACCGATGGGCTCTGGCCATCCTGCTCTCCAGCGAGCAGGCAGGTCTCCCGCGTGGCACGCGAGATCCATGTTAATCGATGTTGAGGCCGTTGGGGGGAGTTGAGCGGCCGGGCTGCACAGCAGGAGAGGAACCGGCCGCCAGGACGAGAGCAGGTCACGACTCGCGGTCGTCGTCGTACAGCGCCGCCACGCGCGCCCGTTGCCTTCTCAGCACGTCCACGGCGAGCCGCTCGTTGACATAGGCGACTCCGGCGTAGAGGGCCGCGACGACGGTCAGCATGGCTACGGCGGCCATGCGCTGGTGCAGCCGCCACAGCTGCGCCGCTTGTACCACGACCGGGAGGTAGAGCGGCAACAGGTACCAGTACCGCACGCTGCTGAGCAGCGCGATCTGACGATCGATGCGCGCCAGGAGCGCCGCCTGATAGGCGCTCGCCGGTTCGCCGGGATCCAGACTCGGCAGTCTCCGGTGCTGCCGCCACAGGTAGCCGGCGACGAATGCCGTGGCGAGGATCATCGCGCCCGTTTGCAGGTGACCGTCGCCCGCCGTCCACCGCCAGACAGCGAACGCCATGACGGCAACGACGGCCGCGTATTCGCGCGCGTTGCGCCAGAAGACGACGCGATCGAACCGGCCGAGCGCCATGCGGGCCAGCTGATTGGTCAGCCGTGCCGGGTCCGGCGACGGCACGACGCTCTCCTGCCAGAGCCGCACGAGGTCGTCGGCGGGGAACTCGGAGGGGTCGTTCATGGCTGTGACTCTCTCTGAACGGCGGCCGTCAGCCTCTGACGGACGCGAGTCAATCGCGTGGCGATGCTGCCGGCAGTCAGGCCAGTTACTGCTTCGATGTCGTTTGCTGACAGCCCTTCCAGGTGCAGGATGACGATCTGACGGTCGGGCATCGGCAGGTCGCGCACGGCCGCGCGGAGCCGGTCACGTCGTTCGGCGTCGATGGCGGTCCGTTCCGGGCTCGCCCCGGCTGCCTGCCGGTCCGGCGGTTCGCCCGCCTGCTCGTGCGTCTCACGCCGTCTGCCCCGGGTGACGAAGTCGATGGCCGTGTTGTGGGCGACGCGGTACACCCAGGTCCGCTCGGAGGCCTCGCCGCGGAACCCGGGCAGCGCTCTCCACAGCGCCAGGGCAATCTCCTGGAAGAGGTCTTCGCGGTCCGCGGCGTCCCGCGCGTAGGCGCCAGCCAGCCGGCGCAGCGGTGCCAGGTAGGTCCGGAGCAGCCGTTCACACCCCGTCCGATGCTCATCGTGTCGCACGCCGTATAGATAGTCTCGCGGGCAAGACGTTTCTTACAGCAGTTGGCATTCAAGCGCTGTGGCCAGCGCTCGTCAGGCTCACGCGCGGGGCCGAGTGTCTCCGCCACCGGACAGCCCCCGTACCACGCCGTTGCACCCGGTTTCACACGGACGCACATGAATGCAACACGCACACGCCGGCACGACTCCTGCCACGTTCCCCGGCAGGAGGTGCGTCATGCGAAGCCATCCTATCGTCCTCGGGCTGCTCGTCAGCCTGGCGCCCGCCGCCGGAGCCGGCGCCGCGCCCTGCGACCCTGTTGCCCTGAGCGATGCCGCGGAGACCGCGCGGCTCAACATCATCGACGGCGTGGACGGTGAGCAGGCGCTCGAGGCGTGGCGGACGGTGCTCGACGCCGGCGGCGCCGTCGGCTGGACGGTCACCGAGTACAACGTCGATGCGCGCAGCACGTTCGTGCTCGCGTTCGACCGATCCGCGCTGCGCGTCTACCGCGCCGGCGCCTTCGGCGCGACGCCCGACGCCGCGACCCACGGCTGTCTTCCCGATTCCATCGCGCCCGAGTCCGTGATTCCGTGGAGCGAGGTGCGGGAAATCGAGGCCGGCAACTGGGTCCTCTGGTTCAGGCTGCGGACGCCTGTCGTGATCACGTCCGATCGCGGCAAGCGGAAGACGGTAAAGGAGCTCAAGGCGTATTTCCACGGCGCGCCGACCGGCGATCTGACCTACTACTACAACGATGAATTCGTCGGACACATCCCGTTCTGGAACATCGACGTCTACGAGATCAGCGATCTCCGCGGCATTGCGGTCGGGCCCAACGACTTTCAGCGGCGCCTGCAGTTCATCGTCGCCCGCGCGGTCGATCCCACCGGGCAGATCCCGCTGACGCGGAAAAGCCGCGGCGCCGGGTGGTGAGGGACGAATCGGGAGCGGTCATACCGATGCCTTGATCGGACTCGGCAACCGGGCTACTGTGCGTTGTGTTGGCTCACGCCTTCTCCCGCGCCAGTTGCGCCGCGGCCGCCATCCTCGCGGCTGCCGTCGTGTCCCTGCGCTGCGGCGGCGGGTCCAGCGCCCCGGCAGCTCCGACGCCGACGCCCGGCCCTTGGCAGCTCACCTGGAGCGACGAGTTCGACGGGCCCGACAACTCGTCGCCCGACCCGGGCAGGTGGACGTACGACGTCGGCGGCGGCGGATGGGGGAACGACGAGCTGGAGTCCTACACCAGCCGTCGAAAGAATTCCTTCATTCGCGGCGGCATGCTGGTGATCCGGTCGCTCCGGGAGACCTACACGGGGCCCGACGGCATCGAGCGCCCGTACACGTCGGCCAGGCTGAAGACCCAGGGACTGCTCGCGCAAACGCACGGCAAGTTCGAAGCCCGCATCCGCCTGCCTCGGGGCCAGGGGATCTGGCCCGCTTTCTGGCTGCTCGGCACCGACGTCGACTCGGTGGGATGGCCCTGGTGCGGAGAGATCGACATCTTCGAGAACATCGGCCGTGAGCCGACGATCGTGCACGGCACCATGCACGGCCCGCTCTACTCGGGGAGCAGCGGGCCGACGGTCCCTTATACGAGCACCAGCGGCCCGTTCGCCGACGGCTTCCACGTCTTCGGGATCGAGTGGGAGGCCAAGATCATCCGCTGGTACGTGGACGACAGGCTGTACGAGACGCGAACGCCGGCAGACATCCCGCCTGCCGCGCCGTGGGTGTTCGAGCACCCGTTCTTCATCATTGTCAACGTCGCCGTCGGCGGGAACTGGCCCGGCAACCCGGACGAGACGACGTCGTTTCCCCAGGAGATGCTGGTCGACTGGGTCCGTGTGTCCAGCCGGTAAGGCTGGCGTCTCTGCCTCCGCGACCCCGAAACTCGCCGTCATCGACAGGCTGTCATCCACACCGAATGTCTCCAGCCGCGTGTCCGGCCGTATCGTCCACCCGGAGTCGTGCGGTCCATCTACGACCCCACGGCCAGCCTGCCCGACGACCTGGTTACGGCCGTCGCGCCCGGGCAGACGCCCGTCCTCGCGCTGGCGGCCAAGGGCGACATCGTCGCCTGTGCCGTGAACGGCACGGTCGTCGCCACGTTACCGCGTGATGCCACGACGGCCAGCGGCGTGCCCGGCGGCGTGATCGCGCGGGCGGGACTACATGCCGTTCGGTGAGGAGGTGGCTGCGCCAGGACCGATGCCGCCGGAGCGCTTTGCGGGCCAAACGCGAGACGGAGAGGTGGGGCTCGACTACGTGCAGGCCCGCATGTATCAGTCGCGGAGTGCCAAGTTCGCAAGCATCGATCCAGCTCTCGATGCTCAGCTGACCCCTCAACGTTGGAACCGGTATCAGTACGCCAGGAACAATCCGCTGTCCAGGGTGGATCCAACTGGCCAAAGTGAGGATGACATCTTGTGGGCGTCCGAGGGACTGCGACGGGGACCGCGTTACGGTCGGAGCGGGAGGGACGCGGGGATGTCCCAGTAGCTGTTGAAATTTGAACGCGGCGGCTCCTCACTGGTCGTGCTATACGACCGGTGACTAAGCCAGGGCGAAGAGCCCGCCAGCAGGAGCCGCCATGAAACGGCAGTCTCGCACAGTCGATCGGTCGCACCAAGTTGATTCCCCTCTCCAGCGCCATCTGCCCCTCGTGGATCTCCTCGTCGATACGCGGGCCGAGCTGATGGAGCTCGCCGTCGCGTCGGGTCTGAAAGTCCTCACGACGATGCTCGAAGCGGATCGGACGGCGATCTGCGGGCCACGATACGCGCACGAGCCCGAGCGCGCCGCGTCCCGCGCCGGGACGGTCACCAGCGAGGTCGTCCTCGGCGGACGGAAGGTGCAGATTCGGCGGCCGCGCGTGCGCGCCGCCGGAGCCGAAGTCGCCCTGCCGACGTTTGCAGCGTTCGCGGAGACCGACCCGTTGAATCGTCGCGTCGTCGAGCAGATGCTCCTCGGGGTCGCCACGCGCCAGTACGGCCGCAGCCTGGAGCCCGTCGGCGCCGAGGTTCGCGTCCGCGGCACCAGCAAGAGTGCGGTGAGTCGCCGATTTGTCGTGAAGACCGCCGCGCAGCTCGCTGCCTGGCGATCGACCGCGCTCGATGCGATCAATTTGGTGGCGTTGCTGATCGACGGCCTCCATATCGGCGAGCACTGCATCGTGGTCGCGCTCGGCATCGACACCACGGGTGCCAAACACGCGCTCGGCCTCTGGGATGGGTCCACGGAAAACGCCGCCCTGTGTCAGAGCCTGTTGGCCGATCTGCAGAGCCGAGGGCTGCGCACCGATCGCAGCCTCTTGGTCATCCTGGATGGTTCGAAGGCGCTGCACAAAGCGGTGACGCAGACGTTTGGGTCGGCCGCGTTGATTCACCGCTGTCACGTGCACAAGCTGCGCAACATCCAGGAGCATCTGCCGGAGGGGCAGCGTCCCTGGGTCCGCGCGATCGTCGCCCGGGCCTACAAGCAGGCGGAGGTCGCGCCCGCGCGCCGGCTGTTGCAGGAGCTGGCCCGACGACTCGAGGACCGCTATCCGAGTGCCGCGGCAAGCGTCCGCGAAGGCCTCGACGAGACGCTCACCGTACTGACGCTCAAGCTCTCCGATCGCTTGCGCCAGTCACTCGCGACGACCAACGCCGTCGAAAGCTTGATCAGCCGCTCGCGGCACGTGAAGCGGAATGTGAAACGGTGGCGTGGCGGGCAGATGGTGCTGCGATGGACCGCGGCCGCCATCCTCGAAGCCGTCAAAGGCTTTCGGCGACTCAAGGGGCATCGGGACATTCCGCAGCTCGTCGCTGCGCTTCGCGCTCGGGATCAACAACTCGGCATCGTCGTGTCAGTGGAGAACGTCGCGTAGAATGTCACCCGAGCCGCCGCTGAATTTCAACAGCGCTCGGGACAACCCCAGGGACGCTGCTGGAGGCGGAGGAGCTGGCTCGCCGGAGAGCCCATTTGCACTTGAGATTACCGACGCGGACCCCGTCCTTACAGTCACCACTCCCGCAAGTGTTGTGCCGCACTATATAAATCTCTGCGTCTATCCGCAGAGCGCAGGGGGGTTCCAGCATGTCGGCATCGGAGTGGATACTCTGAACACTCAAGGCTTTTCCACTGCGGATCCCAAGGTTCCTGCGTGGAAGCGACTTTTCGAGGCTCCGGAGGGACACGTCGAGAACGACCTTGAGGCCCACGATCACCACGACGGCACTTTCGCGCCCCACTCCTACATCTCGATCCCTGTTACATTATCCCAAGCCGATGCCGCCCGAGAGTACATAAACGGGCGCATAGCCTCTGGGGGCAGATACAATTTGCTGTTCCGCAACTGCGCCCAATTCGTCGAAGGAGCGCTCCATGCGGCCAGCGTACCAGGAATACCACACGGCGAAGTCTTGATCCCGATGGCATTGAACGGGATCCTTTGGGCCGAATATGGCTTCGACTAGGCTGGTACCGATTGAAGCGTGAATCGCACTGTTCCGCGCCAATTGGAGCTGACGTTGACGACCCAAGCAACGACGGGAGTTCGTGCGACGCGTCCGCAGGCTCCATTCACCTGCACTGCGCCCATGCTGACCGGAGTCGCCGCGCCAAAATCAGCGCCCGGCTTCAGCCGCATCGGTTCGAGCAATAGATGCAGGGGGCCGAATCCGACTTCGAGCGCCGACTTGGCGCGCAGGATCCAGCGATACGCCCATCGCTAACACTCACCGAGAAGGGGCGGTCAGCCAGACTGGAGCACGGATCTCACATGAAATGGCTAGGACGGTTCAAAACGATGGGCGCTTGCAGTGGCGTCTTCTGCATCGCGTGCGCCTTCTCGACTGATTCAAGAGGCCGCCCTCATGAGCCCCATCCGTACCGGCATTCGGTGGTGGATATGCCGGTGTCTCTCGCCGTGGGCGAGGTTCGGACGCCCGAAGTCCCAGTCGTGCAGGATCTGTATTTCATTATGCTCCAGGTCGAGAAGCCTCTTCCCTTTCCACAAATGATGTGCATGATGGCAGTTACCCAAAATCAACTCGACCGGAACCTATGTACGAGCGATGACCCGCTGCTGCGGGCCGACTGGAAAGTGTTGGATGGTAGTCAGCACATTGTTCGCATGGGTTCGAGCACACTCGACGACCGCGCCGCCTTTACAAGCAAACACATCTTCAAATTTCTCGGCGAGTTCGTGGTCCATGAAGCAGCAATGGGATGTGTGGTTGAGGTCCACTTTACTCATGATGGCACCGCACTCGACGTCGCCCATCCTCATCTGATCGTCATTCGCCATGAGTACCAGTGATGTCAGAGGCGGTCTGTGCCGCCTGAGGCTGTCGTGCGACCGCTCACAGTTAGCCGGGCGCAGCCGACCGTCCCGCCGGCTGCCCGAGGACCTCTCACTGTCCGTGTGACAACCCGCCTGAAGTGGTCGACATCGGCCATGATCACGCCGCAGGAACGCCGGCGTACGCTGAGCTCCCACCACTGTTCGGTGCCAGCCCGATTGGCGTTTGATCTGGCAGGCGCCCGCGGGAGCGTTGCCGGGAGGGCGACGCCCCATTGCGGTACCGTGGAGGGCCCGGACATGACGAGGAACATCGTCCTCACGGCGATCGTGGCCGTCGCCGCGCTCGGCTCCTGCTCGAAGGCTCCGACCTCGGAGGACATTCCGATTTATCCGGTCGTCGTCGGCGAAAAGACGCCGCTGTACGAGGTGGACTCGGCTCGATCGCTGAAGCTGGCACCCGGCGTCGGATTCAAGGTGGTCAAGGGCTCGAGCGGTCAGGACTGTGGCATCGTCCTGATGAGGCCCAACGGTGAAGTCGGCGGGTACATGGAATGCGGATGCGTCGGGGCGCAAACGGGCAACTGCGTCACTGAGAACGACAACCCGGAGCATCCATCGTGCCGCGGCGGTTGCGTGGACAGCGAGGGAAACGCGCACGGATGCGATCTGTTCGGGCCGCTCATCGGCCCGCCGAGGGATCCTGCGCTGATCCGGTTCCGCGCGCGCCGGTAGTGCACGACGCGCAACGAACCCTCAAGGTGTCACCTGTCCGGAGCCTGCACGGTCACCAGGCGCCTTGTCGCAGGAGTTGCCGCGATGGACAAGCGTCGTTCATTTCGCGCTGTCTGGTGGGTGCCGGTGTGCGATTGCCATCTCCGGTGGCGTGAGCCCGTGGCCGGAACAGTACCCGTGTACAGGTGGTTCAACGCGCAGACGGGCGTTCTATGCGTTTCCCCGCAGGCTCTGGCATCACAGGGGCCGTGCCCGTGTACCGCGTGCGCTGTTACACTTGCCAGTGACGCGCAGGATCCCAATCGTCAATGGTCAATCGTCAGTCGTCAATCGTCAATAACTACTCCGCCCTGAGCGCTTCGACCGGATCCACCGACGCCGCGTGCCGGGCGGGCAGATAGCTCGCCACGAGCGCCGCCCCGCCGAGCACCACGGCCACCCCGGCGAGCGTTGGCACGTCCCAGGGCGTCGTGCCGAAGAGCAGCGATTCCGCCAGTGAGGCGGCTCCCACCGACAGCACGGCGCCGATCGTCAGCCCCGCGGCGACCAGCCGGGCCGCTTCGCCGAGCACCAGCTCGTACACCGTGCGTGCCTGTGCGCCAAGCGCCATCCTGACGCCAATTTCCCGGGTCCGTTGGCTCACCGAATACGCGATGACGCCGTAGAGCCCGATGACGCCCAGCAGCAGGGCCAGGCCCGCAAAGCCGCCCACGAGCCACGCCGACGAGCGCTGCAGCGCCGCAGCCGGCGAGTCCACGATACGCTCGCGCATGATCGACGGCGGCATCGTGACGATGTCGCGGTCGACCTCGTGTATGGCGGCCGCGAGCGCCGGCAGGACCATCCCCTCGTCGGCTGCCGTTCGCGCGACGACCGCGAAGTACCGGGTCGGCGACTGTTCGATGGGGTAGTAGATGGCGGGCCAGATCTCCTCGTCGAGCGCCCCCTCGCGGATGTCGTCCACGACGCCCACGATCTCCATGATCGCGTCGGGTGTGAAATCGAAGTTGCCCACCCGCGTGCCGATCGGATCGGTTGTGCCGAAGTACTTCCGCGCGAGCGCATGATTGATGACGGCCACCTTGGGCGAGGTCGCGACGTCGCGATCGGTGAACCCGCGGCCCGCCAGCATCCGCGCGCCCACCGTGTCGAAGTAGCCGGCGCTGATCTCCCGCTCCAGTACCTCGTTGTGCTCGCCGTTGAACGGCCGTCCGGCGAAGCGGATCCACGTGGTGTTCCCGTTGAAGGATACGGGGAGCATGTCGATCAGGCCTACCGACCGGACGCCCGGCAGCCGGGCAACCCGGTCCGTGACGTCGTGGGCCATCCGGATCCCGGCCTCGTCGCTGGCGAACCGGCTGCCTGGACCGGCGACATTGATCGCGACCAGCCGATCCGGCTCGAACCCGAGATTGACGCGCAGCAGCCGGTACAGGCTCTGGCCCAGCAGGGCAGCCCCGACGAGCAGCACCATGGCCGTCGCCAGTTCCAGCACGACGAGCTTGAATCCCAGGCGGCGCCAGGTCGTGCCCGAGGACCCGCGCGCACCTTCCGAGAGGCCCTCGCGCACGCCGCTGAACCGCAGGCGAATCACCGGGACTGCGGCGAGGACGATCGCCGCGCCGGCGCCAAGCGCAGCGGCAAACGCCATGACTCTCCAGTTCATGGCCACGCTCTCGAGATAGGGCATGCGCGAGAGCATGTCTTCAGACAGCAGCCGCGACAGCAGGCGGATGGCGACGACCGCGCCCGCGAGGCCCGCGACGGCGCCGCCGGCCGCGAGGACCACCGCCTCGGTCGCGAACTGCCGCGCCAGCCGGCCCATCGAGGCGCCGAGCGTGCTCCTGACGGCAATCTCGCGCCGCCGTCCCTCGGAGCGCACCAGCAGCAGGCTGACGACGTTGACGCAGGCTATGACGAGCAGCAGCCCGACGCCGGCCAGCAGGACCAGCAGCACGGGCCGGATGTCGCCGACGATGTAGTCGGCCAGCGGCTGGACGACGGCGCCCTGGCTCTTGTTGGTGTCCGGATACTCGCGCTCCAGGTCGGCCGCGATTCGCGTGGTCTCGGCGCGCGCCGTTTCAACGCTGACGCCGTCCTTCAGGCGGGCGACGCCGGTCAGGCCGTGACAACCGCGCCTCGTATCGCACGAGCCCTCGGCCGCGTGAAACGGCACCCAGAACTCCACCGGGCCGCGTGGCGCGAAGATGAAGGCCGGCGGCAGGACGCCGACGATGGTGGCCGGTTCGCCGTCCAGCGTCACGGCGCGGCCGACGATCGACGGGTCCCCCGCATAGCGAGCCTGCCAGGTGGCGTAGCCGATGATGGCGGTTGCGGCTACGCCCGGCTGATCCTCCCCTGCATGGAAATCCCGACCGAGGATCGGCGCGACGCCGAGCGTCCCGAAGAAGCCGGCGCTCACGCGCGCGCCGGGCACCGGCTCCAGGCCGGCCCTGGTCGTGAGGGCAAAGCGGCGGCCCTGGTGGAAGTCGAAGGCGCTGAAGACCGTGTTGAGCCGCTTCCAGTCCAGGTAATCGGCGTACGAGAGGTTGGCGTGCGGGATCTCGGGCGTGCGCTCCGTCACGTCCACCAGCCGCGACGGGTTGGCGTAGGGGAGTGGCCGCACGAGCGCCACGTCGACGAAAGCGTAAATGGCTGTGGCCGCGCCCAGGCCGAGCGCGAGCGTCGCGATCGCCGTCGTCGCGAACCCTGGCGCCTTCACGAGGTGCCGCACGGTGAAGCGCAGGTCCTGCCCGAGGTGCTCGAGGAACGGCACCGAGCTCTGGTCGCGACGCGCCTCGCGGGTCGCCTCGATCCCGCCGAGCTTCAGGACGGCCCGCCGCCTGGCGTCTTCGGGGGGCATGCCCGCCCGCAGGTTGTCGTCGGTGTGCAGCTGCAGGTGACTCTCGAGCTCGTCGTCGAACGCCTGCGCCTCACGGCCGCCACGGACCAGGCCGGCCAGCCGGACCCACGCAGCGCGCACGCGCCTCATCCCCGTCATTGCGCCTCCCACGGTGTCCCCTGAGTCTGGATCGACTCATATGGGAATGCAATAGGGAAGCGCGATCGAGCGGCGCCGAACCCCAATCGTCAATCGTCAATCGTCAATGCTCAATGGCGTTGGCCGGTTTCGCCCGTTCGGCCGTGACGCCGTGATCGCGGAGCGTCACGAGCTCGTCGAGCGACAGCGAGTCGTAGCCGAGCGCCTTCATGCCGCTGACGTAGTCGGGCGTCACGCCGTGGTCCCGCGCCTTGACGAGCGCCTCGATGGGCAGGCTGACGTAGCCGAGCCCGGACATGGATCTGACGTAGTCGGCCGTGATGCCATGATCGCGTGCCCGGACGAGGCTTTCCATGGGCAGGCTTCCATAGCCGGCCTGGCTCATCGCGGCGATGTAGTCCGGCGTCACGCCGTGGTCCCTCGCGTTCACGAGCTCGTCGAGAGAGAGCGTCGTGTACCCGTGCGTGCTCAGGGCCTGGACGAAGTCGGGCGTCACGCCGTGATCCCTGGCGTGGATCAGCGCCTCGATCCCGAGCGACGTGTACCCGAGGCCGGCGAGCGCCTTCACGAAGTCGGGCGTGACCCCGTGGTCGCGCGCGTTGACGAGGCCGTCGGCCGGGAGCTTCGGCAGGCCCGCGGCCATGAGGCCGTCGACGTAGTCCGGCGTCACGCCGTGGTCGCGCATCTTCACCAACGCATCGACGGTGCCGACCTTGTAGCCGAGTCTCCCCATCGCACGCACGTAGTCGATCGTCACGCCATGATGGCCGGCGCGAATCAGATCGGAGACGGTTGGCGTCCCGTACCCCTCTGCACCCAGCTCGTCCACGAGCGCCAGGCCGACGTCGTGTTTCGCCATCTCGTGCTGCTCGGCCGGCGTGGGCCGATTGACGCCGCGCGTGGCCAGCTCCGCGGGGAAGGTCGGGCTCGGCGTGAAATCGTAGGTGCCGGCCCCGGCGCCGCCGCGGAACGTGCCGGTGAACCTGAAGCTGCCGGCATCGCGCCGCAGGGTGAACGTCGCGGGTCCGTTTCCGGCCACCTGTGCGGCCGACAGCCCATCGAGGGACGTCAGGGGGACGGATCGACCCGAGGACGAGTGCGCCTGCCGCAGCTCGAGGTACACCTCGCCGGCGCGATCACCCGCCTGCACCTCCCAGGTGCCGGTGAATGTTGCGGCGTCGGCAGGGGCGGCCTGGTCCACGCGACCGGCTGCCGCGGCGCCGGGTGCCGGATCCGCCGCGGTGACGGCCACGGCGGCCGTCGTGTCGATCAGCGGCAGGGTGCGCGCCGCCACTCGCGTCGTGGTCGAGATCGCGGCGAGGGGCAGGACGATGAGCAGGGCGCATACGGCAGCGGCGAGGCGGCCGGCGAGCCCGGGCGTGGCGCGGTTCCTGGCCGCATCCAGCAGGGCGAGCAGCCGGCCCTCGAGCTGAGTGGTCCGCGCCATCGTCACGGCAAGCGCCGGCGCGCGGTGCGCGCCGAGGCTGTAGGCGATCTCGAGCAGGTGTCCCGCGTACTCGCGGGCGGGCGAGCCCGCGGCGAGGACGAGGTCGTCGCAGGCGTACTCGCGCTCCAGCTGCAGGCGGCGCGCGACCCACCAGACACCCGGGTGGATCCAGTACAGCGCCACGGCGATCGACGCGAGGGCCTGTGTGAGGCAGTCGTGGCGGGCCACGTGCGCGAGCTCGTGCAGGATCACGGCGCGGCGCCGGTCGGGGGACCAGCCCTCGGCGGCGCGCGACAGCAGGATGGCCGGCCGCCGGAGGCCGACCGTCATCGGCATCACGTCACCCGCGGATCGCAGCAGGTGCACGGGCTGGTTGACGCCGAGCTGTGACGCGCACGCCGACAGCAGGGACGTCCACCGCACGTCGTCGATGGGCTCGGCCCGGACGACCAGCCTGCGAGCAGCGAGCTGATCGCGGCCGAGGCGGGCGACCAGCAGCAGCACGCCGGCAAGATAGACGGAGAGCGCGATCGCGGGCCACGAGATCGCCGGGAGCCTGGCGGCCGTCGGCCCGGAGGCCGGGTCGGGCGCGGTGACGCGTGGCCCGGCGTCCCGGACCCCTGCGGATGATGCGACGGCCGTGGCGCCCGGTGCGACGGACGCCGGGCCGGCGTTCTGCGCCGGCAGGATTGGCAGGCGGAGCGTGCCGGCCGGCAGCGCCAGCGATGCGAGCGGCAGCGCCAGCAGCCCCGCGATTGCCAGCGTCCACAGGCCGTGGCGCGCCGACGCCGACGCGCGCCTGGCCAGCAGACGGTTCGCGATGGCGGCAATGGCGAGGAGGGCCGTGGCCTTGATCAGGATCTCCAGGAGGCTCATCGTTCGTCTCCTTGCGCGCGCCCGCGCTTCAACAGGGCCGACAGGCGTCGGTACTCGGCGTCCGAGAGCGAGCCTTCCGACATGTCGAGGAGGGCGGCCATGGCCGATCCGGGGGAGTTGTCGAAGAAGGTGCGCAGCAGCTGGCGCAGGGCGGAGCGGCTGGCATCCTCCATGCGGGCTGCGGGGAAGTAGACGAAGCGCGGGCCGTCGTACTCACGGTCGAGGAGGCCGCGGTCGATCATGATGTCGAGCAGCTTCCGGACGCTGGACGGACTGGAGGCGTCGGGCAGCTCCGCGCGGATCTCCTCGACCGTCGCGCGGCGGCGACGGTAGAGAATCTCCATGATCTGGCTTTCGCGGCGGGTCAGGTCGATTCGTGGCAGCGTGTGCATGGCCATCCGGTCGAGCGAACGTTTTCGCGGCAGAAGAATAAATTCGCGCACGGCGAATATATTCGCGTCATCGACGGATGTCAAGCGCCGGGGCGGCTTCAATCGTCAATCGTCAATCGTCAATGATCAATGCTGAATGGACGCGGCAAGCAGCACGAGGACGATCCACACCGCGTCGGCCAGCAGGAGGTGCGTCATCTGCATCCAGATCGGGGCGAGGAGGATGACGTTGGCCAGCCCGGCCACGAGCTGCAGGCCGACGGCCAGGGCGAGCAGCCGGGCCAGCCGCTGTCCGGTGAGGTCGTCCGGCCGCGGCAGCCGCGGGCCGACGGCGAGCAGCAGCAGCCCGGTCGTCAGCGCGATGGCCGGATGCCAGACGCGCAGGCGGATCAGGGCGTGCGAGGTGGGTGAGAGGTCCGCCAGCAGGCCTTCCGCCAGGGATCCGGCGGGGTAGAGGGTGTCGCCGAGCGCGGCAACCGCGCCGCTCGTGCCGGTGATGAGGACGGCAACCGCGAGCCCGGCCAGCGTGGCGAGCCGCCCGCCGTGCGGCCAGCTGCGGTTGGCGCCGCCGGCCGACAGCCACCACGCGGTCAGGCTGAGCGCGCCGAGCAGCAGGAACGTGTTCACGAGGTGCGCGCCCATGAACAGCGCCCGTGCCATCGTCTGGTTGTCGGCGACCAGCCGGAAGAGGACGAGCCCGGCGCCCACGGCGGCCTCGGTGAGCATGAAGACCAGCGACCACGCGGCCGCGCGCCGGGCCGGGTGGCCGCCGGGACGCGCGCGCCACGTCCAGACGAGCAGGACCACGACGCCGACGAGCGCGAGGCCGCTGGTGAGCCGGTGGGAGTACTCGATGAGCGTGGCGATCGAGGGGGAGTGCGGGATGGCCTCGCCGTTGCAAAGTGGCCAGTGGTTGCCGCAGCCCGCGCCCGATCCCGAGGCGCGGACGTAGGCGCCCCACAGGATCACGGCGACGTTGTAGGCGAGCAGCAGCCACGCGTAGCGCCCCAGCGAGGGCCGGTCAATCGTCAATCGTCAATCCCCAATCGTCAATGATCAATGCTTCGACCAGCCCTTCGGCGCGTCCTTCGTCTGCCGGTCGAGCCAGGTCTTGAGCGGCGCGAAGTAGTCGAGGATGGCCGTCGCGTCCATCTCGCGCGAGCCGGTGAGCGTTTCCAGCGCGTCGGGCCAGGGGCGTGACTGGCCCAGGCGCAGCATGGCCTCGAGTCGCTTGCCGGCGGCCGCGTTCTGGTAGATCGAGCAGCGGTGGAGCGGTCCCGTGCAGCCGGCTTCGCGGGCGAGCGCGCGGTGGAACTGGAACTGGAGAATGTCTGCCAGGAAATACCGCGCGTAGGGCGTGACGGCCGCCACGTGGTATTTCGCCGCCGGGTCGAAGTACTGCTCACCACGAGGCTCCGGGGGTGCAATGCCCTGGTACTTCAGCCGGAGCGCCCACCAGGACTCGTTGTAGTGGTCCGGCGTCACCTGCCCGGAGAACACCTGCCAGCGCCACTGGTCCACCATCAGACCGAAGGGCAGGAAGGCCACCTTGTCGAGCGCGCGCCCCAGCAGCAGGCCGATGTCGCGCGACTGGTCGGGCGCGCGGTCGAGCAGCCCGATCTTCACGAGGTACTCGGGCGTCACCGACAGGGCGATGGTGTCGCCGACCGCTTCGTGGAAGCCGTCGTTCGCGCTGTCGCGGAAGAGCGGCGGCTGCGTGTTGTACGCCCGCTGGTAGAAGTTGTGCCCGAGCTCGTGGTGGACGGTCCGGAAGTCCTCGCCGGTCTGCTGGATGCACACCTTGATTCGCAGGTCGTCCACCAGGTCCACGTCCCAGGCGCTCGCGTGGCAGACCACATCGCGGTCAGCGGGCTTCACGAAGAGGGATCGCTGCCAGAACGTGTCGGGCAGCTGCTCGAACCCCAGCGACGTGAAGAACCGCTCGCCGGTCCGCACCATCTCGATGGGCCCGATCCTGCGGCGCCGCAGGATGTCGGTCAGCGAATAGCCCGGGTCGGCTGCGGCCGGCGCGACGATGGGGTACACGTTGCTCCAGTCCTGCGCCCAGATGTTGCCGAGGAGATCGGCGGGGATGGGCCCGTCGGCCGGCACCAGCTCGCCGTATTTCTCGTGCAGCTTCATGCGGACGTAGGCGTGCAGGGAGAGATAGAGCGGGCGCACCTGTTCCCAGAGCCGGTCCAGCTCGCGGGCGAAGTCGGCCGGCGGCATGTCGTACTTCGATCGCCAGAGCGCGCCCGTATCGGCGAAGCCCAGCTCGCGCGCGCCCTCGTTGGCCAGCGTCACGAACCGCGCGTAGTCGTCTCGCATCGGCGGCGCGACGGTGCGCCAGCCCTCCCACACCTCGCGGAGCCGCTTCGGGTCACGCGAGGCGGCCATGATCCCGGTGATGGCGACCACGTCCAGGCAGCTCTCCGGCCTCGCCGGGTCGGGGCACCACCGGCCGCTGCCGTACGCCGCGTTCATGCCGGCCATGATCCGCGTCAGCTCCGAGGCGTGCGCCTCGTTGGCCGGTGTCACCACCACGAGCGCGAGCTTCAGCAGGTTCAGCTGCCGCCGCGCCTCGGGTGAAACGTCGATGTGGTCGAACGTCGCGGCCTCTTTGGCGTTCCGCGCCACGGCCTCGGAGAACGCCTTCGTCGCCCGCGCCGTCACTGCCTGGGTGTCGCGGGTGATGTAGGTCTGGGCGATCCAGTCGGCCTGCTGCTGCTGGGCTCCGAGCCGCAGCATGTCCGCATTCACCTTCCTGAGGAAGCTGTCGGCGTCGGCCGCGGAGAGCGTGGGTGCCGGCGCCCAGACCCTGCAGGCGGCCAGGGCCGCCACGGCACAGGCGGCAGCCGCGCCGGGCAGCAGTCGCCGGGTAAACACCGTCCGCACGATGGACCTCCGATCGCCCATCATACGTGACCGCGTACCGACGCGCAGCGGCTCACCGGCGGACGGGCGCGTTCGCGCGGCCGGCGGCGGCGGCCCGCTCGAGCAGATCCTCGTCGCTGCCACCGGAGCCAAGACCGAGCCGGGCGCGCAGCCGAACCGCAATGCGCGCGGCCGTCTGTTCCCGGACCGTCCAGTCCAGGTCCTCGCGCCGACGCAGGAACGCCTCGACGATCGCCAGCTCGTCCTGCGTCAGGCGCGCGCCCTCCAGGCCGGTCACCTCGTCGTAGAGTTTCCGGGGGGGCGCCGCACGGCGCTCGAGCACGACGACGGTCCCTGCGGCGAGATCGCCGAGCCGCTGGTGCCGGGACGTCAGCAGCGTCGTCGCAATCCCGATCGCATAGAGGGCCGGCAGTGAATCGGCAATCCTGACCAGGTTCCTGATGACGGACTGCTGGGGCGTGAGCGGCCGGCCGGTATCGCCGATCACCCGCACGCCGACCACACGCTTGCCGGGCGTCTGCCCGCGCCACGCGATCTCGAAGGCGAGGAAGTAGCCGTACCACAGGACGAACGACACGAGGACGCCGGCAGCCACGATCCACGGGCTCAGCCGACCGCCGGGTCCGGCCAGCAGCACGTCGATCAGCGCGGCGATGCCGAGGAGGATCATGACGCCCGCCTGGATCAGCGTGTCGACGGCCATCGCCAGCGAGCGGCTGCCGATCGTCGCCAGCTCGAACTCCAGGCCGATCTGCTCGGGGGTGTCGATGATAAGCTTCTCGTTCACCGATGCTCTCCGCGCGATGGTTGCGCACGCGCCAGCCGGTACTGGGCGCGGCTGGAGTCCCTCCTCGAGTCGTGCCGTCAGCGCGGCGTCTCGGGGCTCGACGCCCACGAGCTGCGAGAGCTCGCCCTGCTCTATCGGCAGACGGCCGCCGATCTCAGCAGCGCCCGCGGCGATCCGTCGAGCGCCGCGCTCTCCCGTGAATTGAACGACATGATGGGCCGCGCGCACAACGTGCTCTACACGGCCCGCCGCGACCGGCGGTCCGGCGCCTGGGCCTTCCTGGCGCGCGGGTTTCCACAGGTCGTCCGCGGGTGCTCGGGCGAGATCGGGTTGGCCGCGACGCTGGCGCTGGCCGGCCTCGCCATCGGGGCGGCCCTGGCCGCCACGCGCCCCGGGTTCGAGCGGTTCGTGCTCGGCCCCGAGATGATCGATACGATCGATCGGGGCGAGATGTGGACGCACTCGATGGTTGCCGTCAAGCCGCTCGCCTCGAGCGGCATCATGACGAACAATCTCGTGGTGGCGTTCGCGACGTACGCGACCGGCGTCCTGGCGGGCGTCGGCACGGTCTACCTGCTGCTCCTGAACGGCGTGCTGATCGGCGTCATCGGGATGGCATGCTACCGCGGAGGCATGAGCCTGTCGCTCTGGAGCTTCGTCGCTCCTCACGGCGCGCTCGAGGTCCCGGCGCTCGTCATCGCCGGCGGCGCGGGGCTGGCCCTCGCCCGTGGCGTCCTGTTTCCGGGTACGCTTCCGCGGCGCGACGCGATGGCGCGCGCGGGCGCGCGCTCGGTCCGGCTGATCCTCGGCGTCGTCCCGCTGCTCGTGATCGCGGGCGTCATCGAGGGCTTCGTCTCGCCCACCCCCCTTGCGCCGCCGTTGAAGTTCACCATGGGAGCCGCGCTCCTCCTCCTGCTGGTCATCTACCTGGTCGCGGGCGGGCGCGAGTCGCCCGTCACAGCGCATTCCTCGCCTTGATCGAGAGATAGCGGTCCACCAGCGCCGCGCCGAGCCCGCCGGGTGTCCACTCGAGCGCCTGCACGCCGCGCTGTCGCAGGGAATGCAGAAGCGCGTGCCGCCGCTCGACGCTCTCCTGCGCCGCCATGACGCGGTACATCGCGCCGGCGGTGTCGGGTCGGCTGCCCGCCAGCCCGGCCAGCTCCACGGGCCGGGGCACCGCCAGCACGACCAGGTGGCGGGGCACCATCCGCTGACCGCTCTCGATCACGTCCGGAATGCCCGCGGTCTCGGCGATTTCCGTGAGCCACACGACCAGCGCGCGGCTGCGCTGGAGGGCCTGCACGGCGGCGGCCGCGCCCACGTGATCGCCCTCGACCGGCTCGGCGCGGACGACCGCCAGCGTCTCGACGAGGGTGCGGAGGTGGGCCGATCCGCGTCCCGGCATGACCCGTTGCGAGACGCGCTGCCCGTACGCCAGCAGCCCGACGCGATCGCCCGACAGCAGGGCCACCTCGGACAGGGCCAGCGCGGCGTTGACCGACTGATCGAGCTTGCCGAGCGGGCCGGATCGGCCCCGCGAGAGCCTGCCCGCATCGACGACAATCCACACGACCTGGCTGCGCTCCGGCCGGTACACCCGCGTCACCAGCCGGCCGCGGCGGGCCGACGCCGTCCAGCAGACGTCGCGGAGGTCGTCGCCGTCCTGGCGATCGCGCAGCGCCTCGAATTCGCGTCCCACCGCATGCTGACGCGCCCGCCGGGCGGCGGTGCTGATCCGCGGCGCGCGGAGCGCCCGGAAGGCCTGCCGCTCCGCCTCCCGCAGGTTGGGGTACACGCGGACCGTCTGGGCCAGCGGCGCCGAGGACCATCTCGTCGCGAGATCCCACGCCGTGGCGCACCGGACCAGCACGTCGCCCACGGCCGCATCGCCGCGTTCGGATGGCGCGATCGTGTAGCTGACGTCCGTCTGGCGGCCGGGCGGCGCCGCGGTGGAGATCGTGGGAGGGTCCGCGCGAAGCGACGGCGGCGGCGTGTCGGTGAGCCACGCGCGCACCGCGTGCCGGCCCCCGTTCGCGAACCGCAGCCGCACCTCGGCCGGCATGCCGTGACCCAGCGGGCCGCTCCAGGAGCGCTCGACGCCCAGCGCGCCAGCCCGCGGCAAACGGCGGGCGTCCACGACCCAGGCGGCCAGCAGTGACAGGTCCCAGACCACCAGCCCCGCGAGCATCCTGAGGTCGAACCACGCGGGGACGATCCAGAGCAGTCCGGCCGCCAGCAGCCAGAGGCCCCGCCGGCCCGCGCTGAAGGGCCACCGCCGTGGCTGCTCCGCGGCGCGCGCAATCGGCGGCGGCGACAGCCGGTCCGCTGTCACCGTGGAACCTCGACGGCGCCGAGGATCTCCCGCACGACCTGTTCGGCCGTGAGGCCTTCGAGATCGGCCTCGGGCCTGAGCACGAGACGATGGCTCAATACGGCCGGGGCCGCCCGCTTGACGTCGTCCGGGATCACGAAGTCGCGATCCTCGAGGGCCGCGTGCACCTTGGCGATGTGCAGCAGCCCGATGGCCGCCCGCGGGCTGGCGCCGAGCGTCAGCGCGGGCCACTGGCGCGAGCGCTGCGCGACGGCGGCGATGTAGCCGAGCATGTGGGGCTCCACGCGCACCGCGGCGATCTCGCGCCGGGCGTCCGCCAGCCGATCCGCCGACAGCGTCTGCAGGGACAACCGCTCCAGCGCGTTCGGGTCGAATCCGGCGTGCGAGCGTCCCAGGATCTCCGTCTCGTCAGCGACATCCGGGTACGCGAAGCGGATCTTGACCAGGAACCGGTCCAGCTCCGCCTCCGGCAGCGGATACGTGCCCTCGAAGTCGACGGGATTCTGGGTGGCGAACACCGCGAATTCCGGGGACAGCTGGTAGGACGTGCCGTCGATCGACACGTGCCGCTCCTCCATGGCCTCGAGCAGCGCCGACTGGGTGCGCGGCGGCATGCGGTTGATCTCGTCGACGAGCAGCAGTTCCGTGAAGACCGGACCCCGGCGAAGGGCGAACTGACCAGTCCCCATGCTCAGCACGCTGGTCCCGACGATGTCGGCGGGCATCAGGTCGGGCGTGCACTGCACGCGCTGGAACGTCAGGCCCAGCACGGCCCCCAGGCTCCGCACCGCCAGCGTCTTGGCGAGCCCTGGCACGCCCTCCACCAGCGCATGTCCGTTGCTGAGCACCGTCATGAGCAGCAGATCGAGCGCCCCCTGCTGGCCGACGACCGCGCGCCCCAGCTCGCGCCGAACATGTTGAACGACTTCACTCACGACCGTGGGCATGCCCGTTTACTCCTGATCGGCCCTGAGGCCGGGCCGGGGGTGAGATCGCGCGCGCCCGGCGGCGGCACCCAGTTCCTGCAGGCGCTGCACCAGCAGGAGCGCGGTCCGCGGCGGAGACGCCCCGGCGGCCGCCGCGCGGCTGTCGGTCAGCAGCGTCGCGACCGTCGTCGGTTCGAGCCCCAGACGTGCGGCGGCGCCTGCCAGCCGCGCATCGTCGGCATCGAGCGGAAGGCCGGCTGCCGTGGCCAGCAGCCGCCGTGTGCGCGCGAGGCTCGTCTCGACGGGACCCGTCGAGATGCCCGCGCCGTGGTACAGGCCCGCGACCGCGTCGACGAACTCCAGGGGCGGCGTGCGCGGGCTCGAGGCTCCCTCGCGAACGGGGAGCCATCGCCGCCCGTATCGCGACACGATCACGAGCGTGAGGAGCAGGGCCTGCGCCAGCGCGGCGGGCAGTGGCGTCGTGCCGATGTAGGACCAGACCGAACGGGTGTGGCCGTGCGAGTACTCGTCCCAGATTACCCGCTTCGCACCGGGCGGGCCGAGGGCGTCGAGGAGCAGATCGAGGTGTCCGGCGTCGGCGATGGTGCCGTTCATGAACGGGCTCGACCCCGCCCACCAGATCACCCGGCCCGCCCCGATCCGGGCCGTCAGGGCCGCAGGTGTGCGTCCGGCGTCGAGGATTGCGACGTACGGGCCCGTGTCGGCCGGTGCGACGGCCTCCTCGTTCACGGCCGTCGATGTGATGCCCGCCGTCAGGTCGCTCGGCGTGCCCGCCCGCGCCGTCAGCGTGGCGTCGTCCTGCCGCGCGTCGATGCGCTCGGCCGGTCTCGTCGTCAGGTGCGGCAGCAGGTCGCGGACCGAGCCGGTCGCCAGCACGATCCCGCCGGCGCGCACGAAGCGGGCGAGCGCCCGGCGATCGACGTCAGCCGCGGGCAGGGCGGGACTCGCCACCACCAGCAGCGTCGTCCCCGGATCCGCTGCCATGTCCGAGATCGGCGCGAAGGATCGTTCGACGCGATACCCGAGCCGCTGCAGGAGCAGGTACGCGGCCCGCGTGCCCTTCGGGCCCGAGCCGAAGCTCGAGCCGTTGAGCTCCTGACTGCCTCCGGCGGGTGCCAGCACCGCACCCACCAGGGCCAGCAGGGCCATGGCGCCAACCGCGGCTGCGAGGATGCTCAGGTCGCGCGAGGGGCCGTCGTGCAATCCAGTGCCTCCATGGTGCGCAGCAGCAGGCTGGTGTCCACCGGACGCCTGCCGTACCAGGATGCCTCGAAGTCGCGCAGCAGCGCCTTGAAGGCGGGCGTGCGTCCGTCGATTTCGGGCAGCAGCGCGAGGTATTCGCGGGGCGTGCGTGAGTCCATCACCCGCCAGACTCCCCGCTCCTCGAACCGGAGCACGGCGGCGGCGTAGGCGCAGCGCGCGGCCTCCGGTCCGTCTCCCGCGGCCGCGGCGGCCTCGGCGCGAGTGGCCCACGGGCGCCAGGAGCCCCGCTCCGGTCCGGCCGCCGCGTACGGGATCTGGCGGCGCCCCCTCCGTGATCTGGTCCGCCTGACCACCAGCCAGGCGCATACGCCCAGCGCGGCGACGATCGCGGCAACGGCGGCCAGGTGGCTCACGTCCGACACACCCGCGGCGTTGAGCCCGATGCGCTGCATCAGGCTGGCCAGCTGAGCTCTGAGCTCGGCGATCCACTGCTCCAGCCACCGGCTCCTGGTGTCTCGGGCGAATTCCGGCGCCCGCAGGATCCGGTCCAGCGTCGCTTTCGCCGCGTCACGGGCGGGCGGTCTGGCGTCGTCGAGCGCCCGCGCGTCGGCGGCCAGCGTCTGCAGCCTGGCCGCGGCCTGGCGCCGCTCCTCGGACCAGCGGGCACCATGGGAGTAGCCCGCCAGCGCGGCGGCCACCTGCGCCGACGATACCTGAATCGTCCTCTCGCCGTCGCGGACGAGCCAGTGCTCCGGAAGATCATTCCGCAGGGAACGGGCGTCCGCTTCGGGCGCATCGGCGATGCGGGCCGCCAGCCGGTCCATCTCCGACGCAAAGCCCCGCAGATCGAGCGGCCGCACCTCCCGCGGCGCCCGTGCCGCGCCGGCTGCCGGAAGGGCGCCGGCGGCGGTGGCGGCCGCCACTGTCGCGGCCAGGATCCAACGGGACAATCTCGCGAGCGACACCGGCCTTCCGTCAGAAATCCGCCACCGGCGGGGGCGGCGTACCGTCCGGCGATGCTCCGGCATCGAGCGCGCCAAGCATGACCTGCAGGTCGAGGGCCTCGTGCCTGACGCGCACGTCGAAGTACAGGACGACGTAGCCGACGATCATGATGGGTGCCGTGAAGGTCGCTCCGATCGTTCCCAGTGCCGCACCGGCCATGTAGAGGAAGAGGCCCGTCGCTGTCTCGAGCCCCACGACGAAGGCGGCCACGATGAAGGGGCCCTGAAACAGCCCGAAGCTGGCGTAGGTCACCGCGGACCCGCACAACCCGATCAGGAACGCCCGCCCCATATGGCCGCGCACCAGGACGACGCTGCGCCGGATGGCCTCGGTCACACCGGTCGATTCGATGACGAGCGCTGCCACGGACAGGGAGTAGCTCAGGAGCAGCACCACCGCGAGCCCGCCGCCCAGGGTGAACGCGGCGACGAGGAAGAGCGCAGACGCAGCGGCGTTTCGCGAGGCCAGCGACGCCGACACGATCGCGCCGATCGCGAGCGGCACGCCGCCCACGAGGATCACCCGCACTCCGATGTTCGTGGCCAGGAGGACCAGGCGCCAGGCGTACGGCCGCGTTCGCCGGTATGCCGACGCGATCGCCGGCTCGGCATGCTGGTACACGTCCGACACGGCCACGGCAGTGGCGCCGAGCGCCACGACATAGGCGAGCTGCCAGACGATCACGCCAAGCACCATCACGCAACCCAGCGCGCACCCCAGCACTGCAGGGCCGACGCCGGCGGAGGGATCTCGAACCGGCGTGCCCATCGTGAGGCTCAGCGCATTGGGCAGGATGCTGAACAGCAGGCCGATCGCGGAGGGGATCGCCATGATGCCGACAAAGACGACCCAGTGCCGGCGATAGAGCGAAATCGTGCGGTCCAGCAGCTGCGGAATCGACAGCGGCACGAGCTGATCGGCCGCCGCCGCTGGACCGGTCCGGGATGGATCGTTCACCGCGCCGGATGCTACCACGGCAGTGCGGTGAACACCGCGTACCCGGCGCGCGGCGCCGGCCTACCAGCGCACGCGCACACGATACCGCAGCACGCTGTCGCCCCCGGCCGCCACCGGCACGCTGAACTGCGCCGCCCAGGCATCGGTCTTGGTGGCGGGATAGTTCGAGCTCAGCATGCGCCAGTCGCCGGCGATCGGCTCGTTCACCTGCACGGCGATCGGCGTCGCCTTGTGGTTCCTGAGCGTGATCTCGAACGCCATCTCGTACACGCCGTCGGCAATCTTCTCGAAGTCGGTCTGCTTCCGCTCGCAGACGACGTCGAACGCCGTGCCGATCTTGAGGGTCACGGTCTCGTCCTTGGGCGTGTGATCGATCCGGTCCTCGCCGGCGAACTGCAGGCCGCCCTTCTGGTCCGCCTGGTAGACGCGGATCACCCCGGCGGGCATCGGCATCCCGAGCCCCGAGGCCTCGTCGTTGCGGAAGGTGTAGAGCACCTGCACACTGTCCTTCAGCGGCGCGCCGGGAGTCTGGCGGTTGCGGTAGTAGAACTGCTGGCCGTTGACGACGAAGAGCTTGCGCACTGGCGTCCCCGATCCGTTCAACAGCGAGATCTGCTTCGTCTCGTTCTCCGCCAGCGTCGTCCGGCGGTTCAGCGAGTACAGGTGGTACTCGGAGAAGACCTCGCGGGCGAACGCCTCGGGCGCGGCCGCCGCACGCATGGCCTTGTTCATGGCGACCTCGTCCATCCTGCCGCCAGCCGCGCCGACGCGATTCAGCTCGCCGGCGACGAGCTGCAGCGTCGCGTTCCGGTACGACGTGCCGCTCGTGTTCACCACCGTGACCCAGCCGTCGAGATCGGCGTGCGCGTCGTCGCGCGCGACGGTGAGCACGTAGTCCGAGCTCCACGACATGTTGCCGGCCAGGTAGGACGTCTCGATCCGATGCTGGCGCGCGCCGTTGTTGTCGAGCTTCCAGACGAGCGTTGGACGGCTGTGCAGGTTCTCGGGAATCTCCGGGAACCGGTACTGCTCGGCGGCATACCCGGTGACGATGTCGTTGCCGATCTGCCAGACGGGCGCGTCGTTGTAGGCGAGCAGCCGGGCCGTCACTTCCTCCTGGCGCGACGTCCCGTTCTCCTGCCGGGTCCGCACGAGGACGACGTCGCGACCGACGTACTTCTTCAGGAGCCGCTGCGGATCGAGCAGGTCGTACTGGTAGTTCTGCTCGAGGATTCCGAGCCTGCCCGGCTCGGTCAGCGATCGGAAGTGCACGGTGGTCGGGTTGACGGACGCGGCGATGTCGAGCAGGCGGAGGTCGAGCGCGCCGGCCGGCAGAGACACCTGGCGCACGTCACGCACGAGCGCGATGTTGGAGTTGTAGACCGTGACCGCCAGGTCCACCTGGTCCTTCAGCGTGGCCGAGACCGCCGAATCCCCGGCCTCCGCCCGGTGCGCCGAGACCGGCGTCGGCTGGACGGCCGGGATCAGCAGGCCCGTGATACCGGTGACGAACAGGACGGCGAGCACGCGGCCCGCCCGCGGAATGGTTGGCATGATGCGATCCTCCGTGGTGCGCCAGAAGGCGCCCTTTCCGGAAGAACGCGCGAGCCGGAGTTTCTTGCAGGGGGGGACGTCAGCGTGCCGGCGCCGGGCCCCAGGAGGCGCCGGCGTCGATCGTGGACAGGGCGGAGCCGTCGGACCGGACGATCGTCGCGCGCCGTGCATCGCGGGCGACGACCGAGGTGACCTGCGACCCCGGGGGCAGGGCGTGCCGTCGCCATTCCCCGGCGGCGTCCCGCACCCACACCGCCGCATCCCCGGCCAGCCAGCAGACGTCGGCCGAGGGGCACGTGCCCACCGTCAGGCCGTCGCTCAGGTCCTGGCGTTCTGTGGTCCAGCTCGTGCCGCCGTCGATCGATCGCTCGATCCGGGCGCCGGCCACGCTCACGAGGACGCCGCCCGGCGCGTGGACCAGCAGCATCGGCGCGGCGGATTTCGCCATGAGCCCGCCCACGGCGCGTCCCGATTCCCGCTGCGCGGATTCCGGCGGGGTGGCTGCCTGGGCGGCCGGTGCCGTGGCTTCCCGCGCTGCGGGCGCCTGCGGCATCGCCCTCGGCGGCGGCGAGGGCTCTGCCTTCCTGGCCAGCGTATCCGTGGGTGTCGTCGCCGCGTGGTCCGCCATGCGGTTGGCGGCGTCGTCGTTCAACTTGCGCCGTTCACCGGCGCCCTGACGCTCCGCGTCGGAGCGCGGCGGCGCAGGCGCTTTGCGCGCCGAGAACGCCTCGACTCTTCCGCCGGCCGCGCCTGGCGCCTCGTCCCGGCCGGCATCGCGCCTGGGCGTGTCTTTGGGCTCGATGTCCTGCGGCGTCGCCTGGGCCGTCACGGCTTGCGTGGGGGCCGCGTTGGTCAGGGCAGTCGCCGGCTCCTGCCGGGGCAGTCGCACCCAGATGGCGACGAGCAGGATTGCCGTGGCGATCGGCACGAGCCATCCCCATTTCCGCAGGAGGGCGGACGGAGCCCACGACGGTCCGGGCGCCGCCGGCGGATCGTCGGCCACGTCGACGGCGGCGAGCAGCGCGAGCTGCTCCTGGCAGAGCGTGCAGTCCGCGACGTGGGCCTCGACGTCGGTCCGCTCGTCTCCGGAGAGCCCCCGGTCCACGTAGGCGGCCAGCAGGGCGGCGTCCGGGCAGGGGCCGGCGTCCGCGCGGCCCCGGCGGGCCGCGGCACGAAGCGCGCGGTCGAAATGGGAATCGGTCATGCGGCTGCCCTCAACTATGGAACGAACTCGCCCGGAAATCTTGCCGGTCATCCGTCTTCCGCCCGCGACAGGAGGCGTTCGAGGGTGAGGTCCGGCGCGTCCGCGGCGAGCTCGAACGAGCGGCGCACCGCCTCGTCCGACAAGCCGTACTGCGCGCGAAGGACCTGCTCGACCGACGCGCGCAGGGTCCGGCGCGCCCGCTCGAGCTTGCGCGAGACCGTGGCCTCTGATTCTCCGAGGAGGCGCGCGATCCTGATGAGCGTGAGATCCTGCCCGTAGTAGAGGCGGAGCCGGAGGCGATCGCGCGGCTCCAGCGCGTCGATCGCCGCGTCGAGGGCCTGCTGGGCGCATGCCACCAGTCCGCGGTCGGGGTCAGGGCCGGGCGAAGCCGGCGCCGGTAGCTCGGCCGCCTCGTCCAGCGCCACGAGCCGTGCGCCGGCGCGGCGCCGATCGATCTCGCGCTGAACCATCACCGATCGCAGCCAGGTCACCAGGCGGCTGCGCCCGTGATAGTAGGTAAGGAGCGAGCGCCGCTCGCCGCCTGGTGCCGTGAGGCCGAAGAGCTCCCCGTACAGCGAATCGGCCAGCTCGCGCCCGTCATCTCCCGCGACCGTGCGCGCTG
The DNA here is from genome assembly GCA_963837165.1 of Vicinamibacteria bacterium. Taxonomy (GTDB): domain Bacteria; phylum Acidobacteriota; class Vicinamibacteria; order Vicinamibacterales; family JAENWD01; genus JAENWD01. The sequence continues at coordinate 333,986 of CAWIMD010000001.1, forward strand.
CGGCATGGAGCGCCGGCCGCAGCTCGAGCACGAAGTGCTCCCACGCGGCCTCGTGTCCGAGCCGGCACGCCAGCGCCAGCCCCATGTCGGCCGTGTGGAGCGAGGCCAGGTACACCTCGGCGGCGTGCACCTCGGCGCCCGACGGAAAGCGGTGGGCAAGGCTCTCGGCCAGCGCCTCGCGGAAGCGCTCGGCCGAAACCCCCCAGCGCGCGGCCCCGCTCGCCGCATACAGCCGCGCCGTGGTGCCGGGATCGATGACAGGTGTCGTCACGAAGATCGCCGCTCACCCACAGGATACGCTCTGGCCGACCAGCCCCGGCGCGTCCCGGCGCTCCTCTTCGGGACGGCCCCCCACGATCCGATAACCCCGGCATGGCTCCGAGCCTGCAGGCCGCCCCGGCATTTCGCCGCAACGTGCTGTGGCTGGCGCTCGCGCTCGCCGCGGCCGAGACCGCGCTTTTCATGATGGTCTGGCGTCTGGGGCTGCTCCTGGATCCCGGCGCCGACCGCCGGGCGGCCCTGCACTTCGTGCTCCTCGGCTCCGCGCTGACGCTTCAGGCCATGGGCGTCGTGGCGGCGGCGTGGACCCTCGTCGCGGTATCACGGACGACGCTGGAGCTGGACGAGGACCGCCTGGTGCTCGAGCACCCCTGGCGCCGCTGGAGCGGCGGGTATTCGGCGGTTCGCCACGCCTGGCTGCGCGGTGGCTGGCTGACGATCGAGATCGCCGGCGCGATGCGACGCTGGTACGTCAGGGCGCCGGCGGACTCCGGACCCGCGGTCGACGCGCTGCGGGCCGCGCTGGCGCCGGGCGCCTGGCTCGAGGGCCCGCAGCTGACCCGACACGTCCTCTCTCGAGTGCTGCCGTTGATGCTGGGGGCCATCGGGCTGGGCGGGCTCGCCCTGGTCCTGCTGCTCCGGCACATGCAGCAGGCGCTCCGGTGATGCGGGTGAGGCCCGAAGCGCCACGTGAGGTGGCGTGTAGCGTCGGGTCTGCCCGCGCCTGTTGGCAGGCCTGAAGGCCTGCGCTACTGTTGGCAGGCCTGAAGGCCTGCGCTACATGAGCGTGAACAACTGCAGGCCTGCGCCACATGAGCGCGACAACGAGGGCGCGCGGGACGCCTCGAATCTGCCCGCTCGAGTTCGCGTGTAGCGCAGACCTTGAGGTCTGCCCGCTTAGCCCAGGGGCCGGAGCACCAGGTACGCCTCGCGGATGTTCGAGAACGTGACGGCCAGCCGCCGAAGCTCTCCCGCCCCTGCTCCCGGGTGCACGTCCGGGTGCAGCCGCCGCGCCAGACGCCGGAAGGCCGTCTTGAGCTGATCCACCGCGAAGTCCTCCCCGAGCGTGGCGCCGGCCCGTCGCAGGACGTCGAGCGCATCGCGCTGTGCCTCGTTGATCGGCCGTGCCGGCGGCGCAGCCGGCGGCTCCAGCGGATCGAAGGACAGCCACCGGCGCGCGTAGGGTGGCTGGAGCAGGGGAACGGTGACGATGCCGGCCGTCCTGACCATCGAGGACGGCCCCGGGCCCGCGGTCGATCAGCCGATCGAGCACGTGGGCGAACGCGGCGGCCGGCACGCCTCCTCAATCGGCGCACCCTCACGAGGCTTGAGTCCCGCCAACTCCCAACTGCCAAGGGGACGAGATTCAGAACGATCTCGTCTGCCACTCTTGGCAGTTGGGGGCCGGAAATTGGGAGTTGGGACGGCGCGCTCTAGAATGTCGGGATGGTCCCGCACGAGACCACGTTGCCGGACGGCCGCAGGCTGAGCTGGGCCGCTGCCGGAGCGGACACCGCGTCGTCCACGCTCGTGTGGCTGCACGCCTTTCCGCTGTCGCTCGCGATGTGGCGTCCGCAGCTCGCGGCGGTGCCTCCCGGGTGGCGGTTCATCGCGCCCGACCTGGCGGGCCTCGGCTCGAGCACGGATCACCCGCACAGGCCAGCCATCGACGATTTCGCCAGGGACGTCGACGCGCTGCTCGAGCACCTCGGCGTCGGTCGCGCCGTCGTGGGCGGCCTCTCGATGGGCGGATACGCGGCACTCGCGTATCATCGGGTCGCGCCGGCGCGCCTGGCGGGGCTGGTGCTCGCCGACACGCGCAGCGGGGCCGACACGCCGGCCGGCCGCGACGGACGGGAGCGCATGCTGGGTCTTGTCGAGTCCGGCGGCGCGTCTGCGATCGCCGACGAGATGCTGCCCAAGCTGGTCGGCCCGACGACCCACCGGCGGCGTCCCGGGGTGGTCGCGGAGGTTCGCCGGCTCATCGAGTCGAACGGAGTCGAGGGCGTCCGCCGCGCGATCATGCGCATGCGGGACCGACCCGATTCGACGCCCGGTCTCCGCCAGATGCGGGTGCCGGTCCTGGTGCTGGTGGGCGAGGAGGACGGCATCACGCCCGTCGAGGAGTCGCGGGCCATGGTGTCGGCGCTGGACAATGCGACCCTCGCGATTCTGCCCGCCGCGGGGCATCTGTCGAACATGGAAAACCCTGACTCGTTCAACGCCGCGCTGCGGCCGTGGCTGGGCGGCCTGTGATGCCGCGCCGCCCGGCTCCTGCGCTCATCCTGCTCGCGATCGGTCTCCTGGCTGCCATCCCCGTGTCGGCGCGGCGGCAGTCGTCGGGCGCGTCCGGATTCCACGAGGCGCTCGACGCCGTGCTCGACACCTACGTTCGCGACGGACTCGTCTACTACAAGGCGCTCGAGACCGACCGGCACAGGCTCGACGGCTACGTGGCCTCGCTCGAGGGGGCCCACGTCGAGACGTGGCCCAGAGACGAGCAGATCGCGTTCTGGCTGAATGCCTACGACGCGCTCGTGTTGCGTACGGTCATCGACCACTACCCGGTTCGCGGGCACGTGACGAACTATCCGCCCGACAGCATCCGGCAGATCCCCGGCGTCTTCGACCACACCACGCATCGCGTCGCCGGCCGGTCGCTCACGCTCGATCAGATCGAGACGACGGTGCTCGCCGATTTTCGCGATCCGCGGCTCTACCTGGCCATCGGGCGGGGGGCGATTGGCAGCGCGCGGCTGCGGAGCGAGGCGTTCACGGGCGCCCGCCTCGGCGAAGAGCTCCAGTCGGTCGCCGAGGAGTTCGCGACCAGCGGCAAGCTCCTCACGATCGATCCAGCGACGAACCTCGTGACGGTGACGCCGATCGTCAGCTGGCGCGAGGCCGACTTCGTCGCCGCGTACGCGGCGGCGGCGGATCCGCGGTTCTCGTCGCGGAGCCCGGTGGAGCGCGCGGTGCTGGCGCTGGCGAAGCCTGCGCTGCTGACGCACGAGCGCGAGTTCCTGGACGCCAACGAGTTCCGCATGACCTTCGGCACGTTCGACTGGCGGCTCAACGATCTGACCGGGGGCCGCCTGCCCTGACCGCCCGGCGGCCTGCAGCGGCCGAGCCGGCGCGTCGAGATCCCACGCATGGACCTTGAGCTCCGCGACAAAGTTGCGCTCGTCACCGGCTCCAGCCGGGGCCTCGGGCTGGCCAGTGCCCGGGCGCTGGCCGCCGAAGGCTGTCATGTCCTGCTGACCGCCAGGAGCGCCGACGCGCTCGAGCGCGCCCGTGCCGAGCTGTCGGCGCTGCCCGGCGCGGGTCGCGTCGAGGCCGTGGCCGCGGATCTGGCCACGCCCGCGGGAATCGTGAAGGCCGTCCAGGCGGCCGCCGACGCCTTCGGCGGCCTCGACATCCTCGTGAACAACATCGGGCTGGCCCGTGGCGCCGACCTGCTCGACACCAGCGACGCCGAGTGGCAGGAGGCGCTCGACCAGACGCTGTTTCCCGCCGTCCGGGCCTCGCGGCTGGCGGTTCCGTTGATGCGCCGGCGCGGCGGCGGCGTGATCGTGATGATCACCTCCATCTGGGGGCGCGAGTCGGGCGGGCGCATGACGTACAACGCCGTGAAGGCGGCCGAGACGAGCCTGGCGAAAGCCCTGGCGCAACAGTTCGCGCGCGACGGCATCCGTGTCGTCAGCGTGGCACCGGGGTCCATCCTGTTTCCCGGTGGGTCGTGGGATCGCCGGCAGAAGGCCGATCCCGCCGGCATCGAGGAGTTCGTGCGGCGTGAGCTGCCGTTCGGGCGCTTCGGGCGTCCCGAGGAAGTCGGCGAGGTCGTGGCGTTCCTCGCGTCGCCACGCGCGAGCTGGGTGAGCGGCGCGTCGGTCGTCGTCGACGGCTGCCAGTCGAGGTCGAACCTGTGAGCGCTGGTGCCGGCCGCACGATGCACAGAGTCGATCTGGTCAAGCCGGATGGCCGGAAGCTGTGGCTCTACGCGAGACAGCCGCTGCCGGACGGGCTCGCGGCGCCGAGCCCGAGCGCGCAGCCGGTGTCGCCGAACTCCCATCTCCGCTGGCATCCGCTGCGCGGCGAGTGGGTCGCCTACGCGTCCCATCGCCAGCATCGGACGTTCCTGCCCCCGCCCGAGTGGAACCCGCTGGCGGTGACGACGGATCCGGCCGCGCCGACCGAGGTCCCGGCCGGGCCGTGGGATGTGGCCGTCTTCGAGAACCTGTTTCCGACGCTGACCGGCTCGGCGCATGACCCGCCCTCGGCCATCGTGGACACGCGCCCTGGCCGCGGCGCCTGCGAGGTCGTCGTCTTCACGCAGGACCCCTCGTCTTCCCTCGGACGGTTGAGGCTCGATCACCTGCGCCTGATCGTGGACGTGTGGGCCGACCGCTACGTGGAGCTCGGCGCGCGCGACGACGTGGAGTACGTGTTCCCGTTCGAGAACCGCGGCGTCGAGGTGGGGGTGACGCTGCATCATCCGCACGGGCAGATCTACGCGTATCCGTTCGTGCCGCCTGTCGCGGTCCGCGAGCTGGCCGAACAGCGCGCCTTCTTCGACGCGCACGCCCGGGGCCTGCTCGAGGATCTGCTGCAGCGGGAGATTGCCGACGATCGGCAACGCGTCGTCTACGAGGGCCCGCACGTGCTGGCGCTGGTGCCGGTGTGCGCGCGATATCCGTACGAGGTGTGGGTAGCGCCGCTCAGGCCGGCGCCGTCGCTGGCCGCGCTCACGCCTCCGGAGCGCGCCGACTTCGCGCGCGCGCTGAAGACGGTCCTCCTGAAGTACGACGGCCTGTGGCAGCGGCCGTTCCCGTACATCATGGCCTTCCATCAGGCGCCGACCGACGGACGGCCCCATCCCGAGGCGCACGTGCACGTCGAGTTCTACCCGGCCTACCGGATGCCGAACCGCCTGAAGTACCTCGCGGGCAGCGAGGCCGGCGCCGGCGTGTTCACGGCGGACACGCTGCCGGAGGACAAGGCGAAGGAGCTGGCCGCCGTGGAGGTCTCGCTTGAGTAGCATGCGGCCGGCGATTGCGGATGCCGAGTTCCGGCGGCTGTTCGGCGGGGCGCCGACCGTCCGCGCGGAAGCCTTCGGCCGGGTCAACCTGATTGGCGAGCACACCGACTACAACGATGGGTTCGTGCTGCCGACGTCGATCCCGCAGTCCACCGCGGTGGCGCTGGCGGCGCGCCACGACGGGCGCGTGCGCGCCTGGAGCGCGGACCTGAGCGACGACGCCCGCCTCGAGCAGTTCGAGATCGGCCACGAGACGCCGGGCCGCGGCTGGGTGGACTTCGTCCAGGGCGTCGTGCAGGCGCTCCGGGCCGACGGCCTCGCGGCGGGCGGCTTCGATCTGGCCGTGCGCTCGACCGTGCCGCTCGGCAGCGGTCTGTCGTCGAGCGCTGCGCTCGAGGTCGCGCTGATCCGCGGGCTGCGGCAGCTCTTCTCGCTCGACCTGGACGACGTGAGGGTCGCGAAGCTGGGGCAGCGGGCGGAGAACGACTTCGTGGGTGCACCCGTGGGCATCATGGACCAGATGGCCTCCAGCCTGGCGCAGCCCGGCATCGCGCTCTTCATCGATACGCGCACGCTCGCCTATGAGCAGGTGCATCTTCCCGAGCGGACCGAGCTCGTGGTGATCAACTCCGGGGTGGCCCACAACCATGCCGCGGGCGATTACCGGACACGACGTGCCGAGTGCGAGCGCGCCGCCGCGCTGCTCGGCGTGAAGGCCCTGCGCGACGTGGGCGTGGACGCGCTGGACCGCGTGATGGCGCTGCCCGATCCCGTCTCGCGCCGCGCGCGGCACGTGATCACGGAGAACCAGCGCGTGCTCGACGCCGTGGCGGCCGCCCGGCGCGGGGATCCCGTGACCCTCGGCCGCCTGTTCAGCGCGTCGCACGTCTCGCAGCGCGACGACTTCGCCGTGTCGGTGCCCGAGGTGGATCTGCTCGTCGAGCTCGCCGCGGCCGAGCCGGCCGTGTACGGCGCGCGGCTGACCGGCGGCGGCTTCGGCGGGTCCATCGTCGGCTTGGTGCAAGAGGGCGACGCGTCAGGTGTCGGCGCGCGTGTGGCCGCCGAGTACGACCGCCGGAGCGGCCGCCAGGCCACCGTGCTCGTGCCGCTGGGGTCAGGCCCTGTTAAGTCTCTTAACAGGGCCTGACCCCATCCCGTTCGCCTCGGCATTCCGTTTGCCGGTGCGTGGGAGCATGCCCCGACGTCTCCGCGAAGCGACCGGCGGTCGCATCTACCACCTGCTCAATCGTGGTGTTCATCGGCAGGTGCTGTTCTCAGATGACGAAGAATACCTTCTGTTTCAGCGACTTATCGGGCGAGCGCAGCAGCGGACGTGCATGCGGATTCTCGCGTACTGCGTGATGCGCAATCACTGGCACTTCGCCGTGTGGCCGGAGAAGACGGGGGCAATTTCTGCCTTTACTCAGTGGTTGACGTGTACCCATGCCTGCCACTTCAACCGGAGTCGAAACCTGGTAGGCCAGGGCCACGTGTACCAGGGTCGCTTCACCAGCGTCGTTGTGAGGGACGAGCGACAGCTCCTGACTCTCCTGCGATATATCGAAGCCAACCCGCGCCGCGCAAACCTCGTCGAGCACGCCGAGCGCTGGCGCTGGTCCAGCCTCACGCCGAGTCCCTTCGTCCACCTCACTCAGAGCCCGTGCCCTCGCCCGAACAATTGGCTCGACCTGCTGAACGAACCAGAACCAACGGGGTCAGGCCCTGTTAAGTCTCTTAACAGGGCCTGACCCCCGGATTCTTCGCCGCCCCTTCGTGTTACCATCCTGGCCCATGGCTGCACAGCGGGGTAGCAACGAAGGCGCGGAGCTGCTCCCGCCGGGCCCGTCCCCCGCGGCCGCCCTCGCCGTGGCCCGCAAGCCGACCGGCCCGGCGCGCGAGCAGGCGCTCACCTCCGCCCTGGACCGCTTTGGCGTCGGCACGCCCGCCCGGCAGGACGACCCTGACGCCTGGGTCACGGCGGTGCGGTGCCTGCCCGCCGAAGACGCCAGGTATGCGCCCTGGCCGGACCTGATCGATCCGCGCCTCCGTGCCGCCCTCGAGGCCCGCGGTATCAGCCAGCTCTACACGCACCAGGCCCACGCGCTCGCGCTGGCCCTCGAGGGCCGCAGCGTTGTCGTGACCACGCCCACCGCCTCGGGCAAGACGCTCTGCTACAACGCGCCCGTGTTGAGCACCATCCTGGCCGACCCGGCGAGCCGCGCACTGTACCTGTTTCCCACCAAGGCGCTTGCGCAGGATCAGCTCGCCGAGCTGCACGACCTCGTCGGCCACGTCAACGAGCGCGCCGGCACCGAGATCGGCGTGTTCACCTACGACGGCGACACGCCGCAGGACGCGCGGCGCGCGATCCGCACGCGCGCCCATGTCGTGCTCAGCAACCCCGACATGCTGCACTCGGGGATCCTCCCACACCATCCGAAGTGGGCGAAGCTGTTCGAGAACCTGCGGTTCGTCGTGATCGACGAGCTGCACGCCTATCGCGGCGTGTTCGGCAGCCACCTGGGCAACGTCCTGCGGCGGCTGCGACGGATCTGCCGGCACTACGGGTCCGATCCAGTGTTCGTCTGCTCGTCGGCCACCATTGCCAATCCCCGCGAGCTGGCCGAGCGGCTGGCCGAGCGGCCCTTCGAGCTGATCGAGGAGAGCGGCGCGCCCCGTGGCGAGAAGGTGTTCCTCTTCGTCAACCCGCCCGTTGTCAGCCGCGAGCTGGGGATCCGCCGCTCGTACCTGAGCGAAGCGCGCCGTGTGGCGGGGGAGTTTCTCAAGCGGCAGTTGCAGCTCATCGTGTTCTGCCAGAGCCGCCTCTCGACCGAGGTCCTCACCACCTACATCAAGGACGACTTCGAAGGGCCTCCCGGGACCCAGGAGCAGATCCGCGGCTACCGCGGCGGGTACCTGCCGCTCCGGCGCCGCGAGATCGAGCGTGGCCTGCGCGAGGGACAGGTGCGCGCGGTGATTTCGACCAACGCGCTCGAGCTCGGCATCGACATCGGCGCGCTGGACGCGGTGGTCATGGCCGGCTACCCGGGCACGATTGCGTCCACGTGGCAGCGTGCGGGCCGCGCCGGCCGGCGGCAGGGGCGTTCGGCCGCGGTCATGGTCGCCTCGAGCGCCCCTGTGGACCAGTTCGTGGTCCGCAACCCGTCGTATTTCTTCGACGCCTCGCCCGAGCACGCCCTGGTCAACCCCGACAACCTGCACATCCTGCTGGACCACGTGAAGTGTGCGACGTTCGAGCTGCCCTTCGCGGCAGACGAGGCGTTCGGACGCGAACCGGTGCAGGACATCCTGCGACTGCTCGCCGAGGAGGGCTTCGTGCACCTCGTCGGGGACGGGCCGGACACGAGGCAGTGGAACTGGACCAACGAGTCGTACCCGGCCGACGCCGTGAGCCTCCGGTCAATCTCCTCGGACAACTTCGTGGTCGTGGACACGACGCGCGGCGCGGACATCATCGGCGAGACGGACTTCACGAGCGCGCTCTCGACGCTGCACGAGAAAGCCATCTACCTCGTGGAAGGCCGCCTGTTCCAGGTGGAGCGGCTCGACTTCGAGGGTCGGAAGGCGTACGTCCGATCGGTCGAGTGCGACTACTACACCGACGCCATCACGTACTCGCGCGTCACCATCCTCGACGTCTTCAACAGCGAGGCCGCGCAGCCGGCCGCATGCGCCGATGCACCGGCGGACGTGCCGGCACTGCCGGTGGCCGTCTGCTCGCACGGCGACGTCCGCGTCGTGTCGCGGGTGGTCGGGTTCAAGAAGATCAAGTTCTACACGAACGAGAACGTCGGCAGCGGCGAGCTGGACCTGCCCGAGCAGCAGATGCACACGACCGCGTGCTGGCTGACGCTGCCGCGGACGCTCATGGCGTCGCTGCCGTACAGCCTGGACGACCGGCGCGACGGCGTGGCCGGCCTGGCGTTCGCGATGAAGCAGGTGGCGCAGATCCTGCTGATGTGCGACCGGCAGGATCTCGGGCTTTCGATTGGCGCGGGCGACGAAGGTGCGCTGTCGGATGCCGAAGGGCTGATGCCGCAGGAGCTCGACGAGCCGCGTCTCTTCCTGTACGACAGCTATCCGGGCGGCATCGGGTTCAGCGAGCCGCTCTTCGCGATGCGCGAGACGCTCGTGGCCGGGACGCGCCGTTTGATCGCCGGCTGCGACTGCGACCACGGCTGCCCGACCTGCGTCGGACCCGTCGGCGAGACCGGGCCGCTCTCGAAGCCGGTCGCCCTGGCCATTCTCGACCGCATGCTCGGCGCGCCACGATGAGCGAGCGCCTGGAGCAACGGCTCCGCGAGCTGATGGCCGAGCGGCGGCGGGAGGCCGCTCGCTCGTCCGAGGCAGGCGCCGCGGTCATCAGCGAGGTCCGTCCGTCGACAGGGCCGGGACGAACGGACGAGGCGGACCAGGAATCCGTGGCCCCTGCGGGCCGGCTGGACGGCCGGCTTGCGGCGGCCGCCGCCGCACTCGACGGCGACGTCGTGCAGACGTCGTCCGGCCCGGCGGTCGTGATCGACCGCTTCTACCCGCTCGATCACTGCCATGGGCTGGTGCGCATTGGCGACCTGGACGGGCGGGCCCTGGCGGCACACGCCGAGCTCCCGCTCATCGGAGGCCGGCCCGAGCCGCCCGGCGCGGACCCGCGCGCGCTCCTGTTCCTCGATCTCGAAACCACGGGCCTGGCAGGCGGGGCGGGCACCTACGCATTTCTCGTCGGCTGTGCCTGCTTCGAGCGCGCCGGGTTCAGGATCCGCCAGTACTTCCTCCCCGGCTATCAGCACGAGCGGCCGATGCTCGACGCGGTCGAGGGCCTCGTCCGCCAGTCGGCGGGCGTGGTCAGCTACAACGGCAAGAGCTTCGACGTGCCGGTGCTCGAGACGCGGTACCAGTTCAACCGGCTCACTCCGCCGTTCGACGATCTGGCGCACGTGGACATGCTGCACATCGCCCGGCGTTTCTGGCGCGGGGCGCCCGCCGCGCCCGGGGCCTGGCCCGACACGGACAGCTGCCGGCTGAGCGCGCTCGAGCGCGTGCTGTTCGGCGTGCGCCGCGTGGGCGACGTGCCCGGCTTCGAGATCCCGGGACGCTACTTCGACTACATGCGATCGGGGGATGCCGGGCCGCTCGAGCCGGTCTTCGAGCACAACCGGCTCGATCTGCTGTCGCTGGCGGTCATCACCGCGCGTGCGCTGCGGGCGCTCGCCGACGCGCCCGGCGGCTCGACGAGCGCGCGCGAGAGCCTCGCGGCCGGACGGCTGCTGGAGCGCGCCGGCCGGCTCGACACCGCGGAGCGCTGCTATCGCGATGCCGCCGAGCGGGCCACCAACGAGCGCGGGCCGGATCCGATGGCCGTGCGGGTAGACGCGCTGCGGGCGCTCGCCGTGCGGCTGCGCCGCGCGGGGCGTTACGAGGAGGCGGCGGACTGCTGGAGGAGGATCGTCGCCGAGCCGGGCGCGGCCCCGGCCATCCGGCGTGAGGCGCTCGAGGCGCTCGCGATCCACTACGAGCATCGCGCCGCGGATCTCGACCAGGCGCGGCGGTTCGCGCGCTTGTCGCTGTCGGTACGGGTGGGAACCAGGCGGATGGAAGCCGGCCGTTACCGGCTGGCCAGGATCGATCGGAAGCTCGGGCGTCGCGCGCCCGGGCCCGATGAGCCCGGGGGCACGATCCGGCTGCCTCAGCTCTAGTGGGCCACCGACTTGCGGGCTTCGCGGCGGTTCTTGGCGCCCTGCTTCCGGCCCTCGACCGTCTGCGCGCCAAACTTCTTCGTGAACCGCTCCACGCGGCCCTCGGTGTCCACCAGCTTCTGCCGCCCGGTGAAGAAGGGGTGGCAGTTCGAGCAGATCTCGAGGTGCAGCTCCTGCTTGGTCGACCGGGTCTTCCAGGTCGCGCCGCACGCGCACCGCGCCTCGACGTCGTAGTACTTCGGGTGAATCTCGGGCTTCACGGCGAACTCCTTCGGGCCTCGTCCAAAACCACAGTATAACAGGCAGCCCGGCCGCTCGGCCAGCGGCCGTCCGGTCGGTCGACGCCCGCTTCTTTGACGCCGTGGGGTTTCAGCCGGTGGTCCCGGCTACTCGAACGTGAACGGCTGGAAGACGCCGGGCACGTGGAAGCTCGGGCCGTCCGGCACCGACCAGGCGGCGAAGATGGCCCCGTCGGCCGGCCGTGCCGGGCCTCCCGGACGCTTGATCCGGAAGACGTTGAAGCGCCACGACTGGCCCGCGGCGGGGGGCACCCGGCCGGCCGTCTCGGGCGAGATCGTGCGCAGCCCCTCCCAGGGCAGCCGCGCAAGCGCCGTCCACCCCTCCGAGGCGCCGTGGGCGTCCAGCAGGGGAACCACGTCAGAGGTCATCCCGTCCCAATCCCACTCCGTCAGCGAGCGCACCTGCGGCCAGGGATGCTCCACGCGCAGGTCGCAGACGATGTTGACCGGGTTGATCTCGAGCTCGGCGTAGTTGACGCCGGATCCGGTCGCGTCGAGGAAGATCTCGACGACCTCCTCTTCCCAGATGTGCTCGTCGCGCGTCGCCATCGTGTGCCACGGCGCATCGTCCACGGCATCCCAGCGCAGGTGGAGCGCGGCTTCGTCCCAGCAGGCCTGGAAGCGCGTGCGATACCGCTCCGGGCCCCACTCGATGGCACGGGCGTCGCGCCACGCCGGCGCGTCGGCGGCCAGCAGCGCACCGGCCTGGCGGGCGAGCCGGCGGACGCGATACTCGCCCGGGGGCGACGCCGTCGGATCGCGGTAGAGGATGGCCATGCTGATACCGGAGACGCCCGTGTTCAGGGCACGACCCAGTCGCGCTCCCACCGGTGCCGGCGCAGGCGCGAGAGGAGATCCGGATCGAGCGGGGGCGCGTCACTGGCCGCGATGTTCGCGCGCACGTGGGGGAGTCTGCGCATCCCCGGGATGACGCTGGTCACCGCGGGATGATCGAGGATGTACCGCAGCGCCAGCTCCGGCAGGCTCGCACCCGCCGGGACGTCGCTCTTCAGCGCCTCGACGTGATCGACGGCGGCGGCCAGGCGATCCGGCGTGAAATACAGGTTCCGCCAGTCGCCGTCGGGCCACCGCGTCTGCGTGGTCAGCGTGCCGGTCAGGCTGCCTTCGTCGAACGGCACGCGCGCGATGACCGCAATGCCGTGTTCCCGGCAGTAGGGCAGGAGCTCGTCCTCCGGGGCCTGGTCGAAGATGTTGTGCACGACCTGCACCGCGTCGATCAGCCCCGACGAAAGGGCCTCGAGGACGTTGGTGGGCTCCCAGCGATTGACGCTGATGCCCCAGCTGCGGACGAGCCCCTCGCGCTTGAGGTCGTCCATCACCCGCTTCCAGCGGTCGTCGCCGGCCCACCGGTCGCTCCAGGCGTGCAGCTGCTGCAGGTCGATGGCCTCGACGCCCAGGTTCTCGAGGCTCTTCTCGGTGTACTCGCGGATGTGATCCGGCGGAAACACCTCGTCCAGCGTGAAGCCGTCGAGCTGGATCCAGCGCTGGTTCTTCGGCGGCACCTTGGTGGCGACGTAGATCCGGGTATCCGCGTGGGACCGGACGAGGTCCGCCAGCATCCGCTCGCTCTTGCCGGCGCCGTACGCCCACGCGGTATCGAAGAACGTGCAGCCCAGACCGACGGCCTCGCGCAGCGACGACGCGGTCTCATCGTCGTCGGAACCGGTCCAGCCGCCGAGACCCCACATCCCGTAGCCGATCTCGGAGACCTGCCAGCCGGTGCGCGGATAGGTGCGGTATCGCATCGCCTGTCCTGAGCCTGTCGCCCCTCGACCTGGCTCGGGGCGACCCTGAGGCTCTCGAAGGGTCGAAGGGGTCAGACCTCGAAGCGGCGCGTCCTGCCGAGCCACTTCTCCGCCTTGTCGAGCGCCGCCAGCTCCGCGGATTCGCGCGAGGCACCCTGCGCGCGCGCGAAGCGCGCCCCGGGATCCGCGCTCGAGATCATGCAGTAGTAGGCGTCGCCGAGCCGGTAGGTCTCGACCACGATGGGCCAGCCGGCGAGCTCCACCTCCCGCCGGCTGAAGTCCTGCGCGTGCATGTTACGGCTTCTCGACCGGGGCGCCCACGAGGTTGCCCCATTCGGTCCACGAGCCGTCATAGTTCTTCACGTTGGCGTAGCCCAGCAGGTGCTTCAGCACGAACCACGTGTGGCTGGACCGCTCGCCGATGCGGCAGTACGCGATGACCGGCTTGTCCGCGGTCACTCCCGCGCCGCCGTACAGCTGCTGCAGGTCCGCCGCGGACTTGAACGTGCCGTCCTCGTTGCACGCCTTGCCCCACGGAATGCTCTTCGCGCCGGGGATGTGCCCGCCGCGCTGGCACGTCTCGGGCAGTCCCGGCGGGGCGAGGATCTCCCCCGAGAATTCCTGCGGGCTGCGCACGTCCACGAGCGCCGCGCGCCCCGCCTTGACGGCCGCCTGCACTTCAGGCAGGAAGGCGCGGATCGAGAGGTCCTGCGCGCCGGCCTTGTACGTGGTTGCGGCGGGGGCTGCCGGCGTGGTCTCGAGCTCGCGGCTCTCGGCCAGCCACTTCTTGCGGCCGCCGTTCATGATGCGCACGTCTTTGTGACCGTAGATCTTCATCTGCCAGAACGCCCACGCGGCGAACCAGTTGTTGTTGTCGCCGTAGAGGACGACCGTCGTGTCGTTGGCGATGCCCGATCGGGACATCAGCGCCTCGAACTTCTGCGGCGGGATGATGTCGCGGACGACCGTGTCGCACAGCTCGGTGGACCAGTTCCAGCCGATCGCGCCCGGCACGTGGCCCTGGTCGTACGCCGAGGTGTCGACATCCACCTCGACTACCCTGACGGTCGCGTCCTTCGCATGCGAGGCGACCCAGTCAGTGCTGACGAGGACGTCGGACGCAGTCGCGGTTCCCATGCTCATTCAAGCCTCCTGGAGGGTCAAAGGCCATCGTAGTCGGCCGGGTGGGACCCGCACAAGGGGGCCCGTGCTCCGGGTCTCAGATGAAGTAGAACGCCAGGGCCAGGATGGCGTACACCGCCAGCAGCTGCAGCCCCTCGAACCAGTTCGTGCGGCCGTCGCGGATGAGCAGGTTCACGACGCCGACCGACAGGATCACGGCGGCGACTTCCAGCACGGTGAACTCCAGCCCGAAGGGCGTGCCGAGCAGGTGCCCGGCGAACACCAGCAGGGGGGCCACGAAGATCGCGATCTGCATCGACGACCCGACCGCGATCCCGAGCGACAGGTCCATCTGGTTGCGCATCGCCATGCGGATGGCGGTGGAATTCTCGGCGGCGTTGCCGACCAGGGCTACCACGATGACGCCCATGAAGACATCGCCGAGGCCGAGTGCCTGGCCCGCGGCCTCCACGGCCCCCACGAGGAACTCGGCCACGACCGCCACGCCCACCGCGGCGCCGACGAGCGTGAGCGCGCTGCGGCCCACCGACCAGCCCGCCCCCGCATCGTGCCCGCCGACGTCTTCCCCGGGCTCGACGGCGGGCGTGAACAGATACCGGTGGCTTCTGAGTGAGAAGAAGAGGCTCGCGGCATAGGTCAGGATCAGGATGCCGGCGATGTCGAGGCTGAGCGCCTCCATGTGCGCCGGGCCGCGGCTTCCCGACACGCGCGCGTAGATCGCGGGGATCACCAGGGCCACGACCGCGAGGAACATCATGCTGCTGTTGCTCTCGGCAGCCGCGCGGCTGAACCGGAGCTCGCGCCGTCGCCAGCCTCCCATCAGCATCGAGAGGCCGAGCACGAGCAGCATGTTCCCGATGATGGACCCGGTCAGCGACGCCTTGACGACGTCGATGTGGCCTTCGCGAAGGGCGATGAAGGCGAGGATCAGCTCGGCGGCGTTGCCGAACGAGCTCGTGATGAGCCCGCCGAGCGCGGGGCCCACATGCCCGCTCAATTCCTCCGTCCCGCGGCCCATGAGGCCGGCCAGCGGGATGATCGCCAGGCACGAGGCCCCGAAGACGGCCAGCGGCGCACCGCCGGAGACGCCCAGCCAGAGGCTGAGGGGCACGAACAGGAACAGCAGCCAGAGCAGCTTCGACATCGCGCGGAGGATCATGGCACAGTGTCGGTGCTGAAGGTGCTGATCGTGCCGTGGGTGCTGACGGTGCAGGTGCCGAGGTGCTGGGGTGCCGTGGTGCTGGGGCATCTTCTGTTCGTGGCCCTTGGCTGCGCTCCGTCAACCCTCGCCGACCGCCGTCAACCTCTGTCAACCACCGTCAACCTCCGCCAACCACCGTCAACCTCTGTCAACCTCATGCTGTCATCCCCACGAGCATCGGGCCGAGGACGTCGGCTGCGGTGAGCCTGCCGCGGACGTGCGGCGCCGCAGGATCCTCGTACGCCAGAGTACCCGGACGCGACGGCTGCGTACATCTCCTCGAGCAGCCGGCCCGTGGACTCCGGGATGCCGAACGAGGCGAAGGTGGGCACGACCTGCTCGAGCGGCACCAGGACTGGCGTCACCTCCGAGCCCCTCAGCAACGACAGGGCCGTGGCGATCTCCCGAGGTGTGGTCGGGTGCGGCCCTCCCATCTCCAGGACGCGGCGGGAGATCCGCGGCGGATCATACCAGCCGTAGCGCCGCTTCGCCCCAGATCCACGGTGCCGTTCATCTCCATCCTCTGGTCGAGCGGGATGAACGAGGGAAGGACCCCCTGCGCGGCCACCGCGCCGAGCACCTTGGCCCAGTTCTCGAGCAGGTACGACGACCGCAGGATCGTGAGCGGCCGTCCCGTCGCCGCCAGCGCGCCTTCGGCCTCGTGCAGCAGCCGCACCGGCCCCGTGCCGGACGCGAGGTGCCCGCCCATGGATGAGAGGAACACGACATGGCCCACGCCGCTTCGTGCCATTGCCTCGGCCATGGTGCGGACGATCGCGCGCTGGGCCGCGAAGAGATCGGGGACCTGATAAATCGGAGGGACGAGGAGGTACGCCGCGTCGGTCCCGCGAAGCGCCGCGGTGAGGCCGGCGGCGTCATCGAGCGAGGCGACCGCGACCTCCGCAGCGCGCGCCGCCCAGGCGTCGCCCCTGGCGCGATCGCGGACGATGACGCGGACCGGCTGCTGCGCGTCGAGCAGGGCGGAGGCTGCGGCCCCGCCCGTGTGACCCGTGACCCCCGCGACGGCAATCATGGCGGCCTCCCTGGTTGCGCGTGGCCGTTCTGACTGGTCGGCTATTCTACGCTAATTGCCGTTGCTCATCGCGCCGGGGAACTCCGCGTTGCTCTTCGTCTTCCAGGCTGGTGAGTCCTCCAGGCCGTCGTGACGATTCTCCTTGACGCTATTCAGCGCGGCCACTAGAACTGACCCTTACGCTTGCACCCTTTCCTGCGCGGCATCCCCGGCTGTCCGTGTCCGATCACATGGAGCAGAACGGTGCCAGCGCGGTGACTGGCCGTGGCCAGGCAGGCCAGGACGTAACTGGCGGCAGGAGGCAGTCCGGCTATGGAAGCGCAACCCGATTCGAGGGCGTCGAACTGGCGGGGCATTGGCTGGCTCGCCGCCAGCGCCATCCTGTGGCTCGCTGTCATCTCTGGCGCCAGTGCTGCCCACCGGGTGCTCGCGGCGGTCGGTAGGGATTTGGCATTTTTCGTGGTCTTCATGATGGTCGTTATCGCCATGGCGGTGACGGGCATCATTCGAGCCCACCAGGTTCAGGAGCAGCAGCCTTCGACGACCGTTGTCCTCGTGGCCGGCTATCTCCTGGTCGGGTTCTACCTGCTCATGCTCTCTAGCGCGTTCATTTAGAGGCGAGCGTCCGGACCTGGAGGAGGGCGTTCGCGATGCAAGCCGTACCGGAATCAGGTGCGACGAGTTCCGCGACCCTATTTCCTGGCTTGTCTGGGTACTGGGCAGCCTGCCCGTCCAAATTGCTGGCAGCTTCACCATCCAACGAGTGATCGAAGCGTCGGATTACATGTGCGGCCTTCACACGACGGCAATCGCGTCCTTCTGCCGCTGCAGCTGGGTGGAGCGCCACACCGGGTTCCAGGCCGAAGACCTCGACGGCTTCGGAGTGGTCGCAGGCGTATGGCCAGTACCCGCTGACAGCCCCCTCGAACAGGACGAGTCGTCCTGAAGGCCATCACACAGGCCGGTGTCCTGAGCCCCATTGGGGCACTCTCAAATTAGGCTGGACTCTCTTGAAGAGGTTATCGCTCAGAGCGTGTGAACAAATCAACCCCCAACCTCCAACCACCAACTCCCAATGTCGCGGATCTCCGAACGATTTCGCCCGACACGTTTGGGAGTTGGGCGTTGGGCGTTGGAAGTTGACGGGTTCTTTCACAGGCTCTCAGATCCCAGAGCCGAAATCCCCAACCAAAGCCCAGTCCGCTACTTCCCGTTGCTCATCGCGCCGAGGAACTCCGCGTTGCTCTTGGTCTTGCCCATCTTCGAGAGGAGCAGCTCCATGGCCTCGACGGGAGACAGCGGGGTCAGAACCTTGCGCAGCACGTAGACGCGGTTGAGGTCGTCTTTCTGCAGCAGCAGCTCCTCCTTGCGGGTGCCGCTCTTCTGGATGTCGATGGCGGGGAACACGCGGCGATCCACCAGCTTCCGATCGAGGTGGATCTCCATGTTGCCGGTGCCCTTGAACTCCTCGAAGATCACCTCGTCCATGCGCGAGCCGGTGTCCACGAGCGCCGTGGCGATGATTGTCAGCGAGCCGCCGCCCTCGATGTTCCTCGCGGCGCCGAAAAAGCGCTTCGGCCGCTGCAGGGCGTTGCTGTCCACGCCGCCCGAGAGGATCTTCCCCGAGGCCGGGACGATCGTGTTGTAGGCGCGCGCCAGGCGCGTGATCGAGTCGAGCAGGATGACGACGTCCTTCTTGTGCTCGACCAGGCGCTTGGCCTTCTCGATGACCATCTCGGCCACCTGGACATGGCGGGTCGCCGGCTCGTCGAACGTGGACGAGATGACCTCGCCCTTCACGGACCGCTGCATGTCGGTGACCTCCTCGGGCCGCTCGTCGATGAGCAGCACGATCAGGTACACCTCGGGGTGGTTCCTGGCGATGCTCGTCGCGAGGCTCTGCAGCAGCATCGTCTTGCCGGTGCGGGGCGCCGCGACGATCAGGCCGCGCTGGCCCTTGCCGACCGGCGTCATCAGGTCGAGCACGCGGCCGGAGAGGTTGTCGCCCTCGGTCTCGAGCTGGAGGCGGCCCTCCGGATAGAGCGGCGTCAGGTTCTCGAAGAAGACCTTCTCGCGCGCCCGCTCGGGCGGCTCGAAGTTCACCGCCTCGACCTTGATGAGGGCGAAGTACCGCTCGCCTTCCTTCGGCGACCTGATCTGGCCCGACACCGTGTCGCCCGTGTGCAGGTCGAACTTGCGGATCTGCGAAGGGGAGACGTAGATGTCGTCGGGACCGGGCAGGTAGTTGTAGTCCGGGGCGCGGAGGAACCCGAACCCGTCGGGGAGCACCTCGAGGACGCCCTCCGAGAAGATGAGGCCGCTCTTTTCGGCGCGCGCGCGCAGGATCTCGAAGATCAGCTCCTGCTTGCGCATGCCCGTGGCGCCGGGCACCTCGAGCTGCTTGGCGATGCGCGTCAGCTCGGTGACGCCCATCTCCTTCAGCGCGCTCAGCTCGATGACGGTGGGGGTGTTGGTGGCAGCGGGTGACTGCTCAGCAGTCTTGCTATCAGTATCCACAGGTCCTTCAGTCCTTCGCCCGTCGTTGCCGACACCGGCAGCACGGGGCAGTGAAACGCTCGTTCGAACGCATGCTGGGCGCGCGAGCGTTCGGCGCGCGTCAGCTTGTCCATCTTGGTGGCCACGACGCTCATCGGGGCGCCCAGGGCCTCGAGCCAGTCGCCAGCGGTGACATCGCTCTCCAGCCCCGGGTGCCGCCCGTCCACGAGCAGCAGCACCGCAAACGCCCCGGGCGCCCGGCGCTCGGGGAGCGCCTGCCTGCGTCCGGCTCTGTCGTCGAAGTACTCCCGCGTCAGCGCCTCGAACCCCTCGCGCGACGACTGTCCGCCCCGCGCGTACCCGTACCCGGGCAGGTCCACGAGGTGGAACGGCCGCCCCGTTGCCGGCGTCACGCGGTAGACGTTGAGCGTGCGCGTCTTGCCGGGCGCGGCGCTCGTGCGTGCCAGCCGCAGGCCGGTCAGGGCGTTGACCAGCGTGGACTTGCCCACGTTGGAGCGCCCCACGAGCGCCATCTCGGCGAGACCGTCGGCCGGGTAGCCGGCCGGACCCGCCACGCTGCGCTCGAACTCCGCGCGTATCGTCACGAACGGCAGGGGCTCACAAGCCTTGGCGCCCCCCGTGGCTCAGTGCGTGATCGTGTCGTCAGAAGCGTTGACGTCCACACCCTCGGCCACCGGCGCGATGCGGCCGGGAATGGGCTCGGCCAGGGCGATCTTCAGGACCTCGTCCATCGTCTGCACCAGGTACACGTCCAGGACGTCGAGCACCGGCTTCGGGATGTCCGCCAGGTCCTTCTCGTTGTCCCTGGGCAGGATGATCGTCTTCAGGCCGGCGCGATGCGCGGCCAGGACCTTCTCCTTCACCCCGCCGATGGGCAGCACCTTGCCGCGGAGCGTGATCTCGCCGGTCATGGCGACGTCTCGCCGGGACGGCACGCGCGCCAGGGTCGAGACGAGCGCCGTGGCAATGGTGATGCCGGCGCTCGGGCCGTCCTTCGGGATGGCGCCCTCGGGCACGTGGATGTGCACGTCGTGCTTGCGGTTGAAGTCCTTCGCCAGGCCGAACTCCTCGGCCTTCGAGCGAACCCAGCTCATGGCTGCGCGGGCCGACTCCTGCATCACGTCGCCCAGCTTGCCGGTGAGCATCAGGGTGCCCTTGCCGGGCATGAGCGTCGCCTCGGTCACGAGGATCTCGCCTCCCACCTCGGTCCACGCCAGGCCGGTTGCAATGCCGATCTCGTTGGTCTGCTCGGCCTGGGTGGAGCGGTAGCGCGGCACGCCGAGGTACTCGGTGACCTTGGCCGGGGTGGTGTCGTCGGTGAACGAGGCGCCCTCGACCACGACCTTCCGGGCCACCTTTCGGCAGATCGACGAGATCTCCCGCTCCAGGTTCCGGACGCCCGCCTCGCGCGTGTAGCGCTGGATGATCGTCTCGAGCGCCTCATCCGTGAAGCGGATGTTCTCGGCGGTGAGCCCGGTGCCCTCCACGGCCTTGGGCACGAGGAACCGCTTGGCGATCTCGACCTTCTCCTGCTCGGTGTACCCGGCGAGCTGCAGCACCTCCATGCGATCGCGGAGGGCCTGCGGGATCGTGTGCAGCACGTTGGCGGTGCAGATGAACATGACGTTCGAGAGGTCGTACTCGACGTCCAGGTAGTGATCGAGGAAGGCGCTGTTCTGCTCGGGGTCGAGCACCTCGAGCAGCGCCGCCGACGGGTCGCCGCGGAAGTCCATCGACATCTTGTCGACTTCGTCGAGCAGGAAGACCGGGTTCATCGTGCCGGCCTTCTTCATCATCTGGACGATCTGGCCCGGGAACGCGCCGATGTACGTGCGGCGGTGCCCGCGAATCTCCGCCTCGTCACGGACGCCGCCGAGCGAGAGCCGCACGAACTTGCGGTTCATGGCGCGCGCGATCGACTTGGCCAGGGACGTCTTGCCCACGCCCGGAGGGCCGGCAAAGGTCAGGATCGTCGCCTTGGGCTTCTTCACCAGGGCGCGCACGGCGAGGAACTCGAGGATGCGGTCCTTGATCTTCTCGAGGCCGTAGTGGTCCTCGTGCAGGATCTCCTCGGCGCGCTTGAGGTCGCGGCTCTCCTTGGTCTTCTTGTGCCAGGGCACCGCAATCAGCCAGTCGAGGTAGTTGCGCGAGACAGTCGCCTCGGCCGACATCGGGGGCATCGACTCGAGCCGCTTCAGCTCCTGGACGGCCTTCTCCTCGACGTCCTTGGGCATCCGGGACTGCTCGATCTTCTTCTTGAGCTCGTCCACTTCGTTCCCTTTGTCGTCCTTGCGGCCCAGTTCCTTCTGGATCGCCTTCATCTTCTCGTTGAGGTAGTACTCCTTCTGCGCCTTCTCCATCTGCTTCTTGACGCGCGACTGGATCCGGCGGTCCACCTGGAGCTTGTCCACCTCGCTCTCGAGGATGCTCGCGATGCGGTTCAGGCGCTCGAGCGGCGACACGATCTCGAGCAGGTTCTGCTTCTCGTCCACGCCCACGAGCAGGTGCGCGGCAATCGTGTCGGCCAGCTTGCCGGGATCGTCCACGCGCACGGCGGCAATCATCGCGTCGTAGTGCAGGTTGTTCGAGAGCTTCACGTACTGCTCGAACAGCGACACGACGCGGCTCATCGTGCCTTCCACGTCGCCGACCTGGTCCTTCTGCTTCGGCAGCACCTTCACGACGACGCGGTAGAAGCCCTTGTCTTCCTTCCACTCGATGGCGCGGGCCCGGTCGAGGCCCTCCACGAGGACCTTGATGTTGCCGTCCGGCAGCTTCAGCGACTGCACGACGTTGGCCACGCAGCCCATGGTGAAGATGTCCTCGGGCCGCGGGTCGTCGATCGAGGCGTCGTGCTGCGCGGCCAGGAAGATCTTCTTGTCCTTGGCCAGCGCGTGCTCCAGCGCGCGGGTCGACGACGGCCGTCCGATGACGAACGGCATCATCATGTGCGGAAAGACAACGACATCCCGGAGGGGGACGATCGGCAGGGTCTCGTAGACTTCCATGTAATTCCGAATCAGGGATCAGGAGTCAGAAATCGGGATCAGGGGTCAGCGTGACACGCTGCCCCGCGGGTCGGGGCTCAGCAACAGGATCGGAGCGGGCGCGCTGGCCCCCGGCTCCTGATCCCTGGCCCCTTCATCCGGCCTTTTCCACCAGCGTAATCGGCTTGTCCTTCGCCTCGACCACTTCGCGCGTGATCACGCACTCGCGGACCTTCTTCTGCGACGGGAGGTTGTACATCAGGTCGAGCATCAGCTCCTCGATGATCATGCGCAGGCCGCGGGCGCCGATGCGCCGCTGCAGCGCGGACTCGGCGATGGCCTCGAGCGCGTCATCGGTGAACTTCAGCTTCACGTTCTCGTACTCGAACAGCTTCTGGTACTGCCGGACGATGGCGTTGCGCGGCTCGGTGAGGATCTGCACGAGCGCCGGCTTGTCGAGCTCGTGCAGCGTGCCGATCACCGGGAGCCGGCCCACGAACTCAGGAATCAGCCCGTACTTGATCAGGTCCTCGGGCTCCATGTGCTCGAGGGTCATGCCGATGTCGCGGTTCCGCAGCGACTTCACGTCGGCCTTGAAGCCGAGCGTCTTCTTGCCGACGCGCCGCTCGATGGCCTTGTCGAGGCCCACGAACGCCCCGCCGCAGATGAACAGGATGTTGGTCGTGTCGATCTGGAAGAACTCCTGGTGCGGGTGCTTGCGCCCGCCCTGCGGCGGCACGTTGGCCACCGTGCCCTCCAGGATCTTCAGCAGCGCCTGCTGGACGCCCTCGCCCGACACGTCGCGCGTGATCGACGGGTTCTCGTCCTTGCGGCAGATCTTGTCGACCTCGTCGATGTAGATGATGCCCTGCTGGCACTTCTCGATGTCGCCGCCCGCCGACTGCAGGAGCTTCAGGATGATGTTCTCGACATCCTCCCCGACGTAGCCGGCCTCGGTCAGCGTCGTCGCGTCCACGATCGTGAACGGCACCGACAGCAGCTTGGCCAGCGTCTGCGCGAGCAGGGTCTTGCCCGTGCCCGTCGGCCCGATGAGCAGGATGTTCGACTTGGTCAGCTCGACGTCGTGCCGGCTGCGCGGCTGCTTCTGGATCTCGATCCGCTTGTAGTGGTTGTAGACGGCAACCGCCAGCTTCTTCTTGGTCCGCTCCTGGCCGATCACGTACTCGTCCAGGAACTTCTTGATCTCGGGCGGGGAGGGGAGCGACGAGCGCACGCCCCGCGTCTCGAACCGGTTGTCATCGGCGATGATGTCGTTGCAGACCTCGACACACTCGTCGCAGATGAACACCGTCGGTCCCGCAATGAGCTTGCGGACGTCGTTCTGATCCTTGTTGCAGAACGAGCACCGCAGGACTTCCGTCTCGCCGTTCTTCTTCACCATGGAGGGCTCGATCTCCCGCGGAGGCCGGCTACCGCCGGCTCCGGTTCGCCGACCGGTTACGCCCGCTT
Organism: Vicinamibacteria bacterium; assembly: GCA_963837165.1. Classification (GTDB taxonomy): domain Bacteria; phylum Acidobacteriota; class Vicinamibacteria; order Vicinamibacterales; family JAENWD01; genus JAENWD01. Next base: position 357,430 of record CAWIMD010000001.1, read on the forward strand.
GCGGATGACATCGTCAATGATACCGTAATCCTTGCCCTGGTCCGCCGACATGATGTAGTCGCGTTCCGTATCTTCCTGGATACGCTTGGCCGACTGCCCGGTGTGCTGCACGAGGATTTCGTTGATCCGCTCGCGCATGCGCAGGATCTCCTTGGCCGCGATGTCGATGTCGGTCGCCTGGCCGCCCAGCCCCGAGAGCCAGGGCTGGTGAATCAGGATGCGGGAGTTCGGCAGCGAGAAGCGCTTGCCCTTCGCCCCCGCCGACAGCAGCACCGCCGCGATCGAGGCCGCCTGTCCGATGCAGATGGTCTGCACGTCCGGCTTGATGAACTGCATCGTGTCGAAGATCGCGAAGCCCGCCGTGATCGACCCGCCGGGGCTGTTCAGGTACAGCTGGATGTCCTTGTCCGGGTCCTCCGCCTCGAGAAACAGCATCTGCGCGATGGCCAGGTTCGCCACGCCGTCGTCAATCGGCGTGCCGATGAAGATGATGTTGTCCTTGAGAAGGCGCGAGAAGATGTCGTACGCCCGCTCGCCCCGGTTCGTCTGCTCGACGACCATCGGCACCAGCTGCATGCGTGGATCGGCTGCGTATCGCGACATAGACGTGGCTGTCAGGTCAGTTCAGCGGGATGCGGGGACGCCGATCGAGGCCGCGGTGGTCCGCACGAACGGCTGGACGGGCATGCCGGCGGCCGGACGGGCCACCTTACTCCTCGGCAATTGTAGCACGCGCCCGGAGGAAGTCAACCGCCTTCTCCCTGCGTAACCCCATATAAAGACGGGAGATACCGCCTTCCTTCTCCAGGCGTGCCCGCACGGCCTGGCTCGTCCGCCCGGTCGCGGCGGCGTACTTCTCTATTTCGGCATCAAGTTCCCCGGACTCCACGGCCAGTTGTTCGCGTCGTGCCACCTCGTCCAGGACCAGCGCGCTCGCCACGGTTTCCCGCGCCGGATCCCGCTGGTTGTCGCGGAACGCCTGCCAGTCCACGCCGGCCTGCCGCGGGTCGATCCCCTGCTCCATCAGACGCCGGACGAAATCCTCGGTCCGGCGCTCCAGCTCGCGGTCGATGAGCGCCTCGGGCACGTCGAAGGTCACCCGGGCGGCGAGCTGCCGCAGGAGCTGCTCGCGCACCTCGCGTTCGGACGCACGCCCCGACTCGGCCAGCAGGTCCTGCCGGACCTGTTCCCGAAGCGCGTCGAGCGAGTCGAACTCGCCCAGGTCCTTCGCGAACTCGTCATCCAGCGCCGGGACGTTGCGCTTGCGGATGTCCTTCAGCGTCACCGTGTAGAACACGGTCGTCCCGGCCATCTCGGCGATCGAGTAGTCGGCCGGGTAGTCCACCTGGAACCGCTTCCCCTCGCCGACCGACATGCCCGTCACCTGCGCGTCGAATCCCGGCGGGTTGGACGACGCGCCAATCTCGATCGAGACACCCTCGTGGCGGTCCGGCGCCTCGCCCGGCGACTCCCGGACCAGGTCCACCACCAGCGTGTCGCCGTCCTCGGCCGGGCGCCCCTCGACCGGCTCGAAGCGGGCGGCGCGCTGGCGCAGCCGCTCGACGGCCTGATCCACCGCCGCGTCCTCGACGGCCACCGTCGGCTTGCGGAGAGACAGGCTGCCGTAGTCTCCCGGGTCGAACGACGGCACGGTCTCGAAGTTCGCGGTGAACTTGAGCGGCTGGCCTTCCTCGACGAGCACGTCCCTGATGTCGGGCGTGTCCACCGGCTCCACTCCCTGCTCGCGCAGCGCGTCGTCCACCGCCCGCGGGATCAGATCGTGCGCCACGTCGTGCAGGATCTGGTCCCGGAAGCGCTGCCGGACGACCTTGGGCGGGACCTTGCCCGGGCGGAAGCCCGGAATGCGGGCGGCCTTGCCGTAGTCCTTCGCGATGCGCTCGATCTCGGCGTCGACCACGGTGCTCGGGATCTCGACCACGAGCTGCTTGCGCGTTGCAGAGACGTCGACGAACTCGGTCTTCATGGGTGTCTGCGGGCAGCCTGGCCAGACAGGGAGTCGAGCCCGGGGCAAGCGAACTTCTCAAAGTAACACAGGTCCGCTGGCCCCGCTTCGTGGTTTTGCAGGGAACTGGGGCCAGGCGGCCCGGTTTACGGGCGCTGGTCGGCGTGCTAGCGTGGCCGTGGGCGAAAGTGGCGGAACTGGCAGACGCGCCGGACTTAGGATCCGGTGGCCGAAAGGCCGTGGGGGTTCGACTCCCCCCTTTCGCACCAGCCTTCGCTCGACGGTGAGGCGACGGCTGTCGCGCCAAAGCGCCGCACGGCGCGACGGCGGACCCTCACGGTGTCTCAAACCGAGACACCGTCCACGGGTTCACCGTTCCCGGGTTCCTGGGCGCCAGGTTCGTGAGCAGCAGCTCGGTCACCGGGCCGCGGGAGCTGGGACGCGAGTTGATGGCCCGGCGCGCGGGGACCTCGTGGACGCGCAGGGCGCCGCCGGTGCGCGCGGACGCCTCCTCGTACAGCGCAGCGACGACGGGTGCACTGGAGTTGCTGACGATGACGTGGCATCCGCGTCGCGCCAGATCGACGGCGGCGTCTCGCAGGCGGCGGTGGTCGTCGAGCGTGAAGGCTGGCCGGTGTAGCCAGTGAAGCTGGCCGTTGCGGTCAGCGGCACGTAGGGCGGATCGAAGTACAGGAAGTCGCCGGCGCGCGCGCGGCGTGCCGCCTGCTCGAAGCGCTCGTGCGTGAGCCGGACGCCTGGACGCCCCAGGGCCCCGGCCACCGCTCGCACCAGCGCAGGATCGGAGATGCGTGGCCTGTCGTACCGTCCGGCAGGCACGTTGAACCGCCCGGCTCGATTCAGCCGGAACAGCCCGTTGAACCCGGTGCGATTGAGATAGATCAGCGTCGCGGCCAGCCGCGGCGTGTACGAGACGGGCCGGCCGTCATCCGTGTCGCGCATCGCGTTGAACCGGTCGCGCGCGGCGTAGAAGTGGCCGGCGGGGTCCCGGGCGTGCGCGTCGGCCAGGCGCTCGAGCTGACGGATCACGGCCTCCGGATCCTCCCGCACGACTGAGTAACAGCCGATCAGGTCGTCGTTGCAGTCGATGAGCCAGGCGCGGTGCCCGTCGAGACGCCCGGACGCGGCCAGGTCGAAGAACACCGCGCCGCTGCCCACGAACGGCTCGAAGTAGCGGCCGAACTCGGCCGGAAAGAACGCGCGCAGTGCCGGAAGCAGCTGCCGCTTGCCGCCGGCCCATTTCAGGAGCGGACGCAGGCGGGAATGCGGAGTGTGGATTGCGCCCTTCGACGGGCTCAGGGCGCCCCGAGCTTGTCGAGGGGCGGACTGCGGACTGATCGCGGATTGCGGAGGGCGGAGTGCGGAGTGAATGTGGATTGCGGACTCCTCGCTGCTCATTAGGCCTCAATCGATCGGGATCGTCAAATGTGGAACCTCAAGCTGGGTGCCGGGTGCTGGGTGCCGGGTGCGGGGTGCCTTGCTGGGTGCCGGGTGCTGGGTGCCGGGTGCGGGGTGCCTTGCTGGGTGCCGGGTGCTGGGTGCCGGGTGCGACGATTTGTGGCGAGCGACGTTTAATACCCATGTGAGGGGCGATGGGTGATCAGCCGGCACTGGCCGAACGGCTCTTCGGGACACACGGCGCGCGTGTCAGGGCCTTCTTCCGGGTGCTGACTGGCCGCGCCGAGCTGGCGGAAGACCTGGCGCAGGAGGTGTTTGTTCGGGTGGTTCGCGGCGAGGCGGCCTACGAACCGCGCGGCCGGGAGCAGGCCTGGCTGTTCCGCATTGCGCGGCACGTGGCGGCCGACCACTGGCGACGGGAACAGCGCGCGCCGGGCACGGGGGAGGCGAGCGAGCCCTCGCAGCCGGCGGTACAGGCCGTCCGCGTCAGCCTCACCGAGGCGCTGGCCGCCCTGGCTCGTGACGAGCGCGAGGCATTTCTGCTGTGCGAGATGGGCGGGCTGAGCTACGCAGAGATCGCCGCGGTGCTCGAAACGACGGCGCCAGCCGTCCGCTCGCTGCTCTACCGCGCGCGGCTGAAGCTGCGCGATCGCGTCATGGCGCCACCGCCGGCGCCGCGGCGCGTCCGGGCTGGAGATCAACGATGACCACTGAAGACCGATACGCCGTGCTGTCGGCGCTCATCGACCGCGAGCCGGTGGACCCGGACGCCGTCGCGACGGCGCTCCAAGAGCCGGACGGGCGCAGGCTGCTCGTCGAGTTCGCCCGCCTGCGCGCGGCTGTCGCCGGCGAAATCGAGCTCGACACGAACGTTCCGCAACGCTTCGCGCCGGCACTGAAGCCACATTGGGCCCGCGCCTGGCGGCTGGCCGCGGCCATCCTACTGCCGCTCCTCATCGGGCTGGGCGGCGGCTACTGGTGGCGGCAGAACGTGGCAAACCAGCCGCCGACGCCCACGCAGGTGGTTCAGTTCGTGCCCGGCGTGGACTGGAAATGAGGAAGAGCATGGCCGGCTTGCGATTGTTTCGCCTCGTTCCGATTGCGCTGGCACTCGTAGCCAGTGCCTCCTCCGCCACGCCAGACGGGAACACTGTGTCGGACGGTGGCGCGCGTCCCGCGTTTCACCTCTGGATCACCGGTCTCGATCCCCAGGCGAGTCTCGGAGGCTTTTCCGCAGACATGACCTATGTGTTCTCCGGAGTTGGCCAGACAGCCCACATGTTCGTGCGATCAGGGCCGGCCAGCGACTTCTGCATGCTCGAGAACAGCGACAGGCTCACGGCCAAGTTCGTGCAGGCTGCGGCGATCTACTGGTCGATGGAGGTGCGGGTCGTATCGTACGACCGCGCCGGAGCCGAGTTCGACCTGCGGTGGCGACGCGTCGTCCAGGATCCGGCAGCCTCCGATGCCGGCCCATTCGATGGCAAGACCCAGGTCAGGTTGACGCCTGGTCCCGAGCAGGTGATCGATCTCGTGCGACCGCGGACCGCTGATTCGATCTGCAGCGGGTTGTCGATTGGGGTCGCGATGAGCTTCAAGGAGAACGAAGCGCTCGCGAACAGCCTGCTCCAGTACCGACGTCTGGCTGGTCGATCGGGACCGCATCGGCCGCGAGCGAATCGACCACATGAGTCCGCGTGGATTACAGGGTCGCCGGACCGAGTATGCATTCCGGCCCTTCTGGTACTCCACCGACGGGCTGGCAACCGATGGCGAGGGCGTGCGGATCACGATCAACGGAGGGATCACCGGACGCGTGCGTCCCGACGGGAAAATCGACCTGGTTATTGGTGCCGCACGATGGTTCTTGAAAGGATCCTCTGGGAATGGCGATGGCGGTTCGAAGCAGGCGACCATCAACGACGGCGACACCATCGAGCTCGAGTTGCCCACCGGGGACGGGACGGCCGGCGACCGCCCGTCCCTGGCAGTTCCCGGCGAGCGCACCTCGCTGCTGGTGACAGCGCGACGAGTATCGTGACCTGGGCGGGATGGAAGGTCCTACAGTTCGAAGCCGTGCTCGGCCCACCACCAGACACCGACGGTCATCGCCAGCAGTCCTGCCGCTACGGCATAGACCGCCACGAGCGGTCTCGCACGCTGTGCGACGAGCGCCATCGAGCCCGCGATCTCGGCCAGCGTGTCGGCGCCGAACCCGCCGACGCCCGCCGCCACCACCACGTACACCACCGCCACGACGCCGATGATCGCCAGCGACACGATCAGGTTGAACGCAAGGTCGAACATCTGCTCGATCCGCCAGCCCTCGCGGTGAATGCGGACCCCGATCATCGCGACGAGCTCCGGCCTGATGGCTGGCTGACGCTCGGCGCGGAGCACGGCCTCGACCTGGCGCGCCAGCGCCAGGGCCCGCCTGCAGCGCTCGCAGCCCGACAGGTGAGCCTCGAGCTCGCCCCCGAGCGGATGGTCGCCGGAGGCGACCGCCGCGATCAGCACGTCGGCCATGTCGCACGTCATGCGTCGTCACGCCCCGTTACAGGTCGTCCTCCAGCAGCTTCCGCAGGTGGGCCTTCGCCCGGAACAGTTGCGTCTTCACCGTACCGAGCGGGATGTCGAGCGCCTCGGCGAGGGCGTCGTACTGCACGTCGTGCAGGTAGTGTCCCCTGACCAGCATGCGCTCGCGCGGCGTGAGCCGCGCCAGGGCCTTCGACAACCGGTCCCTCAGCTCGATCGCACCGAACTGCCTGTCGGGTTCGCCCGGATCCGGGGCGGGCCGGTCCCACGACTCCGGAAGCTCCAGCGGGATCTCGGGTCGTCGGCTGGCCCGGTCCTGGCTGCAGACGTTCACGGCGATGCGGTAGATCCATGTCGAGAGCCGCGCCTGTCCCCTGAAGTACTTCAGGCCGCGGAACACGCGCAGGAACACCTCCTGCGTGAGTTCCTCGGCACGCGCGCGATCGCCGACGGTCCGGACGACCAGGGCGAACACGGCGCGGTGGTGGCGTTCCACCAGCCCGGCGAACGCCTGCTCGTCGCCGTCTCGCGCGAGGGCGATCAGCTCGTCGTCTGGCGGGTCAGCCATCCGTCCTGGGAGGTTTAGAGGGTCCGGCGGCGGGAATTGTTTCGCCCGGTGAAACAATGTCCGTCGGCGCCCAGTCTAACCCTGGTGTCGGTTGCGTGTGGAGGAACCCGGTGACCATCCAGGAAACGCTGATCCTGCTGCTTCCCCTTGTCGGCCTCGTCGGCGTGCTCCTGCTGGCGGCCCACTGGATCTCGGTCCGCCGCAGCATCCGGGAGCTGGAAATCAAGGAGCGCCTCGCGCTCATCGAGAAGGGGATCGCGCCGGCGCCCGAGCGGACGGCCACCGGATCGGTCGACGGCGAGCCGTTGCCACCAGCCCGCGCCGACCGCTACCGGACGGCCGGGATCCTGATCCTGGGCCTGGGATTCGCGTTGATGCTGCTGCTGGGATCGGCGGCCGGCATTCCCGCGATTGGCGTCGGTGTCGGCGGCGCCATTGCCATCGTCGGCGGCGCGCTCGTCGCCAACAGCGCGTTCAGCCGAAACGGAAGGTGAGGGGCCGGCGCGTCGCTGCTGGTGACAACGCGACGAGTAGCGTGGCCTGCTGGCGGAACTCCCCTAGACGGTCGCCAGGTACTTCAGCGTCACCGGGACCTGCTCCTCCGCATTCGGCGCCTCGTCCTCTATGTAGTAGATCTTCGCGCCCGACTTGGCGGCCAGCGCGAGCAGGCTCGGCCAGCTCACCTGACCCTGCCCGAGCGGCACGCTCGTCTCGTCCGGCGCGGCGCCGGTGGGATCGCCGAGCGGGGTGCCCTTGGCGATGTCCTTCAGGTGCAGCAGCGGGAAGCGCCCGGGATACGCCTTCAGCAGGCCTTCCGGCGAGCCGCCGCCGCGCAGCACCCAGAAGACGTCCATCTCGAAGGACACGTCGCCCGCAGGCGTGTTCCTGATGAGCGTGTCGGCCAGCGTGCCGCCGCCGTCCGGCTGAAACTCGTAGCCGTGGATGTGATAGTGGAACTGGAGCCCTTCGGCCCTGAGCGCCTTGCCCCACTTCGCGAAGTTCGCGGCGGCCTCGTCCACGTGGGCTCGCGTGAAGGTGCCCTTGTGCGGGATCCACGCCGTGCCCAGGTAAGTGGCCCCGACGGCTTTCGCATCGGCGACCGCTCCGGCCATGTCGTCCCTCAGGCGCTCGTATCCGGTGAGCACGCTCTGCATGCGGAGGCCGTACTTCCCGATCAGCGACTTGAATTCCGCCGCGGTGCCGCCGTACCAGTTGCCGCCCTCGACGTCGGTGAACCCCCAGTCCTGAATCAGCTTCAGCGTGCCGGGGACGTCTTTGTCGAACAGGTGCCGGACGGTGTACAGCTCGAGTCCCAGCGTGCCCTGAAACTTGTGCGGCGGCTCGGCCAGCACGTCACGGCACAGCCACGGCAGCGTCGCGGCGCCGGCGGCCAGGGTCTGCAGGAAATGGCGGCGGGAAGGCATGGGGGGAGGATAGCAGGGTTTATGGGAGGATGGGAGAGGGTTATGGGAGGATGGGTGGATAGGAGGATGGGAGGATGGGATGCCGCTGATTGACGAAGGAAAGAAAGCGCCGGCCTTCTCGCTGAAGGACCAGCAGGGGAAGAGCCACAGTCTGAAAGACTACGCCGGCAGGCCCGTCGTCCTCTACTTCTACCCCAAAGACGACACCCCCGGGTGCACGGTCGAGGCGTGTGGCTTCCGCGACGCACTGCCGGACTTTTCGAAGGTCAAGGCCACGGTGCTGGGGATCAGCATTCTGGACTCGGCAAGCAAGGCGAAGTTCGCCGCCAAGCACACGCTCACGTTCCCGCTTCTGGCCGACGAGGACCACGCGGTCGCCGAGAAGTACGGCGCCTGGCAGGAGAAGAGCATGTACGGCCGCACGTACATGGGCGTGGCGCGCATCACGTACCTCATCGACCGCGACGGCAAAGTCGCGAAGCGCTGGGACAAGGTCAGCGTCGGTACCCACGCGGACGAAGTGCTCGCGGCGGTCAGAGATCTGACGGAGTAGTGGGATCTGGGGATCTGGGGATCTGGGGATCTGGGGAGCTGGGAAGCTGGGGAGCTGGGGATCTGGGGATCTGGGGAGCTGGGGAGCTGGGGAGCTGGGGAGCTGGGGAGCTGGGGAGCTGGGGAGCTGGGGTAGTCAGTAGTACGTGAAGCGCCGGCGCTCCACGTTCGACGGACGGTAGTCTTCGTCATCACCGATACAGATCGAGACGATCCGCTCCGTCCAGTTGCCGCGCGAGTCGGTACTGGTACTCGAGCCGGTTGCACTGCCGTGTCGCCGGCTCCTCGATGGTCACGATCTCGCCCTGCTCATTCACGTTCGCCGCATGGCTCCGGGTCTCCTCGCACTCTTCGATCACGTTGTCGTGATCGTCATAGACGAACGTCGTCCGATCCTCGCCGAGGCTTCCCATCTGCTTCGTCACGGAGACCTTGCGGCCCTTGCTGTCGTGCTCGTAGCGGATCCGCGTCAGGCGCTGGTCCGCGAACACCGTCTCCACGAGCTTCGTGAACCGGGCGCGGTCGTGGGCCGACGCGCCGGCGAGCCTCGACTGCAATTCCTGCCCGATAGGGAACTCGCCGCCGAAGACGGCCTCCTCGCTCAGCGTACAGGCCCTCGCCGTCTCTGACGAAGACGACGGAGTAGACGAGGCGGTGGGTGGCGTCATGGAATTGCACCTCGCTGGTGCGATCGTGGTCGTCATATACGGTCGTGGACGTCGTCGCGCCAGTACCGCCGTACGCGATCTCCGATCCGTCCGGCGTGACGTGGAGAGCACCCGCGGTCTGCGGCAGAAACTGCACGCGCGTTTTCCGGCCGAAGGAATCGTAGCGATACGTCTCTACGTCTCGCGTGCCGCCGTCGCTTACAACCTCGACGGTCCGGAGCCGCCGGCCCAGCGAGTCGTAGACATACCGGGTCGTGGACCGCGGCCCGTCGTCCATCCAGACCTGCTTCTCGATCAGGCGGCCTCCGGCGTCGTAGGACCAGGCCGTTCGGGCGAGAGAGCCGTCGGGGTTGTGGAAGGTTGACGCTTCGATGCGACCATCCGGCCGGAACGTGGCGTCGGTCACACCGGTCGGCACGCCCCAGGCCTGCTGCGACTCGTCCCATCCGGCAAGCTCACGCCGCATCGTGCGGACCGGCCCAACCGCGCCCCACCGCTCCACATCGTTCATGGCAGGCGAATCCAGCATAGCGCACGCCCAGATCCCCGGATCCCAGATCCCCAGATCCCCAGATCCCCAGATCCCCAGATCCCCAGATCCCGGATCCCCAGATCCCCAGATCCCGGATCCCCAGATCCCCAGACCCCCAGATCCTCAGATCCCCAGATCCCCGGATCCCCAGATCCCCCGGATCCCCAGATCCCCAGATCCCCATCCTCAGTCCCCAGATCCCTAACAACCCCAGCCCGCCCCCGTCTAACCTTCTGACCGTGGACGGCACCGAGACGATCGCCCTCGCCGAGGCGCGGGCCGGCAACCGGGAGGCATTCCGCACGCTCGTCGAGCGGCACAGTCGTGCCGTCTTCCGCGTGGCCTACCGGATCACGGGCAACGAACAGGATGCCGAGGACGTCGTGCAGGACGCGTTTCTGAAGGCTTACACCGAGCTGCCGCGCTTCGAGCAGCGGGCCGGCTTCGGCACCTGGGTGCACCGCATCGCGGCCAACTGCGCGATCGACCTGGTGCGCCGGCGGCCCCGGCGCGTGGTCGAGGGCGATGCCGACGCGGAGACGCCGCTGCTGGCTCGGCTGGCCAGCCCGGCGCCCGGGCCCGAACGCGAGGCGGCAGGACGGCAGATGCGATCGCGGATCGACCAGGCGCTGGCAGGCCTGACGCCGCTCGAACGCGCGGCCTTCACGCTGCGCCATCTCGAGCAGCGATCGGTGGACGAGATCAGCGCCGCGCTGGGCCAGCACCCCGCGGCCACCAGGCACAGCATCTTCCGCGCGGTAGCGAAGATGCGGCGGGCGCTGGGCCCGCTCGTGAGGACGGATCCATGACCCACGTCACCGAAGACCAGCTCGTCGCATACGCGCTCGGCGAGGCCGAGACCGGCACCCGGGCCGCGGTGGAGAGCCACCTGGACGAGTGCGCCGGGTGCCGCGGGGAGCTCGATGCGCTCAGGCTCGTCCTCGAGGCGGCAGCCGATGCACCGGTGCCCGAGCGCGGCGAGCACTACGGGGCGGAGGTCTGGGCGCGCCTCGAGCCGCGGCTGCCCGCGACCACCTCGCGGCTCGCGTCCGCGCCGGCCTGGCGTACGTGGCTGGCGGCCGCCGCGGTGCTCGCGCTGGTCGCGGGCGCGTTCCTGGCCGGCCGCTGGACGCAGCATCCCGAACAGGCGGCGCAGCTGCCGGCCGACCGGTACGCCGGCAGTGTCCGGAGTGTCAGCGGCCGCCGCGGACCGGCACGTGGTCCGCGAGCGCGTGACGCTCGCGGCGCTCGGCGACCATCTCGACCGCACCGAGCGCGCGCTGGTCGAGCTCGTCAACACCGACGCGGGCGGCACGGTGGACATCTCCGCCGAGCAGGCGTGGGCGCGGGACCTGCTCGACGCGAACCGGCTGTACCGGCTGTCCTCGCGCGGGGCGGCCTCTCCGGCGCTCGTGCACCTGCTCGACGAGCTCGAGCCGGTGCTGCTGGCGATCGTGCACAGCCCCACGCGTGTGACCGCGGACGAGTTCAACGCCCTTCGGTCCCGCATCGAGGATCGGAGCCTCGTGTTCAAGCTTCGGGTGTCCGGCGCGGATGTGCGCGCCCGCCAGCGGACGCTTCGTCATCCAGGAGAACAGACGTCATGATCCTTTCCGCGGTACTCGCCACGCTGCTCGTCGCCGGTCCGGCGGCCCCCGCGCCGGCGCCGGTCGCCTCGCGACACGCCGGTGACGTGCAGGCCGGAGATCCCCCGCTCTATCGCCAGGGCACGGCCGCCATCGACAAGGGAGACTGGGCCGCGGCCGCGGCCGCGTTCGAGAAGCTCGCCGCTGCCGGCGGGGAGCGGGCTGACGCGGCGCTCTACTGGCAGGCCTACGCGCTCAACAGGCAGGGCCGGCGCGACCTGGCGCTGAAGTCCATCGCCGCGCTCAAGGCGGGCTACCCGCAGAGCCGCTGGCTCAGCGACGCCGGCGCGCTGGAGATCGAGATGCGCCAGGCCAGTGGTCAGTCGCCGCGGGTGGACCAGGAGCCCAACGACGAGCTCAAGCTGATGGCGCTCAGCGGGCTCATGAACGCCGATCCCGACCGCGCGCTCCCGATCATCAAGCAGATGCTGGCCGGATCGCCTGGCGAGCGCCTGCGGGAGCGGGCGCTGTTCGTGCTCGCGCAGAGCGGCTCGCCCGAGGCGCGCCAGCTGCTGGTGAATCTCGCGAAGACGAGCCCCGATGCGGAGCTGCAGGCCCACGCCATTCGCTACCTGGGACTGTTCGGCGGGAAGGAGAGCCGGCAGCTCCTCCTGGACCTGTACTCGACCAGCGCCAGCCCCCAGGCGCGCAAGGCCGTGCTCAACGCGTTCATGGTCTCGGGGGACCGCACCGACCTGGCCGCCATCGCGCGCAAGGAGACCTCGCCCGAGCTCCGGCGCGAGGCGATCAACCAGCTCGGCGTCTCGGGCGGACGCGAGGAGCTCTGGCAGTGGTACCAGCAGGGCGCCGACGCCGAGACGAAACGCGCCATCATCAACGCGCTCTTCGTCGGCGGCGGGGCGGACCACCTGGCGGAGCTCGCCACGACGGAGAGCGACCCCGGCCTGCGCCGCGAGGCCATCGAGCGGCTCGGCCTGACCGGACCGGGTAGCGCGGCGACGCTCCGGAAGATCTATGCCAGTGACAAGGACCCCGGCGTGAAACACGCCGTGCTGAACGCGCTCTTCGTGCAGAACAATGCCACCGCGCTCGTCGAGATCGCCAAGGCCGAGCAGGATCCCGCGCTCAAGCGCGAAGCCGTGCAGAAGCTCTCGATCATGCACTCGAAGGAAGCCACCGACTACATGCTGGAGCTGCTGAAATGAGCCTCCGCACGATCGTCACGTTCGGCCTCTACGCGTCGCTCGTGCCGCTCGTGGGTGCCACCGGCACCTGGACGGGCGCGCTGTCGGCCGCGCCGTTCGTCGATCTGCAGGCGCCCTCCTCGACGCCGGACCAGGCGCTTCCGGTCCACGCCGCCCGCGTGGAACGGCGCGACGCATCGCCGGGCCTCCAGGCCGTGATCGATGCCGCCCTGCGCAGCGGTGCCGAGCGGCTCTGGATCGCGTGGACGGTGCCCGCCGTCTCGAGGCCCGGCGACCACTGGTCCGGCGACGATCGCTCCGAGGGTCGCTGCGTGCTGGACGACGACGGGAATTTCCACGACGGGAATGCGGTGGGCGGCGAAACGACCGCGCTCGTGGTCCTCGTCCGCGCGACGGCAGCCCGCATCGACCGCGTAGCGTTCACCGATGCACGCTGCCCGGTCGATGCCGGCGCGCGGACGGTGGTCTGGCTCGAGCACGTCGCCGCGCCGGCCAGTGTGCGCCTGCTCGCCGGGCTGGTGCGGCGCGACGCCGGCGCCGCTGGAGAGGACGGCCGGTCGGATCCCGCCGGCCGCCGTGCGCTGCCGGCGCTGGCGCTCCACGACGACCCGTCCGTCGACACGGTGTTGACCGGGTTCGTGGCTCCCGGTCAGCCGCTGCGGCTCCGGCGCGACGCGGCATTCTGGCTGGGCGCCGCCCGCGGCACGGCGGGCGCGGCCATCGTCGATCGCCTGGCGCGCAGCGATGCCGATGATCGATTCCGCGAGCACCTCACGTTCGTGCTCACGCTCACGGGGCAGCCCGGGCTCGCCACCCTGATCGATCTCGCGCGCCACGATGCCGACCCGCGTGTGCGCGGGCAGGCGCTGTTCTGGATTGCGCAGAAAGCGGGGCAGCGCGCCACAGACACGCTGACGCGCGCCGTCGACGACGACCCGAACGCCGACGTCCGCAAGAAGGCGGTCTTCGCGATCAGTCAGCTGCCGAAGGACGAGTCGGTGCCGACCCTGATCGACCTGGCCAGAACGCACCGCGATCCGGAGGTGCGCAAGCAGGCCATGTTCTGGCTGGGACAGTCCGGCGATCCGCGCGCGCTGGCGTTTTTCGAGTCGGTCCTGAAGCAGTAGGGCGGTCAGTTGTCAGTGATCAGTTGTCAGCAGAAGCGCGCTCTCAGATGCCAGGACTGAAAACTGAAAACTGAAAGCCGAAGACTAGCCCGCAGGCTCGAGCACCCGGCGGAACAGGTCGATGAGCTCGGCGGGCCGGTACGGCTTGGCGAGGAACGGGACACCCTCGAGCTGGCCGCCTTCTTCCGGAGCGTAGCCGCTCGAGACCACCACCGGCAGATCGGGCCAGCGGCGACGGATCTCGGACAGCGTCGCTTCGCCGCCGAGGCCCGGCATCGTCAGGTCGAGGAGCACGCCCCGCACTCGTCAGCGCCGCGCGTGCAGTGCTCGAGCGCCTCTTCACCGCTGGCCGCCTCGACGATCGAGAAGCCGGCGCGCTTGAGGATGCGGGCCGCCACACCGCGGACCGCGTCCTCGTCGTCCACGACTAGAACAGTGCCGCTGCCAGCGAGCGCTGCTCGGCGATCGCCAGGCGGATCGTCAGCGTGCGGCGGTCGATCGGCTTCAGCAGGTAGTCGTGCACCCCGGCATCGAGTGCCGCCTCAGGCGGCGGGCGCGCACCGTCGAGATCAGGAGCGCACGGGTCGCCCCGTCGTCCTCGATGACCAGCACTCTCATGGCACAGCGCGGCCCGGTCGGCCGGGGAGCCCATTTCCGCAATTTCGGACGAGTCGGGCGCCGCCTGCAGCCCCGTCCCTCGTCGTTCGCGCTATACTGCGCCCCGCCCGCCGGCGGGATGTCCCGCCGGGTCACGGTCACGGGCACTTCTGGCGGAGCACGACATGAAGAAGCTGGCTATCGGCTGCGGCATCGTCCTTCTCGTGGCGGTCATCGGCGGCGCTATCGGCACCTACTACGTGGTGCACAAGGTCACCTCCACCGTGGCCGACTTCACGGCCCTGGGGACCATTCCTGACATCGAGCGCGAGGTCCAGGACACCAGCACGTTTACGCCCCCCGACACGGGCGAGCTCACCGACGCGCAGCTCGCCAGCCTCATGGCGGTGCAGGAGGCGGTGAAGCAGAAGCTCGGGGCGCGGTTTCAGGAGCTGGACGCGAAGTACCAGACGCTGAGCGAGAGCCTGAAGCACCGCGACGCGACGGTGATCGACGCCCCGGCCATCATCAGCGCGTACCGGGACCTGGCGACGACGTACCTGGAGGCCAAGAAGTGGCAGGTCCAGGCGCTGAACGCGCAGCACCTGTCCCTCGCGCAGTATCGCTGGATCCGCAAGCAGGCCTATGCGGCCGTCGGCATGCCCTTGATGGACTTCGATCCAGCCGAGTTCATCAGCGACATGAAGGCCGGCCGCAAGTTCGAGCCGAAAACGATGGGGATGGCGATCGGCCCGAGCGGGCCCGAACACAACCTGAAGCTCGTCGAGCCGCACAAGAAGGCGCTCCAGGACAACGGCGCGCTGGCGTTCCTCGGGCTCTAGCCGTTGCTTCCGGGGGCCGTGCTCACCGACGGACCTGGAAGCGCTCGAGCAGGGCCGTCACGATGGACGCCCACTCGTCGTCGAGCGAGCTGCGGCAGCTCGGCTGGCCGGCGCGGCGATACCAGTAGTCCGCGTTGGCCAGGTCGCCCTCCTTGCGGTGCAGGTAGGCGTGGATCCGCGCGCCTGCCGGGCCGTCCACGCCCTGCGCCACGCGATGCGCGCCGTCCCAGTCGCCCCGGCCGTCGAGCCACAGGGCCTGCAACGCCGGGCTGATCCCGGCCGGCGGGACCGCGGCGGCCAGCGCCGCGCGGAAGGCGTCGAGGGTCAGGCCCGCCCATCCTCCCATCCTCCCATCCTCCCATCCTCCTATCCCCGGGGCAGCACCCACGGCGCCCGGTACGGGCGGGTCACCAGGGCCTGCGCGTCCGCATCGCCGTGCACGCGCTCGCCCTCGGCGTCCCATGCCACGCGGCGCCCGAGCCTGAAGGCCATGTTGCCGAGATGGCAGGCAATCATCGAGTTGTGCCCGATCTCGACGTCCGAGCGCGGGCGCTCCCGCGAGTCCACGCATTCGAGGAAGTTCCGCACGTGTGCGAGGTGATAGTCGGTGCCGCCCGTGCCGCGCCTGGGCTCGCCGGCCATGCGGAAGCGCGTCGCCTTGCCCGGCGGCGTCTCGGTCTCCGGACGCACTTCCCATCCGTCGCGGTCCACCACCAGGACGCCGTTGTTGCCGTGGAACGCCACGCCATGGTCCCGTTCGTACGGGCCCTGGCCGATCGCGGTGGCATGCTCCCAGATCAGGCTGAACCCGTCGAACTCCCAGAGCGCCTGTTGCGTGTCGGGCGTCTCCTCGGCGTCGTCCGGAAAGCCGAACTTGCCGCCGATCGAGACGGCGGCCTTCGGCGCCTTCACCCCCATGCCCCAGTTCGCGACGTCGATCATGTGCGCGCCCCAGTCGGTCATGAGCCCGCCCGAGTAGTCGTAGTACCACCGGAAGTTGAAGTGGAACCGGTTCCGGTTGAACGGCCTGAGCGGCGCCGGCCCCAGCCAGAAGTCGTAGTCCACGGTGGCGGGCGGGGCCGAATCGGGGACCTTCGGGATGTTCCCCATCCAGTCCTGGTAGGCCCACGCCCGCACCAGCCGGATGGTGCCGAGCGCGCCGCTCTTCACGTACTCCATCGCGGCGGCATAGTGCGGGGCGCTCCGCTGCTGCGTGCCCATTTGGACGACGCGACCGGTGCGGCGGGCCGCGTCCACCATGACGCGCCCCTCGCCGATGCTGAGCGACAGGGGCTTCTCGACGTAGACGTCCTTGCCGGCCTCGCAGGCCATCACCGTCGGCAGCGCGTGCCAGTGATCGGGCGTCGCCACGATCACCGCGTCGATGTCGTGACGCTCGAGGACGCGGCGGAAGTCGCGCGTCACCAGGGCGGGCGTCTGATTGAAGTCGCGCTCGACCATCGCGCGCGCCTTCGCGCTCTGCGCGTCGTCCACGTCGCAGAGGGCCACCAGCTCGACGCCGAGCCGGAGCATGTCGCGGAGATCACCGCTGCCCATGCCGCCGCAGCCGATGAGCGCGATCCGCACGCGGCGGTTGGCCCCCGCCACCCGATCCTGTGAGGCGCGCGTATGGGTGCCCGCCCGGGACGGGCGCGAGACGAGGCCGGCGCCGGCCACCGAGGCCAGCGACGTCGTGAGAAAAGTGCGACGGGACCGTCGGGTCATGAACGCCTCCGCGTGATGGCCCTTCTATCTCATCCAGGCGGCGCGCACAACACGGCGCAGCCGGCCGCTCGTCCACCGCTTGCAGCGGGCGCCCCTGCTGCGACACACTCAGGTGGCACTCACCCCGGCTATCTCTGGAGGAACGCGCGCATGCTCTCGTCCGTCCGCCGCGCCGCGCTGGTCGCCGCGCCGTTTGTGCTCGTGCTCGCCGCGGCCCCGCCCGCGTCGGCGCAGATGCCGATCCCCGACACGTTCAAGAACCTCAAGGTCCTGCCCAAGGACATCACCAAGGAGCAGCTCGTACAGGTCATGCGGGGGTTCTCGACGGGCCTGGGCGTCCGCTGCGACTTCTGCCACGTGGAGCCGGCCGGACCGCGCGGCCCGGGCGGGCCGCCGCCCGACTTCGCGAGCGACGAGAAGGAGAACAAGGGCAAGGCGCGGGTCATGCTCAAGATGGTCGCGGCGATCAACGGCGACTACCTCAAGCAGATCGCCGAGGGCGAAGAGCCGCCGCAAATCACCTGCGAGACCTGCCATCGCGGCACGAAGGAGCCGCCCGAGCCACTCGCGTCGAAGCTGGTGGAGTCGACACACGCGAAGGGCGCCGACGCCGCTATGGACACATACGCCGACCTGAAGGCCAAGTACGCCGAGGCGGGGCTCTACGACTTCCGACCGCAGTCGATCGTCCGCGCCGCGCGCGTCCTGGCCGACGATCAGCACCAGGACCAGTCGCTGGCGCTCCTGCAGAAGGCGAAGACCGTGCTGCCGCAGTCAGCCGACATCGCCGCGGCCCTCGGGTCCGCGCTGATCCAGTCCGGCGACGTCGATGCCGGCAAGGCCGAGCTGGAGCGCGCGCTGTCGATCGACCCGAACAACGGCATGGCGCGGTTCGGCCTCGAGCGGCTCAAGCGCGGCGCGCAGCCGCAGTAGGCGACACTCGGCCATTTGCGCTGCACGGAAATTTTCGCACGAGGGGTGTCGAGCGCCATCGACCGGCCGATAGGCGGGTCAAGACGCTTCGAGATGGCATCGTCGTATCTCATCCATTCCGAGCGATCCCTCGTCGTCATCGCGCGAACACACCGCATCGGTTCCGACGAGTGGGAGGCGCTCATGAACACTCTGCTCGCCGACCCGGCCTTCCGGCGGGGCTGCTGCGTGGTGGACGATCGGCGCGCGGCCAGTGAGGTCCCCACGCGATCCGACGTCGAGCGGGCGGCGCGGTGGATTCGCGACCAGTCCGGGCGGCTCGGCCCGATCCGGTGGGCGATTGTCCTCAGTCCGAACTCGCTCGCGGCATTCGGCATGACTCGCGTCGTGGAAGCGCTGACGAGCCAGACCTCGGTCACCGTCCGCGCCTTCACCGATCTGTGCGCCGCGACGGCGTGGGCGAGCAGCCGCGCCGAACCGACCTGAGGCGGCGCTAGCGGCCCGGTTGCTCGCGCGAAATCCGAAGGATGGCGATCGGCGGGTCGAGAATCTGGCCGTCAGCAGACGCCGCGTGGATCCGGCCGACGATGTCCATGCCCGCGATCACCTGTCCGAAGGCGGCAAATCCCTGCCCGTCCGGATTGCGGTGGCCGCCGAAGTCCAGCTCGGGCTGGTTGCCCACGCAGATGAAGAACTCCGATGTGGCTGTGTCCGGGCCGTCGCGCGCCATCGAGATGGTGCCGTCGAGGTGCTTGAGGCCGGTGACCGACGTCGGCTCGAGCGGAATCGGCGCGAAGGTTTCCTTGGCGTCGTTCACGCCGCCCTGGATGACGTCGATCTTCACCTGCGTGTTCGGCTGGTTGTCGGGATTCGTCGTCACCGTCCGGTAGAAGAACGAGCGATCGAAGAAGCCTTCGTCCACGTAGCGCAGGAAGTTGGCGACCGTCGTCGGCGCGTGCACCGGGTCCAGCCTGACGCGGATGGGCCCGGCCCCGGTCTGGATCACGACGATCGGCGTACCGCCGGGTTGCGGGGTGGGCGCAGCGGATGCCTGGGCGAGAAGCGCGGCGAGCGCGGCGAGCGGCAGCAGCATGGCCGTGTCGATTATAGCCGCGGCTGCGCGGTCACCGCAGGTCTTCCAGCGCGTAGACGAGCGACAGCGGATCGACCCGCGCGCCGTTGAGCCGCACGGTCCAGTGCAGGTGCGGACCCGTGACCCGGCCCGTCGCCCCCACCTTGCCCACGACCTCGCCGCGCGTGACGCGATCGCCTTCGGTGACCAGCGTCTTCGACAGGTGCGCGAAGAGCGACACGAGACCGCCGCCGTGATCGATCACGACCGTGTTGCCGGTGTAGTAGAGCGGCGCCGCCAGGACGACGAGGCCGGCGTTGGGGGCGTGGATGGGCGTCCCTGTCGGACTCGCGAAGTCGGCGCCGCCGTGCGGTGCCCGTGGCTGGTGGTTGAACACGCTCCGCACGCCGAAGCCCGACACCATCGTGCCCGAGATCGGGACGACGAAGGGGCCATCCCAGGCCGGAGGGTTCGACGTGTCGGCAAAGATGCGGGACAGCTGCTCCTGCTCGCGCCTGATCCGCGCCAGCACGCCGGCCGGCGGCGTGACGAAGCGTGGATCGACGTGCAGCGTGCGGGTCGGGAAGTCCTTGGAGACGATCGTGAGAGCGACGGTCTCGGTCAGCGGCGTGCCGTCGGCGCCCGCCGCCTCGATCCCGACGGGGTGCTCGCCCGGCGGCACGTCCAGGTCGATGCCGACCAGCGCGCGCCAGAGCCCGTCGCCTGCCGTGTAGGCGCGGCTGGTGTGGCCGAGGGCCGTGACGCGTATCGTGTCGAGTGCCCGGTCGGAGCGGATGTCCACACGGACTACCTCGCCGGGCTGCAGCGCCCGCGATCGGGTGGTGACGGTCAGGGCCGGGGATCCCCTGCCGGCGGGGGCCAGGACGGGCAGGACGGCAAGGGCAGCGAGAAGCGCCACGGCACGCCGTGGCGTCCTCTCGCGTTGATGGGGAATGCGGGCCGCTCGGCCCGCGGGTGCATCGGGCATCGGGTATATCGAATTGGTTAGGTGGCGTGCGCTGGAAGCTTCAGCACCATGCCGGGCTTGATCTTGTCGGGATCCTGGAGCACGTCGCGGTTGGCGTTGAAGATCTCCATGTACGCGTTGGCGTTGCCGAGGTGCTCCTTCGCGATCTTGCTGAGGGTGTCGCCCGGCTTCACCGTGTAGGTGTGAGCCTGCGCCCCGGCGGCGGGTGCCGGTGTCGTCTGCGCGGCGCCAGGCGCCACGCGGATGTCGGCAATGACGTCCGTGCGCCAGTCGGGCACGGTTTTGATCGCGTTCCAGATCTGGTTCTTCTCGTCCTCGGATCGCACCGTGCCGTGGATGTGGAGCTTGCCGTCCTGTTCGTCGGCGGCGCCGTCCATCCGGAGGCTCTTGGCGATCTGGATCGCGTGGTTGTACTTGTCGCGCATTGTCATGTCTGTTCCTCCGAGCCTCTGACTATTCGCGATGGGCACGGGTGAGTCAACCTGAGCCGCAGGGGGCGGAGGCCGACGGCGCTGAAGGACCGAATGACTGCTCCCGGCCAGAACTTCACGGGAAATTTCCCCGTTACGCGGATCCCGTATCATCCGCGACACTTTGGGCCGGACGGTCCATTGACAGGGACGAACGACCAACCGATAGTAGCAAACCATTACGCGCCCGTCGGTAGGAGGGCGCACCTTCAAGGATGGCTCCTTCAATGAAGCTTGTTTTCTCCGTGCTGGCCGTCGTGTGTCTTGCCGCGAGCCCCGCGTGGGCGCAGTCGGATCGGTCCGCGAACTCCGAGACCCAGATCATCCTCCCGGAGCCGGCCATGCTCGGCGCGCACTTCGCGAAGGGCGTGCACCCGGCGCGGCCCGCGAGGCCGGGCAAGTCGCCCAATCTCGTGTACCACAATGGCGACGTGATGACGGATGGCGCCGTTGTCCGCATGATCTTCTGGGGCACGAGCTGGAACAGTGCACCCGGCGACAAGATCAGCGGACTGAACGCCTTCTACGACGGCGTTGGGGGCAGCCATTATCTCGACACAAATGGCGAGTACCACGACGGGAGCGGCTTTGTGCAGGATTCGGTGACGTCGGACACGGGCTATATCGACCCGACCGCTGCGCCGACACGCGCACCGGCGACGAGCGCGATTCTGGCCGAAGTCTGCAAGGCCGTGGGGACCGACGTCGTCGCGAACGGCTACTACCCGGTCTACATCGACAACAAGCGCGGCCATGCCGGCTATTGCGCCTGGCACAGCTGGGGCACGTGCCCCGGCAGCAACGTCGAGTTCCAGTTCGCGTTCTTCTTCAATCTCGACAACGACGCGGGCTGCGATCCACAGTCGCCCGGCGCCGGCTCGCAGGGGCTGAAGGCGCTTGCCAACGTGTCGGGACACGAGCTCTCCGAAGCGCTCACCGACCCGCACGGCGACGGCTGGTACGATTCGAACGGCGCGGAGAACGCTGACAAGTGCGCGTGGAAGTTCGGACAGAATCTTCTTGTGTTCGGTGGTCGTGGATGGAAGATCCAAGGGAACTGGTCGAACGACGCGTACGACCACAATCAGGGGTACGGCGGGAACCGCGGCTGCATCGACGGGACCAACTGACCCGGGCGCCGGACGCCTGACCGCCCGCGCAACACCAAGGGGTGCAGCCGACCAACGCCGGTTGCACCCCCACGTCGTGCCGCCTCCCCGAATCGCGGCCTTCGAAGCGCACCCTGCACCCAGCACCGCAGCACCGCACCCAGCACCCAGCACCTCAGCACCCGGCGCACTGCGCCTTCCGCGCTGCTAGAATCCGCCCCATGCCCCTGTCGCGCCGCGCCGCCCTCGAGCTGCTCGGACTCGGCATGGCCGCCTCCGCCCTGGAGCCGTACGCCTGGGCCGCGCCGGCGGCCGGCACGCGCATCGCCCGCATCGACGTCTTCCCGGTCCGCTACCCGATGCGCGGGCGCTTCAAGTTCTTCGAGGGGCCCGACGGATCGCCGACCGGCCGCCCCGCCGTCCTCGTGAGGATCACCGACAGCGACGGCGCGATCGGGTGGGGCGAGAGCGTGCCGATCCCCAAGTGGAGCGAGGAGACGCTGGAGACGGTCACCACGACGCTCGCCGACGCCGGCGTGGCGGTCCTCGAGTCCCCGCTCAGGCCGAACCGCATCGAGGGGTATCAGGCCCTCCATCGCCAGAAGGCGCTGCCGATCCTCATGGACGAAGGCGTCGTGTCGGCCGAAGACCTGGTGGAGTTCATCCACCTCGGCATGCTCGACGGCGTGGCCATGAAGCCGGCGCGCTGCGGCGGCCTGCTCACCGGGCGGCGCCAGATCGACCTGGTCAGGGACGCGGGCCTGCAGTGGCTGGCGAGCGGCCTCACCGATCCGGACGTCTCGCTGGCCGCGGCGCTGGCGCTCTTCTCCTCGTACGGCCAGCCGCAACCGTGCGCGCTCAACGGCCCGCAGTTCCTCGCGCACTCCGTGGTCACCCGCCCGTTCGCACCGGTGGACGGGCGCCTCGCGCCGCCGACCGGGCCGGGCCTGGGTGTGACCGTCCCAACCCATCCCCGCACATCCGAACCTGGTCATCATGTCTGACGCGACCCTCGATCGTCGGGAATTCCTGGCCACGGGTGTGGGTCTTGCCGCGGCGGCCGTCGGCTCGGCCCGCGCCGAGGCCCGCGGGGCCAACGACCGGATCAACCTTGGCGTGGTGGGCTGCGGCTCCCGCGGCACGTACCTGCTGAGCGACGCGGCGAGCCGCACGATCGTCGAGGCCTGAGCGCCGGAGGATGACCGCGAACGCGCTCAACGGAATTGCCGCGGAAGCCCTCGGCGCCGAGCTCGCCCGGTCGGTGAGGGAGCGATCGGGACCTCCCGCCGACGGTATCGTCGCGTTTGCCTCGGCGATGTCCCTCGATCCCGAGCGCGTGCAGGACGAGCTCGCCTACCTCTCGATTGTCACGATGCATTTCTGCATCGGCGCAGCGATCGAGGACGAGCCGCTGCGGTTGCGGGTGGCGGGCGGCTTCTATCACACGCTCTGGTCCGGCGCGCCGTGGCGGGCGTCGGCCGGGGGGCTGGAGACCCGCACGCTCGAGTACGAGACCGCCCTCAACAACCCGCACCCGGAGCTCGGGCGGGCGTACGGCCTCGGTCGCGGGTTCGCCCGCCAATGCGCGGCCGCGCAGGACGTTCCCGTCATCGAGTTCGGCGCACGCGCCTATGTCGAGCAGCTCTCACCGATCCTGAGCCTGCTGCGGAGCGTGACGATCGTGTGAGGCCGTGCTAGGCGTGGGGCGCCCGGTCGGACCGGCTCGACACGCGCGCCACCAGCGTCACGAGCGGATCGGCAAGCGCTCCGGCGGGCTGGAGCAGGGTGCGCGCGTCCTGGTGCGGAAGGCCCCGTTCCACGGCGGCGCCGAGCGCCATCAGGCCGTCCACGGTCACGAGCCGCACCTGGTCCTGTACGCGCCGCAGCGCGACGGTGTCCTCGAGGAGGCGGTGGTTCACCGGGCCGCACACCACCACGAGGCCGCTCACGCGATCGTCGGCCGCGGTGCCGGGCGAGTGCAGGGCGGCCTCGCGCACGTGCGCGAGCCGGCTCAACCTGGCCACCGCCATCGGCATGTCGAGCACCCAGACGAGGAGCTGGACGTGCCCCGACGACCAGGTCGCCCGCTCCGCCGGGTCGTCTCGCGCGACGTCGAACCCGAGCAGCCCGCCCAGGTGGTCCACGAGCTCCTCGACGGCCAGGCGCACTTCGGCGTCCTGGCTGAAGGCGCCGAGCGCCTGGTCGAAGTACCAGCGCAGATCGGATGGGCGCTTCGCGGTCTGTCGCAAGTGGCGCCGCAGGTACTGGCGGGGAGACTCGGACGCCGGGTCGCGTGGCTGCTCGACTGCGGCCGCGACGACCGCCCCCCGCGTGGCGTCCACCGCGTCGGCAACCCTGGTCACCGCGCCTCGGGTCGCGTCAGCGGCGCCGTCCGCGTCAGCGGCGCCGTCTGTATGAGCAGCGCCGGTGGGGTTGGCGTAGTCGCGCCGCCCTCGGCCTCGATGGTTACCATCGCGCCGACTACCGGGATCGGGAGGTCGGGCAGCGGGCCGAACTCCGCGCTCGCGCTGCCGTCGGCGGCCACAGGCACCGGGCCGACGGGAGTGGCACGGCCGGGAGACAGCAGCCAGAGCTGGTAGATTCGGCCGGCCGGCGGCGCGGGCAGCTGCGCCCGGAACGCGACGCCCTGCGCGCGGCTCCACAGCACGTGCCCGCTCAGCGTGCGTGCGCGGTTGGCGAGCTCGATCCGGTAGAGATCGGGAGCCGCCACGATCCCCGCCAGCGACCGCGCCGAGCGTGCGGCCTGCTCCGCGTCGGCCAGGCGCTGATCGGCGACCTGCTGCACCGCCGCCAGCTCCCGGCGCGACTGTTCGCGGGTCTGCTGGGCGCCGCGCTCGGCGGCTTCGGCCCGCGCGGCCGCCGCATCCAGGCCGCGGCGCACCTCGGTCTGCAGGTAGACGGCAAACGCGCCAATCACGAGCGTGGCGACGACGGCGGCAATCACCGGCGTGCGGCGCCAGACCGGCACCGGGCCCCGGACCTCGGCGGACGCTCTGGCGGCGTCCGCCGGCGGCTCGATCTCGACGGCCCGCTCGGTGGCCTCGGCGGGGACCGCACTGGCGAACGCCAGCGTCCCCCTGCCCGCGGTGGGCGTCACGCTCAAGCCCGGCGAGCTTCCCGCGCCGGCCAGGGCCGGTGCCGCCGCTGCCTCGCCCTCGCCTCGCAGCTCGTTGTGCAGCCGGACCACGTTGTCGAGCGCCCAGGGCTGGCGCGCGCCGAGCTGCGGCGTGCCCAGGCGGAGCTCGGTGAGCGCGTCACGCACCTCGCGCGAGAGGTCGCCCATCTGCTGCTGCAGCTGGCGCTCCAGCGCCTCCAGCCTGGACTCGGCCCGGTCGAATCCGCGCAGGGCCTGGTCCACCGCGGTGAGGCACGCCTCGGTGATGCGGGTCGTCTGCTGATCGAGCTGGCGGATCGGCTCCTCGTGCGATTGCCGGATGGCGACCCACTCGTGCTGCAGGCTGCGCTCGAACTGGTGGATGCGGCTCGTGGACTCGTTCAGCAGGCGGCGCTCGATGTCGTTCCACTCGCTGAGGCGGCTGTGCAGCTCGGCCACGGCCGTCGCGTGCTTCTGGTCGTTCGTCTCCCACTGCTCGAGGATCCGCGAGCACTCGCGGGTCATGTCCGTGAGCCGCTGCTCCATGTCGTGGAGCGAGTCCTGCGTCTGGCGAAGCTGCTGGAGGGCGAGAGTGACGTGCTCGAACTGCAGCTGGAGATCCGACGCGCGCAGCCCGATCGACCGGTCTTGATCGGAGGGACGAGCCTGATCCATTGGCGGCGATGATACGACAATCGGCGGCCAGGCCCAAGAGGATTGGCGCAGACGTGCTCGCGCGCTTGACTGCGCGTCGGCTTCGTGCACAATGGCTGTGCCGCCTGATGAGACGCTGTCCCTGCGACGACGGGCGACGCGAGCCGCCCGGGAGGCCGATGGCCGCGTGACGATGACAACAACGTCCGCGCTCGAGCCGACGCTTTCCCTGTCGCCCGCGCCCACTTCCGGCCGTGGTCCCGGCCTCGTTTCCTGGTACGGCGAGAGTTTCTCCGATCGCCTGGGCGATCGCCTCCTGCTCTTCGACAATCGCGGTCCGGGGCTGGAGCTCCTCCGGTTCCACCAGCAGCTCGGTGCCGACCCGGCATTCGAAGCCGCCCTGCGCGGGCGCGTCAACGCGCTGGCTGCGTTTACGCACCCGGCGTTCGTGCGACTGCGCTCGGTCACTTGGCTCGACGACCCCCAGCCGCGCCTTGCGCTCGTCTCGGAAATTGCGGAAGGCGAGCGCCTGGCGGCCATCCTCGCCGCCGCGCGCCGCGCCGGCACGCGGATCGATTGCGGGTCGGCCATCTGGCTGCTGCGCCAGCTGCTCGCGGCGCTGGGCGCGCTTCACGCGGCGGCGCCGGGCGTGCACCACGGTCTGCTGACTCCTGACCGGGTGGTCCTCGGGCGTGGCGGCCGGCTTGCGGTCACCGAGTACGTGCTCGGCGACACCGTGCGATGGCTGGACGGGGTGGACTCTGCCCGCACACCCGCGTCTCACGACGTCGTCGAGGCCGCCAGGATCGGGGCCGGCGTCCTGCTCGGCCGTAACGTCGCACGCGAATCCAGCTTCGAGCTGTTTCAGGCACTGGGCGACGTGGGCCAGGACCGGCAGGCGTCGGCGCTGCGCACGTGGTTCGCCCGGGTGTGGTGCGCCGAGGGGAAGGGGTTCGACTCAGCCGCGGCGGCGGGCGCCGCGCTCGATGACCTGCTGCCCGATGCGCGGGTGTCGTGGTCGCAGCCGGCGCCGGTACGGGAGTCCGCCCGGTCGCTGCCGCCACCTCCGACCCACGAACCGGGGCCGGCGGCGCCCCTGGAAGACACGGTTGCGTGGAGGGTGCGCGACATCGCGGCGCCCCTGGCTCTCCGGACCCGCGGCCTGCGCGCCTGGACATCCGCCAGCCCGACGGTCCGGCGCTTGTCGGTCGCTTGCGGTGCGCTGGCATTGTTGGCGCTCGGCGAAGCTGTCGCCTTGATGGTGATGACTCCCCGCCCGAGCCGGCCCGCCGAATCCCGCGCGCTCAGCGCCGCGTCGATGGTGCCCGTTCCGGTCGCGTCGGACTCGACGATGGCCACTCCCACCCCGGCGAGCCATACGCCGAGTCCTCCGGTGCAGGCCACAGCCCGGGTGCCGCATCCGGTCATGGCAGCGGGTGCGCCTCGTCCCGCGGCTGGGGGCGCCGCCGCGGAGGCCCCGCACGCGATCATCGGCTGGGTCCAGGTGGATACGCCGTTCGAGGTCCGTGTCTACGCGAACGGCCGCCTGCTCGGGTCCGGCCTCAGCCAGCGCTATCGCCTGCCCGAAGGTCGGCATATCATCACCATGGCCAGCGACGAGCACGGCGTCCAGTCTTCGCAGCCGGTGGACATCCTGCCGGGCAAGACCGTGCTCGTGGCCCTGGATGCTCCTCCCCGATAGCGGCAGGCGTGACGCGTCCGCCGACCTGGCCACGGGCGCGTTGACAGCCGCCCGCGGGAGGGCAGTGGAGACATCATGCGATTCGCGCTCGTGGCGTTCTTCTCGGCGGCGGTGATGGCGGTCCTCTCGACTCACGCCCTCGGCCATGCGGCCGACGGCTCCCCGGGGCTGCTGCTCGTCGCCAACAAGGGCGATCAGGCGCTCGGCCTGATCGATCCGGCCGCCGGCCGCCAGATCGCCGAGGTGCCCGAGCACGGGGTAACGGGGCACGAGGTCATCGCGTCGCCGGACGGGAAGACCGCGTACGTCCCCATCTACGGCAACTCGGGCGTCGGCAAGCCCGGCACCGACGGACAGACGCTCGTGGCCATCGACCTCGCCACAAGGGCGATCGTCGGCACCCTGGACTTCGGCCACGGCGTCCGACCGCACTGTCCGATGTTCGGGCCGAAGAACGGCCTGCTGTACGTCACGACCGAGCTGGATCAGTCGGTCAGCATCGTCGATCCGCACACGCTGAAGGTCGTCGGATTCGTCCCGACCGGACAGCCGGAGTCGCACATGCTGGCCATCTCCAGTGACGGGCGCCGCGGGTACACTGCCAACGTCGGCCCCGGCACCGTGTCGGTGCTGGATCTCGAGGCGAGGAAGACGCTCAAGATCATCCCGATCTCGCCTTCCACGCAGCGCATCGCGCTCTCGGTGGACGACCGCTACGCGTTCACGGCCGACCAGACCCAGCCGCGTCTGGCGGTTATCGACACCGCGACCGACACGATCGCGCACTGGGTGACGCTGCCTGGGCTGGGCTACGGTACGGCGGCGACGCCGGACGGCCGCTGGCTCGTGGTGGCCGTCCCGCCGGCGCACAAGGTCGCCGTCGTGGATTTGAAGACCTTCGCGGTCGCCAGGACGATTGATGTCCCCGCCGCCCCGCAGGAAGTACTCGTCCGTCCCGATGGGGCCGTCGCCTACGTCTCCTGCGATCAGAGCGCAAAGGTGGCTGCCATTCGCACCGGCGACTGGACGGTCGCTGCGCTCATCGATGCCGGCAAGACCGCCGACGGGCTCGCCTGGGTGGCCGCGTCCCATCCACGTTAGCGTGAATCTTCGGGTCGAACGCCCCTACTTTCCAAGACATCCGTGGACGACGACAGCCGATCCCGGTTCGAGCAGGAGGTTTTCCCGCACCTCCGTTCCGTGTACAACACGGCCCTGCGGCTCGCCAGACAGGAGGCAGATGCCAGGGATCTCGTTCAGGAGACGCTGCTTCGCGCCGTGCGCACACACGACGGGTTCCGGCCGGGAACGAACGCCCGCGCGTGGTTGTTCACGATCCTGTACTCGGTGTTCATCAATCGCTACCGGAAGGCGCAGCGCGCCCCCGACCTGCTCTCGACCGAGGACCTCGAGGCGCGCTTCCACGAGGAGCTGCGGCAGCCGGGCCCGCCCGGCGTACACGCCTCGACGGCGGTGGAAGTCGAGCGGGCGCTGGCGGCGCTGCCGGAGGCATTCCGCGCCGCCGTCGTGCTGGTCGATCTCGAGGAGCTGACCTACGAGGAGGCGGCGGCCGTGGCGGAATGCCCGGTGGGCACGCTGGAGATCGCGCCTGTTCCGGGCGCGCCGCCTGCTGGCCGAGGCGTTGAAGACGTTTGCGCCGCGCACCGACAGCGACGGCGAGGATTCCGCAGTATGACGAGCCCGACGGGCCATCCCCGCGACGAGCTGCAGGAGCTGGCCGACGGCCGGCTGGACCCGCATCGCCGCGACGAGGTCGAGCAGCACCTGGCGTCCTGCCAGTCCTGTCGTGCCGAGCTCGCACGGCTCGAGACGCTCCGGACGCTCCTGCGGGCCAGCTTCCCCGAGCGCGACCTGCCGCCCGATCTGCTGGCGGAGGCGTCGGCGCTGCTGGCGGCGGAACCCCGCCAGGAGGCTCCCCGGCCTGCCCCCGTCCGGACGAAGCCGGGACGCCGGACGCTCGTCTGGACCACCCTCGCCGCCGCCGCGATTGTGCTGCTCGCCGTCTGGGTCGCGCACCGCCCGCATTCCACGCTCGTGACCCGGGTCATGGCGTCCGGCCGCGCCTGGCGGGCCGCCAACACCGAGCCGGCGTATGCGACCACGAACGCCGCGGATCTGGCGCGCTACTTCAACGAGCGCCTGCCGTTCGGCGTCACTGTCTACGATCTCGGCCCGATGGGGTACCAACTGGTCGGCGGCCGCATCGAGCCGCTCGGCGATCGCCAGAGCGCGGTGTTCGCCTACCGGACCGCTGACGGCCGCCGCGTGGTCTGCCACATGTTCCTCGGCACCATGGAGGAGCTGCCGGCCGGGGCGGAGCGCCGCACGAACAACGGGCGCACGTTCCTCGTGTACCACCAGGGTGCCGACACCGTCGTGTTCTGGCCCGAGCACAAGGTCATCTGCGCCTTCGTCGGCGACCTCTCTCCCGACGACGTGGTCCGGCTGGCGTTTGCGAAAGCTTCGGCGATCTGAACCCCGCCCCGCTCTTTTTTTCCGTCCGGGAACTTCCGCCACCGACCGCGTGTTGATGCCTTCCGGGAGGCGATGAGCCATCGCCGCCTCAGGAGGAGGGATACCCGCGTGCTTCGACGAATGTCAGTCGCGTTTCTTGCCACCGCCGCGCTTGCGCTCGTGCCCCGCGTCTCGTCCGCTCAGCCGGTGGGCGCCGTGTACACCATGTCCAACGCCGCGGCCGGCAACGAGGTGATCGTGTTCGCCCGGGACCCGCGCGGTGCGCTGGCGTGGTCGGCGAACGTTCCCACGGGCGGTCTCGGCTCGGGAGCTGGTCTGGGCAACCAGGGGGCGGTTGCGCTGAGCGATAACGACCGCTGGTTGTTCGTGGTGAATCCCGGCAGCCACGATCTGTCGGTGTTCGCCGTCGAGCCGGGCGGTCTGCGGCTGGTGGACCGGAAGTCCACCGGCGGGATGACCCCGATCAGCGTGAGCGCCAGCGGCCGGCTCGTGTACGTGCTGAACGGCGGCACCGAGGACATCTCGGGCTTCGCGCAGCGGGCCAACGGCACACTGGTGCCGCTGCCGGGATCGACCAGGTCGCTGAGCGGCTCCGGGGTGGGTCCAGCCGAGATCAAGTTCTCGCCCGACGGGCGCCTGCTCGTGGTCAGCGAGAAGATGACCAGCCTGCTGACGGTGTACGAGGTGGGCTTCGACGGCCTGCCGGGAGACCCGACCAGCTATCCCTCGAGCGGCCAGACGCCGTTCGGGTTCGATTTCGGCACGCGCGGGCAGTTGCTCGTCAGCGAGGCGGCCGGCGGTGCGGCCGGCCAGGCCACCGTGAGCTCGTACATGACGAACGCGGGCGGCACGCCGGAGCTGGCGTCCATCACGCCGGCGCTCGCCACGGGCCAGTCGGCCGCGTGCTGGCTGGTGGTGTCCAAGGGCGGGCGGCTCGCCTTCATCACCAACACGGGATCCAACACCGTGAGCGCGCTGACCATCGACGCGGCCGGCCGGCTGACGCTCGTCGGGGGGAGCGGGGTCGCCGCGCCATCGGGCATGACGCCCATCGACGCGACCTTCAGCGGCGACGGGCGGTTCCTGTACGTGCTCAACGGCGGCGATCACTCGATCAGCGCCTACCGCGTGCACCAGAACGGCACGCTGACGCCCCTGTCAGGCATTCCCGCCAACGGCGTCCCGCCGGGCACCAACGGTCTCGCCGCGCAGTAGCGGACAGCCGGAGCCGGGCGCGGGGTCCGGCTCACGGCTTGCTCACCACGTCGTAGAAGCGGCCGAGGTCTTCGCGCAGCTGCCGCCGCGACGCCGGGTTCAGGTAGATCATGTGGCCCGAGGGATAGTAGCCCCAGGTGATGTTCTTCTCGAGCGCGGGCTCGAGGCCCATGTGCGCGACCGTGTACTCCGTCTCGAAGAACGGCGTGGCGAAGTCGAAGTAGCCGTTGGCCGAGAACACGGCGAGATGGGGGTTGCGCGACATCGCCTCGCGCAGGTCCTCGGCAGCGTCCGGCATCGGCCAGCGCTCTCCCGCCACGCGATGGCGATCGTCCCAGTCGCGGCTGACCTCGCCGTAGTTCGTGGGCTTGTAGAGCTCGTCGGTCTCCACCTTCAGGTCGCCCCGCACGTAGCTGTTGAACGCGGCGGTGAACGCGGCCGCAAAGGCCGCATCGGAGGCGTCGAACTCGGGCGACTCGCCGGCCGCGTCGTGATCGATGCCGGTGAAGCGCGCATCGAGCCGGCCGATCGTCCGCCGCGCCCCGCGGAGGAGCTCCTTCTCGAACCGGTCGGGCGCGATGCGGAGGTCGGCGTTGCGAATCGAGATCCTCGGGCATGCCGGTCAACCCGTGGAGCCTGGCCACGACGGCATCCCGGTCGGGGGCGGACAGGTGGGTGCCCTGCGACAGCGCCCGGGCGTAGTCGCCGAGGGCGTAGGCGCGGACGTCCTTCAGGAACGCCGGCAAATCGGGCGGCTTCGGCGACAGCCGGTCGTGGTACCACGCCGCGGCGGCCATCGTCGGCAGGTACAGCTCGTACGCCAGGTCGCTCGCGAACGGTGGTCCGTTGAAGTCGTCGTACGCGTTCAGGTACGACGAGATCAGGACGGCGCCGTTGAATGCCATGCCCTGGCCGCCGAGCGTCGCGAGGAGCATGGCCGCGCGTGTCGTGCCATAGGACTCGCCCAGCAGGAACTTCGGGGAGTTCCACCGGTGCGTGGTGCTGACGTAGCGCGAGATGAACTGCGCGAACGCGGCGACGTCCTGATCGCTGCCGTAGAAGTCCTTCGCCTCGCCCTTGCCGGCAATGCGCGAGAAGCCGGTGCCCATGGCGTCCACGAACACCAGGTCGGTCCTGTCGAGCAGGCAGTCCTCGTTGTCCACGATCGCGTAGGGAGGCGGCGGCGTGGGTTGCGCATCCGAGGTGTTGACCCGCTTCGGGCCGAACGAGCCCATGTGCAGCCAGAGCGTGGACGATCCGGGGCCGCCGTTGAAGACGAACGTCACCGGTCGGGTGGTCGGGTCGCTGACGCCCTCCCGCGTGTAGGACACGTAGAACATGCGGCCCGTCAGGTCGCGTTTGTCGTTCAGAAGGTCGATGGTGGCCGCCGTGGCCGTGTACGGCACCGCGGCGCCGCCAATCGTGACGCGGCCGTGCGTCACCGACGCGGGAATGGCCGGCGGCTCCGGCTTCTCGCCTGATGGGGCCGTCTTCTCGGGCGCGGCTGGCGCCGCCGGCTCCTTCGGTGGCGGCGTCTGGGCCGCAGCGCCGGCGGCGGACAGCAGTGTCGCGAGGACAAGAACGAGAGCGGGCTGGGGCATGGATGAGTCCATGGGTCGGATGGGTTTATGGGTTTGTGGGTGCGCATCATACACTTCGTGGGGAGCCCGACCACCCATGCGTCGTTCGCCCGTCCCCGTGATCCTGCTGCTCGTCCTCAGCGTGTGTGGCCTGACAGCTGCGGGTCCCGCCCTGCCGTTGCTCCATTCGATCTTCGCGGACCATGTCGTCCTGCAGCGAGGCGTGCCCGTCCCGGTCTGGGGCTGGGCGACGGCGGGCACCGGCGTCGAGGTCACGTTCGCCGGCCAGGAGAAGCGCGCCGTTGGGGACGCGTCGGGCCGCTGGATCGTGCGGCTCGACCGCGCGCCTACGCCATTCCCGGGCGCCTGCTCCGCGCGGGCCGCAACGTGATTGCCGTGCGGGCAGCCTGCCATGAGCCGCGGTGCGGCTTCCGCGGCGATCCGCACGTCGGGATCGACGGCGGAGACCAGATCCCGCTTGCCCGCCGAATGGAGCGGTCCGCTGGCCCGGACGGCGGTCGTGGCCGGCGCGGCGGTTCGCGTCTCCTTCGACCACCTGCGCGGCGGTCTCGTGGCGACCGTCGGCCGGCTCGACGGGTTCCAGATCGCCGGCGCCGATCGCCGCTTCGTGCGGGCGGACGCCACCGTCGACGGCGAGACGGTCCTCGTCTCGTCTCCGCTCGTCAGCGCACCACGTGCCGTCCGCTACGCCTGGGACGACGACGCCCAGGGAACGGTGGCCAACGCCGCGGGGCTGCCGGCGTCGCCCTTCGAGCTGACGACGACCGGCGGGCCCGCGACCCGATCCCGCGCGCCGTCAGCGCCGTGAGGACGGCGGGACGATGCCCTTGATGCGGAAGTAGGTGACCAGGTTCCCGTAGTGCTCGTTGAGATGGCCGGTGTTGGCAATCAGCGCGAAGGCGCGCGCGTGCTCGCCCATGCCGAAGGGCATCGTGACCATCTGGGCCGCGCTCGCGTCGGTCAGGCCGTTGAAGACGGCGTCGCAGTAGGCGAGCGAATCGTCCAGCGCCTTCACGATGGCGGCCTTCGTCGTCGCCGACTTCTCGAACTCGTCCTCGGCGTGCGGCGGCTTCTCGCCCTTGGCCGCGGAGCAGAAGACGTAGTTGGCCCCGGCGACGTGGGCGATGATCTGGCCGAATGTCCGCACCGAGTCCACCGGGCGGAAGGCGTAGCCGTCCTCCGCCATATCATCCGCCGATTCCTTCACGTTGGTCCTGGCGCCCGTCCAGGACTGCCGAATCGCATCGCTGACGGGGTTGGCGGCCGGCGGCGCCGCGGCCAGACCGACCGAGCCCATGACGAGAATCGTGACGAACGCTCCCACTGCGCGCATGTGTGTCCTCCTGCCCGTGCCGGGCGGCGCTCGAGCCCTGCCCGCAAGGCGCTGGATTATAGCGCCTCTCCGGGGTGTAGGATCCCGGGGAGACGAGGAGGGGCCATGCGCATCCGGATGCTCACCGCTCTCACGCTGGCCGCCTGCAGCGTGGCGGCGCCACAGGCCAGGGGCGCCTCGCCCAGGGACTCGCTGGTGGTCACGACGACCTGGCTTGCCGCTCACGTGCACGATCCGGACCTCGTCCTCCTGCACGTCGGCGACCGCGCCGGGTACAATCAGGCGCACATTCCGGGCGCCCGCTTCGTGTCGCTCAGGGACCTCTCCACCTCGGCGCAGGACGACCAGGGGCTCCACCTGGAGATGCTGCCGCCGGCCGAGCTCCGCGACCAGCTCGCCGCGCTCGGCGTCTCCGACGGCTCGCGCGTGGTCGTGTATTACGGCAAGGACTGGCTGTCGCCGACGACGCGCGTGATCTTCACGCTCGAGTACGCCGGACTCGGCGATCGCGTCTCGCTGCTCGACGGGGGCCAGGAGGCGTGGACTCGCGACGGCCGCGCGGTGACGGCCGACGTGCCGCCGCCCAAGACGGGCACGCTGGCGCCCCTGCGGCCCCGACCGCTCGTCGTGGACGCCGCCTGGGTGCGCGCCCACCTGGCGACGTCAGGCATCGCCATCGTGGACGCGCGGGATCCGGAGTTCTACGACGGCACCCGGGCCGGCGGCCGCGACGACCATCCGCACCGCGCGGGCCACATTGCCGGCGCGCACAGCGTGCCATTCAGCAGCGTTACGGACGACGCGATGATGGTGCGGTCGCAGGAGGAGCTGGCCGCGCGGTTCTCCAGGGCCGGCGTGAAGCCGGGCGACACGGTGGTGGCGTACTGCCACATCGGGCAGCAGGCGACGGCGGCCATCTTCGCCGCCCGGCTGCTGGGCCATCCCGTGCGCCTCTACGACGGCTCGTTCGAGGACTGGTCCGCGCACGCGGACTACCCGGTGGACAACCCGGGCGCGGGGAAGCACTAGTGTCGGAGCGCACTCGAGCGTGCCGGCAGACCTGAAGGTCTGCGCTACATGCGTCGCGCGCCCTTGTGTAGTGCCGGCAGACCTGGAGGTCTGCGCTACATGCGTTGCGCGCCCTGGTGTAGCGCAGGCCTTCAGGCCTGCCAACGGGCGCGCGGGCAGATCTGACCGCGGCAACCCGGCTCAAAGCGCTCCGGGTCAGTGGAGTGTCAGGGCCGGCGCAGCGCGAGGTAGGGCCGGACGATGGGCACCCAGAGCGCGTAGCCTCGGGCGTTCATGTGCAGCTGGTCCTCGCGGTAGATGTCGGGCTTCGGCAGGCCGTCCGGCCCCAGCATCTGCGAGAAGACGTCGATGTAGGCGAGGCGGGCGTCCGTCGCGATGTACTCGGCGATCGCGCGGTTGGCGGCCCGCTGCACCGCGACCTGCGGCCAGCGTGCCGGGTTCGGCGCAATCGAGATGAACGCGATGCGCGTCAGCGGCAGCGCATCGTGCAGCGCCTTCACGAATGCCTTGAAGTCGCTCGCGACCTGGTCGGCGCTGCGGCCGGCGTCGATGTCGTTGGTGCCGCAGTAGAGCACCACCAGCGCCGGCCGGTGCGGGGTGACGATCCGCTCCAGCACCGCGGTTACCTCCGGAATCATCGACCCGCCGAACCCGCGGTTCGCCACCGGCAGTCCGGGGAAGTCCTGCCCGAGCGTCGTCCACAGCCGGATGCTCGAGCTCCCGGTGAAGATGATGCCGCCGTGGGGAAGCGGGTTGGCGAGGTCGGCATCCTCGAACGCGCGAATTTCCGACTCCCACCGGGTGGAATCGGGCACCTCCCGCGGCCTCGCCGCGGCCGCGGGCAGGGCGAGGAGCAGGCACAGGCCGGAAATCGCGAGGCGCACCCGACGAGTCATGGCACGCATTGTGCCACAGCCCCGGCGTGAATAGACTAGCGGCGGGAGTGTGACGATGTCCTCTGCGGCCCTCACCGAGTTGTACGTGTTCGTGCTCGCAAGTTTCGTCGGATATCAGGTGATCTCGCGCGTGCCTCCGCTTCTCCACACGCCGCTGATGTCGGGCGCGAACGCGATCAGCGGCATCACCATTGTCGGCGCCCTCATCGTGGCCGGCGCCGGATACGGCTGGATCTCGGCCGTCTTCGGCTTTCTCGCCATCGTCTTCGCCATGATCAACGTCGTCGGCGGCTACGCCGTCACGGACCGGATGCTGGGCATGTTCAAGGAGGGGCACAAGTGAGCAGCCCGATCGTGCAGCAGCTGCTGTATCTCGTCGCGGCCGTGCTGTTCATCATCGGCCTGAAGTGGTTGAACAGCCCGACGTCCGCGAGGCAGGGCAACCTCCTGTCCGGCGTCGGGATGCTGATTGCGATCGTGGTCACGCTGGTCGACCGGGAGATCCTGTCGTATCAGACCATCATTGCCGGGATGATCGTGGGCAGCGCGCTCGGCTGGTGGATGGCGCGCGCGGTCAAGATGACCGCCATGCCGCAGATGGTCGCGCTGCTGAACGGGTTCGGCGGCGGCGCGTCCCTGCTCGTGGGCGGCGCCGAGTTCCTCCGCGCGGACCTGCTGGGGCTGACGGTGCCCGGGGATGCCGGCGTGGCGATTCAGCTCAGCATCCTCGTCGGAGCGGTGACGCTGACCGGCAGCCTGGTGGCGTTCGCGAAGCTGCAGGAGCTGATGACGGGGCGGCCCATTACCTACCCGGCACAGCAGCCTCTGAACGCGCTGATTTTCCTGGTGATCGTCGGGCTCGGCATCTACCAGGTCATCACCCCCGAGCCGGCGCTGTGGCCGTTCTACGCCGTCAACGCGCTGTCGCTGCTGCTCGGCGTGCTGCTGGTCATCCCGATCGGCGGCGCCGACATGCCCGTCGTGATCTCGCTGCTGAACTCCTACTCCGGCATCGCGGCCGCGATGACCGGCTTCGTCATCCACAACTCGGTGCTGATCGTGTCGGGTGCGCTGGTCGGGACCTCAGGCATCATCCTGAGCCAGATCATGTGCAAGGCGATGAACCGATCCCTCACCAACGTGCTGTTCGGGGCCTTCGGCGGCGGGTCCGGTGGCGGCAGCACCAGCGCCGAGGGCCTGACGGTCAAGCCCATCTCCGCGGAGGACGCGGCGCTCCAGCTCGCCTACGCGCGATTCGTCATCATCGTGCCGGGCTACGGGCTCGCCGTCGCGCAGGCGCAGCACCAGGTCCGCGAGCTGGCCACGCTGATCGAGGCGCGTGGCGGCGAGGTCAAGTACGCCATCCACCCGGTCGCCGGCCGGATGCCCGGCCACATGAACGTGCTGCTGGCCGAGGCCAACGTGCCCTACGATCAACTGAAGGACATGGAGGACATCAACGACGAGTTCGATCGCTGCGACGTCGCGCTCGTCATCGGCGCCAATGACGTCGTGAACCCCGCCGCGCGTACCGACACGTCGAGTCCGATCTACGGCATGCCGATCCTGAACGTGGACCACGCCCGCAGCGTGATCGTCATGAAGCGCAGCATGAACCCGGGCTTTGCCGGCATCGAGAACGCGCTCTTCTACGGCGACCACACGTACATGCTGTTCGGCGACGCCAAGGCCTCGCTCACGAAGCTGGTGTCGGAGGTCAAGAACGCCTGAGGCCGGAGCCGACCTCTGGACCCGTTAACAACCTCTACAACTCGCCACAACCGCCCCGCCCGATCCAAAGCGCCACGCGCGCAGCCAGCCGCGGCCCGGCGTGCCGCGCACGCGCTGGTCGCGCGCCGTGGCACCCCCCTTGCTGATCCATCAGTCGTGAGCGGCTGCCAGCGCTCGTCATGGCTCGTTCGAGCCTGAAGGTGCACTACGCCGGTCGATGAGCGAGGTCTGGGATGCCGACTCGTCGAGCGGCGTGGTGACCTCGACGCATTACCGCGGCGAGCACGAAGCGCGGAACGAGGCGCCGCTGCCGCCCGTGCCCGTGATCGCGACGCGTCCCTTCGCCGCCGACTGACCGAAAATTCGATCGGGACGAATTTTTCGAATTTCGTAAGATTCGTCCCGATCGAATTTCAGGCGCGATCTCAGGCGGGGCGACCCGCCGGCCACTCGAACCCCGACGGGAGGTGGCCGATCGTCGCCTCGACGCGCAGGACGTCGATCGTCCGCTGATACAGCGCCTCGACCTCCGCATCGTCGTTGCCGATGACGGTCAGCCCGAGCTTCCCGAACTCCGAGACGGCGCCAATCATGTGAAAGAGGACCCCGGACTCGGTGCGGTGGTTGTAGTGGAGCCCGTTCATGGAGACGATGTCCACCAGGTCCTCGGGCAGGATGCCGCGGTAGATTTCCGAGGTCAGGTTGTCGGTCGCCCGGTAGTGCTTCGGCCGGCCGCTCAGCCCGAAGAACTGCCCGCTGGCCGGGTCGAGCTCCCCGCCGGTCAGGAACCGAAGCGCCAGGAACGGGTGCGTCGTCCCCACCACCCGGAGGTTGATTTCGAGCGCCGTCGTCTGCCACGGCTCGTCCGGCGCGTTGCGCCAGGCCAGGAAGTCCACGCCGAACCGGCTCACCACGCCATGCTCCGCGAGCACTGCCCCCACGCGGAGCCCGGCCTCGCGAATCTGCCGCCGATAGCCCGGGTCGGCGGGAAAGCTGCAGCCCAGGTACACCTGTCCGCTCTCGCCGCCGAGGATCTGGTCGTGGGTCGAGACGTCGATCACGTCGCCGGCGGGGCTCGTCCTGAACTGCGCGCTCGGCGATCGCTTCTCGGCTGCCTCGACGAACTCTTCGACGATGCCGCCCATGCGCGAGAGCTTCTCGAAATACCGCTCGGGCGTCTCGGTGGGCACCGGCATGGCGGCGCGCTCGACCGCGTCCCGGCGGGCGGCGCCGCTGTCCGGCTCCGGGTAGCGGACGAGCGCGTTGCCCTCGCCCGAGAAGCTGTGATTCAGCTTGATGAGGGCCCGCTTCAGGCCCGGACGGCGCGCCTTGAGCTGCGCGAGCGCATCGGCCGCTTCCTCCGGGGTTCGCACGTCCTCGACGCCCGCGGGCATCGGCACGCCCGCCTCCACGAACACGCGCCGGCCGCCCGACTTCGATCCCAGATGCGCCAGGGAGGGGTCGAGGCCGTTGAGGGGGATGCCGAGCAGGACGGCCAGCTTGCGCTCGAGGGGCGTCGAGTTGAACACCGACAGGTAGGCGCGGGCCGGATCGTGCAGCGCGCGGCGGATTCGCTCGATGAGGCGCGGCCGCTCCAGGATCTTCTGCGTCAGCGGGCGCGGCGACGCGTCGTACGCGCACAGCATCGTCAGCCGCGCGCGCGCGTGGCTGGCGGGCACGCCGGCCAGCAGGTGCAGGTAGTATTCGAGCGTCAGCGGGTGCACCGGCTGCGACGTGACGTAGACGAGGTGCGCGCGCGGGTTCCGCAGCTGGATCAGCAGGAAGAGCAGGCGTTCCTCGTAGTAGCTCGCGCCACTGACCTTCGCGAGCTCCTCGTTGTCGAGCGTCATCGAGGGCACGACGACGGATGTCGCCGGGACGTCGCCCGCGGCCGACACCTCGCTCCAGATCGAGGCCAGCCGCGGCTTGAGCCGCGCGAAGGCCTCGAGCTCCTGCTCGAGCGTCAGATCGCCGAGGAACGGGGGCTTCGGGAGCACCTGGTCAGACCGCCGCGGCGGGCCTGATGTTCTGGTTCACCCTGAACAGGTTGTCGGGATCGACCCTGGCCTTGATGTCCGCCAGGCGCGCGTAGTGACGGCCGTAGGTGGCCTTCACCCGGTCCTCGCCCTCGTCCATCATGAAGTTCACGTAAGCGCCCCCGGCGGAGAACGGGTGTACCGCCTCCCAGTACTCGCGGGCCCACGCGGTCAGGACGGGCGCGTTGGCCGGATCCGGATCCACTCCGACGATCACCTCCGACCATCTCGCGTCGCGATAGGCCCAGGCCGTCTCGTCCACCGGCACCCGCGCCGCCGCGCCGTCGACCGGGTACAGGTGCATGGTCGAGAGCATGGTCGGCAGCTTCGAGCCGTGCTCGACGTGACGGGCGACGGCCTGATCCG
The DNA here is from genome assembly GCA_963837165.1 of Vicinamibacteria bacterium. Taxonomy (GTDB): domain Bacteria; phylum Acidobacteriota; class Vicinamibacteria; order Vicinamibacterales; family JAENWD01; genus JAENWD01. Next base: position 396,937 of record CAWIMD010000001.1, read on the forward strand.
TGAGCTCGCGCACGAAGTCCGCCTTCCAGTACCACTGCAGGCCGGGCGTGAAGAGCGGATCGAACATGCCCTGCAGAGCCGGGTGGGGGATGGGGCCGACCAGATCCAGCGCGGGCCCGAGCGCCCGCGCCGCCGCCAGCGCCGGCTCGCCCTGCTCCGGGGGGCCGGCGTAGCACCAGACGATGCCGCACATCGTCTTGAGGTGGAGCGCTTCCGGAAACGGCGGGCCCGGCGGGACGACCAGGAACGCGAAGAACCCGTTCAGCGCGTCGGGCGCCGCCGGGAGGAACTCGCGGTACCACTGCAGGATTTCGGTCGCGCGCTCCACTGGCCAGAGCATCGGGCCGGCGTAATCGGTGTGGACGTCGTGCGCGCGGAAGGTGAAGCGCGTCACGACGCCGAAGTTGCCGCCGCCGCCGCGAATGGCCCAGTACAGGTCGGAGTGGTGATCCCGGTCCACCGTGACCGATTCGCCGTCGGCCAGCACCATGTCGGCCGCGACGATATTGTCGATGGTCAGGCCGCACCTGCGCGTCAGGTGGCCGATGCCGCCGCCCAGCGCGAGCCCGCCAACCCCTGTCGTCGAGACGAAACCGGCGGGGACCGCCAGGCCATGGGCGTGCGTCGCCGCATCCACCTCCTTCCAGAGCGCGCCGCCACCCACGCGAACGGTCTTCGTCGCCGCGTCCACCTCGATGCGGTTCATACGCGAGAGATCGACCACGAGGCCGTCGTCGCAGACCCCGAGGCCGCCGGCGTTGTGGCCGCCGCAGCGGATGGCGACCGGTACCCGGTGCTCGGCGCCCGCCTGGACGGCGGCGACCACATCGGCCTCGTCCAGGCAGTAGGCGATCGCGAGCGGCCGCTTGTCGATCATGCCGTTGTAGACCGTGCGGGCGTCGTCGTAGCGCGCATCGCCGCGCTCCACCAGATCGCCGCGCAGGGTGCCTTTGAGCGTGTGCAGGGTCGGCGGGTTCGACACGGGGACCTCCTCCTTCGAACGCGGGGGCGTTATACCACGGGCGGCGGGCTGGCGGTCCATGGCGCCAACGCGTTTGACAGGCGGCGGCCGGCAGCCAAGAATGCCGCCATGCCTTGGCTCTCACGCGTCGTGATGCTGCTGGCGCTGGCCCCGCTGCTGATTCTGTTCGTGCCGGGCGCACCGGCTGTGGTGGCGCAGGATCGCGCGACGGCGCGCTCCATGGTCATCTCCCGCTACGGCATCGTGGCCACGAGCCACGTGCAGGCGTCGAGGGCGGGCGCCGACATCCTCGAGCACGGCGGAACGGCCATTGACGCCGCCATCGCGGCCAACGCCGTGCTCGGTGTGACCGAGCCCATGATGAACGGCATCGGCGGCGACCTGTTCGCGATCTACTGGGATGCGTCGAGCGGCAAGCTCTACGGCCTCAACGCCAGCGGCTGGGCGCCGAAGGGGCTGACCGTCCAGCACATGGCCGCCAAGGGCCGGACGGAGATGCCGGGCGCCGGCATCGACGCGGTGACCGTCCCGGGAGCCGTGGCCGGCTGGTCGGCGCTCCACGGGCGGTTCGGACGCCTCGACTGGGCCACCCTCTTCCAGCCGGCGATCCACTACGCGGAAGCGGGCTATCCGGTCCCTGAGCTCATCCATGCGTTCTGGGCCGGCGCGGTGGACCGGCTCGCCGAGGACAAGGAAAGCCAACGCGTGTACCTGCCGGATGGCCAGCCGCCCGCGGTCGGGCAGCTGTTCCGGAACCCCGACCTCGCCCACGCCCTGCGCCTCATCGCGACATCCGGCGCCGAGGCCTACTACAAAGGCGACATCGCCCGAGCCATCGTCGCGACCTCGACCGCGCACGGCGGCACGATACAGCCCGACGACCTGGCGGCGTTCTCGCCCGAATGGGTCGAGCCGATCTCGACGACGTACCGCGATTGGACCGTGTACGAGCTGCCGCCGAACGGGCAGGGCATGGCCGCGCTCGAGATGCTCAACATCATGGAAACGAAGCCGCCCTCGGCCGAGGGCCCGCTGAGCGTCGAAGCGCTGCACACGCGGATCGAGGCGATGAAGCTCGCCTACGCCGATCTCTACCGCTACAACGCGGACCCGCGGTTCGCGAACGTTCCCGTCAGGGGGCTGCTGTCGAAGGATTACGCGAAGCAGCGCGCACGCCTCATCGATCCGGCACGGGCCAACTGCGAGGTCGCGCCGGGCGCACCGCCCACGTCGGACACCACATATCTCTCGGTGATCGATCGCCACGGCAACATCGTCTCGCTGATCCAGAGCAACTACTCCGCGTTCGGCTCGGGAATCACGGTCGCAGGCATGGGGTTCGTGCTCCAGAACCGCGGGGGACTCTTCTCGCTCGATCCGTCCAGCCCGAACGTCCTCCGCCCGCGCAAGCGGCCCTTCCACACGATCATCCCCGCCTTCATGGAGAAGGGCGACCGCCACATCGGGTTCGGGATCATGGGCGGGCCGAACCAGCCGCTGGCGCATGCGCAGTTCGTGTCCAACGTCGTGGACTACGGCATGAACATCCAGGAGGCCATGGAAGAGGCGCGCTTCACCGTCGGCGCGCGCGTCGGCTGCACGATCATCATCGAGTCGCGCGTGCCGGCCGCCGCGCGCGACGCGCTCGGCGCGATGGGGCACGAGCTGACCGTGCACAAGGCCTACTCGACCTCCATGGGCCGCGGCCAGGCCGTGCTGCGCGACGCCTCGACCGGCGTCAACTACGGCGCCTCCGATCCGCGTGCCGACGGCTCCGCGGAGCCCGAGAGCCCGCCCAGATAGGAGGATGGGAGGATAGGAGGATGGGAGGATAGGAGGATAGGAGGATGGGAGGATAGGAGGATGGGAGGATGGGAGGATGGGTTTAGGGGTTTATGGGTTCGTGGCAGCGAGGGTGACGTGATCCAGCGCGTTCTTGAACGTGGTCACCCAGAAGACGTCTCGATGGTCGTGCAGGTACCTCACCAGCTGCTGGTGCGCTTCGGCTGACACCGTGAGGTAATCCCCACCGACGCCGTGGAAGCCGAGCACGCCGAGTCCGCCGGCGCGCCGGATCCGATCCACGAAGGCGATGAGGTCGGCGCCCGTCGTCGTCTCCGGAAAGAACATCCCCGGCACGTTGAACGGATCGACCGGGCCCTCGACGGGTGGGCCGGTCCCGCGCACGTACTGCACCAGCCCCGAGGCCTTGAGGGCCGCGATGTAGTCCTGGCCGCCGACAACGGTCTGGCCGCACGGGGTGGCATAGGTTCGGGTCGTGCCGCCGTCGATCGCGTGGAGCAGCGTGTTCATCACGCGAATCTCGGTCAGCATCGTCTGCACGCTGTACCGCTCGTTGTTGTACTGCTCCGGCATGTCGAAGGTCCCGCGCGCGCAGGGGTGGAAGACCGAGTGATTGGCCAGCTCATGGCCCGAACGCGCGACGGCGCGCCAGCGCTCGACGTCTTCCTGGACAAACGTGCCGCTCAGGAAGAAGGTGCCCTTGAAGCCCGCAGCGTCGAGCTGCGGCACCGCGATGTTCAGCTGCGACCGCAGGGCGTCGTCATAAGTGAGGACGATGGCGGCCTGTCGCCCGCCCGGCCAGCGGCCCGCGGGCGCCCCCGTCAGGGCCGGCAGGAGGAGCAGGACACCGGCAAGGGCGAGTCCGGCACGGGTGTGGTTGGCCATAACTCGGGATCCTATCCTCCCATCCTCCCATCCTCCCATCCTCCTATCCTCCTATCCTCCTATCCTCCTATCCTCCTGCCCGTCGCGCTTCCGCCTCGGCCAGCCAGCCCCGCCGGAGCGTCTCCTGCGGAATGCTGGAGAGGTACGGCTTGATGTCCAGTACCGGCGTGCCATCGAGCATGTCCACGCCGCGCACCTTCAGCGTCCGGCCCTCGCGTCCGAGCAGCTCCACGACGGTCAGGCCAATCGGGTTCGGGCGCCGGGGCGAGCGGGTCGCGAACACCCCGTGCGGGCGGTCGTCCGTGGGTGGGCGGCCTGTGAGCTCGTAGCCGCCGGCCTGGTGAAAGACCCACAGCACGTACAGATGCGAGAAGCCCTCGATGTCCGCGAGCCCGGCCTCGAATTCCGGCCGCACCTCGATGCGTCCCTCGGCCCGGTGCTCGGCCCCGAGCCCTCGGGGGACGTCCGCGGTGCTCGTGAAGGGGCTTCGGACGAGTGCAATCGGTCGCGGCGTGAACATGAGCGGATTGGACCTGTACGCCGGTCTCTGCGTCATCGATTTGACGTTGCGCATGCCGCGGCCGGCGAGTTCCACATGGCTTGTGGCCGATTCGTGATATCTACTCCGGAGCCTGCGCATGTAGCGCAGGCCTCAGGCGTGCCCACAGGCGCGGGCAGACCTGAGTCTGCGCTACATGCGCAGGCCTGCTGCGAGGAGTGGAGCCAATGCCGAACGGGGTGAGTCGTCGTGATTTCGCCAGGGCCGTCGGCGCCGCCGCCGTCGGTACCTCCGGGCTATCGGCTGCCTGCAGCCAGGCCGCAGCGCCCGCGGCCAGCGCCGCACCGGCGGCTGCCGTGCCCCAGGGGCGCACATTTCCCGAACGGTTTCTGTGGGGCACCGCGACGGCGTCGTATCAGGTGGAAGGCGCCGTCAGGGAAGACGGCCGGGGGCCGTCCGTGTGGGACACCTTCTCGCACACCCCCGGGAAGACCGCGAAGGGGGCCACTGGCGACGTCGCGGACGACCACTATCACCTCTACAAGAAGGACGTCCAGCTGATGAAGTCGCTGGGCGTGAAGGTGTACCGGTTCTCGATCGCCTGGCCGCGGGTGTTCCCGACGGGCATAGGGGCACCGAACCCGAAGGGCCTCGATTTCTACAACCGGCTCGTGGACGAGCTGCTGGCGAACGACATCCAGCCGTTCGCGACGCTCTACCACTGGGACCTGCCGCAGGCGCTCCAGGACACGGGCGGCGGCTGGGAGTCGCGCGACACGTCGAAGGCGTTCGCGGACTACGCGGGGTACGTGGCCGAGCACCTGACCGACCGCGTGAAGCACGTCTTCACGATCAACGAGTTCGGCGCGTTCCTCGAGCTGGGCTACAGGCTCGGCATCCACGCGCCGGGAGTGAAGCTTCCGCCGGGCCGTTTCAACCAGACCAGGCACAATGCCGTGCTCGGGCACGGGCTCGCCGTGCAGGCGATTCGCGCGAAGGGCAAGCCCGGCACCCGGGTCGGCCTGGCCGAGAACATGACCATCTGCGCGCCGGTCATCGAGTCGCCCGAGCACATCAAGGCGGCGGAGACGGCCACGCGCGAGGTCAACGCCCAGTACATGACCGTCATCCAGGAGGGCCGGTACACGGAGGCCTACCTGAAGGCGGCGGGCGCGGACGCGCCGAAGTTCACCGACGAGGACCTGAAGATCATCTCGAGCCCGCTCGACTTCATGGGCATCAACATCTACACGCCGGTCTACGCGCGCGCCGACGACTCGCCGCTCGGGTTCACGATCGTGCCGCACCCGGCATCGTTCCCCCACATGGCGTCGCCCTGGCTCTTCATGGGCCCCGAGGCGCTCTACTGGGGGCCGCACCACCTGGCATCGATCTGGAACGTCAAGGAGATCTACATCACCGAGAACGGCTGCTCGTCGTCGGACGTGCCGGCGGCGGACGGGACGGTGTACGACACCGACCGGGTGATGTACCTGCGGAACTACCTGACCCAGCTCCAGCGCGCAACCGCCGACGGCGTGCCGGTCAACGGGTATTTCCTCTGGAGCCTGATGGACAACTTCGAGTGGGCGGACGGGTTCACCAACCGCTTCGGCCTGCATTACGTGGACTACGCCACGCAGACGCGCACGCCGAAGCTGAGCGCGTCGTTCTACAAGGGCGTCATCGCGAACAACCGGGTTCTGTGACTTCGACCGAGGTGGCTGTCATGCGTACCGCACTCCCCAGGCTCGTCGCCCTCGCCGCCCTCCTCGCCCTGCCCGGCGCGACGGCCTGCCGACGCGGCGTGCCGCCGCCACCTGCGCCGGCGGCCCCAGCGCTGCCGTCCATCGCGCTGGGCGAGCGGCCGGCGTTTCCACTGAAGGCCCATCTGGAGTCCGCCGACATCGCGGCGGGGAAGTACAAGTTCGCCGTGCTGTTCGAGGATGGCGCCAAGCTGTTCCACACGCCGTTCAACGGCCTCGACGGCGTGGGCGTGCGGGTGGGCAAGGGCGGCGTCAAGGTCGCCCGCTTCGCGCCTATCGGGCCGAAAGGCCCGACCGCCGACACGTGCGGCGAGTGCCATGCCTCGCCCTTCCCGTCGTCGGCCGGACGTCCGCACAGCGCCGTGGCACGCGACCCGGAGGAGAAGGGGAAAGCCGTGAACGTGCGCTCGGTGATCTCGCTCTTCGGCAACGGCCTGCTCCAGATGCTCTCCGAGGAGATGACCGACGACCTGCAGGCGGCGCGTGACAAGGCGTCCGCGGCGGCGCAGGCCACGCCGGGTAAGCCCGTGGAGCAGGCGCTGGTATCGAAGGGCGTGAGCTTCGGGACGATCGGCGCCACCGCCACGGCGACCGGTGCCGTCCGCTTCGATCTATCGAAGGTGGAAGGCGTCGGTCCGGACCTGGTCGTCCGGCCGTTCGGCTGGAAGGGCGACACGACGACCGTCCGCACCTTCTCGGCCGGCGCCTCGTTCGGCGCGATGGGCATGCAGCCGGAAGAAGTGCTGTGGAAGATCCCGCCCGCCGCCACGATGCCGGATCTCGACGCGGACGGCGTGACCCGCGAGCTCTCCGTGGGCGACGTCACCGCCATGACGATCTACAACGCCGCGCTCGAGACGCCGACCGAGCTCGCCCGGCTCGGCAGCCTGGGCTTCGTGCAGCGTCCCACGAGCGACCAGACGGCCCTGATCGGGAAAGGGCGCGCGGCGTTCGATGCGGCGGGGTGCGCCACGTGCCATGTGCCCGAGATGCACCTGGCGCACACGCGATTCGAGGAGCCGACGCTCCGCGGCAACGGCAACTTCTACGACGAGGAGCTGGCGAAGAAGGACCCGAACTACGATCCGAAGCGGCCGTTCACGTTCGACGTCCTGAGCGACGCCATGGAGCCTCGCGTCGAGGCGGCGGCCAAGGGGGGAGCCATCCTCCGCCTCTATGGGGATCTCAAGCGCCACGACATGGGACGCGTCCTGGCAGACCCCGCGGGCGCGAGCGAGGTCACGGGTGCGGATCTCGAGCCGCTCAAGATCGACGGCGCGGCGGTGAAGGTGGCGCCTGCGCTGTTCCTCACACCGGAACTCTGGGGCGTGGGCAATACCGGTCCCTACCTGCACGACAACCGCGCGGGCTCGCTGCGTGAGGCCATCCTCTTCCACGGCGAGGACCAGCCGCCGGCCGCGGGCCAGCCGGGCCGCAGCGAGGGGCAGGAGTCGCGCGACAGGTTCAACGCGCTCCCGAAGGCCGATCAGGACGCGCTCATGGCGTTCCTGACCAGCCTCAGGACCTTCTCGCTGCCGGAGAAGCAGGACGACGGCAGCGGGCAGCGGGCAGCAGGCGGCAGGTAGGCCGAACGCGGGCTGCTCACGCGAAGATCTCGTCGGCGGTGGCCCTCCAGGCGGGGAACACCGCCGACTGCGGCACGTCGGCCCCCGAGAACATCCGCCGCCCGCCGCCCCGCTCGAGCCACACCACGTCGAGCGAGCGGCTCCTCACGTTCACGAGCCAGCACTCGCGCACGCCGTAGTCCGCATACCAGGCGAGCTTCGTGGTGCGATCGCGCCTGGCGGTCGCCGGCGAGAGCACCTCGACGACCAGATCCGGCGCGCCGAACACGCGGTCGCGAACGATGTCGAGCCGGCTGGCGGCCACGAACACGATGTCGGGCTGGATCACCAGCGCCGCCTCGACGTCGAGGACCACGTCGACTGGCGCGACGGACACCCGGCCAAGCTGGTGCTCTCTGACGTGTGCGTCCATCAGCGCCCCCAGGTGGGTCAGCACCGACTGGTGCCCGAAGCGCGGGGCAGGCGGCTCGCGCACGACGCCGTACAGGAGCTCCATCGGCCGGATCGACTCCACGCCCGCGAGGTACTCGTTCAGGCCGATCTTCCGCGTCCCACTCCTGCGCATGGCCATGCCCTGCTCTCCCCGACGACGATGCCATCGTCCGGGTGTGAAACGCAAGAGTTCGGACCCGCGCGCCCCTCGGGCGATGCCTGCCGGCGTACAACCTGCCACCAGACGGCAGCGTCACGCGAATGAACGCGAACTGCTGAAGTGATTAGGCGGCCAACGCCACCACGCCGGCCAATCGGCAGCAGGCTGAGGACAGTGGCGCTACTCGGCGAGCGCGCGCGGAAACAGGACGTTGTTCTCCAGATGAATGTGCTCCATGAGCTCCTGCTCGAGCTGCCCGAGCCCCAGATACAGGCTGTGGGTGCCGCCGCAGCAGAAATCCAGCCGGTGGCGCCGGAAGACCCGGGCAGCGGGTCAGCGCGCACCCCGAGGCAGGCATGCACCTTGTGCAGCGGGCCGGTCGCGCATCACGTGCACGACCTGTCGTCGCGCGCCGACGAGGCCCAGATCCCGGGATCCCCAGACCTCTTCCCTACACCGTCGCGCCTGCCTCCGTCGCGACCGCCGTCCGCGCGGGCGCTGCCTGCAGGCGCGCGTCGATCGTCGCCACGATGCGCCTGGCGTCGCGCTCGACGCCGTGGATCATCCCGGACGACATCGCGTGGAGGAAGTGCAGTCCCACGAAGTAGAGCCCCGGCTCGCCGGGCACGACGCCGCTCTGGTGCCGCGGCTCGCCGTGTGCGGCCTGCGGGTCGTGCACCGGCAGGTCGATCCACGAGAAGCCCGGCTCGAACCCGGTGCACCAGATGACGTTGGCGATCTCCAGCGCTCGGCCGTCCTCGAGCACGGGGCGGCCGTCACGGACGCCGGTGACTTTGGGCACGCGCTGGACCCCGGCCGCGGCGAGATCACCCGGCTTCACCCGGATCAGCGGCCCGCCGCCCTTGATGACCTTCGGCCTGATCCGCCGGCCGATCGGCGTCCCCATCGAGAGCACACGGTGGAACAGTCCCCGCAGCACGAGCCGGACGAGCAGGTGCCGCCCCATGAAGCCTTCAATGCGGAAGGGGATGTGGCCCGTGTCGCGGCCCGCCATCCACACGCGATGCGTGCGCGCCAGCTCCATCGCGAGTTCCGACCCCGAGTTGCCCGCGCCGGCGAGCAGCACGTCGCCGGCCTGGAGCTGCGACGGGTTGCGATACTCGAGGGAATGGAACTGGACGATGCCCGGATCCAGCCGCGCCGCGAATTCCGGCACGCGCGGCTCCTGGTAGTTGGCCATCGCCACCACCACGTGCGGCGCTTCGTAGCGGCGGGCGCCAGCCGTGGCGACGTACTGCCGGCCCTCGCGGCCCAGCCGGTCCACGCGGGTGCCGCAGCGCACGGGCAGGCGGAAGTGTTGGGCATACGCCTCGAGGTAGTCCGCCATCGCGTCCTTCGTCGGGAACGACGTCGGCGGCGCGGGGAACGGCATGCCTGCCAGGCCGTCGTACCGCGCGGGCGTGAACAGGCGCAGCGAGTCCCAGCGATGCCGCCACGCGTCGCCCACACGCATGCCGGCGTCCAGGATGACGAACCGCCGGCCGAGCCCGGCCAGGAAGTGCCCGACCGACAACCCCGCCTGCCCGGCGCCGATCACGATCACGTCGAATCGCTCAGTCGATGTCATCTACCGTCCTCCGGAAAACCCCAGCCCGGGCCAGACTACCGCTCGATGGGGACGCTGCGCATCGATCGAACGACGCATGCACCGGCGCCGGCGGCATGGGTATTTCTGTGCAGGGCTGCCCCCCGGTTACATCAGGTTGTGCTGGAACGCGTACGCGGTGGCCGCCGAACGGTTGCTCACGCCGAGTTTCGTGAAGATATTGGCGAGGTGCCGCGCGACGGTCTTCGGGCTGATGTCGAGCTGATCGGCGATGTCACCGTTCGTGCGCCCGCTGGCCACGAGCCGCAGCACCTGCAGCTCCCGTTCGGTGAGCGGGCAGGCGGCCGGAGGCGGCGATGGTGGGGCAACCCGGCCGAGGTTCTCCAGCTCGCGCGTAGCGCCGATCCGCTCGAAGGTGGCCCTGGCAGCCTCCAGCTCGAGCAATGATCCGTCGATGTCGCCGAGCTCACGGCAGGCGCTGGCGATGAGGACGATGGCGCGGGCGGCATGATAGGGCGCGTCCATCTCCCGCCAGAGGGCGCACGCCTCGCGGGCCGCCTCGAGCGCGCCCCTGGCGTCGTCGCATCCCAGGAGGATGCGGCCGTGCGCGTAGCGTGCGGACGCCTTGAGGAACGGGGCGTCGAGCGCGCTCGCCATCGCCTCGAGCTCCTCGAGCGCGCCGTCGGCCGCGGCCATGTCGCCCCTGGAAATCAGGATCTCGATGGCAGGGCCCAGCATGCGCGAGCGGACGCGTGGATCGTGGATTTCATCCAGCGCGCGCTTGATGGCGGCGCACGCCGCATCGGACCGGCCCTGGGCCAGCCGGAGGAGCGAGAGACCCGGCTGCGCCGCGCTGCCCGACCCCGACGCCTGTCGGTACCAGTGGTCCGCCGCGTCCAGTTCCCCGCGCAGCCGGTGAATCTCGGCAATCTGGTACTGAGCCGCGGCGAGCGCGCCCCGATCGGCGGGTGACCGCACGAGCCGTTCGCACGCCTGGTGGGCTTCCTCGAGGGCTTCGGCCCACCGGCCGCGGAGCACGAAGATCTCCGTCCGGCGCACGAGGCACTGGCCGCGGTAGGGCGCCATCTCTGGCTGCATGGCGCACCAGCGGCCGAACGCGCCCGTCCACTCCTGGGCGCGCGCGAGGTCGAAGACGTCGAAGCAGGCCTCGAGCACGCTGCAGTAGACCGTGCCCGTGACTGCCGGGGCGAGCTCGCCGGCCGTGACGGCGACCATGGCCTGGTCCAGCAGGCTCAATCCCCCCGCGCGGTCGCCGAGCGCGAGCAGCGTGCGGCCGGCGCCCTGCTGTGCCAGCGCGGTCAGGCTCGCGTCGCCGAAGCGCTCGCCGATCCGGGCGGCATGCGTGAAGATCTCGTGCGCGGCGGCGAAGTCTCCGCTGCCGACGCGGGCCAGGCCGGGTGGCAGGAGCAGGTAGCCCCGTTCCACGCAGTCGGCGGCCGCCTCGTCCAGGAGGCGCTGCCCGCGGGCGGCCCACCCGCTGCCCGCCGCGCGATCGCCGCGCGAGTGCAACGCGAAGAACAGCCAGAAGCTCGTGCGTGCCGCGCCGATGACGTCACCGCCAGCCAGCAGCGCCTGGTGGGCGCGCGTCAGCAGATCGACGCTCTCGAGATCGCGTCCAGTCAGGAATGCGGCCGCGGCCAGCCGCTCCAGGTCGGCCGGCTGGAGGCTGCCCGTACCGTCTGCCTCGGTGAGCAGCGTAAAGGCGTCGCCCCAGCGGTGCCCGTCGAAGGCCTCGCGGCCGCGCAGGAGAGGTGAGGCGGTCATCTCGAATCAGCTCAACGGAAACTTCAGGAACACCGTCGTCCCCTTGCCGGGAGCCGACTCGACGTCGAGCCGGCCGCCCATGAATTCCGCGCGTTCTTCCATGCCCATCAGCCCCAGACTCTGCTCCGGGCCGGCCGTTCTCGCTGCCTGCGGGGCGAATCCCACACCGTTGTCTTCGATGATGAGCGTGGCCCCATTGTCGCGCCGTTCGAGCAGCACCGATACCTGGCTGGCGCGGGCGTGCTTGAAGACGTTGTTCAGCGCCTCTTGCGTGATGCGATACAGATTCGTCGCGGCCTCCGCCGACAGCGCCACGGCGTCCATGCCCCGGGTGTGGAACTCGCTCTGCACGCCGAATTCGCTGGACCATTCGCTCACGAGCTCGGCGAGCACTTCCACGAGCGTCCGGCCGCCGGGGAGCACCGGACGGAGTTGCCAGATGGTGAAGTCCAGGTCGCGGTCCAGCCGCTGGAGCGCCTGTCGCACGGCGTCCACGGCCTCGTGACGGCCCGCGCCGTGCGAGGTCTGGCCGAGGGCCTCGACTTTCAGCGCGATTCCCGCGAGCTGCTGGCCGAGGTGGTCGTGCAGGTCGCGCGCGATGCTCCGACGCTCGTCTTCCTGGATGCTGATGAGCCGGCCCATGAGGCCGCGCACGCGGTCCTCGGCGCGACGGCGCTCCTCGAGCTCGCGTTCCAGTGCCGAGTTCGAGTAGGCGAGGGCGTTCGTGCGCTCGAGCACCCGCCGCTCCAGCTCGGCGCGCGACTGCTCGAGTTCCTCCTCCGAGCGTTTGCGGCTCGTGAGGTCCCGCGCGATCAGCACGAAGCCCACGAGCGCACCGTCGGCGTCCCGGACGGGCGACAGGACCCCGCTCTCGAACAGCCGGTCTCCCGACCGGGTGACGTGCCAGCTCTCTTCGTGGGCCCGTCCCTCGTGCTGCGCCTTCAGGAGCTGCCGGGCCGGGAGGCCGAGGGCCCGGTCCTCGGGGGTGTACATGACGTCAGCGGGCTGGCCAATCGCCTCGGCCGCCGTCAGCCCGAACATGCGCTCCGCCCCGCCGTTCCAGCTCTCGATGCGCCCCTCATGGTCCATCGTGACGAACGCGTCGTCGGTGACGCTTTCGACCACCAGGCGGAGGCGCTCCTCGCCGGACCGGAGCGCTTCCTCCATCGCCTTGCGTCCGGTGATGTCCAGGAACGTCACGACGACGCCGTCGATGCGATCGTCTGCCGTCCGATAGGGGAGCAGGCGCATGAGATGCCACCGCTGGTCGCGGGTCCGCACCTCGCGCTCGACGCGCTCGAGCCGCTCCAGCACCCGCTCGACGTCGGCGTGCAGGTCCGCGTCGGCCAGCGAGCTGCTGATGTCGGAGAGCGGCCGTCCGCGGTCGGCGGGAATGAGGTTGAACAGGTCGCGGGCTCGCGGCGTGAACATCTTGATACAGGAGGCGCGATCCAGGAAGATCGTGCCGATCTCGGTCGAGTTGATCAGGTTCTGGATGTCGTTGTTCGCCTGGGTCTGCTCGTCGACCTTGATCTTGAGCTCCTGGTTCACGGTCCGGAGCTCCTCGTTCAGCGACTGCAGCTCCTCCTTGCTGGTCTCGAGCTCCTCGGTCGAGGAGCGCAGCTCCTCGTTCATGGCCTGAAGTTCCTCGTTCGAGGCCTTCAGTTCCTCGGCCTGCGTCTCGTCGCGCTCGATCGTCAATCGCAGCTGCGTCTTGAGCCGCGAGATCTCTTCTTCGAGCTGCCGCACCAGGTCGCCGCCGTCGAGGGGCGCCGGTGCCGGCTCGGACGTCGCGACCGCGCCCGTGGTCTCCTGGAAGACGACCAGGAAGAAGCCCCGTCCCGGGTCGTCGTGTTTGAGGACCGGCCTGACGATCACGCTGATCGTGACCGGGCGGTCCTCGATCCGCACGGGCGTCGGCGCGCTCTCGACGCTGACGTAGCGCTGCGCGGCCTGGTAGAGCGCCGTGCGGAGCTCGATGCGGAGCTCGGGCCGGACGGCCCGCACCAGGTTGTGACTGGGCTCGCCGCCGGAGTGCTGCAGGTACTGGCCGGCGCGCTCCGACATGTGCACGATCTCGTGATCCTCGTTCACCACGATCGACGGCGGCGCGTACTGCTCGAGCAGCCGCAGATGCAGCTCCCCGGCGGAAATCCGCTCGCGGAGGCGCTCGGTCTGGTGCCGTTCGTCGGCCAGCGACAGGTCCACCACGCCGCGCCACGAGAGGTCGGGCACCGGGATGCCGGCGCGCGGCGAAACCCCCCGGCTCTGGAAGAGGAAGTGATCCTTGTCCAGGGCGACAAAGAGCTCGTTCGAGCCCTCGACCGATTCCGATGACCCCAGGAACAGGTACCCGTTGGCGTTGAGCGCGAAGTGGAACACCTCCAGGACGCGCCGCTGTGCCGACCGGTTCAGGTAGATCAGCAGGTTGCGAGACGACACCAGATCCAGGTGCGAGAACGGCGGATCGCGGATCACGTTGTGCTGCGCGAAGAGAATCATCTCGCGGAGCTCTTTCCTGATGCGATAGCCCTCGGCCTCTCTCAGGAAGAAGCGCTTCAGCCGCTCCGCCGACACGTCGGCGGCGTCGTTGATCGTGTAATGGCCGTCACGCGCGTGGGCGATCGCCGCCTCGTCGATGTCGGTGGCGAACAGCTGCACGACGGGCAGTGCGGCCGTGGTCGCCGAATACTCGGCCAGCAGCATCGCGATCGAGTAAGCTTCCTCGCCCGTGGCGCAGCCCGGGACCCAGACCCTGACGTGATCGTCCTCGGTCTTGCCGGCGAAGAGCCTGGGGATGACGGTGCGCTCGAGCGCCTCGAAGGCCGAGGCGTCGCGAAAGAAGTTGGTGACGCTGATCAGCAGATCTCTGACGAGCGACTGCGCCTCCTCCGGGTGATCGCTGAGGAAGCGGCTGTAGGCGGGCAGGTCCGGGGTTTCCTGCAGGCTCATCCGGCGGGCCAGTCGCCGCAGCACCGTTGCCCGCTTGTAGTTCGAGAAGTCGTGGCCCGTGCGGGAGCGGAGCAGGGTGAAGACCTCTCGCAGTGCCCGCCCGTCGGACACCGGCGGCTCCGCCTGCTCGTCGGGGAGGCGGACGCTCTCCATGCTCTTGCTGTAGGCGACGAGCTTGCGCGGGATCCGGTCGACCGGGAGCACGTGATCGACCAGGCCGGTGGCGATCGCGTTGCGCGGCATGTCGCCGTACTCGGCCTCGCGAGGATCCTGGACCAGGCAGATCCCGCCCTGCTCCTTGACCCGCTTGAGGCCCATCGACCCGTTGGCGCCGGTTCCCGAGAGCAGGACGCACGCCGCCTTCGTCCCCCGGGTGTCGGCCAGCGTGCGGAAGAAGATGTCCACCGGCGCCCGGCGCTGCTCGAGGGTGATGCTCGGCGAGAGCGTCAGGTCGCCGTCGGAGAGCGCCAGCATCTCGTGGGGAGGAATCACATAGATGTGGTTCGGCTCGACCTTTGTGCGCTCGCGCACCTGTTCCACCGGAATGGCCGCCGAGGTCTGCAGCACCTCGGCCAGCTGGCTGTCGTGGTCCGGCGACAGGTGGAGGATGACCACGTAAGCAATGCCGCTGTCCGCGGGCACGTGCTCGAAGAACGTCTTGAGCGCCCGGATGCCACCGGCGGAGGCGCCGATGCCGGCAATGAGAAAGTCTTGCATCTCCGTCATTTCCAGGAACGGTGAACGCAGAAGCATTCGTAGTATATGGAGTTCCGGCAGCTCCGGTCTCGGCTATCGGGAGCCGGCTGTGCCCGCCGATTCCCGAGCAGCGCCTCCTCTTCCAGCGCGCGGACCGTGTTCCACATCGAGTGCTCGATGACGTCCCTCAGCGCGGCAGCACGCCGCGGCATTCCGGGCAGCTGAGGATAGAAGGTTCTGCGATTTGCCCGAGGCCAGCGTCGAGAGGATGGTGCTCGTTGGCCACGCCGACCTCGATGTCCAGGGCCGGGAGTGCGGTGGGGCGGCGCGTCCGGATGGATCGGGACGCATTTCGCGCCGGGGCCGCAAATTGGATCGGGACACATTTCCAGAGGTGGCGCGCCCGGCAGGATTCGAACCTGCGGCCTTTGGCTCCGGAGGCCAACGCTCTATCCAGCTGAGCTACGGGCGCCTGGGAGGGCTGGGTGATGGGTCAACAGCACGGCCGGATCCGATCCGACCGTTCCACCAGCTTAAGTGTAGTGCGACTTGTTTTCAAGCCAATCCGACGGACCGCAATCCCCGCCACGTTATAGTCGGCACATGTCGGCGCGCGGACGCTCCGAGACGATCACCGCAGCCGGGCGGGACGTCGTCATCTCGAATCCGGACAAGGTGCTGTTTCCGCAGGCGGGGCACACCAAGCTCGATCTGGTGCGCTACTATCTCGCCGTCGCCGACGGCGCGCTGCTCGGATCCGGTGGACGCCCGAACGTCCTCGTCCGCTACCCGAACGGCATCGGCGCCGACTTCTTCTTCCAGAAGCGCGCGCCGGAATCCCGGCCCGACTGGATCGAGGTCGTCACGCTGAAATTCCCGTCCGGGCGTACGGCCGAAGAGGTCGTCCCGCGGGACGCCGCCGCCCTCGCCTGGATGGCGAACCTGGCCTGCCTCGAGCTGCACCCGCATCCCGTGCGCGCCGAGGACCTCGACCACCCCGACGAGCTCCGCATCGATCTCGATCCGGTTCCCGGCGTCACCTGGGCCGACATCAGGAACGTCGCCACCGAAGTGCGCGCGTACCTCGACGAGATCGGACTGGTCGGCTGGCCGAAGACATCGGGGTCGCGCGGGATGCACGTGTACGTCCGGATCGAGCGCCGCTGGACCTTCGACGAGGTCCGCCGCGCCGCGCTCGCGCTGTCCCGCGAGATCGAGCGCCGCCTCCCGGGCCGCGCGACCAGCAAGTGGTGGAAGGAGGAGCGCGAAGGCGTCTTCCTGGACTACAACCAGAACGCGAAGGACCGCACGATCGCGGGCGCCTTCTCGGTGCGGCCGACGCCCGACGCCCGCGTGTCTGCGCCGCTCGAATGGGACGAGATCGATCGCTGCGACCCGGCCGAGTTCACGCTGGCGACGATGCCCGCACGCGTGGCGCACGTCGGCAACCTTCACGCGCGCATGGACGAGCATGCCGGATCGCTCGACGCGCTGCTCGAGCTCTCGGCGCGCCAGGCCGCCGATGGCCTCGGCGACGCGCCGTGGCCGCCGCACTACCGCAAGCAAGCCGGCGAAGCGCCACGCGTCGCGCCCTCCAGGCGGCGGACGCCCGCGAAGCCCCGGACCCTCGCGAAGCCCCGGACCCTCGCGAAGCCCCGGACCCTCGCGAAGCCCCGAACACCGTCGACGCGGCGGACGCCGTCGCGACCGCTCGTGGAGGTGGCCCGCGCGCGCGAGAAGGCCGACGCCCTCGCCGGTCTGGAGCGCTGGAAGGCGCGCCACCCGGACGCCGCCCCGCACCTGGCGCCGGCCGACGTGCTGGTGGACTCCATGCGCGGGCGTTTCCGCACGTGGACGCGCATCCGGGTCAACCTGCAGCACGTGCCCGAGGCGCTCCGGCCTGCACCCGAAGCGCCCGATCCGGACGACGACGTGAACGACTGGGCCGGCGTCAGCGGCGAGGACGCCCCGCGCCGAAGACCTTCTCGAGCTCGAAAGGGGTCGTGACCTCGAGCTGGTCGTAGCCGCAGTCCGACGGCTGCTTGTCCGGACGCCATCGCTCGAAGATCGCGGCGTGCCGGAACCGGGCGCCCTGCATGTGGTCGTACTTCACTTCGCAGACGCGCTCGATGCGAAGCGGCTCCCACGACAGGTCCTTGCCGGCACTCCACCGGCTCTGTCCGCCCGGCATCCGCGTCGAGCCGTCGCCGGCGCCGGCGGCCCACTCGCGCCAGGGGTGCCCGTCGAGCGCGCCCGTGCGGAGCGGCGCCAGCTCCTCGGCCAGCGCCTTGCGCGCCGCGGTCGTGAACGACGACGTCACGCCGACGTGATGCAGCCGGCCCTGCTCGTCGTACAGGCCGAGCAGGAGCGAGCCCACCAGCGTCCCCGGACCGTTCTTGTGCCAGCGGAAACCGCCGACGACGCAGTCGGCCGTTCGCGCGTGCTTGATCTTGAGCATTGCGCGCTTGCCAGGCTGGTACGGGGCGCCCTCGGGCTTGGCGATCACGCCGTCGAGGCCCGCGCCCTCGAACCGATCGAGCCAGTCCCTCGCGACAGCGACGTCGCGCGTCATCGGCGTGAGGTAGATCGGCGGAGAGGCAGTGGCGAGCAGCTGCTCCAGCAGGGCGCGGCGCTCCTGCTGCGGGCGCGCGCGGAGGTCGCGTCCCTCCGCCGCGAGCAGATCGAACGCCACGAAGGCCGACGGCGTCTCCTTCGCCAGCATCGCCACACGCGAGGCGGCCGGATGCAGGCGAAGCTGCAGCGCGTCGAAGTCGAGGCCGTGCGAGGTGGCAATCACGATCTCGCCGTCGAGCACCGCGCGATCCGGCAGTCCCGCCAGCAAGGCCTCGTGCAGCTCGGGAAAGTACCGATCGAGTGGCCGCAGATCGCGGCTCTGGATGAACAGGTCGCCGCCCGCACGGAACACGATCGCCCGGAAGCCGTCCCACTTCGGCTCGTACAGGAAGCCGTCGCCGTCCGGCACGGACTCGGTGAGCTTCGCGAGCATCGGCTCGACGGGCGGGTCGATCGGAAACGCGGACATGGCGCGCCAATGGTAGCCGACTGCGCTCACTCCCGGCGGGGGCCGTCAGGCGGACTTGCGCTCGGTGGTCCGGCGGGCGCGCCGCTGCAGCAGCGACGCGACGGCGCGTTCCATCCTGGTCAGCGCGTACGCCGGCTGCCGCCCGCCTTTTCCATTCGGCGGCGGCAGCGCCCGCACGAGCTCGCCTTCCTCGTAGCTCTCGAGGACCGCCGGGTGCACGTAGCACTTGCGGCAGACGGCACGTGTGTTTCCCAGGGCAGCGGCGACCTGATCGACGGCGGCGAGCACGTGGCGCTTTGCCGCCGTGTCGGACCCGGCCGGTTCCATGCCGCAGAGCGTCTCGGCCGCGAGCACCGTGCCCGCCCACGTGCGGAAGTCCTTGGCCGTGAAGTCCTGGCCCGTCGCCTCGCGCAGGTAATCGTTCACCTCCGCCGATCCGACGTCCCCCACCTCGCCGTCGTCGTCGAGGTACTGGAAGAGGTGGCGGCCGGGCAGCTCCTGGCAGTGCCGGACGATCCGCGCGAGCCGCGGGTCGCTGAGCGTGATGTCGTGAAACTTCCCCGACTTGCCCCGGAACCTGAACCGGACCGTCGATCCCGTGATACGCGCGTGGGCGCGCTCGAGCGTCGTCAGGCCGAAGGAGCGGTTGGCGCGAGCGTATTCCTCATTCCCGACGCGGATGAGCGTCTTCTCGAGCAGCGCCACCACGGCCGCGACGACCTTGTGCATCGAGAGTACGGGATCAGCCAGATCGTGCGCGACACGGCGGCGCACCAGGGGCAGCGCGGCAGCGAAGCTCGGCAGGCGATCGTACTTCGCCTCGTCGCGCACCTGCCGCCAGCGGGCGTGATAGCGGTACTGCTTGCGTTTCCTGGCATCGCGGCCGGTGGCCTGGAGGTGCCCGTTGGCGCTGGCGCAGATCCAGACGTCCTCCCAGGCGGGTGGAATCGCGAGCGATTTGATGCGCTGGAGCTCGCGGGCGTCGCGAAGCGGACGGCCGCTGGCGTCGAGGTAGGAGAAGCCCGTCCCGGAGCGCCGTCGGCGGATTCCGGGCTGGCGGTCCGTGACGTAGCGCAGGCCGGCCGAGGCCGCAGCCTGCGCTTCCGGTGGGGGCGTTCTGGCCACACGAAGCTCCACGGTGGCCAGAATGGTGCAAGGTTCGAGCCGGCGTTGCCGGCCGGGCGCGGTCTGCGCCGGCTATTCGGCGACGCGGACGTTCTCGCCGCGCGGACCCTTGGGGCCCTGGCCGCGGTCGAACGTGACCGCCTGCCCTTCCCGCAGCTCTTCGAACCGGGTGCCGGTGCACGCCGAGCTGTGGAAGAAGGTACTCGTTGCCGTCGTTCGCCGCAATGAACCCGAATCCCTTGTCGTTCAGTCGCTTGATCGTGCCGTTGAGCGTTGCCATCGAGGCCTCGTGAGATGCGTGTCGTGAGTGATTGCCGGTCTCGAGCCCGCCCGACCCGCGGACGAGCGGATCGGACGGTCCCGTGGTCGTTCTCGAGTCCCTGTTACCAGCGCGGCTCGGAGCGGCGGCGATGGTCGCCCCCGCCCCCGCCGAACCCGCCGGTCCGCGCCGGCTTCGGCCGCGCTTCGTTGATGGTCAGCGTTCGACCGCCGAGCTGCGACTCGTTCAGCTCGGTGATCGCCTGCTGCGCACCGGCGTCGGTGCTCATCTCGACGAAGGCGAAACCGCGCGCCCGGCCCGTGGCCTGGTCACGCATCACGTTCACCGACTCGACCCCACCGACCCTGGAGAACAGCTCCTGCAGCTCGGCTTCGCCCGCTTCGTACGGGAGGTTTCCTACATACAGCTTCCGACCCATGACTCGCTCCTCTGTCGCAACCGCGACGTTCCCGACCGTCGGAATCGACGTCGGTGGATGTCGTCTCGTAACCAGGCTGAACGTCAGGAGGACCGAGTCAGGATGACCCGTCACGCCGGAGGTAGGCACAGTACGCGGCAAAATCCAAAGGCCAAGCATAGCACGGAACCAGGATTCGCGCGCGGCCGGCCTGGTTCCGGGCGGGCATCGGCCGGAATCGGGGCGAATTCGGGCCAACCGCCTGCAAGAACGTGCTACTGTGTCACCAGCTTTCCTGATCCTCCTGCCGTCCTGCTGGCAGCCAGTCTCATCAAAGCCAGGCGGCGCTGCTCACCACGCAGGAACGGGAGTTGTCCATGTTCGTTCCCCTGGTCTTCGTGGCGGTCGCCTGTCTGCTGACCGGTCTCGGCGTGCTGCTGGCGGTGGCCGTCAACACGGCCGACGGGCGCACCGGCGCGCCGAGCATCGCGCAGGTGCTCTACGACGCGGAGCACCCGGAGGAGCGTCGTGGACGGACGGCTCGCCGGCGA
This sequence comes from Vicinamibacteria bacterium, assembly GCA_963837165.1. GTDB lineage: Bacteria > Acidobacteriota > Vicinamibacteria > Vicinamibacterales > JAENWD01 > JAENWD01. The sequence goes on from CAWIMD010000001.1 coordinate 417,446, forward strand.
TAGGCGCACGCTGCCCGCGGGCGGGGAGGTGCTGGCACCGTACCGGTTGCTGGCGTCGCGCGTGATCGCGCTCGCGATCCGCGACCTCATGACGCACGAGCAGGCGGCCTCGGAGCATCACAGCGCCCGCGCCTTCCTGTCGGGCTCGGGCATGCTTACGCACTGGTGCGAGCTCGCCGGCATCGACCCGGCGATCGTGCGCGCGCGGGTCAACGGGTTCGCCGAGCACGGTCGCCTGCTCTCCGTGCGCGGCCCGGGCGACTGACATGCGCCAGCATTTGTCGGACCGGTCCGCCGAGCCGGAGCCCGATCGCCCCATCGCCTGCCCCGCCTGCAAGTCGCCGGACATCACCACGGCCAGCAAGGCCATCACGGCCGCCACGTACTGGCGCTGCGTCGCGTGTGGTGAGCTGTGGAACGTGGGACGGCGCGAGGTCCGCGATCGGAGCTGGCCGCGCTATCGCTGAACGGGTCGTCGGCTCAGCGCATCACCCAGCGGACGGCCGCGTCCATCTCGGTGAACGGCCGCAGCTCGATCCGGCTTCCGGCCGACTCGAAGATCACCTCGGTGAGCCAAAGGTCGCCAGTTGGAACCAGCTCGACGAGTGGCTGAGGCAGCGCTCGGCGTTTCGAATCGTTGCGTGAGCCGCGGACGCGACAGGCGGCCTTGATTTGAACGCTCGGCTCGATCCTGCGGCGTATACTCCGCAGCTATGAGAGCGCTCGCTGCCGTTGCAGTCTTTGCCACTCTCCTGATCTCCATCGCCGCCCCGCAGCGCGAACCGATTATCGACGTGCACATGCACGCGTTCGCCGCGGACGCACAGGGGCCGCCGCCGCTAGCGATGTGCACGCCGTTTCCCGAATACCCGGCGTGGGATCCCGCGAGCCCCTACGGCGATGTGTTCCTCGCGAAACTCAAGAAACCGGCCTGCGCGGATCCGATCTGGTCGCCAGTCACGGACGACGAGTTGATGAACCAGACGCTCGCGATTGTCGAGCGCCGCAACATCATCGGCGTGCTGAGTGGACCGGCGTCGCGGGTGGCGGCGTGGGTCAAGGCGAACCCGAGCCGGTTCATTCGCGGGTTGACGTTTCAGCTCGCTGACAAGGACACGCCTTCACCTGCGGTCCTTCGCACCATGCACGCCAGAGGAGAACTGCAGGTACTCGGTGAGGTGATGAATCAGTACGCGGGTATCCTCCCGGACGACCCGCGCATGGAACCGTACTGGGCCCTGGCGGAAGAGCTCGATATCCCCGTCGCCATCCACATCGGCACCGGCCCGCCGGGCGTCATCTACCTGGGTGCGGCCGGCTACCGCGCGCGGATGCACAGCGCGCTCACGATCGAGGAAGTGCTCGTGAAGCACCCGACGCTTCGGGTCGACATCATGCATGCCGGCTACCCGATGATCGACGACCTGCTGGCCGTCCTCTACGCTCACCCGCAGGTCTACGTCGACGTCGGGATCATCGTCTACAACCAGCCGCGCCCGGCGTTCTATCGTTACCTGCACACGATCGTCGACGCCGGGTTCGCGAACCGCGTCATGTTCGGGTCGGATCAGATGGTCTGGCCGGGAACGATCGAGCGCGCGATCGCCGTCATCGACGAGGCGCCATTCCTGTCGCGACAACAGAAGCGCGACATCCTGTACAACAACGCCGCGCGCTTCCTGCGTCTCAGTAAGGAAGAGATCGCCCGGCACCACTCGTTGAGATGAAGGGCACCTGTCAGGGTGTCGATACCGCCTGCAGGCCACCGCGGCGAGCCGTCCGTTGCGGCGGCGTGCCGAACCGGCGACCTCGGCCCCAACCCCTGGATTGCGCCCGACCGAGTCTCGCCGTACACTCGCCCTTCCTCGGTTGAACGCACCATCCTCGACCTTCATCACGACCAACGGAGGGATCAATCAATGACCGATACAGCGGCCGCAATCAACGCGACCAATCTGGGTTGCTCGATCACCTGCAAGGACCTGGAGGCGTCTATTCGCTTCTACCGCGATGCCATCGGGTTTGCGGTGGCTCAGACGTTCGAGAACGAAGGGAAGGTCGTTGCGGCGGTGGTCGCCGCGGGTGATTGCCACATCGTCCTCAACCAGGACGATGGCAAGCTCGGTTGGGACCGGATCAAGGGACAGGGTTTCTACCTGCAGATCAACGTGGCGGGGGCTGCCGATGTGGACGCGGCTGGTGCGCGGATCAAGGCCGCGGGTGGAGCGCTGCTGAGTGAGCCCGCGGACCGTCCGTGGGGCGCACGCATGTTCCAGTTCAAGGATCTGGACGGGTTCAAGCTCGGGGTGTCCACACCGCTCGTGGGCTGACACCCGGAGCTCTCATCGCGCCGTCGCAGTCGGCTTCACGAGGCGCTTCGGGGCGAGTCTGAATGTCTCGCCCAGCAGCGGCGTTCATGCGGCTGTCTGCGCCAGCGTGGCTGAGTGGTCTGCGTCCCGCTCTGTTCGGCCACAGACCGCTCGCCGAACACATGCGGGCGGGACTGAGGTGTGTGACTCGGCGCGCGCATCCGCGCTGGTGTTGGTGAGCCCGCTCGGAGTCGAACCGAGAACCGACAGATTAAGAGTCTGCTGCTCTGCCAATTGAGCTACGGGCCCGTCTTCACAATGCGGAGTGCGGAATGACACCGCACCCTCCTCGGCGAGCGGCGCCGTGCCTGAGGCCTGCCGAGCGCAAGCCGCCCGCCACCGGCGGGTGGCGCGCCCGGCAGGACTCGAACCTGCGACCTACGGATTCGAAGTCCGGCGCTCTATCCAACTGAGCTACGGGCGCACGAACGCCCAGTATAGGAGAAGCCTCACGACGTGGCAAGGCTCAGAGATCCTTGCCGAAGCACAGGCTGCCGATCCAGCCGACGTAGATCCCGTACGGAGCTTCACCTCCACGTCTCCAGGCTCGAACCCGCACCCCCGTCGTCCCCACGGTCGGCGTACATCGCGGCAATCTCATGAGACAGGCCAGAGAGCAGACAGGCTGCCTCGTCGGGAATCACCACGGCTCGCGGGGCTTGTCGATCTCCCATTCGCACCCGCAGCTCGGGCAGTCGATGACGAGCGTCTCCTCGCCGCGCTCGACGACCTCCCCGTCCGGGCTCTGGCACTCCGGACACGGGGGTATCGCGAGCCGGTTCCGACGCAGGTCACCGGGCATGCGATGACCGCCGGGGGAATCGGGCATGGCGGGGGAGTGTACCTGTACGTTCGGCCGGAACTGACCGCCTCCGCCGTCAATTCCCAACGCGACCGCGCAGGTACTTCTCCACGCGGTGCAGGTTCACCGGCTTTGCGGTGCGGAGGGCGGCCCAGAGGTCGCCCACCTCCGTGACGCGCGCCGGCAGCGTGTCGATCGTGAACGCGCGGCGATCGAAGCCGCGGTCCACCTCCTGCCACGTGACCGGCGTGGACGCGCCGGCGAACGCGCTCGCCCGCGCGCTGTAGGCGCACGCCAGCGTCTTGCCCTCGATGTTCTGCAGGTAGTCCACGTAGACCTTCGCCCCCCGCTTCCGGACCGCGCGCTCCACGGTCGCCACCTGCGGGTGCTTGGTCGCGATCAGCGTGGCCACGATCTGCGCCCAGAGCCGGCCGGCCTCATACGGCGTGTCCGGCGGCATGGCCACGTACACGTGCAGCCCGTCGGCACCCGACGTCTTCGGGAACCCGACGGCGCCCACCTTGCCCAGCTCGTCGCGCAGCCACCGGGCTACGTCCAGCACGGTCTCGAACGACGTCCCCGGCATCGGGTCGAGGTCGAACGCGATGTGATCCACGGCCCCGATGCTCCCCACGCGCGAGAACCAGGGGTCCATCGAGATGGCCGCCAGCTGCGCCAGGTAGAGCAGCGTCTTCAGCGCGCCTCCCACCAGCCGGCTCGGCACGTCGTCGTCGGGCAGCGTGACGCTGCGGACGCCCGCCGGGATCTTGTCCGGCGCGCGATGCTGGTAGAACGCATCGTCGGTCACGCCGTTCGGGTAGCGCTTCATCACGAGCGGGCGATCGGCGACCACCGGAAGGATGTACGGCGAGATGCGCGTGTAGTAGCGGAGCAGGTCGCCCTTCGTGTGCGGTCCGTCGGGCCAGAACACCTTCTCGAGATTGCCGACCTCGAGCGAGTCGCCCCCGGGCAGCGCCAGCACACCTTTCTTCCGCCGCCGCTCCAGATCCTCGAGCTGATCGACCACCAGCTGCAGGGCCGGGTCGAGTCGCGGTCCGGTCGTCTTCGCCTTCCGCCTGATCTTTGGACGCGGGCTGCTCGATGCTCCGGTGCCGGCGGTCCGCCGCGCTTTCGAGGCGGTGCCCGCGGTCCTTGCGGCGGCCGCCGGCGTGAGCCGTCCCACGGCCTTCGCGCTGTACGACGCGCCCTCCTCGCGCACGACGCGCTCCGGCTTCACGTCGTCCCGCACGCCGAGGTAGGTGGGGTGCCGCAGCCTGCCGTCGTCGGTCCACTCGGTGAACTTCACCTGGACGACCAGACGGGGCTTGACCCAGTGCGGCGTCTCGTTCGCGGCCGGAGGCCCCTCGGCGAACGGGCTGGCCTTTGCCGCGAGCGGCTTCAGCGCCGTCGTGATGCGGGCCAGCTCCGCTTCGTCGAATCCGCTTCCGACGTGGCCCACGTAGACCAGGCGACGCTGGTCGTACACGCCGAGCAGAAGCGCGCCGAAGTGGCTGCGGGTGCCGCGCGGCTCGGTCCAGCCCCCGACGACGAATTCCTGTTCGCGGACGAGCTTCAGCTTCATCCAGTCGGAGGTCCGCTTGCCCGACAGGTACTTCGATCCGGCGCGCTTGACGATGAGCCCCTCCCAGCCCTGCTCGAGAGCGTCGCGGTAGAGGTCGCGTCCGTCGTGCGCCACCTGGGGCGCCAGGCGCAGCACGGGCGAACCGGGATCGTTGAAGACCCGCTCGAGCGCCGCGCGCCGCGCCACCAGCGTCATGCCCCGCAGGTCGTGCGGCCCGTCGCGCAGCAGGTCGAAGGCAATGAACGCCGCCGGCCGATCGTCGGCAGCCGCGACGGATTTCAGGTGGATCCGCCCCTGGAGATGCTGGAAGCCGGTCGGGCGCCCCCGCGCGTCGAGCGCGACGATCTCCCCATCCAGCACCACGGGCTGCTTGAGCTTCAGCGCGTAGCGGCCCAGCGCCCGGACGATGGCCGGGAACTGCGATGTCTTGTCGTTGCCGAGCCGCGAGTAGAGGCGAACCGTCGGGACGGGATGCCCCGGCGCGACGTGTGCGAGCGTGCGGACGCCGTCGTACTTGGGCTCGTAGACGAGATCCGGTCCCTCGAGGGGCGCCTCGACCGTGGAGGCGAGCATCGGCTGGACGGCGCGATCGCCGTCGCGCCAGACGGCCGGTGCGGAACCCGCGGGCACGGGCTACAGCATATCAGCCCGATCGCGCCCGGGCGGCCGGCGCCCGGGCGGTCGGGGGACGAACGATCGTGTGCTCCCGAGCGACTAGCCTCGATCGCTGTGGCGCAGCTCCTGCTCGGCCAGCAGCCAGTCGGCGACCGGGTCGCTCTGGAAGCCGCGCTCGAGCGCGATGAAGTACGCGCGGGTCGCGATGTCCTCGTAGCGAGGCACGAGGAACGCCGACCCGTTGCCGGCCTCGTGCACAGTCTCGGCCGGTGCGGCGGTCCTCTTGCGGCTGCGCGCGATCTTCGGCGCCGCCGGCGCGGCGGCGGCCGCTGTCTCAGCGCCCGGCGCCTTGCGGCGGGGAGCGGGGGTGGGCGTGTCAGACGTCTTACCGTTGGTGCGCTTGCTCATCAGAACTCCTGGATCCTCCGAATCCGCGCCGGGGAGCGGCGCGTTGCGGTCCTCCGATTGTAGCAAGGGATCGCGCCGTCGACTCGTGGTCGGACCAGTCGATCACCCGCTGTACCGATCATTGGCCCACGGCTCCGCCGTGTCGGAGTACCCGCGCACTTCCCAGAAGCCCCGGACGTTTTGCGGCGTGAACTCGATCCTTCGGATCCACTTCGTTCCTTTCCACGCGTACAGCTTGGGGGTGATCATCCGGACGGGTCCACCATGCTCGCGCGGCAGCGGCCGCCCCTCCCAGGTGTGGACCAGCAGCACGTCGTCCTCCACCGCGCGGGCCAGCGGCAGATTGGTCGTGTAAGGGATCGACGTCCCCGGCATGTGGTCATACCCCGTGCAGAGCACCCAGTGCGCCTCGTCGGCCGGGACGGCGAGCTCGGCCAGGGTGCGGAACCGTACGCCTTTCCAGTGATTGTGGAAGCGGCTCCACGTGGTGACGCAATGGAAATCGCTCACGTCCTCGACCTGCGGCAGCTCCAGGAAGTCCTTCCACGACAGCGTGACCGGGTTATGGACGAGGCCGCCGATCTCGAGATGCCACGCGTCGAGGCCGACGTCGGGGACGTCGCCGAGATCGAGAACGGGCCAGTTCCTGACCTCGTGCTGGCCCACGGGCAGCTGCGGCATGCCGTCCCGATTCGCCGGTCCCGATCCCATGGCCGGGCGGGACGCCACGTCCACGTTGACGGCGTCGGCGTGCAGCGCCTTCTGCCGCTCGATATATTTGAGGCGGCGTTGAACCAGGTCGTCCATAAGCTCAGCCGTTCTTAACATTCTTAACAGGGCCTGGCCCTGTTAAGTCTCTTAACGGGGCCTGACCCCCTCGGCCGTGAGCGCATCGCGAAATCGCCGCTCCTGGCGATCCACCATCGCCGCGAATCCTTCCGGATCGACGAACGGATTCGATGCCGCGCCGGCTACCTGCCGCGCGCGCTTGGCCTCGAGCCCGAAGAAGCTCGCGTGCGCGCCGAGGAAAACGTCAGGATGCAGCGTGCGGAGCACGCGGAACGCGCGCTCGTAATCGTCGCGGATCCCCGGATACGACGGGTTGCGCACCAGCCGCGTCCCCTCGTTCACCGTCGTGCTCCCGGCGAACGCCACGGCACAGGTCACGTCGCCGTCGCGCACGGTCGTGGTCCACGTCGTGCACCCCGGCGTGTGCCCCGGCGTCAGGTGGGCGACGAGCGCCATGCCCCCGAGCCGGACGGTGTCGCCGTCGCGCAGCACCCGCGCCACCTTCACCGGCGCGAACGACATCGTGTCGCCGAACAGGTAGTCGCCATGGCCGCCGTGCTCGACCAGCGTCGCGTCGCGGCCCATCACGAGGACCTGACCGCCGCTCTTCGCGGCGAGGACCGCCAGCGAGCCCACGTGATCGAAATGCGCCTGCGTCGTCAGCAGGTAGCGGATGTCGCTGACCCTGAAGCCGAGCCGTTCGATCGAGCGCTCGATGAGCGGGGTGGTCGATGCCATGCCGCCGTCGATCAGGACGTGGCCGGCGCCGGTCGTGATCAAGTACGCGCCCAGTTCGGTCGTGCCCACGTAGTAGATATTGCCGATGACCTGGAACGGCTCCTGCGGGTGATTCCAGTCCGGACGGTCGGGGAACGCCTGGCCGCCGAAGACCGCTCCGCCGCCGGCGACCGCCACCAGGCAGCCGATGGCCGCCGCGAGCCGCCACCGTCCGCTGCGACGCACCCGCACCGGTCCCGGTGTCACTGGACGACCTGGTCCGTCTTCTTCCCGACCGCCACCATGGCCGGGCGGAGGACCTCGTCGCCAATCCTGTACCCGGGCCTGACCACGCCGACCACGCGATCGTCATCCTGCTCGGCGGCAGGCACGGTGGTGACGGCCTCGTGGAGCGCGGGGTCGAATCTCTGGTGCAGCGCGTCGATGGGCGAGATGCCGAACCCCTCGAGCCGCGCCAGGAACTGCGCGCGCACCAGGCGGACGCCTTCGAGCAGGCCGTCCACCGATCCACGGCTGCCCGCGTCGAGCGCGCGGTCCAGGTTGTCCATCACCTCGAGCAGCTCGCCGAGCATCGCGCGCTTGTTCCGCTCGATCTCCCGGCCCACTTCCCGCCGGGCGCGGATGCGTGCCTCGTCGTACTCGGCCGCCGCCGCCTTGACCTGCTGCGCGTATTCCCGCAGCTGCTGCTCGCGGTCGGCGAGCCGCTGCTCGAGCTCCTCGACGTAGGTCGGCTTCCCGCTCGCGGGAGCCTCGTCGCCCGACGAGGCGTCACCCCGCGCCCACCAGCGGCGATCGACGACGCGCACGGGCTCGTCTACCGGGGATTCCCTGCGTGAATCCGGCTTGTCTGCCATCGCCCAATTATAGGCGCGGAAGGCGCGACCCGCATGAGCCGGCCGCCGGATCGTCACGGTATGATCCCTACGTGAACGGGGATGCACGGCCAGCGCGGCCGGGCCGTTCGGGCCTGTGGACGATCCTCCGGCGAACGGTGGTCGTGCTCGCCGTGCTGGCGGTCGCCCTGATCGTCGCCCTGCACCTGCCTCCTGTGCAGCAACGGCTCGTTCGCTATGCCGTCTCGAAGCTCCAGCAGTCGCTCGGCGCGAACATCGACTACGAGGCCGTTCATTTCAACCTCGCCACACGGACCTTCGATCTGCGCGGTCTCAGGTTCGGCGTGCCGGGCGCCACGCCGCTGGTGGCTGCCGGGCACGTGCACGTGCACTATCCCTGGACGGCGTACCGCGGATCGCTGACCGGCCTCGACGTCACCCTCGAAGACGCCGACGTCGCCCTCATCCACCAGGGCGGGCGCTGGACGACCATGCCGGCCAAATGGTTCGGCGGGAAGCCCTCGCCGACCCCGAAGCCCCTGCCCGCGTTTTCCGTCCTCCGCCTCCGGAACGTGAACGTCCGCTACGCCGACCTGGACGCGCACTTCGAGGCGATGACCCGCGGCATTCGCGTGGACATGACCCCGACCGGTCCCGATCACCCGCACGAGCTCGCAGGCCCCGTGACGCCCGGCGCCACGAGCCACATCTCGTGGGGGCCGCGAGTGACGACGATGCGCGTGGAGGGCGGGCGTGGGAAGTACTCGCCGACAGCCGCCGGGGTGGACGCGTTGAAGCTCTCGGCGGCCGAGGGCGATATCTCGACCGACGTGGATTTCCGGTTCCACGGCGACAACCGGCTGCACCTCCACGCCGGGGGCACGCTGCGCGGCGAGGCGCTCCAGACGTGGCTGCCCATCCTCGAGACCCTTCAGGGGCCCCTCGCCCTGGACTTCACGATGCCGGCTGCCGGTGGCGCGCCGGCCTTCGCCGACGTCCGCGTCTCCGGACGCGACCTCTCCTGGCGGGCGCTGCCCCTGCAGCGCTTCTCGGCCGGTGGAGCCCTCGATTCCGGCGGCATCTCGCTCGCCGATGTGCAGATTGGCGTGGCGGGCGGCAGGGCGCACGGCAGTGGCCGCCTGGCGTGGGCGGAGGCAGGCGTCAGCCAGGCCGCGCTGACCTGGGACCGCGTGGATGCGGGCACCGTGTGGCGGACGCTGCTGGCCGGCTCCGGAGCCGTCTGGGTCGCGCCGGCCTCCCTGGTCAGCGGCCGGTTCGACGGACGCTGGACGGCATGGCACGCGGCGGCGCTCGACGGGCGTGTCACCACCAGCTGGCGGCCGCGCCCGTCCGGTCCGACGCGGGCCGAGCACATCTGGCTCGACGGCCGCATCGACGCGCGATTCGCCCACGGTCCCTGGACCATCGACGTTGCCGCTCGCGCCGACGGCGCGCTCGACCTCGACGGCATCGTCCGGACCCGCGGCAGCCTGGCCGACTACGGCGACTGGCCGCTCGGCGGACAGCTCGCGCTGGCCGGCGCATCGCCGGCGGTGTTCCGCGACGCCATGCGCCTGACCCGCCTCGACCTCGCGCGGTACCTGCGCGACGCGGACGGCCGGTTCACGGGCGAGGCGGATCTGTCCCGCACGTTCGGCACCGCGCAGGCGGCGATCGCGTTCGACGCCGGCATTCGCTGGCCCGATCAGCCCGCCGTGCAGATGCACGGCCGCACGACGGTGAATCCCTCGGCGCTCACGGTCGAACACTGGCAGGCCACGTCCGGACCGTCGTCGGCGACGGCCGAGGTGCGGCTCGACTTCGATCGCGACACGGTCCAGGGCACCTTCTCGGGCAGCCAGCTTCCCATCGAGGCCTGGACGCGGCGGTTCGACCTGGGGAGGCCCGCCACCGGCACCGTGTCGGTGGGCGGACGGCTCAGCGGACCGCTGGGCTCTCCGACCATTGCCGCGCAGATCCAGGGCGGTCCGGTCGACGCGGAGGGCCAGCGTTTCACTGCGGTGAGCGGCGGCGTCGAGTACCACGCGGGCCAGCTGCGCGCGAGCAATCTCACCCTCGAGTCGGCGGCGGGGGGCACGCTCGCCGTCCAGGGCAGCTGGGACACGAAATCCGGGAACATCGACGCGACCATCGGCGCCCGCGCGCTCCAGGTCCGGACGGTCGTGCCCGGGATCATGGCTCCCTCCGGCGAGCCCGCCGGCTCGGTCGCGGCGGCCGTCTCGGGACTGGTGCACGTGACCGGCGCCACGATGCAGCCTCGCGTCGAGGGCTCGCTCGACGCTCCCTCGCTGACGCTCGACGGCCGTGATCTGGGGGCCCTCCATGTCCGGGCGACCACCGAAGACGATCGCCTGCAGCTGGCCGCGTCGGCGCCCGTGCTCGGCGCCTCGCTCGATGGCACAATCGAGCTGTCCGGCGACCGGCCGTACACGGTCACGGCGTCGGTGCACACGCCCGACTCTCCACTGGCCGCCACGATTCGCGGAGCCGCCGTCGATCTCGGCGCCATCGACCTGACTGGCCACGCCGCCGGCACGCTGTCGGCCGCCCCGATCACGGCGGCGGACCTCCAGATCGACCGCTTCGACGGCACGGTGCTCGGGCTCGCGCTCACCGTCCACACCGGCGCGCGCGTGGGCTGGCAGCCCAATCGCCTGACGGTTTCCGGGCTCGACGTTTCGGCCGGCGGCACGCATCTCACCGTGGCCGGGACGCTCGACGGTCAACCCGGGCACCAGATCGGGGCCCGCCTGACCGGCAAGCTCGAGGACCTGCGGCCGGCGGTGCTGTCAGCGCTGCCCGACGCGTACGACACGGCGGTTGCTGCCGGCCCCTTCACGGCCACCCTCACGGCGTCGGGGGCTCTCGATCGCCCGGTCGTGGCCGGCAGCTTCGCGCTCGAAGGGGCCGAGCTCGGCGACGGATCGCATCCGCCGGCCACGGGCGTGCGCGTGCGCGGGACGCTCGACGCCAGCACCCTCACGCTGGAGGTGGCCGAGGCCCACTGGCAGGGCGCGCACCTGGCGCTGTCGGGCACGGTGCCGGCCTGGTTTCTCGGCCTCCCGTCCGCGCCCCACACGGGCCGCGCGTCGCTCACCGGCCACCTGGACGACGTGACGATTGCCGCGCTCGAGCCGTTCGTGAACAGCGACAACCTGACCGCGACCAACTTCACGCTCGCCGTGCAGTACTCGCTCCACGCCGATCGCCCCGCGCTCGAGGCCGTCGTCGCCGACGTGCGGATCACCGAGGCGTCACTGACCGCCAGGGATCTGGGACTCGCCCAGCAGGCGCCCGGCCATCTCAGTCTCGACCACCTGCGCCTCACGCTGGCCCCCTGGACGATTGCCGCGCCCGCCGCCGCCGCCACGAAGCTCACGCTCTCCGGCACGGCCGACTTGTCGGACACCCCGAGCCTGAATGCCAAGGCCGATGGAACGATCGACCTCCGCGCGCTCACGCTGCTCTTCAGCAACTACCGCCCGGCCGGCACCGCGACGATCAGCGCCTCGATCCAGGGCCCGGTATCGGCGCCCAACGTGAACGGGTTCGTGCGGCTGGTACACGCGGAGCTCACGGTCAGGGACCCGCGGCTGGTGTTCAGCGACGTCCACGGGGCGGTACGGTTCGAGGCCGACCGGCTGATCGTGGATGACCTGGCGGGGTCGCTCAACGGCGGCAGCATCACCGCGAAGGGGACGATGACGCAGCCGGGGCGTGGCACGCCGTCCGGGTCCATTGCCATCACCACGGACGGCACGCTGTTCGACGTGCCGCGGGGGTTCAGGAGCGTGGTGAACGCCGACCTGCAGCTCGCCGGGCGGCCCAACGGCCGGTACGTGTTGTCCGGTACCGCCACGATCGTGGATGCGGCGTACCGCGAGTCGTTCATCGTCACCGGCGGCATCCTGTCGCTCTTCCAGCCGAAGGATCGCCCCGTCCTCTCCCAGGCCCGGGCGAGCGCCGGCGCCACCGGCCCCAGCCCCCTGCTGCTGGACATCCGGGTCCTGGCCGACGACTCCATCGTGATCGACACCAGTTACGGGAAGGTCGCGCTCGGCACGAATCTCCGCGTGCTCGGGCCGCCGTCGAACGTGCGCGTGTTAGGGGAAGCCGCCATCGCTCCGGGCGGCCAGCTGTATTTCGGCGGCCACACCTACCAGATCCAGTCCGGCCGCTTCGACTTCAACAACCCCTCGAGCCTGCGTCCAGACGTGCACCTGCTGGCGCAGACCACGATCAGCGGCTACAGCATCACCATGCGGGTGGAGAGCACGGAGGCGCGTACCGACACCACGCTCACGTCCGATCCCCCGCTGCCCGAGGATCAGGTGGCCTCGCTGATGCTCTCGGGCCAGCGGCAGACGTCCGGGTCGCCCAGCGACGTGGTGACGCAGCAGCTCGTGGCGGCGCTCTCGGGCGAGATCACCAGCGCGGTCGGCCGCGCGCTCGGCTTCGACACGGTGCGGCTGGAATCGGGCAACCCCGGCGACCTCATGTTCGACCCGAGCCTGCTCGCGGGCAACACCAGCCCCGCGCAGCGCCTGACGTTCTCCAAGCGGATCCCGCCGGACTTCGAGGTGACCATCTCCCAGAATCTCCGCGAGAGCGGCGAGATCACCTGGATCGTCGCCTGGCAGCCGACGCCCAGGTTCGAGCTGCGCTTCGTGCAGCTCGACAACCAGGACCGGTCCTACGAGATCCGGCACGACATCTCGTTCGGCGGCGGCACGCCGGCCCGGAAGACGAGCGAGCGGCCGACCGAGACGGTGCGCGACGTGTTCGTGGCCTCCTTCGGCGGCGTCTCGGAAGACGACATCCGCAAGGTGCTGCGGCTGAAGCCGGGCGACACGTTCGACTTCTTCAAGTGGCAGAACGACCGCGACCGTGTCCACGAGCTGCTGATCGACGGGGGCTACTACGAGGCGCGCGCGACGGCCCGCCGCGATCCCTCCACGCCGCCTGCCAAGCTCACGAACGGATCGCCGGTGGACCTCGGCTACACCGTGGTGACCGGCCCGAAAACGTCTCTGGTGATTGCCGGGATGGACGTGCCCACCGGTGTCCGCCAGGCGCTCGTGGACGCCTGGTCCGACACGCCCGTCGACTCGCTCCTCGGCGAGGAGTTCAGCGGCATCCTGCGGCCCTGGCTGGCCTCACACGACTACCTGCAGCCGTCGATCGACACGCGGATCACGTCGAACGACGACGGGAAGACCGCTACGGTGACGATCACGCCTGGCCCCGGCTACTCGGATCGCGTCGTGGTCTTCACGGGCAACCGTCACGTGTCCTCCGGCACCCTCCGGGACGCGATCTCGGCCGCGGTCCCCGACCTCGGGCTCTGGACCTCCCCGGCAGATATCGCGCCCGTTCTGGTCGGGGCCTATCGCAGCCGCGGGTACCTGGCGGCGACCGTGGACGTGGGCCAGCCGCAGTTCGAGGACTCGCGGGCGCGCCTCCAGGTGGACGTCCACGAGGGGCCCCTCTTTCAGGTGGGCACCGTCACGGTGAAGGACCCCGACCCGGTGCCGCCAGAGGGCGTGAGTCTCGCGCCCCCGATTGCCTCGGGTGCGGTCCTCACCGACGGGACGGTCACCGCCGCCATCCGCGCGCTGCAGCAGCGGTACCGGTCCGCCGGGTACCGCGGCACGCGCGTGCAGGCGCAGAGCACGGCGCGTGAGGACAGCTCCACGGTGGACCTCGTGTTCTCGGTGTCGCGCGGGCGCCGCTATACCTTCGGCGAGCTGAAGGTCGCCGGCGTTCAGGACGGCGAGCGAGACCTCGTGGCCCGGACCGTGCCCTTCGTCCCGGGTGAGCCCGTCTCGCTCGACGAGGTCGCCGAGGCCAGGGACCGGCTGTACGATACCGACCTGTTCCGCACGGTCTCGATCGACACCACCCCGCGCGAGGCGCCCGAGGCACAGAATGCGCCGGCGGTCGTGGACGCCACCGTCACGGTGGAGCCCCTGCCGAAGTACCGCCTGCGCTACGGCTTTCAGCTCTTCGATCCGAACAGGCCGCTCGTCGATCCGAGGTGGGGCAGCGTGGATCCCGGCGTGGTGGCCGACCTCACGCGCCGCGGCCTGTTCGGCCGTGCGCTGACCGGCGGCGTCAGCGCCCAGGTGAACCCGTCGAACCGTCTGGCCCGCGCGTACCTGTCGTCCCGGCGGTTCCTCGGCGAGCCGCTGCAGACGAACGTCTACATCGGCGATCAGTGGCAGCGGCAGTTCAGCGAGGGCATCTCGCTCGAGGGCAGGAAGCGCGACGTCACGTTCGAGCAGCGCCTGCACTACCGCTGGCTGGATCTCGGATTCGGGTACAACTTCCAGCGCCTCAATCTCGACCTGCTGGTCGACGTGCCGACGCTGCCATTTCCCGTCCCGGTGAACGTCCGGGCGAGCATCAGCCGGCTGATCGGCTCGATGTACCTCGATCGGCGGGACAACGTGATCGACACGACGAGGGGCTGGTTTCACGCGTCGAGCGTCGAGGTGGCGCCGCAGTGGCTCGGCTCCACCTCGGAGTTCCGCAAGTACCTCGGCCAGCAGTTCTACTTCCTGCCGCTTCCCGGCACCGTGGTCCTCGGCTCGGCCGCGCGGTTCGAGCTCGCCTCGGGCCCGGGCCAGACCTTCATCATCACGGAGCGCCTGCGCGCCGGCGGCGCCAACACGGTCCGCGGCTACGACGATGTGACGCTGGCGCACCTGGCGCTGCAGTCGGCCACCACGGGCCGCACGTCGCTGCTCGTCCTGAACGAGGAGCTCAGGTACCCGTTGTTCTGGCGCCTGCGCGGCGCCACGTTCTGGGATCACGCGACGTTCACCGGCGACGTGGAGCTGCCGGGCGATCACCGCGGGCGGAACAGCGTGGGGACGGGCGTGCGCCTGGTGCTGCCGTTCATCCTCCTCCGCGTGGACTACGGGTATCCCCTCAACCAGGATCCCGTCAACGACCACGGCCGCTGGTACTTCGCGATCGGCCAGGCGTTCTGACCGCGGACCGCACGTGCGTTGGGGTGTGTAGCGCAGACGTTCAGGTCTGCCCGCGCGCCTGTTGGCAGTCCCAATCGTCAATCGTCAATCGTCAATGATCAATGCTCAATTCCCGCTCCCCTCATAGGGCGTGTAATGCGCGGCGCGTTCCGCGAGCGCTTCGTCGCCGAGCATGCCCGAGAACAGCGCGAACACGATGACGATCAGCAGGACCAGCACGGAGCGGAGGTCGACCCACGCGGCTGGCGGCGGGAGCGCGAGCGCGCGTTGCGGGAGCAGATCCAGGGACAGGGCCAGCAACGCGGCGGAGGTTGCCGTGACCGTGTAGAAGAGCGGTCGCAGCGTGGGCTTGAGTCCGGCCGCGAGGGCGAGGAGCGCCACGACCAGCGCCAGGTGGTGGGCGCGACCGCCAGCGAGCAGCAGGACCGCGGCCAGAGCCAGATACGCCGCCAGCGCCGCGTGCAGCGCGAGGCTGCGGCTGCCGCGCAGCACCCAGATCGCGCGGATGCCCGCGAGGCCCGCCAGCCCCGCCACCCACGGGCGCGGGTCGGTGCGTGTGAGCGACCGCAGGCGCACGGGCACCGCCGGCGGCACCGGCGGCACGGGGATCCGGCTCACGATCCACCACAGGCTGGCGGCGTCCGCGGGGAGTGCGCGGCTCGACGCGAGCAGCACGAACGCCAGTCCCACGCCGGTGAGCGTTCCCGCCTGCAGCGACGGCAGCACGAGCACCGCGGCGGCCGCGAGCGCGCCTCCCGCCACGCGAAGCTGGCCAGTCCAGCCCTGGACCGATCCCGCGGCCACGCCCACCGCGGGCAGCACCAGCACGCCGATCGGGTCGGTCAGCGCGGCCACCGCCGCCAGGGCCCCGGCCGAGAGAGGCGCGCCGGCGTGCACGAGCATCAGCGCGGCGAGCGCCGGCAGGATCATCAGCGGATCGAGGTGCCCGAGCACGTCGGCGCTCAGCACGAGCGCCGGGTTGAGCCAGCACGCCAGCGCGGCCCAGCGCGCCAGGTCGAGCCGCCGCGTCCGCGCCAGCGTCACGAGGTACAGCAGCAGCGTGAGCGCGACCGTGGCGGCGAGCCCGGGAAGCTTGTGCGCCACGGCCAGACGGGCGCCCGTGAGCGGCGCCGCCCCGACGAGCCGGGCAAGCCGCGCGGTGGTGTCCATCTCGTACACGGCGGCGGGCGAGTACGCCTGCGATGCGGACGAGTCGGCAGACTCGCGTATCGTGGCGCGGATCGCATCGGATCCGGTCACTGGCAGCACGGCAATGCGAACGGCTGCACCGATCAGGAGCGCGAGGACGAACGCCGGTCTGCGCACGGGCGGTAGGCGCCGCAGCTTATCATGGCGTATGTGGTCGCGCGTCCGGCTCATCGGTGCCGTGCTGGCGGTGATCGCGCTCGGCGCGGCCGGCGCGGCCGCCGCCGATCGGCCCGCGTACGTGATCGTGCCCACCGGCTCGCCGCTGCGGCTCGATCAGAGCCGCGCCACCCTGTTCGACACGCCGGCGCTCTCGGTGTCGGTGGAGAACCGCCACACGGCGCCCGTGACGTTCACGCTGCGGATCTGGATCTTCGATCCGCAGAACCGGCTGAAAGGCGCCATGGACTACTGCGTGGCCGAGCCGCTGGATCGGTCCTCGCGGGGCCAGTACTTCGTGCCGCTCAGCGTCCACGGCATCACCGCCCGCGACCGCGGCGTCGTCACCATTGCCGCGGCCCAATCCGATGCCAGGAGCTGGCAGCTCGCCGAGTCGACCACCGACCAGATCGAGGCGGCGCGCGCCGAGGCGCAGCGCTACTCGCCGACGCTCACCCTGGCGGCGGGTACGCCCGCCGCGCCAGACGCCCCGCGCTGCCCGTGCGTCTGCGCCGCGGTCGTGTCGTGGTGCGACCAGACGTGCAGCCGGACACGGGCCGACGCGTTCACCTGCAGCCCGAGTTCCGCCGCGGGGTGCGAAGCGGGATGCTCGTGCCGCTGACCGCCCGCCTCGTCCAGGGGGCGGCGTGACCGCGCGCCGGCGGCTGCTGTGGATTGGCGCCGCTGTCCTGACGGCGCTCGCGGCTGTCGCGGGGGCCCTCGTGTACGACTGGCAGATCCCCCGCGTGCGGGAGCGGCTCGTCGAGATCCTGTCCGAGCAGCTGGACAGCGACGTGGACCTGGCCGACCTCGATGTCACGCTCGGCTGGACCGTCCACGTCGCCGGCCGGCGGCTCGTGCTGCATCACAGGCGGTACAAGGACCTGCCCCCGCTCGTCCGCATCGAGCGTTTCGTCATCGACGTGCCCGTGGTTTCCATCCTCCACAAGCCCCTGCACGTCGCCGCGGTGGAGTTGACCGGCCTGCGGATCCACATCCCGCCGAAAGAGGAGCGCGACACGGGCGGCCCGGACCTCACGTCGAAGCTCCGGGGGCGGTCGCCGGTCGTCGTGGACCAGCTCACTTCCGACGGCGCCGTCCTCGAGATCGCCTCGAGCAAGCCGGGCCGCGAGCCGAAGACGTTCGAGCTGCATCACCTCGTCCTCACCGACGCGGCCTTCGATCGCCCGACGTCGTACCACACCGAGCTCACCAACCCGATCCCGAAAGGCACCATCGTCGCACGAGGCACCTTCGGTCCGTGGGAGCCGGACGACCCGTCGCTGACGCCGCTGACCGGCGTGTACACCTTCGCCCACGCGGACCTCGGCACGATCAAGGGCATTGGCGGGCAGCTCGAATCCGAGGGGCACTTCTCCGGCCGCCTCGAGCAGATCAACGTGCAGGGGAGCACCCGGACCCCGGACTTCACCCTCGACATCGGGGGCAAGCCCGTGCCCCTGACGACCGACTTCTCGGCCATCGTGGACGGCACCAACGGCGACACCCTCCTGACCAGGGTCAACGCGGTCCTCGGCCAATCGAAGATCACCGCCAAGGGTGGTATCGTGCACGTCGAGGGAAGGAAAGGGCGCACCGTGCAGCTCGACGCCACGATCACCGGGGGACATCTCGAGGACGTGCTCCACCTGGCGACCGACAGCGAGCCACCCGCGATGAGCGGGGCGCTCAATCTGACGACTCACATCGATCTGCCGCCGGGCGAGGCCGACGTGCCGATCCGGCTGCGCCTGAAGGGCTCGTTCGACGTCGCCTCGGCGCGGTTCTCGAGCGACAAGGTCCAGCGCAAGATCGACGAGCTCAGCCGCCGCGGGCGCGGCACGCCGGAGGACACAGGTGTCCAGAACGTCGCGTCCGATCTGAAGGGCCGGTTCGCGCTGGGCGGCGGCACTCTCCGCCTGTCGGAGGTGTCCTTCGCGGTGCGCGGCGCCACGATCCGCCTCGGCGGCACCTACTCGCTGCCGCATCAGACCCTGAACTTCGCCGGCACGGCGCGCATGCAGGCGAAGGCCTCGCACATGGTGACCGGCTGGAAGCGCTTTCCGCTCAAGATCCTCGATCCTCTGCTCGCGAAGGACGGCGCCGGCACGGTGTTGCCCATCAAGGTCACCGGCACCGTCAAGCAGCCGGACTTCAAGGTGGAAGTCAGCAAGATCTTCTGACGCGATCCTCAGGCCCAAGGAGGCGCAGATGACACGCGACGGGATCGTCACGCTGCTGGATCGGCATCGGGACTCGTTCCTCCGGCGCGATGCCGCGGCGCTGGCGGCCGACCACGCGGCCGACGGCACGTTCGAGAGCCCCGCCCACGGCGTCGTCCGGGGTCGGCCGGCCATCGAGAACGTCTACCGGTACTGGTTCACCGCGTTTCCGGACCTCCAGCTCACGTGGGAATCGCCGCTGATCGTCGAGGATCGCGCGGCGGTGTTCTGGAGCTTCACCGGCACGGCCGATGGCCCGTTCTTCGGCATGGCGGGCGCCGGGACGCACGTCGAGATGCAGGGCGCCGCGGATTACCGCTTCGGGCCCGACGGCATCGCTTCGGTCCGGCACGTGTTCGACTTCTCGAGCGTGCTCGTCAAGACCGGCGTGCTGAAGGTGAAGCCGGCGTAGCGGAGCGAGCAGAGGACGCAGAGCAGACCCACTCGCAGGGATCGCCGAGGGCACGAGATCGCCGAGGCGCGCGGCCAACGAGTGCGAGCCCGGCGCCGGCCGCGAAGCGGCCGGCCAGGCGGGCGGATGGCTCCCGGCAGGAGAAGGGCAGGTGAGTGCTCTGAGGCCTTCTTCTGCCGGGAGCCACCCGCCCGCCTGATCGCGGCTGCGCCGCGCCGCCGGTCTCGCAGCCTGCGCCGCGGTGCTGGTGCTCTCCGCGTCCCTCCGCCCCCTTGCGATCTCTGCGACGATGCCTGCTCGGCGTGCTCCGCTTCCTCGACGCGCCCGTGGCGATCGTGAATCGCTCGGCGGCCGCCAGGTACGGGGGTCACGACGTCTTGGGCCTGCGGCTGCACGTATCCGACGACGAGCCCCGGACCATCGTCGGCATCGTCGGCGACATCCGGCATGGCGGCCTCTATGCGGACGAGGGTGCCGTGCTGTACGTGCCGTACGCGCAGAAGACTTTCGCGTTCCTGAACTGGATGGGGTTCGTCGTGCGAAGCGCCGGGCCACCGCCGTCGCTCGCGCTGCTGAGCGAGACGCTGGCGCAGACTCGCCTTCGCGAACGGCGATCTGGCGCCCGCCTGGGCGGCCTGGGCGCTGATGATGCTCAGCGCCGGGATCGCGGCGCTCGCTCCCGCCCTCCGCGCCGCCCGGCTCGAGCCGCGCGCCCTCCTGCAGGCTGAGTAGATCGGCGCTCGTGCAGCACAGGCTTTCAGGCCTGCCAACTGAAGGGCAGACCTGAAGGGCAGACCTAAAGGTCTGCGCTACATGCGTCGCTACATGACGTCACGCGCCACATGCGTCACGCGGGGCGCTCATGTAGCGCAGGCCTTCAGGCCTGCCAACGGGGTTACGCGAGCAGCTGCGCGACGCGCGTGTAGAGCGCCTCGGTGCGCTCGGCCTCCCGCGTCTCCACCGCCAGCCGCAGGATGGGCTCGGTGTTCGACGCCCGGACGTGAATCCAGCCCTCGGCGATCGAGAGCTTGAGGCCGTCGGTGCGATCCAGCGTCGCGGCCGGGAACGCCTCTTCCAGCGCCTGCATCATCGGTCCGAGCCGCCCGTGCTGAAAGGGCAGCATCCCGAGCCGTCGCGCGTAGCGGGGCAGCGCGGCGTCCAGGGCCGAGATGGGCTGCCCGGTCTCGGCCATCCGATCCAGCAGGAGCGCCATGCCCGTGTAGCTGTCCCGGCAGAGGTGAACCGCGGGAAAGATGATGCCGCCGTTGGCGCCCTCGCCGCCGATCGCGGCCGACACTCCCTGCATCTGCTCGACGACGTTGGCCTCGCCGACGGCCGTCCGGTACACGCGCCGCCCGTGCGCGTGCGCGACGTCGTCGATCACCGCGGACGTCATCAGGTTCACCACCACGTCGCCGGACACGCGCCGCAGCGCCGCATCCACCGCCAGCGCGAGGACATCGTCGTTGTCGAGGACGCGGCCGGTCTCGTCCACGACCGCCAGGCGGTCGCCGTCGGGGTCCTGGGCGAAGCCGATGGCGGCGCCGGTGCGCACCACGAGCGCGGCCAGATCGCCGAGCGTGTCGGGCCGGGGCTCCGGCACGCGCGGGAACGGGCGCGTCGGGTCGATCGCGATGGCGTCGAGAGCGCAGCCGAGGTCGTGCTCGAGAAAGCCGGGCGTCAGCACGGCGCCCGCGCCGTTGACGGCATCCAGGGCCACGCGGAACCGGCGCGCCGATGATCCTCGGCACGTCCACGTGGGACAGGACGCGCGTCAGGTGAAGCCGCGCCGCATCCGCCGGCGCGGGCGAGACCGTCCGGATCTCCGCGTTGGTGGCCTCCACGAAGCTGCGCTGGTGATAGAGGTCCAGCAGCTCCGATCGCTCGTAGGTGTTGAAGAAGAGACCGCCGCCGTTGAACAGCTTCACGGCGTTGTACTCGGCCGGGTTGTGCGACGCGGTGATGGCGAGGCCGCCCCGCGCACGGGTCGCGGCGATGAACACCTGGAGCGACGGCGTGGGAATCACGCCGGCATCGACGACCTCGCACCCGGCCGCCAGCAGGCCGCACGCCACGGCGTGGCTGAGCATCGGACCGCTGGAACGCGTATCGCGCCCGACGACCACCCGGCCGCTGCCGACGTAGGTGGCGAACGCCTGGGCGAACGCGCTGGCGATCGACGGCGTGAAGAACTCCCCGACGACGCCGCGGACGCCGGAGACGCCGATCTTGAGCAGGTGCTCGCGGCGCACGTCGTCAGGCACGGCGGCGGACCTCCTCGAGCAGCGTGTCGAACAGGGCCTGCGGCGATCCGCCGCGCTGCTCGCAAATCACGCGCACGATCGGCTCGGTCTGGCTGACGCGCACGTGGAACCAGCGGTCGGGCCACTCGACTCTGAGGCCGTCCACGGTGCTGCCTTCGCCCGCGCCGTCGCCCTCGGTGTACCGCTCCCGCAGGTCGGCCAGCAGCTTCGGGACCTGGGGCGAGGACAGCGGCACCTCTCCCTTCAGCAGCGTGAACGAGGGATAGTCGTCCACGATCGACGAGAGCGGCCGGTCCCGCTCGGCCATCAGCGTGAGGACGGCCAGCATCGACGCGATGCCGTCGTAGACGAACCGGAAGCGCGGCATCATGACCGCGCCGGTGCCCTCGCCGGCCACCGCCACGTGCTCGGGGCGGTAGGCGGCGAGCGCGTCCATCGCCGCCGCGCGGCCCACCGGAATCCGCAGGACGCGGCCACCGTGACGCGCGGCGATTTCGTCCACGAGCGCGGTGGTCGAGAAGTTGGTGATGACCAGGCGGCCCGGCTCGTGCGCCAGCAGGTGGTCGGCGACCAGCGGCAGGACGATCTCCTCGGACAGCGCGCGGCCCCGGTCGTCGGCGATGGCCACCCGATCCGAATCGACATCGAAGAGAAACCCGGCATCGGCGCCGAGCGGCCGCATCAGCGGCGCGAGCTGCAGCGACACCATTCTCGCGGTGGTCGCCGGCGCGTGGGCGAAGACGACGCCCTCGAGCCGCTCGTTGATCAGGATGAACCGGAAGCCGTGGCGCTCGTTCAGGCGGCGCAGCACGAGCGCGGACGTGCCGCTGCAGCAGTCCACCAGGACCTTGAAGCCCCGCAGGCGGTCGAACCCGAAGGCCCCGGCGAGATCGTCCAGATAGGCGTCGAGCGCGTCGGGATCCTCCACCCGACGGCCGATGCGGTCCCACTCGACGTACACGGTCCGCCGCAGGTGATAGAGGTCCAGCAGCTCGCTGGCCTCGCTGCTCGAGAGGTACCGGCCGTGCGGGCCGAAGAACTTCAGCGCGTTCCACTCCGCGGCGTTGTGGCTGGCGCCAATCGACACGCCGCCGGCCGCGCCGGCGCGTCGAATCGCGTGCTGCACCACGGGCGTGGACGTGAGGCCGAGGTCCACGACGTCCCGTCCCGAGGCGAGCAGGGCGGCCAGCACGGCCTCCCGCAGCATGGTGCTGCTCGCGCGGGGATCGCGCCCGACCACGACGGGCCCCGGAGGCGCGAGGAACGCGGCGAAGGCCGCCGTGAACTCGAGCGCGGTCGCGCCCGTCAGGCCGGGACCGACGACGCCGCGGACCCCGGCGGGGGAGACGCGAAGCGCGCGCATCAGCATCGGCAGATCCGGCGCCGTGCGGCGTGGTGAATGGGGCGGGTCGGCATGGAGATTCGCGGCAACGCAGCCGCGACGGACAGTATAGTGGGAGCGGAATGGCCGCGCCGCCCGTCGATGTCGTCGCCGCGCTCGCGCGGCTGCTGCCCGCCGATCGCCTGCTGACCCGGCCTGGTGCGCTCGCCGCCTACGAGACCGACGGCCTGACGTCGTTTCGTGCGCGTCCACGGGCCGTCGTGATGGCCGAGTCGCAGGATGAGGTGGTCGAGGTCGTGAAGATCTGCGCCGCCGCGGGCGTGCCGTTCATGGCGCGCGGCAGCGGGACGAGCCTCTCCGGCGGGGCCGTGCCGGTCGAGGACGGGATCCTCATCGCGCTGAACCGCCTCAACCGGGTGGTGCGGTTCGATCCGGTCTCGCGCGTGGCCGTCGTGGAGCCCGGAGTCGTGAACCTCGCGGTGACGACGCTCGGGGCGCCGCACGGCCTCTACTACGCGCCGGATCCGTCCAGCCAGCAGGTCTGCACGATCGGCGGCAACGTCGCGTTCAACTCCGGCGGCGCGCACTGCTTCCGGCACGGCATGACCGCCAATCACGTGCTCGGCATCAAGGCCGTCCTGGCCGACGGCACCCTCGTGCAGCTCGGGGGCGACAGCCTGGAGCAGGCCGGCCCGGACCTGGCGGGGCTGTTCGTGGGATCCGAGGGGCTGTTCGGCATCGCGCTCGAGATCACGCTGCGCCTGGTGGCGCGGCCCGAGATCTACCGGACCGTGCTGGCCGCGTATGCGTCGCTGCAGGCGGCCGGCGACGCGGTGTCGCGTGTGATCCGATCGGGCCTGCTGCCGGGCGCGATGGAGATCATGGACCGTCTCTCGATCCAGGCCGCCGAGGCCGCGGTGGCGCCGGGCTACCCGGCCGGCGCGGCGGCCGTGCTCATCGTCGAGCTCGAAGGCGAAGGGGCGCAGGTCGCGGCGGAGTTCGATCGGCTGATGGCGCTGATCGGTGAATCCGGCGCCACCGAGACGCGCGTGGCACGGGACGATCAGGATCGCGCCCGCATCTGGAAGGGGCGCAAGTCGGCGTTCTCGGCCGCCGGGCGGCTCAGCCCGGACTTCATCGTGCAGGACGGCGTGGTGCCGCGCGCCCGCCTGGGCGAGGCGCTGGCGTCGATCGAGGCGCTGTCGCGACAGCACGGCATCCGCGTGGCCAACGTGTTCCACGCGGGCGACGGGAACCTGCACCCGCTGATCCTCTACGACGGCCGCCAGGCCGGCGCGCACGATCGCGCCGAGGCGCTGGCGGCCGACATCATCCGTCTCTGCATCGGGCTCGGCGGGTCGATCACCGGCGAGCACGGCGTCGGCCTCGAGAAGCGCCAGTTCCTGCGCGAGATGTACAGCGAGGCCGACCTCGACTGCATGCGGCGCCTGCGGCTCGCCATGGACCCGGGCGAGCTGGCGAACCGCGGCAAGAAGCTCGCGTCGGCGGCGGACACGGGATTCAGCCACGGCCTGCACCCGCTCGAACGGGCAGGCATCATCTCCCGCGCATGACGAGCCGGCCGACCACGATCGACGAGGTCCGGCAGGCCGTCGTCCAGCAGCCTCGCATGCGGATCCGCGGCGGGGGCACCAAATCATTGACGATTGCGGGATTGACGATTGACGATTGGCCGGTCCTCGACGTCAGCGGGCTGTCGGGCATCGTCGAACACACGCCCGAGGAGTGCACGTTCACCGCCCTGGCGGGCACGCGGGTGGCCGCGATCGAGGAACGGCTGGCCGCTCACGGACAGTACCTGCCGTTCGACCCTCCGTTCGCGGCAGCCGGCGCCACGATCGGCGGCACCGTCGCGGCGGGTGCGAGCGGATCGTGCCGGTATCGGTACGGCGGGATCCGCGACTTCCTCATCGGCGCCCGAATCGTCGACGGCAAGGGCCGGCTCGTGGCGAGCGGCGGCAAGGTCGTGAAGAACGCCGCCGGGTTCCTGCTGCACCAGGCCATGATCGGCAGCGCCGGGCGGCTGGGCGTGCTCGCCGAGCTGACGTTCAAGGTGTTCCCGCGCGCGGAGGCGTACGCCACCGTTCGCGCCACGGCCTCCGATCTGGCGGCCGCACTGGCGGTGCTCGCCACCGCCCGCGCGGGTCTGTTCGACCTGGAAGCCGCCGACATCGAGGCGCCTGCCACCGTGTGGCTGCGGCTGGGAGGTGCGGCGACGGCGCTGCCGGCACGCACCGCGGCGCTGCGGCGGGCACTGCGTGTCCCCACCGACGCGCTCACCGGCGATGATGACGACGGCGTCTGGCGACGGGCGCGCGAATTCGCATGGGCGCCGCCTGACGCCGCGCTGGTGCGGGTCCCGCTGACGACCTCTCGCGTCCCCGCGCTGGAGGAGGTCCTGGCCGCGGCCGGCGCGTCGCGCCGCTATGCCATCGGCGGGAACGTCGCGATGATTGCCTGGCCTGGCGCCCTCCAGCCGCTCGCGAGTGCGCTCGACGCGCAGGGGCTCACCGGGCAGGTCCTCGGAGGACCGGCGGGCCGGCCGCTCATCGGCAGGATGGTGCCGAACGAGTTCTGGCGGCGCGTCCGGGAGGTGATGGACCCGGACGGCCGGTTTGGCGGCGACGACTGATGCAGCACCGGATGCCCGTCGAATCGCTCGGCCCGAACGGCCCCGCGATGGCGCGTGCCGTCGAGAGGTGCGTCCACTGCGGCTTCTGCCTGCCGGCCTGCCCGACCTACCGCGTGCTCGGCGAGGAGATGGACTCGCCGCGCGGCCGCATCGTGCTGATGAAGCAGGCGCTCGAGGGCGAGCTGTCGATGCCCGACGTCCTGCCCCACGTCGATCGGTGTCTCGGGTGCCTGGCCTGTGAGACGGCGTGCCCGTCGGGCGTGCAGTACGGCGAGCTGCTCATACCGTTTCGGGCTCGGGCGGAGAGCGGCACGCGACCGGCGGCTGCGCGGCTGCGCGTGACCGGGCTGCTGCGGATCATGGAGTCGCCGGGTCTGTTCCGGGCGGCGGTGCGGGCCGGCCGGGTGGCCGCGCTCGCCCGCGGCATCATGCCGGCACGTGCACGCGCGGCGCTCGCGCTGCTGCCGCAGGCGCTGCCGCCGGCGACCCCGCTGGCGGAGGTGACGCCGGCGCAGGGATTGCGCCGCGCCCGCGTCGCGCTGCTGGCCGGCTGCGTGCAGCAGGTGCTCGCGCCGGAGATCAACCACGCGACGGTGCGCGTGCTGTCGGCCCAGGGCATCGAGGTCGTCGTCCCGCGATCGCAGGGCTGTTGCGGCGCGCTGGCGCTTCATGCCGGGCACGACGACCACGCGCGCTCGCGCGCGCACGCCCTCCTCGACGCGATGCCGGGCGATGTGGATGCGGTGGTGAGCAGTGCGGCAGGCTGCGGGTCGGCGATGAAGGAGTACGGGGCGCTCTTCGAGGGGAGGCCGGCCCACGATCGCGCCGTCCGGTTCGCCGCCCGGGTGCGCGACGTCTCGGAGGTCCTGGCCGAGATCGGACTGGCGAGGCCGCTCTCGCTTGCGGCGCCGATGACGGTCGCGTATCACGACGCCTGCCACCTGGCTCACGCGCAGGGCGTTCGCGCGGCGCCGCGGCGGCTGCTCGGCGAGGTGTCGGGCCTGCGGGTGCTCGAGGTGCCCGACGGTGACATCTGCTGCGGGTCGGCCGGCCTGTACAACCTCGAGCAGCCCGGGATTGCCGGCCGGCTTGGCGCCGCCAAAGCGGAGGCGGTCCTCTCGACCGGCGCCGAGGCTGTCGTCACGGGCAACATCGGGTGCATGACGCAACTGGCGGCGCACCTGGCCCGCGCGGGGCACGCGATGCCGGTGCTGCACACGATGCAGCTGCTGGAGCGCGCACTCTGAACACAAAGGACACAAAGGAGAACACGAAGAACACCAAGAACACAAAGGGCACAAAGGACACAAAGGACACAAAGGGGCTAATCCGGGGGCGCGAATGATCCTTCGTAGGGCCGAACTTCAGTTCGGCCGAAGGGATGTTCCGTTCGGACCCCGCATGTGCTCACATGATGAGTACGATATACTCATCGTATGATTACTCGACTCCAGGTCGTCCTCGACAAGGCCGAGCTGCGCGAGATCCGCGCCACCGCCCGGCGGCGGCGCATGACGGTCTCCGAGTGGGTCCGGCAGGCGCTCCGCGCCGCGCGCCGAGGTGAACCGCAGCAGGGTCCGCGGCGCAAGCTCGAGGTGGTTCGCGCTGCGTCACGGCACGCGTTCCCGACCGCGGATATCGACCAGATGCTTCGGGAAATCGAGGGAGGCTACGAGGACGCCGGGCCGCGATGATCTTCGTCGACTCGAACATCCCGATGTACCTGGTTGGCGCGCCGCATCCGCACAAGGCCGATGCGCAGCGGCTCCTCGAATCGGCGGTCGACTGCCGAAGAACGGCTCGTCACCAGCGCGGAAGTGCTCCAGGAGATTCTGCACCGATACGTCGCGATCGAGCGTCCTCAGGCGATCCAGCCGGCATTCGACGCTCTGCTCGGGGTGGTCGACGACGTGCTCTCGATCACGAGATCGGACGCGGAACGCGCGAAGACCATCGTGCTCGGCATGCCGGGCCTGTCGGCGCGGGACGCGCTGCACGCGGCCGTGATGGAGCGTGAGCATATCGAGAAGGTCATGAGTTTCGATGCCGGGTTCGATCGAGTTCCCGGTCTGGTGCGCTTGGGCGCCTGAGGATTGTGCCTGACGATTGTTGACGTTGCCGGTGGCCGGGGGTATCGTCCGGACGGAGGCTGCCGTGAAGCTCGGACTCTACAGCATCACCTACCTGGGCGTCTGGTATCGCGGTCCGGCGCTGACGCTGGAAGACGTGATCGGCCGCGCGCGCGAGTACGGCTACGACGGCGTCGAGATCGACGGGAAGCGCCCGCACGGCAACCCGCTGGACATGCCGGCGGCACGGTGCCGCGACATCAGCCGCCGGGCGGCCGACGCCGGCGTGCCGATCTACGCCGTGGCTGCGAACAACGACTTCAGCAGCCCGATTCCCGAACATCGCGAGGCGCAGCTCGTCTACGTCCGCGAGCTGATCCGGATGACGGCCGATCTCGGCGCGCCGGTGCTGCGCCTGTTCCTGGCGTGGCCGGGCGTGACGCTGGGGCCCAACGGCGGCACGTACGACGTCGCCCGGCGGGTCTGGCGCATCGCCCAGCACGAGGCCGGGTGACGGGGCGGGCGTGGGACCGATGTCGGGACGGCCTCATCGAGGCCGCGCGCTGGGCGGCGGAAGTGGGCGTCACGCTCGCCCTGCAGAACCATCCGCCGGTGCTCGAGAACCATCACGACATGCTGCGCATGATTGCCGAGGTCGATTCACCGGCGCTGAAGGCCTGCTTCGACGCCCCGCTGGCGCACATGCAGGGCATGAGCCCCGAGGCCATGCGCGAGGCCGCCCGCGAGGTCGGGTCCGCGGCAGGTGCTCTCGCACTTCGGCGGCGAGTACGAGCGAGGCGCGGACGGGTGCATCAGGGGCGTCGTGTGGAACCGCGACGGCAGCCGGACGCCGGAGGCGTTCTATGCGGAGTTCGTACGGGGCATGACCGACATCGGCTACCAGGGCTACATCGGCTACGAGCTCTGCCACCCGCTGCCGCAGGTCGACGGAGCGACTGTCGGTGTCGAGTTCGCGGATCTCAACGCGCGGCTGGCCGCGGAGTATCTGGGGGCGCTCGTTCGGGAAATCGAGGCGGAGCACATCGCCGCGCGCATGGCCGAACGCGTCAGCAGCTGACGCCGGGGTTCCGGGGTTCGAGGTTCTGCATGCGCGGTTCGTGCATCCAGGTTCAGGACGCCCGAGGGCATCGCATCGTGCGGAGCATCTCGGGAGCAAGGGACGCGATGCGCGGGCATCGCGTCTCTTGCACTGCGCGCACGCAAGCTACGGCTGTGAGCATCCTGGTTTGTTGGCGACGATCGTGACCGTGGCCCCGAACGGCATTGGGAAGTCTCCCCGGAGGGTTGCGTGGTGCACCAGGTCGAACGCGCCCTCGGTCATCCGCATGACGCGCGGGCTGAAATGAGTGTCGGCCTGCTCGCGTGAGTAGTCGACGTCCTCCATCGGGTCCGACGTGACATCCCACGAGCACTGGTCGACGGGATGGACGAACACCGATGAAGTCGGATCGTCGGCGCCGAACTTAAAGCTCCCGCTCAGATTGCTGTCGCCGTCCACGGTGGCGAGGCCGTCCACGAACGGCAGGTCCGGTAGCTGCGGAAGCGAATAGGTGCGTCTCAGGTAGGCGCGAAACGGCATGACGTCTCGAGGAGTTGGACCGTTCGGATTCCACCCGACTTTTCCAAGTCCCAACACCTCGAACGTGCCGTGGTTGGCGAAGCTCTGGTACGTAGCGCCTGCAGCATTGGTCTGTCCGATGTACCTGATGAAGCGAGTCACCGGGTCGTGTCGGGTGCCGGTGATGCTCATGAACAGCCACCGGTCCTGGGTCGCTCCCGGTTCGTTGATCACCTTGCAGGTGACGCCGCCGACACCATCGACGTACGCGCCTCCATCGTCGCTCTTGATCGTATCGAGGCTCGCATCGTGAAGGGTGATCTTGCAGCGCCAGTCTGGCGTCGGATCGGGTTTTCCGCCAGCCCACAAACCCGCAGTCCCGCCCAGGATCACCAGCG
The DNA here is from genome assembly GCA_963837165.1 of Vicinamibacteria bacterium. Classification (GTDB taxonomy): domain Bacteria; phylum Acidobacteriota; class Vicinamibacteria; order Vicinamibacterales; family JAENWD01; genus JAENWD01. The sequence continues at coordinate 446,902 of CAWIMD010000001.1, forward strand.
CGCCGGCCGTGATTGAGGTTCTCACCATGTTGTCGTGCCCCCTCCTACTCTCCTAGACGGCGCCGCCCCCTAAACCGCACAGGTGGTGGTATTCTCAACGCCTCCAAGTGAACTTCCCGGAGGGCAACCAACCCGACGACCCGGGCGAAGACGTGGCCGACACCACGACTCTGCACCTGGTGGACCGCGTGAAGCGCGGCGACCAGGAGGCGCTGGCGGTGCTCATGGAGCGGTTCCTGCCGCGCCTCCAGCGATGGGCCTCCGGCCGCCTCCCCGGCGGCGTCCGAGACCTGGCCGACACGTCCGACCTTGTGCAGGATGTGCTCCTCCAGTCGTTTCAGAAGATCGGAGGCCAGGACTTCGGTCGCGCGGGTGCCCTGCAGGCGTACCTCCGGCAGGCCATCCTCAATCGGATCCGCGACGAGTTCAGGAAGGCGAAACGGCGGCCCGACGTCGCGGAACTCGAGTCCGCCCAGGCTGACGAGGGGCCCTCGCCGCTCGAGGCCGCCATCGGACGGCAGGCGCTCGATCGGTACGAAGGGGCGCTGGCCGGACTGCGACCGGGGGATCGCGAGGCGATCATCGCGCGCATCGAGCTGGGGTTCACGTATGACGAGGTCGCCCAGTTGCTCGGAAAGCCAACGGCCAACGCCGCACGCATGGCTGTGGAGCGGGCGCTCGCCCGGCTAGTCGAGCGCCTGCGCACATGAGCCCCGACGTCCCGTCCCTCGACGACCTGATCCGCGCGATTTGCGAGGGCACGCCCGTCGACTGGGACGCGCTCGAGCAGGTCGGCAGCGACACGTTTCGCAGCCAGGTGGCGGCGCTCAAGGTCGTAGCGGGCATCGCCCGCGTCCACCGATCCGAGGCCGTGGGCACATCAGCCCCTGCGCGCGCGCCGGCCGATGTGCCGAAGCGATGGGGCCACCTCGACGTCCTCGAGCCCGTCGCCAGCGGTGCGTTCGGCGACGTGTACCGCGCATGGGATCCCCAGCTCGATCGCGAAGTTGCGCTGAAGCTTCTCCGCCGCGCTCCCGATGCGGATGCCCACGCCGACGAGGTCGTGGAAGAGGGCCGCCTGCTCGCCCGCCTCCGACACCCTCACATCGTCAGTATCTACGGCGCCGCGCGCATCGAGGGCCGGGTCGGCCTGTGGATGGAGTACCTGCGCGGGCGCACGCTGGCGCAGGCGGTCGGCCAGGACGGCGCGCTGCCAGCCCGCAAGGTCGCCGAAATCGGCGCCGTGCTGTGCGACGCGCTTGCCGCGGTCCACACGGCCGGTCTGGTGCATCGCGATGTCAAGGCACAGAACGTGATGCTGGCCGACGATGGCCGGGTCGTGCTGATGGACTTCGGCGCGGGGGGCGACCTGCGGCATATCGGCCTGGACATGGCGGGTACGCCGTTGTACCTGGCGCCCGAAGTCGCGCGTGGCGCTCCGGCGTCTCCGCGGAGCGACATCTACAGCCTCGGCGTCCTCCTGCGGTTCGCGGCGACCGGCGCATACTCGCGCGACGTCGCGCCCTCCGGCAACGACGGGGCGCTGAAGCGTCTGCTGGCCGTGGTCACGACGGCCAGCGCACGTGATCCCGATGCTCGGTTCGCATCGGCCGAGGCGTGTGGACGCGAGCTCCGGCGCCTCGCCGCTCCCGTCAGGGTACCTAGGGCTCTCGTCTTCGTCGGCGCCTGCCTCGTCGTCGCGCTCGGTCTGGTGGCAGGAAGCCTCTGGTGGCACGCGCCGGCGTCAGGCCCCGGTTTCGGTCAGACGAGCGGACCGGCAGGCGTCGCGCACCGCCTCACGCTTCGTCCCCTCTGGAACCGCCGGCCTGACGGCCTGGGTGCATTCGGCCGGCCAACCATCGATGGACGCCTCCTGCCGCTGGCGGACGAGCAGGGACGGCTCGTGATTGCCGACATCGACCTCGGCAACCAGCGACCGCCCATCGTTCTGGGTGCGGCGGACGGCGATCTGCCGGCGTGCAGGGTGACCTCGGGAGTGGCGCTGTCGCCGACAGGCGATGAGGCCGCGTTCTCGTGCGAGGTCTCCGACGGCGTCCACGAATTCCGGGCCGTGCGTACCGACCCTGCCCACCCCTCCCAGCGCCGCATCGTCATCGGCGAATGGGATCCCATCGAATGGTCACATCCGACACTCGTGCTCGTGGCATCGCAAACGGCCCCGCCGCGGCTGGCGGTCATCGACCTGACCTCGCGCACGGTGCGGCCCTTCGTGACGCTCGCCGCGGCAGTGGACGCCGCGAGCCTGTCGCCTGACGGCCGGTGGGTCGCCTTCGACAGCCTCGCTGTCACGCCTGTCGGACCGTCATGACGTGTTCGTGGTGTCCGCCCGCGGCGGCCTGCCCGTGCCCGTGGCGACGGGGCCGCCCGACGATCTGCTGCCGGCGTGGACGCCGGATGGAAGCGTGCTTTTCATCAGCGACCGGACGGGATCGCCGGGCCTGTGGGTTCAGCCTCTCGCGGACGGGCGGCCCGATGGCCAGCCCCAGTTGCTCTCACAGGACCTGGGTCGTGTGGCGGATGTCTTGGCGGCCACGCGCACCGGAGAGCTGATCTACCTGAGGCAAACGGGCCTGACGCGAACGATGACGGTGGCACTGGACGCCGAGGGTCGCCTGGCCGGCGAGCCCGCGCAGATCTCCACGCGACAGATGGGCGGCACGATGATGGCGAGCTGGTCGCCCGATTCGCGTCGGCTCGCCTACCAGACCACGATGACCGGCTCGCGTTCGATCGCGCTCGGGGTGCTCGATCTCGCGAGCGGCACCGAACGCATCGTCAGCGTGCCGTTCAGATGGTTCGGCAATCCCCGATGGACTCCAGACGGCCGGCACGTGGCCGTGCAGGCGAATGACTTCAGGGACCGGGGCGGCGTCTTTCTCGTCGACGTGGAGAGCGGTGCGGTGTCGCCGCTGAAGCTGTCCGGTACCGCGAAGGCGGATCACATCCAGGCGTTCCAGATGGGCCGCGACAACGATGTGGTGATTCGAGTCGCGAAAGGCTTCGTACGACTCGATCTGGCTGGCGGTCCCGAGCGCGCTGTTGTTCCCGTACCGAGGACAACACGGGTGCCTTCAGCGTGTCGCAAACGGACGGCTCCGTCGCCTTCCACCAATGGGCCGAGCCTGAAATTGCGCTGAAGGTCCGCTCGCCCGACGGGACGATCCGCGAGTTAGCTCCGACTCGGCGCGAAGGACCGATTCTGGGACATGACCTGGACGGCCGATGGCCGCGCGATCATCATCGCCCGCTTTCCATTCGATCGGCAGCTCAAGGGCGAAGCCATCTGGCGATCGCTGTGGCGGATCGACGCCAGGACTGGTGCTGCCGAGCCGCTCGGCCTCAAGCTCGAAGGTCTGCGCGATCTCGCCGTCAGCCCGGATGGGCGCCACCTGTCGTTCACGATGGGATGGCCCGCACGGGAACCATGGATTCTCGAGCACTATCTGCCGACATCGCGCCCGAGGGATGGGCGGAAGCGCTGACGGAGAGAGGGTATAGCCAGATGCAAACGGCGACACGGGCTCTCACGTTGACGTGGCTGCTGTGTTGACGGCCTCGTCGGCGCATGCCCAGTCGGCCCAGCGGTCGTCGATCGAAGGAGCGGTCACGGATCAGCAGGGCGCCGTCATCGCAGGCGCGAGCGTCACGTTGACGGGCGCCCGGCTCATCGGCGGCGCGCGGACCGCGACGACGGATCGGTGGGGACGATATCGCTTCGGAGAGCTGTTGCCGGGCACGTACGAGCGTGATGGCCGCTGCGGCCTCGTTCGATCGCGTTGGCCGTCAGGGGATTCGCGCTGCCGGTCGAGACGACCTTCACGCTGAACCTCACACTCGCCGTCGCAGGCGTCGTCGCGGCAGTGGAGGTGTCAGCGCGCGGTGCGTTGATCGACGTGCGCAGCGCAGCCACGCCGACCCTGTTCGTCGAGCCGATGCTCCACGACCTGCCCACCGGGCGCACGCTGCAGTCGGTGCTGAGTCTGACGCCTGGAGTGACGACAACGACCCCGCTCTATGGGTATGTCGGCGAAGTCGCGTTTGGCGGCACGCAGGGAAGCAACGGGTTCAGCATCGACGGCGTGAATCTCACCGAGTCGTCGGTGGGCGACCAGTGGAGCCAGGTCAACTACAACTGGCTGGAGCAGGTGCAGGTCGTTGCGCTCGGCGCACCCGCCGAATACGGCACCTTCACCGGCGCCGTCGCCAACGGCGTGCTGCGGTCCGGCAGCAACCGCGTCCACGGCATGGGCGAGTGGCTCACGATCAGACCGAGCTGGAGCGGAAACAATCTCGGCGACTACCCCGAGGATCTGGAAGAGCCGGTGCCTCCGAAGACGATTCTTGGCTGGCGGGACCTGAACGGACAGCTCGGTACGCCGCTCGTGCGCGATCGGCTGTGGCTGTTCGGTGGCGCCAGCCGTCTGCGTCACGAATATCGAGGCTACGGCTTCGACGGGCCCGGCAGCACGGACGAGCGCACGGGCCGGCTGATCGCGAAGGTGGACGCGGCCCTCACCCAGCGATGGATGCTGCAGGGCTTCGTCACACGTGATGCCACCGACGTTTACGGCGAACGGCTGTCTCCGTACAATCCGACACCAGAGAGCTCACCGGACGCGTTCACACGTACACGGGCCTGGAGCGCGCGCGGCACGTGGATGGCGTCGGCCAGCACCGTCGCCGATCTTCGCACGAGCGGCTTCACCGGCACTGTCAGACAGGAACCCCATGCGCCGGCGACGCGCGAAGGCCCCTCGCCCGGCCAGGACCTGGCCACCGGCATTGCGTGCTGCAACTCCTTCTGGCATGAAGAGTACCGCTCGTCGGTCTCGGTGGCCGCGACGATCGGTCATCACCACGACGGCCGCTGGGGCCGGCACGACCTTCGCGCCGGGGTCGAGTTCGAGCGCGCACCCGTCGAGGCGGATATCGGCGTGCCCACCGGTCGACGGCTCTACACGTTGAGCGGCGACGTGGCCATGTACGAAGACTGGGCGGGCGATCACCCGCAGGCCACGGCCCGGCGTGCCGCGATCTACACGCAGGATCGGTGGGCCGTGCACGATCGGCTCACGCTGGAGCCAGGCCTGCGATTCGAGCACAACCGAGGCTCGGTGCCAGGCGTTCCAGAGGCATTCGGCACCGATGCGGTGGCGCTCCGCTTTGGTCTCGCCTGGGATCTCACGGGCACCCAGTCCACCGTCGTCCGGGCGCACTACGGCCGGTACCACGACCCGCTGTACGGCGGCGTCTACGCCTACACCCAGCCGGATGCGCACAGCCAGCACACGTTCTACCAGGTCGTGGACGGCCAGCCCGTGGAGCTCTTTCACTACGTCGAGGAAGTGAACCTTCCGGGTCCCTCGTCGCTCGAGGCGTCGCATGTCGATCAGGTTGTCGCGGGGGTCGAACGCACCGTTGGTCCGAACACGACCGTACAGGTCCAGTACATCGGCCGCCGCTTCGGCAACTTCATCGGCTGGATCGATCGGCGGCTCGACGACTGGATTCCCTACGACGTGCAGGATCCGGGCGAGGACGGCGTGCCGGGTACCGCCGACGATGGCGGGACGGTCACGGTGTACCAGTCCTACAGCAACGCCGCCGACGTGTCGGACCGTGCGCTCGAACTCGGGAATCCGGATGGCGCGTATCGCCGGTACGACGCGCTTCAGGTGATTGGCACGCGGCGCTTCGCAGCCGGCTGGCAGTATCAGGTGTCGTACACCTGGTCGCGATCGTCGGGCAACGCCGGCAACGAATACCACACCAACGCGACCGGCTCTTCGATGAACCCCGGGGGCTACGGCGCCAACCCCAATGCGCGCCTGGCGCCGCCTGCACCGCCGGTGTACGACTACAGCGAATTCAAGGCGCTCGGGTCGTACCGCCCGCCGTGGCTCGGGGGATTCACGGTCGGCGGCGTATTCCGCTGGCACAGCGGCACGAACTGGAATCGGATCGCGCAAGTGCAAACGCCCATTGTCGCGACGTTTCCCGCCGAGCCGGTGGGCGCCCGCCGCACGCCCAGCCTGGCGACCCTCGACTTGCGTGTGGAGAAGACCTTCAGCCTCCAGAAGGGAACAACGCTCGGTCTCTACGTCGATGGATTCAATCTCACCAACCAGGGGCGCGCCACGAGCTTCAACCCGATGTCCGGGCCGTCGTTCGGGCAGGTGCGTGGGTGGACCGACCCGCGCAGCATGCGGGTGGGGCTCAGATGCTCGTTCTGACTAATCTGTCAGTCAGGGACTGGCTCCCGAATCTGGACGAAACCCGGGGGCGTTTAGCTATATCCGTCGCGCGCGGTCCAGCCGCGGGTCGCGCGCACGATAGACCTCGCCCATCCCACCCGCGCCGAGGAACGCGAGGACTTCGGTACGGGCCAAGAAACGACCCGGGGGACAGCAGGGGTAGGGATGAATTTCAATCTTTGCCGCTCACTGCGTCGTTCGGGTGGCAGAAACTGAAATTCATCCCGAGATACGGAAGACAGCGCACGACGTCGGGGCACTGCAGGTGCTCTCGCACTTCGGCGGCGAGTACGAGAGAGGCGCGGACGGGTGCATCAGGGGCGTCGGGTGGAACCGGGACGGCAGCGGACGCCTTCTATGCCGAGTTCCTGCGCGGAATGGCCGACATCGGCTACGACCGATACATCGGCTACGAGCTCTGTCATCCGCTGCCGCAGGTCGACGGCGTCACCGCCGGGATCGAGTTCGCCGACCTCAACGCGCGGCTGGCGGCGGAGTACTTCGGGTCCCTCGTTCGGGAAATCGAGGCGGAGCACATAGCTGCGCGCATGGCCGAACGCGTCAGCAGCTGACGCGGCTGCAGCCGTTGTGGGGTCGGGATGAATTTTAATTCTGCCGCCAGACCTGTCACATGCGGCGGCAGAGACTGAAATTCATCCCGACCCCGATACCGATGAGACATCGGTGAGTACTTGCCCGTCGGTCTCTGACGCTGTAGAGTAGCGGCATGGAAGTGGACGTCACGCCCGAAACGGCGAAGAAACTGAATGACCTCGCCACGACGAGCGGACGAGCCTCCCGGAAGATGTCGTCGAGGATGCCCTTGCAGGGTACCTGGAAGAGGTGACCTCGGTACGGAAGACGCTCGACAGCCGGTACGACGAGATCAAGACCGGTCAGGTGAAGCTAATCGATGGCGAGGAGGCTGTCAGAAACCTGAGCGAGAAGAGCGACGCAGACGATCGGGCGGAGTGCTGGTAGGCGCTAGGACACCTCTCTAGCGGAAGTTCTCGATCAGCATCAGGTCATGGCCCTCCCTCAGCAGGCGGTCATAAGACGATGACCTTCCTGTACGGTGACACGGCCAATCCGAAGACCCCCGCTGTCGAGAATTTGTCGAGCGCGCCCAGAACACGATCCTCACCGGTTGACGGGTTGACGACGTGAAGGGCTGGATTAGTTCCGCCCCAGCCTGTTTCAGCGACGCACGGCGTGTAGTAAATGCCTCGAGACATTCTCGCGACGGCCCATCCTCTCACGCACGGGGCGATCTGGCGTGGCGGTCCGCCGGCCAGCGGCACCGCGAGCAGGGCGCCTCGACCGTCGGCGTAGAGGAGGCTTGTGCCATCGCCAGCCTCGAGGCCAGTAAGAGCACCGCTCTCAGAAGTCAGACGCTGCCTTTGTTCGTCCCCAAGATGGATGCGCCAGATGTCGAGGTTTGCCGAGTAGTAGATCCATTGCCCGTCTCGCGACCATGACGGAACGTTCTGGCTTCCCTCCTCTCTCGTGATCTGGTGCGCCATCCCGCCATCCGCAGGAGTGCTCCAGATGTGCCACAGGCCGTCGGCCCCCTCCGAATCGAAAGCGATCCGCTCGCCGTCGGGAGACCAGCGAGGACTGCACTGCCAGTGTCCTGGACCGTGCGTCAGTTGCTGAGGTGCGGACCCGTCAGTGTTGGCGGTCCACACCTCCATGTCCGCGCCGGAGTTTGCGCAGTACGCAATGCGCCGGCTGTCCGGGGAGATGTCCAGTCCGCCTCCAAACAAGGACGACGTCAACAGGGGCTGTGACGGTTGGTCGGACTCAAACCGGTAGGGAGCGTGGGCACCATCATCGCGTGTGAACGCCAAACGGTCGCCCGATGGGGCGATCGCCGGCCAGGCCGCCGCCGACCCTGCCAGCTCGATGCGTTCGGGAGGCTTGTCGTCATCAACGCTGACACGCCACACCGCGGTGGCCCCCGCGTCCATGGCGCCATAGATGACAGACCTTCCGTCGCGACTCCATGTCGTCCCCCAGATCAGGAACGGTAAGAGGCGGGTCAAGAGATGCGCGTTCCCTCTCGGAGTGAAGTCGGGATCGAGGTCGAGACATTTCAGGGCGCAATTCTCTCCTCCTCCTTTGCACGAAACGTAGGCCAATCGACGGCCATCGCGCGTGAACGAGGGATTGAGATAGTTGGAGCCCAGGGGGGTGATGGGTCGGGGGTGCCCGCCGTCGACCGGCAACAAGTAAATACGGATCTCTGGAACCGCAGTGCCGGCCTGACCGAGGCTCGCAGCGAGGTAACGGCCATCCGGCGACCACGCGATCTGTGTCCCAACCACAGGAAAGTCGCTCAACCTCCGCTCCGCGCCGCCAATTGGCGACACAAGACGAATCGTGCTGCCCTTCGACCCGTCCCGCACGAACGCGATCTGCCTGCCGTCCGGTGACCAGCTCGGATAGCGGTCGTTGGACGGATCCGTCGTGAGGCGTCGGACCTCTTCCAGGCCCACGAGCTTGACGTAGATGTCGAAGTTGTCCGCTCCTTCCGGCTGCCAGGCGAACGCGACCTGCTGCCCATCGGGCGAAAACGTCGGCCACATCGCGTGGCCGGTCATCTGCGTCAGCGGCACGACGCGCATCGGCTCTGCGCGGGTACGGGTCCGTAGCAGCCACGCCCCGCTGCCGACGGCGACCAGCACCAGGACGACGGCCGCCACCGTCCAGCGCACTCGCCTTAGCGGGGCAGGCGGCTGCGGAGCAGGACCCGAGTCGGACTCCTCCTTGACCTCCTGCAGATCGACCTTCACGTCGCCCATGTGCTGGAAGCGCCGAGCCGGCTCCTTCCGGAGGCACCGCAGAATCAGCCGCTCGAGTTCATGCGGCAGCGTCGGGTACCAGTTGGGTCGGTGGCTTCGGCTGCGCGCGCAGCACCGCCGCCAGCGTGTCCGTCGGGGTCTTGCCACTGAAGGCCCGCTCGCCCGTCACCATCTCGTAGAGCATCGCGCCGAAGCTGAAGATGTCACTCCGGGCGTCCACGGCCTCGCCGCTGGCCTGCTCGGGCGACATGTACGCCAACGTCCCCATGACCGCGCCCCGCTTCGTCAGGGCGTCATCCAGCGTCCGCGTGGCCCCCTGCGGATCGGAGTCGTCGTCGCTGGTCAGCAGCTTCGCCAGGCCGAAGTCCAGGACCTTCACCGCCCCGTCCGTCGCCGACCATGACGTTGGCAGGCTTCAGGTCGCGATGCACGATGCCACGCGCGTGGGCGGCGGCGAGCGCGTCCGCCACCGGCAATGGCGATGCGCAGCGCTTCGCCGAGCGCGCATGCCCTGCCGCGGGATCAGCGCATCGAGGCTCTTGCCCCGCGACGTACTCCATGACGAGAAAGTCGATTCCGTTGGCCGACTGGATCTCGTGAATGGTGACGATGTGGGGATGGTTCAGCGCGGAAGCGGCCTTGGCTTCCTGGACGAATCGCTGCCGGCGGGACTCATCGGCGACGCGGTCGTGCGGCAGGACCTTGATGGCCACCTCGCGGTCGAGCCGCGGGTCGCGCGCGCGATAGACCTCGCCCATCCCACCCGCGCCGATGAGCGCGAGGACTTCGTACGGGCCAAGCCTGGCACCTGGATTCAACGCCATCACTTGTCCACGTTGTCGAGCATCCAGATGCTGCCGGTGGTATCCGTCATCGGCAGCAGGAGGCTTGTACGCGACACCGACTGCTCGGTGGCTCCGATGTCCGTGATGATGTGTCGGGCGGGGCCGTCGAAGTGCGTCACCTGAAACGGCGCGCCGATGGGGGTTCCCTGTCTGTCATCGAAACGGAGTGCCCATACGTTGTACCAAAGACCCTGTCGCAGCCAGAAGTAGAGCAGCTTGCCGTCAGGTGACCACCTGGGTTTGTCAGCCCAGGCGCTAGGGTTGGTCGGGTCGGTCAGCGGAATCCAGCGCGCGTCCTTGCCCCCTCCGCTTGGAATGGCGAAGAGCGTCGCGGTCGCGTCTGGCAGTCGGCGGTCGACGGCCTCGACGACAATCCACCGGCCATCGGGCGAGAAACTCGCCTCCCAGAGGTCGTAGGCCGGACTGGATGCAAGGACACGTTCGGCCTTGTCGGCGTGCGGGGCTGCAGCCAGGGACCACTGGGCGATGGCCATCCGTCCACCTGTCGACACGTTGGAACTGATGAGCAGGGACTGCCCGTCCGGTGACCACGCGGACGGGAGCACATTCCTCAGTCTCGTGTCCGCGGGATCGGAGAGGAGTCGCTCGTCACCGCCCGCCGACGGCCGTACGGCGATCGTCCGCTCGTCGACAGTTCCTGCGGTGCGATCCCACACGTACGACACGCGGCTCCCGTCCGGCGACCACCTCGGAGTCGCGCGGGAGATCGGGTCCCGGGCCAACTGCCGTTGCTCGCCGGTCAGCAGGTCTTCCGTCCACAGTCCGTTGGTGGGTGACCCGACGTTGTTCAGCGAATACGCGATCCAATCTCCCGCCGGCGCGAGGGCAGCCGACAGCACAGCCGTCGTCGCCGCGGTCACCGGGCGACCCTCCCCCGTGATCCGTCCGCCGCCGCATCGAGCGGGAAGAGCCACAGCCGATGGGAGTCGGCCTGCGTCGTAAACGCCGCGTACTTCCCGTCGCGCGAGAGCGCCACGCCCGTCTCGTTGCCGCCGCCCGTCGTCAGACGCTCCAGCGCCCCGGGTTCCAGGTCTTGCGGGTCAAGCGTCAGTCGCCACAGATTCGAGACGTGGTTGCGCCTGCCCTCGAATACCACCGCCGCGCCCGAGGGGGCCCACTGGCACTGGACAATCTCCAGGTCGTCCGGCCACGCCAAACGCGTCACTCTGGTGACCACGGGGGCACCACCAGCGAGTGGAATGGTGAACAGGCCGAATCCCTGTCGTTGCGACCACCCCAGGAAGGACACGCGACGTCCGTCCGGCTGCCAGGCTCGGCAGAAGACGAAGTCCAGGTCGCCAGTCAGGCTCTCCGGCACGCGGCGCGCCGGCGAGCCATCGAGAGCGACGACATATGTGGCCCGTCCCCCCAGCACGAACAAGATCTGGGACCCGTCCGGGGACCACTCCGGCTGCACGCCGAACGAGGTCAGGCGGCGTTCGGTGCCCCCGAGCGAGGGCACGACGAACAGGCCTCCACCCTCGCGTTCCGAGCGGAACACGATCGTGCTGCCGTCGGGCGACCAGTCGGGCTCGGTGTCCTGCGCCGGTGATTTCGTCACCTGCACGGCGTCGCCGCCCGCGACGGGCTGCACCCAGATGTCGAAGTTGCCCGCCTTGTCGGAGGCGAACGCGATGAAGCGACCGTCCGGCGACCAGGTGACGTCGGTCTGCAGGCCGGGATCGAACGTCAGGCGTGTCAGGTTGCGCTGCACGGCCACGCCAGCCCTCTGGCTCGCGTCGGCAGAATGCTCATTTCGAAGTGCCCACCAGGCGATGCCAGCGACGGTGGCGGCGATCGACAGCGAGACCAGCGCAGTCGATATCTTGTGTTTGCCCACCTGCGCGACCAGATACTGAGCGCCGGCTCGCCGTCGAGGCGCCGGTGGCTGCGGAGCAGCACCCGAGTCGGACTCCTCCTTGACCTCCTGCAGATCGACCTTCACGTCGCCCATGTGCTGGAAGCGTCGACCCGGCTCTTTGCGGAGGCACCGGAGAATCAGCCGCTCGAGTTCATGCGGCAGCGCGGGGACGAGTTGGGTCGGTGGCTTTTGGCTGCGCGCGCAGCACGGCGGCCAGCGTGTCGGTCGGGCACTTGCCACTGAACGCCCGCTCGCCCGTCACCATCTCGTAGAGCATCGCGCCGAAGCTGAAGATGTCGCTCCGCGCGTCCACGGCCTCGCCGCTGGCCTGCTCGGGCGACATGTACGCCAGCGTCCCCATGACCGCGCCCCGTTTCGTCAGGGCGTCATCCAGCCGTTCGCGTGGCCCCCTGCGGATCGGAGTCGGCGTCACTGGTCAGCAGCTTCGCGAGGCCGAAGTCCAGCACCTTTATCGCGCCGTCGGTGCCCGACCATCACGTTGGCGGGCTTCAGGTCGCGATGCACGATGCCGCGCGCGTGGGCGGCGGCGAGCGCGTCCGCCACGGCAATGGCGATGCGCAGCGCTTCGCCGAGCCGCATGCCCGCCGCGGGATCAGCGCATCGAGGCTCTTGCCCCGGACGTACTCCACGACGAGAAAGTCAACGCCGTTGGCCGACTCGATCTCGTAGAATGGTGACGATGTGGGGATGGTTCAGCGCGGAAGCGGCCTTGGCTTCCTGGACGAATCGCTGCCGGCGGGACTCATCGGCGACGCGGTCGTGCGGGAGGACCTTGATGGCCACCTCGCGGTCGAGCCGCGGGTCGCGCGCACGATAGACCTCGCCCATCCCACCCGCGCCGAGCAACGCGAGGACTTCGTACGGGCCAAGAAACGACCCGGGGAACAGGGGCATGTGGGATGGTGCGTGCGCGATTGTAGCAGAGACACCGCAGCCCCCGACCCCAATTCGTGCCCCGCACGCGCAACTGGCGGAGCACTTCCTGGCGGAGTCGCTGGGGAGGGGACGCCAGCTGTCCCAGTCAATCAGGAGTACAATCGTCCACGGTGGATCGTTCGACTCCCATTCGTCGCCTCGCTCTGAAAGACGAAGGTCGCGCCCATCCGAGCCATCGAATCCCGCCAAGCGACGCCGTCGCGATGATGTGGCAACTCGCCATGCAGGCCTGGATGTTCAAGGAGGGCATGATCGATGAACCGCGACTTCGTCGAGATGTTGTCCGCACTGTCCGCGGCCGGCGTTAGGTTTCTGGTCGTCGGCGCGCACGCGCTGGCGGCGCACGGGGCGCCCCGGGCCACGGGCGATCTCGACATCTGGGTGGAAGCCTCTCGCGAGAACGCGGCGCGTGTGCTCGAGGCCCTCGGACGGTTCGGCGCGCCCCTGTTCGACCTGACGGTTGACGACCTGTGCGCCCTTGATACGGTGTTTCAGATCGGGCTGCCCCCATCGCGCATCGACATCCTGACGGGCATCTCCGGCGTCGAGTTCGATGGCGCGTGGTCTCGGCGGATGGACGTGGCGATCGGCGATCTGACGGTGGGGACGCTCGGCCGCGCCGATTTCATCACGAACAAGCGGGCCGCAGGGCGTCCGAAGGATCTGCTGGACCTCGAGCTGCTGCCGCCAGAGTAGGCAGGCGCCCGGGCCCGGCGCACGACGTGCCGACGGACACGGCCGCCGCAGGAACTCCGATTCGCCGAAGGCGAATTGGGGTGGATGACGGGGTTCGTGCCCGCTGGCGCAAGCGCAGCTTGCGCCGCGCGCCTGAGGACCGTCAGGAACCCGATTCGGCGAAGACGAATTGGGGTGGATGACGGGGTTCGAACCCGCGACTTCCGGAGCCACAGTCCGGCGCTCTACCACTGAGCTACACCCACCATCGAGGCGGAACCTCCAAGTGTAGCATCCGCGATTCAAGGGGGGCAAACCGCAAATTCCCAGTGCCGGGTGCTGCGTGCCGGGTGCTGGGTGCGGTGCGAAGTGCCGGGTGCTGAGTGCGGTGCTGGGTGCGCTGCGGGGTGCTGGGTGCGCTGCGGGGTGCTGGGTGCGCTGCGGGGTGCTGGGTGCGCTGCGGGGTGCTGGGTGCTCGATGCCGGGTGCTTGGTGCCAGCGCGACGGCAGGCGTGCCTCGATCAGGCGGCCGCCTCAGTGTCGATCGGATCAGTGCGCGCCGGCGTGTCGGTGACGGGGTCGGACGGGCTCTCCTGCGGGGCCAGCACCAGCACGCCGCCAATCACCGCGACCGACGAGGTGACCGACGCCGACAGGCTGGCAATCGTGCCGAGGCTGCGGTTGTCCCCGCCGTGACGATGGTGCCCGCCGTGATGACGGCCGGCCCGGGCGCGCGACGTCGCGATTCTGCTGCCCGCGGCCGGCCGCACCAGGCGCCGACAGCACCTGCTTCAGGTCCCGCAGCTCCTTGTCGTCGAGCGAACCGTCCACGGAGATGCTGAACGAGGACGAGGAGCTCTTCACCACCCGCCGCGCTGCCGCCCGCATCGTCGGCCTTCTCCGCGTGCGCGTCAGCCCGGCCACCAAAGCCGCCGTCTGCGGCTGCGCCGTCGAGGTCGGGGAAACAGGCGTCGTCGTCATGAATGGTCGCTCCCGCCGAAGTCTGCGCTCCGATAGAACATCGGCAGGCCGGGCGTGGAGCGTGAACGCGTCGAACTATCGCGCAATTCCGGGAGCGCAGGTGAGCAGACCTGACCGCCTCCGCCAAGGCGTCGGCGAGACCGCCGCAGCGGCTGCGAAGGCGGAAGGCGTCGCGGGCAGACCTGAAGGTCTGCGCTACATGCGTCACGGGCAGACCCTCGCGGCGGGAGTTATGCCGGTACCGGAAACAGCCGGTCGAGATTTCCGCCCTGGATCAGGGCGACGTCCGGTTCCGGCACGGACAGCGAGCGCAACGCCGCGTTCTGGATATCGAAGATGGCGCGATTCCAGCCGCGCGGGAAGAACGAGGAGTCGGTCCCGAACAGCAGGCGCGACGGACCGGCGACGAGCAGCGCCTGCCGCAGGACGTCGGTCAGCGTCAGGCCCGGATAGTACGCAATCCAGCGGTTCGTGCTGGACGTGTCCAGGTACACGTTCGCGTTCAGGTCCGCCAGCAACAGCGCCTCGCGCAGCAGGCCCGCGCCGAAGTGGGGGACGATGACCGGCATGGCCGGGTACTCGGAGGCGATGGAGCTGAGCTCGAGCGGGTTCGCGAAGCGCACGTCGAACCGGCTGCGCAGCCCGAGCTTCTTCCGGACGCCGAGCGTCAGCGCCCCGCAATGCACGAAGAGCGCCGAGCCTGGATACGAGGCGACGCGTGCGATCACGCCCAGCGCGAGGGGATCGTGCACCGAGTAGCGGTGCATGGCCGGGAAGAGGCACACGCCGCGCAGGCCGAGCGCGCCCAGCCCGCGTTCGACGCGCGCGGCGGCGTCCTCGGCGAGCGGGTTCACCATGAAGAAGCCGATGAACCGCTGCGGCGCGAACGCCACCACACGCGCCACCGACTCCTCGTCCCCGGGTGTGCTGGCAATCACCACCGCGCGCGAGACGTGCTGGTAGTCCAGCGTCTCGACCCAGCGCGCGGCCAGCGCCTCGGGCGTGCCCGGCGGGTCCCAGCCGAGCTCGGCCGGGATCGACTCGGCCGGGTTCTCGCTGAACCGCCCCTGCGGATCCTCCCGCGCCAGCGCTTCGAAGAACCGCGCCGAGAACAGGTGGCAGTGCGCGTCGTTCGGCATCGCTCGGCAGCAGGCAGAGCTCGCGTCAGGCCGCCGGCAGCACGAGCACGATCCGGCAGCCGCCGCGTTCGCCGGTCACGGCTTCCGCGCCGCCTCCGTGCAGCTCCACCACGCGCCGGGCCGCGGCCAGCTCGATCGCCGACTGGTACCCGCCGGGCCGGTCCGTCCACTCCGGATCGAACAGGCGGCCGACGGCCCAGGAGGGCAGCGAGGCGGTGCGCTGTTCGATCTCCACCATCACCGACGACCCCGAGGCGGTCCGGGCCAGCCGCACGCGCACCGCTGGCGACGTCGTGCCCTCCACAAGGGCGAGCATCCCGCCGAGCGCGCCCGACAGGCCGACGCCCAGCCAGTCCCGATCGGCGCGCACGCCGAGGCCGACGGCGGCCGCGTCGATCTCGAGGCTGGCGCCGGAAAGGCGTCGCTCCGGGCCATAGGCGTCGGCCACCTGCGCGAACACCTCGCCCAGCGAGACCGGCGCCGTCACCAGCGCGGGCTCCTGCGTGAGCAGCGTCAGGCATCGCACCAGACGCCCGGCCCGGTGCGCCTCGGTCCGGACCAGATCGAGGGCCACCCGATCCCGCAGCTGGGCGTCGCGCTCGCCGAGCAGGTGGAGGCACGATCCAATCGCGTCCAGGCTCCGCGACAGCTCGATCAGGCCGACGCCCGGCTGTCCGGTCGTCGTCGCGCTCGCCAGCGGCGGGGCCGGCGGCTCGATCGCCCGAACGTCGAGGGCATCGGCCAGCGCCTGCGCGCGGAGGTCATCGACCTGGTGCACGAGACACGGGACCTCGTGCAGGCCGGCGGCGGCCGCCGCCTGGAGCCTCCGCGTGCCGGCGACGAGCTCGAACCGTCCCGCGCGCGGCCGCACGAGCAGCGGCTGCAGCACGCCATGCGTCCCGATCGACCGCGTGAGTGCTCCGATGTCGCGGGCATCGGGCGGCCCCGGAACGTCGATGTCGCCGATCGGGACGAGCCGGACGTGCGGGGTGGCGCTCCGGTTCGTCAGCTGGTCCACGTAGTGTCGATCGTGACGCATGCGGAATCCTGGCGGCAGGCCCTCACGTTGAAAGAGACCCGGGTCGTCGAAGGCATCGGCCGCGGCGTCATCGGCGACGAACGATTCGGGGTGGGCGGCGGGAACGAACGGGGGAGCCGAAGAACGCGAGCGCTCGAACTCAGACACGGGAAACCCTCGGGAGCGAAGGGAGCTGGGATGGGGCGAGCGCGACAACCCCGCTGCACCCTTGGTGGCTGTTATAGCACAGCTGCACAACTCCCAACTCCCAACTTCCAGCTCCCCAGGACCAACGCTGAACGATTTCGCTCGACGCGTGGGCGTTGGGGATTGGGCGTTGGGGATTGGGCGTTGGGGATTGGGGAGTTGGGAATTGACGAGTTCTTCTCAGCCCTTAGAAGCTCAGCGGCTCGGGAAAGAACTCCGCGATCAGCTCCTCGTAGTACGGGCGCAGCGTCGCCAGGTCAGGACGTCCGTCGCCCTTCGAATAGAGGTCGTAGCGGTTGAACGCCTTCACCCACTTGAGCATCTCGCGATCCTGGTCGTTGGCCAGGTAGTCGTACGCGCCCTCCTTGTGCCACGGGTAGAAGGAGTGGTACCTGAGCGCGTACAGCGCCTCGAGAGGCAGCTGGTCCTTGACGACGTGATAGATGTACTCGTCGTGGCCCCACGACAGGTGCACCGCGTCGAGACCGCAGTGCCGCTCGTAGATACCGAGCTCGGTCGAGTACACCGGGTGCGCGCTGTCGGGGTTCAACGCGAAGAACTCCGGATAGACGCACGCCTCCGAGAACCGGCATCCGACAGGAAAGGTGTCGCCCACCACGGCCCACTGCGGCTCGCCGAACAGGCACAGGATCTTGCCGAGATCGTGAATGAGGCCGGTCGCCACCAGCCAGCGCGGCTGGCCCGCGCGCCGCACCGCTTCGGCAGTCTGCAGCGCGTGGTCGATCTGCGTGAAGTCCACGTCGGGATCGCTGTCGTCCACGAGGGAGTTCAGGTACTCGAGCGCCTCCCAGACCGTGAGCGTCTTCCGGTCGCGCGCGAGGTACTCCCGCTTCTTCTCGAGCACGAACGCGAGGCTCTGGTGTGCGTGGTTCTGCCGGTAGAACTCCTTCACCGTGTCCCGCGCCTCGGCGGCAAAGTTGCGGAACTCGGTGGCCGGCTTTCCGATGGCCGGAGCGGGCTGACGTTCCTGCATTTCCGTGACTCCTGGCCGGACCCGTACCGGGGCGGCGGCACGCAGCAATCGGGCGACCCCGCGACTGTAACACGGAAACAAATCGTGTAACTCCAGTAAACGATTTCGAGTCAACGTGATAGGGGTTGATCCATGAGTCTCACTACCGGCCCGACGCCGCCCGAACGTTTGCACGGCCCGGGGGCGACGCCCCTGCTGCCGACACTGCCCATCCCGAAGGTGCTCGTGGGCCAGAAGGCCCTGGTCACCGGGGCGAACTCCGGCATCGGCCGCGCGGTGGCCCTCGCCCTCGCCCAGGCCGGCGCCGACGTCCTCGTGAACTACATCGTCGACGAGCCGGCGGCCACCGAGGTGGTGGATCGGATCGCGGCCGGCGGGACGCGCGCCATCGCGCACCGTGCCGACGTGTCGAAGGAAGCCGACGTGATCGCGATGTTCGAGCGCGCGCGGGCCGAGCTCGGCACGGTGCACATCCTGGTGAACAACGCGGGCCTCCAGCGCGACGCGCCCATCGACCGGATGACGCTGGAGCAGTGGAACACGGTGATCGGCGTGAACCTCACCGGACAGTTCCTGTGCGCCCGGGAGGCCGTGCGGGAGTTCAAGCGCCGCGGGCCGGTGCCCGAGGTCTCCGTCGCGGCAGGCAAGATCATCTGCATCAGCTCGGTCCACGAGGTGATCCCGTGGGCCGGCCACGTGAACTACGCGGCGTCGAAAGGGGGCGTGATGCTGATGATGAAGAGCATTGCGCAGGAGGTGGCCCACCTGCGGATTCGCGTCAACAGCATCTGCCCGGGCGCGGTCCGGACGCCCATCAACACCTCGGCCTGGAGCACGCCCGAAGCGTACGCCGAGCTCATGCGGCTCGTTCCGTACAAGCGGATTGGCGAGCCGCCCGACATCGGCTACGCGGCCGTCTTCCTCGCGTCGGATCTGTCGGACTACATGAACGGCACCAGCGTGTTCGTGGACGGCGGCATGACGCTCTACCCTGGCTTCGAGGAAGGCGGCTAGAAGAATGCGGAATGCGGAATGCGGAATGCGGAATGGAATGCGGAATGGGGAATGCGGATTCCGCACTAGAATTGCCCGAGGAGGTCGTGGTGCCCCAGAAATCGGACGCGCGCAAATTCGATGTCATTGTCGTCGGCTCAGGCGCGTCCGGCGGCTGGGTGGTCAAACGACTGGCGGAGGCGGGCGTCAACGTGGCGCTCGTGGACTGCGGCCGCCCGCACGGCGACGAGGACTTCACCGAGCACACGCCCGCCTGGGAGCTCAAGTATCGCGACAAGGCCGACCACCTCATGCGTCGCACGCGCCCGGTCCAGAAAGACTGCTACGCGTGCATGGAATACAACGCGCACTGGTTCGCCAACGACCTCGAGGAGCCCTACACCACCCCCAAGGACAAGCCGTTCAGCTGGCAGGGGCGGCTGCGGGTCATCGGGGGCCGGACGAACGTCTGGGGACGGCAGAGCTATCGCCTGAGCGATCTGGACTTCAAGGCACGCTCGCATGACGGCTACGGCGCCGACTGGCCGATCAGCTACGCCGACCTGGCGCCCTACTACGACATGGTCGAGGAGTACGTGGGAATTTCCGGACGGGTCGAGGGCGTGCCGGAGCTGCCGGACGGCAAGTTCCAGCCGCCGATGCCGATGAGCTGCGCCGAGACCCGGCTGCGCGCCGGCGCCAAAGACAAGCTCGGACGGACGGTGACGATCGGGCGCACGGCCAATCTGACCAGGCCCATCAACGGCCGCGCCGCGTGTCACTACTGCGGGCCCTGCGAACGCGGGTGCGTCACGCACTCCTACTTCAACTCCGCGTTCACCACCGTGGCCGACGCCCTGAAGACGGGCAAGTGCACGCTCATCTCGAACGCGATGGCGTGGCAGGTGATCACGGATCCGGCGACGAACAAGGCGACCGGCGTCCACTACGTGGATCGGACGACGCGCCAGGTGAAGGACGTGCAGGCCCGGGCGGTCGTGCTGTGCGCGCAGGCCCTG
This sequence comes from Vicinamibacteria bacterium, assembly GCA_963837165.1. Lineage (GTDB taxonomy): Bacteria > Acidobacteriota > Vicinamibacteria > Vicinamibacterales > JAENWD01 > JAENWD01. The sequence continues at coordinate 466,691 of CAWIMD010000001.1, forward strand.
GAGTCCGTGCGGATCCTGCTCAACTCGGCGACCCGCGAGCACCCGACCGGCCTGGCCAACTCGAGCGGCGTGCTCGGCCACTACCTGATGGATCACCACTCCGGCGCGGGCGCGTTCGGGGTGTACACGGACATGGCGCCCGAGGTCCCGAGCGAGGGCGGGGCCAACCGGCCCAACGGCATCTACATGATCCGCTATCGCAACACGCTGACCAGCCCGCAGCAGAAGGACTTCATCCGCGGGTACGGGTTCCAGGGCGGCGGCGGCGGCGGCCGCTTCAACTACGACGCGCCCGGCTACGGCGCCGGCTACAAGAAGGCGGTGATGGCCCCCACGCCCGGCGCGGTCTACCTGGGCGGGTTCGGCGAGACGCTGGCGCGCTTCGACAACTTCGTCGAGATCGATCCGGCCGGCACCGTGGACGCCTTCGGCATCCCGGTGCTGAAGATCACCATGGCCTTCGGCGAGAACGAAGCCGCGATGATGAAGGACATGGCCACCACCGCCGCCGAGACGATCGAGGCGTCGGGGGCCAAGTTCGTGCGGCCCTTCCAGCGGCCGGACGCGGTGCCGGGCTGGGGCATCCACGAGGTGGGCATCGCCCGCATGGGCGACGACCCGACGTCGTCGGTCCTGGATCAGTTCTGCCGCACGCACGACGTGAACAATCTGTACGTGATGGACGGCTCCTGCTTCGTGTCCATCGCATGCCAGAATCCCACCTTGACGATCATGGCCCTGGCAGTGCGCGCCACCGACTCGCTCATGGACCGGATGCGAAAAGGGGAGGTCTGATCCAGCGGAGGTCTGATAGACTGCTACCCGAAAGTGGTATTACCACTTGTTGTCCAGAACGCCCCACCGGAGGTACCCCGTGTCGAGCCACGATCACGACAGCAACGACATCACGCGGCGAGCGTTCGCCACGCGTCTCGGCGGCGTTGCCGCGGCGGCCATCGTCGTGGGCAAGGATTCTGATCTCGCCGCCCTCGGCGACCGCAGCGCCCGCCGTCAGCCGGCGCATCCTCGGCGCCAACGACCGGGTCGTCCTCGCCAGCATCGGCGTGCGCGGGCAGGGCAACGCGCTCAAGCGCGGCTTCGCCCGGCTGGACAACGTCGAGATCAAGACGATCGCCGACATCGACGGGAATCTCGCCGACGAGCGCATCCACGATCCGCGGCTGAAGGACGTGGCCACCTTCAAGCCGGGCTTCGTGCAGGACCTGCGCAAGGTCCTCGACGACAAGGACATCGACGCGGTCGTGATCGCGACGCCGAACCACTGGCACGCGCTCGCCACGATCTGGGCCCTGCAGGCGGGCAAGCACGTGTACGTGGAGAAGCCGGCCTCGCACACGCTCTGGGAAGGCCGCAGGATGGTGGAGACCGCCCGCAAGTACGACAAGATCGTCCAGGTGGGGACGATGAACCGGAGCCGGCCGGCCGTGCAGCAGTGCATCAAGTTCCTGCACGACGGAGGCATCGGCAAGGTCTACATGGCGCGCGGCCTGTGCTTCAAGCGCCGGCCCGGCATCGGCAAGTACCCGGATGGCCCGATGGCGCCCGGCGAGAAGTACAAGCTGAACATCGAGTCCACGACCTACGAGCCGGCCTACGACGAGGCGTACCTGTCGAACGTGGACTACGACCTCTGGCTCGGTCCGGCCCCGAAGCGCGCGTTCAACCGCAACCGCTTCCACTACAACTGGCACTGGCACTGGGACTACGGCAACGGCGACACGGGCAACCAGGGACCGCACCAGTTCGACATCGCGCGCTGGGGCCTGAACAAGGACGACCACCCGGTCATGGTCACGGCGGCCGGCGGCTACTTCGGGCCGCCCTCCTCGCAGGAGACACCCGATCTCCACACGTCGCTCTTCAAGTACGGCGACGGCTCCGTCCTGGAGTTCGGCACGCGGGGCGAAGACACCAACGACGAAGGCAGCGTGAAGATCGGCAACCTGTTCTACGGATCGGAAGGCTGGGTGTGGCTCGACGGCGACGGCCGGAAGTGGCAGTCGTACCGGGGCAAGAAGGACGAGAAGGGGCCGGGCGCCGACCAGCCGCCGACCGAGGGCAGCGGCGGCGATCCGAACGTCCTGACCAGCACCGAGTACCCGCACTACCAGAACTTCATCGACGCGATCCGGGCGAACGATCGGTCGATCCTGACCTGCGAGATCCTCGAAGGCCACATGTCGGCCGCGCTGGTGCACATGGCCAACGTGTCGTATCTGGTGGGCCACTCGCTCGAGTTCGACGGCCAGACCGAGACGTTCAAGAACGACAAGGAAGCCAACACGCTCCTGACCCGCGAGTACCGGAAGGGCTTCGAGGTTCCGGACAAGACGTAAGAGCCGGCCAGTGATGGCCACGTGTAGGTAGGGCCGAACGTCAGTTCGGCCGGTCGGCCGCTGGCGCTAGCGCGGCAGCCGCCCGGCGAACGGCAGGCCCGCCACGCGTGTCCCGGCGAGGAACAGCGCGCCATAGAGCGGCACGACGAGCGCGCCAGTGACGAGCGGGCCCATCCCCGGCGCGGCGACGTGCACGGCGCGGCAGACCAGGCCGGCGGCTGCCGCGACAATCCAGATCTTCAACAGGTAGGCCGCCGGCGGCGAGACCTCGCCGACCCGCGATCGCAGGCTGCGACGGAGCAGGAGCAGCTCCACCCAGCCCGCAATGCCCGCCGAAGCGGTCAGGCCTGCCGCGCCCCACTTCGGATCCAGCCCGACCCAGCCCGGAAGCAGGACCGCGCCGACATAGCCGAGCGCCGTGGCCAGCGCCAGCCGCGCGAGCGTGAACCGGAGCGGCCGCTTCGTGTCGCCGAGCGCGTAGTGCGCCACACCGTACAGCCGGCTCGTCGTCGCGGCGACCAGACCAACGGCCGATCCCGCCAGGATGCCCCAGACGTACTGCGAATCAGCGGCCGTGAACCGCCCGGTCTGGAACAGCGCACCCGCGAGCACGTCGCCGATCGCGAGGAAGGCCACCGCCGACGGGATCACGAAGTAGGCGATGCGGGACGCGTTCTCGGCCACCCGGCTGCGGACCCGCTCGGCCGCGTCTTCGGCGTGCGCGTCCGCGGAGATCGTCGGCAGCGCCGCCGAGGAGATCGAGATGCCGAAGAGGCTGACCGGCAGCGTGTAGAGGATCTGCGTGTTCGTCAGCCCCGTGACGGCGCCGGTGGGCAGCAGGCTGGCAATGACCGTGTCGATGTAGGCCGTCAGCTGCACCGCGCCGCGGCTCGCCAGCACGGGCCCGAAGTTCCGCACCGCTTCCCGCACCGGCTCGCTGATCGCCAGGCCCGGTCCGCCGCTCGAGAGCGACCACGCCTGGGCGAACTGCACGCCGAGCTGCGCGAGGCTCCCGACCACCGAGCCCCATGCGAGGTAGAGCGCGAGCGAGGGCAGGGCGCGGCCGTGGCCGAACAGCAGCAGCGTGGCAATCATCGCGATGTTCCACGCGATGGGCGCGGCATAGCTCAGGAGGAAGCGCCCGTGCACGTTCAGGACGCCCAGACACCAGGCCGACAGTACGAGCACGCCTGCCCCGGGAAAGAGGATCCGCACGAGCGCGATCGTCAGGTCGCGCTTGGCCCCCGTGAACCCGGGCGCCAGCCCGGTGATCACGACAGGCGCGAACAGGACGCCGAGGAGCGAGATGACCGAGACCGCCGCGGCGAGCAGGGCGAAGACCGTGCGCGCGACGCGCGCCGCCTCTTCGGTGCGCTGGCGCGCGCGAAGCCCGGAATAGACGGGAATGAACGATCCCGACAGGGCGCCCTCGCCGAACAGGTTCTGCAGCAGGTTCGGGATGCGGAACGCGGCATTGAATGCGTCGGCCGCATCGGACTGGAGGCCGAAGAAGAAGGAGAACGCGCGGACGCGAAGCAGCCCCGCCAGGCGGCTGAGGAAGATGCCCGTGGCCACCGCGGCCGCCGGATGGCGCGTCATCCGGAACAGGCGGGCCGGGGCCTGCCGGACGCGGCCGGCGAGTGAGGACGTCACCGGGGCTCGACGGTGATCTGCAGCGACGTCGCCGCCGGCTCGCCGCGCCCGTCGTCGGCGCGGAACGTGATGGTCACCGCCCCGCCGGCGGCTGGCGCGGTCCAGTACGTGCGCGCCCCGGCGGGGTTGTTGAACGTGCCAGCCGCGGCGCTCCAGCGGAGCGAGAGCCGGTCGCCGTCCGGGTCGTACGCAGTGGCCGTGAGCGCGATCCGCTCGCCGGGCTTCACGTGGTCCCGCTCCGCGCTGGCTGCGACCGTCGGGGAGTGGTTGCCGCTCAGCCCTGTCGGCGGCGGTGTGATCGCCGGCACAGGCGCCAGCCGGGCATGACAGGCACCAAGGAAGATGCCTGCCACGAGCAGGGGGCCCGCCACCGCCGTCCGCTTCGCGCCCATATGGCCTCCGCGCCGCTCCATCGGGCGCTCGGAAGAGGATAGTCCACCCGGGCGCACGTCACGTCACCGCATCAGGACAGCGCTGTGCGTCGCCGATGACGGGATCCCGGAGATGGTGCCTCGATTGCGCCGTTTCCACTGATTTTTCGGATGGATCCACCGGCATAGCCATTGCTCACCCCGAGGACAGCGCCAGCTTCGTGGAGGGAAAGGTGCGACGGAAGAGTCTGACGTCCTGGATGCTGGTCCCTGCCATGGCCTTCGCGGTGTCGTTCACCGGGATGGCGCCGACGGCCTACGCTCAACACCATCACGGCCGCGGACGCGTGTTCGTCGGCGTCGGCGCCCCGTGGTTCTACTACGGCCCCTACGGCCCCTACTTCGATCCGTTCTGGTATCCCTACCCGTATTTCTATCCTCCCTACAGCTGGTACGGCTATCGCGGAGAGGTCACGAGCGCCGTGCGCATCGAGGTGATGCCGCGCGACGCGAAGGTGTACGTGGACAACTACTACGCCGGGATCGTGGACGACTTCGACGGCACGTTCCAGCGCCTGCGCCTACCGCCCGGCAAGCACGAGATCCGGCTGTTCCTGCCGGGATATCACAGCATCACCGAGACAGTGTACCTCTCGCCCGATTCCACCTACAGGATGAAGGGCGAGATGTCGAAGCTCGGTGCCGGCGAGCCGGAGGAGACGCCGCCGGTTCCACCGGCGACGCCGCCGACGAGCCACGCCGGTCCGATGCCCCAGGCGCCGCCTCCCGGTGCGCCCCCGGAGGAGGGCGGAGTGATGGCGATGCCGCCGGCGCCGATGCCGGAGCCGCCACCGGTGCCCGAGGCGAATCCATCCGCCCAGGGCCGGTTCGGCCGTCTCGCCATCCGCGTACAGCCGACCGGCGCGGAGGTCTACATCGACGGCGAGCGCTGGCTCACGCCCGACAGCGCCGATCGGATGGTGGTGAACGTGGCCGAAGGGCACCACCACATCGAGGTCCACAAGACGGGGTACGACAGCTTCTCCACCGAGGTGGACGTGCGGCGTGGCGAGACGACGCCGCTCAACGTGAGCCTGCCCGAGCGCGGGCGGTAGCGCGACCGAGGCCCAGCAGCATGAGCGCACGCACGCTTGCTGCCCGACTGATCCTGGCCGGCACACTGGTCCTCGGGCTGGCCGCGACGGCCGCCGCGCAGGACACGCCGGCGGCGCCGCAGGCCGCTCCGCCCGCGACGGATCAGATCGCCCAGGGTCCGCTCACGGTCGAGCGCATCCCGAGCGGCTGGGTCGTCACGCCCGATGTGGCGGTCACCGAGCTCAACAAGGACGTCGGGACGCTGGCCGGCGTGTACGGCGGCTGGCTCACCGAGCGGACGTGGCTCGTCGGCGCCGGCGCGTACTGGCTGGCCAACCGGGAGCGCGACTTCAAGATGGCCTACGGCGGGCTCGTGCTCCAGTACCTGGCTCGCAGCGACCGCCGGATCGGGTTCGGCGTGAAAGGACTGGTCGGGGGCGGCGAGGCGACGATTGGGGCCACCTACCGGGACATCTACGGCATGCCGGTCGAGTCCGGCCCGGCCATCCGGTTCGGCCAGCACGGTCCCTGGCACGACGGCCATCGTCCGCCGGGCGGGGGCATCACGCCGGACACGCGCCTCGTGTTCGACGAGCTCGTGTTCATCGGCGAGCCGCAGGCTCAGCTGATCTGGAACGTGACGAACACCGTGCGGCTGACCTTCGGCGCCGGCTACCGCTTCACCTCCGGAGGTCGCGAGGTGAACGACCGCATCAGCGGCCCGGTCGGCAGCGTCGGCATCGAGTTCGGCGGCGGCAACTGACCGACCAGGCGCTCAAGCGGAATACTTGACTGCCAGCTCCTTCAGACGGCGGAGATAGTCGGGCACCACGCTCGCCGGATCGCCGGACGCCTCGTATTCGAAGCCCATGTAGCCCCGGTACCCGTGCGCCGCGAACATCCGGAATACGCGATCGAGATCCATCGGCGCGCGCGTCTTCCCATCGTCGAGGGCGATCTCGGTCTTCACGTGCGTGCTGACGGCGTACGGGATCGACATCTCGATCTGGTCGTACACGCCGGGCGGCCGGAAGTTGCCGAGGTCGAGGTTCATCCCGGCCCACGGCGAATCGGCGCGCTTGATGATCTCGATCGTCTCCTTCGCGAAATCCGTGATCCCGCCGTCGTCTTCCAGGCCGAGGATGAGCCCGCGCGCTCCCGCCTCGTCCGCGCCGCGCTTCAGCGTCTCGGCCGCAAACCCGATCGCCTGGCCGAGCGTCGCGCCCGGCGGGACGGCGCCGCCGAACACCCGCACGTGCGTCGCGCCGACCTTCTGCGCGACGTCCAGCCACTTGCGCAGCTCGACGAGCTGCTGGTCGCGCAGGTCCGCTGTGGGCTGCGCAAGCTGTACGCGTGTGCCGATGCTGTAGATTTCGACGCGATTCCGGTATGCGAATCGACGCAGCGGGAGCAGGTCGTGGTCGCTGGTGCCCGGGAGCCAGTAGACCGTCATGTCGATGCCGTCGGTGCCCGTCTCGACGGCGATGCGTATCAGGTCTTCGTATGTCATCGTCTTCGCCTGAAGCGCGTCGCGGTACGAGTACGCGACGAGGCCCGTGCGAAAACGTGCCTTTTCAGGCGGCGGCTGGCGAGCGTGCACGTCCGGCGCAGCAGCCGCGACGACGGCCGCTCCGGCTGCGGTCAGAAAGCTCCGGCGATTCATGGTCATGGACCTCACGGCATCACGGCGGCAATCCGCTCGGCGAGCGCGGCAATCGTGCGCGACGGGTTCAGGCCGAGGGCTTTGGGGACAATGGAACCGTCGGCGACGTACAGACCCGGATGGCCGAACACCTGGCCGTCGTGCCCGACCACGCCGTCGGCCGCTGAGGCCGCCATGCGGCACCCGCCGAGCGGGTGCGGCGTGATCAGGTCGTGTGACACGGTCCACGTGAGCGGCGTCAGGGGCAGTCCGCCGCTGACGATCGCCAGCTTGCGATGCGCGGCCGCGACGGCGTCCATCGTCGCCTGCGAGTCGCGGACGTCCCACGCCAGGAAGACCTGCCCGTCCTTCAGCGACAGGACGCCGTTTGCGGCGTCGCGTGCCTGCGCGAACCACGGCATCACGTTCGTGTAGAGTGCGTCGCCGCTCAGGAGCGGCCGCAGCGTGTTGAGGGCCGCCTGGAGCCCGGGGTCCACCGTCGGGTCCGCGAGCAGCCGCTCGATCCAGTCGCCCGCGGCGTTGGGGAACCCGCCGTCCTCGACGAAGATCGCGTGGCCGCGGTACTCGCCGTCGAGCAGGTCGATGGCGCTCGTGATCGTCGGCCCGCGCACCGGGTCCACCGGGCGATCGAAGTGGAGCGCCGGCGTCAGGAAATCCCCGTTGCTGCTCCAGCCGCGTCCGAGCGCAGCGCTCACGTCGGGCAGCGTGGCGAACTCGTCGCGGCTGCGCAGCAGGATCTCGGTCGACCCGAGGGACCCGGCGGCCACGACCACGCGCGGCGCGGTGAGAAACCCCGGCACGAGCTGCGATCCGTCGATGCGGCGGTAGTACACGCGGTAGGCGCCCGATGCCGGTTCGACATGGCTCACGACGTGCAGCGGACGAATCTCGGCGCCATGCTGCTCCGCGCGGGCCAGGTAGTTGAAGTCGAGCGTGTTCCGCGCCCGGGCCGGGCAGCCGATGTCGCACTCGCCCAGATGGACGCACGTGCCCTGCATCCGGCCCTGCGCGTTCACGAAGGAGCGCGAGCGGCTGAGGGCGTGGGGATCCGGCAGGTCGTACCGCCAGTCCTGGTCGAAGCTCACCGCCAGCTCCAGCGGACGGAACCGGTCACCCCACCCCGCGGCGGTTGCCGCATCCTGCATCAGCCGCGTGCGCTCGGGCCACTGCGGCAACGGCACCCGCTGGACGTCCAGCATGGCGCCGGCGGCCTCGTAGTACGGCTTCAGCTCGGCGTACGTGATTTCCGGCGGCCAGCCGCGGTCGAAGGTGTCGCTGCGCGCCTCGATCGAGATGTTCGCGTAGACGAGCGATCCGCCGCCGACGCCGGCGCCCTGCACCACGCTCATGTGCGGGAACACGCGCAGGTCGAACCAGCCGTTCTGCTGTTCGGGATGCTGCACGTCGAAGAGCCAGGGATCGTCAGGCTGCCGCGGAAACGTCTCCGGCGCCCAGCGCCGGCCGCGTTCGAGCACGATCACCCGCGCGCCCGCCTCGGCCAGACGGCACGCGAGCACTGCGCCTCCAAATCCGCTGCCGACGACGATGACATCCGTATCGGACATGGTCGGGAGCTCCTCGTGCGCCTCAGAAGGGGCCGACGATGAAACTCTCCAAGGATACCGTCATCGCGCACGCCGGCGAACGCCGACGTGCACGGGGAGGGGATTTGGGGGCCCGATGGCCCGTGTGGAAATAAATGCGGAAGAACGGTGGTCGTTACTCGCCCGGCTGCTCTTCCTCGGCCGTGTCGTCGAGGAACTCGGGCGGAAGCGGCTGGGGACCGGGCACGATGCCGGCGATGTCCGGGTCCTCGTCGCCCTGATGCTGGGGAGTCGCCGCGCGCCTGGCTTTGGCTTCCTGCCGGCGCTGCACCTTCTGCGTGCGCCGTTCGGCCTGCGCGCGCTCGCGCTGCCGCTTGAGCTGTGTCGGTCGTGATTTACTCGCCATCAGGCCTCCTTGGCACGCGCCCGGGTCGAGAGCCCGAGGGTCGGACGCGGCCCCAACCCCCCGCCATCATCCGGCCGCCCGTGCGGCCGCCGGCGTCTCGCGGGCGAGCCAACGGGCGAGGCTCGGCGGCGTCGAGTCGTCAAGGAGCGGCGGTTGGAAGATCTCCTCTCATCGAAGTGTGTCACAGAAACGGCCGCGCCTCAATGCCCGGCTTGGAGCTTCTGACGCGCCAGCGGAATCGCGGCCGCGGCCGGCGGATTGTGGGCCGTCGCCGCCGCTGCCCGCCGATAACGATCCATGGCTTCGGCCGCGTGATCGGTCTTCTCCAGGGCCTGCGCCATCAGGACCTGGATGAACGGGTCGTTCTGGTTCGCCTTGGCCAGATCGGCCAGGGCTTGCTGGTACTTGCCGGCGTAGAAGGCGACATAGCCGGTCAGGTACGGAAAGAAGACCCGCTGTTCCGGGTTCGTGCCGGTGTCGAGCGCCGCCCTGGCCGCGGCCACGTGCCGCTCGGCGGCGTCCGGATCCCCGCGGCGGGCGGCGATTCGCGCCTGCGCGTGCTCCCACCGGAACGTCCACAGGTCGCGCCGCGCCGGGGTCAGACCGGGCTCCTGGATGCCGGCGTCGTGTCCCTTGCGGTACCAGGCTTCCGCGGCGTTGACGTCGCCCGATTCGAGGCACACGCGGGCGAGCTCGTCGGCAATCTCGCCGGCGTTGTAGTAGTCCTTCGCGGCGAGATGGCGGTCGTACAGCGTCTGCTCATAGCGCGTCGCGCCGGCGCAGTCGCCTTCGAAGGCGTACGACATCGCCATCGATCGGAGCGCCCGCGCCGACTCGTCGGGCGTGGCGGCCTTGTCGATCGCGGCCTGGAAGTGCGGCCGCGCCTCGCCGTAATGACCCGAGAGATCGAGCAGGACACCCATTTGTACGTGCGCCGCCGAGGCATCTGGATCGGCGGCGACAGCCTGCTTCGCGAGCGTCATCGCTTCGTCGGGATGCCCCGCGCGCAACTGCTGCTGCGACTGCTTCAGGAGCGCTTCGGCCTGCCCGGTCGGCGCCTGGCCGGGCAGACCGAGTGGGGCCGCCACGATCCGCGCAAGACCAGCCACGATCAGGATGCCCAGAAAGACGATCGCATACGCGACGAGATCGAATCCAATCGGCCACGTCGGACGAGTCCATTTCATGGCAGTGCTCCCCAGATCCCCAGATCCCCAGATCCCCAGATCCCCAGATCCCCCGCGATTATGCCACGCGCTTCAGTCGGTCGGCCGCGCTTCCACCCGCACACCGTCGGCCACCGCGTCGGACGGATGCACGATCACCTCGTCGTGCTCCCGGACACCCTCGAGCACCTCGGCCATGACGCCCGTGCGGTGGCCGATGCGCACCGTCCTCAGGTGCGCCCGCCCGTCGGTCACGACGAAGGCGGCCCAGTCGTCGCCCCGGCGGAAGAGTGCGCTCGTGGGCACGGTCAGGACGCCCGCGCTCTCCCACAGCACGACCTGCACCTCCACGCGGTACCCGTCGCCCAGCGCCTGCCACACGGCGCGCGGGTCGTCGAGCCCGACGATGACGTTGACCCGCTGTTCCTCGACGCCCAGCGCCGACACCTTCAGGAACCCGAACGGCTCCACGGTCGTGACCCGGGCGTGAAGCGTCTCGCCACCGCCCCACCGATCGACGAGCGCGGGCATGCCGGGGCGGACCTTCACGGCGTCGGTGGACAGGAAGTCGGCAACGACCTCGAGATCGGCGGGATTGGCGATCTCGACCAGCGGCTCGCCGGCCGGGACGACGGCCGAGCTCTCCTGCAGCCGGCGGAGCACCACGCCGGTGATCGGCGCGTGCAGCACCAGCACCGCGGCGGCTCCCGAGTCGGCGCCGCCGGTGACTTGCACGAGCGCCGCGCGCGCGGCATCGAGCTGGTGCTGGGCCGTGGCGACGGCGGCCCGCGCGGCATGGGTGGCGTCGGTGGCGGTGGCAGCGGCCGTCTCCGTCTGATCGCGGTCGGCCCGAGACACCAGGTCGCCGGCAAACAGCTGCTCGATCCGCGTGCGATTGGCGGCGGCCAGCGACTGCCGGCCTTCAGCCTCGGCCAGCGCCGCGCGCGCCTGGGCGACCGTCGTCTCGGCGGCGCGCACGCGCGCGGTGGCCTCCGAGCGGCTCCTGACGTCGAGCAGCGGCGGCGCGGCAGGCACGAACGTCGCGACCACGGTCTTGCCGCCAACCACGGTGTCGCCCGGACGGAGCTCGATGCGCTGCACGCGTCCGGCCACCGGCGCCGACACCATGTAGCGATCGTGGACACGCGTCTTTCCTTCGTGCCCCGCGGTCACCTGGAGCGGCCGCGTCGTGACGCCTTCCAAGTCCACCTGGACGGGCCGGGGCCCGAACGCCACGACGAGGAGCGCCACGAGCGCCACGGCGGCCACGCCCCAGATCACCAGGCGACGCGTCTTGCTGACTGCTCTCGGCATCCTTACTCCCGCGTTTTGAGCACGGCGATGAGATCCATCCGCCCGAGCCGCCGCCGCACGATGAGCGCCGACCCGATCGCGGTGAGCACGGTCGTGAGCGCGGCCACCGCATACGTCTGCCGGCTCACGATGAGGGGCAGCCGGTACACGTCGGTGTTGAAGGCCGCCACCGTCGCGGCCGACAGGCCGTAGCCGATGATCGCCCCGACGGGCAGCGCCGCCAGCGTCACCAGCGCCAGCTCGCCGAGCAGGATGTAGGCGATCTCCCCCTCGGTGAACCCGATCACCCTGAGCGTGGACAGCTCACGGCCGCGCTCCGACAGCGCGATGCGCGCGGTGTTGTAGATGACGCCGAAGGCGATGACGGCGGCGAAGAGCACTGTCACCGTCCGGGTGATGTTCACCGTCTCGGCCAGCGTGTTGCGGAAGCTCTCGATGGCCGCCCGCCGCAGCGCGACACCGGCCACTCGCGGCGTGTGCTTCAACTGCCGGTAGAGCGCGTCGAGGCTCCGCGTGTCCACCTGCAGATACGCGCCCGACATGCTGCCCCCTTCCTGCATCAGCCGATGCAGCGCGTCGAGGTTCATGTAGGCGTTCGTGCCCATGTACTCGTCCGCCAGGCGCACGACGGGCACGTCCGCCACCGGGCGGCGGCCTTCGAGCACCTCCACGGTCACCACGTCGCCGGCCCCGACGCCCAGCAGCTCCGCCAGCTTCGTCGAGAGCACGAGACCCGCATCCGGCAGCCGCAGCACCCGGTGCGCACCGCTCACGATCCGGTTCAGGCTGGGCGAGGCGGGCAGGCCGGTGATCGCCACCGACCGCGAGCGCGGGCCGGCGCGCAGCCGGGCCGGCACCGTGCGGAACGCCTCGGCCCGGACGACGCCGGGCAGCTGCTCCACCTCGTCGGCCGCCTCCGAGGACGCCGGCTCGACGAACGTCACCATCGCGTCGTAGCGCTGCGCGACGTTGAACTGCGTGTCGATCATCTGGTCCATCGAGTCGATGCTGAAGGTGCCGACGATGAGCATGGCCATCCCGAAGGCGATCCCGACGACCGACAGGCCGGTCCTGACAGGATGCCGCTGGATGTTCCGCACGATGATCCGCGACGGCTGCGAGAGGTAGCGACGGGCGCCCGCGCGCTCGATCCAGCTGACCCGGTAACTGGCCGGCGGGGCCGGACGCATGGCCTCGGCCGGCGGCAGCCGGACCACGTGGCGCGCCGCGCCGAGCGCCCCGAGAGCCGCCGCCACCAGCGCGACGGCCGCGCCGCCGATCACGATCGCGGGAGGCAGCTGGTAGTGCAGCTCCGGGAAGTTGAAGAAGCTGGTGTACAGGGCCGTCATGCCGCGCCCCATGAAGGCCCCGGCGAGCGTGCCGAGCGCCGTGCCGGCCACCGACACGGCCAGCGCCCACTTCACGTAATGCCAGCCGATTTCGGCATTGGAGTAGCCGAGCGCTTTCAGGGCCGCGATCTGCTCCCGCTCGACCGCGACCAGCCGCGTGAGCACCACGTTGAGCAGGAACGCCGCCACGGCCAGGAACACGACGGGCACGATCTGGCCCATCCCCCGGAGCGAGTCGATCTCGCCCTGCAGGAAGAAGTTCGACAGCTGCTGGCTGCGCGGGATGGCGCCGAGCCCGCCGTACGGGTCGAGCAGGCGATCGAGCCGCGTGATGACCTCCGGCGTGTTCGCGCCGTGCGACAGCGACAGCGACACGTCGTTGAACGCGCCGTCCATCTGGAACGCGGTCCCGAGCGCCTTGCGGCTCATCCACAGAATCCCGAACCGGGCGACATCCACGATCAGCTCGCCGGGCCGGATCGCGTACACGTACTCGGGCGACAGCACGAGGCCCACGATGCGCAGCTCGCGGCGCCGGCCGTTGATCACCGCGGCCAGCGTGTCGCCGACGCCCAGGTGATTGGCATCCGCGAACGCTTCGCTCGCCATCACCTCGTCGTCCCGGTACGGCTCGATCCAGCGGCCGGCGCGGAGGACGAGGTCGTTCAGCACCGGCCGGCCCCCGTCGGGAACCGAGATCAGGCGGCCGGAAATCGGCACGGCCTCGCCCTCGATGTCGAGCGTCACGTCCACGACGACGCGGGTCTGGGCGCGGGCGACCCCGGGGATGGCGGCGATGTCGTCGGCGAGCGGGAGCGGCGCGCGCTTGAGGCCGGCGAAGACGTCGGCGAAGCGATAGCGGTCGTAGTAGCGGTCCTTCGTCAGCCCGAGCGACGCGAACGTGCTCAGCATCAGCACGAACATCGCCACGCCGGAGCCCACGACGAGCGCGATGGCGAGCGCCTGGCCCCTCGAGTGCCAGAGATCGCGCAGGAGCTTGCGGTCGAGGGCGCGCATGGTCACCAGGAGATCGCCGAGACGGGCAGGCGCTCGGCATTCCGCCGCTCGTGCACGATGTGCCCGTCGGCGAGCGACACGACGCGGTCCGCCATGCCGGCAATCGCGGCGTTGTGGGTGATGATCGCGACCGTCGTGCCCAGCTCCACGTTGACGTGTGCGATGGCCTCCAGCACGACGGCCCCGGTCGTGATGTCGAGCGCGCCGGTCGGCTCGTCGCAGAGCAGCACGTCGGGACGCTTGGCGAGCGCGCGCGCGATCGCGACGCGCTGCTGCTCGCCGCCCGACAGCTGCGCCGGAAAGTGGTCGGCGCGGGCCGAGAGCCCGACCAGCGCCAGCGCGTCGGCGGCCGACATCGGGTCCGGCGCGATCTCGGTGACCAGCTCCACGTTCTCGCGCGCGGTCAGGCTCGGGATCAGGTTGTAGAACTGGAAGATGAAGCCGACCGCATCGCGCCGGAAGCGCGTCAGCTCGGTCTCGGTCGCGTTGGTGAGATCCCGGCCTCGGTAACGCACCGTCCCCGTCGTCGGCGAGTCGAGGCCGCCCAGGATGTTCAGCAGCGTGGACTTGCCGCTGCCCGACGGGCCCAGCAGGACCAGCAGCTCGCGCTCGACGAGGTCGAGGTCGATGCCGCGCAGGGCATGCACGTCCACTTCACCGGTGCGGTACACCTTCGTCAGGCCGCGGGCCTCGAACAGGCGGGCCGGCGCGGTCATCGTGGCCGCTCCCGGTCGGGCGGCTCGACGAACCGCTCGACCATCTCGAACAGCGTGACCGCCAGCCTATCCATGCCCTCGGGCCCCAGCTCGTCGGCGTGCTGGACCGACCATCGGTCCGCCGCCTCGAGCGCGGCGCCGAGCACCGTGACGAGGAACGGCGCGGGGAGGTCCGCGCGCACGGCGCCCACCTGTTGTCCACGGGCGATGAGGCCGCTCAGCCACGTCATGGCCCGCTCGAATTCGGCAGCGACGATCTCGCCGAGCTCGCGCGACGGCGGCGGGCCGTACACGAGCTTGCCGACGGCTATCAGCCAGGGCTGCTGGGCGGCAGCGGCAACCATCTCGACATACAACGCGCGCAGCGTGGGCCAGAAGGTGCTGCGCTCGAGCTTGGCCAGGTCCGGGCCGGTCTCCGGCAGCAGGCTCCGCCAGCCCTCGAGGATCACCGTGGCGTAGAGGTCGGCCTTGTCGTCGAAGTAGTAGTAGGCGGCGCCCTTCGAGATGCCAGCGGCATCGATGATCCGGTTGAGGGAGGCGCCGTCGAAGCCGTGGGCCGCGAACTCGAGCGCGGCGGCTTCCAGGATGCGGCGCCGCTTGTCGGGCGGCAGCTTGTCGAATCGCGGGCGTGGCACTGAATTAGACCGTCGGGTTCGACCAGTCGGTCTAAGTATACCCTACTCGAGGCCCGTTGGCAGGCCTGAAGGCCTGCGCTACACGAGGGCGCGCGCGCCGAACCGAGCGCGCTCCGGGATTAATGCAGTGGCTCCGGGGCGTCGATGGCGTCGTGGATCCGCTCGGCGAGCGTCACGTGCTCCTCGAGGATGCCCGCCGGCAGGTGGCTGCCGAAGGTGCGGAGGAACGTATCCTGACCTTCGACGGCCTCCACCCACTCGGCCGGATCGACTCCCAGCAGCGCCACCAGCGCATCGTCTGACATCTGGAGCCCCCGACGGTCGAGCGCGTCCGGCGTCGGCATCAGCCCTATGGGCGTCTCGACCGCCGTGCCGCGGCCCTCGGTCCGCTCCAGGATCCACTCCAGCACGCGCAGGTTGTCGCCGAAGCCCGGCCAGAGCACGCGCCCGTCGGTGCCGGTGCGGAACCAGTTGACGCGGAAGACGCGCGGCGGATGCGTGAGGCCCTGCCCGACGTCGAGCCAGTGCTGCCAGTAGTCGCCCATGTTGTAGCCGCAGAACGGCACCATGGCCATCGGGTCGCGTCGCAGCACGCCGACCTTGCCCGTGGCGGCGGCTGTGGTCTCGGAGGCCAGCGTCGCGCCGAGGAACGTGCCGTGCTGCCAGGATCGCGCTTCGTAGACGAGGGGCACGCGGCGCTGGCGGCGCGCCCCGAAGAGGATCGCGTCGATGGGGACGCCATCGGGGTTGTCGAACTCGGGCGACAGCGTGCCGCACTCGCGCGCAGGCGTCGTGAACCGGCTGTTCGGATGCGCCGCCTTGCCGCCCGACGCCGGTGTCCACGGCCGGCCCTGCCAGTCGAGCGCCTGGGGGGGCGCCGGATCGTCGTGGCCCTCCCACCAGGGCGTCCCGTCGGGCCGGAGCGCGACGTTCGTGTAGATCGTGTTTCGGCGGATCATCTCGAATGCGGTGGGGTTCGTGCGATGACTGGTGCCGGGCGCGACGCCGAAGAAGCCCGCCTCGGGGTTGACCGCCCACAGCCGCCCCTCCGGCCCCGGACGCAGCCACGCGATGTCGTCGCCGATCGTGCGCGCCCGCCAGCCCGGCATCGACGCGGGCGGCACGAGCATCGCCAGGTTGGTTTTTCCGCACGCTGACGGGAAGGCCCCCGTGACGTAGTGCACGCGGCCCTCGGGGGTCGTCAGCTCGAGGATGAGCATGTGCTCGGCGAGCCACCCCTCCCGGTGCGCCAGGGCGCTCGCCAGCCGCAGCGCCATGCACTTCTTTCCCAGCAGCGCGTTCCCGCCATAGCCGGAGCCCACCGACCAGACGGTGTTCTCTCCGGGGAAGTGCATGATGAAGCGCCGCTCGGGGCTGAGGTCGCCCAGCGCGTGCAGGCAGCGGGTGAAGTCGCCGCCCTCGAGATGATCCAGCGCCACCTGCCCGACACGCGTCATGATGCCCATGTTGAGCACGACGTACCGGCTGTCGGTCACCTGGACGCCCACCTTCGCGAACCTCGAGCCAGGGGGGCCCATGAGGAAGGGCAACACGTACATGGTCCGGCCCGACATCGCGCCGGTGAGCAGCGGCGTCACCCTGGCACGGGCATCGGCGGGCGACATCCAGTTGTTGGTCGGGCCGGCATCCTCCTGGCGATCGGAGCAGATGAACGTCAGGTGCTCGGTTCGCGCGACGTCGTGGGGCGCGCTACGGTGGAGGTAGCAGCCCGGCAGCTTCTCCTGGTTGAGCTCGATCAGCTCGCCGGACGCCAGGCATTCCTCGATCAGGGCGGCGCGCTCGTCCGCCGACCCGTCGCAATAGACGAGGCGGTCGGGCCTGGTCATGGCCCGTACGTCGTCCACCCACCGCTGAACCTCTCCCTCCGGCTGTCTCATCGCCGCTCCCAGTCTCCGATTCTAATCCTCGCGGCACGCCGGACGGCCGTCAGCCGGCGGAAGCTGCGGCAGCGAAACGACTGGTCGGACAACCATCTCGCGCGCCCGGCGTCTTATTCTCGTAGCGCATGTGAATCCTCGACACGCCCGTGTTGCGCAGGCCACATGTAGCGCAGACCTTCAGGTCTGCCAACCGTCACGTGTAGCGCAGACCTTCAGGTCTGCCAACCATCACGTGTAGCGCAGACCTTCAGGTCTGCCAACAGGCGCGGGCGGACGAACTCACGTGTGCTGCGGGTCAATATCGAACGATCGCTCGCGCCACCTGCCCGGTCGGCGCGGACGACGGAGGAGACCATGCCGAACCCGGTGACCACCCCTCCTCGGTCCCACGTGCTCACGCGGATCCGCGCGGAGTACCTCGAGATGCCCGGGCTCTCGCTCACCCTGCGACAGGGCGAACGGCTCTGGGGCCTGGAACGCCGCGAGCTGGAGCCGCTGCTCGGCCGGCTGGTTCAGTGCGGATTCCTGGCCCTCCTCGGCGACCGATACGTGCTCAGAACCTGCATCGCCTGATCGCCGGCCGGCGTCGGCGCCCGTCCGGCCATCGCCGGGCGCGGTGCGTCCGTGCAGTCCGCTGGACGTGTGTTCGCGGGATCGCCACAGCCTCGTTTCCGGGTACTGTATGGCGGATCGGCAGGGCTTGCCCGGCCGCTCACTTCCTCAAGGGAGACCCCGATGGACCGACGATTCCCGAAGGCCGCACGATGGCTCGCGTCGAGCCTCGCGCTCGTACTGCTACTCCTGCCCGCCGCTGCCCGCGCGCAGTCGATGGGCGAGCCATCCACCCCGCCCGAGATGGTGGCGACCTACGACACACTGGCCGACGGCATCCTGGCGCTGAAGCGGACCGAGGAGAACCTCGTCCGATCGATTGTCGCCGCGGCGAACGCGCACGGCCAGGTGCAGCTCGCGCGCGCCAGGCGGTCGCTCGCCGCCGGCGACGCGGCCGGTGCCCGCGCCGCGGTTGAGGCGCTGGCCGCCGCGGTGGCGCAGATGGCCACCGAAGGCGACAACTCGGTGGCGGCCGTCCGCAAGCGGCTGCTCGAAGGTGGCCATCACCACAACGCGGCCGGCGAGGCGCAGGGCGTCTTCGACGAGGGCTTCGTGATCGTCACGCGCGCCGCCAAACAGAAGCTGCTGGACTCGTCGCGCCGGATCGGGCAGATGGCGTCGTCGTCGCCGACGGCCGCGGGCCTCGACAGCGAGTGGGCGTCGGTCCAGACCGTCTACAAGGACCTGATGACGCCCGCGAAGTGAGCGGATCGGTGCTGGTGCGCGTCCTGGGCCTGTCGGCGATGGCGGCCGCGCTCGCCCTGGTCTCCGCGCCAGTGGCGCGGCCGACCCTGCGCGCCGCCGGCGCGCCGTCGCTTCGTTTCGTCGACGTCGCCGGCACGGCCGGGCTCACGCGCGTGCTCCTGGCCGGTCGTCCCGGGAAGGATCACCTGCTCGACTCGGCCGGCGCCGGCGCCGCGTTCCTCGACTACGACCGCGACGGCCGGCTCGACGTGTACCTCGTCAACGGCTGGCGGCTGGACGGGTCCCGGATCGTCGAGAAAGGACGGAACGGGCTCTACCGCGGCCGGCCTGACGGCACTTTCGAGGACGTGACCGATCGCGCCGGCGTCGGTGGGGAAGGGGCGTGGGGCTCTGGCGCGTTCGTGGCCGACTACGACGGCGACGGCTGGCCCGACATCCTCGTCACGGCGTTCGGCGCCAACGTGCTCTACCGGAACCTCGGCAACGGCCGCTTCCAGAACGTCGCCGGGCAGGCTGGTGTCGAGTCGCCCGGCTGGAACACGGGTGCGGCATTCTTCGATGCGGATGGTGACGGCGACCTCGATCTCTACATCGCGTCGTATATCGACGCCTCGCTCGCCGACGTGCTGAACGCCCGGCGCACGCTCAGCTGGAAGGGCGTGGAGATGGTGGCGTTCGGCCCCTTCGGCCTGAAAGGGGCGCCCGATCACTTCTTCCGCAACCAGGGCGCCGGCCGGTTCGTGGACGCCACGCGCGAGGCAGGGCTCGTGGACCGCGCCGCCGGCTTCGGCTTCGGCGTGCGGGCGGCCGACGTCGATCGCGACGGGGATCAGGATCTGTTCGTCGCCAACGACTCGGATCCGAACTACCTGTACCGCAACGACGGCCATGGCGCGTTCACCGAGGTGGCCACATGGTCCGGATGCGCGCTCGACGAGAAGGGCGCCGCGCAGGCCAGCATGGGCGTGGCGCTGGGCGACGCGACCGGCGACGGCGTGCTCGACCTGTTCGTCACCAACTTCGCCGAGGACTTCTCGACGCTGTACGGCGGCACGGGCGGCGGGCTCTTCGAGGATCTCTCGCGCCAGACGGGCGTCGGGCCGATGACGTTCCGCCCGCTGTCGTGGGGGACCGCCCTGGCCGACCTGGACAACGACGGGGACCTCGATCTGGTGGTCGCCAACGGGCACATCTACCCGCAGATCGATCGGCACCCGGAGTTCGTCGGCACCTACGCGCAGCGCAACCTGCTGGCCGAGAACCTGGGGCCGGGCAGAACGCCACTCTTCCGCGACCGAACCGCGGCGTCGGGGCCGGGATTCGACGAGGTCCGGTCCACGCGCGGCCTGGCGGTCGGCGACTTCGACAACGACGGCGATCTGGACCTGTTGTTCACGAACCTGGACGGTCCGCCGAGCCTGCTGCGCAACGACAGCCCGGGAGGCGCGTGGCTGACGCTCGTGCTCGAGGACCGCGCGGGCCGGCCGGCGCCGGTGGGCACCAGCGTCACCGTCACGGCCGGCGGGCGATCGCAATGGCGCGACGTCGCCGCCGGCGAATCGTACATGAGCACGCACGACCCGCGACCGCACTTCGGCCTGGGCACGGCCGACACCGTCGATCGAGTGGATGTCGCCTGGCCCGACGGCACACACACCGTCCGCGAGCACGTGAAGACCCGGCAGTTCCTCACGATTCGACAGGGGGACTGACCTCGCGCGCGCCCTGGGCAGACCTGAAGGTCTGCGCTACATGCGTTGCGCGCGCCCTGGTGTAGCGCAGGCCTTGAGGCCTGCCAACCAGCGCCCGGGCAGACCTGAGGCTGCGCCGCGCGGCTCGTGTAGCGCAGGCCTTCAGGCCTGCCAATCAGCACGCGGGCAGACCTGAGGCTCCGCCCTCGGTCAGGTTGCAGGCAGGGGCAGCGGTTCCAACCTGAAATACCAGAACCTGAAGGCGACCGGCTGATTGCCTGCGAGCCAGGTGAAATCCCGGCCGGCGGTGCCGGCCGGCACGGTCCCGGCAGCCACCAGATCGATCCGGTTCATGCCTGCGTGCACGATGGTCGCCGGCACCTCGAGGCGGTATGTGCCAATTCGTGAGGGGTCGTAGGCGAGGTCGAGCGTGGCGAGCGGCACGCGGTTGAAGAACACCGAAAGCGTGCTGCGTCGGGGACTCCCGCCCTGCACCGGATCGATCCGCAGGGTCAGCGCACACGCGACCGGTCGCGGCACGAGGACTCGCAGCGCGGCCTGCGCGCTCGTGGCAGCCCGCACGGTGACGGCGCCCGTCGTGTGCGCGCGCGACCAGCTGCCGGCCAGGAACAGCCGGTGGCGCGCATCGGCCTGCACGGTCACCGGCGACCCCTGCCCGAGCGCCTCCCGTGCGACGAGCAGCGGCAGCGCCAGGTACGCGAGCCATGCCAGCGTGCCAGCCACCGCCACGACGGCGGCGCGCACCCAGAAGCGGCGCGGCAGCGCTGCCTGCACCGTCGTGGTCCGCCGTGCCAGCGACCAGGCGAGCGCGACGGCCCGCCTGAGGCACTCCACAGCCGCGACGAGGTAGATCGGGTAGACGTGCTCCGAAAATCGCCAGGCGCCACCGCCTCCAAGCGACCAGGTGAGGCTGTACGGCACGAGCGAGGCGAAGAGGATCACGAGCAGCAGGCGGCCGACGGGCGACCAGAGCATCAGGATCAGCCCCAGGACCGCCGACACGCGCAGCGATGCCGCCAGCGCGGGCGACCACGGCCGAAAGCCGCGCCACTTGCCGATGAACGGCCACGCGAACAACCCCCCGCTCGCGGTGTCGAGCGCCGCGAGCGGCTGCGCGGCGGCGTTGCGCGCCATGAACCGCAGGGCCGACTCGTGCACCGACGCCGACAGCCCCTCGGCGGCGCGATAGTACGTGGTGTGGTAGTTCACGGCGTAGAAGGGATCGCCGGTGGCCCGGGCGCAGTTCACCAGGTACGGTCCGGCGACGACAGCCGTGACGAGCAGCGCCAGCGCCGCCCGGCCGGCAGTGGCCCGGCGCGTGCCCGAGGGCGCTTCGAGCACGATCCAGGTCAGCCCGGGCAGGACGTACGAGAGCGCCGACAGCCGCGTCAGGCACGCCAGCCCGGCCATCACCCCGGCGACGACCGCACGACGGGGCGTCCTGACTCTTGCCAGTTGAATCAGCGACCAGATCGTCAGCACCGTGAACAGCGTGAAGGTGTCGTCGCGCCAGCCGTCCACGGCCCAGCTCACGCTGTCGAGCTCGACGGCCCAGGCGAGCGCCGCGCCCAACCCGACGGCGGGGCCGAACGCCGCGGCGCCCATGAGATAGGTGGCCGGGACGACCAGCACGCTCGAGATCGCCGACGCGGTGCTGACGGCGATGTCGTGCCCGTCGAGGAGCCACAACTGGGTCCTGACCAGCGCGAGGAACACCGGCTCGCGGACGTGCGGCTGGTAGAAGGACCGCATCTCCCGCGCGTAGCGCAGGTAGTTGATCGGATCGCCCCCGACGTACGGCGTCGGATCGGGCTTCCACCGGACCGTTCGCGGGCGCAGGTGGGTGCCGATCGCGGCCAGGGCCTGCACGCCATCGCGTGCCCAGGCCGGACCGGGCACGCCGCCGTACCGGCCGACGAGCGCGTCCGCCCGGAGCGCAGCGGCGTACACCGTGAGGAGCGCGACGGCTGCGCCGACGGCCACGCGTCCCGGCCGCGCGCGACGATACCAGGGGTGCCGACGATCTGACACCAGGGCTCCGCCACCAAGTGGGCTGTCCGCTGGAGCGGTACTACCAGCTGCCATGTTTCGACCGTGAACGGCGGCCGCGGGAACGGAGCGGCCGGTCCTGAGTCGCAAGAAACACCACTAGTGGCCCGTATCCGCTGGAGCGGTACTGGCAGCTGCGGGGCTTCGCCGTGAAAGTCGGCCGCGACAACGGAGCGGCCGGTAGTACTTCGCAAGAGACACTCCACTAGTGTGTCATGGGAACCGACGGTCGCAGTCTGGACGACAATGGGCCCATGACTGCGCCGACCGGCGGGTTCGTCCGGCTGCTTCGCGTGTACGTGCCGCGGGCGTATCTCACGCGGTTCCCGATCCTGCTGGCCGTGCTGCTCGTGGCGGCCGTGCCGTTTGCGCTGCTGGTCGTTCCGGCCGTGTTTCGGAGCATGCTGGTCCTCGACGCCGTGGGCATGGCGCTGGTGACGCTTGCCGCGACGGCGGCGGCGCTGACGGTGCTGGCGACCCGCCGGATTGTTCTGCTCCACGGGCCGGCTCGCTTCGACGTGGCATGGCCCGACGTGGCACCGGCCCTGAGCCGCCGGGCGCTCGCGGGGCATCTCGCGCTGGCCGCGCCGCTCGTCGGGACCGCCTGGTGGCTGTCGGCCACGGAAGGGCGGGTCGGCTGGTTGCGCGCGACGGTCGCGGTCGTCGCCGGCCTGGCCTCGGCCAGCGTGTTCACGCTGGGCGCCGCGCTCGTGCATGCCCTGCTCGCCGACGCCGCCGAGCCGATGCCCGAGCTGGTCGTGCCCTCGAACCCGCTCGTGCGCGCCGCGCATGAGCGCCAATCCCCGGCGCCGTCGCCGTCTGGCTGGCCCCCGCGCCTCGCGCGATGGCTGCGGCCGTGGCTCGGCCCCGGCTACCTCGATGCCGGTGACCGCGTCCTCCCGGCGCACCGGTTCGCGGCAGGGATCCTGCTCGTGTACTGCCTGCTGTACGTCGTCGGGTATGTGGCGTTCCAGCCCGGCGGGGCCACCGGCGCCGCGGTGCCGGCGCTGACCTACCTGCTCGCGGTCGCGACGCTCGCGACATGGCTGCTGGCCGGCATCGCCTTCTATCTCGATCGCCACCGCCTGCCCACGCTGCTGCCGCTGGTCCTCTGGTCGTTCATCGTGTGGGGCGTTTCGAAGTCGGACCACTACTTCCCCCTGATGGACGCGCCGCGCGCCGCACCACTCGCCACCCCGCAGGCGATTGCCGCATCGAGACACCCGCGACTGCTCGCCGTCGTCGCCGTGGACGGCGGCGGCATCCAGGCGGCCGGGTGGGCCGCCACGGTGCTGACCGGCATCGAGGAGCGGTGGCCGGAGTTCCAGCAGTCGGTGCGTCTCGTGAGCGGGGTCTCCGGCGGCAGCGTCGGCGCGATGTACTTCGTGAGCTCGCTGGACGGATCCGGCCGCTATGCCCCCGCGACCGGCGCCCTCGTGCGCGAGCGCGCCACGCGCGGCAGCCTGAGCGAAGCGGCCTGGGGGCTCGCGTACCCCGACCTCTGGCGCGCGCTCCTGCCGGTGCCGGCCTCGCTGCGGTTCGTCCGGGACCGCGGCTGGGCCATGGAGCAGGCGTGGCGGCGCGACTGGCCGGATTCCCCGTCGCTCGCCGACCTGCGCCGCGGCATCGCCGAGGGATGGCGCCCCGCGGTGGCGTTCAACGCGACCCGGGTGGAAAGAGGCGACCGGTTCTCCTTCGCGACCTTCGAGGTCCCCGGCGCCTGGAGCGTGCAGACCCTGCAGACGCTCTACGGCGACCGGGACATCGCCGCCAGCACCGCCGCGCGCGTCTCGGCGACCTTCCCGTACGTGACGCCCATCTCCCGCGCGCTGCCGGACGCAGGTGCGGACCGCGCGGATCACTTCGGCGACGGGGGCTACTACGACAACACCGGCATGGGCATCGCCATGCGCTGGCTGGACCAGGCGATGGCGGATCGTCCGGGCGACTACCGCGGGCTCGCGGTGGCGTTCATCCAGATCCGGTCCGGGCCCGAGCGTTCCGACACGCCCGTGAAGGACCGCGGATGGCTGTACGAAGCGATCGGGCCGCTCCAGACCCTGCTCTCCGTGCGCGTCGCAGGGCAGCGCGAGCGCGCCGCAACCGAGCTCGAGTTCCTGCAGCGTCTCTGGTGCGGTGTCGGCGTGGACATCCGCGCCTTCACCTTCGGCTTCGACCGGCCGGATCCGCCCCTCTCATGGCAGCTGACGCCTGACGAGGTGGACCGGCTGTCCGACCAGTGGCGGCAGCCCGCCAATCAGCAGGCGCTGGCGTCGCTGGTGGACCTGAGTCGCGATCCGACGGCGGACTGCGCCGCGCGCGGCGTGACGCTGACGCGGCCGGAACCGTGAACCCGAGAACCGTGAACCTGTGAACCCCGTCTAAGCTGCCAGCCGGAGGCCTGCGCCTGCGGCTCTGGACAAGGGCCGCCCATGCGCAACCTCACGCTCGCCTTCCGCACCCTCTCGAAGACCCCGTTCGTGACCGCCGTGGCGGTCGTCTCGCTCGCGCTCGGCATCGGCGCGAACGCGGCCATCTTCTCGCTGTTCAACCAGCTGCTGCTCCGGCCGCTGCCGGTGGTCCATCCCGGGACGCTGGTGAACCTCGGCGCCCCCGGACCGAAGCCCGGCAGCCAGTCGTGCAACAACGCCGGAGACTGCGACGAGGTCTTCAGCTACCTGATGTTCAAGGATCTCCAGCGCGCCGCCGCTCCCTTCAGCGGCGTGGCGGCCCACCGGATCTTCGGGACCAACCTCGCGTACCGGGGCGAGACGATGAGCGGCGAGGGCATGCTGGTGTCGGGGAGCTACTTCCCGGTGCTCGGGCTGCAGCCCGCGCTCGGCCGGCTGATCGGCCCCGAAGACGATCGCGCCCTCGGCCAGGCGACTGTCGTCGTGCTCGGCTACGACTACTGGCAGACGCGCTTCGGCCAGAGCCCGAACGTGCTGAACGACACGCTGGTCGTGAACGGTCAGCACCTCACCATCGTCGGGGTGGCGCCCGGCGGCTTCGACGGCACCACGCTCGGCAGCAAGCCGCAGGTCTACGTGCCGATCACGCTGCGCGAGTCGATGGAGCCCGGCTTCAAAGACTTCGACAACCGGAGGAGTTACTGGGCGTACCTGTTTGCCAGGCTGAAGCCCGGCGTGTCGATCGATCAGGCGCGCGTCGCGGCCAACGGCCCGTACCATGCCATCATCAACGACGTCGAGGCGCCGCTCCAGAAGGGGATGAGCGACCAGACGATGAAGCGGTTCCGGGTGCGCGAGCTCACGGTCGTTCCCGGGGCGCGGGGCCAGAGCTCGGTGAGCCGGGAGGCCAAGGCGCCGATGACGCTGCTGCTGGGCGTGACGGCGTTCGTCCTGCTGATTGCCTGTGCCAACATCGCCAACCTGCTCCTGGCGCGTGCCGCGGCCCGATCGACCGAGATGGCCGTGCGCGCGTCGGTGGGCGCGAGCCGCTGGCAGCTCGTGCGCCAGTTGCTGACCGAGTCGCTCGTGCTGGCGGTGCTCGGTGGCGCGGCCGGACTCCTCGTCGCGCGCTGGACGCTCGACCTGATTGCCTCGTTGCTGCCCGAGGATGCGTCACGCACGCTCGTCTTCAGCCTGGACCCGCCGGTCCTCCTGTTTGCCGGCGCGCTCGCCCTCGGCACGGGCCTGCTCTTCGGCCTGTTCCCCGCCATTCACACCACGCGGCCCGACCTGGTGCCGCTGCTCAAGGGACAGGCGGGGCAGCCCGGCGGCGCGAAGTCCGCCTCCCGGTTCCGGACCTCGCTCGCCACGCTGCAGATTGCGCTGTCGATGGCGCTGCTCGTGGCGGCGGGGCTGTTCACGCGCAGCCTCTTCAACATCAGCCGCGTGGACCTC
This sequence comes from Vicinamibacteria bacterium, assembly GCA_963837165.1. Classification (GTDB taxonomy): domain Bacteria; phylum Acidobacteriota; class Vicinamibacteria; order Vicinamibacterales; family JAENWD01; genus JAENWD01. Next base: position 492,822 of record CAWIMD010000001.1, read on the forward strand.
GGGCTCAAGATCGATCACCTCATCACCTTCAGCATCTCGCCGGAGTTGAGCGGCTACGTGTCCGAGCGTTCGCGTGAGCTGTTCGAGCGCGTCGAGGACCGCCTGGCGGGGGTGCCGGGCGTCACGTCGGTGACCGCGTCGATGGTGCCCGCGCTGTCGGGCAGCAACTGGGGCAGCGATGTATCGGTGGAAGGCTTCAAGAAGGGCCCCGACACCGATGCCAACGCGCGGTACAACGAGATCGGCGCCGGGTACTTCCGCGTCATGGGCATTCCGCTCATCGCCGGGCGCGAGTTCACCCGAGCCGACCGTCTCGACGCACCGAAGGTGGCCATCGTCAATCAGGCCTTTGCCAGGAAGTTCAACCTCGGCAACGACGTCGTGGGACGCCATCTCTCCTCGGGCGGCGACGACAAGCTCGACACCGAGATCGTCGGCTACGTGCAGGACGCGAAGTACAGCGAGGTCAAGGGGCCGATCCCGCCGCTCTTCTTCCGTCCCTACGCTCAGGACGACGGCATCGGGTACATCAACTTCTACGTGCGCACGTCGCTCGACGAGGACGCGCTCCTCCCGGTGCTGCCGAAGGTGGTCGCCGAACTCGATCCGAACCTCCCGGTCGAGAACATCCGGACGATGACCCGGCAGGTGCGTGAGAACGTCTTCCTCGATCGGTTCATCAGCGTGCTCTCGGCCGCCTTTGCCTGCCTCGCGACGCTGCTCGCGGCCGTCGGACTCTACGGTGTGCTTGCCTACACCGTGGCGCAGCGCACCCGCGAGATCGGCCTGCGCATGGCACTCGGCGCCGAGCCCGGCCGGGTGCGCCGGATGGTGCTGCGGCAGGTGGCGCTGATGACGCTCGTCGGCGGGACGATCGGCCTGCTCGCCTCGATCTGGCTCGGCGGCCTGGCCGCCTCACTGCTCTTCGAGCTGAAGGGACGCGATCCGCTGGTGCTCGCGGTCTCTGCCGTCCTGCTGAGCGCGGTCGCGATGGGGGCCGGGTTCCTGCCGGCGCATCGCGCGTCCCGCATCGATCCGATGCGGGCACTCAGATACGAATAGCTGAAACCGAGCGTGAGAAAGAAATCAACTCCCAACCTCCAACTTCCAACCCCCAAGGGACAAATTGCTGAACGAGTTGGCTCGATGCGCTTGGGAGTTGGGAATTGGGAGTTGGGATTTGACGAATTCTTCACGGGCTCTGAGAACTAGAAACGCTCGAACCGCTCCCGCTCCTCGTCGCTCATCCCGTAGGTGTGCCGATCCTCTGGATAGGCGCCGGTTCGCACGTCTGACGCATACGAGATCAGGGCTCTGGAGATCTCGTCGGCCAGGTTGGCGTAGCGCTTGACGAACCGCGGGGCGGGATCCGGCGTCAGGCCCAGCAGATCGTGCCAGACGAGCACCTGGCCGTCGCAGGAGGCACCCGCGCCGATCCCGATCGTCGGGATCGCGAGCGCGGCGGTGATGCGCGCGGCGACCGGGGGCGGGATGGCCTCGAGCACGAGGGCGGCGCAGCCGGCGGCTTCGAGCGCGATCGCCCCGTCGCAGAGCCGCCTGGCGCCCTCCGCCGTGCGGCCCTGCGGGGTGTAGCCGCCGAGCATCGTCGCCGATTGCGGCGTCAGGCCGATGTGGCCCATGACGGGAATGCCGGCGTCCACGATCGCCCGCACGCGCGAGAGCCGCCGGTCCGCCCCTTCCAGCTTCACCACGTCGGCGCCGCCCTCCTTCACGAGGCGGACCGCGCTGGCGACCGCCCGCTCGTCGGACTCCTGGTAGCTCCCGAACGGCAGATCCCCGACCACCATCGCGCGCTGCGCCGTGCGGCTCACGGCGCGCGTCATCGAGATCATCTCGTCCAGCGTCACCGGCAGCGTCGAGCCGTGGCCGAACACCACCATCGCCGCCGAGTCGCCCACGAGCAGCAGGTCCAGGCCCGCGGCGTCGGCAAGCCGCGCGCTGGGCGCGTCATACGCGGTCACCATGACAATGCGCTCGGCGCGGCGCTTCATCTCGGCCAGGCGTGGCAGCGACAGTTTGTCGGACGGGCGCAGGCTCATGGCGTATCTCCCTCGAGCGGCATGTTGTCGATCAGGCGCACGCCGCCGACGCGCACCGCGGCCGCCAGGACCGGCGGCGTGAAAGGCGCGATCTCGACGTACTCCACGTCGAGGTCCGCCAGCAGGGCCCGCGCCTCGTCCAGGCGCCGCGTGGCGAGCGCCCGGGGCAGCGCGAGCGCCCGCGCCCGATCCGATGGCGACAGCCGCACATTGCGTGAGGAGAGTGCCAGGCCGTCGGCGTCGCGGACCGTGGGGAGCACGCGGAGGCGCACGCGGAGGTTGAAGTCGCGGATCATGCGCCGGATGACCTCCACCTGCTGCGCGTCCTTCTGGCCGAAGTACACCACGTCGGCGCCGACGATGTTGAACAGCGTCAGGCAGACGGTCGCGACACCGCGAAAGTGACCGGGCCGGAACGCGCCCTCCAGCACCGTGCCCAGCTCGCCCACCTCGACGCCGGTGTCGAAGCCGGGCGGATAGATCTCGTCCGGACCCGGCGCGAACAGGACGTCCACGCCCGCGGCGTCGGCAATCGCGCGATCGCGTGCCTCGTCCCGCGGGTATCGGTCGAGATCCGCCGGATCGTTGAACTGGCTTGGATTGACGAACAGGCTGACCACGGCGGTCGCGCACTCCGCGCGGGCCGCGGCGAAGAGCGACACGTGCCCGGCGTGAAACGCGCCCATCGTCGGGACGAAGCCCACCGGGCGGGGTCGTCCGGCGAGCGCCGCCCGGAGGTCGTCGCGCGTGCGAACGAGGTCCATGAAGGAAGGGGCGGGCTAGCGGTTCTTCGAGCGCTCGCGTTCCTGCTTGCGGCGCTCCTCGCGCATCTTCTCCTGGACGTACTCGTGCGGGTTGCGCGGCGGGCGTGGCCCCTTCTCGATCTGCTCCTCGAGCCGCCGCGCGCGCGACGCCTCGGGGGTCTCGTCGCGGTTCTTTGGCACGGATCGATTCTAGCACCTGACGGAACCGAGAACCGTGAACCGTGAACCCGTGAACCGTGAACCCGTTTACCCCCGCCGCAGCAGCCGCGCGATGTGCGCCTCGATCATGGCGGCCCGCCCCGACGAGGCGCGCGGCGTGCCGCTGGCCTGCACGAGCGAGGCGAACCGGGCGCCCGCCTTCTTCATCTTCGGCGCCGTCCGGCGGATGCGCTGCGGCGTGTGCGTCTGCCTGTCCACCCACTCGCGCGAGCTCATCGACGAGGTGCCGAAGACGCCCAGGTCCGCCACGGTCTTCCCGCTGCCGAACCAGCGCAGCTGGTACCAGTGGTCGTCCTTGGTGTTGTGCCAGCTGATGTAGCCGCCCTTCAGGACCTCCCGCGGCTTCCTGATGGCTCCCGTGAAGCTGTAGCGGACCCCGGTGACCGAGACCGGATCGAAGAACTGCGGGGTGTAGAAGTCCGAGACGAGCACGTCGTTCGCCGTGTAGCCGAACTGGGCGGCTTCCGACGGGTCGCAGACCTCGACCAGGAACTCGACACGGCCCTGCTTCTTCGCTTCCTTCGGCGCCGGGCCGGCAATCAGCCGCTCGCCGAACGGGTCGGCCAGCATCTCCAGCGCTTCGTGGCTGGCGGTCAGCGTCCAGTCCTCGGACGCCTGCACGAGGGCGAACGGCTGGCCGGAGTTGTCGAGATGAATGCCCGCCGCCTCGTAGTTCGTCGCGACATCGTCGCGGACGATGATCGGCCAGTAGCCGAGGGGAACGTCGGAGAGCTCGGCAAAGGCGTCAACCGTCGGCTGCACGTCCCAGATGGGCCCGAAGTCGCGCGACGCCTGCTTCTGGAGCGCCGCGCTCACCCGGGTGACCTCGGAGAGCGGCACCGACGAGGACTGGGAGACGAGGGCGACCTGTTGCAGCATGTGGAACCTCCTGCGGGCCCGAGGGCCTGCTCAGGTACAGAGGGTCAAACGAGCGCCGCCGGCGCGCCGAACGCCGGTGCGCCCGGGAGTGTGCAAGGGCGCTTCGGGGGGAGCGGTCCAGGCCGGATGAGCTGCACTTCCTCCGCGCGAAGACGTGATCAGGGCGTGGATGCCGCCGGTGGGTTGATGGTCGCCTGGACCTCGGGGTCGTGCAGGTTGTCCAGCGTCACCAGCATGACGCCGGTGTCCACCGTCTTCGGCACGGGTTTGCCCTGCAGGTGCTCGACCATCGTCCGGATGCCCTGGTATCCCATGTTCACCGGGTTCTGGACGACCAGTCCCTTGATCTCGCCGCGCTCGAGCGGCGCGATGAATCCCGAGCTGTAGTCGAAGCCGACGAAGGTGATCCTGCCGGCCTTGCCGATGTCCTGAAGGGCCAGCAGCATCCCGGCCGTGGACGACTCGTTGGGCGTGAAGATGCCGTCGAGCGTCTCGGCGAACCGGTTGAGCAGGTTTTCCGAGGCGCGCTTGGCCGTATCGCGCGTGGCGCCGGCGTACTGGTCCGAGGAGATCACGGTCACGCCGGGAAACCCTGTCTTCAGCGCGTCGAGGAAGCCGGATTCGCGCTCTTCGGTGGCCGCGGACCCTTCCTGGTAGCGGAGGAGGAGCACGGTGCCCTTCCCGTGGAGCAGCTCGCCCATGCGCCGCCCCGCGAGCTCGCCGCCCTTGCGGTTGTCGGTCGAGACGTAGCTGACCTGCTTGCTCGTGTCGTCCAGGGCGGAATCGAAGATCACGGTGGGGATGCCGGCCTCGGCGGCCTCCTCGACGGGCCGCACGAGGGCATGGCTGTCGAGCGGGGCGAGGACGATGCCGTTGACGCCCTGGCTGATGAAGCCCTCGACCACCTCGAGCTGCTGCTCGCGGTCGTCCTCGCGCAGGGGAGCCTTCCAGAGCACCTCGACCGGCACGCCCTGCGCGCGAAACTCCGCCGCGGCCTTCTCGGCCCCGAGGTGCACGCGCTTCCAGTGCTCGTGGGTGGAGCCCTTGGGCACCATCGCGATGCGGTAGCCCTTCGAGGTGTCGGTGTGCCCGCACCCGACCAGGCTCGAGGCGAGCAGGACCGCAGCGGCACGCGTGCGGGACGAGGTCATCATCACGCGATGATAGCGCCCGATCCTCCAGATCCCCAGCCCCCAGATCCCCAGATCCCCAGATCCCCAGATCCCCAGATCCCCAGATCCCCAGATCCCTGACTACATTTTTGTGCCCCCCTGTTTCCCCGCGGACAACTTTGTCACGCGGCGCCGTCGCGCGGCCGGGCCAGGGACGACGACGTGCGCGCGCACCGCGATCGCCCTCGATGCCGCCGCGGGAGCGGGCCGCCAACTTCCGACACAAATGTCGGCGCATCCAGACCGTCCGCCATTTATGTCGTCCGTCGGCGCGGCACGCGCGCGGCAGCCGGCGGCGCTAAGTCACGGTGCGTCAGTCTGTTGTCAGAACCAGGCCACCGGATCGCGCATGGTTCGGGTCTTGCTGACTCATCGGCGAGCACGGGCGGCACGTTGGCCGCCGTGTGGCCGCCAACGGAGAGCACACTCGATGCCCAGCCTGAAGAAACTGCTTCGATCCTTTGCCATTGGTGCGTTGCTTGCCGTCGCGATCGGCGTCGGCGTGCGCACGATCGTCCATGCCCAGGCGCCCGAGGCCGCCGCAGCCCCGCTGAACGATCCGTCAGGGGCCACGACGGGCACCGCGAAGGATGTGCCGGTGAAGGACCCGGCCAACCCGACACTGCCCGAGGTGATGGAGACGGTCGGCCACAACAAGATCGCCATCAACTTCGTCTGGACGCTGATCACCGGGTTCCTCGTCATGTTCATGCAGGCGGGCTTCGCGATGGTGGAAACCGGCTTCACCCGGGCGAAGAACGTGGCGCACACCATGTCGATGAACTTCATGGTGTATTGCGTCGGCATGCTGGGCTACTGGATCTGCGGCTATGCGCTGCAGATGGGCGGCGTCGGCGGCGTGGCGGCCCTCGGGGGCGTCGCCCCGCTGAACCACGAGTTCACGATTACGCTCGCGGGGAAGACCTTCGGCCTGTTCGGCCTCAAGGGCTTCTTCCTGAGCGGCGACACCTACGACGTGGGCGTGTTCACGCTGTTCCTCTTCCAGATGGTCTTCATGGACACGGCGGCGACCATCCCAACAGGCGCCATGGCCGAGCGCTGGAAGTTTTCGGCCTTCATCGTCTTCGGCTTCTTCATGTCGATGATCGTCTACCCGATCTTCGCCAACTGGGTGTGGGGCGGCGGCTGGCTGGCGGCGCTCGGCACCAACTTCGGGCTCGGCCACGGCCACGTGGACTTCGCCGGCTCGTCGGTCGTGCACATGGTCGGCGGCGTTGCGGGCCTGGCGGGCGCCATCGTCATCGGCCCCCGCATCGGCAAGTTCACGAAGTCGGGAGAGCCGGTGGCCATTCCCGGCCATCACATCCCGATGGCCATCGTCGGCACCTTCATCCTGGCGTTCGGGTGGTTCGGCTTCAACCCGGGCTCGACGCTGGCCGGCGGCGACCTTCGGATTGCAGTGGTGGCCACCAATACGATGCTGGCCAGCGCGGCCGGAGCGTTCGCCGCGATGCTCTACGTGTGGGCCAAGTTCGGCAAGCCCGACCCGAGCATGATGGCCAACGGTCTGCTGGCCGGGCTGGTGGCGATCACGGCGCCATGCGCGTTCGTCAACAGCGTGTCGGCGGTCATCATCGGCGCCATCGCGGGCATTCTCGTCGTCTTCTCGGTGCTCTTCGTCGAGCGCACGCTGAAGATTGACGACCCGGTCGGCGCGGTCTCGGTGCACGGCGTGTGCGGTGCCTGGGGCGTGCTGTCGCTCGGACTGTTTGCCGACGGCGTCTATGGCGACGGCTGGAACGGAGTCGAAGGACCCGTGCGCGGCCTCTTGTACGGCGACGCGGGGCAGTTCGTGGCCGAGGTCGTCGGCACGGTGACGTGCATCGTGTTCGTGTTCGTGTCGTTCTACGTCTTCTTCAAGGTCGTCGAGGCGGTGATGGGCAACCGCGTGCCGGCCGAGGTGGAGATCGAGGGCCTCGACGGGGCGGAAATGGGCGCGATGGGCTACCCCGACTTCGTGCTCACGCCCGGCCCGGAGATGAAGTAGCGGGCGGCGCGCCGGGCCTCGGCCGCGGGCGGGTGAGCCATGGGTGGCGGTATCGTAGAGGTCGGCGTCCTGCCCACGATGTCGAATGCGTCATCACGCGACACGGGAGGGGCGGACGACCGCCGTCCGCCCTCCGAGCTGCTGGCGATTGCCCGCCAGCAGTTCGAGGCCGAGATCGAGCGCGGGCTCGGCGGCCGGGCCGCCCACGCCCGGTTCTCGGACCGGTTTGACGCGATCATTCGCCGGATGGCGGCCGCGGCGCCCGCGCCGCGGTCGTCGCTGGCCATTGCGGCGCTCGGCGGATACGGCCGCCGGACGCTCTGCCTCTACTCCGACGTCGATCTCCTGATCGTGTTCGACGGCCGGATCGGGCGGGAAGAGGAGCGCTTCGTCAAGGCGATCCTGCACCCGCTCTGGGATCTCAAGCTGACCGTGGGCCACCAGGTGCGCTCGCTGGACGAGCTCGCGCGCGTCGGAGACGACAACCCGGAGCTGCTCCTGGCCCTGGTGGACGCCCGGTTGCTCACAGGCGACGCCGCCGTCTTCGATCGCGCGTGCGGGCGTGCCGGCCACCCGCATGCCGACCATCGGCAGCAGGTGCTGGACGGCCTGATCCGGCTCACCGACGAGCGCCACGCGACGTTCAATGACACGATTTACCAGCTCGAGCCGGACGTGAAGAGCTCCCCCGGAGGGCTCCGGGACCTGGCGGCGGCGCGGGTGCTGACCACGCTGGCCGGCAGCCCGGTCACGACGATCGACGCACGCGAGCTCTCGCGCGCCGAGGACTTCCTGCTGCGCGTGCGATCGGTGCTGCACGCCGCCGCCGGCCGCAACGTGAACGTCCTCAGCCACGCGATGCAGGAGCTGGCGGCCGATCGCCTCGCCCCCGGCCGCGGCATCACGGGCCGGGTCGAGGCGCTCATGGGCGAGTACTTCGGCCGCGCCCGCGACATCGCCCGCGCGCTGGCCCGCGCGCGCCGCCTGGCGGCTCCTGCCGCGCCCGAGCCGGCGCCGCACGACATCGGCCCCAACCTCCAGGCGACGTTGCAGGCGGTCGGCTTCGCGGACCTGGCGCGCGCCGCCGGCGAGCCGGAATCCTGGCTCGGCGCGTTCGAGGCCGCGCTCGCACGCGGCCTGCGGGTGGACGACGAGACGCTGTCGATGCTGGAGCGGCAGGTGGACGCCGTGGGCCTCTCGGACCTGCTGCCGGCGCCTGCCGATCGCCGGCGCCTGCTGCAGCTCCTCACGCCGGCGCGGGGCCTCTACGCGCGGTTGTCGGACCTCCACGACGCCGGCCTGCTCGACAAGCTGCTGCCCGGCTTCGGGGCGATCGACGGCCGCGTGATCCGCGACTTCTACCACAAGTACACGGTGGACGAGCACACGCTGCTCACCGTCCGCGGCATCGAGCGGCTCCTGGATCCGGCGCCCGCGCGCGAGCGGTTCGGCGCGCTGCTGGGCGAGCTCCGCGCGCCGGCGCACCTCGTCCTCGCGCTCCTGTTCCACGACGTCGGCAAGTGGACCGACGGCGAGCACGCGGCCGAGAGCGTCCGCATGGCACGCGTCATGTTCGACGAGCTCGGCGTCGAGGCCGACGCGCGGCAGGACGTGGAGTTCCTCATCAGCCGCCACCTCGAGATGTCGCGCGTGGCCTTCCGCCGCGACAGCGAGGACCCCGACGTCGTCCGCCAGTTCGCCGCCCTCGTCGGCACCGAGGAGCGGCTGAAGATGCTCTGCCTGCTGACCCTCGTGGACATCGAGGCGGTCGGCGCCGGCACGCTCACGCCCTGGAAGGAGGAGCTGCTCTGGCGCCTCTACGTGGACACCTACAACCACCTCACCCTCGCCTACGGCGACGAAGTGATCGACCGGACCGAGGCCCGCGCGACGGCGCTGGTGGCCGGGCGCCCTCACGACCTCGACGAGGCCGAGCTCGTGCGCTTCCTGGAAGGCTTTCCGCGGCGCTATCTCGCGCTGTTCGACCACGAGCACATCTACCAGCACGCGCGACTCTCCCGCGGGATCCATCCCGACGAGGTGCACCTCTTCCTCGAGCCCAGGGGCGAGATGTGGGAGCTGGCGGTCGTCACGCTCGACAAGCCGTTCCTGTTCGCCAACCTCTGCGGCGCGCTCTCCTATTTCGGCATGGACATCGTCCGGGGGAGCGCCATGACGAGCCCGGCCGGCCTCGTGCTCGACGTGTTCCAGTTCGCCGACCGCGACGGCTTCTTCCGGCTGAATCCGGGGGCGGTGCCCGAATTCGAGCGGCTGCTCGAGGACGTCGTGGCGGGCCGGCAGAACGCGGCCGCGCTCGTCGCACGAAAGGAGAGCAGCCCGCTCCACCGGCCGGGTCCCCGCCGCGTCGCGCCGGTCGTCTACTTCGACGACGAGCACTCGCAGACCTACACCGTGCTCGAGATCGTCGCGCAGGACGCGCCCGGGCTGCTGCAGCGGGTCAGCGGCGTGATCTCCCGGCACGGGTGCGACGTCGACCTCGTGCTGATCTCGACGGAGGGCTCCAGGGCCATCGACGTCTTCCACCTCACCAAGGCGGCCGCCAAGCTGCCGAAGTCTGCTCAACGCGCGCTCCGGGCCGACCTGGAGCGCATTCTGGAGGAGGGTTATGAAGCTCATTAAGGCGATCGTGCGGCCGAACAAGGTGGACGACATCAAGGAGGCCCTGGACGCGCTCAGCCTGCCGGGCATGACGGTGACCGAAGTCCGCGGCCACGGCCGGCAGAAGGGCCACACCGCCACCTATCGCGGCAGGGAGTACGACGTGAGCCTGCTGCCGAAGACGCAGGTGGACGTCGTCGTCCGCGACGAGCTGGTCGATGCCGTCGTCGAGGCCATCATGACGGCATCGCGCACCGGTGAGATCGGCGACGGCCGCATCTTCGTCCTGCCGGTCGAGCACTCGTTCAACATCCGGACCGGCGAGAAGGACACCGTGTAGGGAGTTCAGGAGCATGCCGATCTCGCCGTCCGACCTCTTCCTCTCCGCGGATCTCAGCGAGGAAGAGGCCTGCCGGTACCTGGCGGCGCGCGGGCTCCGGGATCCGGCGGCGGCCGACCGCCGCCTTCAGGGGCTGGCCGCCGACCTGGCGACCCGCGAGGCGATGGCCGGCCTCGCGGGCCTCCTGCTCGACGCGCTGGGCGAGGTCCCCGACCCGGACCTGGCGGTCGAGGTGTTCGCGCACTACGCCGCATCGCGCGTGCCGCGGCCGGCCTTCCTCCGCTACCTCGCCGACGATCCGCGCGCGCTCGGCGTGCTCGTCGGCGTCGCCGGTGCGTCGCCCTGGCTCGGCGCCCTCCTCGTGCGACACCCCGAGCGGTTTCACTGGCTCGTGCGCGAAGTGGACCGCAGCGCACCTGATGCCCTCGACCTGGCCGCGGATGCCGACGACCTGCTCGCGACCGCCGGCGGGCCGCGCGACGGGGCCGAGCGGCTGTCGCACTTCCGCGACCGGGAGCTGCTCCGGATTGGCGCACGCGATCTTGTGGGACGAGACACGCCTGAGCTCGTCGCCGACCAGCTCTCGGATCTCGCCGACGTGATCGTGTCGCGCGCGTACGGCATGGCCGCGCAAGCCGCCCTGGCGGCAGCCGGAGTGGACACGTTGCCCGGACGCGTCGCCGTCCTCGCGCTGGGACGCTTCGGCGGGCGGGAGATGGATTACGGGGCGGAGCTGCCGATCATCTGCCTGATCGAGCCCGACCGCGAGGAGGATCGCGCGGCGAGGGCCACGCTGCAGAGCGTCGGACAGCACCTGGCGGCGCTGGTCGGCGATCCCTCTGCCCTGAGCCGGGCGTACCGGGTGCGGCCAGGACTGGGCGCACGGAGCGCCGCGGGCGGAACGACCCCGTCGTTCCGCCAGTGGGCTCGCGACCTGGCCGAGACGATTCCCCTGGACGACCGCCTGGCCCTGGTGAAGGCGCGGCGCGTGGCCGGCGACGCCGACCTGGCGTCACGCGCGATGGAACTGATCGAGCCGCTCGTGTTCGGACCTGCGACAACGTTCGGCCCGCCGACAGATGTGGGCTCTTCGCTGTTTGCCGCCTGCCGTGAGGCGTCCGAACGGATCGAACTGTTCGCGGCCCGGCTCCACGCCGCCAACAACCGGCGGCATCCGGAAGGCAGGCGGCGCGACACGCTGGAGTCGCTCGCGGCGCCGGAGCTGCTCGACGAGCGGCGGGCCGACGCGCTGGCCGGCAGCTACCGCTTTCTCCGGGCGGTCGAGCATCGCTGGCAGCTCGTCGAGAGCCCCGACGGACCCGAGGGCGAAGGCGTGGGCGCGGCCGCTGCATGCGCCCGCCTGCTCGGCCTCTCCGGCGAGCGGGATCTCGAGGCCGAAGTGGCGCGCCACTGCGCGCTGGTCCGCGAGGTCTGCCAGTCCGCCGCCGCGCATCATCTGTAGCGCATCATGCCTCTCACTTCCCCCTGAGCGTCTCCGTCATCGCGTCGATCGCTTCGTAGCGCGGACCCCGCGTGTCCTTCGTGGCCGCCGAATGGTCGCCATCGAGGTGCATCACCTCGTACTCCGGCGCCGCGTACGCCGGCCACGCCGGGACGCCGCTGCCGCTCGGATCGCCCGACTTCGCGAAGTTGCTCCAGTAGGTCATCATCAGGTTCGAGAGCGACCGATCCTGCGGCTCCCAGGTGACGTGCGGCACCGAGTCGAGCGTGCCGAACACGTACTCGATCTCGCCGGCGTGCCGCGCCCCGATGTCCGCCGAGGTGGCCGGGGCGCCGTTCACCTTGTTGTCGGGCGGCACCGGAACCTTGCGGTCGAACGAGTAGACGTGCACCGGTCGGTGGCCGGTCCTGTTCTGCATCTCGACCCACTTCCAGGTCGAGTACCCGATGAACATGTCGCTGCCGAGGGCGGCAGCCGACTCGAGCGCCTCCTGGTCGTTCGACGCCGGGTAGGCCTTCAGGATGGCGTCGGCGTGCTCGCCGAAGCGCTGCTTCACCTGCGCCGCGAACGACTCGGGCGTGGGCTTCTGCTTCGCCAGCGTCACGGCCGCGCGAATCTCGTCCGCGTTCCAGCCGGCCAGCAGCGGCACGTCGTTCTGCTGTCCCTTCGCGAAGATCGTGTACGCGTCGGCCGGCATGAAGTAGCCGTCCACGTTCGGCGAGAACCACGGCTGCATCTTGAGCGCGGCCTGCAGCACTTCGTCGGCGGGCTTCGCGCGCAGGTCCGCCAGCGACGGGACGCCCATGGCCTGGGCAAACTTCTCACCCTGTCGTTCGCTCGTGGCCAGGTCCTTCGGCGCCAGCGTCTGCGAGCCGGCGGTGAAGAACGCGCCGCTCTCGCCGATGGCCTGCGCGAACAGCCCCTTGGCGACCGGCGACGCCATGAGCGCGCTGACCGAGAACGATCCGGCCGACTCGCCGAAGATCGTGACCTTGGCCGGGTCTCCGCCGAAGGCGGCGATGTTCTGCTTCACCCACGCGAGCGCGGCCACCTGGTCGAGCAGGCCGTAGTTGCCCGAGGCGTGGTGCGGCGACTCGGCGGTCAGCTCGGGGTGTGCCATGAAGCCGAACACGCCCAGGCGGTAGTTGAGGCTGACGACAACCACGCCTTTCTGTGCGAGGTGGGACCCGTCCTGGCGCGGCTCCGACGTCGAGCCGGCCTGGAAGCCGCCGCCGTAGATCCACACCATCACCGGCAGGTGGGCGTCGGCCGACGTCGCCGGCGTCCACACGTTCAGGTACAGGCAGTCCTCGGCGGGCTCGTCGCGGAAGATCATGTCGCCGAAGATCGGCCCCTGCATGCAGCGGTGGGCGAAGCTCGTCGCCTGCCGCACGCCGTCCCAGGGCCGGACCGGCTGCGGCTCCTTCCAGCGGAGATCCCCCACGGGGGGCGCCGCGAAGGGAATCCCCAGGAACGTGCGGACGCCCGTGGCCTGATCGGTCGTGCCCTCGACCAGGCCGCTGGCCGTCTTCACCTGCGCGAGGGCCGGACCGGATGCGGCGGCCACCAGCGTCACCGCGACGATCGCGCGTAGGAACCAGGACGTCTCTCGTGTCGGCATGCCTCACTCCAGCCGCCATTGTGGATCACGGGCGCCGGCGAAGTGTAGGGTGGGATTGACAAACGGTCGCAGGAGCGAGGATACAGGGGGCCGATGATCGCCGCCCCGTCGGCTGCGCTCGACCGCGATCGGCTCCGCAGGCGATGGCCCAGGAGGCACTGGTGAACGTCCGGCGGCACAGCGGCGCCGCGCAGGTGAGCGTGGAGTTCGGAGCCACGGCCGCGCCGCCGGTCCGCGTGGTCATCGCCGACGACCATCCGATCTTCCGCGACGGCCTGCGACGCCTGCTCTCCATCGAGCCCGGCTTCAGCGTGGTCGCCGAGGCGGCCGATCCGGTGGGTGCCGTCGAGATGGTGCGCCGGCATCGCCCCGATCTCCTCCTCCTCGATCTCATGATGCCAGGCGGCGAACTGCTGGCGCTGCGCGAGCTCTCGAAGGACCCCGCCACGACGCGCATCATCGTGCTCACCGCGGCCATCGATCGCGACGAGGAGCTGGCGGCCGTGCAGCTCGGCGCCAGGGGCATCGTCACCAAGGAAACCGCGACCGGGCTCCTCGTGAAGTGCATGCGCTGCGCCATGGCGGGCCAGTACTCGCGCGAGCTGGAGATCGTGGCCGCGATCGTGGACGGCGCGGCAACCGGGAGATTGCCGAGCAGTTCGGCGTCGGCCCGCAGACGGTCAAGATTACGCAGGCAACTCCGGTCTCCTGTAACTCGGAGGCGGCAACTGGCAGTTCAACTGGAAGACACCAAAGAACTACGCGAAGACCTGTGGAACGGCCACGGTGAACCTCACCGACGGCACGCACAAGTCGTTCGCGGTGCAGTTCAGTAAATAGTCGTCACGCGGTGAACCGGCCGGGTGACCGGCCGGTTCGCCCACCCGCCCAGCCCCTCAGATCCCCAGATCCCCGGCCCCCCAGATCCCCAGCGCCCCAGCCCTCAGATCCCCAGCCCCTCAGATCCCCAGATCCTCAGCCGGCAGCCCAGATCCCCAGCCGCCCAGCCGCTACTGCCCGCTCATCAGCGCAAACAGCAGCACCGCCGACGCCGTCCCGTCCAGCGTCGGCTCGTTCGTCGAGTAGTCCTGCCAGTCATCGTGATACACGGCCTCGGCCGACTGAAATCGTGCGAAAGCGTCGGGCCGAGAAAGCGTGACGCCCTTCAGGCTCCGGAAGATCGACTCGCGCACGGGGCCGTCCACCAGTCCGCCGCGGACCAGCCGTCCCGTCACGTGGCTCGTGATGAGCTGCGGATCGCGCGGCGACACGCCATCGGAGGGGATGCCGGTCAGCATCGACGTGCCCCACGGGTTCCGCCCGAGCAGCCAGTCCACGGAATCCGCGGCGAGCGCGCGGAAGTCGTCGTGCTTCGTCGTCGCGTCCCGGAGAATGGCCTGCGTCGCCAGCGCCGTCACGAGGTTGTTCGAGCACCACACGAACGGCACGCCGACCCGCCACGCGTTGCCCCCGGCCACGTGCCGCGCGGCCCGCAGGCCCGTCTCGTAGTACCCGAGCAGCCGCCGGCGATCGCTGCGCGATGCCTGGATGGCCGTCGCCCAGTGCCCGAGATTGACGAACGGGTAGTAGCGGTAGTGCTCCACCTCGTCCCGGCCGATCCACGACGTCGTGCCCGCCTGGCGCGAGTAGGCGAGTGCCTCGGCCAGGTAGTGCCGCTTGCCGGTGAGCCGGTAGAGCTCGGCCGCGCCCCACTCCATGTCGTCGGCCCACGTGTCCTCGTTGTAGCGATACGGAGCGCCGTACGAGTTCCCCTGCTGGTAGCCCTCGTGCTGCCGGCCCAGCGCGTACACCTCAATCGCGGCGCGGCGGCATCGCTCGGAGAACGCCCGATCCCAGCCGCCCTGCGACCAGACGCGCGCGCCGAGCGCCATCGCGGCGGCATATCGGCCGGCGAGGTTCGCGATCCCCGTCGCGCGGCTCTGGTACTGGCCGAGGCCCTGCGGCCGTCCGGTCGCGAAGTAGACGACGCGCGGGCCGCCGGGGCCCCAGCCGTAGTCCACCGTGTCCTCGGGCGGCAGGCGGAAGCCGGCGTGGTCGCGGTCGTCGGCCACCTGATGGAAGAGCTGATCGGGCGCCGGGTGCAGGCGCAGCATCCATTCGAGTCCCCAGCGCGCCTCGTCCAGCACGTCGGGCACGCCGTTCGAGTCCGCCAGACCCGGCGCGCTCACGCGATCGCCGAAGATGCCCGGCCGGGTCTGGTACGCGACGAGCAGGACCGCCGCCGTGTTGCTCGACGTGATCAGGTATTTGAGGAGATCCGCGGCGTCGTGCCAGCCGCCGCGCGCGTCGATCGACGTGCCGTCGGGCATCGGCCCGTACGCGGTGCGCCCATCGAGCTGGTGGCACGCGCGCTTCAGGAACGGGTTGAAGCCGCAGCGCTGCTGGCGCAGGAACTCGAGCAGCGCGTCCGGCACCGCGTCGTAGACGTCGGGCCGGACCTCGAACGGCTCGCTCGTGACGCCGCCGAACCGCACCCGGAATCGCCCGCTCGAGCGCAGCCGGCTGAAGTCGAGATCGACGAAATGGTCGAATCCTCCCCATTGCCCGTTGGCCAATGGCCGGCTGCGGCCTGTGAACACCACGATGCCGCCAGGCTCGGTCAGCAGCTCGAACGCCTCCGGCAGCACGGCCGCGGCAAACGCCGTCGCGTGCTTGAGGTCCGCCGGCCGGAACCCGATCTGGTTGACGCGCACGTACACGGCGGCCGGCTCCAGCCGGACCGGAGCTCCACTCGCGAGCACTCCAAGAGCGCCCGCCACCAGCAGCCCAATCCCTCGATTCATCCCATCATCCTGTCATGGCCGAACCGTGAACCGTGAACCCGGGAACCTTTCCCTCCCTCCCCCCGTCTTCGCACTCGTACCCGTTCGCATTCCCGGAGGCGCGATGTCCCTCGGAGACCTGCTCGCCGACGCCAGGCACTCCATCCGCATGTTCTGGAAGAGCCCCGGCTTCGTGCTCGCCGCCGTCGCGGCTCTCGCGCTCGGGATCGGCGCCAATACCGCCATCTTCTCCATCGTGGACGCCGTGCTCCTCAAGCCGGTGCCCTTCCCGGATCCGGACCGGCTCGTCATTCTCCAGACGACCTCGCCCCAGGGCGCCTTCAGCGCCGGGTCGCCGGCCAAGTTCCAGCACTGGCGTGAACAGTCCAGCGTCGTCGAGGACGTCAGCGCCTACCGCTCCAACGTGATCAACTTCACCGGCGGCGGCGTGCCCGAGCAGCTGCGGGCCGAGCAGGTCTCCACCGACTACTTCCGCCTGCTCGGCGCCCGGGTCTACCAGGGCCGGACCTTCACGCAGGCGGAGGACAGCCCGGACGGCGAGCGCGTCGCCATCCTGAGCCACGCCTTCTGGGTGCGGCGCTTCGGCAGCGATCCCCACGTCATCGGCAAGACGCTCGCCCTGAGCGGCGACTCCTACACCGTCATCGGGATCATCGACCCTGCGTTCGACGCGAGCGATCTGAACAGCCCGCCGGAGGTCTGGATCCCGTTCCAGCTCGATCCTCACACGACCGACCAGGGCCACTATTTCCAGGTGGCGGCCCGCCTCAGGCCCGGCGTGTCGCTCGAGCAGGCCCAGGCGCGGCTGAAGCTGTCGGCCGAGGCCTACAAGAAGAAGTTCCCGAACAGCCTCCAGAACGGCGCGGCTTTCGGCGCCGCCCTCATGAGCGACGAAATCGTGGGCGGCGTGAAGACCACGCTCTGGGTGCTGCTGGGCGCGGTCAGCTTCGTGCTGCTCATCGCCTGCGCCAACGTGGCCAACCTCCTGCTCGTCCGCGCCGCGGGCCGCCGCCGCGAGATCGCCATCCGCGCGGCCATCGGCGCCGGCCGCGGACGGATCATCCGCCAGCTCATGACCGAGAGCCTCCTGCTGTCGCTCGCCGGCGGCCTGCTGGGGCTCGTGCTCGGCGTGCTCGGCATCCGCGCCCTGCTCTCGATCAACACGGCGGGCCTCCCGCGCGTCGGCGAGGGCGGGTCCGTCGTCGGCCTCGACTGGCGCGTGGCGATCTTCACGCTCGTCGTCTCGATCGTCACCGGCCTGGTGTTCGGCCTGGTCCCGGCCCTGCAGGCGTCGCACGCGGACCTCACCGCCACGCTCAAGGAGAGCGCCGGCCGATCCGGCACGGGATTCCGCCAGAACAAGACGCGCTCCATCCTGGTGGTCGCCGAGGTCGCCCTGGCGCTCATCCTCCTCGTCGGATCCGCCCTCCTCGTCCGTACCGCCGTGGCGTTGCGCACGGTGGATCCCGGCTTCGACGCCACCAACGTCCTGACGATGCGCATGTCGATGAGCGGGCCGAGATACCTGAAGTCCGAGGGCGTGGAGCAGGCGGTACGCGATGGCGTCGAGCGGCTGCGCGCCGTCCCGGGCATCGTCGAGGCCAGCGCCACCTGCTGCGTGCCGCTCGAGGGCGGCTACGGCCTGCCGTTCGTGATCGTCGGGCGGCCGCTGAACGACGGGCCGTTCCACGGCGGCGGGGGCTGGATGACGGTCTCCAAGGGGTACTTCGAGGTCTTCAGGATCCCGGTCAAGCGTGGGCGCGCGTTCAACGAGAGCGACACCTCCACGTCGCCTCCGGTCGTCGTCATCAACGAGGCCATGGCGAAGCAGTTCTGGCCCAAGGGCGATCCGCTGGCCGATCGCCTGATCATCGGCCGCGGCGTCATGCGCGAGTTCGCCGACGAGCCCGAGCGGCAGATCGTCGGCATCGTCGGAGACACGCACAACGGGTCGCTGGGCGACGAGCCCGGGCCGCTGATGTACATCCCGCAGCCGCAGGTGCCCGACGCCGCCAATGCGCTGAACGTGCGGATCACGCCCATGGCCTGGGTGGTGCGGACCGGTGTGGCGCCGCTCACGCTCGTCCCCCAGATCCGCGAAGCGCTCCGGCTGGCGACCGGCCTGCCCGTGTCGGACGTGCGGTCCATGGACGAGGTCGTGTCGCGCTCCGTCTCGCGCCAGCGCTTCAATATGTGGCTGATGACCGCCTTCGGCGTGTCGGCGCTGTTGCTGGCGGCGATCGGGATCTACGGCCTGATCGCCTATTCGGTCGAGCAGCGCACGCAGGAGATCGGGATTCGGCTCGCTCTCGGCGCCGAGACGGGCCAGGTGCGGCGCATGGTGGTGGTTCAGGGGCTGCGCCTCGCGGTGGTCGGCCTCGTCGTCGGCGTCGCGGCGGCCGCCGGCCTGGCGCGACTGCTCGCCAGCCTGCTCTTCGGCGTGACGACGTGGGACCCGGTGACCTTCGTGGGGGCGCCGCTGGTGCTCGCGCTGGTGGCGCTGGTCGCCACGTGGATTCCCGCGCGGCGCGCCAGTCTGGTGGATCCAATCGACGCGTTGCGGTGTGAGTGACGGCCTGGAGGGAAAGTAGTGGTCACAATCCAAATCGATGGATCGTGAACGGAGGTCCATCCAATTGGCTGCTGGCGTGCCGTGGCGGCGGCCGCGGCCCGGCGACCGCTTGCATTGGTCAGTCCACGGTGCTATACACGGTTGACGTTATCGGTTCGCACCAAATACACCAACTCATCCGGTGAAGTAGGTTGTTGTACGTCGGTCGCCCCGGTTTCGGGGGCAGGCACTTTCTTCTTGGGGGGAGGAGCAAGTCGATGATCAGACGCAGCCAGCTTTGTTGGGTGCTGGGCATCCTGCTCGTCGCGATGTCCGGGCCCGTGTGGGCGCAGTCCTTCAACGGGGCGATCACCGGGGTGGTCAAGGACCAGTCCGGCGCGGTCGTGCCCGACGTGGCGTTGACCCTTCGCAACACCGTCACCGATCAGACGGTGGGCACCGACGTGTCGGGGGGCGAGGGCCAATACGCGTTCCGGAACCTGGCGCCGGCGAAGTATGCGATCGACGCCGTCAAGACCGGGTTCCAGCTGGTGAGCCGGACCGACATCGAGGTGACCGTCGGTTCCACGGTGCGCCTGGACATCACGCTGCCGGTCGGCGCGCAGGAAACGCGCGTCGAGGTGGTCGGCGGCGCCTCGGTGCTGGGCACGACGCCCACGCAGGAGCACGGCATCTCGCCCGAGACGCTGAACCAGCTGCCGCTGCTGATGAACAGCGGCCCGCGCGCCGCGGCGACGTTTGCCACGCTCATGCCGGGCGTGAGCACCGGCGGCGGCAACAACGCCTTCGACGCCCGCATCAACGGTGGCCTGCAGTCCGGCGACGAAGCCTCGCTCGACGGCGTGAGCATGCAGGAAGGCTTCATGAGCCAGAACGGGATGGTCTCGATTTTCCAGGACTTCCCGATGTCGCCCGACATGGTGAGCGAGGTCAAGGTGCTGACCTCGAGCTACGCGCCGGAGTACGGCTCGTCCACGGGCGCGCAGATCATGGCCGTGAGCAAGTCCGGCGGGTCGTCGTTCCACGGGTCGGTGTTCGAGTTCCACCGCGACGACTCGCTGAAGGCCCTGCAGTGGGGCACCGACGAGAAGTCGCCGTTCAACCGCAACAACTACGGCGTCAACGTCGGCGGTCCGGGCAGGGTGCCCGGCCTCTGGAATGACACGTGGAAGACCTACTTCTACTTCGACTACGAGGGCTACCGGCAGACGGGCGGCTCCAACGCGCCGACCCTGTCGATTCCCTCGATGAAGGAGCGCCAGGGCGACTTCACCGACTGGCGTGACGCAGCGGGCAACCTGATCCCGATCTACGACCCGGCCACGCTCCGGTCCGACGGCCACGGCGGGTACATCAAGGATCAGTTCATGGGGTGCGACGGCAAGACGCCGAACGTGATCTGCCCGAATCGCATCAACCCGCTGGTGGCCCCGTACCTGGCGGCGCTGCCGACGCCGACCAGCGGCGGGCCGCTCAACAACTACCTGGCGCCGCCGATCCCGGACACGATCCTCGGCAACACCGACTACTACATGGCGCGGATCGACGTGCAGGCCGGGAGCAAGGATCACGCGTTCCTGACCCTGTGGCACCAGACCGCGCCGGCCAAGTTCGTGTCGACGCTGCCGCAGGCGATTGCCAACGAGACCTACTCGGATCCGCAGAACTCCTGGGTCAACCGGTTCAACTACGACCGCACCTTCACGGGCAATCTCCTGAACCACATGGCGATGGGGTACCTGAACCGGAACGAGGGCTACGGCTGCGTGGACCAGGACTACGTGGACCAGTTCCCGAAGATCGCGGGCGTCTCCGACTACAACGTGCCGCCGCAGATGTCGTTCGGCAACGGGTTCACCCAGCTCGGGTGCAACGCCGGCGTGAACATCGGCAACGTGACGACGCGTCCCACGTTCATCGTCAATGACGCCGTGACGTGGACCAAGGGCGCGCACACCCTCAAGGTCGGCATGGAATACCGCAAGATCATGGGGAACATCCACACCAACAGCAACCTGGCCGGGAGCTTCTTCTTCGGGCCTGGCTCGACCGGGCTGGTCGGCGTGAACTCAGGCAACTCGGTCGCGAGCTTCCTGCTCGGCGCCGTGGACAGCGGCAGCGCCGCTTTCTACGACACCACGTCGAACTTCCCCCGCCAGCACGCCTGGGTCCTCCACGCGGGCGACACGTGGCGCATGAACAACAAGCTGACGCTCGACTACGGCCTGCGCTGGGACTACTACTCGCCGTCGTCCGAGAAGTACGACAAGCTGTCGTTCTTCGACCCGAACGGCATCAACCCGAGCGCCGGCATCCCCGGCCGCCTGGCGTTCGCGGGCGATTCCTACGGCCAGGACAGCTACGGCGCGCCCTATCCGGAGAAGCCGTGGTACGGCGCGGTGGCGCCGCGTCTCGGCGCCGTCTACTCGCTCAACGACAAGACGGTCGTCCGAGCGGGCTGGGGCATCTTCTACGCCCAGGCGTTCTACCCGGGCTGGGGCGGCGGCGTGTCGCAGGACGGGTTCTCCGTGACGCCCGAGTTCAACACGACGCTCGGCGGCATCAAGCCCGCCTTCTTCCTGGAGCAGGGCCTGCCGCAGAACTTCGAGAAGCCCCCGATCATTGCCGGGGACTACAAGAACGGCCAGGGCATCCTGTACCGTCCGATTGACGCGAACAAGCGGTCCTACTCGCACCAGTGGAACGTCACGGTCGATCGCGAGCTCGGACGCAACCTGTCGCTGAGCGTCGCCTACGTCGGCAGCGCGGGCCGGCGGCTGCCCTCCAGCCTCAGCCCGCTGAACGCCATCGACCCCGCGTACCTGTCGATGGGCAATGCGCTCTACGACGAGTTCCAGCCGGGGATGAACAGCCTGGACGGCGTGCCGCTGCCGTATCCCGGCTGGGTCGAGCAGATGACCGGATGCTCGCCCTCGGTCGGCCAGGCGCTGCGGCCGTACCCGCAGTACCGCGACAGCCTCCAGGGGCTGAACGAGAACATCGGGAAGTCCCACTACAACTCGTTGCAGATGAAGCTCGAGAAGCGCTTCTCGCAGGGCATCTACGGCCTGGTCACCTACACGCTGTCGCGGACGATTTCGAACGCGTCCGACAATACGCAGCGCGACGCGGTGACCTGGAGCGGTCTGGACGGCATCATCTCGCCCTACGAGAAGAGCCGTGGTGAATCGGTGGCCGCCACCGACAACACCCATGTCCTGTCGGCCGCGCTCGTCTACGAGCTGCCGTTCGGCAACGGCAAGCACTTTGCCAACAACGTGAGCAGCGGTGTCAACGGCCTGATTGGCGGGTGGCAGCTGAGCACGATCTTCAAGTACTCCTCGGGAACCCCGATGTACTTCCGGTCGAGCTTCTGCAACGTGCCCGGTGCGTTCCGCGCGGGCTGCATTCCGACGATCACGAACTCGGGTGCGGTCTTCGCGCAGGACGAGGGCAGCTTCGACCCGGGCGTGGGACCGCTGTTCAACAAGGACGCGTTCCAGTCGGTGGACTCGTTCAACTTCAACTGGGGCACCGGCGGGCGGACCGAGCCGTCCGTGCGCCTGCCCGGCTATCACAACCAGGACCTGTCGCTCATCAAGAACACGCGCATGGGCGGCGGCACCAACGTGCAGTTCCGGTTCGAGGTGTTCAACCTGTGGAACTGGCACATCTTCAGCGACCCAGGCGAGTGGGGCGGTCTGGCGTTCAACAACGACCTCGCCAGCCCGGACTTCGGCAAGTGGACCGGCGCCGTCACCGATCCGCGGACGATGCAGCTCGCGGTGCGGTTCGAGTTCTGATCGGCGCGCGTCCTCGTGTAGCGCAGGCCTTCAGGCCTGCCAACGGGCGCGCGGGCAGACCCGCTCTGTGGGGTAGGCGGCGCGATCGGCTAATCTGAAAAGGCGCCGCGTCCGGGACGGCCCGGGCGCGGCGCCTTTCGTCTTTCTGACAGCATGACGGTCTTCCGCGCGGTCCTCGTGGCGTGCCTCGTCCTCGGCGCCGCCGTCTCCGACGCCCAGCAGCTCGCGCCGCGGCTCGCCACCCGCTTCACCGCGGGCGTGACGGCGCTGAAGGCCGGGCAGCTGGCCGACGCCGAGCGCGCGTTCCGCGACGTGCTGGCGGCCGGCGGCAACCGCGCGTTCGTCCATCACAACCTCGGCATCGCGCTCGAACAGGGCGGGCACCACGAGGCAGCCCTCGCGGAATTCCGCGCGGCGTCGGCGCTGGATCCGTCCTTCGCGCCGGCGCGGCTGATGGCGGGCAGCACCCTGCTCGCGCTGGGCCGCCCGAAGCAGGCGGTGAGCGAGCTCCGCAAGGCGGTGGCGCTGACCCCAGACGACAGGGCGTCGCACGAGCAGCTCGCCGCCGCTCTGGAACGCACGGGCGATGTCGGCGGCGTCGTGGACGAGTACCGCCGCCTCGTCGCGCTCGCGCCGGCGAGCGAGGAGTACGCGTACCGGCTCGGCAAGTCGTACCTGAAACTGGCGCAGTGGTCCTACGAGCGCATGCGGGCGATCGACCCGGACAGCGCCAGGCTCGCCCAGGCGCTGGGGGAGCAGCAGCTCGCCCAGGGGCGTCTCGACCTGGCGGTGCAGTCCTTCGAGCGTGCCGCCCGTCTGGACCCGTCGCTGGCGGACATCCACCTGGCGCTTGCCCGCCTTCACCTCGACGCGCGACGATGGGACGAGGCCGAGGCAGAAGTGAACCGCGCGCTGGCACTGGCCCCCGAGAGCCTCGTCGGAGCGCGGCTGAAGGCCGCCATCCAGGCCGCTCGGGCGCAGCAGCGATGACCGTCGTCAACTCCCAACGCCCAACCACCAACTCCCAACGGCGCATCTGCCATTTCCTGGGAATTGGAACTTGGGAATTGGGAGTTCCTCCCGCCCGGCTGCTGCTGGGCGTCCTGGCGGGAATTGTGCTTGCCGCCAATATCCTGCGCGCGCAGCAGCCGCCCGCTCCCCCCGAGCTGCCGCCCGAGTACCGCGGCGGCGAGATCGATCGCGCGATCGGCGCGCATGACTGGCCGCGCGCCGAGCAGCTGCTGGTGGCCGCCATCGAAGCGCCTGCCCTGAGCCCTGTCGAAGGGCCTGCCCTGAGCCGTGTCGAAGGGGAGCCCACGTCGCCGAAGCTGCTGCAGGTACTCGGCAGCGTCTTCCTGATCGAGCGGAAGCCCCTGAATGCCGCCATCGCGATCAAGAAGGCGGATGCCCTTGGGCCGCTGGACGAGGGAGCCCGCTACACGCTGGTGCTCGCCTACCTTTCGCTGCACCGCAGCGACTGGGCGCGGCCGGAGCTGGAGCGGCTCGCTGCCGCGCATCCCTCGAACCCCACCTACGAGTACTGGCTGGGCCGCACCGACTACGATGCCGGGCAGTACGCGTCCGCGGTGCAGCGCTTCACGCTCGTGATTGCGATGGACCCGGAATTCGTGCGCGCGTACGACAACCTCGGGCTGTCGTACGAGGCGCTGAACCGATCGGACGCGGCGGCGACGGCGTACCGGAAGGCGGTCGAGATCAACCGCGCCAGCGCCTCCCCGTCGCCGTGGCCGCCGCTCAACTTCGCCGTCATGCTGAAGAACCAGGGCGGGCTGCCCGAGGCGGACGCCCTCCTGCGCGAAGCGACCCGATACGACGAGGGCTTCGCCCCGGCGCACTACCAGCTCGGCAGCGTGCTCGAGCAGCGCGATCACCTGGACGCGGCGGTGGCGGAGCTGGCACGCGCGGCTGCCTGCGATCCCGAGTACGCCGAGCCGCATTACGCGCTGGCCCGGATCTACCGCCGGCAGGGGCGCGCCGCCGCTGCCGCCGCCGCGCTCGCCGAGTTCGAGCGCCTGCACGACGCGAAACGGCAGGGGAGCGCTCGATGAGGAGGGCCATGCTCGCGCTCGCGGTCGCGGTTCTCGGGTTCTCAGGTTCACGGGTTCTCGCAGACTGTGACGTATTGTCAATTCCCAACTCCCAATTCCCAACGCCCAATCGCGTCCAATTCCCAACGCCCGATCCCGTCCAATTCCCAACGCCCGATCGCGTCGAGCGAAGTCATTCAGAACCCGTCCTATGGGAGTTGGAAGTTGGCGGTTGGGAGTTGACTGCATCTCAGGTTCACGGGTTCGCCCCAGACGAGACGCTGCGGCGCATTGGCGCCCTGCTCGATGCCAACGATCTGGCCGGCGCGCGGGCGGCGGTCGCCTCGGCGCTGGAGCAGTATCCGTCGGACCCGGCGCTGCACAACTTCGCCGGGGCCGTGGCGGCGCAGTCAGACGATGTGAAGACGGCGGAAGGGGAGTTCCAGACGGCCATCCGGCTGGCGCCGGACCAGCCGGCGCCGTACGAGAACCTGGGCCGCCTGTACCAGGAGCACGCCGCCACGATCGCCGGGGCGTCCGGGAAAGCGCTGGACGTCTACCGGCAGCTGCTCAGGATCGTCCCCGACAATGCCGAGGCGTTGTACCAATCCGGCTTCCTGCTCGCCCTGGACGGCCGGTTCGCCGACTCGCGTGCGCTGATCGACCGCCTCCCGGCCGGCATCCGCGGGCAGCCGCAGGCGCTGGCGGTTTCTGCCCTGGATCTCGCCGCACTGGGCGAGTCCAAAGCCGCCGAGGCTGCCGTGCGGGCGCTGGCGTCGCACCCGGACTTCTCGGCGGCCGACGTGGCCGCCGTCCAGCCGGCGCTGGATCACCTGGCGGACCATGCCGTCGAGACCGGCATGCTCGAGGCCCTGGACCGCCGCGGCCTGGCCACGCCGCGCAGCCTGACGCGCCTCGGACAGCTCGCGCTGGCGGGCGGAGACGCCGCTGCCGCGCATGCGCTGTTCGAGCGCGCCGCGGCGGGGACCCCGGGCGGCGCGGGCGTGCCGCTGCTCATCGAGCTCGCCCGCTCGGCCGACAAGACCGGCGACCACAAGGGGGCGCTCGGCTACCTCGCCCACGCGCGGGCGATCGAGCCCGGCAACGCAACCGTCCACTTCCTCTTCGGGATCGTCTGCGTCGAGCTGGACCTGGTGCGCGAGGCCTACGATTCGCTGCAGAAGGCCGTGGCGCTGATGCCCGACAACCCGAACGTCAACTACGCCATGGGCGCGGTGTCGATGCACGGGCACGAGCCGGCCGACGCGCTGCCGTACTTCGAGAAGTACGTCGCGCTGCGGCCCGATGACCCGCGGGGGCATCTGGCGCTCGGCGTGGCCCGCTTCTACGCGAACCAGTTCGCCCCGGCCCGCACCGCTCTGGCCGACGCGGCCGGGCACCCGCAGACCGCGGCAACCGCGCACTACTTCCTCGGGCGCATCGCCCGGCAGTTCAACGATCTCGCGACGGCGTATCGCGAGGTGTCCGAGTCGGTCCGCCTGAACCCCGGCTACGCCGACGCCTGGGCCGAGCTCGGCCTCGTCGAGACGCGGCGCGGCAACTACAAGGCCGCCGAGGCCGCGATCGACAAGGCGGTTGCCGTTGCCCCGGACAACCTTGCCGCCGCCGTCAACCTGGCCACGCTCTACGCCCGCACGAAGGACCCTCGCCGAGAGGCCCAGGCCGCCAGGGTCACCGCCCTCCAGAAGGAACGGAATGAGAAGGCGCAGGAGTTCCTGCGGATCATCAAGGTGGAACCCTGAACAGTGCGGAATGCGGATTGCGGATTGGGGAATGAACTGCCTACTGCCTACTGCCTACTGCTCCTCTCCGACCTGAAGCAGTCGATCCACTGCGGAGACATCCATCGTCTGCGTCCCGCCGCCGGGCCAGCGAATGGTGAGCCGGCCCGATGTCGCCTGGCCCAGCCCGAAGTGGACCGTGCGGTCGCTCGCCGAGAGATAGCTGCCGGTCGTCGTGACGGTCGCGTACTGGCGATCGCCGCCGGGCGTCGTGAGCTCGACCGACGCGCCAATCCCGTCGCGATTGCTGCGCGTGCCGGTCAGTCGGACCCCGAGCCAGTGCCCGGCGCCGGTCGTGACGTTCCTCAGCACGGCCGCCCGGCCGTCCAGCGTCGTCACCACCGCATCCACGCGGCCGTCGCCGTCCAGATCGCCGGTCGCCAGTCCCCGGGCGGCCAGCGGGCGCGTGAAGACGTCGCCCGCGGTGCCGCTGACGTTCTCGAAGCGTCCCGCCACGCCCCGCGCGAGCAGCAGGCGTTCCTTGTAGCGGATGTGCGGTGAGGTCAGCTCGATCGTGTCGAGCACGTGTCCCTGGCCGACCAGCAGGTCCCGCTGGCCGTCGTTGTCCACGTCGAACACGGCGAGGCCCCAGCCGGACGAGAGGCGCGTCATGTCCGCCAGGCCCGTGCCGTAGGTGGAGTACCGGAAGCCGCCGTGGCCGTCGTTCCTGAAGCAGGCGTAGAGCTGGTTGGAGAGCGTGGTGACCAGCAGGTCCGGAAACCCGTCGTTGTCCTGGTCGGCAGACGACACGCCCATGCCCGCGAACACGTGGCCGTCCTGGTCGAAGGCCGCGCCGGCCAGCAGGGCCACGTCCTCGAACGTCCCGTCGCCGCGGCTTCTGAACAGGAACTCGCGGACCGAGTCGTTGGCGACGAACAGGTCCACGTGGCCGTCCCGATCGAAGTCCGCGATTGCCGTCCCGAGCGACTTGCCCTCCGGATTCGCGATGCCGGCACGGCGGCCGATCTCGGTGAAGCGGCCGTTGCCGTCGTTGTGGTACAGCAGCGACGTGATCCCCGGGTACTGATCGGGATGACAGTACGCACGATAGCCGGGACGATGCTCGCCGCAGTAGCCGTTCGTGGCGAAGGACCACGTCAGGTAGCGCGCGACGAGGAGGTCCAGGCGCCCGTCCTCGTCCACGTCCACGAACGCAGCGCTGGTGGACCAGCCGCCGCCGGCCACGCCGGCGGCGCTCGTGACGTCCTCGAACGTGCCGTCGCCACGATTGTGGTACAGGCGATTGCCGTCCCACGCCGTGACGTACAGATCCTCATGGCCGTCGTTGTCGTAATCGCCGACGGCCGCGCCCATGCCGTAGCCGGCGCCCGCAAGCCCCGCGTGCGCGGTCTCGTCCTTGAAAGTGCCGTCGGGCTGTCGCCGGTAGAAGCGGTTGGAGTAGGTCGGCGGCGTCTTGGCCGGTTCGGCGCCCGGAGGCATCGGATCCGCCAGCGCGGCGCCGTTCACGAAGTACATGTCCAGCCGGCCGTCGCCGTCCGCGTCGAAGACCGCCACGCCCGACCCCATCGTTTCCAGCAGGTATTTCTCGCGCGTGGGCGAGGCGGCGTGCGTGAACGTCACGTGCCAGCCATCGGCCACATCCGCGAACGCCAGCGGCGGGCGGCCGGCGCCCCTGACGACGGAGCCGGCTGCCGCGAGCACGGCTCCGGCGATCAGCGCGGCCCACGCGGGCGGACGGGAGCCGCGTTGACACCTTCTCCGGCGAGTTGGTAGCCTCGAAGTTC
This sequence comes from Vicinamibacteria bacterium, assembly GCA_963837165.1. Taxonomy (GTDB): domain Bacteria; phylum Acidobacteriota; class Vicinamibacteria; order Vicinamibacterales; family JAENWD01; genus JAENWD01. The sequence goes on from CAWIMD010000001.1 coordinate 520,740, forward strand.
GTCCCATGCCCTGTGCCGTCCGCGTGCGCCGCCTCGCTCGCGCGTGCCGCCTGGCGGTGGCCGTCGGCGCGCTTGCCGGGGTCGTGGCCTCCAGCGCACCCGATCTCCACGCCCAGCCGACACGCGATGGTCAGCCGCACGAGGCGCTGGCTGCAGTGGAGCGCGCCCTGTCGTCCGGCGATCCGGACCACGCGCTCGAGCTGGGGACAGCGTACCTCAAACGATATCCCCGCAGCCCACGGGCGCACGTCCTGATGGCCAGGGCCCGCCTCGCGAAGGGCGCGCTCGGAGACGCGTACGAGGAGCTCCGGCACGCGCTCGACGCCGATCCGCGCGACGTGGACGCGCTCTACTACCTTGGCCTCGTCTCGGCGCGGCTGTCCGAGGCGGAGTTCAGGCGCCTGGCCGGGATGAACCCCAACTCACCGCGCCTGCACCAGCTGATGGCCGAGTCGCTCGACGCCCAGGGGCAGCGGCCCGCGGCCGCGCGGGAGTACCAGGCCGCGCTCGACGGCGACCCCACGCTCGTGCCGGCCCTGCTCGGGCTCGCGAAGCTGAAGCGCATCGCGCTCGAGTGCGAGGACGCCATCCGCCTGTACACGCGCGCCGAGGCGCTCCAGTCCACGTTCGACGGCGCTTACGGCCTGGGCGTCTGCGAGAGCGTCCAGCAGGACGACGAGGCGGCCGTGCGGCGCTTCGAGGAGGCCATCGCGCGCGACCCGCGCGCCGCGGTGGCGTGGGTGGGGCTCGGCACCGCCCTGAACAAGCTGCGTCGTCCGGCCGACGCCATCCCGAAGCTGCGTCATGCGATCGAGCTCGAGCCGGCGATGGGCGAGGCGTACTACGCGCTCGGTGCCGCCTACCGCGCGAATCACCAGCCGGAGCGCGCCGCCGAGGCGTTCCGGAAGGCGGAGCAGCTCGGAGGGGCCATCGGCGGAGGGCCGTCCGTGGCGCCGTCAGAGGCGCCGCACTGATGGCCAGGGCATTCGCCATCGGCGCATCCGTCGTGCTCGCGTTCGCCGCGGTCCAGGCGCCGCCAACGACCCGTGTGCCTCCGGCATCCCCGCATGCCGCCTCCGGCGTGCACTACGAAGACGTGACGGACGGGGCCGGCCTCGCAGGCTTCCGGGACCTGTCCGGGAGCCTCCGAAAGGACTACATCATCGAAGTCAGCGGCTCGGGCGCGGCCATGTTCGACTACGACGGCGACGGCCTGGCCGACGTGTACCTGCTCACCGGGTCCACCCTCGACGCGGTCAGGCGCGGCACTGCGGCCCCCGCGGCGGCGTTGTTCAGGAACACGGGGCACGGCCGGTTCGAGAACGTGACCGCGCGGGCCGGTGTGGCCAACGAGCGCTGGGGGCAGGGCGTCTGCGCCGGCGACGTGGACAACGACGGCGACGAGGACCTCTACGTCACCAACTTCGGGGTCAACCGCCTGTATCGCAACGACGGCGGCCGGTTCACGGACGTCGCCGGGCCAGCGGGCGTGGCGGTGGACAGCTGGTCCACCGGGTGCGCCTTCGGCGACTACGACGGCGACGGGTGGCTCGACCTGTACGTGGCCGGCTACATCCAACTGGATCTCGATCGCCTGCCGCCGGCGCCCGACGCGCCGGCGGGGTCGGCGGGCGAGCCCGCCGCGGAGCCAGGCAGTTCGAGGCAGGTCGGCATGGGCGCCGCGTACACGGCCGGCGCGAAGTTCTGCACGTATCGCGGCGTGCACGTCATGTGCGGCCCGCGCGGCCTGACCGGGGCGCCCGACCACCTGTTCCACAACAACGGCAACGGCACGTTCACCGATGTCACGGTACAGGCCGGCGTCGAGGACGCGAAGGGCCTGTACGGCTTCGGCGTGGCCTGGTTCGACATGGACGACGACGGGCGGCTGGACCTGCTGGTGGCGAACGATTCGGGGCCGAACTACGTGTACCGGAACGCCGGAGGCGGACGCTTCGAGAACGTCAGCTACCCGTCGGGCGCCGCGCTCGACGGCAACGGCCGCGACCAGGCCCACATGGGCATCGCGATTGGGGATATCGACAACGACGGCAGAGACGACGTCCACATCACGAACTTCGCGGACGATTTCAACGTGCTCTACCAGAACTTCGACGGCGAGAGCTTCTCCGACGTCAGCTACAAGTACGGCTCCGCGCAGCCGTCCATTCCGTTCCTGAGCTGGGGCACCGACTTCCTGGACTACGACAACGATGGCTGGCTCGACCTGCTGGTCGTCAACGGCCACGTCTACCCGCAGGCCGATCATGAGGACTGGAACACGTCCTACGCCCAGCGTGCGCTGCTCTTCCGGAATCTCGAGGGCCGCCGCTTCGAGGAGGTGGGCGCCGCCGGCGGGCCCGGCCTGACCACGCCGCGGGTGTCTCGCGGCTCGGCTGTGGCGGACTACGACAACGACGGCGGCATGGACATCGTCATCAACGACATCGACTCGGCGCCCGCGCTGCTGCACAACACCGGCAGCGGCCGCGGGCACTGGATCACGATCCGCCTGCAGGGCGACCCGGCACAGAAGTGCCCGCGCGACGCGATTGGATCGGTGGTGTTCGTGACCGCGGGCGGCCGGCGGGTTCGCGGGGAGGTGGCCAGCGGCCGCGGGCAGATGTCGCAGTCGGACCTGCGCGTCCACGTCGGCCTCGGCGGCGCCACGACGATCCAGAAGCTGGACGTGCGGTGGGCAAACGGGCCGACGGTGGAATACACGGTGGCGGGTGTCGATCGCGTCATCACGATCGATCAGAAGAGCGGGGCCGTCACGCTCCGGCCGAACTGAAGATGCGGCGAAGAGCTCGTCAACGCCCAACTCCCAACGCCCAACGCCCAAATTGCGTCGAACGAGACGGTTTAGCGCCTTGGGAGTTGGAAGGTGGAGGTTGGGAGTTGATTTCTATTTGAACCGGAACCAGTTCACGTTCCCGATCCCGCTCCCACCGCGAAACACGAGATGGAGGTCGTGCACGCCGGTCGCGCCGGCCGCGGTCCCAGAGACCGTCGTCCATTTCTGCCACCCGCCGGTCACGGGCATCGTGACGGCGGCCACCAGCGGGCCGGCCGGATCGTCCAGGTGGAACTCCAGGGTGCCGCCGGCGCCGGCGCTGGCGACGCGGACGTCGAGGCTCGTCACGCCGGATCCGAAATCGACGGCCTTGAACCGCGCGCGATCGCCGCCGTCGGCGTAGCCCAGATCGAAGCCGTCGAGCGTGTCGGTGCAGGGCTCGGTTCCGAGGCCCGACGCGTCGGTGTAGCTCGAGGCCTGCACCTGCACGTGTGCGTCGAGACGCGCGGCGCCCGAGGGCGCGCCCGACCAGGTGAACGTGGCGCCGGACAGGCCCGGCAGCGTGTAGCTGACCTGGCGCCCGCCCCAGCGGATTCGGAACGCGCGGTTGGTCTTCGCCTCGTTGAAGGCGACGAGCACCTTCGAGCCGTCCGGGTTCACGGCCGCGGCGGTCACGATGCCGGCGGCGTTGCTCGAGTAGATCCGCCGCGCGCCCGGCAGCATGAAGCGGCTGAAGTGGCCGAGCGTGTAGAACTCGATCGGGTACGACACCGCGCCCGAGGTGTTCACGGTCACGAGCGGCGTGCACGTGCCGCAGCCGCCCGCGTGCGGGCCGCGGTTCTGGTCGAGCGCCAGACTCCACTTGACGTACGCGCGCCCCCAGTTGCGCAGGACGTGCGCGATCTCCTCGAAGTCGGCCTTGACCTGATCCGAGACCCACGTGCCGCCGGAATGCTCGGTCTGCCACGCACCCTTGTCGGGGAACTGGTCGTGCACGATCGACATCGCGCCCGGCGTGCCGTTGTAGCCGTGCCACGCGACGCCGGCGACGAGTGGCGATCCGGCGATGGCCGGGTCGGCGAACACGGTCTGCGGGTAGTCTGGCCGGTCCCAGTTGTGGTCGTACACGAGCACGCGGGTCGCCGAGAGGCCGGCGCTCGTAAACGCGGGCAGAAGACTGTTCTTGAGCAACGCGAGGGCGGTTGCCGCGTCCATCGACATTCCCGGATAGTCGTCGGGCACGTACAGGGGCTCGTTCTGGAGCGAGACGTAGTCCACCGGAATGCCGGCCGCGCCGTACGCCTGGACGTACTTCACGAAGTACTGGGCGAACGGGCCGTACATCGAGGGCAGCAGCGTTCCGCCGATGAGCGAGCCGGACGACTTCATCCAGCCCGGCGGGCTCCACGGCGTGGCCATCACCTTGAGCCCCGGATTCAGCGTGCGCGCCTGCGCCAGCAGCGGGAGGATGTCCTCCTCGTCGTGGGCAATCGAGAACTGCGAGAGTGTCGGGTCGGTCTGGCCCGGAGGCAGGTCGTCATACGAGTAGTGCGTGCGCGCCAGATCGGACGCGCCCATCGGATTCCGGACGAAGCCGAGGCCGATGCCGCCGTCCTGCCGCGTGAAGAGGCGCGTCATGGCCTGATCCCGTGCGGCCGGCGACGCCACCTCGTTCAGCAGATACGCCGCCGAATCCGTGAACGAGGCGCCGAACCCCTCGATGTCCTGGTAAACGACGGACTCGTCCACGAGGACGGGCGTGGCGCCTCCGGTGTCCGGACCGAAGGTCAGGGGACCCTGCTGCTGGAGCTTCGCGCGCTGGTTGTTCGTGGTCAACCAGACCTGCACCTGCTGCGCGGCGGCGGGGACGGCCGCCGCCAGGGCGATCCCGGCGACGACGATGACCAGCCAGCGCGACGTGCGGCTCACCAGCGGCCCTCGCGAGACCCCCGGTCCGGACATCCGCCTATTTGCGGGCCGATGCCGCGCCGGCGGCCGACGGCCTGACGTTGTGGTTCATCCGGAAGACGTTCTCCGGATCGTACTGGTCCTTCACCTTGACCAGGCGATTGTAGTTGGGACCGAACGCCGCGCGCGTGACGTCGCCCTCGTCGCCCGTCATGAAGTTCACGTAGACGCCCGACGTCGCAAACGGCGCCGACGCCGCGTAGAACGCCCGCGACCACTTGATGCCCGCCTCGTCTTCCTCCGGCCGCTCCCAGCGTCCGTGGACGTTGGCCACGAACTCCGCGTCGCGGTGCGGGTACGCCGTGGCGTCCGGGGATACCCGGTTCGCCTGTCCGCCGAGCTGGCCGACGAAGATCTCGCAGTGCGGCGAGGGCAGCTTGCCCACGGAGTCCATGATGGTGTCGATCAGCCCGTCCTGGAGTGACTGGAAGTTGTGGGACTTCCAGTAGTTCCTGGCACCCGGCGTGAGGAGCGGGTCGAACGCCTGCTGCCAGGCGGCATAGGGCATCCTCCCGGCGTGTTCGCCGACCGGCGTGCCGAGCGAGCGGACCTTCGAGAGCAGCGTGTCGCCCGTGGCCGCATCGCCCGTGTAACAGAGTGCCAGCACCATCACTTCCGTGCCGTGCACCTTCTCTGGAAGGAACGGCAGCGGGGGCGCTTTGCGCAGGACGGCCCAGAGCGCGAGCTCGTCGGGCGCCTTGGCCACGAACTCGCGGTATCGGTTGAAGACGTCCCTGGCCTGGTCGAACGGAAACACGATCAGGCCGGCCAGCACGTCAGGGCCGACCTGGTGCAGCCCGTATTCGAACGCCGTCACGACGCCGAAGTTGCCGCCGCCGCCCCGCAGGGCCCAGAAGAGCTCGGGGTTGTCCTTCGCGCTGGCGCGGACCACCTGGCCGTCGGCGGTGACCATCGTCGCCGAGACGAGGTTGTCCACCGTCAGGCCGTATTTGCGGGTGAGCCAGCCGAAGCCGCCGCCGAGCGTGAGGCCTGCCACGCCTGTGGTCGAGTTGATGCCGAGCGGCGTGGCCAGGCCCGCGGCCTGCGCCTCACGATCGAAGTCGGCCAGCGTCGCGCCAGGATCGACGATGGCGCGCTTCGCGCCGGCGTCCACGCGCACGGTCTTCATGGGCGAGAGGTCGATCATCAGGCCGTCGTCGCAGACGGCGCTGCCGGCGATGTTGTGGCCGCCGCCGCGAATCGAGAGCGGCAGGTCGTGCTCGCGCGCGAAGCGGATCGCGTGCGGCACGTCGGTGGCGTCCTTGCACCGGACGATGACCGCCGGCCGGCGATCGATCATCGCGTTCCAGATCGTGCGGGCCTCGTCGTAGCCGGCCGCGCCCGGCGTGAGGACATCCCCCCGGATTGCGGACTTGAGGGCGTCGAGCTTGGTAGAAGAAGGCGTAGCCATGGTCTCCTTTCTGAACGAGCTCCCAGGATGACGTTGCCGTTGGGGGAAGCAGCGGGGTCGTCGTCGGACTGCAACGACCCAGTCTCTCGCTGGCGACGGCCGCCGATCAAGGGGAAATCACGTGCACCGGCAGCGGCATCGAAACCTGCGCGGCATCGGCAACGTAGTGAGGGATTATGGGGATGGAGGTGTCGATGACCGCGTCCTACCGGAGCCCCGGGACCGCTGCGGTGCTGAGCCTGGTGATTCCCGGCGTGGGCCAGTTCTACAACGGCGATTTCCTGCGCGGCATCTTCTGGCTCATCGTCACGCCTGGCCTGTGGATTGGCTCCGGCGGGACGCTCGGCTGGATCTGCCACGTCATCGCGGCAATCACGGCGCACCACCGCGCGAGCGTCAAGAACCGTTTCGTGCGCGCGTAGGAACGGGTGGATTGATGGGTTGGTGGGCCCGGCCAGCCCCGGCGCGCCACGGTCAGCGGTCGACCGCCCGCGGTATTTCGGGGACCTTGAACTCGGACGCCGCCTCATGCAAGAACACCGGGAACCGGCGGTCCGACTTCATTACTCTGGTGTCAGAGGTACGTCGATGGCAAAGCCGACGGTCGGATTCATTGGCGCCGGGCACATCGGAAGCCAGGTCGCGAGACTGGCGATTTCCTCCGGGTATCCGGTGGTGATGAGCAACTCGCGCGGGCCTGAAACACTGGCGGCACTGGTCGCCGAACTGGGACCGAACGCGCGGGCAGCGACCGCTGTGGATGCGGCCGAGGCCGGCGACATCGTCGTGGTCAGCATCCCGCTCAAGAACTACCGCGATGTGCCGGTGGCACCCCTCGCGGGCAAGATCGTGATCGACACGAACAACTACTACCCGCAACGTGACGGCCATATCCCCGAGCTCGATGACGAGTCAACGACGACCGCGGAGCTGCTGCAGGCGCATCTCCCGACGTCGAAGGTGGTAAAGGCGTTCAACCATATCTACGCCGCGCAACTGACCACCGACGGGCAGCCAGCCGGATCGACGAATCGCCGCGCGCTCGTGATTGCTGGCGACGATGCGGACGCAAAGGCGGCCGTGACGGATCTGCTCGACGAGTTCGGTTTCGACACGGTCGATGCCGGGCCATTGAAGGAAGGATGGCGGATTCAGCGCGACACGCCGGGGTATGGTCCGCGTCGCACGGCAGACGAATTACGGGAGGACCTGGCGGCGGCCAGGCGATATGCCGACCCGTAAAGGCGGAACCGGCCCCGCGAAGTGGGTGTCGTTCACGGACCTGAGGGAGACCGATCACGTTCCAGGATGACCAGCCCGCATTCGCGGTTCGACTGCGGCGCGCTGCGCGCTCCTGCGCTCATCGTCCCTCAGCCGTGCATCGGCGTCCTGACCGCGTTCTTCTCGGCGACGAGCGCCAGCTCCATCGCGAGGAATACGTGCTTCTGCGGCATCGACGTCTCGGTGCGGTTGAGCACGTCGTCCACGAGCCGCTCGCCATAAGGTAGCGCCACGTCGCCGCAATCGATTTGACGCGTCTCCTTCTGGTCCACGAGGAACAGGTGGTTGCCGCCGGGCCGCCCGCCGATGTCCACGTTCTTCCGCACTTCGATGAAGCCCTCGGTGCCGATGACGGTGAGCCGGCCGTCGCCCCAGGTGTTGAGGCCGTCCGGCGTGAACCAGTCCACGCGGATGTAGCCGGTGCCGCCGTCGCCGCGCAGGAGGACGTCGCCGAAGTCCTCGAGTCCCGGGTACTGCGGGTGGTTCACGTTGCGTACCTGCGACGCGATGATCTCGGCCTTCGTCGACCCGGTGAAGAAGAGGAACTGGTCGAACTGGTGCGAGCCGATGTCGCAGATGATGCCCCCGTACTTCTCCTTCTCGAAGAACCACGCGGGGCGGGATTGCGGATTCATGCGGTGCGGGCCGAGCCCCACGGTCTGGATCGGCTGGCCGATGGCGCCCGCCTTGACGAGGTCGCCGGCCTTCACGGTCGCGCGGTTCTCATGGCGCTCGCTGTAGAGGATCGAGTAGATGCGCCCGGTCTCCGCCTGGACCTTCCGCACCTCGGCGAGCTGCTCCAGGGTGGTCATGCCCGGCTTGTCGGACATGTAGTCCTTGCCGTGCTTCATCACCGCGATGCCGAGCGGCGCCCGGTCCACGGGGATGCCGGCGCTGACGACGAGCTGGATCGATGGGTCCTCCAGGACCTCGCGCTCGCTCGATGCCAGCTTCGCCTGCGGATAGCGCTTGCCGAAGGCCGCGGCCAGGTCGGGCTCCTTCGCGTAGAACGTGACGAGCTCGCCACCGCCGCGGATGACAGAGTCCACCTGCCCGTAGATGTGGCCGTGATTCAGCCCGACCGCCGCAAAGCGGATGCGGGGCGCACTCGAGGTCTGCGGAGGCGCGGCGGCGTGCGTCGGCCGCGTGCCCGCCCACGCGACGGCGGCCGTTGACAGAGACGTCTTCAGGAAGTCGCGTCGTCCCTTCCGATGGGTCATGGTTGAGGTCTCCTCGTCTTCAGGATCGGCCAGGCTTGCTCCGGGTCAGAAACTCGTGAGGGGTCTCGACGCGGAGGCCGTGCCTGAGCGCGGACAGGAAGTGGCGCCGGTTGTCCGTCACGACGACCGAGGCGCCGACCGCGCGGGCCACCTCGGCGATGTGGGCATCGTAGATGCGCCCGCCGGCGACCGCGTCGCGGGCTGCCGCCTTGAGCATCGGCAGGCGATCGGCAGCCGGCAGGTCGTGCACCGACATCCTCGCGAACACTTCCTGCTCGAGCAGCACGCCGGCGTCCGCGGGAGTCACCCGAAACTCGGCAGGCAGCCGCGTGGATACGGAGAAGAACTCGAGACAGCAGTGCCACGCGGTGGCCGGGTTTGCCACCCTCCCGTCGGCCACCGCAGACATCAGGGACTGCGCCGGGGCGCTCTGAGGGCCGAAGTCGATGAGCCCCGCCAGCAGGACGCTCGTGTCGAGGAAGACAGTCACGGCCAGCGATTCCGCTCGTCCTCGACGAGCGCCGCCACATCGACGACGGGGCGATGCTCCGCCGATGCCGTCGGGCGGGCGACCAGTCGGCGCCCGATCTTCACGAGCCGGGGCCCGGCGGCCACGCGCTCCAGCCGGACGCCCAGCTCGTCCTCGGTGATTTCGAGCTCCGATCCGGGCGCCAGCCCGGCCCGCTCGCGGACTGCCGCCGGAATAACCACCCGGCCCGCCTTGTCAATGGTTGTCCGCATGGCAATAAGATACCATCCTGCCGGGCCGACCGGAACAGGAGGTGGGCATGCTTCTGGGTGATCTGCTGGCGAGAATGGCAGGTGTGGCTCGTCCGGCGGCCGTCGGACTGGTCATCGCAGGCACGCTGGCGGCCGCGGACGGGGCCAGTTCGTCCGCGCCGCCGGACCCGGGACCGTTCCCGGTCTCGATCCGCGTGGATGCCGGCCAGACCATGGGTCCCCTCGAGCCGGTCTGGCGGTTCTTCGGCGCCGACGAGCCCAACTACGCCTACATGCCTGACGGCGAAAAGCTGATCGGCGAGCTCGGCGCGCTCGCTCCTGGGCAGGTGTATTTCAGGGCGCACAACCTGCTGACCAGCGGCGATGGCACCCCTGCGCTCAAGTGGGGATCGACCAACGCCTACACCGAGCGCGACGGCCGAGCGGTGTACGACTGGGCCATCCTCGACCGCATCTTCGACACGTATCTCCGGCACCACGTGCGGCCGTACGTCGAGATCGGCTTCATGCCCGAAGACCTGTCCACGCATCCGCAGCCGTATCGACACACCTGGTCTCCCACCGCGCGCTACAACGAGATCTTCACCGGGTGGAGCTATCCGCCCCGCGACTACGGGGCATGGCGCGACCTGGTGCAGGCCTGGGTCGCGCACGCGGTGGCGCGCTACGGCAGAGACGAGGTGGCGCACTGGTACTGGGAAGTCTGGAACGAGCCCAACATCGGCTACTGGCACGGCACGCCCGGGGAGTTCCTCGCGCTCCACGACTACGCCATCGACGGCGTCAAGCGTGCGCTGCCGGAGGCGCGCGTCGGCGGCCCGGACGTCGCGGGCGACGGCGGCCGCTTCACCGGCGAGTTCCTCGACCATGTCCTCCACGGCCCCAACCGCGCCAACGGCACGGGCCGGACCCCGCTCGATTTCGTGTCGTTCCATGCGAAGGGACAGCCGTCCTTCGTGGACGGCCACGTGCGGATGGGCATTGCGAACCAGCTGGCGACGGTTGACCGCGGATTCACGCTGGTTGCCGGCGTCCCCGAGCTCGAGGGCATCCCGGTGGTCATCGGCGAGTCGGACCCGGATGGCTGCGCCGCCTGCCAGGGTCCGCAGCTCGCCTACCGCAATACGACGATGTACTCCAGCTACACCGCCGCGAGCCTCGCGCGGATCCTGGATCTGGCCGACCGGCACCACGTGAACCTCGAGGGCGCGCTCACCTGGGCGTTCGAGTTCGAGGGGCAGCCGCTGTTCGCCGGGTTCAGGCAGCTGGCGACCGGCGGCATCGACCTGCCGGTGCTGAACGTCTTCCGGATGCTCAGCCGCATGGAGCCAACACGCGTGGCCGTTGCGAGCGATCACGCCGTCGCGCTGGACTCGATGATCGCGTCGGGCGTCCGCGCTGCGGCCGACGTGTCGGCGCTCGCGAGCCGAGGCAGCCGCTCGCTGACCGTCCTCGCCTGGCACTACCACGATGACGATGTGCAGGGCCCGGCGGCGGAGGTGACGCTGACCGTGACAGGCCTCGGCGCCGTGTCACACGCGGGCGTGGAGCAGCTGCGCGTGGATGCGACGCACGGCAACGCCTACGCGGCCTGGCTGGCGATGGGATCTCCCGGGACGCCGACCGCAGCCGAGCGTGCCGCCCTCGAACGGGCCGCGCAAATCCGGCCCGCGGGTCCGGCTGCCCCGACGACGCCCGTCTCGCGCGGGACCTGCACACTTCACCTCACGCTGCCGCGCCAGGCGGTGGCGATGGTGCGTCTCGTCTGGTAAATCGTCAATCGTCAATGATCAATAATCAATGACTACGGCGTGACCGGATGATCCTCGAAGTGATAGAGGACGTTCACGCCGAACGTCGGTACGGCGTGCAGGCTCGAGCCGGTGAACGCAAACACTCCGCTCACGTCCGGCCGCACGGACATGTGGCGGGTCAGGTACAGGTTCAGGCCCGTGCCCAGGGTGAACGCCGGGTCCGTGAAGCTGTGGCCGACGCGGACCGCCGTGGCGTGGCTCTGCTCGATGCGATCCCGGTAGAACGCCGGCACATCGGTCGCGTTTGGTCCGGTCGAGAAGTGATACAGGCCAAAGCCCGCCGACACGAACGGCACCGCCGGCCGGGTGTGCGTCAGGCCGACAGTGGCCGAGATGGCCGCTGTAAAGGCATCGCTGCCGGCGCCGCGGTCGAGCCAGCGTGCGCTCCCGTCGATCGAGAACGTGGGCGTCAGCTCCCAGCCCATGGTCATGCCGCCGAAGGCGCCGGTCGTCGAGGAGTCCGTGGCCACACCAGCCGACGCGCCGAGCGTCGTGCCGTGCGTCCAGCCGTTCTCCAGGGCTGCAGGCGGAGCCTGGGCTGAGGCGGTCGCTGCGACGGCGGACAATACGCCGGCGAACAGGAGAGTCAGGCGAGTAGGGGGCATGGGCATCACTCCGGGGCCGCCGCCGGGCAACCCCGTTGTCTATTCCTGCAAGTCGGCTGCCGCGCGGACGCCTGGATCCGGCGGGCCGATTCGATACAGCACAGCCATACCGACGGGAAATCGGCGCCATGCCCCCGTGAGGAAATGGAGCCGCCGGATTCGCGGCGGCTCGCTCGGATCAGGCGACCGAGATCGTGAGCACGCCGTTCGAGAACGTCGTCCCGAACGACGAGAGCCCGCGCGGCGCGGGCCCCCCGACCACCTGTCCGTTCAGCGTGAACGTCGAGCCGTGGCAGGGACACACGTAGTCGGGGCTGCGGAAGCCCGTGATCGTGCAGGTCTGGTGCGTGCAGATGGCCGTGAGCGCGGCGAACGTGTTCTGTGTGGGCTGCGCCACGAGGAACGCGCGTCCGGACGCGCTCACCAGCGCCGCGCCGCCAACGGCGTTCAGCGGCGACGCGCTGTCGATGTTCAGGGTGATCGTCCCGTTACTGATCGCGCTCGAGATCACCGGCAGCGCCGTGAAGCTCCCGCCAGACGGCCCAACGGGATTGCCCCCGCCGCCGCATCCGGGCAGCAGCACGCCCAGCGCGGCGACCGACGCCGCCTGACACACCTGCTGACAGAACTCGCGGCGGCTGGTCGATTCCTTCGACACGACATCGAGACGCTTCACGATGCTCTCCAGGAAAGAGGGAAACGGGAACGGACCGGCCTCAGAGCGTGACGACGGCGGCGGTCCACTCGGCCGGCTGCTGATCCGAGCGGATCACCCGGCTCAGGTCCACGACGATCGAGTCGCCCGAGCGCTGGATCGGCAGCCGATCCATGTTCCGCGTCGCGCGGCCCGTGATGAACGTGCCGTCCGGCTGGTATTTGGAGCCGTGCCGCGGGCACTGGAACCGGTGATCGTCCGCGCGCCACCGGAGCGCCGTGTTCTCGTGGGGGCATGCGAGGTTGAAGGCGATGACCTCCTGCTGCACCCGCGCGATGATGACCTCGGAGTCACGGTCGATCGTGACACCGTCGGCCGACGGGATGGGGTAGCTCCGCTCGTTGGGCCCCTGGGGAGTGCCGGCGGCGAAGCTCACCGGAAGCGCCTTCGCCGTGGCGCCGCCGAGCTCGAACGCGACGGCCGTGGCCAGCGCCGCGAAGGCCGCCCGGCCGATGAACTCGCGACGTGACGACTCGCATCCCGCGCACGCGTCGTCGTCTCTTCCGCGGACCTGCTGTACTGACAATCTGCGCGACACGATGGACTCCCGACAGGGAAGAAGAAGCGCTCAGGCCGCCGCGGTGAGCAGCGTGCCGACGAACAGTAAGACGATCCAGAGGGCCAGACTGGCGGCCGAGCCCACGGCCAGGCGGCGCCATGCGGTGGGCTGGCCCGCTATCCGCTCGGCGAGCACCAGGCCGCCGCCATTGGCGAACAGCAGCACGACCAGCGCGATCTTGGTCCAGTAGACCGGCGAGTGAAAGAACGTGTCGGTGTCGGCGGCCGTCATCAGCAGGCCGCTGGCCGCCACCAGCACGAGCGCGGGCACCACCGTGCGGTGCGCGCGCCGGAGCATCGCCACGGCATCGCTCCGCGCCTGCGCGTCACCGCGCGCCGCCCGGAGTACGGCGCGGTCGGCGGTGATGGCCGTACCGCCGCCGATGACGAGCGCCGCGACGTGCAGGAAGCGGACCGACACGGAGACCAGGCGCTGATCGCTGTACGTCGAGCCCCACCAGGCCAGCGCGTCGTGCACGCTCAGTGGCAGCGACATGGTCAGCGTCCCAACAGCATGATGAGGTAGCCTGCCGTCGCCACACCGATCGACGTGAAGGCGATGGCACGGTGCGCGCCGCGGCTGCCGCCTTCACCCTCGCGGTTCGGTGCCAGCGCGCCGGTGGCGACGAACCCGGCGTCGGCCCCCAGCATGAGCAGGCCGTGGGCCACCCGCAGCCCGTGATGTGACGGATCCTTCCAGCCCTCCTTCAGGTTCCAGAGCCCCGTCACGGTGTTGACGCCGAAGAGCGCGCCGATGCCGCCCGCCACCCACTGATGTGCGGTGCGCTGGCCGTCGGTGAACCCGCCGTTGTAGAGCTTCTGGCCGAGGTACACCTCCGTGGCGAAGAGCGGCAGCGTGGCGACGCTGGCGTACACGTGGATCCTGCGCCGCAGGTTGTAGGCGCGGCTGTACTCGAACGACCGCGGCCTCGCGTTGACCGGCTCCTGTCCGGTCTGCTGCCCGGCAGCGGGCGGTGCCCCAACGGCGTCGGCCTCCAGGGCCACCGCCAGGCCGCCGGTGCTGACGAGAGACGATGGCGCGGCCGTCTCCCCAGTGGCTGGGGAAAACAGCACACGCCACGCGGGCGAGGGCGCCTGCGTGGCGGTCTGGTCGGGATGCGACCAGTTCACGTCCCAGGGATTACGTGACGCGGCGGACGCGTACGTCGCGTGAAAACCGAAGACCACCAGGATCAGCAGCAGGAGCAGCGATCTCGAGTAGGAAGACAACGCGTTCCTCCGGGGGTAGAAGGGGAGCCTGCGTCGTGTTTCCGGCCTGAACTGGGGGATTTCTCTCGGCGCGTGAACGCTGGCACGGTGTGCTGACGGTGCAAGAGAGATGCCGCGAGAGAGCCCCGCATTTCGGCCTCGTCACACGTCGCCCGACCTCAATTCGGGGCGCTTTCGTCTCCTGAGGAGGGCGAGAGAGGACGGGTGGGTCCCCGCCGCGACGAGGTGAGGTGGGGGAGTCAGGTGCGTGGAAGGGCCGCGCGGACGGCCGCCACGATCGCGTCCTCGGCCGGGAAGCCGTTCACGTCCTTCCGGGCGACGATCGCCTCGTCCACGCGCACCGTGAACTCGCCGCGCCCGCCCTCGACCAGGGCGACGTTCAGGCCGGTGGCGTCGGTGATGAGCGCCGCCGCACGGGCGGCGCGGGGACGGTAGTTTCAGACCCGGCAGTACCGGATGCTGACGGTCGGCATACGCATCTCTCCCCCGTACTGTATTTGAAATCACGGCCGCCGCGCACGTACGATTCCGCCATGCACCTCAGCCCATTCCGAGGCATCCCGATCGCCGCCGGCGTGCTGGCGCTGACGGCGGGTCCGGCAACCGCGGCCTCGTACTACACGACGCGGCTCGACGATGCGAGTGCCGTGTATCTGACCGCGGATCGATTCCCCGTGCGTGCCGACGGCGTGGCGGACGACACCGCCGCCATCCAGGCCGCGATCGACCGCGTGCAGGAGACCACCGTGCAGGGGATCGTGTTCGTGCCCGAGGGCCGCTATCGGCTGACGCGCACGGTGAACGTCTGGCCCGGCATCCGCGTCATCGGCTACGGCCGGAGCCGGCCGGTGTTCGTGCTCGCCGACCGTGCGCCCGGGTACGACGATCCGGCGCACGAGCAGTACCTCGTCTTCTTCGCGGGCGCGCGGCGCAGCAGCGGGCCGCAGCCGGACGCGAACCCGGGCACGTTCTACTCGGCGCTGAGCAACGTGGACCTCGAGATTGGCGCCGGCAATCCCGGCGCCGTGGCCGTCCGCGGCCGCTACGCCCAGCATTGCTTCCTGGCGCACATGGACGTCCGCGTGGGATCGGGCCTTGCCGGCGTGCACGGCACGGGCAACGTGATGGAGGATGTGCGCTTCACCGGCGGCGAGTACGGCATCTGGACCGAACGCCCGTCGCCCGGCTGGCAGTTCACGGCGGTGGATGCGACGTTCGAGGGGCAGCGCACGGCCGCCATTCGCGATCACGAGGCCGGGCTGACGCTGGTGCGCCCGACCGTGCGCGGCGTGCCGACCGCCATCGACATCGACCCGGGGGCCATCGAGGAGCTCTGGATCAAGGACGGGCGCCTGGAGGACATCTCCGGTCCGGCGATCGTCATCTCGGCCGAGCACAGCGCGCTCACCCAGATCAACGTGGAGGACGTCGCGTGCCGGCACGTGCCGGTCTTCGCGCGCTTCCGTGAGAGCGGACACACGGTGACCGGCCCGGCCAACACGTACCACGTCCGCGCGTTCTCGCACGGGCTGACGCTCCAGGACGTCGGCGCCGAGCCCGCCATGGCCGATCGCTTCGACGCCGAGCCGCTGGCCGCCCTCCCGCCACCCGTGCCGTCCGACCTGTCGCCGCTGCCACCGGCCGACACCTGGGTCAACGTGCGCGCGCTCGGTGCCAAGGGCGACGGGGCCACCGACGACACGGAGGCGTTCCGCCGGGCGATCGCGGCGCATCGGGCAATCTACCTGCCGTCCGGCCATTACGTCGTGAGCGACACGCTGGCGCTCGGGCCGGAGACCGTGCTCATCGGGCTCAACCCGAGCACGACGCAGATCGATCTGCTCGATCGGACGCCGGCGTTTCAGGATGTCGGGCCGCCAAAGCCCGTCGTCGAGACGCCGCCTGGCGGCACCAACATCCTGATCGGGCTCGGCATCTACACCGGCGGCATCAACCCGCGCGCCGTCGGCATCAAGTGGCAGTCGGGTGCGAGCGCGCTCGTGAACGACGTGCGCCTGCTTGGCGGGCACGGCACGAACCGGATGGACGGCACCCGCGAGAACGCGTACAACAACACCCACACCGGGGATCCGGAGCTCGCGCGACGCTGGGACGGGCAGTACCCGAGCCTCTGGGTCACCAACGGCGGCGGAGGGACGTTCTTCGACATCTGGACGCCGAGCACGTTCGCGCAGGCCGGCATGGTCGTGTCCGACACGTCTACGCCCGGGCGGGTGTACCAGATGTCGAGCGAGCATCACGTGAGGCACGAGGTGCAGCTGCACCGCGTGGCGCACTGGCAGATCTACGCCCTTCAGACCGAGGAGGAGCGCGGCGAGGGTGGATTCGCGCTGCCGGTCGAGATCGACGACTCGACCGATATCACGTTCGCCAACTTCTTCGCGTATCGCGTCATCAGCACGTTCCAGCCGTTCCCGTGGGCGATCACCGTTGCGCGCTCCAGCGACATCCGGTTCAGGAACGTCCACTGCTACAGCAACAGCAAGGTGTCATTCGACGCGGCCGTCTACGACCGCGATCACGAGATCGAGGTGCGGCAGCGCGAGTTCTCGCGCCTCACCATCTCGGGGCAGCCGCCCGCCCCGCGCCCGCCGTCCGCGTCGGCTGTCGTCGAGCCTGGCGCCTCGGTCGAGCGGCTTGCCGGCGGCTTCTACGACATCTCGGGCGGCGCCTCGGACCGGACGGGTGACTTCTTCTTCGTGGACGCGCACTGGCAGCGGATCTACCGCTGGACGGCCGCGTCGCGACAGCTCGCGGTCGTTGCCGACAGCCCGGTCGATCCGGTGAACCTGGCCGTGGACGCGTCGGGCGCGCTGGTCGTGGTCTCCTACGCCGGCAACGGGACCGTGTACCCGTTCGCGCCCGGTGCGCACGGCTACGAGATCCGCGTGGTCCCTGCCAGCCCTGTCGTGCCGCGGCCGCAGGCGGCGGCCGCGCTGCCCGCGGGCGACTGGCGCGTCAACCCCGAGGCGCTCGCCCGGCCCGTCGCCCAGTACGTGTCGCCTGACGGGACCGTGTACATCCCGGCCGGCGAGGACTTCGTCAGCGGCGCGACCAGCTGGGGCGTGAAGAGCAGCGCGCAGATTCGCGGGTTCGGCCTGGCCAGGGCGAGGCCTGGCGATCGCGTGTACGTCACCGACGAGGCCGCTCATACGACGCTGGCGGGCACGCTCGGGGCCGACGGGAGTGTCCCGGAGCTGACGACGTTCGCGTACCGCGGGGGGGAAGGCGTCGCGGTGGATGCGCAGGGCCACGTCTACATCGCGGCCGGGCAGATCTACGTCTACGACGCGAGCGGCCGTTTCCTCGAGACGATTGCCGTCCCCGAGCGTCCGCTGCAGCTCGTGTTCGGCGGGCCCGACGGGCGGACGCTGTTCGTGCCGGCGCGGACCGCGCTGTATGCCATCCGGATACGGTTCCCGGGCCGCTAGCCGGCGGGGCAGACCTGAAGGTCTGCGACGGGGCAGACCTGAAGGTCTGCGCTACATGCGGCGCGCGCCTCTCATGTAGCGCAGGCCTTCAGGCCTGCCTGCGATGCTTTCCTCGTGTAGCGCAGGCCTTCAGGCCTGCCTGCGATGCTTTCCTCGTGTAGCGCAGGCCTTCAGGCCTGCCTGCGGGCGCGAGTGTCAGGACTGCGCCCTGAGCTTGCCCCAGGTCTGGGCGGCCTGGATCAGGTCGCCGATCCAGACGTGCGGTGACGCGGTCGCGCGGCTCCACCGGTATCGGACCTCGGCGAGCACGGCCTCCTTCAACAGCCAGCGTGGCCGGCCCAGCAGGCGCGGCACGTCGCCGTACGCCAGCGCACGGCCCTGGAGCTCACCCTGCCCGCCGAAGATCCGCCGCAGATAGGCCACCGACTGGCGCTCGCGCGGGATGAAGTGCTGCACCGCCGCGCCAGGCACCCACCAGCCCGCGTGACCGGCCGCGAGCATCTGCCGCATGACGCTCGTCCCGTCGCTGCCGAGGGTCGGCTGACACTCCGGCCCTGGCTCGTACGGAAACCGCCGCTGGATCGCCAGCCGTACGGCGCAGTTGGCCCCGAACGGGAGGTGGTCGTCGTCGAACGCAAACTCGAGGGCGCCGAACCGTCCCGTGTCGAACGCCACTTCGGCCATCGACCAGTTGTCGGCCAGCCACTGCGGGGGCGATCCGTCGAACCACGGCTCGATGGGCCCGCCGAAGAACGCACCCTCGGGATGCGATCGGAAGGCCGCCACGTACGACTCCAGCCAGTTCCGGCCCACCAGCACGTCGTCGTCTGTCCAGAGCAGGTAGTCGGCACGTGATTCGAACACGGCGCGGTTCCGGGCGTTGGCCAGGCAGGGCCTGGGTTCGAACACCGAGCGCAGGGGGAGCCTGCCGGCGTGCGCCGCGAGGACATCTGCCGTGTCGTCGCTCGAGTTGTTGTCGATGACGAGCAGTCGCCAGTCGATCCCGGAGGGGACCTGCAGGGTCGCAAGTCGCGCCAGCGTGCCGTCGAGCAGCGCGCTGCGGTTCGACGTGCAGATGGCGGTCTCGATCGCGAGCGGGGATCGCGTGGACGGCATGATCAGGCTCCGATCGGGGAGCGTCCAGCGAACTGGACGTACCTCTGCGTTCTTCAAAGCATGTGCCAGCGGATGCCGCGGGAGTGCGGCCCAAACCGCGATCGACACGCGCGCAATCGTTACACGCCATGAACGGCGGCGCGCAAGATTGGGCGAGGACTAGCGTGCGGGCAGCCCGCGGCGGGTCACCAGATAGGTCGCGAACGTCCCCAGCCAGTGTCCGCCCTCGTAGTGCTCGCCCGTCACCGCCGGCAGGGCGGCCTCGCGATGCCGTGCGGCCGCAGCCGCCAGCGCCTGAACACGTGCGTCACTGGCCGGCAGACGCGCCGCAATGCCTTCGAGCATCCAGGCGCGCGACAGGTTCAGGCCGTCGAGATGTGCGAGCTTCGGGTCCGAGGGGTCGCTGACCACGGCTGGACCGAGCCAGGAGCCGACGGGCCTGCGTGGCAGCCCGGGGAGGAATGTGGTCAGCCAGCGCGCGAAGTCGTCGGGTCGCAGGACACGGCCGACGACGTCCGCTTCGGCCAGGCACGGCGAGAGGAAGTCTTCGCCGGACGGCTCGTATGTCAGCGGGCAGTTGCGGTCGGCGAGGTAGAAACGCCGGATCGACGCCTCGAAGATCCGCGCGCTCTCCGCTTCGCCGGTCTGACGCGCCCAGTCCAGCGCCAGGCCGAGGGCAAACGCGGTCTGGTCATGCTCACCCATGCGAATCGGATGCGTGAGCTTCGGGAGCCATTCGGTGAGGCGCGCGGCGGAGGCGCGGGCCAGCGGCCGGAGCGCCGCGGACCACTCGCGGGCGTCCGCGTCGTCCCATTCGGCGAGCTCGGCGTCGAGCTGCAGGAGCCACGCGAGCCCGTATGGCCGCTCGAACGAGGCGCGGCCCTTCCCGTCCAGGTACGCCAGCTCCCCGGCAATGTGGGCGCGCGTGAGGCTCTCGGCCAGTGCCTGGCGGGCCGCGTCGGCAAACGTCGCGTCCGGATAGAGGCGTGCCAGCCGCACGAGCAGCCAGTGCGCGTGGACGTCGGAGTGCCAGTCGTAGCAGCCGTAGAAGGCCGGCGTGAGGTCGTGCGGCGGGTGCAGATCCGCGTCGCTCTGGAGGACGTGCGCGATCTTGTTCGGGTACTCCTGGTGCACGCATGCCAGGGCGAGCGCCGCGAAGCGGGAGACTGCGGTCGCCGGGAGGCTGGCCGTGGCGGAGAGGCTGGCGTCGGCCGCGCCCGCGCGGGAGCCGCTGGAAAGCAGGACCGTGAGCGCGAGCGCCAACCGGTACATTCCGCAGAGCTTACCCGAAATTCGATCGGGACGAATTCGCAAACCGGACCGGAAATTCGATCGGGACGAATTTCGGCAAACCGCAAATTGGATCGGGACGAATTCTACGCCTTACGAAAAATTCGTCCCGATCCAATTATGCTGGCGCAATGCTGGTCCGGACGCTACGCCGCATCGCCCCGGCGCTCCTCCTCACCGTCCTCTCGCCGCTGATCGCCGAGTTCCTGCTGGCCGACTTCACCATCCGCAATCTCGGCCTGCTCGTTGTCTTCGTGCCGCTGTACGGGTGCGGCGCGCTGCTCCTGCGGGAGTTGACCCGACGCACGGGCCGCGGCTGGCCGACGTTGCTGCTCCTGGCCATCGCCTACGCCCTCCTCGAAGAGGCGTTCCTCACCCAGTCGCTGTTCAACCCGGACTACGTGGGCCAGCGACTGCTCGACTACGGATTCATCCCCGCGATGGGGACCTCGCTGAACTGGACCTTCTTCGTGCTGTCGATCCACGTCGTCTGGAGCGTCGCGACGCCCATCCTGATTGCGGAGGGAACGGCCGGCGCCGCCCGAGAGGACCCCTGGCTGGGACGGCCCGGGCTCGTGGTGACAATCGTGCTGTTCGCGCTCGGATGCGCCGCGACCGGAGCGTTCAGCCTGCAGTCCAGCCCGTTCGTCGCAAGCCCCGCACAGTTCGCCAGCGCCGCGGTGTTGATCGCGCTCGTCGTGGTTGCGGCATTCACGGCCATCCCCCCACTCCGCTCGGCCGCCGCACCGCCCGCGGGAACCTCCCCAGCTCCCTGGATCGTCCTCGTGACGACGCTCGCGCTGGCGATCGCGTACCTGGCCGCCGAGCCGCTCGCCCGCAGCCGCGGACTCCACCCGGCGATCAGCGTCATCGCCCGGCTGGCCTGCGAGGCCGCCGCCGCCGTCCTGCTCTGGGCCTGGTCCACGCGCGCCGGCTGGACCCCTCGCCACTACCTCGCGGTCGGCGCGGCGACGACGCTGACCTACGGGCTGTTCGGCCTCAGCTCGCTGCTGAGCGGACACACGAACCTGGGCGCTCCCGTCAACCAGGTGGACGTCGTCGGGCAGGTCGCGATGACGGCAATCGTCCTGCTGATTGCCGCCCGCGCGGCGCGCGCGACGGCATGAGCGCCACCGTCCCGTGAGGCTGTTGCGGAGGAGGCCGAGCCCGCGGCCGACGTTGCCCCGGAAGCACCTTCGATGGTACCGTCCATATGGGGAAGCAAGAGGAGAGGGATGGGCGACAAGGCCGACGTGTGGCAGGGCACCCTGGCGCTGATGGTGCTGAAGACGCTCGAAACCATGGGGCCGCAGCACGGATACGGCATCGCGCGCCGCATCGAGCAGACGAGCGGGGATCTGCTGTCCCTGAACTACGGGACGCTCTATCCGGCCCTGCTCAGACTGGAGCAGGAGGGGGCAATCCAGTCCGAGTGGGGGCTGTCGGAGAACAACCGCCGGGCGAAGTTCTACCGGCTGACGCGTAGCGGACGCCGGCAGCTCGAACACGAGGCGAGGAACTGGGAGCAGGCGACCGCCATCCTGGCGCGCTTCCTCGCCCCGGGCCACCAGGGGTAGCCGCCGTCCCTGATATCCTTCGCAGCATGACTTCCTCATGCTGGCATCGGGCGCTCGCCCTGGGCGCCGTGCTGTGCTGCGTGCCTGCGGGCGCGCTGGCGCAGGTCTCCTCCGCAGACAACTCCACCGCGGCCGCCACGCCTCCTGGTCCCGTCTGGCCGACCCTGTCGGCGGCGCAGCAGGGCGAGGTGATGGCGTTCGGCGAGGACTTCAAGGGCTTCATGGCGAAGGCCAAGAGCGAGATGACGTTCGTCCACGAGGCGATCGGCATGGCCGAAGCGCACGGATTCAAACAATGGTCTGGCACGGCCACGAAGGCGGATCTGGCGCCGGGATCCCGCTGGTACGCCGTGAACCGGGACCGCACGATCGTCCTGTTCGTCGTCGGGCGTCGGCCGGTCACGAGCGGCACGCGCATCATCAACGCGCACATCGACGCCGTGCGGATCGAGCTCAAGCCGAAGCCCTTCCGCACCAGCTTCGACGTGGCGATGCTCGAAACGCAGGTGCACGGAGGGCTGAAGAACTATCAGTGGGTGAACCGGCCGCTGGCGCTCATCGGCCGCATCGACAAGACCGACGGCACCACGATCTGGGTGGACATCGGCAACGATCCCGGCGATCCGGTGCTGATCATTCCCGACCTCGCGCCGCACGTGGACAAGGACTACCGGTCGCGCACGAGCCCCGAGGTGATCAAGACGGAGGAGATGAAGCCCATGCTCGCCCTGACGGCGGAGGGCGCCATGGCGGCGCTGAAGGCGAAGTACGGCGTGACGGCGTCCGATTTCCTCTCTGCCGATCTCCAGGTGGTGCCCGCCGAGATGCCTCGCGACGTCGGGCTCGACCGGCAGCTCATCGCCGCATACGGCGACGACGACCGGCTGAGCGGGTACGCGGCGCTGAGGGCCATCGCCGAGGTCGGCGTTCCGGAGAAGACCGCGGTGGCCTACTGCGTCAACAACGAAGAAGTCGCGTCGTGGGACACGGGCGTGCAGTCGGCCTGGTTCGGTACGCTCATGTCGGAGGTGATCGCGGCGCAGGAGTCTGCGCCGTACAACGAACTGATGCTCCGACATGCTTTCGCGCGATCCCAGGCGCTCGAATCGGACTGCACGACGGCGCTCAACCCGCTGTTCCCGAGCCCGCAGGATCCGCAGACCGCGGCGCGCCTCGGCTGGGGGCTGGCGGTCAAGGAATACGGCTCCGGGCGGCAGGCGCTCTCGGAGTACTTCGCCCAGGTGCGGCACATCTTCGACGCGGCCGGCGTGCACTGGCAGACGCATTCCTACCGCGCCGGCTACGGCGGAGGCACGATCGCCCAGTGGTTCGCCAACGCCAACATCGACGTCATCGACGTCGGCGTGGGGATCCTCAGCATGCACTCGCCGTACGACGTGTCGTCCAAGGTGGACGTATGGGAGCTCTATCGCGGCTTCAAGGCGTTCTGGGATACGAAGGGCACGAAGTAACACGCGCCTCGTAGGCGATGTCCGTCAGCTCCAGCTCGATGTAGCTCCAGCTCCCGTGGGCGTCCCGCCAGCGTCCTTCACCCCTCGTCATCAGACGTGCCGGCCCGAAGTCCCGGTAGGCGCGAACCGGTGTGGACCAGCGCGCCGGCGTCATTCGCGCGCCGTTCTGTGCCATTTCGCCCCTGTCGTCCGACTCGAAGTCCACCAGCTTGCCGTCTCCGTCGAAGGCGAGCCGCGCGCGGATCGTCTGTCCCGCGTTGGAGTAGGTCGCCCACACGGCACGATCGCTGTCGACCTCCCACCGGATGGGAGCATCCACCAGCGCGGCCGGCGCCAGCAGGCACATGTCGTTCAACAGCGTGACCGTCTCCGCCCGCGTCATTGCCGGGCCGTCGGCCTGCGCGACCGTCACGAGGCCGATCGCCTTGACCCGCATGCCGGCCGCCGATCCGGCATAGCGGTGATAGCCCTGTATGGGCACGAGCAGGCGTGACGCCGTGAAATAGAAGAACCGCGCCGGCGGGTCGAAGACGTTGTGCTGCTCGGCCTCGAACGGCATCCAGGGGGCATCCGGGGCGCTCCGGATGCGGCCGCGCATGCGTGCGCGCATCGTACGAACCCGCGGACGACCAATAACGCCGGCAACACGCAGGTACTGCTGAACGGGCGCCGGCAGCGTCGCCAGATCGGCTTCGGTCACGAGCACGCCGGCCGCTGGCCCCGCCAGCGCCGAGGAGACGTCCCGCTCGTAGGCGGCGCGCAGGCTCCACGGCCCGTCCACCAGCACTCCGAACGCGACGCCGCCGAGCACGATCACATTTGCTGCCGCCCCCGCCTTCGCGTCCGTCCACGCCGAGGCGATGGCGACGGTCGAGGCCGCGACTGCCGCGGCGCCAATCGTCCACCACCAGCGCGGCCAGAGCACGATCGCGAGCGCGGCTGCGACGAACAGCAGCGCCGAGACGAGCCAGAGCAGCCCGACGGCCGGGCCGATCGGCGTACGGAGTTGCGGGAGCGCCGCGAGGCCGTAGGCCCTGGCGAACCCCAGCAGGTGAATCAGCCCGTGCAGGGCCAGGAAGATCGCGAAGGCGAGCCTCATGTGTCGTCCCCGTCGCTGGAGTCGTACGCAGGATGCTTGCCGCCGGCGTCTCACGTCCGCCGCCGGGGCCGACGTTCGCGAAGCGTCGCGGGCCGGCATTTTCCCGCGGCAGCCGCGGAGATTTCTGCGCTCCCCGTGTCCGCTTCACGCGCGCGTCGCGCAATCGGCCACAGGGGCCTCGGCGTGGCTGGCATCCGACCTGCTGACACGACCGGCGTGGACCTTCCATTCACACGCGAGCAGTTCCTGGACGTCTTCGGCGCCTACAACGCCGAGTGGTGGCCAGTCGTCCTGGCGCTCTGGCTCATTTCCATCGTGCTTGGGCTGGCCGCCATCCGGCGGCCGAGGCCTCCACATCGCGCGATTGTCGCCCTGATGGCCATATCGTGGATCTGGTCGGGCGTCGCCTATCACGGGACCTGGTTCGCGACGATCAATCCAGCGGCACGGATATTCGCCGTTCTCTTCGTTGTCGAGGGCTTCGCACTGCTGTGGGCCGGCGTCGTCAACGATCGGCTCAGGGTCCGGTCCGCGTCGCGCGCGTGGCGGGTGGCCGGTGCGGTGCTGGTGATCTACGCGCTGGCGTATCCGGTCATCGGCCTGCTGGACGGACTTACGCTCCCACGCATGCCGGCGTTTGGCGTGCCCTGCCCCACGACGATCCTGACGGTGGGGCTGCTGGTCTCGGCGCGACCAGTCGGGTGGATGCCGGCGCTGGTGCCGGTTCTCTGGTGCGGAATCGGCGGCTCGGCCGCGGTCCTGCTGGGAATGCACGCCGACGCCGCGCTCGTACCAGCCGGTGTGGTGCTGGTCGCGGCGGTGCTCCAATCCAGGTTCAGCTCCGGTCCGCTGCGAGCATCCGCGCACGGCGTTCCGCCTCACGCCTGAGCGGACCGAGCGTCGTCTGCCTGATCAGGATGATGCCGGGCGACAGGGTGGCCCAGTACCACCGGAACTTCGCGCGCGCGGCGGCGTCGGTGGCGACGGCGCGGGTTTCGGTGCGGAAGACCGACGCGGCCGGCCCGGTGGGGTCGGCGCGCAGCGTCCAGGCGATCTTCACGTAGCCGGGCTCGGAAAACTCCGCGAAGCGATCGGGTGACACCGCACGGAACACCACGTCCGCCTCCCAGGGTCTGGTCACGGCGCCGACGACGATCTCACGGTCGGGCGTCTCGGCGAGCACGCCCCAGCCGAGCCCCAGCACTTCGTCGATCAGACCCTGTCGTCGAGCCTGCCCACCGGACGATCCGAGGAGCAGTTCCCTCGCCTTGAAGACGGCTCGCGCGATGGGCGAGGCGAGGAGGTCCATGTCCCGGGCCGCGGCGAACGTCACCGCGGCGGGTGCGGCCACGTGCACGTGGTGACGTTCGGCGACGTCGCAGGTCGGCATGAAGCGGTCGAGCAGGTCGTCGGCGGCTTCCGGCGGGAGGCGCGAGGGGGCGCCGTAGCGCAGCCAGGCGATCGCCACATACGCGGCGTACGCCCCGGCCGCGGCGCCGGCGGCGGCCGTGAGCCAGCGCACCGCGGTGCGAGTCGTGGATCGGCGTCTCATGCCGCGACCGGATGCAATCGCGACGCCATCCCGCACACCCGCTGGCAGGCCTGAAGGCCTGCGCTACATCAGGGGGTGCGCGACACATGTAGCGCAGACCTTTAGGTCTGCCCGCGTGCCGGTTGGCAGGCCTGAAGGCCTGCGCTACATCAGGGGTGCGCGACACATGTAGCGCAGACCTTTAGGTCTGCCCGCGCGCCGGTTGGCAGGCCTGAAGGCCTGCGCTACACGAGAGGTGCACGAGAGGCGGGCAACGAACCGTGAACCGTGAACCCGGTTCACCCCCCCAGCCTTCGGACGACAAGCAGGGTGATGTCGTCGAACTGGGGAGCGCCTCCGACGAACCGGTCGATGGCTGCGAGGACGCGGTCGATGAGCTCGCCGGCGTGACAGCCCCTCGCGTCCTCCAGTACGGCCAGCAGCCGCTCCTCGCCGAATTCCTCGCCCTCCACGCTCTGGGCATCGGTGACGCCGTCGGAAAACAGGACGACGGCATCGCCCGGCCCGAGCGTGCCCCGCGTTTCCCCGTACGGGAGGCCCGGCGGCAGCAGGCCCAGGGGCGGGCCGGTGGACGACAGATGGTGCGCGGTGCCGTTCGCCCGGAGGATCAGGTTGTCGAGGTGGCCCGCTCCGACGAAACCGAGTGCGCCCGACTCGGGGGTGAGCTGGAGGAAGGCCGCCGTCACGTACTTCTCCGGCGACGTGGAGGCGAACAGGAGCGCGCTGGCCAGCTGCGCGAGCTCCGGCAGCGCCGGCACGCGCCCGAGCAGCGCGCGCAGGGTCGCCTGCATGTTGCTCATCACCAGCGCCGCCGGCAGGCCCTTGCCGGAGACGTCGGCCACGCAGAACAGCACCGTGCCGCCGTCTGCGGCGTCGAGCTGCAGCACGTCGTAGTAGTCGCCGCCGCACTGTCTCGCCGGGCGATTGCGCGCCGCAGATTCGTACCCGGCCACCTGCGGCAGCGCCGCCGGGAACAGGTCCATCTGGATGCGCGCCGCCAGGTGCATCTCGCTCTCCAGCCGCGCCCGTGCCAGCTCGGTCTGCTGCTGGAGGGCCATCAGCCGCTCACGCTCGCGGGCCGCCTGGATGGTCCGCTCGAACAGGCGGGCATTCTCGATCGCGGTCCCCGTCTGAAGCGCCAGCGTGTTCAGCAGCTTCAGCTCGGCGGCCGTGTACGCCATGGGCATGGTGCTGCCGAGCGTGATCACGCCGATGACTCTTTCGCCCACCCGCAGCGGCGCGCAGAGAAAGGCCTTCATGGCCGTGTGCGTCACCGCGCGCCGCGGATCCGCGTCCACGTCGTTGACGATCTCGCCGATGCCGGTGGCGGCCACGCCGCCGACGATGCCGTGTCCGCGCCGGAATCCGGTGAGCCGCGGCATCTCGTCGCCGACGCTCGCCACCATCCGCATCTCGTCGCCGCCGTCGTCGAGCAGGAGGATGGCGCCGTCGGTGGCGACGATCATCTGCCGGGCTTCCTGCAGCGTGAGCTCGGCGACGCGGTCGAGGTCGAGCAGGGCGGCCAGCTTCTCGGTGAACGAGTAGATCAGGTTCACCTCGCGGTAGAGGTGCAGCACCTCGGCGCCGAGGGCCTTCCGCTCCGCCTCGCGCGCCACCAGGTGCGTGAGCAGGGCCGCGACCGTGGCGGCCGAGGCCGAGCCAGAGACCCAGCCGAGGCCGGCCCCGCCGCCCGTCACCGGAAACCGGCTCGGCCCTGCCGGTCCAGGCGCCGCGCCGTGCAGCACGCGGCCGTCGGCATCCTCGATGCCGATGGGCGTGCCAAAGGCGGCCTCGATGGCGGCGATCAGGGCGCGCGCATCGGGCTGCCGGGCGAGCAGCTGTCGCAGAGCGGCTGGCGCCATCCCGGCTACATCCCCAGCACTTCGCGGGCCTTCTCCAGCAGCGCGTCGGGATCGAAGGGCTTGGTCATGTACAGGTCCGCCCCGACCTCCGCGCCCTTCTGACGGTCGAACTCCTGCCCCTTGGCGGTCAGCAGGATGATGTACACGTCCTTCAGGCCGAGCGTCTGCTTGGCGCGCTGGCACACGTCGAACCCGCTCAGCCTGGGCATCATCACGTCCAGGAACACGAGGTCGGGCTTCGCCGACTCGATGGCGGCGAGCGCCTCCTCGCCGTTGGCGGCCATGAGCACCTCGACCCCCTCGTCTTCCAGCTCCTCGATCGTCTGGTGGATGAGGGATCGGAGGTGGGCCTCGTCATCGGCAATCAGAATCGTCCGGCTCACAGGTGACACTCCTCACTGATAGACGAGGAAGAGGACGTTCTCCATCCCCTTTTCGAAGCGCAGCATCTTCACGGCGTCGGCCCTGGAGGACGACACCGAGTTGAGCATGATGATGTCCGGCTGGAGCTCGCGCGCCCGGTTCAGCAGATCCTCGTCCCTGGCCTCGCTCACGCTGTATCCCCGTGACGTCAGCACGTCGGACAGTGTCCGGACCGTGGACGCATCGTCGTCCACGACGAGGACGCGCTTGTGCGACTTCCGCTGCCCGATGAGCGCGCCGACCTCGCGGAAGAGCACCTCCGTGTCGATCGGCTTGGTGAGGTAGCGATCCACCCCGATCCGGAATCCGCGCTCGCGATCCTGCACGATGGACAGGATCACGATGGGGATGTCCATCGTCTGGGGATCGTTCTTGAGGACCGCGGCCACGTCGAAGCCGTTCATCTCCGGCATCATCACGTCCAGCACGATCAGGTCGGGCCGGTTGCGCCGGACGACGCCGAGCGCCTCGCGTCCGTTGCCCGCCACGCTCACCTGATAGCCGGCCTCGGTCAGCTCCTGGGTCAGGAGCTCCCGGATGTTGGCGTCGTCGTCCACGACGAGGACGTGCGGCTGCCGCTCGGCCGTTCGCGGCGTCGTCACGACGACCTGTTCGCGGAGCTGCCTGATGAGCGCCGCGAGCTCCATCGTGCCGCCGGGCCTGGGCTCGCCCGCCTCGGCGGAGTGGATCGGCAGCGTGAACGAGAACGTGCTCCCGCGCCCGAGGTCGCTCTCCACCCAGATGCGGCCCTCGTGGTGCTCCACGATCTCCCTGCAGATCGGCAGACCCAGGCCCGTGCCCTTGGGCTTGTCGGTGAGCGTGTCGCCCACCTGCTTGAAGCGCTCGAACACCTTGGGGTGGTCGGCCGGCGCGATCCCCAGGCCCGTGTCGATCACGCTGACCACGATCTCGCCGTCCCGGACGGCGGCGCGGCACGTGACGCTGCCCGCGTCGGTGAACTTCACCGCGTTCGAGATCAGGTTGATCACCACCTGGACCAGCCGGTTCCGATCGCCGGTGACCGGCGGCAGATCCGGGGCGATCTCCTTCACCAGCTGCAGGCCGCGCTGGTCGAACAGGGACGAGGTGGCCGCCGTGGCCTGGTCGATGACCTCGGCGATCACCACGTTGTCCATGTGCCACTCGAGCTTGCCGGCTTCGATCTTCGCCAGGTCGAGCACGTCGTCGATCAGCTTCGTGAGGCGCTCGCCTTCGCTGACGACGACGTTGAGGTTGTCGCCGACCTGCTGCACCGTCTGCCGCACGCGGCGGTCGTCGGTCTGGATCAGCGGGAAGATACGCTCCTCGAGGCGCCGCTTGATGATCTTCGCGAAGCCGAGCACGGAGGTGAGCGGCGTGCGGAGCTCGTGGCTCACCGTGGAGAGAAAGGCACTCTTGGCCGCATCGGCCTCCTCCGCGAGGCCGCGCGCGCGCTCGGCCTCCTCGAAGAGCCGCCGGATCTCGTGCTCCTGCTCGTTCAACTGGCGGTAGGCGTTGGCGTTGTCCAGCGCGATCGCCGTGTAGGTCGCCAGGCTCTGCATCACGTTCCGGTGATTCGTGGTGTACGCCTGCGTCTTGAAGCTCTGGATCGTGACGATGCCGAGCACCTTGTCCTTGCTGATGAGCGGCATGTAGATGATCGACTGCGGCCGCCGCGACAGCGTCCCGTCCTCGAGCTGGCGGCGGTCCTCGTCGTAGCCGGCGATGTACCGGCCGACCTCGGCGTCCAGGTCGTTGATGAAGACGGTCTCGCGGTGCTCGATGCACCAGACCGGCAGCTGGTTCGGATCCGTCGTGTCGCGCGTGTAGGGCGTGTACCGCTTGCCGTTCTCGATCGCCAGGCGGTACTCGATCTCGTGACGCTCCGGGTGATAGAGGCCGACGCCGAACACGTCCGCGTCGGCCAGCTCGTTGACCCGCTCGTACAGCCGCCCGAAGATCGTGTCGAAGTCGAGCGACGAGGTGATCTCGCGGCCGATCTCACTCAGCAGCTCGACGTTCTTCTTGCCCTCCGCCTCGGTCCGCGCCAGGGTCTCGGCTGCCTCGGCGCGGACACGCGCCTCGGCCACCTGCGCCCGCTGCCGCTCCTTCGCGATCACCCGGCGGCGCTGCAGGCGATCGATGCCGAAGCCAGCCAGCCCGAGCAGCAGCAGATATCCGCCGTACGCCCACCAGGTGCGATACCAGGGCGGGAGGATCACGAACGCATAGGTGGACTCGGGCCCGATGTCTCCGGCCACGCCGCGCGCCCGGACCCTGAACGTGTAGCGGCCGAACCCGAGGTTCGTGTAATCGCGCCGCGCCTCGTGCGACCACTCGGACCAATCGGCCTCGAGCCCTTCCAGACGGGACTGGTACTCCGTCACGCGCTCGTCGAGGAAGGTCGGGGCCGCGAACTCGAGGCGCAGCGCGTTGTCGGCCGACTGGAGCTTCGGGGCACCGGCCGCGGTGCCGTCGCCGTCGAACAACCGCCGTTGACGCACGGTGACGCCCCGGATGAGCGTCGTCATGGGCGGCGTCGTGTTGCTCGGGTGCGCGCTGTCGAACCGGACCACCGTGCCGTCCATGCGGCCCATCCAGACGACGCCATCGGGCTCGCCGAAGAGGAAGATGGGTGGATTGCTCACGCCGAAGCGGCTGAACATCTTGCGGTCGATCGTCCAGGCGCCCGCGCCGGTCCGCCCCACCACCACCGTTTCCTTGCCGTAGTTCAGGTACGCGCGCCCATCCGGAGCGGGCAGCAGACCCACCCCGATCGCCACCGGGTCCACACCAACCACGTCGAGTGCCGTCTCGCGGTCAAACTTCCCCGACGCCTTGTCGAAGTGCATCAGGTGGGGATCCGTGATGCTGCCCTCGAAGTAGATCGATCCGCCAATGAGTGCCACGGCGCTGCCACCCGCGGGCAGGCCCTCGGCGGCCCCGAAGTGACGCACGTGGGTAGGCGGCCGGGCACCGCCCGGCGCCGGCGGCGAGTCGAGCGTCAGGTGCATCACCCCGGTGCCGTTGGTGCCGACCCACAGGTTGCCGTCCGGCTCTTCGACGATGCTGCGGACGTCGCCTTCGGAGTGCTCGACGTGTCCCTCGTCGATCCAGCGACCGCCGCCGCGCCGGAAGGACGAGATGCCGCCGAGGCCTCCAACCCACAGCCGGGCGGGATCGAGCTTCGAGAGCGTGACCGCGGACGCGTTGAACGTCAGGTCCGCCGGCGCCTTGATGGGGACCGTGGCCGTGCCGCGGACTTCGTACAGGCCGGTGGTGCAGCCCACGATCAGCATCGGGTCGAGTCGACCGTCCGGATCGGGCACGATTCCGAAGCTCCAGCACTGGTTCTGCCCGCCGGCCAGCGGCACGAACCTGGCGCGCGGGTCGGAGCCCGAGGCCGGCGCAAGGTAGGCAGCCCCCGTCTGGACCGCGACGTACAGGCGATCCTTGAATCGGATGGCGCCCTGTATCGCGCTCGACAGACCGTCGGCCGCGCCGAAGAAGGACACGGGCGACGGGGTCTCGACCCTCGCCATGCCGACGTCGAAGCCGAGCCACAGCCCGCCTTCGCGATCGGCCATGGCGTAATAGACCACGTTCGACGGCAGCCCGCTGGTACGGTCCAGCGCGACCAGCCGGTGGCCCGCGTGATCGATGATGACCATGCCGTTCGAGGTCGTGGTGATGGCAAAGGCTCCGCTCGAAAGCGCCGCGCCCCGGTAGAGCCCCTGCTTCACGAGGCCATCGACCTCGGTCGGGAGCGGCGTGAGCCGGACGCCGTCGTACAGAAGGAACCCGCCGGTCCTGGTTCCAATGAGCAGGCGGTGATCGTCGTAGGGCAGCACCAGCGGGTACGGCTCGCTCCCGAGGGCCTCGGTGCCGGGCAGCGGCCGCAGCGTGGTCCCCTCGAGCACGTTCAGCCCGGCTTCTGGCGTGGCGACGTACAGCTGTCCGTTGGCGAACGACGCGCGCCGGAATCGTGATGTCGGTCGCAGCACCGCCATGCGGTCGTGCGCCCACACGAAAATGGCCTGTTCCGCCTGGAAGTACACCGCGTCGCCGGCGACATACGTGCGCCAGACGTCGGCGAACGACCGGTCCGCCTCGGGTATGCGGTCGAGGAGCGACACGAACTGCAGCGTGCCGGTCTGATTCGGTGCCAGGTATCCCAGATCGCCGACCTCGCCGACGTAGAGACGGCCAGAGGGCGCGACGTCCAGCGACCGGGCGGTCTGGGTCGAGTCGCTCAGCGGGATGCGTCGCCACGACGCGCCGTCGAACTCCAGCACCGCGCCGCCCATGCCGAAATAGAGGACGCCGCGCTGGTCCTGGATGCCGCACCAGACCTGGCCGGCGCCGCCGAGCTCGGTCGGCTGGTACACGCGCACGAACGGGCGGCCCTCGTCCGGGCTCCGCATCGCCTGGGTGACGGAGGCCTCGGGCATCGCCGGCTGTGCGGAGCTGGTCGCGGACGCCGCAAGGGCGAGGCCAATCGCGATGAGAACGCGCATAGGGCGGCTGACTCCAGACGGCACGCGGGTGAGGAGGGAGGACCCGCGGCCTGGGCGCCGGGCCGGGTCCGTGGTCGGGAAGGGGGCCACGCTGCGCCAGATTCTATCTCATGCGGTACCATTCGCCTGTTCCCATGTTGGACGCAGGCGCGGCGGTCGGGCCCTACCGGATCGAGTCAGTGCTGGGCGAGGGCGGCATGGGCGTCGTCTATCGCGCCCTCGACATCCGGCTGAATCGTCCGGTCGCGATCAAGTTCCTGAGCGCCGAGCTCGCCAGCGAGACCGAACGGCGCCGGTTCCAGCGGGAAGCGCAGACCGCCTCCTCCCTGAACCACCCGCATATCGTCACGGTCCACGACGCCGGCGAGCTCGACGGCCGGCAGTACCTCGTCACCGAGCTCGTCGACGGCGGCACGCTCTCGGACTGGGCGCATGGCGGGCGCCGATCCTGGCGCGAGGTCGTGGAGCTGCTGACGGGCGTGGCCGACGCGCTCGCGACGGCACACGAGGCGGGTGTCCTGCACCGCGACATCAAGCCTGACAACGTGCTGCTGACGAAGAGCGGGTACGCCAAGCTCGCCGACTTCGGCCTGGCGCGGATGCAGGCCGAACCGCAAGCCGCCACACAGACGATGCTGACCGACCCGACGCGGCAGGGCGCGATCATCGGGACGGTGGCCTACATGTCGCCCGAGCAGACCATCGGACAGCCGCTCGACTCGCGCAGCGACATCTTCTCCTTCGGCATCGTGCTCTACGAGCTGCTGTCGGGACACCGGCCGTTCGCCGGCCGCTCGAGCGTGGACCTCATGCACGCGATCGCGCACGACCCGGCGCCGGCGCTGCCCATGGCCCTGCCGGCGTCGCTGCGCCTGGCGGTGGAGAAGGCGCTCGAGAAGGATCCATCCGAGCGCTACCAGTCGATGCGCGAGCTGCTCGTGGATCTGCGGCGCATCGCACGCCACTCCGGCGAGACCGGCGTGACGTCCGTCGCGCCGGCGCCCCGCCGGTCCCGCCTGTGGCCCTGGGGCGCCGCCATCGGCGTCGCGGCGGTCGTCGTCGTCGCGGGGGCGCTCGTGCTCCGGCGTTCGCCGGCCGCCCCGGCCGCCGTGCGCGACTACACCGCCCTCACGAGTTTCGCCGATTCCGCCGTCGCGCCGACGATCTCGCCCGACGGCCGCATCCTCGCGTTCATCCGCGGCGAGAACACGTTCGCAGGCCCGGGCGACGTCTACGTCAAGCTGCTGCCCGACGGCGAGCCGTCGCCCCTCACGCACGACGGCACCACGAAGATGGGCCCGCTGGTGTTCTCGCCGGACGGATCCCGGATCGCGTACACGGTCGGCTACAGCAGCGCGTGGACCGTGCCGGTGCTCGGCGGCGCACCCACCCGGCTGCTGGCCAACGCGGCCGACCTCTCGTGGATCGCTCCCGCCGGGACGGGTCCGCGGCACGTCATGTACTCCGCGATGCTCGGGCAGGGGATTCACATGGGCCTGTTCACCGCCACCGAGAGCCGCGGGGACGAGCGGCCCGTGTACGTGCCACAGGACGTGAACGGCATGGTGCACCGATCGTCCCTGTCGCCCGACGGGCAGTCCGTGCTGGCCGTCGAGATGGACATGCTCGGGTGGCGTCAGTGCCGACTCGTGCCGTTCGACGGCGGCTCCCCCGGCCGGCCGGTGGGTCCGGAACGCTCGCAGTGCACCGACGCGGCGTGGTCGCCCGACGGCCGCTGGATGTACCTGTCGGCAAACACCGGCAACGGGTATCACATCTGGCGGCAGCCCTTCCCCGACGGGGGAGCCGAACAGGTGACGTACACCGCCACCGAGGAGCAGGGGATTGGCGTCGATCCGGACGGGCGCTCGATCGTGACCTCGATTGGCGAGCGGCTGAGCACGCTCTGGGTGCACGCCGGCGGCAGCACGCGCCAGGTGACGTCGGAGGGATTCGCCTACACTCCCTCGTTCAGCCCGGACGGGGCGCGCCTGTTCTACCTGCAGCGATCGAAGGCCGACCGGCGGTTCGTCAGCGGCGAGCTCTGGGCCGTGAACATCACGACCGGAGCCCGAGAGCACGTGCTGCCCGATCGGCTGATCGAGCACTACGACCTGTCGCCCGACGGCACGCATGTGGTGTTCATCGGGGTGGACCAGGCCGGCCACTCCTCGGTCTGGGAGGCGGCGCTCGACGGCGGGGCGCCACCGCGACAGCTGTCGGCGTTCGAGGCCCTGCGCGTCCTGTACGGACCGGGTGGCGACGTGTACTTCGTCGGCGGCGAGACGACGAGCCTGTACCTGTATCGCGTGTCGAGCCACGACGGCAGCCTGCGGAAAGTCCTCGCCGCGCCGGCGGACTACCTGTACGACGTCTCGCCCGACGGCCGGTGGGTTGCGGCCTGGGTCGGCAGCGCCGTCGCCTTCTATCCGGTGGATGGCGGCGACCCGGTGACGGTGTGCGCGCACTGCGGCACCGCCGGCGAGGAGCAGCGGGGCGTCACGCCCCCGCTCCTCCAGTGGTCCCGGGACGGCCGGTTCCTGTTCCTCCACTCCACCGCCACGCGGCAGACCTACGTCGCGCGGCTTCCTCCGGGAACGCTCGTTCCCCGGCTGCCGCCCGGCGGCGTGCGCGGCATCGCCGAAGCAGCGGCTCTGCTGGGCGCGGAGGCCATTGCCGACCCGCGGGCGTTCGTCAGCCACGACCCGGCCGTGTACGCGTTTCCGCGCGTCGTGATCCACCGCAACATCTACCGTGTTCCGGTGTCCTGAGCGAGGAGGCTCACGTGCCGCTCCAGCCAATCGATCGCCGCCGGTTCCTCGCGGGCGCGCTGGCCGCCCCGCTGCTGGCGTTCCGGCGCGCCGACCCGGCACCGATCATCGACCGCGGCTTCGCGCGGGTCGTCCCGCTGACCGACGGCGTGTTCGTGACGCTGGCCGATCCGACGAAGGGCCCGCAATGCCTCTCGAACGGCGGCGTCATCGCCGGGCGCGATCGAACCCTGCTTGTCGAGGGCCACTACCAGGCCGCGGGCGCGGCGCTCGAGATCGAAGCGGCGCGGCAGATCTCGACGCGGCCGATTCACGGCGCCGCCAACACGCACTTTCATCTCGATCACACGTTCGGCAACGTCGGCTACCAGCGGGACGGCATCACGATCATCGCGCACGAGCGGGTACCGGAGTTAATGAAGACGCAGTATGCGGCCCTGAAGGGCGCGAGCCACCTTTCGATGCTGGCGCCGCTCGAGGCGCAGGTCGCCGGCGCGACCGACGCAGACGCGAAGACGCGCGCGCAGGTGGAACTGTCCGCCGCCCGCTGGCAGTACGGCTCGATCGACCACGTGGAGCTGGCGTATCCCACCGACCTCGTGCGTCCCGAGGAGGGGGCGCGCCGCCTCGACCTGGGCGGCCTGACCGTGGTGCTGGAATCTCATCACGGGCACACGCCGGGCGACCTCACGATCTCGGTGCCCGAGCGCGCGGTGGTCTTCATGGGCGACCTGCTGTTCGTCCGCGAATACCCGGTGTCCATCGACGCAGACCTGATCCGCTGGCGGGCGCTGCTCGACCGCTTCCTCGCGCTCGACCCGACGACGCGGTTCGTGCCCGGCCACGGTCCCGCCTGCGGCCGCCAGGCGATCGTGGAGCAGGCGGCGCTCTTCGACGACCTGCGCCAGCACGCCGAGCGGATGATCGCCGCCGGTGTGGATCCCGACGAGGCAGCCGCCCGCTACGTGGCGCCAGCCCGCTTCCGCGAGTACGACCAGTGGGCGAGGAGCTGGACGATTGGCGCCGCATTGAAGAGCTTGTACGCCGGGCTCCAGCCGACGGCACGATAGGATCGGAGGGTGACGCTGCGGCCGATTGCCTGTGTCGTGCTCCTCGGGCTCGTCGCGGCACCCGCCCGCGCGCAGTCCGCCTCGCGGACGCCGTCCTCACCCGACCGCACGCTCGTCGTCGGCACCAAGGAGGCGCCGCCGTTCTCGTTCAAGCGGCCGGACGGCTCCTGGACCGGCATCAGCGTCGAGCTCTGGCGGGCGATTGCGGCCGAGCTCGGGTATCGCTACGAGCTGAAGGAGACGGACCTGCCGGGCCTGATCGACGGCGTGCATTCCGGACGCTTCGATGCGGCGGTCGCGGCCCTGACGGTCACGCCGGAGCGCGAGTCCGAGCTCGACTTCACGCACCCGTTCCACGTCTCGGGCCTGGCGATCGCCGTCGCCGGGCATCAGGGCGCCGCGTGGACCAGCGTCGCCGGCAAGTTCCTCTCGCTGTCCTTCCTGAAAGTGGTGCTCGCCCTCGGCGGCCTGCTCCTGATCGTGGCCATCCTCGTCTGGCTGTTCGAGCGCCGGCAGAATCCCGAGCAGTTCGGCGGTCCGGCGGCGCACGGCATCGGCGCGAGCTTCTGGTGGTCGGCCGTGACGATGACGACGGTCGGCTACGGCGACAAGGCCCCACGGACGCTCGGGGGCCGGCTCGTGGCGCTGGTCTGGATGTTCGCCGCGTTGATCGTCGTCTCGAGCTTCACGGCGGCCATTGCCGCGAGCCTGACGCTCGGTGCGCTGCAGGGGGACGTCCGCGGACCCGACGACCTGCCCCGGGCGCGCATCGGCTCGGTGCCGGCCTCCACCAGCGCGCAGTACCTCGACTGGCGCCAGCTCCCGTTCAGGGCGTACGGCACGCCCGAGGCGGCCCTTGCCGGCCTCTCCTCGGGCGAGGTGGATGCGGTCGTCTACGACGCGCCCATTTTGCGATACCTGGTACGGCAGCGGTTCGGCGGCGCGCTGCAGGTGCTGCCCGGCGCGTTCGAGCGGCAGTACTACGGGATTGCCCTGCCCACGGGCAGCCCCCTGCGCGAGCCGATCAACCAGGTGCTCCTGCGACGGATTGCCATGCCCGAGTGGCAGTCGCTGCTGCAGCGGTACCTGGGCAGCGCCCGCTGAGGCGAAGTCAGCGCCAGGCAGCGACGCGTACCGGGCCCCCCGATCCCGGCCGCTCACCGCGATGTGGCTGTGAGGCCAGGCGCGGGACGGCGTGCCATAATCGATTCCGAGTGGCTCCAGAACCGGTTGACGCGCTGATTGCCGATACCTACGCCGAGCTGCGGCGATTGGCGGGCCAGTACGTCCGCCGCGAGCGCGCCGGGAGCGTGCAGGCAACCGACCTGGTGCACGACGCGTACCTGCGCCTCTCGAAAGCCAAGCACCCCGCCTGGCAGAACCGCACGCACTTCCTCGCGATTGCCGCGATCTGCATGCGCAGGCTGCTCGTCGAGCGCGCGCGCGCCCGGGTCGCCGAAAAGCGCGGTGGCGCCCGCGCCCGGGTGACCCTCGACGAGACGCTGCTGGTGTCGGCGAGTCCCGATGCCGAGCTCGATCTCGTCGCTCTCGATCGGGCGCTGAACCGGCTGGCCACGTTCGACCCGCAGCAGGCACGCATCGTGGAGCTCCGCTTCTTCGGCGGGCTGTCAGTGGAAGAGACCGCGGATGCCATCGGCATCTCGGAGGCCACCGTGAAGCGCCACTGGACGGTCGCCAAGGCGTGGCTGCTGCGGGAGCTGCAGGGAGCCGCTGCCCCGTGAGCGCCGGCAATCGGACCACGTGGACGGAGGTGAACGACCTCTTTCACCGCGCCCTCGCGGTCGAGCCCGAGCGACGGGCGGCCTTTCTCGAGGACGCGTGCGCCGGCCGGGACACCGTGAGAGCCGAAGTGGCATCGCTGCTCGCGGCACACGACCGTGCCGGTGACTTCATCGAGCGTCCGAGCGTCGATCCGGATGCGGTGATCCGGACGGCCACGGCCGACCCGCTGGTGGGTCGCCGGGTGGCTCACTACGAGGTGGAGCGGGTCCTCGGCGAAGGCGGCATGGGTGTCGTGTACTACGCGCACGACACGCGGCTGGGGCGGCCGGTCGCGTTGAAGGCGCTGCCGATGGGGTTCTCGAGCGACGCGCGGCGCCGCGAGCGTCTCACGCGCGAAGCCACGGCAGCCGCGCAGCTCACGCATCCCGGCATAGCTACGGTCTACGCCCTCGAGGAGGTCGAGGGCCAGCTGTTCATCGCGTCCGAGTACATCGCCGGAGAGACCCTTCGCGAGAGACTCGCCCGTGGCCCCCTGTCTCCGTCCGAGGTGCTCCACATCTCGCTCGGCATCGCGCGACCCCTCGCCGCCGCGCACGCCCGCGGGATCGTTCACCGGGACCTGAAGCCGGAGAACGTGATGCGCACCGGGAACGGTGGCATCAAGGTGCTCGACTTCGGACTGGCGCGCCAGCTCGGGGCATCGCCGTCCGGGGCGCAGGCGCTCACGTCGGACGGCACGTTCCTCGGCACGCCCGCGTACATGTCGCCGGAACAGATTCGGGGTCGGGAGGTCGACGCCCGCTCGGATCTGTTCTCGCTCGCCGTGCTGATCTACGAGCTCGCGACGGGTGTGAGCCCATTTCTGGGCACCGATCCCGCCGCGACCGTCGCGAGGGTTCTCGAGACCGAGCCGGTGCCGTTCGCGGATCGCGTTCCGGTTGACTGGGCCGGGACGCGGGAGCTCACCGCGCTGGCCGACGTCGTGAACCGCTGCCTGCAGAAGGACCCGGCGAAGCGCATGTCCTCGGCGGCGCGGGTCGAGGCCGCGCTCGACGGTGCCGTGGATGCCCCGGCGACGCCACGACAGCGCCCGACCGCGTCCGCCGTCTGGTGGTGGCAGTTCCACCAGGCCGCGGCCTGTCTGGCCTACTGCCTGCTCCTCGTTCCCCTCTGGCTGGCTGGCGAGCGCCTCGGAGGCGCCACCGGTCCCGCGGTGTTCGTCGTCGGCCTGGTGGCGGCCGTCGTCACGATCACGCTGAGGCTGCACCTCTGGTTCACCGTGCGGTCGTACCCCGATCAGTGGAGCTCGCAGCGGGCACACGCGTTCTGGTGGATCCGGTGGGGCGATCTCGGGTTCGTCGCGGCGCTGGGGAGCCTCGGGCTGGCGCTGGTGACCTCACATCGCATCGTCGGACTCGTGCTCATCGGTGCCCCGGTCCTGGTGCTGCTCGCGTTCTTGATCATCGAGCCGGCGACCGAGCGCGCGGCGTTCGGGAGCGGGGCTCTCTCCAGGCGCCGTCCCTCCTGACCATGGAGAGCAACTACTTCGGGATCAACGGCGCGCAAAACGCATCTTCAGGGACCCCAGCGTGCGCGCGATCGCGTCACGGGCCGTCCGCTCGATGAGCGGGCCGAGCAGGATTCGGAACGGCGACGGCACGCTGCGGCTCAAGCTGATCGACTCGCACTCCGCAATCACTCCTCCCGGCAACTGTTCGTAGCGCCAGTACGCATTCAGTCGCCAGAGGAAGCCGTGGTCCTCGCCGGGCGGCAGTTCGCGTTCGTCCGGCATTCCCACGTGCTCGAGCTCCGCAATCCTCGTTGCGACCGACGTGCTGGTCGCGTGCGTGGCGTCGTACGCACGGAACGTCACCTCGTGTTCCGTGTCGTACGTCGCCGTGACAAACCCACCCTGCCGCAGTTTGAGAAACACCTTCAGGTGGTTCGGGTCCCGGTCGAGCACCCTGGACTCCAGCACTTCGTCGCGGACCGGCGGTGGAGCGCTCTCGAGCTGCTGGATGAGGGCCGTGGCAGTGACACCAGGAATGAACACGGCCCCACGCCAGTGGTGGATCAGCGCCGATGGCACCGGAGCCGGGCGGCCCGCGCTGTCGACGGCGTTGAGGCGTCGGATCACGAGGTCGCCGCCGCGGAGCGCCCGGCGCTCGGCGTCCGCATCGCCCGCGAAGTCCAGCGCGAGGAAGCGGCCGGCCGACCTGAGCTCGCGAGCCATCCGCGCCTCCGCGGCCGCGACGTACGCGGACCAGCCGCGGAGGGACTCCGGCTCGGGCCCTGCGGCATCTGCCGGCACTCCCGCGGCCAGCATCAGGATGGCGGCGACAAGGGGCATCCCCGCACGTTTGCTGGAATCAGACAACGGCACAAGGCCTCGCTGGCTCGTAATGCGAAATCTGTCGGCGGCGGGGCTCACGCCCGCGGCTTGGGCGGGACGTGAGCCGTTCGGGCCGCGGCCTGCGCATTCCTGGATGAGAGCGAGGATACGCCCTCGCCGGACCGATGGAGACTGCCATGAAGACGATCGCCGCGACCACCATCATGCAGGCCCGAACCGCGTTCACGGACGCCACGCGTGTGCACACCAGCGTCCTGGCGCGGACGGAGAAGCAGGTGCTGATCTGGCTCGCCTGCCGGCTTCCGCCGTGGATCAACTCCGACCACCTGACCGCACTGGCTCTGGTCGCGATGCTCGGCGCCGGCCTGTGGTACTGGCTGGCGGCCGTCACGCCCGCGGCTCTCTGGATGGCTGTGCTGTGCCTGGCGGTCAACTGGTTCGGCGACAGCCTCGATGGCACGCTCGCGCGCGTGCGACAGCACCAGCGTCCCCGCTACGGCTTCTACGTGGACCATGTCCTCGACGTGGTCGGGGCCGCGTGCCTCGTCGGTGGTCTGGGCCTGTCCGGGTACATGAGCGGAACGGTCGCGGCGATCCTCCTGGTGGCGTACCTGTTGTTGACCGCGGAGGTGTTCCTGGCCACCCACTCGATCGGCACCTTCACGATGAGCTACTTCAAGGTCGGCCCGACCGAACTGCGGATCCTCCTGGCGATTGGCACGCTCACGCTCCTCGTGCACCCGTCGGCCCAACTGCTCGGGCGCTCGTTCCTGCTGTTCGACGTCGGCGGGGTGATTGCGACGGTGGGCCTGCTCGGGACCTTCGCGCTTTCGGTGGCGCGGCACACGCGAGCGCTGTATCTGGCCGAGCCGCTGCCAGACGGGCCAGGCCGCCGATGACCCTGCGGCACTTCCTGCGATTCAACGTCACGAGCCTCGTGGGATTGGCCGTTCAGCTGGCGACGCTCTGGCTGCTGATCCATGGATGCGGGCTGCACTATCTGGTCGCGACAATCCTGGGCGTGGCGGCCGCGGTCGTGCACAACTTCGTCTGGCACTGGCGGTGGACGTGGGCCGACCGCCGGCTCGCGCCCCGCCGGCTCCTTGCCGCGTTCTGGCGCTTCGCTATCGCCAACGGCGCCGTGTCGTTGGCAGGCAACGTGCTGATGATGCCGATGCTGGTCGGCGGGTTCGGCCTGCCGCCCGTGCCCGCAAACGTCACGGCCGTTGCAATCTGCGGCCTGATCAACTTCTCGCTGGCGGACCGGGTGGTCTTCCCCACGCCGGACCCCGCCGCCGGCGGCATCGCGGGGCTGCCGGAAATCCGGCGGGGCGCGCTCGAAGGGGCCGGGCGCTGTGTCCCGGACGCGGTCCGAGGAGGTGAGCGATGTACAGAGCGCTTCCGATTTTCCTCGCATTCTCTCTGGCGGTTGCGGTGCCCGCCGCCGGGCAGGTCCGGGCCGTGTCGCTCGACGAACTGAAAGGCGCGCTGGCTCCCGGCGACAGGGTGTCCATCGTCCGAACCTCCGGGGAGCCAGTCGCTGGCAAGGTGCTGCAGATCGAGGACGATATGCTGCAGATCAGGCCGGAGCTGTCGGGCGGACGGATCGCGACGGGTCCCGTCGTCGTTCCCTACACGTCGATTCGGTCGCTCGATCGGCCGCGAGATCCGACCGGCAACGGCGCGGCCATCGGCGCCGCCGTCGGCGCCGGAATCGGCGGCGCGATGTTCGCCATTGCTTACGCCGGTGACGCCAACGAAGTGGACGAGTGGGCG
This sequence comes from Vicinamibacteria bacterium, assembly GCA_963837165.1. Classification (GTDB taxonomy): domain Bacteria; phylum Acidobacteriota; class Vicinamibacteria; order Vicinamibacterales; family JAENWD01; genus JAENWD01. Next base: position 563,132 of record CAWIMD010000001.1, read on the forward strand.
GGCATCTACATCGGGATTGCGGGCGTCCTCGCCGGCAGCGGAGCGCTGATCGGCTGGGGCGTCGACCGGACCCACTCGAAGCCACCGCTCCGGTTCGTGGGCGTGCCGAGAGCGTCCACGAGGATCTCGGTTTCGCCGTTCGCCGGCCGGCGCACGGGTGTCAGGGTGAGGGTCTCGTTCTGAGAGAGTGCGCGGAACTCGTCAATTCCCAACGCCCAATTCCATTCCCAGGCGGTCCCTTGGGAGTTGGGAGTTGGAGGTTGGGAGTTGATTTGCTCACTCGCTGAGGCTGAGGCGCTGGGTCTCCCAGGCTGGCGCCTCGTCCCAGAGGTCCGGCGCAAGCGGATCGCGGCGCCGGCGTCGCGCGATGTCGAGCGCTGCCCACGTCACCGCCAGGACGATCGCGAACGTCACGCTCGAGGGCGTGTCCTGCAGGACCTCGCGCTCGATCCAGGCCAGTCCGAAGACGACGGCGAGAGTGATCACGAGATAGATGGGGGCGAGCCCAAGCACGTTCCCGCTCGGCTCGTGCGGCGAGACGAGTGGCACCTGTTGCGGGCGCCCGAACAGCGGCGCCGTGAGGATCCCGAGCATCAGCAGTCCGAACAGCGTGTGCCAGCCCGCCATCCGCGTCCCGAGCAGGTACGTGTGCAATGGCGCCATCAACCCGAGCGCCAGCGTGCCGCACACCAGGCAGGCACGTCTGACGCCCGCGACGAACGCATCGCGGTGACCGGACCACGCCAGCAGGAAGGACGGGGTGGCCAGGAGCGATGCGGGGATGCGGCAGGCCTGCCGGACGCCGGTCACGAACACGATCAGTACCAGCGTCTGCGCGGCCAGCAGGGCGAGCGGCACGCTGGCCGGTCCGGCCGGCGCGGCCAGGTCGGCCGTGCGCAGCGTCACCGTCGCCAGCGCCACGGCAATCCCGAGAGCGGCGGCGCACACGACGCGGTGCGGCACGCTGCGCGACAGCGTCTGCAGCGTGAACCGGAAGCCGGCGCGGGTGAGCTGCCGCCGGGCCAGCAGGCGCTCGATCGGACGACGCGGGCCCTGCCGCGCACGACCCCCTGCCAATGGCGGCGCGTGCGGCAGGCGGCGGCTGTTCCATGCCCACGCGACGAGCGCGATCAGCGACACGAGGGTGCTCGTCTGCAGGGCCGTTGCACCGAGAGACCCCAGCTGCGCGCGCGCATTCGAGTAGCGCACCGCCTCACCGCGCTCGAACCGCAGGATCCCTTCGTACGCGGGCGCATCTTTCGGCGGCACGGTCGGGGGCATGTCCTCGAGCCGAGTGCCGCCGAGCCGATCGTAGAGGCCGGCAAACCAGACCGCGGGCGGCACCAGGTGTGTCGTGCCGGCCTGGCGGGTCCACCGCGATTCGACGCGGCTGCACATCGCGGGCAGCGTGAGCAGAGCGATCGCGATCAGGACCACGAGCCCGGCCTGCGCGGCCGCGGCGGCGCGGCTGAACCAGGCCGCGCCCACGAACGCCCTCAGCAGCTCGCGGAGGGCCACGACGGCGGCAAACCCGAACGCGCCGGCCAGGGTCGTGGCGACGGCCTGGGCCCCGATCAGGCGCAGGATTGCGCCGGGCCCCACGGCGAGCCGCGAGACCCGCACGAGCGGCATCAGCAGCGAAGGCACGCCGTTCACCATGAGCGCGAACACGGACGCGAACAGCAGCAGCGCCGTGAGCTGCGCCAGTGCGAGGTCGCGCGCCGACACCGGCAGCGGTCCGAGAATGGCCGTGTCCCGGGCGTCGAGCGAGAGCGCATCCCACTCGGCCACCGCGACGAGCGCCATCACGATCATCGACAGCCCGCTCATCAGGCTCACGTCGTCCAGTGCCACGAGCGCCGTCTCGGCCGGCGACTGGATGGGGCTGAAGAGGTATTTCATCGAGAACGCGACCGTCAGGAAGGCCCCCGTGGTGATCAGCGACGCGATGGTGACCGACAGCACCTGGTGCCGGTCGGCGCCCGGTGCGATGAGATCGTTGTCCAGCAGCCGGCGCAGGAAATGCGCGACGAGCAGCCGCCTACGCATGGAGGGCCACCACCGACGCGATGTCATGGGCCGTCTGTTCGGGATCCTGGCGCAGGACGAGCTGGCCGAAGACCTCCTCCAGCGAGCCGCTCGCCCGGAGCCGCCGCAGGCCGTCCACGGAGTCGTCGGCCACCACGCGTCCGCGCGACAGCACGACGACGCGCGCGCAGAGCTTCTCGACCAGATCGAGCACGTGCGAGCTGTAGAGCACCGCCTTCCCCCGGGCCGCGAGCGCCTGCACCAGGTGCCGCAGGACGAGCGTCATCGTGACGTCGAGGCCCGAGTCGGGCTCGTCGAGGATCAACACGTCGGGATCGTGCAGGAGGGCGGCGCTGATCAGCACCTTCTGCTTCATGCCTTTCGAGTAGGCGCTGATCGACTGGTCGGCGGCGCCGCCGAGGCCGAACAGCTCGATCAGGGCGTCGATCTTCCGGTCGAGCAGGGATTCGGGCAGCTCGCGGAGGCGGCCCATGAGCTGCAGGAACTCGCGGCCCGACAGAAACGGGTAGAGCAGCGGCTCCTCGGGAACGTAGCCGAGGCGGCGGCGGAAGCCGACGAGATCCTCGTGGATGTCGCGGCCGTCGAACAGGACCTGCCCGCCGCTCGGCCTGAGCAGCCCGGTCAGCATCTTCGCCGTCGTGGACTTGCCGGAGCCGTTCGGGCCCAGGTAGCCCACGATCTCGCCCGGCCGCAGCACGAAGCTGACGTCGCCGACGGCGGTGACTCCCGAGAACCGCTTCACGAGGTGCCGGGCTTCGAGCATGGGTGACTCCTTCACGAAGGATTCACCTAGTAGACACCGCCGGTGCGGAATCGGATCCGCACTGGAGCGTGCTAGGGCGGCGTTCAGCCCGGCCCTGTTCTCAGAACGGGAGCAGATCGCGGGAGAGGAACGCCAGCTCTGCCGGCGGGCCGTCGACGCCCTCGTAGCCGGGGAAGCCGCCGAACCGGAAGGCCAGCCGCAGGTACTCGACGAAGGTGAACGCGTGTCGCTCGTTGAGGAGCAGCGCGTCCGCGTTCGGGTCCGGCACCGCGATCGCGTACGGATCGCCGCCGCTCGTGTTCGCCTTGTGCAGGTCGTCAGGCGCGACGATCAGCAGCGGCTCATCGTCGTCCCACCCATCCAGCGCGTCGAGCGCTTCCTCCGGTCCTGCTACCACCAGCGGATCCGGAGCGGTAGGCGCCTGGTCGGGGTCGATCCGCGCGTGCCGGCCGATGAGATCCACCGCGCCAACCACCTCGTGGAACACGCGGATCGACAGCGGCAGGGGACCGGCCCGCTTCTCCAGGCGCGCGAGAGCCTTCGCCGTGCCGCGCGTCGGCGGTGTGTGGGCCTCGCGTGCGTCGCGCGGCCGTCCGTCTGGCCTCGTAAAGACATATCCGATGTCGCGAAGCCGCGCCACGAGCGTCCGTACATTCGCCTCCACCCGGTGCATGGTCTCGTAGGCAACCGCGAGGGCATCGGCCGCGTGCGGATCGTGACGCACGCCGGGCCCCAGCGCCATCAGCGCCTTCCACGCCGCGTCGTGCTCGCCGGCGCGGTAGCGATCGAGGAGGGGCAGGGCATCATGGGCGTGGTCGCGCAGAGCGCGCAGGCGCTGCCCGTGGTCCGCCGGCAGGGCCGCGCCGAGGATCGCGCTCGGCTTCTGTCGCCTTGGGGCTGCGCCTGCGCGCTTGCGGCTCGCCTCGGCGTGCGTGCGGAACGCGGCGTCGAAGCCGCGGAGCTTCGCGGCGGGAACGGCCTCCGGGTGCAGGATCCAGTCCTCGGGCACGGTCAGGCCGTGCCACGCGTACACGAGCGCGCCATCACGGTACACGACCGCCGGACCATCCTCGCGGTGCAGCAGCCCCTGCGCGTCCACGTGCAGTTCGACCGGCCTGTCGCTGATGACGATGCCCGACGCATACGGCCACCAGGGGCCCGCCGACGCCGCCACCTGCCACGCGCTTTCCAGGCTGGGTGGCGGCTGGCCCGTGCCAACGGCCTCTTCGTCGCGTGCCATGGTCGAGAAGGGGTACTCCGAGAAGAACGACTGCGCGATCAGCGGGCCGGTGATCGGCGTGCACAGCGGGCTCGACAGCGCCGCCCGGGACCCGGCCCACAGGCGCTGCTCCGCGCGGTACACGGGGTCGTCTTCTCGCGCGCCCGCGAACAGGCGCGAGGCGTCGCCGCCTGCGATTGCCAGCCGTGCGCCGACTATCGAGGTGTAGAGCATCGGCGACGCGACCGGCATGTACTGGAGGAGGTAGCCGAGGGGCCGCCCCATGGCTGCCGTGGCGTCGGCGAGCGTGGCGGCACCGCACGCGCCGCGGAGCGCGGCCTCGGCATGCTCGATCCGGGCGCGCGTCGCAGGCGTCCTCCGGGCGGCCGCGACCTGGTCCCGCCAGACCGGATGCGACGCGTCCTGCAGGAGGGCGACCGCCCACGACGCCGCAATCGGGGAGTCGCACCAGCAGAAGTGGGCCGGAGCCGGAAACCCGACGCTCTCGTACAGCGCCCGCGCCGCGGCAGCCGCCGACTCGCGATCGGCCGGCTCGACCGACAGGAGCCGCGACAGCCACGTCGTCCGAACGTCACCGGCCCCGGGCATGCAGCCGGCACTGTAGCATGCGGCCGTGCCGGGGTTATTTCGCCCGCTTCACCGACACCGGGCCGTTCACGGTCGAGACATGGACGACGATCGGCAGGTTGCCCAGCTCGAGTGATCTTCCCCGGTCGTCCCAGGATCTGCGCGCCCCGCCGCAGGCGTCCCTGCAGCTCCAGGGCGAGTGGTTGGAGGATTCGACGCGAACGCCTGACCCGTAATCGCCCGGCACCTTGACCTCCACGGGGCCGTTCTGAGCGCGGGCCGTGAGCGATCCGGATCCCCACGAGCGACCGGTCAGGCGCACCTCGATCGGGCCGTTCTCGGTCTGCAGGTCGGCGGTCGCGTCACGCCCTGCAAATGCGATTGGCCCATTCTGCGCGCGGCCCGAGAGTGCCCCGGTGGCGCCGGAGAACTCGATCGGGCCGTTGGCCGACCGCACCGTGGCCTGCCCCTGGAAGTCGCGCACCGACGCGGGGCCATTCTGAGGGCGGCAACAACGGTCAGCGAGATCGGGTGCATGAAACCTCCTCCAGACGTTGGACGGAAGATCCGGCCGCCGCGTTGGCTGACGTCCGCCCGGCCTCCGCCTCGCGTCCCTCTCGCGATTGACCGCCCGGTACAACGGGTATAGCGTTCGCCACACGTCCATCACAGCCGGAGGTGACCATGAACGCTTTGGTGTGCCTGTTGATGCTGCTGGCCGCGACGACCGCGTCAGCCCAGAACCTCCGCGAGCCGTCCGGCCCTGGCGGCCTGCCGGCCGACTACCGTGACCTGCCCCTGGCCGCCCTCGGGAAGGCCACGCTGGACTGTCTCGGCACGGTGGGGCCCACGCTCTATTCGACGGCATCCGGGCGCCTGGCGCGCACATTCGACCAGTGCACCACGGGCGATGCTGACGCGCTCCGGCATGTCGACGAGCTTCTGGGTGCGCAGGATGCCGGCCGCGCGATCGAGGACGATCTCGCCGGGCATTACGTCGAGCGGTGGAACAGCTTCCTGCGCCGGTTCCCCGGGCCCCTGACGAAGGCGTGCGCGAGCGTGGACGCTGCAGAACGTCATCGACGCCCCGACGCCCGAGAGCGTGGCACGGCTCGCTCATCTCCACCGGCCGGGGAAGGAGAGCTATCGCTATACCGTGGAAGCGCCGCAGTGCCGCGGCAACGCCGCCTGCTCGGTCAACGTGGCCGTTGCCTGTGCGGGAGGCTTCGGGCCCGGGTTCCTCGTCGAGGCCGATCGCACCAGGGGCCGCGTCGAAGTCGATCCCGCCTGGTGGCTGACGCACTACACCTACACCCGGGACGACAGCCCCTTCTCGTCCGCCTTCCTGGGCATCTGTGAGGCGAGGGGCTTCGACCCGAATCACCCCTACAACCTGTACGGCGCGCTCGAGCGTGCGGGCGACAAGTGCTGCGTGTGGACGAACGGCAAGCTCTACACGACCGGCATCTTCGAACCGATCGACTGCGGCGGCGGCTGGCAGTGCATGACCTACTGCATCCTGCAGTGAGGCGCGTCCCCCGCTACTTCCAACCGGTGGATTTCCGTGTGAAACGCGCCGGCAGCTCCGGCTTCTCGGGCGGGGCCTCGGCGGTCTCGCCCGACGCGGCGCTGATCTCGCGCTCGAGCTCCTCCTCGTTCGGGAGTCCGGCGAGCTGGTCCACGAACATGAGCGAGTGCTGCGAGGGGATCTCGAAGCGCTTGCCGCACGTCTTGCAGGTCACCTCGTCGTCCAGTCGGAGCATGTAGTCGCGCAGCTTCGCGAACCTGGCCTTGTCCCCTTCGTCCGCATTCGACGGCGGGCGCTCCTTCTTCGACCGGCGGACCCAGCGGATGGAGGACTCGTTGGTCCTGTGGCACCGGGGGCACTGGTACCGGCCGGGGCGGGACTCGGGCTTTTCGTTGAAGAACGCGCGCTCGTCGAGGGCCATGGCCCCATGGTAGCAGCGAACGGGTGGGCTAGAGATAGCTGAGCCAGGCGGCCCGCCGCCGCGCCTTCACTCGCGCATACCACAGACACACGGGGTACATCGCCGTCACCACGCCGGCCGTGACGACGTACACGACCCAGAGCGGCCAGCCGTAGTCGCCCGGAAACAGCTGCCGTGGCGTTCCCAGCGTCGGCGGTGGGAGCCACACGAATGGCGCCGAGCCGTAGCGGGCGTACGTGAGCACCACGGCTGCGAGGTGAATCAGCGGCAGGTGCAGCAGGTAGTAGAAGAGCGGCACGCGCCCGAATACGAGCAGCGGCTGGCGCTCGGCGGCGCGGACTCCGTCGATCCAGCCGAGGAGCGCAATGGAAGGTCCCAGGGTCATCAGCAGGTAGTCGAGCGACGGCGGGTACTTCGCGCAGTTCAGGAACGAGACGAGCGTGAGTCCGGGACGCGCCTGTCGAGCCCATGGCACCGGATCGCCGTATCCGTTCCAGGCGCGCAGGGCGAGGAAGGCGATCGTCAGCCCCAGGCCCAGCCGCACCATGAGCCGCCGGCGGGGCTCGGCGGGCAGCCGGTACACCCGCCCGAAGCAGTAGCCGAGCGCCATCACGGCAACCCAGGGCACGAGGGGATAGGCGACGACGATCACCGGTCCACCGGTCGTGATGGCCGATTGCTGGTGCAGCACCTGCCAGAGCCAGCCGAACGGGCCGAAGCGCGTCGCCGTCACGCCGTCGGTCAGGTTGTGGGTCGCCACGACCGTGAGGCTGATCGCGAGCAGCACCCGATACGGCAGGTACACGAGCCCGGCCAGTGCCACCATGGACATGCCGAGCGCCCAGAGCACCAGCAGGATGACTACGCTGTAGTCGAGGCTGAAGAAGAAGCCCCAGCGCGAGACCGTGAGCTCGAGGAGCACGAGCCACAGGCCGCGCGTCCAGAGGAAGCGCGACAGCTCGCCGACGCTCCGGCCGCGCTCGAGCCTGAACCATGCGCCGATGCCCGCAGTGAACATGAACACCGGCGCGCAGAAGTGCGTGATCCACCGGGTCAGGAAGATCGCGAGCGTCGTCTGCGTGAGGTCTTCGGGACGGAAGGCCATCGCCCCGGCGTGGACGAAGTCCCGGGTGTGATCGATGGCCATCAGCGCCATCACCAGCCCGCGCAGCAGATCGACGGATTGGACGCGCGAGGCCGGACGAGCGGGACCGCTCACAGACGGGAGTATACGACCCCGTCAACTCCCGACAATCTCCGTCGCGTCCAGGCCGCCAACCTCCGGCGGCTCTGTGATTGGCGGCGGGCTACAATCGATTGGCAGGCCTGCCATGGAGCGCTCGAGGTCCCATGCACGCGTGGTTCGGCTTCTTCCTGACGTGGTGGGGCGCAGTGCTGCTGGCCGCGCTGGACACGTCGGTGTTCTTCTTCCTGCCGTTCGGCAACGACGCGCTCGTCGTGTACCTCGCGGCGCGCCACCGCAGCCTTTTCTGGCTGTACCCGATCCTGACCACCGTCGGATCGGTCGCCGGCGCCGCGGTGACCTACTGGATTGGCCACGAGGCCGGTGAGGCGGGGCTCCCCAAGCTGGTCGCCAAGCGGCAGCTCGACCGCCTGAAGCGGCGTGTCAGGAACGCGGGCGCGGCCGCGATGGCCGTGCCCGCGGCCCTGCCGCCGCCGTTTCCGCTCACGCCGTTCATCCTCACCTGCGGCGCGCTCGACGTGAACCGCTGGCGGCTGTTCGTCGCCTTCACCGCCGCGCGGATCCTGCGCTTCGGCGTCGAAGCCGTGCTGGCCCGCCGGTACGGCGAGCGCGTGGTCCTGGTGCTCGAGTCCCACGCGTTCCAGTACATCGTGGCCGCCTTCATTGTCGTGACGCTCGTCGGCACCACGGCCTCGGCGGTGATGCTGTGGCGGCGGACACGTCGCGCTCGAGGCCGACCAGGGCCGAACTGACGTTCGGCCCTGCGAAAGCCTCAACCTCTGCGACGCCGAAGAAGATACGCCACGGCCGAAAGGCCCGCCGCTGCGGCAGCGGTCGCGAGCGCCCGCGTGGACGCGCGCCGGGCACGCCCCTCGTGGTCCGGCACGTACCGCCGTTCGGGGCGCCTGCCGGGCGGCCCGTGCGGCCCCTCGCGAGCGGCCATCTCGATCACCTCGGCCAGGTGCAGCGCCCGGCGGTTCGTCGCCTGCGCGATCTGCGTCCGGCAGCTGAACCCGTCGGCCACGATCAGTGCCTCCTCGGGCGCGTCGCGGACAGCCGGCAGCAGGACGCGCTCGCCTGCCCTCATCGACACGTCATAGTGCTGGCGTTCGAACCCGAACGAGCCCGCCATTCCGCAGCACCCCGAGTCGAGCAGGTGCACGTCCAGGCCCATCGCGTGCAGCGCCTGCTGCTCGTCGTCCAGCGTCATCACGGCCTTGTGATGGCAGTGGCCGTGAACGATGGCGGTCCGGTCGAGGCGCGGGTACGTGAACTGCTGCCGGTTGAGGAACTCGCTGAGCATGTAGGTCTGCTGCGCGAGGCGCCTGGCATGCTCGTGCTGCGGGAACAGGCCCGCCAGCTCGTCGCGGAACACGGCCACGCAGCTCGGCTCGAGCCCGACCACCGGGACGCCGGCGGCGATGTCGTCCGAGAGCGTCCGCATGATGTCGTGCAGCCAGCGCCTGGCCGTCTCGAGCATCCCGTAGTCGTACAGCGGCCGCCCGCAGCAGAGCGGCGCACGCGGCGTCTCCACGTGGAACCCGGCGCGCTCGAGCACGTGGACGGCGGCAATCGCCGTCTCCGGGTGGAAGTGGTTGTTGAAGGTGTCGGGCCAGAGGATGACGCGCGGCCGTCCGTTGCGCGGCGGTGGGCGCCGGTTGGCGAACCACTGCTTGAAGGTGTACGGCGCGAACGCCGGAATCCTGCGCGCCAGCGGCATCCCGGCGGCCATCTTCGCCAGGTCCCGCAGCCCCGGCGCCTGCGTCACGAAGTTCGTGAGCGCCGGCACCTGCGACCCGAGCCGCGCCCAGTAGTGGATCAGGCCGAAGGCGAGCGCGCTGACCGGACGGCGGTGCTGCTCGTAGTAGTGTGACAGGAATTCGGCCTTGTAGGTGGCCATGTCCACCTGAACCGGGCAGTCGCCCTTGCAGCCCTTGCACGACAGGCAGAGGTCCAGGGCGTCCTTCACGTGCTCGTCCTGCCATCCGCCGCCGAGCGGGTCGCCCTCGAGCATCTCGAAGAGCAGGCGGGCGCGGCCGCGGGTCGAGTGCATCTCTTCGCGCGTCACCATGAAGCTCGGGCACATCGTCCCGCCCTCGAGCCGACGGCACTTGCCGACGCCGACGCAGCGCAGCGTCGCGCGCGCGAAGCTCCCCGAGTCCTCCGGGTACTGGAAGTGCGTCTGCACCTGCGGCGGGTTGTAGCCGGTGCCGAGCCGGAGGTGTTCGTCGAGCCGCGCGGGCTCGATGACCTTGCCGGGGTTCATGCGCCAGCCGGGGTCCCAGATGGTCTTGAACTCCCGGAACGCCTGCATGAGCTCGGGACCGTACATCTTCGGCAGCAGCTCGCCCCGCGCCTGCCCGTCGCCATGCTCGCCCGAGAGCGATCCGCCCAGCTCGACGACCAGGTCGGCTGCCTCCTCGACGAACGCGCGGTATCGGCGGATGCCCTCGGCGGTCTCCAGGTCGAAGTCGATCCGGGTGTGGATGCAGCCCTGTCCGAAGTGACCGTAGAGATCGCCATGGTAGCCGTGTGTCTGCAGGAGGCGGCGCAGTCGCCGCAGGTACTCGCCCACCCGCTGCGGTGGCACCGCCGAGTCCTCCCACCCCGGCCAGGCAGGCCGCGCCCGGGAGGCGTGCGCGGTGGCGCCGAGACCCGATTCACGAATCGTCCAGACCTCCTTTTCCTCGGCCTCGTCGTCGAACAGCTTCATCGAGGGGGGCGTACCGCGTGCCGACAGCTCGGACATCAGCGCGCGGGCCCGATCGTCCGACTCGGCCCGGCTGTCGCCGCCGAACTCCACGAGCAGCCACCCCTTGCCTTCGGGCAGCAGCGACAGGTGCTTCGTGTGGATGCCCGCCCGCTTCATGTCGCGCACCAGCGCCTCGTCGATCCCCTCGAGGCCGATGGGCCGGAATTCCAGGATCCGCGGCACGTCGTCACCGGCCTGGTAGACGTCGGGATAGCCCAGCACGAGCAGCGAGCGCGCGCCGGGATTCGGTATCAGGTTCGCGACGATGTCGAGCACCATCACGCAGGTGCCTTCGGTGCCGACCAGCGCGCGGGCGACGTTGAAGCCGGCCTCCGGGAGCAGGTACGGCAGGTTGTACCCGGAGACGCGGCGGGGAATCTGCGGGAACCCGCGCCGGATGGCGCCTTCGTATCGGTCGCGCAGGTCTCTGAGCGCGGCGTAGATGCCGCCGCGCCGGCCGCCCGCACGAATGATCTGGTCCAGCTCGCCCTGGCCGGTCCGGCCGACGCGCATCCGCAAGCCGTCGTACGTGAGGATCTCGAGCGACTCGATGTTGTCGGCCGTGCGGGCGCCCTGACCCTCGAACTGGGCCATCACCGAGTGAATCCCGCACGAGTCGTTGCCGACCATGCCGCCCAGCGTGCAGTGGTTGTGCGTGGCCGGATCGGGCCCGAACGTCAAGTGCACGCGCTCGGCGGCATGCCGGAGGTCGTCGAGGATCGTGCCCGGCTGCACGCGGGCCGTGCGCGCCTCGGCGTCGATCTCGACCACCCGGTTCATGTATTTCGAGAAGTCGAAGCACACGGCGGCATTGCAGCACTGGCCGGCCAGGCTGGTGCCGCCGCCGCGGCCGAACACGGGGGCCTGGTGCGTGCGGCACACCGCCATCGCGGCCTCCACGTCGTCGCGATCGCGCGGGATGATCACGCCGAGCGGCGGCTGCCGGTAGTTGGACCCGTCGGTCGCGTACAACGCGCGGCTGCCGGCGTCGAAGCGCACCTCGCCGCGGATCGCACGCTCGAGATCGTCGGCGAGCGCGGCCGCGTCGACGCCGGACGCGCTGCCGGTCCACGGCCGCGGCGCCGCGGCGGTGACATCACGGACATCGATTCGTGTCGCCATGACACGAATGACATTCAAAGCATGTTCCAGCGAGTCGCGCCCTGCCTCGGCGGCCGGCAGCCCTGCCGTCCGATCCGCGTGCGGCGCGACCTTGCCGGCCAGCCCGACCACTCCGGCTCCTGTCCTCCTCCGTCCCGCCCGCCGCGGACGCGATGATCACGGTTGCCGCGTCTATTCCCCAATCAGCTCCGCGAGCCCCGACAGGTCCTCGACGTGGTCGGCCACGGTCTTGACCACCATCAGAATCGGGAACGCCAGCAGCAGGCCCCACATGCCCCAGAGCCAGCCCCAGAAGAGCAGCGAGACGAGCACGGCGGGCGTATTCAGCTTCCCGCGGCGCGACATCATGTACGGCTTCAGGAGCAGGCCTTCCAGGCTGGTGAGGATCAGGAACACGCCACCGACCAGCAGCATCTGAGAAATCGACCCGAACTGCACGAGCGCCGCGGCCATCGACGCGACGAGGACCATCGACGACCCGACATAGGGAATCGTGTTGAGCAGCGCCGCGGCGATGCCCCAGAGCGGCGCGGCCTGCACGCCGAGCGCCGAGAACGCCAGCCACGTGCCCACGCCCAGCGCGGCGTTGGTGGCCGCCATCACGGTCACGAACGCCTCGATGCTGCGGTGGATGTCGTCGAGGATCTGCACGGTGATGCGGCGCGTCGCCAGCGCGGGTCCCGCAAGGCGGACGAGCTTGCGCCTGAACAGGTCGCCGGAGGCGAGCAGGAAGTAGGTGAGGAATCCGAGCGTGACGATCTGCCCGGAGAGCGCCGCCAGGCTCTTGCTGCCGCCGAGGATGATCCGCCGCAGGTCGAGCGACGGCTCCACTACCTGGACCGGCGTCGCCTCCGACGCCGTCTTCGGCCCCGTCAGCTCGTTGGCCGACGCCTCCAGGTCCTTGGCGGCCTCGGACAGTTTCACGACCGCAGAATCCCCGTCTCCCTTCCACGACCGCAGTTCGCGGCGGAGCTTGTCGGTGGCCTCCGGAAACTGCCGGATGGCGGTGCTCACTTCGTCGCTCAGCGCGTACGCCGAGTACCCGAGGCCGGCCAGCAGGAGGAGCATGACCGCCGCGGCCGCGAGCGCGCGGGGCAGGTGCGCCCGCTGGAACAGCCGGACCAGCGGGTCGAGCATGTAGGCGCCGAGCACCGCCAGAACCAGCGAGACCATCAGCAGCTCGGCGAACCACAGCGCGCCCAGGACGACGATCACCGCGATCACGGTGATCATCGCGTTCCGGACGTTGAGCCGTGCGTCGTCGAGGCTCAGCTTGTGGACGTCGCCCGCGCCCTCGCCCCCGGACGTGGTCGGCTCGTCGATGGGCATGGTCAGAAGGGCATCCTGGGCGGAGGTTCGGAGGGAGCAGGGCGGCGACGCTCCGCGGGCAGAGCGCCGCCGCGTGTGCGCCCGGCCCCGGATGGGCCGGCGTCCCGCGTGTGGCTAGCCGAGGCTGGACCCGCCGGTCCCGGTACCTCCCGCCGAGGACGAGCCCGTAGCGCGGTTGGCGGCGTCGCGCGCGTACCGCTCCGCCTCATCGGCGCCGCGGCTGACCGCGCCTTTGGCCTGCTGGTACGTCTCCTTCGCCTTGTCGGACCACTCCTCGGCGGTGCTGGCCGCGCGTCGATATCCCTCGGCGGCGGTATCGCGGAGGTTTCGGGCCTGGCCCGACATCTGCCGGCGCAGCTCGGAGCCGGACTTCGGCGCGAACAGCATCGCCACGCCCGCGCCGAGCACGGTACCGGTGACGAGCCCAATCACGAAGCCGCTGCCGCGGCCTTCGGTGTCGTAGCGATCGTATTCATCAGTCATTGACGGCCTCCTAGTCGACTATGGACGACCGGCCGCGCGAGCCGGCGGCCGGGACCGCGATCCGAGGACCGCGGTGAGCGCGGCACGGACGCCGCGAACGACACTGACAACGCGATGCGCCCTTGCGCGCACACTCGATCGCACGCGCATGGCGGTTTCGTCCACCCGGTCCACGGTCGTGCGGATCGCGCTATCCACCCGATCGGTCTCGTCCCGGACAGTGGCCGTCACGTCCTTCACGTCGGCGAGGATGGCATCGACCCTGGCCAGGAGTGGCGCGATGCGGCGCTGCTCCAGCCGGTCGACGAGCTCCTGCACCCGCCGGTAGGCGACCCAGCCCGCCACGCCGGCGCCAATGAGCGCCAGGGCCTCGAGCACGCTGACCGCGGCCATGATGCCGAGCAGCAGGTTGGTGGTGTTGAGACTGCTATCCATCGCCGACCTCAGAAGGGTGTGGTCTGGTGCGGCGGATACGGCGACTCGTGCGAGCCGCCCTCCGCCATCGCCTCGTTGAGGAGCTTGAGGCCCTCCGAGGCCACGGTCGCCGCCTTCTCGAGCGTCCGCCGGAAGCTCTTCAGCTCGCGGGCGAAATCGTCGATCGCCGGCTCGAGATCGCGTCGGAAGGCCCGCCCCTGTTCGGTGAAGAACAGGTAGCCGGCCACGCCTCCAATCACGCCGCCGAGAACCGCCGCCACAACCGTTCGCGAATTGGCCATGCCTCACCTCGCTCCAGGCTCCGTGGGTTCAATTCGTGTGCCACGCCGCCAGAGGCCCGTTCCGCGGCGGTACACGTGCCTTTTGGGCCGCCAGCGGTGCGCTCCGTACCGATTCAAGACGCTGAGTTCGGCACGGTCGCGACGAATCAGCAGGCACTGTTGTTGCACCCTCCGGCGCGGGCGTCGGTCCGACGCCCGCGTCGATCCCGGAAGGAGGACACGTGCGCCTGCCCCCGGTTGCGCCGGTGCTCGTCACGCTCGCCCTGATCGTGCCGCTTGCCGCTCGCGGGCAACAGTCGACACCGGCGGCCGAGAATCTCTACGAGCAGGATCGGCACCCGCCGTACCAGGATGGAGCCGATCCCGTCGTGCACGGGCGCTACCTCGTGCATCACGTGGCCATGTGCCTCTACTGCCACACCCCGAAGCGCGCGGACGGCACGCTGGAGTGGCCCGCACTCCTGCAGGGATCGCCGATGCCCGTCAAGTCACCGTACGCAGCCCAGGAGTGGGCATACCGGGCGCCAGGGCTTGCCGGGCTGCCGGGCGGCTTCAGCGAAGAGGCCCTGGCGACCTTCCTCGAGACGGGCCGCACGCCGTACGGGTACGACCACGTGAAGCCGCCGATGCCGCCGTTCCGCATGAGCGCGCGCGACGCCCGGGCGGTCGTCGCGTACCTGAAGTCCCTCGGGCGCCATCAGTAGGAGGATGGGAGGATGGGAGGATGGGAGGATGGGAGACCCATCCTCCCGCCGTCAACGCTTCCGCCTGCTCGACGCGCGGGCCGCGCGCGAGCGGCCGGCCGGCGCCGATCGATTCGACATCCGGCGCCTTCGCGTCCGGTGGGCCGCGGCCGCCCGCGATGTCGCGCCGGCTGACGAGGATCGCGCGCGGGACGACCGGGCCGTCTGCGCCTGCTCCTCATCCGATGGCTCCCCGGCGCCGGCCGCGGCGTTGATGCCGGCTTCGGCCAGCGAGGTCAGCTTCTCGTCGGCCGCCTTCTCTTCAGCCAGTGTCTCGCGCAGCAGGGCCGCGACGTCGGACAGCCCCAGGCCCTCGGCCCACGCCGCGATCGTCCCGTAGGCGGCGATCTCGTAGTGCTCGGCGCGCTGGGCGGACGCGATGATGCGCGCATCGCCGACCGCTTCCGAGCCGCCTTGCTCGAGCGTCTCCGATCCTTCCTCGATGATGCCCTGCATGCCTGCGCAGGTCTTCGCCCGCGCCCGCTCGTCGAGCAGATCGAACACCTGCTCGAGACGGGCGACGTGCTGCCGGGTCTGGCCGAAGTGCTCGGTGATGGCGTCGCGAAGCTCCTCGCTGGTCGCGTGCTTCGCCAGCTTGGGCAGCGTCTTCACCAGCTGCTTCTCGGCGCTGTACAGGTCCTTCACTTCGTCGAGCAGCGCATCGCGCAGCGTAATCATTTCTGCCATGTCTCATCTCCTTACGTCTCGTCACGCCGGTGGCATGACGGGCGCGCTCGCTGCACGGCACATGCCACGGCGACCGCGGCCGGCGCGTGCCGCAACCGGGTAGCGCCATCCCGGCGTCTCCGGCGTGGTCCGCCGCCCAGCGGGCGGCCTGCCCCCGGAACCGCCGCCGAGTGTGAGCTTTCCTCCCCGGGCAGTCGATTTCACTACGCTCGGCGGTTGCGTCGCGCCGTAACTCCAGAGTTCTCGGCACTACGCCCGTGGCATGGTCCTTGACCTGATCCATCAGTGCTCCCTGGAGGCGGCGATGGCTTTCGGACACGAGCACGACCACCGGAAGGGACGACAATGGCGCCTGTACGGCGGTCTGGCCCTGGCAGCAGCGGCTGCCGGCGTGGCCTGGATCGCCTTGCGCCGTCGAGGTCGGCCTTCCGGGGCGGTCCCGGCCGGGCCCGTTCCCGTGGCCGGCCCCGTCGCCCTCTCGCCCGGCACGGTCCGCGCGACGGTTCGCTGATCGCCTTTCCATCGGATCCACCCATGCGTATCGCTCAAGTCGCTCCGCTCTCCGAGAGCGTGCCTCCGCAGACGTATGGCGGCACCGAGCGTGTCGTCGCCTATCTCACCGAAGAGCTCGTCCGACAGGGACACGACGTGACCCTGTTCGCCTCGGGCGACTCCCGCACCTCCGCACACCTGGTCGAGGGCTGGCCGCGCTCGCTGAGGCGCGACGAGGGGTGCGACGACAAGGTGGCGCCCCATCTGGTGATGATCGAGCGCGTCATGCGCGCCTGCCAGGACGGCTTCGACGTCGTGCACTTCCACACCGGATATCTCCACTTCCCGCTCGCACGGCACCTGGGCGTGCCACACGTCACGACGATGCACGGGCGCCAGGATCGGCCCGAGGCCGGGGCCCTGCTCCGGGAGTACCGCGACGTGCCGCTCGTCTCGATCTCCGACGACCAGCGGACGCCGGCGCCCGAGGCCCGCTGGGTGCGCACGGTGCAGCACGGGCTGCCGGACGGACTGCTGGCCTACAGCCCGAGGTCGCGCGGCTACCTGGCGTTCCTGGGCCGGATCTCGCCCGAGAAGCGGCCCGACCGAGCCGTCGCCATCGCGCGCGCGGTCGGCATGCCGCTGCGCGTCGCCGCCAAGGTGGACAAGGTGGACCGGGAGTACTACGAGCGCGACATCCGGCCGCTCTTCGAGAGCTCGGGGATCGAGTACATCGGCGAGATCGCCGAATCCGAGAAAAGCGAGTTCCTGGGCGGCGCAGATGCGCTGCTGTTCCCGATCGACTGGCCCGAGCCGTTCGGCATGGTCATGATCGAGGCGATGGCCTGCGGCACGCCCGTCGTCGCGTGGAACGAGGGATCGGTGTCGGAGGTCATCGAGGACGGCCGCACCGGGTTCCTGGTCCGCTCGCTCTGGGAGGCGATCGAGCGCACACGCCAGCTTGGCCTGCTGTCGCGCGCCGCCTGCCGGGAGTCGTTCGAGCGGCGGTTCACGGCCGAACGGATGGCGCGCAACTACGTGAACGTGTACGAGCGGCTCATCGACCGGGACGACCCGCTTCTCCTGGCCCGCGAGGATGTCTCATGACGGTGGCCCACGAGCTCCCACCGCCCGCCTACGCGGTCTTCGAGACCGAGCGCCGCGACAATCGCACGCGGGTCCTCAAGCACGGGGACACCTTCGCCGTTTTCGGCCCCTCGGGGGACATCCTCAGCGGCCACCACACCCAGCAGGGACTGTACCACTGCGGAACGCGGCACCTTTCGCACGCCCGGCTGACGATGCAGCGACGCGAGCCCCTCCTGCTGAGCTCGTCGATCTCGCCCGCCAGCGACCGACTGGCGATCGACCTCACCAACCCCGACATCACGCGGGGCGAGGAGACGCCGTGGAACAAGGGGCTCCTGCACGTGCTGCGCCGCATGTTCCTGTGGCGGGGGACCTGCTACCAGCGGATCCAGCTCACCAGCTACTCGTCATTGCCGGTCACCATGCGGCTGACGCTGGAACTCGCCGCGGACTTCGCGGACATCTTCGAAGTCCGTGGCACGCATCGAAAGGCGAGGGGCCGCACCCTGCCCACGGTCAGCCACCCTGGCGGGCTCGTGTTCGCGTACGAGGGACTGGACGGTGTGGTGCGCCAGACCGCCATCCTCTGTGACCCTGCGCCCGAGGCGGTCACCGAGGACCGGCTGGAGTTCGACCTCGAGCTGGCGCCCCGCGGTGTCGCGGAGCTCCGGATCTCGACGGCCTGTCAGCGGCAGCACAGCGCGGACCCCGCCGCGGGGCCGTTCACCGAGGCCCGTGACTCCGCCCGCAAGGCCGCCGAGTCCATGCTCGCGCGGTGCCCGGCGCTGCACTCCTCGAACGAGCTGTTCGACGGCTGGCTGGCGCGCTCGCGGGCCGACGTCTACCTGATGGTCACCGAGACGCCGGAGGGCCCGTACCCGTACGCGGGCATTCCGTGGTTCAGCACCGCGTTCGGGCGTGACGGCATCATCACCGCCATCTCGATGCTCTGGGCCGACCCGTCGCTGGCGCGAGGCGTACTCGCGTACCTGGCGGCCACGCAGGCCACCGAGGACGATCCCGCCCGCGATGCGCAGCCCGGCAAGATCCTGCACGAGCGGCGCGACGGCGAGATGGCGGCGCTCGGCGAGGTGCCGTTCGGACGCTATTACGGCAGCGTGGATGCGACGCCGCTGTTCGTGCTGCTGGCCGGCCGCTACTACGACCGCACCGGCGACCTGGCGTTCATCCGGCGCATCTGGCCGAACCTGGAGCGTGCGCTCGCCTGGGTGGACCGCTACGGCGACGCCGACGGCGACGGCTTCATCGAGTACGCGCGCCGTACCGAGGAGGGCCTCGCGCAGCAGGGCTGGAAGGACTCGCATGACGCGGTCTTCCATGCCGACGGCACGCTCGCCGAGCCCCCGATCGCCCTCGCGGAAGTGCAGGGATACGTGTACGGAGCCCGGCACCACGCCGCGGAGCTGGCCGCGGCGCTCGGGATGCGCGCACGATCGCGCAGGCTGGTCGAGCAGGCCGAGCAGCTGCACCGGCAGTTCGAGGAGCGCTTCTGGCGTCCGTCGCTCGGGACCTTCGCGCTGGCGCTCGACGGGCGGAAGCAGCCCTGCGATGTCGTCTCGTCGAATGCCGGCCAGTGCCTGATCAGCGGGATTGCGTTGCCCGACCACGCGGCCCGTGTGGCCGAAGGCCTGATGAGCGACGACATGTTCACCGGGTGGGGTCTCCGGACCCTGCACCGGAAGGAGCAGCGGTACAACCCGATGTCGTACCACAACGGATCCGTGTGGCCGCACGACACGGCGCTCATCGCCACGGGGCTGGCCCGCTACGGGGCGAAGGACGCCGTCGTCCGGCTGGCGACGGGCCTGTTCGACGCGGCGCAGCACTTCGAGCAGCAGCGGCTGCCGGAGCTGTTCTGCGGATTTCCGCGGCGCCCGGGCGAGGGGCCGACCCGTTATCCGGTCGCCTGCGCGCCGCAGGCGTGGGCCGCCGCCGCGGCGTTCCAGATGCTGAAGGCGCTGCTCGGCCTGGAGGTGGACGGCATCCGCCGGGTCGTGCGCTTCCGCGAGCCGCAGCTGCCCGAGTCGATCGACTGGCTGCGGATTGTCGGGCTCGAAGTGGGCGACGCCCGCGTGGACCTGCTCTGCGAGCGCCGGGCGACCGACGTCGGCGTGTCCATCGTCCGGCGTACGGGGGACGTCACGGTCGCGACCGAGCGATGAGTCGGGCTCGCCTCGAGCGGCCGCGTCAGGCCGTGGCCTTCTCCTGCCGAGCCTCCCGGCCGGCGCGATCTTCCTGATCGTCGGCTGCCTTTCCGGCGGCGGTGCCGCTCCAGTCCTTCTCGAAGACGTCGCGGAGCGCCCGCACGGCGGCGCGGTCCGAGACGATGACGCCGATCTCGCGGCGGGCATCGAGCTCGACGGCGCGCAGGCTCTGGCTTCCGAGGAACGCCTGCCGGCCGTCTCGCACGATCATGCGCGCATGCAGCCTGGCGTGGGGCAGCGGTTCGGCGGAGATCAGCCGCGCGCGCTTGCCGACGCCGCCGATGATCCGCACGCGCACGCCCTTGCGCACCCGGTCCTCGAGCAGACGGACCATCGCCGGGTCGCTGATCTTGGGGTCGTAGATGAGCAGCTCCTTCCGCGCGCGCCCGATGAAGCTCGAGAGGTGCTTCCTGGCCGTTTCCGGGCTGGTGACCAGGTGCCGCACCGCCGGCGTGACCGATTGCCGCGTGAGGTCGGCCTCGAAGAGCCGCAGGGCTTCGGCGACGATCGCGGCGCGCCTGGTCAGCACGCCGAAACTGCGGCTGCGCGCGTCGATCGACGTGTAGTTGAACAGCAGCACGAAGAGGATCCGCGCGTCCACCACCAGCAGCTTGCCGTGATAGCGGACCAGCTGGTCGCCGCTGCGCGCGACCGTCACGCCGACTTCCAGCAGCCGCTGCTCGAGCTTCCGCAGCCGGCGTTCGCCGCCGCTGTTCGTGTTGGCGATCAGTGCGCGCACGCGCACGCCGCGCTCGACGGCGGCCGCCAGCGCTTTCTCGACGTCGGACCGGTCGAAGCGGAAGATCGTCAGGTCGATCGTGGATTTCGCCCGATTGATCGCCGCGAGGACGGGCTCGATGCCCTCTCCGGGGAGTACCAGCAGCTTCACCGGTGCCTCAGCTCTTCGATTTCCGCTCGGTCCAGCTCACCGCGACCTCGTCCTGTCGGCCCAGGTGCACGATGGCCGCCGAGACAGCCTCGGTGCCGCGGTCGAGCGGCACCCGAGTGGCGTAGCAGAGTTCGTCGGCCGACTGGCTCCTCGGCTCGTACTCGACGTGGTGCCGCCGGAGCATCGCCTCGACCTGGCGATGGATGCGGCCGGCCTCCTTCATCTTGATCGTGAGCATGAACGGAGTGGTGGCCTCCGGTTCGTGCGACTCGAGCAGCCAGAGCAGCGCGAGCAGGAAGGCCGTGGCGAATGGCGCCAGCCAGAACAGTCCCACGCCGGCGGCCAGCCCCACGCCGAGGGCCGCCAGCATGACGCTGGCGTCCTTCGGGTCGTCGATCTTCGCGCGATACCGGATCAGCCCCGCGATCCCGACCACACCGAACGCGCGTGCGAGGCTGACCCCCACGACGATCATGACCAGCGCGCCGATGACGGCAAGGATCACCTGCGTCTGCACGACGGCCGGTTTCCGGGGCGGAGTGCCGGCGCGCCTCGGCCGCATCGCGAGCACGGCGCCGAGACCGGCCGCGAGCGGCAGCCGCAGCAGCGCGTGCACCAGCGACTGCTCCTCGGTCACGGGCGTGCCGTCAGCGGGCAGCGCCTGCTGTGCGGCCGCGAGGGGAGCGGCGGTCAGCAGCCAGGCGCAGCCTGTGAGCCACGCGGCCTGCAGCCAGGCTGGCGTGCTCATGGCCGCGCGGCGGGCGGACGGGACGAAGGGCGCGCTCATCGCGTCTCCCGCGGCGAACCGAGCGCGAGGCCCTCCGAGATCTTCTCCTTGATCTTCCGGAGGTAACGCGTGGTCTCGTCCCGGCCGTAACCGCCCGCGCGGAAGGCGTCCCGCCACTGGTGATCGGTCAGGCGGGACAGCCGTCTGCACGTCCAGTGCACGTCGTCGGGCGTGACCTGATCCAGCAGGTCGCCATGCCGGCCGTGAAAGACGAAGTCCACGCGGCCGTCGTGGACGTCCCTGATGAAGCCCTCCTGCTCGAACGCGTTCACGTCGCTCCGCCTGGGATTCAGCCTGCCCGTCTCGCCGAGCGAGGCGCCGAGGTCCTTCACGACATACCAGCGCTCGTGGCGTCCGTTCCGCTCCGACACGTACACGGCGTTGTTGTCGTCCTTGAGGTCGGTGCTGTTCAGCACCATCATCAGCACGAGCAGGCCGCGGTACTCAGGGGTGTCGACGAACGGGTTCTGCCGCCACGACCAGATGTCTTTCTTGTCGAGCCACTCCAGGTGCGGCCGCATCCTCGCGTGCCCCTGGAGCTGCGAGCGGCCAGCGTTGTCGGTCACCAGGTCCGGCAGGTAATAGATCGGCGGCTGCGGATAGCCGAGCGCCCAGACGATCCGCGAGACGGTGACCTCGGACTGTGCCTCGGGGCCGAGCTTGGCGTCCCACTTGTGGCCGAGATCGTCCTTCAGGTCCAGCGACGTGCTGAACCCGCCGGTGTCACGGGCGAGCAGGGCGTAGTCGGCGCCCGGCCGTGGCGCCAGCGCGCGCCCGCCGACACCGTAGAAGAGATCGTCGCGGCCCGCCGGCTCGCTCCAGAACTCGATCGGCGGTCCGGGCGGCGCAGTGGCGACGCGGATCGGTGGAGCGCACGCGGCGGCGACGAGGATGGCGAGCGCGACCAGCCGCCGCGCCGGGAGAGGGCGTGTCACATCTGCTCGATCAGCAATTTCTGCGCCGTCTCGCGGCGCCTACCTCTGCCGTCGATAACTGCCCAGGTCTTGCACCGCGCCGGCGCGGTTCCGGTCGAGGTGTCCTGATCAGATACAGCGAGGCACGTAGTTTCAGCGCCCCAAATTGGATCGGGACGAATTACGCCGCGACGCTCGCCGGCCTCCTGCCGGGCCGGCTCACCGGGCGCCGGCGAGGTGCTGGGAGAAGAACGCGAAGACCCTGGTCTCGAGCCGCTGTTCGACGCCGCTGACGTGGTCGCCCTCGTAGGTCTCGAATGTGTGCGGGATGGCGTACGCGGTCAACACGCCGTCGAGCGCTTTCGAGCCCGGCAGGAGCCGGTCCTTCGTCCCGACGTCGAGCGCGATCGCGTGCAGGCGCCGCAGTCGGTCGATGTACTGGTCGATCATGGCCAGGGGCGCATTGGCGGTCCATTTGGCCAGCACGTCGGGGCGCGGCTGACCGTCCCTGGTCGGCAGATCCAGGAACAGCGGCGGGTTCTTCGGATCCGGCGACCACGCCGCCGCCGAGGCGAACATCGCCTTGCCCAGGAAGTCCAGCTTCTTCACCTCGTCCGGGCTCGTCACCTGCTCGAGCGGTCGCGCGTGCTCGGCGTCCGGCGCCTGGCCCGGCGAGAGGCAGCACGCGCTCATCGCGTAGATGGCCGAGAAAACGTCCGGCCGCTTCATCCCAATCCGCACGGTCCCGTAGCCGCCCATCGAGTGCCCCGCGAGCCCGCGGCTGCTCACGTCGGCCATCGTCCGGTAGTGGCCGTCGATGTAGGCCACCAGCTCGTCGGCGACGAAGCGCTCCCAGTCGCCGGTCGCCGGAGAGCTGGAATACATGCTGCCGAAATAGCGCGTGAACGCGTTCGGCATCACGAGGATCATCTCTTTCGCCGCCCCGCTGGCCAGCGCCGCGTCCATCGCCTTCGGGACGCTGACGAAGTGCGGCAGCACGCCCCACCAGTGGTCCGTGTCGTCGGTGTAGCCGTGGAGCAGGTAGAGGACCGGATACCGGCGCGATGGCGCCGTCCTGTAGCTGGGCGGCAGGTACACCATGACCACGCGGTCCGGCGAGTCGCCCTCGAGGTTCCCCTCGAGGGACGTGCCGTGGACCGTGATCCGCTCGACGGTGCCCGTGACGGCCTGCGCGCCTGCCCGGCCCGAGCACACGGCAGACGCCGCCAGTGCCAGGACCGCCGCAACGACATGGGACAGACGATGGTGGATGGCTCTCACGTCTCCTCCTCCACTCTGCGGGAGCATATGCCGCGCCCGGTGGCGCGGAGCGAGCGACGGGTCTCCGGAGGTCCCGCGATGAGGGTGCGGGGGCGACACGTTCCTCGCCGTCCCCGACCGCGGCCCGAACGCCGACCCGTACAACGACTGCGTGGACGACACCGCATCCTACATCACCCGGTTCCAGACGCTGCGCCTTGCGCTTGGCGCGAATCCGTCCTATCCGGAAGCCGGCGAGCTGCCGTTCCTGCTCACCCCCACGCTCGTGCAGACAACGCTGCTGTCGAATGCGGCCCCCCTGGTCTACGGCAACGGCAGCGCAGGGTGCCCCGGCCTGCCGGCGGGCGCGCCGTCGCTCAACGAGCCGGGTGCGCACTACTTCACCGGCCGGTCGGACAACTTCGATCCGTCGCAGCTGTCCACCAGCCCCGACAACGCCCGCTTCGACCCCGAGTCGATCCGCGTGGCGAACAACGGCAAGCACCTTTTCATCAGCGACGAGTACGGCCCGTACATCTACAGATTCAACCGCAGCAAGGGCACTCGGGACGCGGTATTCACGCTGCCGCCCACGTTCGCGGTGACCGCGCTGTCGGCCGTCGGCGACGACGAGATCGACGGTAACTCGGCGGGCCGGGTGGCCAATAAAGGCATGGAAGGCCTGGCGATCAGCCCGGACGGCATGACGCTGTTCGGGATCATGCAGAGCCCGCTCATCCAGGACGGCGGGACCGCCGCCTCGACGACGCGGATTGCCGTCCTCGATGTGGAGTCGGGCGCGCTGCTGCACGAATTCGCGTACAGGTTCGACAACATTGGGACCGTCGCGAAGCCCAAGTACGGCACGGCCAGCGAGTTGCTCGCAGTGAACGGCCACGTGCTGCTCGTGGACGAGCGGGATGGCAAGGGCCTCGGCGACGGCAGTACCGCCGTAGAGAAGATGGTCTACCTGATCGACCTGGACGGCGCCGCGACGTGAGTGCTCTGACGGGAGAGCCGGCCCTGGCGGCGGCGGCCGTGGCCAAGCACCCGTTCCTCGACGTGGTCGCGGCGCTCGCGGCGTCGCCGGTGGCGCTGGCGGCCGACCAGATTCCGGCGAAGCTGGAAGGCATGTCATTCGGCGACGTGAGTTGGCCGGGGCAGGCCTGAAGGCCTGCGCTACAGGTGTGGCCGGGCGAGCTGGTGATAGGCTACGGCACGCACGGCCGCGGCGCGCCGCGGGTATTCCGCCCGGCGGCTCGGCGCGGCCTGCCCGATGAGGAGTTGTCATGCCGAAGTTCCTGATTCAAGCGACGTACAACGCGGAGGGCACCAAGGGCCTGCTGAAGGAAGGCGGCAGCAGCCGGCGGGCCGCCGTGAAGAAGGCCGTCGAGGACCTCGGGGGAACGCTCGAGGTCTTCTACTATGCCTTCGGCGACACCGACGTCTTCACCATCTGCGACGTGCCCGACGTCGTGACCGGGCTGTGCATCGCGATGGCCGTGGACGCCTCCGGCGAGGTGCACGTGAAGACCACGCCGCTCATCTCGCCCGAGGACATCGACGCCGCCTGCCACAAGGTCGTGCACTACCGGGCGCCGGGCCGGTAGGCGCACGCTCGAGGCTCACGTCAGCGCCAGGTACTCGTGGGCGAGGCGCACCATCATCGCGCCCTCGCCCACGGCCGAGGCCACGCGGTTCATCGCGCGTGCCCGGACGTCGCCGGCCGCGAACACGCCAGGCACGCTGGTCTCGAGCGGCAGCGGCTCGCGCGACTGCTTCCAGACCCGCGCGTAGCCCTCGGCCATCACCAGGTCGCGCCCCGTCACCACGAAACCCGCCTTGTCGCGCAATACCTCCGGCGGCAGCCAGTCGCTCGCCGGCCGCGTGCCGATGAACACGAACAGCGCGTCGGCCTCTTCGACCTGGCTGGAGCCGTCCACGATGGACTTCAGCGTCACTCGCTCCACGTGTCCCTCGCCCTCGACCGAGGCGATTTCCATGCAGGTCCGCATGTGGATGGTCGGGGTCTTCTCGATCTGCTCGATCAGGTACCGCGACATCGTCTCCTTGCAGTCCTTGCGCCGGACGATGATCTCGACCTCTTTCGCGAAGCGCGACAGGTACATCGCGGCCTGGCCGGCGGAGTTGCCGCCGCCGACCACGAAGACACGGCGGCCCCTGAAGACGGGCGCTTCGGTGGTGGCCGCGCCATAGTAGACGCCCGCCCCGGTGTGCTCGGCCACGCCGCGCGCCGGATGCTCGCGGTAGGCCATGCCCGTCGCGGCCAGGATCGTGCGCGTGACGACCTGGCGTCCGTCGCCGAAGGTCAGCCGCTTGTAGCCCGCCTCGATCGAGACCGCGGTCACGTCGAGCGGCGCCAGGAACTCCGCGCCCAGCCGCTGGGCCTGCACCAGCGCGCGGCGCGTCAGCTCGCTGCCGCTGACGCCCGCCGGGAATCCGAGGTAGTTCTCGATCCGGGAGCTCGAGCCGGCCTGGCCGCCCGGACCGTGGCGATCGATCAGCAGCGTGTGCAGGCCTTCGGACGCGCCGTACACGGCGGCCGCGAGCCCGGCCGGCCCGGCCCCGACGATCACCAGGTCGTAGAGCTCCAGCGATGCCGACAGCGATCGTCCCAGGCGCTCGGCCACCTGTCGCGGCTCCGGGTCGCGCAGCACGGTGCCGTCCTCGAAGAAGAGGGCGGGCAGCGCCTCGGGGCCGAGCTGGCCCGCATCGAGCAGGGCACCGGCGGCCGGGTCGCGCGCCACGTCGATCCAGCGATAGGGGACGAGATTGCCGGCGAGGAAGTCCTTGATCGCGTGGGATCGCGGGGACCACTGGTGACCCACGAGCCGGAGCCCCTTCGCCTCTGGCAGGTATTCCGCCTGCCAGTCATCGAGCAGGTCGTCCACCACCGGATAGAGACGGTCCTCCGGCGGATCCCACGGCTTGGCCAGGTAGTGATCGACGTGCGCCTCGTTGATGGCCTTCACCGCCGCATCGATGTCCGAGTAGGCGGTGAGCAGCACACGCCTGGCCAGGGGGAACACCTCGCGCGAGCCGGCCAGCACCTCGTGTCCCGGCATGCCCGGCATGCGCTCGTCACTGATCAGCAGCGCCAGCGCGTCGCCGCGGCTCTTCAGCTCGCGGGCGGTCGCCAGCGCCTCGTCGCCCGATCCGGCGGTCAGGACCGTGTAGTGCTCGCGGTACCGCGATCGCAGGTCGCGTCGCACGGCCGCGAGCACCTGCGGGTCGTCGTCCGCGATGAGGATGGCGGGGTTCATCGCGGCGAATCCGACGCCTCGCGCGCGACGGCCGTCAGCACGACACGGAATTCCGTCCGCCCGGGCTCCGACTCGACCGTGATCTCGCCGTCGTTGTGGCGCACGAGGCGCCGCACGATGTCGAGTCCGAGCCCGGTGCCCTGGCCGACCGGCTTGGTGGTGAAGAACGGATCGAAGATGCGGTCGAGGATCTCTGGCGGGATGCCGCTGCCGTTGTCCGAGATGCACACGACGACGTGCCGCTGATCGGGAGTCGCCACCACCTCGACGCGCCCGCCGTCGGGGACCGCGTCCAGCGCGTTGTCGATCAGGTTGGCCCAGATCTGGTTCAGTTCGCCGGCGAAGCCGCGGACCTGGGGAAGCCCGGGCTCGATCCGGATATCGACGGACGCGTCCCTCTTCCGGGCCTTCGCTTTCAGGACGGCGGCCGTGTTGGCGAGCCCCTGCCGCAGGTCCACCGGCTCGGCGACCGCGGCCTGGTCCATGTGGGTGAACCCCTTGATCGCCATGACGAGGCCCGCGATGCGCGTGGCGGCTTCCTGGATCTCCGAGGCGAGGCTGCGCACCGAGCAGCCGGCCGCGATCCAGCGCATCACCGCGTTCAGTGCCGCGCCGTCTACCGCACCGGCAATCAGATCCAGCGCGTCGAAGGTCACGCCAGTGTCGGCCAGCGCCTCGGCCGGTGCGGGATCGAGGCCGCGATCGGTCAGCCAGTCGGCAATCGCCTCTTCGCGCTCGGCCTGCTGGATGGAGGAGCGGACGCCCTCCTCGCGCGCGAGGGCGCAGGAGGCGCGGACCGCGTCCACGGCGGCGAGCTGGTCGTCGCTGAGCCGCGCGGCGCCCAGGGCGCGCGTGGCCTGCTCGGCATCGTCCAGCCGGTTCTCCAGCAGGGCGGCGCTGCGTTCGATGGCCGCCGCCGGGTTGTTCAGCTCGTGCGCGAGCCCCGCCGCGAGTTTCCCGAGCGAGACCATCTTCTCGGTGTGCAGGTCGCTCGACGTGAAGGCGCGCGCACGATCGATCATCGTGTGCACCAGCATCGACGTGATCTCGTGGCACTCGCGGGTCATCTCGCGCAGGCAGTTGCTCGGGATGGCGAGGACGGCCGTCGCCTCCTGCGCCACCGTGTCGCCCGGGGGGCTCACCATGCGGGAGTATGGGAGCAGCCCCGTCACGTCGCCCTCGCGCCACTCCATGACCTTGTTCGGGCCCGCGCCGCGATCCACGAAGATGGCAATGCGACCCGAGAGCAGCACGTACAGCCCCTCCACGCGCGCGTGCTTCGAGCTGAGCACGGCGCCGGCATCGTACTGCCGGACCGACCCGTGGGCGGCCATCCACGCGAGCTCCTCGCGGGGCATGCCGCCGATGGTCTTCAGCGCGGTGAGCCGGTCGACGAGATCGGGCGCGGTCATGGCCATGCAGGCTCCCTCGGATCGCCGGATCGTATATCAGACGGAGGGCGGGCGGCGCGGCGCGCGGCGATCACGTAGCATGAAGGGGGCCCTCGCGCCCCGGACCGGAGAGAGCGGATGCCGCCGATTGGAACCTCAGAGCCCCTGCGCGTCGCGGTCATTGGCGCGGGCCCGGCCGCGTTCTACGCGGTTGAACACCTGTTCAAGCAGGCCGACCTCGCCATCGACGTGGACATGTTCGACCGGCTGCCCGCGCCGCACGGCCTGGTCCGCTACGGCGTGGCGCCGGACCACGCGAAGATCAAGACGGTGACCCGCGCGTACGACGCGATTGCCGGCCACCCCCGGTTCCGGTTCTTCGGCAACGTGGAACTGGGCCTGCACGTCACGCTGGCGGACCTCCAGCAGCACTACCACCAGATCGTGCTCGCCACCGGCGCCCAGACGGATCGGCGGATGGGCATCCCGGGCGAGGATCTGGCCGGCAGTCATCCGGCCACCGAGTTCGTCGCCTGGTACAACGGCCATCCCGACTACCGCGACCACCCGTTCGACCTGTCGGTGGAGCGCGCCGCGGTAGTCGGCGTGGGCAACGTCGCGATCGACGTGGCGCGCATGCTGGTGCGCACGCCCGAGGAGCTGGAGGCCACCGACATCGCCGACTACGCCCTCGACGCGCTGCGTCGGAGCCGCGTGCGCGAGGTCTTCCTGCTCGGGCGGCGCGGACCCGCGCAGGCGGCCTTCACCAACCCGGAGATCAAGGAGATCGGCGAGATGGCGGATGCCGACGTGATCGTCCGGCCAGACGAGGTCGCGCTGGATCCCCTGAGCCAGGCCGAGGTGGACGCCAGCGGAGACCGGATGCTGGTGCGCAAGGTCGAGATCCTGCAGGGGTACGCGCTGCGCAAGCCGGAGGGCCGGCGCCGGCGGCTGCACGTCCGCTTCCTGGTCTCGCCCGTGGAGATCGTCGGAGACGCCGACGGGCGCGTCATCGGGATGCGCCTCGTGCGCAACGTCCTCGTCGCCGACGAGCGGGGCAGGCTCGCGGCCAGGCCGACCGGCGCGTTCGAGGATCTCGAGCTGGGCCTGGTGTTCCGATCGGTGGGCTACCGGGGCGTGCCGCTGCCCGGCGTGCCGTTCCACGAGCGGTGGGGGGTGATCCCGAACGAGAAGGGCCGGGTGACCGATCCGGCGACCGGCGCGCCGATCGTGGGTCTGTACGCGACGGGGTGGATCAAGCGCGGGCCGAGCGGCGTCATCGGCACGAACAAGCCCGACGCGGTGGAGACCGTGACCGCGATGATCCAGGACGCGGCGGCCGGCGCCATCGCGCAGCCCTCCGCGCCCGATCCGGCCGCGATCGAGGCGCTGGTCCGCACCCGGCAGCCGCACCACGTGTCGTACGCCGACTGGCGAGCCCTCGACGCGCTCGAGCTGAGCAACGGGAAGGGCTGCGGCCGGCCGCGGCTGAAGTTCACGAGCGTCGAGGCCATGCTCGCGGCGCTCGGGCGCGCGGCGGGCACGCACTCTCAAGCCCCAACCTCCCAACTCCCAACGCCCAACGCCCAAGGGACGGATTGCTGAACGATTTCGCTCGGGGCGCTTGGGAATTGGAAATTGGGAGTTGGAACTTGACGAGTAACGGCGGTCAGTCCGTCAGGCCCTTCAGGTCGGGCTCGAATCGCTCGTCGCTCTTCTCGATCTCGTCCCACGTCACCACGCGGTGCTCGTACGCCGCCGTCCGGCCGAGAATGGTCAGCAGCGTGCTCTGCACGCTCGGCTCCGCCGTGGCGTTCTCGAAACGGCCCTGCAGGATCGCGTCATGGAACGTCGCGATGTTCGAGACGGCGCCCTGCTCGTAGATCGTGGGCGTCTCGCCGCCGCGGTAGAAATGTGCCCCCCGCACGAGCACCTGTCCGCCGTATTCGGTTTCGAGGACGCCCTCCGATCCGAACATGCGGTTCCTGATGCCTTCGGGCCGTGTGCCCTGGCCATTGAACTGCCGTGAGCTGAACGTCACGCCGACATCGTCCGGATACGTGAAGACGAGGCTGAACGTGTCAAAGCAGGTGCCGACGTCGCGCACCTTGCGGCCGCCCGTGCCGTAGGCGGAGACGGGTGGGCCGCCCATGATCCAGCTGGCGACGTCGAGCGTGTGGATGTTCTGCTCGGTGATGATGTCGCCCGACAGGTCGCGGAACAGCCCCCACGCGCGCAGCCGTCCCTCCGGATCCCCGGACCGCGCGAGATCGTGCTTGTCGAGGAACGGGTCCTCGGCGTGATACGTGGCCTCGCCGAACGCGAAGCGGCCCAGCGCGCCGCTGTGCACGCGCCGGAGCGCCTCGATGAAATACTCGTTGGCCCGTGTCTGGAAATCGACCAGGAAGCACTGGCGCTTCCCCGTTGCGCGCCTGGCGCTTTCGCGGATGCTCGCGCAGCCCGGTACGTCCACGGCGACCGGTTTGGCCAGGTAGACGTGCCTGCCGGCGGAGACGGCGTCGGCCGCCTGCTGCGGGTGGAAGAACGGCGGGCTGATGATGGCGACCGCGTCGAGCTTCTGCTCCAGGAGGCGCCGGTAGGCCGAGAGGCCCGTGAAGCGGCGTGACGAGGGGACGCCCAACTTCTCCCCGAAGGCGTCCACGCGGTCCTGGAAGTAATCGGCGGCCGCGACGACGTTGTAGCCGCCGTGCTTCCGGAACAGGTCCGCGATCCAGGTACCGCGTCCCCCGCAGCCGATGACGCCCAGGTCCAGCGCCGAGTTCGCCGCGCTGGCCCGCACCAGCCCGGGCTTGACGATCGAGGCGACGGCGGCCGTTCCGGCGCTCGCCAGGAAGCGCCGGCGCGAGACACCGGCGCCGGGCGGCGTATCAGGATCGCGTGGTGGCACTGACATGAGGGGCTCCTTCCGTTGCGGGCTCACTGTAACACCGGCAACCCGCCCGCAGCGGATCACACCGACGCACGAAGCTGGGATATGGTGAGCAGGTGCCCATGAAGATTCTGCTCTCGTGGTCCAGCGGCAAGGACTCCGCGTGGACGCTCCGGGTCCTGCAGCGCCAGCATCCGGGCGCGGTCGCCGGGCTCCTGACGACGACCAACGGCGCGTTCGATCGGGTGGCCATGCACTCGGTCCGCCGCCAGCTGCTCGAGGCCCAGGCCGTGGCGGCGGGCCTGCCGCTGACCGTCATCCCGCTGCCATGGCCGTGCTCGAACGAAGACTACGAGCGGTGCATGCGGGAAGCCGTGGACGGGTTCGTGGGCGCCGGGTTCACGCACGTCGCCTTCGGGGATCTGTTCCTCGAGGACGTGCGGCAGTACCGCGAGTCGCGCCTTGCGGGCACCGGGCTGACCCCGCTGTTCCCGATCTGGAAGACGAAGACGACCGCCGAGCTGGCGCGGGAGATGCTCGACGCGGGGCTGTCGGCGTGGCTGACCTCGGTGGATCCCCGGCAGCTCGATCGGTCGTTCGCGGGGCGCCGGTTCGACCACGCGCTGCTCGCCGATCTGCCGCCGGCCTCCGATCCGTGCGGCGAGAACGGCGAGTTCCACACGTTCGCCTGCGCCGGGCCCATGTTCCGGCACCCGATCGAGGTCGCGCTCGGCGAGGTGGTCGAGCGGGAGGGGTTCGTCTTCGCGGATCTGCTCCTGCCGTCCCGCGCACACTCCTGACGACCCGCGCTACGCGCTCGGCTCCACGAGCACGATCTGCGACGGGTTGCCGACCGGCACGTAGCTGCCGGTGAACGCCAGTGCGCCCGTCGCGCGGTCCACACGGAAGACGGTGACCGCGTCGCCGCGCTGGTTGCAGCAGTAGAGAAACGCGCCCCCGGGGTCGAAGGCGAAGCTGCGCGGGTAGTCGCCGCGCGTCCACTCCTCTCCGGTGAACGTCAGGCGCCCGTCGTCGCCGACCGACAGGATCGCGACGCTGTCGTGCAGGCGGTTGCCTGCGTAGACGAAGCGTCCGTCGGCGGACACCAGGATCTCCGAGCAGAAGTTGGTGCCGGCAAAGCCCGACGGCAGCGTCGAGAGTGTCTGCCGTGGGCTCAGGCGTCCGGACGTGGCGTCGTAGTCGAACAGCACCACCGTCGAGCCCTCTTCCTGGATCGAGTAGAGCCAGCGGCCGTTGGGGTGGAAATGGAAGTGGCGCGGGCCGTCTCCCGGCGGCAACGATACCCACGGCGGATCGGCGGGTGTCAGGACGCCCCGTGCGGCGTCGAACGTCCATACGTAGATCCGATCGAGACCGAGGTCGGCGTGCAGGACGAAACGCCCCGCCGGATCGGCCTGGATCATGTGCGCGTGCGTGCGGTCGTGGCCGCTGACGGCAAAGCTGCCGGGCGGCGCGTGCGTGGCGCGCGTCGGCCCGACGGTGCCCTCGTCCGACTTGACGTCCGAGGCGTTGCCGAGCCGCCCGTCCTCGCCGACCGGCAGCACCGCCACCGAGCCGCCGTGGTAGTTGGCGACGAACAGGTGGCGTCCGCCTGGGTGGAGGCTGATGTACGTCGGACCCGCGCCGCCCGAAGGCACCGTGTTCAGCGGCTCCAGGTCGCCGTCGGGCCCGTGGATTGCGAACGCGCTGACGGTGCCCTGCTTGTCGTCGCCGGCGCTGTCGGTCTCGTTGGCCGAGTAGAGATGCGTGCCCGAGGCGCTGACGGCCAGGCAGCTCGGGCTCGTGCCGAGCGCGAACGGGCTGAGCGGCGTCAGGGCGCCAGTCGTGCGGTTCACCCGGAAGCGGTGGATGCCGCGCCCGTTGCCCGGCGGCAAATCCACCTGCGTCGGCGGCATGTCGTGCAGGGGAGCGCTGAACGTGCCGACGTAGGCCACGAGCGGCCCGCCGGCCGCGGGCGGCTGGGCCCGGGAGCGGCTGGCCGCGACCGGAGCGAGCGCGGCGAGGGCGGTCGAGGTCTTCAGGAACGCGCGTCGGGAGGGTCGCGGTCGGGCCATGCGTCCGAGGATCTCACGATTTGGCTCCGGTGGGTTGTCCGGGCGGCTGCGCCCCGAAGATGGCTTCACTCCGTCGAGCTCGGAAAGGCCGCTGGTGTGGAGGAGGAGCTGGCGGACGGTGATCCGTGAGGACGCCTCGACGTCAGCCGTGCGGAACCATGGCAGGTACCATCGTACGGGTGCATCGAGATCCCGTACGCCTCCATCTCGCGTCGGACGTATGCGTCGACGGCCTGATTGGTGTCCCGGGCGTCTGGCGCTCCCGCAACCGCAGGAGCGAGGCTGGCGGACGCCACGATCAGCCACACGGCACACGGACGGGCCCCAATCACGCCGGTGGTTCGAACTGCCATGGCCAGGGACTCCACTGCCCCAGGGTGCGCGGGCAGACCTGAAGGTCTGCGCTACAGGCGTTGCGCTACAG
This sequence comes from Vicinamibacteria bacterium, assembly GCA_963837165.1. Lineage (GTDB taxonomy): Bacteria > Acidobacteriota > Vicinamibacteria > Vicinamibacterales > JAENWD01 > JAENWD01. The sequence goes on from CAWIMD010000001.1 coordinate 596,456, forward strand.
GCGTCGCGCGCGGGGGCTAGTTCCGCCACAGGCGTTGCGCGTTCTGATGCAGTTGCGCGTCCTGATGTAGCGCAGGCCTTCAGGCCTGCCCACGAACGCCACTGCCGGTCGCGCGGGCAGACCTGAAGGTCTGCGCTACAGGCGTTGCGCTACTACATGCGTTGCGCCGCATGCGTTGCGCCACGTGCGTTGCGCCACGTGCGTCGCGCGCGCGGGGGCTAGACCGGCAGCTCCCATCCCTTGCGGTACGTCCCCTCGAGCCAGGGTTCGGTCTGCGAGTTGTTGGTCGTGCGCATGGCCTCCGCGTCCCACGTCAGCACCTTCCGCGTCCGCAGGGCGAGGCTGCCGAGCAGCATGCACTCGGTGAGGCGCGCGCCGTATTCGAAGTTGCTGCACGCGGGCGTGCCGCCCTTGCAGGCCTGCAGCCAGTCGGCGTGATGCCCCGCCACGCGCGGGATCGTCTTGGGCGGCCGCGTGTAGCTGCGGTGCAGCTCGAGCGGCAGCAGGCGCGGCATGCCCGACCAGCCTGGGCAGGTGAGGTACCCCTTCTCGCCCACGAGCAGGAGCCCGTTCCCGTCGTCCCCGAGCCGTTGCCGCGGGTCGTCCGGATCGACGCCGAGGGGCGCGGGCGGCATGAGGCCGTTGTCGTACCAGTGAAAGGTGAGCGGGCCCCGGTCGCCCTTCGCGCCGAACCGGTAGGTCACGTACGCGGCGGTCCTGACCGAGTCGGGATCGAGGAACTGCGCGCTCGCCTCCACGGTCTCGGGCGCGTCCAGACCCAGCGCGTTGAACGCCGGGTCGATGTGGTGGATGCCCATGTCGGGCATGGTGCCGTTGCCGAAGTCCCAGACGTAACGCCAGCTGGCCGGCGCAAGCACGCCGTCCCAGGGCCGCTCGGCGCGCGGGCCGAGCCACAGGTCCCAGTTCAGGCCCGCCGGCTTGGTCTCGGGCCCGCGCGGGCTGAATGGCTGGCCCGAGGGACCGGGACCGCCGGACCAGGCGTGCACCTCGCGCACAGCGCCGATGGCGCCGTCCTGCAGCCACTCCACGGTCTCGCGATGCCCTTCGCCCGAGCGCCCCTGGTTGCCCATCTGCGTGGCGACGCCCGTCTCCTTCGCGACGCGCGCGACGAGCCGTGCCTCGCGGATGTTGTGCGTGAGCGGCTTCTCGCAGTAGACGTGCTTGCCGGCCTTCATCGCGGTGATCGTCACGTAGGCGTGCAGGTGATCGGGCGTGGCGATGAGGACGGCGTCGATCGCCGGCTCCTTCTCGAGCATGACCCGGAAGTCCTCGTACACGGCGCAGGAGTGGTTGGGCGTCTTCGTCGCGTAGTGCTCCTCGACGAGCGCCTTGCCCGGGCCACGGCCCGACTTGCCGCCGTAGTACCACTTCGACAGGTCCCATTCCTCAGCGGGGTCGGCCAGGGCGATGACCTGGCAGTCGTCCTCCTGGAAGAGCGCGCGCGCGTTGTGCAGGCCCTGCCCCCCGGCCCCGATGATGGCCACGTTCACCTTGTCGCTCGGGGCGACGAAGTGCGGTCCGCCCAGGACGTGGCGCGGGACGATGGTGAGCGCGGCGGCGGCAGAGGCGGTGGTGGCGAGGAAATGTCGGCGCGTGGTGGTGTGTGTGTGGTCCATGATGGCGATCCTGTGCCCGCGTGGAAGCTCAGCACGCGCATCATACCGAATCGCGCCCCGCGCTACACTTCGATATTCGGGGAGGAGCCCGCCATGGAAGAACGCCAGCTTGGAACGAGCGGCCTGGAGGTCGGCGCCATCGGGCTCGGCCTGATGGGCATGAGCCAGTCGTACGGCACGGCCGAGGAGCGCGACGAGCGCGAGTCGATTGCCACGATTCACCGGGCGCTCGAGCTCGGCGTGAACTTCCTCGACACCGCCGAGGTGTACGGACCGTTCTCGAACGAGGAGCTGCTGGGCCGCGCCCTGCGGGACAGGCGCGACCGCGCGATCGTCGCGACGAAGTTCGGCTTCCGGATCGAGAACGGCGTCATGGCGGGCCTGGACAGCCGGCCCGCGCACATCCGTGCGACCGTCGAGGGCTCGCTCGGCCGGCTCGGCACCGATCACATCGACCTGCTCTACCAGCACCGCGTGGATCCGGCGGTCCCCATCGAGGACGTGGTCGGGACGATGGCGGAGCTCGTACGTGAGGGCAAGGTGCGGTTTCTGGGCCTGTCCGAGGCCGGTGAGCACACCATCCGCCGCGCGCACCGTGTGCACCCGATCTCGGCGCTCCAGAGCGAGTACTCGCTGTGGGAGCGCAACCTCGAGCCGCGCATCATCCCGCTGCTGCGCGAGCTCGGCATCGGGCTGGTCGCGTTCTCGCCGCTCGGCCGCGGGTTCCTGACCGGCGCCGTGCGGCGCGCCGAAGAGTACCCGGAAGGCGACTACCGCCGGAACGATCCGCGGTATCAGGGAGAGAACTTCGACGCCAACGTGCAGGCGGCGGCCGCGGTGCGGGAGCTCGCGACGCGCAAGGGCATCATGCCCGGCCAGGTGGCGCTCGCCTGGCTCCTCTCCAAGGGCGGCGACATCGTCCCGATCCCGGGCACGAAGCGCCGGAGGTATCTCGAGGAGAACGTCGCGGCGGCGGACGTGTCGCTCGAGACGTCGGAGATGGCCGAGCTCGACGCGGCGCTCACGCCGGAGAAGGTGGCGGGTCCGCGCTACAGCGCGAGAATGATGGCGCAGGTGGACCGCTAGGGTCCGTGGCATCACGCCGGTATACTCACCGGGCCACGTGCCCCTGACTCCAGGCACCCGCCTCGGCTCCTACGAAGTCACGGCCCAGATCGGCGCCGGGGGAATGGGCGAGGTGTATCGGGCGACCGATACCCATCTGAAACGGGCCGTGGCCGTCAAGGTGCTCCCCGCCGCGGTGGCGGGGGACGCGGATCGCCTCGCGCGATTTCAGCGCGAGGCCGAAGTCCTCGCCGCGCTGAACCATCCGAATATCGCCGCCATTTACGGCCTCGAGAAGACCGCGCACCTCACCGCACTGGTGATGGAGCTGGTCGAGGGCGACGACCTCTCCGAACGCATCGCCCGGGGGGCGATCCCGGTCGCCGAGGTCCTGCCTATCGCGAAACAACTCGCCGACGCGCTCGAAGCCGCGCACGAGCAGGGCATCATCCATCGCGACCTGAAGCCCGCGAACATCAAGCTGCGCGCCGACGGGACGGTCAAGGTGCTCGACTTCGGTCTCGCCAAGGCCCTGGCGCCCGCGGCGGCCGGCGCAACGGCCGACATGATGAACTCGCCGACCTTGACGACCCCCGCGATGACCGCGCTGGGGATGATCCTGGGTACGGCGGCCTACATGGCGCCGGAGCAGGCGCGCGGACGCGCCGTCGACAGGCGCGCCGACATCTGGGCGTTCGGGGCGGTGCTGTTCGAGATGCTGACGGCCCGGCGCGCGTTTCCGGGGGACGACCTCTCCATGACGCTCGCCGCGGTCATGATGAAGGAACCGGCGTGGGAGGCCCTGCCGCCGGCCACGCCCGCCTCCGTCCGGCACCTGTTGCGCGGCTGCCTGGTCAAGGACCCGCGCCAGCGGATCCGGGACATGGGCGACGTGCGCCTGGCCCTGGACGGCCCGGCTGACCCCGCGCCGGTTCCCGACCGCCGGACCCCGCGCCCGCTGCTGTGGGCACTCGCCGCGACCGCGATCGCGTCGCTGGCGCTTGCGGCATCTGCCCTGTGGAGGCAGCCTCCGGGCGTGCAGCAGCCCAGCGTCCGGTTCACGATTCCGCTGCCGGCGGATCAGGAAATCACCTCGTCGCCGGCCATCACGCGCGACGGCCGGACGATCGCCTACGTGACGCAGCAGGGAACCGATGACGCGCAGCTCTACCTGCGCGATCTGAATGCCTTCGAGGCCCGCGCGGTCGCCGGGTCGAGCGGAGCGCGGCAGCCGTTCTTCTCGCCCGATGGCCGGTGGATCGCGTTCTTCGCGCAGGGACAGCTTCAGAAGGTCGAAGTCCGCGGAGGGGCTCCGGTCCGGCTGGCCGAGGCCACCTACCCGTTCGGCGGGACGTGGAACGACGACAACACCCTCATCTACACGACGTCGCTCGGCTCGGGACTCCTGCGGATTCCCGCAGGCGGCGGCTCGCCCGAATCCCTGACGAAGCCCGACGGCGCGGCCCGCGGATACGCGCACGTGTTCCCGCAGGCGCTTCCCGGAGGCCGCAGCGTTCTGTTCACGATCTGGGGACAGCATCAAGGCGGCGCCGTGCTCTCGCTCGATTCAGGGCAATGGCAAACGGTCGTCCCGGTGGTGGGATTCCCCGTCGCGACGTTCCAGGCGACCGGCGGGTCGTCGGGGCGCCTTCTGATCATCGATCGCGGTGCGGGCATCAGGGCCGCGCCATTCGACGTCGCCCATCCCGCACCGACCAGCGCCGACACGTCGGTCCTTGCCAACGTGTACTACGAGGTGGAAACGGAGAGCCGTGGCTGGCTGGCCGTCTCGAACACCGGGACGGCCGTGTATGCGACCGGTAATCCGTCCAGGACGTCGCTGGTGTGGGTCGATCGGGAGGGGAAGACCGAATCGCTTGGCATCGGTCAGGACGTGTATCGGGAGGCCAGCCTGTCACCCGACGGACGCAAGGCGGTCGTCAGGCACGGCGCCGACCTGTGGGTGCACGACGTGGAACGCGGCACCCGCACGCCACTGACGTCGGGCAACGGCAGCAATCTCCTGCCCTTGTGGAGCCACGACGGCACCGAGATCGTCTTCGCGTCGAATCGCGGAGGCGACTGGGACATCTACGCGCAGCCCGCCGACGCATCGCGGCCGGCGGAACCGCGGCTCAAACAGCCGCACGACCAGTTCCCGCTCTCGATGCTGTCCGACGGGACGCTCCTCTATACGGAAATCGATCCCAGCCACCGGCCGGGACCTCTGGATCCTGTCGCCGGGCGGAAAGACCTCGCCATTGCGGGTCACTCCCTTCAACGAGACGGCCGGCCAGTTCTCGCCGGGCCCCGGCGACGGGCCGCGCTTTCTCGCGTACTCGTCCGACGAGTCGGGGCAGACCGAGGTCTACGTGCAGTTGTATCCGGGGGGAGCGCACAGGGTCGCGGTCTCGACAGGCGGCGGCATGCTGCCCGTGTGGTCGCCGGACGGCAGAGAGCTGTTCTACGTGACCGGGAGCGCGCTGGTGGCCGTGACCATGCGCCCGGACGGCTCGTTCGGCGCTCCGCGCCGACTGTTCGAGCGATCGAGCTTTCTCTTCAACCACCGGTTCCACAGCTACAGCGTCTCGCCTGACGGCAAGCGGTTCCTCATGATCCGGCGTGATCCGGGATCGGTACCGCGTCAGCTCGATGTGATTCTCAACTGGTCCGGCGATGCCGGGGAGCCGCTCTCCACTCGTCCGTAAGGCCTGGCGCGCCCGGCTCGCCGTGCCGGCGCGGAGCTTGCCGCCTGAGCGTATACTCTCAATCCGCCGGCGCCCGGACAGCGCCGGCCCATTCTCGCCGAGAGGACATCATGAAGAGACTCGCGCTCGCGCTCGCCGCCGTTGCCCTGACCGCCGTCACTGCCTCTGCCGCCGATGTGGCTGGCACCTGGAACATCGACGGCGACGTCGTCGGCAACCCCGTCAAGTTCACGACCGTGTGGACGCAGGACGGCGAGGCGCTGTCCGGCACGGCCGTGCTCGAAGGCAAGGACGTGCCCATCACCGGGACCGTGAAGGACAAGGCGGTCACCTTCGAGTACGACACCGACCATGAGGGCACGACGTACCATCTGGTCTTCACCGGCACGCTCGAGGAGGACGGCACGATCAAGGGCTCGATCGCGGTAGCCGGCGTCGACGGCACGTTCACCGCGACGAAGCAGTAGGCCAACGGAGGATGCGGCGGTTCTCCGGCCGCCGGGTTCCTGTCGCCTGGTCCCTGTCGCTGGGATCCGTGCTGTGGTAGCGTAGCCGCGCCAGCGTCGGCGCGGTGAAGCTCCATGGCACAGCTTGCGACGATCGCGTCCGTCCTCCTCACCTTCGTCACGGCCGCAGGCGCCAGCGCTCGCCAGCAGCCCACGTTCTCGAGCGGCATCAACCTGCTTCGACTCGACGTACGCGTCGTTGCCGGCGACGGGACGCCCGTAGCGGGCCTTCTGGCAGACGACTTCGAGGTTCTCGTCAACGGCCAGCCCTGCCCGGTCCGTACCCTGCAGTTCCTTGACTTCACGGCTGGCGCGCGGGCATCAACGGAAGACCCGTCCCCCGATCTGTCCACCAACATCTCTCTGAGGCCCGGCCGCCTGACGGTGATCGCCATCGACGAGGACAGCCTTCCGCAGAACAGCCGGCCACTCATGGAGACGCTGGCCGAGTACGTGAAAGCGCTCGGGCCCAGCGACCGGACGGCGATCGTGGCGTTGCCGCCGCCAGGCATCTGGCAGGACTTCACGAACGACGCCGGGGATCTTCGTAACGTGCTGCTCCGCGTATCGTCACGCACGGCGGTGGACAACGGCCGGACTCTCGCTGGCGCCGGCTTGGAGGGCGGTGGGCAGATGCTGAGCGGGGGCAGCGTGTTCGTGGACCGGGGCGAAGTGGCCGATCCCCGCCAGCGCCGGCGAACGCCGCTCGCCTCGGACGAACGCAGCACGGGGTTCGGCGAGTCGCAGCTGCCGACGCTGCACGCCACGGATCTGATTCACGCCCTCGAGAACCTGGCGCGCGGACTCGCCGAGGTTGACGGCCCCAAGACGCTGTTGCTGGTCTCGTCGAAGGTGCCACCTGGCGTGCAGCTCGACGACTACCGGGCGTTCGCCCGCACGGCCGCAAGGGCACGGCTCACCATCTACGTGCTCAAGCCGCACGTGTTCGCGGCATCGGCAACAGGCAACGTGTCGCAGATTACCGAGCCGCTCGCGCCGACCGAGGGGCTCGACACCCTCGCGGCGACGACCGGCGGCGTCGTCCTGAACGCGGTCGCGCGCGGGGTCGGCATGATGCAGCTGATTGGCCGCGAGACCAGCGGCAGCTACGTGCTTGGTGTGGAGCCCCCGCCGGAACTTCCCGGTAACGAGCCGCTCGAAGTCACGGTGCACGTCAGTCGACCGGGTCTGACGATTCGCAGTCCCAAGATCCTGATTCCGCCCTCGTCTGGCGCGTCGACGCGCGCGCAAACGGCGGGTGCCTTGAAGACCCGCATCATTGACCTGCTGCGGCAGCCGCGTGTCGCCACCGACGTGCCGCTGAGGGTGAGCTCCTACTGCACGGCCGGCGCCGAACCCGGAACCCTGAAGACCGTGATCGTCGCCGAGCTCCAGGAGTCGGGTCGGGACGCAGGCAAGCTAACGTGGGGATTCGAGATCCGCGGCGGCGATCGCGTTGCCGGTGGGGCGTACAACCTGACAAAGGCAGGGGACCCTGAGGCCAGCCGCCAGGTCCTCTTCGCCGCGACGCAGCTCGCACCGGGCAGCTACTCGCTGCGGCTGGCGACACTGGATACGGCAGGCCGCCGGGCCAGCGTCGAGCATTCGCTGGAGGTCGGCTTGTTTCGCGCGGGCGACCTGCACGTCAGCGATCTCTTCGTCGGGCGGGTGGTCGATGGCCACTTCCAGCCCCGCATCACCATCGACCCCGGCGCTGAACAACTCGCGGCCTTTCTGGAGGTGTATCGGACCGGCGCGGCGCCGAGCGGCCCGGTGAGCGTCGAATTCACCCTGCGCGGGCGCGACGGAGCGAGCCGGAGCGCGACGCGCGCGCCGGTCAGGCTGGTGCAGGGAGAGCCGACGACGGTCGTGCAGGCCGTGCTTCCGCTGGCGCACACGGGTCCGGGGCTCTACGACGTCGTGGCGACCCTCCTCGATGGCACGGCGCCGATCGCGTCGGTCGAGCGGCATGTCGTCCTGGCCGGCACGACGGGCCGATAGCGGGAGTCGGCCTGGCGGCCTGCTACTCGGCTCGGAGGGTGACCGCCGGATCGAGGCGGGCCGCCCGCCGTGCCGGCGCGTAGCTCGCCGCCATCGTCGCCAGCAGCAGGACGGCCGCCGAGGCGACGTACGTCGGCGGGTCGTCGGGGGCGATGCCGAACAGCAGCGCGCCGAGCAGGCGGCTGCCCGCCCACGCCGCGGCAGCGCCCACGGCGATGCCCCAAGCCGCCAGCGACAGGCTCTCACCGAGCACCAGGCCGACGATGTCGCGGCAGGTCGCGCCCAGGGCCACGCGCACGCCGAGCTCCGCCGTCCGGCGCGACACCGAGTACGCGACGATGCCGTAGAGGCCCGTGGCGGCGATGAGCAGCCCGAGCCCGGCGAATGCCGCGACCAGCCCCGTCCGCACCCGAGCCGGGGCCGTGGCCGTTGAGAGGATCGTCGGGAGCGGCGTCACCGCGGTCACCGCCACGGTGGGATCGACCGACGCGACGACGGGCCGGAGCGTGGAGCGCAGGTCCACGTCGCCTGACGTGCGGGCGACCAGGAACGTCGAGAGCCACGGCGCCTGCGCCAGCGACCAGTAGACCTGTGCTTCTTGACCTTGTACCCACATTGCGTTCAGGCTTCAATGGCAATTCCGACTGATACCCTCGCGAGAGAGCAGAGATGACGGTTCCAAATGCCAATCGCGCGATCATTGCAGCCGATAAGCTCACGGCGTATCTGCTGAACATGTCGCACAAGCGGGGTGCCGCAAAGGCGAGGTTGTTGCTCAGTCTGGGATATCGATCCGACGCTGCACACGTCCTCGAGTCGGATCTGCGGGCTCAGCACCTTTCGCTCGAGGTCACACGCACCCATGAGAACGCGTACGGCGTCGTGTATGAAATAGTGGGACCGATCAAGGCGCCCAACGGCAGCCGTGTCCAGTTTTGTTCCGTCTGGCAGATTGACACTGGCACCGATGTGCCGCGATTTATTACCATGTACCCGAGGTAGAACGTGGCGTTCGAAATGTACGGCGACGTGATCTTGACTCGCGATGTCCCTGAGAGCGGCTTGCGCGCCGGCGACGTTGGCACGGTCGTAGAGCGCCATGCCGTCGCTGGGGCAAGCGAGGACGGCTACTCGGTCGAGTTCTTCGACATGACCGGCAACACCGTGGGAGTGGTTACCTTGCCCGCGAGCGCCCTGCGCCTGCCCACGACAGCCGATCGTCCCGCAGCCCGAGCGCTCAGCGCCTAGCCCTCGGTCTTGTGTCAATCCCTGGCCGCTGACGCGTGATGCATGGCAGCAGGTGAGCCAGCATCGTGATGTTCGAGTCACCGCGTCTGCCCCGAACGGCAACTGCTGTTTCTCGTGACTCTATTCGATGCGTAACGCCCGGATCGGATCCAGGCCCGCCGCGCGCCGTGCCGGGATAAACGCCGCGACGAGGGTCGCCGCGACGAGTAACAGCGCGGCGCGTACCAGCAGCGCCGGGTCCCACGGCCGCACGTCGACCAACCGGTTCGCGATCAACGCGCCCGAGACGATCGCCGCGGGAATGCCGAGTGCCAATCCGACGCTGAGCTGCACGAACGCTCCGCGCAGCACCATCGCGACGACCGACGCGCGGTCCGCGCCGAGCGCCATACGCACGCCAATCTCGGCCGTCCGCCGCTCGACGGTGTACGCCGTGATGCCGTAGAGCCCCACGGCCGCGAGCAGGAGCCCGATCGCGCCGAACAGCCACGTCAGGCTCGCGATCATGTCTTGCTGCGCGAATCGGCGGCGAACGACGTCGCCATATGGTTGGACGCGGCCCATCACGACGTCCGGAGCGACCGCCGCCAGTTGGTCGTGCACTGCGGCCGCAAGTCCCGGCGGATTGCCGGGCGCCCAGATCACGATATTGTACGGGTAGTGCGACCAGAGCTCGCGGCTCTCGAGCTCTGGATCCGGGAACGTCGCGCCCTGCGCTTCCGGCACGAAGTACATCGCTGGCACCGCGTGCAGCGTCGAGGGAAAGTAGCGGACGTCGGCCGCGATGCCGACGATCTCGTACAACCCGGCGTTCTTCCCCGCCGCAGGGCCGAAGTGCTTGCCGATCGGATTCTCGTTTGGAAAGAACTTCCTGGCGAACGCTTCGTTGATCACGGCCACGCGGCGCGTGGTCGCGTTGTCGGCGTCGACGATCGGCCGTCCCATGACGATCGGGTCTCCGATGGTTTCGAAGAAGCTCGGCATCACGCGCGTCCACGCGGAGGAGATATCGTCTCGCGGGCCCGGCTCGGGCTGCCCCGCCATGCGCACGTCGTGCGACCAGTAACTGCCGCTCATCGGCGCGTAGAGCGCCGCGCTCGCGGTGCGCACGCCGGGCAGAGCGCGGAGACGGTCGTCGATCTCGCGGAAGAGGGGGAGCAATCGTTCCTGCGGCTGGTTGGACTGCTTCGAGTCGATCGACACCAGGTAGCGGCCGTCGGTCGCGAAGCCAAGGTTCTGATGTTCGAGATTGTACAGGCTCTCGCCCAGCATCGCGGCCGCGCTCAGCAGCACGATCGAGGCGGCCGCTTGCGCGATGGCGAGCGTCTTCTGCGCGCCCGTCGTCTCTGAAGCCGTACGGGTCGATCCGCGCATGGCGTCCATTGGGTCGGCGCGCGATGTGATCCACGCCGGCACGATGCCGAAGAGCAGCGCCGTCAGCAGCGACACGGCCACCGCGAAGAGCAACACCGGTATCGAGGGGGCGGCGCTCACCGGGACCCAGTTGTCCTGGAACGCCAGATGCACGATCAGTCGCGCGCCGGCCCAGGCCACCGCAATGCCGGCGGCGCCGCCGATGCTGGCGAGCACCGCGCTGTCGATCAGCGCCTCGCGCACGAGCCGTGCGGGCGAGGCGCCCATCGCCGCGCGCATCGCCGTCTGGCGTGCGTTCCTCAGATTCCGCGCGAGGAGGAGGTTCGCAATGTTGGCGCAGGCGAGCAGCAGGACGCAAACGGCGGCGAGCAGCAGCAGCCGCAGTCCATCCTGGTATTGCTCGCGCATCAGCGACACGCCGGCGCCACCGGGCGTGAGATGCAATGTCTGGTCGTTCAACCGCGCGCGGTCATGCGCGCTCATGTCAACGCGGTGGCTCGTTAGCCACTGGCGCAGCTCGCCCTGCAGTTGTGCCTCCAGCGTCCGGGAGTTCGTCCCCGGCCGCACCCGTCCGATCAAATCGAGCCAGGCCAGACCAGGATTCTCGAGGCGAGACGACGCGCCGGCGATGAGAGGTTCCGTTGTCAGCGGCAGCCACATGTCAGGCATGGCCGAGGCGGCGACCTTCGCTCCGAAAAAGCCGGGCGGCGCCACGCCGATGATCGAAAACGCCCGACCGTTGATGTCGTACGGTGCGCCGATGACGGACGGATCGGATCCGTACTTCTCCTGCCACGTGTGGAAGCTGAGCACCGCGACTGGCAGCGCACCCCGCACATCGTCCGCATCCGTGAACAGACGCCCGCGCCACGCGGAGATGCCGAACGTTTGAAAGAAAGTGCCGGACACGAACTCGCCGAGCCGCGACTGCACCGCCTCCCGCGAGCCGGCGCGGCGGACGACGACGTAGCCGTTACCCGTGCCGACCTGGAACGCGGCGAGTTGCTCGAACGCGGGGGTGTCGGCGCGGAAGCGTTGGTATGCTTCCCACGAGAACAGCGTCCAGTCGTTCTCCGCCGCGTGATTGCTCTGCGTGTATCCCGTCGAGTAGCAACACGTGACGGCGTCGCCGATGCGCCACAGTTGCTCCGGCCTCGCCACCGCCAGCGACTGCAGCATGACCTGCTGAATCAGGGTGAAGATCGCCGCCGTCGCTCCGATGCCGAGTGCCAACGTCACGACAGCAGTTGCCGTAAAGCCCGGTGATTTGGTGAACCGCCGCAGCGCGTACTTCAGATCGGCCAGCATGTCCACGAGGGCATTCATCTGTCTCAATTGGACCATCGGGATAGTGAGGCTATGCCCATCGTCCGGACAGATCAACTCGTGTGATCGGGAAAGATAAACGCCGTAGTATTCGGCAACCGGCTCGTGCGCACCATCTGATCCAAACTCGCGAAATTTAGGCTCGCCGGATCGTAGCCGATTCGCCGACCCCACCATCTCGCGACGATCCAGGGGCCGGACGGGGGTAGACTGGCGGCACCATGCCTCGCCCCCGACTTGCACCCGTGGCCCTCGTCCTGACCCTGCTGACCGCGCTGGTCGCGGCCCAGCCGCGCCCGCGGCCCACCCCGGAGGGGCCGCCGAAGACCGACTGGTCGATTCCGGCGCGCATCAAGATCGACGTCGACCGCACCATCGGCGAGGTCGATCCGCACCTGTTCGGCAGCTTCGCCGAGCACCTCGGCCGCATGATCTACGGCGGCATCTACGAGCCCGGCAGCCCGCTCTCGGATGCCGACGGCTACCGCAAGGACGTGATGGACGCCGTGAAGGCGCTTCACGTGACGATCCTCCGCTGGCCGGGCGGCAATTTCGCCTCGGGCTACGACTGGAAGGACGGCATCGGCCCGAAGGCGATGCGCCCGGTCCGGCCGGAGCTGGCGTGGAACGACGTCGAGTCGAACCAGTTCGGCACCGACGAGTTCCTGAAGTACACCGAACGCATCGGCGCCGACCCCTACATCTGCCTCAACCTCGGGCTCGGCACGATCGGCGAGGCGCGGGACTGGGTGGAGTACACGAATGGCACGCTCGCGACCTACTGGGCCGACCAGCGCCGGAAGAACGGGCGCCAGGAGCCATGGAAGGTCCGCTACTGGGCCCTCGGCAACGAGATTGACGGGCCCTGGCAGCTGGGGCACAAGAACGCGGAGGAGTACGCGAAGTTCGCGCTCGAAACCGCCAAGGCGATGCGCGCCGTGGACCCGGAGATCGAGCTCGTGGCCAGCGGGTCGAGCAACTACGCGCCGAACGCCGACTGGATCGGGTGGAACCGCACCGTGCTCCAGACGCTCGCCAACGAGGTGGACTACATCGCGCTGCACACCTACATCGGCGACCGCGAGGACGATTTCGAGCGCTTCATGGCGTCTTCGCAGCGGATCGATCAGTACATCGACGTGACGGCGGCGCTCATCCGCGAAGTGCACGCCCGACAGTTCCGTCCGCGGCCGATTGCCATTGCGTATGACGAGTGGAACGTCTGGTATCGCGCCGGCGGCAGCGAGCGGCTCGAGGAGGTCTACAACGCCGAGGACGCGCTCGCGATGGGCCTCTTCTTCAACTCGTTCTTCCGCCACGCCGACGTGGTCAAGATGGCCAACCTCGCGCAGATGGTCAACGTCATCGCGCCGATCATGACGAACAAGGAGGGCCTGTTCCTGCAGACCACCTACTTCCCGATCGCGGAGTTCACGAAGCAGCGCGGCAACACGGCCCTCGACGTGTGGTCGACGTCACCGACCTACGCCATCGACAACAAGCCGCCGCTCGGGTATCTCGACGTGTCGGCGACCTTCGATCCGAAGACGCGCTCGGTGTTCCTCAACGTGCTCAACCGCAGCAAGGACCGCGACATCACGACCCGCGTCGACAACGAGGCCGGACAGCTCGCTCCGTCGGCGGGCGTGTGGGAGCTGCACCCGTCCGACCTGAAGGCCACCCACACGTTCGGTGACGCGGCGAAGGTGCGCCCCGTCACGCGCACGGTGCCGCTGCAGGCCACCGACGGCGGCTTCTCGTACACGTTCCCGGCGCACTCGCTGACCATCCTGCAGCTTGGTGTCCGGTGAGCTCCGCGCCACGGCTCGTAGATCGGATCGAGCACCCCGCGATGATCGGGGCCACCCACGCGCGGTACCGGGTCGTGGCCCTCGCCACCGGCCTGGCGATGATCACGTATCTGGACCGGGCGTGCATCGCGACCCTGGCGCCCGGGATGATGCGGGATCTCGGCCTGACGACGGTGCAGATGGGGTATGTGTTCACCGTCTTCCAGCTCGCGTACGCGGTGTTCGAGATTCCGACAGCGTGGTGGGCCGACAGAAGGGGCACGCGGTTGGTGCTGTCGCGCATCGTGGTGTGGTGGTCGTGCCTCACGGCCGCCACCGGCGCCGCCTCGAGCTACCTCGCGCTGCTGGTCATCCGCTTCCTCTTCGGCGCCGGCGAGGCCGGCGCCTGGCCCTCGGTCGCACGGACGTTCTCCCGCTGGATTCCGCGGCGGGAGCGGGGCACCGCCCAGGGCATTTTCTTCGCGGGCGCTCACCTCGTCGGCGGGCTCACGCCGGCGCTGGTCCTGTGGCTGCTCCAGTTCATGTCCTGGCGCCATGTCTTCCCCTGGTTCGGCGCGGTCGGCCTGGTGTGGGTGGTCGTCTGGCTCGCCTGGTTCCGCAACGAGCCCTCGGAGCATCGAGCCGTGAACGCCGGCGAGCTGCAGACGATCGTCTCCGATCGCTCGCCCGATGCCGCCCACGTGACCGGGCTCGAGGACCTGGCGCACCCTGGCGGCCAGCAGGAACATGCTGGCGCTCTGCGTCATGTACATCCCGAACTGCATGATCTTCTACTTCTGCATCACGTGGCTGCCGACGTACCTGAGACAGCGGCACGGCTTCGAGGCCGCCAGTCTCGGCATCTTCGCGGGCCTTCCGCTCATCGTCAGCATGCCCGGCGATCTGCTGGGCGGAGTGGTGACGGACCGGCTCGCCTTGCGCTACGGGCTGCGCGCGGGGCGGTGCGGCCTTGGCGCCGTGTCGTACGTGATTGCGGGCATCGCGCTCATGGCGGCCGCCTGGTCGTCCACGCCGGTGATCGCCGCGACGCTGATCGCGCTGGCGACCGGCCTGACCATGTTCACCCTGGGCGCCGCCTGGGCGACGGTGATCGAGGTGGGGCGCAACCACGTCGGGGTCGTGGGCGCGACGATGAACTCACTTGGGAATCTCGCGGCGATGCTGACGCCCCTCATCGTCGCGTATTCGGTGGTGTGGTTCGGCAGCTGGGACATGCCGCTGTACCTGATGGGCGTCCTGTTCCTGGTGGGCGCCGGGTGCTGGGCGGTGGTGGACCCGAGCCGGCCGGTCATGGGGTCGGGAATTCATCCCGACCCCGAGGCAGTGGCACCTGCTACTCGTGCTGCAGGGCTCGACTCGGATTGATCCGCGTGGCGCGCCGTCCGGGTGCGAGGATCGAGAGTCCCACCACGGCCGCGAAGCACTCTGGCCACCGCCGACCCGCCGGCAGCGCCGCCGACGAAACCAACGACGATGGGACGGCCACGGTCCCCAGGATGGCGATCACCGCGACCGCGGCGGAGCCTCGCTCCACTTCTTCACCGTCTGGCCATGGGGATCCCACGGGAGCGACTTGCCGAGGGCATCCTGGTCCGGCCACAGCACGCGCGCCGTCGCTTCGCTGATCAGGGCCACTCCGTCCTCGCCCGGCATGAAGTTCCGCCCACGGACCAGGCGCATTCCCATCGTGCTCAGGAATGGGCCGGGCGCCGCGCGCGCCGGGCCTCACGGGTGCACCGTGACGATCACCCGCTGGTAGCGCGTCAGCGGCGGGTTCCCCTTATCGGTCACCTTCAGGATGAAGTGCGCAGTTCCCGCCCTCTCCACCACTGGGGCGGAGACGCTGACGCGAGGCATGTTGGTCGCACCGGTCATCGTGAACGGCGCCTTGCAGGTGCCGGGCTCGGGATACTCGAACCAGAGGAAGCTGAGGCTGTCACCGTCCGGGTCGGTCGTGCCGCGGGCATCGAGCTGGAAAGACTCTCCGGAGCCCACCGAGATCTCGGCCGGGTGATTGAGTGTGATGCGGGGCGGATGGTTGGCCTTGGCATACGGCTTCGTCGTCCAGTCCATGCGCGCGGCGAAGTCGTTCTGGAAGTCGTCGCGCCACCGCCACAGCGTGACCCGGTAGTCCTTGAACGACTTGTTGCCGACGGCGTGCGCGCGGCCGTACTCGCCGGCAACGGCCGGGGTGTACTCGTCCACCGCGTTGCTCCAGATGGCGCGGGTCTCCGGTTCGATGGGCACGCCGCCAGTGAACCCGTTCGGGTCGAGCCTGGAGACGTCCGGACGATACAGCTCGTACCGGCCGCCCCACCCGCCCCAGTCCGGGTGCTCGGGGACGTTCAGCCCGTTCGGTACGAGCGCCAGCCACGACGGCGTGTCGCCCTCCATGCCATACGCGACGTCCGGGTACACGGCGCCGAGCGGGCCGTGACCCTGCTGGATGTGCTCGGCCAGCCAGCGGTTCGAGATCGTGGTGTTGTCGATTCCCGGCACGACCGAGTTGATGGCGGTCCACGTCGCGTCGCCATAGCCGCCAGGACTGACGATGTAGAACAGCTCCGGGAAGGTGCGCCGGATCCAGGCGCCGCTGTCGTCCTGGTCCGAGATCGTGTACACACGCAGCTTCGCGACAAGGCGCGCCGTGTCCTGCGCGCTGCGTGTGGCTTTGATCCTGTAGAGCGCCTGCGCGAGCGTGTTGGGTCCGCCCCACGCCGCGACCCATAGCGGGCGTTCGTCGTTCAGTTCGAGCGTCTTGATGATCCAGTCGGACCCTTCAGAATCCTTGCCGTCGCCGACGCCCATCATGCCGTACACGGGCAGGCCCTGCTTCACCATGGCGAACAACGCATCCGTCGTCGGATAGTTCGGATCGTGCAGCAGCAGGCGCTGACGGACTGCACCGTACGCCCGGATCACGTTCCGGATGGACTCGGGGGCGACCATGGTCTTCTGGTGCGTGGATGTCGTCGCCACCAGGCCCTGGATGTCGATCTCGTTCGAGTAGAGCAGCAGGCGCACCGTGCTCTGCGTGTCGTCGGGATCGGCTTCGATGTCCGACAGGACCAGCAGGCGTTGTGCCCTGGGCGTGATCTCACGGGTGAGTTGCTCACGCTCCGCCCTGCCCACGACCGGGACGTGCCCCCAGACGATGAGAACGAGCATCAGCGCGAGTTTCGAGCGCGAAGACGTGTTCATAGGGCTCCTGCATTTCAACGCATCCAGGCCGCGCGGCGCGCGAAGTCCGCCTGCACGTCGCGGCGCCAGCGCCAGACGCTCTCGGGGCCGGCCGGATCGTCGAACCAGTGATTCCTCGACGGATCCGGGCGCACGAACTTTCCGCCCCACCCCCCCTGCTCAGGCCGTTCCGGATCGTTCAGTCCCCTGACGGCACTGACGAGGTGGAGGAACGACGGCGTGTCCCCTTCCTGCTGGCCGGGGAACTGCGGGTCGAACCCGCTCCTGGGGTACGCGGCCCCAAGCGGTCCGTGTCGTTGGCGAACGTTCGCCTCGATCCATGCCTGGTCCGCCAGCGTCGGATCGGAGCCGGGCGCGTTCCAGAACATGCCCATGTAGTTCCTCTCGGAGACGATCACGAACAGACTGGGGAACGCATCGAGCAGCCACTGGGTCGTGTTGTCCTGCTTCGCGATGATGTAGAGGCGCAGTTTGCCCAGGAAGCGCCGCACGTCGGCGGGACTGCGCGTCGCCCGCACCTTCCAGATCGCCTGCGCGACCTCGCGCGATCCGCCCCACGCACAGAACCACACCGGCCGTGGGTCGGGCCGATCGACGACGCGGATGATCGCGTCGGAGGCCTCGCTGTCCTTGCCCGCGCCGAGGAGCTTCTCCATCGTTTTGCCGGGCGTGCCGAACGACGGCGTGCCCCAGGCGCCTGAACGGCCCTGCCACGTGACGGAGCGCAATGCCTCGGCGATCGGATACCGGGGGTCGTGGCGTCTCAGGTTCTCGTCCACCTTGTCGTAGAGGTCGAGGATGTCGAGGATGTTCTTCTTGTTCGCGACGTTGGCGAACGAGCCGGCCGACGCGATCAGCCCTTCGATGTCTAGATCGTTCGCGTAGAGCAGGAACCGCACCATCGACTGCACGTCGTCGGGGTCGCTGCACTGCTCGGGTGGCGCACCCTTGCAGACCTTTCCCGGGATGACGTCCAGCGGCGGGAAGTCGGAGGAAACGATCACGCGCGGATTCCGCGCTCGTCCGGGGCCGGTCGCACGGGCCGCCGCGCCCGCATCCCCGCAGACGATCCCGAGGGCGAGGCCCAGCGCCGCTGCGGACCCACAGGGGCCGCTCAACGAGAACGACATGACTCCTCCCTGACTACGTGTGCACCTGCACGTCCCAGCACAGGTACGTCTCCATAGTATTCGGCGGGCCAATCGAGGCTTCCGCGAATCCGGCCAGCCTGGTGCGCCCGGCAGGCGTCCCCGCCGGTGGTTGACGTTGCGACGCTATAATCCCTCGCACCGCACGGGTGTCGTCCGCCTGCATGCGACACGCACCGTGTGCGTGACCTTCGCCGTCCAATAGGAGAGCGTTGGATGAGGTCAGACGTGTCCAAACGGCTGCTTCCACTCGTGGCAACCCTGGCCATCATCACGTGGGCGGCCTCCAACGCTCGCACCCAGACGCCATCGTCCGGCGACGACCCGTTCCTGTGGCTCGAGGACCTTCAAGGCGCCCGAGCCCTGGCGTGGGTGAAGGCGGAGAACGCGAAGACGCTCGGCGTTCTGCAGAAGGACCCGCGTTTCGAGCGCTTCAACGCCGAGGCGCTGACGATCGGCGAGGCCGAAGATCGCATCCCGATGCCCACGCTCATCAACGGGCGTGTGTACAACTTCTGGCAGGATCGCGACCACGTCCGCGGCATCTGGCGCACCACGAGCCTCGACGACTACGCGCAGCCCGAGCCCCGGTGGACGACCATCCTCGATCTCGACGCGCTCGCGACGGCCGAGGGGAAGAACTGGATCTGGCACGGCGCCGATTGCGACTCGCCGAGCCGTCAGCGCTGTCTGATCGCCCTGTCGGACGGCGGCGAGGATGCCTCGACGGTGCGCGAGTTCGATCTCGCGAAGACGCAGTTCGTGGACGGCGGGTTCACGCTGCCGCGAGGCAAGCAGGATGCCGCGTGGGCCGACGAGGACACGCTGCTCGTCGCGCGCGAATGGTCGCCCGGCGAGCTCACCTCGTCCGGCTATCCGTTCGTCGTGAAGCGGCTCACACGCGGGACGCCCCTGTCGAGCGCCACGGAACTGTTTCGGGGCACACCCGCGGACGTGGGCGTCGGTCCGTTCGCGTTCACCGACGGCGCAGGCCACCGCGCGCTCGGCGTCAGCCGGGCGGTGTCGTTCTTCGAGTCGGAGCAGCGGCTGCTCACGCCCGCGGGGCTCCAGACGCTCGACGTGCCGCGGAAGGTCAGCCTCGAGGGCCTGGTCGACGGCCGCCTGCTCATCCGCCTGGCCGAGGCGTGGACCACGGGCGGCGCCGCCTTCACCGCCGGCTCGCTCGTGTCGGTCGATCTGGCACGGGCGACGAGCGCCCCGGACCACCTGGCGCCCACTCCCGTGTTCGTGCCGGGTCCCCGCCAGACGTACGGCGACGCGGCCGCCACGCGCGATCGGCTCGTGGTCACGACGTACGAGAACGTGCGCGGGCGCGCGGCAATCTACGCGCCAGAGCCCGGCGGGGGATGGTCGAGACGCGCGCTCGACCTGCCGGACAATTCGTCGATCTTCGCCGTCTCGGGAGACGACACCAGCCGTGATGCGTTCGTCGCGGTGACCGGATTTCTCGCGCCGACCAGGCTGCTGCACGTGGATGCGGGCGCGGCATCGACCGTCCAGGTGAAGGCCGTCGCGCCGAAATTCGACGCTTCGACGGACGTGGTGGAACAACTGGAGGCCACGTCGAAGGACGGCACGAAGGTTCCGTACTTCGTGGTCCGGCGGAAGGACATCCCGTACGACGGCAGCACGCCGACGATTCTCCATGCCTACGGCGGCTTCGAGGTGTCGATGACGCCGACGTACGACGGCACGCTCGGCAAGGTCTGGCTCGAGCATGGAGGCGCGTACGTGCTCGCCAACATCCGCGGCGGCGGCGAATTCGGGCCCGCCTGGCACGAGGCCGGGCTCAAGACCCACCGGCAGCGGATCTACGACGACTTCGCCGCCGTTGCCGAAGACCTCATCACCCGGCGGATCACCAGCCCGCGTCGTCTCGGGATCGAGGGCGGCTCGAACGGCGGACTGCTGATGGGCGTCGAGTTCACGCAGCACCCCGAGCTGTGGCACGCCGTGGACATCCAGGTGCCGCTGCTCGACATGCTGCGCTTCGAGCAGATCCAGGCCGGCGCGTCCTGGGTGGGCGAGTACGGCAGCGTCTCGGTGCCCGAGGAGCGCGCTTTTCTGGCGTCGATCTCGCCGTATCACCACGTCACGGCGGGCGTGACCTATCCCGAGCCGCTCATCTGGACCACCACCAAGGACGATCGGGTGGGGCCGCAGCACGCCCGCAAGTTCGCGGCGAAACTGGCCGCGATGAAGATCCCGTACCTGTTCTACGAGGTGATCGAGGGCGGCCACGGCGCGGGCGCCAACATCAAGGAGCGCGCGTTCACGAGCGCCCTCGAGTTCACGTACTTCACCCGAAAGCTGATGGACTGAGCCTATTTGACTATGCGGACATCGACATTGTTGGTGCCGGTGGCGCCGCAGGCGGAACATCAGCAGCACCTGCTGAGGTAGAAGGGACGATCGCGCGGCAGATTCTACAGCGGGTGCTGACAACGACGGTGCGGACCGGTCACAATGAGCACTCGACGACCGCGCGCCGAACCGCTGGCTCCCCACCTTCACGATCGATGTTCGTTGCGGATCGTGCGTTCGCTCATCCCGGTACCTTCCCAACGACCGGGTGACCGTCGGCGTTCCGATGTGAGGACCATGACATGCCACAGCGATCGCTGATTCTTGCTGGCGGAGGCCTGAAGGTCTGTTATCAGGCCGGCGTCCTGCAGGTCTGGCTGGACGAGGCCGGCCTGACGTTCGATCACGCCGACGGTGCCAGCGGCGGCACGTTCAACCTCGCCATGTACTGCCAGGGCATGAGCGGCAGGCGCATTGCCGACAACTGGCGCAATCTCGACCCGTTCCTGCCGGTGGATCTGAATCTGGCGGGCCTCTGGCCGTTCTCGCGCTCGCTCTTCACGACGGACAACCTGCGAACCCGCGTGCTGCCGTTCTGGGGGATCGACTGGAACGCCATCCGCCAGTCCCCGCGCGTGGGCACGTTCAACGTCTTCAACTTCTCGAAGAAGCAGCTCGAGGTCGTCTCCCAGGCGAACATGACCGAGGACATCCAGATCGCGGCGGTGTCGCTGCCGATGTGGTTTTCGCCCGTCACCATCGGCGGAGACACCTACTTCGACGCCGTCTACATCACGGACGGCAACCTCGAGGAAGCCGTGCGGCGCGGCGCCGACGAGATCTGGGCGATCTGGACGGTGAGCCGCAAGGACGAATGGCGCGACGGGTTCGTCAACGAGTACTTCCAGATCATCGAGACGGTGGCCGACGCCAACTTCTTCACGTACTGGAAACGCATCGAGGAGAGCAACCGGCGGATTGCGGCCGGTCAGCCCGGCGAGTTCGGCCGCCCGATCGCGCTCCACCTGCTCGAGGCGGACGTCCCGGTGCATTACCTGCTGAACTTCTCGAAGGACCGGATGGCCGCGGCGGTGAACCAGGGCGTCGAGGACGCCCGCGCCTGGTGTCGCGCCCGGAACATTCCCCTCCAGCCCGGGCCGGCGTACCCGCCGCCGCCGGCCACCGCCAAGACCTCCGTGACGTTCACGGAGGAAATGAAGGGGTTCGTCGATCGCGGCTCGACCGCGACGAGCCACGACGAGTATCAGGCCGCGGCCGCGAACGGCAAGGCGCGCGACGAGGCGTTCATGTTCCACCTCGACGTGTCCGTTGCCGACGTCGATGCCTTCCTGGCCTCGCCCGCGCACCAGGCACGGGCCGACGGGTACATCGACTCGCCGCTCTTCGGCGGCCGGCGGCCCGTCGCCGACGGCACCGTCAACTTGCTCGTGAATGGCGTCGATCCCACGAAGAAGCACATGCGGTACCGGTGCTGCTTCACGGCGTCCGACGGCCGGGAGTACACGCTGGCCGGCGTCAAGGACATCGAGGGGCCGGCGTTCACGACGGTCTGGGCCGAGACGACGACGCTCTACACCTTGATCCTCGACGGGCGGGTCGCCGACGGGCAGCCGGGCACGATCGTCGCGGCGGGCGTGCTGGTGATCCGTCCGGAGGATTTCTTCCTCAGACAGCTGTTCTCGTTCCGGACCACCGGACCCACGCCGGCCGCCCGGCTCGACGGCCTCAACCGGTTCGGCGCGATGTTCATGGGGCAGATCTGGGACGTGTATGGCCGCCAGGTCGGTCCCGCCTGAGCATCGACGCGGAGCGACGCCATGGCAGAACAATGGCTACGGCGCCGGCCTGATCGCAGAGTCTACGTCCGGCGAACGACTTCCTCCTCCGACGGGCCACGCGCGGTGCGATTGATCTGGCGGATCGCGCCGAGGTGGTACGCGAGGTGCCCGATGCTGCCCAGGATGCCGGTGAGCTCGAGATCGTTCACGTCGCGCGGCGTGCGCAACGTCTCGAGCCAGCGGTGCGCCTCGTCGCGAAGGCCGGCGCGAAGATCGCGCCACTGGTCCTCCGAGACCTCCGTGATGCGCCAGCTGGCCGCCCAGTCGGCATCGGCAAACGGGTTGTGCCCGTCCTTCCAGCGGTTCATCAGCGACAGGCCGTAGCGAACGTGATCCACGTGCGCCGCAATCGAGGCGCCGCCGGTCGGCGTGGCCGAGGCGTCGCGGGCGCTGAGCGTGTCGAGCGAGCGCAGCAGCCCGAGATCGCCACGATTCAGCATGAAGGCCGCTCGGGCGGGCGCGCCATCGACGAGCTCGCCAAACAGCGTGGCCATGGCTCCGGCAAGTTCTCGCGTGTTCATCGTGCTCCTCCGGGCCGCACCCGCGAGCCGATGAGCTCGCCCGTGGCAGGCATCGACCGTGATTATATTGGCGGGACCGGTCACCGCCTACGGTGCGCGGCAGCGGGCGCACGAAATGGGCGTTCTGGTGGCCGGATCCACGCGCAGACTGTACGCGATGAGACCGCGGGCAGAGAGGACGTAGAATCGGAACGATCGAAATAGGGCGCTGTGCCCAACGTCTTCAGCCGCAGAGAGAGGTGCCCATGTCTACGCGTCGCCAATTCATCACTCGCGTTCTGGGGAGCACGGCCGCTGTGGCGGCCGGCAGCCTCCTGTCGAGCCGCCGCGTCCTGGGCGCCAACGACCGCGT
The DNA here is from genome assembly GCA_963837165.1 of Vicinamibacteria bacterium. Taxonomy (GTDB): domain Bacteria; phylum Acidobacteriota; class Vicinamibacteria; order Vicinamibacterales; family JAENWD01; genus JAENWD01. The sequence goes on from CAWIMD010000001.1 coordinate 619,538, forward strand.
CCGCTTCGGGCTGATCGGGGCCGGCTCACGGGGACTCGAGGACTTTCGCGCGGCGTTGAAAGCGCCCAACGTCGAAGCCGTCGCGGTGGCCGACCTCTACACGCGGCGGCTCGATCAGGCGAAGGAGATTGCACCACAGGCCAGGGTGTACAAGGACTTCCGGCACCTGCTCGACGACAAGACCATTGACGCCGTGCTGATCGCCACGCCGCAGCATCAGCACGCGCTTCAATTCGTGCCTGCGATCCAGGCCGGAAAGGACGTCTATCAGGAAAAGACGATGGCGTTCAATCCCGACCACGCACGGCGGATGCGCACGGCCTTCGAAGGGTCGAACCGCGTGGTGCAGGTTGGCAGCCAGGCGACCAGCAGCCCTGCCGTGGCCGCGGTGCGTGAGCACCTGAACGACGAGCACATGGGGACCGTCACGCAGCTGCACACGCATCATTACCGCAACGCGCCGTACGGCGGCTGGAAGCGGCCGATCCCGGCCGACTGCGACGTGCAGCACGTGGACTGGCACATGTTTCAGGGCGAGGCCCCGCCGCACGACTTCGATCCCAACCGCTACATGAACTGGCGCTTCTACTGGGACTACTCGGGCGGCAACGTGTTCGAGAACATGGTCCATCAGGTCATCTTCTGGTACAAGGTGCTCGACTTGACGATTCCCCGCAGCGTCACGATGAGCGCGGGCAACTACTCCAACCCGGACATGGAGGTGCCCGACACCTACGACGTCGCGATGGATCACGGCAACCTGCTGTTCACCTGGAATTCGATGTTCGGCAATCGGTATTACGGCGAGGGCCACGACATGCTCCTGGGGACGAAGGGGACCATCCTTCGCGATGAATCGGATCGCGTCCGTTATGAGTCCCAGTCCACGAAATCCGAGCAGGACGCGACCGACACGCCATCCGTGAAGGCCGCGCCGGACGTCGTCGGCACAGCCGACACCACCGACATTCACCTGCAGGATTTCTTCGACTGCGTCCGGAGCCGCAAGCAGCCGAACTGTCCCTTCGAGCTCGGCTTCCGGTCGGCCATCGCCTGCCGGATGGCGCTCACCGCGTTTCGGGAGGGACGGCGGGTCACATGGGATGCGGAGCGCGGCGAGATCGTCTGAGAGCGGCGCGGTCGCGTGGGCGCGCCCACCGCGGTCACATTTTCGACGTGTGTTCGCCGAGGAAACTGCTGGCCGCTTGGATCGGCAGAGTCTTCAGGAAATGGTGGTCTGTTGGTCGCAGCACGACGATGCCGACGTACTCGCTCGGCGGGTAGGCCCGGATGTCCCCGAAGTCGAGGTCGAGAGTGAAGAGCACGCGCGCGTCTGCCCGGCATGCCGCTGCAACGTTGGGATCGTCCCCGCCGGCGAGTCCTTCGTCGTGGACGGTGTCGCACTCCCAACCGGCTGCGTGCAGAAGCTCGGCGGCCTCGATCGGCAGGTTCTCATCGAGCTTCGCGCGCAAGTTCGGTCCCAACGCAATACCATGCTTCGTCGGCCCACAAGCCGGAGGGGACGAGCGCTTGCTGCAACATGGCGGGATTCGCCTTGAGAACGTCTCTCAGCCAGGTCTCTGGGACGCGCAGCTCCGTCGGGGCGACCCGCTGAAACATTTCAACTCTTCATGAACGCCGTTCGTGCTGCCCTCCCGTCTTGCGGCAGCACAACCGTGCTGCGCCCGTGCTCAGAAAATCGCGAGCGGGTTCAGCGGAGAGCCGGTGCCGCCCGGAACGCGGAGCGGCAAGCCGACGAACAGAAACGTCCAGCGTCCCCGCTGCCGCGCTTCGCGGGCCAGCGGGTCCAGATCCAGGTTGTCGAGAAGCGGCATGCCGAGACTCACCAGCACCAGCTCGTGCAGCGGATTGGCCAGGCCCTCGACGCCCGAAGGCATGACATCGTTCACGCCATCGGAGCCGATCACCGCCACGTCCCTGGCCTTCAGCCAGCGGGCCAGCGAGGCGTGAGAGCCGGCGGCCTTCTCGAGGAAGTTCCATTGCCCCTTCTGCCGGACGCGCTCCCAGCGGCCGGTCCGGATCAGCAGCACGTCTCCAGCCGCGATCTTCACTTTGGTCCTGGCCTCCCACGCCTCGAGGTCCTCGCTGGTGATCGCGGTGCCGGGCTCCAGGAATTCCACGCCGCGCAGCCAGGGAATATCGACCAGCACGCCACGCGTGAAGATGCCGTCCTTCGCGTTCTGGATACCGAGCTTGCGGGCGCCACCCTTCTCGAGCACGTCCACGGAGACGCCGTTATACAGCGTGCCGGCGTGCGCGAAGTGCGTGAGGCCGTCCATGTGCGAGTGTGCAAAGCCATGGTACCGGACCGAGTAGCGATCCTCGGCCACGGCGTGCCCGCCGAACTCACCCACCGTGAGCGACTGCTCGAACGGGTAGATGTTGAGGGCGTCGGCCGTCTTGTTCAGTTCCAGTGACAGCGACACCGACACGCCGTCGCGCACGAGTGCGGCGGCCGCCTTGCGCTTCCCGGCGGTAATCAGGTTGAGCGTTCCGAGCTCGTCATCCTTGCCCCACCGCCCCCAATTGGAGATCTCCTGGAACCACGCCTCGAACTGCGCCCGCGTGACCATCTCGAGCGGCGCCGCATCTGCGGCCGGGAACGGGCCAGCGAGTCCGGCCACCGTCACAAGGAGCGCCATCGCACCGAGTCGCGTTCCCATACCTTTTGCCATCATTACCGTCTCCTCATGCCAGCCGGAATGCATCGCGTTCTACATCGGCGCCCATCCTACGTCAACCGTCGCGGTTCGAGCGCGCAGCCGCCCTCCGTCGCTCTCGAGCGGGAGCGAGCGTGGGCCGTGCGCGGGTAGAAGGAGACACACGATGCCATTCGCGGTGGCGATCGCCAAGCGACCTCCGGCATGCGTGTCCAGTGATCGCGAAGATTCTGATCGGTGGCGCGCACGGGCGCGAGCGCACGCGTCAAGGGCTTGATGTCGTCCATGAATGCCGTCGTCGCGATCAGTGCCTGTCAGTGCTCGCCGCGCTCGTCGAGGTACTTCACGAACACGACCTCGTTGCGCTGCTCGTTGTACAGCAGCTCATCAGCGATCGCGCGAATCAGCACGAGGCCGAACCCTCCGGGGCGAAGTCCTTTCTCTTCTCGCACCTGGTCGTGCCCAATCGCCGACGCGTCGCTGCGAGCCGCATGCGACAGATCCTCCAGCCGAAAACCCGGGCCAGGATCGGCGATGCGATACAGCAGCATCCGGCGTGTGCGGAGACAGGCCACCCGGACGGTCTGCGTCGGATTCAACTGGCCGCCCCATTCAATACCGTTCATGAGCAACTCACGAAAGGCGAGGCCGACCGACTCTCGCACGTCGTGAGGAAGGTCGGTTTCGAGCTGCTGCAGAAAGCTCTGAATGCGATCCACTGCCTCACGGGTGCACGGCACCAGGAGCTCAACCCATTCAGGTCGAGCCGACAGCACCTGAATCGGCGGCGGGTTGGACGCCGCCAGTGCCCTGCGCACAACTTCGACCAGACGCGCAGGATCGATCGGTTTGGGAAAGAAGTCGTACGCGTGTTGGCGGAGCGCGTCGAGCACCGTCTCGGGCGTGTCCATGCCCGTCACGACGACCATCTTGGCCGGTCTCCCCTCGTGCGCGCAGCGAGCCAGTACGTCGAGCCCGCTCATGCCGGGGAGCCCCACGTCGAGGAGGACGACTCCGACGTCGTGCCTGCGAATCGTGTCCAACGCCTGGGAACCCTCCTGGGCAGTATCGACGCTGAATCCCTCACGTACGAGCAGCTCGCGCAAACCGTCCCGCGTCGCGTCGTCGTCATCGACCACCAGGACATCGTACTTAGCCATAAAGCCTTCGCGGGGGGACGCGGCTCAGTGTACGGCGCATGAGGCGGAGAACGGAGTGCCCTGCGGGTCTCCCGCACTGGTACACCACTGATTTGTTCGCGGCGCCGATTCGGCGCGCGAGACCTTCCTGGGTAAGACGCAACCGACATCGAAGGCGCTTCAGGCGATTGGCGTAGTACTCGCGACGAACGTGCCCCCGGAGCTACTAGATCTTGGTGCAGTCGATGACGAACCGATACTTGACGTCGCCCTTCAGCGTCCGCTCGTAGGCCGTGTTGATCTGGTCCGGTGCGATCAGCTCGATGTCGCTGACGATTGAGTGCTTTCCACAGTGATCGAGCATCACCTGCGTATCGGGCACTCCGCCGACGAGTGAGCCGACGATGCGGCGGCCCCCGAACAGCAGCGGAATCGGATTGAACTCGAGCGGCGCGGGCGAAGCGCCGACCAGCATCAGCGTGCCGGCCGGTTTCAGGCAGTTCAACGTCGCGGTGAGGTCGTGCGGCGCTGAGATCGTATCCACCATGGCGTCGTATCGGCCTGCCAGCGAGTCGAGCGCGCCCGTGGTTCTCGTCAGCACGAAATCGGCCGCCCCCAGCCGCCTGGCGTCTGCTTCCTTGTGGGCCGAACGACTGAGCACGGTCACCTCCGCCCCAAACGAGGTTGCCAGCTTCACCGCCATGTGCCCGAGCCCACCAAGGCCCATCACTGCGACTCGCGCTCCGGCGCTGATGCCGGCCTCGTGAAGCGGCGTGTACGTTGTGATGCCGGCGCAGAGCAGAGGCGCAGCCGCCGCTGCATCAAGATTGTCGGGCAGCGTGAAGACGAAGTGCTCGTCCACGACGATCTGTGTGGCGTAGCCGCCGTAGGTTGGCGTCGTGCCGTCGGCCTCCATGCTGCCGTACGTCATCGTGACGCCCTTCTCGCAATAGTTTTCGTGCCCGCTCCGGCAACGGCCGCATCGGCCGCACGAGCTGACGAAACAGCCGACTCCGACGCGCTGGCCCGCCTTGAACCGGGTGACGGATGCGCCCGTCGCCATGACCCGGCCGATGATCTCGTGCCCAGGCACGCAGGGGTAGGTCGTGAATCCCCACTCGTTTCGCGCGAAATGGATATCAGAATGGCAGATCCCGCAGAAGTCGATCGCCACCTGCACGTCGCGGTCGCCGATCCCGCGGCGCGCGATCGTGAACGGGACGAGCGGCTGGTCGGGCGCTTGTGCGGCGTATGCTCGCGTTTCCATCGTTGTCTCCAAGAGCAGCGTACACGATATGAGGCCGGCAGGAAGCTGGTGTCAACTATCGACCGCTCTCGCGGCGAATAATCTCGCGACTCGTTTCCATGTCCTGAATGCGTTGCCAGAATAGCGGCGACGGGCAGCGCTTCTGGGATTCCCACTGGTACACCACGGCCTTGCACGCCGCGCCCACCTGTGCGGCGAACTCCGTCAGCGTCATTCCCAACTGTTGACGCAGGTTCCGGATCCGAACGGCACAATCGGGCGGAACGCTATCCCAGCGCAAGGGTGCCGGGCGTTGCTTCGGCCACACCGCTGGTTCGAAGTACGCGTGCAAGAAGTACTCGGCGTCGGCCAACGTGGCGCGCGTTCGGAGCCGACGAAACGTCGTGCGCGTGTCGTGGGTGACCCGAAGTCGCCGGTCTTTCGCGGCGGCGTGGAGCGTTCGCACATGCACGTGGACGAGCAGCGCCAAGGTCTCGAGCGGAAGCAACGCGTCTGGGTCGTGGCGGAGAGCGCATGCGTTCGCTCGGGTGAGCACCTCGGGGCGAACGTGACGCCGTCCGGAATCCCAAGTCCGGTACGTTTCGAGTGGGACACCGAGTTCCGCGGCGAACTGTGCCTGCGAAAGGCCTCCCGCCTTGCGACACTGCCGCAGTGCTAAAGACATCAGCGGCGCAGTGACCTGACCACGGCCATCGCTCACAGCGTGCCATCCGTACGCCGCGAAGGGAAGATCTTCGCCCTGACCTCCGGCCTCTATGGCCGATTCTCACGCGATCGGCGAACGCCGAAAACAAAGGCAGATTCTTCGAGCGCGTGCGCGGACCTGTTGAGAGGTGCGAAAAGTGACCGCTTCATTTCAGTACACAATCGGGCCGAAATGCGCCGACGTAGATTTGGTATTCGCGGATCTTCTAGGAAATGGCGCGCCCGGCAGGGCTCGAACCGCTCGCGACGAGCGCAGCGAGTCGCGGTGCTTCCCGAAGACTGCGGAGCGCAGCGTCCCGCGAAGCGGGAAGCGCGCCCGGCAGGATTCGA
>CAWIMD010000002.1:0-1712627 GCA_963837165.1 Vicinamibacteria bacterium
CGGCGCGCATCGTGGTCACGCTGGGCTCGGGCCTGGCCGTCTTCGCGCTCGGCGTGCTGGCGAGTCGGGATACCCGCTTCGAGAAGGCCGCGACGCCGCTGCTGCTGGTCGCGGCCGGCGTGGAGCCGACGGGCATGCTGGTCGCGTTCGAGGAGCTGGGCGCGGGCGGCGACTGGCACTGGGCGGGCCTGGCCACGGCCGGCACGATGGCGCTGCAGTTCGCGGCGCTCTTCTCCGTGCTGCGACGCTCGATGACGCTCTTCGTCGCGGTGTCGTTCGCGCTGGCGTTCTGGTGGGCGCTGCTGGATTACGGGGACGTCCCCGGCAAGGGCATCGCGCTCCTGGTCGGCGCAGCCGCCCTCGCGGCCGCCATTGCGGTGGGCCGCACGCCGCACAGAGACGTGACGCCGCTCTGGGCTGTCGCTCATCGCGTTCGGGATCTTCATGATCGGCCTGAGCGCGCTGGCCTACCGCATCGACCGCGACTACGTGCGACAATCGGGCGCGTGAGGAGCCATGCACCAGACCCTGCCCAATAGCCTGCACCTGACCACCGAGGAACTGACCGCCGGCCTGGACGAGATCCGCCGCGCTCCGAAAGACCACGGCGCGCTCAGCCTGGTCGTCCGCCGTCCCGCCGTGGACGCGCGCGAGGTGCTCGACGTCGCGACGCTGGATCTCAGCGAGGGGCTGGTGGGCGACAGCTGGTCGCGGCGCGGCAGCCGCCGCAGCGCGGACGGGGGCCCCCATCCCGACATGCAGCTCAACGTGATGAGCGCGCGCGCCGCCGCCCTGGTCGCGCAGGCGCCCGAGCGCTGGCAGCTCGCCGGCGATCAGCTGTTCATCGATCTCGACCTGAGCGGCGCCAACCTGCCGGCCGGCACGCGCCTCGCCATCGGGTCCGCCGTCATCGAGGTGACCGCGCAGCCGCACACCGGCTGCGAGAAGTTCGTGGCGCGCTTCGGGCTGGATGCGATGAAGTTCGTCAACTCGCCCGTGGGCCGGGAGCTGAACCTGCGCGGGATCAACGCGAAGGTCGTGGCGGCCGGGGAGATCCGGGTGGGGGATATCGTCAGGAAGATGTAGCGCCCCGCGCTACATCAGATGGCGACGGCGCAGGTGGTGCGCACGCTCGGGATGTCCGTCAGCAGGTGCAGCGACCGCTGCTCGCCGTCGATCCACGCGGGGACGAACGGTACCAGGCGGCGCGTCAGGCGACGGCCCTGGCGGCTGTCCACGACGAAATACCGCAGGCTGCAGGCGGTCGGGTCCATCATGAACCCCTCCAGGCGCCCCAGCACCTGGCCGTCCACGGCGCGCACGATCATGCCGAGCGCGACGGTCCCGTTCTCGACGTCTCTGGCTGGCAGGTAGCGAAGAGCAACGTTGGCCATGACACACCCTCTGCGGGTGTGAAGCTCGCAAAGGGGATGCCAGCGGCCGGCCGCCGCTGGGCTTTCCAAGCTACTGACGCGAAAAGGCTTCAGAACGGCGGGTTCGGCGCCTGAGCACTGACTTTCCGCCACCGGCGGCTGAGCTGTGCACAAAGTTCTCGCGGGATGTGGTTTTGTATCACCCTGAGGCAGGGCCCGTGCGGGCCAATTCCGGCGTTCCGGACCGCCCGTTCTGACCCTGGAGCAGCGCCCGCGTGGCCGGGTGACCGGGGTGCGCCAGAACCTCCCGGGGGTCGCCTTCCTCGACCACGACGCCCTCGGCCAGCACGGCGAGCCGGCTCGCGAAGTCCCTCACGAAGTCATCGTCATGGGTCGTGACGAGCAGCGCCCGGCCCGCGGCCGCGAGCTCCTGCAGCGTCTCGCCGAGCTCGCCCCGGCGTGCCGGGTCCAGGGCGGCGGTCGGCTCGTCCATCAGGAGGAGGGGAGGGTCCATGGCGAGGGCTCGCGCGATGGCCACGCGCTGCGCCTCGCCGCCGGAAATCTCGCGCGGCAGGGCGGCGGCGCGGTGCGCCACGCCGAGCTCGTCGAGCAGCGCCATGGCCCGGCGCTCGGCGACGGACTCGGTCAGCCGGCGCACGTGCACGAGCGCCAGGCACACGTTCTGGATCACGGTCAGGTGCTCGAACAGGGAGTGGTGCTGGAACACCATGCCGACCTGCGACCTGAGCGCCCGCACCACGGGCTTCGGACAGGCGCCGCCGGCCTCCAGCGTCGCGTCGCCGACGACGATCGATCCGGCGGCAAAGGGCTCGAGCGCCGCGACCGCCCGCAGCACCGTGCTTTTCCCCGCGCCGGAAAGGCCCATGAGCGCCACCAGCTCGCCGCGCGCGACGTCGAGCTCCACCCCCCGCAGCACGCCGACCCGTCCGCGGTCCAGCCGCAGGCCGCGGATCGCGAGCACCCGATCGCCGCTCATGCCGTCGGCGCCTTCCACCGCGCCTCGAGCCGCCGCGCCAGGCGCGCCAGCGGCAGCGACATGGCCAGGTACAGCGCGGCGCACAGCGCGCCCGGCACCACCCAGCTGCCCAGGTTCGTGGCGAAGATCTGCGTCTGCTTCGTGAGCTCCACCACGGTCAGCACCGACACCAGCGACGAGTCCTTCAGCAGCGCGACGAAGTCATTGGTCATGGGCGGCAGCGCCAGGCGGAACGCCTGCGGGCCCCGCACCAGCCGCAGCACCTGCAGCTCGCTGAAGCCGAGCGTGCGCGCCGCCTCGAGCTGGCCGGTCGGCACCGCCTCGAGCGCCCCACGGTAGATCTCGCTCTCGTACGCGGCGTAGTTGAGGCCGAGGCCGAGGAACGCCGCGAGGAACGCCGGCAGCCGCACGACCGACGCCACGCCGTAGTACAGCACGAAGAGCTGCAGCAGCACCGGCGTGCCGCGCGTCACCTCCACGTACGCCGTCAGCGCCGCCCGTGTCAGCCAGGGGCCGTAGACACGTCCCGTCGCGACCGCGATGCCCACGGCGACGGCGAGCGCCATCGAGAGGCACGACAGCACGATCGTCACGAGCGAGGCGCGCAGCAGCGCGGGCAGGTAGCTCCGCGTGGCGCGAAGCCAGCCCTCCGACGCCGTGGTCGGGATGGGCGTCGATTCCTGGGCTGCACCCGCGCCGGCCGCCGCCAGCAGGCGCGCGTACAGCGCCGGCTGGCCGGCGTTCCAGAGCTTCCACTTCCGGAAGATGGCCTCGAGCTGGCCGTCCCGCATGGCGGCGAGCAGCACCTGGTTGATGCGATCCCGGAGCGGGCGGCTCGAGGGCGCGAGCACGCCGACGTAGTGGCCGATGGCGATGGGCGTGGGCTGCGTGAAGATGCCCCGGCGGCGGCGTTGCTCGCGGCCGGCAATCACGTTGTCGAGCAGCACCGCGTCCACGCGGCCCATCAGCAGGTCGCCGTACGGATGCACGTCATCGTCGTAGGAGACCGGGAGGACGCCGTGATCACGCTCGGCGGCCACGAGGATGTCCCAGGCCTGCGTCGCGACCAGCGTCGCCACCCGCCGGCCTCTGAGGTCCTCGAGCGTCCTGAATCGCGCCTTGTCCGCATCGCGGACGGTGAGCACCTCGCTGAACTCGTAGTAGGGGAGCGTCGTCAGGAGCGCGGCGCGCCTGGCGGGCGTGTCCTCGATGCCGCTCAACCCGACGTCGAAGTCACCGCGGAGAACGGACTGGTCGATGGACGCGAAGGAGACGAAGACGAACTGCGGCGTCCGTCGCAGGCCGCGCGCCATCAGTTGCGCCACCTCCACGTCGAACCCGACGACGCGGGTGGGGTCGGCGGGATCGGCTTCCACGTAAGGCGCGCCGCCTTCCGGATCGCCGCCCCAGCGCAGGACGTCAGGAGGATCGGCGCGAGCGGGCGGAGCCGACAGCGCCAGGAGCACGCAGGCCAGCGCGGCGCGACAGGCCGCGCGCAGGATGCGGGGAACCGTCAGCGGCATCTCTTCGTGTGGGCACGAAGGGTAGCACAGTGGGCAGGCCGTTGCGCATGTAGCGCAGACCTTCAGGTCTGCCCTGCGCGCCGGTTGGCAGGCCTGAAGGCCTGCGCTACAGATGGTGCGCTCCGCGGCAGGCCTGAAGGCCTGCGCTACATGGCGTGCGCTAGTCCCTGGCGAGGGCGAGGTACAGCACCACGGGCCCGACGATGACGGAGGCGGCGAGGGCGAGCCAGGTGATGAGGCCGAACGTGGAAGGCGACGCCGTGGCCGTCCACGCGGCCGCCGCGCGGACCGACGGCCACAGCCACGTGACGACCGCCGCGAGGATCCCCACCAGGCAGGCCGCGGAGACGGCCTGCACCACCAGCATCGGCCGCTCGGCCGCGCGCCTGGCTTCGGCACGGCGGCGCACCTGCGCGCGCCACCAGACCTGTCCGCTGGAGGGCAGGTCGGGCTCGAGCTGGGCGGCCTGGTGCTCGGCGGCCAGCAGCGACGCGACCGAGGCGGCAGCGGCGCACGCCTGACAGCGCTCGACGTGCGAGGCCAGCTCCGGCGACCAGTCGTGCGGCGACGTACCGCGCGCGACCGCGCCGAGCACCGCGTCTTCGAAGGGGCAGGGCGTGCGGGTCATTCTCGTGCTCCGTCGGGCGTGCGCGTGAGCAGGGCGTGCAGCCGCGCGCGGGCCCGGAACAGCATCAGGCGGACGCTTGCCGCCTTCACCCCCACGACGCGGGCAATCTCGGCGTGCGTCATGCCCTGCGCGTAGGCGAACCACAGCAGGTCACGGTCGCGGGCGCGCAGGGCGCCCAGGGCGCGGCTGACGTCGGTCTTCGCATCCAGCGTCGCCGACGGGTGGCCCCCGTGCGCCCGGTCCTCGATGGCGGCCGGCATCGGCAGTTCACGCGAGGGCCGGCGGCGTCGATCGTGCGCGAGGTTGGCGGCAATCCTGAACAGGTAGTGCCGCCGGTGCGCCTCGTCCTCGAACGGCCCCCGGGCGCGCAGGAGCCGGTAGTAGCACTCCTGGAGCAGGTCGTCGGCCGCCTGCCGGTCGCCGGTCGCGCGCGACAGGTACCCCCAGAGCGGCCGCGCCGTCCGATCGTAGAAGGCACGAAACGCGTCCTCGTCCATGGCCAGGGCTCCGGCGCGCTCGTCGGCATCGAGGCCGAGTCGATCGACGTCGGAGAGGGTCATGTCACGCGCGGCCATGGCGCCACAGTATCCCGTACCTCAGAACGGGCCCGTCGAGGTTTCGACCGTGGGCTCGGCGGGCCTCGTCACCAGACCCAGCCGGCGCGACAGGAAGTAGGAGACGGCCGCCGACGCCACGAAGCCGGCGCCGATGGCCAGGGCGAGCGAGCCCATGGCGAACAGCGGCTGGGCGATCTCGGGTATCTGCCGCCCGCTGATGTAGATCAGGCCCAGGCCGGCGCACCCGATGACCACGCCCGCCTGCACCGACCACAGGATCCGGTTGACCGGCGCGCTCAGCACGCGCTGCGGCGCCGCATCGAGCGGGATGGGCGCCGACTCGAGGAACTTCCGCCCGGCCGGCGACTGGATGTACTGGAGCAGGTCCTCGTTCGACGCGAAACGGTCCACGAGCTTCGTGTGGACCTCGGTCTGGACCTTGGACAGTCGCAGCCACCGGCGATAGTCGAGCAGCGACTTGATCAGCCAGCCGAGCGCGAAGGCCACGAGCGCCATGCCGGTGAGGACCTGCAGGCCGGTGAGGGTGCTCTCCCACATCCGGACGATCTGCTCCTGCGGGCCCTCCTGCCGCCACGGGCGGCCGTTGCTCGTCCCGATGTAGAACGCCGGGTTGTGGGCCACCTGCGGGTGGGCGGCCAGGAACGCCGCGAGGTTCGGGTAGCTGGCCATGTACTGGTCGTTCGCCAGCAGCGACGGGTCGTTCCTCAGCACCTCGCCCAGGGACGGCGGATACTGCTGCAGCACGTTCTCGAGCTGCTGGCGGACCTGGTCGGCATTGGCCGTGTCATCGGTGAGAAGGACCTGGGACGGCTGCCCGGCTGCGGCTGCCGGGGCCGGATGCCGCTGGCCGGGCGCGGGCGCCGACTGACCGCCGGCCGCCGGCGAGGGGACGAGCGCAAGGGACGTGACGAGCATGAGTGCGGACGTCTTCAGGGCCATGGGGACTCCGCCGGCCATCCGGCCGACAAGGACGGGGCTCCGGGAGCCCCGCGGTTCACCCATCAAATACGCGCGCGCGCCGGATTGGTTAACGAAGGCGCCGACGCAAAATGCGGAGTGCGGAATGCGGAATGGGGAATCAGTGCGGAATGCGGAATGGGGAATGCGGAATCAGGGCATGCGGACTCAGGGCACGCGGAATCAGGGCACGCGGAGTTCGGAATTCGATCAGCGGCGCGTTTCGAGCGCGTCCCAGCGCGCGTAGGTCTCGTCCAGCTCGATGCCGACGGCATCCAGGCGTGCCAGGCGCCCGGCGATGGTCGCCGGCGGCTCCTTGTAGAACTCCGGCCCGGCCACTTCCGTCTGCAGCGACGCCCGCTCGGTCTCCAGCGCCTCGATCCGCGCGGGCAGACTGTCCAGCTCGCGCTGCTCGTTGTAGGAAAGGCGTCGTCGCGCCGGCGCTTCCATGACGGCTGCCGCTGGCCTGGACGCCGGAACCGGCGTTTCGACCGAGGCCGCCGCCGACCGCTGGCGCTCGTAGTCTTCGTAGCCGCCGACGAACTCCTCGACGCCGCCGCTGCCGTCCAGCGCGATCGTGCTGGTGACGATGTTGTCGAGGAATCGGCGATCGTGGCTGACCAGGAGCAGCGTGCCCGGCCAGTCCACGAGCAGCGACTCGAGCAGCTCCAGCGTCTCGAGGTCGAGGTCGTTGGTCGGCTCGTCGAGGACGAGGACGTTCACCGGCCTGGTGAGGAGCCGCGCCAGCAGCAGCCGGTTGCGCTCGCCGCCCGACAGCGCCTTCACGGGCGCGCGCGCACGCTCGGCGGGAAACAGGAAGTCCTTCAGGTAGCCGTGCACGTGCCGGCTGACGCCGTTCACCGTGATCGTGTCGTTGCCGTCGCCCACCGTCTCGGCGACCGTCCGCTCGGGGTCGAGCCGCTCGCGCTGCTGGTCGTAGTAGGCGATCCGGACGTTGGCGCCGTGGCGCACCGTGCCGGCGTCCGGGTCGAGCTCGCCGGTGAGCAGGCCCAGCAGCGTGGTCTTGCCGCTGCCGTTGCTGCCGATGACGCCGACGCGGTCACCGCGCATGATGCGGGCGGAGAAGTCGCGGACGATCGCCCGTCCGTCGAACGCCTTCGACACGTGCTCCAGCTCGAAGACGAGGCGGCCCGTCGGGTCGGCCTCGGCCACCTGCAGGTCCACCGTGCCCGTCCGCGCGCGGCGCGCGGCGCGCGCCTCGCGCATGGCCAGGAGCGCGCGCACGCGGCCCTCGTCCCTCGTGCGCCGCGCCTTGATCCCGCGGCGCAGCCACACTTCTTCCCCGGCGAGCCGGCGGTCGAACTTCTCGTCCGCGAGCGCCTCGTTGGCGAGCCATTCTTCCTTCTTTCGTACGAATGTAGCGAAGTCGCCGGGCCATGACGTGAGCCGTCCGCGGTCGAGCTCGACGACACGCGTGGCGAGCCGTTCGAGGAAGGCGCGATCGTGGGTGACGAACATCACCGCGCCGGGATAGTCGGCCACGAACTGCTCCAGCCAGCGGATCGCGTCGATGTCGAGGTGGTTGGTCGGCTCGTCCAGGAGCAGCAGGTCGGGCTCGGTCACCAGGGCCTGGGCCAGCAGCACGCGCCGCCGCCATCCCCCCGAGAGCGTCGCCACGATGGCGTCGGCCGGAATCTGGAGCCGGGCGAGGACCAGCTCCACCCGCTGCTCGAGCGTCCAGCCGCTGGCCTCCTCGAGCTCGTGCTGCAGCCGCCCGAGGCGCTCGAGCGCCGCCGCGCCCGCGTGCGCGGCCACCTCGCGCGCGGCGTGGTGATAGTCGGTCACGAGCGATCGCAGCGCGCCCAGCCCGTCCGAGACGACGTCGAAGACCGTGCGGTCGGAGTCGAGCGGCACGTCCTGCGCGAGCCGGGCGAGGCCCAGGCCCGGCCGCCGCCAGATCGTGCCCGCGTCGGGCTCGACCTCGCCGGCCACGATCGAGAGGAGCGTGGACTTGCCGGATCCGTTCCGGCCGATCACGGCCAGCCGCTCGCCCGGTTCCACCTGGAGCGAGACCTCGTCCAGCAGGGGCAGGTGCCCGTAGGCCATGGACACGCGGTCCAGCGTGACGAGCGGCATCGCGTCACCGTACTACGTTTGGCTGCGCTTGCTGTGGAACGGGTGAGCTGGCCCGCTGGGGTATGCTGGTAGCTTCGATCCGGGTGTGCCAGCGCCCGCCAGCGCGAAGGTCGTGATGATTCGTCGTGTCCTCGGCTTGATTCTCGTCGGCGCGCTCGCGTCCTGCGGCGGCAGCTCCTCATCGCCCACGCCCACGCCCACTCCCACGCCGACGCCCTCGGCTCCGTTCAGCGCGACGGATCTCGTCGTGGGGACAGGAGCGGAGGCGGTCGCCGGCAAGTCGGTGACGATCAACTACAGCCTGTGGCTCTACTCCGACACCGGGACGGATCACAAGGGCACGGCGCTGCAGACGACCGTCGGCGGCGCGCCCTACAGCTTCACGCTCGGCGCCAGCCAGGTCATTCCCGGCGTCGATCAAGGTGTGACGGGAATGAAGGTCGGGGGGTCGCGGCGACTGATCATCCCACCCGAGCTGGCGTATGGCTCGGCGGGCAGTGGCACGCTCATTCCGCCGAACGCCACGCTCGTCTTCGACATCGATCTGCTGCTCGTGCAGTAGGGGTCAGCTATCAGCTATCAGCTGTCAGCTATCAGCTGCCAGCGGCTTCACTTCCACACGTGCTCTGGCGCATGGACTGGCGGTCGCATGCGCACTGCCAGCGCCATCGTCATCGCCATGACCAGCGCGGCGGCACCGTAGGCCGCTCCCTCGCCCAGGTGCTCGAGGAGCACGTTCCCCCAGATCGGCCCGATCGCGCGGCCGAGGCTCTCGAGCGCGCCCGCCGATCCCTGCACGAGGCCCTGCTCCTCCGGCGGCACGGACTTGCTCACGAGGCTGATGAGCGTCGGGTTGCAGAGCCCGATCCCGAGCGCGGCCGGCACGAGGGCGACAAGGAAGGTCGGCACGCGCATCGCCATCGCTCCCGCCGCCAGGCCGATCGACGCGCAGCCCAGGCCGGCGACGAGCGTCCACTTGTCGCCAATCCGATGCGTCATCGGGCCAACGACGCCCACCTGGATCACGACGCCGAGCAGGCCGAACAGCGTGAGCACGTAGCCGACGTGCATGGCGTCCCAGCCGAAGCGGTGCTGGCAGAAGAGCGCGAAGGTGGTCTGGTACACCGCGAAGGTGGACCAGGTACAGCCAGTCGATCCCGAGCAGCCGGCCGACGCCCGGCCGCCGGACCAGCTCCGGCAGCGTCTTCCACCAGGGCGGCGCCGCGACGGCCTGGTGCCGGGCCGGTTCGGGCAGCCACGCCCAGGCGAGCCCCGCGGCTCCGGCGGCCAGCCCCGCCGCCAGCCAGATGGGGGCCGTGTAGCTGATGTGCGCGAACGCGCCGCCCAGGGCCGGTCCGAAGATGAAGCCCAGACCGAATGCCGCGCCAATCAGGCCGTAGCGCTTGGCGCGGTCCTCCGGAGGCGTGATGTCGGCGATGTAGGCGCGGGCGGCCGTGATGTTGCCGCCGGAGAGGCCGTCGATGATCCGGGCCACGAAGAGCATGAGCAGGCTGTGCGCCAGGGCCAGCAGCGCGAAGCTCAGCACGGTGCCCAGCAGGCTGAAGATCAGCACCGGCCGGCGGCCCCAGCGATCGGAGAGGTCGCCGAGCACGGGTGCGGCCACGAACTGCGCGAGCGAAAAGGCGGCGAACAGCAGGCCGATGGTCGTCGGGGATGCGCCGAAGGTCTGTGCGTAGAACGGCAGCAGCGGGATGATGATCCCGAAGCCGATGAGGCTGACGAAGATGGTGAGGAAGAGAACGAGGAGTGAACGGGGCACGGGGGGATCCTATCGAACTGGGGATCTGGGGATCTGGGGATCTGGGGATCTGGGGATCTGGGGATCTGGGGATCTGGGGATCTGGGGATCTGGGGAGCTGGGGATCTGGGGGGCTGGGGATCTGGGGATCTGGGGATCTGAGGATCTGAGGAGCTGGGGAGCTGGGATTGGGAGCGGGTCGTGCGAGGATAGCGTCATGAGACGAGTGCTTCGCGCCGGCGCCATGCTGGCGATGCTGCTGGGGCTCGCGGTGTGCGGCGGGCAGCGGTCGAATGCGGCGCCGACGCCCACGCCGGGGCCCGGGCCGACGCCGTCGCCGGCTCCGGGTCCGTGGCAGCGGGTCTGGAGTGACGAGTTCGACGGGCCCGACGGCTCGGCGCCGGATCCGTCGGAGTGGGTCCGGGAGACGGGCGGCGGGGGCTGGGGCAACCAGGAGCTCGAGACCTACACCGATCGCGCCTCGAACGCGAGCCTGCAGGGCGGGGCGCTCGTCATCACCGCGAGAGCCGAGCACTTCACCGGGTCCGACGGCATCCCGCGCGACTACACGTCCGCGCGGCTCAAGACGCAGGACCGCTTTGCGCAGACCTACGGCCGCTTCGAGGCGCGAATCCAGATCCCGCGCGGCCAGGGGTTGTGGCCCGCGTTCTGGATGCTGGGGTCGAACGTCTCGTCGGTCGGCTGGCCGGCCTGCGGCGAGATCGACATCATGGAGAACATCGGCCGTGAGCCGCTCGAGGTGCACGGCACCATCCACGGTCCAGGCTACTCGGGCGCCGGCGGTCTTGGCGCCTCCTTCATGAGCCCGAGCGGCCAGCCGTTCGCCGACGGTTATCACCTGTACGCGGTCGAGTGGGAGCCGGGTGAGATCCGGTGGTACGTGGACGATCACCTGTACGAAACGCACAAGGCCGCCGACATCCCCGCAGGCACGCGCTGGGTCTTCGACCACGACTTCTTCATCCTGCTGAACGTCGCCGTCGGCGGCAGCTGGCCGGGCAACCCGGACGGGAGCACGGTGTTCCCGCAGCAGATGAAGGTGGATTACGTGAGGGTGTACAAGCGATAGCGCGACAAGTGGCGCATGTAGCGCAGACCTTCAGGTCTGCCCGGGCGCCTGATGGCAGGCCTGAAGGCCTGCGCTACATATGCATTGCAGGCCGCGCCCGATCCAGCACCACCTCGAAGCGGGCGCCGGATCCGGGCGGGCTCGTGACCGTCACGGTGCCGCCGTGGCGTTCGACGATCGCCCGGACGATGGAGAGGCCCAGCCCGCTGCCCGGCGTGGACGCCTGCGTGCGGGCCGCGTCCACCTTGTAGAAGCGATCGAACACGAATGGCAGGTGCTCGGGCGGGATGCCCGGACCGGTGTCGGCGACGGCGATCGCCACGCGGGCGTCCACGGGCCTGGCATCGAGCGTGATCCGGCCCCCGTCCGGCGTGTGGCGCACGGCGTTGGCGGCGAGATTCTGGAACGCCTGCTCGAGGCGCCGTGCGTCGCCGCGCACGTGGTCGGCGCCGGGCGCGATCGTGCGGTCGAGCGTGATGTGCCGCTCGGCAACGGGCACTCCCTGCCGTTCGGCAATCCGCTCGAAGAGCCAGCTCACCGGCACGTCCTCGTCGTGCAGCTCGGTGCCGCCGCCTTCGAGGCGCGCCAGGTCCAGCAGATCGCCGACGATCGACTCGAGGCGCAGCGTCTCGTCGGTCACGATCCGCACGTAGCGATCGCGGGTGGCCTCGTCTCTCACCGCGCCGGGCAGGGCGAGCGTCTCGAGGTAGCCGCGCATCGCGGTCAGCGGCGTCATCAGCTCGTGCGACACGTCGGCCAGCAGCTGGCGGCGGAGCCGGTCCGACTGCTTCAGCTCGTGCAGGCGGGCTTCGAGCTCGGCGGCCATGCGGTTGAACGAGCCGGCGAGCGCCGCCACTTCGTCGCCGCCCGCCTCGGGCGCGCGGGTCGCGCTGTTACCCGCGCCCAGCTCGTCGGCGGCCTGCTGCAGGCCGCGCAGGCGGCGACGGACCGGGGCGAGCACGAACAGCACGATGCCGCCGGCTCCCGCGACGAGCAGCAGGACGGCCGCCAGGGCCAGCGGCCCGCCGTATTCCTGAAAGACCTGGACCAGTGGTCCCTCACGCGCGGCGAGACCGACCACGGCCACCACCTGGCCGTTCAGCACGATGCGCCCCAGGCGGGGGCGGCCGCGTCCGGCCGCCGTGCGCCGATCCGGCTCGGGTTCCGGCGCTTCGCCGGTCCGCAGCATGTCGGCCGCGACTTCCACCTCGTGCGGCGGCACCGTGAAGTCGCGGTTGGTCAGCACCGTCCCGTCGGACCGGACCACGAACACGCGCCAGGGCAGGCGCCGGAACTGCTCCCGGAGATAGGTGCCGAGATCGAGCGCCGGCTCCGCCTCGAGCGCGGCCGTCAGATTGAGCGTGACGAAGCGGAGCACGTGCTGCGGCGAGCGGTCCAGGAACGGCCGATCGGCACGGCCGGCAATCCAGAGAAAGAACGCGACCTGCGCCAGCAGCAGCCCGGCCAGCCCGGCCAGCGCCCCCACCGCCATGCGCCAGTAGAGGCTGCGATACCATCGCGGCCCCGAAATTCGATCGGGACGAATTTCGGTCGGATGGTTGGAGCCGGGGGGCCGATCCGGCCAGATTTCCTGGCTATTCATCGGCCCGCCCCGAAATTGGATCGGGACGAATTTCGTCGCGAATTTCATCGCTGAGCTTGTAGCCGGCGCCCCAGACGGTCACGACGAACGCAGGGTTGGCCGGGTCCCGCTCGATCTTGCGCCGCAGCCGCTTCACCAGGGCGTCCACGCTCCGCTCGGTCACGAACGTGTCGCCCTTCCAGACCCGCGCCAGCGCCGCCTCGCGGCTGTAGACGATGCCCGGGTGCGACGCGAGCAGGTAGAGCAGGTCGAACTCGTGCGAGGTCAGCTCCACCTCCCGCCCGTCCACCAGCGCGCGCCGCCGGGCCGGGTCGATGTCGAGGCCGCCGACCTGCACCCGGCGACCGCCCCCGGCCTCCACCGTCCCGTGTCGCGGCCGGCGCAGCAGCGCCCTGGCCCTCGCCACCAGCTCGCGGACGCCGAACGGCTTGGCCAGGTAGTCGTCCGCGCCGCTCTCGAGCCCCAGCACCTTGTCCGACTCCTCGCGCCTGGCGGTCAGCAGCAGCACCGGCACGTCGGTGTTGAGCGACTCGCGGCGCAGGGCCTTCAGCACGGTCAGGCCGTCCAGCCCCGGAAGCATGATGTCGAGGATCACCAGATCGAAGCTCTGTGCGCGGAGCCGATCCAGCGCCGCGGCGCCGTCGCCGACCACCTCGGCCGTCCAGCCCTCCAGGCCGAGATGGAGGGCCACCAGCTCGCGGATGTGCGGCTCGTCCTCGACGACCAGCACGCGATGCGCGTCGGGCGCGGCGTCCATTCGCCTCCAAGTCTAGACCAGCGTTTCGGCCGGGAACCGCTGAAAACACGGGCATTCCGGCCTGTCACAGTTTCTTCACATCTGTGCCGCGGCCCTGCCGCAGACCTCCCGTCAAACGAGGTAGCCGGCGCGAAGGCCGCGACCGGCATGGAGGAGTGGAACGATGGCAATCAGCAGAACACTCAAGCTCGGGCTCGCGGCCCTGGGCATCGTCGCGCTCGTCGGCGGCGCCACCGCGCTGGCTCAGGGCGGTCCCGGCGGCTTCGGTCGCGGCGGGTTCGGTCACGGAGGGGGGCGCGGCATGGGCCCGATGGGGCCGATGAGGGGGCTCGCACAGCTCGGGTTGACCGATGACCAGCGGCAGCAGATCCGCACCGCCGTGAGCGCTCACCGCGACGAGTTCCGTGCGCTCATGGAGCGCGGCCGCAAGGCCCGCGAGGCCGAGCGCGCGGCAATCGAGAAGGTGCCTGCCAACGAGCAGGAGATCCGCGCCGCCGCCGCGGACGTGGCGGCCGTCGAGGCCGACAGCGCGGTGCTGCGCGCGCGGGTGCACGAGCAGGTCTTCAGCCTGCTCACGCCGGATCAGCAGACCAAGGCGCTGGCCCTTCGGGCGGATCGCGAGCAGCGCCGTGCGCAGTTCCGCGCCGAGCGGCAGAAGCGGATGCAGGAGCGAAAGCCGCAGGGCCAGCCGCAGCCGGCCCCGCAGCAGTAACAGCAGGGGCGAGCGGCCCGCCGGGCCCTTCGACGGGCTCAGGGCGGGCCGCGGCCCCGTCAGGGAGGATGAGATGCGTCGCACGTTGCTCGTCGTGGCCGGGTTGGTGACGATTGGAGCCGGGGCAGCCTACTACCGGCTCGACGCCACCGCACGTCCCACGCTCGTCACGGCGGAGGTCACCCGCGGACCGGTGGTCCA
This sequence comes from Vicinamibacteria bacterium, assembly GCA_963837165.1. GTDB lineage: Bacteria > Acidobacteriota > Vicinamibacteria > Vicinamibacterales > JAENWD01 > JAENWD01. The sequence goes on from CAWIMD010000002.1 coordinate 14,276, forward strand.
GACCGTGGAAGCCACCGGGACGGTGCAGCCCGTGGACTCGGTCGAGGTCGGCGCGCAGGTGACCGGCACGATCAAGACGCTGGGCGCCACGTTCAATTCCGAGGTCCACAAGGACCAGATTCTCGCGACGCTCGACCCGGCGTCGCTCCAGGCGTCTGTCGATCAGTCGCAGGCGAGCCTGTCGAAGGTCGACGCCGACCTGCGTCAGGCGCAGGTGAGCGTGGAAGACACGCAGCTGAAGCTCGATCGCGCCGAGCGGCTCGCGAAGGACCAGCTGATTCCACAGGCCGACCTCGATGCCGCGGTCATCGCGCGGAAGGCGGCCGACGCGTCGCTGAACTCCGCGCAGGCGCAGGTGGTGCAGGCGCGCGCGTCGCTGGCGCAGACTCGCGTGAACCTGCAGCACACGGTCATCACCTCGCCCGTGGACGGCATCGTCCTGGCGAGGAACGTGGAAATCGGGCAGACCGTGACCTCGGGGCTGCAGACACCGACGCTGTTCGTCATCGCGCGCGATCTGGGGACGATGCAGGTCAGCGCCGCCGTGGACGAGTCGGACATCGGGCACGTGGCCGCGGGGCAGCCCGTCACGTTCACGACGGACGCGTACGGCACGGAAACCTTCAGCGGCACCGTGACCGAGGTGCGGCTCCAGCCGGTCGTCACGCAGAACGTCGTGACCTACACCACGATGATCGCGGTGCCGAACCCCGGCGCGAAGCTGAAGCCGGGCATGACGGCCACCGTGCGCATCGAGACCGCGCGCGCCGACAACGCGCTGCGCGTCCCGATGGCGGCGCTTCGCTTCAGGCCGGACGCCGATCTGTTCGCGGCGCTCGGCCAGGACCTGCCGCAGGGGACCGCCCGCCGCTCGTCGGCTGCGTCCGGGTCGGCAGCGAGCCCGTCGGCTTCGCGCTCTGGCGCCGGCTCGACGCCGGGGCGGCGGGTCGCCGGTCGCGCCGCGCGGCCCGAGGTGGGCACGCCCGGATCGAAGGCGCTGCTGTGGCAGGTCACCGATGGCACGCTGCACGCCGTGCGGGTGACCGTGGCCTTGTCCAACGGCACGGATGTGGCGGTGTCTGGAGAAGGCCTGACGGCCGGATCCTCCGTGGCGACCGGCGTCCGGACAACGGCGAGCACGAGCGCGCAGCCGGCGGCAGGGTCGCCGCTCATGCCGTCGATGCCACGACGCGGCGGACGAGGAGGGTAGCATCATGTCGACCTGGGTGACGCTGGAAACCGCAATCGAGGCGCTGCGGCGCAACGTGATGCGCACGGTGCTGACGGCGCTCGGCATCATCATCGGCGTGGCCGCGGTCATCGTGATGATGGCCCTGGGCAACGGCGCGCGCGAGTCGATCGAGGCACGCATCCGCACGGCCGGCACCAACCTGATCATCGTCATGCCGGGATCGGCGACGGTGGGCGGCGTCAGGCTGGGGCAGGGCGCGCGGACCACGCTGACGCCGGCAGATGCCGAGGCCATCGCGGCCGAGGTGCCCGGCGTCGCGGCGGTGTCGCCCGGCGCGAATACGCGGGCGCAGATTGTGTCGTCCGCCGGCAACTGGTACACGCAGATCCAGGGCGCCGGGGCCGACATGGAAGCGGTGCGCGACTGGCCGGTGGATCTCGGCAGCTACTTCACGTCCGCCGACGTCACGCGCGCCGCGCGCGTGGTCGTTCTCGGCGCGATGGTCCGCGACCAGCTGTTCGGGCAGGACGCGGATCCGACCGGGGCCTCGGTGCGCATCGGCAACCAGCCGTTCGTGGTCACGGGCGTCCTGGCGCGGAAGGGGCAGTCCGCGATGGGGCAGGACCAGGACGACACGGTCGTCGTGCCCTACACGACGGTCCAGAAGAAGCTCACGGGCAACCCGTGGCTGAACAACATCACGGTGGCCGCGGCGAGCGAGGACCAGCTCCAGGCCGTCGCCGATCAGATCGGGACCGTGCTGCGCGAGCGGCACCGCCTGACGCCGGGGGAGCCGGACGACTTCACGGTGCGGACGCTCGAGGAGATGACGCAGGTGCTGACGTCCACGACGTCCACGATGACGTGGCTGCTGGCCGGCGTCGCCGCGGTCTCGCTGCTCGTCGGCGGGATCGGCGTGATGAACATCATGCTCGTCTCGGTGACCGAGCGCACGCGCGAGATCGGGCTGCGCCTGTCGATTGGCGCCCGGAAGGCGGACGTGCTGCGCCAGTTCCTGGTCGAGTCGCTGACGCTCAGCCTGGCCGGCGGCGGCGTGGGGGTGCTGCTCGGGATTGGCGGATCGGTGGCGCTGAGCTACGCGCTCTCGTGGAACGCCAGCGTGTCGCTCCTCTCCGTGGTCCTGTCGGTCGTCTGCGCGGCGGCCATCGGCGCGTTTTTCGGGCTGTATCCCGCCCGTCGCGCCGCGGCGCTGAGCCCCATCGAAGCGTTGCGCTATGAATAGCCGGGCGGGCAGACCTGAAGGTCTGCGCTACATTTCGCCCAGCGGTCAGACCTGGAGGTCTGCGCTACATTTCGCCCAGCGGTCGGACCTGGAGGTCTGCGCTACATTTCGCCGGGCGGGCAGACCTGAAGGTCTGCGCTACATTTCGCCGGGCGGGCAGACCTAAAGGTCTGCGCTACATTTCGCCCAGCGGCCAGAGCTGAAGGTCTGCGCTACATTTCCGCCGCTTATTGGCCGACATGGACGATGAGCGGCGCCGCCAGCTTGACCTCCAGGGTGGCGCCGGGATCGACGTGCAGATCGCGTCCCCTGGCCGTGAGCCGGACGGCGGCGTCCGACGCCTTGCCGGACGGCGGGTCCGCCGCGCCGCCCGACGCGGGCACCGCCAGCGTCCGGGGACGCCGGCTGCCGGTGGCCGACGCGACCGCAATCCAGGGCCGCGTGATCATCTGGTAGCCCTCGCCGGCACGTGGCGGCTGGATCCCGTCGAACCGGACCCCCACCTTGGCGCGTCCCTTCACCGGTCCGGCCTTCGTCGCGGTGGTCACGTATCCGGTCACCGTGCTGCCGGCCCGCAGCAGGTCGCGGCCGTTGGCGCGCACCGGCTCGGTCAGGCGCGCCCGCACCCGGTCCGCCACGCGGGACGTATCCGACCCGAACCCCTGCTCGAGCCGCAGTTTCAGCACCGTATCCGCGGGGATGGTGACGTCGGCGACGTGGTCGTACCCGACAATGGCGGCCGCAGCGTCCACGGCGGCCCGGCCGTCGTTCTCAGGAGATGAACTGACGACGGTCGCGGCAAGCACCAGCCCGCACACCAGAATCGTGGCAAACACCAGGAACCGCTTCATGGCCGCCTCCTGGAGCCAGCAATGGCAAATGGCGTACCGGCCGGAGCGGCGGCCGGACGGCGCGGACGGCCTGAAACCCCTGAGGCCGGGTCGCGTATCTATGTAAGAACTACGTAACCACCGACTTGGGGTCAGGCCCTGTTAAGACACTTAACAGGGCCTGACCCCGGTAGAATGGGCCGCGGAGGGACCAGAGGCATGAGCGTTTTCGACTTCCTCAAGGGCGAGCTGATCGAAATCATCGAGTGGACCGACGACTCGCGCGACACGCTGTCGTACCGGTTCCCGGACGAGGACAAGGCCGTCAAGAACGGCGCTCAGCTCATCGTCCGCGAGTCGCAGCTCGTGCAGTTCATGTACCTCGGCGAGTTCGGCGACACCTTCGGGCCGGGCAAGCACACGCTCACGACGGACAACATCCCGATCCTGACGCGCCTGAAGTCCTGGAAGTACGGCTTCAACTCGCCGTTCAAGGCCGATGTCTACTTCCTCACGACGCGCCTGTTCACCGGCAACAAGTGGGGCACGTCCAACCCCATCATGCTGCGCGACGACGACTTCGGCATCGTCCGCGCCCGCGCGTTCGGCATTTACGACTTCAAGATCGTGGACGCGAAGCTGTTCCTGAAGGAGGTCGCCGGCTCGGACCAGAACTTCCGGCTCGACGAGTTCGCCGACACGATGCGCTCGCGCATCGTCAGCGTCTTCAGCGACGCGCTCGCCTCCGCGAAGATCCCCGTGCTCGACGTCGCCGCGCGCTTCACCGAGCTCGGCGAGGCGCTGCTGCCGCTGATCAACCCGGTCCTCTCGAGCAAGTACGGGATTCAGCTCGGCAGCTTCGTCGTCGAGAACGTGTCGGTGCCGCCGGAGGTGGAGCAGGCGATCGACAAGCGCTCGAGCATGGCGGCGGTCGGCAACCTGAACGACTTCGTGAAGTACCAGATGGCCAAGGGACTCGAGGCACCGGGCGGCGCGGGCGCCGCCGGCATGGCGAGCGAGCTGGCCGTCGGCTTCGCCATCGCGCAGCAGATCATGCAGCAGCAGGGCATGCCGGGGATCCAGGGGGTACAAGGCGGGCAGGCGGGCCAGGCGGGGCCGGGCGTGCCAGGCGTCCAAGGCGTGCAGGCAGGGCAGAGCATGCAGGGAGGCCTGCCCGAGCTGCTGACGCCGGCCGACGTCGCCAAGGCCATCGGCGTCCCGGAGGCCGACGTGATGACGGTCATCGAGTCCGGTGACCTGGCGGCCAAGAAGATCGGCTCGAGTTACCGCGTCACCCGGGCGGCGCTCCAGAAGTACCTCGCCGGCTGATGCCGTCGCCGGATACCGAAGTCACCGCGCGCGAGAAGTTTCCCTGTCCCGCGTGCGGTGCCCAGGCCGAGTGGAACCCGGCAAAGCAGAAGCTGATCTGCCCGTTCTGCGGGACCGAGTCCCCCTACCAGATCAACCCCGCCACCGGCGCGATCGAGGAAATCGATCTCGTCAGGACGCTCCGCGAGCTGCCCGACTCGATGCGCGGGTGGCAGACCGCGCGCCGCACGGTGCGCTGCCAGAGCTGCAACGCGGTCATGGTCTTCGACCCGGCGCGCGTGGGGCAGAACTGCGAGTTCTGCGGCTCGCCGGCCCTGGTGGACTACGCGGAGATCAAGGATCCGATCCGTCCACAGAGCCTGCTGCCGTTCAAGGTCCCCGAAACGGCCGTGCGCGAGCGGATCCGCCGCTGGTACGCAAGTAAGTGGTTCGCGCCGGGCAAGCTCAGGTCGCGGGCGCTCGTGGACACCGTCCACGGCATCTACCTGCCGTACTGGACCTTCGATGCGCAGACCGTGTGCCCGTGGCGCGCCGAGGCCGGCTACTACTACTACACGTCCGAGACGTATCGCGACGGCCAGGGCCGCGTCCAGACGCGGCAGGTGCAGCACGTCCGCTGGGAGCCGGCGTCGGGGCGCGTGGAGCATTTCTTCGACGACGAGCCGGTGCCGGGAACGCAGGGCGTGCGCCACGACCTGCTGCGGAAGATCGAGCCGTTCCCAAGCGCCGACCTCGTGCCCTACGACGCGGCAATGCTCTCGGGCTTCGTGGTGGAGCATTATCAGATCGTGCTGCTCGACGCCGCGCAGCGCGCGGTGGACCAGATGACGGCGCAACTGCGCCAGCTCTGCGCGCAGCAGATCCCCGGTAACACCTATCGGTCACTCGAGATCTTCCCGGAGTTCTCCGGCCGCACGTTCAAGCACATCCTGGTGCCGGTCTGGCTCCTCACCTACACCTACGGGCCGCGGTCGTTCCAGGTGCTCGTCAACGGCGACACGGGCAAGATGGACGGGACCTACCCGGTGAGCGCGTGGAAGATCGCCGCCGTCATCGCGCTGGTCATCCTGATCGTCGTCCTGTACGTGATGGCGCAGAACTGACCCGCAGCGCACGTGAGTCGCGCATGTAGCGCAGACCTTCAGGTCTGCCCCCGCGGCGCAGACCTTCAGGTCTGCCCGGTCTGCCCGCGCGCCTGTTGGCAGGCCTGAAGGCCTGCGCTACAGGTGGCGGATGTAGATCTGCCCGACCCGCGGGCGCGCTGGCGCATGTAGCGCAGACCTTCAGGTCTGCCCCGCGGCGCACACCTTTCAGGTCTGCCCGGTTTGCCCGCGCGCCTGTTGGCAGACCTGAAGGCCTGCGCTACAGGTGGCGGATGTAGGTCTGCCCGACCCGCGGGCGCGCTGGCGCATGTAGCGCAGACCTTCAGGTCTGCCCCCCGCGGCGCACACCTTCAGGTCTGCCCGTGGGTCGCCTCGTCTCCGCTCGCCACCGACCAGAAGAGCGCGCCGGCGTACCCGGCCGCACGTGCCGTCTCGAGCATCTCCGCGGGCGGGCGCGCAGGACCGCCCGTCGGAAACTCCCCCAGGACCACCGGCCGATCGAGGTCGAACGCGGCGACCGGGGTCGAGAGCGGGATGTCGCGCTCGAACCGCTCGTAGAAATGCGGCTGGTAGAAGTCGAGGCCAAGCCCGCGCACCAGGCCGAGCCAGCGCGCCCGCGCGGACCCGACGGTCACGCCCTGCGACGCGCGCGCGTGGATCAGCGCGGCCGCCTCGCCCACGAAGTCACGCATGGCCCTGCGGCCGATCGTCGTGAACGGGTTGAGGGAGCCCACGCCGGCGGTCACCCACTCGGGCTCGTTGATCACGTCCCAGGCGAGGATCCGATCGTCCCGGCCGTACCGCTCGACCAGGGGCGCGACGACGCGATCCAGCAGCAGGCCGCGCGCCAGGCGATCGGCGAGGATCCGCCGCCGTCCACCGAGCGCCACGCCGCCCACCACGCGTCGCCGCCGGCACCATGTGAAGTCGAAGAGGACCGGCAGCATCCGGAGGTCGCTCCCTCCGATCCACTCGAGCGCGCGGTCGAAGTCGCGCAACACCCAGCGGTCGAGGCCTGTGGGTCTCCCGCGCGCGTCGAACTCGAGGCCAGCGCGTCCATCGCACAGGACGAACCAGCGCACGACGCGCACGCCTGCGGCACGCAGTGCCTGGAGCATCGCCAGGATGGCCGGCCCGTCGTCGCGGGCGCCGAGGCCGCCGTCGGGCCACCAGCGATTGGCGCCGAAGTCTCCGCCGTAGCGCAGCCATGGCAGGTTGGCGCCGAGAAAGAAACCGGGGTCGGGATGAATTTCAGAAATGGCGGTGAAATTCATCCCGACCAATTCTCAGTCGCGCGGCGCCGACGGGCCGCGATACATGCGCACGTCCGCCCGCTCCAGGGTGACGAGCCCCTCGCCGACGATGCCTTCCAGCTCGGGCAGGAAGCCCTCGATCTTCTCGCGGGTGTCCACGATCTCGATGACCACGGGGAGATCGGTCGAGAGCCGCAGCACCTTCGCGGTGTGCATGCGGCTGTGGGCGCCGAAGCCCATGAATCCTTTCCAGGCCGTCGCGCCCGCCAGGCCGCGCCGCCGGGCGGTCTCGACGATCACCTCCGAGAGCGGCCGGCCATGGTGGCGGTCGGCCTCGCCAATGAAGATCCGCAGCAGGACTCCTTCGCCGGCAAGCATCATGTGCGGCCTCCGACGACGGCGTGGGCGAGCGTCCAGGCCGCCCAGAACGCGAGCATTCCAGCCGTGACCTGCCCGACGCCGTTGGCCACCGCGGCGGGCACCTGGCCCGCCCGCAGCAGCTCCATCGTCTCGAACGTGAACGACGAGAACGTCGTGTACCCGCCGAGGATGCCCACGAGCACGAACGCGCGGGTCGAAGGCCCGATTGCCCCGCGGGCATCGGCCACGCCCGCCACCAGGCCGAAGGCAAAGCAGCCGGTCACGTTGACGATGAACGTCCCCCACGGAAAGAAGGGCGACGCGACGCGGTGCACCAGGTCGGCAATGACGTAGCGGGCCGTGGCGCCCAGGGCGCCGCCGGCGGCCACGAGCAGGTAGGTCACGGCCCCATGCTAACGCAGGTGACGCCGCCCGGGCCCCGTCGAGCGGCGCGTTTGAGTAGAATGGCCCCCCAATGCTGCTGACCCGAGTCGACTGGGCAATCGTCGCCGTCTCCATCGTCGTGTCGTTCCTGCCCGCGGTGCTCCTGGCGCGGCGGGCCGGGTCGAGCACGACGCAGTTCTTCACCTCCGGCCGCGCGGCGCCCTGGTGGCTCGTGGGCGTCTCGCTGGTCGCGACGACCTTCAGCACCGACACGCCGAACCTGGTGACCAACCTGGTGCGGGAAGGGGGAGTGTCGGCCAACTGGGCGTGGTGGGCCTTCCTGCTGACGGGCATGACCACCGTGTTCCTGTACGCGCGGCTGTGGCGCCGGCTGGGCGTGCTGACCGACCTCGAGTTCTACGAGATGCGGTACTCCGGCCAGCCGGCGCGCATCGTCCGCGGCTTCCGCGCCATATACCTCGGCCTGCTGTTCAACTGCGTGATCATGGCGACGGTGAACCTGGCCGCCGTGAAGATCGCCAATGTCCTGCTCGGCTGGCCGATGTGGCAGACGCTGGTGACGTGCGCGATCCTGAACGTGGCGTTCGCGGCGACCTCCGGGCTCTGGGGCGTCATGGTGACCGACATGATCCAGTTCGGCATTGCCATGACCGGGTCGTTCGCCGCGGCGTACTACGCGGTGCAGCAGCCGGAAGTGGGCGGGCTCGACGGCCTGTTCACGAAGATCAACCCGCACATGCTGAACCTGCTGCCCGACCCGTCGGACTGGAGCACGTTCGTGACCGTGCTGGTCCTGCCGCTGACGGTGCAGTGGTGGTCGGTCTGGTATCCCGGGTCCGAACCGGGCGGCGGCAGCTACGTCGCGCAGCGGATGCTCGCCTCGAAGAGCGAGCGCGACGCGATGGCCGGCACGCTCTTCTTCAACGCGGCGCACTACGCGCTGCGCCCGTGGCCGTGGATCATCGTGGCGCTCGCTTCGACACTGGTGTACCCGACCCTGGCCGACGTCTCCCGCGCGCTGCCAAACGTCGATCCGTCGCTCATCGGGAACGACCTCGCGTACTCGGCGATGTTGCGCTTCCTGCCGCACGGGTTGCTGGGCCTGATGATCGCCGGTCTGCTGGCCGCCTACGTCTCGACGATCTCCACGCACCTCAACTGGGGCACGTCGTACATCGTCCACGACTTCTACCGCCGGTTCCTCCGCACGGAAGAGACCGAGCGGCACTACGTCCTGATGAGCCGGATCATCACGGCGCTCCTGATGGTGGCGGCGGCGCTGCTCACGCTCGTGCTGCAGACCGCGCGCGACAGCTTCAACCTGCTGCTCTCGGTGGGGGCCGGCACCGGCCTCATCTACCTGCTGCGCTGGTTCTGGTGGCGCATCAACGCCTGGTCCGAGATCGCGGCCATGGCCAGCTCGTTCCTCGCGGCGACCGGCTTTTTCGTCGCCGGGCGGCTCGGCTACGCGGTGCCGGCCTGGGAATCGCTGCTCATCACGATCGCGGTGACGACCGTGGCGTGGCTGCTGGCCACGTTCATGACGCGGCCCACGGCCGACGAGACGCTGCTGGCGTTCTATCGGCAGGTGCGGCCGGCTGGAACCGGCTGGGGGCCGATTGCCGCCCGGGCGGGCGACGTCCGGCCGACGGACCGCCTCGGCGAGCAGCTCGGCGGGGCGTTGCTCGGGTGCGGCGCCATCTACGGGGCGCTGTTTGGATCCGGGGCGCTGCTCTACGGCCGCTCGGCGCCGGCCCTGGTGTTCCTGGCCATCTCGGCCGGGTGCACGATCGCCCTCGCGCGCATCCTCCGGGACCTCTGGAGGAGCAACCCGGAGTGACGACGGATCGGGCAGTCGTTCTCGCGCGCGGGCTCGGGACCCGCATGCGACGCGCCGACGCGGGCGCGGTGCTCGACGCGGCGCAGGCCTCGATCGCCGAGTCCGGCGTCAAGGCGCTGATTCCCATCGGCCGGCCGTTCCTGGACTACGTCCTGAGCGCGCTGGCCGACGCGGGTGTCACGCGCGTGTGCCTCGTCATCGGTCCGGAGCACAACGTCCTCCGCGAGTACTATGCCGGACTCGCGGCGACCCGCGTGCGGATCGAGTTCGCGGTCCAGCACGAGCCGCGCGGCACCGCCGATGCGGTCCTTGCCGCCGAAGCCTGGGCCGGCGACGATCCGTTCCTCGTGATCAACAGTGACAACTACTATCCGCCCGCGGCGCTCGAGGCGCTGGCAGGCGCCGGCGAGCCCGCGCTGGCCGCCTTCAGCCGCGCGGGGCTCCTGGCCGAGGGACAGATCGAGCAGGCACGCATCGCCAGCTTCGCCGTCGCCGACCTCGAGGGGGAGTACCTGCGCCGCATTCTCGAGAAGCCGGACGCGGCCACGCTCGCCGCGCTCGGCGACGCCATCTACGTCAGCATGAACTGCTGGCGTTTCGATCGGCGGATCTTCGACGCCTGCCGCAAGGTGCCACCGTCTCCGCGGGGCGAGCTGGAGCTGCCGATGGCGGTCCAGCGGGCCATCGATGCCGGCGTGATGCGCGTGCGGGCGTTCCGCGTGGACCTGCCGGTGCTGGACCTGTCGAACCGCGGCGACGTGGCCGGCGTGGCCGCGCGGCTTGCCGGCGTGGCGGTGGTGCTGTGACCGCGGGACAGGCCGACGCGCTCGCGGCGGCCGATCGGACCCTGGCGGCGATGACGGGGCGCGCGCCGGGAGCCCACCTGTTCGTGCCCGGCCGGATCGAGGTGCTCGGCAAGCACACCGACTACGCCGGGGGCCGGAGCCTCACCTGCGCGGTGGAGCGCGGCTTCGCGGTCGCCTATACCCTGCGCGACGATCCGGTGCTCCGGGTGGCCGACGCCAGCGACGACCGGATCGCCGAGTGCGCGGTGGACGGCGACGTGCGGCCGACGGCGGGGGAGTGGTCCAACTACCCGATGACCGTCGCGCGGCGGCTGGCCCGCAACTTTCCCGGAATCTCCCGCGGCGCCGACATGGCGTTCCTGTCCACCCTGCCCCGGGCCGCGGGCCTCAGCACGTCGAGCGCGCTGCTCACGGCGACGTACCTCGTGCTGGAGGACGCCAACGACCTCACGACGCGGCCGGAGTACGTCGCCGAGGTCCGGACGCGCGAGGGCCTGGCGGGCTACCTGGGGAGCATCGAGAACGGCGAGGGCTACGGCGGGCTGGCCGGCGACCATGGCGTCGGCACGTTCGGCGGCAGCGAGGACCACACGGCCATCCTCCTGAGCCAGGCCGGGGACCTCGGCTGCTACCACTATCGGCCCGTGACCCGCCTCCGGCGTGTGCCGCTGCCGCCGGATCTGATTTTCGTCGTCGGTGCGAGCGGCATCGCGGCGCGGAAGACGGGCGAGGCGCGCGACCAGTACAACCGGGCCGCGACGCTCGTCGGCGCGCTCGTGGCTGCCTGGCACACGGCAACGGGGGGCGCCGAGCCGACCCTCGCCGCCATCCTCTCGAGCGCCCCGGACGCCGGCGACCGTCTTCGCGCCATCGTGCGCCGGGGCGGCGCGTCGTTTTCCGCCGGCGATCTCGAGCGCCGGCTCGACCACTTCATCGTCGAGGAGCACGAGGTGCTGCCGGCGGCACTCGATGCCCTGGATGCCGGGGATTTCGAGGCGTTCGGACGGCTGGCCGATCGGTCGCAGGCCGCCTCCGAGACGCTGCTGGGAAACCAGGTCCCGGAAACGGTGGCGCTGGCACGCCTGGCGCGCGAGCGCGGCGCACTGGCCGCCTCGGCGTTCGGTGCGGGGTTCGGGGGCAGCGTGTGGGCACTGGTGCGGGTGAGCGAGGCGGAACCGTTCGCGGCGGCGTGGCAGCAGGCGTACACGGCCGCGTTCCCCACCGCCGCCGCGGCCTCGACGTTCTTCCAGACCCGCCCGGGCGCAGGAGCGAGACAGGTGCGGCCGGTTGCTACGCCAGGGGCGCCGGCAGCTGGGAGTGGCCCGTGAGCCACTGATCGACGCCGCGCGCCGCGCTGCGCCCCTCGGCAATCGCCCAGACGATCAGCGACTGGCCGCGCTGCATGTCGCCGGCGGCGAAGACGCCCGGCACGTTCGTCATCCACGTCTCGTCCCGCCACACCGTCCCGCGGTCGGTCAGCGTCACACCCAGCTGATCGATCGCGCCCCGCTCCGGGCCCGTGAACCCCATCGCCAGGAGCACGAGCTCGCACTCGACCGTGAACTCGGTGCCCGGCACCGGCTTGAACGACGGACGGCCGTTCTCGTGGCCGATGCCGACGCTCGTGCCCTTCAGTCCGGCCACGCGTCCCTGCCCGTCGTCCACGAACTCCTGCGTCGCGACCGAGAACAGGCGCTCGCCGCCTTCCTCGTGAGCCGACGACACCCGGAAGATCTGCGGCCAGGTGGGCCAGGGGTTCGTGTCGGCCCTGGCGTCCGGCGGCTTCGGCAGCAGCTCGAACTGGTGCACCGAGCGCGCGCCCTGGCGGTGCACGGTGCCGAGGCAGTCGGCGCCCGTGTCGCCGCCGCCGATGATCACCACCCGCTTGTCCCTGGCCGAGATGAACTCGGCATCCGGTACACGGTCGCCCTCGCAGCGGCGGTTCTGCAGCGGCAGGAACTCCATCGCGAAGTGCACGCCCTTCAGCTGGCGGCCGGGGATCGGCAGGTCCCGCGGCACCGTGGAGCCGCCCGCCAGGACGATCGCGTCGAACTCGCGGCGCAGCTCGTCCACCGGGATGTCCACGCCGATGTTCGCCTTCGTGCGGAACCGGACGCCCTCGGCCTCCATGATGGCCAGGCGTCGATTGAGCACGCGCTTCTCCATCTTGAACTCGGGAATGCCGTACCGCAGCAGCCCGCCGATGCGGTCCGCGCGCTCGAAGACGGTCACCCAGTGGCCGGCGCGGTTCAGCTGATCGGCGGCGGCCAGGCCCGCCGGGCCCGATCCGACCACCGCAATGCGCTTGCCGCTCCGGCTGGCCGGCGGGCGCGGGACGATCCAGCCCTCCTGGAACGCGCGCTCGATGATCTGGTTCTCGATGCCCTTGATGGTGACCGGGTCACTGTTGATGCCGAGGACGCACGAGCCCTCGCACGGCGCCGGGCACAGGCGGCCGGTGAACTCCGGGAAGTTGTTCGTCGCCGACAGCCGCTCGATCGCCGCCTGCCAGCGGTCGTGATAGACGAGGTCGTTCCAGTCCGGGATCAGGTTGCCGAGCGGGCACCCCTGGTGGCAGAACGGGATGCCGCAGTCCATGCAGCGCGCCCCCTGCTGCCGGAGCGTCTCGTCGGGATAGGGGAGGTACACCTCGTGCCAGTCGCGCACCCGCTCGCCCACCGGCCGGTACGGCTGCTTCTTCCGGGCGATCTCGATGAAGCCGGTCGGCTTACCCACGGGCGACCTCGACGAGCTCGGCGAACTGCGGCGCGCGGCCCTTGCGGCGGGCGTCCTCCTCGGCCTGGAGCACGCGCTTGTAGTCGCGCGGCATCACCCGCACCCAGTGCGCGCGCACCTCGGCCCAGCGGAAGAGCACGTGCGAGGCGTGGCTGCTGCCCGTGAGCGCGATGTGCCGGCAGACCAGGCGCCGGAGCAGCGCCTCGTCCTCGTCGGCAATCGGCTCGAGATCGACCATGCCGGGGTTCGCGCGCGACTCGAAGCCCCCGGCCATGTCGAGCACGTAGGCGACACCGCCGCTCATGCCGGCGGCGAAGTTCCGTCCGGTGCGGCCCAGCACCACGACGCGGCCGCCCGTCATGTACTCGCACGCGTGATCGCCCACGCCCTCGACGACGGCGGTCGCGCCGCTGTTGCGCACGGCGAACCGCTCACCGGCCACGCCGCGGATGAACGCCTCGCCGCTCGTGGCGCCGTAGAGCGCCACGTTGCCGATGATGATGTTGTCCTCGGCGGCGAACGTGGAGCGGGCCGGCGGGTAGACGATCAGCCGTCCGCCCGACAGCCCCTTGCCGACGTAGTCGTTGGCGTCCCCCTCCAGCGTCATCGTGATGCCGCGCGGCACGAAGGCCCCGAAGCTCTGGCCGGCCGACCCCTGGAACCTGAGGCGGATCGTGTCGTCCGGCAGGCCCTTGCCGCCGAACCGCGACGTCACCTCGTAGCCGAGGAGCGTGCCCACCGTCCGGTTCACGTTCCTGATCGGCAGCGAGAGATCGGCGCCTCCCCGGCCCTCCAGCGCATCGCGGCACAGCGCGATGATCTGCTGGTCGAGCGCCCGCTCGAGGCCGTGGTCCTGCGTGGTCACGTTCCGGCGCGGGTGATTGCCGGCCGGCGGGTCGTAGAGGATCGTCGAGAGATCGAGGCCGTGCGCCTTCCAGTGTTGCAGCGCCGGCTGCACGTCCAGGCAGTCCACGCGTCCGATGAGCTCGTCGAACGTCCGGAACCCGAGCGACGCCATGAGCTCACGCACCTCCTCCGCGATGAAGCGGAAGAAGTTCTCCACGAACTCCGGCGTGCCGTTGAACTTCTTCCTGAGCTCCGGGTCCTGCGTGGCAATGCCCACCGGACACGTGTTCAGGTGGCACACCCGCATCATCACGCAGCCGGAGACGACCAGCGGCGCCGTCGCGAAGCCGAACTCCTCGGCGCCGAGCAGCGCGGCCACGATGACGTCGCGGCCCGTCTTCATCTGACCGTCCACCTGCACGACGATGCGGTCGCGGAGGCCGTTGAGGCGCAGCACCTGCTGCGTCTCGGCCAGGCCGAGCTCCCAGGGCACGCCCGCGTGCTTGATGCTGGTCAGCGGCGAGGCGCCCGTGCCGCCGTCGTGGCCCGAGATGAGGACGACGTCGGCGTGGGCCTTGGCGACGCCGGCCGCGACGGTGCCCACCCCGGCCTCGGCCACAAGCTTCACGTGCACGCGCGCCGCAGGATTCGCGTTCTTCAGGTCGTGAATCAGCTGCGCGATGTCCTCGATCGAGTAGATGTCGTGGTGCGGCGGCGGCGAGATCAGCCCCACGCCCGGCGTCGCGTACCGGACCCGGGCAATCCAGGGGTACACCTTGTGGCCGGGCAGCTGGCCGCCCTCGCCGGGCTTGGCGCCCTGCGCCATCTTGATCTGGAGGTCCGTGCAGTTCACCAGGTACTCGCTCGTCACGCCGAAGCGCCCCGAGGCCACCTGCTTGATCGCGCTCCGCCGCCAGTCGCCGTTCGCGTCCTTCGCGTAGCGGGCCGAGTCCTCGCCGCCCTCCCCGGAGTTCGAGCGCGCGCCCATGCGGTTCATGGCGATGGCCAGCGTCTCGTGCGCCTCCTGGCTGATCGACCCGAACGACATCGCGCCGGTCGAGAAGCGCGTGATCAGCGACTCCACGGACTCCACGTCCTCGATGGGCACGGCCGGTCCGGCTGCTGTGAGGCCGAACAGGCCCCGCAGCGTCGCCAGCCGCTTCGACTGGCTGTTCACCAGCTCGGTGTACTCCTTGAAGACCGTGTACTGGCCGCTGCGCGTCGCATGCTGCAGCTTGAAGACCGTCTCGGGGTTGAAGAGATGGTATTCCCCGTCGCGGCGCCACTGGTACTCGCCACCCCAGTCGAGATCCGGCTGGCCGACCGGATGCCGCGGGAACGCCTTGTCGTGCCGGCGCCGCACCTCCTCGGAGACCACCTCGATGCCGACGCCCTCGATGCGTGACGGCGTCCAGGTGAAGTACCGGTCCACGAACGCCCTGCTCAGGCCGATCGCCTCGAAGATCTGCGCGCCGCAGTAGCTGGCGAGCGTGGAGATGCCCATCTTGGACATCACCTTCAGGATGCCCTTGTTGAGCGCCTTGATGTAGTGCCTGACCGCCTCCTCGTGCGTCAGGCCCGGCAGCTGGTCGTGCCGGATCATGTCGTCGAGCGTCTCGAACGCGAGGTACGGGTTCACCGCGCCTGCCCCGTAGCCGAGCAGCAGCGCGCAGTGGTGCACTTCGCGCGCGTCGCCCGACTCGAGCACGAGCGCGCAGCGCGTGCGCGTGCCCTCGCGCACCAGGTGGTGGTGCACGCCGGCCGTGGCCAGCAGGCTGGGAATCGGCGCGTGGGTCTGGTCCACCCCGCGGTCCGAGAGGATCAGGATGGTGCAGCCCTCGGCGACCGCCCGGCTCGCCCCTCGGCAGAGACCCTCCATCGCCCGCTCGAGGCCCGGCCCGTCTTCCGCCGGGTCGTACAGCATCTGCAGCGTCGTCGTGCGGAAACCCTCGCGGTTGACGTGCCGGAGCTTGGCGACCTCTTCGTTGCTGATCACCGGGTACGTGACCGTGATCTGCCGGCACGACTCGGGGCGCGGGTCGAGCAGGTTGCCCTCGGGGCCGATCGTCGAGGCCATCGAGGTCACCAGTTCCTCGCGGATCGCGTCGAGCGGCGGGTTGGTCACCTGCGCGAAGATCTGCTTGAAGTAGTCGTAGAGCAGCCGCGGGCGGTTCGAGAGCACCGCCAGCGACGTGTCGGTGCCCATCGAGCCGAGCGCTTCCTCGCCCCGCGTGGCCATGGGCGCCAGCAGGATGCGCAGGTCCTCGTGCGTGTAGCCGAACGCCTGCTGGCGGCGCAGCACCGTGCCGTGGTCGGGCTTCGGCAGGTCCGGCGCGACGGGCAGATCGGCGATGTCCACCAGGTGCGCCTTCAGCCACTCGCCGTACGGGTGTGCGGCGGCGAGCCGGCTCTTCAGCTCGTCGTCGTCGACGATGCGGCCGGCGGCCGTGTCCACCAGGAAGACCTTGCCCGGGTGCAGGCGCTCCTTCACCGCGATGGCCTCGGGCGGGAAGTCGAGCACGCCCACCTCGGATGCCATCACGACGAGATCGTCCTTCGTGACGTAGTAGCGCGACGGGCGCAGGCCGTTCCTGTCGAGCACGGCGCCGATGACGGTGCCGTCCGTGAACGCGATCGACGCCGGGCCGTCCCACGGCTCCATGAGCGAGGCGTGGTACTCGTAGAACGCGCGCCGCTCGGCGCTCATGCTCTCGTGGTTCTGCCACGGCTCGGGGATCATCATCAGCACGGCGTGCGGCAGCGACCGCCCGCCCATGTAGAGGAACTCGAGCACGTTGTCGAACGTGGCCGTGTCGCTGCCGCCCTCGCGGATGACGGGGAGGACCTTGGCGAGATCCTCGCCGAACAGGTCCGAGCGGAGCAGGCCCTCGCGCGCGCGCATCCAGTTGATGTTGCCGCGCAGCGTGTTGATCTCGCCGTTGTGCGCGATGTAGCGGTAGGGGTGCGCCAGCGGCCACGACGGGAAGGTGTTCGTGCTGAACCGCTGGTGCACGAGCGCCAGCGCCGACTCGAGCCGCTCGTCGGCCAGGTCGGGGAACATCGGCCGGATCTGCGCGGCCGTGAGCATGCCCTTGTAGATGAGGGTCTTCGAGGACAGGCTGACGATGTAGAACGACGCGCGGTCGCCGAGGCCGAGCGCGTCAGCCTCGCGCTCGATGCGCTTCCGGATGACGTACAGCTTCCGCTCGAAGCCCAGGGCGTCCGGGGAGACGCGGCCCGCCTCCTTGCCGATGAACAGCTGCTCGATCAGCGGCTCGGCGGCGCGCGCGCGGTCCCCGAGCGAGCGATCGTCGGTCGGGACCTGCCGCCACCCGAGCAGCGTCTGGCCCTCCTCCGCCGTGATGCGCGCCACCAGATCGCGAACCCGCTGCCGCTCGCCGGGATCCCGGGGCAGGAACACCATCCCCGCACCGTAGTCGCCCGACGCCGGCAGATCGAATCCCAGCGCCTGGTCGCGGAAGAAGCGGTCCGGCATCTGGACGAGGAGGCCGGCGCCGTCGCCCGTGTTCGCCTCGCAGCCGCACGCGCCCCGGTGCTCGAGGTTGACCAGCAGATCCAGGCCCTTTTCCACGATGGCGTGCGATCGGTCGCCCCTGAGGTGGACGATGAAGCCGACGCCGCACGCGTCTTTCTCGTGCTGTGGGTCGTAGAGGCCCTGGGCCTGGGGGAGGTCTCCTGAGTTGGGCATTCGCGGGCATCCTTGCCGGGAGTGCGGGAGGAGGGCTCGGCCCGCACGTGTTACTGGATGCCCTTATTTATGCGGCAGTTAGGAGGCAGAACGGAAATACAAAGGTGTAATTGCATCCATGCGTCAGACGCATGGCGTTACAGGAACGTTGCAGAACAGGGATGGGATGGGGCGGGTTCCAGGGTTCCAGGGGAACCACGGGTTCAACGGGTTGTCGGGTGCCACGGGTTCGGTTCGGCAGGTTCTTGTTCGCAGGTTCTTGTTCACCGGGTTCGGCGCCCGAACCCGAGGCACCGAACCCGAGGCACCGAACCCGAGGCACCGAACCCGAGGCACCGAACCCGACGAACCAGCACCTGCTGAACCCAGAACCCTGGAACCCGACAACCCGCTGAACCGACAGTTCTTTGGTTCCCTTGGAACCCCTGGAACCCCTGGAACCCGTCCCGCCCCTTACTTCGCGGCCCGCCCCAGCTCGTCCCTCCAGGCCGGCACGGGATCGGGCGCGCCGCCCAGCCTGTCGAAGAGAATCTGCGTCGTCTTGTAGGGCTGGCCGTAGAAGCGCTCGTTGGCGTCGCGGTCCTGCTTCACCGTCGATCCGTTCAGCGTGATGCCGGCAAACAGGCCGCGCGAGCGCGAGTAGCTCAGGATCTTCGCGCGCATCTGGATGTCGGTCGAGGCCTCGGTGTTCCGGCCCACCGGGCCGGCCGCGACGCCCGCGTCCGCGCCAATCTTGAACTGGTTCCGCGCGAGCTGCGCGAGGCCGCGCTCGTCCAGCACCACCAGCAGCAGGTCCACGGACTCTCCGCCGATCTGCGCGCCGATGCTGCCGCCGGTCAGCGTCAGGAACGCCGGCGCCGACCAGGTGCCGCTCTTCGACGACTTCGCGCTCATGACGCCGCGCCCCCACTGACCGCCAATCAGCAGGCCGGCCTTCTTGACCGACGGGAAGACCGCAATGCCTTGCGCCTTTTCCATCACCCAGCCGGGCACCGCCGTGTCGGGCGCGTCCTTGATCTCCTGGAGCACGGTCGTCGCTTCGCGGATCCGCGCCGCCTCGTCGCTCTCGTCCTTCGCCCCCACGCCAATCGCCAGTCCGCAGAATGCCAGAACGACGAACCACCGTGTCGGATGCATGCCCGCCTCCGCGGCCAGCGATGAGCCGGCCAACGCCTGATGATAGCCGGAATCCCCCAATCTGTCCGCCAGCGGACACTGGCGTACGGCTCCGCACGCTCTCGATCCGATTCCTGGCTGAATCCTTGAGAGATCCGCACGCAGACGTGGCAGCGCGCTTGCGACTCGACTGGACCGGAGACCCCTGTTGGACCGACCGATCGACCCCGCCGTCCTCGTCCGACAGCGCCGCCGGCGCCTGGCCCTGGGCGGCACCGCCGCGTCGCTGCTGCTCGTCGGGTATTTCTCGCTGCCGGGCCTGGTGGCGCCGTCGATCTCCCGCGATCGCATCCGCACCGCGCTCGTCGAGAGCGGGCCGGTGGACTCCACCATCGCCGCGACCGGCGTCGTCGTCCCCGAGATCGAGCAGGTCGTGACGAGCCCGGTGGACGCCCGCGTGCTCCGGATCCTGCAACGCCCCGGCGCGCACCTGGAACCGGGCCAGCCCATCCTCCAGCTGGACGTCAGCCAGGCGCGCCTCGACGTGGACAAGCTGACGCAGGACCTCGCCATCAAGGCCAACGCGCAGGCGCAGACGCGGCTGGCGCTGCGCAAGAGCCTGATCGACCTGGACGGACGCACCGAGGTGAAGCGCCTCGAGCTGGCGTCCTTCCAATCGCAGCTCGAGCGCGACCGGCAGCTGTTTGCGCAGGGCCTGCTCTCGAAGGAGCAGCTGAAGAAGTCCGAGCTCGCCGCGACGCAGGCGGACATCGAGCTGAAGCAGATCACGGCCGAGCGCGCCAACGCGCAGGACGCCACGAAGGCGGAGCTCGACGGCCTGGACCTCGAGATCGGCAAGCTGCGGAAAGAGGAAGCCGAGGCCGCGCGCCTGCTGGGCCTCGCCACGCCGCGCGCCGATCGCGCGGGCATCCTCACATGGGTCGTGACCGAGGAGGGCGCGTCGGTGCCGCGGGGCCAGGTGCTGGCGCGCGTGGCGGACTTCACGTCGTTCCGCGTGGACGCGAGCGTGTCGGATGTCTACGCCAAGCAGCTCGCGCCGGGCCAGCCCGCGCTGGTGAGAGCCGGCGAGGAGACGCTGACGGGCGCGGTGTCGCGGCTGAACCCGACGGTGGTCAACGGCGTGATCACGGTCGAAATCGGCCTGGACGACCGATCCAGCAAGCTGCTGCGCTCGAACCTGCGCGTGGACGTACAGATCGTCACCGCCCGCCACGCGCGCACGCTGCGCATCAAGCGCGGCCCCTTCGCGACGGGCGAGGGGACCGGCGAGGCCTTCGTGATCCGTGGCGACCGCGCCGTCCGCACACCCGTGACGTTCGGCCTCTCGAGCCAGGAGTACTTCGAGGTGCTGTCCGGTCTCGTGCAGGGCGACGACGTGATCATCTCCGACATGCAGGACTACCAGCGGCTGCGCGAGGTGCGGCTTCGCTGAGGGGGACGGCCAGGACGCGGCCGGGACGTGCCGGCCAGGGAGAACCAGACGCCATGATGACTGCCACTGCCGAATCGACCGCCGCCGGGCGTGCGGCGGCCCCTGCGATGATCGCGCTCGAGGGGATCGAGAAGGTCTACCGCACCGATCGCATCGAGACCGTCGCCCTGACGGGCATCGATCTCGCCGTCCGCGCCGGCGAGTTCATCTCGATCATGGGGCCGTCGGGCTGCGGCAAGAGCACGCTGCTCAACGTCATCGGCCTGCTCGACGTCCCGACGACGGGCCGGGTCACGCTGAACGGCGAGGCCATCGCGAGCCGCGGCGACCGGGCGCTCGCGCACATCCGCAACCGCGAGATCGGCTTCGTCTTCCAGACGTTCCACCTCATCCCGGATCTGGCCGTCCTCGACAACGTCGAGATCCCGCTGCTGTACCGGCGGCTCTCGAACGGCCAGCGGCGGCAGATGGCGAAGGCGGCGCTGGAACGCGTCGGCCTCGGGTCGCGCATCCACCACTTTCCCTCGCAGCTCTCGGGCGGGCAGCAGCAGCGCGTCGCGATTGCCAGGGCCATCGTCGGACGGCCGCGGATTGTCCTGGCCGACGAGCCGACCGGCAACCTCGACAGCCAGATGGGCGACGAGGTCATGGCGCTGCTCAAGGACCTGCAGCGGCACGACGGCACGACGGTGGTGATGGTGACGCACGATCCCCACCAGGCCGAGCAGACCGAGCGCATCGTCCGGCTGTTCGACGGCCGGCTCGTGGCCTGACCGCGGAAGGAGCCCGCCGATGATCCGCAACTACCTCACGCTGGCCTGGAAGGTCCTCCTCCGGCGCAAGTTCTTCACGTTCATCTCACTGTTCGGCATCTGCTTCACGCTGGTCGTGCTCGTGCTCGTCACCGCGCTGCTCGACCACATTGCCGGCCAGTACCCGCCGGAAACGCGGCAGGACCGCACGGTCGGCATCTACTTCGCGAGCCTGCGCGGCGAGCACTGGCGGCGGAACGGGTTCGCCGGCTTTGCCCTCATCGACAAGTGCGCGCGCGACCTGCCGAACGTCGAAACCCTCGGCATCGCCAGCCTGCCGAACGGCGTCTTCTCGTACCTGAACGGCCAGCGCGTGAAGTCGTGGCTGAAGCGCACGGATGGCAACTACTGGCAGATCCTCGACTTCCAGTTCGTCGAAGGCGGACCGTTCACCGCCGACGACGTGCGGAACGGGCGCATGGTGGCGGTGATCAACGAAGCGACACGGCAGCGGTTCTTCGGCGGCGCGCCCGCCGTGGGACGCACGATCGAGGCCGACGGCCAGCGGTTCACCGTCATGGGCGTCGTCCCGAACGTGCCCATCCTGCGGTGGGTGCCGTTCGCCGACATCTGGGTGCCGTACACGACCGCGAAGAGCGACGCCTACAAGCGCGAGTGGGTCGGGGACTTCATGGCCCTGCTGCTGCTGAAGGACCCATCGAAGCTGGCGCTCACCCGCGACGAACTGTGGTCGCGCCTGAAGGCGGTGCAGATCGACGAGCCGAAGGGCATGCAATCGCTCGACGCCACGCCCGAGACGCTCTGGGACAGCATCGGCCGGATGTTCGTCGGCGACGGCACCGGGGCGGGCACCGGCTACGGACGCCGGCTGCAGATGTTCCTTGCGGCGGCCGCCGGCCTGTTCATGCTGCTGCCGGCCGTCAACCTGGTGAACCTGAACACGAGCCGCATCATGGAGCGTGCGTCGGAAATCGGCGTGCGGAAGGCGTTCGGCGCCTCGTCGCTCACGCTCGTGTGGCAGTTCGTGGTCGAGAACGTGTTCCTGACGCTCGTCGGCGCGGCGCTGGGCTTCGTGATTGCCGCCTTCGTGCTGCGCGCGATCAACGGCAGCGGGCTGATCCTCTACGCGGAGCTGCACCTGAACTACCGGATCTTCGGCTGGGGGGTCCTCATGGCGGTGGCGTTCGGCCTGCTCTCGGGCGTCTACCCGGCCTGGCGCATGTCGCGGCTGCACCCGGTGCAGGCGCTGAAGGGAGCCTCGCGATGATCCGCCACATCTTCAGGTTGATCTGGAACCGCAAGCGCACGAACCTGCTGATGATGCTCGAGATCCTGGTCTCGTTCCTCGTGCTCTTCGCGGTCGTCGCGCTCGGCGTCTACACGGCCGACAACTGGCGCCGTCCGCGCGGGTTCAGCATCGACAACGTGTGGGACGTGTCGGTGGACATGAAGCAGACCGGAGACGACGACTTCAGCGCCGAGCAGCAGCAGACGATCGAGCAGGTCCTTCTGGCGCTGAAGGGCTTTCCCGAGATCGAGCGCTCGGGCGGGACCATGCTGGCCCCGTACCAGATGGGGTCGTCCAACAGCCGCTACGACTGGCACAAGCGGCGGATCGAGTACGGCGTGGCCGAGGTGACCGACGGCTTCAGGGACGTCCTCGGGCTCCAGGTGGTCGAGGGACGCTGGTTCGGGCCGGAAGACGACGGCCAGAACTACCAGCCCGTCGTCATCAACGAGGCGATGCGGCGTGAGCTGTTCGGCGACGGCCCGGCACTCGGCCAGTCGCTGCGGGGCGACCCGGATCCGGGCGTGCCGCCTCCCACCGACCCGGCGCCGCGCATCGTCGGCGTGGTGGCGGCGTACCGCGAGGACGGCGAGTTCGACGGCACGCGGAACTACGTCATCTTCCGGAAGAACCTGCAGGGCGGCACCGACCGGCGCGACCGCCCGCCGCGGAACCTGCTGATCAAGGTTCGCCCCGGCACGACGGCCGAGTTCGAGGAGCGGCTGACGAAGCGGCTGCAGGAGGTGGCGCCCGACTGGTCGTTCGAGGTCACCCCGCTCAGCGAGATGCGCGCCTCGTTCAACGGCTTCGCCTTCGCGCCCCTGATCGCGGTCGGACTGGTCGCCGCGTTCCTGATGCTGATGGTCGGTCTGGGCCTGGTCGGGGTGCTCTGGCAGAACGTGACGCAGCGCACGCGCGAGATGGGCCTCCGGCGCGCCAAGGGGGCCACACGGGTGAACGTCCAGCGCCAGATCCTCGGCGAGATCGCGGTGATGACCGCCATCGCGCTCGCCGTGGGGACCCTGCTCGCCATCCAGTTCCCGCTGCTCCACATCATCTACTTCGTGGAGCCGCACGTGTACGCGATCGGTCTTATCATCTCGCTGGCGGCGATCGTCCTGCTGACGCTGGCGTGCGGCTGGTATCCGAGCCGCATGGCCACGCGGGTGGAGCCGGCGGAAGCGTTAAGGTATGAGTAGGAGTCCATGATCCTCATCGTCGACGACGACCCGTCGGTCACCGCGTCGCTGGCGCTGCTGCTGAAGCAGGCCGGGTATGCGTCGCACCCGGCGGCGTCGCCGGCCGAGGCGCTCGAGTGGCTCCGGACGCACGACTGCGAGCTCGTGCTGCAGGACATGAACTTCTCCCGTCAGACGACGGGGCAGGAGGGGCTGGCGCTGCTCGGGACGGTCCGCGCGCTGCGCCCGTCGCTCCCCGTCGTCCTCATCACGGCCTGGGGATCGATCCAGCTCGCCGTGGACGGCATGAAGGCGGGCGCCGCGGACTTCATCACCAAGCCGTGGACGCACGAGCAGATCACGCAGACGGTGCGCACGGCGCTCGGCCTGGCCGCCAGCGCCGCCGCGCCGGACGAGGGAGCCTCCACCCGCGAGGACCTCGACGCGCGGTACGACTTCGGCCATCTCGTGGGGCAGGATCCGCGCCTGCTGCGCATCCTGCAGATGATCGGGCGCGTGAGCGCGACCGATGCCGCGGTCCTGGTGACCGGCGAGAGCGGCACGGGCAAGGAGCTGGTGGCCGACGCCATCCACCGGAACAGCCGCCGGCGCGCCGGGCCGTTCGTGAAGGTGAACCTCGGCGGCATCCCGGCCACGCTGTTCGAGAGCGAGATGTTCGGCCACGTGAAGGGCGCCTTCACCGACGCGCGTGCGGACCGCAAGGGCCGCTTCGAGCTGGCCGACGGCGGCACGATCTTCCTCGACGAGATTGGCGACCTCGACCAGGGGTCGCAGGTGAAGCTGCTGCGCGTTCTCCAGGACCGCACGTTCGAGGTTCTCGGGTCGAGCCAGAAGCGCTCGGTGGACGTCCGCGTCGTGTCGGCCACCAACCGCGGCCTCGGTGAGATGGTGGCGCGCGGCGACTTCCGCGAGGACCTGCTCTATCGCATCAACCTGATCACGCTGCACCTGCCGGCGCTCAGGGATCGGCGCGACGACATCCCCCTGCTGGCGCGGCGCTTCCTGGAGGCGGTGAGCCAGGTGTACCGCCGGGACGACGTGCGCCTGGCGCCCGAGGCGGTGCGCTGGCTGCAGCAGCAGCCCTGGCCGGGCAACGTGCGGCAGCTGCGCCACTGGATCGAGCGCACCGTCCTCATGACCGAACGGCCCGTGCTCGACGTGGCCGACTTCCAGGCCATGGCCGACATGGAGCCCCGCGAGCCGCCGCGCGAGGTGCTGCCGCCGGTCGGCAGCATGACGATGGACGAGATCGAGAAGGCGATGATCGTCAAGTCGATGCGGCACCACGGCGGAAACGTCTCGAAGGTGGCGCAGGCGCTCGGCCTGAGCCGTGCGGCGCTCTACCGCCGGTTCGAGAAGTACGAGATTCCCGTGTGAGCCTGCGTACCCGGTTCACGGTCTACCTGGTCGCGGTGCACCTGCTGCTGGCGGGGCTGGCGGCCTGGCTGATCGCGCAGAACCGCCTCTGGCTCGTCGCGGCCGAGATCGTGCTCGCGGCCTCGTTCGCGACCGGCCTGGTCCTCGTCCGCCGCTTCTTCACGTCCCTGTCGTTCGTCCGCGACAGCGCGCAGCTGCTCGAGGACTCCGATTTCATGTCGCGCGTCCGCCTGGTCGGGCAGCCGGGCATCGACCGCCTGATCCAGGTCTACAACCGGATGGTGGACTCGCTGCGCGAGGAGCGCGTGCGGCTGCAGGAACAGCAGCAGTTCCTCGCGCGCGTGCTCCGCGAGTCGCCGGGCGGCATCCTCGTGCTCGACTTCGACGGCCGGATCCAGATGGCGAACCCGGCCGCCGCGCGTCTGCTGGGCGCCGTGCCCGCGGACGTGGAAGGCCGCGCGCTCGACGTGCTGGAGCGGCCCCTGGCCGTGGCCCTCCAGGCGCTGCCGGCGGGTGAGGTCCGCGTCGTGCCGCTCTGGGGCGGGCGTCGCGTCCGCGCCTCGCACGGCACGTTCCCGGATCGCGGCTTCCGCCGCAGCTTCTTCCTGCTAGAGGAGCTGACCGAGGAGCTGCGGCAGTCGGAGAAGGCGGCGTACGAGAAGCTGATCCGCATGCTGTCCCACGAAGTCAACAACACCGTCGGCGCCTCGAGCTCGCTCCTCAGGTCCTGTCTCGCGTACGGCCGCCAGCTCGCGCCCGACGACCGTGCCGACTTCGAGCAGGCCATCGGCGTGATCATCGGGCGCACGGCGCAGCTGAACGCCTTCATGCGCAGCTTCGCGGATGTCGTGCGCCTGCCGCCGCCCAACCGGCAATCGCTCGACCTCGAGGCGCTCGTCGAGGATCTCGTGCGGCTGCTGACGCCGGACGCCGCCGCGCGCGGCATTGCCGTCCGCCAGGCGGTCGCGCCGGGCCTGCCGTCCGTGCGCGTCGACCGGTCGCAGTTCGAGCAGGCGCTGCTCAACATCGCGAAGAACGGGCTCGACGCGATCGGCCGCGACGGCGTGCTGACGATCCGCGTGGCCCGGGGAGAGGACGGAATCGTGCTGGAGATCGAGGACACAGGCCCGGGCATCCCGCCCGAGGTCCGGGAGCAGCTCTTCACGCCGTTCTTCAGCACGAAGGAGGGCGGCCAGGGCATCGGCCTCACGCTGGTGCAGGAGATCCTCGCGAACCACCAGATTCCCTTCGCGCTGGACGGCCCGCCGGGAGGGCCGACGCGGTTCAGGATGGTCGTGTGACATTGCGGAATGCGGAATGCGGAATGCGGAGCGGGGAATCAATTCGGAATTCGGAATGGGGAATGCGGAGATTGCCATCAGCACATGGCATGAGCTCTGACGAACTGAAGGCACGAACCCGCACGTTTGCCATCGCCGTCATGCGCGTGCTGGCGCCGCTGTTGTCGCACCCCCTCGGTCGTCACCCCGCCGATCAGGGGATTCGCTCCAGCGGATCAACCGCCAGCAACTACCGCGCCGCCTGCCGCGCCAGGTCCAGAGCCGACTTCATCGCGAAGATGGGCATCGTCGAAGAGGAAGCGGACGAGAGCGAATTCTGGGTCGGCATGCTCGAGGAACTACACCTCATCACCACTGACGTCGCCGCGCCCCTGCGGCGCGAGGCAGACGAGCTCACGCGAATCGCCGTTGCCTCGATCCGAACCGCACGAGGCAGGCGCCTCTGAGAGCCATTCTGCATTCTTCCGCATTCCGCATTCCGCATTCCGCATTAGTACCTGACCCACCGCCCGATCCAGTACCGCGACGCCTCCCAGTGCTCCGCGTACCGGTAGGGCCCGATCGCCGCGGTCCGCGGTGAGTCACGGCTGACGACGACGAACGCGCGGACGCCGGCCCGGGCCAGGTGGTCGCCGAGGGCCGGCCAGTCGCCGGCGCGCGCCACCAGCAGCACGTCCCGCGAGAAGTACAGCGGGCCCACCAGCTGAATCTCCACGTCGTCGTCGATGACGATGACCGGATCCGGCAGGTGGCCGACGAGCGCCAGCGCGCCGTCGTCGTCGTGGCTGCGCGCGGCCCAGGCGGGCAGGGCCACGCCCAGCTCCATCACCACCGACCCGGCAATGAGCATCCAGCCGGCCACGCGGATCAGCCGCGTCATCCGCGTGCGCGACGCGGGGAGGCGCCACGACGCGAAGCCCTCCCAGGCCGCGACGACGAGCAGCGGCCAGAGGCCGGCGGTGAGGCGGGGCCCCAGCCCCTTGCCGCCCGTCGTGGAGAGCGTGAGGAACGTGAGGACCACGAAGGCCGCCGTCGTCACGCCGGCGATGCGGCGCACGTCGGATCGCGGCGTGCCGGGCGCGGCCGGCAAAAAGGCAAACACGAGGAACGGCGCCAGCCGCATCAGGCCCGCCTCGAATCGGGGCGCCGGAACGAGGCGCGCCAGGAGCAGCAACTGCACGAGGGCTGCGGTGGCGACGACGGCCGCGACGGCAGCCGGCCCGACCCGATGCCGGGCGAGCGCGTACGCGAGCGCGATCCCTGCCGCGCCCGCCACGGCAATCCACGTGCTCCCGCCCACGGTCCAGTAGTTGACGACCGTCTCCCAGCGCTCGGGCCAGGAGAGGGACGGGAGATGGGGAAGGACGGCGTGGCTGCGCGGGAGCACGAGATTCAGGAACGGCGCCGCGTGGCGCAGGTGCGCCAGCGGCGGCCGATCGAGCCACGCCCCGTCCACGGCCGCCATCGCCAGGATGGGGCCGGCCACCCACGCCAGCAGGTGCGCGGGACGGAAGACCCGGCTGCGCAGGTAGCGGGCGAAGAGCAGGCCCGGGAGCAGGAGGAGCGCCTCGTCGCGGAACACGGCCGCCAGGCCGAGTCCCAGCCCGGCCAGCCGGTCGCCACGCTCACCGCCGTCGAACGCCGCCGCGAACGCGAACGCGGCGCCCGCGATCGCGAGGGTCGTCTCGCCGGAGCCGATCGCGTAGAACCACACGGGCGTGGCGAAGAGGAGCAGCGCGCCCGTCTGCCAGCGGAAGCCGCCAGCGCCGAGCAGCGCCGTCGCGGGGACCGCCAGGGCGCCGCCCACCACGGCCCAGACCGTGAGCGAGGCCGGACCGAGGGCGACGAGCGGCGAGGCAAGCAGCGCGAACGCGGACGGGAAGATGCTCTGGAACCGCCCCGCGCTCAGAAACACGAACGGAGGCTCGAAGGGGAAGAAGACCCCCTCGGGATCGAGCGGCGCACCGGGATACGGGAGCGCCATCGAGCGGAACCCCGAGTCCAGGAACGCGCGCGCCTGGATGTACTTGACGGCCGAATCAATCGAGAAGAACCCCGCGTGCCCGAGCAGGCCGAACGCCAGCAGCGACAGCACGGCGGCCGCCAGCGCCGTCATCACGGCGGCCGCGCGCCAGGGCCGCGGCGCTGCCGTTCCTGCGTCAGCCTGCATGGCTGGGAGCCTACCATGCGGGCCCGGCCGCTCAGGGCGTTGTGAGACACTGGATCGGGCAGGAGGAGACCATGACCATCACCGGCTTGCACCACATCACGGCCGGTGCGCTCGACGCGCAGCGCACGATTGACTTCTACACCGGCGTGCTCGGCCTGCGGTTCGTCAAGAAGACCGTCAACTTCGACGACCCGGGCAGCTATCATCTGTACTTCGGCGACGAGCGCGGGACGCCCGGCTCGGTGATCACGTTCTTCGAGTGGCCGGGCGTGCCCACGGGGCGGCCCGGCATCGGCGGGACGCACCATCTCGCCCTGAAGGTGGGCTCGACCGACGCGCAGCTCAAGTGGAAGCGGCGACTGACCGATCTGGGCATCGCCGTGACCGGTCCATTCGATCGCGCCTACTTCACGTCGATCTACTTCCGCGATCCCGACGGCCTGATCCTCGAGATCGCAACGCTCGAGCCGGGGTGGGCGGTGGACGAGGATCCGGCGGCGCTCGGCCAGGCGCTGATCGAGCCGCCGGCCCGGCTCGTGAAGGGGCATCGCGACGAGGAGGCCATCCGCGCCGCGACGTGGCCCGACCCGGTGCCGGTCATCACGTCCGACATGGCCCTCACCGCCGGGATGCACCACATCACCGCCATCGGGTCCGACGTGGCCGCCACCGACGCCTTCTACAGCGGCCTGCTCGGCATGCGCCGCGTGAAGAAGACGAAGAACTTCGACGACCCCGCCTCGGCGCACTGGTACTGGGGCGACCAGGCGGGGCGGCCCGGCACCCTCGTCACCTACTTCGAGCGGGACGCGGCGCGTGAAGCGCACGCGCGGATCGGGACGGGGCAGACCCATCACTTCGCCTTCGCGGTGAAGGACGCCGACGAGCAGATGGCGTGGCGGGAGCGGCTCATGGAGGCCGGCCTGCGGGTGTCACCGGTCATGAACCGCGTCTACTTCAAGAGCATCTACACCAGCGATCCCGACGGGCACATCGTCGAGCTCGCCACGCTCGGCCCGGGGTTCGGGGTGGACGAGCCGTGGGAGTCGCTGGGTCAGGCGCTCCAGTTGCCGCCGTGGCTCGAGCGGCACCGGCTCGACATCGAGCCGCAGCTGAAGCCGGTGACCGCCCCGGCGTGGCCCCTGGCGGCCGAGGCCGTGGGCTGATGCTGCACGTCCGATCCGGGGGCCCGCATCACGGCCAGCCGATTCGACGCGCCGGCGCGCCGCTCGGCGCCGGCCGAGCGGCCGGCATCCTGCTGCACGGGCGGGGCGCCACCGCCGAGAGCATTCTCGACCTCGTGCGCGTGCTGGCGTCGGACGGCATCACGTGGCTCGCCCCGCAGGCGGCCGGGCACACGTGGTATCCGAACCGGTTCGTTGCGCCGATCGAGACGAACGAGCCGTGGCTGACCTCCGCGCTCGATGCCGTGGGGGACGCGCTCGCGCAGATCGAGCTGGCCGGCATCGGCCGACGCCACGTGATCCTGGCCGGCTTCTCGCAGGGCGCCTGTCTTGCCCTGGAGTTCGTCGTCCGCACGCCCGCGCGCTATGGCGGCGTGGCGGGCCTGAGCGGCGGCCTGATCGGGCCGCCCGGGACCGAGTGGCCCGATCGCGGGTCGCTCGACGGCACGCCGGTGTTCCTCGGATGCAGCGACGTGGACGATCACATCCCGAAGGCGCGGGTGCTCGAATCGGCGGCCGCGCTGCGGGCGCGGGGCGCCGCCGTCGTGGACGTCCTGTATCCGGGGATGGGCCACACCGTGAACGAGGACGAGATGGCGCACGTCCAGCGCGTGGTCGAAGGCCTGTTCGACTGAGCGCGGCCGGGTTGTCCGACCACCAGCCCGCCGTGTAGCATGCGCCAGAGGGTGGCCGCAACCTCGCGGCGCCACGACCTCATCCTCGGGGAGATTCGACGTGACTACCCACCATGGCATGACCCGCAGGGAAGTGATGCAACTGGCGGCAACGACCGGCCTGGGCCTGATGGCCGGCGTGCGCACCGCCAACGCGAAGGCCCCCGCCATCCTCGGTGTGCAGCTGTACACCGTGCGCGATCTGATCGGGAAGGAGCCGGCCGACACGCTGAAGGCCATCGCGGACATCGGCTACAAGGAAGTCGAGGTCATCCGCGGGACCCTCGACACCGTGGTGCCGCTCGCGAAGGCCGACGGCCTGAACCCGGTGAGCGTGCACGTGGACAGCGTCCTGATCACGGGCAACTGGGACTCGTACCAGCAGATGGTGGCCCGGTTCCCGGGCGCGGCGCTGCCGAAGGGCTACGATCTCGCGGCGGCGATCGCGGACGTCAAGAAGGCCGGCGCGAAGTACATCGTCATGCCGTACCTCGCGCCCAACGAGCGGCCCAAGGACGCCGACGGCTTCAAGGCGTTCGGCCAGACGCTGAACAAGGCCGGCGAGCAGGTGAAGAAGGCGGGCCTGCAGCTCTGCTATCACAACCACGCGTTCGAGTTCACGCCGCTGGCCGACGGGTCGCGGGCGCTCGACGTGCTGCTGGCCTCGGCCGACCCGGACCTGGTGAAACTGGAGCTCGACGTGTTCTGGGTCAGCGTCGCCGGCGCCGATCCGGTGGCGCTCATCACGCAGTACTCGCAGCGCATCGCGCTCATGCACCTCAAGGACAAGATGAAGGGCGCGCCGGTGTCCCTCACCGAGATGGTGCCGCCGACGACCTTCGTCGAGGTGGGAAGCGGCGCGCTCGACTTCCCGGCCATTCTGGCTGCCGCCGACGCGGCCCACGTGCAGCACTACTTCGTGGAGCAGGATCAGACGTCGGGGAACCCGATCGACAGCCTCCGGAAGAGCTATCAGTACCTGCGCAGCCTGACCTGAGATTTCACGTGTGGCGCGGGCCCCCAGCAGGCCTGAAGGCCTGCGCTACATGTGGGAGCGGCAGGCGATGGAAAAGCGCACGAAAGGATGTCTCTGGGCCGCCGCCGGCGTGGCGGTCGTGATCGTCATGGTCGCCGTCGCCGCCGTGGTCGGCGTCGGCTACCTGCTCCACCAGCAGTTCGGCATGCACGCGACGTTCGAGGACCCCGACGCCGGCCGCCGCGAGCTCGATCAGGTCCGCGCGCAGTTCGGCGCGCAGCAGCCGCGCCTGCACTTCTCGAAGGCGGGCGACGAGGCGCAAATCCGGCTGGACCAGCCCGACACGCCCTCCACCACGCCGCTGACGTCGCTGCACGTCGCGGCGTTCGATCCGTCGAAGCACAAGCTGGTACGGCTGACGATCCCGTTCTGGGTCGTGCGGTACCTCCCCGAGGGCAAGATCCGGGTGGATGGCGACGAGGTGCTCACGCGCGTGAACACCCCCTCGGGCCGCCTCACCGCGAAGGACCTCGAGGCCCTCGGCCCCGGCCTGCTGATCGACGATGTGCGGCCCGGCGGCGAGCGGGTCATCGTCTGGACGGAATGACCGCGGCCGTCGCCGCGCTCGTGTCGATGCTCGCCGCCGCGGCGCCGCAGGCCACGCCGCACCTCGCGACCGGGATCGTCAACGGCCAGGTCGTGGACGCGGTGTCGGGCGCCGGTCTGTCGGACGTCCGCGTCCAGGTCGAGGACGGCAGGCAGACGGTGACCGATCCGCAGGGACGGTTTCACCTGGCCGGCATCCCGGCAGGCGACCACGTCCTCGTGGTCTCGGTGGTGGGCTACGCGCTGGTCCGGCGCGCGTTCAGCATCGGCAGCGGGGGCACCATCTCCCTGCTGGTACCGCTCGCCGAGGGCACGGGCACCTACAACGAGCGCGTGCAGGTCACCGGCTCGCTCTTTCGGGCGGCCGAGGCCGCGGTGCCGGCGCAGCAGGTGCTCGGCTCCTCGGACCTCCAGAATCTGCGCGGGCTGGTCCTCGACGATCCCGTGCGCGCCCTGCACGTCCTGCCCGGCGTGGCGTCCACCGACGACTTCTACGCCGACTTCTCGGTGCGCGGCGTGGACTTCGCGCACATCGGCCTCGCCATCGACGGCGTCGCGAGCCCGTTTCTCAGCCACACCGTGCAGGGCGTCGAGGAAAGCGGGTCGGTCGGGATGATCAACAGCGACATCCTCGATCGCATGGCGCTCCTCAACGGCAGCTATCCGCAGCGCTTCGGGAACCGGACGGGCGCCCAGGTGGAGATGACGCTGCGCGAGGGATCGCGCGACCGCGCCCAGACGCGCGTGGCGCTGAGCGGATCGAGCGCGTCACTGGTGGGCGAAGGGCCGCTCGGCCACTCGCACCGCGGGTCATGGCTCGTCTCGGCCCGGAAGAGCTATCTCGATCTGCTCATCAGGCAGGTCTCCGACGAGGACCACTTCGCGTTCGGCTTCTCGGACCTGGCCGGCAGGCTCGCCTGGGACGTGACCGCACACCAGCAGGTCGGCCTCTCGGTCGTGGCCGGGCATTCCGCGCTCAATGCGAGCCAGCTGCACGTCGGCCCCAACGACCCGTACGTCGCGTCGAACGACGCGTTCCTCGTGTCGGCCGCGTGGCGCTGGACCGGCAGCCCGCGGCTGGCGCTCAGCCAGCACGTCAGCGCCACGGGCGGCCGCTATCACAACCGCAGCCTGGACCGCGTCGTCCTGGACGACGGGGATTCGGTCACCGTCGCGTGGCGCGGTGACGCGAGCGCGGTCGTCGGCACCCGGTGGTCGCTCGACGCCGGCGGCTCGGTGGCCGCCAGCCGCGATCGCGCCGTGTCGCGGCGCGTGGTCGATCCGCGCCGTCCGGCGGAGATCCGCGAGGACGCGTCGCTGCAGTCCACGCTCGCCGGGACGTACGCCGAGGTGCGTCGGACGCTGCCGCGCGGCGCGCTCGTGGCAGGTGGGGCTCGCGCGGATCACTGGACGGGAACGGGTGCCACGACCCTGTCGCCCTGGATCCGCGGCCAGGCACCGCTCCCGGGGCGGCTGGAGCTGGCGGCCGGCACGGGCATCTACCGGCAGTTTCCGGATTTCAACGAGGTGTCGGGGATTCGCGGCACGCCCGGGCTCGACTCCGAGCGCGCGTGGCAGTCCGATCTCGGCCTGTCGCGTCTCATCGGGGCCGCCCTCCGGGCCCAGGCGACGGTGTATCACCGGCGCGGCCGCGCGGGCATCCGCCTGCCGGGGGACGACTGGCGGCTCGTGGACGGCGTGCTGACGCCGCCCGATCTCGACTCGCATTACGTCAACGCGATCGACGAGGAGTCCACCGGCGTCGAACTGCAGGTGCAGCGGCGCAGCCCGAACGGCCTCTCCGGGTGGGTCAGCTACACGTTCGGCCACACGCGCAAGACCGACGTCACGACCGGCGAGCGCTTCGACGCGGACTTCGACCAGCGCCACGCGGTGAACGTCTACGCGCTGTATCGCCTCACCAACAGGACGAACGTGGCGGTGAAGGTTCGCGCGGCGACGAACTTCCCGGTCGCCGGATACGTCGAGGAGCTTCCGGCGTCCGCCGACGCGCCCGTCCCTCCGAATCAGCCGGGACGCTACGCCGTCTCGGCGCTGCCGAACACCGCACGCCTGCCCGCGTACTCGCGCGTGGACGTGCGGGCCAACCACGTCTTTGCGGTGCCGAAGGGGCGGCTCACGCTGTACGTGGAGCTGATGAACGTGTTCGACCACACCAACTGGCGCACCGGCACCGGGTCCATCCGGACGGACGGCGAGATCCGGGACCTGATGAAGCCGCTCGTGCCGTTCCTGCCGTCGGCGGGGCTGCTGTGGGAGTTCTGAGTGCGCGGAGGGAGCCGAGGACGCGATCGCCGAGGGCGCAGAGCAGATCTCTCGCAGAGGTCGCAAAAGGGCAGAGGAACGCGGAGGCTGTCGCGCCGACAGCGACTGCGACACCGGCGTCGCGGCGCAGCCGCGACAGGGCGAGGGGGCGGGCTCAGGGAAGAAGATGGGCACGGGAAATAGAGGCCCTTCTTCTTCCCTGAGTCCGCCCCCTCGCTTTGCCGGCCGCGTTGCGGCCGGCGCCGGTCTCGCAGTCGCCGTGTCAGCGTGACGTCCTCTGCGATCTCGTGCTCTCCGCGATCCCTGCCAGATGGTGTGCTCGGCGTGCTCGGCGCCTTACAGCCATCCCTTGACCCGCGCGATGCGCGCGGCATCGATGCGGTTCTTTGCCCCGATCTTGCTGATCGCCTCCGACAGGTAGTTCCGGACGGTTCCCTCCGACAGCGCCAGGGCGGCGGCAATCTCGGCGCTCGATCGCCCCTCGGCGGCCTGGCGCAGCACCTGCCGCTCGCGGTCGGTGAGCGGATCCGATTCGGACCACGCTTCGGCGGCCAGGGCGGGATCGACGGCGCGGCCTCCACCGTGCACGCGGCGGATCGCCTCGGCGAGCTGGTGCGACGGGGCGTCCTTCAGCAGGTAGCCGCTCGCGCCGGCGTCCAGCGCACGGCGCAGGTACCCGGGCCGCGCGAACGTCGTGAGGATGATGATGCGCGCGCTCGAGCCGTGCCGCTTCAGCTCGGCCGCCAGCTCGAGGCCGGTGAGGCCGGGCATCTCGATGTCGGTGACGACGACGTCCGGACGCGTGCCGAGCGCGGCCGTCAGGGCCTCGCTGCCGGACCTGGCCTGGGCCACGACCTCGAGGTCTGACTCGATCTCGAGCAGCGCGCCCAGTGCGCCGAGCACCATCGCCTGGTCCTCGGCGATGAGGACCCGGATCACGCCGGCGCCTCCCGCGGCGCCGCCCGGGCCGGCAACGTCATCAGCAGGCGTGTGCCTTCGCGGCCGTCGCGCTCGAGGGTGCCGGCCACCTGCCGCAGCCGCTCCCGGATTCCGGACAGGCCGCTGC
Source organism: Vicinamibacteria bacterium (assembly GCA_963837165.1). GTDB lineage: Bacteria > Acidobacteriota > Vicinamibacteria > Vicinamibacterales > JAENWD01 > JAENWD01. The sequence goes on from CAWIMD010000002.1 coordinate 49,397, forward strand.
CTTCCGGCGCCAGGCCTCCGCGTCCATCGTCCCGTACCTCGAGCACCCTGCGGCCGCCGGACGGCCGCAGGGCGATCCAGCATTGGCGTGCGCCGGCGTGCCTGATCACGTTGGTGACCGCCTCGCGCAGCGCGTAGGCGAGCGCGCGATCCTCGTCCGGGTCCAGCCCGTGCGGAGCGACGTCGATGGCCGGCCGGATGCCGGCAGCCACGAGCACGCGCTCAGCATTGGCCACCTCGTCCGCCAGCCCCTCCGACCGGTAGCCGCGTACCGCGCTCCGCACCTCGCCGAGGGCCTCGCGCGAGATGCGCTCGACCTCCCGGATCTCCGCCACCGCGCGCTGCGGGTCCCGGGACGCGATCTTGGCCGCCAGCTCCGACTTGAGCACGATGACCGACAGCGTGTGGCCGAGCAAATCGTGCAAGTCGCGGCCGATGCGCTCGCGCTCGGCAATGCGTGCCATCTCCTGGAGCGCCTCCTGCGCGATGCGGAGCTTCGTATCGCGCCGGCGCGCATCGGCGAAGGCAATGTTGGTCGTGCCGACGATGGCGGCGACGAGGAAGGTGGGGGCGAGCACGTAGACGGGCCAGTGCATCCACCACGCCTGGAGCAGGATCGCCCCCAGCATGCCGCCGACCCACGCGGCGGCGATCACCGGCCGTGCCGCGAAGCCGATGAACGCAACGCCGTAGATCAGGAAGCAGTTGCCGCCCGGGTTCACGGGCATGAAGGCCGAGCCGAGGGCGAAGATCGCCACGGCAATCGCCAGCAGGCGCCGGCCCGAGCTCCGGAATCCGGCGAAGTACAGGGGCAGGAAGATCGCCAGCGCCAGGAGCGACCAGCCCCAGTCGGCGAGCGTCGCTCCGCCCACGACCAGCGGACCGAAGTAGAACGCGAGGTAGAGGAGGTACGCGTAGCGGGTCCAGCCCGCCCGCGGCCTGCCCTGTCGGGTCGCCATCGGATCGTCCGATTATGCCTTCATCCCTGCCGCGCGTCGCTGCGCAGGTAGGCAATCCACGCCAGGCCGCCGAAGACCACCGTGGCCAGGGCCAGGGCGGCCACGTGCACCGCCGTGTTTGGCGAGGCAGACATTCCGATCGCCCCGAGCGCCAGCTGGCAGATGTGGTACTGGGGCACGGCCGGCGCCAGCGCCTGGAAGAACGGCGGCAGATTCTCCACGGGCATCCAGAAGCCCCCCGCGAAGGCCAGCGGCAGGTTCACCAGGTTCACGACCGCCGCCGCACCCTGCGGCGGCACGAGGAACGCCAGCATGAGCCCGAGCAGGCAGAAGGGGATGCAGCCCAGCACCATGACGGTCCAGAGCTGCAGCCAGGCACCCGCCGGCAGCCGGACGCCGGCGAGTCCGACCGCGCAGGCGGCCATCAGGATCAGGATCACCGTGCCGAACACCATGCTCGCGACGACCTTGGAGACCAGATACGCCCCGACCGGCATGGGCGTCGCGCGCTTCAGTGACAGCCAGCCCTGGGCGCGCTCCATCGCCACGCCGGCGCCAAAGGCGAACAGCGCCGCCGTCACGAGCCCGAACATGCTGTAGCTCGCCAGCAGGTAGGTTGCCACCTCGGCCGCGTGATCGCCCTTGGCGAAGCTCAGGCCGAACAGCAGGTAGAACATCACCGGCAGGCCGATCGTCGGCGCGGCGAAGTGGGGCAGCCGCACCAGCTTCAGGAACTCGTACTTCGACTCGAGCGCGTAGGCGCGCCCCGGCATGAACTCCATGGCGGGCTCCTTCAGGCGGCCCCGACGGCCGCGGGCCGGTCGGCGGTGGTGAGCGCAAGGAACGCGTCCTCGAGCCCGGCGCTGCGGATCTCCAGGTCACGCGCGGTCTCGTCCGCCAGCAGCAGGGCGCGGACGGCCCGATCGGAATCGCTGCAGACGAGCAGCCGGACGCCGTCGCCCTCCTCCGACACGCGCTGCACTCCAGGCAGCGCGGACAGCGCGGCCTCCCCCAGCCGGGTGCGGCACCGCACCTGCCGGCCCGCGGTCTGCTGCTTGATGTGCGCCGGCGTGTCGTCGGCGACGATGCGGCCGCGATTGAGCACGACGACGCGGTCGGCCAGTGCGTCGGCCTCCTCGAGGTAGTGCGTCGTCAGGAGGATCGACCGGCCGGCCTGCGCCAGCGCGCGAATGGATCCCCAGAAGCGCCGCCGGGATTCGACGTCCATGCCGACCGTCGGCTCGTCGAGGAAGAGCAGAGCCGGGTTCCCGCACACCGCGAGGGCGAAGAGCACCCGCTGCTGCTGGCCGCCCGAGAGGCGGCCGTACCGGCGGTCCACGACCGATTCCAGGCCCGCGAGCGAGAGGACCTCGTCCATCGGCAGTGGCGATGGGTAGTAGCTCGAGAACAGGTGGATGTGCTCGCGAACGGTCAGCGTTTCGGGGACGCGTCCGACCTGCAGCATCACGCCGAGCCGGCGGCGCGACGCCAGGTGTTGCGGGTCGCCGCCAAAGAGCCGCGCCTGCCCGCGTGTCGGGCGGGCCAGCCCCGTGAGCAGCCGGACGACCGTCGTCTTGCCGGCGCCGTTCGGGCCGAGCAGGGCCGTGACCCTGGCCGGCTCGAGCGCCAGGCTCACGTCCGACAGCGCTTCCACCGATTCGTAGCGGTGCGTGACGCCTTCGAGCGATGCCACCGCCGCATGTGGATCCTGCATCGGGATTCCTCCGGCCCCCTGCTGTCTGTGACGTGCTGCCACGACAGCATTGCTCCGCGCACGGGCGTTGCCCAGTGCCAGAGATCAGCCGAGGCGGGTGACAAATGTCAGGGGCCTGCAGCACCGCCGCGCAGCGGCACTGCTATTCGCGAGCGCCGACGATTTCCTGGAAGAAGGCGTCGGCCCGCACCGGCCGGCCGAGGAAGCGCTCCACGATCTCGGCGGCTGGCTCCTCGCCGCCGCGGCTGAGCACCTCGCGGCGGAAGCGGCGGCCGGCCTCGGGGTTCATGATGTTCGCGCCGAACGCCGAGACCATGTCGAGCGCGATGACTTCCGCCCACATGTAGCCGTAGTAGCCGGCCGCGTAGCCGCCGACGATGTGGCCGAACGTGCCGGGGAAGGCCGTCGCGGGCACGTGCCCCAGCAGCGACGCGCGCTCCATCCGCTCCCACACCTCCATGGCCGGCCCGGGCGACGCGCCGGTGAGCGCGAGATCGAACGATGCGTAGAGCCACTGCCGTTCGTAGAGCAGCCCCTGCCCGAACCGCCGCGCGCGGTTGATCCGGTCGAGCAGCTCGCGCTCGACCGGCGGCGTGTCGGGCGAGACGCGGCGCAGCCGCTCGAGGCTCTCGATGCGGCGCGTCCACTCCTCGAAGATCTGCGACGGCGCCTCCACGAAGTCGCGCTGGACGCTCGTGCCCGCGTGGAAGTTGTAAACCGTGTCCGAGAGCACGCCGTGGAGGATGTGGCCGAACTCGTGGAAGAGGGTCTCCACCTCGTCATGCGTGAGCCCGCGGCGATCGAAGTTGGTCACCAGCACGCTGATCGGGCGGCGCCCGGCCTTCCGGCTCGCTCCGCGCACGGGCCACGCGGCCGCGTGGGGGAACTTGCCCTCGCGCGGGTAGAGGTCGAGGTAGATGCCGCCGACGAAGGCGCCGCTCTCGGCGTCGAGGACGTCGTAGTACAGGACGTCCTCGTGCCACACGGGCACGCGCGCCGCCTCGAAGCGGATCCCGTAGAGCGCCGCGGCCACGTCGAGCAGCCACTCAATCGTGGCTCCGGGCGGGAAGTGCCGCCGCATGGACTCCTGGTCCACGCGGTATCGCGCCTCGCGCAGCCGCTCGCTCAGGAACGGCACGTCCCAGCGGTGGACCGTGACCTGATCGGCCGGCACGCCGGCCCGCTGCGCCTTGAGGGCCCGCAGCTCCTCGAGGTCCTTGCGCGCGGCTTCCTTCACCGCCGACTGCACCTCGTCCAGGAACCGGCGCACGGCTTCCGGCGTGCCCGCCATCCGGCGGCGCAGGACGAAGTCGGCAAAGCTGGGCAGATCGTAGAGGCCGGCCAGCTCGCGGCGAAGCTGCACCACTTCGTCCAGGATCTCCAGGTTGCGCGGCGTGCCGCGATTGAGGTAGCCGACGTAGTAGCGGCGGCGCGCGTCCTCCGACTCCGCGTTCGCCATGAACGGGTTGAAGTCGGGGTAGTCGAACGAGAGCAGATAGCGGCCGCCGGCGTCGCGAGGCTGGCGCGCGAGGTACGGCTCGGGAAGGCCCAGCATCTCGCCGGGCTCGAATGGCAGCCGGGTCTGGTTGTCGCGGAGGTTCCTGGAGAACTCCTGCGAGAGGACCGTCACGCGCTCGGCGATGCTCTTGGCCCGCGCCCGCCGGTCCGGCGCGAGCGTGACGCCGGTGTCCTCGAACGACTCGACCAGGTCCTTCCGGATCTGCGCTTCGGCAGGCGTGCCCGGCGAGACGCATCCCACCCGTGTGAAGAGCGCCTCGTTCTGGAAGATCTCGACCTGGAAGCTCGAGAGCGATCGAATGGCCTCGTCTGCCGCGTCGCGCACCGCCTTGTCCGGATGGACGTTGTTCAGGATGGCGATCGGGCCCTCGATGTCCTCGAGCTGCACCGTGATGCGGTCCCACTCGTCGAGGACGCTGGCCGGGGTGATGCGATCGAGCGGGAGCCTGGCGAGCCGGTGGAAGGCGTCGCGGGCGTCCGACAGCAGCTGCCGGCAGGCGGCGGACAGGCTGACGGCGTCGAGAATGGGCAGCGTGGTTCGAGGCACCAGGGCTCCAGGATCAGACGCCCTACTTCGACCCGGCGCCGTACACCTCGTTCCTGGTGTGATAGCCGTCCGAGATCACGGTGACGTCGAGGTTGCTCTTGTCCACCGAGATCGGGTCCAGCAGGCGGGCGGGCACGTCCTTCGCGCCGTTGTTCACTTTCACGAGCGAGTCGATCGACTGGCCCTTGGCCAGGCTGACGGCGGCCCCGGCCGCCATGCGCGCGAGCGGGCTGAGCGGCTTGTACACCGTCATGGCCTGGGTGCCCGCCACGATCCGCTGGCAGGCGGAGAGCTCGGCGTCCTGGCCCGACACGGGCACCTTGCCGGCCAGCTTCGCCGCGGCCAGCGCGTCGATGGCGCCGCCGGCGGTGCTGTCGTTCGAGGCGACGACCGCCGCGATGTTCTTCGTCTTCTTCAGCACGGTGGCGATCGCGTCCTTGGCCACGGCGGGGTCCCAGCCCTCGACCCACGGCTCGGCGATGACGTGCACGGCGCCGCTGGCGATGGCGGACTTCAGCACGTCCATCTGCCCGTCGCGCACCAGCCGCGCGTTGTAGTCGGTGGGTGATCCGCCGAGCAGCACGTAGTTGCCTTTTGGCGCCTTGCCCAGCAGGTACTCGGCCTGCATGCGCCCGACCTTGACGTTGTCGAACGACACGTAGAGGGCGACGTCGGCGTTGCGGATCAGGCGGTCGTAGCTGATCACCGGCACGTGCCTGGCGGCCGCCGCCTCGACGATCGCGCCCGCCTTGTCGAGATCGGTCGGCACGACGACGAGCACCTTGACGCCGTCGTTGAGCAGCGCGTTGGCGGCGTCGAGCTGCCGGCCCGGATCGCCCTCGCCTTCCTTGACCTCGACCCGGGCGCCGAGGTCCTCGGCGCGCGAGACGAACAGGTCACGGTCGCGCTGCCAGCGCTCCTCGCGCAGCTGGTCCAGCAGCAGCCCGATCTTGAGCGGCCCGGTGTCGGGGCGCTTCGGTGCCGATCCGCCGCCACACGAGATCGCGAGTACCGCCGCCCCGAGCGCCCCCGCGACCGCTCCCTTGCGCATGGTGGATGCTCCTCTCAGGCTCATGAGTGCGAAAGGAGCACTGTACTCGCGGGCTGGCGCAGGAACAAGCCCTGAGGGGCCGCCGTGCGCGCACCCGGACCGCCCGTCCGTGCGCTAGACTCCAGGCATGCAGCCGCCGCGAGCCGCCGCCTTCGTCCAGTCCGTGGACGCGATCCGCCAGCAGTTCCCCGCCCTCGAGCGGCGCTACGAGGAGCACGCCGTGGCGTACTTCGACGGCCCCGGCGGGACGCAGGTGCCGCGCGTGGTCGTGGATCGGATGGCCGACTACCTGCTCAATCACAATGCCAACACGCACTGGCATTTTCCCACCAGCCTGGAAACCGACGCGGCGCTGGACGGCGCGCGGCGGGCGCTGGCGGACTTCCTGAACGCGTCGCCGCGTGAAATCGTTTTCGGGAACAACATGACCACCATCACCTTCCACGTGGCCCGCGCGCTCGGCCGCGAGTGGGGAACCGGCGACGAGATCGTGGTCACCGAGCTCGACCACCACGCGAACATCGCGCCGTGGCAGGCGCTCGCCCGCGAGCGCGGCGTCACCGTCCGCTCGGTGCGGATGGCGCCGGAGACCGGCCAGCTGGACTGGGACGACATGGAGCGCGTCGTCGGCCCGCGCACGAGGCTCGTGGCCGTCGGCGCGGCCAGCAACGCCCTTGGCACCATCAGCGACGTCGCCAGGGCCGGCCGCCTCGTGCGCGAGGTCGCGGGCGGCCTGCTGTTCGTGGACGCCGTCCACTACGCGCCGCACCAGCTGGTGGACGTCCAGGCACTCGGGTGCGACCTGCTCGCGTGCTCGGCCTACAAGTTCTACGGGCCGCACGCGGGGGTGCTCTTCGGCCGCGAGGCGCTGCTGGCGGGTCTCGACGTGCCCAAGCTCGCGCCATCGCCCGACACGGCGCCCGAGCGGCTGGAGACCGGGACGCAGAACCACGAGGGCATCGTCGGCGCCGGAGCGGCGGTGGACTTCCTGGCGTCGCTCGCGCCCGGGACCGGGTCGCGGCGTGCCGCCCTGGAGACGGTGTTCGAGGAGCTGCACGCGCGCGGCGCCGCGCTCGTGACGCGGCTCTGGGACGGGCTCGCCGCGGTGGACGGCGTGACCGTGTACGGGCCGCCGCCGGACCGCGCCCGCACGCCCACGATCGCCTTCGTCGTCCGCGATCGGACGTCGGACGAGGTGGCACGGGAGCTCGCGTCGCGCGGCCTGTTCCTCTCGAACGGCGATTTCTACGCCACGACGGTGGTCGAGCGGATTGGCCACGCGAGCGACGGCGTCGTGCGTGCCGGCTGTGCGTGCTACACGACGGCTGACGAGGTGGAGCGGCTGATCGAGGCGGTGGAAGAGATTGCGTAGTGCGGAATGCGGAATGCGGAATGCGGAAGACCGGACTGACGCTCGCGGCAGCCGTTTTCTGCGTTGCGGGCCTTCTGGCGGCGGAACCGGCGCCGGTGTTGCTGCCGGTCGATGAAGCCGCGTCCCAGCCTGATTTCTTCTCGTTCCGCGCCCGGCTGCTGACGGCCATCGCGCGCCACGACGCGGGCTGGGTGCGCGCCATCGTCGATCCAGACATCAAGAACGGGTTTGGCGGCGAGGAGGGCAGCCGGAGCTTCGAAGAGATGTGGCGGCCCGGGGCGCCCGACAGCCGGCTCTGGGAGGAGCTGGGACGCACGCTCGCGCTCGGAGGAACGTTCGAGGGGCCCGATACGTTCGAGGCGCCGTACGTGTTCAGCCGCTGGCCGCAGCAGTACGACGCCTTCGAGCACGTGGCCGTCATCGGATCCGACGTTCGCGTGCGGGCCGCCGCCCGATCCGACGCCGACGTCCTGACGACCCTGAGCTTCTCGATCCTCCGCGTGGCGCGTCCCGAGGCCGAATCGGCGGCATGGACGGCCATCCGCCTGCCTGACGGCCGCGCGGGCTATGTTGCGGCCGAATGCGTCCGCAGTCCCGTTGCCTACCGCGCCATCTTCACCCGCGCCGCCGGCGGCTGGCGTCTCGCGATGTTCCTGGAGGGCGACTGACCGCAGTGCGGAATGCGGAATGCGGAATGCGGAGTGCGGAGTGAACGCGGGGTCAGTAGAGGACCTGCGCTTCGCCGCGCTCCGCGATCATCTGCTCGATGAGCGCCACGAGCGCGTCGCGGCGCGCCATCACCCCCTCGATGTCGGCGGGCTCCAGATAGGATTTCGTCTCGGCGGCAACCTGGTCGCGCGTGAGCGCCTTGAGCCGATCCAGCAGCGCGCGGTCGCAGCGGGTGACGTCCTTCGGCGCGATGAGCGTGTGCGTGTGCCGAAAGGCGCGCGTGAAGTCGATCATCCAGAGCTTCCAGTCGGACGTGATGAGCACGTTGCCCGTGTTCCGATCCGTGTCGGCGACGAGCTGCGTGAACAGCCGCATCCTGTACATCTGGTGGTTCCAGGCGGCCGGGTCGGGCGGTTGAATGTGCTCTTTCAGCCGCTGCCCTTCCTCGAGCTTCACGTCGTCCACCCACCAGCTCAGCGCCCCCTTCTCGCCGTCGACCGCGCGCTCGATCGTCACGGGCATCATGTCGGAGAGGCCGAGCAGGCCGGCGAGCCGGTAGGCCGCGATGGAATACTTGTAGGAGTCCACGAAGTTGAGCTCGGTGCGTCCGTTCTGAAAGTGCATGATGGACTGGCGCTCGTCCACCGTGGAGAACGCCGCATCATGGGTCAGGGCGCCGTCGGTCAGGGTGAGCCGCACCGGACTGGTGACACCCTTGGGAATCCCCTTGTGCTTGATGATGCGCGCGGTGCGCAGGAACTGCGCCTGCTGGTCGGGCGTCAGCGCCGGACCCGCGGCGGGCGTCCTGGCCGCGGCCGCGGCGACCAGCACGAGGACGAGGACCAAGGTCCGCCTGACCCGTAACACCATCGTCTCCTCCAGCCAACCGGCCCCCGGGGTCCCCTGAGTCTCCCCGAGGGCCGGCCGTCTTACAAGCGATTGGCGCTACTATGACGGCGCCCGGCAGGCGAGTCCTTAGGGCGGGGCAGGAAAGTTCCAGGAAAATCCCAAGACGCGATGCGGGCCCACTTTGCCGAGTTCGTCGTGGACTTCGAGGCGCGTCAGGTGCTCCGGTTGACCCATCCGGTCCACCTGACGCCGAAAGCCTATCAGCTGCTCGCCCTGCTCGTAGCGGCGCAGCCCAGGGCGCTGTCGAAAACAGAGCTGCAGCAGAGCCTCTGGCCGTCCACGTTCGTGGACGAAGCGAACCTGTCGGTCATCGTCGCGGAGCTCCGCGCCGCGCTGGGCGACGATGCGAAGCACCCGCGATTCGTGCGGACCGTACACGGGTACGGGTACGCCTTCGCGGCGGAGGTCACGCACGAGCGGGCCAGCCAGTCCGACAGCGGCAGCGGAGGTGGCGCCTGGTGGCTGCACTCGGAGGCCGTGCACGCGCGGCTCGGCGAGGGGGAGCACCTCGTCGGACGCGAGCTGCCGATCGACGTGTGGCTGGACTCGGGAAGCGTGTCGCGGCGTCACGCGCGCGTGAGCGTGGAAGGCGACACCGTGTGGGTGGAGGATCTCGGAAGCAAGAACGGGACGTGGGTCGGCGGTCAGCGGACCACGTCCCGGGTCGCGGTGCCCGACGGCGCCGAGATCCGGTTCGGCGCCGTGTCACTGCGGCTCCATTGGGCGATGTCGGCGGGATCGACCGAGACGTTGGGCGTGGTGGAGTGACATGGGTCTTCCATCTAACACGCCCCCCGTGAGCCCTCCCGGCGCGTTCTGACGCATTTGCCTGTGGGGAGGCGAATCCATGACGCTCGTGTCCGTGGGGACCACACTGCTTGTCCTGGCGCTCTGCCACGAAGCAGCCGCGCAATCGTCGGGTTTCATCGGCCTGAACGCCGGGGGCAGCTACGAAAGCGCGGAGGACGGTGTCAGCGGTTCGGCCGGTGGTGCCGGTCTGGGGGCGGGACTTCGACTGCGCGAGGGCTGGACTGCCGCGGTCGACGTGTGGGTGCCCGGATACATCGAAGAAGCCGGCGGCCGACATCGGGACATCCTCGTGAGCATCGTCGCGGTGCGAGAGGCCGCCGCTCGGGACCGGGCCCGGCCGTATGTGCTGGCCGGTATCAGCTTCGGGCACACGACCTCGACCTTCACGTCGTGCCTGACGGAGCGGCAGGGCGTGCCCACCATCGTCGACTGCACCGATCCCGACGTCCAGGAGCGCCGTCAGGACGCGTTCGCCAGCACAACGGTCTATGCGGTTGTCGGGACCGGACTCGACTTTCCCCTCTGGCGTCGCGTTCATCTGGCGCCGGAGGCCCGCGTGCTCATCGCGGTGGGGTCAGTGATCATCCGCCCGGCACTGGGAATCCGAGTGGCGCTCTGAGGCCACTCCGCATTCCCAATTCCGCACTCCGCAATATGGTGGACCAGACCGGCGCCAGTTGGAACCAGACAACGCAATGGCTCCGGCAGATCGCCGACCTGAGAGCAGTCAGCGGACTTTGAAGCGCTTCGTGACTGCGTCCGGCAGCTTGACGAGCCGCAGGCCGTCGCCCTTGTCATCGAGATCGCGGACCTCGATCAGGACTTTGTCGCCGACGAGTTCAGCATTCGAGGCGTAGGTGCGGTTTTCTTTCTCCCAAGGTGCAATGACTTCACCTGAGAACGGGTCGCGCCACTCCAGGGGCGTTCCGGAATTGGCGGTAAGCACGAGGCCGCGTAGGAGTTTGAACGGCGGAACACTTCTGAATTCGTTGGTGGCCCACAGCCGTCTTCCGCTAGCGACGTTGAACCCCAGTGCGCGGCCTTGCGCGAGAACGTAAACGTTGTCCGCGTCCTGTTCGAGTTTCTGATACGCGCCCACCTCGTTCGGCAGCTCAGCGCGCCACAACTCTCGTAGGCTGTCCTGGTCCAAGCACTGGATTTGATAGACAGGGCCAAAGCTCACAACGCAGACCGCGTCGCCGGAGGCAGACAGAGCCGCTGTCTTTAATCCAGTATCCACGCGAGTTGGCGGTTGGGTCGGGTCATCAAATACCAGAAGTGGACCGTTGTGGATGGCCGAAAACACCCGACGTCGCCCCTGCACCAGACTCCGAGATACGTGCTCGCCCATCGCGTACGCCTGGATCCGACCATCGGGTGTTACGACGTACAACGACTTGTCGTCTGGTACGAACAGTCGATCGAACGCCGCAACGATCGCCGGGCCGGTTGTCCCCAGGTCGGGATTGGGCGTCAGTGGCTTCGCCCACACGGGCTTGCCTGTCACTGAAATGCAATGGAGAACTCGATCATCGGAGACGAAGTACAAACGGTCTCCAATCCGAACGGCATTTGACCGCACGCCGTCTGCAGTCGGGTACGCCCAAGTGATCTTGTGGGTGACGAGGTCGAATCCCGCGACTTCAGTCTTGTCGACGATTCCGTATCCGATACCGAGGACCACGGTGTGATCGTCGAGAACGTTGAGAACGTGAACTCCCGCTTTGGCCAGTCGAACCTCCCAGACCGTCTCCGCCGCGGCTACTGATAGGTTCGAGCGAAGGGCCCCGTTCAGGGTTCTGAGAGCATTTTCTGCAACGTCGACATCGCTGTCCTTTGTCAGGTCGCGAAGAACGTCCAGCCGTGCGGCGCCATCAACTCTTTCAAGAGCTGCGACCGTTGCCCTTCTGCCGGCAGTCTCCTTTGATGCGCTCAATGCCTTCGCCAATCGCACGACGGTGTCCGAAGGCACGGTCCGCAGCGTTCGGAGAGCATTTATTTGCAGGTATCGCGGCTGATATTTGGGATCCGAAGCTCGGATCAACGCCGTGACGAATGCGTCGTCCGGAGGGTCGGAGACGGGAAACCGGTGTTCGGCGAACCCTTCTTTGATCCACTGCTGTTGCGTCTTGTCCTTGTTTGATTCGTACCACGGCCGCCAGTCGTCCGCGTTTCGTCCGGCATCGTGATTCGTGATTGTCTGCAAGGCGTCGAGTACATGAAAACGAGTGTCGATTGCGCCGTACTGTCCTTCCCGTGGCACTGTCCCGAATTTCGCCAACGCCTCGATCAAGAACGGCACTGACGAGGCGTCGCCGATTCGTCCGATTTCCAGAATGACGTCGTGCGGATCGCCGGCCGACGCGAGGGCTTTATGAAGCTGCGCGAGACGCTCGGCAGACGGAAGTTGCCTGTTGGGCACGGGCTGCAGGTTGGACGGCATGATCGTCGTCGCCTGTTGCGCCGAGACCGCCACACCACCCGAGTGGCGAGCGACTCCTACAGCAAAAAGCATCGCCAAGATCACGAACAGGCGCACCCGCTTCCCCCTGCTCATGGTCGGTTCGGTCGATGTCCAAACATCTCGTTATCGGTTATCGGCTCCATGGTCGCGACACCGATAGATCCGCTAGTCACTTTGACACCAAATCCTGCCCAAGCTGGCTACGGACCAGTCGGATACCGGCATTCAATCAGCTCACACGCCCACCGGCTGTACCAGTTGGAGAGGCGTCTGAATCGAGCAGCGCGGCAGGCAATGAAAAGGCGAATGAGGGGATGTGGAGGGGGAGATGGACCCAGGGGGAGCATCTCCCCCCCAAGCATGAACGGAAATCGCCAGGACAACGGCTGTCTGACGATGATGACCGTCGCCATCTGCCCTGGCGCTTTCTCCTGCAGCGCGTTCGCTTTGTGGAGAGTAGTCGCGTGCATTTCTGACGCTGTTCGCGGGGCGTCCTTCGCCCCGCGATGACCGGCGCGGGAAAGCAGCCGGGACGTGAGCGACCCCACCTGCGGACCCCGGACCCTGACCCCAGAGTCGGTTCGGGGGTCGCTCACGTCCCGGCTGCTGGTGATTGGAACCACGTGGATTTGTTGCCCGAAAGTCGGGCCGAAAGCGCGCGTGATTTGCGCCGCGCAATTGCGGACAATTCTGGCCGGGGATTCGGTTGATATCATCGGACAGAACAGATGCCCTCGAAGCCTGCCTTTCCTGCGTGGTGGAATTGGGAACTCTCGTTCACACCACACGCGGAACTTCGCATGGAACAGCGCGGCGTGACGGAGGTGGACGTCCGCGCTATGCTGGAGCGAGCAAGCGCGTTCGAACCGAGCGTGGTCGAGGGCCGATTCATGATCCGTGTCGCCAGGGACAGCCGGCCGTGGATCGTGATCGTGGAGCCTGACAACGACGCGTCGCTCTTGGTTGTCGTCACCGCGTATGAGGTCTCCGAATGACTGAGCGATCCCTTCAGGTCACGTACAGAAAAGGCAAGCCGTTTTCTGCGTACCTGCATCTCTCGCATCAGACGGGAGAAAAGAGCGCCAGGACGGTTCCGTCAGACGACGGTCTGCTCGTCGTCGATCACGGGCAGAACGGGAAGGCGATCGGAGTCGAAATCACCGCGCCTTCAGCAGTGCCGTTGGATCGCCTGAATCGACTCCTCAGCGAACTCGGGGAGACGCCTTTGAGCGAGCACGACTACCTGCCTGTGCGAGCGGCATAGGCGCTGCTTCGTTCGGCCGATCAAGATGCGTTCTATCCGCGGCCATCACGCGTTGAATCATGCCGCTGTGCTCGGCGCCGTCAAGGCCGCGTCGCTGCGCTCCGCCGGCGCGTTCCGCGCCGCTTTGGGCCTTTGACGGCGCCTCCGCTCAGCGCGTCGAAGCCGATGCGTGATGGCAGTCGATAATTTCGTGTTCCAGAATCCGTAAGGCGAGCGCGAATGAAGGCTGTCTGGAACGTCTTCGCGGCAAGCACTCTTCGACCCAAGGACGATATGGTGCACGTATTCGGACTAAGCGGTGACACAAAGTGTCCGTCTCAACAGCAAACGTCGAAGCAACGACCTTGACTCGACGTTGTAGCCGCGCTATTTTGCGTTAGGCGTTCAGCGTTTACGTTCTCCTCATCCGCGGCGCGCACTTCCGCCCTGTGGACCTCCATCGATCGTCGCTCTCAAGCCACGATCGCACCGGCGAGTTCGCTTCCGTTCGTTCGATCTGCTCGCGTCGTCGCTCGTGACGACGATTCGCGCGACCTACGTCGCGCGACTCGATGACGGCAAAGAGCCCTCATCCGCGCAATTGACTCGGACGTCGCCCGACACCCGGTCGACGTCCTGAGCGCGCACACCCACAACAACTGACGGCGGATTGTGGAGGGCGTTTGCCATGGACGAGATCCTCTCGGCCGACGTACCGACTGGCGAACTTTCAGTCGATCGGTGCCGCGAGTTGCTCGGCGACGAGGCCGCGGACCTGGACGACAACGAAATCGACCGAATTCGACGCTGTGCCGACACCCTGGCGCGGGTGGTGATCGAGATGTTCGTCAATGAGAACCGTCCGACGATCCACTAGCGCATGAGCACGAACTTGCGACGCGAGGCAGCAGGTCTAAGCTGCCGGATATGGTCGGCGCGGTGATCTACGTGCGCGTCAGCACCAAAGAGCAGACCGAGAACCTGAGTCTGCCGACGCAGCTAAAGGCGTGCGAGGAGTACTGCCAGCGCCAGGGCTTCAACGTGCTCGCGGCATTCCGAGAGGAGGGCGAGAGCGCGAAGACCGCTGACCGCACCGAGCTTCAAAGGCTCCTGCAGTTCTGCCGCACGAACAAGGGCAGGGTCCAGTTCGTTGTCGTCTTCAACCTGACAAGATTCGCGCGGGACAAGTACGACCACTTCGCGCTGCGCGCACATCTGAAGTCGCTCGGAATCTCGCTGCGGTCCGCCACCGAACCAATCGACGACAGCTCCACGGGAAAACTGATGGAGGGCGTGCTTGCAGCGTTTGCGCAATTCGACAACGACGTGCGTGCCGACCGAACGCGCGGCGGAATGAAAGCAGCGCTGGAGCTCGGACGCTGGACGTTTCTCGCGCCCCTTGGTTACCTGAACGCGCACCGGTCGACCGGCCGGAGCCTGATTCCGGATCCTGAACGAGCGCCCTTGGTGCGACGAGCCTTCCAGGATTTTGCGACTGGGCGCTTAACGAAGCATGAGGTCCGGAAGAACTTCAACGCCCTGGGCCTAACGACTAGACGCGGCAAGCCGGTTCCGTCGCAGACGTTCGACGCCATGCTGCGAAATCGCGCCTACATCGCGCAGATCTACGTCCCTGAATTCGGACTGTCAACACGCGGCGACTTCGAACCGCTCATCACCGAGCGAATCTTCTTCCGCGTCCAGGGAATCCTCGACGGTCGCTACGAAGTGACCGCGCCCAAGCAGCGCAACGATCCGGACTTCCCGCTGCGCGGGTATGTCCGTTGCAAGACGTGCGGCAAACCGCTGACGGCGAGCTGGTCGAAAGGACGCAGCGAGTACTACGCGTACTACCACTGCCGCGGCCGCTGTCGTGCCGTGAACATCAGCAAGGCCAAACTCGAGGAGCTGTTCGTCGAGGAACTCGCGCGCCTGCAGCCAACAGCTGGATTCATGCGCCTCGTCAAGGATCGCGTGATGCACGCCTGGCGGGAACTGAAGACCGATGCGGCCCAACGGGTCGCTGAGATCGAGCGGCGGCAGAAAGCGATTCGCGAGAAGCTGGACCGTTTGGATCAGGCGTTCCTGTTCGAACGGTCGATCGACATCGACACCTACGACCGCCACCGCGACAAGCTCCGCGAGGAGCTCACGCTCGCCCAGATGGACCGCCACTCCTGCGAGCTCGAGGAAATGGACGTCGAGGGCATCCTGGCCTTCGCAGAGCGTGTTCTACCGAGCGCGTCGAACCTGTGGGTTCACTCTTCGCTCGCTCAGAAGCAGCGCCTGCAGCACGTGTTCTTTCCGGAGGGAGTTCGCTTCGACGGGAAAAGACTTGTTGGAACCGGCGCAACGCTGCCGGTTTTCAACTACTTAAGCCCTGATTCGAGCGCGAAAAAAGAATTGGTGGGCCCCCTGGGGATCGAACCCAGGACCAGCTGATTAAAAGTCAGCTGCTCTACCACTGAGCTAGGGGCCCGTTCGGGTGAACTGGCGGGGGCTTAGGCGGTGCGGTCGCGGGTTCGTCTCCGTCCTGCCCATTGTGCCCGAAATCGTGTCCATCAGGGAGCCTCGAGTCTGCTGGCCGGCCGTCGTTGCCGCTGGGGACGCTTCAGGTACCGGGTCAGCAGCACGACCAGTTCGTCCACGAGCCGTCCGCTCGCGACCTCCGCGGGCCGATCGACGATCCGTTGTGGATCACCGCGTGCGCCACGGTCGCGATCATCGCCGGCACCGTCGCGGCCGCTGGTCCCGAGGCCAACATCCCCCCCGGCGCCCGTGTCTGCTGGACGGCCGTGTTCGGATCCTGCGCGACGCACGTGGTCGCGCGCGCGGCCCTGCTGGCGCCGGTACCCGACGACCTTCCGCTTGAAGAGGCGGCAACCTCGCTCATGCGGCGGTCACGGCCGAAGGGCTGGCGCGTCACTGGCTGCTCGCGCCGGGCGCGGTCGCCGCTGTGTGGGGAGCGGCCGGAGCGGTCGGCCGGTGCCTCGTCTCCCGACTGGCGGACGGCGGAGTCCGCGTGATTGGCATCGCCAGCGGCCGGAGGACCGAGGCCGTGCGTGCGGTCGGCGCGTTCCGGGCGATCGACCGCTGCCGCGAGGACGTTCGCGCGCTCGTGCACGAATTCACCGGCGGTCGGGGGGCCGCTGCGGTCTTCGATCCGGTGGGCGCGACGACGTCCGAGACGAGCCTCGCGCTGCTCGCGCCGCGAGGCTGCCTGGTGAACTACGGCCAACTGGGTGGAGCGCTGCCGGCGGTCGATCTCGCGCAGCTGATGGAGGCCGACTCGATCTTCGTGACCAAGTACGGCCCGCGAGCCGCGGTCGTGGCAATCGAGGAGCTGGCCCCGGTCATCTCCTCGGCCCTGCTCCGTGCGCGAACGCAGCCGCTCTCGGCCGGTGTCGCCGCGTGCTATCCGCTCGACTCGGTGGTCGACGCCTTTCGCACGATGGAGGCGGGCGTCGGGCAAGGTTCTCGTGCGTCCTGGGCGAGACCTGAGTCGATCCCGTCAGGTGCCGGAGCGCCGCGTCTACGCACCGCCAGCAGTGCAGAGGAGGTGAGGGCGACGGACCGGATACGTGGGAGGTGCGTTAGGGCGCGGCACGCGGGAGGCGAGGACGCGATGAAGGTGAATACGCAGCGATAGGCGAGGGCAGGCAGGTCAGGCCCGGCTCGTTATCGGCTGCCACGGGGGGTACACGTGGAGGAGGTGGAGGACCTCATCGGTCCCGAGCGAGAGCACGACGACAACGACGAATCCGGCGACGACGGCCAGGGTGCTTCGGCAATCCAACTGAGCGGCTTTCTGCATCTCCTGAACGGCGTAATCCGCCACTCTAGCGATGCGCTCACGTCCTTGGTGTCGGTCAGCATCTCAAGGCATCTCCCAACAAGAGAAGCGATTCAGCCAGCCGCCGTGTCCTTCGTGTCTGATCATTCTAAGAAGTAAAGGTAGTCACGCCGAAACGTGAATCGAAGTCGGCAAGGATGGGGTTGAGCATTTCGGAAAGGCTTTTCACGAATTCAGTAGCCCCAGGGCGGCGTCGCTTTGGGCGGTCATTCAGGATTAGCCTGATGCAGGCAAACGCGGCCGCGACGCAGACCTTGGCGCTGCCGAAGCCGAAGCTGATAAATCGCCATTCGACGCCCGAGTTAGGTACCGGATGTTGCACGGGCACCGAGTAGTCCCCGGATGGATGCACCGTCAGATCTCGGAATCTATAGATCTCACCGAATAGCGTTCGTGTACGGCCAGCGGTCCCCGGGCTGAGGCTGAAAGTACGCGGAGAACCTCTGAGACCTGCATATATCGTGCGGTCTTCCTCCGTCTCCAAGTCTCGATCGTTCCCGCGGGTAACACCGCCCGACTGAGGACGCATAGAGTGCGTCCAGTGCAATCGCCGCTGCCGCCACGGCCTGCATGCCACCCATACACTCCCGCTCTAGAGCCGCGCCAATCGCAGGTTCGTCATTGATGCCGCAGGCGCTGCGAACGGCGTCAGCGGCGGTTCGACACTCATCGAGGTGTCACCGCGAGTTCGAGCCAGTAAACCGACATGTCTAGTCTGACGCTGAATGTGGCCGAGACATCGTCACGGAGCCGCCACCCATCGAGAAGCTCAGATTGCTGATCAGCACCCGGTGATAAATACCCCTCCGCCCTGTCCTTTTGGTGTTTTGTCCATTCGGTAAGAAGAGGCAGTTCTGGCAGTCACCAAGCAATCCGACGCCAGCCAGGCCAAGCTGGTTCGGGGCAGATCCACGACGAAGGTTCTTCACGGTGCCGATCGGGGGGGCGATCAGCACAGTGAAGCTGCACGCTCACTCGGACGCCCGGAACACGACCGTCTGGCCGGTCAGTGGGTCTGGCAGCTGCGCTCCTCGACAATCGCGACGCCCCAGGGCGACAGCGCGATGTCTCCGGATGGAGCAACAACCGAGTCCGACAGCAGGTCGCGTCCTTCTGCAAACGGGTACGTCACCCGGTGCGCGGTGTCGGAGTAGTTCAGGAAGTAGTGCAGCGGGCAGCCCTTGCCGTTCACGCCGTTGCGGACGATGAGCGGAAAGCGGATCCCGTGCGCGGGCAGCACGCCGGCGCGCTCGGCCGTCTGTTCGAGCACCTTCGAGATGATGGCGTCGCTGGGCATGGCGCCCACGTACGTCACCTCGCCCTTCCCGTACTGGTTGCGCGTGATCGCCGCGTACTGTCCCCAGACGGGATGGTCGTACTTGGCGAGAACGGTGGCGGTGGTCGGCGTCAGGAACTCCATCCACCATCTCACCTGGTTCTGCTCCGGACCGACGCCGAACGGATCGCCGGCGAGGCCCACCTTGTCCGGGATGGTGAACTGGCTGTAGGTCGCGCCCACCGCCTCTGCCAGGCCTCCAGGCTGGAGAGTCGTTCGGACCTTGACGTTCTCGTCGGAGAAGCCGCTCTTGAAGGTGTACACGACAGAGCCGCCGTTCCGCGCGAACACGTTCAGCCGGTCGATCTCCCCGTCGGACGCCGCGTAGAGCGCCGGCACCACGAGCATCTTGTACCGGGCGAGGTCCTGCACGGATGGGTCGACGAGATCGACCTCGACGTTCATCCGGTAGAGCGCGTCGTAGAACGGCCGCAGGACGTCGTTGTAGTCCTGCCTCGTCCCCCAGCCGAACCGGAAGGCGTTGAACGCCGTCAGGGCGTTGTTGCTGAAGTAGACGGCGACCTTGTTGGTCTTGCGCAGGTCGACCAGGTCCGGGCCGATGCGGCCGAGCTCGTTGCCGATCCGCACGGCTTCCTCGTAGGTCGGGTTCGGCGCGTAGTCCTGCGAGAGCAGTCCCCGCCAATAGGTCTCGGCGCTGTTCGTCGTCGTGGCCCAGTGCCAGTAGGCGACCATGTTCGCCCCCGACGCGAGGTGGCTGTACGCCTGCAGGCGGAGCTGCCCGGGGTACGGTGTCCAGTCGGGGTTGCCCTGCGCCTGCGTCTCGATGACGAGATAGTTCCTGCCGCCCTTCATCGAGCGCGCCAGGTCGCCGCCAAGCGCAATCTCGGCCCCGGTCAGCCTGTCCTGGGTCGGATGGTAGATGTCGATGCCGGCGATATCCAGCGCACGGGCGGCGGCGAAATGGTCGACCTGGTGCTGAATTCCATAGGAGTAGCCGCGCCAGTCGAGGTCGAAGTTCTGCGTGGTGAACTGGTCCGGCCGCGCCAGCTCACGCACGATGCCCGCCTGCCACGCGAGGTAGTCGGTCACGAGGCTCCGCTGGAAGGCGGCGAAGGCCGCGGAGACGCTGGCGTTGACCGTGCCGTCGGTGGAGGGGAAGTCCTCCCACCGATTGATGCGATTGCTCCAGTAGTTCAATCCCCAGGCGTCGTTCAGGGCATCGAGGTTCTTGAACCTTTCGCGGACGTGTGCCACGAAGCCGGCCTGCACGCCGGGTCCGCTGACGTCGTAGGGCTTCGTCTCGTTGTCCACCTGATACCCGATCACGGCGGGATGCGAGCGCACGTGGGCAACGAGCGCCCGGATCATCGCTTCGGCCGCGCGCCGGAAGTTCGGATTCGTGATGTCCATGTTCTGCCGCGGTCCGAACTTGCCCTGTCCCGCGGGCGTGACCACGAGCACGTCGGGATGCGCTCGCGCCAGCCAGGTGGGGATGGCGTAGGTGGGCGTGCCGACGATGACCTTGATGCCCGCCTTGCGCATGGCGTCCAGGACGCGGTCGATGTGGCGGAAGTCGAAGACGCCCTCCTGCGGCTCCATCGTGCCCCACGTGGATTCGCCGATGCGGACCACGTTGAGCCCGGCATGGGTCATCATGCGCACGTCGGCGTCGAGACGATCGTACGGGGAATACTCGTCGTAGTAGGCAGCGCCGAAGAGGATCGTCCGAGGGGCAGCGGCGGACCTGGCGCCCGTCGGTCCCCCGAACAGGCAATACACGCCGCCGCTGAGCGCCAGCAGCCAGCGAAGCCACGTCATCTCACGCCCCCAGGTGCGGTGTCAGGACACGCCCTTCGTCGCACGAAGCGTCAGCGACCCGTCGGCATTGAGCGGCTCGCGGCAGGCCCAGGTGACGGGATGGCGCTGTCCCTTGACCTCGAGCTCCGCCTTGAGCCGGAGCCCCTTCCAATCGGTGCCTTTGGGAAGCGGAACCATCGCCTGGCGGACGCCCCGGGTCATCGGATACCCCGGATCCACGAACCCGCCGGCGTCGATCGTCCCGTCTTCACTGAACACCGTGAGGCGCAGCGCGCCCGGTACGCACGCGACGCCGTCGTTCACCAGGCCGATCACGAGGCCGGGATGGCCGTCCTTCTCGTAGCTCCAGATCCAGGAAGGCCTGATGCGATAGCCGATGCGCCTGGCCGCTCGGTCGAACAACTCCGGGCGCGCCTCGTGCACCGCACGCAGGCTCGCGGCCGAGATGTCGTGGAAATTCCAGAGCGACCAGTAGTTCGCCCCCACGTCCAGCACGTGCTCGAGGATGTTCTCCGCGCGATCGAGGCCGTCCTCGGCCAGGAGCCGTGCACGGTCCCCGGGCATCCCCGCTTCGCAAATCGCCGCGACCCAGGGCGGCCGGTTGCTCAGCGGCTCGATCTGCTCGTTCTCGATGAAGATGGTGTCGGTCCGGATCCAGTTGTGCGAGCGCACCGTGCGATCGAGCAGTTCGGAATTGCCGACGCGGCTGAAATCGGGCTGCGTGTTGGTCACGAGCGGCGTTTTCGTCCACGCCTCCAGCTGCGTGTCGAACATCCGCACCCACGTCTGCTCGGCGACCACGGCGTCTGGGAAGGGATTGCCCTCGTATGGCCACGAATGCCCTTCGCCCCAGAAGCCGTACATGAACGTGTCCATGTACTCGATCTGCGGATGGCCGTTCAGTTCCGCGGCCAGCAGGCCGTTCAGCTCCTTGAACGCGGCCTGGTACTCGGGGTGATCGTAGCGGGGCATCTGGTTGAGCGGCTTGTGTCGAGGCTGGGGGCTCGCCCGTTGCCACTGTCCCTTCAGGGCCACGTACGGGACCCTGGCCATCAGGAACTCGGGCATGCCGGGCTCGGGATAGTCCGGATTCTCGAGCATCACTCGAAATCCGATCCGCTTGCCATGACGCCTGGCCAAGTCGAACGCGACCTTCCAGCCCTCGGGAAAGTCCAGCCTGCCTGGACGCGTCTGGATGTCGCGCCAGTTGAGCCTGACGTAGACCTTCTGCGCGAAGGGCAGGCTGATGAGGTCCTCGCAATAGGTCTCGAGGGAGTCCCCTCCCGTGCGCGGAGGCCAGTAATCACCGGACACGTAGACCGTGAGGCCCATGCCGTAGTTGGGGACGATCCCGGTGGAGGGGGTGGTCGTCATGACCACACTGCTCCCGGGCACCACCTCCTCGGGCGCGTACTGGGGGAAAGGGCCCTGGTACAGACAATCCGTGACCGCGGGTCCCGGACCGAAGTCGTGCGTCTCCCAGTTGTGGGACGGCACGAAGGCCCGGGTCGTCCTCGATCGCAGGCCGGCTGCCAGCGTCGTGGCGCCCGCGGTCCGGAGAAAGTCCCGGCGTTTCATCGTGCCCTTCGTGCCCTTCGTGCCCTTCGTGCCCTTCGTGCCCTTTGTGTCCTTTGTGTCCTTCGTGTTCCTAGGTACGTTGCCGCCCCCCGACGAACAGCAGCGCCACGCCGGCCGCCACCACGATCCCGCTCACCACGGGCGGGATGGTCACCCGCTTGTCGTGCTGCACGGTCGCCTGGAGCGGGCCCGCGTCGAGGACCTTGTCTTCCTTCTGATACGAGAACCCGCCGGCCAGCAACGCCACCAGGCCGAGCACGATGAGCACGAGGCCGACAATCGCAGTGGGCTTCATCCAGGACTCCTTGTCAGAAGTCAACTCCCAACTTCCAACCTCCAACTCCCAAGGGACACGGGAATTGGGAGTTGGGAATTGGGAGTTGGGAGTTGGGAATTGACGACCCCATCCGCCTCCGACGTTCGGCGCTACGCACCGCTTGGACGCGTGACGTGCGGGGCTCTCCAGCAGTATACGCGGGCACGCTATAATCCGCCCGCCGTGCAGTCGTCCCTCCCGCCGGGCACGCGACTCGGGCCGTACGAGATCGTCGCCCCGGCCGGGGCCGGCGGCATGGGCCAGGTCTACCGCGCCCGCGACACCCGCCTCGACCGCACGGTCGCCCTCAAGGTCCTGCCGCCCGAGTTCCGCGCCGACGAGGGCCTGCGGCTGCGCTTCGATCGGGAGGCGCGCACCATCGGCGCGCTGAACCATCCTCACATCTGCGTGCTGCACGACATCGGCGAGCAGGGCGACATCGCGTACATCGTGATGGAGTTCCTCGAGGGCGAAACGCTCGCCGCGCGCCTCGCGCGGGGCCCGCTGCCGGTCGACGAGGTGATCGACTACGCCGTCCAGATGGCCGACGCGCTGGACCGCGCCCACCGGCACGGCGTCATCCACCGCGACCTGAAGCCCGCCAACGTCATGCTCACCCGGAGCGGCGCCAAGCTGCTCGACTTCGGCCTCGCGCGGCCGTCTGCCGAGCGGTTGTTCGGCGGTGAGACGCAATCGACGGCAGACACGCCCATCACCGCGCAGGGGGCACTCCTCGGCACGCTCCAGTACATGTCGCCCGAGCAGCTCGAGGGGAAGCTCGTGGACGCGCGCGCGGATGTCTTCGCCCTCGGCGCCGTCATCTACGAGATGGCGACCGGCGAGCGCGCGTTTCCCGGCGGAAGCCGGGCGAGCATCATCGCCTCGATTCTCAACCACCAGCCACCGCCGCCGTCCTCCCGGCAACCGCTCTCCCCGCCGGCCCTCGACCACATCGTCGCGCGCGCGCTCGCCAAGGACCCGGAGGACCGCTGGCAGACGGCGCGCGACCTCGGCCTGGAGTTGCGGACGCGCCGGGATGAGCGGACGGACGCGCCGGCGCACCACGGCGCCAGGATGCCGCCGGTCGGCTGGCTGCTGGCGGGCCTGGTTGCGGTGACGGTGATCGGGGCGTTGCTGGTCTCGCTCTATCAACGCGGTTCGATGGCGCCGGACGCCGCCGTGCGGGCCCTGCTGCCGCCGCCCGAGCACATGCTCTTCCAGCTCACGGGCGACTTCGGGGGCCCGCCGGCCGTCTCGCCCGACGGCCGTAGCGTCGTGTTCGCCGCCGTCGATCCGCTGGGACGGCGGCAGCTCTGGATCCGGCGCCTCGACACGCTCGTCCCCGAGGTGCTGCCCGGCACCGACGATGGCACGTTTCCGTTCTGGGCGCCGACCGGCCAGGCCATCGGCTTCTTCGCGAACGGCCAGCTGAAGCGGCTCGACCTCTCCGCGAATTCCGCGCTGACGCTGTGCGAGGCGGCCGGCGGCCGCGGCGGATCCTGGAGCGTCCAGGAGGACATCATCTTCTCGCCCGGGCGTGCGCGGCGGGCTCCAGCGGGTGCCGTCGGGCGGCGGGTCGCCGGTCGAGCTCACCTCGACCGAGCACACGCCCTTTACCAGCCATCGCTGGCCGCAGGTCCTCCCGGACGGCCGGCACGTCCTGTACCTGGCCACGCAGCAGGAAGAAGGCCGGGACCGGAGCGCTGTGTTCCTGGCCTCGCTGGCCGGCGGCGAGCCGCGGCAGGTGCTGCGATCGGCGAGCCAGGCGGTGTTCGCGCGCGGGCAGCTGCTGTTCCTGCGCGACCGGACGCTCTGGGCACAGCCCTTCGACCCGGAGAGCGCGCGGCTGTCGGGCGCGCCGGTGGCCGTGGCCCGCGACGTGCTCGAGGACCCGACGATCTGGCGCGGGATCTTCACGACGAACGACTCGGGCGTGCTCGTCTACGACACGGGGCAGGCCGGGACCGCGCTCACCCTGTACGACCGCGAGGGCCACGATCTGGGCCCGGTCGGCGAACGCGGGATCGTGTTCGACGTGAACGCGTCGCCCGACGGCTCGCGCGTGGCCATCAACCGCGGCGAGCCCGCCGACATCTGGGTGTACGAGCTGGGGCGCGGCACGAGCCTGCGGCTGACCTTCGACGCGCGCAACGAGACGCTGCCGGTCTGGTCGCCGGACGGGCGGACCCTGGTCTACTCGCGCATCGAATCCGACGGCAGGACGACGGTGATGTCGATTCCCGCGGCGGGCGGCGAGCCGCGGCCGCTCGTGCCCCCGGGCGACCTCAGCGTCACGGACTGGTCCCGCGACGGCCGCTATCTGCTGCTGCGGCAGGGCCCGCTCAGCCTGGGGCCGATCGACATGTACGCGGTGTCGGCTGCCGATCTGTCGAGCCCGCAGCCGCTGCTCCAGACGCCGTTCGTCGAGTACCACGCACGGTTCTCGCCGGACGGGCGCTTCGTGAGCTACGTGTCGAACGAGTCGGGACACGACGAGGTGTACGTGATGCGATTCCGCCCGCCCTCGCCGGCCGTGGCGGCGCCGAAGGTGGCCGGCGGGCGGGTCCGGGTGTCGTTGAACGGCGGCATGCTGCCGCGCTGGCGCGCGAACGGCACGGAGCTCTACTACCTGGCGCCCGACCTGCAGCTCATGGCCGCGTCGATGGACACCAGCGGCGAGGCGCCGGCCGTCCGCGGCGTGACCGCGCTCTTCGCGGTGAATCCGAAGCCGGTGGGATGGGTCTACGACGTGCTGCCTGACGGCCAGCGCTTCATCGTGAACTCGGTCGGCGACGAAGGACGGCGGCCGCTCGTGCTGGTCACGGACTGGGCGCGCGGGCTCGAGTCCGCGCGGTGAGATCGCGGAGCAGATCTCTCGCAGAGCACGCAAGAGGGCGAGAGACCGCGGAGGGCCGACACGCTCCGGGAAAGAAGGGCTGACGAGACAGCTGCCGCGTCGCGGCGAAGCCGCGACGAGGCGAGTGGGCGGCTCCGGGCGAGAAGAAGGGGTCACACGAAACAGCTGCCCTTCTTCTCCCCGTGACGCCCTCGGCGATCTCTTGCTCTCAGCGATCCCTGCGGGAGATCTGCCCGGCGCTCTCGGCCTCCTCGGCGATCGCCGAGGCGTCACACACCGGAGGGTTCCTGGCGCGTGACGATGGCCCGGACGTACTCCCGGTTCATCCGGGCGATGCTGGCGATCGAGATGTTCTTCGGGCAGACGGCCTGGCACTCGCCCTCGTTCGAGCACATGCCGAAGCCTTCGAGATCCATCTGGTCCACCATGCGGATCACGCGCCGCCGCCGCTCCACCTGGCCCTGCGGCAGGAGCGCCAGATGGGCGACCTTCGCGCTGGTGAACAGCGCCGCCGAGGCGTTCTTGCAGGCCGCCACGCAGGCCCCGCAGGCGATGCACTGCGCGACGTCCATCGCCGCTTCGGCCACGGCCCGGCCGATCGGGATCGTGTTGGCCTCCGGTGCCGAGCCGGTGTTCACCGAGACGTAGCCGCCGGCGCCAATGATGCGGTCGAACGCGCTCCGGTCCACCACGAGATCCTTGATGACGGGGAACGCGCGCGCGCGCCACGGCTCGACGGTGATCGTCTCGCCGTCCCGGAAGCGCCGCATGTGCAGCTGGCACACGGTGCCGCCGCGATCCGGGCCGTGCGGCACGCCGTTCACGACGATCCCGCAGGAGCCGCAGATGCCCTCGCGGCAGTCCGAGTCGAAGGCGATCGGGTCCTGCCCCTGGCGGATCAGCCGGTCGTTGACGACGTCCAGCATCTCGAGGAACGAGACGTCGGTGCTGACGTCGGCCTCGTACCGCTCGAGCCGCCCGGGCTGATCGGGTCCTGCCTGACGCCACACCCGCAGGTGCACCTTGATTCGCGACGAAGACATCTAGCTACTCCGCACCCTGCACTGGGCACTCCGCACGCACGTTGCACTCCGGCACGCGGCACCCGGCACTCGCCGCTTCACTTGTAGCTCCTCTGGCTCGGCTTGACGTTCTCCCAGACGAGCGGTTCCTGATGGAGCGTCGGCGGCTTGCCCACGCCGTCGAACTCCCAGGCGGCGACGTACGAGAAGTGCTCGTCGTCGCGGCGGGCCTCGCCTTCAGGGGTCTGGCTCTCCTCGCGGAAGTGGCCGCCGCACGACTCGGCGCGGTGCAGCGCGTCCAGGGCGAGCAGCTCGCCGAATTCGAGGTAGTCGGCCACGCGGCCCGCGTAGTCGAGCGCCTGGTTCATGAACGTCCGCTCGCCGGGCACGGAGACGTGCTGCCAGAACTCCTCGCGGAGGACGCGAATCTTGTCGATGGCGTCCTTCAGGCCCGCTTCCGTGCGCGACATACCCACGTCGTCCCAGAGGACGGCGCCGACGTCGCGATGGAAGTCGCGGATGGACTTGTTGCCCTTCACCGAGAGGAGCTGCTCCAGGCGGGCGGTGACCGAGGCCTCGGCCTCCTTGAACGCGTCGTGATCGGTCGAGACGGCGTGGAGCGGGGCGCTGGCGAGGTAGTGGCCGATCGTGTAGGGAATGACGAAGTAGCCGTCGGCCAGTCCCTGCATCAGCGCGCTGGCCCCGAGGCGGTTGGCGCCGTGGTCCGAGAAGTTGGCCTCGCCCAGGACGTGCAGACCGGGGAGGTTGCTCATCAGGTTGTAGTCCACCCAGAGCCCGCCCATCGCGTAGTGGATGGCCGGGTAGATGCGCATCGGGACGCGGTACGGGTCCTCGTCCGTGATCCGGCGATACATGTCGAAGAGGTTGCCGTACCTCGTCCGGATGGTATCCACGCCGAGCCGGCCGATCGCGTCGGCGAAGTCCAGGTAGACGGCCAGCCTCGTCTCACCGACGCCGCGGCCCTCGTCGCAGACATCCTTGGCATTGCGCGACGCGACGTCGCGCGGCACGAGGTTGCCGAAGCTCGGGTACTTCCGCTCCAGGTAGTAGTCGCGCTCGGCTTCCGGGATCTCGGACGGGCGCCGGCTGTCTCCCGCCTTCTTCGGCACCCACACGCGGCCGTCGTTCCGCAGCGACTCGCTCATCAGCGTGAGCTTGGACTGCTGCTCGCCGCTCACCGGGATGCAGGTCGGGTGGATCTGCGTGAAGCACGGGTTCGCGAAGAAGGCGCCGCGCTTGTGGGCGCGCCACGCGGCAGTGACGTTCGAGTTCACCGCGTTGGTGGACAAGTAGTACGCGGTGCCGTAGCCGCCCGTCGCGAGGATCACGGCGTCGGCGGCGTGCCGCTCGATCCCGCCCGTCACCAGGTTGCGGCAGACGATGCCGCGGGCGCGGCCGTCGATCACGGCCAGGTCCAGCATCTCGCGGCGCGGGAACATCGTGACCGTGCCGGCCTCGACTTGCCGCATCAGCGCCTGGTAGGCGCCGAGCAGGAGCTGCTGGCCGGTCTGACCACGGGCGTAGAAGGTGCGCGAGACCTGTGCGCCGCCGAAGGAGCGGTTGTCGAGCAGGCCGCCGTACTCGCGGGCGAACGGCACGCCCTGGGCGACGCACTGGTCGATGATGTTCACCGACAGCTGCGCGAGGCGGTAGACGTTGGCCTCGCGCGCGCGGTAGTCGCCGCCCTTGATCGTGTCGTAGAAGAGGCGATAGACGCTGTCGCCGTCGTTCTTGTAGTTCTTGGCGGCGTTGATGCCGCCCTGGGCGGCGATGCTGTGCGCGCGGCGCGGGCTGTCGTGGATGCAGAAGCTCAGGACGTTGTAGCCCAGCTCGCCGAGCGAGGCGGCGGCCGACGCGCCGGCCAGGCCCGTGCCCACGACGATGACGGTGTACTTCCGCTTGTTGGCGGGGTTGACCAGCTTGATGTTGAACTTGTGCCGGTCCCACTTGTCGGCGAGGGGGCCGGATGGCGCCTTCGAGTCGAGGGTCATGACCGCGCTCCGAAGAACACCCACAGGGGAATGCTGAGGAACCCGACCGCGATGATGATTGCCAGCACCCAGCCGGCGACGCGGATCCTCCGCGCCACGCCGGGCGCGCCGGCGCCCAATGACTGGAATGCGCTCGACACGCCGTGCCACAGGTGGAAGCCCACGATCACCATGCCGATCTCGTAGAAGACCACCTGGGCGGGGCGGCGGAAGACCTCCACCATCAGCCGGTACAGGTCGCGGGTGCCCGGGTGCGTCGACGACTGGTACTGCGCGCCGTACTTGAACGTGGCCAGGTGCAGCAGCACGAACACGAACAGGAACGTGCCCGAGAGGATCATCGTCGACGAGGCGACGCTCTTGCGACTCGTGTAGTTGGCGCGCTTCTTCACCTCGTAGCCGACCGGCCGCGCCTCATTCGCGCCCAGCCACAGCGCGACGGTCTTCACCACGTGCAGGATGAAGAGCGCCGCCAGGCCCAGTTCAGCCGGGATCAGCAACGGGTTGTGAATCAGCTTGTCGCCGTACTCGTTGAACGTGTCCGGCGAGACGTACACCATCAGGTTGCCGGCCAGGTGCAGCACCAGAAAGCCCACCAGCGACAGGCCGGAGACGGCGATCAGGTACTTGGAGCCGACGGACGAGGAGAAGAACGACCGGCGCGGGGACATGAGGTCAGCCAATCGATAATTCTATCGGTCGCCGGCAGCTCAGGGCAAGGACGCCGGGAAGGGTCCGTCACTGAAATGGGCCGAGCCCGAGAAAGAGCGTGAGACCCTGGTCGATATCCTCGAGCTCACGCGGCAGCACGGCTCCGAATATCCGGCGGATGCGACGCTTGTCGATCGACCGTAGGTGATCGATCAGGGCGTAAGAAGTCCTGGTCAAGCCGCTTGCGCCCGCCGACAGCGCGGGGTAGAGCGCGCCCACGCCAGCCGTGCCGGTCACCGGCACAACCGCCATGAGAGCAAAGCGCTGATCGGCGTTCACTTCCGGATCGCTGACCACGACGCTGGGGCGCGTGCCGCGCTGCTCGTGGCCGACGGTGGGATCCAGTTCCACGAGGACGACCGTACCGCGCTCGATTCTCACGTTACCGTCACCCAACCCCTGCCCTCGACCCAGCGCACTGCAGTCCCGCCAGCGGTGTCGACAAGGGTGTCGTCAACAGGCAAGTCTGCGGTCCAGTCGCCGAGGTCGGCGTCGGCCAGCTCCGCGGTCTCGGGATGCGGATGGCGCAGCGAACTCAGGAGGGCAGCCCGGCGTCTTCGCGTCAGCTCGCGCTCGACCGCCTCGGCTATGAAGCGGCTCCGGTTTCGCTCGATCCTGTCGATTCGCTGGACCAGGTCAGCGGAGAGGGTGACGGTGACCCGCTCAGTCGTGCCCACGGTCAGAGTATGACGAATAATATGATCATATTCAAGCCGGATCGGCTCTGCCAGGGCGACCGTTGGCTGGTCAGCTGCCCGGGGGATCGTCTGACGCGGCCGGTTCAGGGCTGGCGCTCGAACACGACGGTCTTGGCCGCGAGATTCACCACCGCGGCGCGGCCGGCCAGCGTCCACGCCGCCGACTGCGCCGAAGGCGAGGCGGGTGTGTCCCACCACTCCGGCTCGTGCCACGCCGCCGCCGGCAGGGCCGATCCCAGAAGGTCCTGAATCTCCGACAACCTCAGGACCACCCGGCTGGCGTACCGACCGCTCAGATACGCGTGCAGCCGCTGGTACTCGCCCACGTGAACCGGACGGTCCGCGGGCGGCGCGCCGCGGCTCCGGCGCATCCAGTTCGTGAGGTACCACCGGAACATCGGCGCGGCCTCCGGCCGCTTCACTGAACGCGGGAGATCACGGCTTCGGTCGTCAGCAGCAGGCCGACGACCGAGGCGGCGTGCTGCAGCGCCGAGCGTACCACCTTGGTCGGATCGATCACGCCCGCCTGCACCAGCGACTCGTACCGCTCGGTCTGCGCGTTGAAGCCCTCGTCGCCGCTCAGCTCCTTGACCCGCTGGAGGACAATCGGCCCTTCGTGCCCCGCATTGGTGGCAATCCACCGCAGCGGCTCCTCTACCGCCCGCGCCACGATCGCGGCTCCGATGGCCTCGTCCCCGTCGAAGGGGAGCCCCTCGAGCACCCGGGCTGCCCGCAGGAGCGCCACGCCGCCCCCGGCGACGATGCCCTCCTCGACGGCCGCCTTGGTGGCGTGCATGGCGTCTTCCACGCGCGCCTTCTTCTCCTTCATCTCGGTCTCGGTCGCCGCGCCGACCCGGACGATCGCCACGCCGCCGACGAGCTTGGCGAGCCGCTCCTGCAGCTTCTCGCGGTCGTAGTCCGACGTCGCGTCCTCGGCCTGGGCGCGCAGTTGCTTCACGCGGCCCTCGATGGCGGCGGACGTGCCGCCGCCCTCGATCAGCGTGGTGGTGTCCCTGGCCACGACGATCTTCTTCGCCTGGCCGAGGCTGTCGATGGTGACCGACTCCAGCCGGATCCCGAGATCCTCGGTCACGGCGCGGCCGCCGGTCAGTACCGCCACGTCCTCGAGCATGGCCTTGCGTCGATCGCCGTAGCCCGGCGCCTTGATCGCGGCCACGTGGAGGCTGCCCCGGAGCTTGTTGACGACGAGCGTCGCCAGGGCCTCGCCGTCGATGTCCTCCGCGATGATGAGCAGCGGACGCCCGGTCTGCGCGACCAGCTCCAGCACGGGGAGGAGATCCTTGACTGCGCTGATCTTCTTCTCGTGGATCAGCACGAGCGCGTTCTCGAGCACAGCCTCCATGCGTTCGGGGTCGGTCACGAAATACGGGGACAGGTACCCGCGGTCGAACTGCATCCCTTCGACGACCTCGAGCGTGGTCTCGAGCGACTTGCCCTCTTCGACGGTGATCACCCCGTCTCTGCCGACCTTCTCCATCGCGTCGGCGATGATGCGCCCGATCGTCTCGTCGTGATTCGCGGAGATGGTCCCGACCTGGGCGATCATGGCCCCGGCGACCGGCGCCGACATGCGGGTCAGCTCCTCGGCAATCGCCGCCACGGCCCTCTCGATGCCGCGCTTGAGCGCCATGGGATTGGCGCCGGCGGTGACGTTTCTCGCGCCCTCGCGATACAGGGCCTGCGCCAGCACGGTGGCCGTCGTCGTGCCGTCGCCGGCCACGTCGGAGGTCTTGGCGGCGACCTCCTTGACCATCTGGGCGCCCAGATTCTCGAGAGGATCCGTGAGGTCGATCTCTCTGGCGACGGTGACGCCGTCCTTGGTGATGGTGGGCGAGCCGAACGGCTTGCCGAGAATGACGTTGCGCCCGCGCGGGCCGAGCGTGACCCTGACGGCGTTGGCCAGGCTGTCCACGCCGCGGAGGACCGCCTGCCGCGCCGAATCCCCGTACGTGATCTGGTTGGCCATCAGGCGCTCCTGTCCTGGACGGCCAGGACGTCCTCTTCCTTCATGATCAGGTACTCCGTCCCCTCGAGGGTGACCTCCTGGCCGGAGTACTTGCCGAAGAGGATGGTGTCGCCGGCCAGGACATCCAGCGGCACGCGGGCGCCGTCCTTGGTGGTCCTGCCGAGGCCGACGGCGAGAACACGGCCCTGCTGCGGCTTCTCCCTGGCGGAGTCCGGAATGACGAGCGCCCCGGGGCGCTCGTCCGTATGTTCGAGACGTTGCACGACGAGGCGATCGTGGAGCGGTCTGATGTCCATGGTCCTGGCTCCCTGCTAGAAAGTGAATGCGGACGCCGCCCCAGAACTGGTGGTTGTTCCGGACGTCATGCACCGAGTCTAGGCGGCAGGCCTGGAAAGGCGCTGTACAGAAGGGGACACCGGCGCTGGAGCCGCTGCCTTCAGCGGCAATCGCACACGGCCTGGAGGGACGTGAGCGCCGCCCTGGTCCTCGTCGCGCGCTGCCGCTGTCGGGCGGTCCGGCCGGGGGAGGGGCCGGCGACGCCATAGAACGCGGCCACGTTGCGGGCCAGCGCTACCGGCACGTCCGTGAATCTGTGGTCGGCCAGCGTGTCCAGCAGTTCCTCGTAGGTGGCGTCGGCCAGCGCGTACTCGCCGTATGACGCCGTCTGCCCGGTGTCGAGATCGACGTCGGGCAGGTGCCATTCCGCATCGCGCGACTCGACCAGCAGATCGCGGAAATGTTCGCGGGTCGCCGTGAAGCTCTGCAGGAACAAGCGCTCCGCCTCGGGCGTCGGCACCGAGAAGCGCAGGGAACGGAACGGACCGATCTTCGGAATGAGCCTGTAGATGAAGCCCAGGAACCTCGCGAACCCGTGCGGCTTCGCGTAGTCGGCGCCGAACTGGCGGTCGTATTCGCGTCGCGTCAGATGGAACACGAACGTTTCGCGCTGCCGGCCGGGCGACACCTTCAGGATCTCCTCGCGCTTCTTGCTCCAGGCCACCTTGGTCATCCCCGGAATCGTCGTCCCCACCGCGTGACGGTAGCTGGCAATCGCCAGATCCTCGCTCAGGAAGACGTCCTTCATCTCGAGGCCGTAGACCTCGCTGAATGCCCGTTCCAGAGCCGCCTTCGAGACATTGAAGCCGATGTAGCTGTGGTACGCCTCGGGCGCGTAGGCGCCGGCCGCCACCTGCACGACGTCGAAGGAGAACTCGACGAGCACGTGGCTCGTGGGCGACTGCTCGTAGGTGACCGTGCTGCCGAACTTCCTCGCGAGCTTCGGGTACATCAGCGGCACCGCGCGATTGACCCCCAGCGGATGGCCGCTGCTGTCGGCGGCGTAGTGGCCAAGGGCGCCGAGCGCGAAGGCGTACTCGTTCACGTCCTGCGAATCGCGCAACAGGGCCTCGACGAAGTCGCCGGTGCGCACGTAATGCAGCAGGTTGCTGAAGAAGTGGCTGCCGAACGGGTAGTAGCCCAGGTCCTGGATGACCGATCCGCCGTAGGCGTAGGCGCGGGCGTCCATCAACTGCTCGGGGGTGGTCTCGGGAAACCGCGCCAGCAGCAGCGGTGCGATCGCGCCGATCCACAGCGCATCGATGTTCGCCTCGTGGGCGAGGACCGAGTAGGCTCCGGCGGATCTGGGCACCACGAGGCCGGTGAGCACCGCGGCCGTCACGAAAACGATGCCGAACAGCCGCCGGGCCCCGGCGGCCGCCCGTCCGCGCCGGCACGTTCCGCTCCGCGCCCGGTCCTCGGCTTCACTCCTGCTGGCGGGCATCTCGCCGAAGCGTGCCAGATCGCGGACCGCGCGGCTGTCCAGAACGGAACACGTCGGGCTCCTGGGTTCGGCCATACTCAGACGACCCTGGAGGAGCATTGTCGGAAACACAAGACCGACAGCCCGCGGCACTGGCGGGTACACGTCGAGCATCGGTCCGGCCCGGAGCGCCGGGGCTCTGCGCGGCACTGGCCCTGGCCGCGGCGGGCCTGGGCGCGACCCCCGGCCAGAAGGCTGCCGGGCCTCTCCCATCCGGGCGCGTCGCTGGCGTCGGTATCCTGGCGGGGGCCACGCTCACCGACGCGAAGCACCTCTTCTACAACGCCCGCTACGAGGCGGCGGCCGACCTCACGCTGGTCCTCCGGCGCTCGGCGAGCCAGGACCTGGCGAACGATGAGCTGCGCTCCTCGGCGCTGCTGTTTCAACTGAAGGCCCTGCTCGAGACGCCCGGCGACAAGGAAGGGCACAGGAAGGACGCGCTCGAGAACTGCGCGACCTGCCCCGCTCTGATGAAGGCCTTCTTCGAGGACGTCACCCACGGCCAGACGCTGGCCCGGGCGGCGCTCCGCGCCAACCCCGACGATGACGTCGCGCTGTTCTACCTGGGCAAGCTGGACCTGAACTACGTCTGGCTGCAACTCGGCCCGCTGCGGCGCAGGACCGGCTGGAACGAATACTGGGAAGCCAGGCGGTCGCTCGACGCGGTTCTCGAGAAGGATCCGCGCCACGTGCGCGCCCTGGTCGCGCGCGCCTGGATCGACTACATCGTCGACACCAAGATGCCGTGGGGTACTCGATGGATTCTCGGCGGCGGCAGCCGCAAGCGGGCGCTGGTCGCGGTCGGTAAGGCCGACGCGATCGACTCCTCGTTCTACGCTCACACCGAAGCCGAGTTCGCGCTGTGGGACATGCGGGTGCGTGAGGGCGACGTGGCCGGCGCCACCGAGGTCGCCCGCCGGCTCGCCGGCGCGTTCCCCGAGAACAAAGAGGTCGCCAGTTACCTGGAGTCGCAGGAGAAGAACGTCCGGCGCTGAGCGGTGCCGGGAGCCGGGCTATGGTCTGTCCACCGGACTGGGTTCGGTCGCCAGATCATCCGACGGCCTTTCGTCCAGCAGATATTGGGTGATCCGCTGCTCCATCTGGCGTGGGAAGGGCGGCGGCGGCCCGACGATCCCGTCGCCGTACAGCCGCAGCATCAGGTCGCGGAACACCGGCAGGGCCACACGGCTGCCCGTCTCCCTCGAACCGAGCGACCGGTTGTCGTCGAACCCGATGCGCACGGCCACCGTGACACCGTCGGCGCCGTAGGTCGAGCCGACGAAGAGCGCGTCCCTGAAATCGTTGGTCGTCCCCGTCTTCCCCATGACGGCAATCGGGAATGCGCGGGAGTTCAGGGCGTGCGCAGTGCCCGCCGGGATGCGGACGACCCCTCGCAGCCCCTCCTGAATCAGCGCGAGCGAACCGTCGCCACGGTCGATCGGCGCGCGCTGGCGGTCCTCGGGAGTCAGCGGGTCTGCCGACCGGAGGACGACCGCGCGAATCACGTACGGCGCGATGACCACGCCGGACGCGAGGGCGCGATAGGCGCCGGCCAGCTCCAGGAGCGTGACCTCGGACGCTCCCAGCGCCGTTGTGGGGTACGGCCGCAGCGGCGTCGTCATGCCGAGACTGCGCGCGGTTCTGATGACGCGGTCGATGCCGACCTGCCCGGCAATCCAGATCGCCACGGCGTTCCTGGACTCGGCGAGCGCCTCCCGCACGGGAATCGGTCCCAGGAACAGGCCATCGTAGTTCGAGATCCACTTCTGGACATCCGCATGCCCGTCCGGCACGCTGATCGGCATGTCGGGGACGAGCGTCTGCAGCGTGAAGGGTCCGTAGCGGAATGCCGCCAGGTACACGATCGGCTTCAT
The DNA here is from genome assembly GCA_963837165.1 of Vicinamibacteria bacterium. Classification (GTDB taxonomy): domain Bacteria; phylum Acidobacteriota; class Vicinamibacteria; order Vicinamibacterales; family JAENWD01; genus JAENWD01. The sequence goes on from CAWIMD010000002.1 coordinate 84,494, forward strand.
CGCGGAGCCCGGCTGCCGCAGCGCGTCAGTGGCCCGGTTGAAATCACCGTACGACGCGGCGCGGCCCTGGTAGACGGCGCGGCCGCCAACTTCGGCGAGGACGCTTCCATCGCCGTTCTTGAGGACGACGACGGCGCCCTGCGTGAGCCCGCGACGCTCTGGATGCCGCAGCTCGTAGCGTTGCAGCCCCCGCTGCAGGGCGTCGTTCGCGAGGCGCTGAACACGAGCATCCACGGTCGAATCCACACTGAGGCGACCCTGCAGGAGATCTTCGAGGCCGAGGTCGGGGTGTTCGGCCCTGAGCTCGGCGATGACGTGGGCGACGATGGCCGACGACTCCGAGCGGGCGGCGGGGAGGACACCACGGGCCGGCAGGGGCTGCCGGCTGGCGGTCGTCATCTGGTCGCGGGAGATGAACCCGTCGGCGGCCATGAGGGCCAGCGTCTGGTTGCGCCGGCGCAGGATGGCGGCGGCGTCGGCAGCGGAGGGCGCGTAGTCCCGGGGCGATTTCGCAATGCCTGCCAGCAGTGCTGCCTGGCCCGCGTCCGCCGCGGTGAGGGTGGTGAGCGGCCGGCCGAGGTAGTACTCGGACGCCTGCGCAAAGCCGTATTGCCCCTTGCCCATGTAGACGAAGCTCGCATAGCGCGCCAGAATCTCCTCCTTCGCCCGGCGCTTCGATCCGAACCGCTCCTGCATCTGCTGTTCGACCCAGAGCGACAGACGGAGCTCCTCGCGCTTGCGCAGCACCATGTTCACATTCCGCGCGCCGATCGCGGCCGACAGGAAGCGGGGGAGGACGCCGGTGTGCCGGAGCTGATAGCTGTTCTCCTGCGACGTCTGGCGCTGGAGGAAGACGCCCCGCACGAGCTGCTGGGTGATGGTGGATCCTCCCTGCGGGAAGATGGCCCGGCCGCTCGAGTTGTCGTGCCGGCCTCCGGTGGCGAGGCGTGCGGCCCAGACGCCGAGTCTCACCTTGCCGAGCACGCGCGACAGGCTGATCAGGTCGACGCCGTCGTGGGAAAAGAAGCGCTTGTCCTCGGTCGCGAGAATCGCATCCCGGACGATCGGCGGGAGGTCGGCGTATGGCGTGATCTGGCGTGATTCCCTGGCGAAGTCACCGAGAGACTGGCCGTTCCGATCGTTGATGTGTCCGATGGTGGGGAAGTCGAACCGCACGAACGCATCGAGGTCGGGGAGGCGTTCACGGTTGAATCGCACGTGGTACGCCTGGCCGAGCACGAAGATGCCCGCGGCGACCGGCGCCGTCGTCACAAGGGCCGCTGCCGTCGCCACCAGCACCATGCCGCGCGTCCAGTGCGAGCGCCGCGGATTGCGCGGGCGACGAGGCGGAACAGGCACGTCAGCCCTCGTGTCGAGCCCGATGCACTACATGCGGCCGGACAGGGCCAGAATCAGGAGCACCACCAGCACCAGCCCCACGCCGCCGGTCGGCCCGTAACCCCAGCTGCGGCTGTGCGGCCACGCCGGCATCACCCCGAGCATCATCAATATCGCGAGAACGATCAGGATCGTGATCATCGCCTTCTCCTGGTTCCGAAGCCTGACGGACCGAGCACCCGAATCAGCGTAGCGATCGCCGGTCGATCCGTCTGTGCACTACTGCACGCCAGGGGGCCGCCCGGAAGGCGCCACCTCCGTGTGGCCCGTGATGAAGATCGCCGGCGTCGCCCGCCTGTTGGGATCGCCCCCCCATCGCAGCGCGTGGGCACGACGAGGCATCTCCGGTGGATCGGGGCGCTCGAGCAGGGTGGTGAAGGCCTCGAACGCACCTTCCTCTGCTGACACTCTACGCACGGCACGGAGAGGGATCTGTGCCGAACCGCACACTTCTGTTTCGCGGCGGCGGGTAAGCTCGGAGCGGGCGGCCGATCGGTCGGCACGCGGCAGGGATGAGGAAGTGACTACGCGAGCCTCCACGGGAGCCGAGCAGGATCGGGCCGTTCCATCGACCACCAGAGTCGCTCTGAGGATCCTGCTGGTCGTCGGTGCGGTCGCCGCCGGCGCCTGGCTGCTCTACCGGCTGCAGGTCGTCGTGTACCTGCTGATCCTGAGCGTGTTCTTCGCCTACCTGGTGGCGCCACTCGTCGAATTCGCCGGGCGGCCGATTCGTGTCGGCAAGACCGCACGCCGGATGCCCAGGAGCCTCGCGATAGCCGCCGTGTATGTCACGCTCCTGGCCGCGACCGCCGCGGGCGCGGCGATTCTGCTGCCGGGCGTCACGCGGCAGATCGGCGAGGCGAGCGCTCAGCTACCCGCCTACGGGGCCTCCCTCCGTGTGTGGGAGCAGCACTGGGCGCGGTACTACGAACACACCAGGCTGCCGGTGGAAGTCCGCGAGAGCATCGACCGAGCCGTGCGGGACGCCGGCGCTGCCGGCATCGAGTACGCCCGTCAGTCGATGGTGGAACTGGCCGGAAGCCTGGCGTACCTGCCCTGGCTCGTGTTGGTGCCGAGCCTCGCGTTCTTCCTGCTGAGGGACGTGGAAGCGCTGCGGCGGATAACCCTCCAGGCACTGCCGCACCACCTCCAGCTCCGCGGGTATCGACTCTTCGAGGAACTCGACGCGACGTTTGCGACCTACATCCGCATGCAGTTCCTGGCGTGCGCCCTCGTTGGCGGGGTCTGCTGGATGGGATTGCGGGCGCTCGGCATGCCGTACCCGGCGCTGCTCGGCGCGCTGGCGGCCGTGATGGAGTTCGTCCCGCTGCTCGGCCCGCTCCTGTTCGCCGCGGCGTGCGCGGTCGTGGCGGTGCTGCAGGCGCCGATGCTCGCCGTCTGGGTCTGCGTGTTCCTTGCGGCCGTCCGGCTGGTCGAGGACTACGTGGTGTACCCGCGCCTCGTGGGCCGGGGGCTCCACCTGCATCCGGTGGCCGTGATCGTCGGCGTGCTGGCCGGACTGGAGCTGGGCGGCATCGGAGGGATCTTCGTGGCCGTTCCCGTGATCGCGCTCGTCTCGGTCGGTGTACGTCACTGGATCCAGTGGCGCGAGACCGACGCCGCTGACCCCGATCAGTCGTGAATGACGACGGTCAGCAGGGAAGGATTGACGGTGAGGTTGCCCGGGCCGTAGTCCACGAAGCCCAGGTCCCGGAACTTGTTCAGGAAGAAGTTCACGCGGGACCGTGTGGTCCCGACCATCTCCGCGAGGGTTTCCTGCGAGATCGCCGGCAGCACCCGCTGGGCCTTGTCCCCCTCGCTGTACCGCGACAGGAGGAGCAGCGTGCGGGCCAGCCGCTTCTCGCTCGAGTTGAACAGCTGATCGACCAGGTCTGCCTCCAGGCGGGCGTTGCGGCTCAGCATGTGCGCGATGAACTGGTCCGAGAACTCATGCCGGGCGTGGAGCAGGCGGATCATCTGCGACTTCGGCACGGTCGCGACCGCGCTGGCCGTCGTCGCCGTGGCGGTCTCGAGGCGGACCGGATGGCCGGCGAGCGCGCCTTCACCGAAGAAGTCCCCCGGCCCGAGGGTGGCCAGCATCGCCTGCTTGCCTCCCCGTGACAGCACCGACAGCTGGATCGTGCCGTCCCGCACGTACATGACACTGTCGGCCGGGTCGCCCTGGGAAAAGACGACGGCCCGGCGGTCGTACGTGTTGACCTGCTTTCCGAGGCCCTGGGAGTCGACAAAGGCCTTCACGTCGAACGGGGGCTTCTTTCGGGGCGCCATGGGGAGATATGGCGCTCATCGTACCTCATGCGGGTCGCGTACGCCACCGGACCGGCGCCGTCGCTCAGCGCCTCATCGGGGCGGGCTGCTGGACTTGAGTGCCGTCGCCCCGCGTGACACCGCATCGGCGCCGTGCGCAACCGCGTCGGCCATGTCATCGCGGACGCGCTGTCCCCTGTGGGTCAGGTCGTCCAGCGCATCGCCCGCCAGGCGTGTCGCTGCCTGGTAACGCCCCGAGGCCTTGGCGCCGAGAGCGCTGGCCGAGTCGGCGGCCCGCTGGCGGATCTCGGCGCGCATTCGCGGGGCGAGCCACACCGCCACACCGGCCCCGACGACGGTGCCGGTGACCAATCCCAGGAGGAAGCCGGGCACGCCAACGCGGCTCGTGGTCATCGTCTCGTTGTCTTGCTGCAGGTCATTCATCTGGCCATCTCCTTTTTTCTTACTTGCGCCTCAGTCGTGCAGCACGACGCTCAGCAGGGAGCGGTTGATCTGAATCCCGGCGTCGAGGTCGGTGCTGTACTCGATGAACCCGAGCTTCTTGAACTTGTTCATGAAGAAGTTCACCCGCGAGCGGGTCGTCCCGACCATTTCCGACAGGCTCTGCTGGGACACGGTCGTCACGACGCGCCGCGGCTTGTCCTGCTTCCCGTAGCGCGCCAGGAGCAGCAGGGTCCGCGCGAGCCGCTTCTCGCTGGAGTTGAACAGCTGGTCCACCAGGTCCTGCTCGATGCGGAGGTTCCGGGACAGCATGTGCGCGATGAACCGGTCGGACAGCGCGTGCTGGTCGTGCAGCACCTTGACCATCTGCTTCTTCGGGATCACGAGCAAGGTGCTCGGGGTAATGGATGTGGCGGTGCCGAGGCGGACCGTGCAATTGGTCAGGCACCCTTCGCCGAAGAAGTCGCCGGGGCCCAGCACTCCGACGATCGCTTCCTTGCCGGACTTCGACAGCACCGACAGCTTCACTCCGCCGTTCTGGATGTACATGACGCTGTCGCAGGCGTCTCCCTGGGAGAAGACCACCTCGGAACGCGCGTAGTTCACGATCTTCTTCTTGAGACCGGGCGAATCGAGAAATGCCGCGACATTGAACGGCGGCACCTCCTTCGGCTTTTCCATGCGATCAGGATACCGACGTCAGGCACGCAAGGGGTGTTCACAACCGCACAGACACCGCCGGGAGGGGCGCCATAGTATTTCCGCAGAGGTTGCCATGCTCTCCACAATCGTTGTCCTCCTCCTCGCTCTGTGGCTTCTGGGTCTCGTCACCTCCTACACGATGGGCGGGTTCATCCATCTGCTGCTCGTGGTGGCGCTCATCGTCGTGGTGATCCGGGTCATTCAGGGCCGCAACCCGCTCGCCGGGTAGTGCCGCCGCGGGACGAGCCCTGTCGCACTGGGAGGCAGCTACGGACGCGGCGCCATGGTCTGCCGGTCTGCTTCATCGGGGCGCCTGCTGTCGTGGAGACCTGCGCGGTCAAGTTGTCGTGCGCCGAACGGCGTGTGCAGTCCTGCACAGCCACGCCCGGCTGCATCCCGTACTATTCGAACCCGGACGCACTGAATCACCGCTGTCCGTAACCATCGCGGTGAGCTCGATGCAAGAGTTCAAACAGGAGCAGACATGAAATCAGGCACTCGAACCGTCGGACTGACGCTGGCGCTGTGCGTTATCGGAGTAGCCGCTGGCTTCGCCGCGGAGTCGAACATGGGCACGTGGAAGCTGAACGAGGCCAAGTCGACGCTCGCGGCGGGCGCGCCGAAGAACAACACGGTGACGTACGAGGCTGCGGGCGACAGCGTGAAGGTCACCATCGACGGCACCGACGCCCAGGGCGGGGCGGTCCACAATGAGTGGACCGGCAAGTTCGACGGCAAAGACTACGCAGTCACCGGCGACCCGACCTCGGACATGCGGTCGTACAAGCGGATCAACGCGCACACCCTGGCGTTCAGCGTCCTGAACGGCGGCCAGGTGACCGTCACCGGTCGCGTGGCGATTGCGGCGGACGGGAAGTCTCGCACTGTGACCTCGACCACAACCGATGCGACGGGCACGAAGCTCACCAGCACGGCCGTGTTCGACAGGCAGTAGCTCGACGTGATGCCCCTCCGCTCGGCGTCGAACGGGGGGGCGTTGCTGGACGCGGCGCAGTGATAGTAGTGCATGCGGAGAGCCTCGGGCGCCTGCAGATGCGACACGTGATCATCCGAGTGACAGTGCGCACAGCCCGCCCCGCGGGAGCGGGAACGTGCCGGTGGCGGAGATTCCGCTTCCAGTGAGCTGTCAGGCATCGACACCGAGGATTGAACCGGGTACCTGTCGCAATCGTCCTCACGGGACACGCGGCGTCGATCCGGCTTCGGACGGACGGTGACGATGTCGTCTTCCACCGGCCTTGCGCGTGACGGACTCAACCGGAAGGCGCCACCCCACTCCGCTTGACCTCACCGCCGAGCGACGACTACCATCGCAATTCGCCGACCGTCCCTCATCCCTTCCGGATCACCCGTGAAAATCCACGAATATCAAGCCAAATCCATCCTCGGCCGCCACGGTGTGCCGGTGCCCAGAGGCGAGGTCGCGTTCACCTCGGCCGAGGCCGGCGAGATCGCCCGGCGGCTGGGCGGCGGGCTCGTCGTTGTCAAGGCCCAGATCCACGCCGGCGGCCGCGGCAAGGCCGGCGGCGTCAAGCTCGCGAAGAACCCGGACGAGGCCGAGCGCATCGCGCGCGACATGATCGGCATGACCCTGAAGACCCACCAGACGGGCCCCGACGGCCGCGTGGTGGCGCGCGTGCTGGTCGAGGAGGGGCTCGAGATGCAGCGCGAGCTGTACCTCGGGCTCGTGCTGGACCGCGGCGCGGGACGACCGGTGGTGATGGCGTCGGCGGCCGGCGGCGTGGACATCGAAGAGGTCGCGGCCAGGACCCCCGAGGCGATTTTCAAGGAGTACGTCTCGCCGGGCACCGGGCTGGTGCCGTTCCAGGCCCGCAAGCTCGCCTTCGCGCTCGGCCTGGATGCCGCGCAGGCCGGCAAGGCCACCAAGCTGATGATGGCGCTCTATGCCGCCTTCATCGCGACCGACGCGTCGCTCGTCGAGATCAACCCGCTCGTGGTGACCAAGGCGGGCGACCTGCTCGCGCTCGACGCCAAGATGACCTTCGACGACAACGCGCTCTACCGCCATCCCGACATCCGCGAGTACCGCGACCTTGGCGAGGAGGATCCGCTCGAGATCGAGGCCTCGAAGTTCTCGCTGAACTACATCCGGCTCGACGGCTCGATCGGGTGCATGGTGAACGGCGCGGGCCTGGCGATGGCCACGATGGACATCATCAAGCTGGCCGGCGGCGAGCCCGCCAACTTCCTGGACGTGGGCGGCGGCGCCAACGCCGAGCAGATCCGGAACGCCTTCAAGATCCTGATGGCCGACCGGAACGTCCGCGCCGTGCTCATCAACATCTTCGGCGGCATCCTGCGCTGCGACGTGCTGGCCTCGGGCGTCATCGCGGCGGTCAAGGAGCTCGAGGTCAGCGTGCCCATCGTCGTGCGCATGGAAGGGACCAACGTGGAAGAGGGCAAGCGGATGCTGAAGGAGAGCGGGCTGAACTTCGCCAATGCCGACGGCATGGGCGACGCCGCCGAGAAGGTCGTCGCGCTGGCGGGGAACTAGCGATGGCCATCCTTCTCGATCAGTCCACGCGCCTGCTCGTCCAGGGCCTGACCGGCCGCGAGGGCACGTTCCACGCCAAGCAGGCGGCCGCGTACGGCACCACCGTGGTCGGCGGCGTCACGCCGGGCAAGGGCGGCTCGACCCACGAAGGCTGGCCGGTGTTCAACACGTGCCACGAGGCGGTGAAGTCCACCGGCGCGAACGCGTCGGTCATCTTCGTCCCGCCTGCCTTCGCGTCCGACGCCATCATGGAGGCGGCCGACGCCGGCATCCCGCTCGTCGTCTGCATCACCGAGGGTATCCCGACGCTCGACATGATGCGGACGCTGACGTTCATGATGGACAAGCCGACCCGGCTCATCGGCCCGAACTGCCCGGGCGTCATCTCGCCGGGCATGAGCAAGGCCGGGATCATCCCCGGCCACATCTGCCGGGAGGGCCGCGTGGGCATCGTCTCCAAGAGCGGCACGTTGACCTACGAGGCCATCCACCAGCTCACCGGCCTCGGCCTGGGGCAGTCCACCTGCGTCGGCATCGGCGGGGACCCGCTCATCGGCACCTCGTTCATCGACGTGCTCCAGCTCTTCGACCAGGACGCCGACACCGACGCGGTCATCATGATCGGGGAGATTGGCGGGAGTGCCGAGCAGGAGGCCGCCGCCTGGATCACGTCGCACTTCAAGAAGCCGGTCGTCGGGTTCATCGCCGGCCAGACCGCTCCTCCGGGCCGCCGGATGGGTCATGCCGGGGCGATCATCGCCGGGGGGCAGGGCACGGCCGCCGAGAAGATGGACGCGCTGGCCGCGGCCGGGGTGGCAGTCGTCCGGAGTCCGGCGGAGATGGGCGCCGCCCTCAAGAAGCGCCTCAAGTAGCGCAAGGCCTTCAGGCCTGCCAGGCGCTCATGTAGCGCAGGCCTTCAGGCCTGCCGGCGGGCGCTAGGCTCGAACCCCCCGCTTCCCGTATACTCAAGAGGTTAGGCGTGGCGCTGGTGTCGCTCGTGATCCCCCGGCGCACGCCGTGGGATTCTTCATGGCCACGACAAATCCAGCCGTCCAGTCCTCCTCCCGGTCCGAAAGCCCCGTCGTCAACGATTTCAGCATCCAGGTCGCGACCGTCAACGGCTCGGGGAGTCAGACGGCCAACCTCGTCCTCATCCGCTCGCTCTTCCAGATGGGGATTCCGGTGTCGGGGAAGAACCTGTTCCCGTCGAACATCGCCGGCCTGCCGACGTGGTACACCATCCGCGCGAACCGCCACGGCTACATCGCCAGGAAGAAGGAAATCGACTTTCTCGTCGCGATGAATGCCGAGACGGCCCGCGAGGACGTCCTGACGCTCGAGTCCGGCGCCTCGGTGGTCTACGACGAGCCGCTCAAGCTGGCCGAGTTGCGCAGCGACCTCACGTTCTATCCGGTGCCGTTCGACAAGCTCGTCGCGGCCGCCTGCCCCGACGCCAAGCTGCGCCGGCTCGTGAAGAACATGATCTACGACGGCGTGCTGTCGTACCTGCTCGACATCGATCCCGAAGAGATGCAGCGGGCGCTCAACCGGCAGCTCGGCCGCAAGCAGAAGGCGCTGGCCCTGAACATGGCGGCGCTCCAGGCCGGCTTCGACTACGCGAAGACGACCTTCGGCGCGCGCGCCGCGGTCCGGGTGGAGCGCATGCACGCCACCGAGGGCAAGATCCTGATCGAGGGCAACGCCGCGGCGGCCATCGGGTGTCTCATGGCCGGGGTGACAGTGGTGGCCTGGTATCCGATCACGCCGTCCTCGTCGCTCTGCGAATCGCTGATCGAGCTGCTCCGGAAGTACCGGATCGACAAGCAGACCGGGCAGGCGAGCTTCGCGGTGGTGCAGGCCGAGGACGAGATTGCCGCGCTCGGCATGGTCATCGGCGCCGCCTGGGCGGGAGCCCGGGCGATGACGTCCACCTCGGGTCCCGGCATCTCGCTGATGGGCGAGTTCACGGGCCTCGGCTACTACGCCGAGATCCCGGCCGTCATCTTCGACATCCAGCGGGTCGGCCCGTCCACCGGCCTGCCGACCCGCACGGCGCAGGGAGACGTCCTCTCCACGGCCGTGCTCTCGCACGGCGACACCCGGCACCCGCTGCTGCTGCCGTGCTCGGTCGGGGAGTGCTACCAGATGGCCGGCGACGCCTTCGACCTGGCCGAGCGGCTCCAGACCCCCGTCTTCGTGCTGTCGGACCTCGACCTCGGCATGAACATGTGGATGTCGGATCCGTTCCCGTACCCGACGGCGCCGCTGGACCGCGGCAAGGTGCTGGACAAGGCGACTCTCGAGCGGCTCGGCGAGTGGGGCCGCTACAAGGACGTGGACGACGACGGGATCCCGTGGCGGACGCTGCCGGACACGGGGATGCCGGCGTATTTCGCGCGCGGGTCCGGCCACAACGCGAAGGGCCAGTACAGCGAGCGGGCCGACGATTACCAGCAGAACATGGACCGTCTGTGGAAGAAATTCCAGTCGGCCGCCCGGCTCGTGCCGAAGCCCGAGCTGCACACCGAGGAGGGCGCGCGGATCGGCATCGTCGCCTACGGCACGTCCCACTGGGCGGTCAGCGAGTCCCGCGACCAGCTCCACGACGAGGCCGGGCTGGCGACTTCGTACCTGCGGCTGCTCGCGTATCCGTTCACGCCCGAGCTGGTGGAGTTCCTGGAGCGCCACGACCGGGTGTACGTGGTCGAGCAGAACCGCGATGCGCAGATGGCGGCGCTCATGCGCATGGACCTCGAGCCGCGGCTGACGGCGAAGATCCGGAGCGCCCTGCACTACAACGGCCTTCCCATCGACGCGCGGAGCGTCAGCGACGACATCCTCGCGCAGGAAGGCCTGGCGGTGGCCCAGGCGGCGGGCCGCAGTGCGAGCGCGCCACACGAGGCCGGGGTCGGCGGGGAGTAGGGAGGACGGGGGGGGATCTGGGGATCTGGGGATCTGGGGGATCTGGGGATCTGGGGATCTGGGGGAATAGGGGAATAGGAATGACCACAACGACCGGCTCAGCACCGTCGCCGGGCAAGAAGGTAAACCGCATCGGCCTCGAGGTGTCCCAGTACCGGGGCAGCAAGACCACGCTCTGCGCCGGGTGCGGCCACAACGCGATCTCGGAGCGCATCATCGAGGCCTGCTTCGAGCTCGGCGTGGACGCGCATCGCGTGCTCAAGCTGTCGGGGATCGGCTGCTCGAGCAAGAGCCCTGCCTATTTCCTGAGCCAGTCGCATGGCTTCAACTCGGTGCACGGGCGCATGCCGTCGGTCGCCACGGGCGCGCTGCTCGCCAACCGGACGATGCTGGCGATTGGCGTGAGCGGCGACGGCGACACGGGCGCCATCGGGATCGGGCAGTTCGTGCACCTGATGCGGCGCAACCTGCCGCTGGTCTACATCATCGAGGACAACGGCTGCTACGGCCTCACGAAGGGGCAGTTCTCGCCCACGGCGGACCTCGGGTCCACGCTCAAGAGCGGGGTCGTCAACGACCTGCCGCCGATCGACACGTGCGCGCTGGCGATCGAGCTCGGCGCCACGTTCGTCGCCCGCTCCTTCTCGGGCGACAAGAAGCAGCTGCTCACGCTGCTCAAGGCCGCCCTGTCGCACAAGGGCACGGCCATGCTCGACGTGCTCTCGCCCTGCGTGACCTTCAACGATCACGAGGGCTCGACCAAGAGCTACGGCTATGTGAAGGACCACGAGGAGCCGCTCTCCGAGATCAGCTTCGTCCCGTACTTCGAGGACATCACCATCGAGTACGAGGAGGGGACGACGCGCGAGGTGGTCCTGCACGACGGCTCCCGCATCTACCTGCGGAAGCTCGGCGCCGATTTCGACCCGACCCGCAAAGCCGAGTCGCTGCGCGTCATGCGCGAGACCGCGTCGCGCGGCGAGTACGCCACGGGGCTGCTGTACGTGGACGCGCAGAAGAAGGACTTCTGCTCGCTGCTGCACCTGGTGGACCAGCCGCTCGCCTCGCTGCCCACCGCGGTGACCCGGCCGCCCGAGTCCGTGCTGCACGAACTGATGGAGAAGCAGCGATAGATCATGCAGCGCACCTTTGCGATCATCAAGCCCGACGCCGTGAAGGCGCGGCATGCGGGCCGGATCCTCCAGCGGATCGAGGAGGCCGGCTTCCGGGTCGTCGCCATGCGGCTGCAGCACCTGACCAAGCGCGAGGCCGAGGGCTTCTACGCCGTGCACCGCGCGCGCCCGTTCTTCGGGTCGCTCACCGATTTCATGTCCTCCGGCCCGTGCATCCTCATGTGCCTGGAGGGCCCCGAGGCGATTACGGCCTGGCGTACGTTGATGGGTGCCACCGATCCGGCCAAGGCGGACCCGGGCACGCTGCGGCGTGAGTTCGGCGCCTCGATCGAGTTCAACGCCACGCACGGGTCCGACGCGCCGGAGACAGCGGCGTTCGAGCTCGGCTACTTCTTCCGGGGCATGGAGCTGGCCTAGCGCCGCACATGGGGCGCGTCCTCGTCATCCTGGGCCTCGTGATTGCCGCCGTCGGCCTGGCGATGATGGCGGGCGTTCCCCTGGGCCGTCTGCCGGGCGACTTCACCGTCCGCCGCGGCGCGTTCACCTTCTATTTCCCGCTCGCCACGTCGATCCTGGTCAGCCTGCTGCTGACCCTGCTGCTGCAGTGGCTCCGCCGCTGAGGCCTCCCCGGAGACTCCCGCGCCCATGAGCATCAAGCCCGATCGCTGGATCAAGCGCATGGCCCTCGAGCACGGCATGATCGAGCCGTTCGTCGAGGGGCAGGTTCGTGACCACGTCGTGTCGTACGGGCTGTCGTCCTACGGCTACGACATCCGAGTGGCCGACGAGTTCAAGGTGTTCACGAACGTCTACAGCACCGTCATCGACCCGAAGGACTTCGACCCGAAGTCTTTCGTGGACGTGAAGGCGGACGTCTGCATCATCCCGCCGAACTCCTTTGCCCTGGCGCGGACGATCGAGTACTTCCGGGTGCCGCGCGACACGCTGACCGTGTGTCTCGGCAAGTCCACCTACGCGCGGTGCGGCATCATCGTGAACGTCACGCCGTTCGAGCCCGAGTGGGAGGGGCACGTGACCATCGAGATCTCGAACACGACGCCCCTGCCGGCGAAGATCTACGCGAACGAAGGCATCGCGCAGGTCCTGTTCTTCCAGAGCGACGAGGTCTGCGAGATTTCGTACAGGGACAAGAAGGGCAAGTACCAGGCGCAGCGCGGGGTGACGCTGCCCAGGATCTGATGGCATCCACCAAGCCGGCACGCGGCATGCGCGACTTCCTGCCCGAGGACGTCCGGCGGCGGGCGTACGTGCTCGGCATCGTCAGCGAGATCTACGAGCGCTACGGGTTCGAGCCGCTCGAGACGCCGGCCGTCGAGAACATCGAGACGCTGCTCGGGAAGTACGGGGAGGAAGGCGATCGCCTCATCTTCAAGATCCTGAAGCGCGGCGAGGAGGGGCAGAAGACCGGCGAGGCCGACCTCGCGCTCCGGTACGACCTCACGGTGCCGCTCGCGCGCGTCGTCGCGGAGCACCGCGGCACGCTGCCGAAGTACTTCAAGCGCTACCAGATTCAGCCCGTGTGGCGCGCGGACCGGCCCCAGAAGGGCCGCTTCCGGGAGTTCTACCAGTGCGACGTGGACTCGATTGGATCCACCTCGCCCATCGTCGAGGCCGAAGTGTGCGCGGCCGTCAGTGACGTGCTCGAGCGGCTGGGGTTCACGGACTTCACTATTCGCCTGAACCACCGTGAAGTGCTGCGCGGGCTGCTCGATGCGTCAGGCGTGCCGGCCGAAACGCACGACGGTGCGCTCGTGGCCATCGACAAGCTGGACAAGATTGGACGCGACGGCGTCCTCGCCGAGCTCGCCGCACGCGGCGTGGCTTCGGTGGCCGCCGCTGCGGCGCTCGAGGCGTTCGACGCGCCCGAGTCGCTGGCGGCCTCCGACCTGCGGGACCGGCTCGCGTCGCGGCTTGCAGGGCATGCCGCCGGCAGCGCGGGACTCGCGACGCTGGCGGCGATCCTGGTGCTGTCGCAGGAGACCAGCGCCGGGCCGCACCTGCGGCTCGATCCCGGCCTCGCCCGCGGCCTGTCGTACTACACCGGCGCGATCTTCGAGATCGCGGTCCCGGACCTGGCGGGAAGCCTCGGCGGCGGCGGCCGGTATGACAACCTGGTCGGCATGTTCCTGGGACAGCCGGTCCCGGCCTGCGGGTTCTCGCTCGGGCTGGAACGCATCCTGGTGGTGATGGGGGACCGCGGCATGTTCCCTGCGGAGGCCGCCCGCACCGGCCCCGACGTTCTCGTCACGGTGTGGGAAGGCGAGGCGGCGCCCGGTCTGGCTCTCGCCCGGACCCTGCGCGCGGCCGGCCTGCGCGTCGAGGTCTACCCGGATCCGGACAGGATCGGGAAGCAACTCAAGTATGCTTCCATCCGCGGCGCCCGGTTCGCCACGATCCTCGGAGACGAGGAACGCGCGCACGGGACCGTGGCCGTGAAGGAACTGGCCACCGGCGAGCAGACCGTGGTGGCCTCGGCGGATCTCGCCGGGTGGCTCCTCAATCGTCAATCGTCAATGATCAATCGTCAATCCTGAATGGCAGACCAACTCGGCACCTTGTCCCGCACCCACACCTGTGGAGCGCTCCGTCCGGTGGACGTCGGCTCCCAGGCGGTGCTGCTCGGCTGGATCCACCGCGTACGCGATCTCGGAGGCCTGCTGTTCCTTGACATCCGCGACCGGCACGGCCTGACCCAGGTGCTCGTGCCGAACGACAGTCCGGTGATGGCGGTGGCCAAGAAGCTGCGTCCAGAGTACGTCGTCGCGGTCAGCGGGCCGGTGCGGCGCCGCGATACGGACACCGTGAACACGAAGCTCGAGACCGGCGAGGTGGAGGTGGTGGCCGCCGAGATTCGCCTGCTGAACGAGGCGAAGACGCCGCCGTTCCCCATCGCCGACGACACGCCCGTCTCCGAAGACGTGCGGCTGCGGTACCGCTACCTGGACCTGCGGCGTCCGCGCCTCCAGGCCAACCTCGGGCTGCGCCACCGCGTGACGATGGCGGTGCGGCGGTACTTCGACGCGCACGGGTTCTGGGAGATCGAGACGCCCATCCTCAACAAGTCCACGCCCGAGGGCGCCCGCGACTACCTCGTGCCGAGCCGCGTCCACCCCGGCGAGTTCTTCGCGCTGCCGCAGTCGCCGCAGCTGTTCAAGCAGATCCTGATGGTGGCGGGCACCGACCGCTACTTCCAGATCGTGAAGTGCTTCCGTGACGAGGACCTGCGCGCCGACCGGCAGCCCGAGTTCACGCAGGTGGACGTCGAGATCTCGTTCGCGCACATGGACCTGGTGTTCGGCCTGATCGAGCCGGTCATCGTGGAGGTGTTCCGCGAGATTGGCGTCGAGATCCAGACGCCGTTCCGCCGTCTGCCGTACGCCGAGGCGATGGCGCGCTACGGGTCGGACAAGCCGGACCTGCGGTTCGGGCTCGAGATCGCCGACGTCTCGCCGGTGTGGGCCGAGGCGCCGTTCAATGCGTTCCGGAAGATCGTCGCGGACGGAGGCGCCGTGCGTGCCCTGGTGATACCGGGCGGCGCGAGGTACTCGCGGTCGGAGCTCGACGGCCTGGTGGACCAGGCGAAGCAGCTCGGCGCCGTCGGCATCATGTGGGCGCGGCAGGTGGACGGCGGAATCAACACCAACGTCAAGGCCGCCGGCGAGGACAAGCTGCGCGAGAGCATGGCCGCCGCCGGCTGCGGCGCGTCGGACCTGATCCTGCTGGCCGGCGGCATGCCGGACGAGGCCTCGAAGCTCCTCGGCGCGTTCCGGCTGTCGCTGGCGAAGAAGGAGGGGCTGATACCGTCGGGCATCTACGCCCTGGCGTGGGTCGTGGACTTCCCGCTGCTCGAGTGGGACCCGGAGGAGCGGCGCTGGGCCGCCATGCACCACCCGTTCACCTCGCCGCTGGACGAGGACATGCCGCTGCTGAACGGCGACCCGTCGAAGGCGCGCGCGAAGGCGTACGACCTCGTGCTGAACGGCAGCGAGATCGGCGGCGGGAGCATCCGCATCCACGACGCCACGATGCAGGGCCGCATCTTCGAGCTGCTGAACATCAGCGCCGACGAGGCGCGCGCGCGGTTCGGGTTCTTCCTCGATGCGCTCCAGTACGGCACGCCGCCGCACGGCGGGATCGCGCTCGGCCTGGACCGGCTGGTCGCCATCCTGGCGGGCGAGCACTCGATCCGGGAGGTGATTGCGTTCCCGAAGACCGCTGCCGCCGTGGACCTGATGTCGGGGGCGCCCTCGACGGTCGATCAGCGGCAGCTCGACGAGCTCGAGCTCCGGCTGGCGAAACCGCCTGGGGGGCCGCGTTGACGCGGCGGCGGCCGTGTGCTAGGATTTTAACGTAACTGTCCAATTATCAAGGAGTTAGAGGCGGCATCCCGCCGGCCGATGCGCCGAATCGCGGTCCCCGAACACGGGATCGAGACCCTCTTCGGGTCCTACGACGAGAACCTCCGGCAGCTCGAGTCCGCCTTCGGCGTACAGATCCGCACGCAGGGGCACGATCTGATCGTGGATGGCAGCCCGGAGGACGAGGTCCGGGTCGAGCGCACCGTGAGCCAGCTGTCGGCGCTGCTCGGCGAGGGCTACCGCGTGTCGAACGGCGACGTGAAGACCGCCGCGCAGCTGGTCGCCCAGGACGCCGGCGTGGAGCTCCGCGACTACCTCGTGCGGGGGCCGGCGCGGGCCGCGGGCCGCCGTCAGGTGGCGCCGAAGAGCATCAACCAGCGGCGCTACCTCGAGGCGATCGACCAGCACGACATCGTGTTCGGCATCGGTCCGGCCGGCACGGGGAAGACCTACCTGGCCATGGCGCAGGCCGTGGCGTTCCTGCTGCAGAAGAAGGTGAGCCGGATCATTCTGGCGCGCCCGGCGGTCGAGGCGGGCGAGAAGCTCGGGTTCCTGCCCGGCGACCTGCAGGAGAAGGTGAACCCGTACCTGCGGCCGCTCTACGACGCCTTGTACGACATGCTCGACGCCGAGCGCGTGGAGCGGCTGCTCGAGCGCGGCACGGTGGAGATCGCGCCGCTGGCGTTCATGCGCGGCCGCACGCTGAACGACTCCTTCGTGATCCTGGACGAGGCGCAGAACACGACGTCGGAGCAGATGAAGATGTTCCTGACGCGCCTTGGCTTCGGGTCGAAGGCGGTGGTCACCGGCGACATCACGCAGATCGACCTGCCGACCGGGCGGGCGTCGGGCCTCGTCGAGGCGATGAAGATCGTCTCGCACGTGGAGGGCATCGCGTTCATCCACTTCGACGAGCGCGACGTGGTGCGGCACCGGCTCGTCCAGCAGATCGTGAAGGCCTACGAGGCCTGGCAGTCCGGTTCGGGCACGCGGGCATGAACGGCCGTGAGTAACGTGTCAACTCCCAATTCCCAATTCCCAATTCTTAACTGTCTCGGGCGAGGAGCGTTCGGTTTCTTGTCCCTTGGGAGTTGGGAGTTGGCTATTGGAGGTTGATCCATGCCGGCTGCCGACCACCCTCCTCCTGCCCGCCTCTCCGTCAGCGTCGTGGACGCGCGCGGCCGCCCGCTGCGCGCCCCGGGCCTGGGCCGGTGGCTGGCCGCCGTCGCGCCGCGGCGCGCCCGCGGCGAGGTGACGATCGCGCTGGTGTCGGACCACCGCGTGCGTGGGCTGAACCGCACCTATCGCGGCACGGACGCCCCCACCGACGTGCTCTCGTTTCCGATCGGCGATCCCGCAGGCTCGCTCGGCGACATCGTGATCGCGCGTGGCGTCGCGCGCCGGCAGGCGCGGCGGCACCGGCATGCCGAGGCGACCGAGTGGCGGGTGCTCGCGCTGCATGGCCTGCTGCACCTGCTGGGCTACGACCACGAGACCGACCACGGCCGCATGGCGCGGCTCGAGTCGCGGCTGCGGCGGCGCGGCGGCCTGCCCGGCGGGCTCATCGCGCGGGAGCACGCCCGATGAAGCTCGTCCTGCTGCCGGTGCTGGCGATCCTGGCCATCTACGTCGGCACGGTCGAGGCCGGGTTCAGCGCCCTCATGCGCCTGTCGCTGCGGCTGACGGTCGAGCGCAACGGGCGCGGCAAGGGCCTGGGCCCGTACCTCGACGACCCCGTGCTCCTCTTCGTGCCCGTCCGGCTCCTGATGGGCCTGATCGTCACGGTCACCGCCATCCTGTTCGCGACGATGACCGGGGTGGACGATTTCAAGGATCCCGGGGTCCTCCTGCTCTCGATGGCGGGATTCGTCGTGGTGTTCGAGCACCTGATTCCGCTGCTGATCGTCCGCCACGATCCGGAGCGCGTGCTCATCGCCCTGATGCCCTCGTTCAGCCTGGTCGCGCGCGCCCTGAAGCCCATCACGCTGAGCCTGGTCGGGATCATCGTGACGCTCCGGCGCGAGCGCCCGGTGAGCCCCGCTCCCGAGGGCGCCCCTGCCGAGGACGAGAACGACGAGGCCGCGCACGCCTACCTCGAGGCCGGCGAGCACGAGGGGCTCCTCGAGCGCGAGGAGCGGCGCCTGCTGGAGTCGATCGTGGACTTCGGCGACACGCTCGTGCGCGACGTCATGACGCCGCGGCCCGACATCGTCGCGATTCGCGTGGACGCGACGCTCGGCCAGGTGCGTCAGGTCTTCGCCGAGCAGCAGTACACGCGCGTGCCGGTGTTCCGCGAATCGCTGGACCACATCGTGGGCTTCCTCAACGTCAAGGACTTCGTCCGGCTGCCCGATCTGCCCCCGGGCGAGCCCATCGTGGAGCGCCTGCTGCGGCCGGCCTATTTCGTGCCGGAGACCAAGCGGGTCTCCGACCTGCTGAAGGAGTTCCAGCGGCAGCAGGTGCAGTCGGCCGTGGTCGTGGACGAGTACGGCGGCACCGCGGGCCTGGTCACGATCGAGGACCTGCTCGAGGAAATCGTCGGCGAGATCCGCGACGAGTACGACGTGGAGTCCGAGCCGGTGCAGGACGAAGGCGGCGGCGTCTTCGTCTTCAGCGGGAAGGCCGGGATCGACCAGCTGAGCGATCGGCTGGGCGTGGACATCCCGCGCGAGGGCTTCGGCACGGTGGGCGGCTTCCTGCTCGCCCATCTCGGCCGCGTGCCCGCCGTGGGCGAGCAGATCGACGTGGACGGCCTCCACGTGGAGGTGCTCGAGGCCGAGCGCCGGCGCGTGACGCGCGTCCGGGTGCGGCGGCAGTCGCTGCCCGAGCCGCACGCCGAAGCCGCCGACGAGGTCGTGTGAAGGCCGGCTTCGTCTCGCTGGTCGGCCTGCCGAACGCCGGCAAGTCCACCCTGCTGAACCGCCTGGTGGGGACCAAGCTCGCGATCGTCTCCGACAAGCCGCAGACCACCCGCAACCGCATCCTGGGCGTGCGCAATTACGAACACGAAGAACACGAAGAACACGAAGAACACAAAGAACACGAAGAACACAAAGAACACAAAGAACACCAAGGGCAACACCATCTGCGCGGGCAGGTCGTGTTCGTGGACACGCCGGGCATCCACAAGCCGGCGCATCGCATGAACGTCCGGATGGTGAACGTGGCCCTCGACGCAATGCGCGAGGTGGACGTGGTGGGCGTCGTGCTCGACGCGTCCCAGCGCCCCGCGGGGGGCCAGAGGCACCTCTTCTCGCTCGTGCGCGGGATCACCGTGCCCGTGGTGCTCATCCTGAACAAGATCGATCTGCTGGCCAGGCCGACGCTGCTGCCCGTGATCGACCGCGTCCGGCAGGAGCGCGAGTTCGCCGCGATCGTGCCGGTGTCGGCGGCGACCGGCGACGGCATCGATCGGCTGGCACAGGTGCTGCTCGAGGTGCTGCCCGAGGGCGAGCCGCTCTACCCGGAGGATTACCTCACGGATCAGCCCGAGCGGTTCTTCGTGGCCGAGATCGTGCGCGAGCAGGTGCTGCAGCACACGCACGCGGAACTGCCGTTCTCGAGCGCCGTCGTCGTGGATCGGTTCGAGGAGCCCGACGATCGCGGACTGCTCAAGGTCTACTGCACGATTCTGGTCGAGCGCGACTCGCAGAAGCCGATCGTGGTGGGCCATGGCGGCCAGATGATCAAGGCCATCGGCACCGCGGCCCGCCTCGAGCTGGAGCGGTTCTTCGACACGCGCGTCTTCCTGGATCTCCACGTCAAGGTGCGCGGCGAGTGGCGTGAGGACGAGCGCGTGCTCGACGAGCTGCTGACGCGCCGCGGCGAGTGACGGTGCCGTGCCGATCGGCTGCGCGATCGACGAGCGCCTCCGGCTGGTCGCGACCCGCGCCTGGGGCACGATCACCAATCGCGAGCTGCTTGGACACAGGAGCGCCCTCTCCCGCGACGCGCGGTTCGCACCCGACTTCCGGCAGCTCGCCGACTTCGGCGGCGTGACGACCATCGACGTGACGGCGGCTGGGATCCGCCAGACGGGCATTTCGAGTCCGTTCGGGCTTGGGGCCCGGCGGGCTCTGGTCGTTTCCCAGGACCTCGCGTTCGGCCTGGCGCGGATGTAAATGCTCTTCACGAGCGAGCAGCCCGCCACGCTCGAGGTGTTCCGGGAACGCGAGGACTCCGTGCGCTGGCTGGACCTCGCTGACGAGTCGGCCGCGGTCGAGCGGCTGCTCGCGCAGGTGGAGCCGCTTCCGGAGTAGAGTAGGCGCGCCATGCGCTTCTCCGTACGCCTGCTCGCCCTGGCCGCCCTGCTGGCCGCCGCTCCCGTTCCGCGCGCAGACGCCGACTCGCCGCCGCTCCGGCTCGCGATCGCCGGCCTCTCCCACGACCACGTGCGCGGTGTGCTCAACCAGCGCGCGAGGGCCGACGTGCAGATCGTCGGGATCTACGAGCCGGACCGGGAGCTGGCGGCGCAATACGCCCAGCGGTACGGCCTCGACGCCGGTCTCTTCTTCACCGACCTCGGCGAGATGCTCGACCGCGTGCACCCGCAGGCAGTCGCCGCCTTCGGATCCATCTTCGACCACCTCGCCGTCGTCCAGGCCGCGGCGCCACGCGGGATCCACGTGATGGTCGAGAAGCCGCTCGCCGTCGGCAACGACCACGCGCGGCAGATGGCTGCGCTCGCCCGGCAGCACCACATCCAGCTCATCACCAACTACGAGACCACGTGGTACCCGAACGTGCCGGCGCTGTCGAAGCTCCTCGCCGACGGCCAGATCGGCCCGCTCCGGAAGATCGTCGTCCACGACGGACACGATGGCCCACAGGAGATTGGCGTCAGCCCGGCGTTCTTCGCGTGGCTCACGGATCCGGTGAAGAACGGCGGGGGTGCCCTCATCGACTTCGGCTGCTACGGCGCCGATCTGATCACCTGGCTGATGCACGGCGAGGCGCCGCAGACGGTGACGGCCGTCACCCAGCAGATCAAGCCGGACATCTACCCGCGCGTGGACGACGAGGCGACCATCATCGTCACGTACCCGCACGCGCAGGGCATCATCCAGGCCTCGTGGAACTGGCCGGTGAGCCGCAAGGATCTGGAGGTCTACGGGAAGACCGGCTACGCGATTGCGCCAGACCGCACGCACCTGCGCGTCCGGCTCGGCGAGCGCACGCCGGAAGAGACCCGCGAGATCGGGCCACGGCCGTCGGCGGAACGCGACTCGCTCGCGTATCTCGGCGCCGTGGTCCGCGGCGACCTCACCGTCGCCGACACCGACCTGTCGTCACTGCCGACGAACCTGACGGTGGTCGCCATTCTCGACGCGGCCCGCGAGTCGGCGAAGACGCGCCGGACGGTCAGGGTCGCCGCGTCTGAATAGACCGCGATCGGCTCACTCGAGGTGGAATTCGCCGCCGCTCCATTCTTCCGGAGCGACGTCGGTGATGGTCTCGGTGAAGTCCCACCGGTGGCCGTGAAAATCCTGGGCATTGTATTGGCGCTCGCCGTACGAGTGGTCCTTCGGCTCGGTCAGGATCACAGCGCCATGCTGCCGCGCTCGCTCACAGTGGCCGCGAGCATCATCGATGCGGACCTGGACGATATGTGAGTTGTTCGGCACCACATCGCCCTCGGCGATCGTGAAACAGCCGTCGCCGGCCTTCATCTGGACGCGGTGATTGGCGATGCGCAGGCGGACCGTGAAGCCGAACGCCTTCGAGAGCCAGTCTGCGGCTGCGCCCGGGTCGGGGTAGATCAGGACCGGGATGACCGGGCACGGCGGCACCGAGCGGTTTACGCGCATGACGGGGAGTGTAGATCGAGACTGGTGCCAGCGCGTCCTCCCATCCTCCCACGCTCCCACCCTCCCATCCTCCCATCCTCCCATCCTCCCATCCTCCCATCCTCCCATCCTCCCATCCTCCCATCCTCCCATCCTCCCATCCTCTTACTGGACCAGCCGTGCTCCCGTCTCGAACCTGCGGTAGTCGTCGTATGTGGCCGCGCTGGTGATGAGGCCCGACGACGTCGCATACCGCTCATCCATCCGGACCGGCAGGACCAGTCCCATGGTTGGGACCGGCTCAAACGTCGTCACGAGCGTGTAATTCACATCGTGATAGCGCAGGCGCAGCGCGGTCCGGCGGACCGTGCCGGTCGCGGCATCGACGTCCACGGATCCCCGGCTGAAAACCGGCCTGCCGCTGCCGTCGCGGATGATCGTGGGCCGTTCGCGCTCCTTGAACTCGAACGTCCAGATCCGCGCCTTCCGCGGAGACGTCCGCGACCACGAGAATCGGGGCGCCGTGTCGGGGTGCAGGAAGAAGAGCGCAACGGTGGGCAGGTTGAAGTTCCTGGACCCGGGCGCCAGATTGTAACGAGCGCCCTCGTTCAGCAGGCGCCTGGCCTCCTCGAGCGCGCCCCGGCCGCTCTGGAGCAGCGCCTGCAGCCGCTGCCGTTCGCTCGTCAGCGCCCGGCCGTCCACTTCCACCACGTCGCGCACGGGGAGCAGATCCGGCGCTTCGGGCATCGGTACCCATGCCAGTTCCGACACCATCCGGCGGCCGGACACCGGCAGCGCTGGACCGCCACCCGGGACGGTGGCGCGCTGCACCATCCTCTCGCGCGCGACGACCCGCGGCAGCTCTTCCTCCAACCCGCGCACGAACGCCCCGGCCCGCGCCAGCACGTCCCTGTCGCGAGGCGCGTTGCCAGGAGCCGCCGACGCCCAGCCCACGACCAGGACCCCTGCCAGCGCGCACGAGCGGCAGACCGTCATCGGCCCGACGGTACCACGTCGGGACGCTCGCGTGTGTGTCGCGGATCCTGCGCCGTGTGTTACCTTTAGGGGATTTTGCTTCCCTGAGAGACATTGCCGATGGCGCCGCAGCGAAAAATCGACGTCGTCCTGGACTCGGTCCGGCGGTTGCTGCGGATTGGCGCGACGGCAAACCTGTTCAATCTGCTTCAGAAGCAGCACCCCGCCGACCTGGCGCAGGTGCTCGCCGAGCTGCCGGAACGGGACCGCCGGGCGGCGTTTGCCGTCCTGGGCGAGCGGAGCCCCAAGCTCGCGATGGAAGCCGTCGCGGAGCTCGGTCCCGAGGGCGGCGCGCAGCTTCTCTCGGACCGGCCCGCCGAGGAAATCGCAAAGCTCATTCAGGAGATCGCCTCCGACGACGCGGCGGCCCTCGTGGACTACCTGCCCGAGGAGCTGTCGAGCGCCGTGCTCGAGTTGATGCGCCCGAAGGAGTCGGGCCAGGTCGAGAACCTCCTCGAGTACCCCGAGAAGACCGCCGGGCGCATCATGAACCCGAACGTCTTCGCCCTCTCGGAGGACCTCACGGTGGGCGAGGCGATTTCGGCGCTGCAGGCCGCGCGCGACGTCGAGATGGTGTTCTACCTGTACGTGGTGGACGCGCGCCGCCACCTGGTCGGCGTCACCTCGCTGCGGCGGCTGCTGCTCGTGTCGCCCGAGACGCCCCTCAAGCGGATCATGACGCCAGAGGTCACCAGCGTCCGCGTGGACACCGATCAGGAGGAAGCCGCCCGGCTGGTCGCCTCGTACAACCTCCTCGCGATCCCGGTTGTCGACGAGGAGAGCAAGCTCGTGGGCGTCGTCACGGTGGACGACGTCATCGACGTCATCAAGGACGAGGCCACCGAGGACATCTACCGCCTGGCCGGCGTGAGCGGCGACGAGCGGGTGTTCACGCCGCCGCTCGAGTCGCTCCGGATGCGGATGCCCTGGCTCATCGTCAACCTGGGCACCGCGTTCCTGGCGGCGGCCGTGGTCGGCATGTTCGAGGGCGCGATCGGGAAGGTGACCGCGCTGGCGATCTTCATGCCCATCGTGGCGGGGATGGGCGGCAACGCCGCCACGCAGACGCTCACGGTCATCGTCCGCGGGCTCGCGCTCGGCGAGCTGACCTGGGCGAATGCCCGGCAGGCGCTGGTCAAGGAGCTGGCGGTTGGCCTGACCAACGGCCTGGCCACCGGCACCATCGCCGCCGGTATCGCGATCCTGTTCCGGGGCAGCCCGATGATCGGCCTGCTGCTGGGTGCGGCGATGGTGATCAACCTGTGCGTGGCGGCCGCGGCCGGCACGCTGATCCCGCTCGGGCTGAAGGCGCTGAAGGTGGACCCGGCGCTGGCCTCCGCGGTGTTCATCACCACGTTCACCGACGTGGCCGGCTTCGCCTCGTTCCTGGGCCTGGCCACGCTGTTTCTCCGGTATCTGCAGCCGGGGTAGAATACGGAGATTTTGGCCCCCGCGCCATGCCGCTCTATACCGCCGAGGCGCTGGTGCTGCGCACCTACAAGCTCGGCGAAGCCGACCGGATCGTCGTCTTCCTGACCGCGGATCGCGGGAAGAAGCGGGGCGTGGCGAAAAGCGCACGGCGGCCGCGGTCGCGGTTCGTCGGTGCGCTGGAGCCGCTCACGCACGTCCGGGTCGCCTACTTCGAGAAGGAGACCCGCGAGCTGGTGAGCCTGAACTACGCCGAGACGGTGCGGTCGCCGATGGCGGCCTCCGGGGAGTCGATCGGCTACGCCAGCTACTTCGCGGAGCTACTCGACGAGTGGGCGCCGGCCGACGGGCCGAACGAGACGCTCTACCGGCTGGGCGCGTCCGTGCTGGACGCGCTGGCGGAGGGAGGCGGCGCGGACCGGCTGGCACGGTACTTCGAGGTACTGGCTGCTCCGGCTCGAGGGCGTCTACCCGCCGCACCTGGCCTGCCACCAGTGCGGCGCCCGGTTTGCCGCGCAGGCGGCCGCCGGTGCGTGGTTCTCGCCGACCGACGGCGTGCTGACGTGCGGGCCCTGCGCCGACGGGGGACACCACGCGGGCACGGAGCTGTCGCCGGGCGCGCTGGCGTTCCTGGCGGCCGCGCGGCAGCGGGGTCCGGCGGAGATGGGCACGGCCGACGTGGCGCCCGCGGTGCTCGCCGAGCTCGAGCGGCTGCACCGGGCCCTGATGGCCCGGCATCTGGAGCGGGAGCTGAAGTCGCCGCGCGTGCTGCGACAGCTGGGCATTGATCATTGACGATTGATGATTGACGATTGACGATTGGCGGCGACACCGCGTTGACCTTCCAGGATCTCATCTTCAAGCTCTCGCAGTTCTGGGCCGCCAATGGCTGCCTGGTGCAGCAGCCGCTCGACCTCGAGGTCGGCGCCGGCACGTCGCATCCCGAGACCCTGCTGCGCGTCCTGGGCCCGGCGCACTGGAATGTCGCCTACGTCCAGCCGTCGCGCCGTCCGGATGACGGGCGCTTCGGACAGAACCCGAACCGGCTGTTCAAGCACCACCAGCTCCAGGTGATCCTGAAGCCGTCGCCCGACGAGGTGCAGCACCTGTACCTGCAGTCGCTGGAATCGTGCGGGATCAACCCCCGGCAGCACGACGTGCGCTTCGAGGAGGACAACTGGGAATCGCCCACGCTGGGCGCGTGGGGCATCGGCTGGCAGGTGATGTTCGACGGGCTGGAGATCACGCAGTTCACGTATTTCCAGCAGGTGGGCGGCATCGACCTGGCGCCCATTGCCTGCGAGATCACCTACGGCCTCGAGCGCATCGCGATGGCGCTCCAGCGCGTGAACGACGTGTACGACCTCGAGTGGGCGCCCGGCGTGAAGTACCGCGAGGTGCGGCTCCGCGAGGAGATCGAGCAGTCGAAGTACGTGTTCGGGCAGGTCGAGGGCGTCTCGCCCGCCGAGTTCGCGGCGCACCACCGGGACCTCTTCGAGCGGCACTACACGTTCTGCGGGAAGCTCCTCGCCTCGGGCCTCGTCTGGCCGGCGCTCGAGGAGTGCCTCAAGTGCTCCCACCTGTTCAACATTCTCGACAGCAGCGGCAGCATCGGCGTGACCGAGCGCACGGCCTACGTGCTGCGGGTCCGGCAGCTCGCGGTCGCGATCGCGAAAGCGTATGTGGACGGGCTGACGCCGGTGGACAGTGCAGTAGGCAGCAGGCAGTAGGCAGTAGGCAGCAGGCAGCAGGTTCGGCCGGAACGGAATGGACAGAGAACTGCTCATCGAGATCGGCGTCGAGGAGGTCCCCGCCAGCTGGCTGCCCGGCCTGACCGCGCAGCTGGCGACGGTGGCGGCCGCCGAGCTGCAGTCCGCGCGCCTCGAGATCGACGGGCCGGTCGATTCGTGGACGACGCCGCGGCGGCTGACGGTGCGCGTGGGCCGGGTGGCCGAGCGGCAGACCGATCTCGAGGAGCTCGTGACCGGTCCGCCCGTCGCGGCCGCGCGCGGCGCCGACGGGCAGCCGACCTCCGCCGCGCTGGGCTTCGCGCGGAAGCACGGCGTGGAGGTCGCCGATCTCGAGGAGACCGACTCGCCGCGCGGCCGGTATCTCGCCTACCGCAGGCGACAGCGGGGGAGGGCCGCCGTGGACGCGCTCCCCACCGTGATGACGGGCCTGCTCCGCGGACTGACGTTCCCGAGGCACATGCGCTGGGACGCCTACCTGGACGACGGCAGGGGCGATCTCACCTTCGGGCGCCCGATCCGCTGGCTGCTGTTCCTGTACGGCGGCCGCGTCGTGCCCTTCGAGATCCGCCGCACCGAGCTGGCGCAGGCGCCGCTCGTCCAGGAGGTGCGGTCGGCCGCCATGACCTACGGCCACCGCTTCCTGACCACGAGCGGCCGCGCGGGGCGCGCCGTGAAGGTCAAGACGTTCGACGACTACAAGGCGCGGCTCCTCGAGCACTTCGTGGTCCTCGAGCGCGAGGATCGCCGCGAGCGCATCGTCCGCGAGCTCGACGTCCACGCCGGACGCCTGGGCGGGCGGGTGCACCGGGCCGCCGCGGGCCAGGCGCTGCTCGACGAGGTGCCGGATCTGGTCGAGTGGCCGTCGGTGGTCCCCGGGATGTTCCCGGCCGAGTTCCTCTCGCTGCCCGAGGAAGTCCTGACGACCACGATGATTCACCACCAGCACTACTTCCCCGTGGTGGACGAACACGGCCGGCTGAAGCCGGCCTTTCTCGCGGTCACGAACGTGGAAGTCGAGCGGCCCGAGCTCATCAGCCGCAACGCCGAGCGCGTCCTGACCGCCCGGCTGCGCGACGCGCAGTTCTTCTGGGAGGCGGATCGCCGCGTGCGGCTCGCCGACCGCATCGACCGGCTCGACACGATCCTCTTCCACAAGAAGCTCGGGAGCTACAAGGGCAAGGCCCTGCGCCTCGAGGCGCTGGCGGCCTGGATTGCCCGCGAGGCCCTGGGCTGCTCCGCCGAAGCCGAGGCAGCCGCGGAGGCGGGCCGGCTCGCGAAGGCGGATTCTGGCCAGCGACATGGTCCGCGAGCTCACGGAGCTCCAGGGGACCATGGGCGGGATCTACGCCCGGGAGGAAGGACGTCCCGAGGCGGTGTGGAAGGCGATCGCGCTCCACTACCTGCCGGCGGCCGCGGACGCGTCGGCGCCGCCCACCAGCGGCGATCTTGGCGGGGCGGCCGCGAGCTGGGCGGCGGTGTCGCTCGCCGACAAGCTGGACACGCTCGTGGGCCTGTTCGCCGTGGGCGAACGGCCCACCGGATCCCGCGACCCGTTCGGGCTCCGGCGCCAGGCGCACGGGCTGTTCAAGCTGCTCGTGGACCTTCCCGCGGTGACCGGCCTCACCGCCCGTCCGACCCTCGGCGCGCTCCTCGACGGAGCGGCCCGCGAGCTGGCCGCGCAGGGCGTGATCCTGGGCGGCGAAGCGCAGGCGGCGCTCACGGCCTTCCTCACCGAGCGGCTGACGTTCGTGCTCGAGCAGCGCGGCTACGACGTGCGCAACGTGCGCTCGGTCCTGGCCGGACGGGACGTCGGCGAGGTCAGCCCGACTGACGCCAGGCGCAAGCTGGAGGTGCTGCCCGAGTACGTGGGCACCCCGGAGTTCCAGCAGCTGGCGGTCGCCTTCAAGCGCGTGAAGAACATCGCGCGGGAGGCCGACGGCGCGGTGGCGGGGGGGTCCGACCCCGGCGCGGGCGTACTCGTATTGGGGCCAGACCTCGATGGCCGCCTCGTCGAGCCGGCCGAGCAGGCGCTCGTCGCCGAGCTCGAGCGCCGCCGGCCCGTCATCGAGCAACTGCTCGTTGCCGGCGACAACTACCGGCGGGCGTTTGCCGAGGCGGCCGCCTTTGGTCCGTTCGTGGACCGCTTCTTCTCGGAGGTGTTCGTGATGGTGGAGGATCGCGCGCTGCGCGAGGCCCGTCTGCGCCTGATGCAGCGGCTCGAGCGGCTCATCCTGCGCCTCGCCGACATCTCGGAGATCGTTTCTCAACCGGAGTCGTAACCAACCATGGCAAAGCAGATCGCGAAGAAGGCTCGGAAGGGCGCCCGGCGGACCGCATCCGCCGCGGCACGCAAGGCGCCGGCGCGTACGCCCGGCAGGAAGACCGCGGCGAAGAAGTATGTCTACTTCTTCGGCGGCGGCACGGCCGACGGCGACCGCACGATGCGGGACCTGCTCGGAGGCAAGGGCGCGAACCTGGCCGAGATGACCAACGCGGGCCTGCCCGTGCCGCCGGGCTTCACGATCACGACCGCCGCCTGCATGCTCTGGTTCGAGAACGGGCGCAAGCTGACGCCGGCGATCGAGTCGGAGATGGAAGGCTACGTCCGGAAGCTCGAGAAGCTGGCCGGCGCGAAGTTCGGCTCGACCTCGAACCCGCTGCTGGTGTCCGTCCGCTCGGGCGCGAAGTTCTCGATGCCGGGCATGATGGACACGATCCTCAATCTCGGCCTCAACGACCAGGCGGTCGAGGGGCTGAAGGCGCGCACCGGGAACGGCCGGTTCGCCTACGACAGCTACCGGCGCTTCATCCAGATGTTCGGCAACGTCGTGCTCGAGATCCCCAAGGAGAAGTTCGAGCACGAGTTCGAGTCCGTCAAGCACGCGCGCGGCGCGGCGACGGACACCGACCTGAACGAGGACGGCCTCCACGAGACGGTGGACCGCTACAAGCGGCTCGTCAAGACCGAGACGGGCAAGCCCTTCCCGCAGGATCCGTTTGCGCAGCTGCGCGGCGCGCGGGATGCCGTGTTCCGCTCGTGGCAGAACCCGCGCGCGATCTCCTACCGACGGATCTACGACATTCCCGACCACATCGGCACCGCCGTCAACGTGCAGCTGATGGTGTTCGGCAACACGGGCGACCGGTCGGCGACCGGCGTCGGCTTCACGCGCAACCCGGCCACCGGCGCCAACGAGTTCTTCGGCGAGTTCCTCGTGAACGCGCAGGGCGAGGACGTCGTGGCGGGCATCCGGACGCCGCAGCCGATCACCGCGCTCGAGCAGGTGATGCCGAAGGCCTACAAGGAGCTCCGCCGCATCACCTCGCGGCTCGAGAAGCACTACCGCGACATCCAGGACTTCGAGTTCACGATCCAGGACGAGAAGCTCTACATGCTCCAGACGAGGAACGGCAAGCGCACCGGCTACGCCGCGGTGGTCATTGCCACCGACTTCGTCAGGGAGAAGCTGCGCAGCCCGAAGGACGCGCTGCTGCTGGTGGAACCGGCCAGCCTCTCGCAGCTGCTCGCGCCGGTGTTCGACCCGGCCGAGTGGAAGAAGCTGCCGGTGGCCACCAAGGGCCTGCCGGCCTCGCCGGGCGCGGCCTCGGGCCAGGTGGTCTTCACGGCCGACCACGCCGTGGCGTGGGCGCAGCAGGGCAAGAAGGTGCTGCTCGTCCGCAAGGAGACGGTGCCCGACGACATCCACGGGATGGAGGTCGCCGAAGGGGTGCTCACCGCCACCGGCGGCATGACCTCCCACGCTGCCGTCGTCGGCCGCCAGATGGGCAAGCCGTCGGTCGTCGGCGCCGGCGAGATCGTCGTGAACGAGAAGGGGAAGGCCTTCTCGGTGCAGGGCCAGACGCTGAAGGAAGGCGAGTGGGTGTCCTTCGACGGCCTCACCGGCGAGGTGAAGGTCGGCAAGGTCGCGACTCGGCCGAGCGAGATCCTGCAGGTGCTCGCCGGGCAGATGAAGCCGGCGCAGTCCGACATCTACCAGCGGTTCAGCCAGCTGCTGTCGTGGGCCGACAAGCACCGGACGCTCGGCATCCGCGCCAACGCGGACCTGCCGGACCAGGCGGAGCTGGCGTACGCGTTCGGCGCGCGCGGCATCGGCCTGTGCCGCACCGAGCACATGTTCTTCGGCGAGGGTCGCATCGAGAAGGTGCAGAAGATGATCCTCGCCGACAACGAGCGGGATCGGCGGGCGGCGCTCGACCAGCTGCTGCCGCTCCAGCGCGCGGACTTCTACGGCGTGTTCAAGGGCATGCACGGCGAGCCGGTGACGATCCGCACCATCGACCCGCCGCTGCACGAGTTCCTGCCGAAGCGGGAGGACCTGATGGTCGACGTCGCGCGCCTCGAGGCGACCGGGGGCGCGGCCGCCGAGCTGGCCGAGAAGCGGAAGCTCCTGGCGCGGGTGGAGCAGCTGCACGAGTTCAACCCGATGCTCGGCCACCGCGGCGTGCGCCTCGGGATCACCTACCCCGAGATCACCGAGATGCAGGCGCGGGCGATCTTCGAGGCGGCCGCGCAGCTGAACAAGGAGGGCCTCAAGATCGTTCCCGAGGTGATGATTCCGCTGGTCGGCCTCGTCAAGGAGCTGCGCGACCAGAAGGCCATCGTCGATCGCGTGGCGAAGGACGTGATGAAGGCGCAGGGCGTCAGGTTCAAGTACCTCGTCGGCACGATGATCGAGGTGCCGCGCGGCGCCCTGACGGCCGACGAGATCGCCACCGAGGCGCAGTTCTTCTCGTTCGGCACCAACGACCTGACGCAGCTCACCTTCGGGTTCTCGCGCGACGATGCCGGCAAGTTCCTGGGCATCTACCAGGAGCGCAAGATCCTGGAGCGCGATCCCTTCCAGTCGGTGGACACCGTCGGCGTCGGGCAGCTCGTGGCGATGGCGGTGGAGAAGGGCCGCAGGACCCGCGCCGACCTGAAGCTCGGGATCTGCGGCGAGCACGGCGGCGACCCGTCGTCGGTCCACTTCTTCAACAAGGTCGGTCTCGACTACGTGAGCTGCTCGCCCTATCGCGTGCCGGTCGCACGGCTCGCCGCCGCGCAGGCCGCGCTCAGCGTGAAGGTGGGCGACTAGACGGGCGGTTACGGGCCACCAGTCCGGGAGGGAGCCAGCAGCCGCGCGTATGCTGACCGTCTTCGTGCATCGGAACGGCGAGACACACCGGGTCGACGCGGTCGACCCGGCGTGGCTGTCCCAGGCCGGCCAGGTGTCGTTCTGGGTCGATCTCGCCGCGCCCACGCCGGAGGAGATCCAGCACATCCTCGCGGGGATCTTCCGGTTCCACCCGCTCGCGATCGAGGACGCCGCTGCCAACGTCCACCACCCCAAGATCGAGCCGTACGACGGGTACCTGTACCTGATCCTGCACGGCATCGACTACCGCAAGTCCGAGACCGCCTTCGCCACGCACGACACGGACTTCTTTCTCGGGCCCAACTACCTCGTGACGGTGCACGACGGGCAGACCCGCAGCGTGTCGGCCATGTACGACGTCTGCGGGCGCAACAACAACGTCCTCGGCGAGGGCCCGGCCGCGCTCATGCACCGGATCATCGACCGGATGGTGGACAACTACCGCCCCGAGGTGGAAGAGCTCGAGCAGTGGCTGGACGAGCTCGAGAACGAGGTGTTCGAGCAGCCCCGCAGCGATCTCGTCCGCGAGATCCTGGCCGTGAAGCGGGACGTCACGGGCCTGCGGCGCATCGCCCTGCCGCAGCGTGACGCGGTGGGCCGGCTGGCCCGGCGCGAGTTCCCCGTGATCACCGAGGAGCTCGCGTACCGCTTCCGCGACGTCTACGACGACCTGGTCCGGATCGCCGACGAAGCGCTGCTGTTCCAGGACCGGGTCACCAGCATCCTCGAGGCGCACCTGTCCAACGTGTCGTACCGGCTGAACCAGGTCATGAAGGTGCTGACGGTGATCACGCTGATCTTCATGCCGTTGACGCTGGTCGCGGGGCTGTACGGCATGAACATGCACCTGCCCGGCGTCTCCAGCCCTGACAATCCCAGGCCGTTCTGGTGGCTGCTCGCCGGGATGACCGTGACCGTGGCCGTGATGCTCTGGATCTTCAGGCGTCGCGACTGGCTCTGACGTCCATGACCAGCGGCGACCGCATCCGCCAGCTGCCGCCCGAGCTGGCGAACCAGATCGCCGCCGGCGAGGTGGTGGAGCGGCCGGCGTCGATCGTCAAGGAGCTCGTCGAGAACAGCCTCGATGCCGGCGCCGGACGCATCACGATCGCGACCGAGTTCGGCGGCAAGCGCCTCATCCGCGTCGAAGACGACGGCGAGGGGATGACCCCGGAGGACGCGCGCCTGGCCCTCGAGCGCCACGCCACGAGCAAGATCCGCACGTCGGACGACCTGGCGGCCATCGCGACGCTGGGGTTCCGCGGCGAGGCGCTGCCGTCGATCGCCTCGGTGTCCCACCTGACGTTGAGGACGCGTGCCCGCGGCGCCCTCGAGGGCACCGAGATCCGGGTGCACGGCGGCGTCGTCGGGTCGGTGACGCCCGCCGGCGCGCCAGAGGGCACGCGCATCGATGTCGAGGACCTGTTCTACAACCTGCCCGCCCGCCGCAAGTTCCTCAAGTCCGACGGCGCCGAGTCGGCACAAATCTCGCGCATCGTCACGCAGCTCGCGCTGAGCGCGCCCGCCACGGGCTTCTCGCTCGTGGCGGCCGGCCGGCGCGTGATCGAGTGCCCGCCGGCGGCGGGGCGGCTCGAGCGGCTGTTCCAACTCTACGGGGACCTGAGCGACCTCGTCGAGGTGCAGCGCGAGACCGCCGGGCTGACCGTCATCGGGTACATCGCGCCGCTGGCGGAGACCGGCGCCCGGCGCGGGCCCCAGAACGTCTTCATCAACGGACGGCTGGTGAGGGACCGGACGATCGCCCATGCCATTGCCGATGCGTACTCCGTGGCGTCGATCAAGGAACGGAGTCCGGAGGTTCACCTGTTCATCGCGATGCCGCTGGATCAGGTGGACGTCAACGTGCACCCGTCCAAGGCGGAGGTGCGCTTCCGCGAGCAGTCGCTCGTGCACGAGGTGATCCGGCGCGCGCTGACCGACGCGCTCGGCCGCGGTCCCGCCCCACCGCTGGTGCTGTCGCCCTCCAGCGTGCCCGCGGGTGGGCCGATCGGCGTGACGCTGCCGATCCCTGGCGTGCTCGCCGGGGGGTTCTACCCGAGCCGCTGGCGGCAGCCGGTGCCGTCGGCCGAGCCGTTGGGCTTCGCACCCGGCACCCCGCACCCCGCACCCGGCACCGCACCCAGCACCCAGCACCCAGCACCCGGCACTTCGCCGCATGCTGTCTTCACCCCCCTCATGCCCCTCGGCCAGTTCCGCGACACCTTCATCGTCGCGGTGGACGCGGAGGGGATCGCGATCATCGACCAGCACGTGGCGCACGAGCGCGTGCTCTACGAGCGCACGCTCGAACGGCTGACGACCGGCCGGGTCGAGAGCCAGCGCCTGCTCGTGCCGATGCTCGTGGAGCTGGCGGCCGGCGCCCGCCAGGCGCTGGTCGGGCGCGCGGCGGATCTCGACCGCCTGGGCTTCGACGTCGAGGAGTTCGGCGGTGATGCGGTGCGCGTGAGCGCCGTGCCGGCCCTGCTGGGCGTGGAAGCGGCCGCCTCCACGCTGCGCGCCCTCGCCGACGATCTCGAAGGGATCGATCGGGGCAGCCCGGCCGAGGCCGCGCTGAAGCGGATGGCCGCCACCATCGCGTGCCACGCGGCGGTCAAGGCCAACGACCCGCTCACCTACGAGAAGATGGTGCACATTCTCGAGGAACTGGCGGCGACGGCGTACTCGACGATCTGCCCGCACGGCCGCCCGGTCATGCTGCGGTTGACCCGCAGGGAGATTGAGCGGAATTTTCAGAGGATCTGAGCTGGTGCTGAAGGTGCTGAAGGTGCTGAAGGGTGCTGAGGGTGCGGTGCTGAAGGTGCTGAAGGTGCTGAAGGGTGCTGAAGGGTGCTGAGGCTGCGGTGCTGAGGGTGCTGACGGTGCTGACGGTGCTGACGGTGCTGACGGTGCGGAGCACCCCTCAGAGTGAGGACCGCAGGCGAGTCGTTGCGACGAGCGCTCGATAGGACAGATGCCGCAGGTCGGCGACCACGGCTGAATGCTGAGGGCGTCTGCGGGCCAGGGCGCCGAGGTGATTCTGCAGTTCCAGCAGCTCGCTGCGCGCCATGGTGAGGTAGCGGGCGAACTCACGGTGCGTGTATCGCCCGAAGCCTTCAGCGATGAGCGCGGCCGCCGACGACGCGGCATCCTGCAGCTGGTCGCGCAGGTCGCCGGTTCCCGCGAAGTTCCCAGTATCACAAATTTCACCGACCCGATCCCGAAGTTGCGCACATAACTGCCACGCGATCAACTCTTCGAAGGTCTTGGCGCCCATGCGCTGGAGGCCGTGCACATCTCGTTCCGCTGTTCGCGACGCCGGACGATCGGCACGTTTGGCACCGTGAGCACCCGCACCGCCCGCACCGTCAGCACCCGCACCGTCAGCACCCGCACCGCCCGCACCGTCAGCACCCGCACCGCCCGCACCGTCAGCACCCGCACCGCCCGCACCGTCAGCACCCGCACCGTCAGCGCCGTCAGCACCGTCAGCACCGCACCGTCAGCACTCTCAGCACTCTCAGCACCTTCAGCACCGTTCGCGATACGATATATCCCCGGTGCCCATCGACCTTCGTTCCGACACCGTGACCAGGCCGACGCCGGGCATGCGCGACGCGATGGCGCGGGCGGAAGTCGGTGACGACCAGTACGGCGAGGACCCCAGCGTCAACAGCCTGCAGGACCGCGTCTCGTCCATCCTGGGCAAGCCGGCCGCGCTCTGGGTCCCCACCGGCACGATGGCCAACCAGATTGCGCTCCGTGTGATGACGCGGCCCGGCGACGACGTGATCGTGAGCCGGGAGAGCCACGCCGTGTGGCACGAGAGCGGCGCCGGTGCGGCCAACTCCGGCGTGCAGTTCACCGACATCGGGACGCGCGGCGTGTTCACCCGGGACGAGTTCCTCGCCGCGAGGAAGCCGCGAGGCCACCTCCTGTACCCGCCCACCTCGCTCGTCGAAATCGAGAACACGCACAACCGTGCCGGAGGCGCGATCTTCCCGCAGGACGAGGCAGTGCGCATCGGTCATGCCGCCCGCGAGCACGGCGTCGGCTCCTATCTGGACGGCGCGCGGCTGTGGAACGCCGCCATCGAGAGCGGTCGCGACCTGTCGCAGCTGTCGGCGCCGTTCGACCTGGTGAGCGTGGCCTTTTCGAAGGGGCTTGGGGCGCCGGGCGGCTCGGTGCTCGCCGGGAGCCGCGACCTCATCACGCGCGCGACGCGCGCGCGCCGGATGCTGGGCGGCGCCATGCGGCAGGCGGGCGTTTTCGCCGCCGCCTGTCACTATGCCCTCGATCACCACCTCGACCGCCTCGCGGAGGATCACGCCAACGCGCGGCGGCTCGCGGAGACGCTGGCCGGCAGCCGGCGGGTGCAGCTCGACCTCGCCTCGACGCGAACCAACATCGTGGTCTTCCACCTCGCGCCCGGCGGGCCCGATGCGGCCTCCGTGGTCACGCGGGCCCGCGAGCGCGGCGTGCTCGTGATCGTGTTCGGGCCGCGCACGGTCCGCGCGGTGACGCACCTGGACGTCAGCGCGGCCGACTGCGACCGCGCGAGCGTCATTCTTCGCGAGGTGGTGGAGGCGGGGACCGCCTCGACTGTTTGATCCGCGCCCAGCCCTCGAGCCGCCGCTTGATTTCCTTTTCGAACCCCCGTTCGGTCGGTTCGTAGTACCGGCGGCCAGCCAGCGACACCGGCAGGCAGTCCATGTCGGCGACGGCATCCGGCTCGTCGTGGGCGTACCGGTAGCCCCTGCCGTAGTCCAGCGACTTCATCAGCCGGGTCGGCGCATTCCGCAGGTGCAGCGGCACCGGCTCGGCGACCTGATGCTCGGCGTCGTCAGCCGCGCGTCCGTAGGCGGCGTACACGGCGTTGCTCTTCGGCGCCGTCGCCAGGTACAGGGCCGCCTGCGCCAGTGCCGTGTTGCCCTCGGGCATCCCGATGAAATGCGCCGCCTGCTGCGCGGCAACCGCCACGACGAGCGCCTGCGGGTCGGCGTTGCCCACGTCTTCCGACGCGAACCGCACCAGGCGCCGTGCGATGTAGAGCGGGTCCTCGCCGGCCTCGAGCATCCGGGCGAGCCAGTACACCGAGGCATCGGCGTCCGAGTTGCGCAGCGACTTGTGCAGCGCCGAGATCAGGTTGTAGTGCTCCTCGCCGCTCTTGTCGTAGCGGAGGATGCGCTTCTGGAGCGCCTTCTCCAGCCACTGACGCGTCACGTGACGCCGTCCCTGATCGTCGGCCGGCGCCGAGCCGGACGCGAGCTCGAGCATGTTCAGCGCGGCCCGGGCATCGCCGCTCGCCACGATCGCCATCACCGTAAGGGCGTCGTCGTCCACGTCCAGGGCCAGCCGCCCGAGGCCGCGCGTCCCGTCGGTCAACGCCCGCCGCAGGATCGCCGTCACGTCGTCCACGGACAGCGGGGCGAGAACGTACACCTTCGAGCGGGAGAGGAGGGCGGCGTTCAGCTCGAAGGACGGGTTCTCCGTCGTGGCTCCGATGAGGACGATGGTGCCGGCCTCGACGTAGGGCAGGAACGCGTCCTGCTGCGCCTTGTTGAAGCGGTGGATCTCGTCCACGAAGAGGATGGTGCGCAGTCCCGAGTGGCGCCGCGTGGTGTCGGCGCGGGCCATGACCTCCTTGATGTCCTTGATGCCGGCGAGCACCGCACTGAACGCGACGAACCGGGCCTTCGTGTGCTCGGCAATCAACCGGGCCAGCGTCGTCTTGCCGGTGCCGGGCGGGCCCCAGAACACGAGTGACTGCAGGGTGTCGTGCTCGATGGCCTGCCTGAGCGGCGCGCCGGCGGCGAGCAGCGCCTCCTGGCCGACGACCTCGTCGAGCGACCGGGGCCGCATCCGCTCGGCCAGCGGCGCCGACGGGTTGCTGTCGCGTGTCGAGCCGGCGTCCCCGTCGAACAGCGTAGGCGTGTCCACGACAATCCCCCGATCAGGATGGCGGCCGGGCGCCGCGCTGCCGGCGCGCCTCGTAGACGAGCAGTGCGGCCGCGACGGCGACGTTCAGCGACTCCACGGGCGGCGCCATGGGAATCGTGATCCCCTCGTCCGCCGCGCCGACGAGCGCCTGGTCGAGTCCGGGGCCCTCGCCGCCAAGAACCAGCGCCAGCGGCCCGTGCAGCCCCGCGTTCGCCATCGGCGTGCCGCCGCTGTTGATCGCGGCGACCACCCGCAGGCCCTGGCCTCGCGCCAGCGCCACGGCCGCGTGTCCGTCCTCCACGCGCGAGACGGGAAGCCGGAACGCGCTGCCCATGGAGCCGCGCAGCGCCTTCCACCCGAACGGATCCGCGCCGCCGGCCGTGGTCAGCACGCCGGTGGCGCCGCCCGCCTCCGCCGCGCGGATGATCGCGCCGAGGTTCCCCGGATCCTGCACGTCCACGGCAATGACGGCCAGCGGCTCGGGACCGCTGACGCACGCCGCCGCGGTCGTCACGGGCCTGCGCGCGAGGGCGACCACGCCCGAGGCGCTCCGCACGGGGCTCATGGCCGCGAGCACGCCCGGGGCAGCCACGAGCGTCTCGGCGACGCGCGTGGCGACGCCCGCCACGGCCGGATCCTCCAGCGCGGCGTCGGTGACGGCGAGCGCCTCGATCGAGATGCCGGCGTCGAGCGCCTCGGCCACCAGGTGGAGGCCGTCGAGCAGCAGCGCCGCGTCCGGACCCCCGCGGGCGGCGTCGCGGAACCTGGCGACCATCGGGTTGTGCCGGCTGGTGATCGTGGTGCGCGGCGACCGGCGGACGGGCACGGGCTGAGCATACCCCGGCCCGGGGCCGTGTGCTAAGATCGGCGGGATTCCGGCCCCTGTCGGGCTCCCCGTGACAACTCGAGGACGATGAAGGATCAACTGCTCAGGAAGCTGCAGGACGAGATCGCCGCGCTCGATCGCGAGCTCAAGCTCGAGCTGCCCAGGGAGATCAAGCGGGCGCGCGAGCTGGGCGACCTGCGGGAGAACGCGGAGTACCACGCGGCCAAGGAACGCCAGACCTACGTCCAGGCGCGCATCGCGATGCTCCAGAAGCGCGTCTCGGATCTGTCGCTCATCAACCTGGACAAGCTGCCGAGGGATCGGGCGGCGTTCGGCTCGACGGTGCACGTGATCGAGCACGGCTCGCCCCTGGTGTACCAGCTGGTCATGCCCGAGGACGCCGACGTCGAGAAGGGGCTGATTTCCATTTCCTCCCCGATCGGACGCGCGTTCGTCGGCAAGGAAGCGGGCGACGAGGTGAGCGTGGTGACGCCGAACGGCAATCGAACGTTCGAGATCGTCAAGCTCGTCACCCTCCATGACGTCGCCTGAGCGCTCCCGCTCGCGGCTCCAGTACTCTCCAGATCGTCGCACGGCCCTCGTGCTGAGCGGCACCGGCACCGACGGCGCGTACCATGCCGGCGCGCTGCGCGCGCTGGCGGAGGCCGGCGTGCGGATCGACCTCGTCGCCGGCCGCGGCATCGGCGCGGCGGGCGCCCTGTTCGGCGCCATCGACGGCGGCGCCAGGCTGTGGGAGCCAGGCGGACTCTGGCGCGGCCGACTCGGACCCGTCCTGTACCCGTGGCGCCAGGCGTACCGGGGCCTGGCCATCGGCCTGGCCATCTGCGCGCTGCTCCTGACCGTGCCGCCGCTCCTGATCGCGGCGGGGCTGGGCGTGTACGAGCTGGCGCTGCTGGCCGGCGCCGCCGGGCCCGACGCCTCCGCCGGCATCGGCCGCTGGTGGAGCGATCTGATGGCGGCGGCCTTCGCGCCCGGCGCACTGCCCACCCGGCTGCCGCAGCTCGTCTCCGCCGTGCTGGCCGTCACGTTCGTCTGGTTGCTCGGCGCTGCGTGGCGGGCACGGCGCGCCCTCCCGGCCCGGCGTCCGCAGCGAGGCGGCCTCTGGTGGACGCTGCTCGGGGCGCCGCTGTCGGGCGAGGCGACGGCGGCCTACGTCATCCGCGGCCTCTGGGACCTGCTGCGCGGCGGCGCCAGCGTCGGACAGCCGGCCCGCAGCGACCTGAGTCGCCGCTACGCGGAGCTGCTCGCCGAGAACCTGGGCCAGCCGGGCTTCCGCGAGCTGCTGTTCGTCGCCCACGACCTCGACGCGCGTCATGACATCGTCTTCGCCCTGCTCGCACCCGAGTCCCGGCGGATCTTTCAGCACCGGCGGCCGGGCGCCGCCTCCGATCGGCGGTCGTCGGAAGCGGTGGACCTGGCGGGTGCCGCGCGCGACGTGCTGCTCGACGCGGTGGCGGGCGCGCTCGCGATCCCGGCGGCCACGGAGCCGCCGTTGATTTCGTTCGCCCCGGAGAGTTACTGGCGGGGAGAGACACACCGGCTGACCGATCGTCCCGGCAGCCTCTCCCGCGTGCTCGAGGAGGTAGCGCTCGCCGGCGTGCGCCAGGTGGTGCTCGTGACGGCGGCCGAGGAGCTGGGCGAGCCGCACGGGCTCAGCGCCAGGCGCGTGCACCCGCGGGCCCGGCTCGGCGAATATCTCGCCTCGGCCGAGTCCGCCGCGCTGCGTGACGCGCTGGCGGCGTCGGCCGCCTGGTTCGACGCCGTGTTCGTGGTCCGTCCGGCGCACAATCCCGTCGCGCCGCTCGACGCCGGCGGCGGCTACGACCTGCGGTCGGATCGGTGGCAATCGGTGGCCGAGCTCGTGGACCGCGGGTACGAGGACGCCTACCGGCAGTTCGTGGATCCGGTGGTGGGGGCCAGTGGGGAGCACCTGACCGAACGGACGACCGCGGGACCGCCGAACTGAACGCGGCGGGGACGGCGGCTCACGACCGCGACGCCGCCGGTTCCTTCTCCCGCTCGCGCGCCGCCTTCTTGTCCGGCGAGGTCTCGTGCAGGAACTGCAGCGCCAGCTCCAGGATTCGGCCCGTCGTGTCCGTGCCGTCCAGCCCGCCGTACTTCGCGACGTAGCGGTCCACCGGGACGACCGCCTTGGCCATGGCCCGATGCCCGCCGGCGCTGCCGATGTCCGCGTACAGCTTGCGGACGAACTCGCCGGCATTCCGCGTGTAGCCGATGTTCCGGACCGAGGCGACGAACGACCCGTTCACCACGCCGGCGACGATCGTCCACTTCACGTCCTCGAGCTGCAGGTAGAAGTCGGCCACGTAGGGGATGAAGTCCTCCCGCGGCACCTCGCCCAGAAACGCGCAGAAGACCTGCTCCTGCAGCCGCCCGGTTTCGGAGGCCTTGAGCACGTACGCCAGCCGCTCCATGGTGATCTCGGCGCCCTCCATCTTGCGGATGAGCGTCGCGTCCGACAGCGGGTAGAGGAACGAGAACGCCTCCAGGTCCACGCGGTTCGCCTGCCGGTTGAAGAAGAGCGTGTCCGACTTGATCGCGTACAGCATCGCGGTGGCCGTGCGTTCGGAGATGTTCGCGTCCACGGCCCGGAGGTGCTCGGTGAGAATCGTGCAGGTGGAGCCGTAGTCGGACCGGATGTCCTTGAAGATCGCGCTGTAGCCCGCCTGCTCGGGATGGTGGTCGATCACCAGATCCACGCGATCGATCAGCCCGGTGAAGTAGTGCGGCTGCACGTCGACCATCGCGATCCGGCTGAACGCGGAGAAGTCCTCGCCCGTCACGGTCTCGACGTGAATGTCGAGCAGGTTGGCCATCCTGAGGTTCTCGGGCCGCGTCACGCCCTGGATGGCGCCGATGATCGCCGTCGCCTTGGTCCGCCGCAGGAGGTTCCGCAGCGCCAGGCCACTGGCCATCGCGTCGGGGTCGGGATCGTTGTGGAGGAGGATGAGCACCTTGTCCGCGTCGGCGAAGTACCGCTGGTACTGCTGGACGCGCGCGCGCGTGAGCGACCGGCCGAACTCGGTGAGCAGCGGCCCGCCGAACAGCTCCGCCATGGCCAGATAGGTGACGTCCGGAAACGCCGCCCGGACCTCCTCCTCGCGCTCGGCCGCGGCGCCGGTACCGACGCCGAGGACGTAGATGAGCGTACCCCCGGCATCCCGGATGTTTTCGAGCACCTTCTTCAGGCCCCGTTTCCCGGTGTCCTGCACGATGACGCAGGTGTTGGGGGAGATGTCGGCCTTCAGGTAGGTGTCCTTGCGCTTGAGGTCGCCGACCGTGATGTGCACGCCCGCCTCGGAGAGGCGGCGCGCCAGGGCGGGGCTGTCGACCAGGAACTCGATCTCGAAGCTGGGCAACAGGATCTCGTCGAGCACCCTGATGACCAGCTCGTCCTGACAGATGGCGAGACACCTCATCGGGCCAGGACCGGGGGGAGCGAAGCGGACGGCACCGTCATTGGCGGAAAAAAGTCATTATACGCCCCCCCGGCGGGGCGGCGAACCTGCTATCATCGCGCGCACCAGCGCACAGTGAACGGCCGGGTGCAGCTCCGCGCCGACGCCGCCGGCCGTGGCACACGCAGGCGACGGCGGTCCTTCAGCGGTCCTTCAGCGCGGGCGGGCAACGGCCGGGGGAGTGGGATGTGCGTTCCCTGCTAGTCGGCGTAGCGGTTGCGGCGATTGGCGGCTCGGTGGTGACCGCCCAGCAGGGGCGGTACCGCGCCGGCGTCGATCTGGTCAACGTCCCCGTGATGGTGATGGACCAGCGCGGCAACTTCATCTCCAACCTGACGGCCGAGGACTTCGAAGTCCTCGAGAACGGCCAGACGCAGGACGTGAAGGTGTTCCTGCGCGGCGACGCCGACCGTGGCGCGCTCAACCTCCGGCTCGGGCTGCTCCTCGACACGAGCGGCAGCATGTACGACGACATGGCGCTGGCCCGCACGGCGGCCATCCGCTTCCTGAAGGACCTGCCGGAAGCCCAGGACATCACGCTCGTGGACTTCGACACCGAGGTCCGCGTGGCGCAGTACGGGACGGCGGATCTGCCGCGTCTGATCGAGCGCATCCGGTCGCGGCGTCCGGACGGCTGGACCGCGCTGTACGACGCGCTCGGCATCTACCTCGACGGCGCGCACGACATGGGTGGCCGCAAGGTCCTGGTGCTGTACACCGACGGCGGCGACACGCGGAGCGCCCAGACGTTCGCGGACATCATGGCGATGCTCAAGTCGTCCGACGTCATCGTCTACTGCATCGGCTTCCTCCAGCACCAGCCCACCAGCCTCGTGCGCGAGCAGCAGATGCGGTTGCAGCAGCTCGCCGACGTCACGGCCGGCGAGGCCTTCTTCCCGACGACGACCAAGGCGCTCGACAAGGTGTTCTCGCGGATCGTCTCGCAGGTGCGCGCGCAGTACAGCCTCGGGTACACCTCCAGCGACACCCGCAAGGACGGCACCTGGCGCAAGCTCGAAGTGCGCCTGGTCGGGTCGCACCTGCAGCATCTCGACATCCGCACCCGCCAGGGCTACTACGCGCCGTACACCGACCTGTTGACCGCGCAGGGCGCCCGCCCCTCCGGCTCGAACTGAGCCGCGCCGCGCTCGGCTGTGGTACGATTGGGGATTCGGGCCTGGATCCGGGTCCCTGTCTCCATGGCTTCCGCAGACGACCGATTCCGACTCGTCACCGACTTCGAGCTGCGGGGCGACCAGGCGCGCGCCCAGGACGAGCTCGTCGCCGGTCTCGACCGCGGCGATCCGCACCAGGTGCTGCTCGGCGTCACCGGGTCGGGCAAGACCTTCACGATGGCGCAGGTGATCGCGCGCGTGAACCGTCCCGCCCTCGTCGTCGCGCACAACAAGACGCTGGCCGCGCAGCTGTACCAGGAGTTCCGGCGGCTGTTTCCGGGCAACGCCGTCGAGTACTTCGTCAGCTACTACGACTACTACCAGCCCGAGGCCTACGTGCCGTCGAGCGACACGTACATCGAGAAGGAAGCGACGATCAACGACGAGATCGACCGCATGCGCCTGTCGGCCACGCGGTCGCTGTTCGAGCGGCGCGACGTGATCATCGTGGCGTCGGTGTCGTGCATCTACGGCCTGGGCTCTCCGGAGGCGTATTACGGGATGATGCTGCCGCTGGCGCGCGGGCAGCGCATCAGCCGGCAGGACGTCCTGCGGAAGCTGGTGGAGATCCAGTACGAGCGCAACGACACCGAGTTCGGGCGCGGCGCGTTCCGCGTGCGCGGCGACACGATCGAGGTGTTCCCGTCGTACGAGGAGCACGCCGTCCGCATCGATCTGTTCGGCGACGAGATCGACGAGCTGGTGGCGTTCGACCCCCTCACCGGCCAGACGATCCGGCGGCACGACCGGCTGTCGATCTTCCCGAAGTCGATCTACGTGACATCCCGCGATCG
The DNA here is from genome assembly GCA_963837165.1 of Vicinamibacteria bacterium. Classification (GTDB taxonomy): domain Bacteria; phylum Acidobacteriota; class Vicinamibacteria; order Vicinamibacterales; family JAENWD01; genus JAENWD01. Next base: position 127,682 of record CAWIMD010000002.1, read on the forward strand.
CACGAAGCAGGCGGTCGTGTCGATCAAGGCCGAGCTCGAGGAGCGCCGCGGCCAGCTGGAGCACGAGGGCAAGCTGCTCGAGGCGCAGCGCCTGCACCAGCGCACGATGTTCGATCTCGAGATGATCCGCGAGATCGGCTACTGCCACGGCATCGAGAACTACTCGCGCCACCTGACGGGACGGGCTCCCGGCGCGCCGCCGCCGACGCTGCTCGACTACCTCCCGGAGGATGCCGTCATCTTCGTGGACGAGAGCCACCAGACGATCCCGCAGGTGCGCGGGATGTATCACGGCGACCGCTCGCGCAAGGACGTGCTCGTGGCCTACGGCTTCCGGCTGCCGTCGGCGCTCGACAACCGGCCGCTCAGCTTCGACGAGTGGGAATCGCGGGTGCACCAGGTGATCTACGTTTCGGCCACGCCGGGGCCTTACGAGCTGACCAAGGCCGGCGGCGTCGTCGTGGAGCAGATCATCCGCCCGACCGGCCTGATGGATCCGCCCGTGGAGGTGCGATCGGTCCGCGGACAGGTGGACGACCTGCTGCAGGAGATCCGCGCCCGCGCCGAGCGGCGCGAGCGCGTGCTGGTGACGACGCTGACGAAGAAGATGGCGGAGGACCTGACCGCCTACTACCAGGAGCTCGGCGTCAAGGTGCGGTACCTCCACTCCGACATCGAGACGCTCGAGCGGATCGACATCCTCCGCGATCTGCGGCGCGGCGTCTTCGACGTGCTGGTGGGCATCAACCTGCTGCGGGAGGGGCTGGACCTGCCCGAGGTCTCGCTGGTCGCGATTCTCGACGCCGACAAGGAGGGCTTCCTCCGATCCGGCGGATCGCTCATTCAGACGTCCGGCCGTGCCGCCCGGAACATCAACGGCCGCGTGATCATGTACGCGAACAAGGTGACCGACTCGATGCGGCAGTGTCTGGACGAGACCGAGCGGCGCCGGGTCATCCAGCACGCGTACAACGTGGAGCACGGGATCACCCCGAGCTCGATCGTGAAGGCGATCGACGGCGGCCCGATGGGCATCGAGGACCGCGACTACTTCGGCGTGCCCGTGGACACGAAGCTGCCGCGGTTCCGCACGCCGGGCGAGCGTGCGGCCCACCTGGCGACGCTCGAGACCGAGATGAAGCGGGCGGCGGCCGACCTCGATTTCGAGCGCGCGGCCCGCATCCGGGACGAGCTCCGCACGCTGCGCGTGGTGGACCTCGGGCTGGCCGGGATGGAGCGCTAGCAGCGTGAGCGGATTCCTCAGCCAGCGCCTCAAGGGCGCCGTCCTGGAGCTGCAGGAGTACGTGCAGCTCTGCGCCGAGACGGCCAAGGGCATGGTCAGCCGGCCGTTCTACTTCCGCGACATCATCGAGCAGCTCGACGTGATCGGCTGGGGCTCGCTGACCGTCGTGACGCTGACGGGCCTGTTCACCGGGGCGGTGCTCGCCCTCCAGAGCGGGATGACCCTGGACCAGTTCGGCGCGCGGCCCTTCGTCGGCCGCCTGGTGAGCGCGTCGATGGTGAAGGAGCTCGGGCCGGTGCTCACCGCGCTCATGCTCACGAGCCGCGTCGGATCGGCCATTGCCGCCGAGCTCGGGTCGATGGTCGTGGCCGAGCAGGTCGCCGCGCTGCGGGCGCTGGGGACCGACCCGGTGCGGAAGCTGGTGGTGCCGCGCGTGCTCGCCGGCACGCTCATGGCGCCGGTGCTGACCGTCGTCTCCGATTCGGTGGGCGTGGTCGGCGGATGGCTGATTGCGAGCTTTCAGCTCCACGTCGCCTCGAGCGTCTACTGGACCTCGGTGCTGGACGGCCTGTACCGCCAGGACCCGTGGATGGGGCTCGTCAAGCCGTTCTTCCTGGGGTTCGCGATAGTGAGCATCGCCTGCCACGTCGGCCTACGCACGCGCGGCGGCACGCAGGGCGTCGGCCGCGCGACCACCAACGCCGTCGTGGCGGCGTCGGTGGCGGTGCTCGCCACCGACTTCTTCCTGACGCGGCTCATCATCACCTTGCTGTACTGACCATGTCCGTACCGCGTCCACAGGACGAACTCGCGCTCTCCCGGCAGGAGATTCTCGACGCGACAGGCGCGCCCGTCGTGGTGTTCGACAAGGTGTCGCTGGCCTTCGACGACAAGGTGGTGCTGCGCGAGGTGAGCTTCACGCTGATCAAGGGCCACACCAAGATCTTCCTGGGCGCGAGCGGCGCCGGCAAGTCCACGATCCTCAAGCTGATTCTCGGCCTTCTGAAGCCCGACGGCGGCGTGATCTGGGTGAACGGCGAGCGCGTGGACCAGATGAGCGAGCTCGAAATGATGCGCGTGCGCGCCGACCTCGGGATGGTGTTCCAGGAGGGCGCCCTGTTCGACTCGCTCACGGTGCGCGAGAACGTCGGCTACAAGCTGTGGGAAGAGCTCCGCTGGCCCGAGGATCGTGTGAACCAGCGGGTCGAGGGCATCCTCGGGTTCATCGGCCTCGCCGAGCACATCGACAAGATGCCGTCCGAGCTGTCGGGCGGCCAGCGGCGGCGTGTGGCCATCGCCCGTGCGATGGCAGCCAAGCCGCGGGTGCTGCTCTACGACGAGCCGACGACCGGGCTCGACCCGATCACGGCCACGACGGTGGACGAGGAGATCGTGAAGCTGCGCGACCTGGAGGGGGTCAGCTCGATCGTGGTGACCCACCAGCTGCGCGACGCGTTCTACATCGCGACGCACACCGCCCTGCGCAACGGCGCCGTGCGCATCGAGCAGGCCGACGAGGACAAGTCCGAGGAGGCCGAGTTCATCATGCTCAAGGACGGCCACATCGTCTTCGAGGGCCCGGCCGGCGAGCTGAAGCGATCGACTGACCCGTATCTCAGGACGTTTCTTTCGTAGGCGCCGCCTGGCGCGACCGATCGAGGAGCTGTCATGCCCCGAACACGTTCTCTCGCGTGGACCGAGCTGAAGCTCGGGCTGCTGACGCTGGCGGCGATCGTGGCCGCCGCCGTGGTGATCTTCCTGCTGAGCGGGGAGGGCGGGTTCTTCTGGCAGCGCTACGCGCTCAAGGCGACGTTCCCGAACGTCTCAGGCCTCAAGACGGGCGCTCCCGTGCGCCTCTCCGGCGTGGAGGTCGGATCGGTGACCGACCTGTCGTTCAGCGGCCCCGCGGTGGAGGTGACGTTCGAGATCCGCAAGGACATGCGGGACCGGGTGACCGACAAGTCGTACACGATGATCGGGTCGGTGTCGCTGCTCGGCGAGGGCGCGCTCGACATCGTGGCCAGCACCGAGGGCTCCCCGATCCCGCCCGGAGGCCACATCCAGACCCGGAAGACCCCGGGCCAGCTCGCCGACGTCAGCGAGCAGGCCAACCAGGGCCTGATCGAGGCGACCAACCTGCTGAAGGACATCCGCGCCGGCAAGGGCACGCTCGGCAAGCTGGTCACCGACGATCAACTCTACTCGGAGGTAACCGCCTTCGTCGGCGCCGCCAACGCGGTGGCCACGAACCTCAAGAACGGACGCGGCACGCTGGGCAAGCTCGCGAACGACCAGGCCGCGTACGACTCGCTGGCGGCCTCGCTCGAGAACCTGCGCCAGATGACCGACCGGATCAACGCCGGGGAGGGCAGCCTGGGCAAGCTGCTCAACGACGACGCGCTGGCGACGTCGATGTCGTCCACGGCGAAAAATCTCGACGGCATTACCCAGCGCCTGAACCGGGGCGAGGGGACCGCCGGGAAACTCCTCACCGACGAGGCGCTGTACAAGCGGATGGACGCCCTGGTGGCGCGGCTGGACGAGCTGACGACCAAGCTCAGCACGGGCGACGGCACCGCGGCCCACCTGATCAACGACCGGCAGCTCTACGACAACCTCAACAAGACCATCAGCGAGCTCGGGGGGCTGGTCGGCGATATCCGCAAGGATCCGCAGAAGTACTTGCGCGTAAAAGTCAGTATTTTCTAGAGTAAGAGGAAGGGGTGTCGGTCGAGGCCGGTCGGTGCCGGCGTCGTGGCACCCGGGAAGGGCAGGTTATGTCGAGACACGATTCAGGCGGCTCGGTGCTGCTGGCTTTTCTGGCGGGCGCCATCAGCGGCGCCGCCGTGGCGCTGCTGTTCGCGCCGGCCGCCGGGGACGAAACCCGGCAGTTCCTCAGCGACAAGGCCCGCGAGAGCCGCGAACGCGCCGTGACCGCTGCCCGTGAGGGCCGCGACAAGGCCGTCTCGGCGGCGCGCGAGGGCCGCGATGCCGTGCGTCGGCAGAAGGATCAGATCACAACCGCCATCGAGCGGGGGCGTGAGGCCTACTCCAAGGTCCGGCAGGGCGAGGAACCGGCGTGAACGACTGGAGCGGCGTGTTCCTCGCGATCATCGCGCTGGCGGTCACGATCATGGCTGTCGTCCAGGTGGGCGTCGTGATCGTGGGCGCCCGTCTGGCCCGGCGCGTGGAGGGCATTGCCGCGCAGGTCGATCGCGAGATCAAGCCGCTCATCGTGAACCTGACCGCGATCAGCCAGGAAGCCGCGCGCGCGGCGGAACTGGCCGCCGTGCAGGTGGAACGCGTGGACGCCCTGTTCGCCGACGTGGCCGAACGGGTGGAGTCGACCGCCGAGAGCCTGCAGTCCTTCATCCTCGCGCCCGCCCGCGAAGGCCTGGCGCTGGTCCACGGGTTCAAGGCCGCGCTCAGCGCGCTGAGGGACATGCGGTCGGCCGTCGCCCCGGACCGGGGCGCGCGGCACGATGAAGACGATCCGCTGTTCATCGGGTGAGCGCGTCCCGGCCACGAGAGACGCGCGAGGCGACAACGGGTCGGTTTGACTTGACGCGCGCCGGGTGGTAGTACCCTGCCGCATGATGCGCCCGACACTCCCCATCACACTCATGGTCATGGCCGCGAGCCTGCTCGCCCGGGCGCCAGCCGCCCGCGCGGCGCAGGCAGCCGGCGGCACGCAAGCCCTGGCCACCGAGCTGACGACCCTCATGCAGCAACGGAAGCTGGATGCCGCCGCCGCGCAACTCGACGCGGACACGTTCGTGGCGGCGCTGTACTACCCCGGCACCGAGCTGCTCGTGGTCTCGGCGAAGTACACCGTGCCGTCGCTGCTCGTGCAGAAGCTGAATGCCGGCAACTATCGGGACATCTACCTGGATCTGGCCAGCGCGTCGGTCCCGTCGAGCAAGGTGCTGATCGAGGATCTGAAGGCCGACGGCATCCGCCCGGATCGCGAGAGCGACGCGCCGTTCGACATCGTCACCCGGGGCACCAACGCACCGGTGAACTTCGACGGCGACGCGAAGAGCGCCAACATCCCGGACGAGCAGTACGCGAAGCTGTTTCACGAGGCCGAGGCCACGTACACCCGCGACCTGCAGGCGCTGATCGATCAGCTGAAGAAGGTGCCGTAGAACACGAAGGGCACGAAGGAACACGAAGGGCACGAAGGGAACGAAGGAGGGAACACGAAGGGCACGAAGGACGGAACACGAAGGACACGAAGGGCACGAAGGAACACGAAGGGCGGCACACGAAGACCGGTCAGTTCGGCCGCGGGCTCGCCCGCTGCAGGCGTGCGGTGGGAAATGGTGCGCGCTGGTGGATTCGAACCACCGACCCCCGCCGTGTGAAGGCGATGCTCTACCGCTGAGCCAAGCGCGCACTCAGGGAAACACATCATCTTAGCCCGGCCGGCCTCGGGCAGCAAGAACCCGAGAACCGAGAACCCGAGAACCGAGAACCTATTTCCTCGTCTGCGGCAGCCGACGTTCGGGAGGCCCGTCGTATTCGTGGTTCCGGGGATCGATGCTGCGCATCGGCCGCTCGCGCAGCTTCTCCTCGTGGGCGTGGGCGATCAGGCCTGGCACGCGGGAGATGATGAACAGCGCGTTGCCGATCTCGTGGTCCAGCCCCAGGTCGCCGCAGATGGCGGCAATCGCGCCGTCCACGTTCGCGTGCACCCGCGCGTGCCCGGGCCCCAGCACCTCGGCCAGCGTCTGATCCACCGCCCGCAGCAGCGGGATGTGCTCACCCTCGAGATCCAGCTCGTAGGCCATCTGCAGCAGCTTCATCGCGCGCGGGTCATGCGTGTGCAGCCGATGGCCGAGGCCCGGCACCCGGCGGCCCGCGTCGATCGTCCGCTGCACCAGCGTGCGCGCGGCCTCCTGGTAGGACTGGCCGGCGCGACGCAGCGCCAGCCCCTCGTCCAGCATGTCCATGCAGGCCTCGACGTCGCCGCCGTGATAGGACCCGAAGCTGAGGACGCCGGCCGCAACCGCAGCCCGCAGCGGCGCGCCGGTGGTGGCGACGTTCCGGGCGACCACGGTCGACGGCGGCATCGCGCCGTGATCGACGGACGAGACGAGGATGGCCGACACGATCCGGCTCACGGACGGCGACGGCAGCTCGCCGACGAGCAACAGGTAGATCGCGTCGCCGAACCCGACACGTCCCATCATCTCGTCGAGCGGGTACCCGCGGACGAGCACCTTGTTGGGTTCGATGTGCGTGACGGCGGTGCGCCAGGTGGGGGGCGCAGCCGGGGCGGCGCTACGCGTTCGCGAGGACCCTGCCATGTCAGGCCGTCCCGTACAACCGGTCCCCGAAGTCGCCGAGGCCCGGCAGGATGTACTTGTGCGCGTTGAGCTCGCGATCGATCGCCGGCGTGTAGATGTGCACGCCGGGATGCCGCGACTCGACGCGGGCGATGCCCTCCGGCGCGGCGACCAGGCAGGCGATGCGGACGGATCGGGCGCCCGCCGTGGCGAGCACGTCCAGCGCCGCCACGGCGCTCCCGCCGGTGGCGAGCATGGGATCCACCATCAGCACGACGCTGCCGGCCAGGCCGGCCGGCAGCTTCGCGTAGTACCTGGGACGCCACCGCGGTCGCCTCGTCGCGCTGCAGACCGAGGTAGCCCACGCGGGCCTCCGGGACGAGATCCAGGACGGCATCCAGCATGCCGAGCCCCGCACGGAGCACGGGGACGATCACGACGTCGCCCTCCAGCCGCCGGCCGGGCGCGATCTCGAGTGGCGTCTCGACCTGCGCGGGCGCCGAGGGCAGATCGGCGAGCGCCTGGCACGCCACCACGGTGCTGATGCGCCGCGCCGCGCGGCGGAAGTCCGACGGGGGCGTGTGCTTGTCGCGAAGCGTGACGAGCGCATCCTGCGCGAGCGGGTGATCCACCACGTGCACTGGCACACCGGAACTATACACGACGGGCGAGCGGTTGCGAGCAGGAGCGCCGGGGACGGGTCTGGACCGACACGGAACGGTTTGGCGGGCTGAGCGAGGCGGTCCGGCGGCTATCATGTCCCGATGCGCAGACTCGCCCTCACGGCCGCCATCATGTGTGCCGCGTCGGTCGGCCTCTGGGGCCGGGCGGCGCGGCCGGTGTCGCTGGTGCTCACCGGCGGCGCCGTAGTGACCATGGACGCCGATCGGCGGCTCGTTGCTCCGGGGGCCGTGGCCATCGACGGCACCGACATCGTCGCCGTCGGCACGCCAGAAGCGATCGCGTCGGAGTATGCCGCGGCCGCCACGATCGACACGCGCGGCGATGTCGTCCTGCCGGGGCTGGTCAACACGCACGGGCACGCCCCGATGGTGCTGTACCGGGGCCTGGCCGACGACCTGGCGCTGATGGACTGGCTCCAGCACTACATCTTCCCGGCCGAGGCGAAGTCCGTGTCGCCCGAGATGGTGCGCATCGGCACGCGGCTCGCCTCGCTCGAGATGATTCAGTCGGGCACGACGACGTTCACCGACATGTACTACTTCGAGGACGAGATCGCCCGCGCGGCGCGCGAGGCCGGGCTCCGCGGCGTGCTGGGCGAAACGGTCATCCGGTTCCCGGTCCCGGACGCGAAGACGCCGGCCGATGCGCTCGCCCGCGCCGAGGCGTATCTCAAGGCCTTCAGCGGCGATCCGCTCATCACGCCGGCGGTGGCGCCGCACGCCCCGTATTCGCTCGACCAGGCGACCTTGATCGCGTGCCGCGATCTCGCGGTGAAGTACGGCGCGCCGCTGCTGATTCACCTGGCCGAGACCGAGGACGAGGTCCGCACCATCCGGGAGGAGCACCACCTGACGCCCGTGGGGTATCTGGAGTCCATCGGCTTCTGGGCTCCCCGAACGGTCGCGGCCCACGGCGTGTGGGTGACCGACGAGGACATCGCGGTGCTGGCGCGACGCCACGTGGGCATCGCCCACAACCCGGAGAGCAACATGAAGCTGGCCGACGGCACAGCGCCGGTCCCGAAGTATCTGAAGGCGGGCGTGGCGGTGGGGCTCGGCACGGACGGGGCCGCGAGCAACAACGACCTCGACATGTTCGAGGCGATGCGCCAGGCCGCGTTCCTGCACAAGCTGGAGACGCATGACCCGAGGGCCATCCCCGCGGCGACGGCTCTGGAAATGGCCACGCTCGGCGGCGCGCGCGTGCTCGGCCTCGAGGGCCGGATCGGCTCGCTCGAAGCCGGCAAGCGCGCCGACGTGATCGTCGTCGGCATGAACCGCGCGCGGCAGACGCCGCTCTACAACGTCGTGTCACAACTCGTCTACACGACCCACGGCGACGACGTGAAGACGACGATCGTGAACGGCCGGCTCCTGATGCGGGATCGCCGGGTGCTGACGCTCGACGAGGCCGCCGTCCTGTCCGACGCCCGGCGGGTCGCGGACACACTGCGGCCGCTCATGAACAGGTGAGCGGGGTCACGGAGTCACGGGTTCTCGGTTCCCGGTGCGTCCGCTAATCGATCACGCCGATATATGGCAGGTTGCGGAAGTCGCCGGCGTGATCGAGGCCATAGCCGACGACGAACCGATCCTCGATCGTGAAGCCGACGTAGTCGACGTGGACCTCCGCCTTCCGCCGCGACGGCTTGCTCAGCAGGCAGGCCGTGCGCAGGGTGCGCGGTCCACGGGCGCGCAGGATCTCCTGCAGATAGTGCAGCGTCAGGCCGGTGTCGACGATGTCCTCGACGATGATGACGTGGCGGCCGTCGAGCGCCACGTCGAGGTCCTTGAGCAGTCGCACCTCGCCGGTGCTCGTGGTGCCGGCGGCGTAGCTGGAGGCGGCCAGGAAGTCCAGCGTGACGGGCAGATCAATCGCCCGCACGAGGTCGGCGAGGAACATGAAGGCGCCCTTCAGCACACACACCAGATGCAGGCTGTCGGCGCCGGCGTGGTCGCGGACAATCTCGGCCGCCATCTCGCTGATGCGGTGCCTGATGGCGTCGGCGGTGAGCAGCACGGGCGGTGGCGTCATGCGTCTCCGGTGGATGGCCGTCGAGCCTACCACAGGCGCCCGCGGGGCCGGCGGCCGGGAACGGTAAGATAGGGACGGCCATGGCTCCCAGGCGGTTCGACATCATCACCGAGGCCGACGCGCGCCTCCTGGATCCCGGATCCACCGTGGTGCTGGCGCCCGGGGGACACGTGACGCCGCTGGCGGCCGACACGCTGCGCGAACGCCGGGTCGTCGTGCAGCGCGCCGACGCGGCGGACATCACCTCCACGGCGCTGGCGCCCGCGTTTCCGGTACGCCGCGTGGCCGTCGGCGCCGACCACGCCGGCTTCGACCTGAAGGCCGTGCTCCTCCCGTTCCTGCGCGCCCGCGGGCTGACCGTCGACGATCTGGGCGTGCACGAGAAGACGCCGGCCGACTATCCCGACACCGCATCGGCAGTTGCCCGGACAGTGGCGGCGGGCGAGGCCGATGCCGGGATCGCGATCGACGGCGCCGGCCTCGGCTCGGCCATTGCCGCGAACAAGGTGGCCGGCGTCCGCGCCGCGATGTGCCCGACCGAGACGCTCGCCCGCTATGCGCGCGAGCACAACGGGGCGAACGTGCTGACGCTCGGCGCCGCGATCCTGTCGCCGGACGAGGCCCGCGCGATCGTGGCGCGGTTCCTCGAGACCGCCATGCGGGAGCCGCGCTACATCGACCGGTTGTCCAAGATCGCCGCTCTGGACCGGGAGCGGACACGCCGTGGCTGACGCTGCCGACCTGAGACGGATCGTCCGCATTGTCGCCGACGAGCTCGCGGCGGCGCACGCGCCCTCTCCCGGCCGCGGCTGTGCCTGCCACGGCGTGCTCTACGACTGCTGTCCGGACCGCGTCCGGGGCGTGCTGGACGCCGGGGCCACCCGGCTGGGCCTGCACGCGAGCGGGCGGCCGCCCGGCGACGTGGCGGCGCTCATCGACCACACTCTGCTGAAGCCGGACGCCACGCGCACCGACATCGAGACGCTGTGCGAGGAGGCCGTTCGTTTCGGGTTCGCGACGGTGTGCGTGAACCCGTGCTGGGTGGGGCTGGCGGCCCGCCGTCTCGCCGGCAGAAGGTCCCGCGTGTGCTCCGTGGTCGGGTTCCCCCTGGGCGCGACGACGGCCGACGTCAAGCACTACGAGACGCGGCGGGCGATCTTCGACGGCGCGGCCGAGATCGACATGGTGATCAACATCGGCGCGCTGAGATCGGGCGACCTCCGGCTCGTCGAGCGCGACATCGAGGCCGTGACGGCGCCCTGCCGCGAGGCCGGGATCCTCAGCAAGGTCATCATCGAGGCCGCGTACCTGACCGACGACGAGAAGGTTGCCGCGAGCACGCTGGCCAGGGCCGCCGGGGCCGACTACGTGAAGACGTCCACCGGCTTCGGCCCGGGAGGAGCCACGGTTGCCGACGTGGCATTGATGCGCCGCGTCGTGGGCGCGGAGATGGGCGTCAAGGCGGCCGGGGGTGTGAAAGATTTCCCGGCGCTGCAGGCGATGGTCGCGGCCGGCGCCACGCGGATTGGCGCCTCGGCGGGAGTGCGCATCGTCCAGCAGTCTGCCGGTGAGACCTCGTCGAGCGCCAGACCTGGCGCCTCGTCCGGCTACTGACCGCAGCGGGTGACGTCCCCATGCCTACGCAGTGCGTAGAAAGGGGGGGTCACTGGCGCATCCACTCGGTGTAGCATGGACACTCCGGGATCTCGGGATTCACGTGCTGGACCCGGCAGGAGGAGCTGAGTGGCGAAGAGGATGGCACAGGATGAGTTGCGGGCCCTTGCGCTCGTGGGCGCCCGGGCGCGCTACGCGGACCTGCGGTCGGAGCTGAACGCACTGCTGAGGACGTTTCCCGAGCTTGGCCGGTCCGGCGCCGCGGCGCCTGCCGTGCGCAGGCGGAAGAAGGCCGGCAGAAAGTCTCCGATGACCGCGGCGGAGCGGCGGCAGGTCTCCGAGCGGATGAAGAAGTACTGGGCGGAACGACGCGCCAGCAAGGGCAAGAAGTAGCTCGTCCTTCCGGCATTCCCGCCGGGCGGCCTCGCGGCCTCCGCTGCTGAGGCACTTTCGGAACACGACGTGCATCCCCCGGCTGATGAGAACCAGTCATCAACCGGGGGACCGGTCCCGCGGCGGACCTGTCCCCGAGCGGGGGAGAACAACCATGCACAGGACACGAACGGCCCTCATTACCGGGACAGCTGCGCTCTTCGCGAGCGCACTGCTGTGTCTTCCGGCGGTCGCCGCCCCGGGCCAGGCCTCGAACGCGGCCACGACGCCGGAGGGGTTTGCGACCACGGCCGGCCACATCAACAAGGCCGAGGTACAGCTCGGGCAGCTCGCCCAGTCCAAGGCGTCCAATCCCGACGTGAAGGCGTTTGGCGAGACGATGGTGCAGGATCACACGCAGGCCGAGGCGAAGCTGAAGGAGGCGGCCGACAAGGCCGGCGTCACGCTGCCGGACACGCTGGATCGGAAGCACCAGGACCTGCTGGAGCAGCTGCAGCAGAAGTCCGGCGCCGCGTTCGACACCATGTACATCAACACGATGGTGCAGGGGCACGAGCAGGCGGTGCAGATGTTGAAGGAGGCGTCGGCGCAGCTCTCGAGCGAGCCGTTGAAGCAGTGGGCGTCGCAGTCGCTGCCGATCATCCAGGGCCACCTCGAGCGGGCCCGCGCGATCCAGCAGAAGCTCCAGTCGTCGGCCCCGTCCACGCACTAGCCGGCCGGTCCGGACGTCCTGCGCTCCCTAGGTCTGCGACGGCACCGGGGGGCGCAGGGCCGTCTTTTCGCCCGGGTTCTTGCCGTAGATCGAGGCGTGCTCGATCACCGCGTTCAGCTCGGCGCCCACCAGCAGGACGAACCCGGAGAAGTACAGCCAGAGCAGCAGGACGATGACACCGCCGATGGCGCCGTAGGTGGCCTGGTAATTCGCGAAGTGCTCGACGTACCACTTCAACCCGACCGACATCAGCACCCAGAGCACCGTCGCGAAGACCGCGCCTGGCACGATCCAGAGCCATCGCTGGTCGACATCCGGCGCGATGTAGTACACCATCGAGACCGCGGCGGCGACGAGCAGGAACACGAGCGGCCACTGCAGGATCTTCCAGCCGAACGAGAACACGAACCCCAGGCCGAGCTCGGCGGCCAGCCGCTGCCCGAGCGCGGGTCCGACGACGAGGAGGATGAACGAGGTCAGCACGAAGGCGACGAGCGCGACCGCGAGGAGGATGGCCGTGACGCGCACGCGCCACCACTGCCGTCCTTCCGTGACGTGATACGCCTGGTTGAGCGTGTCCACGATGGCTGTCATCCCGGACGACATGCTCCAGAGCGTGGCGATGATCCCGAACGTGAGCAGCCCGCCGTGCTGGCTCGCCGCGATCTGGTCCAGCTGATTGCGGGTGAGGGTGGTGACCGCGCCGGGGGCGACGCGCCCGAGCGCCGTCATCACCTGGTCGATCAGGTTTTCGATGGGGACGTATCCGGCGAGCGCCACCAGGAAGAGCAGGGCCGGGAACAGCGCGAAGAAGTAGTAATAGGCGAGCTCGGCCGACCAGCCGAAACAGTTGTCCTTGTAGATGGCCAGCGCGAGGCGCTTCAGGATTTTCCGCCAGCCGATGGTGACCTTGAAGCGCGACCAGAGCATGCAGTCCCCGCAGTGGTGGGCCGCGGCGCCGGGCCGGGCGCGTGAGGCGCCGGAAGCCTGGAGCGGGCTACGGGAATCGAACCCGTCTAGCTGGCTTGGGAAGCCAGAGCATTACCACTATGCTAAGCCCGCCCTCGTCTGCGAGTATACCCTGCCTGCCGCTCGCCGCTCCCGCGCTTCAATCGTCAATCGTCAATCGTCAATCGTCAATGGTCAATGTCGAATGAACGCGACCACCTCGTCGCGCTTCTCGGCCATGCGCTCGGGGGTGTCGGCTTCCAGGTTCAGCCGCAGGAGGGGCTCGGTGTTCGACGGCCGCACGTTGAAGTGCCACTCCGGGTATTCCACCGACACGCCGTCCAGCCGCGACACGGCCCCGTCGGCGTACCGCGCGGCCAGCCCCTCCAGCTTGGCCGAGGCGACATCCATGCCGGCGACCTTCGTGTTGATCTCGCCCGAGATGAAGTAGCGCGCGTTCAGGGGCGCCAGCAGCTGCGCGAGCGACTGTTCCTTCGTGGACATCAGCTCCAGCAGCATCATCGCGGGGATGAACCCGTTGTCCGCGTAGAAGTTGTCGCGGAAGTAGTAGTGCCCGGTCACCTCGCCGCCGAAGATGGCGTCGCGCTCGCGCATCGTCTTCTTGATGAACGAGTGGCCCACGCGGTTCATGATGGCGGTGCCGCCGAGTCGCTCCACGGTGTCTCTCACCGCGTGGCTCGCGCGCAGGTCGTAGACCACGGTGGAACCGGGATACTTGCGGAGGAACGCCTCGGCGAGCAGGGCGGTGATGAAGTCGCCGGAGACGAACTGGCCGTTGCCGTCGATGAAGAAGCAGCGGTCGGCGTCGCCATCCCACGCAATCCCGATGTCGGCGCGCTCCTTCACGACGCGATCCACGATGTGCGCACGGTTCTCCGCGATGAGCGGGTTGGCCTCGTGGTTGGGGAACCGCCCGTCCACCTCCATGCACATCGGGATGGTGCGGCAGGGGAGCTGCGCGAACAGCTTCGGCGCCACGAGCCCGCCCATGCCGTTGCCGGCGTCGAGGACGCAGCGGAACGGCTTGATCGCGGCCGGATCGATGAACGAGAACACGTGGCGCACGTACGCGTCGAGCGCGTGCTTCTCGGAGCGCTTGCCGCGAACGGCTGACGGCGCCGGCAGCGTGCCCTTCCGGATCATGTCGCGGATCTCGCCCAGCCCCGTGTCGCCGGACAGGGGCTGCGCCTCGGCGCGGACCATCTTGACGCCGTTGTACTGCGGCGGGTTGTGCGACGCGGTGATCTGCGCGCCGCCCTCGAGCCCTTCGGCGGCGACGACGTAGTAGAGCATGTCGGTCGCCATCATGCCGCAGTCGACGACGTCGGCGCCCTGGAGGAGCGCGCCGTCGATGAACGCCTCGGCCAGGGAGGGCGACGAGAGGCGCATGTCGCGCGAGACGGCGATCTGCTTCGCACCCAGGTAGGCCACGAAGCCGCGGCCAATCTCGTGCGCGATGGTCTCGTCCAGCTCCTGCGGATACAACGCGCGGACGTCGTAGGCCTTGAAGATGTTCGGATCCATGCGGCTGGGTCCTCAGAGGCGGCTGTAGTCGGTCACGACGCTCTTGTCGCCGAGGACCGCGCCCGGCCCGACCTCGGCGCCACGGCCGACGTGCACGTGACGGCCCGCGATCGCGTCGGTCATGTGCGCGTCCTGGCAGACGCGTCCGGTCGCCCAGACGATGCTGCCGGAGACGCGCGCGTGCTCCTCCACCACGACGCCGTGGCCGAGCACCGAGTAGGCGCCGACGTGCGCGCCGGCGCGGATGACGGTGCCGGCATCCAGGAACGCCGGTCCCTCCACCACGGCGCCGTCTTCCACCCGCACGTCCTCGGCGCGGTGGACGTGCCCCGGCGTGCCCTCGGCGAACGGCGGCGTGCGGTAGCGGCCGTCCATGACGTCGCGGTGGACCTGCATGTACTTCTCGGGCGTGCCGATGTCGATCCAGTACCCGTCGTACCTGTAGGCGACGAACACCTCGCCCCGCTCGATGAACGACGGAAAGAAGCTGCGCTCGATCGACCACGGCGTGTCGCGCGGGATGCGGTCGAACGTGTCGGGCTCGAGCACGTAGATCCCGGCGTTGATGTAGTTCGTGGTGATCTCGTCGGGCGACGGCTTCTCGAGGAACCGCCGGACGTTGCCGGCGCGGTCGGTCTCGACCAGGCCATAGGCGGACGGGTTGTCCACCCTCGTCAGCACGATCGTCGCGCGCGCCTTCCGCTCGCGGTGCAGCTGGAGCACGGCCTGCAGGTCCACCTGCGTCAGCACGTCCCCGTTGAAGACCACGACCGAGTCGGTCAGCGAGTCGCCCGCGTACCGCACGGCGCCACCGGTGCCGAGCGGCGACGGCTCGACGACGTACCGGATCTTGATGCCGATCCGGGACCCGTCGCCGAAGACATCCTCGATGCGCCGCGGCTGGTAGTTGAGGCTGAGGATGACCTCGTCGATCTCGGGCACCTGCCGCAGCAAATCGATCTGGTAGTGCAGGAACGGCCGGTTGAAGATCGGCACGATGGGCTTCGGCGTGTGGAGCGTCAGGGGCCGCAGACGCGTGCCCTTGCCCCCCGCGAGGAGGATGGCTTTCATGGCAAACGCACCATGATACCGCAAGCGCGGACCGCAGAAGGTCGACCGGAGCGCGTGGGTTACAATTGCCTCACGCGCCCATGAACCTGCCGAACGCGCTGACCGTCACGCGGATCTTTCTGGTTCCGCTGCTGGTCGTCGTGCTGCTCACGAAGTTCGAGGGGCATGCGATCCTCGGCGTGCCGACGCCCCTCGTGGCGGCGGCGATCTTCGGGCTCGCCTCGGTGACCGACTGGCTGGACGGCTACCTCGCGCGCCGGCGCGGGCAGGTCACCTCGCTCGGGCGGATGATGGACCCGATCGCCGACAAGCTGCTCACCTCGGCCGCCTTCATCTCCCTCGTCCAGCTCGGCCTGGCCCCGGCATGGATCGTCGCCGTGATCATCGGGCGCGAGCTCGCCGTGACGGGGCTCAGGAGCCTCGCCTCGGCCCGGGGAGCCGGCTTCGGGGCGTCGCCGCTCGGCAAGATCAAGATGGTGTCGCAGGTCACGGCCATCCTGCTCCTGATCCTCGGACAGAACGGCGCGCAGCCGTTCCTGTGGCTCGGGCAGCTCGCGCTCTGGATCGTGCTGCTGACGGCGCTCGTCTCGGCGCTGGATTACTACCGCACCTACCAGGCGGCGCCCGGGCCCGCCGACGTCGCGGATTTCGAGGAAGCGCGGCGGCGCAGCCGGCGCACGGGTTGAGGCGGCGCGGCTACTTCGGCGCGGGCCCCTGCACGACCGGCGTGGCGGTGGTGCTCGCCGGCGTCGCCTCGGCACCCGCGGCGGCGGGCGCGGCGGCAGCCGCGCCGGCAGGTGCGCCCTTGGGCGGCGCCTTGAGATCGAGCTGGGCGACCAGCTCGTCGCGCCGCTGCCTGGCCTGTTCCAGGTACTCGCTCGCCTGGAATTCCGCGATCAGCTTCTCGTAATAGGGCAGCGCCTCGGCGCCCAGCTTCACCTTCACGAGCGACTCGCCGAGATAGAAGTACGCGCCATCGCGGCCCGTATACGCCGGGTCAGCCTTCAGCAGGCCCTTCAGCCGGTCGATCGCGCCCGGGTACCAGCGCTCGCGGTAGTAGAAGACCCCCACCTGGTACTCGTGCTGGCTGAGCCGGTCGCGCGCCTCGCGCAGCCGGGCCTTGCCGTCCGCCAGCATGCTGCTGTGCGGGTACCGGGCCACGAAGACCTCGAACTCCTGTACCGCCGCCTTCGTCTCGGTCTGGTCCCGCTGCGAGGAGCGCATCTGCTCGAAGTGCGTCATTCCGAGCTGGTACTGCGCGTAGTCGGCGCGCGGGCTGGTCGGGTAGAACGTGAGGAATTCCTTGTACTCGTTGGCGGCCAGGATCAGCGACTCGGTGGAGTTCTCGCCGAGGTACGAATCGGCGAGGCCGAGTTTCGCGTCAGGGCGATAGGTGCTCTGCGGGTACGAGTCGATGATGCGCCGGAAGTACTCGCGCGCAGTGAGCCAGTGCTTGTCGCCCAGCGAGGCCGAGCCCTTGTCGAACAGGAACTTGTCGGGCTGGCCTCCCTTCGGCAGCACGTCCTTCTTGCCGCCGCAGGCGGCGGCCGAGAAGACGATCGCGAGGACGGACAGGCCACGGACCAGGGTGTGCGATCGGAAGAGCGTCATCATGCAGGTACGCGCGAAGAAAGAAGCCATCGGTACTCGGCGTGGAGGCCGTCGGCCAGAGACGTGGCTGGCGCGAAGCCGAGATCGGCGCGCGCCAGGGAAGTGTCCGCGAAGGTGTCGCGCATGTCGCCTTTCTGCGTGCCCTCGCGGCGCACGTCCAGCGTCTTGCCGCTGATGGCGGCGATCAGGTCGAGCACCTGGTTCACCGAGACGCGGGATCCGCCGCCGACGTTGTAGGCGCGACCCGGGACGCCCTTCTCGGCGGCGAGGATCGTCGCGGCGACGGCGTCGCTCACGTAGGTGAAGTCCCGCGTCTGCTCGCCGTCGCCGAAGACGACGATCGGTCCGCCGTCGATCGCGGCGCGGAGAAACCGGTGGAAGCCCATGTCGGGGCGCTGCCGCGGCCCGTAGACCGTGAAGTACCGGACGGCGGTCGCCGGCACGCCGTGATTGGCCGCGTACAGATGGCACAGCTGCTCGGCGGCGAGCTTCGTCACGCCATACGGCGACAGCGGCCGCGGCAGCACCTGCTCGTCCATGGGCATCGGCGCCTCGTCGCCGTACACCGACGAGCTGGAGGCGTACACCAGCTTCTCGATCGGCTGCCCGACGACGGCTTCGAGCAGCACCTGGGTGGCCTCGATGTTGTTGGCGGTGTAGACCCGGAAGTCGCGTCCCCAGCTCTTGCGCACGCCCGCCTGGGCGGCCAGGTGAAAGACGTGGGTGACGCCCTCGAGCAGCGCGCCGAGATCGGCGTCCTGGATCGTGCTCTCGGCGAACTGGAACCCGTCCCGCGTCCCCACCGCGGCGAGGTTCGCTTCCTTCATCGCCCGGGGATAGTAGTCGGTGAAGCAGTCCACGCCCCGAACCCTGGCCCCGCGGTCCAGCAGGTGCTCGGCCAGATGGGAGCCGATGAAGCCGGCCACGCCGGTCACGAGTGCCTTCATTGGAAAAGGTCTCTCACGCGCTCGGGAAGACGGCACGGGCGCCCGTCGCCGTTGACGGCGGCGTGCAGTGTCCGCCCCGTGGCGGTGACTGCCTCGTCGCTGCGACGCACCGCCTCGTACTCGAACGATACCCGGACCGCCGAGACCAGCCGCCCGTTCGTCCGGATCTCGATCTCCTCATCGTACCGCGCCGGCCGGAGGTACTGACAGTGCGCCTCGATCACCGGCAACTGGAACCCGGCCTGCTCCATTTCGCGATACGACCAGCCGAGATGGCGGAGCAGGTCCGTCCGGCCCACCTCGAACCAGACGAAGTAGTGCGCGTGATAGGCCACATGCATCTGATCCGTTTCGGCGTACCGCACCCGAACCACCGTCTTGGCGCTCAGCTGCCCGGTCACGGACGCCCGACACCCGCGGCCGCGTCAACCGCCAGCGCCCGCAACTCCCGTGCCGCCTGCTCGGGGTCCAGCACCGCGAAGATGGCCGCGCCGGCCACCACGATGTCCGCCCCGGCCCGGACGACGCGCGCGACGTTGGTCCGGTCCAGCCCGCCGTCCACCTCAATGGCCGCGCGGCTGCCGGTCCGGTCCAGCAACTCCCGCACCCGCACGATCTTAGACTCGCTCGCCTCGATAAAGGCCTGTCCGCCAAAGCCGGGATTCACCGACATCACCAGGGCGACGTCGAACTGGCCGGCAACCTCCTCGAGCACGGCCGGCGGCGTGGACGGGTTGAGAGCCACACCGGCCCCGCAGCCGAGCTGGCGGATGGCCTGGAGCGTGCGGTGCAGATGGGGCAGCACCTCGGCGTGCACGGTGAGCACGTTGCCGCCAGCCTCGGCGAACACCTCGAGGTATCGGTCGGGCTCGGCAATCATCAGGTGCACGTCCAGCGGCAGGTCGGTGGTCCGCCGGACCGCCTTCACGATCGCGGGTCCGATCGTGAGGTTGGGGACGAAGTGCCCGTCCATCACGTCGAGGTGGATCTGGTCGGCTCCGCCGCGTTCCATCATGCGGACGGCGTCGCCGAGCGCGGCGAAGTCGGCCGACAGGATCGACGGCGCAAGCCGCACGCTCACTTGCTGACCTCGAGCGCAATCGCCTCGCCCGGCCCCACCTGGAAGCCGCCGGCAGGCGTCTGCCGAATCACGATGCCCGACGGCACGCCGGGGTAGGGCTGCGTGCCGACGACCGCAACGCGGAACCCGCGCCCGCGCAGCAGGTCGGCCGCCCGGTCGCCGTCCACGCCAATCAGGTCGGGCATGACGTAGCTCACGCCGCGCTCGCCGCGGTTGACCAGCAGGGCGACGCTGGCGGCGTGCGTGCCCGGCGCCGGGTCCTGCGCGACGACGGCATCCGGCGCGTAATCGTGGCTCCGGATCTCGGCGACGCCCGACACGGTGAGACCGTCCTGCGCCAGCCGCACTTCGGCGGCGCGCTGGCCCTGGCCGACCAGGGCGGGGACGATGGTCGCTGCTTCACCCTCGCTGATCCAGACGTGCACGGACCGCTGCTGGCGCACGCGCATGCCCGGCGGCGGGTCCTGCTGGAGGATCTGCCCGGACGGCACCTTGGGATCCACGCGCCGGTTGTCGTCCACCCGCAGCATGAGCCCGAGCTCCTCCAATGTGGCGGAGGCCTGGTTCACCGTGCGGCCCGTCAGGTCCGGCACGGACACCTCGCTCGAGCGCACCGTGAAGCGAACGGCCAGGAAGGCAAAGAGCAGGAACGTGCCGCCGAGGGCGGCCAGCAGCACGAGTACCTTGCCTGCGCCCCAGACGCGGGACGTCAATGCCATGCAACCTGAGAGTGTACTACAGCCCGGCGGGCCGTCAGGCCCGGCGATCGAGCGCCGCCGCGAAGAAGATCTCCAGCCCGTGGCGGTCCGGTCGGGTGGCCAGGAACCCGCGCGAATCGAGCAGCATTTCCGGGACGCCGCCCTCGACCAGCGCGGCCCTGGCGGCCGGCGCGAACGCCGGGTGCCGGGCCAGGAACCCGGCGACCACGTCGTCGTTCTCCTCCGGCTCGCTGGAGCAGGTGGCGTAGATCAACCGGCCGCCGGGCGCGACCGCTCCGGCGGCCTGGTCGATCAGCCGTCCCTGCGTCCGCGCGGCGTCGGCCACGTCCTCTCTCGCGCGGCGCCACCTGATGTCCACGTCGCGGCGCAGCGTGCCGAGCCCGGTGCACGGGGCGTCCACGAGCACGAGATCGAAGATCGGTCCGAACGGGACGCCGGCGGCGAGGTCCATCAGGACGACCGGCACCGAGGAGGCACCGGCCTGGTCGAGCCGCTGGCGCAGGAGGTCGACGCGGCGCGGCCGGCGGTCCGCGGCGACCAGCTGTCCGCCCGCCGCGAGCAGCCCGCCGAGCACCAGGGTCTTCCCGCCGGGCGAGGCGCACGCGTCGAGCATCCGGGACCGCCCGTGCGCGGCCAGCAAAGGCACCAGCTGCGATGCCTCGTCCTGCACGACGAACAGGCCGTCGGAGGCCAGCGGGGTCAGCAGCGGGTTGCCCGACTGCACCTGCAGGCCGTCCGGGGCGTATCGCAGCGGCGTTGTCTCGACGCCCACGCGGGCCAGCCCGGCCGCGAGCTCGTCGCGCGACACGCGGCGCGTATTGGCGCGCAGCGTCAGGGCGGGCTCCTCGTTGTCGAAGGCGACCCACGCGGCAGCAGTCGCCGGGCCGAGCCGATCGACCCAGCGCTCCACGAGCCAGCGCGGATGCGATCCCGTGATGCTGAGGCCGTCCAGCCACGCCTCCCGCGAGGCGTCGGGGTGGTCGGGCACGGGGGGCAGGTCGAGGCGCGGCCGCGATCGGCTGATCCGCCGGAGCACGGCATTCACCAGGCCGGCCGCGCTCGACTTGCCGGTCCGTCTCGTGAGGCTCACGTGGTCGTCCACGACTGCCGAGGCCGGCACGCGCGAGAGGAACAGGAGCTGGAAGGCGCCGAGGCGCATCACGTCCAGCACCTCGGCGTCGAGGCGGCCGAGGTCCCGGCTGGCCGCGCGCGCGATCAGCCAGTCCAGGCGGTTCCGCCAGCGGATGGTCCCGATGACCACCGTGGCGGCGAGCGCGCGGTCGCGCTCGTCGCGCACGCGGCCGCGCATGGCGGCCAGCGCATCGGGCAGGTCCTTGCGGCGGGTGGAGACCTCCCGCATCGCCTCGTACGCCGCGCGGCGGGCCGGGCTGATCATTCCATGCGCGCGCCGGCCGCCAGCCGATGGCCGGCCAGGAAGTCGCGGGCGGTCATGGTGCGGCGGCCTTCCGGGCGGAGCTCCAGCAGGCGGACGGTTCCGTGCCCCGCCGCGACGACCAGGCGATCTCCCTCGGCCTCGAGAATCGTGCCCGGCAGCGCCGAGGAGGGCGCCGGGCCATCCGACACGCCCGTCTTCAGCACGATCAGCCGGTGGCCGCCCACGATCGTGGACGCCAGCGGCCAGGGGTGCAGGCCGCGCACCTGGTTGTGCACCTCACGCGCGGACCGCCACCAGAAGATCGGCGCATCGTCTTTCGTGATGCGGTCCGCGTAGGTGACGCCGGCATCCGGCTGCGGCTCTTCGTGGATCGGACCCTCGGAGAGCCGCTCGACCGTTGCGCTCAGGAGGCCCGCGCCGAGGACGGCCAGCGCCGACTCCAGCTCGGCGCTGGTCTCATCCGGCCCGATCGGTCGGCGCGAGTTGGCGAGCATGGCGCCGGCATCCAGCTCGCGGACGATGCGCATGATGGTGACGCCGGTTTCCGTGTCGCCCGCCAGTATGGCGCGGTGCACGGGCGCCGCGCCTCGCCAGCGGGGGAGCAGGGACGCGTGCACGTTGATGAGGCCGAGCCGCGGGATGGCGAGGATGACGTCGGGCAGAATCCGTCCGTACGCGGCAACGACGCCGAGGTCGGCATCCAACGCGCGCAACGCCGCCAGGAACGTCTCATCGCGCATCTTCTCTGGCTGGAGCACCGGCAGCCCGTGCTCCAGGGCCAGCCGCTTGACGGGACCGGCCGACAGATGTTGCCCGCGGCCGCGGGGGCGGTCCGGCTGCGTGACGACGCCGACCACGCGATGACGGGACGCGGCGAGCGCGGCGAGCGTGGGGACGGCGAACTCGGGGGTGCCGAAGAAGCCGATGCGCAGCGGAGCGTGCGTCACCATTGGCCCTGCCGCCGCAGCTTCTGAATCCTGCGCAGGATCTGCTCCCGCTTGATGCCGCGCAGCCGGTCCACGAACAGGGTTCCGTCGAGGTGATCCATCTCGTGCTGCAGCGCGCGGGCGAGCAATCCCTGGCCCTCGATCGTCAGCGGCGTACCGCTGCGGTCGAGGCCGGAGACGACGGCCCGTGCCGGACGGAGGACGGTCGCCGTGAAGCCGGGCAGGCTCAGACACCCCTCCTCCTCGAGCTGCGTGCCCTCCCGATCGACGAACTGCGGGTTGATGACCACCTTCAGATCGTCGGCGCGGTGGCCGACGGAGAGGTCCACGACGAAGAGGCGCAGCGGCACGCCCACCTGCGGCGCGGCCAGGCCGATGCCGGGGGCCGCGTACATCGTGGCCACCATGTCGTCGATGAGCTGCGCGATTTCGGGCGTCAGCTCGCCGACCGGTGCGGCCGACTGTCGCAGGACGTGATCGCCGTATTTCGTGATGGGACGCAGCATCGTGGCCGGGGGAAGGTCACGACCGCGTCGGGGCGGGATCGGCGGCGGGTCCGGGGGTGAAGCGGGCGCGCACGGCGTCGGCCGTCGCGGCCACCGCGCGCTCGATGTCACCGAGGTTGTCACCGGTGAACTTCTCGAGGAAGGCGTCGGCCAGCACGAGGGCGACCATCGCTTCGCCGACGACGGCGGCGGCGGTCACCGCGCAGACGTCACTCCGCTCGATGGCTGCCGGCGACTCGGCCAGCGTGGCGAGATCGATCGATCGCAACGGCTGCATCAAGGTGGCAATGGGCTTCATGTAGCCCGTCACGCGCAGCTGTTCGCCGTTGGTCACGCCGCCCTCGAGGCCGCCGGCGTTGTTCGTGATCCGCGAAACCCCCACGGCCGGGTGACCGGACGGGGACGTGCCGGCCGGCACGATCTCGTCGTGGATCCGCGAACCGGGCAGGCGTGCCACGTCCGGCCCCTTGCCGATGCCGACGGCCTTGATCGCGTGGATCGACATCACCGCCTGTGCGAGGCGCCCGTCGAGCTTGCGATCCCACTGGACGTAGCTGCCGAGGCCGACCGGCAGGCCGGAGACGACGACCTCGAACGCGCCGCCGAGCGTGTCGCCCGCGTCCTTCGCCCGATCGATTTCGGCGATCATCCGGCGCTCGACGTCGAGGTCGGCGCAGTGCAGGGGCGAGTCGTCGGGAATGGCCCGGATGTGCGCCGGCGTGATGGCGAGCGGCTCGTCGATGCCGATGCCGCCAATCATCGTGACGTGGCTCAGCACCTCGATGCCGAAGTGGGCGAGCAGCTGCCGGGCGATCGCGCCGAGCGCCACGCGGGCCGCGGTTTCGCGCGCGCTCGCGCGTTCGAGCACGTCGCGGATGTCGTCCAGGCCGTACTTGAGCGCGCCGGCCAGGTCGGCATGGCCCGGTCGAGGACGCGTGACCGGCGCGCGGCTGGCCCCGGAAGCCTCCGCCGGCATCTCCGGCTCGACGTGCATCGTCTTCTGCCAGTTCTGCCAGTCCTTGTTCGGGATGAGGAGCGCAATCGGCCCGCCGGTCGTGCGGCCCCGACGCACGCCGGAGAGAATCTGTGCGCGGTCGGACTCGATGGCCATACGACGCCCGCGGCCGTAGCCACCCTGCCGCCGGCGCAGCGCCGGCGTGATCGCGCCGGCGTCGAGCGCCAGCCCCGCCGGCATGCCGTCCACAACCGCGACGAGCGCTTGTCCATGCGACTCGCCGGCGGTGAGAAATCGCAGCATATCCGGGCCATTCTATACGAACTTTCTGCGCGATCCGGGCGCCGGCAGACGCGCCCGCAACCCGCCACCGACGTCGGGAACCCGTTCATTCGTCGCCACCTGCACGCGCGTTCGCCTGCGGCACAGGCGGTGGCGCGCGGTCCGCGACGCATCTTGCACGAAGTGCGCGCATGTCCTCGGGCCTGCAGCTCGTGGCCGGGCGGTTCGCGCGGCTGGTCGACGGCACCTGCCTCGATCTGGCCACGGGCGCACCCGCGTGGCTTCGCGTCGAGCTGGTGCCCGACGACCGTCGCGTCGGGCTGCTCGCCGCGGGCGACGTGCTGGCCGCGTGCCGCCACCCGGCGCTCGCGCCATATCTGGACTACGGTCCGCTGGACACGCACGGCTGGTTCGAGGCGAGCGCGATCGACCGCAGCAACCGCGGGGCGCATCCGGTGCGGCCGCGACCGGATGCGGGCGTTGCCGCGTGTCTGCATCGGCGCGGCATCGAGCGCGTGTGCCTGCTGCACGTGCCAGGCGATCCCCGGGTGATTGCCAGCGTGCTGGGCGAGCCGCGGGCGATCGGACGGCGGCCACCGGGGACCATGCCGCTGCAGGAGAGACAGGACCCCGCGGAACGGTCGCTGCTGACCGCGCTGCTGCGGCGGCTCGAAGACGTGTCGGGCGTGGGCCCGCGGGTGTGGCACGTGCTGGTTCCGCCGGCGATCGACTGGCGCACGAGCTGGCGCATTCTCGCCCGCGCCGCTCGTCTCCGCGGCATGGTCCCGATTGCGGCGCCGCTGCTGAGGGAACACGCGCGATACGGTGGCGAACCGCCGCAGCCGTGGCTCGGAGTGCTCGCCGATCGGACGCTCCTGGTCGGGCGCGTGACCGATGCGTGGTCGCCCGAGAGTCGCGAGGAACTGTCGCAGTTGCTGCTCCTGATGGGGGCGAACAGCGCGCATCCGTCAATCATCCTGAACGTGCGCCGAAATGGTGGAGCCTTCGGCTGCGAATGCCTGGACCGGCCATCGGCGCGGCAGGGCGCCCGCGGTGAGCCTCCACGAATCACCGAACGGCGGCCACCCAGCGTCCATGAGCGGCCGGAGCCCGGCTGGAGCGACGACGGATTGTCCGTGGCCTCGGTGGAGGCGCTTCTGGCGCACACCGGCGCCATCGAGGGCCGCGGGCGCGCCGCCGCCGCGCGCCGCGTGCTGCGGCGCGAGGGCAGCCGCTTGCGGCGCCGCGGGGCAGCAGCGGGGCTCAGCGTCTGGGCCGCGCTGGCGTGTGCGTGCGTGCGCGGCGGGCGCCTCGAGGAGGCTGGCCGCGTGTGGGCCGACGCCTGGGCTGAAGCCTGCCGCCGGTCCACGATCGACTCGGTGCTGCCGGCGGCGCCAGTGCTCGCGCAGGCGTGGATCGAGGACGCGTTGCTGGCCCGCGCGGAGGGGCTGCTCGTCGCCACGCTGGCCGCGGCCGAGAGCGCCGGCGTCGATCCGCCGCCGCTCGCGCGGGCGCTGCTGGCAGAGTGCGGGTACTGGCAGGGCCGGTTCGCCGAGGCACGGGCCCGTGCCGACGGGACCGGGTGCGTGCGCGGGCTGTCCATCGCGTCACGCGCCGCCCTGGCGCTGGCGGATGATGCCGGCGCGCTGCACCGCGCGGCGCGGGCCGAGGCCGCCGGCCGGAGCGCCGGCGCCGAGGCGCTGGCGACGGCGCTCTGCGCCAGGCTGCGGGTGGACGCGGCCCTCGGCGACCACCGCCACGCGGAGGCGACCGAGGAGGAGCTGGGGCGGCTGGCGCTGCCGCCCGGCACGCCCGCTTTACGCGAGATCGTGCTGACGATTGGCGAATCGCGTGTGGTCCGCGGCACCGCGCTCACGCCGGCGCAGCGGTGCGGCCTCCAGGCGCTCGCCCATCCACGGCAGCCGCGGCTCGTGCGCGCGCGGGCCAGGCTGGCGCTGGCGCTCGCGATTGGCGGGCAGACCGAGTCCCTCGTAATGGAAGTCCGTCGGGTGGTGGCCAGGACGGGCGCGCGGGCACTGTTGCCGGGTGGCGCACCCGGTGCGTGGCCGTTGCGCCCGCCGGCCGGGGAGACGCCCATGGTGCACGACGTCGTGGCCATCCTGGAGACATGTCGCGAATCCGCGGAACCCGAAGCCGCGCTGACGCGGGTGAGCGCCGTGCTCGCAGATCGGCTCGGCGCGGCGGGTGTGGCGGTGCTCGGCGTTGACGCCGGCCGGCTGGAGCCGCTCGGCCGATCCGGCCGCGAGCCGTCTGCCGAGCTTGCACTCCGTGCCTCGTCGGCGCCCGCCGGCCTGGGCCCCGAGGCATCGCCGGATGGATGGCACGCCGCGTGGCCGGTCCTGCAGGGCCCCTCGATCGTGGCCGTGCTCGTGGCGTGCTGGCCGGGGGGTGCGGGGCGCCCGACCGCCCAGGCCGTGGCGCTCGGCCGGACCGCGGCCTCGGCGATTGGCGCGATGGTGCTGCTGGCCCGGGTGCCGCGCGCCGTGCCCCCGGCTGGAGCCGACGCGCTGCTCATTGGCACGAGCGAGGGCCTGGCAGGCGTCCGGCAGGCGATCGAACGCGCCGCCTCAGCGCCGTTCCACGTGCTGATCGAGGGCGAGAGCGGCGCGGGCAAGGAGCTTGTGGCGCGAGCCATTCACGCGCAGAGCGCGCGTCAGAGACGCCGGTTCTGCGCGCTGAATTGCGCGGCACTGGCCGACGATCTCGTCGAGGCCGAGCTGTTCGGCCACGCCCGGGGCGCGTTCACTGGCGCGATCGCCGAGCACGCCGGCCTGTTCGAGGAGGCCGATGGGGGAACGCTGTTCCTCGACGAGGTGGGGGAGCTGACGGCGCGCGCGCAGGCCAAGCTGCTGCGGGCCATCCAGGAGGGCGAGATTCGCCGGCTCGGCGAGGCCCGGTATCGGCCGGTCGACGTGCGAATCGTCTCGGCGACCAATCGCCCGCTCGCCGGAGATGTGCAGGCGGGCCGGTTCCGGGCGGATCTGCGCTTCCGGCTCGACGTGATCCGGATCGAGATCCCCGCGCTCAGGGAGCGGCCCGACGACGTGGCCCCGCTCGCCCTGCATTTCTGGGCGCGCGCCGCCGCGCGCGTCGGCAGCCGCGCCACGCTTGCGCCCGACCTGCTTGGCGCGCTGGCCCGCTACCCGTGGCCGGGGAACGTCCGCGAGCTGCAGAACGTGCTGGCCGCGGTGGCGGTCGCCGCACCGCGGCGCGGGATGGTCACGGCGGCGGCGCTGCCGCCCGGCGTGCGCGACTGCCCGACGGGTGGCGTTACGCTGGACGAGGCACGGCGCGGGTTCGAGCGCTCGTTCGTGCGGGCGGCGCTTGCACGGGCTGGCGGGTGCCGCCGCCGTGCCGCGGCCGAGCTCGGCCTCACGCGCCAGGGGCTCGCGAAGCTGGTGGACCGACTCGGACTCGCGGATGCGCCGTCACGCACCTCTGGCTGAGACCTGCGCGCTCCGCGTCTTCAGGACGCACGCGCCCGCAGCCGCAGCAGCCTGCCGTTCGAGGGCGCCGCGGCCAGTCCGCGGGCGATCGCGTCGCGGGCACGATCGGGATGTCCGGCAGCGAGCTCGGCCTCCGCCAGCTCGGCCAGCAATGCCGGATCGGGTGCGGCGGGATCGACGGCGCGGGCGAGCCACACGGCTGCGGTGGACGGCTCGCGCAAGCCCAGCGACCAGTCGCCGATCTGCCGCGCCACGTCGCGGGGCGGGGGCGTGCCTGCCAGCAGGGCCGCGTATCGGAGCAGGGCGTCCCTTGCCTGGCGGACCTCTCCTTGTGCCGCGGCCGCGCGGGCGAGATCCCGGAGCGTCTCGGGCTCGACCGGCAGCGTCGAGGCCGCCTCGCTCAGGCTTCGCAGCGCGGCCGCGGTGTTCCCCTTCAGCAGCAGTCCGCGGCCGTAGAGCGCCAGCTCATGGCTGGTGGTTCCGCCCCGGACCACGGCAGTTCGCAGCGCCTCGACGGCCTTTTCGAGGGCGACGCGGTCGTTTCCGGTCTCGGCGACGCGGAGCCACACTTCGCCGAGGGCTGTGTATACGGCCAGGTGGTCGGGAAACCGCTCGGCCGTGCGGCGCAAGCTCGTTACGGCCAAATCGGTGCGGCCGGCATCGGCATATGCCAGAGCCAGCGCGAGCTGGCGGGCCGGCCGGTCCTGGTCGAGCGCCACCAGGGCCTCGAGCTGATCGAGCGCGGCATTCCGACGTCCTGCCGCACGATACACCCGGGCGAGGGCGTCCCTGGCGGGTATCAGGGCGGGCTTGAGGGCGGAGGCGCGCTCGAGCTCGGCGATGGCCCCGCGCGTATCGCTGCCGGCTTCGAGACACAGGCCCAGCAGGTAGTGCGCTTCGGCGAACCGATCGTCGAGCCGGATCGCCCGCCGGAGCAGCGCAACCGCGGCAGTCGGCCGGCCGAGGCGGTACTGCGCGAGGGCGAGCTTGTACAGGACCGGCGGGGCGCGATCGTCGAGCGCGACATAGGCCTCGTAGCGCACGGCCGCCCGACCGTCGAACCCGAGCGCGCTCTGCACGTCGCCAAGCTGCTCGAGGGCATGGGTCGAGCCCGGGTCGAGCGCAACGGCCTGCCGCAGGTCGCGCAAGGCCGATTTCAGGTCGCCGGCGCGACGGTAGGTTTCGCCGCGCTTGAGGTACCCCAGCATGGCGCCTGGATTGAGGGCGAGGGCGCCGCTGAACGCCTCGACGGCAGCCCCGGTCTGGTCCGCGGCGAGCGCCGCGTCGCCGGCCGCCACCAGTCGCTGGTACTCACGGTCCCGTGCGGCGGCAGTCCAGGCCACGGCAGCTGCGGCGCCGACCGCGAGGACGACCAGGGCCACGAACGCGCGCTTCACGCCGGTAATCCTACCAGTCCGAGAGGCTGCATGGCCCGCACGGCTCACGTCATCCGGCCACCCGGGCGGCGGAACGCCAGCATGGGAAACTTCTCGCGAAAACCGGTGTCCAATGGGGAAAGCGGGGACAACTGGCAGGCGTTGCCCGGCCTTGCTATAGTCGGAGCAGCATCAGTGGCCGAAGATCTTGTCGTCCAGTCGGCGCGCGAGGCGGCCTGGGAAGACCTCGAAAGTCGCGAGGCGTCCCTCGTGGCGCGTTGTGCCGAGGGCGACGAGGCCGCCTGCGCGGCGCTGGTCGACGAGCACCAGCGACTGGTCTTCCAGCTCGCCTATCATCTGCTCGGCGACCGCGACGAGGCCATGGACCTCTCGCAGGACGTGTTCCTCCGCGTGTTCCGCACCCTCCCGCAGTTCCGGGGCCAGTCACAGCTCCGCACGTGGATCTACCGCATTGTCGTCAACCAGGCGAGGAACCGCCAGCGCTGGTGGCGGCGGCGGCACCGTGCCAACCAGGTCTCGCTCGACCAGCACGTGGAGACGCATGGCGATTTCGCGGCCCGGCAAGGCGGCCCGGATCAGGTCTTCGCGCGGAAGGAGCTGGCCGATCGGCTGTGGCGTGCCCTCGACGCGCTCCCCTTCGACCAGCGCACGGTCCTCGTGCTGCGGGAGCTCGACGGGCTGAGCTACGACGAGATCGCCTACTCCCTGGGGGTGACGCTCGGCACGGTGAAGTCCCGCCTCACGCGCGCGCGGCGCGCGCTGCGCTCCGTGCTGCAGGAGGCGACGGCATGACGTCCTGGAGCTGTCGCTCGACGCGGCGCTCGCTCGAGGCGTTCCACGACGGCGAGCTGACGATGGACAGCCAGGTCGCGGTCCAGGCACATCTCAGGGCGTGCCCGTCGTGCGCGGCCGAAGGGGCGCGGCTGCAGGCGCTGGGTGCCGGGCTGCGCGCCGGTGTGGTGGTGCACGCCGCGAGCGAGGCCGACACGCTCCGCCGCCGCGTGCTGGCCCGCATGGTCGGCGGCCCGCCGCCGACGACCCGCGCCGTCCTCCGGGTGATGTTCGCGGACATGCGGCTCGTGTGGCCGCTCGTCGGGGCGAGTGTGGCGACGCTGCTCTGTGCGGCCGCGGCGCTCGGGCTGATGCGCCAGACGCTGCGCGAGCAGCCGGCGTCGATGGCGGCCCTGCTCGGGGCCATGGCCGACCCGGGCTCGAACAGGAACCCGATCGCGCCCGATGGCCGGATGCTGCTGCCGCGCGCCTACGTGGACGGCATCATGGATGCGCCGGTCGTGGATCGCGAAGACGCGGTGTTCGCGCTGTCAGCGGTGGTCACGCGTGAAGGGCGGATCCGCAGCCTCGAGCTCCTGCTCCAGGACGGCGGGCGGGCGCCGGTGGGGCCGGGAGTGCTCGGCGAGCTGCTCGACGCGGCGTCGCAGACCCGCTTCGAGCCCGCGCGTTCCGGCGGCGCCCCGGTGGCGGTGAACATGGTGTGGCTGCTCGCGCAGACGCGTGTCCGCGGCGGCAAGCCGGCCGCGCCCGCACCAGCGGTGCCGCGCGCCCGCGGCGTCACGCGCTCGAACCAGCCGGCGCCGACCCACCAGGCGACGCTCACCTACGCGCCGACCACCGCCTGAGTCTCACCGGCCGGCGGTCGCGGGCTCCGCCCGCGCGGTCGCCACGTTGTTCAGTGCATCGAACGCCCGCAGGATGATGGCCTTGTCGGCGATGTCCTGATCCAGCACCAGCACGAACTCCTCGGTTCGCGAGTCCGCAATGCCGTCCTTCGGGAAGATCGAGCGCCAGCGGTCCGCGTCGAGCGAGGTACTCGACGCGCTGCACCGGCGAGTCCGCGTCGCTGACCGCAAAACGCACCGTGGTCCGGCCGCCCTCCTGGCTCACGGACTCGACGGTGATGGCCGGCGGCGCGTTGTCGATGTCGAACGTGTCGCTCTCGCGCTCGGCCACCAGGGCCGATCCCGGCGGGTTCGCCGGCGCATCGGAGGCCACGACCTTGATGATGTAGGTGCCGTTCGGGACCGATGTCGTATCCCAGACGACCAGCGGATCCGAGAGGTTGCGCTTCAGCGCCTTCCAGGTGGTCTCGCCCTCCCGGCGGTACATCACGTCGTAGCTCAGCTCGTCGTCGTTGTCGTCGGAGGCCTTCCAGATGAAGGTCTGCAGCCCCTTCTGGTACCCGCGCCGCCCGAGGATCGGCGAGCCGGGTCCCGACGAACCGGGCGCGTGCGTCACCGGGTTGCCGTCGTAGCCGGCGATCTCCGCCTCGCCCGTCGAGAACGGCCGCTGGAAGACGACGCCGGGCGGGTGGATGCTGATCGACGTGATCTCCGGCCGCAGGTTGCGCTGCTGGTACGCGAGCGTGACCGACGTGACGATGGGGCTGGCGGACTTGCCCGCGCTCATCTCGAGCTTCCACTGGACGTAGCGCGCCTTGGGGCTGGCGATCTGTTCCCCCTCGCGCCTGCGGTACGCGTTCGACCACGCGCTCCAGGTCTCGTCCGGTTCGGCGGTGTTGCCCGATCGCGTGAACAGCCGCACGTCGCCGTCGCTCGGCACCGTGCCGCGCCAGCTGATGGCGCCCCAGGTCGCGATGGTCTCGGCGTCCTGGATGTCCGACTCGTAGGAGCCGCTCGTCGCCGGAGTGGAGGAGAGGTGGAACAGCTTGCCGGGATTGGCGGTGGCGAGCAGCAGGCTGCCGCGGCCGTCCGGGATCAGGGTGGTGACCTGCTGCACGGGCGCGCGGACGAGCAGAGTGGTCTCCGCCGGCTCACCGAAGACGCGGTAGATCTTGCCCTTGCTGCCGGTGGCCACGAGCAGACCGCCGGCCGCGTCGAGCGCCACGTCGTAGGGCGTGTCCTCCGCCGAGGTCCACAGCTGGTCCCACACGCCGTCGGCCTGGATCCTGAACACGGCGCCACGGCCCGAGGTCTTGCCCGACTCGCGCGGCTTGCCGCCCGGCCCCGCCGGCGGCACGCCGATGTCGGCGATGGCCATGGCCGTGATCTCGGTCGAGACCGTCGCGACGGGCGTGGACCCTCTGGGCTCGACCACCGTCTCGCTGGACGGGTGCTCGTCGCCCTTGCCGCTCAGGGCCGCGGCGTAGACGTCGCCGTCTTTGCCGGGCCGGAGCGCGCTCACCTCCTGCAGGCCCGAGTCGAGCACCAGGAACCCGGCGCCGCCGCTGCCGATCCGGAAGACGCGGCCCGGCGATTCGGTGCCGGCCAGCAGGTCGCCCGAGGGGGTCAGCAGCAGGCTGCGCACATGAGTGGCTTTGGTGTTGTAGAAGACCGTGCCCTTGCCGTCCGCCCCCACGCGGTAGATGAGCCCCTTGTCGCCGGTCGCCACGTAGACGGCGCCGTCCGGCGCGACCTCCAGCGCCCAGATGTACTTGTCGTCGGGATCGAAGAACTCGCTCCCCTTGCCGGCGGCGTCCACCTTGTAGACGCGGCCATCGGGCGAGGTCGCGACGTAGAGTCCGCCGCCCGGCGCCAGCGCGAGGGCGTGGACCTCGAGCTCCGGCGCATCGTAGAAGACGCGGCTCTTGCCGCTGGCGTCGATCTTCAGGACGCGCCCGTCGTTGCCCGATCCGAGATACAACGAGCCGTCGGGCGCGCGCAGCCCCGTCCAGAGCACGGGCGAGTCGGGGTCGGCTATCGGATCGAGCGACGGGCCCAGCACGAGCCGGCCGTGCAGATCGACGGACAGGTTCGTGGCGTCGCCTTTCAGGAAGTCGGCGAGCGTGGCCACTTCCCAGAACCGGGCGCCGGCGGCGCCGGCCATGCCGGCGGCGACGATCGCGAAGCAGACGGCGAGCACGAGGCGGACGGGCAGTCTGGACATGGGGGCAGGCATCGGCGCGCGGCGTGGCGCGGCTCGGCTCAGTTCTGATCGAGCGACAGCGTCAGGGCGCGTGCACCACTGACAGCATAGTCGGTCGGGATGTCCCATTCGCCGAGGGTCGCGGTGTGAAGCGGCGTGACGCCGCCGCCGTTGCGCTCGCCGTCGAGCACGGCGAGCACGGACGCCGGCAGGGCGCCCAGCGACTCGCCGCCCACCACGGCACCGGCATCGGACCCGACGAGACGGACGTAGAGGCGGTTGTTCTTCCTGGCGCGATTGAACGCGCGCACCATCTGCGCGACGCCCTGCGCCTGCGCGGGCTGCCGCGCCTCGCGCTGCTCCCACTGCGTGAGGCTGGCGCCGTCGGCGACGAGCACGGTCAGCGATCCGGACGCATTGACCGGCACGTGGACGGGAACGGTCTGCGTCACCTCGTCGCCGCGATAGGTGCGCACCGTGAGCTTCAGCGGAACGGTCTGCCCGGGCCGGACGGACGGGGCGTCGAGCCAGACCCGCTCGAGCTCGGCGGTCCGCGGCACCTCGGACGAGACGATCGTGAGGTCGAGGCCGTCGATCTGCACGGGCTCGTAGTCGTTCGTCAGCAGGAACGCGATCGGCCCCGCGATGTAGCTCGCCGCGCCAATCGAGGGCGAGTCGCCCGTGAACAGGTCCTCGAAGGCGATCTCGTCGTGCCTGGCCACGAGCGCGCGGCCCTTGACGACGAAGCTCGACGCGCCGTACTCCCGCTCGTACGATTTCAGCGTGTTCACCACGGTCAGGTACGTCAGCAAGGGCGTGAACAACTGGTCGCGCACGACGCTGAAACGGAACTCCCGTCGGGGTCCGCGGTCGGTCTCGAGCGCCAGGTGGATTGGCAGCATGGACGGGGCCGGTCCGAGCGACCCGGCAATCGCGGTCGCGCGGTCCTGCTGCACCGTCCCGACGACACGGCCGAGGGTGGCGAGCTTCGTGGAGGACTGCAGGCTCGGGAGCACGGTGTGCACGAACGCCTGCGTCATCGGGAACGTCGTCGGGCCCAGGTTGTAGAACGGGTGCCCGAAGGCATACACGCGGTCGTCGATCACGTCGGTGACCGTGCCGGTGGCGCCGAGCGCGAGATCGCCCTCGACCAGCCCGACGCCAATCGCGTCGCCGGGATGCAGGCCCAGCCCGTCGGCCGGGGTGTCGGCGCCGGCCGGAGGGCCGCCCGCCACAGGCGTGAACCCGCTCGCCACGAACGCGTCGGCCATGGTCGATGCGGTGTCGCCCGCGAAACCGCCCATCACGAGCGGCGTGGCGATCGGGCGGAGCAGCGCCCCCAGCTCGGGGCCCGACGAGGGCTGGGCGAGGCCCGCGCCGGTGAACCGCACGTCGTACGGCGAGCGGGCAAACGGCGCCGTGCGCGCGAACACGCGCTGCAGGACGGCGGTGAGCGAGGCGGTGGTGACCGGCAGGTCGAGACGCGCCGACGCAGTGGCCGGACGGCGCGCCGGCCCGGCGGTCGCGTCGATCATCTCCTCGATGGGCGTGATGCCGGCAATCGGCTCGCGCGAGAACTCACCGAGCGAGTACGACACGGCGCCGATCAGGCGGCCATTCACGTAGACGGGACTGCCGCTCATGCCGGCAATGACGCCGGTCTTCGCGAGCGGGCCGCCCTCGAGGCGGGCCAGGATGAGGCTGCGGTTCGGCCCCATCACGTTGTGGAGCACGCCGAGAATGCGTGCCGTGAAGGACTCGACGCGCGTGCCTTCGAAGACCGTGCGTCCGACGCCTTCCATTCCGGGCGTGACGTCCCGGAGCGACATGAACGGCTCGACCGCGTGCAGCGGCCAGATGGCGAGAACGGCGAAAAGAAGCGCAACAAGCGCGCGGCGCAAGGACATCGTGCAGCCAGCCCGTACCGTTGGACGTTCGGAAGAGGGGGCCGGTCGGGCCCTCCCGGCGATTATACTGAACTTCTCGGCCGGATGGGCGGGCCGGAGCAGGGTATCGCGCGAATAATTGACAGCGCGGATTCCCGTCTGGTACCGTTCGCCTTCAGGATCCATGCACACCTCCCCGGCGTTCCAGTTCGTCGCGCACACGGGCAGCCGCGCGACGGGTGCGTACCGGGGCTGGTGGTGGTTCGACGGCATCCCCCGTGGAGAGGCCTAGCGCCGACCGCCGACCATCAGCGCGTTGAACGACCAAGCCTCTTCACCCCACCGGTGAACGAGGCTTTTTCAGTTTTATGGCCCAGATCTGCACCACTGTGGGCGCGGCCAGCCTGCCGGCCCTGCGTGAGGCGCGCGATCGCGCCGCCCGGAGCGCCGACATGGTCGAACTGCGCCTCGATGCGCTCGACCATCCCGACGCCCGGGGAGCTCTCGCGGGCCGGACCGGTCCGGTGATTGCCACCTGCCGCGCGGTGTTCGAGGGCGGCGCCTTCCGCGGCAGCGAAGCCGACCGCCTGGCCATCCTGCACGAGGCCTGGCAGGCCGGCGCGGAGCTGGTGGACGTGGAGCACGCCGCGTGGGCGGCGGCCCCCTGGGTGGCGGCGGCCCGCGGCGAGCGCCTGCTCGTGTCGGCGCACGACTTCGGCGGCGTGCCGGCGGACCTCGGGGCCAGGCATCGCGCGATGCTGGCGACCGGCGCCGAAGTGGTGAAGATCGCGGTCACGGCGCGGCGGCTCACCGACGTCCTGCCGCTGCGCACGCTGGCCGCCGGCCGGCGGCGTCAGGTGCTGCTGGCGATGGGCGCGTCCGGCATGGTGACGCGCCTGCTCCCCGACCTTTTCGGATCCGCGTGGACGTACGCGGGCGAGGCGTGGGCGCCGGGTCAGATCCCCGCGGCGCGCCTGCGCGACGAGTTCCGGTTCGGTACGCTGTCCGCGCATCCGGCCGTCTACGGCGTGGTCGCGCGGCCGTCCATGCATTCCGTCTCGCCCGCCATGCACAACGCGGCGTTTGCCGCCTCGGGGCTCGACGCCGTCTACGTGCCGCTCGACGCCGAGAGCGCGGGCGACTTCCTGGCATTTGCCGACGCGGTCGGGATCCGGGGGGCCAGCGTGACCATTCCGTTCAAGGTGGACCTGCTGCCGCTCGTGGCGGCCGACGACCTCGCCCGCCGGGCCGGCGCGGTCAACACCGTGCGCCGGGATGCCGGCGGCTGGGTCGGGACCAACACGGATGTCGCCGGCGTCCTGTCGCCGCTTGCCGCGCGACTCGAGCTGCAGGGCCTGCGCGCCGCGGTGCTGGGCGCAGGCGGCGCGGCGCGCGCGGCGGCGCTCGCGCTGGCCGACGCCGGCGCCCAGGTGACGGTGCACGCGCGCCGGGACGCCGCCTCCGGTGAGGTCGCAGCCGCGACGGGGGTCGCCGCCGCGCCGATGCCGCCCGGGCCCGGCAGCTGGGACGTCCTCGTGAACGCCACGCCGGCCGGCATGTTTCCCGACGTCGAGGCGACGCCCTGGCCCGGGGCGCGCTTCGACGGGCGGCTCGTGTACGACCTCGTGTACAACCCGCAGGAGACGCGGCTCCTGCGCGAGGCGCGGCTGGCCGGCCTCGAGACCGTCGGCGGTCTGGACATGCTCGTCGCCCAGGCGCGGGCGCAGTTCACTTACTGGACCGGTCGTCAGGCCGACGGCGCGCTGATGCGCGCGGCCGCCGAGTCCCGCCTCCGGGCGTTCGCGGCGCCGCACGCCGCCGCGCCCTCCTCGTCACTGCCATGAAGCTGACCTCGTTCGACGAGTTCAAGGAGCTGGCCACGCGGGGCACCTTCGTGCCCGTGTGCAAGGAGATCATCGCCGACCTGCTGACGCCGGTCTCCGCCTTCCTGAAGATTGCCGAGCACTCCGACTATGCCTTCCTGCTCGAGAGCGTCGAGGGTGGCGAGCACGTCGGGCGCTACTCGTTCCTCGGCAAGGACCCGCTCCTCGTCGTGCGATCGCGCGAGGACGGCACCGTCATCGAGCGGGCCGGCCAGACCGAGCACGCCACCGAGGGCTTCATGCCGACCGTGCGCCGGCTGATGGCCGACTTCCGCGCGCCCTACGTGCCGGACCTGCCGCGCTTCACGGGCGGAGCGGTCGGCTACATCGCCTACGATGCGGCGCGCTGGTTCGAACCGGTCCCGACCGGGGACCGTCCGCTCGAGGGGCCGGCCGCGGCGGCGGACCTGGCGGTGTTCATGCTCTTCGACACCGTGCTGGCGTTCGACCACGCCCAGCACCGCCTGCTGCTCATCGCCAACGCGCGCATCACCGCAGACGACGACCTCGAGGCGCTGTACCAGTTCGCTTGCGCCCGCATCCAGTTCCTGGAGGCTGAGCTCGAGCGGAGCCTCTCGGCCGCGCGCGCCGGCACCGGCGCGCCCGTCGTCCTGCGCGCGAACATGACCAAGCAGGCCTTCGAGGACAACGTCCGCACCGCCAAGGAGCACATCGCCGCCGGCGACATCTATCAGGTCGTCCTCTCGCAGCGGTTCGAGGCGGATGTCACCGCCGACCCGTTCACGGTCTACCGGGCGCTCCGCCACGTGAACCCGTCGCCGTACATGTACTTCATGCGGATTGGCGGCCTCGCCGTCGTGGGATCGTCGCCCGAGATGCTCGTCCGGGTGGAGGGCCGGCATATCGAGACGCACCCGATCGCCGGCACGCGGCCCCGCGGCCGCACCACCGAGGAGGACCAGCGTCTGGCCGAGGAGCTGAAGCGGAACGAGAAGGAACGTGCCGAGCACGTCATGCTCGTGGACCTCGGGCGGAACGACGTCGGCCGCGTGGCCGAGTACCGGGTCCGTCCGGGTGCCGACCTTCATGACGCTCGAGCGCTACTCGCACGTCATGCACCTCGTCTCGGTCGTCGAGGGCCAGCTCGCAGGCGACACGGATCGCCTCGACGCCCTCGCCTCGTGCTTTCCGGCGGGCACCGTGTCGGGCGCCCCGAAGGTGCGCGCGATGCAGATCATCGCCGAGCTCGAGCCGACCCGCCGCGGGATCTACGCGGGCGCCGTGGGCTATCTCGACTTTGCCGGCAACCTGGACTTCTGCATCACCATTCGCACGGTCGTCATGACGGGAGGCAAGGCGTACCTCCAGGCGGGCGCCGGCATCGTCGCCGACTCCAACCCCGCGGCGGAGTACGAGGAAACCCGCGACAAGGCCCGCGCCGTGGTGCGCGCCCTGGAGCTGGCGCAGCAGGGCTTTTGAATTGACGATTGATGATTGACGGTTGACGATTGAAATGATCTTCGTCCTGGATAACTACGACTCGTTCACCTACAACCTCGTCCAGTACCTGGGCGAGCTGGGCGCGGCCATCCAGGTGCGCCGGAACGACCAGGTCACCCTGGACGAGATTGCCGCCCTGGCGCCGACGCACATCGTGATCTCGCCGGGTCCCGGGCGGCCGGAGGACGCGGGCCTGACCACCGCGGTGATCCGCCGGTTCGGCCCGACGGTGCCCGTCCTCGGCGTGTGCCTCGGCCACCAGGCGATTGGCCTCGTGTGCGGCGGGCGCGTGGTCCGGGCCCCCGTGCCGGTGCACGGGAAGACCTCGCTCATCGAGCACGACGGCCGCGGCGTGTTCGCCGGCCTGGCCAGCCCGCTCGAGGCGTCGCGCTACCACTCGCTCGTGGTCGCGGCCGACGACCTGCCGGACGATCTCGTCGTGTCGGCACGCACGAAGGGAGACGGGATCGTGATGGGGCTGCGGCATCGCGAGTGGCCGCTGCACGGCGTGCAGTTCCACCCCGAGTCCGTGCTCACGGGCGACGGCCGCCGCATGCTCCGCAACTTCCTCGACGTTGCCGGCGGGAGGCAGGACCGATGACCGACGCGCTGTTCCCCGGCCTCCTGCTGAAGCTGTCGCGCCACGAGGACCTGACGACGGACGAGGCGGCCGCGGCCATGGACGTGGTCATGAACGGCCAGGCGCCGCCCGCGCAGCTGGCGGCGCTGCTGATCGGCCTCGCGATGAAGGGCGAGCGCGCCGACGAGATCGTCGGCCTCGCCCGGGCCATGCGCGCCCATGCGGTGAAGCTGTCGCGCGATTTTCCGGAGGCGTTCGACACGTGTGGCACGGGCGGCGATCGGTCCGGCACCGTCAACATCTCGTCCGCCGCGGCCATCGTCATGGCCGCGTGCGGCGTCACGGTGGCCAAGCACGGCAATCGGTCCGTGTCGAGCCGCTGCGGCAGCGCCGACGTGCTGGAGGCCCTCGGCGTGCACGTCGCGGCATCGCCGGCGACGGTCGAACGCAGCCTGCAGGACGCCGGCCTGGCCTTCCTGTTCGCGCCGTCGTTCCATCCCTCGATGAAGCATGCGGCGGCCACGCGCCGCGAGCTCGGTCTGCGGACGGCGTTCAACCTGCTCGGACCGCTCACCAACCCGGCGGCGCCGCGGCGCCAGATCGTCGGCGTGCCGCGCCCGGAGCTGACGGAGCTGCTGGCGCGATCGCTGCTGCTGCTCGGCGCCGAGCGCGTGTGGGTCGTGCACGGTGCCGACGGCCTGGACGAGATCTCCACCACCGGGTACACCAAGGTGTCGGAGGGCTGCGACGGGACCGTGCGGACGTTCCACGTGCACCCCGGGGACTTCGGCGTTCGGAAGGCCGGGCTGGCGGCGCTGGCCGGCGGCGCCGCCGCGGACAACGCCGCCGCGATCGCCCGCCTGCTCGACGGCGAGACGGGACCCGTGCGGGACGTGGTGATGCTCAACGCCGGCGCCGGGCTGTTCGTTGCGGGCCGCGTGGCGACGGTCCGCGAGGGCATCGCGCAGGCCGGGGCCGCGCTCGACAGCGGCGGGGCGCGGGACGTGCTCGCGCGTCTGGTGGCCGTCACGACGGCCGACGCGCCGGCGGGGCAGGCATGACCACCGACGCGCCCGACCTGCTCGACACGATCGTGGCGGCCACGCGCCGCCGTGTCTCCGATGCCGCCCGACTCCAGCCGCCTGCGGCGATCGAGGCGCGCGCGATGGAGGCGCCGCCCGTGCGCGGGTTCCGTCGCGCGCTCGCCGGAAGGGCGCCGAACGTGATTGCGGAGTGCAAGCGCCGGTCGCCCTCCCGCGGCCTGCTGCGCGCGGAGTACGACCCGGCCGCCATTGCCGGGTCGTATGCGTCGGGCGGGGCCGCGGCCATCTCGGTGTTGACCGAGCCGTCGTTCTTCGACGGCGCGCTGGCCCATCTGGAGGCCGTGCGCGCGGCGGTGGCGCTGCCGATCCTCCGGAAGGACTTCGTCGTGGACGAGTACCAGCTGCTCGAGGCCCGTGCCGCTGGCGCCGACGCGGTGCTGCTCATCGTGGCGGCGCTCGATCAGCCGACCCTGGTGCGGCTCGCACGCCACGCCGCGGCTCTGGGCCTGGACGCGCTGGTGGAGGTTCACGAGGACGGCGAGCTCGACCGCGCGCTCGAGGCCGGCGCGGATCTGATCGGTGTGAACCATCGCAACCTGCGGACGCTCGACGTGGACCTGGAACTGTCGGTGCGGCTGGCCCCTCGCATTCCGCCCCATGTCGTGGCGGTCGCCGAGAGCGGTCTCCGGCACCGGCACGATCTGGACCGCCTCGGACGGATGGGGTACCGCGGGTTTCTGGTCGGCGAGCACCTGATGACCACGCCCGATCCGGGGGCCGCCCTGGCGGCGCTGACGAAGGGACGGGTCTCGGCGTGATGGTCAAGATCTGCGGCATCACGCGAGCCGAGGACGCCCGGCTGGCGGTGGAGCTCGGCGCGGCGGCCATCGGCTTCGTGCTGTGGGCGGGCAGCCGGCGGGCCGTCGACCCCGCGACCGCCCGCGAGATCGCCGCGCTGCTGCCCCCGGCCGTGGACCGGGTGGGCGTGTTCGTCAACGCCGGGCGCGACGAGATCGACCGGATGGCGGAGGTCATCGGGTTGACCGTCGTGCAGCTGCACGGCGACGAACCGCCGGCCCTGGCGCAGGCGCTCGGCGCGCGACGTCGCGTCATCAAGGCGATTGCGCTCCGCGACCGCGAGGCAGACCCCGATCTGTCAGGCTGGTCCGGCGTGCGGCTCCTGCTCGACGCCCACGATCCGCAGCGGCGGGGCGGCACCGGGCGCACGATCGCCTGGGACCGCGCGGCCGTCATCGCGCGACAACGCGAGGTGATTCTCGCCGGCGGGCTGCACCCGGCCAATGTGGCCGAGGCGGTGGTACGCGTCAGGCCGGCCGGCATCGACGTCTCGTCCGGCGTCGAGTCGGCGCCTGGGGTGAAGGACGCGGTGAAGCTCAGGGCGCTCTTCGACGCGCTCGCGCGCGTGGAGGCATGACGAGGTGGCAGTCGAACCGGCAGGCACGCAGATGACATTCGGCAGGCGCGACCCCGACGCGCGGGGCTACTACGGCCCGTTCGGCGGCCGCTTCGTCCCCGAAACCCTGGTCGCTCCC
Source organism: Vicinamibacteria bacterium (assembly GCA_963837165.1). Taxonomy (GTDB): domain Bacteria; phylum Acidobacteriota; class Vicinamibacteria; order Vicinamibacterales; family JAENWD01; genus JAENWD01. Next base: position 168,771 of record CAWIMD010000002.1, read on the forward strand.
GTGGAGGAGCTCGAGCGGGCGTACTTCGAGGCGCGGCGGGACCCCTCGTTCGTCGCGGAGTTCGAGTCGCTGCTGACCCACTACGTCGGACGCCCGACGCCGCTGTACGAGGCGCGCCGGCTGTCGGCCGAGGCGGGCGGCGCGCGGATCTTCCTGAAGCGCGAGGACCTCACGCACACCGGCGCGCACAAGATCAACAACGCCCTCGGGCAGGCGCTGCTGGCCAGCCGCATGGGCAAACGCCGCATCGTGGCGGAGACCGGCGCCGGCCAGCACGGCGTCGCCACCGCGACCTCCTGCGCGCTGCTCGGTCTGGACTGCGTCGTCTACATGGGCGCCGAGGACATGGCGCGCCAGGCGCCGAACGTGCTGCGGATGCGGCTGCTCGGCGCCGAGGTGCGGCAGGTCGATGCCGGCAGCCGCACGCTGAAGGACGCGATCAACGAGGCGATGCGCGATTGGGTGGCCAGCGTCACCGACACCTACTACCTGCTGGGCAGCGTGCTCGGCCCGCATCCGTATCCACTCATGGTCCGCGAGTTCCAGGCCGTCATCGGCCGCGAGGCGCGCGTGCAGATCCTCGAGCAGGCCGGCCGCCTGCCGGACGCCATTGTCGCGTCCGTGGGCGGCGGCAGCAACGCGATGGGGATCTTCGACGCGTTCATCGGGGACGGCGGCGTGCGGCTCGTCGGCGTCGAGGCGGGCGGCGACGGCATCGTGCCTGGCCGTCATGCCGCCCGGTTCGCCGGCGGCGCGGTTGGCATCCTGCAGGGCACGCGGACCTGGGTGCTCCAGGACCAGGACGGGAACATCGAGCCCACGCACTCGATCTCGGCGGGCCTCGACTATGCCGCGATCGGGCCGGAGCACGCGTGGCTGCAGCAGCAGGGGCGTACCGAGTACCGGGTACGCCACCGACCGACAGGCGCTGGAAGCGTTCCAGACGCTCTCGCGGCTGGAGGGGATCCTGCCGGCCCTCGAGTCGGCGCACGCGGTCGCGCACGGGCTGCCGCTGGCCCGCGCCCTCGGCCCCGAGGCCGTGGTGCTCCTGAACCTGTCGGGGCGCGGCGACAAGGATCTGGCCACGGTGGAAGCACGCCTCGGCCCTCGATAGACGGCTGGGCCGGAAAGGAGCAGCACCCGAGTGTCGCGCATCACCTCCGCGTTCGACCGGCTACGGCGCGAGAATCGCACCGGGCTGGTGACCTACGTCACGGCCGGCGATCCGTCGCTCGCGCGGACGCGCGAGGTGCTCCTGGGGCTGGCACGTGCCGGCGCCGACGTGATCGAGGTGGGCGTGCCGTTCTCCGATCCGCTCGCCGACGGTCCCGTGATCCAGCGGGCGACCGAGCGGGCCCTTCGGGCCGGCGCCACGCTCGGCGGCGTACTGGACCTCGTCGCCGGCCTCCGGGCGGAGCTGGAGACGCCGCTGGTGCTCTTCACCTATGCGAACCCGATCGCTCGCCTGGGATTCGAGCGGTTCGCCGACCGCGCCGCCCGGGCCGGCGTGGACGGCGTGCTGTTCCTGGACCTTCCCGTCGAGGAAGCCGCCGAGGCGCATGCGCTGCTCGACGCCCGTGGGGTTGATACAATTTTCCTGCTGAGCCCGACGACGACGACGGAGCGGATCCGGCGGGCCGCGGCGCTGGGCCGCGGGTTCCTGTACGGCATCTCGCGGCTCGGCGTGACCGGCACCCGCGACCGCGTCGCGGCTGGCGCCGGGGAGCTGGCGGCGCGCATCCGCCGGGAGACCTCGCTTCCGCTGGCGCTCGGGTTCGGCATCTCGCATCCGGACCACGTGCAGCAGATTGGGCGTGTCGCCGACGCCGCCGTCGTCGGGAGCGGACTGGTGCAGGTGATGGCCGAGGCCGGCGACAGCGCCGCGCTCGTGCCGGCGGTCGAGCAGTACGTGCGATGGTTGAAAGGCGTGAGCCCGGCGGCGGCCAGCCGGGCGGAAAGCGCGGGGCGGTGAGCGGCATCGACGAACTGCGGCAGCGCATCGACGCGCTCGACGAACGGCTGGTGGAGCTGCTGAACGAGCGCGCCGCGTGCGCCCTGCGGATCGGCGAGATCAAGCAGCAGCTGGGTCTCGAGATCTACCAGCCCAATCGCGAGGCGGACGTCCTGAACCACGTCCGGACCCACAGCGCGGCCATCGGCGGCCCGCTCGGCGGAGAGGCGCTCACGCGGCTGTTCGAGCGCATCATCGACGAGGCGCGGCGACTCGAGCGTGAATCGATGCAGCGGCACGGACGGGATGGCGACGGACACGGAACGCGGTGAGCGGCGAAGACCCGGGCGGGTCGGGGTCCGCGGGAGCGAGAGGGTGGAGGTAACGAGCATGGTCGTCGTAATGCAGGAGCGGGCGAGCGAGGAGCAGATCGAGAAGGTCGTGGCGCACCTCGTCGGCCTCGGGATGGACGTGCACCGGTCCACGGGCGTCAGCCGCACGGTACTGGGCGCCGTGGGCGACGATCGCCAGCTGGACCCGCGGCTGCTCGAGATGCTGGAGGGCGTGAGCGAGGTGCTGCGCGTGACCGAGCCCTACAAGCTGGCCAGCCGCGCCTTCCGCCCCGAAGGCACGGTGGTGACGGTCGGCGACGTGCGGATCGGCGGTGACGAGGTGATCGTCATGGCGGGTCCCTGCTCGGCCGAGAGCGAGGAGCAGGTGAACCTGTCGGCCGCCGCCGTCAAGAAGGCCGGCGCGAAGGTGCTGCGCGGAGGCGCCTTCAAGCCGCGCAGCTCACCGTACAGCTTCCAGGGGCTCGGCGAGGCGGGGCTCCGGATGCTCCGCGACGCGGCCACGCAGCACGACCTCAAGCTCGTCACCGAGGTCATGGACGTCAGCCAGATCGAGCTCGTCGATCGGTACTGCGACATCTTCCAGCTCGGTGCGCGCAACATGCAGAACTTCACGCTCCTGCGGGAGCTCGGACGCACGCGGAAGCCCGTGCTGCTGAAGCGGGGCATCGCCGCGACGATCGAGGAGTGGCTGCTCTCGGCCGAGTACGTGCTGGCCGGGGGCAACCAGCAGGTCATCCTGTGCGAGCGCGGCATCCGGACGTTCGAGAACTACACGCGGAACACGCTCGACATCTCCGCGATTCCCGTCGTGAAGAAGCGGAGCCACCTGCCGATCATCGCGGACCCGAGCCACGGCACGGGCCGTCGTGACAAGGTGGCGCCGATGGCGCGCGCGGCCGTGGCCGCCGGGGCCGATGGCCTGATCATCGAAGTGCATCACGACCCGGACCACGCGCTCAGCGACGGCGCGCAGTCGCTGCTTCCCCAGCAGTTCGATCGGCTCATGGCCGAGCTGCGCATCATCGCGCCCGCGATCGGCCGCACGATCTGCCTCGAGCCGGTCATGCGCCGGGGGTGGAGCTGAGCGCCGCCCGTGAGCGCTGACGGCGACTTTCGTCGCGTCGCGGTGGTCGGCGTCGGCCTGATCGGCGGGTCGGTGGCGTTCGCCGTCCGCCGCGCGTTTCCCGCCGCCACGGTCGTCGGCGTCGACCGCGACGACGTGGTGTTCGCCGGACGGCAGCTCGGTGCGCTGCATCAGGGGTCCGAGGATCTGGCGATCGTCGCCGGGTCCGATCTCGTCGTGCTGGCGGCGCCCGTGCGCGAGAACCTCGCCCTGCTGCGCCGCCTGCCGGACCTGCTGACCGCGCCTGCGCTCGTCACCGACACCGGCAGCACGAAACGGGAGACGATCGAGGCGGCGCGAGCGCTGCCGGCATCCCTGACGTTCGTCGGAGGCCACCCGCTCGCTGGAGCCGCGCGGGGCGGCATCAGCGCATCGCGCGCCGACCTGTTCGAGCGGCGGCCGTGGCTGCTGACGCCCGAGCCGTCGACGCCGCGCGCCGCCGTCGATCGGCTGGCGGCCTTCCTGCGGGCGCTCGGCGCGTCGCCGCTCGAGATGGACGCCGAGACGCACGACCGCGTGCTGGCCTACACGAGCCACCTGCCGCAGATGGCCGCCAGCGCACTGATGCACGTGGTGGGCGAGGCGGTGGGCGAAGCCGGCCTCAAGCTGTCGGGCGGCGGGCTGGCCGACACGACACGCGTGGCCGGCAGCCCCGCCAGGATCTGGAGCGACATCTGCGCCACCAATGCCGACCAGATCGGCCCCGCGCTGGACCTGCTGATCGACGTCCTGCAGCAGGTCAAGGCCGACGTCGCGGCGGGCCGGCCGGTCGAGCCGCTCTTCGCGTCGGCGCAGCGCTGGCGCGAGAAGCTCCGCGGTTAGCTCCCATCCTCCCATCCTCCCATCCTCCCATCCTCCGATCCATAATCGCCCCATGGACAAGGTCGTGGCGTCGGCCGAGGAGGCCGTCGCCCGCATTCCCGACGGGGCGTCGGTCATGGTCGGCGGCTTCGGCGTGTGCGGGAATCCGGAAAACCTGCTGGAGGCGCTGCGCGCGCGCGGCACCCGCGGGCTCACCGTCATCAGCAACAACGCCGGCATCGACGACTTCGGCCTCGGGTGCCTGCTGAAGGCGAAGCAGATCCGGAAGATCATCGCCACCTACGTCGGCGAGAACCGCGAGTTCGCCCGGCAGTTCCTGGCCGGCGAGGTCGAGGTGGAGCTGGTGCCGCAGGGCACCTTCTCGGAGCGGATCCGCGCGGGCGGCGCCGGCATCGGCGGGTTCTTCACCCCGACCGGCTACGGCACCGTCGTGGCCGAGGGCAAGGAAACGCGCGTGATCGACGGCCGGCACTACGTGCTGGAGATGCCGCTCACGGCCGACTTCGCGCTCGTGCGCGCTTTTCGCGGCGACCGCGCGGGCAATCTCGTCTTCCGCAAGACCGCGCGGAACTTCAACCCGGTCATGGCCACCGCCGCGCGCGTGACGATTGCCGAAGTCGAGCACCTCGTCGATCCCGGCGGGATCGAGCCCGACGCCGTGCACACGCCGGGGATTTTCGTGCGGCACATCCTCCAGGGCGCCCGCTACCAGCGGCTGGTCGAGAAGCGCACCACGAGGGACGCCCGTGGATAAGCGCGATCGCATCGTCGGCCGGGTGGCGCGGGAGCTGAAGGACGGCGACTACGTCAATCTCGGGATCGGCATGCCCACCCTCGTGGCCAACCACGTGCCGCCCGGCGTGGACATCACGCTGCACTCCGAGAACGGGATGCTCGGCGTCGGCCCGTATCCCACCGACGACGCAGTGGATCCGGACCTGATCAACGCGGGAAAGGAGACGGTCTCGGAGACGCCCGGCTGCTGCTACTTCAGCTCGGCCGACTCGTTCGCCATGGTGCGCGGCGGGCACATCGACATCACCGTGCTCGGCGCGCTGCAGGTGGATGCCGAGGGCAGTCTCGCGAACTGGATGATCCCCGGCAAGATGGTGAAGGGCATGGGCGGGGCGATGGATCTCGTGGCCGGCGCCCGCCGGGTCATCGTGGCGATGGAGCACACGACGAAGGACGGTGACCCGAAGATCCTGCCGAAATGCACGCTGCCGCTGACCGGCATGCGGGTCGTCCACCTGATCGTGACCGACATGGCCGTCATCGACGTGACGCCGGCCGGGCTGCGGTTGCGTGAGCGCGCGAGCGATACGACCGTCGAAGCCATCCGTGCCGCGACCGGCGCCGAGCTGCTCGTCGAGGGCGAGGTCGGCGTCTTCGGAGGAGCATGAGCGTCGTCATCCTCTCGGCCTGCCGCACCGCCATCGGATCGTTCGGCGGAACCCTCCGTGACATTGCCGCGCCCGATCTCGGCGCCATCGTGGTGCGTGAAGCGGTGGCGCGCGCGGGTGTCGCCCCCGAAGACGTGAACGACGTCCTGCTCGGGTGCGTGCTGCAGGCGGGCGCCGGGATGAACGTCGCCCGGCAGGCGGCCCTCAGGGCCGGCCTGCCGGTCACGGTGCCCGCCGAGACGGTGAACCGCGTGTGCGGATCGGGCCTCTCGGCCGTCATGCACGCCGCCGATGCCATCGCCGCCGGCTCGAGCCGCATCGTCGTGGCGGGCGGGACCGAGTCGATGTCCAACGCCGCCTACGTTCTGAAGGGCGCGCGCTGGGGTTATCGGATGGGCCACGGGGAGCTCTTCGACACGATGGTCGGGGAGGGGCTGACCTGCGCGCTCGAGCAGTGTCACATGGGCAACACTGCCGAGGCGGTTGCCGCCAAGTACGGGATCGCGCGCGACGCGCAGGACGCCTTTGCCGCGGAGAGCCAGCGGCGAGCGCTCGCCGCCATCGACGCCGGCTGGTTCGCCGACGAGATCGTGCCGGTGGAAGTGCCTCAGAGGAAAGGCCCTTCGCTGAAATTCGATCGGGACGAATTTCCGCGCGCCGGCACCACGGTCGAGAAGCTGGCGGCGCTCAAGCCCGCGTTCCAGAAGGACGGCACCGTGACGGCCGGGAACGCCTCCGGCATCAACGACGGCGCCGCGGCGCTCGTCGTGTCGTCCGACACCGCCGCCGCATCGGGGGGCCTCAACCCTATCGCGCGGATCCTGTCCTACGCGACCGCGGGCGTGGAACCCCGGTACATGGGGATCGGTCCCGTGCCGGCGGTCCGCCGGGCCCTCGAGCAGGCGGGCGTGGAGGCCGGGGCCGTCGATCTGTTCGAACTGAACGAGGCGTTTGCCGCGCAGGCGCTCGCCGTCGTCCGCGATCTGCACCTCGATCCCCAGCGCGTCAACGTCGGCGGCGGCGCGGTCGCACTCGGCCACCCGATCGGGGCCAGCGGCGCGCGCATCCTCGTGACCCTGCTCCACCACCTGCGGCGGACGGATGCGCGGCTGGGCGTTGCGAGCCTGTGCGTCGGCGGCGGCATGGGGGTGGCCATGGTCGTCGAGCGCCTGTAGCGGATCGGTCTCGAAGGAGGGCCGACCAGATGGACAGCAACAGACGCGTCCGGCAGCCCCGCCGGCCGGTGGCGGAGCACGGACTGGAGGTCGCGAGCTCCGTGCTCGAGGCAATTCTGGATCACGCGCGGGCGAGCGCGCCGGACGAGTGTTGCGGACTGCTCATCGGCGACGGCACAGCGCTTCGCGAGGCGCGCCGCGCGCGCAACTGCAGCCCCGACTCGCACCGCCGTTACCGCGTCGAGCCGGCCGATCATTTTGCCGCCGTCCGCGCGGCCCGCGCTGCCGGCCTCGAGGTGATGGGCGCGTATCACTCGCACCCGGGGTCCTCGGCCGAGCCGTCATCGACCGATCGCGCCGAAGCCCACGATGCCGAATGGCTGCACGTGATTGCGGCGCCCGACGTCGGGGCCGTGCGCGCCTGGCGCCTGGTGGACGGGAACTTTCACGAGGTGCCCCTCGTCCCCTGCGGCTGATGGCCGATCGACAACGATGACGGCGCAGGGCGCCGGCGCCGACTGGCGCGCCTCCGACGACGCCACCCTCGTCCGACGTTCGCTCGAAGGCGCAGCCGAGGCCTCCGAGACCCTCGTGCGCCGGTTCGAGCGCCCGGTCTTCAACCTGATTGCCAGGCTCGTCCGCGACCCCACGACCGCCGAGGACCTGACGCAGGACACGTTCCTCAAGGTCTTCCGAGCCCTGGCCACATTCGATCCGCGCTACCGCCTCTCGAGCTGGATTTTCCGGATCGCGCACAATACGGCCATTGATTTCCTCCGGCAGCGCCGGCTGCTGGTCGCATCGCCGCCGCCCGACGCCGACGGCGACGATCAAGATCCTGTCGAGGCGCTGCCCGACCTCCGGCGGCCGAGCCCCGAACAGATCGTGCTCCGGGACGAGCAGGTGGCCACCGTGGATCGGGCCCTGGACGAGCTGCGTCCCGAATACCGCGCCGCCCTGGTGCTGCGATACCAGGAGGGCCTCGAATACCAGGAGATTGCCGAGGTCATGGCCCTGCCGCTCGGGACGGTCAAGACGTATCTGCACCGGGCCCGTCGCGAGCTGGCCCGGCGGCTCACCAGTGACGGCGGTGAAACCCGGCCATGATGCGGGCCGTAAGGCTTGATGTGTGACGAGTCTGCCACCATTCCCCTCGGACGCCTGGGACGACCGGCTCGGCGCCCTGATCCGTGCGGTGCCCCGGCGAACGCCGTCGGCCGATTTTGGCGGACGCCTGCTGGCGGCCACGCGCCCGGCCTGGCCGGGCGTCGCCAACGGGTGGGTGCTGGCCGGCGCCCGATCGGAGCTCGTCGTCTCGGCTGGCGTGCTGATGGGGGCGGCAGCGTTGACCGTGGCACCGGTCATGCTCGTGGTGGCGGCCTTTGCGCTCAATACGGGCGCCGCCGTTCGCGGTCTCGCCCGCGCCTGCGTACTGCTCGTGGAATGGTTCAGCGCCGGGCTGTCGCTCTGGGACGTGATGGGGCGGATCGGGCATGTGACGGGGGCGGCGCTGGCCAGCCCCGCCGGCACGATGGTGCTGCTCGGCGGCGTGCTGACCGCGTCGCTCGCGGTGGCTGGATTGAGCCGGGTACTGCCCGGCAGACCGGGAGACGTGTGATGCGTGTCGTGATGCGTGCGGGGATGTTGCTGGCCGTCCTGCTGGCGCTCGGCGCCTGGCGCGGCCAGTCGAGCGCCGCGGCCGGCGGCGCGCCGGTGGATCCGGCGCTGCGCCAGCGGGTCGAGCGCCGCTTCGACGTGCTCCACATCCGCGGCGGCGTGGTCCTGAAGCCGCGCCGCAGCGCCGACGTGCAGTCGATCGAGATTCGCGACGGCGTCATCGCGCTCGACGGATCGGCGGCCTCGGGCGCGGAGCTCCGGCAGCGCATGCCGCAGGATGCCGATCTGCTGCTCGAGCTCTCGTACCTGCCGGCGGATACCCTGGCCTCGCTCGCGTCCGCGGCGCGGCCGCCCTCACAGCCGCTTCCCTCCGTCGCGCCGCCGCCCGCACCGCCCCGCGCCGCTCCCGGCGAGGAGGAATCACCCGCGCCCGCCGAACCGCAGGAGCCGGCCACCGGCCACGAAGAGCACTGGCGCCGGACGGCGGCAAAGGTCCACATCGGCGGCGATGTCACGGTCGCCGAGGACGAGCGGGTCACCGATCCGGTCGTTGCCGTGGGCGGCAGCGTCACCGTGCTCGGTCACGTGGACGACGACGTCGTGGCGGTCGGCGGCAGCGTGCACCTCGGTCCCAAGGCGGTGGTGCTCGGGGACGTGACCACGATCGGCGGGCGGGTCGACCAGGAGCCCGGCAGCAGCATCCGCGGGCGCGTGAACGAAGTGCGGTTCGGCCCCCCGCACTTTGACTTCCACCCGCACAGCATCTTCGGCCCTCTTGGCGGCATGAACCTCTTCTCGGGCTGGTTCCGCCTGGTCGGCACGCTGCTCAGGCTCGGGATCGTGCTGCTGCTCGCGATGGTGATTCTCCTGATCGCGGAGCGGCCGGTGGAGCGCATCGGCGATCGCGCCGGCCGCGAGCCGTGGTTGAGCGGCTTTACGGGGCTGCTGGCGCAGCTGCTCTTCGTGCCCGTGCTGGTGCTGACGGTGGTGGTGCTCGCCGTCTCGATCATCGGCATCCCGCTGCTCGTCCTGGTGCCGTTCGGCGTCATCGCCTTCCTGCTTGCGGTGCTGGTCGGCTTCACCGGCGTGGCGCTGCGCGTGGGGCGGTGGGCCGTGGGGCCTGGCCGGCAGCCGCTCGTCGCCGTGGCCGTCGGCGTCGTTCTCGTGGCCGCGGTAGGTCTGCTCGCCCGGGGGCTGGCGCTGCTGCCGGTGCCGCTCTGGCCGATCACCTGGATCGTCGGCCTGACCGGGTTCTTCGTGGAATACGTGGTGTGGACGGTGGGGCTCGGCGCCGCGCTGCTCACGCGGTTCGGCACGCGGGGAAGCCCGTACGGGCCGGCGGTCTATCCGCCCCCGATTCCGGTTGGCGGCCCGACGGAGGCGTGAGGCAGCCGAAGGTCAGGCGTCGCCCGGATCGCCGTCTTCGCCGCGCATGACGCGTTCGAGGCAGCTCGGACAGATGCCGTGGCTGAATTGCACGTCGGAGTGCTCGGCCACGTACGTCTCGACCTGGCTCCAGTAGTTCCGATCGTCCCGGATGCGCTTGCAGTAGGCGCAGATGGGCAGCAGACCCTGGAGACGGTGTACGTTGCCGAGCGCCGTCTCCAGCTCCGCCACGCGATCGGCCAGCCGCTCCTGCAGCGAGACCACGCGGCTGGCCACCTGGAGTCGCACCTCGAGCTCGCCCCAATCCACCGGCTTGACGAGGTAGTCGTCGGCGCCGGCCCCGAGGCCCTCGATGACGTCTTCCTGGCGGTTGCGGCTCGTGAGCAGGATCAGATACGGCTGGATGGAGAAGCTGGCCGCGCGCACGGCGCGGCAGACGGCCGGGCCGTCCATGTTCGGCATGACCCAGTCGAGCACCGCGATGCGCGGTGCGCCGGGCGCCTGGAGGGCGCGCCACGCCTCCTCCCCGTTGGTGCAGCTGACCGAAGCGTAGCCCCACGCCGCCAGCGAATGCTCCAGGAGGCGCCTGGAGACGGGCTCATCTTCCGCGATGACGACGCGCAGCGGGTCAGGCACTCAGAAGTCGCTCTGGTCCCTCAACCCGGCCTTGACCTGCACGCTCGTGTTGCCCGCGGCCACGACCTTGTTGTTGCGCTTCAGCCGCAACACGATCCGGTAGTTGCCGGCCGTGTTGTAGACGTGCGACGTGGTCCACCGCCGCTGGATGTCGGAGGTCCCCGCCTGGAACGGCTCGCATCCGGCACTCGACTCGGACCGGGTCTCGTCGCCCCATTCCCACTCGACGCTCGGGCAGTAGTACTCGTCGGTCTGGTTCGATCCCCCCTTGAGTTCCGCGGTCACGACCACCCGCGAGGGTGAGAACGAGATCGTCGGGTTCGCCTTCAGGCTCAGCGAGGCGCGCTTGTCCTTCGCGTCCTTGTCGCCCTGATCCTGCGCCCGCACCGTGAGGGCCCCGAGCACGAGGCAGAGGGCCGCCATCAGGGACACGTGCCGGAGGCGAAACGCGCGTTCGGTCGTCGAGAGCATGCGGACCTGCCTTCGGGGAGAAGAGGCGTGAGGTCATTGTACCGCGATTCCACGCCGCCGAGCCGGCCCCGGCCGCAGTTGGGCCATAATCGTCCGCCATGGATCGCACCGTTCCACATCCGCTGTCACTCGAGGTGGGCCCGCTTGGCGCGGTCCAGACGGACCTGCTCATCGTGCCCGTCTTCGAGGCCGACGACTTTGCCGACGTGCCGGGACTCGACGCCGCCACCGGAGGGGAAGTCGGCCGCGCGTCCAAGAACCGCGAGTTCACCGGCAGGCCCTTCGAGGTGTTCCTCACTCCGGTGTCGCATCAGTGGCAGGCCAGGCGCGTGGCGCTCGTGGGGGCCGGGCCGCGCGCGGGATGGGTCGCCGACATCGCGCGGCGTGTCGCCAGCACCGGCGTGCTTGCGGCACGCCAGGGCCGGGCCCCCCGCGTCACCGTGCTCTTTCGGGGCGCGCCCGACCAGGCCGACCCTGCGCGCACCGCGGAGCGCCTGCTGCAGGCGCTCGCCGAGGGCGCCATTCTCGCCCTCCACGACACGGGGCGGCACAAGACCACGCCGTCGGACGTCGGGAAGGTCACCGACGTCCGCCTGCTCGCGCCGGAACTGCCGGCATCGGAGCGGGCAGGGGCCGCGGCCGCCGTGGCGCGCGGCCGGGTGCTGGGCGAGTGCACGAACCTGGCCCGGGACCTGGGCAACGAGCCGGCGAACCTGCTCACCCCGCGGCTGTTCGCCGAGCGCGCGCGCACGGCGACCGACGGCACGTCGCTGGTGGTGGAGGTCCTCGACGAGGAGCGCATCGCGGATCTCGGCATGGGGCTGCTGCTCGGCGTCGCGCGCGGCAGCGCCGAGCCGCCGCGCGTGATCGTCTGCCGCCACGAACCCCCCGGCGCGCCGGAGTCGCCCGTCCTCGGCCTCGTGGGCAAGGGCATCACCTTCGATACCGGCGGGATTCTCGATCAAGCCCGCCGACGGCATGGACCGCATGAAGGTGGACATGGCCGGCGGCGCGGCGGTCGTCGCGGCGCTGAAGGCCGTCGCGCTCCTCGGCGCGCCCATCCGGGTGGTGGGCGTCGTGCCCGTCAGTGAGAACATGCCGGGCGGCCGCGCCGTGAAGCCCGGAGACGTGCTCACCTCGGCGTCCGGCAAGACGGTCGAGGTGATCAACACCGATGCGGAGGGACGTCTCGTGCTCGGTGACGGGCTGTGGTACGCGCGGCAGCTCGGCGCGACGCACCTGGTCGACGTGGCCACGCTCACCGGCGCGTGCGTGGTCGCCCTGGGCCGCGTCCACAGCGGCCTGTTCGGCCGGCCGGACGCCTTCGTCGAGGCAGCGCGCCTCGTCGGCAGCCGCACCGGCGATCGGCTCTGGCCGATGCCGTCCTGCGACGATTACTTCGAGCAGCTGAAGAGCGAGACGGCGGACATGACCAACACCGGCGGACGGCCGGCGGGCGCGGTGACGGCCGCGGTGTTCCTCAAGCAGTTCGCCGCGGACGCGCCGTGGCTCCATCTCGACATCGCCGGGACGGCCTGGGCCGACGACCCTCGTCCGTGGCAGGTGAAGGGCGCGACGGGGGCAGCCGTCCGCCTGCTGGCGGAACTCGCCCTGGCGCCGGCGGCCTGGGCCGGGACGGGACGCTGAATCAGGACGCCTGCAGCTCGCCCGCGCGGTAGACTGGACGTACCGTGCAGCCGGCCTCGCCCATCATCGTCCGGGTCATCGGTCCGCCGACCGACGCGGTGACGCTCGGCGACGTCATCCTCCAGGCCCTCGGGTTGACGGGCGTCATCACCCTGATCGCCCTCGTCCTGGGCCTCGTCCTCGGCGGACTCTTCATCCTGATCCGCATCCGCCGGCCCGACAACACCTTCAACGGCGAAACGAGCGGCGAGCTCTCGTTGCATCTCACGGACTGAGGAAGGAGCTGGGGATCCAGGGATCTGGGATCTGGGGATCTGGGGATCTGGGGATCTGGGGATCTGGGGATCTGGGGATCTGGGGATTGGGGATCTGGGGATCTGGGGATCTGGGGATCTGGGGATCTGGGGATCTGGGGATGGCTCCCAGATCCCTTACTTCGTCGCCGCCACCGTCCTGACGGCCTTCAGCGACTGCTGGTACCGGCGGACGCCCTGGAAAAGGGCCTCGGCGATCTTCTGCCGATACGCCGGAGTGTTCAGCAGCTTGCGCTCCTGCGCGTGGGTGACGAACGAGATCTCGGCCAGGATACTCGGCATGCCGGCGCCGATGAGCACGACGAACGGGGCCTGCTTGACGCCGAGATCGCGCACCTGCCGGCTCGCGGAGGCCCGCTTCACCATCTCGCGCTGCACCATCGTGGCGAAGTCGCGTGACTCGTCGAGCTTGTTGTTGAGCGTGATCGCCTTCACGATGTCGGGCAGGTCGTGCATCGCGTGACCCGACGCCGAGTTCTCGCGCGCCGCCACCTGCTCGGCGTCGGGGTTCGACGCGAAGTTCAGGAAGTAGGTCTCGATCCCGCCCGCTTTCGGATTGCGGCTCGCGTTGGCGTGGATCGACAGGAACAGGTCCGCGTTCTCGCGGTTGGCAATCGCGGTGCGTTCCTCGAGCGGGATGAACTCGTCGGTGCGCCGCGTCAGGACCACTTCCACGCCCGGCGTCGACGCCAGCAGCTTCTCGAGCCTCAGCGCCACGTCGAGCACGAGGTCCTTCTCGACGAGCCCGTGGCTCTGGGCCCCCGGGTCGTGGCCGCCATGCCCGGGGTCGATCACGATCCGCGAGATGCCGAGGCCCAGCTGCCGTGAGAGCGAGAAGCTGCCCCTGAGATTCTCGGATGGCGTCACGGGCACCGGGTCGGCCGGTGCCCGGCTCGGTGGAACCGTCCCCGCCGCGCGGCGCGCCGGCAGCGTGCTCGGCGCCGGGGAGCCGATCGTGGCGCCCGCCGCGACCGACTCCACGGGAGGGGCCGGCTTCACCGCCTCGCTCGTCGGGACTTCCTCGATGGCCGGCGGCGGGGCAGGGGCCGGGGCGTCGGCGGTCCGCGCCTCGAGGGCGTGGAGCACGTTGTCGGCAGTGCCGGCGGCCGACGCGGGGAGCACGGAGGCCGGGACGGCCCCGGTGCGCGCCATGTCGACGACCACGCGGAACGGGTTGTAGAGCGTGAAGACGTTGTAGCGACCCGCGCCGTCGAGATCGAGCACGACCCGGGTGGCATCGCCGGGCCGGGGACCGAGCCGCACGCCCTTGACGACGCCGTCCTCGTAGGCCCGTGCGGCGGGGACGTCACCGGCAACGCCGGCGCCGTTCAGGTCCACGAACACGCGGTCCGGGCCGGCGATCCGGTCGTCGTGGTAGTCCACCTCGCGATCGAGCTCGATGGCAATCCGCACGACGTCGGGCAGATCGGTGCGCCGGATGGCGCGGACCTCGGCCAGTCCCCTCGCGGGCCCGGCAACCGTCGCAGCGGCCGGCGCCGCAGCGGGCGGCGGCGGGGCGGGATTCGAGACGGGCACCGGCCGGGCGGGCTCGCCGTCGAGCCTCAGGCGGGCGAGCGCGGGCCGGACCTGCCGCACGAGCGACGAGCTGGGATACTCCTTCATCATGCGCCTGAAGAGCCTCATGGCCATGATGCGATCGCCGTCGTCGCGGAAGCGCGCGTAGAGCGACGTCGAGAGCATGCCCGCCTGCCAGAGCGCGTTGTCGCTGTAGCCGCTGCGGGGGAAACGCGACACCAGGCTCAGGTAGTGCTCCATCACCCGCGAGACGTCCCGACGCGCGTCGGCCTCCGCCTGCCCCGAGTCGAGCGTCGTCCTGGCCGCCGCCTCGCGTGTCTGCGCGTACTCGTACATGCGTTTGGCCGTCGTCTGCGCCTCGAGCGGCGAAGCGAGAGCGACGAGGGTGACCACGGTCAGGGTGAGCATCTGGCGCATGACTTGGCCTCGGGACTACCGGAGCTGGGCGTCGACTTCGTCGAAGTAATCCTTGCCGACGAGCACTTCTCGGGCCTTGCCGCCGGCCGCGGGCGACACCAGCCCATCGGCTTCCATCATGTCGACGAGCCGCGCCGCCCGGCTGAAGCCGATGCGCAGCCGCCGCTGCAGGTACGAGATCGAGGCCTGTCCGCTCTGCACCACGATGCGGGACGCCTCGTCGTAGAGATCGTCCTTCTCGAAGTCCATGGCCTCGGTGTGCTTGTCCTCGGCCGTGATCGACTCGTCGTACACCGGCCGCGCCTGCTTGCGCAGGAAGCTGGCGAGCCGTGCGCTCTCCTGCTCGGAGATGTAGGGGCCGTGCAGGCGCACGTAGCGCGACGAGGAGGGCGGCAGGAACAGCATGTCGCCTTTGCCGAGCAGCTGCTCGGCGCCGTTGCCGTCGAGCACCGTTCGCGAGTCGATCCGGGACGATACGCGGAACGCGATCCGCGCGGGCAGGTTGGCCTTGATGAGGCCGGTGATGACGTCCACGGACGGCCGCTGGGTCGCCAGGATCAGGTGAATGCCGACGGCGCGCGCCATCTGCGCCAGCCGGCAGATCGATTCCTCCACCTCGTTGCCGGCGACCATCATGAGGTCCGCCAGCTCGTCGATGACGACAATGATGAAGGGCAGCGGTCGGGGAGGCCTCTGGCCCTCCTTGGGATCGCCGGCCGCTTCCTCGATCAGGTGGCGGATGTTCCGGTTGTACTGGTCGATGTTCCGCACGCCCTCGGCGGCCAGGGTCTTGTAGCGCTCCTCCATCTCGTGCACCGCCCATTTCAGGGCGTTGGCCGCCTGCTTCGGGTCCACGACGACCGGCGTGAGCAGGTGCGGCACGTCCTCGTACATCCCGAGCTCCAGGCGCTTCGGGTCGATCATGATCAGGCGCACATCGTCTGGCGTCGCGCGGTACAGGACGCTGGTGAGCATCGCGTTCAGGCCGACCGACTTGCCCGTGCCCGTCGAGCCGGCGATGAGCAGGTGCGGCATGGCCGCCAGGTCGGCCAGGAACGGCTCGCCGTGGATGGTCTTGCCCAGCGCGAGGGTGAGCTTCGAGGTCGACCGCCGGTAGGTCTCCGAATCCAGCAGCTCCCGCAGCGAGATCTGCTCGCGCACCTGGTTGGGGACCTGGATGCCGACGGTGGACTTGCCGGGCAGCCGGTCGATGATGATCGACTCGGCCTGCAGGGCGAGGCACAGGTCGTCGGCGAGGCCGGTGATCTTGCTGTACTTCACGCCCGCATCGGGCTTGAACTCGAACGTCGTGACGACGGGGCCGGGATGGATCTGGACGACGCTGCCCTCGACGGAGAACTCGCGGCACTTCTCCTCGAGCAGCCGCGCACCCTCCATCAGCTCGCGCTCGTCGATCTTGCGTTCCGTCTTGAGGGCGTCGAGGAGCGTCAGCGGCGGCAGGCTGAAGCCGCCCAGGCGGCGCTCCGCCGGGGCGCGCGACGTGGTGTCGGGCTCGCCGAGGGGCAGCGCGGGCGTGACGACCCGGGTCCGGCCTTCACGCGCCGGTGCGATGGCCGGTCGCGCGGACTCGGCGCGGCGCAGGGGTGCCGCCGCCGCCGGCAGGTCCTCATCGCCATCGTCGGGATCCTCGCGGAGGCGCTCCCGCACCTTGCGCGCCGCCCGTCCGGCGGCGACGGCCTGGGCAGCCTCGGCGCCGGCGGCCGCGCCGTTCTTCTTCGTGTGCTTTGCGATGACCTCGCGCCGTTCGGCCTCGCGGCGGCGCTCCTCGCGCCACGACCGGTACGCGCCGGCAGTGCGCCCGCCAGCGCCGACTGCCGTCTCGAACACCGACGAGAACATCCGGCCGAACGAGAACTGCGTGGCGAGGATCACCGCCAGGGTCAGCAGCGTCAGCACGACGATGACCGCCCCGGGCCTGTTCAGATAGGCGGTCGCGATCTCGCCAATCCACTCGCCAACGTAGCCGCCCGCCCGGACGGTGTGTCCGTTCACGTCTGCGCGACCCACGACGAGGCCGAGCAGGGCGCTCAGGCAGCCGAAGAAGAGGGCCGCGCCGACCGACTTCGTGTAGATCGAGTCCACCGGCCGGCACCAGAAGAGATTCCAGCCCGCTACGCCAATCAACGCGGGAATGAGAAACGACGCGTAGCCGAAGATCTGCAGCGAGACCTCGGACAGGAAGGCGCCGACGAGCCCCACGAAGTTGGCGGCCTGGTGGCTGTCGCCCGCGGTGAAGAACCAGACCGGGTCGCTGGGCTCGTGGGTCACGAGCGCAATCAGCCAGATGAGCGAGACGGCGAACAGGGCGACGCCGGCAAACTCGCTCGCCCTCCGCGACAGGATCGATGTGGTCGCCACGTGTGTCTCAGATCTCCATCACGATCGGCAGCACCAGCGGGCGCCGTCCCGACCGCTTCCTGAAGAACCGCCGCACTTCCCCCCGAATCGCTTCGCGGAGGAGCCCCGCGTCCGTCCGTTCCTCGACGCTCAGCTGGCCGATCATCTCGGCGAGCCGTTCCGATCCCTCGGCCAGCAGGGCCTCGCTCGAGGCCTCGGTCACCACGCCGCGCGTGACGATCTCCGGCGGGCCGGCGAGCTCGCCGTTGTGCGTCCGGACGGCCACGACCGGCAGCACGATGCCGTCGGCGGCGAGGTGGCGCCGGTCGCGGATCACCTCGTCGGCGACCTCACCGACGCGCGTGTCGTCGATCAGCACCCGCCCGGTCGGGGCCTTGCCGGCAACTACCGCGTCCGCCGCGTCGAAGCGCAGCACGTCGCCGTCCTCCACGAGGAGCACGTCCATCGCACGGCCCGACCCGGCGGTCACGCGCTCGGCGACGCGGCGGTGCTCGACCAGGTGCCGGTACTCGCCGTGGATCGGGACGAAGAACCGGGGCCGTGCGAGCGAGAGCACGAGCTTGAGCTCCTCCACGCTCGCGTGCCCCGACACGTGCACGTGCCGGTGGGCCTCGGTGACGATGGCGGCGCCCCGTCGGGTCACGTGGTTCACGATCCGGCCGATCGCCTTCTCGTTGCCCGGAATCGCGCGCGCCGAGAGCACGACGGTATCGCCGGGCGCCAGCTTCACGTGCCGGTGGTCGTCGATCGCGATCCGCGAGAGCGCCGACCGGGGCTCGCCCTGGGAGCCGGTCGTGATGCAGAGTACCTCGTGCGGCGGATAGGCCGGCACGTCGCTGTCGCGAATCTGGAGGCCCGCCGGGATCGACAGGTAGCCCAACCGGACCCCGATCTCGGAGTTCTGCACCATGCCGCGTCCCACGAACGCCACCTTGCGGTTGAAGCGCTCGGCGAGGCGCACCAGGATCTGCATCCGGTACAGGCTCGAAGAGAACGTGGCGACCACCAGCAGGCCCGCCGCCGATGTGAAGATCTCCTCGAACGCGCCCAGGACCTCGAGCTCGGATCCGGTGACGCCCGGGCGATCGATGTTCGTGCTGTCCGCCATCAGCGCCAGCACGCCCTGCGTGCCCAGCGTGGCGAACCGGTGCAGGTCGAAGTGGCGCCCGTCGAGCGGCGTGTGGTCCACCTTGAAGTCGCCCGTGTGGACCACCGTGCCGACGGGCGTGTGGATCGCCAGCGCGACCGCGTCCGGAATGCTGTGCGTGACCTGGACGAACTCCACCTCGAACGGACCGACCGTCACGCGATCGCCCGCCGCCACCGGACGCAGCCGCCCCCCCGGGTCGATCTCGTGTTCCGCCAGCTTGGGCTCCACGAGCGCAAGCGTCAGGGGCGTGCCGTACACGGGGCCGTCCACCAGCGACCAGACGTACGGCACGCCGCCGATGTGGTCCTCGTGCCCGTGCGTCAGCACGAGCGCGGCCACCCGGCGGCCCTGCAGGTAGGCGAGATCGGGCACGACGAGATCGACGCCGGGCAGTTCCGGCCCCGGAAACATCGCGCCGGCGTCCACGACCACGGTCGTGTCGCCCCACGAGAAGGCCGTCATGTTCATGCCGAACTCGCCGAGCCCGCCGAGGGGTACGACCTCGAGCCGGCCGTCTGCGTCTGACATCCGGAGTCCCAGCAAGGCCGGCCGCGCCAGCCTCGGTTGACACGTCTGCCCGTCAGTCGCCGCGCGCACGCGGACCGATCAGTGACGGAGCTGCCGGCGCAGAGCGGGCGGGGCGCCCGCGAGCATCGGCGTGCAGGCCGCTGGGACAGCCTGGCGAATCTTGCGAACGGAGGGGTAGAACGCCGGAAACTATAGCACAGCCGGTAGTTGGACAGGTACTCAGGAGTTTGCCGGAGGGCCCGGCGGCTGCGGCGCGGGCCGGGCGAGCTCACGGGCCAGTCCGGCCAGTTCGTCCACGCTCAGCGTGTCGGGTCGCCGCCGGGGATCCAGCCCGGCGTGTTCGAGCAGGGCTCCGGCCGGCCAGCCGGCGGCTTCGGCCACGCCCCGCACGGCGTTCCCGAGCATCTTTCGGCGCATGCCGAAGATGCCGCGCACCAGCGGCACCAGCGTCGCTGACACGTCTGCGTGCCGCGGCGGGTGCAGGAACTCGAGCCGGACGACGGCCGAGGTGACCTTCGGCGGGGGTCTGAACGCGCCCGGCGGCAACGTCAACAGGCGGGACACCGACGCCCCCAGCGCGACAGAGACGGTGAGGGGCCCGTAGTCCTTCGATCCCGGCGACGCCGTCAGCCGGTCCACCACTTCACGCTGCAGCATCAGCGTGGCATCGCGCAGAGCTGCCGCGCCGGCAAGCGCCAGCAGCCGGAACAGGATCGGCGTCGAGATGTTGTACGGCAGGTTGCCGGCCACGCGGCTGCCCACGGGCAGTGCGAGCGCCGCCGGGTCAAGCCTCAGGAAATCGCCCTCGACGACGGTCAGGTGGGGAATGGCCTGCGCGCTCAGCGCGCGGGCAAGATCGCGGTCGACCTCGACGGCCACCACCTGCCGGGCGCGCGCGGCGAGCTGCCGCGAGATCGCGCCTCGCCCGGGACCGATCTCGAGGAAGCTGTCGTCAGGCGCCGGCGCAATCGCCTCCACCAGCCGCGCCGCCCACTGCGGCTCGAGGAAGTGCTGGCCGAAACGCTTCCGCGGCCGCGGCAGGCCTTCCGCGCTCACGTGTCCCCGTTTCCGTCGTCGGCGCCGGCCGGCTCGTCGTCGCCGTACCAGAACTCGTCCTCGACCGCCTGAATCTGCTCCTCCGACAGGCCGAAGTAGTGGCCGGCCTCGTGGATGAGCGTGAGGCCCACCTCGTCGACGAGCTGGTCCTCGTCCTCGCAGGCGGACTCGAGCGGGACCCGGAACAGCACGATGCGGTCGGGCAGCGTGTTGCCGTGCGCCCAGCCGCGCTCGGTGAGCGGCGTGCCCTGGTACAGTCCGAACAGGGTCGCGCCGTGCTCCATCCCCAGCTCCGAGAGCAGCTCCGTCGACGGCTCGTCCTCCACGAGGATCTCGACGTTTTCCAGCCGCCGGCGGAACTCCCGGGGAATCTCCCGCAGCGCCCGTCGCACGATCGACTCGAAACGGCTGCGCGTCATCGCTTGCGCGACCGGGGCGCGGTCGCCGACCGCCTGGCCTGTCCACCCGTCCTGGGCGCGCGGCGTCGGCCGGCGCGCGTGCTGCCGAGCGACCGGAAGTAGCGGCAGAGATCGGCGGCCGCGCACCGGTCGCACGCCGGCGCGGTCGGCCGGCACACGCGTCGGCCATGGAGGATGAGGACGTCCGATGCGCGAGTCCACCGCGCGCGGGGCAGAGCCTTCATCAGCTGCCGCTCGACGACCTCGGGATCCTCCGAGGCGGCAATCCCGAGCCGGTTCGCCACGCGGAGCACGTGACGGTCCACGGGGAGGCCGGGCACGCCCAGCGCGTGGCCCAGGACGACGTTGGCCGTCTTGCGCCCGACGCCCGGAAGCTCCACGAGCGCGTCCATGTCCGCGGGGACCTCGCCGCCATGCCGCTCCACCAGGGCGCGGGCCGCGCCGACAATCGAGCGCGCTTTGCTCCGGAAGAACCCCGTGGAGACGATGAGCGGCTCGACCGCCTCGGGCTCCACCGAGGACAGCGCACGGGCGTCGGGGTACTTCCGGAACAGGGCGGGCGTGACCACGTTCACGCGGGCGTCGGTGGATTGCGCCGAGAGGATCGTCGCGACCAGCAGCTCGAAGGGCGTGTGGTAGTCGAGCTCGGTGTCGGCGTCCGGATACTGCGCCTCGAGCCGGTCGAGAATGGCCCGCGTCTCGCGTGCGGGCTTCGGATCCGCCACGACGGCCTCAGTGCACCGCGCCGGGGGCGGCCGTGCCGACGTTGCGAAGCTGTTCCTGGAGCGCGGCCACCAGGTTGGGCAGCACGCCAAAGGGCACCACGAGCCGGGCGCGGACCGGCGCCTGCACGGTCATCTCGGTGCCCGGCTGCGCGTCGTTGATCGTGCGGATTTCGGCGTCCGACAGGGGCAGCACCTCGCAGAAGGTGAGCGTGCAGTCGAACGGCGTCTGCGAGATGGCGCAGAAGTTCGCGTACGTCCGCCCCGGGTTGCCGCCATCGTCGGGGACGATCGTGAAATTGACTTGCTTCAGTTCGGCCATGGGACAGTGTAAGTCAACTCCCACGCTCCAACTCCCAACTCCCAAAGGACGAACCCGCCGACCGACTACGCTCGACGCCTGGGCGTTGCAGTTGGGCGTTGGGAATTGGGAATTGGGAGTTGGGAGTTGGGAGTTGACGAACCTGCTCAGTACTTCCGCATCACCCCCACGACCACGCCCTGAATCTGGACCTGATCGGCGGGCACCAGGATCGGCTGCATCGAGGCGTTGGCCGGCTGCAGGCGCACCGTGTCGTGCTCGCGGTAGAACTTCTTGAGCGTGGCGTCGTGCCCGCCGAGCAGGGCAATCACCATCTCCCCGTTGTCGGCGCTCTTCCGGTCTTCGACGATGACGAAGTCTCCGTCGCGGATCTGCTCGTCGATCATCGAGCTGCCGCGGACACGCAGGACGTAGGTGTCCTTGCGGCCGACCAGGTCTTCAGGCACGGCGATGGTCTCGTTGGACGCGACGGCCTCGATGGGGCTGCCGGCGGCCACGAAGCCCAGCAGTGGCAGCTCGACGGCGCGCCCGCCGGCGCGCGTCGGCACCAGCTCGACCGAGCGGCTGCGATTCCACGCGCGTTTGATGAAGCCCTTTTCCTGCAGGTTGGTGAGGTGCTTGTGCACCGTCGCCAGGGATGACAGGTTGAAGCGGCGTCCGATTTCCTCCAGGCTCGGCGCGTAGCCATGTCGCTGGATGAACTCGTTGAGATAGTCGAGGATCTCGCGCTGGCGCTTGGTGAGGGGCATCATGTCGCGCGTATGTTACGCAAAGGAAAGGCGAAGGTCAACCTCTTCCACAATCTCGCGGTCGACCAGGGTTCAGCCAATCACCGAGGCGGGCCAGGAGCGCGTGTCGGCCGCGTGCTAGGATTTCCGGCCGTGCAGATCCCGTTCACGCTGCTTCCCGCCGGCGCCCGCGCCTTCGACGTCGTCGGTCTTGGCCAGAACAGCGTCGACCTGCTGGCGGTCGTCGGCGCATTTCCCCGCAGCAACACGAAGCACCGCATCGACCGGTTCGCGCGTCTGCCGGGCGGACAGGTGGCCTCCGCGATGGTGTGCTGCGCGCGCCTCGGGTGGCGCGCCCGCTACGTCGGGCGGTTCGGCACCGACGAGCTGGGCGCGGTCGGCCTCGGGAGCCTCACAGACGAAGGCGTCGACGTGTCGGCCGCGCAGACGGTGAACGCCCGCACGCGGTTTGCCATGGTCCTCGTGGACGGCCGGTCCGGCGATCGCACGGTGCTGTGGGACCGGGATCCCGCACTTGCCCTGCGGCCGGGCGACGTCGCGACCGACGTCTGGGCGTCGGGCCGCGCGCTGCACGTGGACTGCGAGGACATCGCGACGGCGACCGAGGCCGCGCGCACCGCTCGCGCCGCCGGCGTGCTGACGGTCATTGACGTCGAGGCCGTGCTGCCCGGCGTTCCCGCGCTGCTGCGCCACATCGACGTCATCGTCGCGTCCGAGGGACTCCCGGAACGGCTCACGGGCCACCACGACACCGGCACGGCGCTGGCGGCGATGGCGCGCGAGTACGAGCCGGCGGTCGCGTGTGTGACGCTCGGGGCGGCGGGCAGCCTTGCCATCTGCCAGGGGCGGGAGATCCGGACGCCGGCCTTCGAGGTTCCGGTCGTGGACAGCACCGGCGCGGGCGATGCGTTCCGCGGCGGGTTCATCAGCGGCTACCTGAAGGCAGGCCCCACCGCCGACGCCGCCGACGTGCTCACGTACGCCACGGCGGTGGCCGCGCTGAAGTGCCGGTCGCTCGGCGCGCGGGACGGCCTGCCCGCCGCCGCCGCCGTCGAGCAGTTCCTGCGCCGCTGAGAGCACTCGAGTACAGCACCTTCAGCACCTCCAGCACCGCACCTTCAGCACCTCCAGCACCCCAGCATCTTCAGCACCCCGCCTCCAGCGCAAGCCACCGCCAGCCTTTGTCCGTCCGCCGGGGGCGTGGTACGATGGACGGTGCCTGCCAGCTGTTTCGGGAGGACTTCGGCATGCGAATCGCCCTGATGCTGTGGATGGTGGCCGGCGCCGCGGTGGCGCTTGCGGCAGCCGACGGCGATACGGGCATCGGCTCCCGCGCCGACGCCGACGCGCTCCAGCAGAAGCTCGTACAGATCGCCACCAACGGGCTCGCCGCCACCCCGGCCGCGAAGAAGACCGCCGTGACCGAGCGTGAGGTGAACGCGTTCCTCCGTTCGTACGCGCAGCAGGGGCTGCCGGCCGGCGTGGTCGATCCGCTCGTCACGATCCTGCCCGACGGCCGCCTCCAGGGGCGCGCGACGGTCGATCTGGATCAGGTGCGCGCGTCGAAGGATCGCGGCATGATGAGCCCGTGGACGCTGCTCCGCGGCCGGCTGCCGGTCGAGGCCGTGGGCGTGCTCCACACGGGCAAGGGCGTCGGCGCGTTCACGCTCGAGTCGGCGACCATCGGCGGCGTGCCGGTGCCCACGTCGGTGCTCCACGAGCTCGTCAGCTACTACACGCGCGGGCCGCAGCAGCCCGACGGCGTGAACTTCGAGGCGCCGTTCCGCCTGCCCGCCGGCATCCGCGAGATCCAGACGGCCCTCGGTCAGGCGACGGTCGTGCAATAGGCGCGGCTCCGTGTCGAAGACGGCCGAGGCCGACCTGCTCCAGACGCCGCTGCAGTATCTGAAGGGCGTCGGCCCGCGCAAGGCGGCCGACTTCGCCCGCGCCGGGCTCGTCACCGTCGAAGACCTGCTCTTCCGCTTCCCGCTCCGCTACGAAGATCGCAGCCGCCTGCAGCCGATCGCGTCGCTGCGGGAAGGGCAGACGACCTCCGTGCTCGGGCAGGTGACGACCGCCGGGCTCCGGCCGACCCGGCGGCCCGGCCTGCGCATCTTCGAGGCGCTCATCCGCGACCAGTCCGGGACGCTGCGGGTCTCGTGGTTCAACGCCGCCTACCTGAAGGATCAGATCAAGCCCGGCCTGCGGCTCGTCGTCTACGGCACGTTCGAACGGAACCCGTGGGCGGGGCTGCAGATGACCAACCCGCAGTTCGAGGCCGTCGACGGCGACGAGGCCGAGACCCTGCACACGGGGCGCATCGTGCCGGTGTACGAGCGCGTGCGGTCGATCACGCCGAAGATGGAGCGGCGGTTCGTGGGCGACGTGCTCGCGCAACTGCCGGCGGACCTGCCCGATCCGCTCCCGGCTCCGGTGCGCGCGGCGCTGGCCGTGCCCGCGCGGCGCGACGCGCTGGCCGCAACGCACTTCCCGCCGGCGGGCGAGTCGCTCGAGGTGCTGAACGCCTTTCGCACGCACGCGCAGCGACGGCTGATTCTCGAGGAGTTCTTCCGCTTCCAGGTGGGGCTGCTGCTGCGCCGGCGCGAGGCCGACGGCGAGCGCAAGGAGTTCGTGATCCGGGTGGACGATCGGGTGCGGCAGGCGCTGCGCGACGTCCTGCCGTTCCACCTGACGCCGGGCCAGCGCCGGGCGTTGAAGGAGATCGGCGAGGACATGCAGCGCCCCCGGCCCATGAACCGGCTGCTGCAGGGCGACGTCGGGTCGGGCAAGACGATCGTGGCCGTGCTGGCCGCGGTGCTCGCCATGGAGAACGGG
Organism: Vicinamibacteria bacterium; assembly: GCA_963837165.1. Classification (GTDB taxonomy): domain Bacteria; phylum Acidobacteriota; class Vicinamibacteria; order Vicinamibacterales; family JAENWD01; genus JAENWD01. Next base: position 193,782 of record CAWIMD010000002.1, read on the forward strand.
CGGCAGGTGGCGTTCATGGCGCCGACCGAGATCCTCGCCGAGCAGCACTACCAGACCATCCGCGCGCTGGTGGCGTCGACCCGCTTCAAGGTCGCGCTGATGACGGGCGCCGGGCCGGCGGCCACGCGCCGCGCGCTGGTGGGACAGGTCGCTGCCGGGCACATCGATCTCGTGGTCGGGACCCACGCCATCGTGCAGGAGCAGGTCGCGTTCAAGGCGCTCGGCCTGGCGGTGGTGGACGAGCAGCACCGGTTCGGCGTGCTGCAGCGCGCGACCCTCAGGGCCAAGGGGCTGCGGCCCGACATGCTGGTGATGACCGCGACGCCGATTCCCCGGACGCTGGCGCTTACGACCTACGGCGATCTCGACGTGTCGAGCATTCGTGAGCTGCCGCCCGGCCGCCAGCCCATTCGCACGGTCGCGCGACCCGACTCCAAGCGCGACGAGGTGTACGCGCTCGTGCGCCGGGAGCTCGACGCCGGGCGTCAGGCGTACGTGGTGTACCCGATCATCGAGGAGTCGGAGAAAGTGGATCTCCGCGCGGCCACGGAGATGGCAGACCACCTCTCGCACGAGATCTTCCCGGCGTACCGCGTGGCGCTGCTGCACGGGCGCATGAAGGCGCCGGGCAAGGACCGGGTCATGCGTGCCTTCGCGTCGGGCGAGATCCAGATCCTCGTCGCGACGACCGTGATCGAGGTCGGCGTGGACGTGCCGAATGCGTCCGTGATGCTCGTGGAGCATGCCGAGCGGTTCGGCCTGGCGCAGCTCCACCAGCTGCGCGGCCGCATCGGCCGCGGCGCCCACCCGTCGACCGCGGTGCTCGTGTATCAGTACCCGCTCAGCGAGCAGGCCGAAGAGCGGCTGAAGGTGATGACGCAGACGACCGACGGCTTCGTGATCGCGGAAAAGGATCTCGAGCTGCGGGGCTTCGGCGATCTCTCCGGGACCCGCCAGTCGGGCGTGCCGGCGCTCCGGCTCGGCGATCTCCGCCGCGATCACGGCCTGATGGTCGAGGCGCGTGAGGCAGCCGAGCGGTGGCTGGCCACCAGCCCGCCCCCTGCCGAGCTCGAGGCGATGCGGCGCGCCTGGGGCCAGCGCTTCGGCCTCGTGGACGTGGGGTGATGGCCAGGCCGGGGCTGCGGGTGATCGCCGGGACGCTGAAGGGCCGGCGGCTGGCCACGCCCGACTGGCCGGGCCTGCGGCCGACCTCGGACCGGCTGCGCGAGACGCTCTTCAACATCCTGGCGCCCCGCATTGCCGGGGCGCGCCTGCTCGACGCGTTCGCGGGGACGGGGGCCGTGGGGATCGAGGCCATCAGCCGCGGCGCCGGCTACGTGGCGTTCGCCGAGCGCGATCGGCGCGCGATCCAGCTCCTGACCGACAACCTGGCGCACTGCGGCGTGACGGGCGGCTATGCTATCATCCGCGTAGATCTCGGCCGGCGGCCGCTGGCGCTCGACGCGGTCTTCGACCTCATCTTCCTCGACCCTCCGTACGAGACGAACCCGACTGGCGCACTCACGATCGTCGAGCCGGCCCTGGCGCCGGGTGGCCTGATCGTGATCGAATACGCGCGGCGCCGCGGGGGACCGGCCGACGTGGCCGGCCTCGCACGCGTGCGGGAGGTCGCCTCCGGCGAGAGCGCGCTCGGGTTCTATGCCCGGGCGGCGGTGGCCGTGGGGGCCGATCGGGATTCCTGACGGGAGGCGCGCAGTGGCGGACGTGCAGAGCAGCGGGTCCCGCCTGGCGGTCTGCCCCGGGTCGTTCGATCCGTTGACGCTCGGGCACGTGGATCTCGTCGGCCGGGCGGCGCGGCTGTTCGACCGGGTCGTCGTCGCGATCCTGGCCAACGCCGAGAAGACGCCACTGCTGCCGCAGGACGAGCGGGTGCGCCTGGCACGCGAGGTGTTCGCCGATCTGCCGGGCGTCGAGGTCGCGACCTTCGACGGGCTGCTGGTGGACTTCGCCGCTTCGCGCGGGGCCGCGGCGGTCGTGCGCGGCCTCAGGAGCGCGGCGGACGTGGATTTCGAGTGGCCGATGACGATGATGAACCGGCACCTGCGGCCGTCGCTGGACACGGTGTTCCTGCCGACCGCCGCCTCGCTCGGACATCTCAGCTCGCGGCTGGTGAAGGAAGTCTGGCGCCTCGGCGGCGACGTGCACGGTCTGGTGCCGCCGCCGGTCGAGGCGCGGTTGCGCGCGCTCCGGGCGGAGGCCCGGACGCGGTAAGGAGCGGAGTCATGCTGGCGGAACGGATGGGTCGGGTGTCGGCGTCGCCGACGCTCAAGGTGCTGGTCGAGGCCGAGAAGCTGAAGCAGCAGGGCGTGGACGTCGTGGAGTTCGGCGCGGGAGAGCCCGATTTCCCGACGCCGGATCACGTCAAGGCGGCGGCGCGCACCGCGATCGACCAGAACTTCACCCGCTACACGCCCGCGTCCGGCACCGGCGAGCTCAAGCAGGCGATCGCCGACCGCTATCGGTCGATGTACGGCGTGGACTACAAGCCGAACGAGGTGATCGTCACCGCCGGCGGCAAGCAGGCGCTCTACAACGCGGCGCTGGCGCTGTTCGGACCCGGCGACGAGGTCATCACCCACGCGCCGTGCTGGCCGACGCTCATCGAGCAGGTGCGCCTGTCCGACGCGACGCCGGTGCTGGTGCGCACGCACCCGGAGGACGGGTTCACGATCCACGCCGATGCGATCCTGAACGCCGTGACGCCGGCCACGCGCGGCATCATCGTCAACTCTCCCTGCAACCCGACCGGCGCGCTGATGGACGAGGTCCAGATGGCGCAGCTGGTGGACGGGGCCACCGGCCGTGACATCTGGGTGATCGTGGACCTCTGCTACGAGCAGCTCATCTACGAGCCGGTGCCGCACAATCTGCCGCGCCTGCTCGTCGAGCGCATGCGCGACCGCACGATTCTCTGCGGCTCGGCCTCGAAGTCGTACGCGATGACGGGCTGGCGCTGCGGCTGGACGCTCGGCCCCGCCGAGGTCGTCGCGGCCTGCAACGCCATCCAGAGCCACTCCACGTCCAACGTGGCGTCGATCTCGCAGAAGGCGGCGCTGGCGGCCATCACCGGCCCGCAGCAGTGCGTGAGCGACATGCTGGCGGAGTACTGCACGCGCCGCGACGCGATCCACGGCTGGCTCACCGCCGATCCGCGGATCAAGTGCGTGAAGCCGGCGGGCGCCTTCTACCTCTTCGTGGACATCTCGGCGTTGCTGTCGCCGGACGGCATCCGCACGTCGGCCGAGTTCGCCGAGCGCCTGCTGCACGAAGCGCACGTCGCGCTCACCGCGGGCGAGGGCTTCGAGGCGCCGGGCTTCCTGCGGATCTCGTACGCCACCTCGATGGATCGGCTGAAGGAAGGCACGCGGCGCATCCAGGCCTTCATCCAGAAGCTCGAGCAGGAAGGCAAGGTACCGTCGGTCGCCCAGGCCTGACGGCCCGGATGCTGGCGCCGTCGTTCGCGCAATCACTCGAATCCATTGTCGGGGCCGCGCACGTCCGGCGCGATCCCGCCGACCTGATCGCCTACGGCACGGATGCCCTCCTGCGGGGGCATCCGGCGGACCTCGTCGTCCTGCCGGGCACGACCTCGGAAATTGCCGCCGTCGTGCGGCACTGCCACGAGCAGCGCGTCCCCCTGACCGTGCGCGGCGCCGGCACCGGCTACTCCGGCGGGGCGGTTCCCGTCAGAGGCGGCATCGTCCTGAGCACGGAGCGGCTCGACCGGATTCTCGAGATCGACCACGAGAACCTGCTGGCCGTGGTGCAGCCGGCCGTCATCACCGGCGATCTGCAGGCGGCCGTCGAGGCGAGGGGCCTGTTCTATCCTCCCGATCCACAAAGCCTGAAGGAATGCTCCATCGGCGGCAACGTCGCGGAGTGCGCCGGCGGTCCGCGCGCGTTCAAGTACGGCGTGACGAAGCGCTACGTCCTGGCGCTCGAAGCCGTGCTGCCGACGGGCGAGATCGTCCGCACCGGCTCGCGCGCCGTGAAGAACGTCGTCGGGTACGACCTGACGCAGCTGCTCGTCGGCTCGGAGGGGACGCTGGCGGTCATCACCGAGATCACGCTGCGGCTCGTGCCGAAGCCGCAAGCGGTGGCGACGCTGCGCGCGTGCTTCCCGTCGGTCGCCGGCGCGGCGCAGGCGGTCACGCACATCGTCCAACGAGGAGTCGTTCCGTCCACGCTGGAGCTGATGGATCGGGACTCGCTCGACACGGTGGCTGCCGTCGTGGGCGATCGGCTGGCGCCCGAGGGGACGGGCGCCCTGCTGATCCTCGAGGTGGACGGTGTGCCATCCGCCGTGGCGGAAGAGTCGAGCCTGGTGGAAGCGGCCTGCCGGGACGCGGGCGCGCTCGAGGTGCTGCGCGCCGCGGACGCCGCCGATCGTGAAGCCCTGTGGCGCGTCCGCCGCGAGACGTCGTACGCGCTCCGCACGATCGCACCGCTGAAGCTGAACAACGATGTCGTCGTGCCGCGCGGCCGCGTCCCGGAGCTGTTCGATCTCATCGAGGGCCTCGGTCGCGAGTACCGGCTCCGCATCCCGTCGTTCGGCCATGCCGGCGACGGCAACATCCACGTCAACATCATGGTGGATCCCGACGACGCCGACGTGATGGCCCGGGCGCACCAGGCGATCGCGGATCTGTTTCGCGGGGTCGTCGCGCTCGGCGGGTCGATCAGCGGCGAGCACGGCATCGGCTTCGCGAAGGCGCCCTACATCGGCCTGGAACTGTCGCCCGACGTCCTCGCGCTCATGCGGCGGGTGAAGCAGGCCTTCGACCCGCACGGGATTCTGAATCCGGGGAAGATCTGGCCGAACTGACCGGCTCGTGAGCTGCCGTCGGGTGCAGCTGCCGGCCGCTCAGCACGGCACCCAAGTCAAGCGCCGACGCCGACTCTCTTGCAGCGCACCCTCACATAAGGGTGGTCTCGCATCGTCAAATCAGTTAACGAGTGTCCGTCTTCGGACAGCCCAAAGCGCCGAGTCGAGTGCCAAACCTGTCCTTCGCCAGATGATTCAAGGTCGACCTCTATTACCCTTTTGCTCAATACCTTCACGGCGAGGACTCGACCACGACTCGCATAGAAGTCGACTCGATCCGCGTGTATGGCGAGGCTCGACTCAGATGGAACGCCACATTCGGCCTGACTGGCAGCCCATTTACCACGAAATCGATCCGGGACCGTCGCCTGGCCTCGAGCAAGGACCGGTATCGCAAGCAAAGACGCGGACACTAGCGACAGGCAGCGTCGCACGTGACGCCTCCATGAGTGCGGCTAACGGTCGCGCTTCAGCCGCAGCGGCCGATGGTCGCGCCAGCCGCTGTCGGCTGCAAGGGCTCGTTGGGCGGCGTGTTCACACCGCTGGCGTGTCGCCTGGGCTCGCATGCCACAGGGCCGGGACCCACTCCGACTTCCGAAGCGAACGCAAGGCATCTTCCGCCGGCACGAGGTCTCCGCGGTTGGCTTCGGCGATTGACTCGAGCAGCTCAGCCTCGGCCGTGGCATCAAGGACGAAGCTCTCGTCGCCCTCGCGAGTCAGAACGGTCAAGGCCGTGCCCTCGGTCACGGATATCTCCGAGTCGACTGAGCACGCCACCGGTCGGGATCGACGCCAGCGGCCAACAGCCAGAACGTGAGCATCCCCTCGCCGACCATTCCGGGCGCCATCGCCAGCGGGCCGAGCCGTTTCGCGAGCGGCGGGTGGACATAGGTGAGCCAGCCCAGTCCCGCGACGACCAGCAGCACGCCAATCGCCCTGGGCAGGAAGGTGGCCTTCAGCGTGAGCCAGCCCAGGCCGATGCAATACGCGCCGAACAGCACGAGCGTGTTGATGGGGAACCTCACGACACCGACATCGCTGAGCACTCCGATGGTGAGCGCGGTGACGCTGAACAGCGCAGTCCCGAGCGATCCCGTCCGGCTCACCGGCTTGTAGAGGTGGTACAGCATCACTGTCACCACGTAATAGACTGCGGCGGCGACGAGGTTGGCTGCCAAGCGCGCGTCGCCTGACGTGCTGAGGCCGGCAATCCCGAAGACGAAGACCAGCAGGTAGAAGACGCCGGCGATCCGCGCGAATCGGCGCGGGTTGGTGTGGAGTAGGCTCATGTCCGGCCTCTGCTCATCGCGTTCGTTTCCGGAAGACGGTTGCGCGGCACGCACAACGCTCGCGGCTGACTCGAGTTGCCCTGGCTCAGGGCTGCCCGATAACCCTCGCCCAAGATCACGACGCTCAGCTTTCCGTTCGAGTACCAGACTTGAAACTGTCTGGCCGACCGATGGGCGGGATCGGACATGCGATGGAAGCCGAGATCGAGCAGGAAGACGGCATTTGAATACATCCAAGTTCGCGGCCACGATGTTCTCGTCCTCGAGACGCGCATCAGGACCGGCAGCCTGGAGCGCCGAAACGGCCAGTTGCGCCTCAACGAGCTGCGAGAACCTCCGAACCACTACACGCCCGGGCCCCTCGCTCATCTCGGCCTAACGACCTGCGGCTCACGTGCGGCGGCCGCACGACGATGATTCAAGCGGGAGGTTACCACCACGGCCGCCGTCACGTGCAGCCGCTTGTCAGACCGCGTGGGTTCGTAGTATGATGTTTTGTCATACTGCCATGCCTAAAACCAAGGTCGCCCTCACCATTGACGCCGCCTTGCTGGAGCGCGTTGACCACCTGGTGGCACGCGCGCGTTTCCGGAACCGAAGCCAGGCGATTGAAACCGCACTCGCCGAGAAGCTGGCACGCTTGGCCCGGACGCGGCTGGCCGAAGAGTGCGCCAAGCTCGATCCGGCCGAGGAACGGCAGCTCGCGGAGGAAGGTCTCGCGGCGGCCGGCGACACATGGCCCGAATACTGAGAGGCGAGATTCGCTGGGCCGATCTCAACCCGGTGCGCGGCCACGAGCAGGCTGGGGAGCGCCCGGTGTTGGTCCTGAGCAACGACGTCTTCAACGATCGTTCGGGCACCGTGATCGCATTGGCGCTGACCAGCCAGGAGCCACGGGCCGGTTACCCTCTCACGCTCGAGCTCACGGCCGCCCGATTGCCGAAACGATCGTGGGTGAAGGTCAGCCAGATTCGCACGCTCTCGACGGAGCGAATCGGCAAACGATTGGGCCGGGCCTCGGACGAGGAACTCGGCAAGGTGCTCGACGGACTCCTCGAAATAGTCGGGTAGATTCTCGAGCAGCGGTCTGACACGCCAAATCAGCCGCGCACCGTGGTGACATGATGGCGCGAGACGATCGGCGCGTCGGCTCCAGTTGGAGGTTGGATTAGTTAGGTATCTCGATTCGTACGGGTCGAACGTAAGTCCGATCGCTTCACCCCGGTTCGACGTTCGATCTGTACAACGATCCGGTCGAGCGCTGCCCTTGACATGCGCCGCAACAGAGGAACTCGTTCAACGACCCACGAAGGATACGGCGCCAAGTTGTAGTAAGACCATATGAAGAGTCGGCCTGCTGTGGACCGCCGGAGAATCTTGTCTCGAAACGCGCGTAGCAGCTGAACCTCGATTAGATCCTCGTCTCCGTAGGCTGCCGTCGCTACGAAGCACCCCTTGCGAAAGATCACTTTCTTGCAAGCCGGGCATGTCCAGCGCTCGCGACTTCCGACCGAGCAACTTCCGCCGCCTACGCTGGTTACGATCGGCGTAATCGTCTTGCCGCATTTCGGGCACTTTGTCCCCTCGGCAGTCGCCGCCAGCCGCGGCGGCGCAGCCATCGGTCGGCCACAGTGAGGACATGCTGGAGCGCGATCGCTGATCTCCTTTCCGCAATCCGGACACTGTGTCAGCGCCATCGACGGTCCTTTTGGTTCCGGTATCAGAGTATGCCCAACGTCCGCGGCGCACCGCGGCGCGTCACCGGTCTCGATGCCGCGCCGTCGGCTGCAGCCGCTTGTTAGCGGCCCACGCGGTATAGGCCGGGGACATAGTTAACACAAGTCCGGGCACATCGTTTACACCAGGAGGATGCCCTGGATGGAAACGCATGTGGTGAAGGAACGGCTCGCGTTCGTGCACGACCTGACGAGTGGCCACTGGTCGATGACCGAGCTGTGCGAGCGGTACGGCGTGAGCCGTCCGACGGGGTACAAGTGGATCGCGCGCCATGCGGCCGAGGGCGGCGCGGGCCTGGACGACCGAAGTCGTGCGCCGCAACGGTGCCCGCATCGCACCAGCGAGGCGCTGGAGGCGCTGATCGTCGCGGCCCGACGCGAGTACGGCTGGGGGGCGAAGAAGCTGTTGCGCGTGCTGCGGACGCGGCACCCGCACCGCCTGTGGCCGGCGCGCAGTACCGTCAATGCGATCCTCGAGCGGCACGCGCTACTGCACAAGAATCGGCGCCGGCAGAAGTGGGCCCATCCTGGAGCGGTCGGTCTCTCGACGCAGCGGCCGAATCAGATCTGGCCCGCGGACTTCAAGGGCCAGTTCCTCCTGGGCGACGGCCAGTACTGCTATCCGCTGACGGTGACCGATCACTTCAGCCGCCGCGTGCTGGCCTGCCACGGGCTACGCTCCGTGAAGACCCGCGAGGCGAAGCCGGTCTTCCGCGCGCTCTTCCGCGAGGTGGGCTTGCCGGATGCCATCCGCACCGACAACGGTGTGCCGTTCGCCTCGACCGGCATTCACGGCCTCGCGGCACTGAATGTCTGGTGGATGCAACTCGGCATCGTGCACCAGCGCATCACGCCCGCGAGTCCACAAGAGAACGGCACCCATGAGCGGATGCATCGCGAGCTCAAGCGAGAGACGGCCCGTCCGGCGGCCGGCAGTCTCCGCGCGCAGCAGCGTCGATTCGATGCCTTCTGCCAGCGCTACAACAACGAACGGCCGCACGAGGGGATCGGCGACCGCACGCCCAGTGCCCTCTGGTCCCCCTCGCTCCGCGAGTATCCCGAGCGTCCGACGCCGCCCGACTACCCGCTGCACATGGAGGTCCGACGGGTCAGCACCGCGGGCACCTTCCGCCTCCACTCGCGTCAGCCGTTTCTCAGCCACGCGCTCGGGGGCCACGACATCGGCCTCGAAGAAGTCGGCGATGGCATTTGGAACATCGTTTATTACAGTACGTTGCTCGGCAAGATTGACGTGCGCACGGGGAGCATTACTGGGATCTAGCGCGACATGAAAGGTGTAAAGGATGCTGCCGGACTTTCGTTAACGATCAACCCGTCCGTTCAGGGGCTGAGCTGAGCGAATTCGCTTGTACTCGCGTCGGGCGTTCGGTACGCTGCGGGGGTGACGACGGGGCCCGCGCGCGCGCTGCTGCGACGACTGGGCCAGTTCCTCGATCAGTTCAGTGCGTGTTTCAATCGGCAGCCGCAGCGGGACGCGGCCACCCAGTACATCGACGGGCTCTTCGGCGACAGCGAGCGGAAGTCGATGCAGGCCATGCACGGGCGCCTGGGCGACGCGCGCGACTATCAAGCCCTGCAGCACTTCATCACGCACTCGCCGTGGGACGCCGCGCGCGTCTGGGCGCAGCTGCGCGCGAGCGTGCCGATCCGGACCGGCATCCTGGCCCTCGACGACACCGGGTTCCCCAAGCAGGGCACGCAGTCGCCGGGCGTGCAGCGGCAATACTGCGGCGCGCTCGGTAAGATCGGCAACTGCCAGGTGGCGGTGACGAGTGCGTTGATTGACCGACGGGCGCACGTGGCCGTTGGCCTTCGAGCTCTATCTCCCCACGTCGTGGACGGACGACCCGGCGCGATGCGCGGCCGCCGGCATCCCGCCGACCGTGCGGTTCCGCGAGAAATGGCGCATCGCCCTGGCGCAGATTCGGACCGTCCTGCAGGCCGGGTTCACGATCACCGGCGTCGTCGTCGATGCAGACTACGGCGCGAACGCGGCGTTCCGCGCGGGGGTGGAACGCCTCGGTCTCGCCTACGGCGTCGCGATTCGGGGCGAGGCGGTGTTCACCGTGCCGGGCGTGGCCGGGCCGCTCTCCGCGATCGCCCTCGCCGAGTCGGCCCCCGACGACGCCTGGGAGATCGTGACCTGGGGCACGGGCACCGCGGGTCCGCTTACCGCCCAGTTCTGTGCGCTGCGGGTGCGTCCCACGGAAGAACGGGGCGATCGCTGGCTGCTGTGCGAGCGCTCCGCGAGCGACGAGCGGAAGTACTACCTCGTGCACCTCGCTGCGACGAGTCCGCTCGTCGATCTGGTCGCCCTCGCGCGCAGTCGCTGGCCGATCGAACAGCAGTATCGCGAGCTCAAGGACGACCTCGGACTCGATCATTTCGAAGGGCGCACCTATCAGGGCTGGACGCATCACGTCGTGCTCACGGCCGTGGCGTTCGCCTTCCTGCAGATCGAACGAGCACGCCCCGACGACGGCCCGCGACCCACGCTGCCGATCGTTCGCGGTTGGGTCCGCGAGATCATGGGCCTGCTCTACGTGCTGCACAATCGGCGACTGCTCGCCATGCTCGACAGCTTCCGCCGAAACGCACCGCTGCGAAGGTGACAATGTAGTGTTAGCCCGCCTCTAGTCTAGTCGATGACCATGCCGTAGATGGTCGGCTTGGAGATGGTCTTGATGACGTCGCCAGGCAGGCCCTCAACTTGAACCCTCGTCTCAGTCATGCTCAGGTCACGCGCCATCGATTGCGGCGTTGGCTCGAATTCGACGACGACGTGAAAGTAGAGACAATCCCGGTAGGCGAAGTTCCTTCCCGTCTGGAGCCCACCCTCCGGTGTGAATACCTTCAGCAGATCGGCACGCGTCATGCCGGGCTTGATGCCCTCCATCCGCTTCATGCTCTGGATCACCCAACTGACGTGGCCCCGCAACGCGGCGTCCGCAGATGGTTGCTGGCCGACCGGCACGGAGGACGACGTGGTTCCTGAGGCCATGACAGCTAATGCAGAAGCGAGCAGGAGTTGTCGCACCATCGACACACCTCTGATCTTGTCGGCCTAACTACTGATTGGGCTGACCAGCTTTCTCCTTCGCCGCCTGCAAACTGGTCGGCATATTTCAGTCGCGGGCGGCGGGTCAGTCTGGCCATTCAGTGGGTGACCGGCTGCATCCTAGCACCCGTTGATACGCGCCACCACTGATCGGCTGCGTGCCGTGGTTACCTGACCAGGGTTCCACCGCACCGGCCAGTGCCCCCGAAGACGCTCCCCGCCGGGGCTCGGGGCGTCCGGCGGGCGGGCGCTTCGACTCGCGCGCGTGCGGAACGTGAAGCAGGCCGTCGTCACTGCACGGCCCTCGCGGACGCCACGCTTCAGCTGGTCCGAAGGGCGGTCAACGGCTCGACGGCAAGCGCACGCTGCACGGGCGCGATGCACGCGAGCACCGTGACCAGGAGCAGGGCGGCAGCCACGCCGAGGAAGGTGAGTGGGTCCATGGCTCCCACGCCGAACAGTTGGCTGGCGAGCCACCGCGTCGCCAGCAGGCTGCCGCCCCAGCCGAGAAGGATCCCGAGGGCAGCGCTGCGGGCGACCTTCCCGAGGACGAGCGCCCGGATCCTGTGTCGCGTCGCCCCGAGCGCCACCCGCAGCCCGATCTCGCGCGTGCTCTGGCTGACTGTATACGCCATCACGCCGTAGATGCCCACCGCGGCCAACAGGAGGGCCAGCAGGGCGAAGCCGCTCAGGAATCCGGTCGAGAACCTGCGGCGGGCGAGTGATTCGGACGCCCACGGCCCCAGTGCACGTGCAGCCGTGACAGGCAGGTCCTTGTCCAGGGCGAGCAGCGCTCGCCTGGCCCGATCGCCCACCGCCGCGGGGTCGCCGTCGGTTCGAACGACGAACGTCATGCCCGCCAGTTCCGTCCAGGGCGCAAACGGGAATTGCGTCACCGGGAGAAACACCTCCGGACGCGACTCGGCATCGACGCCGTTCTGTTTCATGTCGGCGACGACGCCCACGATCTCGCGGTATGGCTGCTGACCCTGCGGTCCGCCCTCTCGCACCTGTCTTCCAACGGCGCTTCCTCCCGGCCACTGCCGTGCCGCAAACGTCCGGTTGACAATGGCAACCGGCCGCGTGCGTCGAGTATCTGCGTCGGAAAAATACCGCCCCGCCAGCAGAGGCGTGCGCATCGCTTCCAGATACCCCGGGGCGACGATGTTGGAGGCCGCCGTCGGGATATCGACAACGGAACTGACCGCGTGATCGGCCATGGTGAATGCCGTGTCCACGCACACGCCCGTGAGCGGGGGGCATTGCACAGCGCCGGCCGCCCCTACGCCTGGAATGGCCTTCAGGCGCTCGACGGCCTGCGTCAGCAGCAGCACCCTGCGTTCGGGATCCACGTACTTCGTCGGCGGTATCGTCAGTTCCAGTGAGAGCAGGTTGGCGGTCTCGAATCCCGGGTTGACCTGCGTTGCGCGCGCCAGGCTTCGCACGAGCAGCCCGGCACTGGTCAACAGCACGAGCGCGATCGCGATCTCGCTCGTCAGCAATGCAGATCGCAGGGTCTGCCCGCCCCGGGTGATTCCACCGCTCCGGCCGCCCCGGTTGACCGAGGCGCTCAGATTCCCGCAGGCGAACTGGATCGCAGGAGCGCTGCCGAACAGCAGCCCGCTTGCCACCGACACTGCCAGCGCAAATCCGAGGACGGTCGCATCCACCGGGACCGCTGCGACCGGGATGAGCGGCGCAGGCGCCGCTCGCAGCAGCACGGGGAGCGCGGCCAGCGCCAGCGCCACGCCGATCGCGCCGCCCGTCACCGACAGCATCGCGCTCTCGATGATCAACTGCTGCGCCAGTCGACGACGGCCGACGCCCAACGCGATCCGGACGGCCATTTCCTGCTCGCGCGAGACGGATCGCGACAGCAGCAGGTTGCCGACGTTCACGCAGGCGATCAGGAGCACGCACGCGACCGACGCGAGCAGGATGAGGAGCACGTCTCGCGTGCTCCCGAATTTGAATTGATAGAGCCCGGTGATCGTCGCCGTTAGCCCCGTGTTCGACTGAGGATACTCCCTCTCGAGACGCCGCATGATGACGTCCATTGCCGTGCGCGCGGCCTCGCGGGGAACACCGCGCCTCAGGCGGGCGATCACCAGCATGTCCGGATGATTGCCACGCCTCAGCCACTCCGGGTCCGCGCCGTGCAGGCCGATCGGCAGGTAGATGTCGATGCGCTTATCGAAGAAGCGGAACGTCGGTGGCAGCACCCCGACGACGGTGTAGGCAGTCCCGTTCAGGGCCAGGGATCGTCCGATCACCTCCGAGCGCCCGCCCAGTCGCGTCGTCCACAGATCGTGACTGACGACCACGGCCAGCGGACCGCCCGGACGGTCGTTCCATTCATCGAACGCACGACCGACCACCGGATCGGCGCCAAGCAGGGGGAAGAACGCCGAGGAGACCTCCGCGGCCCTGACGACGGACGCCTCGTCGTCACCGCGGAACGTGACGTCGGCCACCCGGTAGGCAGCCATCTGCTCGAACACACGATTCTGCTCGCGCCAGTCTCGATAGTCCATCCAGGACACCGTCCGGCTGCCGTGTTCGCGCCTGGACTCGTCGAGCACCACGAGCCGGTCCGGATCCGGGAAGGGGAGTGGTTTCAGGAGGACGGCATTGACGAGACTGAACGTCGCGGTGTTCGCGCCGATGCCGAGTGCCAGCGTCAGGAGCGCGACCGCCGAGAATCCAGGATCCCGGAGGAACAGCCGCACACCGTATCGCATGTCCTGACACAGCGTCTCGAGCAGGCGTGCCATCGTGACGCGATCATCGCGCGGACCCGCCATTGTCGCAAGGCATCCAGTGCGTCATAATATGGCTCTTTCGCGACACGCTCGAGCCGGGACCAGAGGATGGGCACGATGCGACAGGTGAGCCGCGTCAGAGACCGTGACCGCGATCCGGGGCCCGGCATCGCGATCGCCTCCTTCGCGCGCGATTACCCGGCCGATGCCCGAGTCGACGAGCACCTTCACGAATCCCATCAGCTGATGTTCGCCACCCGCGGCGTCATGGAGGTGTCGGCAGGGCGCAGCCACTGGCTCATTCCACCGCAATTTGCGATCTGGATGCCGGCAGGGACCCTGCATCGGATACGCATGGCCAGCGCCGTGTCGATGAGGACGCTGTATCTCCGGCGCGGCATCGCGCGAGGGCTGCCGAGTACGTGCACGGTGATCCACGTCTCTCCGCTCTTGCGCGAGTTGATCGTCGAAGCCGTGAAGGCGGAAACGATCACCATGAAGGCACCCCGTCATGTCGCGCTGCGGGTGTTGATCCTCGCGGAGCTTGGACAGGCGCGTTCGGTCCCGACGCTGGTCAGACTGCCTCAGGATCCTCGTGCGCTGCGCGTGGCTCAGGCCTTCCTTGCCAACCCGGCCACCCGCGTGCGTGTTGCCGAGCTGTGTCGGCCGTTCGGTGCGACCGGCCGCACCATCCAGCGGCTGTTCCTGAGAGAGACCGGCATGGACTTCGAGACGTGGCGGCGTCACGTCCGCCTGATGAAGGGCATCGAACTGCTCGCCGATGGCCACTCGGTGACGGCCGTCGCGTTCGCCCTTGGGTACCAGCAGCCCAACCCCTTCATCAAGCTCTTTCGCGACACGCTGGGGACGACGCCGCGATCGTGGATGTCGGCATTGAAGGGTGGGTAGACCATGACTGCCTACTGCCTACTGCCTACTGCCTGCTGCCTCCTGCCTACTGCCTGCTGCCTGCTGTTCGTGACCAGCAGCACCCGATCCAGGTCGCGGCTCACGTCCGGGTCCAGGACCGTCCGCAGCTTCACGGCCGAGGCGTTGAAGTAGAGCACCTGCCCGAGCGCCCGGACGCTGATCCCGGCAGCGCGCTCGATCCGTTGCAGGTCGTCGGCCGCGATGATGCAGAGGACCGGATCCGCCGATCGCAGGTAGGCGGCGACCTCCTCGTCGGACGTCAGGTCTGTCTGCCGCACGCCGGTGTAGAAGATCAGGTTGCGGACGAACACGCGATACGTGGCGATTGGCTGGGCGTCGGCGCGGTGCCGGAGCACGAGGGCCGCCATGTCCTGCACGGGGTCGCGGCCGCCGGGCGACAGGCCGTACTGCAGGCCGGCCAGCATCAGCGCGGCGCCCAGCGCGACGGTGAGGGGAACCGTCCGTGGCGTCGGTTGCAGCGCACCGGCCATGACGATCACCGCGGCAGCGGCAATGGCGGCAATCGCGGCGAGGACGAACACCGTCGGCACCATCACCATCAGCGGGCGCGCGCGGTAGAGCAGCGCGGCCAGCGTCGCGAGGAGCAGCCCCACGGCGGCGGCGGGCGCCTGCAGCAGCCAGTCGCGGCGATGCTCCCGCGACCGCATGCGCTCTATGACGGCGCGGGCCAGCAGCACGGCCAACGGCGGCAGGATTGGCAGGATGTATCGGGGCTGCTTGCCGATCGACGCTGTGAAGAAGAGCAGCGGCAGGAAGGCCCAGACCAGCAGGCGCAGTGTCTGGTCGGCAGGCCGGCGCCGGCGGCGCAGCCACCGACCGATGTCCGGGCACGCGGCCACCGCCAGCGGCGTCCACGGCAGCATGCCCCCGACGACGATCGGCAGGTAGAACCAGACGGGCCGGGGATCGTTGAAGCGGCTGGTGGCGAACCGCTCCAGGTTGTCGCCGACGAAGAAGCTGTCCAGGTACGCGCGGCCGTGGACGGTCGCCATGGCGACGTACCAGGGGACCCCAATCGCCAGGCCGAGGGCGGCGGCCGCCGCGGCCGACGGCCAGGCGATCCGCAGGCGGCGGCGCTCGAGGATCCAGATCGGGACGACCACGAGAGCCGGCACGGCGAGCGCCACCGGCCCCTTGGTCAGGAAACCGCAGCCGGCCGCGGCGCCGGCGAGCAGCAGCCAGCGTGAGGCCCGCGGGTCCTCGTCGACGGTGCCCGCGAGGGTCGCCAGGACCGTCAGCGTGACGAAGAACGCCAGCGGCAGATCGGGCAGGGCCAGGCGTCCGATTGAGAAGTACCCGAAGCTGGTCGCGACGATGGCGCCGGCGAGCAGGGCCGTTTCCTCGTCGAACGCCCGCCGGGCCGCGAGCCAGGTGAGCAGCGCGAGGCCGAGGCCGGACAGGGCCGCGAAGAGCCGCGCCTGCGCTTCGCCGAGCCCCGCCAGCTCGTAGGCGAGGCTGACGAGCCAGTAGAAGAGGACGGGCTTCTGGAAACGCGTCTCATAGTTGTAGTGCGGCGTCAGCCAGTCGCCGCCCTGGACCATCTCGCGCCCGGCCTCCGCGTAGAACGCCTCGTCGGAGTCCCCGATGGCGGGCCTGCCGAGCCCGGCGAGGAACGTCACGCCCGCGAGGAGCACCAGCAGCAGGACCGAGCGACGCACGGGGGTTGATTGTATATTGGGCCGGGGAGGTGCCTCGGGTGTCACGGCGTGTGGCGGTGATTGGCGCGTCGAACGACCGGCGGAAGTTCGGCAACAAGGCCGTGCGGGCGTTTCGCGCGCAGGGCTACGACGTGCTGCCGGTCAACCCGCACGAGTCCGCGGTGGAAGGCGTGCCCGCCTTCCATTCGGTGCTGGACATCCCCGGCGCGGTGGACATGGCCACGATGTACGTGCCGCCCGAGATCGGCGCGCAGGTCGTGGAGGAGCTGGCGCAGAAGCAGGTAACCGAGGTGTGGTTCAATCCCGGCAGCGAATCGCCGGCCCTCGTCGAGCGCGCCCGGACGCTCGGTCTGCAGGTCATCGAGGCCTGCAGCATCATGGGGATTGGCGACGTGCCGGGACGCTACTGACGCAGCAGCTCGTTGACACCAGAAATTGCGAGGCCTATACTCCAAGGACAGACCGTTGGTCTGATCCCCGGCACGGTTCGTTCTTGTCCCTCCGTTCCTCAGCCCCAGGCGGCGAGCTTCCCGCAACCCAGTAGAACCATGGCAAGCAACCAGAAGCGGAATCCTTCCGCCGCGCGCGGCGGTAATGGCGGCAGCGATCCGGTCGACACCTCCGTGATGGAGGCGGCGCCCTCCGAGGGCCGGCGCGAGGCCAACGGACTCAACATCACCGACCTGAAGGACATGAGCATCCAGAAGCTCACCCAGGTCGCCAAGGATCTCAACGTCGCCGGCGCCACCGGCATGCGCAAGCAGGATCTGATCTTCCAGATCCTCAAGGCGCAGACCGAGCAGAGCGGGTTCATCTTCTCGGAGGGCGTGCTCGAGGTGCTGCCCGACGGCTTCGGGTTCCTGCGGGCGCCCGACTACAACTACCTGCCCGGTCCCGACGATATCTACGTCTCTCCCTCCCAGATCCGGAAATTCGACCTGCAGACCGGGGACACCGTCTCGGGCCAGATCCGCCCGCCAAAGGAAGGGGAGCGCTACTTCGCCCTGATCAAGGTGGAAGCCGTCAACTTCGAGGCCCCGGACGCCGCGCGTGACAAGCTGTTCTTCGAGAACCTCACGCCCCTCTACCCGCAGGAGCGCTTCCGGCTCGAGACGACGGCGGAGAACCTGTCCGGGCGCGTCATGGACCTGATGACGCCGATCGGGAAGGGCCAGCGCGGCCTCATCGTCGCGCCGCCGCGCACCGGCAAGACGATGCTCCTGCAGAGCATCGCCCAGTCGATCACCACGAATCACCCGGAGGTGTACCTGATCGTGCTGCTCATCGACGAGCGGCCCGAAGAGGTCACCGACATGCAGCGCTCGGTGAAAGGCGAGGTGATCTCGTCCACGTTCGACGAACCGGCGCAGCGGCACGTGCAGGTGGCCGAGATGGTCATCGAGAAGGCCAAGCGCCTCGTCGAGCACCGCAAGGACGTCGTCATCCTGCTCGACTCGATCACGCGCCTGGCGCGGGCCTACAACACGGTGATCCCGCCGTCGGGCAAGGTGCTGTCTGGCGGCCTCGACAGCAACGCGCTCCAGAAGCCGAAGCGGTTCTTCGGCGCCGCGCGGAACATCGAGGAAGGCGGCTCGCTCACGATCATGGCGACGGCCCTCATCGACACCGGCTCGCGGATGGACGATGTGATCTTCGAGGAGTTCAAGGGCACCGGCAACATGGAGATCCACCTGGATCGGAAGCTGGTGGACAAGCGCGTGTTCCCGGCCATCGACATCCAGAAGAGCGGCACGCGCAAGGAAGAGCTCCTGCTCATCCGCGAGGACCTCAACCGCGTCTACGTGCTGCGCAAGGTCCTGACGCCGCTGTCGCCGGTCGAGGCGATGGAACTGCTGCTCGACAAGATGGGCAAGACGAAGAGCAACGCCGAGTTCCTGTCGGCCATGCAGAAGATGGGGTAGGAATAGACGATTGACGATTGACGATTGACGATTGACGATTGACGATTGACGATTGACGATTACTCGGTTCTGAGCGCCTCGGTCGGCTCGATCGCGGCGGCTCGCCGTGACCACTCCGAACAGCGCCTGCTCGAGCGCGCGCCCGGCCAGATAGGTGAGCACCAGGCCCAGGACGATCCCTGCCATCGTCAAGCGTGCCGCGGTCGAGCCCGTCAGCCTGAACACGTCCCACGTCGTCGCGCCGAGCGCGACGCGCACCCCGATCTCCCGCGTCCGCCGCGACGTCAGGAACGACATCAGGCTGTACAGGCCGACCGACGAGAGCAGGCACGACACGATCGCGATGACGGCAAGCGTCCTGGCCGCGAAGCGCAGCCCCGCCGTCTTGTCCTCCACCACCATCCGCAGCGTCTTCACCTGGACCACCGGCTGATCGGGATCGAGCGCCTGCACGGCCGCGCGCAGGTTCGCCGTGAGCTGGGACGGATCCGCAATCGTGCGGACGAGGAACGCGACCCCAGTCTCCGATCCAGTCCTGCTTCACGTCTCCGACCACGCCGACCACGCTGAGCAGGGATCCGTCGGGCGCCAGGCGGAAGCGCTGGCCCAGCGGCGACCGGTCCGCCCAGACCTTCCGCGCCAGCGACTGGCTGATCACGGCGACCGGCGTTGTACCGGACCGATCGGACGCGGCGAGCATCCGGCCGGCGACGAGCGGAACCCTGATGAGGGTCAGCGCCGTGGGCGCGACGCGGCGATCCACCACGTCGATCGCGTTCGACTCGAGCGGCTGCAGGTGCTCGGGCCAGAAGTGCGAGTACGAGTAGTTCCCGCTGTCGGGCACGGCGGTCGTCGCCGCCACGTCGGCCACCGAGGGCAGTGCCTGCAGCCGCGTGAGGACCGACTCGAACTGGAGCCGCCGGGTGGCGTCGCCATACTTCGCCTCGGGCAGCAAGGGATCTGGGGGATCTGGGGGATCTGGGGATCTGGGGATCTGGGGATCTGGGGATCTGGGGATCTGGGGATCTGGGGATCTGGGGATCTGGGGATCTGGGGATCTGGGGATCCGGGGGATCTGGGGATCCGGGGGTAATTGCCCAGCAAGTCGCCAATTTTGTGCAGGGTAAAAATTTAGCATTTTATGCTGGACACGGTGAATTGGTGCTGCTATGTTTTTAGCACTGTGGCGGCAAGGCTCCCACTTCGAGGGCCGGGACGCGCTTCAGTCCAGGAGGAATGCCGTGGTGCGACAAGCCGGTGCGTGGGCGCTGACCTTGAGCCTCGTGGCGGTCCTGCCCCTCCTGATCGAACGGCCGCCGCATGAGGCCGCGGTGGCAGCGGCTGCAGCCGTCGTCCCGGAGCAGTCGCCGGCCGCCAGCACGCCGAGCCGCCCGGTGCAGTCGCTGACCGCAGGGCTGTCCGCGACCGACGCGGCCGCCCGCGCGACCGCCGCCTGCGAGCTCGGTGAGCGCGGCGCCGATGCCATCAGCGCGGTGCCGTCGCTCGTGGCGCTGCTCGCCGACGACGCACGGGTGGACGATATCGAATGCGGCGACACCGAGGGCGGCGGAGCCCGGTGGCTCGCCGGCGGCGACCTGCGCCAGTGCGCCACGTCTCCGGCGCGTGAATCGGCTCGCGCGCTCGCGCGGATTGGCGCCGACGCCGTGAGGCCGCTCATCGCGGCGCTCTCGGACGTGCGGGCGACGATGCGCCGGTACGCGGCGGTGGCACTGGGACTGATGCGCGATCACGCGGCCGCGCGGCCCGCCCTCGCCCGGCTCGAGTCCACGCTCGGAGACGACGACTGGCAGGTGCGGCGCAGCGTCGTGTGGGCGCTGGCCGAGGTGGGCGATCGAGGTGTCGCCTCACCGATCACCGCGCGGCTGAGGGAAGACGCGCACCCGCGCGTCCGCGAGATGGCCGCCCACGGGCTCGCCAGCCTCGAGGACCCGCACGTGGCGCCCGCCCTCGTTGCGGCGCTGACCGACGAGGACTGGGGCGTTCGCCGCGAAGCCGTGCACGGTCTGGGCGACCTCCATGCGGCTGCCGATCTGGACGCCATCCTCGGCCGCCTGGACGACGAGCATCCCCGTGTCCGCGAGATGTCGGCGTGGGCCCTCGGCGAGATTGGCGACCACCGCGCCGCGCCCGGCCTTCGCCGCGCGCTGCGGGACCGCGAGCCCGACGTGCGCCACCAGACGGCGTGGGCGCTTGGCGAGCTGAAGGACGAAGGCAGCGCCGCCGCGCTGGCCGACACGCTCCGTCACGATGCCAGCGCGGAGGTGCGCCACATGGCCGCCTGGGCGCTGGGCGAGATCCACGCGACGGCGGCGGTCTCGGCGCTCGTGGCGGCGCTTCGAGACGACGACGGCCGCGTGCGCGACATGTCGGCCTGGGCGCTCGGCGAGATCGGCAGCAGCGACGCCATCGACGGTCTCATCGCGGCCTTGAAGGACAGCGATTGGAAAGTGCGCGCCAAGGCGGCCTGGGCCATCGGCGAGATTGCCGACCGCCGGGCCACCGAGGCGTTGACGGCCAGCCTGAAGGACGAGCACCCCGAGGTTCGCAAGATGGCCGCCTGGGCGCTTGCCGAGGTCAGCGGGCGCTGACGCCCGCCCATTGGAGGATTCGTGACCATGTCTCTGCGCTCCGCCGTGATCGTCTTCCTGACCGCTCCCCTCGTGGCTGGCGCGGCGCTCGCCGCCGGCGGCCAGAGCCCGGCACCCGCGCCGGCTCCGGCCCCCACGCCCACGCCGACCCCGGCCGTGGCGCCGCGTGCGATGTCGATGCCGATGCATCTGGCGATGCCGATGCCGATGCCGATGCCCATGCCGACACCGACACCGACGCCGATGGTCTACGCCTTCGCGCATGGCCGCCACGAGCGCGGCTCGCTCACGCTGCCGCCCGCCACCGTCACGGCGCTCCAGGAGGCGGTGCACGACGAGGACGCCGACGTCCGCCAGCAGGCGCTCGCGCTGCTGAGCCGTCTGCAGGCGGGCGTTCCGATCGACACGCTGCTCGGCGCCGCCAGGGATTCCGACGCCGACGTCAGGCAGATGGCACTGGGCCTGCTCGGCGAGTCCGATGACCCCCGCGCGACGCCCGCGATTCTCGCCGCCGTCGGCGACAAGGACACCGATGTCCGGCAGCAGGCGCTTGCCGCGCTCGGCGAGCGCCAGGATCCGGCGGCAGTCGACGCGCTGCGGAAGGCGCTGCACGACCAGTCCGCCGACGTCCGCGAACAGGCGGCCTATGCGCTCGGCTCGACCGGCGACCCGGCCGTCGCCGACGCTCTCACCGCCGCGCTGAAGGATCCGGTGCCCGATGTCCGCCGGGCGGCGGCCATGGGGCTGGCCGCACTGGCCGAGGGCGGGCGCCATCGGCACTGAGCATGCCGTGACGCGTGGACAGGAACGATCCAATCTGCTAATTTGTTAGCACTGGCTGCCGCCCGCGGGGGCCGGCAGGGAGCATCGCCACCGTGCCCAAGAGCCTTGGAAACCTGAGCCGCCGCGAGCGGCAGATCATGGACGTCCTCTTCCAGAGGAGCCGCGCCACCGCCGCCGAGGTGCAGGAGGCGCTGCCCGAGCCGCCCAGCTACTCGGCGGTCCGCGCGCTGCTGCGGATCCTGGAAGAGAAGGGACATATCCGCCACGAGGCCGACGGACCGCGCTACGTCTACCTGCCGCGACACGACCGCGACAAGGCACGCCAGTCGGCCATGCGTCACGTGGTCCAGACGTTCTTCAACGGCTCGACCGGCGACGCGATCGCGGCGCTGCTGGGGTCGGACGGTGGACGCTTGTCGGCGGAGGAGATCGACCGGCTGGCCATCATGATGGATCAGGCCCGCAAGGAGGACGCATGATCACCCACGATGCCGGGGCGCTCGCGGCCCTGGGCACGCTCGCCCTGCGCGCGACCGTCGTGCTGACCGCGGCCTGGCTGGCCGCGAGGCTGGCGTCCGGCCGCTCGGCCGCCGTCCGACATGCCGTCTGGGCCGCGGGCCTGGCGTCGATCCTCGCGCTGCCGGTTCTGACGGGCGCGTTGCCCACGTGGGAGCTTCGCGTGCTGCCGGCGGATTCCTCGGGCAGCCCGAGCACCGGCGTCGAGCCGGAGCGGACGATGGCGGCCGCGCCGGCCGCGCCGCGCGTGCACCACTCCGCCACGACCGCTACGCCGACGGCGGCACTGGCCGCGCCCACGCCCGTCGTGGCCGGGCCGTCCACGCCGGCGCCAAGCGCGTGGACGCCTGCCACGCTCCTGCCGTGGGCCTGGGTGGCATGGGCTGTCGTGGCCGCGGCTCTGATGCTGCGCTATCTGGCCGGCATCGCGATGGTGGCGCGGATGACGCGGCGCGGCGCGCCGGCCGCCGGGGTGCGCTGGCGCGACGAGATCGAGGTGGCCGCCGCGGCCGTGGGCCTCGCGCGCGAGCCGCGCGTCGTGCTCTCCTCCGAGGTTTCGGTACCCTTCACCTGCGGGTTCCTTCGCCCGGCGCTGGTCCTGCCGCACTCGGCGGACACCTGGACCGACGAGCGCCTCCGCATCGTCCTGCTGCACGAGCTCGCGCACGTGGCCCGGCGCGATTGCCTGGTGCAGGCGGTCTCACATGCCGCCTGCGCTCTCTACTGGTTCCACCCGCTGGCCTGGCTTGCCGCGCGGCGGCTGCGCGCGGAGCGGGAACGCGCCTGCGACGACCTGGTGCTGCAGGCAGGCACTCGCGGCGCCACCTACGCCGAGCATCTGCTGGAGATCGCCCGCGCCGCCGTCCGGCGCTCGCCGCGGCTCGCGGGTGCCGCGCTGGCGATGGCGCGGCCGTCCGAGCTCGAGGGACGCCTGCTGGCCATCCTGGACGGCCGCCGCGATCGCGGCCGGTCGCGCCGCACCGTGTCCTGGCAGCTGCTGATCCTTGGCGCAGTGGTGCTCCTGCCGAGCGCAACGGTGCGCCTCGTGGCGCGTGACGCCGCCGCGGCGGTCATGCCGGCTCCCGAGGCGGCTCCTCAATCCGCGTCCGACGCCGCAGCTCAGGGCGCGACGGCGACCACGACGCAGACCGTGGCCGTGACGCACGAGTCACCCCACGGTCGAGGCGCCGGTGTGGGACACGGCATTGGCGACGGGGTCGCGGAGGGCGTCGCCGGCGGCGTGACCCGCGGCGTCGTCGCAGGCGTCGCCTCGGGCGTCGCCGAGGGCATCGCTGGCGGCGTGGCGGGCGGGGTTGGCCAGACGGTCGTCGCGGCGCTTGCCGGATCGGACGACGACGAGCAGAAGACACTGCCGCCGGCGGTACTGCAGGGACTGACCGAGGCGCTGAAGGACAGCGATGCCGAGGTGCGCAAGCAGGCGCTGCGCGCGCTCGCGCGCTTCCACTCGCCCGAGGCCTACGAGGCGTTCTCCACGGCGCTGAAGGACAGCGACCCGGAGATTCGGCAGCAGGCGGTCTTCGCGCTCGCCCACCTGCACGACGCGCGTGCCGTCCAGCCGCTCACCGGCATGCTTCGGGACGGCGACGCCGACGTGCGGCAGCAGGCCGCGTTCGGGCTCGGGCAGCTTCGCGCGAAAGAGGCCGTCCAGCCGCTGATCGGGCTGCTGCACGATCCGAACGACGACG
The DNA here is from genome assembly GCA_963837165.1 of Vicinamibacteria bacterium. Taxonomy (GTDB): domain Bacteria; phylum Acidobacteriota; class Vicinamibacteria; order Vicinamibacterales; family JAENWD01; genus JAENWD01. The sequence continues at coordinate 217,639 of CAWIMD010000002.1, forward strand.
TGCGCGAGCAGACGATCTTCGCGCTGGGTCAGATTGGCGACTCGTCGGCCGCGTCCGCCATTGCCGGCGCGCTGACCGACAAGGCCGACGACGTGCGCCAGCAGGCGGCGTTTGCGCTGGGGCAGTTCGGCGATCCGGGCGGGGTGCCAGGGCTGGTGGTGGCGCTCGCGGACAAGGCGCCCGAGGTGCGGCAGCAGGCGGCGTTCGCGCTGGGACAGATTGGCGACGACCGCGCGCTCGACGCGCTGACCGCCGCGCTGAAGGATCCGAACGCCGAGGTGCGTGAGCAGGCGATCTTCGCGATCTCGCAGATTGCCGGGGGTGGCAGACACCACCCCCGGGCCATCCAGCCGCCACCGCCTGCGGCGGCCGCGCCGGCGGTGGCACCCACTCCGAGGCCGGCCGGAACGCCGGTACCGCCGCCTCCGCAGCCGCGCTGAGAGCCCTACTTCGCGCTCTTCGGAACCCGCACCTCCGTGGAGGACGTCGCCACGTTGCCGGCGGCGTCCGTGCACTGGACCGTCAGCGTGTAGACGCACTCGCGGCCGCTCTTGGACTTCGACGCGCGCAGGCTGGCCGTCATCGGGCCGGTGACCAGCATGTCGGCCTGCGGAGCGTCGCCGCCCGAGATGCCCACCAGCTGGCAGGTGGGTGACTCGCCCGAGTCGTCGCTGGCGCTGACCGAGAGAGTGACCGGCACCATCTGGTTGTTCGGCGGCCAGAGCGTGTCGGGCGATGCATGCACCGATTCGATGACTGGCGCGGTCACATCCGCGTCCTCCTCGGACGTGATCGTCAGCCGGAACGCGCGCAGGGCGCCCTCCAGGCGGCCGTCGCCGACGACCACGCCATGGTCGTTCACGGCATACGCCGTCTCCAGCACCCACCCGGATGCCGGATCGATCAGGTCGTTGAGGTCGGTGAGCGTGCCGCCCTGCCACATGCAGGCGTGGGTCGCGCCGGCCGCCGTCCTCGACATTCCGACGATCGTCCCATTGTTGCTCACGGCCAGCGCCTGGCTCAGCGTGCCGCCCAGCGTGCCGAGGTCCACGGCCGTCGCGTCGCTGGTCCACGCCGTCGCGTGCGCCTGGTTGCTGACGTTCATCGAGTAGCCGACGACGAGGCCGGCATCGTTGATGCCGAAGGCGCTGCCGAAGTTGGCGCCGAGCGTCGCGAGCTGGTGCAGGGTGCCGTCGTACCGCACGGCGAAGGTGAGGTTCGAGGCGTCGCGCGAATTGCCGACGACCACGCCCGCCGCGTTGATCGCGTTCGCCGAGCTGAGCTTGCCGCCGCCGGCCAGATCCCCCATATCTTCGGCCGGCAATCCGGGCGTCTGGCGGAAACCGTGGGTCACGCCCGACGGGTTCTGGAAGCCCGCCACGACGCCGGAGGCGTTGATCGCCTGCGCGGTCGCCTGCGTGGCGCCCGCCAGATAGGGCACGTCGGTGAACGTGTTGCTCGCCGAGTCGTAGCGGAATGCGTGCGTGAGGCCGCCGGCGTCGTAGTACCGGCCGGTGACGACACCGCCGTCGTTGACCGCCAGCCCGTCGAGGCTGCTCGCGCCGAGCGGCAGGGGCACCATGGCGGGCGTGGCCATCTGACTGAAGCCGAAGTCCACCGCGCCGTCCACGCCGAAGCCCGCGGCCAGGCCGTTGCCGTTGAGGCCACGCGCGTGCGTGGCGAATCCCGCCGGCCCGATCTCCTCGATCGTGACGGTCGGTCCGGCGGCCCTGAGGACGGGCGACGGGCTGCCGGCCGCAATGCCCAGCGCCAGGATGCCGGTGAGGGTCCAACGTGATTGCATGGCAGACTCTCCGCGGCTGGGGGCGCCAGCTCAAGGGGCAAGGCCCGTGCCCGGGGGCCTCGATCCGCCTAAATACTGCCCTCTGCGGGAGGTTGCGCCGATCCTGGCCCATCGGCACGGGTGGCGGCGTGTGCCAGGACGGGACACACTGCTACCAGGATTGAGATCCGTCGCCTTGCCGGGCCCTGGAACATTCGGAATCCCGAGACCGAGCGCCTGGCGACGGAGTTGGCCCGACAGACCGGCGAAACCGAGACGGCGGGAGTGACAAAGGCGCTGCGCGATCGGCTCGCCCGGGTCCGGCGCGAGCGATCCAGTCGCCGGCCCACCGGGCCGGCTTGAACTACGTCGATTGCTTCTCGTGCGCCCTCGCGATGGCGTCCGGCGAACCGCTCCTGTTCAAGGGAGACGACTTCGGGCACACGGACATCGCGATCGTCAGTCGGCCGCCCGGCTGACCGCTACGCCATTCACGCGTTGGCAGCGGTCCGTGGCGTCTCCGGCGTGCCTTGGCCGCCGTGTTCCTCCGGCGGCTGCCCCAGGATCTGCCGCAGCTCCTCGCCTTCCATGACCTCGCGCTCGAGGAGCCGCCGGGTGACGGTCTCGAGATGGCCGCGCTGCCCGCTGATCACCCGGCGCGCCGTGTCGTGGGCGTCGGTCATGATCTGCTTCACCTCGGCGTCGATCAGCCGTGCCGTCTCTTCCGCGTACACGCCGCGCTCGCTCGGCAGGCCCAGCTCCAGGAAGCGGCTCCGCTTCTCGCCGGCGTAGTTCACGGCGCCGAGCTTGTCGCTCATGCCCCACTCGGTGACCATCGCGCGCGCGATGTCGGAGGCGCGCTGCAGGTCGTTCTGCGCGCCGGTCGAGATCTCGCCCAGCGCGATTTCTTCGGCCGTCCGCCCGCCCAGCAGCACGGCCAGCTGGTTCTTGAGGTCCGTGCGCGTCATCAGGTACTTGTCCTCGAGCGGCAGCTGCATCGTGTAGCCGAGCGCGCCGAAGCCGCGCTGGACGATCGAGATCTTGTGCACGCGATCCAGGCCGGGGAGGGCAGAGGCGACCAGCGCGTGCCCCGACTCGTGGTACGCCACGATCTCGCGCTCCTTCGGGTTCATCACGCGCTTCTTCTCGAGCCCCGCGATCAGCCGATCGATCGCCTCGTCGAAGTCGCGCATCTCGACGGCCTTCTTGTCCTTGCGCGCCGCGAGCAGCGCCGCTTCGTTCACGAGGTTGGCCAGATCCGCGCCGGCGAAGCCGACCGTGCGGCCGGCCACGACCTTCAGATCCACCTCAGGCGCGACCTTCACCTGCCGCGTGTGGATCCGCAGCACCTGCTCGCGGCCGTTGATGTCGGGCTTGTCCACGAGCACCTGCCGATCGAACCGGCCGGGGCGGAGCAGTGCCGGATCGAGCACCTCGGGACGGTTCGTCGCGCCCATGATGATGACGGCCTTGCGCGAGTCGAAGCCGTCCATCTCGGCGAGCAGCTGGTTCAGCGTCTGCTCCCGTTCCTCGTGGCTCCCCATCGGGCTCTGCACGCGCATCTTGCCCAGCGCGTCCAGCTCGTCGATGAAGACGATGCAGGGCGCCTTCTGCTCGGCCTGCGCGAACAGATCGCGCACGCGCGCGGCGCCGACGCCGACGAACATCTCCACGAACTCCGACCCGCTCAGCGAGAAGAATGGCACCTTGGCTTCGCCGGCCACGGCGCGCGCCAGCAGCGTCTTGCCGGTTCCGGGCGGGCCGACCAGCAGCACGCCCTTCGGAATACGCCCGCCGAGGATGGTGTACTTCTTGGGGGTCTTCAGGAACTCGACGATCTCCTTGAGCTCTTCCTCGGCCTCGTCCACGCCGGCCACGTCCGAGAAGCTCACTTTCACGTCGTCTTCGGCGTAGATCTTGGCGCGGCTGCGCGCGAACGACATGACGCCGCCCTCGGCGCCGCCAATCCGGCGGAAGAAGAAGCTCCAGACGGCGATGAGCAGCACGAGCGGGATCACCCAGCCGAGCACCTCGGGCAGCCAGCGGCTGACCGTCTCGCCGGTGAACTTCACCTTGTGGGCCTCGAGATCCTCGACGAGCTTCGGGTCCTCGATGCGGGTGGTCACGAACTGGTCGGTGCGCTGGCGGCCCTCGCCCTGCGCCTCGCGCAGCTTGCCGGTAATCGTTTCGTCGCCGACCTTCACCTCGATCACCTGGTCGCTGCGCACGAGCCCCTTGAAGTCGCTGTAGGCGATCGTGCGGCCGGACGGCGTGAGGAACCAGGCCTGGGCGACCGCAAGGAGGAAGAGAGCCCCCAACACGTACCAGATGGAGAAGGCCGGCCGCTGGGGGCCGAGCGGCCGGCGTTCGCCGGGCTTCCTGTCGCGGGGAGAGGGAGGCGCCTTGATCGCCACGAGACTCCTTCGTTACGCGGTCGCGGCGACCGCGGCCTTGCGGAACGCGATCGCCTCGCCCTCGGCATCGATGAGGACGCGATCGCCCTCGCGGAAATGGCCCTCGAGCACCTCGCGGGCCAGCGGGTCGAGCACCAGGCGCTGAATCGTCCGCTTCAGCGGCCGGGCGCCGTACGCCGGATCGTAGCCCTGGCGCACCAGCAGGTCGCGGGCGGCGTCGCTCAGCTCCACGTGGATCTTCCGATCCTCGAGCCGCTTCAGCAGGTGCGTGGCCTGGATGTCGATGATGTGCGCCATGTCGGCCCGCGTGAGCGGGTGGAACACGATGATCTCGTCCACCCGGTTCAGGAACTCGGGCCGGAAGTGCGCCCGGACGACCTCTATCACCTGGCGCCGGACGCCGTCGGTCAGCACGCCAGAGGCGGCCTCCTCGATCAGGTACTGGCTGCCCAGGTTCGACGTCATGATCACGACCGTGTTCCGGAAGTCCACCGTGCGGCCCTTTCCGTCGGTGAGCCGCCCGTCGTCGAGCAGCTGCAGCATGACGTTGAGGACCTCCGGGTGAGCCTTCTCGACCTCGTCGAACAGCACCACCGCGTATGGACGGCGCCTGATGGCCTCGGTGAGCTGCCCCGCTTCATCGTAACCCACGTAGCCGGGAGGCGCACCGATGAGGCGGGAGACCGTGTGCTTCTCCTGGTACTCGGACATGTCGATGCGCACCAGCGCCTGCTCGTCGTCGAACAGGAACTCGGCGAGCGCGCGGGCCATCTCGGTCTTGCCGACGCCGGTCGGGCCCAGGAAGAGGAAGCTGCCCAGCGGCCGGTTCGGATCCTGCAGCCCGGCGCGCGCGCGCCGGATCGCGTTCGAGACGGCAATCACGGCCTCGTCCTGACCGACCACGCGGCCGTGCACGCGATCTTCCATCTTCAGCAGCTTCTGGACCTCGCCTTCCATCAGCTTGCTGACCGGGATGTGCGTCCAGCGGCTGACGACGTCGGCGATGTCCTCCTCGTCCACGATCTCCTTCAGCAGGGCCGTGCCGGACGCGAGCCGCGTCTCGCCCTCCTTGAGCTCGCGTTCGAGGGCGGGCAGCCGCCCGTACTGGAGCTCGGAGGCCTTCGTATAGTCGCCCGCCCGCTGCGCCCGCTCGATGTCGAGCCGCAGCGCTTCCAGCTGCTCCTTCTTCTTCTGCGTCTGCTGGATGGCCTCTTTTTCCTGCGTCCACTGCGTCTTCAGCTGCGTGCGCCGTTCCTGCAGATCGGCGAGCTCGCGTTCGAGCCGCTCGAGCCGCTCCCTGGAGGCGGCGTCCTTCTCCTTCCGCAGCGCCTCCCGCTCGATCTCCAGCTGCATCACCCGCCGCTCCACCTCGTCGAGCTCCGCCGGCATGGAGTCGATCTCCATGCGGAGCCGCGAGGCCGCCTCGTCGATGAGATCGATCGCCTTGTCCGGCAGGAAGCGATCCGTGATGTACCGGTGTGACAGCACGGCGGCGGCCACCAGGGCCGAGTCCTTGATCTTGACGCCGTGGTGGATCTCGTACCGCTCGCGCAGCCCGCGGAGGATGCTGATCGTGTCCTCGACCGTGGGCTCGCCGACCATGATCGGCTGGAACCGCCGCTCGAGCGCGGCGTCCTTCTCGATGTGCTTCCGGTACTCGTCCAGCGTCGTCGCGCCGATGGTGTGCAGCTCGCCTCGGGCGAGCATGGGCTTCAACATGTTGGACGCGTCGAGCGAGCCTTCGGCCGCCCCGGCGCCCACGACGGTGTGCAGCTCGTCGATGAACAGGATCACCTGGCCCTGCGAGTCCAGGATCTCCTTGAGGACCGCCTTCAGCCGCTCCTCGAACTCACCGCGGTACTTGGCGCCGGCCACGAGCGCGCCCATGTCGAGGCCGATGATCTTCTTGTCCTTCAGCCCCTCGGGCACGTCGCCCCGGACGATGCGCTGCGCGAGGCCCTCGACGACGGCGGTCTTGCCGACGCCGGGCTCGCCGATGAGGACCGGGTTGTTCTTGGTCCGGCGGGAGAGCACCTGGATGACCCGCCGGATCTCGTCGTCTCTGCCGATGACGGGATCGAGCTTGCCCTTCTGGGCGAGCGCGGTCAGGTCGCGGCCGTACCGCTCGAGGGCCTGGTACTTGCCTTCGGGGTTCTGGTCGGTGACCCGCTGGCTGCCGCGCACGGCGGTGAGCGCCTCGAAGAGGCGGTCGCGGGTCAGGCCCGCCTGCTGCAGGATCCGCGCGGCGGGGGAGCGGCCGGTCTCGCCGGCAATGGCGACGAAGAGGTGCTCGGTGCTGACGTACTCGTCCTGCAGGCGGCCGGCCTCGGCCTGCGCCATGTCGAGCACGAGCTTCAGCCGCGGGGAGATCGAGGCGCTCGAGCCGCCGTGGACCTGCGACTGCGAGGCGAGCTGCTGCCGCGCCTCGCGGGCAATCCGTGCCGGGTCGATCTGCAGTTTCGAGAGCAGGGCAGGGACGACGCCGCCCTCCTGCTCCGCAAGCGTGACCAGCAGGTGCTCCGGCTCGATCTGCGCATGGTGCTGCGCCTCGGCGAGCTGCTGCGCGCCGATGACCGCTTCCTGCGCCTTCTCGGTGAACTTGTTCAGATTCATGATGACCGCTCGTTTCCCCGCGACGTTCCGTGTTCCCCGCGTCGGCAGGCCTGAAAGCCTGCGCTACATGTGAATCGGCGACCATCATCTGTAGCGCAGGGCTTCAGCCCTGCCCACGTCAGGCCGCCGAATGCGCCTTCGACGCCAGCTGCGCCAGCGCCTCGTAGTGCGTCCGTTCCTCCGCCGAGATCTCCCGGGGGAGCTGCACCTCGAGCGTGGCGTAGAGATCCCCGCGCTGCCCCGATTTCCCTGACAGGGCCAGGCCCTGGCCGCGCAGCCGGAAGACCTGGCTGTTCTGCGTCGTGGGCGGCACCTTGAGGCGGAGCGTCCGACCGCCGAGCGCCGGCACGCTGACCTCGCCGCCCAGCACCGCGACCGTGAGCGGCACGGTGACCTTCGTGTACAGGTCCCGTCCCTTCCGCTCGAAGACCGGGTGGGGCAGCAGGTGCACGCGCAGGTACAGGTCGCCCGAGGTCGCGCCGCTCTCGCCCCGCTCGCCCTCGCCGCTCACGCGGACGCGGGAGCCGTCCCCGACGCCCGCCGGCACGCGCACGTCCACGGTCCGCGTGTGCCCGCCCTGCTTCATCGAGAGCCGGCGGGTGACGCCCTGGTCGGCTTCCTCCAGCGTGAGGTCAATCTCGTGTTCGAGGTCGCGGCCCTTGCGCGCGCGTCCCCGGCCGGTCTTCGCGCGGCGGGATGCGGCCTCGCCGCCCAACCCGCCGAAGAAGGTGTTGAAGAAGTCCGAGAACGGGTTGTCCGTCCCGAAGATCTCCTGCATCTCCTCCTCGGACATGGTCCGGAAGCCGCCCTGGCCGCCGCCCATGTTCACCGTCCAGGCGCCCTGCTCGAACGGGTTGGGGCCGCCGGTGCGCTGCGCCTGCTCGTAGGCCCGCCAGTTCGCGCCCAGCTCGTCGTATTTGGGCCGCTTCTCGGGGTCGCCGAGCACCTCGTAGGCCTCGTTGATCTCCTTGAAGCGCGCCTCGGCGGACTTGTCCCCCGGGTTGACGTCCGGGTGGTGCTTGCGCGCCAGCTTCCGGTACGCCTGCTTGATCTCCTTGTCCGTCGCCGTCTTGGCGACCCCGAGGGTGGCGTAGTAGTCCTTGAAGTCCATGTCTACTGCCCCAGAATCCGGCTGAGCGCGTCCAGCTCGCGGGCGAGTTGCCGGCGCAGCTCTCCGCCGACGCCGGCGTCCTGGCCGACGAGCGGGCGGAGGCGCTCGACGACTTCGGCGATCGAGAGCAGCCGCTGTACGCCCGCGAGGTTGATGCCCGCTTCATCGACCAGGTGTTTGATCAGCCGGAGCCGCTCGAGCTCCTCCGCGCTGTACACCCGCATGCTGCCCAGCGTGCGTCCCGGCTGCACCAGGCCGAGCCGCTCGTATTTCCGGAGCGTCTGCGGGTGCATGCCCAGCAGGCGCGCCGCCACGCTGATCAGATACAAATCCTGAACCGGGGCCATGGTCAATCTTGCGTCCCCACAAGTATAGGCATTGATACGACTCGTGTCAACATGAGCCAGATCCGATGCGTCATACTCGGAGGACGTGCACATCGCGCCCTCCGATTTCCTCACGATTGGCCTGCTGGTCCTGCTTGAAGGGCTCCTCAGCGCAGACAACGCGATGGTGCTGGCCGTGCTGGTCCTCGGCTTGCCCCGGGAAGACCAGCAGAAGGCGCTGCGCTACGGGATCCTCGGCGCGTTTGCCTTCCGGACCCTCGCGACGCTGCTGGCCGTGCACCTGATTCGGCTGGGCTTTGTCAAGCTGGCGGGCGGCCTGTATCTGCTCTGGCTGCCGTTCCACCACTTCTTCCGATCCGGCGACGCCGAGGCGCGCCGCGCCCCCCGGCCGGCGAAGCCCTGGCTGGGCCTGTCGCCGTTCTGGGCGACGGTGGTCAAGGTGGAGCTCACGGACATCATCTTCGCGGTGGACTCGATCCTCGTGGCGGTGGCGATGTCGCCGAAGCTCTGGGTGGTGCTGACCGGGGGCATCCTGGGGATCATGGCCATGCGGCTGGTCATCGGGCAGCTGCTCACGATCGTGCGCCGCTACCCGCCGCTCGTGGACGGCGCGTTCATCATCATCGCGTGGGTCGGTCTCAAGCTGCTGCTCGAGTGGGCGCACCTCGAGGGGTGGATCCCGTTCGAGATCCCGCAGCCGCTCTCGCTCGGCCTCATCGTGGCGATCTTCGTGGGCGCGTACACGTACGCGAGGAAGCAGGGCGCGATCGAGGTGGAGGAGCAGTAGGCAGCAGGCAGCAGGCGGTAGGCAGCAGGCGGTAGGCAGCAGGCAGTGGGCAGTACGTAGGCAGTAGTTACACCGCCTCAGGCGCAGCCGTCGCCGACAGCTGGCGGTCCAGCTCCGCCAGCGCCTCCTCGAGCATTCTCCGATGCGCGGGGCGGGTGGCCACCGCAAGGTCGGCCACTACGCGCGCGCGGGCCAGCAACACGTCGCGCCGGCGCGCCTCGGCTGCCAGGGCCGCGTCCGACAGCCGGCGCCCGGGATCCCCGGCCGACGCGGCGTCGGCCTGCTGCGACTCGATCGCTTTGCTCTCCCATCCTCGCGCCATCAGTCTAATGCCTACTGCCTACTGCCTACTGCCTACTGCCTACTGCCTACTGCCTACTATTCCAGCCGATACGTCTGCCGCACGAGGTCGTAGCTCAGGGCGCGCATCATCTCCGACGCGTCGCTTCGGCTGACGATGTGCCGCGACACCAGGTCTGCCAGGAAGTTCGCGTCCACGCGGCGGCAGAGGTCGTGGCGCGCGGGAATCGACGGAAACGCCCGCGTGTCGTCGTTGAAGCCCGCGGTGTTGTAGATCCCGGCCGTCTCGGTGGCCGCGTAGCGGAAGCGGGTCATGCCCTCGATGCTGTCGAGGAACCACCACGGCGGCCCCAGCCGCACGCTCGGGTAGTGCCCCGCCAGCGGCGCCAGCTCGCGTGAATACGCCGTCTCGTCCAGCGTGAAGAGGACCAGCGTCAGGCGCGGATCGTTCCCGTGACGGTTGAGCAGGACCTCGAGGTTGCGCGTGTACTCCGTGGCGAGCGGGATGTCGCAGCCGCGATCCGAGCCGAACCGCTCGAAGACGAGGTGGTTGTGGTTGCGATGGGAGCCCGGATGCAGCTGCATGACCAGGCCGTCCTCGGTGCTCATACGCGCCATCTCGGTGAGCATGTGCCCGGTGAAGACCGTCAGGTCGCCGGCGGTGGCGGTGCCGGCGAGTGCGCGGTCGAAGATCGCGCCGGCCTCCCGGTCGCTCAGCGTCGTCGTGAACGGCGTCACGGCCGCGTGGTCGGTCGCCGTCGCGCCCATGGATTTGAAGTACGCACGGCGCGACTCCAGCGCGCGGATGAACGTCGGATAGGACGTGACGGCGGTGCCGCTCGCGGCCGACACGCGATCGATCTCGGCGCGCCAGCCCGGGTGCATGAAGTTGATGGCCAGGTCCGGTCTGAACGTCGGGCGGACGTTGCCGCGCCAGCCAGAGGTGCGGATCTGCTCGTGGTACTCCAGGGTGTCCCCGGCCGCGTCCGTCGTGCAGAGCACGTCGATGTTGAACCGGTCGAACAGGGCGCGGGGGCGGTACGCCGGCGACGACAGCCGCTCCTGAATCCGGTCGTACACGCGCATGGCCGAGCCGCCCGTCAGCGGCTCGGACACGCCGAACACGTCCTCGAGCTCGTGCGCGAGCCAGGCGCCGCTCGGCGTACCCCGGAAGAGGTAGGCATGATCCGCGAATACCTGCCAGATCTTCCGCGGGTCCTGCTCGACGGGAGTGCCGTCGAGGCGCGGGATGCCGAGCGCCTCCATGGGCACCCCCTGGGAGTACAGCATCCGCACGAGGTAGTGATCCGGCACGACGATGAGGGTCGCGGGATCGGGAAAGGGTTCATCGAGGGCGAGCATCCGCGGATCCACGTGGCCGTGCGGGCAGGCGAGCGGCAGCGAGGCGACCTCAGCATGCAGCTCGCGCGCGATGTCGCGGACCGCCGGGAACGGGCTGAAGTAGCGATCGGCGTGGAGCATGCAGCGAGTATATCGGCTCGCCGCCGGCGTCAGCCGGTCAATCGGGGCTCGCGAGGAAGCGGTAGCCGACGCTGCGCACGGTGAGCAGATGACGCGGCTTGGAGGGGTCGTCCTCCAGGTATCGCCGCAGCCGCACGATGAAGTTGTCGATGGCCCGCGTGTCGGTGTCCTCCCGCACGCCCCAGACCTGCTCGAGGATCTGCTTGCGGGACACGACCTGACTCTCGTGCTGGACGAGGAACCGCAGCAGATTGGCTTCCATCAGCGTCAGCGGCAGCACGCGGTCGCCGCGACGGATCTCGAGGGCCCCGAAGTCGAGGTGTCGCCCGGCGAACGTGAACTCGTCCGGCCCGGCGGGCGGTGGTGCCGGCTCGGGCGCCCTCGGCGGGCTCGCGCCCCAGGAGTGGCGCCGCAGCAGCGCGCCAACTCGCGCGATGAGCACCGACAGCTCGAACGGTTTCGCCAGGTAGTCGTCGGCGCCCGCCTCGAATCCCCGCACCACGTCGGCGGCGTGCCCGCGGGCCGTCAGCATGAGGACGGGCAGGTACCGGCCCGTCTGGCGCAGCTGGCTGACGACGTCGAAGCCGTTGATGCCCGGCAGCATCACGTCGAGCACCACGAGATCCACTGGCTCGCCGTCGCCGAGCAGCCGGTCGAGCGCGGCCTCGCCGGTGTCGACGACCTCGGCATCGTGGCTCTCGGCCTCGAGGTTGAAGCGCAGGCCGTCCGCCAGGTGCTGTTCGTCTTCGACGACGAGAATGCGGCTCATGTCTGCGGCGCGCCCGGCAGCTGCAGCGTGAACGTGCTCCCGTGTCCCGGGCCGGCGCTCTCGGCGAACACGCGGCCGCCGTGCTTGCGCGCCACCGACGAGACGATGAACAGGCCGAGGCCCGTGCCCTTGACGCGCATGGCCACGGCCTCCGGGATCCGGTAGAACCGGCGGAAGATCCGCTTGAGCTCGCGCTCCGAGATGCCGATGCCGCGGTCGCGGACGCGCACCGCCAGCCGGTGGTCGTCGAGGCCGGCCAGCTCCACCTCGACGTGCACCTCGGTGCCCGAGTACTTGATGGCGTTGTCGAGCAGGTTCGACACGGCGGCCTTGAGCTCGTCCGGATCGCCGAGCACGGTCGCGTCGATCGGGCTCGGGACGTGATCCACGTACGCCAGCGACTCGGCGGGAAGGTGGTGCCGGACGCGCGCGACCTCCAGGCACTCTTCGACCAGCGCCCGCAGGTCCACCGGTGCGCGGTGCCGCATCTGCGTGCGCGCGCTCGTCCGCCCGGCGCGCAGCACCTGTTCGATGAGGTGCAGCAGCCGATCGCTGTCGTCGATCATCACCCGGTAGAACTCGCGGCGCTTCTCCTCGGGCAGCTCCCGCCGCTCGAGGGTTTCCAGGTACAGGCGGATCGAGGCGACCGGCGTCTTGAGCTCGTGCGTCACGGCGTTGATGAACGCGTCGTGCTGCTCGCTGCGCCGCACCTCGCGCACCAGGAAGATGGTGTTCAGGACGACGCCGGTGATGATGACCGGGAAGAAGATGATGCCGAGGGCCAGCAGGAGACCCTCGCGCCAGTTGACGACGATCCAGCTGACGTTGAGAGCCACCGCCAGGGCGACCAGCGCCGCGCCGAGGGTCGCGTAGACCGCCGACTTGCGCTTCGGGCCCGGAATCATGTGGCTAGGATGCCACAGAGGGTGGGTCTATGGGTTGATGGGTTGATGGGTTGACGGGTTCTTGGGAGAGCTATGCGGCTTCCCGTTCCTGGCCCGGCCGCCGGCCGTCCACGTCCACCACCCGCACGCGCTCGGCGATGCCGATCCGCTGCAGCAGATTGATCTGGATCCAGGTGAGGTCGAGCTCGTACCAGGCCAGGCCGTGACGGGCCGACGTGGGGTGGGCGTGGTGGTTGTTGTGCCAGCCCTCGCCGAAGGTCAGGAGGGCGACCCACCAGCTGTTCTTCGAGTCGTCCTTCGTCTCGAACCGGCGCGAACCCCACATGTGGGTGGCCGAGTTCACGAGCCATGTGGCGTGGAGGCCGACAGTCACGCGGAAGAACACCAGCCACAAGACCATCGGCCAGCCGCCCAGGGCAAGCACGGCGAAGCCAAAGACCGTCAGGGGCACCCAGTGCCAGGTGTTGAGCCACAGGTAGAACGGGTCCGCGGCCAGGTCGGGCGCGTAGCGCGACATGAGGGCCGTGTCGTTGTGGTGCCCTTCCCCGAAGAGGATCCAGCCCATGTGCGCCCAGAAGCCGCCGTGATGCGGCGTGTGGGGATCGGAATCGGTATCTGAGTGCTGGTGGTGGAGGCGATGCGTCGCGACCCAGAAGATGGGACCGCCTTCGAGCGTGAGCGCACCACAGATGGCGAAGAAGTACTCGAGCAGCTTCGGGACCCGGTACGACCGGTGCGTGTGCAGCCGGTGATAGCCCATCCCGATGCCGAGGCCGATGCACATCCAGTAGAAGAACGCCGTCAGGGCCACGGCCGGCCAGGAGACGAAGAACAACGCCGCCACGGCTCCCACGTGGAACGCGGACATCGCGACGAAGGTAATCCAGTTGATCGTGCTGTACCGGTCTCGCCGTGCCGGATACAGGGTCGTGTCAATGCTCACTCACGGTCTCCAGTCCCGCCTGTTCATCGGCCCACAGGCATCCCCACAGTAGCAACCGGGGCCGTCCAGGTGTGTAAGAGTTGTGTAACCACTCGATCGGCGGGCCCCTGGGTTTGTAAGACTTTTGTCACCGCGCTTCGGAGGGGACTCGCGGGCGGGCATGCAGCCCTCCTGGAGCCGTCGTCAGTTCCTGCTGGACCTGTTGCTGGACGGCGAGGAGGCTCCCGAGTACCTGCCCAAGCTCTTCCTTTGAGGTCCGTGCCGAATTCCTCGTGAGGCGGCGGAGGCGGCCGATCTTCGCGTATGCTGGCGCTGCTCCACCTGGCCGGCATGTCGTGACATCAGCGCTCGACCTGGCAGCCGCCCTCGATTCCCTGCCAGACGGTCTGGCCATCCTGGACCGTCAGGGCAGGTTGCGGTTTGCCAACGCGACCCTGCGACACCTGCTGACCGATCCCGCCTCGGGACCGTTGATTGGCCGTGTGCTATGGGACGTGGCGCCCGGCACCGATCGACGGGCGCTCGACTCGGTGCTCGCCGCCGACGCCGCGTCATCCCCGCGCACGCACCAGGTCGGCCGCCTCGAGCGCCTCGGACGCCGGCTCGACATCCAGGCGACCCCTCTCGCCGACGGGGCCGTGATCACCGTGCGCGAGGACGCCGCCAGCCGTCTGCCGGACCCCACGACACCGCCGATCCTCGACCGCGTCGAGCTGGCCCTGGCCGCCAGCCTCGAGGGCCTCTGGTGGTGGGATCTGGCGAACGGGACCTTGTGGGTCTCGGCCCACTACGCGGAAATGCTGGGTGAGCGTCCCGAGGCGTATGAGGCCAGCTATCAGCGCTACGCCGAGCGCATCCATCCCGAGGACCGCCCGCGCGTGGAGGCCGTCCTGGCCGATCACGCCGCCCGCGGGCGACCATACCGCGCCGAGTACCGGATCCGCCGCTGTGACGGCGCCTGGCGCTGGCACGTGACGCGTGGCGCCTCCGTCAGGGACGCGTCGGGCGCCGTCGTGCGAATGGCCGGCACCACGAGCGACGTCACGGAGTGGCGCGAGGCCGAGGAGGCGCTGCGCGAGAGCGAGGCCCGGTTCCGCATTCTCGCGGCCAGCGCGCCGCTCGGCATCTTCCTGGCCAACGCGTCGGGACGGGTCGTGTACGCGAACCCGCGGCTGCTCGAGATGTTCACCGCCGGCTACGAGCAGATGCTCGACGGCACGTTCGTCGGCCGGATCCACCCCGAGGATCGCGCGAAGGTCGAGGCCAGCTGGGCCGAGGCCGTCCGCGCCGTCTCGGAGAGCGTCCAGCGCTACCGGCTGGTGCGCGACGATCGCCGCGTCCTCTGGGTGGAAGGCCGCACGGCGCCGATACGCAACGAGAACCGGCAGGTCATCGGGCACATCGGCCTCGTCCATGACGTCACCGAGCAGCGCGAGGCGGAGCTCGCGCTCGAGACCAGCGAGAACCGCTTCCGGACACTGGCCGAGGAGTCCCCGATCGGCATCTATCAGATCGACAATGCCGGTACGCTCCTGTACCTGAACCGGGGGGCGCAACGCATCCTGGGCATCCGGCCCGAGGACAAGCCGTCGGAGTTCTTCTCCCGCGTCCACCCCGACGATCGGTCGATCGTCCACGAGCGGCGCCGGCGCCTGCTCGATCCGGCATTGATGCGGGAGGTGGAGTTCCGCCTCACGAATCCCGACGGGAGCCTTCGCTGGATCCGGGCGAGGGCGGCGGTCATCAGCGGTCCGGACGGCCGCGCCACCGGGCGCATCGGCACGCTCGAAGACATCACCGCGTCGCGGGCCGCCGAAACGGCACGCCGCGAAATCGAGTCCCGGATCCAGCACGCGCAGAAGCTCGAGAGCCTCGGCGTGCTCGCCGGGGGCATCGCGCACGACTTCAACAACCTGCTGGTAGGCATCCTGGGCAACGCCAACCTCGCGATGCTGGATCTGCCGGGCGACTCGCCGGCCCACGAGGCGGTCCTCCAGATCCAGGCCGCGGCGGAACGCTCCGCGGACCTGACGCGGCAGCTGCTCGCCTACGCGGGCAAGGGCCAGTTCGAGATCCGTCGCGTGCAGGTCTCACGGCTCGTCAGCGACGTGCTGCCGCTGCTCCAGGCCGCCCTCTCCAAGCGGGTGGAGCTTCGGCACGAGTTCGCGCCCACGCTGCCCGACGTCGACGGCGATCCCGCGCAGCTCACGCAGGTGGTCATGAACCTGCTCACCAACGCGTCGGATGCCATCGGCGACCGGACCGGCGTCGTCTCGATCCGCACCTTTGTGCGTACGCTCGCCAGGCCGGAGCTGGCGCCGATGTCCCTCGGGGCCGAGCTTCCGGCGGGCGACTACGTCGGCCTGGAGGTCGAGGACACCGGGGCGGGCATGGACCAGGCCACTCTCGATCGCATCTTCGAGCCGTTCTTCACGACGAAGTTCACCGGTCGCGGCCTCGGCCTCGCCGCCGTGCTGGGAATCGTGCGCAGCCATCGGGGGGCGCTGAGCGTGCGGTCGGCGCCGGGGGCGGGCACCACGTTCGGCATCTGGCTGCCGGTGCGGCAGGGCGTCATCGAGGCGCCCGCGCACATCGGCCGCGACATTGCCGTTCCGATCGCCACAGGGCTCGTGCTCGTCGCCGACGATGAGCCGTCCGTGCGGCAGGTCACGCGCAAGTTCCTGGAACGCTGGGGCTACGAGGTGATGGAAGCCGCCGACGGGCTCGAGGCGCTCGCCACGGTCCAACGGGAGGCCGGCCGGCTGCGCCTGGTGCTGCTCGACATCACGATGCCCAGGAAGGACGGCGTCGAGGCGTTTCGCGAGCTGCGGCAGCTGAACCGGACGCTGCCCGTCGTGCTCATGAGCGGGTTCACCGAGCAGGCGGCGGCCACCGATCTCGGGCGCTTCGACCGCGCGTACTTCATCCAGAAACCATTCAAGGGAGAGGACCTCCGTCGGGTAGTATCAGAGGCGATTCACGGTTCGGGAGACTGACGCGCGGTCTCCAGCAAGGAGGGCCGGCATGGCGTCCGGCAGCGAACGTCCTGTGGTGGGTCTGTACGTCTCGGCCGCCGCGCACGAGCGGCTCGCGCGTGCGGACGCCTTCCTCCGCGACACCAGCCCCGCCGCGGAAGTGCTCATCGTCGGTGCGACCCGCGGGGCGGCCGACGACCTGGCCCGCCGCGCGGTGGGACCTGGCGGCGCCTCCTTCGGCTGGCACCGGTACAGCCTGATTCAGCTGGCGGCCCGTGTGGCCGTGCGCGCGCTGGCGGCCGAGCGCCGGCTGCCGGCCTCGCCCCTCGGCGCCGAAGCCGTCTCGGCTCGCGCCATCTTCCGTGTGCTCGCCGGCCGCGGCCTCCAGTACTTCGCCCCGGTTGCGCGGACACCCGGTTTCGCGCCGAGCGTTGCGCGGAGCCTCGGCGAACTGCGACTCGCCGGGGTCGGCGACGCGCTGGCGGCACTCGGGCCACGCGGGTCGGATTTGGCGCGGCTCATGGCCCAGGTCGAGCGCGAGCTCGCCGAGGCCGGCGCGGCCGATCGGGCCGCAATCATCGCGACCGCCCTTGCCGCGCTCGAGGCCGGGCAGGAGGAGGTCTGTGCGCAGGTGCGCGGCCGCCCGCTGCTCCTGATCGATCTGGCGGCCGGTTCCACGCTGGAGGCGCGCTTCCTTGCCCGCCTTGCCGCGCTGGCCGCCGGAACCTTGCTCACGCTGCCGCTGGGCGACGAGCGCACCCGCCGCGCGCTGGAGCCTCACGTCGCCTTCGAGACGGCGGCCGCTCCGGCCGAGACGGCCACCACCGTGGGCCGGTTGCGCAGTCGGATCTTCGTGTCGGACCTGTCCGAGGCGTCGGGCCCGTCCGACGACGTGCAGGTGTTCTCGGCGCCAGGCGAGGCGAGGGAAGCCGTCGAGATCGCGCGCCGGCTCCTGGCAGAAGCCGGCCGCGGCGTTCCCTTCGACGAGATGGCGGTGCTCGTCCGCGCGCCGCACCTGTACCTGGGCCTGCTCGAGCACGCGCTGTCGCGCGCCGGCATTCCCGCGTGGTTCGATCGCGGGACGCGGCGGCCCGATCCGGCGGGGCGCGCGCTGCTGGCATTGCTGCTCTGCGCCGAAGAGGGCCTGTCGGCGCGGCGGTTTGCCGAGTACCTCTCGCTGGCACAGGTGCCCGATCCCGAGCGCGTCCCGGACGCCGACGTCCAGCTGCCCGCCGATGACGAAGCGCTCATGGCCGCGCTGGGCGTCGACGCGCCGCCCGAGGAGCCGCTGCCGCCGCTTCGGACCGACGCCCCGCCAGACCTGCCGGTGGTGGACGGCTCGCTCCGGGCGCCGTGGCGCTGGGAAGCGCTGCTCGTCGAATCGGCAGTGATCGGCGGACGCGAGCGCTGGGTGTCGCGTCTGGACGGGCTTGCCCAGGAGTACCGGCGCAGGCTCGCGGAGCTGGGCGCCGAGGAGCCCGAGGCCCCTCGCGCCGTGGCGCTCGCGCGCGACAGCGCGCACCTGGAGCACCTGCGGGCGTTCGCGCTGCCGATCGTCGGCGCGCTGGACGACTGGCGCGAGGCGGACTGGACCTGGGGTGAGTGGCTGAATCGCCTGGCCGCGCTCGCGCCACGCGTGCTCCGCCGTCCGGCGCGGGTCCAGCGCGTGCTCGCGGAGCTCAGGCCCATGGCCGACGTCGGCCCGGTGGGCATCGGCGAAGTGCGCAAGGTGCTGAGCGATCGCCTCCGCATGCTGGCCGTCGAGCCCCCGGCCCGCCGCTTCGGCCGCGTGTTCGTCGGATCCCCCGAACAGGCGCGGGGACGGGCATTCCGCGTCGCGTTCGTCCCCGGCCTCGCCGAGCGCGTCTTCCCGCAGAAGCTGCGCGAGGATCCGCTGCTGCTCGACGACGCGCGGCGGGCGCTCGGCAGCGGGCTGCCCGTGCGCGAGGATCGGGCGACGCACGAACGCCTGCAGCTCAGGCTGGCGATTGGCGCCGTGTCGGAACGGCTGGACCTCTCGTACCCGAGACTCGACGTCAGCGAGGCCCGGCCGCGCGTGCCCTCGTTCTATGCGCTCGACGTGCAGCGCGCGCTCACCGGGCGCATTCCGTCGCACGAGGACCTCGAGCGCGAGGCCTACCGGCGGGGAGGCGCCACCCTGGCGTGGCCGGCCCCGGCAGACCCGGCCCGCTCGGTGGACGCGCTCGAGCACGATCTCGCGGTGCTGCGCGGGCTGCTCGACGAACCCGACCCGGCGCGTGCCCGGGGCCGTGCCCGCTACCTGCTCTCGCTGAACGCCTGCCTGGGCCGATCGGTGCGGGAGCGCTGGTCGCGCCACCAGCGCCAGTGGTCCGAGGCCGACGGCCTGATGAAGGTCTCCGACCCCATCCGCGAGGCGCTGGCCGGCCAGCGGCTGGGGGCACGCCCGTATTCGTTGTCCGCGCTCCAGCACTACGCCGCCTGCCCGTACCG
The DNA here is from genome assembly GCA_963837165.1 of Vicinamibacteria bacterium. Classification (GTDB taxonomy): domain Bacteria; phylum Acidobacteriota; class Vicinamibacteria; order Vicinamibacterales; family JAENWD01; genus JAENWD01. The sequence continues at coordinate 236,540 of CAWIMD010000002.1, forward strand.
CTTTCTCCTGTCGGCCATCTACCGCCTGGCGCCCCGCGAGGACGCCGTAGCGCTGCAGCGCCTGGACCCGCTGACGAAGGGCAGCATCTTCCATCGCATCCAGGCGGAGTTCCTGCGCGCGCTGAAGGACGGTGGACGGGTGCCGGTGCGGCCGGCGGCGCTGCCAGAGGCGCTGGCCACGCTGTCGGCGACGGTCGCGCGCGTCGCCGCCGACGAGCGGGTGCGGCTGGCGCCCGCCATTCCGCGTGTCTGGGACGACGAAGTCGCCGCGATGGAGCGGGACCTCGCGCGCTGGGTGCACATGCTGGCGGACGACCCCGACGGCTGGGTCCCGCAGTGGTTCGAGTTCGGGTTCGGCCTGCCGCCCGATCCGGGCCGCGATCCGGCCAGCGTGTCAGAGCCCGTGCGGGTGGACGGGCGCTTCCTGCTCCGCGGCTCGATCGATCTGGTCGAGCGGCATCCGGTGGGTGCGCTGCGCGTCACCGACCACAAGACGGGACGCGCGCGCTGGACCGAGCCGCTCATCGTGGGCGGCGGGGAAGTGCTGCAGCCCGTGCTCTACAGCCTCGTCCTCGAGGCCTGGACGGGGGATCTCGTGACCGAGGGCCGGCTGTCGTTCTGCACGACGGCCGGAGGGTTCACGCCCGTTCGTGTCCTGATCACGGACACGTCGCGCCGGGCGGGCATCGAGGTGCTCGAGATCGTGGACCGTGGCGTGGAGCACGCGATGCTGGCGCCGTACCCCCGGGACGGCGCCTGCCAGTGGTGCGACTTCCAGGCGGTCTGCGGGCCGGACGAGGAGCGGCGCACGCGCCGGAAGCCGCCGGCGCGGTTTGCCGATCTCGAGGCGCTGAGGGAGAAGGAATGACGGCCCCCCATCGCGAACCGCAGGACCAGGCCGAGCGCGACCGCATTCGCGGCGACCTCGATCATTCCTACGTGGTCGAGGCCGCTGCCGGCACCGGGAAGACGACCGAGCTCGTGGCGCGCATCGTCAACGTGCTGGCGTCGGGGCGCGCGACGGTGGAGCAGATCGTCGCGGTGACCTTCACCGAGAAGGCGGCGGGCGAGCTGAAGCTGCGCTTGCGGAAGGAGCTGGAAGAGACGCGCGCGAGCGCCGCCGGCGAAAGGCGGGCGCGGCTCGACGAGGCGTTGCGGTTTCTCGAGGAGGCCCGGGTCAGCACCATTCACGGCTTCTGCGCCGACCTGCTCCGCGAGCGTCCGGTCGAGGCCCGCGTGGACCCGCAGTTCCAGGTGCTCACCGAGGACCAGGCCGATCGCCTCTACAACCGGGCCTTCGGCGCGTGGCTCGAAGCCGAGCTGCAGGAGCCAGGCGAGGGAGTGCGCAGGTCGCTGCGCCGCGTCACCCGCCGCAGCTTCGGCACCGAGGAGGACGAGGACGGCCCGATCGAGCGGCTGCGCCGCGCCGGCAGGGCGCTGCTCGAGTGGCGCGACCACGCGGCGCGCTGGCGGCGGGAGCCCTTCGATCGAGGCGCCGAGGTGGCGCGCCTGGTGGCCGATCTGTCCGCGTTCGTCGCGATGTCCGAGTCGCCGGCCTGGAGCGGTGACCCGCTGTACAAGGACACGATCGGCGCCAGGACGCGGCACGCGGCGATCCGCGACGGGCTCGTGCCGGCCGACGATCCCGACGGCCTCGAGGCCCTGCTGGTGGACCTCCATCACGACCGCGGGTTCTCGCGGCCCCACAAGGGCAGCGGCGCGCGATACGGCGGCACCAGCACGAGGACCGCCGTCTGGGACGCGCGGCACCGGCTGTACGAGGCGCTCGGCGACTTCGAGCGGCGCGCGAACGCCGATCTCGCGGCGGCCCTCCAGGTCGATCTGGAGGCGTGCCTGGCCCGGTACGACGCGCTGAAGGCGGAAGCGGGCGCCCTCGATTTCGTGGACCTGCTGCTCGAGACCCGACGGGTCCTCCGGGACAACGCCGAGGTCAGGCGCACCTTCCGGCAGCGGCTCACACACCTGTTCGTCGACGAGTTCCAGGACACGGATCCGCTCCAGGCCGAGATCCTCGTCCTGCTCGCGGGGCATCCCGACGAAGACGCGAACGGGCCGCTCGATTGGCGGCAGGTCCGCCCGCGCCAGGGGGCGCTCTTCGTCGTCGGCGATCCGAAACAGTCGATCTACCGGTTCCGGCGGGCGGATGTCGGCGCCTACCTCGACGTGTGCCGGTGGCTCGAGGAGCGGGGCGCCAGGCACGCGACCCTCTCCACCAGCTTCCGTGCCACGCCGCCCATCCAGCACCTCGTCAACGCGGCGTTCGCGCCGCTGATGACGGAGGACCGGCACGCGCTGCAGGCCGACTACGTCGCCCTCACGAACTGGCGCACCGCGGTGGCCGGGCGCCCGGCCGTCGTGGCGCTGCCGGTGCCCCGGCCGTACGGCGCGCGCCACATCGCGAAGGCGTCGATCGAGGCGTCGCTCCCGGATGCGGTCGGTGGCTTTCTCGAATGGCTGTTCCGGCGCAGCGGGTGGCAGGTGAGCGAGCGCAGCCGCGCGAACGGCCAATGGCAGCTCGTCGATGTCGCCGCGCGCCACGTGTGCCTGCTCTTCAGGCGCTTCACCAGCTTCGGCCAGGACATGACGCGCCCGTACGTGCAGGCACTCGAGGCCCGCGACATCGCGCACCTGCTCGTCGGCGGCAAGTCGTTCCACGATCGTGAGGAGGTCGAGAGTGTGCGCGCCGCGCTCACCGCGATCGAATGGCCGGACGACGAGCTGTCGGTGTTTGCGACGCTGCGTGGCGCGCTGTTCGCCATCGGCGACGAGGTGCTGCTGGAGTACCGGCATCACTTCAGGCGCTTCCATCCCTATCAGGTCCCCGAGCACCTGACCAATCGCCTCGTGCCGGTCGGCGAGGCCCTGACGCGGCTCAGGCAGCTCCATCAGCAGCGGAACGTCCGTCCGGTCGCCGACACGATTGCCGACCTGCTGTCGGCGACGCGCGCGCACGTGGCCTTCGCGCTCCGGCCCGGCGGCGAACAGGCGCTCGCCAACGTGCTCCACGTGGCCGACCTCGCCCGGCGGTACGAGGCGGACGGCGGCCTCTCGTTCCGCGGCTTCGTCGACGCCCTCGCCGACGCGGCCGCACGTGCCGAGGCGCCGGAGGCGCCGATTCTCGAGGAGGGCAGCGACGGCGTCCGGTTGATGACCGTCCACAAGGCCAAGGGGCTCGAGTTCCCGGTGGTGGTCCTGGTCGACATGACCTGCAAGCTGTCGCGGGATGTGGCCGACCGTCACCTGGACGCGTCGCGCGGGCTCGCCGCGATCCGTCTGGCGGGCTGGGCCCCCGCGGACCTGCTCGATCACGAGCCGCTGGAGGTGGAGCGGGACCGCCAGGAGGCCATTCGTCTCGCGTACGTCGCCGCCACGCGCGCGCGCGACCTGCTGGTGGTGCCTGCCGTTGGCGACGAGCCGTTCGACGGCGGCTGGACGAGTCCGCTGAACGAGGCGATCTACCCGGCCGTCACGCGCCGGCGCGAGGCGCTCCCGGCGACCGGGTGCCCGCCGTTCAGGGGCGACACCGTGCTCGAGCGCCCGAACGGAGACCCGGCGCGCGCCGACACGATGCAGCCGGGCCTGCACGTGTTCGCCGAGGGCCCGTCGCCGTATGAGGTCGTGTGGTGGGATCCGCGCGCGCTGGACCTCGATCGCGAGCCGCCGGGCGGCGTGCGCCACCACGACCTGATCGGCAAGGACGCGCCCGCCGAGGTGCTGGAGGAGACGCTGGCGGCGTTTCGGCGCTGGGAGCGCGCGCGGGCCGACGCCCTCGAGCGCGGCAGCCAGCCGTCGCGTGTGGTTGCCACGGCCTCGGAGTGGGCCGAGGATGCCACCCTTCCAGGCGTCCAAGGCATTCACGTGGCCGTCGAACGGGTTCCCGGCGCCGACCAGGCGCGACCGTCAGGGGCCAGATTCGGCGCGCTGGTGCACGCCATCCTGTCGGTCGTCCCGCTCGATGCGCCGGCCGATTCGATCCGGAGTAGCGCCGAGATCTCGGCCCGGCTGCTCGGCGCCCCGGCGGACGAGATCGATGCCGCGGTCGCCACCGTCCAGCGGGCACTCTCGCATCCCACGCTCGTGCGTGCGCGGAACGCAGACAGCGTTCGTCGAGAAGTGCCGGTCATGCTCGAGTTGGACGGCCGGCTCGTCGAAGGCGTGGCCGACCTCGTGTTCAGGGACGGCGGTCGCTGGACTGTCGTCGACTTCAAGACGGACGTGGAAATTGGTCGCCAGGGCCTGGATCGGTACCGCCGCCAGGTCAGCCTGTACGGCGCCGCCGTCGCGACGTCGACCGGAGAGCCGGCCGAGGGAGTGTTGCTGAGGATATGAACCGGTTCGCTGGCTCCCGGTTCCCGGTTCGTGGGAGGATCGGAAGACAGGAGGCGTGGAATGGCTCAGACCGGGCGTGCACACTGGGAAGGTGATCTGAAGTCGGGACGTGGGACGATCGCGCTGGGAAGCGGCGCGTTCGAGGGTCCGTACTCGTTCAAGTCGCGCTTCGAGGGCGCGCCGGGGACGACGCCCGAGGAACTCCTCGGGGCGGCGCATGCCGGCTGCTTCACGATGGCGCTGTCGCTCGGCCTGACAACCGCCGGCCACCCGCCGACCAGCCTCGATACGACGGCGGCCGTCACGCTGGCGAAGGTGGGCGACGCGTTCGCGATCACCAGGATCGATCTGAAGACGCGCGGGGTCGTCCCGGGCCTGAGTGCGGCCGACTTCACGCGGCTCGCCGAGGACGCCAAGAAGAACTGCATCGTCTCGCGGGCCATCTCCAACGTGCCGATGACGCTGGAGGCGACGCTGGCCGGTGGGTGACACTACGGCCCGCTGCTCCCGCTGCCGGCTGTCTGCTGCTCCCCGATCCACGCATCGACCCGCCGTTCGAGCACCTCGAGCGGGACCGCGCCGGTCGCCAGCACGGCATCGTCGAAGCGCCTGAGATCGAAGCGATCGCCCAGCGCCTGCTGCGCGCGAGCTCTGAGCTCCTGGATCTTGAGCTCGCCGATCTTGTAGGCGAGCGCCTGGCCCGGCCACGAGATGTAGCGGTCGACCTCGTTGGTGACGTCGAGCTCGGTCTTGGCCGTGTTCTCCATGAAGTACCGGATGGCCCGCTCGCGATCCCAGTGCATGGCGTGAATGCCGGTGTCGACCACCAGGCGGACCGCGCGCCACATCTGGTACGTGAGCTGTCCGAACTTCGAGTACGGATCTCCGCGATAGAGCCCCATGTCGTCACCGAGCGATTCGGCGTAGAGCGCCCATCCCTCGACATACGCGGTGAACCCGGCGTTTCGCCGGAACTCGGGCAGGTCTTTCTGCTCCTGCGCGATCGAGCCCTGGAGGCAGTGGCCCGGCTCGGCCTCGTGCAGGGTCAGCGACAGCATTTCCCACGTCGGCCGCGTCTCGGGCTTGTAGAGGTTCACGAAGTACGTGGCCGCGCGCGAGCCGTCCGGTGCGCCGAAATTGGCGTAGGCGGTGGTCACGTTCGGCGCCACGGCATCCGGAATCGGCTGAACGCCATACGGCAGGCGCGGCAGGGTGCCGATCACCTTCACCAGCTCGGGGTCGATCCGCTTGGCCAGGGCGCGATAGGCCTCGAGCAGCTCCGGCCCGGTGGCATGGAAGAACTTCGGGTCCGTGCGCAGGTACTGGAAGAACTCCGGCATCGTTCCGCTGAAGCCCGTGTCGGCCTTGACCCGTTCCATCTCGGCGCGAATGCGGGCGACCTCCTTCAGGCCCAGCGCGTGCACCCGGGCGGGCGTCAGGTCGGTGGTCGTGTAGAGCCGGACGAAGTAGGCGTAGCCCCGTTCGCCGCTGCTCGTCTGCCACCAGCCCGCCCGGTCGTAGCACGCCGGCAGGTACTCCCGGACGATGAAGTCACGGAGGCGCGCGAAAGCCGGCAGCACGTCCTCGCGCACGCCGGCGAGGCCGGCGGCGGCCAGGCGTGATCGATCGGCCTCGGTGAACGTCCCGGGCAGGCGCTGGAAGGGCTTGTAGAACCCGCTCGTCTCCGGCGGCGCGGCGAGCATGCGATCGAGCTGGTCCTTCACGCGCGACACGATCGACTTCGGGAGCAGCACGTTGCGGCGCAGCCCCTCGCGCATCAGGCCGATGTTCTGCTCGATGTAGCCCGGGAAGCCCGCGAGTCGCGCCAGCCAGTCGTCGTAGTCCCGGACGCTGGCAAACCGCAGCGTGTCGATGACCTGTTCCGTGTTCTGGACACCGCCGTAGGTATCGGTGCGGATCCACTGGTACCCGAACTGGAAGCCCTCGGTGGTCATCCGGTACTGGTACCGGAACACGTCGAAGTTCGTCTGGTCCGCAGGGGTCAGCTCGGCGCGCGGGATCGTCTCGAGCTCCGTCAGCACCCCTTCGCGATGCGACTGCCGCGCCTCGAGCGCGCGCACGCTCATGTCGTCCCACCGGTCGTTCCAGCGGCGGTCGCCGAGCGCGGAGGCGGTCAGCGGGCTCTGCTGCAGCTCCCACTGCCACTCGCGATCGAAGAGCGCGTGCAGGCGGGTGCCGGCGTCCGGCGCGCCGGCGGAGCGAAGGATCGCGCTGGCCGCCGCGAACAGCGTCAGGGCAAGAATGGCTCGTAGCATCGCGGGAGACCGGGTTGCACCGGTCGGACCAGTTGATATCATACGCGCCGCGATGACCTCTCGCCGGCGGGGCCCCATGGGAGACCGCCCGGGCACGGCCCGCGAATACAGGAGGCGTGCGATGAAGCGTGCAGTGCAGGACCTCATGGACCGCCGCGGCTTCTTCCGGTCGATGGGCACCGCCGCCGGCGGCGCCGCGGCGCTGAGCCTGGCGGCGAGCCCCGAGGCCGAGGCGGCCGAAGCCGCCCGGCTGGTGCAGTCCAACGTGAAGCGGGCATCGGAGCCGTCGGCGCTGAAGATCACCGACCTGCGCGTGGCGGTCGTGGTCAACGCGCCGATGACGTGCCCGATCATCCGCGTGGACACCAACCAGGGCATCGTCGGCTGGGGCGAAGTCCGCGACGGCGCCAGCGAGACGTATGCCCTGATGCTCAAGGCCCGCCTGCTCGGCGAGAACCCCTGCAACGTGGACAGGATCTTCCGGAAGATCAAGCAGTTCGGCGGGCCGTCGCGCCAGGCCGGCGGCGTCTGCGGCGTCGAGATGGCGATGATGGACCTGGCCGGCAAGGCCTGGGGCGTGCCCTGCTGGCAGCTGCTCGGCGGAAAGTTCCGCGACACGGTGCGCCTGTACGCCGATACCACCGAGACTCCCGATCCGAAGGAGCAGGGCCGCCGGCTCAAGGCGCGCATGGACCGCGGTCTGACGTTCCTCAAGCAGGACTTCGGCATCGATCTGCTGAAGGACGTGCCCGGGGCCCTCAGCATGCCGTCGGGCCTCACGCCCTGGGGCGGCGACCGGCTCGAGCACCCGTTCACCGCGGCACAGATCACGGACAAGGGCATCGAGTTCCTGTCGGACTGGGTCGGGCAGATCCGCGCGGTGATCGGCATGGACGTGCCGCTGGCGTCCGACCACTATGGCCACATCACCCTGACGAGCTGCATCAAGCTCGCGCGTGCGATGGAGACGTGGAACCTCGCGTGGATGGAAGACATGATGCCGTGGCAGTACGGGAACCTGCTGAAGCAGATCCACGACGCCGTGGACATCCCGATCCTGACCGGCGAGGACATGTACCTGAAGGAGGACTTCGCGAAGCTGATCGACATGGGCGCGGTGGACATGATCCATCCGGACCTGGCGAGCTCGGGCGGCCTGATCGAGACCAAGAAGATCGGGGACTACGCCCATGAGCACGGGGTCGCCATGGCGATGCACTTCGCCGGGTCTCCCGTGTGCTTCATGGCGAACGTCCACACGGCGGCGGCCTCGGAGAACTTCATCGCGCTCGAGCACCACTCGCTGGACGTGCCGTGGTGGGAAACGCTCGCCACGAAACCCGACGGCACGCCCTTCGTCGATCACGGCTTCGCGCACGTACCCGACAGTCCGGGTCTCGGCGTGGAACTGAACGAAGCGGTCGTGCGCCAGCACCTGCGCCCGGGAACGGGCTATTTCGACCCGACCCCGGCGTGGGACACGGTCCGGAGCAACGATCGGCTCTGGAGTTAGATTTCAGGATTTGATGGGAGGGATTTGATGGGAGGGATTTGATGGGAGGGATTTGATGGGAGGGATTTCACGAGATTCTTGTCAACGCCTCGCGCGGACCCAGGCGGCGACGCGATCGGCGACGCCGCCGAGGACATCGGCCTCGCTCCGGCCCGAGGACTTCGGCACCGCGAAGCCGTGATCGCCGCCCTCGATGAACTCGAAGTCCACGGGCGCCTCGAGGCCGGCGAACACCGGCTCGACTTCCGCGCGCGTGCCGAACGCGTCACGCGTGCCCTGGACGAGCAGCACCGGCACGCCTAGCGCCGGCAGATGCGCGGTGCGCCGCTGTTCCGGCCTGCCCGGCGGGTGCAGCGGATAGCCCAGCAGCACGAGCCCGGCCAGTCGATCCCGCCACGGCTCATCGGCCGGCGAGGCGGCCACCTGTGAGGCGATCCGGCCGCCCATGGACTTGCCGCCAATCACCAGGGGCCCGTCGGGCGCCAGGCGCGAGGCGACGAAGGAGGCGACCTCGCGCCAGGTCTCCTCGAGCAGGGGAGCCCGATCGGGCGTTCTGCGGCGCTGTTCCGTGTACAGGAAGTTGAACGTGACCACCGCCACGCCGCGCGCCGCCACGGAGGCGGCGACGGTCGTCATGAAGCGGTGGCGCTGGTCGGCGCCGGCACCGTGCGCCAGGATGAGTGTCGCGCCGGCCGCGCGGCCTTCCGGCGCGTAGGCGATGGCCGTGACCGAACCCCTCGAGCCGACCGGCACGAGGTGGGAGCTCCTGGCCGTCGGCACGCGTCATCCCTCCTCGAGAGCGGGGTTGTTCCAGAAGAGCGCGTATTTCTCGTTGAGGCAGGGTCCGAAGTTCAGCCGTTCGAAGAACTCCCGGTTCGACGTGACCACGAGTACCCTGGGGGATGCCGCGACGCTCGGCGTCGGCGACTGCCGCGGCGGTGAGCGAGGCGCCCAGGCCGCGGCCGCGGGCATCCGCCAGCACGGCGAGGCTCCGCAGCTCGGCGATCTTCTGGCTGTAGACCTCGAGGCAGCAGCAGCCGACGACCCGGCCGTCGAGCTCGGCGACCCAGAAACTGTCGAGCAGCGGCTCGATGTCGCCGCGCTCGCGGGCCAGGAGCCGATCGGTGTTGGCGTTGACGATGGCCAGGATGGCGTCCACGTCGACTGCGGCGGCCCTGCGCACCATGGCCGCCCACGCTAGCAGACTCACCTGACGCGGGTAAAGACTGGACCTTTGGCGATAGACTTGCAGCATGCGGCTCATTTCTCTCCAGTCATCCCGCGGCGACCAGGCCGACCTCCGCCGCACCTACGACGCGGTCATCGTCGGCTCGGGCGCGGCCGGCGGCATGGCCGCCTATGTGCTGACGAAGCACGGCCTCGACGTGCTCCTGCTCGAGGCCGGCAAGAAGGTGGACACGACCACGGTGCTGAAGTCGATGGAGTGGCCGTACGACCACCCCCGGCGCGGCGACATGCCCGCGAAGTACCACGCGCTGGCGTCCAACGAGTACACCATCCGCAACCCGCCGTATGCCGCCGGGTCGCCGTACGAGAAGGTCTTCTCGTACGTCCAGGGCTGGGGCGGATCGGATTACAGCACCTCGCTCGTCGTCGACGAGAAGGACCATCCGTACACCGGCTCCAAGTACGCCTGGGTGCGCGCCCGCGTCCTCGGCGGGAAGACGAACATCTGGGGCCGCCTGGCGCTGCGGCTCTCGGACTACGACTTCAAGGGCAAGTCCCACGACGGCTACGGCGAGGACTGGCCGATCAGCTACGCGGACATCGCGCCCTATTACGACAAGGTGGACCTGCTGCTGGGCATCTCGGGCGTGAAGGAGAACCTGCCGCAGATGCCCGACGGCAGGTTCCAGCGGCCGTTCAAGCTGAACCCGGGCGAGGTCACGCTCCGCCACAGCCTGCAGAAGATGGGCCGCATCGCCACGCCGTACCGCGCCGGCGTGACGACCGATGGCCTCGTGCACAACAAGTACCGGAGCAAGTGCTACGGGCGCGGCGCCTGCAACCGGCGCGCAGGCGGCTGCGACATCCACGCCGCGTTCGACTCGCCGACGGGCCTGATCCTCCCCGCCAAGGACACCGGCAAGCTCACGATCCGGACCAACGCCACCGCGCACGAGGTGCAGGTGGATCCGGCGACAGGCAAGGCGAGCGGCGTCGGCTTCGTGGACACGGTCACGGGCACGTCGTACGTCGCCAGGGCGCGTGCCGTCCTGCTGGCCGCCTCGACCCTCGAATCGACGCGGCTGCTGCTGGTCTCCAGGTCTCTCCGGCATCCCAATGGCCTCGCCAACTCCAGCGGCGTGGTCGGGCACTACTTCTGCGAGCACCTGATGGGACCGGGCGTCACCGGCCTGGTCAAGGATCGCGTCGGCGCGCCGAAGACACTGGACGACGGCCGGCCCGGCGGGTTCTACGTGCCGCGCTTCAGGAATCTCACCGACCGGCGATCCGACTACGTGCGTGGCTACGGCTTCGAGGGCGGCAGCGGATCGTCGATGGGGCCGGGCGAGGCGGCCGCCGCGCCCGGCTTCGGCCAGGCGTGGAAGAAACACGTGCGCGACTACGCCGGGGCGTACATCAGCATGGGCGGCTTCGGGGAGGTGCTGCCGCGATACGAGAACAGCGTCAGCATCGATCCCGACGTGAAGGACCGCTGGGGCGTGCCGGTCCTGAGATTCGACTACCGCTTCGGCGACAACGAGAGGAAGATGGCCGCCGACATGGCCCAGACCGCCCAGGAGATGTTCGAGGAGGCCGGCTTCGAGATCGTCGGCGTCGATCGGAAGCTGCTCACGGAAGGCTGGTCGATCCACGAGCTCGGGACGTCGCGGATGGGCAGCGATCCCGGGACCTCGGCCCTGAACCAGTTCCAGCAGGCGCACGACGTGAAGAACCTGCTGGTCGTGGACGGCAGCAGCCACGTCAGCGCCTCGTGCCAGAACCCGACGTGGACGATCATGGCGCTGGCCTGGCGATCCTGCGATCACCTGGCGGAAGAGCTCAGGAAGGGGAACCTCTGATGGAGTCACGTCCGACCGATCTGACCCGCCGCGAGCTGCTGAAGGCGGCCGCTGTGGCCGCGGCCGTGCCGGTGGTCGCCCGGGAGCCGTTGCTGCACGCGGCCGCCGCCGCCGCCAAGGCGCCGCGCTACTTCACGCCGGCGCAGTTCGCGCTGGTGGACGAGCTCACCGACATGCTCATCCCGGCCGACGACCATTCCGGCGGCGCACGCGCGGCCAAGGTGGCGGCCTACATCGACGGCCGGCTGGCCGAGGACTTCCTGCCGGACCGGCGCGAGCGCTGGGCAGCCGCGCTGGCGCGCGTGGACGCGCTGGCGACCGAGTTGAAGGGCGCGCCGTTCATGCAGCTCTCGCCCGTCGATCGCGTGGCCGTGGTCGAGCGCATGGCGTCGGAGGAGGTGAAGCCGGAGACCGTCGAAGGGCACTTCTTCGTGGAGCTCAAGAGCCAGACGCGCCGGGGCTACTACAGCTCGAGCATCGGCATCCACGACGAGCTCGACTACAAGGGCAACGTGATGCAGGAGGAGTACTCCGGCATCGACGTGTCCCGGAGCTGACACGCCCGCGACGGCTCACGCTTCGATCAGGTCGTGCAGGCACTGCACGGCGCGGTCGGCGTCCGCGCCGTCCACCACGAGGCTGATGCTGCACTCCGACGAGCCCATCGCGATCGCGATCACGTTCACCCCGGCGGCGCCCACGGCCCCGAACACCCGGCCGGCGATGCCGGGTGTCTGCTGAATCGCGCCGCCGACCACCGTCACGATCACCACGCGATCCAGGCTCCAGATGCTCTCGATGTCGCTGCGCTCGAGCTCGTGGCGGAACTCGTGCTTGAGCGCGTCCACGACCCCGGCGGCGGCCTGCGACGAGACCAGGAAGCAGATGCTCTGCTCGGAGGAAGCCTGCGAGATCATCGAGACGCTCGTCCCGGTCCGCGCGACGGCGCCGAACGCACGGGCCGCGATGCCCGGCACGCCCAGCATGCCGCGGCCTTCGATGGTGACCAGGCTCTGCGCGCGGATGGCCGTCACTCCCTTCAGCAGGCGGTCGTCGTCCGCGCTCCGCCCGACGACGAGCGTCCCCGGGTGCGAGGGGTTGAACGTGTTCTTGATCCGGATCGGGATGCCGCGCTCGAGCGCCGGCAGCACGGTCTTCGGGTGGAGCACCCGGGCCCCGAAGTAGGCCAGCTCGGACATCTCGCGATACGACAGTGATTCCAGCGATCGGACGCCCGTCACGACCCGTGGGTCGGCCGTCATGACGCCGTCCACGTCGGTGTAGATCCAGACTTCCGACGCGTCGATGGCCGCGCCGATGATGGCGCCTGAATAGTCGCTGCCGCCGCGCCCCAGCGTGGTGACCACGCCGTCGGACGTGGCCCCGATGAATCCGGTGACCACCGGAACGATGCCGCCGGCGAGCAGCGGCAGCAGAGCCGCCCCGGCCTGGGCGCGCGTGACTTCCATCAGCGGCACCGCGGCCTGGAAGCTGTCGTCGGTGCGGATGACGGTGGCCGCGTCGACCGGCACGGCGTCGCGGCCGCGCGCACGGATGGCGGCGGCGAGCAGGTGAATGCTCATGCGCTCGCCCAGCGACGCGACGGCATCGAGCGCCCGCGGCGAGGCCTCGCCGAGCACGGCCAGCGCGTCGCAGAGCAGCGCCAGCTCGGCCAGCTGTGCGTGGATGGGATCGAGCGCGGACGCCCGCTCGGCATCCGACAGCGAGAGCGTGGCGGCGGCGGTCTCGTGCTTCTCCCGGAGCATCGCGGCCAGCTCCCGCACCGTGTCGCGATCTCCGGCGACCGCCGCGGCGGCGCTGGCCAGCAGCGCGTCCGTCACGCCGCTCATCGCGGACGTGACGACCGCGACGTGGTGGCCGTCCTCCGCCAGGGCCACCGCGATTCCGGCCGCCTGCATCATTGCGTCGGCGCTGCCGACCGACGTGCCTCCGAACTTCACGACGAGTCGCGAATCCATGCAGGGAGGAATTATAGACGGAGGTCCGCCTTCTTCCCTCGTGCCCTTCCCGCCCTTCGTGTCCTTTGTGTTCAGAAGCGCGACAGTCTGAACGGCGCGAGCGCGCCGGCGGGGGAGCCACCCATCAGGTCGTCGGCGATGAGCTCGGCGAGCGCCGGGGCGAACTTGAAACCGTGGCCGGAGCAGGCCGTGGCCAGGTACACCGCGGCGCTGCGGGGATGACGATCGAGCAGGAAGTGATCGTCCGGTGTATTCGTGTAGAAGCACACGCTCGCGTCGCATGGCTGCTGCGGCAGGTCGCGGACGTAGGGCGCCGCGAACGCTTGGAACTGGCGTCCCTCCTCGTCGCTCACCGTCCGATCGAGCGCCTCGAGCGGCCCGGTCCAGCCGCCGTGGTGCTCGGCCAGCTTCAGGCCGTGGCCCTGGTCGGGCAAACCGTAGAACCAGCGCGCCGCGGGCGTCTCCAGGATGAAGATCGGCAGGCGTCCCGGGGAGAACCGCGCGTCACTGCCGGTGCGGAACCAGTACTGGTACTGCCCGCTCGATCTGGAGCGGCAGGTCGATCCCCGCCACGCGCGGCAGCCAGCCGCCGGCGCAGAGGGCGAGCTGACGGCACGGCACGCGGGCGCCGTCCTCCAGGATCAGCGTCGGCCCGGCGGGCTCGATCTCCCAGCCGGCAACGGGCGCGTCGAAGGCGAGGGTCGCCCCGAGCGCCTGCGCCTGTCGCAGCATGGCCGAGACCGCGCGCTCGGGGTCGAGCACGCCGGCCCGGGGCTCGAAGAGCGCGACCATGTCGTCCGGGACCGTGAGGGCGGGTACGCGGTCGGACAGCTCGGCCGCCGTCCACTCCTGCACCTGCAGCGCGTGGCGCGCGGCGCTGATCCTCGCGCCGCGCAGGAGCGCGGACTCGGGCCTGCCAATCATCAGTCCCCCGCACGCCTGGAACAGCCGCGTGCCGGCCGCGGCCTCCAGGTCGGCCCAGAGGGCGTAGGCCCGCTGGACGAGGGGGACGTACATCGGGTGCTCGAAATAGGCCTCGCGGATGATGCGGGACCGCCCGTGTGTGGACCCGAACGAATGAGGGGGCCGGTGGCGGTCGAACCCCGCCACGTGCGCCCCACGCGCGGCCAGCTGCCAGGCCGTCGCGGCGCCGAGCGCACCGAGACCGACGATCCCGATGTCGTAGCGGGAGGGCATTCCCGCGGATCATAGCCCGGCGACAGGCGGCGGCCGCCGTGCTGGTGTACCCAGTCAGGCCGTCTCGATCCACACCGGCGGGCGCGGGACCGGCCCGGCCGGATCGCCGGGATATCTCACCCGGGCCAGAAAGAGGCCGGACGGCGGCGCGGTCAGCCGGGCCGGCAGCCCCGCCGGGTCGGCAAGCAGGAGGGGGACATCGCTCGCGGTGAGGCCGCCCCGGCCCACCTCGACGAGCACGCCGACCATCCGCCGCACCAGCTTCCAGAGGAAGTGGGACCCCTCGACCGTGACGAGCACGGCATCGCCCGCCTCCTCGACGTCCAGGCGCCCGATCTCGACAATCGTGGACTTCTCGTCCGGATCGTCGTCGGTGAATCCGCGGAAGTCGCGCCGGCCGGTGAGCGCGCGAGCAGCCGCACGCATCGGCTCCAGATGCAGCGGGTCCCTCACCCACCACACGTAGGGCTTGGCGAACGCGGTGCGGCGGCGTGCGATCTGGTACACGTAGGCGCGGGCGATCGCGTCGTGCCGCGCGTGGAACCGGTGCGGGACCTTCTCGAGAGTGAGCACGTGGATGTCGGCGGGCAGGCAGTCGTTCAAGCGGCGGCGCAGGCTCTCGGGCGGCAGCGCGGTGCGAACGTCGAGGTGCGCCACCTGGCCCAGGGCGTGCACGCCGGCGTCGGTCCGCCCGGCGCCGTAGACTTCGATCGGGGGCTCGCCCGTGGCATCGTGGACCGCCCGCACGATCTCCCCCTGCACCGTGCGGGCGTTCTTCTGGATCTGCCAGCCGCTGTACCGGCTGCCGGCGTACTCCACGCGCAGCTTGAACCGGGGCATTCCGCCAGTCTACCGTGGGAGACTGCAGTCCGGGCCGGGTCGTGCCGATTGCCAGGAAAAGGGACGTCGGGGCCGGAGGCGCATCATGAGCGGCATGCACGACACGGTTGGCCGGGTCGGGCTGGATCCGAACGGGTTCACGACGACCACGACGCTACGGCGGCGCCAGGGCCGGGGTGATCGCCGGCAGGGCCGCGACGCTTCTGACGTTTCAGCCTTGACAAGGCTCGTGATGTTCGAGGATATTCGAGAGGCACGGCGATTTCTTCGACTTGATGGGCCGTGCGTGACCGGCATTCGGCGCCGGGACCATCTAAGTCGCGCTCTTCAAAGGCCCGCGACGAAAGTCGACGGGCCTTTTGTCGTTTGTACGGCGGATTCGAGGGAGAAGCGAGCCATCACATGAACCAACAGACATACACGTTCACGTCCGAGTCGGTCTCGGAAGGGCATCCCGACAAGGTCTGCGACTACATCGCGGACTCGATTCTCGATGCCTGCCTCGAGCAGGATCCGGCGAGCCACGTCGCGTGCGAGGTGCTCTGCAAGGACAGCCACGTCGTGCTGGCCGGGGAGATCACGACCCGTGGCACGATCGATTACGAGGCCATCGCGCGGGCGGCCATCCGGGAGATCGGCTACACCGATCCCGCCGAGTCGTTCAACGCCGACGGCGTGACCGTGAAGGTGCTCATCTCCCAGCAGTCCGGCGAAATCAACGCCGGCGTCGTCGCGGCGACCGACGATCACCAGGAGCAGGGGGCCGGCGATCAGGGCATCATGTTCGGCTACGCCGCGGCCGAGAGCGCCGAGCTCATGCCGCTGCCGATCCTGCTGGCGCACCGTCTCACGCGGGGGCTGGCCGACGATCGGCGCTCCGGTGCGTTCCCCTGGCTGCGGCCCGACGCGAAGTCGCAGGTGTCGGTCGTCTACTCCGGCAACACGCCCGTCAGCGTCTCGAGCGTGCTCGTGTCCACGCAGCACGGCCGCGACGTCACCCAGGCCAGGATTCGCGAGTACATCGTCGGCACGCTGGCTCCGCGCGTGCTGGGCGAGTGGTGCTCGACCGACGCCGAGTTCATCGTGAACCCGAGCGGAAGCTTCGCGCACGGCGGTCCGTCAGCCGACTGTGGCGTGACCGGGCGCAAGATCATCGTGGACACCTACGGCGGCGCCGGCCGCCACGGCGGCGGCGCGTTCAGCGGCAAGGACCCGTCCAAGGTGGACCGCAGCGGTGCCTACTACTGCCGGTACGTGGCGCGCCGCATCGTCCAGGCCGGCCTGGCCGAACGGGCCGAGGTGCAGGTGTCCTACGCGATCGGCCGCGCGACGCCCATGTCGATCAAGGTGGATACGTTCGGCACCGGCGACTCGGCCCGGGCCGAGCGGTTCGTCGCCGAGACGTTCGACTTCCGGCCGAACAACATCATCCGGGAGCTCGACCTGCTGCGGCCGATCTACCGCCAGACGACCAACTACGGGCACTTCGGCAAGACCGGCCTTCCCTGGGAGAAGGCCGTGCCCGTGACCGTCTAGGCCACTGGACCAGCACGCGGGGTCCGGCGCCCAGGCGCCGGCCCCCCGTGCCCCGGCCCGTCCGGGCCTGACCCCGCAAGTCCCGTTCCCGATTGACGTTCTCCCGGCCCCGCCGATTGCTCCCACCGAGGGGGACGCGCACGCGCGACAAGGCGCCGCAGCCCTCACCGCTTCGGCGCGTGCGCTGAGGCTCGCTCCAGCACGTCTCCCAGCTTCCGGATCTCGTCCCCGTAGGTCGCCCAGTCGCCGGCGCGTTGCGCGGCGGTCGCGCGCTCGAAATGGTCCTGCGCCTCGCGAATCAGCGCGTCCATGGCCGGGGTGCCCGCACCCGGCGGCGCCTGCCCCGGCGCGGGCGCGCCGCCATCCTGCCCTACCGGTGCCGCCCCGGACTCCTCGGCCCCCTGGCCGAACAGGCGATCGAGGGCGTCCTCCAGCGTCGGCTCCATCACGATCGAGCTCTGGTAGGCCACAATCACCCGCTTGAGCTCGGGGATCTTGCCGCCCTGCCCCCGCAGGTACAGGGGACGGATGTAGAGCAGCGACTCCTCGATCGGGATGACGAGCAGCGTCCCCTGGATCACGTTCGAACCCTGCTGGTCCCAGAGCGTGATCTGCGGCGAGATCACCTGGTCCTGGTTGATCCGCGCGACGACCTGGCGGGGTCCGAAGACGACCTTCTGCTTCGGGAAGCGGAACACGACGAGGTGGCCGTAGTTGGGCGCGTCGCTGCGGGCGACCATCCAGGCGGCCAGGTTGTCCTTGCGGCGCGGCGTCAGCGGGACCATCTGGATGAACTCGGACTTTGACGCCCCCGGCAGGGGCAGCCGCATGATCGTGTAGTACGGCTCCATTGGCGCCTGCCCGCTGTCGTCGATCGTCGGCAGCTGCCACTGGTCCTCCTTGTTGTAGAAGACCACCGGATTCGTCATGTGATAGGTCGCGTACATCGCCGTCTGCATCGCGAACAGGCGGTGCGGGTAGCGGATGTGCTCGCGCAGGCCTTCCGGCATGGCGTCGAGCGGCTGCAGCAGCCCGGGGAACGTGCGGGCGATCGCCGCGGCGATCGGGTCCGTCGAGTCCGCCAGGTAGAAGCTCGTGGTCCCGTTGTAGGCGTCCACGACCGCCTTCACCGAGTTGCGGATGTAGTTGATCTCGGGCGTGGCAGGCGTGGAGTACGGGTAGCTGTCGGAGGTGGTGTAGGCGTCCTCGATCCAGAAGAGGCGTCCACCGGAGACCACGAGGTAGGGGTCCCCCTCGAAGCGCAGGAACGGCGCGATGCGGTCGAGCCGCTCGTCGATCCGGCGGTGGAAGAGCACCCGGGTGCCCGGCCCGAGGTCGTTGCTGAACAGGATCTGCTGCGCCCTGAAGCGGAGCGCGAACAGGAGCTTCCGCCAGGCGGAGTCCACGAGCACGCCGCCCTGGCCGCCATAGTGCGACGTCGCGTTGTCGTCGCCCCGGGGGTAGTCGAACTCCTCGGCGCGTGAGCCGACGAACACGTAGTCGTTCGACAGCTCGCCGAAGTAGATGCGGGGCTCGGTCACCTCGAGGTCCGCGGTGGAGACCGGGGGGAGGTCCTTGACGAAGAGCACCGGGAGACCTTCCGGCGTCACCTGGTTCACGGGGCCGAGCGTCAGGCCGTAGCCGTGGGTGAAGGTCAGGTGCTCGTTGATCCAGGTGTGGTTCGACAGGGCGTCTGAGTTGAGCTCGCGCGCCGACAGCATCACCTGGCGGTACTCGCCGTTGACCGTGTACCGGTCGTTGTCCACGGACACGAAGTCGTAGTACGGCCGGATCTCCTGCAGCTGGCCGAACGTGTCGAGCAGGGGCCCATGGTCCCAGAGCCGGACGTTCCTGAGCGTGGCGGCATTGGCGGCGATGTCGGCGCGGCTCAGGGTCGCATCGCCGGTGAGCTCGCGCTCCTGCACCCGGTCCAGGCCGAAGGCCTCGCGCGTGGCCGCGATGTTGTGGGCCATGTACGGCGTCTCGCGCGCCTGCTCGTTGGGCGTCACCACGAACCGCTGGACGGCCGACGCGATCACTTCGGTGCCGGCGGCGGTCAGCAGGTACAGGACTGCCGCGCCGACAATCGCCACGAGCGACCGGCGCCCGACGGAGACCGAGACCGCGGCGGCTCCGAGCGCCACCACGAGCAGCACGCGGGCGCCGGGGATGCGCACCGCCACGTCCGCGTACGAGGCGCCGAAGATGAGGCTGGACGCGGTCAGCAGCTGCCGGGCGGGAGCCAGCCAGGCCTCGACCGCGAGCACGAGGAACACGGCGCCGGCGATCGCCGCCAGGTGGACCCGTGCCTCGGGCGCGACCGCCACTCCCTGCACCTGGTGGCCGCCAATCCGTCCGGCGAGGATGTAGATCGCCAGGACGCCGAGGGCGGACAGGATCAGGAGGAAGAGGAGCCAGCCGGCCGCCGCGCCGAGCACGGGCAGGGTGAACACGTAGAACGCGATGTCCCTGCCGAGGATCGGGTCCTGCCGGCCGAAGGGGGCCTGATGGAGCCAGAGCTGCACCGGGAGCCACTGCGCGGAGGCCTGGAAGGCCAGTGGCAGCGCGGCCAGGGCCGCGCCCAGATGGGCCAGCTGACGGAGCTGCTGCCGTCCGGGGAGGGCCACCGGGGTGGCCGGGCGACCCATCCACAGGACGGGGGCGAGCGGAAGGGTCCGCAGCGCCACGCGAAAATTCAGGGCGAGAACCAGGAACCCCGCGCCGAGTCCGGCCGCCCAGAGCCAACCGCGGGTCACGAACTCGGTGGCGAAAACCTGCGAGTAGCCCAGATGCTGGAACCAGAGCCAGTCGGTGTAGACCCCCGCGAAGCCGGTCGCGCCGGCGATGAGGACCAGGACGAGGGCGATCAGGATCCAGCGGAACACGGTAGACACAGTCAGCGAGCCTCTCGGGAAACGGACGGGTTCACCCCGGTTGTACCACGGCGGGGGGCCGCGCGTCAGGGCACGGGGCGGCTTGACCCGGGCGTGAGGCCTCCCTAGACTGGCGCTCTCGTCCCCGGGGAGCCGATATGCCCACTTCAGATGACGTGATGCAACTGGCCGAGGAGTGCGCCGCGCGGGTGTCGCTGCCGCGCCGCCGACGCTATCCGGGTTTCGCCGAAGTGGAGGAGCAGTGCTCCGAGGAATACGAGGAGCTGCTGTCGGTCATCCACGAGGACGAGATCTACTCGCCGGCGGACCTGGATCGGCAGGAGGAGCTCGTGCGCATCGTCCAGGTCGCGCTGCCGGAGCACCTCCAGCGGCTCGTCGACGAGCTCGTGGACAACCAGGCCGCCCAGGTCTGGTTGCAGCAGGAAGGCGCATTTCACCTCGGTGTGGCCGTTGGTCTGCGCCTGGCGACGCTGAAGCCGGCCCCCGCCGACGACGAAGACGACGATTTCTGATTCCGTGTCAGTGGCCGCGGGCGCGGCGGAGGGCGCGGCGCTGCCGCTTGTCCGGCGGGCCCGCGGCTGCCTGCGCAGCGCGGAACACCCGCTCGGCGCGTCGCAGGGCCACCTCCTCGGCCGACGGTCGCGGTGTGTGATCCTCGTACAGCCCGCGTGCCGCGGCTTTCGGAACCGAGTGCTCGGCCAGGCCCGCGACGCTCACGACCTGTCGCGTGCCCGACGGTCGGGTGATCTCGATCCGATCCCCGATCCGGACGAAGCGATGCGCCTTGCCGGGATGGCCGTTGACGTCTATCTTGCCACCCTTGCATGCGCGCTGCGCTTCCGATCGCGTCTTGAAGAGGCAGGCGACGTCGAGCCAGACGTCGAGTCGAACTTCCGGCGGGGCATCGTCGGCCGCGGGCGGGCGGCCGGGATGGTCAGGCATCAGATGACGCGCGCTCAGATATAGATGTCGACCTTGCCCTTCGCCCGCAGCCCGGCGACGAACGCCTTGGTCTTCTCCTGCTTCGCCTGCTGCTCGAGGAACTGCTGGATCTGGCCCGCGACCTCGCTGAAGGGCACCGTTCGCGCGGGCCGCCGTTCGACGCACTTGATGATGTGGTAGCCGTACTGCGTCTCGACCAGGCCGCTGATCTCACCCGGCTGGAGCGCGTAGGCGGCCTTCTCGAACTCGGGCACCATCTGGCCGCGAGGGAAGAAGCCGAGATCGCCACCGTGCGACGCGCTGCCATCCTGCGAGTACTTCCGGGCGAGCGCGGCAAAATCCTGCCCCGCCCTGGCTGCCTTGAGCGCCTCCTCGGCCTTCGACCTGGCCGCCGCCCTGGCCGCGGCGTTCGCCTCGGGCGGGACGATGATAAGGATGTGGCTCGCCCGCATGGCCTCGGGCTGCTGGAACTTGTCGGGGTTCTTCTCGTAGAACGCGCTGACATCGCTCGGCGCGATCTGCACCGTGCCCGCGACTTCCTGTTCGAGCAGGCGATTGACCTCGAGATCGCGACGGGCATCCTCGCGGAGCTTCTCCGCCGTCATGTGCTGTGTCTTGAGCGCCTGGGTGAAAGCCGCGTCGCTGCCGAACTGCTTCCTGAACTCGGCGAACTTCGCGTCGAGCTCGGCGTCGCTGACCGCCACGTGACGGGCCGTGGCTTCCTGCTTCAGCAGGCGGTAGGTCACCAGGTCCTCGAGCACGCCGCGGAACACCTGGTCGCGCTGCTCGGCGGGCACCGGACGGCCCGCCCGGGCCTCGACGCTCTTGATGGCGTTCTCGAACTCTGCCTTCTTGATCGCGTCGCCGTTGACCGACGCGATCGTGTCGGGCAGGACGGCCGGCACCGGCTTTGGTGCCGGCGTCGCCGCCGGCTGGGTGGCCGCGGGTGCCCCTGCGGCGGCGGGGGCCGGCGCCGGGCTGGCTGCCGGCGACGCGGCCGCCGCCTGTGACGACGAGGCCGCCGGATTGTGGCAGCCCGCCAGGGCGGCAGCCAGCAGCGCCGGCCCGAGGACGTGCTTCACGCTGTTATGCACGGGCAGTTACTCGTCGTCGGTGTCGTCGGAGGGACGGCTCGTCGCGAAATCGTCGAAATCCACGGGCGACTCCTCGCCATCGTCACCGAAGGCGTCGTAGATTCGCCCGTCGGTCTTGGTCGGGATGGGACCGCGCGGTTTCTGCTCGGCGCGGCCGTACTGCGGCTTCTTCTTGCCCTTCGGCGGCGCATCGGGACCGAAGTCGCGCTCGCGGCGAGGGCCTCCGGGCGCGGGCGGACCGCCGAGGCCGCCCTCGCGGGGGCCGCCGAACGGCCGCGGTGGACCGCCGCCCGCGTACGGCGGCCGGCTGGCGCCGGGAGGCCCGTAGGAGCGCGGCGCGCCTCCGACGGGACGGCTCTCACGAGGCTGCGCTTCCTTGACGGCCAGCGGACGGCCGCGGAACGGCTGATTGTTCAGACGGGCAATCGCCTCCTGGGCGTGCGCGTCATCGCCGAACTCCACGAAGGCGAAGCCTCGCGGACGGCCCGTCTCGCGGTCGGTCGGCAGGTAGCAGTAGGTGACCGGTCCGATCGATCCGAAGTACTCTCGGATCTCCGCCTCGGAGGCCTCATAGGACAGGTTTCCCACGAACAGACGAACTGGCATGATCGGTAGGGTGTCTCCAGTTTAAGTCCTGATGGTAGCACACCGGATTCGCGATTTTCGCCCTCGGCCGCCCGCGGGCGCCGACTCCGGCACCGGTGGGCACGCGTGTTGCTAGCACCGGGCCGCGCGCCGCGCGCCTCGCGTCGTCGCGCGCGAGCGGCTACGAGGCGGGAGCCGCGCGGTCGGGCGTTGTCTGAACGGGCGACGCGAGAGGAAACGTGAGGATGAGGGCGGTGCCGCCATCGGCGGGGCATTGCGCTTCGATGTGGCCGCCGTTCAACTCCACCAGCCGCCGCGCCGTGGGCAGTCCGAGACCCGTGCCGCGGTGCTTCGTGGTGAAGAACGCGTCGAACATGCGGCCGCGGGCCTCCGCAGCGATTCCCGCGCCGTGATCGCGGACCGTCACGCGCATGCCGCCGTCGGCGACCGACGTCTGCACGTCGACCCGGCCCTTGCCGCCCATGGCCTGGATGGCGTTGATCAGCAGGTTGGTCAGGACGATGGTCAGATGTTCCGGATCGGCCATGAACGGCGCGTCGGGACCGGTGATCTTGACGTCCACCGACGAGGCTTCGGGATCCCGGTGCAGCAGGTCCACCGTCGACTGCACGAGCGCGTGCGGGTGGACCAGGCGCGGCGTCGGCTTCGTCGGCCGCGCGAACACGAGCAGGTCCTTCACCATCAGGTTCAGCGAGTCGAGCCGATCCAGCACCTCGCCAAGGATCTTGCGGTCGCGGCTTTCGAGCGGCGTCCGTGCGGCAATCACTTGCAGCACGCCCTTGATGCCCGCCAGCGGGTTCTTCACCTCGTGCGCCACGACGGCCGCCATTTCGCCGAGGCGCGCCAGCGCCTCCCGCTCGCGGAGCTTTTCCTCGGACCGCTTGCGCTCGGTGATGTCGTGGCGGATGGCCATGTACTGGTACGGCCTGCCGCGCCGGTCCAGGAACGGCACGATCGTCGTGTCCACCCAGTAGATCGACCCGTCCTTCGCACGGTTGCGCAGCTCGCCCTGCCAGATGCGGCCGCTGGCAATCGTCACCCACAGTGACCGGATGAACTCCTTCGGGTGATACCCGGAATTGATGATCCGGTGGTCCTGGCCGATCAGCTCCGGCTCGGAGTACTGCGAGATCTCACAGAACTTCTGATTGACCGATTGGATCCTGCCGCGCGTGTCGGTCGTGGCCACGATGGCCGCCTGATCGAGCGCGTATTTCGTGTCGGCCAGCTCCCGCAGGGACCGGTCCACGCGATCTCGCGTGACCGCCACGAACTCGTGGACGAAGATCGCCGTCAGCCACACGCCCACGAGGATGCCGGCCATGCCGACCGCGAGGCGCATCGGGTTCATGCCCGGCGGGTTCACCCCGATCGGCAGCAGCACGAGGACCGTGGAGATGCCCGCTGCCACGATCGCCGTCTTCGGGTGCGGCGCTCGCAGGCAGAGGAGGATCACCAGCACGTGAAGCGCGCCGAGCGAGGGGCCGACCGGCTCCAGCAGCTCGATCCAGAACAGCGCCGTGGCGAGGATGGCAGCCGCAATGGGCCAGCGGGCCGCCGACAGGCTCCGCCAGAGAGGCCCTGTATCCGGATCGGGTCGTTGGCCTGTTTCTTGATGTTCCAGCGGGTCGACGGACTGGCTCATGGCTTTCGATCCAACTGCACCTGCGGAATTCGGCAACGAACCGGAGCGGCGAACCTCCGCCGCCAGGGCGGGCACCCGCGGGATTTTACCCATGGTGCCTCGAAAAGTCCCGGCTCGCGTGCTGATCGTGGACGATGAGGCACTGATCCGGTGGGCGTTGGCCGAGAGCCTCCGGGCGACCGGCTATGAAACCATCGAGGCCGATACGGTGGCGGCCGCCGAAGCGCTGATCAGCGCTGGCCCGCCTATCGACCTCGCCCTGGTCGACCTGCGGCTGCCGGACGGTTCCGGACTCGCCGTGCTCGAACAGCTCAAGATGCGCCGTCCCGCCTGTCAGTCGTTCCTCATGACCGCCTACGGGGCCACCGAATATGCCGATGCGGCCGCGTCACGGGGCGCAGTGGCCGTCGTCGGCAAGCCCTTCGATCTGGGTGATATCATGCGGCTGCTCGAGTCAGCCCTGCAGGATCGCTCGTCATGAAGCCGGTGGCATTCGACCAGCCGGACGTCAGCTCCGCCGCCCCCCGTTCCATGGACCACGGCATGCCTACGCCCACCATTCTCGTCGTCGACGACGAACAGCTCATTCGCTGGTCGTTGTCGGAGCGGCTCACGCAGGAAGGCTACCACGTGCTCGAGGCGGCCGACGGCCGCCAGGCGCAGGAGCGGCTGCAGGAGTCCGTCGATCTCGTGCTGCTCGATTACCGGCTGCCGGACACCGACGGGCTCAGCCTGCTGAAACAGATCAAGCAGCACGATCCCGACACGCTGGTCATCCTGCTCACGGCCTATGCGAGCGTGGAGACGGCCGTGGAGGTGATGAAGCAGGGCGCGTATCACTATGCCAACAAGCCCTTCAACCTCGACGAGATCGCGCTGCTGGTGGACAAGGCTCTCGAGACGACGCGGCTGCGGCGCGAGGTGCGGGCGCTCCGGGCGAGCCAGACGGCGGAGTGGAGTCTCGATCGCATCGTCGGGGACTCGGACGTGATGGAAGATCTGCGCGGGCTGCTGCAGAAGGTGGCCGCGAGTCCGGCCTCCACCGTGCTGCTGACCGGCGAGAGCGGCACCGGGAAGGACCTGGCGGCCAAGGTCCTGCATCACCTGAGCGCGCGGGCTGGACGCCCGTTCGTGAACATCACCTGCTCGGCGCTGCCGGAGCACCTGCTCGAGTCCGAGCTCTTCGGACACGAGCGAGGCGCCTTCACCGACGCGCGGCAGCAGAAGCGAGGGCTGCTGGAATCGGCCGACGGCGGAACGGTCTTTCTCGACGAGATCAGCGAGATGGTCCCGGCCCTGCAGGCCAAGCTGCTGCGGTTCCTGGAGGAGAAGGCCTTCAAGCGCGTGGGCGGTGCGTCGGACATCCGTGTGGACGTGCGCGTCGTCGCCGCGTCGAACCGGAACCTCGAGGAGGCCGTGCGCGCGGGCAGCTTCCGGTCGGACCTGTACTATCGGCTGAACGTCGTCCAGGTGCTGGTGCCGCCCCTGCGCCTGCATCCGGGGGACGTGCCGCTGCTCGTGCGGTACTACATGGACCAGTTCAACCGCGAGTTCCGCAAGAACGTCCAGACCGTGGCGGCGGACGCGATGAAGGCGCTCGAGGCCTACCCGTGGCCGGGCAACATCCGCGAGCTGCGAAACGCCGTCGAGCGCGCGATGCTGCTGACCGAGAGCGACATCCTCCAGGCGAGTCACTTCCCGATGCTCACGCCGCACGCAACCGACGGCCACGACCTGGAACTGCCGGCGGCGGGCGTGAACCTGGAACACCTCGAACGCGACCTCGTCGTCCAGGCCCTGCAGCGCACCGGCGGGAACCAGACGAGGGCCGCTGCGCTGCTCGGCCTGAACCGGGACCAGATCCGGTACCGGATCGAGAAGTTCAACCTGCCCCGCGGCTAGACGCGATCCCCGGGGTATTCCCCGGGGAATTTTTCGCGTCTGGCGAAATCCTCCCCAGCCCCACCCGCCAGCAATTCGTTCCAGGCGACGTTCGATCCGACGCAGAACATCGCTAACTCCAGCCGATTCTGCCGTTTGTGGCAGCGACGTTCTGAAGCGCGGCCGTGGCATACCCGTTGCTCTGACCCGCGTCGGCACACGCCCTCCGGCCCGTATGGGCCGGGAGGAAGGGAGGCCCCGAAAATGTTGACCACGACCGATGCGCTCCTCGACGTCGAGCGGCGTATCCGCACCGAGTTCCGGCAGATGCCCGGCCTGCGGCTGACCAAGCCACAGTTCCGGCGCCTGTACGGGCTCGACGCCGTCAGCTGCGATCTCGTCCTGGCCGGTCTGATCGACCGGCACGTGCTTGCAACGGCCTCGGATGGCCGCTTCGGCACGGCAGATGAGACGGAACCGGCCCTCCGATGACCCCGCACGACCCGCCGAGACCGGATGGCGGCAACGGGCCTGGGTGCGGCCCGACCGGTCAGCTCGTTTCATGTGGCGTCATCGGGACGCCAAGGAGTCACAGGTGACTCGACACGTCCTCATCCGTAGGCTCGCGCCTGCGTCCCTGGCCGCCGTCCTGCTGGCGTTCGGCCTGGCGCTGGCCGACAGCGCGACGGTCCGGGCCGCAGGGCCCGGCACGCCACCTCAGGCCACCGCCGCCACACCTCAAGACAGCGGGTACGTCGGTGACGATACCTGCCTGACCTGCCATACCGACCAGTCGGTCAAGGGCACGCCGCACGGCATCGCCGCCGATCCGCGGACGCCGGCCGCGCAGCACGGCTGCGAGAGCTGCCACGGACCGGGGAAGGCTCACGTCGAGGACGACGAGAAGGGGCATATCAAGAAGTTCCCCCAGATGTCGGCCCGCGACGCGAGCGAAGCGTGCGTCACCTGTCACAACAAGGGCGAGCACGCGTTCTGGGCAGGCAGCCAGCACGACGCGCGCGGCCTGGGCTGCACCACCTGTCACTCGGTGCACAAGCCTGTGTCGGCGAAGGCCCAGCTGAAGGCCGTGGACGAGATGGCCCTCTGCGCAACCTGCCACAGGGTGCAGGTCCAGAAGACCATGCGCACGACACACATGCCCGTGCGCGAAGGCAAGATGACCTGCTCGACGTGTCACAGCCCGCACGGGTCGAGCAACGTGAAGCAGCTGCGCGTGGGCAACTACGTCAACGAGAGCTGCTTCTCCTGCCACCCGGAGAAGCGCGGGCCGTTCCTGTGGGATCACGCCGCCGGCCGCGAGGCCTGCAGCACCTGCCACGACCCGCACGGCTCGACCAACGACCGGATGCTCGTTGCCAAGGTGCCGATGCTCTGCCAGCGGTGCCACATCGGCACGAGACACCCCTCGACCATCTACGACGGGACGGCGCTGGCCCAGCGCAGCAACCGTCTGGTCGAGCGCGGCTGCGTGAATTGCCACCAGCAGATTCACGGGTCGAATCACCCCTCGGGTATGACGTTCCTGCGGTAGAGGAGACTAGCCATGCGCATCAGGACATACGTTCTGCTCTCCGCGCTCGTGCTGGCCCCCACGGCCGCACGCGCGCAGGACGCCGCCGCCCCACCGGCTGCCGAACCATCGGTCGGCCAGGTGGACTTCGGCGCCCAGGTCACTTCGGTGAGCGGGGACGAAGCCCGCTATCAGCGCTACCGCGATCTGCGGAGCGGTCCGCTGCTCGACGGCTTCACCTATCTCCGCGAGAAGAACGACTGGGTGTTGGCCGCCACGGCGACCCACGTCGGGTATCGTGACCAGAAGTACACCGTGAACGCGGATCGGGCGGGCCGGGTGAAGATGTCGTTCACCTGGGACCAGATTCCGCTCTTCTACGTCGCGGAGGACAGCGATCAGTACGGGCTCATCGGCGCCACGCCGTATCGCGTCGAGTCGCCGGGTACCTACCGCATCGACGACGCGGTCCAGACGGCCGTCCAGAACAAGGATCTGTCGCTCTACAACGCCGTCGTCGGACAGGCCCTGCCGTTCGAGATCCGGCAGCTGCGCAAGGTGGCGGATTTCCGCCTCGTGTACACCGCGACCAGGGACATGGACTTCATCTTCCACCTGGTGAACACGATGAAAACGGGCGAGCAGCCGTGGGGGGCGAGCTTCGGCTTCAACCACGCGGTGGAACTGCCCGGGCCGGTCGACACCCGGTCGACCGACGTCACGGGGCAGGTCCAGTGGGGCAACGAGAAGGGGTCGATCACGGCCGGCTACGACGGCTCGTTCTTCCACAACAACGTTTCGACGCTCGTGTGGGACAACCCGCTTCGGATCACGGATCAGACCTACGCCAGCGCGTACAGCCCGGGGGACGGCACGTCCCAGGGTCGTGAAGCGCTCTGGCCGGACAGCTCGACCAACGGCGTGTCCGCCACGGCGGCATACAACCTGCCGAAGCACAGCCGGGTGTTCGGGAACGTCAGCGTCTCGAAGTGGGACCAGAACAACGCGCTGCTGCCGCACACGATCAACTCGGCCATCCCTGAGATCCCGCTCGAGCGGCAGACCTCCGAGGTGTCCGCGGACGTGACGGCGGCCTATCTGGGCTTCCACTCGCGGCCGACCGAGAAGGTGTGGTTCAGCACCCGGTACAAGCTGTACGACTACCAGAACAACACGCCGGAGCTCGCCGTCACCGACTACGTGCGGATCGACCAGGTGGAGGAGGAGTGGGCACTCGGGCACACGGAGGACTTCTCCTACACGCGCCAGTACTTCGATGCCGACCTCTGGTACAACCTCACCGCGTTCACGGCAGTGCGGGCGGGGTACGGGCTGGAGCACGACAAGCGCTCGTTCCGTCAGTTCGAGACGACCAGCGACAACACCTTCCGGGTGTCGCTCGACACGACCGGCGTCAGCTGGCTGATGCTGCGCGCTCAGTACCGACTACTCGAAGCGCACCGGCAGCGGGCTCGACGAGGAGGTCTTCGACGCCGACAACGAGGGCGCGGCCATGGCGCGACAGTTCGACATCTCGGACCGCAACCGCAACCGCATCGCCCTTATCACCTCCTTCATGCCCACCGACATGGTGACGCTGGGCGTGAGCGGCGGCTACGTGAAGGACGACCGGCCCGGCAGGCCGTTCGGCCTCGAGACCACCGACGGGAAGTTCGTCAGCCTCAGCGTGGACCTGGCGCCGATGCCGAAGGTGGACGTGTTCGCCGAGTACGGCTACGAGAAGTACACGGCGCTCCAGAAGTCACGCCAGGCGAACCCCGGCTCCCAGGAGTTCGACCCGACGCGGGACTGGACGACCAGCGGCAACGACCGCGCGCACACCTTCCTGGCTGGCGTGATGCTGAAGCGCATTGCCGAGAAGACCGACGTGGACTGGAGCCTCGAGTACAGCAACGCGGCCGACAGCTACCTCTACGGCCTCGACCCGAACCAGACCATCTTCACCACCAAGCCGCTCGTGCAGCTCCCGGGCTTCACGGCGGACCGCACCGCGTCAACGCTGAACGTGATGTACTACCTCAGCAAGCACCTCGGGCTCGGCGCGGGCTGGCTCTACGAGACGTTCGACGACAGCGACTTCTCGTGGACGCCGGACACCCTGAACGGGCTCTCACTGCCGCGGGACGGCGTCGGTGCGCAACAGGTCATCCTGACCCGGTACATGTATCGCCCGTACACCGGGAACACCGGGTTCTTCAGAGTGCGCTACCTCTTCTAGGAGAGACGGGACGGCCCGGGGGAGTATCATGCCCCGGGCCAGCGCCCGGCCAGGACCGGCCGCGGCGACGAGCAGGAGTGCCATGACTACCAACACGTTGTTCAAGGGATTGCTGGGACTGGCTGCGACGGCGGCCTTCCTCGCCGCGGCCGGCACGGCCTCGGCGCAGGACACGCCGGTCAAGAAGGGCGAGGACCTCTTCACGTCGCAGAAATGCACCATGTGTCACTCGGTCGCCGGCAAGGGGAACAAGAAGTATCCCCTCGACGGCGTCGGCGCGAAGCTCTCGGCAGCCGACATCAAGGAATGGCTGGTGAACCCCGACGCGATGATCGCCAAGAAGGGCGACAAGCCGGTCATGAAGATGAAGTCGTACAAATCGCTGTCGGCGGCGGACATCGACGCGCTCGTCGCGTACGTGGCGTCGCTGAAGTAGCCCCGTCGACCCGCGGGCGGGGCGCCTGGTCCATGCCAGGGTCCCGTCCGCCTTCCGCTGGCCCCGCCGCGGGCGCCGGCGACCGGCGACCCAATGTCCTTCCGCGATCGCGTCCTGCCCTGGCTGCACCCCGCGACCTATTTCACCAGCAACATCGTGACCCTGGCCGGGGCAGTGCTGACGACCAGCTCCGCCATCACGATGCTCATCGTGTGGGTCTTCGAGAGCATGTCGCGGATGGTGCATCCCTACACGGGCATCATCATCTTCATGATTCTCCCCGGCGTGTTCGTGGTCGGGCTGGCCCTGATGCCGCTCGGCGTGGTCTGGGAGCGGCGCCGGCTCCGACTGTCGGGTGAAGCCCCGGTCCCGATCCGGCTCGACATGCACAACCCGGCCGTGCTCCGCGGGCTGTCGCTCGTGGGGTTGCTCACGGTCGTCAACGTCGGGCTGCTCGGCACCGCGTCGTACAAGGGCGTCGAGTACATGGACTCGAACACGTTCTGCGGGACGACCTGCCACGAGGTCATGCAGCCGGAGTACACCGCGTTCCTCGAATCGCCACACTCGCGCGTCGGCTGCGTCCAGTGCCACATCGGGCCGGGCGCCGGCTGGTTCGTGCGCTCGAAGCTCTCCGGCGTGCGCCAGGTCTTTGCCGTGGCGTTCAACACGCACTCACGGCCCATCCCCTCGCCCGTCCACCAGTTGCGCCCCGCCCGCGAGACCTGTGAGCAGTGCCACTGGCCCCAGAAGTTCCAGGGAGATCGTCTCCGCGTCATCGACACGTTCGCCGACGACGAGGCGAACACCAGAACGTCGACGGTGCTGCTGTTGAAGATCGGCGGACGGGCCGGGCCCCTGGCCAGCGGCATCCACGGGCACCACCTCAACGGCGCGAGCCGCATCAGCTACATCAGCACGGACGACAAGCGGCAGATCATCCCGCACGTCACCTGGACCGACGACAGCGGGAAGACCGTGGAGTTCGCGTCCGAGGACGCCAAGGTCACCGCCCAGGATCTCGAGCGCGGCGAGCACCGGACGATGGACTGCATGGACTGCCATAACCGCCCGAGCCACACGTTCGAGCTGCCCGACCGGGCGCTCGACGAGGCCCTGGCGGCAGGGCGCATCAGCCCGACCCTCCCGTACATCAAGCGGGAGGCCCTGACGCTGGTGAAGGCCGAGTACCCCGACCGCGATCGGGCGGTCGCGACCATCGAGCAGAAGCTGACCGACTTCTACCGCTCCGGCTACCCGGAGGTGTACAGCGGGCGCCGCACCGAGCTGCAGCTCGCCATCGAGGGCGTGTCGCAGGTGTATCTCCGCAACGTCTTCCCCTCGATGAACGTGCGATGGGGCGCGTACCCGAACAACATCGGCCACCAGGATTTCCCGGGCTGCTTCCGCTGCCACGACGGCAGCCACAAGAGCGCCGACGGGCGGGTCATCACACAGGAGTGCGATGCCTGCCACAACCTGCTGGCGATGGAGGAGGAAAACCCGAAGATCCTCAGCGACCTGGGCTACGCGACGCCCTAGAGCGCCGCCTCATCGCCGGGGCGCCGCAGCCGCCCACTGACCCGGGGGCGGACGTGCGGGCGCGCGCCGCCGGTACAATCCTGCCGGGCCTTGCGCCGAAGGAGGCCACCATGCTCATCGAGCTCGTGGCGGCGGCGTGGCTCGCAACGGCCGCGCCTCCGGACGCCGGCTGTCTCGCCTGTCACAGCGACCCATCGGTCGTCGGCAGCGCCGGACACAGCCTGGTCGTCGATGCCCGCACCCACGCCGCGAGCGCGCACGGCGCGCTCGAGTGCACCACCTGTCACGACACCATCACGGAGTACCCCCACCCGAAGCACCGGCCGAAGGTGGTCTGCACGAGCTGCCACGCCGACGAGGGGACCGCTGTCGCGGGCAGCATTCACGGCGCCACGATGGGGGACGAGGCCTGCCAGTCGTGCCACGGCGCCCCGCACGCCGTCCGCAGGCTCGGTGACAGCCCTGCGCCCGGCGTCCTCTGTGCAACCTGTCACGAGGACGTCGTCAAGGACTACCGGAGCGGCGTGCACGCGTCGGCGCTTGGCCGCGGCGACGCGGACGCGGCGACCTGCCAGTCGTGCCACGGACCGGCCCACGGCGTGGTCGCTGCCAGCGATCCGGCATCGCCGGTCTCGCGCCTCAAGATCGCGGACACGTGCGCCGTCTGCCACGCCAACCCGGAGTTCCTGGCCCGGCACCGCATCCCGTTCGCGCACCCGGTCGAAGCGTTCAAGCTGTCGGTCCACGGGCGCGCGCTGGCGCGCGGGAACGACAAGGCGGCCTCGTGCAGCGATTGCCACGGCAGCCACGCGATCCTGCCGGGCCGCGACGCCAAGGCCCGCATCAACCACTGGCACGTGCCCGAGACCTGCGGCACCTGCCACGCGAAGATCAAGGACACCTACGAGCACAGCGTGCACGGCCGGGCCGTGGCCGACGGCGTGCCCGGAGCGCCGGTGTGCACCGACTGCCACGGCGAGCACGACATCCTCGCGCCGAGCGAGCCCGGCAGCCTGGTGAACCCGGCTCGCGTGTCCACGGCGACCTGCGGCCGCTGCCACGGCGACGAACGCCTCGCGGCACGCTACAATCTGCCGCTGGACAAGCTTCCGGCCTACGAGGACAGCTTCCACGGGCTGGCGCAGCGGGCCGGCCAGCAGACGGTGGCCAACTGCGCCTCGTGCCACGGCGTGCACGACATCCTGCCGTCGAGCGACCCGCGCTCGTCGGTGAATGCCGCCAATCTCTCGAAGACGTGCGGCGCCTGCCACGCGGGCGCCGGTACCCGCTTCACCATCGCCCGCGTGCACGTGCTGCCCGCGACCGCCAGCGAGCATCCGGTGGTGCGCCTGATCCGCTGGGCGTATTGGATCGCCATCCCGTGCACGCTGCTGTTCATGCTCTTCCACAACGGGATCGACTGGTTGCGCAAGCTCCTGTCGGGCGCCTTCCACGCGGTCTCGTCGGCCACGCTCCCGAGGATGAACCTGCACTTCCGGATCGAGCACTGGCTGACGATGGTGAGCTTCACCGTGCTGGCGATCACCGGGTTCGCGCTGACGTACCCGGGATCGTGGTGGGCCACGCCGCTGCTGCAGTGGGAGGGCCGCTACGCCGTCCGCGGAACGGTCCACCGGGTGGCTGCGGTACTCCTGCTGCTGGGGCTCGCGTATCACGTCGTGCACCTGGCCGTGTCGCGGCGCGACCGGAAGATCCTGACGTATCTGCTCCCCGTCTGGCAGGACGTGAAGGACCTCGTGGGCCTGCTGGCGTACAACCTGGGCCTGCGATCCACCCGGCCGACCTTCGGCGTATTCGCGTATTACGAGAAGCTGGAGTACTGGGCCTACATGTGGGGCACCGGCGTCATGGCGCTGTCCGGCTTCATCCTCTGGTTCAACAACCTCTCGCTCGAGTGGCTGCCGAAGTGGGTCTCGGATGCCGCGACGTCGCTGCACTTCTACGAGGCCGTGCTCGCCACCGGCTCCATCATCGTCTGGCACCTCTACATGGTGATGTTCGATCCGGACGTGTACCCGATGGAGACGTCCTGGCTCACCGGACGTGTGCCCGCCGAGCATCTGCGGCACACGCGACCGGAATACTACGCGCGGCTGACCGAAGAGGGAACGCCCGACACCGACGCCGCGCCCGCGGAGACGGCGGGAGGGTAGGAGGATAGGAGAATAGGAGAATAGGAGGATGGGAGGATAGGAGGATCAGCGCACGGCGCGCTTCTGGCCGTGCCCGAACGGCAGGACGTTGGCGTAGTCCAGGATCGCGCCGACGCCCTGCTCCTCGCCGACCGGCATGGCC
Organism: Vicinamibacteria bacterium; assembly: GCA_963837165.1. GTDB lineage: Bacteria > Acidobacteriota > Vicinamibacteria > Vicinamibacterales > JAENWD01 > JAENWD01. The sequence goes on from CAWIMD010000002.1 coordinate 270,404, forward strand.
GACCAGGCCGCGACGAAGGCTTCGACGACCTCGGTATCGAACTGCGAGCCGGCGTAGCGCCACAGTTCCGAGATCGCGTGCGCCGGTGTCTGCGCCGGACGGTACGCGCGCGCGGTGGTCATCGCGTCGAACGCGTCGGCCACGTGAACGACGCGCGCCAGCTGCGGCGTCGCGCTGCCGAGCAGGCCGTGCGGGTAGCCGCGGCCGTCCGGGCGCTCGTGGTGCAGCTCGACGATTGGAATGTGCGCGCTCAGGAACGGGATCTGCCGGAGGATGTGCGCGCCGAGCGTCGGGTGCGTCTTGATGATCTCGAACTCCTCGCGCGTGAGCGGTCCGTTCTTCTGCAGCACTCCGTCGGCCACGCCGATCTTGCCGATGTCGTGGAGCAGCGCACCCAGCCGGAGCACGTCCAGGTTGGGCTGCGTCAGGCCGAGCTGCCGGCCGACGAGGACGGACAAGGCGCTGACGCGCTCGGAATGGCCGGCCGTGTAGGTGTCGCGCGCGTCGAGCGCAGCGGCCAGTGCCTTGATGGCGCCCACGTACGCGAGCTCGGTCTGCGCCTCGGCCGCCTGCAGTGACGAGACCATCTGGTTGAATGTGTCGGTGAAGGCGTCCAGCTCGAGGCTCGAGCCCGTGCGGGGCACCTTGCGCGAGAAGTCGTGCGCCTCGGAGATCTGTCGGAGCTGCTGGCTGAGCTGATCGATTGGCTTCGCGAGCGCGCGCGCCAGCCAGAAGCTGGCCAGCGCCCCGAGCGCCATCGCGCCGATGGCCACGATCCCCAGGATCTGGATCGCATTGCGGGTGGCCCGGTGCGTGGAGAGCGCCAGTGACTCGATCCCGTAGAAGCCGAGCGGCCCGGCGTCGCCGAGACGCCGGACGGCATGCGGCTCGTCCGCCAGGTCTACCGTGCCGTCGAGCGGCAGGTCGCCGGCGCGGCGGAGCAGGGCGCTCCGCTCGCTCGTGGACAGCGTGCTGCCGATGACCTCGTTGCCGGCAATCACGCTGACCGGCGTCCGGACCAGCGACGACAGCATGGCCGCGTACCCGTCGTCCAGCGCCGTGGCGAGATAGACGTAGCCCACCGAGGAGCTCAGGGCGCGGAGGTCCACGCCGGAGGCGCGGAAGAGCGCGGACGGCCGCGTGAGGATCTCGTCCACGCGGCGCGGGCCGGTCGGCTGCGTGGTCGAGTGCACCGGCCGGTCGGGCACCCAGGCGGCCCGGCGTGGGCCGGCGCTGGCGACGATGTGATCGGAGGGATCGGCCAGGACGAGCGCGTCCACACCAAGCTGTCCGGCCAGCCGATCCAGCTCGCGCTCCACCGCGTCGAGCGCCGACGGCTGGCCGTGATAGGCCGCAATGGCCCCGGCGAGCGGCCGGTTCTCGGCGACCGCATTCAGCTTGATCAGGATCTCCTGCTGCCGCTGCTGCTCGAGCTCGGTGAACACCCGCTGCGCCGCGTCGAGGTTCTCGACGGCGGCTCCCATGACGCGGCTCCTCGCGTCCATCGACAGGACGACGAAGACGACGACCAGCACGAGGCCAATGGCCGCCGATGTCGCCACCAGCGTGCGGACGATCAGGCGAGGAGGACGTCGCGAGCTCGAGAAAAACGTCACGGATCTAGTGTCCCGGCTAGGTGTCGGCGCTCCGGGCAGGCTTCGCCCGCCCACCTCCGGTTATCGGCAGACGCCGCCAGGAGCCTGTATGCAAATCCGGGGACGTGGGAGCGGCGACAGCATACCGCGAAATGGCGTGCAGGGGCACGCATGTCGGAATCTGGGCGGGACGAGACGTCTGGTGTCGGCGGCTGACCGTGGGTGGACTGTCGCCCGGAGGTCCCCGGAGCGTCACCTGGCCGGCGTCGCGTCGATGACCCGCTCGGTGCCGTCCTTGCCAACCAGCTTGATGAACGGGCGTCCGCCGCGCGAGAGGATCTGCACGTAGCCGCCCTCGCCGCCGACGACGAGGCCCGATCCGTCTTCGGTCGCGGCCAGCTTCACGTTGGGTCCACCCTGCGAGTCGATCAACCGGAGCTGCACGGTTTCGGGGTAGCCGACAGTCCCGTCGGGCATCTTCACCGTGCGGTCGGCGGGCAGCACCTTGATTTCGGCGCGCACGCGACCGCGCTCGTCGACGAGCTCCAGCGCGCGCCCGCGCAGGACGACATCCTTGGCGTCGACCGGACGCCACTGGCTGATCGTGACGAGCAGGAGTACGAGATTGAACAGGGTGAAGATCAGCTGCGATCGCTGCCAGTGCATGGCGTCCTCCGGTAGCTAAGGACGCGCAGGGGACGACCGGCGTTAACGCGGCGAGAGTTCGACAGACGGGTGAGAGAGGAGAGGGCAGAACTCGGGTACCGGGGCTGGGGATCTGGGGATCTGGGGATCTGGGGATCTCTACCGGCTCTATGCCGCTGCGGGTCGTCGTGTTGATGAACGGGAGGTGATAGAACCGGTCCGCTCGCGCATCAGGTCAGCGCGTTAACTGCCACTGACAACTGACGACTGACGACTGAGCACTGACACTGATGGCTTATGTGGTGCCGAGGGGCAGAATTGAACTGCCGACACTACGATTTTCAGTCGTATGCTCTACCAACTGAGCTACCTCGGCACGGAGGCAGGCGCGACTGACGAACCCCAACTATACCATGCGCGTCCGCCGGTCACCAACGCGCCAATGCCCAGTCCCAGCAGCATTCCCGCCGCGACATCGAGCGGGTAGTGCACGCCGATGTAGACGCGCGAGAAGGCGATGACCGCGGCGAGCGCGAAGAGCCACGCGCGGCGGTGCGGCCACGCGCACCCGAGCACGAAGGCCCCGGCAAACGCCGACGCCGCATGGCCGGACGGGAACGAGGCGGTCTGCGGCAGGTAGCCGATGACATGCGCGGCCGAGCGCGCGGCGATGAACGGGCGCTGCCGCCCGATCGCCGGCTTGATCACGCCATCCACGAGAAGCTGGGAGAGCGCGATCGCCAGCACCACCTGCCACGCGGCGGCGCGCAGCCGCGGCTGCCACGCGGCCATGACGGCCGCCAGCGCGAGCCAGATCGATCCGGCCACGCCCATCGCGCTCAGCAGCCACATCGGCCCGTCCAGCCAGCCAATACGCCAGGACTGGATCAGGGCCCCGAGCGCGGCGTCATGCGCGAGCAGCGTGCTTTCCCATCCTCCCATCCTCCCATCCTCCCATCCTCCGTACAAAGGAGGGGCGGCCACCCGCTGCGAACGAATGGCCGCCATGGCGAAGAAGCAGCGAGGCAAAACGCTAGACCGCTGCCACCTCGGGCTCGCGCACGAGTCCAAGCTCCCTCCGCACGCGATCCTCGATGGCGCTGGCCACCTCGGCGTGCTCGCGCAGGAACGTCTTGACGTTCTCGCGACCCTGGCCGAGCCGCTCGCCCCCGTAGGCGAACCAGGCGCCGCTCTTCTCGACGATCTTGTGCTCGACGGCCAGATCGAGCAGATCGCCCTCGCGGGAGATGCCCTCGCCATACATCACGTCGAACTCGGCCTCGCGGAACGGCGGCGCCAGCTTGTTCTTCACCACCTTGACGCGCGTACAGGCCGCCGACCACCGAGTCGCCGTCCTTGATGCTCGCGATGCGGCGGATGTCCACGCGAACCGACGCGTAGAACTTCAACGCGCGGCCGCCCGTGGTCGTCTCCGGGTTGCCGAACATCACGCCGATCTTCTCGCGGAGCTGGTTGATGAAGATGAGGCACGTCTTCGACTTCGACACGACGCCGGTGAGCTTGCGCAGCGCCTGCGACATCAGGCGCGCCTGCAGGCCCATCTGCGCCTCGCCCATCTCGCCCTCGATCTCGGCGCGGGGCACCAGCGCGGCCACCGAGTCCACGACCACCACGTCCACGCCACCCGACCGGATCAGCACCTCGACGATCTCGAGGGCCTGCTCGCCGTTGTCGGGCTGCGAGACCAGCAGGCTGTCGAGGTCCACGCCGAGCTTCTGCGCGTAGCTCGCGTCGAGCGCGTGCTCGGCGTCCACGAACGCCGCCATGCCACCTGTCTTCTGGGCCTGCGCGATCACCTGCAGCGCCAGGGTCGTCTTGCCCGACGACTCGGGCCCGTAGATCTCGACGACGCGACCGCGCGGCATGCCGCCAATCCCGAGCGCGTAGTCGATGCTGATCGCGCCGGTCGAGATCGTTTCGATCGGCGTGACCCCGCCCTTCTGGCCGAGGCGCATGATCGAGCCCTTGCCGAATTGCTTCTCGATCTGGCCGACGGCCAGGTCGAGGGCCTTGTTGCGTTCCTTCTGATCGTCGCGTTCGAACGGCATGGTGCTCCTTGAAGAGTCTAGCGAGGCCCTGCCTCGGACCGGCAAGCCTGCAGGGCCTCGCTTGTCCCAGTGCTGGCTTTGCCCCGTCGCGCGGGGCGGACGTCTTGACGGATCAAACCGTGACTCCTGTGCGAAGTCTCCGGGCCGTCAAGACGTCCAAGGGGATGTCCCTCCGGCCGGGCCGGCAGACTGCGAGGATTCTAGGATCGTGCCCGGTGAAAGTCAAGCGAAAGTGGAAAGAGACTGAATCGTGTAAACTACTGACAATTAGGTCACTTACGTCGTAGTGTCCATACCTCGAGACCCGTCGCGCGGTACGCGGTTTCTACCGACTCCGGCCTGCCGGGGCCGGCAGCAATTGACCAGGACCCCGCCGGCGACCCCGCGCGTGTCCGCCTGATGCCCAGCCCACTCGGACATGCGCTCGGGGGTATGGCCGTGGCATGGCTGGCCGGCGGACGCCTGCCCAACGGGTCGCACGCCACGGTCGTCAACCCGTTGTCACGGCGAACGCCCCGGCGATCCCTCGAGGTGCACCGACGTCAGCTGGAAGCCCTCCTCTTCGGCGTCGCGGCGGTGCTGCCCGATCTGGACCTGCTGGCCGGCACACACAGCACGTACACCCACAGCCTCGGTGCAGTAGGGCTGGCGGCCCTCGTGACCTGGCTCCTGACGAGGGGCCGGCATCCGCGACTCGTCCTCGGCGTGGCCGCCGCCTGGGCCAGCCATCTCCTGCTCGACTGGCTGGGCTCCGATACGTCGCCGCCGATCGGCATCATGGCGCTCTGGCCGTTCACCGACGGGTTCTACCAGTCGTCGCTCTTCGTGTTCGAGGCGATCTCGCGCCGGTACTGGCTGCCGCGGGAGTTCCTCGTGGGCAACCTGCGCGCGGCGCTCAGAGAGGTGGTGATCCTGGGGCCGACTGCGCTGCTGGCGTTCAGGATCAGGCGTCGCACCCCGTAGCCGCGCGCTCGTCTTCGTCTAGTAGTCGTACACTCCGCGGCCGCTCTTGCGCCCCAGCTGGCCGGCCGCGACGTAGCGCCGCAGCAGCGGGCAGGGCCGATACTTCGGGTCGCCGAGCCCGTCGTGCAGGACGTTCAGAATGGCGAGGCACACGTCGAGGCCGATGAAGTCGGCCAGCGTCAGGGGACCCATGGGGTGGTTCATGCCCAGCTTCATCACCGTGTCGATCGCCTCGGCGCTGCCCACGCCTTCCATGAGCGCGAAGAAGGCCTCGTTGATCATCGGCATCAGGATCCGGTTCGCGATGAAGCCGGGGTAGTCGGCGGCCTCGACGGGCACCTTGCCGAGCGCCTTCGTGAGCGCGGTCGCGACACGCATCGACTCGTCGCTGGTCGCCTGGCCGCGGACGAGCTCGACGAGCGACATCAGGGGCACCGGGTTCATGAAGTGCATCCCGAGCACCTTGTCGGGCCGCTTCGTGGCGGCGCCAATCTCGGTCAGCGAGATGGACGACGTGTTCGAGGCGAGGATGACCTCGGGAGCCAGCACCGCGTCGAGCTGGCCGAAGAGCACCCGCTTGGTGTTCGGGTCCTCGACGATCGCTTCGACGACGTACTCGACCGACGCCAGCCCGTTCATGCTCGTGGTCGCGTGGATGCGCCCGAGCGTCTCGTCGTGCGCCTCGGCGGTGAGCGTGCCCTTCTCGACGAACTTCGTGAGCGAGCGGTCGATGTTCGCGCGCGCGCGGTCGAGCGCGGGGCGCGCCACGTCCTGCAGCGTCACGTCGAAGCCGGCCTGCGCGAACACCTGCGCGATGCCGGTGCCCATCGTCCCCGATCCGATGACGGCGACGTGGCGGGGGAGCGGATCTGTCGGGTTCCCGGGTGGCATGGTTCCTCGGGTTCAATCGTGAACCCCTGGAACCCGATTGTAGCCTCTCAGCCTCCGGAGCGGCTCAGCGTGTCGGACAGGCGTCAACCCGGTTGGGCGAGGATCTGGGGATCTGGGGATCTGGGGATCTGGGGATCTGGGGATCTGGGGATCTGGGGATCAGGAGCGCTCGATCGCCAGCGCCACGCCGTTGCCACCGCCGAGGCACAGCGTCGCGATGCCGCGCCGCCCCCCCGTACGCCTCAGCGCGTAGAGCAGCGTGGTGAGCACGCGCGAGCCCGAGGAGCCGATCGCGTGCCCGAGCGCCACCGCGCCGCCCTGCACGTTGACCTTCGCCGGGTCGAGCTGCAGCTCGCGGATTACCGCCACTGCCTGCGCCGCGAACGCCTCGTTCAGCTCGAACAGGTCCACGTCCGCCACAGTCCACCCGGTCTTCGCCAGCAGCTTCCGCACGGCCTCGACCGGCGTCATCAGGACGTACTTCGGCGGCAGGCCGCTCACGGCCTGGGCGACGATGCGGGCCATTGGCGTGAGGCCGCGGGCGGCGGCGAACTCGTCGGACGACACGACTACGGCGGAGGCGCCGTCGTTCACCCCCGGCGCGTTGCCCGCGGTGACGGTGCCGTCGCTCTTGAACGCGGGCTTCAGTTTCGCGAGCGCCTCCACGGTCGTGTCCGGGCGGATCGGTTCATCCCGTTCGACGCGGATGGGCGGGCCCTTCTTCTGCGGGATCTCGATCGGCACGATCTCGTCGGCGAACCAGCCGGCCTCGGTTGCGGCAGCGGCGCGACGGTGGCTCTCCGCCGCCTGCCGGTCCTGGTCCTCGCGCGAGACGTGGTACTCGTCGGCCACGACCTCGCCGGACTGGCCCATGTGGCAATGCTCGAAGGCGCACCAGAGCCCGTCCTGGATCATGAGGTCGAGCACCTGGCTGTTGCCCATCCGCAGCCCCTCGCGCAGGCGGGGCAGGGCATAGGGCGTGTGGCTCATGGACTCCATGCCGCCGGCCACGATGACCTGCGCGTCGCCGGCCTGGATCGCCTGCGCGGCCAGCATCACCGCGCGCAGGCCCGACCCGCACACCATGTTCACCGTCACCGCGCCGACGGTCGGCGGCAGCCCGGCACCGAGCGCCGCCTGGCGCGCCGGAGCCTGGCCGATGCCGGCCGAGACCACGTTGCCCATGATGACCTCGTCCACGGCTCCGGGTTCGATGCCGGCCCGGGCCAGGGCCTCGCGGATGGCGATAGCCCCCAGCTCGGGAGCGGTCAGGGATTTGAGGGCGCCCAGGAACTTGCCGGTGGGCGTCCGGGCGGCGCTCACTATCAGCATTGAGGATTGATGATTGATGATTGATGATTGACGATTAGGGGCCGCACGAGATCGAGACGACCACGCCCGGGCCGAGCAGCCGCTTCAGCCGGCTGAGCACGAGGTCGCGCGAGCGGGCGACTTCGCGGAGCCACCGGGCGTCGCCCTCGACCACGAGCGCCTGTCCGGCGAGCCGGACCCGCGTCGCGCGGTCGAGGGCGGGCCCCACGGCCATCCGCCACGCGAAGGCGATCTTCTCGGGCGTCAGCGGTGCCCGGGCGAGCAGCGCGGGCACGATCGTCTCGGCAAGCGGTCCGATCGAGTCCATTCCGCGAGTGTATCATCGGGGGACCGTGGACCTCGTGCTCGCCTCCGCCTCGCCGCGCCGCGCGGCCCTGCTGACCGCGGCGGGCCTCCCGTTCACCCGGATCCCGGCCGACGTGGTCGAGGCGGTCCTCCCCGCCGAGACGCCGAGGGAGCACGTCAGGCGGCTCGCGACCGCCAAGGCCCTGGCCATCGCGAGGCACCATCCGTCCGCGACAGTGCTGGGCGCCGACACGGTCGTGGTCCTCGAGGACGACATTCTCGGCAAGCCTCGTGACGCCGCTCACGCCCGCGAGATGCTCGGCCGGCTGCAGGGTCGGACGCACCGCGTCTACACCGGTGTGGCGCTGTGGCACCGGGGAGAGTTGCGCGAAGCTGTGGAATTTTCCGCAGTTGAGTTTGCTTCCATGAGTTCCGAGGAAATCGACTGGTACGTGGCGTCCGGGGAACCGGCGGACAAGGCCGGCGCCTACGCCATTCAGGGGCTGGCCTCGCGGTTCGTGACCCGCGTCGAGGGCTCCTATCCAACCGTCGTCGGCCTTCCGGTGGCGGTGGTCTACCGTTTGCTACAAGAGGTGGCAGGTGCCGAGGCGGGAAGGCCGGCAAGCGGTCAGCCTCGTGAGGGCGGATAGTGGATTCCTGCCATTGACCCCCCGGTTTTCAGGGGGCTATGCTCAGGTTCAGCGGGCAACTCCATGAACAACAAGGCCTTGAAGATAGCGCTCACGACCGTGGTGCTGCTGGTCGCCTTTGGCGGCCTGCTGTACTCCACCCTCCGTGACGGGACGGAGTACTACAAGCACGTGGACGAGGTGATGGTGCAGCCGGACGCCTGGTACGGGAAGAAGCTGCAGCTTCATGGCTACGTCGTCCCGAACACCATCCTGAGGCGCCGCGACTCGCTCGACTACCGCTTCGAGGTCCAGAACAAGGGCCAGGTGGTCCGGGCCAGCTACTCGGGCATCGTCCCCGACACGTTCAAGGACGACGCCGAGGTCGTGCTGAAGGGCACGCTGACGCCCGGCGGGTTCGAGGTCGAGCCGAACGGGGTCATGGCGAAGTGCCCGTCGAAGTACGAGGCCAAGCCGGGCTCGTCGGCTCCGAAAAACCCGGGCGTGTAGCCCGCGCCGTTCCCCCTCCGGGTCCCGTGAAGTGATTCCATGGCCACACTTGGTGCTTCGATCCTGCTCGCTACGTTCGTCGTGTGCCTGTACGCCGCAGCGGCCTCGGTGGCCGGCGCCCGGCGCGGGTCGGTCCGGCTGATCGACTCCGGCGTCGGCGCGCTCTACCTGACGACCGCGCTGATGACGGTGGCCTCCGGGCTGATCGTCCATGCCTTCGTGGTGGGCGACTACCGCATCAAGTACGTCCAGCACTACTCGGACGCCGTACAGCCGCTGTTCTACAAGATCACGTCGTACTGGGGCGGGCTCGACGGCTCGATCATGTTCTGGGTGTTTCTGCTGTCGGTGTTCGGTGCGGTGGCGGTGGCCACCAACCGCGAGCGCCATAGAGAGCTCATCCCCTACGTCGTCGCCATCATCGCCATCACCGAGGCGTTCTTCCTCTTCCTGATGGTGGTTCACCGGAACCCGTTCGACACGTTCCTGGCCGCGTCGCCGGCCGAGGGGCGCGGCCTCAACCCGCTCCTGCAGAACCCGTACATGGTGATCCACCCGCCGTCGCTCTACACGGGCTTCGTCGGGATGACGATTCCGTACGCGTTCGGGATGGCGGCGCTCATCACCGGGTATCTCGACGACGCGTGGCTCCGGGCCGTGCGCCGCTGGACGATGGTGAGCTGGCTGTTCCTGACGTTCGGCCTGACGCTCGGGATGATCTGGGCGTACGAGGAACTGGGCTGGGGCGGCTACTGGGGCTGGGATCCCGTCGAGAACGCGGGCCTGCTGCCGTGGTTCACGGCCACCGCGTTCCTGCACTCGGTCATCGTGCAGGAGCGGCGCGCGATGCTGCGCGTGTGGAACGTCACGCTCGTGATCGTCACCTTCATGCTGACAATCTTCGGGACGTTCATGACGCGGTCGGGCGTGGTGCAGTCGGTGCACGCGTTCGGCGAGGACCGGCAGCTCGCCTGGATGTTCACGGCGTTCATGATCACGATCTTCGTCGTGAGCTTCGGGTTCGTGATCTACCGGCTGCCGCTGCTCCGGTCACGCCACGAGCTGGACTCGTGGGCCTCACGCGAGGCGGCGTTCCTGGCCAACAACTGGATCCTGCTGTTTGCCGCCCTGTTCGTCCTCTTCGCCACGATGTTCCCCACGCTGAGCGAGGCGATCACGGGCCAGCGGCTCACGGTCGGCCCGCCGTTCTTCAACAAGTGGATGGCGCCCATCGGCCTGGCGCTGCTGCTGCTGACCGGCATTGCGCCGCTGCTCGCCTGGCGCAAGACCACACTGGTCAACCTGCGCGACGAGTTCCTGTGGCCGGTCCTGGCGACGGCGGGCGGCACGGCCGGGCTCCTGGCCGCCGGCGTGCGCATCTGGTCGTCGGGCCTCTGCTTCGCCTTCTGCATCTTCGTGACCGCGACGATCGTCCAGGAGTTCTGGCGCGGCGCGCGGGTGCGGCAGGAGGGCACGGGCACCGACCTGCTGACCGCGCTCGTCGGTCTGGTGGGCCGCAACAAGCGCCGCTACGGCGGCTACATCGTGCACCTGGGCATCGTCCTGGTGTTCCTCGGCTTCGCCGGCGACGGCTTCAAGCGCGAGGAGCAGGTGCTGCTCAAGCCCGGCCAGCAGACCACGGTCGGCCACTACACGATCCGGCAGGACAGCGTGCAGGTGACCGACGACGGGCAGAAGCAGATGATCACCGGGCACCTGACGGTGTTCGAGGACGGCAGGGAGATCGGCCACATGTACCCGGCGAAGTGGTTCTACCGAAAGCACGAGGAGGAGCCGACCACCGAGGTGGCCATCCGCCGCAGCGCGTCCGAGGACCTCTACATCGTGATGCCGGCCTTCGACATGAAGGACCAGACGGCCAGCCTGCACGTCGTGATCAACCCGCTCGTGGACTGGATCTGGGTGGGCTTCGGCGTCATCGCGCTGGGCACGGGCATCGCGCTGCTGCCCGAGCGCGCCTACAGCTTCGCGGTCGCGAAGCTGCCGGCGGAGATGGCCACCACGACGACGGCCCTCCTCCTGCTGGTGGGCCTGCTCGGGTTCGCGACGCCGGCGCGCGCGCAGCACGTCGAGTCGGGCACGACGGTGCCGGTCATCGCCCGCACGCCGCTCGAGCGGACGATGCAGAAGAAGCTGATCTGCATGTGCGGCGACTGCGGACGGCAGCTCCTGGCCGACTGCCAGTGCAGCTACGCGGTAGGCATGCGGAAGGAGCTCGCGCAACTGGTGGCGGAAGGGAAGACCGAGCAGGAAATCACGGCCCACTTCATCGCCAAGTACGGGAGCCAGGAGCCGCTGGCGTCCCCTATCGACACGGGGTTCAACCGCCTCGCGTGGTTCGTGCCGTACCTGATTGGCGCCGGCGGCCTCGTGCTGGTGGGCTCGGCGGCCGTGAAGTGGTCGCGCCGCCGCGGCGACGCGGCACCCGGCGGGACGGCGGCGTCCGAGCTGCAGGACGCGGATCCCGACCTTGCAGCGAGACTGGACGATGAGCTCCGCGACCTTGACTAAACGACGGGCCCGCGAGCGGTCCGCACGGGAGACGCGTCCCGAACTGGTGGCCGCGCCGTCGGCCTCGTCGGCGGCGGTGAGCCCGGGCACGTTCTTCCTGTTCGGCGTCCTCGCGACCGCGGCGGCCGCCGTGGTGCTGCTGCGCGGACAGGCGCCGGCGGCGGTCGGTCTGGTGGTGTTCACGGTGGCGGCGGCGGGGCTGGTCGGGCTCGCGTTCTTCCGGGTTCTGGCGCCTCTTGCCGGCCTCGGCGGAGAGCACGGCCCCACGATCGGCGGCCGCGCCAGGGCGGCGCTCGAGCGCGACAAGGCGCTCACGCTGCGGGCGATCAAGGAGCTCGAGTTCGACAAGGCGATGGGCAAGGTCTCCGACGCCGACTTCGCCGAGATGCGGGATCGCCTGCGTGTGCGCGCCATGCGGTTGATGCGGCAGCTGGAGGGTGGCGGCGTCTATCGCCAGCAGATCGAACGCGAGGTGTCGGCGCGGGTTCGAGACGCCGCCGCCGCCGGCGGCGCGCCCCGAGCGGCGGCACCTGCCGCGGCCAGCCCGGCGACCTGCCTGGGCTGCGGAACGGTGAACGACCGCGACGCCCGCTTCTGCAAGGGATGCGGCGAGCGTCTCACCGCTGGAGCGAACGCATGAACGCCCGGGTACTGGCCGGCGCGCTCGCGGCCGCCGGCCTCGTCATGGCGGTCGCCGGGTCATCGTCGGCCCAGATGCCCGACCCGCGCATGATGTCGGGCCAGATCATGCCGTCGCCCGAGCTGCCGGCCGGCACCGTGACGGTGCGCATCATCCGGCAGACGATCATGAACGTCGTGCCCCGCGTGGAGGTCGAGCTCCACGGCGCGGGCGCCGTCCGGCACGAGACGACCGGGGCGGACGGCCACGCGGTGTTCAGCGGCGTGCCCACCGGAGCCCGCGTGCAGGCCGTGGCGGTGGTCGACGGCGAGCGCCTGCAGTCGATCGAGTTCGAGGTGCCCGTCTCGGGCGGCATCCGGACGATCCTGGCGGCCGGCGTGGGCGTCGGCACCATGATCGGCGGGTCCGCGGCGCCGGGCGCGGCCCCGGGGGCTGCCAACGCGACCACGCCGCCGTCTGCCGCTCCCGCCACCGCCGGCTCTCTCGCGTTTGCCGGCGACACGCGGATCGCCGTCGAGTTCCAGGACGACACGCTCACGGTCTTCTACCTGCTCGATCTGCTGAACCGGACCGCCGGGCCGGTCGCGCCGAAGGCGCCGCTCGTCATCGACCTGCCGCCCGGCGCGTCTGGCGCCACCGTTCTGGAGGGCGGCTCGCCGCTCGCCACGGTGAGCGGGAGTCGCGTGACGATTGCGGGACCCCTGCCGGCGGGGATCACGCAGGTGCCCGTTGCGTTCCGGATCGAGCACTGGAACGCCACGTGGCAGCTCGTGCAGACGTTCCCGCTCCCGCTCGAGACCGTGGCGATGGCCGTCCAGAAGCTCGGCGAGATGCAGCTCACGGGCGCCCAGGTCGCCACGCTGCGGGAGACCACGCTCCAGGGCACGCCGTTCATCATCGCGACCGGCGCCGGCCTGCCCGCGGGCACTCCGCTGTCGGTGACCGTCACGGGCCTGCCACACCGGAGCGACGTGCCGCTGTACGTCACGCTGGCGCTCGCGGCGGCGGTTGCGGCCTGGGGAGTCTGGGTCGCCACCAGCGCCCGGCCGCGCGCGGCGCGCGACGAGGCGCGGCGCCACCAGCTCGAGACGCGCCGGGAGCGCGGCCTCGCGGCGCTTGCGGCGCTCGAGGGCGAGCGCGGCGGCGGGCTGATCACCGAAGCGGCGTACGCGGAGCGCCGCGCAGTCCTCGTCCAGCAGCTCGAGCACGTCTACGGAGAGCTCGACGGCGATGGGGGCGTCCCCGGAGGCGACCGGGGACTGGCGGCGTGACGGTCGATTTCGACCGGCTCGACATCGTCGGGGTCTCGCGCCACTACGGCCGCCGCCGCGCGCTCCACGGCGTCTCGTTCGCGTGCCGCGCCGGGGAAGTGGTGGCGCTGCTGGGCCCCAACGGCGCGGGCAAGTCCACGCTCCTCTCCATCCTCTCGACGCTGGTCCGTCCCACGAGCGGCGAGGTCCGCTACGGCTCGCACACCGCCGAGGGAGCCGGCGCGGGGCTGCGCCGCCGACTCGGATGGCTGGGCCACGAGCTGCAGATCTATCCCGAGCTCACCGCCCGGGAGAACCTGCTGTTCTTCGCCCGCCTGATTGGCGTCGAGCATCCCGCCGAGCGCGCCGCGGCCGCGCTGGCCGAGGCCCGGCTCGACGATCGCGCCGACGACATCGTCAGCGGGTTCTCGCGGGGCATGCGACAGCGGCTCGCGCTCGAGCGTGCGCTGATCCACGACCCGCGGCTGGTGCTGCTCGACGAGCCGTTCACCGGGCTCGACCAGGCCTCGTCCGAGGCGCTGTCGGGCCGGCTGCGGGCGCTGGCGGCCCAGGGATGCCTGGTGCTGCTGGCCACGCACGATTTCGACCTCGCCGATGGCGTGCTCGATCGCGCCGTGATCATGCGCGACGGCCGCGTGGTGACCCTCACCGACGGCAGCGCCTGGCGCGATGCCTACCGCTCCGCGACCGGACGGAGGCACTGAGATGTTCGTCCGCACGGCGTGGCTGATCTTTCGCAAGGACGTGACCGTCGAGATCCGGAGCCGCGAGACCCTGGCCACGACGCTGTTCTTCGCCCTGTCCGCCGTGCTGGTGTTCGCTTTTGCCCTGGTGAAGGAAGGCCGCGTCGTGGCCGACGCGGCGGCCGGCATCCTGTGGATCGCGATCGCCTTTTCCGGGACGCTGGCGCTCGGCCGGACGTTCGAGCGCGAGCGCTACACCGACACGCTGCGCGCGCTCATGCTGGCGCCGGCCGACCGGCCCGCGATCTACGTGGGCAAGCTGGCCGGCGTGCTGGCGCTCATCCTGGTGGCCGAGGTCGTCCTCGTGCCGCTGGTGGCGCTCCTGTTCAGCGCGTCGCTGCTCACGCGGCCGCTCCTGCTGACGGGGCTGCTGTTGACCGGCACCCTGGGGTTCTCGGCCGTCGGCACGCTGTTCGCCGCGATGCTGGTGCGCGCGAGGAGCCGCGACGTGCTGCTCCCCGTGCTGTTGTATCCGATCACGATTCCCGTCATCATTGCCGGCGTCCGCGGCACGGCGGCCCTCGCGCAGCCGATGCCGGACGAGAGCATGGCCGTCTTCTGGCTCGCGCTGCTGGCGTTCTTCGACACGGTGTTCGTGACGCTGGCGCTCTGGACCTTCGAGCCGCTGATGACCGACTGAGGAGGATTCCGGTGTCCCTGCTCCAACGTGCGTTCCCGGCGCTGCTGGTTGCGACCATCGCGTGCTTTCTCGTGGCGCCGTACCTGATCTACGCGGCGCCGTACGAGTCCACGATGGGCCTGGTGCAGAAGATCTTCTACTTCCACGCGCCGTCCGGCATGATGATGTTCCTCGGGGCGTTCGTGTCGGGCATTGCCGGCGGGATGTTCCTGATGAAGGGAAAGCCATCGGCCGATCGCGTCGCGGCCGCGGCGGCCGAGCTCGTCGTCCTGTTCGGCCTGATCGTGCTCATCACCGGGCCGCTGTGGGCGCGGAAGGCGTGGGGCGTGTGGTGGCAGTGGGACGCGCGGCTCACCTCGTCGCTCCTGCTCTGGATGATGTTCACCGCGTGCCTGCTGGTCCGGAAGTACGGCGGACCCGGCTCCGAGAAGCTCTCCGCCGCCGTGGCCCTGTTCGGCATGGCCAACGTGCCGTTCGTCTACGTCTCGGTGAACGTGTGGCGCACGCTCCATCCGAAGACGTCGGTCGTGCCGAGCCTCGCGCCGGGCATGCGCGGGCCGTTCTGGTTCTGCGCGCTGGCGTTCCTGCTGCTGTTCCTGCTGCTCCTCAGCCTGCGCCTGCGCCTGGGTGAGCAGCAGGCCGAGCTCGAATCGTTGTACCTGGAGCTGGACGACGCGCCGGCCGGCGCGTAGGCGGCTCCGAGGAGTGCGTATCGTGAAGCGTCTGCTGCTCCCCGTCCTGATGATCGCGAGCCTGGCCGGCCCGGCGGTGCGGCCGCTGCACGCGCAGCCGCCGGCTCCGGCCGCTCCGGCCCAGGCCACTCCGGCGGATGGCCAGGGTGAGTTCGTGCCGGTGAACGAGCTGCCGCCGGCCGAGCAGCTGCCGGCCGCGCCGCTCGTGCTCGGCGCCTACGGCTTCATCTGGGCCGCCGTGCTCGTGTACCTGTTCTTCCTGTGGCGGCGGCTCGGCGCGGTGCAGAAGGACCTCGATCAGCTCAAGCGCCAGACCCGGAGCTGAGCCACGTGGAGAACATGGGGGCCGGGCACTTCCTCTTCATTCCGGCCGTGCTGCTCGTGGGCGTCGTCATTGGCTGGATCCTCGGATCCCGCGCCGCGCGCGATGCGTTTGCGGCCGAGCTGCGACGACGGGAGGAGCGGGAGAAGCGTAAGCATTGATGATTGATGATTGACGATTGACGATTGGATGAATCACTGCGTCGCCTTCAGCACGCTGCACGAGCGCGGGTGCTTCGTGATGCCCAATCCATGGGACATCGGAAGCGCGCGGGTGCTGGCCCGGCTCGGCTTCCAGGCGGTCGCCACCACCAGCTCGGGGTTCGCCTGGTCGCAGGGGCGGTGCGACACGACCGTGCCGCTCGAGCGCGTGCTCGTGCATCTGCGCGAGATGGCGGACGCCGTGGACGTGCCCGTCAACGCCGACTTCGAGGGCGGCTTCGCGCGCGGACCGGAGCAGGTCGCCGTCAACGTCGCCCTGGCGGTCCGGACCGGCGTGGCGGGCCTCTCCATCGAGGACTCGACCGGCGACCCGGCCGAGCCGCTGTATGAGTTCTCCCTTGCCCTGGACCGCATCCGCGCGGCGCGCGCGGCAATCGACGCGTCCGCGACCGGCGTGCTCCTCACCGCGCGCAGCGAAGGCTTCATTGCCGGGCGGCCGGATCTGCGCGAGACGATCCGGCGCCTGACCGCGTTCGCCGACGCCGGCGCCGACTGCCTCTACGCGCCCGGGCTGCGCGAGACCACCGATATCGCGGCCGTGGTCGCGGCCGTGGCCCCGAAGCCGGTGAACGTGCTCGTCGGGAGTGACTTCACCACCGTCGCCGAGCTGGCCGCGCTCGGCGTGCGGCGGATCAGCACCGGGGGGGCGCTCGCGCGCGCGGCCTGGCGCGGCTTCCTCGACGCCGCCCGCGAGATTGCCGCTGCCGGCACGTTCGGGGCCCTGAGCCGCGCGCTGCCGTCGCGGGAGGTCGAGGCATTGTTCATTGACGATTGACGATTGACGATTGAGGATTGATGCGCCGTCAGCGTCCGAGCGCGAGGCGGCGCGCGAGGACGTCGGGGAGGCCGACCATCCGGATCTTCCGCTGTGCCTCCTCGATCGGGTAGCGCACCCGATAGAGCTCGATGTGGCCGGCCGTCGTATCCACGATGCCGGCGCCGGCGCGCGAGTCGCCGTCGCGCGGCTGGCCGACCGAGCCGACGTTCACCAGGTACTTGCTGTCCGCCTCGATCGGCACGGTCACCGAGTCGGTTTCCCCGGGACCCGCCACCAGCTCGAATCGATCCGGCGTCCGCCGGAACGCGACCGCCACGTGGGTGTGCCCGAACAGGCAGACCGGCTGCGTGGAGGTCTCGAGGGCTTTCAGGGCGTCGAGCTCGTCGAAGATGTACGCGTCCTCGTCGTACGGCGAGCCGTGACAGATCTGCACCAGATCGTCCACCGTGATCGGGCCGGCGGGGAGGTTCGCGAGGTAGGCGAGGTTGTCGGGGGTGAGCGCGTCGTTGGTCCACTGCACCGCGCTGCGCGCGACGAGGTTGAAGCTGTCCCCGTCCTCGATCCCGGCCGCCACCTTGTCGTGGTTGCCCCGGACGATGGCGTGCGGCGCGAGATCGCGGACGCGCTCGACGACCGCGTTGGGGTCGGCGCCGTAGCCGACCAGGTCGCCGAGCACGAGCACGCCGTCGTAGCCGCGCGGGCCCAGTGTGGCCAGGACCGCCTCGAGCGCCTCGAGGTTGCCGTGGATGTCGGTGATGACCAGGTAGCGCACGCTCAGGCGTCCAGGCGGTCGAGGAGCTCCTCGACCAGCGCGTCGACCGGCAGTCTGGCCGCGTCGAGTCGGATGTGGGCCTGCCGGTAGGCGGCGCGGCGCGTCTCGTACAGGTGCTCGAAGCGGGCGCGGTCGGCGGCCAGCGGCCGCCGGCCGTCCGAGGGCACGCGATCGACGAGTACCGGGAACGGCGCGTCGAGCCACACCGACACGCCGTCCCGATTGATCAGGTCGCGGTTGGCGGGATCGGCGAACGTGCCTCCGCCGGTGGCGACCACCGCGTGCCGGACGGGCAGCAGGTCCACGAGCACCTGGCGCTCCATGTCGCGGAAGTGGGCCTCGCCGCTCCGCGCGAAGATCGTGGCGATCGCGCGGCCCTCCCGGGCCTCGATGCGCTCGTCCACGTCCTCGACGCGCCAGTCGAGCCGCGCCGCCAGCGCCTTCGCCAGGGTCGACTTGCCCGCGCCCATGAAGCCGACCAGATACACCTTGTCAGCGGTCACCGGTCAGCTGCGCGAGCGTGTCGAAGAAACCGGGATACGACACGTCCACCGCCTCCGCGCCCGCAATCGTCGTCTCGCCCGTGGCCGAGAGCGCCGCGACGGCGAACGCCATCGCGAGCCGATGGTCGCCCGCCGCGTCGGGCCGGCCGCCGTCGAGCGGGCGGTCGCCTCGCACGTGAAAGCCGTCGGGAAACTCCTCGATCGTGCCGCCCATGGCGCGGAGCCCGGCGGCCAGGGCCGAGATGCGGTCGCTCTCCTTCACGCGGAGCTCGGCGGCGCCCGTCACGCGCAGATCGCCGCCCGCGGTGGCCATGGCGGCCAGGGCAGGGAGCTCGTCGATGAGGCCCGGGACCTGGGCGGGGGTCAGCACCAGCGGGCGCAACTCACGGTGACGAATACGCACGGTGCCCCGCGGCTCGCCGTGGGCCGTGCTCTCCACGCGCCGCTCCACGAGGGCCCCGGCACGCTCGAGCACGTCGAGCAGCGCCGTGCGGGACGGATTGAGGCCGAGATCCGCCAGTTCCAGATCGGCCCCCGGAATGGCCGCTGCGGCCACCGCCCAGAAGGTGGCGGAGGACACGTCGCCCGGAATGGCGGCCTCGATGGCCGACAGCCTTCGGCCGCCGGTCACGACAATGGCGTCGCCCGTCCGGTCCACGGGCGCACCAAACGCGGCGAGGGCCAATTCCGTATGATCCCGTGTGGGGACACGCTCGTGCACCGCGGTCCGCCCCTCCGTCTGGATGCCGGCCAGCAGGATCGCGCTCTTCACCTGCGCGCTCGGGACGGGCGGCCTGAAGTCCAGGGGCTGCAACAGCCCGCCGGTCACCGTCAGCGGCAGGCGGCCCTCGTCGGAGGCGAAGCGGGCGCCCATGCGGGTCAGCGGCTCGATCACTCGCGTCATCGGCCTGCGGCGCAGCGAGTCGTCGCCGGTGATGGTGGCGGTGAACGGGTGAGCGGCCAGGATTCCCGCCAGGAGCCGGGTGGTCGTGCCGGAGTTGCCGGCGTCCAGCCATTCCGTGGGGACCTTCAGGCCGGCCAGCCCGCGGCCGATAATCCGGACGTGGCGGGCGCCCGGCCGATCGACAGGCCCTGGGTGCACCTCGATCGACGCTCCCAGCTGCCCCAGGCACGCGAGCGTCGACGAGCAGTCGGCGCCGGGAGCGTAATTCGACAGGTCCGTGGTGCCGGTGGCGAGCGCGGCAAGGAGGGCGTAGCGGTGCGAGATCGACTTGTCCCCGGGGACGCGGACGCGGCCCGCCAGGCGGCGCGCGGGCCCGACCCGCGCCTCGAGAGCCGAGGGCATCCGGCCACTATAGCACGCGCCTGCGCATGGCGGCCCATGCGCGCGGGACGCGGCGCGTTCGCCGGCCGCGACAACTTGACCGGTCATCTTCGGTATGTTATCCACTTGCGACGCGCGGCCTTCGGGCCGTGCCCGGTGCGCTGCGCATGACGAGTCCCTCCCACGACGTCGTTCGCCTCGAATTCGGAAGCGCGTTCGACATGATCGACTTCGTGCAGCTGGTCAGCGATTTCCTGTGCCGCCGCGTCGGTTTCGACGAGGACTCCATGCACTGGGTCGGCGTGGCCATCCGCGAGTCGGTGATCAACGCCATCAAGCACGGGAACCAGAACGACGCCGCGAAGATGGTCCACGTCGAGTTCACCACCTCCACCGATCCCGAGACGGGCGGCCTCACCGTCTGCGTGCGCGACGAAGGCGAGGGCTTCGAGCCGCAGGAAGTCGCCGACCCGCTCGCCCCCGAGAACATGCTGAAGTCGAGCGGCCGCGGCATCTTCCTGATCCGCAATTTCATGGACGACGTGGAGCTCCGGAAGGTGCCCGACGGAGGCATGGAAATCCGGATGGTCAAGAAGCTCGCGAAGGCCACCTTGTGAGCGGGGCAGACACCGAACCCTCCTACCTCCAGACCGCCATCGACGCCGTCCGCCGCGCCGGCGACCTCCAGCGACGTGCGGTCGGCACCTCGTTCGACATCAGCAAGAAGGGCCCCATCGACCTCGTCACCGAGGTCGACATCGCGGTCGAGCGCATGATCCGCGCGCTCATCGCCGAGCGCCATCCAGGCCACGACGTGCTCGCCGAGGAGCTGGGCGGTCCTGCCGGCGGCGGCACGTCCAGGTACTGCTGGATCTGCGATCCGATCGACGGCACAACGAACTTCGCCCACGGGCTCCCGATCTTCTGCTCCACGGTGGCCCTCGAAATCGAGGGGCGTCTGGAGGCCGGAGCCGTCTACGACCCGATGCGGGACGAGCTGTTCACGGCCGAGCGGGGCCGCGGCGCCTTCCTGAACGGGGCCCGGCTGCGCGTGTCGGACACGGCGGTCCTCATCGACGCGCTGCTCGTCACCGGGTTTCCGTACTCGGTGCAGGAGACGCTCGACCAGCACGTCGCCCTCTTCAGCCGCTTCCTGTCGCGCGCCCGCGCGGTGCGACGGCTCGGCTCGGCGGCGCTCGACGCGTGCTACGTGGCGGCCGGGCGCCTGGACGGCTTCTGGGAGCATGGTCTCAACGCGTGGGACATCGCGGCCGGCGTCCTCCTCATCCAGGAGGCGGGGGGCCTGGTCACCGATCTCGACGGCGGGCCGTTCACGCTCAGGAGCGGCCGTATCCTGGCGACCAACGGCCGGGTGCACGACGCCATGCGCGAGGTCATCGCGGGCGGCACGGCACCAGGCCGCCCATAGCCTGCGACCACGCTGGCGCGCAGGCTGTGCACAATCGAGGACGGTGCGGGGCGGTGGCTGTGGCTGGGCGCGGGTGAAATCGCCCGGGAATGCCGCACCGAGCCCGTTGGCATCGGTCGTGCTGTCCTCCACGGCAAACGCGCCCGGCCTTTCCAGCCGGGCCCGCACGCGCCACGCGCGCCCGGAGGCTGGGCAATGACGCGACTGTTCTCGACCGGACTGCTGATCGCCGCATTGGCCGCGACGGCGGCCCCGGCCCAGGCACAGGACCAGGGATTCGCCATCACGTTCGGCTACTTCGCCCCGCGCGGCCAGGACAGCCGTGTCTCCGGCGACGTGCTGAACGCCGACCGCTGCCTCAACGTCTCGTTCGCCTGCGATCCGCTGGTGTTCGACATCCAGGACTTCGGTGGCGCGACCATCAATGGCGAGTACATCCTCGGCCTCGGGAAATACTTCGAGGCCAGCGTCGGGCTGGGCTACTACCAGCGCACCGTGCCGAGCGTCTACGAGTTCCTGACGCAGCCCGACGGTTCCGAGATCGAGCAGGAGCTGAAGCTGCGGGTGGTGCCGGTCACGGGCACCGTGCGCTTCGTCCCCACGGGGCGCCAGGCGAGGTTCCAGCCGTACATCGGCGGCGGCATCGCGGGGCTCCGCTGGCACTACGCGGAAACCGGGCAGTTCGTGGACCCCAGCGACTCGACGATCTTCCCGGCGCAGTACGTCGCCGACGGCACCGCCGTCGGACCGCTCGTCCTGGGCGGCGTGCGCGCACCCATCGGCGCGAGCCTGATGCTCGGCGGGGAAGTGCGGTTCCAGAAGGCCGACGACGACCTCGACCCGACGCAGTTTCTCGGCGACAAGATCGACCTGGGCGGGACGAGCTACCAGGCGACGCTCACGTGGAGATTCTGACGGGTTCACGGTTCACGGTTCACGGTTCTCGGGTTCGACGACATGGTAGAGCGCCACGCCGCCGCCCTCGCACATCCGCGTGAAGCCGGCCAGGAACCGGGGATCGCGGCGTGCCCGCTGGGCGAGCACGTCGCCGCCTTCGTCCACTTCCTCGATCAGGATCCACCGCACGTAGCGTGAGGGGCCCTCGAGGGCAGCGGCCCAGAGGTCGCCGTTGCCCTCGTGCAGGAAGTCGTGAATGGCAAAGCCCTGGTGCGACAGCTCCTGCATGTAGTGCGCGAGCGAGCCCATGCTGGCCATCACTACTTCGCCCCCGCCGGCCGGCGGCAGGCAGGCGGTCACCGCGCGCCTGGCGCGGCCCTTCGGCACATCCCACTGGGCTTCGAGGACCATGGGGGCCTTCGGATCGAAGGGATGGGCCTGCCAGAGGACGCCCGCGGCCACCAGCGCCGCAGCGGCCACCTGCCACCGGCGGGGGAGCCGCCCGACGGCAATGCCCGTCAGCACCACCGCTGCGGTGACCGAGGGCACCATGTAGCGGATGCGGAACGGGTGGCCTTCGAAGAACGCATACCAGGGCAGGGCGGCGGCGCCGACCCAGGCGAGCGGGACGATCAGGGCCGCGTGCTCCCGGTGCCGCACCCAGACCACGACGATGGCCGCCACCGCCACGATGACCACCGTCGCGAGCGTGTCGGACCCCAGCGCGCACACCCCCCACCACACCGCGCTGGTAACGGTCCACGGATGCCCCTGGTACCGCGGATCCGCCACGTAGAATCCGCCGGTCACGAACCACTTCCCGATCGTCAGCTTGCTCTGGCAGAAGAACCACAGGATGGCGGCGAGCGGCATCGCGCCGAGACGGACGGCCTCGCCAACGGCGCTCCCGATCGATCCGTGTCGCCGCCAGACGGCGACGCCCACGCACGCGGTGGCCGCCCCCGTAATCGGCCAGGACTCGTAGCGCGTGAGACACGCCAGGGCCAGCGCCACGAAGCCGAGCTGCCGGAGCCGCCGGTCGTCCCGCTGCACGCCGTCGAACGCGAGTGCGAGCCCGAGGGCCACGAGGCCGAGCAGCAGCGGCTCGGTCATCGGCGTGGACTGCAGGTAGAGCAGGTCCGGGTTGGTGGCGAGGAGCAGGCCGGTCAGGATCGCCGCGGGCGCCGACGAGGTCGCGGCCTGCACGAGCCGCGCCGAGGCGTAGACGAGCAGCGCGAAGGCCGCGATCGAGAGGACGACTGCCGAGGCGCCGGTGCGGTACAGCACGTCCACCTGGACCGGCAGCAGGTTGAGCAGGTGGGGCAGCGGCAGCCAGACGGCGCCGACCTGCACCCAGCCGGGCGTCAGGCTGTCGAGCACGCGGCGCGCGACCACGAGGTGCGCCTTGGCATCGTAGTGGCTGAGCGTGAGGCCGAGGTGCGCGTACCAGGCCGCCGCGAGCACACCCCACGCCGCGGCTGCCAGGCCGAGACGGCACGCGAGGGACCGGCGGGGGCGCTCGGATATAATTTGATCAGCCGTCGTGCTCATGCGCTGCCGTTGACGTCCGCCTCCGTGCTGTTGCGTCCGGGTCGTCCTGATGAAAACCGTCCTGGCCTGGATTCAGGCGTTTGCGACCGCAATTGGCGGACCCGGGCTGTTCATTATCGCGTTTCTCGACTCGTCGTTCCTGTCTTTCCCGCTGGTGGCCGACCAGCTGGTGGTCTCGACGGTCCTGGACCATCCCGAACGGATGGTGTTCTACGCGCTGATGGCCACCGCGGGCTCGGTCGCCGGCTGCCTGTCGATCTACTTCGTGGCACGGAAGGGGGGCGACGCGCTGATCCGGCGCCGCGTGCACGCACGCCTGATCGACCGGGCGACCGGGCTGATGCAGCGGCACGGCGTGTGGGCGCTCGCCGTGCCGGCGATCCTGCCGCCTCCGGCGCCGTTCAAGGTGTTCGTCCTGCTGGCAGGCGCCTCCGAGATGCCCGTGCTGCGCTTCTCGCTGGCGATCGGCGGCGCCAGGGCGCTGCGCTATCTCGCCCTCGGCATCCTGACGGTGCTCTATGGCCGGCAGGCGCTCGACTTCCTCACCACACACGGCCGGATGCTCGCCTACACGTTCGCCTGCGGCATCCTGCTCCCCATCGTGCTCGTGTCCGGCTGGCGCCGCTTCCGGCGGCGCCGCGGCACTTTGACCTCCGTGTCGGGGGTCGATATCATGCCGTGAGCCCGCCCGGGCGCCCGATGACCCCTGAACTCTCCGTCGTCATTCCCATCCGCAACGAGGCGCCGAACCTGCCCGAGCTGTACCGCCAGTTCACCGACACGCTGCAGGCGTGGGGCCGCCCGTACGAGATCCTCCTGATTGACGACGGCAGCACCGACGACAGCTTCGCGCTCATGGCGGACCTGCAGGCCGGCGATGCGCGCGTCCGCGTGATCCGGTTCCGGAGGAACTTCGGGCAGACGGCGGCGTTTTCGGCCGGCTTCACGCACGCCCGCGGGCGGCTGATCGCCACCTCCGACGGCGACCTGCAGAACGACCCGCGGGATCTGCCCCGGATGGTCGAGCTCGCCGAGCAGGGCCACGACATCGTCTGCGGCTGGCGCAAGGATCGCAAGGATGCCTGGCTGACCCGCCGCATGCCCTCGATGCTGGCCAACGGCCTGATCTCGTGGGCCACCGGCGTGCGGCTGCACGACTACGGCTGCTCGCTGAAAGTGTTCCGCGCCGAGGTCGTCAAGCCGCTGAAGCTGTACGGCGAGATGCACCGGTTCCTGCCGGCCATCGCGAGCGAGATTGGCGTGAGCATCAGCGAGGTGGTGGTGAACCATCGCGCCCGGCAGCACGGGACATCGAAGTACGGCCTGTCGCGCACCATTCGCGTCGTCCTCGACCTGATGACGGTGAAGTTCCTCCTGAGCTACTCGACACGGCCGCTGCAGATTTTCGGCCTGGTCGGCGGCGGGATGCTCTTCGCCGGGCTCGGCGTGTCGCTGTACCTGGCGTACGAGCGGCTCTTCGGCTATCAGTCGATTGCGAACCGCCCGCTCCTGCTGCTCGGGATCCTGCTGATCTTCACCGGCCTGCAGCTCCTCACGCTCGGTCTGCTGGCCGAGATGCAGGCACGCACCTACCACGAGTCGCAGGACAAGCCCACCTACGTGATCCGCGAGGTCCGCGAGGCGCGGACCGACCGCGACCGCGAGCTGCTCGGCGCCTGACGGCGCCTCGCAGCGACGTCTTGGGAACGAGATTACAGTGATGGCGCAGATTGATTGATCGGATTGCGTCGCGCTGTCACGATGGGGGACCGGCGTCGCGGCGAAGCCGCGGCGTGACGTGAAGCAAGCCTCGGGGAATGAGAGGCATCCGCAAGACCACGCCTCTCATTTCCCGCGGCTTGCTTCACGTCACGGCCGGCCGCGTTCGCGGCCGGCGCCGGTCCCGCACCGGGCAGCCTGGCGCCACTCTCCCGAATCAATCTGAGTAATCACCGTAATCCCGTTTCCTGGTCAGGCGAAGCGCAGCGCGGCGGCGCGACGCGCGGAACGAGTCACTGATCGTCCTCGAGCGACTCGGCGATTTCCTCCTCGCGGTCGGGGATCTGCCCGTCGTCCTCGCCGTCGGCCCAGAACTCCCGGTCGGTGGTGTCGATCTCGCCGAGGACATCGCCGCGCAGGATCTTGTCGGCCATGGTCAGTCCCTGCCCGATCGAGTGATCCATGTTGTTGTACCAGAACCGGCCCGACCGTCCGGCCAGGAGCAGGTTCTTGTACTCGCCGAGGGCGCGCAGCGTGCCGGTCAGCTGCCGCAGGTAGTTCAGCTTGTAGATCGGATACGTGTTCGGCACCGGCTCGATGTGCACGCCGAGGATGTCCTCGGCGGAATCGATGGTGCCCGTGCGGACGAGATCGCGCACGACCGCGTCGGTGAAGGCCTCGGGGTGCTGCCAGCGCTCGTCCCCCTGGAGGCAGGTCAGCTCCACGCAGAGGCCGCTCCGTCCCGGAGGCGCCATCGTCCTGGCGAACACGGCGGGCGCCGAGACCCGCGAGAAGATCTCGTCGCCGCCGTAGTAGGTCCACTGGAAGTCGAACTTGTCCGGCCTGGCAATCTCGAAGTTGTAGAAGATGGTGGAGAGGTACTCGAGATCGACCGGCGGCGCGTCGAGGTGCCGGACGATCTCGGTGATCGGACCGGTCCACACGAGGTTCTCGCAGGTGAGCCGCTCGGTGCCCGCGACGATCGCGCGGATGCGGCCCCCGGCGGTCTCGACGGCGCTCACGTGCCGGCCCAGGAGCACGCGGCCGCCGCGCTGCTCGATCCGCTCCGCCGCGAGCTCCGAAAACCGTCCCACGCCGTGCGGCGGGTACAGGAACATCGTGTCCACCGGCTTGGGGAGCAGGGTGTTCTTGAGCAGGCTCCACAGCGTGTCCGAGTGAGCGCGCTTGTCGATGACGGCGCGGTTCACGCCGGCCCGCGCCCAGTCGCGATGCAGCTCGTCGGCCGCGTAGAACAGGAACTTCCTCGTGTAGGGCGCGAAGAAGATCTCGTACAGCGTGCGGCCGTACTTGTTGATGACGTCGGCCTCGAACGACTCGCCCTCGAGGTGCTCGCGGAACACCAAGTCCCTGGCGCCGCGCAGCATCAGCGAGAACGGCATGGAGAGCAGGATGCTCGGCCGGAGCGGCCATTCGTGGAACCGGCCGAACATGCGGACACCGCTCTTGCGCGGGATCTCCATCGCGTCCTCGCGCAGGACGCTGCGGATGAAGGCGGCCACACGCGGATTCTCCGTGTGGAACCGGTGCGGGCCCACGTCGAAGTGGTAGTCGCCGTAGTGCCAGGACCGGCCCAGGCCGCCCACCACGCCGTTCCGCTCCACAACGGTCACGGCGTACCCGCGCTCCGCCAGCTGATACCCGATGGTCAGGCCGGCGACACCGGCGCCGACGATGGTGGCCGAAGGCATAAACACTCAATTCTGCCACAGCCCCGGCGCGGCGTCAGTCGATCACGGCGTAGATGCCGACCGGTCCGCTCCGGAACACGGGAGCGAAGTACGCCGGCGACCTTTCGAACTTGTGCAGGGCAGCGGCCGGCCACTCGTCGCGATCCACCTGGTCGACCCAGACGTAACCGATGTGCAGGTGCCGCGCGATCGTCCAGGCCCGCCGGGCATCGTGCGTCGAGAACATCTGCCGAACTTCACGGGAGCCCGTCACGTAGTACGGCTGGTTCACCAGCGAGATCGGCAGGCCTGCCGCCATGGCACGCTGTGCGAACGTGGGGATGTTGGACCAGCCGTCGCGCCCGCGCACGGTCGGCTCCTGCTGGACGACGGCGTCCGGGGGCGTCAGGTGCCGCAGCCAGTCGAACCCGGCCTGCTGGTCGGGCGTCAGGACGAGCGTCCAGTGGTAGCCCGGCGCCATGCCACGGTTCGACACGTCCTGCGCGTTGTAGGCGTCAATCAGCGTCGTCGGCAGGCCCGCGAGGAACAGCGCCCCGCAGGTGGCGAGCCCGACCCGTCGCGCGTGAACCGGCGCGTGCAGGAACACGTGGAACACCACGGCGGCGAGGGCCGGCAGCGTGACGAGCAGCAGGTTGCCCGCGCGCCAGCCCACCCAGATCGGATCCGTGCCGCGGAGACTCACGAAAAAGAAGATCGGCACGCCGACCACGGCGGCGGCCAGCGCCGGCAGGATGCGAACGGACCGCCCGCGCCCGAGCCAGGCGCCGGCGGCCGCCAGCGTGAGCAGCGGACCGATCGCGAGCACCAGCGTCGCCGCCGGCGCGGAGCGCGCCGGGCCGGCGGCGCCGAACGCCAGCGCCCCGTTGACGCCCGCAAAGACTCCGCCACCCGCCGCGGCCGCCACGGCCAGCAGGACCGGCAGGGCGGCCAGCGACTGGCGCAGCAGCCCGGACAGCCGGCGGGGGCGCCGCAGCAGGGCGTCGAGCGCCATCGCCACGCCGAACACGAGCGCGAACACGCCGCCGAGGAACGGGCTGGTCAGCACCGCGAGCCCCAGCGAGAGGCCCGAAATCAACGTCGCAGCCAGTGGCGCCGTCGTCCCCGCGGCGGCGGCGACGACCAGCGCGACGAGGCCGAGCGCACACGCCTGCGCGTGCTGAGGCGTGTACCAGAGCGCGCGCGGCAGGCCATCGATCGAGAGCCCCTGCAGGAACCACAACGTCACGGCGTCCACGTTCACGTTGCGCAGCGCCGTCAGCGGCGTCCCCTCGGCCCGGAGCCGGGAGATCGCGTACAGCCCCTCCAGGCTCGAGGCCAGGACGGCGAACCAGACGGCGAGCCACGCCGCGATTCCATCCCCGACCGCGGCCCACGCGAGCAGCCAGATGCACCCGACGAAGAGCAGGCCCGCCGCCAGGGCGTTGACGCGCAGCAGGCCCGAGACGTGGTCCTGCCCATGCGGAACGGCCGCCGTCTCGGCGGCGGGCACCAGGAAATAGGTCCAGTAGTAGTGCAGCGGTTGGGCCGCGGCGTACGGATCGCGGGGGGGCATGTGATCCCTGGCCAGCTCGCTGGTCAGGGCCATGTGCCAGACGAAGTCGGCCGTGAAGTAGGACCGGTACAGCGCATTCCCGTGCGCGTCGATCGCGCCGATCCGGTCGAACGGCAGGCCCACCAGTGCGGGCACCAGCGCCAGCGTCAGTGCCAGGCCGAGCGTGTCGCGCCGCCGCCACGACGGGAGCGACACGGCCGGCGGACCGCCGCCGAGGACGAACGCCAGTACCGTGGCGGCCGCGATGGCGGCCGCCCATTCCCAGGGGCGGTGCAGGCCGGCGGCCAGTGCCGCCCAGAGCAGGGCGCCGGTGGTGGCGTATCCGATCAGGCCGCCCGTCATCCACCCCGCCGGATGGCGCCGTCCGAACAGGCGCCACCCCAGAGGCAGCCCGGGGAGCGCGGTCCCGGCCAGGACCAGCAGGTGCCGGAGGCCGGTGACGCCGTCGAAGGACCAGGCGAGGGCGATCGTGGCGCCGGCCACGAGCGCCACCACGGTCAGGCCGGGCGGCCGCTGATCGATCACTGGACGAGGTGGTAGATCGTCACAAGTCCCCTGGAGAAGACCATCTGGAACCTGTCGGGGCGTGCGGCGAACTTCCGGATGCCCACGCCGTATCGATCCCGCTCGGGCGCGCCGATGAAGAGATACTGCACGCGCTCCTGCCGGAGGATATCGTACGCAGTATCCGCGTCGGTCGTGCGGAAGGCCTCGGCGACGCGTGCCATCTCCGGTCGGAAGCGCTCGGGGTTCGGCTCGAAGAGGCCGAACCCGATCCCCATCCTCCGGCCGGCGAAGGCCGGGATGAGCGCCCAGTCGCCGCGCCCCCGCGCCTCGGGATCGGTGTTCACGGTGTCGTCCAGTTCCACGGTGCTGTGGATCCAGTGCAGCGCGGCCAGTTCGTCATCGTTGACGTAAGTGGTCCAGTGGAAGCCGAAGCCCGTGTCCCGATCGTTCGAGATGTCGCGCGCGTTGTACCAGTCGAGGGCCGCCGTCGGCGTCGCGGCCGCGAACGCGACCAGCAGCACCGCCCACGCTGCGGTGCGTGCCGCCCGCGGCAGGTCGGCAAGGCTGTCGAGCGCGTAGCCGGTGCCGATGGCGAGGATCACGAGCAGGACCTGCCCGGTGCGGAAGGGCACGTAGCTGTTCAGGTGTCCCCGCACCTCGACGGCGGAGAGCGTCAGGACTGACACGATCACCATCAGCCACAGCGCGACGCCCACCACCTGTCGTCGCCGGAGGACGGTCAGGCCCGCGACGCCGGTGAAGAGCAGCGGGCCGAAGCTCATCACCGCGAACGTCCAGGGACCGCGCGCCAGGTGCAGGTTGGGACGGTAGTACAGGCTGCCGGCGGTCCCCAGGTGCACCATCCCGAGCGCCAGGGTCACTGCGACGGCCGCCAGGCACGCCACGGCCGCCACCGCCCGGCCCAGGAGCCACCGGGCCATCGCGTGCAGGCGGTCGCCGAGCAGCAGGACGATCTCCGCCACGCCGTACCAGGCGATGAACAACAGGCCGTTGAAGCTGCTGAACGCCACCGCCGCTCCGAGCAGCAGCGCCTCGAACCCTCCACGCCTCAGTGACCCCGATTCGCGGGCGCGCGTCACCGACACGATCACCAGCAGCCCCATCGTCAGTGCCATCGCGTGCTGCGGCGTATACCAGAAGATCCGGTGCAGCCCGTCCACCGGCGGCATGTCCCGGAACCAGCGGGTCAGCCCGTCGATGTTCACGTAGCGGAAATCGCCGAGCGGACGGTGCAGCATCCACTGCGACCAGAGGAACCAGGCGCCCTCGAAGCTTGCCGCCCCCAGGGCGGCGGCCCACGACACGGCCGCGGCCACGGTGGAGATGCCGAGCGCCCGCAGGGCCGTGTACCAGACGGCCACGAGGACGACAGCCATCGCCAGGTCGGTCTGGAGGATTCCGCGGTCGAAGCCCAGGGCGGGCCTGAGCCCGCTGAACACGGCCGGCAGGGAGAAGTACGCCCAGTAGTCCGGCAGCGTCTCGGTCGGCAGATAGGGGTTCACGGGCGGCACGTGTCGATGCGCAAGCTCCGCGACGACGCTCATGTGCGCGAACAGATCGGCCGTGAAATAGGCTCGATACGCCAGGCCCTGCGGCATCCGCGCTCCGACATGGGCGAACACGGGACCGACGATGACGAGCACGAGGCACGTCAGAAGCGCCACGGCGACGCGGTCGCCGGAGCCGAACGTCGGCAGCTCGACGATCGCCGGTGCGTTGCGCGGCACCAGCCGGTTGAGCTCCCATGCGACGACCAGCACCACGATCAGCACACCGGCCGGCGCCGTGACGTGCACCAGCCGCAGCAGGCAGAACACCAGCGCGCCGACGACGTAGCCGAGGAAGAGCGCGAGGCCGGCGCGCTCTGCACCGTTCGGCCGGCCGCCGATGACCCATCGCGCCAGCGGCCAGCCCGGCGCCGTGAACGCCGCGAGGCAGGCGAGAAAGATGAGCACGTCGCCGATGTCAGGCCCGATGGCCGCCGCCGACGCCAGGTACCCGCCGATGGCCGCAAGCAGCAGCCACGGGGAGATCCGCGCGGCCGTCGCCGCAGGCCCACGCCGTGCCGGGCTCGTGCGTGGCGCGTCCGCCGGACGCGTGTCCATGTCCACGAGCCGGCAGCGGAGCAGCGTCCAGAGGCCGATGAACCCGTCACGCGCGCGGATCTTCTTGCCCTCGTCCCAGCTGCGGGGCTGGTAGGAGACCGGGACCTCGAAGATGTCCACGCCGTCGCGCAGCACGTTCGCCGTGATCTCATGGTCCAGCTCGAACCCCGACGTGCGCAGGTCGAAGCGCTTGAGCAGCGCCGCATCGAAGAGCTTGTAGCCGGTCACCGTGTCGGTCAGGAACCGTCCGTACAGACCGAACGTGGCAAGGCTGAGGGCCACGCCGCCCAGGTAGTGCCCCCAGTACTGCGTGTCCTTCTTGCCGTGCAGCATGGCCAGCGTGCGGCTCTTCTGCTCGGCGCGCAGGTTGCGGCTCCCGTACACGGCCTGGAACTCGCCGTTGATTGCCGCCGACACCATCTTGTGGATGTCCTCGGGGTCGTACTCGAGGTCGGCGTCCTGGATCAGGATCCAGCGGCCGGTCGCTTCGGCAATGCCCCGACGGACGGCGGCGCCCTTCCCCTGGTTGCGCGGCTGCCGGATCACGCGCACGCCGGGATAGCCCGCCGCAATCTCCGCGGTCCGGTCGGTCGATCCGTCGTCCACGACCAGAATCTCCGCCGAGAGGCCGTGCCGGTCCAGCTGCACTGCCAGGAGCCGATCGAGCAGGCGGCCGATGAACCGTTCCTCGTTGTACGCGGGGACGATGATCGACAGCGTGTCGCGGGGCATGGTGGGCTCCTCGCTCGGAGCGGACAGCTGCAGGATCTCCTGGAGCACCCTCGGGCCCGAGTGACGCCCCGGGTTCGTGTGGCTCTCCCAGTCAATCAGGTTTACACGGACGTCACGCGGCGCAATCCACGACGTGAAGCGGAGCCATCCCTGGTCGTCGGCGCGCTCCAGGGAGGGCTCGTGCGCGAACACGTCGGTCACGAGCCCGCGATCGCCGACCGAGACGGCATCGCGCCGGCGCAGGAAATAGAGCGTCTTCTCCACCAGCGAATTGGCCGTCTCGCTCTGGATCTCGTGGTCGCGGCGGAGGTTGGTGACGACGACCTTGCGCGCCCGGTGGTTGGCGGCAATCACCTCCGCGAGCCCGTTGGTGAGGTACGACGGAAACAGGCTGCTGTGGGCCGTTCCGACACTGTAGATGATGAGGTCCGCCTGCGCCAGGGCGTCGGCGGCGGCCGGGTTCAGCGCCGGCGTGACGTCGAGCGACCGCAGCGCGGCGTCAACCGCTTCCGGGCGTTCGTGGCGGAGCGACTCGAGCGCTGCGACGCCGAGCGGCTCGGCCAGCAGGTACACATTGCGGAGCGGCACCGCCGACTGCGGGCCGACGACGGCGGCTTCGCGTGGCAGGATCTCGCCGTCCTCCTTCAGCGCCGTGAGCACGAGGCATTCGCCGGTCGTGACGTTCAGCAGGCGGCCGCGGATCCCGCAGACGTCCACGGCCGCCGCCATCATCCGGTTGAAGTCGCGGCCTTCCGTCAGGTAGCCGCCCGCCAGCGCCAGGTTGCCGACGGCGCAGTCCGACGCGTCGAACGTCCGGCCGGCACCGACGGCCTCGTCCGACCAGGTACTCGACGAGCGCCTGCAGCCAGCCGGTGAGCCGGCCCGCGGCCGCCTCCGGCATCCGCCCGAGCGCCTCCGACGACCAGCCGGTCCCGAGCGCCCCTCCGCGCGCGGCGAGCGCCTCGACGACGGCCACGCCCCCGTTGGGCAGGCCGGACGGCAGACGGCGCTCGAGCCAGGCGGCCAGGTCCGGCATGCCGGGCCGCGCCGGGTCGATCATCGTCGCCAGGTTCTTGCGGACGTCGGACGGGCCGAGGAACCCCGGAATGAACACCCGGAGCGCTCCGGTCGAATCGCCGTCGTCGTAGGCATTGAGCAGGTTGGTCAGCTCGATGCCCGGCGTCTCGAGCAGCGCGCGCGTGATGTCGCGGGCCCCGCGTCCGCCGACGAACATGACCACCTTCATCGGGCGGCTCATTCGGCGAGGGAGCGCGCGGCGCCCCCGGCCCTCGATAGCCGATCGAGATCGGCAGGAGAGTTCAAGCCGATGGTGTCGGCCGCGGTCGCGCCGAGGACGCCGACGACGGGCATCTCGCGGGCGAGGAAGGGCAGCGCCTGCAGGAAGTTCTGCTCGCGGCTCAGCCGGCCCGTGAGCAGGCCCGCCGCGGAGAGGCGCCTGAGGGCCGGCATCACGAGGTGCGGAGAGACGATGAAGCAGCCGCAGTCGGCCAGGCCGGCGTCCGGCAGCGCGTCGCCTTCACGCCGCTGGCGGACGGCCAGCAGCCGCCCGTCCTGGGACCCGGTCGCATCGAACTCGTAATGCACGTATGGCGCATCCACCTGCGCGAGCGGTACGGTCACGGCCGGCCGGAGATCGTGGCAGGCGTGGACGGCCAGCGCGCGTGCCATCGTATCGCGGCTCAGGCCGACCTGATCCCCCCAGAGCACGACCACCGTGTCGCGGGCGCCGTTGGCGAGTGGGGCCGACGCACCGGCGAGCACCGCGTCGGCCATGCCGGTCGGCTGCGACTGGACCACGGGCACGACGGGCAGGGCCAACTCCGGCTGGAGGCGGCGGAACGCCTCCTCGCCCTCCGGACTGAGTACAAGCGTCACGTGCCCGGCGAGCCCACGCAGGCGGTCCAGGAGCCAGGCCAGCACGGGCCGTCCCTCGATGGGGTAGAGCACTTTCGGCAGGTGATATCCCAGACGGGTGCCCCGGCCCGCCGCGGCCACCAGCGCGCCGGTGCCGTGCGGTTGCGGCGTCCAGCCTTCCACCGCCGCCGCGGCGTCCCCGCGGCTGACCAGGGATCCGGGGGGCTTCACGACAGCCGCGCGCCGGAAGCCGAGCCCACCGATCGGGAGCCGTCGGCTCCGCCGAGCACGTAGAGCAGGCCGCCGGGCAGGTTCCCGATGAAGCCGAGGGCCACGAACAGGACCGAGAGGGCAAACGCCTCCGGGTGCGGCGTGCCGGCGGCGGCGAACAGCCAGAGGAACGCGGCCTGGCTCGTGCCCAGGCCGTTGATCGTGATCGGCAGCAACATGATGAGCAGGACGATCGGAACGGAGAGGAAGTACACCGGCAGTCCCGCGGTGATTCCCAGGGCCACGCCGAGACACCACGCCTCGAGCACGCGGAGCACCTGTACCCCGACGGACGCGGCGAGCACGGCCGCGAGGGCGGCGTGGTGGTGCCGGTACGTCCGCACGGCGTCGAGCAGCGCCTGCACGACCTGCCGCACCCGGGCGCCTGGCAGCGCGGCGACGACCCGCGAGGCTGCGGCGGCCATCGGGTCGCTGAAGATCACCAGGGCGGCCAGCAGGCTGACGGCGCCTCCCGCCAGCAGGATGACGACGCCCCCGAGCGGGATCGCGATGCCGGTGATCGCGAGGCTCGCCACACCGAGCAGGATCGTGGACACCGCGCCCAGGGCGCGGTCCATCACCACCGAGGCGACCGCGGACGGTCCCGGCACGGCGTGCCGCCGCACGCTCAGCGCGCGCACCGCGTCGCTGCCGACGCTGGCAGGGAGGAACGACCCGACGAACGTGCTCACGAAGAAGACGCGCAGGACCGCGGCCCGCGGCGGCGGGGCGTCGGCGGTCAGGGGACGGAGCAGGAGCAGCCAGCGCCAGGCCATCAGCGTCCGATCCACGAGGACCAGCGCGCACGCCCAGAGCAGCCAGGCCGGCGCGGCGCCGAGGGCGGCGCGCGCGATGTCGGCCGGGTGGCTGATCCAGAGCAGGTAGCCGGTCAGGCCCGCGGCGACGAGCACCCGGACGGCGCGGCTGCCGAGAATCCTGATCACGGGCTCCGGAGGCTAGGTGACCGGCAGCGTCTCGGTGTGGCGCTCGGGGTGATGCTTGACCGTGTAGGCGCGCATGAGAAACTTCGCGTAGGGCACGACCTGCTTCATCGCGCCGACGTTCACCTGGCAGGGGCTCAGGCAATTCCTGCAGATGCCGTCCTCGAACGTGGCCCGGTGCGCGAGGTTCTCGGCCTTGAAGTAGATATCGGGGGCGCGTGCGTCGAGCACGTTGCCGAGCATGTCCGAGTTCTCGCAGTAGAACAGGTCGCCGTTGGGGTTCAGCAGCAGGCCCTGCGACCGGAAGGGGCACGGCATCGTCCGCACGTACCCGTTGGCGATCATGTCGGCGTAGTGCAGGTACATGAACGCCTGGCCCGACAGGACCGATTCCTCCTGCACGCGCTCCAGGAAGAACTCCCGCATGAAGTCCTCTTCGCGCTGCTTGAACCCGACGGTCTCCTCGAGGTCGCGGTTGCCGAGCATGTTGTCGGTGAACCGCAGCATGTTGAAGACGACGTCGAGCTTCTTCGACCGGGCCCAGGCGAGGATGTTCCTCGCGTCCTCGAGGTTCGTCGCGAAGATCGTCGAGGCGATGCCGAAGGAGAACCCCGCGTGGCGCTCGGAGAGCGCCTGCATGGCGTCGATGGTCTGGTTGGCCTTGTCGAAGCCCCGCTTGACCTGCCGGACCTCGTTGTGAATGTCGCCGATGCCGTCGAGCGAGACGCGAATGCTGGTCAGCAGGCCCTTCGACGCGCAGAACTCGACCAGGCGCGTGAGCATCGGGATCGCGCGGTGCGGGGTCAGGCCGGTGGTGTTGATGCCGATCTTGCGCAGCCGGGGCAGACGGCGCTGGAACATCTCGACCAGCTCGGGCAGGTCGTTCCGGGTCGTCGGCTCGCCACCCGAGATGTTGAGGTTCTCGACGGCGCCCCAGAACGCGTGGTCCATGACGCCGTCCATCTGGGCCAGCGTCATGTCCTCCTTCCGGTTCCCGCGCTTCCAGTTGTTGCACATCTGGCAGCGCGCGTCGCAGACGAAGGTGCAGTTGTAAATGAGCACCGTCGGCCGGATGGGCTTCAGCTTCGAGACAACCAGCGTGTTGGCGAGGTCGCGGGGAATCCCCGCGGCCGCCTTCGCCAGGTAGTTCAGGCGGAAGCCATCGGTCGACATCGGCTCAGTATATCACCCGCACCCTCGAGGCCCTTGCCTGCCTGTCAGTTACACGAATACGACCTGGTGTACTTCGTGTAGACGGGGTGGGTGCCGCCACCCCAGTAGAGCTGGAGCTCTCTGCCGGTGTTCTCGTAGTCGATCGCGATGTCGTGTCCGACGACCGACCCGCCGCGGCGTTCGGCCAGGAAGTCGTTGCTGATCTCCGGGCCCCCGCGTTTCAGGTTCCAGCCCAGGTCCAGCCCCCCGCAGAGACCGGCCTCGATGATCCGGTCGCGGAGGAACTGCATGTTCGACTTGCGGGTGGACGTGCTGACGCCTGCCCGCCGGTAGCTGGCGTACTTCGACGCGACGCAACTCACGATGGCGTTGCCGTTGTTCGAGGCGCAGCTGCCCCCTCCGCCGGCGCTGCCGCCCCCTCCGCCACCGCCGCCCGAACCGGGATCCGGTTCGGGGGCCGCAGCCGGCGTATGGAACGACACGGTGTGGGACCACGGGCCGACGTGCCCCGGATCCGAGGCGCGGGCCCGCCAGTAGAAGGCGGCGCCGGCGGTCAGCGGCGACCCGGGCGTGAACTGGGTGTGGCCGGGCGACTCGCCGCCCTCCTGCGCCCAGACGGTCTTCGTGAACGCCTGGTCCGTGGAGATCTCCACGCGGTACTTGATGGCGCCGACCGGGCCGCTGTGCGCCGCGTTGTCGAAGCGCAGCTGCGGCGGGTTGGTCGAAGCCACCTCGCCGCCGATTGGCGAGGTGGGCGTCGGCGCCTCGATGACCACGGGCGTGATGACCTTGAATTCCACCGGCGCCGAGAACGGCCCCGTGTTGGCGCCGTCCTGCGCGCGTGCCCGCCAGTAGTAGATGCGGTCGCTCGCCAGCTTGTCGGGCAGCGTGACCTTGGTGTGCCCGTCGCCTCCCGGGGTCACGCCTTCCTTGGTGAACACGAGGCTCGCGAACGAGCTGTCGCTCGCCACCTCGAGGCGGTAGGTGAGCGGCCGCTGGCCGTTCGACGCCGCGTTCTCGAGCATCAGCGTGAGCGGCTGCTCGTCGGTCGGCACCTGGGCGTTGGCCTTGGGCTCCACCGGCTTCGGCGCGGTGATCTCGACGCCCGGGATCGGGCCGGCCACATCGGGACTCAGCGGGTTGGCGCTCTTCTTCGACTGGCACGCCGCCAGGACGGGCAGCACGACCAGCACGGCCACGGCGCGGGACACTCGAACCTGCATGACTTGGCTCCAGCTGACGAGTTGGCGCGGGAGAGACAGTGCTCCCGTGCATTTCTGTGTATCGACCGATGAGGGGTCCGGGTTTAGCCCTTCGACTCCGTTCGTCCTGGGCGTGTCGCTGGACGAACGTCGCTCGAAGCAGCGCGAGGCCCGGGGGCGTGGATCCGGCCGGCGGCTGGGGGCCCGGAACGGGCGCCGGCAGGGGCGACGTCCCATCCCGGAGGCGCCGCGACGCCCCCGGGACAGGGAGACCGATCTGCTGCTCTACTACTGGTTCGCGAACGCCGGCCGGTCGCGGCTGGAGACCCAGACCTGCCGGACGGTCATTGGCGTGACGCTCCCGGTGTCGGGGCCGCCTCGGCCCGCCGGACCGCCCACGAACACCCGATGGGGGTTCGGGTCGTAGACGCCGCCGTAGCGCTTGCCGAAGTTGTAGATCGTCTTGCCACCGGCGCCGCCTTCCTGAATCACCAGGTTGAACCGGTTGTTCCCCCAGAACGCCGTCCACAGGTAGAGCGCGTTCTCGTGGAAGTCCCGGTGCACCCGCTCGGCGCCGACCGTATCGATCTGGTCGTCGTGGGTGATCATACGCCAGGCGATCGTGCCGCTCGCGCGCTTCTCAATCGTGAACCGGCGATCGTTGGTGGTGATGTCCGAGTCGCCTTCGCGCATCGACATGATCTTCGTCTTGCCGCCCTCGGTTTCCGTCGACATATCGGTGACGAGCATCGAATACTGCCCGCCCGTGAGCGTTTGCGGCAGACGGTACTCGATATAACTCGACAGGCTGTTGAACCTGGCTCCGACGTTGGGGATGAACGTGATCGACCCGTGGACGATGCCGACCGTCTTGCCGTCGGTGAGCGGGTCGTACAGCTCGTTACCGGCGATGTAGCCCTTGGGTTTGTCGGGCGTCGTGAACGTCCACGTGTCGGACCACGGGCCGAAGTCGGCGCCCAACTCGGCGCGGGCACGCCACCCATAGGTCGTGTTGCTCTCGAGCTGCTCGGGCGTCCAGTGCGTCGTGGTCGACGTGCGGAAGTCGCGGATCACGTTGCTGCCCTGCAGCAGCTGGAAGCGGTAGGCGAACGTGCTGACGTCGGCGAACTTGGCCGTGACCGGGTTCAGCTTGAGCACGATATCGAAGTCGCTGAGCCGGGCGCCGTTGGCGGGCGAGACGAGCGGCGGCGCGGGCACCTTCAGCGTCTCGCCGCTGGGTCCTGCGGCCGCGTTGCCGGCCGCGGTGGCGGCGGGGGAAGGCGCCGCCGGGTTGGGCGACTTGTCACCGCAGGCGATGGCGGCCGCGAGGACGCCCATTGCTGCCATCAGGGGGAACCGCATCTTCATCATCTGACTCCTTGCACTTCTTGCCTTCATGAGGCGCCTCAGAACCGCACCCGGAGGCCGGCGCCCACCTGGAATCCACCCGCGCGTACCTTCACCGGCGTGTCGGTGTCGGGCGGCTCCAGCTTCGCCGTCGACTTCGCGTACCGGAGCAGCAGGCCCGCGCCAAACCTCTTGGTGACCATGTACGTCACGTCGGCGCCCACGTTGATGCCCACGGCGCCGTCGGAGTTCTCCCCGACGTCGGGCGCGATGGTCGGCCCGCCGGATCCTTCGGTCACGCTCACGCTCTTGATCAGAATCCTGGCTCACCGAGAAGAACGTCGGACCAATCCCGGCCGTGACATCGATCTTCGGCGTTGCCGCAAACCGGTAGAGGACGCTGATGTGGACCGCGTTTTCGGTGTGGTTCAGGCCGGTGGCCTGCGCGGCAGCGCCGCGTGGCCGGTCGAAGCGGAGCGGGTCGGGGATCTGCGCCGCCACGGTCGCGTTGCCGTCGCCGGACGTGTGCGAGTAGCTCACGCCGACGCCGAACGTGCCCGGAGCGATGCCGAGGTCGCCGACGAAGTACTCGCCGCCCAGATCGACCAGCGGTCCGCTCTCGTACGTCTGGCTGATATCGATGGTGGCCTTCTCGTCGTAGATCAAGGGCGTGAACTGCTGCGACAAATCACCCGATCCGGTCTGCGCACCGAACGTGATGTGAGCGCCGAACCGCCCTTCCTGGGCCTGCGCCTGCGCCGGGCGTGCGAGCACCGCCGCGACGATGAGCACGGCTCCCGAGACGAGCCACG
This sequence comes from Vicinamibacteria bacterium, assembly GCA_963837165.1. Classification (GTDB taxonomy): domain Bacteria; phylum Acidobacteriota; class Vicinamibacteria; order Vicinamibacterales; family JAENWD01; genus JAENWD01. The sequence continues at coordinate 309,564 of CAWIMD010000002.1, forward strand.
AACGCAAAGAGGTCATCAAGTCGTCCTCAGAGTGTCTGTTAGTCGCGAGTACCGCCGTGAACGCCCGGCCGCGCGGCCGGCTGTCCGGTACTCTCTCCGACGCGCTGGGACACGCCGGCAACCCTTGGGGGTGGGTGAGCAGCCCTACGTGCCACGGACCACGTACACAGCCGCTCCGGAAAGGGAGAATAGCATGACCAGCCCGGCGCCAAGCAGGGAAATTACGAGCGCGGCCTCGATGGGCAGGCCCAGCCGGGCGAAGTAGAACGAGAACGTCGCTTCCCGCAGGCCGAAGCCGTTGAGCGACAACGGGATCATCTGCACCAGGAACGAGATCGGCACGACCACGGCCATGTGCCACGGCGAGACGTGCACGCCGATGGCGTGGGCCACGGCCGCATAGAAGCCCACGAGCAGGGCCTGGACCAGCACGGCGCCGCCGAAACAGCCGGCCAGGGCGGCCGGCGCCGACCGGAACCGCGCCAGCACCTCGGAGAACCGCTCGAGTCGGGCGCCGACCCACTCGGGATGGAGGCGGCGCAACGGGGCCAGCAGTCGGACAATCAGCCCGGGCGCGAGCACGGCCGGCGCCGCCACGGCCACGGCGCCGGCGAACGTGGCCCAGAGCGCCCAGGCGGGGACGGGCCCGGGCGGCACGCCCTCGCGCCCCGCCGTCGACGCGGCGGCGGCCGCGAGCAGCACCAGTCCGAGCAGCCCCACGCCGCGATCCATCAGCACGACGGTCGCGGCCAGCGTCTTCGAGCGGGCCGGCTTCGCCGTGTCGGCAATGCGGATGACGTCGCCGCCGATGTTGCTCGGCAGGAAGTTGTTGAAGAAAGTCGCCACGAGGAACGAGCCGGTGAGCGTGGAGACCGGGACCGCGACGCCCTGCGCCTCGAGCAGCAGCCCCCAGCGCCAGGCGCTCGCGAGGATCATGACGAAGTACACGCCGAGCGCCGCGCCCAGCCAGCCGAGCGAGGCCGAGCGGACGTAGTGCCACAGCTTCGGCGCGTCGCTGCGCCAGATGAGCACCGCGAGCAGGCCGAGGCTGACGGCGATCTTCAGCGCGAGGATCGCGGGCCGGGTGCGGCGGCGGGCCGGCGGCGCCGGCGGGTCGTTCACCGGGAGTGACAAGGCGTTCGGGTCGGGCGGCGCGTCAGCGGACTCGGGTCGGGCAACCCGGCGAGCGTACTACGGTCGCCCGAGGTTGTCCATTCGGACGCGGTCGCGCGTTGACGCCCCTTCATCGCGCGGCCTAGAATCGACCGATCGCCGCGGGCGCTGGCGGCCTGGCGGGCCGGTCCCGGCGCCGCTCCGACCCGATGCACATCCTCATGATCGCCCCGGAGCCGTTCTTCGAGCCCCGGGGAACCCCGTTCAGCGAGTACCACCGGATCCGCGCGCTCCTCGAGCTGGGGCACACGGTCGATCTGGTGACGTATCCGTTCGGCGAAGACGTGGCGCTGCCCGGCCTGCGGGTGTTCCGCTGCCTGCGGCCTCCATTCGTCCGCGCCGTGCGGATCGGCCCCTCGCTCGCCAAGGTGCCGCTCGACGCCGCGCTCGCCCTCACGGCGGTCCGGCGTGGCCTGGGCGGCCGCTACGATCTGGTGCACTCGCACGAGGAGGGCGCGGCCATCGGGCTCGTCCTGGCGGCCATGCTGGGCGTGCCGCACCTCTACGACATGCACTCGAGCCTGCCGCAGCAGCTCGCCAACTTCAAGTACAGCCGGTCGCGCCTCCTGCGCTGGATCTTCGAGCGCCTCGAGCGGGTCGCCGTGCGCCGCTCGCGCGTCGTCATCGTGATCTGCCCGGAGCTCGCCCGGATCGTGCAGGCGATCGGGCCCGGGCGCGAGCCGGTGCTGATCGAGAACGCGCCGGGCGCCGGCGAAATCGGTCCCGGCGCCGATCGCGCCGAGATCCGGTCGCGTCACGGCATCGACGCCCGCGCGCCGCTCGTGCTCTACACCGGGACCTTCGAGGCGTACCAGGGGCTCGACCTGCTCTTCGGGGCGGCGGCCGACGTGTGCCGCGCCCGCGCCGACGTGCGCTTCCTGCTGGCGGGCGGGCGTCGGGACCAGGTCACGGCGGCCCGTGCCGACGTGGCCGCGCACGGCCTGTCGGACCGCGTGATCTTCGCGGGCGAACGGCCGGCGGCGGAGATCCCCGCGTATCTCGAGGCGGCCGACGTGCTCGTGTCGCCCCGCAGCCGCGGCACGAACACGCCGCTCAAGATCTACCAGTACCTCCGGGCCGGCCGGCCCATCGTGGCCACGCGTCTGCTCACGCATACGCAGGTGCTCGACGACGAGGTGGCCATGCTGACCGGGGCGACCGCGCCGGAGTTTGCCGCGGGGATCCTGCGCGCGCTCGGCGATCCGGCGGCGGCCGCGCGGCTCGGCGAGGCGGCCCGTGCGCTGGCGGCGTCGAAATACAGCTACGACGCGTACCTCGCGCGCACGCGGGACGCGATGGGCCGTCTCGGGATCGGCGCGCCGGCGGCCGTCTCGGGGAGCCCGGCGTGAAGCCGTCCGGGGTCCGCGCGCGACCGGACCACTACAGCTACACGGCGTACGCGGATCCGTCCATGGCCGATTCCTTCGACCGCGCGCGGTTCGGCGGGCCGGTCGGGGCGCTGCTCGCCGAGACGCAGGCCCGGGTGCTGACCGCGTTCGCCGGACCCGTGGACGGCCGCGACGTGCTGGACGTCGGCACCGGGACGGGCCGGGCCGCGCTCGTGCTGGCGGGCCGCGGCGCCCGTGTGACAGCGCTCGACGCCTCGGCCGAGATGCTGCGGGTGGCGCGCGTACGCGCCGAGGCGCAGGGCGCCGGCATCCGCTTCGAGGTCGGCGACGCCCACCACCTCGGCCATCGCGATCGCAGCTTCGACGTGGCGGTCAGCCTCCGCGTGCTGATGCACGCGCCGGACTGGCGGACATGCATCGGCGAGCTGTGCCGCGTCTCGCGTGCCCGCGTCATCGTGGACTTCCCGTCGCGGGGGTCCGTGGCCCTCGTGCAGGCGACGGCACGCCGGGTCGCACTCGCCTCCGGCGCCCGCGTCGAGGCGTACCGCGTGCTCGGCGAGCGTCAGGTCGCCCGCGAGCTGGCGCGTCACGGCTTTCGCGTGACGCGCACGCACCGGCAGTTCGTGCTGCCCATCGTGCTGCACAAGCGCCTGGGCTCGCGCGCCCTCACCGAGCGGGTCGAGGGAATCCTGCGGACGCTCGGCCTGCTGGCCCTGGCCGGCTCGCCCGTGACCGTGCTGGCCGAGCGGTGAAGGCGCTCGTCACCGGCGCCACAGGCTTCACCGGGGGGCACCTCGCCCGCGCGCTGGCCGCCCGCGGCCACCAGGTGCGCGCCCTCGTGCGGCGTCCCGATGCGGCCGACGACCTGCGCCGCGCCGGCGTGGAGATCACCCCCGGCGACCTCGAGCACCGCGACGTGCTCGACGGCGCGCTGCGCGGCGTGGACGTGGTGTTCAACATCGCGGCGCTGTACCGCCGGGCCGGCCTGCCCGAGGCCACCTATCATCGGGTGAACGCCGAGGTGCCGGGCTGGATGGTCGAGGCCGCCGCCGCCGCCGGCGCGTCGCGCGTCGTCCATTGCAGTACCGTGGGGGTGCACGGCAACATCGAGCGCCCGCCGGCCAACGAGGACGCGCCCTTACGCCCCGGCGACGTGTACCAGGTCACCAAGCTCGAAGGCGAGCGGCGGGCCCTCGAGGCCGCGCGGCGCACCGGGATGGCGCTGACGATCGTCCGGCCGACCGGCATTTACGGTCCGGGCGACCGCCGGCTCCTGAAGCTGTTTCGCGGCGTGGCCCGGCGCCGGTTCGTCGTCCTCGGCAACGGCAGGATCTTCTACCATCTGACCCATGTGGACGACCTCGTGGAGGGCTTCCTGCTGGCGGCCACCGTGCCGGCCGCGGCCAACCGCACCTACCTGCTGGCTGGCCCCGAGGTGACGACGTTGAACGAGCTGGTGGCCATCGTGGCGGATGAGGCGCAGGTCGCGCCGCCGGGACTCCGCCTGCCGGTCTGGCCGTTCTGGCTGGCTGGCGCGGCGTGCGAGGCCGTGTGCCGGCCGCTCGGCATCGAGCCGCCCCTGTACCGGCGGCGCGTGGAGTTCTTCACCAAGAGCCGCGCGTTCGATATCAGCCGCGCGCGCACCGAGCTCGGCTACGCGCCGGTGGTGGGCCTGCACGAAGGGGTCCGGCGGACGCTGGCGTCGTACCGAGCGGCCGGGTGGCTCTGATGGCGGGTCGCATTCCGCGCGCGCAGGACGAGCTGTTCGCGCCCGGGGTCTCGGCGCGCGAGAAGTACGCCCGCCTGATCGTCGGACGTCCCGGCTGGGGGGCGCTCGTCGGCTACGAGCTCGTGCAGCTGCTGTCGCAATGGGTCCCGGGCGCGGCGGGCCTGGCGCTCAGGAAGGCGCTCTATCCGCTGCTGCTCGGCGCGTGCGGCAGCAACGTCGTGTTCGGCCAGCACGTCACGATCCGGCACCCGCACAAGGTCCGCATCGGCGACAACGTCGTCATCGACGACAACTGCCTGCTCGACGCAAAGGGAGACGACAACGCGGGCATCACGATCGGGTCGGGGGTGTTCGTCGGCCGCAACACGATCCTGTCGTGCAAGAACGGCGACATCGTGCTCGGCGACGGTGTGAACGTCGGCTTCAACTGCGAGGTCTTCTCGGCGGCGCGCGTCGTGATCGGCCGGCAGGCGCTGCTGGCGGCCTACTGTTACGTGATTGGGGGTGATCACGACTGGTCCGACCCGTCGCGTGCGGTGACCGAGCAGGCGCGGACCGGGGCCGGTGTGCACGTGGGCGAAGGGGCCTGGCTGGGCGCGGGCGCGAAGATCCTCGACGGCGTGGAGGTGGGCGAGGGCGCCGTCATCGGTGCCGGGGCGGTCGTCCGCAGCGCGATCCCCGCCCGTGCCGTGGCCGTCGGCGTGCCCGCACGGGTCGTGGGCAGCCGGGACGCGGCGGCCGCGCCCCCGGCGGAGACGCCGTGAGCGGTACCCTGAACGTGCTGCAGGTGTGCGATCACCTCGGGTGGGAGGGATCGCGGATGCACGGGGTGAAGCGGCTGTTCGCGTGGATGATCCCGCGGTTCGATGCGGCACGCGTCAACGTGTCGCTGGTGAGCCTCCGCAGGAAGGATCTCTCCGAGGAGACGCTCGAGTCGCTCGGCGTGGAGATCGAGTACCTGCATCGCGGCAGGTTCGATCCCGCCACGCTCCCGGCGCTCCTGAAGATCATCGATCGCCGCCGGATCGACGTCCTGCACCTGCACGGCTACGGCGCCACGACCTTCGGTCGCGCGGCCGGCGCCATGCGGCGGCTTCCGACGATCCTGCACGAGCACGCGAACCTGACCGACACGCCCTGGTTCCAGAAGGTGGCGGACCGGGTGCTCGAGCCATACACCGACATCGCGCTGGCCGTGTCGCGCTCGACCGCGGAGTTCGTGCGCAAGGCCCGGCTCGTGCGTCCCGAGAAGATCAAGGTCGTCTACCTGGGTGCGCCGGTGGACGAGTTCGGCCGCCTCCGAAGTGCGGATGAGGTGGCCGCGGCGCGGCGCGCGCTCGGGATCCGGCCCGGCGAGTTCGCCGTCGGGACGATCACGCGGCTCCACGACTCGAAGGGCAACGAGTACCCTGATTGAGGCGGCGCGGCAGGTGCTCGATCGCCATCCCGAGGCGCGGTTCTTCCTCGCAGGAGAGGGCCCCCTCAGGCCGGCGCTCGAGGCACAGGCGGCGCGCCTCGGACTGGGGGATCGGTTCGTCTTCACGGGCTTCGTTCGCGACGTGGCGTCCGCGCTGGCGGCCTTCGACCTGAGCGTGTTCCCCTCGCTCTGGGAGGGCACGCCACTCACGGCCTTCGAGTCGCTGGCCGCCGGAAAGGCCATCGTGGCCACCGACGCGGACGGCCTGAGCGACATCCTGGAGCCGGGGCGCACGGCGTGGATCGTGCCCAGGCGCGACGCCGCCGCCCTGGCCGGGCGCCTCGTGTACGCCATCGAGCATCCCGATGAGCGCGCCGCGCTGTCCGCCCGCGCGCGTGACGCCGCCGGGACCTACGACATCACCGCCTTCGTGCGGAAGATGGAGCGGCTCTACGGGCTGCTCCACGAGGACTCGCGGGCCACGCACCGGCGCGGCATCCTCGCGCGGGACCTGTCGTTCCTGGACCGGGGTGTGCCGGCGTGATCGCCGCGCCGGCGCCGGCCGCCCGCCCGCTCGATCCGCGTCCCGGGCTGCTCGCCGCTGCGGTGGTGCTGTGCGTCTACGGCGGCCTGGCGCTCTCGGTCAGCTTCCCGCGTGCGGCCTACGGATTTCAGAGCGACGAGGCCACTTACTATCTGATGGCCCACAGCCTCGCGAGCGACGGCGATCTCCAGTACCGCCGCGAGGATCTGCTGCGGGTCTGGCGGGAGTTCCCGAGCGGGCCCGCCGGCGTCTTTCTCAAGCAGGGCCGCACCGTCCGCCTGCGCGCGAACGGCGCGTTCCCGTTCCTGCACCTGTTCTCGGGCCCCGACCCCGACACCCAGCGGCTCTACTACGGCAAGTCGTTCATGTACCCGCTCGTTGCGGCGCCGTTCGTCTTCGCGGCCGGCACCAACGGGTTCCTGCTCCTGCACGCACTGCTGCTCGCGCTGCTGGTCTTCGCCGCGTACCTGTTCATCGCCGCCCGCTCTCCGGCCAGCGTCGCCGTGGTGCTGGCGGCCGGCTATTTCCTTGCCTCGGTCTCGCCTGGATACCTGGTGTGGACCACGCCGGAACTGTTCAATCTGGCGACCGTGACGTTGGGGTACTTCTGCTGGCTGTACAAGGAAATCGCCCCCGAGCCGCTGCCGCGGGGCCTCCGGTGGCTTCGCACCGGCGCCTCGGACATCGCGGCGGTGGCCCTGCTGGCGATGGCCACGTTCTCGAAGCCGACCAACGGCCTGCTGGTGCTGCCGATCATTGGGCTGCTGGTCGCGCGGCGAGGGTGGCGGCGGGCCATCCTGATCAGCGCGCTGTTCGGTCTGCTGCTCGGCGGCTTCTTCGCCGCCAACCTCGGCGTGACCGGCGACTGGAACTTCCAGGGCGGCGCGCGCAGCACCTACTACGGCGCGTTCCCCTTCCAGACTGCCAGCATGGGATACGAGGTCGGGATGAGCCGGGCCACCAACGACGTGCTCTGGAACATCATTTTCGACCCGCAGGTGTTCTGGTCGCGGCTCGGGTGGAACCTCGTGTATTTCGTCGTCGGCCGTCATTCCGGGATGCTGCCGTATTTCTTCCCCGGCCTGTTCGCCCTCGCCCTGTTCCTGCGGCCCGGTCAGCCCCGCGCAGGGTGGCAGTGGGCGGTGCTCGGCGTCGCCATGACCGAGATCCTGCTGATCCTCGTCTGGATTCCGCACAACTACTTCGGCGGAGGCGGCGTCCTCGGCAACCGGTATTTCATGAACACCTACGGGTTGTTCCTGTTCCTGCTGCCCCCGGTGGCCTCGGGCGCCGCGGCACTCGTGCCGTGGGCCGTGGGTGCCCTGTTCACCGCGCCGATTGTCCTGAACTCGTTCTACGCGTCGTTCAATCCCGCCGAGGTCGCCAAGAGCGGGCCGCTCCGGTGGCTGCCGGTCGAGATGACGCTCATCAACGACCTGCCGATCAACACCCGGCTCGACCGGGTGCGGGTGCTGTTCGGGTCCGCCGCCCGGTTCCAGATCTACTTCCTGGACGACAACGTGTATCCGCGCGAGGGCGATCGGTTCTGGGTCCGCGGCGACTCGCGTGCCGATCTGATCCTGAAGACCGCCGGGGCCGCCCGCCGTCTGAAGCTGACGGTGACCGGCGGCCGCGTGCCAACCCGGGTCACCGTCCGCGTGGATGGCGAGGAGGCGTCCGCGTCGCTCGCCGCGGGCCAGACGACCACGCTCGAGACCGAGCTGCCGCATGGCTTTCCGTACCAGGGCACACGCGCGTGGTACGCGACCATCCGGGTCGAGGGCGGCTTCGTCCCGATGTTCTTCGACCCGGACAGCGCCGACGCGCGCTACCTCGGCGTGCTGATCCAGCCGGAGCTGGTGCCGTGAGCACGGTGGCGGTCGTCACCTCGAGCCCGCCGTTCGTCGAGGGCGGGCACCTGGTGATTGCCCGCGCGCTCGTGGACGCGCTCCGCGACGCGGGGCACGAGGCCGATCTCGTGCTGACGCCGCAGAACCGCTTCGGCCGCCAGGGCGCCGCCTACCTGGCGAACTGGCTGACCGACGTCGGTCGCACGGCCGACGGCCGCCCGACCGACCAGGTCATCTCGCTTCGGTTCCCGAGCTACGCGGTGCGCCACCCGGCCCACGTGTGCTGGCTGAACCACACGATGCGCGAGTACTACGATCTCTGGGATCGCTTCCGCGGCGGCCTCTCGTGGCCGCACCTGGCCAAGGAGCGCCTGCGCCGCAGGCTCATCCACGCCGCCGACCACTACCTGCTCACCCGCAACGTCACGCGGCTGTTCGTCCAGTCCGAGACAATCCGCCACCGCTTTGCCGCGTGGCCGGATCTCGAGGCCGAGGTCCTGTACCCGCCCGCCCCGCCGCGGCCGTACCGCGTGGACGACTACGAGCCGTATGTCTTCTTCGTCTCGCGCTTCACTCCGCTGAAGCGGCCCGACCTGGTCGTCGAGGCCCTCGCCCGGCCCGAGGCCGCGGGCATCCGGGCCGTGCTGGCCGGAGCAGGGGAGGGCTATGCGGACATCGTGGCGCTGGTGCGGGCGCGCGGCCTCGAGTCCAGGGTGAGCCTGCCCGGACGGCTGTCGGACGCGGACCTGCTCGATCACCTCGCCCGCTGCCGGGCGGTGATCTTCCCGCCGCTCGACGAGGATTTCGGGTTCGTGACCGTGGAGGCCTTCGCGTCGGCGCGCCCGGTGATCACGTGCCGCGACAGCGGCGGTCCGGCCGAGCTCGTGGCGCACGACCGCAGCGGCCTGGTCGTGGAGCCGACACCCGACGCGCTCGCCGCTGCCATGCGCCGCCTGGTGGACGACCGGGACCTGGCGGCGCGGATGGGGGCGGAAGGCAGCGCCCGGGTCCGGCGCCTCACCTGGCCGCTGGCGCTGTCGCGACTGCTCGTTGTGTAAACTGACGGTCATGGGCTACGGCACGCCGCTCGAGGCGCGACTCGCGAAGAAGACGACCCGGGCCATCACCGAGTTCGGCCTCATCGAGGACGGGGACCGGGTGATGGTGGGCCTGTCGGGAGGGAAGGACAGCTGGGCGCTCCTGGCGATCCTCGACGTGCTCCGGCGCCGCGCGCCGATCGACTTCTCCCTGGTCGCGGTCAACGTGGACTCGGGCTACGAGGACTATCGCCACGACCTGGTGGCCGAGGCGTGCGCGGCCCGCGGCTGGGAGTTTCACCACGTCCACACCTCCATCGGCGAGACGATCGACACCGTGCTGGACGCCGACGCCACGCCGTGCTCGCTCTGCGCCAGGCTCAGGCGCGGCGTGCTGTACCGGCTGGCCGGCGATGTCGGCGCCACGAAGATCGCGCTCGGGCACCACGCGGACGACTTCGTCGAGACGCTGCTGCTGAACACGTTCTTCGCCGGCGCGCTCAAGGCGATGCCCGCACGCCTCGTGTCGGACAACGGCCGCCACGTCGTGATCCGGCCGCTCGTGTACGTGTACGAGGCGGAAGCCCGCGCCTACGCGAAGGAGTGCGGCCTGCCGATCATCGGCTGCTGCTGCCCGGCGTGCGGCGACCTCAGCCTCGAACGCCAGCGGATCAAGCGTCTCATCATGGACCTCGAGCGCGAGCATCCCGACCTGAAGTCCTCGCTCCTCCGGTCGCTCGGCAACGTCCAGCCGCGACACTTGCTCGATCGTCGGCTGGCCCCCGCATCGTCCCGGTCTGCCGTGCCGCCAGCGGAGGCGACCGCGGAGGCCACTCCTCCGGAGCCGGCGGGTGGCCAGGTCATCCCGCTCGCCGCGCTGCGGCGCTAGTCGCGTCGTGCGGGCAGTGCTGCAGCGCGTGTCGAGCGCCAGCGTGGCCGTGGACGGCCGGACCGTGGGCGCGATTGGTCCCGGGCTGCTGGTCCTGCTCGGCATCGAGCTGGGCGACGGGCCCGCGGATCGCGACTACGTGGTCGGCAAGACGCGCGAGGTGCGGATCTTCGCGGACGAGGCGGGCCGCATGAACCGCTCGGTGACCGACGTCGGCGGCGCCGTCCTGGTCGTCTCGCAGTTCACGCTCTGTGGCGACATGCGCAAGGGCCGCCGCCCGTCCTTCGATCAGGCCGCACCGCCCGAGCAGGCGCGTGTGCTCTACGAGGACGCGGTGCACGCGCTTCGCGCGACCGGCCTGGCCGTGGAGACGGGCGAGTTCCAGGCCATGATGGAGGTCCGCCTCGTGAACGACGGGCCCGTCACCATGCTGCTCGACAGCCGCCGCCGATTCTGACTCATGCCAATCGCCGCTGCCCGCCGCCGCACAACCCCGGCCCTGCTGCTCGCCGCGCTGCTCGTGATGGCCGTTTCCTCGCGCGCGCAGGCGCAGCAGCGTCCGCTGGTCACCGAGGACCCGGAGGTGATCGGCGCGGGCCGGATCCTGTTCGAGGCCGGCGTCGAGACCGGCCGCAACGTGCAGTACCCGCTTTCGGGGCTCCACGGAAACCGCGTGTCGCTGCTGGCCGGGTGGAGCTTCGGCCTGGGCCGCATCGGCGAGCTGCAGGTGGACGGCGGCTACCAGTGGCTCGGCATCGACGGCCGGGAACCGGCGCTCTTCGCCGACGAGGTGGCGCCCGACATCACGCGCGCCACCTCGGTGGTCGACGTGACGGTCGCGACGAAGGTGCGGGTGATCAGCGAGACGGCGACCCGGCCGTCTGTCGGCCTGCGCTTCGCCACGAGGCTGCCCAACGCGAGCAACGAGAGCGGCCTCGGGCTCGATACGACCGATTTCTACGTCAGCGCGCTCGTCGGTAAGACGGCCGGGCCCATCCGGATCGTCGCCAACGCCGGCCTGGGCATCCTCGGCGATCCACTCAACGCGACCGCGCAGAAGGACCAGTTCCTCTACGGCGTGTCCCTGGCCAGGGCCCTGACGAAGAACCTCGAGGCCGTCGCCGAGGCCGCCGGCCGGTCGGTCATATCTTCGGGCACGCCGCCGCCGGGCCTCGAAGCGCAGGGAGAAGCGCGCGCGGCGATGCGGTATACGCGGGGATCGGTCCGCCTGGACGGCGGGCTCCTCATCGGCATCACCCGCCAGTCACCCGATTTTGGCGTCATGATCGGCATGACCATCGTCGGGCAGGCGTGGGCACCATAGCGAGTTCACGGGTTCACGGTTCACGGGTTCAGCGGGTGCCGGCGCCGTATGGAGGCGCGATTGACTATCCGAGTGCTCCTGGCGGGGTTGCTGCTGTTCGCGATGGCGAGGCCGGTGTGCGCACAGGTGCCGGGGCCGGTGCCGCCGCTGGTCTCGAAGGGGCTGGAGGCGCTCGAGGAGGGGCGCTGCCGCGACGCGTTCGACGCCTGGACGGCGGACTGGCAGTACGGCCCGAGCGTCGCCGATCGGCAGGAGCTCATCCAGGGCTGCGACAACCTGCACGAGCTCGGCGCGGCGCTTCGCGGCCACTCCATTGTCCAACTCGAATATCTGACGCCGTTCCTCTGCCGCGTGTACGTCGTGCTGCGGTACGAGCGGCGCCCGATGTATCTCATGGTCGAGGCCTACGCGCCGGTTGACGGCGAGTGGCGGGTGACGGCCATCAAGTGGAGCAGGGACTCCGACAAGGTGCTGCCGGTCCTGCCCGTCGAGCCGGGACCCGGCGGATGACCCGACGCGCGGTGCATAATGCGCCGGGAGGAACGTCATGCGCACCTACGTCATGACCACCGGGGTCATCTTCGGCCTGCTCGTGATCGCGCACGTGCTCCGAATCGTCGGTGAGTCGCCCGCATTGGCGGGGGATCCGTCGTTCGTGGCGATCACCCTCGCATGCGCCGTGCTGTGCGGATGGGCGTTCAGCCTGCTGCGCCGCCGAACCTGAGAACCGTGAACCCGTGAGCCTCGGGTTCCTCACACCCTGACCGGCAGGTAGAACTCCTTCAGCAGCCGGATCTCATCCTCCACTCTCGTGGAGGTCCACCCGAGTTCCTCGCGCAGGATCCGCTCGGTGCGGAGGACGGCTTCGTCGCCCGGGTAGCGCGCCGAGCCCAGGCCCGTCCGCCTGAGCACCGCATCGTCCAGCGTCAGGGCCATTTCGTGGCGCGCGGCCTCGAGGACCTGTGCCCCGGTGACCGGCAGGCTCGGATGGAGCCGGGCCGCCAGGGCCGGGCTCGTGCGCGCGGGTGCGGCCACGCGTCCGGCTTCGGCGCCATAGATGCGCTGCAGGTGGCGCCAGCTCTCGTCGTCGAGGCCGGGGACCGGGCTGGAGGTGTCGTCGGGGATGCCGCCGGCGAGCCTCAGCTCGGCGGTCCGCGGCGGGGCGTGCCGGCCGAGCTGCGCCATCGAGAGCGTCACCGCCTGCTCGGCTGCGGCGCGCGCCGTCGTGTACTTCACGCCGATCAGGGTGACGGCGCCGTCCACGCCGTCCTGCCGGTGCTCGCGGATGATCGGGCGATCGGCCAAGTCGATGCGGCCCCCGCGCATCGTGGCCGGCACGACGCCGCGCTGGACGACCGTCACGTCGTCAGGCGTGAGCGCCAGCGAGGGAAAGGCCTCGGTGATCTCGGCCAGGAACCGCGCCAGCTCCTCGGGGGTCACCATGCTGGCGTCGGCGCCGCAGGGGGCGGCGCCGTGCCACGTTCCGATCGACAGCCGCCCCTGCCAGGGCAGCGCGAACAGCAGGCGCCCGCCGGCCGTGGGCGCCCCGCACGCCACCTCCGGCGCCGGGCGTCGCGTCACCAGGTTCATCGCCTTGACGAGCAGCGGCGGCCGGCCGGCACCGAACGCGCTCATCAGTCGCCCGGCATGCGCCCCGGCCGCGTTGATGGTGACCTGGGCGGTGATCTGCAGGCGCTCGCCGTCCACCCCGTCGCGCGCTTCCACGCCGTCCACGCGCCGGCCGTTGCGAATCGGCTCGATGGCATCCACGTAGTTGGCGAGCACCGCGCCGGCATCGGCAGCGGCACGGGCCACCGCGAACGTGAGCCGCTCGGCGTGCTCGGTGCGGTAGTCGTACCAGCGGCCCACCGGCGCCGCCGGCAGCAGGTCGCCCGTATCGAGCGCCGCCCGGGCGGTGCCGCCGACGATGCGCGCGGCCGGGAGGCGCAGGGCCGGGGGCAGGCCGTGGTTGCGATCGCCGGCGAGCACCGCGTCCAGCGCGAAGCCGGCCCGGAGGAACGCCGCCGGCTTGCCGCGCACGCCGCCGGCTTCGATCGCGAATGCCTGCGGCACGATGAGGTGCGGCGCCATGCGCGCCCACGTGCGTCGCTCGCGGACCGACTCGCGCAGCCGCGGCAGGTCCCCCGCCTGCAGATAGCGCAAGCCGCCGTGCAGCGTGCGGTGGTGGTGGAACGATGCGCTGCCGCCCAGGTCGTGGCGATCGATCAGCGCGGTGTGGAGCCCGCGGCTGGCGGCGTCCCACGCGGCCATCAAGCCGTGGATGCCGCCGCCGATGACGAGCACGTCGAACCGGCGGGCTGCGAGAGCGTCGAGGTCGCGAAGCATCAGGTACCGCGGAAACCCCGCGGGCACGTGCATTATAGTTACAGCTCGTGCCGAACGCCGCTCCACAAGCACCAGAGACGACGAACGCGCGCGTGCGCACGTACTGGGACCAGCACATCCACGATCTCGCGATCACCTCCCATCCCGTCGGGTCGCCCGGATTCTTCGCCGACCTCGATCAGTATCACTTCGAGAAGCTCCATCACCTGTTGCGTCTCGTGCCGTTCGACGATCTCGCCGGGCGGGAGGTGCTCGACGTCGGCTGCGGCGCCGGCGTCGACCTGGCGCGATTCGCGCGCGGGGGCGCGCACGTGACCGGCGTGGACCTGTCGGAATCGGCCGTGGCGCTCGCCCGGCGGAACATCAGCCAGCAGCAGCTCCGGGCCCGCCTGGCCGTGGCCGACGGGGAACGCCTGCCGTTTGCCGCGGACCGGTTCGACTACGTCTTCGCGCATGGCGTCGTCCAGTACACCTCGGACGGAGCAGCGCTGGTGGACGAGGTGCGGCGCGTGCTCAAGCCGGGCGGCCGGGCCGTGTTCCAGGCCTACAACCGGATCTCCTGGCTGCACGCGCTCTCGACGCTGATGAAGGTCGATCTCGAGCACGAGGACGCGCCAGTCCTGCGCACGTACAGCCCGGACGAGTTCAGGCGCCTCGTGGATGGATTTGCCGACGTCCAGATCGTGTTCGAGCGCTTTCCCGTGAAGAGCCGCCTGCACGGCGGCTGGAAGGGGCTCGCCTTCAACACGTTCTTCGTGGGGACGTTCAACGCCCTGCCGCGGTCGTGGGTTCAACGCTACGGCTGGCACCTGCTGGCGTTCTGCCGGAAGTAGCCATGCTGCGGTTCACCAAGGCCCACGCGTACGGCAACGACTTCCTCTACGTGAAGGCCGACGACGCGCGCACCGACGACCTTCCGGCGCTCGCGCGGCGCCTGTGCGACCGGCATCTCGGCGTCGGCGCCGACGGGCTGATCCTGTATACCCCCACGGCGCGTGGCGCGGTGATGAAACTGCTGAATGCCGACGGCAGCGCCGCGGAGCTCTCCGGCAACGGTCTGCGCGGCCTGGCCGCGATTCTCGCCCGCGATCGGTCGGCCGATGCCGGCACGACGCTGGAGATCGAGACGACGGCGGGCCTCAAGCGACTCGAGCTGCTGGGCCTCGAGGCCGGACGGCCGCTCTTTGCGGCCGACATGGGCCGGCCCGCCGATATCCGCGAGGCTGTGCTGGATGCCGGGGGAGAGCGGGTGACGGCGACCGTCCTGAACATGGGCAACCCGCAGTGCGTCGTCCTCGGGCCGCTGCCGGAGGCCGCGCGCTTTGCACGGCTGGGCCCTGCCCTCGAACGGCACCCGGCGTTTCCGGACGGCACCAACGTCGAGTTCGCGCACGTCGAGACGCCCGGGCGCGTGCGAATGGTGATCTGGGAGCGGGGCGTCGGACCCACGGCGTCGTCGGGTACCGGATCCTGTGCCGCGGCGGTGGCCGCCGCCGCTCATGGCGGCGCGTCGCGGTCCGTGGAGGTCGTTGCGCCCGGCGGCACGCAGCACGTCGAGTGGACCGACGACGGCGTGCGGCTGACCGGCTGGGCGGAGATCATTGCCGACGGGAGCTGTTATTGGGGTCGGGATGAATTTCAAATTCTGCCCACCTCCTGACGGCAATTCCGCGTACTCGGATGTGTAAATTCTGAAATTTATCCCGACCCCGATGACGATCACTGCCTTTCGCGATGGACTCCGTCGCATCCGTCATCAGCCAGGATTCGCGGCACTGAGCGTGCTGACGACGGCGCTCGGCGTCGGTACGGCGACGCTGCTCTTCAGCCTGGTGTACGGCGTGCTGCTGCGCCCGCTGCCCTGGCCCGACGCCGGCCAACTGGTGAAGCTCGCGGAGAGCCGCGCCGGTGCGACACGGCAATTCCCGGGGGCGCTGACCAACGGTCCGTTTCTCGCGTGGGCGGATCACCCGACCACCCTCGAGGCCATCGGCGGGTGGCAGGAAGATGACGTGACGCTGTCGGCCGGCAGCGGCACGCCAGAGCGCGTGCACGTGGTCGGCGCCACGCCGGGACTGTTCGGCGTGCTCCGCGCGCACCCGCTCCTCGGACGCCTGTTCGCGCCGGGCGATGAGCGGCCGGGGCAGCCGTTGGTGGCCGTCCTGTCCCATGCCCTCTGGCAGCGCCGCTTCGGCGGCGATCCGGCAATCGTCGGCCGCTCCATCAGGCTCGACCGCGACGCCTGCACCGTCGTCGCCGTGATGCCGCGCGAGTTCGCGTTCCCCGATCGCGACGCACAGATCTGGCGGCCGTTCTACGTGCCTCCAGTCATCGGGAGCGACCCCACGCGGCGATCGCTGTCGCTGTTTCAGGCGCTCGGGCGGCTGAAGCCGGGCGTGACCGCCGCACAGGCGGCCGCCGAGGGCACCGCGCGCGCGGCCGCGGCTCCGCCGCTCGAGATGGTCGGCGTGGCGGTCTTCGGGACCAGGGGAGCTCCCACAATCTCGGCGGTCCCGCTCCTCGACGCACTGACCGCGGGTGTGCGCCAGCCGCTGCTCCTGTTTCTCGCCGCCGTCGGTCTGCTGCTGGCCACGGCGACCGCCAACATCGCCAGTCTGCAGCTGGCACGCGCCACGTCCCGTCGTCGCGAAACTGCCATCCGGTCCGCCCTGGGCGCATCGGGCGGGCGGCTGGCCGCACCGGTCCTGCTCGAAAGCCTCGTGGTCGGACTCGCCGGAGGGCTGGTGGGGCTCGCCCTGGCCGCCGTGCTGCATCGCGTGCTGCCGGCGCTGCTGCCGGCGCACTTCCCGCGCCTCGACGCGATCAGCCTGGACGGTCACGTGGCGGCGTTCGCGATGGCGATCGCCCTGATGAGCGCGGCCGTCTTCGGCCTTGCACCGCTGCTCCTCGCCGGACGCGTGAACCTGGTGGAGTCGCTCGCGGAGGATGGGTTCGCGCCGGCAGGCGGCGGGGCGCGCACCACCGCGTCCCGGGTCCGACGGGCCATCATCGTGGGCCAGGTGTCGATCGCCACCCTGCTGCTTGTCGGCGGCCTGCTCCTGGTCCGCAGCTTCGTGGCGCTGTCGTCGGCGGACCGCGGTTACGAGCCGGCCAGTGTGCTGACGGCGGAGCTGCCGATCCCCGACGAGACCTATGACGGCGGACACCGCGCGGCGCTCGTGGATCGGCTGCTGAAGCGGCTGCGCGGGCTGCCCGGGGTCCGTGCGGCGGCGGCCGGCACCGGGCTGCCCCTCGCGACGGCCGCAGGCCCGTTCAAGCACGGGGAGATGCTGAAAGGGTTCACGATGCGGTCGCCGATCGGCGAGGGTACGATCAGCGTGCACGCGTCGGTGCGATTCGTCAGCGACGACTGGTTCCGCGCGCTCGGGACCCCGATGCTCGACGGCCGCGCGATCGCGGCGACGGACACGAGCACGTCGGAGCCGGTCGTCGTCGTGAACCAGGTCTTTGCGCACCGGTACCTGGCGGATCGCGCCCTCGACCGGCGCCTGCCGCTCGGCGGCGGCGGCGAGCCGGACACGCGCGTGGTCGGCGTCGCCGAGGACATCCATCAGGGCGCCGTGACCGACCCCGTCCAGCCGGAGATGTATCTGCCGTACCGGCAGTATCGCGATGGCTTCGCGCCGCCGCAGGCCAGCTTCGTCCTGCGCAGTGACGGCGACCCGGTGCGCTACGCCGCGGAGCTGCGCCGGCTGGTGCGCGCCGAGGACGGCAGCCTCGTGCTGGCATCGGTGATGACCCTCGACGATCGTGTGCGCGTGAGCCTTGCCGAGCCGCGGCTCTACGCGCTCATGCTGAGTGCCTTTGCGGTCTCAGCGCTGCTGGTCGCGGGCGTCGGTCTCTTCGCGGTGCTCTCCTACAGCGTGGCGCAGCGGGCCCGCGAGATCGGCGTCCGCTCCGCGCTCGGCGCGCGGCCGTCCGACATCGTCCGGATGGTCGTGCGTCAGGCGCTCTGGATGACGGCGGTCGGGCTGGCGGTCGGCCTGGCGCTGGCGGCGGCGTTCGTGCGGGTGCTCTCGGGGTTCCTGTACGGCGTCGGGCCGTACGACCTGATCTCCTTCGTCGTCGTGGCCGCGCTGCTCGCCTCAGTGGCCGGGCTCGCCGCGTTCGCGCCCGCCCGCCGCGCTGCGCACGTCGATCCGATCAAGGTGCTGCGCGTGTAGGACGATCGGGGTCGGGATGAATTTCAAGAACTGCGGCAGCTCGGGTCCGAACAGGTCGCAGATTCTGAAATTCTTCCCGACCCCACGTCAGCGATGCCGGCGCGCGGGTTTGGCGGGCGCCTTGGGCGGCGTCGACGCAACTTGTTGCATCAGCACCGACAGCGCCGGCCCCACTCCCTGGAGTCGCGCCTTGGCCGTCAGGTAATCCTGGGTGGCAAGCGCCTTGCCCGTATCCTCCGTGGCCTGGCGGGCGGCGGCCAGGCCCGCGCGCAGCGGCTCGGTCGACGTCTTCGGTGCGCGGGCGGCGTCGGCCGCCTGCAGACGCGCCGAGGCGACGGCAATCGCGGAGGTCACCTCGGCGAGCAGCCGTTCGGCTTCGCTGCGGGCGGCGGCTTTCTCGTCGGCGGCCATCTTCGCCGCGTTCTGGGCGCGCTCGCGGCTGTCGAGGGCGTTGTTGAGCGCCAGGCGGTAGTCGCGCTCGGCCACGGCGCTCCGGGCACTGTCGAGGGCGTCCACCGCAGCCTTGAACTCGTCGGCCGCGTACTGCTCGGCGCCGGCGGCTCGGGCCGCCTCGATGGCACCCTGCGCCTGGTGCATTTCCTTGTCCGGTGGATCCGCGCAGCCGGTGATCGCAAGCGAGAGCGCGAGGGCAAGCCAGGCGGCGCGGGCGCGGAACGGCACGCGCAGAGTATATACGCGAGGACGTGAGTCCAATGGACGAGTCCATCCTGCCGGCGTCGATCGTCGAGGGCCACCAGGCCCTGGGCGCCGGGTTGATCTCGACGACGCGTGCCGACGTCGTGGTCCAGGCGCCGGCCGTCCAGGCGCTCACCGCGCTCGAGCGGGCGCTGTGAAGCGTCTCGCTGCCGGGGATCGTCCGCGGGAGAAGCTGGGGCGGCTGGGGGCGACCGGCCTTGGCGACAACGAGTTGCTGGCCGTGGTGCTCGGCCAGGGCGGACGCGGCCGGACGGTGCTCGATCTGGCGTCTGCGGTGCTCGATCGCGCGGGTGGAACCGCGGGGCTGTCACGCGCGTCGCTGGACGATCTCCGCCAGGTGCCCGGCGTCGGCACCGCCAGGGCGGCGCAAGTCATCGCGGCCGTCGAGCTGGGCCGGCGCACCGTGTGTGCGGTCGGCCATCCGCGCCGCTTCCGCGAGCCGCGCGAGGTCGCGGCCTGGCTGCTGCCGCAGTTCGGCGGGCGGCCGGTGGAGCAGTTCGGCGTCGTGCTGCTCGATGCCCGGTACGGCCTGCTCGGCACGCGGGTCGTCTCGGTCGGCTCGCTCGACGCGAGCACGGCCCACCCGCGCGAGGTGTTTCGGGAGGCAATCGTCGGCCGCGCTGCGGCGGTCGTTCTCTTCCACAATCACCCGTCCGGCGATCCGTCGCCGAGTCGCGACGATGTCGCCGTGACGCGCCGGCTGGTGGCTGCCGCCTCGGTCCTCGGGATCGAGGTCCTGGACCACGTGATCCTCGGAACGGGCACCTACTTCAGCTTCCGGCAGTCGGCGACGATCTGACCCCTGGACGTATCAACTCCCAACGCCCAATCTCCAACTCCCAGGAACACAGTTGAAGCGATCCGTGTCGGCGCCTGGGAGTTGGCAGTTGAGAGTTGGCAGTTGATACGCCCTTCGCCGTTCTTCCTACTCATCCCGCATCGCGACCGCCGCGTCGATGCGTGCCGCTCGCAGTGCCGGCAGGGCGCACGCCGTCGCCGCGGCGGCCAGCAGCGCGGCGGGTGCGGCCACGAACGTCACCGGGTCCAGAGCGGTGACGCCATAGAGCAGCGACGACACGAGCCGCGAGAGCGCCGCAGCCCCGGCAAGGCCCACGAGCGCGCCGACGACCGTGATGCGGAGCCCGTCGGACAGCACCAGCCGCAGGATGTCGACCGTGCGTGCGCCGAGGGCCATGCGGACGCCAAGCTCACGAGTCCGCTGTTCGACCGAGAACGCGAGCACACCGGCGATGCCGACCGCGGCCACCAGCAGCGCCAGGGCGGCGAAGGCGCTCATCAGCCGCGCGCGGAAGCGCGGTCCCGCGGTCGCCTGGGCGGCGATCTCGTCGATCGTCCGAACCTGGGCAACCGCCAGCGACGGATCCACGCGTCCGATGGCCGCCTTGACCGCCGGCAGCAGTGCCAATGGCGGTCCAGCCGTCCGGACCGACAAGCTCGAGAAGTACCAGGGGTTCTGTGCCAACGGCACGTAAATCTGCGCCGCCTGCTCGTCCTCGCCCGGTGTCTCGCGGATCTGGCGCGCCACGCCCACCACCTGCCGGGTCACTGGCGTGGGCCCTTCGGGCGACATCGCCTGCACGCGTACCTGGAGCGTGAGCGGGTCGCGGCCGCGCGCGTACCGCCGCACGAACCCTTCGCTGACGATGCAGACGGGCAGAGAGTGCCCGGTATCGGACCCGCTAAAGGATCGACCGCTGAGAATGGGGATCCCGAGAGCGTCGAAGAATCCGGTGCCGGTGATCTGGTAGTGTGCGGCCGGCCGCCGGGCCTCGTCGACCGGCGGATCGCCGATGACCGTGAAACCCTGCCCGATGTCCCAGCCGTCGAGCGGCAGGCTGCCGCCGAATGCGACCGCGCGCATGCCAGGCAATGCCGCCAGCTCCCGAGTGGCCGCCTGGTAGAACGCGAGCGCGCGTTCCTGGCTCGTGTATCGCGCGTTCGGCAGCATCACCGTCATCGTGAGGACGTCATGCGCCTCGGCCCCGCTGTCGACGCCGTCGAGCGACAGGAGCGTTCGCACGAGCAGGCCGGCGCCCGTCAGCAGGACGATGGCAATCGCGACCTCGGCCATCGCCAGCGTCGTGCGGAGCGCGCGGGACCGCCGCGTGGATCCGCGGCTGCCGCTCGAAAGGGCCCTCGACAGCGACACGTCGGTGATGGACCACGCGGGCGCCAGGCCGAAGAGCAGGCCCGTGCCAATGGTCACGCCGGCGGCAAACAGCATCACGCGCCCGTCCAGCGCGAGCGTGATGCCCGCGGGCAGCAGGTCGGAAGGCAGCAGCACAGGCGCGGCCTGGACGACGGCTGCCGACAACAGCAGCCCGAGCACGCCGCCCATCCCGGCGAGCAGCAGGCTCTCCACGAGCAGTTGCTGCAGCAGCCGGCCGCGGTTGCCGCCGAGCGCCGCGCGTACGGCGATCTCGCGGGCCCGTCCGACGCCGCGCGCCAGCAGCAGGTTGGCGACGTTGGCGGCCGCCAGCAGGAGCATCAGCCCGACGATGCCCCCGAAGATCAGCGACGTCGTTCGGAGATCGTGGCCGACGAGCGCCTCACGCAACGGCTGGATGGTGACGCCCCAGCCCTTGTTGGTTGCGGGCGCGATCCGCGCGATGTTACTGGCGATGCGGTCCATGTCCGCGCCGGCCTGCGCCGCCGACACGCCGGGTCTGATGCGGCCGATGACCTGCAGGTAGTGCATGCCTCGCTGTTCCGGCCCGCGTTCGGGTCGGAACACGACCCAGATGTCGCTGTCATACAGGATCTGGAACCGTGCCGGCATGACGCCCGCGATCGTGAACGGGTCACCGTCGAGCGATACCGTGCGGCCGATCACGCCGGGATTGGCGCCGAAGTGGCTGCGCCAGAACCGCTCGGAGAGGACGACCACACGCGCGCCCTCCTGCGCATCGGCCGGGACGAAGGTGCGGCCCGCGAGCGGCGGCACGCCCAGCACGTCGAAGAAGGACGCGGTCACCGCCTGCCCGGTCAGCCGCTCGGGGCTCGCGTCCTTGCGGAGGAGCGTCTTGAAGGCGCCGGAGACGGCCGCCATGCCGGCGAACGTGTGGTTCTGCTCGCTCCAGTCCACGAAGTTCAGCGGCGCGACGCGGTTGTACGCGTAGCCCGGCGGCGCTTCCCAGAGCATCACGAGCGCCGCCGGGTCGCGGAACGGGAGCGGCCGGAAGAGCGCCGCGTCGAGCAGGCTGAAAATGGTCGTGGTGGCGCCGATGCCGAGGGCCAGCACCAGGCTCGCGAGGAAGGTGAAGCCGGGCGCGCGCCGAAGCAGGCGCACGCCATACCGGAGGTCGCGCCAGACGGTCATGGCTGGTTGGACGAGTGCAGCCGGTCCGGCGTTGGCCTAATCGGCCCTTCGTCCCAGGGAAGTGTCGAAAGGGCTGCGTTACAATGGCAGTTTGCGTACCCTCTATTTCGACTGCTTCAACGGGGCCTCCGGCGACATGGTGCTGGGCGCGCTGCTCGACGCGGGCCTCCCGCTCGATGCGCTGCGAGCCGCGCTGGGCAGCCTGGCCATCGAGGACTTCGATGTCACCGCCGAGCGGGTGCTGCGGGCCGGGGTGTCGGCCACGAAGTTCCGCCTGGTCGAGCGCACCCCCGCCGGGGTGCAGACGAGCGGCCGCGGGCACGCCCATGGCCGCCAGCACGCCCATGGCCGCCAGCACGACCATGCGCACCAGCACGATCATGCGCACGAGCACGAGCACGCGCACGAGCCGGCAGCCGGACACCACCCGCACCGCAGCCTGCCGGAGATCTACGCGCACATCGACCGGTCGGCGCTGTCCGGGGACGGTAAGGCCCGCGCGCGGGCGCTGTTTCAGCGGCTCGCCGAAGCCGAGGCGGCGATCCACCAGATGCCGGTCGATCGGGTGCATCTGCACGAGGTCGGCGCCCTCGACTCGATCGTGGACATCGTCGGTGCGGTGTTTGCCCTGGAGTGGTTCCGTGCCGACCGGATCCTGTGCTCGCCGCTGAACGTGGGACGGGGCATGGTGCATTCCGCGCACGGTGTGTTCCCCGTGCCGGCCCCGGCCACGGTGCGGCTGCTCGGCGAGGCGCCCATCTTCTCGCGGGGCCCCGAGGCGGAGCTGCTGACACCGACCGGCGCCCTCCTGCTGACCGGGTACGCCTCGGGATTCGGACCGATTCCCGGCCTGCGGGTCACCGCCACCGGCTACGGCGCGGGCGACCACGATTTTCCCGGAACGCCGAACGTGCTTCGCGTGCTGATCGGAGAGAGCGACGAACGCCAGCAGCATCCCGTGGCCGTCGTGGAGTGCGAAATCGACGACATGAACCCGCAGCTGTTCGGGCCGCTCATGGATGCGTTGTACGCGGCCGGGGCGCTCGAGGTCTTCTACGCCGCCGTGCAGATGAAGAAGAACCGGCCCGGCACGATGGTGACGGTGCTGGCTTCGCCCGGACAGCGCGACGCGGTCACGACCGTGCTCTTCCGGGAGACGACCACGATTGGCGTCCGGTTCGCCGAGCAACAGCGCGAGTGCCTCGAGCGCGAGCTGGTGATCGTGGAAACACCCTTCGGGCCCGTGCACGTGAAGGTGGCGCATCGCGGCGCCGAGACCATGAACGCCCAGCCCGAGTTCGAGGACTGCGCGCGCCTGGCGCGCGATCGAGGGGTCGCGACCAAGGATGTCCAGGCGGCGGCGATGAAGGCGTGGCTCGACACCCGAACCTCCTAATCGTCAATCGTCAATCATCAATCATCAATCCCGAATGCGCTTCTTCCTGACGACGGCCATCGACTACGTCAACAGCCGCCCGCATCTCGGCACCGCGTACGAGAAGATCGCGGCCGACGTGATCGCCAGGTACCAGCGCCTCGCGGGCGTCGAGACGCGCTTCCTGATGGGCAACGACGAGCATTCGCAGAACGTCTTCCGCAAGGCGAAGGAGCTCGGGCTCGACCCGCACGCGTACTGCGACCAGATGGAGCGCGAGTTCCGCGACGTCTGGAGCCGGCTGTCGATCTCGTTCGACGACTTCATTCGCACCACCGAGCCGCGGCACCGCGCCGGCGTCCAGCGCATGGCCCAGGCGTGCTACGACGCCGGGGACGTCTACGAGGGCCACTACGAGGGCTGGTACTGTGTGTCGTGCGAGGCCTTCAAGCAGGAGAAGGATCTCGTCGACGGCAAGTGCCCGATTCACCTCACGACCCCGGAGTGGATCCGGGAGAAGAACCATTTCTTCCGGCTCTCGAAGTACCAGGCGCCGCTGCTCGACCACTACGCGCGCCATCCCGGCTTCATCCAGCCCGACATCCGCCGGAACGAGATCCTTCGACTGGTCGAGAGCGGGCTCGAGGACATCTCGATCAGCCGGGCCGGCCAGTCGTGGGGCATTCCGCTGCCGTTCGACCCCGCCAGCGTCGTCTACGTCTGGTTCGATGCGCTGATCAACTACGCGTCCGCCGTGGGCTACGGCACCGACGATCGGTTGTGCACCGCATGGTGGCCGGCCGACCTGCACGTCGTCGGCAAGGACATCACGCGGTTCCACGCGGTCGTCTGGCCCGCGATGCTGATGAGCGCCGGGCTGGCATTGCCGGCCCAGGTGTTCGGACACGGGTGGGTCCACTTCAAGGGCCAGAAGATGAGCAAGTCGCTCGGGACGGTCGTGGATCCGCTCGACGCGGCCGCGCGCCTTGGCCCCGACCCGCTCCGCCTGTATCTCGTCAAGGAGATCCCGTTCGGCGGCGACGGCGACTTCTCGTGGGAGCGCTTCGAGGAGCGCTACAACGTCGACCTCGCGAACAACCTGGGCAACCTGGTCAACCGCATCGCGACGATGGTCGAGAAGTACCGCGACCTGCGGCTTCCTGCATCACCAGTCGGCTCCGGTGCGCTCGCCGGGCTGGCCACCGCCGCCGTCGCGCGCTACCGGGAGTCGATGGGGCGGCTCGCGATTCACGAGGCCGCGGCGGCCGTGTTCACGCTGATCGACGCGACGAACGGCTTCATCGCGTCCTCCGAGCCGTGGACCCTGGCGAGGTCGCCCGATCAGGCAGACCGGCTGACGGGCGTGCTGGTGGATGCCGCCGAGGCGCTGCGGATTGCCGCCGTGCTGCTGCTGCCCGTCATCCCGACCTCGGCGGCCGAGATCCTGCGCCGCACGGGGGAGCCACGGGTGGCGGCGGACCTCCGCCTGACGGACGCCGCATGGCGCCCGGACCAGGCTCGAACGCTCGTCAAGGGCCCGGCCCTCTGGCCGCGCCTGGATCCTGATTCCGCGCCCAGCGCGCGCGTGCACGTGGAGACGACTGTGACCGATCAGCCTGGCAACGCACCGACAGCCCCTCCAGCACCATCAGCACCTGCACCCTCAGCACCGTCAGCACCGACCGATCGCATCTCCCTCGATCACTTCATGTCCGTCGAGTTGCGCGTGGCGAAGGTGCTGACCGCCGAGCGCGTGCCGAAGTCGAAGAAGCTGATGAAGCTCGGTATCGACGTCGGGACCGAACAGCGGACCATCGTGGCGGGGATTGCCGAAGCGTACGAAGCCGACGCGCTCGTCGGCCGGCTCATCGTCGTCGTCGCCAACCTGCAGCCGGCCACGCTGATGGGCATCGAGTCGAACGGGATGGTGCTGGCGGCCTCGACCGACGCCGGCAGGCCCATCCTGCTCGAACCCGGCCCGGGCGCCGAGCCGGGAATGCGCGTGCGATAGCTTCAATCGTCAATCATCAATCATCAATAATCAATGATTGATTCCCACTGCCACCTTGCCGACGAGGCCTTCGCCGGCGATCTCGACGCGGTCATCGCCCGGGCGCGGGAGGCCGGGCTCGTCTCCGCGCTCACGATCCTCGCCGCGGGCGATGACGCCGAGGCGCACCGCGCCGCGCGCGTCGCGGATCTCTGGGACGCCGTGCGATTCGCGATCGGCGTGCACCCCCAGCAGGCGGGAGCAGCGGTCGAGCCCGGGCGGGCCGATCGGCTGGTGCGCGACGGCCTCGCGTCGCGGCCGGGCTCGGTCGCGGTCGGCGAGATCGGGCTCGACTACCACTACGACTTCTCCCCGCGGGGCGTGCAGCAGGCGGTCTTCGCGGAGCAGCTCGCCACGGCGCGCGAGCTCGGGCTGCCCGTCGTGATCCACACGCGAGAGGCCGACGAGGACACCTTCGCGATGCTGGCGGACGCCGGCGCGGGACTGCGCGGCGTGTTCCACTGCTTCACCGGCGGCGTGGAGCGGGCCCGCCGCGCGCTGGATCTCGGGTTCTACCTGTCGCTGGCCGGCATCGTCACGTTCACCCGCGCCGGCGACCTGCGCGAGGTCGCGGCGTTCGCCCCCGGGGACCGCCTGCTCGTCGAGACCGACAGCCCGTACCTGGCGCCGGTCCCGCACCGCGGCACGCGCAACGAGCCGTCCTTCCTCGCGCGGGTGGTCGAGGCGGTGGGCGCCGCACGGGGCAGCGCGGCCGATCCGCTCGCCGCGCAGACCACCGCCAATTTCCGGGCGCTTTTCGGCTCGGCGTCGTCCCCCGCGCGTTGACACTTCGCGCGCAGATATGCTCAGATCAACCCGCTTTGAACCGGTCCCTCGATAGCCCGCCGCCTGATCTGCTGCGCCTGTTCGAGCCGATCCGCGACGATCTGGTGAAGGTCGAACGGGAGTTCGGCCGGCACCTGCAGTCGCAGGTCACCCTCATCCCGAAGATCGGCAAGTACATCCAGACGAGCGGTGGCAAGCGGGTGCGCCCGGCCGTGCTGATCATGGCGGCGCGGCTCTGCGGTTACCAGGGCGAGCGGGCCGTCCTGCACGCCGCCGTGGTCGAGTTCATCCACACCGCCACGCTCGTCCACGACGACATCATCGACGATTCGAAGTTCCGCCGCGGCCGCCTGGCCGTCCACTCGCAGTGGGGCAACGACATCACCGTCCTGCTGGGCGACT
The DNA here is from genome assembly GCA_963837165.1 of Vicinamibacteria bacterium. Lineage (GTDB taxonomy): Bacteria > Acidobacteriota > Vicinamibacteria > Vicinamibacterales > JAENWD01 > JAENWD01. The sequence goes on from CAWIMD010000002.1 coordinate 336,076, forward strand.
TCCTGTACATCAAGTCGATGTCGCTCGCGCTCTCGCAGGACTCGCTGGAGATCGTGCGGCTGCTCTGCGACGTCACGCTGCGCATGATCGAGGGGGAGCTCTACCAGCTCACCAAGAACGGCGACATCGGCATCACCGAGGACGAGCACTTCGACATCATCCGCCGCAAGACCGCGTATCTGTTCGCCGGCTGCGCGCAGATTGGCGGCATGCTCGGCACCTCGACGCCCGAACAGCAGGGCGCCCTCCGCGAATACGGGTTCAATCTCGGCATCGCGTTCCAGCTGATGGACGACCTGCTGGACTTCACCGGCGATGCCGCCGCGCTCGGCAAGCCCGTCGGCGGCGACCTGCGGGAGGGCAAGGTGACGTTGCCCATCATCCGCCTGCTGGCCGGAGGGGATCCCGCGGCGCGTGCGCTGGTGGCCGCCGTCGTCGAGGATCGTGACGTCACGCTGGAGCGCTGGGCCGATATCACGCGTCTGCTGCGGCAGTCCGGCGCGATCGACTACGCCACCGCCCGCGCCGGCGAGTACGCGATGGCCGCCCGGCAGAAGCTCGCCGTGTTCCCCGACGGCCCCGAGCGCGACGCGCTGGCGGCCCTGGCCGACTTCGTCCTGCTCCGGGATCGGTGAGGATCGGGCACGAGCGACAGACTCCCACCTCGCGTCGTGACCGACCAGAAGCGTATCGACGAGCTCCGCGATCTGATTCGCCATCACGAGGAGCGCTACTACGTCTACGACGATCCGGAGATCGCGGACGCCGAGTTCGACGCGCTCATGCGCGAGCTGCGGGCGCTCGAGGAGAAGCACCCCGGCCTGGTGACCCCTGATTCGCCGACCGGGCGCATCGGGGGCCGTCCGGTCGAGGGGTTCGCCAGCGTCGCGCACGCCGCGCCGATGCTGAGCCTCGACAACGCGTACACCGACGACGAGCTGCGCGCCTTCGACGAGCGGGTGCGAAGGGGACTGGCGGGCGAGGACGTACCCGAGGAGCCCGTCGAGTACGTCGCCGAGCTCAAGATCGACGGCCTCAGCCTGGCGCTGACGTACGAGCACGGGGTCCTCACGCGCGGCGCGACCCGGGGCAACGGCGAGCGTGGCGAGGACGTGACGTCGAACGTGCGGACGATCCGCGCGATCCCCCTCGCGCTCCGCGGCGCGCCCGCAGAGCGGCTCGAGGTGCGCGGCGAGGTGTACTTCCCCCGGGCCGAGTTCGATCGCGTGAACGCCGAGCGGGAGCGGGCCGAGGAGCCGCTCTTTGCGAATCCGCGGAACGCGGCCGCGGGCACGCTGAGAAACCTCGACCCGCGGCAGGTGGCGCGCCGGGGTCTCCGCTTCTGGGCGTACCAGGTCGTCGGCGCCCCGGGCCTCGGGAGCCACCACGAGACGCTCGAGGCACTCAGGGGGTGGGGTGTGCCGGTCGAGCCGCACTGGGAGCGCTGCACCGGCGCCGACGCGCTGGTCGCCTGGTGTGCGCGCTGGCAGGACGCCCGCCACGACCTCGACTTCGAGACCGACGGCGTCGTCGTCAAGGTGGACCGGATCGACCTGAGGGAGCGGCTCGGCGCCACGGCGAAGTTCCCTCGGTGGGCCCTGGCGTACAAGTTCCCCGCCGAGCAGGCGACGACGACGCTCCGGGACATCGTGCGGCAGGTGGGCCGCACCGGCGCGGTGACGCCCGTGGCGGTCCTTGAGCCCGTGCCGCTCGCCGGCTCGACGATTGCGAACGCGACCCTCCACAACGCGGACGAGGTCGCCCGCAAGGACATCCGGATCGGCGACCGCGTCCTCATCGAGAAGGGCGGCGACGTCATTCCCAAGGTCGTCAAGGTCCTCGATCCCGATCGGCCCGACCGCGGTCCGTCATGGCAGATGCCCGACACCTGCCCCTCCTGCGGTAGCCGGCTCGTGCGGCCCGAAGACGAGGTGGTCTGGCGCTGCGACAACGCGGCGTGCCCGGCGCAGCTCCGCCGCCGCATCGAGCACTTCGCGGGGCGCAACGCGATGAACATCGAGGGCCTGGGCGAGGCCATCGTCGATCAGCTCGCCGAGCGGGGGATCGTCCACGACGTGGCCGACCTGTACGAGCTCGAGGCCGGGACGTTGGCCGAACTGGTGGTCGAGCCCCGGGAGCCGCGCTCGGAGCGCGCGCGCCCGCGCAAGCTCGGGAAGGTGGGTCGCAATGTCGTGGCGGAGATCGACAGGAGCCGCGGCAACGAGCTCTGGCGGCTGATTCATGGCCTCGGCATCCGCCACGTCGGCGAGCGTGCGGCCCAGCTGCTGAGCCGCGCATTCGGCAGCCTCGCCCAGCTGGAACGCGCCGACCAGGATCGGCTCCAGGCCGTGGACGAAGTCGGGCCTGTCGTGGCTGCCTCGGTCCGCCAGTGGTTCGACCAGCCACGGAACCGCACGCTGGTGGCTCGCCTGCGGACGGCCGGCGTCCGCACCGAGGCGACCGAAGCCGAGCGGAGCTCGGGGACCGCGTTGGGTCCGCTCAGTGGGAAAACCTTCGTCCTCACGGGCACGCTCTCGGCGATGACCCGTGAGGAGGCGGCCGCGGCCATCGAGCGGCTCGGCGGCAAGGTGACCGGGTCGGTCAGCCGGAACACCAGCTACGTGGTCGTGGGCGCCGATCCGGGCAGCAAGGCGCGAAAAGCCGCCGAGCTCGGGGTGACCACGCTGGATGAGCGGGCGTTCGAGCACCTTATAATGGCGTCATGAGCCGCCGCTTCGCCCTGGTCACCGTGCTGCTGGTCGCGGCCGGCTCGTTTCTCGTCGGCCTGATCGTGGCCGGGTCGCTGACGCCCGCGCCCGCGGACTCTCGAACCAGCCGGCCCGGATCGCCCACGACGGTGTCGGCGCGCTCCGCGCTGGGTCCGCCGGCGCTCGTCAACTTCGCCGACGTCGTCGATCGGGTGAACGCGGCAGTCGTCAACATCGACGCGACCTCGGTGGGCGGGGGCGACGCGGACTCGGACGGCGCCGGCACGGGCTTCGTCCATCCATGGGGGCCGCAGCGCCGCCGCGAGTTCGACACCCGCCGGGGCACCGGGAGCGGCTTCCTCATCGCGCCGGACGGCTACATCCTCACGAACCACCACGTGATCGAGCGGGCCGAGCGGATCATCGTGAAGTTTGCCGACGGCCGCACGCTGCGCGCGAAGGTGGTGGGATCGGATCCCGACACCGATATCGCGCTGCTCAAGGTGGAGTCCGACCAGCCGTTCCGCATCGCGCCGCTCGGGGACTCGGAGACGCTGCGGGTGGGCGAGTGGGTGTGCGCCATCGGCAACCCGCTGGCCTACGAACACACGGTCACGGTGGGCGTGGTGAGCTACATCGGGCGGAAGCTGTTCGACGACAGCCTCGACAACTACATCCAGACCGACGCGGCGATCAACTTCGGCAACAGCGGCGGCCCGCTGATCAATGCCCGCGGCGAGGTGATCGGCATCAACGCCGCGGTCAGCTCGCGGGCCGCGAGCATCGGCTTCGCCGTCCCGGTGAACCAGGCGCGCGCCGTCCTGCCCCAGCTCAAGGCGTTCGGCCGCGTGGCGCGCGGGTACATCGGCGTGTTCATTCGGGACGTGGACCCGGACATCCAGCAGTCGCTCAAGCTGGGCACGGCACGTGGCGCCCTCGTCCAGGATCTGGCCCCGGGGTCCCCGGCCGAGCGTGCCGGGATCAAGGCCTACGATCTCATCACCGCGCTCAACGGGCGTGCCATCGGCGCCAACGACGAGCTGATCCGCCGCGTGGCGGCAATGGCGCCCGGCGCCAGTGTGCGGCTCGATCTGGTCCGCGACGGCCATCCGATGGCCGTCACCGTCAAGCTCTCGGAGCGGCCGGGGCGGACGACCGACGTTCCCGACGGCTCGCCGGAGCAGCCCTCCAGCAACGCTCCGGCCGGCGACCCGATCGGCGTCGCCGTGCGGGACCTCGGACGCGACGAGGTGACGCGCCTGCGGCTGCCGCGGTCGGTGCACGGCGTCGTCATCTCCCGCGTGGAGCCGCTGGGGCCCGGATTCGACGCCCGTCTCGAGCGAGGCCAGGTGATCCTCGAGGTGAACCGCCAACCGGTGACCTCCGCCGGCGACTTCGATCGGCTGATGGCGTCGGCCCACGCAGGCGACGTGCTCACGCTGTATCTGTACCTGCCGGACTCGGACCAGCACAACCTGCGGACCGTCAGGATCGACCGGCCGTGAAACCGCGCATTCTCGTGATTGACGACGAGTCGGCCATCCGCGATTCGCTGAAGATGATCCTCGAGTACGAAGGGTACGAGGCACAGGGCGCCGCGACGGGCCAGGACGGGCTGTCGCTGGTGGATCGCGATGCGCCGGAGCTCGTGCTGCTGGACATCAAGATGGCGGGGATGGACGGGCTCGAAGTGCTGCAGCGCCTGCGCGCCGCCCACGAGACGCTGCCCGTCGTGATGATCTCCGGCCATGCCACCGTGAGCACGGCCGTCGAGGCCACCAAGCTCGGAGCGTTCGACTTCATCGAGAAGCCCCTGTCCACCGAGCGGGTCCTCGTCACCGTCAGGAACGCCCTGGACCGGCACCGCCTGGTGGACGAGAACCTCTCGCTCCGCAAGGCGCAGGAGGTCCGCTATCAGCTGGTCGGCGACAGCCCGGCGCTGCGGGGCGCGCTCGACGCGGTCCGGCGCGCGGCGCCGACCTCGGCGACGGTGCTCATCACGGGCGAGAGCGGCGTCGGCAAGGAGCTGGTCGCGCGCGCCATCCACCGCAACAGCCTCCGCGCGCGCGAGCGGTTCGTGCAGGTCAACTGCGCGGCGATCCCCGACGACCTGATCGAGTCCGAGCTCTTCGGGCACGAGCGGGGCTCGTTCACCGGCGCCACCGAGAAACAGGTGGGCAAGTTCGAGCAGGCCGACAAGGGCACCATCTTCCTGGACGAAGTGGGCGACATGAGCCTGAAGACCCAGGCCAAGGTGCTGCGCGTGCTCCAGGAAGGCGAGGTCGAGCGGCTCGGATCGTCGCGGACGATCAAGGTGGACGTCCGGGTGATCGCGGCCACCAACAAGCGGCTCGAGGAGGAAGTCGAGAAGGGCACGTTCCGCGAGGACCTGTATTTCAGGCTGAACGTCATCCCGATTCACGTGCCCGCGCTGCGCGAGCGCAGCGAGGACATCCCGCAGCTCGTGCGCCACTTCCTCGAGATGGCCGCGCGCGAGAACAACCTGCGTCCCAAGAAACTGACCGATCCGGCCCTGGCGGCGCTCGAGCGCCACCGCTGGCGCGGCAACATCCGCGAGCTGCGCAACACGATCGAGCGGGCGGTGATCATGACGCCCGGCGACGCCATCGGCCCCGACGACCTGCCCGGGATCGGCCGCGTTGACTCAGCCGAGCGCGCTCCGGATAATGAGACGGCACGGGCGGCCACCCTGCGTGAGCACAAGGAGGTCGCCGAACGCGCGTTCCTCGTCCAGAAGCTGCGAGAGACGGGGTGGAACATCTCGAAGACGGCCGACCTGATCGACACGCCGCGGAGTAATCTGTACAAGAAGCTCGAGCAGTACCGCATCTCGCAGGAAACGGACGGGTAAAGTTTTTCAATCGTCAATCGTCAATCATCAATCATCAATGGAGAGCGCCGCAGCCAGGCCAGACGACCGCTGCCGGCCGCAACCCCTCGCGCGGGCAACCGCGCGGCGGAAGTGAGGCCGGGGGAGGAAAGTCCGAACTCCACAGGGCAGTGCGCCGGGTAACGCCCGGGCAGGGTAACCTGACGGAAAGTGGCACAGAAAATATACCGCCTCTCGACTCGCCGCTTCGCGGCGAGTCGAAGGGTAAGGGTGAAAAGGTGCGGTAAGAGCGCACCGCGCTCCTGGTAACAGGAGTGGCAGGCCAAACCCCGCACGGAGCAAGACCAAATAGGGAGGCGCTCGAGGACGGCCCGTCCGACTCGCCTCCGGGTAGGTTGCTCGACTCCGGCAGCGATGCCGGGGCTAGAGGAATGGTCGTCATCCGCCGAAGCCCGCCGGCGCCCGGTCGCGAGACCGGGCGACGGCGGGCGGAGGCGGAACAGAATTCGGCTTATCGGCTTGACTGCGGCTCTTCCATCTTCCCACCGGGCGGCGCGCGTGCGCCGCCTGCTCGTCTGCCTGGCTGGCGTGCTGGGCCTGGCGGGCGTCGTCCTTCCGGCACAGGACATCGGCATCCGGCAGTACAAGCCGAGATCGACGCTCGTCGTCGCCGCGCACCCCGTGCCCCGCGCGAAGTACCCCGTCATCGACATCCACAGCCACCAGTACGACATCACCCCGGCGCACTGGGCCTCGGTCGTGCGGGAGATGGACGCGTTGAACCTGCGCGTCCTCGTCAACCTGAGCGGCGGGACCGGCGCGGAGCTGCGGCAGCACCTCGCGGTGATTGCCGCCAGCCCCGCGCCGACCCGGATGGTGCAGTTCGCCAACCTGGACTTCAGCGACCTGGACCAGCCGGGCTACGGGCACCGCGCGGCCGTGCGCCTCGAGGCCGACCTGCGCGCCGGGGCGAAGGGGCTGAAGATCTTCAAGAACTTCGGCCTCACGCTGACACGCGCCGATGGCCGCCGTGTGAGAGTGGACGACCCGGAATTCGACGAGGTGTTCGAGACCTGCGCGCGAATCGGCGTTCCCGTCCTGATTCACACCGGCGAGCCGGCGCCCTTCTTCGAGCCCGTGGACGAGCACAACGAGCGCTGGCTCGAGCTGCAGGTGCATCCGGATCGGCGCCGCCCGGCGTCCGCCTACCCGTCGTTCGACGCGCTGATGGCCGAGCGCGACCGGCTGTTCGCAAGGCACCCGCGGACGCGGTTCATCGCGGCGCATTTCGGCTTCCACGCCAACGACCTGGCGCGTCTGGGCGCCCTGCTCGATCGGCTGCCGAACGTGTACACGGAGACGGGCGCCATTCTTGCGGAACTGGGCCGGCAGCCCCGCGCCGCGCGAGCGTTCTTCATCCGGTACCAGGACCGCATCCTGTTCGGGAAGGACATGTACGTGGCCAGCGAGTATCCCTACTACTGGCGCACGTTCGAGACCTCCGACGAGTACTTCGACTACTACCGCGACTACCACGCGTTCTGGAAGCTGTACGGGCTGGACCTGCCGGATGGAGTCCTCCGGCGCGTGTACTACGGCAACGCGCTCGCGCTCGTCCCCGGGCTGGCGGCGGAAGACTACCCGCCCATCGACCCGCCCTGAGCCGACCGGCAGGCTCGTCGGTTCGACCGGGATGTCCGGGGCCCGTCTGCCCATCGGTCGAGTGCTGCCGGCCGTGTCCTGACACGGTAGAATCGGCACGTGGCTCTCTACGTCGTGACCGGCGGCGCCGGCTTCATTGGATCGCACCTGGTCGATGCGCTGCTCGCGCGCGGTGACCGGGTGCGCGTGGTGGACAGCTTCGTGACCGGCCGGCGCGAGAACCTGGCGGGGGGGATCGAGCTCGTCGAGGGCGACCTGGCCGATGGCGGCGTGGCGCGGGACGCGGTCCGCGGCGCCGACGTGGTGCTGCACCAGGCCGCGATCCCCTCCGTCCCGCGATCGGTGGACGATCCGCTGACCTCGCATCGCGCCAACGTGGACGCGACGCTGCAGCTGCTGATTGCCGCCCGCGACGCCGGCGTTCGCCGCGTGGTGTACGCGGGCTCGTCCTCGGCATACGGCGACCGCGACGGCCTCGCCAAGCGGGAGGACATGCCGACGCGGCCGGTCTCGCCCTACGCGCTGCAGAAGCTGGTGGGCGAGGAATACATGCGGCTGTTCACCGAGCTGTACGGCCTCGAGACCGTGACGACGCGGTATTTCAATGTCTTCGGGCCGCGGCAGGACCCGTCGTCACCCTACTCCGGAGTCATCGCGCTCTTCATTACCGCGATGCTCGCCGGGCGGCCCGCCACGATCACCGGCGACGGCAGCCAGACCCGGGATTTCACCTACGTCGGCAACATCGTGGATGGCGTGCTGAAGGCGGCGACCGCGCCGGGCGTGGCGGGCGAGGTGATCAACGTGGCCACCGGGCGCGAGATCTCGATCAACGAGCTCGCCGACACGCTCGGCCGGATCACCGGCGTCTCGACGCCGGCCGTCCACGTGGACGCGCGCGCCGGGGACGTCCGCCACTCGCGGGCCGACATCGACAAGGCCCGCACGCTGCTGCACTACGAGCCGGGCGTGGATCTCGAGGAAGGCCTGCGGCGGACGGTGGAGTGGTATCGGCGTTCGTGAAGACGCCGAATCACTCCGCCCTCAGCGACTGCACCGGATCGACACGGCTGGCCCGGACGGCCGGTGCCGCCGATGCCGCGGCCCCCACGATCACCACGACCCCGACCGCAAGCGCGAGCGTCATGTGATCAGTCACAGACAGCCCGAACATCAGCGATTGTAGAACGGCCGATCCCGCCAGGGCGGCAGGGATTCCGAGAACGACGCCGCCGAGCACGAGCAGCAGCATGTGCCGCACCCGTGAACCTGAGCACCCGTGAACCGGCGAAGCCCGTGGACCCGTCCTATTTCCCGACGCCCACCTTCACGCCGATCCCGTAACCCGGGGCTGCGGCGTGACGCCGCGACTCACGGCGCTGGCAGCGCCGGGACGAACCGCGGCGGCTTTCCTTCTGCCCAGGGATCGTATTGCTGCGCGAAGCGCATGCGCTTCCGGGTCGTCGGATGGTTCTGCCCCCACCACTCGAAGAAGTCGCTGAAGTCCGGATACTCCAGCCAGTTCTCCCCAAGAATCTGAAACGTCTGGGCAGCCACCATCTTGGAGTCGGGCACGAGTCCGTGAATCACTTCCAGGCCGTAGATGTCGGCCTGGTGCTCGACGTACCGACCGAAACCGCTCTCGATGGGCGTGGAAACGAACGAGAAGCCGCCGACGAGCAGGGCCAGCAGGGGGACGGATGCCCAGTCGCCCATGTCGCGAATCTGCCACCGGGCGCCCCAGCGTCGGAGCATCCAGCCGGAGCTCAGATAGGCGAGGTACAGAAAGGCGAGCGCGAGCGCGAGAGAATAGGCGATGAGCTTCGGGATGTGGTGGAGGACGTAGTGCCCCATCTCATGTCCGTAGACGAACATGATCTCGGGGTTCGTCATGTGCGTCTGCGTGGTGTCCCACACGACGACGCGCTTGCTGGCCCCGAATCCGCTCACGTAGGCGTTGTCGCCGGTGTACTTCGAGCTGGCGTTCATCGAATACATCCGGCTCCGCGGAATGTCGAGTCCGCCTCGCCTCGTCACGCGCTCGATCTGGGTCACCAGCGCGGGATTCTGCTGGTCGAGCGGGGAAAACGTGAAGAACAGCGGCTCGATGAGAACCGGCGCGATGAAGAGCACGAGGACGACCACCGGGACGCAGAGCAGCCAGCCATAGACCCACCAGCGCCGCGGGCTGCGCCGAATCACCGCATACAGCAGCAGCAGCAGGATCGTCCCGAGAATCACGGTCAGGGAAAGGCTCTTCAGCCAGTCCCCCGTCCACGAGCCCCAGGTCTGTACCGAGAGCCCGTAGGCGCGACGTACGTGCTGCCGGTAGATGTCGAGCGGAAGGTCGAGAACGGTGGTCGCCACGAAGAAGAGCGGGAGCACGATGAGCCCCTGGAGCCATCTGCGCCTGGTGGCGGCTTCGGCGACGGTGCGGAAACGGGCGACCACCGCGAAAGAGAGCAATGCGATCAGGACGAGGAAATCGTACCCGGCGCCGACGAACGTCAAGGTCGTGGTCTGAATGTAGAGCGCGCGCGCCTTGGCCAGCTTGTCGGGCGGGAGATGGTATTCGAGGATCGTCGAAGGGGCGAAGGCAGCCGATGCTGCCTGGCGTTCCAGGGCCGGGGTGTGGCCGTAAGCTACCGCCCCGGAACAGAGGACGAGAAGAAGGAGAATCCGCCGCACTCCGCACCTCCCACTACTTCCCGACGCCCACCTTCACCGCGATCCCGAACCCGCCCAGGTTCTTCTCGCCGTAGTCCGCGGCAATCCCCGGCGCGCCGAGCGCGTTCGGCACCGACGCGAACCGGAACTCCGTCGTCAGGAACAGCCAGCGTGTCGCCGCGTACTCGACGCCGCCGACCACGTGGTAGCTCGTGAAGCGCTCGTCGGTGTTCTCGCCCGGGCCCGCGTGATCCGAGACCTCGGTGAAGTGCAGCGATCCGACACCGCCGCCGATGTAGGGCGTCGTGCCCTGCTTGGTGCGGAAGCGATAGCCGCCGACGACCTGGAACGGCTCCATCGTGATCGTGTCGGCGATCCCCAGCCGGAACACGTCGCCGTCCACGAGAATCGCGCGCTCGCCCGTCTTCTTGAAGCGCTCGAACGACACGTCCACGAAGATGTGGTGGAAGATGACCTGCCCGCCGCCGCCGTAGAAGAAGCCGCCGTTGGCGTCGAGCGTGGCCTTGAAACTGTCCTTGGCCAGGAACCACTCGTAGGCGCCCACCCCGTACCCGCGGACGCCGAAAGCGGGCGTGGGTACCAGCGGCGCTGAACGAGCTGCCCCCGCGGCCATGGCGCCAGGTGGGGGCGGCGTGAGCGGCCGGTCGGGCGGCGGCGGCCCGTCCACCAGCTTGACGTGGGCCGCGTAGACGTAGCCTTCCGCGCCGCCGGGCCCGGCGTATTTCTCGGGCACGCGCACGCGATACCACTGGCCGTCGCGCGCGATGGCCTCCAGGCGGACGCCCGCCGGCAGCGTGCAGAGGATGGCGCTCGGGCTCCTGCGCCACACCAGCACCTTGTCGCGGGTCGTCTCGACCGTGCTGGGTTTGACAGCCGTGGCGCCGGCCTGGACGGTCGCGACCTGGGCGGCAGCGCTGCCGGCCGGTCCGAGCAGGCCGGCGACGAGCAGGAGGACGAGAACGGTGCGATGAGCCATAGGTGTCGACGAAAAGTTGTCGGCCGCGACAACGGAGCGGCCGTCCTGTGGGTGCCACCGGCACTCCATTAATTGCTCAGCCCGAGGCCGCGGATGGTGGCGCGGGGATTGATGACGCCGAAGCCGGTGTCGTTGTCGCGACCGGGAGCGCCGGTATCGGTGGCAAACCGCTCGATGACCTTCTCGACGGCAACCGGTGTCGTGACGCCCTGCGTCATGAGGAGCGCCGCGAGCCCCGTCACGTGCGGCGTCGCCATCGACGTGCCAGACGCGAAGATGTAGGCGAACTGGTTGAAGACGCCCATGTCCACCACATCCGGGTCCAGTGTCTGCTGCAGCACCCCGTCGGCGTAGTCGTCGTTGTTGAGGTCGGCCCGGAGGTCGCCGCCTGGGGCGGCCACTTCGACGTAGTCGTTGCTGTTCGAGTAGTAGGCCCTGTTCAGGTTCAGATCGAGCGCCGCCACCGCGATCAGCCCCTCGATGTCCGACGCGTACGCCGCCGGGTACGAGGGCGTGTTGCCCTGTTCACCGCTGTTGCCCGCGGCCACGGTCACGACGGCTCCCTTGCCGATCGCGTAGGTGATCGCGTCCCGGACGGCGGTCACCGGGCTGTCGAACCCCAGGCTCAGGTTGATGACTTTCGCCCCGTTGTCGGCGGCGTACCGGATCCCCTCGGCGACGATGGTCTCGGTGCCCACGTTGGGGGCGCCGAGGATCTCGTCCCACTCGGTCGACGCGACTTTCACGGGCATGATGCTGACGTTGTAGGCCATGCCGGCCACGCCGGTGTCGTTGCCCGTGCGCTCGGCGACCGTGCCGGTGACGTGCGTCCCGTGGCCGTCGAGGTCGAACGGCTGATCGTCGTCCCAGATGAAGTCGTGAGGGCTCACGAAGTTCACGCCGGCCAGGTCGGGCGCCTGCCGGAACAATCCCTGGTCCAGGTACGCGACGCCGCTGTCCACGATGGCCACCGTCAGCGAGCTGGCCGCGCCGGGATTGATGTCCCAGGTGCGTTCCATGTCCAGCTTCTGGAGGTTCCACTGGTACTTGTAGAGCGGGTCGTTCGGCACGTAGAGCAGCCTGACGATCGCGTCGGGCTCGGCGTACACGACGCCCGGTGCGGTTGCCATGGCCGCGGCCGCGGCCTCGACGTCCTGGCCCGACGACAGGTGGACCACCGAGAAGTCCGCGTAGGCGGGGTGGGTCACCGCTGACGCGCCAGCCCGGCTGGCCGCCGAGAGCAGCGAGGCCTCGCTGGCGCCCTCGGCCATCTTGACGACGACCCGGCCCGTCGCGAACCTGGCACGCGGGACGAGCACTCGTGCCTGCTGGAGCGCCTGGAACTCCGCGACTGCGTTGGCCGGCACGGCGCCGCCGGCCGCCAGCACCTGCTTGGCGTTCATCGGGGCGACGGTCTGGGCGTGGGGCAGAGCCGGGTCGCCCACGAGCAGGATCGCCGCCGCGGCCACGGCGACGAGTGAGGACACGGACGTGACGCCGACGCGCATGCATGCCTCCTGGCGGCGCCCTGGCGCAGCCAACTCAGGGGCACTAGCCTGACAGCAGCCTGACGCACGGTCAAGGTACTGTCGAGCTCGGTCCTCGCACGTACAGCGGCAGACACGATTCCTGCGTGGTACACTCGCCGCGCTTCATGCGCACTGCCTTCGCGCACGCGGCCCGACGGGCACGAGGCGCTCCGGATCTGGGCGGACGGCGACGCCGAGATCGAGCGGATGGCCGCGCTGGCCCGGGGAAGCGACGGCTCAGGCGCGGTCGTCGTCGCGCCGGAACTCGGCGTCGATGACCGGGCCGGGCGCGTCCGCGCGAGGCATGGGTTCGTAGGTGCGCCCCTGGGCAATGGCGGCCTGGTGATACTGGACCACCGCCGGCGGACAGACGTGGAGGAACGCCTCGAGCGCAATCAGGATGACACCGAGGTCGTCCATCTGGCCGAGGACGGGGAGCAGGTCGGGCACGAAGTCCAGCGGGAAGACCAGATAGCAGAGCGCGAGCAGCGGAAGCAGCTTCGGGCCGCCGGACACGGCCGGGTCGCGGACGAGCCGCACGGCCAGCCGGAGCCGGGCGAGGAGCGTCCCGAACACTGTCAGCCAGGACCGCATCCCCTCATGGTAGACCATCTCCCACGGCAGGCGGCGCTCAGCGATCCGTTGGCACGGCATCCTCGGAGTAGAGCTCCACTCGTTCGAGCGACACGTCGGCGTCGGCGCGGACCCAGAGCCGGTAGTCGAGGTGGTGGACGGGATGCAGCACGGTGAAGTCGAGCCACGCCAGCAGGTGATTCGGTGTCTCCGACGGGACCGAGATCGCCTTGCGGTCGATTCGCCGGTCGCCGTCCCAGGCTTCGACGTAGCCGAGCGGCGCGCCGACGGGCCCGACGGCCCGCCCGATCCAGCGCGCGCGGTACACCCCGCGCGGCACGGGGATGCCGGGACCGTATTCCAGATAACCGGCCATCGCCTTCGAGCGCACGCGTCCGGCGCTCTCGTCGCGATCCCCGACGTCGGTCAGAAAGCGGTCGTGCACGGCCCGGATCGACAGGGCGATCGGCTGCTGCGCGCCGTACCGCCGCGGCAGCCGCCGGTCGGCGCCCACGTTCAGCGCCCAGATGTCGGCGAGGCGCCCCGCGCTCAGCAGCGGACCGCGCGTCACCCGGCGCAGGCGATCGTCAGTACCGGTGCAGGAACGGGTCCGTGAGCAGATTCGCGTTCTGCTCGACGGAGGCCTCGTACCCGTCCGGCAGGTCGCGGAAGTAATGGCTGGCGTAGAAGTCGAAGTAGACGCGCGGCGATGCCGGAAGGCGCGCGAGGAGCGGATCGGAGAGGGCGTTGGGATCGATGACGTGACGGTTCGGGCCGGCATTGAAGCCATAAAGGCCGATGCAGCAGTAGACCGCGGCGTGCGTGTCGCCGGCGCGGAAGCTCATGCCGTCCTGCGCGAACGGCGTCTGGAGCATCGGGTGCATCGGGCTGTAGCCCAGCACGTTGCTGCTCTGCTGCGACAGGCCGTGCTCGTCCTTGACGCCGTTCGAGACCCTCCATGGCCAGGCGCCGGCGTAGTCGGGCGCGACCCTGAGCGGCACGGTGGGCACGAGCAGCGTGTAGAGCACCAGCGCCCCGCCCGCCCAGGGCAGCGCGGCCCGCGGCAAGATCGGCACGAGCGCGGCCACCGCCACCAGGAACGGCATCGCGAAGAACCGTCCGCCCATGAAGTCACCCCCGACCCAGACCGTGTAGGCGACGTAGAGCGCTGCCGACAGCGCGGCGACGAGCACGGCGCCGCGCGCGCGGATTCCCACGAACAGCGTCAGCGCCACGGTGCAGAGGGTCACCGGATCGTATCGAAGGCTGTTGGCCAGGTAGGCGAGGCCCTGCTCGCGCTCCAGCCAGCCCGGAATGCCCGTGGCCACCTTCGCGAAGTAGGTGTTGGGCAGCGGGAACCCGTAGTAGAAGGTCGCGAACGCGAGCCATGCGACCGCTGGTGCCAGGCCTGCCGCGACCGGGACCACCCAGCGCACGCGCGCGCGAGTGCCGCGCAGCAGCAGGGCGGTAGTCGGGATCGCGTACAGGAGGACGGTATCGGGACGCGTGAGGAAGGCCAGCGAGCCGAGCAGTGCTGCCACACCGAGGTCGCGCCGCGTGGGCGCGTCCGTCGAAACCCGGTCCAGGTACCACCCGTAGAAGATCGCCAGCAGCAGGAAGCTCAGCGGATACTCGAGACCCGACGACGTGTAGTCCACCAGCGCCTTCGAGGTGATCAGCCAGCCGACCAGCACTGCAGTCGCCCCGAGGCTTCGATGATGCCTGACCAGTTGAATGCCCGCCGCGAGGCAGCACACGAACGAGAGCACGAGGGCGGTGACGAAGAACTCGCCGCTCACCGCGTGTGCGCCGGCGATGACCAGCGTCCAGAGCGGGTTGGTGAAGGCCTGGACGCGCTCGTCCGGGTTGAATGTCAGCCCGTAGCCGTGGACGAGGTTCCACGCGCTCCTGAACGACACGAATGCGTCGTCGCCCAACCAGGCGTTGGAGAGAAAGACGTAGCTGAAAAGGACGAGCAGCGACCCGTGGACGAGGACGGTCGCCGACAGCGGACGGACAGTGGCGGCGGGGCCGGTTGGTGGAGGCTCGATCGACTGGCCGGACGGGACGACGAGCGTGTCGCGGGGAGCGTCCCGTGAGGCTGACTGGTCCATGGAATGAGGTTGAGTGACGTAAGAGCAGTCCACTAAATAGCACGGGCGTTCGCAAAGCGAAAGGGACAAAGCTCAACCGTGACGCCGCTCAGCTCGACCCGCCCGCCGGTGGCTGCTACTATCTTTCTCGCGTGGCGCGTCCGCTCCCCGTGGCGTCGCGGCCCATCCGTGATTGACGCCGACCGGCCCACTCGTGGCGCCCTCACTCGCATCGCCCTGATCGTGCTGCTGGCCGGCGCGTGCGCGGCCAGTACCGCCTGGGCGCAGCCGCCATCGACGGCGCGGCGCGCCACCCTGAAGTTCGATACCAAGGGCGTCGAGTTCCGGCCCTGGGTCAAGCGATTCATCGCGGCCGTCCGCCACAACTGGAAGGTCCCCACCGACCAGCTCATGCAATCGGGCCAGGTCGTGGTGACGTTCAAGGTCGCCAAGAACGGCGCGATCAGCGACATCGCCCTGCTCCGGCGCGCCCGCGTCGAATCGTTCAACACGTACGCCACGTCCGCACTCAAGATGACGGATCCCGCCGATCCCCTCCCGCCGAAGTACCCGAGCGAGTACGCGTTCTTCACGGTCACGTTCTTCTACAACGGCGCCGACCACGCCGGCAGCCACTGAATCCCGCGCTCTGCCTGACGGCATGCCGGCGTCCCCGTTCCGTGGTGTGGCTCGGTGTCGGCCGGCGGGGTAGGATTGCCCACATCGATGAAGCCCATGCCGCAGCCGGACCCCGCCGCCGACGCCGCGGCGCGCGCGTACGAGGACCTCTTCGTCCCCGCGCTCTTCATGGAGTGGTGCCCGCGCCTGGTCGAGGCCGCAGCGATCGCTCCGGGTGACCGCGTGCTGGACGTCGCCTGCGGCACGGGTGTGCTGGCGCGGGCCGCCGCAAAGGTCGTCGGGCCGTCCGGTTCCGTGTCGGGCATCGATCTCGCGCCCGGGATGCTGGCCCTGGCCTCTCGTCTGGCGCCGGAGGTGACCTTCCACCACGGACCGGCCGAGGATCTCCCGTTCGACGCCGGTGCGTTCGACAAGGTCGTCAGCCAGTTCGGCCTCATGTTCTTCCGGGACCGCATCCAGGCGTTGCGCGAGATGCGCCGCGTCCTGAGGCCGGGCGGCCGCCTCGCGATCGCGGTCTGGGCGTCGCTTGATGACACGCCGGCGTACGCCGCCGAGGTGGAACTGCTGGATCGTCTGGCGGGATCGGCGGCCGCCAACGCTTTACGTGCACCCTTCGTGCTCGGCAATCCCGAGGACGTGCTGTCGCTCGTCGTCCGGGCGGGCTTCGCGGACGCGGCCGTGCGGACCGTGGTCGGCCTCGGCCGGTTTCCGGGCGTTCGTACCCTGGTCGAGGCGGACCTGCGCGGCTGGCTGCCACTGATGGGCGTCGTCCTGCCGGAGCCGCTGATCCGGACGGTTCTGGACGAGGCGGAAGCCGCGCTCGCCCCGTTCGTCACGTCGCAGGGCCTGGTCGAGTTCGCGTCGCCCGCGCACATCGTCCGCGCCTCCAACGGCGCGAAATAGAGAGAGCCGCCGTGACACGCCTCCACGTTCACGTCCGGCCTGTGAGCGGCGACGATGCCGAGGCGTGGCTGCGCATGCGGATGGCCCTCTGGCCCGAGGACGTGCCCGGCGAACACCGGCAGGCAATCCGCGCGTTCTTCGACGGTAAGCGCCACGAGCCCCGCGAGGTCCTGATGGCCCTGGACGATCGGGGGGCCGGCGTGGGCTTCGCGGAGCTCTCGATCCGCAACATCGTGGACGACTGCGAGACCGACCGGGTCGGCTATCTGGAGGGGTGGTACGTGGCGCCGCACGTCCGCAGGCGCGGCGTCGGCGCCGCGCTCGTGGCCGCGGCCGAGCGGTGGGCTGTCGGCCAGGGATGCCGGGAGTTCGGATCGGATACCCTGATCGACAACGTAGGCGCCCTCCTGGCGCACCGTGCGCTGGGATTCCAGGAGACCTCGCGCGTGTGCAATTTCCGGAAGTCGCTCGAGCCCGTCACCGGGGCGCGCCAGGCCTCCACGGAGTAGCGTGATGCCTTCCAGGACGTTCACGACCGCCACCGTTCGCGACGGGTCGATGTGCGCCATTGCAGCCCCGTTCGATCTCCGCGAAGTGTTCGGCAAGGCCCGCGCGCCCGTTGCAGGGACGCGAGGATCGAAGCGCTCATGAACACACGCAGGCAGTTCCTGATCACCGCGCCCATGGGCCTGCTGGCGGCGACCGCGGGATGCCGCGATCGGGCGCCCGCCGCGTCGGGGACGGCTGCCGCTGGCACACCCTCCGGCACGACGCCCGGCGCACCGCCGACGTTCGGCACGCTGCCCGAGGTCGGGCCGGAGGTGACCGCCACCAGCTTTGCAGAGGCCGAGAAGCTGGTGCGGATCTCGATGCGCCCTGCCGATCGCGAGATGGCGGCTGCCACGTGGCGGCGATCCATGGCGGCCATGCTCGAGCGGCGCACGGGGCCGCGAACGGTCGCCATCGAGCCCACGATCGCCCCGGCGACCAGGTGGAATCCGGCGATCCCCGAGGTGACTCCGGTCGCCGCGCGCGACGGGTTCGTGCGCTCCTCAGCCGATCCCGGCCCGCTGCCGTCCACCGACGATGCGATTGCGTTTGCACCGGTGACCGCGCTGTCGCGCTGGGTCGAGCGGCGGGCGCTGACGTCGGACCGTCTCACGCGGATCTACCTGGATCGCATCGAGCGGTTCGATCCGAAGCTCCGCTGCGTCATCACGCTCATGCGTGATCAGGCGCTGGCACGGGCACAGGCCGCAGATGCCGAGATCGCAGCGGGGAAGTATCGCGGGCCGCTCCACGGCATCCCGTGCGGCGTCAAGGACCTGCTCGACACCGCCGGCGTCCGGACGACCTGGGGCGCGGCGCCGTTCAAGGAACGGGTGCCTGCCGCCGACGCCGTCGTGGTCCAGCGGCTGTACGACGCCGGCGCCGTCCTGGTCGCCAAGCTCAGTCTCGGGGCGCTGGCGCTGAACGACATCTGGTTCGGCGGCCAGACGATGAATCCGTGGCTGCTGGAGGAGGGGGCATCGGGATCGAGCGCGGGGCCGGGCGCGGCGACCGCGGCGGGGCTGGTGGCGTTCTCGATCGGCAGCGAGACCGGCGGCAGCATCATCTCGCCCAGCATGCGCTGCGGGCTGACCGGGCTGAGACCGACCTACGGTCGCGTGCCGCGCACCGGCGCGATGACGCTCTGCTGGACGCTCGACAAGCTCGGCCCGATGACGCGCGGCGTGGAGGACGCGATGCTCGTGCTGCGCGCGATTTCAGGCGCTGACGCGCAAGATGTGGCGAGCGTGCCGAGCGCGCTCGAGTTCGATCCCCGGCAGCCAGTGACGGGCCTGCGGGTCGGCTACTTCCCGAAGTGGATGCAGGAGAGCCCGGCGACCGATGTGGACCGGGCGGCGCTGGCGACGCTGGAAACGCTGGGCCTCAGGGCGACGGAGGTCTCGATTCCGGACTGGCCCTACGGGGCATTGAATCTCATCCTGTTTGCGGAGGGCGCGGCGGCGTTCGAGGACCTGACGCTCGGCGGGCGCGACGCACAGATGACCGTGCAGGTGCCGGACGCCTGGCCCAACCTGTTCCGCGAGGCGCGGTTCCTGTCGGCGGTGGACTTCGTGCAGGCGGATCGCATGCGCCGGATGGTGGCCCGCGAGATGGCGCGCGTCTTCTCGGAGGTGGACCTGCTGCTCGTGCCGTCGCTGCGCGACGAGATGCTGACGATCTCGAACCAGACCGGGCATCCCTCGCTGACGCTGCGGACCGGGTTCGTCGAGGTGTCCGAGGCACGCAGCGACTGGGCGCCCGATCCGGCGCACCCGTTGCCCACGTTCTCGCCGCCGCGCCGCGTGCCGCACGGCGTGACGCTGATCGGCCGGCTGTTCGACGAGGGCACCATCGCGCGCGTGGGCCTGGCGCTGGAACGTGCATCGGGCGTCGCCGCCGAGCGCCCGCCCGGTTTTGCCTGACGGACACATGTAGCGCAGACCTTCAGGTCTGCCCGACACATGTAGCGCAGGCCTTCAGCCCTGCCCGACACATGTAGCGCAGGCCTTCAGCCCTGCCCGACACATGTAGCGCAGGCCTTCAGGCCTGCCCGACACATGTAGCGCAGGGCTTCAGCCCTGCCCGACACCAGCCGGGCCTCAGCCCCGGCAACAGGAGCCGCTCCCGTGAAGAAGATCCAGGTCCAGGGCGCCCACCACATCACCATCGTCGGATCGACGAAGGCCAGCGCCATCGCGTTCTGGCAGGACGTGCTCGGGATGCCGTTCATCTTCGAGCAGCCGAACCTGGGTAAGCCCGACGAGAACCACCTGTATTTCGACCCCGGCGACGGGCGCCTGCTCACCGTCTTCACCAATGAGGCGCGCGAGGACGCACGCCGCCCCGCGCCGCGCGAGGTGGGCTGCGTGGAGCACCTCGCGTTCAACGTGTCGCGCGCCACGTTTCAGCAGGCGCCGGCGCGCCTGACGGAGCACGGGATCGAGTTCATCCAGCGGGACCGCGGCTTCATGGACTCGATCTACCTGCAGGATCCGAACGGCCTGAAGGTGGAGCTGGCCTGCTACAAGTTCGAGACCCCCGACGGCTTCCGCGCCGCTGACGTGCTGATGAAAGCGCACCAGCTGCGGGTCGAGCGAGGGGATCACCACATCGCCGAGGAGCACCTCGCCGACGCGATCGAAGCGCTGCTGGCCAGGCGGGAGCGGATGTAAGGCGAAAAAATGAACTCCCAACCTCCAACTTCCAACTCCCAAGGAACGGGCCTGCTGAACGATTTGGGGCAGCGTGGGAGTTGGGAGTTGGGCGTTGGGAATTGACGATGACGCTCACAAGTCGAGGCTCGCCACTGCCGCCGCCTACTCGTGCCTGAGCGCCTGCATCGGCTCCACGCGCGCCGCGCGCAGCGCCGGGACGGCGCACGCGACGAGGCCGACGCCGCCAATCACGGCCACCGTCGCCGCCATCATGCAGCGGGTCGAACGGCGACTGCTGCCAGATCCAATCCGTGAGCAGCCGGTTCGTCCCGAGGCTCGCGACGGCGCCGAGGATGGGCCCGATTGCGAGCAGCCACGCGCCCGACGCCAGCACGCTCCGCAGGATGTCCGAGCGCTCGGCTCCGAGCGCCATGCGGACGGCAATCTCCCCCGTCCGTCGTGACACCACGTAGGCGAGCAGGCCGTAAAGGCCGGCCGCCACCAGCAGCAGGCCGGTGACGGCGAACGCGCCGAGCACGATCACGAGAAAGCGCGGCTGCGCGTAGCGCTGCGCCATCCGGCTGTCCATGGTCACGACGTCGATGACGATGGCGCGTGCGTCCACCGACTTGAGCGTCCGTCTGACGAGATCGACGAAACGGAGCGGATCGCCCGCGGTCCGCGCCGCAAGAAAGACCACGCGGATGCGGCCGGTGTCGCCGGGCGCCGACTCGCCGGCGGACGGCGCCTCGCGACGGAACGGCACGAACAAGGCGGGCGTCGGCTCGTTCGTCGTGGGACTTCGCACGTCGGCGACGACGCCCACGATCTCGAACGTGGGGTCCGCGACCGACACTGAAGACGAGGCGAGGCCCGGCAGCCTGACGAGCTGGCCCAGGGGATCTTCACCGGGGAAGTAGCGGTCTACGAGCGACTGGCTCACCACCGCGACCTGATTCGCGGTCGCGACGTCCCTGGCAGAAAGCCACCGGCCCCGGATTGGGCGTACGCCGATCACGTGGAGGTACGAGTCGTCGCAGAACGTCAGGTTGGCGCGGTCGGTGGGATGGACCTCCCGGCCCGGCCGCTCGATGTGCTGGCCCCAGCCGCCGATCGGCATCTCGGACGCCGCGCCCACTTCCAGGACGCCGGGCAGCGCGCCAAGCCGAGCGGAGCCCGCCTGCACGAACGTACCCGCCGGCTCGAAGCCGCTCGTATTGTCGTACGGCAGATTGACTGCCGCGATGACGAGATTCGACGGCGTGAACCCGAGATCGACGCGCAGCATCGTCAGGAACCCGCGCATCAGGAGTCCCGCGCCCAGGAGCAGCACCATCGACAGCGCGATCTCGCCCACGACCAGGCCGTTGCGGATCCATGCGTGACGACCGCCGGCGGCGGATCCGCGACCACCTTCCTTGACGCCCTGCACGAGGTCGCGGCGTCCTGCGTACCACGCCGGCACCAGCCCGAAGACGAGCGTCGTGACAACGGCCGTGGCGAGGCAGAACAGGAGGGCCGGCGCGTCCACGCGGAGCTGCACCTCGTACGCCACGTTCTGGCGCGGCAGGACGAGCGCCAGGCCCCGGATTCCGGCAAGCGCCAACAGGCTGCCGACCGCACCGCCAGCCAGCGCGAGGAGCAGGCTCTCGACCAGCAGCTGCCGCACGAGCCGCCCCCGGCTGGCGCCGAGCGCGGCGCGCATCGTCAGCTCGCGCTCGCGCACGGTCGCCCGGGCCAGCAGCATGTTGGCGACGTTCGCGCACGCGATGACGAGCAACAGAGCGACCGCTGCGAAGAGCACGTACAGGACCCCGCGGAAGCGCCCGACCACCCAATCGATGACGCGGATGACGGAGATGCTGAAGTGTTTGGGGTACTCGTCCGGATGGGCGGCGGCCCGACGGGTGGCAATCACGTTCAGTTCGGCCTCGGCCTGCTGAATCGTGGCGTGCGGCTTCAGCCAGGCCTGCAGCCAGATCTTCGGGGTGTCGGCCCCCGCCGCCGAGGGGTCGAGCGGCAGCGGCAGCCAGACATCGGCGACGTTCCACGTGAACCTCGGCGGCATGACGCCGACGACCGTGTGCGCCGTGCCGTTCAGGGTGATGCTCCGGCCCACGACCCCCGGATCGGATCCGAAATGCGCGACCCACGCGTCGTAGCTGAGGACTGCAACCGGAGGAGCGCCGGGCGCCCCGTCGGCGTCAATCAGGCCGCGACCCAGCAGCGGTGGCACGGCCAGCGCGGCAAACGTGTTCGACGTGACGCGGACGCCGCCGAGGAACTCGGAGCCCGACCGGCCGGTCAGCACGACTGCCGTGTCGTCCTTGCCGACGACCGCCTCGAAGGCGGTGCTCCGGTGGCGGTAGTCGAGGAACTCGGGCACCGAGAGCCCGCCACGCATCCTGCCGTTCGAGCTGTCCACGACCACCACGTCCACCATGCGGTGCTGGTTGGCGTAGGGGAACGGGTCGAGGAGGATGCTCCGGATGACGCCGTAGATGATCGTGACGCCGCCGATGCCCAGGGCCAGGGTGAGGACGGCAATGGCGGTGAAGCCGGGACTGCGGCCGAAGAGGCGGAGCGCGTAGCGGAGGTCCTGCCACAGGGAGTCCGGCAGTCCGATCGTGTTCATGGCGTAGATCTCCTCGCGGATGCGGCCCGGGTCGCCGAGCCTGCGGATGGCGGCGGCCCGGGCGTCGGCGGGGGAGAGGCCCCTGGCGACGTACTCGTCGGTCTCGATCTGGACGTGCGCCTCGAGCTCGCGGGCCCGCTCGTCGTCCCACCAGTCGCGGCGGAGGAAGCGGCGCCAGCCCACGGGCTACTCCGGCTCCGGCCTGAGCACCCGGTTGACGGCGGTGACGAGCTGCTGCCAGCGGCTCGCGCGGCGCGTGAGCTGGCGCCTTCCGGCGGCGGTGAGGCGGTAGTAGCGGGCTTTCCGGTTGTTCTCCGAGGAGCCCCAGAACGAGGCGACCCAGCCGCGGTCCTCGAGGCGGTGCAGGGCAGGGTAGAGCGAGCCGTACTGCACCTGGAGCAGCTCGTCGGACCGCTGCTCGATGACGTGGGCGATGGTGTGGCCGTGGGCCGGCGCGAGGGCGACCGTCTGGAGGATCAGGAGGTCCAGGGTGCCCTGGAGGAGGTCGGCGTCGAGCGAGGCGCTGCCCCGGCGCGGCATGCGGAAGGTTACACCTGAAGATCATCTTCTGGAAGTCCAAAAGATCATCTACTGGAGCGGGCCGCGGTCCTGAACGAGAATCGGCCGATGAGCTGCCCGCGCCTGAGCCGGCTGTTGATCCTCGCCGTGGCCCTCGCGCCGGCAATCCCGGCCGGCGCGCAGCCTCGTCTCACGTACCAGGTGCGCTACTTCCGGCCGGGCGACGCGCACGTCCGGATCGCGGTCGCCCTGGCGGATCCGGTGCCGGCACCGGCCGTCTTCGTGATGCCCCGCGCGATCCCCGGCGGGTACGCGCAGGAGGAGTACGACCGGTACGTGGGTCAGCTTCGCACCTTCGACGCCGAGGGCCGGCCGCTCGCCGTCGAGCGCGAGGACGGCCCCAGGTGGCGCCTGGGCGGGGCGGGCGAGCGCGTCGGCCGCGTCGAGTACTCGGTGGACCTCGCGGAGATGGAGCGCGAGATCCTCGACGCCTCGGCCGCCTCGAAGGTCCGTGACGGGTACGTCGGCCTGCTCGGCTACTCGGTGTTCGGGTACGTGGAGGGCGCCGAGAACCTCCCGATCTTGCTGGATATCCAGGCGCCCGACGGGTGGCCGGCCTTCACCACGCTCGCGCCTTCCGCGCCTGTCGCACCGGGCGTCGTCCACGCGCAGGCGCCGAGCTTCTACGCGCTGGCCGACTCGCAGGTCGTGCTCGGCCCCCGCGCGCGGATCCGGCAGGTGCGGGGCGATCCCGCGCTGTACCTGGTCGTCTACGCGGAGGCGGACGAGGACCTCGAGGTCGAGGCCGCCGTGGCCCGCCAGGCACTGGACGCCGTGACGGCCTACTTCGGCCCGCCGCCGTTCTCCCACTACACGGTGTACGAGGAGCTGCTGCAGCCGATCTCGCCGCGCCACGGGTACGGCTTCAGCATGGAGCACCTGGAGAGCGGGACGTTCTTCATGGGCGTGGACCGTGCGCTCACCGCCGCCACACCGGCCGCGGATCGCCGGGTAAACCTCTTCAACTACGCGCACCACATGGCGCACTCGTGGGTCCCGAAGCACGCCTACGGTGTCCACTACTTCCCGCACCGCTGGGAGATCGCGCCCATCATCGACACCATCTGGTTCAACGAGGGCTTCGGCCGCTACGCGGCCATCGAGGCGCTGGCCGACGCGATGCCCCCGGAGGAAGGCGCGGCCATGCGCACGCGCGCCCTGGCCCGGCTCCGCGCGATCGTGGACGAGGCGCCACCGGTCGTCCGCGCCATGTCGCTCGTGGATCTCTCGCGCGTGGCGTCGGTGCTGTACTCGGCGGACTTTCGCACCGGCATGAACACCTTCGCGCGCGGCGCCCTGATGGCGGCCGACTTCGATCGGGAGATCCGCGCGCGGACAGGCGGCGCGAAGCGGCTCCGCGACGTGCTGCGCGCGATGCCAGGCTGGGTGGAGCGGCATGGACGCGGCTTCCGGGTCGAGGAGTTCCCCGACATCGTCCGCGAGGCAACCAGCGTGGACGTGGCGGACGTCTACAACCGCTGGCTCGTCGCCCCGGGCGGCCGGTAGGCGCAGGCAGAGGCGACTGCGGATAGGCTGGGACGGGTTTAGCTGATCGTGCTTCCGACGGGTGCGCCGGTGGTCAACAGCGAGGGCACGACGTGAAATTCGGGCTGCGAACGCCGTCGCTCCGGAAGCGCATCGCCGCGCGGACATCCTGGAAGCGCGCGATCCGGCATTCCGTTGGATTCAAGACGCCGAAGGGCTACGGGTGGTTGAGCAACCCGAAGCGGGCGGCCTACAACCGTGTGTACTCCCGTACCTCGCGCGGATGCGCTGTGGCGCTGGCGCTCTGGGCCTCCATGCTGGGAGTCCTGGTGGCGGCCAGCCTCGCGTGGTCATGCGGCGGGAGAGGCGCCGGCGGTTCTGCTGGCGCGCCGACAAGTGTCCCCTCCGGCTCGTATGCGACCGAACTTCAGCTCTGTGCGGACCTGACCAACCAGCTTCGCGCCAGTGTCGGCCTCCGTGCTCTGTCGCGGTCGGAAGGGCTGGACGAGTTCGCCGCAAAGGCCGCCGAGAACGACGGCACGGCGCACGCGAGTCACCAATACTACCTCCGCGTGAATGGAAGCGGCGTGAGCCTGGCCGAAAACGAGATCCCGTGGTGGTCGCTCACAACGTTGAGGACCGTGAAAAATGTCGTCCAGACGGGCCTCCAGGGCTTCTGGGACGAAGGCCCGGGGGGCGGCCATCATCAGAACATGGTAGGACCCTACACGCAGATCGGCTGTGGCTTGTTCGTCAACGGCGACGAGGTGACGGTCACCGAGGAGTTCCGGTAGATCGCCACGGCAAGAACTTTCACGACAACTGCCGTTACCTGTCGACCGAAGCATTCTTTCGGAGACACGGCGCCCCTCCACAATTCCCGGCAACCGCAGTTCCGCAAATGGTGGTCGCCTTCTGCCGCGTGGACAACTGACGGCGACAAATCCCCGCCAATCGATCTGACGCCGAGCCGCGCGTCCCGAAGGGCCGGCTCGAGATCTCCAGTCTGGCCTGTCACTTCCATCGACAGCCCGCGGCATCGCGCTTGCGGGCATCGGGCTTGCCTGACTCTCCGCCAGCCGCGGTGATCGTCAACAGAGGGTCTGACCTCCCCTTTCACGACCCGCCGCGGTGTGCCCCTGGGGCCGTTCCGGAAGTCCTCCGCCTTCCGGGGCGGCCCCGCCCTAGACAGAGGAGAGACGTCCATGATTCGCACCCTTGCTGCCTGCGCGTTCGCCCTTGCTCTCGCCATGCCGGTCGCCGCCCGCGCGCAGAACGCGGCCACTCCGACGCCCGCCGCCGAGAAGGCCGCCTCCGTCGTCAACCTGAACACGGCCAGCGCCACCGAGCTCGAAGCGCTGCCCGGCATCGGCGTCAAGGTCGCCCAGCGGATCGTCGAGTACCGCGAGAAGAACGGCGGCTTCAAGAAGATCGAGGACCTGATGAACGTGAAGGGCATCGGCGAGAAGAGCTTTCTGAAGCTGAAGAGCCGCCTTACGGTCACCGCCCCGAAGCACTGAAATCGCGCGGGCGCGCCGCTTCGCCGCGCCGGCAGGCGCGGCCAGGCGGCGCCCCGCCCCGGAGGCATGTCGGTGCGTGGCCAGTCGCTCACAGAGCTGCTCATCATTCTTGCCCTCACCATCACGGTCGGGGCGATTGCGGTGCCGTCGATCTCCCGGGCGGTGGACGAGACGCGCCTGCGTGGCGCGGCGTTTCACATGGCGAGCCGCCTCGCCCTGCTCAGGGTGCAGGCGGTGCGCCGATACGCGAACGTGGCGCTGCGCTTCACGCCGGATGGCAACGACTATCGCTACCAGACGTACGGCGACGGCGACGGCGATGGCGTTCGATCGGCGGACATTGCCACAGGCCGCGATCCGGCGCTGGATGCCGCCGACGCGATCGGCAACCACTTCGCTGGCGTGACGTTCGGCTTCCTGGCGGGATGTCCGCTCGTGGACGGTACGGCCGTCCCGCCCGGCGCCAACGCTGTCCGCATCGGAAGCTCGGGCCTGCTCACGTTTGCGCCGTCGGGGACGGCCACGTCCGGCACGCTATACCTGCGGGGGCGGACCGACATCGCATACGCAATCGTGATCCTTGGCGTCACCGGACGGACGCGCCTGCTTCGATGCAGCGCCGGCACGGGAACCTGGGCGGTCGATGGACGGTGAACGGCGGAAGACTTCGCGGCAGCCCTTTCGCGATGGATGGCTGCCGCCGGCGGCGAGAGTGCGGCCGGGACTGGACGTGGTCGTGGTCGATCTCTCCGGCGGCGGCGCACTGGTCGAGGGCCCCTGGCGGTTCCGTCCGGGAAGCCACTGCGAGCTGGCGCTGACCTTGATGGGGCAGGAAATGGCCGCCAGGGCGCGGGTGACCCGCTGCTACGTCGCGCGGGTCGAACGCGGGTTGATTCGGTACCGCGCGGCCCTCGCATTCGAGGCTCGCCTGGAGCTGCCGGCCCGCATCGACGCCCTGGACGGGTATGAGGTTCTCGCGGTGGACCGCCCCAGAACCGCGCGAGGGGTAGCTGATACCCGGATGCCTGTCGACCGCCCACCGGGCGGTCCGGTCCGGGCCGATTGACGCGGCTTTTCGCCAGGAGCAAACGTGGCATTTCCTTTGAATCCTCTCCGGGCACCAGGCCGGCCCATCCCACTCCGGACCGCCGGCAGCCCCATGCAGGCCGAATCCACGTCCCTCGGCACCGCTCCCGCTATGGCCCGGCGACGTCGCGAACGACGCCGCGGCCCCGGCTCGCTCTGCGCGGGCCTGGCGGCGGTGCTCAGCCGCACCGACGGCGAGGCACTTCGCACGCGCCTGCTCGAGGGGATACGTCGGATGGCTCCTGGGGCTGCGGCGATTGCCATCCGCGACTGGCAGGTGGGCGAAAGCCGGATCACTCCCGAGCGCGGGGACGAGGTCGCGACGTTCGAGATTCCGACGAGCGACCCGCGGCGGATCGCGATCCTGGACGCGGTGCCTGGTCCCGGGCGCACGTTCGACGACTGGGACCTCCAGGTGCTGGCACTGGCGAGCCAGATCGCGGCGCTCGTCCTCGAAATCGAAGCCTTGCGCGCCGTGTCCCATGCCGACCCGCCCCGAGCGACGCCTCGGGCAATGGCCGCTCCGCCACTGATCGGGTCCACGCCCGTGATGCAGCGCCTGCGACAGACGATCGAGCGGGTGGCTGCCAGCGACTTCACCGTCTTGATCGAGGGCGAGTCCGGCACCGGCAAGGAGCTGGTGGCGCGGCAGATTCACGCGCTGAGCGCCCGCCATTCGGGCCCATTCGTGCCGGTGAACTGCGCGGCGCTCGTCGAGACGCTGCTCGAGGCCGAGCTCTTCGGCATCGAGGAGCGCACGGCGACGGGCGTGCGGGGACGCCGCGGCAAGTTCGAGCACGCCGCCGACGGCACCCTGTTCCTCGATGAGGTCGGCGATCTCTCCCCGGCCGCACAAGCGAAGCTGCTTCGGGCGATCCAGGATCTCGCGGTCGAACGCGTGGGCGCTACCGGCGCGCACCGCGTGGACATCCGCATCGTGGCCGCGACGAATCAGAGCCTGCGCAAGCTCGTGGACGACGGGCGCTTCCGGCCTGACCTGTACTACCGCCTCAGCGGGGTCGAAGTGCAGGTGCCGCCGCTCCGGAACCGGCAGCCGGACGTCCTGGAGCTGGCGCGTCACTTCCTCCACCGATACCGCGGTGCTCGCACGCTCGAGCTCACGCCCGAAGCGGCCGATGCGTTGCTCCTCTACCAGTGGCCAGGCAACGTCCGCGAGCTCCAGCGCGTCATCGAGAGCATCGTGTGTCACACGAGGGAGCCGCGGGTACGGCTGGAGAACCTGCCGCCGTCGCTCCGGGGTGACTACGAAACCATCCTGATTCCGTCAATCGTGCGGGACGACACGCTGCGTGCCTGGGCGAGCCGTTACGCCAGGCTCGTATGGCTCCGGTGCGACCAGAACAAGCGGCGCGCGGCGCGCCGGCTCGGCATCAGCTATCACACGCTGGATGCGCATCTTCGCTACAGGCCGCGGCAGGCCGCACCGGATGCCGCGGTGCCGGATGCCGAGAACGTATCCGGAGGGGGGAGGCAGTCGTGAGCGCTGAACAGGCTCTCATGGGCGGGGTGTCCATGCTGACCAATAGAGGGCACGACCGCGCGGAGGAACACGAGCGCCGGCTGCGCCCGCCAGGGCCGAGGATCACGACGGTCCGTCCCAACCTCTCCCTCAGCATCAGTGTGTCCAGGACGATAGAGGGGACGCTGTTGCTGTCGGCGACCGCGGGAGACGTGTCGTTGCGGCAGGTGGTGCACCAGGACGGGTCGTTCCATGCCCAGGTGGATCACTCGCGAGACCGGCTCGCGCTGGCGGCATTCGAGGGCCGGCTCAGCTTGACGTACGGGTCGCGTTCGGTCGTCCTGGCGCGCGAGGAATGCAGCGACCCGGACTGGCGCGGCGCACGCGAGCTGATGCTGGCGGCGCCGGTGGCTCGCATGTTCCGGCGCCTTCTGGCAGAGCTCGAGGCCGCGCGAAGCCTCGATGCGGACCTCGTCGCGCTGCGCGCGAGCGGCGCGCTGCTCGGCGAAGTGGACGGCGACGAGGGCGCAGTACGCCGCCTCGCACGGGAGCTCATCGTGCGGCAGGCGGCCGAGGCGCAGGCCCCATCCGGCTCCCAGCGGTTCTCGTTCGATCCGCTGACGAGTCTGCTGGCCGCAACGCTCCGGGCGTCCGCGGACCTCGAGGCCCGTGTCATGAAGGTCGGCGTGTGGGGGGCCGATCGCATCGGCCCGCAACTGGAGTGGGCGCTCCGCGTCAACGCCGCCTGGTTCGCCGTGTCCGGCCCCCTGGCGCGCCGCCCCTCGGTGCCTCCGGCCGCTCCGAAGCCGGGAGGAGGATCGTCATGCTGATCGCGTGCAGCCTCGTCGTGGCGGTGCTGTCGGGGACGCCAGCCGTGCAGGCACAGGCGCCCGCGGCCGGCATGGCCGATTACGTCACCATCGACGGGAAGAAGCAGCCGTCGGCCCTTCCCGAGTGGCTCGTCTGGGAGCATGGGTTCACCGTACCTGGCGTCGTGGGCCGGGACGGACAGCGGATTCAACCGCGACCTGAAGGCCACGCTCACGCCTCGCGAGTACGGCTTGCTCGAGACCGAAGCCACGGCCCAACAGGATCGAGGCGCCGCCGCCGCGAAGGCGATCGAGGCGCTCCGCGCGGCCTACGCCGCGATGGACCCGAACGACGAAAAGACGATCCGATTGGTGGACGACAAGACAGAGGAGATCAACCTGAAGTATCGCCGCGCCACGCTGGAGGCCCGGGATCGCCTCCTGGCCTCGCTCAGCCTCACTGGCCAGGCAGCGTTGACGGCGTGGATGAACGACGGGCGGAGCAGCATCACCGTGATGGTGCCCAGGAACGGACTGTCGCGCTGGAGAGCGCCGGAGTAGCTGGCGCTCGAGCCCGGGTAGCGGAGGTCGAGAGGTCGAAAAGGAGGATCCCTTGCCCAATACCGCTCGCTCGATGGTCGTGTTCGCCGCGCTCCTGCCGCTCTCGGTGCCGGCCCGTGCCCAGATCCCCAGCTGCGGGCAGGTCGCCGTCTCGCACACGATGCGCCAGACGCCGAACTACAAGAAATCGGTGGATGTGACCGCCGTGACCAGCCGCACGTACACCATCTGTCCGCTCCAGGTGCAGACCGAGATCTGGGTTGACGGCGTGTCACCGTCGTACACCACGACCAAGCGCGACACCTACGTGGCCGCGGCCAACCAGACGCGGTCGGTGCCCAGCTACGGGACGTGGCACTCGACCGCGAAGCATTGGCTCATCGGCACCGCCACCGGTTCGTGGACGGACGTGGGCCGCACCTACGCCAGCACCACGGTCGTGGCGCCGCCAGGCAGTGGCGATGTCTGCGAGATTGGCCCCGACGACTGCCTCGACGGCTTCGAGTTCAAGCCCGGCTTCTGCCAGTGCGTCACGCTCAGCCCCATTCTCGTGGACACGGCTGGCAACGGCTTCCGTCTGACGAGCGCCGCCGAGGGCGTCGAGTTCGACCTCAACGACAACGGGACGGCCAATGAACGCGTCGCGTGGACCGAGCCGGACAGCGACGACGCGTGGCTGGTGCTGGATCGCAATGGAAATGGAGCCATCGACTCGGGGGCCGAGCTGTTTGGATCGCGCACGCCCGCCTATGCCGATACGCTCGAGCCGCGTACCGAGAACGGCTTCGATGCGCTGCTGATGGCTGAAGGGCCCAGCTACGGCGGTGGGATGCCCGACCGCGTCATCGATGCACGCGACGCGATCTACGCCCGGCTGCGCCTCTGGTTCGACCGC
The DNA here is from genome assembly GCA_963837165.1 of Vicinamibacteria bacterium. Lineage (GTDB taxonomy): Bacteria > Acidobacteriota > Vicinamibacteria > Vicinamibacterales > JAENWD01 > JAENWD01. The sequence goes on from CAWIMD010000002.1 coordinate 366,951, forward strand.
AACCACAACGGCCAGACCGACGAGGGCGAGCTCGTGCGCCTGGCCGAGGCGGGCATCCTGTCGGTTGACTCGCGCTACAAGGAGAGCGGCCGCCGCGATGAGTTCGGCAACCGCTTCCACCTGAAAGGCAGCGCCACGTTCGCGGGGCCGTCGGGCCAGCCGGTGCCACGGACGGTTTACGACGTGTTCCTCTCGGTATGGCCGCCTGCCGAAGTGCGGCTGACCGGCAACCACTGACGCACTGCAGGGCGCCGCAACGGACTCGCGAACGTCGTTCCGGCGCCCTGCGATTTCCCGGGATGCAGGATCAGTCGTGTGCCTTGATGGGGCCCTCGATGATCTCCGGCTTCTGGACCATGAATCGGCTCATGTGCCCGGCGACGAAGTCGGCCGCCAGACGCACGGATTCATCGGCGCCGGCCTTGTCCTTGAATACGCTGAACGACGCGCCTTCGCCGTCGCCGGTATCCAGCCAGTAGTACCGGACGAAGCCCGTCGCCTTCTTGATGAGTGGCACGAACTCGTGACTCACGAGACGGTCGATCTCCGCGCTGTCCTTCTTGTCGAAGTGATAGTGACGCACTGACTCGAGCGCAGCTCTAGCGGCCCGCGAGTGCCTCGAGCCGCTCCTGCCCGTGCGTGTTCTTCGGGTTGATGGCCACCGACCTGCGGTAATTCTCGATCGCCCGATCCGTCTGACCGGCTTTCTCGTACGCCTCTGCCAGGCTGTCGTACACGTTTCCCGAGTTCGGATATTCCTCCGCATTGAGCGAGAAGACGGCGATGGCGTCTGCGGTGCGGTCCCGACCGAGGAGCATGTAGCCAAGGCTGTTCAAGCTCGCCTCGTCGAAGACATATGCGGTGCGGTCCTCACGCTTGAGCGCACGGTACTGGGCGATCGCGGCGTCCGCGCCCTGTGTCAGGATCGTGGGCCCGAGGGTATTCAGCAGCAGCCGTCGCGGCGGATCGGGCGTGCCGCCGTCGAGGATCGTCCGGATGCCCTTGGCCAGGGCGTCCAGGTTCGCGGCTGGCGTGTTGTTCAAGAGCACCACCAGGAGGTGCCGATCGGGCAGCCGCTGCTCCAGCGTGTTGAAGCCGTTGATCCCCCCGCCGTGCGCGATCATCGTCTTGCCGGCGTCCGGGTCGCCGCTGGCCAGCGTCTGGATGACCCACCCGTACCCGTAGTGCTCCAGTCCCGGCGTGAACATCGCCTGCTTCAGCGCGGGCGGCAGCAGCCGGTCCGTGTACAGCGCCTGGTCCCACGTGTGGAGATCCTCGACCGTGGAGTAGAGCGCCCCCGCGGCAAAGGGCAGCGACATGTCCAGGAACGGCGCGTTGATCACGCCGGCCAGGTCGTGCTGGTACCCGGCGGCGCGCTTCGGCAGGATCCGATCGAAGTGGTCGTAGCCGGTGTTCGTCATGCCGAGGGGATCGAGGATCTCGGCGCGCAGCTGGTCCTCGTACGTGTGCCCGGTCACCTGCTCGAGCACGGCCCCGAGCAGGAAATAGCCGGAGTTGTCGTAGCGGAACTTCGTGCCGGGCTCGAACTGCAGGTCGCCGCTGCAGTACGTCTTCACGAACTCCTCGACCGGGTGGTAGTCCCGCGAGACCTTCGGGAAGAACGTCGGGTCGTCGGTGTAGCTGGGGATGCCTGACGTGTGGTGCAGGAGCTGGTCGATGGTGACGCGGGTCCCGGTGTCCTTGCGATAGTAGGGCAGGTAGTCGACGAGATGGCCGTCGAGCCTGAGGGTCCCGGCCGCCACCTGTTTCAGGACCAGCGTGGCCGTGAACTGCTTGGTGATGGACCCCAGGCGGAACTTCGTGTCGGGCCCGTTCGGGATGCCCCACTCGCGATTCGCCAGCCCGTACCCCTTCTTGAACAGGACCGCGTCGTGCTCCGACACCAGCACCGAGCCCGTGAAGAGGTCGGCGTCCACGTACTGCTGCACGAGCGCGTCGATGCTCGCGACGCGCGAGTCGCTGTCGGGTGAGGCGCCGGCGGAAGGATGGATGGCAGCAGCGCTCGAGAAGAGCACGAACACGAGAACGGGAATCGCGGCCCGCAATGTCATTCCAGAGGCCTTTCAGCAAATGGGAGGCACGGCGCGGTGAGCGTAGCACACGAGCTCACACCTCCCAGATCCCCAGATCCCCAGATCCCTAGATCCCCAGATCCCCAGATCCCCAGATCCCTAGATCCCTAGATCCCTAGATCCCCAGATCCCTCGAGGTCCCGCGTTCCTCCGCCTTGACCCCCTCCGGACGCACATAGTACCGTGAGTATTCGGCACTCCCCGTCGCGCCCAAATGAGCCAGGTCGACTCGTCCACCCTGCAGAAAACGCCGCTCCACGCGCGCCATGTCGCGCTTGGCGCCCGCATGGTGCCGTTCGCCGGCTGGGAGATGCCCGTCGAGTACTCCGGCATCTCCGACGAGCACCTCGCCGTCCGGACCCGCGCCGGCCTGTTCGACGTCAGCCACATGGGCGAGATCGAGGTGGCGGGCCGCGAGGCGCTGGCCGCCATCCAGCGCATCACGTCCAATGACGCGTCGAAACTCAACGTCGGGCAGGCGCAGTACCTCGGGCCTGATGACCGAGCGCGGCACCTTCGTGGACGACCTGCTCGTCTACCGCCTCGCCGACAGCCACTTCCTCCTCGTCGTCAACGCCTCGAACATCGCGAAGGACTTCCGCTGGATTGCCGAGCAGGTGAAGCCGGCCGGCGACGCGGTGGCCGTGAACTCGTCGAACCGCTACGCGCTCGTCGCGCTGCAGGGGCCGGCCGCGCGCGGGATCCTGCAGACGCTCACGAGCGTGGACCTCGGGATGAAGTACTACTGGTTCGCGACGGGCGAAGTGGCGGGCATCCGGGCCACGATCTCGCGGACCGGGTACACCGGCGAGGACGGCTACGAGATCTTCGCGCCGCCGCAGTACGCCGAGCGCCTCTGGGACGCGCTGCTCGACGCCGGGAGATCCGCCGACATCCGCCCGGCCGGCCTCGGCGCACGAGACACCCTGCGCCTCGAGGCGGCCATGCGCCTCTACGGCAACGACATCGACGACACCACCACGCCGCTCGAGGCCGACCTGGAGTGGATCGTGTCGTGGACGAAGGGCGACTTCCTGGGCCGGGAGACGCTCGCCGCGCAGAAAGCGGCGGGCGTGCCGCGCCGGCTGGTCGGCCTCGAGATGATCGACCGCGCCATCGCCCGGCACGGCTATCCGGTCGTCATCGACGGCGTTCCCGCCGGCGTGGTCACCAGCGGCACGCAGACGCCGTTCCTGAAGAAGGCCATCGCCATGGCGTACGTGCCGGCCGGCACCGCAGACGACGACGAGGTCGAGATCGACATCCGCAACCGCCGCGCGAAGGCCCGCGTGGTCCCGCTGCCCTTCTACAAGCGGCCGAGGAAGTAGACGCATGTATCCCGACGCGCTCAAGTACACCAAGGACCACGAGTGGATCAGCCTGGCCGGCGACGTCGGCAGGGTGGGCATCACCGACTTCGCACAGCAGCAGCTCGGCGACGTCGTCTACGTGGAGCTGCCGGAGGTGGGCACGACGGTCGCCCAGGGCCAGTCGTTCGGGACCATCGAGTCGGTGAAGGCCGTCTCGGAGCTCTTCGCGCCGGTGTCGGGCGAGGTGGTGGAGGTGAACGGCGCGCTCAAAGACAAGCCCGAGCTGGTCAACACCCAGCCCCACGACGCGTGGATGGTGGCGATCAAGCTGTCCGATCCCGGGGAAGCGGGCGCGCTGCTCGACGCCTCGGCCTATGAAGGCCTGCTGACCTGAACGCACGGCCCGCCATACCTGACATGACCGAGCGCTTCGACGCCTTTTCCCGCCGGCACATCGGGCCGCGCCCCGCCGACCTGGACGACATGCTCCGCACCGTCGGAGCCGCGTCCCTCGACGCGCTGATGGACGAGGTGGTCCCGCGGGCCATCCGCCGCAGCGGGCCGCTCGCGCTCCCCGAGGGCCTGCCCGAGCACGACTACCTGCAGGCGCTGAGCGGGATCGCCAGGAAGAACACCGTCGCGCGGTCGTTCATCGGCCTGGGGTACTACGACACGATCACGCCGCCGGTCATCCTGCGCAACCTGCTCGAGAACCCCGGCTGGTACACGCCCTACACGCCGTACCAGGCCGAGATCGCGCAGGGCCGGCTCGAGTCGCTGCTGAACTTCCAGACGGTGGTGCGCGACCTGACCGGAATGGAGGTCGCCAACGCGTCGCTGCTCGACGAGCCCACGGCCGCCGGCGAGGCCATGACCCTGATGCATCGCGTGCAGCCGAAGCGCGCCGCCGGCCGCAGCACGCTCCTGGTGTCGTCCCGCACGTGGCCGCAGACGCGCGCGGTGCTCGAATCGCGCGCCCAGCCGCTCGGCCTCACGGTGCGGGTGGCGGATCCGGGGGACCTCCGGTTCGACGACACCGTGTTCGGCGTCGTCCTGCAGTATCCGGACGAGTTCGGCCAGGTGGATCCGATCGGCCCGACGATTGCGCGCGCGCACGAAGCCGGCGTGCTCGTGGCCGTGGCGACCGACCTGCTGGCGCTCACGCTGTTCACGCCGCCCGGCGAGCTCGGCGCCGACGTCGTGTTCGGCAACTCGCAGCGCTTCGGCGTGCCGCTCGGCTACGGCGGCCCGCATGCCGCGTTCTTCGCGACGCGCGAGACGTACGTCCGCCAGGTGCCGGGGCGCATCATCGGCGTGTCGGTGGATTCCAGCGGCCGGCCCGCGTACCGGATGGCGCTCCAGACGCGCGAGCAGCACATCCGCCGCGAGAAGGCGACATCGAACATCTGCACCGCGCAGGCGCTGCTCGCGAACATGGCGGCGATGTACGCCGTGTGGCACGGCCCGGCGGGCCTGAAGGCCATCGCGTCGCGAATCCGCCGACAGGCCTGTGCGCTGTCGGAGGCGGTCGGACGGCTCGGCTACCGCCAGCTGAACACGGTCTTCTTCGACACGATCCGCATCGACCTGAGCGCCGCCGGCGGGGTGATGCGCGCGACGGTCGAGGAGGACGCGCTCGACTCGCGGCTGAACTTCCGGTTCGTGGACGACCGCACCGTCACCATCGCGCTCGACGAGACCGTCCGCCAGGCCGACCTCGACGCCATCGTCGGCGTGTTCGCGCGCGCGGCGGAGAAAGACGTGCGGCCGGTGGAGGTCGGTGAGCCCGGGCCGGTGCCGTCGTCTCTGGCGCGCACGAGCCCGTTCCTCGAGCACCCCGTGTTCAACCGGCATCACTCCGAGACCGAGATGATGCGGTACATCCGGAGCCTGGAGCGGAAGGACGTCGGGCTCGACACGTCGATGATCCCCCTCGGCTCGTGCACGATGAAGCTGAACGCGGCGGCCGAGATGCTGCCAATCACCTGGCCGCAGTTCTCCCGACTGCACCCGTTCGCGCCCGCCAAGCAGGCGGCCGGCTACGCGAAGATCTTCGGCGAGCTCGAAGCCGCCCTGGCGGAGATCACGGGATTCGCGGCCGTGTCGCTGCAGCCGAACTCCGGCGCGGAGGGCGAGCTGGCCGGGCTGCTGGTGATCATGGCCTTCCACCGCAGCCGGGGCCAGGGGGCCAGGAACGTCGTGCTGATCCCGGCGTCGGCCCACGGCACCAACCCGGCCAGCGCGGTCATGGCGGGGATGCGCGTCGTGGTGGTCGGGACCGATCCGCAGGGCTACGTGGACGTGGCCGACCTGACGAGGAAGGCCGAGGCGCACAAGGCCGACCTGGCCGCGCTGATGGTCACCTATCCGTCCACGCACGGTGTGTACGAGGAATCCATCCGCGACATCTGCCGGATCGTCCACGAGCACGGCGGCCAGGTGTACATGGACGGCGCGAACATGAACGCGCAGGTGGGGCTGACCAGCCCGGCGGCCATTGGCGCCGACGTCTGCCACCTGAACCTGCACAAGACGTTCGCGATCCCGCACGGCGGCGGCGGACCCGGCATGGGACCGATTGGCGTGGCCGCGCACCTGGCGCCGTTCCTGCCGGGCCATCCGCTCGTGCCGGTCGGCGGCGACCACGCAATCCCGCCGGTCGCCGGCGCGCCGTGGGGCAGCGCGAGCATCCTGCTGATCTCGTACGGCTACATCCGCATGCTCGGCGCCGAAGGCCTGGCCGCCGCGACGAAATACGCGATCCTCAACGCGAACTACCTCAAGTCACGGCTCGAGCGGCATTACGACGTGCTCTACACGAACCACGCGGGCCGCGTCGCGCACGAGATGATCTTCGACCTGCGGAAGTTCAAGGCCGCGGGCATCGACGAGACCGACGTCGCCAAGCGGCTCATGGACTACGGCTTCCACGCGCCGACCGTCTCGTTCCCGGTGCCGGGCACGCTGATGATCGAGCCGACCGAGAGCGAGCCGAGAGAAGAGCTCGACCGGTTCTGCGAGGCGATGATCGCCATCCGCGCCGAGATCGACGCGGTCGTCTCGGGCAAGGCCGACCCGAAGGACAACGTCCTGAAGAACGCGCCCCACACCGCCGCCATGGTGACAGACGATGGGTGGAGCCATCCCTATTCGAGAAGGGAAGCGGCGTTTCCCTTGCCATGGGTGCGGGAGAAGAAGGTCTGGCCTGCCGTGGGCCGCATCGACAACCCGTACGGCGACCGCAACCTGATGTGCGTGTGCCCGCCGGTCGAGGAATACGCGTAGGCCCCGGAGCCGCCGCTTCCGTCAGCCGCCCCTTACCTCACGGCGCGCGCGCAGCGTCAGAAGATACCCGGAGCTGGACAGAGCCCGTCCACGCGGGCCCTGAATGCCTGCATGAGGCGTGCGGTGATGGGCCCTGGACGGCCGATGCCCACCGTCCGGCCGTCCACGCGGACCACCGGCACGATCTCGCGCGTGCTGCTGGTGAGGAACGCCTCGTCCGCCCCGAGCAGGTCCTGATCGTGCAACGCGGGCTCAGCCGCGGGGATCCCGGCCTCGTCGCACAGCTCCAGCACGAGGTGTCGCGTGATGCCCGCCAGCAGGCCGGCCTCGAGCGGCGGCGTCTTCACCATGCCGCCCGAGACGACGAACAGATTCGACTGGCTGCATTCGGCCAGCTCACCGCGCGCGTTGCGCATGACCGCCTCGAAGCCGCCGGCCACCAGCGCGCGCTGCATCGCGAGCGCGTTGTTAAGCAGGTTGTTCGACTTGATGAGTGGGTTCAGGGCTGCCGCCGTGTTCCGCTGAATCGAGACGATGGCGATGCCGACGCCTTCGTCGTACACCCGGCGGGGCGGCGGCTGGTAGGGGCGTGCCAGGATTACCAGCGTCGGCACGGGACACGCGGCCGGGTCGTAAGTCAGCTCGCCGACGCCCCGGGTCAGCAGCAGCCGGACGTAGGCATCGGGGACGCCCGGCGTCCACGGACGCAATGCGGCGGCCGCCATCGTCTCGTCGATCTGCCGGTGGATCTCCTGGTCGGTCAGCGGCACGCCGAGCGCGATGAGCGCGGCCGACCGGCGCAGGCGCTCGAGGTGGCGGTCGAGCAGGAACGGCTGCCCGCGATAGCCGCGGCACACCTCATAGACGCCCTCGCCATACAGGAACCCGTGATCGAGCACGGGCACGACCGCCTGCTCCTCCGGCGTGATGCGCCCGTTGACCCAAGCCGCTCCAGCCATGGTGGAATGCTACCGCAGGTTCCAGGGTTCCAGGGGTGCCATGGGTGCGACAGGTTGTCGGGTTCCGCGGGTTCGGGTTCCGCGGGTTCGCGTTCCAGGTCTGGTTCCGCAGGTTTGGTTCGACCGATTGGTTCGATGGCCGAGTCTTCTTCGAGGGACAACTGTGTCATGTCGGCAGTACGACGACACGTCCGTCAATGGCACGGCGATGCGAGTGGTCGTGGTCGGCGCCCGGACCAGGCTGCGGAAGCACTCCCGGAAGGAGGGCGTTGCCGATGGACGAACCAGAACCCGCGGAACCCAGAACCTGTGAAACAAGCACCCGCAGAACCCAGAACCCTGGAACCCGCCAAACCCACAGAACCTCTTGAACCCGTGGAACCCCGGAACCTGCGCCGCATGCTAGACTCCGCCCGATGCGTATCCTCACCAGCGAGCAGATGCGCGAGGCCGATCGGCGAACGACCGAGGACATCGGCATTCCCTCGATCGTCCTGATGGAGAACGCCGGCCGTCAGGTCGTGGCGGCCGTCGAGGCGATGTTCGCCGACGTGACCGAGCTCCACGTGGCCGTCCTCTGCGGCCGCGGGAACAACGGCGGCGACGGCTTCGTCGTCGCGCGGACGCTGCTGCAGCGGGGCGTTGAAGTCTCCACCTTCCTCGTCGGCGACGTCGGCCAGGTGCGCGGCGACGCGCGCATCAACCTCGAGGTCCTCGGCCATCTCGGCCATACCATCGTCGAGATCAGCGATTCCCAGGCCTGGGAGCTGCACTTCTCGGAGATCCGCGGCTGCGACATGCTGATCGACGCGCTCTTCGGCACCGGCCTCAGCACGCCCCTCGCGGGGCTCCTCGAGACCATCGTCGCGGACATCAACGCGAGCGATCTCCCCGTGGTGGCCGTGGACCTGCCGTCGGGCCTCTCGGCCGACTCCGCCGAGCCCATCGGGCCCCATATCGACGCGACGATGACCGTGACGCTGGGGGCGCCGAAGCTGCCGCTGGTGCTGCCGCCGGGCGAGGCGCATTGCGGCGACGTGGTGATCGCCGACATCGGCATTCCCGAGGCCGCCATCGAGGCGGTGGACGGCCCGTACCTGGAGCTCGTCACGCGCGATCTCGTGCGCCCGCTGATCGAGCCGCGGCCCGCCGATTCACACAAGGGCGACTACGGCCACGTCCTGGTCGTGGCCGGCGGCCGGGGCAAGTCCGGTGCGGCGCACCTGTCGGCGATGGGCGCCCTCAAGTCCGGCGCGGGGCTCGTCACCGTCGCGACGCCGAAATCCTGCCAGCCGATCGTCGCGGCCATGGCGCCGGAGTACATGACCGAGCCGCTCGACGAGGGCCCCGACGGCGGCATCGCCTTCGACGCGCTCGAGCACGTGCTGACACGGCAGGCCGACGTCATGGCCGTCGGCCCTGGGCTCGGCAGCGCCCCGGGTACCGTCGCCTTCGTGCGGGGCCTGCTGGAGCGCGCCGGCGTGCCGCTCGTGCTCGACGCCGACGCCCTCAACGCGTTCGCCGACACGCCGGAGCTCCTCGTCGGTCCCGAGGGCCGCGACGTGATCATCACGCCGCATCCGGGCGAGCTGGCGCGGCTGGTCGGCGTCACCACCGCGGATGTGCAGGCGAACCGGATCCAGGTGGCGCAGGGCTTCGCCGAGACGCACCAGCTCTACGTCGTCCTCAAGGGACATCGCACGATCGTGGCGACGCCGGACGGACGGGTGTTCGTGAACCCGACCGGCAATCCGGGCATGGCGACCGGCGGGATGGGAGACCTGCTCACCGGGATGGTCGCCGCGTGGCTCGCGCAGCTGCTCGACGCCGAGGCCGCCTGCAAGCTGGCCGTCTACCTGCACGGACTGGCCGGCGATCTGGCCGAGGCCGCCGAAGGGGAAGTGGCGCTCACGCCGAGCGATGTGCTGGGGCACCTCGGCGACGCGGTGCTCGACCTCACGGCGCGGCGCAAGCGCGAGAAGTCGGGCTAGCGCGCCGTTCGCTATTCCTGCCCGCCCAGGTATCCCGGCCTCGCCATGACCGTGAACGAGCGGCCGTCCGCTGGCTTCACTCCGACACGAAGCGCGTGCCAACCGCCCCTCGCCACGTTCGCGGGCGTGTAGCTGACCAGGTAGCGCTGCCGGAACTGTTCGAGGATGCGGGTGAAGGCCGACGCGAGATCCTGGGTCGAGGAGACCGCGAACACTTCGCCTCCGGTGGCCCGGCTCAGGCCGCTGAGGAACGATCCCCGCCTGAACAGCTGCACGCCGTACACCACCGCATCGGAGCGCTCCGCCGTCCGCAGCACCTGGTCGCTCGTCAGCCAGCTGACGGTGTCGACGCCGTCGCTGAACAGGATCAGGAGCGATCTGCCGGCGTCCGATTCGCCGAGGATGAGGGCGGTGTAGGCCGCGTCGATCAGCGGAGTCTTGCCGCCGGCATGCGCCTCCGCCAGGGCCCGGCGAACGACGCCCGCGTCCGGCGTCAGCGCGCTTCGGACCACCACGCCGTGCCCGAAGGTCACGAGCGCGCTCTGGTCACCCCGATGGAGTCCGTCGAGCACCGATTCGCAGGCTGTCCGCAGGTGGTCGAGGCGCCCGCCCGACAGGCTGGCACTCTCGTCCAGCACGAACACGACGTTCAGCGGGACGTTCTCGAAGCTCACGAGTTCCACCTGCTGGGGCACGTCGTTGTCGAATACCTCGAAGTCCGACGCGGTCAGGCCGCCTACCGGCTGTCCGCGGTCCGTGACCAGGACGTCGACGCGCACGACATCCGTCTTCGCGCTGAACGTCGGTACCTGCTGTCGTGGAGCGGTCGGGAGCAGCGTCACCACGCCAGCGACGAGCCAGGCGCCAGCCCTCATGGCGCGCTTCGATGCCTGAACGCGGCGTACAGGGTGTCGAGCAGCTCGCCGCTGTTTCGGGCGGGATAGTTGTCGTAGTCGGGCCAGGGATCGCGGCGGTCGTCGGGATTGGAGGGCAGGGCCATCAGCCGTCGAATCTGCCCCAGCGCCTGCTGGCGCTGGCCGCGCTCCCGTGCCAGGTGGCTGAGCGCGATCAGCGGCGACTGTGCCGTTGGTTGCAGCCCGGCCGCCCGTTCGTAGCGCCCCCGCGCACCGTCCAGCTGTCCCAGCGCTTCCTCCGTCGACCCGAGCACCATCTGGGCGTAGTACTGGAGCACCGGATCCTGCGCCTGTTGCGCCGCGCTCGCCAGGAGCGGCTCCGCCTCGGCATCCCGGCCGAGCAGGTGCAGCACGCGCCCGAGGTGCAGCTGCACTTCCAGGTCGTCGGACCGGGCACGGGCCGCGCGTTCGAAGTAGTGCTCCGCCGTCTCCAGCTCGTGCCGGGCCGAACGAATGGGCGTCTTTGCCGACTGGACGACCTCCTGCACGGCGGCCGAGGCGAGCATCTCGTGCAGCACGCCGGCGAGAAAGTCAATCTCCGCGTCCGACTGGTGATAGCGGTCGGCGTCGTCGAAGTGCTGCAGCGCGTCGGCGTAGTCGCGATCGGCGAGCAGATGCGCCCCGACGGCCTCGTACCATCCGTGCACCACGGCGTCATTCGCAGGCGTCGGCGTCACGCGGTCCAGCAGCACGCGTCCGAACCGCCAGTGGCCGGTGAGGGTGCTCGCACCCAGGGACATGCCGTCCGCCGACCGCATGGCGCGTTGCGGAGGCCATCCCGGCAGGCCGATGAACCTGCCCGCGAGCCGCGGCGCGAGGATCGCCATGTCCAGGTGGAGCAGGGCGGCGCGCTCAAACAGCGTGTTCATCACCTCACGACGGATTGCCGGCTGGAACTGCTTCTCGTAGCGGTTCAGCCCATCGAGCGCCGCCTTGAGGTAGGTGCCGCCCCATCCGCCAAGCCCGACGAGCGCGGCGTCCCGCACCCCCGGCTGGTGCGCGAGTACCAGGCCGACCCACTGGTCGGTGATCGTAGGGGACGCGTCCTGCGGCAGCGCGGTGACGAGGGCCAGGGCGAGGGCCAGGAGCATGTCGCTTCTGAGTATCCGCTATCGGCGCCACGGGCGCGCCGTACCCCTTCAGGATCGGGACGAGATGCGGATCCGCCGACCCTCCGGGATCAGCTCGATCCTCACCTCGACGATCGGCGGCGGGGGAGGGAAGGGCAGGCGCTCGGCCCACTCGATCGCCATCACCGTGGTCGGGCCCGTCAGGTCCTCGAGCCCGAGATCGGCGACCTCGGCGGGAGTGAGCCGGTAGAGATCGACGTGCTGCAGCGTGCGCCCGTCGCCGCGATACTCCTGGACGATGGTGAAGGTGGGGCTGGTGACGGCCTCGGGATCGAGGCCGAGACCCTCGGCCAGCCCCCGCACGAAGACGGTTTTCCCGGCGCCGAGATCGCCGAAGAGCAGCACCGTGGTTCCTGGCGCGAGGCGCCGGCCCAGTGCCCGCGCCGCCTCGAGCGTCTCCGACTCCGAGCGGGTGAGCAGCGGCGCGTCCTGCGGGTCTCGTGTCACCGGATGTCGCCGAGGAGATCGTTCCGATGTCGCGCGGGGCGTCAGCCCGCACGCGCGAGGGCGTCTATTCCGACCGGTAGTTCGGCGCTTCCTTCGTGATGGCGACGTCGTGGACGTGGCTTTCGCGGACGCCGGCCGCCGTGATGCGGACCATGCGGTGCGTCCGCTGGAGCGCGGGGATCGTCGGCGCGCCGCAGTAGCCCATGCCCGCGCGGAGGCCGCCGACCAGCTGGTGCACCATCGCCGCGACCGAGCCCTTGTGCTGCACGCGGCCCTCGATCCCCTCGGGCACCAGCTTCTCGGTGCCGCCGGCGTTGAGGTCGAAGTCGTCCTGGAAGTAGCGGTCGCGGCTGCCGCGGCGCATCGCGCCAATCGAGCCCATGCCGCGGTACTCCTTGAAGCTCCGGCCCTGGTAGATGATCATCTCGCCCGGGCTCTCGTCGGTCCCGGCGAAGAGGTTGCCGATCATCGTCGAGCTGGCCCCGACGGCGATGGCCTTCGTGATGTCGCCGGAGAAGCGGATGCCGCCGTCGGCGATCACCGGCACGCCGTGTGCCGCGGCCGCCCGCGCACACTCCATCACGGCGCTGATCATCGGCACGCCGACGCCCGCGATCACGCGCGTGGTGCAGATCGACCCGGCGCCGATCCCGACCTTCACCGCGTCCACGCCGAGCTCGATGAGCGCGTCGGTCGCCTCGGCGGTCGCCACGTTGCCCGCCACGACGTCCACGTCGCGGAACTGCCGGCGGATGCGCTTGACGATGTCGAGCACGCCCTGCGAGTGGCCGTGGGCCGTATCGATCACGATAGCGTCCACGTGGGCGGCGACGAGGGCCTCGGCGCGCTCCAGCGTGTCCTTGGCGATGCCGACCGCGGCGGCCACGCGGAGCCGCCCGAGCGAGTCCTTCGATGCGCTCGGGTACTTCACCATCTTCTGGATGTCCTTGACGGTGATGAGCCCCTTGAGGCGGTAGTCCGCGTCCACGACGAGCAGCTTCTCGACCTTGTGCTTGTGCAGGATCTGCCGCGCGTCCTCGAGCGTCGTGCCCACGGGCACGGAGAAGAGCGGCTCCTTCGTCATCACTTCGGAGATCGGGCGGTTGATGTTGGTCTCGAACCGGAGGTCGCGGTTCGTGAGGATGCCGAGCAGCCGGCCTTCCTTCCGGCCGTCCTCGGTGATCGGCACGCCCGAGATCCGGTACTTCTTCATGAGGTCCTGCGCCTCGTAGATCCGGTTCTCGGGAGCCAGCGTGATCGGGTTGACGATCATCCCGCTCTCGGACCGCTTCACCCGATCCACCTCGGTCGCCTGTTCCTCGATCGAGAGGTTCTTGTGGATCACCCCGATGCCGCCGTGCTGGGCCATGGCGATGGCCAGCATCGACTCGGTGACCGTGTCCATGGCGGCGCTCACCAGGGGCACGTTGAGCGGGATGTTGCGGGTGAAGCGGGTCGAGACGTCCACCTCCCCGGGCAGGACCTGCGAGTGCTGCGGCACCAGCAGCACGTCGTCGAAGGTGAGGGCGGTGGCAATCGAGGTGCCGAGGTCGAGCGCGGCCGGCGCGGTCTTCAGGTCCATGTCACCCATCACTGGTTGGCCCCGTGGCACTTCTTGTACTTCTTGCCGCTGCCGCACGGACAGGGGTCGTTGCGGCCCACCTTCGGCTCCTCGCGCTTGACCGTCTTCACGACGTCGTCACCGCCGACCCGGGAGGGCTTCGGGGTCGGGCCGAACGGGTTGGATGGCGGGGGCTCGGCGACGGCGGCGGCCGATCCGCGCGAGCCGCTGAAACCGCTCCCCGTGAGCGCGGCGCCCGGATCGTTCAGGATGAGCGGCGCCTGCCGGCGCGGCGCCGGGCGCCGGGGCCCGGCCGTGCCGTCCTCGGAGAAGACCGGACGGAGCCACCAGAGCGTCCGCACCATCTCTTCGTCCACGCGGGCCTTCATGTCCTGGAACAGGTCGAAGCTCTCGCGCTTGTACTCGACGAGCGGATCCCGCTGGCCGTACCCGCGCAGGCCGATGCCTTCCTTGAGGTGGTCCAGGCTGTAGAGGTGATCCTTCCACTGCGCGTCCACGATCTGCAGCATGATGTCGCGCTCGATGCGCCGCATCAGCTCGCTGCCGATCTGCTGTTCCTTCGCTGCGTAGGAGGACTCGATGCGCTTCCACAACGCGTCGTGGATCTCGTTGCTCGACAGGCGGTCGAAGTCGATGCCCTCGTAGTCCTTCGCCTCGAGCGCGAACAGGCGGGTCACCTCCTGGCGGAAGGCCGGCAGGTCCCACTGCTCGGGGTCCACGTCGGGGCCGACGAACCGGTCCACGATGTCGTCGAGGACGTCGGTGGCGAGCTCGATCAGGTAGCCGTGGGCGTCGACCGGATCGGCGTCCTCCTCCACCCGGATCCGGTCCTCGAGCAGCTCGCGGCGCAGCGCGTAGATGTTCTCGCGCTGCTTGTTCATCACGTCGTCGTACTCGAGGAGGTGCTTTCTGACCGAGAAGTTCTGCGCCTCGACCTGCTTCTGCGCGCGCTCGATGGCGCGCGTCACCATGCCGTGCTCGATCGGGACGCCCTCCTCCATGCCGAGGCGCTGCATCAGGCCCGAGATGCGGTCGGACCCGAAGATGCGCATCAGGTCGTCCTCGAGCGAAAGGTAGAAGCGCGAGGAGCCCGGGTCGCCCTGGCGGCCGGCACGGCCGCGCAGCTGGTTGTCGATGCGCCGCGCCTCGTGGCGCTCGGTGGCGATGATGTGCAGCCCGCCGACGCCGACCACCTCGTCGTGCTGCGCCTCGCAGAGCGCCCTGAAGTGCGCGAAGATCCGCTCCCAGTCGCCGCGCGGCACGCGGTAGAAGCTGTCCAGGTGGAAGAAGTAGACGAACTCGTCGTCGTCCACGAAGCGCGCCTGCTCCTTCGGCAGCTTCTCGGCCACCTCCTCGGAGAGCGCCTGCTGGCGGGCCATGAACTCGGCGTTCCCGCCGAGCAGGATGTCGGTGCCGCGGCCCGCCATGTTCGTGGCGATCGTCACGGTATCCTTGCGGCCGGCCTGGGCGACGATCTCGGCTTCCTGCGCGTGGTACTTCGCGTTCAGCACCACGTGCTTGACGCCCTTGCGCTTCAGCATCGACGACAGCTTCTCGGACTTCTCGATCGACACGGTGCCCACCAGCGTGGGCCGGCCCTGCTCCTGCTTCTCGACGATGTCGCCCACGATCGCGTCGTATTTCTCGCGCTCGGTCCGGTAGACGGTGTCCGGCTCCTCGACGCGCCGCAGCGGCCGGTTCGTGGGGATGACGTTGACGTCCAGCTTGTAGATCTTCGCGAACTCCTCGGCCTCGGTGTCGGCCGTGCCGGTCATGCCGGAGAGCTTCGCGTACTTGCGGAAGTAGTTCTGGAAGGTGATCGTCGCGAGCGTCTGGTTCTCGCGCTCGATCTTCACCCGCTCTTTCGCCTCGACGGCCTGGTGCAGCCCGTCGCTCCACCGGCGGCCCGGCATCAGGCGGCCCGTGAACTCGTCGACGATCACGACCTGGCCGTCCTTGATCATGTAGTCGACGTCGAGCTTGAAGATCGTGTGGGCCCGCAGGGCCTGGTTCACGTGGTGGAGCAGGGGCATGTTCGCCGGCTCGTACAGCCCGCCCGGCTCCAGCCGGTGCGCCAGCATCTCCTCGCAGCGCGCCATGCCGCTCTCGGTCAGCGTGACGGTCTTGTGCTTCTCGTCGACGATGTAGTCGCCGGTGGCCTCGAGACGGTCGCGATCCTCGCCCTTCGTGTCGCCGCGCGTCACCTCGCCGGGCTTGAGACGCGGGACGATCCGGTCCACCTCGTAGTAGAGCTCCGTGGACTCCTCGGCCGGGCCCGAGATGATGAGCGGCGTCCGCGCCTCGTCGATCAGGATGCTGTCGACCTCGTCCACGATCGCGAAGTTGTGGCCGCGCTGCACGAAGTGCCCGATGTCGAACTTCATGTTGTCGCGGAGGTAGTCGAAGCCGAACTCGTTGTTGGTGCCGTACGTGATGTCGCTGCCGTAGGCGACCTTCCGTTCCAGGTCGTTCAACTCGTGCTGGATGACCCCCACCGACAGACCGAGGAAGCGGTAGAGCTTGCCCATCCACTCCGAGTCGCGGCGGGCCAGGTAGTCGTTGACCGTGACGACGTGGACGCCCTTGCCGTCGAGCGCGTTGAGATAGGCGGGCAGCGTGGCGACGAGCGTCTTGCCTTCGCCCGTCTTCATCTCGGCGATCTTCCCCTGGTGCAGCACGTAACCGCCGATGAGCTGCACGTCGAAGTGCCGCATGTTCAGCACGCGCCGGCCGGCCTCCCGGACCACGGCGAACGCCTCCGGGAGCAGTTCCTCGAGCGTCGCCCCCTGGGCCAGGCGGGCGCGGAATTCGGTGCTCTTGTCCCGCAGCTGGGCGTCGGTCAGCGGCTGGATGGCCGGTTCGAGCGCAGAAATGGCCTGGACGATGGGGCGGATCTTCTTCAGCTCACGCTCGTTCTGCGTGCCGAAGACTTTCGCGAGAAGGGTCTCGAGCATGTAAGGCGAGGGCCGTAGCCGCGCGGATATCCCACGATTTTACCCTCCGGCGGGGGGTGGGTCAAACGCATGAACCCATCAACCAGGAACCAACGTCGCGCTGGATATTGTACCAATTAACTAGTATAATAGGGCAAGTGGCGATTGTCTCCATCGACCCGCGCGACCCGACGCCCATCTACGCCCAGCTCGACCGGGGTGTGCGCGCGGCCATCGCCACCGGCCGGCTGGGCGCCGGCGACCAGCTGCCGACCGTGCGACAGCTCGCCGTGGACCTGCGCGTCAACGCCAACACCGTGGCGCGCGTGTACGCGGAGCTGGAACGCGCCGGTGTCATCGAGACGCGGCGCGGCGTCGGATCGTTCGTGACCGCCACGCCGGCGCGGGCGCACCCGCCCCGCGACCACGACCGCCGGCTGCGGGCGTTCGTGATGCGCGTGATTGCCGAGGCCGACGCGGCCGGCTTCAGCCTCGACCACCTGATGGACGCGCTCGCCGCCGAGCGCTCCTCGACCGCCCCAGGGCGGGAAGGAGAGACGTAGATGTTCCCCCACATCAGTGGCGCCCGGTCGGAGGCCGCCGCCGGCGGCCGGTTCAACGTGGTCGCGGTGCTCATCCTGATCGCCTGCGTCACGGCTGGCGTGCTCGCGACGGCGGCGATAAACAGCCCGCTCCCGCTCCTCGTGATGGCCCTCGCCGGCGTGGTGCTCATGCAGTCGCCGCGCGTGGCCAGGCAGTGGGAGCGCGGCGTCGTGCTCCGGCTCGGCCGCTTCGTCGGGCTGCGCGGCCCCGGCCTGTTCTGGGTCGTGCCGTTCGTGGACTCCGTGACGCGGATCATCGACCAGCGCGTGATCACGACCAGCTTCGCGGCCGAGCAGACGCTGACGTCCGACACGGTGCCCGTGAACGTCGACGCCGTGCTGTTCTGGCTGGTGTACGACGTCGAGAAGGCGGCGCTCGAGGTGCAGGACTATCCGATGGCGGTGAGCTGGGTCGCGCAGACGGCGCTGCGCGACATCATCGGCCGCACGTCGCTCGCCGACCTGCTTCGCGGCCGCGAACAGGTCGAGCACGAGCTGCAGGCGCTCATCGACGCGCGCTCGACCCCCTGGGGCATCACCGTCCAGGCCGTGGAGATGCGCGACATCGTCATTCCGCAGCAGCTGCAGGACGCGATGTCACGCGAGGCGCAGGCGGCGCGCGAGAAACGGGCGCGGATCATCCTGGGCGAAGCGGAGATGGAGATCGCCAGTTCGTTTCAGGAGGCAGCCAAGGCGTATCGTGACAATCCGACTGCGCTGCATCTCCGCGCCATGAACATGCTCTATGAGGGCCTGAAAGAGAAGGGTGCTCTGATGCTCATCCCGAGCAGCGCGGTGGAATCCATGGGGATGGGTGGGCTGATGGGTGCGGCGGCTCTTCAGCAGCAGCAGTTGACAGGCGGCAGCGGCGCGACAAGGACGGAGTAGGCCGGTCGCTCGCAAGAAGGGAAGTGACGTATGGCAACGACGGCACCGGACCGGCAGACACTCCGTTTGTGGCTGCTGCTATCGATTCTCGGGGCGTTTCTCGCGGTGGTGGGGTGGCTGCGGGCGATCTTCTAGGGTTCGCAGGTTCCCGGTTCCCGGTTCCCGGTTCTCGGTTCTCGGTCGGGTTCGGGGTTCTCAGGTTCACAAGCGTGGCCGACGAAGTTCGGCCCTACGTCCCCTTTGTGCCCTTTGTGCCCTTTGTGCCCTTTGTGTTCCTTCGTGCCCTTCGTGTTCAAGGCTGGGCGCGGTTGATGAGGAACTGCAGCGGATTGAGCTGCCGGCCGTAGACGAGCACCTCGTAGTGCACGTGGTCCCCGGTGGCGCGCCCGGTCGAGCCCGCGAAGCCGATGACGTCGCCGCGGCGCACGCTCTGGCCCGGCTGCACGTTGAAGTGATCGAGATGCGCGTACCGCGTCGAGATCCCGAAACCGTGGCTGATCACGACCATGTTGCCGTAGGACCCCGCACGGGCCGCGGTCTCCACGGTGCCGTTCGCCGTGGCGTAGACGGGCTCGCCCTTGTCGGCCGAGATGTCGAGGCCGGTGTGGTACTCGGGCTCGCCGGTGAACGGATCCTTGCGGCGGCCGAACGAATCGGTCAGCCAGCCCTCCGCGGGCCAGATCGACGGCGTGGCCGAGGCCAGCGCCTGCCGGCGCGCGACGTCCGACTGGACCACCTGCAGTCGGCTCTCGAGGCTGTAGAGCAGGTCCCGGACCACGCCGAACGTGTCTTCGGGCGTCCGGACGGCGGGCGTGAACAGCGTCATCGGCGTCCGCGGGCCGCCGGTAGCGCGGGACTTCACGATGGCGGGCAGCCAATCCATGGCCTTGGCCGTGGCGCTGTCGACTGCCGCCGCATCACCCAGCTGGCCGATGGCCGCCTGCAGCGACTGGATCTCGGTGGTCAGCTCGCCGGTGGCGCTGCGGAAGTTCCGGTTCTCCAGCGTGAGCCGGTCGGCGGTGGCCTGCAGGTACTCGATCTGGGTCGTCGCGCTCCAGCGGAGGCCGAGCCCGATGAGGATCGGCACGAAGAGCAGCGCGGCCACGCCCGCGGCAAGCGGCAGCGGCCGGACGCCAACCCGCCGGTACACCCCGGTGCGACGGTCGGCGATGACGATAGTGAAACGACGCTTCTGCCTGTTCACTCAGGAATTCCGGGCCAGCTCAAGCGTGCGGCCGACCACAAGTTCCGGACTGTATCACAGCGATCGTGTCGACCGGAACCCGGGAGACCGCTAGAGCGAAGAACCAGCGAAAACCAATCAATCGTCAATCGTCAATCGTCAATCGTCAATGGTCAATGGTCAATGGTCATTGGCCCTCCCCCCGGAACTGGAGCGCTTCGGCGACATGGCCCACGTCGACGATGTCGCTTCCGGCGAGGTCGGCGACCGTGCGCGCCACTCGCAGGAGCCGGTAGAACGCACGGGCGGACAGGTGCAGGCGCTCAACGGCCTCGGCCGCGCAGCGCCTCGACTCGGGCCGGATCTGGCAGGCGGCGCCCGCCAGTCGACGGCCGTCCAGCCGGGCGTTGACAAGGGCCCCCTGGCGGCCCGCCTGGCGTCCGCGTGCGCCGCTCACGCGCGCCCGAACCGCGGCCGAGGGCTCCCCGTGCGCCGGCTGGACGAGGCTGGAGGCTTCGACGGCGCCGACGGGAATCACCAGGTCGATGCGGTCCCGCAGCGGCCCCGAGAGCCGCGCGGCGTAGCGGTCCACCTGGGCGGGGGCGCACCGGCACGCCTTGCGCGGATCGCCGAGATGGCCGCACGGGCAGGGGTTCATGGCCGCGACGAGCATGAAGCGGGCGGGAAACGTCGCCGTCCTCGCCGCCCGGGCGATGGTGACGGCGCCGTGCTCGATCGGCTGCCGCAGCACTTCGATGGCGCGGCGGGAGAACTCCGGCAGCTCGTCCAGGAAGAGCACGCCGTGGTGCGCCAGGCTGATCTCGCCGGGCCGCGGAATCGAGCCGCCGCCGACGAGCGCGATCTCGGACACCGTGTGATGCGGCGCCCTGAAGGGCCGTTCCGACAGCAGCCCGATTCCCGGACGGAGCAGCCCGGCTACCGAGTGCACCGTGGTCACCTCCAGCGCCTCGTCCCGGGTGAGCGGCGGCAGCAGGCCCGGCAGTCTCCGCGCCAGCATGGTCTTGCCCGCCCCCGGCGGCCCCACGAAGAGCAGGTTGTGCCCTCCCGCCGCGGCCACCTCCAGCGCCCGGCGCGCGAGTACCTGGCCGTGGACGTCGGCAAGGTCCGGCGAGTCGGCGCCGGGCGGCGACGGAAGCGCCGGCTCCGGGGATCGCCGCGGCGTCGAGGGATCGTTCAGCAAGGCGACCGCGTCCTGCAGCGTGTCGGCCGGCAGCACCTCGAGGCCGCCGACCAGCGAGGCTTCCGCCGCGTTGGCCCTGGGGAGGAGCAGCCGCCGGCAGCCGTCCCGACGTGCGCCCGCGGCAATCGGGAGCACGCCGCGCGCCGGCTGCATCGAACCGTCCAGCGACAGCTCGCCGACGATCAGCGCGTCACGGATCGTGCGCTCGAACACGACGCCGGTGGCCGCGAGCACGCCGAGCGCGATCGGGAGATCGAAGGCGGCGCCCACCTTGCGCACGTCGGCCGGCGCAAGGTTCACGGTCACGCGGCGCTGGGGGAAGTCGAAACCGGAATTGCGGATGGCGGCGCGGACGCGGTCGCGGCTCTCGCGCACTGCGGCATCGGGCAGCCCGACCATCACCAGGCCTGGCAGGCCGAAGCTGACGTCCACTTCCACCGACACGGGAACCGCGTCGAGGCCGACGAGCGCCGCGGTACGGACCGAAGCCAGCACGCGGGAGGAGCGTGCAAGGCGCGGGACAGGGTGAAAGTGGCTGGTGTTCCGGCGCGCCCGGCCCGAATGCAACCGCTTCTGCCGCGCCCTTCGGGATAGGATCGGTGAGATTCTGCCCTGACCCCTGACCTAGTCCTGCGTATACACCGTGAGCCGCTGCCCCGGGTTGATGCGGCTCGAGGTCAGCCGGTTCCAGTTCTTGAGCGACGTCACGCTGGTCTCGAACGCGCGCGCGATGGAGGAGAGGGTGTCACCGCGCTTGACGCGGTAGGTGTGCCGGGTGTTGTCGGCATGGGCGGTGGCCGAGGTCACCAGCGACGCGCGCTCGACGGTCGGTTCGGCCGTCTCCGAGGGGGCGGGCCCGTCGACGTGGGCGGCCATGAGCGTGGCCGGCGGTTGCGGGATGATCAGCTTCTGGCCCGACTGCACCCGCGATCGCACCGACAGGTAGTTCGCCTCGGCCAGGTCCGAGCGGCGCACGTGCAGCTTGCGCGCGATGGTCGCCAGCGTCTCGCCGCGCTTCACGGTGTGCCAGTTCAGCGCGCCGCGCTCGGCGACGGGCGTCTCGGCGAGGTGCTGTCGCAGGTCCTCGGCGGTGCCGTCGGGCACCTTGAGCTGGTAGTCGCTCGCGCGTACCGGGGTCGTCCAGCGGCGCAATTCCGGGTTGAGCTCCTCGATCACGTCCACCGACGTGCCGGTCCACTCGGCCACGCGGCGCAGGTCGAGGGGTCCGCTGATTGTCACCGCCTCGGCGGCGACGGGCGCGTCCGGATCCACCGTGAAGCCGTATTGCGCCGGGTTGCGCGCGATCAGGATGGCCGCCAGGATCATCGGCACGTACTCGCGCGTCTCGCGCGGCAGCCAGCGCCGGCCCGCGCTCAGCGTCCAGAAGTCGTCCTTTCGCGCCCGCTTCATCGCGCGCTGCACGCGGCCCGGGCCGCCGTTGTATGACGCGAGAGCGAGATGCCAGTCGCCGTCGAACATCCGGTACAGCGTCTTCAGGTACTTCGCCGCGGCGTGCGTGGCCTTCTCGGGATCGGAGCGCTCGTCGATGTACCAGTCGTGCTGCAGCCCGTTCTCCACGGCCGTGCCGTGCATGAACTGCCACACGCCGCGGGCCCGCGCCCGCGAGACGGCGTTGGGCTTGAAGGCGCTCTCGATGAGCGGCACGTACGCGAGATCGAGCGGCAGCCCCTCGGCGCGGAAGACGTGCTGGATCATCGGCAGGTACTGGCTGCCGCGCTCGAGGCCCTCCTGGATATAGGAGCGCAGGCGTCCCTGGAACAGCTCGACGTACGACAGCACGCGGTCGTTCAGCGGGATCGGGATGTCGGGGGCGTGTCGCGACAGGTCGGTCTGGGCCGCCTCGGTCGTCGCGGTCTTCGGCGTGGGCTTGTCGAAGGTCGACGAGAGCGCGAGCAGCTGGTCGATCGAGGCCGGCTCGCTCGGCTTCTCGGCGAAGCCGTCGCCGCTGGCGAGCGCGGCCACCTCGAGCGCGCTGATGCGGTCCACGAGCTTGTCGAACTGGGCGCGGAGCCTCGGCTCGGTCCGCGCGCCGCCGGGCGTGTTGAGCAGCAGATCGACCGCGCGGTTGAACTCGAGGCGGGCCTGGTCGATATGCCCGAGCTCCAGATCGCGCTGGCCGCGCTCGAACAGCGTGTTCGCCCGGGCGATCAGGGCGTCGATCGGATCGGGCCGTGGGGCCGGAGCCGGCGCAGCCGCCACCTGGGGCGGGGCGGCCGGCGTCGTCTCCACCCGCGCGCCGTGCGAGCCGCAGGCGGCGGCGGAGATTCCCAGAACCAGGGCCACCGGCGTGGGCAGCCAGGAGTGCTTCACCATTGGGCGCTCCGCGAAAGGTCCGCACGAGCCGTGCCATCTCCCGGTGCACCGTGGCCCGCCTGCCGAAAGGCCGCGGGAAAGCAACGGGATAGGCGCGGTCCGGCAACCCTGGGAGCCGCCGGCTGCGGTGTGGAATTCCTGGCGGGAGCCGGACTTTCATCGGCCGCTCGCCAGCCTGTCGTGGTCGCCCCCCTGGGGGGGCTCCCTGACTGTCTACCTATTCATCGACGCTTGAGGGCTCCGACCGTAGCTTGGACCCGGAAGAAGCTCAGGCACCCTACCATGCCGCCGAACCGAGGGTCAAGACGTAAGTCGAACTGAATCAGCAGGTTCAGCCATCCACTCCGGGCGTCAGGAACACTCGGTTGGCGTCGCCGAGGTCCCGCGCGGCCGGCGTGACAATGGTCCGCTCTCCAATCGTAATCCGCCGGTTGGCGCTCATCGCCTGCCGGACATCGTCTTCGCAGACGAACGCCGCCGGAGGATCCGCCGCCGCGGGGACGTCGGAGCCGGCTGATGCGCCGGCGGGCCCGGTCCCTCCCGCCCTGAACCCTCGAGACGCGAGGAACCGGTCCACCCGCGCCGCGAGCACGTCACCGCTGATTCCGGCCGGCGCGGGGCGTGGCGGCGCCTGGGGCAGGCGCGGGCCGCCGGCCGCAGCCGTCGTGCCCGCCTGGCGGCCCGCGCCCGTCGCTGCGGTGTCCACCGCGGGCCGGATCTCGTACGCCAGCCGCTTGATGTTGAGCAGGTGCCGCGGCGAGATGTTGTCGGACGTGATGTTGCCGCCGAAGCCGCCGCAGCCCAGCGTCATCGCCGGATCCAGCCCCGTCGTCAGGCCAATCGACCCGTGCGTCGTCGGCGTGTTCACGCAGATCCGGAACGCCGGCTTGCGCAGGCCGAACTCGAGGATGATCGCTTCGTTGCGGGAATGGATCGACATGGTGTGACCCATGCCGCCGTAGCGCAGGATCTGCTTGCAGCGCTCGCAGCCCTCGCGCCAGTCCTTCACGACGTAGTAGGAGAGGACCGGGCAGAGCTTCTCGATCGAGAGCGGGAAGTCGCGGCCGACGCCGGCGAGCTCGGCGATGAGCGCGCGCGTGCCGGGCGGGACGGCGATGCCCGCCCTCTCGGCGACCATCGCGGCCGACTTGCCGACCAGCGCCGGGTTCGTGAGGCGCTGCGGCGAGACGAGCACCCTGGCCAGCGCGTCCGCCTCGGCCGGCTTGAGGAAGTATGCGCCGCGGCTCTCGAGCTCGCGGCGCACCTCGCCCGCGACCGCCTCGTCGACCACCACCGAGTTCGGCGACGAGCAGAGGACCCCATGGTCGAAGCACTTGCCAATGAGGATGTCGGAGGCGGCCTTGGGAAGGTCCGCGGACGACTCGATGTAGCAGGGCGCGTTGCCGGGCCCGACGCCGTAGGCGGGTTTTCCCGCGCTGTAGGCGGCGCGCACCAGGCCCATGCCGCCGGTCGCGAGGATCACGGCCACGTCGCGCTGCTTCATCAGCTCCTGCGTGCCCTCGATCGTCACGGTGTGCAGCCATCCGATGGCGCCATCCGGCGCGCCGGCGCGTCGCGCGGCCGCTTCCATGATCTCGGCCACCCGCGTGATGCACGTCGCGGCCGAGGGATGCGGGCTGATGACGATGGCGCACCGCGCCTTGAGCGCGATCAGGATCTTGTAGATCGCCGTGGACGTCGGGTTGGTGGAAGGAACGATCGCGGCCACGACGCCGAAGGGCTCGGCGATCTCGATGACCTTCCGGTCCTCGATCCGGTTGACGACGCCGACCGTCTTCATCGGGCGGATGAACTCGTACACCTGCCGCGCCGAGAAGAGGTTCTTCTGGACCTTGTCGGCGACCACGCCGAACCCGGTCTCCTCGACGGCAAGGCGTGCGAGTGGCTCGGCCTCGGGCGTCACGGCGGCGGCCATGGCGTCCACGATGGCGTCGATCTGGACCTGGGAGAACTCGGTCAACGCGTCCTGCGCGGTGCGGGCGCGGCGCGCGAGCGCGCGGGCTTCGGCGATGGAGGCGAGATCGCGATCGGATTGTGCGGACGGCGCGGGCATCATCCGGCGTGGGGCAGGATGCGTTCGACCTCGTCGTGGGGCCGCGGAATCACGTGGACGGCCACGAGCTCGCCGACGCGCCGCGCGGCGGCCGCGCCCGCATCGGTCGCGGCCTTCACGGCGCCGACGTCGCCGCGCACGAGCACGGTGACGTAGCCGGCGCCGATGTACTGCGTGCCCACCAGCACCACGTTGGCGGTCTTGACCATCGCGTCGGCCGCCTCGATCGAGCCGATGAGGCCGCGCGTTTCGACGAGTCCCAGCGCTTCCTGCGACACGACCGGCACGCTCCGAGCGGACTGTACCATATTGCCCGGGGGGCGACAACGGCGGTATCATCCAGTGTTTTTGCGCCGCAGCGCGAGTCGCCTGACGCGCGGCGCGGGAGTTGCTGGCCCCCGATGTCATCACGATCGCTGCTCGTCGCTCTGCCGCTCTGCCTCCTCGTCTCCGCCGCCGGATGCCGTCACAAGGCGTCGGACCCGCCGGTGGCGACCGCGCAGGTCACCTTCAAGCACGCCAGGATCGCTCTCGGAAGCGCGGTGGACGTGACCTACCGCTTCCAGGTCGCCGCCAACGCGCCGGCCTTCGATCAGGACTACCGCGTCATGGTGCACTACCTGGATGCCGACGACGAGATGATGTGGGCCGACGACCACGACCCGGAGATCCCGACCTCGAAGTGGAAGCCGGGCCAGGTGGTCGAGTACACGCGCACCACCTTCGTGCCGATCTACCCGTACGTCGGGCAGGCCAGCGTCCACATCGGCCTGTACTCGCCGAAGACCCAGAAGCGGCTGCCGCTCGCTGCCGGCGAGGACACGGGCCAGCTCGAGTACAAGGCCGCGACGGTGCAGCTGCTCCCGCGGTCCGAGAACGTGTTCCTGCTGTTCAAGGACGGATGGAATTCGCCGGAGACGGCGCCCAACAACTCGTCGGTGGAGTGGCAGTGGACCCGGAAGGTCGCGACGCTCAGCTTCCGCAATCCGCGCAAGAACAGCGTCTTCCTGCTCCACGCCGACAACCCCGCCCCGTTTGCCGAGCCGCAGGCGGTCACCGTGAAGGTGAACGGGCAGCCGGTCGATACGATCTCCGTGACGCCACGGCAGGTGTTCATCCACCGTACTCCCTTGACCACGGCCCAGCTGGGTACCGCGGACATGGTCGAGCTGACCCTCGACGTGGACAAGACCTACGTCCCAGCACTGATGCCGGGCAGCACCAACCACGACTCGCGCGAGCTGGGACTCCGCGTGTTCCATGCCTTCGTGGAACCGCAGTCCTGATCCGGCCCGATGCCCAGGACCGCGTCCCGTCTCGTGCTCGCCGCGGCCATATGTGCCGCCCTGCCCGCGGCGGCGCGCGCCGAGATCGCGGAACTGACGACGGGGCGCACTCTGTCGGTGGCCTCGCACAGCTACCACGACGACGGGACCATCACGCTGATCCTCCGCGGCGGCGGGGAGGTCACCTGCGCGGCGACGCTCGTCGCGCGCATCGCGCCCGACGAGGTGCCGTATCCCGAGCCGGAGGCCGCGACAGCCGTCGCCGCCTCGCCGGACCCGGGGCGGCTGACCGGTCCGTATGCCGACCTGATCACGCGGGCGGCGGCGCGCCAGGGGCTCGACCCGAACCTGGTGCACGCCGTCATCCGGGCCGAGTCGAACTACCAGCCGCGGGCGCGGTCGGCCAGGGGCGCGCGCGGCCTGATGCAGCTGATGCCGGCCACTCTGCGCGACTACGCGGTGCAGGACGCGTACGATCCGGTGACCAACATCGATGCCGGCACGCGCCATCTCCGGGCGCTCCTCGAGCGGTTCCCGCTGGCCGAAGCGCTCGCGGCATACAACGCGGGGATCGCTGCCGTGATCAAGTACGACGGCGTGCCGCCGTTTCCCGAAACCCGGGAGTACGTCGCGCGGGTCATTGCCACGCTCCGCTCGGCGTCCCGCGCGTCCGGCCGCTAGGAGTGCGCCCCCCGGGGCGTTCTTCGTGCCCTTCGTGCCCTTCGTGCCCTTTGTGTCCTTTGTGTCCTTTGTGTCCTTTGTGTCCTTTGTGTTCCCGCCTCAGAACGGCCCAGGCGCGTCCAAACTGAAGAGCGCCGGCATAGGGACCCAAGCGGCAGAGTTGCTATAATCTCGCTCACGTGAGCCGGACGCCGGTAATTACCTGTCTCACAAGCGCTTGCGATGGAATATCGCTGTAGACTCGGTACCGCGGGCGGCCAGCTCATCGACGGCGTCTACGCCGCCGAGAGCGAGGCGCAGCTCCGGCGTGAGCTCGAGGACAAGGGGCTGCTGGTCCTGTCGGTGCGTCCGGCGAGCCTCCGGGCCGCGTTCGGCAGTGGCCTCGGCCGCCGCCGGCGCATCCGGTCCCGCGACTTTCTCGAGTTCAACCAGGAGCTGGCCACGCTCATCAAGGCCGGCATGCCGCTCGTCCAGTCGATCGACCTGCTCAGGAGCGGAATGACCGACCCGGTCTTCAAGCCGGTGCTCGACGCGATCCACGAGCGGGTGAAAGCGGGGGCGCAGCTGTCGGAGGCATTCGCGGAGCACGGCGACCTGTTTCCGCGCGTGTACACCGCATCGCTGATGGCGGGCGAGCGCAGCGGGAACCTCGAGACCGTGCTGCGCCGCTATGTCGCGTACGCGAAGCTGATTGGCGGCGTGCGCCGCCGGACGATCAGCGCGCTGATGTACCCGCTGGTCCTGCTGTGCCTCGGCGTGGTGGTGGTCGCGATCATCGTGCTGCGGCTGGTGCCGGCGTTCTCGCAGTTCTACGCCAGCTTCGACAGCCAGCTGCCGTTCGGGACGCGCGTGATCGTGGGGCTGTCGGACTACGTCCGCCAGTACTCGCTGCCGCTGGCGATCGGGCTCGGCGCCGCGGTGGTCGCTCTCGTGAGCTGGGCACAGCACCCGGCGCAGCGGGCGCGCCTCGACCGCGCGCTGCTCAGGGTGCCGTGGCTCGGAGACATCGCGCGGAAGTTCGCCACCACGCAGATGGCTCGCACGCTCTCGACGCTGCTGGCAGGCGGCATCCCGCTGGTGCAGTCGCTGGACGTGGCGGCCCGCTCGGTGAGCAACCGCTTCATCGCGGTGGAGCTCGACGGGATGGGCCAGCAGGTCCGGGAGGGCCAGAGCCTGGCGGCCACGATGCGCTCACGCGGCGTGTTCTCGGACGTGGCGGTGAAGATGACCGAAGTGGGCGAGTCCACCGGCGCGCTGCAGGACATGCTGAACAGCCTGGCCGACTTCTACGACGAGGAGCTCCAGACGAACCTCGATCGGTTCGTCACGCTGGTCGAGCCGGTGCTGCTCGTGATTCTCGGGCTGGTCATCGCGAGCCTGCTGCTCGCGCTGTACCTGCCGTTGTTCCAGCTCTCTTCCGTGGTGCACTGATGGACGGACCCCTTCCCGCCGACGAGGTGCGGCTGCTGGCGCCGGACGCCGAGCCGGCCGCCTCGCCGGACCACGCGACCGAGGCTGCCGACGCACGGCGCCTCGCGGAGCGCTACCGCCTCGAGTTCGTGGACATGCGGCAGTTCCGGATCGACGGCGAGCTCTTCCGGTCGATCCCGGCCGACCTGATGCTCCGGTACGGCTTCGTGCCGTGGCGCCGCGACGGCCGTTCGCTCGTGATCGTCGTCTCGGACCCGAGCGACCTGCCGATGATCGACGAGCTGTCGGCGCTGCTCGGCATGCCGATCAAGGTGACCGTGGGCGCCCGGTCGGCCATCCAGTCGATCCTGAAGAAGAGCGAGAGCTCGCAGCGGGTGCTCGAGGAGGCCACCGAGGCGTTCGAGATCCAGCTGCTGAAGGAGGACGAGGGCGGCGAGGACAGCCTCACCGTCGAGCGGCTGACGAGCGACATCAGCCCGGTGATTCGCCTGGTGGACTCGACGATCTTCACCGCGCTGCAACGCCGCGCCAGCGACATCCACATCGAGACGCAGGACGACGCGGTGCACGTGAAGTACCGGATCGACGGCGTGCTGCAGCAGGCCATGCGGCCGATCGCCAAGCAGTTCCACTCGGCGATCATCTCGCGCATCAAGGTCATGGCCGAGCTCGACATCGCCGAGAAGCGGGTGCCCCAGGACGGCCGCTTCAAGCTGCGCGTGCCGGGCAAGACCATCGACTTCCGCGTGTCGATCATGCCGAGCGTCCACGGCGAGGATGCCGTCATCCGCATTCTCGACAAGGAGTCGATCAGCGAGCAGTTCACCGAGCTCCGGCTCGACATCCTCGGCTTTCCCGAGCAGGAGCTGCGCCGGTTCCGCAAGTACATCACCGAGCCGTACGGGATGGTGCTGGTGACGGGCCCGACCGGCAGCGGCAAGACGACGACGCTGTACGCCGCCCTGTCGGAGATCAAGTCGATCGAGGACAAGATCCTCACCATCGAGGACCCGGTCGAGTACCAGCTGAAGGGCATCACGCAGATCCCGATCAACGAGAAGAAGGGCCTGACGTTTGCCCGCGGCCTCCGGTCGATCCTGCGGCACGACCCGGACAAGATCATGGTGGGGGAGATCCGCGATCCGGAGACGGCGCAGATCGCCATCCAGTCGGCACTGACCGGGCACCTCGTCTTCACGACGGTGCACGCGAACAACGTGGTGGACGTCCTCGGCCGCTTCCTGAACATGGGCGTGGAGCCCTACCAGTTCGTGTCGGCCCTGAACTGCGTGCTCGCGCAGCGCCTGGTGCGGTTGATCTGCGTGCACTGCCGCCGGCCCGCGACCGTGACGTCCGAGATGCTCGTCGAGTCGGGGTTCGATCCGGGGCTCGCCGCCAGCCAGACCTTCTACGAAGGCGCCGGCTGCATCGAGTGCGGCGGCACGGGCTACAAGGGCCGCACGGCCATCTGCGAGCTGCTGGATCTGTCGGACCCGATCCGCGAGATGATTCTCGACCGGCGGCCGACCTCCGAGATCAAGAAGGCCGCGCGGGAGGAAGGCATGCGGTTCCTCCGCGACTCCGCGGTCGAGCAGGTGCTGCTCGGCCGCACGACCCTGCGCGAGATCAACAAGGTGACGTTCGTCGAATGAGCCTGCTGCACCGCATGTTCGCGCCGTCCAGACCGTCCGTGGCGGTGGAGATCGCGGCCGGCCGCGTCACAGCCCTGCGCCTGTCGGGCGGGTCGCCGCCGCTGGCGTCGTACGCCTCCGAGCCGCTGGCCGCCGGCGCGGTGACGCCGGGACTGACGGCGCCCAACATCGTGGATCCCGCCCAGGTCTCGGCGGCCGTCGGACGCGTGCTCGAGTCCGTGGGCCGGAGCCGCCGCGTGGCGCTCGTCGTCCCGGATCCGGTGGCCAAGGTCTCGCTCGTGCGCTTCGAGCAGGTGCCCGGCCGCGCGTCGGACCTCGAGGCGATGCTCCGCTGGCAGGTCAGGAAGACCGTGCCCTTCCGTGTGGAGGACGCGCAGCTCACGTGGACCGCAGGCCAGGAGCTCGAGGGCGGTGGGCGCGAATTCGTCGTGACCCTCGCGCGCCGCGAGCTGGTGGCCCAGTACGAGGCCGCGGTCGCCGCCGCCGGCGCGCACGCAGGGCTGGTGGACCTGGCGACGTTCAACCTCGTGGGCCTGCTGCTGGCCGCCGGTCGCGGGGACGCCGACTGCCTGCTCGTCCACACCGCGTCCGATTACGTGACGCTGGCCATCCTTCGCCGCGGACGCCTGATCTTCTATCGGCACCGCGGCGCCGAAGGCGACGGGAGCCTCGAGGATCTGGTCCACCAGACGGCGATGTACTACGAGGACCGCCTGTCCGGCGGCGGGTTCGGCCGCGTGCTGCTCGCGGGGGCCGGCGGCCGCGGCGGCGACGTGCGACGCGCGATTGCCGACCGCCTGCGCGCGCCGGTGGAGAGCATCGACCTGGCCGGCCTGGCGACGCTGAGCGACCGCATCTCGGCGAGCCCCGCCCTCGTGGACGAGCTCGCCCCGCTGGTGGGCATCCTCTCGCGGGAGCCGGCGGCATGAGCCTCAGGACCAACCTCGCGACCCGGCCCTTTTACAACGAGAGCGCCGTCCGTGCCCTCGTGGCGCTGGCAGCCCTC
Source organism: Vicinamibacteria bacterium (assembly GCA_963837165.1). Lineage (GTDB taxonomy): Bacteria > Acidobacteriota > Vicinamibacteria > Vicinamibacterales > JAENWD01 > JAENWD01. The sequence continues at coordinate 397,933 of CAWIMD010000002.1, forward strand.
GTGGTCGTGGTCATGACGGCGTTCAACGCGTACGAGCTCGTCTCGCTCACGCGCAGGGACCGCGAGCTCGCCGCGCAGGCCGAGGCGGCCGAGGCGCGGGCACGGGCGCTTCGCGTGGACGCCGGTCGGCTGCGCACCGGCATCGACGCGAAGCACGTGGCCGACATCGCCGCCGCCGCGCACGAGGCGAACCTGGTCATCGACCAGCGCGCCTTTTCGTGGACGGTCCTGTTCAACCAGCTCGAGGCGTCGCTGCCGCCCACGGCCCGTGTCACGTCGGTGTCGCCCGAGGTGGACGAGGACGGCGGGCTGGCGGTCAGCGTCGCCGTGCTCTCGCGGAACGTGGACGCGATCGACCACTTCCTGGATGCGCTGGAGAAGACGGGATCGTTCTCGAACCTGCTGGCGCAGCAGGAGAGCGAGACCAAGGAAGGCCTGGTGAAGGTCACCGTCCACGGCCGCTACGAGCCGCCCGCCGCGGTGGCGCCGGCCGGAGGTGGGCGATGATCTCCTCGCGCGCGCTGCTCGCGCAGATTACCGCCGACTACCGGCGGATCCTCGGCCCGCTGGCTGTCGTGGCGCTGGTGAACGTCGGGCTGTTCGCGGCCGCGGTCTACCCGCTCAGCCTCAAGGTGGCGGCGAGCCAGCGCCGGGCCGCCGCGGCGCAGGCCGGCCGGCGCGCGGCCGAGCGCGACTCGTCGGCCGTGCATTCCATGCTGGCACGCACCGAGCAGGCCGACAAGGACCTCGCCCGGTTCTACGACGAGGTGCTGCCGCACGACGTCTCCGGTGCGCGACGTCAGACCTATGCGAGGCTGGCGGCGCTCGCCGCCCGGAACGGGCTCACGGTGGTTCGCCGCACCTACGCGCTCGACCAGACGCGCAAGGGCCGCCTCGACCGCATGGAGATGACGATGGACGTGAGCGGGGGCTACGACGACATCCGCGCGTTCCTGTACGCCCTCGAGACCGCGCCGGAGTTCGTGGTGGTCGAGGACGTGGACGTGGGCGAAGGCGCCCGTGTCGAGGGCGGACTCCACGCGACGTTCCAGCTCGCGACCTACTTCCTGAGCCGCGGCCATGGGCTCTAGCCGGCGCCGCCAGCTCGTGCTGCTCGGCGCCCTGCTGCTGGTGCTCGCGTTCGTGGTGCGCCGGGATCTCGGCGTCGCCCGCGGCGCCGCTGCCGCCGGCACAGGGCAGCACGCGAGCGCCGCGTCCGGTCCGTGCGACCGCCCGGGCCGGGCAGCCGATCGAGGTCGAGGTGCTCCGGCTCGACGTGCTCGACCGCGACCGGCCGGCGCCGTCCGAGCCGGGCCGCGACCTGTTCGAGCTCGGGGCGTCGCGCGCGCCGGCCGCCGTGGCGGCCGCCGGACCTGCCATGCCGGCTGCGCCGATGCCGGCATCCCTGATGCCGGCAGGACCGCCCATGGCGCCGCCGATCACGCTGAAGTTCGTGGGCATCGTGCACCCCGCCCACCAGGCGCAGATTGCCGTCCTGAGCGACGGCCGGAACGTGTTCTACGGCAAGGAAGGGGAGACGATCGACGGACGCTACCGGATCGAGCGGATTGGCGTGGAGTCGATCGAGATGGCCTGGCTGGACGGGCGCGGCCGGCAGGTGATCCGCCTGTCAGGCTCGTAGGAGACTCGACGAGGTGAGACACGCGTTCGGCAGGCTCGTCCCGGTGCTGCTCGTCGCCCTCCTGGCCGGCGCGTGCGCCGCGGCCATGTCCTACAAGAAGGGGCAGACCGCCGCGCGGGAAGGCGACTGGGATGCCGCCGTCGCGCACTACCGGTCGGCCGTCCAGGAGGATCCGGACAAGCCCGAATACAAGATCGCGCTCGAGCGCGCGATGCTCGACGCGGCCCTCCTGCACGCCAGCGCCGGCAAGCAGTTCGAGGAGAAGGGGCAGCTCGACGCCGCGATCCGCGAGTTCCACAGGGCCAGCGAGTACGACCCGGCCAACCGGCAGCTCGCCGCGCACGTCGCCGAGCTCGACCACCGCATCCGTGACCTCATCGAGGCCAGCCGGCCCAGGCCCAAGATCGACGAGCTGCGGGAACGGGCGCGCCGGATGTCGCCCGAGCCCACGCTCAACCCGGCCTCGCGCGAACCGCTCGACCTGCACTTCAGCGGCAGCGTGCGCGACCTGCTGAAGTTCATCGGAGACGCCACCGGCATCAACGTCACGTTCACGAGCGATTACCGCGACCCATCCCAGTACACCGTGCAGTTGACGGGGCTGACGCTCGAGCAGGCCCTCCAGCAGGTCCTCTCGGCCAACGGCCTGTTCTACAAGGTCGTCAACGATCGGACGATCCTGATCATCCCGGAGACCGCGCAGAACCGGGCGAAGTACGAGGAGATGGTCGTCCGGACGTTCTACCTGTCGCATGCCGACCCGCAGGAAATCGTGCAGCTGCTGAACACGATCATGCGGGTCCCCGGCGTGCCGCTGGTGCCCGCGTTCGTGGCGAACAAGACCCAGAACTCGGTCACCGTGCGCGCGGCCGCGCCGCTGGTCGCCATCATGGAGCGGCTGATCGAGGCGAACGATCGTCCGCTGGCCGAGGTCGTGATCAACACGCAGATCATGGAGGTCAACCGGACGCGCGCGAAGCAGTTCGGCCTCGACCTCGGGAACTACCAGGTGAGCGCGCTCTTTTCGCCCGAAGCGGCGCCGACGACGACGACGGGCACCGGCACGGCCGGATCCGCGACGACCGTGCCGCCGTTCAACCTGAACACGATCTCCCGCGGCATCAGCGCCGCCGACTTCTACCTCGCCGTGCCCACGGCCATCGTCAAGTTCCTCGAGACCGACTCGCAGACGAAGCTCGTGGCGAAGCCGCAGCTGCGAGGGCAGGAGGGCGAAAAGATCTCGCTGAACCTCGGCGACGAGATCCCGGTCGCGAACACGACCTTCGGCTCGATTGGCGGCGCCGGCAGCCTGGCCACGACGCCGGTGTCGTCCTATCAGTACCGGCCCGTCGGCATCGTCATCACCGTCACGCCGCGCGTGACCTTCGACGGCGACGTCGTGCTGGAGCTGTCGGTCGAGAACAGCGCGCTCGGCCAGGACGTCAACATCGCCGGCCAGAACTTCCCGTCGTTCGCCACGAGGAAGATCGAGACGAAGATCCGGCTGCGCGACGGCGAGTCCACGCTGCTGGCCGGGCTGTTCCGCGAGGACGAGCGGCGGAACCTGCGAGGCTTCCCGGGGCTGCTGCACCTGCCGGTCTTCCGGCAGCTCTTCACGTCGAACGATCTCTCCTCGGGGCAGACCGACATCGTCATCCTCATGACCCCGCACATCGTCCGGGGCCACGAGCTGACGCAGCAGGACGTGGACCCGGTCTACATCGGGACGCAGCAGAATCTCGGCCTCACCGGGCCGCCGCCGCTCATCGCGCCGCCGGACGGGACGTCGGGCACGTCCGCTCCAGAGACGCCGGCGCAGCCGGCGTCGCAGGGCGGGGTGACCGGACGGCCGCAGCCGGGACCGCCGTCCGGCACGCTCGCGCAGCCCGGCATCGTGCCCGCGCCGGCTCCGACGCCGGCCGCACCGGAGGCGCCGCGGCCCGAGGCCACCGAGGTGCCGCCGGTGCTCCAGCCAGAGCCGGCGGCCGAAGCGACGACGCCCTCCGCGCCGTCGAATGCGCCGTCGGACGGAGTGCGGCTGCTGGTGACGGCGCCCGGCACCGAGTTCCGGCTGGGCGGGGGCCCGTATACCGTGCCGGTGTCGATCTCGGCAGCCGCGCGCGTGAGCACGCTCACGGTGACGATGACCTACAACCCGGCCGTGCTGAAGGTCCGCTCCGTGCAGCCGGGCAGCTTCATGCGCCAGGGCAACGTCAACGCCCAGTTCACGCACCAGGAGGACGCGGTCAACGGCCGCGTGGACCTGACGCTCACCCGCAGCGGCGACGTGATCGGGGCCACAGGATCGGGCCTGGTCGCGGCCGTGCTCTTCGACCCGGTCGCGGCGGGCGCGACCACCATCACGGCCTCGGGGGCGGGCACCGGGCCCGGCGGCGCGACGCTGGCGGTTCAAACGACGCCAACCGCAGTGACGGTCCGATAGGAGGATGGGAGGATAGGAGGATAGGAGGATGGGGGTAAAGGCCTGGGCCGAGCGGGGATTCACGTTCATCGAGCTGCTGGTCGTGGTGGCGCTCGTGGCGATCCTCGCCTCGGCGGTGATGCCCCTGGCCAGGGTCACGGTGCAGCGCGAGAAGGAGATCGAATTGCGGCGCGCCCTGCGGGAGATGCGGACCGCCATCGACCACTACAAGGACGCCGCCGACCAGGGCCAGATTCCCGCCACGTCGATCCGGGCGGGGAGTGACGGCTATCCGCCCGACCTCGACACGCTCGTCGTCGGCGTGCAATCGTCGGCGGCGGGAGGCGATCAGGGCCCCCAGAAGCTGAAGTTCCTCCGCCACATCCCGACCGACCCGATGACCGGCACGGCGGAGTGGGGCAAGCGGTCGTACGAAGACAAACCGGATGCGAAGTCCTGGGGCGGACAGGACGTCTACGACGTGTACACGAAGAGCGAGGGCACCGCCCTCGACGGCACGAAGTACGCGGACTGGTGAATGACGTGCGACTGATTCACGCGGCGCGGCGCGGGACGATCCTCGACAGGCGCGGCTTCACGCTGATCGAGCTCATCGTCGTGATGGCGCTCATCATCCTGCTGGCGACGATCGGGCTGACCGCCTACCAGTCGAGCCTGCAGCGGGGACGGGAGGCCGTCCTGCACGAGGACCTGTACCGCATGCGAGACGCGATCGACCAGTACTACGCCGACAAGAGCAAGTACCCGGCGGACCTCGGCGAGCTGGTCAGCGCCTCCTACATGCGGCGCGTTCCGGTCGATCCGATGACCAATTCCGCTGACAGCTGGCAGCAGGTGCCGGCCGAGCCCGACCCCAACAACCCCTCCGCCGAACCCGGCATCTACGACGTGAAGTCCGGCTCGGACCGCACCGCGCTCGACGGCAGCAAATACGCCGACTGGTAGAGGACCCTACGGCGCCACGATGATGTCCGCGGCGCTGGTGCCCGTGGACCCGTCGGTGGCCGTCGCCTTGACCTTCGCGTGGAACGTGCCGGCCGCATTGTAGATCTTGGTCGCCTGGTTGCCGGTCGTGGTGCGCGTGGAGCCGTCACCGAACGTCCAGTCGTAGCGTTCCACGCTGACGCCGGTGCCCGTCGTGGCCGTGGCGGTGAAGGTCACCACCTGATCGACGCTCGGGGCGGCCGGCGTGTAGGCCAGGTTCACCGCAAGCGGCGTCTTCGGGAGCACGTCGAGCACGAGCACCTGCGAGGACTGCTGACCGGCGGTGTCGGTGACGGTCACCGTGACCGTCTTCGTGCCGTCATTCCCGTAGACGTGCGCGACCGACGTGGTGCCGGCGAGCGGGCCGAGGTCTTCGAAGTCGCCGTCGCCGAAGTCGATCCGGACGTTCTTCACCGGGTTGGCGGCCGACGAGGCGTCAACGGCAATCGAGAAGGTGACGGCCTGGCCGGCGGTCGGGGCGGCCGGCGTTGGCGTGATGGTGATGGTCGGCAGGGCCGCGATGTCCACCACGAGATCCGCCGACTGCGCGCCCGCGCGCGCCGTGACCGTGGCCTTCGCGTTCGTCGTGAACCCGGTGCGCGCCTCGCCGCTGGCGTCGGTCGTGACGGTCGCGTGCTGGATCCGGCCGACGGTGGCGGTGAAGGTCACGGGCACGCCGGACAGCGCGTTGCCAGCCGCGTCACGCACCTGCGCGATGATCTGCACCGTGCCGCCGGTGCTGGGCACGCTCGCCGGCTCCGCCCGGACGACGATCGAGTCGGCCGCGCCGGCGCCGACCGGCACGTCGAGCGTGGCCTTGGCGGCCCCGCCCGAAAACGCCGTCACGGTTGCGGTGCCGGACTGGCCGTCGGAGACGAGCTGCACCGTCACCTTGCCGTTGGAGGTACGCGCTTCGCTGGGATTGACGTGGCCCAGCGTGCTGGTGAACGACACCAGCGTGCCGTTCTGCACGGGCGTTCCGGCCTGCTCGGTGACGGTCGCGACGAGATCGATGGCGCCGTTGGCGGGTACCGACGGGGCCGTCGCGAACAGCTCGATGGTCGATTGCGATGGCGCCGTGAGCGGCACCCGATCACAGGCGGATGCGGCGAGCACGACCGCCAGCACCGCGAGCAGCCCCGCGGAGGCGGTCCGCGGCGACGACCGTGCTATCATGCCTGGTAAGCATAGGACAGTCATGCAGTTAGCGCAAGAGACGCGGCGGGGGGAAGCCGGCTTTGCCATGGCCGCACTCCTCGTCTCGATCGCGCTCATGGCCATCGTCCTTTCGACGCTGCTCCCCGTCTGGCGGACGTTGTCGATCCGCGAGAAGGAAGCGGAGCTGCTGTGGCGCGGCCAGCAGTACGATCGCGCGATTCAGCTGTATCGCAAGAAGAACGCCGCTCCCGGCCCCCCGAACCTCGAGGCCCTCGTGAAGGGCCGGTTTCTCCGCAAGGCCTACAAGGACCCCATCACCGGCGAGGACTTCGAGCTGGTCGGCATCAACGCCGGCGTGCCGAACGTCTCTGGCCTCACGCAGCCGACCCGCGGCTTCGGGCAGTTGATCGGCGGCGTGCGCAGCAAGAGCAAGGCGCGGTCGTTCAACGAGCCGGACGGCGCGACCACCTATCACGAATGGACGTTCACCTACACGCCCTGGAAGGCGGGCGGACAGGTGACGATGCCGCAGGGCTCGGGACCGGGGCTCGGGCTGACGGGGCCTCGGGGCGGTCCCGGTGGAAACCGGGGACCGGGCGCTCGCGGCCCCGGCCAGCGGCAGGGCAGCGGGCGCGGTCCGGCGAGCCGGACCATCTTCTCGAACGGAGACGTGCGCCCCGGCGGCCCCGGCGAACGGGGTTCCCCTCAACCCTGATCGAGCGCGCGCATGACCGCCTCGTGGAGCCGCGGGCGGAGCGCCGCCAGCAGGTCCGGCTGCGCGGCGGGCCGCACCGGATGAACGCGGTTGGTGAGCAGCACGACATACACGTCGTGCGTCGGATCGATCCACAGCGACGTGCCGGTGAACCCCGTGTGGCCGAACGCGGCGCGCGACAGGCGCGTGCCGCACGAGGAGGTCGGCCGCATCAGGTCCCATCCGAGCGCCCGTGTGCTGGACGGGACGCGGCTCGGCCTCAGGAAACGCCGCAGCAGCCAGGGCTCGCCGAGCACCGTCGCTTCGACGCGCGTCCGCAGCCAGAGCCTCGCCGCCCTGCCGACGGCACCGACGGTGCCGAAGAGCCCCGCGTGTCCGGCTACTCCTCCCAGAGCCCAGGTGTTCTCGTCGTGCACCTCGCCCCTGAGCAGGCGGCCGCGCCAGCCGCGGTCGTCCTCGGTCGGAACCACGCGCTCCCTGAGATCGGGAGGCGGGCGGAACAGCAGATCCGGCCCCGGGCCGATCGCGTCGAACTGGGCATCCAGCGCGGCGCCGCCGGAGGCTTCCAGTACGAACCCGAGGAGGATGAATCCCAGGTCGCTGTACACCGACCGCGATCGCGGGCGGTACTCGAGCGGCAGCGCCGAGATCTCGTGGGCGAACTCCCTGCGCGAGGTCGCGTGCCGATAGAGATCCCACCACGCGGGCAGGCCCGACGTGTGCTCCAGCAGATCGGCGATCGTGACGGCCTGTCGATCGGCGCCGCGCCAGTCGGGCACGTAGGCGGCGACGGGCGAGTCGAGCAGCAGTCGCCGGGCGGCGACGAGCCGCATGGCCACCGCCGTTGTCGCGAGCACCTTCGTCAGTGACGCGAGATCGAACAGCGTGTCGGGGGTCGTCTCGGCCGCCCCCTCGTCATAGGTCAGGCGCCCGGCGGTCCAGCGCCAGGCCACGCCGGCGGTCTGTCCCACCTCGATGGCGGCCGCCGGAAACGCTCGAGCGGCATGCGCCTCCAGAATCAGCGCCTGCACCGTCGAGAAGTCAGGCGCCATGCCGGGACTCCGCGGGGGCCATGATCGCGCTGGCCGCGAGGCCCGCGGCCACGGTCGCGACCGATCCGATCAGCACGTACCACTGCCAGTTGACGGCCGTTCCGAGCTTCACCGCGAGCATGACGACGGTCCCGGCGACGACGCCGGCGAACGCCGCGCGCCCGTCTACGCGGCGTGTCAGCGTGCCGAGCAGGAACATGCCCAGGATGAGCCCGCTGGTGAACGAGGCAATGCCGAGCACTTCGTCCACCACGCGGCCCGACAGCCGGATCGCGGCCAGCGCCACGCCGACCTGCACCACGCCCCAGCCGGCCGTCGTCCAGCGCGACACGCTGAGGTAGTGCGCCCCGGTCCGGCGGCCGGCCGTCGCGGGCATGTAGAAGTCCCCGACCAGCGCCGCCGACGACGAGTTGAGCGACGAGGAGAGCGTGGACATCGCGGCGGCAAAGACCGCGGCCACGACGAGGCCGGTGATTCCAGGCGGCAGGTGCGTCACGATGAAGGCGGGAAAGAGCCGATCCGTCTGGACGCGGCCGCCCACCGTCAGCGCGGCCAGCTCGCCCGGCGCGTGCCGCGTGTAGTACACGAACAGCATCGTCCCGATCAGCAGGAAGAGCGCGAACTGCGCGAGCACGGCGAGCCCGCTGCCGATGATCGCCAGGCGCGCCTCGCGGGGCGAGCGGCTGCAGAGGTACCGCTGCACCATCATCTGATCGGTGCCGTGCGTCGCCGACGTGAGGAACGCGCCCCCGATGACCCCCGACCAGAACGTGTAGCCTTTCGTGAGGTCGAACGTGAAGTCGAACACGCGGAACTTGTCCTGCGCGGCTGCCGCCGACGCGACTTCGGCCCAGCCGCCGGGAATCCGATCGAGCAGGACGGCCGCCGCGATGAACGCTCCCGTGACGTAGACGACGAGCTGGACGACGTCGGTCCAGATCACGGCGCTCATGCCGCCGAGATACGTGTAGACGATCGTCGCCAGGCCGACGATGAGGATCGAGGCCACCAGCGTGCTGGTGGCGGGTGCGAGGGCGGGGGCGGCCGCCCGCGCCAGGTCCTCGATCCCGGGGATGGCCAGGAGCAGGGCCGCCAGCACCAGCCCGGTCGCGAACAGGCGGAAGCCGTCCGAGAGATTCCGGGTGACCAGGAAGATCGCCGACGCGAGCCGCTTCAACGCGGATCCGAAACGCTCGCCCAGCAACTGGTACACCGTGAGCAGCTCGCCGCGGAAGTACGCCGGCACGAAGAGGACGCTCACCGCAATCCGGCCGATCAGGTAGCCGAACACGAGCTGCAGGAACGTGAAGTCGGCGGCGTACGCGTAGCCCGGCACGCTGATGAAGGTGACGGTGCTCGTCTCGGTGGCGACGATCGAGCCCAGCACCGCCCACCACGGCACCGCGCGCCCGCCCACGAAGTAGTCGCGGACGTCGCGATGGCTCCGCGAGAACCGCGCGCCGACGAGCACGGTCCCGGTCAGGTAGAGGGCGATGATGGCGAGGTCGAGAACCGGCATCAGCCGTGGCCCGGTGCCATCGGGCGCGGAGCGCTCAGCGCGTGAACGCGGCGCGGCTGACGCGCGTCAGGTAGTCGGGCCCGATCGGCGGCTGCACGATGGTGTCGTAGGAGAAGAGGATGATGCCGCTCGCGCCCAGACGCCGCGCGGCCATGATGTTGTCCACCGTCTGCGCGGGCGAGAGGCGGTAGGCGCCGATCCCGGCCCAGACGGGTTGTTCGCCGGCGATCTGCCGCACGGACGCAATCTGCGAGGCGAAGGTCCCCGCGTCCGGCGTGTAGGCCATCGGGCACACCACGTCGAGCCACCGGTTCTCGACCCACATCGACCAGTCCTGGAACCGGTAGGTCGCGGCTTCGGCCGGGTCCGGATAGACCGCCGCGCTCACGATCGCGTTCGGCCTCCGGTTCTTGACCGCCGTCCGAATCCGGAGCACGAGCGCGTTCAGCCGCGAACGCCGGAATCCGACCCAGCGATCGGCGTAGGTCTCGGTCGCCGCCAGCAGCGCCGTCAGGCTGTGCGGATCGAACCGGCGCCGTTCGGCCGGCGACATCGCCGGGTCGAGGTCGGCGCGGAAGGCGGACAGCGCCTCGCGGCTGTAGTCGAACTGGGGGTTGGGGTACCGGATGTAGTCGAGGTGGACGCCGTCGACGGGATAGCGCCGCGCCAGATCGTCGATCACGGCGACGGCGTGATCGGCGGCGGCCTGCGGGATCGGCGACGCGTACAGGCCCTCGACGTCGTCGGCCCCGCGGGTCCACCGCGCGAGCCGGCCGACGTACTCGGGGCTGCGCGGGTCGATGCGCGCGAGCTCGTAGGCCAGCGGCCGCGGCACCTGGAGCCATTCCGGGTGCCGATACACGAGGTGCGTGCGCGAGGCAGGCAGCTCCGCCGCCGACGATACGAGGTCGACGTTCACCCACGCATGGACGCGCAGGCCGGCACTGCGGGCCGCGATGATGATCGTGTCGAGCGGGTCGAAGTCCGCCGGCTGGCCGACCAGCGCGTCCGCGCGCGGCTCGAGGGCGCTCGTGTAGTAGGCGTCGCCGCGCCCTCGCACCTGCACCAGGAGAGTATTGAAGCCGGCGGCCCGGGCCGAGTCCACGAGCGTGGCAATGGCGCCGGGCGATGTCAGGCTCGAGCGCGTCACCCAGAGCGCCCGCACCTCGGACGGCGCCTGGGCCAGCTGCGCCCGCGGCGCGACGAGCAGGACGGCAACGACGAGAGCAGCGCAGGAGAGGACGCGGGTGGAGGACCTCGCGCGCCAGGCGCGTCGGGGAGCGAACATCGGTGGCAGCACTGTATCTGCCGATTGCCGGAGTGTCAACGCGGGTTGACAGCACTTGGCGGCGGTCTCTATGCTGCCGCCGGCATCGCCAATGCTCGTGATCGGCATCGACGCGGGTGGAACCAAGACCGTCTGCCTGCTGGCCGACGGCGATGGACGCGTACGCGCATCGGCACGCGGACCCGGCGCCAACCTGGCCACGCTCGGCGAGCTCGAAGTCGAGAAGGTGCTCTACGAGGTGATGGAGCGGGCGCTGGCCGACGAAGCCGACCTGCCCGACGCCATCTGCCTCGGCATCGCCGGCGTCGATCGCGAGGACGATGCGGCGGTGATCCGCGGCATCATGCGCCGCATCGCGCGGAAGGCCCCGGTCCTGGTCGTCAACGACGCGCTGATCGCCCTCGAGGCAGGCGCGGGCGACGGCCCCGGGCTGGTGCTCATCGCCGGGACCGGCTCGATCTGCTACGGCCGCAACGAGCGGGGACAGGCCGCACGGGCCGGGGGATACGGCTACATCCTGGCGGACGAGGGCAGCGGCTGGTGGCTGGGGCAGCAGGCGATGCGCGCCGCCCTCCGGTCCACCGACGGCCGCGGCCCGGCCACGACGCTGCTGCCGGCCGTGCTGGACCACTTCGGCGTCACCAGCGTGTCGGGCCTCGTCCAGGAGGTGTACCACCGCGATCCGGGGCGGCGGCGCATTGCCGCCCTCGGCCCCGCGCTCGAGTCGGCCGCCAGCGGCGGCGATCCGGTCGCCCGGCAGATCCTCGACGACGCGGCAGACGAGCTCGTCGCGACGGTCCGGTCGGTGGCCGAGCGCCTCGAGCTCAGGGGAGCGCAGATCCCGGTGATCCTCGCGGGCGGCATCTTTCACGTCGTGCAGTCGCTCGAGAGCCGGGTGGTCCGCGGGGTGGCGGAGGTGGCGCCGCGGAGCCAGCCGCGGCGGCTCGACCTGGAGCCGGCCGCCGGCGCCGTCCGGCTGGCGCTCGCCGAAGCACGCGGCGGCGCCAGCATACCAACCTACGTGTGACATCCGACCGGGGGAGCGTCTATCCGTGAACGTCCGCATCTACGCCGACGAGGAGGCCGTGGCCCGCGCGCTGGGCGAGCGCGTCCGGCGGCTGGTCGCCGCACGGCCCGACAGCGTGCTCGGCCTGCCCACCGGCCGCACGCCGGTCCGGCTCTACGCCAGGCTCCGCGCCCTGCACGCGGCCGGACGGATCGACTTCGCGCGGGTCACCACGTTCAACCTGGACGAGTTTCTCGGGCTGCCCGCAGGGCATCCGGCGACGTACCGGACCTTCATGCACGAGCAGCTCTTCGACCACGTGAACCTGTCGCGCCGCCGGATTCACTTCCTCGACGGCACCGCAGCCGACCCGGCGGCCGAATGCCGGCGGTACGAGGCGGCCATCGCGCGCGCCGGCGGCATCGACCTGATGATCCTGGGGATTGGCGCGAACGGGCACATCGGATTCAACGAGCCGGCCGCCGCGCTCACAGCCGACTCGCATCGCGCGCGCCTGTTGCCGTCCACGAAGCGCTCGAACGCCGCGCTCTTCGGCGGCCGTCCCTCCCGGGTGCCGGACCATGCGCTCTCGATGGGGGTCGGGACGATCCTGCGCAGCCGCGCGATCGTGCTGGTGGCCACCGGCGCCGGGAAGGCCCCTGTCATCACGGCCACGGTCGGCGGACCGGTGACCACCCGCATGCCGGCGTCGCTCCTGCAGCTCCATGCCGACGTGGAGCTGTTGCTGGATCGGGACGCGGCGCGGGGAGTACGGAGGGACTGAAAGGGTTCTCGGTTCGCGGGTTCTCGGCTCTCAGGATCCGCCGAGCAGGCCGCGCAGCCGCGGCTCGATGTCCTCATCCAGCGCGGTTCGCAGCTGGTCGTCCGAGTGCCGGATGCGCGACAGCGCCTTCACGTACGAGGCGCCCGTCTTGTGCATCACGACGGCGGCCTTGACGTTCCAGTGGGCCCGGCGCAGCAGCCGGTCCGCATGCTCGGCATCAAGGTCGGTGATGATGTTGACCATGCGGCGGGCCCGGTCCTTGAGCTTCTCGGATCCGGTCCGGACGTCCACCATCAGATTGCCGTAGGTCTTCCCGACGAGGATCATCGCGGCCGTGGTCAGCATGTTGAGGACCATCTTCGTGGCCGTGCCCGCCTTGAGGCGCGTGGAGCCGGCGATGATCTCGGGGCCGACGGCCGGCGCGATCGTCAGGTCGACGAAGGTCTGCAGCTCGGTCTTGGGGTCGCACGTGACGAAGAGGATCGTGGCGCCGGCCTTGCGGGCGCGCGTCAGCGCGCCGCGCACGAACTGCGTCATCCCGCTCGCCGATACGCCGACGACAACGTCCTTCCTGGTCGGACGCAGCCGGCTGGTGGCGCGGATGCCTTCCTCGTAGTTGTCCTCCACGCCCTCGCGCGCGCGGAACGTCGCGCCGCGCCCTCCGGCCATCACCGCCTGCACGAGCCCGGGATCCGTGCCGAAGGTCGGCGGCATCTCGGCCGCTTCGAGCACGCCGAGGCGGCCGCTGGTGCCGGCGCCGACGAAGACGATCCGCCCGCCGCGGCGGAGCGCTGTCGCGATGAGATCGACGCCGAGCGCGATGCGCTCCTTTTCCCGCTGCACTGCAGCGACGACCTTCCGGTCCTCGGCCATCATCAGCTCGACGATCTCGGCGGCGGGCAGCTTGTCGATGGCGAGCGTGGCGGGGTTGATGGCCTCGGTGGGCAGGGACTCCCACTTCGAACGAATCGGCATACGACCTCTTACGGCCCGTGTTGAAGCCCTCCGATGCAGCGCGGGGCTTCCGCGTCAATACCACTGAATGGCAGGGGGTAGTATATTCTGACGGCGCCGCCGGCGATCAGCCGATCGGCGGCAGGAGCACCCATGGCGTCCCGAATCTCCAGACGACGATTTCTCGGTGCGAGCGGCGCGGGCGCGAGCCTGGTCGCGGCGGCCGCGGCCCGGGCCGCGGCGCAGCCGCGCGACACCGGCGTACGGCCGCTGATGATCTCGAGCGCGAACGGCCTCAAGGCCCTCGACACCGGCATGCCCATTCTGAAACGCGGCACGCCCGGCTCACGCCTCGACGCCATCATCGAGACGGTGGCCATCGTCGAGGCCGACCCGAACGACGACAGTGTGGGCTACGGCGGGCTGCCGAACGCCGACGGCGACGTGGAGCTCGATTGCTCGATCATGGACGGGCCCAGCTACGGCGCCGGCGCGGTCGGCGCCCTCAGGAAGATCAAGCACCCCTCCCGCGTCGCCCGCCTCGTGATGGAGCGCACAGGCCGCGTGTTCCTCGTCGGTGAAGGCGCGCTGCGGTTCGCAATCGCGCACGGCTTCAAGGAAGAGGAGCTGCTGACCGACGCCTCGCGCGAGAAGTGGCTCCGCTGGAAGGAGCAGATGAGCGACATCGACGACTGGGGACCGCCCACCCGCGACGACGTGCCGGCCTACGCGCCGCCGCCGCCGAAGAAGTCGGCCCGCACGCGGGAGGATCTGCTGCGGTCCATTGGCGTCGATCCGGACAAGTCGTGGGGCACGATCAACTGCCTCGCCCTCGACGCCAACGGCGACCTCTCGGGCATCACGACCACGAGCGGCCTGGCATTCAAGATCCCCGGACGCGTCGGGGATTCGCCGCTCGTCGGCTGCGGCCTCTTCGTGGACAACGCGGTCGGCGCGGCCGGCTCCACGGGCGTCGGCGAGGAGTGCATCAAGGTCGTGGGCTCGCATGCCGTCATCGAGTACATGCGCCACGGCATGCATCCGCGTCAGGCCACGCTCGAGACCGTCAAGCGCGTGCTGTCGAAGCACGGCCCGAACGTCACCTGGAACCTGAACTTCTACGCGATGAACAAGGCCGGCGAGCACGGCGGCGCGTCCATCCAGAAGGGGAGCACCTACGCCGTTCACGACGGCACGGCCGCGCGGATCGTCGAGTCCGCCTACGTGCTCGACAACGCTGACAGGTGAGCCACGGGAGCAGGGGCCGGGGGCCAGGGGACAGGATGAGCGGGGCCGGGGGCCAGGATGAGCGAGCCGGACGATCCCGCGGCCGCTGATGTGCTCGACGCGGGCTCCGCGGCGCTCGTCGACGCGTATCTCGACCACCTGCGCGTCGAGCGGCGCCTGGCGGCGAACACGCTCGAGAGCTACGCGCGCGACCTGACGCACCTGGGACGGTTCGCGGCCGGACGGCACGCGCCGCTCGCGTCGCTGGACCGGCGCGCGCTCGAGGCGTTCGTTCGCGACCTGATGTCGGCCGGCCTGGCGCCGCGCTCGGTCGCGCGCGCCGTGGCCACCACGCGCGGGTTCTACCGCTACCTCGCCATCAGCCGCCGGCTCGACGCGAACCCGGCCGACGACCTGGAGCCGCCGCGGGCCTGGTCGGCCCTCCCGCGCTATCTCTCCATCGAGGAAGTGGATCGCCTGCTCGAGCAGCCCGACACCGCGGCCCCGCGGGGACTCCGGGATCGCGCGTTCATCGAGGTGCTCTACGCCACGGGCCTCCGCGTCTCGGAGCTGGTGGCGCTCAAGCCGTCGGACGTGAACATGGAGGCCGGGTACCTGACGACGCGCGGCAAGGGCGGCAAGGAACGCCTGGTGCCGCTCGGCGATGCGGCCGTGAGCTGGCTGGACCGCTACCTGCGCGACGGCCGGCCCGCGCTCCTGGGGCCGCGGGGGTCTCCGCGGCTGTTCGTCAACGCCCGCGGAGGCGCGGCGCTGACGCGCATGGGCGTCTGGAAGGTGCTGAAGGGCTACGGCGCCGGCGCCGGCGTCGCCTCCAGGCTGAGCCCGCACGTGCTCCGGCACTCGTTCGCGACGCATCTGCTCGAGCGGGGAGCGGACCTGCGCGCAATCCAGATGATGCTGGGCCACGCCGACCTCTCGACGACGCAGATCTACACGCACGTCCTGGAGGCCAGGCTGCGCGCGATGTACGACCGGTTCCATCCGCGCGCGTGACCGCCGAATGACCCGTGCCCGACTGCTCGCCGTCGCCGCTGCCGTGGTGCTGGTCACCGGCGTGTGGGCCCTCCTGCCGCCGGTCGCGCGGCGGCTCGCGCCCGCCGCCGACGCGCTGGTCGTGCGGGGCGCGATCCACGTGCACACGACGCGTTCCGACGGCACGGGCACGCCCGACGAGGTCGCCGCCGCCGCCCGCCGTGCCGGCCTCGACTTCGTGGTGCTCACCGACCACGGCGACGGCACGCGCGCGCCGGACCCACCGCGCTATGCCGACGGCGTGCTGCTGGTGGATGCCGTGGAGATCTCGACGACCGGCGGCCACTACGCGGCGCTCGGCATCGGGCAGGCGCCGTACCGGCTGGCCGGCGAGCCGCGCGACGTCATCGAGGACGTGCACCGCCTGGGCGGCTTCGGCATCGCCGCGCACCCCGACTCGCCGAAGGCGGAGCTGCGCTGGCGGGAATGGGTTGCGCCATTCGACGGCCTGGAATGGCTGAACGCCGACAGCCAGTGGCGCGACGAGCGCCGCTCGACGCTGGCACGCGCCGTCCTGACCTACTGGCTCCGGGGTCCCGAGAGCATCGTCCGGCTGTTCGATCGGCCGGAGCTGGCGCTGGTGCGGTGGGACGCGGCGAGCGCACACCGGCACGTGTTCGCCGTCGGCGGCCTCGACGCGCACGCCCGCCTGCCGGTCGGCGTGGACGCGGACCGCCGCGACGGCTGGCGATCGCTGAATCTGCCGTCCTACGCCGCGGCGTTCCGCACGATGAGCGTGGTCGCGGCGCTGCGGACGGCGCCCGGCCGTACCGCCGCATCGGCCGGCAACGATGCGCGTGCGCTCCTCGACGCCATTCACGACGGGCGCACGTGCACCGTGATCGACGGGCTCGCCGGTCCGGCGCGCATCGAGTTCAGCGCCGCCGGCGTGTCCACGCACGTGTCGATGGGGGATGAGATCGCGGACCAGGGCCCGGTGACGCTCGCGGCCGACCTGCTGCCGCCCGTCGAAGGCGCCACGCTGGTCCTGCTGCGGAACGGCGTCGAGATGGCGCGGGCCGAGGGCGCGCATCTCGAGACCGTGCACCCGGCGGGGGAGGGGCCGGCGGTGTACCGGGTCGAGGCACACCTGGACGGCGCGCCGGGGGAGCCTCCGGTGCCGTGGATCGTCGGGAACCCGATTGCCGTGACGCGTGGTCTTCCACGGAGCATCGAGCCAGTGCCGCCGCCCGTCGAGTCGGAGACCCCGGTGTTTCCCGGCGATCCCGTCGCCTGGACGATCGAGCGGCACGCGGGATCGGAGGGACGCGTGCAGCAGGTGCAGGAAGGCGACGGCACCCCAGCGCTCGAGTTCAGGTGGCACCTGGCCGGCGGGATGCGGACCGGGCAGTACGCGGCGCTCGTCCGGCCGATTGACGGGCGCGCGCTCGCGGCTGCCGGAGTCACCCAGGTGGCGATGACGGCCGCGGCGGCGCGGCCCATGCGGGCATCGGTCCAGATTCGGGTGCCCGACGGCCGGGGCCTCCGATGGCAGCGGTCCGTCTACCTGGACGCCACGCCGCGCGCGATCGCCATTCCGCTCCGCGAGATGACGCCCATCGAGGCGCCGCCAGGTGCCCCCCTGGCCCTGTCGAAGGCGGACACGTTGCTCGTCGTGGTGGACACGGTGAACACCGTTCCCGGCACGTCGGGCCTCGTCCGCGTCTCGCGCGTGTCCTGGCAGCGCACGGCGGGGCGGCGGGGCGGGAGCTAGGGATCTGGGGATCTGGGGATCTGGGGATCTGGGGATCTGGGGGGCTGGGGATCTGGGGGGCTGGGGGGCTGGGGGGCTGGGGGGCTGGGGATCTGGGGATCTGGGGATCTGGGGATCTGGGGATCTGGGGACTTAACGCGGGAGGGCACGTCAGGTCGCCTGTAGCGCAGACCTTCAGGTCTGCCCCGCGCGCCCGTTGGCGTCAGCACGGGGCGCAGTCCGGCATCAATCACGTCGGCCGTGATGGGTGGTTGCCGGCACGAGGCGTCCCTGAACGGGGCCACCCGTCTCCCTACGTCCGCGCGGTGAGCAGCAGGTAGACGGCGCCGGCGCCGAAGAGCAGGTTCGGCGCCCAGGCGGCAACGATCGGCGGCAGCATCCCCGCGCTTCCGACCGCGCTGAAGGCGTTGGTCGCAATCCAGTAGACGACCGCCAGCACGATCCCGACGGCCACGCCGTACAGGGCGCCGCGCCGTCCCGTGGTGACGGCAAACGGCACCGCGATGAGCGCCATGATCAGCGTCACGAGCGGGAACGACAGCTTCTTGTACAGGGCGACGGTCTGCGGCACCACGTTGACGCCGCTGGCCGCAAGCTCCGAGATGTAGTGGCGGAGCTGCCCGTAGGTCATGCGATCGGCGTCGGGCGACTCGGTGGCGAAGTACTCCGGCGGCTCGAGCTTCAAATCGCGGGACGGAAAGGTGGCGAAGGCCTTCAGGTCGTAGCCGTTGGCGAACTCGCGCACCCAGCCGTCACGCGAGTGCCAGACGCGCTCGGTGCCGGGCGTGAAGGACGCCTCCCCGACGTAGACGCGGCGTGTCAGCCCGCCGTGCGACGGGTTGAAGTCGAAGATCGACAGGCCGTTCAGCTCGTGCCGCCGTGGATCGTAGTAGGTGTAGTTGTAGATGCTCCCGTCGTGCGAGACGAGCCACTTGCGGTTCACGACGTCGAAGGTGCGCGGCGACCCGCCGCGAATCACGTGCCGGAGCGCGGCGGCCCGGCGGTTCGTGTAGGGCAGCACCCGGTCCTGGAGGACGAACATCCCGCCGCTCGCCAGCGCCGCCAGGATCACCAGCGGCGCCGCGGCGCGGTACAGGCTGACGCCGCAGGCCTGCATGACGACGAGCTCGCTGTTCTTCGTGAGCATGCCCACGGTCACCATCGTCCCGATGAGGACCGTGAGGGGGATGATGAAGAAGACGAACTGCGGCGTCTGGTAGTAGAAGTACCGGGCGATCATCGCGCCGGTCGTCTGCCCCTTGAACAGCTTGTCCGAGAGGTCGATGAAGGTGGAGATGTAGAAGATGCCCAGCAGGCCGACGAACGTGAGCGCGGCCACCTTCATCGAGAGCCTCGTCACGTATCCGTCGAGGATCCGGAACGACGGCAGGTTCAGGTGGGGGAGCCGGATGACGACGACCACGCCGCGGCCGCGGGCGCTCGTGGATGTGGCGCTTGGCGCAGCCGGCTGGGCGGTGCCCCCGCGCTTCCAGAACTGGATCCACTCGGGGACAGACAGGCGAATGGGCTTGTCGGCCGATCGGGCCCGCCAGACGAGCAGCGCCATGCCGGCGGCCGCCAGCACGATGTCGGGTGCCCAGACGGCCAGCCACGGGGCGACGATCTGGCCCTTCGCCATGGCCCGGCCCATGTACTCGATGACGTAGTAGACGAACACCACCCCGATGCCGGGCACGAATGCCGCCAGCTTTCCCCCGCGGCCGTGCTGCAGGCCGAGGCCCAGGCCGATCAGGCCGAAGACGAGGCACGCGGCCGGGATGGCGAACTTGCGGTGGAACGCCATCAGCGGCCCGTGCGCGGGCAGCTGCTTCTGTTCCAGATCGGCGACGCGCTGCCGCAGCTCGGGGATCGTCATCTCATTGTCGCCCTTCAGGATCTCGGGGACGTTGAAGACCGTGTCGGGATCCAGGCCGAGAATGAGCTCGGAGAAGCGCGCGACCTCGTACTTCGAGGGGTCCTTGAGGTCGGCCGTGTGGCGCGAGCCGTCGTGGAGCACCAGGTCGACGGTCCGCTTCGCCCGGTTGATGACCAGCTGGCCCGACGCCGCGGTGAAGACGGTCGGCTCCTCGGGCTTCGAGGTGTCGGCGAGGAACACCTCTTTCCAGCCGCCGGCGGTCGGGGCATCGCCGATGTACAGGATGCGGTTGGGGAAGTCCTCGAAGAAGACCCGCGGCTTGATCTCGTTCTCGGCCCGCGCGCTGATCACGCCGTAGACGATCTCGCGGAACGCCTGGTTGGCGTCGGGGACCGCCGAGATGAGCACCCAGGAGGTGGCGGCCCAGCAGGCCAGCGACGCCAGCATCACGGGCCGCAGCAGCCGGTAGATGCTGATGCCGCACGCCTGGAAGGCCACCGACTCGCGGTCCGCCGAGAGCCGGCCGAACGCGATCAGCAGGCCGACGAGCAGCGCGATGGGGATCGTCACGGCCAGCGCCTGCGGGACCAGCGTGGTCAGGACGCGCGCGACGACCGTCCAGGAGACGCCCTTCGCAATGAGCTGCTCGCTGTAGTCCGCGAGCGGCTGGATCATCAGGAGGAACGTGAAGACGACCAGCCCGAGCAGGAAAGGCAGGGCGAGTTCGCGGATAATATAGCGGTCGATGATCCGGAACATCAGGCGGGCAGGGGCTCGTCTGGAAGCGTATCACACCGCCCGCTGACGACCGCCGGCCGACACCTGCTCCCGCGCTCATGACGAAGGTCGCGATCCTCTGGCACATGCACCAGCCGTTCTACCAGGACCTGGTGACCGGCGAGCACATCCTGCCGTGGGTCCGCCTGCATGCCCTCAAGGACTACTACGGCATGGTGGCGCTGATGCGCGAGTTCCCTGGCGTGAAGGCGACGTTCAACCTGGTGCCGTCGCTCGTCGTGCAGCTCGAGGCCTTCGCCGAGGACCGGGCGCGCGACCGCACGCTGGACCTGGGCCTCAAGCCCGCCGCCGACCTGACCGACGACGACAAGCGGTTACTGCTGCTGGACTCGTTCCACGCCCAGCGCGCCCGGATGATCGAGCCCGCGCCCCGCTACGCGGAGCTGCTGCGGCGGCGCGACCAGGGCAACGGGAACGGCATTCGCTCGTTCGGCGAGGGCGACTTCCGCGACCTGCAGGTCTGGGCCAAGCTGGCCTGGCTGGACCCGGCGTTCGCCGGCGACCCGCGCGCGACCGCCCTCGTGGCCAAGGCCCGACACTTCAGCGAGGAGGACAAGCAGTCGCTGCGCAGCCTGGAGCTCGACGTGCTGCGCGCCGTGATCCCCGAGTACCGGGCCGCCGCGGCCCGGGGCCAGGTGGAGCTGTCGGCGTCGCCGTTCTACCACCCGATTCTCCCGCTGCTCTGCGACTCGGACGTGTACCTGCGCACGCACCCGCACTCGCGGATGCCGCGGCAGCGCTTTCGGCACCCGGAGGACGCCCAGATCCAGCTCGACACGGCCGTGGCGTACCACGAGCGCACGTTCGGAGCGCGCCCGGTCGGCCTCTGGCCCTCCGAGGGCTCGGTGTCGGACGCGATGGTGCCGCTGGCCGCGCGCGCGGGCTTCTCCTGGATGGCCACCGACGAGCTGATCCTGGTCCGCTCGCTGGGCGTCGGCCTCACCCGCGACGGGTACGGGCATCTCGAGCAGCCCGAAGTGCTCTACCGCCCCTACGTCGTACGGGCCGGCGGCGCGGAGATGACGTGCCTGTTCCGGGACCACATCCTCTCCGACCTGATCGGGTTCACCTACGCGTCGTGGGACGCCGAGGCGGCGGCCCGGGACTTCGTGGGCCGGCTGGCCGAAGGCGGGAAGCGGTTCGCCGCGCGGACCGGCGGCGGGGAAGCCGTCATTCCAATCATCCTCGACGGCGAGAACGCCTGGGAGCACTTCGAGGGTCAGGGCCGGCCGTTCCTGCGGGCACTCTACGCGGCCCTGGATCGCCACCCCGACCTCCGGACCGTGACGATGAGCGAAGCGGCCCAGGCCCCGCCGGCGCCGCTGACCGGCATCTTCCCGGGATCGTG
The DNA here is from genome assembly GCA_963837165.1 of Vicinamibacteria bacterium. Lineage (GTDB taxonomy): Bacteria > Acidobacteriota > Vicinamibacteria > Vicinamibacterales > JAENWD01 > JAENWD01. Next base: position 419,494 of record CAWIMD010000002.1, read on the forward strand.
GATCAACGCGGACTTCTATATCTGGATCGGCCACGCCGACGACCACCGCGCCTGGTCGCAGCTGGCCGATGCCCGCCAGGCCCTCGATGCGCCCGGCGCGAGCGCGTCGGCGGAGGCCGTGGCGCGCGCCCGCGAGGAGCTGTACATCGCCGAGGGCTCGGACTGGTTCTGGTGGTACGGCGATGACCACTCGTCGGAGCACGACCTGGAGTTCGACGACCTGTTCCGGCGCCACCTGCGGAACGTGTACCAGAGCCTCGACAAGCCGATCCCGGAGGAGCTCTTCGTCACCAACATCACCACCCAGCCGCCCCAGACGGTTGCGTATCCGCCGGTGGGCATGCTCCGGCCGACCCTGGACGGGGAAGTCACCAGCTATTTCGAGTGGGTCGGTGCCGGCGAGCTCGAGGTCGGGACGACGGCCGGCTCGATGCACCAGGTGGCCCCCAGCCGGCGCCGCGAGGTGTCGGCCATCCATTTCGGGTTCGACCCCGAGACGCTCTACGTCCGGGTCGACCTGAACCGCCGCGCGCAGGACGTCCTGACCTACAAGGGGGAAGTGCGCCTCACCTTCTACACGCCGCCGGGCGTCCGGGTCACGATCCGCCGGGGCCCCGATGGCGCCATTGGGACCTGGCTGCTGGACCGCCGCGGCCCGGGGGACTGGCAGCCGCGCGCGACCGCCTCGGTCCGCGGCGCCGCGGTGCAGGTCGTGGAGCTGGCCGTGCGCCTGGCGGACCTCGGAGTGGCGCCGGATCAGCCGCTGAGCTTCTTTGTCGCGCTGTGCCAGGACGGCCAGGTTCTGGAGCAGTACCCCGCGCACCGGCCGTTGGATCTCGTCGCTCCGGGACCGGACTTCGCCGCCCGGCACTGGTCGGTCTGAACCGGGTTCTCCGGTTCTCGGTTCTCTGGTTCGCGGTTCTCGGGTTCTAGGGGAGTCACCCGAATAGGGCCCCACAAACCATCAACAGGGGCGTTCTTCTATGAATTTCTAATGAGTCTGATAACAAGTATTATGTAAACTTAAACCGGCATGTCGGCCGCGAGACGGGGAGCTTTCGGTCTCAGAGCACCACCATCCGCGCGCTGTATGAGGAGGACGAAGGCCGGCGAACCCACAAGAACCGAGACCCGAGAACCGAGAACCCCGACGCCCCGGGGGATCGACTTCTGGTGCCCGGCGTCCTACTTGCTCGCCCTGAGCTCCCGGATGATCGACTCGAGCGCCGCGATGACGTCGTCTCGCTCCGCCTTGCCTTTGGAGAAGCTCAGCTTGAGGTTGAACGCCTTGCTCTGAGGACGGTAGCTGAAGACGAACGCCCGCGGCCGGCCGGCCTTGGGTCTGGCCGCGGCCTTCCGGGCGGCCTCGCGGGTCGGCGGGTTACCGTGGCTGGTAATCCGCTCGAGGAAGGCGGCCATTTTACCCGGGTCGCCTTGTCTAACTACCTGTAGAAGCAATGACTTAGAGTTAATGTCTGCCAGCCGACAAAGGTTCTTGATGTCTTCCGGCATGGCCTGCAGGGCGAGGGACTCGGTCACGGCGACCCTCGACTTCCCCAGCTTCTTGGCCAGCATCTCGTGGGTGTAGCCGCAGCGTTCCGTGAGGGCGCCCAGCGCCTCGGATTCCTCGAACGGCGTGAGGTCCTTCCGCTGCAGGTTCTCGACCAACGCAATCTCGAGGACTTCGTTGTCATCTCCCTCGCGGATGACGCCCGGCAGTTCCGAGAGCCCGACCTGGACGGCCGCCTGGTAGCGACGCTCGCCGGCGACAATCTGGTATCGCTCTCCCCGCTTCCGGAGCACGAGCGGCTCGATGATGCCCTTCTCGGCAATCGACGCCATGAGCTCCGACAGGTCCCCCATGACCTGCCGCGGCTGGTTCGGATTCGGATCGATCAGATGGATGGGAACCATGCGGCCCACGGACACGCCCCCGCCACCCGTCAGGCTCTCGACGTAGTGCGCGTCGTGCCGCATCCGCATGGTCTCCGGGAGGCCTCGCTTAGACACGGTCCATCACCTCTTCACAAAGCATGTAGTACTCGCTCGCTCCGGACGAGTCGGGAGCGAACGTGAATATCGATTCCTTGTAGGCCGGGCTCTCCTCGAGCCGCACGCTCTTGGAAATAGTCGTGCGAAACACCTTGGTGCCGAAGACCTGCTGGATCTGCTCGCGGATGTCGCGGGCCAGGGACGTCCGGCGGTCGTGCATCGTGATGACGACGCCGACAATCTGGAGGCCCGGGTTGGCTCGCGCCCGCACCTTCTCGATGGTCTCGAGCAGGTCGTCGGTCCCCTCGAGCGCGAAATACGACGACTGGATCGGCACCAGCAGATGGGAGGCGGCGACAAGCGCGTTCACGGTCAGCAGCCCGAGCGCGGGCGGGCAGTCGATGACGATAGCCGGGAAGCGCTGGCGGACGGCTTCGATCCGGTCCTTGAGGCGGAAGTGGGAATCGAGCTCCCCCACCAGCCGCGCCTCCAGCTTTGCCAGCGCGATGCGCGCCGGCGCGACATGAAGGTGCGGGACGGACGAGGGCAGGATGACCTCTTCGAGCCTGGCATCCGGCTCGGCGATCACGTCGTACATGCTCCGGCCGACCTGCCGCATGTCGAGGAACGACATGGTGCTGTTGGCCTGCGGGTCGAGGTCGATGAGCAGGGTTTCCCGGCCGCGCAGCGCCATGGCGGCGGCCAGGTTGATGGCGGTCGTGGTCTTGCCGACGCCGCCCTTCTGGTTGGCTATGGCAACAATCATTCCGTGGCGGACCCAGACGGACGCGGGGGAAGCCGGCCCATCTTACCTGAGTGGTTGAGCAACTGATACGAGATTTCGAGGGGACCGGCTCCCCTACATCTTGTATTTGCCGAGATCCTCCGAGTCGAGGCTCTCGAGCCATTTCTGGAGCCGTTCCGCGTCCCCGCGTTCGGGCGTGGTTTCCACGGTCTTTGCGTTGTCGATCACGGCTTCCTCGACCAAGATGGGCGCCCTGGTGCGGAGGGCCAGGGCAATGGCGTCGCTCGGGCGGGCGTCGACCGTCACCGGCTCCCCGCGAACGGTGAGGTGGATGAGCGCGTAGAAGGTGTTGTCCTTCAGATCGCAGACGACCACTTTCTCGACCGTGCCGTCGAGGGTCTGGATGACGTCCCGCAGGAGATCGTGGGTCATCGGCCGCGGCGCCGCGACGTTCTCGATCTGCAGCGCGATGGCATTGGCTTCGAAGATGCCGACCCAGATGGGCAGGACGCGCTGTCCGCCCTCGTCCCGCAGGATGATGATGGGCGTGTTGGTGACCGGATCCACCATCAGGCCCTTGATCGTCATTTCGATCTGCATGCTCGCAACTCCCAACTCCCAACTCCCAACTCCCAACTCCCAAACTTCCCAACCCGAGCCGCTCAGGCGCGTGCCGGTTCGGGCTCCGCCTTGCCCCAGAGGCTGTTCGGGCCCGCGCGTTGGATCGTGACCGGCAGCAGCCGTCCTATCCACTCCGACCGGCCGGGCAGATTGACGACGGTGTTGCCCGAGGTGCGGCCGGACAGCTCCCAGTCGCGGCGGCGGCTGACGGCGTCCACCAGGACGTCGACGGTCTCCCCCACCATTGCCTCGTGAATGGCCGTCTGAATCCGGCGCTGCGCTTCCTGCAGCGCGACGATCCGACGCGTCTTCTCCTCGGCGGTGACCGCGTCCGGATAGCGCTTCGAGGCAAGAGTGTTCGGCCGCTCGGAGTACTTGAACGAGAACATGCTGTGGAAGCGCACGCGCTCGGTGAGCGAGAGCGTGTCGTCGAAGTCCGCGCCGGTCTCGCCCGGGAAGCCGACGATCATGTCGGTCGAGATCGAGATGCCGGGCACGTCCGCCCGCAGCCGATCCACGAGATCGAGATAGGACTCCCGCGTGTAGCGGCGACGCATCACCGCGAGCAGCCGTGTGGAGCCGGACTGCACCGGCAGATGAAGGTGGCGCGCGAGCTTCGGCAGGTCGCGCAGGCAGCCGATCAGGCGACCGGTCACGTGCCGCGGATGCGGGCTGGCGAAACGGATGCGCTCGATGCCGGGCACGTCGTGGACCGCTTCGAGCAGGCCGGCGAAGTCGCAGTCGGCCTCGTCCGGCGCCTGATAGTGGTTCACGATCTGGCCGAGCAGCTGCACCTCGCGAAGGCCGCGGGCGGCGGCGTCCCGGACCTCGGCCAGGATCTCCCCCTTCGGCCGCATCCGCTCGTGGCCGCGGGTGTACGGGACGACGCAGAAACTGCAATATTCGTTGCAGCCCTCGATGATCGTGACCCACGCGCGGACGGGATCGTCGCGGCGCGTGAGCCCGAACGGGAATGCCACGTTGTCGTGCGCACCGAGGTCGATCCGAGGCCGCGCGGTCGTGCGCGCCTCCTCGAGCAGCATCGGGAGCATGCGTGTCCGCCGGGTGCCGACGACGACGTCCACCAGGGCCGACCGCTTCAGCAGGGCGGCGCCTTCCTGCTGCGCGACGCACCCGGCGACCGCGACCGTGGGAGGCCGCCCGGTCTCCTGGCCCAGGACGCGCAGCTCGCCGAGACGGGTGTACAGCTTCTCTTCGGCGTGCTCGCGGACGCTGCACGTGTTGATCACCACGACGTCGGCATCGTGGTCGTCGCCCGTCCGTTCGTAGCCGGCCGACTCCAGCAGCCCCGCCATCTGCTCGGAGTCGTGGTAGTTCATCTGGCAGCCGAACGTCTCGATCAGGTACTTGCGGCTCACGTGCGTCCCTTCGCCCGGCGTCTTTCGCTTTCGCCTTTCGCCTTCGATTCGCCTTTCGCCCTGTCCCTGGTCGCGAGCATCTCGGCTGCGCTGGCCCTGACGCGCACCGACCCGTCGTCGCCGGCAATCATGCGGGCGAGCTCGGCCTCTCGTTCGTCCAGGGCGAGCCGCGAGACGCTCGTGAGCGTCCGGCCGTCCCGCACGTCCTTGACGATGCGGTAGTGGACGTCGCCGTGGGCGGCGATTTGCGGGAGATGCGTGATGCACAGCACCTGGTAGTCACGGGCCAGCGCCTGCAGGCGCCGGCCGACGACGTCGGCAGTGTGGCCGCCTATGCCGGCATCCACTTCGTCGAAGATCAGGGTCGCCCCCCTGCCCTTCCGGGCCGTGAGGGTCTTGATGCCCAGCATCAGCCGCGAGAGCTCGCCGCCCGAGGCGATCCGGGCCAGCGGGCGCAGGTCCTCCCCCGGGTTGGGCGAGACGTAGAACTCCGCGCGGTCGATGCCCCGCGGGCCCCACTCGGCGCGCGGCAGCGGCTCGTCCGAAAAGCGGATCTCGAAGCGCGTGCGGTCCATGGCGAGCTCGCCGAGCACCTGCACCAACTCGCGCGCGAAGCCGCCGGCGGCCTTGTGGCGGGCTGCCGAGAGCACGCGGGCCTCCGATTCGTACTCGCGCTCGGCGGCCTCGAGCAGCGCCCCCACCTCCCCGGCGCGCGCGTCGGAGCTGGCCAGCAGCGTCAGCTCGCGGTCGCAGGCCTCTGCGTGGGCGAGGACCTCGGCGAGGCCCGGCCCGTACTTCCGCTTCAGGCGGTCGAGCAGCGCGAGGCGGTCCTCGATGTCCTGCAGCCGGCCCGGCGTCAGGTTGATGCCGTCGGCGTAATCGCGGAGGAAGTAGGCCAGGTCCTCGAGCTGCGACTGGATGGCCACCCGGGCCTCGGCGTGCGCCTGGGCCCGGGGATCGAGCGCGGCCAGGTCGGCGACGCGCTTCCAGACGGTGGCGAGGCTGCTCAGGGCGGCCCCGTCCTGTTCGTACAGCGCCTGGTAGGCCTCCCCGCTCAGGCGCACCAGGCGCTCGGCGTTGCCGACCACGGACCGCTCGGCCTCGAGCGCGTCGTCTTCTCCGGGGGTTGGCGTCGCGCGGGCAATCTCGTCGCGCTGGAACGTGAGGAGGTCCACGCGGGCCAGCTTCTGCCGCTCGTCGAGCCGGAGCGTCTCGAGCTCGGCGCGGAGCGCGCCCACCCGCTGGTAGAGCGCGGCCACCGCGTCGCGGCGATTGTCGAGCCCCGCGTACGCATCGAGCAGATCGAGGTGCGACTCGGCGACGAGCAGGCTCTGGTGCTCGTGCTGCCCGTGCATCTCGATCAGGCGCGCGGCAAGGTCGCGCAGCGCGCCGGCCGTGGCCAGCGCGCCGTTGACGAAGGCGCGGCTCCGGCCCTGCGCGGTGATCTCGCGGCGGACGATGACCTCGCCGTGGTCGGCGTCGAAGATCGCCTGGATGGTGGCGAGGTCCTCGCCGGTGCGCACCAGATCGCTCGACGCCCGGGCGCCGAGGAGGAGGCCGACGGCCTCGACGAGGATGGACTTTCCGGCCCCGGTTTCGCCTGTGAGCACGTTGAGGCCGGCGTCGAAGTCGATCTCGACGCGCTCGATGACCGCGAGGTGCTCGATGCTCAAGTAGCGCAGCATGCCGGAACCGGGGAGGCAGGTGGCGGATCGCGTGCGTGCAGGAAACGCCGCAACTTCCATCGTAGCATACCCTTGAAAGAATTCCGGTCGAGGTGCTACCCTATCGAGCTACCGCGCTGTCCCAGCGGCGCACAACTTAGATGGGGCGGAGGGATTGTTGCGCTTGCTCGGCATGTACGTACTTGCACTCCAGGTGCAGGGCGCGGGAACGTCTGACCAGGCGGGGGGGCAGGACCTCATCGCGCTGGTCTCGCGATCCAGCCCGATCGCCAAGCTCGTACTCCTGGTCCTGATCCTCTTCTCGATCGCATCCTGGGGGATCATCCTCTTCAAGCTCTGGGCGCTGAACCGCGCCGAGCGGCAATCGTCGGCGTTCCTCGACGTCTTCCGCCGGAGCAGCAAGTTCTCGGAAGTCCACGCGGTCTGCAAGAACCTCTCGGAGAGCCCGCTGGTGGGCATCTTCCAGGCCGGCTACGCGGAGCTGAACACGCAGCTGCGGCAGACGCCGGGGGCGGCCAGTCCTCCGACCTCCGCGCCACGTCCTACCTTGCGAAGCCTGCAGGCGCTCGATCGGGCGCTCTTGCGCGCGGCGGCCGTGGAGGTCAACAAGCTGGAGAACCGCGTCACGTTCCTCGCGACCACGGCCAGCATCACGCCGTACATCGGGCTGTTCGGCACGGTGTGGGGGATCATGGCGGCGTTCCAGGGGATCGGCCAGACGGGCTCGACGAACCTGGGCGTGGTGGCGCCGGGCATTGCCGATGCGCTCATCGCGACGGCGGCCGGGTTGTTCGCGGCGATTCCGGCCGTGTACTTCTACAACCATCTGGCGTCGCGCGTGAAGCTGCTCGCCTCGGAGATGGACGACTTCTCGCTGGAGTTCCTGAACATCTCGGAACGCAACTTCACGTAAGGCGATTCGCATGCCGAAGCTGCAGTCGCTCGAATCGGTCGAAGGCCCGCGCCGCGGGCGCTCGCGCCGGGTGGCCACCGCGCTGGCCGAGATCAACGTTGTCCCGCTCGTGGACGTGATGCTGGTGCTGCTGATCATCTTCATGGTCGCCGCGCCGATGATGCAGCGCGGCTTCGACGTGAACCTGCCGGTCGCGCGGCGGACGGCGCCGATTGCCAGCGAGCGGATCTTCGTCAACGTGCCGCTCAGCTACCGCCAGAACCACATCGTCTATCTTGGAGACGAGGCGATTCGCGTGGACATCCTCGATGAGCGGGTGCGGCAGGCGCTGCTGAACAAGTCGGACCGCCAGGTGTTCCTGCGCGGGGACGGCGGCGTGCAACTGCAGGATCTGATGGATGTGATGGACAAGCTGAAGGCCGCCGGCGTCGAGAAGGTCGGCATCGTGGCCAAGCTGCCGGGAGAGCGGTAGCGCGCCGCGACGGGTGACCATGGACGCCGTCAGCCCCATCCTCGTCGATCGCGCGCGCCGGCCCGACGGCCTGCGGCGAATGGTTATGATCTCGTTCGCCGTGCACGCCGTGGCGACGGTCCTGCTCCTGATGATGCCGGCGCCGTCGATCGAGGACGACACGCCGAAGCAGGTGATGACGATCAGCCTGGGCGGCGCGCCGGGGCCCAGAAACGGAGGCATGACGACCATGGGCGGGCAGGCGAAGGAGGCGGCCCCTGTCCCCAGCAAGCCGGTCGACGTCCCGGCGGCGACCAAGGCGCCCGAGATGGTGCTGCCGAAGATCGTGACGAAGCCCGAGCGGGCGAGACCGGCGCCGAAGGAGGCGAAGGAGAGCTCGCGGACGAAGCCGGCGCCGAAGGCGGCCGAGGCGCAGGCGGGCAATACCCCGATCGACACCGGCGCGAAAGGGCCCGGGTTTGGCTTGACGTCGGGTGGCGGCGGAACGACGGGATACCTGGACGTCCAGAACTTCTGCTGCCCCGAGTACCTCAGCACCATGCTCCAGCTGATCCAGCAGAACTGGTCGCAGCGGCAGAACGTCGCCGGCCAGACGACGATGAAGTTCACCATCGAGCGGGACGGGCGGATCAGCAACGTCCAGGTGGAGCGGTCCAGCGGGTACTTCGCGCTCGACCAGAGCTCGCAGCGCGCGCTGCTCCTGACCCGACAGCTGCCGCCGCTGCCTCCCGCATTCACCGAGCAGGCCCTGACCATTCACCTCAACTTCCAATACGAGCGCTGATGCGACGACTTCCCCTCGCCCTGATGTTGGCCAGCCTCGCCGTCGGTACGCTCGCGGCGGCCATTCAGAATCCCACACCGGCCCCGCAGGGCCAGCCGCCGCAGCAGCAACAGCAGCAGCCACCGCCGCCGCAGCAGCAGAGCGAGATCGTCCTGACGATCAACGGCCAGCCCGGAGAGCAGCCGCACTACGCGGTGCCCGACCTGGTGGCGCTGTCGAACGACGCCGAGTCGCAGGCCGCGGCGAAAGAAATCGCGCAGGTGCTCTGGGACGACCTGCAGTTCGAGCGCGAGTTCGACATGATCCCGCGCGAGAAATACGCGGGCATCCCCGCCGCGCGGACGCCCGACGAGCTCCCCTACGATCGCTGGAAGGAGCTCGGTGCAGACGGCGTGGTGATCGGGACGGTGCAGCGGGCCGGCGACGCCCTGAAGATCCAGGTGCACCTGGTGAGTGTCGGGAGCCGGCAGGCGGCGTTCGCGCGCGAGTACAGCGGCAGCGCGGCCAACCCGCGCGCCTACGCGCACACGATCGCCGACGAGATCCACAAGCAGCAGCGCGGCCTGCAAGGCGTGGCCCGCACGAAGCTGACGTTCTCGTCTGACCGGGACCGCGAGAAGATCACGGGCACGGTCCAGGACCGCGACGTGAAGGAGGTCTACATCTCGGACTACGACGGCGCGAACCAGCGGCGGATCACCGTGAACCGCGCGCTCAACATCATGCCGACCTGGGCGCCCGACGGCCGCGCGATTGCGTACACGTCGTACACCCGCGGGTTTCCCACCATCTTCGTGTCGCTCATCTACGAGGGGCGGCGCGTGGAGCCCTCGACCCCCGGCACGCAGAACTGGCTGCCGACCTGGTCGCCCGACGGGACGAAGATCGTGTTCACGTCGAACCGCGACGGCAATCCCGAGCTCTACGTGATGAACCGCGACGGGTCCGGCGTGCGGCGGCTGACGAACAACCCCGCCATCGACACCACGCCGAGCTACTCGCCCACCGGCGCTCAGATCGCGTTCACGTCGGACCGGTCCGGGGGGCCCGCGATCTACGTGATGGGGTCCGACGGCCTCAACCCGCATCGCGTCTCGACGGACAGCTACTGCGATCGCGCGACGTGGGCGCCGGCGCCGTACAACGAGCTGGCGTTCGTGTGCCGGACGGGACCGGGCTACGATATCAAGGTCTACGAGTTCGCCACCGGCAGCATCCGGCAGATCACCCACGGTGAGGGCAGCAACGAGAGCCCGAGCTACGCGCCCAACGGCCGGCACCTCGCGTTCACGTCCACGCGCGCCGGCAAGGTGCAGATCTTCACGATTGGCCGAGACGGCGTCGGCCTCAAGCAGATCACGCGGGCCGGCAACAATTTCACGCCTGACTGGTCCCGGTAGGATCGGTTGAAGAGAAGGAGCCACCAACGATGACTTCCCGTCCCGCGGCCCGTCCGGTCGCCCTGAGCCTGCTCGTCCTGCTGACGCTCGTGGCGGGCGCCTGCCACAAGAAGCAGCCGCCCATCGCCCGGCCGATGCCGCCGCCACCGCCCGGCTCGACCGAGACGGCCAGGCCGCCCGCGCCGCCTGAGCCGGTGAGCGAGCCGACGCCGGTGCCGCCGGAACCGGTGGCGGAGGATACGATTGGATCGAAGTCGCTGGACGACCTGAACCGGAACTCGCCGCTGAAGCCGGTGTTCTACGCCTTGGATTCCGCCGAGGTGGACTCGGCGGGCCAGCAGGTGCTCCAGGCGAACGCCGACATGCTGAAGCAGGTACTCGTCGTGGCAGGTCACGATCGAGGGCCACTGCGACGAGCGCGGGACGGCGGAGTACAACCTGGCGCTCGGCGAGCGCCGCGCGACTGCCGCGCGGGCGTACCTGCTCTCGCTTGGCATCGCGCCGGATCGGATCAAGACCGTGAGCTACGGCAAGGAATTCCCCTTCGACCCCGGGCACGACGAAAGCGCCTGGGCGAAGAACCGCCGGGCGCACTTCGTGGTGACGGCGAAGTAAACACGAGAACACGAAGGACACAAAGGTCACGAAGAACACGAAGGTCACGAAGAACACGAAGAAAAACAAGGATCAGGAGACCCTCCGTTCCGTTCGCCCTCAGCGTGTCGAAGGACGAACACGCGCGGTGTGCGGCCTGATGTCGGAGATCAGTACCATGCGACGTTTCACGATCCTGCTGGTTGCGCTGACGCTGGCGGTCTCGACCGCGCCGCTCGGCGCGGCCAACCGCGAGCACGAGCAGCTGATGGCCGATATCAGGATGCTCCAGGAGCAGAACCAGCGGCTCCAGCAGGCGCTGGTGGCGCTGGCCGAGTCTGTCAAGGCCGTCTCGGCGCGCCTCGACGACCAGGGCGCCGCCACGCGCAAGGGCTTCGCCGACGAGAAGCTGCTGGTGGACAACGTGGCCGGCGACCTGCGCGTGCTGCGGGAGAAGCTGGACGAGACCAACGTTCGCCTCACGTCCCTGTCGCAGGACGTGGAAGGGGTGCGCGACCTGATCCCGCAGATGCCGCCGCCGGGCGCCGCGGCGCCTGCCACCGACGAGAACGGGCAGCCGATCGCGCCCGGAACGGCCGCCGCTCCGGGCGCGCCGGGCACGACGCCCACGCCCGCGCCGGCGCCGACGGGTCCGGCCGCCACGGGCACGACGCCGCGGCGGCTGTACGAGACGGCGTACGCCGACTACACGGCCGGCCAGTGGTCGCTGGCCATCCAGGGCTTCGAGACGTACCTCCGCACCTACCCGAAGTCCGATCTCGCCGACGATGCGCAGTACTACATCGGCGAGTCGTACAGCGGCGACAGCAAGTTCCGCGACGCGGCGTCGGCGTACGAGCGCGTGATCTCGGATTACCCGCAGAGCGACATCCTGCCCGAGGCGTACTACAAGGTGGGCGTGACGTACGAGCGGTTGAGCCAGCCCGACAAGGCGCGGAGCGCGTACGAGTTCGCAGTGAAGACGTTTCCCGAGACCGACGCCGGGCGCCTCGCGCGCCAGCGGCTCGACGGCCTCAACCGGCGGAGCCGCTAGCGGCAGCCGCCGTCGCGCCCCCGGCGGACGCGGGCGAGAAAAGGACGAGAAGCGACATGGGCAGCGTGAACAAGGTCATCCTGGTGGGCAATCTCGGGCGCGACGCCGAGCTGCGGTACACGCCTGGCGGCGCCGCAGTGGCGACGCTGAACATGGCGACCACCGAGACGTGGAACGACAAGGAAGGCCAGCGGCAGGAGAAGACCGAGTGGCACCGGGTCATCCTGTGGGGCAAGCAGGCCGAGACGCTGTCGCAGTACCTGCAGAAGGGCAAGCAGATCTACGTCGAGGGCCGGTTGCAGACGCGGCAGTGGGACGACAAGGACGGCAACAAGCGCTACACGACCGAGATTCGCGGCGATCGCATCGTGCTCCTGAGCAGCGGCGGCGGCGGCGGCCAGCGTGCCCAGCGGAGCGAGGCCGGAGCGCACCCCGAGCCGATGGACGTCGGGCCGGAGCTGAGCGAGGACGATATTCCGTTCTAGAACAGCAGGCAGCAGGCAGTAGGCAGTAGGCAGCCTGACGGCGTGATCCACTGCCTGCTGCCTGCTGAGCCGCCTGTCACATCGGGCGGTACAATCGCGACATGGTCATTCGCCCTGCGGAGGATGGCTGGGGTTCTGCGCGAACAGCGTCGCAGCCGCAGAGAGCAGGACGGCAGGCAGCACACATCGCGCCACGACGATGGGCGTCAGAAGCAACAGCGGGCTCCGGCACCGGGGCCGATCTCACGGTGTCGATTGCCAGGGACCGGAGGATCGTCACCCCGGAGTCGTCGCTCATCTGGGGCCTTCTTTCAGCTGGCGGTGGTATTCCGCTTCGTCGTAGTGCCCCATGGATTGCGCGATCAGGCCATCAGCGCCAATCGTCCACTCCTCGTGGCCGTGGATCCGCACGGCCTTGCCAGTGCCTCCAGGTCCGCTGTTCGTCCCGGTCCAGATCCACCGGAAGATGGCGTGGCCGTTGTCCAGGCCGACCTCCTCCAGTCTCACCAGCATGTCGGGGAACGCCGTCATGAACGCCCGCGCCGCTGCGGTGATCGCCGCGCGCCCGACCGAGGGAGGACCCCCATTGACAGTCAGCGAGCCCTCCTCGGCGTAGAAGGACGCGAGCCGGGCTGGATTCTGGCTGCTCCAGGCAGCCGCGTACCCGATCGCGAACTCCGTGAGCTCGGCATGGTTCATCGTGGCGCTCCTTGTCGAACCCGAGAACCGAGAACCGAGAACCACGGGGTTCTAGGTCCCCTGCCTCCCGTACCGATCTTCCAGCCTGACCACGTCGTCGAGCTCCGGCGTCGACACCTCGATGACGTCGCAGTCCTCGATGGCCGTCATCCGGTGCACGGTGCCCGGCGTGACGTGGAAGCGCTCGCCCGGCTTCACCTCGTGGCGCGCCAGCGCGCCGTCCTGCTGGATCTCGAACAGCAGCTTCCCCGCCCAGAGCAGGATGGTCTCGTCCTTCTGGTTGTGGTACTGCAGGCTCAGCGCGTGGCCGGCGTTGATGTGGATGATTTTGCCGACGTAGCGATCCGTCTTCGCCCAGTGCAGCTCGTAGCCCCAGGGCTTCTCGACGCGAGTGATGTCCGACACGCTGCTCCCTCCCAGATCCCTAGATCCCCAGATCCCCAGAGATCCCCCAGCCCCCCAGATCCCCAGCCCCCCTACCTCCTGTCGAGCGCCACCGGATCCGGCGGCGCCGAGCCGGCCACCTGCATGAGGTACTGCTCGACGGGCGCGAGCGAGCCGGTGCGTGCGGCCTCGCGCGACGCCTTCGCCAGCTCGCGGCTGTCGGAGGCGACCAGCACGCGCCACGCGGCGCCGAGCGCCGAGGGCGTCATGCTGAACTCGCGCACGCCGAAGCCGACGAGCAGCCCCAGCATCACCGGATCCGACGCCAGCTCGCCGCACACCGACAGGGGCACGCCGCACTTCGATGCCAGCCGCGGCAGCCGGCGCAGCAGCCGCACCAGCGCCGGGTGAAACGGATCCGCCAGGCTCGCGACCCGGTCGTCCGTGCGGTCCACCGCCAGCAGGTACTGCGCGAGGTCGTTGGTCCCCACGGCCAGGAAGTCCACGTGCGGCGCGAGCAGGTCGGCCGTCAGACCCGCCGCGGGCACCTCAATCATCGCCCCCAGCGGAACGTACGGGACCGTGACCCCTTCGGCGGTCAGCGCCGCTCGCGCCTCGTCCAACAGCCCGCGCGCGGCGACCAGCTCTGACGCCGAGGTCACGAACGGCAGCAGGATGCGGACCGACCCGGCCGACGCCGCGCGCAGAATCGCGCGGAGCTGGGTCTCGAGCATGGCCGGGCGCGCCAGGCCGAGCCGAATGCCTCGGACGCCCAGCGGCCGGTGCCGCTCCACCTCCGAGCGCGCCGGAAGGGCCGCCGTGAGCGCGTCGGCCTGCGCCTCGTCGATGTCGAAGGTGCGGATGGTCACCGGCTCCGGCGCCATGGCCGCGACGACGTGTCGGTAGGCCTCGGCCTGCCGCGCCTCGCTCGCCGGTCCGGCGAGCCCGGGCAACGCCCCGCCGAGCAGCAGGTTCTCGGACCGGAACAGCCCGATGCCTTCGGCGCCGGTCGCCAGCGCCGCGCCGACGTCCTCGAAGCGATCGACGTTGGCCTCGAGGCGCACGCGAATGCCGTCACGCGTCACCGCGGGCGCCCGGCCCGGCGTCGCGATCATTGGCGGCTCCGGCGCGCGATCCGCCTCGCGCCGCCTGAGCGGGACCAGATCGCACTCGTCGGGGGCGATGACGAGCTCACCCGTCGTGCCGTCCAGTGCGACCAGCGCACCCGGCGTGACGGCCGCCGTCGCGGTTCGCAGACCCACCACGGTCGGGATGCCGAGCGAGCGCGCCAGGATCGCGGTGTGCGACGTCCGGCTGCCGGCGTCGATCGCAAGGCCCACGACCACCGACCAGTCCACCTGCGCCGCCACCGAGGGCGGCGGATCGTCGGCGACGATCACGAACGGACCCTCGCCGTGGGAGAGCACGTCCTGCCAGCCCCGGGCGCTGCCGCGCAGGTTCATCCGCAGGCGGCCGACGACATCGGCGACGTCGCCGCCCCGCTCCCGGAGATACGGGTCGCCCACGCCCTCGAACAGCCCGGCCACCTCGTCGAAGGCCCGCTGCACGGCCCATTCCGCGTTCACGCGCTCGGCGCGCACGAGCGCGGCGGCCCGGCCGACGAGCAGCGGGTCGTCGAGCATGAGCATCTGCGCGTCGAACAGCGGCGCCAGGTCCGCGCCGGCGCCGCCGGCCAGCCGTGCCCGGATGGCCTCCAGCTGCTCCCGTGAGAGATCGCGGGCCCGCTCGAGTCGGCGCACCTCGTCGTCCACGCGCCCCGCCGAAACCGGGGCGCGCATCGCGCGGCCCCGCCGCACGAGCAGCACGGCCCGCCCCACGCCCAGCCCGGGCACGACCCCCGCACCAGTCAACCGCATTACATGCCCTCGCCGAATCCCGAGGCCACCAGCTGCGCCAGCTCGTCGATCGCGGCCGGCCCGTCCGGCCCCGTGGCCGTGATGATGACGCGGCTCCCCCGCGAGGCGGCCAGCAGCAGCATGCCCATGATGCTCTTTCCGTCCACCGTCCGATCGCCCCCGGTGACCGTGACCGCGGAGGCGAAACGGCTCGCCGTCTGGACGAACTTCGCCGCCGCGCGGGCGTGCAGCCCGAGCGCGTTCGGCACGACCACCTCGCGCGTGATCGTCACGCCCGACCCTCGAGCAGGTCCGACGCCACCCACACCGCCCCCTGCCCGTGCTCGCGCACCGAGCGGGCGATGGCCTTCAGCTCGTGCAGGTCGCCCAGCGTGGCCACCTTCAGCAGCATCGGCAGGTTCACTCCCGTGACCACCTCGACCTCCGGCGCCAGGAAAGTGACGGCCAGGTTGGACGGCGTGCCCCCGAACATGTCCGTCAGCACCAGCGTGCCGGACGACGTGGCCACGCGCGCGATGGCCTCGCCGATTTCGGTCCGCGCCTGCTCCACGTCGTCGTGCCAGCCGATGGACACCGCCTCCACGTTGGCGAGATCGCCGACGATCGCCTCGGCGGCGTTCACGAGCTCCACGGCGAACTGGCCGTGGGTCACGACGACGACGCCGACGGGCAGGACGAGCGGACGGCGGGCCTCCGGGGGCGGCAAATCGCTGGCGGTCATATCGGCTGTCCTATGTCGCGATGCCGGACGCGCACCTGCACGCCCTTGAGCGGCTCCACCGCGTGCGCCAGCTCCTCGGCCACCATGACGGAACGGTGGCGGCCGCCGGTGCAGCCGACGGCCACGGTCAGGTACGCCTTGCCCTCGCGCACGTACTCGGGCACCAGGAACGTGAGCAGGTCGGTGGCCTTCGCCAGGAATTCCCCGGTCAGCGGCTCCTGGCGCAGGAATCGCACCACCGCCCGGTCGCGGCCGGTCTTCGGCTTCAGCGACGGGACGAAGTGCGGGTTGGGCAGGAACCTCACGTCGAGCACCATGTCGGCGTCCAGCGGGACGCCGAACTTGAATCCGAAGCTGAGGACCGTGACGACCAGGGCCCGGGCGCGGTCCCGCGTTTCGGCGAACGACTGGAAGCGCTCGCGCAGCTGGTGCACCGTGAGGTGCGACGTGTCGATGATCTCGTCGGCAAGCTTGCGGATCTTGCCGAGCTGGCGGCGCTCGGCCCGGATGCCTTCCACCACGGGCCGGCCGTGCGCCAGGGGGTGCGGCCGCCGGGTCTCGCTGAAGCGCCGGACGAGGGCCTCGTGGCTCGCCTCCAGGAAGATCAGCACGGGGTCCAGCCCCGGCGTCGCCTTGAGCGTGCGCCAGACCCGGGGGAACTGCTGCAGGAACCCGCCCTCGCGCACGTCGATGACGAGCGCCACCTTCGGCAGCACTGCGCCTTCCTGCCGCGAGAGCGCCGCCAGGGTCGGCACGAGCTGCGTCGGCAGGTTGTCCACGCAGAAGTAGCCGAGGTCCTCGAGCGCGCGGATCGCCTGCGACTTGCCCGCGCCCGAGAGCCCGGTCAGCACGATGAACCGCCCGCGGCCGGCGCCGGTGGGCGGCGCGGGGCGCTTCGGGCTCACGAGGCGCCTCCGGGCGGCGGGCCGAGGCGGCTCGTGAGCGTCCGGGCGGCGTGATAGCCCTGGGCCTTGAGGAGCTGGTTGCGGGCCGCAACCTCGACGAGGGTCGCCACGCTGCGGCCGGGGCCGACCGGCATGCGCACGAGGGGCACCTGGACGCCCGCGAGCTCGTACCACTGGTCGTCCAGGCCGAGGCAATCGTGGTCGTGCGCGGCGTCCCACCGCTGCAGCTCCACCACCAGCCCGACGGTCTTGCTGGCGCACACGGCCGAGACGCCGAAGATCGCCTGCACGTCAATCAGCCCCAGCCCGCGCACCTCCATGAAGAAGCGCGTCGCCTCCGGGCCCGAGGCGTCCACGAACGACTCGGCGCGGCGACGGACCTCGACGAGGTCATCGGCCACCAGGCGGTGTCCGCGGCCGACCAGCTCCAGCGCGCACTCGCTCTTGCCGATCCCGCTCTCCCCCACGAGGAGCACGCCCAGGCCGAGCAGATCGACGAGCACGCCGTGCACGGTGATCGGCTCGGCGAGGTCCCGATCGAGGCGCGCGGAGACCTGCGCCATGGCGCTGCCGGTCGGTTCTGCCATGAGCAGCAGCGGGACCGCCGCGGCCTCGCACGCATTCACCAGCTCCTGCGCCGGACGATGGCCGGCGGTCGAGAGGATGCACGGGAGGTCGTGCGACAGGATGCGCGCCGCCAGGGCCCGCCGGTCGTCGGCCTGCCGGCCGGCGAAGAAGCGCACCTCGCTCTCGCCGAGCACGAGGACGCGGCCCGGGTGCAGGTATTCGTCGAAGCCCGCCAGCGCGAGCCCCGTCTTCTGCAGGTGCGGGCTGTGGATGGGCCGATCGAGGCCGGCGGCGCCCGCCAGGATCTCGATGCCCAGGGGAGGCACGCCCTCGGCGGGGCGCAGCAGGACGCCGACGGGAACGGCGCGCGATGTCGCCATCTCCGGAGGTCCGCCCCGCTACCGCTCCGGCTCGACGAGGCCGAAGCGGCCGCCGGCGCTCCGCACCAGCACGCTGAGGCCGTCGGTCTCGACGTTGCGGAACAGGACGAAGGGATCACCGCTGGCGGCCAGCTCGATCGCGGCGCTCTCGACCGACATCGGCTTGAACTGAGCCGGCGAGATGCGGACCACCTTCGGCGTGGCGGCGGCGCGCGTGCGCGCGGCGGGTGCCGGCGGCTCGACGGGCTCGGTCCGGGCCGTGACCGCGCGCCGCTTGCGGCCGTCCCACTTCCCTTTCAGGGTCGCCGCCTGGCGCTGGATCTTCTCCACGGCGTTGCCGAGGGCGGCGCTCCAGGACGGCGCGGCCACGCGTCCGTTGAAGACGTGGTCGCCGCGGATGTGCACCACGAGATCGGCGACATGCCGCTGCTTCTCGAGGGTGAGGGTGACCTGGGCGGAGACCAGCGCGCCGCCGAGCAGGCGTTCGAGCCTGGCCAGCTTGCGGTCCACGAGCCCGCGCAGGCCGGGCGAGATTTCAACGTGACGACCAGTGAGGACGAGTCGCATGGGCACACGGTGGCGCCGGCGCGGCCGGCGCGGGATCAGTAGAGCACTTTGCGCTGGTTGGAGGTGGGGATCTTCAGCTCCTCGCGGTACTTCGCGATCGTGCGGCGCGCGAGCACGAGTCCCTCGCGCTGCAGGATGCTCACGATCTTCGAGTCCGAGAGCGGCTTGCGCGGGTCCTCCGACTCGATGATCTTCTTGATCCGCTGCTTGATCGTGACCGAGGAGACGCTCTCGCCGTACGACGAGCTGATCCCGCTGTGGAAGAAGAACTTCATCTCGAACACGCCCTGGGGCGTGTGCATGTATTTGTTCGTCACCACGCGGCTGACGGTGGATTCGTGCATCCCGATGTCGTTCGCCACGTCCCGGAGGACGAGCGGCCGCAGGTGCTCGATGCCGTGGTCGAGGAACTCCCGCTGGAAGTTGGCGATGCTGCGCGCCACCTTGTAGATCGTGTTCTGGCGCTGCTGGACCGACTTGATCAGCCACCGCGCCGCGTTGAACTTGTCGCGCACGTAGGCGCGCGTCTCCTCGCCGTGATCGGCGTTCTTGTCCAGCAGGCGCCGGTACGTCGGGCTGATGCGCATCTGCGGCAGCCCGTCCTCGTTCAGCCACACCACGTACTCGTCGTCGATCTTCTCCACGTAAACGTCCGGCGTGACGTACTGCGACTGCGCCGGGTTGAAGCGGCTGCCGGGCTTCGGATCGAGGTGGCGGATGACCTCGATGTGCGCCTTGAGATCCTCGATGGCGATCCCGAGCTTGCGTGAGATCTCGGGGATCTGGTGGTTCTGCAGCGCGCGCAGGTGCTCGGTGACGATGCGCTCGGCCGGCGTCTGGTCGAGACCCAGGTGCCGCAGCTGCAGCAGCAGGCACTCCTGCAGGTCGCGCGCGGCGACACCGATCGGGTCGAAGCCCTGCACGAGCGTCAGCACACGCTGCACGTCGTCGACGGGCCACGGGCCCATCGCCGCCAGCTCGTCGAGCGACGCCACCAGGTAGCCGTCGTCGTCGAGGTTGCCGATGATCGCCTCGCCGATGTCGCGTGTCTGCGGATCGTCGGTCTGGAGCGAGAGCTGCCAGGAGAGGTGGTCGGAGAGCGAGCTGCCGGTCGAGAGGGTGTTCTCGATGGGCGGGAGCTCCTTGACCTCCTGCGGCGCGCGCGCGCGATAGCCGTCGTCGAGGTACTCGCCGAAGAAGTACTGGTAGTCGGCGTCGTCCCACGTGTCGGCGCGCTGCGGCTCTGGCTTCTCCTCGGCCTTCTCTTCGGTCGCCTGCGCCTCGGCGGCCTGCCCTTCCTCGACGGGGACCTCCTCGAGCATCGGGTTCTCGACCATCTCCTGGTTCAACAGGTCCTTGAGCTCGAGCGTCGACATCGGCAGCAGCTTGATAGCCTGCTGCAGAGACGGCGTCAGAATCAGCTTCTGAACGAGCTTGGTGTGTAGCTTCTGCTGAATGGCCATGGCCGGTGGACTGCCACCCCGGGCATCTTAGTCCAGGCGGAAGTCGGTGCCGAGATAAATCCGCCGCACCTCATCGTCGCCTGCCAGGCTCGCCGGCGTGCCGCTGCGGAAGATGCTCCCGTCGGTCACGATGTAGGCCCGGTCGGTGATGCGCAAGGTCTCGCGGACGTTGTGATCGGTGATGAGAACGCCGATGCCGCGCTCCTTCAGGTGAAAGATGATCTTCTGGATGTCCGTGACCGCGATCGGGTCGATGCCCGCGAACGGTTCGTCGAGCAGGATGAACTTCGGCGACATGACGAGCGCGCGGGTGATCTCGGCCCGGCGCCGCTCGCCTCCCGACAACGTGTACGCCGGCGAAGAGGCAACCGTCGTGAGACCCAGTTCCGTGAGCAGGTCCCGCGCCCTCGAGCGTCGATCGGCGGCGCTGAGCGCGAGTGTCTCCAGGATGGCGAGCACGTTCTGCTCGACCGTGAGGCCCCTGAAGATCGACGGCTCCTGCGGCAGGTAGCCGAGGCCCTTGCGGGCCCTCACGTACATCGGATCGTCGGTCACGTCCACGCCGTCGAGCGTGACGCGGCCCGCATCGGGCGCCGTCAGGCCCACGGCCATGTAGAACGTGGTCGTCTTGCCCGCGCCGTTCGGCCCGAGCAACCCGACGACCTCGCCGGAACTGACCTCGAGACTCACACTCCGCACCACGGTGCGGCCGCCGTACGACTTGGTCAGCTCGTGCGTTCTAAGCGTCGCCATTCACTTCGGAGAAGCCTGGGCGCACGGTCCGCTGCTCGTCGCCAGCGTGCGAATCTGATCGTTGCCGTCGACCAGAATCCTATCAGTCGATCTCCAGAAAGTCAAAGTTTTGCCCGTAGTTTCGCGGCAATCCTCCACCACGTGCACCGGCGCGCCGGTCATCACGTACTTCTCGTCGGCGGCGAAATACGTCATGCGTGCGCCGGTCGCCGTGCGTGCGTCCGTCTTCAGGTTCACCTGGTCGTACGCTTCCACGCGATCCAGCGAGCCGCCGCCCTCCACGAGGTAGAGCTCGATCTTGACGGCGCGCAGGTCGCCCTGCGGGCCGTTGACGTGCGCGCTGGTCGTGTAGGTCGCCCGACGCAGCGCGTCCTCGTAGTGCATGTCCTGCCCGCTGGCAATCGTCGGCACTTTCTTCGGCTTCCCCGTCTTCGAATCCACCTGGTCCAGGATGAACGTGGACCGCATCATCCCGGGCGCCGCCGAGCTCGCATAGAGGTCGCCGGTGGTCTCGTCGATGGTGATCGTGTCGCCCGACACGGCGGTGTCCGCCTGCCAGAGCCGCGCCCCGCCCGTGTACACGGCCTTGTCGCCCTCGCCGTCGTAGTCGAGCCCGGCGCCGGTGACGTAGGCAGGCTGGTCGTCTTTCAGCATGCCGGGGGTCTTCGCGGCTTTCGGGGAACCTTTGGAACTCTTGGAACCCTTGGTCCCCTGCATGACGCTCTGGACGTTGCCCTTGGCCACGAGCTTCGGGCCGTCGAAGGTCATGTCAATCGTCGTGGCGTTCACCGTGATCCGCTCGTCCTGGACCTGCGGGAGCTGCGTACCGATGCTGCCGCTCAGCGCGAGGCGGCCCTCGCCCACCTGGTAGTGCGCGTCAGCAGCCGTGGCCTGCGTCTTGCCGTCCTCGAACCGCGTGTTCCCGCCGAACGTCGCATCGTCCAGACCGCCGTCGGCCGACAGGACGACGCTCAGGGTGTGCGAGTGGGCGACGCGGGGCGACGGCGCCCGCTCCTCGCGGAACTCCACGCTGTTCCGGAACGTGGCGCCCGTGAGGCCCTTCCCCGACTCGCCGGTGCCTTCCATGACCCCGGCGCGAATCACCCGCTCGGGCGCGTCCCCGGCGGCGGGCACCGTGAACTGCACGCGATCGCGGACCAGCATCGCCGTGACCGTGCTGTCGTCGTCCAGCGTGACGTCGATCATCTGCCCCGAGATCCGGCGGCCGACCCGCCCACCCGCGCCCGCCATCTGGATCGCGGCCGACCCGTCGAGAATCGCGCGCTCGATCGTCTCGCCGTCGGGGCCGCAGGTGAGGTTCATGTCCTTCGACGCCATCGATTGCAGCGCGCCGTCGGCCGCGCCGCTCATCGCGATCCGCGAGTGCCCGCGCAGCTCCCAGCTCTTGATCGCCTTCTCGTCGTCGGTCAGGTACGCGATGGCGGAGTCGGCCGAGATCGTGCGGCCGCTGCGTATCACCGACATCGTCCGCTCGAAGCGGATGTACTTCTCCCGGCGGGCCAGCCCCGCCGCGCCGGCAACGATGTGTGCGCCGGGGTCGTCCGTCTTCCGATCCGGCGCGATCGTGATCCCGACCTGGTCGAGCAGCCAGAGCACGTCACGGTGCTCGTCGTACGTCATGCCGACGCCGGACCCGCTCAGCGTGCCCTTGGCGAACTCCACCTTGTGCGGCGCCCGGTAGATCTGCTCGCCGCTGCTGTAGGTGGCCTGGTCGGTCGTCACCCGGAGGCCGTCGTTCGCCGTCAGCACGACGTGGCCCCTGACGGTCATGTGGGCCTGCTTCGCGCCGATCTCCGCCTCGCGGCCGCTCAGGTGGAACTCGCGGCCGGACCGTCTGGTGGTGAGCGAGGGGCCGAACAGCTTCATGGAGCCGTCGGGATAGGTCAGGTTGTGATCGAAGTCCACGAAGCCCGGGATCTTCATGCCGTCGGTCTGCACGAGACGGCCGCCCGCGGTCTCGACGGCCGCCTTCGGGTCCAGCCGCTTCACTTCGAGCCCGGCCGACGACCGCGGTCGCCGCCGGACGCTCAGGGCCACTCCGGCCACCGTCCCGACGACCACGAGCACGAGACCGATGCGGAGCAGCCGTCGCCAGCTCATGGGAGCTGCCGGGCGACGGCCGCCAGCACGTCCGCGGCGCCGGTCACCGCGGACGCGGGCCTGATATCGGCAACGGTCAGCTCGAGATACGTCTCGCCGTTGAAGTGGTTCTCGGTGAGCGAGTACGCCACGTCCACGCTGTCGGTGTGGCCTTCGAGGAACGCGTGACGTTCCACGCCACGCCACGCAATCGCCCGCAGCACACGCCCACCCTGGCGCAGCGCCATCTTCAGGTGCCGATCCTTCAGCCGGCGGGGACCGTCGGCGATCTCCACGCCGGTGGCGCTGAACACCGGGCGCGGGTTGCCCATCCCGAACGGCGCGAGCGCCACGACCTGGGCGGCCACCGGGCCGGTCAGCTCGCGGAATCCCAGCCGTTCGTCGATGCGCAGCCGCGGCCTCAGGTCGTCGGGGCCGAGCCGCTCGTCGGCGAACGCGTTCACCCGGGCGCGCAGCTCACGAACGCGGTCGCGGTCCACGACCAGGCCGGCCGCCGCCTGGTGCCCGCCGAACCGGACCATCACGTCTGCCGCCGACTCGAGCGCCGCGAGCATGTTGAACGACGGGATGCTGCGGCACGACCCATGTGCCAGGCCGTCCTCGATCGACAGGACGATGGCCGGGCGATGGAAGGTCTCCACCAGCTTCGAGGCGACGATGCCGATGACGCCGCGGTGCCATCCCTCGCCGCCGACGACCAGCACCGTGCGGGCGCCGATGTCGGGGTCCGACTCCACGATCTTCCTGGCCTCGGCGACGATGGCCGCCTCTTCCTGCTGTCGCCTGGCGTTTTCCACGTTGAGCTGCTCGGCCAGGTCCCGCGCCTCGGCCGCCAGGGCGTCGTCGCTGGCCAGGAGCAGACGCGTGGCGATGTCCGGCGAGCTCATCCGACCCGCGGCGTTCATGCGCGGCGCCAGGCCGAAGCTCACGTCCGAGCTCTCGATGCGGCGGCCGGTGAGGCCGGCGGCGTCGATGAGGGCCCGGAGCCCGACCTTGTGCGGTCCGCGGCTGAGCAGGTCGAGGCCGAGTTTGGCGATGACCCGGTTCTCTCCCACCAGCGGTACGACGTCGGCCAGGGTGCCGATGGCCGCAATCTTCAGGAATGCAGGCAGCCAGCGGTCGCGTCCGTTGGCGGTGCAGAGGGCCTGCACCAGCTTGAGCGCCACGCCCACTCCGGCGAGGTGCTTCTCGGGGTAGCTGCAATCGTGCCGCTTCGGGTTCACGACGGCCAGCGCCGGCGGCAGCGACGCCCCGGGCTCGTGGTGGTCGGTGATGATCAGATCGAGGCCGAGCTCGCGGGCCCGGGCGGCCGCCTCGTCGCCGCGGATCCCGCAGTCCACCGAGATCACCAGGCGGGCGCCCTCGGCGTGCAGGCGGTCGATCGTGGCCGGCTGCAGCCCGTACCCGTCCCGGAGCCGCTCGGGGATGAAGTGGCCGACGTTGCCGCCGAGCAGCTCGATCGTGCGGCGGAGGATGACGGTGGAGGTGATGCCGTCCACGTCGTAGTCGCCGTGGATGGCCACGCGCTCCCGCGAGGCGATCGCCTGCTGAATCCGATGCAATGCCTCGGGGAGTCCGGCCAGGCGCATCGGATCGTGGAGGTGATCGAGGGACGGCCGGAGAAACCGGCTGGCGGCGTCCGGATCGGTGAGGCCGCGGGCCGCCAGCAGGCGGGCGATCACCGGATCCAGCCCGAGGGCCGCGGCGAGGCGATCGGCCGCTGCCGGATCCGCCGCCGCGCGCTCCCAGACCGGAGGCACCATGATCAGCTCGAGGCCTCGTCCGTGAAGTCCTGTCCGAGGCGGCCCATCTGCCTGAACTTCCGGTACCGCGTCTCGATGCGGTCACCCTGATCGGCGGTCAGCCCGGCAAGCGTCCGCGCGAGGGCCGAGTCGAGCATGGTCGCGGCGGCGGACGGGTTGGTCTGGGCGCCGCCGACCGGCTCCGGGACGATCTCGTCGATGATGCCGCGGGCCAGCAGGTCCGGCGCGGTGAGCTTCAGGGCGGCGGCGGCCTCCACCTTCTTGCCGCTGTCGCGCCACAGGATGGCCGCGCAGCCTTCCGGCGGGATCACCGAGTAGACGGCGAACTCGTGCATGAGGATCCGATCGCCGACGGCGAGGCCGAGCGCGCCGCCGCTGCCGCCCTCGCCGCACACGTTCACGACGATGGGGACGTCCAGCACGGCCATCTCCCGCAGGTTCAGGGCGATGGCCTCGGCGATGCCCCGTTCCTCGGACTCGATGCCCGGGTAGGCGGCCGGCGTGTCCACGAAGACGATGATCGGGCGGTGGAACTTCTGCGCGAGTTGCATCGCCCGGAGCGCCTTCCGGTAGCCCTCCGGCCGCGCGTACCCGAAGTTCCGGAAGATCTTCTGCTTGGTGTCGCCGCCGCCCTTGTGGTGCCCCACGACCAGCACCGGCTGCCCCTTGTAGCGCGCCATGCCGGTCACGATGGCGTGGTCGTCGCCAAAGCGCCGGTCGCCGTGGATCTCGGTGAAGTCGGTGAACAGCATGCGCACGTACTCGAGCACGCTCGGGCGCTCGGGATGCCGCGCGACCAGCACGCGCTGCCAGGGGGTCAGCTGCCGGTAGAGCTCGGCGCGAATCGACTCCATCCGCCGCTTCAGACTGTCGATCTCCGCCTCGCGCTCGGTGGTCACCGGCAGCAGCGAGAGCGCCTCGATCTCCTTCTGGAGGACGCCCAGGGGCTCTTCGAATTCCAGCAGCTCGGGCATGCGTTCCTATCTTAGATGAACGGCTCCGGGGCCACAGATCTTCTCGACCTGCTCCAGGAGCAGCGGCGACGGCTTCACGCGGATGTGCGCCGAGACCTGCGCCCGCACCCGCAGGCCCGTCGGCTGGCCCTTCAGCACGAGCTGGAAGGTCACCGGCTTGTCGCCGCGATGCCGCGAGAAGACCTCCGCCAGCGCCTCGAACGTCTCGCGCCCGTGTGGAGGGACGGCGACGGTGATGGCGACCTCGCGGGCAAGGCGCTCGCGGACGGTACCGATGTGCTGGATCTCGGAGGCGAGCACGCGGCTCGTCTCATCGTCACGTTCGAGCTTGCCGCGGACGATCACGAGCGTGCCGGTCTCGACGAGCGCACGGCAGGCCTTGTAGGTCTCGGGGAACACCACCACTTCGAGGCTGCCATGACGGTCCTCGATCATGGCGACGGCCATAGGGTCGCCCTTCCGCGTCTTCAGCGCCCGCACCGATGCGACGATGCCGCCGACGCTGACGTCCTCGCCCGACCGCGGCGCCGGCCTCGGCGCCGGGGCGTCCGTGCCGGCCTCCTCCCCGCCCTCGGCGGCCTCCTCGTTCCCCAGCAGCTCGGCGATCGTGCGCGCGCCGACCTCGGCGAGGTCGGCGGCGTGCGCGTCGATCGGGTGGCCCGTCCAGAAGAGTCCCAGCGCCTCCTTCTCCGCATTGAGGAGCGCCATCTCGCTCCAGGCGGCGGCGTCGGGCAGGGGCATGGGAGCGGCCGCGGCCGACGGATGGCCGGCGGCCTCGCCGAACAGGTCCGCCTGTCCCAGGTCGCGGTCGCGCTGGACGCGCGCGGCGTGCTCGACCGCCGCGTCCAGGGCGGCAATCAGCCGCGGCCTGAGCAGGCGCAGCGGCATTGTGGCAGCGGCCGGCGGGGCCAGCGAGTCGAGCGCGCCCGCCTTCACCAGGGCTTCGAGCACGCGCTTGTTCACCAGGCGCAGGTCGAGGCCCTCGCAGAGATCGGCCAGCGAGGCGAAACTGCCGCCGTGCGCGCGGCGGGCCTCGAGCATCGACTCGATTGCCCCCTCGCCGACGTTCTTGATGGCGGTGAGGCCGAAGCGGACGCCCTCGGGCGTGACCGTGAACCGAAGGTCGCTCTGATTGACGTCGGGCGCCAGCACCGGCACGCCCCGGTCCCGGCACTCCCCCAGGTAGAGCGCGACCTTGTCGGTGTTCTGCGCCTCGATCGTGAGCAGGGCCGCCTGGAAGTGCCGCGGGTAGTTCGCCTTGAGGTACGCCGTCTGGTAGGCCAGCAGCGCGTAGGTGGTCGAGTGGGCCTTCGGGAACCCGTACCCCGCGAAGTGCTCCATCAGGTCGAAGATCTGGCCGGCCTTCTTCTCGCTCACGCTGCGGCCCCGGGCGCCCTCCACGAACTTGGCGCGCTGGGCCTGCATCACATCCGCCTTCTTCTTGCCCATCGCCTTGCGGAGGATGTCGGCCTCGCCGAGCGTGAAGCCCGCCAGGTCCCGGGCGATCCGGAGCACCTGCTCCTGGTACGCGATGACGCCGTAGGTCTCGCGGAGGATGGGCTCCAGTTGCGGCAGCTCGTACTTGACGGCGGTCCGGCCCTGTTTCCGGGCGACGTAGTCGTCCACCATGCCGCTGCGCAGCGGGCCGGGGCGGTAGAGCGCGTTCAGGGCGATGAGGTCGTCGAGCCGCTCCGGCCGGGCCTTCCGGAGAATGTCGCGCATCCCCGAGCTCTCGAACTGGAACACGCCGTAGGTCTGTCCCTCGCCGAACAGGTGATAGGCGGCCGCGTCGTCGAGCGGCACGTGGTCGATGTCGAGGCGCTCGCCCGTCGTCCGCTCGATTTCGTCCAGTGCGTCGCGGATGAGGGTGAGCGTGCTCAGGCCCAGGAAGTCCATCTTCAGGAGCCCGACCCGCTCGATCTCCTTCATCGCCCACTGGGTGACGATTTCGTCGCGGCCCCCCTTGTAGAGCGGGGCGTAGTCGGTGATCGGGCCCGGCGCGATGACGACGCCCGCGGCGTGGGTGGACGCGTGCCTGGCCATGCCCTCGAGCCGGCGCGCGACACCGAGCAGCTCGGCCACCTTCCGATCGGCCTGTTCGAGCTCCTTGAGGGCCGGGATCTCCTCGACCGCCTTGTCGATGGTCATGTCGAGGGCGGCCGGAATCAGCTTGGCGACCTTGTTGGCCTCCGCCAGCGGAATGTCGAGCGCGCGAGCCACGTCGCGCACCGCGGCCCTGGCCTTCATCGTGCCGAACGTGATGATCTGCGCGACGTTCTCGCGGCCGTACTTCCGCGTGACGTACTCGATGACCTCGCCCCGTCGCCGCTCGCAGAAGTCGATGTCGATGTCGGGCAGGGACACGCGCTCCGGGTTCAGGAAGCGCTCGAAGATCAGGTTGTACTCCAGCGGATCGACGTCCGTGATCCGCAGGCAGTAGGCCACCAGGCTCCCCGCCGCGGAGCCACGGCCAGGGCCGACCGGGATGTCCTGCTCGCGCGCGTGACGGATGAAGTCCCAGACGATGAGGAAGTAGCCCGGGTACCGCATCCGCTTGATCATGTCGATCTCGTACGAGAGCCGCTCCTCGTAGTCCGAGATCGGGTGCTGCAGCGATCCGGCGTCCGCCAGCCGCCGCAGCCGGACGAGCCGCTCGCGGAAACCCTCGCGCACCATGTGCTCGAAGTACCCGTCCAGGGTATAGCCCTCGGGCACGTCGAAGTTGGGCAGATGGTTCTCGGTGGCGCTGAGGTCCACGCTGCAGCGCTCGGCGATCCGTACCGTGTTGGCCAGGGCCTCGGGGAACTCGCCGCCGAAGACGCGCGCCATCTCGTCGGCGGTCTTCAGATAGAACTGGTCGCCGTGGTACCGCAGCCGGTCGGCGTCGTTGACGCTGCGCCCCGTGCCGATGCAGAGCAGGACGTCGTGCGGGACGTGGTCCCCGTGCCGGAGGTAGTGCACGTCGTTGGTGGCGACCAGCGGCAGTCCGAGATCCTTCGCGATGGGCGCGAGGCCGCGGTTGACCACCTTCTGGTCCTCGATGCCGTGCCACTGCAGCTCGAGGAAGAAGTTCTCGGGGCCCAGGATGTCGCGGAACGTGCCGGCGGCCGCCGCCGCCTTCGCGGCCTGGTCCGCCGTGATCGCCGAGGGAATCTCCCCCTTCAGGCAGCTGCTGAGCCCGATGATGCCGTCCGCGTGCTTTGCGAGCAGCTCCTTGTCGATACGCGGCTTGCGGTAGAAGCCCTCGGTGTAGCCGGCCGACACCAGCTTGATCAGGTTATGCCAGCCTTCCCGCGTCTCGGCGAGCAGCACCAGGTGGTTGTAGGTCTCGCTCACCGGGCCGCCGCGATCGTGCCGGCTGGCCGGCGCCACGTACACCTCGCACCCGAGAATCGGCTTCACGCCGCGGGCATGCGCGTGGTCGTGGAAGGTGATCGCGGAGAACAGGTTCCCGTGCTCGGTGACCGCGACCGCCGGCATGCCCAGCCCCTTCACCTGGTCGAGCAGCTCGTCGATGCGGCACGCGCCGTCGAGCAGCGAGAACTCCGTGTGCAGGTGCAGGTGGACGAACTCAGTCATTGAACATTGATGATTGAGGATTGACGATTGACGATTGGGATTCTGGGATTGTGCATTGGCGATCGGTCATTGCCGACCGGTTATTGGCGTCCAGTGTGACACCCTGAGCCGTCTTTTCAATCGTCAATCGTCAATCGTCAATGGTCAATGTGTCATTCCCACTCGATCGTCGACGGCGGCTTGGACGAGATGTCGTACACGACGCGGTTCACGCCGCGCACCTCGTTGACGATGCGCGAGGAGATGCGGCCGAGCAGATCGTGGGGCAGCCGCGCCCAGTCGGCGGTCATCCCGTCGCGGCTCTCGACCGCGCGGACGGCAATGGTGGACTCGTAGGTCCGCGCGTCCCCCATCACGCCGACGCTCTGCACCGGCAGCAGCACGGCAAAGCTCTGCCAGAGCGTGGTGTAGAGACCCGCGGCCCGGATCTCCTCCACCACGATGGCGTCGGCCTTCCGGAGCAGCTCGAGGCGGGGACGCGTGACCTCGCCCAGGATGCGCACCGCGAGCCCCGGCCCAGGAAACGGCTGCCGGACGACGAACGCTTCCTCCAGGCCCAGATCGCGCCCGAGCAGCCGCACCTCGTCCTTGAACAGCTCGCGGAGGGGCTCGACGAGCCTGAAGCGCATGCGCTCGGGCAGGCCGCCGACGTTGTGATGGCTCTTGATGGCCGACGAGGGCCCGACGACCGACACCGATTCGATCACGTCGGGATACAGCGTGCCCTGGGCGAGGAAATCGAAGTGACCCAGGACCGCCGCCTTCTCCTCGAACACCTCGATGAACGTCTGCCCGATGATCTTGCGCTTGCGCTCCGGATCGGCGACACCGGCCAGCCGGTCCAGGAACAGGTCGGCGGCGTCCACGAACTCCAGCGGGAGGTGCATGCGCTCCCGGAAGCGCTTCCGGACCTGTGCGGCCTCGTCCAGCCGGAGCACGCCGTTGTCCACGAAGATGCAGGTGAGCCGCTCCCCCACCGCGCGGTGCACCAGCAGCGCGGCGACGGTGGAATCCACACCGCCGCTCAGCGCGCAGACCACGCGGCCGTCGCCGACCTGCGCGCGGATGCGCGCCGTGGATTCCTCGACGAACGAGCTCATCGTCCAGTCGCCGGTGCAGCCGCAGACGCCGAAGGCGAAGTGCCGCAGGATCGCGAGTCCCTGGTCCGTGTGGGCGACCTCGGGGTGGAACAGCAGGCCGTAGAGGCCGCGGGCGGGGTCCTCCATCGCGGCCACCGGGGCGTTCGCGCTCGTCGCGACCACGCGGAAGCCGGCGGGCGCGGCGGCGACGAAGTCGCCGTGGCTGGCCCAGACGCGCAGGTCGCCCGGCAGGTCGCCGAGGAGCCGGGCGTCACCGGCGGTCACGTGCACGAGGGCGTGGCCGAACTCGCGGTGCGGCGCCGGCGCGACCTGCCCCCCGAGCGTGTCGGTCATCAGCTGCATGCCGTAGCAGATGCCGAGCACGGGCACGCCGAGGCCGAGCACCGCGGGATCGCACTTCGGCGCGCCGTCCTCCGAGACGCTCTTCGGGCCGCCCGACAGGATGATGCCGGCCGGCGTCCGCGTGCGCAGGGTCTCGATCGGCGTGTGGAACGGCACGATCTCGCAGTACACGGAGAGCTCGCGCAGCCGGCGCGCAATCAGCTGGGTGAACTGCGAGCCGAAGTCCAGGATGAGGATTGTCTGATGTGTCACTCGAGGGTGGCCCCGCGGCAGAGAGGTCGATAGTATTATAGCGACGGCGTCACCGCGCTGCCACGCTCCTGCCGTCCGTGCACCCGCCGCCGCCTTCGAAGGCATGATCCGACCGGTCGCCCTCAGCCTCGTGCTCGTCGCCCTGGTGCCCGCCGGCCGTGCCGCCGCGCAGCTGACGCCGTCGACCCAGACGCCGGCCACCCCCGTGGTGCCGGCCACGATCACGCTGACCAGGACGGTGCTGCAGATTCCGTCCGCGAAGTCGCCGACCGGTGGCGAGACGTTCAACGTGGAGCCCGTGCTGTCGGTGGCGCTCGACGCAGAGCCGGCGGCGCCGGCGGCCTTCGACAACCATGGCGCCTACCTGCCGGTCAAGAGCGGCCACTTCGTCGCGGTGGATCTCGATTCCGGCACGATCCGGTGGACCCACGACATGGAGAGCCGGCTCGAGCCGGCCGTCGGCGACGGCCTGGTCGTCGTCGCGGGCGACGAGCTGCTGTCGGCGTTCGAGGCCGACAGCGGTGAGGTGCGGTGGCAGGTGCCGGTCACCGGCGGCTTCGCAGCGCCCCCGCTGGTCGACACCGGCTGGGTCATCGCGGCGGCCGCCGACGGTGGCGTGTTCACGATCCGCGCGAGCGACGGTGCGGTGCTCTGGACGCGCGCGCTGGGCACTCCGGTCGCCGAGCGCCCGTTCATTGCCGGCGACGGCGTCTACTTCTCGATGTCCGACCACCGCGTGGTGGCGCTCTCGCTGCTGTCGGGCGAGCCGCGCTGGGAGCACACGCTGCCCGGCACGCCGGGTCCGCTGTTCGTGCTCGACGATCGGCTGTTCGTCGGCGCGTCCGACAAGTTCTTCTACTGCCTGGCGACCAAGGACGGCAATCGGAAGTGGCGGTGGCGGACGGGCGGGCGTCCGGCGGGTCCGGCCGCCGTGGACGAGAAGCGCGTGTATTACGTCGCGCTCGACGACATCCTCTGGGCGCTCGACCGGGGCAACGGCAACTTGAAGTGGAAGGCGTTGCTGGCCGTGCGGCCCTCGGGCGGCCCGATCGTCCTCGGCAACGTCGTCGTGGTCGCCGCCGTCGCGTTCGAGGTCTACGGGTACCGCGCGGAGAACGGCGTCCCGGTCGGCAAGGCCGTGTTCAAGGCGGACCTGGCGGGCGCGCCGCAGGTCCTGCCCGCCGCGAGCCGCGCGTTGTCCTCAATGGCGATCGTCACGAAGGAGGGGAACTTCCAGCTGCTCCGGCGCCTCGTGGAGCCGCCGCCCATCCCGCTGCCCTACCCGCTGGGCGAGGAGATTCCGCTCACGGCGCTGCAGTAGCAGGGTGCTGAACCCGTCAACCCATCAACCGATTCACCGCCTCGGCCAGCCGCGCGATGCCCTCCACGATACGCGCCTCGCCGGGCTGCGAGAACGACAGCCGCAGCGTGTTCGCCCCGGTCCCGTCCACGAAGAACGCGCTCCCGACCACGAACGACACCCGCGATTCCAGCGCTCGCGCGAGCAGGACGTCCGCGTCCAGCCCCGAGGCCAGCGTCGCCCACAGGAAGAAGCCGCCGCGCGGCGTCGTGCACGTCAGCGCGGGCCCGAGGTCCCGCGCCAGCGCCTCCTGCATCACGGTGCGCTTGCGCTGGTAGTGCGCGCGCAGCCGCTCCGCCTGCGCCGCGAGCACGCCGCGGACGATGGCCTGGTGCACGACGCGCTGATCGAGGGCGCCCGTGCAGATGTCGGCCGCCTGCTTGGCGATCTCCAGCTTCGACACGATCGGCGCCGGGGCGACAATCCACGCGACGCGGAAGCCGGGCGCCAGCGTCTTCGAGAAGCTGCTCAGATACACGACCCGGCCGTGCTCGTCGTCCGCCTTCATCGGCCGCGTGGCCGCGACGTCCGTCGTGTCGGGAAAATACAAATCGCCGTACGGATCGTCCTCGACGATCAGCACGTTGCGCCGCCCGGCCCACGCGACGAGCTGCCGGCGCTTGTCGAGCCCGATCAGCAGACCCGTGGGGTTCTGGAAGTTCGGCACCACGTAGAGGCATTTCACCCGGCGTCCCGCAGCCGCGAGGCGCTCGAATGCCGCGTCGAGCGCCGCCAGGTTCACGCCGTCGGCCTCCTGCGGCACGCCGACGAGCTCGGCCTGCGCGTTCCTGAACGCGGTGATCGCGCCCGTATACGTCGGCAGCTCCACGAGGACGACGTCGCCCGGATCGAGCAGGACCCGGGCGACGAGGTCCAGCCCCTGCTGCGATCCGGTGGTCACCAGGAGCTGCTCCCCGGACGCGGCGATGCCGCGCGCCTGCAGGATGCCGGCCAGCGCTTCGAGCAGCGGCCGGTATCCGCGGGTCGGCCCGTACTGCAGCGCGTTGGGATCGGCGCCCTCGAGCAGCTCCGAGGCGATCGCCCGGAACTCGGTCCACGGAAACGTGGCCGGATCCGGGTACCCCGGCGCGAACGAGATCAGATCGGGCACTCGCGCACCCACGGTGCCCATCCTCCGGATTGCCGACTCCCGCATGACGTCGGCCGCGCGGGAGAAGAACGACTCGTAGGTCATGTCCATCCTGCTGTCACGTTACACGAGGCCCTTCGCCGCGCTCGCCCGACCTCGCAGCACGCAGGCGTAGGCCGTCAGCGCGGCCAGCCCGAGAAACTCGAACATCAGACCCCGGCCGAGCCAGGCGAGCAGCTGCAGCGGCAGCATCGCGAGGCCGAGGACCGGCACGAACCCGACGAACCCCAGGGCTGCCGTCGCCAGGATTGACGCGGCCGTCGCGAGCAGCACGAGCACGACCACCGCGACGAACACTCCCCCGACGAGCCGCCGCTGGCTCGAGAGAAAACCCGGCAGCGCTGTCAGCGCGGCCGCGACGCTGCTGTCGCGGGCCACCACCAGGAGCTGCACCAGCAGGTAGAGCAGGTTGAGCACCGTGATCCAGGCCACGAGGACCGCCGAGGCCAGGGCCGCCAGGAGCGTCCCGACCCAGGGCGCCGGCTCCGTCCACCGATAGACGGCGACGACCGCGGAAAGGTAGGCGGCGGCCGTCAGGCCGTACGCGACGAGCAGGCCCAGCCCCACCGCGACGAAGCGCCGCCGGAACCGGGCGCTTCCCTCCGTGAACGCCTCGAGCGAGAACGTCTCGGCCTGCCGCACGGTCTCCACCCGGAGGGGCGGCTGCTCGACGGGGGGCGCGGCCTGTTCGGCGCGCACCAGCACCGACACGGTCCCGGCCTTCACCACGAACATCAGGATCGAGCCGCCGATCACGACGACCGCGACGCCTGCCAGGTACGCGGTGAGGGCCGCGGCGTGCTGGCCCAGCGCGTCGACGGCCATGGCGACGGTCTGCCGCAGATCGCCGCCGGCAATCTCCTCCACGCCGCCGCCGACAATCAGCGCCACCAGGAACGCCGCGCCGACGATCGGCACGACGAGCAGGGCCTTGAACGCCGACTCGGCGACGAATTGAATGACGATGACTTCCCAGTTGGCGGCGGTGACGAGTGCCCCGCGCTTCAGGGCGGCCTTGACGGCCTCGGTGAGCGGCATCGACGTGCGGTTAGCGGGCGATCCCCAGCCACTATAGCACCCGGGCGCGCGGCGTCCGCCTTGCTGAGGCACCGGACACCCCGCTATCCTGCCATCGTGGTGCCTGCGGGACGAGGCGACGGGCGGGGGCCCTTCCCGCGGCGGCCGGAGAGCGTTCGCCGGCTGCTCGGCACCGCGGGGGTTGGCCTGGCGCTCACGCTCGTCGTCTGGGGCGCCGGACTGCTGATCGAGCGGGCCCGCTTCGGCGCCTCCGAGCACGCCGCCGTGGAGCGTGTCGCCGGCGAGGTGCGCGGCGAGTTCCTGGCGCTCGCCGCGCATCTCACGGATGCCACCTCGCACGTGGCCGCCAGCCCCGACGTCCTGGCGCCCGCCCCCGCCGATACCGGCCGCACCCGCGCGCTCTTCGATCTGGCCGCCGCGCTCGTCGACGAGCGAGACGACGTCGACGCGATCTCCATCTACGACACCGCGGGTCGGCCCGTCGCGTGGGCGGGCCGCCCGTCGAGCCTGCCCGACGATCGGATCCTCGGTCCGGCCGCGCTGTTCGTGGCCCCGGGTCCGGCGGGCCTGCGCCTGGTGCACCTGCGGCCGATCACCGAGCCGGGCGCCCAGGGGCGCCCGCTCGGCAGCGTGGCTGCCGAGCATCTCCTGACACGCGACGCCCTGCCGCACGCCGGGGCGGAGGCGAGCTTCACGTTCCAGACGTCCCTCGTCCCGCTCTCGCTGCGGCCGCGCTACGAGGGGGCTGGCGAGTCGGTCCCGCCTTACGGGTTCCTGATTGGCGTGCCCGGCGCGCCGCCGCTGCTCGAAGCCGAGATCTCGCCGGACACGCTGCACCACCTCCGCGCATCCTGGCACGACGATCTCCTCGGCCTGGTGCTGGCGCTCGTCGCGCTCACGCTGCTGGTCGTGGCGGTACGCCTGCGCGAGCTGCAGGAAGCGGCTCGAACGACGCGCGCCGTGCTGCTGCTGGCGGCGGCCATCCTCGCCATCCTGGTGGTCGCGCGTGTGCTGCTCGCGTGGGCAGTGCCCGTCGACTGGCTGCTGGCGCCCGCCGGCGGGTTCCTGCGCAGCCTGCTCCTGCGGTCCGCGGCCGACTACGTGGCGACGGCGCTGCTGCTGCTCGTGCTGGTGCTGCTGGCCGGCGAGCTCGTCGAACGCTGGCGGCTCACGCGCCATGCGGCCAGGACGGAGGGGGACGGTGCGATGGGCGTCGTGGCCGTCTGGGGACCGCACCTGGTTGCCGCGTGCGCCGTCGGCGGCGTCCTGCTGGGACTCGAGCGGGCGCTTGCGGCGGTCGTCTTCGAATCGGGGACGTTCGGCCTGCAGTTCGGGCTCCAGCCCCTCGTCGCCCGCCGGCTCGCGCTGCTGGCAGGCACGGTGTTCCTGAATGCCGCCGGCTTCTGGGCGATCGTGGTGCTCGTGCGCGTCGCGGTCACCTGGTCCCGCGTCCCCCGGCGGGCCCTGGGCCTGCGCGCGGCGCTGGCGATGCTGTACGTGGCGCTGCCGCTCGTCGTCCTCTCGTCGGGGCCGGGCCGCTCGATCGCCACGGCGGCGCCGTTCGTCCCGGTGATCGCGGCCCTCCTCGTCGTGGGAGCGCTGTCACGGTGGGTCATCCCCCGCTTCCGGCACGCCTCGCAGGGCCTGCGGCTCGTGGTCGCGTACCTCGCGATTGCGCTGCCCTCGCTGGTGATGTATCCGGTGATGCTCGGCCTCGAGGACGCGGCGCTCGCCGACCGGATCGCCCACCAGTACACCCCCGAGGTCCTCAATCACCGCACCGAGCTGCGCGTCCTGCTCCGCCGATCGCTGGACGATCTGGACGCGATTCCCGGTCTGGTCGAGCAGTTCGCCACCGCACCGGTGCCGGCGGGTCCGGCCGACACCGACCGCGCGTACTTCCTGTGGTCCCAGACCGAGCTCGGCCGCCAGCGCCTGACCTCGTCGGTCGAGCTGTACTCCCCCACCGGCGCGCTGATCAGCCGTTTCGCGCTGAACGTGCCGGCCGAGTTCCTCGTGACCGATCGGCCGGTCGAGGCCGGCTGCGGCTGGGTGGTCTTCGGCGAGGCGCCGCCCTCCACCGACGACCACGTCCTGCTGCATGCGGGCCGGGCGATCTGCACCACGGACGCCGCCGGCGTGCAGCACCGCGTGGGGGTGCTGCTCGTGCATCTGGTGCTCGACTACGGCACGCTGCCGTTCGTCGCGGCGCAGGATCCGTACGCCGCGCTCTTCCGGCCCACCCTCGAACAGGCCGCGCGCACCGACGGCCGTGAGATCGCCTTCGCCGTGTACGGCTGGGGCCGCACGCCGGTCTACCCGACGGCCGGCAACTCGTGGCCGATCAGCCGCGAGCTGCTGCAGCGCATCTTCCGCGCCGATCGGCAGGCCTTCTGGACGGTCCTGGAGCGCGCCGATCAGCCGTACAAGGTGCTCCTCAGCAACGACCGCGCGGGGATCTACGCCATCGGCTACGCAATGCCACGGCCGATCGACCACGCCGTGGCGCTGGCCCAGATCGGCGTCTTCGGCGGGCTCGCCTTCATCGCGCTGGTGGCGGGGCTGGGGCTCCTCGGCCGCCTGGCGGGCCGCCACCCCGTCACCGGGCGCGCGCTGCTCCGGGAAATCCGCCAGAGCTTCTACCGCAAGCTGTTCCTGCTCTTCGTCGCGGCGTCCGTGGTGCCGGTGCTCGCGCTCGCGCTCGTCACGCGCGCCTACGTGGCGGGCCAGCTTCGCGAGGGGCTCGAGGCGGGCGCGCTGCGCACGGCATCGGCCGCCCGCCGCGTGATCGAGACCGTCGTCAGCCAGCAGCGGAGGGACCGCAGCGACGCCGCCGCGCTCAGCGACGACGTGATGATCTCGGTGAGCCGGATCATCGACCAGGACGTGAACGTCTTCGTGAACGCGGCGCTGGTGGCGACGAGCCAGCGTGACCTGTTCGCGTCGGGCCTGCTGCCGACACGCACGCCGGCCGGCGTGGCCCGCGCGATCGCCATCGAGCGCCAGGCGAGCTACGTGGGCGAGGAGCACCTCGGCCAGCTGCAGTACACCGTGGTCGCCGTGCCGGTGCGCGACGGCGAGAACGGCGCGATTCTGACCGTGCCGCTGACGCTGCGCAAGCAGGAGGTCGATCGGGAGATCGAGGCGCTGGATCGCCGCGTCACGCTGGCGGCCGTGCTCTTCATCCTGCTCGGCGCGCTGATCGGCTACGTGACGGCCGAGCGCGTCGCCGACCCGGTCAACCGGCTGACGCGCGCCACCCGCCGCATTGCCCGCGGCGACCTCGACGCGCGGATTCACGTGTCCACGGCCGACGAGCTGCGGCGTCTCGTGGACGCGTTCAACCAGATGGCCGCCGACCTGCAGCGGCAGCGCGGCGAGCTGGAACGGACGAACCGGCTGGCGGCATGGGCCGACATGGCGCGCCAGGTGGCCCACGACATCAAGAACCCGCTCACGCCCATCCAGCTCTCCGCCGAGCACCTGCGCCGCGTGCACCAGGATGCGGGGCGGCCGCTCGGCGGCGTCCTCGACGGCTGCATCGACACGATCCTGTCGCAGGTCACGCTCCTCCGGCAGATCTCCGGCGAGTTCTCCAGCTTCGCCTCGTCGCCCGTGGCCCGGCCCGCACCGACCGACGCCAGCGAGGTGATCGAGGAGGTGGTCGCGCCGTATCGGGCGGGCCTGCCCGCGAACGTCAGGCTGTCGGTCGAGGAGGCCGGGAGGGTGCCGCGGCTGCTGGTGGACCGCGGCCTGCTCGGCCGCGCGCTGGTGAACGTCATCGAGAACGCCCTGCATGCGATGCGTGGCGGGGGCGCGCTGACCCTGCGGCTGCTGCCCAGCCGCGGCGGCGCCGCAATCGAGATCACCGATACCGGCATCGGCATGGACGCCGACGCCCTGGCCCACCTGTTCGAGCCCTACTTCTCCACCAAGGCCACCGGGACGGGCCTCGGCCTGACGATTGCGAAGCGCAACGTGGAGCTGAACGGCGGGACGATCGCCGTGGCCAGCGAGAAGGGCCGGGGCACGACCGTCCTGATCACGTTGCCGGCGGCGCCGCCGGCTTCCGCCGCAGACGCGTGACGAGCATCCCCACGAACGGCGAGGCGAGGTACGCGTAGGCGATCACCACGAGCACGATCTGCGGATGCGTCGCCACGGCGGTGATGAGCGCGGCAAAGAAGATCAGGATGCGGACCGGCCGGCGCGCGCCGAGGTCGAAGGTCTTGAAGCTCCGGAACTTCACCGTGCTCACCATGAGCAGCGCCGGCACGACGACGAGCAGGATGGCGGGGAGCGACGAGCGGAACTGGACGAGGCCTTCCGGGTACGCGTAGACGGTCGCGGCGATCACGCCGGCGGCCGCCGGGCTGGGCATGCCCACGAAGTACCGCTTGTCCGCGGCGGCCGACTGCAGGTTGAACCGTGCGAGCCGGAGCGCGGCGGCCGTCACGAACAGGAAGGCGGCCGTCCAGCCCGGACGCCCGAGCATGTTGAGGCCCCACGCGAAGGTCAGGACCGCCGGCGCCATCCCGAACGAGATCACGTCGGCCATGGAGTCGAACTGCAGGCCGAACTCGCTGGCCGTGCCCGTCATGCGCGCGATGCGGCCGTCGAGCATGTCGAGGATGACTGCAATGCCGATGAACGGCGCCGCCGTCCCGAACTCGCCGCGCATCGCGTAGATGACGCACGCGTACCCGCAGAACAGGTTGCCGAGCGTGAACAGGCTGGGCAGCAGGGCGACGCCGCGCCGTTGCCGCCGCGGTCCGGCGTGGTCCGTTCGCCTGCGGAACGGCCGCGGGTCGGCGGCGGAGCCCGGACCGGTCACGACCGGCTCCCGGCCGGCGGCAGCGTGGCCAGCCGCGTCTCGCCGCCCCGCACGCGGTCGCCCACCGAGACGGCGACCTGGCTCCCCTCGGGCACGTACACGTCCATCCGCGATCCGAACTTCATGATCCCGTAGCGCTGCCCCGTGACGACCGTGG
Organism: Vicinamibacteria bacterium; assembly: GCA_963837165.1. GTDB lineage: Bacteria > Acidobacteriota > Vicinamibacteria > Vicinamibacterales > JAENWD01 > JAENWD01. The sequence goes on from CAWIMD010000002.1 coordinate 458,604, forward strand.
CGCCTTCGCCGACCCGGCACACGATTCGCCGGGCCAGGACGCCCACCACCTGGCGGCACACGATCGTCCGCCCCTGGTGCTCGATCCAGATCTCTGTCCGCTCGTTCTCCGCGGCGGCGTCCCGGCGATAGGCGGGCAGGAAACGCCCTGGCGTGCGGAGCACCCGGGCGATGCGACCGCCGACGGGAATGCGGTTGATGTGGACGTCGACAGGCGACAGGAAGATGCTCACCTGCTGCCAGGCTCCCGGCGGTACCGCCGACTCGGCCGGCCCCGCCACCAGCACGCGGCCATCCGCCGGCGACAGCACGTCGTCGGGCCCGTGGACGGCCTGGCGCTCGGGGTCGCGGAAGAAATACAGGAAGAAGAGCGCGAGGAGGACGAACGGGAGGGCGACGACGGGAGCGCCCGCCAGGGCGGCGACCAGGGCCAGGAGCGCGGCGCCACCGACGAACGGCAGGGCCGCACGATCGATGCGCATGCCGCCGGTATTGTAACCGGCCGCCGTGACGCGCCGGAAAACACGAAGGGCCCCGTCTCCGGGGCCCTTCCTCCAACCTGCGTCATCGCGAAACCGGGTCACACCTGGTAGCGGCGCATCCGTTCTTCCATCCTGTCCTTCAGTCTCAGCTTCTGCTTCTTCATCTGGACTTCTTCGAGTTGCTCGGGTTCGGTCAGGAAGTGGCGGGAGGAAAGTTCGTGCAGGCGTTCATCGAGCTCGTGGTGCTGCGCGGCCAACTCTCGAAACTCGTGGTCGGTTTCGAGCAGCCGCGCTTTCAGGTCATGCGTGTCGACAGCCATGTGCCGCCTCCTTGCAATGTGGGCAGGGCCGGATGCCGCGAGGCCGACCCACCTGTCGGGCCTCTGGCACAAACTACTACAACCGCATCCCGTCATCAAGCGCGGCCCTTCGGGGCCGCACCCGGGGGCCGTCAGGCCGGCGCTGCCGGACCGGTCACGGGCTCCCGCCACAGGATCAGCGCGTCTTCCACCGGCTCGGTGTAGTAATCGGCGCGGACCCCCCGGACGCGGAACCCCAATCCTTCGTAGAGGGCGCGTGCCGCGTGGTTCGACCGGCGGACTTCCAGGGTCGCGCTTTGCGCGCCCTCCCGTGCCGCAGCCTCGAGAACCCGGGTGAGCAGGATCGTGGCCAGACGCTGGCGCCGGCCTTCCGGCCGAATGGCGAGATTGTTGATGTGCACCTCCCCTGCCAGGAACCACGCCGCGCAGTATCCGGCGACCGCCCACCGAGGCGTCCGCACCACGAAGATGCGGCTGACGCCCGAGTTCCGGAGCTCCGATTCGTACATCGCCCGTGTCCACGGGCGGAGGAACGAGCCGGCGTCCACTTCCAGGACGCCCTCCAAATCGGCAGAACCGGAGAGCGGCTCCACCGTGATCGCGTCGTCGCGGACCGGTCCTTCCGCGATCACGACCGGGTCTCCGATTCCACGTGCGGCCCGCGGCGGCGGTCGCGTGCCAGCTCCGCGTCCGGCCGCCGGACGTACACCGGGCGCAGCGCGTGGGGCGCGACCTGAAGGCCGGCGGCGAAGGCCTTCTCGGCGAGCATGGCCATCGTCGGCGCGAGCGGGCCGGCCGCGAGCACGGGGCCGGACAACGCCAGGCCCTCCCGCAGCAGCGACTCGTACAGGCCGGCACCGCTGCCGACCCAGACTCCCGGCACGCCGCCCTCGTCGCGCCACCGATCGAGCACGCCGGCCGGCGCGCCGGCCACCGGCTCGTCGAGCGGGGTCACGCCGAACAGCGCCGCCGGATCGACCTGGTACCGCGCGGCGAACACCTCCCTCCGCGCCGCGTCGAGCCAGACGCCAATCGTGGAGCCCCGGCCGGGCCCGGCCTCGCGGGCCGCGGCGGCCGCCACGGCGTCCAGGCCCGAGATGCCGACGATCGGCAGGCTGGTGGCGAAAGCCAGGCCCTGCATGGCAGCCAGGCCCACCCGCAGCCCGGTGAACGCGCCCGGACCCAGGCCCACCGCCAGCAGCGTGAGATCGCGAAGAGACGTGCCGTGATCGGACAGCAGATCGAGCAGATCGCCCGGCAGGCGCGTCGCGTGTGGACGGCCGGCGTCGCCCTCGCGAGTGTCGAGGAGCGCCCCGTCGCGTCGGAAGGCGACGCTGCCGCGTGCCGTGGAGGTGTCCAGGGCGAGAGTCCTCACGTGAGGGTTGTAGACGCGGACAGGGCGAAAAGTCAACGCGGTCAACGGCTTGACGCACCTTCGACAGGGCCCCTATACTGCCGGAATCCTGCCCGTTCCGTTCCGACGCTGATGCCCGCCCCACCGAAAGCCGAGCAAGCCGCCTCCGCCCGTGGCGCGCCCACGCCCGCCATGCGGCAGTACCAGGACGCCAAGCGCCAGTACCCGCACGCCATCCTGTTCTTCCGGATGGGCGACTTCTACGAGATGTTCTTCGAGGACGCGCTCGTCGCCTCCCGGGCCCTCGACCTCACGCTCACCTCGCGCTCGAAGGATCAGTCCGGTGGCGGCATCCCGATGTGCGGGGTTCCCTATCATGCGGTGGACGGCTACCTGGCGCGCCTGGTCCGCAAGGGCTATCGCGTGGCGATCTGCGAGCAGGTGGAGGATCCGAAGAAGACCAAGGGCGTCGTCCGGCGCGAGGTGGTGCGCGTCGTGTCGCCCGGCACGCTGCTGGATGCCAATTACCTCGACGCCCGCGAGCCCGCGTTTCTCATGAGCGTGGGACCCGACCGGGGGGAGCGCGTGGGCGTGGCGCTCGTGGACCTCACCACCGGCGAGTTCACCGCCGCCGAGTACTCCGGTCCCGAGCGCTGGCAGGCCATCGCGCAGGAAGTGCAGGTGCTGGCCCCGCGCGAGCTGGTCGTGGCCGCGGGGACCGATCTGGCGTCGCTGGCGCCCGAGATGGCGCGCGCCGGGCTTCCCGTGACGGAGATCGAGGGCTGGCATTTCGATCGCGAGGCCGCCACACGGGTCCTGCTGCAGCAGTTCCGGACGGCGACGCTGGACGGCTTCGGGCTCTCGGGCCACGCGGCCGCCGTCGAATCCGCCGGCGCGCTCGTGGCGTACCTGCGCGACTCGCAGAAGGCCGATCTGGCGCACGTCGGCCGGATCGCGTTCCGCGCGGCCGCCGAGCACCTGCTGCTGGACCCGGTCACGCTCGAGCGCCTCGAGGTGATCGCGGGGGCCGAGGGCGGGCGCGGCGGCTCGCTGCTCGATGAGCTGGACGACACGGTCACCGCCATGGGGGGCCGGCTGCTGCGGGCCTGGCTGCTGCGGCCGCTCGTGGCGCTCGAGGCGATTCGCGATCGGCTCGACGCGGTCGAGGACCTGGCGTTCCGGGGCATCGAGCGCGCCAAGCTGCGCGAGGCGCTCAAGTCGGTGCAGGACCTGGAGCGGCTGGTCGGCCGCGCGGCGCTGGGCGTTGCCGGCCCGCGGGACCTGGTCGGGCTGAAGCAGTCGCTCGGCGCGGTGCCGCGCGTCCGCCTGGTGCTCGACGCCTGCCAGGCGCCGCTCGTCACGAGCCTCGTGGCCCGGCTCGACGACCTGCCGGAGCTGCGGGCCGCGATCGATGCCCACCTGGTGGACGATCCGCCGGCCCTCGCGCGGGACGGCGGCGTCATCCGCGACGGCGTGGACGCCGAGCTCGACGAGCTGCGGCACGTCAGCCGGTCGGGCAAGCAGGTCATCGCCGACATGGAAGCGCGCGAGCGCGCGCGCACGGGCATCGGCTCGCTCAAGATCCGGTTCAATCGCGTCTTCGGCTATTACATCGAGATCTCGAAGGCCAACCTCGCGCACGTCCCGGACGACTACCTGCGCAAGCAGACGATTGCCGGGGGCGAGCGCTTCATCACGCCCGCGCTCAAGGAATACGAAGAGAAGGTGCTCGGCGCCGACGAGCGGATTGCCGCGCGCGAGGTCGAGCTCTTCGAGGCGATGCGGACGCGCGTGGCGGCGGAGGCGGCCGGGGTCCAGGAGACCGCGCGCGCCCTGGCGGCGATCGACGTGCTCGCCTCGCTCGCCGAAACGGCGTCGGTCCGGAACTACACGAAGCCGCACGTGCACGACGGCGACGAGATGACCGTGGTGGACGGCCGGCACCCGGTGGTGGAGCGGCACACGGCCGACGCATTCGTCCCGAACGACATCACGCTGGACGGCGCCACGTCGCAGCTGGTGATCCTCACGGGACCGAACATGGGCGGCAAGTCCACCTACCTGCGGCAGACCGCGCTCATCTGTCTGATGGCGCAGGCGGGCTCGTTCGTGCCCGCGCGGCAGGCGAAGCTGGCGCTGGTGGACCGGATCTTCGCGCGCGTCGGCGCCTCGGACAACATCGCGCGCGGCCAGTCCACCTTCATGGTGGAGATGCAGGAGACGGCCAGCATCCTGCACCTCGCGTCCTCGCGCAGCCTGGTCGTGCTCGACGAAATCGGGCGCGGCACGGCCACCTTCGACGGCCTCAGCATTGCCTGGGCGGTGGCCGAGCACCTGGCGACCAGCGCGCGCGCGCGGCCGAAGACCCTGTTTGCGACGCACTACCACGAGCTCACGGACCTGGCCGACGCGCATCCCGGCGTCGTCAACTTCCACGTCACCGCGCGGGAGTATCAGGACGCGATCGTGTTCCTGCGGAAGATCGTTGCCGGGCGGTCCGACCGCAGCTACGGCATCCAGGTGGCCCGCCTGGCGGGGATGCCCGCCGAGGTCGTCGCCCGGGCCCGCGAGATCCTCTCCGGCCTCGAGCAGGACGAGCTCGCCCGCGGCGGACGGCCGACGGTGAGCGGCGCCGGAGTGCCCCCGGCCGAGCAGCTGGGCCTCTTCTCCCTCGCGTCTCCCGCCGAGGAGCGCATCGCGGCACGCCTGCGCGAGCTGGACGTGAACCGCCTGACGCCGATCGACGCCCTCACGCTGCTGGCGGAGCTGAAGAAGGATGCCGGGCGGTGAACGGCGCGCCTGCGCGTGGACGCCGCCGGCTCACGTCCGCGCCGCCGGCGGGCTGCTGCTCGTCCTCGCGCTCGTCGCATCGCCGGCGGTGGTGTTGGCCGGTCCCTACGACCCCCACCTCCGGTTCCGCACGCTCCGGACGCCGCACTTCCTGATCTACTTCCATCAGGACGAGGACGCCGCCGCCTCGCGGCTCGCGGCCATCGTCGAGCGCGTCCACGACGCGCTGGTGCCGGCGCTCGGGCCTGCCCCTCCCAGCCGCACCCACGTCGTCCTCGTGTACCAGGACGACGAGCCGAACGGCACGACGACGGTGATCCCGTGGGACGCCATTGAACTGGTCGCCGTGCCGCCGACCGGAGCCGACACGATCGGCAACACGGACGACTGGCTCACCTACGTCTTCACGCACGAGTACGCGCACGTGCTGCACCTGGATCGATCGGTCGGATGGGCCCGGGTCGCGCGCGCCGTGTTCGGGCGGACCGGGATCGCGTTTCCCAACCTGTCGCTGCCGCTCTGGCAGATCGAGGGCTTTGCCGTCGTGGCGGAGAGCGAGGCCGGCGAGGGGCGGCTGCAGGCCGGTGACTTCCGCGAGATCGTCGATGCCGGTGCTCGCGCGGGCCGGCTGGAGCCCATCGATCGCGTGAACGGCGGGCTCGTGGACTGGCCCGCCGGCCAGGGATGGTACGCCTACGGCGCGCGCTTCGACGAGTTCCTGATCGCCCGCTACGGCCGCGATCGGTTCGTCGCGCTCGCCGACGCGACCGCCGGCCGGTTTCCGTTCCTGACCTCCGGCGCGTTCCGGGCGGTGTACGGCAGGAGCCTTGGCGAGCTCTGGCAGGAGTTCGAGGCGGCGGCGGAGGCGGCCGCGGTGAAGCGACCGCGCCCGGACCCGGCGCGTCAGGCGTCGAGGCGGCTCACGACGCTGGGATTCCAGGTATCCGGTCCGCGCGTGGACACCGACGGCAGCGTGTGGTTCTCGGCGTCGAACCCGCACCGCTTTCCGGGAATCTACCGGCTCGATCGCGACGGGCGCCTGGAGCGCCGCGCCTCCCGCTTCGGCGGAGCCAGCCTCACGCTCGGGCGGGGCGTCGTCGTCTTCGACCAGCTCGAGCTCGTGCGCGGCGCGGGCCTCGTCAGCGACCTGTACGCGCTGGACCGCCGGACGGGCCGGGTCCGGCGCCTGACCCGGGACGCCAGGCTGGTGGACCCCGATCTGTCGCCCGACGGACGCCGGCTGGCCGTGGTGCAGACCGGGGTGGCACGGCGGGACCTCCTCGTGCTCGACGCGGAGCGGCTGCTGGCGTCGCCCTCCCCGGCCGGCGCCGACGATCTGCCGCTCGTCGCGCGAAGCGGAGACGTGCCGGCGGTCTATGCGACGCCGCGGTGGTCGCCAGACGGCGACCGCATCGCGGTCGAAGCGCGCGAGCTTCGCGGCCCGTCCACAATCGTGGTGCTGGATGCGGCGCTCGGGCCGGCCGGCCCCGTGCTCGTCGCGCCGCGGGGCCGGGCGGTCACTCCCTCGTGGATTGGCGCGCGGGCGCTGCTGTTCGCGTCGGATGCCGGCGGCGGCCCGTTTGCCATCTACTGCGCGGAATGGGAGCGGACCGACCGGGTGGCACGTGTCGCGCGCGTGCTGGCACCGGCCGGCGGGGCCGAGTGGCCGGTGCCCAATCAGGACGGGCAGCTCACGTTCGTCGGGTACACCACCGCCGGGTGGGACTTGTTCGCGGACACGCTGCCGGCGTCCGGTCCGGCCGCAGACTTCGCCGTGCAGACCGTCGGGACGCCGCTCAGGCCGCCGCCTGCCGGCGAAGTGGAGGCTGCGGGCGTGGCAGCGCAGGCGGGGCCGTATCGCCCGTGGAGCACGCTGGCGCCGCGCGGCTGGCTTCCGCTGATCGAGCAGCGGGACGGCCGCTGGCGCCTCGGGGCCCAGGTCTACGGCGGGGACGTGCTGCAACGGCACGCGTTCGCGGCGTCGGCGACGTGGGCGGTGACGCGCGGGCCGGCGGCCCCGTCGCTCGTGCCAGGCGCCCGCCCGGACTGGAACGCGGCGTACACCTACCAGCGCTGGCAGGCCGAGCCGTTCGTTGCCGGCGAGGACCGCACGTCGGTCTTCCAGACGCTGTCCACGGCGGGTGCGCTGGTGCCGGTGGCGCAGCGCGAGCAGCAGCTCGATGCCGGCATCTGGCGCCCGTTCAGGCGCGTTCGATGGACGCAGGCGGTGCTCGGGTCGTACCACGCCGAGCGGCTGACGACCGACGTTTCGGGCGCGCGGGCGCTGAGCGATCGATCCGGCGTTCGCGGCTCGTGGACGCTGGTCACGGCACGCCGGTACGGCTACTCGATCAGCCAGGAGGACGGCATCGCGGCGTCGCTGGCCGGCGAGGCGGTGCGGCCGGCATTCGGCGCGGACGGCACGGGCGACGCGATCACCGCCGATCTGCGCGCGTACCTGCCGGCCGGCCTGCCGCACGTCGTGCTGGCGGTGCGTGCGGCGGGCGCGGCGTCGCGCGGCGATCCGGGCGTCCGGCGCCTGTTTCGCCTGGGGGGCGACCAGGGCAACGCGCCGCTGGGCGATTTCGGGAGCGACGCCGTCAGCCTGCTGCGCGGATTCGAGGACAGCGTCTTCAGCGGCACGCACGTCGCGCTCGTGAACGTGGAGGCCCGCGTCCCGCTCGGCTGGCCCGAGCGCGGCGCGGGCAGCTGGCCTCTCTTCCTGCGCAGCCTGCACGCGACGGCGTTCGGCGACTTCGGCAACGCGTGGACGGCCTCGTCGTCGCTGGCCGACTGGAAGCGTGGGCTGGGCGTGGAGCTGGCGGCCGACGTCGTCGCCGGGTTCGGGCTTCCGCTCACGTGGTCGGTGGGCGCAGCGTGGGGTCACGACGGGGCGGGACGGGCGCCCGACGAGCGGCGGGTCTACGTGCGGGTGGGACGGAGCTTCTGAGGACTGCCGGGATTCCGCACGGTCTACGAAGCTGCTTTCAGCGCGCCGAGCTGCTTTCTGGCGTCTTCCGCGTACGGCGACGTCGCGAACTCGGCCGTCACGCGCTGGAAGGTCTGGCGCGCCTCGGCGGTCTTGCCCGCCGCAGCATAGGCGCGACCCAGCTGCACGAGGACGGCATCCACCGGCAGGTCGCCCTTGGTGTCCAGCGACAGGTCTCGCAGCGTCGCGATTGCGGCGTCGTACTTCCTGTCGCGCACGTCGAGCTCGGCCCCGGCCAGCCTGGCCATGCGGCCGTAGATGCCGCCGGAGTCGTCGGCGAGGATCCGGGCGTACTGCGCGCGCGCGTCGGCGGTCTTTCCCAGCTCCGCCAGGATCGCGGCCGCGTGATAGCGGGCCGCGCGCCCGGCCTGCGTGGATGGATACGCGTCGGCGGCGGCGAGGAACTTCGGCAGCGCCGCGTCGAGCTTGGCCTGCTCGCTCGGGTAGCTGCCGGCCGGCGGCGGCGGGGGCGGTGGCTGGCCGGGCAGGGGTTCGGTCGGCGCCACGACCTGCGCCTCGTTGACCGTCAGCGCGTCGGCCAGGAGAGCCGACGCCCGGGCGCTCTGCTGCCCCGTGTAGTAGCGATACCCGCCGTAGATCACGGCCACGAGAATGGCGATTCCCGCGACAATCAGGACCGTCTTCCGGTTGCGTTCGAGGCGCGAGTACACCTGCTGGAGCGTTTCGGTGACCTCGTCCTGTTTCAGGTGACGGCGGTAGGTCGTTTTCATGTGTCGGGTCTGGTCCAGACGGAAACACACGATCCTAGCACCACACGCGGTCCGGTTGGTAGGGGCGCGCCGGAACGACTGCGCGACGTCCATCACGCGGTTCGCGCCGCAGCGTCTCGTCCCCTTGTATTTCGAGGGGAGATGTGCCACCCTCCCCTAGAAATCATCTGGGAGCGAGCGCATGGAGAAGGGCCGCCATCTTGACCTCGTTCGCGGCACGCTGGACGTGCTGATCCTGAAAGCGCTCGTGTGGGGTCCCCTGCACGGGTACGGCATCACCGATCTGATCCATCGGCGGACCGACGAGGCCCTGCTCGTCGAGGAAGGGTCGCTCTACCCCGCACTCTGGCGCCTCGAGCAGAAGGAGTTCGTCGAGGCCGAGTGGGGACTCTCGGCCAACAACCGGAAGGCGAAGTTCTACCGCCTGACGCCGCAGGGCCGACGGCGCCTGCGGGAGGAAACCAGGGTCTGGGAGGCGTATGCCGGCGCCGTCAACCGGATGCTGCAGGCCACACGGCCTCTCGCCCAGGAGGACCTGTGAGCCCGCCGCGGTCGCCATGGCGGCGCGTCGTCCGGCTGTTCGGCCCGGATCCGAAGGCCGACGTGGACAGCGAGCTCCGGTTTCACCTCGACTCGACGGTGGACGACCTCGTCCAACGCGGCTGGGAGCCCGCGGCGGCCCGCCAGGAAGCCGAGCGCCGGCTGGGTGACCTGGAGCGGCTCCGTCATCTCGGCGAGCAGCTGCAGGGGGCGCAGCTCCGGCGCGCACGTCGCTGGATGTCCGCCGGAGAATGGATGCGCGACCTGCGGTTCGCGTGGCGGAGCCTGGCCCGCGATCGTGGCTTCACGATGGTGACGGTGGCCATCATCGCGCTCACGCTGGCCGCCAACGCCGCGGTCTTCAGCGTCGTGAACACGATGCTCCTGCGGCCGCTGCCCTTCCGCGACGCGGGGCGGCTCGTCTGGTTCACCTCGGGCCAGACCCTCGACCCCGGCCTGAAGAAGGCCGCGGGCCTGTCGCTCGTGACCTACACCGTTGACGCCTTCGAGGAGTTCCAGCGCCACAACGTGTCGTTCGCCGCCGTCACGAGCTACAACCCGTTCCTCGGCAACAGCGAATACACCCTCACGGGGCACGGCGAGGCGCGGGCGGTCAACGGCGTGATGGTCGCCGGCAATTTCTTCCAGACGCTCGGCGTGGAGCCCGAGGTCGGCCGGCTCTTCGTGCCGGAGGAGCTGCAGCAGAACGGCCCGTCGGCGGTGCTCCTGGACCACGGCTTCTGGCTCCGCCAGTTCGCCGGGGATCCGGCGGTCGTCGGCGAGACCGTCAACCTGAACGGGCGCCCGGCAACGATTGTCGGCATCCTCCCGGCGTCGTTCGATTTCGGCGCGGTCTTCGCGCCCGGCACCCATTTCAACGTCTTCGTACCGGCCGTGATGGATACGCTCCGCACGTGGGGCAACACGCTCGCGGTCATCGGGCGGTTGAAGCCGGACGTGACGCTGGCGAGCGCGCAGGCCGAGGCAGACGTGCTCTTCCCGCAGCTGAAGCGCGCGCATCCGGAATGGGGCGACTACACGTCGCGTCTGACCGGGCTGAAGCAGTTCGTCGGCGGCCAGCTGCGGCGTCCGCTGATCGTGCTCTGGTGCGCCGTCGGGCTGCTGATGCTCATGGTGTGCGTCAACCTGTCGAATCTGCTGCTCGCGCGCACCGCGGCGCGCAGCCGCGAATTCGCGATGCGCCGTGCACTCGGCGCCGGGCGCAGCCGCCTGTTCCGGCAGCTCCTCGCCGAGAGCGTCCTCCTGGCCACCACGGGATCGGCGCTCGGCCTGGCGCTGGCCACGGTGCTGACGGCGTGGCTCGCGCGCCAGGAGACGATCGCTCTGCCGCTGCTGGGGCAGGTGGCGATCGATGCCGCCTCGGTCACGTGGACGGCGATGCTGACCGCCGCCGCGGCGCTCGTCCTCGCGCTGGTGCCGCTCGCCCGCATGTCGGCCGGATCGCTCCAGAGCGTCCTGCGGGACGGAGGCCAGGGACTGACGGCCGGCCCGCGCCACGAGCGGTTCCGGGGCGCGCTCGTGGTGACCGAGGTCGCGCTCGCGTGCGTGCTCCTCGTCAGCGCCGGGCTGCTCCTGCGCAGCTTCCTGCGCGTCCTCGACGTGGACCTGGGCTTCCGGCCTGCGCAGGCTGCCGTGATCAAGATCGACTACGACGGCAGGCTCGACGGCGCGGCACGCGCGGCGACGCTGTCGCGCCTCCTCGGCGCCGTGACCGCCATTCCAGGAGTGCAGGCGGGCGGGGTGGCCGACATGCTCCCGCTCGGCCGCAACCGGAGCTGGGTGCTGCAGGCGAAGGGCCGCGCCTACGCAAACAACGATGCGAGCATCGCCGCCCTGGTGCGCATCGTCACGCCGGGGTACCTCGAGGCGATGGGCATGCGGATGGCCGAGGGCCGGTCGTTCTCCTGGGACGATGTGGGGACGAGGCCGATGGTGATCGTGAACGAGGCCGCCGCGAGGGTCCACTGGCCCGGGCAGTCACCGGTCGGGCGGCTGGCCCTCGTGAACGGCCAGGACACCGAGATCATTGGCGTCGTCGCCGACGTGCGCGAGCACAGCCTCGAGAGCCAGGTCGATCCCGAGATGTACCTCCCGGTGTGGCAGGCAAATCCGGAAGGCGCCGAGCTCGTCGTCCGCACGGCCCTGCCCCCGGAGTCGCTGGCGCCGACGGTCCTCGGGATCCTGCGCCGCCTCAACCCCAATCAGCCCGCGACGACGCTCGAGCCACTGGAGACGATCGTCGAACGCGCCGTGTCCCCGCGGCGGTTCTTCGTGCTCCTCGTGGCGGCGTTTGCGGGCCTGGGCCTGGTGCTGGCCGCGCTCGGCATCTACGGCGTCATCGCGTATTCCGTGCGGCAGCGGACGTCGGAGATTGGCGTCCGGATGGCGCTCGGCGCAAGCGCCGAGCCGGGTGCGGCGGGAGGTCATCGGGCGGGCGCTGCGGCTGTCGGTGGCCGGCGCGCTCGCCGGCGCGGTGACGTCTGCGTTCGTGGCGCGGGCGATGGCCTCGCTGCTCTTTCGAGACCGCCGCCATGGGATCCGGCGACGTTCGCTGGGCATCGTGGCGCTGCTGCTGGTGATTGCGGCGGTAGCCGCCTACCTGCCGGCGCGGCGGGCGTCGCGGATCGAGCCGCTGCTGGCCCTCCGGGCGCAGTGACTCTGGACTCCCCGGATTTCCTCGCGATACCAGGTAGAGCAGCAGGCTGACCGCGGCTGCAGCGGTCGGTCACTGGTGATCTGCCCGCGCGGGGTGCTAGGATGCGCCCGCTGAGCGAGTTGTGCGCATTCCGTCCGGACGCCGGGCACCCAGATCGGCTGCCAAGAATAATCCGAGATCCGGTGCCCGGTCGTCAGCAGGGCGCGACACTTGCCCGGATAGCCCCGAGAAACGGACATGCCGAACCCTATCGCGCACGAAGCCGCTATTCCGAATCCCCTGCTGAAGCCGCTGAGTTTCCTCATCGGTGAGTGGCGAACGGAAGGTTCGCATCCACTCCTTCCGGGGATTGTGCTGCACGGACGCGCCAGCTTCGCTTGGGCGGACGGCGGCGCCTTCCTGATCTGGCGCTCTGAAATCGACGAGCCGCAGATCCCGAGCGGCATTGCGGTGCTCGGCACGGACGACGAGACGAAGGAGTGCTCGCTGCTCTACTTCGACGAGCGCGGCGTCTCGCGTCGGTACCTGGTGGCGCAGCGAAACGATGAATGGCGCTGATGGCGGGACGCCCCGGCATTCTCACAACGGTACACGGCGACCCTGGCGGACGGCGGCAACCGGATGGACGCGCGAGGTGAAATGAACCGAGGGAATGGATGGGAGCCGGATCTACGCTTCACCTACCTCCGTGTGCGCGCGTAGAATGGTCAGTTTCAGGGCTTGAAGGGCAGCCATGGACAACCACCGGGTATTCAAGATGTCGTTCGCCAGCGTGTACCCGCACTACGTTCGAAGGCGGAGAAGAAGGGCCGCACGAAGAAGGAAGTCGACGATGTCATCTGCTGGCTGACCGGGATACAGCAAGCAGGCGCTGGCGAAGCAGATCAGGCAGAGGAAGGACCTCGAGACGTTCTTCGGCGAGGCGCCTTCGCTCCACCCCCACGCCAGCAAGATTACCGGCGTCATCTGCGGCGTTCGCATCCAGGACATCGAGAACCCGCTCATGCGGAAGATCCGGTACATGGACAAGCTGGTCGACGAGTTGGCCAAGGGCCGGCCCATGGAGAAGATCCTGCGCGAATAGAGACCCCGAGCGGTCGCCGGATTCCGGCGGCGCCCGTCATCAGCCCGGAAAGGACTCCCCATGACTCGGCAGGTACTCGTCGTCGTGCTGGCAATGGCACTTCCCCGCTTCGCCGGGGCCCAGACGGCCGCTCCGCCGCCAGCGAAGGCCGGCACCGGCTCGCAGGCGATAGCCGCGGCGGTGCCATACGGCTCGAACCCGGCCGCCGGCCACACGTTCGTCCATGACGGCGTGAACCTGTATTACGAGGTGTACGGCCAGGGCGAACCGCTGCTGGTAATCCACGGCAACGGAGGGAGCATCGGGACACTGGCCGCTCAGATCGACTTCTTCCGCGCGCACTACCGAGTGATCGCCATGGACAGCCGCGACCAGGGCAAGTCGGGAGACAGCCCGGGCCCGATTACGTACGAGAAGATGACCGACGACCTCGCGGCGCTCCTCGATCATCTCGGGACGGGGCCCGTGGACGTGCTCGGCTGGAGCGACGGCGGCATCGAGGCGCTGCTGCTCGGGATCCGGCACCCCGACAAGGTGAAGAAAATCGCAGCCATGGCGGCCAACCTGGACCCCGGCGCTGAGGCCGTCTACCCGGAGACCTGGGCGATGGCGAAGTCGATGCTCGACGCCATTCCGGCAGCGGAGCGGGCGACGCCCCAGGGCCGGCGCGAGATCAAGGTGACGTCGATGATGTTCGAGGAACCGCACATCGCTCCGTCGGCGCTCGAGGCGATCACTGCGCCCACGCTCATCCTGGCGAGCGACCACGATCTGATCAGGGACGAACACACGCTCCAGATCTTCCAGCACGTCCCGAACAGCCAGCTCTGTATCTTCCCGAACGCCACGCACATGGTGCCGTTCGACGACCCCGCGCTCTTCAACGAGACTGTGGAGCGCTTTCTTCAGGCGCCGTTCGTGAAGAAGGACCGGATCAGGGACTTCCTCTCGTCCTATGAGTCGATGATGAAGTCGCTGCCGAAGCAGTGACAGCGACGCTGGCGTCAGTCTGACGCGGCGTCGCAAGCTGGCAGGGCCTGCCCTTGGCCAGCCGCGACGACGCTCGAGCCATTGGAGACGATCGTCGACCGCGCCGTGTCCCCGCGACGGTTCTTCGTGCTCCTCGTTGCGGCGTTCGCCGGCCTGGGCCTGGTGCTCGCCGCGCTCGGCATCTACGGCGTCATCGCGTATTCCGTGCGCCAGCGGACGTCGGAGATAGGCATCCGGATGGCGCTTGGCGCAAGTGCGACCCGGGTGCGGCGGGACGTCATCGGACGGGCCCTCCGGCTCGCCGTGGCCGGCGCGCTCGCCGGCGCCCTGACGTCCGCGTTCGTGGCGCGGGCGATGGCCTCACTGCTCTTTCAGACCGCGCCCTGGGATCCGGCAACCTTCCTGGGCATCGTGGCGCTGGTGCTGGTGATTGCAGCGGGTGCCGCCTACCTGCCGGCGCGGCGGGCGTCGCGGATCGAGCCGCTGCTGGCGCTGCGGGCCCAGTAACGACACGAAGGCTACCAAGAAGTTTGCTATATTCAGCCCCCAATACCGGTTTTCGAACGGGCCTCGGTGGCTGCGGCCGTCGGCTCGCGGGGAGGTTGCGCATGCGGACTCGCCTCATGATGATCGTGGTGCCGTGCAGCATGCTCGTCGGACCCCTGGTGGCCGAGTTCTCCGGCCAGTCCGCAACCGGCACCATCACCGGCCAGGTGATGGTCCGGGAGCGCCAGAACGGCGACCATTCGCTGCTGGTCACGGTCAAGTCTCCGAGCGACGGCGTCAAGGCGATCTCTCTCGGGTTGCCCGCGAAGCTCACCTTCCAGCCCGGCTACCTGCCGCCGGACTGGTCGTTCGCCCAGGACGGCAAGAAGCTGGAAGCCCACGGGCCGGCGCAGCTGCGGCTGGACCTGCGCTTCGACGCGGCGGCGAAAGAGAACCTCGTGAGCAAGTTCGCGGGAAAGAAGGTCACCTTCGGGCTCACCTACAGCGGGGCCCGCGAACCCAGCACCTTCACCCAGGACGTGGAGGTCTGGCCCAGGGTGTCGCTGGTGTCATCGTTCGACGATGCCCTGACGCTGCCCCCCGACGTGACGGTCGGCCAGCCGTTTTTCGCCGTGCCGCACTCCGCGTTCGGCGACGGCCGATGGCACATCGAGCGTCCCGCGCCCGTGGACCCGTGGACGCTGGATCGGGCCGACGAGGGTGACCGCCTGTCGCAGACGATGACCGACAGGATCAACATCCAACCACTCACCGATGTGGCCTCGGAGGGCGTCACGACGTTCAGCTACACGGACCCCTGGGGCGAAGAGACGTTCCGGGGGAGCAAGAGCTTCCTCGACCGGCTGGACTTTTCCGTCCCGTGCGGCTCGAGGATTACGGGCGGATCGAAACTGACCTTTGCGGGGCAGAACGCCTGCGTCACCGGCTGCTTCCCGCACCTGCGGGATGCATTCGAGTTCACGCTGGACGGTCAGACTCCCCTCGTCCCGCAGGCGGCGTCGCGCACGACCGTCGTGTTGAAGATTCCGCCCGACGTGACCGCCGGCTCCCACGATATCCTGTGGGGCGACGCCGAAGGCCGCCTCATCGTGGGTGTGCTGCAACTGCAGGGCACCATCGATCAGGCGCAGCTCTGGCGGGGGCAGTCCACGACGATGCGCCTGCAGATTGTCGGCTCGTCCGATCCGCTTCCGCTGGTGGTGATGAACCGGACGCCGACCGTCATCGACGTCGAGGGCGGTGTGCGCCAGGTGCTTCCGACGCCCGGCGGCGCCGTCAACGCGGTCACGCGGAACGTGCGCGGAATTCATCGCGGCGACTTCCAGATCGACTACTCGCTCGACTACCCGGCGTGTGGGCTGGACGGCGGCAAGTAGCGCGGCGATGCGCCTTGCGCCGCTGTCGGTCTCGGCCTCCAACTCGGGCCCTGCCCATTGTCTAACTGCGCATGATCTCGAGAGCTCTCGCTCATTGGATTCCAACCTGCAGGTGTTTCCGGTACGACGGCTGCCGGTGAGGCCACAGACCAATGGCTGGCGATGCTCCGAAAGCGGCTCTCACCGGCCGAGTACCGATTCCGTGGCCCGGCTCCGCAGACGGCGAACTCCTGAGGAACAGGCGTGGGCCACGCTCATCCAGTCACGGATCGGCTCGTGGGAGCGCGAGACCCCAGCCCTCGCGGGCCCGTTTCACCCGGTCGCGCCACCCGGGCGAGTGCTCCTCGTCCTCGGGAACCGCGGCGGCGGCGACGCCTTCACCCACGATCCCACCACCGTCGGGTTCGACCTTGCCGAGCTCACCGCCAACTATGGGGTCGCGGCTCAGCCGCAGAAGACCAGGGCCTCCTGAACGGCTCTCCGAAACTTCGTCGTAGCGGGTCCAGCGGGGGTCTGGGATCTGGCCGATCGCCATCTCCCCGAATCGCTCCGCCCGCACAAACGCTGGGTCGTTGCGGTCCAGATACTCCGCCCCGCCACAAGCGCTGCGCGCTGAAAGATCAGAAGAGGATGGTGCGCGTGCCCAGACTCGAACTGGGGGCCTTCCGCTTAGGAGTGCTTTTCACATCACGGTCGATTTACGGTCGACCGCGATTTTATTGGGTTTCTTGTCAGCCTGGGCGGCCGACTGCTGCCGCTTTCGCCCCCCTGTTTTGGACCGTTGCAAACCGTTGCAAAGCAGCGCGCCGCTCCTGGTACGCGGCCATCGCGTCCACCTGCGTCGTCGTCGTGCCGGCCAGGGTACGTGCTCGTCTGGCTGATATTCGTGTGGCCGAGCCAGTCGCGAATTGTATGGAGCGGCACTCCCCCGTCGAGCCAACGGCTGCCGGCCTCACGTCGGAGATCGTGAAAGTGGAGGTCGATCGTCTCGAGGGCCTGGCGAGAGGGCGCCTCGAGATTCTTGTTGTCGTCGTAGATCGGGGTGTGGCCGTGTGCGCGGAGCACCGACGCGTACCGCGCGCGGCTCACATCCCCGACGCGTTGCCCGATCTGGTTGCCGAAGACGTGGGACTCAGGCGGCAGCGGTTTGCCGTCCGGGTCGAACCGCCGGAGCTCGAGCACGCCGCGAAGGCGTGTCGAGATCGGAATCCGCCGCGCGCGCCGCGTCTTCGTCTGCTCAGCCACCAGCACGATCGCGGCGCGCCGATCCCACAAAACCTCGTTGCGCGTCTTCAGTAGGCAACCTTCCACCTGGCGCCAGCGAAGGTCCAGGAGCTCGCCGAGTCGCATTCCGGTTTCGAGCGCGCCGACGATGAGCGCTGCCAGGTGGGGCTGACTCTTCGCGAGGAGCGCCGACTCCTCGTCATCGTGGAGGCGCCGGCTGCGCGGCGTCTCACGGGACAACCTGACCACCGATACACCATGCCGTGTGAACGGCGACGCCTCGAGGTAGCCGACGCGCAGCGCCCAATTGAACACCGCGCGTAGCCGGCTCAGGCTGCGGTTCGCACCGTTGCCGTTGCCGGCGGCTTTGCGCGCCTCCCGATAGCGCTCGATCGTGTCGGTCACCACGTCGGCGACGCGCCACTCGCCGAGCTTCAGCGCCGGGCCGGCCGGCGTCACGATGGCTGTCGAGCAGATCACGTTCAGCTCGGATTTGAAGTTGGACGCGGTGGCCGCCCGCTCGACGGCGACGTAACGCTCTTCGTAGAGATCGGCCAATCCGCGCAGCGTCATGTCCTGTCGCGGCGCCGGCTTTCCGAAGTGACCCTCGCGAATCGCGATTCGGATCTTCTCGGCTTCGGCTTCCGCGTCCGTCTTGTTGTCGATGTGCTTTCCGTGGTGCTTGTCGAGCGAGAGGCGATAGGACGGTCCGCCGGCCGGCTTGAAGTTCAGATACCAGGAGTGCGGACACTTCGCCCACGTCCGCCGTGGACAGCCGCAGACCTTCCGCAGACCGCCGTTGTGGTTACGTGTCACCGTCCCCTCCTTCCGGTCCGGGCCGGCCGCTGCAGGGCCGTGCCGAGTTCCGCGAGCAACCGTCTGGTCACGTGTCCCCGCTGCGCCTGGACGGTCCTTCGGTGGCTCGTCGAGTCGTCTTGCTGGCTTTCAAGTTGTCAATCGCGCTCCTCCGTCAGCGTGCGCCCCCAGAGTCGACGTGAGGCCGTCACAACCGTGTCAGGCGACACTCCGAACTTCCGCGCGGCCTTAATCTCGGCGTCGAGCGACGCCTCGCTCCGAGCCTTCGCGAAGGCCCGGCCCCAGCCGGCCGCGATGGCGAACAGATAGCCAATCTCATCGTCCGTGGCGCGACGGCCACGAAGCGCGAAGAACTCCTCAAGCGAGAGTTCCCGCCGGCCAGTCTCAATCGCGGCCACAGTCGCCGCCCTCCAGTTGAGACCGGCATCGCGGGCCCGGCGCGCGAGTTGGTCCTGTCCGAGTCCGGCATGCTCGCGGTGCACACGTAGGCGCGTGGCGAGCGGTATCGTCAAGGGGCTCTGCTTTGCCTTCATCATTGCCACACTGTATGACTTTGCCGTCCGTGCGTCAAGACTGTGTGACAGCAGACTTGACAGGACTGGTACCACGGCGGTATTGTGGGCGCCGAGGTCAAGGCTTTATGAGCACAGTCCTGATGCCGAAGCTCCGAGCGTGGCGGGAAGCGAACGCGGTCACGCTCGAGGAGTTGTCGGATGTGAGTGGCTACTCGCTCGCGATGCTGTCGCGGGTCGAGCGGGGCGAGCGACGGCTGAGCGCGCTGGCGCGGATCCGGCTGGCGCGATCGCTCGGGGTCAAGGTGCGGGAGCTCTTCCCGCCCGAGCCGCGTGACGAACAGGCCGAAGCAGACTTCGCCTGAAAAACACGAACGCCCCGCGCGGCGGCAGACCGGCGAGGCGTTTCAAACCGTTGGACGACGACCGATGGACGACACCCACGATACCACACCGACCGCGAGCCCCTGGCTGACCGCCGGGCAGGCCGCCGCTCGGGCGCAGGTCGGCTGCAAATTGGTCTACCGCGAAGTACAGGCGGGTCGTCTCCGAGCTGCCCGCATCGGCGGCCGTCGCGAGCTGCGTTTTCTGGCCACGTGGGTCGACGCCTGGCTCGAGGCGGCCAGCACGCCGATCGAGGTGCGGCGATGAGCCGGGAGGAGCGCGCCCGCCTGGCGCCGATCCTGCTCGACGTCGTGCGCCGCCTGCGCCTCGCGCGGCTGATCATCCGCCGGTCCCGGGCGCGCTACCTCGCCGTGGTGGAGACGCTGCACGCGGCCGTCGAGCTGCTCCGCGAGCTCGATCAGGAGCTCGACGTGCTCCGGGCGCAGAACGCGCACCTTCGCGAGGAGCTCCGGCGATACACCGCGGACCAGGTGCGAGTCGAGTTCCCGTCGTGAGTGCGCCCGTAACCGCCGCGGAGATTTTCGGCCCTGAGCCGGCGGGCCCTACACGGCGATTCGACGCTCTTCCCGGAGGAGGCTACGTCTATCGGTGTGTCGATGAAGGCGTGCGAATCGAAGTGCGGTACCTCCGCCGGGACCGCGGCCTGCACGCGGAAGTGGACGTGCAATGCTCTTGGGCGGGTGCGCGCCGGCATGGCAACAGCCTGTCGTGCTCCGACGTGAATCTGAGCAGCCAGACCGCCCGCCGGACGCTCGCGAAGTACTGCGCCGAACGTGCGCAAACCAAGCCGGACGACTTCGACTGGATGGGCGCCATTGACGCGGCGTGCCTGGAAACGATCCGTGCGGAGCGCCAAGGCGACGACGTGATCGTGCTCGACGACGCGCCCGAGATCGTGGACCGCGATGTCGATGTCTTCGGGCTCAAGGTGCCCACCGACGCCGCGTCGATGCTCATCGCGCACGGCGACAGCCTGAAGTCGCTGACCACGCTGCTGGTACTGGGCACGCTGGCCAGGCGCGGCCAACGCGTCCTGTACCTGGACTGGGAATGGACGGCCGACCGGCACCGTGCGCGGAAGCACCGTCTGTTCGGTCCTGAGCGGCTGGACGGGCTGCGCTACCTGCGATGCCGCGCGCCGCTCGTCATCGAGGCTGACCGCATCCGCCGGTACTGCGAGGCGAACGGCATCGAGTTCGTGGCCGTGGACAGTGTCGGGCTCGCCTGCGATGGGAAGTTGGTTGATGACGACGTGGCTGTCAGGTTTCACCGCGCGCTCGCGACCTTGCCGCCCTCGTTGTGCGCGGCCCACGTGCCGAAGTCCTCACTCTCCGCCGATCCGAAAGCGGAGCCGGTGGGCCCGTACGGCAGCGTCTTTTTCTCGAATCTCTGCCGCGCGTCCTGGCTCGTCAAAAAGCAGCCCGGCGCCAGCGAGGACGCGGTGACGGTCGGGCTCTTCCCCCAGAAGCAGAACGACGGCGATCGCCAACGGCCGGTCGGGCTCGAGTTCACCTTCGGCGCTGAGCGCGTCGGTGTCCGGTCCGTCAACCTCGCGGACGTCGAAGGCCTTGCCGACCGTCTCCCGCTCGCCGTCCGCATTGCCCACGAGCTCAAGCACGGGCCGCTGACGTTCGCGCAGCTCGCCGAGGAGCTCGGCGCGAAGGTCGATTCTGTCGTCAAAGCCGTGCAGCGGGGCAAGGGCTTCACGAAGGTATCCGGCGCCGACGGCGTGGCCCGGATCGCCCTGGTCGACCGGAGGGCCGGATGACCGGACAACCACTGGACACGCACTGGACAGCCACGCGGGCCATTCGCGTAACTCCTGAGGGCTCAGTCACTTCCGTCACTGGACAAGTTCTCGGCACGTTCAGCACTGGACAGCGTGTCCTGCACGGGTCCGGCGCTGAGCGGACACCTACTCGTAAGACCCTCGCAGCCAATCACTTACATGCACTGGACAACTGTCCTGGACACCGCCTGGACACGTCCCGGGGACTCACTGGACAGACAACACCCCCCTTTAGGGGGGTTGTCCTGTCTGTCCGCTGTCCAGCCCGGAGGCGAAGAGTGAACCCTCAGAGCCGTACGCATCGGAGCGAGGTTGCCCATCACGACAGGCTCCTGGCGTTCCAGCGCTGGAGCGGGTCGGCGCGGTGCAAATATCAAGCAGCTCGCAAGGCCGGCGTCGAGGTTGACGGTTGACACTGCAATCCCATTCGGGCTTGTCGTTGCGCGGCTTCGCCAAGCTTGTCGGCGTGTCGCCCGAGGCCGTGTCGAAGGCTGTCAAGCGCGGCCGGCTGGTACGGTCGATCTCCACGGTCGACGGCCGGCCGGTGATTGTCGATGCGACCCTGGCGCGCGAGGAATGGGCGGTCAGGGCCGGCCGGCGCCCGCCAGCGACGCGTGGCGCCGAACGGCCTGTGCAGGCGCAGGGGGCGCCCGTCGTCGCGCCTGAGCGTCTCGTGGACGTGCAGCAGCGCATCGCCCTGCAGCGCGAGCGCAAGCTCCGGCGCGACAACGACGAGCGCGAGGGCCGGCTCGTGCCGGTCACCGAGGTCGAACGCGTCCAGGCGGCCGCGGCCGTCGCCGTGAAGTCGCAGCTGCTGGCGGTGCCGCACCGGGCCGTCCTCGACGGGCTGCCGCCGGAGCACGCCCCGCTCGTACGCCGCCTCATCGTGGACGCCCTGCGGGAGCTGGCCGGGCTGCGCACGATGGCCGCGCTCGACGCCGCGGAGGACCTGGCCTCGTGACCGCCGTCGCCGATCGCCTCGTCGCGGCGCTCATGCCACACTTCGCCCCACCGCCGGACCTGACCGTCTCGGAGTGGGCGGAACGGCAGCGGCGCCTCCCGGCCGCCAGTGCCGCCCGGGGCGCGCGGTGGTCCAATGCGACAGCACCCTACCTGGTCGAGATTCAGGACAGCCTGAACGACCCTGACGTGCGCCGCCTCGTCGTCATGGGCGCACACCAGGCCGGGAAGACCGAGGCCGTCTCGAACGCGATCGGCTACTGGATTACCACCGACCCGTCGACGGTGCTCTACGTCTTGCCGTCCTTCGAGGACGCGAAGCGCCGAAGCCGCGGGGCGCTGGCGGACATGATCCGCACGACGCCGGCACTCCGCACACTCGTGCGTGGTCGCCGCGCGCCCCGGGGTGAGCAGGACGGCGAGTCGACGCTACTCGAAAAGCAGTACCCGGGCGGCTCGCTGATCCTCGCCGGCAGCGGCACGCCGAACAGCTTCGCCGGCATCTCGGCCCGGCGGGCGATTGCCGACGAGTTCGAACGCTTCGCCGAGCTCGAGGAAGGTGCCCCGGACGTGCTGCTCGCCAACCGGACGAGCAGCTTCTACGACGGCCTGGTGGCGTTCCTGAGCACGCCGCTGCTCGTCGATGGCAAGATCCACGCGCAGTTCCAGCTCACCGACCAGCGCCGGTACTTCCTGCGGTGCGAGGTCTGCGGCTGCGAGGCCTTCACGGCCTGGCAGGACCCGGCGCACTTCCACGTCGTCTACCGCGACAAAGACCCGCAGACGGCGCGCCTGGCGTGCCCGAGTTGCGGCGCCGGGCACGACGAGGCGGCGCGCCGGCGCCTGGTAGCCGCGGGCGAGTGGCGGCCGACGGCCGAACCGACCGACCCGGCGGCCCGGGGCTTTCATCTGCCCGCGATGATCTCGACGCTCGGCGATGTCACGCTCGCGCGCCTCGTGCAGAAGTGGCTCACGGCACGGGCGAGCGGGCCCGCGGCGCTGCTGTCGTTCGTGACGACGACGCTTGCCGAGCCATGGGAAGACCGCGGCGGCCGCATTCAGCCGCACGCCCTGACGGCGAAGCTCGAGGACTACGGCGCCGGCATCGACGCGCCGGCCGCGGTCGTCTGTCTGACGGCCGGCGTGGACGTCCAGATCGACCGGTTCGAGGTCTCCGTCCTTGGCTGGGGCCGCGGCGGTGAATCGTGGGTCGTGGACGCGCATGTCGTGCCAGGCGACCCGACGTCGCCGGACGTGCACGCGGCGCTCCTGGCCGCGCTGGACGAACGCTACGCGCACGCCGCGGGCCATCGGCTGCCCGTGGTCCTGACGTGCGTGGATTCCGGCTACCTGCCCGAGAAGGTGGTGTACGCGCTCGCCGCCCGCCGGCCGCGGCGCATCGTGGCCGTCAAGGGCATCGGTGGCCGTTTCGGCGAGCCGTCGATCCTGAAGTTCGACCCGCGGACGCCGCCGGCGACGCTGAACGTGGACGGGCTGAAGCTCGAAACCGCGCTCGGCCTGGAGATGGCCGCGCCTGGTCCGGGCTACCTCCACTTATCGCGCCGCGTCTGCGACGAGGAGTACCTGGCGCAGCTCTGCGCGGAGCACCGCGAGACGAAGCGGCGGAACGGCGTCGCCACGATGGTCTGGATCGAAGACCGGGTGCGGAACGAAGCGCTCGACACGGCGGTCTACGCGCGGGCCGCGCTGAAGTTGCTGACCCGCCTGAGCGGTGCGCGAACAGAGGACAGCATGCTCGCGAAGATGGCCACGGTGCTCGATGCGTAACGAGGCCACGCCCGTCGACTACGGCCGCGCGAAGGTCGCCGCGCTGCAGCCGCTCGCCGCCAAAGGCGATCGCCACGCCGTGCGCGAGCTGGCGCGGCGCGGCATCACGCCGAGCGCCGACGCCGACGTGACGAAGGCGACGTACCTCGAGCTGCGGTCGTTGGTGCTGGCGTGGCGCGACGGGACGACGCGCGCCGAGCGGGATCGCGCCTTGGTGCTGGCGTGCCAGGCGCAGCGCGAGTTGGAGATCCGGTACGCGGTCGACCTGAAATTACATGACGGCCACGGCCGCGCACCGGTGCCGCCGCCCGCCCCGCCCTGGAAGGCGCCACGGCCGCCACGGTGCAGGGATTGGCAGCGGCCGAAGGGCTCGACCTGTTATCCGGTGAGGTGAACGAGGACGCGGCCGGCGTGCCGCAGAGGGAAGGACCATGTTGCAGCGACTGAAAGCTCTGTGGCAATTGTCGGCGCCGGCCGCACCCGCGTCGGTCAGAAGCGCCGTCCCGCGCGTCCAGAACCGGAGCAGCGCGTATGAATCGGGCTCGCGCGTGGCCCGCACGGCCGACTGGGACGTGCCGGACGCCTCGGCGAATCTCGCGACGGCGAGCGCGAGCACCATCCGGGCGCGTTGCCGAGATGCGGTGCGCAATGATAGTTGGGCGCGCAGCATCGTCGAGACGTTCGTCGACGATGTGATTGGCTGGGGCGTGAAGCCGCTCTGTCGCGCGACCGACGAAGCGCTGCGCCAGCAGATCCAGCGACGCTTTGAGGACTGGTCCGCCGTCGCCGATGCCGATGGCGTGCTCGACTTCGCGGGGCTCCAGGCGCTCGCCGTACGCAATCTCGTGGTCGATGGTGAAACGTTCATCCGCGTGCGCCGGCGCAAGGCGGAGGACGGGCTGCCCGTGCCGCTGCAGCTTCAGGTCCTCGGGGCGGAGATGTGCGACGAAAGCTACACGCGGCCGTCCACGAACGGCACCGTGATCCGCGACGGCATCGAGGTCAACGGAATCGGCCAGCGCACCGCGTACTACCTGCGAGAATGCGCGCCCGGCGAGGATGACGGCGTGCGCAGCTCGTCGCGCGTGCATCGCGTGCCGGCGGATCAGGTGCTGCATTTGTTTGAGCCTCTTCGGCCGGGGCAACGGCGCGGCGTGTCGATGCTGGCCGCCGCGCTGGTCCGGCTCCACGAATTGGACAAATATTCCGACGCGACGTTGTTGCGGCTGCAGCTGTCGAGCATGTTCACGGCCATCCTGAAGGCGACGCCCCGCGGGGACGTGATCGTGAACCCCTTGACCGGCGAGGAGCTGACCGAGCCCGCAAGCACCGAGGACCCGCCCACGCTGCGGCTAGCGCCTGGGACGCTGCAACAGCTCGACCCCGGCGAGGACCTTTCGTTCAATAAACCCCCCGATCCGCCGGTCGGCTTTGATGCGTTTGTCAAGCACGAGCTCCGGGCGGCCGGCGCCGCGGCGGGCGTCCTGTACCGAAGCGTTCAGCAGCGATTGGGGCGCGACAAACGACCGGCTCGCGCGAGTGGTCCTGAACCAGTACCGCCGCCGTGTGCATCGGCTGCTGTGGACGCTCGTCGTCCCCCAGTTCCTCCGGCCCATGTGGGCTACCTGGCTGGACCTGGCCGTGCTGCACGAGGCCTTGCCGACGCCGGCCGCCACCGAAGGGCGCCGCGTGACGTGGGCGCCGCATGCGCATGCGTACGTTCACCCAGTGCAGGACGTCGAGAGCTACAACGCCGCGATCCGTTCGGGCCTCACGTCGCGCGCGGCGGCCGTGGCCGAAACGGGCGAAGACGTCGAAGTGATCGATGCGCAGATCGCGGCCGATAACGCGCGCGCCGACCGGCTCGGCCTGGCGCTCGATTAGGATCCGCGCGCAGCGAAAGGCGGGGCGCGATGAACCAAGCGCCGCTCACTGCCCTGTTTCACATGCCCCTGCACGTCGAGGGCGATTCGGCCCTGATTCTGGCCGTGCGTTGCGAAGGTTGTGGTGCTCAGTTGCCAGGGCACGCCTACACCGGCGACGTGACCCGCTTCGAGCACGTTCGGCCATGTCGGGTCGCCGAGCTGGTCGATCGATGGGAGCGTGAGGGCTGGAGCCCTGACGTCATCGACGCCTATGACGCGCTGATCGTCGAGTTCGACGCGGCCGACCCGAAGGACCAGGAGCCCACATCATGAGCCAACCGGACGAGATCAAGATCCTGCGCGCCGCGAAAGAGGCGGCCGTGAAGTTGACCACGCTCGAGCAGACCCTCCGCGAACGGCACGCGACGCTGCAGCAGCAGCGGCATCACCTGTTCAACGGGCTGCGATCGCGCGCCGAGATCGTGGTCAACGCGACGCGGATCATCGACGAGGCGCAGGCGCGCTGGTGGCGCGACCGCGGGGCCGCGTGCCTGGCCGCCCTCTCGGGTCGTGACGAGCTGCGCGTCTCCGGGATCGGCACTGAGCTGGAGCGCGAGCGCGTGCGGCACGTGGCGCCCCAGCTGCCGACGATCGAGAGCCTGGTGGCGGCGCCCGGCGCGCTCACCTTGACCGACCTCTGCGGCCTGCTGCCGGACGTCGTGAAGGGCAACCTGCGCGCGGCGATCGAGGCCATCCCCGACGAGCGCTTCGGCCTGTCCGGCGAGGCGCGCACCGCGAAGCTGGCCGAGCTCGATGCCGAAATCGCCGACGTGGAGCGCAGGCACGCCGAGCTCTGCGACGCCGCGGCCGAGGTCGGGATCGCGCTGCCGCTGCTGCCGACCGTGCAGGAGCGCCGCACGGAGCAGGCGCGCCGGCAGGAGCGCGAGCGCGAGCTGGCGACCGCCCGCGCGGTGACGGCGTGACACATCGACGTCGCATACCCAGCGGAACGCCGTTGCCGGCGGCCCGCCGGGCGCGATGAGGGAGCGCGCCGGCCCCTCTGTCAGCTCGTGGTTGGGCGTTTCATTGCCGCCCGGCGCGAGCACCGGCGCAGTTCAGAACGGAGTACCGTGACCATGCGCGAGGAGTCCGCGTCATCCACGAGGGCCACGAAGGCTATCTCCGCCATCTGCCGCGAGTGCGGGCGGCCTTTCGTCGTCGACGAGGCCGAGCAGGCGTTCCTTGAGGACGTCGCCGCCAGGGCCGGCGGCACCTGGTACGTCCCAAAGCGGTGCACGGCCTGTCGCGCCGAGCGCCGACGTGCCCGCTTCGTCGTCGTGGACGACGGCCAGGACGAGCAGCGCACCTGCACGCGGTGCGGGATGGAGTTCACCTTCGAGGCCGGTGAGAAGGCGTACTACGCCGCGCGCGCGTATCATCCGCCAAAGACATGCCCACTGTGCCGCTCCGGCGCCGGCCGACGATGAGCGCGAGCGTCGGGCTCCCTGGCCAGGTCGACCAGCCGCCGCAGGCGAGCATCATCGAGACCGACCAGGCCGCCCCAGAAGCGAACATCCTGGCAGCCACCGTCGAGCCAGGCGCGCGCCGGGCTCTGAAGCCGGATCGAGGGATCGCGCGAGTCGAGCACGGCCTGCGTGATGACGGCCACGGCCAGCCGACGGTAGGCGCTGAGCGCGTCGGGCGCATCGGGGAGCAACGGCACGGGCGGCTGGCGCATGGCCACGAGCCTACAGCCGCCCGCCGCGTGTCGGCGCTCTGGCGCTGTCCAGAATGTTGCCCGTGTGGGAGTCGAGGCCGGGTGATCCGGTCCGCACTGGAACAGGGGTACCGGCGTCGGCGCCGCGAGTGTCCGGCGTGCGGCGCACGGTGGACTACGTGGGAAAGCGGCATCAACGTAACAAAGATTCGAGTGCGCGGCCGGCCAGTTGTTGACGGCGCAGGTTGACAGGGCGGGCCGGCTGGGAGCAGGATTGCTCGACTGTGCCAACCAGGTGCAGTCGGAGCGCCGGCCGAGCGCAAACTCGACCGACGCCCCTGACCCCGTCACCGCGTACACGGTGGCTGAGGCTGCGCCGATTCTACCAGCCCCGCCAGCGCGTGCGCCTTCACTTCGGAGGCGCCCATGACCCGCAAGTTCACACCCAACCCGCATCCGCTCGCCGCGTTGCTCGCTGAGGCGCCGTCGCCCGACGATCGCGGGGAGGCCGCGCAGTACTTTGAGATTGCGGAACCCGTCGCCAGCTCGGTGCTCGTTGCCAGCGGCATCGTCCTGACTGACGCCACCTACAGCGTCATCCACCTGATCGCGCGGACGGTGACCGCCGAGCGCATCATCGAGGCTATCGCGCAGCTCGAGCAGCACGACGAGATCCACCGCGCGGCGCTCGATGGCGCCGTCCACCGGCTCGACCGGCAGTTGCCGTGCCCGTCAGACGTGGCCCTGGCCCGCTGGCAGCCGGAGCTGGAGGCCGGATTCTACCTCGGGATCGCCATCGGCCATCGGCTCGCCGGCGGTGTGCGATGACCGTCCCTGTGATGCACGATCGCGACTCGTACGACCGCGGCCGCCGTGAGGCCTTCCTGCAGGTGCGCCGGATTGCGATGGCCGCGATCGGCTCGACGCAGCCGACCCCGGCGACGCGGCTGCTGCTGGTCCTGGCCGAAGTGTGCTCGGTCGAGGCCGAGAAGGCCGCGGCGGGCGGAGGGCCGAACGCCTGACCGCTTGACGTAAACGAGCAGGTGCGCCCGCGTTGGGCGCCCTGCACGTCCCCCCCGCTTGGTCCCCGGGCGCGGTACGGTTGGCCGGTCCCTTGACGGTGGGACGGGGCCTATCGCAGAGTCATCGGGACGCCGGGAGGCCTGTGTAAGGCCAGAGGCCGGAAAAGGAACAGCCGATGGACCCTCAACGAGTACTGCAGCTTCTCAAGGACGAGCCGGGGCTGGGCGTGATCGAGGTGTACCACGTCTCCAACTTCAAGGCCCACAGGGAACGGAAGGACGGCTCGACGCAGGGTTTCACCCTCACGCTCCTCGATGCGGGGCCAACCCTGACCCCGAACGCGCGCTACTCCTGCACCATCAAGACCGAGGACGGACGTGTGCTTCAAGGGAATCCGAGCGACACGATCACAGGCGCGCTCTACATCCTCATGGGCCTGCGGGAGTTGACCTGACCCGGGTGGGCAGGACCGACGCTTGAAGGTCGCGAAACCCCTCCCGTTGCAAATCCGTTGCAATCTCCGAGGCGAAAGGTGGTGCGCGTGCCCAGACTCGAACTGGGGGCCTTCCGCTTAGGAGGCGGATGCTCTATCCACCTGAGCTACACGCGCACGTCGGGGTCGGACGGCGGACTTGGCTGCCAGTGTAATCCACCGGATCTCCGCCGTACTTCGGCGGGCCTCGCCATCCCCAGCTACAGCGTTACACCTCAACTGTATCGGAATAGAACCACCGTGTAAAAACCCCTGGACACCCGGCCGCGCCCGCCGTTCCTGATGGCTCCGGAGTCCAGCATTTGGCTCTTGGTCAGGAACTTGCCTAGGACCTCGGCCATACGCTCATCGCAGTAACGCGCACCCCCGCACGGTGCTGACGGATCACGCTCGCCGGGCGACCGGCGCCGGCACGGGAGTGCCACGGGCATGCAGACCCAGACCCAGGTTCCCACCTCCGACTTCACCATTGCCAGCCAGCTCCTGAACGGTCTCATCGCCCTGCGTGACGGGGACTTCTCCTGCCGCCTGCCGGTGGACCTGACCGGCATCGACGGCAAGGTGGCCGACACCTTCAACGAGGTCATCGCCATCAACCGGCGCATGGCCGAGGAACTGGCCCACATCAGCCGCGTCGTGGGCACCGAGGGCCGGCTGTCGGCCCGCGCCACGCTCGGCGACGTCCGCGGGTCGTGGGCTGCCTCGATCGACTCGGTCAATGCCCTCATCGCCGACCTCGTCCACCCCACCACCGAAACGGCGCGCGTCATCGGCGCGGTGGCCAAGGGCGACCTCTCCCAGACGATGGCGCTCGAGGTGGACGGACGGCCGCTCCAGGGCGAGTTCCGGAAGACGGCCGTCACCGTGAACACGATGGTCGACCAGCTCGGGTCGTTCGCCTCGGAAGTCACGCGCGTGGCGCGCGAGGTCGGCACCGAGGGCAAGCTCGGTGGCCAGGCGGTCGTGAAGGGCGTGGCCGGCACGTGGAAGGACCTGACGGACAACGTCAACCTGATGGCCGGCAACCTGACGGCGCAGGTCCGCAACATCGCCGAGGTCACCACCGCGGTCGCCAACGGCGACCTCGCCAAGAAGATCGAGGTGGACGTCAAGGGCGAGTTCCTCGAGCTGAAGAACACCATCAACACGATGGTGGACCAGCTCCGGTCGTTCGCCTCGGAAGTCACGCGCGTGGCGCGCGAGGTCGGCACCGAGGGCAAGCTCGGCGGCCAGGCCCGGGTCGAGGGCGTGTCGGGCACGTGGAAGGACCTGACCGACAACGTCAACTCCATGGCCGGCAACCTGACCAGCCAGGTCCGCAACATTGCCGCCGTCACCACGGCGGTCGCCAACGGTGACCTGACCAAGAAGATCACCGTGGACGTCCAGGGCGAGATCCTCGAGCTGAAGAACACGATCAACACGATGGTCGACCAGCTCTCGTCGTTTGCCGCCGAGGTCACGCGGGTGGCGCGCGAGGTCGGCAGCGAGGGCAAGCTGGGCGGCCAGGCCAGCGTGCCGGGCGTCGCGGGCACGTGGAAGGACCTGACCGACAGCGTCAACTCGATGGCGAGCAACCTGACCAGCCAGGTCCGGAACATCGCGGCCGTCACGACCGCGGTCGCCCGCGGCGACCTGACCAAGAAGATCACCGTGGACGTGCGCGGCGAGATCCTCGAGCTGAAGGACACGGTCAACACGATGGTGGACCAGCTCTCGTCGTTCGCCGCCGAGGTCACCCGCGTGGCGCGCGAGGTGGGCACCGACGGCGAGCTGGGTGGCCAGGCCGTCGTCCCCGACGTCGCCGGCACGTGGAAGGACCTGACGGACAACGTGAACCTGATGGCCGGCAACCTGACGGTCCAGCTGCGCGACGTCTCGAAGGTCGCCACCGCGATTGCCAGCGGCGACCTGACGCAGAAGGTCACGGTGGACGTGCGCGGCGAGATTCTGCAGATCAAGAACGTCATCAACACGATGGTCGATCAGCTCCGCTCGTTCGCGGCGGAGGTCACGCGCGTGGCGCGCGAGGTCGGCACCGAGGGCAAGCTGGGCGGCCAGGCCAAGGTGCCGGGCGTCTCGGGCACGTGGAAGGACCTGACCGACAACGTCAACTCGATGGCGAGCAACCTGACCGACCAGGTGCGCAACATCGCCGGCGTCACCACGGCGGTCGCCAACGGTGACCTGACCAAGAAGATCACCGTGGACGTCCAGGGCGAGATCCTCGAGCTGAAGAACACGATCAACACGATGGTCGATCAGCTCTCGTCGTTTGCCGCCGAGGTCACGCGGGTGGCGCGCGAGGTCGGCAGCGAGGGCAAGCTGGGCGGCCAGGCCAGCGTGCCGGGCGTCGCGGGCACGTGGAAGGACCTGACCGACAGCGTCAACTCGATGGCCGGTAACCTGACCAGCCAGGTCCGGAACATCGCCGAGGTGACCACCGCGGTGGCCCGCGGCGACCTGACCAAGAAGATCACCGTGGACGTCCAGGGCGAGATCCTGGAGCTCAAGAACACGGTCAACACGATGGTGGACCAGCTCTCGGCGTTCGCCGCCGAGGTCACCCGCGTCGGCCGCGAGGTCGGCACCGATGGCGAGCTGGGTGGGCAGGCCGTGGTGCAGGGCGTCGCGGGGATCTGGAAGGACCTGACGGACAACGTGAACCTGATGGCCGGCAACCTGACGGTCCAGCTGCGCGACGTCTCGAAGGTCGCCACCGCGATTGCCAGCGGCGACCTGACGCAGAAGGTCACGGTGGACGTGCGCGGCGAGATTCTGCAGATCAAGAACGTCATCAACACGATGGTCGATCAGCTCCGCTCGTTCGCGGCGGAGGTCACGCGCGTGGCGCGCGAGGTCGGCACCGAGGGCAAGCTGGGCGGCCAGGCCAAGGTGCCGGGCGTCTCGGGCACGTGGAAGGACCTGACCGACAACGTGAACTCGATGGCCGGCAACCTCACCAGCCAGGTCCGCGGCATCGCGGGCGTCGTCACGGCGGTCGCCAACGGCGACCTGACCCGCAAGCTGACCGTCGAGGCCGAAGGCGAGATCGCCGAGCTGTCGGACACGATCAACGGGATGATCGACACGCTGGCCACCTTCGCCGACCAGGTGACCACCGTGGCACGCGAGGTCGGCGTCGAAGGCAAGCTGGGAGGACAGGCGAGCGTCCCGGGCGCCGCAGGGACATGGAAGGATCTGACGGACAACGTGAACCGGCTGGCGGCGAACCTGACCACGCAGGTGCGGGCGATTGCCGAGGTCGCCACCGCGGTGGCCAAGGGCGATCTGACCCGGTCGATCCAGGTCGAGGCGAAGGCGGAGGTTGCGGCGCTCAAGGACAACATCAACGAGATGATCCGCAACCTGAAGGACACGACCCACAAGAACGCCGAGCAGGACTGGCTGAAGACCAACCTCGCCAAGTTCTCGCGCATGCTCCAGGGCCAGCGCGATCTGCTCACCGTCGGCCGCATGGTCCTCTCCGAGCTCGCGCCGGTCGTCTCGGCGCAGCAGGGCGTCCTGTACGTGCTCGACGGGGCGGACGACACCGCGGGGCTCCGCCTGCTGGCGAGTTACGCGCACACGGACCACGAGGCGCTGGGCGAGCGCCTGCAGCTCGGGGAAGGCCTCATCGGGCAGTGCGCCGTGGATCGCCGGAAGGTCGAGCTCCGCTCGGTACCGTCCGACTATCTCAAGATCGCCTCCGGTCTCGGCCAGTCTTGTCCCGTCAACCTCGTCGTCCTGCCGATTCTCTTCGAGGGTCAGGTGAAGGGCGTGCTCGAGCTCGCGTCGTTCGAGCGATTCAACCCGATGCACCACGCGTTCCTCGACCAGCTGATGGAGAGCATCGGCATCGTCCTGCACACGATCGAGGCGAACACGCGGACCGAGGATCTGCTGAAGCAGTCGCAGTCGCTCGCGCGCGAGCTGCAGACGCAGCAGCTCGAGCTCCAGCAGACCAACCAGCAGCTCGAGGAGAAGGCCAAGCTGCTGGCCGACCAGAACGTCGAGGTCGAGCGCAAGAGCTCGGAGGTCGAACAGGCCAGGCAGGCCCTCGAGGAGAAGGCCAAGCAGCTCGCGCTCACCTCCAAGTTCAAGTCCGAGTTCCTGGCGAACATGTCGCACGAGCTCCGGACGCCCCTCAACAGCCTGCTGATCCTCTCCGATCAGCTCTCCCGCAACCCGAGCGGCAACCTGTCGCCCAAGCAGGTGCAGTTCGCCCAGACGATCCACGCGTCGGGCAACGACCTGCTCACCCTGATCAACGACATCCTGGATCTCTCCAAGATCGAGTCCGGCACGGTGGTAGTGGACATCGAGGACTACTCCATCGATCACTTGCGCGCCTACGTCGAGCGCACGTTCCGCCACGTGGCCGAGGCCCAGCGCCTCGAGTTCACCATCGAGGTCGACTCCCGT
Organism: Vicinamibacteria bacterium; assembly: GCA_963837165.1. Lineage (GTDB taxonomy): Bacteria > Acidobacteriota > Vicinamibacteria > Vicinamibacterales > JAENWD01 > JAENWD01. Next base: position 491,460 of record CAWIMD010000002.1, read on the forward strand.
CTCCGGCGCGCGTTCGAGACCGACCCGAAGCGACTGCAGCAGGTGCTCAAGAACCTCCTGTCCAACGCGTTCAAGTTCACCGAACGCGGCTCGGTCCGCCTGCGGATTGGCCCGGCCCGCTCGGGCTGGAGCCCCATGAACGACCTGTTGAACCGTGCCCGCCAGGTGCTGGCCATCTCGGTCGTCGATACCGGCATCGGCATCCCGCCCGAGAAGCAGCAGGTGATCTTCGAGGCCTTCCAGCAGGCCGACGGCAGCACGAGCCGCAAGTACGGCGGCACGGGACTCGGCCTGGCGATCTGCCGCGAGCTGGCGCGCCTGCTGGGCGGCGAGCTGGTCCTGCAGAGCACGCCGGATCAGGGCAGCACGTTCACCCTCTACCTTCCCCAGGTCGAGGCCCGCACGCTCGCGCGGTCCATGACCGTGGATCCGGAGTCGCCACGGTCGGCGATCCTCGCGGCGGCTGCGCTGGCGGCGCCGGCGGCTCTTGTGTCCGAGCTGGCGGTGCCCACCGACGACAGGGAGGGCCTGCGGCCTGGCGACCGGGTCCTGCTCGTCGTGGACAACGACCCCGGCTTCGCCGGCGTGCTCGTGGATCTCGGGCACGAGCGCGGCTACAAGGTGTTGACCGCCGCGTTCGGCGCCGCGGCCGTCGCCCTGGCCCGCGAGCGTCGGCCCGACGCCATCACGCTCGACATCTGCCTGCCCGACATCGACGGCTGGCACGTGCTCGACCGCCTGAAGCACGACCTGACGACGCGGCACATTCCGGTGTTCGTGATCACCACCGAGGAGGACACGCAGCGGGCGCACGCGCTGGGCGCCGTGGGAGTGCTGACGAAACCCATCCACACGCGGGACGGGCTGAACGTCGTGCTGGACGCGTTCGACCGGCGCCGGGAACGGGCCGAGCCCAGCCTGATCGTGCTCGGGCCGGACGACCTCGCGCGGCAGCGCCTGTCAGCCGCCGCGGCGGGCGCGGGCATTGCCGTGCGGACCCCGGGCGACTGGCGCGACGTGCAGACGCTGCTGGAGGATCAGCAGGCAGACTGCCTCGCGGTGGACGGGAGCGACTGCGAGAAGACGCTCGCCGCGCTCGCGCGGAGCAAGGCGGCGCCGGTGCCGGTGTCGCTCTTCGCGCCCGGCGGGGTGTCGCGGCGCGCCGAGCAGGAGATGAAGCGGCTGGCGCGCCGGCGGCCCGTGCGCATCGCGCAGTCACCCGAGCGTTTCGTGGACGATCTCGCGCTCCTCCTCCACCGATCGTTCGAGAGCCTGCCGGAAAGCGGCCGCGTGACGCTGGAGCGGCTCTACCGCGGCGACGCGGTGCTGGCCGGACGCACGGTGCTCATCGTGGACGACGACATCCGGAACATCTTCGCGATGACGACGGTGCTCGAGGGCTGCCAGATGTCGGTGATCTCGGCCGAAAACGGTCGCGAAGGCATCGAAAAGCTCCAGGCGACGCCGGCCGTGGACATCGTGCTGATGGACATCATGATGCCCGACATGGACGGATACGACACCATGCGCGCCATCCGCAGGATTCCCGCGTTCCGCTCCCTGCCCATCATTGCGGTGACCGCGAAGGCGATGAAGGGCGATCGCGAGAAGTGCATTGAAGCCGGGGCGTGGGACTACCTGCCCAAGCCGGTCGACAGCGAGCAGCTCCTCTCGGCGTTCCGCAGCTGGTTGCACCGGTAGCCGCCGATGGAGCGCGTCAAGATCCTCGTCGTCGACGACACTCCGTCGAACCTCGTGACCCTCGAGGCCGTGCTGGACGACGACTCGCTGGAGGTCGTCGGCGTGCGGTCGGCTCGCGAGGCGCTGCGGGCCGTGCTGCAGGACGAGTTCGCCGCCATCCTGCTCGACATCCACATGCCCGACATGGACGGCTTCGAAGCGGCCGCCCTGATCCGGGCCCGTCCCCTGTCGGCGCACACGCCGATCCTCTTCCTGACCGCCTACGGCAGCGAGACGCAGCTCGGCCGCGCCTATTCGCTCGGCGCCGTGGACTTCATCCAGGCGCCGGCGGACCCCGACATCCTTCGCGCGAAGATCGGCGTCTTCGCCGATCTGTTCCGGAAGCGGGCCGAGGTGAAGTGGCAGGCCGAGCGCCTGCGCGAGGCCGAGGAGGCGCTGCGGCGCCAGGCCGAATCGGCCCTGCGCGAGAGCGAGGATCGGTTCAGGGTGCTGTGCACGTCGGCGCCGATTGCCATCTTCCAGCTCGACGCCGTCGGGCGGTGCGTCTACGTCAGCCCGCTCTGGGAGGCGACGACGGGCCAGCGCCCGCACGAGGCCCACGGGTTCGGGTGGGCCGAGGCCGTGTGCCCGGGACAGCCCGAGGAGCTCCTGTCCGGCTGGCGCCTCGCCTCGCGCGATGGCGGGGTGTGGACGCACGAGCAGGCTATCGCGCTGCCGGGCGACGAGGACATGCGGCGCTGGCTCTACGTGAAGGTGAGCGCCATCCGCGCCGACCAGGCCGCGTCGGTCGGGCATGTGGGCACGGTGGAAGACATCACCGTCCGCAAGCGGACCGAAGAGCAGCTCCTCGAGGCCGACCGGCTGAAGGACGAGTTCCTGGCGATGCTGGCCCACGAGCTGCGCAACCCCCTCGCGGCCATCGGCAACGCCGCGCTGGTCGCGCGGTCGCCCGGCCTGGAGCACCGGCGGGACTGGAGCATGGACGTCATCGCCCGGCAGGTCGGCCAGCTCTCGAAGCTGATTGACGACCTGATGGATGCCTCGCGGGTCCGCCTGGGCAAGATCGAGCTCCGCCGCGATCCGCTGGACCTCGCCGTGGTGCTGCGCCGCGCGATCGACGCGGTGCTGCCCGAAGCCGACGTGCGGCATCAGCGGATCATCTCGAACATCGTCCCGGCCGAGACCGTCTCGGTGGTGGGGGATGCGATCCGGCTCGAGCAGGTCTTCGTCAACCTCCTGAGCAACGCCGTGAAGTACAGCCACGACGCCGGCGCCATCACGTGTACGGCGAGCGCGTCCGCCGACGGCGTGGCGGTGACCGTGGCGGACCAGGGAGTGGGACTCGACCCCGACGTCGCCGACCGGATCTTCGACCTGTTCGTGCAGGGCCAGACCAGCCTGCATCGCCCTCATGGTGGCCTTGGCATCGGGCTGTCACTGGCGCGCCGGCTGACGGAGCTCCACGGCGGCACGATCACCGCGCGGAGCGCCGGCCCGGGCCTGGGCGCGGCGTTCACCGTCATGCTGCCGGCGGCGGCGCGGACACCGGCAACCGAGGTCACGCGTTCGGCCTATTTCCTCGGACCCGGCGGCGCCATGAACGCGCGAACGCTCGTGGTGGACGACAACGTGGACGCGGCCCGGGCGCTCGGCATGCTGCTGGAATCGGCGGGGTTCAGCGTGGCGCTGGCGCACGATGCGGACGCCGCGCTGGCGCGGGCTGCCGAGATCCGTCCGGAGATCGTGCTGATGGACCTGGGCCTGCCGGGCCAGGACGGCTACCAGGTGGCCGCCCGGCTGCGCGGTCGGCCCGAGAATGCCGACGTGACGCTCGTCGCGATCTCGGGCTACGGGCCCGGGCACATGGGAGGCCGCTCGCGCGAGGTCGGGTTCGACCACCATCTCGTCAAGCCGGTGGATTGCGTGGCACTCCTCCACCTGCTGACCGAGACAGTTCGCGCTCGAAGGGCGGTGGGCGGATAGCGGACGGACGCATCAGAGGTCTCGTGCTTCACTTTCGCCGCCGCGCGGATGCGGGCGACATGTCAATCAGCAGCGAGAACACCAGGCCGATGAGCGGCCAGAAGCTCCACTGCCCGCCGTACCAGTGCTGCACGGCCGTGTACCAGAGCAGCGTGGTGGGCAGGAAAATGAATCCCAGCAACGGTACCACGAGGGTCGGGAAGAGCCCGGTGAACCAGTTGCTGAAGAGCCACACGAGGACGATCACCAGCCGCGGTGCCGTCAGCGCAATCAGCGTGAGCAGGCAAGGCATAGGCTATTCTCCCACTCCTCCCATCCTCCCATCCTCCCATCCTCCCATCCTCCTAATACCGCAGCACCGAATAGACGTGCTCGTTGCCGAGCTGCGTGCGTCCCTTGAGGCCCTCGAGCTCGATCAGGAAAACCAGCGCGTGGACGGAGCCGCCCAGCCGGCGCACCAGCGCGGCCGTGGCCTTCGCGGTGCCGCCGGTCGCGATCACATCGTCCACGATCAGCACGCGGTGGCTGCTCGAGACCGCGTCCTCGTGCATCTCGAGCGAGTCGGTCCCGTACTCGAGAGCGTAGCTCTCGCGCACGGCCTTCGACGGCAGCTTGCCGGGCTTGCGCACCGGCACGAACCCGGCACCGAGCCTGTCGGCCACGGCGCCTCCCAGGATGAAGCCCCGGCTCTCGATCCCGACGACGAGGTCGATGCCCTTGCCGCGGAACGGAGCGGTCATGGCCCCGATGACGTCGTGAAATCCCTCGCGGTCCTGGAGCAGCGTGGTGATGTCGTAGAAGAGGATGCCCGGCTTCGGGAAGTCGGGGATGCTGCGGATCTTTGCCTTGAGCGTGTCCATTCGGTCGGGTCCTCGTGAGGGCATCGTCTCCCGGTGTCCTTCGGGGCGGCGGCTACGGAAGAATCCGGAAGTCGTGAAACGTTCCGGACGGTGGCTCCATCTGCACGATCACGTCGTCCACGCGGGCGCCCGCCGGGCCGCGCCTGACGGCGCGCTCGAAGCGGTCCACCGCCTCGCGGTCGCCCTCGACGACGGCTTCGATGCGCCCGTCGTCGAGGTTCCGGATCGTGCCGGTGACGCCATCGCGTCGAGCGCTCTCGAGGGCGAAGTAGCGGAACCCCACCCCCTGCACGCGACCCGAGAGGATGATGCGGCGTCCCACGAGCATGGCACGTGATTATAGCGGGCGGGCCGGTGCACAATAGGTGAAAGGGACGACGGACGCCGGATGATCACCCCACTCGTCACTCCGCCCGCCTGGGTTCCCGTCGAGCGGCGCAAGCTGAGCGCCCGGTTCACCGAGGCGCTCGTGGTGGCGGCCGAGGTGCATGCCGGCCAGCGCCGGAAGGGATCGGGCCCGCCGTACGCGGCGCACGTGCTCGGGGTGACGGCCATCGCATTCGACTTCGGCGCGGACGAGGACGAAGCCATTGCCGCGCTGCTCCACGACGCCATCGAGGACGCGCCCGCCGCGCTCGGGGCTGGGGGCGTGCGCCGCGTCATCGGGGAACTGTTCGGCGAGCGCGTGCTGGCGATCGTGGAAGGGTGCACCGACACCGACGAGACGCCGAAGCCGCCCTGGCGCGTGCGCAAGGAGGAATACGTGGCGCACCTCGACAGGGCCGACGCCTCCACCCTGCTGGTGTCGGCGTCCGACAAGCTGCACAACGTGCGTGCCATCACCCGCGACTACCGTCTGTACGGCGACGAGATCTGGCGACGGTTCAGCCCCGAGGCGGGCAAGGCCGGCACGATCGGGTACTATCGCGGGCTCGTGCAGGCATTCAGCCGGCGCCGGGACGGGGCCAGCGCCGGGTTCCTCCGGCTGCTCGCTGAGCTCGACACCGAGGTCACCACGCTGGAGTCGCTGGCCGGCGTGGAGGGCCAGTGGCCGCCGGCGTGAACGTCCGGGTCGCCCTGTTCGTCGGCCTGGCGGCGGTGACGCTCCAGGCAGCCTCTCCACTCGCCGAGCCAGCCTTCACGTCGGTCTTCCCGCCCGACGAATTCGCCGGCCGTCGTGCCCGGGTGATGGACCGGATCGGCGACGGCATCGCTGTCCTCGAGGGCGCGCCCGAGCCGCCGGCGGAGCTGCGGTTCAGGCAGAGCAACGACTTCTTCTACCTGACCGGCGTCGAGGTGCCGCGCGCCCTGCTCCTGATGGATGGCCGTGCGCGGACCGCTACGGCGTTCCTTCCGGCTGCCAGCGAGCGCCGCCAGCGCATGTTCGGCGAGGATCTGGCCCCCGGCGACGTCGCGGCGGGCCTGACCGGCCTCGACGCGGTTGTCGACCGCGACCAGTTCGGCAAATCCCTGTCGTCCGCCGTGGGATCCGGGCGGGCGCTCTATGTGCCGCTTCGCCCGGCGGCAATCGGCGGCGGCTCGGCCGGGGACGCCTTCGCCCAGGCGGCGGCTACCCTCGCCGATCCATGGGACGGCCGGGTTTCGCGGGCGGCCCAGTTCCTCGTCCGCCTGAGAGCCGCGGCGCCGGCGGCCGAGGTCCGCGACCTCGATCCGATCCTCGACGACCTCCGCCTGATCAAGAGCCCGAGGGAGATCGCGCGCATCCGTGAAGCCACTGACATCGCCTCGGAAGGCATCCTGGAGGCGATGCGCGAGGCCAGGCCGGGCATTTACGAGTACCGAGCTCCAAGCGGCCGCGGAGTACGTCTTCGCGCGACACGGCTCGCAGGGGCCGGCGTACTTCCCGCTCATCGCGACGGGGCCCGACACGATCTTCACGCACTACCATCGCGGCACACGCATTCTCCAGGACGACGACCTCGTCCAGTTCGACTACGCGCCGGACTACGGATACTACGTCTCGGACGTGACCCGCGTGTTTCCCGCGAGCGGCTCGTTCACGCCGTGGCAGCGCGAGTGGTACGGCATCTACCTGCGGCTCTACCGCGATCTCATGACGTCGATTCGCCCGCACGTGCCGGTGCGCTCCATCGTCGCCGCGGCAGTGAAGCGGATGCAGGCCGATCTGGTGTCGTACCGCTTCAGCGATTCCGATGTCCAGGCATCGGCGGGCCGCTTCGTCGAGCGCTACCGCGAGCAGGCGGGATCGAGCCTCGGCCACTGGATCGGGATGGAGGTCCACGACGTCGGCGGCGTCACCGAGACGCTCGAGCCGGGCCAGGTCTTCACGATCGAGCCTGCGATGACGATTCCGACGGCGCACCTCGGCATCCGGCTCGAGGACGTGATTCTGGTGACCGAGACCGGATACGAGAATCTCAGCGGCGCGCTGCCGGCCGACATCGCCGGGATCGAGGGCGTCATGCGCGAGCCAGGCATCGAGCAGCTCAGGCGGGAACGCGACGCGCGAGCGCACGCGCCGCGGTAATCGTTCTCAGCCATTCGCGCGGGGATTACCTTGAGGCGCGCGGAAAAGTTCGTCACAATCACGCCGATCGACAATGGTCGGAGCTCCCGTGTCATTCCGATGGAGTCGTCATGAGTGATACCACCCGACGTGCGTTTCTGAAGGAGGCGGCGGTCGCTGCCGCCGGATTCACCATCGTCCCCCGCCACGTGGTCGCGCGATCCGGCGCGACGCCGCCAAGCGATCTGCTGAACATTGCCGGCGTCGGCGTCGGCGGCATGGGGCGCAACAACATCATCAACCTCTCGAGCCAGAACATCGTGGCGCTCTGCGACGTGGACTGGGGCTACGCCGACAAGGGCTTCGACCGGCTCAAGACGCAGCTGTCGAGCCCGCCGGAGCCGCGCCCTGGCGCGCCGGCGCTGTCGGACGCCCAGCGGCAGCGGATGGAGGAGCGGCGGGCCAACACCAGGCGGCTCGTCGAGGTCCACCTGCCGAACGCGAAGCGGTACCAGGACTACCGCGAGATGCTCGCCAAGCAGAAGGACATCGACGCCGTCATGGTGGCCACGCCGGACCACCTGCACGCCGTGATCGCGTCGGCGGCCATGGATCTCGGCAAGCACGTGTACGTGCAGAAGCCGCTGACCTGGTCGGTCGCCGAAGCCCGGCACCTCGCGAAGAAGGCGAAGGAGAAGAACGTCGCCACGCAGATGGGCAACCAGGGCCACTCGTCCGACGATGCCCGGCTCGTGAACGAGTACATCTGGGCGGGCACGATCGGCGAGGTGCCGGAGGTGCAGGTGTGGACCAACCGGCCGCTCGCCTACTGGCCGCAAGGCATTCCGCGCCCCCAGGCACAGGACACATCGGAGCTGGGCTGGAACATGACCGGGGTGATGAAGCGCCTGGCCAACGCAATGGCCGGCCCGTACCCGCCGCCCGACGGGCTCCAATGGGACCTGTTCATCGGGCCCTCCACGCCAATCGACTACCACCCGGTGTATCACCCCTTCAACTGGCGCGGCTGGGCGGAATGGGGCTGTGGCGCGATCGGCGACATGGGCGCGCACCTGATCGATCACCCCTTCTGGGCGCTCGACCTCGGCTTTCCCACCACCATCGAAACGGTCTCGACGCCCTACAACGAGGAGACCTACCCGATGGCGACGACGACGTATTACGAGTTTCCCGCCCGGGGCGACAAGCCCGCCGTGAGGCTGACGTGGTACGACGGGGCGCTGCTGCCGCCCCGGCCCGACGCGCTCGGCGAGGAGCAGCTGGACAAGACCGGCGGCGTCCTGTACCTGGGGACCAAGGGCACGCTGATGCATGGGACGTACGCGCAAGACCCGCGCCTGCTCGGCAATCTCGCGAACACGCCTCCGCCGCCCCAGAAGCTGCCGCGGATCGCGGTGAGCCACGAGATGAACTGGGTGCAGGCAGCCAAGGGAGAGGCGCAGGCGTCCTCGCCGTTCGACTATGCGGCGCGGCTCACCGAGACGATGCTGCTGGGCGTGGTGTCGTTGAAGGCGGGCACCAAGCTGCACTACGACGGCGAGAACATGCGCGTGACCAACAACGCCGACGCGAACGAGTTCCTGCAGCGCGACTATCGCCAGGGCTGGTCGCTGACGTAGGCCGCGCAGACCGCGAATCGCCTGTAGCGTTCCTGTAGCGCAGGCCTTCAGGCCTGCCGGCGCCGCCAGGTTGGCCGAACCCCGGGCAGGGCCTGAAGGCCTGCGCTACAGGTGACTCTTACTTACCGGACACCCTGATGGCCACGACGCTGTGCCCTGGCACCGTCGCCGAGTACCCGTCGGCCGATGCGGGCTGGTCCTTGTGGGTCCAGAGGTCGCGCACGGTTGCCGCGGCGCCCTTGGGCGAGGCTTCCGACCAGCTGACCTTCATCTGAGCCGGGGCCGCTCCGCGGTTGAGCAGGGCGATCGCCTCGTCGCCGCCGGCCAGCGGCTTGGCCCAGATCTCCTGATCGCCGTCGTCCCGCACGCGGGTGCCCTGTTTGCCGAGCGGGTCCTGATCGATCGCGATTACGTCCGTGTTTGTCAGGATCGTCTTCACATCGTCAGGCATCGACCGGATGTCGTTGCCCGCGATCAGCGGCGCGGCGAGCATGGCCCACATCGTGAAGTGCGCGCGGTTCTCGGAGTCGGTGAGGCCCGGGTTGCCGACCTCGAGCATGTCCGGGTCGTTCCACCCGTGGGGCCCCGCGTACTTGGCCAGCGGTTCCACCAGATCGAGGATCTGCGTGACGCCGAGGCCGTCGTGCGGCCGCTGCTTGCAGTCCCAGCAGGCCTTGATGTCGCCCGTAGCCCGCCACAGATGGCCGACGTTCTGGGCCCAGAGCCACGGCTGGTTCGATCCCCACTCGCACATGCTGAAGACGATCGGCCGGCCCGTCGCATCGAGCGCTTTCCGCATGGCCGTGTACGCCACCTTTGGGTCGATCCCCTCGTGATGGCACCAGTCGTACTTCAGGTAGTCCACGCCCCAGGCAGCGTACTGCGCGGCGTCTTTTTCCTCGTACCCGTGGCTGCCCGGACGGTTCTGGCACGTGGCGGTGCCGGCATCCGAGTACACGCCGAACTTCAGGCCCTTGGAGTGCACGTAGTCGGCCAGCGCCTTCATGTCGGGAAAGCGCTTCGGATCGGGCACGATCGTGCCGTCGGGCTTGCGTGACACCTGCCAGCAGTCGTCGATGACGACGTACTGGTACCCGGCGTCCTTCATGCCCGAGCTGGCAATGGCGTCGGCCGTCGCGCGGATGAGTGCGTCACTGACGTTGCAGCCGAACTTGTTCCACGAGTTCCAGCCCATGGGCGGGGTGGCGGCCAGGTCGGCCGAGGGGACCGGCACGGCGCCAGAGGTCAGGCCCACGGCGGGCAGGGCCACCAACGCGGCCGCCGCCAGCAGGCCCGTGATCAATCGATGCGCAGCATTCACGGCAGAACCCTCCTATCGCGCAATTCTGTCGCACCGGTTCCCGCATCGCAACACTGCGGCCCGCTCCAACGCCCGCATGGCGCGATAGACTCGGAACCTGCGCGCAGCCCATGTCGAGGTTGCCGCCAGATATGGGAGGCGACTCGGGGCAGGTGGATTCGGGAGCGCGTGCCGCCGCGGCGCCGGTGCCAGGGCCGGTGACCGCGTGGCTGTTCCTGCGCCTCCTCGGCCTCGTGTATGCGATCGCGTTCGCGTCGATGCTGGTGCAGGCCGCCGGCCTCATCGGCGATCACGGAGTGCTCCCCGCCGGCGAGTTCCTGGACGCGGTGCACGGCGCGTACGGCGCCAGGGCGTACTGGCTGCTGCCGACGGTCAACTGGCTGTGGAGCTCGACGCTGGCTCTCCGGATCACGTCGGCGGCCGGCGTCGCGGCCGGCGCCTGCATCCTGTTCGGATGGGGCACGCGGCCGTCGCTCGTCGCGGCGTGGGCCCTCTACCTGTCCCTCGTCGGCGACGGGCAGATCTTCCTGTCGTTCCAGTGGGACGTCCTGCTGCTGGAAGCGGGCTTCCTCGCCATCCTGCTGGCATGGTGGCCGCTCGGCGTCGCGTGGATGTACCGCTGGCTGGCGTTCCGCCTCCTGTTCCTCTCGGGCGCCGTGAAGCTCCTCAGCGGTGACGAGAGCTGGCGGTCGCTCACCGCGCTCACCTATCACTTCGAGACGCAGCCGCTGCCGAACCTCGTCGCCTGGTTCGTGCACCAGCTGCCGCGCCCGCTGCTCGAGGCCGGGACCGCCGGCACGTTCGTCGCCGAGCTCGCGGTACCCTGCCTCTTCTTTGCGCCGAGACGGTTCCGGCTCGCCGCCGCTCTCGCGTCGATCGGGTTCCAGGCGCTGATCTTCCTGACCGGCAACTACACGTTCTTCAACGTGCTCACGGTCGCCGTCCTCCTGTGGCTGTTCGACGACGCGGCGCTTGCGCCAGCGCTTCCCGCGCGGTGGCGCCAGGCGATCCTCGGCCGGGGAGGCTCTCCGCCCGGTCCGCTGACGCGGCGCCTGGCGGGAGGGGTTCTCGCGGTCGTGGGCCTCGTGAGCGCCGGGACGGTCCTCGAGACCTTCGGCCTCGCCCCTCCCCCGCCGGTGTCCGCGCTCGCCGCGGCCATCGAGCCGCTCCACGTCGCGAGCGGGTACGGGCTGTTCGCGGTGATGACGACGACCCGGCCCGAGATCGTGTTCGAGGCCAGCAACGACGGCATCACGTGGCGGGAGTACGTGTTCCGCGACAAGCCAGGGCCGCTCGATCGCCCTCCCCGCCAGGTGGCACCCTACCAGCCGCGGCTCGACTGGCAGCTCTGGTTTGCCGCGCTGGGAGACGTCGCCTCGAATCGGTGGGTGCTCGCGCTGACGCGCCGTCTGCTCGAAGGCTCGGACGCGGTGCTGGATCTGATCGGCCCGTCTCCGCTGCCGGGAGGTCCCCCACGATACGTGCGGGCCCTGCTGTACCAGTACACGTTTACCGACCTCCACACGCTCCGGACGACCGGGCGCTGGTGGAATCGCCGGCTGCTCGGCACGTATCTGGCTCCCGTGACGCTCGACGACCTCGCCCCGCCTGCACCCTGAGTTGCCCGGATTGACGCCACCCGGCGCCGCCCCTACCATGACGCCGCGCTCCTCGATGTCGCCATCCACGGGCGCCTGCGGGCCGATGGCGTGGATCGTCGCGCCGGAATGCAGGCGCGGTATCTCGTCACGCCCAAGCCGCCCTTCACCCGCTGACGCGTCGCGTTTTGGAGCGGTGCGTCCCGCGTACGGACACCGACGCCGGCGCGATCGGCCGTCAGGGGCGCAAACCGGGGCAGCCCGCCACTGTCTACCTGGCACAGGAGTTGCCCCGATCGGGCTCACCATGCGCGATCTCACCTACGCCGCCCGCAGCCTTCGCCGCAACCCCCTGTTCGCCGCAGTGGCCGTCCTCTCGATTGCGCTGGGCATCGGCGCCACGAGCGCGGTCTTCACGCTGCTCGACCAGGTCGTGCTGCGGGCGCTGCCCGTGCGGGCGCCGGGCGAGCTGGTCCAGGTGCGGTTGGCGAAAGGGTCCGAGACCTACGGCGGGGGCATGGGCGACGGCACCGAGCTGTCGTACCCGATGTTCCGCGATCTGCAGGATCACAACCACGTCTTCAGCGGCATGCTCTGCCGGTTCTACTTCGACCTGCAGGTGGGCTACGAAGGACGCACGGAGCGCGTGATCGGGGAGCTCATCTCCGGTGACTTCTTCCGGGTGCTGGGCGTACCGGCCGCGATCGGCCGGACGTTCACGCCCGAGGACGACCGGCGCGCTGGTGGACATCCGGTGGCGATGCTCGGCTACGGCTACTGGCGGTCCCGTTTCGGCGGCGATCCCGCCGTGCTCGGGCGCACCATCGACGTGAACGGTCAGCCGCTGATGGTGATCGGCGTGTCGGCCCGCGGCTTCGCCGGTTTCGACCCGGGCCGGCAGGTCCAGGTGTGGGTGCCGATGGCCATGCAGCCGCAGATGGGCCCGTCGTGGCTGCACCTGGACGACCGGCGATTCCGGTTCGTGCAGGTGTACGGCCGGCTGCGCCCGGAGATGACGGCGACAGCGGCGCAGGCGGGCCTGCAGCCGTACTTCCACTCGCTGCTCGAGATGGAAACGACACTGCCGTCGTTCAGCGGCGCGTCGGCCGAAACCCGCCGGAGGTTCGTCGCGTCTCAGCTGGCGCTCGACTCCGCGGCGCGCGGGCACTCCGGCCTGCAGCGGCAGCTCACGACCCCGCTCTGGATTCTGATGGCCATCGCGGCCGGCGTCCTGCTGATCGCGTGCCTGAACGTCGCCAACCTGCTGCTGGCGCGCGGCACGGCACGGGGGCGCGAGCTGGCGCTGCGCCTCGCGCTCGGCGCGGCACGCCGGCGGATCGTCCGCATGCTGCTCGTGGAGAGCCTCGTCGTGGCCGGCGCCGGAGCCGTCGTCGGCCTGGTGATCGCGCAATGGGGCGCCGCCCTGCTCCTCTCGTTCTTCGCCTCGCCGGATGTGCCCTCCGCCATCAGCGCCGCGCCGGACGTGCGAGTGCTCGGCTTCGCGGTGGCGTTGACGATTGTGGCGGCGCTCCTCGCCGGGGTCGTCCCGGCCCTGCAGTCGAGCGGGGTGTCGCTCGTCCCGGCGCTGAAGGCGTCCGGGGGCGCCGTCGTCCGCGAGCAGCCACGCCTCAGGAAGTCGCTCGTCGTCGCGCAGGTGGCGCTGTCGTTCCTGCTGCTTGCCGGCGCGGGACTGTTCGTCCGCAGCCTCCACAACCTGTTGGACGTGAGTCCCGGTTTCCGGGTGGACCAGGTGCTCTCGTTCAGCCTCGACCTCGAGCGCAGCGGCTACAAGACCGATCGGGCGAGGCAGTTCGCCCGGGACCTGGAACAGCGGCTGCAGACGACGCCGGGGATTGCCTCCGCGGGGTACGCCTTCTTCGGCGTGATCGAGGGCGGCGGCTGGGGCATGGGCTTCACGGTTGAGGGCTACCAGCCGCCGGCGGGCCAGAGCGTCAACGCGTACTGCAACGCCGTCAGCCCGGGCTTCCTCGGCACGCTCGGGATTCCCGTCACGCTGGGACGCGGCATCGCCGAGACCGACCAGCACCCGATCGCCGGCGACGGCTGGCCCTATCACGAGGCGGTCGTGAACCAGGAGTTCGTGAAGCGGTTTCTCGGCGGCGCGAGCCCGATCGGCAGGCACATCGGCATCGGCGAGGATCCGGGGACGAAGACGCCAATCGAGATCGTCGGCGTGGTGCCCACCGTGAAGTACATCGGCATCCGGGAGGACCCGTCGCCTCAGGTGTACTTCCCGTACGCCGAAGCCGGGCAGATCGAGAACCTGACCGTCTACGTCCGCACGGTTGCCGATCCGGTCGCCATGACGGAGCAGGTTCGTCGCCAGGTCGCCCTGCTGGACTCCGGCATCCCGATCTTCAACGTCCGGACGCTCGACCAGCGCGTGGAGACGTCGGTGGCGAACGAGCGCCTCATTGCCACGCTCTCGGCGCTCTTCAGCGGGTTGGCGACGGTGCTCGCGGTCGTGGGCCTCTACGGCGTCATGACGTACACCGTCACGCGCCGCACCCGGGAGATCGGCATCCGCATGGCGCTCGGCGCCGCTGGAAGCGAGATCGCCCGGCGCGTGCTCGTGGAAGCCGCGTGGCTGGTGATCGCCGGTCTGTCGATTGGTGCGGCGGCCACCTGGGCGTTCGGCGGCCTCGTGAAGGCGGTTCGCGAGCAGCTCTACGGCGTCCCCGTCATGGATCCGCCGACACTGGCGTTGGCGGCGCTCGGGCTCAGCCTCGTGGCGATCGCCGCGACCCTGATTCCGGCCGCCCGGGCCGCCCGTGTCAGCCCGATGACCGCGCTCCGGGACGAGTGACCGTCGCCGCGGCGTGCCCGTCGCCAGGTCGGCCTTGGCCGAGCTTGCCGTGGCGCGACTCGTCTCGTACAATCCGGCTAACGTCGCTGATTTAGCCTGCCTGCTTGCTCCGCCGTCGCGGCTGACCGGGTCTCCTCGTTGGCCTCCCTCGACTCTGCCAAGCATTCGTGGATGGTCCACGCGGCTAAGTTTGCCGAGTGCCTGCGTTGTGGGCTGGGCCCGTCTGTGCGGGGGAGAGAAGAGATGAACCGAAAGCTGTTTGTTGGAAACCTGTCCTACAACTCTACCGAGGAATCCCTCGAGAGCTTGTTCACCCAGGTCGGCCCCGTTGATTCCGTTCGAGTCATGCGCGACATGGCCACCGGGCGGTCACGCGGGTTCGGATTCGTCGAAATGCAGAACGAGGACGATGCGAAGACCGCCATCGATCGGTTCAACGAGACCGAGCTCGACGGACGACGCATTGCCGTCAACGTCGCCCAGCCGAAGCCCACCGGCGCCGGCGCCGGCGGCCGCGGCGGCTTCGGCGGTCCGCGCCGTCGCGAGCCGCGCTGGTAGACAGCGACGGAAGAGCCGGGCGTTGTCGGGCGCCCGGCTCAACCTGTCGCGGGCACGTAATCGCGCTCCCGCCGCCGCAGTTCCCTGAACCGCTCGAACGCCCGCCGTTCGTCCTCGAAGCCCATCCACGTCCGCCAGCTCGATCCCCTGAAGGTGTGCGCCAGCAGCTGTGGCGCGTGCGTCAGGACCCACCACGGGTCGTGCCGGATCGCGGCGGGCATGTGCCGCACCTTCATCCACCGTTCCGCGCGCCAGCGCAGGTACTCCACTTCCTCGGCCTCCAGATGAGCGGTCCTGACGACGGCCGTGGTGCCGTCGTATTCCTCCATCCGGTCGTTGACGATGAGGCCGCGGTCCTGGAAGTCCTTGGTCATCGGCGTGCGCGGGTAGGGCGTCGGGTGCTGGATGTAGGGCCAGTCCACGTACTCCCGCGCGAAATCGAGGTTGGTCTCGACCGATTCCCGCGTGTCGTCAGGGTTCCCGACGATCAGCCCGCCGACGACGAACATCCCGTTGTCGTGCAGGTACCGGATCGCGTCGAGGGCCGCATTGCCGATTGTCCGGCCGCCCTGGCGCTTCGCGTTCTTGGCCGTCGCCTTCAGGAACGTGAGGTCGTCGGCGACCACGTTCTCGATGCCGAGGAAGACGTACCGGAAGCCCGCGCGGCGCATGAGCGGCGCCAGCGTCTCGCCGTGCTCGGCGATTGCCGACGTCATGCCCTGGACGACGTAGTCGAGGTCGTGGAGACCGGCATCGATCAGCGCGTGACAGAGCGCCTCGAAGCGGCGCACGTCGAGCGTGATGTTGTCGTCCACGAAGAAGATCACGCGCGCGCCGTGCGCCCGCGCGTCGGCGATGTCGGCGAGCACGCGCTCGACGTCGAAGGCGTGGAAATTGCGGCCGCGCATCTCGATGATCGAGCAGAAGCTGCAGTCGAACGTGCACCCTCGGGACGTCTCGACGACGTCCACGGTCCGGCCCATCAACGTGTAACCCGACAGCACCCGCGCGTCGCGCTTCGGCAGCGCCAGCTCGCCCCGGCGGAGCCGGCTGACCGCCCGGTCCGGGTTGCGCACCATGCGATCGCCATCGCGCCAGGTCAGCCCGTCGATGGACGTCGCAGCGGCTCCCTGCTCGAGCGCGCGAAGCAGCTCCCGGAACGTGACCTCCCCTTCGCCCCGGACGATCGCGTCCACCCCGGTGGCCGCACCGCTGTAGGCGTCCTCCGCGAGTGAGGGGTCGTAGCCGCCGACGACGATGGCCGCCGAGGGCTGCAGGCGCTTCACGTGGCCGATGAGGCGCAGCGCCGTGCGGCGCTGAAAGGTCATCACCGAGAGGCCGACGACGTCCGGGCGGTGCTCGGCGACGAGCCGCTCGACAGTGGGCAGCACCCGGTCCTGGACGAGCAGGAGATCGGCAACCGCGACGGTGTGGTGAGGATCGACGTTGCCGGCCAGCGACGTCAGGGCGCCGTTTGGCATCCGGATCGCCACCGGCGCCATGTGCTCGAACGAGTCCGGCATCGAGAGCAGCAGGACGCGCATGATGCCGGACAGTGTAACCCGGCTCAGTGCACCTGGATCCCGCCGAATACCTGGTTGTTCACCTCGTTGCTCTCCGGCACCGTGTGATCCCCGTCCGCGATCGCCAGCACGTAGTAGCGTCCCGGCGCCAGCCCGGCTGGAATCGTGACGACGGTCGTGCCGGTCGAGGTGGCGTTCGTGCCCAGGGGCCCGACCGTGCGGGTGCCGAGCAGCACGTCGCTGCCGTCCAGCGAGAAGTCGGCGGTGAGATAGAAGACCGTCGTCGCGGGGCCCGTCGTGGGCGCCGCCTGGTTCTTCGTCGTGTCGGCGATGGTCATGGCCGTTCCCGCGGCGACCGACGACGGGACGCTCAGCTGCGAGACGATGAGATCGGGCCCGACGCGGATGACCGCGGGCCAGACGTTGTTCGCCTCCGATGTCTCGTCCACTGTCCCATCGCCATCGGCGACGACGAGCAGGTAGTACGAGCCGCCGGGCGTTCCCGCCGGCACCACGAGGCTGATAGTGCCTGCCTGCGAGCCGCCGGCCGACAGGGCCGGCACCGCGCGCGAGCCGAGGAGGACATCCGAGCCGTCCAGCGTGGCGTTGGTCGAGAAGTAGTACCGCGTCGCGGACGGACCGGAGTCGCCGCTGCCCTGGTTCCGGGTCGTGTCGGTCGCCGCGAACGCCCCGCCGGCGTCCAGGACGCCGGTCACCAGCACGCTCGAGATCACCAGGTCGGGCCCGATGCGCGTCTGCGCCCAGCCGGTGTTGTTCGTCTCGACGGTCTCGGGGACCACGCCGGCCCCGTCGGCCTGGGCGATCACGTAGTAGGTGCCGGTCGACAGGCCCGGTGGAAGCGTCACGGTCGTCGTGCCCGCGCTGCTGGCGCCGACGCCGAGGCCGGGCACGCTGCGGCTGCCGAGCAGCGGGTCGGTCCCGTCGAGCTGAAGATCCGCGGACAGGTAGAAGCGGGTCGTCGAGGCGCCAGCGGCCGCCGTGCCCTGGTTGCGCACGGTGTCGGTGACGCCCATCGCGCCGCCCGGCGAGCCCGTTGCGGGCGCGGAGACCGACACGACGAGATCGGGGCCGATGCGCACCAGCACGGACGAGACGTTGTTCGACTCGTTCGTCTCGTCGTTCGTGCCGAGCCCGTCGGCCTGGACCAGCAGGTAGTACGTCCCGGTCGGCGTACTGGACGGGATCGTCACGGTCGTCGCGCCCGACGACGACGCGCCGGCCGACAGCGCGGGCACGGCGCGGCTGCCGAGGACGACGTCGGACGCATCGGCGCTCGTGTCGCTGGACAGCGAGAACCGCGTGGTGGAGGCGACGCTCGCGCTGGCCCCCTGGTTCTTCGTCGTGTCGTTCACCGTGATGGCCGTGCCGGGCGAGGGCGTGCCGCTCACGCTCGCGGAGGCGATCACGAGATCCGGGCCCACTTTCAGTGTGGACCAGGTGACGTTGTTGAACTCGTTGACCTCCGGCACGGCATTGTCGGCGTCCGCGGCGGCAATGAGATAGTACGTGCCGCTCGCCGTCGAGGCCGGCACCACCACCACCGTCACGCCCGTGCTCGCGGCACCCGGTGCCAGCGCCGGCACCGACCGCGATCCAAGCGCGGTATCGCCGGCGTCCAGGCTGGGGTTGCTCGACAGGTACAGGCGCAGCACCGATGCCGGCGCACTGCCGGCGCCGGCGTTCTTCGTGGTATCGGTCACGACGAACGCACTGCCTGCGGCCGCCGTTCCCGGCGCGCTCAGCGAGGCCACCGTCAGATCGGGCCCGACGCGGACAGGCGCGAACTTCACGTTGTTGTTTTCCGAGATTTCGGCGATGACGCCGTCCGCATCGGCCCGGGCGAGCACGTAGTAGATGCCCGTCGGCGTCCCGGCCGGCACGGTCACGGTCGCCGCAAACGGCTGCGAGGCGCCCACGGCGAGACCCGGTACGGCACCCGAGCCGAGCGGCGTGTCGCCCGCGTCGAACCAGATGTCGGTGGACAGGTAGTAGCGCGTGGTGGACGGCACGGACGCACCGGTCCCCTGGTTGGCGACCGCGCCTGTGAGGCTGAAGGGCTGGCCGGCGCCGAGGTAGAACGGCGCGCTCAGGGCCGGCACGGTGAGGTCTGCCGCCACATCGTCGCTGACGATGGTGACGGTGGCGGAGGAGGGCGAGCCGACCTGATAGCCGAGGCCGCCGGTAATCGTCAGGAGTACCGTTTCGTCGTTCTCCACGTCGCCGTCGTCCACGGGGGTGACCGCGAGAATCGGTGGACGTCTCGCCGGCGGCAATGGTGACCGTCGAGGGCAGCGCCTGGTAGTCGCTGCCGGCCGTCGCCGTTCCGGAGAGTGACACGTGCACGGTGATGCTGTGCGACGTGTCGCCGGTCCGCGCGACGTGGAAGACTCCCTGGACGAGACCGGCTTCCTTCGCCGTTGCCGGTGCGGCCGACACCGAGACCGGAGGCGGCGGTGGGGGCGCCGGGCACTCGGGTGCCACGCTCAGATCCGCGACAACCGAGGCTGTGCCCGTGTCATCGGTGTCCTGGGCGGCCCACCCCATGCCGCGGCCGGAGAAGACTTCCCAGATCCGGCAGTGGTTCTGACTGCCGCCCGGATCGGCGCTCGGGTGCCTGGCGACATCCGCGGCGAGGATCGCGTCGCGCATGTCGAGCATGGTCGGCGCCGGCGGAGACAGTTTCAGCGCGTCCACGTAGAGCTGGTGCACCTGGCGGACCGCGGCCGTGTCGGAGCCGCCGATGAGATCGCCGCGAAAGCGCTCCCGCAGATCCCACAGCGTATTGGCGAAGATCTCGCCGTTGCTGTGGGGCTCGCAGAGGACGAATCCGAAGAACGACAGGCAGTACCAGTCCGCGTAGGTCTTGTCGTCGACCTGCCGGATGCCCGACGGCGGCGACGAGGTACTCGGCCAGTGTCGTATCGCCGGTGATGCTGTAGGCGAAGAAGTCGCTGCCGCCCTCCCCCATCGCATCGGCCTCGATCCCCGTGAACTGGGTGTTGAGGCGGTTGCTGACGCCGTGATGGAACTCGTGGATCACGATGTCGGCATCCAGATCGCCGTCGATGTCCGCGGCGCCGTCGCCGTCCACGTCCTGCGCCCAGCACCCGTGTCCGTCCCACAGGAACATGCTCATGATCGACGGCTGACCGTCGGGGTTCGGCTCGAACGTGGCGTTGTTGCGGCCGCTGGCGCGGGCGAGCGCGACGAGCGCGTCGTTGCCGAGACCGCCGCGGCCGAAGTCGTCCGCCTGGAAGTTGCCCGCCGCCTCGTCGAAGCCGAGGTCGTAGAAGAAGTCGTGCAGGAAGTTGGCCACGAAGAACAGGTGCGTTTCGGCGGCGTCGGCCGTGTTGAACGCGTACTCGAAGTGCCAGCCGTCCGGCTGCGACGTGCCGGAGGCGCCCTCCACGCCCGCCGCGCCGCGGAAGACGTGCACGTTGTTGCCGCTCAGGCGTCCGACGTTGAACAGGACGGTGCCGCTGTCCCGGAACGGCGCCGTGAGGCTGCGCGACAGGTGGTCCGCGACCGGCGGGCACCCGCTCGCGGGGTCGCCGCCGCCGGGAGGCGTGGACCCGGCCGGGTGCGCATCCGGCAGCCTGCTGTCGGTTGCCAGCGTGGCGTCGCTCTGGAGCACGCGTCCGACGCCGTCGATGTACAGCACGCGATTGTGGCGAGCCAGGACCTCGCCCGTCACCGCGTCCACGTAGACGTCGTACTTCCGGGGCAGTCCGGGCGGCTCGAGCGTCACCCGCCATGCCGGATGCGCCCCGCCGCTCAGGGGGAAGATGACCAGCCGCACGTCGATCGCCGAGGCGAAGCCGTTGCCGGCATACCGCGTGTGCCGGTCGGCGCCCGACGGGCCGGACAGGATCGCGGGCACGCCGACCAGGTCCGGCCGGACGTCGGCAATGGCGGCCTGCACCGCCGTGTCCGCCGGCAGCGACGCCTCCGGCACCGCGCCGAGCGGCACGGTGGAGTTCGAGATGCTGACGATGGCGCCGTCAGGGGTCATGTGGATGGCGAGCATCGCGCCGAGCACCTCGACGCCGCCCGCCGATTCCGCGAAGGTCACGTGGACCAGCGGGTCGTCGTGGCTCCGGTACTCACGGGTCTTCACGAGGAAGCGAACGTCGCGCGCGTCGAGCCCGAGCAGCCGGTGATACCGCGCGAGGAATCCGCGCGCAACGCGATCGGCGCCGCCGGCCGCGGCGCCGGTCAGCGGCCGCCCGCCGGCCTGCAGGCTGCGCACGCCGCCCGTGAACGGGTGCAGCTTCACGTGCACGTCGGCGCGGCCGTTCCGGATTTCCTCGAGCAACGTCTGCGCGTCGGGCGCCAGGCCCGGCGGCACGCGCGGGGCGAGCAGGCGGACGTCGTAGTCCGGCAGCACCCGCTCGGGCGGTTCGGCTTTCTGCGCGAGCGACGCGTCGGGCGGGAGCAGCCACGCGCCGACGAGCACGGCAAGCGCCAGCGCGACCTGGCGTCGCTTCGACATGGGAATTCCTCGCAGTACCCGGGGGCTGGCTTCAGGCGGGGAACAACATCCGGGCCAGGCGGCGACGCCTGCGCTCGCGGGGCGTTCGGGCCGCAGTCTGCCTGGCGGCAGACCGCGTCGGCTTCACATTTGCGGGGTGGGGCGACGAATTCGTCAGGCGCTGCGGGACTGTCGGATCACGAGGAGGAGGCCGGCGACGACAATGGCCAGCGCTCCGTACTGCGCGACCGTCAGGCCGAGGGCGACCCTGACGTTCACGCGCACGAACTCGATGGCGAACCGCGTCAGGCCCGCGATGAGCAGGTAGCGCCCGAGTACCACCGTATCCGGCACGTCTTCACGACGCCACTTCACGAGCGCCCAGGCAAGCACGCCAAGCACCGCGGCCTCGTAGAGCTGCGTGGGATGGACCGGTACGATGGTGGGCGGCCGTCCTTCCGGGAAGGCGACGCCCCACGGCAGCGAGGTCGGCCTGCCGTAGTCGTCGCCCACCAGGAAGCAGCCGATGCGCCCCAGCAGGTGGCCCACGGCCAGCGCGGGCGTCGCGGCTGCCAGCAGCGGCAGGATGCGCCATCGCCGCCAGGCGAAGTAGCCGAGCGCAGCGCCGACCCCGCCGAAGAAGCCGCCAAACCAGCTCAGACCGCCGCGGCTCGTGAGCAGCGACAGCATCGGCTCCTCGCCGAGGTGCTCGAACTACGTACAGCAGCTTGGCGCCGGCCAGCCCGGCAATCAGGCCCAGCACGGCGCCGTCGGCGGCGCCTTCGGGCAGGCCGCTGCCGCGGAGCTCCCGGGTGAAGAGCCAGAGACCGACAGCGGCCCCGATGGCCACCATGACGCCGAAACTGGTGATCTCGAAGCTTCCGAACCTGAACAGCGTGGGATACACGTCTGGCCACTCTATCACCCGGCCACCGGCGCCCCATTGACGGGTTGCTGCGGCCCCGGGTCCTCTGAATGGGCCATGTTCCGGCTGCGCCGGCGGTTGGTCGTGTTCGTCTGGCTCTGGATGGCCAGCCAGATTGGCGCTGCCGCGCTGGCGTTGCAGCCCGCGACAGCCGCGGCGCCGCCGGACGTCTGCTGTCTGCACATGGCGCCGGGCCAGGTGTGCCCGATGCACAAGCACCGGGCTGGCGCTGCGGTCTCGTCGTCGTCCTGCCGGCTGACGTGCACGAGGCCCGACGCGTCCGCCGTCTGCCCCGTCACCGGTCCGGTCGGCGTGCTGCCCCTGGCGGCCGCGACAATCGCCTCCCCCCTCACCGGTCCTCTTCCCGCCGCCGCTCCCTCTTCGACAATCTCCCGGTCGCGCGCCCCTGCGACCCCGCCGCCCCGAGGCTGACGCCCGCGACGGCGGTCTGCAGTCACTTTTTTCGGGAGACCTCCCGAAAGGCGTCGTCGTCACGGTACGACGTGGCCGGGAGGCAGAAGGAGCAGTGTTTCATGCGGGCAAAGAGAGGGGCGATTGCCCTTGCGCTGGCCGTCCTGGCCGCGGGCGCGGTGCCCTGCCTGGCGGCGACGCCGGTCAGCGGGACCATCCGCGACCCCCAGGGGGCGCCGCTGCCGGGCGTGGCCGTACGAGTGAGCGACACGGCCTCCGAGTTCAGCAGGGAGACGACCACCGACGCGCAGGGGCAATACGTGCTGCCGCCGCTCGATGCCGGCCAGTACACGCTGACCGCGACGTTGCAGGGCTTCAAGGTGGCGCGCGTGGCGCTGGTCGTGACACGGCGGCCGGTGGTGGCCGACCTGCAGCTCGAGCTGGGCACGCTGGCCGAGACGGTCACGGTCAACGGGCAGGGCGGCGAGCGACTCGTGACGCACAGCACCACCCTCGTCACGCGGCGGGAGCTGCAGCACATCCCGGGGGCCCTCGAAGCGGGCAGCTACGCCGCCATCCTCGAGACCACGCCCTCGGCCGTTCTCGCGCACGACCTGTTGCACGTCCGGGGCGGCCACCAGATCGGGTTCGAGGTGGACGGCGTGCCGGTCCCCTCCAACACCGTCGGGACGAACTTCTCGCTGCTCTTCGAGCCCAAGGACGTCAAGGCGCTGGAGTTCCAGCGCGGGTCGTACCAGGCGAGCATGGGCGACCGCATGTACGGCGTGTTCAACGTGGTCACGCGTTCGGGCTTCGAGCGCGCGCGAGGCGGCGAGGCGCTCCTCATCGGCGGCCAGCAGTCCACGATGGATGCGGCTGTCTCGTACGGCGATCACACCGACACGGTCGCGTACTTCGTCCAGGGCTCGGCCAATCGCACCGACTTCGGCCTGACGCCGCCGGCGCCGGACTACGTGCACGATCGCCACAGCGGCGGGGGCGCCGCCGGCAAGCTCTGGATGGTTCCCGCGGCCGAGGACGTCTTCACCGTCACCGGCAGCGTGCGCGGGGACGACTACCAGATCCCGCAGGACGCGGCGGCCGCCGATCCGCTGTTGAGCGTCCAGGAGGAGCGCGACGTGTTCGTCAATGCGCTCTGGACACACAGCGGGCGCGGGCGCGCCGTGTGGTCGGCGGCCCCGTACTATCACCTGAGCCGGGTCGCCCTCCTCCCGGACGTGCCGGGTGCAGCGGACGCGTCGTCGGACGACCGGCACATCCACTACGCCGGCGCGAAGGTGGACTGGAGTCTCGCGCGGGGCGCGCACTCGATCCAGGTGGGCACGAACACCTACGGATCGTTCCTGCGCGACACGTTCGGCTTTGCCGTCGAGGGCGGTGACGCCGCCCGGCTCGCGGACACGGTGGCGCAGTCCGGCCTGAACACGGGCGTCTACGCGCAGGACCAGGTCCGGTTGCGTCGCGGGGTCACGCTCGATGCGGGCCTGCGCTGGGACTACACGAACGCGCACGTGTCGGAGTCGTTTCTCCAGCCGCGGGTCGGGATCGTGGCCGCTCTCGGGAACACGGACCTGACGGCGCACGCTTACGGCGGCCGGCTGTTCCAGGCGCCGCCGCTGGGCGATCTCGGGCTGGCCGGGTCCGAGGCGGCCGCGGCGGCCGGCCAGATGTTCGTGGACGTCCGGGGCGAGCGCGACACGTTGTGGGAGGCGGGCCTCTCGTGGACGCATGCCGGGTTCATCGCGGACGCGACCTACTACCTCAATCAGGCCCATGACTACCTCGATCACGAGCAGGTCGGCGAGTCGGCCGTTTTCCTCCCGGTCAACATCGACCGCGCGCGGCTGCGCGGGCTGGAGCTGAGCCTGAGCTCGCCGTCGCGGCACGGCCTCAGCGGCCGCGTCGTGTACGCGTACGGTCACGCCGAAGGCCGGGGCGGCATCACGGGCGGGCTGGGGGACATCGAGCGCGAGGAGACGGAGGACGCGTGGTTCTTCCTGGATCACGACCAGCGGCACACGCTCTCGGTGAGCGCCGACCTGAGCCCGTCCGGGGCGCCGTACTGGGCGCACGCCACCGTGCGCTTCGGCTCGGGGTTCCTCCTCGAAGAGGGGCCCGACCATCTGCCGTCGTACGGGACGCTGGACCTCTCGGCGGGCTGGGCCATCTCGCGGCGGCTCGAGCTCGCGGCGGAGGTGCAGAACCTGACCGACAACGTGTACCTGATCAGCCTGAGCAGCGAGTTCAACGGGACGCACTACGCGCGGCCCCGCTACATCTCGGGCCGCCTGCGCGTGACGTTCTGAGCGCGGCCGCGCATCTAGCCTCACCTGTAGCGCAGGCCTTCAGGCCTGCCCTGCCGCGGATGTAGCGCAGGCCTTCTGCCTTGCCACGCATGTAGCGCAGGCCTTCAGGCCTGCCAGTTCAGCCGCCGGTGCCTGGTCCGACGAACGGGCAGATCTGTGAGATCTGCGGCGATCAGCATCGCCACGCCCGTGGCGCCGTCGCACAAAAGGTGCGTGAGATTCTGCGCGCCGCAACCGACACGGCGGTGGCAGGCCTGAAGGCCTGCGCTACATACGATCCGCCGGCAATCTGTAGCGCAGGCCTTCAGGCCTGCCCAGTTCAGCCGCCGGTGCCTGGTCCGACGAACGGGCAGATCTGTGAGATCTGCGACCGATCAGCATCGCCACGCCCGTGGCGCCGTCGCACAAAAGATGCGTGAGATTCTGCGCGCCGCAACCGACACGGCGGTGGCAGGCCTGAAGGCCTGCGCTACATACGATCCGCCGGCAATCTGTAGCAACCTGTAGCGCAGGCCTTCAGGCCTGCCCAGTCAGCCGCCGGTGCCTGGTCCGACGAACGGGCAGTCTGTGAGATCTGCGACCGATCAGCATCGCCACGCCCGTGGCGCCGTCGCACAAAATGCGTGAGATTCTGCGCGCCGCAACCGACACGGCGGTGGCAGGCCTGAAGGCCTGCGCTACATGCGAGTCAGTCGACGCTCGCCAACAACGCCGCTCGGGAGACGGTGCCTGATCCGATGAACGGGTAGTCTGCGAGATCGACGACGAGCCCCGCCCGGAGAGGATTCCGGAGCACGTAGCGGAGCACGGCGCGGCGGTCATCGGAGCGTCTAATCACGCGATCGTGCCAGCTCGGCTGCCATAGACGACGGCCGGTCTCCCGAGCGTAGCAATACCCGGAGAACTGTTTCGCACGCTTGACAAACGTCTGGATACCGAGCCCTTCGTCTGCCGGTTCGGCAAACAGGTGCACGTGATCGGGCATGAAACAGTAAGCAGAAATCGCCACGCCCGTGTCGGTGGCCGCTCGCAGAATCTCACGCACGGTCTGTGCCACGGCGCCAGCATCACGAAACACCGGCACGCGTCCGGCGGTGCAGAATGTCAGGAGATAGGCGATGCCGTCCCGATACGCCTCGTCGTCCAGTCGTGGCCGCCGGTCCCGCATGCCGGCCAGACATGCAATGCAGTCGCCGAGGCAGGCCTGAAGGCCTGCGCTACAGATGGTCGGGTGGCAGGCCTGAAGGCCTGCGCTACAGGTGATCATGGGGCAGGCCTGAAGGCCTGCGCTACACGTGATCGGGCGCGGGCGTCAGAACGTGACGCCGACCTGCACCTGGTACGCGCGCGGCGTGACGAAGTGCGTGCCGCTGAACGTCGACAGGAAGTTGTAGAGCGCTTCCTTGTTGGTGAGGTTGACCACGCTGAACCGCACCTTGACCTTGGCCTTGTCGCCGCGGAGCAGGTTGTCCACGCCGAGGCCGAGATCGAACAGGTGGCGCGGCGCGATCCGCGGCGGGTTCGTCACGTCGTCGGCCGTGCCCTCGGCCGGGATGACGAGCCGCTCGGCTCCCCGGTTGGCCGAGTCGCATTCCGTGATCGGTGCGTCGAGCGTGGCCACCTGGCTGCCGCAGAACAGGCCGATGGCCGCCTGCTGGTCGGCCGAGAGGGAGAGCGCCGTCCCGTAGTCGGGAACCGATCCCGCCACCAGCCCCGAGTCGTACCGCCACGAGAACGCCGCCCAGGCTCCCCAGGGCTTCAGGAACGCATACTGGACGTTCGTCGTCTGCTGGAACTTCTGGTCGTGGTCGATCCGGAAGTCGCCCTCGGGCGCTTCGAGGAGGATGCCGCCCGTCCCCGGCGGCGAGAAGATCGCGCTGGTGTGGCCGAGCACCATGAATGCGCTCAGGCCCTTGTGCTCGACGAGGTTGACCCGGCCGGTGATCCCGGTGATCTTCGAGTGGTCCCAGGACACGGGAAAGTAGATCGGCGTATCGAACAGCGTGCCGAAGTCGTAAGCGTTGGTCGTGTGCTTGTAGAAGTAACCGACGTCCACGACGACCCATCCGCCGAGCCCCTGCTGCACGCCGACATCCACCTGATCTCTCGTGCCGGCCTTCAGGGGGCTGCCGCCCGTGCCGAACACCGCGGCGTCGCCGCTGCTGGCCAGTATCAGGTTCTCGTTGTAAGGCGTTTCCAGCGTCCGACCATACGAGGCGCGCAGGATGGTTCCGCTCCGGGGCACGGCGTACGACACGCCCAGGCGCGGCTCGGCCAGCGTGGACGAGCTCAGGCCGTCGTAGTGATCGACGCGCAGGCCGAGCTTGAAGCTCGCGTTGCCGGCCTTCAGATCGTCCTGCACGTAGGCGGCCTGCTGGTGAACGGTATGGCTGCCGTGGAACTGGAAGAGGCCGCCGCCGCGGCTCAGGTCGTAGGGCACGAGCCCTGGGACGAACTCATCGTTCGGATCCAGCCCGGCGCCGCCGCACTGATCGAGCGCCACGAGGGACGTGTCGTCCACAGGCCCGCCATCGGCGTCGAGGCAGGGCGAGTTCAGCGTCGGATCCGTCAGGCCGAGCGAGAAGTTCTCCAGGAGCTTCGTGGCGCTGACGGTGGCGCCGAGCTTGAAGTTGTGCGGGCCGCGCACGTAGGCCAGGTCCGCCTTCACGCCGAAATTGGTCAGGTGGCGATTCTGCGAGACGGTGCCCGACTGCGTCGGAGAACGGGTCCGGGCTCGGCGTGTAGGTGACGCGATCCTGCCGGACGTACGCGTTGGCATTCAGCAGCAGCGTCGGGCTCAGGATGCGCGAGTAGCCAGGCGCCACGTTGAACGTTGCGATTCTCTGGTGCTGGTCCTGCCCTGCCGCCTGCTGGTCATAGGTGTTCGGCACGTCGAACGACGACCGCGCGAGCTGCGTGTTGAGGTGCAGGGCGTCGTTGACGTTCGGATGCCAGTCGATCCGATCGAACAGCGTCTGGTTGTCGCCGTTTCCATGGAGTGTCGTGAACTCGGGCGGGTCCAGGAACCGGTCGGTTCGGGTGCCCGTGAACGACACGAAGTTGCCGATGGTGCCGTTGCCGGCCCCCAGGTTGACGTCCGCCGTCGGGCTGTCGAACGACCCGTACCCCGCCGTTACGCTGCCCGTGGGCTTTGGCTGATCGAGGCCGGACTTCGTGATGATGCGGACGACCAGGCTGTCCTTGTCGCCGAACTCCGCCGGGGGCACGCCCGTGATGACCTCCATGGAGCCTACGGCATCCGGCGAAATCTGGTTGGAGTAGATGCGGCTCTGCTGGTCGGTCACCGGCTGATTGTCGATCGAGAACTGCGTCTGGGCATGGTCGCCGATGGGATGGAAGAACCCGTTCGCATCGGCGACGACGCCCGGCGACGCCAGCGTGATCACCTGGTTGAGCCCTGACGAGGCCTCGAGCGGCAGCTTCTTGACGAGCGTCTGGTCGATGTCGGTGTGCGCGGTCGGGTCCCGCTCGAGCAGGTCCATGGCGTGGCCGACGACCTCGACATTGGTGGTCGCGCCGGCGAGCGGCAGCTGGATGTCGAGCGCGATCGGCAGGGACGTCCTGACGTCCACGTCCCGATCGACGGCCTGAAAGCCCTGCGCGCTCACATGCACGTGATACTGGTTCGGCGGCAGATTACGGAAGACGTACCGGCCCTGTTCGTCGGTCACCGCATCGCGGCGGAGCCCCGTCACCGGGTTGCTCAGCGAGACCGGCACCGCGACCATGACGCCGCCGGTCGGGTCTTTCACCGTGCCCTGTACCGTGCCGGCGCCCCCCAGCTCCTGGGCGGCCGCCGGCCACACCGCCATGGCGAAGCACAGCCAGGCCCCGCCGAAGATCCGCGCCAGCGTCGAACGTTGCGTCTGCATGCCCCCTCGATCCGGAGCCGCGCGGGCTCCAGCAACGACGGTAGCAACCGGCGCCCGCGAGGGCGATCAGAAGCCGACGAACGGCAGACTGGGCACGCTGAACGCGTCGTTTGGGACGACGAGCGGCCGGCAGCCGGCCCGGACGGTGGGCTGGCGCATAATGGCGGATCCCGGGCGCACCGGCCGCCACTCACTGCCTCCGATCGACCGTTCACCGGCCGGAGGAGGCCGGTCGTGCGCTCGTCGTTCCGATCGGAGGGCGGGCGCAGGACCGGTGACGGCCACCGTGAACCTCGGCGAGCTCTTGAACCTGGTCGGCCTGGCCACCGGAGTGGTCCTCTACACCACTCTGCTGGTGATGGTGGTGCGCCCGGGCCGCCAGGCCGAAGGGCAGCGCCTCGATCCGCTCCTGCTCCTGACATCCCTTCTGGGACTGCTCTGGAACGTCTGCGCGTTGTCGGTCTACGAGCTGCCGCGTGTGGGCTTCGAAGGGCCCTTTCCGTCGCTGAGCGCCGCCGGCTTCTCGGCCCTGGGCTTCCTGCCGGCCGTCGTGGTGCACTCGGTGCTCCGCGGAGGACACGGCGACCATCGCGGCACGACGCGACGGGCCATAGCGGCAGCGGCCTACGCGGTGAGCGGCATCGCGGCGACCATCCAGCTGCGCGCCGTCGTGGCGGGTGCCCCGATCCCGTCGGTCGTGGCGATGCGCCTGCTCACGTTCACGTTCATCGGCCTGGTGGTGCCGCTGGCCGCAGTGACCCGCGGCCAGCCGGGGGCGCGACGCGCGCTCTGGGCCGCCGCCCTCGCCGTCTTTGCCGTCTCGGCGCTGCACCTCAGCCAGTTACACCAGGGCGACCCGTCCTGGCCGGTGGAGCTGGTGGGCCACCACGCGTCACTACCCCTCGCGCTGGCGATCCTCTACCAGGATTACCCCTTCGCCCTCGCCGATCTGTTCCTGAAGCGCGCCCTCGCCCTGCTGGCCATCGTCGTCGTGGCGTTCACCGCACTGGCGGAGTTCGGCGTGCACTCACCCGCATTTGGCCGCTTCATCGAGGGCGATCCACGGCAGGTCACCCTTCTGGTCA
Source organism: Vicinamibacteria bacterium (assembly GCA_963837165.1). Taxonomy (GTDB): domain Bacteria; phylum Acidobacteriota; class Vicinamibacteria; order Vicinamibacterales; family JAENWD01; genus JAENWD01. The sequence goes on from CAWIMD010000002.1 coordinate 521,092, forward strand.
CCCTCTGGGTGGCGACCGCGCTCCTCTACCCGGAGCTCCGGCGTCTCACGACGTGGTTCGTGGACACCATCGTCCTCCAGCGGCCGGACTACGGGCGGCTCTGGGAGTCGATTGCCGCGCGGATCGAGTTGCTGGACCGCGTCGAGCCGGTCCTGTCGGAGGTGTGCGCCGCGCTTGGCCCGGCCCTGAGCGCTCGAACCGTCACCTGGCAGGAATGGCACGACGATGCGGTGCCCGCGGGCCCGACGCGCGTCGTCGTGACGGGCGCCGCGGCGGCGGCCGTCGCCGGCGGCCCTGCAGCGATCGCCATCGTCGTGCCCACGACCGACCGGCCACGCTACGCGCTCGCCGTGGCCGGTGTGACTGGCGGCCGCCGGTTTCTGTCCGACGACGTCGCCGCGTTCGAGCGGCTGGCGATCGTTGTCGCCCGCCGGCTGGACGCCATCCGGCTCACCGAGGAACGCTACGCGCGGGAGATTCGGGAACAGGAGATGGCCACGCTGGCATCCGAGGCCGAACTGCGTGCGCTCAGGGCACAGATCAATCCCCACTTCCTGTTCAACGCTCTCACGACGATTGGGTACCTCATCCAGACAGCGCCCGCACGTGCCTTCGACACGCTGATGCGCCTGACGTCCCTCCTCCGTGCCGTCCTGCGGTCGGAGGGGAATGCCACGACCCTCGGCCGCGAGATCGACGTCGTCGAGGCGTACCTCGACATCGAGCAGGCCAGGTTCGAAGATCGCCTGGTGGTGCGCATCGACGTGGACCCCGCGCTGCGATCCGTGCCCGTGCCGCCACTGGTACTGCAGCCGCTGGTGGAGAACGCGGTGAAGCACGGCATCGGGCCCCGCGAGGCCGGCGGCAGTATTCACGTCGCCGCGATCGCGGAGGGCGATGAGCCTCGCCGTCTGCTGCGCCTCGTCGTCACCGACACCGGCGTGGGATCGACCGCCGCGGCCCTCGCGCGGGGCCGTCGCGAGGGTGTGGGGCTGAAGAACGTGGAGCGGCGGCTCGATCGGCAGTACGGCGCGGCCGCCTCGCTGCGGATTCGATCCGAGCCCGGCATCGGGACGACGGTCGAGATCCGGCTGCCCGTCGCCGCGCGGCCCGAGGACCGCCGCGGCGAGGTGGCCATATGACCACGCCGCTCCGGGTGGTGGTCGCCGACGACGAGCGGCCCGCACGCTCGTTCCTGTTGTCGCTGCTGCGATCGTGTGAGGACGTCACCGTGGTTGGCGAGGCCGCCTCAGGCAAGGAAGCCGTGGCGGTGATCGTATCGGCCAGGCCGGATCTCGTGCTCCTGGACTGGCAGATGCCGGAGCTGGACGGCCTCGGCGTCGTCCGCGCGTTGAAGAAGCAGGAGCTGCCGCTGATCGCGTTCGTGACCGCGTACGACGAGTTCGCGGTGCAGGCCTTCGAGGTCAACGCCGTCGATTACCTGCTGAAGCCGGTGGATCGCGCCAGGCTGCGGGAAACACTCAACCGCGCGCATGACCGGATGGAGCGCGCCGAGCTCGTGACGGAGCAGGCGGACAGGGTTGGCGCCGCGCTGGATGCCTACGAGCAGGCCCGACCGCGGTATCTCGAGCGGATTCCGGTACGCCGCCGCGAAGACGTGGTGATCGTCCCGGTCCACCAGATTGCGTCGGTGGTGGCCGAGGGCGAGCTGCTCCACCTCACGACAGTCCGCAACGAGCGCCACACGATTACGTACCGGCTCAAGGATCTCGAGTCGAGGCTCGACCCGGCCCAGTTCGTGCGCCTTGGCCGTGGCACGCTCGCGAACATCGATCTCATTGCGAAAGTCAACGTGATGCCGGGCGGCATGCACGTGGCGATCCTGGCCAACGGGCAGAAGCTGCCCATCTCCCGGCTGCAGTCGCGGGCCCTTCGTGAGCGGTTCCTCAAACTCTGATCCCGGGGCGCACGTGAGTTGGCGTGCAGCGTCCGGGCAGTTTGTGAGATCCGCGGCGATCAGATTCTGTGCGCCGCAACCGACACGGCGGTGGGCAGGCCTGAAGGCCTGCGCTACAGGTGAGACGGGTGGGCAGGCCTGAAGGCCTGCGCTACATACGATCCGCTGACCATCTGTAGCGCAGGCCTTCAGGCCTGCCAATCAGCCGCCAGTGCCTGGTCCGACGAACGGGCAGTTTGTGAGATCCGCGGCGATCAGCATCGCCACGTCCGTGGCGCCGTCGCACTGATGGTGCGTGAGATTCTGCGCGCCGCAAACCCACACGGCGGTGGCAGGCCTGAAGGCCTGCGCTACAGATGGCCGGCGTGGGCAGGCCTGAAGGCCTGCGCTACAGGTGATCGGGTGGGCAGGCCTGAATCGCCGCCGGAGACCCTCACTCCATCGCCAATGCGGGTATCGCCGGCGCGTTCACGATCCGGTACGCGTGCGTGATGGGCACCGTGGCCCGCAGCATCGCGCTCACCGCGCAGTACTTCGTCTCGGACAGCTCGATCGCGCGCGCGACGTCTTCCGATCGCACGTCGCGACCCGTCACGATGTACTCGACGTGGATCCGGGTGAAGACCTGCGGGTGCTCGTCGGCCTGATCGGCCGTCACCCGGATCTCGACCGAGTCCACGTCCGCGCGCTTCTTCTTCAGGATCGCGATCACGTCGCTGCCGGTACAGCCGCCGAGGGCGACCAGCACCAGTTCCTTCGGGCGCGGGCCGGCGTCGGAGCCTCCGAGCGGGGCCGGACCGTCCATCACCACCCAGTGGTTCGAGCCGGTACGAGCCGCCAGGCTCAGCCCCGCGATCTGGCGAACAACGGCGGTCTTTGATGCCATGAGCGTCTCCTACACTATAGATACAGGCCGTGACCGCATGGTGACACGCTGTCACGCCGGGCGGCCTCCCTGCATCTGTTGACTGGCGAGGCGCTCCATGGAACAGACTACCTACGGCTTGAAGATCAGGTTGGCCTTCGGCTTCGAAAAGGCGGTGGCCCTTGCAACCGAAGCGCTGAGGCAGGAAGGCTTCGGCGTGCTGACCAGCATCGACGTCCAGGACACGCTCCGCGTGAAGCGGAACCGCGAGTTCCGGAAGTACGTGATCCTCGGCGCCTGCAACCCGCCGCTGGCCGAGCGCGCGCTGGACGCGGAGCTCGACATCGGGCTGCTCCTTCCCTGCAACGTCGTGGTCTACGAGGACGGGGACGACAGGGCAGTCGTCGCGGCGATGGCTCCGCTGGCGGCGCTGGGCGTCGTCGGGGACAACCCCGCCCTTGCTGAGGTCGCCACCGACGCCGACGCGCGGCTGCGACGTGCCCTGGCAGCGCTGGAGGCGCCCGCCAGGACGCGCTGAGGCGCGTGTCGCTGGCGCCGCCTGCCCCTCCGAAGTATCATTCCGGGCGCCCTTCCCAGGAGGGCATGCACTTCAGGAGTGACAGCGCTGTCGATCCCAGGTCCAGAGTGGCTGCGCCGGCGCGGCCTGCCGGCACGGGCAGTGCTGACGTACGTCGGGGTCGCACTGGCGTTGACGGCCGCCTCCGTCCTCCTGAACCGGACCATTGCACCGCAGGCCGGGCTCGTCCGCTCCTTCTACCCGCAACCGTCGTTTACCGGGCCGCCGTCGGCGAAGGCCGTGACGCCGGACCTGACGCTCGACTTCGTCGAGCGCACGCCGGGATTGCCGAAGCGGCACTTCAGCGTCCTGTGGGCCGGATTCTGGTTCCTGCGCGAGGCCGACACCGTGGACGTGTATGCCGGCGCGGACGACAGCGCCGAGGTCTTCATCGACCGGCACCTGGTCCTGAGGCGCGGGCCGGGCGTCGGCACGTCCACCGACAGCGTGACGCTCCCTCTGCGCGCCGGAGCGCACGAGATACTGGTCAGGTATCAGCAGCTCGGCGGAGCGTACAGCCTCCACCTCCTCGTCGCACGAGGCGGGGACGCGCCGGCACCGTTTCCGGCCGGCGACCTCTTCCCCAGCAGGCCGGACTCCGGGGACGAACGGGTTGCGGAGGCGCTCGGGTGGGTGCACCAGCTGGCTATTGCCGCGTGGGTTCTTCTGCCCGGGCTCGCGCTGGTGGCGCTCGTCGTCTCTCGGGAGATCCGCGCCCGGCGTCGCCCGACGCTGCGCAGCCTGGCAAGTCCCTTGTCCGCCGTGGCCCTGCCTGCGCTGGTCGCGCCGGTCCTCGTGTTCATCGTCGGGCCGCACACGATTTACGCGGCGAATCCCGGGGAGTTCAACGTCGCCTTCCGTGACATCGCGTGGCCGCGGCTGATCGAGGCTGCGGCGGCAAGCTGGGCCCTCCTGCTGGTGCTGGGCGGCCTGACCGGCCTGTTCTCGGAGGCGGTCCGACGTGCGTACGTCGCGTTCCTGCTCGCGCTCGGGCTGCTGGTCTGGATTCAGGGCACCTTCCTCGTCCCCGACGTCGGTCCGCTCTACGGAGAAGGCCTCAAGCTGAACCCGTTCGCCTGGCGCGTGCCGTATGAAGCCGCGGTCTGGATTGCGGGAGTGGCGCTGGCCATCGCCTTCGCGCGGCCTGTGGCCGCCGTGGCGCCCCTGGCCAGCGGCGTCTTCATCGGCCTCCAGGTGGCCGCCCTGGCCGCCTCGGCATTCGGATCGGCGGCGCCGGACCTGTCGGAGGCGACATGGTCGGGGCCGCCCGCGCCGATCTACCAGCTCTCACGCGGGAACAACATCGTGCACGTCGTGCTCGACGGGTTCCTGTCGGAGATCTTCCGCGAGAGCGTCCAGGAAGGCCGCGCAGCGGCCGACCGGGACTTCGCGGGCTTCGTGTTCTTCGCGGACCACCTCGGCGCGTTCCCGACGACGAGGGCGAGCATGCCGGCCATGCTGACCGGCGTCACCTACCGCAACCGGCAGCCGTTCGAACAGTTCCTGGACCGGACGACCCGCACCCAATCCATTGCGTCCGCGCTCGCCGACCACGGGTACGCGGTCCACTCGGTCACCTTCGACAGCCGCGACCAGCCGCCGCTTCCGGGCGAGGCACACGAGACCGTCGTCCGGTACAAGATTCCGACGCCGTACGGCAGCTACGCGGACTACGTCAGGTATGCCGCGCTGCAGCTCGTGGACTTCTCGCTGTTTCGCGACGTGCCGCAGGGGCTCAAGCCGCGTGTCTACGACAAGGGGGCGTGGCTCGCGCAGCACTACTTCACGAAAGGCGGCCTCGGAAGCGAGCGGACCCGGGAGGTCCGCGCGAGCAACCACGCGGCTTTTCTCGAGGAGTTCACCTCACGGCTCACGGTCGGCACGAGCGAGCCCGTCTACACGTTCATCCACGTAGCGATTCCGCACCCGCCGATTGCCCTCGACGCCACCTGCGCGTTCATCGACGAGGTGCCGGTGGTCCGATCGACGTATACGGGGCAGGCCAAGTGCGGCCTGCTCCTGGTGCGCCGCCTGCTGGACCGCCTCCGTGCGCTCGGTGTCTACGACTCGAGCATCGTGGTGCTGACCTCCGATCACGGCTGGCCGGTATTCCGTGCCGACCACCCCTTCGAAGGCATCGCCAGCGAAGCCGGCGACATGGAAGGGGTGGTGTTGAGCGCCATGCCGCTGCTGGCCGTGAAGCCCGCGGGCGCCTCCGGCCCGCTCCAGATCTCGTACGCCCACTCGGCGATCACGGACGTGCCCGCGACGATCCTCTCCCTCGCGAACGTCCCGAATCCGTTCCCGGGCACGCCGGCCCTCCAGATCAAGGCGACGGACCCACGCCCTCGCACGTTCGCGTACCACACGTGGGTGAACGCCGACTGGGGGCGGCGGTACTTCGACAGCCTGTACCTGTTCTCGGTCAGGGGACGCGTGCTGGACCCGGCGTCGTGGACGTTCGAACGGCGAATCCTGCCGCAGGACGACACGGATGCCAACGGCCCGTCATGAGCCACGGCGCCACCAGCGTCGCGTCCGACCTGCCTCGTCCGTGAGCCTTCCTGCCGTTTGTTCTCCCCTGCGTAGCCTTTGTGGCCTTCGTGTTCCGGTCTTCGTGGCCTTCGTGGCCTTTGTGGCCTTCGTGTTCCGGCCTTCGTGGTCTTCGTGGCCTTTGTGGCCTTCGTGTTCCGGCCTTCGTGGTCTTCGTGGCCTTTGTGGCCTTCGTGTTCCGGCCTTCGTGGTCTTCGTGGCCTTTGTGGCCTTCGTGTTCCGGCCTTCGTGGCCTTCGTGTTCTACTGCGCCCGCAGCGTGACGAGCGGGTCCACGCGGCTGGCCCTCCGCGCGGGCAGGTAGATCGACGCGAACGACACGCCGAGCATCGCCGCGGCCAGGCCGCCGAACACCCACGGGTCGTGCGCGGCGACGCCGAACAGGAGCTGGTCCAGGAAGGCGGAGGCGAACCAGGCCCCCAATAGACCCAGCGCGACCCCGAGGGCGGCCAGCCGCATGCCGTCGCCGACGACCAGCCGCCTGACCGAGGCCGGATCGGCGCCGATGGCGAGGCGCAGGCCGATTTCCTGCCGCCGCTCCCCCACCATCAGCGACAGCACGCCGTAGATGCCCAGGGAGGCCAGCACGAGCGCGAGGCCCGCGAAGCCGGTCAGCAGCCGCATCTCGGTGCGTCGCTGCAACATCTCGTCGTCCACGATGGCGGTCATCGGCTCGACGCGTTCCACCGGCTGCTGGGGGTCCACGGCCCAGACCGCCTGACGAATCTCGGCGGCAAGACTGGCGGGATCGCCGGCGGCGCGCACGACCAGGTCGCGCGGCCACATCCAGTTGCCCTCGGACTGCTCCAGCGGGAAGTACATCTCCGCGCGTGCCGGCTGGTCGAGCCCCATCGAACGGACGTCCTCCACCATGCCCACCACTGTGAGCCACGGGGTGTCGGGCCCGTCGTCGATCCGGAGGCGCTGACCGATCGCCTGGCCCTCCGGCCAGTACGTCCGGGCCATCGTCTCGTTCACGATGACGGCGCCCGCGGCGGCAGACGTGTCGCGCGCGTCGAACAGGCGCCCCGCGACGAGCGCCATCCGCATCGTTTCCATGAAGCCCGGCGTGACCACGCGGTTGTTGGCGTCGTAGGACAGCCTGGGATCGGGGCGCGTCGTGCCCTCCGGGATGAAGCCGGTGGTGCCGCCCTTCCAGACCAGCGGCAGCGCGCTCGTGATGCCCGCCGACCGCACCCCGGGCAGTGCGCGCACGCGGTCCAGGACACGCTCGGCGAACGATACGCGCCTCGGGAAGTCCGCATACGCCACCCGCGAAAGGCTCAGGCGTGCCGTGAGCAGCTGGCTGGCGTGGAAGCCGGGGTCGACGCCCTGCAGATTCGAGACGCTGCGCACCATCAGCGTCGCGCCGATGAGCAGCGTCAGGGCCACGGCGATCTCGCCGACCACCAGCGCGCCGCGCCACCAGGTGCGCCGCGGGCCGATCCCGTCGCGGCCCGCCTGCTTCAGGGATCCGGTGAGATCCGTCCGGGCCACCTGAAAGGCCGGCACCAGTCCGAAGACGATGCCGGTTCCACCCGCGAGGAGGAAGGTGAAGCTCACCACGGTCCAGTCGAGCCGGACGGCCGTCATGCCCTGCAGGGCCTCGGGCACGAGCGTCTGCAGCACGCCGAGGCTGGCGTACGCGACCAGCAGGCCGGCCGCGCCGCCGGCGATCGCGAGCAGCACGCTCTCGGTGACCAGCTGGCGCGCCAGACGCCACGACCCGGCGCCGATGGCCGCGCGCACCGCCATCTCCCGCGTCCGGCCCGAGACGCGCGCCAGCACGAGATTCGCGATGTTCGCGCAGGTGATGAGGAGGACGAGCGCCACGGACCCGACGAGGATCAGCAGGCCGACCCGGAGATCGCCCAGGTAGTCGTCGCGTACCGGCACCGCGTACATCCCGATGTCGCGGTTCGTCTCGGGATGGTCGCGGGCCATCTGCGCCGCAAGCGTGTCGAGCTCACTGTTCGCATCGGTGAGCGTGCGCCCCGGCGCGAGGCGGCCGACGACCCAGAGATAGTGGGCGGCCCGATTGTCGAGATCCTTCGCAGTGAACTGCATCGGCGCCCAGAGCTCGACGTCCCTGAACGGATACGAGAACCGCGCCGGCATGACGCCGACGACGGTGTACTTCTCGTTGTCGAGCACGAGGTCACGCCCGAGGATCGCGGGGCTGGCGGCGAAGCGGCGCGTCCAGAGGTCGTGCCCCATGACCACGACCTTCGGTCCTCCGGGCACGTCCTCGTCCGGGCGGAACCAGCGGCCGATCTCGGGCCGGACGCCCATGACCGGAAAGAAGGAGGCTGTCGCGCCGGCTGCGCCGATCTTCTCCGGCGCGCCGCCGCCCGTGAGGCTGTAGCCCCGCAGGTCGAGGGCCGCCACGGACTGGAATGACGACAGCCGCCGCCAGGCGGCGTAGTTGCCGGGCGCCGGTGTGTTGTGCGGAAACCCGAGTCGCGACCCGTCTTCCCAGATCGCCGCCAGGCGATCGGCGTCGGCGAACGGCAGGCTCCTGAAGAGGAGCGCGTCCACCGTGCTGAAGATCGCGGCGTTCGCTCCGACGCCGAGGGCCAGCGCGCCGACGGCGACCAGGGTGAACGCCGGGCTGCGCCCCAGCGTGCGCACGGCATAGCGCACGTCCTGCACGAACGACTCGAGGGCGTGGAGGCCCCAGGCATCGCGGCTGCGCTCCGCCACGGACGTCGGGTGGCCGAACGTCCGGCGCGCCTGCCGCTCCGCGGCGTCGTGCGCCAGGCCGCGCTCGCGGAGCCGCGCCGTCCGCAGCTCGACGTGGAGCCGCATCTCGTCCTCGAGATCCGCCGCGGCGGCGTCGCGCCGCAGGAAATACCGCAGTCGTCGCCAGAGCTCGGACACCATCGGCTGCTCCTTCTCGTCCCGGATCAGTGCGCCGGCGCCAGGACGCGGTCGATGGCCGCGGACACCCGCCGGTAGGATTCCACTTCGCGCTCCAGCTGGCGTCTGCCGGTTGCCGTCAGCCGGTAGTAGCGGGCGCGGCGGTTCTCCGGCGTCCGTCCCCACTCCCCGACAACCCAGCCCTTGACGAGCAGACGCTGGAGCGCGGGATAGAGCGATCCCTCCTCCACGCGGAGCACGTCCTCCGACCTGGCCTGGATGGTCTCGGCGATCTCGAAGCCGTGCAGTTCGGCGCCCCGGGCCAGCGCGGTCAGGATCAGCATTTCGAGCGTGCCCGGCGGGATGGGGGCGGCCTGTTCGGTCATGACATAGACAGACTATGTCACTGAGACGAGGTTCGCCACGGGGAAGTTGCATGACGCCCCGTCTTGCTGCGGGCGCCGGTGATTGGGGATACTGGCGGACGTGGCTGGAGCAGGGCCCGGCCGCGGAAGGATGGCAGGATGACAGGGCGTCCCGGGACCGACGAGATCGCGCAGTACCACTTCACGTACATCGACAAGGTGCCCGACGGCGACGTCCGGGCGATCCTGCGGACGCAGCGCTCGGAGACGGCCGCGGTCTTCAGCGGCATCTCGGAGGCGCAGTCGCGCTCGCGGTACGCGCCCGGCAAGTGGAGCATCCGCGAGGTGCTCGGGCACATCAACGATTGCGAGCGGATGTTCACCTTCCGCGCGTTCTGGTTCGCGCGCGGCCTGGGCGGGTCGTTGCCGAGCTTCGACCAGGACGTGGCGAGCCGGCACGCGGGCGCCGACGAGCGTCCGCTGGCCAGCCATCTCGAGGAATTCCTGGCCATCCGCGGCGCCTCACTGCTGCTGTTCGACCAGATGCCGGCAGAAGGCTGGGCGCGGCGTGGCGTCGCCAGTGACAATCCGATGAGCGTCCGCGGCCTGGCCTACGTCACCGCGGGCCACGTGGAGCACCACCTGCGGATCCTCCGCGAGCGCTACCTGTAGAAATCCGTGTAGAAATCCGATCGGGACGAATTCGGGCCGCCCGTCGAAATCCGATCGGGACGAATTTCGCGTAAGCATCGGCAAGCACGGGAGTTCGGCCGTGGCGTGGCGGAAATTCGTCCCGATCGGATTTTCAGAACGGTCGGGGCCCGCGGCCGACAGGCCATGGCTGGAGCGGCCTCGCCCGCGAGCGCGCGGGAACTCTTGACGACGCCCGGTCACGGTGCTATAAAGCTCGCATGTATGTTATAAACATAACATGTCAAGCAGGCGACGGCACCAGGCGCTGACCCGGCGCGAACGGCAGATCATGGACGTGCTGTACCGCCGCGGGCGCGCGACCGCCGCGGAGATCCTCGCCGATGTGCCGGGCGCGACGAGCGACTCCACCGTCCGCACCCAGCTGCGGGTCCTCGAGGCCAAGGGCCACGTCCGGCACCAGGAGGTCGGGTTGCGGTACGTCTACTCGCCCACCGTGCCGCGGCACGCGGCGCGCCGGTCGGCGCTCAAGCACCTCGTGGAGACCTTCTTCGACGGATCGAGCGCCAAGCTGGTCGCGGCGCTGCTCGGCGGCGACGGCGCCGCCATCACCGACGAGGAGCTCGATCGGATCGACGCCCTCGTGAGAAGCGCACGGAGCAGCCCGCGATGACGCTGCTGGCGGGCCTCGTTCTCCGGTCCACGATCGTGCTGCTGGCCGGCCTGGGCGCGGCGGCGGCGTTGAGGGGCCGATCTGCGAGCCTCCGTCATTTCGTGCTCGCCACGGCGCTGGTCGCCGCGGCGCTCGTCGGGCCGCTCGGCCTGGCCCTGCCCGGCTGGGAACTGCCGTCCCCATCCGAGGCGAGGCCCTCGGCCCAGAGCGCGGCCGCAGCCGTTACCACCGACGTCCAGGCGCTCGCCCGCGCGCGTGGTCCGGTGCGCGCCACGATCGATGTCCGCCCGCTCGTTATCCTCTGGGGGCTCGGTACCGCGCTGATGGCGATGGCGCTCGGCGTCGGCATGCTGAGGGTCCGGCGCATCGGGCGATCGGCGCGGCCTCTCCACGAAGACAGCCGGTGGCTGCGGCTGGCCCGGGAACGTGCGCACGAGTGCGATGCCCGGCGGCCCGTCTCCATTCTCCTGTCGTCGGCTCCGGTGTGCCTGGGCACCTGGGGCTCGATTCGACCCCGCATCGTCCTGCCGGCGGGCGCGGACGGCTGGAGCGACGCGCGCATCCACGCGGTGCTCTGCCACGAGCTGGCCCACGTCCGGCGGCACGACTGGCTCGTGCAGCTGGCGGCTGAAATCGTACGCGCGGTGTTCTGGTTCAACCCCCTGGCCTGGATTGCCGCCGCCCGCCTGCGCCGCGAGAGCGAGCGGGCCTGCGACGACTGCGTGCTGCGGTCCGGCATTCCGGCGGCCGACTACGCCTCTGAGTTGACCGATCTCGCCCGCCTTGCACGCGGGGCGACCCGCCCGGCTCCCGTCATGGCCATGGCCCGCTCGTCGTCTCTCCACGGAAGGATTGCCGCCATGCTGAACCCCGCGATCGATCGCCGACCGCTGACCCGCGCTGCCGTCGTCTGGACGATTGCCGCCCTCGTGGGCGTCACTGCACCCGTTGCGGCGCTCCGTCCTACGCAAGACTCGCCCATGCCACTCACCGGGGCGGTGTACGACCCCACCGGCGCCGCCCTTCCCGAAGTGGCGATTACCCTGTCGGCCGACGGGCACGATCCGCTTCATGCCACCACCGACGGATCGGGGCGCTTCACGCTCCCCGCGGTCGCCCCGGGGGACTACGTGCTCCAGGCCTCGCTCGCTGGCTTTCGCCCGCTCACGTACGACCTGACGCTCCAGCACGCACGCGACTGGAACCAGGCCATCACGCTGCAGGTCGGTGTGGTGAGCGAGACGATCAGTGTGCAGGCGAGCCGCATGGCCGCACCTGCGTCGGCGCCGAGCGGCTCACCGACTCGAATCAAGGTCGGCGGCAACATCCGCGCGCCCCGCAAGGTTCACGACGTGCAGCCGCGGTATCCCCAGTCGATGCGCGAGGCCGGGCAGGAGGGGATCGTGACCATGGAAGCGGTCATCGGGCGCGACGGATTGGTCACCTCCGTGGGTGTCCTGAGCGGCCATGTCCACCCGGACCTCGCGCTGGCGGCTGTCGACGCCGTCCGGCAATGGCGCTTCCAGCCGACGCTGCTGAATGGCGCGCCGGTCGAGGTGGCGATGACGGTCGCGGTGGCCTTCACGCTGTCGCCATAGGGATGCGGGACTGGCGGCCGGGCCGGCGCGCGTCTTGCTCCTCACCTGTCCATGACTCCTGGACGTGCGCGGCCGGCGGCCCCTGCCCGGACATCGCTTTCGCGGTTGGTATGCGATCCCCGAATCTCGTGTGCCTGCCTGCCGCTGGTGCTCGCCCTCTCGGCACCGCCATCCGAGGAGCATCGGCCTGTCCGGGTGCAGCACGCCGACGGCGAGTTCCACTCCCGCCTGGTACTCACCACTCTCGACGGCACGGCCATCGCGGACGGCAGCCTGGCGCAGACGGTCGAGGGCGAGCGCGTGACCGCACACCTCGTGTTTCACTTCAACGATGGATCGGCACACGACGAAACGACGGTCTTCACCGAGCGCGAGGTGTTCCGGCTCGTGAGCGATCACGTCGTGCAGAACGGACCGAGCTTCCCGCCCGCCTTGGATCTCTCGATTGACGTGCCCGCCGGTCGGATCCGGGTCGGCTACACCGACGAGGGGGGGACGCGCAGGACGAAGGTCGAGCACGAGGACCTGCCGCCGGACCTGGCCAACGGCATGATTCCCGTCCTCCTGATGAACCTCGCGGGGGATGTGCCGCGCGCCCTGTCGTACATCGCGCCCGACTCGACGCCCCGGCTCGTCGCCCTGGACGTGAGCGCCGCCGGCACCGAGCGGGTCCGCGTCGGTGGCGTCGAGCGCACGGCGACGAACTACCGGCTGACGGTGAATCTCGGCGCCCTGACCGGGGCGTTCGCGCGGCTGCTGGGGCGGCAGCCGCCAGACTCCCATGTCTGGATCGCACGCGACGGTACGCCGGCGTTCGTGAAATCGGAGCAGCCCCTCTACGCGGGCGGCCCGGTGTGGCGCATCGAGCTGACCGGCGTCGACTCGCCCGCGGAGCCCGCGGCACGGTAGCCCCGGAGCGCACGTCAGCTGGCGCGCCCGGGCGCATGTAGCGCAGACCTTCAGGTCTGCCCGCGTCTGCCCGCGTCTGCCCGCGCGGCGCGCAAACTGGCAGGCCTGAAGGCCTGCGCTACACGACCGGTACTGAAGGCCACAGGTCAGGGTGTTGATCGAGGAGCCGGCCGACCGCGTCGAGGTCACCGGCGCGGACGGCGTCCACCAGCGCGTCAGCCACCGTGGATTCCCTCCGATCCATCGACAGGCGGCAGCTCCTTGTACATGATCGTTGCGGGCTCGAGCCCCGTCGTCGTGGACCCGCGGGAATAACGCGGGATCACGCCGACCGTCACGTAGCCGAGCGAGCGGTAGAGTGTCTCGGCGTGGCTCCCCGTCCAGGTGTCGAGCGTGAGCAGCGTCCGGCCTTCTTCGCGTGCCACGTCCTCGAGGGCCAGCATCAGGCCGCGGGCGATCCCGCGGCGTCGGGCCGTCGGGTGCACGAGCAGCTTCAGCACCTCGGCTCGGTGCGATTGATTCGGTGGCGTGGCCAGATCGAGCTGCACGGTCCCGACGATCTGCGCGTCAAGTCGCGCGAGGAGCACGCGCCGCGTGCCCGCCCGGACGCCGGGCAGCACTCGATCGATCCAGAAGGCGCGCGCCTCGGCCGGCGAGAACGGGACGACGAAGCTCACGCCGGCGCCGTCGTGGACCACGCCGTGCAGAATGGCCGCGAGCATGTCGAGATCGGCCGGGCGATCGGCGGCATCGCCTGGACGCCACGACTCGATGCGTGCGGGACTCGCCGCCCGTGCACGGTCGATCATGGCCGCACGATCGCAACGAGGTATCGTGCGTCCTTCTTGCCCGTCGCCTGGAACCTCGTGGGGCCGGCCAGCAGATAGCGGAGGCAGTCGCCCGCGCGGAGCTGGACGTCGGTGCCGTCCACGGTGACCGTCAGCGCGCCGTCGAGCATCCACAGGTGGTGCTCGAGTCCCGCGATCGGCGAGGTCTCGAACGAGACGGAGGCGTCGGCCGGCAGGCGCACCTCCACGAGCTCGCCGCGCAGACCCGGGCCGGGCGGCGACACCATGCGGCGCCGATACCCGCTCTCCGGATCCGTCCACTCGGCCTGTCCGTCAGCCGGCACGAGATCGGGAGGCGGGCTCTCGGCATCGGCCATGAGGCGCGACAGCGTCCAGCCGTACGCCGCGCAGAGTCTCCCGAGCATGGCCGCCGTCGGGCTCAACTCGCCCCGTTCGAGGCGCGAGAGCGTCGCGCGGCTGATGCCCGTCCGCTCGGCGAGGGCGTCGAGCGACCACGCGTGCTCGGCGCGCAGCTGGGCCAGCCGCTGCGCGATGCGGCGCTCGACGTCCTGGTCCACGGTGGGCGGGGCGACGTTCGCTGCCATCTCGGTACAGAGATGCTATCTCAGCAGTGAGATTCGACGCAAGTGTGCCACTGGCGTCTCCACCGTTCCGCATTGATACACAAGGGTCGGGATGAATTTCAGAAACTGCCACCTGGCCGAGGGCGCGGAGCCGCGCCTCCCGCCGGAGATTCTTGCGGGTTCCAGGTGGGCAGATTGTGAGATTCATCCCGGCCCCAAGGACGCGCTTTCTGGAGTGAGTTGTGCATTTGGGGGGGCGTGCGACGGCTCATCCGTGTCCTCGCGATGATCCTGGCCGCCGCCGTGGCGGTCGTGGTCCTGCTCCTCCTGGTCCTTCAGACGCCGGCGGCGAGGCGGTTCGTCCTCCACCGTCTCCAGCAGTACCTCGCCGCCCGCGACATCGCCGTCCAGGCCGGCGCGCTCGACTACGACCTGTTCGCCGGGCGCGCGTCGCTCGACAACGTGGTGGTACGTGGCGGGACGCTGCAGGGGGCGCCACCCGTCGCGCGCGTCGGACACGTGGACGTGGACGTGAGCGTGACCGATCTGCTGCGCGGCCACGTGGTCGTGCAGTCCGGCACGCTTCGCAACCTGGACGTGCACGTCGTCGTCGGCGAGCAGGGGCGCAGCAACCTGCCGGGCGCCGGACAGCCCTCGGCCAGCAGCGGCAACGGCGGGTTCAGCTATCTGCTGGAGCAGTTCCACGTCGCGGACGCGCGGGTCGAGTACCGAGGACCATCGGCAGCACCTGGACGCGGTGTTGCCAATCTCGTCGATGCTGATCACCGGTCGCCGTCCGGACCGGCAGCACGTGCAGATCACGGCCGGCGGCGGCTCGATCGACCTGCAAGGTCACACGGCAGACATCCAGCACGTGGCGGGCGACGTCTCGTTCGACACCGATTCGCTGGAGGTCCACCGTCTGGTCGCCGACGTGGACGGCTCGCACCTGGTGCTCTCCACGAAGGCGATCACGTTCAACGATCCGGACTACGACGTCTCGGTCGCGGCGCACCTCGACATGGCCCGCGTCTCCGCCATCGCAGGGTTGACGCCGCCGGTCAGGGGCACGCTGCAGACGGAGGTGCAGCTCCGGGGCCAGCCGACGGATCTCGGAGCGCACGTGCGGCTGCACGGATCGGACCTCGAGTACCGGACGCTGGACCACGGTCGGCTGTCCGCCGATCTGACATACAGCAGCGGCGCGCGCAAGGCGCAGCTGACGAGCCTCGACCTGCAGGCGCCTGCCGGCGCCGCCACGGCCAGCGGCGTCGTGTCTCTCGATCCGACCGCCGGCGAAAGTCACGCCGATGTGGCGCTCCGCTCCGTGGACGCGCTCGCGGTCACGCGCGCGCTCGGGTTGCCCTACGGCGCGGCAACGCGCGTCAACGGCCGTCTGACGGCACGATGGCCGGTGCTGGACGTCGCGCGTGCGTCGGGAGACGCGCGGCTCGATCTTGCGGCGACACGACGCACTCCGGCTCGGGGCATCGTCCCGGTGTCGGGCCACCTCATGGCGACCGCTCGAGGCCAGGTGATCGAGACGACGCTCACGAGGCTCGAGGCCGGCGGCGCCACGCTGGACGGGCACGTGTGGATCACGAACCAGCGCGGCCTCAGCGGAAGTCTGCATGCCCGCGCGCAGGACGTCGGGCGCGTGATGACCTCGACCGAGACGTTCCTTGGACAGCGGACGCGGGCGGTGGCCGGCACGCCGATCGCCGGAGCGCTCTCGGTGGACGCCAGCCTGGGCGGCACCGTGTC
Organism: Vicinamibacteria bacterium; assembly: GCA_963837165.1. GTDB lineage: Bacteria > Acidobacteriota > Vicinamibacteria > Vicinamibacterales > JAENWD01 > JAENWD01. Next base: position 537,195 of record CAWIMD010000002.1, read on the forward strand.
GCGGCCCGTCGTGGATGCGACGGTCCAGGCTCCCGCGCTCTCCGCGGGCGATCTGTCGGGCATCGCCGTGGCCGCCCACGCGCGCTACACGCCGGCCGCAATCCGGATCGCGACTGCCGACGCGACCTGGCACGGCGCGAGCGTCCGTGCGTCGGGACGCGTCGGCCTCGAGGGCCGGGATGCAATCGACCTCACGGCGACCATGACCCAGGTGCCCATCGACGCGACGCTTGCCGCATTCGGCCATGGCGACGTGCCCGCCCACGGCAACCTGTCCCTGCAGGCCGGCATCACCGGGACGAGGACGAGACCGCAGGGATTGGTGCAGGTGCAAGGACAGAACCTGGCGGCCTACGGCGAGACCGTCGGCACACTCTCGGCCGAGATCCAACTGGCCGATCGCCAGCTCAGCCTTTCGCAGTTCCGATTGGACAAGCCGCAACCTGGTGGGAACGGGACGCTTAGGGCAACCGCCCGCTACAAATTGGATCGGGACGAATTTTCGGCGCACGTGGAGACGCGGAACCTCCAGCTGCTCGGAATGACACTGCCGGACGGAGTGCCGGTCCGCGGCGGCGTGGAGCTGACCGCCGATGCCCAGGGCACGCTCCAGCATCCATCCGGCACGGCGACAGCACGCCTGCAGGAGCTCGAGGTCGACCGCCAGCCGTATGGCGATATCGCCCTCGACGCCTCGGCCGCGGACGGCCAGGCGCATGTGAAGGCCACAGCCGCCAGGTTCAGCCTCACGGCATCAGCGGATGTCGCCACTGCTGCCCCGTACGCCGGCAACGCGCAGGTGGCCCTGAACGGTCTCGACCTGTCGGTGCTCCCGCTGGGCACCGGGACCCCGCTGAGCGGCACGCTGCAGGCGCGGGCGATGGCAGCCGGCACGCTGTCGCATCCGGCCGACGGGTCCGCAGCCGCCGTGATCGAGCAGTTGTCCGCCGCCTGGAACGGACAGCCGATCAGGGTGACCGAGCCCGGGACCATCCGGTACGCCGACCGGCAGCTCACGATCCAGCAGCTCACGGCAAAGGCGCAGGACTCGACGGTGACCATCGACGGGACACTCCCCCTCCAGGGCTCGCGCGACGGCACGCTCCAACTCGACGCCAAAGTCGACCTGGCAACCCTCGCGAAGTTCGCGCCCGACAGTACGGGGCTGTCCGCGGCCGGCGTCCTCAAGATGAACGGGACGATCACTGGTACGCTCCAGCGCATCGATCCGTCCCTGACCGCCACGCTGGACGACGCGACCGTGAACGCGGCGGCATTGAAGCAGCCGCTCTCGGCGATCAACGCTCGTCTCGACGCCGCCAACGGCAAGCTCACCATCGCGAGCCTCCACGCCGCGCTCGGCCCTGCGGCGCTCGATGCCACCGGAGTCGTCCCCTTCGGCTGGCTGCCGAGCGGACTTCCCGTCCAGGTGCCGCGTCCGGCGGAACCCGGCCGGCTGCAGGTCGCCCTCGAGAATCTCGACCTCGGCTCGGTGCCCGGCGTGCCCGCCGGTGTAAGCGGTGCGGTCTCGGCACAAGCCAACTTCCTGGCCCCTCGGCCCACGCTCGGCTCGGTCACCGGCAGCCTCGTCTTTCCGACGCTGAAGGCAGAGATTGAAGGCCTGACGCTGGCGCAGCAGGGCACGTCCGCGATCCGCGTCGCGGGCGGCAGCGTGGAGGTGCAGCAGTTCACACTCGACGGATCGCTCGGGCACGTCGAGCTCGCGGGACGTGCCGGCCTCGCCGGACCGCAGCCGCTGGACCTCACCGCGCGCGCGTCGCTGAGGACGGCAGCCGTATCGGCGTTCACCAGGAATGTGAACGTTGCGGGCCGGACGACGATGCAGCTCGCCGCCACCGGGACGGTGTCGGATCCGAAGGTGAACGGGTATCTCCAGCTCGCCAACGGCCGCGTCGCGATGACCAGCCCGCGGGTGGCGGCGCAAGGGCTCGAGGTGCGGCTCGACATCACACCGGAACGGCTCACGCTGTCACGCCTCGACGGCATGCTGAACGGCGGCACGCTTTCCGGCTCTGGCTCGGTCGCGCTCCAGGGGCTGGCGCCCACTGACGTCGACCTCCGGATCCAGGCCAAGGGCGTCGCCTTCGACGAGCCGCTCGAGCTGCGCAGCCTCTCGGATGTCGACCTCCGGATCACGCAGCACGCCGACGACATCATCGTCGGAGGCCAGGTGACGATCCAGGAAGCCGGCTTGACAGAGGATCTCAACGTCGAGACGGGCCTCTTCGCGTACCTGCAGGCGCCCCCGAGCCTCGACCTGACCGAACAGCGGAACCCGCTGCTCGAGCGCGTCCACTTCGACCTGGGGGTCACGACGGCGTCGCCGATTCTCGTGGACAACAACCTGGCGCGCGCGCAGGTGGACGCGGACCTCAGGGTGCGTGGCACCGTCTACGACACCGGAATGTCGGGCCGGCTCGACCTGGAGGAAGGCGGCGAGCTGACGCTCAACGAGCGGAGGTACGACATCCAGCGCGGCAGCGTTCGCTTCATCGATGACCGCCGGATCGTGCCATCGTTCGATCTCCAGCTCGGCACCACGGCGCAGAACTACGACATCACGGTCCAGGCATCCGGCACGCCCTCGAACACCGAGACAACGCTCACCTCCGACCCCGTGCTGCCCGAGCCCGACATCATGGCCCTGCTCGTCACGGGCCGTACGCTGGACGAGATGCGGGGCGAGGAGTTCGAGGTGGCGCGGACCGAGGTGCTGTCCTACCTCGCCGGGCGCGTGGGCACCACGCTGGGCCGCACGCTGCAGCGGGCCACCGGGCTCAGCACGGTGCGGGTCGAGCCGAACCTGATCGCGAACGAGACCGACCCCACGGCCCGGCTCACGCTGGGCCAGGATCTGACCCAGAACCTGAGCCTCGTCTACTCCACCGACCTGGTGGACAGCAGCGACCACCTCTGGCTGGCCGAGTACGACCTCACGCGGCGCTTCGTGACCCGGTCCGTCCGCCAGAGCGACGGCAGCTTCAGGTTCGACTTCCGGCACGACCTGCGGTTCGGCGGCGTGCCGTCGCCCCGCCGGCAGAAGCGCACGCCTCCGACGATTACCTCGCTGGCGATTGCCGGGACCGGCCCGATCGACGAGCCGCAGGTGCGGCAGGCCTTCGGCCTGCAGCCCGGAGACAACTACGACTTCTTCGCGGTCAGGGACGGGGTTCAGCGCATCAACCGCCTGTACGCGCGCCAGGACCGGCTGCAGTCGAGGGTGCGCGTCGATCGGACCACGACCGGCAACGCCGTCGCGCTCAGTCTGCGGGTGGTACCGGGTCCACGGGTGCAGCTCGTCTTCAAGGGCGCGTCGCCGCCGAAGGACTTCCGCGAGGACGCCGGGAAGATCTGGCGCCGCGGCGTCTTCGACACGCAGCGGGCCGACGACGTGCGCGGGGCGCTGAAAGCACGGATGGTCGAGAAGAACTATCTGGCCGCGACGATTGACTACGCCTTCGACTCGACGGACCGGCAGTCGAAGCACGTCACGTTCACGGTGGAGCCCGGTCCGCAGTTCACGGACCGGCAGCTCGTGTTCGAGGGCGCCTCGGCGATCGCGCCCGACGAGCTGCGCTCGGTCGTCGAGTCCCAGAAGCTGACCCAGGCGGTCTACACGAACCCGAGTGCGGTGACGGATCTTCTCGCGCGGCTCTACCGGGAGCGCGGCTATCTCGACGCGGCCATCGACGCGCCGAAATACGAGTTCGACCGGGTGGCACGGCGCGCGCGCACGGTCTTTCTGGTGCACGAGGGACCGCAGTACCACATCCATCGCGTGTCGATGTCCGGCAATCACGCCTACACCACGCCGGAGCTGGTGTCGGCCATTCCCTCCGTCAGCGGCGACCCCTACCTGCCCGCCACGGCAGAGCGCTCGCTGACGAAGATCCGCCAGATGTACTGGAGCAAGGCCTACAACGACGTGCAGCCCACCTACCGCCTCACGCTGGACGGGAAGAAGGGGCTGGCGAACCTCCAGTTCACGATTCAGGAGGGCCGGCGCTCGATCGTCGACAGCATCGACGTCCGGGGCACGAGGGAGACGACCACGCACCTGGTGCGCGGCGAGCTCGCCATCCAGCCGGGCAGGCCCCTCGACCTGTCGGAGCTGAGCGAGTCCCGCAAGGAGCTGTACAACACGAACGCCTTCGCCCTGGTGGACATCAGCCGCGACACGGTGGGGACCTCGGGGAGCGCGCCCGCCGGCGGAACTGCGGGAGTCGGCGGCGGGTCCGCTCGGGCCAGCGAGATGGCCGGCCCTGCCGCGGTGACCTCGGCGCTCACCGGGCTCGGCCCGGCCGCGCTCGCGGGGACGGCCACGCAGCCGAACGAGGTCGCGGTCCGGGTCCACGTGGCGGTGCGTGAGGTGCAGCCGTTCCAGCTCCGGTACGGCGCCTCGTACGATACCGAAGGCGGCCTGGGCGGCATCCTCGACGTGATCAACCACAACTCGCTGGGCAGGGCGCGGGAGGTGGGGCTGCAGACCCGGTACGACTCGCAAACGCACGACGCGCGCCTGTACTTCAGCCAGCCCACGCTCCGCTACTTCCCGCGCCAGACCATCGCGTCGGTGTACTACCGCCAGGAACGGCATCCGGCGACGTCGACCTCGAACGCGTTCAACCTGGATCGCACGGGAGTCTCGGTCGAGCAGGAGGCCAAGCTCGCCGATGACTACGTGTGGAGCTACGGCTACCGGTTCGAGCGCGCCCGCAACTGGTCGCCGGATCTGCTGGACGTCGCGCCCGCCTACACGCGCGTGTCGCCGCTCACCAGCACGCTGACGAGGGACACGCGCGACGACGCGCTCGACGCCGTCCGGGGCTCGTTCCTGTCGCACGCGTTCTCGTTCTCGCCGCACTGGCTGGGCGCCGACAGCGGCTACGTGAAGTATTTCGCCCAGTACTTCCGCTACATCCCGCTCCGGCCGCCGACGCGCAAGCCGTTCACCAACGAGATCATCCGCCCGCGTCTGGTCTATGCGGGCGGGATCCGGCTGGGCCTGGCGCACGGCATCAACGGCGACGAGGTGCCGCTCAGCGAGCGGTTCTTCGCGGGCGGCAGCACGACACTGCGCGGCTACGGGCAGAACACGGTCGGCCCGATCGGCACCGACGGCGTCCCCCTCGGCGGCGCCGCGATGCTGGTCATCAACAACGAGGTGCGGTTTCCGCTGGTCTGGCTGTTCGACGGCGTCACGTTCGTCGATGTCGGGAACGTCTACCAGGATGTCACGGACTTCTCGTTCGCGAGCCTGCGGGCGGACGGGGGCGTCGGCCTGCGGCTTCGCACGCCGTGGTTCCTCGGTACGGCTCGACTACGGTGTGCCGTTCCGCCGCCGCGCGGGCGAGCCGAACAGCCGCCTGTTCTTCAGCATCGGCCAGGCCTTCTAGCCCAAGGGCGCGCCTGAGATCGTATGTAGCGCAGACCTTTAGGTCTGCCCGCACGGTCTGCCCTGCCCGCGCGCTGTTGGCAGGCCTGAAGGCCTGCGCTACATCAGGGGCGCACGTTGGCAGGCCTGAAGGCCCGCGCTACATCAGGGGCGCACGACGGCGCGTTGGCCTGCGTTCGCATGGAGCGCCTGAGATCGTATGTAGCGCAGACCTTTAGGTCTGCCCGCACGGTCTGCCCTGCCCGCGCGCTGTTGGCAGGCCTGAAGGCCTGCGCTACATCAGGGGCGCACGTTGGCAGGCCTGAAGGCCCGCGCTACATGAGAGGCGCGCGCCGCGCGTTGGCCTGCGTTCGCATGGAGCGCCTGAGATCGTATGTAGCGCAGACCTTTAGGTCTGCCCGCACGGTCTGCCCGCGCGCTGTTGGCAGGCCTGAAGGCCTGCGCTACATCAGGGGCGCACGTTGGCAGGCCTGAAGGCCTGCGCTACATGAGGGCGCGCGCTCGTGTAAGATCGCGCACCGAGGATGCCCGACACGCTGCTCGATCTCATCCGGCCCGAATTCAACGGCCGCACCGCGATCTGCCTGCCGGAAACCGGCCTGCGGCTGACCTTCGCCGAGCTGCGCGACGAAGCGCTGCGGTTCGCCGACGGTCTGGCCGCCGCCGGTGTGGGTCGCGGGGATCGCGTCAGCATGGCCTTCCCCAACGGACTGGCCGCCGTCGTCGCCTTTCTGGGCGCATCCGCCGTCGCCACGGCCGCGCCGCTCAACCCCGCGTATCGCGAAGACGAGTTCCGCTTTTATCTCGAGGACACGAACGCGCGCGTCCTGGTCGTGCCGGCGGGGGCGGCCGAGGAGGCGCGGCGGGCAGCGCGCGACCGCGTGCCGGTCCTCGACGTGGAGACGCGGGGCGCCGCCGTGCGCCTGCAGGCCCCGGCTGGAGCCGGGTCGTCAGACAGGTCGGCGCCAGGCGACGTGGCCCTCGTGCTCCACACGAGCGGCAGCACCGGGCGGCCCAAGCGCGTGCCGCTCACCCATGGCAACCTGATTGCGTCGATCGGAAACATCACGGCGACGTACGGCCTGTCCGCCGACGACGTCTCCCTTTGCGTCATGCCGTTGTTCCACGTGCACGGCCTGATGGCGTCGCTGATGGCCACCTTTGCCACCGGAGGCGCGGTTGTCGTCCCCGCCAGGTTCAGTCCCCTGTCGTTCTGGCGTCTCGCGCGGGAGCACGGCGCGACGTGGTACTCGGCCGTGCCGACGCTGCATCAGCTGCTGCTCGGGCGCGCCGAGCCGGGCGCGAGACCCGCGGGCGCCGAGCGGCTGCGCTTCATTCGCTCGTGCAGCGCGTCCTTGCCCCCCGCGGTGATGAGCGACCTCGAGGCGGCCTTCGGCGCGCCCGTGCTGGAGGCGTACGGGATGACGGAAGCGTCGCACCAGATGGCCTCGAACCCGCGTCCGCCCGGTGCACGCCGGCCCGGTTCGGTGGGCCCCGGGACGGGCGTCGGCATCGCGATCCTCGACGACGCCGGCCGCGAGCTGGCCGCCGGCGAGCGCGGAGAGGTGTCGATTCGCGGCGCCAACGTGATGGCGGGCTACGAGGGCAACCCGGACGCCAACGCCGCGTCGTTCACGAACAGCTGGTTCCGCACGGGCGACCAGGGATACCTGGACGAGGAGGGCTACCTGACGCTCACGGGCCGCCTCAAGGAGCTCATCAACCGCGGGGGCGAGAAGGTCTCGCCACGCGAAGTCGACGAAGTGCTGCTCTCCCACCCGGCCGTCGCCGAGGCCGTCTGCTTTGGCGTGTCGCACCCTGGCTGGGGCGAGGAAGTCGCGGCGGTCGTGGTGCTGTCGGCTCCCGCCACCGAGGCCGAGCTGATCGCGTTCTGCAGGCAGCGGCTGGCGGAATTCAAGCGGCCGAAGCAGGTATTCGTCGCCGAGACCATTCCCCGTACGGCGACGGGCAAGATCCAGCGCCGTCTCGTGGCGCAGGCCTTCAGCCCCACCAGCCCGTGAAGTTCGTCGTCGTCGGCGCCGGAGCCATCGGCGGCTACGTCGGCGGGCGCCTCGCCCACGCCGGGCGTGACGTCACGCTCGTGGCACGCGGCGCACACTGCCGCGCCATGCGCGACCGCGGCCTCCGCGTCATCGGCGACGACGGCGAGTTCACCGTCCACCCGCCGGTGACCGACGACGTGGCCGGCGTCGGTCACTGCGACGTCGCGATCCTGGCCGTCAAGGCGCACAGCCTCCCCGCCATCGCGCCGTCGCTCCCCGCGCTGATCGGTCCCGACACGGTGGTGGTCAGCACGCAAAACGGGATTCCGTGGTGGTACTTCCAGCGGCACGGCGGCGAGCTGGAGGGACATCACCTGGAGCGTGTCGATCCGGGCGGCGCGATCGCGCGCACCATCGATGCTCGCCGCGTGGTGGGCTCGGTCGTCTATCTTTCCGCCACGGTCTCGGAACCCGGCGTCGTCAGGCACGGAGAGGGAAAGCGGATCACCCTGGGAGAACCGGACGGCACCCGCTCCGAGCGCTGCCGCGTCATCGCGCAGGCCTTGATCGACGCCGGCTTCCGCTGTCCCGTGACCACGCACCTGCGCGACGAAATCTGGGTCAAGCTGCTGGGCAACGTCGCCTTCAACCCGATCAGCGCGCTGACCGGCGCCACGCTGGCGGAGATCGCCCGGCACCCGGCCTCGGCGGCGCTCGTGCGCGACGTGATGACCGAGACGCGGGCCGTGGCGGACCGGCTCGGCGTCACCATCCCGATCACGATCGAGCAGCGGATGGCCGCCGCCGAGTCGGTGGGCGCCCACAAGACGTCCATGCTGCAGGACGTGGAGGCCGGTCGCCCGACCGAGCGCGATGCCGTCGTGGGCGCGGTCGTCGAGCTGGGCGAGCGCCTCGACGTGCCGATGCCGGCGACGCGAGCCGTCTACGCCTGCATCAGCCTGCTCGACGACCTGCGGGCCGGGAGACCCGCGGCGTCGTGATCGGCAACCGCTGGTTTCAGCTGGCCGTGTCGCTGGTGGCGATGATCATGATCGCCAACCTGCAGTACGCCTGGACGCTGTTCGTGCCGTCGATCCAGCGCGGCACGTCGTGGAGCCTCGCCGAGATCCAGTGGGCCTTCAGCCTGTTCATCTTCTTCCAGACCTGGGCGCAGCCCGTGCAGGGCTGGCTCGTCGATCGCCTCGGGCCGAGCGGGTTCATCGCGGCCGCCGGCGTGCTCTGCGGCGCCGGGTGGGCGGGCATGGGGCTGACCGGCTCGCTGCCGCTGTTCTACCTGCTGTACGTCGTCGCCGGAATTGGCGCCGCGCTGGTGTACAGCGGCTGCATGGCATCGGCCATCAAGTGGTTTCGGGCGCGCCGCGGTCTCGCGGCGGGCCTCATGGCCGCCGGGTTCGGCGGCGGGACGGCGCTGTTCATCCCCGTGATCGAGTGGCTGATCCAGACCCGCGGGTATCGCGCGGCGTTCGTCTGGTCCGGGATCGTGCAGGGCACGGTCATCCTGGCGCTCGCCGGCTGGATTCGCCATCCGCGCTCCGAGCTCGTGGACGTGATCGTGGAGCCCTCCGCGGCCCGCCTGCCGGTTGCGACGCCGCAGCGCTCGACGCCGCAGTTCACCACGCTCGACATGCTGCGTTCGGGACGGTTCTACGTCCTGTACGCCGCCTTCGTCCTGATGTCCACCGGCGGGCTGCTGGTGACCGCCCAGGCCCGGCCGATGTCGGTGCACTGGGGATACCCCGCCGACGTGATTACGCTTGCCGTCGCGCTCGGGGCCATTGCGAACGGCGCGAGCCGGATCGCCTGGGGCGCGGTCTCCGACCGCCTGGGACGCGAGACGACGATGGCCGCCGCCTTCGCCCTGCACGCGATCGCGCTGCTGGTGCTGGCCGCGCTCGGATCGCGATCCCCGGCCTGGTTCGTCGGCGCGCTGGTGCTGATCTTCTTCACGTGGGGCGAGGTCTTCTCTCTGTTCCCGTCAACCCTCGGCGACTACTTCGGCGCGAGACATGCCACCTCGAACTACAGCATGCTCTACACCGCGAAGGGCGTGTCGGCCCTGATTGTCGCGGGCGGCCCGGCCGCGCTGCTGTTCGAGCGTTACGGCAGCTGGACGCCGGTGCTGGCGATGAGCGTGGTCATGGCGTTGGCCGCCGCGGCACTCGCCCTCGCGCTGCGGGCCCGGGCGGAGCGCGGCGTATACTATGCGCCGACCTCCCGGCCCGCTCGTTCCAGGTAGATGCCCTCGCCTTCCCCCCGCCGGCACCGGCACCCGGATGCTCCCGCCACGCGGCTCGACGACCTCGTGATCGCCGGGCTGGGCATCGTGGCGCTGATCGGGCTCATGCGCGGCGCCGCGCCGCTCGTCCCCTCCGTTCCCTGGCTGCGGACGCCATCGTTCGCGCTGTCAGCCGGTCTGCTGGTGACCTGGATCGGCGGGCGATATGCGTGGCGGCATCGCGCCACGCTGGTCCCGTCGGCCGCGCCCGCTCTTCGCCGATACGCCCCCGAACTGATCGTCGGCGTCCTCTTCGTGACGGGCCTCGCTCTCCGCCTCTCGGGCATCGGGTTCGGCGCGCCGCTCGTCATCCACCCGGACGAGAGCACCGTCGTCAACGTGACCACGTACATGGTGCGGACCGGCTGGTTCAAGCCGCCGGTGCCCTACCACTACCCCACCGTCTTTCCGTACCTGATGCTCCCGGCCTTCGCGCTGTACTACGTGAAGGGACGGATCGCCGGCCTCTGGACGTCGCTGGCGACGATGGACCGGAACGCGTTCGGATTCTTCGAGCTGGCGCGCGCGCACAGCGCCGTGCTCGGCGCGCTGACGATCGTCCTCGTCTACGTCCTGGCCAGGCAGATCTGGAGCGGCGACCGGGGCCGCTGGTCGGGCGCGCTGGCGGCGCTGTTCGTCACCTTCTCGTTCAATCATGTGAAGGAGAGCCACTTCGGCGTCACCGACGCGGCCCTGACCTTCTTCGTGGCGCTGGCATTCCTGGCGATCCTCCACGCGCTTCGACGCGGGACGACCGGCGCGTACGCGGTGGCCGGGCTCGCCTGCGGGATCGCGTGCGCGACCAAATACAGTGGCCTTCCCGTGGCGGCCGGCCTCGTGATCGCCCACGCCGCCGGCGGCCGCGACGCCCTGAGGCGCTGGCCTCGCCTGGCGATCGGCCTGGCCGCGGTGCCCGTCGGTTTCTTCCTGGGCTATCCGTACGCGCTGCTCAACTGGCCGCCGTTCCTGGAGCACCTGGGATGGCTGAGCAGTATGTCCGACGGACCGCGGGACATCGCGGGCCGGTTCGACTACCTGGCGCTGTACGCGACCAAGAGCGGGTTCGGCTGGCCCTTCACGATCGTCCTTGCCGTCGCCAGCGTGTTCGCGGTGTATCGACGCAAGCCGGGGGAGCTGGTCGCCGTCGGCGTGATGGCGATGTTGATCGCGTCGATCACGCACTCGTCACATCGGTTCTTTCCGCGCTACCTCCTGCCCGTGCTGCCGTTTGCCGCGCTGCTCGTCGCCGGCGCCCTGATGGACGGCGCCGCCTGGCTGGCGGAGCGCGCGCCTCGGCGGGCGCGAGTCGTGCCGGCCCTCCTCGCGCTGGCCTCCCTGCTGCTGGTCCTGCCGCAGGCGGTGCAGGCCGTCGACTTCGTGCGCGCGATCCAGCGGCCCGACACGCGCGTCCAGGCCTACCACTACATCCTCGACCACCTGCCGCGGGGCAGCGTGATCGCGACAGAGGACCCGTTCCTGCGGCTGCCGACCGGGTATCGCCTGCTCAAGGTGACGCCGCTTCAGTCCCGCACCGCCGGGCAGTTCGCACGAGCCGGCGTGGACGCGCTGGTCTTCACGTCGGATCGGGACGCGCCGGCGGACCCGGCGCGCGACGCGCTTCGCCAGAGCTATCCGCTGGGGATGGCGTTTCCGGCCGGTCCGCGGACGGCGCCCGGCCCCACGATCACGCTGCACCTTGCTCCCCCACGCTGAGGCCGGCGGCGCGACGCCTGCGCGCGGACCACGCCGGACGCTGACCGCGGCGTTCTGGACCATCCTGGCGGCGGCCTTCGTGTGGTGGTTCCTCCACGGCGTGGACCTGCGCGCGGTCGCGGCGAGGATCGGGCGGATCCGGGTCGGCTATCTCGCCGCAGCCGTGGCGCTGTCGCTGAGCGGGTTCATCGTGCGCAGCCGCCGCTGGCAGTATTTCCTGGCGCCGCTCAAGCCGGTCCGCCTGTCCTCGGCCGCGGCGGCCGTCTTCGAGGGCTGGACGATCACGGCCATCCTTCCCGGGCGGCTGGGTGAAGCGGCGCGGGCGGTGCTGCTGGCGCGCCGTGAGCGCCTGGCGGTCAGCGCCGTGCTCGGGACGGTCGTGCTCGAGCGGCTGCTCGACGCGCTCGTCGTGGTGCTGCTGCTCGTGGGATACCTTGCGGCGGCGCCGGCGGCGCTGGCCGGCCAGTCGTCCGGCGTGCTCGCGACAACGCTCCGGACCGGCGCGGTGGCGAGCATCGCGGCCCTGGCGACCATCGCGGCCGCGCTGCTGTTCGCGCACCGTCTGCCCGACCCGGTCCGGACGCGCCTCGAGCGCGCGATTGCCCGGCTGCCCGGTCCGGTCGGACGGCTCGGGTGGAGCGCGATCGCGTCGTTCGGCGGTGGGTTGAGCGCGAGCCTGAGGAGGGCGAAGGACCCGAACGCGACGATCCGCCTGCGGGCCGGAATCGCCGTCGAGACGGTCGTGCTCTGGAGCGTCGCGCTGGGCGTCCACGCGTGCCTGCTGCGGGCGTTCGGCCTCCACGTCTCGCCGCTGAAGCTCGCGCCGCTGCTCTTCCTGATCACGCTCGGGATCAGCGTGCCGACGCCGGCGGCCATCGGCTCCTACCACACGGCGGTCCAGTTCGGCCTGACGGCACTGATGGGCGCGTCCACCGACACCGCGGCCGGCTACGCGATCGTCAGCCACGCCGTGGCGTTCCTGCCCTCAGTGTCGATCGGCGCCGTGCTGCTGGCGCGCGAACGGCTGACCCTGCGCGGCATCCTCGGCGGCGGGAGTTGAGGCCGTGCCGGGCCGCAGCCGGCGGGCACGCCGCATTCGCCACGCCTGACGGATGGCCGCCGCGGCCAGGCGCAGCCGCCGCGCCGACGAGTACGCCGACGTCGCGTCCGGCCGCTGGTACTTGACGACGTCGATGGCGGTCATCCGCGCGCCGGCCTGGTCGAACAGCAGCGGCACGTAGCGCGCCCCGGCCGCGTGCGCCAGGGCCGCCGCAACGGCCGGACGCCGCGCGAGGAAGAACATGCCCGTGCCCGCCGGAATGCGGCTGCCCGCGAGCGCGCGCAGGAAGTGCTTGAACAGCCGGCCGGTGATCTGGCGCCCCCGGGACTGGTGCCGCGTGGCGCGCCGCGCGAAGACGACATCCACCTCCGTCTCGAGCGCCGCGACGAGCGCGGGCAGCGCCTCGGGAGGATCCTGGAGATCGGCGTCCATCACCGCCACCAGGTCGCCGCGGCTGACGGCGAGACCGGCCAGCACCGCCCGGTGCTGACCGGCGTTTGCCGGCATCTCGACGAGGACCACGCGCGGATCGCCGGCGCGGCACTCGCGAATCCACTCCAGCGAGCCGTCAGCCCCCTTGTCGTCCACGAACAGCAGCTCATGATCCGGCGTCAGGCCCGTCAGCGCGGCCGTGAGCCGGCGATGAAGCTCCGGCAGGTGCGAGCGGTTGTGATACACGGGCAGGACCACCGAGATCCGCCCCGGCGGGGTCATCGCGGGTCCACACCCTGCTTCTTGATGACGGCCGGCGAACCCGCGACGAGCGCGTGATCCGGGACGTCCCGCTTGACGAGCGCGCCGGCCGCGATCACGACGCCGTGGCCGATCGTCAGGCGCTCGAGGACGATCGCCCCCATGCCGACGTAGGTGCCGTCGCCGATCGTTCCCGCACCGGCGATGTTGGCGCCGGGCTGGATCGTGACGTAATCGCCGATCTTCGCGTGGTGCCCGACGTGCGACCCGCGGTTGAGGAAGACGTGGCGTCCGATCTGCGCGTGGCTCCCGACGAGCACCCCGCTGGAGGCCACCGTGCCCTCGCCCAGGGTCGTCGGCGGCAGCACGGTCGCCGTCGGGTGGACCAGGGTCACGAACGAGGCGCGGTCGGCCGCCTGCTCGATGTAGGCGCGGCGGCGGGTGGTGGACAGGGCGCAGACCGCCGGCGCGCCGGCCGGCAGGTCGTCAACCCAGATGATGGGGCGCTCGCAGACGAACTGGCCCACCCGCCCGGGATCGAGATTCTCGACGAACGCCTCGACGGCAAAGCCGCTCGTCGTCGCGAGCGCGAAGAACTCTTCGGCGAGAAGGCCCGTACCGAGGATGTAGAGATCCGGCATCGAGCGCTGAGTATATCCCGCGCATCGCCTGAGCCTGCGGGTGTCCGAGCGGCCGGGCTGAGGCCGTGTGGCCCGCGAGCGCTACCAGGGCGGCAGCGTCATGAACAGGAACGCTGTCAGGTACGTGTCCTTCGATGCCCGCAGCTCGGCCGCCGTCCCCCTGAAGACGATCCGCCCGCCGTGCAGCACCATGAAGCTGGCACGACCCGCCGCGTTGGCATCGGGCAGGATCCGGACGCCGCCTGCGTCGCGGACCGCCACGTGCGTGGCCACGTAGAACGCATCCCGAATCTGATGGGTCACTGCGATTGAGGTGACGTGCTGCAGATCCCGGAGCTTGACGAGCTCGTCGTCGACGGTCGTGGCGATAATCGGATCCAGCCCCGAGGTCGGGTCGTCGAAGAGCAGCAGGCGTGGCCATGCCGCCATGGCGCGCGCGATGGCGACCCGACGCCGCTGGCCTCCGGACAGCTCCGATGGCATCCGGTCGATGTACTCCTCGAGCCCGATGAAGCCAAGCACTTCCTCGACACGCCGGTGGACATCGGCCTCCGGCATGTCGGTTTCCTCGAAGAGGCGGTAGCCCACGTTGTCTTCCACCGTGAGCGAGTCGAACAAGGCGTTCTCCTGGAACAGCATGCCGATGCCGGCGCGGACGCGCATGAGCTCGTGCTCGGGCATCGTGTCGATCCGCTCGCCGTTGACCAGGATCCGGCCTGCGTCGGGTCGGAGCAGGCCGAGAATCAGCTTCAGGATCACCGACTTGCCGGCCCCGCTCGGGCCAAGCAGGATCGTCATGCCGCCAGTCGGCACCTCGAAACTGATGTCCTCCAGCACGACGTGTTCGTCGAAGGCAAACGACACCTTGTCGAACACCACGGCCGGACCCGCCAGATCCTCGCGACGCAGATCGCGGGGACCGGGCTCGACAATCGCGTCCGGCGCACGGGCAGCCGGCGATGGAGCAAGGACCAGCACGGGTGGCGACCTCAGCGCCGCAGCGTCAGCACCGGGCACGTGGCCTGCCGGACCACGTGGTTGGTCGTCGAGCCGAACAGCATCACGTCGATCGGGTTGCGGCCCCGCACGCCCATGACGATCACGTCGACCTGTTCGGTTCCGGCGATCTCCAGGATCTGCTGATAGGGCTTGCCGAATGCGAGCCGGATGTCGGGCGTGCACCAGTTCCGCACCTCGGCCGGGACGAGCGACTCCAGCCGGCGCGTGGCATCCGCCCGCCACTCGGACGTGTCGTACACCCGCCTCGCCGTCGCTTCGTCCACCGGCCACTCGCCGACATGCAGCAGCGTCAGCCGCGCGTTCGCCTCCTGTGCGAGCGAGTAGGCGTACTCAAGCGCGGCGAGCGACGAGTCCGAGAAGTCGATCGGGCACAGCACGTGCGCGAACGGCAGCGAGGAGGTCGCGACCGCGTGCGGCGGCACGGTCATCACCGGGCAGGACGCCTTGCGCAGCACCTTCTCGGTGACCGATCCCAGCAACAGGCGCTCGAACCCGCTCTGTCCGTGCGTGCCGATGACGATCAGGTCGGCCGGCAGCGTCCGGGCCTGGTCGAGGATGCAGCGTCCCGTGCTGCCCTGGTCGGCGATGACGCGCGTGCGCACCCCGGCCGCAGTGGCCGGCGCGAGCCAGCCCCGGAGCTCTTCCTCGCGTCGGGCCGGGTCGAACTGGTTCACGAACACCTCGCCCGCTTCCGGCGGGACCTGGGCGACCGTGCTGAGCACCATCACCGGAGCCTCCACGTGCAGCGCGGCGATCTCGGCGTCGTACCACCTCGCGAGCACGATGGCGTGCTCCAGCGCGTGTCGTGAGATATCCGAGAAGTCGGTCGGGCACAGGATCTCGTGGATGTCGATCACGGCAACCTCCGTCCTGTACTCCCTGCAAGACGCTTGCTCACCCCTATTATGCGGGGAATGTCCCCCGCCGCCGCCATCGGCGGGCACATTGGCCAGCGGCTGCCGGACTTCCGGCAGCGCCCGGTCAGCCCGGTCCGGGTGCTCGCGGGGCGCGTCGAGCAGGTCGGCCAGTTGCTCCAGGAAGTCCGCCTGGCCCTTCAGGATCTTCGTCCGCGCGGTGACGAGGTCGAACCAGGCGGCGCGGTCCACCTCGGGAAAGGCCTGGCGGCAGCCGGATCGTGGCGGCCACTCGAGCTCGAACGTATTGCTCCGCACGAGCGCCGGGTCGAGATCGAAGCGGACGGCCCAGGCGTGCACCTGCTTGCCGCCGGCCTGCCGACGCGGCGCGAGCGGCAGGAACTCGCCGGTCACCGTCACGCCGGTCTCCTCGCGGACCTCACGCACGGCCGCCTGTCGCGGGTCCTCGCCCTCGGCGAGCTCGCCCTTCGGGATGGACCACGCACCGAGGTCCTTGCGCGCCCAGTACGGCCCGCCGGGATGCACGAGCAGGACCTCGACAGGGCCGGCGGTCTGACGAAAGAGGAGGAGTCCCGCGCTCGTGGCCGACATGCAAGGCCCGCCTCGAGGTCAGTGGCTCCTGGTCAGGAAGCGTTTCTGACAGGCGATCGCTTCCGCGCGCACGCGGGCAAACGCGGGCAAGCCTCGCATCCCGGCAAAGAACACATCGGAGTCCACGGCCGGATACGAGCAGTAGTTGCCTTCAACGGCGCGTTGCAGGAAGGCAAGAGCGGCGGTCGTTTGACCGCAGTAGGCAAGGTTCGCTGCCGACAGGTAGTTCGCTTCCGGATCTCCTGAAGGAACGACCGTCGCCGCGATGCGGGCGATCTTCGCGGCCGGGGCATGCTGCGCACAGGCGACGACCATGTCATAGCTTGCCCACTGCGGGATGTGAGGGGGTCCGAGCTTGATGGCCTGCTCGTCCTTGCCCTCGCGGAGCAAGGTCGTGATCGACAGAGAACGGCCGACGTCCGACCCCGGGTCGAGGTTCAGAAAATCCCGAGCGCGGCGATAATCGCGACGCGCCGCGAACAGGATCGCGCACGATCGCAGGCCGCCGTTCCAGGTGTGACGGTCGATCGCGTAAGCCGTGTCGCATTCCGCGGCTGCTTCGTCCCACTGGCCCGCATATCGGAGCGCGTAACTCATGATGTAGTGCACATCGGCGTTGTCGGGCCGCCGACGAACGAGGTCTCTTGCCTCCTCAATCGCTTTGGCGATATCGCCGCCTTCCGCATACATGCCGGTGAGGTACGCGGTGCCGGCGATGTAGTTCGGCGCGAGTGTGACCGAGCGGCCGACGGCCACGAACGCGCGCGCCACCGTCGAACTGCCGCCGGTGCCGTAACGCCCTTCGACGTAGTATCGCCGGCCGAGCCAGAACCATGCGGGCGCAAAGCCCGGATCGAGCGCGACCGACTGCTCGAGCCATGCAATCGCCTGCTTGTTGTCCACGGTGCCCTGCGGGATCGCTGCCGCGCGGAGATACAGGTCGTATGCGGCTTCGTTGCGGGGCGTGGTTCCGCTGTCGGTGCTGAACGCGGGCGCTCCCAGCGCCGCCGCCAACGGGCCCTGGGCACGGGCGGTCATGCGCGCGCGCAGCTCGAGCATGTCGTGGCCGGGCGCGTCGATGGTGTCGCGCCACACCATGCGGCCCGTACTCGCCTCTATCGCTTCGAGCGTGACCTGCAACTGGCCGGCATCCCGAACGAAGTGCCCGGTGACTATGGAATCCGCCTTCAGCTCGGAGCCGGCTTTTCGCGGATCGAAGTCGCGCTGGACGAATTTCTGCGTTGCCGAGAACGGACGCACCGACAGCCCACGCGCATAACTCAGCGCCGTGGCCAGCTCGTCGGCCAATGCCAGGCCGAGGTGGTCGCTGCCGTTCGGGTCGCGAACGTCCTGCAAGGGAAGCACGGCGACAGTTCTCAGCGGGAGGGTGACGGCACCGGACGTCTTGCGGACGTAGAGGCCGCTGATGACCAGCAGCGCGACGATCGCAATCGCGGCGACGGCGATCCACGGACGACGGATCCGCGAGTGGGCCCGCTTGCGTTCGGCGACTTGCCGTTGCGTACGCGCCTCGTCGAGGCGTTTCCGTTCCGCGCGGCGCGCTTCGAGAGAACGGAGACGGGCGGCAACGTCCGCCGCACTGCGAATGCGCCTGGTCGCGTCTCCGTAGGTCGCCGCAGCGATGTCCTCGCGCAACACCGGATCCTGGATTGTGTCTTCCCAGCCCGTCGAGACGGGCCGGCGGAAGTCTCCCGCGACCGCCTGGTACAACGTGACACCCAGCGCGTAGACGTCGGACACCGCGGTTGCAGGGGCTCCGGCAATGACTTCGGGAGCGAGATACAGGACGGTGCCGGTCAACGATTCAGCACTGCCGTCCTGGGTCCCCGCCACGCTGGTGATCCCAAGCGCCTCGAGACGTGAAGCGTCGGTCAGGGAGGCGCTGCCAAAGTCGGCGACCTTGATCTGCCGGGCACTGCCGGGCGATTGCTTGATGAGGATGTTGGCCGGCTTCACGTCGCGGTGCAGGACGCCGGCGGCATGGGCGGTGGCGACCGCCTCGGCGATCTCGGCCACGATCTCGATCCGAATGGAGAGAGGAACGGCGGAGAGGCCGCCCTGCGCATCGGCCCATTCGGCGAGGTTCTCTCCTCCATATTCACTCTCGATGAAGTAAGGGGCCTTCTGAAAGTTCCACTCGAGGACGCGGACAAATTCGTCGCGGTCTCCCAGCGACTCCCGCAGAAACCGGAAGACGGTGACTTCCCGCCGCAGGGTGCGCAGCTCCGAAGCGTCGGTCGCGAACTTGAAGACGCGAAACTCATGGGTGTGCGGGTGCTCGCCCAGCCAGGCCGCGCGATGCCGCGACATGCCCAGGGAGCGGACCAGACGCCACGGCAAGCGTCCGGGGACGGGCGCCCCGGCGTGAAAGTCGAACGACCCGGCAGCGGGCACCGGCTGGAGCGGCGTGCGCGTCGCGGCCACGCCGAGGCGATAGCCGACGCGCGGCACGGTCACGACGATCGACGACCCGTCGTCGCGCAACGCTTTCCGGAGCTTGTGAACGGCGGTGGAGAGGGACCCTTCGACGACCGCCAGCCCGGGCCACACCGCGTCGAGGAGCTGGTCCTTGGTGACGACTTCGCCGGACCGTTCCAGCAACTCGATCAGGATTTCCAGGGGCTTGAGCTCGATGTCGACAGGGGCACCGCCGACGCGCAACTCCAGCCGGGACTCGTCGAATTCGCGTCCGCCGAACGTCCAGAGATTTCCTGGCGTGTCCCCAGCACCTCGTGCGGCCCCATGAACGGACATGGCCGAAGTTGAGAAATCCTTGAGCACTCCGTGAGGACTTCAGGGACGCGGAGTCAGCAGATTGTCTCCAAGGTGAGGCGGATTGACCAGCGAAATTTCGCCAGGCGGTACCGGGAGATCGGCTGTCCGTGGTCGCCATGAAGAACCGGGGCGAACAGATCTCGAATGGAGTCACACTCCCGTGATTTTCAGCGCGAACAGGAGGACGGCCATGACACATCCCCGCGCAACTCGAAAACTGGCGACGCGCACGCCCACCTGTTCCATTCTTGCGCTCCTGGCCTCAACTTCAGCTCTGATGTGCATCGCTTCGGCCGCATCGGCCGGTGCGAGTGCACCGTACGACAGCAGTGGTGTCGATGGATTCGCCATCTGCGGCACGCTCGATCCCACCAGCAGCTACTACGTCCCGGGTGATCCGGTCTACATCTCCGACATATTCCAGGTCAAAGTGGATTCGCCAAATTACAAGCTGGCGTTCACGAATTTCCTGAAGCAGAAGTACGGGTGGACCAAGTACGTGGCCTGCTCGGTCAGTTACACACGTGACGGCGCAACGAAGACGTTCAACGAAAGACTCAAGCAGGCCGGGGCAAAACTGGTTCGGACGGGATGGACGCTGGCGTCTGCGGGTGCCTCGGCCGGGACCGCTGTTGCGGGTGGGGCCGGGAGCTCCTCTGCACCGGCAGTTGCGCCAGACGCCGCTGCCGGCAGCTCGTATTGGGTGTGCAGGGTGTCGGGTAGCGACGGGAAGGACTACAACAGCGACATCTTCAGGGGATCGGATGGCGGCTTCTCGACTTTTCCCGCCGTGTTCGGGCAGTTCGTGCAATCGAAATACAAGGTGAAATTCCAGAGCTCCCCGACGTGCACCGACTACGGTGTCCTGGGGCAACGGCAGGCGCAGGATGCACTGAAGGGCTACGCCTCGTACAGCACCGGCGTCATGACCGGCTGGAAGTACGGCATGGCAGCCGCTGGGTCATCGGCACCTTCTCAGCCCGCCGCCGCAGCTGCGATCTCAGCCCAGAACGCCGGCGGCCGAATGTACTGGGTCTGCACTTGGGCCTACGGCAAGTCCTACTACGTCAGCGACGCGTTCGGCGCTGACTATCCCGCCGTCGGTCCGGGCCAGCTGGCCCCGGCATTCCAGGACTACGTGGTGGCAAAGTACGGCGCCAAGCCGTATGGCGGCTCCTGCGTGTACAAATTTTCGGAAGCAGATGCGCAGGCTCTGTCGAAGCGTGAGTTGTCCTCACCACCGGGCGGCAAGAAGGCCGTAGCCACCGGCTGGAGATACGGCATGACAGCCTCCGCTGGTTCGTCATCGGCGCCAGGCGCTGCCGCTGCCCCTCCATCAGCGGCGCCGGAACCTGCAACCGCTCTCGCGCATATCGAGCCCGGTCCGCCCGTGGCCACCAACATCACCGTGCGCCTGGTGGACGCGGTTGACTCATCCACCGGCCAGACCGGCAAGCGATGCCGCGTCGTCGTCACTCAGGCCGCGGCGGCCGGCAGCGTGCAGATTCCGGTGAACACGCTGGGCGCGATCATGCTGGTGGAGCAATCGCCCGGGAATTTCCGCACGCAACTGGTCTCGCTCAAGCTCGACGGCCACGACACGACGGTCACCAGCACGGCGGTCAGCGCCACGAGTGCTGCGCGACAAGTCGGGAAGAAGATCAGCGGCTTTCTCTCCAGCATCGGCAAGCCGGGCGCTGCGGCCCAAGTCTCTTCCGCGATCAATACCGCCGGCACACACGTCGCCATTCCGCCCGGCACGTCCCTGACGTTTTCAACGTCGGTGCCACAGCCGGGCGCGCCTGCGGCAAGCGCTGCGCCGGCGGCGCAAGCCGTCGTGGCCGCGCCCGCTCCGAGCCACGGCAATGGCCAGCCGAATGGCGAGCTCGGACCTGATGGCCAGGTGATCGGCGGCACCGCCTCCGGCGTCCTGACCGCGTATTCCTGCTACGCGCAAACGATTCCGCCGGGCAAACACCGGCAGACCTCGTACATCACCGCCCCGTTCAGCTCCGCCCAGCCGCAGCGCTGGATCACGTTCTGGTTCAGCCAGTACGTCCACCAGACCTACGACATTCCGGCCAACGTCGCCCGCTTCACCATCGAGTGCGGCAGCTTTGGCAACAAGACGCCCGCCCAGCAGCAGGCCACCGTCAACGCCAACATCGCCAGCTGGAAGCTGCACGACAACGACGTGGTGCCGGTCACGTGGGCGCCGGCGCAAACGCCCACGCCCGGCATCTCCGTGGCGCAATTGAATCCCATGACCGGGCAGATGACGACTGGCGGCATCGGCTCCAATATGCCTGCCGCAAGCAATCCGGCAGGGTCGGTTGCGCTCTGCGGCCTGCCAGCTCCGAGCGGCAAGCAATACATCAGTGCCGTCTTTCCGGCCGGAAATCATCACCATACGGACTTCGACACCGCCTTCGAGAATTACGCGTCCACCAACTATAACAACGGCAAAAGTCTCGGAGAGGCGACGTGCCAAATCGTCACACCGGCACACGCTCAGGCAATGTTGCAGCAATGGAAAAAGGACTGGCAGAACGCCGGCACACCTGTCATCGAAACCGGCTGGACGTATAGAGGCCCCGAGGCTGGACCGGTCCAGATTGGGCAAACCAGCCCGCCAGGCTACGTCCTCTGTACAACGAACCGGAGCTCTGACAACAAGGCTTACGCCAGCGCCATCTTCAGAGGGAGCAACCAGCAACAACTGGCAATGGGGCAGGCGTTCCTTACCTACATGGCCACGAATTTCGGCCCGAATGTTCCGCACAACACGTCGTGCGTGGCATATCCCTCTCTGGCCGATGCTCAGAGCTACCTATATGCAATGAAGAACCAGGCGCCTGGCGCTGGCATCAAGGTCATCGAAACCGGCTGGACATACAACGGTGCCGCGGCTGTTACCGGTCCGAGTAGTGGAGATGACGGCGCCGCCTCCGAGCAGCCGCCGGCGTCAGGCGGCCAGTACGTGTTCTGCTACTCCGAGCCTGACCTGCCATCGTTGTACTTCTCGGCCAATTTCCACATTGCCGTGGCGCCCGCACCCGATCCGCACTCCGACCAGACCGATAACGGCCGCAGCGCCAGAGCTCTGGGCAACCTCAAGGCCGAGTTCCTCGCCTTTCTCCGGAAGCAGTATGGATTCCGCCCCAGTTCCGCTTATCCCGTGTATTGCGACGGCCGCCCGACGGCCGGCGATGTCGCTTCCGATCGCCAACTGCTGCACCAGCGTTTCCCGAACCTCAAGATGATCGAAACGGGCTGGAAGCCGGGCGCCGCGCCTCCGCCGGTGGCGGCCACACCCTCTGCCGTCGACGCCAATCCGTACAGTTCGGTGGGTGGCGTTTACACCGGCACGTACACGTGCGCAAAAGGTCCGATTGACATGAAGCTCACGCTCTCGCTGAACGAGAACAGCATCCTGAGCGGCACCATGACGTTCTACCTGCCCCCCGGCTCCCATACCAAGGCGTACACCTTCAGCCTGGGCGGTCCGTTGAATCAGACGTCCGGCAGCTTCAACCTGCGGCCGATGAAGTGGGAAACGGCCGCGCCTCCCAACTACGTCCTGGTCGGCCTGATCGGCACAGTCAATCCCCAGACCGGGAGGCTCTCGGGCCATGTCGACTACTCCGGATGCGGCGCGTTTGAAGCGATGAAGGGCAGGGAAGACTGAGCTGGTCAGGGCCGCGTTCGTGGTCGACGATGTCGTGGCTTATGTCGGCGTCACGAACAACGGTTTGAAGAGACGGACTCGAGCAGAACCGCCTTGGCCACAAAGGCCAGAAGACCAATGCTCGACTGAAGCAGCTGATCGGGCGAGTTTCGGAGCGACCTGCCCAATTTGAGGGAGGCGAGATTTCGGAATCGCCAACAAAAAAGGCCTTCAACCGACGATGACCGTCGATCGAAGGCCGTTTTAGTTCGATCAGAATTGGTCGGGGCGAGAGGATTCGAACCTCCGACCCCTCGGTCCCGAACCGAGTGCTCTACCAGGCTGAGCCACGCCCCGACAGACTGTCGATCCTACACCACCCGGGCCAGGAGCGCCAAACGGCCGTTTGGCTCCCCTACTCCTCTCTGAGTACAGACCGCCGGATCCGTCTGGACCGCCCGGCGCGCGGGCACGTAGCTGACCGCCAGCGCGACCACGACGAGCACCAGCACGGCGCCGGCAAACGTCGGCACGTCGGTCGGCGCCACCTCGAACAGCAACGACCGCAGCAGGCGCGTGAGCCCGAGCGCCGCGACCGTGCCGACGGCCGCACCGGCGACGGTGAGCGCCAGGGCCCGCGCCATGACGAGCCGGACGACGCGCGCGGGGAGGCCGCCCAGCGCCAGGCGGATGCCGATTTCGCGGCGGCGCTCTGCCACGTCGTAGCTCAGAACGCCTTCGAGCCCGATGGCCGCCAGCGCCAGCGCGACCACCGCAAACGTGGCCAGCAGCAGCATGACGAAGCGTCGCTGGCCCATCGACTCGGCGAGCGTGATCGACAGCGGCTCGACGCCGAAGACGGCCAGGCCCGGATCGACACGGCGGATGCCGGCCTCGACCGCGCCCGCAATCGCGAGCGGTTGTGCCGACTTGACGAGGAGCACTTCCCCGCCGCCAACCGACGGCGATTGTGCCAGCGGCGCGTACACGGCGGGAGGCGGCGCTTCGGTCAGCCCGTGGAAGCGTTCGTTGCCGACGATGCCGACGACCGTGCGGGCGGCGCCCCAGAAGCGAATCTGCTGGCCCACCGGGTTCCGGTGCTCGAAGAACCGCCGCGCGGCGGCTTCGTTCACGAGCACCACGGGAGCGGCCATGTCGTCGTCTCCGTCCCGGATGAGGCGTCCTCGCACCAGGGGAACGCCAACCGTCGAGAAGTAGCTCGCGGACACGCGCCGGACCGAGATCTCGGGCCAGTGACGCGCCTCGGCTTCGCGACCGACGACCGTGAAGGAGTTCGTGAAGCCGGCGTCCAGCGGGTGGTTGCCGGCCAGGGCCACGGCCTGGACGCCCGGCAGGCCGGCGATCCCCGCGGACACCTGCTCGTTGAAGCGCTGCATCTCGACGAAGTGGGGGTACTTCCGCAGGTCGGCCGGGTAGCGGCTCGGCGGAAGCTGGAACTCCACCTTCAGCAGGCCGGCCGCCTGGAATCCCGGATCGACGCGCTGCAGCCGCGCCAGGCTCCGCACCATCAGGCCGGCACCGGTGGCCAGCACGACGGCGAGGGCCACTTCGGCCACGACCAGCAGCGACCGGAGGCGTCCGCGGCTCGTCCCCGCCGAGACGGCGCGCCCTCCGTCAGCGGCAAGCGCCCGGGTGAGATCCAGGTGCCGCGACTGCCACACCGGCACCAGCCCGAACACCAGCGCGATGACGGCCGTGGCCCCCAGTCCGAGCAGCAGCGCCCGTCGGTCCAGCGCCACCGTGGCAAGCCGCGGCACGTCAGCCGGCGCCAGCGCCACCAGCAGGCGCACGATCCCCACCGCGACCGCGAGACCGACGACAGCCGCCGCGACGGCGAGGACGGCGTTCTCCACCACGAACTGCCGTGTCAGCCGGCGTCCGGCCGCCCCGAGGGCCGTCCGAATCGCGACTTCGCGCCCGCGGCCGGTCCCCTTCACGAGCACCAGGTTGGCCACGTTGGCGCACGCGACGAGCAGCATGAGCCCGACGGCCACGAGCAGCACCCAGAGCGCGGGCCGCACCGGGCCGAGCACGACGCGCGTGAACGGCTCCAGGTGGGCGCCACGCGCCTTGTTCTCCGGGTACGCCGCCTCGAGCCGCGCGGTCACGGCCGTCATCTCCTCGGAGGCCGCCTGAAGCGAACTGCCGGGCGCCAGTCGCCCGAGGACCAGGACCGGGTGGGTCTCGCGCGGCAGGCGCTCCGGATCCCGCGGCAGCGGCGTCCACAGGTCCACGCGCGTCCGCGCGTCGCGATCGGCAAAGCCTCGCGAGTAGTCCGCCGCCAGGAGCCACTGCAGGACGCCAGTGTCGGCGGTGTCGCCGAGCACGCCGACAATCGTGCGCGGCTGGTCGTCCAGTCGCAGCGTCTGCCCGATGGCGGCGGGGTCGCGGTCGAAGAGCCGCGCCCACAGCCGATCGCTGATGAGGATGCGGTCGCTCGAGGTCGATGCGTACTCCCCGGGAGAGAACAGGCGTCCGACGACCACGCGGGCTCCGAGCAGCGGCAGGAGATCGCCGGTCACGTAGAGGGCGGCCAGGCGCGACGGCTCCCCGGCTCCCCGCGTGAGGGTGAGCTCATCGGCCACGAGGCCGCCCATGGCATCGAGACGACGCGCCTGACGGTCGAAATCGATCAGATCCGGGAGCGAGGCCGGCTCGCGCACGGTACCGCTGTCGCGATCCGTCTCCCAGACGGCGACGAGCCTGGACGCGTCCGGGTACGGCAGCGGCCGCAGGAGCACGGCGTCGACCACGCTGAACACGGCGAGCGTGGCCCCGATGCCAATGGCCACCGTGAGGATGGCCGCGGCCGCGAAGCCGGGGCTGCGCATCAGCAGCCGGACGGCAAAGCGCAGGTCCTGTCCGAGGTCAGTCCACATGTGGGCCTCCAGGGCCGGGGGCGGGGCGATCGCAGGACGGGGAGGCGTCCGCGCACGCCGCAGCTGGTCCGCCAGCCGCTCCGGGTCGCCCAGTTCGGCGAGGGTCTCCGTCAGGGCATCCCGGGCACCGATCGCGGCCAATCGCTCGTCGAACCGCTGGGCGAGGTGCTGCGCCAGCTCCTCGACGATGGCGCGGTCGTCCGCCGGGTTGCCGGTCAGCGTCCGGAGGCGCTCGCGGACGAGTCGAGTCCAGTCCATGGCGTCATGCAGGGGTGATTCGGGCCACGCGGTCGAGGGCCCGCAGGAAGTCCTGCCAGACGCTCCGCTGGCGGGCCAGGACGGTGCGGCCCGGGCCGGTCAGGCGGTAGTACCGGCGGCGCCGCTGCCCGGCCTTCTCGACCCAGCGTCCCTCGATGAGGCCGCGGCGTTCGAGGCGGTACAGCATGGGATAGAGGGACGCGACGTGGAAGCTCAGGGCGCCGTCGGAGCGGGCCTCGATCAGCTTGCTGATCTCGTAGCCGTGCCGGGCCCGCTCCTCGAGGAGGGCCAGGACCAGCAGCGCGGCGCTGCCCTTCTTGACTTCCGGGTCGACGGGCAGGTGCGGCGTCATATATGTGTGCGCCATATATGCCACGCGCTGCTGTCGTTCGTCAAGGCCCGAACAGTGCGGAATGCGGAATGCGGAATGCGCAGTCATTCCGTATTCCGCATTCCGAAGTCCGCACTGGCTCCGGCGGGACACTAGACCTGGAGGGCGAGGGCGTCGGCGAGGCGGTCGATCTCGGCGTGGGCGGTCAAGTCCGGCTGGAGCGGCGTGATCGAGACGAAGCCGTCGCGCACGGCCACGTAGTCGGAGCGGTCGTGCGCGTGCCACTCCAGCTGCGCTTCGTCAATCCAGTAGTAGCTGCGCCCGCGGGGATCCACGCGCGCGGTGATCGCGGTCTGGTGATTCCGGCGGCCCTGCACCGTGACGCGCGCGCCGCGCGGCACGCCGGGCGGCACGTTCACGTTCAGGAACGTGCGCCAGGGCAGCGGGTGCGCCAGCAGGGCGCGCGCGGCCATCGCCGCCGCGCCGGCGGCCGGCCGGAAGTCGCTTGCCTCGGTCCACTCGCCCAGCGAGACCGCGATGGCGGGAATGCCGAGCAGCGCCGCCTCGAGCGCTCCCGACACCGTGCCCGAGTACGTCACGTCGTCGCCGAGGTTGTACCCCTTGTTGATGCCCGAGGCCACCAGCGCCGGGGCCGTGCCGTCGAGCAGGACCTGCAGCGCCAGGTTGACGCAATCGGTCGGCGTGCCGTCCACCGCGTAGACGCCATCGCCGTACTGGTCGAGGCGCAGCGGGCGGCGGAGCGTGAGGGCGTGCCCGATGGCGCTCGATTCGGCGTGGGGGGCCACGATCAGCACGTCGCCCATCGGGCGCAGCGCCTCGGCCAGCGCGTGAATGCCGGGCGACTGGACGCCATCGTCATTGGTGACCAGAATGCGTGCCATCGGCACAAGTATAGAGGAGCGGCTGTAGACTCCCCCCATGGCCTGGTGGCTCTGGGTCCTTCTGGGCCTGGCTCTCGCGGGACTCGAACTGACGTCGGGCGGGTTCTATCTGGTTTTCCTCGGCGTCGGCGCGCTCTTCACCGGTCTGAGCCGGCTGCTAGGCTTCGGCATCTCCGCCTGGGGCGACTGGCTCGTGTTCGTCGTCTCCAGCCTGGTGCTGGTGGCCTTCTTCCGGCGCCGGCTGCTGAGAGCCGTGCGCGCGGACCCTCCGTGATTCAATCCGCATCGGGTCGTGCCACAATGGAGGGGTGGCCCTTCGCGACGTGCTCGAATCGTCCGTGCGGCCTGCCGAGCTCGTCGAGCGCATCGACGAGCGCCGGCTGCGCTGCGTGGCGTGCGGGCACGCGTGCCCGATTCCCGACGGCGCATCCGGCGTGTGCAAGGTCCGCTTCAACCGTGGCGGCACGCTCTACGCGCCCTGGGGGTACGTGGGCGGCGTCCAGTGCGATCCCATCGAGAAGAAGCCGTTCTTCCACGCCATGCCCGGCGCCCTGGCCTACAGCTTCGGCATGCTGGGCTGCGATCTGCACTGCAGCTACTGCCAGAACTGGGTGACCTCGCAGGCGCTGCGCGACCCGGCCGCGGTTGCCTCGCCGCTGTCGGCCTCGCCGGGCGGGCTCGTCCAGGCCGCGCTCGACGAAGGCGCGTCGGTCCTCGTCTCGACGTACAACGAGCCGCTCATCACGGCCGAATGGGCCGTTGCGATCTTCCGGGAGGCGCACGCGGCACACCTGAAGACGGCGTTCGTCTCGAACGGCAACGCAACGCCCCAGGTGCTGGACTACCTGCGGCCGCACCTGGATTTCTACAAGGTGGACCTGAAGTCGTTCGACGACCGGCACTACCGGCAGCTCGGCGGCCGGCTGGCGCCAATCCTCGACACGATTCGGCGCCTGCACGCCCTCGGGGTCTGGCTCGAGATCGTGACGCTCCTCATCCCGGGCTTCAACGACGGCGCCGACGAGATCGACCGGTTGACGAGCTTCGTGGCCGGCGTGTCGCCGGACATCCCGTGGCACGTCACGGCGTTCCACCAGGACTACCGGATGACCGACCACCGCGGCACGACGGACGAGGACCTGCTCGTTGCCGCCGACATCGCGCGCCGGAACGGCCTGCGGTACGTGTATGCCGGCAACCGCCCCGGCCGCGTCGGCTCGCTCGAGGACACGCGTTGTGGCGCCTGCGGCGAGACGGTCGTTCGCCGCCTCGGCTACCACATTCGCGACTACCGGCTCACGGCTGCCGGGAACTGCCCCGGCTGCGGCGCCCACGTCCCGGGTCGCTGGGCCGGCGCATTCGCCGGCCAGGTGGCCAGCCACCCGTACCTGCCCGGGCACAGACTGCGCGTCATCTAGCCTCAACTTCCAATTTCCAACTTCCAACTCCCAAGGAACAGAAGGCCAAGCGACTCCGGTGGACAGACGTGGGAGATGGGAGTTGGGGATTGGGAATTGACGACCTGCGAAGGAGAACCCCGTCATGACCGACGCTCGCACGATCCTCGTCACCGGCGCCACCGGGCATCAGGGGGGCTCCCTGATCCGTGCGCTGACAGGCTCCGGCTTCGCGCTGAGAGCGATGACCCGCAGGCCCGACAGCGACGCCGCCCGGGCGCTCGCCGCCGCCGGCGTCGCCATCGTCGAGGGCGATCTGGACGATGCCGACTCGGTGACGCGTGCGCTGGAGGGCGCCTGGGGCACGTTTGCCGTGCAGAACACCTGGGAGGCGGGCGTCGAGAAGGAAGAGGCCCAGGGGCACCGCTTCGCCAGGCTCGCCCGCGAAGCCGGCGTGCAGCACTTCGTCTACGCGTCGGTCGCGTCCGCCGACCGGCACACCGGGATCCCCCATTTCGACAACAAGGCGCGCGTCGAAGACACGGTCCGCAGCCTGGGGTTCCCCTCCTACGCGATCGAGCGCCCGGTCTTCTTCATGGAGAACCTGCTCTCTCCCGGCTTTCTCACCGGCGACACCCTCTACGCCGCGCTCGATCCGAAGACCTCGCTCCAGATGATCGCGGTCAGCGACATCGGCCGGTTCACCGCGCCTCTGTTCATCGATGCCGATCGGTTCCGGGGCCGCGAGATCGACATCGCAGGCGATGCGGCGACCATGCCCGCGGCGGCCGCCGTGCTCTCGAAGGCGCGCGGGCGGACGATCAACTTCGTGCAGGTGCCAATCGAGGACGTCCGGAAGAACAGCGACGACCTCGCGACGATGCTGGAGTGGTTCGACCGGGTGGGCTACGACGCCGACATCCCCGCGCTCGAGCGCGAGTTCGGCTTCACGCCGCTGACGCTGGCCGAGTGGGCCGCACGGCAGCGCTGATCAATCAATCGTCAATCGTCAATCCTCAATTGTCGATTCCTACCCGCCCCTCGTGTGCATTTCGAGGTGAGGATCGCGGCGCAGGCTGGTGAGCGGGACGAGGGCGACACGGTCGCGCGAGGCCAGGCGATCCTCCGCCCCCCGATCCGCCCGCGCCTGCCACGTCGCGCGGACGATCTCCGCCAGCCGCTCGTCATCGGTGCCGGCGCGGAGCGCGGCGCGCAGATCCACGCCGGCCGGCGCGTAGAGGCAGAGATACCACATGCCGTCGGCCGTCAGCCGGCTGCGGTCGCACGTGCCGCAGAACGGCTCGGTGGTCGAGGCGATGATGCCGACGATTTGCCCGGACGGCAGGCGGAAGCGCTCGGCCGGCGCGCGGTCGGTGCGCGGGAGCGACTCGACCGCACCGTAGCGCGCCTCGAGCGCCTGCAGGATCTCGCGGCGCGAGACGACCTGCTCGCGCGTCCAGAGGGTCGCGCCGCCGACGTCCATGTACTCGATGAAGCGGATCTCGGCGCCGAGGCGCCGCGCCTCGTCCACCAGCGCCGGCACTTCCCCGTCGTTGACGCCGCGCAGGACGACCGTGTCGATCTTGAAGCCGGGGAACACGCGCGCGGCCGCGTCGAGCCCTTCCCGGACGCGGGCGAACTCGCGGCTGCGGGTCAGGGCGAGGAACGTGCCGGGGTCGAGGGTGTCGAGGCTGACCGTGATCCGGTGCAGGCCCGCCGTCCGCAGGGCGTCCGCCTGCTCGGCCAGCAGCACGCCGTTGGTGGTGAGCGCCAGGTCGTCGATGCCGTCCAGGCCGGCCAGCATGCCGACGAGCGACGGGACGTCGCGGCGGAGCAGCGGCTCGCCGCCGGTCAGGCGCAGCCGGCGCACGCCCAGGCCGGCGAACACCCCCGCCAGGCGGACGATCTCCTCGAAGTCCAGGACGTCCGCCTTCGGCAGCCACGAGTACTCCGCCTCCGGCATGCAGTACCTGGCAGCGGAGATTGCAGCGATCGGTCACCGAGAGCCGGAGGCTCGTCAGCGGCCGATCGAACCGGTCGACGGGCGTGGGGCCGCCCCGCGCCGTGGCCACCGGCTCAGGCCCGGTCGCCCGCCGGTGCGCAGTACTGGTCGAAGGCGGCCATCAGCTGCCGCGCAATGGCGTCGGCCATCTGCCCCTCGATCTGGCGCCGTTCCATCATGTAGACGAGCTGCCCGTCGCGCAGCAGCGCCACCGAGGGGGACGACGGCGGATAGCCGGTGAAGTAGCCGCGGGCGCGATCGGTCGCCTCGACGTCGGCGCCGGCGAACACGGTCGTCACGTGATCCGGCACGGTGTCGTGCCGCAGGGCCAGCGCCACGCCCGGGCGGGCCTTGCCGGCGGCGCAACCGCAGACGGAGTTCACGACCACCATCACCGTTCCCTTGCGCGACAGCGCCGCGTCCACCGCCTCGGGCGTCCGCAGCTCCTCGACACCAAGGGTGGTCAGCTCTTCCCGCATGGGGGCGACGAAATATTCCGGATACACAGCCTTGTTTGCTCCTTGAGTGGGTCCCTCCGGCCGGAGGGCCCATACGTAGG
Organism: Vicinamibacteria bacterium; assembly: GCA_963837165.1. Taxonomy (GTDB): domain Bacteria; phylum Acidobacteriota; class Vicinamibacteria; order Vicinamibacterales; family JAENWD01; genus JAENWD01. The sequence goes on from CAWIMD010000002.1 coordinate 568,315, forward strand.
ATAGCGTACCGGCCAGCCTCGGGTACGATCCCCTCCGGCTCGGCTATCCCTCGACGTGCGAGCGCCTCCCCCGCGGATCCGCGATCTGCTCCGGAATGCGGCTGGGTCAGTTGCACCGGGAGGGCCGAATCCACAACCATGTTCGTGCAAGGGGCCTTCACTCTGGACTGACCGACCCGTGCCCATCTACGAGAAGCACAGCGCCATCGACGTCGCCCCCCAGACCCTGTTCGCGTGGCACACCCGCCCGGGCGCGTTCGAGCGCCTCATTCCGCCGTGGGAGCACCTGCGGGTGCTGTCGCGGCACGGCGGCATCGCGGATGGCGGCCGGCTGCGGATGCAGATCACCCGCGGGCCGTTGACGATCAGATGGGAAGCGCTGCATCGCGGCTTCGTGGAAGGCGTCCAGTTCCAGGACGTGCAGGTGGCCGGGCCCTTCAAGCACTGGGTGCACACGCATCGGGTCGAGCCGACCGGGGACGGCCGGGCGCTGCTCATCGATCACGTGGACTACACGCTGCCGCTCGGGCCGCTCGGCGCGCTGGCCGCGCCCCTCGCCCAGCGCCAGATCGAGCGGACCTTTGCCTTCCGCCACCGCCGGATTGCCACCGACCTGGCGCGGCACGCGGCCATCGGCCGCGGCCGGCGGATGCGCCTCGTCCTCACCGGTCGCGCGGGCTTCGTCCTCGAGCAGCTCGCGGCGATGCTGAGCACCGGCGGCCACCTGGTCCACGTGTTTCCCACCGCCGAGGACGTGCGAGTGGGGCCCCCGCACTCGGCCTGGGGGCCGACGGCCGTCCCCGACCAGCAGGCGCTCGAACAGGCCGACGGCGTGCTGCACGTCGGGCTGCACGCGCTGCCGGACCTGCTCGCGTCGCTCGACGCGCGAGGCAGCCGCGCGCGCACGGTCGTCGCGCTCCCCACGGTGGCGGCCGCCGACCAGCCGGACGTCAACGCGGACGTCCTGCGCACCGCCGTGGCTTCGGCGACGCGGCGGGTGGTGTGCGTGCTGACACCGGGCGTCCTCGCCGCGTGGCGGCTCATGCAGGACCGGGTGCCGACCGACGCCGTCACGCCGTCGGTGGACGGTCTGCTCGTCGGCCTCGACGACCTGCTGGGCGCGGCCTATTTTGCGCTCAGTGACGACGCCATCGCAGGCCTGGTGGACGCGACCATCCGGCGCGCCGGCGAGACGGCGGCGGTGCCGGCCGAGGCCGCGCGCTACGTGCCGGAGGTGCGGGTGCTGCAGCAGCGCGTTCCGACAGGCCTGGCCGCGCCGCGGCTGGCGGACGCGGGGTTCCGGCCGCTGAACCCGACCATCGGCGACACGATCCTCGCCGAGATCGGGTGGCCCGCGGCGCATTGAGCATTGATGATTGATGATTGACGATTGACGATTGAAAGGCATAAGCGGCCGCGTGGCTCAGCGTAAGTATTTCAAATACACACCAGCCTACTGATAAACTCTTCTTATATGGGTCAGACACTCCTCCAGAAGGTCTGGGACGCGCATGCGGTCCGCCGGCTGCCCACCGGTCAGACGCAGCTCTTCGTCGGCCTGCATCTGGTGCACGAGGTGACCAGCCCGCAGGCGTTCGACATGCTGCGGAGCCGCGGCTGGACGGTGGCGTTCCCTTCCCGCACGTTCGCGACGGTTGACCACATCGTCCCGACGACGGTCCGCCAGCGCCCGTTCCTCGACACGATGGCCGAGGCGATGATCTCGGCGCTCGAGCGCAACTGCGCCGAGCACGGGATCCCGCTCTACAACATCGGCAGCGCGAGCCAGGGCATCGTGCACGTGATCGGGCCGGAGCTGGGCCTGACGCAGCCCGGCATGACCATCGCGTGCGGCGACAGCCACACGTCCACGCACGGCGCGTTCGGGGCCGTGGCGTTCGGCATCGGCACCTCGCAGGTGCGCGACGTCCTTGCCAGCCAGTGCCTGGCCCTCGACCCGCTGAAGGTGCGTCGCATCGACGTGACCGGGCAGCTCGCGCCGGGCGTCTACGCCAAGGACGTCATCCTCGAGATCATCCGCCGCCTCGGCGTCAAGGGCGGCGCCGGGTACGCCTACGAGTACGGCGGGCCGGTGGTCGAGCGGATGTCGATGGACGAGCGCCTGACGATCTGCAACATGTCCATCGAAGGGGCGGCGCGGGCCGGCTACGTCAACCCGGACGAAACCACGTTCGCCTACCTCGACGGCCGGCCGTTCGCGCCGCCGCCCGAACGCTGGGACGCCGCGCGGCGCTACTGGGCGTCGGTGGCGTCGGATCCGGACGCGGCGTACGACGATCGCGTGGTGCTGGACGGCGCCGCCCTCGAGCCGACGGTCACCTGGGGCATCAACCCCGGGCAGTCGGTCGGCGTCTCGGGCGCGCTGCCCGATCCGCGGGCGGTGGACGAGAGCGACCGTCAGGGCGTCGTCGACGCGCTGGAGTTCATGGGGTTCGCCGCCGGCAATCGGATCGCGGGCACGCGGATCGACGTGGCCTTCATCGGGTCCTGCACGAACTCGCGGATCTCGGACCTGCGCGAAGCGGCCCGCGTCGTGCGCGGGCACCGGATCGCCCCGCACGTGCGGGGGCTCATCGTCCCGGGATCGGAGGGCGTGCGCGCGGCCGCCGAGCGCGAGGGACTCCACGAGATCTTCCAGGAGGCCGGCTTCGAGTGGCGCGGCGCGGGCTGCTCGATGTGCCTCGCCATGAACCCCGACCGGCTGGAAGGGCGCCAGGTGTGCGCCAGCTCGTCGAACCGCAACTTCAAGGGCCGCCAGGGCAGCCCCACCGGACGCACGCTGCTGATGTCACCGGCGATGGTCGCCGCCGCGGCCCTGGCGGGCGAGGTCGTCGACGTCAGGCGTCAACTGGCCCGGACGGAGGTGCCCGCATGAGCGGCCCCGTTCGAGTCACCCACGTCCACGGACGCGCCCTGCCCATGCGCGGCCACGACATCGATACCGACCGGATCATCCCGGCGCGATACCTGAAGGCGGTCTCGTTCGCGGGGCTCGAGCAGCACGTCTTCGCCGACGACCGGTCCGATCCGGCTCACCCGTTCAACCAGCCGCAGTACCAGACGGCCCGCGTCCTGCTGGTGAACCGGAACTTCGGCTGCGGCAGCTCGCGGGAGCACGCGCCGCAGGCCATCCAGCGCTGGGGCATCCAGGCCGTCGTCGGCGAGGGCTTCTCGGAGATCTTCTTCGGCAACAGCACGTCGCTGGGCCTGCCGTGCCTGACCGTGTCGCACGACCAGATCGAGCAGCTGATGGCCAGCGTCGAACGTGACCCGACGCTGGAGCTCGACGTGGACGTCGCCGGGCTCACGGTGGCGGCCGGCGAGGTGATCGTGCGCGCCGGGATGCCGCAGCCGGCGCACGAGGCGCTGGTCGAAGGGCTCTGGGACGGCACCGGCCTGCTGCTGGCCGATTTCGACCAGGTTCGCCAGCTGGCCGACCGCCTTCCCTACTGCCACTGGCGCTGAGCTGCGATTCTGTAGCGCAGGCCTTCAGGCCTGCCAACACACGCGGGCAGACCTAAAGGTCTGCGCTACATGCATCGCGCGTCCGGGTGTCGCGCGGGCTCGTGTAGCGCAGGCCTTCAGGCCTGCCAGCACCCGCGCGGGCAGACCTAAAGGTCTGCGCTACATACATCGCGTCACGTGCGTCGCGCTCCGGGGTCAGGCTGACGTCAACGCCGACACCGGGCTCACCTTCGCGGCCCGGCGCGCCGGGCCAATGCAGGCCACGAGCGCCGCGCCCGCCAGGACGACGATCACACCGAGCAGCACGACGGGATCGAACGCGCCGACCCCGTACAGCTGCGACGCGATCACCTGGCGCAGGAGCACCGCCCCGAGGATGCCCGCCGCCAGACCGATGCCCACGAGGGCGGCCCCCTCGCGCAGGATCAGCCGCATGATGCCCGCGGGGTCGCTGCCGAGCGCCAGACGGACGCCGATTTCACGCGTGCGCTGCGCCACCTGGTACGCGAGCACGCCGTAGATGCCGACCGAGGCCAGCAGCAGCGCGATCAGGCCGAAGGCCAGCGAGAGCAGCATCGGCGTGCGGCGCTGATTCAGCGACCGGTCGATGCGCTCCGACAGCGTGAACACGTCGAACGGCTTCAGCTCCGGGTCGACCGACGTCACCGCGTGCTGGATCGCGTTGGTCAGGTCCGCAGGCGTGCCCGCCGTGCGCACGGCGATGCCGATGTTGCGGGAAGGCGACTGCGCGAACGGGACGTAGAACGACCCGGACCGGGCTCCCTCACCGTCGACGAGGCCCTTCAGCTTCACGTTCCCCACCACTCCGACCACCTGGCGGAACACGACGTTCGGCCCGGGCTTCAGGACGTCCTCGGCCCGCAGGGGTTGGTAGACGCGGTGGCCGATGGGATCCGCGTCGGGCCAGAATCGCTTCGCGAGCTGCTCGTCGAGAATGACGACCGGCGTCGCGCGGTCGTCGTCGCCGGCGGTGAACAGGCGGCCCCGCCGGAGGGGCACGCGCAACGTCTCGAGGTACCCGGGCGTGACGTAGAGCTGGTTGGGCGACACGACCGATTCCCCGGGCGCACGCTCGTGCCCCTCGGGGATGATCACCGTGCTGGATCCGTCCCAGCCGAAGGGCAGGAAACTCGATACCCCGGCCGAGCGGACGCCCGGGACCGCACGAAGCTGCTCCAGGACCCGGCCCGTGTAGGTCCTGAGCGCGGCATCGTCGGGGTACTGCGCCTGGAGCGGGCTCACGCGGCCGGTCCAGACGCCGGCGGCGATGAAGCCCGGGTTGACGTCGAGCACCTGCCGGAAGCTCGCCAGCAGCAGGCCCGCCCCCGCCAGCAGCACGAACGCCAGCGCGACCTGGGCGACGACCAGCGCGCGTCGGGTGTGACGGGCCGCCCGGCCCGCCGTGCCGCTCCGGCCCTCGTCGCGCAGGGCGCTGCTGACGTTCGCGGTCCGCAGGTGCAGCGCCGGCACCGCTCCGACGACGATCCCGAGCGCGGTCGCCAGGCCGAGGGTGAAGGCCACGACGGCTGCGTTGAGGTGAATCTCGTACGCGCGCGGGATGTCCGAGAGGCCCACGTGCTTCAGGGCATCGACGCACCACATCCCGAGCACGATCCCCAGCGCGCCCCCCGCCACGGTCAGGACGAGCGTCTCGGTGACGAGTTGCCGGGCGACGCGCGCGCCCCCGGCGCCGAGCGCCTGCCGCGTGGCCAGCTCCCGCGCCCGGCCGCTGGCGCGCACGAGCGCGAGGTTCGCGAGATTGACGCCGGCGATGAGCAGGACGAACAGGACGCCTCCCCAGAGCAGCGTCAGCGCCGCGCGCACGTTCCGGACCACGTCATCCTGGAGCGACACGACATTGCCGCCGTAACCGACGTTGATGAGCTCCTGCTTCAGGGGCCCGGCACGCTCTACGAGACCGGCGTCGAAGGCCGCCAGCCGCGCCCGCGCCTGCGCCACGGTGACCCCGGGCGCCAGGCGGCCGACCTCGTCGTGGTTCTGGCTCCAGCGGTTGTCCTCCGCCCGGTCCTGGGGCGTGAACGCGGTCGGCGTCCACACCTGGCGATCGGGGTCGAGGAACACGAACCCGTCCGGCAGGACGCCCACCACCGTGTACAGCTCGTTGTTCAGCCGGAGCGTCGTCCCCACGACGCGATCGAGTCCCCTGGGCTGACGGGCCGCGAAGCCGTACGACAGGATGGCCACGTGCTCGTGGCCGGCGTCGCCGTCCTGGTCGGTGAACAGCCGGCCGCGGAAGGCGGTCGTGCGCAGGACGCGGAAGAACGAGGGCGTCACCGTCATCGCCGCGACGCCTTCCGCCGACGGGCCCTGACCCACGCGGAAGCCGTTGTTCTGGTAGAGCGCGACCGACTCGAAAACGCCCGTCATCCCCCGGTGGTCGTTCCAGTTCGGGATCGACTGGCCGGCCCGCTCGACCCCCGCACCCGGGAACGACTCGTACATCGTGACGATGCGGTCCGCGTCCGGGAAGGGCAGCGGGCGGAGCAGGACGGACTGGACGACGGCGAAGATGGCGGCATTGGCGCCCAGGCAGAGCGCCAGCGTCAGCGTGACCGCGGCCGCGTAGGCCCGATCCCTGCGCAGCAGCTTGAGGGCGAACCGCAGATCCTGACGGAGAACGTCCATGGGGGTGACTCCTGACGCGATCGTCTGCTGCTACGTGTCTGGCCGAACTGAAGTTCGGCCCTACGACGTCGCAGACGAAGTTCGGCCTTACGACGCCGGCGCTGCGTGCTCGCTCTTCGCCACGGCGAGGAACGCCTGGGCGGCATGCGAGAGCTCGCCGGCGCGGCGGTAGACCAGCCGCAGCTGGCGCGACAGGCGGACCTGCGGCACCTTGACCGCGGCAAGCTGCCCGCGCGAGATCTCGCTCAGGGCGCAGCGGCGCGGCAGCAGGGCCACGCCCATCTTCATCTCGACGGCGCGCTTGATGGCCTCGAGACTCGGGAGCGCGATCTGGATGTTGATCGGGGCGTGCTTCTGCTCGAAGGTCCGCAGGACGCGTTCCCGCGCCGGCGACGGGTCGTTGTGCGCGATCACCGTCTCGCGGCCGAACTCGGCCATCGACACGTCCTTGCGGCCGGCCAGCGGATGCTGCGGGTGCACCAGCATGACCAGGTCGTCGGGTCCGAGGTTCAGCGTCAGCAGCCCGCGCTCGGCCGGCTGGAACGTGACGACGCCGAAGTCGAGGCTGCCCTGCGCGACCTCCACGCCGACCTGCCGTGAGGGCACGCGGCGGACGTCCACCTGGATCTCGGGATGGTGCTGCCGGAAGCGCCCGATCACCGGCAGGAGGGCATGGACGGCGCCCTCGTTGGATCCGATCAGGACGCGGCCGCGCCGCAGGTCGCGCAGCTCGCGCACGGCGGTCTCGGCCTCCTCGCTGAGGCGCATGAGGCGATGGGCGTACTCCCGGAGGACGCGGCCGGCCTCGGTGAGCGCCCCCTGCTTCGACGAGCGGTCGAACAGCCGCTCGCCGATCTCCTCCTCGAGCCGCCGGATGGCCTGGCTCACCGCGGGCTGGGTGCGGTGGAGCTTGGCCGCGGCGCGCGAGAAGCTGCGCTCGGCGGCGACCGTCAGAAACACCTGCAATTCCGAGAGTTCCATGCCTCCCTCGCGGTTGTGCGCGGCCTGGACCCGTGAGCGCCAGTATAATACGACATTATTAAAGCGTAAGAAATATAGATTTGACTAGATGTTTCGCCGGGCTGAGAATCGGAGATGGAGGCCCCATGGCAGACCGCGTCATCATCTTCGACACGACCCTGCGCGACGGCGAACAGGCTCCCGGCTTCTCGTTGCGCGTGCCCGAGAAGCTGCAGCTGGCCCGCCACCTCGACGAGCTCGGCGTGGACGTGATCGAGGCGGGGTTCCCGATTGCCTCCGACGCGGACGCGGAATCCGTGCGCGTGGTGTCGACCGATCTCAAGCGCCCGGTGATTGCGGCCCTCGCCCGCTGTCGCCCCGACGACATCGAGCGGGCCGGCGAGGCCCTGACGCCCGCCGTGCGCCGCCGCATCCACACCTTCATCGCCACCTCGGATCTGCACCTCGACCGCAAGCTCCACATCACCCGCGAGCAGTGCCGCGAGGCCGCCATCGCGGCCATCCGGCAGGCACGGCACTACACCGACGACGTGCAGTTCTCGGCCGAGGACGCGACGCGCAGCGACATGGATTTCCTGTGCGGGGTGGTCGAGGGCGTTATCAAGGCAGGCGCCACCACGGTGAACCTGCCTGACACGGTCGGCTACTCCACGCCCGACGAGATCCACGAGTTCTTCCACACCATCCTCACCCGCGTCCCCAATGCCGACAAGGCGATCTTCAGCGCGCACTGCCACGACGATCTCGGGCTGGCCGTGGCCAACACGCTGGCGGCGCTGCGGGCGGGGGCACGGCAGGTCGAGTGCACGATCAACGGGATCGGCGAGCGTGCGGGCAACGCGTCGCTCGAGGAGATCGTGATGGCCACGCGCGTGCGCGCCGACCGGCTGCCCTACGAGACCGGCGTGGTCACCGAGAAGATCTACGTGACGAGCCAGCTGCTGACCGCGCTCACCGGCGAGCCCGTCCAGGCGAACAAGGCCATCGTCGGGCGCAATGCCTTCGCGCACGAGGCCGGCATCCACCAGGACGGCATGCTGAAGGACCGCCGGACCTACGAGATCATGCGGCCGGAAGACGTCGGCGTGCCGGCGACCACGCTGATCCTGGGCAAGCACTCGGGCCGCCACGCCGTGCTGCACCGCGTGCAGCACCTCGGCCTCGAGCTCTCCCGCCTGGAGCTCGATCGGCTCTACCGGCGCATGGTGGCCCTCGCCGACCAGCAGAAGAGCGTCTCGGACGCGGAGCTGGCCCAGATGATCACCGAGCTGCGCACCGCGCCCGACGCGCCGGCCTCCTCCCTCGGCCACCGCCACGGCACCGGCACCGAGGAGATCGGTTACGGACACGGGGTTTAGACCATTGATCATTGATGATTGACGATTGATGATTGAAGAGCGTCGCGTCGACGACCTCTGCGATCTCCAATCCCCAATCGTCAATCGTCAATGATGATCAATCGTCAATGCAGCTTCGGGTAGTTCTCATCCCCGGCGACGGTGTCGGGCCGGAAGTGGTCGCGGCGGCCTGCGACGTGCTGGACGCGGTCGCCGCACGCTTCGGGCACGCGGTGGAGAAGACGACGACGCTGATGGGCGGGGCGGCCCTTCGTGCGGGCAGGCCCGCGCTGCCGCCCGAGACGCTCGATGCCTGCCGCGCGGCCACCGCGACGCTGCTCGGCGCGGTGGGGGATCCCGCGTTCGATCACCTGCCGTCGAAGGAGCGGCCCGAGGGAGGCCTGCTCGCGCTCAGGAAGGGCCTGGGGGTCTTCGCGAACCTGCGGCCGACGCGCATCTGGCCCGGCCTCGAGAGCGCGGCGCCGCTGAAGCCGGAGATCGCGCGGGGGGCCGACCTGCTGATCGTGCGGGAGCTCACCGGCGGCCTCTACTTCGGCGAGCCCCGCCAGATCGACCTGGAGCGGGGCGAGGCGTTCAACACCATGCGCTACTCGCGCATGGAGGTCGAGCGCATCGCCCGCGTCGCCTTCGACGCCGCGCGCCGGCGCCGCCGCCAGGTGACCTCCGTGGACAAGGCGAACGTCCTCGAGACCTCGCAGCTCTGGCGCGCCGTGGTCACCGACGTGGCGCGTGAATACCCCGACGTCAACCTGGAACACATGTACGTCGATTCCTGTGCGATGGCGCTCGTCACCAATCCCTCACGCTTCGACGTGGTGGTCACCGAGAACCTGTTCGGCGACATCCTGTCGGACGAAGCCGCCGTGATTGCCGGCTCGATCGGCCTGCTGCCGTCGGCGAGCCTTGGCGACGGGCCCGGGCTCTTCGAGCCCGTGCACGGGTCGGCGCCGGACATCGCCGGCCAGGACCGCGCCAACCCCCTTGGCACGATTGCCTCCGTGGCGATGATGCTCAGGTACAGCTTCGGCCTGGAACGCGAGGCGGACGCGGTCGAGCAGGCCATCGAGGCGAGCCTGGTCGCGGGGGAACGGACCGCCGACCTGGCCGGCGCCGCGACGCCGCTTGGCTGCCGCGAGATGGGCCGGCGGGTCGCTCGGCGCATTCATCATTGAGGATTGGCGATTGACGATTGACGATTGACGCCTGGCCGACACTCCGCGCCAGGACACTCCGCCCCGATCGACCGACCGCCGGGCTCAGCGCCCGAGCAGGCTGTCGATCATCTTGTCTGCCAGCCCGCGCGCATCCGCGCCGACCCGCCCGGCCTCGAGGGCCTTCCTGGCCGCCTCGACCTCATCGTGCCGGATGTCGGGCGCCGCAACGGCCGCCGCCGCCGCCTCGGCGGCCAGCTGGCCGTCGGACGAGAGCGCCGCCGAATCGCTCACCGTGTCGGCCTCCCCGCCTCTCCGGGACGCTCGATCGACCCCCGCCTGGCCTACGCGCTGGGTCCCCGACGTCTCCGGGTTGGGCCGCCCGCCCTGGATCTTCGTCACCCGCTCCTCTGTGGCCAACCCGGCATGGGTCCGGCCAATAGGGGAATCGGCAGCCGCGCCGGACGGCTTTAATTCACCCAGAATCCGGCACCGGCGGCGCTCAGCTGCCCGGGCATGCGGTCGAAGTTGAGCTTCCCCCTCAGCGCTTCACTGGCAGGCTGAGCGACTCATGCAGACTCACCCGCAGCCGCGACAGGGCCAGCGACCGGAGCTGCGACACACGCGACTCGCAGACGCCGATGACGGCACCGATCTCGGCCATCGTGAGCTCTTCTTCGTAATAGAGCGCGAGGATCTGGCGCTCACGGTCTGGCAGTTCCGACAGCGCGCTGGCCAGGTGCTCACGCAGCTCGGACCGCTGGACGCACGTTTCCGGCCCCTCGTCGGGATCGATGACGAGCTCGATCAGCGAGGCGCCTTCCTCCGTCGGGGCGTCCAGCTGCCGGAGCGCTCCGAGCTCGAGCGATTTCATCTGATCGAGCACGTGGTCGTACTCGGTCTCGGAGAGATTCATCGCGCCGGCGATCTCGGCGTCGGCGGGCTCGCGCTGCATCTGGTGTCGCAGCCGCGCGATGGCCCCATCCAGGTCGCGCCGCATCTTGCGGAGCGACCGGGGCGCCCAGTCGAGATCGCGAAGCGCGTCGAGCATCGCGCCCTGCACGCGCCGCCGAGCGAAGGCATCGAACGGCACGCCCGTCGCGGGCTTGTACCGCGATGCCGCATCGATCAGTCCCAGCACGCCAGCGCCCACGAGATCGGTCATCTCGACCTGCGTGGGCAGCCGCTGGGCCAGCCGCTGGGCCAGGGCCTTCACCAGGCCGACGTGCTCCAAGACGAGCCGATCCCGATGGCTCCGCTCCTCCACCTGTGACCCTAGGCGCACGGCTCCTCCACCCGTTCTCCTGTCCGGCCGAGTTCGGCGTCCCGGGGAGCCGAGCCAGCGGAGATCACCAGATGCGTGCCCACGCCGGGGCGTTCGGGGAGCGGTCGGTCTTCCGAGGCGGGCGCCAGTGCGGCCGTCATCTGCCGGAGGGCGGCCGTGAGCGACGCATCGTTGATCTCTCCCATGGACTCGGTGCTCCCGACGTCGGCGAGGTGGTGACCCGGCGCCTGTCAGCGAGGCATGGAGCAAGAAGCTTGCCCTGGTTCAGCTTCCAAGGAGATAGTGCCGATTCCAGGCGAAAGGGGCGGGTGTGCGTTCACTGCTGTCGTGCCGGCGACACCGACGTCGGCGATACGTCGCAGGTGTGCGTCCGTCCGACGGTGGCGGATCGCTCGTGGTGAGCGTCCGAACCACGAACGCGGATTCGTCCCTAGGGCCCCGGCCCTTAGAAACGCGGACGCTCGACGAGCACTCTGCCGAGCAGGTCCTCGAGCCGTGCCAATCGCAGCTCGATTGCCTCGAGCCGGGGTCCGAGCAATCCCGGATGTTCCGCGGCCTCCCGGTCCCCGAATTTCCGCCCGACTTGTCGGTTTTCCGCCTCGAGCGCCTGGCGCTCACTCACGCGGCGGACGATCACGTCGATCTGGCCGAGCGAGAACGGCTTGGTCAGGTAGTCGTAGGCACCAAGGCGGACGGCCTGCACGGCCGTGTCGAGCGAAGCATAGCCGGTGACGACAATCACGATCGTCGACGGGTTGACGGCCCTGGCGGCCTGCAGCACCCCAAGTCCGTCCACGCCGGGCAATTGCAGGTCGGTGACGACCAGGTCGAACCGCTCCCGTTCGAGATCGGCCTTGGCCGTGATGCCATCGGCCGCCGCCGCCACGCGATGACCGCGCTCCTCGAAGTACTCGACGAGCAGGTCGCGGACGTCTGGTTCGTCGTCGACGACAAGGACGTTGAAGGGTCGGGGCACCGTCTGTGGCATGGCGATTGCTCGACACCCGGTGGACCGCTCACCGGCATTCAAGGAATCGGCCTGAGGGGCGGAAACTTGAGCCTCACTCGACGAAGGCCGGAGGGTGTAGCCGGGCAGCCTTGCGGGGCCAGGACGAGCTGTGGCTATAATATCGCCCTATCCTGAACCACTGGGCGAGTTTCCAGGCGCCCGCACGGCGTCGGGTCAGGCATCTATGTCTTCACGACCGCAGCCCTGCATCCTGGTCGTCGACGACGACGACGACTTGCGCGAAGTCATTGCCGAACATTTGACGAAGGAAGGCTATTCCGTCGCCCAGGCGCCGACTGGCACCGACGCCCTGGATCGGCTCAAGGGATTTGCGTACGACGGCCTGGTGATCGACCTCAAGCTGCCCGACGCCGACGGCCTGGAGATCCTGGACGCCGCCCTCACCCGCTACCCCGAGATCGTCGCGGTCGTGATGACCGGATTCGGCGGAGTCGAGGAAGCGGTGGCCGCCATCAAGCGAGGCGCGGCGGACTTCTTCATCAAGCCAGTGCAGCTCGCCCACCTCTCGCGCGTGCTCGCGGCGGCCATCAACGAGCCGCGCCTGCGCCAGGAGAACGCCGAGCTCAGGGCCCAGCTCCGGGATCGCTATCGGTTCGGCAACGTGATCGGCCAGAGCGGCACGATGCAGACGGTGTTCCAGAGCCTCGAGCTCGTCGCACCCATGAACAGCACGGTCCTGATCCAGGGCGAGACGGGCACCGGCAAGGAGCTCATCGCCCGGACGATCCACCACAACTCGCCTCGCGCCGACCAGCGATTCGTCGCGTTCAATGCGGCTGCCATTCCGGAGTCGCTCGCGGAGGCCGAACTCTTCGGCCACGCGAAGGGCGCCTTCACGGGCGCGATTGCGAGCCGGGTCGGGCGGTTCGAGCTGGCGCACCGCGGCACGCTCTTCATCGACGAAGTGGCGCTCATGAGCATGTCTCTCCAGGCCAAGCTGCTCCGGGCGCTGCAGGAGCGCGAGATCGAGCGCGTCGGCGAATCGCGGCCGATCAAGTTCGACGCACGGGTGGTGGCCGCGTCGAACATGGAATTGAAGAAGATGGTGAAGGAGGGCACGTTCCGGGAGGACCTCTACTACCGGCTGAACGTGATCCCGATCACACTGCCGCCGCTACGCGATCGCCGCGAGGACATCCCCCTGATCGCGCGGCACTTCGTGCAGAAATCCTGCACGTCGAACAACCTGCCCCTGAAGACGCTGACGCAGGAGGCCGTGCGGTCACTGATGGCCTACACGTGGCCGGGCAACATCCGGCAGCTCGAGAACGCCATCGAGCACGCAGTGGCCATGAGCGGCCCGGAGCGCGAGATCCCGTCGACGGCTCTGCCGGCAGACGTCACCGAATCGAGCGGCTCGCTGCTGCTGCAGACCGTGGCCATTCCGGACGAGGGGATCAACTTCCAGTCGGTCGTGTCGCAGCTCGAGCGCGAGCTCATCACCCGGTGCCTGGAGAAGACTGGCGGGAACAAGCGGCAGGCCGCGCGCCTGCTCCAGCTCAGCCGCACGACGTTGATCGACAAGCTGCACCGCCTGAACATCGCCGCCAGTGCCGAGTCCGCGGCGGAGGCTCCGGTCGCGAACTAGGACGAAAGCAGCGGCAACTCCAGCACGAAGCTCGCGCCAGGTCCGGGATCACCCAGGAACAGCCGACCGCCGAGGCTGTTGGCGATGGCGCGGGTAACCGGCAGGCCCAGGCCGACGGCGCGCTCGGTGCTCTTGGTCGTGAAGTACGGTTCGAAGATCCGCTCCGCGTACTCCGGCGGCACGCCGGCGCCGGTGTCCTGCACCTGGAGCTGGGCGGCGGCCCCCGCCCGGGCCAGCGTGATTCGCAACTGCCGCTGCGGCTGACCGACGAGGGCCTCTTCCGCGTTCACCACCAGGTTCAGGATCGCCTGCGCGAGCTGCCGCTCGACGGCCTGCACTTCGAGCGGCGGGCCGGCTCCCCTGTCCACCGTGACGGTGACCCCGTTCCGTCCCAGCTGATACCGGCGCAGCGCCAGCACCTGGTCCACGACGGTGGCGAGGTTCGCTCTCCGTGCCTCCGGCGGGAGCTCCCGGGAGTACCCGAGGACCTGGCGAATCGACGCCACCGCCTTGTCGGACTGGCCCCCTATCCGCTGGAGCCGCACGACGGCGTCGGCCGGCAGGTCCTGCCGGTCCGCCATCAGCTCCACGATGCCCCCCACGACCTGGAGGGAGTTGTTGAGCTCGTGAGCCAGGCCGGCGATGAGGCTGGCGAGCGTGGCCAGGCGGTTGATCTGGAGCAGGCGCTCGGGAGCGAGAGGATCCGGGGCCGGGACGCTGTCCATTCAAGTCATCGTATCAGGCGTCGATTACCCAGTCACACCGCGCCGCGCGTCTGCCCGGTGGGCCTGACGGCGCGGTCTGAAGGGTATACGGAGCTCTGGTTGGCGATGATCGCCGGCAGGCGGCGCGTGCTCTGCCCCTTCAGGATGGACGAGCAGGGGAAGAAGCGTTCATGTACGGCCTCCTGCACGACATCGGCAAGCTCGTGATCCTGAAGGCGGCTTTCGACGTCCGCCGGCAGAGCGGGCGACCCGGTCTGCCAGGAGCTCGGCATCGACCAGGCCTGGATCGATCAGACGGATCGGCACGCCCCCGGGCTCGTGGACGTCGCGAAGAAGATCCTCGGGTAACCGCCGCTACTGCCCCACCCGGACGCCCACGAAGAGCAGTTCGCCGTCGCGCTCCACCTGCAGCACCGCCGGATCGCCGGCGGCGAGCTTGCCGAGCGCGGCTCTGAGCCCCTCCACCGTTGTCACCGGCGACCCGTTCAGGGCGTGGATGAGATCGCCCGGCTTCAGCTGCCCGTCCGCGCCAGGCACCAGGTCGAGGGTGGTCGAGGCCACCACCACCCCGGAGGCGGTCCGCAGGTCGGGCAGCAGCGCGGCCGCCCGGCTGTCCAGCGTCACGCCGAGAATCCCGAGCCGGTCGATGTGGGGCTCGCCTGACGGCACCAGCGGTACAAACCGCGTCGGGTCGTCGTCCCGCTCCGCGATCGCGACAAACATCGTCGACGTCCTTGCGCCGCGCAGGACCTCGAGCCTGACGGTGTCGCCCACGGCCCGGCTGTACAGGTTGACCTTCATCTGACGGCTGTTCTCCATCGGCTTGCCGTCGAGACTCATCACGATGTCGCCGATCTTCAGGCCGGCCTTCGCCGCCATGCCGTCCGGGAAGACGTCGCTCAGGATCACGCCGCTCGTCGTGGAGAGGTGCAGTCCCTCGGCGAGCAGCGGCGTGACCGTCTGCGTGCGCACGCCGATCTCCCCGCGACGGACGCGGCCGAACTTCCGGATCTGCTCGAAGACGTTGCGGACGATGTTGCTGGGCGCGGCAAAGCCGAGGCCCTCGTTCCCGCCCGACTGCGAGAGGATCAGCGTGTTGATCCCGACGACGCGGCCGTCCATGTCCACCAGCGGCCCGCCGCTGTTGCCCGGGTTGATGGGCGCGTCGGTCTGCAGGTAGATCATCGGGTCGTCGTCTTCGAGCTGGCGGGCGATGGCGCTGACCACGCCGATGGTGACCGAGCTGTTCAGCCCCATCGGGCTGCCGAAGGCGAGCACGAGCTGCCCGGCGCGGACCTCGTCCGAGTCCGCAAACGCAAGGGTCGGCAGGCCCGTGGCGTCCACCTTGATGACCGCCAGGTCGGTCTCCTCGTCGGTGGCCACCACGTGCGCCGGCAGGAGGCGCGAGGGCGGCTTCAGGATCGAGTGGTGGCCCGTGTCGTCGGGCGGCGCAGCGGTCGCGATCTCGACCTGGATCCGGTGCGCCCCCTCGATGACGTGCGCGTTGGTCACGATGTACCCGTCGGAGTCCACGATGATCCCCGACCCGCTCCCGCGGGACGGCGCCACGAGGAGGCCGCGCTCGTTATCGCTCAGATCGGAGCTGACGTAGCCGAGCGTGATCACCTCGACGACCGCCGGGCCGACGCGGGCCGCCAGCTGCTCCAGCAGGCGGCTTGTCTCTTTGAGGTCGCCGGCGGCCAGAGCGCCGGCCCGGGACTGCGCGAGCGCCGGGGGGGTCAGCCGCGGCAGGCCGCCCAGGAGGGCCAGCAGGACGGGTAGAATGATGAGCCTATGCATGCGTGGCATGACATCTACGTCGATGACCAGTTGATCGAGAACGCCTTCCCGGTGGTCATCGAGGTCCCGATGGGAAGCAAGAACAAGTACGAGTTGGACAAGGAGACGGGGCTGCTCAAGCTCGATCGCGTACTGTACAGCGCCGTCCACTATCCCGCCAACTACGGCTTCATCCCGCGGACGTTCTGCGAGGACGGCGACCCGCTCGACGCGCTCGTCCTGGGTCAGGAGCCGGTCACGCCGCTGACGATGCTCGAGGCGCGCGCCATCGGCGTCATGCGCATGCGCGACGAGAAGGGCCTCGACGACAAGATCATTGCCGTCAGCACGAAAGACCCCGCCTTCAACGAGTACACCGACCACAGTCAGTTGCCCAGCTACCAGCTGCGCGAGATCAGCCGCTTCTTCGAGGACTACAAGATCCTCGAGCACAAGCAGGTGGTCGTCGAGAACTTCATGGGGCCGGAGGACGCCATCCGCATCGTGCGCGACGGGTTGAGCATGTACCGGAAGCTCCGCCGGGGCGAGCTGGCGAAGTAGGAGGGATCTGGGGGGCTGGGGATCTGGGGGGCTGGGGATCTGGGGGGCTGGGGATCTGGGGATCTGGGAGCAGTGTTCAAGACGATCATCGAGCCGTTCCGCATCAAGTCGGTCGAGGCCCTGCGGTTCACCACCCGGGACGAGCGGGCGCGGGCGCTCGAGGCCGCCGGGTGGAACGTCTTCCTGCTGCACGCCGATGACGTGATCATCGACCTGCTGACCGACTCGGGCACCGGCGCGATGTCCGCGGCGCAGTGGGGCGCCCTGATGCAGGGCGATGAGTCCTACGCCGGCAGCCGCTCCTTCTACCGCTTTCAGGCCGTTGTCCAGGACCTGACGGGCTTCCGCCATATCATTCCGACGCACCAGGGACGCGCGGCCGAGCGGATCCTGTTCCACACGGTGCTGCAGCCGGGGGACGTGGTCCCGAACAACAACCACTTCGACACCACGCGAGCCAACGTCGAGGTCGAAGGCGCCGAGGCCCGGGACCTGGTGGTGGCCGAGGGACGCGTGCCCGCCCTGGTCCATCCGTTCAAGGGCAACGTGGACCTGGACGCGCTGGAGCGCACGCTGGAGCGCGACGGCGGCCGCGTGCCGCTCGTGATGGTCACGGTGACGAACAACTCGGGCGGCGGCCAGCCCGTGTCGATGGAGAATCTGCGAGGCGTCCGGGCGCTCTGCGACCGCTACAGCAAGAAGCTGTTCCTGGATGCGTGCCGCTTCGCCGAGAACGCCTGGTTCATCCGGCAGCGCGAGACCGGCTTCGCCGCCTGGACGCCGAAGGCCATCGCGCAGGCGATGTTCGCGCTCGCCGACGGCTGCACCATGTCGGCCAAGAAGGACGGCCTCGCCAACATCGGCGGCTTCCTCGCCCTCAACGACGACGACTGGGCCGAACGGGCCCGCAGCCTCCTGATCCTGACCGAGGGCTTCCCGACCTATGGAGGCCTGGCGGGCTACGACCTCGAGGCCGTGGCGCGGGGGTTCGAGGAGGTCGTCGACGAGGACTACCTGCGCTACCGGATCCGGTCCATCGAGTATCTGGCCGAGAAGCTGGTTGACGCCGGCGTTCCCATCCTGCGTCCGGCCGGCGGCCATGCCATCTACCTGGACGCCCGGGCCATCGCACCCCACATCCCGCCGCTGCAGTATCCGGGCATCGCGGTGGCCAACGCGCTCTACGTGGACGGCGGGGTCCGGGGGGTGGAGATCGGCACGGTGATGTTCGGGCGGCAGCCGGACGGGACCGAAGTGCCGCCCGCCATGGACCTGGTGCGGCTGGCCATTCCCCGTCGGGTCTACACCCAGTCTCACATCGACTATGTCGCCGAGGTCGTGACGGCCGTTGCGTCCGGAAGCCCTTCGCTCCCAGGGTATCGGATCGAGTCGGCGCCGCCGGTCCTGCGCCATTTCACGGCAACGTTCGCGCCGTTGGAGTAGTGTGGGAGCGCCACGACGCCTTCGGCCTGACTGTTCGCTTGTGGGACGTCGGTTCCCAACGCCGGTACAACTCCCGGGGTGAATTCGTGCAACTATTTGGGGTAACTCTCTCGTCTATAGGGTGTTAGTCACTCCAAGCGGTTCTGGCACAGAGCTTGAGTCAAATCCGTGACGATGGATATTCCCCGTTCGCCAGCAGTCGCCCGCAACAAGAGGATCAAGCGGATCGTCTTCACGGTCGCTGCCTTGATGCTCGCGGCGCTCGTCACGGTCGTTCTTGCCCAGCTGAAGCCGGCGGCTCCCACGGTCGAGCGGGCGACCACCTGGCGCGAGAAGGTCAAACGCGGAGAGATGCTGCGCCAGGTACGCGGCCCGGGCACGCTGGTTCCCGAGGACATCCGCTGGATCACGTCGGCCACCGAAGCGACCGTGGAGCGCGTCGTGACGCTCCCCAGCGCCAAGATCCTGAGCCCCGACACGGTGATCCTCGAGCTCCGCGACGAGCAGGTGCAGCAGGAGCGGCTCGACGCCGAGCTCGATTTGAAGGCCGCCGACGCCGACCTGGCGAGCCTCAAGGTCCGCCTCGACAACGAGCTGCTGCAGCAGCAGTCCGACGCCGCGAACATCCAGGCCCAGTACCACACGGCGAAGATCCAGGCCGAGGCGAACGAGCAGCTGTCGAAGGACGGCCTCGTCTCGTCGGTGACCACGCGGATTTCGCAGGTGGCGGCCGAAGAGCTGGCCAACCGGAACAAGATCGAGCTGGAGAAGCTCAAGATCAAGGCGGACTCGACCCGGGCGCAGATCGCCGCGGAAGAAGCGCGGGTCGCGCAGAAACAGGCGCTCTTCAACCTGCGCAAGAGCCAGGCCGAGGCGCTCAAGGTCCGCGCCGGGATCGAGGGCGTGCTCCAGGTCGTCCCGGTGCAGGTCGGCCAGCGGGTGCCGGCCGGGACCAATCTGGCGCGCGTGGCGGTGCCGGGCAAGCTGAAGGCCGAACTGCGGATTCCCGAGACGCAGGCCAAGGACATCGAGCTCGGGCAGCGCGCCACGGTGGACACGCGCAACGGCGAGGTCGAGGGCCGCGTGTCGCGCATGGATCCGGCGGCGCAGAACGGCACCGTGCTGGTGGACGTCTCGTTCACCGAGGCGCTGCCGCGCGGCGCCCGGCCGGACCTGAGCGTGGACGGCACCGTGGAACTCGAGCGGCTGGAGAACGTCCTGTACGTGGGACGGCCGGCGTTCGGGCAGGAGCAGAGCACCGTCAGCCTCTTCGAGGTCACGTCGGGCACCTGCGAGACGCCGGAGGAGGCGCAGCGGGTGAACGTCAAGCTGGGACGCAGCTCGGTGAATACCGTCGAGATCCTCGGCGGGCTGAAGGAAGGCGACTGCGTCATCCTGTCGGACATGTCAGCGTGGGACGGCCGCGATCGCGTCCGGCTCCGGTAACCTGGTGGAGAGTCCTGAGGAGTGTCCATGACCACCGCGTCAGATGTGCTGATCAAACTCGAGGGTGTCACCAAGGTCTTCTACACCGACGAGGTGGAGACCCATGCGCTCGCCGGCATCCACCTGGAGATCCGCAACGGCGAGTACCTGGCGATTGCCGGGCCTTCGGGCTGCGGCAAGTCGACCCTTCTGTCGATCCTGGGCCTGCTCGACACGCCCACCGACGGCACGTACATGCTGAACAACCGGCCCGTGGCGAACCTCACGGCCGCCGAGCGGGCCCGGACGCGGAACCGGGAGATCGGGTTCATCTTCCAGAGTTTCAACCTGATTGGCGATTTGACGGTCTACGAGAACGTCGAGCTGCCACTCACCTACCGCGGCATGAAGCCGGCCGAGCGGCGCACACGGGTCGAAGCGGCCCTCGAGAAGGTGGGCATGGCGCACCGCGCGCGGCACCTGCCGAGCCAGCTCTCCGGTGGTCAGCAGCAGCGCGTCGCCGTGGCGCGCGCCGTCGCCGGCAATCCGGCCATCCTGCTCGCCGACGAGCCGACCGGCAACCTGGACTCGAAGAACGGCGAGGCCGTCATGCAGCTGCTGCAGGAGCTGCACCGCGCCGGCGCGACGATTGCGATGGTGACGCACGACCCGCGGTACGCGCGCCACGCCGACCGCAGCATTCACCTGTTCGACGGCCGCATCGTCGAAGAGAACATCGCCGAACCCGTCTAGGCCGGTAGCGCGACGGCCGGCCGCGTAGACGTGCTCCGGGTGTCACGCGGGGTGTCAGCCCCGCACGCGCCTGCGACCCCGTCGGGCGCGCCAGCAGGGGGGACGTCCGGGCAGGCGCGCGCCGTGGTTGAGTACAATCTGAGGTGCAGGAGATGCCCGTGGAACCCGCAGCCGACCAGAAGGATCCCGTCACACTGGCCCAGACCGGCCGCGCGATCATCAGCCTGCGCCACGTCGAGAAGTTCTACCAGGCCGGCCTGCAGCGGACCTACGTCCTGCGACGGGTCTCGCTGGACTTCCAGCCCGGCGAGTTCGTCTCCATCATGGGCCCGTCGGGCGCGGGCAAGTCCACGCTGCTCCACATCCTCGGCATGCACGACGCGTCGTGGTCGGGCGAGTACTTCCTGCATGGCGCGCCGCTCCACGCCATGGGCAAGCGCGATCGGGCGGACCTGCAGAAGAAGCACATCGGCTTCGTCTTCCAGAGCTATCACCTGCTGGACCACCTCACCGTGTACGAGAACCTGGACATGCCGCTCTCCTACCGCGACGTGAAGCGGAAGGAGCGCGACAGCATGGTCTGCGACATGCTCGACCGCTTCCAGATCGTGGGGAAGAAGGATCTGTACCCCTCGCAGCTCTCGGGCGGACAGCAGCAGCTGGTGGCCGTCGCGCGGGCGCTCATCTCGAAGCCGACGATCATCCTGGCGGACGAGCCGACCGGCAACCTGCATACCGAACAGGGCCGCGAGATCATGGAGCTCTTCCAGCGGCTCAATACCGAGGGGACGACGATCATCCAGGTGACGCACTCCGAGACCAACGCCAGCTACGGCTCGCGGATCATCCGCCTGCGCGACGGCTGGATCGTCAACGACTGATGACGACCGACGCGACGACGACGGCGCGCCCCGCGTCCGCGGCAGCCGACGTGCTCCAGAAGGCGCGGGTCCTCGTCGCCGACGACCAGGCCGACGTCCTGCAGGCGCTGCGCCTGCTGCTGAAAGCCGAAGGCTGCGAGATCGAGACCGCCACCTCGCCCGCCGCCGTGCTGGCGGCCGTCGAAGCCCGCGAGTTCGACGTCGCCATGCTCGACCTGAACTACGCGCGCGACACCACCTCCGGGGCCGAGGGCCTCTCGCTCCTCTCCCGGCTGCAGCAGCTCGACACTCCCATGCCGGTGGTGGTGATGACAGCGTGGGGCACGGTGGACCTGGCGGTCGAGGCCATGCGCCGCGGCGCCCGCGACTTCATCCAGAAGCCGTGGGAGAACGAGCGGGTGCTGGCCGTCCTGCGCACGCAGGTGGAGCTGGGCCGCGCGCTGAAGCGGAGCCAGCGGCTCGAGGCCGAGAATCGCGTTCTACGCAACGAAGGAACCTCCCGTCCGTCGCTCATCGCCGACTCGGCGGCCATGCGCCCGGTGCTCGAGCTCATCGCGCGCGTGGGGCCGTCGGACGCCAACGTGCTCGTCACCGGCGAGAACGGCGCCGGCAAGGGTACCGTGGCGCAGGCGCTGCACGCGGTGTCCGCCCGCGCCTCGCGGCCGCTCGTCACCGTGAACGCCGGCGGGCTATCGGAAGGCCTGTTCGAGAGCGAGCTCTTCGGGCACGTGAAGGGCGCGTTCACGGACGCGAAGACCGACCGCGTCGGACGCTTCGAGCTGGCCGAGGGCGGCACGCTGTTCCTGGACGAGATCGCCAACATCTCGCCCGGCCTGCAGTCCAAGCTGCTGCGCGTGCTCGAGACCGGCGAGTTCGAGCGTGTCGGCTCGTCGCGCACCCGCCGCGCGAACGTGCGGATCGTCTCGGCGACCAACGCCGATCTCGGAGCGGAGGTGGCCTCGGGCCGCTTCCGGCAGGATCTTCTCTTCCGGCTCAACACGATCGAGATTCCCCTTCCCCCGCTGCGCGACCGGCGTGAGGACATCCCGCTGCTCGCGCGCTTGTTCCTGGGCCAGCACGCGCAGCGCTACCGCAAGTCGATCACGGGGTTCGACCCGGCCGCGATGCAGTCGCTGCTCGACCATTCCTGGCCGGGCAACGTGCGGGAGCTCGATCACGCGGTCGAGCGGGCCGTCCTCATGGCGCAGGAGCCGCTGATCCACGGCCGCGACCTCGGCCTGCGGGTCAGCCGGGACCAGGCCGCGCGGATCGAGGACATGAGCCTCGAGGACGTCGAAGGGTTCCTGATCAAGAAGGCCCTGGCGCGATACGACGGCAACGTGAGCCATGCCGCCAAGGCGCTCGGCCTGAGCCGAAGCGCGTTGTACCGCCGCCTGCAGCGGTTCGGACTCTGAGGCATTGACGATTGGTCATTGACGATTGGTCATTGACGATTGACGATTGAAATGTAGCGCTGGCGCCATTCCTCATCAATCCTCAATCGTCAATCGTCAATGATCAATCATCAATGACCAATGCTGAATGCGCTGGCTGACGCACGACCGCCGCGTGCTGCTCATGTCGCTGGCCGCGGGCCTGCCGGGGTCGCTCATCGCCCTCGTCCTGCTGTGGCGGGGTGACTTCACCGCCAAGGTCCAGTGGACGCTGGGCCTGCTGATCGTCGGGCTCTGGTGGGGCGTCTCGATCGCCCTCCGCGATCGCGTCGTCTACCCCCTGCAGACCCTCTCCAACCTGCTCGCGGCGCTGCGTGAGGAGGACTTCTCGATCCGGGCGCGCGGCCAGCGGAAGGACGACCCGCTCGGCGAAGTGCTGATCGAGATGAACGCGCTCGCCGACACGCTGCGGGAGCAGCGCCTCGGCGCCCTCGAAGCGACGTCGCTGCTTCGCACGGTGATGGAGGAAATCCCGGTCGCCGTGTACGCGTTCGACCCGGATCGCCGCCTGCGGCTGGTGAACCGCGCCGGCGAACGGCTGCTGGCGCGGCCCGTCGAGCGCCTCGTCGGTCGGACGGCGGACGAGCTGGGACTGGCCGCCTGTCTCGGCGCCGGCAACCCCTCGACGCTGGCGGTCACCTTTCCGGGCGGCACGGGACGCTGGGAGGTGCGCGCGGGGCACTTCCGCCAGGGCGGCATCCCGCTGGAGCTGCTCGTCATGACCGACGTCAGCCGGTCGCTGCGCGACGAGGAGCGCCAGGCGTGGCAGCGGCTCATTCGCGTCATCGGCCACGAGATCAACAACTCGCTGGCGCCGATCAAGTCGATTGCCCACAGCCTCGAACGCATCCTCAGCCGCGACCCGCGGCCGACCGACTGGGAGGTCGACATGCGGAGCGGTCTGCAGGTCATCGGCACGCGCGCTGATTCTCTCGGCCGGTTCACGGCGGCGTACGCGCAGCTGGCGAGGCTGCCCCAGCCCACGCTCTCGCCGGTCCGCCTGGCTGCCCTCGCCGCTCGTGTCGCGGAGCTGGAACGACGCCGGCAGGTCGCCGTCGACGGCGGCCCGCTCGTCACGCTGCTGGCCGATCCCGATCAGCTCGAGCAGCTCCTCATCAACCTGGTGCGGAACGCGGTGGATGCGCTCGCGGACACCGCCGGACGTGTGGCCCTGAGCTGGGACGTGCTCGACGGACGCGTTCGCATCCACGTGGACGACGAGGGGCCCGGCATCTCGAATACCGCGAATCTCTTCGTGCCGTTCTTCACCACCAAGCCCGGCGGGTCGGGGATTGGCCTCGTGTTGTGCCGGCAGATTGCCGAGGCGCACGGCGGCACGCTCACGCTCGAGAACCGTCTCCCTGGGCCGGGCTGCCGCGCCGAGCTGACCTTGCCGCTCGGCACCTGAGCCTTCCGTGGTCGCGCAGGCCTTCAGATCTGCCCACGGCGCGGCCGGCGGACCTGAATGTCCGCTGCGGCGAGACCGTCATCCCGGGGTAGGATGGGCGTCCATGGCACGCTCCTGCCTGGCCGGCAGCGTTCTCGCGATCGCCGTGGCGATCGCGCCGGCTTCCTCCGGCGATCCGCTCCCCTCGCACGCCGACGCGGTCGTCGGCTACACGATCGTGGCCTCGCTCGATGCGGCCACGCACACGGTGACGGGCAGGGAACAGGTCACCTGGAAGAACCTGTCCGGCGGTCCGGTCCACGATCTGTGGTTGCACCTTTACCTGAATGCCTTCCGCAATACGCAGTCCACCTTCATGCGCGAGTCCTACGGGCAGCTCCGGGACATCGACATGCCGGAGGGCGGCTGGGGCTGGATCGACCTCACGCGCCTGACGCTGGCCGACGGGACCGACCTGCTCTCGCACGCGACGTTCGAGTCGCCCGACGACGGGAACGCGGACGATCGGACCGTGCTGAAGGTGATGCTCCCCGCGCCGGTGCCGGCCGGCGGCGAGTTGTCGTTCGACGCGTCCTTCACCGCTCACCTGCCGCGGATCTTCGCGCGCACCGGCTATTCCCGCGACTACCACCTGGTGGGCCAGTGGTTCCCGAAGCTGGGCGTCTACGAGCCGGTCGGCATGAGAGGGCGCAGCGTTCCCGGGTGGAACTGCCACCAGTTCCACGCCAATTCCGAGTTCTACGCCGACTACGGCACCTTCGATGTGGCGATCACGACGCCGGCGCGCTTCATCGTCGGCGCCACGGGCGAGCTCACGAGCACCGCGAAGGGGGCCAACGGCACGGTCACGCGCCGCTACCGTCAGCGGGACGTCCACGACTTCGCCTGGACCGCCGACCCGTCGTTCGTCGAGGTCACCGGCCACTTCTCGGGGACGCGGGACGTCTCCGACGCGGAGTACCGCCGGGCCGCGGCGCTCGAAGGCCGCTCGGTCGACGAGATGCGCCTCACCGACGTGTCAATCCGCCTGCTGATGCAACCCTCGCACCTGCCGCAGGCCGGCCGCTATCTCGAGGCGGCGCGACAGGGCATCAAGCACTTCGGCCTGTGGTACGGCCGCTATCCATACGCCACGCTCACGGTAGTGGATCCGCCGTACGGCGGGCTCGGCTCCGCCGGCATGGAGTATCCGACGTTCATCACGGCCGGCACGTCGCTGCTCCTGAACCACTGGCCGTTCACCGGCATCCGCCTGCCCGAGGAGGTGGTCCTCCACGAGTTCGGCCACCAGTTCTGGTACGGCCTGGCGGGCTCGAACGAGTTCGAGGAGGCGTGGCTGGACGAAGGCATCACCTCGTACGCCACCGCGCGGCTGATGGACCGCCTCTTCGGTCCTGACGACTCCATGGCGACCGTCCTCGGCCTGCACGTCGGCGAGCGCGACGAGATGCGGCGGGCGAATGGTCCGTCGCGCCTGTTCGATCGCATCCGGCAGCCGGCGTGGACCTACCAGCCCGGCGCCTACGGGTTCTACAGCTATGAGAAGCCCGCCCTGGCGCTCAACACGCTGGAGCGGATCCTGGGTGCACCCGTCATGGCGAAGCTGATGCGCACGTACGCGGAGCGCTGGCGCTTCCGCCACCCGTCCAGCGACGATTTCTACCGCGCGGCGGAGGACGTCTCGGGCCGCGATCTGACGTGGTTCTTCGGCCCGGTCTTCGAGGGCACGGGGGTCGTCGAGTACCGAAGTCTACAACCTGAGGTCGAAACGGGCGCCTCCGCCGGCCGGACGGCTGGGAGCGACGACCGCCACGACCGCGGCGGAACCGGCGGGCGCCGCGCCATTCGAGTCCACGGCAACCATCTGGCGGCGCGGAGGCGTGGTGCTGCCGCAGACGATACGACTGACGTTCGAGGGCGGCCGTGTGGAGACGATCTCCTGGAACGGCGCGGAGCGCGTGTACCGGATCTCGCGATCCACTCCGGACCGGCTGGCCCGCGTCGACGTGGATCCCGACCAGCACAACTGGCTCGACGTGAACTGGACGAATAACGGCCTCCGGCGCGCGCCCGAGGCGTCGGCGGCGCGTGCGTGGACCACCCGCTGCCTGTTCTGGCTGCAGGAGCTCGTGACGATGGCCGGCCTGTGACCTCGTCGCTGCTTCGCATCGCGAAGGCCGCATGGTGGTGGTGGGCGCTGCACCTTGTGCTTGCGCTGCCGGTCGCCGCCGCATTCCACCGCTGGCTCTACACGCAGACGGCCTACCGGCCCGCCGCTGATGTTCTCGTGTCGAATCTGTCTCTCGGCACCCTGTTCGACGTCCTCTCGGCCGACCATGCCGCGGTGCTGAAGGTGCTGTGGACCGCGGCCCTGACCACGTCGATCCTCTCCGCGCTCGCCGCGGGTCCGCTGATCGGCGGATCGCTCGCGGTGTTGCGACGCCCTGCGGGACCCGCCGTCGAGACGTTCGCGCATGGCGCCGGCGCGCACGCCGGCCCCCTGCTGCTCATTGCCGTCGTGAGCCGAGGACTCGCGCTGGCGGGAGGCCTGGCCGCGGGCGTCAGCACGTCCGCGGCGATTCAGTGGACGGGTGGCGAGACCTGGGAGGCCGGTCCCTTCCTGGGCTTGGCGGGAGGCGCGCTCGCCGGAGTCCTGGTCTGGCTCTGGCTCCTGGCGGTGGGCGATACGGCCGCCATTCTCCGGACGAGACCAGGAGCGCCCGGAGCCTTCCGGGTGCTCTCCGCCGGGGTCCGGACGTCGCTGCGGCATCCGCTGGGACTTGCCGGGCAATGGGCTCTCCGGGGCGTGCTTCCCGCAGCGCTCATGCAGGTCGGGTACGTGCTGGTTGCAGGCCGCGTGCGGGCGCTCCCGCTCGCGCTGCTCGCCGTCCAGCAGGTCGTCGTCTTCGGGCAGGCCGCCTGCCGCGTGGCGGTTCTCGACGGCGAACGGGCCTACGTGGATCGCTGGCTCGCGAGGCCGTCAGCGCGCGAAGTAGATCAGATAGGTCCAGGGCAGGACGGCGAGCGACAGATAGAGGAGCGTCAGCACGGCCAGGGTGCGGTGGAGCCCGAGCAGGTGCAGGAGCATCGAGCAGCCGACGGCGAGCAGCTTGGCAACCGTGAGGCCGGGACCGACCCCCGCGTGCCTGAACGTGAGGGCGACGATCGGGTTGCCTTCGGAGAGGCCGAAGGCGGAGATGCCTAGGTAGGTGAAGACGCCGTCGAGAACCTGGGAGACCAGGAAGACGACGATCACGACGTTGCCGAACCAGGCGCTCTCGACGGCTGGCGACTGGACCGTAGTCACGGCGTCCGGCGAGCGTGTGCAGGACTCGATGGCCGGCGCTTACGCCGCCTCGGCGCGAACGGGGATCCGGCGCAGGAAGGGCGCCGGCAGCCCATAGACGGCCAGCGTGCCCATGTGACCGAGGATGTAGACCGTCATCGCGACCGCGACGACGATGAACGTCGCGTGAAGCGCGCGCCGGGCCCAGAGGGCCACGACCTCGCGGTCAATCACCGGCGCGTCGAGCAGCGCCACTCCCCCGGTCATCGTCAGTCCCTGCACGGTCGGTCCTCGTCTTGTAATTGCGGCGGCCAGTTCCGTCGCTTTGACACCCGAGAGCATCGCAAAGACGATGCCCGATCTTACGGAAAGCGCACCTCACTTTACAGTTCTGTCCAAGTTGCTGACAACAGGGCGCTTGAAGATTACGTATCCGATAGATCACTGTCGCGGGGTTTGACGGGGGCCAGGAGGAGGTCTACCAGCGGCCCGACGAAAGGGCCGCCCGTGCCGGAATTGTACGATCCGGCACTCGTCAACCCCGACCGCGGTGACGGATCTGGCCGGTCGATGACACACTTGATCGCGTGACCACGCCTTCCTACTCGGAACCCGCGGTGCTGTGGCGGCTTCGGCACCCGGACGGCCGGCGCGCCCGGGCGACGCTCATCCCGGGCGTTCCAACCTCGACGCTGGTGTTCATGGTCGACGACCGGCTGGACCGTGGTGAGAACGTGACGGAATGGGAGGCAGCAATCGAGCGCGCGGAGGACGTCCGCAGAGCGCTCATCGACGACGGCTGGCGCCCTGAGGAGGCGGCCCCGGTGTAGCCCGATTCGTCAGCTCAGGCGAGCTCCGGGTCGTCAGGCAGCCGCTGGTCGTCCAGCACCGGAGGGAGGCCCTCGAGCCGGCCGGCTCCCGCCCGTAGCCCGACGAGATAGGCGGCGTGCTCGTAGCGCTCGTGGTGGCGGGTCGCCGCCTCGTAGAGCTCCCGCAGGAGGGGCCGGTCGTCCGGCCGCAGCCGCTGCTCGGCCCGCGCGTAGAGCTCGCTGAGGCGCGCCAGGGACGCCTCGGTGTCGAAGATCTTGCTGGCCTGGACGTCGATCTGCGCCCCCACCTCGTCGAAGCGCGGGAAACGTCGCCAGTCGGCATTGCCGGGAGGCCCGAGCGGTTCGAAGCGGATGATGTCTGCCATGGCGCTCCTTGCTGGCCTCATGCTACCTCAGGCCGCCTTCGCCGACCGATTCTGGAGCCCGCCGCACGCTGGCCGTGTGGTCTACTATGCCCTCACCGATGCCCCGACCTCCTCACCCGGACCCGGGCGTGGCGCCCCCGCCCCGCGGGATCCCGTGGCGCCTGCCGCGCGGGACGGTCAGCCTGCCCGAGGTGCACGGCAGCATCGCGGTGCCCCTCACGGCAAGCTTCTGGAAGAAGCTGCTGGCGTTTGCCGGGCCCGGCTACCTCGTGGCGGTGGGCTACATGGACCCGGGCAACTGGGCCACGGACCTCGAGGGCGGCGCCCGGTTCGGCTACACGCTGCTCAGCGTGATCATGCTGAGCAACCTCATGGCCATCGTGCTGCAGGCGCTGGCGGTGCGCCTGGGCATCGCCAGCGGCCGCGACCTCGCCCAGGCCTGCCGGGACGCGTATTCGCGGCCGGCGACCCTGGTGCTGTGGCTGCTCTGCGAGGTGGCGATTGCGGCCTGCGATCTGGCCGAGGTGCTCGGCGCCGCCATCGCGCTGAATCTGCTGTTCGGCGTCCCGATGCTCGTGGGCGTCTGCCTGACCGCCCTCGACGTGCTGGTCGTCCTGTCGGCGCAGCACCTCGGGTTCCGCTACGTGGAAGCGCTCGTGGTCCTGCTCATCGTC
This sequence comes from Vicinamibacteria bacterium, assembly GCA_963837165.1. GTDB lineage: Bacteria > Acidobacteriota > Vicinamibacteria > Vicinamibacterales > JAENWD01 > JAENWD01. The sequence goes on from CAWIMD010000002.1 coordinate 597,445, forward strand.
GGCATCGCGGGGTGTTTTGCGGTGGAGGTGTGGCTCGCACGCCCCGATCCCATGGCGGTTGCCGCCGGCTTCGTGCCGTCGCTCGCGATCGCGCGTGACCCGCGGATGCTGTACGTGGCCGTAGCGATCCTGGGCGCCACGGTGATGCCGCACAATCTGTACCTGCACTCGTCGATCGTGCAGACGCGCAAGTACACGGACACCGACGCCAGCCGGAAGGATGCGATCCGGTTCGCGACCATCGACTCGACGATCGCGCTGATGTCGGCGCTGTTCATCAACGGCGCCATTCTGGTGGTGGCCGCCGGGACCTTTCACGGCACGGGCTACGAGCACGTGGCCGACATCACCGACGCCTACGAGCTGCTGTCACCCCTGCTCGGCACGACGCTCGCGAGCGTGCTCTTCGCGACGGCGCTCCTGCTGTCGGGCCAGAACGCCACGCTCACCGGTACGCTGGCGGGCCAGATCGTGATGGAGGGCTTTCTCAGCATCCGCCTCCGGCCCTGGCTCCGCCGCCTCATCACGAGGCTGCTCGCGATCGTGCCAGCCGTCGGCGTACTGCTCATGTACGGCGACAAGGCCACCGGTCCGCTGCTCGTGTTCAGCCAGGTCATCCTGAGCCTGCAGCTGCCGTTTGCGGTCTTCCCGCTCGTCGCCTTCACGGGCGACCACGCGAAGATGGGGCCGCTCGTGGCGCCGCTCTGGCTGCGTGCGCTGGCATGGCCCATCGCGATCGGGATCGCCCTGCTCAACGCGTGGCTGCTCTGGCAGGTCTTCACGGTGGGGATCTAGGCTATGTATACGCACATCCTGGTGCCCGTCGAACACTCGACCGCGGACGCGGCCATCCTCGACCACGCGCAGGAACTGGCTCGACTGACCGGGTCGCGGATGACGGTCGTCCACGTCGCCGACGGCTGGGCCGCCCGGAACTACGACGCGCTCGCTCTGCGCGAGTCCGAGGAGATGAAATCCGACCGGGAGTACGTCGAGCAGGTGGTGGCCGGCATCCAGGCCAACGGCATCCGCGCCGACGGCCTGCTGGCGCGCGGCGACCCGGCCACCGAAATCCTCCGCGTCGCCGATCAGGAGCACGTCGATCTGATCGCGATGGCCACCCACGGTCATCGCTTTCTTGCGGACGTCATCAAGGGCGCCACGGCAGACCGGGTACGGCATCTCGCCCGCTGCCCGGTCCTCATGGTGCGCCACGAAACGGGCCGATGACTCACACACTGCGCAGCGTTGCCGCCTCCTTCGTCGCCCTCGTCGTCACCACCATCACCAGCCCGGCGCAGCAGCCGCCCGAATGGCGCGACGTCGCCGTCCGCGAGGTCGGCACCGAGAAGCCGCACGCGACGATGATGATCTACCCGGACGGGGAGCTCGCCCGCACGGGCGATCGCAGCCGGTCGCCGTGGTTCCGGTCGCTGGACGGGCAGTGGCAGTTCCACTGGTCGAAGCGGCCCGCCGATCGCCCGACGGACTTCTACCAGCCCGCCTTCGACGCGGCCAGGTGGGCGACGATCCCGGTGCCCTCCAGCTGGCAGATGCAGGGCTACGGCCTGCCGATCTACACGAACATCATCTATCCGTGGCCGCAGGACCCGCACGGCCCGCCCGTCGTGCCCGAGGACGACAACCCGGTCGGGTCGTACCGCACGACGTTCACCGTCCCCGCCGACTGGGGCGGCCGCCGGGTCGTGCTGCACTTCGACGGCGTCGACTCCGCGTTCTACGTCTGGGTCAACGGCCAGCGCGTCGGATATCGCGAAGACAGCCGAACCCCTGCCGAGTTCGACATCACGACGCACCTGACGCCGGGTTCCAACCTCCTGGCCGTCGAGGTCTATCGCTACAGCGACGGCGCCTTCCTCGAGGACCAGGACATGTGGCGCATGTCGGGGATCTTCCGCGACGTCTACCTCTGGAGCCCCGCCGCCGCCCACGTGCAGGACTTCGAGGTGCAGACCCCGCTCGACCGCACCTATCGAGACGCCACGCTGCACGTGACCGCCACGCTGACGGCCGGCGCCGCCGGGGGCACGCTCACCGCCGACCTGCTCGCACCCGACGGACGGGCGGTCCTCACCGGGGTCAAGGCGACGGTTCACGGAACGACGGCGACGGTGACACGACCCGTCGCCAATCCGGCGAAATGGACGGCGGAGACGCCCGCCCTCTACACGCTGCTCCTCACGCTGCATGACCGGCGCGGCGCGGTCGTCGAGGTCATCCCGGCCCGCATCGGGTTCCGCGCGATCGAGATCCGCGACGGCCATTTCCTCGTGAACGGTCGATCGGTGCTGATCAAGGGCGTGAACCGGCACGAGATCGACCCGGACACGGGCAAGGTCATCCCGATCGACCTCATGGTGCGGGACATCACGCTCATGAAGCAGATGAACGTGAACGCCGTGCGCACCTCCCACTACCCGAACGCACCCGCGTGGTACGACCTCTGCGACAAGTACGGCCTCTACGTCCTGGACGAGGCGAACATCGAGGCCCATCACTACGGCAACGATCCGCGCAACCGGCTCATGAACGACCCGGCGTGGCAGCCGATGTTCCTCGACCGCGTGCAGCACATGGTGGAGCGCGACAAGAACCACCCGTCCGTCGTGATCTGGTCCATGGGGAACGAGACCGGCGACGGCCCGAACGCGGCGGCCGCGTACGACTGGATCAAGCGGCGCGATCCGTCCCGTCCGTTCCACTACGAAGGGTCGACGAGCCACGGCGGCTCGAACGCCGACATCAACTCCTTCATGTATCCGTCGCAGGCTGCCGTGCCCACCCTCGCGGCCAAGCGGCCGAACATGCCGCTCATCCTGTGCGAGTACTCGCACGCCATGGGCAACTCGAATGGCGGCCTGAAGGAGTACTGGGACGACTTCTACGCCGGCACCAACGCGCAGGGCGGCTTCGTCTGGGACTGGGTGGATCAGGGCCTGTGGCAGGATGTCCCGGCAGGGTACCGGACTCCCGGAGGACCGACGCGCTTTCTGGCCTATGGCGGCTGGTTCGAGGACCGCGTCGGCGTTCGGAACGACGGCAACTTCTGCATGAACGGCATCATCGCCGGGAACCGCGAGCCGCACCCCTCGTACTTCGCGTTCAAGTACCGTGTACCGCGACCTGCACGGGACGCTGGTCGATCCGGCGACGGGAACCATCCGCATCAAGAACTGGCACGACTTCGTGAACCCGGCCGATCTCGTCGAGGGGCGGTGGGAGGTCACCGCCGATGGGACCGCGGTCGGCTCCGGCGTCCTGCCACCGCTCGACCTGGCGCCGCGCACGGAGAAGGACTTCCGGGTCACGCTTCCGACCGTGACCCCCGTGCCTGGCGTCGAGTACTGGCTCAACCTGTCGTTCGTACTGAAGCACGACACGCCCTGGGCACAGCAGGGGTTCGAGGTCGGCTGGGAGCAGTTCGCGCTGCCGTGGCACGCCGACGCCCCGGCCCTGCAGGCAGCCGCGCCGGTGCGTCTGGTGGACGAAGGGGACGTCGCGCATGTGAGCGGCACGGACTGGGCGCTCACGTTCGACAAGGTGGCCGGCACGATCAGGTCGTGGTACTTCAAGGACGTCCGTCTGCTCGAACGGGGCCCGTTGCCCGACTTCTGGCGCGCGGCGACCGACAACGACCTCGGCGCGCTGAAGTCCACCCTCGCCTGGGCGAAGGGCGCCAGCGCGATCGCACCCACGGGCTGGCGGGCGGCCACCGCGTCCTGGAGCGTCACGCACACTGCGGTGACCCGCGTTGACGACGACACCGTTCGCATCGTCGTGACCGGCAGCATCGACGCCGTCGGCGCGAAGGAGACGCTCACCTACACGGTGCACGGCACCGGCGATGTGGTCGTTGAGGTGGCGTACGAGCCCGGGACGGCGAAGACCGGCATGCTGCCACGCTTCGGCACGGAGCTCGTCGTCGCGCCAGGGCTCGAACGCATGGCCTGGTACGGCCGCGGACCGCATGAGACCTACATCGACCGGCAGTTCGAGCGCATCGGCGAGTACCACTCCACCGTCACCGGCGAGTGGGTGGACTACTCCCAGCCTCAGGAGAACGGCAACAAGACCGACGTGCGCTGGGTCACGCTGACCAACGCGCAGGGGATCGGCCTGCTCGCGGTCGGAGCGCCGACCCTCAGCGTCTCGGCGCACCACTACACGAAGCCGGAGATGGATCGCGCGCACTACACGTGGGAAATGGCGCGTCACGACCAGACGTTCCTGAATCTCGACTGGAAACAGATGGGCGTCGGCGGGATCGACAGCTGGAGCCCGAACGCGTGGCCGCTGCCCCAGTACCGCCTCGATGGATCGACGCCAATGTCCTATCGGTATCGCCTGGTGCCGATCGACGGCAGTTGGCGCGAGGCGCTGCACAAGAGGTTTTAGGAAAGGGTCCGCAGCTGTCGCCGTGTAGTATCTGCACTACCCCCCAGCGGTCGAGCTGTCCTCATCACAGCTCGGCCGCCCCGACGTAAGTACGTTGAGCGTCTGCCCCTTGCCGGCAAATCGCCGCGCTGGCCGCCAGCTCGGCGTGGCCGGAACCAGCCTTGCAGTCCGCTTACCAGCGGCGCGCTCCCCCGCCCCGACAGGAGGAACCCGCATGCGCACGCTCACGGCTCTGCTGGCGCTCACGCTCGGGCTCGTCGTCTTCGCACCCGCCACGGCGCGCGCCCAGTCCGCACACGTCGCCGACAACGCGGCGCTCGATCGGCTGGCCGCCGAGCACGCTGGCCAGGAGGCCGCCGACCGCCAGATGATTCGCCAGGTCCTGCAGCGGCCCGAAGTCCGCAGCGTGGCCCGGCAGGCGGGCATCGACATCGAGCGCGCGGATGCCGCGGTCTCGACGCTCTCCGGGAGCGACCTGCAGGAGGTGGCGACGCGCGCGCGGGAGGTCGACGAGCGGCTCAGCGGAGGCGCCACGGTCGTCATCACGACGACGACGATCATCATCGCCCTGCTGGTCATCATCCTCATCATCGTCGCGGTGAACTGAGGAGGGCCATGCGGCTCGTCGCGCAGGCGGTGGTCGCGACGCTCCTCGTGTCTCCGCCCGCGGTTCGTGCGCAGGAGCCGGCCGATGGCCGGGGGCCGGCTCCCGCCAGTACCTCGTCATCTCGAGGTCCCCTACCTTCCCCAGTCCAGGTCGCTCTGCGGCGGCGCTTCGGCTGCGATGGTGGAGCGCTATTGGGGCGCGCCGCGGGTACAGCCGGGGGACTTTGCGGGCCTCGTGGATCGGCGCCGGGGCGGGATCCCGACGACCGCGCTCGTCTCGCGGCTGGCAGCGGACGGATGGCAGGCCTTTGCGCTGCGCGGGTCTCCGGCGATTCTCCGTCACCATATCGATCTCGGCCGACCGGTCATCGCCCTGCTCCAGGTCGGGTCGGACCGACTGCACTACGTGGTGGTCGTCGGCGTCACCCAAACGTCGGTCGTCTATCACGACCCGGCGCTCCTGCCAGACCAGGCCGAGGAGACGGCCGCCTTCGATCGGCAGTGGCAGCGCACCGATCGGTGGATGCTGCTCGTCCTTCCGCGGGCCGGCGCTGATCGACGCCGGCCGGCGTCGCCCGCGACAGCAGCCGGCCCCGCGGTCGTGGCGCATCCGCCGCTCCCTCCGCGCTGCGCCGACCCGCTCGAGGACGGCGTGGCACTGGCGCGTGCCCGTGAGTATGACGCCGCCCGTGCGCGGTTCCGCGAGGCGGCGGCCCGGTGCGGCGATCGGCCGCAACCGTTCGTGGAGCTCTCGAGCGTCGATCTGCTCGACCGGCGATACGAGTCCGCCGTCAGGCTCGCTCATGAGGCGCTGGCGATGGATCCGTCGGACGATCACGCGTGGCGCGTGCTGGCGACCGCGGAGTTCCTGCTGGATCGGCCGCTGGATGCCCTGAGGGCGTGGAACAGTGCGGGTTCGCCACGCGTGGACCTGATCAACATCCACGGGCTGAGGAGGACCCGGTATGGATCGGTGGAGCAGTTTCTGGGCCTGTCGCCCGGCGAGTTGCTCACGGCCGACCGCATCGGGCGCGCCGAGCGCCGTCTCGCGGAGCTGCCCGCGCTTGGCGCGTCCCGGCTCAGCTTCGACCCGGCGCCAGGCGGCTACGCCAATCTCGAGGCGGCCGTCGTCGAACGGCCGCTGGTGCCCGGCTCGCCCGTCGAGCTGGCGGCGGTTGGCGCCCGGGCCGTGAGCGAGCGGGAAGCGCGGTGGACCTTTGCGAGCCCGACGAGGAACGGTGAGGCGATTACCGCGGCCTGGCGGTGGTGGCCGGCGCGCGAGGGGGCCACGATCGAGGCACGAGTCCCCCTCGCCGGTCGTGTGCGCGGCGTGCTTGGCCTGGCTGGCGGCCTGATCAACCAGTCCTACGCCGTCGCGGATCCGGGTCCACTGCCCGCCGCCGAGCGCCGGCGGTTCGCGCGCGCCTCGCTCTCGGACTGGGCGACGCCGCACGTTCGATGGGAACTGCAGGCCGGGCTCGACCGGTGGACCGACGGCGGAGCCTTCGGGATGCTCGGCAGTGCCCTGGACCTGCGGCTCGCCGCCGATCGCCTCGACATCGGCCTCGGCGCCGATGCATGGCCTTCGAGGACCGGATTCGGCAGCGTCTCACTCGAGGGGCGCTGGCGCTCGACAGTCGACCGGACGCGCGTGGTCCTGGGCGTGGACGCGGGGGCGACTTCGGTCTCGGCGCGCGCGCCGCGCGGCCTCTGGCCCGGTGCCGGCACCGGCCATGCGCGCCCGGCCCTGCTCCGGGCGCACCCGCTTCTGGACGAGGACGGAGTGATTGCCGGCGAAGCGTTCGGCCGGCAGCTCGTTCACGGCACCGTCGAGGCGCGGATACCGGTGGCGAGGCAGCTGCTGACGCGGCTCCAGGCGGCGGTGTTCGTAGACGCCGCACGCGCCTGGCAGGGCATCCGGACCGGGCGCCTCCTGACAGACGTCGGCGGCGGGCTCAGGGTCGAGCTGGCGGGAGAGGGCACCATCCGCGTGGATGCCGCGCACGGGCTGATGGACGGCGCGGATGCGCTCTCGATCGCATGGGAGCCGCCGTGGCCTGGGCGCCGATAGACGCCTGAACGCGGCGTTCGCTCCCGCCCTCCGGCAGGTTTATGCTGGGACACTGGGAGCGTGCCGATGCCCGTCCGCAAGACAGCCCGCCCGGCGCACCGGGTCCGCCATTCACACCGAACGACCCGGCCCCGGCGCCGCAGCCCACGACCGCGGACCGAGCGCATCGTCGTGCCCGGACCGGCGCGGGCCCGCGCGTCGCTGCTGGCGGCGGCGGTTGCCAGCGGGCCGGCGCCCGATGTCGAGAAGGGCGCGATACGGGTGGGGGTCTACGACGGCACCCGCCAGCCCTGGACGTCGGCCGTGCTGGTCCGGCTCATCGACGGCACGCAGCAGCAGATCTTCACCCGGACCCTGACCGGCAGCTCCTTCGAGCTGACCGGCCTGGCCTTTCACGACAACTTCATCGATCGGTACGACGTCGTCGTTTCGGCGTCGCACCGGGCGCAGGCCGGCTTCTCGCCCGTAATCCTGCGGCGCGGCGTCGTCGTCCCCGTGGATCTCATGCTGCTGCCGCAGCCCTTCCGCTTCGCCTTCGATCCCTGGGACGACGTGGTGGCGCAGCATCCCAGGATCGCGGACCTGCTCCGGCTGGATGCCGCCACCGAGGCGCCGGCGCGCGAGCGCTACGGGCGGCTCGCTCTCGAACAGCCGCCCGAGCTGGCCTGCCTCCTGAACCTCGCCACGGCGATGTCGTCGCTCTTCCTGCGCAGCGGAACGCCGCTCGCCTTTCTCAAGTCGATCGAGTGGAACACCCTTGCCCAGGACCGCTTCTTCGGCTGGGCCGACCGGGAGATCGTGGTCGAGATCGAGGAGGCCCTGCACGCGGGGACCGTCGATCCGGAGCCCCTGCCCGGCATCTTCCATCCCGGCGCGACCCGGAGCGTGAAGCAGAAGCAGTTCGGCGAGGCCAACGTGCAGCTCACGCTGCACGAGAACGACACGCGCACGATCGGCGGCGTCGATTGCATCCGCATCGAGCCGGACATCGACTATTACCGCGACCCGCTGGCCCACTCGGTGCTGGAAGTCATGAAGCCCGGGCTGACGGATCCGGCAACGGTCTACGTGCTCCGGTGGATTGCCGGCCGGCAGTCGGGGCAGCCGAACTTCGCGCCGCCGTACCGGATCGTGGATGCCTGAGGTGGCGACAGCCGGCCCGATCTCTATCCATTGACAATATAACCACACTGGATATAGTTGGCGGCATGCCTCACGCCGCCGACGAAATCGCCGCGCTGCTCCCCCTGCCTCCCGCGACGTTTCACATCCTGCTGGCCGTCGCGCAGCACGACCGGCATGGCTACGGCATCATCCAGGAAGTCGAGGAGCGCACCGGCGGCCAGGTGCGGCTCAGCCCCGGCACGCTCTACCGGTCGATTCAGCGAATGCTCGAGCAAGGCTTGCTCGTCGAGACCAGCGAGCGCCCCGCCCCCGACCTCGACGACGAGCGGCGCCGCTACTACCGGATAACGTCGTTCGGCGAAGCGGTCGCCCGGGCGGAGCTGGCCCGCATCGACGGCCTGGTCCGGCTGGCCCGGAAGCACGGCCTCAAGCCGGAGCGCGCGTGATGCGTCCGTATCGGGCGCTCCTCCACCTGTATCCGGCTTCGTTCCGCCGCGAGTTCGGCCCGGAGCTGACCGCCGTCTTCGAGCGGCGAATGCGCGGACGCAGCGTCACCGCAAGAGCGGGCCTGTGGGTGGAAGCGCTTGCGGACGTCTTCGTCAACGCCCTCCGGCTCCACCTCGAGCTGCTCGGACAGGATCTTCGCTACGCGCTGCGCGTCCTGGCCAACGCCCCGGGGTTCGCTCTCACGGCCATTCTGGTCACCGCTCTCGGTATCGGTGCGAACACCGCCGCCTTCTCGGTGGCCGACTTCGTGTTCTTCCGGCCCCTGCCCTATGCGGATGCCGACCGTCTCGTGACGCTGTGGTTGCATCCGCCGGGATACCGGCTCGAGCTCTCGCCGCCCAACTATCGCGACTGGAAGGCCATGAGCGCCTCCTTCGAGGCCATGGGCGCATACCACGCGACCGAGGTGAACTTCCTGGCCGACGCCGGCCCCGAACGCCTGGGCGGAGTGGCGGTCACCCCCGATTCTGATGCCCATCCTCGGCATCGCGCCCGAAGTCGGTCGCCTGCCGGCCGCCTCCGACGAGCGCCAGGGTCCGGGCGGCACGATCGTCCTCAGCCACGCCCTCTGGCAGCGGATGTTCGGCGGCACGCGCGATGTCCTCGGGCAGGTCGTCCGCCTGGATGGCACCGCCTACGTCGTCATCGGCGTGATGCCCGCTTCCTTCAGCTTCCCGAGCCGCGAGGTGGCGTTCTGGACGCTGATGCCGACCGAGGAGCGCCTCAACGACGAGCGTGACAACTACTGGTTCCACGCCCTCGGGAAGCTGAAGCCGCGAGTCAGCCTCGACGAAGCCCGCGCGGATCTGTCGGTGGTCGCCGATCGCCTGGCGCGCGCCTATCCGGCGGTCAACGCACAGATGGGCGCCACCGTCATGCCTTTGCGCGACGAGTACCCGGAGCAGTCCGGGATCATGCTTTTGGCGCTGTGTGGTGCGACCCTCTCGGTGCTGCTCATCGCGTGCGCAAACCTCGCCGGGCTGCTCGTTGCCCGCTCGCACGCCCGGCGCCGCGAGCTGGAGCTGCGCGCCGCGCTCGGCGCCGGCCGCGAGCGCCTCGTCCGGCAGCTCGTGACCGAGAGCCTCGTCGTGGCAGTGGCGGGCGGCGTGCTCGGGCTGATGCTGGCCATCGCGAGCGTCCCGCTGCTGTCGCTGCTCATCCCGACGTCGCTGCCCGTGTCGAACGCGCCGGCGATCGATCTCCGTGCGCTGGCCGTGGCCGGCGCGCTCACCATCGCCACGGGGCTGGGCTTCGGGGTCTTTCCGGCGTTCCGGTCGTCGGCGACAGGTGATTTCGGCGCGCTTCGCCAGGGCGTTCGCGGCGGCGGCCTGCGGGGCATCCGCGTGCGCTCCACGCTCGTGGTGGTCGAGGTGATGGCGTCGGTGGTCTTGCTGGTCTGGGCCGGACTGCTCATGCGCGCGCTTCACCAGCTGGATGCGCGGGATCCCGGCTTCAGGGCCGACGGCGTGCTGACGATGCGGACGGCCCTGCCGCGACCGAAGTACGCGCTCTCGTCGAAGCGCGAACAGTTCTTCACCGACGTGCTCACGCGCATCCGCCACATCCCGGGCGTCAGCGGCGCCGCCTACATCTCGTTCCTGCCGATGACGATGGGCGGGGGGATCTTCCCGGTGGGACTGCCCGGCGAACCGGCAGCCCTGCACACCGGGCGCGTGGCGAGCCTTCGGTTCGCCACCCCCGGCTATTTCGCCACCCTTGGGATTCCGCTGCTTCGCGGACGGGACGTGCGCGAGGCCGACACGTTGAGCCAGCCGCCGGTGATGGTGGTCAGCCAGTCGTTCGCCGACCACTACTGGCCAGGCGAGGACGCCATCGGCAGGCGGGTGAACTTCCTGTACGCGGACCGCACGGTGGTCGGCATCGTTGGAGATGTGCGGGTGCGGGGACCCGAGCGCAGCAGCGAGCCGCAGGCATACCTTCCGTACCGCCAGGTGGACGACGGGTCGTTCCCCTTCTTCACGCCGAAGGATCTTGCGATTCGCAGCTCGCTGCCGCCGGAGGCGCTGGTCCCGCTGGTGCGTCGCATCGTCGCGGATGCCGACCCGGAGCAACCGATCTCCAATGTCCGGCGCATGAGCGAGATCGTGTCGGAGCAGACCGAGCTGCGCGCGGTCCAGGTGCGCGTGCTGGCGGCGTTCGCCCTGGCGGCACTGGTGCTCGCGGCGCTGGGCGTCCACGGCCTGCTCGCCTTCACCGTGTCGCAACGCCGTCACGAGATCGGCGTGCGCATGGCCCTCGGCGCCGAGCCCAGGCGCATCGTCGCCGGCATCCTGCGGCAGAGTGCGGTGCTGGCGCTGGCGGGCGTGGTGCCGGGCGCGGCCCTGGCCTACGCCGGCGGACGGGTCATGGAGTCGCTGCTCGCGGGCGTCACCCCGGGCGACGCGATGACGTTCGCGATTGCCACGACGCTTTGTGTGCTCACGACGATTGGGGGGAGCTTCGCCCCGGCCGCCCGCGCGGTGCAGGTGCCGCCGGCGACGGTGTTCCGGGCGGAGTGAGCCCGGCCTGTCGTTGACACCTCCCGGGATATCTGCCACGTTGTCACTTCAGCTCCGTGCAGATGCCTCCAGCCAGGGCCCGGGAGTCCGCATGACGCTCAACCACCTGAACCTGACCGTGATCTCGCCCGAGGAGACGAGCGCGTTTCTCGCGAAGTACTTCGGCCTGGCGCCGCGTGGCGGGAACGCGGGCATGCAGCTCCTGCACGACGATGGCGGCATGGTCCTGACGTTGATCAAGGCGCGGGCCGAGGATCGTGCGGGGACGCCGGAAGGCATGGCCGCCATTGCCGCGCAGCCTGGCGACGGAGCTGTTCGCTATCCGAGCTCGTTTCACATCGGGTTCATCCAGCCGAGCCGAGAGCGCGTGAACGAGATCAACGCACTCCTGGCGGCCGACGGGTTCCGCGTACAGCCGCCGTCGCTGCAGCACGGGGCGTGGACGTTCTACTTCACGGCGCCGGGGGGATTCACGATCGAGGTGATGGGCTGAAATTGGTCGGGACGACTGGATTCGAACCAGCGACCCCCTGAACCCCATTCAGGTGCGCTACCAGACTGCGCTACGTCCCGACTCCGGTGGGCTACTTCTTGCGGCGCTCCGTGCTCATGCGGCTTCCGCTGGCGGTCTTTTTCGCGGCGGCGGGTCGTGGCTTCTCTCTGGCAGCGACCGGCGTCGGCGCGCCGGGTCGTCCGGCGTGGCCGTTGCCACCCGGCCGGCTGAGCATCGCCAGCAGCGAGCGCAGTTCCTCGCGCACCCTGACGATCCGCTTCCGCGCGTCGGCGGGCAGCTTCGCGCTCCGGCCGAGAGGCTCGTCGTCGAACGGCAGCTCGTCCGTGCCCGACCGTTCTTCGTCGATCTTGCGACGCGCACCAGCCAGCGTCAGCCCTTCGCCGAACACCAGCTGCTTGATGCGCAGTACGCGATCGAGGTCCGCGCGGCGATACACCCGCGGGCCACCCGGCGTCCTGGCCACTCCGAGGTCCGTGAACTCCATCTCCCACGTGCGCAGCACGTAGGGCTGGACCTGCGCCAGCTCGCAGACCTCGGCCGCCTTCAGCCAGGCACGCTTTGGAGACTCGGCAGACGCCTGGGCCATTTCCCGCCTTCGGCCTCGGGCGCGCGCCAGGCGCTGCCCTCGCCAGCCGACTCACGAGTATAGCATCAGCCGCCGCTACTGGCGGTCCGCCTTCGCCTTGCGTTCCTGCCCCCGCCGGCGCACGTGGAGACGGACCGGCGACCCGGCAAAGCCGAACGAATCGCGGATCTGGTTGACGAGGAACCGTTCGTACGAGAAGTGAAACGACGTGGCCACGTTGGTGAAGAACACGAACGTCGGCGGGGCCACGCCGGTCTGCGCCGCGTAGAGCACCCGCACGTGCCGCCGGCCGGGGCTGGCCGGCGGGTGCACCGAGGTCACCGCCTGCACGAACCGGTTCAGCTCCGGCGTCGGCACGCGCTTCATGCGGGCGTCCGCGACGCGATCGATGGCCTCGAGCAGCTTCGGGGCGCGTTCGCCGGTTGCGGCCGAGATGTGCAGCACCGGGGCGTAGTCCAGGAACTTCAGCTGCCGCTTCAACTCGTCGTCGAACGTGCGGACGAAGTCCGGGCCCCTGTCCTTGACGAGATCCCACTTGTTCGCCACGACGATGATGCCGCGCCCCTGCCGATCGGCCTCCCCCGCAATCGCCGCGTCCTGATCGGTGACCCCCGCGGTCGCATCCACCACCAGCACGACGACGTCGGCCTTCTCGATGGCGCGTCGCGCCACCAGGACGCTGAGCGACTCGACCTGGCCGCTGCGCGCGACCCGGCCGGGCCGCCGGATGCCCGCGGTGTCCACGATGCGGAACTCCCGCTTGTGCCAGCGGAGCACCGCGTCGATTGCGTCGCGCGTCGTGCCCGGCAGCTCGCTGACGAGCATGCGCTCCTCGCGCAGCAGCCGATTCACCAGCGACGACTTGCCGGCGTTCGGACGGCCGACGATCGCCACCGAGGTCTCGGGCCGCGAGTCGCGTACACCCGGCCCCCCCGGCGCGTCATCGGCGTCCCGGGGCTGGCTGGAGCCCTCGCCGTCGAGCTCGCCGACCTTCGCAGACGTCTTGCCCAGCCGCCTGGCGATCTCGTCCAGCAGGTCGCTCATCCCCGTGCCGTGTTCACCCGACACCTCGAAGATCGGATCGAAGCCCAGCTCGTAGAACTGCAGGGCCCCGGCGCGGGCCTTCTTGACGTCTATCTTGTTGACGACAGCGAGGATCGGCTTGTCCGTGGCCCGCAGCCGCTGCACGATCTCGAGGTCGCCGGGGACGAGCCCCTGATCGCCGTCCAGGACCAGGACGAGCAGGTCGGCGTGTGCGATCGCCTGGCGCCCCTTGCCCGCCACGAGCTCGAGCAACGGATCGTCGGTCGCGCCGAACATCCCGCCGGTGTCGAGCAGCGTGAAGTCCACGCCCTCCCAGCTGGCCGCCTGCTCGATGACATCGCGCGTCGTGCCGGCCACGGGCGTGACGATCGCGCGCCGGGTTCGGGTGATCCGATTGAACAGCGTGGACTTGCCGACGTTGGGACGCCCGACGAGCACCACGAGCGGCGAGCGGCGCGACACAGCGGGATTGTAGCAAGTGCGGCGGGACGGGCCCGTCCGACCGCCACCGACCGGTCGTGCATCGTTCCGGCCGTCCGCCACTTTCGATCCGGAGCCGGCGGGCGGGCACCCGGGGAGCCGCCGGTGCGCCCCCCGCAATTTGACAACTGTAAGTCGTTATCTGTATTCTACTTACCGGGCCACGGGGTGCCCGGCATGATCAAGCTGGACATCGTCAACGAGGTTTCGAAGATCGCGGACATCACGAAAGTGAAGGCCGAGCTGGCCGTGGACGCGGTGTTCGACGCCATGAGGGTCTCGATGCAGCGGGGCGAGCGCATCGAGCTGCGGGGGTTCGGCGTGTTCCAGGTGAAGCCCCGCAAGCGCGGCATCGGCCGCAACCCGCGGACGGGCAAGGAAGTGCGGATTCCGCCGGGCCGGACCATCCGTTTCAAGCCGGGCAAGGACCTCCAGAACATCAGTTGAGGCGGTCGATGCCGGGCTGGCGAAAGTTGCGTGTCTTCGTTTTCTGAGCTGCCGGATTCCGCTCCAGAACCAGTCGGGCCCTCCACGCCAGCCACGGGCTGGCCTCCCGTCGGCGCCCCTGCGCCGGCTGCCGTGGACCCCCTGTCGGCCTTCCGCCCGCCGCGCCGGAAGGATCGCGTCTGGCTGCACGTCCTCCTGTTCGTGCTGACCCTGCTGACGACCACGTCGATGGGGGCACTGCACTATGCCAGCTTCCTCAGCAACTTCGGGACGCGCACGGTTCACGTGTCGCCGGCGCTGCTCTGGCACGGCCTGACCTACAGCCTGACGATCCTCGCCATCCTCGGCGTGCACGAGATGGGACACTACCTCGCGTGCCGCTACTACCGGATCGACGCAACCCTGCCCTTCTTCATCCCGGTTCCGGGGGTGCTGACGGGGACGTTCGGCGCCGTCATCCGGATCCGACAGCCCATCCTCCAGAAGGTGCCGCTGTTCGACATCGGCATCGCGGGCCCGATTGCCGGGTTCCTGGTCGCGGTGCCGGCGCTCTTCCTGGGCCTGATGTACTCCACCGTCATCCCGTTCCCGCACCGGTTCATGGGCGACGAGCTCGGGGAGCCGCTGCTCTTCAAGGCAGCGGCATGGCTCGTCTGGGGCACGCCGCCTGAGGGGCTGGCGCTGAACATGCACCCGATGGCGTTCGCCGCCTGGTTCGGCCTGCTGGCGACGGCGCTCAACCTCTTCCCCATTGCGCAGCTGGACGGCGGGCACGTGTCCTATGCCGTGTTCGGCCAGCGGGCGACGCGGATCACCTACGGCGCGCTCGCGGCAACCAGCGCGCTCATCCTCGTCTCCTACAGCTGGGCGTTCTGGACGGCCATGCTCTTCGTCATGCTCTTCGTCGTCGGAGCCAAACACCCGCCGGTGCTGGACGAGGAGCAGCCGCTCGACAGAAGCCGCATGTGGCTCGCGGTGTTCGCGGCCATCATGTTCATCCTCTGCTTCACGCCCGCCCCGATCGAGCCGCTGCAGCTGCTGAAGTAGCCGTCAGGCTGAAGTTCGGCCCTACGAATGCCGGCCCTCCGTGCCCGAAGGGCCCTTTGTGTCCTTCGTGTCCTCGTGCGCTTCGTGTCCTCGTGCGTTTCGTGTCCTCGTGCGTTTCGTGTCCTTTGTATCCTTCGTGTCTTTGTGTTCACAGCATTCCCGCGGGATCCACGTCCACGGTCGCACGGCGGGCGGCCTCCGGAAGGGCGGCGAGGGCGGCGGCCAGCGCGCGGCGCATGGCGGTGCGGCGCGCTGATTTCAGAAAGAACTGCGCTCGGTACTCTCCCCTCAGGCGCGTGAGCGGCGCCGGCGCCGGGCCGAGGACGAGGCAGCCGTGCTCCTGCGGCAGCGCATTCACCAGATCTCTCGCGCAGCCCATGGCGTCGCCGAGGCTCCGGCCGCGCACCACCACGTTCACCAGACCGACCATCGGCGGATATCGCATCGCCCGTCGATACCGCAGCTCCTCCCGAAAAAAGCCGACGTAGTCCTGCCGGCAGGCCAGGCGGATCGAGTAGTGGTCCGGATTCAGTGTCTGGACGATGGCCTGGCCGGGCTGTTCGCCGCGTCCCGCACGGCCGGCCACCTGCGTGAGCAGCTGGAACGTCCGCTCGGCGGCACGGAAGTCGGCCAGGCCGAGCCCGGTGTCGGCCGAGACCACACCGACCAGCGTGACGCGGGGGAAGTCGTGCCCCTTCGCGATCATCTGGGTGCCGACGAGCAGGTCGAGCTCGCCTCTCCCGAAGGCCGACAGGATGCCGGCGACCGCGCCGCGCTTCTGCATCGTGTCCCGGTCCACGCGCCCCACCCGCAGCTCCGGGAAGAGCCGCCCGACCTCTGCCTCGACGCGCTCGGTGCCGAACCCGGTCTGCTCGAGGTACGGCGCGGCGCATTTCACGCACGCCGCCGGCACCCGCATCGAGTAGTTGCAGTAGTGGCAGACGCCCCGGGCGTGTCCCTGGCCGTGGTGGTGGACGGTGAGCGTCACGCTGCAGTTGGGACAGTCCAGCACGTGCCCGCACTGCCGACAGAAGACGGTCGTGGCAAACCCTCGTCGGTTCAGCAGCAGCAGCGCCTGCTGTCCGCTTCCGGCCCTCGCCGCCAGGGCGTCGGTCAGCGGCCGGCTCAGGATGACGTCCGGGCCTCCTGCCGCGTACTCGTCGCGCATGTCCACGATCGTCACGTCGGCCAGGGGGCGATCGAGGACCCTACGCTCGAGCGCCACCTTCCGATAGCGGCCGCTCTCGGTATTGAAGTAGGTCTCCAGCGCGGGCGTCGCCGACCCGAGCACGGCCAGCGCGCCCGCCTCGCGGGCACGGAACACCGCGACGTCCCGGCCGTTGTACCGCGGGCTCTCCTCCTGCTTGTACGACGTGTCGTGCTCCTCGTCCACGATCACGAGCCCGAGCGCCGGCACCGGCGCGAAGACGGCCGACCGGGTGCCCACCACGACATCCACGTCGCCGCGGCGGATGCGGTGCCACTGGTCGTGGCGCTCGCCTTCGGCCAGGCCGCTGTGCTGGATCGCGACGCGGGCGCCGAACGCGCCGCGGAACAGGGCCGCCACCTGTGGCGTCAGCGCAATCTCCGGGACGAGGATGAGAACGCCTCCGCCGCGCTCGATGGCCCGGCGGGCCAGCCGCACGTAGAGCTCGGTCTTTCCGCTGCCTGTCACGCCGTGCAGGAGCGCGGCCTGGAACCCTTCCGCCTCGAGGAGCGACGAGAGCTCCACGTATGCCGCCTGCTGTTCGGCGGTGAGCACGCGGTCCGGGTCGGGCGCCAACGCGGGCGATGCCGACGCAAACGGGTCCCGCTCGCGCCGTTCCTCCTGCAGGGTGGCCAGGCCGCGGACGGCCAGCCGCTTCAACGTGGCGAGATCGACCCCTCGAGCCTTCAAAGTCCGTGCGGGCACCGTGCCGGCAGCGGCGGCCAGGGCGACCAGCGCGGTCCGCTGCCGCGCTCCAAGCGCCGGCGCGTCCGGGTCGCCACGCTCGAGCGCCTCCGCCACCCCCAAACCGGCCGGCGTCAACGCCGCCACCGGCTCGGTGCGGAATCCCCGCCCCCGTCCGCGCACGACCTGAACGGGCGCCACGAGTCCCTGACGCACGAAGGCGCGCAGGTCGGCGGCGGCCCTCGGGGGATCGCCCGCGACGGACGCCAGCTGGTGTGCGGATCGCGGAGCCTGCTCGAGCGCGCGCAGCAGCGCGGGGGCGCCAGCCAGCGCGACGCGCGCCCTGCCCGTGTCGGTCAGCTCGTAGCGCTTCTCGCTCTCGACCCAGGCAAACGGCGGCACGGCCGCCGACAGCGCGTCCCCGGGACCGCACAGGTAGTACTCCGATACCCACAACGAGAGCGCGACCACGTCCTCCGGCAGCAGGGGCTCGTCGTCCAGCGTCTCGAGGATGTCGCGAACCGGCGACGGGGCGGGATCGGCGGGCGGCCCCACGACGATGGCCGTGACCGTGCGCGGGCCGAGCGGCACGAGCACACGGGCGCCGCGGGCGGGAACCGGCACGCCGTCGGGCACCCGGTACGTGAGGAGCGGAAGCGCGGCGACGGGCACGGCCACCGCGATCAGCCGTGAACCCGCCGTCCCATCATCAATCGTCAATCGTCAATCATCAATCATCAATGAAGTGAGCCGCTTCATGACGAGCTTCATGTCTTCCCACACCTCTCGCTTCGCGGCGGGATTGCGCAGCAGGTACGACGGGTGGAAGGTCGGCATCACGGCCACGCCATGCCGGTCGTGAAACTGGCCGCGCAGCCGGGAGATGGGCGTGTCGGTCGCGAGCAGCGTCTGCGCGGCGAACTTGCCGAGCGCCACGATCACCTCGGGCCGGATGGCGGCGATCTGCGCCTCGAGGAACGGGGCGCAGGCGGCGATCTCGTCGGGCTCCGGATTGCGATTGTTCGGCGGACGGCACTTCACGACGTTCGCGATGTAGACGGCGCCGCGCTCGAATCCCATCGCCGTGATGATCTGCGTGAGAAGCTGGCCCGCGCGCCCGACAAACGGCTCTCCCTGCAGATCCTCGTCGGCACCAGGCCCTTCGCCCACGAACATCAGCCGGGCGTCGGGGTTGCCGACACCGAAGACGATATGGGTCCTCCCGCGGCACAGCTTGCACCGCGTGCACTCGCCGATGTGGTCCGCCAGCGATGTCAGCACGGAGCCGGCCAGCGCGCCTGGTTCGGGCACGAACAGGTCCGCGGGCGCTGGCTGCGAGGGGCGCGACACCGGCCCGGCAGGCGCAGCGCCAGGGCCATCCGGAGCGCCTCGGCGCCGCCAATCCGCGTCCCAGGACACGCCGTCGACGCCGATCTCCGCGAAGTATCTGAGGTGAGTGGCGAGATCGCGAGGGTCCGTCACCGGATCGTTCCCGCCGGGGAAGGGACCTCGAGGAGCCACGCCTCGATCCGGTCGGCCAGCGTGGCGGCGATGGCCGTCTTCGTCTGCACCTCCAGCGATTCCTCGCCGGCCGCCGTGATGATCGTGACGGCGTTGGTGTCCACGTCGAAGCCCGCGTCTGCGCGCGAGACATCGTTGGCGACGATGACGTCGATACCCTTCCGGACGCGCTTGGCACGCGCCCGCTCGAGCACCTGCGACGTCTCGGCGGCGAACCCGACGAGCAGCGGCTGCGAGCGCCCTTCTCCACGGCGCCAGGCTGCCACGTCCGCGAGGATGTCCGCCGTTGGCACCAGCGTCACCGTGAGGGGACCGCTCTCGTGCGCGATCTTGTCCGCGGCGATCTGCCGGGCCGTGTAGTTGGCCACCGCCGCCGCCATCACGAGCGCGTCGGCGCCCGGCACGGCCTTCAGGACGGCCGCGTGCATCTCGGCGGCGCTCCGGACGCGCACGACGGACGCGACGGCGGGCACGGCGACCCCGGCGGGGCCGGTGATCAACGTCACCTCGGCGCCCCGGCGCACCAGCTCCGCGGCGACGGCGTACCCCATGCGACCGCTCGACCGGTTCCCGACGAACCGGACCGGATCCAGGTCTTCCAGGGTTGGTCCGGCGGTGACGACCAGACGCCGCCCCGCAAGCCGGCGATTCTGGGACAGCATCCGATCGGCGGCGGCCGCGATGTCCTCGGGCTCGGCGAGCCGCCCCTTCCCGATCCAGCCGCAGGCCAGATAACCCTCGCCCGGATCGACGAACCGCACGCCGCGCGCTGCCAACGCCTCCAGGTTCCGGCGGACCGCGGTATGCGCCAGCATGTTCGTGTTCATGGCCGGCGCCATCAGCACGGGCGCCGCGGTGGCGAGGTACAGCGACGACAGGAAGTCGTCCGCGATGCCGTTGGCGAACTTGCCGATCGTGTTCGCGGTCGCGGGCGCCACGAGCAGCAGGCCGATGTCGGAGGCGATGGCGATGTGCTCGATGTCGGCGTTGGCGCCGGGTGCCCACTGCCCCGTGATCACCCGCCGCCTGGTAATCGCCTCGAACGTGACGGGGCCGACGAAGCGCCGGGCCGATCGCGTCATGATGGCGACGACCTCGTGCCCGCGCTTCTGCAGCAGGCGGGCCACCTCGACGGCCTTGTAGGCGCCGATGCCGCCGGTGACGCCGAGGGCGATGAGTGCCATGGGCTACCTGAACGTCTGGATGATCCGGTCCGCCACCGGCTGCATGCGCGCGCGCCGCGCGCGCTCGGCGAGCACGATGGCCCTCAGCCGGCCGACCGCGCTCTCGAGATCGTCGTTGACGACCACGTAGTCGTAGTCCGCCACGGCGTCCACCTCGCTGCGCGCCACGGCGAGCCGCCGCTCGATGGCCGTCTCGCTGTCCTTGCTCCGGCCCCGCAACCGCTCCTCGAGCACGTCGAACGACGGCGGCAGGATGAAGATGCAGACGCGGTCCGGCGTGCACGCGCGCACCTGCCTCGCGCCCTGCACGTCGATCACGAGCACCAGATCCTGCCCGCCGGCGAGCACCCGCTCGGTCTCGCCGCGCGAGGTCCCGTAGAGGTTGCCGAACACGTCGGCCGACTCCAGGAACTCGCCGTCGGCCACCATCCGCTCGAAGCGATCCCGGCTGATGAAAGTATAGTCGACGCCATCGGCCTCACCCGGCCGCGGCGCGCGCGAGGTGAACGAGCGCGAGAGAGACAGGTCCGTCATCTCCTGCACCAGCCGCTCCACCAGCGTCGTCTTGCCCGTGCCGGACGGGGCCGAGACGATGAAGAGTTGGCCGCGCACCTCACTCGACATTCTGGACCTGCTCCCGCAGCTTCTCGAGCTCCGCCTTGGCCGCCACCACCAGCTCGGAGACCATCTGGCCGTCGGCCTTGGCGCCGATGGTGTTGATCTCGCGGTTCATTTCCTGGAGCAGAAAGTCCAGCTTCCGGCCGCAGGGCTCGGCGCCATCGCTGAGCGCGTCCCAGTGCTGCAGGTGCGCCCGGAACCGCGTGACCTCCTCGCTGATGTCCGACCGCCCCACGACCCGCACGACCTCCTGCGCAATGGCCGTTCGCTCGACAGGCAGCTCCGCGGTCAGCTCGGCGATCCGGGCCGAGAGCCTGGCCTGCAGGTCCCGCTGCCCCTCGACGGCGGCCGCCGTCACGCGCTCGATCAGGGCGGCCAGCCCGCGGCGCCGGCCGTCGAGATCGGCCCTCAGGTGCGCGCCTTCGTGCACGCGCATCCGTTCGAGCTCGGCCACCGCGTCCTCCACGCTCCGGACCACGGAGGCGGCCAGCGCCGCGTCGGCCGCCTCGTCGGCCTCGGCCGGCTGCTCGCGGATGGCCAGCGCCTGCGGCAGGCGGATCAAATCGCCGGGCGTGAGGTGCCCGGCGAGCACCCCGCGCCGGCGGAGCGGCTCGAGCGCGGCCTCCAGGCCCGCGATCACCGCCTCGTTCACCTCGACCTGCGGCGCGCTCTGGCGTCGCGACTGCACGCCCACCGCCACTTCGACCCGTCCCCGCGCCACGACCTGCTGCACGGCCGCCCGCACGCGACTCTCCTGGAAGGTCAGCGCCGGCGGCAGCCGCACCTGCACGTCCAGGTACCGGTGGTTCACGGCTCGCACGGTCACGTTGATCACCGCGCGCTCGTCCTCTCGCGTGAGCGCGGCAAAGCCCGTCATGCTCTTGATCACGCGTCCGCCCGCCTCCCCCGCGGGTCTCCGGCCTCTGCCAGCGCCGCCGGCGCCACGCGGCGGGTCTCCAGCAGCTGCAGCTCGTAGAGGCGTGCGTACAGTCCCCCGCGCGCCAGCAGGTCGTCGTGCCGCCCCGTCTCCACGATGCGGCCCCGGTCCATGACGAAGATCACGTCCGCCTTCCGGATGGTGGAGAGCCGGTGCGCGATGACGAGCGACGTGCGGTTCTTCATCAAGTTGGCGAGCGCCTCCTGCACCAGCTGCTCCGATTCGGTGTCCAGCGACGACGTCGCTTCGTCCAGCACCAGGATCGGTGGGTCCTTCAGCAGCGCGCGCGCGATCGCGAGCCGCTGGCGCTGTCCTCCCGAGAGCCGCTGGCCCCGTTCCCCAATCGACGTCTCGTACCCCTGTGGCAGCCCGACAATGAACTCGTGCGCGTGTGCCGCACGCGCGGCCGCCTCGATCGCCTCGCGCGATGCCTCGGGCCGCCCGTAGGCGATGTTGGTCGCCACGGTGTCGTCGAACAGGACGGTCTCCTGCGTCACCATCCCGATCTGCGACCGCAGCGACGCGAGCGTGATGTCCCGGATGTCGCGGCCGTCCACTAGAATGGCGCCACTGCTCACATCGTAGAATCGCGGCACCAGGTTCACCAGCGTCGTCTTGCCGGCACCGCTCCGGCCCACCAGCGCCACCATCTGCCCCGCCGGCACGCGGACGCTCACGCGCCGCAGGATCGGCCGCGCCTGCACATCGTCGTACGCGAACACGACGTCCCTGAACTCGATCGCCGACCGGAACGGCGGCAGCACCGCCGCGCCGGGCCGTTCCATCACCTCGGTGTGGAGATCCACGATCTCGAAGATGCGCTCGGCCGCCGCGATCGCCTGCTGCACGCTCGCGTTCACGCGGCTCAGCTTCTTGATGGGCCCGTACATCATGAACAGCGCCGCGATGAACGCCGTGAACTCGCCGGTCGTCAGGCGGTGGATGGCAATCTGCCGGCTGCCGTAGTACAGGGCGCCAGCAATCGCAAACGCCCCGAGCAGCTCCATCGTCGGCGGCAGCACCGAGACGATGCGCGTCACGCGCATGTTCACCCGGTACAGCTCGTGCGAGACGCGCCGGAACTTCCGCGCCTCCCGCTCCTCGGCGCCGAAGGCCTTGACGATCCGGTGGCCCGTATACGACTCGGCGGCCACGTGGGAGAGGTGCTCGAGCGCCTCCTGGCTGCGCCGGCTCGTCTTCCGCAGCCGCCGGCCGAGCTGCGCCAGCGGATACACGATCACGGGAGCGCCCGTCAGGCACACGAGCGCCAGCCGGGCGTCGTAGTAGAACAGCAGCCCCGCATAGAAGACGACCGAGAGCCCCTCCTGCAGCAGATCCCCAATCGTCTCGGAGACCACGTGCTGCAGCTGTGCCACGTCGTTGGTGACGCGCGAGAGCAGCTGGCCCGTGGTGCGCCGGGCGAAGAACGCCGCCGACTGCCCGAGCATGTGCGCGTGCAGTCCGTCCCTGAGGTCCCGCACCACCCGCTGGCCGACGTCGGCCATCAGGTAGTCCGAGACGTAGGCGCCAAGGCCCTTGAACAGGTACAGGACGATGATCGTGCCCGCGACGAACGCCACGTCCTGGTGCCGCGGCAGGACGACATCCTGGATGGTCTTGATCTGGGCCAGCAGAAGGGCCGACGCCGCAGCGTAGACGAGCGTCGCCAGGAGCGCCCAGCCGAGCCGCAGCCGGTACGGCGCCGCGTAACGGAGCAGGCGGAGGAAGATTTTCACTCGATGAAACGGTACTTCAGCAGGACCCAGAGCGCGACCAGCCCGTCGCGCCACGTGATCTTCTTGCCCTCGTCATAGCCACGGCCGTCGTAGGTGATCGGCACTTCGTACACCCGATAGCCACGCTTGAAGATCTTCGCCGTGAGCTCCGGCTCGATGCCGAAGCCGTCCGAATCGAGCGTCATGGACCGGAGCACCTCCGTGCGCATCACCTTGTAGCAGGTCTCCATGTCGCTCAGCATCGTGTTGTACAGGACGTTCGTGATGATCGTCAGGAACCGGTTGCCCAGGTAGTGCGTGAACAGGAACACCCGATGGCGCCCCAGGAAGCGCGAGCCATAGACCACGTCCGCGCGACCCTGGCAGATGAGCTCGATCAGGCCAGGATACTCCTCGGGCGAGTACTCGAGGTCGGCATCCTGGATCACCATCACGTCGCCGGAAACGGCGGCGAATCCGCGGCGAAGCGCCGCGCCCTTGCCCTGGTTGCGCTCCTGCAGGATCAGCGTGAACGGGTGGCGGGCCTGGAGCGCCGCCAGCAGCTCCCGCGTCCCGTCCGTCGAGCCGTCGTCCACGACGATGAGCTCGATGCGCAGCGGGACGGCCAGGACCCGCGGGATGATCTCCTCGATGGTGTCCCGCTCGTTGTAGACGGGCATGACCACCGAGAGCAGCGGGTTCGTCAGGACCCCTCGCAGGCCGCTCATGGGCGCCCTATCGAGTAGTACGTGAAGCCCTGCGCCTTCATCTGTGCGGGATTGTAGATGTTGCGGCCGTCGAAGATCACCGGCTCCCGGAGCAGCTTGCGCATCCGCGGGAAGTCCGGCTCCCGGAACTCGTTCCACTCGGTGACGATGGCCAGCGCGTCGGCGCCCTTCAGCGCGTCGTACCCCTTCTCCGCCAGCATGATCCGGCCGCCGAAGATCCCCCGCGCCACCTTCATGGCCTCCGGATCGAAGGCCTGCACCTTCGCGCCGGCCCCCAGCAGCCGCTCGACGACCGTGATCGCAGGCGCCTCCCGCATGTCGTCGGTCCGGGGCTTGAATGCCAGCCCCCAGAGGGCAATCGTCCGCCCCTTCAGGCTGCCGAAGTGGGCCGCCATCTTCTCGACGAGGCGCGACTTCTGGCGCTTGTTCACGTCCTCGACCGCCTCGAGGATACGAAACGCGTACTGCTTCTGACCCGAGAAATGCAGGATTGCCTGCACGTCCTTGGGGAAGCAGCTGCCGCCGTAACCCACGCCGGGAAACAGGAACGACGTGCCGATCCGCCGGTCGGCACCCACCGCCCGCCGGACCTCGTCCACGTCGGCGCCGAAGAGCTCACAGACGTTGGCAATTTCGTTCATGAACGAAATCTTGGTGGCCAGCAGGGCATTTGCCGCGTACTTGCAGAGCTCCGCGCTGGCACAGTCCATCACCATGATGGGCGCGCCGGTGCGCGTGAACGGCGCGTACAGCTCCTGCATGACGCGGCGCGCCGTGTCGTCCTCGGCGCCGATGACCACCCGATCCGGCTTGAGGAAGTCCTCCACCGCGGCTCCCTGCTTCAGGAACTCGGGGTTGCTCACCACGCTGAACGGGTGCGTCGTCTCGCGCCGGACGACGTCGCGGACCCGGGCGGCCGTCCCCACGGGCACCGTGCTCTTGTCCACGATCACCTTGTACCCGTTCATGGCCCGCGCGATCTCGCGGGCGACGTCCATCACGTGTCGGAGGTCCGCCGACCCGTCCTCGCCCTGCGGGGTCCCGACGGCGATGAACACGATCTCGGCGGCGCGGACGGCTTTCGGCAGGACGGAGGTAAACGTGAGACGCTTCCGCTTCACGTTGCGCGACACGAGCTCCTCCAGGCCGGGCTCGTAGATCGGCATCTTGCCGCGGCGCAGCATGCGCACCTTGGCCTCGAGCTTGTCCACGCAGATCACGTCGTTGCCGGTCTCGGCGAGGCACGCCCCGACGACCAGCCCCACATATCCGGTTCCTACCACCGCGATCTTCATTCCATCCTCGACTTCCTCGCGTACCGTCGCGCCGGCCGCTTCACGGCGGGGCGCGCCGGCCACAAGAAAAATACTGCACGCTACCACACGGCATAAATCGTGTCAACATATTGACACTAAAGGACTTCCGTCTCAACACGGCAGGGGTTGTGCCGCCCGGGCCGGCCTGCTAGCCTTCTCGGCCGTGGACATCCTGTTCGACTACCGGCCTGCGCTGCGCCAGCGGACCGGCGTTGGAGAGTATGCCCACGAACTCGCGCGCGCGTTGGCCGACGTCCTTGGGGAGGGCGATCGCCTGCGGTTGTTCACGAGCTCCTGGCGGGACCGCCCTGCGCCAGGCCTGGCGGCGGACTGGCCGCGAACTGCCGTGGTGGATCGCCGGGTTCCGGTCCGGCCGCTTGCCCTGGCATGGCACCGGCTGGGCTGGCCGAAGGTCGAATGGCTGGCGGGCGGTGCCGACATCGTGCACTCGCTGCACCCCCTGCTCATTCCGGCCCGCCGGGCACTCCAGGCCGTCACAATCCACGATCTGGACTTCCTGTCGCATCCGGAGCGGACCAGTGGCGAGATCCGTCGCGACTACGCGGGTCTCGTCCGCGACCACGCGCGACGTGCGGCGCTGGTCGTGGTGAACTCGACAGACACGGCCGGGGCGGTCAGGCGCGAGCTGGCCGTGTCGGAGGAGCGGCTCGTGATCTGCAGGCCGGGGATCCCCGCGTGGATTGGCGAGCCCGCCGCCCCGGGACGCCTCCCGGCGGAGGGCTACGTCCTGTTCGTGGGAACACTCGAGCCGCGCAAGAACGTCGGGGTGCTGCTCGACGCGTGGACACTGGTGGCGAAGGCCGATCCGCGAGCCCGGCTGCGCGTGGCGGGCGGCGTCGCGCCCGGCGGCGAGGAGTGGCTGACCCGCATGCGCAGCGCTCCCCTGTCACAAACGGTCGAGTACGCCGGCTATGTCGAGCCCGGCGCGCGGCGGGCGCTGTACGAAGGCGCCCGGGCGCTGATCCTTCCCTCCCTGCACGAAGGCTTCGGGCTGCCGGTGCTGGAGGCCATGTCGCTCGGTGTGCCGGTGATCGCCTCGAATCGTGGCGCGCTGCCGGAAGTTGTCGGGGACGCCGGGCTCGTCGTGAGCGCGGAGGATCCACGCGGGCTCGCCGACGCCATTCGTGCGGTGCTGGGGCAGCCCGAGCGGGCCGCCGCCATGCGGCAGCGAGGCCTGGCGCGGGCGGCCACGTTCACCTGGGCCGCGGCCGCCCGCACGCTGTACGATGCCTACGGCCGACTGCTCTCCGGGGAGGCCGCACGTGCGCATCGGCATTGACGCCCGCGAGCTCTCCGGCCATCCGACCGGCGTCGGACGCTACCTCCAGCGCCTGCTGCGCGAGTGGGCGCTCGCCCCGCACGGCCACACGTTCAGCCTGTACTCGCCCGACGGCCGTCTGGCGTTGCCGCCGGACCTGCCTGGCGAGATCGTGAGGGTTCCAGGCGCCGGGGGCACGTGGTGGGAGCAGGGAGCGCTGGCCGGCCGGCTGCGGCAGGACCGGCCGGACGTGTTTCTGGCTCCCGGCTACACCGCACCCGTCCGCGCCGGAGTGCCAACGGTAGTGGCGATCCACGACGTCTCGTTCCTCGCGCACCCGGAATGGTTCACCTGGCGCGAGGGGACCAGGCGCCGCTGGCTGACCCGCCTGTCCGCGGCCCGCGCCCGCCGCATCGTGACGATCTCGGCGTTCTCACGCGACCAGATCGTGCACCACCTGGGTCTTCCCGCAGACCGCGTCACGATCGTCCCGCTCGGCGTGGGCCTCGAACACCGGCCGGCAGGCCACGTCCTGCGCGAGCCTCTGGTGTTGTTCGTCGGGACGATCCTGAACCGCCGCCACCTGCCGCTGCTCGTCGAGGCGTTCGGCCGGCTGGCCGCCCGGCGACGCGACGTCCGCCTGGCCATCGTCGGACGCAACCGCACGCACCCGTTCGAAGACATCGGGCAGGCGGCCGCGGTCGCCGGTGTGAGTGACCGCGTGCGCCTGCACGACTGGATCTCCGACGCGGAGCTCGGCAGCCTGTACGCGCGCGCGTCGGCCTTCGCGTTCCTCTCCGAGTACGAAGGGCTCGGCCTCACGCCGCTCGAGGCGCTGTCGGCCGGCATCCCGCCCGTCGTGCTGGACACGCCCGTGGCGCGAGACGCATACGGCGACGCGGCCATTCGCGTGGCGCTCTCCGCCGACGATGTGGCCGCCGCCCTCGCCGAGGCGCTGGACGAGCACAGCCCGCGGCGCACGGCGGTCATGCGCGCGGCACCGGCCGTCCTGGCGCGATACGACTGGCGGCGGACGGCGGCCGACACCCTGTCCGTCCTGGCGCAGGCGGCCGGTTCATGAAGCGCAGGCTGGCCATCGTGGTGGTGGCGCACAACGCGAGCGCCGACCTGGCGGTCGCGCTCGCGTCGCTGACCGATCATCCCCCCGCCACGCCGCACACCATCGTCGTCGTGGACAACGATTCCACGGACGGCGCGCCCGCCATGGTGCGGGAACGGTTCCCCCGCGTCCTCCTGTTCGAGGCGGCGAGCAACCTGGGGTTCGCCGCGGCCACCAATCTCGGGATCCGCGCGACGTCGGGCGACCTGGTCCTGCTGCTGAACCCGGACACCATCGTCGCGCCCGGAGCGATCGATCGCCTCGTGGCGCGCCTCGACGCCACGGGCGCGGACGCGATCGGGCCGCGGCTCGTGGACGGCGCCGGCCAGGCCGAGCTCTCCTTCGGCTCGCTGCCCACGCCCATCCGTGAGGCGGCCCGGAAGGCGCTGCTCCGCCTGGATGCCGCGGGATTCGCCTTCGCCCGGCGCCGCGTCGAGCGGAGCACGCGGAGGGAGCGCGAGGTGGAGTGGGTGACCGGCGCGTGCCTGCTGGTACGGCGGAAGGCCGCCGAGGCGGTGGGCCTGCTGGACGAGCGATTCTTCCTGTATCTCGAGGACGTGGACTTCTGCGCCGCGCTCCGGGCCCGTGGCGGCCGCATCGTCTTCTCCCCGGCGGCCGAGATCGTGCACGTGCGCGGCCGCTCCGGTCTCACGAGCGGCGGGGCGGCCGAACGGGCCTGGCACGCCAGCCACCTGGCGTATTACCGCAAGCGCCTGCCCGGGTGGGCGCCCTGGCTGGAGCGCTACCTGCGCTGGCGCGGCATCGTTGTAATCTAGGACCCGAATGCGAGTCGCCATCGATGCCAGGAAGATCCACGATTTCGGCATCGGCACCTACATCCGGAACATCCTCCGGCAGCTGTCACGGCTCGACTCGACCAACGAGTACGTCCTGATCTGCCAGGCCCGCGATCGCGAGCTGGGCGCCTCCTTCGGCGACAACTTCAGGGTGCAGGTGAACACGGCGCGCCCCTACTCGGTGCGGGAGCAGGTCTCGATACCCTGGACGCTCATGCAGCTCCGCGCCGACGTCTTCCACGAGCCGCATTATGTCCTGCCGCCGCTGGCGTGGTGCCGGTCGGTCGTGACGATCCACGACTGCATCCACCTGCGCTTCCCGCAGTACCTGCCCAAGCGCGGTGCGCTCGCGTATGCACGGACCCAGATGGGGCTGGCGGCGCGCCGGTCGGATCGGATCCTGACCGTCTCGGAGGCCTCCAAGCGCGACATCCTCGAGTTCTTCGACGTCGCTCCCGGGAAGGTGACCGTCATCCACAATGCGATTGACGATCGCTTCTCGATCGCGCCGCCGGAAGAGGCGGTCCGGCGTGTGCGCGAGCGCTACCAGCTCGAGGGCCCTTTTGCGCTGTACGTCGGCAACGTGAAGCCGCACAAGAACGTCGAGCGGCTGATTGACGCGGTGCATCTCGTGCGGCAGTCGGGCATGGACGACCTGCGCCTCGTGGTGATTGGCGACGAGCTGTCGAAGTACGCGTCGCTCAGGCGCGCCGTCCATCGCTACAACCTGCACAAGT
Organism: Vicinamibacteria bacterium; assembly: GCA_963837165.1. Lineage (GTDB taxonomy): Bacteria > Acidobacteriota > Vicinamibacteria > Vicinamibacterales > JAENWD01 > JAENWD01. The sequence continues at coordinate 626,650 of CAWIMD010000002.1, forward strand.
ACGTGCGGTTCCTGGGCTACCTGCCCGACGACCTGCTGGCCATCGTCTACCGTCTCGCCGCGGTATTCGTCTTCCCGTCGCTCTACGAGGGATTCGGCCTGCCCCCGCTCGAGGCGATGGCCAGCGGGACGCCGGTCGTGACGTCGAACGTCTCGTCCCTGCCGGAGGTGACCGGTGACGCGGCGCTGCTCGTGGATCCGACGAGCCCCGAGGAGATCGCCGCCGCGATGCGGCGGGTCATCACCGAGCCGTCGCTTGCCGCGGACCTCCGCGCGCGGGGCCTGGCGCGGGCGCGGGAGTTCTCCTGGGAGCGTTCGGTCCGGCAGATCCGGGACATCTACATGGACGTGGGCCGGCAATGAGCGGCATCGCGCTCGTGCACGACTGGCTCACCGGCATGCGCGGGGGCGAAAAGGCGCTCGAAGCCCTCGCGGAGGCGTACCCGGACGCCGACATCCTCACGCTCGTGCACCTGCCCGGCCGCGTCTCGGCCCCGATCGAGGCGCACCGGATCAGGCCGTCGGTGCTCCAGCGGCTCCCGGCCATCGGCCGGATCTATCGCCACTGCCTGCCGTTGTTCCCCGTCGCCATCGAGCTGCTGGACCTGGATGCCTACGATCTCGTGATCAGCACGAGCCACTGCGCCGCCAAAGCGGTCGTACCGCGGCCCGGCGCACGCCACGTCTGCTACTGCTTCACGCCCATGCGGTACGCGTGGGACCAGTTCGATCACTACTTCGGCCCGGAGCGGCTGGGACGACTCGGGACGCGGGCGGCGCGCCCGGTGCTCCGCCGGCTGGCCCGCTGGGACGCCGCGACGGCGAGCCGGGTCAGCCGCTATGTCGCTATCTCACATTATGTTGCCGGCAGAATAGGCCGATACTATAATCGACGGTCGGACATCGTGTACCCTCCCGTGGACACCGAGTTCTACGCGCCCGATGACCGGCCCGCCGGGGCCTATGCCCTGATCGTGTCGGCGCTGGTCCCCTACAAGCGCATCGACGTGGCGGTGGACGCCTCCCGTCTGGCAGGCATTCCGCTCAAGATTGCCGGCGATGGCCCCGACCGGGCCCGGCTGCAGGCGCACGCCGCCGGCGCCCACGTGGAGTTCCTCGGCTTTCAGACCAATGAATCCGTGCGGGACCTGTACCGCGGCGCCGGAATGGTGCTCCTCCCCGGAGAGGAGGACTTCGGCATCGCCCCGGTCGAAGCCCAGGCATGCGGACGTCCGGTCGTGGCCTACGGCCGTGGCGGCGCCCGCGAAACCGTGCTGGACCGCGTGACGGGGGTGCTGGTCGACGAGATGAGTCCGGCCGCGCTGGCGGAAGGGATGGCCGAGGTGCGGGAGCTGCACGTGGACCCGGGCGTGGCCCGCGCGCACGCCGTGCGGTTCAGCCGGCAGCGGTTCCAGGCGGAGATGGTCCGCCTGGTCGAGGAGACCCGCAGCGCACCGGAAGGCACCCGATGGTAAGGCGGCACAACCGCCTGCTCGTGGCGTTCTACGTGTGCTCCGATGCCGTCCTGGGCATCTCCGCCTTCGTGCTCGCCTACGTGCTGCGCTTCGAGAGCGGCCTCATCCCGGTCACCAAGGGCTTCCCGCCATTCAGCCAGTACGTCAACGTCCTGCCGTTCATCGGCGTGCTCGTCCCGGCCGCGTTCCACATCCAGGGGCTGTACCGGCTCCGGCGCGGGCGCTCGAGGGTGGACGACTTCTTCGCGGTCTTCGTCGGCAGCATCCTGGCCGTCGTCTTCGGGATCATCGCGACCCTGTACTTCCAGGCGTACTACGTGCCGGACGAGCTGAAGGACCGCGGGGCGTACCGAGGTGTCCCAGATTGTCTGGGCGCTGTTCCTCGTCTTCAACGTCCTGCTGACGTACGCCTCGCGCGAGCTGGTCCGCGAGGCGCTCGAGCGGCGCTGGCGGGCGGGCATCGGCCTCAAGCGGATCCTGATCGCCGGCGCAGGCGAGCTCGGACGTCTCGTGGCGGACCGCATCCTGGAGCACCGCGAGCTCGGCTATCAGGTGGTCGGGTTCGTGGACGACCGCGCGGGCGGCGACTTCCTGGGACATCGGGGCCTGCCGATCCTCGGCACGATCGACGAAGCGGGCGAGATCGCGTCGCGCGAAGGGATCGATCATCTCTACGTAGCGCTGCCGGCCGAAGAGCACGTCCAGATGCTCCAGCTGCTCGAGGTCGTCGGGCGGGAGATGATCGACGTCAAGGTCGTGCCCGACCTGCTGCAGGTGATCGCCCTCAAGGCGCGGCTCGAGGACCTCGACGGCATCCCGATCATCAACATCAACGACGTCCCGCTGCAGGGCTTCAACAGCTTCATCAAGCGCGCGCTGGACGTCCTGTTCTCCACCTCGGCGCTGCTGGTGCTCGCGCTGCCGTTCAGCCTGATCGCCCTCATCATCCGGCGCAGCTCGGCCGGCCCGGTCTTCTACCGCCAGGAGCGGATGGGCCTCGACGGCAAGCCGTTCATCATTTACAAGTTCCGCTCGATGTACGCCGACGCCGAGCGCGAGACCGGCCCCGTCTGGGCCCGGGAGGACGACCCGCGCTGCACACCGGTCGGCCGCCTGCTCCGGCGCAGCAACGTGGACGAGTTGCCGCAGCTCTGGAATGTGCTTCGCGGCGACATGTCGCTCGTGGGTCCGCGGCCCGAGCGCCCGTATTTCGTCGATCAGTTCAAGCAGCGCATCCCGCAGTACATGCTCCGCCACAAGGTGCGGGCCGGGCTCACCGGCTGGGCGCAGGTGAACGGCTGGCGCGGCAACACGTCAATCGAGAAGCGGATCGAATACGATCTGTACTACATCGAGAACTGGTCGGTCGCCCTCGACATGAAGATCATGTGGCTCACGCTCGTGAAGGGCTTCTTCCAGCGCCACGCTTTCTAGTGCGTACTCGCTGATCCGTATTTCCACCACCGACAGACCACCAGCATGCCCGGACGCGTCGTCATCACGGGAGCCGCCGGATTCATCGGCTCGCATCTGGCCGAGGCCCTGCTGGACCGCGGCTATTCCGTCATCGGCATCGACAATCTGCTGACCGGCGACGTCGCGAACATCGCACATCTGGCGAACCGCGACTTCGAGTTCCTGAAGCACGACGTCACCAGCTACATCTACATCGACGGGCCGGTCGACTACGTGCTGCACTGGGCCAGTCCCGCCAGCCCCATCGACTACCTCGAGCTGCCCATCCCCACGCTGAAGGTCGGCGCGCTCGGCACGCACAAGGCGCTCGGGCTGGCGAAGGCGAAGGGAGCCCGCTTCGTGCTGGCGTCCACGTCGGAAGTCTACGGAGATCCGCTCGAGCATCCGCAGAAGGAGACGTACTGGGGCAACGTGAACCCGATCGGTCCCCGCGGCGTCTACGACGAGGCCAAGCGGTTCGCAGAAGCCATGACGGTGGCCTACCACCGGTACCACGGCCTCGACGCGAAGATCGTCCGGATCTTCAACACGTACGGCCCGCGCATGCGCGTCCGCGACGGCCGTGCGGTGCCGGCGTTCATCTCGCAGGCACTCGACGACGAGGACGTCACGATCTTCGGCGACGGCAGCCAGACGCGCAGCTTCACCTACATCTCGGACCTGGTCGACGGGATCATCCGTCTGATGCTGTCGGACGTGAATGAGCCGGTGAACATCGGCAATCCGCGCGAGACGACCATCAGGGAGATTGCCGAAACCATCATCCGGATGACCGGGTCGAACAGCCGGCTGGTCAATCGCCCGCTGCCGGTCGACGACCCGAAGGTGCGCCAGCCCGACATCACGCGCGCGCGTACGCTGCTCGGCTGGGCGCCGAGCGTGCAGCTCGAGCAGGGTCTCGAAACGACGATCGCCTATTTCCGTACGAAGATGGGCCGCCAGGCTGATGTGTAGCGCCTGCCCGCGCGCCCGGTGGCAGGCCTGAAGGCCTGCGCTACATGAAGCTCGCGCGAGCGGCAGGCCTGAAGGCCTGTGCTACATGAAGCCCGCGCGAGCGGCAGGCCTGAAGGCCTGTGCTACATGAAGCCCGCGCTAGTTCACGTGAAACGCGCGGACGACTCACGTGCGCTCCGGGAACGGGCTGATGTCGGCAGCCTCCATCGCCGTCAGGATCTCGGGGTCGTATTCCGCCGGGTGGGCGCGAAGCCGTGCGATCGCGTCGGTCACCGCCATCCCGGCTGACATCAGCCGCTCGAGCTCCGTACCCACGCGCAGCAACTGCCCTCCAACGTCGCGCCGGTCGCGCGCGGCGAGCGGCACGGGCGGCTCGCCCGGCAGGCTCACCGGCTCGGACTGTCTGGCCACCATCTCCGCCACGCCTTCGAGCCGGGTGATGCCTGCCAGCAGATCGCGCGCGATCAGCGCGTGAGACGCAGCCATCAACAGCTCGTCGTCATCGAGGGTCTCGCCGTTGCGGACGGCCGTGACCACGGCGGCGGGCAGGCCGAGCCAGCCGACCTGCGACAAGCGTGCCGCGACCTCGAACTCCCACGACTGCCTCAGCTCGAGCCGCCTCGCAGCCACCGCCACGAGGCGCGCAATGCGTTCCGACCTGTCGCCCACGTCCGGCCGCGCCAGGCGCAGCAACCGCGTCACGAGGCGCGACACCTCCACCAGGGCGCAGGCCGTCTCCAGGCGAGCGGCGAGCGACTCCTCGTGCGACACACGCCCCGCCATCCCGACGGGGCCGTTGGCGGGAGCGGTCGAATCGGCGGCTGGTGAACGGGCGTCGAGCATCGGAGCTCCTGGAAGAGGCGACACGCCTCCACTGCTACCAGTCCAAATCGACCTGCGGACCCGGTACTTGAATCGCCGCTTTCCAATTGGATCAGCGACTCAGCCGGCCGGACGGCCGACACCAGGGTCGGCCCGGCGTCACGCGGGACTGTTGACGATGCGGGCGGCGTGGCGGATGTAGTGGACCGCCGACATGACGGTAATGGCGAGCGCCAGGTAGACCGCGGCGTTGGTCACCGGCGAGGGATGTCCCAGGTAGTTCACGACCAGGAACACCAGGCAGGTCAGGATGTAGACCGCCGTGGCGGTCTTGCCCAGCAGGGACGGCGCGAACGTCCGCCGGCCGATGGCCAGGTTGACGATGATGACCGTGAGAACGATCGCGACGTCCCGCGAGATGATGAGCACCGTGAGCCACACGGGGATGCGGCACACGAGACCGATGCCGGGGACGGTCAACACGACGAAGGCGCTCAGGAGCAGCAGCTTGTCGGCCATCGGGTCGAGCCACGCACCGAGCGTCGTCTTCTGCCCGGCGCGTCTCGCAATCAGGCCGTCCAGCGCGTCGGTCGCCCCGGCGGTGACGAACGTGACCAGAGCCCAGCCGAGCTCGCCGTACACCACCAGGATCACGAATCCCGGGATGAGCAGCATCCGGAGGAGGGTCAGCTGATTCGCGATTGTGAGCACCGCCATGCTCACCTGCCATCCGCCCGCGCCTGCGGGCCGGCCAGCTGTGCGAGACGATCCACGGCCTGAATGGCCTCGGCGCCGCCCACCTGGCGCATCGGATCGAACGCGCCGTCACGGTCGACGTCGAGCACCCTCGCGCCGACGGCCCGGCTCGCCGGGTCGTACGCCGGATGCGATGGCGGGATATCCGTGAGAGTCGCCCGTGTCCGCTGCCAGCGGCCGGCGCGGGGCGGGTCGGCAACTGCCACGAGCGAGAGCAGGCGGGAGACGACCATCGCCAGGTCGGACCGGCGAACGACTGCGCCCGGCTGAAACGTATGGTTGGGAAACGGCTCCATGATCCCGGCGCGCAGCGTGGCCTCGATCCAGGGGGCGGCCCACGAGCCCGATACGTCGGTCACGAGCGGCACCGGGCGTGGGGGAGCGACTCGCAGGATCCCCGGCAGGCGGACGCCGACGAGCGCCGCGATGTCGGCGCGCGTCACCGCCCGGGCTTCGCCAATCGCGCGGTATTGCTTGGGGAGACGGGCCAGCTCCGCCCGCTCGCGAAGCGCAGCCAGCCGCGTCTCGACGTCCGCGGTGCGCTCGATGGCCTGCGCCGACTCGTCCTGCCGGATCGCGGCGTCCAGCTGGCCCTGCGACTCGGCCAGGTCCGCCAGCTGCAGCCGGCTCTGGCGGTCGGCGGGATCGGCCGCGGCCGCGCGCTCGAGGTGCTGGCGCGCCTCGTCGATCTGCCCGGCCTTGCGCTCGACCACGGCCAGTTCCCGCAGCAGCAGGGGACTGTCCGGCGATGCGTCGAGGGCCTCCGTGTACGCCGCCCTGGCCTGGTCCAGACGACCAGCGCCGGCCGCTGTCCGCGCGCGGGCCACGGCGTCCTCGACGGCGCGGAAGCGCAGCGCCTCGATCCTCGCGGTGAGCTGCAGTGCGGGATCGGCTTGCTGCGCGGCCTCGAAGCTCGCGATCGCGTCGCGGGGCCGTCCCAGTTCCGCGTAGCCCAGCCCGCGGCCGACGAGTGCGGGCGCCAGAGCCGGCGTCCCCGACAGCGCGGCGTCGAACCGGCTGATGGCGCGATCGTAGTCGCGGCGCGCGAGCGCGACGTACCCGAGGCTGGCCACGACCGAGGGCGAGCCCGGGGATCGCGTGAGCAGCTTCGTGAGCCGCCGTTCGGCATCGCCGAGCTGGCCCGACTGCAAGGCATTCCAGGCCGCCTGCTGCTCTTCCTGGTCTCGCGACGGCGCCTCGGCGGCCGGCGCGGGATACAGGAACTCCGGATACTTCGGCGCCAGAGGCGTCGCGGAGGGCGGTGCCTTCTTCGCGCAGGCTGCCGCCAGCAGCACGATCGCACACGCCACGTACGCGGTCCTTCGCCGCATCAGTTCTCCTTCTGTCCGGGGCGCACGGCCCCGTGCGCGGCCAGCCGATCCAGCAGGCGGCGCGGCACCTCGGCCTCGAGCGCGATGCGCCCGTCGGCCTCGACATGCTGGATGACGCGTCCGTCCCGGTACACCCGCGCCACCTGCCGCCGGTCGTCATCGGACTCCGCGTCGAAGACCAGCCGCACGCGGCGCACGTCGAGCGCCACGCGGGCGGCGACGGCCTCCAGCAGCTCGTCGCGTCCCTCGCCGGTCCGGGCCGACATGACGATGCCGTCCCGGTGGGCCGCCGAGAGTCGGACACGCTCCTCGGGTCCGACGAGATCGCTCTTGTTGTAGACGTCGAGCCGGGGCACCTCCGACGCCCCGACCTCCTCCAGCACCCGTTGCACGGCCGCCATGTGCCGCTCGCGCTCGGGGCTCGCCGTGTCGATCACGTGCAGCACCAGGTCGGCTCCCGCCACTTCCTCGAGCGTTGCGCGGAACGCCGCGACGAGCGCGTGTGGCAGCCGGTCGATGAACCCGACCGTGTCCGACACGAGCAGCTCGCGGCGGTCGGGCAGGCGCACGCGCCGGATGAGCGGATCCAGCGTGACGAACAGCGCGTTGTCGGCGACGGCCGCCTCCCGGGTCAGGAGGTTGAACAGCGTGGTCTTGCCGGCGTTCGTGTACCCGACGAGTGCGACGGTCGGCACGGCCTGCTTATGGCGGCGCTCCCGGAGCTGGGCGCGTCGGCGGCGCACCTCGTCGATGGCGCGCTTGATCTGGTGAATCCGGACGCGAATCCGGCGCCGATCGGTCTCGAGCTTCGTCTCGCCCGGGCCTCTGGTTCCGATACCGCCGCCGAGCCGTGAGAGCGCCGTGCCCGAGCCGGCCAGCCGCGGCAGCAGGTACTCGAGCTGCGCCAGCTCGACCTGCCACTTCCCTTCCCGCGTCCGCGCCCGTCTTGCAAAGATGTCGAGGATCAGCTGGGTGCGGTCGAGGACCTTGCGATCGAGCCGCGCCTCGATCTGCCGGAGCTGGGCGGGCGTCAGCTCGTTGTCGAACACCACCAGGTCGATGTCCGACTCGTCGCAGGCCGCCGCGAGCACGTCCAGCTTGCCCCGGCCCAGGAACGTGGCGGGATCCGGTTTCGCGCGCTCCTGCGACACGCGGAGCGCCACGTCGGCCCCGGCGGCCCCGGCCAGACCGGCGAGCTCGTCGAGCGACTGCTCGGCCGCGTGCCGCCGGTTGGCACCAGTGATGAGACCCACGAGCGCGGCGCGCTCAGGAGTGGCGCGGGGAGCGATGGCCATCAGGCGCGAGCGGAGGGGACGAACGATCTGACGCCGATGCCAGCGATTCTAGCACGCGCTCCCACGGCACGGCGCCCGCGCGGACGAGCACCGGCATGCCACGGCTGAGATCGACGACGGTGGAGGGTGGACCACCAGGCGCCGGCCCGGCGTCCAGCAGTAGATCGACGCCGGGCAGCTGACGAGCGACCTCCTCCGGGTCGGACGTCGGCGGCATCCCGCTCCGATTCGCGCTGGTCGCCGTCACGGCGTGCCCGAACGCCGCGGCGAGCGCCCGGGCCACCCGGTGGTCGGGCACCCGCACGCCAATCGACGGGCCGGCACCGACGGCCTCCCGCGACAACATGGCACGGGCTGGCAGCACCAGGGTCAGCGGACCGGGCCAGAACCGGCGCGCCAGCCGGGCGGCCGCCTCGCCGACGTCGGCGATGGCGCTGACCTGTGTCAGGTCGGCGGCGATGAGAGCGACCACCCTGGTCGCGCCGCGGCCCTTCAGCGAGAACAGCCGCGCCATCGCGATCTCGGACCTCGGGTCGGCTGCGAGGCCATACAGCGTGTCCGTCGGGAAGGCCACGACGCCCGCGTCGCGCAGCGCCTGCGCGGCCTGCTCCACGGAAGAATCCATGCCGGCTCGCCCGTCGACCGAAACTCGCCTCACCACTCCATGATCCCTCAAACCGTCGATTGACAAGAATCGCCGCCCCCGGCGACAGTAGCAGGCCGTGGCGCACATCCTCCAGCTCCTGCTGCTGCTGGTCATCATCATTCTCGCCTCGAAGCTCGCCGGAGCCCTCGCGAACCGTATCGGCCAGCCGGCGGTCTTCGGCGAGATCCTGGCGGGCCTCGTGCTGGGCCCGACCTTCCTGGATGTGCTGAACCTTCCCCTGTTCCAGCACACGCCGCCGAGCATGCACGGGCCGGTGGGCTCGCTTCAGGGTTCCGTGGCGGACCTCGCGGATCTCGGCGTCCTGCTGCTCATGTTCATCGCCGGGCTCGAGACCGACCTGGTCGAGATGCGGCGGGTGGGCCGCGTGGCGTTCTGGTCGGCGTTCGGCGGGGTCGTCCTCCCGCTGGTCTCCGGGGCGGCCCTTGCCGTGGCGTTCGGGCTGCCGCTCCTCTGGGAGGGCCTGTTCATCGGCACCATCCTGACGGCCACCAGCGTCAGCATCTCGGCGCAGACGCTGATCGAGCTCCGCACGCTGCGCTCCAAGGAAGGCTCGACGATTCTCGGCGCAGCCGTCATCGACGACGTCATGGGGATCATCGTGCTGTCGCTGGTCGTCGCGTTCGCCCGGGCGACCGGCGGCGTGGACGTCTGGCACCTGGTGATGATCCTCGTGCGCATGACATCGTTCTTCGTGGTCGGAGTGCTGCTCGGGCGCTGGCTGGAGCGCTACCTGGCGTTCGTGGACGGGCTCGGCGCCAGCCAGGGGCTGCTGGCCGGCGCGCTGGTCGTGGCGTTCCTGTATGCGTGGGCGGCCGAGTACGTCGGCGAGGTCGCCGCGATCACCGGATCGTACATGGCCGGCGTGCTGCTGGCCCAGACGCACTTCAAGAAGGAGATCGACCGGAACATCCACGCGCTGACCTACTCGATGCTGGTGCCCGTCTTCTTCATCAGCATCGGGCTGCAGGCCAACGCCCGTCAGCTGGGCAGCCAGGTCACCTTCACGATCGCGCTGGTGGTGGTGGCCATTGCCAGCAAGGCAATCGGCTGTGCGGTCTCCGCGCGGCTGATGGGCTTCACGCTCGACGAGTCGCTGCGGGTGGGCGCCGGCATGATCTCCAGGGGTGAGGTGGGCCTGATCGTGGCCGGCTACGGCCTGTCGTCCGGCCTCATCGGCACTGACGTGTTCTCCGCCTCCGTGCTCGTCGTCCTGGTCACGACGATGGTGACGCCGCCCCTGCTCCGCCTGACCTTCAACCGGGGCTCGCAGCCGCTGCAGGAACCGGTGGAGGAGACCATTGCCCACGCGCCGCAGCGGCACCACTGACAAGCCGCGCCGCCCGCGCGTCCCGCTGCCGCGGCAGACCGGCGGCCGCCACGAGGACAAGACGCGGCGGCCCTGGCGCCGCCGGAAGCACAAGAAGGGCGAGGGCGCGGAATAGAGGCCCGCCCAGAACGGCACAAGATGCACTCAACCAGCCGCACGGCGTCTCGCCGCTCTCGCCGTGTGCCCGACGGATCTGGATATACTTGCGGCATGGATGCCGCGCCGGTGCTCGCCGAAATCGGGCGCCACTTGCAGAGTGTCAAGCTCGAGGCGGTGCTGATTGGCAACGCCGCGGCGGCGCTGCAAGGTGCGCCGGTCACGACCGTAGACTTCGATTTCCTGTACCGCAAGACGTCGCACAACGTCTCGAAATCGCACGGGCGCTCGACGCCACGCTACTGCGGCCGTACTATCCCGTGTCGGACCTGTTTCGGCTGGTTCGTGACGACGATGGCCTGCAGGTCGACTTCATGGGGACGATTCACGGGATACGATCGTTCGAGGGCGTGCGTGATCGTGCCACCGTCGTCGAGATCAAAGGGGCAACGATTCTGGTCGCCTCCCTGTCTGATATCATCCGGAGCAAGAAAGCGGCCCGCCGGCCGCGCGATCTCGCAGTTCTCGACATCCTGGAGCATTCACGTGAGGAGGCCGAACGATCGGGCGGCACGGCTCCGCGCCGTCGCCGCGGAAAATAGGCGCGCCGTGCGCGAGATGATCCGCCGCTGGCAATTGCGCCCGCCGGCGCACCGGACCCATTTCCTAAGGCGGCGCGTCGGCTTCCGGGCAAGCGCCCTCTGACGCCCGCCGGTGCACGTCACCGACCGTCCATCCTGACGTGCGGGCAACAGCTGCCGCTATCCGATGGTTTCTCAACGACCCCTGATACGCGCCTCCGCCGTCCCATTCGATGACCAGCGCTGCTCGCGGCGCCTGCGAGGGCTGGCCTGATCGACCGGCCGTCCCGTCTCGTCCCGGCCCTCGGCTCTCTCCTACGCGTCCTCCATCGCCGGGCTCGTCGTCCCCCGCGTCGGCTCCTCCATCACGCGGCGCACGGCCACGGCGAACGACAGGAGCATCACGGCGTCCACGACGAACACCAGGCGAATGCCCTGGTGGGCGAGCAGTCCCGCGATCATGGGGCTGACGGCCATGCCGATGAGCGAGGCGCTCATCAGGAACCCGAAGCCCGTCGCGCGCGCCGGTTCCGGGAAGCCGGCGGCGGCGGTCGTGTAGGCGGCCGTCATCGCCACGCCGATCCCGATACCGAAGACGGCGGCCGCGACACCGAATGAGACCGCGCCCGGCGCCAGTGCCATCCAGCCGGCGCCGCCGGCCGCCACGCCGGACGACACGGTCAGCGTCCGGTGAGCGCCCCATCGCACGAGAAGGCCCGCGCAGAGGTGATGGCCGAACGCGGCGGCGCAGGCCAGCCCCGAGAAGATGACACCCGAGATCAGCGCCACGCGGGTCTCCGGCACGCCGAGCGCCACGAGGTGGAGCGGCAGCACCGGCCCGAGGCTGCGGTCCACGAACTGAAAGCCGAAGATCAGGCCCATCAGCAGCAGGACGTTCTCGAAGGCCAGCACGTTGCGGAACGTGACGCGCGGCCCCGGAGGCTGGGTGGCGACGTGGCCCGTGCCGCGCTCGACGTAGAGCAGCAGCATCAGCACGAACGCCACGAGGTAGAACACCGCCGTCACGAAGAAGGTCACCCGCAGACCGACGGCCGCGGCCGCTGCCCCGCCGATGACGGGCCCGAGCGCCGGCCCGAGCCGCTGCGCGGTCTGGACGAGCCCGATCGACTGGGCCATCCGGCCTGGGGGCGCAGATTCGGCGGCCATCGCCAGGCAGAGTGCGCCGTATCCGGCGAAGAAGCCCTGTACGACGCGCAGCACGAAGAGGTGCCACGGCGCCGTGGCGTAGCCCATCGCCGCCATGAGGACGACGAAGCTGGCCAGCGAGCGGAGCACCATGATCTTGCGGCCGAAGCGGTCCGCGAGTCGGCCCCAGAGCGGCGCGAACAGGGCCGTCATGGCCGGCGTCACACCCAGGCAGAGGCCGGTCCACGCCGCGACCGCGCCCACGTCGGTCACGCCCATCTGCTGGATGTAGATCGGGAGGAACGGCATCACCAGCGTGAAGCCGGTGAAGCCGATGAAGACGGCGGCGACCAGCGCCCCCAGATTGCGGCGCCAGAGGCGGACGGTCTCGTCCGGCGGGTTGGCGGGCGGTGCGATCGCCGCCATGGGGCTAAAAGCGGATGGCGACGTCCTCCGCCTCGCTCACGTGAATCGAATCGATGAAGCGGACCTGTCGCGGTGAGGTCTGCATGACGATCGACGCGGTCCGGGTGCCGTCCCGGAAGAACCGGACGCCCTGCATCAGCGCGCCCTCGGTCACGCCCGTCGCGGCGAAGACGAGATGCCGCCCCGGCGCCAGATCGCGGGCGCGATACACGCGCGTCAGGTCCTCGATACCCATCGCCCGGCACCGCGCCTCGTCTTCGGCGGTCCGCACGACGAGGCGCGCGAAGATCTCGCCGTTGAGACACTGCATGGCCACCGCCGTCAGGACGCCTTCGGGCGCGCCGCCAGTCCCCATGACCGCATGGACGCCGGTGCCGGCGACCGCCGCGACGATGGCCGCCGAGAGATCGCCGTCGCCAATCAGCTTGATCCGCGCGCCGGACGCGCGAATGTCGGCGATGAGCCGCTCGTGGCGCGGCCGATCCAGCACCGTCACCACGAGGTCGTCCACGTCACGGTCGAGCGCCCGCGCGATCGCGCTCAGGTTGTCGGCCACGGGCGCGTCGAGGTCCACGCAGTCGCGGCACGGCGGCGGCACGACGAGCTTCTCCATGTAGAGGTCGGGCGCGTGCAGCAGCCCATCCTTCTCCGAGGCCGCCAGGACCGCAATCGCGCCCGGCGCGCCGGTCGCGCAGAGATTGGTCCCCTCGAGCGGATCGACGGCAATGTCCACCTGCGGCGCGCCGAGCCCGCCTCGCCCGGTCATCACGTTGGCGAGTCCGACCTTCTCGCCGATGTACAGCATCGGCGCCTTGTCGCGCTCACCCTCGCCGATGACGATCGTCCCGTCGATCGGCACCGCGTCGAGCTCCCGCCTCAGCGTGACGACGGCCGCCTCGTCAGCCTTGTGACCGTTGCCCTGCCCCATCGTGTGGGCACACGCGATGGCGGCCTGCTCGACCACCCGCAGGAACTCGAGGGAGAGATCGGTGTCCATGGTTCTGCCGCCTCGTCCGGGGATGGTGAGCCGTGGGCCCTGTCAGCTCCAGGGGGGCAGCTCGCACCGGGTCGGCTTGTCCTGCCGGTAGCCGAGGGCGTAGTCGGCCTGCATGAGCGTGTGCACCTCGCGCGTGCCCTCGTAGATGACCGCCCCCTTGCAGTTGCGATAGAACCGCCCGACCGGGTACTCGTCCGAGTACCCGTTGGCGCCGTGGACCTGGACGGCGTCGCCGGCGGCGCGCTCGGATGCCACGGTCGCGTACCACTTGGCCAGGCCGGTCTCACGCGTGTTGCGCCGCCCGGTGTTCTTGAGGAAGCCGGCACGAAGCCAGAGCAGCCGCGACACCTGGTAGTCCGACTCCATGTGCGCGATCATCTGCTTGACCAGCTGGTGCTCGGCGATGACCTGGCCGAACGTGCGCCGCTCGAGCGCATACCGGACGCTGGCGTCACGGCACGCCCGGATGAGCCCGGTGGCGCCGGACGCGACCGTATAGCGGCCCTGGTCGAGCGCGAACATCGCGATCTTGAAGCCCTCGCCGGGACGCCCGAGCACGTTCTCCTCGGGAACCTCGACCTCGTCCATCTTGAAGTAGCCGGTGTTCCCCGCCAGGATGCCCCACTTCTCCTTGAGCGTGCCCGACGAGAAGCCCTTGAAGCTCCGTTCGATCAGGAACGCCGTGATGCCCGACGGGTCGCGCTGCTTCTTCTTCTCCAGGTCGGACCAGGCGAATACGAGGAAGTTGTCGGCCACGTCGGCCAGCGAGATCCACATCTTCTCGCCGCTGAGGACGTACCGATCCCCGCGCTTGATCGCCACCGACTGGATGCCACGCACGTCGCTGCCGGCGGCCGGCTCGGTGAGGCCGTAGGTGGCGATCCGGCGGCCCTGTGCCTGCGGGACGAGAAAGCGCTGCTTCTGATCGTCGGTGCCCCAGGTCAGCAGCGACAGGCAGTTCAGGCCGGCGTGCACCGACAGGATCACGCGCAGCGACGTGTCGACGTATTCGAGCTCCTCGCAGGCCAGGCCCAGGCAGACGTAGTCCATGCCGGCGCCGCCGTACTCGATCGGCACCGATATTCCGAGCAGGCCGAGATCGGCCATCTGGGGCAGGATCCCGGGATCGAACGTGTGCGATCGATCGAGCTCCCTGATTCGCGGCGCCACCTCCCGCGCCCCCCACTCGCGTACGGTCTGCTCGAGCAGCCGCTGTTCTTCGCTGAGATTGAAATCAATCATGGCTGGGTCACTCGGGGGAAGGCGCTGACGGGGCTCGTCGCATAGGCGGCCGGAACGCGGGTGCAACGGTGCAACGGCCGCAGAAGTGCCGTGCGCCCGTGCTGTGGGTACACGGTGCAGCCGCGCCGGCCGGGCGAGCCCATCGTACTACACGGGATCAGCCACGGTCGATCCGGATGGCCGCCCCCCGCCCGACGTGCAGCAGGTCGGCCGCGCTCCCCCCGTTGACGGCCAGTTCGAGGTGCTCCGAGCTGCCAAAGAGCGCGCAGACCGTGCCCGCCGGGGCCTCGGCGTAGGTCGCCACCAGCCGGTCCACGCTCTGTCCGTCGATCGCGATCTCGATGTGGGCGTCCTGCCGGAAGTGCTCGAAGATCCGGCGGTCGATGTTGCTGACGAGGTTTCCGAACCGGTCCACGTGCACCACCTCGCCTTCCAGCGATTCCTCCTCCTGCCGCGGCTCGGGCAGCTCGAGCACCTGCCAGTTCGAGACCGGGCGCCCCATCGCCGTCGGCTCGGTGCCGCGCGCCAGCCAGCCGGCTGCCGGGGCGAAGCGATCGCGGCCCTCGAACGTCTTGCTGACCGTCGGCCGGGCATAGCGGCGTTCCGACAGCTCGACGACGCGCTTCGGCTTGTGGTCGCGGAAAACGCCGCTCAGCACGCCGTTGTCCGGCGCCACGAACCGGTAGTCTCCGGCCTCGGCGACCAGTCCACGCCTGGTCGAGCCGACGCCGGGGTCCACCACCACGAGGAAGATCGTGCCGGACGGAAAGTACTTGTACGACGCGGCGAGCTCCAGCGCGGCGGTGCGCACGTCGTGCGGGGGAATGTCGTTGGTGATGTCGACGACGGTCGCGTCGGGGCACAGTCCCAGGACGACGCCCTTCATCGTCCCGACGTAGTGATCCCGGCTGCCGAAGTCTGTCACGAGCGCGACGATCGGCCGTGCCATCGCCTGACCTCCGTGGCCGCGTGCCGGCCCGGTGGCTCGCGCCGCCGGAGGGCGGCGCCTGCGGTCAGGCGTCCCGGGCGGCGGCGGCGAGGTAGGACGGCTTGCGGAAGAGAATTTCCCGAATATTGGTCTGCAGGAGGAACGAGTCCGACACCCGCAGCCCTTCGAACAGACGGATGATGTCGCGGTTCTGCAGCACCCGCGCACGCGTCCGGACCGGCCCGTACGGCCGGTGGCGGAGGTTCATGTCGTCCACCACCACGTACTTCGTAAACGCGGCTTCACGCGTCGTCGCCGTGCTGAAGAAACCGAGCAACGCTCCGTCCACGCTCAACAGACGCGTCAGCTGCGTCGCCAGCACCTGTGCGGCCGCCTGATCCACGTAGTCCAGCAGATCCCAACAGAGCACGCCGTCGATGCTGGCGTCGGCCTGCGGGAACCGGCCGGCCAGGAAGCCGGCCAGCTCCCCCGGCGTACCCCGCCGATCGAAGCGGTCCACGTCGCCGTAGATATCCTCGACGAAGATCTTGCACCCGAGCTGCTCGCCGAAGAACGAGACGTTGGACCCGATCACCGGTCCGAGATCGAGCAGTACCGGATTCGGGCGGCTCGTCAGCGTTGCGAGGAACTTGCGCAACGCCTTGGTGGAATAGACCGCTCCGGTCGAGGGCGCCTCGGCGACCGCCTCCGGTCCGTCGCCGTCCGCTCCACGACGCGCACGGCCGAACAGCCCCCAGGACCTGCCCGTCGACTCGTCCGCCACCCGCTGCCTCACCGGCGTGGGTCGTGCGCGCGCACGTCGCGTCCGGATCCGCGCGGCGCGGACCCGGACGGCAACTGCCGCTCGGCGACCCTGCTAGACACCCACCTTCTGCGCGCCGGGGTTTGCCATGGGTGCCGATGCACCGGCCGGCCTTGCCTCGGCCTTCACCTCGGCAGCCTTCACGTCCGCTTTCGGCGCCGCGGCGCCGCCGCGCTTCATGTCCACGCTGCCGCGGAAGTGCGCGCCCTCGGCGATGGCGACGCGCGGCGACACGATGTCGCCGTCCACCAATCCATGGTCGCGAAGGTCGACCTTCTCGCTGGCCGTGATGTTGCCGACGACCTCGCCGACGACAATCACGGACTTCGCAAACACGGCCGCCCGGATCTTGCCGTTCGGCCCGATCGTGAGCGCGTGATCCCTGAGCTCGATCTTGCCTTCGACGTGGCCCTCGATGGTCAGGTCTTCGCTGCCGTTCAACTCGCCCTTGATGACGACCGACTTGCCGATGTGCACCAGGTCCCTGCCTCCTGTCGCCCGCGGCTCCGCATGTGCGGCTGGGGCGGCCGGAGCCGCAGCCGGAGGCGGCGCCGGGGCTGGACTCGGCGGGGTCGGCGGCTTGACCGCCTCGTCACGCTTCCACATGTCACTGACCTCCACGGTTCGGCGCCACGAGGTCTCGGGGGCGCCGCGAAGTCGTCGGTTACCAGAGCCGGGGAACCTGGCAGGCAGTATAGGCAAGCGTGGAAAGTGTGTCTAGTCGTTTTCTTGCTGATGGTTAGCGGCGATGCTATGATCGGACCGTCCGTGTCCATCTACCTCGATCACAACGCCACCACTCCGGTGCATCCGGCAGTGGTCGAGGCGGTCGCACGCGCGCTCGCCGGCACGTTTGGCAACGCCTCGAGCGTCCACGCGTGGGGCCAGCAGGCGAAGACCGCCCTCGACGACGCCCGGGCTGCCGTCGCGGCCCTGTTGGGCGCGGAACCGGCCGAGGTGGTCTTCACCGCGGGTGGCACCGAGGCCGACAACTTCGCCGTCCGCGGCGCCGCAGAAGCGATGGAGGCCAAGGGCCGCCGCCGCATCCTCGCCGGTGCGATCGAGCACGAAGCCGTGCTGAACACCTGTCGCCACCTGGCGCGCCGCGGCTGCGATTGCGTCTTCCTGCCGGTCACCACCGATGGACTCGTCACCGCCGACGCCTTGCGCGCGGCGATCGACGACCGGACCGCCCTCGTCTCGGTCATGCACGCCAACAACGAGATTGGCACGGTCCAGCCTGTCGCTGAGCTGGCGGCCATCGCGCACGAGCACGGTGCCCTCTTCCACACCGATGCGGTGCAGACCGTCGGGAAGATTCCCGTGTCCGTGTCGGGGCTGGGGGTGGACCTGCTGTCGTTGTCGGGACACAAGTTCAACGGGCCGAAGGGCACCGGGGCCCTCTGGATTCGGCGCGGCACACGGCTGGCTCCCATCCTGACCGGGGGCCGGCACGAGCGCAATCGACGCGCCGGCACCGAGAACGTCCCCGGCCTCGTTGGCCTCGGTGTCGCCGCCCGGATCGCCGCCGAGACGCTCGTCGGCAAGGACACCGCGATGGCCGCGCTGCGCGACCGGCTCGAGACGGGCGTGTTGCAGCAGGTGCCCCGAACCACGGTGAACGGCGCCGGCGCGCCTCGCGTGCCGAACACCACCAACATCAGCTTCGCAGGCGTCGAGGCCGAGTCGCTCCTGATTGCCCTGGATCTCGAGGGTGTGGCAGTCTCCACCGGATCGGCCTGCTCGTCGGGGACGCTCGAACCCTCGCACGTGCTGAAGGCCATGCACCTGCCGCAGGGACGGACGCAAAGCGCCATCCGCTTCAGCTTCGGGGAGGGCAACACCACCGACGAGGTCGATCGCGTCCTGGCGATCCTGCCGGCGATCGTCGAGAAGCTGCGCTCCCTCGTCCGGCTCCCCGCGGCCGCCGCGCGCCGCTAGTCCCCAGTCATGCGCATCGTGATCGCGATGTCCGGCGGCGTCGACTCATCGGTTGCCGCGGCCTTGCTGCGCGACGCGGGACACGACGTCGTCGGCGTGTCGATGCAGCTCTACGACCAGCGTGAGGCGGCCGGACCGGGCTTTGGCCGGTGCTGCTCGCTCGACGACCTGTACGACGCCAGGCGGGTTGCCGGCGCGCTCGGCATCCCGCACTACGTGCTGAACCTGGAGCGCCAGTTCCAGGACACCGTCGTGGCGAACTTCGTCGCCGAGTACACGGCCGGCCGGACGCCGATTCCCTGCGCTCACTGCAACGGGGAGCTGAAGTTCGCGACGCTCGTCGAGCGTGCGGCCGGCTTCGGCGCGGCGCAGGTGGCCACGGGGCACTATGCCCGACTGGCCGAGGAGCCCGCCACGGGTCGCCTCCGCCTGCTCCGGGGGCTGGATCGCGACAAGGACCAGTCCTACTTCCTGTTTTCGCTCACACAGGAGCAGCTCGGCAGCGCGGCGTTCCCTGTTGGCGACCTGACGAAGCCGGAGGTGCGGGCCTATGCGCGGTCGCGCGGCCTGCCTGTCGCCGACAAGCCCGACAGCCAGGAGATCTGCTTCGTTCCCGACGGCGACTACGCCGGCTTCGTGGAACGGCACGCCAATGTCGCCCAGCCGGGCGGGCTCGTCACGAGCGTGGAGGGCCGCGTGCTCGGCCGGCACGATGGCATTCACCGCTTCACGGTGGGCCAGCGCAAGGGCCTGCGCCTTTCGACGAGCGAGCCTTTGTATGTCGTCGAGATCCGGCCCGGGGATCGCGCAGTCGTGGTGGGCACCCGCGACCAGGTCGAGCGCAGCGGGTTTACGGTGTCGGACGTGAACTGGATTGCGGGCGACCCGCCGGGCGGGGCGATTCCGGTGGGCGTGCAGATTCGCCACCGGCACACGCCGGCGGCGGGCCACGTCTCCGCGCTCGAGGGCGGGCGAGCGGACGTGCGGCTCGAGCTGCCGGCCCGGGCGGTGGCGCCCGGGCAGGCGGCGGTCTTCTACGACGGAGCGGAAGTGATCGGTGGCGGCTGGATCGAGCGCGCCGCGTGAGCCGGCCGGATCAGGCCCGGACGGAATGCGCCGCCTCGAGATGGTGGGCGTGCTCCAGGAAGCGCTCCGCGTCGATCGCCGCCATGCAGCCGGAACCCGCCGCGGTCACGGCCTGCCGGTAGGTGAAGTCCTGCACGTCGCCGCAGGCGAACACCCCCTCGACGCTCGTCCGCGTCCCCTGCGTCACGATGTAGCCGGTGGGGTTCAGATCGAGCTGCCCCTTGAAGAGCTCCGTGTTCGGCGAGTGGCCGATCGCCACGAACAGCCCGTCCACGGCCAGCTGACTCTCCTCGGCCGTCTCCGTGTTGCGCAGGCGCACGCCGGACACCTCGCCTTTGGACACATCCAACACGTCGATGACCTCGGCGTTCCACAGGAACTCGATCCTGGGATTCGCAAGCGCCTTGTCCTGCATCACCTTCGACGCGCGGAGCCGGTCGCGGCGGTGTACGACGGTGACCTTGGACGCGAAACGGGTCAGGAAGAGTGCCTCCTCCATGGCCGTATCGCCGCCGCCGACGACGGCAATCGGGCGGTCCTTGAAGAACGCGCCGTCGCAGGTCGCACAGCTGGAGACGCCCCGCCCCACCAGCTTGCGTTCCGAGGGCAGGCCCAGCCAACGGGCGGATGCGCCGGTGGCCACGATGAGCGCCTCGGCATGGTACTCGTGCTCGTCGGTCCGAATGGCGAACGGGCGGTGCGACACGTCCACGGAGATCACCCGGCCCGCGATGATGTGCGCGCCGAAGCGCTGGGCCTGGACGCGCATCTCCTCCATGAGGTCCGGCCCCATGATGCCGTCACGATACCCGGGCCAGTTCTCGACCATGGTGGTGATCATCAGCTGCCCGCCCGCCTCGAGCCCCTCGATGACGAGCGGACGAAGATTGGCGCGGGCGGCGTACAACGCCGCGGTCAGGCCCGCCGGGCCCGATCCGACGATGACCACCGGCAGAACGTCGCTCGTCATAGGTGCTTGGCGATGAGGGTTGACAGCTGATCGCGGGTGACCTGGGCCCCGACGACGGAGTCCACGACCTCGCCGCTCTTGAAGATCAGGAGCGTCGGGATCCCGCGCACGGAGTACTGGGCCGGCGTCCTCGGGTTGTCGTCCACGTTCAACTTGCCGATGACCGCACGGCCGTCGAAATCGGCGGCCAGCTGGTCGACGGTGGGGGCGATCCGCTTGCACGGCCCGCACCACTCGGCCCAGAAGTCCACGAGCACCGGCTGCGGGGCCTGCAGCACGTGCTCGGCAAAGTTTCCGTCGGTAAAAACCTGAACCTTTTCGCTCGCCATGATGCCTGCGCTCTCCTCGTCCGGACGCGACCACCGCTTCGGGCACGTCGTGCGGGCCGTCGCCCAATCATCGCCCACCTGATGCACGGAGCGCCAGCCCCGTGACATCCAAGTGTAAGATGCGCAGAGGTGTCACCGGTCCGGTTCCCGCCCGATCCTTCGCCGGCCACGACCCCGGGAGAGTGAGCCCCGCATGCACACGCGCCCCACGCGCCTCGAGCCCGGCGATCTGGCGGAGCTGAAGAGCCTGCGCACCAGCCACCCGGAGCTGGCCCCGGCCATCGACCTACAGGCCGAGATCGTCGAGTTTCATCGCCGCCTTCAGACGAGAATCCCCACACCGGTGACCCTCGGCGCCACCGCCGACTTCGCCGCCCGGCTGGCCGCGGGGCGGCGCCTGCTCGAGCTGGAGGACCTGTCGCCCGACTGGTCGGATCTGCGGCTGGCCGTTCGACGGGTTGCCGACATCCTTCGTCGCCACGAGGCGCTCGACGCCGAAGGTCACACCCGCATAGTCGCCCTGACGCGCGAGGGCGGCCGGCTGGAGGCCATGCTGGCGGACTGGTACGCGGAATCGCGGCCGCCCATCGAGAACCGCGACCAGCTGGCGGTCCATCGCGCGGGGTTTCCGGCCATGCTGGACCAGGTCCTGGCGCTGGCCCTGCGTCCCTTCCTCACGAAGGCAGCCCACGTGGCCGCGCAGGGCATGGACCTCGCCACGTGGGGGCGCCCGTGGTGTCCGTTCTGCGGGGCCGAGCCGGATTTCGCCGTGCTCACCCCGGACGGGGGACGGCTGCTGACGTGCGGGCGATGCGAGGCGCGGTGGCCGTGGGAATCGGTAGGCTGTCCGTGGTGCGGCATGCTCGATCCGGGCCAGCTGGTGACGCTCGCGAGCCCGGATGGGAAGTATCGCCTGTACGCCTGCAATATCTGCCGGAAGTACCTGAAGGCCTACGACGCCCGTGGCGGGCGCCGCCCGGCCATGCCGGCCGTGGACACCATCGCCACGCTGCCACTCGACGCAGCAGCGATGCAGCGCGGATACGGCGTCTAGCGCGACGCTGCCAACGAGCGCGGTGGGCAGACCTAAAGGTCTGCGCTACATCCCGCCACGTGTGGCGGGTAGCGCTCAGTTCTCTTCCGCCGTTGCCGCCGGGGGCGCGATCAGGTTCAGCCCCGTCACGCGCGAGTTCAGCCAGTTGAAGAGGTGCCGCGTCTCCATGAAACGCCCGGCGTTCGAGTGAGCGCCGAGCACGACCACCGCCACCTGCTGGCCGGATTCCGGCAGCCGCAGCAGCGTGGCCAGGCAGTAGCCCGCCTTCGAGATGAAGCCCGTCTTCCCCGCCAGCACATCGACGTCGCCCTTCACCACCAGCTGATTCGTGCTGTGGATGTTGATGACGCGGCGGTTCGTCAGGACCGTGTAGTACGGCATCCGCATGATCGAGGCCACGCGCACGTCGTTCGACGCGTAGGTGATCAGGCGCGCCATGTCATACGCCGACGACACGTTGGCCGCCACCAGGCCTGACGGATCCGCGTAGGACGTCTGCTCGAGGCCGAGCTCCTGCGCCTTGCCGTTCATCCGGGCGACGAACGCCTCGGTGCCGAGCGACGACGTGCGCGCCAGCGCCCGCGCCGCGGCGTTGTCGGAGGCGATGAGCGCCAGATGCAGCAGGTCGTCGATGCTCACCCGCTCTCCGGCACGCAGGTAGGTGTGGTTCGCGTGGCTGACGTCGGAGCGCGCGATGACGACCTCGCGGGTCAGATCGGGGTTGTCCTCGAGGACCACCTCGGCGGTCATGACCTTGGTGATGCTGGCGATTGACCGCGGGTCCTGGGAGTGCTCCTCCCAGACGACTTCCTTCGTCTCGGGGTTGTAGATGATCGCGGCTTCGGCCCGGATGTCCGGCACCAGTTCGCCCTGATCGTTCGTCTTGTAGTGCGGTTGGGACGCCTCACGCCACTGGCGGTCGCGCGCTGCCGCGCGAGCCCGGGCCAGCCTGGCGCGCCTGGAGCGAGCGGTATGGGCCGAGTAATGCGCGACGGTATGACGTTTCTTGGCAGGTGGCTTGGCACTCGTTGTCGATCGAGCGGCAGCCGAGGCCTCGGCGGTGACGTTACCCGCGACCAGGACGAGCCCGAAGCTCAGCCAGAAAAACAAAAATCGAGCGGCAAAGCGGACCCGGACCTGATGCACCGGCACTTCCCCCTTCAGCGGCCGTCAAAAGCCTGCAAACGAGTTATCGGATACTAGCAGATAATCTACAGAGGACAAAGGGGTTTTGCACTGATGCCGTCCCCCGGCGGCCTCACTGCGGCCCCTCGGTCGCCGCCAAGACCACTAGCAAGGCGCGTTCCGTTCCCAGGGCGGACCCAGTCGAGTCGAACTGCTCTCCGGGCGAGTGGGCGCCACGGGACGTCCCGCCCGCACCCATTGTGATGGCGGGAACGCCGAGGCTCATCGGAATGTTCGCGTCGGTGGACCCGGCGCCCGGGTCCACGTTGATACCCAGCGCCGCTGTCAATGCAACGGCGCGACGCACCAGCGGATCGTCATCGGGCGTGGCGCCCGTGGGCCGGATTCCCGTTCGCTTGACTTCCGCCGTGACGGTGGGCCGACCGCCCCATCGCGCGTTCTCGTCGGCGACCGCCTGATTGATCGCCACCTGAAACCGGCCGTCCAGTTCCTCGAGAGCCCCCTTGCCCGACGACCGGAGGTCCACTTCCATCCAGGCGTCGGCCGCGATGGCGTTCACCGAGGTGCCGCCACCCACCCGTCCCACGTTGAACGTCGTTCTTGGCGTCGAGGGCACGACGAACGCGTCGATGGCGGCGATCGCCCGGCCGAGGGCGCCGATGGGGCTGGCCATCCCGAAATTGCCGTAGCTGTGGCCGCCCGGCCCGTGAAACCGCACCCGGTAGCGCTGACTTCCGACGGCGCGCGACACGATGCCGAGGCCACCGCCATCGAGAGAGATGAACCGCCCGATGCCGCCTTTCCTGCGCGCAAACAGATGGCGGACACCGCGGAGGTCACCCAGGCCCTCCTCGCCGACGGTGGCCACGAACAGGAGCGGCCGCACCGTGCGCAGGCCCTGCGACGACAGCACCCTTGCCACGGCCAGCATCACGGCCAGCCCCCGACAGTCGTCGCCGATGCCTGGGCCCAGCAGCACGGCGCCGCGTCGCGTGACGGCGGTCCGGGTGCCCGGCGGGAACACCGTGTCGAGGTGCGCGCTGAGGACGGTGGCCGGTCCGTCGGTCCCGCTGGACCGCTGCCCGAGGACGTTGCCCACACCGTCGATCTGCACGTGGTCGAGGCCCGCGCGAACGAAGAGATCGCGCACCCTGCGCGCCCGCGCGGCCTCGCCGAAGGGCGGCGCGGGAATCTCGCAGATGGCCGTTTGCGTGTCGAGCGTCTCCGGCTCGCGCGCCCGAATCGCCCTGCGCGCCTCTGTCACCGTGGCACTCTGCAGCAGCGGATCCTGCGCAGGCGCCGCCGCGGCGCGCGGCGCCGCCGAAAGCCCCATGGCGCACACCAGTGCCGCGACGAGTCGCCGATACATCCAAAAGGTTGGCGAGGGCGATTCAAGTCGCCGTGGCACGAGACACTTTCGTTTCATGACGCTGTCACTATGTGACAGTCGAATGGTGCTTCGCCAGCGCGGCGACGCGGCCGCCAGGTGAAATGGCCAGCGAAACCAGGCACCCAGTCGGTGCGCCACGCTGGACGGATCCGCGTACACGATTCGGCATGAGAGTTGCTTCGCCGAATTCAGGAGGAGGCAATGAGTCTGGTCAGGTTGCTCCGCTTCACCACTCTCACCTGCGGATGCGTAGTGGGTCATTACCGCGAGGTCGCGACCAGCCGCGAAGTGGCGTACGTCGAGGAAAAGGGCACCGGGTGCGCCGCCCATACGCACCGGCGCAACCACACGCTCCACACCGAGCCGCCCGCGCGTCCCGTGGCCCGCGTGCTGACCGCCCGGGCCTCCTGACATTCCGCGCCGGGATTGCCCTATGATGGGGAGTCCGTGACGCCCAGTCCGTACGCCTCGATCCCCGCCGGCCGCACGACCCTCCGATTCTTCCTCGGCGATTGCCTGAGCGTTCTTCCCTCTCTTCCGCAAACCGCGTTTTCCGCCATCGTCACCTCGCCCCCGTATAACCTCGGGATCCGTTACCGCAGCTACACGGACTCGCTGCCGCGCGAGCGGTACCTCGACTGGACGAGCGACTGGGTCGCCGCCGCCGCACGCCTGCTGGCGCCCGATGGATCGCTGTTCCTCAACGTGGGCGCCAAGCCGACCGACCCCTGGACCGCGATCGATATCGCCCAGGCCGCGCGCCCGCACATGACGCTTCAGAACATGCTGCACTGGGTGAAATCCGTCGCGATCGACCAGGATGCCGCGGGCGCCGCGTCCGCCCTGGACCGCGACCTGGCGCTCGGCCACTACAAGCCCATCAACAGCGATCGGTTCGTCAACGACTGCCATGAGTTCGTCTTCCACTTCACGCCGCATGGCCGGACGCCGCTCGACCGGCTGGCGCTGGGCGTGCCGTACCAGGACCAGTCGAACATCACGCGTTGGCAGTCGGCGGGGAGCGGAAAGCGGTGCCGCGGGAACGTCTGGTTCCTGCCGTACGAGACGATCCAGAATCGCGCGGCCGACCGTCCGCATCCGGCCACGTTTCCGGTCCGGCTGCCGGAATTCTGCCTGCGGCTGCACGGCCTCGCCCGGCTGGGGCTCGTCCTCGATCCGTTCCTCGGCCTCGGAAGTTCTGCCGTGGCGTGCGCGCGACTGGGCGTGGACTTTGTCGGAATCGAGCTGGACGAGGGCTATCTGCAAGAGGCCGTCGAGCGGACCCGGGAAGCCGTGGCAGCCGCGGACACGCCCGAACAGCCGCCGGTCGAGCGCACCACCGCCCGGCGTCGGGGCGGCGCCGGCCGTCGCAGGCGCAGCTGAGCTCAGTCCTTGCTGGACTTGGCGCGTTGGCTCGGCTTGAGCGTGTAGGATCGCCGCGACCAGACGTCCAGCCCGGGCCGGTTCACCTTGACCTCAATCTTTCGCGTTCTCTGGAGCGGATCCGGATTGCTGGAGTAGTAGCCAAGCACGTAGTAGTCGCTGCTCTCGGCGTCGATCCGCTTGAGCGCCTTGTCGAAGTCGTTCTGGTTGATGACCGCGAAGCCGCCCGTCTCCTCGGCAATCACCCGCAGGCTGTCCTGCGACGTGCGGATGTACTTGTTCCACTCGGTCGGGTCCACGTCCTCGTCGATGTCCGCGCCGGCCACCAGGCCGCGAGGGTCGATGGTGTAGAAGGTGGCATTGGCCCGATTGGCCGCCCTGGTGAGCTCAGCGAGTTCCCGGGCCAGATCCGCGTCGGCGAACTCGTTCTGCTGGCGCGTCTGGAACGGGTCGGTGTCGCCGCCCATGTCCTTGAACTTCTGCGACATCGAGTTGGTCTGCCCGACGACGTTCGGATCCGCGTAGCGCGAGCCTTCGAACGGGTTGAAGTCGTACCCGTCGCTCACGAAAATCACGGCCTTGCGCCGGTTCTGCACCTTCGCGAGGCTGTTGACGATGTCGTAGGCCGTCGCGAACGCCACGTGTGCGCGGTACCGCAGCTCGCTCGGCCCGTTGCCGCTCTGGGGCGCTTCGATGATCTCGCTGGGCTTGAGGGCGCTGCCCGAGATCTTGTTGATGGCTTCGTCCATGCGCTTGCGGTCGTACGTCATGTCGATTGCGATGGACGAGGTGCCGGTCGAGACGATCCCGAACATGTCCCCCTCGTGGACCAGCTCCTTCTCCATTTTCTTGAAGAGCTGCCGGATCCGCGGAGTGTCGCGGAAGTTCAAGTGCAGATCGTCCACGAAGAACAGGAAGATGCGGCCGGCCGCGTCGTTGGTCGGCTTCGAGGGCGGCAGGATGATGCCTTCCTGCGGCGGCGGCGGCGGCGGCGCCTGGAGGTTGTAGGTCCGGCCGCCGTGAATCAGGTCCACTGACTGCAGCTCCTGCTTCACCCCGTCTTCCAGCACCGCGAAGTTGTCCTTCGTGAGGTCGGCCACGAACTGGCCCGCCTCGTCCCGGACGATCACATCGGTGGTGACGAGCGTGACGCCGGTGCGGAACGTCGGCTGCTGATCGGCCGCTTCGGCCGCCGGCTGGGCGCCCTGCGCGGGCGTCTGCCCGGCAGGCGCCTGCGCGCCGGGTTCCGCCGATGCCAGCAGGACCAATCGTCAGCACCCATGCCAGTCGTGGTACGCGGTTCCGCATCACTGAAGTATAGCCTCGGGTATCGGTCGGAGGGCGGTTCATTCCCTCCATCAGGATTGGACGAATCTGGAGGCCTCCGGGCCGGGACCTACCCGCCGTTGCCGCCGGAGGGCTCCGATTCAGGGGCCGCGTCCCCACCGGGTTGCCGGCGGCGTCGGCGGCGCCGCCGGCCCACATGACGCCCGAGCTCGGCGTACACGTCGTCCAGGCCCGCCAGGCCGGCCTCGACATCGGCGGTGGTGACCCATCCGTCGGGGTTTGCCCGCTCGGCGAGCCCGCGCAGCCGCTCTGCGAGGACCTGGTCCGCCACCCGCATGCCGATGCGAGCAAGGTAGGCGGCGTATTGCCCCCGCAGCCGGTTCAGGCGGTCGCTCCCCAGCATGCGCTCGACCGCCGACGGTTCCGACAGGTGGTGCGGACGCGGCTGGTCCTCGTCTCCCGGCGTCTCGGATGTCGGCGGCCCCCCGACCTGGTCGCCCGCCGGGGAAGGCGCGTCGAATACCCTGATGAACCGGCGTCCTGCGGGCGCGTCCGGGGTTGCAGGTGCAGAAGGCGGGACGGGGGAAGACAGGGACTCCGGCGTGAGAGCCGGGCTCGCGATGGCCGTGGGCGTGGGCTGCTCCGATTCGCGCGGGGGGCTGACCGGCTCCTGCCGGGCATCGACGGGCAGCCGCCGCTCAGGTCGCGAGACTGCCATCTGCGTCGGTGGGCTGTCGGTGCGCCGGACTGGCCGCCTCGGCGGTCGGCCGCCCGCCACCGGCTCGACCGGCTCCGCCGCAGGCGGACGCGCCGCCAGGATGTGAGTCCAGTCGAACTCGAGGTCCGGGTGCTGCTCCTCGATCGTGCGGATGGTCTCCTCGTCGAAGGCCGCGCGCCCCAGCTTCACATGGGGAGGCGTACGGAACCAGTAGAGCAGCGTGGCCCGGTTCTGTTCGCCCTTCCGGCGAGCCGATAGCAGCAGGTACGTGCTCTCGTAGCCCCGCCGGTCGCGGGAAAATCTCAGAAATGGCACAGCCTATTTGCGTCGGGCGACCGTCCTGGCCGACTGCCGCCTGGGTGGCCGGGCGGCCGGCTTGACGGCCTTCTTGGCGCGGCTCGCCGTAGCCTGCGTCTTGGCGCGCCCGTTCGAGGATCCCTTCGCAGGCGCCGACTTGCGCGCGACCGGCGCAGGCTTCGAGCTCTTGCCGTTCCGCGCCGGGCCGGCCTTTCCGACGCGGCGCGGAGAGGCCACTCTGGCGGTCCGTGCAGGACCCGAGGGGGCGGATGGCGCCTTCGACGCGGGCTTCGCGGCTGAGGTGGGCCTCACGGGCGCCGCGGGCTTTCGGGCCGCTTTCTCGATCGGGGGCGCCGGCTCGTCGTCGGGAGGCGGCAGCGCGGGGACGCCCGGGGCCCGGTGCACCGAGGCGAACCGGATCAGGTCCCCGATCTGGTGATAGGAATGGAACTCGGCGACCGGGATGTTGTTGTCGGCGGCCAGACGACGGGCCAGATCCACCGATCCGATGGGCACATACAGGTGCAGGGGCGCCTTGAGGCGGGCATAGTGGCCCCACTCCGCCATGGCCTCGAGATAGTTGATCGATTCTCCGGTCTCGACCTCGACGACTCCGAGCACCCGCCTCCCCTTCTCGGTCGAGAACAGGACGGCGTCCGGAAACTCCTTGCGCGCGCCGCTCCCGAGGCCGACGTTCTGCTCGTTTCCCGGATTGATGGCCACCTCGACCTTGCGGCGTGCGAGATCCTTGTGGAGCTGCCGGATCACCCGGTCGTGCTCGAGCTGCTCCCGGACCGGACGCACGAGAATCGGACTCAAACAGACCTCCGTTCGACGGTCAAACAAACCGCATACTATACACAAACCGGCGCCGGGAAGCCTCGTTTTCACGCCATCTGATACCCTGAGCGGGCCCGATTTTGCGCAACCTCATGACCGGCTGGACATCCCGCATGCGAACATCCATCCCCGTTCTGGTCCTGCTCGCTCTGCTCACGGCCCTGCCAGCCCGCCCAGACACCGAGGCCCCGACGCCAGGCGTTCCGGCGAAGATCCAGGCCGTACTCGATGACATCCGGAAGGCCGACAGCGGGATGCTGGCGATCTCGGCCGAGGATGGGCGGTTCCTCCGGGTCATGATCGCCGCCAGCCACACGCAGCACGCGCTCGAGATCGGCGCGGCCAGCGGGTACAGCGCGATCTGGATCGGCATGGGCCTGCGGGAGACCGGCGGGAGGCTGGTCACGATCGAGTACGACCCCGGCCGGGCCCGTGAAGCGACCGCCAACGTCGCCCGCGCCGGCCTGTCGGACATCGTCCGGGTCGTGCCGGGCGACGCGTTCAAGCAGGTCCCGAAAGTCTCCGGGGAGTTCGACTTCGTGTTCCTGGACGCCTGGAAGCGCGACTACAAGCGGTTCCTCGACCTGGTGCTGCCGAGAATGCCGCGCGGGGCACTCTTCCTGGCGCACAACGTCATCAACAAACGCAGCGAGATGCCGGACTTCCTCGACGCCATCCAGCAGAGCCCGGACTTGTTCACGACGATCGTCGCGCCGGCCGGTGAGGGGGTGTCGGTGTCCTGGAAGCGGAAGTAGGCGCGGCCGCCGATGCGACCGGTGCACATCATCGGGGTGCCGCTGGACCTCGGAGGAGGCCGGCGCGGCGTGGACATGGGTCCGTCGGCGTTCCGGATAGCCGGTCTCGGTGAGCGGGTTGCCCGCCTCGGCCGCACCGTCGTGGATCACGGTGACCTGCCGGTCCCCATTCCCGAGACGCGCCACGAGGGCGACCCGCGGAAGCGCTATATCGACGACATCGCGCGCGTGTGCCTGGCACTGTTCGAGCGCGTCAGTGCGAGCCTCGGGGACGACGCGCTGCCGCTGGTGCTCGGCGGCGATCACAGCCTCGCCGCGGGGTCCGTCGCCGCCTCAGCCGCCTGGGCCCGCCTCCGCCAGGAGCGCATCGGCCTGATCTGGGTGGACGCGCACGGCGACATGAACACCCCCGAGTCGAGCCACTCGGGCAACGTGCACGGGATGCCGCTGGCGGCGCTGCTCGGCGCCGAGCCGGCGGAGCTGGCCGGGATTGGCGGATTCTCGCCCACGGTGGATCCCGAGCATACCGTGCTCATCGGCGTGCGGAACCTGGACGAGGGAGAGAAGGATCGCGTCCGGGAATCGCGGATTCACGTCTTCACCATGAAGGACATCGACCGCTCGGGCGTCGCCGCCGTGATCGAGCAGTCGATTCAACTGGCGGGATCGGGGACGGCCGGCATCCACGTCTCGTTCGACCTCGACGTGTGCGATCCGACCATCGCGCCCGGCGTCGGCACACCCGTGAGGGGCGGGCTCGACTACCGGGAGGCGCACATGGTGATGGAGGTGCTGGCCGACTCCGGGCGCCTGCTCGGCCTGGACATGGTCGAGGTGAACCCGACGCTGGATATCCGGAACAGCACGGCGGAGCTGGCGACCGAGCTGGTCCTGTCCGCCCTCGGGATGAAGATCCTCTAGACGCCGATCACCTGCGTCAGTTCCTTGACGGCGGCGGCCGACTTCTGGAGCGCAGCCTGCTCGTCGGGCGTGAGGGTGATCTGCACGATCTGCTCCACGCCGTTCGCGCCGAGCTTGACCGGGACGCCCACGAACAGGTCCGAGATCCCGTATTCCCCTTTCAGGAAGACCGAGCACGGCACGATCTTCTTCTTGTCCTTGAGGATGATCTCCACCATCTCGGCGGCAGCCGACCCGGGCGCGTACCACGCGCTGGTCCCAACGAGCTTGGTGATCTCGGCCCCTCCTGCCGCGGTGCGCTGCGAGATGGCGCCGATCCGTTCCTTCGACAGCAGCTCCGTGATGGGAATGCCGGCGACGGTCGAGTAGCGCGGCAGCGGGACCATCGTGTCGCCGTGCCCCCCGAGGACGAACGCGTGGACGCTCTCCACGGAGACGTTGAGCTCCATCGCGATGAACGCCCGCATACGGGCGGAGTCGAGGATCCCGGCCATACCGATCACGCGCTCGCGCGGGAAGCCGCTCAGCCGGTAGACGGCCTGGCACATCGCATCCAGCGGGTTGGCGACTGGCACGATGATCGCGTTCGGGGCGTGCTTGACGATCTGCTCGGTCACCTGCTGCATGATCTTGTAGTTCACCTGCAGCAGGTCGTCCCGGCTCATGCCCGGCTTCCTCGGCACGCCCGAGGTGATGACGACGACGTCGGAGCCGGCCATGTCGGCGTAGTTGCCGCCGCCGATCAGGCGGGCGTCGGAGCCCTCGATCGGGTTGGCCTCGAACATGTCGAGCGCGAGCCCGGCGGCCTTCTGGTCGGCGATGTCCACGAGCACGACGTCGGCCAGTTCCTTGACGGCCACGGCACGGGCGACTGTGGCGCCCACATTGCCGGCGCCGCCCACCACGGTCACTTTGCGGTTCATTGGTCAGAGCCTCCACGCGACTGGCGCACCGATCACATGTTCTCGATGATGGCTTCGGCGAACTGGGACGACTTGAGCTCGGTCGCCCCCTCCATCTGCCGGGCCAGATCGTAGGTGACGCGCTTCTGCTTGATCGTGGCGCCCAGACCCTTGACGATCAAATCCGCGGCCTCCTGCCAGCCGAGGTACTCGAGCATCATCACGCCCGAGAGCACCAGCGAGGACGGGTTGATGACGTCTTTTCCGGCATACTTCGGGGCGGTGCCATGCGTGGCCTCGAAGAAGGCGATCTCGTCGCCGATGTTGGCGCCGGGTGCCATCCCGAGGCCTCCCACCTGGGCCGCGCAGGCGTCCGACAGGTAGTCGCCGTTGAGGTTCGGCGTGGCGAAGACATCGTACTCCGCGGTGCGCGTCAGCACCTGCTGGAAGACGCTGTCGGCAATGCGGTCCTTGATGAGCACCTTCCCCTCGGCGGACTGGCCGGAGGCGACCTCGTCCTCGGTGACGACGTGATCGCGGAACTCGGCCTTGGCGACCTCGTAGCCCCAGTCGCGGAACGCGCCTTCGGTGAACTTCATGATGTTCCCCTTGTGCACGAGCGTGACGCTGCGCCGCTTGTGGTCGATCGCGTAGCGGACCGCCATCCGCATGAGGCGCTTGCTGGCTGTTTCCGACATGGGCTTGATGCCGATGCCCGAGTCGTCCGGCAGGCGCTTGCCCATCTCGCGCGCGAGGAACTCGATGATCTTCTCGGCCTGCGGCGTGCCCTTCGCGTACTCGATGCCCGCGTAGACGTCCTCGGTGTTCTCGCGGAAGATCACCACGTCCATGCGCTCGGGGTGCTTGACGGGCGCCGGGGTCCCCTCGAAGTACCGCACGGGCCTGACGCAGGCGTAGAGGTCGAGCACCTGGCGCAGCGTCACGTTCAGGCTGCGGATGCCGCCGCCGACCGGCGTCGTGAGCGGCCCCTTGATCGCGACCCTGTAGGCGCGCGCCGCTTCGAGCGTGTCGTTGGGGAGCCACTCGCCGGTGAGGTTCTTCGCCTTCTCGCCCGCCAGCACCTCGAACCACGCCAGCCGCCGCCGGCCGCCGAACGCCTTCCGCACCGCCGCGTCGAAGATGCGCACGCTCGCGCGCCAGATGTCGGGACCGGTGCCGTCGCCCTCGATGAACGGCACGATCGGATCGTCGGGGACCACGAGCTTTCCGTTGCGACGCGTGATCGGCGTCCCGTCGGCGGGTGGCTTGAGCTCGTTGAACTGTGGCATGTCTCGTCCTGTGGTGTGGCGCGCACGATCGCGCGCGACGTTAGGTCACTTCCCCCGCACCGCGCGTCGGATTCGCACAGCGCACTGTGGAAAAGCCTGTGGAAAACCGACGATGCAACGCGGAGAACCCGCGGCCCTTCTGGCGCGGCAGCGCTTTGCACCATCCTGGTGCGAGCGAGTTGCCGGCAGCGCCTGTCGCCGCGTCCAGAGCGACAGATTATACTTGAAGGGTTCCGAACTCGTCGTCATCCCGACCAGAGATCCTTCGCTCATGAACATAGTCATCGCCGACGACCTCCCTGCTTCCGCCGTGGCGCTGCTGCGCGCCGTCGACGGATGGACCGTTGATGCCAGACCCGGCCGTCCGCAGCCCGAGCTGCTGACGGCGCTCGCCGTCGCCGACGCGCTCGTCGTGCGCAGCGCGACGCGCGTCACCAAGGCCCTCATCGACGCGGCGCCGCGACTGAAGGTCATCGCCCGCGCCGGCACCGGCGTCGACAACGTCGATCTCGCCGCGGCATCGGCGCGCGGCATCGTGGTCATGAACGCACCGGGTGCCAACAGCATCAGCGTCGCCGAACTCGCGCTCGCGCAGATGCTCGCGCTGGCACGTCACTTGCCCGCCGCCGACGCCGCCATGAAACAGCGCAAGTGGGAAAAGAAGAAGTTCGCCGGCCACGAGCTGCGCGGCAAGACGCTCGGCGTCGTGGGCCTCGGACGGATCGGCCAGGAGGTCGCCTCGCGCGCACGGGCGTTCGGCATGCAGATCGTGGCACACGATCCGTTCATCTCGGCCGACCTGGCGGCGAAGATCGGCGCGCGCCTGGCCACACTCGACGAAGTGTGCGCTGAGGCCGACTATCTCACGCTGCACCTGCCCGTCACGCCCGAGACCCGCCACCTGTTCGACGCCCCGCGCCTGGCGCGGTGCAAGAAGGGCGTGCGCATCTGCAACACCGCGCGCGGCGAGCTCATCGACCAGGCGGCGCTCGTCGAGGCGCTCGGCTCCGGACAGGTCGCCGCAGCCGCCATCGACGTCTTCGAACAGGAGCCGCCGTCCGACTGGAGCCTGGCGGAGCTCCCCAACGTCCTCGCGACGCCACATATCGCGGCCTCCACCGGCGAGGCACAGGAACTGGTGGGCGTCGAGACGGTCGCCGCAGTCCGTGACTACCTGCGTGAGGGCGTGATCCGGAACGCGGTGAATTTCCCGTCGCTGTCACCCGACCTGTTCCGCCGCCTCCAGCCCTGGGCCACGCTCGCCGAGCGGCTGGGGAGCCTCGTGGCCCAGATGGGCGAAGCACGTGTCACCGGCGTCGGGATTCGGTACTACGGCGAACTTGCCGACGGCAGGCACGACCTGCTGGCGAGTGCGGTGCTCGTCGGCCTGTTCCGCACGATGCTCTCGGGCGGCGTCACGGCCGTCAACGCCAGGGCCGTCGCCGCCGAGCGCGGGATCGAGGTCGTCGAGTCGCAGAGCTCCCGCGTCCGCAACTTCACCAGCCTGATCTCCGTGAAGCTCCACACGAGCGACGGCGAGCGCTGGGTCGAGGGCACCATCTTCGAGCACGGCGGGCCCCGCCTCGTGCTCGTGGACGGCGTGCCGCTCGAGGCACCGCTCGACGGCGGCCAGATCATCATCAAGAACCACGATCAGCCGGGTGTCATCGGCGCCGTTGGCACCATCCTCGGGCGCCACGGCGTGAACATCGCGAACTTCGCCCTCGGCCGGAGCACTCAAGGCGCGGTCGGCGTCGTCTCGGTGGACGAGGCGGATCGGGTGTCGGCCGCGGTTCGTGCCGAGCTCAGCGCCATTCCCGCCGTCCGCTCGGTGCAGGTCGTGCGGCTCGACTGATCGCGTCGAAGGTCCCGCGCCCGCACGTCAGGGCCATGCGAGGTGGATCGGGCGCCCGCCGACGGCGTCGGTCAGGTCGACGAAGTCCTCACCGACCGCGCTGACGGCGTACCTGCCGGCGATCTGATCCCCGACGCCGGCGATCACCAGGTCGCCGCTGACCGACAGGATGGCCCGCCGCGACGACGGATCCGCTCGCGTCATCGCAATGCCCAGCAGCCGGATCTCGGGCTCCGGCAGCGGAAGGGGCAACTCGGGCAGCTGAGAGGCGGCCGTCTCCGCTCCGGGGCCGCCCTCGCCCACTCCAGCGCGAGGCCCGCCGAACGAGAAGATGTTGCGAGAGCCCAGGGGACGGGCGCCGTCACTGCTGGTGGGCGGGCGCAGCGCCTCCACTGGCTGAAGCTGGGACGGACGGCTCTCGCGCTGGGCTGATGGGCGCGGCCGTGCGGGCGGACTGCCGTCGGGAGAACCGCACGACGCGGCCAGCAGCCCGGCCATCGCCGGCACCCAGACTCGCCTCGGCACGTGAACCGGCATCGGCGTCCTGAATCGTATCCCACCCCGCCGGTCCCGCTGGCAGTGCCCTTGCTCGGTACGTGCCACGTGTCCGAGATCTCACGCAATTCCGTGGCGCTCGCGGCGGACAATGTCGGTTTGCCGACCCGAGGTGGCCGCTCTGCCGCTACCTGGTGAAAGCGGACCTGTCGCTCGAGAGCCTCGCGATTCGGGTCACCGGCTGACGGGAGCCGGGCCATGAGCGCACGGTGCGTCGCTCCATGCTCCGCGTTGCCGCATGACGCCCCGGCGCGCGGGGTGTGCTATGATTCACCGTGCTCCCGGTCAGACCCCTCGAGCATCCGCCAACTCCTCGTACCATCGTCGTCATCCCCGCACGATACGAGTCGACACGCTTCCCGGGCAAACCGCTCGCGTTGATTGCGGGCCGGCCGATGATCGAGCACGTCTACCGGCGCGCCCTGGCGGCGCGCGGTGTGGCACGTGTGCTGGTCGCAACCGACGACGACCGCATCTTCGGCGCCGTGACGGCGTTCGGGGGCGAAGCGGTCATGACGGCGCGCACCCACGCGACGGGGACGGACCGGCTGGCCGAGGTCGCGCCCTCGCTCGACTGCGACGTCATCGTCAACCTGCAGGGTGACGAGCCGCTCGTCGCGCCCGCGATGATCGAGGAGGTCGTCGCGCCGTTCCGGGCCGACGAGGCCCTGCAGATGGCATCGTTGAGGCGCGCGATCACGTCCCGCGAGGATCTCGACGACCCGAACGTCGTCAAGGTGGTCGTCGATGGTGACGATTGCGCGCTGTATTTCTCGCGCGCGCCCATCCCGTTCGACCGGGACGGCCGGGCGGCCGCCGGCGCCGCGCCAGCCGGCTGGCGCCACATCGGCCTGTACGCCTACCGGCGCACGTTTCTCCCGCGGTTCGCGGCGCTTTCGCCCACGCCGCTCGAGCGCCTCGAGCGCCTCGAGCAGCTGCGGGCGCTCGAGCACGGGATCCGCATCCGGGTGCCGGCCACCAGCTACGACGCCGTGGGCGTGGATACGCCCGACGATCTGGCCCGCGTCGAGGCGCTCCTCGCCTCCAGCGGGCTCGTATCACACCAACCCAGCACGGGGTGATCCCCCTTTTCCGGAGCAGGACACGAGCGGATGATGGCGAATCAGGACAGCACCAGGCCGGTCAGGTACATCTTCGTGACGGGCGGCGTCGTTTCCTCCCTTGGCAAGGGCCTCGCCGCCGCCTCCATCGGCTGCCTCCTCGAGGGGCACGGATTCCGAGTCACCCTCCAGAAATTCGATCCCTACATCAACGTCGATCCGGGCACCATGAGCCCGTTCCAGCACGGCGAGGTGTTCGTCACCGACGACGGCGCCGAGACGGACCTGGACCTCGGACACTACGAGCGGTTCACCAGCATGGTGCCGACGCGGAACAACAACTGGACCACGGGCAAGATCTACCTGTCGGTGATCCAGAAGGAGCGCCGCGGGGACTACCTGGGCCGCACCGTCCAGGTCATCCCGCACATCACCAACGAGATCAAGGACAGCATCCGCGCCGTCGCCCGCGACGTGGACATCGTGATCGTCGAGATTGGCGGCACGGTCGGCGACATCGAGAGCCTGCCGTTCCTCGAGGCGATCCGGCAGTTCCGCCAGGATGCCGGGCGCGACAACACGATTTACATCCACCTGACGCTGGTGCCCTTCATCGGCACGGCCGGCGAGGTGAAGACCAAGCCGACCCAGCACAGCGTGCGCGACCTCCGGTCCATCGGCATCCAGCCGGACGTCCTGCTCTGCCGCACGGACCGGCCCCTCTCGCGCGAGGTGAAGCAGAAGATCGCGCTGTTCTGCGACGTCGACGAGGAAGCGGTCATCACGGCCCGCGACGTGGACACCATCTACGAGGTCCCGCTCGCGCTGGCTTCCGAAGGCATCGACCGGATCATCCTCAAGCTGCTCCACCTCGAGTCGACTCCCCGCCACATCGACGCCTGGGAGCAGCTGGTCGACCGGATCCACCACCCGCAGGACGAGCTCACGATCCACGTCGTCGGTAAGTACGTGGGCTACGAGGACTCCTACAAGAGCCTGAACGAGGCGCTCTACCACGGCGGCTTCGCCAGCCGGGTGAAGGTGAACATCCAGTGGATCGAGGCCGAGGACCTCGAGGCGCCCGGCGGGGAGCGGCTTCTCGAGGGCGCGCACGGGATCCTGGTCCCCGGCGGCTTCGGCAACCGCGGCACGCGCGGCATGATGCTGGCGGCGCAGTACGCGCGGACCCACGAAGTGCCGTACTTCGGCATCTGCTACGGCTTCCAGTGGGCGACGGTCGAGTACGCCCGAAACGTCGCCGGCCTCGCCAGCGCCGACTCGACCGAGTGCGATCCCGAGACTCCCCAGAAGGTCATCTACATGCTGCGCGACCTGCTCGGCGTCGAGGATCTCGGGGGCACGATGCGGCTGGGCCAGTACCCCTGCGAGCTCGTGCCGGGCTCGCTGGCGCACCGCATCTACGGCACGACGACGATCTCCGAGCGGCATCGGCACCGGTACGAGTTCAACTGCCTGTACGAGAAGACGCTCACCGACAAGGGGCTGGTCATCTCGGGCAAGTCGCCGGACGGCAAGTTCGTCGAGATCGCCGAGCTGCCGTCGCACCCGTGGTACCTGGCGGTCCAGTTCCACCCGGAGTTCAAGTCGAAGCCGCTCACGCCGCATCCGCTCTTCGCGAGCTTCGTGGCAGCCACCTACCGGCACCGGCAGGCCGCGGCCGGGGCGGAGGCGCTCACCGCGAGGTAGCCTGCGGCACGGCCGCCAGCCCCATGGGGCACTTCAGGTATGATCCGGGGGTGTCTCGCGTCTCGCTGGGTCCGGTGTCGCTCGGGAGCGGGGCGCCGCTCGTGCTCATCGCCGGGCCCTGCGTCATCGAGAGCGAGGCGCACGCGCTCGCCACGGCCGGTGCGCTGAAGGCCATCGCGGTCGCGGCGCAGGTTCCCCTGATCTTCAAGGCCTCGTACGACAAGGCCAATCGGACGTCGCTCACCTCGTTCCGCGGACCCGGCCTCGCCGCGGGCCTGCGGGTGCTGGAGCGCGTGAAGGCCGAGACCGGCCTGCCGATCCTCACCGACATCCACGAAGCCGATCAGGCTGCACCGGCGGCGGAAGTCGCCGACGTCCTGCAGATTCCCGCGTTCCTCTGCCGCCAGACCGACCTGATCGTCGCCGCGGCGAAGACCGGCCGTGCGGTCAACATCAAGAAGGGCCAGTTCCTCGCGCCGCTCGACGTCCGACACGCGACCGCAAAGGTCACCGGCGCGGGCAATCCCAACGTGTTCGTGACCGAGCGGGGCTCCTCGTTCGGCTACAACAACCTCGTCGTGGACATGCGCGCGTTCCCGATCATGCGGGCGCTGGGCGTGCCGGTGGTCTTCGACGTCACGCACAGCCTGCAGCTTCCCGGCGGCGGCGACGGCGTCACGGCGGGGCTGGCCCAGTACATCGCTCCGCTCGCGCGCGCCGGCGTGGGAGCAGGCGTGGACGGAGTGTTCCTGGAAGTGCACGAAGACCCGGCACGGGCGAAGAGCGACGCGCAGAACGCGCTCCGGCTCGATCTGCTGCCGGGACTGCTCCGCCAGCTGGTGGACATCGATGGCATCGCCCGAGCGTCCTGACATGCCGGAGGCCGTGCTGACGGACCTGTCGCTCGCGCGCAAGGTCCTGCAGACGGAGGCCGCGGCCATTCTCGGCCTCGTCGATCGCCTCGACGCCCGCTTCGTGCGGGCCGTCGAGCTGCTGCGCGACTGCCGCGGCCGGGTCATCGTCACCGGCATGGGCAAGTCGGGCATCATCGCGCGCAAGATGGCCGCGACGCTGGCCAGCACCGGCACGCCGGCGTTCTTCCTGCATCCCGCCGAGGCCATCCACGGCGACCTGGGCGTCGTGCAGGGCGACGACGTGGTCATCGCCCTGTCGCACAGCGGGGAAACCGGGGAGATCCTCCGCCTGCTCGAGACGCTGCGGCGCATCGGCGCGCGCCTGGTGGCCCTGACCGGCGCGCCGACGTCCACGCTCGGCCAGTGGGCCGACGTCACGCTCGACTGCCACGTGCCCGAGGAAGCGTGTCCCCTCAACCTGGTGCCCACGGCGAGCACCA
Organism: Vicinamibacteria bacterium; assembly: GCA_963837165.1. Classification (GTDB taxonomy): domain Bacteria; phylum Acidobacteriota; class Vicinamibacteria; order Vicinamibacterales; family JAENWD01; genus JAENWD01. The sequence continues at coordinate 665,831 of CAWIMD010000002.1, forward strand.
CGGCCGCGCTCGCGATGGGCGACGCGCTGGCGATGACCCTGCTCGTCCAGAAGGGCTTCCGGGCGGAGGACTTCGCGAACCTCCACCCCGGCGGCAAGCTCGGCCGGCGGCTGCTGCGCGTCGAGCAGGTCATGAATGCCGGCGACCGCATTCCGAGCGTGGCGCTGGCCACGCCCATGCGCGAGGTGGTCTACGAGATGTCGCGCAAGGGGCTGGGGATGACGTGCGTCGTCGACGGCGGCCGGCTGGCCGGTATCATCACGGACGGGGATCTGCGGCGCCGGATGGCCGACACGCCCGCGATCCTCGACCTGTGCGCGCGCGACCTCATGACGGCGAGCCCCGTGACGATTTCCAGGCGGCTGCTGGCCGTCGAGGCGCTGAACGTCATGGAACAGCGCAAGATCACATCCGTCATCGTCACGACGGAGGCGCAGGAGGTCGAGGGCGTGGTGCACCTGCACGATCTCTGGCGCACGGAGCTCTTCTGATGGCGGCCGCCGACCTCGAGACCCGCGCCCGTCGCGTCAGGCTGCTGCTGTTCGACGTGGACGGCGTCCTCACGAACGGCAAGATCCTGCTGCACGCGGACGGCTCCGAGTCCAAGCAGTTCGACATCCGGGACGGGACGGCCATCGTACTTGCCGAGCGGGCCGGGCTCAGGACCGGACTGCTGTCGGCCCGGCATTCCGCGGCGACCACCGAGCGGGCGGCACAGCTGCGCATTCCGGTCGTGCGGCAGGGCGCCGCGGACAAGCTGGAGGCCTTCGGGGAGATCCTGCGGAGCGAAAGCCTGTCGGAGGCCGACGTGGCGTACATGGGCGACGATCTGCTCGACCTGCCAGTGCTGGCGCGCGCGGGCCTGTCGGCCGCCCCGGCTGACGCGGTGGACGAGGTGCGGCAGCGTGTCGCCTGGGTCAGCGGCCGCCGCGGCGGAGACGGGGCGGTCCGCGAGCTGGTGGAGCTGGTGCTGCGCGCGCAGGGACGCTGGGACGCGCTGGTGGCGCAGTGGATGGAGGTCCCGAGCCGCGCATGACCGTCTACCCGCTGCTCTTCGCGCTGCTGACGCTGCTGGTCGGCCTGGCCATCGGCAAGGCCTGGGAGCGGTACAAGCTGCGGGATGGGCAGTGGATCGACCGACGCAAGGCCCGGGAGTCCCCCCATTTCATCGTCGGCCTCGATCTGGTGGTCGCCAACCAGATCGACCAGGCCATCGACGAGCTCTCGCGCGCGGCCTGGCTGGACGAGGAGGCGCTGGAGATTCACCTGATCCTGGGGAACCTGTACCGGGAGAAGGGACAGGTCGGCCGGGCCATCAACATCCACCAGGAACTGCTGCAGCGCCCGCGCCTCAAGACGCTCGAGCACGCCTACATCCTGCTCTGCCTGGGGCTCGACTTCCGGCGCGCCGGCTTCGTGGACCGCGCGTACGAAGCCTTCAAGGAAGTGCTGCGGCTGGACCCGAAGAACCGGCACGCGCTGGTCCAGCTCGAGAAGCTGCACGAGGAGCAGCGCCAGTGGGCGGAGGCGTACGACGTGCGCAAGCAGCTCGCCGAGCTCGCGCCGTCCTCCGGCCGCGACCAGTCGGTCATGGCCTTCCTCGAGAACGAGCTCGGCGAGGAAGCGCTCCGCCAGGGCGATCAGGACCAGGCGCGCGCGCACTTCAATGCGGCGCTGGAGCTCGATGCGGGCGCGGCGCCCACGTATCTCCACCTTGGCGACCTGCGCGCCCAGGAAGGCGACCTGCCGGGCGCGATCGAGACCTGGGAGAAGCTGGCCGAGGTCGCCCCGGATCGCGCCTATCTTGCGTTCGCACGGCTGCAGGACGCCTGCCAGCGCGCGGGCACTCCACAGCGGTTCGTGGACCTGTGCCGCCGGATCGTCACGGGCAACCCGCAGGACTGGCGGGCTCACCTGGCACTCGCGCGCCATCGTACGGCAGATGGGGACACGACGGGCGCGCTGGAGCTGCTGTTCGAGGCGCTCAGCCACAACCCGCACGCGCTCGTCATCCACCAGGAAATCTGGAAGACGCTGTCGACGCTCGGCCGACCCGCCCAGCTCGTGGATCGCTATCTCGGCCTGACGCGCGACGCCGTGTTCTACCTCGACCCGCACGTCTGCGTCCGCTGCCGCTACCGCAGCACGGAGCTCCTCTGGCAGTGCCCGCAGTGCCACGAGTGGAACACGTTCATCGAGGAGCGGATGGCGCCGGCAAAAGACGACGAACAGCTCAGCGCGTAACGGGTTCTCGGTTCACGGGTTCACGGTTCACGGGTTCGTAGGGCCGAACTTCCGCCTTCCGCGAGGCGCTTGGGCGGACGCGACGAAGCCCGAAGGGCGAAGTCGTCAGTTCGGCCGCAGCCGCTCCAGCACCTCGTCCACCTGTCGCGCCGTGTCCTCCGTCGTCCCGGTGGTCCAGACCACGTGATCCGCGCGGGCAATCTTGTCGCCGAGCGGATGCTGTGCGGCGAGGCGGGCGCGGACCTCGGATTCCCTCAGCCCGTCGCGCACCATCACCCGGCGCACCTGCTCTTCCGGCGAACAGGCTGCGACGACCACGGCGTCGAAGTCACGCTCGTGCCCGGTCTCGAACAGCAGCGGGATGTCGGCCACCGCCAGGCGGGTCCCCGGCGGCTGGGCCGCCAGCCAGCGCGCGATCCCGTCGTAGACAATCGGATGAACGATCTGCTCGAGATCGCGCCGCGCGGCCGTGTCCGCGAACACGATCGAGGCCAGGCGCCCGCGGTCCAGCTCGCCGTTGGCACCGACAATCGCGTCACCGAAGCGGCGCCGGACCCGCGAGGCTCCCGGGGTTCCCGGCGCGACAGCCTCACGGGCGAGCAGGTCGGCGTCGATGGTGGGGATTCCCCGCCGGGCAAACGCGGCGAGGACGTGGCTCTTTCCCGACGCGATGCCCCCGGTCAGCGCGACGCGGACCACCCCGCCCGTCCTTCCGCGGCGGTGACCGTGTTCGTCAGCAGCTGGGCGATCGTCAGCGGCCCCACGCCGCCCGGGACGGGCGTCAAGGCGCCGGCGACGTCGGCCACCTCGGGATGGACGTCGCCAATGAGGACGGATCCGCGCCGCTCGAAGTCCGCACGGCGGGGAGAGTCCGGCGGGAAGAACCCCTCCACCGCCTCGCGGGTGGTCAGGCGGTTGATGCCGACGTCGATCACCGTCGCGCCGTCCTGCACGTGATGTCTTCGGACGAACCCGGGCCTGCCGACGGCCGCCACGAGCAGGTCGGCCTGGCGCGTGAGCAACGGCAGGTCGCGCGTCCGCGAATGGCAAATCGTCACGGTCGCGTGCCGCTGCAGCAGCAGGAGCGCCATCGGCTTGCCCACGATGTCGCTGCGCCCGATCACGACGGCGTGGGACCCGGCGATTGCGATCTCCGATCGCTCGAGGAGCGCGATCACGCCCGACGGCGTGCACGGGGCCAGCACCGCCCGCCCCTGGGACAGCCGGCCGGCGTTGACCGGCGTGAAGCCGTCCACGTCCTTGGCCGGATCGATCGTGTCGAATACGGCCTGCGACGCGCCCGCGCCCAGCGCCTCCGGCAGGGGGTCCTGCACGAGGATGCCGTCGTGGTCGCCGCTCCGGTTCAGGGACTCCACGGCCTCCAGGATCTCGTCGAGCGTCGCCGTGGCCGGCAGCCGGACCAGGTCCGCGCGGCATCCGATCTCGGAGGCGGCCTTCAGCTTGTTGCGGACGTAGATCTCGGAAGGAGCGTGTGACCCGACGAGCACGATGCCGAGGCCGGGAGGCCGGCCCGCGAGCTCCCGGAACGCCGTCACCCGCGGGCCGAGCTCGGCGCGGATGTCGGCGGCGACGGCGGTGCCGTCAAGTATGCGTGCGCTCATGATTCGCGCTCTCCTGTCCGGCGGCGTGCTCCAGCTCGCGAAGGTTCTGCGGCCTGCCCAGGACCACGAGCTGGTCGCCGTCGCTCATCACCGCGTCCGGCGACGGGTTGAACTCCATGCGTCCGCCCGCCCGTTGGATGCCGACGACGATGACGCTGAAGCGCTGGCGGAGGTTGGCCTCGACGAGGCTCCGTTCGGCCAGGCTCGAGGAGCCGGACACGCGGATCTGCTCCATGGCCAGGTCCAGGTTGCCCGCCTGCGTGGCGAGCTTCACGAAGTCCACGACCGCCGGCCTGAGCGCGGTCTGCGCCATCTGCTGGGCCCCGATCGAGTACGGCGACACCACGCGGTCGGCGCCGGCCCGGCGGATCTTCCGCTCGGCGTCCTCGGTCTCCGCCCGCCCGACGATGAACAGCCCGGGCGCGAGCACGCGGGCGGTCAGGATCGTGTAGACGTTCTCGGCGTCCGTCCCCACGGCCGCCACCATCCCGCGGGCCCGCTCGATGTGCAGGCGCTTCAGCGTCTCTTCCCGGCTGGCGTCCGCCTCCACCACCAGCATCCCACGATCGAGCGCCTCCTGCACGCGCTCGGCGTCACGCTCGATCACCACGAACGGGATGTCCTGCTGGCGGAACTCGTCGGCGATGACGCTGCCGATCCGCCCGAAGCCGCAGAGGATGAAATGGCCGTCGAGCTCGTCGATCATGATGTGGATCCGGTGCCGGCGCAGCCGTGTTGCCAGGCCGCCCTCGACGACGATCGTCGAGATGAGCGTGAAGACGTAGAACGCGGTCCCGACGCCGCCGGCCAGCAGCAGGACCGTGAAGGCCTGGCCCGCCAGATCCATGTCGTGGATCTCGCGGTAGCCGACGGTGGTCACGGTGATCGCCGTCATGTAGAAGGCGTCCCACCACGACCACCCCTCGAGCGCGACGTAGCCGACGGTCCCGCCGGCGGTCACGGCCACCAGCAGCGCGACGGCGAGCAGCGGGCCGGACAGCCGTCGCCGGCCGGGAGTCAGCCGTCGTCGTCGGCTCACACGCAGTCCTCCACCTGGCTCCGCCCGGTCAGAGCCGCTTCGATCGCAGCCGGCTGTGCCGGTACCCGTAGGAGAAGTACAGCACGACGCCGATGATCATCCAGATGACGAGCCGCTCCCACGTGGCGCGCGGCAGGCCGGCCATCAGGCCCAGGCTCACGAGCGCGGAGAGGATCGGCACGAACGGCACCCACGGCGTCCGGAAGGGGCGCTCGAGCTCCGGACGCTGGTAGCGCAGGAAGAGGACCCCCACCGAGACGATCACGAAGGCCAGCAGGGTGCCGATGCTCACGAGCTCCCCCAGGATGCCGATGGGCGTGAAGCCGGCCGCCAGCGACACGGCCGCGCCGGTCAGCAGCGAGGTGACGTGCGGCGTGCGGTACGTCGGATGGATCTTCGCCGCCCATGCCGGCAGGAGCCCGTCCTTGGCCATCGAATAGAAGATGCGGGGCTGCGCCATCATCATGACGACCATGACCGAGCTCAGGCCGGCAATCGCCCCCAGCTCGACGAGCATCTTCATGATGTTCAGCACCGACTCCCAGCTCGTGCCCTGCGCCTGCACGACCGCCGCGCTGATGGCCACCACCATCGGCGCCGGCGACCCCTTCATCTGCTGGTACGGCACCAGGCCGACCATCACTCCCGAGACGAGGATGTAGAGGACGGTGCAGACCACGAGGGAGCCCAGGATGCCCACGGGCATGTCCTTCTGTGGGTTCTTCGCCTCCTGCGCCGCCACCGACACCGCGTCGAAGCCGATGTAGGCGAAGAAGATGACGCCGGCGCCGCGGAGCACGCCGCTCCACCCGTATTCGCCGAAGGTCCCCGTATTCGGCGGCACGAACGGGTGCCAGTTCGCGGCGTTCACCCAGGCGGCGCCGCCGAAGATCACGATCACCACGACGGCGACCTTCACGATCACGATCACCGCGTTCACCGTGGCCGATTCCTTGATGCCCTTCACGATCAGCAGCGTGACCAGCACCGCGATGATCACGGCGGGCAGGTTGAACACGGCGGTGACCGGGCCGTCGGCGGTCTGGATGACCGTGCCGGGCGCCGCGGCGAAGTGCGCCGGGAAGTTCACGCCGATGAAGTCGTGCAGGAAGCTCGTGAAGTGGCCCGACCACCCGACGGCGACCGTCGCGGCCCCGAGCGCGTACTCGAGGATCAGATCCCAGCCGATGACCCACGCGACGAACTCGCCGAGGGTCGCGTAGCCGTACGTGTAGGCCGAGCCGGCGATGGGCACGGTGGACGCGAACTCGGAGTAGCAGAGTCCGGCCAGGGCGCTGGCGAAGCCCGCCAGGATCATCGAGAGCACGATGGCCGGGCCGGCATAGGTGGCCGCGGCTTCGCCGGTCAGCACGAAGATGCCGGTACCGATGATGGCGCCGACGCCGAGCGTCACGAGGTTGAGGGGCCCGAGCACGCGCTTCAGGCTGTGCTCACCGACCTCGGCGGCCTCCGCCTTCAGTTGCTCGATCGACTTGGTCGCGAAAATCGACATCCGGGAGTCTCCCCTGAAGACACGGCTCGCGTCGGCGCGCGGAACCCGCGCATTATACACGGCCGTTTTGCGCTCACCGGGGCGCGTCCGCGACGTCGAGCCGCGCCAGATACTGCGCCACCCGCGCGGCCGGATCGCCCGTGGCCAGCAGGTCGCCGATCACCGCGACCGACGCGGCTCCGGCCTCGATCACGGCGGGCGCCGCGTCCAGCGTGATGCCGCCGATGGCCACGACCGGTCGCCCGCCCGCCCGTGCGACCGCATCACGGACCAGCGCCACGCCGACCGGGGCGTACCCGGTGACCTTCGTCGCCGTCGCGAACACGGGACCGACGGCCACGTAGCTCACCGGCTCATGGAGCGATGCGGCGAGCTGCGTGCTCGAGTGGGTCGACCAGCCCACCAGCGCCTCGTCGCCCACGAGCCGCCGCGCCTCGGCCGGCGGGAGGTCGTCCTGGCCGAGGTGCACGCCGGCCGCGCCGCTCAGCCGCGCGACGTCGGCGCGGTCGTTGACGATGATGGCGGCCTCATAGGGAGCCGCGGCCGCCACCAGCGCGTCGGCCGCGTCGAGCAGCCAGCGGGCGGAGGTGTCCTTCGCGCGGAGCTGGATCAGACGGGCGCCGCCGGCGAGCAGTGCGCGCCCGAGGTCGAGCGGGTCCCAGCCGTGCCTGGCCGATACGCCGGCGTCGAGCACGGCGTACAGCCGGGGAAGCCTCACACGGCTTCCCGAAGACGGGATCCTTTCCCGCCGCCGGGCGCCTGGAAGCGCTCCATGAAGCTGGTGCTCAGCCGTCCGGCCTGGAAGTCGCCGTCGGCGAGGATCTTGAGGTGCAGGGGAATGCTGGTCTTGATGCCCTCGATTACGGTCATGTCGAGGGTCCGCCGCATGCGGGCGATGGCTTCCTGGCGATCGCGGCCATGGACGATCACCTTGGCGATCATCGAGTCGTAGTACGGCGGAATCGTGCAGTCGGTGTGCACGGCCGTGTCGATGCGCACGCCCGGGCCGCCCGGCGCGCTGAACGCGTGGATCGTGCCCGGCGACGGCGCGAAGGTCTCCGGATCCTCGGCGTTGATCCGGCACTCGATGGCGTGGCCCGTGAAGGTGATCTCGCTCTGCTTGAACGAGAGCCGCTCGCCGGCCGCGATCCGGATCTGCTCCTTGACGATGTCGATGCCCGTGACCATCTCCGTCACCGGGTGCTCGACCTGGAGGCGGGTGTTCACTTCCATGAAGTAGAAACGCCCGTCGCCGTCCATCAGGAACTCGAAGGTGCCGGCGTTGGTGTACTGCAGGGCACGGGCGGCGTCCACGACCACGCCGCCCATCTTGCGCCGCACCTTCTCGGTGAGCGCCACCGAGGGGGACTCCTCGAGCAGCTTCTGGTGCCGGCGCTGGATCGAGCACTCGCGCTCGCCCAGCGAGACCACGCTGCCGTAGTGATCGCCGAGCACCTGGAACTCGATGTGGCGCGGCGAGACCACGTATTTCTCGATGTACACGTCGCCGATGCCGAAGGCGGCCTCGGCCTCGCGCTGCGCGGTCTTGAGCGCCTGCGGCAGGTCGGCCGGCGTCGGCACCACGCGCATGCCGCGGCCGCCGCCGCCCGCGGTGGCCTTGATGATGACCGGGTACCCGATGTCCTTGGCCAGCTTCAGCGCCTGCTCTTCGCCCTCGACCGGGCCCTCGCTGCCCGGCAGGATGGGCACGCCGGCCTTCCTCATCGCCCGGCGCGCCCTGGCCTTGTCGCCCATCAGGCGGATCACGTTTGGATCCGGCCCGATGAAGCGGATGTGGCACGCCTCGCAGACCTCGGCCAGATACGCGCTCTCCGACAGGAACCCGTAGCCGGGATGCAGGGCGTCGGCCCCCGTGATCTCGGCGGCGCTGATGATCGCGGGCACGCTCAGATAGCTCTCGGCGCTTCGCGCCGGGCCGATGCAGATGTCCTCGTCGGCGAACCGCACGTGCAGCGCGTGCTCGTCGGCCTGCGAGTACACGGCCACCGTCTTGATGCCGAGCTCGCGGCAGGCGTGAATGACCCGCAGGGCGATCTCGCCGCGGTTGGCGATGAGGATCTTCTTGAACATGTGGGGGCTATTTCGCGCGGATCGCGAACAGCCGCTCGCCGTACTGCACCGGCTGGCCGTTCTCCACGTAGACCTTGACGACCTCTCCGTCGTACTCCGAGTCGATCTCGTTCATCAGCTTCATGGCCTCGATGATGCAAAGCACCTGGCCCTTCCTGACGACGGTGCCGACCTCGGCGAACGCCGGCGCGCCGGGCTCGGGGGCCTGGTAGAACGTCCCCACGATGGGTGAGGTCACGATGGCGAGTTCCTCGCCGCTCTCGAGGGGGCGGTCGCCCGCCGCGGGGGCTTCGGCCACGGGCGCAGGCGCGCCGGCCACCGGCGCAGACGCCGACACCAGGACCGGCGCGGCGACGGGGACGGCGTCCTTCCGGATGCGGATCTTGAAGCCCTGGTGCTCGAGCTCGAACTCGGCCAGCTCGTGCTCCCGCACCATGGCCAGGATTCTTTCCATCTCCTCGAAGTCCATCCGTCCTCGGTGGCTCGGGCGGGTCGGCCGCTACCCCAGCAGGAGCGTCCGGGGGACGTCCGTCAGGAGCACCGGGCCCGACGCCGTGACGAGCACGTCATCCTCGATGCGTACACCGCCCCGGCCCGGCACGTAGACCCCGGGCTCGACGGTGAACACCATGCCAGGCACCAGCGCCCCGGGCAGGTCGACGACGCCGGCTCCGGCCGGCCTGGCCGACTCGGGCCGGAACGGCCCGACCCGCGGCGCTTCGTGCACCTCCAGCCCCAGACCGTGGCCCGTTCCGTGCGAGAACCGATCACCGAGTCCGCGGGCTTCCAGCTGTTCACGCGCCGCCCGATCGATCTCGTGCAGCGCCCGGCCCGGGACGGCGGCCCGAATTGCCGCCTGCTGGGCCTCGAGGACGGCGGCATGCCAGCCTCGGGCATCCGCACCGGGATCCCCGAATGCCACGGTCCGGGTCAAATCGACGCAGTATCCGCTGTAGACGCCGCCGAAGTCCAGCACCACCAGCTCCGCCGGCGCAATCGTCCGCTCCGAGGCCCGCCCGTGCGGCAGCGCCGCCCGAGGTCCGGAAGCCACAATGGTATCAAATGCCGTCCGGCTGAAGCCCGACCGCCGGAGCCCGGCCTCTATCCCGAGGGCCACGTCGCATTCCCGCTGTCCGGGCCGCAAATCCGCCAGCACGCCCTGCGCAACGGCCGAGAGCCGGGCCCCGGCCTCGCGCAGCACGTCCAGTTCCCATCCATCCTTGACGATCCGGCCAGCCTCGACCAGATCGGTCACCGGCCGCAGCCCCGAGGCCGGCCATGACATGGCCTGGAGGGTGTCCGCCAGCCAGCGGTGCCGCGACACGCTGACGTGGACGGCCTCGAAACCCACCGGGGGCGGCGCGTTCGCGATGAGCCCGGCCAGCGTCTCGTCGTAGGTCTGCGCCACGGGGACGAACTCGATGGCGCCGCCGGGGGCCGCCAGCGCATCGGCGTGCTCGCGGTAGCGGCCGTCGGTGACGAGCAGCACCCGGCGGGGCTCGACGAGGGCTGCCGCCGTCGAGCCCTCGAACCCGGTCAGCCAGGCCACGTTCGGCACCGAGGTGACCAGGAACCGCTCGAGCTCCAGGCCGGCCATGAGCGCCCGGATCCGCTCATGCCGGCTGACGAGGATCTCAGGAGGCAGCGACACGCGCGGGATCGTCCCGAGCCAGATTGGGGGACGACGAGGTCCGCCGGGCGCGGTCGGCGAGGACCGCCTCGAGAAAGCCGCGAAGGTGCGCCAGCAGAAGCTCGTCCTGGCTGGCGGCCGGCACGGACTCGACCGCGGCCGTGGACGGCCCGCGCCCGACGACGACGGCCGGCGCAGGCAGGCTCCGCTCGAGGTCGGCGACGGCCCGCTCCAGGTCCGGATCGCCGCCGGCCAGGCCGAGCGCCAGCCGGTACGCCGCGAGGGCGGCGTCCAGGTCACCACGGCGCTGGTGGATCTCGGCGACGTCGCGCAGCGCCACGAGGTGCTGGGGCGCGCTGCCCAGGACGGTGCTGAGCTCGAGGTACGCCTGTTCGAGGTCGCCGGTCTCGAGCAGCGCGCGGCCGAGCGTGGCGCGCGCGGAGATGTATTCGGGGTGCAGCGCAAGGCCGGCCTGACAGACGGCGATGGCCTCCTCATGGCGGCCGGCGCGGCGCAGCTCCTCGGCGAGCGGCGCAAACGCCAGCGACGCCGGGTCCTGCTGGACCCGGCGTCGGAGGCCGGTGATGCGTGGGCTGTCCGCCACGGGGACAGTGTAGTGCAGCCTACGGCGCGGGATCGGTGACCTGCACCTGCTTGGTCGTGGTCGCCGTCCGATCCTTGCTGTCCTTGACGGTCAGCGTAACCGTGTAGTTGCCTGCCGTGGTGAACGTGTGCGACTTCGTCGCCGACGACGTCGTCACCGGCGCCGAGCCGTCGCCGAAGTCCCATCTGTAGCTGACGATCGGATCCGCGCTGGTCGAGGTCGTCGCGTTGAAGCTGACGGAGGAACCCGTCAGGGGCGCCGACGGCGACACCGTGAAGGCGGCCGCGAGCCCGCCCGGGCTGGTGCTGCCGACGGTGACGGCCTGCGTCGCCGTGCCTTTGTTGCCCGCGTCGTCGGTGACCGTGAGCGTCACGTTGTAGGTGCCGGGCGTGTCGTACTTCTTGGTGACGATCATGCCCGTGCCCGAGCGATCGGTGCCGAACTGCCACTCGTAGCTCACGATGACGCGCGGCGTCGCCGCCGTGGAGCCGCTGCCGTTGAAGACGATCTCCTCGCCGATGCCCGGCGCAGCCGGCGAGAACACGATGCTGGCTTGCGGGTCGTCCGACGCGCCGACGGCCACGGACTTGGACCGCGTGCCGACGTTGCCCCCGTTGTCGGTCACGGTCAGGCGGACCGAGAACGTCCCGGCGTCGCGGTACTGGTGCGACGCCGAGCGGCCCGTGCCGCTGCTGCCGTCGCCGAAGTCCCACGCGTACGACACGAGCTTGCTGTCGAACTTGGGGTCCGACGCGTCGAACAGCACCGTCTCGAGCTGTGCCGGCGACTCGGGCGAGATGGTGAAGTCCGGCACGTCGATGACTCCGCCGCCCACCGTGCCGGTCGGCACCAGGCGGATGTCCACGACGCGCGGCACGTCGCCGCGGGCGTCGCTGGTGAGCGGCGTCACGAGAATGCTGACGACGGTCTGGTGCTCGATGTTGTCGATCGGCTGGGGCGCGGTATAGACGACCGAGGCGCGTCCGTCTCCGCCCGTCGCGATGTTCTTCTGCGACAGTTGCCCGAAGTCGGTGATCACGCTGTTGACCGAGATCTCGGTGCGCAGCGACAGGTTCCTGAGCGGCTGCCCGTTGGCGTCGCGGGCCAGGATCGTGATGACCGAGGTGCTGTGGCCGTCCTGCGACAGGATGTCCGGGCTGGCCGTGAGCGTCAGCGACGTGCCGAACTCGGACGGGCCCGTCTCCTGGGGCGGCTCGGTCTTCTTGGTGGTGCAGGCCGCCGCCAGCAGCGCGACCGCAATCAGGAGCTTCGAACGGGAAATGACAGCCATGGGAGTCTCTCGCCTGTCCTCTCGGGCCCGGCCCTACTGTGGATCGCCCCAGTCGGCGAAGTTGACGCTGATCGATCCGGTCACCGTGACGTCGTTGCCGGTCTGGTCCTTGCCGTAGAACGTCACGTCGGCAATCGTCGAGATCACGCTCGAGCCGCCCGCGCCGCGGAGGTTCGCGAGCGGCGGCTCGGACTTGGCCTGCACGCGGACCAGCACGAACACCAGCGTGCCGCCGGTGTCGCTGATGGTCGAGGTACCGGCACCGTCGAACGCGTACGGCACGTCCACGCCGGGCGTGTTGCGGCCGTCGGTGCGCCGGTACGACACGTGATACCGCGTGATCGTGATGAAGTTGTTCTGCGTCGGCGCCGCCGTGGCGCCGCTCGGCCCGATGTTCTTCAGCCCGAGGCTGAAGGAGGCCTGGCCGAGGTCCTCGTAGATCGTGCCCTTGGTGATCACGTCGGACGCCAGCACGGGCGTGAACTCCGCGTCGTTGTTGCCCTGCGCGGCGTCGATGCCGTCGACGATCAGGTACGACGAGGAGCGGCCCTGGCGCACCGTGTCGCTGCAGCCCAGGGTGGCGAGCGCCAGCACCGGTGCGACGGCGAGCGCGGCGAATCTGCGGATGGTGATGGTGAACATGGCCTGGTCCCGTCCCCGCTAGCTCTTGAGAATCCTTGGCGTGATGAAGATCAGCAGCTCGTTGTTCTGGTTGTTCGTCAGGTCGTCCTTGAACAGCCAGCCGAGCAGCGGAATCTTGTGGAGCGCCGGCGTCCGGCCCTCCCGCGACTCCTGGGAGCTGAAGTAGATCCCGCCAATCACCGTCGTCTGCCCGTCGCCGATGAGGACGGTCGTGTTCGCCCGCTGTGTGTCGATCGGCGGGATGCCGTTGACGCTCCGGCCGAAGTCGGCCTGGGCGTTCTCGAGGTTGATCTTCATGATCACGGTGTTGGCCGCCGTGATTTGCGGCGTGACCGTCAGCTTCAGCGCCGCGTCCTTGAAGGTGACCGTGACGGTGTTGTTCGCCACGACCTGAATCGGGATCTGCGTGCCCTGCGTGATCTCGGCCTCGACGTTGTTCTGCGTCGAGACGCGCGGCGTCGAGATCACCGAGAGCTTGCCCTGCTGCTCGAGCGCGCTCAGCGCGACGTCGAGGTCGAAGGCCCCGTTGATGGTGCCGAGCGCCAGCCCGAGCGCCGACGTGGCGCCCTGCACGCCGAGGTTCACCGCGTTGGAAGCGCTGCTGCCCGCCGACCCGCCCTGCACCGCGCCGGTCCGGCCGTTCATCAGGACGCTGTTCGGGAACGCGAGCGGCGTGGTGTTGCCCAGCCGCTGCGACATCTCGCCGCCCAGGCCCAGCTTGGCGCCGACCTCGCGGCGGAACGACTTGTTGGTGATGACGATCCGCGCCTCGATCTCGACCTGCGGCTGCGGCTTGTCGAGCTCCGCGATGAGGTCCGCCGCCTTGTCGAGCGCGGGCTGCAGGTCGGAGATGATGAGCGTGTTCGACCGCGGGTCCACTTCCACCGTCCCCCGCTGGGTCAGCGCGCTCTTCAGGAGCAGGGGCTTGATCGTGTCCGCCGACGCGTAGCTGAGGGTCATCGTCAGCAGCTTCAGCTCGCCGGCGAGCGCCTGCTGTTCGGCGAGCTGCCGGCGCTGCTTCTCCTCGTCGGCCAGGACGTTGAGCGGGGCGACACGGACGATCGTGCCGTCCACCGAGTACCCGAGCTTGTTGGCGCGCAGGATGATGTCCAGCGCCTGGTCCCAGGGCACGTCGCGCAGGGAGACGTCCACGGTGCCCTGCACGGCCGGGTCGATCACGATGTTCAGGCCGCTGATCTCCGCAAACGTCCGCAGGACCGCCCGCAGATCGGCGCCCTGGAAGTCGAGGCTGATCGGATGGCCGGTGTACTGCTTGCCCTGCGAGCCGGCCGCCGACGCCGGCGGCGCCATGGCGGGCGCCGCAGGCCTGGGCGCGGCGGCCGGGGCGGCCTGCGCCGGCGCGGGAGCCGGCATGGGGTCGGCCACCGCGACGGCCGCCGGCGCCTCGGTGACTGGGGCCGGCGCCTCCGCCACGTGAGCCGCGGCCGCGGGCGCCGCCGCCTCGGAGAACGTGACCCACAGCTCACGGCCGTCGGCCGTCGAGTGCAGCTCGTGGGCCGCCGGGTGCGTCAGGTCGATCACGACGCGTGTGACGAGCGGGTCGCGGCTGTTCAGGGCCACCCGCACGCGGTCCACGGCGCCCGCGTTCACCAATGTCACCGGCGCCGCGCTGGCCCCGACGCCCGGGAAGTCCAGGTAGAGGCGGCGGTTGCCCGCCGATTCGACGCGGCTCGCCGACAGCCGGCCGTTGCCGGCCAGCACGATCGCCGTGCGTCCCGCCGAGACGTCCGTCCGCACCGACCGCAGCTCGGTCGCCGTGGTATCGGCCGTGCGCGCCGCCGTGGTCCCGGCGCCGCCTGCGAGCGCGGCATCCGCGTCGAGCTCCACGACGATCAGGTTGCGCTGGCTGCGGACCCGGTGGCTGACGGGCTCGTCGAGCGACACGCGGACGCGAGTCACCTGCGAGCCGTCGTCGAGGCGGACGGGCTCGACCGAGACCGCCTTCACGGGGCTGCCGGCCAGCGGCGTGAAGCCGTTGGCGTAGCCGGCGGCCGACACGTTCCGGAGGTCCACGACGACCGTGAAGGGATCCGGCCGGGTCGACGCGTAGGCGACCGGCTCGCTGGCCTCGATGAGGACCGAGGGTTGCGCGCCCGCGGTGGCCGTGATCGCCCGGAGCTGCGGCCCGGCGGCCGCGTCCAGGTGAGGCCCGCCGGCGAGCGCGGCCATGGCCGCGATGAGCAGGACAGTGCCAGAACGACGCATGGGTCCTATTTCCCTTCCTCGTTGCCGTGCAGCATCTTGTGCACTTCCTTCTGCTTGACGAGCGACAACGGGTCGCTGACGTCCTGCAGGATCACCAGCCCCTGGGCGGTGATCGCCTTGATCGTCCCGTCGAGCAGCCGATCGTCCGGCCGCACCAGGAACGTCTTGCCGTCGGGGCCCTTCACCATGGCGATGTAGCCGGTGCTCGTGGCCACGATGCCGCGCACCGACAGCTCGTCGACGGCGAGTCCGGCCAGTCCGTCGCCGGCCTGGCTGCTCCCCCGCCGTTCCGAGCGGGTGAGCAGGCTCACGAACGGATCCCGCCGTCCGCCGGGCTCGTACGTGAAGGTGTCGACCGGCGCCGGAGCGGCCGGGGCCGTGGCCTGCGGCGACGGCGCAGCACCGGGCGGGGCCGGAGCCTGTGCCGCGGCCGTGCCGCCGAAGCCCGTCGCGAGCGCGGTCGCCAGAAGCGCGGAGAACATCGTTCGCATCGCGTCAGCTCGCCTTCTTCACCGGCGCTGCGGGGCGCCGCGCGGGCGCCTTGGCCTTCGGGGCCGGCGCCTGCACCAGGACGTACGTCGTGGCGACGCAGGTCGCGACCAGCGTGGAGCCCGGCTGCGGCTTGTCCTTGCCCTTGATCGTCACGTCGCTGACGTTGATGATCCGGGGGAACTTCGCCACCTGGTCGAAGAACAGCCCGAGGTTGTGGTACGTGCCGTCGAGCTCCAGGTGGATGGGCCACTCGGCGTGCGTCTGCTGCTGCACGATGGGGGCGGGCTTGAATCCCCTGATCGTGAGGTTCGACTGGGTGGCCAGCGTCTGGAGGCGCCGCAGCAGCTCGCCGACGTCCTTCTCCTCGGGCAGGACGGTCTCGAGGCTCTCGAGGCGCACTGACAGGTCGGCCACCTGCGCGCGGAACTGCGGGAGCTGCCTCGCCGTCGCCACGCCCTTGGTGATCTCGGCCTTCATGCCGTCGAGCGTCTTCTGCTGCGCCGCGAGCGTCTCCTGGATGCCCTGGACGTAGTACCAGTAGAAGCCGCCGACCGCGGCCACCGCGACGGCCAGGAAAATCCCGACCTGCACCTTCCACGGCAGCTTGTTCAACGCCAGTTCCATCGGTATGCCTATCTCGGGGCGACGGCCCCTTGCCTGGTCCGCCCCTCAGCGCCGCCGAACGCCATTCGACGCGGGTACCGGGTCGGCGCCCGGCAACGCGTAGGTCGCCTTCAGCGAGAACTTGATCAGCTCGCCGGCCGGCGGCGTGCCCGTCTCCACCTGGCTGTCGAGAATCTCGACCGGCCGGCGGAAGTACGGGCTCTTCTCGAGGTTCGCCACGAAGTCGGAGAGCGCCGTCAGCGTCGTGCATCGTCCGTCGATCGTCAGCTCGCTGCCGTCCTCCTTGAGCGACGTGAGCCAGAGCATTTCGGGCAGCGCCTTGCTCAACTCGTCGATCATGTGGACGGCCGATGTCTGGCCCTTCCGGAGCTCCTCGATGAGCGCCACGCGCTGTTCGAGCTGCTTCTTCTGCTTGTCGAACGCCGCCACCTGGCCGAGGATCGACCGCAGGCGCGCCGTCTCGCGCTGCGCGCTCTCGGTGTCGGCGGCCAGCGCGGCCTGCTGCCGGTTGAGCGCCCACCACCACCAGCCGATCCCGAGTGCCGTCACCACGAGGATGAGACTGCAGACGAGCGTGACCTTCTGGCCGATGTCGAACGGCACGGCGCCGCGGCGGCGCGGCTTTTCGCGTTCGCCGGCGATGAGGTTGATGCGGATCATCGGTCCCCCGCCCGCCTGAGCGCGAGGCCCACGGCCACGGCCACCGTCGGCGCGATCCCGGCGACGCCCTGGTCGCCCGCGCGCGCCCCGTCGACGGAGATTGCCTTGAACGGGTTCAGGTGCTCGACCGGCGCGTCGAACCGTTCCGCCAGCAGTTCGGCGAAGCCGTCCACCTGCGAGGCGCCGCCGCAGAGCAGGATGCGATCGATGTGGTCGGCGGCGGTGGTCGCCTTGAAGAAGTCGAACGTCTTCTGGATTTCGAGCAGCACCCCCTCGGTGACCGTCCGGAGCACCGCGCGCACGTCCTCGGTGTGCACGCCGTCGATGGCGTGCCCCCGCTTGGCCTGCTCGGCCACGTCGAAGGCCAGCCCGAACTCCTTCTGGACCGCCTCGGTGTAGGCGTTGCCGCCCACGGTGATGTCGCGGGTGAAGAGCGACTGGTCGCCGGCCACCATGTTCACGTTGATGGCGGAGGCCCCGGCGTTCAGGAGCGCCGTGACGCCGGGCTCCAGGCCGTAGTTCGCCTCGAAGCAGTTCTGCACGGCGAAGGCGTCCACGTCCACGATGACCGGCGTGCGGCCGGCCTGGGCGATGACCCCGGTGTAGTCGGCGATCTTCTCCTTCTTCGCCGCGACCAGCAGCACGTCCATCGTCTGCTTGCCCGACTCGGCGCCGTCGCCGTCCACCACCTGGTAGTCGAGGTTCACGTCCTGGATGTCGAAGGGAATGTACTGCTCGGCCTCCCAGTGGATCGACTCGGCCAGCTCGGTTTCGGTCATGACCGGCAGGGCGATCTTCTTCACGATCACGGAGTTCCCCGAGAGCGAGGCGACCACGTCACCGGTCTTGAACCGCTTGGTCGCGAAGATCCGCCGGATCGCGTCGGCGACCGCCACCGCGTCGATGATCGCCCCGTCGACGATCGCGTCGGGAGGGATGGGCTCGGAGGCGTAGGCCGCCACCTTGAAGCCGGCTTTCCCCGCCGGCTTGAGCTCGATCGCTTTGACCGCGCTCGACCCGATGTCCAGACCCACGACGGGCCTGGGTTTCCGCAAGAACGAGAAGTCGATAGTCAAGGTCGTGTCGTCCATCCCCGACGGGGCAAAGCCGGTACCATCCGGTCGGAACTGGTCTCCATCCCTGTATTCACGCGCCAGAACTGAGATCGGCCGTCGCCGGCCGTCGCGGCCATCCGCGCTGCTGATGACGAAACCGTCAGCCGGTTACGGTTTGGTCATCGGCGGGCAGGTTCCAACGACCCGCTCAGGGTGGCTTATCGGCCGGTCGGCGGCGACGCATGAGCCGGCGATCGCAGCTTTTCGCAGCGCCTCCTGGCCGTGCCGCGGGAGGTTCAGGCCGGCTACGCAGATGGCCGGCCAAGTCCGCGCAATTCCGAGTGGCCGCGCCGGCCAGGACCGCCGCCGAAACGGCCGCGGGGTCCGGGTGCCGGACGGCGCGCAGAACCCTGCGCGCACAGCCCGCGCGCCTTGACAAGCGCGCCAACCAGCACGTATCATTTGGGTTTGCCGTTTCACGGCTGATAGCGAAAGGGATCGCGGACTCATGGGAACGTTTGTGGCCACCGCCGGGAAGATCGAGTCGCGGTGGCATGTGATTGACGCCAGTGAGAAGGTGCTCGGACGCGTGGCGACCGTGGCGGCCAAACTGCTCCAGGGGAAGCACAAGGCCGTGTACACGCCGTTCATCGACACCGGCGATCACGTCGTCATCGTGAATGCGGCCAAGGTGCGGCTGACCGGACGCAAAGAGGACCAGAAGATCTATCGCCGGCACAGCGGCTACGAGGGTGGACTGCGGGAAGAGCGCGCGAAGGTCGTGCGCCAGAAGCGGCCGGGCCGCCTGGTCGAGGAGGCCGTCCGCGGCATGCTGCCCAAGACGAAGCTGGGCGATGCGATGTACCGCAAGCTGAAGGTGTACGCGGGGCCCGACCACCCGCACGCCGCGCAGAAACCTTCGTCTCTCGAGGTGAAATAACGTGGCACTGACCGAGCACTACGGCACCGGCCGCCGCAAGACGTCCACCGCGCGCGTGTACCTGCGCCCGGGCACCGGGACGATTACCGTCAACCGGCGGCCCTTCGACGAGTTCTTCCCCATCGAGGCGCTGCGCACCCAGATCCGTCAGCCGATGGTGCTGACCGAGATGACGGGCCGGTTCGACGTGCTGGCGACGGTGCACGGCGGCGGCGTGGCCGGCCAGGCCGGCGCGTTGCGCCTGGGCATCACACGCGCGCTGTGCGTGGCCGACGCCGAGCTGCGGCGGGCCCTCAAAGCGGGCGGGTTCCTGACGCGGGATGCGCGCGCCAAGGAGCGGAAGAAGTACGGCATGGCGGGAGCGCGCAAGCGCTTCCAGTTCAGCAAGCGCTAGTCCGTGCCGGCGGTCCAGGAGACCGCCCCGCACGCGGAATGTGGAGGAAGCTTGGCCGGAATTTCGATGCAGGAACTGCTGGAAGCCGGGGTGCACTTCGGCCACCAGACGAAGCGATGGAACCCGAAGATGAAGGAGTTCATCTTCGGCGAGCGCAACGGCATCTACATCATCGACCTGGGCAAGACGGTGAAGCTCTTCCGGCAGGCTGAGGAGTTCCTCACGACGCTCGCCGCCGAGGGGCGGACCGTGCTCTTCGTCGGCACCAAGCGGCAGGCGCAGGACGTGGTGGCCGAGGAAGCACAGCGCTGCGGGATGTTCTACGTGAACCAGCGCTGGCTCGGCGGGCTGCTGACGAACTTCACGACCATCCAGCGCAGCCTGGGCCGCCTCCGCGATCTCGAGGCGATGTCCACCGACGGCCGCTACGACACGCTGTCGAAGAAGGAGATCTCGCGCAACGAGAAGGAGAAGCGCAAGCTCCAGAAGAACCTCGACGGCATCCGCCAGATGGGACGCCTGCCCGACGCGGTCTTCGTGGTCGACACGAAGAAGGAGAAGATCGCGGTCGACGAGGCGCGCAAGCTGAAGATTCCGGTCATCGGCATCGTCGACACGAACTGCGACCCGGATGAAGTGGACTTCGTCATCCCGGGCAACGACGACGCCCTGCGCGCGATCCGGCTCTTCACGTCCCGCATCGCGGATGCCATCCTCGGCGGCCGCGGCCTGCGCGAGTCGGCCACGGCCGAGGATGCCGGCGGCGCCGAGGGCGGCGATCGGCAGGGCCGCCAGGCGCGCCGGCCCAGGCCCGAGCCCGCCGCCTCGCCCGCGTCGGCGTAGCGCGGGTCCGCTCTGCACGCATTCGCGCCGGCGCCGGGCGAACGCCCGGGCCGGCGCGCGTCATGTACAAGCCCATGTGATCCCGGCGCGGCGGCCCTGGGCCGCCGGCGACCCGGGAGCGAGCAGGAGAACGACACGGTCATGGCAACGATCACGGCAGAACAGGTCAAGCAGCTCCGCGAGAAGACTGGCGCGGGCATGATGGAGTGCAAATCGGCGCTCACCGAGTCGGCGGGCGACCAGGACAAGGCGATCGATCTGCTGCGCAAGAAGGGCCTCGCCTCGGCGGCCAAGCGCGCGGGCCGCGCGACCACCAACGGCGTGGTCGGCAGCTACATCCACATGGGCGGCAAGGTGGGCGTGCTGGTCGAGGTCGACTGCGAGACGGACTTCGTGGCGCGCACGGACGACTTCCAGACGCTGGTGAAGGAGCTCGCGCTCCACATCGCCGCGGCGGACCCGCGGTACGTGCGGCGCGAGGACGTGCCGGCCGAGCTGCTCGAGAGGGAGAAGGACATCTACCGCGCTCAGTTCGCCGACTCGGGCAAGCCGGCGCCGGTCGTCGAGAAGATCGTCGAGGGCAAGCTGGGCGCGTTCTACTCGCAGATCGTGCTGCTCGACCAGCCCAGCGTGCGCGACCCGGCGGTGACCATCGCGCAGCTCGTCGCCCAGGCCTCGGCCAGGACCGGCGAGAACATCACGGTCAGCCGGTTCGCCCGCTTCAAGGTGGGCGAGCACGCCGACTAGCCGGTATTCCGGATGCGCCGCCGCGCCCGCGCGGCGGCGTCGTCCGCGAGGCGATATAATCCCGCCCGTATGCCTGCCGAGCCCGCGCCGCCCGCCTACAAGCGCATTCTCCTGAAGCTGTCCGGCGAAGCCCTCATGGGCGAGAAGCAGTACGGCATCGACCCGGCCGTGACGGCGCAGATCGCGCGTGACGTGCAGGACGTACAGGCCCTCGGCGTCGAGACCGCGATCGTGATCGGCGGCGGGAACATCTTCCGCGGACTGGCCGCGAACGCCGGCGGGATGGACCGGGCGACCGGCGATTACATGGGGATGCTCGCCACCGTGATCAACGCGCTCGCCCTGCAGGACGCCCTCGAGCAGTCGGGCGTGGTGACACGGGTGATGTCCGCGATCGAGATGCGCGCCGTCGCCGAGCCGTTCATCAGGCGGCGGGCGATCCGGCACCTCGAAAAGGGCCGCGCGGTGATCTTCGCCGCAGGTACCGGCAATCCGTACTTCACGACCGACACCGCTGCGGCGTTGCGCGCGATGGAAATCCGCGCGAACGTCCTGATGAAGGCCACGAAAGTGGACGGCATCTACAGCGCCGACCCGATGAAGAACCCGGACGCGACGCGCTACGACACCATCTCCTACCTGCAGGCGCTCGAGCAGCGGCTGCAGGTGATGGACGCCACCGCCATCTCGCTCTGCATGGACAACCAGCTGCCCATCCTCGTGTTCAACCTGCGCTCGGCCGGCCACCTGCGGCGCGCCGTCCTCGGCGAGCCCGTGGGCTCGGTCGTCACCGCCTGAGGCGCAGCCTCCGCTCCCGGAGCCACGACCCATGAACGCCAACGATCTCAAGGAACTCTACAGCGAAATCAAGACGCGCATGGACGCCGGTCTCGATCACGTCCGCCGCGAGCTCGCCGGCGTGCGCACCGGCCGCGCCTCGGTGGCCCTCCTCGACAGCGTGCACGTGGAGGCCTATGGCAGCAAGATGCCGCTCAACCAGCTGGCGAGCCTCTCGGTGCCCGAGCCGAGCCTGATCGTCGCGCAGCCGTACGACCCCGCGACCCTGGCCGCGATCGAGAAATCCATCCGCGCGTCGGACCTCGGGCTGAACCCGGCGTCCGACGGCAAGGTGGTGCGCATTCCCATCCCCAGCCTGACCGACGAACGCCGCAAGGAGCTGTCGCGCCACGTGCACAAGCTCGCCGAGGAGGGGCGCAACGTTCTGCGGCAGGTGCGCCGCGATGCGAACGAACGCCTGAAGAAGCTCCTGAAGGATCACAGCATCTCCGAAGACGACGAGCGCCGGGGCCTCGACGAAGTGCAGAAGATCACCGACGGCCACATCAAGCTCGTCGACGACCTGCAGAAGAAGAAGGACCAGGAGCTGCTCGGCCACTGAAGGAGGATGGGAACGATGGGAGGGATGGGAATGATGGGATCCCATCCTCCCATCCTCCCATCCTCCCATCCTCCCATGTTCTTCCACCGCCTGGAGTGCTCGCGTCCCTGCGGCGCGGGGCCGTTCGATCCGCGCAGCCGGCAGCACCTGTGCCCGTGCGGCGCTCCCCTGCTCGCCCGGTACGATCTCGAGGCGGCCCGCGCCTGGGACCGCGCCAGCCTCCGCGATCGCGAACCCACCCTGTGGCGCTACCGCGAGCTGCTGCCCGTCTTTCCCGGCGAGACGCCCGTCACGCTCGGCGAGGGTTTCACGCCGCTGATTCACGCCGCGCGGCTCGGCGCTCACCTCGGGCTGAATCGCCTCTACGTCAAGGACGAGTCCCCCAATCCCACCAACTCGTTCAAGGCGCGCGGGCAGTCGGCGGCCGTGACGAGGGCGCGGGCGCTCGGCGCCACCGTGCTGTCGGTGCCCACCGCCGGCAACGCCGGGTGCGCCCTGGCGGCTTACGCCGCGGCCGCGGGGCTCGAGGCGCGCGTGTTCCTCCCGCGTGACGTCAAGCGGCCGTTCGTGCTCGAGTGCCAGCTGTTCGGCGCCACGACCGAACTGGTCGACGGACTCATCACCGACGCGGGCCGCGTGGCCGCCGACCGCGGACGTCCGCTCGGCTGGTATGACGTCTCCACGCTGAAGGAGCCCTACCGCCTCGAGGGCAAGAAGACCATGGCGTTCGAGCTGGCCGAGCAGCTGGACTGGCGATGGCCCGACTGGGTGCTCTACCCGACCGGCGGTGGCACCGGCCTGATCGGCATGTGGAAGGGCTTCGAGGAGCTCGAGGCGATCGGCTGGGTCCCGCCGGGCCGGCGCCCGCGCATGGTCTCGGTGCAGGCCGAGGGCTGTGCGCCCATCGTCCGCGCCTTCGAGCGGCACGCGGACCGGGCCGAGCCTGTCGCCAACGCGCACACGGTGGCCGACGGACTGCGTGTGCCGCGGGCCGTCGGCGACTTCCTGATGCTGCGCGTGCTGGCGGCCAGCGGCGGCACCGCCCTGGCCGTCTCGGATGCCGCGATGATTGCCGGCATGCGGACGCTCGGCGCGCGCGAAGGCATCAGCGCCGCCCCCGAGGGCGGCGCGACGCTGGCCGCGCTGGATCAGCTCGTCCGCGCCGGTCGCATCCGGCGGGACGAGACCGTGGTGCTGTTCAACACCGGCGGTGCGGTGAAGTACCTCGAGCTGCTCAGTGGAGATTGAGGAAACGCGCGGGCAGACCTGAAGGTCTGCGCGACATACGCCAACTCGAACTGTCGCGTGAGTTCAGTCGCCGAACGAGACGCCAATGGCACGCGCGGTCCGAACGACGTCGAAGTCGGTCGGGACGGTGCGGGTCTTGCCGACGATCTCCTCGAGCGGGATGGAACCGATGTCGGGCGGATGGAAGGCCACCATGCGATCGGACTCGCCGCGCATGAGCAGTTCCACCGCCTTGCCGCCGAATCGCGTCGCGAGCACGCGGTCGAACGCGGTGGGCGATCCGCCGCGCTGCAGGTGACCCAGCACGACCGTGCGCGTCTCCTTGCCGGTCATCTCCTCGAGCGCCGCCGCCACGCGGTGCCCCACGCCGCCGACGCGCTCCACGCGGCCCAGGCTCGCTTCCTGCAGCACCGACACGTCGCCGCCCATCGGTTTGGCGCCCTCGGCGACGACCACGATCGAGAAGTGCGCGCCCCACGCGTCACGGTCCTGGATCTGCTGCGCCACGTTCCGGAGGTCGAACTGAATCTCGGGAATGAGGATGACGTCGGCGCCGCCGCCCAGCCCGGCGTAGAGCGCGATCCAGCCCGTGTAGCGCCCCATCACCTCGACCACCATGATCCGCCGGTGGGCTTCGGCCGTGGTGTGGAGCCGGTCGATCGCCTCGGTCGCGAAGCTCACCGCCGTATCGAAACCGAACGTGTTCGTCGTCCCGACGATGTCGTTGTCGATCGTCTTGGGGACGCCGATGAGCGGGATCCCCATGCGCGAGAACTTGTGCGCGATGGCGAGCGTGCCGTCGCCGCCCAGCACGACCAGCGCGTCCAGCCCCATCCGGTGGAACATCTCGACGACGCGGGTCGAGTAGTCCTGCTTGCCGTCCGACGTCTCGATCTGGTGTGCGAACGGGTCGCCGCGGTTGACGGTGCCGAGAATCGTGCCGCCGCGTCGAAGGATGCCGGTGACGTCCTTGGCGGTGAGGATGCGGGAGCGGTTGGGCTCGATCAGCCCGTCGAAGCTGTCCTCGAGGCCCAGGACCTCGATACCGTTGTTGACGCCCGCCTTGACGACGGCGCGGATGACCGCGTTCAATCCGGGGGCATCTCCCCCGCCGGTCAGGACCCCGATGCGCTTCAGTTTTGGCATGCCGTAAGGAGTTGTGCCGAACGAACCGCCTGCCACCATGCAGGCTGCCGGCCCGTGCGCCGGAGCGGTGGGCACGTCGCGCGATCGCGTCGCGCGCCCTGCGTGCTCCGCAGGAATAGCGAGTATATCCCACGAGCTCGGCTGTTGCCGCCACCACGGCTGCGTGGTATTCTTTGGGGTCGCCCCGCCGAGAAGTTCCGCGCGTGGCGACTGATTCCTTCCTGGAGTGGGCGGCTAGCTCAGCTGGGAGAGCGCCGCGTTCGCAACGCGGAGGTCGGGAGTTCGAGCCTCCTGCCGTCCACCAGATTCCTTCGACGGTTGCCCGCTACTCGAGCCTGAACGAGACGGTGAGTGTCATCTGCGCGGGCACAGGTCTGCCATTCAGCTCCACGGGCGTGTACCGCCACTGCGCGGCGGCCACGAGCGCGGCGAGATCCAGCAGGTCGCTGGCGCCGCGATGCACCGTCGCGGCGTCAACGCACCCGCCCGGCGAGATGTTCGCCTCGATCAACACGAGGCCCTGCTCTCTGGCGTCCATCGACCGCGCCGGGTACACGGGATTCACGTGCCGCGTCTTTCGTGGCGGCTTGATCTTGCCTCCGAAATCGCATCTCCAGATGCGAGCAGCGTGCTCGCCGCGGTCGAGACGCCTTCACGGCCGTTCGGGGTTGCCGCGAGGATCCATGCTCTCCAGGTGTCGACGGAACCCGAGATCGCGCCAGTCCGGGGGAACCGATCGACCGCCTTCGGGCCCAGCGCGCGCACGACATGCAGGATCACCGCGTCGGCAGCCCCATCATGTCCGCCCCGGCGCAACCGCTCGGCCGCGTCGAGCGCGATCCCTTCACCCGCCTGCGGGTCAAGCACCAGCAGCGCGGAGACCTCCTCGAAGAGCGGCGACGGCGCTGATTCGGTCGCCACGGCCTCCCGGACCGCCTGCAACGCCTGGGACAGGCGCAGGGCGTTGACGGCCCGCGCGGCGGCCGCGCGGATCGCGGCATCCTGGCTGCCGAGCGCAGCGACAAGCGCCGCGCCGGCGCGCATCGCCCGGAAACCGAGCCAGGAGGATGACGCTGCCGGGTGATGCCGGGCCGGCCAGCAGGTCGTCCAGCCGGGGGCCTGCCGCGCGGCCGACGTCGGGGAGCGCCCCCAACAGCAGGGGCACCAGCATGAGGATGGCCTGCGGACGGCCGCGCCTGGACGAGGGGCCGGCGCCCGGAATCATGCCCCAGTATAGAGGAACGCCGATCAACTCCGCGTCCCGCTCCTGATGGAAATTGCAGCCGACCGGCCGTTTGCCGATTACTCGAGAGATGGCAGTTGTCCTCGCCGTCTGCCCCTGGATTCTCGTCTTCGCGGCCCTCTCGCGATCCCGCCTGCTTCCGGCCAGGCGGGAGGAAGTCCTCGGCCTGGTCGCGGGCGCGCCGTGGCTCCTGCTGGCGCTGGCCATTCTCGTCGGGGCCGTCTCGGTGCTGGTGGAGATCAGCGCCGCCGTCCTGCACCTGCCGGCGTCCTCCTCGATGAACGCGGAGATTACCAGCCTCATTTCGGCCGGGCTGTGCTGCGAGCGAATCGTCGCCCTCAGACACAGCCGCTGATCCCTCGCGCGCCGACGGGATGACGGTTCTGTAATCGACGCGCCGGCTTTCCGACGCCAGCCAGACACGTCGGCAACGGGTGATACCGGGGCACGTTGTCAAGACTGACCGGGATTTCGCGCCAGGGGCCAGGCGTTCCTGGTTTCACCACGTCCGCGCCGCCGTGGCACGGCCCGTGCAACGGCCGGCAACGTCACGACTCGGGCGCACAGGTTCCCCAGCCTCAGTGCCTATGCCGACTGCGCCCGGGAGGAGGCCCCTACTGCATCACGAAGGCGAGTCGAGCCATGTTGAAGTGGATTACCTGCTATCTCTCCGGCAAGCACGATTTCCAGGTCGCCTGTGAACCAGGCGCCATCTATCTCCGCTGCAACCACTGCGGCCGCCGTTCCAACGGCTGGGCCCTGCAGCACGAACCCACGTTGCAGGCCGTGCAGGTGAGCGTGGCCCCGCCGCCGAGGGCGTCGATTACCGCCGTCCGGGCAGCGCTGCGCTAGCCCGGACGCTCGCTCGGAGCGCTTGACACTCGTCCGGCGGCACACCCACAATCGCGGTGTGCCGGACGGCACCAGCAAGCCGGCCACGAACGGCCTCTCCCGCGTTCTCCGCCCGATCGTCCCCGCACGACTCGAGGCGCTCCCTTCTGCCCCACCGCGCATCGCGCGTCTCGTCGTGGCCGTCGTGGTCGGGGTGGTCGCGTTCGGCCTGTACCACTCGACGCTGCTGCCCGGGCTCGACTTCGGGGACACGGCGTCGTTCCAGGCGGCGATTGGCGACCTCGACCTGAGCCCACGGCAGGGCTACCCGCTGTACTACGCGCTGGCCAACCTCACCGCGACGATCGTGGGCGGCGAGCCCGCGCATGCCCTCAACCTGCTCTCCGCCGTCTGCGGCGCCCTGGCGTGCGGCGTGCTGGTCTGGCTGGCCAGTGCCGTCACCGGGTCGCTGCTGGCCGGCGCATTCGGCGGGCTGCTTCTGGCGGCGTCGTACACGTTCTGGACGCAGTCGATCATCGCCGAGGTCTACGCGCTGCACCTGCTGCTGACGGGCCTGGTGCTGGCAGCGCTCCTGTGGTGGGAGCGGCGCCGGACGCTCGGACGCCTCGCCCTGGTATTCGGGCTGTACGCGCTGTCGTTCGGCAACCACCTGATGACCATACTGCTGGCACCAGCGATCGTGGTGTTCGTCGCCACGGCGCCGGGCGGCCTGCGGCTGATCGGCTTGCCTCGAACGATTGCCGTGGCGGCGGCTCTCGCCGCGGCCGGCGCATGCCAGTACCTGTGGAACCTCGCCTACCTGTGGCACGTGCCCGATGGGCCGACCGGGCTGGCGCTCCTCCGCACGTTCTGGTTCGACGTCACGAAGACCGACTGGCGCGAGACGATGGTCTTCGGCGTCCATGAGGCCGTCCTGCGGCCACACCTCCGTATGTACGTGTTCGATCTCACGCAACAGGTCGGCCTGATCGGGGTGGCGCTGGCGCTCCTCGGCCTCGTCTGGCTGGCCAGGCGTCCGCGGCTGGCACTGCTCGTGGGCACCGCCTGGCTGGTCGCCTTCGTGTTTGCCTTCACCTACAACGTCGGGGACGCGCACGTCTTCTTCCTTCCGTCGCACGAGATGGTCGTGCTCGCGGCCGCCGCCGGTGTCGCGGCGATCGAGGCGCTGGCCCGGCGCGCGTCACCGCGCGCGACGGTCCCACTGCAACTGGCCTGTGCGCTCGTGGCGCTTGCCTACCCCGGATGGCGGGCCTGGCAGACGTATCCCGCCGTGGATCGGCACGACGATCGACGGCCGGTGCGCTGGCTGTCCGCGTTCACGGCCGGACTCGATCGGCGCGACCTGCTGCTGGCGGATGTCAACTGGCAGCTCGGGAACGGGTTCGACTACTACCTGCGCCAGCTGCACCCGGAGCTCAATGCCGTCCGGGCGACCGACGCGGTCCTCACGCTGCCCTTCCTGGTTCGCGACAACCTGGCGGCCGGTCGGGAGGTGCTCGCCACGCCGATCGCCCGGGATCTGGCCCGGGCGGCGTACGGGGACCTGTTCCGCTTCGATCGGGACACGCGGGTGGACGACCGGCAGATGTCCGAGCGCGTCCGCGCGCTGGCTCCGGGGACGCTGTACGTGCTGGCGGTGCTGACGCCGTACCGGGACCTGCCGTTCGACCGCGACGACCTGGCGCGGACGTCGGCCTGGCTGACGGGAGGGGCGGCCGTGCTCGGCCGGGAGCCGTCCTATTCCGTGGTGGCGGGTACCGTCGGCCGCCGTCCGGCATTCGACCGCCGGTCCGACGCTCCCTGGCACGCCCGCCTGACGCTCGGCGGCGTCCCGATCGAGATCCGGATGGACGGTTGGCTGCCAACCGACACGATCCGGCGCGCGGGGTTCGGCCAGGTGATCGCGGGACGCGCCCACGTGCTCGTCGTGGAGCGTGGCGTGAGCCTGGTGGCGCTGTCGCCGGCCGGCACGCCCGTTCTGTCCACCTATGCGTCGGGCCTGTACGCCCCGATGCCCCGTTACCGGGTGTCCCTGGCGGCGCCACTCCCAGGCCCGGTCCCTGAGAGGGCTTGTGCTACGCTATCGATTCTGCCCGCGGCTCGACATGCGACGCCGTCTGATCCTCCTGCTGTCCCTGGTGCCGGGGCTGGTCGCGGCGCCCCTCGCGGCGGCCGCGCAGCCCGCCTCGGAGGCGGCGACGCTGGCTGCGGCGGTTCAACGGCACTACGACACGGTCAGGGACTTCCGGGCGGACTTCACCCACACCTACGAGGGCGGAGTGCTCCACAAGAAGACGGTCGAACGGGGACAGGTCGCCATTCGCAAGCCAGGGCGCATGCGCTGGACCTATACGGATCCTGAGAAGAAGGTGTTCGTGTCAGACGGGACGAAGCTGTATTCCTACATCCCTGAGGACAAGCAGGTGTATGTCTCCACGGTGCCGCCGCAGGACCAGGCCTCGACGGCCGTCCTGTTCCTGGCGGGCAAGGGGAACATCCTCCGTGACTTCACGGTGGAACCGGTCACCGTGCCCGGCGCACCCGAGTCCAGCGTCGCTCTCAAGCTGACGCCGAAGCGGCCCGAGCGGGAGTACGAGTGGCTCGAGCTCGTGGTTGACCGGACGTCCTACGTGCTCCGCATGCTCGTCACGCGGGATGCGCAGGGGGGGACCTCCACGTTCGCATTCGCGAACCTTCACGAGAACGTCGGAATCCCCGACAAGGAGTTCGTGTTCACCATGCCGCGCGGCGTGGATGTCGTGACCGATGCGGGACGCTGAGCCGCTCGGCATGCGGCGCTGGCTCCGGCTGGCCCTCGTGGCGCCCGCCATCGCGCTGGCGGCCTGCGCCAGCTCCGGCGGCATGCGCGCCGGGCGCAATGCCGAGATGGTCCAGGACTACGACCGCGCCGTCGTCGAGTACACGCGGGCGGCACGCGAGCATCCGAAGGACCGCGAGGCATTGCAGGCGCTGGGGCGCGCCAAGCTGCGCGCGGCCGAGATGCACCTGGCGCGCGGGCGCCGGTTGGAGGCGACCGGCAAACTGGAAGACGCCGTCCTGGAGCTCGAGCTGGCGTCCGAGCTCAACCCCTCGAGCGGCGATATCGATAGGGCCCTCCGCCGGGCGCGGGTCGCCGCGCGCGACAAAGTCGCCGTGCCGGCGGACGGGAAGACGCGGCTCCAGGCGCTCGTGGACCGGAGCCGCGACGAACAGCCGGGCGGGTACGAGTTGCCGAAGGACGCGACGCTGCCGTCCTCGCTCGTCTTCCGCGAGGCCAGTTCCCGGGCGGTGTTCACCACCCTCGCGCGGTTCGCGAACTTGAATCTCGTGTTCGACCCGGCGTTCCGCGAAGCGCCGGTGACGACCGAGCTGCACGACGCCTCGCTCGAGGACGCCCTCACGGCCATCACCTCGAGCACACGCACGTTCTACAAGATCAGCGCACCACGCACCATTACCATCGTCCCGGACACGCCGGCCAAGCGCCGGGAGTACGAGGACGAGGTCGTGCGCACGTTCTACCTGAGCAACGCCGATCTCAAGGAGACGATCGACCTGCTCCGGATCGTGGTGGACCTGCGCCGCATCGCGGGTGTGCCGGGCGCCAATGCGCTCACCATCAAGGACACGCCGGAGCGGCTCGCCGCGGCCTCGCGGATCATCTCCGCCATCGACAAGGCCCGGCCCGAGGTCGTGATCAACGTCGAGTTGCTGGAAGTGGACCGCAAGCGGCTGCGCGAATACGGGCTGCAGATCGCCTCGCCGGGATCGCCCGGCATCGACGGATCGGTCGACGTCAACCAGGAGGGGCAGACGATTGCGAGCCTGCGGAACCTGACGCAGGCGGACATCTTCGTCACGGGCGTGCCTGGGCTCTACTATCGACTCCTGAAGTCGGACTCGAACACGCGGACGCTCGCCAATCCGCAGCTGCGGACGGCGGAGGGGATTGCGGCCGAGGCGAAGTTCGGCGATCGCGTCCCCGTCCCGGTCACCCAGTTCGCGCCGATTGCGACCGGCGGCGTGCCCCAGCAGCCGATCACGTCGTTCAACTACGAGAACATCGGCGTGAACATCGACATCACGCCACGGATCCACCACGACGACGAGGTGTCGCTGGCGTTGAAGGTGGACGTCAGCAGCGTCTCGGGCACGGGCTTCGGCGGTCTGCCGACCTTCGGCAACCGATCGATCAACACGGTCATCAGGTTGCGCGACGGCGAGACGAACATGCTCGCTGGCCTGATCCGGGACGACGAGCGGGTGGTCCTCGACGGGATCCCGGGGCTGAGCGACCTGCCGGTGCTGGGGCGCCTGTTCGGACGTACGCACAAGGAGACGCAGGAGACCGACATCATCCTCACGCTGACGCCGCACATCGTCCGTGTGCTCGATCTGACCGAGGCCGACCTGCGTCCGTTCCGTCTCGGCCGGGAGGCTGCGCCGCCGACGATCCTGGAGGTCCCGAACGTGCCGAATGGGTTGCAGCCTCCGGATCAGACGCCCGGGCTGCCGCCTCCGGGTCCGCGTCCAGTCACGCCGATCCTGCCGCCCGAACCGCCCCCGGAGAACCCGCCGGTCCAACCACCTCAGCCGTAGTGTCCCGTTCCTGCACACGTGGACGATGGTGGGGACAGTCCCCGATTCCCACGGCAATCGGGGACTGTCCCCGATTCTCCCGCGTGTGCCGTTTCAGGACAGTTTCGTGACCTGGGCGCCGAGCGAGTGCAGCCGCTCGACGAGCCGGCTGTAGCCGCGCTCGACGGTCTCGAGCGGGCTCACGCGGCTCTCGCCGTCGGCCGCAAGCGCCGCGGCAATCAGCGACATGCCCGACCGCAGATCCCGGCTGTCCAGGATCCGTCCCCGCAGGCGGCTCGGCCCCGTGACGATGATACGGTGCGGGTCGCAGAGAAACAGGTCGGCCCGCATGCCGCTCATCTGGTCCAGCGCGAACAGGCGCAGCTCGTACATCCAGTCGTGCACCAGCGTGCGGCCCTCGGCCTGGGTCGCCAGGACGGTGACCAGGCTGACGAGGTCGCTGGGAAAACTGGGCCAGAGACCCGTCGTGATCCGACCCGCTGCCGTCAGTCGTGACGGCTCGACCAGCAGCCGCGCATCGTCGAACGTGCACTGCAGATTCAGCCGCCGCAGGACGGCCGCCGCCACCTCGACGTCCTCCGCCCGCGCGCCGCGGACCTCCAGCGTGCCGCCGGTCACTGCTCCAATCACGGCCCAGCTGCCCGCGTCGATGTAGTCGCCCCACAGCGTGTGCGTCGCGCCGCGCCGCCGGGGCACGCCTTCGACCCGGATCGTGGACGTCCCCGCCCCCTCGATCCCGGCCCCCATGGCCTGCAGGAACCGGCACAGCTCGATGACGTGCGGCTCGGTGGCGGCGTGCCGGATCTCGGACCTCCCCTTGGCGCAGGCCGCCGCCAGCAGCGCCGTCTCGGTACCCGTCACCGACGCCTCTTCCAGAAACATCGAGACGCCGTGCAGACCGTCGGCAGCTTCGAGTGCGTGCCCCCGGCCGTCGAGCTCGCGGGCGCCCATCGCCTTCAGCGCGGCCAGGTGCGTGTCGATCGTCCGCCGCGCGGGAAAGTCGCCCCCGGGCGGCGCGATGCGGGCGCGCCCCCTGCGTGCCAGCAGCGGACCGAGGAGCAGCACGGAGCCGCGCAGCCGTCCGACAAGGGCGGGGTCCGGCTCGTCCCTGGTGACATCAGGGCACTTGATCCGCAGCGTGCCCGTGCCGATGCCGTCCACCTCGGCGCCGAGGTCGAGCAGGAGCCTCGCCATGACCTCCACGTCGCCGATGCGCGGGACGTTGTGCAGCACGCACTCCTCTTCGCTCAGCAGGCACGCGGCCACGAGCGGCAGCGCCGAGTTCTTGTTCCCCTCGACTTCGATCACGCCGCTCAGCCGGCGCCCTCCCTCAATCAGCAGCGTCGACACGCACGCCTCCCCTTTCGGACTCGAAGCCAATCGAGACGATCTCCTCGGCGAGCGAGATGCCGAACCGTTCCCTGACCGCTTCGCGGCAGCGATCGACCAGCCGCCGGATGTCGGCAGCGCTGGCGCCGCCGGTATTCACGATGAAGTTCGCGTGCGTCGGCGACACGAGCGCGCCGCCCTCCCGCTCGCCTTTCAGACCGGCGCGATCCACGAGGGCACCCGCGGAATGCGGAACTCCCGCCGGCAGCCGCACCTCGTCCGCCGGATTCTGGAAGATGCATCCGGCACTCGGCGATGCCAGGGGCTGGGTCCGCTTCCGATAGCCCAGCGATCGCCGCGCCTCGTCTCTCAGTCGTGCCGGGTCGCCGGGCTCCACGGCAAAGACCGCCGAGACGAGGACCTCGCCGGTCCGCTGGAGGCGACTCCTGTCGTACCCGAACTCCATCACGTCGGCCGGCACGTCCCGCACGCCTCCGTCGCGCCCGACCAGCCGGACCGACACGACATGTTCCGAGAGCAGCCGGCCGCCCCAGTGCGCGTTCCCGTAAATGCCGCCGCCCACGGTCCCGGGTGTGCCGGCCCAGGCCTCGAGCCCGGCGAGCCCGCGCGCGATGAGCCACCGCACCAGCCCGTTGATGGTGACGGCGGCGTCGGCCCGCACGAGACCCTCGCCCTCGGACGCGATCACGCCGCCTCTGGGCCGCAGCACGAGGCCGCGCACGCCCGCATCGGCGACCAGGACGTTGGACCCGCCCCCCAGCACGGTGACCGGCACGCCGCAGGCGGCCGCCATATCAACAGCCCCGACAATCTCGCCGCCGGATCGCGGCTCGAAGAACAGGTCGGCCGGTCCCCCAATCTTCAAAGTCGTGAACGGCGCGAGCGGCACCGCAACGCCAATCCGCGTCTCGCCGAACGCAGCCGACAGGCGGCCGCGAAGCCGTTGGACGCTCGGGGCGGGCTCGGTCATGCCGACACCCGCGGCGCCATGGCATCGAGCGCCGCCTCCAGCCGCAGCCAGGCCTCGCGCGCGGCATGCAGCGAGACGCGGGCGAACCGCAGTTCGTCGCCCGGCGCCAGCTGGCCCAGCAACGGCCATCCCGCCCGCGCCGCCACCGCAATTACGGGGTAGCCACCGGTAGTCTGCCGGTCCGCCATCAACAGGATCGGCTCGCCGGACGGCGGCAGTTGAACCGCTCCCCGCGTGGTCGGAAATGAGATCAGGGTCGCAGGCACCTCGGGCCACCCCGCCCGACCGTGAAGTCGATAGCCCATGCGGTCGGAGCTGGTCGTCACGTCGAACGGGGTTGCGCAGAGCACCTCGAAGGCCCCGGCCGACCATGCGTCGGCCATCGGCCCGGGGAGCACCGCACAAGGCCCCTCCGGCAGAGCGACCGCGACTTCCCCAGCTGGCGCACGGTGCGGCAGGGCGCCACGCGGAGGACCAATCGGCACCCGATCACCCGCGCGCAGCGCACGGCCCGCCAGGCCACCGAGCCTGCCGCGGATGTCCGTCGCCGCGCTGCCGAGAACGAGCGGCACCTGCACCCCTCCGCCGAATGCGACGTAGGCTCGCGCCCCGGCGTGTCGCGTCCGAAAGGCGACGACCTCGCCCGCGCGGACCGAGAGCCGGCACGGACTGCGCTCGGTGCGCGCCCCGACGTCCACGTCGAACGCGGCACCGGCCACGCCGACACACGCGTCGCGCTCGAGGCGGAACCTCGGGCCGATCAGCGTGACCTCGAGCAGGGCGGCCCCGTCGGGGTTGCCCGCCAGCCGGTTGGCCAGACGTGCCGACCACGGGTCCATCGGGCCCGCCACGGGCACGCCAATCGCCTGGTGCCCCCTCCGCCCGGTGTCCTGGATGGTCGTCAGCATGCCCGGGCGCTCGATGATCACGCACATCGCCCTACCAGCCCTCGCCGGCCAACGCGTCGAACGTCCCCGCAGCGACACGCACGAACCGCACGCGGTCGCCCGGCGCCAGCCGGGCCGGCGGGTCCCGGCGCGGATCGAAGAGCCGCCACGGTGTGCGGCCGACAATCTGCCAGCCGCCGGGGCTCTCCACCGGATAAACGCCGGTCTGACGCCCGGCAATCCCCACGGAGCCAGCGGGGACGACGAGCCGGGGGGTGGCGCGGCGCGGGGCGGCAATGCGCGCGTCCACCAGACCCAGATACGGAAACCCGGGTAGAAAGCCGAGCATGAGCACCCGGTACTCAGCGGCGACGTGCCGATCGATCACCTCGGCGACCGTGCATCCGCTGGCGTGCGCCACGTGGTCCAGGTCGGGCGCGAACGGTGGCTCGTAACACACCGGAATCTCGTGCAGCCGGGCCTCGCCGACCGCCGGCCCGTGCTCCAGGGAAGCCGCGAGAACCGCCTCGAATCCCGCATGATCGAAGACCTCCGCATCCACGTGGACGGCCAGGCTCGCGGCAGCCGGCACCACCTCCTCGAGCCCGGGCAATCCGAGCCGGCCGAGCCGCGCCGCGAGTACCTGGACGCGCTCGTTCACCTCCAGGTCGAGCGGCCCTTCGAACTCCACGAGCCAGCTCTGCTCCCCATAGCGGCGCGTGCGCGGCGGCGACGCGCGGAAGCCATCCGTCACGCCGTCCCACCGCCCTGCTGAAGCCGCGCGATCAACCGCCCGTGTATGCCGTCGAATCCGCCGTTGGACATGATGACGACGACGTCGCCGGGCTGGTGCTCGCCGACAATCGTCTCGATGATGTCGTCGGTCGTGGGAAAGGTGCGCGACCGACGGCCGGCCGCGGCAATGTCCCGCACGAGGTCGTCCACCGACAGGCGATCCTCCTCGGGCAAGGTGGATCGGAATACGGCGGCAATCACCGTTTCCTCGGCGCCTGAGCCCGCGAACGCCCGGGCGAAATCGCCCTGAAACACACGCCGGCAGGATGACGCCGAGCGCGGCTCGAAGACGGCCCACACGCGGTGCCCCGGATACGCCTGGCACACGGCCTGCAGGGTCTCGGCCACTGCCGTCGGGTGATGGGCGAAATCGTCGTAGACCGTCACGCCATCGGCCACCCCGACCACCTCGAGACGCCGCTTCACGCCGGCGAACCCGCTGAGCCCCGCCGCGATCGTCGTGGCATCGAGGCCCAGCGCGTGGCCGACGGCAATCGAGACGAGGGCGTTGCGGACGTTGTGCCGGCCGAGCAGCGGCAGCTCGAACCGGCCGACGTAATCGGCGCCGTGGCGCACCGAGAACGTCTGCCTTCCGTCGCCGGCCGCCGCGTCGTATGCCACCCAGTCGGCCCGCTCGTCGAAGCCGTACGTCTCGACGGGCGAGACGGCCCCCTCCCGGAGCGACAGGGCATGCTCGCTGTCGGCGCCCAGAAGCAGCAGCCCGGTGCGAGGAACGAGCAGCATCAGTCGCCGGAATGCCAGCAGCACCGCCTCGAGGTCGCGGTAGATGTCGGCGTGATCGAACTCGACGTTGTTGATCACGGCGATGTCGGGCAGGTACTTCAGGAACTTGGCCGTCTTGTCGAAGAACGCGCTGTCGTACTCGTCGCCCTCGATCACGAAGTCCCGCCCCTGGCCCATGCGGTAGCTCGACCCCGACGGGCCGAGGTTCTTCACGATCCCGCCGACGAGCATCGTCGGATCCAGGCCCGCTGATGTCAGGACCCAGCCGGTGAGCGCCGCCGTCGTCGTCTTCCCGTGCGTGCCCGCGATGACGATCGACCGCGATCCCCAGAGGAAGTGCTCGCGAACCGCCTCAGGCAGCGAGCAGTAGCGGATCTTCTTGGACAGGACCTCTTCGAGCTCGGGGTTCCCTCGCGAGATGGCATTGCCCACGATCACCAGGGACAGGTCTCCGGTGATCTGCTCGGCACGGTAACCGTCGAAGGCCCGGATCTGCTCTCGGGCCAGGAACTCGCTCATCGGAGGGTAGACGCCGCGGTCCGAGCCCTGGACGTCGAAGCCGCGCGCCTTCAGCATGGCCGCCAGCGTGGCCATGGCCGTGCCGCAGATGCCAATCAGGTGGATCTTCATTCCGTGGCCGGCTGGACCGCCGCCTCCTCGATCACGAGGCACGGCGCCTGGCCCGAGACGAGTCGTGCGCGGACCCCGAGCGGCACCGTGCGCGCGGGACCGTCCACATGGCCGGTGGGGAACCCGAACACGACGGGTCCCGGAACATCCGCCAGAATGTCGGCGAGCGCGCCCCTGGCGGTCACGCCGCCGGACGCCTCGTCACAGCGCGGAAACGTGCCCAGCACGATGCCCCGCACCCGCGCGAGCGCGCCGCTGAGGCGCAGCTGCTGGAGCATGCGGTCCAGGCGGTACGGGCGTTCGGCAACGTCCTCGAGCAGCAGAATCGTGTCGTCCCAGGGCGCGAGGGCGTAGGGAGTGCCAGCCGCCGCCGCCAGCTGCGTGAGCGTACCTCCCAGAAGGCGGCCGGTCGCCTCCCCGCTGCGGATCGACTCGAGGTCGGGCGCGTGCATCTCGCCGGCGGGCGTCGGCCGCGTCAGGACCTGGAGAAACGACTCCCGGTCGTACGCGTCCGCGCCACCGCCAATCCGGCCCGCAACGGTCGGACCGTGAAAGGCCACGGTGCCGCACCGGCACACGAGAAAAGTCAGGATCGAGGTCAGGTCGCTGTAGCCGACGAAGATCGTGGACCGCGAGGCCAGGCGGCCGGGCTCCAGGTACGGCAGGACCTGCACGCTGCCGTAGCCGCCGCGCACGCCAATCAGACCGGCGATGTCCGGGTCGTGCCACGCCTCGTCAATCGCGGCCGCCCGCAAGGCCGCGGCGCCTGCCACGTAGCGATCCCGCGCGAAGAGGCGGTCGTCCCAGCGCGGCACGAAACCGAGCGCCCGGAGCTCGGCCACGCCGGACTCGAATTCCGCCATGTCGAACCCGCTGGCAGGCGCCACGAGGGCCAGCTGCCCGCCGGCCCGGAGCGCGGGAGGCTTGCGCAGTCCAGTCGTCATGCAAATCGAGCCATTTCCGCCGCGATCGCCTGGTGACGCTCGCTGCCCAGCACCTGGGACAGCGCTTTTGCGTCGGGGGGCTGGCGTCTGAAACGCCCTCGTGCCGGCATGAGGAAGCGCTCCTTGGCAGCACGCTGCCGGCCGAGCGCCTCCTCGACACGTGCGGCCGGCAGCCGTTCGTCCTCCACGGCATGGATGAGCGCCTCCAGCGTCGCGACCTGCAGATCCTGGCCGCCTCCGCAGACCAGCACGACATCGCAGCCGGCGGCCACGGCCTGGACGGCGGCCTCCGGGATCGGCATCCGGGCCGCGATGGCCTTCATCTCCATGTCGTCCGTGAACACGAGCCCCCGGTAGCCGAGCTCGCCGCGGAGGAGACCTTCGACGATTGGCCGTGACAGCGTCGCCGGCCGCTCCTCGTCGAAGGCCGGGACCATGACGTGGCAGGTCATCAGCGACGCGACGTCGGCCGCGATGGCGGCGCGGAACGGCTCGAACTCGACCTCGCGCAGGCGCGCCGCCTCGTGCTCGGCCACGGGCAGGTCGTGATGCGAGTCGGCGAGCGTGTCGCCATGGCCCGGGAAGTGCTTGCCGCAGGCGGCCAGGCCGGCCCGCTGGAGCTCCTCGATGATCGCGACGCCGAGCGTCGCCACAGTGCCGGCATCGCCGGCGATCGCACGATCGCCAATGACGGTGTTTGCGGGGTTGGTGAACACGTCGAGGACCGGTGCGAAATCGAGCGTCATGCCGACGGCGGCGAGCTCGGCCGCCAGGGCCGCGGCGAACCGCCGGGCGAGCGCGGCATCCCCGCTCCGGCCGATGGTCGCCATCGGAGGCCACTCGGTGAACGGCCGCCTGAGGCGGGCCACGCGACCGCCTTCCTGATCGACCGCCACCCACGGCGGCAGATCGGGGTCCAGCCGGTTCGCCTGCCACGCGGCTTCGGCAACCTGCGCCGGCTCCTCCACGTTGCGCTTGAAGAAGACGACACCGCCGAGCGAGAACTCGCGCGCGATGGCGACGAGCTCGACCGGCAGCGCCGGGCCCTCGAAGCCGGCCATCAGAAGCTGCCCAATCTGGTTGCGAAGAGGTCGCGGGGACATGACGCGCGGTGGGAACCGGAGCGTGGCCATTATAATGCGGCCCCGGCCGTGGAAAACGCTGCGATCGCCCGCCTCCTCGGCGAGATTGCCGACCTGCTCGAGATCCGGGCGGACAACCCGTTCAAGATCCGCGCGTATCGCAACGCCGCCGACACGGTCGCCGCCGAGCCTGGGCACGTCGCCGACCTGGACGACGCCGGCCTGCGGGGTCTCCCAGGCATCGGCAAGGACCTGGCGCAGCGGATTCGGGAGATCGCGCAGACCGGCGACACGCCCTATCGGCTCGAGCTCGCCGCCGCCTTCCCCGCCACGCTCCTGGAACTGCTGCGCCTGCAGGGGGTGGGTCC
Source organism: Vicinamibacteria bacterium (assembly GCA_963837165.1). Classification (GTDB taxonomy): domain Bacteria; phylum Acidobacteriota; class Vicinamibacteria; order Vicinamibacterales; family JAENWD01; genus JAENWD01. The sequence continues at coordinate 704,745 of CAWIMD010000002.1, forward strand.
CAAGACGGTGAAGCGCCTCTACGACGAGCTCGGGGTCGCCTCGCTGGACGCGCTCGAGGCGGCGGCCCGTGAAGGCCGCATCCGGGCCATGAAGGGCATGGGCGTCCGGAAGGAAGCGCTCATCCTCAAGGCGATCGAGGAGCGGCGGCGCTATGCAGGACGCCACCTCGCCGCCGATGTCGACCTGGCCGCCCGCGTCATCGTCGCGGACCTCGAAGCCGCGTATCCCGGTGCGTGGTTCCTGCCGGTCGGCAGCCTCCGGCGGGGCGTGGAGACCTGCGGCGATCTCGACATCCTCGCCGTCGGCGCCGCGCCGGGCGTGATGGACACGTTCACCAGCCAGCCCCGGGCCATGCGGGTGCTGGGCCGAGGCGAGACGAAGTCGAGCGTCCTGCTCGACTCGGGACTCCAGGCCGACCTGCGGCTGGTCGAGCCCGCCTCACGGGGCGCGGCGATGCAGTACTTCACCGGGTCCAAGGCCCACAACATCGCCCTGCGCGACCGCGCGATGGGCATGGGCCTGCAGTTGAACGAATACGGGCTGTTCGCCCTCGAGGGCATGCGACGGATTGCCGGCGACACCGAAGAGGAGATCTACGCCGCGCTGGGCCTCGACCTCGTCCCGCCCGAGCTCAGGGAGAACCGCGGCGAGATCCAGGCTGCCGCGCGTCATGCGCTCCCGCGCCTGGTGACCCGGGCCGATCTGCGCGGCGACCTCCACCTCCACACGACGGTCACCGACGGCAAGGACGACCTCGAGACCATGGCCCGCGCCGCCCGCGCGGCGGGACTCGAGTACATCGCCGTCACGGACCACAGCCAGGCGCTCGCGATGGCGGGCGGTCTCGACGAGCAGGGCGCACTGGTCCAGGCGGCCCGGATTCGCGAAGTGGGCCGCCGCCTCGATGGCATCACGCTGCTGGCGGGCATCGAGTGCGACATTCTGCCGGACGGGCGGATGGATCTGGCCGACGACTGTCTCGGCCAGCTCGACTTCGTGGTGGCGTCGATTCACTCGGGCTTCTCGATGGAGGCCGAGGCGATGACCGCGCGGCTGCTGCGCGCCATCGAGTGCCCGTGGGTGGACGCGCTCGGCCACCTGACGGGCCGCATCCTCCTGAGACGCGAGCCCGTCCGCTTCGACGTCGAGGCTGTGATCGCCGCCGCCGCGGCCCACGGCGTCTTCGTCGAGATCAACAGCCAGCTGGACCGCCTCGACGTGCCGGACGGCATCGCGCGCCTCGCGCTCGCCAAGGGTGCCCGTCTCATCGTCTCGAGCGATGCCCACGCGGCCGCCAGCTTCAGCTTTCTCGACCGGGGGGTTCGCGTGGCCCGCAGGGCCTGGGCCAGCCCCGATCAGGTCGCCAACACGCGGCGTCTGGAGGACCTGAAGCCGCTGCTCCGCCGGCACCAACGGAACCGGGCCGCTCGATGAGGCGCCTGCCGATGCTCGACCCGTTCGAGGAGATCAGGCGGCTCTACTTCACGACGACCCGCGACACCATCGACCGGGACATCGCGCGCGCGCTGGACCTGCTCACGCACATGCCGTCGGAGACGGCGCGCGAGCGCGCGGCCGGGTACATGCACGGCCTGTCGGACCTTCGGAGGGAGTGGAAGCGTGCGGGCAGGAGGAAGCCGACCGGCGGCGCGTGAGGCGGCTCAGCGCGCGCGGTTCTCCGACGCCCGCTTCCGTGCCGCAATGCGCAGCGGCTCGGGGATGTTGCGATCGAGCGCGAGCATCTTCACGTCCCGATCGTTGATCCGCTGCAGCAGGTTCATCGAGAGCGCGACGGGCGTCTTGGGGTTGCGCACGAGACCGGCGATGACGCCGTAGCTCTTGGTCCACTGCCGGTTCGACCCGATGATGCGAAGGACCTCTTCGCCGACATTCGCCATCCGCGCGAATCCTTCGACTTCGGCGTCGGTGAGCTTCGGGCTGCTCAGCACGGCCACAGCCACGAGCCGGTTCGGGTCCCGGATGAGCAGCGACCGCTCCTCGCGAGTCCCGCGGGTCGCCACCTTGATCTTCTCCATGACGCCCATCAGCGCCAGACGCTGCCCCGCCGTCCTGCCGTCGGCAGGCGCCTCGGGATCCGGGCCGCCTTCGTCGATGAGCGGCTCGTCGCCCGCCGACGCCTCACCTGACGGGGCTATGCCGCGGGCGGCGAAGAACGACCGGAGCTCGGCGCTCACGTCGGCGCGTCCGAGAAAGGCCTCCAGGGGCTCGCGCGGCAGACGGTCGAGCGTCTCGGCGGCGGCACGCGCCACCTCCGGATCGCCATCGTCGTTCAGCAGGACCAGCAGCGCGAGCTGATCGAGGGCGCGGGGCGCAAACGCACCCTGCGCAGCGAGCAGGCGCACGTCGCGGGCGACCTCGCCACGGCGGAAGAAATCCACGAGGGCCGAGCGGACACCGGGATCCATGCAGTGTGCGCGCCGGCTCAGTTCGCCGCGAAGAACTCTCGGAAGTTGTCCTGGTCGATCCGGGTGGTCACCACTTCCCCGGGCCTGCCCAGGTCGCGGCCGTTGATGCCGTTCACCTGCAGCGAGACCGCCGCCGCATCGCCCACCTTGAACACGACGCTGCGGTGCGCCTTGAGCACGAGCTGCTCCCCCGGCGCGAAGAGGCGCTCCACGACGGAGCGGCCGTCAATCGACGCGGAGACCCAGCAGTCGGCCGTCGGTGTGAGAACGATCGACAACTCGCCGACGTGATCCACCGCCGGCACGGCCTCGGGCAATGCCTCGCTGCCCACGTCGGCAACCGGCCGGATCAGGCCCGGCGCGGGCGTGTCGGTGCTCAGCGCGGCGATGCGTCCGCCGACCACCGTGGAGTCCGTCTCGGACGATCGGGCAAGCAGGAACCAGACGAGGGCGAGGAGCAGTGGCACGGTGACGAGGGCGAGCTGGACAAGGAGACGGCCGGACACAGCCGGCCTGGCGGGTTCAGGATCGCCGGCCGGCGCCGGCCGCGGAAAGTGCTCGGCCGCCACCTCGGGAAACTGGCCGACGAATTCACGGAGCGTTGCCTCGCCGTCGAGTCCAAGCGACGAGGCGTACGCGCGGACGAACGCCCGAAGGAAGATGCCACCCGGAAGCCGGCGGATGTCGTCGCGCTCGATGGCCTCGAGCGCGACGGGTGAGATTTTGGTGGTCCCCGCGATGTCGCGCAGCGAGATTCCCTGCTCCTCGCGCTGTCGCCGGAGTCGTGCGCCCACCCCTCCCGCCGGTCGGTTCGTCATGTTGCTGCCCCGCCCCTCCTTGTTACATGCCTCGGTACACGCCTGGCTCGACTGTAATGACGGCCATGTTAGGAAACGCGCTTACCGCATGTCAAACGCATCCCGCACCCGTGACACGGCCTCGCGCAGCCAGCCGGGCGACATGCCCGGGCGCGGAGGCAGGAACAGGTCCACCGCGGCAATGCCGGAGGCTCCGGCGGCCGCCACCTGGCAGACGTTCTCCAGGTCGACCCCGCCGATCGCAATCACGGGCAGCCCCGTCGTCCTGACGGCTGCCGCCAGATGCTCGAGACCGGCCACCGGATGGCCGGCGGGCTTCGATCGCGTCGGGAAGATCGACCCGAACACGACATAGGCCACAGACCGTGCAACGGCGACGTCCGCGATGGCATGGAGGGACCGGCCGACGATCAGATCCGATGCGAGGTCCCGCACGCGCTCCGGCGGCAGCGAGTCTTCGGGGAGGTGCACGCCCGCGGCGCCCGCGGCGAGGGCGACGTCCAGCCTGTCGTTCACCACCACGGTGGTCGCCGACGTCCGGCACGCCGCCACGGCCCGACGAACCAGCGTTACGAGCGCACCCGCCGCGAGATCGCGCTCGCGAATCTGCACGAGTCCGGCGCCGGCGCGTGCCGCTTCCTCGATCTGTCCGACCAGTGCGTCGAGCGTCTCCCGGCCGTCGGGGTCCAGGCGCAGGCGCCCGGCAAGCCTCCTCCGATCGGTCACGAGACAGACGATCGGCGGCTGCAGGCTCACGGCGCTGCCGCCGCTAGCGGGCGTCGGAGGGCGGTGCCAGGCCTGGTTCCTCGCCGCTCTCGAAGCGCGCGCTCAGCAGATCGCCGATCTCCGCGATCCCGATGCCCACGTTCAGCAGCCCCAGGCCGGAGACCGCGCCACGGAGGTAGGCGCTCTGCGCCAGCATGTGCAGATACGGCACGGCGTCGAACCAGTAGTTCCGGTCCCAGAATGCGGTCCACGGCAGGACCACCAGGAGGAGCCCGGCTTCGAAGAAGCACGCCGCGAACAGCAGCTGACGCATGCTCAGCTCTCCGACTGGGCCCGGGCGAGGCGCTCGACGCGCGACGCGATGTCATGATACTCGCCGGCGTCTGCCTGCAGCTCGAGATAGACGGCCAGTGCGCGGGCCAGCTCGCCCGACTCCTCGAGCGCCTGACCCAGCTCGTACAGCAGTTGCCGCCCGGCCTCGGGCGTGGGGGCCGGCGCTTCGGCGGCCCGTTCGAACCACTCGATCGACAGCCCGACCTCGCCACGATCCCGCAGCAGGCGCCCGAGCAGGCCCGCCGCATCGAACCGGAGCCTCGGGGCCCGCGCCGCCTGTTCGAGCTCCCGGACCGCGTCGTCGACCATGCCCATGTCCCGGTACGTCAGGGCGATCTTGTAGTGCTGCTCGGCCTTGTCCGAGGCCGTCTGGCGCGCCACTTCGTCGCGGAAGTCGCGAAACACCTCGTCGAGATTCGACGGGTCGGGACGGTCGGGCATCCTGGGTCCTTTCTGCATGCCGATGGCGGTCTCTTCCTTTCACTTTTCGGGCGTTCCCCCACCTGTCAGCAGGGCCCGGTGCCGGCGACAGCCCTCACAGCCGGACGGCGCCGCGCCGTCACTCGATCGTATCAAACAGCGATGGGGGTCTGAAGGTCCGCCTGTGGGCCGGCGAATAGCCATGTTCGGCCACGGCGGCCAGGTGCTCGGGGGTCGCGTAGCCTTTGTGATGATGGAACCCGAACCGGGGGTCGGTCCGGTGCAACTCGTCCATCAACCGGTCCCGCGTGACCTTGGCGACGATGGAGGCGGCGGCAATGGCGGCGGACCGCCGGTCGCCCTTGATGATCCCGCGCTGGGGAAGTGGCAGGTCGGGGATTCGAAACGCATCCACCAGGACCACTTCGGGCAGGGGCGCCAGCCCGAGCACGGCCTCGCGCATGGCGTGGAGGGAAGCCCGGTGGATGTTGAGACGATCGATCTCCTCAGGACCGAGCGATCCGACGGACCAGGCCAGCGCCCGGCGGACGATCAGCTCGTAGAGCACGTCGCGATCGGAGGCGGACAGCAGCTTCGAGTCTCGCAGGCCGGCGATGTGCCGACCCGGGTTCAAGACGACGGCGGCGGCGACCACCGGACCCGCGAGGCAGCCCCGCCCCACCTCGTCCACGCCCGCGACGCGGACCAGCCCGATCCGCCCGAGGGCGTTCTCGATGGTCCGCCGTGCGAGGCTTCGTGCCACGCCGCGCTCCCTGGCCAATCCACCTGGCTGTCGTGCTAGTGGGTGACGCGCCGGGTCTCCTTCATGCGCGCCGCCTTGCCCTTCAGTTCGCGCAGGAAGTAGAGCTTCGCGCGCCGCACCTTCGCGGACCGCACGACCTCGACCTTCTGGATGATCGGCGAATGCAGCGGGAAGATGCGCTCGACCCCCTGGCCGAACGACACCTTGCGGACCGTGAAGGAGGCCCGGAGCCCGCCGCGGTGCATGCCGATGACGATGCCCTCGAACACCTGCACGCGTTCCTTGTCGCCCTCGCGGACCTTCACGTGCACCCGCACGGTGTCGCCGGACCTCATGTCGGGCCGCTCGACCATCTGGCTCCGCTCGATTACGTCAATCGCGCTCATCTTCAGCTCCTTCGGCTCGATCCGCCATCCACTCCCGGACGAACGACCGTTCGGGCTCGTCGAGCACCGAGTCATCGACCAGATCCGGCCGCCGCTCCAGCGTCCGGCGGAGCGCCTCGCGCTTCCGCCACCGCCCGATCTCCGCGTGATGCCCCGACAACAGCACGTCGGGCACCCGCCATCCTCTGAACTCCGCCGGCCGCGTGTAGTGCGGGTAGTCCAGCAGGCCGCGCACGAAGGAGTCCTGGGCCACCGACCGCTCGTCGCCCACGATTCCCGGCACGAACCGCGCTACCGCGTCCACCAGCACCATGGCCGGCAGCTCGCCGCCGCTCAGGACGTAGTCGCCGATCGAGATCTCCTCGGTCGCGACGTGCTCCCGGACCCGCTCGTCCACGCCCTCGTACCGCCCGCACAGCACGACGATGTGCGGCAGGCCGGCCAGCCGCTCCGCGTCCCGCGCGGTGAGCCGGCGTCCCTGCGGCGAGGTCAGGACCACCGCCCCCGGCTCGCCATGCGTGGCGCGGATATGCTCGACCGCCCGGACCAGGGGCTCGGGCTTGAGGACCATCCCCGGCCCGCCGCCGAACGGCACGTCGTCCACCACGCGGTGGCGGTCCGTCGTGAAAGTCCGCAGGTCGTGGACGCCCACCGCGAGCAGTCCCGCCGCGATGCCGCGGGCGACCACACCTTCCGCGAACGGCCCGGCGAACATCGCCGGGAAGATCGTGACGATGTCCACTCTCACGGCCGGCTCCTCGTCACGCGTTCAGCTCGAGGAGCCCGTCCGGGGGATCGATCACGATCCGCCGATCCGCGATGTCCACCGTCACGCATATCGGCGCGGCCAGCGGCACCAGCACTTCCCCGCGGCCTTCGCCCACCACCAGCCGCTCGGCCCCGGTGGTGCCTTCGACGGCGCGCACGGTGCCGATCGCCCGCCCGTCGGTCGTCTCGACGGAGCAGCCGATCAGGTCGTGCCGGTAGTGCGTGCCCTCCGGCAGCGGCCGCAGCTCCGAGGCCGGCACCCGCAATTCCACGTCGCGGAGCCGCTCGGCCTCGCTCATCGAGCCGACTCCCTCCAGCGTGAGGACCGGGCGGCCCATGTGCATCCGCGATTCGAGGATGCGCAGCGGCACCGGGGTCCCGTCGTGCAGCATCCACACCGTCGCGCCCGCCCCGAAACGCTCGGCCGCGAAGTCCGTCTGGAGGTTCACGATGACCTGGCCGCGATGCCCCTGCGTGCGGGCGACCCGGCCGACGACCGCGAACTCGTCGTCCCACGCGCTCACGCCCTACTCCGCGTCGCGAATCTCGAGGACCGCCTTCCCGCCATGGTGGTGCGCGGCTGCCGCGACGAGCGACCGCAGCGCGTCGGCGATCCGGCCCTGCCGGCCGATCACCTTGCCGGTGTCCGCCGGCGCCACCGTCAGCTCCACCAGCGTGGTACCGCGGTGATCGGCCTCGCTGACCCTCACGGCGTCGGGCGAGTCCACGAGCGCCCGCGCGACGACCTCGACCATCGCGGCGACCGGGCTCGCCATGCCTACTCCGCCGCCGCTGCCGCCGGAACGGTCGCCGGCGCGGCCAGGTGCCGCGCGATCAGCGTCCGGACGGTGTCGGACGGCCTGGCGCCCCGCTCGATCCAGTAGTTCACGCGCGCGCGGTCGATCTCCACCCGCGCCGGCTTCGTGCGCGGGTAGTAGTGCCCGAGGATCTCCACGAACGCCCCGTCGCGCGGCGTCCGCTGCTCGATCACCACCACGCGAAAGAACGGCCGCTTCTTGGCGCCGACCCGTCTCATGCGAATTGCCAGCATTCGGTTGCTCTCCTGCCTCGCTGCCCGCGCGGGGACGTCCCGCGACACCTACGTACGTAGGGCCGAACGTCGGTTCGGCCTCGACCCACCTGAAGTCCGACGCTTCACGCGGTTCCACTCCCCGCTCAGCGCCGACCGCGCAGCATGCCGAACGGACTGCGCTTGCGGCCTCCGCCAATCGCGCCCAGCTGCTTGAGCATCTTGCGCATCTGCACGAACTGCTTCAGCAACCGGTTCACTTCCTCGACCGACGTGCCGCTGCCGCGCGCGATGCGCTTGCGGCGGCTGCCGTTGATGATGTCGTGCCGCCGCCGCTCGGCCGGCGTCATCGACGAGATGATCGCCTCCACGCGGTTCAGCTGCTTCTCGTCCGGCTTCTGCTCGGCGAGCTGCTTGATGTTGCCCAGCCCGGGCAGCATGCCCAGGATCGACTCCAGCGGGCCCATCTTGCGAATCGTCCGCAGCTGGTCCCGGAAATCCTCCAGCGTGAACTCGTTCGCCCGGAGCTTCTGCTCCAGCCGCTCCGCCTCGTCCACGTCGATGGCGGCCTCGGCCTTCTCGATGAGCGACAGCACGTCGCCCATCCCGAGCAGGCGCGACACCACGCGGTCGGGATGAAACAGCTCGAAATCCTCGAGCCGCTCGCCGCTCCCGACGAACGCAATCGGCACGCCCACGACCGACACGACCGACAGCGCCGCGCCGCCGCGGGCATCGCCATCCAGCTTGGTCAGCACCACGCCGCTGACCCCGACCCGCCGGTTGAACTCGCCCGCGCTCTTGATCGCGTCCTGCCCCGTCATCGCGTCGGCGACGAAGAGCAGATCCACGGGCTCGACGGCCTGCTTGATGGCCTCGAGCTCGGTCATCAGGGCGTCGTCGATGTGGAGGCGCCCCGCGCTGTCCACGATGACGACGTCGAAGCCGGTGTTCCGGGCCTCGAGCACCGCGCCCTTTGCACGCGCGACCGGGTCGAGCTCGCCCGCCGGGTCGTGCACGCGCAATTTCGCCTGCCGGCCGAGCACGTTGAGCTGCTCGATCGCGGCCGGCCGGCGCACGTCGGTGGACACCAGCAGCGGATGCCGCCCCTGCCCCGCCAGCCAGCGTCCGAGCTTTCCGCTGGTCGTCGTCTTGCCCGATCCCTGCAGGCCGAGCATCAGGACGACTCGCGGCCGCCGGTCGGTCGGCGCCAGGCCGCCCTTCGCGTCGCCGAAGAGCGCCAGCATCTCGTCGCGCACGATCCGGACGACCTGCTGTGCCGGCGTCAGGCTTCGCAGGACGTCCTGGTCCATCGCCCGGTCGCGCACGCGGTCGATGAACGCTTTGACGACCTTGAAGTTGACGTCGGCCTCGAGCAGCGCCAGCCGGATCTCCCGGAGCGCCGACTCGACGTTGCCTTCCGTCAGACGGGCTTCGCCCCGGATCGACCGGAAAACGTCCTGGAGCCGGTTGCTGAGCGCGTCGAACATCCGCCGTGGTCCCGCGGCCGCCCGCCGCCGGCCCCTCAGGCACACGACGCCACGCGCCCGCGCAAACGCTTATCTTAGCGTGGGTTGGCTTGAGGGGTCAATCATCGAGGGTGGAACGAGCTGATTTGCGCTCCTATTTTTACCCGGGTATAATTATCACTCCCATGCGCCGTCGAAGGATTGCCGAGGCCCCATACGTCGCCTTCTCCGGGACCACCCATGTCGGCTCGGGTCCTCTCGTGGAGGTCGCGCTCGCGGCGAAGCGCGCACTCGAGAACGACCGCCGCGCGCAGGTGCTGGTCTTCGACAACGCGACCGGCAGGGTCGTGGACCTCGACTACCGCGGCAGCGCCGATGACCTCGCCCGGCGGGTCGCGTCGGCGCCTGCAGCAGGCGACCCGCGGTCGGTCGGGGAAGTCGCCCGCCGCGGCCGGGGACGTCCGCGGCTCGGCGTCGTCTCCCGCGAGGTCACGCTGCTGCCCCGGCACTGGGAGTGGCTGGCCGAGCAGCCGGGGGGCGCGTCGGTGGCCTTGCGGCGGCTGGTCGACGAGGCGCGTCGAACGCATGCGGGCCGCGACCGGCTGCGCCGCGCGCAGGACGCGACGTTGCGGTTCATGACGGCCATGGGCGGCAACGAGCCCGGCTTCGAGGAGGCAACGCGGGCACTCTATGCGGGCCGCCGGGAACGATTCCGGTCCTGCATCGCGGCGTGGCCGGCCGACGTGCGCGATCACGCCCGCGCGCTCGCGCAGCGTGCGTTCGAGGCGCAGTGAGGAGGACGGCATGAACCCGACGGAGGCGCGCCGCCAGGCCGTGCGCGACTACAAGCAGCGACAGGTCGACCGAGGCGTGTACGCCATCCGCTGCGCCGCCACCGGCGCCACCTGGGTGGGCACGTCGCTCGACCTGGCCAACACCGGGAACCGCGAGCGGTTCTTCCTGCGCCAGGGTCGCCACCGCGACCGGGCGCTCCAGGACTGCTGGAACGCTCACGGCGAGGCCGGTCTGTCGTTCGAGACGCTGGAGATCCTCGGCGACGATGTGCCGCAGATCGCCGTCCGGGACACGCTCAAGTCGGCCGCCGGTCGATGGATGGCGCAGTTGCAGGGACGTCCGCTGCTGCCCTGAGGTCAGACCGACGACAGCGTGTGGCCCAGCTTGTCCTTCTTGGTCTTGAGGTACTTGCGGGTGAACTCGGATCCGGGGGGGATTTCCAGCGGCAGCGACTCGCTCACGGCGAGCCCATATCCCTGCAGGCCGATGAACTTGCGCGGGTTGTTGGTCAGCAGCCGCATCGTCCGGACGCCGAGGTCACCGAGGATCTGCGCGCCGATGCCGTAGTCGCGCTGATCCGGCTTGAATCCGAGCCGCTCGTTGGCCTCCACCGTGTCGAAGCCCTGGTCCTGCAGCTCGTAGGCGCGGATCTTGTTCGCCAGTCCGATGCCACGTCCTTCCTGGTTCAGGTACAGCAGCACACCGCGTCCCTCGGCCGAGATGCGCTCCATCGCCGTGTGCAGCTGCGACCCGCAGTCGCAGCGCGCCGAGTGGAACACGTCGCCGGTCAGGCACTTCGAGTGCACGCGGACCATCACGTCGCGCCCGTCGCCGATCTCGCCACGCACGAGCGCCACGTGGGTCTCGCCGTCGATCAGGCTCTCGTAGGCATACATCTGGAAGTCGCCGAGCTCGGTCGGGAGCTTCGCGCTCGCGACCTGCCGGACCAGCCGTTCGTTTTCCATCCGGTACTTGATCAGATCCGCGATGGTGATGAGCGGCAGCTTGTGGCGCCGGGCGAGCCGCGCGAGATCGGGCACCCGGGCCGCCGATCCGGTCGGCGCCAGCACCTCGCAGATGACGCCGGCGGGGGCGAGCCCCGCCAGTCTGGCCAGGTCCACCGCGGCTTCGGTGTGGCCGGCTCGCACGAGCACGCCGCCCTGCCGCGCGCGCAGGGGAAACACGTGACCGGGTCGCAGCAGATCCTGCGGACGCGCCTCGGGGGCGATGGCGGTGAGGATGGTGGCGGCGCGATCCGGCGCCGAGATTCCGGTGCTCGTCTTGCCTCGCGCGTCGATGGGCACGCACATCGCCGTCTCGCGCATCGACGAGTTCACCGAGACCGACAGCGGGATCTCGAGCGCGTCGAGCCGCTCCGGGGTCATCGCCAGGCACACCAGGCCGCGCCCGTGCGTCACCATGAAGTTCACGATCTCGGGCGTGACCTTCTCGGCGGCGACGGTGAGGTCCCCCTCGTTCTCCCGGTCCTCGTCGTCCACGACGATCACCATGCGGCCCTCGCGCATGGCCTCCACTGCCTGCTCGACCGGCGAGAAGGGGCTTCTGGATCTGGATGGCCGCGCCAGGCGGAGGCGGCCGGCTCTCGATGACGATGGGCGATGCTTGGTCATGATCAGGGTGCCACCGGGCGCGGCGAACTGAGGCCAACGGCGCGGGCCACGTACTTGCCGATGATGTCGCACTCGAGGTTCACCCGCGCCGCCGGACGCGCCGCGCGCAGGTTCGTATGCGTCCAGGTGTGCGGGATGATCTGCACGTCGAAGCTGTCGTCGCCGAGCGTGGCGACCGTCAGGCTGATGCCGTCCAGGGCCACCGAGCCTTTCGGCACGAAGTAGGGCGCCAGCTCGCCGGGGAACCGCACGCGGACCCACCAGAAGTCGCCGTCAGGGCGGATGTCCACGATCGTGCCCACCGCGTCCACGTGGCCCAGCACGAAATGCCCGCCCAGGCGACCGTCGGCGCGCAGCGACCGCTCCAGGTTCACCACGTCCCCCGGCTCGAGATCGCCGAGCGCGGAGACACGCTCGGTCTCCGGCCCGACATCGAACGCGGCCGCGGGCCCGCCCGCCTTGACGACCGTCAGGCAGACCCCGTTCACGGCGAGGCTGTCCCCCACCGCCAGCTCCTCGGCCAGATCGCTGGCGACGAACAGGCGCAGGGCGCCCGGGCGTCGCTCGAGCGCTACGACCTCTCCGGCCGACTCAATCAGCCCGGTGAACATAGCCGGTCATCCGCACGTCGGGGCCCACCAGCCGCGCCTCGAGGCCGGCCAGACCCGAAATGCACACCCCGCGGCCCGCCATCAGGGGTACGCCTCCGCTGCCGAGGGCCGTCGGCGCGACGTACAAACGGACTTCATCGATCATACCTGCATCGGAGGCAGCCTGGTTCAGCAGGGAGCCGCCCTCGAGCAGCACCGAGTGGATTCCCAGCACCGCCAGGCGACGGAAGGCCTCACCCACTGACGCACCGCTGTCGTCGAGCTCCGCACCCGCCACCGTCAGGGCCTCCGCGGCAGCGGGATGGCCCTCGATGCCGGGCCGCGATGTCAGGATGAGCACGCGTCCCGGCGTGGCGAGCACGCGGCTGGTCGGGGGCGTCCTGAGCGAGCGATCGAACACGACCCGTGCCGGCGGCCGCTCCGTCCAGACATCGCGAACGGTGAGCCACGGATCGTCGGCCATGACCGTCCCGCTGCCGACGGCAATGGCGTCCACCTCGGCGCGGAGGCGCTGCACGTCCCGTCGCGCGTCCGCGCTCGTGATGTCGGTCCTCGCGCCGGGCGCGGCCGCGATCATCCCGTCGAGGCTTACGCCGGCCTTGAGGATGACCCAGGGCCGGCCGGCGGTCATCACGGTGAAGAACGGCGCGTTCAACCTGCGAGCCGCGTCGGACTCTGCGCCACAGGCCACCTCGATGCCATGCGCCGACAGGTATCGCAGCCCCGCCCCGGCGACCACCGGGTTCGGATCCTCGGTGGCGACCACGACCCGGGCGATGCCGGCCTCGACGATCCGATCCGTGCACGGTCCGGTCCGGCCGTGGTGGCAGCACGGCTCCAGCGTGCAGACGAGCGTCGCCCCGCGGGCGCGGACGCCGGCCTGGCGCAGGGCGTGGACCTCGGCGTGCGGAGTCCCGGCGCGCTCGTGCCACCCGTCGCCGACGATCGTGCCGTCGGGCGCAATCACCGAGGCGCCGACCATCGGGTTGGGGCTGGTCCGGCCCCGGCCCCGCGCCGCCAGGCGCAACGCGCGCCGCATCAGCCGATCTACCACTTCTGCTCGAACAGAGCCGCGACGTACTCGTCGGGCGAGAACGGGATGAGATCGTCGATGCCCTCGCCAACGCCCACGTACCGGATCGGGAGCTTGAGATCGTGTGCGATGGCCACGGCCACGCCGCCCTTGGCGGTGCCGTCCAGCTTCGTCAGGACGACGCCGGTCACGCCGGCGGCCTCGGTGAACTGCTGCGCCTGCACCAGACCGTTCTGCCCGACCGTGGCATCGATGACGATCAGCACCTCGTGCGGCGCGTCGGGCACTTCGCGCGAGGCCACGCGGCGAATCTTCTCCAGCTCCTGCATCAGGTTCTGCCGCGTGTGCAGCCGGCCCGCGGTATCGACGAACACCGGGCTGAGGCCGCGCGCCCTGCCCGATGCCACCGCGTCGAAGACCACCGACGCCGGATCCGCGCCTTCACGCGTGCGCACCATGTCCACGCCGGCGCGCTCCGCCCAGATCTGCAGCTGGTCCACGGCGGCGGCGCGGAAGGTGTCGGCGGCGCAGATGAGCGGCTTCTGCCCGTCCTTCTTGGCGAGGCTGGCGAGCTTCCCGACGGTGGTCGTCTTGCCCGTGCCGTTCACGCCGACGATCAGCACCACGTGGGGACGGCCCTGCACCACGTCGCGACGGGCGCCGTCGAACACGGCGAGGATCTCGCGGCTGACCAGCGCCCGCAGGCCTCCCGGCCCGCGCGGTTCGTCGCGCACGCGCTCGAGAATCCGCTCCGTAGCCGGCACGCCCAGGTCTGCCGAGATGAGCAGGTCCTCGAGCGCCTCCACCGTGTCCACGTCCAGCGGGCGGCTGCGCCGTTCGGGTGCGTCGGCGCCGCGCACGATCTCGTCGAAGCGCCCGACGATCCGATCCGTCGTCCTCGACAGCCCGGTCTTCAGCCGATCGAAGAACCCCATCCGATCAACTGTATCACCCGGACTCCGCCTCGGCCCGCTGCGGCCGCAGCATCAGCTCTTCGAGCGCGGCCCGCGCGTCCCGCCTCCCGCTGAGCACCTCGGCCATCTGCGTCGCAATCGGCAGTTCCACGCCCGCGCGCGTGCCCAGCGCGAGCGCGGCGCCGGTCGTCCGGATCCCCTCGGCCACCATCTTCATGCTGCCGACGATGTCGTCCAGGCCGCGCCCGCGGGCCAGTTCCACGCCCACGTGCCGGTTGCGGCTCAGCGACCCCGTGCACGTGAGCACCAGATCCCCAAGTCCCGCCAGGCCGGCCAGCGTCTCGCGGCGCGCGCCCAGCGCGCATGCCAGGCGCGTGATTTCAGCCAGCCCGCGCGTGATGAGTCCCGCCACCGCGTTGTGGCCGATTTCCATGCCTTCCACCACGCCCGCCGCAATGGCGATCACGTTCTTCAGCGCACCGCCAATCTCGACCCCAATCACATCCGACGTGCCGTACAGTCGGAGATACCGCGACCGGAACTCCGCCTGCACCAGCTCCACCACGGCCGCGTCGGGCGACGCGACGACCACCGCCGTCGGCATCCCGCGCCCGACCTCCGCGGCAAAGCTGGGCCCCGAGAGCGCCGCCACCGGATGGCCCGGTCCGACGACGTCGGTGATGAGCTCAGACATCCGGAGCAGCGTCACTTCCTCCAGGCCCTTGGTGGCACTGACGATGGCCGCGCCCGATCGCAGGGCGGGCCTCGCCATGATCATCACCGCCCGGGCGCCGTGCGACGGCAGCGCGCTGACGACCAGCTCGGCGGCGTCGAGCGCGGCGGCGATGTCGATTGCGGGGCTGACGCCGTCCGGGAACGTCGAATCCGGCAGGTAGACGGGATTGGCGCGTCGCGTCGTCATCTCCCGGGCCAGCGCCGGGTCCCGCGCCCACAGGCGCACCTCGTGACCGAGCCGCGCGAGGTGCACGGCGAGCGCCGTGCCGAAGCTGCCGGCCCCCAGGACCGCCACCTGTCTCACAGCGTCACCCGCCGGCCGATTCGGCGCTCGGTGCCGGCGCGCAGCCGGCCGATGTTCGAGCGATGACGGAATACGATGAGCACCGCAACCGCTCCGGCGGCGCCGACGGCCGCCGCCGGTGCCCCGAGGCCGAGGGCAATCGGACCGAGGGTCAGCGTCGCCACGATCGATCCCAGCGAGACGAACCGGGTCAGCCAGACCGTGGCCACGAAGACGCCAAGCACGGGGATCATCGCGACTGGGGTGAGCACCGAGAAGGCTCCGGCCGCCGTCGCCACGCCCTTGCCACCGCGGAAGCGAAGCCAGACGGGATAGATGTGGCCGACCACCGCCGCGACGCCCGCGACGGCCGCCGCCGACGTGCCGCCGGCGAGGCGCTCCGCCCAGAGCACGGCGCCGGCTCCCTTGGCCACGTCCAGCAGGAGCACGCCGAGGGCGGTCAGCACGCCGCTCGTGCGGAGCACGTTGGCCGCCCCGACGTTGCCGCTGCCCGACCGGCGGATATCGATGCCCCTGACCAGCCGCCCGGCCAGGAAGGCGAACGGAATCGATCCGGTCAGGTACCCGATCGTGATCGCCAGAATCGGCATCTTCGCTCCCTCTCGAGGATGCTCATGCCGTGCCCGCAAGCGGCGCACGCGCGAGCACGATGTACGTCGGCCCTCCCTCTCCGAGCACGCTGCGATAGAGCGTCGCCGCCTCCACGCGACAGCGCCCGACCGCCGCGCCCGCACATCGCCCGACTGCATCCGCCAGGCGCGAGGACACGTGTCCTTTGACGCGCGCCAGCGTCAGGTGCGGCGCGAAGGGCCGCGCGTCGAGCCTCAGGCCGAGCGCGGTCAGGCGTGCGCCAATCAGCGCGTGCATCCGCCCGAGCTCGGGAACGCCGGCGCGGAGCCCGGCCCACACCACGCGCGGCCGGGCGGGCGACGGAAAGAGGCCCATTCCGCCGATCTCCAGGTCGAACGGCGGCACCTCAATCGGCGCGGCCAGGGCCGCCGCGACGGCCGGAACGACATCTTCTCCCACCTCGCCGATAAAGTGGATCGTCAGGTGCAGGCGATCAGGGGTGACCCACGTGGCCTTCACCCCGTTGCCGGCGACCTGCCTGAGCTCGGAAGAAAGCCTCCGCACCCGCTCGCGCAGCGGCTCGTCCAGATCGACGGCGATGAACAAGCGCATGGTTGTGTGAGCGCTTCCCAATCCTATGGCACGGCACGGCCGATCAGCACCCGTCGCACCATGTCGAGCGCGGCGTGACTCGAGATGTCGCGGATCAGCTCGCGGCCGCCCGGATACTGCCGCCTCCGCACCACCCGCGCGTCGGGCGTCTCCACCGCGAGGATCACGGTCCCGACCGGCTTCAGCTCGGTACCGCCGTCGGGTCCGGCGATGCCGGTGACGCCAATGCCGACATCGGCGCCCGTCCGCGCCCGGATGCCCGACGCCATTGACGCCGCGACGGGCTCGCTGACGGCGCCGTGCTCGGCAATGAGCGCCGCGGGCACGCCGAGCAGCGTCGTCTTGGCGGCGTTGCTGTAGCTGACGATTCCGCACTCGACGTAGGCCGAGCTGCCGGGCACGTCGGTGAGCCGCTTCAGCACGAGCCCCCCCGTACAGGACTCGGCGGCTGCAAGGCGCCAGTCTCGCGCGCGAAGCAGCTGTCCGATCACGGATTCGATGGACTGCCCGTCGTCGCTGTACGCGTCGTCGCCGAGCACGTGCGCGGCCTCGGCGGCTGCCGCGGCAAGCGCGTCCTCCGCATCGGCCTCGCGAGCGGCGTTCACGGTGAGGTGCAGATCGATCGCGCCACGCGCCGCCAGGATCGTGACCTCGATTGGCGGCGTGCGCTGCGCCCAGATCCTGTACAGCGGCCGCACGGCTTCCTCGGTGTGCGACTCGCTCCGGCCGAAGACCCGCACCACGCGCGTGTGGATCCGGCCGCCCGCCGAGCGCGCCTCGAGCCGCTCGCGGGCCACGCTCTCCAGCATCGGCACGAGCTCGCGCGGCGGTCCAGGCAGCAGCACGATCACCTGGTCGCCCGCCTCGAGATAGAGGCCCGGCGCCGTGCCGTGCGGGTTCGGCAGCACCGTGGCGCCCTCCGGCACCATCGCCTGCCGCCGGTTGATCTGTGGCATGGCCAGGCCGCGACGCCTGAAGCGCGCCTCGACTGCGGCCGCGATCGCGGCGTCTTCGACCAGGGCGCGCCCGAGCGACGCTGCCACGACATCCCGTGTGATGTCGTCGTCGGTCGGGCCCAGTCCACCGGTCAGCACGACGAGGTCGGACCGGCCGAGCGCCCCTTCGAAGACCGCGGTCAGGTCTTCAGGACGATCCCCGACCACCGCCTTGGCACGCAGCGGAATTCCCATGGCGCGAAGCCGCTCGGCCACGGCAAGCGAGTTGGTGTCGAGCCTCGAGGCCGTGAGCAGCTCCGAGCCGACCGCGATGACCTCCGCCGATCGGAGCGGACGCATCAGCGGCCCAGGACGGGCACCAGCGCGAGCGCAACGCGCAGGGCGAGGTTGCCGTACACGGCCACCATCAGATCGTCGGCCATCATGCCCCACCCGCCCGGAAGCGCCTCGAGCCGGCGCGCGGGCAACGGCTTCACCACGTCGAGCACGCGGAACAGGAAGAAGCCGATCACGGCGAGCGGCCACGTGGCGGGCAACAGGTACAGGGTCAGCAGCATACCGGCCACTTCGTCGATGACGCCGGCACCCGGATCCGTCGTCCCGAAATGGCGTTCCGCAATGGTGCCGCTCCAGCCGCCGGCCACCGCCAGCAGGACGATGATCGCGCTCTCCACCGCGGCGCCGACGCCGAAGTGGCGAAGCAGGAGGAACACCGCGAGCCCGGCCACCGAGCCCGCCGTCCCCGGCGCGATCGGGAAGTACCCGACGCCGCCGAACGTGCAGAGCAACAGGGCGACGCGGGTCACCGGCGCGGGGACGGCGCGCGAGGGATTGTTCACGCGGCGGGCACCCGGATGACCCGGGTATCCGCCAGGTGGTCCTCGAGCGCGCGACCGCCTTCGTTCAGCAGGGCGGGCACGAAGCCGAGGCCGAGCGAGACGAGACTCACGAGGCACCCGGCGGCCCGGACAATGGAAAGACCGCCCGAGACCGGCAGATCGGCATGGCCCACCACGCGCAGGCCGAACGC
This sequence comes from Vicinamibacteria bacterium, assembly GCA_963837165.1. GTDB lineage: Bacteria > Acidobacteriota > Vicinamibacteria > Vicinamibacterales > JAENWD01 > JAENWD01. Next base: position 723,076 of record CAWIMD010000002.1, read on the forward strand.
CATCTTCCCGATCGTCTGGCCGCCAGCGGCGGTGAACGCCGCGAAGTAGCCGCCGTTGACGAGGACGAAGAAGACCAGCAGCGGGATGGCGGGCAGCACGTGCAGGTCCGCGGACGTCAGTCCGCAGAGCCGCAGGGTGAGAGACACAACGGTGACGTCGATGCCCAGCACGATGGCGAGATCCACGAACGCCGATAGCGCCCGCCGTGCCGGCGGCGCCCCGACCGGCTCGGCCGAATGCCGGTCGCCCCGGGCCTCGGCGCCGCGACCCGTGTGGCGCGCGGGGTCGTCACGATCAGGCAGCGGCAGTTCCAGCGAGCGCGGCGGGTCGGCCCGTTGCCGCGCCACTTTCGGGCGCAGCCGGGCGGGGTCGGGTGTGGCGCGCCGGACCGCCAGCGGACGACGCGGCGTCGCGCCCGGCGTGACCAGCGGCGTGAGCTCGCCGTCGTCCTCCGGACCGAACAGCGGGAGGTCCGGCGGTTGCGGATCGGGCCCACCGATGACGCGATCCAGGTTCTGGAGCACACGCTCGAGGTCGGGCCTGGATCCGGGCGTTGCCGACGGGCGCGGCGCGGCCGGGGCCGCCTCGGGCCGTACTTCAATCTCCCGCAGCGGCCCGCCGTCCTCGGCCGGGTGCAGCGACAGATCGGGCGGAGCGGCGGCGGACGCCAGCGCGAACTCGAAGCCGCAGTTCTTGCAGCGCTCGGCCGCTTCGAAGCCGATGTACCCGCACGTCGGGCACTTCATCGCGGGGCGCCCGTGGGCCCCGGCAGCTCGGCGGACGCAAGCAGGGCCTTCTGGATCTCGGCGAGGAGACGATCGGCATCGGGACGATTGGGATCGGCCGTTGGAATCGACGTCAGCAACTGGATGGCCTCGCGGACGTGCCCCGTGCCGAACAGCTCGCGGGCTCGCGCCAGCGTGCGATCCGTTGCCCCGGGGACGGGCAGCGGATCCGGCGACGCGGCCTGGACTGGTCCCGGATGCGCGCCCACGGGCCGCCACCGCCCGAGGTCCTCCGCCGGGCCGTACCACCAGGCCATCACGCCGGCGGCGGCCAGGGCCAGGGCGACAAGGCCCGCGATACGCCGCGTGCCGGGCCGCGTGCGCTCCGTGACCTGGACGGTCGGAGACGCCGCGTGGGGCGCCGCACGGAGCGGATCCTCGGTGGCAGCGAAGCGCTCGAGTCGATCGAGTCGTCCGAGATACCCGAGCGCCACTTCGGGGGGCGCGCCGCCGTCAACGGCGGCGGTGAGCAGCGCCCTTGCCGCTGCCGTCTCGCCGTGCTCGAACGCGGCGGTGCCCAGCTGCAGCAGTTCCTCCGACTCGCGCTGCCGCTCGCCGAGCGCGTTGCGCGCGCGCTCGATGTAGGCGCGGGCGCGGGCGTGGCCGCGATCGAGGAAGAGGACCCGGGTCCAGAGATGGATCGCCTGCTCGTACTGTCCCGCGAAGTACTGATCCAGACCCGCCAGCAGCAACTGCTCCACCCGCACGTCGTGCGCGCGGCCGGCCGGTCCACTGACCGGGGCATTGTCTGGGGTCGTCAACGGATCAGGCATCGGAGACTGCAGGGGCGAACCGGAAGCACGCCGCGATTATCGGCCAAGTCAGGGGCAGGGTCAACGCGATCGACCGGCGTCGGCAGCGAAGGATCGCACGCCATCGCCGGCTGCCGCGCTCTGTGGTACAAGAGCGCCCATGGCCATCATCGAGTGCATTCCGAACATCAGCGAGGGCCGCCGCCCCGAGGTCGTCGCACGCATCGTCGATGCGGTCGCATCGGCGTCCCGGGAGGTGCGTGTGCTCGACTCGACCTCGGACGCGTCCCACAACCGGTCGGTCCTGACGCTGGCTGGTACCGCGGACGGGCTGCTGGCCGCGGTGATGGCGCTGTTCGAACACACGCTGGCAGAGGTGGACCTGACCCGCCACCGGGGCGAACACCCGCGCCTGGGGGCCGTCGACGTCGTGCCGTTCGTGCCCATCGAGGGCGTCACGATGGCCGACTGCGTGACGCTCGCGCGGCAGGTCGGCGCCGAGGTGGCCCACCGCTTCTCCGTGCCGGTGTACCTCTATGAGGAGGCGGCCAGCGACCCGGCACGGCGCAACCTCGAGGACATCCGACGCGGCGAGTTCGAAGGGCTCGCGGCCACACTGTCGTCGGCCGGCTGGGCGCCGGATTTCGGGCCGCCGGCGCCGCACCCGACCGCGGGCGCCACGGTCATCGGCGCGCGCATGCCCCTCATCGCCTACAACGTCAACCTCGCCACCGACCGCCTGGACGTGGCGAAGCGGATCGCGGCGGCTGTCCGGCACAGCAGCGGCGGCCTGCGCTTCGTGAAGGCGATGGGCGTGATGCTCGAGGACCGCCACATCGTGCAGGTCTCGATGAACCTGACGAACGTCGAGAAGACGCCAATCGCGCGCGTGTTCGAGCTCGTGCGGCGCGAGGCCGCACGCTACGGCGTGAGCGTGCTGGAAAGCGGAATCGTCGGGCTGGTGCCGCTGGCGGCGCTGACGGCCGCCGCCGCGTACTTCCTGCAGCTGGAGGGCTTCGGCGCGCGGCAGGTGCTGGAGACGCGGCTGCGCGAACGCTGAGGCGACCGAGCCCGCTGAGCAGGCCCAACGGAGAGATCGCAGTGGGCGGAGGCTCGCAGAGACGTCACGCTGCCACCCGCGCGGGACCGGCGCCGGCCGCAACGCGGCCGGCAAAGCGCGCAGGCGGGCCTGCGCGCTCTGTCACGGCTTCACCGCGACGCCGGTCCCGCGCACGTCAAACAGCGGAACAGCCTCCGCGAACTCTTGCCCTTTGCGTGCTCCGCGATGGGCCTGCTCGGCGATCTCTGCTCGCTCTGCCCGCGCTAGTCGTCGGCCCGCACGGCCTCTTCTTCCGCACGCTTGCCCGGGGCGATCCCGAACGCCCGCATCTTGCGATAGAGATTGCTGCGCTCGACGCCGAGCACCTCGGCGGTCCGCGACATGTTGCCCCGCTGCTGGGCCAGCGCGCGCAGGATGTAGTCGCGCTCGAACCGGTCCCGTGCCGCGTGCAGCGGCTGCACCGGCTCGCTCGGCTGGGCCGACGACTCCGAGGCCGCCTCGGGCGCCTGCCCCAGAAACGCAAGGTCAACCGCAGTGATGTTGTCGCCCGGCACCATGATGACGAGCCGCTCGATGAGGTTCCGGAGCTCCCGGACGTTGCCGGGCCACAGATAGCGGCGCAGGAGGTCCACCGCGTCGGGGTCAAAGGCCTTGGGACGGCGGCCGTACTCCTGCGCAAAGCCCGTCATGAAGTACTCGGCGAGCAGCGGGATGTCGTCCTGCCGCGCTCGGAGCGGGGGGACGAAGATCGGGATCACGTTCAACCGGAAGTAGAGGTCTTCGCGGAACTGGCCCGCCTTGATCGCCGACGGCAGGTCCTTGTTCGTGGCCGCGATCACGCGCACGTCCACGCGCACCCGCTGCGTGCTGCCGACCGGCTCGACCACCTGTTCCTGCAGCACGCGGAGGACCTTGGCCTGCGTCTTCAGGCTCATGTCCCCAATCTCGTCGAGGAAGATGGTGCCGCCGTCGGCGACCTCGAACCGGCCCCGGCGGTCGGCCACCGCGCCGGTGAATGCCCCCCGGACGTGCCCGAAGAGCTCGGACTCGATGAGCTCCTCGGGAATGGCCGCGCAGTTCACCTCGATGAACGGGCCCGTGTGACGGCGGCTCAGGCCATGGATCGACCGGGCCACCAGCTCCTTGCCGGTGCCGTTCTCGCCGAAGACCAGCACGCGGCCGTTGGTCGGCGCAGCCATGGCGACCTGCTCGCGCAGCTGCACCATGGCGTAGCTCTCGCCGATCATCGTGAGGCGGCGATCGACGCGGGCCCGCAGGTCGCGGTTCTCGGCCTCGAGGTGCCGCTGGCGGATGGCGTTGCGCACGACGAGCACGGTCTTCTCGAGCGAGAGCGGCTTCTCGACGAAGTCGAACGCGCCCATCTTGATCGCCCGCACGGCCGACTCGATGTTGCCGTGGCCCGAGATGACGACCACCTGCGCGTCCACCTGGCGCTCCCTGAGGCGGGCGAGCGTGGCCAGGCCGTCCATGCCCGGCAGCCAGATGTCGAGCACGATCACGTCGAAGCTCCGGCGCGCGGTGCGTTCCAGGCAGGCCTCGCCGGTCTCCACCGACTCGATCTGGTAGCCCTCGTCGCCCAGCACGCCGGCCAGCGACGTCCGGACGCCGGGCTCGTCGTCGACGATGAGGATGCTGGCGTGTGCCATCGGTCGGTCCCGGGCGCCTCAGCAGGGCAGCTCGATCGTGAAGCGCGTGCCCCGCGGCTGGTTCTCTCCCACCTCGATGCTGCCGCCGTGCTCGGCGATGATCCGCCGCACGATCGCCAGGCCGAGCCCGCTTCCCCGCCGCTTCGTGGAGAAGTACGGCATGAATAGCTTCTCACGATCCGCGGCGGGGATCCCCGGCCCGTCGTCGGCCACGACCAGGCGCACGACGCCGAGCGCGGGGTCGTGCACGGCCTCAATCGCGATGCGGCCGCGGCGCTCCAGCGCCTCCACGGCATTGTCCACGAGATTGATGACGACCCGGCGCAGCTGCTCGGGGTCGACGCGGACCGGCGGCAGGCCGGGCGAGTACCGCCGCTCGAACCGGATCTCCGAGAACAGCCCGTCGTACAGTGCGAGCGTGTCGTCGACGAGGGCCGGCAGCTGCGTGGGGACGGTCTTCGGGGCCGGCATCCGCGCGAACTGGCTGAACTCGTCCACCAGGCCCTTGAGCGATTCGACCTCGCGCACGATCGTCAGCGCGCACTCGTCGACGAGCGTGCGCGTCGGCGGCGGCGCCGCCGCGAAATGCCGCTGCAGCCGTTCCGCCGAGAGCTGGATGGGCGTGAGGGGATTCTTGATCTCGTGGGCGAGTCGGCGGGCCACCTCCCGCCATGCCGCCACACGCTGCGACCTGATGAGCGGCGTCACGTCGTCGAACACGAGCACGGTGCCCTCGAGGCGACCCCCGTCGCCGGTCAGCGCCGTGGCGACGGCCGCCAGGTGGAGCTCTCTGCCGTCGCGGGCGAGCGCGATCTCCTGCGGCGGCGTGGGGCCGCCGCTGGCGGCCGCCTTGCGCAGCAGCGTGGCGAGGGGCAGCAGGTCGTCGCGCCCCAGCACTTCGGCGACGGGCCGGCCCGCCTCCTCCGCGTCGATCCCGAGCAGCCGGCGCGCCGCGTCGTTCACCGTGCCGATGCGGCCCTGCTCGTCCACCGAGATCACGCCGGTGGCGATGCGCTGCAGGATCGTCTCGATGTACCGCCGCCGCACCTCGCCTTCCCGGTGCTTGCCCTCGAGATCCAGGGCCGCGCGCTCCAGCTCGCGCCGGCCGCCCGCGAGCTCCTCCGCCATGCTGTTGAACGCCTCGACGAGCGACCCGAACTCGTCCTCGGTCTCGCGCTCCACGCGGTGATCGAGGTGCCCCGCGCCGATCTCCCGCGCGGCCACGGCGAGCAGCTGCACGGGCCGCGTGATCCGCTTGGCCAGGTACAGCCCCATCCAGGTGGCCCCGACGAGAATCATCAGGGTCACCATCAGGAAGAACGACACGTACACGCCGAACAGCGGCGCCTTCAGCACCCGCAGCTGCCGGTAGTCCTCGTAGGCCGTGGTCATCCGCCGCGACCGCGCGGCGAGATCGCCGGTCAGGTAATCGCTCGCCACGACCACGCCGACGATCCGCCCGCCCGGGGCGCGGATTGGCGCCGCGCCGCGCAGCAGCTCGCCGCCGCGTCCGACCGGCTCGAGCAGCCACGTCTCGGCGGCGCCGCTCGCCACGCGGCTGGCCAGCCGTTCGGCCGACGCCCGCGACGCGCCCGGCGGCAGGCTGGGTGACTCCACGTCGAGGACCGGCGCCACATCGCCCTGCGGCGAGTTGCCGGGCACGACGCGGAAGATCTCCACGAGCTTCAGGCGATCCTCCGCCACTTCGGGCCCGATGTGCGTCTGGAGCGGCGCCACGTCCGCTGCGGCGAGGTTCACGCCCGACAACCCTCGCGCGATGCGCGACGCCTGCGTCACCACGAACCGCTGACGTTCGGCGTAGTAGTCGCTGGCAATCCGGTTGGCCGAGGAGAGGATCTCGTCCATCGGCGCGTTGAACCAGCGGTCGGCGCTGTTCCGGATCAGCTCGCTGCCGACCAGCAGCACCAGGATCGACGGGATCAGCGTCAGCCCGAGGAGCACCGCCACCAGCTTCGCGCGAAAACGGGCGAACGGCAGCGCCCGCCGGCGCTCCACCACGAGCTTGATGATGTTGCGCGCCAGCACGAACACCAGCGCGACCAGCATCGTGAGGTCGGCGACCGAGAGCGCGTACAACACGACTTCGGTCAGGAAATCCGGCGAGAACCGGGTCGTCCGTCCGGCCAGCGCCAGCAGCGTCACGAACGCCGCGACGAGCAGGAGGATGCCGGCCAGCAACAGGCGCGGGTTGTCACGAATCGGCCGTCGGGCCGGGCGCCCGGGCGCCGGATCGGATGCGTGCTGGCGGGCGGCGGCGGGCTGGCGGTAGGGAGTGGCCATCGCGCTGTCGCGCGGCAGGGCGCCGACGCGCCCGCCGGGCGGGCTCAATCCCGCGTGTTGAGCAGATCCTGGAGCTCGTGCATGAACTCGCCGATGTCCCGGAAATGGCGGTACACCGAGGCGAACCGCACGTAGGCCACCTTGTCGAGGTGCTTGAGCTCCTCCATCACGGCCTGGCCGATCTCGGCCGTGGCAATCTCCTTCTCGGGCCGATCCTGCAGCGTGCCCTCCACCCGGTCGGCAATCGCCTCGACCTGCGCCACGCTCACGGGACGCTTCTCACAGGCCTTCAGCAGGCCGGCAACCAGCTTCTGCCGCTCGAACCGCTCGCGGCTGCCGTCCTTCTTCACCACCATGTAGGGGATCTCGTCGATCCGCTCGTAGCTCGTGAAGCGGCGCCCGCACTCGAGGCACTCGCGACGGCGCCGGATGGCCTCGCCTTCCTTGCTCTCGCGCGAATCGACCACCTTGTCGCCGAGGTGGCCGCAGTAGGGACACTTCACGCCGCTTCCTCCGCCTCGCGCGAACGGGCCAGGCTGCCCGCCCTCGAGAGGCTCACGCCTTCCTGCGCCAGCAGGATGAGGCCGACGACCGCCACCGGCACGAACGAGACGGCATGCAGGACGAGCGCCGCGCCCACGGCGCGGTCGTTGGGGGCCCCGTAGAACACCGTCGTCCCCAGGCGGTAGAAATAGTGGAATCCGCCCACGGCCCCCGGCGTCGGCACCGCCACGCCGACCACGAGCAGCGCCTGGAGGAAGAACGCGCCGGGAAACGGCATGCGGATGTGAAACGCCGCCGTCACCAGCCAGATCGCGCTGGAGATGGCCAGCCACAGCGGCAGCGACAGTAGCAGGGCGACGGCGAGCCGGCGGGGTTGCCGCACGATGGCGAGCCCTTCGGCGAACGCGTGCACGAAGCGCGCGGCCAGGACTCCGAGCCGCGTCGGAAGCCACCGTGCCAGCATCGACGTGATCCGCTCGAGCGTTGCCGGATGGCCCGCCAGGAAGAACAGCACCACCAGGCCGACGACGCACACCCCGCCGGCGATGGCTCCTCCCAGCTTCACTTCGGCAAACGTGTGGCCGCCCACGTGCTCGAGGCCGGGATCGAACAGCAGCAGGAAGGCCGCGAAGAGGAGCAGCACCATGATCGTGTCGAGGAGCCGCTCCACGATGATCGTGGCGAAGGTCGCCGTCGCGTTCAGCCCCTCCTTGCGCGCGAGCAGGTACGGCCGCAGGACCTCGCCGGCCCGGGCCGGCAGCAGCGCGCTGGCGGCAAAGCCGATGATCGTCATGCGGAGGGCGTTCGAGAAGCGGACGTGCCCGACCGGTGCGAGCAGGTATCGCCAGCGATACGCGCGGACGGAATAGGAGACGGCCGTGGTCGCCAGCGCGAGCAGCAGCAGATCCAGGCGCGCGTGGAGCATCTCCTGGCCGACCTGCCGGAAATCCGTGTTCCGCAGGAACAGCGCGAGCAGGAGGCCGGCCGCGGCCAGGGCGATGACAGTGCGCAGGTGGCGGTGCATCTCGTCGGGGGAATGCCGCGGCAGCGCAAGGCCGGGCCGGTTGTAACTATATGCCGGATCGCGGGCATCTGCTACCATTCGGCGGGTCCGGAGGTTCCGCCCGTGTCCCTCGCGTCCCCCGTCACCAGCACCGCCTTTGCCGGCCTCCGGCGCTTCCGGACGGGCAAGGTGCGCGACGTCTACGATCTCGGCGACGCGCTCCTGATCGTCGCCACCGATCGCATCTCGGCCTTCGACTACGTGCTCGGCACCGGTATTCCCGACAAGGGCAAGGTGCTGACCCAGCTGTCGGCATTCTGGTTCGGGTTCCTGCGCGACGTGGTCCCGAACCACTTCCTGACGATGGACGTCCAGGCCTACCCGGCAGAGGCGCGGGCGTACGCCGCCGACCTCGCCGGACGCAGCATGCTGGTCCGCAAGACCGCGCCCATCGAGATCGAGTGCGTCGCGCGCGGCTACCTTTCCGGATCGGGCTGGAAGGAGTACGCGCGCACGGGCCAGGTGTGCGGCATCCCCCTGCCGGCGGGTCTCCGCGAATCGGATCGACTCCCCTCGCCCATCTTCACGCCCGCGACCAAGGCCAGCTCCGGCCACGACATCAACATCGACGCACGGGAGGCGGCGCGGCTGGTCGGCGACGTCGCCCTCGTCGAGCGCCTGCGCGACGTCACGCTGGAGCTGTACGGCCGGGCCGCGGCGCACGCGGCCGGCTGCGGCATCCTCCTCGCCGACACGAAGTTCGAGTTCGGGCGCGCCGACGGCGAGCTGCTGCTGATCGACGAGGCGCTGACGCCGGACTCCTCGCGCTTCTGGCCGGCCGACGCCTACGCGCCGGGCGGGCCGCAACCGAGCTTCGACAAACAGTTCGTACGGGACCACCTCGAGGCGATCGGCTGGAACAAGCAGCCGCCGGTGCCCACCCTGCCCGCCGACGTCGTCGAGCGGACGCGTGCCAAGTACCTCGAGGCGTTCCAACGCCTCGCCGGACGCGGGCTGGAGTAGGCCGGTGCGAGAGCTGCTCGATCGCCTGGTGGATCAGATGGTCCAGGGCGGCATCGACTTCGAGGACGGCCGCCGCGAGTTCGAGCGGCGGTTCATCAGCCGGATCCTCGCCGAAACCGGCGGCCACCTGTCCGAGGCGGCCGAACGGCTCGGCATCCACCGCAACACGCTGGCCCGGAAACTGGTTGAGCTGGACCTCGCCGCACCTCAGCGCCGGCGCCGCCCCCGGCCGCGCTGACGCGCGATTTTCCCCGAAATTTCTCCTCTTGCCGGCACCCGTCGCGCTTGCGTATACTTAGCAGTCGCGCCCATCGAGTGCTAGCGGACCGGGCGCGGGGTCCGCCAGCCGGACCCTCCGCACAGACCGGCTGTCCCGGCCGGCCCCAGCCGCCGGGCAGTCACGGATGGATCGTACAGACAGTCAGTCCACGGAGTAGCACCCATGCCAGCAGTAGCACAGAAGGTCCGACCGCTCCACGACCGCATCATCGTCCAGCGTATCGAGGAAGGCGAGCAGAAGGTTGGCGGCATCATCATCCCCGACACGGCCAAGGAAAAGCCGCAGCAGGGCAAGGTGATTGCCGTCGGCGCCGGCAAGCAGAAGGACGACGGCAAGCGCATTCCCCTCGACGTCAAGGAAGGCGACACGATCCTCTTCGGCAAGTACTCGGGCCAGGAGATCAAACTCGAGGGCGAAGATCTCCTCATCATGCGTGAGGACGAAGTACTGGCCGTCGTCGGCTAGTGCAGGTTTCGCGGGGCAAGGCTGCCCCGCGCTCGGAAGTACTGCGGGGCACCGCCCCGCCATCAGGAGTCAGCAATGCCCAAGCAGATTATCTACGGAGAGCAGTCGCGCCAGGCGATCCTCCGCGGCGTGAACCTCCTGGCCGATGCGGTCAAGGTCACCCTCGGCCCGAAGGGCCGGAACGTCGTCCTGGACAAGAAGTTCGGCTCGCCGACCATCACCAAGGACGGCGTCACCGTGGCCAAGGAGATCGATCTCAAGGATCCCCTGGAGAACATGGGCGCGCAGATGGTGCGCGAAGTGGCCAGCAAGACGTCGGATATCGCCGGCGACGGCACCACGACGGCCACCGTGCTCGCCCAGGCCATCTACCGTGAGGGCGCCAAGAACGTGACCGCCGGCGCCAACCCGATGGAGGTCAAGCGCGGCATCGAGCAGGCCGTCGAGTCGGTCATCGAGGGGCTCAAGAAGCTGAGCCGCCCGGTCAAGGGCAACATGATCGGCCAGGTCGGCACCATCTCGGCCAACAACGACCACACGATCGGCACCATCATCGCCGAGGCGATGGAGAAGGTCGGCAAGGACGGCGTCATCACCGTCGAGGAAGCCAAGACGCTCGAGACCTCGCTCGAGGTCGTCGAGGGCATGCAGTTCGACCGCGGCTACCTCTCGCCGTACTTCGTCACCGACCCCGAGCGCATGGAAGTGGTGCTCGAGAATCCGGTCATCCTGATCCACGAGAAGAAGATCAGCTCCATGAAGGACCTCCTGCCCGTGCTCGAGCAGGTGGCGCGCATGGGCCGGCCGCTCCTGATCGTCGCCGAGGATGTCGAGGGAGAGGCGCTGGCCACGCTCGTGGTCAACAAGCTGCGCGGGACCCTGCAGGCCGCGGCCGTGAAGGCGCCCGGCTTCGGCGACCGCCGCAAGGCCATGCTCGAGGACATCGCGATCCTCACCGGCGGCAAGGCCATCACCGAAGACCTCGGCCTCAAGCTCGAGAACCTGAAGATCGAGGATCTCGGCAAGGCCAAGAAGATCACCATCGACAAGGACAACACGACCATCGTCGAGGGATCGGGCACGTCGGCCGCCATCGAGGGCCGCGTCAAGCAGATCCGGGCGCAGATCGAGGACACCACCTCGGACTACGACCGCGAGAAGCTGCAGGAGCGGCTGGCCAAGCTCGTGGGCGGCGTTGCCGTCATCAAGGTCGGCGCGGCCACCGAAACCGAGATGAAGGAGAAGAAGGCGCGCGTCGAGGACGCGATGCATGCGACCAAGGCGGCCGTCGAAGAGGGCATCGTGCCCGGCGGCGGCACGGCGCTCATCCGGGCGGCCAAAGGCCTCGAGACGCTGAAGCTCGAGGGGGACCAGAAGGTAGGCGTCAACATCATCAAGCGCGCCATCGAGGAGCCCCTCCGCTGGATCGCGACCAACGCCGGCCTCGAGGGCTCCATCGTCGTGCAGAAGGTGCGGGAGCTCGACAACGAGTCGGGATTCAATGCCTTGACCGACACCTACGAGAACCTGATCAACGCCGGCGTCATCGACCCGACCAAGGTCGTCCGCACGGCGCTGCAGAACAGCTCGTCGATCGCGTCGCTGCTGCTCACGACCGAAGCGCTCATCTCCGAGATTCCCGAGGAGAAGAAGGAGTCGGGGATGCCGGCCGGCGGCCCGGGCGGCATGGGCGGCATGTACTAGTGCGGAATGGGGAGTGCGGATTGCGGAATAGGTAATCCGCGACGAAAGACGAAAGGCCTGGCGGGACGTTCCCGCCAGGCCTTTCGCATCTCCAACCCAGATCCCCAGATCCCCAGATCCCCAGATCCCCAGATCCCCAGATCCCTACCGGAGCGTGAACGTCAGCTCGATGGTGACCAGCACGGGGACGGGCTGGCCGAAGCGGCGGCCGGGGACGAAGCGCCACTGCCTGGCCGCCTTCACCGCCTCCTGATCCAGGCCGAAGACCGAGTCGAGCGACTTGGTCACGTTCACGTCCCCCACCGTGCCGTCAGGGTTGACGACGCATTCGACCCAGACGGTGCCCTGCACCTTCGCCCGCATGGCGTCGGCCGTGTAGTTCGGGCGCACCTGGCGCACCGGCTGCGGGAGCTCCACGCCGTTGCCGGGACGATAGACGCCGCCGCCCGTGCCCCCGCCCTCCCCGGGGCCGAGCCCTGAGCCCTTGCCCGGTCCGATGCCCGTGCCTGCGCCCGTTCCGGCCCCGCCGTCGGTCCCGGTTCCCTGCGACAGCGATACCGTCGACATGCCCTCGAGCAGGCCCGGGTTCATCACCTCCGCGTCGCCGAGCACCTTGGCCGGGATGTTCAGAAGCGGCTCCTTCGGCTCGTCCAGCTTTTGCGGTTTCGGGGTCGGCGGCCGCTCGACCGGCACGCTGATCTTGTCCTTCGCCGGGACCTCTGCCTTCTTTGGCGGCTCCGGCGACTGATTGCCGCCGCCACCTCCGCCGCCACCGGGCCCTGGCTCCGACAGCCAGACGATTTCCTTGGGCAGCTCCGTGCGCGGTGGCGGACCGCTCGCGTCCGGCACAGGGGCGTACAGCGCGATCACGATCGCCAGCAGTAGGAAGAACGCGTGCGCGCCGACCGCCGAGCCGACCCCGACCTTGGACTGCCGCCGCTCGAACGAGAAGGACAGTTCGGGCGGGTGGAGCCCCTCGACGTGAACCGCCAGGTGCCCGTTATCGACGCTCTGGCGGGAAACAGTGGACTCGGCCATCAGCGGACTATTGGCATTGTGCCATGACTTGCTGGACAGCGCCTTTGCAAGAAGGCTGCCCGCAGGGGCAGCTTACCGGGCCAGCCCCTGTCATTTAGACGCCGGAAGTGTCCCGAGAGACGCCCCAGCCGGACCCCTCCGGTAGTACCCCGCCCGGGCGCGCACTACGGCGTCCTTCGTGCCCGGGACCGCCACGTGGATGACATGCCACCCTGCTGTGCCGGCGCCGACGGCCGGCGGTTCGTATCCGATCAGGTACTGCTGCCGGAGCTCCGCGGTCAGGGCGGACGCCGCCCGCTCGCCTTCGCGCTGGTCCTTGACGCGGACGGCGTGTCCCCCGGAGAGGGCGGCCAGCTCCGTGAGCAGGTCCACGTCGGCGCGACCGACCACCACCGGATACACCAGCACCTCGCTGCGCCGTACGCGGGCGAGCAGCTCGGTCCGGTCGGCCGGGTCATACCGGCCCCGCCCGTCGGTGAACAGGACGACGGCCTGGCGCCCGTGCTGGCCTGCCAGGGCGTCGAGCGCCGACTCGACGGCCTGGCCGAGCGGGGTGGTGCCCCAGGGCTGCAGCCCCTCGATGGCCTCCCTCGCGACGGACGGCGCCGCCCCGAACGGTGCCAGGGTCTCGACGCCGCTGCCGAGCGCCACCACGGCAATCCGATCGTCGCGTGACGCCTCCTCGACGATCCGCCCGGCGCCGGCGCGCGCCGTCCGAAGCGGCTCTCCCGCCATGCTGAAGCTGCGATCCAGGACGACCGCCAGGCTGAGCGGCAACTGGCCGGCCGAGAACACGGTCACCGGCTGCCGGGCGCCGTCCTCCGACACCTCGAAATCTTCCGCCGTCAGGCCTTCGACGGCATGCCCGGACTGATCGGTCACCGATACGTAGACCTGGACGACGTCGGTGGCGGCCGAGAACTGGCCGTACCGAGCCGGTGGCCGAGGCGCCACCGCGCCGAGGGCGGTCAGGACCGCAATCGCGCCGGCCAGACGGGCTGGAAGGCAAGGTGTTACAATCACAGCTTCAGGGAGTCATCCTTCATGGGAAGCCTGGGTTTTCCGGAGCTCGTCGTCATTCTCGTCATCGTGATCCTGATCTTCGGGGCGAACCGCCTGCCGGAGATCGGTCGCGGCATCGGCAAGGGCATTCGCAATTTCAAGGATGCCACCAAGGACGGCGTGCGCGATCGCGACAATCCGTGAGACGATTCGCACGCTCGCTATAGGACCAGCCGCCGATCACCCACTCTCCGCGTCACCCGCTCCCGGTCCAGATATTCGAGGAGCGGGATCGCGTATTTCCTGCTCAACCCGAACCGCGATTTGAACGTCGCCACGTCCACGTAGGCGTCGCCCCCGGCACTCCTGCCCGCCGCAATGTCGGTCTTGAGCGCATCGAGCACACGCGCGTGGTACGGCAGGCCGCTGAGGCGTACCACGACCCGCTGGCGCACGAGCAGCTGCAGGACCCGTTCGACCACTGCGGTCGAGGCGCCGACGAGCTCCGGCAGCTTCGCCGCGTCCGGCGGCGCGAGCCCCGCATCGCTGAGGACGCGTTCCAGCTCGCCGCGCGCACGGCGCTCGTCGGGCGACAGCACGGGACCGTGGCCCGAGAGGGCGAGCCGGTCGGTGCCGGCAATGCGGCCCTCTGCTGAGAGATCGCGCAGCACGGTCTCGGTGAGGCCGGGAGCGATCCCCGCCAGCACGCGCTCGCGCACCTCCTCCGTGGGCAGTCCGTCGGACAGCGGCTCGGCGGCGTGGTGCGCGGAAAGCGCCACGATCACGCGCTCGGCGATTCGAGCGCGCCACTCGGGCGCGACCAGCCGGTCACCGGCCTCGAGGGCCTGCCCGGCCTCGACCAGCATCGACACGACCGCCGCGAGCCTGCCCGGCGCCACGCCCGCGCGCCAGACCAGGGCATGCGTTTCGAGGCCGCGGCCGCCGGTCTCTGCCACCAGGAGGGCGTAGGCGTCGCGCTCGCTCGCCTCGGGCGACCCGGCAAAGGGCGCACTGAGTGCGGCGAAGCGTGCAAGGGTCGGCTCGAGACGGACGCCTCCGCGCGGCGCGTCCGGATCCAGCACCACGCCGCCGGCCACGGTGGCCACGGGCGAGTAGCTCCGGAGCACGAACCGATCACCGCGCGTGAGCGCCGCGTCCGACTCGAGGCGCAGGCGGACGAACCCGTGCCCGCCCGGCTCGATCGCCGGCGGCTCATCGTCGGCGACCGGCAGCGCAACGACAGAAGCCCGGCCGAGGACTTCGGTGGTGCCGTGATGGAAGCGCAGCCGCGTGCCGTGCACGATCGCACGTGCGGACGGCAGCACCTCGATGGCGGCATCCACCAGGCGTGCCGAGCGCAGCGTGTCCGGCGCAACGAGCACCTGGCCGCGCGAGAGTTCCGCGACCTCGATGCCTGTCAGGTTCAGGGCCGTGCGTTCGCCGGCCACGGCCTCGTGCGTGCCGGTGCCGTGCACCTGCACGCCGCGGACCTTCACCCGCCGGCCTCCCGGTACTGCCTCCAGCTCGGCTCCCTCGCCAATGCGACCGCTCGCCAGGGTGCCGGTGACCACCGTGCCGAAGCCGCGCATGGTGAACACGCGGTCGATCGGCAGGCGTGCCGCGCCGTCGGCCGTTCGTGGCTCCGCGTCGTCGACCAGGTCCCGAAGCGCCGCCCTGAGCTGGTCCAGCCCTTCCCCGGTCCTGGCCGACACAGCCAGCACCGGCGCGCGCTCGAGAAACGAGCCGGCGACGAGCTCCGCCACGTCGAGCCGCGCGAGCTCGCGCAGGTCGGGATCGGCCGCGTCGGCCTTCGTCAGCACGACGATGCCCCGGCGGACGCCGAGAAGCCGACAGATGTCGAAGTGCTCGCGCGTCTGCGGCATGACGGACTCGTCGGCGGCAACCACCAGCAGCGTCGCGTCGATGCCGCCGGCGCCCGCGAGCATGTTGCGCACGAAGCGCTCGTGGCCGGGCACGTCTACGAACGCGATCGTGCGCTCGCCGTCCCTCAGGTGGGCGAAGCCGAGATCGATCGTGATGCCGCGGGCCCGCTCTTCCTTGAGCCGATCGGGATGAGTACCCGTCAGGGCCTCGACCAGCGTGCTCTTGCCGTGGTCGATGTGACCGGCGGTCCCGACGACGAGGTGCCTGTGCAGGGAGGACCGATGCACGTGCCGGCTCACCGGGCCGCCCGCACCCGGACTACCGCCGCCGGCGGCCCTTGGCCGCCTTCCGCGTCGCCCGCTCGCGCTTGCCCGGGCGCAGTGTGGTCCGTCGCCGTTCGTCCCGCCGGGGACGCGCGCTCGTGCGGCGGGGCCCCCGCCTGTGCTCGCCCTCGCGGACCGTGTCGAGGATCTCGGTCAGGCCGAGGTCGATCTGCCGGCGTTCCATGTCCACCCGGACGACCTGCACGCGCACCTTGTCCCCGAGCCGGTAGATCTTGTGCGTGTTCTCGCCGCGAAGCGCATGGCCTGCCTCGAGGTAGTGGTAGTAGTCGTCCGCCATGCTCGAGATGTGCACCATGCCTTCGACGAAGTGGTCCACGAGTTCCACGAACACGCCGAACGCCGCGACGCCGGTGATGTAGCCGTCGAACTCGTCGCCGACCTTGTCGGCCATGAACCGCACTTTGCGCCACTGCAGCAGCTCGCGCTCGGCATCGTCGGCGCGACGTTCCCGCTCGGACGTGTGACGCGCGATCTCCGGCAGGTCCTCCTCGATCTCCTCACGGCGCGCCTCGTCCAGCCTGTCGTGCCGGCGGGCGCGCAGCAGCCGGTGGACGACCAGGTCGGGGTAGCGCCGGATCGGCGAGGTGAAGTGCGTGTAGCTGGGAGCCGCAAGGCCGAAGTGCCCCAGGTTCTCGGGCGCATAGCGGGCCTTCTGCATGGTGGTGAGCATCAGGAACGCGACCGGCCTCTCCTCCGGCGTTCCGCGGAGCTTTTCCACGAGACGCTGGAAGTGCCGCGGCCGCAGCGCGTTGGACGGCGCGCCGAGCGTGTACCCGAACCCGCTGATGAACTCCTCGAACCGCTCGGCCTTGAGCGGATCCGGCGCCTCGTGAATGCGGTACAGTCCGGGGCCGCCCTGGCTGTCGAGGAAGTCGGCCACCGTCTCGTTGGCCAGCAGCATGAACTCCTCGATGAGGCGGTGCGCCACGTTCCGCTCGGCGACGATGATGTTCTCGATCAGCCCCGACTCGTCCATCACGACCTCGGCCTCGGGCAGGTCGAAGTCGATGGACCCGCGCCGGCGCCGCCGGGCGTTCAGGATCTCGAAGCCCTCGTGCATGAGCGCCAGCAGCGGAAGCAGCGGCTCGTTGGCCGCCATGGCGGCGGCATCGCGGTCCGACAGGATGGCGTTTACCGTCGTGTACGTCAGCCGCGCGTCCGAGTTGATGACGCCGTCGTGGAACTCGGCGCGCACCACCTCGCCGTTGCGGCTGACCTCCATGAGACACGACTGCACGAGGCGATCGACGTGCGGGTTCAGCGAGCACAGTCCGGTCGCCAGATCGGCTGGGAACATGTGGATCGCCCGCTCCGGGAAGTACACCGACGTGCCGCGCTCGTAGGCCTCCGCGTCGAGCGCGCTCCCCTCCTCGACGTAGTGCGACACGTCGGCGATGTGCACCCCGAGCCACAGGTGGCCATTCGGCAGCCGCTCCAGCGTGATGGCATCGTCGAAGTCGCGGGCGTGCTCGCCGTCGATCGTCACGGTGAGCGTGGAGCGGAAGTCGGTCCGTCCCTTGATGTCCCTCGGCGACACCGTGGTGCCGAGCCGCCGCGCTTCGGCCAGCGACTCGTCCCCGTGGACATCGGGCAGGGCGTGCTTGCGGATGATGATGCGGGTGTCCACCCCCGGCTCGCCGAGCGGGCCCAGCACCTCCACGACGTGCCCGAGCGGCGGCCGGGTGGCCGTGGGCCACCGGGTCAGCTCGACGACGACCATGTCGCCGGGCGACGCGCCGCGCTCCTCCCCCTGCGGCACCTGCACATCGGCCAGCACGCGCCGATCGAACGGGACGACGAAGCCGGGCCCGTCATCGGCCTCGAAGCGGCCCACCAGTGTCGCGTTGGCGCGCTCGAGGATCCGGATGATCCGGCCCTCGGCCCGATCGCCGCGCTGGTGCTCGATTCGCGCGACGACCCGGTCGCCGTGCAGCGCTTCCTTGACGTTCGTCGGCGCGATGTACAGGTCCCCGCCGGCCCGATCCACGTCGGGCACTACGAAGCCGTAGCCGGCCTGGTGCATCTGCAGCCGGCCCACGACGACGTCCATGCGGTCGGCCAGGCCGAAACGGTTGCCCCGGATCTGCAGGAGCTCGCCCTCGGAGACGAGCGTCTTGAGCAGCCGACGGAACGTGCCCCGCTCCTCGCGCGGTACCCGCAGCAGCTCGATCAGCTCCCGCGCCGTCGCCGGATGATCGGCGCGGGCCCTGATATCCCGAAGCACCTGTTCGCGAGACAGCATCAGAAGGCCACTATATCCCGGCGTCCGGAGGCCGCCCCGTGACGCCGGCCGGGCGAGGTCCTGCCAGCACGACCTGGACGTCGCCCACGTTGGTGTCGGTGAGCCCCGTGCGCACGAGATCGCCGAGCGCGTCGAAGAACGACCACGAGTCGTTCCGCGCAAGGGACCCGGCGGCGTCGAGGCCGCGTGCCGCGGCACGGCGCATCGTCGTCTCGTCCGCGACGGCGCCGGCGGCGTCCGTCGGGCCATCCACCCCGTCGGTACCGATCGAGCTCACGAGGACGGGACGGCCCAGCGCGGCAAGGCCGGGCGCGATCGCGAGCACGAGCTCCTGGTTCCGGCCGCCGCGACCCCGTCCCCGCACCGTCACGGTGGTCTCGCCCGACGACAGCAGGCAGGTGCGTCCCCGGTGCGTCTCGAGGACCGCGCCGGCCCACTCGAGCAGTCCGGAGGCCGCCTCGCGCGCCTCGCCGACAACCGGAGCCGGACGCACCACCACGGCATACCCGCGTGCGCGGGCGGCCTCGGCTGCACCGATCACGCTCACCGCCGCCGAGCCGACGACGGTGCTCGTCGTCCTCGAGAGCGCCGGATCGCCCGGCTTCGGCGTCTCGGGCGTCTCGCCGCGTGCGCCGCGCTCGAGCGTGTCCACCACGTCGGGCGGGAAGACGGCACGGCCGCCATGCGCGTCGAGCACGTGCAGGGCGTCCTGGAACGTGGACGGGTCCCCCACCGTCGGTCCGGAGCCAATGACGGCCGGGTCGTCGCCGACGACGTCGGACAGCAGCCAGGCGACGACCATCCCGGGGCACGCCGCGGCGAGGCGGCCGCCCTTGATCGCGGAGAGGTGCTTGCGCACGGCATTGAGGGACGCGATGTCCGCGCCCGCCGCCAGCAGCGCTCCGGTCACCGCCTGCTTGTGGGCGAGCGCGATGCCGCTGGCGGGACAGGCCATCAGGGCGGATGCGCCACCGGAAATGAGCACGACGAGGCACTCGTCCCGCGGCATGGCGCCAGCCAGCCGGAGGGCCTCGCGACCTGCGCGCTCGCTTCGGCTGTCGGGCAGCGGGTGCGATCCTTCGAGGAATACCAGGCCGGGCGGGACGATCTCGCGGCCATGGGTGGCAATGACGAGCCCGGCTCGGACGCCGGAGGGCGCGCGTTCGACGAAGGTGCGGGCCATCGGCGCTGCCGCCTTGCCCACGGCAAGCAGGGTCACGGGACGCGAGGGGAGGCTGGCGGTGGCAAGGGCGCGACCCACGATCGCGCCTGCGCCCGCGGCGTGGAGTCCGGCGGCCTGGATGGCGGCGAGGTCTGCGGCCAGCGGGTGCGGAGACGTGCGGGTCAGTGAAGCGTCTTCGGATCGGACCAGGCCGACAGCCCGGTCAGCACGTCGAGCTTCTTCAGCAGGCAGCTCACGACCTGGTTGCAGTTCTGCTGGCGACAGAGTGTCTCGAGTTCGGCCATTACCTGCTGCAGGGCGGCCTCGACCTGCGCAATGGCGCATTCCGAGTAGCATTCGCGGTTCGCTTCGAGGCAACGGCGGTGCTTTCGGAACTCTTCACGGTAGAACTCAGCGAGGCTGAGGGCGTGCACGTTCGATGGCCGCGCGTCGGTCAGGAGGCGGGGCATTCAGATCCTCGTGTGAGTAGGGGCCTAACATAGTCAGTGTAGTGCCGGGCAGGAACGAGTGTCAACGGACCTGCTATCTCGCCGCGCGCGACGCGAGCGCACCGCCCACACACCCGACGAGCGTCCCGCCGCCGAGCACCACCGCGATCAGCAGTGGCGGCAGGAAGCTGAGGTCGCCCGTGGCCACCAGCCCCGACGTCCAGGCGGCGAGCGGTGCACGTGCCGACGCGTACAGCAGGCCGAGCAGGCCCAGCGCGAGCGCCCCGCCGGCCAGGCCCTGCAACGTGCCCTCCATGACGAACGGCCCCCGGATGTAGCTGAGCGGTGCGCCCACGAGGTGCATGATCTCCACCTCCTGCCGCCGGGCGAGGAGCGCGAGCCGCACGACCGACATGATCGTCACCACGGCCGCGGCGATGAGCAGCGCCGTGAGCGCGAGTCCGGCCCCCCGCACCGCCTGGACGATGCCGAGCAGGCGATCGATCCAGCGCCGGTCGTACCGCACGTCGGCCACGCCCGGCAGCCCCTTGAGCCTCGCGGCCAGGGTGCCGGCCGCCTGGTCGCGGGCGACATCGGGCCGGAGACGCACCTCGTAGGAGGCGGGCAGCGGGTTCGACGGCAGCGAGCGCGCCGCGGAGGCCAGATCGGGAAACTGCCGCGAGAAGACGTCGAGCGCCTGTGCGGGCGAGACGTAGGTCTGCTGCGCCACGACGCCGCTGGTCGTCAGCGTCCGCTCGATCGCGCCGCGCTGGTCGGCCGTCGCTCCCTCGGCGAGATAGACCGAGAACTCCGCGGCCGCGCTCCAGCGCTCGAGCACGTGCGCGGCATTCGCGCCGACCAGGAGGAAGAGGCCGAGCACGAACAGGCTGAGTGTGGTGGTCGCAATGGCCAGCAGCGACGCCCCGCGCCCGCGCCACAGGCTGATCATGGCCTCGTCCAGGAAGTACCCGAGCGCCCTCACCCGCCCTCCACGACGCGTCCCATCTCGAGGGAGACAGTGCGGCGGCCCACCCGGCGGATCAGCTCGCGGTCGTGCGTGGCGACGAGCACCGTCGTGCCGCTCGCGTTGATGTCGCGGAACAGGTTCATGATGTCCAGGGCGAGATCGGGATCGAGGTTGCCGGTCGGCTCGTCGGCCAGCACGAGGGCCGGCTCGTTGATGAGGGCCCGCGCCACCGCCACCCGCTGCTGCTCCCCCCCGGAGAGCTCCATGGGAAACGCGTTCATCCGGTGCTGCAGCCCCACCCACTTGAGCACCTGGAATGCCTTGCGGCGCTGCACGGCCGCGCTCTGCCCGAGCACGCGAGGCACGAAGGTGATGTTCTCGTAGACGGTCCGCGTGGGGATCAGCTTGAAATCCTGGAAGACGAAGCCGACGGCGCGGCGGTAGGTCTGCACCTGGCTGGCGCTCATCTTCGCGAGGCTGCGCCCGCCCACCACGAGGCGACCGCCGCTCGGCGTGTCCTGGCGGAGCAGGAGGCGCAGCAGCGTGGACTTGCCCGCGCCGCTCGGACCGGTGAGGAAGACGAACTCGCCCTTCCCGATCGTCAGCGTCAGGTCCCGCAGCGCGTACACGCCGCGGGTGTACATCTTCGAAACCTCGTGAGCCTCGACCACAGGTCCTTCCGGATGCGAGTGCGCGTCGAGCGCGAGTCTAGCACAGCGGGGTCGCCGCTCACCGCGAGGCGATGCGCTCCAGGTGGATCCGGCCGAAGCCCGCGCGGACATCCGCCGCGACGACGGCATGCCCTGGGTCGGTAGTGACCCAGGCGGTGGCCAGGATTGGCGTGCGCCGCGCGACGCGCTCGGCGATCTGCAGCTCGAGTCGAATCGCCTCGACCGTCCGGCCGCCGATCGAGGCGGGCTCGCGTGCCGCGACGTCCACCGTCACGAGGTAGGTGCGCCCGTTGTCGGTGACCGGCAGCGTCACGCGAGTGCCTGGTTGGAGCGGCTGGGTCCGGATGTAATAGAGCGCGGTGAGCGGGTCTCGCGTTCCGGCCGGGATGTGGAAGGACAGGCCGTCGGCGCCGGGCGGCCCGACGGCCACGCGACCGTCGGCCTGATCGAACCGCATCTCCCGCTCGATCGCGCGCCGGCCCTCCTGCAGGCGGCGCAGATGCCACGTCGGGAGCAGGCCGGGCGTGGCAATCGTCTCGAACCGGTCGTGCGCCTCGAAGAACGACGACACCCAGGGCGCCGTGTCGGCCGCGACCACGAAGCGGTACGGTAGGTCCGCCGAGGGCCCCGCCTCAACCGAGAGCCGCGCCGTGCCGGCGGGCAGGTCCAGCCGGCCGCCGGCCCACTGGATCGTGTAGGAAGCCGCCTCGCCGACGTCGAACGGGATGGGACCCGTCGGCGGCGGAGGCGGCGGTGCAGGGCGGCGCAACCGGGCGTCGGTGGCGTCCGTCCACACCAGCTCGTAGATCACCGAATCGCGCAGCCGCGCGCGCTCGACGAGCGGCGTGTCGGCGAGCGGCAGGAGCCCGCGGGCGGCCTGCTGCGCGGTCACGGCACCAGCCAGCGGACCCGGCGCGACCACGAAGCGCACGTTGAAGTCGTGCAGCGCCCAGAGCGCGTCGGCGGTCGGGAACGGGTGCAGCGCGTCCACGAGCGCCGGATAGAACGCCGGGCGCTGTCCCGACGCGCCGTTCACCAGCGGGCGGTCGTACTGCAGGGAGTCGACCATCGCGATCGTGTCGTGGCGATCGTTGGTGACAGGCAGGTAGACGACGGCGCCGGCACCCGGGACGGCGGCGAGCCATTGTCCGACCGCGGTGCGGATCGCGGGCCGCGCGACGAGAGGCCAGGGCATCGAGGCGTACTCGACGAACATGCCGGCCACGAGCGCACCCGCCAGGAGCGCACCCCGACGACTGGCCACGGCGTCGGCGCCAAAGGCCGCGGCAATGGCCAGCCCGAAGGCGACGAGCACGCCGAAGCGGGCCGGGGCCCGAATCGCCTGGAACCCGAAGATGAGGTGGTGCGCCGCCGCATACACCGGGCGCACGCCGTCGGGACCCAGCGACAGGACGAATCCCAGAACGGCGACGGCCGCCGCGACCCCGAGCAACCCGCGGTGCGGGCCACGCCAGCCTCCGATCAGCCCGGCGATCCCGAGCGCCAGCAGCAGCGCGCCGGGGAACAACCCGTCTTCCACCCCTTCCTGCCTGTGGGCGCGCAGGCCGCCGGCCGCGTCGCGTGCCGTCAGCAGGTGTGTGCGTCCGTAGAGCCGATTGAGATCCGGCACCTGCAGAAAACTGTGCGCCACGGCCTCGTGGCGGCTCGCCTCGTACAGGTTGCGCGCGAACCCCTCATCCTGCTCGACCTGCCAGTACGGCCACACGAACGGCGCCACGAGCACCGCACCGAGCACTGCCGCTCCCGCCAGATGCGTGATCCAGGCGCGCTGACGCAGACGGCCCGTCCACCATCCGAGGCCCGCAGCCGCGACGCACAGGACCAGCGCGGTCATCACGCCGTAGTACAGGGACGAGGCCGCCTGCAGGGCCGCCAGCCCACCGAGCGCAACCGCGTCACGCCAGCGCGGACGCGCGGTGAGGCGACAGAGCGCGAGCAGCGCCAGGGGAAGGACGTACAGGCTCTGGAGCTGAAGGTGGATCAGGTGCGACACGTGGTAGGGCCAGAACGCCCACGCGATGCCGGCCGCATAGCATCCTGGCTCACGGCATCCGATGCCGCGCGCAAGCGCGTGCATGGCCAGCCCGCTGGCCGCCAGCGATGCCAGCAGCAGCGCGTTGTAACAGAGCACGACGTCGCCGCTCGCGAGGTAGAGCGGGAGCAGCGCGAGGGCCTGCGGCAGCAGGTGATCCGAGTAGGCCAGCGTGTGGGCGGCCGGGTAGAAGATGTTCGCCTCGAACACCCGGCCCGTGACGAGCCATGCCGGGTGGGTGCTGAGGACGTGAAGGTCCCAGCCGAGGATCCACAGGTTCAGATACGGATCGCCGGGGCCTTCCGGCGCGCCCAGCCGGCTGGCCAGCGAGATGGCCAGCGGCCAGCTGAACACCACGGTGGCCGCGAAGTACACCAGCAGCGGCACCGCCAGCGTGGCCCACGCGCGTCGTCTGGCCGCACGGCTGGGGGTCACGGGGGGAATCGCGTCAGGGCCGCTCGAGCGCCCGGCGCAGCAGGTCGTTCACGAGCGTCGGGCTGGCCTTGCCGGCCGTCGCCTTCATCACCTGTCCGACCAGGAAGCCGAGCACCTTCGTCTGCCCGGCCCGGTACTGCGCGACCGTGTCGGCGTTGGCGGCAAGGACGGTGGCAATGGACGCCTGCAGGGCGCCTTCGTCGCTGATCTGCGCAAGGTCCTCGGCCTCGACGATCTCCGCGGCGCGCCGGCCGGTGGACCACATGCGCTCGAAGACGCCCTTCGCGCTCGTCGTGCTGATCGTGCCGCGCTCGATGAGGGCGAGCAGGCCCGCCAGTGCCCGGGGACCGACCGGCACGCGGTCGATGCCCAGCCCGGACTCGTGCAGCGCACGAGCCACCGCGCCGAGCACCCAGTTGGCCGCGGGCTTGGCCGGCGCACCGGCCGCCACGACCGCCTCGAAGTAGTCGGCGTGCGCGCGAGCGCGGGTGAGCTCCGTCGCGTCGTAGTCCGAGAGCCCGTGCGCGGCGACGAACCGGGCGCGCCGCGCCGGCGGAAGCTCGGGCAGGGCGGCACGGATCGCGGCGGTCCGCGCGGCGGGCAGCTCGACAGGGGGCAGGTCGGGCTCGGGGAAGTACCGGTAGTCGTGCGCCTCTTCCTTGCTCCGCATGGCGACGGTGCGGCCGGCGCCCTGGTCCCAGAGCCGCGTCTCCTGCTCGACGCGGTCGCCACGGTCCACCACCTCGATCTGCCGATCGATCTCGTAGTCCAGCGCCTGTCGCAGATAGCGGAACGAGTTCAGGTTCTTGACCTCCGCCTTCGTGCCGAGGCGCGCCTCTCCGGCCGGCCGCACCGACACGTTCGCGTCGCAGCGCAGGCTGCCCTCCTCCATGTTGCCGTCGTTCACGCCAAGCCATACGAGCGTGGATCGCACGTGCTCGAAGAACGCCGCGGCCTCGACCGCCGACCTCAAATCGGGCTCGCTGACGATCTCGATGAGCGGCACGCCTGCCCGGTTGTAATCCATGTAGGTGTGCTCGGCCGAGTCGGCAAACCCTTCGTGCAGCGACTTGCCGGCATCCTCCTCGAGGTGCACGCGCGTGATGCCGGCCCGCCGCGGCTCGCCGCCCGCCTCGAACGCGACGCGGCCTGCGCTCGCCAGCGGCTGGTCGTACTGCGAGATTCTGATAGCCCTTCGGGAGGTCGGGATAGAAGTAGTTCTTGCGCGCGAACACGCTCCGCTCGTTCACCTGGCAGCCGAGAGCCAGCGCGGCCCGGGCCGCCAGCTCCACCGCACGGCGATTGAGCACCGGAAGCGCGCCTGGCAGGCCCAGGCACACGGGACAGACGTGCGTGTTCGGCGGTGCGCCGAAGCTGGTCGGGCAACCGCAGAAGATCTTCGTGTCGGTGAGGAGCTGGGCGTGGATTTCAAGCCCGATGACGGCGTCGTATGCCATGGCACCCGTCGCGGACGCCGGCGCGCGACCGGCCGTGCGTGCCCGGGCGCCGCTAGCCGTTCGGGCCGGCCGCAGCCACTTCCGGGGCGACGTCGGGCAGGAAGGGCGTGAAGTTCTCCGCGAACATCGCGGCGACTCGGCGTGCCTGGGCATCATACGCCGAGCCGTCGGGCCACGTCGACCGCGGGTCGAGCAGGCGCGAGTCCACGCCGGGACACTCGAGCGGCACCTCGAGCCCAAACACCCCGTCCACTCGTGACGGCGCCCCGTCGAGGGCCCCGTCGAGCGCTGCGCTCACCATCCGCCGCGTATCCGCGAGCCTGATGCGGGAGCCAGTCCCGTACGGACCGCCCGTCCAGCCGGTGTTGACGAGCCACACCCGCACGCCATGCCGGGCAATGCGCCGACCGAGCAGGCTCGCGTACACGGCGGGCCGCAGCGGCAGGAACGGCGCCGCAAAGCAGGCGCTGAAGGCCGCGGCAGGCTCCGTGACGCCGCGCTCGGTGCCGGCGACCCGGGCCGTGTAGCCCGACAGGAAGTGATACATCCCCTGGTGGGGTGTGAGCCGGGCGATCGGGGGCATCACCCCGAAGGCGTCCGCCGTCAGCATGACCACGTCCCGCGGGTGACCGCCCATCCCGCTCTTCACGTGGCCGGCCACGTGGGACAGCGGATAGGCCGCACGCGTGTTCTCGGTGAGCGTGGCCGCATCGAAGTCCACGCGTCGTGTGGCGGTGTCGATCACCACGTTCTCGAGCACGGCGCCGAAGCGCCGCGTCGCGGTCGCGATCTGCGGCTCGTCGTCGTCCGACAGGCGAATCGCCTTCGCGTAGCATCCGCCCTCGACGTTGAACACGCCCCGGTCGCTCCAGCCGTGCTCGTCGTCGCCGATCAGCGATCGCCCCTGGTCGCTCGACAGCGTCGTCTTGCCGGTGCCCGAGAGGCCGAAGAACAGGGCCACGGCACCCGTGGGGCTCACGTTCGCGGAGCAGTGCATCGGCAGCACGCCCTGGAACGGGAGCAGGTAGTTCAGCGCGGTGAACACCGCCTTCTTGATCTCGCCGGCGTACGCCGTGCCCGCAATGAGCACCAGGCGCCGGGCCAGGTTGAGCACGATGGCGGTCTCCGACTGCGTGCCATGCCGTGCGGGTGAGCAGCGGAAGCCGGGCGCCGCGAGGATGGTCAGCGCCGAGCGATCCCCCGGAGCGCCTGGCAGGAGCAGGTTGGCCGCGAACACGGCGTGCCAGGCGAGCTCGGTCACGAGGTGCACCTGCAGCCGATAGGCGGGATCGGCGCCGGCGGCCAGGTCCTGCACGAACCGATCGCGGGCAGCCAGATACGCGCGGACGTCCGTGTCGAGACGAGCGAACTGCGCCTCCTCGAGCGGCTGGTTGACGCTGCCCCACCAGATCTGCGCGTCGCTGTCGGCCTGGCGCACCAGGAACTTGTCGCGCGGCGACCGGCCGGTGTGCAGGCCCGTCGTGCAGGCCAGCGCACCGTCGGAAGTCAGCAGCCCCTCGCCCCGCCGGATCGCCTCCTCGCAGAGCGCGGCCGGCGACAGCCCGGCGTGGACCCGCCCCAGTGGAACCTCGGCGGGGCCGACCCGGCGCATGTGCTCACGCGTGCGGGCCATCGATCAGCGCTCTATGAGGATGATTGTCATAAGGAATACGCATAGCAGTCCTGGAATCGTACAGACCCGATCCGGCAAAGTCAACTCTTGCCGGAGGTTCCGGGCGGTCAGCTCGAGCCGGTGCGGTGTAGAATCAGGAGATCGCAGATGCCACCACTCATCTTCCGCAAGGGACTCGACCTCAAGGAGGCCGTGGCCGGGCAGCTCGCCGAGAGCTACGCCAGCCCGCTCGTCGGTCGTATCAAGGAAGACGGCTACCGGTACGAGTCGGGCCGCCTCACCTTGCACCTCGCGCGTGAGTTCGGGTTCTGCTACGGCGTGGATCGGGCGGTCGACTACGCCTACCAGGCCCGCACCCGCTTCCCCGATCGGCAGGTCTTCCTGACCGGGGAGATCATCCACAACCCGCACGTGAACGAACGCCTGCGGGCGCTCGGGATCCGGTTCCTGAGCGATCCGGCCGAACGCGTCGATCGGCTGACCCCGGACGACGTCGTGATCCTGCCCGCCTTCGGCGTCACGCTGCGGATGCTGGCCGACCTGTCGGACCGCGGCTGCACGATGGTGGACACGACGTGCGGATCGGTGCTGAACGTGTGGAAGAACGTGCGCCGCCACGCGCAGGACGGTTTCACGGCCGTCATCCACGGCAAGTACTGGCACGAGGAGACGCAGGCCACCGCCTCGCAGGCGACGGCGTCTGCGGGCGGCCGTTATCTCGTGGTGTACGACAAGGCCGAAGCCACGCTCGTCTGCGACTACATCCGGTCCGGCGGCCCCCGCGACGCCTTCCTGGAGCGCTTCCACGGGGCCGCGTCGCCGGGGTTCGACCCGGACCTCGATCTGGACCGCGTCGGCCTCGCCAACCAGACGACGATGCTGATGTCCGAGTCGCTGGAGATCGCCGACCTGTTCCGCGACGCCCTGCGTGACCGCTACGGCGCGGCCGACCTGGACGCGCACTACCGCGCGTTCGACACGATCTGCAGCGCCACGCAGGACCGGCAGGACGCGGTGATCCAGCTGCTGGCGTCCGGCCCCTTCGACCTGATGGTCGTCGTCGGCGGCTACAACAGCAGCAACACCTGCAACCTGGCGCGTATCTGCGCCGCACAGATTCCCACCTTCCACATCGCCGAGCCGACGTGCCTCGTCTCGCCCGAACGCATCCGCCACAAGCCCGTGGGCGCCCGCGACGAGACCGAGAGCTCGCCGTGGCTTCCAGCCACCGGGCCCATCCGCGTGGGACTCACCTCCGGAGCCTCCACCCCCAACAACCTCGTCGAGCAGGTGATCACGCGGATTGACTCGTTCGTCAACTGAGCACGCGTCACCGCCGCGCGCGTCGCAGTGAATCCCGCAGGTCGCCGACGCTGGAGCGCGTGACCGGATCGACCATGTCGGCGGCAATCTCGGCCAGCGGCTCGAGGACGAACAGGCGTTCGCGAAAGCGCGGGTGCGGCACGACGAGGCCGGGCTCGTCGGCCACGAGCGCGTCGTACAAGATCAGATCGAGGTCGATGGTGCGGGGGGCGTTCCGGAAGGGGCGCTCGCGTCCCAGCCGGCGCTCGATCGCGTGGAGCGCGTCGAGCAGCGCCCGGGCAGAGAGCCTGGTGGTGCCGGTGACCGCGGCGTTCAGGTACCGGGGCTGCGGCGCATCGACGCCCACCGGAGCGGTGTCGTAGTACGTGGACGCCGCGATGGCGGCCAGCGGCCCGTCGAGGGCGGTGACGGCGGCATCGAGGGTCCCGCGGCGGTCGCCGAGGTTGCTGCCGAGTGCGATGGCGACCCGTACCGCCCCGTCGGGGGCGCGATCAGTCGCCGATCCAGCGAGTAGCGGCGACGATGCCACGCTTCCCCGCGCCGACAGTGCTGCGTCCGAGCAGGTCTTCCTCGCCCGCGCCGGCCTGCTCGAAGAAGCGGGCCTGCTCCTGCACCTCGCCGAGCATCAGGCGCAGCATGGTCCGGTTCCTCGCGTGGGTGAGCGCCTGGACGCGCGGGCGCCAGCGCTCGACGAACGCCGTCGCGTCGGCCGCATCCTGGCGGGCCAGCGCGCGCCAGCTGTCCTTGCCGGCCTCGAGCGTGATCGACGGACCCGCCGGGGCCGCGGGGAGCGGCGCGCCGAGCTCGCCCAGGGCGTCGGCCAGCCATGAGAGGTGCGTCTCCTCGCGGTTGATCGCGTACTGGTAGGCGTTGTTGGCGTTGTAGTCGAGGACGTGCGCCGCGACCGCCTTGTGCCGCTCGTACATGGCCAGACGCTCGCGATAGCACTCCTGCAGCTGGGCGGCGAGTTCGGTCGGTTTCACGCCTTTTGCTTTTCCTTGCAGGTAATGCAGACCCGAGTCCACGGAATGGCGCGCAGGCGTGCCTCCGCGATTGGCTCTCCACAGTCCCGGCAGATCCCGTAGGTGCCCTTCTCGATCCTGGCCAGCGCTTCCTCGATCGCCTGCATGATCTTCGCGTCGGTCTGGCGCAGCTTGAGGGCGATGTGCACCTCGTTGTTCCCGGTTGCCTGGTCGGCCATGTCGCCCTGCCGCGAGTTGTTCTCCATGCTCGCCTGCAGGGGGCGAATGGCGCCGGCCTCCGTCAGTTCCTGCTTCTTCAGCAGCAGGGCCTCTTTGAGAGCCGCAAGGTTCATGCTGGACGACTCCTCCACCCGGAATTCGGCGGACTCGACAAATGAAGATCATAGCACGGGGACCCGCGCGGAAGCCCCGACTCACTCCGCCCGCAGCGCCGACAGCGGCCTGCGGCGCAGCACGTCGAGACTGGCGGCCAGGCCGACGCCCGCCACGAGGATTACGGTGGCGGCGAGCGCCGCGGCGATGTCGAACCAGGGCGCTTTCCAGGCCAGCTCGATGGCCCAGCGGCTGATCGCCCAGCTGAGGACGAGGCCGCCGCCCGCGCCGACGGCCCCGGCGATGAGCCCGAGCAGGCCGTACTCCAGGAGCAGCAGTCGCGCCACGACACGCGTGCTCGCCCCGAGCGTCTTCAGGATCGCGGCCTCGTAGGTGCGCCGGAAGCGGGTCATGCTCACCGCGCCCACCAGGATCAGCAGTCCCGTGAAGAGCACCAGCCCGCCGACGATGGAGATGCCGAGCGTCAGGCTGCGGATGAGCGCGCGGCCGGTGTCGAGCAGCTCGCGCAGGTCGATCACCGAGATGTTCGGGAAGCGCTCCACGAGATCGCGCTGCAGGCGCGCGCGGGCGTCCAGATCCGCGGGACCCCGGAACGGCGCGATGAAACCGTGCGGCGCGCGATCGAGCGAGCCCGGCCGGAACACGAACATGAAGCCGCCGGCGCGGGCGTCGCGCCAGTTCACGGTGCGCAGGCTCGTGACCCGCGCCTCGATCGGCTGGCCGAGCACGTCGAAGCGCATCGTGTCGCCCACGTGCAGCCGCACGCGCCGGGCGAGGCCTTCCTCGACGGAGACCTCGGGCGTCTCCGATGGGATGGACGGCCAGAACCGGCCGGCTGCCACGCGCTCGTTGGCCTCCAGCCCGGGCCGGAAGGTGATCGTGAACTCGCGCCCCAGGCCGCCGCGGCCGCGGACGTCCTCGAAGCCGTCGAGCGTGACGTCGCGTCCGTGCACGCCGGTGACCCTGGCGCGCAATACCGGCAGCAGCCGCGGCGGCGGCGCCGGGGCGATGCGCGGAGCGAGGAATGCGTCGAGCGGCGCGGTCTGGTCCTGCTGAATGTCGATGAGGAACATGTCGGGCGCCTGGTCCGACAGATCGATCGACAGACCGTCGAGCAGGTTCACCTCGATCGCGCGGACGCCGACGATGAAGAAGCAGCCGAGCCCCACGCTGAGCAGAACCGTGCGCGTCTGGTTGCCGGGCCGATCGAGGTTGAGCGCCGCGTGGCGGACCACGAACGACCGCGCCCGTCCGAGCGGCCGCACGAGCCGCACGAGCACCCACGACGCGCCGAGCAGCACGATCGCGATCCCGAGGAACCCGCCGCACACGATGAGCCCGACCCGCAGCGAGCCGGCCTGCCATCCGGCGACCGCGACGAGCGCAACGCCGACAATCCAGCCAGCGGCGATGCGCAGCCAGTCGCGCCCTGTGCCGCCGCCCTCCTCCTGCCGCAGTAGCAGCGACGGCCGGACGCGCCGCACCCGGAGCAGCGGCACGATCGCGAAGAGGACCGCCACCAGCAGCCCGATGAGCACCCCCTGCCCCACCGCCGCGGCGGTCAGTCCGTAGGCGATGGGCGCGCCGGTCGGCCCCGTGGCCGGTACGAAGTGCGGCAATGCCAGCACCGCACCGGCCGCCAGCGCCACGCCCAGGAGGCTGCCGGCCAGGCCGAGTGCGACAATCTCGGTCATGTAGATCCCGAGGACCTGACGCGTTCCCGCGCCGACGCACTTGAGGATGGCGATGCTCCGGATCTTCTGCTCCACGAACACGCGCGTGACGCTCGACACGCCGATGCCGCCGAGCACCACGATGACGAGGCCGACCAGGCTGAGATAGTTCTCGGCCCGCGCCAGATCCTCGCCCAGATCGTTCTCGGTGCTCCGGAACGTCCGCACGGTGATGAAGCGGTCCCTGAAGGCGCTCCGCAGCGCGTCGCCGAGCGCGGCCACTCTGCGCTCGTCGACCTTGAGCATCACCTGGTAGCCGGCGCGGGCGCCGAAGCCGAGCAGCCCGGCGTCGAGCAGGTCCTGGCGATCGACGAGCACCCGCGGGCCGAGGCTGAACCCGCCGCTGCGCCGGCCCGGCTCGCTGTCGAGCACGCCGCGAATCGTGAACCGCGATCGCCCGATCACGATCGTGTCGCCGACGGCCACGCCCAGCTCGGTCAGCAGCTCCGGCCGGACGAGCGCGCCGTCGTGCTCGAGCAGCGCGTGCGAGTAGCGCGCGCCGCCCCTCAACCGCACCTCGCCGTAGAGCGGGAACGATGCCTCGACCCCGCGCAGTTCCACCATGCGCGCGGCGGCCTTCGACTCGTCGGCCGGCCGCACCATGGTCGCCGTCTCGATCGCCTCGCTCCTCGCCCGCACGGCCGGCTCCTGCGCCAGGCGCGTGTCGAGCAGCGCGCGGTCCTGCTCCCGCCAGGGCCGCCCGGTCGTGACGAGGATGTCGCCGCCGATGAGCGTCCGCGCCTCGCCCGTCATGACCACGCGGACGCTCGCGATGACCGAGCGCAGCGTGACGATGGCGCCGACGCCGATGGCGAGGCATGCGAAGAAGAACAGGAGCCGCTTCCAGGCGGCGCGAGTCTCGCGCACGGCCATCCGCAGGACGAAGCTCACGGGACGGGGACCAGCAGGGGTCGCGAATGTGCCGGATCGGCGTGCCCGTCCCGGAGCGCCAGCCGCCCCTCGGCCAGCGCGGCGAGCGAGGCGTCGTGAGTCACGAGCACGAGCGTGGTCCGGCGGGTCGCGTTGATCGCGAGCAGCAGGTCCATGACGTGGCGGCCGTTGACGCTGTCCAGGTTCCCCGTCGGCTCATCGGCCAGCAGGATGGGCGGATCGTTGGCGAGCGCCCTGGCGATCGCCACCCGCTGCTGCTCGCCGCCCGACAGCTGCGCCGGGTAGTGATGCCCGCGCCCGACGAGCCCCACCTCCTCGATGAGGGCGTCGGCGCGGGCGGCCGCGTCCCGCCGTCCGGCGATCTCCATCGGCACCAGCACGTTCTCCCGGGCGGTCAGCGATGCCATCAGATGGAAGAACTGGAAGACGATCCCGATCTTCGCGCCGCGCAGCCGGGCGAGCGCGTCCTCCCCGAGCGCCGTGATGTCCACGCCGTCGATGACGATGGTCCCGCTCGAGGGCGCGTCGAGCCCGGCGATGAGGCCGAGCAGCGTGGACTTGCCGCTCCCCGAGGGGCCGGTAATCGCCAGCGAGCGGCCGGCGGGCACGTGCAAATCGAGGGGGTGCAGGATGGTGAGTGGCGCGCCGCCGCTCGTCACGGTGCGCGACACGCCGCGGAGATCGATCATGTGGGGCCGTCGCCCTCCACGAGGCGCCGCACCTCGGGAAAGATGTGGTCGGCGATGAGCTGCTGTCCGTCCGCCGTGGGGTGAATGCCATCGGCCTGGTTGAGCCGGGGAATGCCCGCCACGCCTTCGAGGAAGAACGGGATCAGCGCCACGTCGTCCTCGCGGGCCAGCGTGCCGTAGACGGCGCGAAAGTCCCGCGTGTACCGATCGCCGAAGTTGGGCGGCGCCTCCATGCCCATGAGCAGGACCCGGATGTGCCGGGCTCGCGCGCCCTCGATGATCGCCGCAAGGTTGTCGTGCAGTTCCGAGGGCGGCAGGCCGCGCAGGCCGTCGTTGCCGCCGAGCGCCACGATGAGCACGCGCACGTCGCCCTGCAGCGACCAGTCGAGCCGGCGCAGACCGCCGGCCGACGTGTCGCCGGAGACGCCGGCGTTGATGACCTCGTAGTCGAGGCCGGCCTTCGCCAGCCGTTGTTCGAGCAGCGCCGGGTAGGCCTCCTCGGGCGACGCGAGCCCGTAGCCGGCCGTGAGACTGTCGCCCAGGCAGACCACGCGGGGACGCGCTCCGGCGGGCGCGGTGTCAGCGGCCGGCGGCGCCGCCGCCGCTGCCGCCGGGGGCGTTCGCTCCTCGGTGCCGTTCGAGCACGCAACGACGACGACTGCTGCAGCCAGCGCCACGAGCACGCCCCAGGCCGCGCGCGACCTCATGTGATCATTTTATACGGCGCGGCCGAGGGCGGGGTTCGCGCGGGCGGTGACCCGTCAGTCGCCGTCGGCCTTGATCGTGACGGCGGTGATGTTGTCCGATCCGTTGCGCTCGAGCGAGGTCTGGACGAGCCGCTCGGTGAGCTCGTCGAGCGCGCCCGGCCCCGCCATCAGGATCTGCAGCGACGCGTCGTCGAGCCCGCCGTAGAGGCCGTCGCTGCACAGCAGCAGCATGTCGCCGGGCGCCAGGGGCTGCTCTCCCACCTCGACCTCGGTGTCGTCGCGGGCGCCCAGCACGTTGGTGAGGACGTGTCGCATCGGGTGCTGCGCGATCTGCGACTCGTCGAAGCCGGGCTCGCGCGCCAGCACCGTGGCGACCCACGAGTCGTCGTGTGTCAGCTGCGTCAGCCGGCCCCCGCTCAGCAGGTAGAGCCGGCTGTCGCCGACGCCGCAGAACGTCAGCGTGCCGTTCTCGACGATGGCCGCCACGATGGTCGTGCCCATGCCGTTCAGGTCGGGCTGCCCTTCGCCGGCCTGGAAGATCTTCCGGTTCGCCAGGCGGACCGCCGTGACGAGCCGGTTGGCGTTCAGCGAGAGCATCGGGTCGAACCCGAACGGCCACGTCAGGTCCCGGTCGTGCCGGCTGGCTTCGAGGAAGCTGCTGACCGTGTCGGTGGCCATGCGCGAGGCCACCTCGCCCGCCTGGTGCCCGCCCATGCCGTCGGCGACGAGGAAGAGCCCGGAGGAAACATCCCAATACAACGCGTCCTCGTTGTTGCTGCGGACGCGTCCGGGATGCGAGACGCCGTGGGCGGTCAGCTTCAAGACGCGCTCATACTAGCGTAGGGCTCGGCGAGCCAGCAAGGCGCGCGGTGTATACTGCCGGCCGTGGTGAGCGTGGCGCTCCAGCGGGTGATGGCGCGGGCGCAGGCCGCGCTCGAACGGGGACGCGGCGCCGAGGCCACACAAGTCCTGCAGCAGGCGCTCAAGTCCACCTCCCTGACACGGGAGGAAGAGCTCTCGCTCCGCATCGTGCTGGCCGAGGCCTGGCTGTTGCAGGACGACCTCACGCAGGCCAGCGCGTCACTCGGCCGCCCGCCCGACGCCATCCGCGAGGCCGTTGCGCCGTCCATCCTCTCGCACCTCTGGCGCCTGCACGGCCGGCTGGCGTCCGCGCGCGGCGATCAGTCGCGCGCGATCGCGCTGCACGGCCGCGCGCTGAAGTCCGCGGAAGCCACGCACGACGTGCGCGCGATTGGCCTGGCCCACCTCGAGCTGGGACGCTGCTACAAGAACGTCGGTGACCACGGCATCATGGCCGAGCACTTCGGCGAGGCCGCCTCGGCGCTGCATGCCGTCGGCGACCGGCGGAATCTCGCCGTGGTGCACTCGTTGTCCGGCAGCGCCCTCGCGCAGCAGGGCCGCTACGACGAGGCCCAGGCCGCCTATCGGCAGGCCGAGCGCGGGGCCACGTCGGTCGGCGCCGACGATCTCGTGGCCATCGTCAACGGGAACCAGGCGAACGTGGCGATGATCCGGCACCGCTACGACCAGGCGCTGCAGCTCGCCGAGCGCA
The DNA here is from genome assembly GCA_963837165.1 of Vicinamibacteria bacterium. GTDB lineage: Bacteria > Acidobacteriota > Vicinamibacteria > Vicinamibacterales > JAENWD01 > JAENWD01. The sequence goes on from CAWIMD010000002.1 coordinate 758,190, forward strand.
GCGTGACACTGCACGAGCAGTACCCGCCCGGGCACGGCCTGGCGGTCGCGCTCGCCACCCTGGGACAGATCTGCATCCGGCTCGGCGCGCTGGCACGCGCCGCCGAGGTGCTGAATCGTGCGCTCGAGGTGCGCCGGCCGCTGCTGTTCCACGAGACGACCGGCGCGATCTTCGACTCGCTCGCGCAGATTCACCTCGTGCGGGGCGACTACGACGCCTGCGAGGAGGCCCTCGGCAAGGCGCGCGAGGCATACGGCGCCTACGACGCGCACACGCCTCGCTGGTACGACTGGTCGCTGCGGCTGCTCGAGGCCCGTGTCGCCGAGCGGCGCGGCCTCTTCCAGCGAGCCGTCGAACTGGCCGACGCCATTGCCGCCGCCAACGGGGTCCCGCCGGCCGACGAGGTGCACGCGCACCTCGTCGCGCTCGAGGCGCTGGTGGCGGCAGGCCGCCTGGACGAAGCGTCACAGCGGCTGGAACGGATTGCCGCCAAGGTCGATCCGCGCACGACGCCGGGAGCCTGGGGCGAGTTCCTGCGCGCCCGAGGTGTGGTCGCGTCGGGGCTGGGACGCGGCACCGACGGCTATCATGACCTCGCGCAGAGCGCGAACGTGTTCGACCTGCTCGGCGAACGCTACCAGTCGGCGCTGAGCCAGCTCGCGCTGGGCCGGCTCGCCGCGCGCGCCGGCGCCAGGTCGATGGCCACCCGCAGCCTCGACCAGGCCGGCGCCGTCTTCAGCGAGCTCGGCGCCCGCCGCGACGCCGCCGATGCGGACGCCTCGCGCGGCCTCCTCGCCCAGCCGGGCACCGGCGAGTTCATCGGCGCCCCCGCCGACGCCGACGATGCCGTGGTGCGGCGCGTCGTCGACGCTGCCGCCCTGCCGGACCTGCTCGAGCGCGAGGCCGCGGCGGCGCTCCTCGAAGTATCCGCGGCCGACGCGGTCGTCCTGTGCGTCCACGGCGGGGACGAGCCCAGAGTGACCGCGAGCGCGGGATGCGATGCCGCCACGGCCGCCGCGATCGTGCGCGCCGCGGCTGGCGACGCCTCGATGGCCGGCACACGCATCGTCAGCGAGCCGCTGGGCGCCGCACGCGAGGGCCCGCGTGTCGCGCTCATCGCGCTGTCGCGGCCGCTGGGACACCTCGTCGAGCGACGGCTGCGCATGATTGGCGCCGTGGCGCGCCAGGGCTTCGAGCTCTGCGAGGCCCGCGAGCGGCCGGCGCGGGCAGCCGACGCGTCGGCCATCGAGCGGCCGCTCGAGCCGCTCATCCCGGGGTTCGTCTGCGCCGGCGCCGTCATGGCCCGGCTCGTCGATCAGATCAAGCGGCTGCAGGGCAACCAGCTGACCGTGCTCGTCACAGGCGAGAGCGGCACCGGCAAGGAGCTCGTCGCACAGGCCATCCACGCCGGCTCGCTCCGGTCCGGCAGCATGTTCCTGCCGTACAACTGCACGACGACCACCCGCGATCTGGCAGACAGCCAGCTGTTCGGGCACCGGCGCGGCAGCTTCACCGGCGCGGTGACCGACCAGCCAGGCCTGGTGCGATCGGCCGCCGGAGGCACCCTCTTCCTCGACGAGATCGGCGACCTGCCGGTGGACGTGCAGCCCAAGCTGCTCCGGTTCCTCGAGCAGGGCGAGATCATGCCGGTCGGGGAGACACGACCGCTGCAGGTGGACGTGCGGGTCCTGGCGGCGACCAACGCCGACCTCGAACAGCGGGTCGCGGAGGGCAGGTTTCGCGAGGATCTGTACTACCGCCTCAGCGTCATTCGCCTGCACGTGCCCCCCTTGCGGGAGCGGCGCGAGGAGATCCCTCACCTGAGCAGCTTCTTTCTGCGTCAGGCCTCCGACGAGCTGAACAAGCCCGACGTGGAGCTGAGTTCCGCAGCCCTGGACCTGTTTGCCCAGTACCTCTGGCCGGGCAACATCCGTCAGCTCAGAAACGAGCTGAAGCGGGCGGTGGCGCTCAGCCCGGCGGGCGGCACCATCACGCCGGATCTGCTGTCGCCGGAGCTGTCGACACTCACGCGCGGCGACGCGCCGCTGGACACTCCGACGAGGCGATCGGGGTCGGTCACGCTGCCGCGGGCGGTCGAGCAGCTCGAGCGCGATCTAATTCGGGATGCGCTCGATCGCTGCGACGGTAACATCTCCGAAACGGCCCGGCAGCTCGGGCTTACCAGACGTGGTCTGTACCTCAAGCTCCGTCGTCTTGGCCTGGACGTCGCCGCGCAGATGGATACCAAGTAGTCAGTCAATGGATTGGCTGGATACTAAGTATCCTCATTCGCGGGGTCACTGTCGCGAGACGATTGTCATTATCTCACTTAAACTAAACCACTTACACTTCTAGAACCGATCCGGCTGCGGCCCGGCCCGACGTTTGAAGCCCTGTGAAGGCACGAGGACATAGCGTGCATACACGGCCAGCCCCCAGCATGTCGGCAGCATTTGCCTCGTCACGGTCGCCGCGGCGACGGCCCCGGCAGCCCGTGACCGTCTCCGGGCGCCTCACCTGGAAGGATGCCAGAGGCATTCCGCGCTTCGCATCGGTCGTCACCCGCGACGTGAGCGACGAGGGCGTGTATCTCGAGTGCCGCAGCGCCGAGCCGATCCCGCTCTACCGTCTCGTGTATCTGCAGCTCGAACGTGAGGAACGCGAGCGCGAGGGTCTGCCGCCGTCGCTGCAGACAGGGCGGGTTCTGTCGGCCGTGTATCGCGTCGGGCCATGCGAGCCGGCGACCGGGACGCCGTCGGGCTACGCGCTGCGGCTGCTCGTGGATCCGCGCGCCCTGGCGGCGCTGGGCAAGGACGAGGCGCGGTCGATCGCGTAGGCCTACCGGGCCTTTGCCCCCGTGCGTTCAAAGCGGCCCACCCCCAGGGCCCACGCCGCGGCCGCCGCCAGGGCCGCTGCCGCAAAGCTGAAGAGCGCGCCCATCTTCGTCTCCTCCAGCCAGGGCCCTTCCGGGAACGCCGCCGTCGCGAAAAACAGGGCCACCGTGAATCCGATGCCGGCGACGAGGCCCACCACCAGCACGTCGCGCCAGGCGAGCCCGCCGGTCAGCTGGAGTGAGGCCAGACGGCCGGCGGCGGTCGCCAGGCCGATGCCGACGGGCTTGCCGAGGACGATTGCGGCGAGCACCAGCCACGTGCCCGGGCCGACGCTGCCGAACGAGACGCCCGCGTTCACGAGACCGAAGCCGAAGAGAATCAGCTCGACCGGCACCTTCCACCAGTGCTCGAACGCGTTGAGGGTATCGACGCGGTGCAGCTCCCGCGGGTCGAAGAGCCCCAGGTCGCGCTTCGCATGCGGCATGAAGGGGACGATCGGCACGAGCGCCAGCGCCGGGTGAAGCCCTCCTCGATAAAGCGCTGTCCACGACAGCGCGCCTGCCGCAATCACGTAGGGCCAGAAGCCGGTCACGCGGCGCCGACGCAGGAGCCACGCGACGGCGATCGCCGCCGCCATCCAGGCAACGCCCTCGACGAGGTGCAGCGGGCCCGATGGATAGAACACCGCCAGGATCAGCAGGCCCAGCGCATCGTCTGCGATGGCCAGCATCAGGAGGAACGGGACCGCCGGATGTCGGGCGCCGAAGACCGCGCGCGCGACGAGCGCGCTGAACGCGATGTCGGTGGCGCACGGGATCGCCCAGCCCCGCGCCAGCCCGGGAGCGTCGAGCGCGGCGGTCACCGCGAGGAAGATCGCGGCGGGTCCGATCATGCCGCCGGTGGCGGCGACCAACGGGAGCGCCGCCGTGCGGCCCGAGGCGAGCGGACCGCCCGGGAGGGTCGCCTCGAAGACTTCCTTGGCGGCGATCGCGAAGAAGAACACCATACCCACGTCGTTGAACGCGAAGTGCAGCAGGTGCGCGAAATGGCCGTAGCCGGCGGGCGACAGGTTGGCCCACACGAGCGCGATGGTGGCGCCGACGAGCAGGAGGAGTGAGTTGTCGACCAGCGTTCGGGTCAGCCGCGCCAGACGGGAGAGCGAGGTCGGCATCCGGCGATTGTACCGGGTGCCTCGAGGAAAGCGGGCCGGCCCACGGGGGTCCGTCAGGCGGCGCGCCGCAGTGCCGGCCGCTCGTCGCGCTCGCGCTCGGCATGGCGCGTCTCGGCGTCCACCAGCCGGGCGAGAGCGCGTCAACGGCCGCCGACTGCCGGTCGTCGGCCTGCATCTTGTGCTGCCATTCCTCCTGCCGCGTGGGATCCGGGAGGAAGCCGCGCATCGCGTCGCTCATCTGGAGTTCTTCGTCGCGGCGTCGGCGTGCGGGGCGGGCCGGCCAGCGTCTGGCCGGGCCGGCTACTTCCCGGTCGGTTCGACGTGCCCGCCGAACTGCTTGCGCATCGCCGAGAGCAGCTTCTCGCCGAAGGTGTGATCCTGGCGCGACCTGAAGCGGGCGGAGAGCGAGGCGAACAGCACGTCGGCCGGCACGGCCTCCTCGATCGCGGCCAGCAGCGTCCAGCGCCCCTCGCCGGAGTCCTGGACGAACCCCGTGTAGCCGTCGAGGCGCGGGTCCTCCGCCAGGGCGATCGCGGTCAGGTCGAGCAGCCACGACGCCACGACACTGCCACGCCGCCACACTTCGGCCACGTCGGCGAGATCGAGGTCGAACCGCTGGCCTGCCGGCAGCGACTCGTCAGCGGCGTGTCGCATGATGTCGAAGCCTTCGGCATAGGCCTGCATGAGGCCGTACTCGATGCCGTTGTGGACCATCTTCACGAAATGGCCGGCGCCCGAAGGCCCGCAGTGCAGGTACCCGAGGTGCGCCGTGCTGGTCTTCTGCTCGCGGCCGCGGGACGGCGGGATGCCGGACTCGCCGGGCGCCAGCGTGCGGAAGATGGGCTCGAGCCGGCTCACGGCCGATGTCGGACCGCCGATCATCAGGCAGTAGCCGCGCTCGGCCCCCCACACGCCGCCGCTCGTGCCGGCGTCGACGTAGTCGATGCCCGACGGCTCGAGTGCGGCCGCCCGCCGCACGTCGTCCTTGAACCAGGAGTTGCCGCCGTCGATGATTGCGTCGCCTCGCGAGAGCAGCGAGCCGAGCGAGGTGACGGTGTGCTCGGTCGGCGCGCCCGCGGGGACCATCACCCACACGGCGCGCGGCGGCGTCAGCGCGCCGACGAGGTCGTCCAGCGAGGCAGCCCCGGTCGCGCCCTCCTTCGCCATCGCGGCGACGGCGTGCGGGCTGAGGTCCGTCACCACGCACTCGTGGCCGTCCTGCATCAGACGGCGCACCATGTTGCCGCCCATCCGTCCGAGTCCGACCATCCCAATCTGCATCACAGATCCCCGTGAGAAACACGGCGCCGGCGCGTGCGGCTCAGCCGAGCGCGTCGGCCACGAGCCGGTCGAGCGTCTCGAGGCCCTGCGCGACGTCCGCCCCGAGGTGCACGCGCAGGGCGCGGCGGCGGCGGTCCACCAGCACCTGGAAGTCGCCGCGGGCCTGCGCGGCCTTCACCACGCCGAAGGTATACCTGGCGCCCGGCACGGGCAGGTCGCGGGCGTCGTCGCAGGTGATCTGGAGGAACACGCCGGTGTTCGGGCCGCCCTTGTAGGCCTGGCCGGTCGAGTGCAGGAAACGCGGACCGAAGCCGAGACAGGTCGCAACGCGTCGGACCTCGCGCGCCCGATGACGCAGGCGCTCCAGCACCGCCTCGTGCGCGACGGTCAGCGGGAGATAGGCGAGGACGGCGAAGTAGTCGCCAGCGACCAGCCGCGACAGGTGTGCCCGCAGCCACTCCACGGCCGACGGCGCGCGCGCTTCGCGCGCCAGCACCGCGTGATTCACCTCGTCCGTGTAGAACGCGAGCCCCTCGTCCACCAGGACCGGCGTCTCGGCGGCAAGCTGGCCGCTGGCGTCGTAGGCGGTGGTGAGCTTGCGCGTCTCCAGCTTGCTCGCCTCGACGTCCGGCTGGTTGAACGGGTTGATGCCCATCACGGCGCCCGCGACAGCCGTCGCGATCTCCCAGCGGAAGAACTCACCCGACAGGGCGTAGGCGTCCGCGACGTCCAGCCGCACGACGTGGCGGCCGGCCGTCACCAGCGCTTCCACGCCCGCGTCCTGCACGTCATCGGGAGCCGACGTCAGCCGGACGTACGCGAACAGGCGGTCTGCGCCGTACGTCGCGGGCGGGCCGAGCTCCTCCCGGTCGACCGGGATGATGCCCTTGTCCGCCTTCCCCGTGGACTCGGCAATCAGCTGTTCGAGCCAGGCCCCGAGGTCGTGGATGCGCGGCGAGACGATCAGCGTCAGCTTGTCGATGCCGTGATTCGCGCAAGTGCCGAGCAGCAGGCCGAGCGCGACGCCCGGGTTGAGGTCGGCCGGACGATCCGCGCCGCACGCCGCCGTCATGGCCGCCGCCCCCGCATGCCAGCGCGACAGGTCCAGGCCCATCGCCGCCGCGGGCACGCTGCCGAAGGGCGACAGCGCCGAGTAACGGCCACCGATCGACGGCACACCGGGAAACACCCGGCGGAAGCCGTCGCGCGCGGCGACCGTCTCGAGCGTGGAGCCCGGGTCCGTCACAGCGATGAACTGGCGGCCGGCGGCCGATGCGCCCACGACGTCGGCCACGCGATGATGGAAGTAGGCGTAGAAGATATTCGGCTCGAGGGTCGATCCCGACTTGCTCGAGACGATGAAGAGGGTTCGCCGCAGGTCGACACGCGCCTCGACGGCGAGGACCTGAGCGGGATCGGTCGAATCCAGGATGCCGAGCCGCGGCCCTCCGGGCAGCTGCCCGAACGTCTGCGAGAGAACCTCGGGACACAGGCTGGAGCCTCCCATGCCGAGCACGAGGACGTCGCGCAGCCCGTCGCCGCGGATCTCGCCGCCGAAGGACTGGAAGGCGGCAATCTCGGCCGCCAGAATCCGACGGCGCCGACAACCAGCCGAGCCACTTCGCCTCGTCCTCACCGGTCCAGAGCGACGCATCGCGGCGCCACAGCCGGGCGGTGTTGCCGGCGGCGTCCCAGGCGTGCGCCGCCTCGAGCAGCTCGCCGCGCAGCGGCTCGGCAATGGTGTCGAACGTCCCGCTCACTTCGAACCCGCCTCCTTCCGCCCGCATCAGGCCCGGTGCGGCCCGCAGGCCGCCTCGAGCGCCGTGATCTTCGCAATCCGCCGCACGTGCCGCTCGGCCCCGGAGAATCGCGCGCCGAGGAAGGCGGCCAGCAGCGTCTCGGCGAGCGACGCTCCGATGACTCGCGCGCCGAGCACCAGGATGTTCGCATCGTCGTGCTCGACCGCCTGTGCGGCCGAGTACGTGTCGTGGCAGAGGCCGGCGCGGATGCCATGAAGCTTGTTCGCGGCGACCGACGCGCCGACGCCGCTGCCGCAGACGAGCACGCCCCGGTCGACGCGGCCGTCGAGGACCGCGCGGCCGACGGCTTCGGCGAAGTCGGGGTAGTCCACCGGATCGGCGGAGTGAGTACCGAAGTCGAGCACGTCATGCCCGTGCTCGCGGAGCCATGCGGCCAGCCTGTCCTTGAGCTCGAATCCCGCGTGGTCCGCGCCGACGCCTACGCGCATCCTCTGCCCGCTCTCTACGCCCGCCGGGCGTCCGGCGAGAATAGCACACCGAACCGACCGGCACCGCGTGAACAGGGTACACTCGATGGCATGTCGCCCGCCGAGATCGCAGCCGAGGTGGCCTCGACGCTGGCGGACCGCGCGCGTGCCGCAATCGCGCGCGGACAGCGGTTCGCGCTGGCAGTGCCGGGCGGCTCGGTCGCCACGGCGGTCTTCCCACGCCTGCCGGGCTTCGCGATCGACTGGTCGCTCGTGGACGTCACGGTCGTGGACGAGCGCCTCGTCGATCCGTCCGACCCGGCATCCAATCTGGGGCTCGCGCGGATGCTGTGGCTCGATCGCGTGCCCCGTCCCGGCCCCCGCATCCTCGCACCGCCCGTGGCGCTTGGCTCGCCGGAGCTCGTCGCCGAGGAGTGGCAGCGCATTCTGGTGGACGCCCTGGGCTCGCCGCCCCGTCTCGACGTGGCGCTGCTCGGCGTCGGGCCCGACGGCCACGTGGCGTCCCTGTTCCCCGGCCATCCGGGCGTCGCCCGGCACGATGCCTGGGCCATCGGCATCGACGACGCGCCGAAGCCGCCGCCGCGCCGGGTCACGCTGACGATGCGCACCCTGGAGGAAGCGGCCGAGATTCGGATCGTCGCCTTCGGTGCGGAGAAGGCCGACGTGCTCGCGCAGGCGCGACACGACCCGACGTCCACGCTGCCGGTTGCGCTGGTGGCCCGGCGTCCTGCGGCCGTCCGCTGGTTCCTCGACGCCGCCGCCGCGGCCTGCTGACGCTCAGCCGCGCGCGCGCAGCAGGTCCCGGATCTCGGTCAGCAGCCGCTCCGAGGGCGTGGGCGCCGGAGGGGCGGCCGGCGCGGGCGCCACGGCCCGCGCCTCACGCATCGCATTCACGGCCCGTACGAGCAGGAACACCGCGAAGGCGACGATCACGAAGCTGATGATCGCATTCACGAAGACGCCGACGTTCATCGTCACGGCTTCGGCGGCCTTCGCCGCGGCCGGCGTGGCATAGGGCGGCGGCGCCTTCACCCCGGGCTTCAGCACGAGCATCAGGCTCGAGAAATCGGCGCCGCCCAGCATCAGCCCGATCGGCGGCATGAGGATGTCGTTGACCAGCGACGTCACGATCCCGCCGAACGACGCGCCGATGATGATCCCGACGGCCATGTCCACGACGTTGCCGCGGATCGCGAACTTCTTGAACTCGTTCAGCATGCGCCCTCCTCAGAATTTCGCGACCACCGAGATGGATGTGACCGTGTCGGTCTGCATGAAGCCCGGCACCGGCTCGTGGACGAATCGCAGGGTGTTCGACACCTTCAGGCTGAAGATGCTGTTGATCTTCGTCGAGAACGCCGCCTCGTTGCCGAGCCGCCAGTCGCCCGCCGCTCCGAGCGACTCGTCGAGGTGGAAGTCGTTGGTGGCCTGGCTGGTCTTCGACACCTGCAGCACGTACTGGACCGTCTGCGTCGCGGTGGCGTTCGTCTCCACCTCCCTGATGGGTTCGGCCAGAGGGTCCGACGCAGGGCCATCCTCCACGCGATGTTCGCTCGCGACACCGAGACCGGCCCGAAGCGTCAGCTTCTGCGACGCCGCGTCCACGGCTTTCAGCGCGAGACCGCCGGTGACGGTATGCCGCTGTTCTATGCCCGCGAACAGGTCGCGCAGGAAGTGGTACTGGCCGTAGACGGCGAGGCGGCGCGAACGCCCGCGCGCCGCGCGGAACAGCGCGGCGAGGGACTTGGCCTTGAGCTGCCCTTCGGACTTGAGCCGCACGAAGTCCACCTTGTCCTGGACCTCCCACATGCCCGGACGATAGAAGGTCTCCCCGGCCAGCCCGATGCTCTCGGTCGACGAGTTGCCGCTCGTCGAGACGAACCCGAACTGCGCGCTACCCTCGAAGCGGAGAGGCGGGGGCGGCGGGGGCTTCGGCAGTGCTGCGCGTGGCGGCAGCGGCGGGACGGGTGCCAGCAGGGGCGGCCCCAGTTGCGCCTGGGCCGTCGTCGCGCTCGCGCCCACGAGCATCACCGCCACCAGCAGGCCCCCGCTCCACCAGCCGAGCCATCCGACGCCCCGCGATCCATGGACCCACGGCCGCTCCCCCTCAGACACCGGGCTGACCCGGGGCAGCCTTGGCGGGCATGGACGCGAGGTACTCCGCGAAGCGTTCGTTGTACAGTGCTCCAGGCCGGCGCTGCCGCAGTCGCTCCACCGCGGCGGCGCCGTCCACGCCGAGCTCGGTGAGGATGAGGCCGGCGACGAGCGCCGAGCGGTTGAATCCCATGCTGCAGTGCGCCAGCACCTTCTGGCCGGCGCGAATCAGCCGGGCCCCGAGCGCGGCGACGGCATGCAGCCGCGCCAGGTCGGGCAGCTCCTCGTCGTAGATGTGATGGTAGATGTAGAGCATGTGTCCGGGGCGGGTGGACACGCCCGCGTCGAGCGTGCCTTCCAGATCGATGATGACTTCGATGCCGCGGTCGTGGACCGGCCCCCAGTCGGCGATCACCGGCGAGATGAAGAGCATCTCGGCGTCGTCGATCGGAAACAGCTCCGTGGATAGCAGGTCGGTCATCCGGCGGTCCCTCGGCCAGTGAGCATCAGGACGACCTTAGAGTATACCGGGCCACGCCGCGGCGACCGGGTTCCGCTCGGCGGGGTCGCGCTCCTGATCGCGCTCGCCGCGTGTGGCGGTGTGGCGACCGCCCGGACAGCCGGGACCTGGAGCGACGTGCCGCTGGTGGGCGGCCGCGCCGCGCTGCTGCCGCTCGTCGGGCTCTCGCCCACGCTGCCGAAGGCGGTGACGCTCGGCGAGCTGATCGAGGCGTCTCAGTACCGGCAGGATCCCCACAACGCCCAGCTCGTGGCGATGGCCGGCTACTTCGCCGCGCCGCCCGCCGGCGGCGACGAGGCGATCCCCCTGCCGCTCGATCCCGAGTTCTGGCGCGGCCGCGTGCTGCGGCGCAGGGTTCCGGATCGCGATCTGGTGGGCGCGATTCTCGCCGATCGGCAGGCGGCACTGCTCTGCTATGGCCTGTTGGGCCTGGACCAGGAGACCCTGGCGTTCGTCGCGCGGGAACCGGCGCTCGTGCGCGGCCTGCTGCCGCGCACCGGGGCCTTCGCCGCGTTCGCGCACGCGCTGCACGTCCAGAGCGGCGCCCTGGTGCTCCCCGGCGGCCCAGCGGCCGCGCCGCTCTGGGAAGACCTGATCGGCCAGCCATTGCGAGATCCGCTGCGTGCCATTCCCGCCCTGCTCGACCGCGACAACGGGCGGCTGGCGTACATGGCGGAGACGGCGGCTGCCCTCGACTCCCCGCACCTGGCGCTGCTCCTGCCGCCCCAGGGTACGCTCGACGACCGACGCGCGGCCGCGCGAACCGCCTACCGCGCGTTCGTCGACATCGACGGGCTCCGCAACCTGTCCGACCTCGTCTTTCAGCGAGTGTCATACGACCTGGCGGCCTACCTGGCCGTGCTGCCCGTCAGCGGCCCCGGGCGGCTCGCCGGGAGCGACGGGTTCTGGCGCGCCCTGCTCACGGACGATACGGTGCCCGCAAAGGGCGCGGCCGCGTGGAGCGACCTCGACGACACCGAGCCCGCGGACGCCTCGCGGGTCGTCGCGCAGTTCGCCGCCGCCGCACTGACCGAACGCCGAGACCTCATCGCGCTCGTCTCGTTCCTGAACCGCCTCGAAGGGCTGCTGCCGGCGGCCACCGCCGCGGACCGCGTGTACCTGGGCCACGCCTTCCGGCGCTATCCCGCGCTCGTGCTCACGCTCGAACGCCTCGGCATCTCCGACCTCGCGGTCTGGACGGCCCTGGTGAACAGCGCGCGGCAGATCGACGATCACTACGGGATGGACGACGACCTGGACGCGGCGCTCGCGCTCCTGCAGGCGCCCGTGGCCTTCGTCGATCGGGCGCGCCTGGTCGGCGCCGTCGACCCGGCCACTGCGACGCGCCTGCTGGCCCGCCTGGGCGCGCTCGATGTCACGGACCGTTCGCTCGGCAGCCACGTGGCGGCCTGGATCAGCGGCGATCTCCTGCCCGCGCTGGGACGCGGTACGGCGCTGACCGATGGTGATGCGGAATCGCGGCTGCTCGACGGCTTGGCCGGGGTCACTACCCCGCCGGGAACGCGGGACGCGGCGACCGTCCGCTGGGAGGACAATTCTTACCGTGTCGATCCGGCAGCCGCCGAGGTGGCGCGACTGGCGGACGTGCGCACGAGGCAGGGCGGCAATACGCTCGACACGGCTCTGCAGCTCGCCCGGGCCATGAGCACGCTGGGGGGCCGCGCCGACGACGCCGCGTGGTCCGAGGCCCGGCAGGAGCTCGACGCCGTCCGCGCCGCGCTCGTGCCGCGCGACAGGACGGGCGAGGACCGGCTCGGGCCGCTGCCGGAGACCGGGCGCCAGATCGAGGACGCCATTCGCGATACCGATCGCGGCGGTCGGCCGTCCGCCCGCCGGGGCCAGGGGATCGCCGCGAAGCTGGCGCCATCCGAGAACGCGCTGCTGGCCGACGCGCTCACCTCGATCACGTATGCCTTGTGGCTGGGCGATCCGGATGGCCAGGCGTTCCTCGGCGGCAACGTGGCGCGACGGCACGACTTCGGGCGCAGCGACGGCAGTCCAGCCGAGCGGCGCTCGGTGCGCTGGGCTCTGCCGGTGGAAGCCTCGGGTGCGGGCGAGCCCTGGCATATCCGCGGTGCGCTGCTCGCGCTGGACGTCGGCCTGGGCCGCCTGGCCCTTCGGCGCACGAGCCTCGACATGCCCGACGGGCGCCCGACGCTGAACGAGGGGGACCGTCGCGCGTTCATCGCATCGCTGGTGCTCATGCCGCGCCCCACGACCGGCGACGACGGTCCCGCGCGCCTGCTCCGCTGGCTCGCGATCGGCCGTCAGGCCCTGCGTGACGCGGCCTCGAATCCTTCCACGCTTCCCTCGCTGGCAGCCCGCCTCGACCTCGACAGCCGGCGCCGGCAGGCGCTCGAGTGGACCGTCGCGCACGTACCGGATGAAGCGCCGCGGCTCCTCCTGCTCTCGGAGCTGGTGGAGGTCGGCCGTGGCGCGGAGGCGGCGCCGGCGGGCTGGGGGCCCGCCACGCTCGCCGGCACCGGCTGCCTCTGCGCCGCCCTTCCCGACCCGCCGGCGCCTCACCGCTACATCGGGCAGCCCGGCACGGGCATCCTCACGGCGCGCCTCTACGATCTCGAGCTCACGGTCCTCGAGCACCTGGCGGCCCTCGATCTGCCGCCGAGCCTGGCCCGGGGCGTCCTCGCCGCTGCCCTCCAGGACTATCTGGATCGCGCGCGGCCGGTCTACCCTGACGACTGGCGCACGCTGTCGGCCCAGGCAGGAAGTCTTGCCGGTGACCGTATGATCGACTACGTTTCAGCGCTCACGGCCGGCGGTCCGCTCGTGCCAGCCGCCGGGCGATGACTCGAGGCTTCTGCCACTCATGACGCGATCGCGCGCTGCCGGCTCGTTCGGGGCTGCCCTGCTCCTGCTCCTGCTCGCTTCCGGGCGCGCGCGCGCGCAGCCGGCCGACGCGCCGATCGCGATCGCGAGCCCCGCCGATGGCTCCTACGTGAGCGGCCCGATTACCCTCGAAGCGCGCGTCGCCGGAGGGATCGACGTCCGTCAGATGACCTTCTTCGCCGACGGCCGCAGCGTGTGCACCGTCGTGGCGCGGCCCTGGGTGTGTCCGTGGGACGCCGGAGCCGGCATCCGCGACCACGTCATTCGCGTGGTCGCGACCCTGGCCGGCGGCCGGCGCGTCGTCGTGACCGTCCGCACGCGGAATGCAGGATATGCGGAGACCGTGGACGTGGAGGTCGTGCAGGTGACGGCCACTGTCACGGACGACAGCGGCCATTTCGTCAAGGCGCTCACGCGTGACCAGTTCCGCGTGAAGGAAGACGGCGTGCCGCAGCGCCTGACCGCCTTCTCGGGGGAGAACACGCCGCTCGAGCTCGTCGTCGCGGTGGACGTGAGCGACAGCATGCGCGGCGCCATGACGACGCTCAAGGCGGCGGTGCGGGCGTTTCTGAGCGCCGTGCGACCGACCGACCAGGTCACGCTGGTCGCCTTCAACGACAACATCTTCACCCTGGCCCGGCGCTCGACCGATCCGGCTACACGGCTCAGGGCCGTGGACCGCCTGCAGCCCTGGGGCGGCACGGCGCTCTACGACGCGATCCTCACCTCGCTCAACGCCGTCGGAAAGCAGCCCGGGCGCCGCGCGGTCGTGGTCTTCACCGACGGCGAGGACCAGAACAGCGCCGCGTCCATGAAGCGCGTGGAGGCACGGCTCGAGACGAGCGATGCCACGATCTACACCATTGGCCTCGGCCGCAGCGTGCGCGATCACACCCTGGCCTCGATCCTGGAGCACATGTCGGATCTCAGCGGCGGCCGGCCGTTCCTGATCGACGATGCGCGGGAGCTCGACCGGGTCTTCGGGAGCATCGTCGAAGAGCTGTCGAACCAGTACCTGCTCTCCTACGCATCATCGAACGAGAAGCGCGACGGATCGTGGCGGAAGATTCGCGTCGAGTTGAGCGACGGGCGGTATCACGTCCGCCATCGCCAGGGGTATCGGGCCCCAGGCGGACGCAAGTGATGCCGATGACGAGCAACCGCCGCGTCCGGACCCTGATCGCTGCCAGCCTGCTGTGCGGCTTCCCGATGCTGCACGGCGAGGGCGCGCAGGCGCCGGGCGTGCCCGCGGTCCAGGCGCCGCCGCAGCCCACGTTCCGCGCGTCCACGGATCGGATCGCGATCGATGTCACGGTCGTGGGCGACACGGGGGACGTCGTGAGCGGCCTCACGGCGGACGATTTCGTGCTCACGGTGGACGGCAAGCCACGCCCCGTGGTCTCGGCCGAGTTCCTGCGCACGAGCGACGCCCCGGCACCCTCCGGCGCGGCTGCCGGCCCGACCGGCACCACGTTCAGCAGCAACGAATCGACAGCCGGAGGACGGCTGGTTCTGCTGGCCTTCGACCTCGACGGCATCGCCGCCGGCGGTGGCCGCGAGCTGGCGCGCGCGGCGGCCGGTTTCGTCGACGCTCTGGCGCCGACCGATCAGGTCGGTCTCGTCGCGTTCCCGGCGGGAGCGAACATCCCCTTCTCGCCGGACCGCGCTCCGGTACGTGACGCCCTGGCCCATGTCGTCGGCCGCGGTGCGGGCGAGTTCCCGCACGCTCACGCAATCGGCCTCTCCGAGGCGTTCGACATCGAAGACGGCAACACCTTCGCGCTCTCGAGGGTGGTGGAGCGCGAGTGCCAGCGGACGCGCGAAGAGAACCCGGTCTGCCCGCGCCTGGTCGAAGAGGAGGCGCACACCCTGGCCACGACGTACCGGATCCGCAGCCAGCGCGCCCTCCAGACCTTTCAAGCCCTGCTCGTCTCGCTGCAGAAGGTGGACGCGCCGAAGATCCTGATCTGGGTGTCGGGCGGCGTGCCGCTGCCGTTCGCGGAGGTGGCCCTCGGCACGCTGTCGGCGGCCGCGGCGGCCGCGCATGCCACCGTCTATGTCGTCCACCTCGACAACCCGACGGCCGGCGTGGACGCGTCGCATGCGCTGCGATCGCCGACCCAGACGGCGGATCGGGCGATCGCGCGGCACGGCCTCGAGATGATGGCGGGCGTGACGCGCGGCGCGGTGTTCTCGAGCAGCGGCACCGGCGAGGACGCCTTCGCGAGGATCGCCCGCGAGATGTCGGCGTACTACCTGCTGAGCGCGGATGCCGATCCCTCGGATCGCGACGGCAGGACGCACCGGATCACGGTGACGCTCAAGGGGCGCACCGGCACCGTGCGCGCCCGCCGCGACTTCGTGGTGCCGACCCCTGCCGCCGCAGCCGCGCGCCCGCGCACGCCCGAGGAAGAAGTCGTGCGCGTGCTGCAGGCGCCCATTCCCGCCAGCGGCCTTCCGCTGGCGGTGGCGACCTACAACCTGCTGGCGCCGGGTGGCGACAAGGTGCGCGTGATCGTCGCGTCGGACATCGGCCGCTCCGAGTCGGCGCCGCTCGATGCGACGCTCGGCTACACCGTGCGATCCGCCGAGGGCAAGGCCGTCGCCAGCGCGGTGCACACCACGAAGGCCGAGCTGATGGATCAGACGGCGCCGGGCCCGGTGCACGCGACCGTCGCCATCGACCTGCCGCCCGGCGCGTACCGGCTGAAGCTCGCCGTCGTGGATGCGCAGGGCCGGACAGGCAGCGTGGAGCACTCCTTCGAGGCCTCTGTGAAGGGCAACGGCGGGCTGCAGGTGGCCGACCTCGTCCTCGCGCCGCCCGTCTCCGAGTCGGCGCCCGCGATGCGCCTCACGGCGGCGCCGGGCGCAAGGGCCGCGCCACTCGACGCATACCTCGAGCTGTATGGCGCGACGGGCGCGGCGGCGCCCCGGGTGCGTGTTGCCGTGACGGACCAGGACAACGGCCCGACGCTGGCGGCCGCCGATGCCCCGGTCAGTCAACGCGGAGAGAAGGGCCGATACGTCGCCGGGACGACGCTGCCGCTCGGTCTGCTTCCTCCGGGCACATACGTCGCGCGCGCGACGGTCACGCTCGGCGCCACCACGGCCGAGCGCACGCGTCAGTTCCGTATCCTCGAGCCGGTGCCGGCCGATGACGTATTCAAGGCCGACCTCGAAGCCCGGGTCGGCGCGTTCGATCGGAACGATGTGCTGACGCCCGCTCTGCTCGGCCCGGCCGTCACGAGCGCGGCGGCGCTGGACGGCGGCAGGTCTGGCGATGCCGCGCACGCACTTGTCGCCGACGTCGCGGCCGGGCGGCTCGATGGTCTGGCCCGCCTGTCGCGCAGCGGGACCGAGTCGCTCCTGACATCGTTCCTGCGAGGCCTGGCGTCCTATCGCGCCGGCAGGATCGAGGAGGCGGCCGGGCACTTCCGCGCCGCGATCCGCGGATCGTCGGACTTCCTGTCCGGGGTGTTCTACCTCGGCGCCTGCTATGCGGCCGGCGGGAAGACCCGCGAAGCCGTTGCGGCCTGGCAGACAGCGCTCATCGCCGACTCGCCGCCGCCGGACGTCTATCGCGTGATTGCCGATGCCGACCTGCGGCTGGGCAATGCGGACGAGGCGTCGGAGCTGCTCGAAGAGGCTGCGGCGCGCTGGCCCGACGACGAGGCGTTCCGGATCCAGGGAGCCATCGCGCGGGCAGCCAACGGCCACATCGACGAAGCGCTGGCCGGCCTCGGGCCGAGCCTCGAGGGCCAGGGCATCAATCCGCAGATCGGGGCGCTTGCGGTGCAGCTCGCCGTCGCGCGGGTGGCGCGGCAGCAGGACGCCGGCGCCGCCTCGGCGCTGCGCGATCTCGTCGCGCGTCTCACGGCCGGCGGCGTCGAGGTGCCCTCAATCGCCGCCCGTTGGCTCGCCTACCTGGACCGGCAGCCGGCCCCCTGACCGATATTTCCGGAGCGCACGTGCGCGTCGTCGCGCGCCTCGCGGCCTGCCAACCTGCGCAGGCAGACCTGAAGGTCTGCGCTACATACGTCGCGCGCTCACATGTAGCGCAGGCCTTCAGGCCTGCCAATCTGCGTCATGGCTCACGGATGCGTGCGAACTGCCACTGGTCCGTGATGGCATCCCGCTTGATGGCCGAGCGGCGCAGCGTCGCCTCCAGCACGAAGCCCGCCTTCTCGAGCACCCTGGCCGACGCCACGTTGAACGCGAACACCTGCGCGTAGATCCGCGACAGGCCGAAGCGCTCGAACGCCCACGGCACGAACGCCGAGACCGCCTCGGTCATGATGCCGCGGCCCCAGTAGGGCTCGCCGAGCCAGAACCCGAGCTCGGCCGACACGCGCTCCACATCTTCCCGGAGGACGACGCCGATGCCGCCCGCGGCCTCGCCATCGACCTCGAGGCAGAAGTCCGTCGCGGGCAGGGCGCGCACCGCGTGCCGTACCCAGCTCTCGGCGTCCTCGAGCGTGTAGGGCGACGGAAAGCGGTCGCGCAGGTTCGCCCAGATGCGCGGATTGTCCGCGTTCCTGGCCAGCGCCGGCGCATCGTCCTGCCGCCAGTTACGCAGCACGCAGGCGGGCCGCACGAGGTACATGGCGCGGGATTATAGCGTCGGGAGGTCTCTCCAATTCACGTTCGGCGCGCTCCTGTTGTAGATTGCCTGCCGATTGTCTGCCGTCCTCCCGATCCCCGCCCCCATCCGTCCGTCGCCGTTGCACGATCCGATCCTGCCTTACGTGCGCTCCGACGCGCTGACCGTCAGGCCGGACGACCTGATCGCGCCGGCCACCACGCCGACCTGCACGACGGCGTCCTCGTGAGAACATCGGGAGGATGAGCCCTGGAGGACCGGCACAGCCGCACCGATCTCCAACCGCTCCGCAGGCCCTGCTGCGTCGCCTCGATCGCGACGGCGACGCAACGGGCCCGGACACGGGGTCCGAGTGGCTCGTCACGAACGGTCTGGGCGGGTATGCCTGCGGCACGGTAATCGGCGCCATCACGCGCCGCTTCCACGGCTTCCTGGTGGCTGCCCATCCGGGGCCGCTCGGGCGTGTGATGCTCCTCGACTACCTGGCCGAGGAGGTGCGCTTCGCCAACGATGCCACCGTCTGGCTCAACGCGCACATCCTGGACGGCGAGCTGCGCCAGGCGGACGGCAGCCAGTGTCTCTCCGGGTTCAGGCTCGAGTCCGGTCTCCCCGTCTGGACCTACAGGCTGCCGCAGGCGGTGATCGAACGCGCGGTCGTGATGCCGCATGGCCGGAACACCGTCCACGTCATCTACCGCCTCGTGTCTGGCGATGGACCAGTTCGACTCAGCCTGCGTCCGCTGGTGGCGTTCCGGCGGCACAATGCGCCGCTGGACGAAGCGGCGGCACAACGGTACGAGGTCACGGCCGGCGAGGGCACCGCCGAGATTCGCGGCAACGCCGGCATGCCAACGCTGCGTCTGGCCGTCCCCGGTGCGACGTTCACGCGGGACGCCGCCACCGTCAGGGGCGTCCAGTACGAGGTCGAGGCGCGCCGCGGCTACGACCACGTGGGCGTGCTCGAGAGCCCTGGATACTTCGGCGCCGACCTGACCACGGATGGCCGGGTCGCCCTGACGGCGTCGACCGAGCCGTGGGAGTCGATCGGGGCCACGTCGGCCGGCGACGCCGACCGGGAAGAGCGCCGGCGGCGCGACGGGCTGCTCGGCGCCGCGGACGCGGCCGCCCGCGGCGGCGCGCCAGGCGAGCTGGTTCTGGCCGCGGACCAGTTCATCATCGATCCCGTGACCCGCCCCGAAGATGTGGCGGGGCGGGGCCGACGCGGCCGGACGGTCATCGCGGGCTATCCCTGGTTCACCGATTGGGGGCGCGACACGATGATCAGCCTCGAGGGACTGACTCTGGTGACGGGTCGGCACGACGCGGCGCGCCAGATCCTGCTCACGTTCTCGCACCACGTCCGCGACGGGCTGATCCCCAACCTCTTTCCGGAGGGGGAACACGAGGGGCTGTACCACACGGCGGATGCCACGCTGTGGTTCTTCCACGCCATCGCGCGCTACGAGGCGTGGACCGGCGACCGCTCGCTCGCCGACGGGCTCGTGCCACTGCTCGAGGACATCGTCTCGCATCACGTCTCGGGCACGCGGTTCGGCATCCGGGTGGACGACGACGGCCTGCTGCGGCAGGGCGCGCCCGGCTACCAGCTCACCTGGATGGATGCCAAGGTGGACGACTGGGTCGTCACGCCGCGACGCGGCAAGGCCGTCGAGATCAACGCACTCTGGTACAACGCCCTGCGCCTGCTCGAGGGGTGGCTCGGCCAATGCGGCCGGCAGGCGGATGCGGACCGCACGCGAGCGCTGGCCCTCCGCGCGCGCGCGTCGTTCAACGCCCGGTTCTGGAGCGACAATCTCGGCCACCTTTTCGACGTGGTCGACGGCGAGGGCGGGGACGATCCGGCGTGCCGGCCGAACCAGGTGCTGGCCCTCTCGCTGCCACACCCCGTGCTGGACGAGTCCAGATGGGCGGCGGTGCTCGACGTCGTCTCCAACCGGCTGCTGACGCCGCGGGGGCTCAGGTCGCTTGCCCCGGACCATCCCGACTACAAGCCGCACTGTGTTGGCCGCCTGCGCGACCGCGACGCGGCCTATCATCAGGGTACGGTCTGGTCGTGGTTGATCGGCCCGTACGTGGATGCCTGGCTGGCGCTGCACCCGGAAGGCCGGGCGGCGGCGCGCGGCGTCCTCGAGCCGATGCTCGATCAGCTCGACGAGGGCTGCATCGGATCCGTCGGGGAGATCTTCGACGGCGCCCCGCCGTTCTCGCCGCGTGGCTGCTTCGCGCAGGCCTGGGGCGTGGCGGAACTGTTGCGTGCGCTGGTGCGCACCGCACCCCGCCCGACCCCGGTCGACGCCGGACGGAGCGATCGATGAGCATTCACGACCTCTGGTACAAGAACGCCGTCATCTACTGCCTCGCCGTCGAGAAGTACCTCGACGGCAGCGGCGACGGCGTGGGGGACTTCAAGGGGCTGACCGACAGACTCGACTACCTCGCGGGCCTCGGCGTGACCTGCCTCTGGCTGCAGCCGTTCTACCCCTCACCCAACAAGGACAACGGCTACGACGTCAGCGACTTCTACGGCGTGGATCCGAAATACGGCACGGCGGGAGAGTTCGTCGCGTTCATGAACTACGCGCAGCAGCTCGGATTGCGCGTGATCGTGGACCTGGTCGTCAACCACACCTCGTCCAGCCACCCGTGGTTCCAGGACGCCCGCCGATCGGAGTCGTCCGAGTATCGCGACTGGTACCTCTGGTCGAAGCGCCGGCCGAAGCACTACGACGAGGGGATGGTGTTTCCGGGGGTACAGAAGGCCACGTGGACGCGCGACGCGGAAGCCAGAGCGTACTACTTTCACCGCTTCTACGAGTTCCAGCCCGACCTCGACACGCACAACCCGCGGGTGCGCGAGGAGATCCAGCGCATCATGGGCTACTGGCTGCAGCTCGGCGTCTCGGGGTTCCGGATGGACGCCGTGCCGTTCCTGATCTCGCGCAAGGGCGCCGGCGTGAAGCCGACGAAGGACTACGAGCTGCTGCACGAGATGCGTGATTTCCTCCAGTGGCGCCGCCGGGACGCGATCCTGCTCGCCGAAGCGAACGTGCCGCCCCGTGAGAGCCTCGACTACTTCGGCGAACGCGGCGATCGGCTGCAGATGATGCTCAACTTTCCGGTCAATCAGCGACTCTTCTACGCGATGGCGACCGGAGACCTCCGCCCGCTTGTCAAGGCGCTCGAGGACACGCGCGACATCCCCGGGGCCGCACAATGGGTCAACTTCCTGCGCAGCCACGACGAACTCGACCTGGGCCGCCTCACCGAGACGCAGCGTCAGAAGACTTTCGCCGCGTTCGGGCCCGAGCCGACCATGCAGCTCTACGGCCGCGGCATCCGCCGTCGGCTCGCGCCGATGCTCAACAACGACCGGCGCCGGCTGGAACTGGCGTTCAGCATGCTCTTCGCCCTGCCCGGCACCCCCATGCTGCAGTACGGCGACGAGATTGGCCTCGGCGACGACCTCGATCTCCCCGAGCGGGAGTGCGCCCGTACGCCCATGCAGTGGTCCGATCAGGTCCGCGGCGGCTTCACGCTCGCCAGGCGGCCGGTGCGGCCGGTGATCGACGACCCGATTTACGGCTACCGCCGGGTGAACGTCGCGGCGCAGCGACGCGATCCGACGTCGCTGCTCAACTGGATGACCCGGGTCATCCGCATCAGGAAGGAATGCCCCGAGATCAGCTGGGGAGAATGGCGGCTCCTCGGCAGCGACGCGGATGACGTGCTGGTCATGCGATACGACTTCCACGGCCGCGCGATGCTGACGGTCCACAACTTTGGCGAGCACCCGCGGGCGCTGACCGTCGCTCAGCGCGACGTCGGATCCGGCACGCTCGTCGACCTGCTGTCGGACGAGCACAGCACCGCCGAGCACGGTCGGCACGTCCTCGAACTGCCGCCGGTACTGCTATCGGTGGTACCGCGTCGGCGGGCTCGATCGCCTGGGACCGCTGGTGGAGTGACGAGACGGACGCCGGGTCGAACCGGCTAGGAATTGGCTAGACGAGCGTGACGTCGACATCGTGCGCCCGCACGGCACCGACGAATGCGGGGTCGGCGCGGCGGTCCGTGATCAGGCGGTCCACGTCGTCCAGCCCCGCGATGACGGAGAGGCTCCGGCGGCCGAACTTGCTCGAGTCGGCGACCACGGTGACCTCACGGGACACCCGAATCATCAGCGTGTTCAGCTGCGCCTCGAGGACGTCGGGCGTGGTCAGGCCGATCGCCGGATCCAGGCCGTCGACGCCGAGAAACAGGTGATCGGCGGTGAGGCCGCTGAGCACCTGCTCGGCCTGTGGGCCGACCGTGGAGTAGGACATTTCCCGCAGCAGCCCGCCGATCATGATCACGCGCACCTGGGGCAGGCCGGCGAGCTGCATGGCGATGTTCAGGCCGTTCGTGATCACGGTGATGGCGCGCGGGGGCCGGTGCTTGAGAAGCCGCGCGATCTCGGCCGTCGTGGTACCCGAATCGAGGATGATCGTGTCGTGCTCGCCGACGAGCTGCACCGCCGCGGTGGCAATCCGCGCCTTCTCGTGCTGGTGCAGTGTTTCCTTCACCGAGAGCCGGAGGTCGATCTGGTCCAGGCACTTGATCGCCCCGCCGTGCGAGCGCACGAGCCGGCCGCGCCTGGCAAGCTCGTCGAGATCGCCGCGGATCGTGACCGTTGACACGTCGAACCGACCGGCGAGGCCCTCGACGGTCGCCCGCTCATGAGCGTCGAGCACCTCGAGAATCCGTCGGCGCCGTTCTTCGACGAGCAGCTTCGGCATGGCGGCACAGGACGGGCACGACCGCTGGTTGCGGCCCCGCCCGTCGGTGATGCGCCGGCTCGCGGGCGCGGCCCTGCCGCGCCCCGTCAGAACGTGGCTCGTATCCCCAGTCGTATGACTCGTCCCGGCGCGAACCCCTCCACGTTGGCTATGGCATCGCTGCCCAGCACCGCGGTCGATCCGTTGGCCGGGTCGCCGTTGAACAAGGCGTCGTCCAGTTGGGCGAAGCCCGTGCCGTAACCGGGGAAGAACTGCGGGTGGTTGAACGCGTTGTCCAGCAGGGTCGTGAACTGCAGGCGGAAGTCGTCGCGCCTGAAGACGTCCTTGTAGAAGGCAAAGTTGACAACCCACGTGCCGGGGCCGTCCAGGCTGCCCTTCTTCGCGTTGCCGAGCTTACCCTCGGCCGGAACCGCGTACGCGCTCACGTCGAAGAAGGCGTCACGGGAGCCGCCCACGTTGGGGTCCTTGATCTGGTCGGGCCGCCACGCGCAGCAGAAGACATTGCCCAGCCCGTCGAGCGGCTTGCCGGTGTTCCACGGGCTCGTCGTGTAGTAGTTGCTGAAGAACGGCGTCAGGTGCTGGCCGCTGCGCGCCTGCACGATGGTCGAGACGGTCCAGCCGCCGAACAGCGCGTCGGTCCAGCCCGGCACGTCGGCGCCGTGTTTGCGCCCGTGGCCGAACGGGATGTCCCAGGTCGCATTCGCCACCACCCGATGCGTGACCACGTTCGGATCGGGGCCGCGATCCTTCTCGATGTCGTACGGATCGAACTGCACCGGACCGATGGTGCTGTTGCCCGTATCCGGCGCGTTGGTGTCGGAGTGCGCCAGCGTGTACGCCACGTCGAAGGCCAGCCCGTTCTTCCAGCGCCGCGTCGCCTCGAACTGCCCGCTGTGGTACTGCCCGCTGCCGCTGTTCTGCACGATGTCCATGTACAGGCCGTAGGGGGCGAACGGCAGCCGCGCGAGGTCGTCCGGGTTGTCGTTGGCGAAGGGCGTGGTGCTGACCGGCATCGTGTTGTAGTCGCGATCGACCAGCAGCTTGCGCATCGTCGAGCCGATGTAGCTGGCGCGCAGCCCCATGCCGGCGAACTCCCGCTCGAGCGTCACGTTGTACTGGTAAATGTCCGGCGCCTCGAGATTGGGGTCGATGCCCTGGTTGCCGAACGCCGCCGGGTCCGTGAACGGCGTGCCCTGCGAGAACGCGTGCTGCAGGCCTCCCCCACGCCAGGCCGTCGTGTAGCGGAACTCGTTGGTCGCCAGCAGGTCGCGAATGCCCTGCACCGCAACGGTCGGATGGAAGAGACCGAAGCCCCCTCGCAGCGCGGTCTTGTTGCTCTCGCCCAGGCGCCACGCGAAGCCGAGGCGCGGACTGAAGTTGTTCTTGTCCACGTTGAGCAGCGTGTCGGGGAGGCCCGCGTCGGAGGCGAGGAGCGTCCGGTTGAGCTCGATCAGACCCGGTGGCAGCTTCGCCGCGACGTCGGCGCTCGGCACCACGTGATGGCCGCCGTCCTGGACGATGAAGTTGGCGACCAAGCCGCTGTCCTCGTGCCAGATGCCGACGACCTCGTACCGCAGGCCAAGGAACACCGTGAGGTTCTTGCTCACCTTCCAGTCGTCCTGACCGTAGGCGGCAAAGTCGCTGGAGTACCCCTGGAGCGGACCGCGGGCCGTCACCTGATCGCGCGCATCGAGCGGCTGGCCGAGCAGGAAGTCGGTGAAGGCGTTGCCGGTCTGCGCGCCGTTGAAGCGATACAGGCCCCGGTTGTTGACGCCAATCCCGAAGCCGTCGCGCGCCATGTTGCGCGTGTAGAGCCCGCCGAACTTCAGCGAGTGGGCGCCCTTGATCCAGCTCAGGTTGTCGCTGAGCGAAAACGCGTTCTGGCGCAGGGTGCGGTTGACGTTGCGTGACGCGTCGGCGATGTTCAGCGGCCGGAACGTTCCGGCGGTGAACTGGAATGACGGGAAGCCGAAGCTGTTCACCTTGCTCGGCGCGCTCTCGAGGCCGAGGTCGCTCGCCACCTCGCCCGCGATGAAATTGCTCTGCCGCTTCGAGTTGTCGTAGTTGTAGCCGGACCTGAGCTCGTTGACCATCGTGGGCGCCAGGATTCTCGTCCAGCCGCCGATGACCGATCCCGTGTTGAGTTGCGAATCCAGAATCGGCATGTTCGTCAGCGTGTTGCCCGCCTCGAACGTGATGCCGGCCGGATTGCGGTGCTGATAGCTGCCGCGAAGGAAGATCGAGTCGTTCTTCGACGCCTCGGCATCGAGGCGGATGTCACCGCGCTGCCGCTTCCTCGTCTCCGGCACGAACTGCTGGAAGATGCCGTAGCCGGTCGCTGCCGTGCCCTGGTTGGGCAGCGGGTAGAACATGTTCATGACCTTCGTCGCCGATGGGTCGATCCGGTCCGCGGGGATCTGCTGATTGGGGAACGGCTCGCCGGTCAGCGGATCGATGGGGTGGATCGACGTGGCGCTGAAGTCGCCGTTGCGCATGGCCTGCGTCGGAATGGCGCTGGACCGCCCGCCGCCGTAGATCGCCTTGTCGTCTGCGCCTTCGTAGTTGGCGTAGAAGAACAGCTTGTCGCTCCAGAGCGGCCCGCCGATGCCGAATCCCCAGCGGTGCTCGTGCGTGTCCGAATTGGGATCGTCTCGTGCCACGCCGGCCAGCGTCTGGTTGTACGTGAGCGCGTTCAGGCCGTTGCCGTTGAAGTCGTAGAAGCCCGTGCCGTGATACTGCAGGCCACCGCGCTTGGTCGTCACGACAACGCCCGCGAGGCCTCCGTATTCAGCGCTGTACCAGTTCGACAGGACCTGGATTTCCTCGACGGCGTCGAGACCCGGCGCGGAGTTGCCGACCGTGCCGAAGATGGCATTGGTCGAGGCCTGGCCGTCCTGGATGTACGACACGCCGTAGCTCTTCGCGCCGAGGAACTGGATGTCGTCGATGCCGCCCACCACGTTCGGGTTGAGCAGCAGGAACGACTGGATGTCCCGCGAGTTTCTCGGCAGGTCGTGCAGCTGCTGCGCGTCGAGGCCCCGGCTGATCGCCTGACTGTCCAGCGTGATGTTGCTGGCGGCCTCGCCCGAGACGGTGACCGTTTCACTGAGGGCGCCGACCTCGAGCGTGACATCCACGAGCGCCGTCTGCGACGCGCGGACCAGCACGTTGGTCTGCTCGAACTTCTTGAAATTCGGCGTGACGACCTCGACGCGGTACATGCCCGGCTTGAGGTTCGGGGCCTCATACCGCCCATTCGCATCGGTATCGACGCTGCGAGGCGTGTGGGTCGCCTCATCGGTGATCAGGACCGCCGCGCCTTTCACGACGCCGCCCTGGGAATCGACGACCGTTCCCCGGATTCCGCCGAGGAACGACTGGGCGCCCAACGACGCCGTGCAGGCCAGTGCTATCACCAGCGAGAGGACGACGGGCCTCATTCGCATCTTCCCTCCTGGTACTCCTGGTACTCCGCCATGGTGGTGCACGAGGAACCTGTCGCGCGGCGACCCTCCGGTCGGACGTGCGGCCACGATCGGAAGAAAACGACAGCGATTGAGCTTTCTATACCTTTCGTTCGCCTCTTGTCAACCATGATTCGGCGCGATTTCAAGGCTTGAGCGCGGCTCTTTGTCCCAATACGCTTCTAGATCTGTGCGGTTCCTTCTTCGAGTCATCTTTCTGGGGTGGGTGGTGGCGCTGGCGGGATGCCGGCCATCGCCCCCGGGCCCGGCACCCACGCCGGCATCCGGATCGGCCCGCACGCCGAACGTCCTGCTGGTCACAATCGACACCCTGCGTGCCGATCACGTCGGCGCGTACGGCGACGCCGGCGCCTCGACCCCCACGCTCGACGGCCTCGCGCGGCGCGGCGTCCGGTTCGAGACCGCCGTGTCCCACGTCCCGCTGACGGGCCCGTCGCATGCGTCGATCCTCACGGGCCACACCCCCGCGGCCCATGGCTTTCACAACAACGGCGGGTTCGTGCTCGCTCCATCGCTGAAGACCGCCGCCGAGGACTTTCACCAGGCGGGGTATCGGACGGGCGCCTTCGTCTCGGGGTTCCCGCTCGATCGGCGTTTCGGGTTCGACCGGGGATTCGAGCGGTACGACGACCACCTGCCCCGCGGCAACGATCCGCGGCGGACGCCCTACGTGGAACGCCGCGCGGACGCGACGACGGACGTGGCGCTGCGATGGCTCTCCTCGATGCGCTCGGGCGACGGAGCGTCGCCGTGGTTTCTGTGGGTGCACTACTACGACCCCCATGCGCCGTACGAGCCGCCGGCCGATCTCGCGTCGCGCTTCTCCGCATCGCCCTACGACGGCGAGATTGCGTTCGTGGACCGTCAGCTGGCTCGCCTGCTGAAGACGATTCAGGACGCCGGCGCACTCGATGACACGGTCGTGCTCGTGACCTCGGATCACGGCGAGAGCCTCGGAGAGCACGGAGAGGCGACGCACGGCGTGTTCATCTACGACGCCACGCTGAGGGTGCCGTGGATCATGGCGGGCCCTGGCGTTGCCGCCGGCCGCGTCGCCCGCACGGTGGCGCGGTCGATCGACGTGCTGCCCACGCTGCTCGACTACGCAGGCGTAGCCCTGCCCGATGGCCTCGAGGGACGCTCGATGCGGCCGGCCGCGGATGGGCGCGAGATGCCCGATGCGCCGTCCTACGCCGAATCTCTGTACACACAACTGGAGCTGGGCTGGGCGCCGCTCTACGGGTGGCGCACCGCGCACTACAAGTTCATCGACGCACCGAATCCCGAGCTCTACGACCTCGAGCACGATGCCTCCGAGCGGAACAACCAGTTCGTCCAACACGCGGAGCGCGCCGACGACTTCCGCCGGCGGCTGCGGGCGCTGGCCAACCAGGTGCCGCCCAGGGACGCGACCGCCGCCCCGGCCGACGCCCAGACCGTCGAGCGGCTGCGGTCGCTGGGCTATGTGAGCGGTGGCCAGGCCGCGGACCCGGCCGGCGGCTCCTTGCGGGATCCGAAGGACGCGATCCGGTTCCTGCCGCGGCTGAATCGCGCGATGTCGGCCACGCGCACCCAGCCCGACCTCGCGATCCGGGAGCTGACGTCGGTCCTTGCGGAGGATCCGACGCTCCTGATGGCGCGCCGCACACGCGCATCAGCCTACGAAGCCTCGGGCCGGTACGCGCTCGCCATTGCGGATCTGCGCTATGTGGAGCGGAGCGGGCATTTCACGCCGGACGACGCCGTGATGCTCGGCGACAATCTGCGCCTGGCCGGCCAGCGCGCCGAGGCCGCCCACGTGCTCGGTGGGGCCATTGCGCTGAACCCCAGGTCGCCGCAGCCGCTGCTCTCGCTGGCGGAGCTCCAGATTGCGGAGGGACAGTACGACCGGGCGGCGATCACGCTGAATCGGGTGCTCGAGATTGCGCCCGATCAGATCGAGGCGCTCCGCCGCCTCGGGGACCTCGCGCTCCTGAAGGGCGACGTGGACGGGGCAGGCGGCCGCTATGCGCGCATCCTCGATCTCGATCCGCAGGACGTGCCGGCGATGACCAAGCTCGGTGTCGTCCGCATGCGCGGCGGCCGGCCGGACGAGGCGATGCGCCTGTTCCGCGACGCCGTGCAGCACGATCCGACGAACGCCGACGCCTTGCTGTACCTGGCTGGCGCCCTGGTGTCGAGCGGACAACAGCAGGAGGCGCTGCCGTACTTCGAGCGCGCCATCGCCGCGGACCCGAAATCGACCATGGCGCTGAACGGGCTGGGACTGACGCGCCTCTCGATGGGCGACAAGGCCGGCGCCAGCACGGCCCTGCGGCAGTCACTGCGCATCGACCCGTCGCAGAAGGACATCGCGCAGGCCCTGGCAGGCATCCCGCGCTGACGGGCGCAACTCACGAATCGATGGGTCAGCGGTTGTCGGCATGGCCGATGCCGGGACACCTGTCGTGGACATTGTCGCTCAGGGCGCCCACACCGAGCAACGATGTGGTTGGACTCAAGCGCATCAAGGTCTGGCGAGGACTCGAAGCGTTGACCTCCAATGCGCTCGCGGTTCCCGGTCAGTGCGATTGAAAGACACGGGCAAGTCACGTCCGGTCCGGTGGGGGCGTGCCCGCTCGGTCCGAGGCGCGACAGCCCCGAGGGCCGGCGTGCCTGAGCGCCAGACCCGGCAGCCAGTGCGAGCGTTGCTCGCACTGGTGCCGGGGGTGGGGGTCGAACCCACACGCACCGTGAGGTGCCGCGGATTTTAAGTCCGCCTGAACGCATCATGCCGCAACACCCCGCATTCGACGAGCCTCGATTTCCTGAGTATTCTTGTGTATCATGTTGTCCAGTGTTGCAGGCAGGTGCAGCGCACCGCTAGCCAGACGCTAGCCAGCACCCGCTAGCCCACTCCGGAGTTTTCCACACCATGAGCATTCACGAGGCTGTGGCGGAGCGGGGGCACCGCCCATGACCAAGGCCCTCACCGCGAAGTTCGTCGCCGGCATTCACAGCGCCACGCGCGAGAACGTCTTCGACACGAAAGTGCGCGGGCTGGTGCTCCGCGTCAGTCCACGCGCGAAGACGTGGTATTTCACCTATCGCCACGGCGGTCCGACGCAGTGGGTGAAGCTCGGGACCACGGACGCGCTCTCACTCGCCGCGGCGCGCACGGCCGCCCTGGACCAGCGGCACGCGATCGAAGTCGAAGGCAAGGATCCCGCGGCCGAACGTCGCACGCCGCCGCCTGAGCCTGAGCCGATACCGCACGTCTTCACGTTCGCCGACTTCGTGCCGGTCTACCTGGCGTTCCAGCAGGGCCGGGTGACGCGGTGGCGGGACGACCGCAACAAGATCGCGCGCTATCTCCTGCCCGCGTGGGGGCCGCTCCCACTGAAGAGCATCACTCGCACGCAGATCCACGAAGTACTGGATACGGTAGGCGGCAGGGGCTTGACGGTTGGCGTGAACCGCCTGCAGGCCGTCATCTCGCGGATCTTCACGGTCGCGCTCGACCGGAGCCTCATTGAGGCGCATCCCGCGGCGAGGATGATCAAGCGCTTCAAGGAAACCGCCAGCACACGCACGCTGACCGACGAGGAGATCCGCCACCTCTGGCGCGGGCTGGACGCGCAGCCTGGCGCGTCGGCGGATGCGGTCCGGTTACGGCTACTGCTCGGCCAGCGCGGCGAGGAAACCGCCGGCATGTTGTGGCGCGAAGTCGATCTCGATGCGGCGGTCTGGCTGCTACCAGGGAGACGTACGAAGAACAAGCGGCCACACGCCGTGCCGCTCCCGCCGACGGCCCTGGCGCTCGTCCAGGCGCGTCGGGCGGCGATCCAGGACGACCCCCGTGTGTTTCCGTCGCTGGCACTCACGAGTGAGGCGCACAAGGCGCTCAGCGTGATTCATGGGGGCGCCTATACCTGGAAGGATCTGCGGCGCACCGTCGCCACACACCTCGCCGAACTCAGGTTCGACAACACGACGATCGGCCGCGTCTTGAACCATGCGCGCGTCACGGTGACCGAGAAGCACTACAACCAGCACCCGTATCTGGATGAAACTCGGCGCGCGCTCACGGCGTGGGACGAGGAGCTACAGCGCATTCTCGCGAACGAACCGAAGAAGCGGACCGCCGTGCTGGCGATGCGGGGGCGCTGATGTTGAAGGTCCGGCGGCGTCGTGCGGCGGACCGGCTCACCTGGACTGAGACGGTCACCATCGACGAGACGTCCACCGCCGTAGACCAGGCCGCATTCGTCGCACGGATGGGTGCTGGCTTCGGCGGGTTCGAGGGGGCACTCCGCGAGATCGAGTCACAGATACAGCGGCTCGCCCCACCGAGCGGCGTGGACCCGGCCGAGCGCTCACTCGCGTGGTATGCCCGCGAGATTCTCCGATGGATCCCACGCGCTCGATCCGCCGCGGCGGCGCACGCCGTCGAGCCGGCCGCGATCGCGGCGCTGCGGATCGGTTGTCTCTACGGCGAGCTACGGATCCGCCACGCGTTCGGCCCCGCCGCCGAGTATGTCCGGGGCGTGAAGGCGAACCGCGTGAAGGCCGGGCGCCGACGTGGGCATGATGTTCATGCCGACGCCGTGAAACGAGATGAGGATGTGAAGGCCCTTGCGTATCGGCTCCGTCAGAAGCACCCGTATGACCGGGAGCACTCGACGCGGTGGCTGGCCCGCGAGATCACCCTGGGCCTGGAGGTGAACAAGCACACGATTCGGGCTCGCCTCGCCGCCCTCCGTCTTCGGTAACCCACCTCACGCCCGATCTTTCTGGCTAGGCAGCTTCGCTGGATAGCCAGACGCCATGTTGCAATTATGCAAATGGCGAAACACAAGGCCGCTCCACCCACGCCACCACGCGTTGACGTGGCCGATCAGAACGAACGCATCCTCAGCGTCGAAGAACTGCTCGAGCGGATCCCGCTCGACCGATCGACGCTGTGGCGAATGGCCCGCGACGGGCGGTTCCCTCGACCGCTCCAGCTAACGCCCTCACGGATCGGCTGGCGCTGGACGTCCATTCTCGAGTGGCTGGCTGACCGCGAAGAAAACCCTGTCGAAGCGCGACTCTACTTCGGGCGCAAGTCGAAGTCTGAGCGCGCAGAGGCCGGGAGCCGACGGTGACCGCGGCCGACCTTCCGGCCGTCGGGATCGGGACCGCGCTCGACCACGCGCTGGCGCTCTGGCGCCGCGGCCTCAGCGTCATCCCGGTCCCGCTCCCCCGACCTGGCGTGCCGCCCGGCGCGCCCGGCGATGGCAAGGTGCCTACGATCGCGTGGCGCCAGTACCAGGCCCGTCTCCCGACCGAGGATGAGATCCGCGCGTGGTTCACGACCGCGCAGAATCTCGCCGTCGTCACCGGCACGATCTCCGGCGTCGTCGTGGTCGATGCCGATGGCCCCGAGGCGCTGCGCTGGTGTACGAAGCGCTTGCGGTATACGCCCTGGCAAACGAAAACGGCGCGCGGTTTTCATTTGTGGTACGCGCACCCCGGCGTGCGCGTCGCGAACCGGGCGCGCCTGGAAACGGAGCACGGGCGACTGGCGATCGACGTGCGCGCCGATGGCGGCTTCGTCATTGCGCCCGGTTCGCTCCACACGAGCGGTGCCTGCTACACCGAGGCCGGCGACTGGACGGTGCGCCGCGAAGACCTGCCACGGTTCTGGCCTGGGTGGATCGCACGTCCACGCCCCCCGGCGGCGCTCACGAGACAGACGCCACGGCCGACGGGCGACCTCATCACGCGGGCTCGTGCCTACCTGGAGGCAATTCCACCGCCTACGATCGGCCAGGGCAGCGACGCCGCCACGCTCTACGCCGCCTGTCGCCTCGTGCGCGGCTTCGCCCTGAGCCCCGCTGATGCGGCGGCGCTGCTGTGGGAGTGGGCCGGCGGCCGGCCTGGCTGGACGCACGACTGGGTCGCGCGCAAGGTGGCCTCCGCCGAGCGGTACGGGACCGAGGCGGTCGGAGGGCTCGTCTCATGACGCCGGCCGCCGATGCCTGGACCGTCGCCGATCCGACCGAGTGTCCGGTGTGCGGCCGCGATTCCTGCGACGAGCCCGACCACCTGCCGCCGGAGGCCGAGCCGGCCGGCGCCCGCCAGGCGCCCCCGCCGCGCCTCTCTCTGCGCGCCCCGGCGCTGCTCGACCTGCCGGCGCCTGTCGAGATCGTTGAGGGCGTCGTCTGCGCGGATCAATTGGCCGTCCTCGCCGCGGAGAGCGGCACTGGGAAGACGTTTGTCTTGCTCAGCCTTGGGGCGGCCGTGGCCGACGGCGTGGGCTGGCATGGCCGCGCCGTAGAGGCCGGCTCCGTCGTGTATGTGTCCTTCGAGGGCGACGCGCTTCACCTGCGCGTGCGGGCGCTGCACGAGATCGGCGGGCACCGCCTGGCGCGGCTGCACATCATCCGGGCGAGTGACCCGCTCTCGCCGCGCCTCACCCGCGACGGCGAAGTGGGCTCGCTGGGCGAGGCGCTGATCGCCGCCGAGCTGGACGCGATCGCCCGCGACATCGAGGCCGCAGGCGAACCGCCGATCCGGCTCTGCATCGTCGATACCGTGCGCGCCAGTCTCACCGGCTCCGAGGACAATTCCGAGGCCGTGAGCGCCTATCTGCGCGCCGTGCGGCGCCTGATGGCGCACACGCCCGGCGCCGCCTGGCTGCTCGCGCATCACACCGGCTGGCAGGACGGCGAGGCCCCCCGCAAACGCGAGCGCGGCTCGTCGGCGTGGCGGGGCAATTGTGACGCGACGTTCTACCTCGAAGCCGGCGAGTATGACGCGATGCGCGGGGAGGCCGCCTTGACGCTGCGGGCGCTCAAGGTGCGCGACGCCGAGCGGCCCGCGCCGTTACATCTCATCCGGCGCCGTGTCAATCTGCTCCTAGCGAACCGCTACGGCGAGCCCGTCACGTCCTGTGTCATTGAGCGAGACCGCCGCACCCGCGAGGACCGCGAGACGGAGCAGGCGCGCGCCGCGGAGAGCGAGCAGCGGGCGACCGACCGGGTGGTGTTGCAGGCGATCGCGACCCGACCCGAGGCGGCCACGTCACAGGACCGCATCCGGCTGCTGGTGGGCCTGCGACGCGATCCGGTCTATGCGGCGCTCGCCCGGTTGCTCGCCCGCGGCTGGCTGGCGCCACCGGCCCGCCAGCGGCACCCCTACACCGTCACCGCGGCCGGCCGGGCTGCGCTCTCCGAGGCGGCCACGACATGACCCGTCCCGAGCCGTCCCGAGTCGTCCCAAGTGAGTCGTCCCGAGTGAGTGAGTCGTCCCCCCCTTAAGGGGGGACTCACTCAGTCGTGGCACTGGGGTCGAGTCGTCCCCGTGTTGGATGGCTACCACGAGGCAAGGGCAGGGCCGTGGTTGAGCCCGGCGCCCGTCGACCGCCGAGCCGCATCAAGGGCCGCTCCGCGCTCACCCGCCGCCTGGTGGCCCTGCAGCTCGCCGTCCACCGATTCGCTCGCCATCGAGCCGTGACGCCCGAGGATCGCCACTGGTGCGCCCGTGTGCTCGACGCGCTCCAGCTCGCCGCGGACGCGGCCCGGACGAGATCATGACCGACAGACCACGGGGGGAAAGCGAGATATTCCGTCGGCCGATCCAAGGAACCGTCGGGCTATGTGATTTTTTCCCGCACGGGTCTGGTACTCCGACACGCAACCCGGAGCGAACCGCGCTGTAACGAAGGCTCTCGTCGTCGGGACAGAGGAGACAATGCCCGCGCCCTCGGAGAGCGAATGGCTGTAAGTTGTTGAGAGGGCGGGGCTTACTAGTGTTTGACCCGACGACGAGCCAAAACCGTTCAGCCCCTTCAGACGGCTGAAGCCGGTTTCATAGCTCAACGGAGAATCAAAGCATGCCACGCGGCGGTGCCCGACCGGGCGCAGGACGAAAACCGAAACCCCTCGCAACCTTACTGCTCGCCGGCGCCTTCCGGCCGGCCCGGCACCGGCACCTGCTCGCGACGTCGACGCGACCGGCGGCTGTCCTGGGCGACGGCTGGCACCCGACACCGGAGGCGCTCGCGGCGCTGGAGCCGGCGGGCCGGGCGCTGGTGCTGGCGATTGCCGGCGCGTGTGAACTGACCGTGATCGAGGGGGCCGTGCTCGTCGAAGCCGGCCACGCGGCCGATGCGCTGGCCCGCTGGCGGGCTGTGGAGACGGCAGGGCTGTCGCTGGCGGAGGCGGCGCGCGTCGAGCGCGAGCGCCGGCAGTGGTCCGGGCTGTTGGCCGGCCTCCTCGCGCAGCTCAAGGTGGAGGCCTCATGAAGTTCCGCAAGCCGCCGGTGCGACCCGACGTGCTCCGGCCGTGGCAGCTCGCTGCGGCGCTCGGGCTTGACTCACCAAGCAGGGCCTCTCGGCGGCGGGGGCCCGGCCCGTCACTGGCAGCAAAGCACGCGGCTAAGCAAAATTACGTAGCTACGGAATTTTTTGAGGCCGACCCGGCCATCTATGCGGACGCGCCCGACTTCGACCCGATGTTCGCCGTGGATCTCGACCTGGCCGCCCTCTGGCGCGCGCACACCGCCGCGCTGATCGGCGAAGCGGAGCGGCGAAAACTGCCGCGGCCGGTGAAGGCCGAATGGCTGGCGCACCCGGCCCATGATTGCGGCACCGACTGGCTGCTCGTGAGCGCGGCCCTCCACGGCACGCCCGTGCCGCCCTGGGCGGCCGCTTGGTGGACGGCGCCGCGCCTGGCCGCGCTCGGGCGTGCGCTCCGCGCCCGGCTCCGGGGCGATCCGGCGGTGCCTCCCGGCAACCTGTTCATGCAGATGGCCGCGGTGGCAGGCTGTTCATTGCCGCTCAACGCGATCGATGCCTACGCGCTGGCCGTGGTCGAGGGCGTGCCACCGGCCGCCAGCCCATGAGGAGCCCCGCCGCGGGACGCCCGGCGCCCGGGTGGGCCGTGGAGCCCCGCACGTCTAGCTCCACCCTCGACGCCATTCTCGGCGAGCTGCGTGCGATCCGGACGCTGCTCGAGCGGCAGGCCGGCGGCCCGGTGGATGACCCCGCGCGGACCGGGGAACTGCTCGAGATGATTGCGGAGGCGATGCACGACCTTGACCTGCCATTCACCGCTGGTGAAGTGCTCGAGGGCCGCCACCGGCATCACGGCCTCGATGTCGCACTCGACGCTTTGCACCTGTCGACCACGTCCGCGCTCGGGACGTGGCTCAGAGACGTGCGCGGCCACTCGGTGGCGGGACTGACCGTTATCCGCGATGGCCGCGACTGGCGGCTCCAGCGCACGTGAGCACGTCACGTGCCGCACGTCCGTACGATGAAGTCATGACACCACCAACCCGTTTCGGCGACCTCAACGTCGCCTACGCGCACTCGAAGCAACTGGCCGAAGTGGCCGATTTCATCGTCGCCAAAGGGCTCGGCGTACCACTCCCGCCCGACAACCGATTCACGAAGGCCCAGGTGCAGGTGCAGACGACCGGCAATACGGGCGCCCTGACCGCTGAGACGGCGGCGCTGCGCGACATCGTGGCCGGGCGAACCGTGCTCGGCCAGCTCCCCACCTTCCGGGCGAGACCGCTCCAGCGGATTCCGCGTGAGACCGAGGCCCCGACGGTGGCCTGGCTCGATGAGGCGGGCGCGATCCCGCTCGCGCGGATGTCCTTCGACAGCGTGACGCTGCAGGATCACAAGCTGGTGTCGTTGCTGGCCGTGTCGAATGAGTTACTGCGATTCGGCGACAGCTCGGCTCAGAACCTGTTGATTCGGCTGGCGACCCGGCAGCTCGTCCGCGAAGAGGACCGCGCACTGCTCGGGACCGACGCGGGGACGGCGGCGAACCCGGCCGGCCTTCTCCACGATGTCGTGGGCAGCACGGGCGGCTCTCCGCTGGACCTCGCGTCAGAGCTTGAACTGCTCGTCGCCACGGTGTCCGATGGCCGTCCGACGGCGCCGGTCTTCATCTGCTCACCTCGGGCCGTCGCGTATCTGGCCGCCGTGGGCGGGGAGACCTTCCGGGACGCGAAGTTGACCGGCGGAACCCTGCTCGGCGCGCCATTGCTCACGAGTCCAGGCGCCGCGGACAATTTGATTCTGGTGGATGCCGCCGAACTGGTGACGCATGACGGCGGGATTGAGATTAGCGATTCCGGACACGCCGACCTTGAGATGGTGGACACCCCCAGCGCTGGCGCGGCGACCCGAGTGAGCTGCTTCCAGACCTCGACCGTCGCGATCAAGTTCGTTCACTTCACGACCTGGGCGAAGTTGCAACCCGACGCGGCCGCGTTCCTGCAACTCGACGCCATCGGTGGGTCGCCGGCATGACGGCGCCCATGATGATTCACAAAGATGAAGCGTGGGCCGACTTCGTCGCCCGTGCGGGCGATCACGCCGTGCCGGTCGTGGCGGTCGATGCCCTGCTCCGTGAAGTGGTCCGGGCGCGACGCGCGGACGCTGAACGCGTGGCGGCCGTTGAACAACGCATACAGCAGCTCGAGGCGCGGCCCGAACTGCGGTACCGCGGCGTCTGGCGAGAGGGTGAGTCGTATCATGGCGGCTCACTCGTGACGCGCGCCGGCGGGCTGTGGTACGCCGAACGTCCGACGACGCTCGCGCCTGGCAGTGGTCCGGGGTGGAAGCTCATCGTGAAGTCTGGGGCCGCGGAATGACGCACCGCCCGTGCCATGCAATGACGCCACACGATGCCGCGGCGCTCCTGGTGTCGGCCCTCGAAGCGCGCGGCGCGGTGTTCGAGCTGGATGCCGACGACTACCTACAAACCGATCTCAACGGGTGCGGCCCCCGTCCGACCGTCCTGCTGGGCCTTGATGCGCGCGCCACGCCATCGTGATCACCTGTTCCACGGCATCGTGATCACTCATTCCACGCCATCGTGATCACCCGTTCCACGGGTCGTGATCACCGATTCCACGCCTCGTGATCACCGGTCGGACAACGCTGAGCATCGGGTTCTGCCATCGTGTCGTTGGGAAGATGCCCAAGGAGTGCGATGGCCACGGAACGACTGCTCATGCGACACATTCGAGAGATTCTGCGGTTGAAGTGGACGTTACGCCGGAGTCACCGGGACACGGCCCGGAGTCTGGGGATCAGTGCGGGCGCAGTCGCCTCGGTGGTGACCCGGGCCAAGGCGATGGCGCTCACCTGGGACGCCGTCGGCACGCTCAGCGACGACGCGTTGGAGCGCACGCTGTATGGGCCGAAGCTCGGGCTGACCGTGGTCCGGCCGGGTCCGGATCTGGTCTGGATGCACACGGAGCTGCGCCGGCCGGGCGTGACGCTGGAGCTCCTGCATCTCGAGTATCTGGCGACGCATCCGGACGGCTACCGGTATTCGGCGTTCTGCGGGCACTACCGGCGCTGGCTGGCGCAGCAGCGCACCTCGATGCGTCAGGTCCACACGGCGGGCGAGAAAACGTTTGTCGACTACGCGGGCCAGCGGCCGTCGTTGGTCGACGCGGCGACCGGCGAGATCGTGCCGGTCGAACTCTTCGTGGCCGTGCTCGGCGCTTCCAACTACACCTACGCCGAGGCGACCCTCACGCAGCGGAGCGTTGATTTCATCCAGAGTCACACGCACACCGTGGAGTACTTTGGCGGTGTCTCCGCGGTGGTCGTGCCGGATCAACTCCGGACGGGCGTCACGGATCCCTGCCGGTATGAGCCGCGGGTCCAGCGGACGTACGCGGACTGGGCGTGGCACTACGGCACGGCGATCGTGCCCGCACGGCCCGCGAAGCCTCGCGACAAAGCGAAGGTCGAAGTCGCCGTGCAGGTCGCCGAGCGCTGGATTCTCGCGCGGCTGCGCAACGAGACCTTCTTCACCCTGGCCGCGTTGAACGCCCGGATCGCCGAGCTCCTCCTCGATCTCAACGACCGTCCGATGAAAGGGTACGGCGGCGCTTCGCGGCGCGCGCTCTTCGAGCGTTTCGATCGGCCGGCGCTGCAGCCGCTCCCGCGCGATCGCTACGTCCACGCCGACTGGTCCCACGCACGCGTCAATATCGATTATCACGTCGAGGTCGACCGGCACTATTACTCCGTCCCGCACGCCTTGATTCACGCCGCCGTCGAGATCTGCCTGACGGCGACGACGGTCGACGTGCTGCTGCGCGGCGCGCGTGTGTGGCTCCACGTGCGCAGCTATGTGCCCGGTCGTCACACGACGATCCCGGACCACATGCCGAAGGCGCACCGCGCGCATCTGGAGTGGAGTCCCTCCCGCTTGATCGGCTGGGGCGCCACCATCGGGCGCCACACGGAGGCGCTCGTCCAGGCCTTGCTCGAGAGCCGGCCCCATCCGGAACAAGGCTATCGCTCGTGCCTGGGCATCCTCCGGCTGGCGAAGCAGCACGGCCCCGAGCGGCTAAACGCCGCGTGCGCCCGCGCGCTCGCCGCCGGCGCGCGCTCGTATCGGCACGTCGACTCGATCCTCAAACACGGCCTGGACCGGCTGCCCCTGGACGACGAGCCCGCGCCGATCGCGCGGCCGGTGCATGCCAACGTCCGCGGCTCCGCGTACTACGAACCGTCGGATCCCGAAGGAGACCGCTCATGCTGACCGAACCGACCCTCGATCGTCTCCGCGCCCTCCGGCTCGGCGCGATGGCCGACGCCTATCGCACGCAATTGCAGGACCCGGCGATCCGGGCACTCAGCTTCGACGAACGCGTCGGGATGCTCGTCGACGCCGAACATCTCTCGCGCGACAATCGCAAACTCACCCGACGCCTGAAGGAAGCCAAGCTGCGGATCCCGAACGCGTGTCTCGAGGACCTGGAGTACGCGCCGTGCCGCGAACTCGATCGGGCGCTGATCCGACAGCTGGCCACCGGTCGCTGGATCACCGAACGCCGTAACGTCCTCATCACCGGCGCGACCGGCGTCGGCAAGACGTACCTGGGGTGCGCGCTCGGCCAGCACGCGTGTCGGCAGGGCCACCGGGCGCTCTATCGGCGCGTGCCGCGCTTCTTTCAGGAACTGGCGCT
Source organism: Vicinamibacteria bacterium (assembly GCA_963837165.1). GTDB lineage: Bacteria > Acidobacteriota > Vicinamibacteria > Vicinamibacterales > JAENWD01 > JAENWD01. The sequence goes on from CAWIMD010000002.1 coordinate 797,062, forward strand.
CGCGCGCGCCGATGGCTCCTACACGACCCTGCTCGCGCGACTGGCGCGCATCGACGTCCTGATCCTCGATGACTGGGGCCTCGCCGCCGTGACCGACGTCCAGCGCCAGGATCTCCTCGAAGTGATGGAGGATCGTGATGCGACCCGCTCGACGATCATCACGAGCCAACTCCCGCGCGATCAGTGGCACGCGTATCTGGGCGACCCGACGATCGCCGACGCCGTCCTCGATCGCCTCGTCCACAATGCGTTTCCGATCACGCTGAAGGGCCCGTCGCGCCGGAAGGAGAAGGCCTGATGACCGACGGGCCGTGGACGGTGCCAGACCCATGGACGCGCAGACGCGCCCACAGGTCTTTGGAAAACCGCGCGGCCGCGGTTTCCCACACCGCCCACCGCCATCATCGGATCATGAACAGGAGAAGAACGCAGAACGAACACCGACCGGACATTGAGGCACTATCCCTGGAGGCGAACACCGGATAACCTATCCCGCAGCTCAGCGTCGCTTCGCTTCGATCACGATGCCGTGGTCCCCGTGATCACGATGGCGTGGACGGACTGATCACGATGGGTGGAATGCGCACCTTGAGCCTGATGTCCTCGTCGCGGTCATTTTCGCGCTCGCGGACGAGATCAAGATGATGATCCGCGCGAGGGCCGTACAGCATTGATGAGCGACCCACCTAGAGGGTTTCTACTCGGGGAGATCGCGCGTTGGTTCATCGTGGTGCCGATACTGCGCCTCGCTCGGGTGCGAGGGAGTCAAGATACAGCAGCGTCGAACACATTGGGTCGTCGCGGCGACGAGCGCGAGGTTCATTTTGCGGAAGCTAAAATCACAAGCGGTTCTGGATCGGAATATCAAACCGCTTCATGAACGACTCTACCAGGCTGTTGTTGATGTAAGTGGTCGGCGGCCAAGTACGGGGTTTCTTTGTGGGCCAAATCTCGACTGTGGCCGGCCCCCAGACCGCGCGGAGCTTTCCTTCACGCATCTTCGGCCGCTCGCCCGCCCACGAGAGGACTTGGATGGCTATCTTATGGATTACGAACGTTACACAGTGGATGCCGAGGGCGTTGGTTCGACTACGCACGCCTTGGCTCCGAAACCAAGCGCCATAAGGCGGACCGTCGCACGGTGCGAGCCATATCCGCGACGTTCTCGGAGGACAGTCGGCCGTCCTGAACGCGACTCGGTCTGACCTTTGAAAAAAGTGGCGCAGCTCTGGGGCTGTGGCATCAAGGACCATCGCGCGCAGGGTAGCCCACATACCGAGAACGAACTGGTCGTAGACGGTCAGTTGGCGTGGAACCATCGTGGCAAACAGCAAGGGCTTCAGCATCGGACTGGCGAGCGATTCGAGGTCGCTCATCCATCCCGAGTTACAGGACTCACACACGAGGCGACGCTTCATGGTAATGGTGCTTTGTCGCCACTCTGCGTTGAGGCCGTCTGTGTGTTCCAATGTGGCCGTGTAGGCACCACGCCCAGACGGGCCGCGAGACTTGTATTCAGTCACGAGCCAATCGGGCCAGATGTGCTCCCTAGTGAGCTCGGCTGAGTCGCAAAAGAGGCACAGAGCCATGACTGCCTCGGGCTGACCGCTAGCCAGACGCTAGCCAGAGCGGCTTAGAACCCTTCCACACCGACCCGCTTATCGCCTCTAACTGCTTGATTCAATGGTGCCGGGGGAGGGACTCGGACCCTCACGGTGGGGCTACCACCCGCGGATTTTAAGTCCGCTGCGTCTGCCAGTTTCGCCACCCCGGCCCGACCCGCGCATTATCTCACTCCGGGGCCGACGCCCTGTCGCGACGCGCCCGTGCCGCCGAATTCTCCCCCGCCGCCTGCGCGAAACCCCGCAATCCTGCGCCGCGAGCGCCGGGGACACTCGCAATTCCGGCCCGTCCGCTGCCCCACGGAGCGGCACACGACTTGCCTCCTCGATCGTCGGGCGCACACGACGCGTGCGCGCGGAGACAGGGCCATGATCGCGCTCAAGAACCTCCTCATCGCCACCGACTTCAGCGAGCCGTCCGATGTCGCCGTCACCTACGGCCGCGTGCTGGCTCAGGCGTTCGGCGCACGGCTCCACATCCTCCACGTCGTCCCCGAGGCGATGGCGCTTCCGTGGGCGGCAGCCACCGACGGGGCGTCCCTCGCCGACATCCAGCAGCAGTGGGAGACGGAAGCGGCCGAGCGGTTGCGCGCGGCCGCGCCAGCCGAACTGCGCGAGGCCGGCCGGGTCACGCTCGTCACCCGCGCGGGAGATCCCGCACAGGAAATCACCGGCTACGCGAAGGACCACGAGGTCGATCTCGTGGTGCTCGGCACCCACGGCCGCGGCTTCGTCGCCCACATGTTTTTGGGCAGCGTCGCCGAGCGCGTCGTGCGGCTGGCGCCGTGCCCCGTGCTCACGGTGCGGCACCCGCAGCACGAGTTCGTCACTGAACAGCTCGCCGCGCACGTCCTCCACCCGGCGAAGGCGGAGGAGATGGCGGGCATCCAGACCGGGACCACGGCGTCATAGGCCGGTTCTCCCGGGCCGTCCGGCCCTGGTTCGTCGCGTCCCCGTTGCCCGCAGGGACGCGACGAGCCGGGCCGGCGGCACTTCCACGCGCGAGGCCACCCCATGCGCCTCAGATCCGTCGTCAGCCCGGTGGACTTCTCCGCCCTCTCCCGCCAGGCCTATGAGTACGCCCTGGCGCTCGCGGCCAGAGCGAATGCCCGGTTGACGGTCGTGCACGCGGTCGAACCCCTCCTCGCGCAGGCGGCCGCCACCTCGTTCAGCGACAACTACCTCCACGAGATCCGCGACGAGCTGGTGGCGTTCACCGGCCGGCCCGGCACCGGCCCGGACGCCTGGATGCCGCCGCCGGCATTCGCCGTCAGCGTCGGCGAGCCGTGGAAGCAGATCCTCCGGGCCGCCGAGATCCACGGCGCGGACCTCGTCGTCATGGGCACGCAGGGCCTGGGTGGCGTGCGGCGGATGGTCTTCGGGTCCACCGCGAATCACGTGCTCCGCGCCAGCACCGTCCCCGTCCTGGTGATCCCGCGCGGCGCGCGGCACCTCCGGTTCGACGAGCACGGGCCGGCGCTGGAGCTGCCGCTGGTGGCCGCGGCGGTGGACCTGGGCCCTGGCGCGCTCGCGCTCGCCCGCACCGCGACGCGCGTCGCCGAGGACTTCAACGCGCGGCTGCTGCTCGTGCACGCCGTGCGTCCCGTCGAGGGACTGGGCCGCTGGGACGCGTGCCGCACCCTGGCATCCAACGTCGCCAGAGCCGCCGCGGAAGCGGCCCTCGAGGCCATCGTGGCGCGTCTCGACTCGACCGTGTCCGTCGAGACGGCCATCGTTGTCGGCTCGCCCGCCGACAGCATCTGCGATCTCGCCGCGACCCGTGGGGCCGACCTGCTCGTTCTGGGTACGGCATCCACTACCGGCAGCCACCGCCCCGGCTCCACGGCCTATCGGGCGCTCTGCCTGACGGAGATACCCGTCCTGGCCCTGCCTCCGACGGCAGACAGCCTCGCGGATCGCGCGCATGCCGCCGCCAGCCAGCACGCGATGTGGTAGCTGGCGGCGCGTCCCGCGTTCACAGTAAGGAGCACAGTCATGAAAGACATTGCCAAGACCCCGGAAAGGCCGATTGAGCCGGTGGGCCTGCTGCCCGCCGGGTTCTTCGACCGCCCGATGTTCGACACGCCGTTCCTGCGTCAGTTCACCGACGAGATGGACCGGTTCTTCGCCGACGTCGGCCTGAAGGCGCGCATGCTGCCGGCGCGCGTGCTGGCCCGCCAGGGCGTGTGGATGCCCGAAATCGAGGTCCTGACCGAGGGCGAGCGCCTCATCGTCAGGGCAGACCTGCCCGGGATCAGGCCCGAGGACGTCAAGGTCGAGGTCACCGAGGAGCAGCTCGTCATCAAGGGCGAGCGGAAGCGCGTCGAGGAAGAGAAGAAGGAGGGCTACTACAGGAGCGAGCGCGTGTACGGGGCCTTCGAGCGGGTGATCCCGCTGCCCGAGGGCGCCATCTACGACGGCGCGAAAGCGGCCTTCACCAACGGCGTGCTCGAGGTGACAGTGCCGGTTCCACCGGCCGTCACGAAATCGCCGAAGGCGATCAAGATCGAGACCAGGTAGGCGACCAAGGCCCGACGTCCGTCAGGATTCCTCGAGCTCGCTCCAGCCGGCGACAAGGAGCGGGGCCTTCAGCCCTTCGCCGCGTACGAGCGCCGCTTCGAGATCGGGATAGGTCTCGCTGAAGACGAGGTCCGGGCCGCACTCGAGCCCGAGCCAGAAACCGCCCGGGGGCTCCACGAGGAAGCAGTGGAGTCCCTGGTCGGCCCGCGTCAGCCGCCACAACGTCACCGCTTCGCCGCGCAGGCTCTCGAGCTTCGCCCGCTGCCCCATCAGTGCACCGTCGCCGGGCCGGCCGGGGCACGGGCGGCCCCGACCACGCGCGCGATCCTCTGCTCGAGACCCGCCTGCTCCACCTGGAACGGACCGGCGGCCGACGCGCCGAGCTGAATCTCGACGGCGACCGTGTAGCCGCCGCCCTCGAACGGCATCACGATCCAGCTGAATCCCCTGAGCGACACCGGCCGGTCGGGCGACGCATCGGGGTTCTTCGCCCGATCGATCGAGCGCAGCAGCTCTTCGAGCAGGACGCGCACGTCCTGGTCGGTCCAGGCGTCGGCCGCCTGGATCGGGACGTCCACGTTGTCGGTGATCGCGAAGTCATCGCCGCGAAGCCAGACCTCGATCTCGAGCTGCATCCTGCGATTCTACACGGGATGGGAGGATGGAGGGGATGGGAGGATGGGAGGGGGATGGGAGCATGGGAGGATGGGTGGATGGGTGGAGGAGGTAGACGTCCGACCTCTATGGTGGTAGTATGGCTACCACATGGCCCCTGCGACGCGCGATCGCTCCCGCCTCGAGCTGCTGCAGGGCACGCTCGACATGCTCATCCTCAGGACGCTCCAGTGGGGCCCCCAGCATGGGCATGGCATCAGCGTCGCCATTCGCGCCGGATCCGGAGAGGTGCTCCAGGTCGAGCACGGCTCGCTCTACCCCGCCCTGCACCGGCTCGAACGGCAGGGCCTGCTGCAATCGGAATGGAAGCTCACTGCGAACAAGCAGCGAGCGAAGTACTACAAGCTGACCCCTGCCGGAAAGAAGCAGCTGGCACGCTCCCACTCCCGATGGTCCCAGCTGGCGGCGGCCATCGCCCGCATCATGGACCCGGCCTGAGGGAAGGTGCCGATGTCCTGGCTCCGGCGGCTCATCGGGCGCCCAATCGACACGCGGGCCGATCTGGACGAGGAGATCCGGTTCCACCTGGCCGAGGAGACGCGGCTGCGTGCGGAGCGCGGCCAAGCGCGCGAGGACGCCCGGCGAGATGCCCGTGCGACGTTCGGCAGCACGCTCACGGTGCACGAGCAGGTTGATTCGCTCAACGCGGCAACCGCCTTCGAGAGCGCGTGGCGGGACCTGCGCTTCGGCGCACGGCTGCTGCGCCGCAGTCCGGGTTTCGCCGCCGTCGCCATCGCGTCGCTTGCGCTCGGCATTGGTGCCAATACCGCGATCTTCCAACTGCTGGACGCCATTCGTCTGCGGACGCTGCCGGTGCACGATCCCACGGCGCTCGCGGAAGTGCGCATTGCGGACAAGGGAGAGGGCGACAGTCGAGGGGGTAACTTCAGCACCAATCGGCCCGAGCTGACGTACGCTCTCTGGGAGCGCCTCCGGGATCAACAGCAGGCGTTCTCGTCGATCTTGGCCTGGGCGTCTGCCAGCTTCGAGCTGGCCTCCGGCGGTGAATCACATCGCGCCCCGGGGCTCTTCGTGAGCGGCGGGTACTTCCCCACGCTCGAGGTCGCGCCTCGACTCGGTCGCCTCATCGGCCCCGCCGACGATGAGCGCGGATGTCCGTCGCCGGGGGCAGTCATCAGCGATGGATTCTGGCGCCGCCAGTACCGGCGGCGACCCGGGAGTCGTCGGACGCACGATGCGGGTGGACGGCCAGGTCTTCCCGATCCTCGGGGTCACACCGCCCGGCTTCCACGGCGTCGAGATCGGCAGCACCTTCGACGTCGCCCTGCCAGTTTGCGCCGAGCCGCTCACCAGGGGTGCTCGCAGCCGGCTCGACAAGCGCCAGGAGTGGTGGCTCGCCGCGATTGGCCGGCTGAAGCCGGGCTGGTCGCTCGAGCGGGCTTCGACACAACTGAGCGCGATCTCGCCCGGGATCTTCGCGGACACGCTGCCCGCCGAGTACGACGCCGGTGCCGCGGCGGGCTACCGCGCCTTTCATTTCGGCGCGTACCCGGCGGCAACGGGGGTATCGGATCTGCGGACCACCTGGGAGACGCCCCTCTGGCTGCTCCTGGCGCTCGCCGCGGTCGTGCTCCTGATTGCCTGCGCGAATCTGGCGAACCTGCTCCTGGCAAGGGCCACGGCCCGCGAACGGGAGATCGGCGTGCGGCTCGCGCTCGGCGCCTCGCGCGCCCGCGTCGTCCGGCAGTTGCTCATCGAGAGCCTGCTGGTCGCCGCCGTCGGCAGCGGACTGGGATTTCTGCTTGCGCGAGAGGTCGGGGCGCTCTCGCTGTCGCTGCTCGGCCCCGACGTCGTGATGGACCTGCACGCCGACTGGCGGGTGCTGGGGTTCACCACCGCGCTGGCGGCCGGCGCGTGCATGCTCTTCGGTCTCGCCCCCGCCGTGAAGGCCACTGCGGGCGTCACGGCCGTTGCGCTCAGATCCGGCGGGCGAGGCAGCACGTCGGGCGGCGGCGCGACCTCGATGCGCCGTGGACTGGTCGTCCTTCAGATCGCCCTGTCGCTCGTGCTGGTCGTCGGTGCGCTGCTGTTCGTGCGAACGCTGCAGAACCTGATGCACGCGGATCTGGGCTTTCGCGACGAGGGTGTTCTCACGATGAAGGTGGACCTGCGACGGACGGGTGCTGTCGGGCCCGCCCGCCAGGCGCTGCTGGACCGCCTGCGCGAGCGGGTCAGCCATGTTCCGGGCGTTCGGTCTGCGGCGTTGTCGTTCATCGTTCCCCTGGGCGGCAGCAGCCGGAACCTGGCGGCCGTGGTTGACGGCGTGGTGCAGCCACGCGTGCCCAATCTGAACCAGGTCAGCAGCGGCTACTTCGCGACGATGAGGACGCCGCTGCTGGCCGGTCGCGACTTCGACGAGCACGACGTGCTCGATGGGCCTCCAGTGGCGATCGTCAACCAGGCATTCGCACGGGCGATCTTCCACGAGCCGCGTCCGCTTGGACGCACGTTCCAGCTCGGGACGGGCCGTGGCGAGCCGCACCCGGCCTACCAGGTCGTTGGCATCGTAGGCGACTCCAAATACGGCGATGTCCGCGAGCCGTTCGGTCCGATTGCGTACTTTGCGGCAGACCAGGACCGGGAGCCGTCACCCTTCTCGAGCCTGGTCGCCCTCGCAGCCGGAGAGCCATCGTCGATTGCCGCAGCCGCCATGCAGGCCGTAACGGAGGTCAACCCGAACGTCCTGATCCGGCTGGGTACCCTGGCGTCGGTGGTCGACGCGTCGTTGCAGCGGGAGCGGCTGATGGCCACGCTGTCGAGCTTCTTCGGCGGGCTCGCGGCCTTGCTGGCCGCAATCGGTCTGTACGGCGTGATGTCGTACACGGTCGCGCGACGGCGCAATGAAATCGGTATCCGCATGGCGCTGGGCGCCAGCGAGGCCGACGTCGTGAGGATGGTGCTGCGCGAGGCCGTCACGCTGCTCGGTGCAGGAGTGGCAATTGGACTGCTGCTGGCCGCTGCGGGCACGCGCGCCATCGCATCGCTGCTCTACGGACTTCGGCTTGGTGATCCGGCAACGCTGGCCATGGCCGTGGCAGGGCTGGGCGCGGTGGCGATGCTCGCCAGCTACGTTCCGGCCCGTCGCGCGTCACTCGTCGAGCCGACCACGGCGCTGCGTGACGAGTAGCCCGAGGTCCCCTCGAGTCCCCGTGTTCCCGGTCCGGACCCGTGGTAGCATCCGCGGCACGGGGTCCCCACATCCATGCCGAAATACGTGATCGAACGTGAGCTGCCCGGAGCGTCGAGCTGGACCGAGGCGGAGCGGAAGGCCATCGCCCAGCGGTCGGTGAAGTACCCTCAGGGAGATCGGGCCCGAGATCCAGTGGATCCAGAGCTTCATCACCGACGACAAGCTGTACTGCGTCTATGTGGCGCCGGACGAGGACACGATTCGCGAGCACGCCCGGCGGGCCGGGTTCCCGGCCAACCGCATCTCGGCCGTGCGCCAGCTGCTGGATCCGACCAGCGGAGAGTAGGCTAGGTGTCCTCGCGCATCCCATCCGCGATCGCCTGCTCCACGGGCATGCTCCAGCCTTCGATCCATGCGGCGGATCGCTCGGCCTGGCTGACCGAGCCATAGGCGGGCTCGAGCCCGGCAGCCACCCATCGCTGCTCGGAGGGGGTCAGCGGCGTGCCGACGGCGTTGCGCAGCGCCGCGGCGGCGCCCGCCAGCCGGATGGCGCGCCGGGCATTCCGGTCGGCGGCCGCCGCCAGCGCGAAGCCCTCGAGCGCTCGTGCCAGGCCTCGGCGGTGCCCCCCCAGGTGCTGAAACGCCCCGACGGCCTCACGAAAGCGTTCGACCGCCCCGGAGGTATCGCCGGCATCGAGCGAGAGGTTTCCGAGATCGATGAGGAGGCTCCCTGCGCTCCAGGCATCGCCCAGGTCCTGGAAGGCGTCGAACGACTCGCGGTACAGCGCCTCCGCCCTGGCGAAGTCTCCCCGTTCCCGGGCGATTTCGGCGCGATGACGGAGCGACCAGGCCATGCCGGTGAGGTCGCCGGCCTGGCGGAACACCGCCACGGACTGCTCGTGGCGCTCGAGCGCGGCGTCGAAATCGCCCTGCTCCTTGATCACGCTGGCGAGGTTGCTCAGCGTGCGTGCGTGGATGAGGTGATCGGCGACGGCCAGTGAGAGATCGCAGCTCTCCTCGAACAGGCGGCGCGCCTGGGCCAGATCGCCCTGGTCCTTGAACACGATGGCCAGGGCATTGGCGACCATGGCCGACCCGCGGCGGTCGCCGAGCTGGCGGTAGATGCGCAGCGCCTCCTCGAAGAGCGGCCGCTGTGCCGCGTAGTCCCGCTGGCCCGCCGCCAGCACACCGGCCGCGAAGAGCGCCTTGGCGCGCGCAGGCGAGGCGCCGGCCGCCCCGGGGAGCGCGAGCAGGGCCGCCAGGCGCGCCCGCCCTTCCGTGAACAGCTCCCGCAGCTCCCAGTACCGCAGGCGCGCCGTGGCCAGGCGCAGGCCCCAGTCCGCGTTCTTCGACGCGATGAGCCAGTCGAGGGCGGCCCGGCTGTCGTCCCGATCCCGATCGAGTCGGGCCAGCCACACGGCCTGATCCGGCCCCTCGATGGCCCCGGCAGCTTCCTCCTCGAGCACCAGGTAATAGGCCGCGTGCGCCTTGCGCACCAGGGACTCTTCGCCGCTGGCTGCCAGGCGCTCACGGCCGTACTCCCGCACGGTCTCGAGCATCGTGAGCCGGGGATCGCCGTCCGGGTGTTCGATCAACTGCAGCAGGCTCTTGTTCACGAGCGAATCGATCCCGTCGATCACGTCGATGCCGAGGTCCTGCCGTGCATCCGCCACGGCCTCGACGGCCTCGAACGTGCCGCTGCCGACGAACGCGGCGATGCGCCTGAAGAGCCGCTGCTCCGGCTCGGCGAGCAGGTCGTGACTCCACGCGATCGCGCCGCGCAGCGTCTGCTGGCGGACCGGCAGGTCCCTGGCGCCGCCCGTCAGGATCTGAAGCCTGTTCTCGAGGCGCCCGAGCATGGCCGCCGGCGGCAGCGTCTTGATCCGGGCGGCGGCCAGCTCGATGGCCAGCGGCAGCCCGTCGAGCCGGCTGCAGATCTCGGCAACCGTGCGTGTGTTCTCGGCCGTCAGGGCGAAGTCGGGTTTCGAGGTGCGCGCGCGTTCGACGAACAGCGCCACCGCCGGGTTTCTCGCCAGCGCGTCCAGCGAAGCCGTCCGTGCCGATTCCGGCCGGGGCAACGGCGCCACGGGGATCTCGTGCTCCTCCGACAGGCGAAGCGGCTCGCGGCTCGTCACCACGACGGTCAGCCCGTCGAGCTTGAGCAGCTCGATGACGAACGGCACGGCGTCGAGCAGGTGCTCGAAGCTGTCGAGGAGCAGCAGCGTCCGCGCCGACCGCAGCGTCCGTGCCAGGTAGTGTCTGATCTCATCGACGAGCGGGCGCTGAGAGGACGGGCCAATCCCGAGCGCCTGCGCCACCAGCTCCGGCACCTGCCCCGGATCCGTGCTGGTGGAGAGCGACGCGAAGTACACGCCGCCGTCGAACGTGTCCTCGAGCTCGCTGACCGTGCGAAGCGCCAGCCGCGTCTTCCCCGTCCCGGCCGGCCCCGTGAATGTCACCAGCCGGACGCCGTCCTGGCCGACGATCCTGACAGCCCTGACCAGGTCCGCCTCGCGCCCTACCAGCGAGGTCCGTGGAACGGGCAGCTCGGACTCCGCCGGCCGGGCCCGGCTGGCCGCCATCGGCGTGTGCAGCACGTGGGTGACGAGGGTCTCGAGGTCGCGATGCAGGTCGCGGGTGGACTCGTACCGCTCGGCTGGGTCCTTGGCCAGGCAGCGATCCAGCAGCCACTGCAGCGGTGCAGGAGCCTCCGGCCTGAGTGCCGCGATGGGCGGCGGATCGTCACGCACGATGGCCGCCAGCTCCTCGACGTAGCTGGCGCGCTGGAACGTCCGCCGCCCGCTCAGCATCTCGTAGACGACGATGCCGAAGGCGAACTGGTCGCAGCGGCAGTCCACCGTCCGGCCCGTGGCCTGCTCGGGCGCCATGTACCCGACGGTGCCGACGACGACGCCCGTCCCGGTCGCCGCACCGGAGCCAGCCCCGGCGATCGTCTCTGCCGCCATCGCCGGCGTCCATTTCGCGATCCCGAAGTCCAGAATCTTCACGCGCCCGTCGGCGGTCACGAACAGGTTTTCCGGCTTGAGGTCACGGTGCGCGATGCCCCGCGCGTGGGCCGCGGCCAGCGCGCTGGAGATCTGGCGGGCGAGGTCGAGCACCGTCGGCATCGCCAGGGGGCCTTCGTTCAGCACGTCGCGCAGGGTCCGCCCCTCGAGAAACTCGGAGACGAGGTACGGGACGGTGCCCTCGGTGCCGACGTCGTAGACGGCCAGGATGTTGGGGTGGCTGAGGGCTGCCGCGGCGCAGGCCTCGAGCTGGAAGCGCCGGAGCCGATCGGGGTTGGCGGCAAACTCCCCGCTCAGGATCTTGACCGCGACGTGCCGGCCCAGTCGCGGGTCGCGCCCCTGGTAGACCTCGCCCATGCCTCCGGCCCCGACCAGCCGGAGGATTTCGTACGGCCCGATTCGCGCACCTGGCTCGAGTCCCATGTCGGACGGAGGCGTCCAGAATACATGCTTCGTGTCGTCGTGTCTTTCGGCCTCAGACGAGTCTCCCCAGTTCCTCCGCCGTCGTCACCGGCTGCCGGCACGCGAAGTCGCGGCAGACGTAGGCGGTGGCCTGCCCATGGCGCGGCGTGAGCGGGGCAATGAAGGGCAGGCGATCGGCGAGGGTCGCCGCGGCGGCGGGCTCGAGAGGGAGCGTAATCGCGAACGGCCGGTAGTGGGCGGCAAGCTCGGCACGGAGCCGCGACGCGCCGTCGCGGTCCTCCCCCGACGCCACGACGATCTGCCCGAGGCCGGCGTGCCAGGCCTCGAGTGCGGTCAGCACGAACGGGACCACGCGCGCGGCGTCGCCGAGACGCGGCCCGAAGCGCGAGAGCGCCCGCTCGATCCGCTGCTCCCGATCCCGATCGGGTCCGAGGTGCGTCAGCACCTGCAGGTTCACCGTGGCGAGCGCGCCGGCCGACGGCTCGGCGCCGTCGTAGTCCTCCTTCAGCCGCAGCAGGACCGACGGGTCGCTGCCGCTCGTCGAGAACCAGCCGCCGGCCTCCGCGTCCCAGAAGCGGTCGTCCAGCAGCGTCTGGAGCTGGTCGGCCCACTCCAGCCACCCGGGGTCGCCGCCCGCCTGGAAGAGCTCCAGCAGGCCGAACGCCACCGCGGCGTAGTCCTCGGCGTAGCCGTCGATGCCGGCGTCCCCGTCGCGGTAGCGGCGCAGCAGGACCTGGCGGCGCTCGTCCCACAGGTGCGTCCGCAGGAATCGCGCGGCCCGCTCCGCGGCCGCCAGGTGCCGATCGGCCCTGTCGGTCAGACCGAACCGCTCCGCGCGCAGCACCCGCGCGGCCCGGGCGAAGGCGGCAATCGTCAGGCCGTTCCACGCCGCGAGGATCTTGTCGTCGAGGTGCGGCCGCGGACGCGCGAGCCGCGCCTCGTACAGGACGAGCCGGGCGTGCGCGAGCGCGTCGACGATCGCCTCCGGCGCGCGGCCCGTGGCCTGCGCGACATCCTCGACCGACCGCGCCGTGTGCAGCAGGTTCAGCCCGGTGAACTCCCCGTGCGGATCCGACGGCGCGTTCCCGCCGTCCTCCACACCGAACCGCAGGGCCACGACCTGATAGTCGCCGCCGAGCAGCGAGGCGAGCTCCGGCGCCGACCAGGTGTAGAAGGCGCCTTCGACCGGGTGCGCGGCCGGATCGTCGGCGCGCGCGGGCGGCCGGCTGTCGGCGTCCTCGGCGGACAGGAATCCGCCGGCCGGGCTCGTCAGCTCGCGGGCGACGTACTGCAGCGTGTCCTCGGCGACCTGCGCGAAGAACGCCTCGCCTGTCGCCTGCGCGGCTTCCAGGTAGGCGAGGACCAGCTGCGCCTGGTCGTAGAGCATCTTCTCGAAGTGGGGCACGCGCCATTCGCCGTCCACGGAGTAGCGATGGAACCCGCCGCCGACGTGATCCCGCATGCCGCCCAGCGCCATGGCGCGCAGCGTGTGCACGACCATCTCGATCGCGTCGGTGTTCCCCGATCGCGCGTGCTCGCGCAGCAGGAACAGGCACTCACTCGGGCGGGGGAACTTCGGCCCGTCGCCGAAGCCGCCGTGCCGCGGATCGTACGCGCGCCTGAACTGGCGCACGCCTTCCTCGAGCGCGTCCACGCCGGCCACCGAACCCGGCGACAGCTGCGCGGCGCCGGCCGCGCGGAGACGGGCCACGAGCGCCGCGGCGGATTCGGTGACGCGGGCGCGATCGCGGCTCCACGCCTCGGCCACCGCGGTCAGGACCTCGACGAACCCCGGCCTGCCCCAGCGACGGTCGGGCGGAAAATAGGTTCCTCCATAGAACGGCTCCAGCTGGGGCGTCAGCCAGACGCTCATCGGCCATCCGCCCGCGCCCGTCGTGGCCTGCACGTAGGTCATGTAGACGCGATCCACGTCGGGCCGCTCCTCGCGATCCACCTTCACGCTCACGAAATGGCGGTTGAGGACGTCGGCCACCTCCGCATTCTCGAACGACTCGTGCGCCATCACGTGACACCAGTGGCAGGTCGAGTAGCCCACCGACAGGAAGATCGCCTTGTCCTCCCGGCGGGCACGTTCGAATGCTTCCTCGCCCCACGGATGCCAGTCCACGGGATTCTGCGCGTGCTGCAGGAGGTACGGGCTCTTCTCGGATGCCAGGCGGTTGGCCATGTCTCCATTATGGCCGGGGGTGCCCCGTGGCCTGCTCGCCCGTGGTATACATTCCGGCTGGGAGATGCGACGCGGATGAGCGAGGGCGGGATGGCCGGCCGGCGGCGCGTGGCCGTGCTGATCGAGGACGAGTTCGAGGACAGCGAGGTCACCGGGCCGGTGGAGGGGCTGGCGGCCGCCGGCCTCGAGGTCGTGGTCGTCGGCCCCGTCGCGGGCCGCGCGTACACCGGGCGCAACGGCGTCCAGGTCACCTCCGACCTGGCGGCGGGCAAGGCCCGCGCCACCGACTTCGACGCGGTGGTCGTGCCGGGTGGGTACGCGCCTGACAGGATGCGCATGCGTCACGCGATGGTGGACCTGGTGCGCGACATGGTCGCGGCGGGCAAGCCCGTGGCCGCCATCTGCCACGGGCCGCAGCTGCTGATCTCCGTGAACGCCCTGCGCGGCCGCACCGTCACGTGCTGGCCGTCCATCGCCATCGACGTCAAGAATGCCGGGGGCCTCTACGTGGACAAGCCCGTCGTCGAGGATGGCCCGATCATCACCGCGCGCAAGCCGGACGACATTCGCCCGTTCACCGAGGCGATCATCCGCGCGCTGACGCGCTGACCGCTGCCGAGGGCGGCTGCCGCCGCGGCCCGCGCGGTCGGGGCGCCGCGGCCGCCGCGAGGTGCACCGTGACTCGATGCCTCACCGCGCTGCTGCTCACGCTGGTCCTGCCGCCTCGGCCCGCCGAGGCTCAATGGACCACGCTCGGCGACATGCCGCTGCCCGCCCGGACGGGCAACACCCTGACATTCCGGAACGCCCAGGGCGTGGTGGCCGTGACCGCGGTGGCGCCGGACGTCATCCGCGTGCGGTTCGTGCCCGGCGCGGCCCTCGGCCGCGATCACTCCTATGCCGTCGTGGGCACCAGCCTGGGAGATCCGGGCGCCAGCGTCGAGGCCGGCACCGATCGCACGGTCCTGCGCACCGCACGCCTCGTCGTGACGCTCACGCATCGCCCGTTCCGGGTGTCGATTGCCGGCGCCGACGGCACGGTGCTCGAGGAGGACGACCCGGCGCGCGGCCTGGCTTTTTCGGGCCACGCCACGCGCGTCTGGAAGTCGCTGCCGGACGATGAGCAGATCTACGGGCTCGGCGAGAAGAACGGCCGCCTGAACAAGCGGGGGCGGCAGCTCGGGGGCTACAGCTACGCGATGTGGAACAGCGACACGTACGCGTACGAGGCCGACACGGATCCGATCTACGAGAGCGTGCCGTTCTATCTCGCCCTGCGGCGCGGCCATGCGTGGGGCGTGTTCCTCGACAACACCTTCCGCAGCCACTTCGACATCGGGCACACGGCGCAGGGCCTGCTGGAGTTCGGCGCCGAGGGGGGCGCGCTGAACTACTACTTCATCGACGGACCGGCCCTCAGGGACGTGGTGGCGCGATACACGGATCTGACCGGACGGCTGCCGCTGCCTCCCGTCTGGTCGCTCGGCTACCACCAGTGCCGCTACAGCTACTACCCGGACACCCGCGTCCGGTTCATCGCGGAGAACTTCCGGCAGCGGCAGATCCCCGCCGAGGTCATCTGGCTCGACATCCACTACCAGGAGGGGTACGCGCCGTTCACGTGGGATCCGCAGCGCTTCCCCGATCCGAAGCGGCTCGTGTCCGACCTGCGCGCCGAGGGTTTCCGGCTCGTGACCATCGTGGACCCGCACATCAAGAAGCAGCCTGGCATGGCGCCGTACGATTCGGGCCTGGCGGGCCATCACTTCGCGCTCGCCGCCGACGGGTCGGTCTACGAGGGCCCGGTGTGGCCCTCGCGCGCGGAGCACAATCCCGCCAACAGCGTCTTCCCCGATTTCAGCCGGCCCGGAACGCGGGACTGGTGGGGCACGTTGGTCGCGCCGCTGGTGGACGTCGGCGTGGCCGGAATATGGAACGACATGAACGAGCCCGCCGTCTTCGACACGCCGACCGGGACGATGCCGCTCGACGTCCGCTTCGACGGCGAGGGGCAGCCGACCGACCAGCGCGAGATTCACAACGTCTACGGCCTGCTCATGACCGAGGCCACGCGGGGCGGCCTCGCACGCTTGCGGCCCGACGAGCGCCCGTTCGTGCTGACGCGCGCCACCTACGCCGGCGGCCAGCGCTATGCCGCGCAGTGGGCCGGCGACAACGTGTCGGACTGGACGTCGATGCGCAACGCCATTCCGACGCTGCTCGGCATGGGCCTGTCGGGGCTGTCGTTCGTCGGCGTGGACGTCGGCGGCTTCGCGGAGTCGCCGTCCCCGGAGCTGTACACGCGCTGGCTGCAGAGCGCCGTCCTCTATCCCTTCCTGCGCACGCACACCACCTACGGCACGGCCGACCAGGAGCCGTGGTCGTACGGCGAGGCGTGGGAGCCGTACAACCGCCGTGCCATCGAGCTCCGCTACGAGCTGCTGCCCGAGATCTACGACGTCATGCACGACACGTCCGTGACCGGACTGCCCGCCATGCGCCCGCTCGTGCTCGACTACCCCGACGAGCCCGCCACCTGGGGCCTGGACGACGAGTACCTCTTCGGCCGCGACCTGCTGATCGCGCCGGTCGTGCGCGAGGGCGCCACGGCCCGCGACTTCTACCTGCCGAAGGGCCGCTGGGTCGAGATGGCGACGGGCCGCGTGCTCGACGGCCCCGCAGCGCACTCGATGCCGGTCACGATGGGGACGATCCCGCTCTTCGCACGGGCCGGCGCGTTCGTCTTTCGCGAGCCGGTCATCCAGTACTCGGCGCAGATGCCGGGCCAGCCCCTGATCGTCGAGGTGTACGCGGCCGACAGCAGCGACGGGTCGCTGTACGAGGACGACGGCCTGAGCCTGCGCTATCGCCAGGGCCAGTCGATGACGCGACGCTTCGCGCAGGAGCGGAGCGCGGGCCGCGTCCGCGTGACAGCCGGCGCTCCGGAGGGACCCTGGCGCCCCGCCGCACGACACCTGCGGTTCGTCGTCCAGCTCGGCCACACCCCCGCGCGCGTCGCCGTGGACGGGGCCGAGATCCCGCGCGCCGCCGGCAGCACGGCCGGCTGGTCCGTCGACCCGCGCGGCTTCGTGATCGTGGAGGTGCCCGACCGGTTCACGGCCACGACCGTGGACATCGAAGGCTGATCGGCCGCATGCGCATCGGCATCGACCTCGGAGGCACCAAGATCGAGGCCGTCGCCCTCGACGGCCAGGGCGCGGTCGTCTTCCGCGAGCGCTGTCCCACGCCGCGTGACGACTACGAGGGCACGCTCGAGGCCATCGCCGATCTCGTGGAGGCAGCCGAGCATGCCACGCGCGCGTCGGCCACCGTCGGCATCGGCATGCCGGGTACCATCTCGCCGGCCACCGGCCTGGTCAAGAACGCGAACTCCACGTGGCTGAACGGGCGCGCGCTGCATACGGACGTGGAGCGGCGACTCGGCCGCCCCGTGCGCCTGGCCAACGATGCGAACTGCTTTGCCTTGTCAGAGGCGAGCGACGGCTCGGCGGCGGGAGCCGCGGTGGTCTTCGGCGTGATCCTGGGCACCGGGTGCGGCGGCGGCGTGGTCGTCGATGGACGGGTGCTCACCGGGCCGAACGCGATTGCGGGTGAATGGGGGCACAACCCGCTGCCCTGGCCCACCGACGCGGAGCGGCCGGGCCCCCGCTGCTACTGCGGGCAGTGGGGCTGTCTGGAAACCTACGTCTCGGGCCCTGGCCTCGCGCGGGACTACGCGCTGGCCGCCGGAGTCGACCTCACCGGCATCGACGCCGGCGTCGTCGTGGCGCGCGCGGGGGCTGGAGACGAGGTGGCGGCCGCGGCCCTGGACCGCCACGCGAACCGACTCGCGAGAGGGCTCGCCTCGGTCATCAACGTGCTCGATCCGGACGTCATCGTGCTGGGCGGCGGTGTCTCGAACGTGGCGATGCTCTACGACGCGGTGCCCCGCCTGCTGCCGCCCTTCGTGTTCTCGGATGTCGTGACGACGCGGGTGGTTCGGGCCCGGCATGGCGACTCGAGCGGTGTCCGGGGCGCCGCGTGGCTGTGGAGTCCCGAGGACGCCGCGGGACTGGAGCCCCGCTCGACACGTGGGAGACCCCGGCTGGCGTAGCGGGGTCCGTCGGGCCGCGCTCGTCTCCGAAGGTCACTGCGTCAGCGGCGGGGCCGCCGGCGCCTCCTCGGATCGCTTGCGGCGGAGGCGGCTGTATGCCGCCGTGAACTCGACGCCGTACAGGAAGATGACGGCCGAGGTGTAGATCCAGATCAGGAAGGTCACCACCGTGCTGATGGATCCGTGAATGCTGATCCGCGACACGTGCCGAAGCCAGACCGAGAAGCCGAAGAAGGCCCCGCGCCAGAGCAGCCCGGTGAGAAGGGCGCCCACCCACACGTCACGAAACCTCACCTTCGCATTCGGCACGACGTAGAAGATCAGGCCCACGCTGAACACCAGCGACATCGTGGCGGCCCAGCGGACCGTCAGCCCGCGCAGCGCGAGCAGGCCGGGGAACCGGGCCACGACTCCGCCGAACCAGGACGCGCCGACCACCTGTGCCGCACTGATGACGAGCATGGTCAGCGCGAGCAATCCGCAGGCTGCGACCAGCATCAGGAAGGCCACCAGCTTGTGCTTCAGGTAGCTGCGCTGCCGCTCCACCTTCCAGGCGCTGTTCACGGCCGTGCTGATCGCGCTGAAGAAACCGAGCGCCGCCCAGGTGAGCGCGATGCCGCTGAAGATGCTGAGCGGGATCTGTGAGCTCTGGAGCTCCTGCAGCTGGTGGGCGACGAAGTCGAGCCTGGCGGGGAAATAGCGGAGCACGAACGACAGCGCCGCCTGGCGCGTGTCGGCCCGCGACGTGATCTTGCCGAGGACGCCCGCCAGCAGCAGCAGGAACGGGAACAGCGACAGCAGCGAGTAGTACGCGATGGACGCGGCGTGCGTCAGGTCGTCGCTATGGTAGATGCTCACGAAGCCGCGCCAGGCTGCCTGCCCGGAGAGGCTGACGATGCGGCGCGCGCGCGCGACGAGCGCGAAACGAAGCCGCCGCGAATGGAGGCGGCGCCTGGCGACTCCCGTCATCCGGGGGGCTCAGCGCTCGAAGGGTTGCGCCGGGCCCCAGCCGTCGGCGGCCAACTGCTGCAGGCGCTCGGCCCGCGCCCGGAGCTCGCCCGCACGCTCGGCGAAGTCCACCAGGCTGGGCTCGAGTCGCGCGCGCAGCCGCCTGCCCTCCTCGCCCAGGTAGAGCCAGCCCAGAATGCCGCCTGCCAACGCTCCGGCCAACCCGCCCAGGAGCACGGCCGTCCGATCACGCATGGTCACCTCCGCGCTGGCGGGACGCCGGCCCGCCGGCGGCCACCGTCACGCGGGACCCGCTGCGCCGGCCCCGTCCCTCGTCCCGGATCTGGTGTTTGCGCATCTTGCTGTACAGCGTGGGCCGGTAGAGCCCGAGCTGCAGCGCCGCTTCCTGCTTGTTCCAGTTGGTCCGCTCGAGCGTCTGCACGATCGCCATCCGCTCGATCTCGGCCAGCGTCCGGTGCGGAGGCAGCACGAAGTCGCCCGCTGGCCCGACCTCCTCGCGCAGCGCGTCGGGCAGGTCGGCCGGCATGATCTCCGATCCCTTCGCGACGAGCACCGCGCGCTCGATCGCGTTCTCGAGCTCGCGCACGTTGCCCTGCCAGCGGCTCCGGATGAGGAGATGATACGCGGCGGGCGCGATCGTGCGCACGTTCCGCTCGTACCGCTGGCGGAACCGGTCCAGGAAGTAGTCGCAGAGCAGCGGGATGTCCTCGGTGCGCTCGCGCAGGGCGGGCACCCGCAGCGTGATCGTGTTGATGCGGAAGTAGAGGTCCTCGCGCAGTCGTCCCTCGCGCAGCGCCGCATCCACGTCGACGTTCGTGGCGCAGATCAGGCGGAAGTCCACGCGGACGATCCGGTCGCTGCCCACCGGCCGGTACTCGCGTTCCTGCAGCACCCGCAGCAGCTTGGTCTGCAGGTACGCCGGCATCTCGCCGATCTCGTCGAGCAGGAGCGACCCGCCCTGCGCCAGCTCGAGCAGGCCGTCCTTGTCGCTGAGGGCGCCCGTGAAGGCGCCGCGGCGGTGGCCGAACAGCTCCGACTCGATCAGATCCTTCGGGATGGCCGCGCAGTTGATCTTGATGAACGGGCCCTTGGCGCGGTGGCTGTGGTAGTGGAGCGCGTTCGCGATGAGCTCCTTGCCCGTGCCGTTCTCGCCCTGGATCAGCACGTTGGCCTCAGAATCGGCCACGGCCGCGACCAGGTCGAACAGCTCGCGCATCTTGCGGCTGCGCCCGATGATGTTGTCGAACTGGTAGCGGTCGCGCAACTGGCGGCGCAACGCGAGGTTCTCGGCCTCGAGCTCGGTGCGCTCCATCGCGCGCGCGAGCATCGCGAGGACGCGCTCGGCCTCGATCGGCTTCTCGAGGAAGTAGGCTGCCCCCGCCTTGATCGCCTCGACGGCGCGCGGGATGCTGCCCTGGCCGCTGATGACGAGCACTTCGGTCCGTGGCTGCAGCGCCTTGAACCGGCGCACCAGCTCGGCGCCGTCCACGTCGGGCAGCATCAGGTCCACCAGCGCGGCTTCGGGCAGCCAGGTGGCGAAGAGCTCTTCGGCGTCGGCGCCTCGAATGGCGACACGGGTGTCGTAGCCGGCAGCCGCCACCACCTCGGCCAGCCACTCCGCCATGTCGGGCTCGTCGTCCACGACAAGCACGCGAAGGGATCGACTGCTGCTCATACCGGTTGACCGGATGACGTGCGGACTGCACACATGTTCGCGGTCAATACTTAACTGTAGCATGCAACCGATGGCATTTCATACAGCCCAGACCGTAGTGTCACATACGTGACAGGGAGGTAACGGGCGGACCACCGGTATAATGCCGGCCATGTCCGACCAGCCCAGGCCGGTCCGGCCGATCGTCACGCCGCTCAAACCGCTGCCGGCCGGCCGCGCGGCACCGGGCGCCGAAGCCGAGCGCATGGTCTGCGAGCGCTGCGGCAGCGCCAACGTCTACCGCATGCATGCCGTCTGGCGCTGCGCCGATTGCGGGTTCAAGACCGACTGCTGCGGCTGGTAGCGACAATGGACCAGCTGCCCACGGCGGTGATGCCGGCCAGCGCCGAGTTCCGCGAGAATGCGGCGGCCATGCAGGCGCTGGTCGATCGCCTGTCCGCGGCACGGGCGCTGACCCGGGCCGGCGGTGGGCCGGCGGCAACCGCGCGTCACCGCGATCTCGGCAAGCTGCCTGCCCGCGAGCGGATCGACCACCTGATTGACCCGGGCTCTCCCCTGCTCGAGCTTTCGCCGCTGGCGGCCTGGGACATGTACGACGGCGATGCGCCCGGCGCGGGGCTCGTGACGTGCGTGGCGCGCGTCGAGGGCCGCGAGGTCGTGATCGTGGCCAACGACGCGACCGTGAAGGGCGGCACGTATTTTCCGATCACCGTGCGCAAGCACCTGCGCGCGCAGGAAATCGCCCTCGCCAATCGCCTGCCGTGCGTCTACCTGGTGGACTCCGGAGGCGCCTACCTGCCGCTGCAGGCCGAGGTTTTCCCGGATCGCGAGCACTTCGGGCGGATCTTCTACAACCAGGCCCGCATGTCGGCCGAGGGAATCCCGCAGATCGCGGTGGTGATGGGCTCCTGCACCGCCGGCGGCGCCTACGTGCCCGCCATGTCCGACGAGACCATCATCGTCAAGGGCACGGGAACGATCTTTCTCGGCGGTCCGCCGCTCGTGAAGGCGGCCACGGGCGAGGACGTGACCGCCGACGAGCTCGGCGGCGCCGACGTGCACACGCGGCTCTCCGGAGTCGCCGACTACTTCGCCGAGGACGATCCGCACGCCTTGTACCTCGCACGGACGATCGTGGCCCATCTCGCCCGCCGCCCGCCTCCGGCGCTCGACGTCACGACGCCGGAAGAACCACGCTACGACCCGCACGAGCTCTATGGCATCGTGCCGGCCGATCTCCGGCGGCCCTACGACGTGCGCGAGGTGATCGCGCGGATCGTGGACGGCTCGCGGTTCGACGAGTTCAAGGCACGCTACGCGACCACGATCGTGACCGGCTTTGCGCGGCTGCACGGCATGCTGGTGGGCCTGGTGGCGAACAACGGCGTGCTGTTCTCGGAGTCGGCGCTCAAGGCCACGCACTTCATCGAGCTCTGCAACCTGCGCGGCACTCCGCTGGTCTTCCTGCAGAACATCACCGGCTTCATCGTCGGACGCCAGTACGAGCGCGCCGGCATCGCCCGCGACGGCGCCAAGCTCGTGCACGCCGTGGCCAACTCGGTCGTGCCGAAGCTCACGGTGATCATCGGCGGATCGTTCGGGGCCGGCAACTACGGCATGTGCGGGCGTGCCTACGAGCCGCGTTTCCTCTGGATGTGGCCGAACGGGCGCATCTCGGTGATGGGCGGCGAGCAGGCGGCCGGTGTGCTGGTCACGGTCAAGCGCGACCAGCGCGCGCGCGAGGGCCATACCCTGGACGAGGCCGGACAGGCCGCGATCCGGGACCCCATCGTCGCGAAGTACGAGCAGGAAGGCTCGCCCTACTACTCCACCGCCCGCCTGTGGGACGACGGGATCCTCGACCCGCTGGACACGCGAAACGCGCTGGCGCTCGGCATGGCCGCCGCCCGCAACGCGCCCGTGCCGCCGCCGCGGTACGGCGTGTTCCGGATGTAGCCGATGGGCTTCAAGTACCTCGACGTCCGGCGCGAGCGCGGCGTGGAGCGCCTCCTGCTCCGGCGGCCCGAGGTCCGCAACGCCTTCAACGAGGGAATGGTCGCCGAGCTGAACTGGTGGGCCGACTCGGTCGGCGCGGATCGCAGCGTGCGCGTTGCCGTGATCGAGGGCGCCGGGGCGGCGTTCTGCGCCGGCGCCGATCTCGAGTGGATGCAGCGGATGGCCGGGTTCACGCGCGAGGAGAACCTGCTCGACGCCACCGAGCTCGGCCGGATGTTCCTGGCCCTCGATCGCCTTCCGGTGCCGGTGATCGGACGCGTGCACGGCGCCGCAATCGGCGGGGGCGTCGGGCTTGCGGCGATCTGCGACGTCGTCGTCGCCGCCGAGGATGCGGTGTTCGGATTCAGCGAAGTGCGGCTGGGCCTGATTCCGGCGGTGGTCGCGCCGTTCGTCCTGGCCAGGATCGGCCGCGCGGCCGCGCGCGAGCTGTTTCTCACCGGGGAACGGTTCACGGCCGCTCGGGCGGAGACGCTGGGCCTCGTGCAATCCGTGGTGCCCGCCCACGGCCTGGACGCCGAGGTCGACCGCTACATCGACATGCTCCTCGCCGGCGCGCCGGGAGCACAGGGTGACGCCAAGCGTCTCATCGCCGACGTCGGGCGGCGTGGTCCGGCCGATGTCGCCTCGCTGTGCGCCGAGGCGATTGCCGTCCGCAGGGCGTCCCCCGAGGGACAGGAGGGCGTCCGCGCGTTCCTCGAGAAGCGGCCGCCCGCCTGGAAGCCGAAGCCGTAGGCGATCGATGTTCTCCCGCGTGCTCGTCGCCAATCGAGGTGAGATTGCGGTCCGCGTGATCCGGTCCTGCCGCGAGCTCGGGATCGAGACGATCGCGATCTACTCCGACGCCGACGCCCGCGCGCCGCACGCCATCCTCGCCGACCGCGCCGTCCGCATCGGACCGCCGCCTGCCGCCGAAAGCTACCTGCGTGCCGACGCGATCATCGACGCGGCCCGCCGCGAAGGCGCCGAGGCCGTGCATCCGGGCTATGGATTCCTCTCCGAGAACGCCGCCTTCGCATCCGCGTGCGCCGACGCGGGCCTCGTCTTCGTGGGCCCGCCGCCGGACGCCATCGCGCGCATGGGCTCGAAGATCGACGCCCGCCGGCTCATGCGGGAGGCCGGAGTGCCGGTCGTGCCAGGCGAGACCCCTGCCGACCAGTCCGACGCGGCCCTGCTCGCCGCGATCGACCGGATCGGCTACCCCGCGCTGGTGAAACCCTCGGCGGGCGGCGGCGGCATCGGCATGCGCGTCGTCGCGGGACGGGACGAGGCCATCGCCGCCGTGCAGGGCGGACGCCGCGACGCGGACGCCGCGTTCGGCGATGGCACGCTGTACGTCGAACGGCTGGTCTCGCGGCCGCGGCACGTGGAGATCCAGGTGTTCGCCGACGACCACGACCAGGTGGCGTCGCTCTTCGAGCGCGAGTGTTCGCTCCAGCGGCGCCATCAGAAGGTCGTCGAGGAGAGTCCGTCGCCGATGATGACACCGGCGCTGCGCGAGGCGATGGGGCGAGCCGCGATTGCCGCCGCGCGCGCCTGCGGGTACCGCAACGCCGGCACCGTCGAGTTCCTGGTCGAGGAGCCCGACGGCGGCGAGCCGCGGTTCCACTTTCTCGAGATGAACACGCGCCTGCAGGTCGAGCACCCTGTCACCGAGGCGGTCACCGGACTCGATCTCGTGCGGACGCAGCTGGCCGTGGCCGCCGGCCGGCCGCTGCCATGGAAGGACGGCGCGGTCCGCCAGCGCGGGCACGCGATCGAATGCCGGATCTACGCCGAGGATCCGGACGCGGGATTCCTGCCGCAGTCAGGTCCGCTGCTGCTCTACCGTGAGCCGCAGGGCCCGGGCATCCGGGTGGACAGCGGCGTTGCCGAGGGCGCCGTGGTGCCCGTCCACTACGATCCGCTGCTGGCAAAGCTCATCGTGTCGGCCGAGTCACGCGCGGCGGCGCTGGCGCGCGGGCTGTGCGCCCTCGAGACATTTGCGGTGCTCGGCATCCGCACCAACGTGGCGCTCCTCCACACGCTCCTGCAACACCCCGACGTCCAGGCCGGACGGCTCGACACGGGACTGCTCGATCGCGTGATGGACAATGTCCGGCGCCTGAGTGGCGAGGCGGGCGCGCCGGCGGCCGTTGCGGTCGCGGCAGTGGCAGCCCTGGTGGCGGGCGGTGCGCACGCGGGCACCGTCACTCCTCAGCCGGGTCCCGAGACGAGTCCATGGCAGGACCTCGGCGGGTGGCGGAACTGAATGGCGGTCACACACTCGGTCACCATCGGCGACACGACGGTCTCCGTCGAGGTGCTCCCCGACGGCACGTTTCGAGTGGAAGGTGTCGTCTATCGGGCCGTCGCCGCCGGCAGCGGGATCTGGCGGATCGACGGGCCCGCGGCGGCGTCACGGGTCTGGATGGCGGGGCCGGCCGGCGAGCCGTGGATCTTCCATGCCGGGCACACGTTTCGGCCTGAGGTGGCGGCACGCGGGGCGCGCACGCGCAGGTCCCGCGGCGAGATGCACGGCGCGCTGACCGCGCCGATGCCGGCCACCGTGCGCGCCGTGCTCGTCTCGGCCGGCGAGCGCGTCTCGTCGGGGGATGTCCTCGTCGTGCTCGAGGCGATGAAGATGGAGCTGCCGGTCCGTGCGCCGGCCGACGGGGTCATCGCCGGGGTCCGGTGTGCACCTGGAGAGCTGGTGCAGGCCGGCGCACCGCTGGTGGAGCTCGCATGACGCGCCCGACCCTGCCCGCACGCGTACGTGTCGTCGAGGTCGGGCCACGCGACGGCCTGCAGAACGAAGCGGGCTTCGTGCCCACGGCGATCAAGGTCGCGTTCGTCGAGGCGCTGGCCGATGCCGGCCTGCCCGTCGTCGAGATGACCGCGTTCGTCAGTCCGAATTGGGTGCCGCAGATGGGCGACGCCCCGGAGGTGGCATCCCGCGTCAGGCGTCGTGCGGGGACGCGCTACCTGGCGCTCGTGCCGAACCTCAAGGGGCTGGACCTGGCGGCAGCCGCCGGGCTCGAGGACATCGCGATCTTCGCCGCCGCGTCCGAGACCTTCAGCCAGCGGAACATCAACCAGTCGGTGGACGCGTCGCTGGCGACCTATCGCGCCGTCGCCGATGCCGCACGCGCGCGGGGCATGCGCGTCCGCGCGTATCTGTCGACGGCGTTTGGCTGCCCGTACGAGGGCGACGTCCCACCGGCGCGCGTCGCCGACGTGGCATGCGCGCTGCGGGATCTTGGCGCCGAGGAGGTCGCGGTCAGCGACACCATCGGCGTGGCGCATCCCGGTCAGGTCTTCGACGTGATCGAGCAGGTCTCGGCCGGCGTGCCGGTCTCCCAGCTCGCGCTGCACTTTCACGACACGCGTGGCACGGCGCTGGCCAACGTCTACGCCGGGCTCGAGTGCGGCGTCTCGGTGTTCGACGCGTCCGCGGGTGGACTGGGGGGCTGTCCGTACGCGCCCGGCGCGGCAGGCAACCTCGCGACCGAGGATCTCGTGTACCTCCTGCACGGCCTCGGCATCGAGACCGGGGTGAACCTGACGGGCGTCGTGCGTGCGTCCGGTCTGATTGCACCCGTCGTCGGGCACCCGCTGCCGTCACGATACCGGCAGGCCGCCGTGGCGGCGCGTCCGTCCTGAGCTTCAGCGCAGCACGAGCAGCGCCGCGGCGAGCAGGGCCGCCCCCATGATTGCCAGCCCGGTGACGACCATGGTCCTGAAGCCACCGCGCCCGACGGCGATGGCGATGGCGGCTTTGACGCCGCTGTTCGACAGGATGCCGGCCGTCAGCACCCCGGCCGCGGTGCGTGCCGCCAGGCCGCCGTCCACCTGCTGCGCCATCGACAGGGTCAGCGCGTCGAGGTCCGTCAGGCCGAGGATCGCCCCCGTGGCGATCAGGCCCGCGTCGCCGAAATGGCCGCGGACCAGGTACGTGATGAACAGCACGCCCTGGAACAGCGCCGCCATCTGCAGCGCCGACCAGAACTCGAGCGGGTTTCTCGATCCCACGTTGTCGGCGGTCTCCTCACCCGTGCGCCGATACCCCGCCACGACGACAGCGACGCTGATGATGAGCGATGGGATCACGACGGCCGCCAGGCGGGACGCGAGGCCGCGGCTCAGCACCGCGCTGGCGACCCAGACACGCACGAGCAGCATCGCGGACGCCGCCAGCGTCCCCACGGCGAGCGCACGGACCGGTGCGCCGGCCCGCCTGCTCAGGCGCGCGAACGTCAGCGTCACGTTGGTGGACGACACCAGGCCGCCGAGCAGGCCGGCGAGCGGGTACCCCTGGCGCGGACCGGCGAGATGCCGCGCGAGGTACCCCACGTAACTCAGGCCGGAGAAGAACAGCACGAGTGCCCAGAGCTGCCGGGGCCGGATGCCGCCCCAGGGCCCGAACGGACCCGTCGGGAGGATCGGCAGCACGACGACTGCCATCACCGCAAACCGCACGCCGGCCTTGAGCCCCGGCTCGTCGATCGAGGCCACCCACTCGTGCAGGTGCGTCTTCTCGAGGAGTACCAAGCAGGTGACGGCCACGATTCCGCTGGCGAGGCCGAGCAACCCCAGACCGGCGACGACCCCCGCTGCCGCAGTCACAATCGCGGCGACCTCGGTCGTGCCCCCCACGTCGTGGACGCTTGCGCGGACGTAGGCCGCGACGACGAGCGCGAGCAATCCCGCGAGCAGCACGACCGCGAGGGCGCCAACGCCGGCGCCCCACAGCCATCCGGTGAGGCCCGACAGCCCGCCAATGAGCGTGAACGTGCGAACGCCGGCAAACCGGGCGCCCGGACCGTCGGCGTGACCGGACCACTGACGCTCGAGCCCGACCGCAGCACCGCCAAGCGTGGCGGCGACCAGTCGGAGCAGGACGTCGTTCGAGACAGCGAGCGTCACGCGAGGGCCCCCCGCGCGGGGGTCCGTTCCGGCGCGCCGAGCAGGCGTACCGGCAAGGTCACGATGAACGCCGCGCCCGTGCCCGGGCCGTCGCTTTGCGCCTCGACGGTCCCGCCGTGCGCTTCGACGAGCTCGCGGACGATGGCCAGGCCGAGCCCGAGCCCGCGCACGCCGCGCATCTCCTCCCCGTCGGCCTGGGAGAAGCGCTCGAAGATGCGCGGCAGGAATTCCGGCTCGATGCCCCGCCCGGTGTCGGCCACGCGCAGCACCGTCCCGTTGCCGGATGGCCAGAGCGACAGCGTGACGTGGCCGCCGGCGGGCGTGAACTTCACGGCGTTCGCCAGCAGGTTCCAGACGATCTGGCGCAGGCGGTCCGGGTCACCGGGCAGCCACCGGGCACCCGAGTCGATGTCGGTCACGAGCGTCACCTGCCTGGCCTCGGCGGCCGGCCGCACCGCGTCGAGGGCGCTCAGGGCGACCGCGCCCAGATCGACCGGCTCCACGCGCAGGCGGAGCCGCCCGGTCACGATGCTCGACAGGTCGAGCAGATCCTCGACCAGCCGCGCCTGCGCCTGCGCGTTGCGCTCGATGACGCTGATCGCGTGCGGCACCCGGTGCGACGGCAGGTCCCCGGTCGCGAGGAGCCGCGCCCAGCCCAGGACCGCATTCAGCGGCGTGCGCAGCTCGTGAGATACCGCGCCCAGGAACTGATCCTTCAGCCGGTTGGCTTCCGAGAGCGCTTCCTCGGCCTTCTTCTGCGGTGTGATGTCCACGGTGATGCCGTCGAATCGCGTGGGACGGCCCGCCCGATCGTAGAACCCGCGGCCGAGCGCCTTCAGCCAGCGGACCTCGCCGTCGGGATGGACGACGCGATAGTCCACGTCACAGCTGGTGTGGCCGAAGATGGCTCGCTCCGCGGCCGTCTGGAGGATGGCCCGGTCGTCGGGATGCACGCGCGCGAGCAGCACGTCGAGCGTGATCTCCGCATCGGGCTGCAGCCCATAGTGCGCCTTGCATTGCCCGTCCCAGAACATCTGCTGCGTCGGCAGATCGCTGTACCAGTGGCCGATGCCAATCGAGTGCATCACCTCCGACAGCCGCAGGTGCTGCGCCCGCAGGTCTTCCAGCTGCAGCTGGGATCGCCGCCGCACGTCCACCAGCGCGCTCACCACGGCGCCCACGACGGCGAACACCACGACGTGGACGAAGCCGATCGAGCCGGGCGCGCCGGGACCGGCGGTGAGCACGGAGGCACCTACACTGCCCCCGGCCGCCAGTGCCGTCGCCACGAGGCCCATCAGCAGTCCGCCGTACCACGCGGCAATGAGCACCGCCAGGGTCAGGAGGCTGAAGAGGATCTGGCCGTCGAGGGAGATGGCGACGCCGGCGGCGAGGCTCGCAGCCACGACCGCAAGTGTCAGCCCGGCGAGAGACCACCTGAAACGTGACATCGAGGGGTCCGGGCATGCCCGGCGTCGCCCCACGATACGGAGCCGGTCAGGCGGGTGTCAAACGCGGCGGGGCGTCGAGGGCAGGACGGCGTCGGACGCGGGAGCCGGAAGCGGCTCGAAGCTGGCCCATCCGAAGGGCATGCCGCCATGCTCGTGCGCATCGGCAGCGAGAAGGAGCAGCGGCAGGAGCCAGTCGGCGAAGGCCATCCGCCGGGGTGTATCGGCGGGCCTGCCGCGCGACTGTATGGGCGGCTACTCCATCACGAACTCGCCCGATTCGACGCGGGACTGCAGGCCCGACGAGGCGGCCAGCCAGCGGTAGCGGGCGAACCGGTCCGACGCCCCCGGCTGGCGCAGGCGCGGTGCGGGCTGGTCGAGCTGCCACCCCGGAGACTCCACCCGGCAGGTCGGGCAGCACAGAAACATCCGCTCCGGGTCGAACCGGAGCTGCGGCGCGTGCCCGTGCAGCTGGCAGCGGATCTCGGCGACGCGGTGACGCAGGGACGCGAGCAGACCGGGGGCGGCCCCCTGCGCCACGAGAGCCGGCATCGGGCGGTCGAAAGTCTGGCTCGAGGTGGTCATGCCCGGTGAGAGGGGCAAGAGCCGCGCCAGCACAATTCAGGCCTGATTTGCTCGATTGACGGGGGCCGCCGCCGCGGTTCATCTGCCGCCAGGCAGACTATTGTCCGGCCATCGACGGCTGCTGCGGGACCAAGGACGGGGCGGCAATAGAAAGCCCCGCCCGGCCGGCGCGTGCGGAGGAGGAGACACGCGCTGGCGGGCGGGGCGACCGTCTGGGGAGGCGGCGGAAAGCCGCCGGTCTGCCTAGAACTTCGGGGTGCGCTTCCCCTGCCGGCTGCGGCGCCGCATGATGTACAGCGTCAGGGCAATGCCTGCCAGCAACAGGAGCGCGAGCGACTGCATGGTCATTGTGCTCTCCTCATCGGTTCGAGCGCGCGCCGGCTTTAGGCGCCGCCCGGAAATCGCGGCTGCATGTCCCGCCGGAACTGTTCGGACTCCCCGCGGGGAATACTGAGCGTCTCCCACTCACGACCTCGCCAGTGTCGGGCGAGCAGGATCATCTGGTGGACGTGGCCCGCCGTGTGGGCCAGGCTGCGCGCCAGTGCATCCGGCAACGGGATGGGTTCGCCGCGAATCGCGAGGTGCCGTTCGAGATCCTCGGGCACGACGCTCTCCAGCGCTTCCTCCAGCGTCTCCCAGCCCCGGGCCCAGATCGCCGCAATCCCGTCCCGAGATTCGTGCGGCTCGAACTCGCTGTCGCGGTGCCGATCCTCCTTCTCGCCGTCCGTGGTGCGGAAGTCCTGCCACCGCGATCGGAGATTGCCGCCGACGTGCTTCATCAGGACGGCGAGACTGTTGCCGTCCGCGTCGAGGGCCGCCGTGAACTGGACATCGTCCACCTGCGCGACGGCGCGCTCGGCCAGGGCCCGCACGCGGGCGAACTCCGTCCGGATAGCGCGGACGGGGGCGAGCGGGTCTGCGGGCATGTGCCGGCAGTATAGGGGGCGTGGCGACGTCCTGCAATGCGTGTCTCAGGGACACCCCAGCGCGGCGAGCCGCGCAATCAGGCCTGCCACGCGTGCCGGGCTGACGGGCGCGAGGTCCTCGGCGGGATCGCGCGCCGCCCGCCCCACGTGCACTTCCCGGATGCCGGGGATTGCAGCCACGGCCGGCAGGTCCTCGGCACGGATCCCGCCGCCCACGAGGATCCGGATCCACGGGGTCGCCTGCGCGGCCTGGCGCGCCAGCCGGCCCGCCCGCTCCGGCCACGCTCCGGGCCCTCCAGAGGTCAGAATCCGGTCCACGGCCGAAACCGCGGCGAGCTGGGCGAGGGCCGCGGCCTGGTCGGCCTCCTCGAAGGCACGGTGGAAGGTGACCGGATGGCATGCCGCGGCCGCCACCGTCCCGAGCAGCGCGGCGTCCACGAGTCGCCCGGTCAGGAAACCGGCGACGATGCCGTCGATTGGGAGCGGGCGGAGACCGGCGGCGGCCTCCGCGAGCCGGCCGCGCACTTCGTCGGTCCCGACGTCGTGAGCCTCGGTCTCCCGCACCATGACCCGGACCGGAATGCGCACGCGCTCCAGGACCGCCTCGACGAGCGCCAACGGAGGGGTCATGCCGCCGCGCGCCGGATCCCGCACCAGCTCGATCCGGTCCGCGCCGCCCTGTTCGGCTGCCGCAGCGTCCTCCACGCTCGTGGCGATCACCTCGAGCAGCAGCCGGCCGGGGCGGCCGGTCGAGGCGGTGCGGGCAGCGACAGGCGTGCCGCTCATGCCGGCGCGCGACGATCCCATTTGGAGTATTCTGACCGGACGCCGGGTCGATCCTGGCGGTTCCTGGAGGACGTGGATGCGTGACGTGAAGCGGTGGCAGTTGGCACTCGCGGCGCTGCTCCTGGCCGGCGGCGTCGGCCTCGCGGCTCACTCGACGGTGAGTCCGGACGAAGGCCACTTGAAAGTGACGGTGGACTACAAGGGACAAGGCGGCGTCGACAAGACGCACCAGCTGATCGTCTGGATCTTCGACACGCCGGACATCAACGAGAGCTCGACGCCGCTCATGCAGGACCTGGTGACGGCCAACGGCGGTTCGGTCTCGTTCACCGGTCTGCCCAAGACCGTGTACCTCGCGGCCGCCTACAACGAGAAGGGCGACTACGACGGCAGTGGCGGACCGCCCCCGAGCGGCACGCCCGTCACCGTCTACGGCGGCATCGGGACGGCCGCTGGCGTCACCACGGGGGATGACAGCTCAATCGTCACCGTGGACTTCGACGATTCGACGAGGATGCCGTAGATCCCGCGCACTCTCCGGCCGGGGTTCGTCCGGGCCCCGGCCGGCGCCTCGTCTCACACCTTCCGCAGCTTCGAGACCCGCCCGACCTCGACCCACTCCACGACGAAGATGTTGCCCGCGTGATCGAAGCACGCGCTGTGCGGGCAGACGAACTTCCCCACGGGGAAATTGTCGCGCGGGCCGCCTCGGATGGACTTCCAGGAATCGAGGCCCGCTTCCCCGAGCTGTTCGATCACCTGGTTGTTGCGGTCGATCAGGGTCACGCGCGCGAACAGGTCGGGCACGACGATGACCCCCTGGCGCTCGTGGAAATGACAAGGCGCCGGAAAGTCGTCGACGAATCCCAGGTGCTGCCCGTCCAGCGTGAAGGTCTGGATGCGCTTGTTGCTGCGATCGGCCACCATCAGCACCGGCGTCGCGCCGCGCGTGTCCACCATCAGCCCGTGGGGACAGTCGAGTTGTCCGGGTTCCGTGCCCTTCCCTCCGAACGTCCGGAGGTAGGCGCCCTTCGCGTCGTACTGGTTGATGTAGCTCGATCCGTAGCCGTCGGCCACGTAGAAGTCGCCGTTCGGGGCGATCGCGACGTTGGTCGGGGAGTACTTGATGCCCGGCGAGCCGTCCGCGTTCACCGGGTACTTCGCCGATTCCTTCGGGTACCCGAACTGCCAGACCATCTCGCCGCGCGGCGTGACCTTGGTGACCAGCGCGTGCTTCGTGTCACAGAGGTACAGGTACTCGTCGCGGCCTTCGCGCCGGATGTGCAGCCCGTGCGCACCGCCCTCGAACTCGCGCCCCCAGCTCCGGACGAAGCGGCCGTTCCGGTCGAACACCACCATCGTGTCATGGCGGTCGCTGGTGGCGTGCACGGTGTGGTGCACGTAGATCTGCCCCTGGGAGTCCTCGCACACGCCGTGGGTATTGCCGTACTTCAGACCGGCCGGCAGGGTGCCCCAGTCGTGGTACACCTCGTAGGTGAACTCGCCCGACCCGACGATCGGACGCTTCGTCCCGGCCTTGTCCGTTGCCCCGAGCAGGGTCGGCCCGGCGACGACGGCCCCGAGGCCGGCTCCGACCGACGCGAGGAAACGCCGCCGCGACGTGCGCTGTTCGGTTGCCATGACTCTCCCCTCGACGCGCCGGGCGGGCCCACGGCCGTCCGGTGCTGGCCCGTCATTCTTGCCCCATCCGGCGCTGGAGTAAAGTGAAGCCTGTCGTCGAGATGTCCCCGCCGATCACCTGGTCCTCCTACACGTCGCCCATTGGGGAGCTCGCGCTCGTGACCCGCGGTCCCGTCCTGCTGTCGCTCGCCTTCGACGCCGAGCCCGCCGCGGTCGCCGCGTCGATCGGCGGCCGGTTGCGGGTCGAGGTGGCGCCGCGGCCGCCGGCATCGCATCTTCGCGGCCTGCTCGACGGGTATTTCGCAGGCGACATCGCGGCGCTCGATCGCATCGAGGTCGATCCGGCCGGCACGCCGTTCCAGCGGCTCGTCTGGGACGCGCTCCGTGCCATCCCGGCGGGCACGACCACGAGCTACGGCGCGCTGGCCGGGCGCATCGGCCGTCCGAACGCCGTGCGCGCCGTCGGCGCCGCCAACGGCGCGAACCCGATTGCCGTCGTTGTGCCGTGCCACCGGGTCATCGGCGCCGGCGGGTCGCTGGTCGGCTACGGCGGCGGCCTCGAGCGCAAGCGCTGGCTCCTCGCGCATGAGGGCGTCCTCCCCCACCGCCTCTGGTAACAGAGACAAAATTCGATCGGGACGAATTTCCCAACGCGCGGGCGCGCGGGACGTCCAACCGGCAGCAGCCCCACTTCCGGAGCACTCGTGCGCCCACTGTTTCAGGAGCTCCGCGTCGCGATCCGCACTGCTGTCCGACGGCGCGGCGCATCGCTTGCCGCCGTGTCGGCGCTCGCGCTCGGAGTCGGCGCCGCCGGCGCCATCTTCTCGGTGGTCTGGGCCACCCTGCTCGCGCCGCTGCCCTACGCCAACCCCGACCGCCTCGTGACGATCCTCCACGGGCCGGGCGTCGACGGACCCGTGTCTCCGGCCGATTACCTGGACCTGCGCGCCGAGGCGCGTTCCTTCACGGGGATGGCGGCGGCACAGGCCGCCGGCGCCAACCTGGGCGTCGGCGGCCACACCGAGCGGGTCCGTGCGATGGAGGTGTCGGCCAACCTCTTCGACGTCCTCCGCGTGCCCGCCGCCGTGGGCCGCACGTTCGCGTCCGACGAGGACGCCGGCGGGCACAGCCGCGTCGTCGTCCTGAGCGATGGGATGTGGCGGGCGCGCTTCGGCGCGGACCCATCGATCGTCGGACGCGGCCTGCTGCTGAACGGCGAGCCATGCACCGTCGTCGGCGTCATGCCTCCCGGGTTCAGGTTTGCCCCCTTCTGGCAGACGCGGCCCGAGCTGTGGGTGCCGCTCGTGCTCGACGCGCGTCGTACGGATCGCAGCGGCCGCTCGCTGCGCGTATTCGCGCGCCTGGGTGACGGCGTGACAAGGGCAGCCGCCCGCGCCGAGCTGACGCTGATCTTCAGCCGGCTGACAGCGGCCCATCCGGATACGAACTCGGGCTTGATCATCGGCGTCGTCGCTCGCCGACAAGGCGTCGGGCACCGTTCGACCGGTGGTCCTCGCCGTCTTCGCACTCTCGCTGCTCGTGCTGATTGCCGCTTCGGGCCTGCGGCCGCGTTCGCGACGGCGGCCGGCCTCATGGCCGGCCTGCTCACCTCGCTGGTAGCCGCCTGGCACGTCACCGGCCGCGACCTGCTGGCATCGGTGCGGGACGGCGGTCGCACGGCGACGGCCGCGCGAGGGCTGCGCACGCGCACGGTCCTCGTCGGTGCTGAAGTCGCCGTGACCTTCGTGCTGATTGCCGCTTCGGGCCTGCTTCTGAGGACGCTCAGCAACCTGCGGGACCTCGACCTGGGCTTCCGCCCCGAGGGTGTGGCCGCTCTGAGCGTCTCGCTCGACGGGACCATCGCGGCGTCACCGCACGCACAGGCGCAGTTCATCGACGCGACCATCGGCAGGATCCGCGCCCTGCCGGGCGTCCGCGCGGCGGGCGCGATCAATCACCTGCCGCTCGCCGGGGACCTCTGGACGCTGACCTACTGGATCGACGGCCAGCCGCGGCCCCAGGCCGGCCACGAGTCCGGCGCCGCCTATCGCATCGTCACTCCCGACTACTTCGCCGCAATGCGTCAGCGTTCGTCGCCGGACGCGCGTTCGCCGCCTCGGACCTCCCCTCGGCGCCGCGAGTCGTCATCGTCAATGAGACGCTGGCTCGCCGGCACTGGGGTGTCGGCGCCGCCGTCGGTCAACGCATCGTCGTTCCCGGCGTGGACGACGACCTGACGCCGATGACCATCGTGGGAATCGCCGCCGACGCCAGCCAGCACGGGCTCGCGGCCACGCCCGAAGACGAGGAGTACATGCCGCTGGACCAGCGGCCGGCCGCAACCGGGCGTTCCGGCCTCACGCTCGTGGCGCGCGGGTCCACCGAGGCGGCCGGGCTCGTGCCGGCCCTGCGTCAGGCCGTGTGGGCGGGGAACCGGGCAGCGGCCGTCTACGATGGGCTCACGCTGGATGAAGTGCTGGACCGTGAAGTCTGGCGCCAGTCGTTCGCCGCCGAGCTCGCCGGTCTCTTCGCGGCGACGGCGCTCGCGCTCGCCGCGGCCGGCATCTACGGCGTGGTCGCCTACGGCGCGGCACATCGGACACGGGAGTTCGGAATCCGCCTTGCGCTCGGCGCCCGCGCCGGCGATGTCCGGCGGCTGGCCGTTCGCGACGCGCTCGCACCGGTGGCGACTGGCCTGACGCTGGGCGCCCTGGTGGCGTTGACCCTGCCCGGACTGCTCGGATCGCTCCTCTTCCGCGTGTCACCGCACGATCCCCTCGTGCTTGGGGTCTCCGGGGCGGCGCTGCTGGGGGTGGCCGCGTGGGCCGGCTGGATGCCAGCTCGCCGTGCCGGACGCCTCGACCCGGGGGTGGTGCTCCGCGACGAGTAGGGCGCGCCGGTCTCGCTCGCCGGTCAGCCGGCGGACGGACCCCGGCGCTCGCTACAATGGTAGCCGTCGTGCGGTTCCGTCGATTCCCGCGAGGAGCGGTCGTGATCGGATGGCTGGCCCTCGTGTCGAGTGGCGCGGCCCCGCACTCCGCTCCTGTTGCGGAGGGAGAACTTGCGACCCGCCTGCAGATGCCTCCGTCACTGGCCCGATATCTGGCAGCGGCGGGTTTCGGCGATGGCGAGTACGACGCGCTGGCGAACGGGCGCGCGGCATCGCGGCTGCTGGAGTCCGCGGTCCGGGACGAGCTCGGCGTCGTCGCGGTCGTCCGGGTGAACGCGCCTGCGTCACGCCTCCTCGCCGCCTATCGGGACATCGTGGCATTCGAGTCGGGGCCCGGCGTGCTGGCCATGGGCGTGTTCTCGACACCCCCGCGGGCATCCGACGTCGGTGCGCTGCAACTGACCTCGAACGACCTGCGGGACCTGCGGTCGTGCCGTGTGGGCGACTGCGACATCAACCTGCCGGCGGCGGCCATTCAGCGGTTCGGGACCGACGTGGACTGGTCCAGCCGGTCCGCGCCCGATCACGCGCGCCGCGTGCTGGGCGAGACCCTGGTGCACTACGTGGCGCGGTATGCCCGCGAGGGAACCAGGGCGCTCGTCGTGTACCAGGACACTGACCCGCCCATCCCGATTGGGCCCCGATCGGAGGATCTGTTCGGCGGAGCCGACAAGCTCGTGCCGCTGCCACGCCTCCGCTCCTACTTCGAGCGGTTCAACGCCATGCCGCTCCCCGACGATGCGCACGGCTTCTTCTACTGGCAGCAGGTGAGCTTCGGGATGAAGCCGGTGACCCGCGTCAATCAGGTGGTCATCTCCCCGTTCACGATGGATGGCCTGCCCTGCTCGGTCTTCATGTCGCGGATGATCTACGCCTCCCACTACTTCCGCGATGGCCTCGAGATCCGCTACATCGTGCCCCTGAACGGCCCGGCCGGCGCCGATGCGTTCTACCTCGTGCTGGTCAGCCGATCGCACAGCGAATCGCTCGTGGGCTTCAAGGGCTTTCTGCTCGGGGGCGCCATCCGCCGTCACGTGCGGAACTCGATGGCCACCTACGCCGGGCACGTCCGGGAGGCCGTCGAGGCGCTGCACTGAGCCCCGTCGGACGGCCGGCGGCGCTACTATGGTTGGATGGTGTCCGAGGTGAGCCTCCGCATTGTCCGCGACCGTCTGCTCAAGCTGCACAAGACTCTGCTCGATGCCGAGCGGGCGAACTACGAGCGCGAGCACGGGCCGGTCCGCACCAGCGGCGACATGCTCCAGCTCGTGCTCGGCCATGGGCACTTCGCCTGGCTGCGCCCGTATTCGCAGCTCATCGTGCGCATCGACGAGTGGCTGTCGGCCGACGAGCGTCCGGATACGAAGGCCGACGCGCTGCTCTCGGAGGCCGACCGGCTCACCGCCCCCGTGGCGGCGCCCGAGGACAGCCCCGACGGGCGATACCGCCTCCTCGTGGACAGCGTCCCGGAGGCGGCGCTGGCGCACGTGGCCACGCGTCAGGCGATCACCGACGCGCGCTGAGCGCGGCGGCTGAGGAGGATGAGGGCGATCAGGAGCGCCGCGGATCCCACGAGCACGCCCGCTGCTCCGCCGCCCGTGGTCGCCGCCGCAGCATGCGCCTGCAGGCCACTGCCCGCCGGGATCATCCAGGTGAACGCAGTCGCCTGGAGCCAGGTCATCGTGCCGACGATCAGCACCATCACGACCGAGTGACGCAGGGTGAAGCGCAGCAGTTCCGGCTCCCGGCCGACCAGGCCGGTGGCCGCACAGGCAACCGCGATGGACTGCGGCGAGATCATCTTGCCGGTGACTCCGCCGGACGAGTTTGCCGCCACCGTGAGCACGGGGCTCACGCCCACCGCGTCGGCCGACACCTGCTGGAGCTTGCCGAACAGCGCGTTCGAGGCCGTGTCCGATCCGGTGATGAAGACGCCGAGCCATCCCAGGATCGGTGAGAAGAACGGAAACGCCCCTCCCGTTGCCGCCAGCGTGCGGCCCAGCGTCGTCGTCATGCCCGACGCGCTGCCCACGTAGGCGAACGCCAGGAAGCACGCGATCGTCACCACCGAGACGGCGAGCTGCCGAAACGTCGCGACCGAGAGCGCCGCAAACGCGCGCGGACCGACCCGAAGGGCGGCGGAGGCGGCGATGGCCGCCAGGAACACCGACGTCCCCGACGCGCCGAGCCAGTTGACGCGATACACCGCCGCCAGGTGCGCTCCCGTGTCCGGATTCACGATCGCCTGGTGCAGCCAGGGCACCGGGACGGAGAACGTCACGCGATCCACGAGCGCCTGGACGGCGCGGATGCCCCAGTCGCTGACGAGCAGCGTCAGCAGCAGGAAGGGCGTCCACGCCGTCAGCGTGGCGGCCAGCGGCGGCGCCTGTGGGCGCGTGCCGGCGGGCGGTTCGTGGCCGAAGCGGAACGAGGTCGCCGGATGCCACCGGCGGAGCAGCAGCACGAGGGCCAGAATCGAGGCGACCGACGAGAGGATGTCCGGCAGCATCGGGCCGAGATAGTTGGACGTCGCGAACTGCACGATCGCGAACGTGCCGCCCGAGACGAGCGCGGCGGGCCAGACGTCGCGCAGCCCCCGCCATCCCGCCATCAGCACGATCAGGTAGAACGGCACGAGCACGGAAAGCAGCGGCAGCTGCCGGCCGACCATCTGGGACAGCGCGTGCTGGTCGATGCCGGTCACCTGTGCCGCCACGATGATGGGGATCCCGATGCTGCCGAAGGCGACCGGCGCGGTGTTGGCCACGAGGCAGAGTCCCGCGGCGTACCGCGGGTCGAAGCCGAGTCCCACGAGCATGCCGGCGGAGATGGCGACCGGGGCGCCGAAGCCGGCCGCCCCCTCGAGGAAGGCACCGAAGCTGAACGCGATGAGCAGGGCCTGGAGACGGCGGTCGTCGGTGAGCGAGGCGATCGACTGCTTGATGATCTCGAACTGGCCGGTCCGGACCGTGACCTGGTACAGGATGACGGCGGCCACCACGATCCAGCTGATGGGGAACAGCCCGTACAGGCCGCCCTGCAGCGCGGCCATGATGGCCAGCCGTGCGGGCATGCCGTAGACGATTATGGCGACCGCCAGCGACAGCGCGACGGTCAGCGCGCCGGCGCGCGCGCCCGACATGCGGCGCACCGCCAGGGCCCACAAGAGGACGACGATGGGCGCCGCGGCACAGGCCGCCGAGAGCGCCGGGTGTCCGGTCGGGTCGAACGTCTGCGTCCACATCGCGCCGCGATTCTAGTGGATCGCAAATTTGATCGGGACGAATTTCACCCGGCCGCCGAAATTCGATCGAGACTTCGAGCGTCTGATAGAGTCGCCGCCGTCCGCCGTCCGATGCGGCTGCTGGCCTGTGCGATCATGCCAACCACTCGCATCCCGTCGTGTGGCCGCGTGCAGATGCCGACCTGTCCCGATTGGTGGCCACCGTGGGTGTCGCCGACGAGCTCGAGGCCGCCCGGAGTCGGATACGGCGCCGCCTGCCAATCGGTCGCGACGCCTGGACCCGACAGACCGCGCTGCGGCTCGGGTGGGCGCCACATCTCCGCCGGATCGACTTTCAGAACGCGGACTGGCGGAGGCGCTGCCGATCCCACGGAGGCACGAACGGAAACGCCACGCCCGGCCGCTCGCCCAGCCAGGGCCACGCCTCCGCGATCCGGTCCCGATCGCGGTACCAGAGGAACGTCCACGCCGGGGTCGCGCTCTCGTTCCGGATGAATCGACGACGCACCTGCTTCACGCGCGCGAGATAGACATCACCTTCACCGGCCCGGGCGGACGGCATCCCCCGGTGGTACGCGCGGATCGCGAGATCCAGGTCCCCCTGTCCTTCCTGCACCAGTCGCCCGAACCAGATGGCCAGGAAGCGCGTCGCCTTCCACGGATCGAAGTAGTCGGCGTCGGTGAACTGCACGTCCACCTCGCCCGACGCCGCCAGCCGCTCCATCACCGCCCGCGCGCGGTCGGACGCCTGCGCCAGCCCGAGATCGCGGTTCCCCCACTCGTTCACGTGGACCGCGCGGTGCTCGAACCACGACTCGGTCATCACGATGGCGGCCAGCGTGCTCGCCACCGCCCGCCGCGGCAGGTCGA
The DNA here is from genome assembly GCA_963837165.1 of Vicinamibacteria bacterium. GTDB lineage: Bacteria > Acidobacteriota > Vicinamibacteria > Vicinamibacterales > JAENWD01 > JAENWD01. Next base: position 836,793 of record CAWIMD010000002.1, read on the forward strand.
ACTCGGCGCCCACCTGGTAGAACCCGCTCCAGTACTGCGCCATGTGGATGAACGCCAGCGCCCGCATCGGCTGCGGCACCAGATCCCAATCCTGTGGCGTCATCGCGTCCCACCGCGCCGGCGAGGCCAGCAGGTCCTGATACCGAGCCAGCATCGCGTCCAGCGCCCGATCCCGCGTCGGATTCGCCACCACGTCCCAGTCGTCGAACCGCATGCGACGCCAGAGTCTGACGTCGGTCAGGACATCGTCCACGGTCGTGACGTAGGGTGTCTTCCGCCAGCCGAGACTGACCGATACGCGGATCGGCGCCGCATTGTGAAACTGAGAGACAACATCCACCGGGGAGACCGCAGGCAGGGGCTCGCGCCGGAGCGCGCGCAGGTGACGGTCCATCGCGGCCTGCGTGACCACCGCAGCCGCACCCGAGGCGATCGCCAGCGCACCGAGCAGTCGCACAAGAGCGCGCCAGCCGGACCACCGGCGCAGTGCAGAGCGTGTGCGCAGGCGCGGCTCGCCGCTCGCGGCGACGCCCGTCACGAGGTCTGAAAATGCGCGGTCAGGGACGACACCGATCGCACGCGGACGCGTCGCGACGAAACAGGATCACGAGCCCGCCCACGAACGCAGCGGTGAACAGGACATAGAGCCATGCCCGCTCCGCCACGAGCCACCCGCCGACCGCCGTGCCACCCAGCAGCGCGGCCGAGACACCGAGGTGGCACGGACAGGTCAGGATTGCCACCCATGCCCCCAGGCGGTTGCGCCTGCTCAGCGGCCGGTGCTCGATTTCCGACAGCCACGCTCTGGTCCGGCTCAGCACGTTCGGCACTCCTTCAGCATGTCACGAATTCCAACGCGGACGCGATGCGCCGGGATACCATCCTCCGCCATGCCCTCGCTCCGCCTGGCGTTTGCCTCGCTTGCAATCGCGCTGACCTGCGGCACCGATCCGGCGGCGGCCCGCCAGCCGTCTCCGTCGCCGTTCGAGCAGGCTCACCGCAACGCGCAGCAGTTCGAATCGGCCGTCACGGCCATGGACCGGCTGCTCCGAGCCTGGCTGGCCGAAGCGGATCCCCGCACGACCCTTCTGCCTGACCGGTTCACCGGCACCGGCAGCGGACAGCGGCCCGGTGAGGACCTGCGCGAGTACACGCCCCACAACTCCGGCGCGGACCTCTATCCGTACCTCATCCTCACTGCGGAGCTGACGGATCCCGACCTCTACCACGGCCGCATGATGGAGATGCTGAGGAGCGAGATCCGTTACACGACCGTGGAGGCCTCGATCCCCGCGAATCTGAACCTGCGCACCGGTGAGCTCGGACCGCCCAGCTTCTTTGGCGCGGGCGAGTACGCCAAGGACGGACTGCTCGCGGTGACCGAGTATCTCGGCCGAACGCCGTATTTCACGCGCATGCAGGACATGATTGCCGACGCGATGGAGCACGCGCCCGTGGCCTCGCGCTTCGGACAGCTGCCGGCCTCCGACGCCGAGCTCAACGGCGACTACCTGCAGGCGCTCGTCCGACTCGAGACCATGACCGGCGGTCGCCGCTTCGTCGAGTGGGCGCGCCGCATCGCCGACGCCTACATGGACGAGGTCCTGCCGGGGAGCCACGGGGTCCCGAGCGGGAAGTGGGACTTCACCGCGCACACCGGCGATCAGCACCTTCGGCTTCGCGACCACGGCAACGAGATCGTCGTCGGGCTCCTCCTCCAGTTCGCGCTCGAGCGCTACTGGCAGACGCCGCGGGGCGAGCGCTGGCAGCCGGCCGTCCGGCGTATGCTCGATCGGATCCTCGAGTCGGCCAACGCCGACGGCCTGCTCTACAACGAGATCGACACGGCGACCCTGCAGCCCTTCGGGCCTGGACTCTCCGACAACTGGGGCTACGTCTACGGTGCGGTCTACACGTTCTACCAGGCGACCGGCGACGCGCAGTACCGCGCTGCCGTGGTGAAGGTGCTGAACAGCCTGCCGAAATACCGGCGGTACGTGTGGGAACCCCGTCGCGACGCGGCGCTGCCCCTGGGCTCATTCGACGGCTACGCCGACTCGATCGAGAGCGCCATCTACCTGGTTGCCCGCGAGCCGGTGTCCGCGGCGCTCGACTGGATCGACTCGGAGATGGCCGTGATGCTGGGCATGCAGCAGGCCGACGGCCACGTCGAGTACCGGTACGGCGAGGGCAACTTCAACCGCACGGCCATGCTGTACGCGCTGATGAAGAGCCGCGGCGTGCGGCCCGACCACTGGCGACCCGGGATGGCGGTCGGCGCCGCATAGGACGGCGACCGCCTGTATCTGAGCCTCACGCTGCCTTCGGCTACCCGCATCCGCGTCGACTACGCGCGCCACCGCCGCGCGATGAACCTGGATCGCGACTACGTCCGCCTGAACGAGTTCCCTGAGTGGTTCGTCGCCGACGAGAACACGCTGTACCGCATACAGTCCGCGGACGGCTCCAACGCCGCGACCCGGCTTGGAGCCGAGCTCGTGCAGGGTATCGACCTGACATCCGGCGACTGGATCATCGAGCCGGTCGGCCGCGCGCCGTACGCGCGGTAGTACCGCGCAACCGCGAGAGCAGGCCGCGGACATCCCGCGGAAGTTTGGCCTCGAGCTGCAGCCGTGCGCCCGAATCGGGGTGCGTGATCGCGAGCCGCCAGGCGTGGAGCGCCTGGCGTGGAAACGTCACGTCCTGGGCGCCGACCTCGGCCTCGACGTCCACGTACTGGCGCTCACCGACCACCGGATGCCCATGCAGCGCCGCCTGCGCCCGGATCTGGTTCCGGCGCCCGCTCCGGAGCGTCACCTCGATCAGCGACGCCCCTGCGAGGCGCTCGACGGTGTGATAGCGGCAGACCGCTTCGGTGGCACGCGGATCGTGGCGCGCGGCCGGCTTCTGCAGCAGATCGTCACGACTCCACACCAGCCAGTCGCGCCACATGCCATCGGCAGGCGAGAGGTGGCCGCGCACCACCGCGAGATAGGTCCGCTCCGCCGACCGTTCCTCGAACTGCGCCTTCAGGGCGTGCTGGGCACGGGCTGTGCGGGCAAACACGACGAGGCCCGAGGTGTCCCGGTCGATCCGGTGGACGACGAGCGCGCGCGCCCTGCCGCGGGATTGCAGGTGCCCGGCCAACTTGTCCTGCACCGTATCGGCGTCCGGCCGCCTGGCCAGCGGCACGACGAGCAGCCCGGCCGGCTTGTTCACGACGATGAGGGCCGGATCGTCGAAGACGACCTCGAGCGCGCCGAGGCGATACGGCCGCTTCGACGCGCGGGCGCTGCCCGGACGGTCCTCCCAGAGGCGGACGACGTCACCAGCCGCCAGCACCCTCGCCGCGTCAGCCGCGGTGGCTTCGCGCTCGTTCACGAAGACCTTGCCCCGCTCGATCGCGCGCCGCGCCCGTGCCCGCGACCCGAGCCGCCCGTCAGCGGCGAGGAACCGGTCGAGTCGCGTGCCTCTGTCGCCGGGCTCGGCGGACCACCGCACGCCCCGGTCGCTCCGGCCGGCGCGGGCCGGCAGCCCGCTGCCCGCCGGAGCCGTTTCCGGCCTGCGCCTCATGGTCACCCCACCGCATCGACGCAGTGCGAGATGTCGAGCACCACATCGCGGTCGCCCGGCTCCCGCGGCTCGAACGCATACGGCCCGAGGGGAGCGGCCACAGACCGGGCAGCAAAGGTTTTGGTCGCAATCATTGGCTTCACCACTCCTCCGGGGGTGTCTGATTCTAGTGTGAATATGTCGTGCGGTACACTGGTTGAAATCCCTCAATGGCCGAGCAGCGTCACGTCAATCCCTGGCTCATTGCCGTCTCCGTCATGTTCGCCACGTTCATGGAGGTGCTCGACACCACCGTCGTGAACGTCTCGCTGCCTCACATCGCCGGCAGCCTCTCGGCCACCGTTGACGAGTCCACGTGGGCGCTGACCTCGTACCTGGTGGCCAACGCCATTGTCCTGCCGATGACCGGGTGGCTGGCCGGCGTCTTGGGCCGCAAGCGGCTGCTGATGGCCTCGGTCGGCGGCTTCACCCTCGCCTCCCTGCTCTGCGGGCTGGCGCCAACGCTGGGGACGCTCGTCGCGTTCCGGGTCGTCCAGGGCGCCACCGGCGGCGCCCTGCAGCCGTTGTCACAGGCCGTGCTCCTCGAGTCGTTCGAGCCGCACGAGCGCGGCAAGGCCATGGCTTTCTGGGCGCTCGGCATCGTGGTCGCGCCGATCCTCGGCCCCGTCCTCGGGGGATGGCTCACCGACACCTACAGCTGGCGGTGGGTCTTCTACATCAACCTCCCGGTCGGCATCGCGTCGCTGGTCATGACCGAGCTCTTCATCTTCGACCCGCCGTATATCAAGAGGCAGGGCCGCGGCATCGACTACTTCGGGATCGGCCTGCTGGCCGTGGGGATCGGCGCGCTCCAGATCGTGCTCGACAAGGGCCAGGAGGACGACTGGTTCACCTCGCACCTGATCGTCGTGCTGACCGTCATTGCCGCCGTTGCGCTCGTGTGGCTGATCGTGCACGAGTGGCGCACGAAGGAGCCCATCGTCGAGCTGCACATCTTTCGCGAGCGCAGCTACGCCGTCGGCGTGTTCCTGATGACGGTGGTGGGCTTCGTGCTGTACGGCAGCATGGTGCTGCTGCCGATCATGCTGCAGACGCTGCTCGGCTACCCTCCCATGCAGGCGGGCATCGCCATGGCGCCGCGAGGCATCGGGTCCTTCTGCATGATGCCCATCGTGGGGTTTCTGACCGGACGCTTCGATCCGCGCAAGCTGCTGGCTGCGGGCCTCGCCGTCGGGGCGCTGACCATGTGGTGGCTCGGCGCGCTGAACCTGCAGGCCGGCTACTGGGACGTCTTCTGGCCGCAGCTGATCCAGGGCGTGGCCATGGCCCTGCTGTTCGTGCCCCTCACCACCGTGACCATGGACGCGATTCGCCCCGAGCGCATGGGGAACGCCACCAGCCTGTTCAACCTCATGCGCAACATCGGCGGCAGCATCGGAATCGCCACCACGGGCACCCTGCTGGCACGGCGGCAGCAGGCCTACACGGCCGTCATCGGCGCCAACGTCAGCGTCTACGAGCTCGGGACGCGTTCGATGATCCAGCGTCTGGAGGCGGCGTTCGTCGCGGCCGGGTCGGATGCGGTCACGGCGTCGCATCGGGCGCAGGCGGCGCTGTTCGGCATGGTCCAGCGCCAGGCCGCGATGGTGGCGTTCGTCTCGATTTTTCAGCTGCTCGCGATCGTCTTCGCGGTGGTCGTGCCGCTCGTCCTGCTGATGCGGCGTCCGAGCCACAAAGCCAGACCAGAGGCCGTTCACTGATGACCCGTCCACACGCTGCCGTCCTGCCGATCGTCCTCCTCGGCGCGGTCCTGTCGGCAGGAGCCGCATCGCGCCGCGCACCGACGATCGACGACCTCATGCACCTCGAGACCGCAGGCGCGGGCCGGATCGCGCCCGACGGCAGCGCCGTCGTCTACGGCGTCACAGGCGCCGAGCTCGAGGACGATGCCTACGTCACCCATCTCTGGCTCGCACGGACCGATGGAGCCGCGCCGTTCCAGCTGACCCGCGGGAAGAAGTCCGTGTCGTCGCCCCGCTGGTCGCCGGACAGCCGGTGGATTGCGTTCACCAGCGCAAGGACGGGAGACAAGGCCCAGATCTTCGCGATCCACCCGGATGGCGGTGAGGCGGTTCAGCTGACCGACGCGGCCTCCGGCGTGGAGGACTTCGAGTGGTCTCGAGACGGCACCCGGATCGCCTTCACGGCCAGCGAGCCGGAGACCGACGCGCACAAGGAGCGCGAGAAAGCGTTCGGCGACTTCGCGGTCGTCCACCGCGAGTACGACTACGTGCAGCTCTTCACGCTGGACGTCGCCGACGCGTTGAAGGCGCCGGTCAAGGGCACCGCGCACACCACCGGCCACGAGCGCAGCGTCGGGAGTTTCGACTGGTCACCGGACGGCGCGCACGTCGCCTTCGATGCGACCGCGAATCCGGACCTGAGTCAGAGCGCCACCAGCGACGTCTACGTCGTCGACCTGGCGAACGATCACGTGACGCGGCTCGTCTCGCAGTCCGGACCCGACGGCAACCCGAAGTGGTCGCCGGACGGCAGCGCCATCGCGTTCCAGTCGGCCATGGGCCGCCCGGATTTCTACAGCGCCAACGGGCGCATTGCGGTCGTCCCGGCCTCGGGCGGCGCGCCGCAGTCGCTGTCGGACGCCTTTGACGAGGACCCGAGTCTCGAGGCGTGGACGAGCGACGGGCTGTGGTTCCAGGCGCTGCAGCGGACCGCCAGCCATCTCTTCCGGCTCGACCCCCGTTCGCGCGCGATCACACGCATGACCGCGCCGGACGGCCTCATGGCGTTCGGGTTCTCGCTGACGCGCGACGGCCGCCGCGTCGCGTACACGGCGGCGTCGCCGACGTCGATGGGCGAAGTCTACGTCGCCACTCCTGGCGGAGCCGACGCGCGGCGGCTGACGAACCTGAGCGCCCAGCTCGAGCCCTTCCGCCTCGGCACACGTCAGGTGATCGACTGGACCAGCAAGGACGGCACGCGGATCGAGGGAGTGCTCGTCACACCGCCGGACTTCGACCCCCACTCGCGCCACCCGCTGCTCGTCGTGATCCACGGCGGCCCGACCGGCGTGGACCGGCCGGCGCTGCTCGAGACGCGCTACTACCCGGTGGACGTCTGGGCCGGTCGCGGCGCGCTGGTGTTGAAGGTGAACTATCGGGGCAGCGCCGGGTACGGCCAGGCGTTCCGGCAGCTCAACATCCGGAACCTCGGCGTCGGCGACGCCTGGGACGTCGTCTCAGGCGTCGAGTCGCTGGTGGGCAGGGGCTGGGTGGACCCGGCGAAGGTCGGCTGCATGGGGTGGAGCCAGGGGGGCTACATCTCGGCCTTCCTCACGACCTCGACGACGACCTGCGCCGCCGTCTCCGTCGGCGCGGGGATCTCGGACTGGGCGACCTACTACTACAACACCGACATCACGCCGTTCACCATCCAGTACCTCGGCGCGACGCCGTCGGACGACCCCGCCGTCTACCAGAAGACGTCGCCCATGACCTACATCGCGAAGGCGCGGACGCCCACGCTGATTCAGCACGGCGGGGACGATCGTCGCGTGCCGATCCCGAACGCGTACGAGCTGCGGCAGGGGCTGGAAGACCACCACGTGCCGGTGGAGATGGTCGTCTACAAGGGCTTCGGGCACGGTATCTCGAAGCCGCGGGCCATGCGGGCCGTCATGGCCCACAATCTCGGTTGGTTCAACCACTACCTGTGGGGCGATCCGGCGCCGGACCTCACCGCACCGAAGCCGTAGCCCGGGACATGCGCAGGCCTTCAGCCCTGGATCCGCATGTAGCGCAGGCCTTCAGGCCTGGATCCGCATGTAGCGCAGGCCTTCAGGCCTGCCACCGGCTATTCCTCCATGAAGTCCAGGTCGCGTCCGTAGGTCTCTTTCAGCAGCGCGAGGGCGACGAACGCGACGACCAGGGAGACGATGCCGACGAGCAGGCCGCTCCAGATCAGCCCCACCAGCGGGATGAGCGCCTGGAACGAGGACGTCAGCGGCACCACGGCGCCGCGTACGAAGTTGGGCACGGTGGTCGTCGCGGTCGCCCGCAGGTTCGTGCCGAACTGCTCGGACGCCACGGTCACGAACACGGCCCAGTAGCCGGTCGCAATGCCCAGCCCGAAGCAGAGCCCGTAGAACGCCCAGAGCGGCATGGGGCCGGGCACGAAATAGACCGCCACCCCGACCGCGGTGGCCCCGATGAACCACCCCAGGGCCCGTTTGCGGCTGCGGGCGACCTGCGACAGCCAGCCGCTCGCGAGTCCGCCGAGCGACAGGCCCACATAGCAGTACAGCACCGCCTGCCCTGCGCTCGGCACGGGCACCATCCCCATCGTCCGGCCGAACTCCGGCGAGAACGTGATGAGGATGCCGACGACGTACCAGATCGGGACGCCGATCAGGATCGACGCGATGTAGCGCGTGGCTCGTTCCCGCGTCGCGAACAGCTGCAGGAACCGGCCCCGCGCGTGCGGCTCGCGGCGCACCTGCACGAAGAGGCCCGACTCGTGCACGCCAATCCGCAGCAGGAGCAGGACGATGCCCATGATGCCGCCGACGACGAAGGCGGTGCGCCAGTCGAACAGGTCGCCGACGAGCACTGCCGCGATCGCGCCGCAGATCCCCACCGCCGCGACAATGGCCGTGCCGTACCCGCGCGTCTCGCGCGGCATCACCTCGCTGACGAGCGTGATTCCCGCTCCGAGCTCGCCCGCCAGGCCAATGCCGGCGACGAGCCGCATCACCGCGTACTGCGGCACGCTGCCGACCATCGCATTCAGGATGTTGGCGAGCGAGTACATGATGATCGAGCCAAAGAGCACGGAGAGCCGGCCCTTCTTGTCACCGAGCACGCCCCACGCGATCCCGCCGAGCAGCATGCCGGTCATCTGCATGTTCAGCAGCAGGACGCCGGTCTGCAGCAGATGGTCCTGCGGCACGCCCAGCGCGGTCAGGCTGCGGACGCGGACGATGCTGAAGAGGATCAGGTCGTAGATGTCGACGAAGTAGCCGAGCGAGGCGACGAGGACCACGAGGGCCACACCGCTCCGCGAGAGCGGGCCTGGGGCACGATCGGGCATCGGCGGGGATTGTAGTGCACCTGCCGCGGTGATGCGCGTGGCCGGCGGACTCTGAGCCTCAGGGCGTAGAATGGCGGGTGTGAACCCGGCCATCGTCACCCGGAGCGATCGGCTGCACGAGATTCTCGCCCGCGTGGACACCATCGCCCGGTCCGACACGTCCGTGCTCCTGGTCGGGGAGACCGGCGTCGGCAAGGAGCTGTTCGCGGACCTGATCCACCGCACCAGCCCCCGCCGCGACCGCCCTTTCATCAAGATTGCCCTGTCGGCGATGCCGCACGACCTGGTGGAAAGCGAGCTGTTCGGCCACGTGAAGGGCGCCTTCACCAGCGCGCTGGCCGACAAGAAGGGGCTCTTCGAGCTGGCCGACAGCGGCACCCTCTTCCTCGACGACATCGACGATGTCTCGCCCGGGGTGCAGGTGAAGCTGCTGCGCGCGCTGGAACAGCGCCAGGTGACCCGCGTGGGCGGCTCCGCCCCGATTGCCGTGGACGTGCGGCTGGTCTCCGCCTCGAAGGTGAACCTGAAGGACCTCGTGGAGCGGGGCCTCTTCCGCGCGGACCTCTTCTACCGGATCAACGTCTGTCCCGTCGAAATCCCGCCGCTCAGGGCGCGGCGCGAGGACGTGCCGCTGCTGACCGCGCATTTCCTCCGCCGGTTCGCGCCCGACAAGCCGCTCGTGCTCTCGGCAGAGGCCGAGCGGGCGATGGTGACCTACGACTGGCCCGGCAACATCCGCGAGCTCCGAAACGTCGTCCAGCGCCTGGCCCTCTTCGCGGACGGCGAGATAGCGGCCGGCGACCTGCCCGAGGAGATCCACGCGGCGCACGCCGTCGCCCTGATGGTGAAGGCCTGCACCCGGTGCCTCGTGGACCGCTCGCTGACCTTCAACGAGGTCGTCGCCTGTCTCGAGACCAACCTGCTGCGCCAGGGTCTCGAAGAGGCCCACGGCAACCGGTCCCAGGCGGCGCGGGTGCTCGGACTGAGCCTGTCGACGCTGCGAGACAAGCTTCACAAGCACGGTCTCGACGACGGGGCCGAGGAGCCCTAGAGGCCCTTCGCCGTCCGGCGGCTTTCCGCGGGCGTCCTCGCGGATCTCCGCCAGCCCGCCTCTCGCCGGACCCCACTTCCCTCCCGAAATGCCCCTGCCGAATGGGGCACGAAGCTTGCCTCTGCACCCGGCAGTCCCGGCGCAGGCCCCAGCAGGCCCGCGCCCGAATCTGGAGGCTGCGGCCGTGGGTGACATGCGCAATCGCTCGCAGGGCTTCTCGGCCCAGGGCAGGGTCGTCGAGATCCTCGATCGCGCCGGCGAGCGGCAGACGCGGATCGTCCTCGGGCCCGGGACGGTCATCGACGTCCAGGGCAGCGCCGCGGCCGACCTCCATCTTGGCGACACGGTCGTCGTCGAGGCCGTCATCGACGTCGAGCGCATCCGTCCGAGCGAGGGCAATCCGTCCGGCGGGCTGCGGCCCGGCCCACACACGCGCGGTAGGTGACCATGCCGAATCGCTTCCGGGACTTCGAGCACGTGCTGCGGATGGCCGTGGTCTTCGCCATCGGGATCGCCGCGTTCCTGGTCTGGCGATCCTGGATGGTGGCCCCGGATTTCGGCCGCTACGGGCATTTCCGTGCCGGCGCGCTCGACGATGGGATGGCCCGCCCCATCGTCTACGCAGGCCACGCGGTCTGCCTGGAGTGTCATGGCGATGTCGGCGAGGTACGCGCCGCCGGGCGTCACGCGCACGTGGCGTGCGAGGCCTGCCATGGGCCGCTGGCGCAGCATGCGGCGGGCGAGGGCGAGAAGCCCGCACGTCCGCAGGCCCTCGCGCTGTGCCCCGTCTGCCACGCCGCCAGGCAGGGCAAGCCGGCGACCTTCCCGCAGGTGGTGGTCCAGGACCACATGGGCGACACCCCCTGCACCGAATGCCACCAGGCCCACAACCCGCACATCTCCTAGGAGCGGCCATGAACGAAGACCGACGCAGGTTCCTCGCGCAGACCGGCAAGCTCCTGGTCCTGACCAGCGCCGCCTCGATCGCGTGGGACTACGTGGTGGCCGGGGAGCCGACGGCCGCGCCCAACTACGCGCTGACCGATCACTGGTGGGCCATGGCCATCGACATCGAGAAGTGCATCGGCTGCGGGAACTGCGTGCGCGCCTGCAAGGCCGAGAACGGTGTGCCGCTGACCGACGATGCCTTTCGCACGTGGGTGGAACGCTACCAGGTGGACCCGGACGACCTGGAGCACCCGAAGGTGGATTCGCCGAACGGCGGATACGACGGCTTCGCCGAGATCGAGTCGCCCGTCAAGGGCGCCAAGGTCTTCTTCGTCCCGAAGCTGTGCAATCACTGCGCGCATTCGCCGTGCGTGCAGGTGTGCCCCGTCGGCGCGACGTTCGAGAGTCCCGACGGAGTGGTCCTGATCGACAAGTGGTACTGCATCGGGTGCCGGTACTGCATCCAGGCCTGCCCGTACGGCTGCCGCTTCCTGGACGAGCGGACCATGACCGCGGACAAGTGCACGCTCTGCTACCACCGGATCACCAAGGGGCTGACCACCGCCTGCTGCGAGGCGTGCCCGACCGGCGCCCGCCAGCTCGGGGATCTGAAGAACCCGAACGACCCGATTCACGAGTTCATCCGCACGCACGCCGTGCGCGTCCTCAAGCCGGAGATGGCCACGGGCGCCAAGGCCTATTACAACGGCCTCGACGGATCGGTGCGCTAGGAGGCCGCCATGAGTGGTGTGGAAGGGTTCATCTATCCGAACGAGGTCGTCCTGCAGTGGAGCCTGCTGATCGTCCTCTACCCGTACATCACGGGCCTGGTGGCCGGCGCCTTCATCCTGGCCTCGCTGGAACGGGTGTTCAACGTGGAGGCGGTCAAGCCGACCTATCGCCTGGCGCTGCTCACTGCGCTCGCGTTCCTGATCGTGGCGCCGTTGCCCCTGCAGCTGCATCTCGGCCATCCGGAGCGCTCCCTCGAGATGTACCTGACGCCGCACACCACGTCGGCGATGGCCATGTTCGGGTTCGTGTACCTCTGGTACCTGATGGCCGTCCTCGTGCTGGAGATCTGGTTCGACTACCGGAAGGACCTGGTGCTGGCGTGGCGCCGGAGCCGGGGTCTGACGCGCCTGTTCTACGGCGTGCTGACGCTCGGCTCGAACGACATCAGCGAGGGCGCACTCCGCGTGGACGACCGCCTGGGCCGGTTCGTGACCATCGTCGGAATCCCGTCTGCGTTCCTGCTGCACGGGTACGTGGGTTTCATCTTCGGGTCAGTGAAGGCGAACCCCTGGTGGTCGTCGCCGCTCATGCCGGTCGTCTTTCTGTTCTCGGCGATGGTGTCGGGCATCGCCCTGGTGATGCTCCTCTACATCGTGGCGTCGCGCCTGCGGCGGGTCGCCGTGGACATGGCCTGCGTGGACACCATCGCCCGGTACCTGATGTACACGTTCATCATCGACTTCTCACTCGAGATGCTCGACCTGATCCACCGGCTGTACGAGGCGGACGAGTCCCTGAAAGCCCTGGACTTCATGGTGCACACGCGGTTGTGGATGTCGCAGGTGGTCGTCCAGATCATCGTCGGCACGCTGGTGCCAATCGGGCTGCTGGCGCTGGTGCAGCTGGCCACGGCCTCGCGGGTTCGGTTCCTCCGGCCCGTCGTCGCCTGGCGGCAATCTCTCTATGTCGTATCGGGCCTCCTCACGCTGATCGGCATCTTCGCCATGCGGTGGAACGTCGTCATTGGCGGGCAGTTGTTCTCGAAGAGCTTCCTCGGGTACACGAGCTACAAACTCGGGTTCGCCACACGTGAAGGGCTCCTGCCGGCGATCGTCCTGATGATCGTGCCCTTCGTGATTCTCGTCGGACTGGTGCGGCTGCTCCCGCCATGGACGGACGGGCGGGCGGCCGTCGGCCAGGAGTGAGTTGCTCCGCAGGGAGGGCGCATGCCCGGGACCCTCGACGGGATCGACGAGCGGATCGAGCGCCTCGAGGCGCTGCTGGCGGCGGTGGACGGGCGCGTCCAGGCCCTGGAGCGCGAAATTCGTCCCGATCGCATTTCGGTCGCCGATCGCGAAATCCCACGAGCCTCTGCGGCTGAACGTGAAATTCGTCCCGATCGAATTTCGGGGCGAATGGCGGGGGCCGGGGACGTCGCGGGCGTCCTGGCGCTCATCGGCCGCACGTTCGTCGTGCTCGCCGGTGCCTACCTGCTGCGCGCCATCACCGAGGCGGGCGCCCTCCCCTCAGGGGTCGGCACCTGGCTGGCGCTGGGCTATGCCGCCGCGTGGCTGGCCGTGGCCGACCGGAGTGCCGCGAGCGGTCGTCGGCTGAGCAGCCTCTTCCATGCGGGCGCGGCGCTCCTCATCGCGCTCCCGCTGCTGGCCGAAGCCACCACGAGGTTCCACTTCATCGCGCCGGGCTCGGCAGCGGCCGCGTTGGCCGTCGCCACCGCACTGGCGCTGGTCGTGGCCTGGCGGCGGCAACTGCATGCCCTGGCGTGGATCGCAACGCTCGGCGCCACGGCCACTGTCGCGGTGCTCGTCGTCCAGACCGCCGCCGTGGCCGAACTGAGCGTGTTCCTGGTGCTGCTCGGCATCGCGACGCTCTGGCTGGGCTACGACCGGGACTGGTACGGCCCCCGGTGGGTCGCGGCCGGGGCGGCCGACCTGACGGTGCTGGGCCTGACGCTGCGTGCGCTGACCCCGAGCACCGGCGAGCGTCCCTCGACTGCGATCGCCGTCCAGTTCCTGCTGCTGGCGAGTTACCTCGCCACCCTCACGGTGCGCACGCTCGTGCGACGACGGAGCGTCATTCCCTTCGAGGTGGCGCAGACCGCCGCGGCCCTGGCGGTCGGGCTCGGCGGCGCCGTGGCAATCGCCCGTGCGACCGGCTCGGGCGCCCTGCTGCCTGGGATCGCCACGACCGCGCTCGCGATTGGCTGTTACATCGTCGCGCTGCTCGATCGCCAGCAGGCTCGCCCGGCGAACTTCTTCTTTTACGGAACGCTTGGCCTGGTGCTGATGCTGATCGGGACGGGCATGCTGCTGTCCGATCCCGTGACCGCAGTGACCTGGATCGCGCTGGCTGTTGCCGCCGTCTGGTGGACGCCCGCGTTTGCGCGGCCGACCCTGACCGTCCACGCCGCCGTCTACGCGCTGGCGGCAGCGCGCGTCAGCGGCGCGGATGCCACGGCGCTGGCGTCACTCGCCGGTCCGGTGGCCCCTGCCCCCACGATCATGACGCCGGTTCTTCTGCTGGTCGCTGTCGCGGTCGTGTGGATGCTGGATCGAACGGCCGGAGAGCCGGGCCCGGGCCTCTATGTCCGCCGGGGGTGCCGTGCAGCGCTGTCGCTGCTGCTGGTGGCCGCGCTCGGCGGGACGGCGATTAGCCTCGCCGCGTCCATCCTGGCGTCTCGCTCCGGCGCCCCGCTCGACGCCGGGGTGCTGGCAACGCTCCGGACCCTGATCCTGTCCGCGGCCGCCCTCGTGCTGGCATTTGCGGGCACACGAGAGCGATTCAAGGAGCTCGGCTGGTTTCTCTACCCGGTGCTGGCCGGCACGGCGATGAAGCTCGTGAGCGAGGACGTGGGACACTCGCCGCCCGCCATGCTGTTCCTGGCGCTGGCCGCGTACGGCGGCGCCCTCATCGTGGCCCCACGGCTCGCGAAGCGGGCGGCGGGAGCCGCCCGTGCGGCCCGGCCGGACCGCGCAGCGTGATGCGGCCGGGCGGTATACACTGCCCCCGCGTGCCCACGTCGTTTCTCCGGTTCGGCGAGTTTCTCGTTGATCGGGTCGGTTATCGCGTCCTGAGAGCGGGACGGCCCGTCGAGCTCACGCCGAAGCTGCTCGACCTGCTGCTGCACCTGCTGGACAACGCGGGCGCGCTCGTCACGAAGGAAGCGCTGCTCGAGTCCCTCTGGCCCGACGCGAACGTCACCGACAATGCCCTGGCCCAGGCCGTCTCGGAGCTCCGCCAGGCGATCGGCGACGAGGCCGGCGCCCCGCAGTTCATCAAGACCGTCGCCCGCCGAGGCTACCGGTTCATCGCGCCGGTGGAACGACTGGACTCGGCGCCGCCCCCGGCGAGCGCCGCGGCGCATGGACCCGCCGCCAACCGCGCGCTGGCCGTCCTCGACTTCACCAACGTGGCCCGGGACGCGGACTCGGCATGGCTCGCGGCCGGCATTGCCGAGACGGTGACCGCAGACCTGAGGGCGCTCGGCGGCTTCCGGGTCGTGGACCGCTGGCGCATCGCGGACGCCGTCAGCCGCACCGGCGGCTCGCTCGATCAGGTGACGGCGGCGCTGGGCGTTCCGCTGGTCGTCGTGGGCAGCTACCAGAAGAACGGCGGCCAGATACGCATCACCGCGCGGATGCTCGACGTCGACAGCGGCAACGTCCTCGCGGACGCCAAGGTGGACGGCCCCGTCGAGCGGATCTTCGCGCTCCAGGATCGCATCGTCTCCGTGTTCGCGCGCGAGCTCGGCCTGACGCCGGCCGACGGCGCGCGACGGGCCGGTCCACGCGACACGCCGAGCCTCGACGCATACCGCGCTTCGATCGAGGGCTGGCTGGAGCTGGAGACACTGGATCTTCGCCGCACGTCCCGCGCCATTGCCAGCTTCGAGCGGGCGATTGCGGCCGACCGCCGGTACGCGATGGCCTACACCGGCCTCGCCAGCGCGGAGCTGATCGAGTACGAGTCCACCCGCTCCGACAACGAGCCGGCACTGGATTGGCTCCACCGCGCGATTGCCGATGCCCGCCAGGCCGTCGCGATCGACGACACCCTGGCCGATGCCCACGCCACACTCGCCCTGGTGCTCGTCAGCGACTGGAAGCAGCCCGAGGCCCTCGCGGCAGCGCGGCGCGCGGTGGCGCTGGAGCCCGCCAACTGGCGGCATCACTTCCGGCTCGGTCACGCGTCGTGGGGCGACGACCGGCTGCGTGCGGCCGATGCCACGCTCGGGCTCTATCCGGATTTCGCGTTCGCGCACTTCCAGGCCGCGATGCTCCACGTGGCGCGCGGGCGGCTGGCGGACGCCGAGATCGTGCTCCGACAGGGTGCGGCCGTGCAGGACCGGCAGATCGCCCGTGGCGAGCGCTACCCGCCCCTCGGCCTCCACTGGCTGCTCGGGCTCGTGCGCCTGGCCGAGGACGACGTCGAGGAAGCGCTCGAGGAGCTGGCGCGGGAAGAGACGCTGGCCACGCCCGAGCGGCTGTATGGCCGGGAGTACGCGATGCACGTGCACCAGGCGGCGGGCGCATGCCTGCTCACGCTCGGGCGCGCCGGCGATGCGGTCCGGCGGTTCGACCGGGCGCTCGCCTTGTACCCCGACCATGCCCCCTCCCACATCGGGCTCGCCATGGCTCTCCGCGCGCACCGCTCCCCGGCCGGCGAGACCCATCTGGCCGCCGCCCGCGCGGCCCTGGCGACGCTCGACCGGACACGTCCGATCGAGGCCGGCATGGTCCGCGCCCTGCTGACAGCGGCGGAGGGAGACCGGGCCGCGGCCGTCGCCTGCCTGTCCGACCTGCTCGACTCGGCGCCTCCCGGCTTCGCCGGCTGGGCGCTGCCCGTGGAGCCACTCCTCCGCCAACTCACTGAGTCCGCGGATCTTGCGCCAGTGTTCGCACGGCTGGCGGCGCGCGCCCGATAGGATCGCTGACCGGCGTTCAGCGTTTCTCAGCCTTTCTTGAGGCCGCGCACAGGACTGCGAGCCGTGGCCGGGGTACGGTGTGGACACGCGGCCTGGTGGACGGCCGTTGGGGGAGCCATGGCGACGCACAGTTATCGCGAGACGCTCGGGCGGCGTGGCCTGCAGCCGTTCCTGTGGACGCAGTTCCTCGGCGCGTTCAACGACAACGTGTTCAAGATCGTCGTGTCGATGCTCGCGGTGCACGCCGTGAGTGCGGCTCGCGCCGGTCGCGAGTTGTCGATCGTCAGCTTCGTCTTCATCCTGCCGTTCCTGCTCTTCTCCGGATATGCGGGGCAGCTCGCCGACATCTACAGCAAGCGCACAGTGCTCGTCGTCAGCAAGTCGCTGGAGATCGTGGCCACCGGCCTCGGCTGCTTCGCGTTCATGGCCGGTCACCTCCAGCTCACCTATGCGGTGCTCTTCCTCATCGCCCTGCAGGCGACGTTCTTCAGCCCGGCCAAATACGGCATCCTGCCGGAGATGCTGCCGGATCGCGACCTGTCACGGGCGAACGGGCTGCTCGAGATGAGCACGTTCGTGGCCATCGTGATGGGCACCGCGATCGGCGGGTACCTGTTCGACGTGTGGCGCGCCCATCTCTGGCTCATCGGCCTGCTCGTCGTCGCGGTCGCGGTGATCGGCACGGGACTGAGCGTCCGCATTCCCTCCGTGCCGGCCGCCGCACCCGGCCGCCGTCTCGGTCTGAACCCGTGGGGCGAGATCTGGGCGGGCCTGCGCACGCTGCGCCGCGACAAGGTGCTGTGGCTGACCGTGGTCGGGATCTCCTACTTCTGGTTTCTCGGGTCGCTGCTGCAGCTCGTGGTGATCCTCTTCGGTACCGAGGTCATGCACCTGGGCGACACCTGGGTAGGCGTGATGACGGCGTGTGCCGCCGTCGGCATCGGGATCGGCAGCATGGCGGCGGGCCGCCTGTCGGGCGACAAGGTGGAGGTGGGGTTGGCGCCGATTGGCGCCATCGGCATGGGAGTGTTCGCGTTGCTGCTGGCTCAATCCGGGGGATCGTTCCCGCTGGCCGCGTTCAATCTGACCGTCGTGGGGTTCTTCGCGGGCCTGTTCGCCGTGCCGCTGAACGCGCTGCTCCAGCAGCGGAGCGGCGCCGCCGAGAAGGGGCGGCTGATGGCCACCAACGGCTTCCTGAACATGGTGGGCATCCTGCTTGCGTCCGGCACGCTGTGGCTGTGCAGCGATCGGCTGCACCTGACGCCGGATCGCATTCTGATGGTCTTCGGCGCGATCACGCTGCTCTCGAGCGTTTACGTGCTCAGCGTGGTGCCGGAGTTCCTGATCCGGTTCACTCTCTGGCTCGTGACTCACTCGCTGTACCGGATCCGCATCGTCGGGCAGGAGCACGTACCGTTTCGTGGCCCTGCCCTGCTCGTGTGCAATCACATGGCACACGTGGACGGCATGCTCGTCGGGGCGACGGTGCAGCGCTTCATCCGGTTCCTGGTGTACCGCCCCTATTACGAGCACTGGACGATCAACTGGCTGATGCGGCTGATGAGCGCGATCCCGATCGCCGGCGGCCGCGAGGCGCTGGCCGCACTCGAGCGCGCGCGGCAGGAGCTCCAGGCCGGCCATGTCGTCTGCATCTTCGCCGAGGGCTCGATCAGCCGCACGGGCAACATGCTGCCGTTCAAGCGCGGCTTCGAGCGGATCGTGGACGGTCTGGACGTGCCGGTGATCCCCGTCTACCTGGATCGCGTGTGGGGCAGCATCTTCAGCTTCAAGGGCGGCCGCTTCTTCTGGAAACGTCCCCTGCGCATCCCGTACCCGGTCACCGTGGCCTACGGCGCGCCGCTGCCGTCCACGACCACGGCCGCCGAGGCACGCCTCGCGATCCAGACGCTCGGCGCCGAGGTCGCGACGGATCGCCGCCCGCCGGACGAGGCGCTCGCGCGGCAGTTCGTCCGCACCGCCAGGCACCAGTGGGGCGCTTTCGGCATGGCCGACTCGACGACCAGGCCGCTGACGTTCGGGCGGGCGCTGGTCGCCAGCCTGCTCCTGTCGCGATGGGTCCGGATCCACCTCGCCGCCGAGTCCACGGTGGGCCTGCTGCTCCCGGCCTCGGTCGGCGGCGCGCTCGCGAACGTGGGCATCTCGATGGCGGGCAGGACGCCGGTCAATCTGAACTTCACCGCGGGCCGCGAATCGATGGCCGCCGCGATCGAGCGGTGCGGCATCAGGACGATCCTGACCTCGCGCCTGTTCCTCGAGAAGACCGGCCTCGAGAGCACGGATGGCATGGTGTTCCTCGAGGACGTGATGAAGACGGTGACGCCCCTGCAGAAGGCGGCGATGGCCGTGGCCGCCCGCCTGCTGCCGGCCTGGGCCATCAATCGCCTGTGGGTGGACGCGGCCAGCCGCGATGCCATGGCCACCGTGATCTTCTCGAGCGGCAGCACGGGCCAGCCGAAGGGCGTGATGGTGTCGCATCGGAACATCCTGGCCAACGTGGATGCCATCAACCAGGTGTACCAGCTCGCCGACCGCGACGTGCTGATTGGCGTGCTCCCCTTCTTTCACTCGTTCGGCTTCACGGGGACGCTCTGGTATCCGCTCGTCAGCGGGTTCGGCGTGGTCTACCACGCCAACCCGATGGACGCGAAGACGATCGGCGAGCTGGCCGGCCGGTACCGCGCGACCGTGCTCATCAGCACGCCGACGTTCTGCGCGGCCTACATCCGGAAGTGCGCCCGCGAGGACTTCGCGCACCTGCGCTACGCGATTGTGGGCGCCGAGAAGCTCCGCGAGCCCGTCGCGGCTGCGTTCAGGGAGAAGTTCGGGCTCGACCTCCTGGAGGGCTACGGCTGCACCGAGATGTCGCCGGTCGTGGCCGTCAACGTGCCGGATGTCGTGGACGGCCGCGAGCGCCAGCGCGGGACGCGGGTGGGCTCGGTGGGCCATCCATTGCCCGGCGTGGCCGCGAAGATCGTCGACCAGGCGAGCGGCGACGGGCCGATCTTCGGCCGCGACGGCCTGCTCCTCGTGAAGGGCCCCAACCGCATGATGGGGTACCTCGCCGACCCGGAGCGCACCGCCGAGGTCCTGCGCGACGGCTGGTACGTCACGGGCGACGTCGCGGCCATCGACGAGGCCGGCTTCCTGCGGATTACCGACCGGCTGTCGCGGTTCAGCAAGATCGGCGGCGAGATGGTGCCGCACATGAAGGTGGAAGACGAGATCCAGGCGCTGATCGGCGACGACTTGGCCTGTGTCGTGACCGCCGTGCCGGACGAGGCGAAGGGCGAGCGGCTGGTCGCCTTCTACACCGACCAGCGCCTGCCGGCTGCGGACCTCTGGCAGCGGCTCTGCCACACCGGGCTGCCGAAGCTCTGGATCCCGAAGCGGGACGATCTTCACCCGCTCGAATCCATTCCGACGCTCGGCACGGGCAAGGTGGATTTGCGCGCCGTGCGCCAGCTGGCCCTCTCCTGCGAGACATCGGCGACGTAGCCAGGGCGGCTTCAGCGCGAGGTTTGCAGCTTGTCCCGCAGGTACTGCGCGATGTCGGCGATGAACCGGTGGACCGACGCCTCGGCGATGCGATGGCCGATGACGACGTTGACCGCGCCGCCGAGCAGCCCGAGCGGCGGCTCGTAGTGGCCCAGGAAGTCGAGCTGCGTCTCGGTGGCGGTCAGCGCGTACACCGCGAGGACGGCGTCCATCAGCGGAAACAGCCGCGGCCGGCGGGCCGCCTGCCAGGAGACTGGCACCCGCGTGATCTTCGACGCGTATCCGCTCGAGTCCACCTCCTCGATCTCGCCGATCGTCAGCTCGATCTCGGTGCCGACCTCCAGGCCAGCCACCTGCACGTGCAGGGCAGCCGCGACCGACTCGGCCCGCGCGGCGGCCGCGCGCGTGGCGCCGCGGAAGACGCCGGGCGGATCCGCCACGAGCGCATCGCGCACGCGCAGATACGGGTGATTGACGTAGTCGTAGCTCCGGATGTCCTGTCGGTCGGCCATGGGCTGCCTCACCTGCCAGCTCATCATATCGCGCCGCGTCGCGATCCGGCTGGTACGGCCCCCTATGGTATGGTGGGGTCGTTCGCTACGCTCCACGACACACTTGTACGCTCCGTCACGCGGCATCCGGCCTCGTGACCCCGCGCACGTCGTTTTCTCCGCGCCGCCTTCCCACCTGGCCAGGGCCCGGCATCGGTCCGCGCCCGCTTCGCCACGGCCGGCCACTGGCGGCGTCAACCACAGGAGGTGTTCCATGCCACAGGGAGGCGTTATCGAGACTGTCAAGGACACGATCGTGACCACCATCAAGGGGACCGGCGAGATTGTCAACGCGGTCACCGACACCGTGAGCGACGTGCTGTCCACGACGCTCCAGAACACCGGTAAGGTCGGCTCGGCGGCGACCGGCACCGTCTCCGACGTCGCCCGCGGCGTCATTCAGGGCACCTCGCAGGTCGGCGGCGACCTGGGGGCGGCCGCCGAGGGCATGATGATCGGCGCGCTGCGCGGATCGCGTCACGTGGGCGGCGAGGCCCTCGGAACCGTCGGCGCCGGCGTCGTCTCCATCGTCAAGGAGACCGCCGCGGTGGGCGGCGACGTCACCGCCTCGGCGAGCCGCGCGGTGCAGGGCGTCATCCGAGCGACGAAGGACGTCGGCGCCAATGCGGGCGACGTCGTGACCTCGGCCGTGACCGGTGCGATGCATGCCACCGGCGAGGTGGGGACCTCGGCAGCCACGGCCGCCTCGACCATTGCGAGGGGCGTTGTCCGTACCACGGCAGAGATTGGCGGCAACCTCGGCGATGCGACTCGCCACGCCATGCTGGGCGTCGTGCGCGGCACGAGGGACGTCGGTGTGAGCACCTTCCAGGCCGTCGGCGACACGGCGGAAGCGGCGGTCAAGGAGACCGCAGCCGTTGGCGGCAATCTCGCCAAGACCGCACATGATGCCGTCGCAGGCGCGATCGACGGGGCTCGGGAGCTCGGGCTCGACGTGGCCAAGGCGGCCTCCGCCGCGGCAGCCGGCGCAATCCGCGCGGCCGGCGGCGTAGGCAAGGCCGCCACCGAGGAGGTCACGGCCGCGACGACGAGCGTGATTGCGGGCGTGAAGCTCGTGGCGAAGGAACCGTTCAAGCGCTGATATCATGGCCTCGAGCGCCAGCTCGCATCTCGGCTCCGCTGCTGATCGTGCACTGAAGCTGGCCCGGCTGGCACCGCGCTTGCGATGCGGCCCGACTGACACATGCACGGCCACGGCCGGACGGAGGAGACATGGCCATCCACAAGGTGATCGAGGTGATCTCGCAATCCGACAAGAGCTGGGAAGACGCGGCGCAGCGCGCGGTGACCGACGCGGGCGCGTCGGTCAAGCAGATCAAGTCAATCTGGGTCAAGAACTTCGAAGGGGTCGTCCGCGACAACCGGATCGTCGAGTTCCGGGTGAACGCGATGATTACCTTCGAGGTGGCCTAGCGAAGGGGGCGGCCGGCGCCGCGTCCATGTGGACTGTCGGCGCCGGCGCCTGCTGGCTGTCTGGAAGGGGCTGCTTGCCCGCGCTCTCGCTGATCTCGAGCCGTCGGCCCTTCCCGGCCGGGGGGCGGGCATTGCCACCTCGAGCACACCATCCCGGAACGTGGCCTTCGCCTGCTCTGTGATGGCGCCTTCGGGCAGCGGAATGGTGCGTCGGACGCTGCCGGAGCTGCGTTCGCGGGTGAACCGGTCGTTCTTCTGGAAGACGTCGACGTCGGGCGCCCACAGGCCGCTCGTCTCGCCGAGGCTGGCCGAGGGCCAGGCCCGGTTGTCGCACACTCCTTTCACATGCCATCTCATGCCACGGGACGGCGTCGCGCCTGCGCGCGGATCTGCCGTCCGTGGTGTAGGACGTGGCGATGGGGCGTTTGGTCGCCCCTCGTGTAGCACTCATGTCGCGCAGGCCTTCATCAGGAAGCGCTGCCCGTCCGGCGAGACGTCGTAGTTCGCGCGGACGTAGCCGCTCCAGGAGGGCAGGTAGTCGCCCCGGAACAGCTCGTGCGGCTTCCCGGCACTGAAGCCCGCCGTGGTGTCGACCGGCACCGCCATCATGCGGCTGCCAGTCCGGTAGAACAGCTCGCCGCCGCGCGGGTTCCACTGCGGTTCGTTGCCCCCGCCGTCCGAGACCTGCCACGGTCCGCCCGGTCCGGGAAACGCGCGCACGTAGATCTCCCGGCCGCGGCCCGACTCGTCCGAGGCGTACGCCAGCCAGTGCCCGTCGGGAGACAATTGCGGGCCGCCGTCCGCCGTCCCCGTAGAGCCAGACCTGCATGTATGCCTGATACACGTCGACGGCGATCCGCTTGCCGTCGGGCGACACCCGCGGCTGGTTGTAGCCACCGGGAGCAACGGGCAGCGGCTCGGCGATGCCGTCGCGGCCGACCCAGACGAGTCGCGTGCGGCCCGGGGTGGCATGACCCGCCACATACGCGAGCGCTCCCGTCTGGGAAAGGGCGTATTGCGCCGCATAGATCCCCTTCAGTACCGAGGTCGGCGGCGCGTCACCCTCCAGGCGCTGGTGCCGGATGTCGAACGGTACCGCCATGAGCTCTTCGCCAGCGACATAGATGAGGTGCCCGGGCGCTTCGTACCGCGGCGCGCGCACCGCGGGCGCCCGCAGGATCTCGTGCCTGTCGGTCGGAGTCGGCCCCTGCAGGACGACCGCCTGCCCATCGATGAATTGCGTGGCGAACAGCGCCGATTGGCCTCCAGGCAGCCACTCGGGCGACATCTGGAGAATCTCCCTGGGCTGAAGGCGCGCCACGGGTTCCACGGCGCCGCCCGTGTCGCGTATCCGCTGGATCGCGGATCCATACGGCGCGAACAGAATGGAGCCAGGAGCCCAGGACGCTCCGGTCGGGTTGACGACGTCGGCGAGGACCTGGGCATCGCCGCCGGCCACGGCCACCCGCTCCAGTTTGCCGTCCGCGAAGAACCCGAGCCACTGGCCGTCCGGCGAGAAGAATGGGTCACTGGCACCGTCGGTTCCCCGTACCGCCCGGCTCTCGAGGCTGTCCATCCGGCGCACGTATGCTTTCGGCGTGGCGCTCTCCTCGCTGTCCGCGACGTAGGCGAGCAGACGGCCGTCCGGCGATAGCGCAATCGCAGGCCGACCGAGCGCCGTCAGGTGCTGCCCGGGCGGCAGCGCAATCGTGAAGCGCGTGACCGGTCGCGCCGGCGGGTTCCCGGACGTAGCGGTCAGGCCGAGGAGCACGGCGATCGCGGCGACGATGGCTCCTCCTGCCGCGGCTGGCGCGATCCATCCGATCCAGGAGGACCCGCGGGTCATCGGCTCCGGGGCGCGGTCACCCGCCGCGATCTCGTCGAGCGCGATGCGAACATCGCCAATTGCCTGCATCCGCCGACGAAGATCCTTCGTCAGGCACCGGCGCAGCAGATCGCGGAGCTCGCTCGGCGTGGCGGCGGGCAGCCGCGCCCAGTCCGGCTCCTCCCGAACGACCGCGGCCAGGATGTCGGTGATCGTCTCGCCATGAAACGCGGGCGTGCCGGCGAGCATCTCGAACAGCACGCACCCGAACGCCCAGATGTCCGCCCGCCGATCGACCGGGCGTCCCTTCGCCTGTTCCGGGGCCATGTAGGCGGCCGTCCCCAGCACGACACCAGCCTGGGTCGGCAGGATACCGCAGCCGGTGTTCCGGGGGAGGACCGTTCCGATCTGCGGGTCGGTGCACAATCCCGCCCACGCCCAGCGGATGATCAACGAGGGGCAGGCGAGGCTCCCCCCTTCGGCCTGGGGCCAGCGAGAACCTCCACCACGGCATCGAAGGCCGGCTTCGGCTGGCCATCCCGGCCCCACAGCAACGGGTAGTTCACGCGCCCTGGAATCGGGAAGTTGTTCAGCCACGTGGTGCGATCGGTCACGCCCCAGAACGTTACGCGGCCGACGTCGTGCTTCAGGAACAACCGGAACACGTCGGCATAGCGCCGCGCGAGCTTCTGCTGCACGGCGTCGGGCAACCCGTCCGGATAGATGTTGGTCTTCGCCTTGATCTGCTGCTTCTTTGACAGGTCGGCCCCCCACATGTCCGGGTCGCGCGGCAGGACGTCCATGTCGAGCTCGGTGATGAGTGGCTGAACCCCCGCGGAGCGGATCGCGGCCAGCGTCTCGTCGACGGCCGCGAGCGACGGCTCGTCAATGCCCCAGTGGCCCTGCTCGCCAATGCCGTCCACGCGGAGCCCCTTCGCCTTCAGGCCCTGCACGAGGCGGATCGCGGCGTCGCGCTTCGCTGGCTTCCAGAGGTTGTAGTCGTTGTAGTAGAGCTCGGCGTCAGGGTCGGCCTCATGCGCGAACTCGAAGGCTTTGGCGATGAAGTCCTCGCCAATCCCTTCGAGCCACGGCGTGTGGCGCAGGCTGCCGTCTTCGTCCAGCGCCTCGTTGACGACGTCCCAGCCGCCGATCTTTCCGCGGTATCGACCGACCAGCGAGGCGATGTGGTCGTGCATCCGGGCCAGCAGCGTCTCGCGGTCCGCCTTCTTCCCCTCCTCGCCTGCGAAGACCCACGCCGGCGTCTGCTGGTGCCACACCAGCACGTGGCCCACCACGAACATCCCGTGGCTGCGGCCGAACTCGACGTAACGATCGGCGGGCTCGAAATCGTACCGCTCGGCCCGCGGGTGGATGCGCTCCCACTTCAGATCGTTCTCGGGGCTGATGGTGTTGAACTGGCGCTCGACGATCGCCAGGCCCTCGGCGTCGCGGCCATCCACGAGCCATCGGTTCACCGCCACGCCGATCTTCAGTCCACGGGGTGCGGCATCCTTGAGAGTCGTGGGACTCTGGGGAGACAGGGCAACGGCTGCCGCGACCAGCGCGACGGCAGGGGTCCCAATACTGGACATCGTCAACGGCCCTCCTCAGGCACCTGCGGCACATACTGCCGCCGGCGATCGGCCAGCTCGGTCGTCATCCGGATCTCGCATTGCTTGTCGATGCCATAGAAGACCAGGCAGACGGCGCAGATGGCGAACGTGATGGCCGGAAAGACGCTCATCGTGTACCGGATGCCGTCGAGCGCGGAGGCGCCCTGCGCCACGTTCGGCACGTAGCCGAACCCCGTCAGCACGAAGCCCGTGATCGCCCCGCCAAAGCCCAGGCCGGCCTTCAGCGCAAACACGATGGCGGCAAACACGACGGCCGTGGCACGGCGGCCCGTCTTCCATTCCGAGTAGTCGGCCACGTCGGCCATCATCGCCCACAGCAGCGGGATCGTGAAGCCGTAGGCGAACTGGCGGAGCATCTCGGAGGCGAACATCGCCGCCACCGCCGTCGCCGGCAGCACCGCGAAGACGGCGGTGAAGAGAACCGTCCCGCCGAGGCCGGCGATGAAGACGTCCCGCTTCCCGTAGCGCGTGGCCAGGCTCTTCGAGAAGAAGATCGCGACGATCGTGGAGATCGTGCCCAGGACGTTGAAGGCGCTGAACCCGAAGCTGACGAGGGCCGACGGGTCGTTCACGTCGGCGCCGAACCTGCCGAGCAGGCTGGCGAGGCTGGCCTTGTCCACGTAGTAGGTGAAGTAGTACGGCACGACGCTGCCGCGCATCGCGAGGGTGATGAAGAGCACGAGCGTCAGGACGAACATGGCGAGCCAGGGCCCGTTCCCGAGCAGGTCGGCGAAGTGCTGCGAGACGGGGACCCGCTGCCCGGGCGGCGGCTGGATGCGTTCCTTCGTCGTGGCGAAGGTGATGACGAACAGCACGACGGCCAGCGCCGAAAAGAGGCCAATCGTGTACTGGTAGCCCCTGGCCGAGTCGCCCTGGCCGAAGTAGTGGACCATGGGCAGCGCGAGGCCCTGGATCACGAGCTGCGCGGTCATCGCACACACGAAGCGGTACGACGAGAGGCTCGTGCGCTCGCCGAGGTCGCCCGTCATCACGCCGCTCAGCGCCGAGTAGGGCAGGTTGTTCGCCGAGTAGACCATCATCAGGCCGATGTAGGTCACGTAGGCGTACACGAGCTTGCCGCCGGGGCTGAGGTCGGGCGTCATGAAGGCGAGGAAGCCCATGATGCCGAAGGGCACGGCGGTCCAGAGCACCCAGGGCCGGAACTTGCCCCAGCGGGTGTTCGTGCGGTCGGCGACCACGCCCATGACGGGATCGAAGATCGCGTCCCACACGCGGACGACCACGAGCAGCGTGCCCGCGGCCGCGGCGGTGATCCCGAAGGTGTCCGTGTAGAACGCCAGCTGGAACATCACCATCGTCTGGAAGATGAAGTTCGCGGCCGTGTCGCCCAGGCCGTAGCCGACCTTCTCGACCACCGACAGCTTCTCGCCAGCCACGCTCGTCGTCTTCACCGCGGTCTCGGCCACGTCGCTCCTCCGGAGGCTGCCGCGGCGCGGATGGCGCCCGCCGCGGGGTTCGGCGGTGCGAACGGTATCACGAACCCTTGCGCGCCGGGCACCGACCTGGGACATACTCCCCGCCATGTCGCATCCCTATCAGGAGGCCGGACGGCCCGTGGACGAGCGGGCGTCCGACCTGCTCGCGCGCATGACGTTCGAGGAAAAGGCGGCGCAGATGCACGCCTTGTGGCTGATCCTCGCCGAGGACGGCCGGCACCGGCCCCGGCAGGACGACTTCACCGGCGGCACCGATCCGGAGGCGGTGACCGAGTCGCTGCGCCACGGGCTGGGGCAGATTTCACGCGCGCTGGGCAGCCATGGCGTGGACGCGCGGACCGGCGTCCGCGCCCTCAACCGGCTGCAGAAGTTTCTGTGCGAAGAGACGCGGCTCGGGATTCCGGTGCTCTCGCACGAGGAGTGCCTCGTCGGCCTCATGGCCCGCGGCGCCACGATGTTCCCGTCGGCGCTGGCCTATGGGGCGACGTGGAACCCCGGGTTGATCGAGCGCGCGGCGGAGGCCATCGGCCGCGAAGCCCGGTCGGTCGGCTGCCATCAGGGACTGGCGCCGGTGCTCGACGTGTCGCGCGACGTGCGCTGGGGGCGCACCGAGGAGACGTTCGGCGAGGATCCGTACCTGATTGGCGTGCTGGCCACGCGCTACGTGCGCGGCCTGCAGGGCGAGACGCGAGACCTGCTCGCGACGCTGAAGCACTTCGCGGCCCACTCCTGGAGCGAAGGCGCACGCAATCACGGGCCCGTGCACCTCGGGTGGCGGGAGTTGAACGACATCTTCCTGCTCCCGTTCGAGATGGCGGTCAGGCAGGCGCACGCCGGGTCCGTGATGCCGGCTTATCACGACATCGACAACGAGTCGTGCCACGCGTCGCGGCGCCTGCTCACGGAGGTCCTCCGCAACGAGTGGGGCTTCGACGGGCTGATCGTGGCCGACTACATCGGGATCAGCCTCCTGTACCAACACCACAACCTGGCACGCGACCGGGCCGAGGCGGCGGCGCTGGCCTTCAATGCCGGGCTCGACATCGAGCTGCCGGCGGACGATTGCGCCGCCCATCTGGGCGACGCGGTCCGCCGCGGGCTCATCTCGATGGAGACCGTCGACGCAATCGTCCGGCGCATCGTCACGGAGAAGATCCGGCTCGGCCTGTTCGAAAGGCCATACGCGGACGAGGACGCGATCGCGCTGCAGTCGCCGGCCACCGTGGCGATCGCGCGCGAGGTGGCGCGGCAGGGCATCGTCGTGCTCGAGAACAACGGCGTGCTGCCGCTGGCACCGGCGCGGGGACAGCGTCTCGCGCTCATCGGTCCGGCCGCTGACGACCCGATGGCACTGCTGTGCGGCTACAGCTTTCCCGTGCACCTGATCCTGAACGACGCGGGAGAGGCTGCCTCGCAGGTGGTGACGCCGCGCGCGGCGTTCGAGCAAGCGTTCGGCGCCGATCGCGTCCGTTACGAGCGCGGCTGCTTCATCATCGAGGAGCGGAAGTACGGTTCACCGGTGTTCCCGGGCGACGTCGAGGCGAGCACGTCGCTCGATCAGAGGTCGCCAATCTCCGAGCGGACGGACCTCATTCCCGCCGCGGTGACGGCGGCGAAGGCGGCCGACGTCGCCGTCGTGTGCGTCGGCGACCTGGCCGGGCTGTTCCAGACCGGCACTGTCGGCGAGGGCTCCGACGCCGACTCGCTCGATCTGCCCGGAGTTCAGCAGCCGCTGCTGGAGGCGGTCGTCGCGACGGGCACTCCGGTCGTCGTCGTGCTCTCGAGCGGGCGTCCCTACAACCTCGGCGGCCTCGAGGACAAGGTGGCGGCACTCGTGATGACGTTCGCCGGCGGCCAGGAGGGCGGGCCCGCGCTCGTGGACGTCCTGACCGGCGTCGTGGAACCGTCGGGCCGCCTGACGATCTCGGTGCCCCGGAACGTCGGCGCGGTGCCCTATTACTACAACCACAAGATGAAGAGCGCCGGCACGCCAATCGCGCGCCACTTCGGCAGCCGATATCCGTTCGGCCACGGCCTCGGCTACACCACGGTCGAGTTCGCCGATCTCGCCCTCGACCAGCCCGCGGCGGATGCTGCCACGGGGGAGATCGTCGCGCGCTTCACCGTGCGAAATGCGGGCGCACGCTCCGGCATCGCCGTGCCCCAGATCTATATCCGTGACCTGGTCGCCTCGGTCGTGCGGCCGGTGAAGGAACTGAAGGCCTTCTGCCGGTTGGAGCTCGCGCCAGGCGCCTCGGCCGGGGTGACCGTCCACCTCCCCACCGACATGCTCTCGTTCACCGGTCTGGACGGCCGGCGCATCGTGGAGCCGGGCCGCTTCGAGCTGCAGGTGGGCGCGTCGAGCGCGGACATCCGGCTGCGGACCGAGTTCGAGGTCACGGGAGAGACGCGAGTGCTGGCGACGGAGTGGCGGATGGAGAGCTGGTGCGACGTGGAACGCTGACCGGTATGGTGTCTCTCCTTCACCCCTTCCCGTTCCACGAAGAGGAGCGCGTCGTTCCACGCCGGCACGACGAACTCGATCGTGCGCGGGGCGTGCCCCACGGCCACGGCGGCGTCGACCAGGTCATCGCTGCTGGTCAATCACCCCTTTGCAGGTCGAACATCTGAGCAGTGCCGACGACGACTGTTGTAATCCCGCCAAAGCCTGCGACCCGTGTCCCCTATGCCCTCTGCCTCTGTCTGGGCCTGGGCGGACTCTTCTCCGGCGTCACGGGCCCGCTCCTCAGCACGTTCATCCCGCCCATCGTGCGGGGGGCGCTCGGCGACCACCGCACCGCGATCGGCGCGGTCATGGCGATCGACAACGTGCTGCTGCTGCTCCTCGTGCCCTGGAGCGGCGCCGCCTCCGACCGCGCGGCCGCCGCGGGCCGCGGGCGCCTGCCGATCATCCTGGGCGGGCTGGCGCTCTCGGCCATCGGCATGGCGCTCGTTCCCTGGACGCCGCCGCTCGGCATCGCCGGCGTGATTGCCGCCATCCTCGTGCTCTACACGGGGATCAACGTCCTGCGCTCGCCGTTCCAGGCCCTCCTCGCCGACGCGGTGCCCTCGCGGTTCCGGTCGCTCGCGACCGGCTCCGTCACGTTCCAGATGTGCGCGGGCGCGATCGTGTTCCTGATGCTCGGGCGCGCGCTCGGCATGCGGACGGCGTTCCTCATCGCGGCGGGCACGGTGCTCCTGGTCGCCGCGGCCATGCGGATCGGCGTGCGCGAGCCGCTGTCGCACGACACCCGGGCGGCCGAGGCCACCCTGCGCTCGCTGTTCGACGCCGTGCGGGACGTGATCCGCGGCACGGTGCCCGGCATGCGCGCGATCTTCTGCGTGTCACTGCTGCTGCAGCTCACGTTCCAGACCTTCACGACGTGGTTCGCGCTGCACGGCACGGAACGGTTCGGCGTCAGGCCCGAGGATGTGACGATCGGGTTCATCGCGTGGGCCGTCGGCGGCGTCATCGGTTCGCTGCCGGCCGGCATCGTCGGCATGAAGGTTGGCCGGCGGAACGCGATGCTGATCGGGTTCGCCGTCATGGCGGCGTGTCTCGCCGCGCTCGACCGCGTGGCGACGGTCTGGCAGGCGGCGCCGCTGCTGGCGCTCGCCTCGGCCGCCTGGACCTTTCCGACGGTGAACGCGTACCCGCTCTTCGTCGAACCGATTCCCCGCGAGCGCCGCGGCGTGCTCTCGGCGCTGTTCCTGCTGGCGATGGCCCTCGGCGGCGCCATCGGCGACCCGATGAACGGCGCGCTGTTCGATCTTGCGGGCAGCTACCGGCCCTTGTTCCTCCTCATGGCGGGATACACGGCCCTTGCCTTCGCCGCCGTGATGTTCGTGCCGCGCGGCACGGGCGAGGCAGGCGCCGGCCCGGGGGACGAGCCTGTCACGGCCGTCTGAGCGCGCGCCCGGATTCCCGCCCAGGACGCAGCCGGTACGGCGGACACTCGCATGCCGTTGTGCGACGGTGCACATCGGCTTTCCCCCTGCCCGTTGAGCTTCGTGCGAAACGTGTGACTCTCGCACCGCTCGTTGATCGCGATCTCGACCTGATCGAGGCTTGGTGCAGCTATGCGACTGCCCGGCTCGAAGATTTTGAACCGGGGTTGCTGGTGACGCACTTGCAATTGAGGTTCGAGGCACGTTGCTCTATCCGTTCATGACCCAACTGAGACCCCCACCAGATTCTTCCAGTGTTGCTCGTCGATCCCCCTGACCACGAGCCACATGGCCAACGCGAATTCTCCCAGTGCGGCCAGAACGATGTACTGGAACAGCGATTCTGCTAACGGTGGCCACAGGAAAGTGATCCAGAGCACGCCGGCGAGAACCATCCCGGCTCCGATGGCGCGCGGTATGACTCGCGACCGATAGAGCAAGTAGCCAATAAGCACGCAGTAGAAGCCGAAGAAAACGAAGCTGATCTCGAAGCATTGGCTATACAGCCTGTGTAGTACGAACGCCAGCGCGTCGAGCTGCTCGCCACGGAACACTGCGAGATAGTTGGAGCCGTGCAAAACGATGAGCGGCGCGATTTGAAATAGGCAGCTCACAGCACCCACGGCGCATCCGGTCACGCTAAGGAGAGCGGCCAGCAGGGACACCGTGGCCTCGGCCGGCGTCAACAGCCGATAGAGCAACGCCGTGACGCCGATGTAGCACGCGAATTGCAGGAGATTGAACGCAAAGCTCAGCACGAGGAGCGATTCGTGTGCGCGAATGTTCGCGGCCGTGGCCGCCGCGTCACCCGCTACCACGATCATGCCCAGCGCGTAGATCGACGCCGCCCCCGTCCCCATTTCGAGGAGATACAGAATGCCGGCGAGCCTTGCGACCCGCTGCGGTTCACGCACGTAGCTCTTCATGTTTGAGGCCTCAACTGTTCGTCACTCACAAAGGGTCAGGAAGAGTTCTTCACCACGAAATCGACCGGCCGAATGAGCCCGACGGGTGACGCGGCGCTCGTCGGCTGCAGCGCGCTGTTAGCGGCCTTCGGGTATAGGCCGGGGACATAGTTAACACAAGTCCGGGCACATCGTTTACACCAGGAGGATCCCGCACCGCCTGTGGCCGGCGCGCAGTACCGTCAATGCGATCCTCGAGCGGCACGCGCTACTGCACAAGAATCGGCGCCGGCAGAAGTGGGCCCATCCTGGAGCGGTCGGTCTCTCGACGCAGCGGCCGAATCAGATCTGGCCCGCGGACTTCAAGGGCCAGTTCCTCCTGGGCGACGGCCAGTACTGCTATCCGCTGACGGTGACCGATCACTTCAGCCGCCGCGTGCTGGCCTGCCACGGGCTACGCTCCGTGAAGACCCGCGAGGCGAAGCCGGTCTTCCGCGCGCTCTTCCGCGAGGTGGGCTTGCCGGATGCCATCCGCACCGACAACGGTGTGCCGTTCGCCTCGACCGGCATTCACGGCCTCGCGGCACTGAATGTCTGGTGGATGCAACTCGGCATCGTGCACCAGCGCATCACGCCCGCGAGTCCACAAGAGAACGGCACCCATGAGCGGATGCATCGCGAGCTCAAGCGAGAGACGGCCCGTCCGGCGGCCGGCAGTCTCCGCGCGCAGCAGCGTCGATTCGATGCCTTCTGCCAGCGCTACAACAACGAACGGCCGCACGAGGGGATCGGCGACCGCACGCCCAGTGCCCTCTGGTCCCCCTCGCTCCGCGAGTATCCCGAGCGTCCGACGCCGCCCGACTACCCGCTGCACATGGAGGTCCGGCGGGTCAGCACCGCGGGCACCTTCCGCCTCCACTCGCGTCAGCCGTTTCTCAGCCACGCGCTCGGGGGCCACGACATCGGCCTCGAAGAAGTCGGCGATGGCATTTGGAACATCGTCTATTACAGTACGTTGCTCGGCAAGATTGACGTGCGCACGGGGAGCATTACTGGGATCTAGCGCGACATGAAAGGTGTAAAGGATGCTGCCGGACTTTCGTTAACGATCAACCCGTCCGTTCAAGCCCTCCTCGTGGTCGTCAAAGTCGAAGAACTCTTCGGCCACCTCGTACAGGTAGATCGGCTGCTTCACAACCCCAATTCCGCGATCAATCATCAATTCGGCGACGGCATCGCCATCGAGGAGCAAGATGCTGATCGCCCCCTTTCGATAGGACGCCTCCGTCGCGTCCTTCGTGAAGCGACTGGTGGTAATAAACACGCCATGGTCGTACTCGCCCTGCAGCGAACCTCGGAGTCGGTCGATATCCGGCCGGCCTACGGGATTATCGCTCCACCGCTTTGCCTGGAACCCAGACTTGATGCTGACCGCACCCTGTTGGAAGTCCCCGAAACCGTCGATTCCGCCGTCGCCGGATTGTCTGGTGACCGTTACGTTGCGGAACCCGAGATGTTGAAGCAGCTGGCGGCAAAAATGCTCGAACGCTGTTGGTGTGAGGCCTCGGAGTTCGGTCAGGAGCCTCGCTTTGGCTTCATCTCTGGAACGGTTCGAAAGGTCTCGCAGCGATACTTGCACCGGTTCGGGGACTGTCTGCCGGCTCGGTGCCTGAGCTTTCAGGCGAGCTGCGCCTTTCGGCGTGATCGTCCACAGGCCGCGGGTGGACCCGTCTATCTCGCCGGCGGTGACCAGATACTGGCGGACCCATTGGACCAGGTTCCACCACTTCCGAGTCGACGGTGAGCTCTCGAGCCGCTGTTCCTGTTCAGCAGGAGTAAGCTCTGGGAAGCTCGCTGCCACCTTGGGGTACACGTCCCGGGGCTTCGCACTCCCGCCGGTGTCGGCAAGCGCACGCAGTAGCGGAATCTCGATTTCACTCTGGCGGGGAAACGCCATACTGGGCCAGTCTACTGCTACCGATCTGGTTTGTCCGCCTAACGATCGCGGCTCAGCCGCGGCGCGTCACCGATTCTACCGCCACGCCGTCGGCTGCAGCCGCTTGTTAGACCGCGTGGCTGGACGCCGCAAGCCAGCCTGCGATCACTCGCCGACAAAGGAACCATCGGGGGCCTTGATGAAGGCGCGATTGAGCGGAACGAACGCTCGCCAACCACTGTCGTCGATGGAGCCCATCACCCGGATGTCGCCTCCGGGCTGACTGTCCCACAAGAATTGGACCTCGACCTGATACGTCTTTCCGCTTGGCGCGCTGACCTCATAGTCGACAGACCCCGATCGAATCCGGCGGACCAAGTCCGCATAATCCTCTCCGCGAAACTTCGCCAGCTCCTGCTCAACGAGCCCAACCGCTTCCTCGTTGTCCATCGGTGTGTCGCTCAGCGGCCTAACGATCGCGCGCTCAGCCGCGAGCGCCGCAGCCGAGGCTCCGATTGAGCCTGCCTGATAATACCGCCGCGGCGCCGATGACGGTCTGCGGCGCTCGACCGGTCGATTGAGCCCGACGGCTGACGCGGCGCTCGTCGGCTGCAGCGCGTTGTTAGACGGCCCGGCGAGGGAGCACACGCCGACGTACCGACGGGTCGATCACCGGCCCCGACTGCCTCCCCAGCGGCGCGCGCCCTCGAAGCGGCCGAAGCGCCCGACGTCGCGACAACGTGTGACCGGTCGAAGGCTTGGAACCGACCGCGCGCCGCGGCCCTCGAGAGCGCCCGAATGCCGCCACCTGTCACGGGCCTGCCGCCACCCAGCCGACTGATCGGTGGAGCCACGCGGCCCCCGGCTCCTCGGGGCAGAAGCTCGGCGACGGGAAGACCCGACCGCTCGAGCAAAGCGGAACCCCAGATCGTCTTCGTGTCCGTCTAACGATCGGCGCTCAGCCGCGGCGTTTGCCTCGTGATGCCGACGCCGTCGGCTGCAGCGCCTTGTTAGACCGCGTGGCTCGGGCCGCTGCGTACAGTGTTTCCGGTGCGATGTCGGCGCCGTTGGGCCAGACCACGGTGCCACCTTCGACAAAGAACCGGCGAAAATAGCTCGCGGCCTTCAACGGCTCGAATACCGGGCCATCCAGCCAGGGTTCAAAATCGATCGTCGCTTCGGACTGATCGTTGAACACCAGATGAATGGAGAAGCCGCCGCGATGTTCGGCTCGGACAACAGCAGGAAGAACGCGCATGAGCGGTCCTATTCCAAAGGGGCGATCTTGTCGAGCGGCTGGCCGACCTTCATCTTCGCCCAGTTCCCCTCGAGCTCGGCACGATGAAGCGCCGCCCACTCACGAACGAGCCGGAGCGCCGTTGTCGACCGAATATTGCCCGCGATCATCTTACCGCTGAAGTCGAACTTGGCGTCCTGCCCTTGATGCTCGGCATGGAAATGCGCAGGCTCGTGCTCCTTGTAGTACATCCGCACGACGATGCCGAAGAAGATCGAAATGATGGGCACAGCGGCAGTATATCGTCGTCGGGGCCCGCCCCATTCCGCAGCACGATGGTGATACTCCTCCGACCCGGATGTTGAGAGTTCAGCGGTCTAACGACGTGCGCGTAAGCCGCGGCGGCTGGATGCCCCGGATTCTGGTTCGCTCGCGCCAGCCGTCGGCTTCACGCGCATGTTAGGCGGCACGACATTATCTCAGGCTCTTGGCCGGCTTGGTCGGGCTTACGGACACAACCGCGCGCCAGACCGTGAAGAAGCGCATCACCTCGGCACCCCGGGCGTCTTCCGGCTCGTTCAAGGACACCTTTCGAGTACCGGTTGTCGAGGGTAATCTCAAGGGTCATCGAGGGCCCATGCAGGGGCACGAGCTCGGGGCCAAGGTACTCCGGCAGACTGAAGAACTCGGCCGAGGCAACAGCCGCACAGATGGCGCGCACTTGATCCGACGGCACCGTGAACGCCCGATCGGGCTGACACTGTGCCGGCCCAGTGCAGGCTGACACACTGGCCTTGCCATCAGCTGACATTTCGAGATGCCAAGTCGCTCCGTCGGGGCCCGCAGTGTCGGCCCACCCTCTGATGGCTACCTGCTGGGGCTCATTACCAGTCAGAGCAGCCATGAGTGACAGCACAACGAGGGGAAGGGCTATCATTGTCCGCCTAACGATCGCGGCTCACCCGCGGCGGCGTGACGAGCGTTCGATGAACCCCAACCGCACCCGCCGCCGACGGGTGCAGCCGCTTGTTAGGCTGCTGGCCGAATGGTACATTGGGTGCATGACGTTCACCGTCGAGCTCGAGCGCGAAGAGGACGGGCGGTGGCTCGCCGAAGTGCCTGCCCTGTCGGGCGTCCTGTGCTACGGCCGCGACCGCGATGACGCCGTGGCCCGTGTTCAGGCCCTCGCCCTCCGCGTCATCGCAGAACGCCTCGAACACGGCGAGGCGCCGGCTGAATTCCTCAACGTCTCGTTCCACGCCGCGTGAGCCACTGGCCATCGACCAGAGCACGGCTGGTCCTCGCCGCCTTGCTGAATATCGGCTGGCAGATCAAACGACAATCGGGTTCGCACCGCACGCTCGAACGCCAGGGTTGGCCGGACTTCGTCTTCGCATTTCACGACAGCGAAGAGGTCGGCCCGCGCATGCTGGCCCGCATCGCCAAGCGCACCGGCCTGACGCCCCACGACCTGTAAGCCCAAGCCTCGCTCCAGCGGCCTAACGATCGCGCGCTCAGCCGCGAGCGCCGCAGCCGAGGCTCCGATTGAGCCTGCCTGATAATACCGCCGCGGCGCCGATGACGGTCTGCGGCGCTCGACCGGTCGATTGAGCCCGACGGCTGACGCGGCGCTCGTCGGCTGCAGCGCGTTGTTAGACGGCCCGGCGAGGGAGCACACGCCGACGTACCGACGGGTCGATCACCGGCCCCGACTGCCTCCCCAGCGGCGCGCGCCCTCGAAGCGGCCGAAGCGCCCGACGTCGCGACAACGTGTGACCGGTCGAAGGCTTGGAACCGACCGCGCGCCGCGGCCCTCGAGAGCGCCCGAATGCCGCCACCTGTCACGGGCCTGCCGCCACCCAGCCGACTGATCGGTGGAGCCACGCGGCCCCCGGCTCCTCGGGGCAGAAGCTCGGCGACGGGAAGACCCGACCGCTCGAGCAAAGCGGAACCCCAGATCGTCTTCGTGTCCGTCTAACGATTGATTAGGCTGACCGGCCTATCTCGAAAATCCTGGTCGGCATATTCAGGTCACCCAAGAGCCCCACGCCGGGCGCTAACAGTCTGAGCGGCCTCACCCTAGCACGTCCGTCCGTTGCCAGCCACTGACCCGTAAGGCTGCGGTAAGCCGCGGCCTATCCCGGGGCCAGGGAGCGAAGAAAGGGTGTGGCCCACCGAACCCGAAACGGTGAAGCAGAAGGCGCCTCGTCATCCGCGTCAGCGCGACGTCGCCTGAAACTTCCAGATCGTGGCCCGCAAGCCGATCCTGAGGGCCATCACCTGGCCATCGGGCGTCCAGCCGACGGACTGATAGTCGCTGAGGTTGTCGGATGGGATTCGCGTAATGCGGCCAGTCAAGGTATCGACGACTCCTGGGGGATTGAACCACGAGTCGCGCGGCAGCAGCGGCGTCAGCAGGCGACCGTCCGCGCGCAGCGCGTTCGGCGACAACTGCATCGGAGCGAAGGAGACGGACGCGTCCGTCGGGACTTCCCGCTCGGGTCCTCCATCGAGCGGCACGTCGAACCGGTGCAGCAGGGGACCCTCCTGCACCTGCACGATGAGCCGACTGCCCGACGGGTCCGCCACCACACTGTCGCCTGCCCGGATCCGCCGTGCCTCGGCGCCGCTCGGGAGCCCGGAGGAGGGAACGCTCCAGACGACGCCGCGCGCCGAGAAATAGACCGCCTGGCCGTCGGGAGAGCACGTCAGGGAGTCCACTGGCCCCTTGCGTGGCGTGATGGTGCGGACCAGGCGGCCGGAGGCCGGTTCGGCCATTCCGATGGACTCGTGCGGCTCGGGCCCGATCATCAGCGCGACCTCGTGGGGCCCGCACGCGGCCACCGGCGCCGCGGTCTCCTCCGAGGTATTCACCAACGGCGACGGATTTCTTCCGTTCCCGACCACCATCAATCGAATGCGGGACGACGCGCGAACGGGAACGACGGCGCGGCCGTCGGGCAGCACCGTCATCGTGGTGAGGTCGGGCACCTGCGGAAAGCTCGCCAGGCGCTCGACCCGGGTGCCGTCGAGCGCGAACCGGACCAGGTCCACGGGCCGGTCCACCATGCCGGCGTACAAGCTGTCGTCGGGACCTGTATCGAGAAACCAGACGGTGCTGGTCGCGGTCAGCAGCGGCGTCGCAGCCCGCGCGCCGCTCACAGGGATGCGGAAGATGCTCGTGAGAGCACCGGAATGACCGGAGGCGATGATCGATTGCCCGTCGGTGGAAACGGCGAAGTCATCGACGGTGCGCGCCCCGGGCGAATCCAGCCGGCGGACGGCCTCCGTGGCGAGATCGATCAGGTACAGACCAGGCGCAGACGCCGTCTGCCCGACCGGTTCACCCCAGACCGCGGCCGCCATGCCGTTCGGGAACGCCCGGACGCGCACCGAGAAGAAGCCCTGCGCGGTGAGCAGCGGCAGCGCCTGGAGGCGTCCGGTTCCCGGCCAGAAGCGATGCAGTTGAAAGGCCCGCGCGGCGTTCTGCCTGACGATGAGCAGGCTCCCGTCCTGCAGCGCCTCCGGCGCGAACGCGTTCTCCAGCACCAGGCGCTCGTCGCCGCCCAGGACGGGCACGCTGAAGATCCCCTGTGGCACGTCCGTGTACCGGTCGTAGTAGATGACCGTGCCATCCCGCGACCAGCTGTGGTTGGCGATCGGCCCGTGATCCCGGTCCCGGGTGAGCACCGACCAGTTGCCCGATTCCGGCTTCATCACGGCGACCTGTGACAGGCCATCCACCATGGCCTCGAACGCAAGCAGGTTGCCGTCGGGAGACACCCGCGGGTTGAGCGCCATCTCGGACCCGCCGAGCATCATGCCGGTCCACGATGGCGGCCCGGGCTCGTGGCTCAGGTACCTGGTCGCGCCGAGTGTGACCGCCGCAATCGCGAGCC
This sequence comes from Vicinamibacteria bacterium, assembly GCA_963837165.1. Taxonomy (GTDB): domain Bacteria; phylum Acidobacteriota; class Vicinamibacteria; order Vicinamibacterales; family JAENWD01; genus JAENWD01. Next base: position 875,490 of record CAWIMD010000002.1, read on the forward strand.
CCGCCAGAACGGCCGCACCCCACGTGCGCCCGCGCCGGCCGCGACTCGCGGGAAGCACGGCAGCCTCCGGGCCGCTGGTCTCCGACAGGCGATCGCGCGCCGCCTTCAGCTCGCGATACAGGTCCCGGGTGGAGTCGTAGCGCTCGGCAGGGTCTTTCGCGAGGCATCGCTCCACCACCCAGCGCAGGGGCGCTGGCACCGAGGGCGACAACGGCTCGGCGTCCTCCCGAATGATGGCCGTCATCGTTTCCGCGGCGCTCGAGCGACCGAATGCGCGCTTCCCGGCGGTCAGCTCATAGACGATCAGGCCGAAGGAGAACTGGTCGCTGCGGGCATCGACGTTCCCGCCCCGCGCCTGTTCGGGGCTCATATAGGACACGGTGCCGAGCACGGTGCCCGGATTGGTGAGTGGCGCGGTGGTCTGGGCGATGTCCGATGTCGGGGTCGATGCCGCCTGCTTGGCCAACCCGAAATCGAGGATCTTGACGCGCCCGGGATGGGGGGACTGCGGTCCCGTCACGAGGACGTTGTCGGGTTTCAGGTCGCGGTGCGTGAACCCGGCCGCGTGGGCAGCGGCCAGTCCGTCGGCGACCTGCACGACCAGATCCAGCAGCTTGCGGGGGGAGTCCGCCGGCGCGATCGGCGCGCCGTCGACGTACTCCATCACCAGGTACCCGCCGCCGTCGGGCAGCTCCCCGAGGTCGTACAGCTGGCAGATGTTCGGATGGTTCAGCGCCGCGATCGCCCGCGCTTCGCTGGCGAAGCGCTCCGAGAACCCGGTCCTCGATGTTTTGATCGCGACGATCCGGTCCAGGCGCGTGTCGCGGGCCTTCCACACCTCGCCCATGCCGCCGCTGCCGAGCGGCGCGACGATCTCGAACGGTCCCAGCGTGTCGCCAACGGAGAGGGCCATGCCGCAGGTGGGCAGAGTCTACAGCATGAAAGCAACCGGGACCGTCGGCTGGCATGAGCCGTGGGGGAGGCGGTGAGACCGAGCGTCGCCTCGCGACCCGAAGCTCGCTCGAGAACGTGACACTCGATCAGCTCGCGGCGGAGCGCGTCTACCGGTTCGCGTTCGGCCTACTGTCGGCCGACGGCCCGTAGATCGACGGCACGCGCCCGCCCATGGGCCGCAGGTACGCAGAGAGCTGGCCGCGATGGTGGACGGCGTCGAAGTGGATGAACCACAGGAACTGTCCGAGCGGCTGCTCGGAGACGATCCGTCCCTGGTAGTAGAACTGCACGGGTCGATCCCACCCCGCGTCGTCCATTGCGGACACCCGCTCGATCAGATCGTTGGACCGCTGCTCGAAGAGCGCGATCATCTGGGTCAGAGGCGGCGCGGGCTCGGATCGCCATTCCGTCCGGTAGTCTGTTGCCGCCTCGAGGCACGACCGCAGCTCGCCGACCAGCGTCCAGACCAGCTGCTCCGCCGATGGCGAGCGGTCGTGCGGCGTATAGCCGAGTCCTCCCGCGGGCAGCGCGCGCAGGACATTCAGGAACACCGGGGCTTCCGCCCGCCTTCGCTCGACGTAGAACTCGCGCAGTGTCACGTCCGACCTCCTTGTGCTCCGCGCGCCCGGCTCCGCTGCCGAGACGTGCGTCATGACTATAATACATGACGCTGCGCCGCACACGTGTCGATGCGTCGCCCGAGGGAAGCCGGATGGCCATTGCCAGGGATTTCGTGTTCGTCGGCCGCCTGTGCCTGGACCTCGCGCACACCGGCGACATGGGGTACGGCGCCCGATTCGAGCGTCTGACGACGCGTTCCGAGCTCCGACGGTGGCTGTCTCTGGGCCGGCTGCGGCTGGATGCTGTCAAACCCAGGCGGGCCGACCTGGTGACCGCTCGATCGCTGCGCCGCGCGATCTGGATGGTGGCGAACGCGATCCTGGATGACGTGGCGCCGAGAGCTGCCGACGTCCGGCTCATCAACCGGATTGGCCGCCGACCAGGCTTGTCTCGGCAGCTCGGTCCGGGCGCGCGCTCGATGCGCTGGCACATGCCCACCGCGGCTTCGGCGCTGGTGAGCATCGCGCGTGACACGGTCGAGCTGTTTGGCGACGACCGTCAGCGCGCGCGGCTGCGCCGCTGTGAGAACCCTGGGTGCCGGTCGGTGTTCTACGACGATTCGCGGCCGGGAAGACGACGGTGGTGCGCGTCGAACCGCTGTGGGGATCGGATCCGGGCCAGGCTCTACCGGCTGCGACGGCGATGAGGCTGCGGCCGTGTCCTGACCTTTTCACACGTTGGAAGTTGGAGGCGCCGCCCGGAATTGAACCGGGGATGGAGGTTTTGCAGACCTCTGCCTTACCGCTTGGCGACGGCGCCGTCTGGATCTGTTGCGTGGCGTGATTCCGTGACAGGAACGTGGCGGCCCGCCTTCGCCCTTCGGGCTACGGCGAGCAACCTCCGCGTGCGATCCAGAGCGGAGGTTGGAGCGGGAAACGGGATTCGAACCCGCGACTTCGACCTTGGCAAGGTCGCACTCTACCACTGAGTTATTCCCGCCCTCGGGCCGACCGCCGAACGACAATCGTAATACACCCGGCCGAGCCGGCGCAACCTGCACGAGGTTCGAGGGTTCCCGGCGAAGCCGGCCGTCAGGGCTTCTTGCGAGGGTCCTTCTTGTCGTCCTGCTCGCGCTCGTCGCCCGGCAGCGCCTCCGACGGCGTCCACGAGGGCGGGTCGCTGGCGGGAAACGACTCCTCCACCGCCTCGTCGACATCGACGTCGCGCGGGGGTTTCGGCCGCTCGGGAGGGACGGGTGTCGGGCGCGGGTCCGGCATGACGCCATTCTGGCACGCCGGCAGGCGGTTCGCGAGCTCAGCCGCGGCGCGTCACGCATGAATTGGCCTGAAGGGCCGCGATACACATGAAACCGTTTGTTCCCTTCGTGGCTTCGTGCCTTCGTGCCTTCGTGCCTTCGTACCCTTTGTGTCCTTCGTGTCCTTTGTGTTCAGAACACCGCGCAGGTCACGCCAGTCCGCACCGCGAACCCCACCCGCCTCGTCGTCGGTGGTAGATCCCGGAGCGCATCGCTCGTTGAGCGGCTATCCCCGGGATGGAACACTGGTCCGCCCGTCGCGTTGAACTGCCACCGGCGGCCGGACGGCGCGATGTGGAGCGACGGGCCGACGAGCAGGCGCGCGCCGCCTTCCGCTTCGTTCGGATCCCAGAATCCTTCCAGGTCCTCGCCAATCCCCTCGACCCCCAGCGCGACCGAGGGCGTCAGCCTGCGCGCCCAGCCGACGGTGGTGATGAGATCGAGCGCATCGCGGGTCGGATCCGCCAGCGGCTTCTGAAACAGCAGGTTGCCATGCAGGCGCCACGTCTCGCCGTCGCGGCCGCCGACGATGCGCGCGAGCAGGACCTCAGTGCCGCCGGCTTCGTGCTGCATGCCGCCACCGGCGGCGACCGTGAGGCCGTGCGCCGACGCCGGCAGCAGCGACAGCAGCGCCTCGCCCGACTGCGAGCTCTGGTAGGCGCTCCCGCCCGAGACGAGGCCGACGTGCCCGATGAACGTCATCCGCCCGTAGCTGCCGTGGATACCGAGGCGCTGCTCCGGCTGATTTGGCTCGCTCGACTGGAACAGCGACTCGCCGGCGCCGAGGTCGTAGTCAATGCGCAGGGCCGGCCCCGCCTTCGCGGGCGCGATGGTCGTGGAGTAGAGAAAGGGCCGGTCCTGGGCCCGCACGAGCCGTGCGGGGCACAGAGCGGCCAGCACGGCCAGCAATGCGGCCAGGGCCGAGGGATGTCGAACAGGCGGTCGTGGTGACATGCAGAAGAATGATACGAGCGTCCGCGCAACTCGGTGCCTCGGGCGTCAGCCGCCGGGTTTCGGCTCCGCAACCAGGCCCAGCGGCACACGGCGCCAGCCGCGCCAGAGGTGCGGGGCTCCGTATTCGCGCAGCATCAGCTGCGCCGAGACACCGCCGTCGAGCGAGACCGCGCGCACGGCGCCAAGCCCCTGCATCACCGTCGCCATCTCCGAGAGGTTCAGCCCGAGCGGCACGGACGGGCTCAGCGGCCCGAGGCCGTAGAAACGCGTGATCGCCACCACGAGGCGGCCGTCGGCCAGCGACCCGATGGCCAGGCGGCTATCGCGGTGCTCCACGTCGACGCCCAGTCCTGGCTCCCGAATCGGCGGCGGCACGTTTCCGCCGGCGTCAATCAACGTGGGATACGACTGGAACGCCTCGACGACCCAGCCCGCGGCGCGTGCGCGGGCAATCTCGCCGGGCCCCAGCCACCGGATCCGGCCCTCGGCGTCCCAGGCGATCGCTGTCGACAACGGCCCCTGGCCGGGCGGCCTGATCTCCTGGCCGCCCATGACCACCCAGCCCCAGGGCGTGATGCCGTTGAACTGCCCCGCGTTCACGGCAAAGGTGGCAGCCCTCGGCGCGCGATCGACGGACCAGGCCGGCTCGATGCCGTCGAGCCGGGCGCGCAGCCTGAACCTGAAGCGGACCGGATCGATCGTGACCGCGACGATCCGCGTGCGCCAGCCCTCCCCGCCGCCGGCGACCTCGATGGTGGCGCGCTCGATCCCCGGCCCGGCCTGATGCCAGTCGAGCGCCGGCACACGAAGCGGCTGGCGTGACTGCGCGGCTGGCGCGATGACCAGCGCGCCCAGCAGCGCCATCAGCGGCAGGCGGGCTCTCACGCTCAACCCAGCGCCTTCTTCAGCTCATCCGCGCGCTTGTCGATGACGTCGTTGGCGTCCGGAGAGCACCCCGGGCCGCCATAGATCCGGCTGCGGATGCAGTGGTCCAGCCTCGCGAACTGGTTGGGCGTCAATCCGGCGGCGTCATAGCCCGCCTTGTCGGCATTGGCCTTCGCCTGCTCCATCGCCTCCTTCGCGGCCTGGTTCGCCGCCTCCTCCTCGGCAGCCGCGGCCTGCTCCTCGGCCGATGCAGCCGTCGCGCCCGCGAAACCCGACGTCGCCGGATCCTGCCTGCAGGTGGCCAGTGCCTGGATCGAGAGCATGGGCTCGGTCAGGCCTTGCTGTGCAAGGTCCGCCTTCTTCTTCGCGAGGCAGTCGTCGAAGGCCGCGGTGCCCTTGCCGCCGCACGCGCGATCCGCATCCACGTCCAGCGCGTGGTTCAACGGATCGAGCTTCTTCTGGAGCGCCTCCGATTTGGCTTCGTCTCCGCGGCTGTCCGCGGCAGCCACCTGATCCTCGAGCCGGGCGATCTCTTTCGACCGCGGGTCCTTCTCCTTGAACGCATCCTTGCACTCGTCGGTCTGCATCATCGTCGCCATCATGCGCTGGCCGCGCTCGGTGGCGAGAGCGTCGACTTTGGCCTTCTTGGCGTCGGCGTCGGCCTGCTTCGCCCTGGCGCCGGCCATCTCCTTCGCGAGCACCTGCTTCTGCACCGTCATGGCCTTGAGGTACTTGTCGATCAGCTCATTGGTGACGTCCGGGCCGCTGGGCTTGCGCTCGGCGGCGGGCGCGGGTGCGCCCGGCACCGAGGGGGCCTTGGGCAACCTCTTCTTCAGCAGGCTGCCGATCTGGGCGTCGGCAGCGGCGCCGACGAGTAACGCTCCGAATACGACCAGCGGGAGAACGCGGAGCTGCAGCGACATATGGGGTCTCCTCACAATCGGCAATGGGCTGACGTGTCATCATGGCGCGGCGATGGATTCTCCGTGAATGGGGCTCGATTCCGATCACTTGACGCCGCCGCCCATTCGCTCTTCGCAGGAGGCGGCCACCGCGCCCTTGACCATACCCTTGGCCTTGTCGACGGCCTGCTCCTTCATCCACTCGAAAAGGACTTTCTTCAGCCCCACAACGGTTTCCCCTGCCTGCTTGGCAAAGGCGGGCGTGACGGCGGCTTCCGCGATCAACTCCGCGATGAAATCGCAGATCTGCGTGACGACGCACTGCGCCAGGGTATCCGTGCCGGGCGCCGGGCTTTCGCCACGATGGCCCGCCTTCAGTTCGAACGTCTTCACCGCGTCGGTCGTCGCCCCGAGATTGTCGGCGAGGGCCCCGAGGTAGCATCGCATCACACCGCCATAGAACTTCGTGAACATCTCGGTCCACTTCGCGACGCGCTCGTGCATCTTCGTGACTTCCACGAGCCCCTGCGCGCCCCCGAGCTCCATCTTCCCAAGCGCGAAGCCGGTTGCGGGGTCGACGCTCCACCAGCCAAATGTCTGAACATCGTTGAGCGTCACCAGCCGGGAGGGAAGCACCAGCATCTGTCCGTGCGCCAGGTCGTCCTCCAGCGCCCGCCGAATGGCGGGCGGGACGGACACATCCTGCAGACGCGCCCGCTGGTCAGGCCGGATGGTGATCGTCGAAACACCCTGCGAGTCGGCCGCCGCAAACAGCGGGAGCGTGTTGAACACCGCGCCGCCTGGCATCAGCGATCCTTCAAGGGCCGTGTCGGCAACGCCGCTCTCGATTGCGAGACGAGAGGCAGCGCTGCTCTGTCCCACGAACTGGAACGGTGAGTTCAGCAGGTCGATGCCTTCCGTGAAGCGCGGCGGTCTCTGAGGCTGCGCCCAGTCCCCGACCACGAAGCCGTGCCGGAAGAACGCCAGTCGCGGCCGCTGGTAGTACCACTTCGTGCTCCCGCCGAACTGGCGGCCGAGAACGTGACGGGTGACGTCGCTCGACAGGTAGTACCCGATGAGTTCCTTGGACAGGGTGGGGGCCGCAAGGTCGTCGACGCCAAACGGTTCACCCAGGTAGAGGTGGGCTCGCGCCTTCTCGTCCATCGATTCCTGCGCCTTCATGGTGTCGAGAACGATGCGGAGCACGTATAGCGGGTGGTTCGTTCCGATCGAGATGGCGCCATCCCACATCTGGATGAGCAGAGGACGCACCAATCCATTGTCGGCGAGCGCCTCGACGATTCGGGCGCGTGCGCCGGACTCATCGAGGCGATCCATGATCACGCGCCGGTAGGCCACCTCGGGCAGATGCGGTCCTCGGCTGACGACCTCAAGGGACAACTGCCCCAGTGTCACCGCGGGCCCGGCCCCGGTGGGCGACGGTTCGGGCTGCTCGTCGCTCTCTCCTCCGAGGCCCCCTGACAGACCGCCACCTCCCAGGCCAAGTCCACCACGCGGCTTTGCAGTTTCGCGTGGCTGAGCGGTCAGCTGGAAGGGTTCGCCGTCGATGCGGCGATCCCCCACCAGCAGGATCGCCTGACAGGTGCCCTCGGTTGCCGCAGTCGTCTGCGGCGAGACGGCCACCCGGATGTTCTTCCCGAACAGGTCAATCGCTTTGAACTCCTGCCACAGGACGTCGGTGGCGTGTACGCCATCTGTCGCGTTGAAGTCGGCGACGATGCGGAACCGGAGGTGCTGGAAGATATCGTCGGGCAAGTCGTCGGGATTGAGGGTGTCCGACGCATCGGCGAGGTGCTGTCCGACCTGAGCCCCGGCGCTGGCGGGATCGAGATCGACGGTTTGGCCTCCGACGTCGGCCTGGACCCAGTAGTGATCGACGAGGACCTCCAGTGCCTGCTGTCCGGTGTCGGAAGGGCCGGTGACGCCAGCTGATTTCAACGACGCCGCGAGCAACGGCCCGCTGCCATTCACCGCTGCTTCCACTGTCCTGGCGGCGACCGTTGCCCGCCGCTCCAGGGCGTCGGCCAGCGCCTGCTGATCCGGTCTGGTCGACGGCGGGACGTCGATGGTATTGAGAGACACCAGCATCCGCTCGGTGGCTCCCGGAGCCGACGCGATCCACTGGAGGAGCTGACGTCCCTGGTTCTCGGAGAGGCGGGCGTGCGCAATCCGCGCCGACACCCGGTTGTGTTTCAGAATCGCCGCGAGCAGCAGCGCCCGATCCAGCGCGTTCCCGCCCCGGGTCACCAGGGTCCCGCGGGCCCCCTTCATCACGCCCGGGTAAGGCTCGAGCGCGATCTGGTCGCGGATGAATTCGAACGCCGCCTCCGGTGTCGCCAACTCAGCGGCGAGGGACGTCCACGTCGGTCAGAGCGCTGGGAAACCGATGGAGATACGCTTCCAGGCGGTCGAGTCGGGCGCGCAACTCTGCGACCTCGAAATCGTAGGCCGCGCGCCGTTCCTCCTGCGACATCGCCGCGACGCTGGCCGCCACGCTGACCGACGGGGCGGGAGGCGCGCCGGCCGACGAGGGGAGCGCGTGGTCATCGGCTGCCTCCGTCGCGCGCTCGGCTGGTCGCCGGATCCAGAGCCCGGCCGCCGTGATGACCAGGAGGGTCACCGCACCGATGCCCACCGACCACTTCACTCCCATTCCCACGCCCTACTTCTCCACGACGAGCGTGTCGCCCTTGATCCCCACCGAAATCGACTGGTCCTCCCTGACCGCCATCGTCACCGGCACGGTCAGCGACTCCTCGCCCGCGCTCACGATCACCGTGTAGTCACCCGGCGGCAGCTCGTGCTTGCCGTCCACGCCGGCGACGCCTTTCGCCACTTCGGTCCCCCTCGCGTCGAGGATCCGGTACGGGAGCTGATCGACGGCGGCGAACATCAGCGCACGCGCCAGTGCCGTGCCGTTCTGCGCGCTGAAGAAGCGCCCACCGGTCGATCCCGCCAGCGTGCCGAGCTGCTTCTGGACGGCCGGGCTCTTCAATGCGAAGCCGACGATGTTGAGCGTGACCTCGAGGCCGCTGTCCTTCAGCGTCTTCGCGGCGGCCGCCAGATCGCCCTTGCAGCTCTCTTCCCCGTCGGTGATCAGGATGACCGTGCCGCCGCCGACCGCCTTCAGATCGGCTGGCGTCTGCAGCGTGGCGTAGACGAGCGGCGTCTCGCCGCGCGGTTTCAGGCGCCCGGCCGCCGCCAGCAGCGCCTCGCGGTTGAGGGGACCCACCGGCACGACGAGCTCGGTATCGGTGCACGCCCGCGGCGACGTGGACGGCTCGCGGTGCCCGTAGGTTCGAAGCCCGACGTGGTAGTCCTCCGGCAGCTTGCTCACGACATCGGCGAGCACGGCCTGCGCCGTCGCCCAGCGCGTCTTCTTCCCGAGCAGCGCCTTCATCGAGCCGGACGCGTCGAGGATGATCTCCAGGTTCTTCGTGGGCTTCCTGTCCCTGCGCAGGCCGCTCAGCAGCGTCAGGCTGCCCGTCTTCCGCTCGGGCAGGTTCAGGCAGAGCACGTTGGACTTGCCCGCCGTGTCCTTGCCACGCACCGAGATGACCCTCGACGCCAGCGACGCGGTGGAGCTGGTGGCCACCGTGAGCGATGCGACCGACTCGTCCACTTTCGTCAGATCCGCCGTCGTGGTGTCGAGCGTCACGGTGATGCCGGGATCCGGCGGCATGACGGTCGCGTCGAGAGTGACCTTGCCGGAGTACCCGAAGTTTCCGAGCACCGAGATGGGATAGATGTAGGTGTGACCGGCCGCCATCGACTGCGACTTCAGCCCGGGGCTGGCCGTGATGACAAAGGCGCCCAGTGGCTGCGAGCACGGCAGGTAGTCGCGGTCGAACGGCTGGAGCAGCTCGTTGGCCGCAAGCTGCTGGTAGGCACGGCTGTTGACCTGATCCGCGTCGAAGCCGTTGTAGACGATGAGCCCGCGTCCGTACCGCGCGTACGCCAGCGCCATGCCGTTCTTCTGGAGCCGGTTTCTGGCCCACATCGCCCCGCACCAGCGCGCGTCGTACTCGACGACCACGGCGGAGTCGCCGAGGTCGTTGGGCCCCGACTTCCAGAGCTCGGTGTCCACGAACGACTTGTCTTTCGGGTTTGCGCTCGCGAGCGTGCTGCTCTCCAGCACGCCGGCCTGGCCCTTGGCGCCGAAGGCGCCGGGATTCACCGTCTGGAAGGGGTACGGCAGGAAGTCGTATGTCGGCGTGCGCGATCCGGCGCAGAAGTCGGAGTCCTGGACGATGAGCTTGTGGCCGGCCGCCACCCATGCCAGCAGCGCCTGCTTGAATGCCGCCGAGATGTCGCTCACCTCGCAGACCTGGGCGAGCAGCACCGTGTCCACTTTCGGTTCCGAGACGAGGTGCGCGGGGGCCGCCCCGCTCGGCGGCATCCACGTGAAATTCACGCCAGGTACCACCGGACGGCCCGGCTGCGTACTGGTCTCGGCCGCCGACGGCTTCCATCCGAGCGTGCGATACGCCTCCGGATACGCCGCGAGGACAAGGACCTGCCGGCTCTGCGAGAACGTCGAGGGCTTGGGCGTCTCCACCTGCGGGACTGCGCAGGCCGTGGGTTCGCTGGCCGAGGGAACAGGAAGCGCCGCCGCGGGCGGAGCGGTCGGGAGCTCGCCTCTGGCGATCGCCGCCAGTTCAGGATTGCGCGCCAGGATCGACACGTACCCCGCGCGCTCGCCCTCGAGAATCTTCACGCGCCTGGCGGCCAGGCTGAAGCTGCCAGGCTGCCCGCCCTCGGCCGGTGCATACGTCGACAGAACACGGAGTTTCACGAACCGGGCTTCGACGGGCTGGAACGCGATCGACTGGAGGCGGTCCTCCCTCGCAAGCGTCGCGGAGCCGACCTGGGTGAACCCGTCGGTGGGACTCTGGACCGAGACCCAGATCTCGACGTCCTTCGGCCGGTCGTTGTTGCCCGGCGTCACCGGGTTGACCAGCACGCTCGCCACCAGCGCGGTCTGTCGCGAAAAGAACGAGAAGACGACGTCCTGCGGCACCTTGCCGGCGGCCACCCAGCCGTACTCGTGCGCCTGGCCGTAGTGGTGCGGCGTCGTCGCAATGAGGTTCATCGCGGCGCCGCCGCCGCTCGCCGAGGAACTATGCGAGGTCGCCCACTCGACGCGGCCACCGAGGTCGGCCGCGGCCAGGTCCAGTCCGGCGCCGGCAGGAGCAGCCGGCGAGGCAGCCTGCAAGGACCACGCGGCGATCGCCAGCGCAGCGACCAGGGTCCTCATGGCAGATCGACCGTCGTCTCCTGAAGCTCGAATCCCCGATACTGCAGCCGCGACGCCGCGGCCCCGTCGGGCAGCTCGTACATCAACGTGAACCGGCGGGCCGTGCCTGGCGGGATGACGCCGCCGTCCGGCAGATGACACGGCACCTCCGCGGAGAGCGGCGACGGATCGACGTACGCGCCGTCTGCGGTCTGCAGGCGGAGCTGGATCCACTGGAGCTCGATGCCCGAGGCCTTGCTCTTGTTCTCGAAGACGACGTCGATCGCGAGCCGCCCCCGCCCGTCCGTGGCCGTCGGCAGCGAGGCGGGCACCGCAATCTTCGGCAGGACGTGGATGACCGCGGTGCCGCCGTCCGTGATCGTCGCCACCGGCGTCGGCCACGACGGCGCGAACTCCGTGCCCGCGGGGACATCGAGCCCCCCGCCGCGCTGGGCTCGCACCAGCAGCCGCACGGCCCGCGTCTCCGCCGGCACGTCGAAGACCATCTGTCCTTCGTTGAGACCCGTCGGCACGAATGTCGCTTCGTCGCCAAACGGCCGGAACAGCCCGTCCCGGTCGGCGCCGGGCGATGCGAGGCACCCCTGGTCGGTCTGCACGTAGAACGACACTCGTGGCACGACGACGAGAATCCTTCGGCGAGCGGCTGGTGCCTCTGAGCCCGACCAGGTACGGCCTCTGACCTGCGGGCGTCGCGGCGTCGTTCGCGAGAAAGCGGCCCTCGGTCACGACCAGCTCGAGCACGTCGTTCTGCCGTGTCGGCCCGATGGGCGCCGGCACGGGCGGAGCCGGCTCGTTCGACAGCGCGATCAGGGCATGGCCGTGGCTGGTGTCGTATAACTGCAGGGCCTGCGAGCGGGCGCCGACCGGCGCCTCGAAGACGAGCGTGCCCCGGACGACGTCGCCCATGTTCGGGATGCCGAAGCCGTCCTTCGACAGGTGATTCGGTGCCAGCGCCTGCGCATCGAGATCGACCGTGTCGGCGTATCGCCCGTCCGAGAGCAGCCAGATCTGCCGCCGCAACATCGGGACGACGTACGGCGTGGAGACCATCTTCACCTCGGCCGGATCGGGCGGGGGGCGGCGCGCCCCGCCAAGGCTGAGGCCGCCGACGTCGCCCTGCGCACTCCCCTTCGGCCCCATCTTCGTGAGCGGGATCACGTTCTTCCACGAGGTGTCGACGATGACGAACTCGTAGCCGCTGCGGGCGTGGCGTCCGCCCATCTCCTGCGTGCGCTCCACGCCTTCCACCCGCAGTTCGACGGCGGCGGTCGTGGCGGTCCGCTCACCCGGCGCAGCAGCGACCGGCGGGGCCTGTGCCGCGTCCGCGAGGCCGCCGTACGCGGATGCCAGCACGATCGACAACGCCGCAAGCCGGACGCGGGACCGGCCGCCATGGAAATGTGGCATTTGGCGGGATTACGTCCGACCCGCCCGATTCGGAACGGGGACCTCGGGAGCCTGGGGTTCCACCAGGTTCTGAAGGTTCCACGGGTTGGCAGGTTCCAGGGTTCGGGGTTCGTCGGGTTCGCGTTCCGCGGGTTCGCGTTCCGCGGGTTCGGTTCCGCGGGTTCGGTTCCGCGGGTTCGGTTCCGCGGGTTCGGTTCCGCGGGAACTCGTGCTATGGCGCTCCGACGAGGATCATGCCTGCCCAGAGCCATGGATGCTCCGGGTATCGCACCGTGTGGCCGTTCACCTGGACTCCGACGCGTCCGGCTCGCAGGTCCTTCAGCAGGCGTATCTGCGCCTCGCGCAGCGCTTCGTCCTTCGGCGTACCGGCGAGATAGGCACCATAGAACCCTTGCACGAGGCGCGCGGTCGGAACATCGGGCACCTCCCAGAGCGTCGCGATGACGCTCGGCGCGCCGGCCGTCATGAAGGCGCGCGTGAGCCCGGCGATGCCGTCACTCGACACGGGGCCTCGGGCCGACCGACAGGCGCCAAGCACCACCAGGTCGTTCGTCAGGGAGAGGTCCGCAATCTCGGCCGCGGTGAGGCGGCCGTCGTCCAGCGGGTTCCGCCCGGCCGACGCGGGAGCGGCAAGAACCAGGTGGGAGCCGAGCGGATCGCTCTCGTGCACCAGTGCGTGGGTCGCGAAGTGCGCCACGGCGGCGCCGGGGAGCGCCGAGCGGATCGCCGATTCCGAGGCCTCGGCCCCCGTCAGCCGATCCACGGTCGCGGCAAAGAGCGGCGCGATCGCGCGGACCTCCCGTCGCGCCGCGTCGAGCGTCGGCAGGGCCCCGCCGCCCTCGAGCGCCGGCGTGGGCTGCGGGTCGGCCACGAGGAGCACTCTGTCATCGGCTGTCGGCCGGCCGCGCACTCTCCTGGCGGCGTCGGCAAGCACCGCGCCGCTGGCCGCATAGTGCAGCGAATAGCGCTCCACCAGGTACCGCCCGGACTCGTCAACGAGCGCGGCAAACGGCAGCCTGAACAGCGCGTCGTGAGGGACGATCGTCACCCGGGCACCGACCTGCCGCGGGAGCCACTTGCGAATGGGCCTCCAAAGCACCTGGTACAGCGCGCGGTACGCCTGGGGACCGGCGGCCGGATTCTCTGCTCGCCCGTCCGACGGTGGTGAGAGCTCGATGGACGGCATGTCCTCGATGGCCGCGCGCACGGCCCGCTGCAGTCGGGCCGGATCGGTGTCGAGGGTGGCGCGATGCACGTCGCCGTTCGGCGTCACGACCCACGCGTGCGAGCCGTCCCGGTGGATCCAGTAGACGACCAGCGTCGTCTGCAGGCGGGCGGCAAGCGCGCGCAGCGCGGCCTCGTCGAGCGCCTGGACGGCCTCCGGGCTGCGCGTGCCTGCCCGGGGTTCGACTGCCGGTGCCGGTACGACTCCCAGCCTCCACTCCGACGTGGCATCCGCCACCGCGTCGGCATCGGCGGCATGCCGTGCGACCAGCAGATCGGCAAAAGCGCGGGAACGCGCGCGCTCGGCAGTGGCCAGGGCCTCGCCGTCGCGCCGCTGTTTCACCAGCAGGCTCACCATGGCCCCGTACGCGTCCGCGAAGCGCTCGCCGAATCCCTGCTTCAGGAAGTCCACCGGGGCCAGCGACGCGCGAAACTGCTCGATCCGGTCGATGACCCCGCCGAGATCGCGCTTCGCGTCGTCGAGGTCCCCTCGGGCCTGCCGCACCTGGGCGCGCTCGATGAGCGCGCGCGCCTCGTTGTCCACGAGCTGATATTGCCGGGCCAGGTCGCACGCCCGCTCCGCGGAGCGCAGCGCCTCGTCCAGCCGGCCCAGCCTGCGGTAGGCCGTGGCGAGATGGATGTGCGGCAGCACTGCCGGATCCGTGCCGGGCAGGGCGAGCGAGGCCGTGAGCAGTTGCGCGGCCTCGGCCGGGCGTCCGCGCTCGAGCGCCATCCAGCCGGCCGATTCCGCGAGCAGTCGGATCGTGGTCGGCGTTCGCGTGCGGCGGGCGGCGGCCAGGCCGTTGAGCATGGCCCGGTGAGCCGCGGCCGTCCGGCCCAGCGCCGCCAGGGCCACGCCGAGGCCCAGGTAGTTCCAGGCCTGCCCGTCGTTGTCGTGATTGGCGATGGCGATGGCGATCGCGCGCTGCTGGACCGGCACGGCACGGTCGTAGGCGCCGTGTGCGCGAAGCGCCCACCCGAGCGTCGCGAGCATGTCTGCCCGGATGTCGTCGTGGCCCGGCCCCAGGGCGTCCAGGATGCCGACCGCACGCTCCGCCTCGGCCAGCGCCGCGCCGGCATGCCCGGCGTGCAGGCAGAACTGGGCCCACCGATGTCGCGCGCGCGCCTCGAGCAGCAGGTCGGCCGACTCGACCGCCACCTCGTACGCGCGCGCGAGCAGCGGCCGGCCGTCGAGCCCGGGCGTGATCATCGCCAGGTCGTCCAGGACCTCGAATTCTCCGGTGAAGTCCCGCGCCGCGCGAAAGTCATCGATGGCGGCGGTCCAGAACGTGCGCGCGGTCTCGGTGCGTCCGTCGCCGTAGTGCAGCATGCCAATCCAGCGCCTGTCCCACCCCGATTCGGATCGATCGCCGGCCGACGTCGCGGCCGCGAGCGCCTCGTTCAGCGGGCCGGCGGCGCGGGCGCGCCACCCGCGCGCGACGCGCGACTGTCCGAGGCCCCGCAGGGCGCGGGCGCGCTGGCGATCGGTCAGGTCGGGACGGGCGGCAACCGCCGCGAACCAGGCGGCGGCGCGCTCCGGCTTGCGGGCGTCGAGGAGCGAGAACGCCTCGTCGAGGAGGGCGTCGGTTGCGGGGGCCGGAGGCGTATCGGGGCCGGCAGCGACGGATTGGGCGCGCGCCGACGTCGCGAGCAGGGCGAGGAGCACCGCCGAACGACAGAGCCGGCTCACGCCGGCGATGTTACCTGAGAGTGGCCGCGGCCGCGCAGGCGCTTTGCTGGTACGCGCCGGGAGCGCGGCAGAGCCCTTCGAGGCGCGCGGCCGCCTCCGCGGTGCGTCCCGTGCGCTGCTCGGCGGCGGCCAGGTACCAGTCCACCTCCCGGCGCCCGCGCCCGGATCGGAGGTCGGCGGCCTGCGCCAGCGGAGCCAGTGCAGCCTCGGGCCGATCGGCCATCAGGTACGAGACGCCCAGGTAGAGCACCGCATCGGCCGCGTCCGGGAACTCCTTCACGAACGCCTCCAAGGCCGAAATGGCCGCCGGATAGTCGGCCTTCTCGTACGGGGCGAGCGCCGCCACCAGCCGCCGGCCACGCGCGGCCTCGGCATCCGCGCCTCGCGACACGGCGAGGGACGACAGCGGAACGCGTACCGTGGCGGCGGAGATCTGCCAGCGCGCCGCCTGGCGCACGGGAGCAGCCGCCGCGGGAACCGCGGCAGGCATCTGCGGCGTCTCGAGGGTGCGGCCTGCCGTCGTGCGGACAGCGCCCCCTGGATGGAGCCGCCGCATCGCCGCGAGGCCGCACACCAGCAGCACGGAGGCTGCGAGCACCCACAGGGTTCCGGGCGGGAAGCGCCGGGGCGCCTGGACGCGCGCCAGGACCCGCGCTTCGACTCCCGGAGGAACCTCGAGCTCCACGGCGTCGGCATCGGCCGCGAGCCGCCGGCACGCATCGCACCCGCGGAGGTGCTCGGACAACCGCTCGCGCACCTCGTCGGGCAGGGCCTCGGATGCGTGCGCCATCACGAGATCGGGCGGCGGGCAGCCGGCGCGCGCCTCGCGCCAGCGCACGCCCTCGCGTCGCACTCCTTCCTCGATCCCCGAATCGAGTCGCGCGTCGTCGTCAGTCACCGGCCGGCGTCCTTTCCGTGGTGCGGAGATGCCGAAGCGCCCGCTGCACCTGCCCCTTCACCTGGCCGGCTGTCAGCCCCCGCCGCGCGGCGATCTCGTCCACCGTATAGCCCCAGACGTAGTGCAGCTCGAGGCACACGTGCTGCAGCGGCGTGAGCTGCGCGCCGAGGAGCCACTCGGGCCTGGCTGCCGGACTGGCGGCTGGCGGCCGCTCGAGCCACGCGGCATAGCGCTGCTCCACCAGGAGGCGCCGCCACCGGTCACGCGCCCGGTTCCGCACGACCACGAACAGCCAGGCCGGCAGCTGCTCGAAGTCCACGCGGCCGCCCTGGCGGCCGAGCTCGAGGAACGCCTCGGCCGTCAGGTCCTCGGCCACGTCGTGGCGGCGGACGAGCGACAGGGCGAAACGGTACACCGCCGGGAAGTGACGCCGATAGGCGGTCTCGAGACCCTGCATCGGGAATACGCACGGCGGCCGATCAACGGCACGCCGGCCGTTCAGCTAGATCGCCACCTCGCGGAGGACGGCAGCCGCCTCTTCGGGCGCCGTCGGGTTGATGTAGAAGCCGCTCCCCCACTCGAACCCCGCCACCCTGGTCAGCTTCGGCATGAGCTCGACGTGCCAGTGATAGTAGTCGCCGGCGTCCTCCACGAACGGCGCGCTGTGGATCACGAGGTTGAACGGCGGCGACTCGAGCGCACGATTCATGCGCTGCAGCGTCTCCTTCAGCATCCGCGCGAGGCTCTCGTACTCGTGCCGCGGCGCCTCCTCGAAGTTCGACCCGTGGCGCTTGGGCAGGAGCCACGTCTCGAAGGGGAACCGCGGCGCGTACGGCGACATCGCCACGAAGTCCGCGTTCTCCGAGATGACGCGCACCCGCTCCTCGAGCTCCTGTCTGACGATGTCGCAGTAGGCGCAGCGTTCCTTCTGCTGAAAGTGCTGCCGCGCGCCGGCAATCTCGTCGCGGACGTTGCCGGGAATGATCGGGAGGGCGATCAGCTGGCTGTGAGGGTGGTCGAGCGACGCGCCGGCCGCCTCGCCGTGGTTCTTGAAGATCAGGATGTACCGAAAGCGACGGTCCTGCTTCAGGTCGAGCACGCGCTCCCGGAACGCCCAGAGCACGCGCTCCACGGCGTTGGCGGGCAGGGTCGCCAGGCTCGCGTCGTGCTGCGGCGCCTCGATGATCACCTCGTGCGCGCCGATGCCGTTCATCTTGTCGAACAGCCCCTCGCCCTGCCGGTCGAGCTCTCCCTCCACCTGCAGCGCCGGGAACTTGTTCGGGACGACGCGGACGTCCCAGCCGGGACCGTTGGGCGCACCGCCGTTGCGGCGGTACGAGAGCACTTCCCGGGGCGTGTACTCCTCGTGGCCCTCGCAGAACGGGCACACGCCGTCGGGGACCGGCACGGCCTGGGTGGCGCGGAACGCGCTGGGGCGCTTGCGCCGCTCGGTGGAGATGATCACCCAGCGGCCGGTTATCGGGTCTTTGCGGAGCTCAGGCATGAATCAGGCCGGCCGTCTATGGCGCGTCAAAGGCGTTGCGGATGATCTCCACGCGCGGCGCGCCGTCGATCACGGCCACCGACACCACATCAAATCGGCACGAGGCGGCCCTGACGTTATGGCGCGCCAGGTAGTCGGCGGCAACGGCGGCTATCTTACGCCGCTTTCGGGCCGTCACCGCGTCGGCGCCCTCGCCGCAGCCGGCGCCCCGGCGGGTCTTCACCTCCACGAACACCAGGCATCGCCCGTCGAGCGCCACGATGTCGATTTCGCCCGCCCGCACGCGGTAGCGGCGGGCAAGGATGGCGTACCCCTCCCGTTCGAGCGCCCGAACTGCGAGGTTTTCGCCGAGAATACCGAGGGCCAGGTGGGATGCCGTGGTCATGCCCAGGGCATGTGCAAGGGGCTCGCCATGGCCAGGAATCAGGGGCCAGGGATCAGGGGCCAGGGGCCAGCTCGCCCAGCGCTTCGTCGAGAATCCGCAGCGCCGTTTCCGCCTGCGGTTTCGTCAGCGTGAGCGGTGGCGACAGCCGCACCGCGTTCCTGCCGGCGCCGAGGACGAGCAGGCCCTTGTAGAAGCACTTGTGCACGAGCGCATCCCGCTCGGCAATCGCCCGCTCCTTCGTGGCCCGGTCCTTCACCAGCTCCACGCCGATCATGAGGCCCTTCCCGCGGACGTCGCCGATGATCGCGTGCTTCTCCTGCAGCGCCTTCAGCCCGTCCAGCAGAAAGGCGCCGACAGCGGCGGCATTGGCCACCAGCGATTCGCGCAGGAGCTTGATCGTCGCCAGCGCGGCGGCGCACGAGACCGGGTTGCCGCCGAAGGTGCTCGCGTGCGCCCCCGGCGGCCAGTCCATCACGTCGGCGCGCGCGGCGCAGACGCCGAGCGGCATGCCCGAGGCAATGCCCTTGGCCGTGGCCATGATGTCCGGCTCGACGCCGTAGTGCTCGATGGCGAACATCTTCCCGGTGCGCCCCATTCCCGACTGCACTTCGTCGGTCACGAGCAGCATCCCGTGCCTCGTCGTCAGGGCGCGGAGCCGCTCGTGAAAGACCTTCGGCGGCACGATGTAGCCGCCTTCGCCCTGGATCGGCTCCACGACGATGGCGGCGACCTCGTCCGGGGAGACGAGGTGCACGAGGACCTGGTCCTCGATGAAGCCCAGGCACTCGGCCTGGCAGGTCTCGGGCCGCAACCCCACCGGACACCGGTAGCAATTCGCGTAGGGCCCGTGGTACACGCCGGGCAGCAGCGGCCCGAATCCCCTCCGCTGCGTCGTCCTGCTCGACGTCATGGACAGCGAGCCCATCGTCCGGCCGTGGAACGAACCGAGGAAGGCGATGATGTGGAACCGCTTCGAGTGGTACTTCGCGAGCTTGACGGCGGCCTCGACCGCCTCGGTGCCCGAGTTGCCGAAGAACGTCCGCACCGGGCCCGCGATCGGGGCGATCTCGGCGATCGCCTCGGCCAGCTGGACCTGCGGCTCGTAATAGAAATCGGTGCCGGACATGTGGAGGAAGCGCTGCGCCTGTTCCACGACCGCCTTCACCACCTCGGGGTGCGCGTGGCCGGTCGCGTTCACGGCGATGCCGGCCGCGCAGTCGAGGAAGCGGTTGCCGTCGACGTCCTCGACCACGGCGCCCTGGCCGCCGGCCATGACGAGCGGGTAGTCGCGCGTGTAGGACGGCGACACCACCGCGCGATCGCGGGCAATCAGCGCTGCCGCCTTCGGACCGGGCAGCGAGGTCTTCAATACCGGGGCGTCCATGTGAACCGCCAATCGTCAATCGTCAATCGTCAATCGTCAATGGTCAATGCTATTTGAGTTTCCACCGCGTTCCGGCGGGACCATCCTCCAGGATCACGCCGCGCGCGGCGAGGTCGTCGCGGACCGTGTCGGCGGCCGCGAAATCACGGCGGCGCCGGGCCGCATGGCGTTCCTCGATCAGGCGCTCGATCTCGACCGGGTCCACCGGCGGTCGTGCCCGCTCGGACTCCCGCAGCCCGAGCACCCCCATGACGCGATCGAAGTGCGCGAAGGTCTCGCGCACCGCGGGCACGTCAGCCGCACCGAGACGGCCGTCGTCGATCGCCGTGTTCAGCGTCCGCACGAGCTCGAACATGACCGCCAGGGCGACCGACGTGTTCAGGTCCGCCTTCAACGCGTCGTCGAACTGCGCGCGCGACTCCTCGAGCCGCGCCGTCGCGTCCGGGTGCGCCTCGCCGCCGGCGATCGTGTCGAGGCGCGCCAGGAAATCCACGAGCCGGCGCAGCGACTCCTCCGCCTGCTGCAGGATGTCCCACGAGAAGCGCAGCTGCTTCCGGTAGTGGCTCGAGAGCAGCAGGTAGCGCAGGGCCGAGGCGCGGAAGCCGCGATCGAGCACGTCCTGCACCGTGAACACGTTGCCGAGCGACTTCGACATCTTCTCGTTGTCGATGATCAAGTGCTCGACGTGCACCCAGAACCGCGAGAAGAGCCGGCCGGTGGCGCCCTCGCTCTGGGCGATCTCGTTCTCATGGTGCGGAAAGATGAGATCGATGCCGCCGGCGTGAATGTCGATCGGCGGCGTCCCCAGCAGCCGGAGCGCCATCGCCGAACACTCGAGGTGCCACCCGGGACGGCCGGGCCCCAGGCCGAAGTCCCAGGTCGGCTCCCCGGGTCTGGTCGCCTTCCACAGGACGAAGTCCCGCGCATCGTCTTTGGCGTAGTTGTCCGCGTCCACGCGGGCGCCCGGCTGGATGCCTTCCTGGTCGAGGCGTGCGAGCTCGCCGTACTTGGAGAACGAGGCGATGCGGTAGTAGATGGAGCCGTCGCTCCGGTACGTGTGTCCGTTTCTCTCGAGCGCCTTCACGAGGTCGGCCATCGCCACGAGGTTGGCCTCGTCGGTGGCGCGGGGATTCTCCTCCACCGGCTCCAGTCCGAGCGCCGCGGCGTCCTCGCGAAACGCCGCGATGTACTGGTCGGTGTACTCGCGCAGCGGCTTGCCCGCCTTCTCGGCGCCGAGGATGGTGCGGTCGTCCACGTCGGTGAAGTTCATCACCTGCCGGACGGGCCAGCCGCAGACGTGCTCGAGGGTGCGCCGGAGGACGTCCAGGCAGACGAACGTGCGGAAGTTGCCGATGTGCCCGCGGTTGTAGACCGTCAGCCCGCACGTGTACATCCGCACCGCGGCGCCGTCGCCCGGCGCGAACTCCTCGTCATGGCGGGTCAGCGAGTTGAACAGGCGCATCGGCGCTCCGTTCATTCGCGTCCTCCCGATGCGGGCAGCCTCCGCCGGAGCTCGTACACCGTGTCGTGCCCGTCGCGCGAGACGGCCACCTCGCCCAGAGCGCCCGCTGCGGCAGGCGTCGCGGGCAGGTGCGCCCCCCGCAGCCGAATGGTCAGCTCGCCGTCGTGCCCCTCGAGCGTCAGCGTCACCGTGCCGCCGAGGTCCGCCGGCCCGAGCAGACCGACAACGGCTGACGCCCCGGCCTCGGCCTGGTCGGGCGCTTCACCACCGTACTTCAGCGCGTGGCGCACCAGGTCCTGCAGGGGCCTGCGGAACGCGCCGCACGCCGGCACGCTGGCGGCGAAGTGATAGGGGCTCGCCATCGGCGTGGGGGTCACAGCGACATCTGCTCGAACAGCGTGCGGGCCTTCTGCACGTCGGCGCCAATCTGCGCCTTCAGCGGGTCCACGCCGTCGAACCGGCGCTCGTCGCGGACCCGCTGGATGAATCCCAGCTGGAGGGTCCGCCCGTAGAGGTCGCGGTCCAGATCGAGCAGGTGCGCTTCGATCACCGTGCCGCTCTCGCCCCCGAACGTGGGACGCACGCCGACGTTGGTGACCGCCGGATAGATTACCCCGTCCAGGCGGACGGCGGTGGCGTACACGCCGTTGGGGGGCAGCAGCTCGTTGGCCGTGGCGAGGTTCGCGGTGGGAAACCCGATCTGGCGTCCGCGCCTGTCGCCCTCCACCACGGTGCCCTCTATCGTGTAGGGATGGCCGAGCAGGGCGCCCGCTTCGTCCACCCGGCCCTCGGCGATCAGCCGCCGGATGCGCGTGCTGCTGACGACGAAGTCCTTGTAACGGACCGGATCGATCTTCTCCGCCCGGAATCCGTACCGCGCGCCCAGCGCGCGCAACATGCTGAAGTTGCCCGCGCGGTCGTGGCCGAACAGGAAATTCGCGCCGACCCAGACCTCGGCCACGTGCAGCCACTCGACCAGCACGCTGCGCACGAAGGTCTCCGGATCCCACTGCGACAGCTCGTGGGTGAACCGCACGACGGCGACGCCCTCGACGCCGGCGCGCTCGAGCGCCTCCAGGCGCTGCGCCTTGGTCATCAGCAGCGGCGGCGCCTTGTCGGGCCGGACGATGCGCGGCGGATGCGGGTCGAAGGTCATCACCACCGAGGTCCCACCGCGCTCGTCCGCCACGCGGCGCACGCGCTCGATGATCTTCATGTGCCCGCGGTGCAGGCCGTCGAAATTCCCCAGCGCCAGCACCGGGTGCTGCCAGCGGGGCGGCCGGGAATCTTCTGGGAAATGAATGAGGTCCACGGGTCAGGCGGTGCCGAAGGCGACCGACAGGCCATCATATGCCAGGTGGACGCCGGCAGGCAGGCCCGCGCTCGTCTCCGCGTGGGGCAGATCGTGGCAGATGTGGGTGAACCACGCCTCCTTCGGGCCGAGCCGATCCACGACCGCGAGCGCCTGGGCGATGTTGAAGTGGGTGGGATGCGGACGGCGCCGGAGCGCGTCGATCACGAGGACCTCGACGCCCTCGATGAGCGGCCAGGACTCGTCCGGGATGGCGCTGACGTCGGTCAGATAGGCCAGCGTGCCAATGCGGTAGCCGTACACCAGGCGCCGGCCGTGCCAGAGCGGCACGGGGACGACCTCGTGCCCCGTGAGGCAGAACGCGCCTTCGAGCGGAAACAGATCGATTTCGGGCAGCCCGCCCCCGGCAGACGTGGCGCGGTCGAAGATGTACGCGAAGGTGCGCCGCACCTCGCCGACCGTCACCGGATCGCCGTAGCACGGAATGCGTGCCCGCTGGAGCGCGTTGAAGCGACGCATGTCGTCGAGGCCGAGGACGTGGTCGGCATGTCCGTGGGTGTACAGCACGGCGTCCACGCGGTCGAGCCGATGACGGATCGCCTGCTCGCGCAGGTCGGGCGACGTGTCCACGAGGATCCGGCCGCCGCCGGGGAGCGACAGGTAGACGGACGGACGCGTGCGCCGATCGCGAGGATCGCCGGACGTGCACACGGCACACTGGCAGCCGATCATCGGCACGCCGTGGCTGGTGCCGGATCCGAGAAAGAGCAGGGTTGCGGAGGGCTCGGACGGGTCGGGACAGGGCGGAGCGGGCTGGGGCTGGTTGGGTGAAGTGGGCGACACGTCTACGGCACGATGATGCGCGGCGCGCCGCCCTGCACTTCCACGTAGCGCAGGCGGAGCTCGTACAGGCCCTGCTCGAGCAGCTGACGCTCGTCGGCCGAGAGGTTGCCGCGGGTCTTCTCCTCGAGCAGACCCAGGATGTCGATCATCTGCTTGGCCGCCTCGAGATTCGGCGCCTCGGGCTTCCCGCTGCCGGGATCGGCGGCGTCCCCGAGCTGCACGGCCGCGGTGTGCATCAGGGAGAACACGAAGCCGGTGAACGTGAGGGCCGGCGCTTCCTCGGTCATGGGGATCTAGAATACCCCACCCATGTCCAGCCCCGGCGCGCGGTTCGACGAGCTCATCGCCATCATGGCCCGGCTTCGAGGCCCGGACGGCTGTCCGTGGGACCGGGTCCAGACCCACGCGACGCTTCGCCCGTTCCTGCTCGAGGAGACCTACGAGGCGCTCGAAGCGCTCGACCGGGCCGATCCAGCGGCGCTGCGCGAAGAGCTGGGCGACCTGCTCTTCGAGATCGTCTTCCTCGCGCGGCTGTCGGAGGAATCCGGCGACTTCACCATCGGCGACGCCGTCGCCGAGGTGGCGGCCAAGCTCGTCCGCCGGCATCCGCATGTGTTCGGCGACGATCCCGGCCTGCGCACGCCCGAGGAGGTCCGCGGCCGATGGGAGGAGCTGAAAGCGGCCGAGCGCAGGACCTCGGGCGCCGGCAAGACGCTGCTCGGCGGGGTCCCGAAGACCCTCCCCGGCCTGCTCCGCGCCTACGAGTACGCGAGCCGTGCGTCCACCGTGGGCTTCGACTGGGTGCAGGCGGCCGACGTGCTGGACAAGATCGACGAGGAGGTCCGCGAGGTGCGGGAGGCGGTCGCCCCACGCGGGCCGGACCAGCCGGCGGACGCCGCGGTCGAGGAAGAGATCGGCGACCTGCTCTTCGCGATTGCGAACCTCTCGCGCAAGCTCGGCGTCGAGCCGGAAGCGGCATTGCGCCGCGCGAACGACAAGTTCCTCACGCGGTTTTCCGCGATGGAGGCGGCCCTGAACACGAAGGGCGAACGACTTCAGGACAAGACACTGGGCGAGCTCGAAGGGCTCTGGGAGAACGCAAAGGCGGCAGAGCGGAACGGATGAACACGAAGGTCACGAAGGTCACGAAGGTCACGAAGGTCACGAAGGTCACGAAGGTCACGAAGGTCACGAAGGTCACGAAGGTAGGACGTAGGAAACTCTGGACTCTTCGGAGTTCTTCCCGTGGATACTTTCCGAACGGCGGCGCGACTCGCGACGAGGTCCAGAACACCCTCAAGCCTCCGGGCAATGTCATCCAGGGGGATGGACCGGGCGCCGCTCGTGTCTGCCGTCAACATGCAGCGACTTCTGCCAAGGATCGCCGTCAGTTCGCGGGGGAGTGTCAGGAATTCTGTGTGTGAGGCGTGTTTCTGATCTTCCTTCCAAGACAACGATAATGCGTGTGGGCGCTGTGGGAAACCGCGTTCGTCGCGGTTTTCCAGCGCGTTCTTCGCGTCCACAGGGACGGCAGCGTCCATGCGCTCTTCGGCCAGATGCATGCTACGCGTTCGGCGTGAAGCGATCCGCGTAGAGGATCGCAAACTGATTCATCGCGGTGTTCCACGTGGGCGCGGCGCGCGACCACGCCGCGGTGATGTTTCGGAGCGCCAACCAAATCAGCTTCGTTGCGGCATCATCGCTCGGGAAGTGGCCGCGGGTCTTGATGATCTTGCGCAGGCGGGCGTGGACGCTCTCGAGGGCATTGGTCGTGTAGATGACGCGCCGGACCTCGGGCGGGAAGGCGAAGAACGGGATCACCTGCGTCCAGGCGCGGCGCCACGCGGCGACGACCGTCGGGAAACGGAGGCCCCAGGGCCCGTGCTCAAACGCGTCGAGCGCCGTGAGTGCGGCGTCGACGCTCGCGGCGGTGTAGATCGGCCGCAGGGCCGCCGCCAGCGGTTTGCGCTCCCTCCAATTCGCAAAGTCCACACTATTTCGAATCAGATGGACGATGCAGGTCTGCAACGTCGTCGCCGGAAAGGCGGCCGCCAACGCCTCGCTCATGCCTTTCAGGCCGTCGGTCACCGCAATGAGGATGTCCTGGCAGCCGCGCGTCTTGAGATCGGTGAAGACCTTCAGCCAGAATTTCGCGCCTTCGGTCTGCTCGATCCAGATCCCGAGAATCTCGCGCGTGCCGTCGGGCCGCACCGCGAGCGCCAGGGAAATGGCCTTGCTGCGCACCACCGCTTCGTCGCGAATCTTGACGCGCAGCGCGTCGACGAACCCGACCGGATACATCGGCTCGAGCGGGCGCGCCTGCCAGGCCGTCACCTCGGCCACCACCGCGTCGGTGACGGTGCTGATGAGATCCGGCGAGACGTCCACGGCGTACATCTCGGCGAGGAAGCCCTGCATCTCGCGCACGGTCATCCCGCGGGCGTAGAGTGCCAGAATCTTGTCGTCAAACCCCGTGAAGCGCCGCTCATGCTTGGCGATGAACCGTGGCTCGACGCTGCCCTCGCGGTCGCGCGGCACCTCGATCGCGAGTGGACCGTCGTCGGTCAGCACCCGCTTGCCACTCGTGCCATTCCGATGATTGGTGGCGTCGTCGGGCTTGGTAGCACCGGGCGAATACCCGAGATGGTGCGTGAGCTCGCCGCCCAAGGCGCGCTCGATGATGGCCTTCTTGAAGCGGCGGACCGCGGCGTCGAGCTCCTCGTGGGACAGCGGACCCTGGCCGACGAATTGATCGAGAATCTCCGAGGGAACGGGCGCCAGCGGCGCGTCAGACGGTGTCGATTTGGGCTTCCGGGGCATGAACACTCCTCATGTTATGCCCCACACACAAAATTTCTGACAGGCTCACTTAGCGCACGACTCGCCGTATCCCCTGCTTCAACACGGCCACATTGAAGTTGATCAGCAGCCCGAGCCGCAGCTTGAACGCTTTCAGGTAGGACGCCACTTGCGCCGTGTGAATGGGTTCGAGCTGCCGCACGGCCTTGATCTCGACGACCAGCACGCCTCCCACGACGAGATCGGCGCGGTGCGAACCGACGGATGTGCCTTTGTACGAGATCTGTGTCGCGAGCTCCTGGTCGATGCTGAGGCCCAGCGACCGCAGCTCCATGACCATCGCCCGGTGGTAAATGCCTTCGATATATCCCGGCCCCATCGCTCGATGTACCTCAATCGCGCCCCCGATGACCTGGTGCGCAACCGCCTCGACCGCCTCCGAAATTGGTTCGTACAGCGACACGTTCGTTTCCATCTCCATCATCCAGTCCCGCATGCCGTCAATCCTGCTGACCGCGTGTCGTGGCTTCGTGCCCTTCTTTGTGACCTTTGTGTCCTTTGTGTTCTTTGTGTTCAGTCCCTTTTCAGCCTCCTCACCTTCGTGTTCCGGCCGTCGATCGTGACTTCCACCTCACCCTCCGCGTCCGTCCGCACGACCGGGATGTGCCGCACCGCCAGCCGCGCCATCACCGCGGGCGCCGGATGGCCGAACCGGTTCTCCCGTCCGCAACTGACGATGGCCAATGATGGGCCGAAGCGCGTCGAGAAACGCGTCGCTCGTGGACGTGGCGCTGCCATGATGCGCGAGCTTCAGGACACGCAACCGCGCGGGCGGGATGCGCGGCCCGATCGCGCGTTCGACCTCGGCGCCGATGTCTCCCGGGAGCACGACGGAGACGTCGCCATAGCGCAGTTCG
The DNA here is from genome assembly GCA_963837165.1 of Vicinamibacteria bacterium. GTDB lineage: Bacteria > Acidobacteriota > Vicinamibacteria > Vicinamibacterales > JAENWD01 > JAENWD01. The sequence goes on from CAWIMD010000002.1 coordinate 902,164, forward strand.
AGCACCACCGAGTCGTCGTTCCGCACTTTCGGGCGCTCCCAGTCGGGTGACGGCGGGTTCCACACGTGGAACGTGACCCCGGCATGGCTCCAGGAGCCGCCGGCCCTCAGGGCCTCCCACGTCAGCCCGTCGGCGCGCGCCAGGTCTCGCAGGCGCGCCATGGGCTCGTGCGACGGCACCACAATTCCGTCCCAGATCCGTCGCGGGCGGAAGACGTCGATCACGGTGGGCGCACCGCCGATGTGATCGGGGTCACCGTGCGTCAGCAGAAGCGCATCCAGGCGGCCGACGCCGAGCGCCCAGAGCGCCGGCGCCACGACCCGCGCGCCGATGTCGAAGCCCCGATCGACGCCGAGGCCGCCCGTGTCCACGAGAACCGTCGATTGATCGGGCAGCCGGATCAGCGTGGAGTCTCCCTGGCCGACATCCAGGCTGACGATGTGAAGCAGGCCGTCCGCGCGCCACGGCCACCGCCAGGTGGACGGGTGCGCCACGATCCAGGCCGCGGCGGCGAGCAGGCCGGCCGCGCCGAGGCGGCGCAGCCTCACCCGGAGCGCGCCGGGCAGCAGCGTCCACCGGGGTGCACCGAGCGCCGAGGCCAGCGCGACGTAGTAGAGCGCGATCGCCCACGGGGCCGGTGCCGGGACGCGCACGGCGAGCCACGGCATCCAGGCAATCGGCAGCGACGAGCCGACGAGGACGCGTGCCGACACCACAGTGAGCCACCCGGCCCAGTCCGCCGCGCCGCGCCACCACGCGGCCAGCGCCACCACCGCAAGGCCCGCCTGCTGGACGAGCGCCATCGCGGGGACCGCGATCAGGTTCAGCAGCGGGCCTGCCACGGTGACCCGTCCGAACAACCGTGCCGACACGGGCAGCAGCACGACCTCGGTCGCAACAGACGCCGCGACGACGGCCACCACCGGACGGACGGCGGGGGGCCACGAGCCGCGCGCGGCAATGGCCCCGGCGAGCACGACGATGGCCGCCGTGGCGCCGACGGTGAGCAGGAAGCCAGGATCCGCGGCCACCAGAGGCGTCGTGGCCAGCATGATGGAGACGGCCATCGCCAGCGTCTGGAGCGCGCCGGCCCGCAGGTCCATTGCCCGCAGCACCAGGTACACCGACGCCATCGTCGTCGCACGCGTCACCGAGGCGCCACCGTCCACCAGGCCCGCGTAGAGCCACAGGACTGCCGCGACGATGAGCTGCGCCGCGCGCATCGGGGCGCGGACCAGCCAGGCGAGGGCGAGCAATGTCGCCGCCAGGATGGCGATGTTGCCGCCGGAGATCGCGATGACGTGGTACGTGCCCGCCGCCTGGAGGCGGTCTTCCAGGACCGGATCCAGCCCCGTCCGATCGCCAATCAGGATGGCCGTGGCAATCGCGCCGGCCGTGGGGTCCCGCGCGGCGACGTGGGCGGCGATCGCCCGGCGCACGAAGGCGCGGGCGTCGGCTGCGCGCTCCCCTGCCCACCCGGCGTTCGACACCACGTCCACGAGCGCGCCGCTCTTGACGCTGCCCACGAGCACCAGGCCGCGCCGTGCGAGCGCGAGCCGATCGTCGCCGACGCCGAGGTCGAGATAGCGTGCCGGCCGGTGCACCGTTGCCGCCACGGCGACCGTGCGGCCCCGGCGCCACTGGTGATACCGGCCGAGCGCCAGCGAGCCGCCAATGCCGAGCGACACGTCGCCGGGATACGGCGCCGCTCGTCCCGCGTCCACGACGGCGACATCCGTCAGCCGGAGCCGCGGGCCGTCGGCGCCGAGCGTGCTGTCGGCCGACAGGCGCCCTGACAGCCGCACCGGGCCGGTGCGCCCCTCCACGGTATGGGCCAGCACCGGCTCCCTCGCCCCGGCGTCGTCGGCGCTGCCGATGGTCCAGGTGCCGACGAGGAAGCCGCACACACTCCAGGCCAGAACGGCCCGCGCGGCGCCGCGGCGCAGGCGCCAGGTCGCGGCGCCAGCGCACAGCGAGACAGTCAGGGCGCCGGGAACCCGCCCGAGCGGCAGGCCGAACCCGAGACCTGCGCCCGCGGCCACCGCGGCGGCAACCAGGACTGGCAGGGAGCGCACACCCCGTCGCTAGCAAGTTTCAGCGCCGGGTCGTCAGGCGCGACATTGGGCTGGAGACTCGGAACGCGGGTGGAAAAGTGCTGTGCCCGAAATGGTGGCGGCGGGCAGGATTTGCGCGCGTCAGCGCGCGATCGCCGTACGGGCGTCCTGCAGTTCCCGGCGGCCGGGGGCGTCCGCGTTGGCACAGGTCGTCAGGAGCTGCTCGAAGTACCGCGTCGACGCTGCGCGATCACCCGCTTGCGCGGCGGCCCGGCCGGCCCCGTACACGGCACGGAACCTGTGCGGTTCCGTGCGCAGCGTCGTCTCGAACGCATCGAGGGCTGCGCGCGCATCGCCGGCCGCCAGCAACATCTCGCCCAGCTGCTCGCGGGCAGGGGCGAGCGGCCCGGGAGTGATGGCTGACTTCTCCGTCTGAGCCTCGGCCTCGGCCGCCGCGCGCAGCTCGGAGAGCGCGTCCGACCTGCGGCCTTCGGCGAAGGCGAGCCAGGCCGCGGCACTGCGTCGCTCGATGTCGATCTGCCCGGTCCAATACGACTCGTTCAGCGCCGCCTCGCGGACGTGGAGCGTCTCGAGCCGATCGACGGCCGCGCGGGCCGCCGCGAGATCGCCCGACCGCGCCGCCCCGATCGCACGGGCGAATTCCGTGAGGGCGTCGACGTACGGCAGCGGGCTCGGCCGGAGCTCGAGCCGGGCCGCCTCGGCCCACTCGCCGCGTTCGAGGGCCCAGCGCGCCGGGATGGCCGAGGCGGCGAAGAACCCCGCCGCCGGCGGCGCCGCCGACGCCGTGGACCGGGGATTGAAGCGGGCCACGATCGCCGGCAGCGACTCGAGGAGCGTCCGGGCCCTCGCATCCTGCGCCGTCTGCAGGTAGGCGTACATCTGGTAGTCGCTCGCGTGGAGCTCTTCGGCGGTCGCGTGCCGCTCGCGTGCGGCGGCCGCCGCGGCGATGTTGGTGTCGATCGACTCCTGCCAAAGGCCCAGGCGGGTGAACGTGTGCGAGGGCATGTGCAGCGCGTGCGGCGCCGACGGCGCGATCTCCGCGTAGCGCCGGGCCGCGTCGAGGGCCCGAGGCGCGAGCGCGGGCACGTCGTAGGTGTGAATCAGATAGTGCGCAAGGCCCGGATGGTTCGGCTGCGCCCGGAACAGCGGCTCGAGGATGGCCGCCGCCTGCAGCCGGCTCGCGTAGCTCTTGTCGGACGGGTCCTCGGCGGCGGTGAGCGACAGCGCGAAGAAGATGCTCGCCTCGGTATCGTCCGGGTACCGGCTGGCGACCTCTCGCATTGCGTCGCGATAGGCCGCGAGGCGCACAGGCTGCGAGGTGGCGTCGCCGTACAGCATCGCGACGGCATCGATGTAGGCGCGTTCGCGGTCCGTCTTCGTGCCGATGGCACGCGCCCGCTCGATGGCCGCGCGGCCCTGCTTCAGCTGATCGGTCGACCGCTCGCCGACAGCGAAGGGGTTGCTCCACCGGCTGAGCGCAATGCCCCACTGGGTCATCGCGCAGGACGGATCGCGGCTCAGCGCGGCGTCGAACGCGTCGATGGCAGACCCGAACTCGAACGAGTGCAGCAGCGCGACCGCCCGGTCGAAGACCGGCTGCGCCTCGGGAAGGCAGGACGTCGCGAAATGGACGCGGCCGAGCCGGTCGGGCGCATCGGCGGCGTGATCGTGCTGTCGAACGGGGGCGCCGCCCGGGAGCGCGGCGAGGGCCACGACGAGGGCGAGTGGCAGGCGCGGCATCTCATCTCCGGCGGCCGATGATACCGCCCTCAGGCGCCCTGCGCCGTCACCTTGCCCGCGTAGTAGTCCTGCAGCGCGCGTACGTCGAGGGCCTTGGTCCGCTGCGCCCGGATTGCCGCGACCGTGGCTGACGCGCCGGTCAGCGTCGTGATGCAGGGCACCGCGTGCATCATGGCCACGCGGCGCACGGTCCGATCGTCGAAGAACGACTCGCGGCCGAGGGGCGTGTTCACGATGAGCGCGACCTGGCCGTTGACGATCTCGTCGGCGATGTTGGGGCGGCCCTCGTTCACCTTGTAGACCACCTCGACATCCAGGCCGTGGGCCCGCAGGTAGGCCGCGGTGCCGCGGGTGGCGACCAGCGGAAAGCCCAGCTCGGCGAGATCGCGGGCGATCGGCAGCACGGTTGGCTTGTCCGTGTTGTTGACGCTGATGAACGCGCGCCCGGAATCGGGCAGCCGTTGCCCTACCGACAGCTGCGCCTTCGCAAACGCCGCGCCGAAGCCGTCCGCGCCGCCCATGACCTCGCCGGTGGACTTCATTTCCGGCCCGAGGATCGTATCCACTCCCGGGAATCGCACGAACGGGAACACCGGGCTCTTCACGAAGACGCCGGAGACGTCCAGGTCGTCTGCCAGGCCGAGCTCGGCGAGCGTCCGCCCGGCCATCACCCGCGCGGCGGTCTTCGCCAGCGGCACGCCGGTCGCCTTCGACAGGTACGGCACGGTCCGCGACGCCCGCGGATTCACCTCCAGGACGTACACCACGTCGTCTTTGATCGCGTACTGGACGTTCATGAGGCCGACCACCTTGAGCGCGCGGGCGATGCGCCGGGTGTAGTCGCGGATCGTGCCGAGGTGCCGCTCCGCCACCATGAAGGGCGGGACGACGCAGGAGCTGTCGCCGGAGTGGATGCCCGCCTGTTCGATGTGCTCCATGATGCCGCCGATGATGACGGCGCCGGTCGTGTCGGCCACGCAGTCCACGTCGAACTCGAAGGCGTCCTCGAGGAACTTGTCGATCAGCACGGGCCGCTCGTGCGAGACGTCCACGGCGCCCGCCATGTAGCGGTCGAGCGTGGCCGTGTCGTACACGATCGCCATGCCGCGCCCGCCGAGCACGTACGAGGGCCGCACGACCACCGGGAACGCGATGGACGCGGCGACCTCGCGGGCCTCGGCGCGTGACGTGGCGGTGCCGCTGGCCGGCTGGGGGATCCCGAGTTCCCAGAGCAGCTTCGAGAACCGCTGCCGGTCCTCGGCCAGGTCGATCGAGTCGGGCGAGGTCCCGAGCATCGTCACGCCAGCCTCGAGGAGCGGCAGGGCGAGCTTGAGCGGCGTCTGGCCGCCGAACTGGACGAGGCAGGCCACCTCGGCCCCGGCACTCCGCTCCTTGTCGATGACGGCCATGACGTCCTCGAAGGTGAGCGGCTCGAAGTACAGGCGGTCGGTGGTGTCGTAGTCGGTCGAGACCGTCTCGGGATTGCAGTTCACCATCACGGTCTCGAAGCCCTCGCTCGCGAGGGCGAAGGCCGCGTGGCAGCAGCAGTAATCGAACTCGATGCCCTGGCCGATGCGGTTGGGGCCGCTGCCGAGGATCACGACCTTCTTCTTCGCGTTGGGCTCCGATTCGCAGAACGGCTCGAACGTGCCGTACATGTACGGCGTGAACGACTCGAACTCGGCGGCGCAGGTGTCGATCCGCTTGTATCCACGGGCGATGCCGTGCTCGAACCGCCGCGCCCGGATCGCGGCCTCGTCCACGCCGAAGATGCCGGCCAGCTCCTCGTCGCCGAAGCCGGCTCGCTTCAGCGCGAGCAGCAGGTCCGCCGACAGGTCGCGGAGCCCGACGAGCTCGGCGGTCTTCTTCAGCTCGACGATCTCGGCGAACTGCTGCAGGAACCACGGGTCGATCTTCGTCAGATCGTGCAGCGCCGCGATCGTCCAGCCGCGCTCGAGCGCCTCGAAGATGGCCCACATGCGCCGGTCGGTGGGCACGACGAGCTTCTTCCGCAGGGCGGCCTCGTCGAACTCCTCGTCGGAGGCGCGCGGCGTGAACAGGCGGCCTGCGCGGCCGAGCTCCAGCGAGCGGATGCCTTTCAGGAAGGCCTCCTTGAAGCTCCGGCCGATGGCCATCGCCTCGCCCACCGACTTCATCTGCGTGGTCAAGGTGGGATCGGCCTCCGGGAACTTCTCGAAGTTCCAGCGCGGGATCTTCACCACGACGTAGTCGATCGTCGGCTCGAACGACGCGGGCGTCAGCCGCGTGATGTCGTTCGGAATCTCGTCGAGGTGGTACCCGAGCGCCAGCTTGGCCGCAATCTTCGCAATGGGAAACCCGGTCGCCTTCGAGGCCAGCGCGGACGATCGCGAGACGCGCGGGTTCATCTCGATCACAATCATCCGGCCGTCGGCGGGGTTGACCGCGAACTGGATGTTGGAGCCGCCGGTCTCCACCCCCACGCGCCGGATGATCCGCCGTGCGGCGTCGCGCATCCGTTGGTATTCCTTGTCGGACAGCGTCAGCGCGGGCGCGACCGTGATGCTGTCGCCGGTGTGGACGCCCATGGGGTCCACGTTCTCGATCGAGCAGATGACGACGAAGTTGTCCGCGACGTCGCGCATCACCTCGAGCTCGTATTCCTTCCACCCGATGACCGACTCCTCGATGAGGATCTCGTGCACGGGCGACAGGCTCAGCCCGCGCTGCGCCAGCTCGCGGAACTCCTCGATGTTGTAGGCGATGCCGCCGCCGACGCCGCCCAGCGTGAACGAGGGGCGGATGATCGCGGGAAAGCCGGTCGCCTGGACCAGCTCGAGCGCCTCGGCGAGCGACCGCGCGAGGCCGCTCCTCGGCACCTCGAGGCCGATCTCCTCCATGGCGTTTCTGAAGAGGAGCCGATCCTCGCCCACCTTGATGGCGTCGATCTGCGCGCCAATCAACTCCACGCCGTACTTCGCGAGGATGCCCCGCTCGTGCAGGGTGACCGCCAGGTTGAGCGCTGTCTGCCCGCCGACGGTCGGCAGCACGGCGTCGGGCCGCTCGGCGGCGATGATCTGCTCGACAATCTCGGCGGTCAGCGGCTCGACGTACGTGCGGTCGGCGAACTCCGGGTCGGTCATGATCGTGGCCGGGTTGGAGTTCACGAGCACGACCTCGAGGCCCTCGGCCTTGAGCGCCTTGCAGGCCTGCGTGCCCGAGTAGTCGAACTCCGAGGACTGGCCGATGACGATCGGCCCTGAGCCGATGACGAGGATGCGCTTCAGATCCGTGCGACGTGGCATGGGGGGATAAAAGGATTCACGGGTTCGAGGTTCTGCCTGCTGCCTACTGCCTACTGCCTACTGCCTGCTGCCTTCTATCTCGTCGAGGAACTGCCGGAACAGGTAATCCGCGTCGTGCGGCCCGGGCGACGCCTCGGGGTGATACTGCACGCAGAAGACGCGCTTGTCGAGGTGGCGCAGTCCCTCGACCGTCCCGTCGTACAGGTTCACGTGAGTGACCTGGACGTCGGGCGGCAACGACTCGGGGTTCACGGCGAACCCGTGGTTCTGCGACGTGATTTCGACCCGGCCGCTCGCGATGTTCTTCACCGGGTGATTGCCGCCGCGATGGCCGAACTTCAGCTTGAACGTGCTGCCGCCCAGCGCCAGGCCGAGCACCTGGTGGCCGAGGCAGATGCCGAACACGGGCGAGTCGGACGCCACGAGCTGGCGCACGTTGTCCACCACGTACGGCAGGGCCGCCGGATCGCCGGGGCCGTTGCTGAGGAACACGCCGTCCGGCGACGAGGCCAGCAGTTCCGCGGCGGGCGTGGCGGCCGGGAACACCTGCACGTCGCAGTTGTGCGCGGCGAGTCGACGCAGGATGTTCAGCTTGATCCCGAGATCATAGGCGGCAATCCGGAGCCGCCGCTTCGCGCGTCGCTCGGGAGGCACGAGGAAGTCGGGGTCGCCGGCGTCGGCATCCGCCGGCCATTCGTACGGCGCCGCACACGTCACCTGGCGCACGAGGTCGGCGCCCTCCATCTGCGGGATCGCGCGCGCCCGGTCCACCAGCTCGTGCGGGTCGGACGCACCCGTCGCGATGATGCCGCGCATGACACCGCCCGACCGGAGCTTCCGCGTGAGCGCGCGCGTGTCGATGTCGGCGATGGCCACGATGCCGTGACCGGCCAGGTACTCCCGCAGCGTCTGGTCCGAACGCCAGTTGCTCGCGAGCGCCGAGGACTCCCGGACGATGAAGCCGGCGACCTGGGGGGCGCGCGACTCGACGTCCTCGGGCGAGATCCCGTAGTTGCCGATTTCGACGGCCGTCATCGCGACGATCTGCCCGGCGTACGAAGGGTCGGTGAGCACCTCCTGATAGCCGGTCATGCTCGTGTTGAAGACCACTTCGCCTTCGGTCTCGCCGGCCGCGCCCGCCGAGACGCCGCGGAAGAAGGTGCCGTCTTCGAGTGCCAGTATCGCGTTCATCTACTGCTGCCCCTGCTCGAGTGACGCCGAAACCCGGGTGCGCGTGCCCTGCGTCACCTCGGTCATGGTGACCCACGGGTTGAAGCCCGCCATCTGCAGGCGGACCCGGTGCGACCCGGACGTCACGCCCGGTACCGACAGCGGGGTCACGCCGATGTCCTGTCCATCGAGAAACACATGCGCCCCTGCCGGCCGCGACTCGACGACGAGCGTGCCGGTCGTCTCGCCGGCCACGACCGGCGGCGCCTCGGGCGAGAGCTTCGCCTCCACGGTCACCGTGGGCCTCGCCGCGCTCAGCGCCACGCGCCGCTCGTCCGGCTTGTACCCGTCCCGATCGATCCGCACCATGACCACGCGCAGCGGCAGATCGCGGAGGATGAGCGGGGTCCGGCCGCGTACCCGGCCGTCGACGCGGACCCGCGCCCCGGACGGGGTCGATCGCACCAGGAGCCGCCCGGGAGAGGTCGCCGAGGGCGGCCGGGCCGATGCCCTGCTGGCGCTCGCCGGCCCGGCTCCTTCAGGCCTGACCGGCGGCTCGTCCACCGGCTCAGGACCGGAGTCCGCCGCGTCGGCTGCCGGCGGCGGCACCGCTGTGCCCGCGGCCACGTGCGGCGCTTCGCGTACAGGCCGTCCGCCAGGCCGTCCAGTAGCCGAGGCCGAACCCGCCCGCCAGGCCGAGCACCAGGGCTATCACGAGCGGAGCAAACGGCCCACGCTCGGCACGCGGCGGCGGCTCCCGCCAGGCGGCGCCCGTCAGAACGCCAGCAGGCGCCTCCACGTGCCGCATCGTGACCATGCCGGCGGGCAAATCCGCGTGCGGGGTCTCCGGCACCGGGAACGGCTGGGGCATCGCCAGGTGGACGGACGGGCCGGAATCCTCAGGCGGCGGACCGCCGAGCTCCAGTGGCAGCGTCGGCACGATGGGGCCCGGCGCGGGACGGCCGCGCCGCGTGACCGGAGCCGGGCGTTGGGCGCGGGCAAGCACCGGTCTGAGGACGTCCACGAGATCCGAGGCGGATCCGAACCGGGCCGCCGGGTCGGCGGCGAGAGCGCGGCCCAGGGCCTCGGTGAACGCGGACTCGTCGAACCCGAAGACGCCCGGGGGCGCCGCGTTGGCCGGGGTTCCCGGCTCGGTCACCCGGCGACCCGTCACGAGCTCGTAGGCAATCGCGCCCAGGGAATAGATGTCGGCGGGACCGCCCCATGTGTCGCCCGAGCCGCGCTCGGGCGCCGAGTAGGGCCGGCGCACCGGCGCCCGCAGGCCGGCGCCCTGCAGCGCCTGCGCCACCCCGAGATCGATCAGCCGCGCCTCGCCGCCGTCCTGGACGATGACGTCACGCGGGTGGAGCGTGCCGTGGTGAATCCCCTCGCCGGCCGCTCGGTCGAGCGCCTCCGCCAGGTGGCTGAGCGTGACCAGCGTGACGTCGAGCGGCGGCGGGCCGTGCTGGCGCAGGTAGGCGTCGAGACCTTCCCCGGACGCCAGCTCCTGCACCAGGTACGCGAAGGTGCCTTCGACACCGGCGGCGAGGGCGGCGGCAATGGCGGGATGCCGCGGCTGCTCGGCGACGAGCTCCTCGAGCGCCGCTGCCAGTCGGGCCGTCTGATCGGGCGTGATATCGAGCCGGAAGATCTTCAGCGCGACGCTGCGCCCTTCCGACGGATCGTTGGCACGAAACACGGGTCCGAGACTGCCGGCCCCGATCTGATGGAGGATGCGAAAGGGTCCGCAGGCAGCCGGGGCGGGGTCGAGCGTGGATCCGTCAGTGTTCAGCGGAACTCCTCGGCGCGGTCTGGCGGTCGGAAGATCGTAACACGCCCGCGGGTTTGTCACCAATCGGCCGGGCCGGACTACCTTGACAGCCACTTTCTGAGGGTGCGACAGTACGGCCCCGGTGCACTCCTCTTCAGCTCCTTCCTCCGACAGCGCGCTGCGGCTGGCCCGGGACGTACGCGGGTTCCCGTGGGTCCGGCGCCTGGCGCAGGACTACGCGTACGCGTACGAACGGCTGGAGGCCTTCTTCGCCGGCAATCCAACGCGGCCGGACGCCTGGACGGCCGCCATCGCCCGCGCCCGGTCCAACCGCCGGCCGCACGCCGAGGTCGCCGCGGTAGTCCAGGCCCAGCTGGAGCGCCGCGGCGCCCCGGACGCGGCCCGCGCCGCCGCGGCCCGGCTCGCCAGCGCCGACACGGTCGCGATTGTCACGGGCCAGCAGGCCGGGTTGTTCGGCGGGCCTCTGTACACCCTCCTGAAGGCGCTTACCACGCTCGGGCTGGCCGACCGCGTGGGCCGCGACCACGGCGTCACGGTCGTGCCGGTCTTCTGGATCGACTCGGAGGACCACGACTGGGACGAGATCGCCGAGTGCGGGGTGTTCGACGCCGAGTACGAGCGCAAGGTCATCCGCGCCGCGCCGCCGGCGGGCGCCGGCGAGCGTGCCGCGGCCCGGCTGCAGTTCGCGGACCAGGTGACCGCCACCATTGACGAGCTGGCCGCGGTCCTCCCGACCACCGAGTTCACAGGAGAGCTGGTCGCCGGGCTTCGCGCCGACTACGCGCCCGGGCGCTCGGTATCGGAGGCGTTCGGCCGGTGGCTCGATCGGACGCTCGGATCCCGCGGACTGGTCGTGTTCGACGCGGCCGACCCGGCGGCCAAGCCGTTTGCGGCGGAGCTGTTCCGGGCCGAGCTCGAGCACACCGGCCGCACCGCCCGGCTGGCCGCCGAGAGCGGGGCGGCCCTGACCGCGCGTGGTTACCACGCGCAGGTCTCGCCTGCCGAAGGCAGCATCGCATTGTTCGATCTGGATGGAGGGCGCCGCGGGATCCGCGAGACGGCCGACGGGTTCCAGATCGGGAACGACACGGTGCCGCGGGAGCAGCTGCTGGCGCGGGCCTCCGCGCATCCCGAGCGGTTCAGCCCGAACGTGCTGCTGCGGCCCCTCGTCCAGGACTCGATCTTCCCGACCGTCGGGTACGTCGCCGGCCCGAACGAGCTGGCGTATCTCGGCCAGCTGCGGGCCGTGTACGACAGCTTCACGGTCCCGATGCCGCTCGTGCAGCCGCGGGCCACCGCGACCATCCTCGACTCGGCGGGCGTCCGCTTCCTGACACGCTACGACGTGCCGCTCGAGTCGCTCGAGCCGCAGGACGAGCGCGCGTTGAACGCCCTGCTCGCCTCGCAGCTGCCACCCGCCGTCGAGCGCGCGGTGCAGGACGCCGACGTGGAGATCGGCGCCCGGCTCGACGCGATCATCCGCGCCGTGCCGGCGATCGACCCCACGCTCGAGGGCGCCGCCCGATCGACGCTCGGCCGGATCGAACACGACATGCGGACGCTCCGGGGCAAGATCCTCCAGGCCGCCAAGCGGCGCGACGACACGCTGCGACGGCAGTTCACGCGCGTCCGCGCGCAGGCGTTCCCCGCCGGCGCGCCGCAGGAGCGCAGCATCGGTTTCATCTCCTTCCTCAACCGCTACGGCCCCGCACTCGTGGACCGGCTCGCCTCGGAGCTCCCGATCGACGGGGGCACGCACTGGATCGTGACGGTCTAGCTGCCGATGCCCTCCCGGTCGGGCGGATCGTCCCGGCGCCGGAAGACCGGCAGGCTCACGGGCGTCGTCATCCGGATTCCGCGCAGCGCCTGGCTCGGCGCGGCCGGGCTGCTGCTGATCGTCGGCCTCGCTGCCGTCGCCGTCCTCGTCCACTTCTGGAGCCTCTTCGGCGCCCGGATCGACGCGCGGCTCCACGGCGAGCGCGAGCGCGTGCTGCCCCACGTCTACGCGCGCCCGCTCGAGCTCTATCGCGGACAGGCCATGGGCGAGCACCAGCTCGTGGACCGGCTGAACGACCTGGGCTACGCCGAGCGCACGCGCCTCGAGAAGCCCGGCGAGTTCGCGATCGGCCGCGACACGGTCGTGCTCGTGCCCCGGGACGGCGATCAGAAAGGCCTGCTGGTCCGCGCCACGTTCGAGCCCACGACCCCGACCTCGTCGGGCAGGCCGCGGCCGGTGCGGATCATCGGGCTCGTGGGCGGCGACCGGAAGGTCGATCGCGTCACGCTCGACCCGCCGCTGCTGACCGCGCTCATCAGCGCCGGACGCGAGAAGCGGCGGCAGGTGCCGCTCGCCGCGATCCCCTCCCGCATGGTGCAGGCCGTCCTCGCCATCGAGGACCGCCGATTCTACGACCATCCCGGCGTGGACCTCATCCGCACGCTCGGCGCAATCGTCACCAACCTGCGGGGCGAGAAGAAGTACCTCGTCGGCGGGAGCACGATCACCCAGCAGCTCGTCAAGAACTTCTTCCTCACGCCCGAGAAGTCGCTGCGCCGGAAGCTCGCCGAGCAGTACATGGCGATCATCCTCGAGCGCAAGACCTCGAAGGACGAGATCCTCGAGATGTACCTGAACGAGGTGTACCTCGGGCAGCGGGGCTCGTTCGCCATCCACGGCGTCGCCGAGGCCGCCCGCCTGTTCTTCGCCAAGGACGTCAGCAACCTCACGCTCGCCGAGGCCGCGACGATTGCCGGCGTCATCCAGTCGCCGTACACCTGGTCGCCGTTCACCTCGGCCGAGCATTGCCGTGAACGGCGCAACGTCGTGCTTCGCGCGATGGCGGACGAGGGTTTCATCTCCGACGAGGCGGCCACGCGTGCCGAGGCCGAGCCGATCCATGTGGTCAGAAGCGCGCTCGATGCCCAGGCGCCCTACTTCGTGGACTACGTGGGCCAGACGCTGGGCGAGGCATATCCCGGCCTCACCGGCACGACGGGATCGCTGGACGTCTACACGACGCTGGATCTGCACCTGCAGCGCTCGGCGCAGGACGCGCTGCGCGAGGGACTCTCGCACGTGGACGAGCTGCTGGCCCGCCGCAAGCGGCCACGGCAGGCGCAGGCCGCGCTGATTGCCGTGGACCCCCGCACGGGCGAGGTGCTCGCCATGGTCGGCGGCCGCTCGTACAACCAGTCGCAGTTCAACCGGGCGGTCACCGCGCGGCGTCAGCCCGGCTCGGTGTTCAAGCCGTTCGTGTACCTGGCCGCCTTCGAGCGCGCGGCCGAGGAAGGCCGCACGGACCTGACGCCCGCCACGATCGTGGACGACGAGCCGACGACGTTCACGACCGGAGCCGACGAAGCGTGGACGCCCAGCAACTACGAGAACGAATACGACGGCCTGATCACGCTGCGTCGCGCGCTCGCGCTCTCACGGAACATCGCCACGATCAAGGTCGCCGAGATGACCGGCTTCGACAGGGTCGCGCGGCTCTGGGGCCGGATCGGGGTGGGCACCGACCCGCACGCCTACCCGTCGATCACGCTCGGGGTCTTCGAAGCCACACCGCTCGAGATCGCCACGGCGTACACGGTCTTCCCGAACGGCGGCGAGGTCCGGTCCCTCCGCGTGCTCTCGCGCATCGTCTCCGGCGGCCAGACGATCGTGCCGCCCGACCAGCCCGTGAAGCGCATCGCGCGGCCGGACACGACGTACCTCGTGACCAACATGCTGCGGAGCGTGATCAACGAGGGCACCGGCGCCGGGGCGCGGGCGGCCGGCTTCGCCCTGGATGCGGCCGGCAAGACGGGCACGACCAACGATCTCCGCGACGCGTGGTTCGTCGGGTTCACGCCGGAGCTCCTCGCCGCCGTCTGGGTCGGCCTGGACGACAACCAGCCGCTCGGCCTCAGCGGCACACAGGCGGCCCTGCCCATCTGGAGCGCGTTCATGATTCGCGCCCTCGCGGGCCACCCGAACATCCCCTTCGCCGAACCTCCCGGCATCGTGACGGTGACCATCGACCGCGACACCGGCCAGCTGGCCGGCCCCTACTGTCCGCGTGTGTTCAGGGAGTCGTTCCTGAGCGGTACCGAGCCGACGGTGACGTGCGAGGTGCATCGGTAGGGAGCTGGGGATCTGTCTATAATTCCCCATGGACGTCCTGGCGGCGCTCGCTGAGGCCATGGCTCGCGGCGAGGCGGCAGCGCTGGTCACCATCGTCGCCGCGCATGGATCCACGCCGCAGCGCGTGGGTGCCAAGCTGCTGGTGTTTGCCGACGGCCGCACGGTGGGCACGATTGGCGGTGGCTGCTACGAGCACGACGCGTTCTGGAAGGCGCGCGAGGCGCTGAAGACGCATCGGCCCCAGCTCGTCCACTACCAGCTCACCGACGACCTGGCCGAGGAGTCGGGACTCATTTGCGGAGGCCGGATGGACGTGTTCATCGAGCCGATCGAACCGGCGCCGCGCCTGTACCTGCTCGGAGCCGGCCATGTCGGCTACGAGCTCGGCCAGATGGCGACGGGCGTCGGGTTCCGTCTCCACGTCGCCGACGACCGCGAGAAGTTCGCCAACCGAGAGCGGTTTCCCTCCGCCGACGAGATCGTCGTCGAGGACCTCGCGACGTGGGCCGCCGGAGCCGACCTGCCGCCGGCGTCGTACGTCATCGTGCTCACGAGGGGCCACCGGCAGGACTACGACGTGCTGCGCGCCCTGGCCGGACGTCGGTTCCGCTACGTGGGCCTCATCGGCAGCCGCGCCAAGGTGGCCCGCCTGACCGTGGCCCTCGTCGAGGCGGGCGTGTCGTCGGACTGGCTGCAGGGGCTGCACGCGCCCATCGGCTTCGACATCGGCGCCGTCTCGCCGTCCGAGATCGCGGTCGCCATCCTGGCCGAGCTGATTGCCGTCCGCCGCGGCAAGCTGGAAGGCGCCGAGCGCGCAGTACGGTCGCTGCAGTGGACCGCGCCCGCCGTCCAGAAGTCCCCCGTGTAACCGCTGCTCACCGCAGCGTCAGGCGTTCGATTGCAATTCCCAGAGTGCGCCTGTCTGCCCCGCCCGGCCTGTGGGTGTCGCTCAGGATCTCGATCTCGGCCCAGTAGCCCTTCGGCCGGCAGTGCCCCAGATCGACGCTGCGCGACCACGCCCCCGACGGAATTCCCTGGTCGAGCGCCGCGCAGCCGTCGACGAGCGCCTGCAGCCGGGTCGTCGGCCGCCCGGTGAACCGCACCGACAGGTCCAGCGTTCGCGGCGCCCGCGCCGGATCGATCGGCACGTCGATCACCGCCCGCCCGTTCGTCCACCGAAACGGGCGACGGTCACCCGACTCGGTGCCGTACAGGCCGTGCTGGAGTGTCCCGGCCGCCTGGGCCTGCTCGGGCACGAGGTTCACCGGTGAGGACACGGGGGCCGGCGCCGCTCGCGATTGCACCAGCTGCCCGTCGTGGCGGGGATCGAGCAGAAACACCTGCAGGTGGTTGGCGCCGCTCACCAGGCTCGACGGCGGAATCATGGCGTACCAGCGCATGGTGCCGCTGCCTGGCACGGTCGTGGCGACGATCCGGTCGTTGACGGCAACCGCGAGGCCGGACGGCTCCGTGCCGGCGTCTGGCGAGCGCTCGAGGGTGCCGGTCACCTGGACCGGCAATGCGGCCGCCGACAGGTTCACGTTCTCGAGCGCGAGCGGCCGGGCCAGACGCACGTCCCAGCCAGTGGCGTTGTCGACCCGCTCGAGAGCCGGGACGTCGCGGCCGATCAGATCCGGCACTCCCGGGACGAGCAGCGCCGGCCAGCGGCGGTCGCCGAAGAGGCCTTCCTGCCGATCCAGTGCGGCCCGCTGGAGCGCCGTGAGGGCGTCGGGCGAGTACGTGACCATCCTCGTGGCCTTCGCCCTGTACACCCGCACCTCCCGGTCCGCCGCCGCGCTCGTGAGCAGGGATCGGCCGTCCGGCTCGAACGGCAGCTCGAGGTCGATGGCATCGGCAATCGTCGGCAGGATGTCCACGGTCTGCGCCCGCCGGTCGTCCACGGCCTGCGCCATCCGCTGTCCCGGGAGCTTGACGATGAGGGGCACGGGCACGATGTCGCCGGCGTTGGTGTCAGTCAGGTCTCGCATCGCATCGCCCGGGCGGAACGATGCGCCGTGGTCGGCGGTCACGACCACCAGGGCGCGGTCGTACATCTCTTGCTGCACGAGCCGATCGACGAGCCAGCCAACCACTGTGTCGGCCAGCTCGGCCTGGAGCAGATGTCCCTGGAAGTGCTCGGCGACCGCCACTGCATCCTGGGGCCATCGCCCGTTCTGGAGCGGGGCCGGCACGTCTTCGCGCTCGGCGATCACCTGGCCAGACGGCAGCCATCGAGGCGGATGGTGGGAGATCAGCGTGTGCAGGAAGTAGAGGGTCGGCTGCCCGTCCTCGCGCGAGATGCCGTCGACGAACGCGCGGACCTGTCGGATGCGCTCGAGTCCGACCTGCGCGTCACGATCCGCCGGCAGGCCGCCCGGACGGTCGCTGCCGTCGGCGTCCGAGGCAGCATCGAAGTTCGCCCAGCCCTGCGTCAGGCTCGGCAGCCACTGGCGGGCCGCTGGAGGCAGGAAGACATAGGCGGCGACGACCCGCACGTCCCGGAGCTCGCTCCCCAGGCGAGCCGTCCGCGTGTCGGTGCCGGGGCCGCAGAGCGTCTGCGGGCAGACGGCGGTGACCGGCTCCCGGACCTCGAGGCGATAGTCGGCCGACAGCGCGGTGAAGACCGAGCGCGGGTGATCGCGAGCCGTCGGCGTCGTGTCGGGCCGCGGGTACCGGCCCGTCAGGATCGCCGGCAGCGCCCACTGGGTGAAGTCGCTCACCGTGGTGGCGTGCCGGTACCAGGTGCCGTCGCGGGCGAGCGCCGTCAGATGGGGGTACCGGCCGGCGTCCAACGCACCGTCGCGTCCCAGCAGGGACGTGAGCGACATCTCGTCGAAGACGACCACGACGACCGGAGCGGGCGAGGCGGCGTGCGCGCCGGGCTCTGCGGTCGCGGCGTTCCACAGCAGCGACCGCATTCCCGGCGCCAGCAGGAACAGCACGGGGACGATCAGGATGGCGGGCACCAGCAGCGCCAGAAACGTGCGGACCGGCGACACGCGATGCCAGGCGGCGGCCACCAGCGCGGCGGCACTCAGCGCAACCGCGATGCTGGCGGGCCACCCGGTGATGCCGGCCGAGTAGGCGGCCTCCAGCGCTGCCGGCGCGGTGACCAGGCCGATGGCCGTCGCCGCCACCACGACGCCGACTCGCCGCCCGGCCAGGAGGCCGGCCAGGGCCAGGCCCCAGAGCAGGAGCGGGAACGCCAGTGCCAGGACGGCCGTCAGGATCAGGATGTCGAGCGGGTCGGCGCGGTGGGCGACGAAGAACTCCGGGGACCCGCCGAGGGGCCCGAGCACGGGCTGCAGCACCGCCACGGCCCACCCACCCAGCAGGGCCGCGAGCCAGGCCACCGGACGCCTCATGAACGGCGGAGTGTAGCACGGCCGTTCGCGCTCCCAGACGCCTCCGGGACTCCCGCAACGGTCCGCGCCGGCAGGCAGTATAATGGGAGCCTCGGGTTAGCACTCAGGCAACGCGACTGCTAAATGACTGGCATGCCGTTGAGTTCGCGTTCGGGCCGGATCCTGGCGACCGTGGTGCGGGAGTACATCCACACCGGCGAGCCGGTGGCCTCGATCGTCATCGCGCGCCGGGGCACCCTCGGGGTGTCGTCCGCGACCGTGCGCAACGTGCTGGCCCGCCTCGAGGAGCAGGGGTTCGTGCGCCAGCCGCACACGTCATCGGGCAGGGTTCCGACCGACCGCGGCTACCGGTTCTATGTGGATCTGCTGCTGGAGCATCGCCGGCCGGCCGGCCGGCCCGGCGTGATGGAGTCCATTCGCCAGGCGACCACCGACGAGCCGTCGGTCGACGCGCTGCTGGCCGGGGTCTCGAAGATCCTCTCGCAGCAGTCGCACCACCTCGGCTTCGCGCTGGCGCCGGCCCCCGAGGAGCAGCGCCTGCAGAAGATCGAATTCGTCGCCCTGGGCGGTCCGCGCGTGCTCGTGATCGCCGTGGCCGAGGGCAATCAGGTCACGCAGAAGGTCGTCGATGCCGGCGAGGCGCTCTCGCCGGAAGACCTGCGGCGTGCCGCCGAGTACGTGAACCGCGATTTCGCCGGACTCCCGATGGAGACGGTCCGTGCCGCCATCCTGGCGCGGCTGCAGGAGGCGCGCGGCCTCTACGACGAGCTGATGGCGCGCGCGTTCCGCATGGCCGAGCGCGTCTTCGACACCCGCGCGGCCGAGCACGCGCTCTACGTGGACGGCACGGCCTCGCTGTTCGGCGAGGTGGGCCAGCAGCACGCCGAGGTGTCGATCGAGACCCTGCGCGCGCTGGTGGAGATGATCGAGGAAAAGCAGCGCCTCGTACGGCTCCTGACCGAGTATCTCGACGCGCCGGGACTGGCTGTCGTGATCGGGGCCGAACACGCGCTGGCCGACCTGAAGCCGTTCAGCCTGGTGGCCGCGTCGTACCTGGACGGCCGCAAGGGCGGGAGCGTCGGCGTCATCGGGCCCACGCGCATGCGGTACTCGCGGGCGATCAGCCTCGTCGAGAACGCCGCCCGTGCCGTCGGCGATGCGCTCAGCGGCAACTGATCCGTTTCACCGTTCTCATCATCATTCGACATGACCGCGGACGTGAACGACGTGAACGTACCCATCGACCAGGACGACCCGCAGGACGGCCTCGACGTGGACTCCCGCGCCACCGGCCCGGCCGCCGACGAGGCCAGCGCCTCCCCCGCCGACCCGGCGCAGCTCGCCGAGGAGCGCGACGCGCTGCGCGAACGGCTGCTCCGCACCGCTGCCGAGTTCGACAACTACCGCAAGCGCGTCGAGCGGGAGCGCCGCGAGGTCAGCGAGCGCGCGGCCGAAGGCCTGCTGGGCGAGCTGCTGCCGATCGTGGACGACCTCGAGCGCGCGCTGGCCGCCGATGCCGGCGACGAGAGCGCCCAGGCGTACCGTCGCGGCGTCGAGCTCATCCACCGGCAGCTCATGGATCTGCTCACGCGGCGCGGCGTGAGGCCGATCGACACGGTGGGCCAGGACTTCGATCCGCACCTGCATCAGGCTGTCGTGACCGAGCCGGCCCCGGACCGCCGCGACGGGGAGATCCTCGCGGAGCTGAGGCGCGGCTACATGCTCGGGGACCGACTGCTCCGGCCGGCCATGGTGAAGGTGGCGCACGCGTGAGCAAGCGCGACTACTACGAGGTTCTCGGGGTCGAGCGGAACGCCGCCGATCAGCAGCTGAAGGCCGCCTACCGCAAGCTGGCGCTCCAGTACCACCCCGACCGCAACCAGGGCAGCAAGGACGCCGAGGAGAAGTTCAAGGAGGCGGCCGAGGCCTACTCGGTCCTCTGCGATCCGAACAAGCGCGCCGCGTACGACCGCTTCGGCCACGCCGGCCTCAGCGCGCAGGGCGCCGGCGGCTTCGACCCGTCGGCCTTCGTCGGCTTCGAGGACATCCTCGGCGGGCTGGGCGACTTGTTCGGCTTCGGCGACCTGTTCGGCGGCGGCCGGCGCTCGGGCGGAGCACACCAGGGCGCCCACCTGCGGTACGACCTGGAAATCAGCTTCGAGGAGGCGGCCAGGGGCACCGAGACCTCGGTGCAGTTCCCCCGTGCGGAAACCTGCGATACCTGCCGGGGCACCGGCGCGGCCGCAGGCACCGGGCGCACGGCCTGCCCCGCCTGCGGAGGCCGCGGACAGCTGCGCTACCAGCAGGGCTTCTTCACCGTGGCCCGCACCTGCGGGCAGTGCCGCGGCACGGGGCAGATCATCGCCAAACCGTGCGCGACCTGTCACGGCGACGGCCGCCTCATGCGCGAACGGAAGCTGACGGTGAAGATCCCACCCGGCATTGCCACGGGCCAGCGGCTCCGGCTGCAGGGCGAGGGAGAGCACGGGGCGGCCGGCGGCCCTCCGGGCGATCTCTACGTCGTCGTCCAGGTGCAGGAGCATTCGTTCTTCCACCGCGACGGCAACGATCTGCACTGCGAGCTGCAGGTGCCCTTCACCACGCTCGCGCTCGGGGGCGAGATCGAGGTGCCGTCGCTGCTCGGCGAGCCCGACACCATGAAGGTGAGCGACGGCACGGCGGCGGGCACGGTGCTGCGCCTGCGCGGCAAGGGCATGCCGGACGTCTCGGGCCGCGGCCGGGGTGACCTCCTGGTCAGCGTGCAGGTCGCGGTGCCGAAGAAGCTCACCCGCGAACAGCGCCAGCTGCTGGAACAGGTGGCCGCCGCGATGCCGCCCGGCCAGCTCGAGCCGACGCCCACCGGCGCACACGGCGACCGGAACCTGTTCGAACGCGTGAAGGACATCTTCGGCTGACGTGGCGGCCAGCATCCCCGCGATCGAGCTGCACTTCCCCGATCCATCCGGCCAGCCGGATCTCCTCGACCTGGCGAGCGGGATTCTCGACGAGATCGGCGTCGTGGCCGTCCACGAGATCGGCCCCGACCAGGCGCCGGTCTGGCGGGTGTTCGTTGCCAATCCCGCCGGGCACGCACGGGCCGAGGCACGTCTGCACGCCGCGCTCGGACCGCGTGGTGTCGCCGTGCAGCCGGTCTCTGTCGAGGACGAGGACTGGGCGGCACGGTCGCAGGCGGATCTGCGCCGGGTGGCGGTCGGCCGCCTCGTCGTGGCGCCTCCCTGGGACCTGCCGCCCGAGCCCGGAGGCGAGGCGCGAACGATCGTCATCCAGCCGTCGATGGGATTCGGCACCGGCCATCACGAGACGACCAGGCTCTGCCTGCTGCTGCTGCAGCAGGTGCGGCTGGCCGGCCGGCGCGTCCTGGATGTCGGGACCGGCTCGGGCGTGCTCGCGCTGGCGGCCGCGCGCCTCGGCGCGACCGACGTCGAAGGCATCGACTGCGACGAGGATGCGCTGGCCGCAGCGCGCGACAACATCGTCCTGAACCGGCTGGAGGACCGCGTGCGCCTGCGTGCCGCAGACCTGCGGGACGCCGCGCTCGATCCCGCCGATGTCGTGGTCGCCAACCTGACGGGGGCGCTGCTGGTGGCGCGGGCGGCCGGCCTGGCGGCCTTGCTGTCTCCCGGCGGGACGCTGGTCGCCAGTGGATTCCTCGAGGACGAGGTGCCCGCCGTGCTCGAGGCCTTTGCCGGGCGGCTCTCGACGCCTGCGCTCGTCCGTGAAGGTGACTGGGGCGCCTTCCAGGCCGACGCGCGCACCTGACCCGTCGGAGGGGTTGCGGCTGACACGAGATCGCCGGTAGGCTCTCGCCCATCCGAACGCGTCCCCGAGGTGCCCATGTCACGCCGCGGTCTCCTGCCGGTCCTGTTCGTCCTGCTCCTGTCGTTTCGCGGATCGGCCGAGCGCCTCGGCTACCCGCCTTCGGAGTTCATCGCGAGGCGCCAGGCGCTGGCTCACTCCCTCACGGCGGGCACCGCCGTGCTGTTCGGGAGCACGATGCCTGCCAACGGCGAGCGCTTCCGGCAGGACAACGACTTCTACTACTTCACCGGCAACGAGGACCTGAACGCCGTCCTGGTGCTGGACGCCGCGACCGCCCGGTCGTGGCTGTTCCTGCCGGAACAGGGCCCGTCGGAGATTCGGTCCGACGGGCGGAACTGGCTGTCGCAGGGCGACCAGTCGGCGCACTGGGGCTTCGACGCCATCGAGCCGCTCGGCACCCTGACCGAGTTCCTCGCGCGGCGCCGCGGCAGCGGTGCCTCGCCGGTGCTCTGGACGCGACTCTCCGAGCGCGACGAGGTGGACGACAGCCGCGGCGACAAGGCGGTGAACCTGGCGCGCCGGTTCAACAACCCGTTCGGCGCACAGCCGAGCGAGGACGCCTGGCGCGCGGAGACGATCCGCGCGCGCTACCCCTTCTACGACGTCAGGGACGTCACGCCGGCGGTCGACGCGTTGCGGGTCATCAAGTCGCCTCGCGAGATCGCGGTGCTGACGCTGAACGGCCGGCTCAGCGCGGAGGCCATCAACCGCGCAATTGCCATCACGCGGCCCGGGCGGTTCGAGTACGAGCTCGAGGCGGAAGCCACCTATCACCTGTTCAGGAATGGCGTGCAGGGCAACGGCTACCCGGCCATCGTGGGCACCGGGCCGAACGTGAACGTCTGGCACTACCAGGACAACGGCCGCCAGATGACGCCCGGCGATCTGGTGGTGATGGACTACGGGGGGTCGCTCGACTACCAGGTCATCGACATCACACGGACCTGGCCGGTGTCGGGCCGGTTCGACGACCTGCAGCTGCGCGCGTACCGCTGCGCGCTCGAGACGCAGCAGGCCATCATCGCCGCCATGCGCCCGGGCGCCACGCGCGAGCAGACGCGCGAGATCAGCCGGGCGATCTATGCGAGGTACGGCTATGCCGACCAGCGGCCGGCCTCGGCCGGCCACTTCGTCGGGATGAGCGTGCACGACGTGGGCAACTCCGCCGAGCCGTTCCGGCCGGGGATGGTGATTGCCGTCGAGCCGATCATCGAGCTGCCCGAGCACCATATCCACGTGCGGATCGAGGACACCGTGCTCGTGACCGATGGCGACCCGGTCGTGCTGACCGCCGCGTCACCCAAGGATGTGGACGCGGTCCTGGCGCTGATGAAGAGCCGGGGCACGAAGTAGCCGCCCGGGTCGATGCACCGCTTCTACGCCCCCGACCTCGGCGAGACCGGCATGGCCGCGCCGCTTCCGGCCGAAGAGGCGCTGCACCTGCGCCGAGTGCTGCGGCTCGACGTCGGCGCCGCCGTCCGCGTGTTCGACGGGCGTGGTCGCGAGCACGAGGCGACCGTCGAGACCCTGACGCGGAGCGGGGCCATCGTCCGGGTGGGCGCGCGGGTGGACGCGGCGCCCGAGCCCGGCGTCCGCATCACCCTGGCCCAGGCACTCCTCAAGGCCGACAAGTTCGACGCGGTGATCCGTGATGCGACGATGCTTGGCGTGTGGCGGGTGCTGCCGCTGGCGACCTCGCACGTCGAGGCGCCGACGCTCGGCACACGCGTGGACCGGTGGCGGCGAATCGCGATCAGCGCGGCCAAGCAGTGCGGCCGCGCCGTGGTGCCTGCGATTGCCGAGCCGGTATCCCTCGGGGCCTGCCTGCGCGCGGCCGAGCGGCCCGTCATCCTGCTCGCCGAGCCCGCCGCGGGCCGCGGGGTGAGCGCGCTGCCCGCGCGGCCGGTTTCGGCCACCGTGCTGGCGGGGCCGGAAGGCGGCTGGGCGCCCGACGAAATCGCCGTCGCGGTCGACGCGGGCGCGACGATCGTCACCCTGGGCGGCCGGACGCTGCGCGCCGACGCCATCCCGCTCGTCGCGCTCTCGATCCTGTTGCACCACTGGGACGCGTTGTAGCGGCGCAGAACCCGCTATACTGCGGGCGATGTTCTTCCGCGGACAGACTGTCGGGAAGTACAAGATCCTCGCGCCGCTCGGCAGCGGAGGATTTGGCACGGTCTACCTCGCGCAGGACACCTGGCTCGACAAGAAGGTCGCCCTCAAGGTTCCCCATCGCCAGCAGAATCTCGACCTCGGCGAGCTGCTGCACGAGCCGCGGCTGCTCGGCAGCCTGAACCACCCCAACATCGTCACGGTGCTCACCGCCGAGCAGCAGGAGGGCCTGTTCTTCATCGTGATGGAGTACGTCGCCGGCGAGACGCTCGAGACCGTGATCCTGCGGGAGGGCGCGCTGGAGATTACGCGCGCGCTGGATTTCTCGGTCCAGATTGCCAACGCCGTGGATCACGCGCATCGGAACAACGTGATCCACCGTGATCTCCGGCCCGGCAACGTGCTCGTCTCCGAGCAGGGCCTCGTGAAGGTGGCGGACTTCGGGACGTCGCGCGTGCTCGAGATCGCGGCGCACGGCACGACGGTCATCGGCAGCCCGCCGTACATGGCGCCCGAGCAGTTTCACGGCCGGGCCGTCTTCGGCTCTGACCTCTACTCGCTC
Organism: Vicinamibacteria bacterium; assembly: GCA_963837165.1. Taxonomy (GTDB): domain Bacteria; phylum Acidobacteriota; class Vicinamibacteria; order Vicinamibacterales; family JAENWD01; genus JAENWD01. The sequence goes on from CAWIMD010000002.1 coordinate 926,230, forward strand.
GGCGTGACCATGTATCAGATGCTGACGGGTATTCTGCCGTACGAGACTCCGTCGCCGGCCGACCTGCAGAAGCTGATGACGGGCGAGCTCGTCTCGGCGCCCCGGCTCCGGAACCCGAAGATCCCGAAGGCCGTGAACGACATCGTGCTCAAGGCGATGGCGCCCGACCTGGGCGCGCGGTACCAGCGCGCGTCGGACCTGCTGGCCGACATCCTGTCACTGGGGCGCACGAGCTCGTCCCGCCGGCCCGCGCGCGTGGCCGCCGGCGACGCCACCGGCGCGGGGGGCGCGGCGGCCCAGCTCCACGACATCCACTCGCGCCTCCGGGCGCGCGAAACACCGCAGTCGCGATTCTGCTGGCACTGCCGCAAGCCCCTGCACGCCCGCTCCGATCGCTGCCCGTTTTGCGGCGAAGCGCAGTAGATGCGATAATTTCGCCGTAAGGAGAGCCCAATGAGCTTCGGCAGCGGCAAGGTCTGGATGAACGGGACGCTCGTGGACTGGAAGGACGCGACCATCCACGTGGCGGCTCACGTCGTGCACTACGGCACCGGCGTCTTCGAGGGCGCCCGCTGCTACCAGACGCCCATGGGATCGGCCTGCTTCCGGCTCGCCGCACACGTCTCGCGCCTGCTCGACTCCGCGAAGATCTACCGGATGGAGTCGCCCCTCGACCAGTCGGGCTGGGAAACGGCCATCCTCGACACCATCCGCGCGAACGCCCTCAAGGCCTGCTACATCCGCCCGTTGATGTACCGCGGCTACAACCAGCTGGGCGTGAATCCGCTGCCGTGTCCCGTGGACACGACCGTGCTGGTCTGGGAGTGGGGCGCCTACCTCGGCGCCGACGCCGTCGAGAAGGGCGTGGACGTGTGCGTGAGCTCGTGGAACCGCGCGGCGCCGAACACGTTTCCGGCGGCGGCGAAGTCCACCGCCAACTACGCCAACTCCACCCTGATCAAGATGGAGGCCGTCCTCGACGGCTACGCCGAAGGCATCGCGCTCGACACGCTCGGCTACGTGAGCGAGGGCAGCGGGCAGAACCTGTTCATCGTGCGACGCAATGTGATCTTCACGCCCCCGGTGCACTCCTCCATCCTCGGCGGCATCACCCGCGACTCGATCATCACGATCGCCCGGGGGCTCGGCTACGAGGTGCGCGAGGAGGTCCTGCCCCGCGAGCTGCTCTATCTGGCCGACGAGGCGTTCTTCTGCGGCACCGCGGTCGAGGTGACCCCCATCCGGTCCATCGACAAGGTCGCGATCGGGACTGGCCGTCGGCCCGTCACCGAGGCAATCCGGCAGACCTTCTTCGAGGTCATCAACGGCGAGCTGCCCGACACGCACGGGTGGCTGACGTTCGTGTACCCGAACGAAGGCCACCTGCGGGAGCGCCCCGCCGAGACGGCCCGCGTCAGGTAGCGCACATGCAGCGCAGACCTGCAGGTCTGCTCAACCGCCGTCGCGGCAGGCCTGTAGCGCAGACCTTCAGGTCTGCCCCGGTGCGTAGCCCGGCAGACCTGTAGCGCAGACCTTCAGGTCTGCCCCGGCGGGTGGTCCCGGCAGGCCTGCAGGCCTGCGCTACACATGGCTCCAGGTTACGCCCACCCGCCAACCGTGGCAGCGGACCGGGGTAACGCCCGCTCGCCAATCCTCCGATAAGGACAGGGGAGGATTGTGCGGACATGCACGTCAACGACCTGCTGAAGCTGGCGGTTGAGGCCGGCGCCTCGGACCTGCACTTGAAGGTCGGCAGCTATCCCATGATGCGGGTGCGCGGCGAGCTGGTACCGGCCAGCGCGTCGGCCCGGCTGACGCACGAGGACACCGTGGGCATGGCCGCTGCGGTCATGTCCACCCAGCAGCGCCAGAAGTTCAAGGACAGCCTCGAGATCGACCTCGCCTACAGCATCCCCGGCCTCGGGCGGTTCCGCTGCAACGTCTTCCAGCAGCGCGGGACCATCGGCATGGTGCTGCGCGTCATCCCGGTTGGCGTCAAGAGCGTCGACGAGCTCGGGCTGCCGCCCGTCCTGAAGACCATCGCCTCCGAAGAGCGCGGGCTGGTGCTCGTCACCGGCACGACCGGAAGCGGCAAGTCCACCACCCTGGCCGCCCTGGTCAACCACGTCAACTGCAACCGCTGCTCGCACATCGTCACCGTCGAGGACCCGATCGAGTTCCTGCACCGCGACAACCGGGCGATCGTGAACCAGCGCGAGGTCTCGGTCGACACCCGCTCCTTCGCGCACGCGCTGCGCAGCGCCCTGCGCCAGGACCCCGACGTCATCCTCGTCGGCGAAATGCGCGACTACGAGACGATCGAGACGGCGCTGCTCGCGTCGGAGACGGGCCACCTGGTGTTCTCGACCCTGCACACGCTCGACGCCGGCGAGACGATCAACCGCATCATCGCCGTCTTCCCGCCCCACCAGCAGAAGCAGATCCGGATGCAGCTCGCGTCGGTGCTGAAGGCGGTCATCTCGCAGCGCCTGCTGCCCCGGGCCGATGGCGAGGGCCGCGCCGCCGCGGTCGAGGTGATGATTACCACTCCCTTCATCCGCGACTGCATCGTCGACAAGGAAAAGACGCATCTCATCCACTCCGCCATCGCGGCTGGCACCTCGCAGTACGGCATGCAGACGTTCGACCAGGCGATCTTCGCGCTGTTCGAGCAGAAGCTGGTCACCTACGACGAGGCGCTGCGCTGGGCGAGCAACAAGGACGAGTTCAAGCTGAAGGTGCAGGGCATCTCGACGACCGCCGACGAGACCCGCGACGAGATGGCGCGCAGCCTCTCGGGCAGCGCGCGCCCGTCGTCGACCGGCGGCGGCCCGCAGATCACCCGATTCAGCCGCGGCTAGCCCCGCACATGTAGCGCAGACCTTCCGCCTCCGCGGCCGCTGTGGCGGACTCGCCGTCGCCTTGGCGAAGGCGGTCACGGTCTGCCCCGCCATGCAGGCCTGAAGGCCTGCGCTACATATGACGAGGGACGAGGTACTATCGATCGCCGCCATGCGACCGCACGGGCGAACGCCCCCCGACCCGGGACCGCGAGCCGCGGCCGCAGCAGGCCTCGCCATGCTCTCGCGGCGCGAGCTGAGCGAGGCGCAGCTCCGGAGCCGCCTCCTGCGGAAAGGCTTCCCCGCCGCATCGGTCGATGCGGCGGTGACGGAGCTGACGACGTCGGGGGCGCTCGACGATCGGCGGACCGCTGGCGCCCGCGCCCGCCACGATCTCGTGATCCACCGCCAGGGCCGCGCACGCGTGCTGCGGCAGGTCCGGGCGCTGGGCGTGGATGACGACACCGCGCGGGAGGCCGTGGCCGCCGCCTACGAAGACGTGGACGAGGACCGCCTGCTGACCGAGGCCCTGTCCCGGCGCCTCAGGGGGCAGCCTCCGCCGACCGACCCCAAGGCCGTGCGCCGGCTGCAGGCCTGGCTGCTCCGCCAGGGCTTTGACGCCGATGCCGTGCGTCAACTCCTCCGGCGGCGGCTTCGAGTCGGCGACGAGGGCTGAGGCGCGGAAGAAGCAGTACGCTCCCGTGTGAATTCCCGCCACGATGGCGGGAACTCAAACCTCCCCGGGAGAATCGGCAGCGAATTGTCTCCGCGGCGCGGCACTCGACTTGCATCCGAAGTATTGGATTTTTCGTCCTCGGACTTGTCCCCCCGGAGGTGCCCCATGCGGCGCGACCTCGCACTCCTCACGGTCGTCGTATTCCTGGGCACGGCGTGGATCCTCGGCCCGGGTCCTGCCGTCGCGCGATCTGACCCGATCGAACAACTGGGCAAGGCGCTGTTCTTCGATCCGAACCTCTCGACGCCGCCCGGCCAGTCCTGCGCCGCCTGTCACGGAGCGGCGACGGGCTTTACAGGGCCCATTTCCGTCATCAATGCCGGGTCATCGGTCTATCCGGGCGCCGTGCATCAACGCGCGGGCAACCGGAAGCCACCAGCCGCTGCCTATGCGGGTCGCAGCCCCGCGCTCCACCTGGATGAGGACGAGGACGTGTGGGAAGGCGGAGTCTTCTGGGACGGCCGAGCCACGGGCTGGACTCTGGGGGACCCACTGGCCGAGCAGGCCATGGGGCCGTTCCTCAACAACCTCGAACAGAACATGCCCCAGGCCACACAGGTCATCGATCGGGTGGCGAAGTCGGACTATGCGGCCCTGTTCGAGGCCGTCTGGGGCCCGGGGTCGCTGAGCGCGAAGAAGGCCACAGCGGCCGCCACTTACGCGAGGATCGCCCGGTCCATCGCCGCCTACGAGCGCTCGAGCGAAGTCAATCCCTTCAGCTCGAAGTACGACGCCTACCTCCGCGGCGACGCGACGCTGTCGCAGGAGGAGGCTGACGGCCTGGCCCTGTTCGACGGCAAGGCGATGTGCGCCGGATGCCATCCGAGTCAGCCTGGCCCGAACGACGAGCCGCCGCTTTTCACCGACTTCACGTACGACAATCTCGGCCTACCGCGCAACCCGCGCAACCCCTTCTACTCGGCCCCGCATAGCATCAATCCCGCGGGCAGCGCGTGGGTGGATCCGGGCCTGGGAGGCTTCCTGGCCGGCGCGGGATACCCGGAGAGCGTCTGGATGCCCGAGTTCGGCAAGCAGAAGGTGCCTACCCTGCGCAACGTGGCGAAGGCCCCTGGGCCTGGCTTCATCAAGGCGTACGGCCACAACGGATACTTCAAGAGCCTGGACGCGATCGTGCACTTCTACAACACGCGGGACGTGGAACCCTGGCCGTCGCCAGAGGTTCCGGACACCATGAACATGGACGAGCTCGGCAACCTCGCCTTGACGCCTGCCGAGGAACAGGCCCTCGTGGCGTTCCTGAAGACGCTCAGCGACGGCTGGACCCCGCCGTCGCCGTGACGGGCAGGGCCCTGGGCCAGGCCCAGGGCCCTGTTGCCTTCTCGCTCCTCACGCCTCCGCCTACTCCGCAGCCGGCCGCCGCGCGGAATGTACTTTGCCAACATATACTGCACTGAAGTAGATTAGCCGGCGGAGGCCCGTCTCATGGCGCACGACGAGTTGAAGAAGGGCAGCACCGAGCTGCTGGTGCTGGCCCTGCTCGAAGCGCGGCCGCGGCATGGGTACGAGATTGGCAAGCTGATCGAGGTCCGCTCGGGCGGGCGCCTCACCTTCCGGATTGGATCCCTGTACCCGGTCCTGTGCCGGCTCGAGGATCGCGGCCTCATCGCCGGCCGCTGGGTCGAGAAGGCGGGCGAGCGCCGGCGGCGCTTCTACCGGCTCACCGCGGAGGGGCGTGCGACCCTGCGCCAGGAGCGGAGCAACTGGCAGGATTTCATCGCGGCGGTCAACCGGATCGTCGGAGGGTCCCATGCCTGAGTGGCAGCCCTACGTCCGCCGCCACCTGCGCCTCGAGGGCCTGCGCCCGGAGCGGCAGGCCGAGATCGTCGAGGATCTCGCACAGCAGCTCGAGGATGTCTATCGCGACGCCCTGGCGCGCGGCCTGTCGGCCGAGCACGCGGCCGCAGACGCCCGACGGCACATCCCGGACTGGGAGGCGCTGTCGCGCGATCTGCGCCGATCCGGACGGCTCCGGGCGCCCGCGACCGAGCGGGCGGCGCACGGCCTCGCCGTCGCGGCGGCGAGCGGTCCGGGATGGCGGTCGGTCCTCGCGGGCGTGCTGCAGGACGTCTGGTTTGCCGGGCGCATGATGCGCCGCAATCCGGGGTTCACGGCAGCCACCGTGTTGACGCTGGCGCTGGGCATCGGCGCCAACACGACGATCTTCAGCTGGATCGACACGATCCTGCTGCAACCGCTGCCCGGCACCGGCGACCCCTCGCGCCTGGTGGAGATCGTCACCCTCTCCAGGACCGAGTCCTACACGAACATGTCGTATCCGGACTTCCGCGATTTCCGCGAACGGGCGACGACCCTGGACGGCCTCACGGTCCACGACTTCGTCCCGGCGGCGCTCGAGGCGTCCGGCGGCGCCGAGCGCATCTGGGTCGAGATCGTGGCCGACAACTTCTTCGACGTGCTGCGCGTCCGCCCCGTTCTCGGGCGAACCTTTCTCCCCGAGGAGGGCGCCGCCCCGATCCCGGTCGTGGTGATCAGCGATCGGCTCTGGCGTCGCCGCTACGCATCCGATCCTGGGATCGTGGGCAGGAGCGTGCGCATCAACCGCCAGCCGTTCGCGGTCGTCGGGGTGGCCCCCGCGGAGTTCGCCAGCGGGTTCACGGGCCTGGCCATGGACGTCTGGGCGCCGGCCCTGATGTCGAGCGCCTTCATGCCGGGCCCCAGCCGCATTCCCATGCGCGGCAACCACTGGCTGAACACGCTGGGGCGCCTGAAGCCGGGCGTGTCTCCCGATCAGGCCGCACGCGAGCTCTCCGCCATCGCCGGGCGGATCGCGCGGACGGCCGGCGATGGCACCGCGCCCCACATGGGCGCCTTCCCGCTCTGGCGGTCGCCACACGGCGCGCAGTCGATCCTCGGCCCGGTGCTCCTCGTCCTCATGGGCGTCGTCGGCATCATCCTCGTGATCGCGTGCGCCAACGTGGCTAGCCTCCAGCTGTCGCGCGCCGCGGCGCGCCGGCAGGAGCTCGCGGTGCGGCTGTCGATCGGATGCAGCCGCAGACGCCTGGTCCGCCAGCTGATCACCGAGAACCTCGTGCTGGTGACGTGCGCCGCGGCAGCGGCGGTCGCCGCCCAGATCTGGACGGCCGGGCTGCTCGCCTCCTTCGTGCCTCCCAGCGACCTGCCGGTGGCGCTCCAGGTCCACCTGAACCTGCCCGTGCTGGCGTTCACGGCTGCGCTGGCGCTCGGCAGCGCGGTCGCCTTCGGCCTGGCGCCCGCGCTGAAGGCCACGCAAGGCGATCTCATGTCGGGCCTGAAGACCGAGGGCGGACACGCTGCCGCCCGGAAGACCTGGGCGTCCACCGGCCTGGTGGCGGTGCAGCTGGCGTTCTCGCTCCTGCTGCTGATCTCGGCCAGTCTGTTCATCCGGAGTGTTCGCAACGCCCGATTGTTCGACCCCGGATTCAAGGCCGACCACATGCTGCTGGCGTCGGTCGATCTGTTTGCCGGCGGCTACGACGGCGACCGCGGGCCGCAGGCGGTGGCTGCCATCCTGGCCGCCGTGCGGCAGCTCCCCGGGGTCGAGTCCGCCAGCCTTGCGCGACGCGTCCCGCTCGCGCTGGCCAGCCGCAACAGCTCGACGACGCTCGATCCGGAAGGGTTCGATCAGCCGAAGGACGCGCCGGCCTGGGCGCACCTCAACTGGGTCGGACCGGACTACTTCCAGACCATGCGGATCCCGGTGCTGGAGGGGCGCGAGTTCTCCACCGCGGACCGACCCGACGATCCCGAGGTCCTCGTCGTCAACCAGACGTTCGCCGACCGGTACTGGGGCGGCCGGAATCCCGTCGGCAGACGCATCCGGTTCTCCGAGCGCTGGTACCCCGTGGCGGGCGTCGTGGCGGACTCGAAGTACCGCAGCCTCAACGAGCCGGCGGCGCCGTTCGTGTACCTGGGCACCACGTGGAACTACCGTCCCGACATCACGCTGCACGTCCGGACGTCCGGCGACCCGATGGCGCTCGCCGGCGCCGTGCGATCGGTCGTGCGGGCGGTGGACCCCGCTCTCCCGGTGTTCGGGGTCGCGACGCTCCAGCGCGCCATGGTGGCGGCCTTCTTCCAGCAGCGGCTGGCCGCCGCGCTGCTGACGGCGTTCGGAGTGCTGGCCGTCGTGCTGGCGTCGGTCGGGCTGTACGCCTCGATGTCGTACGCCGTCGCGCGCCGGACGCGCGAGCTGGGCATTCGCGTCGCGCTGGGCGCCACGCGACGCGACATCGCGCGTCTGATCGCCGGGCGGGCGCTTCGGATCACGACCGTCGGGGTCATCGCGGGCACGGTCATGGCCGCCGCCGGGACGCGGCTGTTCGCCGGTCTGCTGTTCGGCGTGACGCCAACCGACCCGGCGACGTTCGGTGCCGTCGTCCTGCTCCTGGTCGTGGTGGCACTCGTGGCCAGCGCCGTGCCGGCACGGCGGGCCGCCAGTCTCGATCCCGTGGAGGCCCTGCACCACGAGTGAGCCGCGCGGGCGCGGGTCGGGCATGTACAATTGCCCCTGATGACCTCGACCGAGCTCAGGACGTCGTTCCTCCGGTACTTCGAGCGCCACGGGCACCGCATCGTGCCAAGCTCTCCGCTGGTGCCACACGGGGACACCACCCTGCTCTTCACGAATGCCGGCATGAACCAGTTCAAGGACGTGTTCCTGGGACGGGAGCAGCGCGCGTACTCGCGCGCGACCACCGCGCAGAAGTGCATGCGCGTGAGCGGCAAGCACAACGACCTCGACAACGTGGGGCCGTCGCTGCGCCACCACACCTTCTTCGAGATGCTTGGGAACTTCTCCTTCGGCGACTACTTCAAGCACGACGCGATCGCGCTCGCCTGGGCGCTGCTCACCGCGGAATGGTCGTTGCCCGCCGACCGCCTCTACGCCACGATTTTCAGGGGCGAGGACGGCGTGCCCCGCGACGAGGAGGCGTACGCGCGCTGGCGAGACTTCCTGCCGGCCGATCGCATCCACGAGCTCGGGGCCGCCGACAACTTCTGGGCGATGGGCGATACGGGCCCGTGCGGCCGGTGCTCGGAGATCCACTACTTTCGCGGCGACGACCTTCCCTGCGCCGCGCCGAGCTGCCTCGGGCCGGCCTGCGATTGCGACCGCTTCGTCGAGGTCTGGAACAACGTGTTCATGGAGTTCGACCGGCAGTCCGACGGGACGCTGCGCCCGCTGCCCCGCCCATCGATCGACACCGGCATGGGCCTGGAGCGCGTGGCCGCGATCATGGGCGGGACGCTCTCGAACTACGACACGGACGTGTTCGAGCCGGTCGTCGCCGCCATCGGACGGGAAACCGGCGGCGACGCCTCACCCGATGCCGTGCATGTGCTGGCCACCGCGAGCGATCCTCGCGCAATCTCGACGCGCGTGGTCGCGGACCACTGCCGCGCGATGACGTTCCTCATTGCCGACGGCGTGCTCCCGGGCAACGAGTGGCGCGCGTACGTCCTGCGGAAGATCATGCGGCGCGCCATGCGCCACGGCCGCCGGCTCGGCACCTCGGAGCCCTTCCTGCACCGGCTCGTGGACGTGCTCGTCGCCCAGATGGGGGATGCCTATCCCGAGCTGCCCGCGGGCCGCGACACCATCGTCGGCGTCGTGCGCGCCGAAGAAGAGCGCTTCGATGCCGTCCTGACCGGCGGGCTTCCGCGGCTGGAGGCGCTCCTGGATCAGACAGCGGCCGGCGACGGCGTGGTGCCGGGCGGCGAGGCGTTCCGGCTGTACGACACGTGGGGGCTCCCGCTCGACTTCATCGAGGACCTCGCGGCCGAACGGAAGCTGTCACTCGACCACGCCGCATTCGACCGCGCGATGGAGGCGCAGCGCGGGAGGGCACGGGCGCACAGCGCCTTCGACGGCAAGCGGGGCGACGAGTTCCAGTTCACCTCGCCTGCCGTCTTCGACCGGCTGCGCGCGGCCGGCGACACGTTCGAGGGTTACACCGACACGACGGTCACCGAGGCGCACGTGGTGGCGCTCTTCGACGAGCAGAGGGCCCAGGTGGCGGAACTGGCGTCTGGCACGGCGGGCTTCGCGCTGCTGGACCGGACGCCGTTCTACCTGGAGTCGGGCGGGCAGGTGTCGGACGCCGGCGTGCTCCTGAACGCGGCCGGCGCGCCGCTGGCGCGCGTGGACGGCCTGCTGCGCGTCGGCCCCGGTCTGCCGCGCGCCCATCGCGTGCGCGTGATGGCCGGTCCGCTCGCGGAAGGCCAGACGGTTACCGGGCAGGTGGACGTCGCGAGGCGCGATGCCACGCGGCGCAATCACACGGCCACGCACCTGCTCCACGCCGCCCTCCGGCAGGTGCTCGGGCCCCACGTGAAGCAGGCCGGGTCGCTCGTGGCGCCGGATCGCCTGCGTTTCGACTTCACCCACTTCGCGCCTGTCGCTCACGCCGACCTGGCCGAGATCGAGGAGATCGTCAACGGACAGATCCTCCGGAACGCCGGCGTGACGACCGAGGTCCGGAACACCGACGAGGCGATTGCCGGCGGCGCGATGGCGCTCTTCGGCGAGAAGTACGGCGACCACGTGCGCGTCGTCACCGTGCCCGGCTTCAGCGTGGAGCTCTGCGGCGGGACCCACTGTCGCGCCACTGGCGACATCGGCCTGTTCGCCATCACCGAGGAGAGCGGCGTGGCCGCCGGGGTCCGCCGCATCGAGGCCCAGACCGGACTCGGGGCCCTGCACGATCTGCAGGCGCATCGCGGCACGCTCCGTCGAGTGCTGGCCGCGCTGAGCGTCGGCGAGGACCAGGCCGCCGATGCCGTGGCGAAGCTCCAGGCGGACGCCAGGCGGCTGGCACGAGAGGTGACGGACCTCAAGGTCCGCGTGGCCATGGGCGGGAGCGCGGCCAGCCCCACAGAGGCCGCCGGTCCGTCCGAGGCACGGATGGTCGCGGGCAGCCCGTTCGTGGTCCGTCAGGTGGACGGCCTGGAGCGCGAGGCGCTGCGGCAGCTCGCCGATCAGGTACAAGGACCGGCTGAAGAGCGGCGGCGTCGTGCTGGCGTCGACCGATGCCGAGGGCCGCGTCGCGATCGTGGCGTCGGTCACATCAGACCTCAAGGGCCGCTTTCACGCCGGCAACATCGTCAAGGCGCTGGCGCCCATCGTGGGCGGGCGGGGCGGCGGCCGGCCCGACTTCGCCGAGGCCGGTGGGGCCGACGCATCGAAGGTGGGCGAGATGCTCGCCGCGGCGCCGCGGGTGATCGAGGATCTCGCCGGGGCCGGCAGCAAGCACTGACAGGCTGAGGAGTGGTACGGCTCGTGCCGATAACACGGGGTGGACGGGAGTGTCGCCGGGAGCCATCGCTCGCGGGCCGCTCACAACCCCTTGCTGTCGAAAGGCTTCGCCCTCATCGCGGCCCTGGCGGCCATCTTCCGCGCAGTCCCGGCGCAGGCAGACGTCTACGCCTGGCGAGACGAACATGGCCGGCTGGTCCTGTCCGACACCGCCGCGCCGCGGGGGGCAGACGCGCTGCAGACGTTTGCCGTGCACGGCAGCACCGCCGTGCGCACGACGCGGGCGGACGCCGACCCGGGGGACGTCGATCGCAGCGTCCTCGAGCGCCTGGCGGACCAGTACGCCCTCGGGCAGTCGCTCAGCCCCGATCTGGTCAGGGCGGTCATTCAGGTCGAGTCCGCCTGGAACCCGCGCGCGCTGTCCGCAAAGGGCGCCATGGGCCTCATGCAGCTCATGCCGGCTACCGCGGAGGAGTACGGCGTTGACGACCCCTACGACCCCGCCCAGAACGTCAGGGCGGGCGTGGCCTACCTGCGGCGCCTGATCGACCGGTTCGACGGCCGCACGGAGCTCGCGCTGGCCGCGTACAACGCCGGGCCGGGCGCCGTCGAGCGGTACGGGCGCGAGGTGCCTCCCTATCGCGAGACGCGGAACTACGTGCGGCGGATCGTGTCGGTGACCGAGGTGCGTACGGGGCCGCACCGCCGGATTTACAAGATCGTGGAACTGATCGACGGACGCGACGTGCCGCGCTACTCGGACCGGAAGCCCGCCGGCACCTACGAGTTGGTCACGAACCGGTAGTCCACGGGCCAGGGCCGGCCCTCGAACCGCGAGGGATCGACCGCCGCGCGACCGCCGGGCGCCACGTCCTCCATCCCCCGCTCGCCCTCCTCGTCCAGCTGTTCCGGGCGCAACGCCATCAACGCGTTCACGGCAAGCGGACAGAACCGGCGGCCGGCCTCCCGCGCGATGGCCATCCGGGCGGTATCGGGATGGAGCGGCACCTGGTATTCCCGGGGTGACGTGAAATCGTCAAAGGCGTGCGCCACGCTCAGCAGCCGTGCGGACACCGGCGCGTGCCGGTGGTGATCGTAGCGGCGGGCGGCGTACCAGAGGATGTCGGCGACGTCCTCGCCCAGGCCACACCACGCGTCGAGCTGCTCGGTGCTGGAGCCGGCCGCCCGTCCCAGCAGCGTCGCGGCGTCGTGGACGAGCGCTGCGCGCGTGAGCGCGTCGAGCTCAGCGGCGCCCAGCCCGGCAATCAGACCAAGCTGGCGGGCCGCAGCAGCCACACGCCGGCTGTGGGCGGCGACGGCCGGCCGACGCAAATCCAACGTTTCGAGCAGAGTGTCCAGCGAGCCGACGGGCGCTGTACGCATTACCGACCTCTATATCGGCCGTTTCCGGCGGTTCCCGGCGTCGATCGCCAGAAACCATCCATCAACCGCCCCTTGCCCGAATGGGACGAGCAAGCGCCGTACCAGGTTCACGCCGCCCGTCACGAATCGGATGGCGAACGGCGGCGAAGCTGTGCTAAAGTTTGAGGTTCTGACCGAACCACCGCCCTTGCACGGGCGGCACATGGCCCGGCCGGGAGCCGGGTCGGAAGGATTCAAGACGCGTGGCCACGAAGAAGAAGGTTTCGTCCGCTCAGAAGGCGTACCGTCAGTCCATCAAGCGCCGGGATCACAACCGGCAGTTGCGCAGCCGGCTGCGGACGTCGCTGAAGAGCCTCCGCTCCGCCGTCGACACCGGTGATGCGGAGTCGGTCAGGGGAGTCCTCGGCCAGACCGCCTCGCTCGTGGACAAGATGGCCAACAAGGGCATCATCCACCGCAACGCCGCCGCCCGCTACAAGTCCCGGCTCGTCAAGAAGGTCGCGCGGAAGTCGCAGACGGCCTAGTCAGCCGCACAGTTCCACGATCAGCCGCTCCAGCAGCACTCGCGGGTCGCCTCCGGACGACTTCATTGCCACGTCGGTCCTGAGCAGGGACTCGACGGCGGCCGGCACCCGCCTGGCCGGGAAGCGCCCCCTGGGCGGCGGGGTCCGAATGGAATAGCCGATCTGGCCGAGGATCTGGAACGGCACGGCGCCGTTCTGCAGCGCCGCGCCGAGTTCCCGCAGGGCCGCGGCGGCGTTTCCCTGCTCGATGGCCCTCACCAGTGCCCAGTCGTCGGTGTGCGCGGTGGCCGTGCCCACGACGGCCGCGACGTGGTCGGCCGTCACCGTTCCCGCCCCCGCCGCGAAGAGCAGCACCTTCTCGACATCCGCGCGCACCCGGCCCGGATCCCCGCCGGCCGCCTCGAGCAGGCGGACGATGGCGGCATGCTCCATCACCAGGCCGGCCTCCTTCGCGCGCGCCTGGACCCACTGCGCCGGGTTCGTGCCGCCGTCCAGTCCCGAGCAGGTGATCACGGCGGCCGCCCTGGCGATCGCCTTCGTGATGCGGAGATTCCTGGGCAGGGGGACGGCGTCGGGCTCGTCGCCGGCCGAGCACACCAGGATCAGGGTCGTCGTCGGGGCCGGGTCGGCGAGGTAGTCGATCAGGACCTCCACCGCGTCGCCGTCTCCGTCGTCTCCCTCCTCGGCGGCCGAGCGTCCGCGCCTGGGCACGAGCATCTTCTCCGCCGCGATCACGATGACGACGCGCCGTGGCGCGATCATCGGCAGGGTCCGCGCCGCGTCCACGACCGCCTGCGGAGTCGTGCCCTTGTCGGTGGCGTAGAGCCGCTCGACGTTGAAGGCGCGGAGCCCCTCCTCGATCATCTCGCCGGCGGCAAGGGCCAGCGCGGACTTCTCGCGCTCGTCGTCGCCGACGATCAGGTAGACGGGGCCGGTGGCCGTCCGGGCGACCTGCTGGCGGAAGGCGTCGGGGCTGATGGAGGGCACCGGGTCAGAACGCTTCGAGGATCGCGCTGACCACGGCCTTGGCGAACTCGCTGCTGACCCGCTCCAGCGCGTTCACGTCCTGGCTGAAGAAGGCGTTCGCGTCGAGGGCATCCACGGCGGCCGAGGCCTCGTACTCGTCCCGGAACAGCCACTGCGGGTTGCTCCAGATGCTCTTGTTGGTCTTCAGGTCGCGGAAATCGATCTTCGCGCTGACGTTGATGATGTAGCGGCTGGCCTGCTGCTCGTCGGTGAAGCTGGCCGGCGTGATGGTGATGCCCAGGATCTGCCCGAGCAGCACGGCGTCCACTCCCGTCTGGTCCGGCAGGATCTTGTACTTGCCCCGATTGATGAACTCGGTGCGGACGTTCTGGGTGAAGACCTGCTCCACCTCGAAGAAGGGCGTCGTGTTCTGGAATTGCGGAATCCCGATGGTCTGGATGTAGGACGGGAGAAACGATCCGCGTCCGGCCAGCGCGTACCCGCACGACGAGGCCGCTCCGGCGCCGAGCACGGCCAGAAAGGCACGCCGGTTCATCATCTCGCCACCACGCTCACCAGCTTGCCGCCGGCGACAATCACCTTCCGCACGGTCTTGCCCTCCAGGTGGGCTCTGACTGCCGGGTCCGCGAGCGCCTTCTCCCGGAGCTCGTCTTCGGAGGCGTCCGGTGCGGCGGTGAAGCGCCCGCGCAGCTTGCCGTTCACCTGCACCGGGACCACAATCTCGGCCGCGCGCGCCGCGTCCTCGTCGTACGCCGGCCAGGCGGCCGCCGTGAGGCCACTGCCGTGCCCGAGCCGCTCCCAGAGCTCCTCGGCCATGTGCGGCGCAAAGGGCGAGATCATGAGGACCAGGGCCTCGATTGCCTCCCCCACCACCGACCGGGTCTCAATCCCGTCCGCCGTGGCCACGGCGGCCTCGGTCCGCTGGCCCGGCGCCCCGGCGGCCGTCTGGTCGCTGAAGGCGTACAGCTCGTTGACGAGCTCCATGAGCGCGGAGACGGCGGTGTTCAGGTGCTGGCGCTCCTCGATGTCGGCGGTGACGCGACGGATGGTCTCGTGCGCCTTTCGCCGCAGGGCACGCTCCGCCTCGGAGAGCGGGGCCTCGGCCAGCGCGCCCGCATCGAGACGGCCCGCCACGGCCTCGCACCAGTGATCCGCGAGGCGCCAGACGCGCGCCAGGAACCTGAAGCTGCCCTCGAGGCCGGTATCGGTCCATTCAACCTCGTTTTCCGGCGGGGCAACGAACATCACGTAGAGCCGGAGGGCATCCGCACCGTAGCGCTCGATCATCGCGTCGGGGTCGACGACGTTGCCCTTCGACTTGGACATGACCTTGCCGTCCTTGAGGACCATGCCCTGGGTGAGCAGCTGGGCAAACGGCTCGTCGTGATCGACGAGGCCCAGGTCGCGGAACACGCGCGTGAAGAACCGCGAGTAGATCAGGTGCAGGATGGCATGCTCGACGCCGCCGCTGTAGAAGTCCACCGGCATCCAGTACTTCGCGCGGGCGGGGTCGAACGGCCGCTGGCCGTTGTGCGGGTCGCAGAACCGGTAGAAGTACCAGGAGGAGTCCACGAACGTGTCCATGGTGTCGGTTTCGCGTCGGGCGGGGCCGCCGCAGACGGGACACGTCGTGTGGACGAACTCGGGGACCTGGGCCAGCGGCGAGTCGCCGCGGCCCGTGAATTCCGCGATCTCGGGCAGGACGACGGGCAGCTGATCGTCGGGCACGGCCTGCACGCCGTGCGCGTCGCAGTACACCATCGGAATGGGAGTGCCCCGGTACCGCTGTCGCGAGATGCCCCAGTCCTTGAGGCGGAACTGCACTGAGCCGGTGCCGATGCCCCTGGCCTGGGCATCGGCGGTCATCCGCTGGCGCGCCTGGTCCGAAGGGGCGCCGTCCCACGGCCCCGAGTGCACGAGGACGCCGTCGTTCGACACGGCGTCGGTCAGCGCCGCCTCATCCGGCACGTCGCCTCCCGCCGGGGCGACGACGACGCGGATTGGCAGCCGGTACTTCCGCGCGAACTCGAAGTCGCGCTCGTCGTGGGCCGGGACCGCCATGACGGCACCGGTCCCGTATTCGCCCAGCACGAAGTTGGCGACCCAGATCGGGACATGCTCGCCGCTGAACGGGTTGATCGCGTGGAAGCCCGTGAAGAACCCCTCCTTCTCCGCCTCGCCAGAGACGCGGGCCATGCGGTCCTGCGTACGAAACCGGGTGGCGTCCGCCCGCATCCGTTCGCCGTCGGACGACGCCCCGGCAAACATCTCGACCAGCGGGTGCTCGGGCGCGACGAGGACGAACGTCGCGCCGAAGATGGTGTCGATGCGGGTCGTGAACACCTCGATGTCGGCCGGGGCGCCGGCGGGCGCATCCGGCAGCCCGAAGCGCACGCGCGCGCCTTCCGACCGCCCGATCCAGTTCCGCTGCATCGTCAGAACCTTGTCGGGCCAGTGGGTCAGCGTGTCCAGCGCGGCGAGCAACTCCTCGGCGTACGCGGTGATCTTGAGGAACCACTGTTCCAGATCGCGTGTCACGACGGTCGTGCCGCAGCGCCAGCAGGCGCCGTCCACTACCTGCTCGTTGGCGAGCACCGTCAGGTCCACGGGGCACCAGTTCACGGTCGAGCGGCGACGGTATGCCAGTCCCCGCTCGTACATGCGGATGAACAGCCACTGGTTCCAGTGGTAGTACTCGGGCGTGCACGTGGCGATCTCGCGATCCCAGGCGTAGCTGATCCCGAGCCGCTGCAGCTGCCCCTTCATGTGAGCGATATTGCCGAAGGTGGAGACCGCCGGCGGGATGCCGCTCTTGATCGCGGCGTTCTCGGCGGGCAGGCCGAAAGCGTCCCACCCGAAGGGATGGAGCACGTTGTAGCCGCGCATCCGCCGCGTCCGCGCCATCACGTCGCCGATGATGTAGTTCCGGACGTGGCCCACGTGGGCGTGCCCCGACGGGTACACAAACATCTCGAGGCAGTAGTACTTCGGCCGGCTCGGGTCCTCAGTGGGCTCGAAGGCTCGGACGTCGGTCCAGCGCTGCTGCCACTTGCGGTCGAGATCCTGCGGTCGGTAGTCGGCCACGCCTCGATTATAGACCAGCCCAGCGCACGCCTCCGCCCGCGCGCAGGCTCGCGATTGCCGTTGCGGCGCGGCCCGTCGCGAGCCGGAACGTCGGCATGGCTGTCGCCGTGCGTGCGCCTTCGAATTGCCCGCACACGACGTCGAGCGACGAGGCCAGCGCCGAGAGCGCGTAGCCGCCTTCGGTGACGGCGACGAGCGGGCAGGCGGCGGCGTCCGCGAGGTCGGTCAGGCGCGCCGCCACCCATGCATAGCCCGCCGTGGTCATCCGCATCTGCGCGAGCGGGTCGTCCTCGTGGGCGTCGAAGCCCGCCGACACGAGGATGAGCCCGGGCTCGTACGACCGCACGACGGGTACGATTGCCTCGTCCACGATCTGCTGGTAGTCACCGTCGGTGGCGCCGCTCTCCATCGGCAGGTTCACGGTGTAGCCCTGCCCCGCGCCGGCCCCTGTCTCGGTGGCTCCACCAGTGCCGGGATAGTACGGATACTGGTGGACGGACACGAACAGGACGTCGGGATCCGCGTAGAAGATCTCCTGCGTGCCGTTCCCATGGTGCACGTCGATGTCGACGATGGCGACGCGTGCGATCCCCAGCGCCCGCGCGTGCGCCGCCGCCACGGCGACGTTGTTGTAGAGGCAGAACCCCATCGCCCGGCCCGACTCGGCATGATGCCCCGGCGGCCGAACCAGCACCACCACGCGTTGTGGTCCCCCCTCCCCCGCCACGGATTGGGGACTGTCCCCCCCTCCCGGCGGAATCGGGGACTGTCCCCCCCTCCCGGGGGAATCGGGGACTGTCCCCCCCTCCCGGCGGAATCGGGGACTGTCCCCACCCCGGACGGCGTGTCCCGGATCGACACACAGCTCGACGCCGACAAGCGCGGCGCCAGCCGCCAGGCGGGCAAGTTCTGCCGACTCGGGCGAGGTGAAGGTGTCCGGATCGAGCATCGTGGCCTGGCCACGTGTGCGCTCGATGGCGGCAACGTGCGCCGCGGTGTGGACGCGCCGCAACTCCTCGTCGGACGCCGCGCGCGGCTCGACGATCTGGACGCCCCGATCGCGTGCGCGCTCGGCGACGCCCTCGAGGATGGCCGCGCGGTCCGGCGACTCGGGGTGCCCCGGCGGCGTCAGGTGACCGCCGAAACGCGGCGACGACACGATGGTCAGGCTCATCTCATTCCGCCAGCAGCGCCAGCGCACGGGGTCTGAGCGCCCTCAATCGGTGCTCGAGCTCCACGCGGCTGGCCTCGAGCCCGGCCGCGTCGGCCTGCGCGGGCACCTGGAAGGGCTCGCCCACCACGACCGACACGCGGCTGAACGGGCGGGGGATCTGCGTCCGGTCCCAGCTCGACGCGGTCCAGTGCGGCGTCGCCTCGATATGGAACGGGACAATAGGATTGCCGGTCACCTTCGCGAGCCAGATCGCGCCCGGCTGCGCCACCAGCGCCGGACCGCGCGGGCCATCGACGGTCACCCCGACGGCGTGCCCCTGCTCCATCCGCCGCTTCGCGCCGAGCGCCGCGCGCGCCGCGTTCCGGGACGTGGACCCCCGCGCCGTCGTGTACCCGAAGCGATGGATGATCTTGGCAATCCACTCGCCGTCGAAGTTGTCGCTCGTGATCACCACGATGTCACGATGGCGGAAGAAGTACATGGCCGGCAGAATTCGTCCGTGCCAGAACGCCATGACCGGGTACCGGCCGGAGGCGCGTACGCCATCGAGGTACTCGAGCCCCTCGGTCCGCCACCGCCACGAACGCCCGAGCACGTGGATCGCGGGGAACCCGACCGTCCCGATCAGCCACGCCTGCATGCGACGGCCGCGCGACGCCTTCCACTCCGGCTCACCGGGCGCGCTGGTCACAGCCCGTCGTACTGCGGTCCGCCGCCACCCTCCGGCGGCACCCACGTGATGACCTGATACGGATCCATGATGTCGCAGGTCTTGCAGTGCACGCAGTTCGACGCGTTGATCTGCAGGCGCGGACGCCCGTCGTCGCCCGGCACGATCTCGTACACGTTCGCCGGACAGAATCGGAGGCACGGGTGTCCGTACTCGCTGCCGCAGACGCTCTGGCAGACGTCGGTCTGGACGAGCAGGTGCGACGGCTGATCCTCCTCGTGGCGCGTGCCCGATCGATGGACCGACGTGGCCTTGTCGAAGGTGACCGCGCGATCGATGCGCGCCTGGTTCGACGAGACGCCGGGGCCGCGCGGCTCGGCGTCCTGGAGCTTGCGCATGCGCGTGTAGCCGGCATGCCCACGGAGGCGGCCCGGCAGCCGGCCGCCCGTCAGCACCGCCAGCGCCGACGCGACCAGGCCCGCGGGCAGGCCGCGCTCGAAGGCCTGGTGCACGTTGCGCACCGGGTACAACTCCTCGCGCACCCAGCTCGCGTCGATGCGATCCTGGTAGCCGCGCAGGCGCGCGCCCGATACGTCGTTGGCGCGAACGGCCTCGAACGCCGTCTCGGCCGCGAGCATGCCCGTCTTCATCGCGAGGTGGATCCCCTTCAGCCGGAGCGAGTTCAGGAACGCGCCGGCATCGCCCGCGATGAGCGCGCCGTCCATCCAGGGCCGCGGCACCGAGTGCCACCCGCCCTCAGGCAGCGCCTTGGCGCCGTACTTCACCGCCTCACCGCCTCGCAGCAGGTCCGCCAGGAAGGGATGCTGCTTGAACTGCTGGAATGCGGCGTACGGATCGAAGCGCGGATCGCGGTAGCTCAATCCCACGACGAGCCCGAGGGAGATCCGGCCGCCAGGCATCGCGTAGAGGAAGCCGCCGCCGAACCGCCGCCAGCCAAGCGGGTACCCGAGCGTGTGCACGACGGTCCCCGGCGCGATGCGGTCCGGAGCGACCTCCCAGAGCTCCTTGATACCAATCGCGTATTGCTGGGGATCGCACCCGTCGGTCAGCGGCAGGCGCGAGACCAGCTGCTTGGTCAGGTTGCCCCGGACCCCGTCGCAGAAGATCGTCACGCGCGCGTGGATGTCCACGCCCGGCTCGAAGGTGGGCTTCTGGTGCCCTTCGCGCGAGATGCCGCGGTCGCCGGTCCGGACACCGACGACCCGATCGCCCTCGAACAGCACCTCGACGCCGGCAAAGCCGGTGAAGAGGTCCATGCCCTCCGCTTCGACGAGTCCGGCGAGCCACCTGCCGAAGCGGCTGAGCGCGACGATGGGCTTGCCGTGATTCCGCAGAGGCGGCGGCGTGACCGGCAGCCGGATCTTGCCGGCGGCGTCGAGGACGTACACGCGATCGTCGCGAACCTCCGCCTCCACGGGGACGCCACGGTCCCGGTAGTCCGGCAGGAGCTCGGCAAGCGCCCGGGGATCCAGGACCGCTCCCGACAGCAGGTGCGCACCGGCCTCACGCGCCTTCTCGAGCACGGCCACCGCCAGCGGCTCGCCACCGTCGGCCTTCTGCAGCGCGGCAAGGCGCAGCGCGGCAGACAGACCCGCCGGGCCACCCCCGACGATCAACACGTCGACGTCGAGCGTCTCGCGGGGCATGGCCTCGACCGGTCAGTCCCCCTTCTTCACTTCGGCCGTGAGCGCCGGGAGCAGCTCGAACAGATCCCCCACGTAGCCGTAGTCGGCGACCTCGAAGATCGGCGCCTCGGCGTCCTTGTTGATTGCGAGAATCGTGCGGGCTCCCTTCATGCCGACGACGTGCTGGATGGCGCCGGAGATGCCCACGGCGACGTAGAGCTTCGGCGCGACCGTCTGTCCAGAGCTGCCGATCTGGCGCTCCATCGGCAGCCATCCCGCGTCGCAGATCGGCCGTGACGCGGCCAGCTCGGCTCCCAATGCAACCGCCAGCGCCTCGGCGAGCGGCAGGTGCTCCGGACCCTTGATGCCGCGCCCGACCGCCACGATCCGCTCCGCCTGGGACAGGTCAACGGCCTGACGCGCCTCCTGAAACGGAGGCTCGGGAGCCTGCCGGACCTTCGAAGCGTCGAGCGACACTTCCAGTGTCCGGACGGGAGCTGGCGAACTGCCGCGGCGGGCCTGGTCGGCCCGGAAGGCCCCCACCTGGATCGTGACGAACCAGGGCGCCTCGCCGGTCGGCCTTACGTCGGCCGCCAGTTTGCCCTGGAACATCGGCCGAGACAGCAGCGTGCCGTCGGAGCCCGCCTTGATGCCGGTGCAGTCGGTCACGAGCGATCGTCCCAGCCGCGCGGCCAGGGCGGGCGCGAAGTCCCGGGTCTGGTACGTATGGGAGAGCACCACCCAATCGGGTGCCAGCGTCGGCACGGCCTGCGCGAACGCCTCCACCCAGCCGTCGGCCGTGTACTGCCCGAGGAGGGGCGAGGTAATCGTCACGACCTCGTCGACGGCGGCCGCTGCCAGCTCGCCGGCCGCCGCCGCGACGTCACCGCCGGCAATGGCGACCTGCACGGGCGCGCCGCCCGCCAGCTGCTGCGCGGCCGCGACGGCCTCCCACGACGCGCGGTTCAGCCGGCCGTCCCTCTGCTCGGCAATCACCAGCAGGCTCACAATACCCTCGCCTCCTCGCGGAGCTTCTTCACCAGCGCGGCGGCCGCCTCGGCGGGGCTGCCGGTGACCAGCTCGGTGTGCTTGGCCTTCTCGGGCACGTACAGCGCGACGATGTCCTGACCGGCCGTCAGGGGCTCGGCGGGAGCGACCCGCCGCACCTCCTTCTTCTTGGCGGCCATGATGCCCTTCAGCGTCGCGTAGCGCAGCTGGTTGATGCCGCTCTGGATCGTGAGCAGCGCCGGCAGCGGCATCGCGACCCACTGGAACCATCCGCCCTCGAGCTCCCGCTTCACGCGCAGCCGGCCATCCTCGATCTGCACGTCCATGATGATCGTCGCATGCGGCAGGCCCAGGCGCTCGGCCAGCACGACGCCGGTCTGCGCGTGGCCCTGGTCGTCGGATTGCAAGCCCGTGAGGATCAGGTCGAACGCCTCGCCTCTGGCGGCCCCCGCCAGGGCGCCGGCGATCGCCATGGCGTCGGCGCCGCCGAGCCGGTCGTCCTCGATGTGGATGGCCCGATCGGCGCCCCGGGCGAGCGCCTCGCGAATCACCTGGGCCACGCGGGCCGGCCCCGCAGACAGGACGACCACGTCCCCGCCGTGACGCTCCTTGAGGCGCAGGGCCGCCTCGAGCGCGTACGCGTCCGGCTCGTTCAGCTCCCAGCTCGCGTCCTGCTCGCGGATCGAGCGGCCGTCGTCGGCGAGCCTGGGCTGCCACTCACGCGTGGGGACCTGCTTGATGCAGACGGCAATCTTCATAGCGGCACGAGCCTCCGGGACGCCGCGCCGGCGCACGGCTGGGCGGGCGCGCCGGGCGCCCTGGCGCTACTCGAAGCGGCGGAAGAGCAGCGACGCGTTGGTGCCGCCGAACCCGAACGAGTTCGAGAGCGCGTAGGTCACCTCGGCGGTGCGCGACGTGTGCGGCACGTAGTCCAGGTCGCAGCGCGGGTCCGGCGCGTCGAGGTTGATCGTCGGCGGCAGCACTTGACGGTGGATCGCCAGCGCCGTGATTCCCGCCTCGAGGCCGCCGGCGGCCCCGAGCAGGTGGCCCGTCATCGACTTGGTGGACGAGACCGCCAGCCGGTAGGCGTGGTCGCCGAAGCATCGCTTGATGGCGAACGTCTCGTTCGGGTCGTTGATCGGCGTGGACGTGCCGTGCGCGTTGATGTACTGCACCTCGCTCGGCGCGACGTGCGCCGAGAGGAGCGCGTTCTGCATCGAGCGGACGGCGCCGTCACCGTCATCGGGCTGCCCGGTCATGTGGTACGCGTCGCCAGAGAGGCCATAGCCGACCAGCTCCGCGTACACCTTGGCGCCACGGGCCTCGGCATGCTCGAGCGCCTCCAGAATCACGACCCCGGAGCCCTCGCCGATCACGAAGCCGTCGCGGTCCTTGTCGAACGGGCGGCTCGCACGCTGCGGCTCGTCGTTGCGCGTGGAGAGCGCCCGCATGGCGCCGAATCCACCCACCCCCATCGGGGTGATGGCGGCCTCCGACCCGCCGGCGATCATGGCGTCCACGATGCCGCGGCGGATCATCTCGTACGCGTCGCCGATCGCGTGCGCCGAGGCCGAGCAGGCCGTGCACGTGGCGGAGTTCGGCCCCTTGGCGCCGAACCGGATCGACACCTGGCCGGAGGCGAGGTTGATGATGGCCGACGGGATGAAGAACGGCGAGATGCGCCGCGGTCCACCTTCGAGATACGCCTTGTGCTCGCGCTCGATGGTGCCGAACCCGCCGATGCCCGAGGCGATGAACACGCCCACGCGCGGCGCGTTGGCCGGCGTGATGGCCAGGCACGAGTCCGCCATCGCGAACTCCGAGGCCGCCAGCGCGTACTGGATGAAGACGTCCATCTTCTTGACGTCCTTCTTCTCGACGAACTGCAGCGGGTCGAACCCCTTCACTTCGCCCGCGATCTGCGTCGAGAACTGCGACGCGTCGAAGCGTGTGATCGGGGCAATCCCGCTGCGGCCCTCGAGGAGCCCGCTCCAGTTCGCCTCGGTGCCGATGCCCTCGGAGGACACCAGTCCGATGCCCGTGATGACGACTCGCCTGCTCACTCTGCCTCCACCGCGTCGAGGAGGGGCTGCGGCCCGCGGCCGCGGCCCTACTTCTTGTTCTTCGCGTGGCCCTCGATGTACTCGACGGCCTCCTTGACGCGGGTGATCTTCTCGGCGTCCTCGTCCGGAATCTCGATTCCGAACTCCTCCTCGAACGCCATCACCAGCTCCACCGTGTCCAGCGAGTCAGCGCCGAGGTCGTCGACGAACGAGGCGTCTGCGGTGACTTCCTCCTCGTCCACTCCGAGTTGCTCGACGATGATGGCTTTTACCTTTTCAGCAACCGCCATTCCCTTCCTCCTAGGTGTACATCCCGCCGTTCACGGCTAGAACGTGTCCAGTAATATACGACGCCTCGTCTGAGGCAAGAAAGCACACGGCACCCGCCACGTCGGCCGGACTCCCCAGCCGCCCGAGCGGGATCTTCGTCGACCAGTCCCCGCGCGAACCCTCGGTCAGCGCGCGTGTCATGTCGGTCTCGACCAGCCCGGGCGCCACCACGTTGACGGTGATGCCCCGGCTGGCCACTTCCCGCGCCATCGACTTGCAGAACCCGATCAGGCCGGCCTTCGACGCGGCGTAATTGGCCTGCCCGGCGTTGCCCATCTGCCCCACGACCGAGCTGACCGCGATTACCCGCCCGCCCCGCTGCTTCAGCATCGGCTTGAGCGCCGCCTGGCAGAGCGTGAAGCTGGCCGTCAGGTTCGTCGCCAGCACGGCGTCCCAGTCCTCCCGCTTCATCCGCAGCAGCAGCTGATCGCGCGTGATGCCGGCGTTGCTCACCAGGATGTCGAGACGCCCGTGCCTGGCGATCACGCCCGCCACCGCCCGCTCGACGGTCGCCGGATCGGTCACGTCCAGGGCCACCGCCTCGGCCGTCCCGCCGGCCGCCGCAATCTCCGCCACAGTCTCCTGCGCATGGTCCCCGCGCGCGGCGGCCACCACGACCGCGCCCTGGCGGGCCAGCGCCTGGGCAATCGCACGGCCGATCCCGCGCGAGGCGCCCGTGACGAGCGCGATGCGATTCGTCAGATCGATCATCAATGGGGAATGCCCGCGACCAGCTGCTCCACGGCGTCGAGGTCGGCGGGGGTCTCCAGGTTGGCCACCTGCGCCTCGCGATCGATCTTCCGCACCAGACCGCTCAGCACCGTGCCGGGACCCACCTCAACATACGCGCGGACGCCGAGAGACGCAAGCCGGCGCACCACGTCCTCCCACCGCACCGGCGCCGACACCTGGCCGACCAGTGCCTCGATGGCGGCCGGCCCGTCGGTCTTCAGCGCGGCGTCGAGGTTGGCCACGACGGGCACCCGCGGGTTCCGCACCAACAGCGCCCGCAGGTCCGGTGCCAGCCGATCTTCGGCGGGCCGCATCAGGGCGCAATGGAACGGGGCGCTCACCGACAGCGGAATCACCCGCTTCGCGCCGAGCGCCTTCGCCCGCTCGCCGGCCCGGGCCACCGCCGCGGCGGCGCCCGCGATGACCACCTGGCCAGGGGCGTTCAGGTTCGCTGGCGCCACCACGTCTCCGTCGGCCGCCTCGGCACAGGCCTGCGCCACGCGGGCGGCATCCAGCCCGAGCACTGCCGCCATCGCGCCGGTGCCCACGGGCACCGCCTCCTGCATGTACCGGCCGCGCCGCCGGACGACACGCACCGCGTCGGCGAACGAGAACGTCCCGGCGGCCACGTGCGCGGAGTACTCGCCGAGACTGTGGCCGGCGACGAAGGCGGGCCGGATGCCGCGCGACTCCAGCAGCCGCGCCGCCGCCACGCTGACCGTCAGGATGGCGGGTTGCGTGTTCTCGGTCAGCGTGAGCCGTTCCTCGGGTCCGTCGAAGCAGAGCCGGCTGAGCGGTTCGCCGAGGGCGGCATCCGCCTCGTCGAAGACTGCACGGCACTCGGGGCACTCCTCCGCGAGCGCCCGTCCCATCCCCACCTTCTGGGAGCCCTGGCCCGGGAACACGAACGCAATCACGATCGGCTCACTCCGCTCATGGCCAGCCCGCGCTCGAGGCGCTCGATCAGCCGCTCCCGCCGGAAGCGATCGGCAAGGAGGATGGCATTGCGCACCGCCCGCGAGGACGAGCGGCCGTGCCCGACGATCACGATCCCCGCCACCCCCAGCAACAGCGCGCCGCCGTATTCCGAGTAGTCCACGCGCCGCCGGAAGCGCCGGAACGCCCGCCGCGACAGGAGGTATCCCATGCTCGCCGAGAACGTGCCCGTCAGCTCGGCGCCCAGCAGGGCCTCCACCATCTCGACGAGGCCCTCGCTGATCTTCAGCGCGACGTTGCCCGTGAACCCGTCGCAGACGATCACGTCGGCGACGCCGGCATAGACGTCGCGGGCCTCGACGTTGCCCACGAACCTTACGGGGGCGTCCTTCAGCAGGCGATGCGCCTCGCGCGTCAGCTCGTTGCCCTTCGACGCCTCTTCGCCAATCGACAGCAGCCCGACGCGGGGCTCGGCAACCGCGAGCGCCAGCTGTGCGTACGCCGCGCCCATCACGGCGAACTGCAGCAGGTGCGCCGGACGACACTCCGCGTTCGCGCCGGCATCGAGCAGCACCGACGGGCTCAGCCGCGTCGGGATCGCCGTCGCGAGCGCCGGCCGATCGACGCCGGGCAGGAGCCCGAGCCCGGTCGCCGCCGCCATGACGGTGGCGCCGGTGCTGCCGGCCGATACGAGCGCCGCCCCGCGCCGCTCCGCCAGTTCACGGACCGCGACCCGAATCGAGGCCCCGGGCTTCCGCCGCAGCGCCAGGGCCGGCGACTCCCCCATCCCAATCGTCTCGGGGGCGTCCACCACGGTCAGCGGCAGCTTCGCCGCGCCAGGGTGCCGCGCGAGCTCGCCATCGAGTGCGGCCCGCGCGCCGACCAGCCGGATGCCCTCCGACACGTGCCGCGCCGCGGCGACCGCACCGTCCACAATCGGACCCGGCGCATGGTCGCCTCCCATGCCGTCGACGACAACGGCGGAGCAGGATGGATGTTGACGTTCAGGCATCGACCGGACGGGCCGACGGCGTCGCCACCGGCCTCGCCATGGCCCGCGGTACGCGCGCGATGTTCAGGCCTCGTCGACCGGGTGGACCTGCCGCCCGCGGTAGTAGCCGCAGTGCGGGCAGACCTGGTGGGCACGCTTCGGCTCGTGGCACTGCGGGCAGTTGCCCGTGTGGACAGGGGCCAGCGCGTCGTGGGTGCGTCGCTTGGCGGTGCGGGTCTTCGAATGGCGTCGCTTTGGATTAGGCATCGTTGGTGTCTTTCAGCAGCGCTTTCAGTCCCGCCAGCCGGGGATCGTCCCATCGGGGAGCGCAGTCGCACGTCGTCACGTTGTGGTTCGCGCCGCAGACCGGGCAGAGCCCCTGGCAGTCCTCCCGGCAGAGCGGCTTCATCGGCAGTGCCAGATACAGCTGCTCGTGCAGCATCTCGCCAAGGTCGATCCGACCATCGCGGTAGAACGCGGTGTTGATGTCCTCCTCGGCCACCTCCGCGTCTTCGTCGCCGTCCGGCGACTCGGAGACGGGGAGATAGCGGAGGTCGAACCGGGCGTCCACCGGCATCTCGAAGCGCTCGAGGCAGCGGCTGCACGGAAGTCCGAGCGTCGTCACCGCCCGGCCGGACACCCGCACCAGGTCCTTGTCCTTCGCGGCCGTGGCGGTCAGAACGACCGGCGTCAGGACCCGCAAGTCCTCCTCGGCCGGCAGGGCCGACGGCTCGATGGTCCGGTCGAGCGCCTCGACCCCATCCTGCATCCGCGCCACGTCGAGAACGAGCATCGCCACACGAGCGGTCCAACCCCATGTGGACCGACCCTCAAGTATAACATGGGGCGCATCTTCCGTCCGCCGGCGACCCGACCGCTCAGGGACCGTCGGTCCCCGCCCAGGGCCGCGGGATGAAGAGGCGCTCGAACAGGGCCACCGCGTACCGGTCGGTCATGCCGGCAATGAAGTCGCGACGCGCCGCATCGAGCCCCTCGCCCGCCAGCGTCGCTCGCGTCGAGGAATTCCCCGGGCCGCTCGCCGACCTTTTCCCAGAGCCCGCCCAGGATGCCACGGGCCTTGCGGAACTCCGCCATCGACTCCTGGTTCTCGTAGACGGCGCCGAACAGGAATTCCCTCAGCTGAAGGGTCGCCTCGAGCACGGGCGGGCTCATCTGGATCTCCGCCAGCGTCAGGGCCAGGGTGGCCCGGACCACGTCGGCCACCATGCGGCCAATCCGCTCGGAGGAGGACCGGCCGAGCACCTCGACGGCCGCGGCAGGCAGATCCGCTTCGCTCAGCAGGCCGGCCCGCGCCGCATCGTCGATGTCGTGGTTCACGTACGCGATGAGATCCGCCACGCGGGCGATCTGGCCTTCGAGCGTGGCCGCCCGCTGGGCGGGGTCGGCGCCCACCGGAGCTCCGCGCTTGCCCTTGGAGTGCTTCGCGATGCCGTCGCGGACTTCCCAGGTCAGATTGAGGCCGCGCCCGTCGTTCTCGAGCAGGTCCACCACGCGCAGACTCTGCTCGTAGTGGTTGAACCCGCCGGGCATGAGCTCGGACAGCACGCGCTCACCCGCGTGGCCGAACGGCGTGTGCCCCAGGTCGTGGCCGAGCGCGATCGCCTCGGTGAGCTCCTCGTGCAGGTGCAGCACCTTGGCAATGGTCCGTGCGATCTGCGACACCTCGAGCGTGTGCGTGAGGCGCGTGCGGTAGTGATCGCCCTGGGGGGAGAAGAACACCTGAGTCTTGTGCTTCAGCCGGCGGAACGCCTTCGAGTGGACGATCCGATCGCGGTCCCGCTGAAAGGCCGGCCGGATGTCGTCCTCCACCTCGGGCCGCAGTCGCCCTCTCGTGTCGGCCGAGTGCGCGGCCTGCGCGGCCAGGATCTCGCGTTCGCGGGCCTCGAGCTGAAGCCGCAGCAGGTCGTCCATCAGGCCACCAGCGCCGGCAGGAAACTGCGGCCGAACGACGTGGGGCCGGCACCGAATACGTCCGCCACGGTCTGCCCGATGTCCGCAAAGGACGGCCGCGTGCCGAGCGGGCGCCCCGCGGCAACGCGCGCGCCCGCGGCCAGCAGAGGCACGTACTCGCGCGAATGGTCGGTGCTCGGCGTCGTCGGATCGTTGCCGTGGTCGGCCGTGAGGATCAGCAGGTCGTCGGCCCCGAGCCGCGGCAGCAGCGCCGCCAGCCGCCGATCGAAACGCTCCAGGTTGGCCGCGTATCCCGATGGGTCGTTGCGGTGGCCGTACACCGTATCGAAGTCCACGAGGTTCGCGAACACCAGCCCGGGCTCCTGGGCGGTCAGCGCCTCCTCCACCCGGTCCATGCCGGCGTCGTCGCTTGGCGTGGGCAGGGCGCGTGTGATGCCCCGGCCCGCGAACAGGTCCCGGATCTTGCCGATCGCGGTGACGGGCACGCCGCGCGCGGTCAGCCGATCCAGCAGGGTCTCTCCACGCGGCGGCATGGCGTAGTCGTGCCGGTTGGCGGTCCGCGTGAAGTGGCCGGGCTCGCCCACGAACGGCCGCGCAATCACGCGTCCGAGACCGCGGCCGTCCACGACGAGCCGGTAGGCAATCGCGCACATCCGGTACAGCTCGGGCACCGGGATGACGGCTTCGTGCGCGGCAATCTGGAAGACGCTGTCGGCCGACGTGTACACGATGGGCCTGCCCGTCCGGACGTGCTCGGCCCCGAGGCGATCGACGATCTCGGTTCCCGAGGCCACTTCGTTGCCGAGCGTCTGCCGGCCGATGCCCGACTCGAACTCCGCGATCAGGTCCGGCGGAAACCCGTGGGGAAACGTGGGAAACGGCCGGTCGAGCACCAGCCCGGCGATCTCCCAGTGCCCGGTGACCGAGTCCTTGCCGGGCGAGGCTTCGGCCATGCGGCCGAAGGCAGCCTGCGGCGCGTCGGCGGGCGGGATGCCCTGGAGAGCCGCGATGTTGCCGAGGCCGAGCCGCTGCAGGGCCGGTGCCCGGACGGTCACCTGCTGGCAGAGGTTGCCGAGCGTGTGGCTGCCTCCGTCGCCGTAGGCCCCGGCATCGGGCAGTTCGCCGATACCGACGCCGTCGAGGACGATGAGGAACACCCGGACAAATGGCGGCACGTCGTGTTGGGAGGTGGCGCCGCGACCGCGCCGATGGCTACTGGCCCGACAAGAGAGACTCCACTAGCCGTGCGTGAAGTAGTTGGCGACGGTTCGAGGCGTCCGGATCGAGGCGATGGCGTGCTTGAAGAGCATGTGGTCGGTGCCGCCCACCTCGACAATCACGGCGAACCGATCGAAGTTCTTGATACGGCCCTCGAGCGACTCGCCCGACATCAGCTGGATGGAGACCGCGAGGCGCTCCCGCCGGGCGTAGTTGAGGAACACGTCCTGGATGTTCGGCTGGCCCGTGCTGACCTTCGACTCGGGTGTGTGCGGCATCAGGACGGAATCTCCTGCCCGGCAAGCACCTGCTCGACGCGAGCGGCTACGTCGGCCGATTCGCCCGGCCCGTCGAACCACCTAAGATTAGGCTCTTTGCGGAACCAGATCAACTGGCGTCGCGCATAGCGACGGTTCTCCTGGACGATGAGTGCCCGGGTCGCGGAGACGTCCCGGACACCCTGCAGGAGCTCGAGCACCTGGCGGTACACGAGGCCGCCGAACGGGTGGGCAGTCGCCGGCACGCCCCGCGCAAGCAGCCCCTGGACCTCGCCCACGATCCCACGCTCGAACTGGCGGTCCACCCGCCGCGCCACGCGTTCGGAGGTGGCCTCGGCAGGCAGACGGAGCCCAATCGGCACGACCCGGCAGAACGCCAGCGGCGAGGTCGTCTCGGCGAAGTGTGCGGTGAGGGCACGCCCGGTCAGGTAGAACACCTCGAGCGCGCGCACCAGGCGCACGCGGTCGCGCGGCTGGATGCGGCGGGCCGACTCGGGATCGACCCGCCGCACCATGCGCCAGAGCCAGTCGACGCCGCGCCGCTGCGCGATGCGATTCAGGCGCGCCCGGAGATCGCTGTCGCGGCCCGGCCCCGGGAACAGGCCTCGCGTCAGGGCGCGGTAGTAGAAGCCGGTGCCCCCGGCAACGACTGGCAGCCTGCCACGGTCCAGGATGCCGCGAATGACGGCGGCGGCGTCCCGCGCGTACCGCGCCGCCGTGTAGGGCTCGGTCGGATCGACGATGTCGACGAGGTGGTGCGGGATGCCGCGCTGCTCTTCGATCGGCACCTTATCGGTGCCGATGTCGAAGCCGCGGTAGACGGCCGTCGAGTCGCAGCTCACGATCTCGCCGCCGAATCGCGCGGCCAGCGCCACAGCGAGCGCGCTCTTGCCGGAAGCGGTCGGTCCGAGGACCGCCAGCACGCAGGGGCGATCGATCTCCTCAACATCCATGACCAGATCTGCCGTCAGTCGGTGACATGAACGTCCACGTCCCCCGTCACCAGAACAGCCGGAGGCAGAGCAGAACGGCCAGTCCGGCCAGGATCACCACCAGCCCGATCTGCTGGGCCTTCGTCGGCACGACGGTCTCGTCTCTCTACGGGCCCTGCGGCGGCGGTTCGTTGTAGTAGAACGTGACCGT
Organism: Vicinamibacteria bacterium; assembly: GCA_963837165.1. GTDB lineage: Bacteria > Acidobacteriota > Vicinamibacteria > Vicinamibacterales > JAENWD01 > JAENWD01. The sequence goes on from CAWIMD010000002.1 coordinate 957,181, forward strand.
GAAGAACGCGGCTTCCGACGGGTACTCGACGGGCAGCGGCTCGGTCGGGTTCGACGACGCGAGGGCGTTGAAGGCGGCGTTGTTGAACGAGTCCACGTTCGACGGGCCGACGACCGTGAGCTCGGTGATCGCGCCCGTCTTGTGGACGTTGAAGGTGATCACCACGTGCCCCCGCAGCGACATCGCCGCGTAGGGCACGAACCAGTTCCGCTTGATCTGCGCGATGAAGCGGCGAATCCACGGACCGAACTCGACGCCCTTCGTGTCGAACTGAATCGAGGGTCCAAACGCCCCGCTGCTGCCGCCGTTCGGGTTGTCGAACGTCGCCTGTTCGGCGTACCGCGACAGGTGCTGCAGCGCCTCGCTGAGCGGCCCGGTGGCCGGCCGGCCGGCGGGCCTGCCGCCGTTCTGCGCCGCTGGCGGACTCGTCATCGAGTCCGGCAACCGCAGCGCATTCCGGTCGCCGGCACTTGCCGACTGGGAGGGCGTGGCCTGCGGCGCCTCGGGTGCCGGCGGCTGCGGCGGGCCGGGCTGGCGCGCCTGCCGGGGCGGGGTCGGCGGCGGGGACTTCTCGACGAACTCCGGCGTGTTTCCCCGGTTGAACGGCTGCATGTTCGTCGGCTTCGGAGCGCGTTCCCGCGTGATCGCCGAGCGGTCGCGGTCCGCCAGCGGGGCCTTCGGCGCCGGGGGCGTGTTCGGCGTCAGATCGACGCGCGGTTGCACGAACACGAACCGCGGATGCTGTCGATTCTCCAGCATCGCCAGCCGCTGCGACTCGGCCGCCGCCCGCGCGGCGGCTGCGCGGGCCTTGAAGAACGGCAGGCGGGGCAGCAGCAGGAGCAGGATGATCACGAGGAGATGGACGATGATGGTCGCCATCACCTCCTCGCGGGCATTCAGGGCGCTCGGGACGCGCTCGAGATCCGGGTGACCGTCCTCGAAATCGAAGTACATCAGTAACTTAACAAGTATATCACCCGGCTCGTCCGAGCCCGGCGCGTGGCCTCATCGCCGGGCCACGTAGAGATAGACGATGCCGAAGGTGAGGGGGACGATTTCGACGTGCGGGAAGCCGGAGTCCTGGAGCAACCGGCCAAACGCCTCGGGCGGCGGGAAGCGGCCCACGGATTCGGGAAGGTAGTCGTAGGCGCTGGCGTGTTTCGACACGAGGCGCCCGACGGCGGGCAGCAGGCGGCTGGCGTACCAGAGGTAGACGGCGCGCAGCAACGGAGACCCCGGAACGCCAAACTCGAGTACGGCCAGACGCCCTCCCGTGCGCACCACACGTGCCAGCTCTTGGCAGGCGGCCTCGGGCTCCTGGACGTTGCGGATCCCGAAGGCGATGGCCGCCCGGTCGACTGAGGCGTCGCCAAGCGGGATCCTCGTCGCATCGCCGCGGACCAGCGCCACGCGGGCGTCCAGGCCCCGCCGGCGTATCTTCGCCAGGCCGAGCCGCAGCATCTGCTGCGAGAAATCGACGCCAATCGCGCGTGCCGCCCCTTCGCGCCTGGCCACCGCCGCCAGCGCCACATCGGCCGTCCCGGTGCAGAGGTCGAGCAGGGTCTCGCGGCCGGTGAGGGCAAGGGCAGCGACCGCGCGCGCGCGCCAGCGCTGGTCGAGGCCGGCGCTCAAGACCCGGTTCAGCAGGTCGTACCGCCGGGCGATGGCATCGAACATCCCGGCAATGCGGTCGGGCTGCTTGCGTCGCAGCCCGTCGTCAACGGCGGACCGCTCGGCCGGCGGATGGGTGTCGGGGATCACGGCTGTTGTTGAGACGTAAGAAACGAACAAACGGACGCGCCCGGCCCCTTACGGAATGTAAACGGCTGCCGCCGTGGCGATCAGGTACAGGATCCCGACGTAGCCGTTCAGGTCGAAGGCGCGCTTGACCTGCGACAGATCGTCGGCGCGCACGAGGGACTGCTCGTACACGAGGAGCGCTGCCACCACCGCCACGCCAATCGTGTAGACGGGACCGAGACCGGCCACGGCGCCGAGCGCCGCCATGACGACGACGGTGGCGACGTGCATCGCGCGCGAGACCGCGAGCGCGCCGGCCACACCGAAGCGGACGGGGATCGAGTGCAGGCCGTGCGCGCGGTCGAAATCCACGTCCTGACAGGCGTAGAGCACGTCGAAGCCGCCCACCCACAGCCCGATCGCCAGGCCGAGCAGCCACGGCTCCCAGCCGGCCCGGCCGCCGGCGGCGACCCAGCCGCCGACCGGCGCAACCGCCATGGCGAGGCCGAGAAACGCCTGGGTATAGCTGGTGTAGCGCTTGGCGAGCGAGTACCAGAACACGATGGCCAGCGCCACTGGCGCCAGGGCCAGGCACAACGGGGAGAGCTGGAACGCCGCGGCGAGAAACACCACGGAGGCGGCCGCCACGAACGCGGCGGCGGCCGGACGGGAGATCAGCCCGCGGGGAATCTCCCGCATGGCGGTCCGCGGGTTCTTCGCGTCGTAGTCGGCGTCCGCCAGCCGGTTGAATCCCATGGCGGCACTGCGCGCCGCCACCATGGCCACGACGATCCAGCCGACCTGGCGCCACGAGACCGGGGCGTGCCGCGCCGCGAGCAGCGCGCCGGTCAGCGCGAACGGCAGCGCGAAGGCCGAGTGGCTGAACCGGATGAACGACAGGTACGAGCGCACGCTCGCCGCGAGTGTCCTAGGCATACCGGACGCGATCCCCCAGCAGGTCGTCGACCCAGTGGACGCGGTCGGGCGGCACGCCGCCGACCAGATATTCTTCCACATCGACGAGGTCGGCGGGGAGATCGACGGCAATGAGCGACCGCGACCGTCCGGGCTCGATGGTCCCGGCGTCGGCCTCGAACCCGAGCGCGCGCGCCCCCTCGCGGGTCGCGCTGTCGAGCAGGCGCGAGGCGGGCACCGACGGAGCCAGGCGCCGCATGGCGGCCAATTCCTCGAACAGGTTGAGGTCGGGCACGCTGGCGAGGCTGTCGGTCCCCACCGCGATTCGCACGCCGGAGCGATAGAAGCGGTCGAGGGGCGGATCGCCCACGCCGACGTGCGCGTTGGATCGCGGGCAGGTCACCAGCGTCGCACCCGATGCGGCAACCCGTGCCAGCCCGGCCTCGTCCAGGTAGGTGCCGTGCACGACCAGCAGCCTGGGTCCGAGCACTCCCATCCGCTCCAGGTATTCAGCCGGCCCGCATCGTGGCGGCTGCCACGACGGATCCCACGCGCCGAGCTCCTCCAGGAGCTGGCGCCATGGCCCGGTGCCCCGCATGAGCAGCTCGACCTCCTCGGGAGACTCGGCCAGGTGCACGGTGGACGGCAGAAACGGCATCCGGCTGAGCGCGGACCGGATGCCCTGGAACAGCTGTGGCGACACGGAATACGGCGCGTGCGGCGCGAGGCTGATCGCCACGCGTGTCGAGGCGCCGGCGCGCGCCACCGCATCCACGCCCTGCTCCAGCACCTCGTCGGCATCGGAGGCCCGCAGGCGCAGCAGCTCGTGAAAGACGACGCCGCCGAGGGCGCTTCGCCGCAGTGGAGCCACGCTCGCGAGCGTGTTGCCGACGTCGCCCACCAGCGCGGTGCCGGTTGCCCAATGCGCGTCGATGGCCCGCTCGATCGCCGCCTCGACGGCCTCGGCATCCGGCCGCTCGGCCCGACGGCGCGCCAGCATGTCGCGCACCCACGCGGTAAAGGAGGCGGCGGGCCCGACCCGCCCGGCCAGCCACGCCAGCTCCAGATGGGTGTGGGCGTTGACGAGACCCGGCAGCACGACCATCGGGCCGAGATCGACGAGCGGCGCCTGGTCACGAAATGGCAGGCTGGCTCCCGCGCGGCCCACCGCGGCCACGCGGCCACGTTCGAGCGCCACCCAGCCGTTGAGCAGGGGCCGATCGGCGATGGGCAGCACCCAGCGGGCACGCAGGATCAGCATTCAGGCATTGATCATTGACGATTGAGCATCATTGACGATTGAACATCATTGACGATTGCCATACTCCGCGACCTCGCCCGGTGCCCCAATCCTCAATGCCCTCGAATCGTCAATCGTCAATCGTCAATCGTCAATCGTCAATCGTCAATCGTCAATCGTCAATCGTCAATCATCAATCATCAATGCTTCGAGCCTGCTTGCCGGCGCGCGTGCGGGCGGCGTAGTTCACGAGCTCGGCGGGCGTGGACGTGTCGCCGTCGGCCCGGGCCACGGCCAGATGCAGCATCCTCGGCACTTCCCGCTCGCGGAAGACGGGGTCCCCGAGCACCTCGTAGTGCATGTTGCGGCGCTTGGGGACGAAGCCCGCGTCCTCGATGTTCCGCACGATCTCGACCTCGTCCATGCAGTAGGCCGCGCCGGCCGCGCGGACGACGTTCTCCTCGATCATGACCGAGCCCATGTCGTTGGCGCCGAAGGCGAGGCTCAGCTGCCCGACCTTGCCGCCCTGGGTCACCCAGGACGCCTGCAGGTTGTCGAAGTTGTCGAGGACCAGCCGGGCGATGGCGAGCGTGCGCAGGTATTCGACGCCGGTTGCTTCGACGGTGACGCCGTGCGCGGACCCGAGCTCGGTGTGCTCGGGCTGGAAGCTCCACGCGATGAACGCCGTGAACCCGCCGGTCTCGTCCTGGAGCTCCCGCAGGCGGAACATGTGCTCGAGGCGCTCCTCCATCGTCTCGACAGTCCCGTACATCATCGTCGCGGTGGTGCGGAGGCCGGCCCGGTGCGCGTGACGCATGACACCGAGCCACTCGTCGGCGGTGGCCTTGCCGTAGCAATGCAGCTGCCTGCGGACCCGATCGACGAGAATCTCGGCGCCGCCGCCGGGGATCGAGTCGAGCCCGGCGGCGATCAGGCGATCGATGATTGCAGGCACCGGCAGCTGCGACAGCCGCGAGAGATGGATGACCTCCGGCGGCGACAGCGCGTGGAGGCGGAAGGTGGGATAGCGGCCCTTGACGGCGCGGAACAGATCCTCGTACCAGGGTAGCGGCAGATCCGGATTGTGCCCGCCCTGCAGCAGGAGCTGATTGCCTCCCACCGCGATCGTCTCGTCGATCTTGCGGAAGATCTCCTCGAAGCCGAGGACGTAGCCCTCGGCCGATCCAACCGGCCGGTAGAACGCGCAGAAGTTGCAGCGCGCCACGCACACGTTCGTGTAGTTGACGTTGCGATCGATGATGTAGGTCACCACCCGTTCGGGGTGCTTGTGCGCGCGGACCGCATCGGCGAGCCGGCCGAGCTCGTGCGTCGGCGTAGACAGGTACAGCGCCAGCGCCTCGTCCCGGTTCAGACGCTCGCCGGCGCGGGCCCTGGCAAGGGCGGCTTCGCTCATCGCGTCCAGTCTATACCGGGTGTCCGGGCGGGAGGAGGATGGGAGGATGGGAGGATGGGAGGATGGGTTGATGGGTTGATGGGTTCGTCCGTCTAGTACCAGCGCAAGGGCTGGCTTGCGGGCACGACACCGACTTCGGCCGCCAGCGCGAAGAACCGCTCCAGGCCCGCCTGTTCGCGCTCCCCCATCCTGAAGCGGATGTTCTCCCGCAGGTAACGCCCGCCGATCCCGGCGCGCACGGCGTCGTCTGGAAAGAGCCGCCGCGCGACGGCCTCCGCGGCGGCCGCGCCGGTGCGACGTGCCTGCTGCAGCGCCGCGACGTCGGCGGCGGTCACGGCACCCGCGCGGCCGGTCCAGCACGCGTAAACGAACGGCAGGCCGGTGAACGCCTTCCACTCCGATCCCAGATCGATCTTCTGCAGCCCCAGACGATCGTGATCGGCGAACAGTGCCGGATCGCCGATGAGCAGCGCCGCGTCGGCGCGCGTCACCATGGCCGGCAGGTCGGGCCGGTGATCGACGAACACCGGCGCGATGCCGAAGTGCCGAGCCGCCATGACGCGCGTCAGGGCGACCGACGTCCGCGAGCTGGTATCGAGAGCGATCGAGCGGACGCGCTCGATGGGTACCGTCGTGAAGATGGCGACGGAGGCCACCGGCCCGTCGGAGGCGACGGCACAGTCGGGCACCATTCGATAGCCGTCGCCGCGCAGGTATTCGATGGACGGAATCAGACCGAGGTCCACGTCGCGGCCGTGGAGCAGACGGGCGCAGGTGCTGGGCAGGTCGTACCGCACCTGGAAACGATGGGGCTGCTGTTCGAGCCCGTCCACCAGGGGACGGGCGTTCAGGTACGAGACGGCGCCGATACGGACAGGCGCCACCGTTCAGCCCCGGACGGTGAAGCGCGCGTCGCGCTCGTGCGGCTCGCCCGATGCGGCCCGGATGTTGCGCCGGATCTCCTCCAGCGGAGCACGCCGGCGCCCTTCACCGGTCTCCTCCAGCGGCGACACGCCGTCCACATCGTCGGCCCCGAAGGTCAGTCCGACCTGCGCCAGCTTCGGACCGTAGAGCGGCCAGTCGACCTGGACGTGATCGATGGGGACGAGCAGCCGCGCGAGCGCCACCAGGCGGACGTCCTCGAAGCCGGTCGTAGGGGCCGGGCCCTCGAGGCTGCGCGGGAGCGGCGCAAAGGCGAGCAGTGCCGGCTGGTCGCGCGCGACGACGGCGGCCTGGTCGATGAGTGCGCGTCGTCGGTCGGCGGGCGCGCGATCCACGGTCAGTCGCAGGACGGGCAGCCCACCCCGCGCGGCGGCGGCCATGGACGCCGCCGGGGCCTGGAGTCGATCGAGCGGCGCCTCGGCCAGCAGGCCGAGTCCGGCGTCCCGCAGGAGGCGGGCCCGTGCGCGCACCTCGTCGTCGGAGGCCCCGTCGGCGAGATCCGCGAGCGAGAAGCCCGAGAGCGGGACGCGTCCGTCGAGCCGCGCGGCGATGCGGCGCACGAACGCGGCGGCGGCCGGCCAGTCGGCGGGCCTGCCCGTGATGCGGACTTCGCCGGCGCCGGTCCACGCCGCGTCGTCAATCGCCTCGACCCCGAGCCGCACCTCGGCGACGCGCACGAACGTCATCCGGCTGCCGTGGCGATGCCGGCGTACCGCATCGGCCGCCATGCCGAGGCTCAGCAGGTCGGAAGCGCCGTGCAGCGCGGCCCGGTCGGCGTCCGACAGCGGCTGCCCCGCCGCGGCCCCGGCGAGCACGTCGTTGAGATCGGTGTCTGTCATGACGATCAGCGAATGGAGCTCATCGCGTCGGTGATCTGCTGTGCCAGGGCCACGGCCCGGCGCCCGTCCTCGCCGGGCACGCCCGGTGTGCCGCGGGCGGCCACCGCCGCCACGAAATCCTCGAGCTCGACGGCCAGCGGCTCGGCGCGCTGCACGGGGACCACGCCGCCCTGGATGGCCGGCATGCCGGCCGGCGGCCGCACCAGGCGCCACACCTCGAGCTCCTGGGCGGCACAGTCCACCGACACGTACGAGTCGGTCTGGAAGAAGCGGATCTTGCGCGTGCGCTCGCGGCTGATGCGGCTTGCGGTCAGGTTCGCGATGCAGCCCGATTCGAACCGCAGCCGCACGTTGGCAATGTCGATGCGCGGCGTGAGCACCGGCACGCCCACGGCGTCGATGCCCGTCACCGGCGACTGGACGACCGACAGGATCAGATCGAGATCGTGGATCATGAGGTCGAACACGACGTCGATGTCGAGGCTGCGGTCCGGGAACGTCCCGAGCCGGTGCACCTCGATGAACCGGGGCGATCCGAGCAGCGGCCGCGCTGCACGAATCGCAGGGTTGAAGCGCTCGGTGTGGCCCACGGCCAGGACGGCGCCCCCCGACCGCGCGATCTCGATGAGCGCATCGGCCTCGACGAGCGACCGGCTGAGCGGCTTCTCGATCAATACGCCAATCCCGCGTCTGAGGAGCGGCCCTGCCACTTCGGCGTGTGATTCGGTGGGCGTGGCCACCACGACCCCCTCCACCTGCCCCGGCAGATCGCACGCGTCGAGCACGCGGGTGCCCACCGTCTCGGCAATCTCGGCCGCCCGCGCCTGGTTCAGATCGACGATGCCCGCGAGCTCCACGCCGGGCATGGCGGCAAGCAGCCGCGCATGATGGCGCCCCAGGTGCCCGACTCCGATGACCGCGCAGCGCACCATGCGTTCAATCGTCAATCGTCAATGGTCAATGGTCAATGCCCATCGCGTGCCTGCCCACCAGCGCAATCCCGGCACTGTCGGCCGCGTCGATGACGGCCGGGCCGTCGATGAGCAGCGTCTTGCCTGCGTCGACCGAGAGCGCGGTCGCACCGGTCTCGCGCATTACCTCGATCGTGGCGCGTCCGACGACCGGGACGTCGAAGCGCATATCCTGATGCGGCTTGGCGACCTTCACGACCCGCGTGCCGGGCCCGGCCAGCGCGCCGGCCCGTCGGATCATCGCGTCGGTGCCTTCCATCGCCTCCACCGCCACGACGGCGCCATCCCGCACGGCGATGCACTGGCCGACGTCGAGGCCGGCAATGGCGTCCGCCATGCGGTAGCCGAAGGCGAAGTCGGCGGTCTCTTCCGGCGTCGGTGCGCGGCGTCCCAACGTGCCGGCGCCTGCCAGCAGCGGCGCCAGAAGCGCCGTGGAATCCACGAGCTCGATGCCATGGTCCGCGAGCACGCCGGCCACGGCCGCGATCAGCGCGTCGGTGTTGCGCGCCTTCAGCTTCCGCAGTACCGACAGCAGCGTGAGATCCGGCAGGATGCCGGAGAAGATCTTGACGTGCTCGACCTGCCCGGCCATCACGGCGCGCCGCACGCCAGCCGCCTCCAGGATGCGGATGCACGTTCCGAGCTGCCCGAGGGACACCCAGTGCAGCGCGGCGCGCGGTTCGCGCGCGGCGGCCTCTGCCAGCTCGGGGAACGCCTCTTCCTTCACGGCGACGACCGTCACGTCGTATCCCTGCGCCCGCGCGGCGTCGAGCACCAGGAACGGGAACCGGCCGTTGCCGGCAATCAGGCCCAGATGCATTGACGATTTGGTCATTGACGATTGACGATTGGGATTCCGAGCTACTCCGGCCCTCGGCGCGACGACTCAATCGTCAATCGTCAATCGTCAATGACCAATGCTAGTCGTCGGCAACCATCTCCTCGGCGCGCCGCGTCGGCCGCCGGAGGATGACGCCGCGGGACGAGCTGCGGATGAAGTCCACGAGGTAGGCCACTTCCGGGCAGGCCAGCGCGACGTCCTGCTCGATCTCGTGCAGCGCGCGGCTCGTGTTCAGCCTCGAGACCAGCAGGTACCGATAGGCCCGCTTCAGCCGGCTCAGCGTGTCGTCGGAGAAGCCGCGCCGGATGAGGCCGATCGTGTTGAGCCCGTAGATCCGGGCGCGGTTGCCCACGGTCTTCGCGTACGGGAGCGCGTCCTTCGTCACGACCGAGTAGCCGCCGATGAACGCGTGCTCGCCGACCCGGCAGAACTGGTGCACGCCCGAGAAGGCCGAGATGGTGGCGAAGTCCTCCACCCAGACATGGCCGCCGAGCGTGGCCGCGTTGCCGAAGATCGTGTCGCTGCCGATCCGGCAATCGTGGGCGACGTGCGCGTAGGCCATGAACAGGTTGCGATCGCCGATGCTCGTCAGCCGGCCGCCCATCTCGGTGCCCCGGTGAATCGTGACGAACTCCCGGAAGACGTTCCGGCGGCCGATCACCAGCCGCGTCGGCTCGCCGCGGTACTTCAGGTCCTGCGGCATCAGGCCGATCGAGGCAAACGGGAAAATCTGCGTCTCGTCGCCGATCTCGGTGCAGCCATCCACCACGGCGGATGCGCCGATGCGGCAGTGGCGTCCGATCCGGACGTTCGGGCCGATCGTGGCGTAGGGCCCGACAACGGTCCCCTCGCCGATGACGGCGCCGGGCTGCACGATGGCGCGCGGATCGACCGCCGCGCCGGCCCGGACCTCCAGCAGGAGGTCGGCTTCGGCCACGACCTGGTCGGCGACGAACGCCACGCCGTGCACGCGCGCGAGCGCGGCGCGGCGTTTGCCCAGGGTGGCCAGCAGCTGCAGGTGGTCGCCCGGCACCACCTGCCGGCGGAACTTCGCGTTGTCGACGCCCCGGAGGAACACCCGCGCGCCCGGCCCGTCGCACTGGAGCAGCAGCACGGCCGAGACCTGGGCCAGCGCCTCCATCATCAGGACGCCGGGCATGAGGGGCGCTCCGGGGAAGTGCCCCTGGAAGAACTCCTCGCTGACGGTCACGTTCTTGGCGGCGAGCAGGCTGCGCCCCGGATCGTGCTGGAGTACCGCGTCGAGCAGATACGACGGGTAGCGGTGGGGCAGGCGATCGACGAGCGAAGGGATGTCGATGTCCACGAGGCAGGCGTCCGGCGGCACGATGCTCGGGATGGTACACGACCCGGGCCCCGCCGCGCACTCGCCCGCCGACACGCGGGCCGGCCCCGCCCTGTGAGGGCGGCACTCGGCCGTCTGCGCGCCCTGGCGGGCTGAGAACGCCACGGGGCCCGGACCTGAGGGCCCTACCCTATCCCTTCTTCGGCTTCGGCGGGGTGGACGGCGCCGGCTGTGAGGGCGCCGGGCTCGTCGGTTGTGAGGGCGCCGGGCTCGGCGGCTGTGCGGCCGGCGTGCCGTCGGTCCCGGCACCCGGCGCCGCGGACGTCGCCGCTGCGTTGAAGCGCTTGATCACGTCGGCGGTCAGGTCCAGACCAGGGTCCGCATAGACGATCCCGGCGTCGGCCTGACTGAAGAGGATCGCGATCTTCCGCTCGTTCACGACCTGCTGGATGATCGGCAGGAGCTTCGCCTGGAAGGCGTTCTGCAGGTCCTGCTGCAGCTGCTGCACTTCCTCCTGGGCGTCCTGCTGGGCACGCTGGAGGTCCTTCTGCTCCTTGTCGATGTTGCGCTCGAGGTCGCCGCGGGCGGCCTCGTTCAGCATCGGACCCTGCGACTGCAGCTTCTGCTGGTCGGCCTGCAGCTTCTTGTTCAGCTCGTTGAGCTCACCAATCTTCTTCTGGTTGAGCGCCTGGACCCTGGCGGTGGATGCCTTGCCCTCGGTCGACTCCGCCGCGACACGCTGGATGTTGACCACCGCCAGGCGCGGAGACTCCGGAAACGCCTGCGGAGGCTGGGCTTGGGCGAACGCCGCCGCCGGCGCCATCGCGAGCGCCAGGCCGAGCGCGAGACTGACCACAGACACCTTCATAGAACGCATCCCCTTCGCTAGGTAAAACGAACCCCTAAGTATAACGCAAGCCCAACCGTGCGTCATCCGCGCGCTCCTGCCCCGGGGCTCAGAAGGTGGACCCGACGGCGAAGCGGAAGACGTCCGCCTTGGTCGGCCGGAGGTTGTTGTCGTAGATGCCGTCCCGGTTCATGTTGTGCGCGTAGATCAGCCGGAACGGCACGTTCAGCACCGGCATGAAGAAGCGCACCTCGGCGCCGGTGGACATGACGAAGTCCTTCATCCGGAACGGATCGCCGAAGTCCTGCACCTGGCCCGCGTCGAAGTAGGCCATCACACGGAACGGCCCCGTGATGGAATACTGGTACTCCGCGTTGAACAGCAGGTCCTTGTTGCCGCCGAGGACGATGAACGTGCCCGGCGCCTCGGGCGTGCCGATGTCGCGGGGGCCGATCGTCCGGATGTCGTACCCGCGTACGCTGTACTCGCCGCCCAGGAACAGCCGCTCGTAGATCGGCAGGTTGTCCGAGTTCGTGCTGCCGAACGGCTTGATGGCGTCGACCTCGATCCGGGCGCCCAGCGTGAACTTCCGCGACGTCGGCTTCCACCACACCGCCTCGAGCCGCGGCTTGATGAAGTTGACGTCGCCCCCGATACCGGCGAAGTCCACGCCCAGCGTGTACCGGTGCCCCTCGTTGGGGAAGATGGGGTTGTCGATCGTGTTCTGCACCAGGCTCGGGCTGACCTGGCTGATGGTCCGGGACCCACCCTCGCCAATGAGCAGTGCGTCGGCGAGGAACGGGTTGCGCGCGATCACCGCCGGGTCCAGGTAGAGGGGGTTGACGTCCTTCACGCGGTCCTGCTGCAGCGTGTAGCCGAAGAACATCCGCGTGAAGTTGCCCACCGGGAAGCCGGTGACGATGTTGCCGCCGACCGAGTCCTGTGTGTACGAGTAGTAGTACTTGATGTCGCGCTTGTAGAGATCGACCCCCGCCGTGATGGGCCGGTCGAACAGGTACGGCTCGCTGAACCCGAGCTGGTAGTTCTGGACCTGGGACCCTGCCAGCATGGCGAACGTCACGCTTTCCCCGCGGCCCAGGAAGTTGGACGTCTGAAACGAGAGCTGGCCGAAGAACCCCTCGAACTGCGAGACGCCCGCGCCGAAGGTCAGCTGGTTCCGGTTCTGCTCCTGGAACTTCAAGGTGACGTTCACCTTGTTCTTCTCGTTCGGGACCTTCTCCACCTTCGGGTTGTCGGGCCCGGCCTCGATCTCCTTGAAGTACCCCAGCTGGTTGATCCGCTTGACGCTGAACTTCAGCGCCTCGGTGTTGAAGACGCCGTTCTCGAGCAGCCGCAGCTCGCGGCGGATGACGCTGTCGCGCGTCGTGGTGTTGCCGACGAACGTGATCCGGTTTACGAAGTACTGCTCGCCCTCCTGCAGGCGCATGGTCACGTCCACGATCGCGGGCTGCTTCTTGGCCTCCTCGATCGCCGCCGGGTCGTCCGCCTTCGCCGGATCGGGCAGGTTGCGGGGCTTGAGGTCCGGATACCCGGTGAACTCCCAGTAGCCGCCCTGGCCGTACATGTCGCGCGACTGCTCCATGCCCTTCCGGATCTTCTTCTCGCTGTAGTAGTCGCCTTCCTTGAGGTTGAAGAGCCCCCGCAGCGCCTCCGCCTTGAGCACCTTGTTGCCGTCGAAGGCGAAGCTGCCCACGCGGTACCGGTCGCCCTCGGTGACGGGGATGCGCAGCTCGATATTGCGCGTCTTGCCGTCGCTGCTGTCGCCGAGCACCTTCACTTCAGGGGCGCCCACCCGGGCGGCGATGTACCCCTCGTTGCGGTAGTGCTCCTGGACCTTCTCCGCGTCCTCTTCGAACTTGTCGGCGTGGTAGGTGCCGCGCCCGTTGATCCACGAGAGCCAGTTCTGCGCCCGGTTGTCCTTCATCTGGTGGGCCAGGTCGCCGTCGCTCATCGCGCTGTTGCCGTCGAACACGAGCCGCTTGATCTTGACTTGCGGCCCCTCCTCGACCGTGAACGTCAGGTGCACCAGTTTGGGGCCACTCGGCAGCTCCTTGATCTCGTGACCGACCTTCGCGAACTCGTACCCCTTCTCGCTCATCAGGTCGCGGACGATCCCCTCGACCTTCTTGATCAGGCCGGGATCGATGAACGAATCGAGGCGGATCGAGATGCCTTCCTCCTTCAGCTTGTCGTCGATCTTCGACTGCTCGAGCTTCTTGCTGCCGACGTAGTCCACGATCTTGACGCGCTGCCGCTCCTCCATCTTGAACACGACGTGCTTGCCGACGACGCCGTTCGGGTAGTTGTCGTCGAACACATCCACCGAGAGATTGTCCAGGAACTTCGTGGACCACAGGCGCTTGAAGTCCTCGATCAACGACTGCTCCGTCTTCTCGGTGTACGGCACCCAGATCCCGTCGGACGGGCGGCTGACCTGCGTCTGGATGTAATAGAGGTACGTCTGCGGATCGATCACCGAGACGCCGCCCTGGGTCGGGAACGCCAGCTCGATGAACCGGACGAGCGGCGGGGACCCGGCGGGAGGCATCTTCGCGGTGGCCTGGGCCGAGGGAGCCGGGACCGCCGGTTGGGTCGGCGCGGGCGCCTGGGCCCCCTGTTGGGCGCTCCCCGGCTCCGGAGCGGCCGGTTTGACGGGAGCCGCCGGCGGCTCCTGGGAAGGGGCCGGCTGTTGTGCGGGCGCCGGCTCCTGCGCGGGTGCCGGTTCCTGGGCACGCGCGGCGCCAAACGAGCCGGCCCACACCAGCAGTGCGAGCGCCAGGGCTCGGGTCAATCGACTGGGCATGTCGTCAGGAGGTCCTGCAGGGCTCCCCCGTCGGCACGGTCGCCGCCGGGGTCCCCAAACTACTAAGCCTACAGGATGTTGGACGTCTCAGGCCAGCCGTCGGCCGGCTTCGACCTGTCCGACGGGCCGGTAGGCGAGCACGCCGTCATCGAGATACACCTCGATGTCGCCTCCGCCCAGGTGACCCCGAATGAGCTCTTCGGACAGGGGGTCCTCGATATAGCGCTGGATGGCCCGTCGCAGCGGCCTGGCGCCGTACGAACGGTCCTTGCAGGTCGCCTCGATGATCCAGTCGGTCACTTCCTGCGTCAGGGAGATCCGGAGCCGCCGGTCCGCCAGATTGCCGTTGAGCTGCCCGACCAGCAACCCCAGAATCCGGCGCAAATCATCGTCGGACAGCGCTTCGAAGACGATGATCTCGTCGATACGGTTGATGAATTCCGGGTTGAAGGTCCGCTTGACCTCGCCGAGCACCATCTCCGACACGGTGCGGTTGACCTCGCTCGTCTCCGACGACTGGAACCCGAGCGCCGCCTTCTTCTGGATGAAGCGGGCCCCGATGTTCGAGGTCATGATGATGATCGCGTTCTTGAAGTTCACCCGGTTGCCGAGGCCGTCGGTCAGGTGGCCGTCCTCGAAGACCTGCAGCAGGATGTTGAACAGGTCCGGGTGCGCCTTCTCGATCTCGTCGAGCAGCACCACCGAGTACGGGTTGCGCTTCACTTTTTCGGTCAGCTGACCGCCTTCCTCGTGCCCGACGTATCCGGGCGGCGAGCCAATCAGCTTGCTCACCGAGTGCTTCTCCATGTACTCCGACATGTCGAAGCGGATCAGGGCGTGGTCGCTGCCGAAGAGGAAGTTGGCCAGGGCGCGGGCCAGCTCCGTCTTGCCGACGCCGGTCGGGCCGAGGAACACGAAGCTGCCGACCGGGCGCGCCGGGTTCTTCAGGCCCGCCCGCGACCGGCGGATGGCGCGCGACACGGCCGAGATCGCCTTTTCCTGGCTGATCACCCGGTTGTGGAGCTCCTCTTCCATGCGCAGGAGCTTGTCGCCCTCGTCCTGGTTGATCGAGGCCAGGGGCACCCCGGTCCACTTCGAGACGACCTCGTCGATCTCCTGCTTGCCCACGACGACCTTGCGGCCGGAGTTCTTCACCTCGAACTTCTCGCGGACGAACTGCAGGTTCTCGCGGGCCGTGACCTCCTGCTCGCGGTAGAACTGCGCCTTCTCGAAGTCCTTCGTCTGGACGGCGTTCTCCATCTGCTCGACGGCCACGCGGATGCTGCGGTTGATTTCGCCGAACTCCTCGCTGTAGCCGGCCTCGCGCAGCTTGCCCCGGGCACCGGCCTCGTCGATGAGGTCGATGGCCTTGTCGGGCAGGAACCGATCGGTGATGTAGCGGCTCGACTGGTAGACGGCGGCCTCGATGGCCTCGCGCGTGTACTCGACGTGGTGGAACTGCTCGTAGCGGTCCTTCACTCCGAGGATGATCTCGATGGCCTCGCTCTCGGTCGGCGGGTCCACCTTGACCGCCTGAAAGCGGCGCTCGAGCGACCGGTCCTTCTCGATGTACTTCCGGTACTCGGCCGGCGTCGTGGCGCCAATGCACCGGATCTCGCCGCGGCTCAGGGCTGGCTTGAGGATGTTGGCCGCGTCGAGGGAACCTTCCGCCGACCCGGCGCCGACCAGCGTGTGCAGCTCGTCGATGAAGACGATGATGTTCGGGTTGTCGGTCAGCTCCTTCATGATCGCCTTCAGGCGCTCTTCGAACTGACCGCGGTATTTCGTCCCCGCCACGATGAGCGAGATGTCGAGGGCCAGGATCCGCTTGTCGGCGAGGAAGTGCGGCACGTCCCCGTAGACGATCTTCTGCGCGAGCCCCTCGACGATGGCCGTCTTGCCCACGCCCGGCTCGCCAATCAGGACGGCGTTGTTCTTGGTCCGCCGGCAGAGCACCTGCTGGACGCGCTCGAGCTCGTGCTCGCGCCCGACGAGCGGGTCGAGCTGGTTCTTCATCGCCGCCTCGGTCAGGTCGCGGCTGAACTCGGCGAGCAGCGGCGTCTCCTTGACGCGGGTGAGCGTGGTCTTCTCGTTCAGGAGCTGCACGATGTCGTCGCGCACCGTGTTGAGCCGCATCCCCTTCTCCATGAGGATGGAGGCCGCGACCGAGCGCTCCTCGCGCAGGATCCCGAGCAGCAGGTGCTCGGTGCCGATGTAGTTGTGCAGCAGCCGGTCGGCCTCCTCGGCCGCGAACTGCAGCACGCGCTTGGTTTCAGCGCTGAAGGGAATCTCGACCGACGTGGAGACCTTCTCGCGGAACACCGTCCGCCCCTCGATCTCCTTGCGGATGTTCTCGAGGGACAGGTGGGAGCGGGCGAAGATGCGGCTCGTGAGCCCTTTGCCCTCGCGGATCAGCCCCAGCAGCAGATGCTCGGTCTCAATCGAAATGCTCCCGAGTTGGCTGGCCTCGTACCGGGCAAAGAAGAGAACCCGTCTTGCCCTTTCGGTGTACCGTTCGAACATCCGGCCGTCCTGCGTGTGAGTGATGTCCGGAAGGCGGCGTTGATACCGCCGACCACACTTCGATTATACGGCATACCGGCACAGCTGCCCGCGCGCGTGCGCGATTTCAGCCACCGCCCGCGCGCGCCGCCCGCCATCCGGCTTATCGGTCCGGTGCTCGCCGGGCCGCAGTGTCGGAATTCCGGATTTCTGGATCGGCCAATCAGGCGGGCACGAGCCGGCCGCCTTCCAGCCGCAGGACGCGATCACACGCGGCCGCCAGGCGCGGGTTGTGCGTCGCGATCACGGAGGTCAGACCGCGCTCGCGGTGCATCTCCCGGAAGAGCGCGTGCAGCGCCTCGCCGGTGGTCTCGTCGAGATCGCCTGTCGGCTCGTCGGCCAGCACCAGCGCGGGGTGCATGACGAGCGCACGGGCCACGGCCACCCGCTGCTGCTCCCCCCCCGACAGCATGGAAGGGCGGTGGTCGAGCCGGTCGGCCAGCCCGACGCGCTCCAGCAGGGCCCGGGACGTCCGCTCGCACTCGTCGGGCGGCCGGCGGGCGATCCGCATCGGCATGCCCGCGTTCTCGAGCGCCGAGAACTCGGGGAGCAGGTGGTGGAACTGGAAGACGAAGCCCACCCGCGCGTTCCTGAACGCCACCCGGGCCTGGTCTGCCATGCCCCCGATATCCTGCCCGTCGATGACGATGTGGCCCGCATCGGCGCGGTCGAGGCCGCCCACCAGATGAAGCAGCGTGCTCTTCCCCACGCCGCTGGCCCCGACGACGGCCACCATCTCGCCGGCTTCGACCGTCAGGTCCAGATCCCGCAGCACGAGGATGTCGTGCGCGCCGACCCGGTAGCGCTTGTGCAGGCCTCGGACCTCGATGAAGGCCATCACTCGAACCGCAGCGCCTGCACCGGATCGAGCCGCGCCGCCTGCCGCGACGGGTAGAGCGTGGCCAGGAAGCAGATGAGGATGGCCGACCCGATCACGACCGCGAAGTCCACCGGCAGCACCACGAACGGCACGTGGGAGACCTGGTAGACGTCCGCGGGGATGCGAATGAGCTGGTAGTGATCGAGCGTCCACGACAGGCCCGTGCCAAGCGCCGCGCCGGCTGCGGTCCCCACCAGGCCGATGATGAGCCCCTGGAGCATGAAGATGGTCATCACGCTCCGGCTCGAGGCGCCCATCGTCTTCAGGATCGCGATGTCGCGGCTCTTCTCCATCACCAGGAGCACCAGGGAGGCGATGATGTTGAGGGCCGCCACGGCCACGATGAGCCCGATGGTGATCGAGATCGCCATCTTCTCGAGCCAGAGGGCCGAGTACAGCGACCGGTTCATGTCCGCCCAGTCCTGCACCCAGTAGTCGGGCCCCAGCGTCTGGGCGATGCCCCGGGCGATGGTCGGGGCCTGGTAGAAATCCCCCACCCGGAGCTCCACCAGGTCCGGCGTCCGGTCCAGGAGCCGCTCGGCGAGGGCGAGCGAGACGAAGCCGTACGACGCGTCGAACTCGTAGAGTCCGAGGCGGAAGATGCCCGCCACCCGCAGCCGCCTGGACCGCGGCATCATGCCCATCGGCGAGAGGGTCCCTTCCGGCGTGAGCACCGTGACCGAGTCGCCCACGCGCAGCTCCAGGTCCTTCGCCAGGTCGGCCCCGACGAGGATACCGGGCGGCTGATCGTCAACGGCTCGATCCACCGCGTCGACCCGCCCCTCGATCATGGATTTCCCGATGTCGGTCACGCCGGGCTCGAGCGCCGGGTCGATTCCCTTGAGGGTGATGAAGGCGTTGCCCGTCTCGTTGCTGACAATCGCCTTGCCGAGGATGGCGGGCGCCGCGCCGGTCACGCCCGGCATGCCCGCCAGGCGCCGGACCTCCGCGTGGTAGTCGGTGACGGGGATCCGCTTCCAGACGTAGACGTGAGCCGTGGCGCCGAGGATGCGGTTGCGCAGCTCGCCCTGGAGCCCGGTCATCAGCGCCAGCGCGATGATGAGCGCGCTCACGCCGACCATCACGCCCAGGGTCGAGATGAGGGAGATGATGGAGATGAAGGCCTGCCTCCGCCGCGCGAACAGGTACCGGACGGCGACGAAGAGCTCGAAGGGCATGGATCAGGAGCCAGGGATCTGGGGATCTCGGGATCTGGGGGTCTGGGGATCTGGGGGCCTGAGGATCTGGGATTAGGTCACTCCTGGCCCCTGGGCGCTGATCCCTGGCCCCTGCTCCGCATATGCGGGAACAGTATCACGTCGCGGATCGACGGGCTGCCGGTCAGGACCATCACGAGCCGGTCGATGCCGATGCCTTCGCCGCCGGTCGGCGGCAGGCCGTACTGCAGGGCGCGTACGTAGTCCTCGTCCATGGCGTGAGCCTCGGCGTCCCCCTTCTGCCGCTCCTGCAGCTGCTGCTCGAACCGCCGGCGCTGCTCGTCCGGGTCGTTGAGCTCGCTGAACGCGTTGGCCACCTCGAAGCCGCCGACGTAGAGCTCGAACCGCTCGACGGTGTCGGGGTCGTCGGGCCGCTGCTTCGACAGCGGCGACACCTCGGTGGGAAAATCGTGCACGAAGGTCGGCTGGACGAGCTGATCCTCCCAGAGCGCTTCGAAGATCGCCGTGGCCGCCTTGCCCGCGCTCGTCCCCGGCTCGAGCGCGATCCCCAGCCGCGTCGCGATCTCGTGCGCCCTGTCCTGGTCCCGGAGTTCCGCTTCGCCGACCGGGCGGCCCAGCCGGCGGCCGGCCTCCTCGGCCGCCGCCTGCCGCAGGACGAGCCGGCGGAACGGCGCCCGGAAGGATATGGTCTGGCCGCCGAAGACGGCTTCCTCGGTCCCGATCGCCTGTCTCGCCACGGTGACCAGCAACTGCTCGGTCAGATCCATCAGCTCCTGGTAGTCCGCATAGGCCTGGTAGAACTCGAGCATGGTGAACTCGGGGTTGTGCTGCGTGGACACTCCCTCGTTGCGGAAATCGCGCGACAGCTCGTACACGCGCTCCATCCCGCCGACCACGAGGCGCTTCAGGTACAGCTCGGGCGCGATGCGCAGGAAGAGGTCCATGTCGAGGGCGTTGTGGTGCGTCACGAACGGACGCGCGGCGGCGCCGCCGGCAATCGGCTGCATCACCGGCGTTTCCACCTCGAGGAACCCGCGGGCGTCGAGGAACTCGCGCACGGCCGTTACGACCCGCGTGCGCACCTCGAAGACCTTCCGGCTGTCGGGGTTCACGATGAGGTCGAGATAGCGCTGGCGGTAGCGCGTCTCGACGTCGGTCAGGCCGTGCCACTTCTCCGGCAGCGGCCGGTGGCACTTGGCGAGGAAGACGAGCCGCCGCGCCCAGATCGTGAGCTCGCCGGTCCGCGTCCGGAACAGGTGCCCCTCGACGCCGACATGGTCGCCCAGGTCGAGCAGCCCGAAGATCCGGAAATCCAGCTCGGGCAGCGAGTCCTTGCGTGCACGTACACCTGGAGTCGGGACAGCCCGTCCGAGAGCGCGAGAAAGCTGGCCTTGCCGAAGCTCCTGATCGCGAGGACCCGGCCCGCGGTCGTGACCTCGATTGGCGCGGCCTCGAGCTCCTCGCCGGTGCGGCCGCCGTGGGCAGCCACCAGGGCGGCGATGCTGCCCGTGCGATCGAAGCGGTTGGGATACGGGCGCACGCCGAGCGCGATCAGCTCGTCGAGGTGCCGGCGCCGTTCCTGGACCAGCTCGTCTTCCTGGCTCATGATGGGTTGGGAGCGGTGGGGAGATCGCCGCGGGCGATCCGGCCCTTGACGGCGTCGAGCACCCCGTTCACGAAGCTGACGGCTTCTTCACTGCTGAAGTACCGCGCGAGCTCGAGGGCCTCGTCGATGACGACCGCCGGCGGCGTGTCGCGCTCGTGCAGCAGCTCGTAGATGGCGAGGCGCAGCACCAGCCGATCGACGATCGACATGCGATCGAGGCGCCAGTTCCGCGAGGCCTGTTCGATGACCGGATCGATCGAGGGAAGGGCCGCCGAGACGCGGGCGGCGAGCGCTTCGGCCCGGTCCCGCACGCGGGGAGGCGCGTCGTCGTCCTCGGCGGCTGCAATGCGCCAGAACGAGTCGGCCACCTCCGGAACGCTCAGGCGCCCGACCTCGCCCTGATAGAGCATCTGGATGGCGGCCACGCGCGCCTGGCGGGCCCAGTCCCAGCCACCGCGGTCGCTCACGCCGGCGCCCCGTGCGGCGGATCGTCGAGCCGGGCCAGCAGCGTGGCCATCTCGACGCCCGCCTGCGCCGCTTCCCACCCCTTGTTCGAGGGTCCCGGCTGGGTGCGCTCGAGCGCCTCCTCCGCGGAGTTCGTCGTCAGGACCCCGAACGCCAGAGGGATGCCTGTGGCGGCCGCGGCGCTCGTCAGGCCGTGCGAGACGGCGCCGGCAATGACGTCGAAATGGGGCGTCGCGCCGCGGATCAGGCACCCGAGGCAGATGACCGCGTGAAACCGCCCGGTTTCGGCCGCCCGGCCGGCAGCCAGCGGGATCTCGAAGCTTCCCGGCACCCGCAGCACCGTCACGTCGTCGCCGGCCACGCCGGCCGAGTCGAGTGCCTCGAGGGCGCCGGTGAGCAGGCGCTCGGTGACGAAGTCGTTGAAGCGCGCCACGACGACGGCGATCCGCAGTCCGCGGCCGTCCTGCCGGCCTTCGAGGGACACCATGCGCTACCTGCCCTTGAACTCGGGCACGCGCCTGGCGAGGAAGGCGGAGGTGCCCTCCCGCATGTCCTCGGTCGCCGCCGAGAGCCCGAAATAGGCCGCTTCGATCGAGGTGGCGCGGTCGAGCGGCGCGTCCGCGCCGTCGTGGACGGCGGCAAGAATGTATCTCGCGGCGAGGGGGGCTTTGCGCGCGAGGGCGTCAGCCAGCGTGCGCGCCTCCCCGGCGAGCGCCTCGGCGGGCACGACGCGGTTGACGAGGCCCACGCGCTCGGCTTCAGCAGCGGGAATCCTCCGGCCCGTGAGCAGCAGGTCCAGCGCACGGCCGCGCCCGATCAGCCGCACCAGGCGCTGGGTGCCGCCGAAGCCGGGAATGAGGCCGAGGTCGATTTCGGGCTGCCCCAGCTCGGCCCGGTCCGCGGCGAGCCGCAGCGTGCATGCCATGGCCAGCTCGCAGCCGCCGCCGAGGGCAAACCCGTTGACGGCGGCAATCACGGGCTTGCCGAGCGTCTCGAGCCGTGCCATCACCCCCTGTCCGCGGAGCGCGAGCTGCCGGGCCGCTGCCGGATCGAGGGCGGCGAGCTCGCCGATATCGGCACCCGCCGCGAACGCGCGATCCCCGGCGCCGGTGATCACGACCACGCGCACGGCGGGGTCGGCGGCCGCGGCCTCGATCGCCTCGCGAAGCTCGCCCAGCAGCTGGCCGTTCAGCGCATTCAGCGCCTTGGGCCGATTCAGCGTGAGCGTGAGGACGGGCTCCTCGCGTGCGACGAGCAGGCTCTCGTACGGCATGACGCCTAGATCTTCACACCTTCTCAGAGCGGCAGTGGGTACATCAGCCAGCCGAGCACCACCGCTCCGACGACGAAGCCGCCGAACAGGAGGCCGCCGAAGCGGACCTGCTCGCCGACGTCGTCACGGAGCAGGACGGCGAACACGACCGAGACGAACAGGGCGAAGAGGACGAGAAGGAGGAAATGGCTGTGCACGGTGGACCCGTATTCCGCGCTACTTGCGTCCGCTCGCGAGGTCCCAGGCGTCGCAGACCACCAGCAGGTTCAGCAGCCCGGCCACGATGACGAACGTGTTGCCGTACTCGTAGGTGACGGCCACCACGTTGCCCGCGCCGAGGCCCAGCGCGCGCGCCACCGCGTACGGCAGGCCGACACCCAGATCGGCGATAGCGGCGAGCGCCACCAGCGGCTGCCCGGGTTCGAAGGGAAACAACCGGCCCTGCAGGGCCAGGCCGACGGCGAACATCAGCGGCAGCACGAGCAGGAAGACGAGGCCCTTGCTGCGCTGACCGGTCCAGAGGTGGCCCGCGCCGGGCACGACCCAGGCCAGCAGGGCCAGGAGCACAGGATTGACGCTCTGCGTCCGCTCAACGGTAGTCACTCGCACCCATGCAGTTTATCGCAGGTCTCCGCGCGAGACGGCCCAGAGCCACAGTGCACCGACCACCCCGAGCGGCAGCGCTCCGGCAAAACGCAGCGGTGTCCCTGGATCGATTCCCGCGCCGTGCTCCAGCAGCCAGAGCACGGCCGTCGGCAGCGCGGCACCCAGGAGGAGCCGCCGCCACCCGCGCAGGCTGACCCCTGCCGTGGACGCGGTTCCCGCCGGAATCACCAGCAGCGCGAGCGCTCCGAAGGCCGCGCCGAGGTAGAGCCCGGCGCAGCGACCGCAGACGGGCCATGGCACTCCGCACGAGGCAAACGACCGGTCCGGGCGCTGGTTGCACACCTCATGGCCGAACCGGTATACGAGCGCCGCGGCAGCGCGAACCGCGGGCGACGCGGACCGGGTGGTGCACGGCATCCATGGGGCGAGCAGCCCGCCGGTACCCGCCAGCACGAGCAGCACGACTGCCACGATTCGGCCGGCGCGGTCCATCGCCGTGCAGGATATCCCAGGACAGTGTCGGTTGCAGAAAGGACGGAGCGGCTTTGTGAAACATTGCACTTGCCCGGCGCGTCTAACCCGGGCATAGTGTCTGAACACTGTTCAGTGAACAGTGTTCAGACTGTCCGGCCCATCCGATGACGACCAGGGAACGTCCCGACGAGCTGAAACAATCGGTGCGGGAGTCGATCCTCCACGCGGCGCGCGAGCTCTTCGTCAGCGAGGGCTACCGGACCGTGTCCATCCGGAAGATCGCCGAACGGATCGAGTACAGCCCGGCCGCGATCTACGGCTACTTCGACAGCAAGGACGAGATCTTCTTCGCGCTCGCCGAGGAGGGCTTCCGGATGATGCAGCTGGCGGGGCGCCAGGCGATCGCCGGCCAGCCCGACGCGGCGTCGGCGTTGCGCGCCGGCTTCTGGGCCTATTACCGCTTCTCGCGCGATCAGCCCCAGTACTTCGAGCTGATGTTCGTGGACCGGTCGGTGCCGCAGATTGCCGACGTGGAGCGCTTCAGCGTCCTGGCCGAGATGTGGCGGGACGGCATCGAGTCCGTGCGCCGCTGCGTCGAGGCGGGCCAGTTCCCGTCGGCGCTCGACGTGGCGGCCGCGTTCCACATCCTCTGGGCCGCCGTCCATGGCGCAGCCACGCTCCGCCTGTGTGACCGGCTCGCGCCAGAGGAGAACCCCGACCTGCTCGCCGCCGACACGCTGGACGCCGCGATTGCGGGCCTCCGCGCCGGCATCCGCACCTCGTTCGTGCCGTCCCCGTTCCCCTGCCACGATGCCGCCGCCGTTTCCGGAGTCGATCATGACGTCTGACCGGGCGCTCTCTGTCGTCTGTGCGATCGCGCTGGCCGCCGGGCCGCTCGCCGTCTCGGCCTGCATCAAGGGCGAAGCCCAGCCGGCGGAGACCGCCAGGACCCTGGTCGCCATCGAGGCGCCCGCCGTCGCGGTCACCACCGTCGAGGCCGGCGACCTCACGGCGTCGCTGTCGATTGCCGGCAGCCTGTTGCCACGGAGCCGCGTGGCGGTGACCCCGAAGATGCCCGGCCGGATCGAGCGCGTCGCCGTGGATATCGGCGATCACGTCCGCGGAGGGCAGGTGGTGGCCGTGCAGGACACGCGGGAGCTCGACGCGCAGGTGGACGCCGCCGATGCCGCCGTCGCCGTCGCGCAGGCGTCGCTCGAGCAGGCCGAGGCCGCGCTGACGAACGCGAACCTCGAGTTCGAGCGGTCCAGGAATCTCTTCGAGAAGGGCGCGCTGGCCCGCCAGCGCCTGGACGCCTCCGACACCGCGCTGCGGTCGGCAACAGCGCAGCGGAACTTCGCGCAGGCCACGCTGCAGCAGGTCCAGGCCTCGCGGCGCCGGGCGCGCGAGGTGCGGCGCGATGCCACGCTGACGGCCCCGACCGGCGGCGTGGTGGTGGAGCGGAATTTCGACGCGGGCGCGATGGTGGGTCCCGGCGACAGCAAGGGCATCGTCGTGGTGGCCGACGCGCTGGAGCTGAAGCTCGACGCCGGGGTGTCGGAGCTCGAGGCCGGACGGCTGCGCGTGGGCATGCCGGCGCTGGTCTCGGTGCAGGCACGGCCGGGCCAGACCTGGGAGGGCCGCGTCGTGGCGGTGGCGCCCGAAGTAGACGCACAGAACCGCCACTTCCACATCGAGGTGCGCGTACAGAACCCGGAGGGCGAGTTACTGTCGGGGATGTATGCCACGGCGCGCATCGAGACGGGCCGGGCCGCCGGGGCGGTGCTCGTGCCGCGCGAAGCCGTGGCCACGCGTGACAACGCCCGGGTCGTCTACCGGGTCGCCGACTCCGTCGCCACGCCTGTGCCGGTGAGCGAGGGGTTGGCCGATGACACGCGGGTGCAGATCCTCTCCGGCCTGTCGGCGGGCGACGTGATCGTCGCCGACGCCCGAAAGGCCGTCCCGGCGGGGACAAAGGTCCGGGCGGTGGCGGCCACCGCCAGCGTGCACTGACCGATCGTCGGGTTCCCACGCAGGCAACTCCCATGTGGATTTCGAATACCTCCATCGAGCGTCCCGTCTTCGCGACGATGGTCATCCTGAGCTTCATGGTGCTCGGGATCGTGTCGATGACCCGGCTCGGCGTGGACCTGTTCCCGAGCGTGAACTTCCCGTTCATCACGGTGACGGTGCCCTATCCCGGCGCGGCCCCGGAGGAGGTGGAGACGCTCGTCACCAAGCCAATCGAGGATGCCGTCGCCGGCATCAACGGCGTCAAGCGCATCGAGTCGCACTCACGCGAGTCGTTCGCCCAGGTGGGCATCGAGCTGCGCCTCGAGGTGGACGCGCAGCAGGCGGCGGCCGAAGTCCGTGAGAAGGTCGCGGCGATCCGCGACACGCTGCCGCGGGAGATCGAGGATCCGACGATTCAGCGGTTCGACGTCGCCGCCCTGCCCATCATGGTCTTCGCGGTGGGCTCGTCGCAGGCCTCGGACGTGACGCGCCGGATCGTGGAGGACAAGCTCAAGCCGCTGATCGAGCAGATCGACGGCGTCGCCGCGGTGCAGGTGAACGGCGGCCAGGTGCGGGAGATCCAGGTAAACCTGGACCCGGTCCGGCTCGAGGCGATCGGTCTGCCGGTGAGCGCCGTCGCCGACAAGATCGCCACCGCGAACCTCGACCTCCCGGCCGGCAAGGTCGTGCGCGAGGGCCGGAACATCGCGCTCCGGACGAAGGGCGAGTTCCGCTCCGCCACCGAGGTCGCGCGGGTCATCCTCCGATCGTCGGGCGGCTCCACGGTCCGGGTCAGCGATGTCGGCACCGTGGTGGACGGGTACGAGGAGCGCAACTCGACGACCCGCCTGAACGGCGTGGATGCGGTCTCGTTCGCGGTACGAAAGCAGTCGGGCGCCAACACGGTCGAGATTTCGCGCCGGGTGCTGGCGCTGCTCGAGAAGGTCGGCCCCACCTTCCCCGATCTCCACATCAGCGCGATCCACGACGACGCGGACTTCATCAAGTCGAACGTGGAGGAGGTCCGGCGCCACATCCTCTTCGGCGGCGTGATGGCGGTGCTCGTCATCTTCGTCTTCATGCGCGACTGGCGGTCCACGCTCATCTCGGCCCTCGCGCTGCCCACGTCGGTGATCGCCACCTTCTTCTTCATGTACCTCGCGGGCTTCACGATCAACATGATGACGCTGATGGCGCTGTCGCTCGTCATCGGCATCCTGATCGACGACGCGGTCGTCGTGCGCGAGAACATCTACCGGCACATGGAGCTCGGCGAGGACCCGATGACGGCCGCGCGGAACGGGACGTCGCAGATCGGCCTCGCCGTGATGGCGACGACTTTCACGATCCTGGCCGTGTTCCTGCCGGTCGGGTTCATGACCGGCATCGTCGGCCAGTTCTTCAAGTCGTTCGCGCTGACGATCGCGTTTGCCGTGGGCATGTCGCTGCTGGTCGCGTTCACGCTGGACCCGATGCTCTCGTCGCGGTTCGTGCGCTTCGTGCCCGCGGAAGAGCGGACCCGAACGCGCCTCGGCCGGATGTTCGAGCGCGTCGGCCGGAGCTACGACCGGCTCGACGCCGGCTATCACCGCGTGCTGGGCTGGGCGCTCGACCGGCCCTGGACCGTCCTGGCCGTCGCGGCGGTGACCTTCGTCGCGAGCCTGTCACTCGTCGCCGTCATCGGCACCGAGTTCGTGCCGGAAGAGGACCGCAGCGAGTTCCACGTGCTGGTGGACCTGCCGCCCGGCACCTCCTTCGACGAGAGCGTCGCGCGGGTCGCCGGGATCGAGCAGACGCTCGGGCGGATTCCGGAGGCCACGCAGGTCTTCAGCACGGTCGGCGTCCAGGGCGACGTGCGGTCGTCGGACATCCAGGTCCGGCTGACGCCGAAGGATGCGCGCGCGCGCGGCATCGCCGAGATCAAGCAGTCCACCCGGGCCACGCTGGCTTCGATCCCGTTCGCCGACATTCGCGTGACCAAGCCGCAGTTCATGCAGGGCGCGCCGAACCAGCCGCCCATCGAGATCTACGTGCGGGGCGACGACCTCAAGGAGCTCGAGCGCATCAGCGACGAGCTGGTCGCCCGGGTCCGGCAGATCCCGGGCGCCGTGGACGTGCGCAGCTCCCTCGTGTCGGGACAGCCGGAGATGGTGGCGCGCATCAACCGCGAACTGGCAGCCGACCTCGGGTTCGACGTTGGCACCATCGCCGGGCAGCTTCGCGGCATGGTCGAGGGCGTCGTGCCGACCAAGCTCAGGGACGGCGAGCGCGAGCACGACATCCGCGTGCGTCTGGCGCCCGAGTTCCGGACCGACTTCCCCGCTGTCAGCCGCGCGCCGCTCTACTCGCCGAGCGGATCCGTCGTCCGCACCGCGGACCTCGTGCGCCTGGAGCCCGGCGTCGGTCCCAGCAGCATCGACCGCGAGCAGCGCCGCCGGCAGGTGAAGGTCGGCGTGGACCTGGCGGGCCGGCCCCTGGGCGACGTCTCGGCCGAGGTCCAGCGGGCGCTGGCGACGGTGTCGATGCCGCCGACCTTCGAGCACGGCTTCGCCGGCGACGTGGAGCTGATGCAGGAGTCGGCGCAGGCGATGGGCCTGGCGATGGTCCTCGCCGTCGCCTTCATCTACATCGTCCTCGCCTCGCAGTTCGAGTCGTTCGCCGAGCCGATGCTGATCATGCTGTCGCTGCCGCTGGCGCTGGTCGGCGCGCTGCTGGCGCTGTTCGTCACCGGCAACCACGTGGGCATGCCGGCCATGATCGGCGTCGTGATGCTCATGGGCCTGGTGACGAAGAACGCCATCCTGCTCGTGGACTACACGAACCAGCTCCATCGCCACGAGGGCCTTCCGGTGAGGGAGGCCCTGCTCAAGGCGGGGCCGGTGCGGCTGCGACCGATCGTGATGACCACGCTGGCGATGATCCTGGGCATGCTGCCGTCGGCCATGGGACGGGGAGACGGCGGCGAGTTTCGCGCCCCTATTTCCGTGGCGACGATTGGCGGGCTGATGACGTCCACATTGCTCACGCTGGTCGTGGTGCCGGTGTCGTACCTGCTGCTGTCGCGCCTGCTCGAGTGGTTCCGGACCGCGCGCGGCCGCCGGCGGGTGCCGGTGCGCACGGTCGTGCGGGTGGCCGGCGCCGTCCTGCTCGTGGCGCTGCTCGGCGGGTGGCTCGCGGCGCGCGCATTCGGCGACACGCTCGACGAGCCCGCGGCCGCGGTGCCGGCCGAGACCGCGGTCCCCTCGGCGGCGACGTTGACCTTCGATCGCGCGCTGGAGCTGGCCCTGAAGAACAACAAGCAGCTCAAGGTCAGCCAGGAGGGCGTCCGGGCGGCGGAGGGGCGGGTGGCCGAGGCCCGCGCCGCCTTCCTGCCGAGCGTGGATCTGTCGTTTGCCTACACGCCCGCCCAGCAGTTTCCGCTCATCCGGATCCCGGCCGGCATCTTCGGGCCGGACGAGCAGACGTTCCAGGCGGCGTTCACGCGGCAGAACATCATGAGCCTGCAGCTCAACCAGCCGCTCTACACGGGGGGACGCCTGCGCAACGCGTACGCCATCGAGGCGGCCGGCTCCGAGAAGAGCCGCCTCTCGCTGGATCGGGCGCGCCAGGAGCTGACCTTCCAGGTGGTCGAGACGTTCTATCGCGCGCTGCTGCAGGATCAGGGGCTGTCGGTCGCCAGGCAGGGCGTCGATCTCGCCGAGCGCCAGCTCGCCCTGGCGAAGACGCGGTTCGAGGCGGGATCGGCGGCGCGCTTCGACGTGCTGCGCGCCGAGGTCGATCTGGCGAACGCGAAGACGACCCTCATCCGCGCGCGATCCAGCGTGGACATCGCGTACCAGGCGCTGCGGACCGTGCTGTCGATGGCGCCCGATGCGCCGCTGACCCTGGACGGCACGCTCGAACCGGTCGACACCGTGCCGACACTCGCATCGCTCCTCGGCGGCCTCGAGCACCGTCCCGACGTGCGGGAGATCTCGTCGGACCGGGAGATCGCCGAGCGATCCGTGGCGCTCGCGCAGGGCGAGTGGAAGCCCAGTTTCGCGCTGACGGGCAACCTGCAGTACCAGCAGGACGTCCTCGGCAGCTCGTTCCTCGACGCGGAGAACCGCAGTTACGCCGTGGGCCTCGCCATCCGGGTGCCGCTGATGGCGGCGCCGGCGGCCATGGCGCGAAAGGCGACGGCCGAAGCCCGGGTCAGGCAGGCGGCCAACGGCCTCGACGCGGCGCTCGACGCCGGCCGGCTCGAGGTGACGTCCGCCTACACCGAGTGGGTGGCGTCGCAGGAGGTCGTGGACGCCCAGCGGAAGGCGCTCGACCTGGCCCGGGAGAGCCTGTCGATCGCCGCCGTGTCGTACGAGAACGGGCTGATCACGTCGATCGAGCTCTCCGATGCGCGCCAGTCGATGCTCGAGACCGAGTGGAATCTCGCGCAGGCCAAGTACGGGCAGATCGTGGCCGCGGCGCGGACCCGGCTCGCGTCCGGCCTCTAGGGAACACGAAGGACACGAAGGGCACGAAGGAACACCAAGGACACGAAGGGTACGAAGGGCACGAAGGAACACCAGAGACACGAAGGGCACGAAGACACGAGACTCAGAGATTGATGACCCAATTGCGTACGTATCGCGCCGGCGAATTGCTCGAAGACCACTGTCGCGCGTGCAAGACCGATCGCCTGCATACGGTCATTGCCGCCGACAGCTCCGGAGCGCCATTGCGGGTGATGTGCGGCTATTGCCGGAGCGAGCACAACTACCGGGGCGGGCCCAGGATCGCGCCGGCTGGCGCGAGCGCCGAGGCCAGGCCGACCCCGCCGCAACGGCCGGCCCGGCAGGCCCGGCCCGCAGGCGAATCCTTCCCGCTGGTGAGCGATCGAGAAAGGACCGCGCCCCCGATGTCTTCAGAGCCCACCGCCGATCTCGAGCTGCTGCTCCGCCGGGTCATTCGCGAGGAGACCGGCCTGAGCCCGGTGACGCCCGCCGAGAAGTGGCGCGGCGGCACGCTGGCGCTCCGGCCCGGAACGCCGGGTCTTCAGGAGAAGACCTGGCCGATCGAGACGTTCTTCCACAAGGTCGTCATGCTGCGAAACCGGCTCCGCAGCCTGGAGCAGCAGCTGAACGCCTCGGATCTGCCCGACGACGTGAAGGCGAAGCTGCAGGGCTACATCACCGGCTGCTACGGATCGCTCACGAGCTTCAACGTCCTGTTCGCCGACGAAGACGACCAGTTCAAGGGCGCCGGCGGCGACTGACACGGAGCGCACCTGAGCTGACGTGTCGCGCGACGTCATGTCGCGCAGGCCTTCGGACCGTCCGCGCCGTTGGCAGGCCTGAAGGCCTGCGCTACACGAGGCCCGCGTGACGCCTGTAACGCTACCTGTAGCGCAGACCTTCAGGTCTGCACCGCGCACCGTCGGCAGGCTCTGAAGGCGCTACACGAGGCGGGTCCGGGACTAATCGTTCCGTTGCGCCTGGGCCGCGACGTGAAACTCGTAGTGTCCTGATCCGATGTCGTACACCACGCGGCCCGGCTCCGACCCCGCCAGGGTCACGCCCGGCGCGTGGTCGGCAGGCAATGCGTGGCCCGAGCCGGCTTCGGTGATCAGCCCAGTGTCAGCGGCCGGCACGACGACGCGGCCGCGGGCGTTGGCAGGAATGGTGACGGTCAGTTCCAGGCCATTCGGCGTACGCCGCCACGCGGTCGCGATGGGCCCCCGGACGCTGTCGTACGAGGCCGTCACCCAGTCCAGCCCGCTCGCGGGGATCTGCGGCTCGAACCCGATTCGCGCGTATCCGGGCTCGAGCGGCCGGATGCCCGCCAGCTCTTCATAGAACCACTGGACGATGGCGCCGAAAAAGTGGTGGTTGCGCGAGCGCGTGTCGGCGGGCCAGCTCTCGCCGAGCGCGGTGAAACCGAGCGTGTCCGTCCAGTAGCCCCAGCTCGGCTCGTCGGTCCGGGTTGCGACGGTGAGCGCGACGTCATGGTGCCCGGTGGCGGTCAGGACCGGCAGGACGTACGTGGCGCCGATCACGCCGACATAGGCGTGCCCGGCGTGCTTCTGCACGATGTCGTCGGCCAGGCGCTGGGCCACTCCCGCACGCTGAGGCCTGGGGACGAGGTCGAAGGCGAGCGGCAGAATCTGCGCCGTCTCCACGAACGGCTCGTCCGCCTTTTCGCGGTAGATGCCGTCGGCGCCGAGGAAGCGCGCATTGAAGTCGGTCCGGATCTTCGCCAGCAGGGCGTCGTACTTCGACGCGGCCGCCGTGTCACCCAGCGCGCGTGCCACGTCCCCGGCGATCGCGGCCAGGCGCCCGTAGAGGGCCGACGAGACCAGGGCGTTGATCGTCGGCACGCCTTCCGGCGGCAGCCAGTCGCCCAGGCCAGACGTCAGCGTGTAGGCGTAGGCGTCGCCGTCTTTCCCGGTCCACTGCGGAACCCAGTCGTCGAGATACTTCTGCATCAGCGGCCATGTGCGCTCCAGTGCGCGGATATCGCCGTGCCGACGATAGCTCTCCCACGGCAGCACGAACCAGAAGGCGTCCCAGGCCGGCGTGGCGCCGCAGCAGTCGACGGGCTTGAACGCCGGCTTGCCGACGTAGCCGTAGTTGCGGTTGCTCGGGCTCAGGAGCGGGACTTCGCCCTGCGCGGTCTGTCCGTCGGCCATGTCCTGGAACATCTTGCGGTAGAGCCGCTCGGTGTCCACGAGCAGCGACGCGGCGCCCGAGGTGAGCTGCGCGTCGCCGGTCCAGCCGTTCTTCTCGTAGACAGGGGTGTCGGTGATGATCCCGTGCATGTTGCTGTGGATCGCCCACGACGTGTTGCGGTGAATGTGGGCGAGTGTCGGCTGGGACGCGTCGAACGTCGACGTGTCCGGCACGCTCGACCGCACGACGTCCACGCGGGTGACCTCAGCGGTCACGCCTCCCGGGCAGCGCCTGGCGGTTCGGCGCGCTGATCTGCACGTACCGGAATCCCTTGTACGAGAACCGCGGCCGCCACGTCTCACGGCCCTTCTCCTTCGCCACGTAGTAGTCGGTCTGCAGCTGCCCGTACACCAGGGCGTTGCCGTCCGTGCTCGCCGTGCCGTCCTTCGCGAGCTTCTCCGAGTAGAAGATCTCGATCGGCGTGCCGGCCGGAGCCTCTACGGCCAGCTCCGCCCACCCGGTGAGGTTCTGGCCGATGTCGTAGACGATCACCCCCGGCAGCGGCTCGGACCGGGTGCCCGCCGGACGGGTGGCGACGATTTCGATGGGCTCGTGCGTCTCGGCGCGCATGACGCCTGTCGGGCCATCGACCATGCGGGCCGCGGTCCACGAGGAGTCGTCGAACTTCGGCTGGTTCCAGCCCGGGATCTCCCGCCGCGCGTCGTAGGTCTCGCCCAGGTAGTAGTTGTCGAAGCGCGTGGGGCCGCCCGTGCTGACCTTCCACGTCCCGTCGGAGGCAATCACGTCCTCGGAGCCGTCCTCGTAGGTGACGTGCAGGTCGAGCCGCAGCCGCGGCGTGCCACGCCACTGCGCCTCCTCCCATCCCCAGTCCCACGTCCGCGCCGCATCGTCGTACTGGCCCGATCCCAGAACCGCCGCGATCACGTTCTCTCCCGGCCGGAGGAGCGAGGTCACGTCGTCGGTCGTGTAGTCCACCGTCTTGCTGTAGTTGGTGAATGCCGGCTCGAGCTCGCGGGCCGAGGTGGAGCGGCCGTTGAGCATCAGGTCGGCGTAGGCGACACCTGAGGCGTACAGGCGCGCACGGGCGACGGGCTTGCTGACCGTGAAGGCACGTCGCAGCAGGGGCGCCGGCCTGAGCTCGCGGCATTCGCCCTGGTTGTTCTTCTTGGCGGCTGCCGACCACCCGCTCGTCAGCCACCCGACTGGCCGGCAGAACTCCCCTGCCGCGCGGATGCGGCCGTCGTCGGCCCCTCCCTGGGCCTGAGTGAGAGGACCTGCACGCTCCGGGCCGGCAATCCACCGGCCGCGCCAGTCCGACGCGTCGAGCAGCGCCGTCTCGAACCAGGCGGGCTCCGCCCAGTCGCTGACGAGATCTGCGCCCGCCCAGATCCGGATCGTCCAGAAGTAGCGGGTTCTGGACGCCAGCGGCGGCCCGCCGTAGACGACCCACGGATCGGCGGAGGCGACTCGTCTGGAGTCCCAGACGTCGGCGCGGCCCTCCACGGCCAGGTCAGGCCGTGAGGCCACCAGCACGCGGAAGGCCGTCTGCAGCACGCCGCGGCGCTCGCTGGTCACGATCCAGCTCAGTCGCGGCACGCGGTCGTCGATACCGAGCGGCGTTGCGGCGGCGTCGGTCTCGAGGCGCGTCACGAGGACGCCTTGGGCTTCCGGCGACTGTGCGCGCAGTGGAGCGTGGCCGAACCTGCCCGCGCCCGACAGCAGGAGCACAGCCGTGATACCGAGGACTCTTCTGAATGCCTGCATGGGCGATCAGCCTATCGCATGTGGCGGGCCCATCGCCCCGGATGCGCCCGGCCGGCCGCAAGACCTCGCCGACATCGACGCACTCAGCTGATCGGCGGCCTGAAACAACCCGTCGTGGCAAGCACAGTCAGTCGCTGGCATCGTCTCGCCAGCCGGCAAGGCCATGCGTATGAGACCGAAGCATGTACTGGCGGTGTCGGTTCTTGTCTTCGTCGTAGGCGCAGCTCTTACGAACATCGCCTCGACGAGATACATGCTGTGGACCTACGAGGCCGGGACCCAACTGCTGTGGCGCGACGCTGAAGCGCTGGTATTCATTCAGGAGCGGAATTCAGGCTGGCACGGCGGGGCCGTTGAATGGTACTGGCAGGTCTTCCGAAATGCCCTGAGCGCTCCCACCTCCCTCAGTGATACGAGGGTGGACCTGCTGGTGCTGCGCTACTCCAACGGTCAAATCACGTCCACGTTTCTCGAAGGCGTTCTCATATCTGCCCTTCAGCAGATGGATGGCGACCTCTACTCCGCCGCTTCGTCCACCGCATACGAGCCGCCGAGCGCGGTGGCCAACCCGCTCGGCGGGCTGCGGGCGGCCCTGCGGCTGCCGGGGTGAACGGCACCTCGGCTCGCGAGTGGTCCGCCGCGTTCTGGCGGTATAGCATTGAGCCCAGCAATGGCCCTGGAACCCTCTCTGACCCCGCCTGAAGAACGGCTGCGCGCCGCGCTGGCAGGCCGATACGCGATCGAGCGGAAGCTCGGTCAGGGCGGCATGGCCACGGTCTACCTCGCTCACGACCTCCGCCACGAGCGCGAGGTGGCCGTGAAAGTGATGCGGCCGGAGCTCGCCAGCACCATGGGAGCCGACCGGTTCCTCCGCGAGATCCAGCTCGTGGCCAGCCTGTCTCATCCCCACATCCTGCCCCTCTTCGATTCGGGCGAGGCGGAGGGCCATCTCTATTACGTGATGCCGAGGGTCGAGGGCCGCTCCCTGCGCGACCGGATCACCGAGGCCCGTCAGCTCCCGGTGGACGAAGCGGTGCGCTTCGCCACCGAAGTGGCGGGCGCGCTCGACTACGCGCACCGGCACGGTGTTGTCCACCGCGACATCAAGCCCGAGAACATCATGATCCAGGACGGCCACGCGCTCGTGGCCGACTTCGGCATCGGCAAGGCGCTCTCCGCCGCCGACGGCGCGACCGCGGCCGTCACCGAAGCCGGTACCAGCATGGGGACGCCGGCCTACATGAGCCCGGAGCAGGCCTCGGGCGATCCGGTCGACGCGCGAAGCGACATCTACAGCCTGGGCTGCGTGCTCTACGAGATGCTGGCCGGGGAGCAGCCGTTCACCGGCGCCACGATCCAGGCGGTCATCGCCAAGCGCCTCTCGCAGACGCCTGCCGACCTGTCCACCCTGAGGGACGGCGTCTCCCGGTCGGTGGCCCGCGTGGTGCAGAAGGCCATGGCACGGTCACCGGTGGATCGCTATGAGAGCGGCGTGCAATTCATCACCTCGCTCGGCGAGGTGCACGACGTGGCGCCCACTGCAGCCGAGAAGTCACTTGCGGTTCTGCCGTTCATCAACCTCAGCGGAGACGCCGACAACCAGTACTTCAGCGACGGCCTGTCCGAGGACCTGATCAACGCACTGACCGCCGCGCGCGATCTCCAGGTGGCATCCCGCACGTCGGCCTTCCGGTTCCGAGGGAGCGAGCTGGACATCCGCCGGATCGGAGAGGACCTGAACGTCGCGTTCGTGCTGGAGGGGAGCGTGCGCCGGGCCGGCAACACGCTCCGGGTCACTGCGCAGCTCGTCAGCGTGACCACCGGCTACCAACTGTGGTCCGAGCGCTACGACCGCGAGATGGCGGACGTGTTCGCGATTCAGGACGAGATCGTGGCGTCAATCGTCAAGGCACTGGTGCCGGCGCTCATGGCCCATGGACACGCGGGCGCGCCGGTCCGCCGCCCGACCGACAACCTCGAGGCATACGAGCTGTATCTCAAGGGCCGGCACTACTGGCACCAGCGCACGCCGCCAGCCGTCCGCGTGGCCATCACCTGCTTCCAGCAGGCCATCGCCCTGGACGCGGAGTACGCCCTCGCCTATGCCGGGCTCGCCGACTGTTATGGGATTCTGCGCGTGTACGGCTGGATTTCAGCAGAGGAGGGCAATCCGCCCGGCAAGAAGGCGGCGGCACGCGCGATGGCCCTCGACCCCTCGCTCGCCGAAGCCAACTTCTCGCAGGGGTTCTGCGCCTTCTATTGCGAGCGACAGTGGCGCGACGCCGGTCCTCACTTCCAGCGCGCCATCGAGATCAACCCCAGGAGCGCGCTGGCCCAGGGCTACATGGGCTGTTTTTTCGCGATGATCGCGCAGGCAGACGCCGTGCGCCGGCACCTGGACCAGTCCAGGGAGCTCGATCCACTGGCGTCCTTGACCCACGGGCTCGCCGCCTCCGCGTTCCACGCGCTTGGACTCTCAGCCGAGGCCGAGCAGGCCGCTCGCCGTTCGCTCGAGCTCCAGGCTGATTTCATGCTGGGACTGTGGATCCTCGGGCTCGCGCTGTCCGAGCAGAATCGACACGAGGAAGCCATCGCGCGTCTCGAGCGCGCGCTGGCCCTCTCGCGGGCGCCGATCTTCGTCGGGGCCATGGGGTTGGGGTACGCGCGGGCCGGGCGCGTCGAGGACGCGCAGCGACTGTTGGACGAACTCGATGAGCGTGCCAGCCGGGGCGAGTTCGTCCCCGCGTTCACCAAGCTCGCCATTCACGTGGGGCTCGGCGACCTTCCCGCGGTTCGGCGCGAGCTGGCCGCGGTTGTGGACGAGCTCACACCACCCTTCAGTATCCGGGCCACCACTGGGACACACCTCGACGCCCTGACCAACGATCCGGAGATCGCCCGGCTGTACAAGGCGCTCTACCAGTCCGACACGCCCGAATACCTGCGCACCAAGTCTTGATGAGGGGAAGGGGACGCCGCCGCCGCGTGGTATCGTCCTCGATCGGACATCGCGAAAGGCCTCTCCGTGATGATGAGGACACGCCGACAGTTCCTTCGTGACGCGACCGTGGGCGGCGCGGCGGCGATGGTGGCAGGCCGTCTGACGCCACTGGCCGCGCGACAGCCGGCGGCCGCCGTGTCGTGGAAGTCGCGCATGGGACTCGAGCTGTACACCGTGCGCGACCTGCTGACAGCCGACTACGAAGGCACGCTCGCCAAGGTCGCGGCAATTGGGTACACGGAAGTCGAAGCGACGAGCTACAACAACATGTCGCCGAAAGAATTTCGCGCGATGCTGGACCGGTGCGGGCTCACGATGCCGAGCACGCATGCGCCCGCGCGCGGCGAGGGCGCCGATCTGGAGCGGATGCTCGAGGGCTTCCAGGTCATGGGCCTCGAGTACACGGAGATCGCACGGCCGGCACCGGCGGGTGGCGCACCGCAGCCGTCGCGATCGCTGGACGCCGTCAAGCGCCGGGCCGCGCAGTTGAACGAGGACGGGAGGATCGCGCAGAAGTTCGGGATGAAGATCCTGGTGCACAACCACGTCACCGAATTCGAAACGCTGGCCGACAGCCCGCGCACCACCTTCGACGTCATCGTCGAGGAGACCGATCCTGCGCTCGTCACGATGCAGCTCGACGTCGGCTGGGCGTACGTCGCCGGAATCGATCCGATCGCGCAGTTCAAGGCTCACCCGGGCCGCTTCGAGCTCTGGCATGTGAAGGACGTGTTCGGACTGAAGACGGTGAACCCGGCGCTCGGTCCCAGTGCCAGGGTCGGCAGCACGTCGTTCGTGCCGGTCGGCATCGGCCAGATCGACTGGAAGCCGGTGTTCGCGGAGGCGCAGGTTGCCGGCCTGAAGCACTTCGCCGTCGAGCAGGACAACGCCGCCGCGTGGGGCGACTCGCTGGCCGCCGCGCGCGTCTCGTACCAGCACCTGGTCTCGACACTGAGCTAGTTCGCCTCGCAGAGCCGCCGCGCAATCGCGCGATCCGCCGCGGTGCTGACCGCATCGGCCGGCAGGACCTGGCTCCTGGACGCCTCGTCGATCAGCCGGTCGGCATCGTCCTGGAGAAGAAACCGATCCGCGACGGCGCGCTTCGCGCCGCGTTGCACGGCGCACACGTATCCCTCCAGAGTGCCGTAGCGCTCTTCGACGGAGGGTCGCGGGTCGGCCGCCTTCAGCCGCTCGGCCACGGTCCTGGCAAACGGAACGTACCCCCCGATGAAGCCGCAGCCCTGGCCCTTGTAGAACCCGGACGCCACGATGTTCCAGCCGAGGTACGTGCCAAGCGGCGACTGGAGCAGCACCGACGGCACACCCGAGGTCTCGTTGCCGTCGGCGTTCACTCGTGGAACGTAGGTCGGAATCACCTGCACGATCCGCGGAGGCTCGAGGCCGATCGCACCGGTCATGTCGTTTGCGTGAAAGCCGGGGCCGAAGTCGTAGTCGAGCACCGGGTTGAGCGCCGCTGCCGCGTCCGGGAGCCCGTGGATTTTCGGGAGGCCCTTGGCGGCCATGGTCGCCGGCATCAGCTCGCCGCGCGCGAGCAACGGGTAGCGGCTGGCCGGTGGCGCGACGCCTTTGGTGACCCACTCGACCAGATCGGCGGTCAGCGCGCGGGTCGTGTCGAACTCCGGATTGGGGTTGCCCGGGAGCACGCATCCGCCCTGGCTCGGGCCCGCCTCCAGGTTGAAGCCGCCCCGGCCGCCACCGTGCGTCGTCCCCGGGTAGTAGTAGCGGCGGACATTGTCGGGCAGCGGCAGGTCGCGGCGGGCGTCGGTGCCGATCAGGCCGGGCGACATCCGCAAGCCCCAGAACTCGGTCGATCCGAACGCCTCGATGATCTTCGGGCACGTATGCGTGGCGGCGCAGCGATCGAGCAGGCTTGCCGCGGATCGGCCGCGAACGGTGTCGTCATAGCGGCTCCACCACAGCACGGGCTCGCTGCCCGGCTCGTACAGCGTCGCGGCGCCGCCGGGCAAGGCGAAGCGGAAGTCAATGGGCGTCTGGCGCGCGGCGATTCTCGGAAACGCGCCGTCCCAGACCCTCCGGCCCTCGAGGTCCCCGTTGAACCCGAGGTGAATGAACGTCTTGATGAAGTTGCCGGACTGCGAGTTGCCGATCGCCACCACATGGGCGATCGCTCCGGCCACCGGGTTCGGCGTCCCGATGCCGTCCATCGTCCCGTGGCGGAAGAACGACACGATGTCGCGGGTGGCGGCAAGGCCGATCCCGAACACGAGCGGATCCCGGGCCATGTAGGTCACCTCGTACAACCGGTCGGGATCGAAGCCGTCCTCGAGACAGAGCTGCGTCGGGTCCGGCGTGCCGGGGAACGGGCGCGTCCGGCAATCGGCGAATGCCCAGGAGGCGCGCGGAATCGCCGTCACACCGGACTGCTCTCCGCGCGCGTTCTCGCTCGCCACCGACACCAGTCTGGCCTGCGCCTCGTCGAGCGAGGCTGGCGGATACGGCGGCGGTGAGCCGCCGATCGACCCGAGATGAATCGGCATCGTGCTGCTGCCGGCCGGCACGTTGACGAACCGGGCGATGACGGGACCGGTGATGGGCGAGTCATCCGCATTCCGGGCCACCGGCACCTGAATCGTCTGGTTGCTGGCCGTGGCGACGACGTCGCCCTGCCAGCCGCTGACCAGCCAGACATGGCCGTCCGGATCCGTGTCCACGCTTCCGTTCCCGCGATTGACGACTGAGTACATGAGGACACCGGAACCCCTGGACAGGTCCACGGGCCTGGCGAGCGCGAACGTCGCGACGTACTCCACGCGCCCGCGCGCGTTCCGGGGCGCGAGGGCCAGGTCCTGAATGATCGCGTTGTGCGCGTCGTCGGGATCGACCTCACCGTGGATGCGACCGCGGAGGATCTCGTACGGGCCGGCCGCGCCGGGAGCAGTCCTGCCGGGCTCGCGTGACAGGATTTCCAGCTGCGTCACTTGCGCGCTGGCGGTTCGGGCACCCACGGCGAGCGGAAGCGCAATGAGCATGGCGGCGCGCAGTGCCAACCGTCGCCTCGGCATCAGCCACTCCCTTCGCGGTCGGGGATCTCCATGCTCAGCAGCACCGAGCTCAGCGACTTCCCGTGGGCATCGAGGGCCAGCGAGCGCGTGACGCTGTGACCGGGTGCGCGTGACAGGACGAAGTTGAGGGCGCCGACAGAGGGCAGGTCGTAGCGCACGACGGTTGCCTCGACCACGCCCGCCAGATGCTCGCGGACCCGGTCAGCGGTCACGACGCGCGCGATCAGCGGGAAGTCCCGCCTGTCCCGCGCAATCACCGAGATGTTGATGACGGTGCCCTTGTCACCCGCGCGGCCGTGCGCGATCTGTCGGAGGATCATGTCAGGCTCGCTCGTACGCGACGCGCGCCGTCGCCAGGTCGCGCGGGATGAAAGTCGACACGATCGCCAGGACGTCACGCACCGACCTGGTCACTCCTCCGCCGCCCGCCGGGCCGTTCGTGTACAGCGCCTCGACCTCGTTGCCGACCCGCGCCGCGTCCCTCAGCGTGGCGGTGTGCGCGACGACTCTGGCGCGCACTTCGGGCGGCGCTGACGGCGCGGGCGCCAAGGTGCCGGCCAGGGCGTTGACACCGATCAAGTCGAAGCGTGCGCTGTCCGCCGCCAGCCCGATCAGCCGGAATCGCTCCTCGACAATGGCGAGCGCCAGACGGCCCCGCTCGAGGGCGCCGGGACCCGCATAGGAGATCTGGCCTTCGCCGATGAACCCGTCACGGTATCCGAGCGACACCTTCAGCATCTCCGGCCGAGGCCGCCCGCCGGCACCGGTGGCCCGGACGCGGTCGGGACCGAGCTGGGCGACCTCCACCCGGCTGAAGTCGGCGGTGACGTCCGGCGTCAGGTACGCCGACGGGTCCTGAATCTCGTAGAGCAACTGCTCCGTGCAGGTCGCGACGGTAACGGCGCCGCCCGAGCCCGCCACCTTGGTGATCACAACGTCGCCACTCTCGTCGAGCTCCGCGAGCGGGAATCCGAGGCGCGCCAGCCCGCCGACGTCAGCGACACCCGGGTCGGCAAAGTAGCCGCCCGTGACCTGGCCTCCGCACTCGAGGAGGTGCCCGGCGAGCGTGCCGCGTCCGAGGCGGGGCCAGTCGCTCATCGACCAGCCGAACTCGAAGGCCGGCGGCGCGACGAAGAGGGACGGGTCGGCCACACGACCGGCGATGATGACGTCCGCGCCCACGGAGAGCGCCTCGACGAGCGGTTCGGCGCCCAGGTACGCGTTGGCCGAGACGAGGCGGTCGCCCAGCCGGCCGGCCGGCTCGCCCGATTCGTCGATCGCAAACGATCCGCGGCGCACGACCTCCAGCACGTCGTCACCGGTCACGGCGGCGACCGTGAGCCCGCCGTGGCCGAGCGATCGCGCCAGCTCGCAGACCGCCGACGCCGCTGCCGCCGGGTTGGCGGCGCCCATGTTCGTGAGGATGCGGATTCCCCGCTCCGCACACGCCGGCAGCACCGCGGCCATCCGCTCGAGCAGCAGCGGGTCGTAGCCGGCCGCCGGATCCTTCGCCTTCGCCTCTTGCGCGATTCCGATCGTCCGCTCGGCGAGGCACTCGAACACGAGATAGTCGAGATCGCCCCGGGTCGCGAGCTCGACCGCCGGCTCGATCCGATCGCCCGAGTAGCCGGCGCCACAACCGATGCGGATCGTCTTCATAGCGGGAAGACACCCAGCAGCACGCAGGCGATCGTCATGAGAATCGAGGCGGCAAACAGGAGCGGGGCCGTGTACCGCTGGTGCGCGGCCAGATCGATGCCGGCGAGGCCGACCAGGAGGAACGTCGCCGGCGTGAGCGGGCTGACCGGGAACCCGGTCGTCATCTGGCCCAGCAGGGCGGCCTGGCCAACCTGGATGGGCGGCACGCCGAGCGTCTTGCCGATCTCCGCGATGACCGGAAGTGCCCCGAGATAGAACGAGTCCGGATCGAACAGCAGGCTGAGCGGCATCGACGCCAGGCCGAGCGCCACCGGGATGTGGCGGGCCATCGACGCCGGGATCGACCGGACGGCGGCCTGCGCCATGGCGCTCAACATACCCGAGCCGCTCATGATGCCGGTGAACGCTCCGGCCGCCAACAGAATGGCCGCCATCATGATTGCAGCCCGGGCATGCGCGTCGACGCGCAGCCGCTGCGCGTCCGCATTGCGGTAGTTGAGCAGGAGCGCGACGGCCGTGCCGATCATGAAGGCGAGCGCCGCGTCGACGCTGCCGCTGATCATGCCCGCCATCAGACACACGGTCAGGCCGAGATTGGCCCAGAACAGATGCGGCCGCCGCAGGGCGCGCGCCTCATCCGACAGGGACCGCGTGACAGCGCCCTCGACCGGCGCCTCCGGCAACGCGGCGACCCGGCGCGCCTCGCGCCCACCCAGCCACCATGCGGTCCCGAACACGAAGGCGATTCCGACGGCCTGCACGGGAATCAACGGCCGAAAGAGGTCCGCGGTCGGGATGTGCAGGGCCGCCGAGGCGCGGAGCATCGGGCCGGTCCACGGCAGGAAGTTCACGCCGGCCGCCATGGATGCGACGCACGCGAGGACGCGTCTGTCCATCCGGAGCCGGTCGTACAGCGGCAGGAGCGTCGGAATCGTGACCAGGAACGTGACGGCGCCCGATCCGTCGAGGTGGACCAGCAGCGCCAGGAGGGCCGTGCCGATCACGATGCGCCGCGGCTGCATGCCGACGACCGCCAGAATGCGATCGACGACGGGGTCCAGCAGGCCGGCGTCGGTCATGACGCCAAAGTAGAGGATCGCGAAGACGAACATCGCGGCGACGGGCGCGGTCTGCCGGAGCCCAGCGACCACGTAGGCACCGAGGCTCGGCCCGAATCCGCCGACGAGCGCACCCGCCACCGGCGCGGCAATCAGCGCCACGAGCGGCGACGTCAGCCGGCTCATGATCAGCAGGACGACGGCGAGGACGGTGGCGAGGCCGAGCAGGGCAAGCATCTGGCGGCAGGATCCTGCCCGAAATCCTGTGATCTCTCGAGGCCTATGTAAAGGGGATCGTGTTCAGGACCACGGCGTCGACGCCCAGGCCGGCCGCCAGCGCCACCTGGGCGTCCTGCCCCGTGGTGCGCCAGAAGCGCTCGCCCAC
Source organism: Vicinamibacteria bacterium (assembly GCA_963837165.1). Lineage (GTDB taxonomy): Bacteria > Acidobacteriota > Vicinamibacteria > Vicinamibacterales > JAENWD01 > JAENWD01. Next base: position 999,687 of record CAWIMD010000002.1, read on the forward strand.
CGCCCGCCCGCCCGGTGCGTGTCCTTCGTGTCCTTCGTGTCCTTCGTGTCCTTCGTGTCCTTCGTGTCCTTCGTGTCCTTCGTGTCCTTTGTGTCCTTTGTGTTCCCTACTTCAACACTTCGTGTACCCCGAAGTGCTCCTCGAACCGCCCGGCGAACTCGGCCGGCGTGTAGGCGTGGCTCATGCCGCCAAGATGCTCGAGCGCGTAGGTGGCCGCGACACTGCCGAGCCGGGCGCACGTTTCGAGGTCGGCGCCTCTCACGAGCCCCGTCATCAGGCCACCGCGGAACGCGTCGCCGACGCCGGTGGGGTCCTCGATGCGGTGCGGCCGGACGGCAGGCACGTCGGTTCGCCCGTCGGCGCTCAGCAGCGACGAGCCGTGCTCGCCGCGGGTGACGATCAGCGTGCCGCTCCGCTCGATCAGCGCCCCCTCGTCGAGCCCCGTCTTCTCGCGGAGGATCTCGAGCTCGTAGTCGTTCAGGATGAGGAACGAGGCGCCGGAGAGCCCGTCCCGGAGCTCGTCACCCGACATCCGCGCGCACTGCTGGCCGGGATCGAAGATGTACCGGATGCCGAGCGTCCGGCACTCCTCCGCGTACTGCAGCATCGCACCGGGGTCGTTCGGGGAGATGATGGCCAGCGAGACCCGGCCCGCGGTGCGAAACGACAGCTCGCCGGCGTTGGCCATCGCGCCCGTGTAGAAGGACGCGATCTGGTTGTTGTCCTCGTCCGTGCTGCAGAAGAACGACGCGGTGAACTTGCCGGGCACGTCCTTCACGAGCGCGGTGTCGACGCCGGCGGCTTCGAGCCACTGCCGGTACTCGCCGAAATCCTGGCCGGCCGTCGCCATCAGCCGCGGCCGCTCGCCGAGGAGGGCGAGGGTGTAGGCGATGTTCGGGCCGCAGCCGCCGCGCCGCTTGTCCATCGAGTCCACCAGGAAGCTCAGGCTGACGCGCTGCACGTGCTCGGGCAGCAGGTGCGCGGTGAACTTGCCGGGGAACGACATCAGGTAGTCGAAGGCAATCGATCCGGTGACGATGACGCTCATTGGATGTACTTCCCGATGATGGGCGCCAGCTCGCGCTTCACCGTCTCCGGGATCGCCTCCGGGCGCGTGATGATGGCCGACGCGAGCGCGCGGGCGCACGCGCAGGCCCGCTCGGCCGGCACCCGCTCGACGGCGTCGGCGATGAGCTGCTGCGCCGTCTTCGCGTTCTGCAGCAGCGTGGCGACCACCATCTCGACGGTCACCGCGTCGTGGTCGGGGTGCCAGCAGTCGAAGTCGGTCACGAGCGCAATCGTCGTGTAACAGATCTCCGCCTCGCGGGCCAGCTTGGCCTCCTGCAGGTTCGTCATGCCGATCACGTCGGCCCCCCACGACCGATAGAGCCGCGACTCGGCCAGTGTCGAGAACTGCGGGCCTTCCATGCACACGTAGGTCCCGCCGCGATGCACGGTGGCGCCCACGCGGCTGCCGGCGTCGGCGGCCACGGCCGCCAGCGTGCCGCAGATGGGGTGTGCGAACGCGATGTGCGCCACCAGTCCGCGGCCGAAGAACGTGCTGATCCGCCCGCGCGTCCGATCGATGAACTGGTCGGGAACGACGATGTCGAGCGGCTTGAGATTCTCTTTGAGGCTGCCGACCGCGCTGGCCGACAGGATCGACCCGACGCCGAGCTGCTTCATCCCGAAGATATTCGCCCGGAAGTTCAACTCCGACGGGCTGATGCGATGGCCCGCCCCGTGGCGCGCCAGAAACGCCACCGCGCGTCCCCTGAGCATCCCGAGCACGTACGGACCCGACGGCGCGCCGAACGGCGTCTCGATCACCGCTTCCCGGCGGTCGGTCAGCTCGGCCATGTCGTACAGCCCGCTGCCGCCAATGATGCCTATCTCTGCCTGCATCTACGCCCTCTCCCCAGCCCAGATCCCCAGACCCCCAGACCCCCAGATCCCCAGACATCCCCAGATCCCCAGATCCCCAGATCCCCAGATCCCCAGATCCCCAGATCCCCAGATGTTACATCGCCCGCTCGACGCGAATCCTGCCATCGACCTCCCGCACGTAGCCGGCCGCGATCGTCGGGTCGTGCTCGAACAGGATCAGGTACTCCCGGTCGGCGGCTTCGCGCAGGAACTCGCGTTTGAAGCCCAGGGTATCCATCGGATACAGGTCGTAGCCCATGATGTAGGGGAGCGGCACGTGCGCAGCCGTCGGCAGCAGATCGGCCGCGAAGATGGCCACGCGCCCCTCCGACTCGATCTCCACGATCTGGTGGTGCATCGTGTGGCCGCCGGTCCGGCGGACGCGCAGGCCGGGCGCCACCTCCCCGTCCGCCTCCACGAAGTCCACGACCCCGGCCTCGGTGAGCGGCACGTAGTTCTCGGCGAAGTAGCTCGCGCGATTGCGCTCGTGCGGGTGGGTGGCATCGTCGAACTCGCCGCGGCGAATCGAGTAGCGCGCGTGCGGAAAGCGCGGCACCACGCGCCCGTCGCTCGCGCGCGCCGTGAAGCCGCCGGCGTGATCGAAGTGCAGGTGCGAGCCGACGACCCGCCCGATCTCGGCCGGCGCGACGCCGGCTGCGGCGAGCGAGTGGTCGAGGTGACGCTCCCGATCGAACCCGTAGATATCCGCGGCCTTCGCATCGACCTTGTCGCCGGCGCCGGCGTCGATCAGGATCGGATGCTCCCCGCCCAGCACCAGCCAGGCGCGCATCGCCAGCCGGATCCGGTTGCGCGGGTCGGGCGTGGCTACCTTCTCCCACAGCGGCTTCGGAACCACGCCGAACATCGCGCCGCCGTCGAGCGCGAAGTACCCGTCGAGGACGGGCACGAGCTCGAGCCGGCCGAGACGCAGGCGCGAGATGGTCATCGCGACGCTCCGGCCTCCGACCGACGTTCTTTCAGCTCGAGCAGCACGCCGCCCGTGGCCGACGGATGGACGAACGCCACGCGCGAGCCGTCCGCGCCGGGCCGCGGCACGTCGTCGATGAGGCGGACGCCGCGTGCCTTGAGCTGGGTCAGAGCCGCCGTCAGGTCCTCGACCGCCAGCGTGATGTGATGCAGTCCGGGCCCGCGGCGGCCGACGAATGCCGCGATGGCCGATCCGGGCTCGGTCGCCTCGAGCAATTCCAGCGAGGATTCGCCGACGGGCACGAACACGGTGCGGACCCGGTCGCCGGGCACCTCGTGCACCGTCGAGACTTCGAGGCCCAACGCGTCCCGGTAGAACGCCAGCGCCTCGTCCAGCCCCCCGACGGCAATGCCGATGTGGTCGAGCGTCGCCTTCATGCACGGTCTCCCGGACCGCAGACGCGGTCGATCAGCGCCGCCGCGGCGGTGTACGGATCGGTGGACCGGCGCGTGAGCCGCTCGACGATCGCGTCGAGCTCGCCGGGGGCGAGCACGCGGTCGAGGCGGTCGAGCACGGCGGCGGTCAGCAGGCTCCGCAGCCGGTGGCCGCTGCGCTCGCGCCGGCGTGCGTCAATGCGCGCAGCCTGTGTCTCGCGGAAAGCATCGACCGCCGCCAGGAGCGCGTCCACGCCCGTGCCGCGCGTGGCTTCGGTCTTGATCACCGGAGGGACCCACGCCGCGTGCGCCTCGGAGAGGCCGAGCATGGCCTCGATCGATCCGGCCAGCCGGTCCGCGCCGTCTCTATCGGCCTTGTTCACGGCGAAGACGTCGGCGACCTCGAGGATGCCCGCTTTCAGCGCCTGCACGTCATCGCCGGTGCCCGGGACGAGCGTGACGATGCAGACGTCGGCGGTGCGGGCGATGTCAACCTCGGCCTGGCCGACGCCAACGGTCTCGATGATGACACAGTTGTATCCGGCGGCGTCGAGCACGACCGCGGCGTCGGCCGTGGCGCGCGACAGGCCGCCCAGGTGGCCACGGGTGGCCATGCTGCGGATGAAGACGCCCTCGTCGGCGGCGTGTCCCTGCATGCGGACGCGGTCGCCGAGCACGGCCCCGCCGGTGAACGGGCTGGTCGGGTCCACGGCGAGAATGCCGACCGACTGCCCGCGGGCGCGCAGCGCGGCGGCCACGCGGTCCACCAGCGTGCTCTTGCCGGCTCCCGGCGGGCCGGTCACGCCGAGCGTCCACGCGTGCCCGGCATGCGGGTAGAGGGCCGCGACCAGCGCCTGGCCGGCGGCTGACCGATCCTCGACGAGCGACAGCGCCCGCGCCAGGGCCTTCCGATCGCCGGCGCAGACGCGTTCGGCCAGGGGTGCAGGTGTGGACACAGGTCAGGCGAGGAGCTGCCGGGCGATGACCACGCGCTGAACCTCGCTGGTGCCTTCGCCGATCGTGGTGAGCTTGACGTCCCGGAAGAACTTCTCGGCCGGGTAGTCCTTGACGAAGCCGTATCCGCCGTGAATCTGGACCGACTCGTCGGCCACGCGCACGGCCACCTCGCTCGCGAACAGCTTGGCCATGGCCGACTCGCGCGTGGTGCGCCGGCGGCGATCCTTCAGGTGGGCCGCGCGAAACGTCAGCAGGCGGGCCGCCTCGATCCGGGTCGCCATGTCGGCGAGCTTCCACTGGATCGCCTGGAACGAGGCAATGGGCTGCCCGAACTGCCGGCGGCCGATCGCGTACTGGCGGGCGGCCTCGAACGCACCCTGCGCCAGTCCGACCGAGAGCGCCGCAATCCCGATACGCCCGGCGTCGAGCACCTGCAGCGCCTGGATGAAGCCCTGCCCCTCCTCTCCGAGCAGCCGGTCGAGCGGGATCCGGCACTGTTCCAACCGGACCTCGCTGGTCTCGCTGGCGCGCATCCCGAGCTTGTCCTCCTTGCGGCCCGCGAGCAGGCCCGGAGTGCCGCGCTCGACGATGAAGGCGGAAATGCCCTTGGTGCCGCGCGCGCGGTCGGTGGACGCCATCACCACGAGGACATCGGCGCTGGCCCCGTGCGTGATGAAGGTCTTGGTGCCGTTCAGCACCCAGGCGTCGCCGTCCCGCACCGCCGTCGTGCGCGTGCTGCCGGCATCGCTGCCGGCGCCCGGCTCGGTGAGGGCCCAGGCTCCCAGCTGCTCGCCCCGCGCCAGCGGCGCGAGCCAGCGCTGCTTCTGTGCCTCGGTCCCGAACATGGCAATGTGCGCGGGCCCGAGGCCGTTGTGCGCGGCCACCGACAGGGCCACGGAGGGGTCCACGCGCGAGAGCTCCTCGAGGCAGATGCAGTAGTCGATCGCCGTCATGCCGGCGCCGCCGTACTGCTCGGGCACCTGCACGCCCATGACGCCGAGGGCCGCCAGCTTCGGCAGGAGCTCGGCCGGAAAATGCTGGGCCTCGTCCCATGCGCGCACGTGCGGGCGGATCTCGGCCTCGGCAAACTCGCGCACGGCCTGGCGCAGGAGCTGCTGCTCGTCTGTGAGGTGGAAGTCCACGTCGGGCCCAGAGTGGAGTGTCTCGTGCGAATCAGGACCGGCCGCTCCGTGCGATCATATCATTGGGGCGCGGGCCATCCCGGCCCCGGAAGGGACGACTCGGACCGGATGCGACTGCTCTCCCGGCTCACCCTCGCGCTCGCCTTCGTCGCGGTCGCCGCGCTCCCGGCGCGCGCGGACCTCACCGCCTTCGTGGGGCTGCAGGGCTCGCCCTCCAGCCGCGCCACCACCGGCGTCGCGGTCGGCTCCGGCGTGCTCGTTCTCGGGTTCGAGATCGAGTACGCACAGGCGCACGCCGACAACGACTGCGTCACCGGCACGGCGACGTGCGCGCCGTCGCTGCGCACGGGGATGTTCAACGTGCTCGTGCAGACGCCGCGCGGCGTCGTCCCGCGCACGCAACTGTACGTCACCATCGGCGGCGGGTATTTCCGGGAGCGCTTCGAGTCGCTGGACGTCCAGACGACCGGCGCGGCGACCAACGTCGGAGGCGGCGCGAAGATCGGCCTGGCGGGTCCGCTGCGCCTGCGGCTGGACTATCGCGTCTTCAAGCTTGGCAGCAACGCGTTCTACCCCACGCCGCAGCGGTTTACGGTGGGCCTGAATCTGGCGTTCTAGGAGGACCCTCCCATCCTCCCATTCTCCTACTGGGCCATCGGCGTCGGCTCCGGCTTGGGCGGCCCGCTGAAATCCTCGATCAGGTTCAGCTCGGCCCGGCTCAGTCCGGCAAAGGCGTCGCGATAGAGCGGGAAGAGCTGCTGCACGTCCTGGGGATACGCCTCGGCCAGGATCTTGGAGATGGTGTAGTCGGCGCCCTTGAGCACCGGCGAGATGATGTTCACGTACAGCACGGTGCCGCTGGGGCCCGCCTCGGCGGCCTTGTACAGCTTCCAGCCCGCCGCCTGCTGCCGGCGCTCCGGCTTGTCGCTCTTGGCCAGGGCTTCGTGGAGCTTGGCCATCACCTTCTCGAAGTCGGCGGCCTTGTCCGGCTTGATGAAGAAGGTGAGCATCGCGGCATCGCTGCCGAACATGAACGGGTTCGTCTGCGCGGGCGGCGCCTGCCCTGCCGGGGGCGTCTGTCCGGCAGGCGGCGCCGAAGGCGTCGGCTGCTGACCGGGTGGTGGCGCGGGCTGCTGCCCGGGATCCTGTGCGGCGGCGGGGGTCGTCACGGCGAGACCTGCGGCGAGCAGCGCCGCCGCGGTCACGGTGCGGCAGGCACGTGCCGGCCGCCGCTCGGGTCCTCTCATGGGCCGTTCCTCCTCAGGACAACGCAACACTCTACCGTACGCAGCGAATGCGTTTCGATGTCAATCGTCAGTCATCAGTTGTCAGTCCTCAGTTGTCAGTCCTCAGTTATCACTGAGAACTGAGAACTGAAAACTGAAAACTGAGCACTGCGCAGCCCTACACGAACACCGCCATGACGTCGTTGGCGACGAGCATGCCCGCGCGCGTGAGGCGCGCCCGGTGCCCGTCGATCTCGAGCCGGCCCGCGCGCTGGTGCGGCGCGAGCGCGTCGCCGAAGAGCGCCCACGCGTCGAGCCCGTAGCGGGCGCCGACCGCGTCGAGATCGACGCCGGCCGTCAGCCGAAGGCCCGTGAACAGCGCGTCTTCCAGCCGTTCCCGGTCGCTCCGCTCGCGGCGATCGATGGCCGGCGAGCGCCCGTCCTCGACGATCGTGATGTACTCGGTCGTGCTCGCGATGTTCTTCCAGCGTGCCGCGCCGCGGGTCGAGTGCGCGCCGCAGCCGAAGCCGACCCACTCGCCGTCCTGCCAGTACTTCAGGTTGTGGCGCGACTCCGTCCCGGGCCGCGACACGTTCGAGATCTCGGTACTGGCCGAGGCCCGCGTCCTCGAGCCGCGCCATGGCCCATTCGTACATGTCCGCCGCATCGTCGTCTGGCGCGAGCGACCACTGCCGGCGCGCCATCTCCTCGCGCAGCGGCGCGTTCGGGTAGAGCTCGAGAAGGTAGAGCGACGCGTGATCGGGGGCCAGGGCGATGAGGCCTTCGACGGTCGCCTGCCAGTCCGCGATCGCCTGCCCTGGCAGCCAGAGCATCAGGTCGAGGCTCGTGTTGCCGATGCCGGCCTCGCGCGTCTGCGCCAGCGCCTCGCGCGCGCGCTCCGCGCTGTGCTGGCGTCCCAGCCGTGCCAGCTCGCGGTCGTGCAGCGACTGGACGCCGAGACTGACGCGGTTGACGCCGGCCTCGCGGAACGCGCGCATCCGCTCGACGGTGACCGTCTCGGGATTGGTCTCGAGCGTGATCTCGGCGTCGGGATCCAGGGCAAACGCCTCGCGGCACGCGTCGATGAGGCCGCCGATCTCCTCGGGCTCCAGCAGCGAGGGCGTCCCGCCGCCGAAGAAGATGGTCTCGGCCGCCGTCCCGTCGCCGGCGCGCCGGATCTCGGCGGTCAGCGCCTCGACGTACCGGGCCTTCAGCGCGGCGTCGAACAGCCCGCGGTTGAAGTTGCAGTAGTTGCAGATGTGGCTGCAGAACGGGACGTGCAGATACAGGCCCGAGCCATTGACGATTGATGATTGACGATTGATCATTGAATCATTGATTGCGGATTGCGGATTGCGGATTGCGGATTGCGGATTGCGGATTGCGGAATGCGGAATTGCGGAATTGCCAATCGTCAATCGTCAATCGTCAATCGTCAATCGTCAATATTCAATGCTACGACCCCGCCTTCCCGCCGCTCCACCGGAGGTCGGCACGGCCCCGCGACTCGCGGGCCTGGGCGCGGACGGGGCCGCCGCTGCGGGTGGGGAGCTTGCCGGGGCGTTTCAGGGTCTTCCAGAGCGCCAGCAGCTCGTCGGCGCCCGAGTTGGGCGGCGCGTGGCGGTAGTCCGCACCCTCGAACTCCAGGAAATCACACATCTCGTACAGCCGCGAGTGCATCCGGAAGCCAACACGGGCCAGCAGGGAGTCCGGCTCGGTGCTGTCTTCCTTCTCTTCGTAGTTCGTCGTGAAGATCGTGGCGCGCTTCTCGTTGTACCGCGTGTTCACGATGAGGTTGAGGGTCTCGCCCACCCACTCGGACGGCTTTTCGGCGCCCAGATCGTCCAGCACCAGCAGGTCGGCCTTCATCACCGGCTCGAGCACCTGCAGCTCGGTCGTCTTGACCACGGGGTCGTAGGTGCTGCGGATGACCTTCAACAGATCGCGCGTGTCGTAGAACAGGCCCCGTGCGCCGCGCGTCTGGATCACCTTGCGCAGCACCGCGACGGCGAGGTGCGTCTTCCCGATGCCCGGGGGACCGACGAAGAACAGCCCCTTGTCCACGACCGGAAATTCCTCGGCGAACCGGCGGGCCCGCTTCACGGCGTTCAGCAGGCGCTCGTTCGGGTAAATGACGAACGCGTCCAGATCGCAGTGCTGGTAACGGCGCGGAATACGCGCGGCCCCGAGCATGACGTCGGCGGCACGCGCGCGCCAGCAGTCGCAGCGCGTGACGCGCGCAATGCCGTCGATCTCGATGGGCTTCCAGCCGGTGTCGTCACACAGCGGGCAGGGCACGGCAAGACTGTAACACGGACTGCTACGATCGTCCGCCGCCGCCCTCCGCCTTCGACGCGCTGCTGGCGGCGCGCACGAGATCGGTGGGCGCGGACTTGACCATCGCGGTGCTGAGGCGCTGCTCCCAGTCGTCCAGGCCGCGTGCCAGCTCCTTCTTCACGTACGCCATGAACTCGTTGACCTCGTGCTGCATGCGCTCCATCTTCTGGCGCATGTTCAGGATGACCTCGACGCCGGCCAGGTTCACGCCGAGCTCGCGCGTCAGCGACAGGATCGTCTCGAGCTGCTCCAGGTCCTCTTCCGAGTACAGCCGCGTGTTCCCTTCCGTGCGCGACGGCTTCAGCAGCCCTTCGCGCTCGTACAGCCGCAGCGTCTGGGGATGGATGCCGTACTTCGCCGCCACGGCGCTGATCATGTAGTACGCCTTGCCTCCCCGCTTGGTGACCATGCTCCGCTCCTCCGGTCCTCAGGCCTCCGTCGGCCCGGCCCGCTGACGGATCTCGTCGAATCCCTCGCGCACGCTCTCTCCGTTGATGGCACCGAACTCCCGCAGCAGGGCCTTCGATCGCTCGTCGAGCATCCGCGGCAGCATCAGTCGGATCTCCACGACCAGGTCGCCACGGTGGCCGTTCCGGGGGGAAGGCACTCCACGGCCGCGCAGCCGGAACCGCTGGCCCGACTGTGTCCCGGGCGGCACCCGCAGCTTCGTCGTCCCGTCAACCGACGGGATCTCGATGCGGGCGCCCAGTGCCGCCTCGTGAACGGCGACCGGCACCAGCAGATGCAGGTCGTCGCCCTCGCGGCGGAACAGCGGGTGCGGCGCCACGTGGACCGTGATGTACAGGTCGCCCGGCGGGCCGCCGAGCCGCCCGGCGTTGCCGCGACCCGCCACGCGGAGCCGTCCCGTGTCGCCGATGCCCGCGGGCACCTGTACCGCCACGGGCTCGCTCCGGGAGGAAATACCCGACCCGCCGCAGCTGCGGCACCCGAGCTGCGCCAGCACGCCCGTCCCGCGGCAGCGGCTGCAGGCGCGCGTGAACACCATGTGTCCGCGCGCCGATCGCACCGCGCCGGCGCCCTCGCACGCGGGGCATCGCGCCGCCGCGACGGACAGCACGCCCGTGCCCGCGCACTCGCGGCACGTGTCCTGCCGCACGACGGGGACGCGGAACTCGCCGCCGGCGACCGCCTGCTCGAAGGTCAGCGCCAGCGTCGTGTGCAGGTCCGCGCCGCGCGCGGGCGTCGAGACCGTGGCCGCGCCCTGGCCGTGGAACACCTCGGCGAACAGGTCACCGAAGGTGGACTGCTGGTTCGCGTGCACGGCGGCCGAGAAGTCGAAGCCCTCGAAGCCGGTGAACGGCCCGGCAGCCGACGGCGCCTCGTACCCGAGCTGGTCGTACCGACGCCTCCGCTCCGGGTCGCTCAGGATCTCGTACGCCTGGGCGATCTCCCGGAAGCGCAGCGCGGCACGGTCGTCCCCCGGGTTCACGTCCGGGTGAAAGCGCCGCGCCAGCCGGCGGTAGGCCTTCTTCACCTCCACCAGCGACGCATCCCGCCCGATGCCAAGGACGATGTAGAAGTCCATCGCGCGTTACTTGCCCTCGTCCACGACCTCCGCATCGATGACGCCGTCTTTCGCACCGCCCTCGCCTTCGCCCGACGGCGGAGGCGTCGACCCGCCCGGACCCTCCTGGCCCGGGCCGCCGGCCGCAGAGCGATACAAGGCCTCCGCGGCGCGGTGCTGTGCCTCCATCAGACCGTTCAGCCCCTGCTTCATGGCCTCTACGTCGCCCTTCTCGATGGCCGACCTCAGGGTGGCGACCGCCGCGTCGATGCTGGTCCGCGCGTCGGCGGGCACCTTGTCGCTGTTCTCCCGCAGGAACTTCTCGGCCGCGTACGCGGCCTGGTCCGCCTGGTTGCGCGTCTCGATCTCTTCCTTGTGCCGCTTGTCCTCGTCGGCGTGCGACTCGGCCTCGCGCATCATCCGATCGACCTCGTCCTTCGAGAGCCCGCTCGACGAGGTGATCGTGATCTTCTGCTCCTTGCCGGTGGCCTTGTCCTTCGCCGACGCATGGACGATGCCGTTGGCATCGATGTCGAAGGTCACCTCGACCTGCGGCACGCCCCGCGGCGCGGGCGGAATCCCGGCCAGCTGGAAGCGGCCGAGCGTCCGGTTGTCGCGCGCCAGCGGGCGCTCGCCCTGGAGCACGTGGACCTCGACGCTCGTCTGGCTGTCGGCGGCCGTCGAGAACACCTCGCTCTTGCGCGTCGGGATCGTCGTGTTGCGGCCGATGAGCGTCGTCATCACGCCGCCGAGCGTCTCGATGCCCAGCGAGAGCGGCGTCACGTCCAGCAGCAGCAGGTCCTTGACGTCGCCGGCGAGCACGCCGGCCTGCACCGCCGCGCCGACGGCCACCACCTCGTCCGGGTTGACGCCCTTGTGCGGCTCCTTGTTGAAGAGCTCCTTGACGATGGCGTGCACGCGCGGCACGCGCGTCGAGCCGCCGACCAGAACGACCTCGTCCACCTGCGTCGCCGACACCCCGGCGTCGGCCAGCGCCTGCCGGGTGGGCCCGACCGTCTTCTGCAGCAGATCCTCGACGAGCTGCTCGAACTTCGACCGGGTCAGCTTCTTGACCAGGTGCTTCGGACCGGTCTGGTCGGCGCTGATGAACGGCAGGTTGATCTCGGTCTCGGCGACCGTGGACAGCTCCATCTTGGCCTTCTCCGCCGCCTCCTTCAGGCGCTGCAGCGCCATCCGGTCCTTCGACAGATCGATGCCCTCGTCCTTCTTGAACTCCTGGATGATCCACTCGATGATGCGCTGGTCCAGGTTGTCGCCCCCGAGATGCGTGTCGCCGTTGGTGGCCTTCACCTCCACCACGCCCTCGCCGACCTCGAGGATCGAGATGTCGAAGGTGCCGCCGCCGAAGTCGTACACCGCGATCAGCTCTTCCTTCTTCTTGTCGAGCCCGTAGGCCAGCGCGGCCGCCGTGGGCTCGTTCACGATGCGCATGACCTCGAGACCGGCGATCTGTCCGGCTTCCTTGGTGGCCTGCCGCTGCGCGTCGTTGAAGTACGCCGGCACCGTGATCACGGCCTGGGTCACCGCCTGACCGAGATAGTCCTCCGCGGACTGCTTCAGCTTCTGGAGCACCATCGCCGAGATCTGCGGCGGCGCGTATTCCTGGTCGGCGACCTTCACCCGGACGTCGCCGTTACTGGCCTGTACCACGCGGTACGGCACCATCGTCATCTCCTCGGTCACCTCGGTGTAGCGGCGCCCCATGAAGCGCTTGATCGAGAAGATCGTGTTCTCGGGGTTGGTCACGGCCTGCCGCTTGGCGACCTGCCCCACCAGCCGCTCGCCGGTTTTCGTGAAGGCGACAACCGACGGCGTGAGCCGGCTGCCTTCGGCGTTGGTAATCACGACGGGCTGGCCGCCCTCGATGACCGCGACGACCGAGTTGGTCGTCCCGAGGTCGATTCCGATGATTTTGCTCATGGCTCCTCGTGGCTCCGCCGGGTGTACCTCACGGCAACGGCGGACGTGTTGTTTAGGACTCCATCAGTATGAAATGTTAGTCTATCACTGTCAATGCTGGCGGCCTTCCGCACTCCGCATACCCGGCCAACGCGACCCATAACTCACTGATTTCGCAGGCGCTTTGCCGGCAGTGCTATACTCGACCCCAGCCAGCCCGCCTTCGTCGTCCTCCGGATGCCAGAGCTCCGGAGATGGGGTACTCCAATGACCCGCCTGACCATTCCCGTCTGGGGTCTCGTGCTGCTCGCCGCACCGGTATCGGCGGCGGCTCAGCCGACCGCGCCTGCCCACGTCTCCCAGGTGGACGGACAGGCCACCGTCGCGCGTCTCAGCGGCGCGCAGTCCGCGGTCGCCGACCTGCCGCTGCTGCCCGGCGATCGCGTGCAGACCGACCAGGGACGGGTCGAGCTCCTCTTCGGGGACGGCGCCATCGTCCACATGGACGAGCAGACGACGGTGGACGTGAACGCGGGGAACGTGGCGCAACTGCTCGGCGGCCGGCTCGTCGTCGCCGCCGACGCCGCGGGCGGGTCGCTGCAGGTCGATGCCTCGCCGGCGTCGGTGCGCCTGGTGGACAGCGGCGAAGTCCGGCTCGTGCTCGATGCGTCGAGCGGCACTCCCCTGCTCGATGTCGGCGTGGTCCGCGGTGAGGTGGAGGTCGCCAGCGAGGCTGGCGTCGAGACGGTGCGCGCGGGCGAGCACGTGGTCGTGTCGGAGGGCGAAGCGCCCAGCCCGCCGGTCGCCTTCAACTCGGCTCGCGAGGACGGGTTCTTCCGCTGGTCCAACGCGCTGCTCGACAGCCGGCGCGGCACGACCTCCGCGGCGTATCTGCCGTCGGATCTCGAGACCTACGCCGGCACGCTGGATCAGGTACGGCAGCTGGGCCTACCAGGCGCCGTACGGGTACGTGCGGTACCCCGCGGTCGCTCCGGCCTGGCGTCCGTATCATCACGGGCGCTGGCAGCACGTGGGCGGCATCGGGTGGACCTTCCTCGCCCGCGATCCGTGGGGATGGCCGACGCACCACTACGGCCGCTGGGGCGCCACGGCGGGTGGCACGTGGTTCTGGATTCCGTCGGCCGGGTGGTCGGCGGCGTGGGTCGAGTGGGCCGTCGCACCCGGCTACGTGGGGTGGTGCCCCCTCGGGTGGGACGACCGGCCGGCCGGGCGCTTCTGGACCGGCGGCGGACGGGCGGGCGCCCATCCGGAACGTCATGGCCGCGGCTGGAGCGTCGTGCCGACCACGGCGTTCGCGCGCGGGGGCGACGTGACGGGGGCCGCCGTGGACCCGGCAGCGTATCGCGGGTCCCGCCTGCCGGCCTTTGCCTTCCAGCGCACCGCGCCCAGTGTCGCGATTCCTCGCGGCACCCTGAGCATTCCCAACGGGCGCGTGCCGATCCCGCGTGACACGGTCGTCGTGCCCACGCGCCGCGTCGTCCTGCCCGGCACCAGCAGCGCTTCGCGCGAGCCGGCTGGCCGTGGATCGCCGGTCACCACGCCGCCACGGGATCGCCGGCCGGCGGGCGCACCGGTCGCGGCCTCTTCGGAGTTCGGCGGCACCACGCCCCCCAATCGGGCCGCGACGGACCCGGGCACCAGATCGGGACACTCGCGCGTGATGCGGACGCCTGCGCCGAATGCGCCGCCCGTGATCTACTACCGCGGGTCGGCCATCCCGCCCGACAGCCAGCGCGGCGCCGCGTCCACCTACGAGCGGGCCGGCATCGCGGTCCCGCGGAGTCTGCCGGCAGGCGCGACGGCCGGAGCGCCCCCGTCCGGTGGGAGCGTGACGGGGCCGTCACGCGGGATGCCGGCGTTCAGGTCGGGTGTCGGCTCTCGTCCGGTCACGCCGGGCGCGCCGGCCGCGCCGCGGGGCGGCTCGTTCCGGGCGCCGGGCGGGCCGCAGCCGGGCGCACCCGTGGCGCCTCCGGTTGCCGCGCCGCGCGCGCCGGCCGCCGGCGCCCCGTCCACCGGATCGTCACCGCGGTCGGGGGCGGGAGCGCCCGCGCAGGGCACGGCGGCGCCACGGTCGGGCAACCCGCACCGGTAACGACCCACGATGGCGCATTACGTCGTCCGCATCGCCCGGCGCGCGAGCGTGGTCATCCTCTTCGTCCTGGCGGCGGTCGCCGGGACGGTCAGTGGCCTGCTGTTCGCCTCGGCGGCGGACATGCCGCAGGTGTCCGCGCTCGACGACTACGAGCCGAGCACCATCACCCAGGTGTACGCGAGGGACGGCGAGGTCGTCGGCGAGTTCGCCACGCAGCACCGGGTCGTCATCACCTACGACCAGATCTCCCCCCTGCTGAAGCAGGCCATCATCGCCTCGGAGGATCAGCACTTCGAGTCGCACATGGGCCTCAGCATTCCCCGGATCCTGGCCACGGCGATGACCGACGTGGTCCGACACCAGCGGCACGGCGCGAGCACGTTGACGCAGCAGCTCGCGCGGAATCTGTTTCTGACCAACGAGAAGACCTGGAACCGCAAGTTCAAGGAACTGCTGCTCACGCTGGAGATCGAGAAGCGGTACACGAAGCGCGAGATCTTCACGCTCTACTGCAATCACATTCCCTGGGGCCATGGCACCTACGGAGCGGAAGCGGCGGCGCACCTCTACTTCGGCAAGTCGGCAAAGGACCTGACCCTGCAGGAGGCGGCGCTGCTGGCGGGTATCGTCCAGCTCCCGGCGCGCCAGAGCCCCTACGTCAACCCTGCGGCGGCGCTCCGGCGGCGGAACCGCACGCTGCAGCTCATGGCCGAGGAGGGCTACATCACCCAGGCCCGCGCCGACGAGGCCAAGAAGACGCCGATTGTCACGGCGGGACGCCCCTCGCCGGGCGGCTTCGCCGACTTCTTCCTCGAGGAGGTGCGGCAGCATCTCGAAGAGCGCTACGGGGCGAAACGGCTTTACGAGAGCGGTCTGGCGGTGCACACGTCCCTCGACGCGAAGCTGCAGCGGGCCGCCGAGGCGGCATTCGATGCCGGCCTCCGGCGGCTGGACGAGCGCCGGGGCTTCCGCAAGCCGCGTCACAACGTGATCGTGGACGGCGGCACCGTGGACGGATACCAGAACGACCGCTGGAAGCGGCCGATGGCCGAAGGCGACATCGTCCCGGCGGTGGTGCTGGGGTCGAACCACCCCGGCGCGAAGACGGTTCCGGCGGGCTCGCTGCTGCTGCGCGCCGGTCCCTACATGGTCGAGGTGCCCAAGTCCGGGTACTCGTGGACGCACAAGTCCCGGCCCGATTTCGTGAAGGTCGGCGATCTCGTCGAGGCGCGGCTCTCGACGATCGACGCGCAGGGCGGTTTCGCGACCGGCGAGCTCGAGCAGGAGCCGGCCGTGGAAGGCGCGCTCGTCGCCATCGACAACGCCACGGGCCAGATTCGCGCCATGATCGGCGGCTACGACTTCGCGCGGAGCAAGTTCAACCGGGCCACGCAGGCATGGCGGCAGATGGGCTCCACCTTCAAGCCCGTCGTCTACACCGCCGCGATCGATCGCGGGTACACGCCGACCTCGATCATCGTGGACGCCCCGGTCGCGTTTCCCGCCGGTCCGGGCCAGCCGCTCTACTCGCCGCTGAACTACGATCGGACCTACAAGGGACCGATCACGCTGCGCTACGCGCTCGAGGAGTCGCGCAACGTCCCCACCGTCAAGCTGCTCGAGAGCATCGGCCCATCGGTCGCCATCGATTACGCCCGGCGCTTCGGCCTGACCGGCAACTTCCAGCCGTTCCTCTCGCTCGGCCTCGGCGCGACCGAGGAAACGCTGCTCGAAGCCACCAGCGCGTACACGGTGTTCCCGCACCAGGGCGTCCGCATGGCGCCCTTCGAGGTGCTGAAGGTGCTGGATCGGCAGGGCAACGTGCTCGAGGAGAACCGTCCCGAGCCGCACGACGCCATCCGCGCGGACACCGCCTACGTCATGACGACACTGCTCGAGGGCGTGACGAAGCGGGGCACGGCGGCGTCGGCCGCCTCGCTGGACTGGCCGATCGCCGGCAAGACCGGCACGATGGACGAGTACACCGACGCCTGGTTCATCGGCTTCGACCCGGACATCACGATTGGCGTGTGGGTGGGCTACGACGAGAAGAAGTCGCTGGGACCCGGCGAGACGGGCTCCGCGGCGGCGCTGCCGATCTGGATGGACGTGATGAAGGCCTATCTCGCCGAGCGCGGCCGCGACAACCCGCCGACGTTCCAGGCGCCCAGCAACATCGTGTTCGTGTCGGTGGACAAGTCCACCGGCCAGCCCGCCGACGGCGACGGCGCGATCGTCGACGCCTTCATCTCGGGCACGCAGCCGGAAGGCGCGGTGCCGGCGGTCGCGCACTGAACACGGGGACACGAAGGACACGAAGGACACGAAGGACACAAAGGGCACAAAGGGCACGAAGGACGGGGTTCGCCTCGTTCAGCAGATCGCGCGCAGCACGTCAGAGCGCGTGATGATGAACGTCTTGTCGGTCTTGAAGTCGCGGACCAGCACGGCGGGGTTGGCGGGCGTGATCATCGTGGCCAGCAGGTCCACGTTCGTGGAGATGTCCACGAACGGGAACGCCGGCTCCATGATCGACTCGACGGGCTCATTCATGAAGTCGGGGTTCCTGACGAGCGCCTCGAAGAGGTGCGTCTCGTTGAGCGATCCGACGAGCCGCCTGTCCCTCGTGATCGAGATCTGCGAGAAGTCGTGCTGCCGCATCAGCCGGACGGCAGCCTCGACCGGCTGGTCCGCCTCAATCGAGCACAGCTCGCCCGACAGGCCCGAGGCGACCAGCGTGGCCGCGGTCATGCCGCTCTTCTCCAGGAAGCCCTTCTCGCGCATCCACTCGTCGTTGAACATCTTCCCGAGGTAGCGGGAGCCGTGGTCGTGGAAGATCACGACGACCAGGTCCGTCCCGCTGAAGCGATCCGCCAGCTGCAGCAACCCGGCCATCGCCGACCCGGCCGAGTTGCCGGCGAAGATCCCCTCTTCGCGGGCGATCCGGCGCGTCATCAGCGCGGCGTCACGATCGGTCACCTTCTCGAAGTGATCGACGATGTCGAAGTCCACGTTCTTCGGCAGGAAGTCTTCCCCGATGCCCTCGGTGATGTACGGGTAGATCTCGTTCTTGTCGAAGATCCCCGTCTCCTTGTACTTCTTGAACACCGACCCGTACGTGTCGATGCCCCACACGCGGACCTTCGGATTCCGCTCCTTCAGGTAGCGCCCCGCGCCGCTGATCGTGCCGCCGGTCCCGACGCCGACGACGAGGTCGGTGACCCGCCCGTCGGTCTGCTCCCAGATCTCCGGCCCTGTCTGCTCGTAGTGCGCGGCCGAGTTGGACAGGTTGTCGTACTGATTGGCCTTCCAGGCGCCCGGCACTTCGTGCTCCAGGCGGGAGGACACCGAGTAGTACCGACCGCGGGTCCTCGGGATCCACGTTGGTCGGGCAGACGATGACCTCGGCGCCGAGGGCCTTGAGGGCGTCGATCTTCTCCTTCGACTGCTTGTCGGTGGTGGTGAAGATGCAGCGGTAGCCCTTCACGATGGCGGCGATCGCCAGGCCCATGCCCGTGTTGCCGGAGGTGCCCTCGACGATCGTGCCGCCAGGCTGCAGGAGGCCGGCCCGCTCGGCGTCCTCGATCATCTTCACCGCCATCCGGTCCTTGATGGAGTTGCCCGGGTTGAACGTCTCGATCTTGGCGAGCACGGGGGCGTTCACCACGCCGCGGGTGATGCGGTTGATGCGGACGAGCGGCGTGTGCCCGATGGTGTCGAGGATGGTATCGGAGATCTTCGTCACGAGCCCTCGTGGTGGAGACCGGCTGCCGTCGAATCGTCAAAGTATACGTTGCCGGGTGCAGGTTCCGGGCCCCGCGCCGGGCGAGGCGAGCACGGAAGGGCTTGCCATGCCGCCGGTCGAGATAGTAAGTAACCGTCATGCCTCGGGTCCGCGCTGCCGGCCCCGCGTCGGTCGCCGGTCGCGCGCGGGTCATCATCGAACAGGTCGCTCCCCAGGTCGAGCAGGGGCGCTTCCCGGTCAAACGGGTCGCCGGTGAATCGCTGCCGGTGGGCGCCGACGTCTTCGCCGACGGCCACGATGTCATCCGGACGCTCGTGCGCGTCCGGCGGACGCCGTTCGGCGCCGGGGCCAAGGCCGGCCCCTGGCGCGAGATCGATCTGCGCCCGGAGGGCAATGACCACTGGACCGCGGCCATCGACCTGCCGGACGAGGGCTGGTGGGAGTACCAGGTCGTCGGGTGGATCGATCGGTTCGAGAGCTGGCGGGACGAGATCCGCAAGAAGCACGACGCGGGGCTGGACGTCGCCAGCGAGCTCGTGGAAGGCGCGCGGTTGATCCGGGATCGGGCCGCCCGCGCCCGCGCGGGCGCGATTCGTCGGCTGCAGGCCGCCGCCGACGTCGTGGACGGCCCCGCCGGGCAGGTCGAGCGGGTGCAGGCCGCGCTGGACGAGGCCCTGGCAGCGGAAATGGCCGCGGCCGATGAACGGGCGGAGCTGGTCGAGAGCACCGTGTTCCGCGCCCGCGTGGAGCGCGTGCGTGCACGCGTCGGCGCCTGGTACGAGATGTTCCCGCGGTCCGAAACGCCGGACCCCTCCCGCAGCGCAACCTTCGCGGAGGCCGCCGCCCGCCTGGCCGCCATCGCGGCGATGGGCTTCGACGTCCTTTATCTCCCGCCCATTCATCCGATTGGCCGCACCAACCGCAAGGGCCGCAACAACGCGCTCGACGCCGCGCCCACCGACCCGGGCAGCCCGTGGGCCATCGGCGGCCCCGAGGGCGGCCACACCGCGGTGGACCCCGGTCTCGGCACGCTGGAGGACTTCGAGGCCTTCCGCCGCGCCGCCGAGCGCGAGGGCCTCGAGGTGGCGCTCGACCTCGCGTTCCAGTGTTCGCCCGATCACCCCTGGGTGACCGAGCACCCGCAGTGGTTCCGGCACCGTCCCGACGGGACGATCAAGTACGCGGAGAACCCGCCCAAGAAATACCAGGACATCTACCCCATCGAGTTCGACACGCCGGACTGGCAGGCGCTGTGGGAGGCGCTGCGCGACGTGACGGTCTTCTGGGCGGAGCGCGGCGTCCGGATCTTTCGCGTGGACAACCCGCATACGAAGAACTTCCGGTTCTGGGAGTGGATGATCGCCGACGTGCAACGGCGCTTCCCCGACACGATCTTCCTGGCCGAAGCCTTCACGCGGCCGAAGGTCATGCGCCGCCTCGCGAAGCTGGGCTTCACGCAGTCGTACACCTACTTCACCTGGCGCACCGGACGCGCCGAGATCGAGGACTACTTCACCGAGCTCACGGCGACCGAAGTCGCCGAGTACCTCCGGCCGAACCTGTTCGCCAACACGCCCGACATCCTGCACGCGTACCTGCAGCGGGGCGGGCGGCCGGCGTTCCAGGTACGGCTGGTGCTCGCCGCCACGCTGGGGGCGACCTACGGGATCTACAGCGGGTTCGAGCTCTCCGAGAACGTGGCGGTGCGGCCGGGCTCCGAGGAGTACCTGGACTCCGAGAAGTACCAGGTGAAGCCGCGCGACTGGGAGCGGGCCGACAGCCTCGCGCCCCTCATCGCGCAGGTGAACCGGATCCGGCACGAGAACCCGGCGCTGCAGCAGAACCGCACGCTCCGCTTCCACCCCGTGGACAACCCGAGCCTGCTGGCATACTCGAAGACCTCCGCCGACGGCTCGAACCGGATCCTGGTGGTGGTGAACCTCGATCCCGGCAGCCTGCAGCATGGGTTCCTGACGCTCTCGGCGGAGCCGTGGGGACTGCCGGTGGGCGGCTTCGCGGCCCACGACCTGCTCACGGGCGAGCGGTTTCTCTGGCGCGGCGACCGGCACTACGTGCGGCTGGATCCCTGGCTGCGCGTCCCGGCGCACATCCTGCGCCTCGACGAGCCGGTCGCATGAAGCGGCCGGGCAGCGCATCGGACCCGCTCTGGTACAAGGACGCCGTCATCTATCAGCTCCACGTCCGCGCCTTCTACGACAGCAACGGCGACGGCGTGGGCGACTTCGCCGGGCTCACCGAGAAGCTGGACTACCTCCGGGATCTCGGCGTCTCGTGCCTCTGGCTGCTCCCCTTCTATCCCTCGCCTCTGCGTGACGACGGCTACGACATCGCGCACTACCAGGGGGTGCACCCCTCTTACGGCTCTCTGCGGGACTTCCGGGTGTTTCTGCGGGCCGCGCACGATCGCGGCCTGCAGGTGGTGACCGAGCTCGTCATCAACCACACGTCCGACCAGCATGCCTGGTTCCAGGCGGCGCGCCGCGCACCCGCCGGCTCGATCAAGCGGAACTACTACGTCTGGAGCAACACCAAGCAGAAGTACGAGGGCACGCGGATCATCTTCACCGACACCGAGACGTCCAACTGGTCGTGGGATCCGGTGGCCGAGGCGTACTACTGGCACCGCTTCTTCCACCACCAGCCCGACCTGAATTTCGACAACGCCCACGTCCGGAAGGCCATCCAGAAGGTGATGCGCTTCTGGCTCGACCTCGGCGTGGACGGGATGCGGCTCGACGCGGTGCCGTACCTCATCGAGCGGGAGGGCACCAACTGCGAGAACCTCCCCGAAACGCACGGCGTCCTCAAGGAGCTCCGGCGAGGCCTCGACGAGCGCTACGCGCATCGCATGCTGCTCGCCGAGGCCAACCAGTGGCCCGGCGACGTCTGCGCCTACTTCGGCCTGGCGGACGAGTGCCACATGGCGTTCAACTTCCCCCTGATGCCGCGCATCTACATGGCCATGCGCCAGGAGGACAGCCACCCGATCGTCGACATCGTCCGGCAGACGCCGGACATCCCGGAGAACTGTCAGTGGGCCATCTTCCTCCGGAACCACGACGAGCTGACGCTCGAGATGGTGACCGACGAGGAGCGCGACTACCTGTACCAGTCCTACGCGTCCGACCCTCAGATGCGGATCAACGTCGGCATCCGCCGGCGTCTGGCGCCTCTCATGGAGAACAACCGCGACCGCATCGAGCTGCTGAACAGCCTGCTGTTCTCGCTGCCGGGCACGCCGGTCATCTACTACGGCGACGAGCTCGGGATGGGCGACAACATCTACCTCGGCGACAGGAACGGCGTCCGCACGCCCATGCAGTGGACGCCGGACCGCAATGCCGGGTTCTCCAGGACCGATCCGGCGCGCCTGTTCGCGCCGGTGATCATGGACCCGATCTACGGATACCAGGCCATCAACGTCGAGGCCCAGGAGCGCTCGCCCTCGTCGCTGCTCCAGTGGATGAAGCGCGCCATTGGCTTGCGTCGCGGCCACAAGGCGTTCGGGCGGGGCCGCATGAAGTTCCTGTCGCCGTCGAACCGCAAGGTCCTGGCGTACGCCCGGGAGCACGATGGCGAGACCATCCTCTGCGTGGCGAACCTGTCGCGGCATCCGCAGCCGGCCGAGCTCGACCTGCGGGTGTACGAGGGCCGCGTGCCGGTGGAAATGGTGGGGGGCACGGAGTTCCCGACCATCGGCGCGCTGCCGTACTTCGTCACCCTCGGCCCGTATGCCTTCTACTGGTTCCTGCTCCGCGAGACGGCCGAGCCGCCAATCGTCGTGCGTCCGGCGCCCCGATCGGCGCCGAAGCCGCCCGACGCCACGGACCTGCCGCCGCTGCTGCTGGGTATCTCCTGGGACACGGCGTTCGACAGCGCGTCGCACGAGATCCTCGAACGCGACTACCTGCCGCAGCATCTCGCGACCCGGCGCTGGTTCGCCGCCAAGGCGCGGCAGATCACCACGGTACGCGTTCGCGACCACGCCCTCGTGCGGGGCGGCCCTGAGCCGGTCTTCATCACCCTGCTCGACGTGTCGTACGCGGACGGCGGGACCGAGACGTATTTCATGCCGATGGCGTTTCTGGCCGGGCAGGCCGGCACCGACCTGCTGAAGGAGTCGCCCGAGCTCGTCATCGCGCGCGTCAGCGGCGCGCGCAAGGGCGTGCTGCACGAGCGGCTGGACTGGGGCGTGGCCGAGCTGCTGCTGGAGTCCATCGCGCAGCAGCGCTCGGTGCCGGCCCGTCACGGGCGCATCGTCGCGACTGCCACGAGCGCGTTCGACACGCTGCGGGGCGACCGCAGCGCCGGCGAACTGGCGGTCGCCAGGTCCTCCAGCGAGCAGAGCAACACGTCGTTCATCTTCGGCGACCGGCTCATCATGAAGCTGCTTCGGCGGATCGAGCCGGGTCCCAACCCCGAGCTCGAGATCAGCTACCACCTGACCGAGCGGATCGGATTCCAGCGGGCGCCCCGCCTGGCCGGCGCGCTCGAGTACGAGACCGCAGACGGCCGGTCGAGCCTGGCCGTGCTGCACGGGCTCGTGCCGCATCAGGCGACCGGCTGGACGCAGGCGCTCGACGAAGTCGACCGGTACTTCGAGCGGGTCGCCGCCGAGCCGGGTCCGCCGCCCGCGCTGGCCGACGTCGGCCTCGCGATCGGCGTCGGCGTGACGGGGACGACCGCGGTCCCGGACGTGATCGTGGACAGCCTGGGCTGGTACGTGGACGCGGTCGCCCGGCTGGGACGGCGCACGGCGGACCTGCACCTGGCCCTCGCCACGGGCGGCGAGGAAGACCCCGCCTTCCGTCCCGAGCCCCTGACCGAGGAGGATCTCGCCCAGACGGCTGCCGCCATCCGCACCAGTCTCACGCAGACGCTCTCGCTCCTCCGTGCTCGGCTCGAGAACCTGAATGACGAAGTGCGCGAACTGGCCACCCGCGTTCTCGAGGCCGAGCCGCGCCTGCTCTCCGAGCCGGACCGGCTCGTCGCCGCCGTGCCGCCCGGCGTCGCGAAGACGCGGGTCCATGGCGACTACCACCTCGGTCAGGTGCTCTGGAACGAGGGCGACTTCTACATCCTCGACTTCGAGGGCGAGCCCGCGCGCTCGATGGCCGAGCGCCGCGCGCGGCAGTCGCCCTTCAAGGACGTCGCGGGCATGCTGCGGTCGTTCAGCTACGCCGCCCAGGCCCGGCTGCTGGCGTGGCGGGAGCGCGAGCCGGAAAAGGCTCGCCGCCTAGCGACCTGGGCGGGCTTCTGGGAGGCGGCAACGACCGACGTGTTCCTGCAGAGCTATCTCTCCGCCGCCAACGCCGCCGTGTTCATCCCGTCCACGCCGGCCGGCGTGACGGCGCTCGTGCGCCTCTTCCTGCTCGAGAAGGCCGTGTACGAGCTGCGGTACGAGCTCAACAACCGGCCCGACTGGCTGCGGATTCCGCTCACCGGCTTGCAGTCGATCCTGTCCTCGATGGAGCGGCCAGCGCCGGCGGAGTAACGGGCGCGCAAGGGAGCGGAGCGCAGAGCGAGCAGAGCAGGCAGGGCAGGCTCATCGCGGAGCACGCTGAGAGCAGGAGGAACGCAGAGACGGTCACGCTGCCGGCAGTCGCGGAACCGGCGCCGGCCGCAACGCGGCCGGCTGTGCGGGCGGGTGGGCCCCGGGGAGAAGAAGGCGGGGGACCACGTGTGCCTTCTTCTCCCCGGGGCCCACCCGCCCGCATCGTCGCGGCTTCGCCGCGACGCCGGTTCCGCGGGTGCCAGACAGCGCGACGCCTCAGCGATCTCTCGCCCTCCCGCGATCTCTGATGCGAGAGCGACTGCTCGGCGTCCTCCGCTTCCCCCGCACGCTACGTGCCGCCGGTGACGACCACCGGCAGCGGGTCGCGGGACGCGAGCGTCCGGATCGGGAACGGGATGTTGATGCCTTCCTGCGCGTACCGGACGTGGAGCCGCTTCACGAATTCGTGCTTCACCAGGTACTGGTCCACGAACTCCTTGCCGCGCAGGATCACGCTGAAGTTGATGCTCGAGTCGCCGAACGTGTGATACCGGGTGAACGGCTCGAACTCCGGCACGCCGCCCGGGACCTCGCGCATGACCTCCCTGCCCACCTCGATCGTGACCCGCTCGACGTGTGCGAGGTCGCTCGCGTAGTCCACGCCGACGTCGATGAGCACGGCGAGGTCCTCTGAGGGCAGGTGATAGTTCGTCACCACCGACTGCGCCAGCTTCGCGTTCGGGACCAGCACCAGGTTGTTCGCCAGCATGCGGATGCGCGCCGACCGCCAGCTGAAGTCCACGATGTAGCCTTCGACGCCGGTGTCGAGCTTGACGTAATCGCCGATACGGACCTGGCCGGCCAGGGTGATGAAGAGCCCGGCGAACAGGTTGGCGAGCGGCTCCTGCAGCGCCAGGGCCACGGCGAGGCCGCCGACGCCCAGGGCGGTGAGCATGGGGGTGATCGAGACGCCCAGGCCGTTCAGCACCACGAGCAGGCCGATGATCGTCACGATGATCCACGCGATGTTCTGCGTCAGGCTGGCGACGGGAATGGTCGGCGTGATCCTCGCGCCGTAGGCGCCGACCAGGCGGCTGACGATTGCCGCCGTGAACAGCGTGACCGACGCGGCGCCGCACACGAACAGGGCCCGCACGGCCACCGTCCAGATCTCGACGGGCACCGTCCAGTACCCGAGCGAGGCGTAGGCGCCAATCAGCAGGCACCAGAGAGGCACCCGGCGCTTCAGCTCGGCCACGAAGATGTCGTCCCAGTGACCCCGCGTCAGCCGGGCGATCCGCCCCATTCGCGCGATGACCGCTGCATTGACGACGTGGCCGACCAGCCAGGCCCCAGCAAGGGTGGCGCCCGTCCAGACCGCGTGGAGCGCCCAGAGCGGCAGCCGATCGAGGCCGAAGGTCATTGGCGGGGCCTCCCTCTGTCCCCTAATCCTCTTCGGCGGCCGCGCTCAGCGTGCCGGCCGCCTTCTTCATCAGGTAGCTCTTGATGAACGGGTCGAGATCGCCGTCGAGCACGCGCTCGATGTCGCCGACCTGCTCCTTCGTCCGGTGGTCCTTGATCATCTGGTACGGCTGCAGCACGTAGCTCCGGATCTGGCTGCCGAAGGCGATGTCCTTCTTCTCGCCGCTGATCTGCTCGAGCCGGGTCTGCTGCTCCTTGAGCCGCAGGTCGTAGAGCCGGGCCTTCAGCACTTTCATCGCGGCGTCCCGGTTCCGGTGCTGCGACCGCTCGTTCTGGCACGACACGACGATGCCGGTGGGCAGGTGCGTGAGGCGCACGGCCGAGTCCGTGACGTTGACGTGCTGCCCGCCGGCCCCGCTCGATCGATACGTGTCGATGCGCAGTTCCTTGTCGGGGATCTCGATGTCGATGTCGTCGGGCAGGTCGGGCCAGACGAAGACCGAGGCAAACGACGTGTGCCGGCGCTTCGCCTGGTCGAACGGCGAAATCCGCACGAGGCGGTGGACGCCGGCCTCGGCCGACATCAGGCCGTAGGCGTAGTCGCCGCTGACCATCAGTGTGGCGCTCTTGATGCCGGCCTCGTCACCGGGCTGATAGTCCAGGACCTCGCGCGTGAAGCCGCGCCGCTCGCACCAGCGGAGATACATCCGGAGGAGCATCTCGGCCCAGTCCTGCGACTCGGTGCCCCCGGCGCCCGGATGGATCGTGACGATGGCGTTGCGGCGGTCGTGCTCGCCGCCGAGCATCTTCCGCGTCTCGGCCGAGTCGACGTCCGACTCGAACTGGTCGAGCGCCTTCGCCAGGTCGCCCTCGACGGGCTCGCCCGCCTGCGCCCACTCGACGAGGACGCCGGCATCGTCGTGATGACGCGACAGCGTTTCGCCGAGGCGGAGGTCCTCGTCCAGGCGCCGCCGCCGCTGCAGCAGCCGCTGGGCCTCGGCCTGGTCCTTCCAGAAGTCCGGGTCGGCTACGCGGGCTTCGATGCGATCGAGCTCGGTACGCGTGGATGCGGCGTCAAAGATAGCTCCGGAGATCCGACGCCCGCTTCACGAGATCCTGATACCGCCGCACCTGCTCATCGAGAACGAACGCCACGTGCTACTCCAGAGAAAGAGGGAACCGGGCCAGCACCGGATTCTATCAGACGGGCCGCGGAGCCGCGCCGCGGGGCCTGATCACGAGCGCCGCCACCGTGAGCACGACCGAGACCCAGGCCGCCAGGTCGCCCATGCGGCTGTAGACGGTGCGCGCGTCGAGCAGCCGGACGTCCACGGTCCACGCGCCCTCGACGAAGAGCGGCGAGGCCAGCAGCACGCGGCCGTACGGGTCGACGGCCCCGCTGATGCCAGTATTGGCCGAGCGCACGAGGTACCGGCCTTCCTCGACCGCGCGGAGCGCCGCCATCTCGAAGTGCTGCCACGGGGCCGACGACCGCCCGAACCACGCGTCGTTCGTGATCGTCGTCAGCAGCTCGCTCCCGCGGAGGACGCCCTCCCGGATCAGCCCCGGGTACACGATCTCGTAGCAGATGGCCGTGGACACCCGCCCGCCATCGAGGGGCAGCGTATTCGCGGACGTGCCGGGCGAGAAGTCCGAGACGGCCTGCACGAGCGGCGCCGCGAAGAACAGCAGGGACTTGAGCGGCACGTACTCCCCGAACGGCACGAGGTGCACCTTGCGGTACACACCGCTCACCTCGCCGTCGGCCTTCAGCAGGAACGCGGCGTTGTAGATGCGCGGCGGCACCGGCCCGCGACCGGGCTCGTTGAGGTCGCTGCCGATCAGCATCGCCGTGCCGCTCGCGCGCGCCAGCTCGCGCAGCATGGACGTCTCGGGGCCCGGGGCGCCAAAGTAGAACGGCGTGGCGGATTCGGGCCACACCACGAATCGCGCGCCCTCGGCGATGGCCTGCCGCGTCAGCCGGAGATAGCGCTGGAAGATCGCCGTGGACAGGGCGGGCTCCCACTTGTCGTCCTGCGGCACGTTGCCCTGGACGAGACCGACCCGCAGCGGCCGCCCCGCCGCAACGAGCGTGCTGCGCGCGAGGCGCGCGTGGCCCCAGAGGCCCACCCCCAGCAGCAGCGCCGCCATGGCCAGCGGCGCGATGACCCGGCCCGGTCCCCGCCCGATGACCGACCAGGCGGCCGCCGTCGACACCGCCGCGATGAGGCCCGACAGCCCGAAGACGCCCGTCACCGAGGCGAGCTGCGCGATGGGCAGGACGGGTGTCTGGCTGTAACCGAGCAGCACCCACGGAAAGCCGCCGAACAGCGCCAGCCGTCCGTATTCGGTGGCCACCCACGCGAAGGGCGCCAGCAGCAGCGCCCGCACGCCGTAGCGGCGGCAGAGCACGTGCAGGGCCCACGCGAACGTGGCAGGAAACAGCGCCAGGTACGCGACCAGGAGCGCCGCGATCCCGACGGCCAGCGGCACGCCGAACCCGCCGTACTGCGCCATCACCGAACCGGTCCAGTAGACCGTGCCGGCGAAGTAGACGATGCCGGTGGTCAGGCCGAGCAGGAACGCGCGGCCGGCCGCCGGCCGTCGCGCACCGGTCCACACGGCCAGGATGAGCGGTGTCAGAGACACCCAGGCGAACGCCGGAGTGCCGTATTTCGGGAAGCTGAGCGCGAGCAGCGCTCCGGCGACAAGGGCTAGTGGGTAACCCAGGGGGTGAACTGCTCTTCCTTCTGCAGCCGGCCTGCGATCCGATCGGCGTCGGCGCGGTTCTGGTATCGCCCGACCTGCACGCGGTACACCGGCGGCCTGCCCGGCAGCGGGTTCAGGACGTACGCCTGATAGCCCTTCCCCACCAGGCGCTTGACGATGGCCTCGGCCTCGCTCCGATCACGCAGCGCCGTCACCTGCACGGCGAAGCCGCCGGACGTGACCGCCGATGGCGGCGCCGCGGTGTCCGTCGCCGCGGGCGCCGCCGTGGCCGCGGTCTTCGGAGCGGGGGCGGGGGCCGGCGCCGGCGCAGGGGCCGCCGGCTGCGACTTCGCGGACCGGGCAGGCGCGGTCTTTCCCGCCGGCTTCAGCTTCTCGTCGGTGGGCCTGTCCGACGTCAGCGCCTTGTAGACGGACTCATCGTCGGCGGGCTCCGGCACGGGCGCACTGGCCTGGTCGTGCACGGGCGCCGTCGCGGCGGGCTCGGGCGCGGGTGCGCTGGCCGGAGGTGGAGACGGAGTATCGCTCGCGGCGACCTCCGAGGCGGCCGCACTGGCCTGTGACGGCTGATCCCCGCGCACGCCCCGGCCCACCATCACGCCGCACAGGAAGATCACCACCGAGACGACGGTCGCGGCCATGAACAGGAACACGAGCTGTTTGCCGTTCAGTTGTATCTCGTGGAAGCCGTCGTCGCTCATAGTCTCTCGATCGCCCGCCAGGGGGAGCAGTCGAGGACAGTGTAGCACTCTGCCGCGGCGCCGGTCAGGCCCGGCGCCTCGCCGGCGACGGGTTACGGACGCGTGACGGGCGCGGCGCCGGCTCGGGCCAGCAGCTCCTCCGCGTCGGCGCGTCCCGGCACGAGCTGCAGCGCACGGCGCGCTTCCGCCTCCGCCTGCGCCCTGTCCTTCTGCCGGAGATACGCCTCACCGAGCGCCACGTGGGCATCGGCGGTCTCCTCGCTCCAGAGCGAGATCTTCAGCGCTTCGATGGCCTCGGGGATCCGGCCGGCCCGGAGGTGGATGCGGCCCACGAGGAGGTGGGCCTCCGCCTGGTACGGTGACAGGTAGATCGCGCGCCTCAGCTCGGCGAGCGCGCTGCGGTCATCCTCCTTGTCGTAGAAGCGGCGGCCTCGTTCCAGGTGAAACGCGGCCATCTCGCGCTGCTCCCGCTGCTCGGTCGCGTTCAGGAGCGACTCGGCACGGCCTGCCCCGGGCCGACGGAGGTACTCGGCCATCCGGTCGAGATCGTCGGGAACGGTCGTGGGCGGCGGGTCCTGCGCGGTGCCCTCGTAGTCGGCCGAGAGCCGCCGGGCGAGCTCGCGTTCTCGTGCCGCTTCCGTCCCGGCACCGGTCGCATCGAGCGTGGCGGCGAGCACGAAGTGCGCATCGGCGTCGCCGGTGTCGCGCCGGACCGCCTCCTGCAGCCAGTAGAGGGCGGCCTGGTAGTCCTGCTCGCGCCAGTAGGCGTAGCCGAGGTTGAACGCCGCGTCGGGCGAGGCACGGTCGAGTTCCGTGGCCTTGTTGAAGAAGTACGTGGCCCGCCCGCCCTCCGGCGTCGCCCCGCGTCGCAGCTGGACGACGCCGAGGTTCGTGAAGATCTCGGGTGCCGGCGACTGGTCCGCCAGCGCGCGCAGGCGCTGGAACGCCTCGTCGTACCTCGCGAGGTTGATCTCGGCCAGCGCCGCCAGGAATTCCGCCCGGCGCTTGAGGGGCGAGCTGGCCGGGACGTCCAGGGCCGAGGTTCGCGCCGCTCCCCAGTCGCCCGCGTCCCCCTGCACGGTGGACAGCGCCAGCCGCGCGCGATCGAACCCGGGCGCCAGGGCAATGGCCTTCTCCAGATACCCGATCGAGATGGCGGGCGTCTCGGCGAGCAGGCCCTTGACGTAGTCCTCGTACGCCGCCAGCGGCGGATGCTGACGCTCGAGGTCGGCCGTGGCGACCGCGGATCCTGGTGCGAGCCGGCGCGCGGCCCGCTCGATGATGGCGAGCAGGTCCGGCAGAGGGCCTCGCTCGGTGAAGCTGCTGTTGATGTGCCCGGTGTCGATGCGGATGGCCTCGACGCTGATCGCCAGGGTGTCGCCGGACAGGTCCAGCCGGCCGCCGACGACCGTCGAGGCGCCGATGAGCTGCCCGATCTTGATGAGCGTCCCGTGGGTGAGCTGCGCGCGCTCCGGCACCTGCAGGCGCTCGAACGCCCGGACGCGCTCGTCCCGTGTGAGCGCGTTGCCGCCCATCCCGTTCAGGTCGTCGGCCAGCAGCATCGCCACGGCCTCGCCCAGCCAGGCCCCGCGGGGGTCGCGTCCGCCATCGAACGGCACTACGAGCACGGATCCGGGGGCCCGCGCCTGCGCCCTGGCGGGGAGCGACGTCGCCAGCAGCCCGCTGAGCGCGGCACATGCCGCCAGGGGCCATCGCCCGCGAGGGCCTCTCATGCCGCCGGGGCTCCGGGCACGAACCCGCCCGTCTCGTCGGCAGACACTGCCAGCGCGCGCCCCATGCGGACTGCGATGTGGCAGCTGGCGTGGCCTTCGGCCTGGCACTCCACCACGGTGGCGTCGGCCGCGACGTCGAGGCCCGAGAGGACACTGGCGATGGCCGCCGCGTAGAAGTAGCAGAGCGGGTGCGACGTACGCTCGCGCACGCCGCAGAAGACGGAGCTTCGGATGCGGAGGTCGCCGACGCCCCGTCGCAGGCGGAGCGAGGCACGGCTGCCCGTGTACGTCTGGTGCACGAGGTCCCGCGCGACCCGCAGGGCCGCCGCCTGCCGGAAGACGCGTGGCCGCACGCCAATCAGGCGCCGGCGCATGGGCGAGAGCTCGTCGACGGTCCAGCCGCCGGCGTACCGTCCCGCGCTGCGGGTGACCGCCTCGTAGGAGGGCCCTTCGGTCCTGAGGAAGCTCAGGACGGCGTTGAGGGGCGCGAGGCCGATGGTGCCGTGGCGCAGCCCTTCCGGGTTCAGCCAGTTCTCGTAGAACTCGAGACGGTCCGGCAACTCGTCGGCGATGCCCTGGTGCAGGGCCGCCACCAGCACGCGTCCGATTCCCGCATCCCTCATATTTCTGATAGATTGAGTGGCTCGAGGCGCTGAGCCGACATGTGGAGCGCGGCCATACTGGCGGGCGGCCTGGCGCGGCGGCTCGGCGGGCAGGACAAAAGCGCGCTCATCGTCGACGGCGTCCGTCTCCTCGACCGCCAGCTCGCGACCCTTCGGCCGCTGACCGAAACCATCCTGCTCGTCGGCGCTCGCGTCACAGCCGCCAGCGGCTGCCGTGTCGTCGAGGATCTTCGCCCGGGCACCGGAGCGCTCGGTGCCCTGTATACCGCGCTTGCGTGCTCGCCCACGCCGCGCCTGCTGGTGCTTGCCGCCGACATGCCCTTCGTGACCCGCAGCTTTCTCGACTACCTCGCCGCGGTGGACGAACACGCGGCGGCGGTCGTCCCGGTGTCCGGCGGCCGCTGGCACCCGCTGTGCGCGATGTACCGCGCGAGCGGAGCCGACTCCCTGGCCGCGGCGCTGGATCGCGGCGAGCGCACCGTGCGCGCCGCCGTCGCCGCCCTGGGCCCGCGCCTGCTGGCCGAGTCCGAGCTCGCGCCGTTCGATCCGCTCGGATACCTGTTCGCGAATCTCAACACGCCGGATGATCTGGCGCGCTGGGGCGCCACGATTCCGGACGCCTCCGCCGCGGAACACGGTCGCGGCGGGAATCGGTACTGCACCGATCGGGTCGAGTCAAACCACGAGACGATGATCCTTCCCGTTCACGATCACCTGCGCACGCGGCTCTCGGCGCTGCTGTCGGAGCGCTATGGCCTCGCGCCCGCCGATCAGCCGGCGATTGCGATCGACTACCCGCCGAACCGCGCCCTGGGAGACCTGGCCCTCCCCGTCGCGTTCGAGCTGGCCCGCCGGCTCCGGAAGGCGCCAAAGGTCATCGCCCGGGAACTGGCCGAGAGCTTCGGCGCGGTGGACGGCGTCGCAGGGGTGGAGGCGACGCCGACCGGCTATCTGAACTGCTTCCTGGATCGCCCCGCGTTCCTGCTCGAACGCGTCGACGGGCGGCTGCCCGCCGCGCGCGCGGCCGCCGATGCGGGCAAGACCATTGTCGAGCACACGGCCATCAACCCGAACAAGGCGGCTCACATCGGACACCTCCGCAACGCGGCGCTCGGCGACACGCTGGTGCGCGTCCTGCGCTTCCGGGGGGTGCCCGTCGAGGTGCAGAATTACATCGACGACACCGGTGTCCAGGTCGCCGACGTCGTCGTCGGCTTCCGGACGCTCGAGGGGAAGGACCTCGACACGGTCCGTCGTCTGGCCGCCGAGCCGCGCTTCGACGTTTACTGCTGGGACCTCTACGCGAAGGTCACCGAGTGGTACGAGGAGGACAAGGCGCGGCTCGAGGTGCGTCTCCAGGCCCTGCACGAGATCGAGCACGGCGACAACACGACCGCGGAGATGGGCGCGGTGGTGGCCGACGCGATCGTCCGGCGGCATCTGGTGACCATGGGCCGGCTGGGCATCGGTTACGACCTGCTCACGTGGGAGGGCGACATCCTCCGTCTCAAGTTCTGGGCGCGCGCCTTCGAGATCCTGAAGCGCGCCGGCACCGTGTACTTCCAGACCGAGGGCCGCCTGAAGGGCTGCTGGGTCATGGCCATCGACGAGGCGGGCTCCGAGGGCGCGACGCCGGCGGGCGACGACGACGAGGAGCGCGAGAAGGTCATCGTGCGGTCGAACGGCACGGTCACCTACGTCGGCAAGGACATCGCCTATCAGTTCTGGAAGTTCGGCCTGCTCGGCCTCGACTTCCGCTATCGCCCCTTCGTCCGCCGCGACGACGGGCCGACACTGTGGGCGACGACGACGGGCGAGGACACCGCCGGACACCCGACATTCGGCGGGGCGTCCACCACCTACAACGTGATCGACGTGCGGCAGTCGTACCTGCAGAAACTCCTCAAGCAGGCCCTGGCGGCCATGGGGCACACCGCAGAGGCCGAGCGGTCCGTGCATTTCTCGTACGAGATGGTCGCCCTCTCCCACCAGACGGCGCGAGAACTGGGCTACGAGACGACCGACGAGGACAGCCGCAAGCCGTTCGTCGAGGTCTCTGGCCGGAAAGGCCTCGGCGTCAAGGCCGACGACCTGATCGACCTGCTCGAGCGGACGGCGTCGAGTGAGGTCGCCAGGCGGAATCCCGACCTCGACGCGGAGGCGATCGCGCGGATCGGCAGCCAGATTGCCGTGGCGGCCGTGCGCTACTTCATGATCAAGTACTCGCGCGGCAAGGTCATCGCGTTCGACATCGGGGAGGCGCTGAGCTTCGAGGGCGAGAGCGGCCCGTATCTGCAGTACGCGGTCGTGCGCGCGAACAACATCTTCTCGAAGCTGAAGGAGCGGCTGGGCCTGGACGAGGCCGCCGTGCTCGCGGCGGCCGCCTCGGCGCCTGCCGACGCCCTGAGCGGCGCCGAGGGCGACGACATGTGGGGCCTGGTGCTCGAGGCGGCGCGCCTCGACGAGATCGTCGAGCAGGTGGTACGCTCCCTCGAGTTCTCGGTGCTGGCCAAGCACGCGTTTGGCCTCGCGCAGGCGTTCAATGGCTTCTACCACCGGGCGTCGATCCTGAACGAGGAGCGCGACGACGTCCGCACCTGGCGCGCGGCGGCCGTCGCGTATGTGCGCCTGCAGCTGACGCGCGCCCTGGACCTGATGGGCATCGCCGTGCCCGTCCGCATGTAACCGCCATGAGACGCATCGGCATCACCCCCTGTCGCTCCGTCGCCGATTACGTGACCGCCGTACGGGACGCCGGCGCCCGGGCCATCGTCCTCGACCTGACACTGCCGGCGCCGGATCTGCTCACGCCGATCGACGGGCTGGTGCTGACCGGCGGCGGCGATGTCGACCCGTCCTACTACGGCGAGTCGACGCACCCCACCTATCACGCCGCCGAGTCTGGCCGCGACGCGGCGGAGCTCGCGCTGGCGCGCGCCGCGATCGCGGCACGCCTGCCGCTGCTCGCGATCTGCCGCGGCGTCCAGGTGCTGAACGTCGCCGCCGGCGGGTCCCTCGTGCAGGACATCCCCAGCCAGGTACCCGCGGCCCTCGACCACCAGGTGAAGAACCCGACCACCGCCATCGCGCACGACGTGCGCATCGAGCCGGGGACAGTGACGGCGCGGCTGCTGGCCGGCCGCTCTCGCGACGGGCGGCTTCCCGTCAACAGCCGGCACCACCAGGCGGTGGCGCGCACCGCTCCCGGGTTCCGGGTCACCGCAACGGCTGCCGACGGGGTCATCGAGGCGATCGAGGCGCCGGAACAGCCCTTCTGCGTGGGCGTGCAATGGCACCCCGAGAACTTTCACGAGACGGGCGAGTTCCGTGGGCTGTTCGAGGGACTGGTCGCGGCCGCCACGCGGGAGCGCGAGGCCTGGCCCGGCTAGCGCAGCAGCTGCCCCATGGCGCCACCGGCGTAGCCGGTCATCTCCAGGTAGCCGCGGCCCGCAATCGGGCGGCCGGCGCGCGTGCCCTTCACGTCGATGGCGCCCTCCCAGTACGTGACGCCCGTTCGCTGACCGATCAGCTCCTGCGCGTCAACGACCGGCGTGACCGACAAATCCAGCTGCTCGCCCGGCGCCCGTACCTGCCATTCGACCGGATAGGTGCCGCCGCTGCCCGGCGACGTCCAGCGCCGTCCCGGCGTGAGGGTGAAGTCACCGGCGGCGAGGTGGCGCGGCGCTCCTGACGAGGACACCAGCGTGCCGCTCGACTGCGGGGCCGCCGTGCCATCCTTCCCCCGCAGCTCGAACATCATCACGTCGGTGCCATCCGCGAGCTGGAGGGAGAACCAGTCCCATCCCTGCTGTGTCGGCTCGAGGAACGTGGTCCCGAACTCGTGGTCCATCCAGCTGAGGCCGCGGACCCGGTAGCGTTCGCCGTCCAGGGTGATCGCCCCTTCGGTGGGCATCCGGGTGAGCGAGTAGTACTCCGATGCGTTGCCCGCCGTCGCGCCCTTCTGGCTGTATCCGTGGTCGCCATGGAGCACCGCGGGCCGATCCTCGGAAAGGGCCAGGTCGATGACGAAGTGCGGATCGCGCGCCTGCAGCCGGTGCGTGCCGTACTCGAGCCGGACCTCCCAGTCCTCGTTCCACACCCGGTAATCGAACATCGACGCGCCGGCCGTTCCGACGCCGGCGCGGTTCACGCGCTCGGCGAACAGGTGCCGCCGGTTCTCGACATCGGTGACGGCCACGTGGGCCACGTACAGGTCGCGCACGGCAAACGTGGACGGGTTCTTCGGAGCACGGTCCACGCCGACCCGGAAGAACGTCACCTGGTAGCCGAACCGCCGCCCCGTGTCCGTGTCCACATTGCCGGTGTAGTACCACCACTCGAGCTTGTAGGCCGGGTGGCTCACGTGGTCACGTGGCACCGACAACGGATAGTCGCGGGACGCCTGCTTCCAGTCCTGCCCGGTCGGGCCGGCGGCGCCGGGCGAGCCCGCCGCAGTCAGCAGCGCCAGCGCGGCCACGGCCCACCCCATCGACCGCGGCATCCGGTGTTGCATCGCCGTCACTCCCCGGCCGGGAATCCGCCCGTCTCGAGCCGCGCAATCAGCCGCGCGGGAACCGCGCCCGCCAGCATCGTCGTGACCAGCAGCAGCGCCGCGGCCTGCACGAGAAAGGCTATCGGCACGTGGAACTGGATCGTCCAGCCGAAGCTCTGGACGTTGATCACGTAGATGAGGATCAGCGACAGGACCAGGCCGGCGGCGAGCCCCAGCGCCTGCCCGGCGAGGCCGAGCAGCCCCGACTCGATGACGATCATCCTGCGCATCTGCGCGGGCCCGGCGCCGACGAGCCGCAGCAGGATCAGCTCGTCGCGGCGCTCGATCACCAGCGTGAGCAGCGTGGCCGTGATCCCGAGCAGCGCCACGATGATTGCGATGGCCTCGAGCCCGTAGGTGATGGCAAACGTGGCATCGAAGATGCGGAGGACCTCGGCACGCAGCGAGGCGTTCGTGTGGATGAACACACGGTGGGTCGGGCCGAGCTCGGCGAGCAGCCGGTCGCGGACACGTCCGGAGTCACGCCCGGGCCGCAGATAAACGCTCAGGCTCGTGGGACGCAGATCCCCGAAGTACCGGGTGAACGTGGACCGGTCCATCGCGACGATGCCGCGGTCGGTCGAGTAGTCGAAGTAAACGGCGGCCACGCGGAACGAGCGCACGCCGGAGGGCGTCGGGATCGAGATGCGCTGGCCGACCCCTGCATGAAAGCGCAGCGCGAAGCTCTCGGACACCACCACGGCGTCCCGGCCGACGGCGTGCCGCATGGCCTCGCGGGCGTCGGCCGGGGCCTTGAAGACAAGCGTGCCGTGCGCGAGCAGCACCGGGAAGTCGCCGGCGCCGAGGACGATCAGGCGGTCCTCGTAGGGCAGGGTGAGACTCCGGAATCGACCCACTGATTCGACGTCCGGATCGCGCGCGATCGCCTGCTCCAGCGAGGCGGAGATGGTGGGCTGCTCGTCGAGGTTCGAGCGGCGCCCGGTCGCCACGAACAGATCCGCCTGGAGCGTCTGCGACACCCAGTAGATCACCGTCTCCCGGAAGCTGCCGATCAGGATGGCGACCGCCACGAGC
The DNA here is from genome assembly GCA_963837165.1 of Vicinamibacteria bacterium. Lineage (GTDB taxonomy): Bacteria > Acidobacteriota > Vicinamibacteria > Vicinamibacterales > JAENWD01 > JAENWD01. The sequence goes on from CAWIMD010000002.1 coordinate 1,036,248, forward strand.
ATGCCGAGGCTGACCGACAGCGCGGCCACCGAAACGGACAGCCGCGGGATGGCGCCGGCGAGGTTGGACACCGCCAGCCGCGCCTCGACGCCGAGCAGCCGGCCTGCCGGCGACGACAGGCGCCCGAGCAGGAAGAGCACGGTCGGCGACAGCAGCGCGATGCCGAAGACGACGAGCAGCGCGGCGCCGAAGCCGGCGACCGGGAGGCCGTGAATCGGTCCGGCCGTCGATGCCCAGGCGGCGGCCGCCAGGCACCCGCCGGCCGCGACCAGCCCCGCCGGACGCGGACGCTGCCGGGCCGCGACGCGGCTGGCCTGCCGGATGGCGTCGAGGGGGCTCACGCCCGCCGCCTCGAGTGCTGGCGCGGCCGCCGCGGCCAGCGAGAGCGGGATTCCTATCGCGAAGGCTCCCAGCACCTGCCACCATCCGAGCGCGGGCGTTCCTGCCGCCTCGGCCACGTACAACGTCGTCACCGTGGCCGAGGTCAGGCCGACCACGCCTCGCGCGATCCCCCAGCCGAACCCCACGCCGAGAGCGCATCCCGCGAGCGCCAACGTGAAAGCCTCGGCGAGGAAGAGGAGGAGCACCGTGCGCCGTCGGGTGCCCAGGGCCCGAAGCATCCCAATCTCCGCGCGTCGCGAGATGACGGAGGTGGCGACCGTGTTGTAGACCAGGAACAGCCCGACCAGGAGCGCCACCGACGAGAGCGCCGCCAGGTTGAACTGGAAGGCGGCGAGCATCTTCTCGACCTGCGCACCACGCCGGGCGGGCCGCTGCACCTGCAGCCCCGGTGGCAGCCGGCCGGCGATGTCCCGTTCGGCCTGGTCCAGCCTGGAGGGCTCGTCCAGCCGCACGTCCACGCGATCCACGCGGCCGAGCCGATCGAAGGCGAGCTGCGCGGCCGCCAGGTCCATGAGCACGAAGTTGCCATCGAGCACCTTCGCGGGCCCCTCGTCGGCGAGCCGCGCACGGATCTCGAAGCGCTCCACGCGGTCGCCAATCGCCAGTTCCAGCACACTGCCCGTGGACAGACCGTGGCGCCTGGCGAAGACCTCAGGAACGACGATCGCGTGCGGGTCCACGAGCAGGCCGAGCAGCGACTGCGCGGACGGCCGGCGGTCCCGTACGCCGTCAGTGATCCGGTACTCGCGGATTGGCTGATCGACCAGGACGTCCACGCCGAGCACCCGGACCGCCTCGCGATCCGTCGGGCCGAAGAGCGCCAGGGCATCCCCTTCGATCACCGGGCTGACGCGTCCCCAGCGGCGGAGCCATCCGAGCGTGGCCAGCGCGGTCTCGCTGACGCCGACGCCGGGACCGACCACTTCGAGCGACGTCTTCCCCGCCACGGCGTCCAGCGCCGCCCGGAACCCGCCGAGGGCGCTGCTGTTGGCGAGCTGCACCGCGAGCACCACGCCCACGCCGAGGGCAATCCCGACGACGGTGAGTCCGGTGCGCAGCGGTTCCTGACGGAGCCGCCGCAGGATGAACCACCTAAAGAGCGCCATCAGGCTCCCGGGGGACCCGGCGCGCCTCGACGCGCTCGACGCGGCCGTCTCTGAGCGACACCACCCGATCGGCGGCCGCGGCCACGTCGGCCGCGTGGGTGGCGAGCAGCAAGGTCACCCCGGAATCCCGGTTCAGCTCGCCCAGCAGCGCCAGCACCTGACTGCCGTTCTCCGAATCGAGGTTGCCCGTGGGCTCGTCGGCGATGACGAGCGCCGGGCGGTGCGCCAGCGCGCGCGCGATCGTACCGCGCTGCTGCTCTCCGCCGGAGAGCTGTGACGGGTAGTGCGACATCCGCTGGTCGAGCCCGACACGTCCGGCAAGGGCACGCGCCGCGTCGAACGAGGCGCGGTCCCCACCCCCGCCGAGCAGCAGCGGCAGGGCGATGTTCTCCAACAGCGTGAGCGTGGGAAGCAGGTTGAAGGACTGGAAGACGAACCCGATCCTGGTGCGGCGGAGCCGCGTCAGCGCTTCCTCGTCCAGGCTGGCGAGATCGACGCCTTCGAGCTGCAGGCGCCCTGACGACGGCCGGTCCATGCCGCCGCAGAGGTGCAGCAGCGTGGACTTCCCGCAGCCGGACGGTCCGACGACCGCCACGAACTCGCCGGGGGCAAGCTCCAGGCTGATGTCGGCCACCGCATCGACGGTGGACTGGCCGGTCTGGTAGGTGCGGCGGAGGTGCTGGGCGACGAGGAGGCGGTTCAATGGCCGGGCTACCGTGCGGCTTCCAGCACCTCCCGGATGCGGGAGACGAGCACGGTCGGCGTGAACGGCTTCTGGAGAAAGGCGACGCCGGCGTTGACCACGCCACGGCGGACCATCGGGTGGTCGGTATACCCCGACATGTACAACACCTTCACGGCCGGGCGTCGCGCCAGCAGCGCCTCGGCCAGCTCCGGGCCGCCCATGCGCGGCATCACCACGTCGCTGAGCAGCAGATCCACGGTGCCCTCGTGCCGATCGGCCACACGAAGCGCTTCTTCGCCGTTGGCGGCCTCGAGCACCGTGTAGCCGTACTTCTCGAGGACTTCCCGGGTCAGGCTGCGGACGCCGTCCTCGTCCTCGGCGACGAGAATCGTCTCCGACCCGCGCAGTGAGAGTGTCGTGGAGCTCATCTGACGTCCGGCTGGCGCCCCAACATATACGCGCCTGCAACCGGCCGTCAATCCTGCCCGGCTACGGACGCGTGGCAACGAGCAGCGTCTCCACGTGCGAGGTTGCGGGAAACAGGTCGAGAAGCTCGACGGGCCCGAGCGCGAAACCGGCGTCGAGCAGGTGCCGGGCGTCGCGCGCGAGGGTCGCGACGTCGCATGAGAGATAGACGATGCGCGGTGCCCCCGAGCCGGCGAGCCGGACGGCGGCCTCGCGCGACAGCCCCGTCCGCGGCGGATCCACGAGCACGGTGGCATGGTCGAGCTTCGGATGCCGATCGAGGTAGTGCTCCACGGGCTGGGCGTGGACGGTCACCGCGTCGATCCCGGCGGCATTGCGCTCGAGGTCGCCAGCCCCTTCCGCATCGGCCTCCACGGCCTCCACCGGCCCCCGGCCCGCGGCCGCGTGGCAGAGCCCGAACAGGCCGCAGCCGGCGTACAGATCCACGAGCGGGCCGTCGCCCACCCGGGCCAGGACGCGATCGACCAGCGTGCCAAGGAGGTGCCGGTTGCCCTGGAAGAACGTCCGCGGGCCGCGCCCCAGCCGTACGCGGCTCCCGTCGGGCGCCTGGACGGTGTCGTGGATCGTGAGCTCGCCGCCGCTGGCCAGTACTCGTCCTCCACGGCTCACGGCGGCTCCGGTCAGGCCCGCGACGCGCAGCAGCGCCTCCCACGGGCCTCTGGCGCGCCCGTCGGGATCGAGCTCGAGGACCACCGCCCGCTCGTCACCGGACACGTTCTCGGCGAGCTCCAGCGCCATGGCGCCCTCGACGGCATCGGCGCGCATGCTCTCCGACAGGCGGTCGATGACGAGACAGGTGTCGTCGAGGAGCTGCCCGGTGCCAGCCGGGTCGCACAGCATGTGGGTTCCCTCGCGGTAGAAGCCCAGTCGCGTCCCGCGCGCATGCAGGCGGGCGCGCATCCGGTACCCGCGCTCGGCGGAGGCGTGCACCGCCACCGGGGGCTCGATCGGGTGGCGGGCGATGCGCGCGAATGCGTCCGCCACGATCGCCTGCTTCAGCAGCAGCTGCCGCGCGTACTCGATGTGCGCGTAGTCGCTGCCACCGCAGGCCGGGTCGGCCCCCCCGGCGCGGCGGTCCGGCGAGGGCTCCTCCACCAGCTCGACGCGCGCGAAGAGGACGCCGCCGCGCCGCTGCTCCACGCGAGCCCGCACGCGCTCGCCCGGAATGGCGCCGGCGACGAGGATCACCTGGCCGTCGTGCCGTGCGAGCATGCGGCCGCCGGCAGCGGGCTTCTCGATGGTGAGCGACAGCAGATCACCGGGACCGGCCATGGTCTAGTGCTCGTGGCCCGCGCTCAGGTCCGGGAGGCGCAGCTTCTGCCGCAGCGCGCGATCGACCGCGGCCTCGACCGACTGATGCCAGGCGTCGGCCGCCATGCGCTCGCGAAACGGGGCGAGATCCGCGGCGGCCTGTCGGCGCAGCTCGCCCGACGACTCGGCGTCGAGCACGCCCCGTGCGGCGGCCATCAACGAGGCGTCGATCCGGGCCAGTTGTTCCAGGAGGGCCTGTCGTGCCTCCCCGCGGGCCGTGCGCGCCGCGGGCACGAGCGCGTCCAGCGCACGAACGGCATCATCCAGCGTGGCCGGCGGGAGCACGGTGCCCTCACCAGCCCGGAGCGACGTCAGGCGCGCGATTGCGCGCTCGATGCCTGCCGCGAGCGAGGGATGGCGGCGCCCCGACGCGCCCTCGTCGTCCCGATCGGCGAACACGCCCACCGCGCGGCGCCACGCATCGAACGCGTCCAGCACGTCGGCGTCGCAATGATCGATGTGCACCGGTCGTCGTCTCGGGCCGCGCGCGTAGTAGCGCTCGAAGTGCCGGTCGATCCCCTGAAAGGCGACCTTCACCGGGATCCCCTGCTCGGCCCAGCCGCGGACGCGATCGAACGAGGGCCCGACGATGCGGATGAGGTGCCCGTCGTTCTTGCGGGTGAGATAGGCCTCGATCTCACGGCAGTACGCGTCGGGCGTCACAGCCAGGTCACCTCGCCGGCGATGACGCGCTCGGCACCCGACCCCGCCCGCACGAGCAGGGCGCCCTCGCCGTCGATGCCGGCCGTGACACCGCGCCGCGCGCCGTCTGCCGTCGCCCACTCGACGCTCGCGCCCGACACCCCGACGGCGAGCGCACTCCACCGGCCCACCACCGCCGCGCCGCCCCCGGTCCGCAGTCGGACCAGCCACGTGGCGAGGCGCTGGAGGATCGCCGCGAGCACCGGACCACGCTCGACCTCGCGTCCGAGCTCGTCCTCGAGAGACGTGGCCCGTGCGCTGATCTCGGGCGGGAACGCCGCCCGCCGCACGTTGATGCCGATGCCCACGACCACGTGCGTCAGGCGGGCACCGTCGGAGTGGCCCTCGGCGAGGATTCCGCCCAGCTTGCGCGCGCCCGGCACCATCCCCGCCGGAGCGACCACGAGGTCGTTGGGCCACTTGATCGAGACCGGGAGGCCAGAGGCGGCGTGCAGTCCCTCCGCGACGGCCACGCCGGCGGCAAGCGTCAGCCAGCGGGGCCAGTCGGCGCCCGCTTCCGTCCCCGGCCCGGTGCCGACGATGGCGGACAGGTAGAGCCCGGCTCCCGGGGGCGAGTGCCAGACGTGCCCGCCGCGGCCCCGGCCGGCCGTCTGCTGATCGGCGATGACCAGCGTGCCGTCCCCGAACCCCTGGTCCGCCAGTCGGGCCGCCAAATCGTTGGTCGAGGACGCGATTGGGTAGAAGAAGGGCCGCCAGGCGATGCCCGCGGGAAGGGCATCTCCGCAGTGAGCGATTGGCGTGTCGAGATCGGTCGGGAGCGGCGCCGGGCGATCGATATCGCTCACGGGCGCACTCTGTCGCCTGCGGGGCCCGCCGGCGCGAGCTCCAGTTCCAGCGAGATGTCGGCGGCCGCGGACGAGTGCGTCAGGGCGCCCACCGACACCGAGTGGGCCCCGGTCTCGGCCAGCTCGGGGATGCGCTCGAGCGTCACGCCGCCGGAGATCTCGGTACGGGCCCGCGCACCAATCCGCCGCACGGCGTCGCGAATGTCCGCGGTGGACAGGTTGTCGAGCAGCACGATGTCGGCGCCGGCATCGGCGGCCTCGACCGCCTCGGCCACCGATTGCGCCTCGGCTTCGATTCTCAGGTCCGGGCGCGCGGCGCGCGCCGCCGCGATCGCCGGCCCGACACCGCCGGCCAGCCGCGCGTGGTTGTCCTTGATCAGGACGAGGTCGTACAGCCCGGCGCGATGGTTCGTGCCGCCGCCCATGCGCACCGCGTACTTCTCGAGCGCGCGCAGCGTCGGTGTCGTCTTCCGGGTGTCGAGGATCGTGAGGCGGCCGTTGGACGCGTCGACGTAGCGGCGGGTGGCCGTCGCGATGCCCGAGAGCCGCTGCAGCAGGTTCAACGCCGTGCGCTCGGCCGTGAGGAGTGCGGCTGCGGGCCCCTCCAGCTCGGCGAGCACCGTCCCGGCCCCCACGGCGTCGCCGTCCCGTGAGCGGCGCGTCACGCACAGCCCGTCCGGCCCGGCGAGGATCTCGAAGGTCCGGACCGCCGCGTCCAGTCCCGCCACCACCAGCGGCGCCTTCGCGAGCAGCACGCCGCGGGCGCGGGCGCCCGCCGGGATCGTGAGCTCGGTGGTGACGTCGCCCGACCCGATGTCCTCGGCCAGGGCACGGCGGATCAGCGTGTCGATCGAGGCGAGGTCCAGGTGTGCCGGATCGGGCATCACGCCGGGCCGCCCGCGGGCGGTTCGGCCGCGGCCAGCCGGACGTCCACGGCGAAGGCCTCCCCTTCCTCGAGGACGAGGTCGCGCACGAAGCCGGACGACACGAGGTCGGCTTCCGCCGTCCTGAGCGCCGCGAGATGGTCCGGCGTATCGCGGACGAGCAGCCGGTCGACCGGTGTGGACAGCTTGCGCTTCGCTTCGGACTTCGTCTTGCGCACCTCGCCGAGCACGAGCGCCGCCCGCTCGAGCGCGGCCGCGGCCCGGTCGTCGGCCCCGCCGATCCGATCGAGCAGCTCGGACGAGGTGGGCCAGGCCGCCCGGTGCACCAATCCCGGCCGCCACCAGGACCACACCTCCTCGGTGACAAAAGGCAGGAATGGTGCGAACAGGCGCAGCAGCACCGACAGGCTGGCCAGCAGCGCCGTGTTCGCCGACGCCGCGGGCCCGGCGCCCTGCGCACCGTAGCGCCGCGACTTGACCAGCTCGAGGTAATCGTCGCAGAAGGACCAGAACCACCGCTCGGTCCGCTCGAGCACGGTGGCGTACTGGCAGTGGTCGAATTCCACCGTCGCCTCGTCCACGAGGCGCGCGAGGCCAGTGAGCATCGCGCGATCGATGGGCAGCGAGATCGGTCCCCGCGGCTCGGCCTGGGTGAGCGCGAACCGCGACGCGTTCAGCAGCTTCATCGCGAGGCGCCGCCCGACCTTCATCTGGCCGGGGTCGAACGCGGTGTCGGTGCCCGGGCGGCCGCTGGCCGCCCAGTAGCGCACGCCGTCGCTGCCGTGCTCCTCGAGCAGGCCCATGGGCGTCACCACGTTGCCCTTGGACTTGGACATCTTCTTGCGGTCCGGGTCGAGGACCCAGCCGGAGATCGTGGTGGTCGTCCAGGGCAGCGAGTGGTGCTCGAAGTGCGCGCGCGCGACCGTGTAGAAGAGCCACGTACGGATGATCTCGTGGGCCTGCGGCCGCAGGTCCATCGGGAACACGCGCGCGAAGAGATCCGGGTCGTCTTCCCACCCGCCGGCAATCTGCGGCGTGAGCGACGAGGTCGCCCACGTGTCCATCACGTCGGGGTCGCCGACGAAGCCGCCCGGCTGGCCGCGCTGGATCTCGGCGTACCCGTCCGGCACGTCGGTCGAGGGGTCCACGGGCAGGCGTGCCTCGGGCGGCAGGAGCGGCTGACGATGCTGGACCGTGCCGTCCGCGGCCACCGGGTACCAGACCGGGAACGGCACGCCGAAGAAACGCTGGCGGCTCACGCACCAGTCGCCTGTCAGCCCTTCCACCCAGTTCTGGTAGCGCGACTGCATGAACGGCGGATGCCAGACGAGCTCGCGTCCCCGCGCGAGCAGTTCGTCGCGGAACTCGATCGTCTTCACGAACCACTGCCGGCTCGTGATGATCTCGAGCGGGCGGTCCCCCTTCTCGTAGAACTTCACCGGGTGCGTGATCGGCCGGATGTCGCCGACGAGATCGCCGCTCGCCCTCAGCAGGTCCGCAATCGCCGCGCGCGCCTTTGCCGGCGGCAGCCCCGCCATCCGGTCGTAGGCGGCCTGCGCCTCGGCTGGCGCGTCGGACGGCCAGCCCTCGGCGCCCCAGGTCACGGGACGGAGGCGGCCGTCGGGCTGGAGGACCGCCCGGACGGGCAGGCCGAGCTCGCGCCACCACGTCACGTCGGTGACGTCACCGAAGGTGCAGATCATGGCCATGCCCGTCCCCTTCTCGGGGTTTGCCAGCGGGTGCGGCCGGATTGGCACGCGCACCCTGAAGAGCGGCGTGATGGCCTCGGTGCCGAACAGCGGCTGGTACCGCGGGTCGTCCGGGTGCGCCACGAGAGCCACGCACGCTGGCAGCAGCTCCGGGCGCGTGGTATCGATGTCCAGGTGACCGCCGGCGGGCCTGGCGAACCGCAGCGTGTGGTAGGCGCCGGCCACTTCGCGATCCTCGAGCTCCGCCTGGGCGACGGCCGTGCGGAAGTCCACGTCCCACAGGGTGGGCGCCTCGAGCTGGTAGGCGATGCCGCGCGCCAGCAGGCGCAGGAACGCGCGCTGCGACACGCGCTGCGACCGCTTGCTCACCGTCGAATACGTCAGGCCCCAGTCGACCGACAGCCCGAGGTGGCGCCAGAGCTCCTCGAACGCCTTCTCGTCCTCGAGCGTCAGGCGCTCGCAGAGCTCGATGAAATTGGGGCGCGACACCGAGAGGGCGTGCTTGCCGGGCTTGTCGGGCGGCGTGAACGACGGGTCGTACGGCAGGGAGGGATCGCAGCGGACGCCGAAGTAGTTCTGCACGCGCCGCTCGGTCGGCAGGCCGTTGTCGTCCCAACCCATCGGGTAGAAGACGGCGCGGCCCCGCATCCGGTGGTAGCGGGCCAGCACGTCGCTGTGGGTGTACGAGAAGACATGGCCGACGTGCAGCGATCCACTGACGGTCGGCGGAGGGGTGTCGATGGCGTAGACCTCGTCGCGGGTCGCGGTCCGGTCGAACCGGTAGGTCCCCTCGGACTCCCAGCGCGCCATCCACTTGTGCTCGAGCCCCTCGAGCTGGGGTTTCTCGGGCAGGGCGATGCGCCCCTCTCCGAGCCCGGGGGTGTCCGTCATAACCGTCAATAGTACCTGTAGATCCCGACCCCAATCACGGAGTGGCTTGACCGTACGACGCGCGGCCGCTACTCTCCACCCCATGGCGCACCGGCTTCTGCTGGCCGACGACAGCATCACCATCCAGAAAGTCATCGAGCTGACCTTCGCGGACGAGGGGATCGAGGTGGTGGCGGTCGGCGACGGCGACCAGGCCATCGCCCGTCTCGACGCCGAGCGCTTCGACATCGTCCTGGCGGACGCCGACATGCCCGGCAAGGACGGCTTCGAGGTGTCGGCCCACCTGCTGGCGCGCGACGGCGCCCGCCGCCCGCCGGTCATCCTGCTCACCGGCGCCTTCGAGCCGGTCGACGACGACCACGTTGCGCTGGTCGGCGCCCGCGCCGTCCTCGCGAAGCCATTCGAGCCGCAGGTGCTGGTGGCCAGGGTGCGCGAGCTGCTGGCGACTCCCATGCCCCCGGAAGAGCCCGACGAGGAGCCCTCGGCCGCCGACTCGCTCATCGCCGCGCCGGCTCCAGCGCCGGGCACCCAGTCCCCGGAGGACTACTTCGAGCGCCTGGACCGCGCGTTCGCCGGCCTCAATGTGCCGCTCGAGCCCTTCGACTCCGCTCAGGGCAGGCCCGGCGACTCCGCGCAGGGCAGGCCCGGCGACTCCGCTCAGGGCAGGCCCGGCGACTCCGCTCAGGGCAGCCCCCGCGAATCCGAGCCGCACGCCACGTCCGGGCACGGCGACACCGGTGCCCGCACCGCCCGCCGCTTCCCCGGGCCCGTCCCCCGCTGCCGACCCTCCGCCGCATGGCGGCCTGGCTGACACCTTCAGCACCTTGCTTGCCGTCGAGCAGGGCGAGCTGCCGCCCTCGGCGCTCGACCCGCCGTCAACAGCCGCGGATGACGAGCTCGTGGACCGGATCGCCCGACGCGTCGTCGAGCAGCTCGGCGATGCCGCCGTCCGCGAGCTGGCCACCGACATCGTCTCGAGGACCGCCGAGCGCCTGGTGAAGGAAGAGATCGAGCGAATCAAGGCGGGGATTGGAGGAAGTTAGCGTCAATTCCCAATTCCCAACGCCCAACCGCTGCGGAGCGCAGTCGTTCAGCTGTCGGTCCCTTGGGAGTTGGGAGTTGGAGTTTGGGAGTTGATGTCGTCTCGCGCACTCGATTCCGTGCGCCTCCTGACGTTCGCCTCGATGAACCGGACGATGTCCTGCATCGGAGTGCCGGGCAGGAACACGCCGCCGATTCCCATCGCCTTCAGCTTCGGAATGTCCACGTCGGGGATGATCCCTCCGACGACGACGAGGACGTCGTCGAGGCTCTGCCCGTGCAGCAGCTCCATCACGCGCGGGCAGATGTGGTTGTGCGCACCTGACAGGATCGAGAGGCCGATCACGTCGGCATCCTCCTGGAGCGCCGCCGACACGATCTGCTCCGGCGTCTGCCGCAGCCCCGTGTAGATCACCTCCATCCCGGCATCACGGAGCGCCCGCGCGATGACCTTCGCGCCGCGGTCGTGCCCGTCCAGGCCCGGCTTGGCAATCACCACTCGTATCGTCGGCATCTCAAATCTCTTCAATCGTCAATCGTCAATCGTCAATCGTCAATCGTCAATCGTCAATGGTCAATGCCCATTAGATGATCGCCTGCTCCTCCCACTCGCCCCAGACGTCGCGTAGAGCGTCGCACATCTCGCCCAGCGTCGCATACGCGCGGACTGCGTCGAGAATGGGGGGCATCAGGTTGCCGGATCCGCGTGCCGTGTCGCGGATCGACGCCAGGGCGCGCCGGACGGCCTCCACGTCGCGCCGCGCGCGGGTATCCGCGAGCCGCGCGAGCTGGTGCCCGGCCGCGGCCTCGTCGATGTAGAGGGTCTCGACCGGCGTTTCGTCGCCGGTCACGTGCGCGTTCACGCCGACGATGATCTGCTCGCGGCTTTCGACCGCCTGCTGGAACCGATACGCGCTCTCCGCGATCTCCCGCTGCGGAAAGCCCTGCTCGACGGCGGCGACCATCCCGCCCATCGCGTCGATGCGATCGAAGTACGCGAGCGCCTCCCGCTCGAGATCCGAGGTCAGCCGCTCCACGAAATACGACCCGCCGAGCGGGTCGGCGACATTCACCACCCCGCTCTCGTGCGCGATGATCTGCTGCGTCCGGAGCGCCAGCGTGGCGGCGTCGGCCGTCGGCAGGGCCAGCGCCTCGTCCAGCGAGTTCGTGTGCAGCGAATTGGTCCCGCCGAGCACGGCGCTCAGCGCCTGGAGGGCGGTACGGACGACGTTGTTGTAGGGCTGCTGCGCGGTGAGCGACACGCCCGCGGTCTGCGAGTGGAAGCGCAGGGTCCACGAGCGCTCGGACCGTGCGTGGAAGCGGTCGCGCATCACCCGCGCCCAGATGCGGCGCGCGGCGCGGTACTTCGCGATCTCCTCGAAGAAGTCCGAATGGGCGTTGAAGAAGAACGAGATCCGCGGGGCGAACTCGTCCACGTCGAGCCCCGCGTCGATGCCGGCCTGCACGTACTCGATGCCGTCGCGCAGCGTGAACGCCAGCTCCTGCGCGGCCGTCGACCCGGCCTCGCGGATGTGGTACCCGCTCACCGAGATCGTGTTCCAGCGCGGCACCTCGCGCGTGCAGAAGGCAAACACGTCCGTGATGAGCCGCATCGACGGCCGCGGCGGGTAGATGTACTCCTTCTGGGCGATGAACTCCTTCAGGATGTCGTTCTGGATCGTCCCCGACAGCGATGCCCACGAGGCCCCCTGCCGCTCGGCGACCACGAGGTACATCCCGAAGATCATCGCCGCGGGCGAGTTGATCGTCATCGACGTCGTGATGTCCGCGAGCGGGATGTCGGCAAAGAGCGTCTCCATGTCGGCGAGCGAGACCACCGACACGCCGCACTTCCCCACCTCGCCGAGCGAGAGCGGGTGGTCCGGGTCGCGGCCCATCAGCGTCGGCAGGTCGAAGGCGACGCTCAGACCGGTGCCGCCCGCCTCGAGCAGCTGCCGGTAGCGCTCGTTCGTGGATTCCGGCGTCCCGAACCCGGCAAACTGGCGCATCGTCCAGAGCTTGCCCCGGTAGCCGCTGCGGTGGATGCCGCGCGTGTACGGAAACGCGCCCGGATCGCCGAGGTCGCGGTCGTAGTCGAGCGCCGCCACGTCGCCGGGCCCGTAGACCCGCTCCACCGGACGCAGCGAGATGGTCCGGAACGGCCCGGTGCGTTCGCCGGTGCCTGTGATGATTTGATGAGCGGGTGTTGTCATCCTCGACCAGTATACGTGAGGGGATTGGCGGAGTGATTCGCAGCCAAATCGCCTGATATCAGGCACTTGAGACGCGTCCTGACGTCCTTGACGACGTCCTCGCGCGGCGCTACGCTCAATCGTTTGGCCGGGGCGTCCGGATGCGCCCGCCGGCCTCATCTTACCCGGGCAGTGCCCGGACAGCCCCGCCCCTGCGGGACGTTGGAGACGGCGCATGTCGGTCCACGAGACGATCTTCGGCGCGATGCTGCAGGAGTTCGACAGCGCCGCGCGCATCCTGAAGCTCGAGCCCGGGATCTGGCGGATCCTCACGCAGCCCAAGCGGCAGATCACGGTCTCGTGCCCCGTGCAGATGGACAACGGCGAGATCGAGGTCTTTACCGGCTACCGCGTCCAGTACAACATCAGCCTCGGCCCGGCCAAGGGCGGCATCCGCTACCACCCCGACGTCACGCTGGACGAGGTGACGGCGCTGGCCGCCTGGATGACGTGGAAGTGCGCCGTGGCGCAGATCCCCTTCGGCGGCGGCAAGGGCGGCGTCGTCTGCGACCCGACGCGGATGTCGCGCCGCGAGATCGAGGCGCTGACGCGCCGGTACATCGCCGAGATCATCGACGCCATCGGGCCCGACAAGGACGTGCCCGCGCCGGACGTCAACACGAACGAGCAGGTGATGGCGTGGGTGATGGACACCTACTCCATGCACATCGGCCACACCGAGACGGCCATCGTCACCGGGAAGCCGGTCGTGCTGGGCGGATCGCTGGGCCGGCGCGAGGCCACCGGACGCGGCGTGATGATCTGCACGCGCGAGGCGGCCAGGCACATGGAGATCGACCTGCGCGGCGCCACCGTGGCGGTGCAGGGCTTCGGCAACGTCGGGTCGGTCTCGGCGGACCTGCTGTCGCGCCTGTCGGCCAGGATCGTGGCCGTGACGGACTGGAAGGGCGGCGTGCGGAACGACGGCGGCCTGGACGTGCAGCGCCTGATCGAGTGGACGAAAGAGCATCAGACCGTCGACGGGTTCCCGGACGGCGACCCGCTCACGAACGAGGAGATCTTCCAGCAGGAAGTGGACTTCCTGATTCCCGCGGCGCTCGAGAACCAGATCACGGCCGACAATGCGCGGGACGTCAAGGCCAGGGCCATCATCGAGGGCGCCAACGGGCCCACGACGCCCGAGGCCCACGAGATGCTGCACGCGCAGGGCGTGTTCGTCGTGCCCGACATCCTCGCCAACAGCGGCGGCGTGACGGGCTCGTACTTCGAGTGGGTCCAGAACCGCCACGGCTACTACTGGAGCGAGGCCGAGGTGAACCGCCTGCTCGAGGAGAAGATGGTCGAGGCCTTCAACGCCGTGCTGCGGATGGCGTTGAGGCACAAGACCGACATGCGCACGGCGGCCTACATCGTCGCCATCGATCGCGTGGCCACCGTCACGAGGCTGCGCGGGATGTATGCGTAGGGAGGTTGATAGGGGATCTGGGGGGCTGGGGATCTGGGGATCTGGGGGGCTGGGGATCTGGGGATCTGGGGGCTGGGGGCTGGGGATCTGACGATCTGGGGGTTGGGGGATCTGGGATCGTTCGCGCTCGTGTAGCGCAGGCCTTCAGGCCTGCCAACGGGCGCGCGGGCAGCCTGGGGGCTGCGGATCTGGGATCTGGGAGGTCTGGGGGAGCATCGACACATGCAGAAGGTGAGCCTGGCCGACAGCTTCGCCCGCATCCACGAGCACTGGCGTCCGATGTCGGTCGCGGAGCTGAACGGACAGGAGGTACGGCTCGTCAAGTTCCGCGGCGAGTTTCCCTGGCATCACCACGAGCACGAGGACGAGCTCTTCCTCGGCGTCCGCGGGCAATTCCGCCTCGAGTTCCGGGACCGCACCGTGGAGATCGGCCCGGGCGAGCTTCTCGTCGTGCCGCGCGGCACCGAGCATCGTCCCGTGGCCGACGAAGAAGTGGAAGTCCTGCTCTTCGAGCCGGCCGCCACGCGGAACACAGGGAACGTGGTGGACGAGTCCTTCACCGCGCCGCGGCAGAAACTGGAACCCCGAGGCTGACGGCTCAGGGCACCGCGGAGGACCTGCAGGTCGGGCGTTCGCCGAGCGGACCCAGCATGCTCAGCTCGGGAGCGTACGTGAGCAACAGTGCGATGGAATCGCGCCAGTTGGCGAGGGCCCTCGCGGATTCCTGGGGGTCGATGCCCGAGGCCGGCAGCAGGTGGTCTCCGCCCGTCCGCAGAAGCTGGATCGCGCGTCCGTAATCGGACACCGCCGCCTCATTGCGCTGCTGCAGTTCTTCCACGATGCCCCGCAGGCGAAATGCGAACGCGCTGCTGGGGTGCACGCGCAGCAGATGCTCGATCACCGGCAGCGCCTCGTCGCACCGCAGTTGCGACACGAGGTCGATCGCTTGCCGGCGCAGGTATTCCGCCCGCTCGCGCTGCGTCTGCGGCTCCAGGATCACGATCGGAAGGCACTCGCGGGTCGTTCCGCGCTGCGGCGCGTCTGGGAACGTCGTGACCGACAAACCGTAGCAGACGCGGTGTGCCCCGCGCGGCAGCCTGGCCACGGCGCGTCCGAAATCGACCCGCACGCGCACCTCGGCGCCGACGTCCATCTCGATGGCGTCATTCAGCATCGCCGCGCCGGAGGCATCCGTCACCGTGACCGGTGCCGGCAGTGCCAGGCGCTGCCCGCCATCCTCCAGCCACACGTTGACCCAGCGCCCCTGGGCCAGAGCTGGGCCAGACCCGGCCCGTTCCACCGCACCGAGTACCTCGATCCACGCCGGGTCGTCCCGAAACAGCGGGCACCCCTTCGCCGTGCCGTCAGCCAGGTAGAGCGGCGAGCACCCGCCCCACGTGAGGGCGCCCAGCTCCAATTGCGGCAGTCGTAGCTGTCCCGGGTAGAATTCGACGGAGCTGGCGGTACTGACGCGCAAACCCCACTCCTCGGGGGACGCGGATGAGGCTGGCTGCGCCCCGGCGGGGCGGGGGATCACCCCACCGAGCGAGACGACCAGCAGCAGTCGACAGGCCCAGCGCACGCCCACGGGAGATGCAAGAAGGCAGCCCGGCGTTCCGCGTCAGGAGCGCCCATCTCCCTCGCAGGACTGCATCTGGGGCAGACGAATCCGCGTCTCAGCTCACGAAAACGGTTGCCCGGAACCGTGGACATGTGAACCCGTGAACCCGAGAACCCGTGAACCTCGTCTACACGCTGCACTCCCCGTCCAGGATCTCCGGCGTGTACGTGGTCGTCTCGCCCAGGTCGATGAAGTCCTCGGGCGTTGCGGTCTCCTCGGTCAGCGGCTCGAGATCGTGCAGCGTCGCTTTCACGTCGTCCAGGCCGACGCGCTGGAAGAATGCCGTCGGCACTTCGCCGTCGTGCCGCTTGTCCATGATACAGGCCAATCAGCCGCTCCAGTGCGATCGGATCCCGGCGCGCCGGGATCTTGGCGGCGAGACGGCCGAACGTGACGCCATCTGCCGTGGCGCCGCCGCCGACCATCACGAAATACTGCGGCACCGCGCGGCCGCCGACCTTCCGGATGCTGCCCTGGAATCCGACGCCCGCCACATGATGCTGCCCGCAGCCGTTCGGGCATCCGCTCATCTTGACGACGAGGCCCGGCGCCGCGGCCGCCAGGTCGGGACGCGCCTCGAGCGCGTCGTGGAGCGATCGGCCGAGCCCGCGCGACTGGGTCACCGCCAGGCGGCAGGATTCGGCGCCCGGGCAGCTCGTCACGTTGGTCGGCAGCCCCGACTCGGCGCGTCCGAGCCCCGCGGCGGCCAGACGTTCGTAGACGGCCTCGACCCGCTTGATGGGAATCCAGCGCAGCACGAGATCCTGATCGATGGTGACGCGCGCCGTGCCGTCGCCAAACGACTGCGCGACCAGGGCAATCGCGCGGAACTGCTCGGCGGTCAGGTCGCCCAGCGGCAACGTCACGGTCACGGCCGCATGGCCCGCCTGCTTCTGCGGACGCACGTTGCGCCGCTGCCATGCCGCGAAATCCGCGTCGACGACGGTCAGCGCCGGCCGGCGCTCCGGGTGAATCCCGGGCCCGGTCGTCGCCTGACCGAGCACGCGGGCGGCAATCTCCGCGACTGAGGGCGGCGCGGGCCGCTGCCAGTCCGGCGCGGCCTCCTGCGGCGGGTGCTGGGGATCGAACGGCAGTGCGGGTACGCCTTCGGCCCGCACCTCCTCGAGCTCGCGGCGGTACTCCGCCTCGAACCGGTCCCACCCGATCGCCTTGATCAGGAACTTCATCCGGTTCCGCTGCTTGTGCTTGTAGTCGCCGAGCCGGTGGAACACACGAAGCACGGCCTCGGCCGACGCCAGCATCTCCTCCACGGGCAGGAACGCGTGCAGCTCGCCCGCGCCGCGACACATGGTCGCGGTGCCGCCGCCCGCGATGACGCGGAACCCGCGGACCGAACGGCCGTCGACGTCCCGTACGCGTCCCTGCCACCCGATGTCGTGGATGGCCGTGAGCGCGTGATCCTCCGCGCATCCCTCGAACGCGATCTTGAACTTGCGCGGCAGCGAGCCGCTCAGCCGGTGCCGCAGGAAGTAGCGCGTCAGCGCCTCGCTGTACGGCGTCACGTCGAACGCCTCGTCGGCGGCGATGCCGGCCCAGGGGCACGCGGTGATGTTGCGCACCGAGTTGCCGCACGCCTCTCGCGTCGTCAGGCCGTCCTCGGCCAGCCGTCGCATCGCGGGCTCCACGTCGTGAAGCTTCACGAAGTGCATCTGGATGTTCTGGCGCGTGGTGATGTGCGACCAGCCGCGCGAGTACTGCTCCGAGACCTCGGCCAGCGCCTCCATCTGGCGCGCCGTCACGAGCCCCTGCGGGATCTTGATGCGCAGCATCTGCGCGTCCTCGGCCTGGCGCTGCCCGTACGTGCCGCGCACGAGCCGGAAGGCCCGCCACTGGTCCGGGGCTGATCTCGCCGCGCTCGAACTTCCCGAGCGTATCGGCGAACTCGTCGATGTCGGCTTCGCTGGCAAACGACAGCCTGGCGCGGCCGAGCGTCGTCACGTCCGTGGTGGCCATGGCAAATTACCCCCGTCCCTCGAATTCCTGTTGGTCGCCGTCGGACACGACCTCGATGACGCCCCCGATGAGCGACGCGAGTGCCGACGACGGCGCCGATGACGATCGTGCCGGCCAGCTCGCCGTCCACGGGCGCCGCCGCCAGCTCGTCGAGCCGTCCCGACCAGGCGCGGGCGCCCGGATGACCGGCGCCGAGCACCACGGCGACAGGCGTCGATGCCGTCCATCCGGCCTGCAGCAGTCGCGCGGCAATCGCAGCCCGCGTGGCCAGCCCCATCATGACCACCACGGTGGCGGCCTGCGGCGTCATGCCCGTCCAGCACCGGCTGCCACGCCGTCGTCCGCGTGACCCGACACGATGACGACGGCGGTGGAGAGCGCCACGATGGGTGACCGGGATCGCCGAGCAGCGCCGGTGCGGCCAGCGACGCGCTGACGCCCGGGCACGACCTCCACGCTGATCCCAGCCGCTTTCAACGCGAGGGCCTCTTCCCCGCCGCGCCCGAACAGAAACGGATCCCCGCCCTTCAGGCGCACGACACGCCGGCCGCGCGAGGCCGCGCGAATCATCAGCCGGTTGATCGCGTCCTGGGTCATCGCGTGCCGCCCGCGCCGCTTGCCGACGTAGAACCGGCGCGCCCGCTTCGCAATCCCGACCACGGCATCCGACACGAGCGCGTCGTACAGCACCAGGTCGGCCCGGCGCAGCAGCGCGACCGCGCGCCGCGTCAGCAGCCCGGGGTCTCCCGGTCCCGCACCGACGAGCGCGACCCGTGCGCTCATGCGGTCACCTCCTCGGTGCGCGCCGCATACAGCCCGTTGATCGCGGCCAGCAGCAGCGGGCGCCGCTCGTGCATGGGCACGCCGTCGGCACGCCACGTGCGGCGCAATCGCTCGGCCAGTTGCCTCCACTGGTCGAGGTCGTCCGGCAGCAGCGCCTCGAGGCCCTGCCGCACCAGGCCGGCCAGCGCCGGCGCACGGCCATCGGTGGAGATGGCCACGACGACGCCGCTCTTCCGGACGACGCCGCCCAGGTAGGCCGACGCGTTTGCGGGATCGTCCACGGCATTGACGAACAGCCGCCGCTTCGCCGCTTCCCCGGCTACCTGCCGGTTGACGTCCGGCGACGCCGCCGCCACCACGAACCAGGCCTCGTCGAGATCCGCGGGCACGAACCCCCGTCGCTCGATCCGGACGCCGGCGTCGACGATCTCGCGCACGACGTCGGGCGCGACGACGACGACCTCGGCGTGCGCGGCGAGCAGCGCGCCAATCTTGGAGGCGGCCACCGGCCCACCGCCGACGACGGTCACGCGGCGGCCGTCCAGCTTCAGAAATGCCGGGAACAGATCGGTGGCCATCAGCGTCCCAGGGCGGCAACCGACGCGCCGCTCGCGGCGAGCGGTGACGCGTCCACCAGGCCGCGGCTGGCGAGCGCCGCGACGATCCGGTCCAGGCTCTCTTCGACCGACTCGCGATCGGTCCGCACGACCACGTCCGGCCGGTCCGGCGGCTCGTACGGATCCGACACGCCGGTGAAGTTCGCCAGCTCGCCGGCCAGGGCCTTCTTGTAGAGCCCCTTCACGTCGCGGGCCGCGAGGGCGTCGATGGCCGCGTCCGCGTGCACCTCCACGAAGGGCACGCCGTCACGATCGGCAGCGGCCCGGATCTCGTCGCGCGTGGCCGCGTAGGGCGAGATGGCGGCGCCAATCGCCACCGCACCGTTTCGCGCCAGCAGCCGCGCGACGAACCCGATGCGCCGGATGTTCGTGTCGCGATCCTCCTTCGAGAAGCCCAGCCCCTTCGACAGGTGGGTCCGCACCTCGTCGCCGTCGAGAATCTCGACGGGACGCGACGAGCCGAGCCGCGACCGCAGGGCCTCGGCCAGGGTGCTCTTGCCCGCGCCGGACAGGCCGGTGAACCACACGATGTACCCGCCGCGGGCGTTCCGTGGCGCGGGTGGGGCCGACGGCGCGGAGCCGGTCGCAGGGGCCGCTGCCGGCTGCTCGCCGGCAGTCCCGACGTAGTGCGCGCGCAGGATCTCGGCGACCTCCGGCCGCGTGAACTCCGGCGGCAGGTGTCCTCCGGCGCGGAGGATCTCACGCACTCTGGTGCCCGACAGCTCGAGACGGCTCGCGGCGTCGTGCGGGCAGCTCTTCGTCGACGCCAGCGTGCCGCAGGCCCGGCAAAAGAAGGTCGGATCGAGCTTCAGCGGCGCGACGCCGAGCTCCTCCGCTGTGAACTGATCGAAAATCCGCTGCGCCGCCAGCGGCTCGTAGTATTTCCCGACGCCGGCGTGGTCGCGCCCGACGATGAGGTGGGTGATGCCGTAGTTCTTGCGCACGAGCGCGTGGAAGAGCGCCTCGCGCGGGCCGGCGTAGCGCATGGCGGCCGGGAAGGCGGCAAGCAGCGTGCGGTCGCGCGGGTAGTACCGCTCGAGCAGGGCCTGGTAGGCCTGAAACCGCACCGCGGCAGGCACGTCGTCCTGCTTCGTCTCGCCGACGAGCGGGTGAATGACGAGGCCGTCGGTGACCTCGAGCGCGACCTTGGTCAGGTGCTCGTGTGCGCGGTGGATCGGGTTGCGTGTCTGGAAGCCGGCGACCGTGCGCCAGCCCAGCGCCTCGATCCTCGCGCGGAGCTCGCGCGGCGACAGGCGATAGGCGGCAAACGGCCGATCCTCGCCGAGCGGCAGGACCTTCACCGGACCGCCCACCAGCCGGGTCGGCCGCGCCAGCAGATAGGCGACCCCGGGATGCGCGGGGTCGTCAGTGCCGTACACGGCACGCGCCTCGGCCTTCGGGTCTCGCGTGAACACGTCGGTGACCGAGATCACGCCCCACCGGCGGCCCTCGCCGTCGACGAGCGCGCGCTCGTCGCCCGGTGTCACAGATTCGCGTTCGTCCACGGCCAGCGTGAACGGCAGCGGCCAGACCGTTCCGTCGGCCAGGCGCATCCGCGTGAGCACCGAGGCATAGTCGGCCTCGCCAAGAAAGCCGGTCAGCGGGCTCGCGGCGCCGGTTGCGATGAGCTCCAGATCGGCCTGCTCGCGCGCGTCGAGATGGAAGACCGGCAGCGTCGCCGCCAGCGCGTCGAGGGCGGGCGCCTCGGCGGCAGGAACGATGCGGTCCACCAGCGTGCCGCCATGGGGTCGTACGGTCGAGACGCTCACACTCGCTCTCCTTGTTCGTGAAGGGTCACGGGCGGCAGGTGCAGCCCGCACTCGCGCTTCTCGTGGCCGCGCCAGCGGCCGGCTCTCGGGTCCTCGCCCTCGGCCACGCGCGTCGTGCACGGCCAGCAGCCGATGCTGGGGTACCCGTCGTCATGGAGTGGATTGTACGGAATTGCGTTGGCGCGAAGGAACCGCCAGACGTCGCCGCTGGTCCAGCGGACCAGCGGATTCACCTTCAGCAGGTCGTGCTTCCGGCTCCACTCGACCACCGGTGCGGTCGCGCGTTCGGCCGTCTGGTCGCGCCGGATGGCCGTGATCCACGCGTCGGCGCCCTCGAGCGCCCGTCCGAGCGGCTCCACCTTCCTCAGCCCGCAGCAGCGATCGGGGTCGCGCGACCAGAGCGCCGCGCCGTGCACGGCGGCCTGCGCGTCCACGGTCTGTCGGGGGCGCACCGCTTCGATGGCGATGCCGTAGCGGTCTTCGAGCCGCCGCGAGAGCGCGTACGTCTCGTCGAACAGCAGACCCGTGTCGAGCGTGAAGACGTGAATCGGCAGCCGCGCCGACGCGATGAAATGGACGAGCACGCAGCCCTCGGCGCCAAATCCGGTGCCGAACACGACGCGCCCGTGCTCACGCGCCGCCCACGCCAGGATGCGCTCGGCCGGCCACCCCTCCATGCCCGCGGCGAGCTCGCGAATCCCGTCGCGGCTCACCGCTGCCCTCCGGCCAGCTGCAGGCCCACCGCGACCAGCGTGGCGGCCAGGCATCCGCGCAGCACGCGCTGCGGCATGACCGTCGCCAGGTTGGCCCCGACGATCACGCCGGGAACGGCGCCGACGAGCACGTTTGCCGTGAGCGCGAGATCCACGCGGCCGGCCATGTAGTGGCCCAGGCCGGCGACCAGCGAGAGGATCAGCGCGTGCAGCAGGTCGGTGCCGACCATCGTCGACGCGCCCAGCGGGAACCAGAGCACGAGGGCCGCCATGAGCAGCGACCCGCTGCCGACGCTGGTCATGGCCAGCAACAGGCCGATCGCGAAGCCGATTCCGGCAGTCGCGGCGCGACTCGGCATCGGCGGGACCGGCCTGACAGGCCGTACGAGGTGAAACACCGTCACGACGCCGACCACGATGAGGGTGGCGCCAAGCGCCTGCCGGAGCAGGTGGTCGATGGCGTCTTGCGGAATCAGCGATAACAGGAAGAGCCCCAGGACGACGCCCGGCACCGATCCGGCCGCCAGGCGGCGTACCACCGTCCAGTCCACGGCGCCGCGGGCCACGTAGAAGCCGCCCCCGACCATCTTCACGACGGCCGCGATGAGCACGTCGGAGCCCACGGCCACGCGCGCAGGCACGCCGAGCACGAGCACGAGCGCCGGCGTCAGGAGCGACGCGCCGCCCGTCGAGGTCAGCCCCACGACGAGGCCGACGAACGAGCCGAGGATTGCCGTGGTCAGATCCACGGGGCCTCCTCGGGACGGGCACGCGAGAGGTTCGGGCGGTGCGGCGACGACATCGGCAATCTCCAGACAGACCATCGGGGCCGCACCGGAATGGGGCGGCCCGGAAACGGAAAAGGCCCGGAAGGTTCAAGCCTCCCGGGCCTTCAGGTCGTCTGCGTGTGCCGGTGTGTCAGCGTGTGGCTGTCCGGCGCGGGCGAAGACCTGCGGCGCGGGGGCCCTTCCGGGCCTCGCGACAACAACAACAGGTCATGCGCATCCGCGTGGTCATGGAATCTGGCGTGTAGCGCGGCCCTTCAGGGCCGCAAAATTCCCCACCAGTAGACGACGGGACGGGGCCGGCTGTCAACCACGGCCGTGGGGCATGACGGTAATGCGTGGAACAGATGGGAGCCGGGGAATGGGGCGGCGGCTCGCTCGCGATGAGCGGCGGGTCCGTGGTATGAGAGGAACACGGTGCCCCGCCAGCCATATCGGAGTCCCCGTGCTTCAGCATCTTGCACGCGCGGTCATTGGCGCGAGTGTCATTGGACTGCCCGTCTCCGTGGTGTGCCAGCAGCCGGTGTTTCGCGGCACGGGCGATGCCGTTCGCGTCTTCGTCACGGTCACGGACCACGACGGCCGGCTCGTCACCACGCTCAGCCGCGATGACTTCGAGGTCCGCGACGAGGGCAAGCCGCAGCCACTCACGATCTTCGACAACAGGGCTCAGCCGATCCGTCTGATCGTCCTGCTCGACGTCTCGGGGAGCATGGCAGGCAATCTGCCCCTGCTCCGCGCGGCGGCTGGGCAGCTCGTCGCGCGGCTGGATCCGCTCGATCGCGCGCGCATCGGCAGCTTCGGGCGTGCGGTCACGATCGGCCCGGCGTTCACGCGCGACGCCGACGAGCTCGAGCGCGCGCTGCCCGAGACGATCGAGCCCGACGCGCCGACGCCGCTCTGGCGCGCCGTGGACGAGGCCCTGAAGGCCTTCGACGCCGCCGACCCGGCACGGCGGGTCATTCTGGTGCTGAGTGACGGCAAGGATAGCGGTCCCGTCAGCTTCCGCCAGCGGTGGGTGAGCCCGGCCGAGATCATCGACAGCGCGCGAAACGCCGATGTGATGATCTACGGCATCGGCATGCGCAGCCGTCCGCTCGAGCCGCGCATGCCGGGGATCGGCGCGGCCGGCCTGCAGGCGATGCTGACCGCCGACCTCCCCGATCCGGGCCTGGCGCGCGTGGCGGAGGAGAGCGGCGGCGGATACCTCGAAATCCGTTTCGGGCAGGATCTGGGCGCCGCCTTCAGTGCGGTGGTCGAGGAGCTGCACGGCCAGTATCTGCTGGGATTCGCGCCGCCGAGACGCGACGGCAAGGTGCACAAGATCGAGGTGCGCGTGGCCCGTCGCGGAGCCAAGCCGCGCGCGAGGAAGACCTACACCGCGCCCTCGGACAAGGCTGAACCAAGAACGCCGGACTCCCGATTCCCCTAGGCCGACGAGGGTTGACCGGCGGCGTCTACGCTTCGATCACGGCCAGTGACTCGGCGGAGGCGCCAAGCACCGCCGCAACCGGAATCGTCCGGTCGAACGTCGCCAGGCAGCCCTGCCTCGACGTGGCGAGCCCGAGCAGGTAGATATCGGTCACCTGGCGGTGTCCTGCCAGGAACTGCGGCGCGAACAGCCGCTCGTCGGCGAGCGACGCGGCGGCAGGCCAGAACTCGTGGTGACCGCTGGCGCAGAACTTCCGCAGCGCTCCCATCAGCACGACGGGCCGCCGATCCGTCAGACCGTACGCCGGGTTCGAGAGCACGCGCACGAAGCCGTTCTCCGTGACCGGACACGTGGCCCAGCCGGCCGACCGTGCGTCAGCGAACCAGTCGTGCGCCAGCTCGTGATGGACGTGGTCCGGGTCGAACAGCGCCACGAGGACGTTCACGTCGAGCAACGCGACGCGGCCGCCCACCCGGTCACTCCTCGGCGTCGCGCAGCGCGTTGACCAGCTTCATGGTGGATCGCCGGCCGCCTGCCGGGCGCCGCGGCAGCAGCGGCACACCGTTCCGCGTCCGACCCGCCCGTGTCGGAGTGGCCAGGCCCTGCCGGGCCAGGTCCGACAGCACCTGGCCGGCGGTCAGGCCGCGAGCCGCCGCGAGCTCCTTGGCGGCCTGCAGGACGTCGTCGGCGATGTCGAGCGTGGTGCGCATGTGCGCCGAATCATCACGCATCACGCATCTGATGTCAACGCCTGCGGCAAGGGCCTCGACGCCCGGCTCGTCCGGCCCTACCATCGATCCAGCAGGGCACCATGCTCTCCCGCCGCCGATTTCTGGCCACGCTGGCCGCGTCGCTGACCGCAGGCCGCGGCGCGCTCCATGCCGGTCCGCGCTCCCCGGCGTGGCACACGCCCGTTCCCGAGGCGGGCTGGGGGTACGGACAGGCGTTCGGCCTGGCCGTACGCCAGAACCGCCGCCTCCCCGAGGGGCTGCCACCCTCGCTGCCGAGAGCGGTCCCGCGGCTGCCGCCGCTGGACGCCGCGCAGACCGGCCGGCTCCTGCGCGCCCGGTTCCCCGATCTGAAACAGCGATTCCTGTTCGAGTACTACCCGTGGTACGGCAACAACCCCTGGCGGCACTGGAACCAGTGGGACCGCGTCCCTCCGTACGACCTGGCGGTGACGTCCGTGCCGGCTCTCGGCCCGTACGATTCCCGCGACCCCGCCGTCGTCGAACGGCACGCCCGCTGGATCGCGGAGGCCGGCGTCGGGGGCGTGAACATCAGCTGGTGGGGCCGTGGGAGCTGGGAAGACCTCGCGACGCCGCTCGTGATGGACGTCATGCGCGATCACGGCCTCAAGGTGGCGTTCCACCTCGAGCCGTACAACGATTCGCGCACCGAAAACTACGCCGGCGACATCCAGTACCTGCTGCGTGAGTACGGCGACAAGCGGCGGTGGGACTGCTTCCTGCTCCTGCGGGACGCCGGCGGCAGGGAAGTGCCGGTCTTCAAGTCGTTCGCGACCCTGCTGCCACAGACCTCGACCGACTGTCACGGCGTCACGTCCCGTGTGGCGCTCTGGCGTCCCGACGGAACGTGGCGCCGTCAGACGGACACGGTACGCGACACGTTCCGAGGCGACTTCGACCGGATCTACCTGCTCGCCGACTCCGGCGCGCTGGACCACGTCCAGGTCTGCGGCTTCGACGGCATCGCGATGTACGACAGCTTTCTCAGACCGACGCGGTGGCCGGATCTGGCAAAGGCCTGCCGCGACTTCCACCTCGTGTACTCGTTCAACATCAACTCGGGATTCGACGGCATCGCCCAGCGCAACGTGCCGGCGGACTCCTGTTATCGGCCGACCCCGTTCGAGCCGCCGGCCAACCTCGATTTCACCGATCCGGACCAGCGGGAGCTGGCGCGCCGGCTGTCGGAACACCGCATGGAGGAATCGTTCCGGGCCACGCTGATCGTGCAGACCGACCCGGCGCTGACCGACACCGGCGACGGCTTCTTCCTCGTCTACATCAACTCGTTCAACGAGTGGCACGAGGGCACGGCGATGGAGCCGGCGCGCGATCACGCGGCGCTGCTGCCGCAGGAGTCGCCGTACGGCTACCACAACGCCGCCCAGGGCAACTACCGGCTGGCGTACCTCACCGAACGGCTGGGCGAACTGCTCGCCGGTTAATCCCCAGCCCCCCAGATCCCCAGATCCCCAGCCCCCCAGATCCCCAGATCCCCAGATCCCCAGATCCCCAGATCCCCAGATCCCCAGATCCCCAGATCCCCAGATCCCCAGATCCCCTAGTTCGTTCCGACGTCCTTCCCCCCGCGCTTGTAGATGACCCCGCCCTTCATGACGAACGCGGGGTGCTCGAGGATGGCGATGTTCGCGAGGGGATCCCCGTCCACCGCGACCAGGTCGGCGAAGCGGCCGGCCTGCACCGAGCCCACGCGATCGCTCCAGCCGAGCAGGTCCGCCGCCCAGGTCGTCGCCGCCTCGATGGCCTCGGTCGGCGTCATGCCCCACTCGACCATCTTGGCGAACTGCTTGCCGTTGTCGCCGTGCGGGTAGACGCCGGCGTCGGTGCCGTAGGCCATCTTCACGCCCGCCTTCCACGCCTTCCGGAAGTTCTCGCGCTGCGTCCGTCCGACCCTGCGCTCCTTCTCGAGGATCTTGTCGGGGTACCCGCGCTTCTTGTACTCCGTCATGATGTAGTCGTCGTTGTAGATGTCCATCACGAGGTAGGTGCCGTGCTCCTTCGCGAGCCGGATGCCCTCGTCATCGATGAAGGAGGCGTGCTCGACCGAATCGACGCCGGCCTTGATGGCGCGCTTGATGCCTTCGGCGCCGTGGGCGTGGGCCGCCACCCTGCGGCCCCACATATGGGCTTCCTCGACGAGCGCGTCGAGCTCTTCCTGCGAGTACTGCGGCGCGCCTTCCGAGTCCTCCTCCGACAGCACGCCCGCCGTGGCGAGCACCTTGATCACGTCGGCGCCCTGCTTGATGTTCGTGCGCACGAGCTTGCGGATCTCGTCCACACCGTCGGCGATGCCGCTGAACGTCTTGAACATCACGTACGGCGAGTAGCCGTTCAGGTCGCCGTGGCCGCCGGTCGCGCTGATCGCGAACCCCGAGACACGCATTCGCGGCCCGGGAATGTCGCCGCGCTCGATCGCGTTTCTGAGCGCGATGTCCACGTACTCGCCGGCACCCACGTTCCGGATCGTGGTGAAACCGGCCTCGAGCGTCCGCCGCGCGTAAAGGTGCGCCAGGATCGCGCTGTCGATCGGGCTGCGCTTGAAGAGGTCTTCGTAGAAGTTGTCGCCGGGCTGCCCGGTGACGTGCGTGTGGCAGTCGATGAAGCCCGGCAGCAGCGTGGCGCCGCCCAGGTCGATCACCTCCGCACCCGCCGGAACGGCCAGCCCGGAGCCCACGGCCGCAATCCGATCGTTTTCGACGATCACGACCGCATTCGCGGCCGGCGCGCCGCCCGAGCCGTCGAGCAGCCGCGCCGCCTTCACCGCGATCACGTGCGGCGCGGGGGCCTGTCCGTGGCCGACCGCCACCGCCCACAGCACCGCCACCGCAATTACACATGCCCGACGCCACATCTGCATGGATGGTCCCTGTAAGTTGTCAGTCATCAGTCTTCAGTTGTCAGTCCCCAGCCTCGAGCTTCGACGTCGCGTCTTCGGTAGAACCGAGAACCGTGAACCGTGAACCGAGAACCGAGAATCTACCGGTTCCGATAAACGACCGCCCGCCACACCTCCACTCGAGTGCCCGTGGAGTGCGGGTTGGCCGCGCCCGCCGTCACGATCTTCACGGTGTGCATGCCGGGCTTCAGCCCGTAGACGTGCCAGAGCGCGTCATCGTGGGTGCGCTCGGGGATCCAGCTGTCGATGGGCCTGGCGGCCTTGCCGTCGAGCAGGACGTCCGCGCGGCCCCCCTGCTGCGACAAGCCGCCCAGCAGCGTCGCCGCTGTGCCGGTGAACGTGAACGTGACCTCCGCGCCGGCGGCATCCGTCGAGAACCCGACCCCCCGTGCGCCGTCCCTCCCCGGACCGATCGGTTCCCAGCCGCGCCCCCACTGCCAGGCGGGCCGATCGGCGGGCACGACCTCGGTGGGCACGCCCATGTCCCACTGTTCGAGCGCCGGCGGCTTCGCGGTCTGCGCCGGGATGACGAGCGCGTCCTGCTCGACCCGGCCGCCCGCCAGTCGCACGACCTGCTCGGCCCGCTTCATCGTGGACGAGACGATGTCGTCGAAGGAGTAGTCGGTGTAGGAGAACTTCTTCCCGGCGAGCGCGGGGATGCCGGCCTTCCACTGGTCCGGGATCCGGTCGTAGCCCAGCATGACGCCCAGGATGCCTGCCGCGCTCGACGGGTTGCAGTCCGAGTCCTGGCCGGATCGGGTCGCGACGTCCAGCGTCCGGTCGAAGTCTCCGCCCCCGTACAGCAGGCCGAGGGCCACGTATCCCCCGTTCAGCTTCGCGTCGATGTTGAAGGGCTCGAGCGACCCGTCCGGGCACGCGTCGTTCCTGTCCCACGTGTCCTCGAGCAGCTGCCACGTCGCCTTCCAGTCGTCGGGGTGTGCGTCGTGCCAGGCCAGCACGTCGCGGATCACCGCCGCGTACTGGCTGCCCGTCGGCAACGCGGCCAGGCCCGCCTCGACCACCCGGTGCGGGTCGGTCTCGAAGAAGGCCGCGGCGTACATGCCGGTGATGAAGAGGCCGCCGTACAGACCGTCGCCGGAGTTCATCACGCGTCCGACGCGCAGGCAGTAGTCACGCGCCGCCCGGGGAAGCCCTGGCGTCATCAGGCCGATGAAGTCCGACTCGATCTGGAAGTCGATGTCGTTGGCGTGCGGGTTGTACCCCGGCTCGCCGGACCGCGGCGCCTCGATCCCCAGGTTCAGCAGCCGTCGGGCGCCGGCGTTGGCGTGCCAGAGGTTGTACTGGGACGTTCGGAACGCCTCGCCGTACTGCGCCGTCGTGGCATCGAGGCCGAGGCGGTCCATCACGGCCGCGAACGTCATCTCGACGTAGAGATCGTCCTGGTCGATGGCGTTGCCGACGTGATCGGGCTGCCACCTCGGCAGCGGGCCTTCGATGATCCGGCCGTTGGAGTGGAACTCGGTCGGGGCGCCGAACGAGACGCCGATCATCTGTCCGGCCCAGCCGCCGCGCACCCGGTCCTCGAACTCGGCTCTCGACAGCCGCCGCTCGGTCCCCGCGGCGCGCCCGGCCGGGCCCGACGTGAGCACGAGTCCCAGGGTCAGGACCGCCAGCGCGACCGGCCGGAAACAGCGTGACATGCGGTGAGTTTGTACCCGCACGCTGGCCGAGAGTCAAACCCTCGAGTTTCTGCCGCCGCTGTGGCAGACCTCCAGAATCGCCGTTTCACGAACACGTGACATTCCGGGCCCGGAAATGAGTGGAACCCACTGACTGACAGCGGGAAACGCGTTACAGGGAATTGACCGCGGTACAAGTAACCGATTACGATCTGGGCGCCGTGACGGACGAGTTCCGCAACTTCGGCGCCCCGACGCCCGGGCGCCCACGCGAGGTGGCCAGCGCTCCCACGATTCGGCAGGTGGCCGCCATGGCGGGCGTGTCCACGGCCACGGTCTCTCGAGTGCTGGCGCGGTCCGGCCGGGTGAGCCCCGATCTCGAAGCCCGCGTCCGGAGCGCCGCAAAGTCGCTCAACTACCAGCCCAATCGCGCCGCGCGCACCCTGCGCGCGCGCCAGGGCTCGACGGTCGGCGTCCTCATTCCCGACATCCAGAACCTGTTCTTCACCGCCATCGTGCGCGGCATCGACGACGAGGTGCAGAAGCACGGGTACACGGTGCTGCTGGCCAACTCCGACGGCTCGCTCGAGCGCGAGCGCGTCTACCTCGATACGTTCCGCGCGGAAGGCGCGGCGGGCCTGCTGGTGATCCCCTCGCAGAACGACGAGCGCATCTACCGCGAGTTCCTGCAGACCGGCGTGCCGCTGGTGGTGCTCGATCGCACGGTGCACCTGCCCAACGTCGACCTCGTGTCGGTCACCAACAGCGAAGGATCCGCGCAGGCGGTCACGCACCTCGCCTCCCTCGGTCACCGGCGCATTGCGATGGTGGCGGGCCTGGAGTCGCACAACGTCGGGCGCGAACGGCGGGTCGGTTTCCTGGTGGGCCTCGAGTCGGCCGGAGTTCCCCTCGACCCGGCCCTGATCCGCGATGGTGGCTTCGAGCGCGAGCGTGCCCGTGTCGCCACGCACGAACTGCTCGGGCTGCCGGATCCCCCGACGGCAATCTTCAGCGCGAACAACACCATGTCGCTCGGCGTCCTGCAGGCGATCCACGAACGCGGCCTGCGGTCGCCGGAGGACGTGTCGGTCGTGGGCTTCGACGACATGCCCTGGCAGGTGGCCACACAGCCGCCGCTCACGTGCATCTCGCAGCCGACCTACGACATCGGCGCGACGGCGGCACGGCTCCTGATCGCGCGCATCGGCGACCCCGACCGGCCCGTCCGGCGCGTGGTGCTCGAGACCGCCCTCGTCGTGCGCGGGTCGTCCGGGCCGCCGCCCCGCCGGAGCTCGGCCGCATGAGGCACATCTCCCGCCGGGCCGCCCTCGTCGTCATCACGCTGTCGCTGCTGAGCGCGTGTTCCAGCGGCCGTCCCGATCGTCCCGTGGTCGCGCTGGTCATGAAGTCGCTCGCCAACGAGTTCTTCAAGACGATGGAGGATGGGGCCAGGGCGCACCAGGCCGCCCATGCGGCGGACTACGAGCTGGTGGCGACGGGCATCAAGGACGAGCAGGACGTCGCGCGCCAGATTGCAATCGTCGAGCAGATGATCGCGCGGGGCGTGGATGCCATCGTCCTCGCCCCGGCCGATTCGAAGGCCCTGGTCGGGGTGGTCAAGAAGGCGCTCGACGCCGGCATCGTCGTCGTGAACATCGACAACCGGCTCGACCGCGACGCGATGGTCGAGCGCGGCATCTCGGTCCCCTTCGTGGGCCCCGACAACCGGAAGGGCGCCCACGCGGTGGGCGCGTACGTGGCGAAGCGCCTGAAGCCCGGCGATCCGGTGGCCATCATCGAGGGCGCTCCCAACGCGTTCAACGGCGAACAGCGCCGCCTCGGGTTCGGCGAGGCCGCACGCGAGGCCGGTCTCGTCGTGGTCCGATCGCAGACGGCCTACTGGGAAACCGCGCGGGCCCACCAGGTGGTGACCGCCCTCATCAGTGAACGTCCTGACGTGAAGGCCATCCTCTGTGCGAACGACAACATGGCTCTCGGCGCAGTGGCGGCGCTCAAGGCGGCGGGCAGGAGCGGTCAGGTGCTGGTCGCCGGCTTCGACAACATCTCCGCCGTGCACGACCTCGTCCAGAGCGGCGGCGTGGTCGCCACCGCCGACCAGCACGGCGATCGGCTCGCCGTGTACGGCATCGAGTACGCGCTGGCCGGCCTGCAGGCACGGGGCACCACCCGCCCCGATCGTGAGACGCCCGTCGACCTGATCACGCCGCAGAACACAAAGGACACAAAGGACACAAAGGACACAAAGGACACAAGGAAAAGGACACGAAGGACACGAAGGACACGAAGGACACGAAGACCCAGAACCCATAAACCCACAACCCCACAAGCCCACAAACCCACAAGCCCCACAAACCCACAAACCCATTAACCAACAAACCCATACCCTCCCAGACCCAGCGATGCGAAGGAGAATCGCGACCGAGAGTGCCGGTCTCGTCGGCGTGCTCGTGCTGCTTGCCGCGGCCTTCGGCGTGCTCACCAGCCACTTCCTCTCCTGGACGACCGCGCGCGCGCTTGCGAATGAGGCGCCGGATCTTCTGCTGGTCGCGACCGGGATGACGCTCGTCATCCTGACCGGAGGCATCGACCTCTCCGTGGGCTCGCTCCTGGCGCTGTCGGGCGCCGTGTTCGGGCAGCTGATTGCGCGGAGCGGAGCCGCGCTGCCCCTGGCGGTGGCTGGGGCAATTGTCACCGGCGCGGGCTGCGGCTGGCTGAACGGCTGGATCACCGTGCGCTGGCGGTTGCCGTCGTTTCTCGTGACGCTTGCGATGCTCGAAATGGCGCGCGGCGCGGCCTACCTGGTGACCTCCTCGCAGACGGTGTACCTCGGCGCGCGCGTCGACGTCGTATCGGCGCCGCTCGTCGCCGGCCTCGGGCCGCCGGTGCTGGTGGCAGTGGCGGTCGTGGCGCTCGGCCAGTGGACGCTCGACCGGCTCGTGTTCGGGCGACAGGTCTTCGCGGTGGGCACCAACGAGGAATCGGCGAGGCTGGCGGGCATCTCGCCGGGCCGTATCCGCATTGCCGTGTTCACGCTGTCGGGCCTGCTGGCCGGTGCGGCGGCAGTCGTGCAGGCCGGGCGGCTCGCGGCGGCCGATCCGAACGCGGGCATGGGGTTCGAGCTCGAGGCGATCGCCGCCGTGGTCATCGGCGGGACGAGCCTGACGGGCGGCCGCGGCTCGGTCGTCGCATCCGCGCTGGGGGCGCTGGTCATCCTGGTCCTCGGAGCCGGCCTCGCGCAGATGGGAGTCGGGGAGCCGACCCGGCGCCTGGTGACGGGCGCGGTGATCGTGTCGGCGGCTGTTACGGACTATTACCGGGGAGGATGGGGGCACAGGAGGATGGGAGGATAGGAGGATAGGAGGATGGGAGGATAGGAGGATGGGGCCCGCCATCGTTGTCGTCGGCAGCCTGAACGCGGATCTGTGCGTGCGGGTCCCGCGTTTCCCCACGCCCGGTGAGACGATCGCCGGGCACGGCTTCACGGTCGTCCCTGGCGGCAAGGGCGCGAACCAGGCCTGCGCTGCGGGACGACTCGGCGGCCGCGTGGCAATGGCCGGGCAGGTCGGCGGCGACGCGCAGGGCCGGATGCTGCGCGACTCGCTCCGGCGTGCGCACGTGGACGTGAGCCTGGTGTCGGTGGACGGCGACGAGCCAACCGGCGTGGCGGTGATCACGGTGGATGCGTGGGGCGAGAACGAGATCGTGCTGGCCCCGGGCGCCAACGCCACGTTCACGGCCGGGCGCCTCGAGGGGGCCGAAGCCGTGATCCGCGGCGCGCGGGTCGTGCTCCTGCAGCTCGAGATCCCCATGGACACGGTGCTCCGGGCCGCGGCGACGGCGCGCGCGGCCGGCGTGAGGGTCGTCCTCGACCCCGCCCCCGCCGTCCCGGTCTCCGACGAACTGCTGGGGCTGGCCGATATCGTGACCCCCAATGAGGGCGAGCTGGCGCGCCTGGTCGGCGCCGCAGCGCACGAGCATCTGCCGGAACCGGCGATCGACGCGCAGGCCCGTGCGCTCCTGGCCCGAGGCTGCGCCATCGTGATCGTGAAGATGGGCGCCCGCGGCGCCCGTCTCGTGACGGCAGACGACGCCCGGACGTGGCCGTCGTTCCCAGTCACGGCGGTGGACACGACCGCGGCCGGAGATGCCTTCAACGGCGCGCTCGCCGTCGCGCTCGCTGACGAGCGCGCCCTCGGCGACGCCATGCGGTTCGCGACCGCCGCAGGCGCGCTGTCGGTGACGCGCCACGGCGCCCAGCCTTCGATGCCAGCCAGAGCGGACGTCGAACGTCTCCTCGCCACCGCGCGGTAGGCGTTCAATCGTCAATCGTCAATCGTCAATCATCAATCAATTACAATCCCGGCATGCCTGTTCGCGTCGCCCTGATCGGCACCGGCAAGGTCGCCCTCGCCAACCATCTTCCCGGCGTGCAGCTGGCGCGGGACGCCAGGCTCACGGCCCTCTGCGACCCGAACGAGGACGCCCTCGCCGAGGCCGTGCGCGTGAGCGGCGTGACCCGCACGTGGACCGATCCGCTGACCCTGCTCCGCGAGGCCGAGGTGGACGCCGTCATCATCGCCACGCCGAACCGCGTGCACCGCGACGTCGCGGTGGCCGCGGCCGAGAGCGGCCGCCACGTGCTCTGCGAGAAGCCGCTCGCGCTCAGCGTCGAGCAGGCGGAGGACATGCTGGCCGCCGCCGAGCACGCGCGCGTGCGGCACATGACGGCCTTCACGTACCGGTTCGTGCCCGCCATGCAGTACATGCGGCACCTCGTGCGCAGCGGTGCCGTCGGCCAGCCGTGGCACTTCCGCGCGCAGCGCTTCCAGGACTGGGGACGCCGGGCGCTCGGCTGGCGCCAGCGGCTCTCCGAGGCGGGGTCGGGTGAGGTGGGTGACATGCTCTCGCACCGGCTCGACTTCGCGCACTATCTGGTCGGCCCGATCGCCCGCGTGATGGCGCTCACGACACGGGTGTGGGAGACGCGGCTGGACGAGGTCGGCCACGAGCAGCCGGCCGACACCGAGGACTGGGTGGGCTGCCTCGCCGAGTTCGCCTCGGGGGTCACCGGCGTGCTCGAGAGCGTCAAGACCGCGGCCGGGTACGCCGGCGGCGTCACGAGCCGCGACTGGTGCGAAGTGAACGGCAGCGACGGCGCGGTCGTCTACGACCTGTCGCATCCGCTGCGCGTGCTCGTTGCGCGAAAGGGCGGCACCTACGAGCCGGTGGACGTTCCGACGGAGTTCCGCAAGATCGCGGGGTCGCCGCGGGATCCGGACGCCGACCCGTGGCAGGCCTTCCGCTACGACCAGGACTACGAGTTCGTCGATGCCATTCACGCCGGCCGGCCGTGCGCGCCCTCGTTTCTGGACGGCCTGCGCGTGCAGGAAGTGATGGCGGCCATCCTGCAGTCGGCGCGGGAGCACCGCGCGATCGCGATCGAGGGGCATGGGCGAGTCTGAAACGGGCGTGATCTCGCCGACTCCGCGCGCCGCGCCCTGGCCCGGCTCCCACCGCATGCCGCGCTGGGACGTCGGCGAGCTGCCGGCGGCGCCCGTCTTCAGCTGGCGCACCGCCGCAGCCATGGTCGGACCTGGCCTGATCCTGGCGGGCTCGTCGATCGGCGGCGGCGAGTGGCTGCTCGGACCGGCCGTGGCCGCGCAGTACGGCGGCGCGCTCCTGTGGGTCGCCACGCTCAGCATCCTGAGCCAGGTCGTCTACAACATCGAGGCGAGCCGGTACGCCCTCTACACGGGCGAGCCGATCATGACCGGCAAGTTCCGCACGCTGCCGGGGCCGGGGGCGTGGCTGCTCGTCTACCTCCTGCTCGACCTCGGCGCACTGCTCCCCTACCAGATCGGCAGCGTGGCGACGCCCGTGCTCGCGATCTGGATGGGCCGCCTGCCGCAGCCCGGCGCGGTGGCCGGGCAGGCCGACCTGCTGCGGTGGCTCTCGTGTGGGCTGCTCGTGCTGGCGCTGCTGCCGCTGGCATTCGGCGGCAAGGTCTACCACTCGCTGCGCGCCATCATGACGGTGAAGATTGCCGTCGTGTTCGGGTTCCTGCTCTTTCTCGCCTTCGGATTCTCGACGCTGGCCACGTGGCAGGACATCGGCGTCGGCCTGCTGCGGTTCGGTGAGCTGCCCCTCGGCCAGGGCCACACGGAGAACCTGTTCGGCGCGCTCTGGCACGGCCGTCCCCTGCCGCGGCCCGACCGCGCGTCGCTGATGCTGATGACGGCGTTCGCCGCCATTGCCGGTGTCGGCGGGCTGGCCCAGACCAGCATCAGCAACTACACACGCGACCAGGGCTGGGGCATGGGATCGCAGGTCGGGGCCATTCCGAGCTTCGTCGGGGGCCGCGCCATCGAGCTGTCTCACGTCGGCAAGGTGTTCGAGCCGGGTCCCGCCGCTCGCGCCCGCTGGAGCGGCTGGGTGAGGCAGGTCCTGCGGGATCAGTGGTTCGTGTGGCTTCCCGCCTCCTTCATCGGTCTCGCCCTGCCCGCCATGCTGTCGGTGCAGTTCCTGCCCCGGGGCACCGTGGCCGATACCTGGGTGCTGGCGGGGCTGACCGCCGGCGGCGTGCGCGATCACCTCGGGGGACTGCTGGGCCTCGCCTGCTGGTACATGGTGCTCGTCTGCGGGATCCTGGTGATCGTGCCGAACAGCACGTCGGCCGCCGACGCGTTCATCCGGCGCTGGGTCGAGCTCTCGTGGACGGGCATCCCGGCGGTCAGGCGCTGGAACACACACGCGATCCGCACGCTCTACTTCAGCGTGCTCGCCGGCTACCTCGCCGTGGGCGTCTTCTTCCTCTCCGTCGCGCGCCCGCTCGGGCTCATCGTCCTCTACGGCAACCTCGGCAACTTCGCGCTCGGCATCAGCTGCTGGCACGTGCTGTACGTGAATCTGACGCTGCTGCCGCCCGAAGTGCAGCCCGGGTGGGCCGCCCGGATTGGCCTCGCCCTCGGCGGCGCCTACTTCCTCGGGCTGGCGCTGCTCACGGCCGCCGTCGCGCTCGGGGCGGGGTAGGCGAGGTTCACGGGTTCACGGTTCACGGTTCTCGGTTCTCGGTTCGGAAGCGCGCGACGATGTCGTCCGTGGCCTGGCGCAGGAGGCCCAGATCGCTGGCCACGGCGACGAAGGTGAAGCCCATTTCAAAGAAGGCCTTCGCGTCGGCCTCGACGGTCGCGAGGATGCCGATCGGGGTGCCCGCCTTCAGGGCGCGGGCACCGAGCTGCTCGATGGCCGCCCGCACCTCCGGGTGTCGGTTGTTGCCCAGGTGCCCCAGCGCCGGCCAGGTCGGACGGACCGATGAAGCCACCGTCCACACCCTCGACGGCCGCGATCTCCTCCATCTCTGCTTCCGGCCTTCGGCTATCGCGCGCTTGAACGTGTCGATCGGCAGCTCCATCAGCCCCTATCCTCCCATCCTCCCATCCTCCCATCCTCCCATCCTCCCATCCTCCCATCCTCCTATCCTCCTATCCTCCCATCCTCCGCTGTATGATTCCCCGATGATGATCTCACGCCAGCTCGCCCGATTCGTGCCCGCGGCCGGACTCGGCCTGATCCTCGCGACGATGATGTCCGCCGTACCGGCAGCCGCACCAGCCGACGGCTGGGTGTCGCTCTTCGACGGCAAGACGCTGGACGGCTGGAAGGCCAGCGACGAGCCAGGCACCTTCCGCGTCGAGGACGGCGCCATCGTCGTCAATGGGCCGCGGTCGCACCTGTTCTACGTCGGGCCCGTCAACAACCACGTGTTCACGAACTTCGAGTGGAAGGCCGACGTGATGACGTTTCCGGGGTCGAACTCGGGAATGTACGTCGACACCGAGTACCAGGAGACCGGCTGGCCCTCGAAGGGCTACGAAGTCCAGGTCAACAACTCGCACACCGATCCGATCCGGACGGGAAGCCTCTACGGAATCGTCAACGTGCTCGAGCGGTTCGTGCCGGACAACGAGTGGTTCACGCAGGACATCACCGTCCAGGGCAAGCGCGTCGTGGTGAAGATCAACGACCGGGTCGTGGTGGACTACACGGAGCCCGACAACCCGCTGCGGGGCGCCGATCAGGCCAACCGCCGCATCGCCCCCGGCACCTTCGCCCTGCAGGGGCACGACCCGAACAGCAAGGTCCTCTACAAGAACATCATGGTTCGGACTCTGCCGTAGCGAGGTTCACGGTTCCCGGTTCACGGTTCCCGGTTCTCGGTTCTCGTGGCCGAACTGAAGTTCGGCCCTACGTACGGTCCAGCGACCTGACCCCTGGCCATGATCCCTGATCCCTGATCTCTGACCCACACTAGCGAAGCGGCGAATAGTCCGTCGGCGACAGGAACACCGAGTCCACTTTCTCGACGAGCTTGCCGTCCTTCTCCGAGTCCGTCTTGACGGCAATCCACTCGGGATCCTTGCCGAAGGCCTCCCAGTCGGCCTTGCGCGCCTCGAGGCTGGGATACGCCAGGATGTAGACGAGGTTGTTCTCGGCCGCGGCGCCCGTCGTGCCGTCGATCGGCACCCAGTAACCGATCACGTCCATCCCGTGCTTCTTGAAGATGGCCGTCGTGTGGTCGCGGAAGCGCGCGTGGAGCGCCTCGAGCTTCCCGGGCGCGGCGTGATACGTCCTGAGCTCGAACACGCGCCCGCCCGGCGCGGTGGACGGCGGCGCCTGCGCCGCAGCGGCAGCTGCCATCCCGAACACCATCAGCAACGCCAATCCCATTCCGCGCATCAGTTGCCTCCCCGGGAACACAAAGAACACAAAGAACACAAAGGCACAAAGAACACAAAGGCGCTATCTCAACTCCGTCCTGGGGTGGCACCGATCGCTCCCGACGTAATCGATCAGCCCGTTGACCAGCCTGGTGGTGAACGGATCCTTGCCATACGCGCCGGTGTCGAACGTCGAGATCACGACCGTGCCCTTGCCGAGCGTGAACTGCGCCGTGACGGCGTGGTTGTCGTTCAGCCAGCCGTAGAACTCGCCCGCCAGGACGTCGCCCGCCCGCCAGGCCGATTCGGGCACGCCCGCCAGCAGCCAGCGCGGCGTGGCGGCCGCCGCTTCGCCGCCGGTGATCGGGCCCACCGCCACCGCCGCGAACGGCGGGCTCTGCGGATTGACCCACGGGAAGTTGCTCACCCAGTTCCCGTCCAGCTCGTTGCGTCGCGCCACCGCGGAGAGGGTCGGCGTGGCGGCGAACGTGAACAGGACGCCGCGCGGCACGATCAGGGCCCGGCCGCCCGCCTCCACGAACCGGCGGACCTCCGCGTCGAGCGTCGCGCTCACGACCGTCGTGCCTGGTGTCAGCCCGCCGGCCTTCCACGGCAGCATCGTCAGCGCGCCGTGCGGATCGTGAAGGGTCACCCGCGCCGGCGTCGCCGCCGCTCGCGGGTAGACAAAGAGGTCCTGGACGTTCCTCGCCATCACACCGCCGTCCCTGCCGTGCAGCTCGAGGCCAATGCGAAGCCGTGTGGGCACGGCCACGTCGGGCAGGTCGAGCATGACGTCTGCCAGATGCGCGAGGCCGGCCCGCGGCGCGGCGGCGGTCACGGGCAGCTCGCCATGACGCTCGCCCGCCGTCCATCGGAGCACGCCCCCGGACGGATCGGCCGCACTGTATCGGGACAGGTCCACCGACAGCGTCACGCGCTCTCCCCCGAGCGCGCTCGCCCGGTCCACCGCCGGTAGCAGCACGTCGTCCTGCTGCAGGTCCGACAGGAGCTCGCCGTAAATCTTGGGCTTTCGCCACATGTTCATGAGCCCGTTGGCTTCCCAGTTGATGTCGGTGAACTCCGTGATGACGTAGCCGCGGATGGACGCGTGCCGGCGAATCGTCTCGATCTCGTGTTTGAGGCTCTGGAACTGCCGCCACTGGGCCGCGTGCGCGAGCGCGCGATAGTCGGTGAAGAGCCGGTCGAAGCCGAACGCCGTGAATCGATCGAAGAGGCCCGCCGGACGCGTGATCGCCCGGCCGTCGAAGTCGCGGGGGAACCACCAGGGCAGCTCGTCGGGCAGGTCCGGCAGGCCCCAGTTGCCGAATTCCGACACGACCAGCGGCTCGTTCCCGGTCCGTCGTGCATCGCCGTGGGGACTGAAGGACCACGCCGGGCGCGATGCGAAATCGGCCACCCAGCGGTCCCAGCGGTCGGCGTTGTCGGGAATGGAGTAGGACCTGGTGGAAGTCGTCGATGTCGGTCGCGACGTGAAAGTTGTCGCAGCAGGCGCTGTTGTCCACGATGAGCCGCCCCAGCGGGGCGGTCCGCACCCTGGCCGCCTCGAACCACTCCGCCAGTCCGGCCCGCTCGTCGGCCTTCGTCATGTCGATGCCCCAGGCCTCGTTGATGAGGCTCTGGATGACGATGGCCGGATGGTTCCAGTCGCGCGCGACCATCGCGTCGAAGATCGTCCGCCCTCGCGCCACGGAGGCCGTCGTCCAGTCGTCCCAGCTCGGCACCTCGTACCAGACGAGCATGCCGGTTTCGTCGGCGGCCTCGAGGTACGTCGGATCGCACACCTTGATGTGGCAGCGAAGCAGGTTCAGCCCGAGGGCCCGCCCCTTCTTCATCTCGTCCACCACGTAGGCCTTGTCGGGGGTGCTGTAGATCGACTGCGGGTAGAAATCCTGATCGAGCGCCGCCCGCATGTAGAACGGCTCGCCGTTCAGGAGGAACTGCCCGTCGCGCGTCGTGAACTCCCGAAACCCGAACCGGGCGGTGACGTGGTCGGCCACGGGGCCATCCAGTGACACCGCGGCCGTGTACAGCTCGGGCGTCGCGGGCGACCACAGACGCGGATTCGACACGTTGGCCCAGACGTCCGCGTGGCCGGGCTTGGCCACGGGCACCGCCGGGACCGTCGCGACGGCCCGACCATCCGGCCCGACCAACGTCACGTGAAGAGCGGCCGGCCGGCCTGGCGCCGTGCCGGAGATGACGACCTCGAGTGAGACGGCACCGGAGTTCTTCGGCGTCACGCGCACCGACTCGACGTACATCGCCGGCCGGACGTCCAGCCAGACCGGCTGCCAGAGCCCCGCGTTCTCGATGTACCAGTTCTGCTTGCCGCGGGGCAGCTGTTCATACGGCATGTCCGGGAAGCGCGGCGTGCCGCCGGGCGGCGTCGGCGGCGGATCGACGACGCGCACGAGCAGGTCGTTCGGGCCCGGCTTCGCGTGTTCCGTCACGTCGAGGGTGAACGGCGTGTAGGCGCCCTCATGGGTGCCGGCGCGCTGGCCGTTGACGAAGACCTCGGCGGCGTAGTCCACGGCGCCGAAGCGCAGGAGGACGTGCCGGGACCGCCCCGAGGCCGGCGCCGTGAAGGTGGCCCGATACCACGCCACGCCGAAGTAGTCGCGCAGGTCGTCGAACTGCGCGTTCCAGGAACGGCCGTCCTTGGCGGCACGCCAGCCGTCCGGGGGCAGCGTCGACGCCGTCAGGGTCCCGGCCGGATCGGTCAGGAGCGTCCAGCCGCTGATGCGCACGGGCTCGGCGCCGGCGGTCGCAGCCGCCAACAGCGCCAGCGCGGCGCTCGCCGCCCACACCAGGACCCGCTGTTCGACCCCTACACTCCGCACGAGAGATTCTCCCTGAATTCGCGGTCAGTGTGCCATCGCGCCCGCGGGCACATATCCCTCACGGCGCCGCACGCGTCTGCTTCTGCACGATGCGGACCCTGATGGGCGTGGAGGTGTGCTCCGAGCTGGTGCCGCCGTTGGTCTCGACACGCGCCGTGACGTAGATCGTCTGCTCGACCGGCGTCGCGTTCTCGTCGGCGACGATCCAGAACGACCGGCTGTCCTGCTCCTCGGTGATGAGGATCCCGTTCAGCCCGATGTCGGGCACGGCGGCATGGAACGGCAGGTTGTTCACCGACAGCGGCACGCGGCCCCTGAACCCGTTGGCACGCGTGATGGTCGCGGTGACCTTCGCGCGCCCGCCCGGCTCCAGCTCCACGACGTCCGGCGTCACCGAGGCGACGCGAACGTCGGGCGGCGTGCCGACCGAGACGACGCTGACCGGGCTATCGGGCCGAGCCGTATGCGCGAGGACACGGGCGCCGCTCGTCGCATGCCCGGTCACCGCGAGCGGCACGATGGTATCGGCAGGTGCGGCGGCATCGGCCGTGAGCGTCACCGTGACGGCGTCCTCGCCGGCGAGAATGCGGCCCCGGGTCGCCGTCAGCCCGGCCGGGAGCCCGTCGAGCGACACGTCGATCGGGCCGTCGAACCGGTCCGCGCGCCACGCGGACACGGTCACCGGCACCGTGCCGCCGCGCGGCAGGTTCGGGTTGGAGGGTGAGACGAAGAGCCGGTAGTCGGGCGACGGCGGCGCGATGGTCAGGCGATACGCGCGATTGGGACCACTCGTCCCGCGCGCGTCCGTCAGCCTGACGTAGTACGTCCCTGCGGCCGGGGCGGTGAACGTCAAGTACGAGTCCTGCCCGTACATCGGCCCGCCATCGTCGTTGCGGTACGTGAGGTCGAAGACCGGCAGCCCGTTCGGCGGGACCTCCGAGCCGGGCGGCAGCACCTCGACCTTGTACACCGGCCGCAGCAGCGCATGGCCCTCCGCCGTGGTGTCCTCGAAGCTCAGTCGCTGGCCGCGGAAGTCCACGAAGAAGGTGTCCTCGTCGGGTCCCTTCGGCAGCTGCTTGACGCGAAGCAGCTCCCGGTCGACGTAGACGTAGTCGCCGCGGTGCAGCTCGTTCCACGCGAGCAGCCGGATGCCGTTGCCGGTGGAGCCGTGGTTCCTGGAGATCGACGGTCGTTTCCCAGACCGGCCGTAGACGCGCCCGGGGCACGGGCCGGCCCTGCGCGTCCAGCACCTCGAGCACCGAGTCGAGCGACGAGCCGAGGCGTGCCGCCGCCACCTGGATGACGAGCCGCTCGCCCTTGCGCGCGGTCAGGCGGAAGAGGTCCGCGTCGGGCACGCCGCCGGCCTTCGTCAGGTGCCCGTTGACCGTCACGGGGACCGTCACGGCCTGGGCGATTTCGAGCCGGTCGTTGTCCTCGCGCTCCACGCGCTCCGGATAGCTGCCGAGAGCCACTTCCACCCGGTTGATCGGCTGCGTGACGCCCGGCACGCGCACCACCGCACGGTCGAGGCCAGGCTCGGGCGAGCCGGCGGTCGCGGTCGAGGCGCCATC
The DNA here is from genome assembly GCA_963837165.1 of Vicinamibacteria bacterium. Lineage (GTDB taxonomy): Bacteria > Acidobacteriota > Vicinamibacteria > Vicinamibacterales > JAENWD01 > JAENWD01. The sequence continues at coordinate 1,078,119 of CAWIMD010000002.1, forward strand.
GAGGTTGGCGCCCTCGATCTGGAGCGCCGCGCGGCCGCCCCGCGGGAGTCCCAGCGGAAATACGCTCGTGAGGACGGGCACCTCGCCGATCGTCACGCGGTAGATGTGGTGCCACCCACCGGCGGCATTCGCGTCGCCCACGCGGACGATCACCGGGCCATCGGCCGGCGGACGGTACACGAGCAGCGAGTCGCGGCCGCCCTTGAAATCGTCGTCTCGCGCGAGGGTTCGTCCCTCGGGAGACAGGAGGACGACGGTCGTATCCGCATCCGATCCGATGGCTGCCGCCACCGTGCGCACGACCAGGTCGCGACCCGCGCGGGCCTCGACGCGGTACAGGTCCACGTCGCCGCTCTTCGCGAGCTGGCCGTTGACCGTCGCGGGCGTCGCGATCGTGGTGGCCGACGCGGGCTCGTCGTTCGGCTCCTGCTCGACCAGCTCGCGTTCGATTCCGACCCACAGCGCCACGAAGTTGCTGGTCCCGAGCGGCGTGTGCAGGCGGAATCCCTGGCGCCCCGGTCTGACAGCGGCACCGGCCGTGACCGTCAGCCTGACGCGCGCCTTCTCGGCCTTGTCCTGGATGACGGCGCCGGTCTCGCCTGGCATCCGCGTGCGGATGTCGGGGCCCAGGTCCTCGAAGCCGTCGATGCTCGCGGTGAGGCTCTCGTCGGAGAAGAGCACCTTGTCGGCGCCCGCCAGGTTGGCGCCTTCGACGGTGAAGGTCGCCGTCGTGGCCCGCTGGATGCCGTACGGCGCGATCGAGAACACGACGGGCGGCCGCGTCTGCGCACCGGCCGCCAGCGGGATCATCACCAGCCCCGCAGCGGCCGCAAATCCTCTGGTCATCGTCGTGCCACCTCGCGCCTGCCCTCCGTGGAACGCGGGCCGGCAATCAGATCGGCGAGGCGCCGGCCCGAGGCCGTCTCGAACAGCGTCACGGTGCCGTCGTACCGGCCTACGGCCAGCGTGCGGCCGTCGGGGCTGAACGCCAGTCCCTGCGACCAGTCGCTCTGCGGCGGGAGGGTCCTGACGGGCGCGCCGGTCGCCACGTTCCAGATCGTGATCTCCCGGTTGCTCGACGAGCTCGCCATCCGCGTGCCGTCTGCCGTGTACACGATCCGCAGGATGGCCCCCGTGTGCGCCAGGGTATTGCGGACGCGTGTGGCCGCCGATTCGCCGATCGTCCAGACCCTGAGGCGCTTGTCGTTGCCGCCCGCCGCCAGCTCACGGGTGCCGGGCCGGAAGGCCAGCGTCATCACGGCATCGGTGGGATCGGTGATCGTGTAGAGGCGCACGCCCTTTGCGACGTCCCAGATCTTCACCGAGCGATCGGCGGCCGCGGAGGCGAGCAGCGTGTTGTCCGGGCTGAAGGCCACGGCGAACACCGCTTCGGTATGCTCCTTCAGCACCCCGGTCAGCTTGCCCGTCGCGGTGTCCCACACCCGGATGATCCGGTCGTACCCGCACGAGGCCAGCCGCCGGCCGTCGGGGCTGAACGCCACGTGGTAGACGTAGTCGCGGTGCCCGCTCAGCGTGAACGTGACGGCGCCGGTCGCGGCGTCGATCAACACCAGCTCGCCGAAGGCTCCCGGCGTGCCGCCCCCGGCGGCGATCTGCGTCCCGCCGGGACTCCAGGCCACCGCGCGCACCTGATCGGACAGGCCGCCCACGCGCGCCCGGACGCCGCCGCGCAGGTCGAGCAGGCGGACCTCGCGATACCCTGCCACTGCCAGCTCGGTTCCGTCCGGGCGAAAGGCAATCGAGGGAACCTCCGGGAGCACGGCGGCCTGCTGCTCCACGGGCGCCACCTTCTCGTCGAGCGAGGCGTGCCGCGGCGGCGAATACGTCGCGCCGGCCGCAATCCACGCCCGCAGCACCGCGATGTCCTCGGGCCGGAGATCGCTCTTGGGCGGCATCTTCGGCTTGGCACGCCCCTCGAGCTGCCTGATCATCGGGCTGTCGTCCGCCTGCCCGGGCACCACCGGCGGCCCGTCGTCGCCGCCCCGCATGATGTCCTCGTAGGTTTCGAGGATGAGGCCCGCCTCGTTCTTCGCGGCGTTGTGGCAGCGGAGGCAGTTGGCCTCGAAGATCGGCGCGACGTCGCGGCCGAAGTCGGGCGCGGCCGTCGCGGCGGGTGCCGCCGTCGAGGGCGGCTGCGCCCGGGGCCCGCCCAGTGCGAGCAGCACGACGGACAGGGCCGCGCTCGCGGCGAAGGACGGCGGAGTCATCAGTGGTTGAAGAGGAACTCGCGCGACGTGAGGACCGCCCAGGCCAGGTCCTCGAGGCGCGCACGGCGGGCCGCCGGGGCCTGCGAGGCGCCCGGCCGCGTCAGCGCCCGCAGAAGGGACTCGCGCTCGGCGGGGGCCGGCAGCCGGCTCAGCGCCGAGAGATACAGCTGGTCGAGCACGTCGCCGTCGCTCTTCCCAGCCGCGACCATCCCCGCGATGACGCCGCCGTCCGCCCGGAGCTTGCCGTTCAGGGTGTCTCCGTTGATCTCGTGCAGCGCCTGGGGCAGCGTCGCGTCCTGCATGCGTTCGGCGGCGGACGTCACGATCCGGTCCGGGCGGCCGAAGACCGTCAGGAAGTACGAGTCGATCTTCGTGTCGGGCAGCTCGAGCGCCCGCGTGCCGCTCGGGAAGCCGCTGAACGCTTCCGGGACTCCGGTGACCTCCGAATAGGCGTCGAGGATGACTTCGGCCGGGAGGCGACGAATCAGGTAGTGCGAGTAGAACCGATCGTCTCTGTCATTGGCCGGCGTGGTCGCCGCCGAGCGCTGGTAGGCCGCCGAGGTCATGATGTCGCGGATCAGCGCCTTGACGTCGTAGCCGCGCTCGACGAACCGGGCGGACACCGCGCGGAACAGTGGCTCGTTCGACGAGGGATTCGTGTAGCGCAGGTCGTCCACGGGGTGCACGAGCCCCCGGCCGAAGAAGTTCGCCCACACGCGGTTCACGATGGCCCGCGCGAAGAGGGTGTTGTCGGGGCTCGTCGTCCAGCGTGCCAGGTACTCGCGACGGTCCTCGCGCGCATGGGCGGACATGGGCGTGCCGTCCAGCGGCCGCGGCGCGAGCGCCATGCCGAGCCGTGGGTGCAGGATGTCGCCGTCGGGCGTGGAGAACACCGTGGCGGTGTCGGCCTTGCCGGAGGGCGATTGATCCTCCTTGAACGAGACCCGGGCGAACAGGTTCGCGAAGGCGTAATAGTCCACCTGCGTCCACTTCTCGAGCGGGTGGTTGTGGCAGCGGGCGCAGGTCAGCGTCAGGCCGAGAAACGCCTGCGTGTAGTTCTCGGCCAGGTCGCCCGGGCTGCGGTGGATCAGGTAGTAGTTGGCGGCGCCGTTCTCGTCGGTGCGACCCGTCGCCGTGGCGATGGCGTAGACGAACCGGTCCCACGGCATGTTGGCCTTCACCGCGGCGCGGATCCAGCCGTAGAAATCGCGCACGTTGTTCTGGCCGAGCGCGCGGCTCGACACGAGCAGCAGGTCCGACCACTTGTACGCCCAGTAGTCCACGAACTCGTCCCGCTCGAGGAGGCGGTCCACCAGCCTGGCGCGCCTGTCGGGCGATGGATCCGCGAGGAAGGCCTCGACCTCGGCTCGCGTCGGGAGGATGCCCGCGGCGTCGAGATAGGCCCGGCGGATGAACGTGCCGTCGCTCGCGAGCGACGACGGCTCGATGTGGAGCTGCCGCAGCTTGTCGAGGACGAGATCGTCGATCGCTCCGAACCGCGGGGCGTTCGCGTAGGAGGCGTCGGTCACCGCACCCGGAAACGGCGCGCGCACGCGTGCAAGCGCGACGCCGGTCAGGAAACTGGCGCCGATCGCGGTCTCGCCCGCCGCCTTGATCGTGACGGCGCCGTCGTCTTCCACGTGCGCCACCGTCTCGTCGCCGGATCCGAACCGCGTCCACCGGGTCACATCGGCCCGTGTGCCGTCCGTGAAGCGGGCCGTGACGCGCAGGGCCAGGTGGTCGCCCACGGCAAGCGTGTCGTCTCCCGGCGTGACCTCGAGGCTGGCCAGCGCGGGGTCGTGATCCGTCGGTGCGGGCAGCCCCGAGGCAATCCAGCCCGAGAGGATCTGGTATTCCGGCGAGCCCACCGAGAAGCGGTGCCCGCCGGTGTGCGGCACCGTCTCGGTCGGCTTGAGCAGGATCAGGCTCTTGGCCGGCTCCATCTTGTTCACCCGGCGGCCTCCGGCCTGCCGCGTGATGGTGTCGTAGTCGGCCGGCGGGTCGTAGCCGCGCAGGGTGAGTGCAAAGCCGTTCTTGCCCGCCGCCGCGCCGTGGCACGCGCCGGAGTTGCAGCCCGCCTTGGTCAGCACGGGGATGACCTGGTTGCGGAACGAGATGGGCCGGACCATGCTCAGCGGGGCCGCCCCGCCGGGCATGGCTGGGGCCGTGACGTGCGACGAGGCAGGCCTCATCGCCGCCAGGCCGGAGGACGGCTGCGCGAAGAGGGATGGGCCGCCGAGCAGGAGGCAGGCGACGCCGAGCAGCGCCGATGCCCGCCAATCGTCAGTCGTCATTCAATCGTCAATCGTCAATCAATCGTCAATCGTCAATCATCAATCGTCAATCAGAAGAGCTCCCGCACTGCCTCGACGCCGCGGTCCACGATGGGAATGGGCCGGCCCTGCAGGCCCGGCAGCTCCTTTTCGAGATCGATGCCGAGACCGTAGAGGATCGTCGCCGCGACCGAGGCCGCCGGGATCGGCCGGTCCCTCGGGTATGCCCCCATCTCGTCGGAGGCGCCAATCACCTGGCCACCCTTGACGCCGCCACCCGCCATCGAGACCGTCCAGCACTGCGGCCAGTGATCGCGGCCGCCGGCGGGGTTGATCTTCGGGGTGCGCCCGAACTCGCCCATCGCCACGACCATCGTGCTGTCCAGCATGCCGCGCTCCGTGAGGTCCTCGAGCAGCGAGGCGTAGGCGTTGTCGAACATCGGGCCGAGCAGGTCGCGATACGCCGAGATGGGGCTGAACGGCGCCGAGCCGTGGATATCCCACGTGATCTCGTTGAACACCGTCTCGAACATGTTCACGGTGACGAATCGCACGCCGGCCTCGATCAGCCGACGCGCAAGCAGGCAGCTCATCCCGAACCGGTTCCGCCCGTACCGCGCCTTGACCGCATCCGGCTCCTGCGACAGGTCGAACGCCGCGCGCGCGTTCGACGAGGAGATCAGGGTGTACGCCTGGTTGAACGACGAGTTCAGGAGCCGCGCGTCCGGACTCGCCTCGAATCCCTTCACCGCCGAGTCCACCAGGTCGCGGAGACTGCGACGCTGGTCGGCGCGGATCGTCGTGAGATAGTCGGGCGGCAGCAGGTCGGGCACCTGGAAGTGCGGATCGGCCGGGTCGGCGCCCAGCACGAACGGGTCGTAGGCCTTGCCGAGGAAGCCGGCCGTCTGCCCGTGCGGCATGTTGCCGCCGGTGTTCCCGATCGGGTGCGGCAGCAGGACGTGCGGCGGGATGTCGCCTTTCGGCCCTTTCAGGTACCCCAGGATCGACCCGACGTGCGGCGACTCGGTCCCGGCCTGGAACAGCCGCCCCGTCTGCATCACCTGGTGCCCGGCGTCGTGCACGGCGACGCCCGCGTAGTGCACCGACCGCAGCAGCGCGAACTTGTCGGCGTGCGTGGCCATCCGCGGAAAGTTCTCGCTGATCTGGATCCCCGGGACGTTCGTCTTGATCGCCTTGTACGGGCCTCGAATCTCCGACGGGGCGTCGGGCTTCATGTCCCAGGTGTCGAGCTGGCTGGGCGCGCCGACCAGGAAGAGGCAGATGCAGTTGACGTCCCTGTCGGTCCGCACGGCCCCGGCGGCCTCGAGCGCCGCCAGGTCCGACAGCGTCAGGCCGAGGCCCGCCAGGCCGAGCGCCCCGGCGTGCAGGAAGTCGCGCCGCGTCAGCCCGTCACAGAAGTGCACCGCCTTGTGAGCGTCGAGCTTGATCATCGGGCCCCCGGATGGGCCCCATGATACGCGCCAGGGCGCGCGAGGACCAGACCGGAACACGAAGACGGAACACGAAGGGCACGAAGGGCACGAAGGGCACGAAGGACACGAAGGGCACGAAGGGCACGAAGGGCACGAAGGCAGGAACTTCAGTTCGGCCATCCGCGACCGGCTACGGAGCGGCCGACAGCACCTCGTAGTGCGTCACGAACGGCTCCCGCTCCAGCAGGAACTCGTCATCGTCCGGATAGTACCTGGCGCGATTGTAGTCGTCGCCGGCGAAGCGCCGGATGGCCTCGACCGACTCCCACAGGGTCGTGAGCACGAAGTGGGCGACGTCGCCTTCGAGGCGGCGGAACACCATCACGCCGCGATTGCCGGGGGTCGCCGCGTATTCGGCGAGCCCGGTCCCGAGCAGGTACGCGTGGTACGAATCGGCCTTCGATGCGGGCACTCGGCCGTGCCAGATGCGAGCGATCATGCCGCCCAGTGTACCTGGGCGGCATGCGGCCGTCAGCAATAGAGGCCTGTGCAGGGCGGCGTCGCGCCGCTGGTGTCGTTCACCGCGCCGATCATCGTCGGGTGGATCGAGCAGTGATAGTTCGTGCCGCCGGCGGGCAGCTGAATGGCGGCACTCGATGCGCCCGGCGCGATGTTGCCCGTGTCCCACGAGCCGTCATTGGCCACGATTCGGTGGGTGACCCCATCGGTGTTGGCCCAGGCCATCATCCGGTCGGCCGTCAGCGACGAAGGATTGGGGTTGAACGATCGGTTTCCCGCCTGACCGACGATGTTGACGGTGCCGGCTGTGGGTGTGGGTGTCGGCGTGGGAGTCGGCGAAGGACTCGGGCCCGGGCTGGAACTGCCGCCCCCGCAGCTGGCGGCGACGAACGCGAAGATGACGGCTGCAGAACGAACGAGCGATACCGCGCGCATCCAGACCTCCTCTGGTTGATGACGCGGCGAACAGGAGCACGAACCATACCAGGGCTCGTTCACGGCAAAGAGCCCCGAATCTCCGTAGCGGGCGCGGGCCGGGTTACCTCGCCCGTAAGAGCTTTCGGACCGCGTCGCGGCGCGCCAGGTCAGAGGCCTAGGCGTCGACGCCGCCGCTGGCGAGCCAGCCGCCGTCGATCACGATCGTCTGGCCCGTGATGTACGCGCCGGCGTCGGAGGCCAGCAGGACGGCGGCGCCGGCGAGGTCGGCCGGAAGGCCGGGACGCCCCATCGGAATGACGCGGACCGCGCTGTCGTAGAGCCGGTCGTCCGAGAACACGGCGTCGGTCATCCGCGTCCAGAACCGCCCGGGCGCAATGCCGTTCACCGTGACCTGATCGCGGGCCCACTCGAGCGCGAGCGATTTGACCATCTGTCGCAGCCCGCCTTTCGACATCGCGTACACGCTGACGTTGGGGATCGCGACCTCGGCGGCAATCGAGCCGATCGTGAGGATTCGCCCCCAGCGGTTCGCGCGCATCACGGCGCCGGCGGCCTGCGAGAGAAAGAACGCCGCCTCGAGATTGATGCGCATCACGGCCGCGAAGTCCTCTCGCGTGAACGAGGCGGCCGGCTTGCGGACGTTGACGCCGGCGCCGTTGACGAGGATGTCGAGACCGCCCAGCGCGTCGATCGTGCGGCCCACGAGCCGCTCCGGCGCATCGGGAGCGCCGATGTCGGCGGCAATCGCGACCGCGCGGCGTCCCCGCGCGCGTACCGCCTCGGCCGCGCCCTCCACCTCGTCGGCGCCCCTGGCGGTGATCGCGACGTTCGCGCCATGCTCGGCCAGCGCGAGCGCGATCGCCAGGCCGAGGCCGCGGCTGCCTCCGGTGACGAGCGCGACGCGCCCGTCCAGCCGGAAGGACGGCATGCGGAAGTCGGAATCCTGCGGGCGCTGCCGGGTGGGCATCAGGGGCCGCGACTGCGGCGACTATCCGGCGCTTGGGACTTCTTCGAGCAGATCCGTCGCCTGATCGAAGTTCCCGGATTCGTCGAAGCGCCACTCCGTCGGCTGCACGAGCACCTCGACGCCGGGGCGGTCGGCAATTGCCGGCAGGCACGCCTCGGAGAGCACCACGCGGTCGAGGGCGAGCGTGTTCCGGATGCGCACGATGCGCGGCGCCTCCGCGTTCGCAGCCGCCACACGCAGCGCGGCCTTGATGCACTCGGCGTCGGTCCTGAAGTTGATCGGGATCCGGGCGGTGGCCGGCGTCATCGCCGATACGGCGTTCGTGTACGTGGCCACCGGGTCCATCTGCTCCACGAGCCGCGTGGAGGCGAGGTCGGCCAGGCCCAGGCCGACGGCGTTGCCGTGGCTCTCCGGCGTGAGGCGCCGCAGGTAGATCGCCCGCACGACCGCCGTGCAGCTCGTCATCGGCCGCAGGTCCACGCCGCGCCCGACGATGTTGGTGTCCATGCCGGTGCCGCTGATGTTCTTGCCGATCTCGTCGATGACGAGGACGTCCACGTCGGGCACGGGCAGCGCCGGCATCCAGCGCCGCGCCAGGCGGAGCAGCTCCGGCTCGCGCGCCCGGATCTCGCCGCCTCGCAGCAGCTCGATCCTGGCGAGGTGGTGCGCCCCGTCCTCGAGGAGCGCCACGCCGTACACGTGCGGCAGCCGCGCCAGCACGACGTCGGACACCTCGCCAATGACCCGCTCGTGCCCCAGCGTCGCCGCGGCCCAGTGGCAGCCGAATGCGCCCTCGGCCTTGCCGAGACCGATGGCGGACATCTTCGCGAGCCCGCTGCCCACGGTGAGGCTGTCGAAGTCCGTGTGCGGCTTCACGCGGTTCATCAGCACCACGGCGTCGGCTCCGAGCGCCACCGACGACGTCAACACCGGGACGCCGGACGTCGTCGTGCCAATCGCCGTGGCGTCCATCGACGCCTCGATGGCCGCCCCGACCCGCTCCTCGGTCACGCCGTACGTGGCGAGCAGGGCTCGCTGCCCCTCCGGCGTCGCGCCGCCATGGCTGCCCATCGCCGGCATCACGAACGGCGACGCGCCGCGCGCGCGCAGCCATGACACGACCGTGGCCGCGAGTTCCCCAATCCGGTCGATCCCCCGGCTGCCGACCGCGACCGCGACCCTCCGGCCGCTCCAGGGCTCGCGGCCCCAGGTCTGGCCGAGTTGCTCGGCGAGCACGGCGGCGGGCGTGGCGAGCGCATGCCGCTCGACCGGCGGGGCAACGAGCACCTGGCGTGGAAGCGTCATCATGGTCGTGGCCGCAGCTGAAGGACTTCAATCGGGTCTGGTCCGGCCCTGGTGGAAATTTCCAGCACTGGACGCCAGTCTGTCAACGAGAACTTCACCACGGTGTCGGCGCCCTGGGCGGAGGCGTAGCCGTAGCCGCTGCGCTCGTCCACGGTCAGTCCCTCGGCGCCGGCGCCCACCGTGAGTCGCCCCACCTCGCGGCGGGTGGACGTGTCGAGCACCGCCAGCTCCCCGCTCCGCATGAGGGTGACCAGCAGGTACCGGTCGTCCGCGGTGAGCTTCACCCGGGCCGGACTTCCAGCCAGGTCGATCGTCCCGGCCACCGTCAGCCCGGGGCAATCGACGAGCGCGACCGTATTCGCGTCGCGGGTGGCCACGTAGAGGAGCTGGCCGCGACGCGTCAGGGCCAGGCCCATGGGCACACCGCCGACGTGCACGCTGCGAACCTCGCCCGGCGCCCGACGGTCGATGCGCGAGACGGTCCCCGAGCCGGCGTTGGCGGTGTACAGGTAGCGCTCGTCGCCGCTGACCACCACCATGTGCGGGAGCTGCTGATCGATCAGGTGCTCGTCGGCAACCTGCCGGTGCTCGGCGTCCACCTCGAGCACCGCCGCGGGGTGATCCACCGTCACATACGCCCGCCCGGACAGCCCGAGCGCGATGCCGTGCGGCCGGCGAAACCGTCCCAGGTCCACGACGCCGGCGCGGCGGCCCGCGGCGACATCCACGATGGTGACGGTGTGCCCTCCCTCGGCGGGGTCGGTGAAGCTGTCCACGCCGTAGTCGGTGACGTAGGCGTACCGGTCGCCCTCGGACAACACCATCTCGTGCGGCCGGTGTCCCACCTCGACGTTCCAGTACGGTGTGCCGGAGATCGAGTCGTACAGCCCCAGGGCGTCGGCCTTCTTCTGGAGGATGAGGACGAGCGGGTCGGATCCGCTGCCGGACGACGCCGCGGTGCTGCAGAGCGCGGCGACCGCGACCAGCGCGGCCAGGAACCGTCGCCTGTGCGTACGCACGATCTCACGGTCACCGGCCATGCGGGCATCCTGTCCCATCATGAGGGAGTTGCTGCTTTCTCAGTGCTCAGCCCAGTCCAGGGCACGACTTACCGCCTTCTTCCAGCCCCGGTACAGCCGCGTCCGCTGCTCGTCGCCCATGACCGGCGTGAAGGTGCGGTCCACCGCCCAGTTCCGGGTGACATCGCCCGGATCGTTCCAGTAGCCGACCGCCAGCCCCGCCAGGTACGCCGCTCCCAGCGCGGTGGTTTCGGCCACGATCGGACGCCTTACGGGGACGCCCAGCAGGTCCGCCTGGAACTGCAGCATGGCGTTGTTGGCCGCGGCGCCGCCGTCCACCTTGAGGCTCGAGAGCGTCAGTCCCGCTTCCTGCTGCATCAGGTCCAGCACGTCGCGCGTCTGATAGGCCATCGAGTCCACCGTCGCCCTGGCAATGTGGCCGATGATGGTGTCGCGGGTCAGGCCGATGATGAGGCCGCGGGCGTAGGGATCCCAGTAAGGAGCGCCGAGGCCGACGAAGGCCGGCACGAGGTACACGCCGCCCGCGTCGTCCACCGTGGCGGCGAGGCGCTCGACTTCGGCCGAGCTCTGGATGGCCTTCAGCCCGTCGCGCACCCACTGGACGGCGGCGCCGGCCACGAAGACCGCGCCCTCGAGGCAGTAGGTGGTCTCGCCGTTCAGGCGCCACGCGACCGTGGTCAGCAGGCCGTGCTTGGAGGGCACGGCTTTCGGGCCGGTGTTCAGGAGGAGGAAGCAACCCGTGCCGTAGGTGTTCTTCGCCGAGCCCGGCTCGAAGCAGGCCTGGCCGAACAGCGCCGCCTGCTGGTCGCCGGCGGCGCCCGTGATCGGCACGGCGGCCCCGAGCAGCGACGCCTCGGTTTCGCCGAACCACTCGCTGTTGGATCGCACCTCCGGCAGCATCGCGCGCGGCACGCCGAGGATCTCGAGCAGCGTATCGTCCCACTCCATCGTGTGGATGTTGAAGAGGAGCGTGCGCGCCGCGTTGCTCACGTCGGTCACGTGACGCTTGCCGCCCGTGAGACGCCAGATCAGGAACGAGTCCACGGTGCCGAACAGCACGTCGCCGCGCTCGGCGCGTGCGCGGAGCCCGGGCACCGAGTCGAGCAGGAACTTCAGCTTGGTCCCCGAGAAGTACGGGTCGAGCACCAGGCCGGTCCGCGAGCGGAACATCTCCTCGAGGCCGTCGGCCTTGAGCTCTTCGCAGATGCGCGCGGTGATCCGGCTCTGCCAGACGATGGCGTTGGCGACGGGCTTGCCGGTCTCGCGATCCCAGACGATCGTGGTCTCGCGCTGGTTCGTCACGCCGATCGCGCAGATCTGCGTCGCCGAGAGCCCCGCGCGGGCCAGGGCCTCACGCGCGGTCGCGATCTGCGAGCTCCAGATCGCCTCCGGGTCGTGCTCGACGTGCCCGGGCGCGGGGTAGATCTGCGGGAACTCCCGCTGAGCGGACGACACGAGCTGTCCGTCCTTCCGGAACACGATGGCCCGGCTGGACGTGGTGCCCTGGTCCAGCGCCAGGATGAACTGACTCATCGCGCCTGCTCCATCAACGGGTGCCGGTGGCCGACGAACCAATCGTAGACGAACCCGCCCGCGGGCCCACCGATCAGCGGGCCGACGATCGGCACCCACCACCACGAGTGGCCGGCTGTGAACACGCCGCTCCCCCATCCTGCCAGGAACGTGAACAGCCGGGGTCCGAAGTCGCGCGCCGGGTTGATGGCGTACCCGGCGTTGAGGCCGAACGTGGTGCCGATGAGCAGCACCAGCAGGCCGACGATCACCGGGCCGATATGGGGAGGCGGCGCCAGGTTCTTCTTGTCGCTGATCGCGAAGACCACGCCGACGAGCAGCGCCGTGCCGACAATCTGGTCGATCAGGCCGCCCGTCGTCGACAGCCACGGCTGCGGGTAGGTGGCGAAGATCCCGGCGGTCGCCATGGTCCCGGTGATCTGGCGCGTGCCCCCGTCGAAGTGCACGAACGCGTCGTGATAGGTGAGGAGGACCAGCGCCGAGGCGACGAAGGCGCCGGCGGTCTGCGCGAGCACGTACGGGCCCACCTTGGACCACGGGAAGCCGCGGAGCGCCGCGGCCGCAACCGTGACGGCCGGGTTCAGGTGCCCGCCCGACACGCCGCCGGCCACGTACACGCCCATCATCACGGCCAGTCCCCACCCGATGTTGATCGAGAGGTACTGGCCGGTCGTGCCGCCGCCGAGGGTGACCTGCGCGACGACGCCCGCGCCGAACACGATCAGGATGAAGGTGCCGAGGAACTCGGCCCAGGCTTCACGAGTGGTGGTGGACACGCGTCTTGTGCCTCCGGACAGGCTGCCGTGTGATCAGGGATTGAGCGACTCGGCGCGCCAGCCCTCGCCCGCCCGGACGTAGAGCATCCGCTCGTGCAGCCGGGACTCGCGCGCATGCCAGAACTCGATGCGCTCGGGGACGAGCCGGTACCCGCCCCAGTGCGGCGGACGCGGCACCGGCGCGCCGGCATATCGCGCCTCGGTCTCGGTGTAGCGGGCCTCGAGCTCGGCGCGCGAGGCGATCGGCGCGCTCTGCTCCGAGGCCCAGGCCGCCAGCTGGCTGCCGCGGGGGCGGCCGGCAAAGTAGGCGTCGGACTCCTCGGCGGAGACCTGCGTCACCGGACCCTCGACGCGTACCTGCTCGTCGATCCACGGCCAGTAGCCGCAGAGCGCCGCCCGCGGGTTCGCGGCCAGGTCCTGTCCCTTCCTGGATCGGTAGTTGGTGAAGAAGACGAAGCCGCGCGCGTCGATGCCCCGCAGGAGGACCACCCGCGCGGACGGCTGGCCGCCGGCCGAACAGGTGGCCAGCGTGACGGCAACCGGCTCGAACGGCGCGTCGCGGCTCGCCCTCGCGAACAGCTCCTGAAAGAGCGCAATCGGGTCCGACACGGGCACGAAGGCCAAGGGTACACGAAGGACACGAAGGGCACAAAGGTGCCCGAAGGGTCAGGAAGCCGACGTCTGCTCCCCCGACGTCTCCCGCTGGCGCTGGCGGGCCAGCATGACGAGCAGCGCCGCCGGGTAGGTGGCGGCGCCGAGGAGGATGGCCCCGATCGTCGGGCCCAGCAGGAAGGGCAGCAGCCACGGCCGCACCAGGGCGAACAGATGGTCCCAGAATCCCCACGACAGCAGCGACAGGCTGAACAGCGTCCCGAACTCGCCGCGCAGGTCCACCGGCAGCGGCACGCCGAGCAGCGCGCCCGCGATCGCCGTGGTCGCCGTGTACCACGGCACCATGATCCACGGCAGGTTCGTGCAGAGTCCGGCCAGGACCAGCAGCTTGTTCAGGCGCAGGGCGAATGCGACGGCGAAGGCGGCGACGTACTGGATGCCGAAAAATGGCGAGAAGCCGGCCGTGATGCCCCAGGCGTACGCCGCTGCCAGCCGCGGCGGCGTGTCGTCGAGTCGCAGCACCTTGTCCGCCCAGCGGTACAGCGTGCCAAGCGTCGCTTCAAAAGCCACGGATCAAGTATGCCAAATTGCCTGGCCACGTGGCCCCGGTTCTTGAGAGGGGCGCGCGCGGACGACTCACGGCTGCCCAGTGCCGGCGGCGCGTCAGCTCGTCACCCGGAAGCCCACGAGCTGCTTGGCTTCGCCGCCCTGCCCTTTCGCCTTCAGCTCGAGCACGTACTCGCCGGGAGCGAGGTTCGCCAGCGGCACCTGCAGGGTGACCTGGCCGCCGGCCGGCGGCACGGGAACGGGGAGCGTCTCCATCGCATCCCCGGCACGGTTCAGCAGCCGCGCCGTCACGTCCGGAATCTCGGTGCCGGGCCCGTAGGCCTGCACGCGGACGACCAGCCGCTCGGTCCGGCGGAAGTCCCGCGCGATCGCGGGCACGGCCCGCGGGTCGGCGGCCAGCTTGTCCGCCTCCGGCTGGGTGCGCGCGCGGAACACTGCCGGCGTGCTCAGCCCCACGTCCGGGGACGATAGGTCGGGCACGGTGAGCTCGCGGGCATCGCTGTCGAGCGTGGCGTTGCTGTCGTCCTCCACCTGCACCTTCATCTGGACGCGGCCGGGGGGCACCTCGAAGGTCACGACCCGCGGCTTTGCCGGCGAGTCGCTGGACGCCCCGGTGCCCGCGGCCGGCGCCGGTCCCGAAATCGGGATCATGCCATCGTCAGCCGAGGAACCGCTCTGCGGGCTGTGCCCGCGGTAGTACGGGGCACCATCGGTGCCGATGACGGTGAGCGTGACGTGCGACGGGTCCGCATGGCGCCTGTCGCCCGGCGTCAGCGGCTTCGGCTCCCAGACATAGGTGATTCGCGTCTTGCCGTTGGTGCCGCGCGACATCCCCATCCAGGACCGGATGTAGTCGCCCCTGTTCTGGAGGACGATCGACCCGAGCGCCTGATCGACGTCTTTGGGCCGATCGGGCTTGGAGGGCGCCGTCGCGCGCTTCAGGTCCTCGGGCGTGAAGTCGAGCCAGCCCTTGCGGGCGCGCACCTCCACGCCGGGCCGCTTCACCTTGACCTTGATCTCGTGGAACTTGCCGTCGGCCTTCGCCTGGTTGGAATTGTAGCCGAGCAGGTAGTACGCGCTCTGGTCGCGCACAATCTGCTTCAGGCCGGGCATCAGGTCGTTGCTGTTCACGATGGCGCGGCCGTCGGTGTTGTCGGCCAGGATCCGGATCGAGTCCATGGTGTTCCGCAGCTGCACCGCGTCGGTGGTGAGGCTGATGCCGGCAGCCCCCTCGTCGATGTCCGAGTCGAACGCGGCCAGGCCGCGGGGGTCCACCGCGTAAATCGAGACGTTGTACCGGTTGGCGAGATCGTAGATGTCCTTGAGACGGCCGATCATCTCCGCCTGGTCGAAGAAGCGCTCGCGGTCGGCGTTGGTGCCGTCGCCGGCGAACGGGTCGGCCGTGATCTCCGTCCCGGGCTGCTGGGCGTTCGTGCGGCGCATCTGCGGCGGCAGATAGTTCGTGTAGCCCTCGCTCACGAGGATGAGCGCCTTGCGGCCCTCGCGCAGCCCGCCGAGCTTGATGATCAGGCCCTTGATCGCCGAGAGCGACACGTCGTTCCTGATGTCCTCGATCGTCGTCGTCGGGTAGCTGGCGTACTGCTCCTCGTACATGTTCTGCGGCGTGTAGTTGTACTTCCGTCCGTCGAACTGCTCGAGGGCCTTGGCCAGCGCCTCGTGATTCCGGCTCATCACGACCGAGTCGGTGGGCATCAGCGGGTACATGATGCTGACCATGTCCTGCGGCGCCAGCTGCGTGAGGACGAACCGCGACAGGTACTGGCGGGCGAACATCGAGTTGCCGCGCCGCACGTGGTAGTCGTCCAGGAAGAACGCGAAGAGCCGGACGTCCGGCCGCTGCGCCTCCGTTTCCTCGTCGTAGGTCGACCGGATCTGCCGCGCGGGGGTCGTCTCGGTGAGCGCGTCGATCTTGAACAGCTTGAACGACTCCACGGTCTGGGGCTTGCCGTCCTCCCAGACCTGGAAGTCCTCCGGCTTGAGATCCATGACCGGGTTGCCCTTGTGGTCGGTCACGATCACGTCCACGCGGACGAAGTTGATCCCGGCCTTGAAGGTCGGCTGCTGATCCTGCTCCGCCTGCGCCTGGTCGCCGGCCGGGGGGGCCGCGGGCTTCTGGCCAGCGGCCGCCGGCGGCGGCGTCTTGGGGGCGGCAGTCTGCGCGCCCTGAGCGCCGGCACGATGCGCGGCGAGCGGCGCCGGCGCCAGCCCCAGGAGAGAGGCGAGCGAGAGGGTGAGCGCGAGGCGCGGGTAGCCCATGGTCGACATCCGTGACGGAAGATGCGCGCAGGTCCTCAGGTACTTGGACGCCGCGCCGAGCGCTGAGGTCGGGCGGCGCCCGGGGGCAGGCGCCGTATACCTGATGATACTATCCGGGGAGGTTGCCCGTCAGGAGCCGTCTGCCGTGACTCACCCGGTGATCTCGCCCGCTGCACCGCCACTCACCCGCCTCAGCGAGGACGAACGGCTGTTCTACGACTCGGTGCTGGAGTTCGCGCGCCGGGAAATCGGCCCGCACGTGCGGGACATGGACGAGCGGGCGGCCTTCGCGCCGGAGTTGCTGCCCAAGCTCTTCGATCTGGGGGTGATGGGCGTCGAGGTGCCCGAACGGCTCGGCGGCGGCGGGGCGACGTTCTTCCATTCCGTGCTCGCGGTCGAGGCGCTGGCCCGGGTGGACGCGTCGGCTGCCGTGCTCGTGGACGTGCAGAACACGCTCGTGATCAACGCCCTCCTCCGCTGGGGCACCGACGAGCAGAAGGACCGCCTCCTGAAGCCGCTGGCCGCCGACACCGTCGGGGCGTACGCTCTGTCGGAGGCCGGATCCGGCAGCGACGCGTTCGCGCTCGAGACCCGCGCCGTGGAAGACGGCGACGCGTTCGCGCTCACGGGCCGCAAGCTGTGGATCACGAACGCGAAGGAGGCCGGCCTGTTCATCGTCTTCGGCACGGTGGATCCGGCGGCCGGCTACAAGGGCATCACCGCATTCCTCGTGGACCGCAACTCGCCGGGGTTCAGCGTCGGACGCAAGGAAGACAAGCTCGGCATCCGCGCCAGCAGCACCTGCGAGCTCCTGCTCGAGGGCTGCCGGGTGCCGCGCAGCCACGTGCTCGGCGCCGTCGGCAAAGGCTACAAGGTCGCGATCGAAACCCTCAACGAGGGCCGGATCGGCATCGGCGCCCAGATGGTCGGCATCGCGCAGGGGGCGCTGGATCACGCGGTGCGCTACACGAAGGAGCGACGGCAGTTCGGGAAGGCAGTGGCCGACTTCCAGGGCGTGCAGTTCGAGCTGGCGCGTGCCGCGACCGACGTGGAGGCGGCCCGGCTGCTCGTCTGGAACGCGGCGCGCCTCAGGGATGCGGGGGAGCCGTTCCTCACCGAAGCCGCGATGTGCAAGCTGCACGCGTCGGAGGCCGCCGAGCGCGTGACGTCGCTGGCGGTCAACCTGTTCGGCGGCTACGGGTTCGTGAAGGACTACCCCGTCGAGAAGTTGTTCCGCGACGCCAAGATCGGGCAGATCTACGAGGGCACGTCCAACCTGCAGCTGCAGACGATCGCGAAGGCGCTCCTGGGGCGTTGAAGCATTGATGATTGATCATTGACGATTGACGATTGAAAAGCCTGCGCGCTGATGCGAACCGGCCAATCGTCAATCGTCAATCGTCAATGATCAATGCAGGACGACCGCCGCGGCGATGATCATCCGCTGCACCTCCGACGTCCCCTGGTAGATCTCCGTCGCGCGCGCGTCGCGGAACAGCCGCTCCACCGTCGAGCCCCGCCGGTAGCCGGCTGAGGCCAGGACCTGCATGGCCTTGTCGGCGGCCTTGTGTGCCGCTTCCGACGCCGCCAGCTTCGCCATCGCCGCCTCGGCGCCGAAGTCCCCGGCCTCATCGGACGCCGCCGCCGCTTTCAGCGTGAGCATCCGGGCGGCATCGAGCTCGGTGGCCATGTCGGCGATGAACCACTGGACGGCCTGATAGTGCGCGATGGGACGCCCGAACGTCCGACGGTGTTTCGCGTGCGCGATCGCCTCGTCCAGGGCCGCCTGGCCGAGGCCCAGCGCCTGGGCCGCAATGGCAATCCGTCCGAGCTCCAGCGCCCGTCGCGCCACGCCGAAGCCGGCGTTCTCGGCGCCGAGACGTTCCTCCTCCGCCACGAGGACGTCGGCGAGCACAAGATCGACGCAGCCCAGGCCGCGCACGCCGAGGGAGTCCACGCCCGGCTCGCGGCGGATCCCCTCCCGGTCGAGCGGCACCACGAACGCGGACACTCCCCGCCCTCGCGCTCCCGGCGTCGTCGCCGCGAACACCAGCGCCACGCCGGCCGCGGCGCCGTTGGCGACCCAGACCTTGCGTCCCGTGAGCCGGTAGCCGCCCTCGGCTCGCGTGGCCACGGTCTGCTGGTTGGCCGCGTCGGTGCCCGCGTCGGCCTCCGACAGCGCGAAGGCGCCCAGCACCGCGCCTGACGCGAGAGCGCGCAGCCATCGCTCGCGCTGCGCGTCCGACCCGGCGCGACGGATGGCCTCGGCCACGAGCGAGTTGTGCACGGCGAGGATGACGGCGACCGTGGCGCTGGCGCGCGCAATGGCCTCGATCGCGAGGACGTAGCTCACCTGATCCGCGCCGCGGCCACCGTAGTCGGCCGGAACCCGCAGTCCGAGGTAGCCGCGCGCGGCCGCATCGGCAATCAGTGACGACGGGAACTCGCCCGTCTCGTCGATGCGGGCGGCCTCGGGTGCGACGCGCTCGCGCGCGAAGGCCTCGGCCTCGGCCTGGAGGGCGGCCTGTTCCGGCGTCAGGTCGAAGTCCATGTCGGCATTCTAGTCCTTGACCAGAATCGCCCGCGCACAGCAGCTCGAACCCTCGCCGCTGCGCGTTCTCCTGCGACTCCGAGCCCGGCGCCGTCGTCACCACCGCCAGGTCGCAGCCGGCCTCGCGCGCGCCGGCCGGACGGCGCAGCGTCAGTGCTGAATCGGGATCCGGCCTGTGGTCGCACGTGTATACTGCCCGGACCGCCGCCAGTTCGCCCTTTATTCCGACGTCTCACGGAGCGCCGGTGCCCGACAGCGGCAAGGAACTCGACTTCGGGCGCTATCACGTGCTGCGGCTGCTCGGCCACGGCGGCATGGGCGAGGTCTACCTGGCCCGGGACGCCGACCTCGAGCGCGACGTCGCGATCAAGTTCGTCTCCGCCGCCAGGATCCAGGACTCGCAGGCCAGGGCGCGGCTCCTCCGGGAGGCGCAGGCGGCGGCCGCCCTCGATCACCCCGGCATCTGCGCCGTCCACGAGGCCGGCGTCACTCCCGACGGGCGCGCCTACATCGTGATGCCCTTCGTGGAGGGCCGCGTGCTCTCCGACGCGATCCGCGGCGGCGCGATGCCCGTGCGGGATGCGCTGGCCGTGTGCGCGCACGTCGCCGATGCGCTCGCGGCCGCCCACCGCCGCGGGATTGTCCATCGCGACCTCAAGCCGGGCAACGTCATCGTCACGCCGTCGGGGCGGCCTCGGCTGCTGGACTTCGGGCTGGCCCAGACGCCCATCGTGCCCCGGGTGATTGCCGAAGCGTCGACGATTACCGCCGTCGACGGGTCCGGCGGCGGCCTCGTGGGCACGCCTGCGTACATGTCCCCCGAGCAGGTGCAGGGGCGCCCCGTGGACGGACGCAGCGATCTGTTCTCGCTCGGCGTGATGCTCTACGAGTGCTTCACCGGCGTGAACCCCTTCGATGGCGCGACGCCATACGACGCGGTGGCGAATATCCTGCGGGTGAATCCCCCGCCGCCGTCGACCCGGAGACGGGAGCTGACCGCGCGCGAGGATGCGCTGTGCGCGCGTTTGCTCGCGAAGGATCCGTCCGATCGGTTCCAGTCGGCCGAAGAGGTGGTCGGCGCCATCCGGATGATGCTGCCGGACACCGGCCGCGTCACGCCCGTGTCGTGGGACGAGGGCGAGGCGCCGCGTCGACCGTCGCGCCCGGGCGGTCGCGTCCTGGCCGGCATCGTCACGCTTGCGGCCCTCATGGGGCTGGCGCTGTGGTGGTGGTCACGCGCCCCCGGGCTGCCACCGGTCCCGGACGATTCCAACCGCTGGTATGAGCGCGGCACCGAGGCGCTGCGCGACGGGGCCTCGCAGACGGCGCGCTCCGCGCTGGAAGAAGCCGTGCGGCTGTATCCGCAGAACGTGCTGGCGTACGCACGTCTCGCGGAAGCCGATGCGGAGCTGGACGACGAGCGGGCGGCGCAGCGGCACCTGCTGCAGCTCTCGTCGCTGGTCCCCGACGAGTCGCGGCTGCCCGAGGACGAGCGGCTTCGCATGCGCGCCGTGCGCGCCTCGTTCTGCGCCAGGTGGACGCGTCCGTGGCGGCCTACCAGGAAATCGCCCGCCGTCATCCGGACGAGGCGAGCGCATGGGTTGACCTGGGCCGTGCGCAGGATACGGCCGGACTCAGGGACGATGCCCGCGCGTCCCATGAGCACGGGCCATCGCAGGCGGACAGCAATACGCGGCCGCGCTACCTCCAGCTCGGGATCGATCGAAGGCGCGGGGCCGCGCACCCGGAACGCCGCACTGAAGGCCTTCGCGCGAGGCCGAGCGACTTGTACCACGCGGCCTCCAACACGAGGGTGAAACGGAGGTCCTGCTGCGCCGACGGACGGCGTCTCGACGCCTCGGGCGAGGAGCGCGCGGCCCGGGCGGACCTGACGCAGGCGCTGGCGCTGGCGACGACTCGAAGAACAGTGCGCAGGCAGTGCGCGCCCGGCTGACACTGAGCAGCGTGGCGGCGACCGAAGGCAAGTTCGCCGAGCCGAGCAGACCGCGGCGGACGCCGTCAGTGCGGCCGCGCGGCGGGCCTGGTTCCGTCGCGGCTGACGGCCTGTGGATCTGACGGCGACGCTGATCGACCTGGGGCGGCTGGCCGAGGCCGAACAGAAATTCACCGCGCCATTCAGCTCGCCGATGATCACGGGGCGCGAAGCGAACGGCCGCGCGGGCGCGGCTTCAGCTTGCCGAGCTGCGCCGCGTGGAGGAGCGGCCCGACGAGGCGATTGCGCTGGTCAACGGCGTCCTGCCGTTCCTCCGGACGGGGCGTTACCGGCGACTCGAACTGTCCGGGCTCCAGATTGCGGCCCGCGCGCAGAAGACGCGCGCGGCAACTCGAACAGGCGCGCGAGACGAGCGGCGGCATGTCGCGAGTTGCCGAGACGATGAAGGACGAGGCGGGCGGCATCGCGGCGGCCGCATCCGGCCTCGCCGTGTACCTCACGGCCTCGGACGATATCCGCGGCGCGCTGCATCAGCGGGAACGCGCCGAGGCCATCTACCGGCGTCAGGGGGCGCAGGGCCTGCTGCCATACACGCTGGCCAACCATGCGGATCTGCTCATTCGACTGGGGCACGAGACCGAAGCGCAGAGTCTGCTCGCCGAGATCGAGCCGGGTCAGCCGCCGGCCTCGAAGCCTACAAAGGACGCGCGCGCCGCGCAGCGTCGCTCAAGGCATTTGCGGCCGCCACGCAGTTGCAGTGTCAGGACGCCGTGCGGTTCGTGGCAGAGCGTGCGTCAGACATCCGGAGGCCGCGGACTCGGCCGCTCTGCTGACCGTCGGCGTGGTCGCGTTCTGCAGCGCGCGGCTGCGGCGCCCGTCGACCCGCCGCCCGCTCCACGAGGCGGATGGGGTTGAACCTGTTCAAGCAGCCGACCTGAGCTACTGGCTGGCGGCCGCTGCCCTGGCGCGTGGTCGCGCGGACGACGCGAGGCGAACGGCTCTGGCGGGCCATGGGCGCCGAGCTGGCGGCGCGATTCCAAACGACGAGGTGCGCTGGCGGCTGACGCCGTCGCGCGGGCGCGGCGGCAAACAGGGCCGGCGATGAGCGCGGGGAGGCAGGAGTGGCGGCGGCGGCTGAGGAAGCGCTCGAGCGTCTTCGTGAACGCCTGGAAGTCAGAAGTCGAGATCGTATCTGTCACGGCTGGATCTGGTGGACATCAGGAGGCGGGCGGCGCGGACGCGGTAGACCTGCAACAAGGAGCCCACCATGGGCGACAACGTCGGAGCCATCGATCGCGGCGGAGCTGGTGCGTCTCGGTTCAGCGGACGCGAATGTGGATGTTCGCCGCCGTGGCCGCGACTGCGGCGCTGATCGGGATCGGCGCCTATCTGCTCAACATCCTGAGCGGCTCGACCGGTGACGAGCCGCCGATTCGCGTGAAGAGGGGGCTCCATCGAAGGTCGAGCTGATTGCGTCTGATGGTGCCTCGAAAGCTGGGAATACGACAGCGGAGAAGGGTCACTGGTCGATCCATCAGGGAGGCCGCGGAAAAATGACCGGCGAAACGCGGTGCTGACGACGAGCACGATGGGCGCCTGCCTCGGCGGGACAGGCGAGAGGCGGGACTCGTTCTCGTTCTCGGGCGGCATGTCAGGGAATGCAGACGATGCTGGATCACCGTCAAGTCAACTGGTACCAAGAAGTCCGCGTCACAGGGAAGGCGTTGTCGAAGCAGGGCGAACCATGACTCGGGACTGCTGGAGCGGGATGGCCGTCGAAGATGACATACAGGGGAGCGACGGGCTACGGGGACCACGTATGCGAGTTCGTAAAAGGATGAACCGGGTGGTCATCTTCGAGTCGGCTGAGCGGCGGCCCCGCCGCCTACTTGCATCCAGCGGGTTCAACCCCCGCGTGAACCCCGGGTCCATCGCGGCCAGGTCCACGCGGTAGCTGACGGTGTCGGCGGTCGGGAAGGCCGCCGGCACCTTCTGCGTCACGGCGCCGGTGGCCACCCACTCGGTGCCGCGCTGCAGGGTCACGACGAAGTCCTCCGAGCTCAGGCCGTTGACATCGTGGCCGAGCGTGGTGTGGAAGATGCGGCCCTTGCCGTAGCTCAGCACCATCAGCATGGGCTCGTCACGGCCGGAGCCCGCATTTGCAGGATCCGAATAGGCCGTGGCCAGCACCGTCATGTTCTTGCCCGGCCCACGCAGCCGCGCGTACAGCTCGTCGCCCTGGTGCATCCACTCCGGCGGCAGCCCGCGCGTGATCGGGTGGTCGGAGGTCCGCACGGTGATCTTGAACGGGATGCGCGCGCCGTGGCTCCCGGCCGGTCCCGGCGAGGGGTCGGATGTCAGCCTGCCGTCCTTGTAGAACCAGTACGGGCCGTCCTTCTCGGTGCGGCCGCGCCAGCCGCCGACGCCAATCATCTCGTTGAACGCCGCCCAGCCCTCGAACGCGTTGTCGGCCGCGTGGACACTGACCACTCCCCCGCCGTTCGACACGTAGTGCCCGAACGCCTGCTTCAACGCGTCGGGCCAGCGCTCGCCGGGTGCGTCGTAGTTCAGGACGACCGCGCGATAGTCGCTGAACGCCGGGGAGAACGCGCTGAAGTCGCCGCCGGCCGGCGGCGCGGTCACCACGTCCACCTGGAACAGCCCCGCGCCGTCCAGGATCTTCTTCAGCACCGGCGTGGTCTGCTGCCATTTGTGCCACGGCCCGCCGCTCTCGCCGTCGAGCAGCATCACGCGGATGGGCGTGGCCGCACGCGGCGCCGAGGCGGCAAGCGCCAGGACCAGGACCAGAAGCATCAGCGATCGAGACATAGGGGCCCAATCGTCAATCGTCACTCGTCAATTGTCAATGTCGAGTGCAGGCGCTCGAAAACCGGCCGCAGCCGCGACGCGCTGACCGGCACCTCCTCGGGCAGCACGCGCACGTCGCCGACGACCGACATGAAATTCGTGTCACCCGTCCACCGCGGCACGAGGTGCACGTGCAGGTGGCCCGCCACCCCGGCGCCGGCCGCCGTTCCCAGGTTCACGCCCACGTTCAGGCCCTGGGGCGTATACACCTCGGTCAGCGCGCGCTCGGCCCGCTGCGTCAGCAGCGCGAGCTCCACGAGCTCCTCGCGGGCGAGCTCGGCGAGCGTCGCCACGTGGCGGCGTGGCACCACCATCAGGTGCCCGCTGTTGTAGGGATACAGGTTGAGGATGACGTACGCGCGGTCCCCGCGATCCACGACCAGCGCGTCGCAGGCGGAATCCTCAACGGCCCGGCAGAAGATGCAGGCGTCCGGGTCGGACGGCGACCCACCCGTCACGTATGAATGCCGCCAGGGGGAGTAAAGGCGATCCAATTGACGATTGACGATTGACGATTGACGATTGGACGATTGATTGAGCCGCTCTCCTGGCGACGGCGGCCGCGCCGGGCGCTAGAGGCCGAACCCGCCGTCGGTGCTCGCATCGGGCGCGGGCGGCCCGACGCGCGGCGGCAGGGGCTCACGGTTGATGAGCTCCTTCAGTTCCTTCCCGGGCTTGAAGTACGGCACCTTCTTCGGCGGCACGTCCACGCGGTCGCCCGTCTTGGGATTGCGCCCCTTCCGCGGCTCGCGCTGGCGCAGCCGGAAGCTCCCAAACCCCCTGAGCTCGATCTTCTCGCCCCGCTGCAACGCGTCGATGATGCTCTTGAAGACGGTGTCGACGATGAGCTCTGAGTGCTTCTTCGTGAGGTCAGACACCCGCGAGACTTCCTCGACAAGCTCCGCCTTGGTCATGGGCGCCCTCGCGATTCCCATTGATCATTGATGATTGAGGATTGACGATTGACGATTGGGGGCCGCGCCCCGCAACCGTCAATCGCTTCAATCGCTTCAATCGCAATCGTCAATCGTCAATCATCAATCATCAATGTTCAATGACTAACCCTTGAACCGGATGTGCTCGCCGAGCGTGGCCTCGCCCGTGCCGCTGGTCTCCTGGTATGTCTCCCAGTCGGAGCGGTACTCGTCGGACTTCAGTGCGCGGATGCTGAGCCCGATCTTCCGCTCGGCGGGGCTCAGCTTGATGATCTTCATCTGGTAGGTCTCGCCCACCTGCAGCTCCACCTTCTCCTGCCCGTGCGCATCGTCGAATTCGGAGACGTGGATGAGCCCCTCGATCCCTTCGTCCAGCTCGACGAAGGCGCCGAAGTTCGTCATCCGCACCACCTTGCCCTCGACGATCGTCCCGACGTGGTGCCGCGAGAAGAAGTCGTCCCAGATGTCCGTGGCGAGCTGCTTGAGGCCGAGCGACAGCCGCTGGTTCTCGGCGTCGATGTTGAGCACCATCGCCTCGACCACGTCGCCCTTCTTCAGCACCTCGGACGGATGCTTGATCCGCTTGCTCCAGGACATGTCCGAGATGTGGATCAACCCGTCGATGTCCTCCTCGACCTCCACGAAGGCCCCGAACTCGGTCAGGTTGCGCACCTTGCCCTTGATCCGGGTGCCGACCGGGTACTTCTCGGCCAGGTCGTGCCAGGGGTTCTGCTCCACCTGCTTGAGGCCGAGCGAGATGCGCCGCGCGGTGGCGTCCACGCCGAGCACCATGGCCTCGACGTTGTCGCCCACGTTGAGGATCTTCGACGGGTGCTTGACGCGCTTGCTCCACGACATCTCGCTGACGTGGATCAGGCCCTCGACGCCGGGCTCGAGCTCGATGAAGGCGCCGTAGTCGGTCAGGCTGACCACCTTGCCGCTGACGCGCATGCCCGCCGGGTAGCGCTCGGCGACCGCCGACCACGGATCGGCCACCAGCTGCTTGTGGCCGAGCGAGACGCGCTCGGTCGCCGGGTCGTACTTCAGGACGGTGACGTCGATCTCGTCGTTGACCTTGAGCACCTCGGACGGGTGCCCGACGCGGCCCCACGACATGTCCGTGATGTGCAGCAGGCCGTCGATGCCGCCCAGGTCGATGAAGGCGCCGTAGTCGGTGATGTTCTTGACCACCCCGCGCAGCACCTTGCCCTCGGCCAGCGTCTCGAGCGTGTGCTTCTTCTTCTCGGCGTTCTCCTCCTCGAGGAGCACCTTGCGCGAGAGCACGATGTTGCCGCGCTTCTTGTTCACCTTGATGACGCGCATCCGGAGGTCCTGCCCCTTCAGCCCGTCGAGGTTGCGCACGGGACGCACGTCGATCTGGCTGCCCGGCAGGAACGCGCGCACGCCGATGTCCACGGCCAGGCCGCCCTTGATGCGCTCGATCACGCGGCCGACGACCACCTTCTTCTCGGAGTAGGCTTTCTCCACCTCGTCCCAGATCTTCATCTTCTCCGCTTTTTCGCGGGACAGGACGACGTAGCCTTCGCGATCCTCGGTGCGCTCGAGCAGGACGTCCACGACATCCCCGGGCTGCACGATGATCTGGCGGTTCTCGTCGAGAAACTCGTCGAGGGCGATGATGCCTTCCGACTTGAATCCGACGTCGACGATCACTTCCGTCTCGGTGACCTTCAGCACGGTCCCCTTGACGACTTCGCCTTCCGCGATGTGGCGGAAGCTGCTATCGTAAAGGTCCAGAAGACGCGCGTATTCCTGGGGATCAACCTGTTCGTCTTCGTAGCTGGGCGCCTGGCGACGGATGGTTGTGGCGTCACCTCCAGAGGTCCCGGTGCCGGGGGAATCCACCGCAGCAGTCTGCGGCTCTTGTTCAACGTTCGACATGAAGCGCAAGTCCTCCTCGATCGTTCGATTGCCGGAGTTCGGGTCGGGGACCGGCGGCCCCGGGATAGTGCGGATCCGAAATGCGGCCGCGTCGGGCTCTCACGGCCTGGACGCGTCTCGATTTGGATAAGCACTAGAAGATACGACACTTAACGGCCCTCTGTCAAGGCGCCCTCGGAAAGGACCCGCCCATGGCCAAGACCAAACGGCCGCGACCGCCGGCCCGGAAGACCGGTCGCCGGAAGACCGCAGCCGCCCGGCGCTCGACCCCCGCAAGAGCCGCGGGCAAGCGCCGGCGCACCCCCGCGCGACCAGCCGCCCGCCCGGGAGCGAAATCCCCGGCACAGGCGCGTGCCGCGACCCGGAAGACGACGAAGAAGGCGGCGCGCAGGCGGCCCGCGTCCGCCAGGGCGGCCCGACCACCCGTCCGTAAGATGGCGCCGAAGCGGCCGGCGCGGAAGGCCGCAACGCCCAAAGCCGCCAGCCGGAAGGCCGCCCCCAGGAAAGCCGCCCCCAGGAAAGCCGCCCCCCGGAAGGCCAGCCCCCGGAACGTCACGTCCCCGAAGCCGGGCGTCTCGCCGCGGAACATCCAGTCCAAGCCGGCCCGGCCGAAGACCCCAGCTGTCGCCCGTCCGAAGCCCACAGCCGCCGCCCGGCCGCAGGCCGCTGCCATCGCCCAGCCCCAGGCCCCGGCGGTCGCCCGGCCGGCGACGACCTCGAAAGCCCGGCGACGCCCCACGGTCGCCGCGCGGCACCCGGCGCTCGACCGGGAACGGCGCCGCCTGCCGGAGGCCGATCAGGGCCCGTCCGTGCCGTCGTCGCTCGACAACCACGGGCACCCGTCGGCGGCCCGGTCCGGTCAGATCGAGCTGCAGGAGGACCTCGCGAACCACCACGAGAGCGGTCCCTCGCTCACCGGCGGCGACGTGGATGCCGACTGGGAGAGCGCCTACAGCACGGGCGACGAGGCCCCGGGCGGCGACAACCCCACGCCGGATCAGGACGTCGTGGACGAGATCGGCCGCTCGCTCGGCGTCGAATACGAGGACAACGAGGAATTGAAGGGAGCCGACAAGGTCGAGCGGCGGGACAAGCACCGCTGGGAGCTGGACCCCGCCTCGTCGGAAGACTACAAGGAGCGGTGATTGATGATTGACGATTGACGATTGACGATTTCAAGCACGCGCTCGACGACCTCGTCCACGGGCACTCCCGTCGTGTCCACCTGCACGGCGTCGTCGGCGAGCATCAGCGGCGAGGTGGCGCGCGTGCGGTCCATGCGGTCCCTGGTCGCCAGCTCGGTGGCCACCTCGGCGAGCCGCTGCGGACCGCCGCCGTGCGCCGGATCCGCCGCGCGCCGGCGCGCCCGCTCCTCGGGCGAGGCATCCAGGAAGATCTTCACGTCGGCGTCGGGGAACACCACCGTCCCGATGTCACGGCCCTCCATCACGACCCCGCCGTTCCGGCCAAGCGCGCGCTGACGCTCGACCAGCGCGGCGCGCACGCCGGGCATCCGCGCGACGGCAGTGGCGGCGCGATCGATCGCCGGCGTGCGAATCTCCCGCGTGACGTCGGTCCCGCCGGCCCGGACCTGCCCGCCGTCGATCTCCACCGCCGCCTCGCGCGCCAGCCTCGTCACGCCCGCCTCGTCGTCCAGGGCCGTGCCCCGCGCGAGGGCGAGCCAGGCCACGGCGCGGTACATCGCCCCGGTGTCCACGTGGCGGTAGCCGAGGCGCTCGGCCAGGGTCCTCGAGACCGTGCCCTTGCCCACCCCTGAAGGTCCGTCGATGGCGATGATCAATCGCCGCGTGTCCGGCATGTCCGTCAGCACCAACCGCTCAGTCTAGCAACCACGTGGATTACCATCAACGGCCATGACGCGATTCCGGCGCCTCGGCGCGGTCGCCGCCGTGGCGCTTGCCGTGGCGATCGTGGTGTGGGGTCCCGCCTACCTGCGGGGACTGTCCTTCGTCGTGCGCGCCGCCCACATGGACGGCATGCTCGAACGCGTCGCGAGCGAGACCGCGCGAGGATGGGTGGCGGGACCGGCACGCACGATCCCGACCAGGCACGGTCCGATCCCCGCCCGCCTCTATCGTCCCGACGGGGCGATCAGGCGCAGCGTGATTCTGACACCGGGCGTGCACGCGATGGGGATCGAGGAGCCGCGCCTCAAGGGGCTGGCCGGCGATCTGGCCGCCAGCGGCGTGGCGGTGATGACCATCGCCCTGCCCGATCTGGTCCGGTACCGCTTCACGCCCGAAGAGGTCGACGAAATCGAGGACGCGGCCGGATGGCTGGCCGGGCAGCAGGACCTGGCTCCGGACGGCCACGTCGGGCTGATGGGCATCAGCTTCGCCGGAGGCCTGTCGATCGTGGCGGCGGGCCGCCCCTCGCTGGCCGACCACGTGTCCTACGTCCTGTCGTTCGGCGGCCACGGCGACCTGCCGCGCGTCCTGCGGTATCTCTGCACCGGGCTCGAGCCGCTGCCGCCCGGCGCGCCTCCCGGCATGCGGCGCCACTATCGCGCGCCGCACGACTACGGCGTGGCGGTGATCCTGCTGGGACTCGCGGACCGCCTGGTGCCGCCCGACCAGGTCGAGCCGCTCCGCCATGGCATCGAAACCTACCTGACGGCCTCGCAGCTCACGCTGGTGGACATGAAGCGCGCCGGGGACGTCTACGAAGAGTCGAAGCGCATCGCCGCCGCCCTGCCCGAGCCCTCGGCCACCCTGATGCGGCTCGTGAACGCGCGCGACACCAGGGCGCTCGGGGCGCGGCTCCTGCCCGCGCTCGACGACCCGGGCCTCTACCCGCCGGTCACGTCGCCCGACCGGTCGGCGCCTCCGCAGGCCCCGGTCTTCCTGCTCCATGGCACCGACGACACCGTGATCCCGGCAGTCGAGACGCTCCTGCTGGCGCAGCACCTGCGGCAGGAGGGCGTCGAGGTGCACGCGCTGCTGAGCGGCCTCATCACGCACGCCGAGGTGGACAAGACGGCCGCTGTCAGCGAGACCTGGAAGCTCGTCGCGTTCTGGAGCGAGGTGCTGCAGGAATAGCGCGGCGCACGTGAGGTGGCAGGTAGGGCGCGGCCGCTGGCAGTCTCGGGAGGCGTTCTGCCGCGGCCTCAGCAGTGAATTTCAGACGCCGTGCGACCACGGCACACTCCGATCTACTCGACGCGAATCATGTTCGCCCTGTGAAACAGGCAGCCACCCTGTCCGATCTCGAGAAGACTGGGCAGGAACCCGCACGGGGTTCCGCTGCCGTGGCCGGTCACGAAACCCAATTGGTGTGCGCCTGTCGGCACGACGAAGTCAATCGATGTGCGCGCAAACTCATGTGGAGGCACGCGTGCGACGACGATGTCCTGCCATGCGCCCGGAATCGGGGCATAACGCCGGTCGTCCTGGTCGCGCACGTACACCCAGAAACCCCGTGCGCCTTCCGGCAGGCGCGCGGCGTTGTAGATTCGAACGTCGGCAGTGAGAGTGACCTCCTGACCGTTGGCTGACGGTCGGCGGTGAACACCCTCGATGGCCACACACCAATCGTCGAAGCACCAGTTCTGCCCCGGCTCGATGATGCGCACGGGTCTCGCCACGGAGACGACGACCGAAATCGCGAGATAGACCGCCACGCCGACGCCCCACCGCGAGAGGAGTGCGAGCGCGCTGGCGCGCCGCCCGCGGATCAGGCGATACGCGACCATCGGCAGGATGATGAGCGACGCCAGCACACACAACACCAGCACCAGCGTGAAGATCTGTGGGGTTTCCTGGACCGGCGTCATGCGTGAGTCAAGAAGGCGCGCAGCCCCGGCCGCAGGTGCACGAGCGTCAGCAGCGCCTGGAGCGTGAAGAGCGTGCCGAGGACTGCGCCATACCCCTCGAAATGACCTGTTACGTTCGCATAGAAGGTCGCGGCACCGAGGGTGGCGAGCGCGAGGCTGCCGAGCAGCAGGAGCGGGCGCGTCCATGGCGATGAGAGGTCGCCGGCCTTCGCCCATGCGAATGTGACGGCGGTCAGCACGAAGACACCGCTCGCTTCGGCCGACCACGCTCGATAGTTGGCGCGAGGTGGGCGGAGAAGCAGCAGCGACAACGACAGATACGCGATGGAGCCCATCGTGCCGGCGCAGACGCTCAACAGCATCCCGCGGCGGAGGCGTGGCACGTCGGCGGCGGCGTGCCGGGCGACGAACTCCGGCGTTCCCGCCTTCGCGATCGCCTCGTCTCGCGCCTCGTCGACCGTGAGCCCTCGACGCCGGCCGGCCTCCACACTGTCCAGAAGGTGGTCATGCACTTCGCGCACGAGCTGTCGCGAGTAGGCGCCGCGAGCACGCAGGGCTCGCGTGAGCTCGTCCAGGTAGCTGGCGATCCGATCGGTGGTCATGGACGCCCCCCAACCACGGCATACACCGTGCGAGCGAACCGATCCCACTCCCGATGTTTCTGGGTGAGCGAGCGATGCCCCCTGGCCGTCAATCGATAGGCGCGGCGGCGCCGGCCATTGACCTCGGACCATCGGCCAGCGATCAGCCCGGCGCGTTCGAGCCGGTGGAGCGCCGGATACAGCGTTCCTTCAGCCAGATCGATGAGTGCATCGCTTTCCGCCCGCAGCGTCTCGGCGATCGCGTAGCCGTGCCCCGGCGTCTTCGCGACGACCGAGAGCAGCAACAGATCGAGGTGGCCTTTCAGCGCGTCTGGAGTCACGCCTCGTCATGCTATACATCGCCTCACGATGTGTCAATATCCCCCTTCACCGGTCGTACCCGGTTCCGTCGTGCCATTCGGCAGAGCCGGTGGGCATGCTGCGCCGGAACCTCTCGAAGACGTCACTCGCCATACTGCTGCTCGGGCTCCCAGCGCTCACCGCTGACGTCAGCCCGGCTTGCAAGTCCAGGTATTCTCGTGGTATTACCACGGTATGAAAGTGGCCGTGTCCATCCCTGAAGACCTCTTCGATTCTGCCGAGTCGCTTGGAAAGCGCCTTGGGGTGTCTCGCAGCCGTCTCTATGCCACGGCACTCGCCGAGTTCCTGGCCAAACACCGAGGTCGCAAGACGACCGAACGACTGAACCGCGTGTACGCCAACGAGGAGAGCCGCCTCGAGAAGCCTGTGCGTCGGCTCCAGGCCCGCTCCATCGCCGGAGAATCGTGGTAGTCGAGCGCGGCCAGGTCTGGTGGGCCGACTTGGGCGAACCCGATGGCTCCGAACCCGGCTTTCGACGTCCTGTCGTGATTGTCCAGAGCGATGCGTTCAACCGCAGTCGCATCCGCACAGTGATTGCCGTTGTTCTCACGGCGAATCTTCGGCTGGTGGAAGCGCCAGGCAATGTGCTCGTACCGGCCAAGGACTCGGGGTTGCGGAAAGACTCGGTTGCCAACACTTCACAGGTGGTGACCCTCGACAGGGAATTCCTGACTGAGCTGGCCGGGCGCATCACAGGCTCCCTCCTGTCGAATGTGGATTCCGGGTTGCGCTTGGTCTTGGGGTTGTAGCTTCAATCAGGGCGGCTGACGCCCTTCGGCTACTCAGCCCGCCCGGGCCCCCGCCAGCGGCAGCGAGAACCGGAAGATGGTCCCGCGCGGCTGCCGCTCGTGGGCCCCGATCGTGCCGTGGTGCGCCTCCACGATCGAGCGCGCGATCGAGAGCCCCATCCCCATGCCGCCGGGCTTGGTCGAGTAGAACGGCTCGAACACGCGGGCGACCGACCCGGGTTCGAGGCCGGGGCCGGTGTCTTCCACCTCGACCTCCACGTGCGGCGGCGCCAGGCGGGTCCGCACGGTCACGCGCCGCTCGGCCGACGGCCGCACCGCGTCGAGCGCGTTCATCACCAGGTTCAGCACGACCTGCTGCAGGTCCACCCGGTTGCCCTGCACGATCGGCATGTCGGGCGTGAGCTCCATGCCGATCCAGACGTCGCGAATCAACGCGTCGCTGCCGACCAGGTGCACGATGCCCTGCACCACCGAGTTCAGGTCCAGCAGCACGGGCTCGGCGGGTCCGGGGCGCATCAGGTCCCGCATCTGCCGGATGACATCGGCCGCGCGCCGATCGTCCTCGACGATGTCGTCGAGGAGGCGGCGCACCTCGGGCAGCCCGACGGCAGGCCCGTCGAGCAGCCGGCGTGCCGCCTGCGCGTTCGACAGGATCCCGGTCAGCGGCTGGCTCAGCTGGTGGGCCACCAACGCGGTGAGCTCCCCCACCGTGGAAACGCGCGTGACGTGCGCCAGCTCCTGCCGGATGCGCTGTGTCTCGATCTCGGCCCGCCGCCGCTCGGACACGTCGGTGTGGGTCACGACCGCGCCGCCCTCCGCGCCCGACAGCGGGACGACGGACAGCACGGCCCAGCGGCCGCCGGCCGGGCCGTCGGTCTCGTACTCCAGCGCGAAGCTCGATCGCGAGCGACCGAGCACCGCCTCGATACCGGCGCGTACGGTGCCGGCGTGGGACGCGCCGCGAAGGGCCGCCTGGAAGCAGAGGTCCAGGTAGTCGGCGCCGACGCCGACGTCGCCGGACACGATCTCGTGCTGGTCGCCGGCCAGAGTGTTCCAGCGCTGGTTGACGGCAATCACCCGACCGGCACGATCGAGCACGGCCACGCCGCTCGAGAGCGACGCGAGAATCGACGACTTGAGCGCTTCGCCGGCGCGCAGGGCGGCGTCGGCCGACTGCCGGGCGAGGGCGTTGGCGAACACCTCGCTCACCAGCTGGAGCCGGCCGCGGAGCGCGTCCGGCCACAGCCTGGGCCCGCGACCGGAGGCGAGCACGAGCGCCCCGAAGACGCGGGCGCCGGCACTCACCGGGAGGCAGAGCACCGCACCCAGGCCGAACCGTTCGAGAACCCGACGCTCGGGCTCGGGCATCCGCGACGGCGACGTCACCTCTGTCGCGTCGCCCTCGAGCGCCCGGACGACCATCCAGCCGAGATCGCGCATCGGATCGACCGGCGACCGGATCGGCACGAGGGGAGCCGTCCAGCTCGTGGCGAGCGCCATCGTGGACGGGTCGGCGCCGGTGCGCAGGAACCACGCCTGGTCCACGCGCAGGTAGACCGCCAGCTTGCCCAGCCAGATGGCGGCGGTGTCGTCCATTGCCCGGCCGGGAGACGCGACGAACGCCGCGGAGAGCCGCGACAACAGCTCCTCGAACCCCAGCCGATCGGCGAGCTCGGCCTCGGTCGTCCAGCGTTCCTCGATCAACGCGCCCAGGCAGAGGACGGGCACCGCAATCACGCTCAGGAAGAGCTGCAGAGCGAGCACCGCCCCCTCTGGTGGGAGGCGCTCGAACGGCCCCCGGCCGTGCAGTCCGCCCCAGTTGGCCACGAGGGCCGTCGTGACCAGCGCCAGGCTCGCGCCGGCGGGCCCGAAGCGGACGGCGGCCCACAGCAGGCACGGCAGCAGGAACGCGACCAGCACGCGCGGGGCGCCGGCGACGAGGCTGCCGCTGGAGGGCGGCTCGATGAACGCGAGGGCGGCCATGCCGAGGAGCACGACCGCGAGCAGGGCGGCCTCGAGACGGACTGACGGATCGGCGGGCGTGAGCCGGCGGCCCCGGTTGCCGAGCATGGCGACGATCGCCGGTGCGACGGTCAGGTCGCTCAGGATGTTCGAGAACGTCCGGGCGCGCCACACCTCCCAGTAGGGGTCGCCGTGGAACGCGGAGGCCACGGCCGCGTCCCCGAACGACGAGATGATGGGCGCGAGCAGTCCTGCCGCGGCGATGAACGCCGCCATGCGCTGCAAAGTGTCGAGGCGCGAGGGCGCGTCGCTCAGCAGCCGCACGCCGAGCGCGCCAATCACGCCTTCGCCGACATTGGTGACGAAGAGCAGCGCCACCATCGGATACGGCCAGCCCAGGGGCAGCTCCGCCGCCAGGTGCGCGGGGAGCGCCGCCGCGAGCACCACCCACCAGTCCCGCGGCGGCACGAGCAGCAGCACCGCGAGCACGATCGCGTTCGGCGGCCAGATGGCCGAGAACGTGCTCGCCGGCACACGCAGCAGCACGCCGAGCTGCGCGCCGGCGTAGTACGCGCCGCCCACGGCGAGGGCCAGCAGCACGCGTCGGGTGGTCGGGCGGGCAGGGACCGTGTCGGCGAGCCCGCCCACGGGCCGCGAGAGCAGGCTGAGCCAGGGCATGCCGCCCCACATTCTAGTGGAGGCTCTGTTCCGGAATGGCAATTGCACGGGTACGCGATTGGATTCCCTGTCTTCGCGGAAAGGAGCCCTACATGAGACGACTGTTGATGGTGGCCGCCACGGCGGGTGCGCTGGCCTGCCTCCTGATCGCGTCAGCGACCGGACACGCGCAAACCAACGGCGAAAAGCTGCACATCCAGGCGTGGGCCGTGAACATGAGCAACATCGCGACCGGCGCCAACCAGACCGTCATGATCGACATCGATCAGTGGTCCACGGCGGCCGAGCGGAGCCGGCTCGTCGCGACCATGCTCGACAAGGGACAAGACGCCCTCGTAAAGGCCCTTCAAGACACTCCGAAGAAGGGACGGATGTGGTTCCCCGAGCTGAAGGGGCCCGACCCGACCCACGCACGGCTGGGCTACCCCCTTCACTACGCCTGGCAGTCACCGCTGCCCGAAGGCGGCCGGCGGATCGTCATCGCCACCGACCGGCCCATCACGTTCTGGGAAGCGCGCGAGCAGCCCCGGACGATCAACTATCCGTTCACGCTCGCCGAGATCCACGTGGACAAGGACGGAACGGGCGAGGGCAAGCTGAGCGTCGCCACCAAGGTCAAGTTCGACAAGGCCGACAACGTGCTCGTGCTCGAGAACTACACGAGCGAGCCGGTGCGGCTGCAGAAGGTGAAGGCCGAGGTCAAGAAGTAGGCGCCGCCGACTCGACGCCTGGACGCTCGACGCCGACGAGGCGCCAGCCGGCGGCCTCGCGTCTGAAGTACACGATCACGGGCCGGCTCCAGGCGGGATGCCTGGAGTCGGGCGCCGTCACCGCCACCCGGACGTACGCGTCGAGGCGCTGCGGCATCGCCTCGGGCGCCGGAAGGGCCCCCGGAGGCGCCGGCGCCGGTGAGGGGCGCACCTCCGACGTGGCGAGCGGCCGCGCCTCACCGGTCGCGTTGTCGAAGGCCGACCACTCGGCCCGATAGCCCCCATCGGGCGGCGGCAGGCCCGCACGCGTCTGCGCCACGTTCTCGAACGTCAGGCCGCGGTCGTCGAGGACGAAGCCGGCGAGCGGCGTGATCGTGGGCAGGTAGGCGCGCCCAATCCGGTCGCGGCGCTCGATGAGCACGTCGCCGAGGAGCCGTTCCGCCTCCGGATCGGAATACTGGCCTGCGTGCACGGCCGCCCGGATCTGCTCGTCGGTGAACGCCGTCACCCGCAGCGCCGCCCAGAACGTATCGTCGTCGCGCGCATGGAGGAACGCGGGAGTGGGGACACGGGGCCGCCAGGCCTGGGGATCGAACTGTCTGCCCTCGAAGCGCCCGACCTCCGGCTCCTCGTCGTACGGCACGGTCTGCCAGGGCCGCAGGTAGAAGCCGACGCTGACCAGTCGCTTGAGGAGCGGAACGCCCTCGAACAGGTACTCGGAGCCCTCGTCCCAGTCGCGCGGCCCGAGCGCCGAGGTCCCGAACGTCGAGCCGACGTCCTGCAGGTAGTGCCGCACGCGCGGTCCCTCCGGCGTGTCCACGACGGCGTCCAGGGTGTTGCCCGCCTTCATGTCCACGAGATTCGTCCACGCCCCGAAGACCTTGAGCGCACGGAGCACGCGGCGGTGCTCGTGCGGGACGAGATCGTTCGGATCGTCCGGACGGGTGCCCGAGTACGCGAAGGGTCCCACCGGCCGTCCCGCTACCGCGCGCCCCGCGATCGCGCGGTAGGCGCCGCCGGCACCGCGATTGGCACGCCGGAGCACGGTCTCGATGTCGGATGGCCTGAGGGGACGCGACAGCCCGGGACGCGGCGCCACCGTGGCGGAGGCATCCACGTCGAGCAGCTCGGGCCGGACCTCGACGAGGTACGACTCGATCTGGTTGTAGCCCAGCGTCCAGAACAGCCGGCACGCCACGGCGATGGCCGACGTCGCCGCCACGGGATAGCCGTCCGCGTCGAACTGCAGGAACCACCGCGCGCCCCGACCGTCGCGCACGGTGAATCCCGGCGACACGCCGCTCACCTTGGCGGACACGACCGTCCAGCGGCCCGGGGCCGGCCCTTCGCCCGCATTCGGCCCGCGAGCCACTTCGTCCACCGGAACCTGGCGGGCATGGATGCGGTTGGTGAACCAGCTCGAGTCGGGGACTTCGTCGGCCGTGTTCACGTCGCCCGCACGCGGGTCGGCGTGATCGCCGGGGTGCGCAAACAGGTTGAGCAGCAGGTCCTGGACGAGCGGGATGTCGCGGGCCTTCACGTGCGAGGCGTCCTGGGTCTCGGGCGCGCGCCGCAGCGGGTCGTCACCGTAGAACCGTGGCGTCGCGCCGCGGGGCGAGACGGCGAGCGCGCCGAGCGCGGCCACGGTGGCCGTCGCGAGAAGCCGCCGGCGAAGCCCGTTCACGGTCGGCATCGCGCGCGCCATGACGTCAGAACGCCGCTCCCCCGGCCACGACCACGTTGAACCCCTCGGACCCGCGGGCGAGCTCGATGCGGACTGGCGTCGCGGTCGGCGTGTGCAGGCGCATGCCGAGTCCCCAGTCGTGCGCCATACCGGTGAAGTCCAGGTCTTCGCGGCGGTCGGTCACCTTGCCCGCATCGAAGAACAGCGCCATGTCCATGCCGAGCCGGTTCGGGAACCAGCGCCACTCCGCCGAGGTGATCAGGCTGTGACGATCGCGGAATCGCCAGCTGTGGTACCCGCGCAGGGTCCGGCCGCTCCCGAGCGAGGGCAGGAGGAAGTACGGCACCTCCTCGTCCCCCAGGGTCGTCTGGACGGCGCCACGGAGGGAGAGGGTCCACGTCTCGCGGAGGATCGGGATGTGCTGGACGATGGTCGCGTCCAGCCGGCGAAAGTCCAGCGGCCCGCTCGTGTCGGCATACTCGTGGAGCGTCAGGCCGTAGTACCCGCCGGTCCGTGCGTAGCCGGGCGATGGCCGCGAGTCGATCGCCGCGGTGGCCTCGGCGTGGACGTACGTCGGGCTGGCGCCGAGCGCGGGCGCGGTGGCCGGCGTGAAGATCGTTTCGATGGATGGCTCGTCGCCCTGGCCCGGCAGCAGCTCGTAGTCTTCGAGAGCGGCCAATCCGCCGAGGCGCGACCACGCGCTCGGCCGGTACTCGGCGGAGCCGCGCGCGAAGTACTGCTTGAACCGGAAGTTCGTCCAATCCGATCGGCTGGAGCTCATCCCGAGCCCGTAGAAGGCGACCTCGGTTGCGTCGCGCCAGCCCGCAAGCGCGGAGAGGTCGAGGCGTCCCTCGACGTGGCCGGGCGACGACGTGCCGACCTCCAGCAGCTTGTAGTTCCTGAGCGAGTAGAGGCCCGCCACGTGCCAGGCGGCCTGGTCGCCGTACCGCCGCTGATACCCGGCGCCGAGCGTGGCGCCGCCGCCGCCCCACACGCTGCCGAAGTAGGGATAGACGCTCGACGCCTTGGGGGCGAGCAGTTCCTGGATGCGCTCGGTCACCCGCTCTGCCGGCGAGGGAGCCTCGAGCGGCGGGTGTGCGGCCTTCTCCGCCTGGGCGGCCGCGATCACGGCCTCGCGCGTGTCCTGCGCGAGCGCGGAACCGGCTCCGCTGCCCAGCCACGCGCCAATCGCCGCGGCGGCGACGAACGCACGCCGTGGGGCGCGGTGCCAGGACGCAGGGGCATGGCGGGGGATGTGTCGAAGATCGGCCATGGTCGTCTCGCGCGCCGGACGGCCACGGCTGAGGCACGCCGTGTCCCGGATGGTGAGCCTCCATAATAGGGACGGCCGCACCGAAAGTCGACCCTGCGGACGAGCCTCAAATGGAACGATTGCAGAAGCTCCTGTCGGCGGCAGGGGTGGCGTCGCGCCGCGCGGCCGAGGACCTGATCCGGCAGGGACGCGTCAGCGTGAACGGCCGGACGGTGACCGAGCTCGGCACGAAGGCGGACACCGGCGCCGACGATATCCGCGTGGACGGCCGGCGGGTGAAAGCGGTGACTCGCTACCGCTACCTGCTCGTCAACAAGCCGCGCGGATACGTCACCACGCGCCAGGATCCCCAGAAGCGCCGGACGGTGATGGACCTGATCCCGGACGTGCGCGAGTACGTCTACCCCGTCGGGCGGCTGGATTTCGACTCCGAGGGGCTGCTGCTGCTCACCAACGACGGCGCGCTGGCGGCCGCGCTGACCCACCCGCGTCACGAGATCGACCGCGTCTACCGCGTCGAGGTACGCGGCGTGCCCGACGCGCGCGCCCTCGCCCGGCTTTCCCGCGGGGTGCCGCTCGACGGCCGTCCGACGGCCCCGGCGGACGTCTCGGTCGTTCATGCCGACCGCGACCGCTCCGCGCGGACCGCGGTCCTGATGATGACGATCCGCGAGGGCCGCAATCGCCAGATCCGGCGGATGTGCGAGGCCGTCGGCTATCCGGTGGAGCGGCTCACGCGCGTCCGGATCGGGCCGCTCAGCGACGCGCGCCTGCGTGTCGGGCAGGCGCGGGAGCTCACGCCGCAGGAAGTCCGGCGGCTGAAGGCGGCGGCGGGGATCAGGTAGCGGTCGGCGGTCAGCTATCAGCTGTCAGCTGGATCCTCCTCGCCCGCGCCGCCCTCCAGCACCTGCTGGTCCTCGGGCGTGGCGGGTTCGTCGAGGAGGCCCGCCTGCTCGGCCAGCCCGACGGGGGGCTCGAAGCCGAGCGCGTCCGCCATGTCCTCCACCTTCGGCAGGTCGGTCAGATCCTTCAGCCCGAACCGATCGAGGAACTCCCGGGTCGTCGAGTACAGGAAGGGCCGGCCGACCACCTGCTTGCGGCCGCTGATCTTCACGAGCCCGCGCTCGAGCAGGGTGCCGATCACTCCCGACGTGTTGACGCCGCGGATCTCGGCGATCTCGATCGCCGTCACGGGCTGCTTGTAGGCGATGACGGCGAGCGTTTCGAGCGCCTGCACCGACAACTTCTGCGTGGTACGCTCGTGGAACAGGCGCCGCACCCACTCGTGCAGCTCCGGCCGGGTGACGATCTGGTAGCCGGCGGCGACCTCGACGAGCTGCAAGCCGCCCGAACGGGCGTACAGGCGCTTGAGCTCGGCGATGGCCGCCGTGACTTCCTCCTTCGGCTCGGCGTCGAGCAGCTTGAAGAGCTGTTTCGGGGTGATGGGCTCCGGCGAGGCGAAGATCAGGGCCTCGACGATTCCGACGAGCCCGGCGCCATCGCCGGTCGCCGGCTCGTCGGGCATCGCCGGCTCCGCCGGGCCCATCAGCGTGTCCACGCGGACGGCGTCGTCCGGGGTGGTATCGTCGTGCTGCTCGTCGCTCATGTCTCGTCGCTCGGAGGTTCGGGGTTGGGCTCGTCGTCGGTGGCCGTGCGCTCGTCGTCCGGTGCGGCAGGCTCGTGACGCGCCACCGGGTGCAGCTCCGCGTACACCTGCTCGGGGTCGCGGATCGGGTGCGGCGCGTCGGACGGGCGGGCGCGCTTGTAGAGCCGGATGGGCCCGAAGCTGCCGGACTGGAACGCGCGGATCAGCTTTAGCCGGACCATCTCCAGCAGCGCCAGGAACGTAACGATCAGGTGCGCGCGCGACCCGGTATCGGCAAACAGTTCCTCGAAGCCCACGGCCTCGGTCTCCGACAGACGCTCGAGGAGCTCCTCGATGCGCTGCTCCACCGAGATCTGCTCGGGCGGCAGCAGCATCTTCGGCCGCGTCTTCGCCCGCTCGAGCACGCCGCGGAAGGCGGCGAGGAGGCTGAAGAGGTCCACCTCGAGCTCGGGCTCGGCGTCGGGGGCCGCGACCTCGGCCACCGACGCATCGGGGCGCGGGTGCTGGGCGCTCCGCAGCGTCTCGCGCTCGTGCAGGAGCTCGGCGGCCGCCTTGAACTTCTGGTGCTCCAGCAGCCGGCGGACGAGCGCCTCGCGCGGATCCTCCTCGTCCAGGTCCCCGTCCACCTCGGCCGTGGGCCGCGGGATGAGCATGCGGGACTTGATGTGGATGAGCGTGGCGGCCATCACCAGGAACTCGCCGGCCAGGTCGAGGTTCAGCTCCTGCATCAGGGCCAGGTACGCGAGGTACTGGTCGGTGATGAGGGCAATCGGAATGTCGTAGACGTTCACCTCATTCTTCTTGATGAGGTGAATGAGCAGATCGAGCGGCCCCTGGAAGTGCTGGAGCCTGACCGGGTAGGCCTCGAGCGCCGATTCGAATTCCGGCACGTCTGGCGTCATCTGACCGCTTCAACTACCGCCGCGACCATATCATCCCGCATCGTGCGTCGCATCACCCGCGATAGCGGAGCTTCATGGCCTCCCGGACGCGCGCCATGGTCGTGCCGGCCTCGGCGCGGGCGCGCGCCGAGCCGTCGAACAGCAGCGCCCGCAGATCGTCCGGCCGCGCCAGCAGGCGTGCGCGACGCTCGCGCATGGGCTCGAGGACGCCGTTGATCGCGGTGGCGAGCTTCGTCTTCACCTCGACGTCGCCGACTGTCCCGGCGCGATAGCGGGCTTTCAGGTCCTCGACCTCCTCGACGTTCGGGTTGAAGGCGTCGTGGTAGATGAAGACCGGGTTACCCTCGACCGTTCCCGGGATGTCGGCGCGCACGCGTTTTGGGTCCGTGTACATCTGCCGGACCTTCTTCGTGACGGTCTCGGCGCTGTCGGACAGGTCGATCGTGTTCGCGTAGCTCTTGCTCATCTTGCGGTTGTCGAGGCCCGGCAGCCGCGGCACGGGCGTGAGCAGCGGCTGCGGCTCGACGAAGACCTGGCCGTAGAAGTTGTGGAACCGTCGGACGACCTCGCGCGACAGCTCGAGGTGCGGCACCTGGTCTTCGCCGACCGGCACGTAGTGCGCGTTGTAGACGATGACATCCGCCGTCTGGAGCAGCGGGTAGCCGAGGAACCCGATCGAGGAGAGATCGCGCTCGGCGAGCTGATCGATCTGCTCCTTGTACGTGGGCACCCGCTCGAGCCACGGGATGGGCGTGATCATCCCGAGCAGCAGGCTGAGCTCGGCGTGCTCGGGCACGAGCGACTGCACGAATACCGTGGACCGCTCCGGGTCGATACCCGCCGCAATCCAGTCGGCCACGTTGTCGAGCGCGTTCTCGACAATCTCCGACGTGTCGGCGTAGTGGCTCGTGAGGGCGTGCCAGTCGGCGACGAAGTAGAAGCAGTCGTACGAGTCCTGGAGCCCCACCCAGTTCCTGAGCGCGCCGACCAGGTGTCCGAGGTGCAGTTTGCCGGTCGGGCGCATGCCCGACACGACACGGCGGCGGGCGGTCACAGCATCCACGCGAGGATCGAGTTGGCGACGGGCATCATGATCGTGGTCAGCAGTCCGCTGAGCATCAGCCCGTACAGGATGACGAAGCCCCACGGCCGGACGATGCGGTCGTACGACGCGGCGAGGCGGAACGGCAGCAGCCCGCCGAGCACGTTGCCGCCGTCGAGCGGCGGCACGGGGATCATGTTGAAGACCGCCAGGAGCACGTTGACGACGATGGCCATGAGGAGCAGCTCGGCGACGACGTTGCCGGCGGCGACTCCGCCCGCCGATGCCGTCGAGGCGCGAACGGCCTGCCAGACGAGGGCCGCGGCAGTCGCCATGGCCAGGTTGCTCGCCGGCCCGGCGGCCGCCACGAGGACGTAGTCCCGACGCGGCTCCCGGAGGTTGCCGACGTTGACCGGCACGGGCTTCGCCCATCCGATGAGCGGGAGGCTGGTCAGCATCGCGATCAGCGGAAACAGGATCGTGCCGATCAGGTCCACGTGCACGGCGGGGTTGAACGAGACGCGTCCCAGCAGGCGCGCCGTGGGGTCGCCGAGGCGGTCCGCCGTCCAGGCGTGCGCAGCCTCGTGGACGGTCAGCGACCCGACGAGCACCGCGAATCCCACGAGCAGCTGCACGAAATCAAGGTGGCCGAACAAGCCCTCAAGCGTACGACGAACCTCGGCCGTCGCGCAAGGACGGGACGCAGAGGATGCCGAGAACGCAGAGCAGCCATCTCGCATCAGAGCACGCAAAGAGCACGAGGGCCGCAGAGAGTGTCGCGCTCAATCCGCGGGACCGGCGCCGGCCGCGAACGCGGCCAGTGGCGAGGGGCGCAGGGCCGTGCGGATGAGAGGACCTGTGTTCCGTTCGCGTCCTCTCATCCGGACGGCCCTGCGCCCCTCGCCATCGCGGCTTCGCCGCGACGCCGGTCCCGCGGCAGCACGCAGCGTCGCACCTCCGCGATCTCTGCCCTCTCGCGATCTCTGCGAGAGATCTGCTCTGCGCGCTCCGCTCCCTCTTTCGCGCGCTCCGCTCACCCTCTTCCGCGCGCTCCGCTCCCTCTTTCGCGCGCTCCGCTCCCTCTTCCGCGCGCTCCGCTCCCTCTCTTCCGCGCGCCCGGCCCGCTCCGCGCCCTCAGGACCCAAAGTGCCGCAGCACCGCCTCGGCGACGCGGGTCCCCACGGCCGACTCGAGCTCCTCGCGGGTGGCACGCCGGACGCCGGCCAGGCTGCCGAAGCGCGAGAGCAGCACGCGCCGGCGGCGCGGGCCGATGCCCGGCACCGCGTCGAGCTCTGAGGTGATCGTGCGCTTCGCGCGGGACGCCCGATGGAACGTGATCGCGAACCGGTGCGCCTCGTCCCGGATCCGCTGGAGCAGGAGCAGGGCGGGGGCGTCGGTGGGAAACGCAATCGGGTCGGCCCGGTCCCGCGTGTACACGAGCTCCTCGCGCTTGGCCAGCCCGATGGCCACCAGGTTGGCGAGACCGAGCGACTCGAGCGCCTCGTACGCGGCCGACAGCTGGCCCTTCCCGCCGTCGATGACGATGAGATCGGGAAACGGGCCGCCGTCCTCGAGCACGCGCTGGTAGCGGCGCTGGACCACCTGCCGCATGGCGGCGAAATCGTCGAGGAAGTGCTCGCTCGCCGCGCTGCGCCCGTCGCTCGCCGCCCGGATGCGGAACTTCCTGTACTCGCCCTTCCGCATCCGGCCGTTCTCGCACACCACCATGGCCGCCACCGTCTCGCTGCCCTGGATGGTCGAGATGTCGAAGCAGTCGATGCGGCGCGGCAGCGCCGGCAGCGCGAGCACCGACTGCAGCACCTCGAGCGCGTCGTGGTTCGCCAGGGTCTCGGCGTTGAACCGGGCATCGTAGGCCAGCGACGCGTTGCGCGAGGCGAGCTCCAGCAGTCCCTTCTTCTCGCCGCGCTTCGGCACCACGAGGCGGACCTTGCGGCCGGCGCGTTCGCCGAGCCAGGCCTCGAGCGCGTCCCGGTCCTCGACGTCGGCCGGCAGCAGGATTTCCGGGGGCGTGTCGGACGTCTCGTAGAACTGGCCCAGACCGGCCGCCACGACCTCGCCCTCGCTGCCGAGCGGCGCGCCGCCGGCCGCGGTGACGAGCTCCACGCGATCGACAACGCGCCCGCCGCGCACCTGGAAGATCTCCAGCACGGCGCCTGCCGGCCCGAGCTTCAGTCCGAAGACGTCGCGGGCCCCGAGCCCGGCCGTGGCCATCTTCTGGTGGCGCTCGGCTAGCGTCTCCACCGTGTGCAGCGCGTCGCGCAGCTGTGCCGCCTGTTCGAACCGCTCCGCGCCCGCCGCCTCCTGCATGCGGTCGCGCAACTGGCCGGCCAGTTCGGCCGTCCGCCCCTCGAGAAAGAGCTTCGTGTCCTCGACGGCGCGCTGGTAGGCCGCCTCGCTGCACAGGGTCGCCACGCAGGGGGCAATGCAGCGCTTGATGTCATACTCGAGGCACGGGCGCCCGCGCGTGCCCGTAATCACCTCGTTGCACGACCGGAGGCCGAACAGCCGGTGGGTCAGCGCCATGGTGCGGCGGGCGAAGCGCGCCGGCAGGAACGGTCCCGCGTAGAAATGCCCGTCCCGCTCGACGTGCCGCGCCACGAGCACCCGCGGGAAGCGCTCTCCGGTGGTCAGCTGCAGGTACGGGTAGTTCTTGTCGTCGCGGAGCAGGATGTTGTAGCGGGGGCTCCGCGTCTTGATCAAGTTGTTCTCGAGCGCCAGCGCCTCCACCACCGAGTCGGTGACGATGACCTCGAGGCGGACCACGTCCTGCAGCAGCGCGTCGGTCCTCGGGCTGGCGCCCCAGGCGCCCAGGTAGCTCCGCACGCGGTCGCGCAGGCTCCGGGCCT
The DNA here is from genome assembly GCA_963837165.1 of Vicinamibacteria bacterium. Taxonomy (GTDB): domain Bacteria; phylum Acidobacteriota; class Vicinamibacteria; order Vicinamibacterales; family JAENWD01; genus JAENWD01. Next base: position 1,122,525 of record CAWIMD010000002.1, read on the forward strand.
TGCCGACGTAGATCGTCTCACCCGCGTCGTTCAGATACAGGTAGACCCCGGGCTGCTCGGGCAGTCGGGCGATCTGGCTCTTGAGATCGTGAATCGCCATCGGATACCATGCGGGATTCGATGCCTGCCAGGGAACCTCTCATTATAGCGGCCTCCGCCCCAGCCCCCCGGACCACATGACCGTTACCGGCGCGATCGGCGCGGTCTGCATGCTGCCGCTGCGCGCGATCATCAACCTGTCGGTCCGGCTCGGCATCCACCCGAACGTTCTCACGCTGATCGGCGTGCTCATCAACGTCGCTGCCGGGGTGGCGCTGGCCCGGGACCGCTTCCTGCTGGCCGGGGTCATCATGATCGTGGCCAACATCTTCGACTTCATCGACGGGAAGGTCGCGCACATCACCGGCACGCAGTCGGCGTTCGGCGCGTTCTGGGACTCGACGCTCGACCGGTTTTCGGACCTCGCCCTCTTCACCGGGCTCATCTACCTGTATTCGACGCTGGGCCGCCACGACTACGTGCTCGTCACGACCCTCACCCTGATCTTCGCCACGATGACGAGCTACGCGCGCGCCCGCGCCGAGTCGCTCGTGCAGAAGTGCAAGGTCGGGTTCATGGAGCGGCCCGAGCGGATCGTGCTGTTCATGATCGGCGCGTTCACCGACCGGATGGCCGGCGTCCTGTGGGTGATCCTCGTGCTGTCGGTCGTCACCGTCGCCGACCGGATCTACTACACATACCTGGCGCTGAACCAGTTGCCGATCCCGTCGCACCGCGGCGTCGGCGGAATGCTCAAGCGGGCCTTCTTCTGGACCGACGAACGGGCCACGCTGGCCTATGACCTGTGGGTGATCGCGATCCTCGCCTTCGTCTGGCTCACCCCGCCTGCATGGCTGGCGGATCCGACCGCCAGCGGCCACGGGCTCGCGGGGTGGGTGCTTGGGAGGATGGGAGGATAGGCTACGCCCTCTTCCGCTTCGGCTCGGCACGCGCGGCGGCCTTGCGGGCCGACAAATCCGCCTTCGCCGGCTTCTTCCGCGACGCGCTGGCCGCATCCAGGCTCTTCCGGAGCGCCGCCATCAGATCGACGACGTTGGTGGGCGGCTCCTCCGCTTCGGCGGCGACGTACTCCTCGCCGGCGACCCGAGCATCGATGATCTTGCGGAGCTCTTCCTTGTACTCGTCCTTGTAGTCCTTCAGATCGAGCTCGCCCTCGAACATGTCCACGACCTGTCGGGCCAGCTTCAGCTCCTGCGGCTTCACGGTCCGCGGCACGGTGCCGAGCTCCTCGATCTGGTCGATCGTGCGGATCTCGGCCGCGTGGTGCAGCGTGTACATCACCAGCCCGTGCTGCTGGGCCTTGATCGCGACCAGGTACTCGCGCCCGTAGAGCGCCACCTTCCCGATGCCCACCTTGCCCCGCATGCCCTCGCGCATGACCGCGTAGGCGTCGGCCGCCACCTGGCCGTCGGGCGCCAGGTAATACGCCTTGTCCACGTACATCGGGTCCACCGCCGTCTCGTCGGTGAACTGCTGCAGGTTGATGACGCGCGTGGACGGCGTGGACACCTTCGCGAAGTCATCCTCCTGCATGACGACGTAGCGGCCCTTGGCGAACTCGTAGCCCTTGACCACCTCGCTCAGGGGCACCTCCCGCTCGCACTTCGGGCACCAGCGCTTCTGCTGGATCCGCGTCTGACACTCGGCGTGCAGCTGGTTGAACGACAGCGACGCCGCCGACTCGGTCGCCGGGAACACCCGGACCGGGATGTTGACGAGGCTGACCTTCAGAAAGCCTTTCCAGGTGGACCGCACCGCCATGCCGTAACCTCGCTTGTTCAGGGGACCTGGGCCGATTCTACCGCCAATTGTGTATCGGCCTTTCAATCGTCAATCGTCAATCGTCAATCGTCAATCGTCAATCGTCAATCGTCAATCATCAATTCTTCAAACGTCCTCCCGCTCGTCATGCCCGCCGAGGTCCAGCGTGTCGCCGGCAAACATGATGTCGTGCTCGCCGATCCGGTCCCGGAGCAGCCGGCGCACGGCCGCCAGGTACCTCGACGGGACCAGCAGCGGCCAGGCGAGCTCGCGGAATCGCGCGATCAGCAGCAGCGTCACCGGCTCGCCGTCGCGCCAGCTCACGCCGCCAATCCGCGGATACGGGATGAACCCCCGCTCCGACCACACGCCGTCCGCGTAGAAGCCGCGCCCGATCCGCTGCCCGAGCGGCACCATGTAGGCGAAGTAGATGAACATCATCACCTCGCCGAAGATGTCCCACTCCGGGCGCCTGAGCACGAACAGCTTCACCGCGATCAGGATGCCGAGCGCGAACCGCAGGAACACGATGATGCCGTAGAACGGGGGACGCGGCCCCGGCCAGATGAGCAGCGCGTCCTTGCGCAGGCGCCGGAATCTCAGCCACAGCGCGAAGATGCGCAGGTTGGCGACGAGAAACCCCACGCCGAGGCCAATCAGGACAAACGGCAGCAATCTGACCATGCAAACGTTCCCATCCTCCTATCCTCCCATCCTCCCATCCTCCTATCCTCCCATCCTCCTATCCTCCTATCCTCCCATCCTCCCATCCTCCCTGCCCTACGTCCCATGCCGATCCATCAGCACCACCAGCTCGTCATACATCGCCTCGGCCTCCGCTCCGCCCCGTCGAATCGCCTCCGTGGCGCAATGGCGGAGGTGGTTGCGCAGCAGCTCGCGGCCGACGGCCCTGAGCGCCTCCTGCACGGATGAGAGCTGCGTGAGGATGTCGGCACAGTAGCGCTCGCCCTCGACCATCCGTTGCAGACCGCGTACCTGCCCCTCGATCCGCCGCAGCCGGTTGAGGCTCCGCGTCTTGATGGCCGGGTCCACGGCCGCGGCGCGCCGCTCGGGCGCTTCCTGGGCGGCGCAGCCGCACCCGGCCGCCTCCGACTCCAATCGTGCAGGCCGCCTGGTCCGTGCGCTCATGCGATCCCCTTTGCTGGACGAGCCGGTCCGAGCGGCGCCCGCCGGAGCCGCAGGCTGTTGGTGACGACGCTGACCGAGCTGAACGCCATGGCCGCGCTGGCGACGATCGGGCTCAGCAGGATCCCGAACGCCGGATACAACACGCCGGCGGCGATCGGAATCCCGATCACGTTGTAGACCAGCGCCCAGAACAGGTTCTGCCGCATCGTCCGCATCGTCTGGCGCGAGAGCGCGATCGCGTCGGCCACGCCGCCGACGTCGCTGCGCATCAGCGCGATGCCCGCGGCCTCGAGCGCGATGTCGGTGCCGGTGCCCACCGCCAGGCCCACGTCCGCCCTGGCGAGCGCCGGGGCGTCGTTGATGCCGTCGCCGACCATCGCGACGATGCGCCCCTCGGCCTGCAGGCGCTCGATCTCGGCGACCTTTCCTTCCGGCAGCACGCCGGCGACCACCCGGTCAATCCCCACGGCGCGCGCCACGGCGTGGGCGGTCGCGGGCTGATCCCCGGTCAGGAGGATCGGCTCGATTCCCATCCGCCTGAGACGCGCCACGGCGGCCGCGGCAGTCGGCCGCACCGGGTCGGCGACGCCGACGAGGCCCACGAGGCTGCCGTTGCGCGCGACGTAGACGACGGTGCGCGCCTCGGCCGTGAGCCGCGCAGCGTCGGCCGCCAGGGCGGCGACATCGACACCGGCCGCCTCGAGCATGCCGCCACTCCCCACGATCACCGTGGCGCCTCCCACGAGGGCCGAGGCGCCCCGTCCCGTGGTGGACGAGAACCGGTCGGCATCAGCCACTTTCACGCCCGCCGCCTTCGCGCGGGCCGCAATCGCCGCCGCCAGCGGGTGCTCCGAGAGCCGCTCGACCGCGGCGGCCAGCGACAGCACGTCCTCGGGCGTCCACCCCGATCCCGGGACGACATCGGTGACCTCGGGATGTCCCTCGGTAATCGTGCCCGTCTTGTCGAACACCACCGTCGTGACACGGCCCGCGCGCTCGAGCGTCTCGCCGCCCTTGATGAGCAGGCCTGCCGAGGCGCCGCGGCCCGTCGCCACCATGACCGCCGTCGGCACGGCCAGGCCCATGGCACAGGGGCACGCGATGATGAGCACCGCCACGGCGGCGGCAAACGCCCGCACGACGGGCGCCTCGGCGGCCAGGACGTACCAGAGCACGAAGGTGAGCGCGGCGAGCCCGATCACGGTCGGGACGAAGATGCCGCTGATACGATCGGCGAGCGCCTGGATGGGTGCCCGCCCGCTCTGCGCATCCCGCATCAACCTGACGATGCGCGCCAGCACGCTGTCGGCGCCGAGGGTCGTGGCACGGTACGAGAACGCGCCAGTACCGTTGACCGTGCCGCCGATCACGGAGTCTCCCGGGTGCTTGGACACCGGAATCGGCTCTCCGGTCAGCATCGACTCGTCGATGGCGCTCACGCCGCCCTCGATGGTCCCGTCCACCGGCAGCCGCTCGCCGGGCCGGACGAGCAGGACGTCGCCCCGCTGGACGCCGGCGATGGGAATGTCGGTTTCGAGCCCGCCCCTCAGTACCCGTGCGGATTTCGGCTGCAGCGCCGCAAGGGCACGCAGGGCGGCGGCCGTGCGCCCCTTCGCGCGCGCCTCGAGGGCGTTGCCCGTCAGCACGAAGGCAATGATGAGGATCACGGCCTCGTAATACACGTCCGGCGCCACGCCGCGGCTGACGAAGAAGCCGGGCGCGACGGTCGCGGCCAGCGAGTAGAGGAACGCCGCGCCCGTGCCCACGGCGACGAGGGTGTTCATGTCGGAGGAGCGGTGGCGCAGCCCGGCCCAGGCACGGATGTAGAAGTGGCGCCCGGCCCAGCCCATGACCACGACAGTCACGGCCAGGAGGGTCCACGTCAGGACCGCGGCCGGCACGGCGTAGAGCCAGGGCAGAAGGGCGCGGACCGGTGGCGAGAGCCGGGTCATCGCCCAGTCCATGAACGGGTCCACCGTTGCGGCGCCGAGGGCGTGCCGGCTCATGAGCGGCATGGAGACGACCATGGCGAGCGCGCCGGCAGCGAGACTGGCCAGCGCCTTGCGACGGAGGGCGAGGTACTCCGCCTGCTGCGCGCGGTCGCGGGCCTCCTGTTCCCGGACGGCGTCCAGGTCTGTCGCGGGGAGGGCCGCGTCGTAGCCGCTCTCGCGGACGGCGGCAATCAGATCAAGGGGAGAGATGACGCCGGGATCGAACGAGACCGCCGCGCGTTTCATCATCAGGTTGACCGACGCGGCTTCCACGCCGGGCTGGCTGGCCAGCGCCCGCTGCACGTGCGCCTGGCACGCGGCACACGTCATGCCTTCGACGTCGAGCGCGACCTGCTGAACCTGGGCCATGACAGGGGTTGATGGGTTGATGGGTTATGGGTTGACGGGTTGCTCCACCTTGTAGCCAGCCGCCTCGACCGCCCGTGTCAGATCGGCGGTCGTGCGACGAGCCCCGTCCATCCGCACGTGGGCCTCGCCGACCGTGACCGAGTCCACGGCCACGCCGTCGAGACTGCCCAGCGCCTTCTGCACGCGGGCCACGCAGTGCCCGCAGCTCATGCCCGAAATCCGAAGCGTGACGTTTTCCATGAGGGCCTCCGGGAGGATGGGGATCTGGGGTCTATGGGGATCTGGGGATCTGGGGATCTGGGGATCTGGGGATCTGGGGCCCCAGCCTCCGAGCCCCTTGATCATATACCCACCAGGGGTATCACGCAACCCGGCCCCCAGATCCCCAGCCGTCTGGCTTCCGGGCCGTCGACCCGGCGTCAGCCGATCGAGAGAGTGGGGTCGAAGCAGCGCCGGCAGCGCGCCTCGTAGGTGCCCTGAGCGCCCAGGAGCACGCGGTCGCTGCTCGGGACCAGCCGCTGGGTGTGGTTCGCGGGGCTGCCGCACACCATGCAGATGGCCAGCGTCTTGGTGATGTACTCCGCGATGGCCAGCAGCTGCGGCATCGGCTCGAAGGGCTTGCCGAGGTAGTCCTGGTCGAGGCCGGCGACGATGACGCGGCGCCCCTGGTCGGCGAGCGTGTTGCAGATCCTCGGCAGCTCGAGGTCGAAGAACTGCCCCTCGTCGATCGCGACGACCTCGGTGTCGGCTCGCACGGCCTCGAGCAGCTCACGTGCCGAGCCCACGCTCTCGGCCGCGTACCGGATGTCGCTGTGCGAGATGACGTACTCGTGGCCGAAGCGGGCGTCGAGACGGGGCTTGAAGACCTGGACGTGCTGGCGCGCGATCTCGGCGCGGCGGACGCGGCGGATGAGCTCCTCGCTCTTGCCGCTGAACATGCTGCCGGTGATGACCTCAATCCATCCCTGGTCGGGAAGGTTGCGGCGCAGGGGCTCCTGGGGCTCGAGGGGTTCCACGTTACGCGCGGGCGAGGTACTCCCCGGACTCGGTACTCACGCGAATCTTGTCGCCGATGCTGACGAACGGGGGCACCTGCACGACCAGGCCGGTCTCCAGCGTCGCCGGCTTCAGCTGCGCGCTCGCGGTCGCGCCCTTGATGGCGGGCGGCGTGTCCTGCACCGTGAGGTCCACCGTCTGCGGCAGCTCGATCCCGACCGGCGCGGCCTCGTAGAACTCCACCTGGATGACCATCTCGGCGATCAGGTAGTTCACCGCCTCGCCGAGCGCCTCGCTCGACATGTGGATCTGCTCGAACGTCCCGGTGTCCATGAAGCAGTAGTCCTCGCCGTCCCTGTACAGGTACTGCATCTGCCGCTCGTCGAGCGTGGCGCGCTCGACGAAGTCTTCCGACCGCAGCTTCTGGTCCGACAGCGACTGGCTGCGCAGGTTGCGCGACTTGACGCGCACGAACCCGCGAAGGTTGCCGGGGGTGACGTGGTGCACGTCCATCACGCGGAACAGGTCGTTCCCGGTGCGGATGAGCATGCCCTTGCGAAGCTTGGTCGCCTGAATCGTGGCCATATGCAGGTGTCGGGTGTACGGGAGGGGTACAACCCTCGGATCGTACCACAGATGCGGCGTTTCCTTCAAACATGCTAGGATTTCTCCGTGGCTTTCGTGCGCTGGGACCCGCTGCGCGACCTGCTCGCGCTTCAGGAGCGGATGGAGCGGCTCTCGGGTGCCGAGGTCGCTGGCTGGACGCCGCCGGTCGACCTGTACGAGACGGCCGAGGCCTTCGTGGTGACGGCCGAACTGCCGGGCCTCGCGCGCGCCGACATCGATATCCGGTTCCACGACGGGCAGCTCACGCTCCAGGGCACGCGGCGGAAGGCGGACGTCCCCTGCGAGCGGTTCCACCGCGTCGAGCGGGGCCACGGCACCTTCTTCCGGCGCTTCGCCCTGCCCACGATGGTGGATGCCGAGGGCATCGCCGCGGACCTGAAGGATGGCGTGCTCACCGTCACCGTGCCGAAGGCTGCCGGCGCCCCCCGGCACATCGTCGTCAACTGAACGTGTTCCGACGTTTCATCGTCACGACAGTGCTCATCGCGTCGGGGCTGGCGGCCGGCCTCGTCCTGAGCGGCAGGCTGCGCGTCAGCGACGCGGCCGCGGCCAACCCCACCGCCGCAGCCGGCCCCGCGGCCGCAGCGGGCGCGGGTGACCAGGCGCGCGCGGCGGCGCAGCCCGCGCCGGCGCGGGCGATGGTCGCGGGCCCGGACTTCACCGACGTGGCCGCACGAACCGTCGGTGCGGTGACGAAGATCTCGTCGCTCACGCCGGTACAGCGGCGGAACTCCCCCTTTGCCAACGACCCCTTCTTCAAGTACTTCTTCGGCGACGTGGACCCGTTCGGCGAGGGCGATAGCGGCGGCCTCACGCTCGGCTCGGGCGTCGTGGTGTCGGCGGACGGGTATGTCCTGACCAACGTGCACGTGCTCGGCACGCTGACGCGCGGCACGCAGGTCAGCGTGGGCCTGTCCGACAACCGCGAGCTGCGCGCACAGGTGGTGGGCGCCGATCGGTTCACCGACATCGCCCTCGTGAAGATCGACGCGCACGACCTGCCGACGATCCCGTGGGGCGACTCGAGCAAGCTGAAGGTCGCCGAGTGGGTGCTGGCGATCGGCAACCCCTATCAGCTGAACCAGACCGTCACGCTGGGCATCGTCTCGGCGCTGCGGCGCTCGAACATCGGCGCGGCCGGCTACGAGGAGTTCATCCAGACCGACGCGGCCATCAACCCGGGGAACTCCGGCGGCGCGCTCATCAACAGCCGCGGCGAGCTCGTCGGCATCAACACGGCCATCTACTCGCAGAGCGGCGGGTACCAGGGCATCGGTTTCGCGGTGCCCAGCAACCTGGCGCGCAAGGTGATGAACGATCTCATCAAGTACGGCGAGGTGCGGCGCGGGTCGATCGGCTACGTGCTGACCATGCAGCTCACGCCGGAGCTGGCGGCACAGATCGGGACCGATCGGACGCGAGGCGTGGTCATCAGGGAGATGGAGCGCACCAGCGCGGCCTATGACGCCGGCCTGCGGCCCGGCGACGTCATCATCGACTTCAACGGCATCGCCGTGGAGGACGGGGCCCAGCTCCACCGCCTGATTGCGGACGCACGGGTCGGCAGTGCCGCCCGGCTGCGCGTGGTCCGGGGGACGAAGGACGTCAGCCTCACGGTGCCGGTCGCCCAGGCCGTGGCCCGCCGCCCGGCGAACGACTGATCCGCCGGCCCCTGCATCCCTGCCCGAATGTCGAGCCCGATTGCCTTCGCCCTGTTCGACGGCCAGCCCGAGTGGTCCGAGATCGCGCTCGTCGTCGCGATCACCTTCCTGCTGGCATCGCTGGCCTCGACGGCCATCGGCCGCCTGGTGCGCGTCGTCCTCACCGCGATCTACGGCGGCGCCGCCGAGACCGCGCCGCGGCTCATCGGCCGCCCGGTCGTCCTGACGCGGCTCGTCACCTTCCTGCTGGTCTTCGCCGTCACGGTTCTCCCCCTGCTGGACCTGATTGGGGAGCGGCTCGGGATGGGCGTGGACCGCGAGTCGATGGTGCAGTGGGGGCTGGGCTCCGGGTTCCGGATCGCGCTGATTGTCACGCTGGCGTGGCTGGTGCTGCGGATCGTCGCCACGTCCACCGCGCGGCTCGAGCTCGAGCTGTCCCGCAGCGGCGGCTCGGCGATGAGCGATCGACTGAAGCGCGTGCAGACGCTGGGCGCCCTCGTCGAGAACGTGGCCTCCACGCTCATCGTCGCCATCGCCCTGCTGATGATCCTGCGTGAGCTGCGCGTGGACATCATGCCGATGCTGACGGGCGCCGGCATTGCCGGCGTCGCGCTCGGCTTCGGCGCGCAGTGGCTCGTCCGCGACCTGATCGCGGGCTTCTTCCTGATTCTCGAGGACCAGGTGCGCATGGGCGAGTCGGTCGTGATCAACGGTCAGGGCGGGGTCGTCGAGGGCATCAACCTGCGCACGCTCGTCCTGCGCGACGTGGAAGGCGCGGTTCACGTCTTTCCCAACGGCGCGATCACCACGCTGGCCAATCGCAGCAGGGATTTTGCCTACTACCTGATCGATTTGACGGTGGATTTCGGCCAGGATACGGATCGCGTCGTCGAGGTGCTGCGCGACACGGCCGGCCGGCTGCAGGCGGACCCCGCCTACGGGAACCTGATCCTGGAGCCCATCGAGGTCCTCGGCGTGGACAACTTCCGCGAGGGGCAGGTCGTGATTCGCTCGCGCCTGATGACACAGGCGGGGCGCCAGTTCGAGGTCGGCCGCGAGCTGCGCCGGCGCCTGCGGTATGCGCTGCACGAAGCCGGCATCGACCTGCCGGCGCCGAAGGTGCTGCCCCGACGGGATTGAGGGATTCAACAGCCGATTTTCGGGAGGTAACGAGATTACGGTGATGGCACAGATTGATTCAGGAGAGGGGACCGGCGCCGGCCGCGACGCGGCCGGCATGGTGAGGAAAAGAGCCGGATGAGAGAGACGCACTGACCCGGCGATGGCGTCTCTCTCATCCGGCCCTTCTCCTCACCCTGTCGCGGCTTCGCCGCGACGCCGGTCCCCGCTGCGTGACAGCGAACACGGACGACTCACGGTTCGGCGGACACGCAGGTGGTCGGCGTGTGAACGATGCACGAGGCAGCCGGTCGATGGGAGTCGCGTCTGATTCGCCAGCGGCACCAGCAAACGTCCACCGTCGGTCAACGCGTCGAGCCACACGTCAGCCACGTGCGACGCGCCGGCATGCACGAGCACCGCATTGGCTTCCGCGGCAAGGGCGGTCGCACCGTTGCCGCAGCGGACGTCGACGCACGGCTGATCTGCCGGATTGGCGCGCGCCCGTGCGACCAGGCCCGAGTCGACGTCGATCGCCTGGACGTGCCCGCTCGGACCGACCACATGACCAATGAGCGCGGTGAAGTAGCCGGTGCCGCAGCCTATGTGCACGACGCGGTCGCAGGGACCGATTTCGGGAAGTAACGGGATTACGGTGATGTCACAGATTGATTCGGGAGAGGGGACCGGCGCCGGCCGCAACGCGGCCGGCACGGCGAGCGGAAGCGGAAGAGGAGAGAGACGTGCGGAATCTCAATGCATCTCTCTCCTCTGGCGCTTCCACTCGCCCTGTCGCGGCTTCGCCGCGACGCCGGTCGCCGCTGCGTGACAGCGTGACGCAATCGACAAAATCAATCTGCGTCATCACTGTAATCTCGTTTCAACCTTCCCACGCCCGGGCGAGCCTCGTCCCGGGCGTTCGCCGGCCACGATCCGTCGGTATTCCAGGCTGGCCGCGCCGAAGTTCAGCACGAGCGCACGCGTCAGTCCCGACACACGCAGGTAGTTGACGGCCTGCGCCTGGTCGATCGGCCCCAGTGCCGCCACCGCCTTGACCTCGACCAGCACCGATTCGAAGCAGACCAGATCCGCGCGGTACAGGAGCTTCAGGTCCTGCTGCTTGTAGGTGAGCCGGAACGGCACTTGCGTCCGGGTTGGAATGCCACGGAGCCCGAGCTCGATGAGCATGGCCGCGTGATACGGCGCTTCGAGGAAGCCGCAGCCGAACTCCCGATGCACCTCCATTGCCGCGCCGATGATGCCGTAGGTCTCGGGGTCCCCGACGTTGCTGACGGCCATGTCCCTCGACTGACGCACGACGCGTGCCGCCGGCAGTCAGCCCGGAATCGGGCGCCAGCCAGACAGCGACAACGTCAGCGCGGCAGAATCTGCCGGGGGCAGCCGCTCGCAGCGCGCAATCCCTTCATCTCCCCCGCGAGACGCTCGGGCACCCCACCTCGGCGCATCGCCACGCGTGCCCGGTCCCTACGCGAATCCCGATACGCGGCGTCCACACGATCCCGTTGTGCGCGAAGCCGCGGTCTTCCAGCCATAGCGTGGAGCCGAGCAGGTCGGTGCGGTTCTGCGCGAGCGTGATGCCGAGCGCTTTCGACAGGTTGCCCGGACCACGGCACAACGCCGCGTCGGGCGGCGTGCGGCCGTCGGCCGCCGCGCGGCGGCGGCGCATGAGCGGCAGGCCGTCCAGCGGCTCCAGCGCGCGGAGCAGCACGGCCGCCGGAAACCCTTCCCGCTCCGTGACGATGTTGGCGAGGAAATGAAGGCCGTAGTTGAGATACACGTACGCGACGCCGGGACGGCCGTAGAGCGGGGCGTTGCGGGGCGTCGGCCCGGGCGCGGCGTGGCAGGCCGGATCGTCCTCGCCGATATATGCCTCGACCTCGACAATGCGTCCGGCCGTGCGCCCCTCAGGCGTGTCGTGCACCAGGACCTTGCCGATGAGCGCTGCCGACACCTCCAGCGTCGGGCGCGCGTAGAACGCCCGCGGCAGGCGCCTCGGCGTCACGCGCGCGGGGCGACCGCCGCGTACGCACGCAGGCGGTGAATCGCCTCCGACACGGCCCGGACGACTTCGGGAGACGGGTTGCCCAGCAGAGGCTCGAGAGCGGCCGCCTCGTCCGGGTGCCGGCTCGCGCCCAGCAGATCGGCCGTCGTGGCGCGCACGGAGGGGCTGGCGGCGACCAGCAGCGGGTGGAGCGCCGCCGGCGTCTCGCGCGCGATCTCGGCCAGGTAGACGCGCGCCTGCACGGCGGTGACGGGACGCGCGAGGCCGTCGGCAATCCGGGCAGCGTCGCCCTGGCCGAACATCAGCCGCGCGTAGTCGGCCGCGAGCGCCACGCCGGGATCGGTGGAACGCGCTTCGGTTTGCTCGATCTGCGGCAGCGCCGTGCGATCGCGGAGGCGGCCGAGCCCCTCGACGGCCAGCAGCTGGTACGGGACGTACCCGTTGACGAGCAGCGCGAGGAAGATCGGCCGCGAGGCCGGGTTCGCGATGCGGGCGAGCGCGTGCAGCGCCGAGGTGCCCTCGTCGCCCTTGCCGTAGTAGCTGACCCGCTCGGTGAGCGCCTGCACCGCACGCTCGCACCGCAGGAAGCCCAACGACTCCATCGCCCACTCGCGGACGGCCACGTCGCGGTCGTTCATCGCGCCGATCAGGGCGTCGCCAACCGCCACGGGCGCAGCCTGGCCGGCCGGCGGCGCGAACACGCGCCCCGCCATGCGCGCCACGACCTGCCGGGTCGCCAGGTCCGGGTGGCTCATCGCGTACACCACGTCGGTGATGACCGGCTGGGTGACCCCCTGCGGCAGGGGACCCATGGCCGGGGCGGCGAGCACCCCGAGCGCGTAGGCGGCGCTCACGCGCGTGCGGCTGGAGTCGTCGTTCCGCATGACCGCCGCGAGGTTCACGAGCACCTCCGGCGGCACCACGGCGGGAATGGTGGCCAGCGGACCGGCCTCGAACGCGGCCTCCGGGTAGGTCGCCGGCGGGTCGGACGATCCTGCCACGCCCCACTGCCGGCCTCTCAGGTCCGCCGGCACCGCGTACAGCTTCAGCAGCGCCTCCACGGCGGCAAGCTGCACGTTGTCGTTGCCGTCGAGCAGCGTCGCTGCCATCGGGATGGCGGCGTCGGTCCGGCCGGCCTCGCTCAGAGCGCGGAGCGCGTCGATGCGCGTCCTGGTGGACGGGCTGCGGAGGTCGCGGATGGCCTGGTCGGGCGCCACGGCCTGCTGTGCCGCGAGCGGGCCGCCGAGCACCGCGAGCAGCAGGGCAATCGCGCCGCACGCCGCCCGTGCGCGGCGCAGTCCGACTTCAGTCATTCCGCCCGCCGGCATAGGCGTGCGTCCGGCCGGAGGCGAGCACGCTCCGGAGGAAGCGGCCGGTGTGGGAATCGGGGTCCGCCGCCACCTGCTCCGGCGTGCCGACGGTCACGACCTCGCCGCCCGCCTCGCCGCCTTCGGGCCCCAGATCGATGATCCAGTCGGCGGTCTTGATGACGTCCAGGTTGTGCTCGATCACGAGCAGGGAATGGCCCTGCTCGATCAGCTTCCGGAACGCGGACAGCAGCTTGGCGATGTCGTCGAAGTGCAGGCCGGTCGTCGGCTCGTCGAGCACGTAGAGCGTGCGCTCACCGCCCGTGGACGCCAGGTGCGCGGCGATCTTGATCCGCTGCGCCTCGCCGCCGGAGAGCGTCGTGGCCGGCTGCCCCAGCCGCAGGTACCCCAGCCCGATCTCGTCGAGCACCAGCAGGCGCCGCAGCACTTTCGGCGACGTGCTGAAGAACGCCAGCGCCTCGCGGACGGTGAGGTCCAGCACCTGGTGGATGTTCCGGCCGCGGTACTTCACCTCGAGCACCTGCGGCTTGAAGCGCTTGCCGTCGCACTGCTCGCAGGGCACGAAGACGTCGGCCAGGAACTGCATCTCGACGCGGATCTCGCCCTCGCCCTCGCAGGCATCGCAGCGCCCGCCGGGCACGTTGAACGAGAAGTGGCTGGCGGTCAGCCCGCGGCTCCGCGCGTCCTTGGTCGAGGCGAACAGCTCGCGGATCGGGTCGAATGCCTTCAGATACGTGACCGCGTTGCTGCGCGGCGTGCGGCCGATGGGCGTCTGGTCGACCAGCACGGCGCCCGACAGGAACTCGGTGCCTTCCATCAGCCGGAACGCGCCCGCGCGCTGATCGCCGAGCGATTCGCCCTTCGCGCGCCGGAGGCCCGCGTAGATCACGTCGTGCACCAGCGTGGACTTGCCGGACCCGCTGACGCCGGTCACGCACGTCAGCGTGCCGAGCGGGAACGACACGTCCAGGTTCTTCAGGTTGTGCTCGGACGCGCCGCTGACCCGCAGCCGCTGTCCCGAGCCCTTCCGCCGCGCGGCCGGGACGGCAATCGCGAGCTCCTCCCGCAGGTACTTCGCCGTGAGAGACCGCGGGTCGCGCCGGAGCCCCTCCAGACTGCCCTCGTAGACGATCTTGCCGCCCTGCTCCCCGGCGCCCAGGCCGAGATCGACGATGTAGTCGGCGACCCCGATCATGTCGGCGTCGTGCTCGACGACGAGGACGGTGTTGCCCTGGTCGCGGAGCTGCCGCAGGATGGCGATGAGGCGCAGGTTGTCGCGCGGGTGCAGGCCGATCGAGGGCTCGTCCAGCACGTACAGCGTGTCGACCAGCGCCGAGCCGAGCGACGTCGCGAGGTTGATGCGCTGCGACTCGCCGCCCGACAGCGTGGACGACAGCCGATCCAGCGTGAGGTAGTCGAGGCCCACGTCCGCCAGGAACTGCAGCCGGCGCGTGATCTCCGTCAGCACCTTGCCGGCCACTGCGGCGTCCTGCTCGCCGAGGGTGAGGCTGCCGAAGTACTGGCGCGCCTCGCTGACGGTCAACGCCGACACGCGATCGATGGTCCGGCCGCCGACGCGGACGTCGCGCGCTTCGCGCCGCAGCCGCGTGCCGTGGCAGCTCGGGCACATCAGGTAGCCGCGGTAGCGGCTCAGGAACACCCGCACGTGGACCTTGTACTTCTTGCGCTCGAGCCACGCGAAGAAGCCGCGGATGCCGGCGTACTCGCCGCCGTCGCCCTCGGTGACGATGCGCCGCTGCTCGTCGGTCAGCTCGTCCCAGGGCGTGTCGAGCGGCACGTCCAGCCGCTTCGCCTCGCGCTTCAGGATCGCGAGCTCGGCCCGGTAGTGCGGCTTGGTCCAGGGCTCGATCGCGCCCTGCCGGATCGACTTCGCGCGGTCGGGCACGACCAGGTCCATGTCGAGCTCGATCACGTTGCCGAAGCCATGGCACGTCGGGCAGGCCCCGAACGGGTTGTTGAACGAGAAGAGCCGGGGCTGGGGATCCTCGTACGTGATGTCGCAGCGCCGGCACTCGAAGCGCTCGCTGAAGAGATGGACGATCGGCGCCTCGCCCTCCCCCGCCGGAAGCTGGACGGCAAACGCCGCGCCGCCGCCCTCCCGGTACGCGGTCTCGATCGAGTCGGTCAGCCGCGTCCGCACCTGCTCGTCGATCTGCACGCGGTCCACCACCACCTGGATGGCCGACTGCCCGGCCAGCGCCGTGACGTCCACCTCTTCCAGGACCACTGCCTGGCCGTTGACGAGCAGGCGCCGGAACCCGCGGCGGGCAAGGCTGCCGATGGTTTCCTGGAGGGCCAGGATGGCCGGGTGCGTGGGCGAGGCCTCGGCCGGCTCCGCGCTGTCCTGCGGATCGGTGGCGTCGCCCTCCTCGAGGTCGGCCGGCGGTGGCGTGTCGGGCACGCCCACGACGGGCATGTCGAACCCGATGAGCAGCCGCGTGCCAGCTCGCAGGTCCGACAGGCGGCGGGCGACGACCTCGGCGGTCTCGCGCGCGACCTCGGCACCGCAGGATCGGCAGAACGTGCGGCCGATCCGGGCCCAGAGCAGGCGCATGTAGTCGTGGATCTCGGTGGTCGTGCCGACGGTGGAGCGGGGGTTCCGGATGCTGTTCTTCTGGCGGATCGCGATGGCGGGGCAGATGCCGTCGATCGCGTCCACGTCGGGCTTCTCCATCCGCTCGAGGAACTGCCGGGCGTAGGCCGACAGCGACTCGACATAGCGCCGCTGGCCCTCGGCGTAGATCGTGTCGAAGGCGAGCGACGACTTGCCCGACCCGCTGACGCCGGTGACGATCACGAGCGCCCCGATCGGGAGCGTGACGTCGACGTCTTTGAGGTTGTGGGTGCGGGCGCCGCGGACGACGAGCTGGTTCACAGCGGACGTGGTCTCCGGCATGACAGCGACCCGGCAGGGCCCCCGACGAGGACCCTAAACCATCCATGGTACCTGAACGGCCGCTGGATCGGAAGAATCGATTGCCGGCGGGGATTACGCAGATTCAGCCCTGTCGCGGATCCGATGAGGGGAGAGGAACGAGATTACGGTGATTACAGGGATTGATTCAGGAGATTGTCGCGGGACCGACGTAGCGGCACAGCTGCGACGTGAAGGGCGGCCGCCTGCAGCGGCCGGCGCCGGTCCCGCGACTTCGGTCTGCGGCGTGACAGCGCGACGCGAATCCCGTGAATCAATCTGGGCGCGCGCACGAATCACGCGCCGTAATACTGCGCGCGCTTGGCCTTCAGGAACGCCACCGATCGGGCCAGTTCGTCCAGGCCGTTCATCCCGTCCTCGACCGAAATCCACCCGTCGAAGCCCACGCCGTGCAGGATGCGGAAGATCGCGTCGTAGTCGTTCGTCCCCTGGCCCGTTTCGCCGTGCCGCAGCTTGTCGGGGTACCCGACGGTGCCGTCCGCCAGCCGGATCTCCTCGATTGTCGTTCCCGGCACGAGAAACCGGTCGGAAGCGTGCACGGTGACCACGCGGTGCTTGACCTTCTCGAGGAAGGCAATTGGATCGAAGCCGCCGACGAGCGCGTTCGAGGGATCGTACTGGACGCCGAAGTGCGTCGGCTCGCCCACCTCGTCCAGGAGCGCCAGGAACGGCTCCTCCTGCTGGGCGAACTCGGGATAGCGCCACTCACCCACCTTGTAGTGATTCTCGAGGCAGAGGATCACGTCGTGCCTGGCCGCGTACTCGAGCGACGCCTTGATGCACGCCGCCGCCCGGGCGACGCCCTCCTCGATCGACAGCCCGGGATACTTCTGGCCGCTCAGCGTGCGGCAATACCGCGCGCCGATGCGGACGCTGAGGTCGATGGCGCGCTTCTGCCGCTCCACCTGCCGCCGGCGCTCGTCCGGATCCGGGTGCGTGAAATCGGGCGAGAAGCACAGCATCGAGGAGATCTGCCCGGTCTCCCGCATCGCGTCCATCACCGGCGCGACGTCGGCTTCCCCGTAGCTCGGGAAGAACTCGTCGTAATGCTCGACGCCTTCCCCGCCGAGCGTGGCCGCGTCGCGGATCCAGCCGACGTAGTCGCGCTCGCCGCGCACGAGCTCGTCGAAGTAGCACTTGGGGAACACGGAGATTCTTGGCATTGATCATTGACGATTGACGATTGACGATTGACGATTTGGAAGACACCTACCAGTTGGGGGGGGCGCCGACGGGATACTGCTCCAGGTCCATCACCGCGCCGGTGACGAGCTCGCTCTGGTCGGAGGCAAAATAGAAGACCGCGTGCGCGACGTCTCCGGGCGTCAGCAGGCGGCCCCAGGGCCGGGTCCGGACGGCCTCGTCCAGCCATTCGTCGCCCTTGCCTTCCAGCCGCTTCACGCGGTCCTCGCCTTCGGTCAGCGTCCACCCGACGTTGATCTGGTTCACGCGGATCCGGTAGCGATTCAGGGACGCGGCGGCGTTCTTCGTGAGCGTCATCAGGCCGCCCTTCGACACCGCGTACGGGCACAGCTTCGGCTCGCCGATGTACGCGTTGACCGACCCGATGTTCACGATCGATCCGCCGCCCCGGGCCTTCAGGAGCGGGACGGCGCCCTGGATCAGCAGGAGCGGCGCCCGGAGGTTCACCGCCAGGATGGTGTCCACCACCTCGAGCCCCACGTGCTCGATGTCGCCGCGCGTCGTCAGGGCCGCATTGTTGACGAGGACGTCGAGGCCGCCGAAGCGATCCGCCGCAAATCCGATCAGGCGATGGCATGCCTCGGCATCGGCCAGATCGGCCCGGTGCCAGTCGGCCTCCCCGCCGGCGTCGGCAATCGCGGCCAGCGTCTGGCGGGCGCCCGCCTCGTCGCGCCCGTGCACGACGACCCGCGCGCCTTCGGCGGCCAGGCGGACCGCGATCCCCCGTCCAATGCCGGACGTGGATCCCGTGACCAGGGCGATGCGGCCGGCGAGCGGTGCCATGGGCGCTTACGATTGGCCGGGCACCAGGACTGACTTGATCACCGCGCCGCTGTGCATCGCGTCGAACGCCTCGTGCCAGCCGGGCAGGCCGCGCGTGAGACCCACGATGAGGTCGGCCCGCGTGAGGCCGGCGTCGAGCAGGTGAATGACCCGTTCCCAGATCGGGTAGTTGTGGCTGAACGAGCCCTGCAGCCGCACGTTCTTCTGCACGAGCGGGTTCAGGTCCACCGGCACCTTGTCGGGCGACCAGCCGACCTTGACCACCTGCCCGTCGGGCCGCGCCAGCGCGAGCGCGACGTCGAGCGGCCGGCTCGCACCCGACGCATCGCACACCACGTCGGCGCCGAGCGGTGAGAGGTCGCGGACGACCTCGTCCAGCGCCTGGGCCTGGACGTTCACCGTGTGCGTGGCGCCGAGCTCGCGGGCGGTGGCAAGCCGGGTCGCGTCGGCCGTGAGGCCGGCGACGATGAGCGGGTTGGCGCCCGAGAGCGCCGCCATGCGCGCGCAGAGCAGGCCGATGGGCCCGGGGCCGAGCACGACCACGGCGTCGCCCGGGCGGATCGTCGCGTTCACGCACATCGCGTTGTAGGCCACCGAGTGCGGCTCGGTGAGACACGCGATCTCGAACGACAGCGAGTCGGGCACGGCGTGCAGGCAGCGGGCCGGCACCTTGACGAAGTCCGCCATGGCGCCGTCCACGCCGTAGCCGAAGCCCTTCCGCGAGGGGCACAGGTTGTAGCGGCCGCTCCGGCACATGAGGCAGTTGCCGCAGATCACCGCCGCCGTCTCGCTGACGACGCGGTCGCCCTCGCGGAAGCCGCGGACGCTGTTGCCGAGCGCCGCAATCGTGCCGCCGAACTCGTGCCCGAGCGTCACCGGGACGTTCACCGGCCACGAGTGCGTGGCATAGGCCTGGTGCACGTCGGATCCGCAGACCGACACCGCGCCGACCGCCAGCAGGACGTCGTCCGGCCCGATGGCGGGCACGGGGACCTCACGAAGCTCGACGGCCATGGGCGTGAGCGCGTACTGCACGACGGCTTGCTGGGTTCTCATCCGGTTCCCTGGTTCGCGGCTCTCGGTTCTGGCCGAACTGACCACCTCCGCCAAGGCTACGGTGGTCCGCCGAAGTGCTCCGCACGAAGGCTTGTGTCCTTCGTATTCTTTGTGTTCTTTGTGTTCTTTGTGTCCTTCGTGTTCTTTGTGTCCTTCGTGTTCAGTCCTTCGTGCGCTTCGTGTTCCAGGACGTCGGCCGCTTGAACGATGTCTTGCGGATTTCCGCGCAAATCTCGCTCAGCACGTCGTGCAGATTCGTGCTCGCGGGCCGGAAGTCGTCGGCGTCGATGACCAGCGGTGCGCCCAGCACCACGAGAGGGGCGCCGTGGGCGGGGCACTCGATGGCCTGGCGGATGGAGAGCCCGCCCACCGCCTGCACCGGCACCGCGACGGCCTCGACCACTTCGTCGAGCTCGTCCATCGGGCTCAGGCCCTTCACGAGCCGCCGCTCATCGTACCCGATGTGGTGGATCACGAAGTCCACGCCCAGCGACTCGAGCCACTTCGCATTGGCGACCCGGTCGTCGGCAGCGAGGTTGTCGCCCATCACCTTGATGTCGTACTGCCGTGCCGCGTCGATGACGCGCCGGACCGTGGCCTCGTGCGCGCGGCCCATGACCACGACGAAGCTGGCGCCGGCCTTGGCCATCATCTCCGCTTCCAGGTAGCCGCCGTCCATCGTCTTCAGGTCGGCGACGATCGGGTGGCTCGGAAACCGGATGTGCAGCGTCTCGACGGCGCGCAGGCCCTCGGCCAGCAGCAGCGGCGTGCCCGCCTCCAGCCAGTCCACGCCGGCCGACACCGCAACCTCCGCCATCGCGATCGCTTCCGCAATGTCGGTCAGGTCGAGGGAGATTTGGACGATGGGATACGACGGAGAATCGGGAAAAGGCATCGGAAAAGACTAACAGAAGCGAAGTGCCGGGTGCGGGGTGCTGGGTGCTGGGTGCGGTGCGGGCAGGCTTCGCCGAGGTGCCGGGTGCCAGGTCCGATGCGGGCTGAACTCGTCGCGAGGTGCCGGGTGCCAGGGCCGATGCGGGCCGACTTCGCCGCGAGGTGCCGGGTGCCAGGTCCGATGCGGGCTGACCTCGTCGCGAGGTGCCGGGTGCCAGGGCCGATGCGGGCCGACTTCGCCGCGAGGTGCCGGGTGCCAGGGCCGCTGCGGGCTGACTTCGCCGCGAGGTGCCGGGTGCCAGGGCCGCTGCGGGCCGACTTCGCCGCGAGGTGCCGGGTGCCAGGGCCGCTGCGGGCCGACTTCGCCGCGAGGTGCCGGGTGCCAGGTCGTGCGCGACTTCGCTGCGAGGGCCGGGTGACATCGCTGCGGGCTCGCGAGGTGCCGGGTGCCAGGGCCGATGCGGGCCGACTTCGCCGCGAGGTGCCGGGTGACAGGTCCGCTGCGGGCCGAACTCGTCGCGAGGTGCCGGGTGCCAGGGCCGATGCGGGCCGACTTCGCCGCGAGGTGCCGGGTGCCAGGGCCGATGCGGGCCGACTTCGCCGCGAGGTGCCGGGTGACAGGTCCGCTGCGGGCTGACTTCGCCGCGAGGTGCCGGGTGCCAGGGCCGCTGCGGGCTGACCTCGTCGCGAGGTGCCGGGTGCCAGGGCCGCTGCGGGCTGACCTCGTCGCGAGGTGCCGGGTGCCAGGGCCGCTGCGGGCTGACCTCGCCGCGAGGTGCCGGGTGCCAGGGCCGCTGCGGGCTGACCTCGTCGCGAGGTGCCGGGTGCCAGGGCCGATGCGGGCTGAACTCGTCGCGAGGTGCCGGGTGCCAGCGCCGATGCGGGCTGACTTCGCCGCGAGGTGCCGGGTGCCAGGCCCGCTGCGGGCTGACTTCGCCGCGAGGTGCCGGGTGCCAGGTCCGCTGCGGGCCGACTTCGCCGCGAGGTGCCGGGTGCCAGGCCCGCTGCGGGCTGACTTCGCCGCGAGGTGCCGGGTGCAGGCCCGCTGCGGGCTGACTTCGCCGCGAGGTGCCGGGTGCCAGGTCCGATGCGGGCTGCCTTCGCCGCGAGGTGCCGGGTGCCAGGTCCGCTGCGGGCTGACTTCGCCGCGAGGTGCCGGGTGCCAGGGCCGCTGCGGGCTGACCTCGCCGCGAGGTGCCGGGTGCCAGGTCCGCTGCGGGCTGACCTCGCCCGAGGTGCTGCGTGCCCGGTGCCAAGTCCGATGCGGGTTGACCTTCGCCCGAGGTGCTGAGGGCCCGGATGCATCGTTTTGCGGGGGAGTGTCAGGAATTTTGTGTGTGAGGCGTTTCTCTGATCTTCCTTCCAGTATGACAACGATGCGTGTGGGCGCTGTGGAAAACCGCGTTCTCCAGCGGTTTTCCAAGTCCCTGTGGGCGCGTTCTTGACGTCCAGAGGGACGGCAGCGTCCATGCGCTCTTCGCCGCCATTCTACGCGTTCGGCGCCGTGAAGCGATCCCCGTAGAGAATCGCGAATTGATTCATGGCGTCTTTCCACGTCCGGGCGCCGCGCACCCAGGTCGCGGTGATGTTACGCAGCGCCAGCCAAATCAGCTTGGTCGCCGCCTCGTCGTTCGGGAAATGCCCGCGAGTTTTGATGATCTTGCGCAGGCGCGCATGTACGCTCTCGAGGGCATTCGTCGTGTAGATGACGCGACGCACTTCGGGCGGGAAGGCGAAAAACGGAATCACGTGTGTCCACGCGCGGCGCCAGGCCGCGACGACCGTCGGAAAGCGCACGCCCCACGGGCCGCGCTCGAACGCGTCGAGCACCAGGAGCGCCGCGTCCGCGCTCGCCGCGGTGTAGATCGGCCGCAGCGCCGCGGCCAGCGGCTTGCGCTCTTTCCAATTCGCAAAGTCCAAACTGTTGCGCAGCAGATGGACGATGCAGGTCTGCAGCGTCGTCGCCGGATAGACGGCCGCCAGCGCCTCGCTCATGCCCTTGAGGCCGTCCGTCACCGCGATCAGGATGTCCTGACAGCCACGCGTCCGCAGGTCCGTGAAGACCTTCATCCAGAACTTCGCGCCTTCGGTCTGCTCGATCCAGATCCCGAGGACGTCGCGCGTGCCATCCGGCAAGACGGCGAGGGCCAGATAGACGGCCTTGCTGCGGACGACCGCTTCGTCGCGAATCTTCACGCGGAGGGCATCGAAGAAGACGACCGGATACATCAGCTCGAGCGGGCGCGCCTGCCAGGCCGTCACCTCGGCCACCACCGCGTCCGTGACGGTGCTGATGAGATCCGGCGAAACCTCGACGCCGTACATCTCGCCGAGAAACGCCTGAATCTCGCGGACCGTCAGGCCGCGGGCGTACAGCGCGATCACTTTGTCGTCGAATCCGGTGAAGCGGCGCTCGTGCTTCCCGATCAGGCGTGGCCCGAAGGTGCCGGCGCGGTCGCGGGGGACGGCGAGCGCCAACGGACCATCGTCGGTCAGCACCGTCTTCCCGCTCGTCCCATTGCGATGATTCGTCGTGTCGTCGGGCCGATCCCCACCGCGGGCGTATCCCAAGTGGTGCGTCAGCTCGCCGCCGAGCGCCCGCTCGATGATGGCCTTCTTGAACCGCCGCACCACCGCATCGAGCTCCTCAGGCGTCAGCGGTCCCTGGCCGACGAATTGATCGAGAATTTCGGAAGGAATCGGCGCCAGCGGCGCCTCAGACGTGGACGACTTCGGTTTGCGGGACATGAACACTCCTCATGTTATGCCCCACACACAAAATTCCTGACACCCTCCGCTACGATCATCTGGGCAGCCGCACCCGGCACCAGGCACCGTACCCAGCACCCGGCAGCCCGCACCGCACCCGGCACCGCACCCAGCACCCAGCCCCCGGCACCGCACCCAGCACCCAGCCCCCGGCACCGCACCCAGCACCCGGCACCCCGCACCGCACCCAGCAACCCGGCACCCAGCACCCAGCACGTCGCCGATACAGTCCTATATCTGCTCCACCCGGTAGCCGCCGGCCGCCTTGTCGCGCAGGTAGATCGCGCCGAAGATGACGATCAGCGTGACGGGCAGGATGGCCCAGATGGCCAGCATCTCGCGCGGGCCGTAGACGTCGTTGAGCCGGCCCATGACCGGGCCCGCGATCGCGGTGGCGAAGCTGCCGGTGCCGCCGATGATCGCCAGTCCCAGCGCGCCGGTCCGCGGGAACCGCTCCGACGTGATCCCCAGCATCGTCGGCCACCAGAAGGCGGTGCCGATGGCGAGCAGCGCCGCCGCCGCGAAGGCCGCGACCGTGGTCTGCGCCGCGCTGAACAGGTAGAGGCCGGCCGCTGCGGAGATGGCGGTCACGGCAATCAGCGCGATCGGCGAGACGCGATGCGAGATCCGGCCGCCGAACTGCCGCATCAGGTACATGATGCCGTTCACCCAGACGAGGACGAGGATGCCGGCGCGCGCCGAGCTGTGCATCACCTCGTTGAAGACGTTCGCGTACCACTGCCCGGGCCCGAGCTCGGTGGCGGCCGTGAGGCACATCGCCACCCAGATGACGAGGAACAGCGGCCGGGCCATCTCCGTGAACATGTCGCCGAACGGCACGCCGGCTGCCGCGCGCTCGGTGGGCGGGAACGTCTGGCCGAGGAACAGGAACGTGTAGATGACCGACGGCACCAGCAGCATCAGCATCTTGGCCTGCCACCCGAGGCCGATCTGGGTGAACAGGAACGACAGCACGCCGCCGATAACGATGCCGCCGGGGAACCAGGCGTGGAGCGCGGTCAGCTTGGCCGTCTTGTCCTTGTCGAAGATCGTGGCGACCAGCGGATTCACCGCGGCCTCGACCAGGCCGTTGGCGATGCCGATGATCACCGTGGCCGCGAACAGCACCGTGAAGTCGGGCGCGAAGATGGTCAGGATGGTCCCGCCGATGTGGCCCGCGGCCGCCAGCCGGAGGATGGTGCCCATGCCGAGCACGTCGCAGAGCGGCCCGCCGATGAAGATCGACAGCCCGAAGCCCCAGAATGCCGCCCCGGCAATCCAGCCGACGTTGGTCTTGTTCAACTGGAAAATCGTCTCGAAATCCCCCATGATGTCGCCGCGGATGGCAAACGACATCGCCGTGGCGATGAGCGCGACGCAGCTCGCGAGGAAGAGCCGTTGCTTGTTCATGACCGCCTGACCTCCATGCACATCATCGACATCAGCGTGACCCTGCGGGACGGCCTGGCCGCCTGGCCCGGCGAGGATCACTGGCGCCTCGACGCCGTGCACCGGATGGCCGACGGCGCCGCCGTCAACGTCTCGCGCATCGTCACCGGCGTGCACAACGGGACGCACGTGGACGCGCCCTGGCACTTCGGAATGAGCGAGCAGACGGTCGAGGCCCTCCCGCTCGATCGCTTCCTGACGCCGGCGCGCGTCCTCGACCTGACCGCCGTGGCTCGGGCCGTGTCCCGCGCCGACCTCGAGGGTCGGCTGACGGGCACGCCCGCCGTCCTGCTCAAGACCCGCAACTCCGGCCGGCTCGAGGCCCTCGAGCCGTTCGACCGAGAGTTCATCCACCTCGATCAATCGGCCGCCGAGCTGCTGGTCGAGGCCGGCATCCGGACCGTGGGGGTGGACTACTTGTCGGTCGAGGGCTTCCACGTGGACGGCGCGCCCGTGCACAAGACGCTGCTCGGCGCCGGCGTCGCCATCGTCGAAGGCCTGGACCTGAGCGGGGTCGCCCCCGGCGACTACACGCTCGTGGCCCTGCCCCTCAAGATCGCCGGCGCGGACGGTGCGCCGTGCCGCGCCGTCCTGATTGGTCAGACCTCATCCGCAAGGGACGGACTATAGGCCACCTCGGCAGGCAGAAACAAGTTCCGGGCAGGAGCGGGGGCTTCAGCCATATGCAGGGACAGACCTGAGCCATGTGTAGCGCAGGCCTTCAGGCCTGCCAGCACAGGCAGACCTGAAGGTCTGCGCTACATGTGAAAATCCACCACCGGCAGGACGACGGCCGTCGGACACGCCTTCGTGTGCCAGATGCGATGGGTCGCGGCGCGGAAGTCCTCCGGACGGGCGAGGAAGATGTTCGGGACGAACGTCTGCGGGTTCCGGTCGATGATCGGGAACCAGGTGCTCTGGATCTGCACCATGAGGCGGTGGCCGGCGCGGAAGCAGTAGTCCTGCTCGTGCAGATCCACCGTGTACGGCAGTACGGCCTCCGGGGTGATCGCAGCCGGATGCGCGAAGCTCTCACGATACCGGCCTCGCAGCACGTCGGCGGCGACCATCAGCTGGTAGCCCGCCAGAGTCCAGTCCTCGGGATAGCGCTCGGGATAGACGTCGATCAGCTTCACGACCCAGTCGGCATCCGATCCTGTCGTCGAGGCGAACAGCCGCGCCGACAGGCGGCCGGCAATCGTGAGGTCCTCGTCGAGCGGCGCGCTCTCCCAGCTGAGGACGTCCGGACGATCGTCCACGAAGCGCTGGTCCTCGGCCTGCCAGGTGTACCAGCCGGAGCCGCCCGGAAAGTACGTCGCCTGGATGGGCCGGTGCCGGTACGGGACGGGGTGCGCCGGGTCGGACACGAAGCTGTCGGAGGCCGCCGACGGCGCTGCCGGATCCGCCGGCGGGTCGAACGACAGCTCGCCGGCGGCGTGCACGTACAGCGGGCGGTCCGTGGTCTGTCCCGTCGGCGGCCAGGTGCGCCACTGGCGCCACTGGTTGGCGCCCGCCTCGAAGGTCGCCGCCTCCCTGACCGGGTTGTCGCCGCGGTCCTTCAGGTAGTGCGCGAAGAAGGCGGCCTGGAGCGCCGCCCTGAAGTACTCGCCGGTGGAGCTGCCGAAGCCGATCGCGCCGAGCGACCGGCCCTCGCCGTTCCAGCCGCCGTGATTCCACGGCCCGACCACCAGGAAGTTGAGGCCGGCGCGGTCGTCGCGCTCGAAGGCGTCGTAGATCGCGAGGGGGCCGCGGAAGTCCTCCTGATCCCACCAGCCCGCGACGTTCAGCGTCGGCACCGTGAGGCGCCCGAGGCGCGGCAGCAGGGTCTGGCGGCGCCAGAACGCGTCGTAGTCCGGGTGCGCGACGAAGTCGTTCCAGGACGGGATCCGGCCGTGGAGGACCCGTGCGTTGACGTTGGCGAGCGAGCCCAGCGCCAGGTACCAGTCGTAGGTGTCGTAGCGATCGAACGTGAAGTGCTCGTTCTCCTTCGACGTTTCCATCATCGCCGCGTACTCGAACCCGTAGCTCAGACGGAACGCGCCCTGGTGGTGAAAGTCGTCGCCCATCCACATGTCGGCGGGCGAGGCCTGCGGCGACGCCGCGCGCAGCGCCGGGTGCGGGTGCACGAGCGCCATGGCCGCCGTCCACCCGTCGTAGGACACGCCGAGTATGCCGACGCGTCCGTTGCTGCCGTCCACGTGCGTCACCATCCAGTCGATCGAGTCCCAGGCGTCCGTGCCTTCGTCGATGCCTGCCGCGCCGTCGGCCAGCAGCGGACGCTGCATGACGAAGGTGCCCTCCGACCTGTAGCGGCCGCGGATGTCCTGGACGGCGAAGATGTAGCCGTCCCGGGCGAGGTCGGCGTACCGCCGGGCCACGCTGGCCGGGTCGTCCGGCGTGCCGTACGGCGTCCGCCGGAACAGGATGGGCAGCCGCTCCACGCGGCCCCGCGGCGTGTAGACGACCGTGTGCAGCTTCACGCCGTCGCGCATCGGAATCATGACGTCCTGGATGTCGAAGACGACCGGCGCCGCGTCCTGACCGGCCCGCCCGATGACCGCCCATGCGGCGCACACGGCCGCGAGTGCCGCCGCGGTCCCGATCCGTGTCCGGCGCATGGCGCTATCTCCCCCGGGCGACGATGAGCGTGAGGTCGTCGAACTGTTCCCGTCCGCTGTGGACGAGCACCTCGTTGACGATCGACTGCAGCAGCGTGATCGCCGGCTCGGCGCGGTGCGCGCGAAGCGCGTCCAGCAGGCGCTCCTCGCCGAACTCCTCGTCCACGTCCGAGGTGGCCTCGGTGACGCCGTCGGTGAACACGACCAGGAGGTCGTCCGGCTCGAGCGTGACCGTCCGGGTGTCGCAGGTCCACGGCGTGAAGAGGCCAATGACGCCGGCGGTGACGTCGAGCCGCTCGACGCTCCCCGACGCGCGCAGCACGAGGGGCGGCAGGTGCCCGCAGTTGGCGTACCGCAGTTCGCGGGACTCGGCGTCGTAGAGCCCGAAGAAGAG
The DNA here is from genome assembly GCA_963837165.1 of Vicinamibacteria bacterium. Taxonomy (GTDB): domain Bacteria; phylum Acidobacteriota; class Vicinamibacteria; order Vicinamibacterales; family JAENWD01; genus JAENWD01. The sequence goes on from CAWIMD010000002.1 coordinate 1,149,731, forward strand.
CGTCGCGTAGTGATTGGGCGCGGTGGTGTCGTAGAAGACGCGGTTCACCGAGCACAGCAGGTCGCCCATGCCGGTGGACGCCTGTGAGTAGAGCGCACGGAGGTTCGCCTGCAGGCTGGCCATGAGCAGCGCCGCCGAGATGCCCTTGCCCGAGATGTCGGCCAGCACCAGCCCGATCTGGTGCGGCCCCACGGAGACGAAGTCGAAGAAGTCGCCCCCGACCACGCGCGCCTGCAGGCAGGCGCCGGCGTAGTCGAGCGTCGCCACCGGCGGCCGATCCTGCGGCAGGAGCTTTGCCTGCACGTCGCGGGCGATCTCGAGCTCGTGAGTGGCCCGCCGCTCGGCCTCGAGCCGCGACGCGATCGCCTCGGCGAGCCGGATGTTCTCGAGCGCCAGGCCGGCCTGCGTGCCGACCGAGGCCAGCAGCTGCACGTCTTCCCCCGAGTACGGCTCCTCCGACAGCCGCGGGCCGAGCACGAGCAGCCCTTCAATCCGGGCCGAGCGGCCGACCATCGGCACGATGGCCTCCGGCGCGAGCCGCGCGAAGGAGGCCCAGACGCCGCCCGGCGCCAGCTGCGCCGGATCGATCAACACGGGCCGGCCGCGCCGCGCGATCTCGGCGAGCTGCGCCGGCGTGGCGGGCAGCACGGCCTCCCCGCCCGACAGGCCCTCGTGCGCGGCGGCCTCGAACCTCCAGTCGTCCACGCCGCGGAGGAACACGAGCAGCGTCTTCGGGTGCAGCGCCTGCACCATCGACTGGTCGATCAGCTCGGCCAGGCTCGCGCGGTCGGTGGCGACGCGCGACTGGTCCGCCAGCGTCTCGAGCAGCCGCCTCGCGTCGTACGACCCGCGGAAGAACGCGCGGTCGATGCGCTCGGCCGCCGGCTGCCACGCCTTCTGGCCGACGAGCGCGAGCACGCCGCCGAAGATCGACCCGGCGATCAGTCCCGTGGACAGCTGGCTGGCGGGCACGTCGGTCACCAGGTTCACGATGTGGGCGAAGCCGAGCGTCATGGCCAGGCCCGACACGACCGCGAGCGTGACGAGGCCGCGGCGCACCAGCACGTACCGCGCGCTGCGGCGGAGCAGCACGGGGATCTCCATCGCCCGGTGCTTGACGACGGCGTAGCCGAGCGACAGGGGGATGGCGAACAGGGCGATGAACGACACGGCCCAGATCCCGAACGGCACCGTCTGCGGCGGCAGGCCGAGCGAGATCAGGACCTGCAGGGTGATCACCGGCACCGTGCCGACGAGCATGCCGAACAGGATCACCCGGGTCTTGCGCCGCACGTCGGGCGGCCCGAAGGCGTTCAGCGCCAGCGACACCATCGCCAGGAGGAGGAACCCGAGGTTGTAGACGCTGAAGGCGTCGGTCACGACCGCCGCGGAATCCTTGAACCGGTCCGCGAGCCACCAGATCGCGACCGAACCGTGTTCCAGGATGACCGCCGCCGCCATCGGCAGGGCCAGAACCGTCGCCAGGCTGACGGCCACCCACTTCAGCCAGGGCACACGCCGATCCAGCGGGGAGTGAGCCGGAAACACGGCGAAGAACGCGTAGGTCAGCCCGGCCAGCGGGAGTCTGAGCAGGATCCAGAAGGCGAACATCGGCCCGCGCAGCGCCTCCGGGATCCGGTACTCGAACTCGGCGAGCGGCGCCGAGGCGATGAAGCCGCCGAGCACGAGCGCCAGCAGCCATGCGCGCCAGTCCTCGGGCCGCTGCAGGAGCACGGTCACGGCCACGACGAGGAACGGCAGCGGGTAGAAGCTGAGGACTTCGAGGACGAGACGTCCGAGGCCGAGTGTCTGCAGCAGCGAGCCGCTCATCCCGGGAGGAGGTCCGGGACGTGCTTCCGGCACGAGATCGGTCTGGATGATCCCGGTGCCGCGCGCGACCGACAGGCGGATCGCCACCCCGGGTCTCGCGTCGCGACGGAGTGCGAGGAACGTCTCGTGGCGCGCCAGCGAATGGCCGCCAGCCGTCACGATGCGATCGCCGGCCCTCAGACCGGCCTTGTCCGCCGGCCCGTCCGGGGCGACGTTGAGGATCTCGAAGGCCTCGGCGATCGGGTGGTACCGGCCCTCGAAGCCGAGCACCGCGGTCGGCTCCTGGCGGACGAGGTGCACCCACCAGACGCTGTAGGCCGTGAGCAGGGCGCAGAAAACGATCGCCAGCTTACGCATTGACGATTGAGGATTGACGATTGACGATTGACGATTGAGGATTGACGATTGAAGAGCCGGGCCACGGAGCGTGACATCCTTAATCCTTAATCCTTAATCCTTAATCCTCAATCGTCAATCGTCAATCGTCAATTGACAATCGTCAATGTTACGGTTCCCTCAGCTCCACGAACCTGACATCCATGACCGATTCGTCGTGCGTGCCCTCGGCCGTGCGCGTGATGACGTGCAGCATCTGCCAGTCCGTGCCGATCGGGATGATCAGCCGGCCGCCGACCTTCAGCTGCTCGACCAGCGCCTGCGGCACCGCTTCGGCGGCGGCGGCCACGACGATGCCGTCGTAGGGCGCGTGGTCGGGCCAGCCAGTGCGGCCGTCCCGGATGGCGATGTGCACGTTGGTCACGCCGAGCTCCCGCAGAAGCGTGCGCGCGGGCTCGGCGAGCGCGGGGAGGATCTCGACGCTGAAGACCTCCCCCGCGACGCGCGCGAGCACCGCCGTCTGGTAGCCGCAGCCGGTGCCGACCTCGAGCGCCCGCGCGCCCGGCCCGAGGCGCAGCTGCTCCACCATGTAGGCGACGATGAACGGCTGGGAGATCGTCTGGCCGTGCCCGATCGGCACCGGGTGATCGGCGTAGGCCTCGTGCGCGAAGCGCGGCTCGATGAAGCGGTGGCGCGGGACGTCGCGCATGGCGTCGAGGACCTTGCGGTCCAGGATGCCGCGAGGGACGAGCTGGCGCTCGACCATGCGCTCGCGGTCGCCGGATCTCCCGTCGTGATCGGACATGGCCGCGGATGGCGCGCAGGCCGTACGCTCCGGGCAGATGCTACCACGCGCGCCACGGACTGGCTTGCGCCGGGCGGCGCCGAGCGTGATGATCGTGGCATGGACGCGCTGTGTCGAGAGGTGGCTGAGCTGATTCGGGCGGAGCGGTGGGCGGCGCTGGCGACCCTGCGCGTGACACCCATGGGCGGGCGGCTGCCGCGGGCGTCGATGACGGCGTATGCCGTCGCGCCCGACGGCCGCATCCTGATGTTCCTGAGCGGGCTGGCGGATCACACGCGCGGGCTGCTCGCGAGCGCGTCGGCGTCGATCGCGATCACGCGGCCGGATCGCGGCGACGCCGATCCGCACCTGCTGACGCGGGTGAGCCTGCACGGGGAGGCGAGCCCGGTGGCGCGCGGCTCGGACGAGTTCGGCGCCCTGGGCGCGCACTACGTCGCGCGCTTTCCCGAGGCGCTGACGCGCTTCGAGCTCGGCGACTTCGTGCTGTTCGTCTTCACGCCGAAGGAGGTCCGTTACGTGGAGGGCTTCGCGAAGGTGCGCACGCTCGCGTGGGACGAGGTGCGGGCGGCGCTCGCCGGCGGGGCTGGGGGCGCCTGACGATGGTGCTGAGGGTGCTGAGGGTGCTGGAGGTGCCGAGGGTAGGGTGCCGAAGGTGCCGGGGTGCTGATCGTGCAGTGCCGGGGTGCTGATCGTGCAGTGCCGGGGTGCTGATCGTGCAGTGCCGGGGTGCTGATCGTGCAGTGCCGATGGCCCACGATCGATCGGCGGCGCACTTCAGTTCAGCATCGCCCCTTCAGCACGCCCAGCACCTTCAGCACCCCCAGCACCTTGCGTGTCCGCCACGCCTCACCGCGGCGGCTCGGACGTCAGCCTGGCCATCGCCAGGTCGGCCACGGCCCGTGCGCGGGCGGGCGTGTCGGCCCGCGCGTCCAGCGTGACGTCCCCCGGCTTGTGCACGACCACCTGGTACACCCCGCTGTCGCTCAGGCCGTAGGCATCGTCGCCCAGGCCGCCGATCCCGTCGATTGGTCCGGTGGCGGTTTCCTTCATCGCGGCGAACTGGGTGGGCGGGTAGAGCCAGATCTGCGCGGTCTTGGTGATGGGGCCGACCTTGATGCTGTACATGCAGTCGGCCTGGAAGGTCTGCCCGGGCTGGCCGCTCTCGCGTACCGGCGTGCCGCCGAGCGCGTGCGCGACGTCGGCGGCTGGCACGAACTCGCAGACCTTGAACCCCGCGAGTTGGCGGCCCTGGTCGGCTGCCGGGGCCGGGGTGGCTGCCGCGGCGGCGGCCTCGGCGGCAGGTGCGGCGACCTCGGACGTGGCGGTGTCACCGCCGCAGGAGGTTGCGAGCACGAGGAGCGCCACGGCTCCGGCGCACGACACTTCGCGGGCATTCATGGCGAGTCTCCGCTGGGGTGGAAGCCACGATACTGCGCGGGGCCGCGACAGGCAACGACCACGGCCAGATCCGCCTGCCAGGGCGGCTCTCACAGCGCCGGAGGTCGGGTCGCCGGATGGCGGCTGGTGGCTGTGCTACGATGTCTGGTCGCCCGCGCGCGGGCGGCACCCACCAGCCGGCCGGCGTAGCTCAGTTGGTAGAGCAGCTGATTCGTAATCAGCAGGTCGTCAGTTCAAGTCTGACCGCCGGCTCCAGAATTCCTCGGTAAAACGCAAGATCGATTTGCTGACGCGGCGCCGATCGGGCTTCGGGTAACACCGGGGTAGCAGATCGGGTGGCTCCGTCAACAACTCCGCGCAGAACGTTGCTCCGATCGTGGCGCCAATCGCGAGCCCTGAACAGGCCTCCGCAGGCGCGGACGCTGCCCGTGGCGTCGGCACAGCGCTCGAAGCTCCCGGCGGCACCGCGAAACATCCGAGTTCTTGATGGTGATGTGCCTGTGGGCTCGCTGGACGTTCGTCGTGCGGAGCGAACGAGCCGTGTGCGTACGAAGCCAGCCAAGCAGTTCGCGAGCTAAAGCCGTTCGTCGCCACGCCTCCCGTCGACCCGCCTTGCGACACGTCGCCACGACCGGCGGGCGACGAAGAATCATCGTGTCGCCCGGGAGTGTCGGAATCCTTTACCCGCGGGCTCGACCAGTAGGTTGTCGTATTCCCTGAACACGGCGAGCTCGCCATGGCGCCAGATGTCGGCCTGAGTGACTTTTTGTCGAACGGTAGACCCGTCCGGATTCGTTCATTCGTCCGCCTTGTCCAGAGCAGTTCGCACGGCATCGAGCTTGCGAGCCATTGCGTACCGCCACTCTCCAAACCGCCCATCCGCGTTGACGGCGGCCACCCAGCGCCCTGCGGCTGCCGCTTTCACTTCCGCCAGCTCGTCAAATCCTTTGGTCTCGAGGATGAGGAACCTGCCAGGACCGCCGGCGAGGTTCACGACGAAATCCGGCACGTAATCATGCGGCTGGCCGTTGTAGAGGTACGGAATGGCGAAGCCGAGACCCGCGTTCTTTGCGAAGGACGCCACGGCCGGGTGGGTGTCGAGCACGTAGGCTGCCTGCTGCTCCCACTTGCCGGTGTCGGCGACGACGTAGTTGAGATGGCTCTTCGCGACCTCGCGGACGTCCTTGCTCGTCCAGTAGTCCACGTCGGCGGTCGAGCCGGGCCCGCGGCTGGTCTCATAGCGCGGCACCTCGGGCGCCTCACCCTGTGACGTGTCCGGCCTGATCGACTCGACGAGGCGCTCGATCGCCCAGCCGTAGTAGGGCGACAGGAACAGGTCGAGCTTCTCTGCCGGCTTGATCGGCGTCACCTTCTGCTCGATGTACTGCTGGACGATCCGGACGACCTGAGGGAACAGGACATGCGCGGGCGCCTCGCACGACCCGCTGTTCACGTACTCGCGCGTCAGGTCCCGCGCCATCTCGAACACGAGCTCCTGAATTCGGCGCCCGGCGCGAAACGGATTCAGATCGACGCGGTCGATCTTCCCCGGACCGCTCAGCGACGGCCGACCGTGATTCGTCTGCAGCGACGCCTTGACCTCGACCTCTGGCGGAATCTTGAATGGGTCGAGGAACAACGGCGGAACCGAATCCCAGTTCACCGTGACGCGATTGCGGATCGCCTGCCGATACCCCTCAACCCGGGGGAACTTGATCTCCAGGTCCGCACGCCCGGGAAGTGCGTGCACGTGGTGGCGCTTCTCCGTCGGCTTGGGCGCCGCCGTGGGGTTCGCTTTGAACGGGATGACCTGAAACGGCACGCCGAAGACCTTGGCGACTTCTTCCGTCATCAGGCCGTTGTCGCCAAGCTCGTACGTGCGGCGCCGAAGCCCTCGGCCGACCACCTGCTCGCACAGAAGCTGCGACATGAACGGCCGGAGACCGACAATGTGGGTGACGGTGTTGCAGTCCCAGCCTTCGGTCAGCATCCCGACGGAGACGATGCAGCGGATGTCGCGGCCGGGCGGATACAGCGGCTGTTCGCGCTTCCGGGCCAGTTCCTCGAAGCCTTCCGGGTAGATGGGCCGGCCCTGCTGGTCGCGCGGCCATTCCGTCCGGCCGACTGTGTCGAGAGTAAACCGCATCCACTGGGCTTCGTCGGTCTTCGCGTGGCCGGTGTCGGTCTCGCTCACGACCCGTGAGTCGACGCGAATCGTGTTCACCCGGCCGTCGACATTTCGAAAGCCGGCGATCTTCGAGGGCGGAATCCCCATCGGCGGCTTGTTCTCGCCGAGCCATTCGTAGACGACCTTCGCGATCGCGGTGTTCTTGCAGACCAGGATGAAGACCGGCGGTCTCGGGTCGTCCGACTGCTCCCACAGCTCTCGCAGTTGTTCCCACAGGCCGCCGAGCATCGAGATCGGCGTATTCGCCCACTTCAGAATCGCTTCCGGCTTCGGCGCGCCCTTCTTGCCCCCGCGTTCCGCGGGTGTGAGCTGCGGCAGAATCCAGCGCCAGATGTTGAAGTAGCCTGGAATCTCCGCGCCGGTCGTGTCGCGAACCGCCAACTGCGGGATCTTCACGAGCCCCGACTCGATGGCGTCCGTCAGCGCAAAGTCGCTCACCACCCACGGGAACGGACGGTTCGTTTCCTGGCCCACGCGGCCGAGAAAGTACGGCGTCGCCGACAGATCCAGGCAGAAGTTGATACCACGCAGCTTGTTGACGCGGTCCAGTCCGTCGACCCAGACCGTCGCTTCCTTGAAGAAGTCGTCGGCCTCGCTCTCTTCGCCGAGTAGATCGACTTCGGACTCGTCCGGCTCCTCTCGTCGGATGCGATACGCATGGTGCGCCTCGTCGTTCAGGACGAGGATGTTCTGCTTGCCGCCCACGTCGCGCCCCAGGATCCGGTTCACGAGCGCCGTGTCGCTTTCCACGTATCGGTCGCGCGTCACTCGCGCCGATTTCACGTTCCCGTCCCGATCGAGCGCCTCGTCGATCACCTCGATGAGGCCGAGCGACGCCTGCCGAACGTATTCCTCCTTCGTCAGGTACCGCTTGCCACGCGCTGTCGTCGTCTTGGCACCGATATGGACGATCTCGGGCACCGTCTCGCTGCGACCTGCCTTCACCACGCGGCCGCCGACGCCGCCCGCCTGGGACGTCTGCGGCTCGAACACGTGCCAGTTCGTGACGAGAACGTGGCCTTGGCTAAGGTCAGGCATCAGGTGCGGCGGCACGAGGTCCGCCTTCCGATACAGGCTTGCATCGCCAAGGCGCGGATCGAGTTCGGCCAACCGACTGCGAATCGTGACATTCGGACAGACGACGAGAACCACGTCCGAGTAGCGCGCGTTCGCCCGGTCGTTGACCTTGTTGAGGATGCTCCACGCCGCAATCATCCCCATCACCGTCGTCTTGCCGGATCCGGTCGCCATCTTGCACGCGTACCGACGGAACGCTTTGTAGCCAAGGTCGGCCTTCTGCTGATCGCTCGGCTCGTCGGTCGGGATGTCGATGCCCTGCAGGAAATCTCGCCTGGCCTCGTTCAGAAAGATCATCGTCTCGGCGGCTTCGAGCTGCGCGAAGAAGAACCGGAAGCTGCGGCCGTCCCGACGCCAGTACCTGAGCAGTTCGAGCGACGTCGCCGTTACCCCCGGATAGCCCGCGTCGCGCCACTGCTGGAGCCTCACCCGAATCAGGTTGACGAGCCTCAGCTCGATCGCCGTGCCTTTTGGAGCTGCAGAGGCGTCACCTTCAGTGGAGGGCTCCGGGTAGTAGTAGAGCGCGGGACGCCGGCCGGGACGCTTGACCGGCGCCTCGCCCTCCACGAGATGCCAGTGATGCGCCGGCTCTTCGAACGGCGAGCAAATGATGGCCTCGGGGACCTCGAAGTCGCTCATCCCAGTTCACGCTCCAGGCGCTTGGTGGAAAAACAGCCCCTCAGATGTCGCGGCCCGTCAGGCACCGTGTTCGAGGAGATCCAGCAGCCGGCGGTTCAGCCGGGCAGTGTCGTCTTCGCTGATGATTTCGTGCCGCGCCGGTGTCTGATCGAGCAGCGCCCTGGCGCGTTGAAATGCTTTCGAATGCCCAGTCGATGGCCTGCCGAGCAGGAACAGGATCGTGCCGAAATCCGGTGCCTGACTCAGTCCGACTGATGTGCCGACCCACTCGGACGCTTTCCGCTGCATCGACTCGGCTCGCTTGAAATCCATCGAGAGCGGCTGGATGACGTGCCAGCGCCCATTCTTGACCGCGTGCTCAAAGTCGATCTTGACGCTCGAGGTATTGAACGACTTCGCCATCAGATTGCGCCGGACGGGCTCGGCGAGATGCGGCACACACGCCTTCCATACCTGTTCGTCGTCTCGTCTCGGCCGTTCGATCGCCACGCCCTTTTGCGACTCAACCATCCGATGGAACAGGATGCCAACCTCGTCGTCCAAATCGGAGGTGATTCCGTGCCGAGGCGCGGAGAAGGACACGCTGGCACCGAGATCCGGCACGAGCGCTCCGAGCCAATCGACGAATGACCGGTCACTCTCGAAGAGTGGCTGATCGCGGAGCGTCTTCTCTGCATCTCTGAATACGAGAAGAAGATTCGCGATCGCCCGTCGAAAACCGGCGCCGTCGAACTTCGCGAACGCCTGGGAGAGCCGCTCGTATCGGCTGTCCGCATGGAGTTTGAGGAATCTCGCCTTCTGGCTGTAGACAACGACGCCGATGTTGAGTGCCTCGCCGGCACCGGGATCGGGTACATGCTGAAGCACGACGTAGGAGTACGGATACGTCATAGCGGATCTCCAAACGTGGCGGCGACTTCTTGCGAAAACTGCTGCCAATGCGCAAGCACGGATTCGATGTGGGCCAGGATCTCCGCGCCGATGGCAGTCCAGGCTTCCGGCAGCGTACCACAGAGGCCGACCAGGTCAGCCAGCTTCAGGGCGGTGAATGGAGCGAAGATGTCGGGCCAGTTTCGCTCGTGCTGCCGCAGTTGTCGATAGAACAAATGTTGCGCCGTGAAGCCAAGCGCCGACGCGCGCCACGGCTCCGGCGGCGCGAGCGCGAAGCGGAATCCGAAGGCGTTCTCGAAGTCGTAGGGCACGATCCGCCCTCCGGCCCGGCCGCAGTTCGGACTCCCGGATCGCCGATCGGCGTTCTGCACAAACAGGTCGAAGACGTAGATGCGCGCCGCGTCGACTACTTCCGCTTCCGCCAGATTGACCAGGGCTGAATCAGGCGCGTCAAGATCGGCGAGACGCGCCAGTTTCGCACCGACGAACTCATGGCACAGCGAAAACCCATGCACCTCGGGCAGTCCAATGGCCTTTGTCACAAATCGTTCGCGCTTCGTCGATGCCCCGCTCCGCAGCTGGCACTCGGATGAGCAAGGGCTTGGTTCGCCCAGCTTTAAGGACAGCCTCGAACCGAACGGCCTCCCAGATCGGGTCCACGCTGTCAGTCGAGACTCGGCCACGCACCGAGCGGCCCGGCGAGCCTGGTCAGGACTCGTTCACCCATCGTCAGTCCAGCCCCTTCACGACCAGGAGTTCGTTGCCGCGGTCGTCGATCACCTTGACCGCAAACTGCTTGTGCTCGCCCGCCTCGAACGGCGCACTGCGGGCACCCGCCAGATGGTCCCACACGGCTTCGTCGTAATCGGCCTTCAGCGCCTTCTTGAGCGATTCCCATGCGCCCGTGCGCGGAAAGAAGACCTGCGTCGCCCGGAAGCACAGGTTGTTGTAATCGCTGTCCAGCATCCAGCACGGCACGTCGTCGCCGCCGCGGTGGTCGGTCTCCATCGTCGTCGCATCGAAGGTGTCGAGACCCACGAGTTCCACTTCGAATCGCGGCAGCCCGCCTGTTGCGGCTGGTTTGGCGTTGTGAATCTTGATCTCCGGCAGGCCGCACACGCTGAAGATCTGGCTCGACCGCATGTTCTTCAGCAGGTCGCCCATCATCAGGTCTGGCGTCGCCTGGACATAGGTCGCCGCCAGCAGGCCCATCGCCGACGCGTTGTCCACGAGCTGGCGCGCGTGCGGCTGAATCGCGAACCCAATCACGTACAAGTGCGTGTAACTCTTGAGGCCCGCTTCCTTGAGGGCCTCGTGGACGAGCGTCTCGCTGACTGCCCCATTCTCTGGCCCGAACACAAACGCGACCGGCTTCGGCTCGGTCGCCAAGTCGCGCGACTTGCCTTCGGTCTGGAACGCCACGCCTTCGGCCGAGAGCGACAGCGATTTGGCCGGCGGCCGGATGTTGGCAACCTCGACGGTCTTGCCGCCGTCGAGGTGCAGAATCGGCGAGCGCCGAAGCACTTCGGTCATGCGTTCGACGAACGACCCGTACGTCTGCACGTCTTCGGCGCCCGAATCCTCAACGCCGTCGCCCTCCCAGTCAACTGGAGTCGGAATCGTCGCCTCGACGACAAAGGGCCCAGTGACGCGGATGAACCTATCGTCACGCTCCGGTCGATCAACGAGCACTTCTTCCTTCGGCGGCTCGTCGTTCGCAATGTTCTCGAGCTTCAGATGTGGAACGATGCCGCCAATCTCTTCGCTCTTGCCGTTCTGCTTGCGCTCGTAGACAAAACCACCCGCGGGGCCATGCGCCGGCTCCTTCAGCTCGTAGTACGGGAACGTCGCTGTAAGCAGCCGCTGGCGCGCGAGGGTCAGCGGCACGCGGCTCGTGTCGATCGTCATCCAACGTCGGCCCCATTGCTCCGCGACGTACGCTGTCGTTCCGCTGCCGCACGTGAGATCGAGGACGAGATCGCCGGGGTCAGTGGCAAATAGAAGACAGCGCTCCACAACCTTTGTTGCGGTCTGGACCACGTACAGCTTCGGATCCGTGAAGTTGCCTGTCCTCGTATCCGTCCAAACGTTCCCGCGCTCTTGGAAGGGGAAGTCATCCGCAAAGCGGCGATACCGAATCGAGTTCCTCGCCGCATGGAGCCGACCCGCAGCAGCTAGGCGCTCAAGACCCGCCGGGTACTTCGCCTTCCAATGAGACCCTTCTGGCGGCAAGTAGGTCTTGCCACCGAACACAAACGGCTGCGGCTGAGCGGCTGCCCCTTGGCTAACGAGGTTGTCAGGTAGATACGGCCTCGAACCCTCGGGTAAAGGAGACGCGCCAGACGCCTCCGCAACTGTAATGCCCCGATATGTACCGTCGGATAGCAGAACCCAGGTGGCATTCCCTGCGCCCAGTCCTACCTCCTGCTTCTCGAATAGCTTCCTGACTTTGACTTGCTCAAAATCCCTCGCATACCAGAGAAGGCTATCGTTGAGTGTCGCAATCGTCTTCGTCTCGAATCCGGAGGTCTTCAAGAACGCAACCTGGCTGACAAAGTTCTCTGCACCGAAGACCTCGTCCATCAACTCGCGCACATGCTGGAGATTCTCATCAGAAATCTGCACGAACACGCTTCCGCTCGACGTGAGCAACTCACGCGCGAGCAGGAGGCGGTCGCGCATGTAAGTGAGGTACGAGTGGAGCCCAAGCTCCCACGTATCCCGATACGCCTTGACCATTTCGGGCTCGCGCGTCAAATCCTCGTCGTCTCCGTGCACCACATCACGGGCACTGGAGCCATCTGGCTTCCTTCTCACAAATGGCTGGAAGTTGCTGCCGAACTTCACACCATACGGCGGGTCGATGTAGATCATCTGCACCTGGCCACCGAGCCGCTCGTAGTGCAGGAGCGAGTTCATCACGACGAGCGAATCGCCGAGGATGAGGCGATTTACCCACTTGTCGGCGTGCTCGTACGCGCGCAGCACCTGGTCGGTCACCGAGTGGTGCGGGTCGCCGAACAGGTCGAACATGTCCGCCTGCTTGTCGGTTTTGTGGCTGACGAGGGTCTCGACGATGGCTTTCGTAGAGAGGCGCTCGTGGACGAAGAGCGGCAACGTCGGCACGTCGAAGGACAGCCGCTCGGCCTTGCCGGCCCAGTTCAGGAACGGCTTCGAGAGCGACCTCAGTTCGCGGGCAGCGTTCTTCGCGGCGTCGAGGTCCGGGGCATCGAGGATCGATCGAATGAGCGCCTCGCCCTGCTCGCGCGCCGCATTCTGCCCATCCCAGTCGAGCGCCGGCGAGAGCGACGAGTCGTACCGGTACGTGACGGGCGGCTTCTTCTTGCGAAACTGGGCCTGGGTGCCCACCTCCGGCCGCATCGCCACGGTCTGATCCGGATGGGTGTAGACCTCCGCGGTCTTACCGGCGGCGCGCCTGGCCGGCCTGGTTCGTTTCGCCTTCGCCATTTGGAGGCCGATTGTACCAAACGGGGGCGTGACGAGGGCAGGCATGGCCTGCCCCAGCACCGAACGCCGGCGCCGCCCGGGATGGTCCAAGCGACGGCGGTCCGCCGGCGCAATCTCTCGACGTCGTCGCAGGAGCGGTCGTCGTCGTGTCGCAGCCGGCACCGACGTCAACACAGGTAGGTCCAGAGAGCTGCGTTGGATCCACGCCGCCTTCTTGCTGTTGTGAGGATGACACCAGCGGCCGCGACCGGTTGTCGGACAGGAACGGCTTCAGGCGCGTGCTCAGGGATGGGTCGCCTCGACAACACGAATCCGTCCGCGCTGCCGATTGCGAGGGGTCGTCTTGACGACGATCTCGACGTCCTGACCGAGGCGCGTCAGGAGCCGCATCAGGCGCTCGCTCGAGAAGCTCGCCAGGCGGCCGTTCAGCAGCGCGGAGACCTTCGGCTGATCGATGTGCAGCATCGTCGCGGCGGCGACCTGTCTCAGGCGACGCTGCCGGACGATGTCGCGAATCCGGCTCGCAAGCTGCGCCTTCGCCAGCTCTTCTTCGGGCTCCCGAACGCCAATGTCGGCGAACACGTTTCCGGAACCGGGAGTTACGGCGATGGGCGATTTCTTCGCCATTGTTCGTAGTCCTCTTTGGCGCGTGCGAGGCGCAGGCGGATCAGATCCAGTTCGGCTTTCGGCGTCGCGATCCCCTTCTTCGACTTCATTGCTCGCACCAACCCATCGAACGGCCTTCGGCGTTCGCTCGGGCGCCGCGCGGCGAAGGCGAGCCCCTTGGCCGGTTCCGCAGCGCGCACGATCATGGACTCGACGGCCGACAGGCGGTGGCGTTGACGACGCGCGGGCCGACTTGGGAGTGGCCCGATGAGCGCCAGTACGAAATCGCGCCGGAAGGAGTGAGCGTTTCGAGCACGAGTCCGTAGGCATGTTTGGTTTCCAAGCCGGGTAGGACTCGTGCGAGGGGCGGAAGCGCGAAACGCGAGCGCATGGAGGCGCGATTTCGAGGGCCATCTCCCCGGAGGCCTGCGCGGCGTCAACGTCACCGCGTTTCGCAATCTGGGGTAACACCGGGGTAGCAGCGAACTCGACGCTGCCCGCACGGCGATGCACGTGCTTTACGAGTAGTTCATGCCCGCAAGCGTAGCGTCGTCAGGAACTTGTTGTCGAATCGTGTCGTTCAGCGCTTTTCAGGAAATCGCAGGGAATTCGCGCGTTCGTCTTCCGGCCGGTCTTCGTCCGATCTGGTGACGCGCTCCGCCTGGCCTGCGCCGAGGGCGGCGGTTGTCGGCCGCGAGCCCCGCCGCTTCGGCGGCGGCGCATTTGCCGCGCTGGCCCGACGCCGTTCGGTCTGATGCGGTGTACCCTCTCCCTTCATGGAGGTCGCGACCGACGCCACGCTGGTCCTGATCGCCGGCCTCGCCGGCGGCGTCGTGGCCCGGCTGCTCCGCCAGCCGCTGCTCGTCGGGTACGTGCTCGCTGGGGTTGTCGTCGGCCCGTTCACCGGCGGCTTCACCGTCGCTCAGGTCCACGGGCTCGAGCAGATCGCCGAGCTGGGCGCCGTCCTCCTCCTCTTCTCGCTCGGACTCGAGGTGTCGTTCCGCGATCTGACGCCGGTGCGGACCGTGGCGGTCGCGGGCGGCGCGCTGCAGCTCGCGCTGACCATGGCCTTCGGCGCCGGGCTCGGACACCTGCTCGGCTGGACCTGGCTGGCGGCGGCCTGGTTCGGCGCCGCGGTGGCGCTCTCGAGCACCATGGTCGCGCTCAAGACGCTGCAGAACCAGGGCCGGATCGGCACCCTGTCGAGCCGGGTCATGCTGGGCGTCCTCGTCGTTCAGGACCTTGCCGTCGTCCCGTTGATGATCGTGCTGCCGCGACTGGGCAGTAGCGGCGGAGGACTCCTCGAGGTCGTCTTCGCCTCGGCCCGGGCGTTCGCCCTGCTCGCGGTGATCGTCGTGGCCGCGACGCGGATCGTGCCGCCGCTCATGCGCGTGGTGGCGCGCTGGAACTCCCGCGAGCTGTTCCTGCTCGCCACGACGGCCCTCGCCCTGGGCATCGGCTACGCCGCGTGGCGTGCCGGCCTGTCTCTGGCCCTCGGCGCCTTCGTCGCCGGTCTCGTCGTCAACGAGTCCGACTACGCCCATCAGGCGCTCAGCGACATCGTCCCGCTGCGCGATCTCTTCGGGATGCTGTTCTTCGTCTCCGTCGGCATGCTGATCGATCCTGCGTTTCTCTGGCGGGAGCTGGCGCTCGTGGGGTCGGTCGCGGCGGCGGTGACCGTGGTCAAGGCGCTGGTGCTGGCCGGCGTGGCACTCGTCTTCGGCTACCGGCGCATCGTGCCCCTCGCGATGGGACTCACGCTCTTCCAGGTGGGCGAGTTCGCCTTCGTCCTCGCCCGGGTCGGCCGGTCGAGCGGCGGCGTGGACGCGGACCTGTACGCCCTGGTGCTGGCGGTGGCCGTGCTCACGATGGCCCTGACCCCGGCCGTCTCGGGCCTGGCGCCGGTGATCTACCGGCGCTTCGCGTCCGCGCCGCGCCGAGAGTCCCTGGAGACCATCAACTTCCCCGCCAGCGGCGTCTCCGATCACGTGATCGTCGCAGGGGCCGGGCGCGTCGGGCGCACCGTCGGCGAAGCACTCTCGCGCGCGGGACGGCCATGTGTGCTCGTCGAGCTGGACTACCGCCGGGTCGAGTCGGCGCGCGAGGGCGGATTGACGCTGGTGTACGGCGACGCCGCGCAGCCGGCCGTGCTCGAGGCCGCCGGGCTCGCACATGCGCGCGCGGTGGTGCTGACCGTGCCGACCTTCGTGGATGCGCACGGCATCCTGCAGGCCGTGCGCGGACTGCGGCCCGAGGTCGCCGTCATCGCCCGGGCGGACGGCGCAGAAGCGGTCCGCACGCTGCAGTCCCTGGGCATCCGCGAGGTGGCGTCGCCGGAATTCGAGGCGGCGATCGAGTTGACCCGCCTGGCGCTCGTGCACCTCAACCTCCTGCCGATCGACATCCTCCAGGTGACCAGCGGCATCCGGCGAGAGCGGTACCTGGCGGGCCCGCCCGAACGGGCTGCAGTCGCAGATCTCCCGGTGCGCGCGCTCACCCGCGCGGTGGAGCTGGCCTGGATCACGATTCCTTCGAACAGCCCGTTCGACGGCCGCACGCTCGCCGAGATCGCCGTGCGCTCGACGTTCGGCGTGTCGGTGGTGGCCATTCAGCGCGGCCACTCGTTGACGGCGAATCCCGGCGGTGACGTTCGTCTGAACAGCGGTGACAGCCTGGCCGTGGTTGGAACGCGCGAGCAGTCAGCGAGGCTCATGGCGGCTGCCGAGCCAGCGGATGTGTGACGACACGGGTAAGGCCTCTCCGGGTGATGAGCCGGACTCCGGACGGCGATATGATGAGCCCTCCGGCACGTCATGTCGTCGCGGATCGCCCGTTCGACCGTGAGCGCCTCGGTGCTCTGCTGCGCGGCCCTCGTGTGGGCCGCCCAGCCACCCGGCGGGCTATACCACGAGCCGCTGCGCCCGCGGATTCACTTCACGCCGCCGCGCCACTTCATGAACGATCCGAACGGACTGGTGTTCTACGAGGGCGAGTACCATCTCTTCTACCAGCACAATCCCTTTGGCAATCGTTGGGGCCACATGAGCTGGGGCCACGCCGTCAGCGCCGACATGCTCCACTGGCAGAACCTCCCCGTGGCGCTCGCCGAGGAGGCCGGCGTCATGGTGTTCTCCGGCAGCGTGGTCGTGGATCGGGCCAACTCCAGCGGGCTCTGCCGCCCTCGGGACCGCGACCCGTCGTGCCTGGTGGCCATCTACACCGGCGACGGCCACGGCCGGCAGACCCAGAACGTCGCGTTCAGCAACGACCGCGGCCGGACATGGACCCGGTACGCCGGCAACCCGGTGATCGACCTCGGCCTCGAGAACTTCCGCGACCCGAAGGTGTTCTGGTACGCCCCCGCCAAGCGATGGATCATGGTCACGGTGCTGGCCGACCAGCACAAGGTCCGCTTCTTCGGATCGTCCGATCTGAAGCACTGGTCCGCGCTCAGCGACTTCGGTCCTGAGGGGGCCACCGGCGGCGTGTGGGAGTGCCCGGATTTGTTTCCCCTGCCGGTCGAGGGGAGTGACGAGGTGCGCTGGGTCCTGGACGTCGACATCAACCCGGGCGCCTTCCAGGGCGGATTCGGGCGGGCAGTACTTCGTCGGGCGCTTCGACGGCGAGCGCTTCGTGAACGACAACCCGTCCGACCTGACGTTGTGGGCGGACTTCGGCAAGGACTTCTACGCCACGACGTCGTTCTCCAACCTGCCGCCCTCCGACGGACGGCGCATCTGGATGGGGTGGATCAGCAACTGGCTGTATGCCAACGACGAGCCCACGCCTGGGTGGCGAGGCGCCCAGTCGGTGCCGCGCGTCCTGGGCCTCCGCCGCCTGCCCGCTGGCCTGCGGCTGACCCAGGAGCCCGTTCGGGAGCTCGAGTCGCTCCGCACGGGCGCCGATCCGATGCTGATCACCGGGGCGGCGCGGCTTCCACCGACGTCGGACATCCGATTCGAGGTACACCGCGGGGGTTCGGGGCAGGCCGGCCTGCGGCTGAGCAACGGCCATGGCGAAGAAGTGGTCGTGGGAATCGACCCGGCCGTTCCCGAGGTGTTCGTCGACCGGCGTGAAGCCCGCGCGGCGCGGGCGCCCGCCGGCTATCCAGGTCGCCACGCCGGGCCGGTCCGCTGGCGTGATGGCCGCGTGTCGGTGCGGATCATCTTCGACCGATCGGTCGTCGAAGTCTTCGCCAACGACGGCGAGACCGTCGTCACCGACCGCGTCTACCCGACGCGGCCGTTCGACCATGTCGAGCTTCTTCCCGAAACACCTCCAGCCGATCGGCGGGCGCGCCTGTGGGCGCTCGGCTCGGTCTGGGACTCTCCTGGACGTAGTCGGGATCCGGCGCCGTAGCCAGGCGTCGACCGGGCATCCGTGCACGTCACCGGCATGAGGGACGCTAGGTGCTCGGGCTGCCTCCGGTACGCTATCGCGCGACGTCCTCCGCCGCGTGGCGGCTCACGCCCCGGACCAGCAGGTAGCCGATCATCCAGAACTCACCCACCGTCGCGAGCATGGGCAACAGCGCGATCGCCGGGCCGGCGTCGGGTGCGAGCTGCGCGATGAACGGCAGGAGGACGTAGCCCGCACCGCCGGCGATCAGAATCCAGCCGAGCGCCGGCGGCATCCACCGCGACCGGCGCACGCACCAGCCCATCGGGATCAGCCACAACCCGAAGAACAGGTTGCCGGAGCTCCACAGGTTCGAGCTGACGAGGTACAGGAGCTGCGCGTCTCCGCCGCCGGTCCCGACCGGATGGAGCGCCACCTGGAGCGCCGTCGCCAGCATCGCGGAGCTGACGAGCACGGTGATGGCGTTGACGAGGCCGAAGACGGCAATCGCGCCGGCCGCGAAGTCGTCAACCGGCCGGAACAGGCGATAGAACCACAACGCCGCCAGCGCCTGCGTCACGACGATGCCCATCTCGAGGGCGATGCCGGTCCGGGCGAGCCACTCATGCTCGACCAGGTGAGCCAGCGTCTCGGCAGGAGCGCCCGGCGCGAACAACGCCGGCCGGACGAGCAGAAACCCGAGCATCCCGGTGATCGCGAGGGCAAGGTAGAACAGGCCGGTCGTGCGGGCCGTACGAACTCGCTGGTCGTGGGTCGTGCGTGGCACCGCTGAAGGCTACCTCAGCTTCTTCGGGACGAGGGCGCGCATCCTGCCGAGAGCTTTCCCGCGCCAGCCCCCGAGCTCGACGATTCTCTTCGAGATGAGCTCCGATGCCGCCTGGCCCGGGCTCGCGTCCGCCTTCTTCATGTGCTCCTCCTGGGAGTTCGGCGCTACAGCCGCTGTTGCCGGAGCGATCGAGTGGGCAGGCCTGAAGGCCTGCGCTACACGTGAAC
Source organism: Vicinamibacteria bacterium (assembly GCA_963837165.1). Lineage (GTDB taxonomy): Bacteria > Acidobacteriota > Vicinamibacteria > Vicinamibacterales > JAENWD01 > JAENWD01. The sequence goes on from CAWIMD010000002.1 coordinate 1,168,321, forward strand.
GCGGGCAGGCCTGAAGGCCTGCGCTGCACGTGAACGCGGGCAGGCCTGAAGGCCTGCGCTACACGCGAACGCGGGCAGGCCTGAAGGCCTGCGCTACATACGAGGGCTGCACACGAGGGCGCCCCGGTGCGCTCAGGTCCGTGAGCGAGAGGGCGAACCGGGGGGCTCGACGCCGAACTGCCGCGCGTACTCGGCATTCAATCGCCGCCAGCCCCCGAACTTCACCGCGTCCGGACCCACCATGCGGCCGATGGGCGTTCCGGCGAGCAGGTGATCCAGCACGTCGAAGCAGATGTGCCACCCGGCGGCGCCCATCGAGATGAAGCGGCGGTCGATGCTGGTCCACAGCGTCAGGCGCGTGCCGCCATCGGAGGCTTCGAGCTCCCACCGCATGTCGAAGCCGCCCCAGTTGTACTCGAGCACCTCGGGAGCGTCGGCTCGCGTCACGGTGGTGTCGGACACATGCCGCGTGGGCGCTCCCACGGTGGTGAGCCGCACGGTGTTTCCGGCCGTCCCCAGGTCTCCATCGGCGTCGAAGGGCGCCCACTCGCGCAGATGCGCCGGGTCGGTCAGCGCCTGCCAGACTCGTTCCCGCGAGTGGCGCAGGTCCCGGACGAGAATGAGCGTCCACTTCTCTCCGCCCTTTCGGACCTGTGCCCCGCTGGCCGGACCCGGCGCGTAACGCTCGCGAGGGGTCGTCCCCTGCTCCATGCCTTCCTCTTCGCCGGCGTGCGTCGATTGATGATGGCGCATCAGTGGCGTGCCAGCTGGGTGAGCTGAATGAGATTACCGCAGGTGTCCTTCAGCATCGCAATGGTCGAGGCGGTCACGTCGGTGGGCGGCATCGTGAACTCGCCGCCCCGTGTCCTGATCCGCTCGTAATCGCCCTTCACGTCGTCGGTGAAGAACATCGCCGCGGGCTGGCCCTGTTGAAAGATGGCCTGCTGATACGCCTTGGCCGCGGGGTTGTCGTTCAGTGCCAGCTGCAGCTCGGTGCCGTCCGGCTCCTCGGCCGAGGCCACGGTGAGCCAGCGAAACGGGCCCTGACTGAAATCGGCTTTCCTGGCAAAGCCCAGCACGTCCGTGTAGAACCGGAGGGCCTTGTCCTGGTCGTCCACATAGACACTCGTCAGCTTGATCTTCATGATGCGTTCTCCTCTGTCAATGGTTGCGTCATCTCGTTCCTTTCCTGTGACCGCGGCCGGCCGGGCCGCGCCGTCCTCCCCTGGCCTTCCGCTTCGCTGGCGTCGATCGATCCAGGCGGTCGAGGTGGCGCTCGAGCGCATCCACATGAGCCGACCAGCACCGGCGGAACGGGGCCAGCCAGGCATCCACCTCCTGGAGCGGCTCAGGTGTCAGCCGGTAGAGGCGGCGCTGGGCGTCCACCGTGGACTCCACGAACCCGGCCTCGCGCAGCACGCGCAGGTGCTTTGACACGGTCGGCTGGGGCATACGCAGCTGGCGCTCGATCTCGCCCACCGACTGCTGGGACGAGACCAGGAGGCTCAGTATCGCGCGGCGGTTCGGCTCGGCGATGATCTCGAAGACGGATTCCACGTTCTTGATATACTCCTCAACGCATATGCATGTCAAGGTATATACAAAAGGGAGACCCGCGCGACGAGGCGCAGCTGGCGAAGGGGATCCGGCAGGCGGCCGCCCTGCCAGGCTGCTAGCGCCGGGAGGTGGAGCGCCCGCCGCCGCGGCCACCGTCGATCGACCACGGGCCGGGGCCGACGAGGATCAGGAAGAGCGACCCGAGCCACATGCACCAGTCGGTGCGGGCCTCGTGTGCCATGGCCCAGAACCCGTGGCTCGCGAGCATCGGCACCTTCGTCGTCCAGATGGCCACGCTGATGATCACGAACAACGGCACGGCGGCGAGCCGCGTGAACAGGCCCGCGATCACGAGCGCGCCGCAGACCGTTTCGAACCCGCCGACGACGGGCGCGAGGACATGGGGCGATGGCAGGCCGATCTTCGCGAACCGTCCCACGCCGAGCGCCGCGGGGAATAGGAACTTCTGGAGGCCTTCCGAGAGAAAGACCGTTCCGACCATCAGCCGTACCAGCACCACGGCGCGCGGCCCGGTGCCGGCGCTCGTCCATCCACGCAGTCTCACGGCTCCCTCCTGTCGCCTGCCGGGACTCCGGCCCGACGCCACCGGTCTCCGCTCGCGGCGACCGCGGTCACCCGAAGCGCTGATCGTCGGCCGTCGGACCGTACACGGCCGGCACCTTCCGGTCGTTGAGGCGCAGGTAGACCGTCAGCTGCCCGCGATGGTGCGCCAGGTGGTTGATCGTCTCGCGCAGGACGATGTACCGCGGCTGTTCCATCACGACGTGCCCACCGGCCTTGAGTCGCCAGCTCGTGGTCAGCAGGAAATCGTCGTTCGTCTTCGACAGCGCGTCCTGCGCCTTCGCCACCATCTGATCGTGCGCGTCCACGAGCGCGGAGGTCGCCGGCATCTGGACCTGTCCTCCGCCCGGCGGCGGCGTGAGATCGAGCTCGTCTTTCTCGAGAATCAGGTTCACCCACGACGGCATCGTCGCCACCAGGCCGGCGAGCCGCCCGAGCGGCATCGACCTGGCGTGCGGGGTCCAGTCGTCGCGATCCTGCGGCACCTCCGCCAGCACTCTGCGGGTCCGCGGGGCCTCGCGCGCGAGCTCGTCCAGGAACTGTTGCACAAGAGTCATGTGACGGCCTCCATCTCACCTTCTACCGCAGCCGCTTGGCCGCCCACAACAGGGCGTGCGTCTCCAGCTCAGCGTGCCAGGCTTGCCCGCGGCGCGGCCTCGGCCGTGGTGGCGCGTTCCAGCAGGGCGCGCACGCGCGGTGTGACGAACATCTGCGGGGCGAGCCCGCCGACCTCCTTCAGGATCGCCCGGTTGGCGGCATCAACGCCCGGTGCCAGCCGTTCCAGCTCCTTGAGGAAGGTGTACTGCGTGGAGGGGACGCCGGGGGCGACAAACTCCTTCACTCCCTTCATCCTTTCCTTCAGATCGCCGTAAAAGTACGGCGGGTTCGTCGCGCTGGCATCCGGCACGGCCACGATCACGCTGACCGGATCCGTCCGCCGGAGCCCGTAACGGAAGGTGATCGCCAGCTGGAAGATCTCCTCGATGCCCTGCTCGGGCGTCGCCGTCAGGTCGACCTGCAGCTTGTCGACGCTCTCGGACGGAATCGCGTGGGTCACGCCCACGGAAATGGTCTGTGGAATCGGTCCGTTGCGATCGATCGCCAGGTCGTAGCTCGTAGGATGCACGAGGAAGGCCACCCGATCCTGGAGTTGCAGGTTCCAGCGCCTCACCACCTCGCAGTCGATCTCGTCGATGACCGCGGTCTCGCGTCCCTTGTTGCGCAGGGTCATCGACAGCGACGGCCACTGCAGCTTGTTCTCCGGCGATCCGCGCCGCGACTGGTGCTGCACGGCCTCGACGACGAGCCTGGCCGGCTTGCCGCGGCTGCGCCGCAACCATTCCGCCAGGCCGGCGGCCGCCGTGAGGACCGCTACGAGCGCCCCGACGGCCTCCCACGAGTTGATGCGCAGCCAGTCCGGGAGTGTCCACATGCGTTCCCTCCGGCGTCACCCCGGTCACTCCGCCGCAGCGGCTCTTGCGTCGGCACGACGGACGCGGGTAGAACAGAGCCGCACATGGGATCCGCCGGCATCGCCGCACTCATCGCCACCATCGCCTTCCCGATCCTGCTCGTCGCCGGCTGGATCTCCGGCGAGCTCGGGCCAAAGGCAATCGCCGTCTTCCTGGTCCTCGCAATTCTGGCACGGGTGGGCCTGCCGGCCCTCCTGCCGTACGGCGGCGGCCTGGCCTCCCCCATGCTCGCCGTCCTCGACGTCGCTCTCGTGCTGATGGTCTTCAAGGGCGACGTGCGAATCCGCTGATGGTCTCCGGGCGCCGCGCTCCAGGGCGCACGCGTGGCGGGCGTGGCGGGCCGGCTGGTGTCAGCCGGCCCTCTCAACGCGACGTGTCGGACCGCTTCAGAACTCGTAGCGCGCGCCGAACCGGAAGCGGCGCGACTGAGGGATGGACGTCACCTTGCCGAACTCGTTGAGCGGATCCACATCGGTGGGCGCAAAGGTGTTGAAGATGTTGAACCCGTCCACGATGACGCGGACCGACTGGTCCTTGCCGAACTTGACCCGCTTCTCGAGATGGAGGTCGAACAGCGTCTGCCTCGGGAGGAACTCCGGATTGGTCGGATCGACGGCGACGATTTGCGGGAGTCCGCCGGGATCGACCACGCCGTTGTCGGGACCGCCGAACTGCGTGAGCTGCGGATAGGTTTCCTGCTGCCAGAACGGACGGCCCGAGTGCGTCCGGAAGCGGCCACCGACGTCGATGTCCAGTTTCGGAATCGTGTACGAGCCCGACAGCTTGAACTCGTACTGCGGAGTGAACGGAAGCAGCCCCGTCAGGTTGTTGATCGTGTAGTTCAGCGTGCCCATCCAGTTGTCGTCGTAGAACATCGGTCCTTCGACGTTGAAGTCCTCCCGGAACGATCGCCGGCCGATGCCCGAGGAGGTCGAGTACACGAACGACCCGAGCGCCTGCCACCGGCCGGAGTACCGCTTCTTCCAGACGAATTGCAGCGCGTGGTAGTCGCGCTTGGGCTTCACGCCGTCGAAGGTGGGCATGTTCTGCACCTGGTACGTCGTGTGGTCGCCAATCCAGGCGATGTCGTCGCCGTTGACGACGCCGTCCCCGTTGTAGTCGCGCTGCACGACGCTGTAGAGCATCACGTGCTGGCCCGCGAGCGTATCGTACGGAATCCGCTCGTAGTCCCACTGCTGGCCCGTCTCCCTGTTGATCGGAATATTGGCGAAGATGTCGCTCGCGTGCTTGTACACGTACGTCCCGCCAATCGACATGTTGGGTGCGATCTCCCGCTCGACGTTGAAGGTGAGCTCGTCGGTGTGCTGATCCTTCAGGTTGTCGGCCACGTTCAGCGTCCACGACGAGTCGAACGTACGCGATTCCTCGCTGAGCGGCGTGAGCCCGGCCACCTGCCGCGCCGCCGCGCGCGTCTCCTGCACGTCGATCTCCCCGTCTCCGTTCGTGTCCACCGCGCTCCAGGGGCCGACCTCGAAGAACTGCGTGACCAGCGTGGTCTGGGGCGCATCAGGACCGAATCGCCTGAGGAATTCGATGCTGAGCGGCAGGTAATAGCGGCCGTACGCGGCGCGCACGACGGTCTTGGCGTCCTCCGTCAGGGCATAGCTGAAGCCGAGGCGTGGCGACCACGTCTTGAAATCGAAGATGTTCGGCGTCGAGGCCCGGTCCCGGAGAACCGTCAGGCCGCCGGCCACCTGGTCCGGCGACGTCAGCGGTTCGTAGATCTTGCCGACGCCGTACTTGGTGGTCATCCGGTCGAAGCGGAGGCCCAGGTTGACGGTCATGCGCTTGTTGAGCGCCCAGCGATCGTCCACGAAGAGCCCGGTCGAATCGGCCGTGCGCACGGTCAGGAAGGGATTCATCTCGTACTTGTTGTTGTAGAAGAGCAGGCCGGTGTCGCCGTACCACTCCTGCATCTCCGACACGTTCTGCGTCCAGCGGTAGGGATAGAGGAAGTTGGCGTAGTTCTGGAAGTAGCCTTCCAGGCGGTTGCCGCGTCCCTTCGTGTACTGCACGCCGAACTTGATGTCGTGCGTGCCTAGGAACTTGTCCGCATAGTGCGACACGTCGGCCTGGACGGTCTGGCGGTTGGCTTTCTGGGCATCCAGGTACGGGAAGGCGCCGCCGATCCCGTAGTCGGCCCACTTCCACCAGTTGATGTAGCCGGGATGGGCGAGACGGTCGCTCGGCAGGTACGGCTGGTCGTCCTTCCAGAACCCGAGGAACTTGGCGCTGGCCGCCGTCGCGCCGCTCGGGGACCACTGCCACTGGGCCGCGACTGAATGGTTCTTGGTCTTCGTGCCGTAGCTCATGGACGTGTCCCACGCCGGCTCCGAGCCCCAGCTCCAGCCGTTCCCGTCATTGTTTTCGTAGTGGTAGGACGTCCACACCAGATGGTTCTTGGCGGGCACCGCCGACACCTTCATGTCGGCGTAGTTGTTCCACGATTCGCTGAGCAGCGACCACCGGGGCGGCAGCGTGGATGAACGCAGGTAGTTGTACGCACCGAAGAACCAGATGCTGTCCTTCCTGATGGGCCCACCGAGCGTCGCACTGGTCTCCCAGTCCTTCTTCGTGTCTCCCGCCAGCTGTTCGCCCTCGCCGACGTACAGCCACGGCGCGCCCAGATCGGCGTTCGCCCCGGGCTGGTTGCTCGACGGGGATCCGAGCAGCGAGTAGACCGCACCCGTCCCGTGGAAGTCGTTGCTGCCCGACTTCGTGACCACGTCGATGGCGGCGCCGGAGAAGCTGCCGTACTCGGCTTTGGAACCGAGCGCGATCACACGCACCTCCTCGACCGCGTCGTAGTTCACGTTCACCAGCGACCCGAACGATCCCGCCTCCGGATTGGTGGTGTTGACGCCGTTGATGAGGAAGACGTTCTCGTTGGTCGAACTGCCGTAGGCCGTGGGACTCTGAAATTCCGTGGTCTGCGTGGGCGCCCCGGATCCTTCGCCCATCCCCGGTGTCGTCAGTGCGAGGTCCAGAAAGGCATCCCGACTCGTTGGAATCCGGGTGAGCAGCGCCTGATCGACCCGGGAATCGATCGTCGATGACCGGGTGTCGACGACCGGGCCCTCGGCGGTGACCGTGACCGTCTCGCTCACCGCGCCCACGGGCAGCACGAGGTCCACCGTCACCGTGGCGTCCGCCGACACGTCGATGTTCTCGTGGACCATCGTCTTGAATCCCGCGAGCGAGGCCGTCACGGTGTATCGCCCGATGGGGAGGTTCAGGAATATGTAAACGCCGGTGTCCGACGTCGTCGCCGACCGGGTGCCCATCAGCGACGGGCTGGAGACTTCGACCGTGGCACCCGGCAGCGTGAGACCGTCGGCGCTCGCGACGGTTCCGGTCACGGTGCCTTGATGGATCGCCTGCGCGAAGACAGGCGGTGAACTGGCAGCCAGCGAGAGCAGGATTGCGCAGGACGTGCGAACGAGGGCCGGGCCGGGTAACGCCATCACACCCCCCAATTTCCGCCGTGGTCCAGAGACGTCTTAAGACAAGCAGCGTAATCGTTAAAGCTTTCACGGTTGTTGTCAAGAACGAAGTGCGGCCGAGGTCGTTCGTCCCGCCGTAGAATGAATGACCGGCGGGAGTAATGGATCAATGAGAGCCGCCTCACCCAGATCACGGCGCAGGCTGTGGGCGCTCGGGGCGCTCGCGCTCGGCGTCACCGCCGCACTCGTCGCGTACTGGCTTCTCCCGAGCTCCAGCCCCGACGAGCGGGTCCGACGCGCCTGGGCACGACTTGGCGTGGACAAGCCAAACATCGTGCTCATCACGCTCGACACGACTCGAGCCGACCACCTGGGAAGCTACGGCGACGCCGACGCCAGAACGCCGGCGACCGACGCGCTGGCTCGCGACGGTGTCCGCTTCGCCCAGGCGGCCACTCCCGTGCCGCTGACCCTGCCTGCGCACTCCTCCATCATGACGGGGCTGTATCCGACGTATCACGGCGTACGCCTCAACGGCACGGCCGCCCTCGGTCAGGACCGGACGACGCTGGCCGAAGTGCTGGGGCATGCGGGCTACCAGACGGCCGCCTTCATTGCCGCGTTCGTGCTGGACGGCCGCTGGGGCCTGAATCAGGGCTTCGGCACCTACGACGATCAGTTCGATCTGCACAAGTTCAAGCACCTCGACCTGGCGGGCGTCCAGCGGCCCGGCAACGAGGTGATGGACCTTGCGCTCGACTGGCTCGAGCGTCACCGGCAGGGCCCGTTCTTCACGTGGATTCACCTGTACGACGCGCACAGCCCCTACGAGCCGCCCGAGCCGCTGCGCTCCGAGTTCAAGACGCGCGGGCTCGCCGGGCTCTACGACGGCGAGATTGCGTTCGCGGACCAGCAGGTCGCGCGATGCATCAATTGGCTGCACGCGTCGGGGCTCGACCGGCGAACGGTCGTCGTGGTCGTCGGCGACCACGGCGAGGCCCTCGGCAGCCACGGGGAGGGCACACACGGGTACTTCGTCTACGACTACGCGCTGCACGTGCCCTTCATCATCTCGACGCCGCTCGACGCCCTTCGCGGGATTCGGGTGGACGACCAGGTCAGTCTCGTCGACGTGTTTCCGACGGTGCTCGCGCTGGCCGGGCTGCCGTCACCCACGGTGCACGGCCGCTCGCTCGTCCCGTTGATGCTCGGAGTGAAGCCCGCGCATGCCGTCTATGCCTATGGCGAGTCGATGACGCCGAGCATTCAGTACGGGTGGAGCCCGCTCCAATGCCTGCGATCGCCGCGGTACAAGTTCATCCAGGCGCCGCGGCCGGAGCTGTACGATCTCACGGCCGACCCCGGCGAAGCGCACAACATCGTCGCCGAGCAGAAGGACGTGGCAGACCGGATGGCCGGCGAGTTGAAGCAACTGATCGACGACACGAGCCGTGACGCGCCGGCGCCGGAAGCCGCCAATCTCGATCGCGAGACCCTCCAACGCCTGGCCTCACTGGGATACGTCGCGGCCGCGCCATCGGTGAGCAAGGCCAGCGCCCGGTCCCAATCGCTCGCGGATCCCAAGGACAAGCTCGACGCGTTCATCGCGGTGCAGCGCGCGGGAGAGCTGATGGGTAGCGACGAGTACGAGGAGGCAGCCCGGGTCCTGCAGACGGCGCTCGCCGTTGATCCGACGATGCCGCAGGCGCGCGTCATGCTCGGGTCGTGCTATTCCGAGACCGGCCGGACGGCCGACGCCCGTGCCGAATTCGATCGCGTGCTGAAGGACGATCCGCAGAGCATCGCCGCGCTCATCGGGCTCGCGAACGCCCTGATGGCGCAGGGACAGACGGCCGACGTGATCACGTTGTGCAACCGGACGCTGTCGCTCGACGATCGCAACACGCAGGCGTACACCCTGCTCGGCGAGGTCTACTTCGGTCAGCACGAGCCGGCCAGGGCGCTGCCCTATCTCGAGAAGGCGGTCGAGATCCAGCCGAAGCTGACGCAAAACCAGGTCAACCTCGCCGCCTGTCTCATCGAGCTGAAGCAGCTCCCGCGCGCGCGGCACATGCTCGAGACGGTCCTGGCTGCACATCCGCGCTTCCCCGGCGCGCAGTTCAATCTGGGCGTCCTCTACGAGGAGCAGCGGCAGCCCCGGGAGGCGCGCGCGGCGTACGAGGCAGAGGTGTCGAACTATCCGGAAAGCTTCAAGGCGCGGTTCAACCTCGGGAAGCTCCTGGCACAACTCGACGACTGGCCGGGCTCGACGGCCCAGATGCGCGACGTGGTGCGCATCGCGCCGCGACGCGCCGAGGGCTACCTGTTCCTCGCCCGCGCCCTGCTGCACGAAGCCGCGCCGATCGACGAGGTCCAGCCGCTCGTGGAGCACGGGCTGCGGCTGGCGGATGCGCCCGACCTGAAAGCGCTCGGCTGGTTTCTCATGGCGGACATCTTCAATCGCCGGCACCAGCCGGCGCAGATGAACGCCGCATTGCAGCACGCGCGCGCCCAGAGCGCGGCCGCGAAAGGAGCCTCTCGTGACACGACGCCGAGGGATTGATCGCGTTGGCGTGCTCGTGCTGGCGCTCGGCGCCTGCCTGACGGCCGCTCGTGCGGCGCGAGCGCAGACCATCCGCGTGGACGTCGGCGAGGGCGCGGACGTGAACACGTTCGTGCCGAACCAGACCTTCGGCGCCGGCATCGACCGGATGTCCGCTGCCGCCGTGGAGAAGCTCTTCACGCGGGCTGCCGTCGACAAAGTGCTCTCGGCGGGCTGGCAGACGGTGTCGTACCGGCAGAACACCGAGCTCCACGCCGAGGCCTGGCACTGGAATCCGACCGGCACGTGGAGCGCGGGCGACGGCGGCTACTTCGTCGGCAGTGCCACGCCAGGCGCCCCCATCCAGCACTCCTACGGCTACCCGCTTCCGCACCGCGGCGTCACGCGGAACGACGGCACGGAGACCAACGGCTATTCGCGCCTGACCGACGGCGATCCGGCGACCTACTGGAAGAGCAATCCGTACCTCTCGCAGGCCTTCACCGGCGAAGACGACACGCGGCATCCGCAATGGGTGATCCTCGACCTGGCGGGGCCCCTGCCCGTGAACGCGATCCGCATCGACTGGGCGGAGCCCTTCGCACGCAGGTATCTGGTTCAGTACCTGGACCGGCGCGGATCCCATCCACGCGGCCACACACGGCGCATGGGTCACGTTCCCGGGCGGCGCGATCGCCAATGGCACGGCCGGTCCGGCCAATCTGCGCCTCGGCGCGTCGCCGGTGGCCGTGCAGTTCGTGCGGATCTGGATGCTCGAGTCGTCGAACACCTGCGACTCGCACGGGCCGGACGATCGCCGCAACTGCGTCGGCTACGCGATCGGCGAGATCGCGCTCGGCACGCAATCCGGGAGCGGGGAGTTCTACGACCTCGTACGGCACACCGCGGATCAGGACCAGACCGCAACCATCTGCTCGTCGATTGATCCGTGGCACGCGCCGTCCGATGAGGGGCCGACGACGCGGGAGCAGGTCGGCCTGGATCTGTTCTACACCAGCGGGTACACGCGCGGCCTCCCGGCGATGATTCCCGTGGCCATGCTCTACAGCACGCCGGAAGACGCCGCGGCGCAGATCCAATACCTGAAGGCCCGCGGGTATCCGATTTCGTGGGTCGAAATGGGAGAAGAGCCCGACGGCCAATACATGCTTCCCGAGGACTACGGTGCGTTGTACCTGCAGTTCGCGTCGGCGCTGCATCGTGTCGATCCGTCGCTGAAGCTGGGCGGCCCCGTGTTCGAGGGCGTCAACAGCGACATCCTCGTGTGGCCCGACGCCGGCGGCCGGACGTCGTGGCTCGGCCGGTTCCTCGAGTACCTGCGCGCGCACGGGAGGCTGGCCGACCTGGCGTTCATGTCGTTCGAGCACTATCCGTACGATCCCGGCCACATTCAGTGGAGCCACTTGTACGACGAGCCCACGCTCATCGCTCACATCCTTCAGGTCTGGCGGGACGACGGGCTGCCGGCGAACCTGCCGATGTTGTGCACGGAGCTGAACATCGCCTGGGCCAGCGGCGAATCGTCGGTCGACGTCTTCGGCGCGCTCTGGCTCGCCGACTACGCGGGCGCGTTTCTCACGGCCGGCGGCGACGGCCTGTACTATTTTCACTACCTGCCGAACGGCCTGCATGCCGGGTTCAACGGGTCGTACGGCATGTTCGGGATGTTCACCGTGGACGCGAATTACCAGATCCGGCAGCCCACGGCGCAGTTCTTCGCGTCGCAGCTCATCACGCAGGAGTGGGCGCAGCCGGGCGACGGCAGGCACCGGGTGTTCCCCGCCGCCTCAGACGTCCGTGACGCAGCGGAGCACGCGCTGGTCACCGCCTACGCGCTGTCGCGCCCGGATGGGCAGTGGTCGCTGCTCGTCGTGAACAAGGACCAGCACAACCCGCACGCCGTCCGGATCCGCTTCCGGGACGTCCGGGGCGGTGCGGAGCGCGGGTTCAACGGTCCGGTGACGGTGACGACGTTCGGCCGCGCCCAGTACCGAGTGGCACGCCAGGGGGAGCGCCGGCGTCGCCGATCCGGACGGGCCGCCGGCGCGAGCCACGGTGGCCGCCGGCCCGGACACGATGTTCGAGCTGCCGGCCGCGTCGATCAGCGTGATTCGGGGCTCACTCCGCCCGTAGCCGGGACGCCTTCAGCGCGCCAGGCTCTGGGTGAACCGCTCCCTGCAGTCGCGCGCCTGGCCGAGGATCGCCGGATACTCCGGCCGCGCTCTCAGGCCGGCAAATAGGGGATCGCGCTCGAGGCCATCGACGGCGCAGTAGTTCTCGGCGATTGCACGGCTCGACAGGCGGACCGCCTCGGCCTGCAGGTCGCAGAACGACACGGCAGCCGCCAGCAGGTAGATCTCCTCGGCGTCGTGGGCCGGCGTGCCCAATGCGACTTCCAGTCGGTGCGCGATCGCGGCCGCCTCCGCGCGGGAACCCGGCTCGAGACACGCCTTCAGGAGCGCGGGGGACCCCACGACGTTGCCCGTGAACTCCCGCGCCAGGAGGCGCCGCGCCTCCTCCGGTTTGCCTTCCCGCACCAGGATGCCGGCCTCCAGCGAGTCGGCCGCCTGAGACCCCGCGTCGAGCCGGGCGAACCGCCGCGCGCCTTCGTAGTCGCCGAGCGGCACGAAGGCCAGCGCGCAGGTCCGCAGCCGCCGCTCCGTCGGATCGATGGCGAGGGCCTTGCTGCACTCACGCGACGCCTCGCCGAGCAGCCCCGCGTAGCGCAGCACGTACGCGAGGGCGTAGTGGGCTCTCGCATTCGAGGGCCACGCCTCGACCAGCGCCCTGGCGTCCTTGTAGGCCTCGCCGCGGTCCCCGCGCTCGACTCGCGCGATCAGGAGCGGGACGGCCGCGTCGCCAATGAGGTCCGGGGCCTCGACGAGCGCGCGGTGGTACGCGGCCTCCGCCCGCTCGGCCGCCGGCCGTCCGCCGTCCGAGTAGGCGTAGTCGTAGTACGACCGGAGCCCGAGCGCCGCCCACGCCCTGGCAAACCCCGGATCCAGCGCCACGGCTCGTTCGAGCATCGGGAGCGCCTGCTTGTTGGGCAGCGGATCGTAGGAGACGGCCGTACCTCGCAGGTAGAGGTCGTACGCCTCCGCGTTGACCGGCCGGTCGCGGTCGGATCGCGCCGCCGCGGTCACGCCGAGCGCCGGCATGAGACCCTGCCGGACATGCGCGACGAGCTCGCGCTGCATGGCAATGGCGTTGCCGGACGGAGCGCTCAAGGCGTCGCGCCAGACGACCCGGTTGCTCGCCACGTCCACGGCCTCGATCGTGACGTGCAGCGTGTCGGCCTCACGAATGTAGTGGCCGGTCACCAGCGTCGCGACGCCAAGGTCGCGCCCGGCCGCGATCAGGTCCACGTCGGCGGCGGTATAGCGCCGGCTCGTGGCGAAGGGCCGGACGGCGAACGACGGGTCCGGGCTGAGCGTGCCGACGATCTCGTCGGCCAGCCCGAAGCGCAGGAACTCCTGGCCCTGGTCCCCGGCCATGTTCTGGAGCGGGATCACGGCCACGGTCCGCGCCGCCGCCGCCTCGGCCGTGAGGGGGGCCTCGGCGGGCCGGAACACCCGCCAGGCCGCGACGCCGGCCAGCGCGACGACGGCCGCGGCGACGGCGAGGCGCAGGAGAGGCAGGCGCCCCGGCCCGACGGCGCCGCCCCCGGTCTGTGACAGGGCGACCCCGGTGCCCGAGTCGAGATCGCGCTTCAGCCGCTTGAGATCCGACTGCAGCTCGGACGCGCTCTGATATCGCAGGCGCCGATCCTTCTCCAGCGCCTTGAGGACGATCCGCTCGAGCTCGGGGGGCAGGGCCTGGTTCAGCCGCAACGGAGGCACCGGCGCGCGGTTGAGGATGCCGTCCACGATGACTCCCGACGTCGCGCCGTCGAACGCCGGGCGGCCCGTGGCCATCTCGTACAGCACGAGGCCGAGCGAGAACAGATCGGTCCGCTGATCGAGATCGTCGCCGCGCACCTGCTCCGGCGACATGTACGCCACGGTGCCGATGGCGGCTCCCGGAGCCGTGACGCCCGCCTCGCCGCGCCCGGTCATCGTCGCCGCGCCGGCCAGCGCGCCGTCCCGCCCGGCACCCGCGCCGGGAACGAGCTTGGCCACGCCGAAGTCGAGCACCTTGGCGTGTCCGGACGCGGTCACGAACAGGTTCGCGGGCTTGATGTCGCGGTGCACCACGCCCTGGGCGTGGGCGGCGCCGAGCGCATCGGCGATCTCGATGGCCAGATCCAGCAGGACGCCGGCCGGCAGCGGCCTGCCGCCGAGCACGTGCTTGAGCGTCGCGCCGTCGAGCCACTCCATCACGATGAACGGCTGTCCGCCCTCCTCCGCGGTCTCGCCGACGTCGTGCACGGTGCAGATGTGTGGGTGGTTCAGCGCGGACGCAGTGCGGGCCTCGCGCTCGAAGCGGCCCAGCGAGTCTCTGTCCCGCGACAGCTCCGTCGGGAGGAACTTGAGGGCGACCCGGCGTCCCAGCTTCAGGTCCTCGGCGCCGAACACGACCCCCATGCCGCCGCCGCCCAGGCGGTCGACGATGCGGTAGCGCGAGATCGTGTCCCCGACCTGGGGTGTCATGGGGGTTCGAGCCTACCGGCGTTCGTCCCGTGATGGCGCGTGCGGCGGCAGGAACCGCTTGTCGATGGCCGCGACGACCACGTAGTTCGGATCCACCATCTCGTTGAGGTGGATCTCGGCCACCTTCGACAGCAGCTCGTACGCGTCGAGCTCGGAGAGGCCGTAGTCGCTCTTGATCCAGCCCACGAGCTCCGTGAACGCAATCCGCAAGGCGTCGTCCAGCGGGCGATAGGCGCCGACCGCCATGATCTCGTGGTCGTTCTCGAAGCGCGGCCAGCGGATCGCCCGGCCCTTCACCACGTCCACCTGCAGGCGGACCCGCATCGGGATCTCGATCCCCGTGCCGGCCACCTCGCCCTGACCCTGCGCGGCGTGTCCGTCGCCGAAGAACAACAGCGCGCCCGGCACGCTGACCGGCAGGTACACGGTATTGCCGGCGCTGACCTCGGGCGAGTCCATGTTGCCGCCCCACTCGCCCGGCGTGACCGACGCGCGCGACTCCCCCATCGCCGGCGCCACCCCAAGGCAACCCAGGAACGGGTGCAGCGGGATCGCCACGGTGAACGGCGAGTCGTGCGCCGTGAACGCCGCGGTGTTCGTCGCCTTGTCGATCCGGTAGTACCAGATGCGCTCGGGCAGCGGCGCCTGCAGCATCGGGGTGTACGTGGTCGAGTTCAGCGCGCCAAAGCCGGGCCCGAGCGCGCCGACGCCCTGGTCGCTGTCCGGCGTCACCTCGAGCACCTTGACGACGAGCGTGTCGCCCGGCTCGGCGCCGTCCACGAAGAAGGGACCGGTCAGCGGGTTGTCGCCCTTCACGAGCGCGAGCGTATCGCCGGGCCTCCGCAGGACGTTGCCGAACGCATCGAGCGTGTTCGCCTCGATGACCTGGCCGGGCCTGACGTGCGCCACCGGGGCGGCCGGGCCGTACACGAACTTCACCGTCCCGGCCGACGCCTGGTAGCGGACGGCCGGGGCCTCCTGCGCGTGGACGCGCGCCGACACCGAGACGGCCAGCAGCGTGGCGAGCGCAATCCTCATCGGCAGCCTCCATCCGCGCGCCCTCACCGCGCCACCCATGCCAGGCCGTCGGGCCCCGGCCCCGTCTCGACGAAGCCGGTCACCGCCAGGGTCTTCGGATCGACCACGGCCACGCCGTTGCGGGAGCCCACCGACACGAAGACGCGCGATCCGTCGGGCGCCATCTGCAGGCCCGCGGCACCGCCGCCGAGATCGATTCGTGCGATCTCCTTGCGTCCGGCCGCGTCGAGGACGATCAGGTCGTGGCCGCCGAGATCCGAGACGAACACGCGCGTGCCGTCCGGCGTGAACTTCAGGCGGTTCGCCCGACCGAAGGGGACGTGCAGCGTCTCGACCACGGCCTTGCGCGCGACGTCCACGATCGACACGGTCGCGTCGGCGGCGTTCGCGACCCAGAGCTCCCGGCCGTCCGGCGACAGGTCGAACCCCTCGGCTCCGCGGCCGACGGGCACGACCGTGACGGGCCAGTCGCTGAACCGTCCTCCGCCCGGACCGCCGCGCTCGATGCGGTCGATCAGGCACACCGTGCCCGAGCCGATGTTGCTGGTGAAGACGTGCTGCTCGTCCTTCGACACGATCACCATATGCGTGCCGCTCTGCCCGGTCCCCATCACCCAGTCCACCTGGCCGGACCCGGGATCGAGCCGCCCGACCACCTTCGATCCCTCGGCCGTGAAGTAGATCCTGCCGCCGGCCAGATCCAGCCCGTGCGGCCGCCGCAGCGCGCCGAGATCGATGGGCGGCCTGGCGGCCCGCGCGTCCACGTCGACCACCGAGAGCGAGCTCTCGTACCGGTTGCCCTGGGTGTAGTTCGTGATGAACGCGAGCCGGCCGTCGCGCGACGCGATCACCTCGTGCGGATCGGGACCGGTCGGCGCGGTGCCGAGCACCTGCAGCGTGGTCGCGTCCACGATCGCGAGCGTCAGATCGCCCTTGTTGATCGCGAGGAGCAGCGGATGACCTCCGGCGGCCGCGAGCGTTGCCGCGGCGAGCATCCACGCGAGGACCGGCATCATTCGTCTCATGGCCGGCACATTGTAGTCCTCAGCCGGGCACGGCGGCCGTGTATAGTCGCGGCATGCCTGTCGCCGTCGTCACCGGAGCCGCCCAGGGCATCGGCCGCCGGGTCGCCGAGGTGCTCGCCGAACAGGGCTGCGACGTCGCGCTCGTGGACCTGCAACCGTGCGGCGCCACGCTGGCGAGCATTCGAGGCCAGGGCGGAGCGGCAGAGGAGATTGTCGGCGATGTCTCCGACGAGGGCCGCGTGGCCGGGATCGCCGCGGCCGTCTCTGGGCGCTGGGGACGCGTGGACGTGCTGGTCAACAACGCGGGCATCGCCTGCATCCTCCCCGCGCTCGAGACGTCGGCCGAGCAGTTCCGCCGGGTCCTCGAGGTGAACCTCGTGGCGCCGTTCCTGCTGGCGCGCGCATTCGGCGCCATGATGCTGGACGCCGGCGCTGGCAGCATCGTCAATATCGCGTCGATTGCGGGCCTGGTCGGCGTGGCAGAGCGCACCGCGTACAACGCGTCGAAGCACGGCCTGGTGGGCCTCACGCGGACGCTGGCAGCCGAGTGGGGCGGCCGGGGCGTCCGTACCAACGCGGTCTGCCCGGGCTGGGTGAAGACCGGGATGGATGTCTCGGCGCAGGCCAGCGGCCACTACGCGGACGACGACATCACCTCGCGCATTCCCATGGGCCGCTTCGCGTCTCCCGACGACGTGGCGCGGGCCGTGGCCTTCCTGGCGGATCCGCGGCAGAGCGGCTTCGTCAACGGCGCCACGATCGTCGTGGACGGTGGATGGACGGCCGACGGCAGCTGGCAGCGCCTCCGCGACAGCCAGCACTGAGCGCGGGCGCCGCGCGGTATCCTACGGCGTGATCGAGCTGCGGCAGGTGGCGAAGCGCTACGGCGCGACCGAGGCCGTGCGGCCCCTGGATCTCGTCGTGCCGGTCGGCCTGACGCTCGCGCTGATCGGGCCCTCGGGCTGCGGCAAGTCCACGCTGCTCCGCCTCATGATCGGCCTCGTCGCTCCCGATCGAGGCCGTGTGCTGATCGACGGCACTCCGCTCACGCGGGGCACCGCGCGTGGGCTCCGGCATCGGATGGGATGCGTGCTGCAGGACGGCGGGTTGTTCCCCCACCTGACCGCGCGGGACAACGTCACGCTGCTCGCACGGCATCTCGGCCGGGATCGGGTGTGGATCGACGAGCGACTCGGCGAGCTGGCCGCGCTGACGCGCTTCCCCCTGGACGGCCTCATGCGGTTTCCCGTGCAACTGTCCGGAGGACAGCGGCAGCGCGTCAGCCTGATGCGGGCACTGATGCTCGATCCGGACGTCCTGCTGCTGGACGAGCCGCTCGGCGCGCTCGATCCGATCATCCGGTCGGACCTGCAGTCCGACCTCAAGACGGTGTTCGAGGCCCTCGGCAAGACCGTGGTGCTCGTCACGCACGACCTCGGCGAGGCCGCCTTCCTCGGCGACGAGCTCGTCCTCCTCCGGGACGGCGCGATCGTCCAGCGCGGCACGGTGACCGACCTGGCGGAGCGCCCGGCCAGCCCCTTCGTCACCCGCTTCCTGAGCGCGCAGCGCGTGCCGGTCGGGCCCGCACCCCGGCCGTCCGGAGGCGCGGGATGATCCGGCACGGCAGTCGTCTCCTGCGCAGCGCGGGGCTGGCTGCCGCCGCCCTCGCGCTCCTGCTCGTGCGTCCGGCCCCGGGCGGTGCGCGCGAGGCGGGACATGAGCCTCTGGTCATCGGATCGAAGGCCGACATCGAGGCGCAGGTGCTCGGCGCCATGCTGACCGAGCTGGCCAGGAGCACGGGCGCCGCGGCGCGATACCAGCGCTTCGGCGGCACGCAGCTGGCCTGGCAGGCGATCGCCAACGGCGAGATCGATGCCTATCCGGAGTACACGGGCACCCTCCTGCACCAGATCTTCGCGGGGCGGCACCTCACGGGCGCCGGGCAGCTGCAGGCGGCGCTCGCCGGGCTCGGCCTCGCGATGAGCCGGCCGCTCGGCTTCAACAACACGTGGGCCGTCGGCATGAAGGAAGACCTGGCCGCGCGTCTGCACGTCCGGACGATCGCCGATCTCGCCGGGCACCCCGCCCTGCAAGTCGGCTTCAGCAACGAGTTCATGGGCCGCGCCGACGGGTGGTCGGGCCTCCAGGCGCGCTATGCGCTGCCGTTCGACCCCGCCGGGTACGAGCACGCCCTCCTCTATGGCGCCCTCGCGTCCGGCGCGCTCGACGTCATCGAGCTCTACTCGACGGATCCGCAGATCGCGAGACTCGGGCTGCGGGTGCTCGACGACGATCGCGGCTACTTCCCGCGCTACGACGCCGTGATCCTGTATCGAATCTCGTCGGCCGGGCGCGCGCCGGAGGCGTTCCAGGCGCTCTTCCGCCTGGAGGGCCGGATTACGGCTCCGGAGATGATCGCGCTCAACGCGGAGGTGGACGAACGGCGCGCCACGCCGGGACAGGCGGCCGCGGCGTTCCTGGCCGATCGACTCGACGTGCGTGCGGCGGCGGGTCCGCCTCCCGGTGCGGCGGCGCTGTGGCTGCGTGCCCGCCAGCACCTCTTCCTCGTGGCGGCCTCGCTGGTCGCGGCAATCCTGGTGGCGCTGCCGCTGGGCATCCTCTCGGCGCGCCACCCGCCGACCGGGCACGTGGTGCTGGCCGGCGTCGGCATCCTGCAGACGATCCCGTCGCTGGCGCTCCTCGTGTTCATGATCCCGCTGCTCGGCCTGGGCGCGCTGCCGACGATCGGGGCCCTGTTCCTCTACAGCCTGCTGCCGATCGTGCGCAACACGCATGCGGGCCTGCACGGCATCCCGGCACACCTGCGGGAGTCGGCCGAGGCGCTCGGCCTGTCGAGGTGGGCGCGGCTCCGGCTGATCGACCTGCCGCTCGCCTCCCGCACGATCCTGGCCGGCATCAAGACGGCGGCGGTCATCAACGTCGGCACCGCCACGGTGGGTGGGCTCATCGGCGCCGGAGGGTTCGGCCAGCCGATCGTGACCGGCCTGACGCTCAACGATCGCTCGATGATCTTCTGGCAGGGCGCCGTGCCCGCCGCGCTCCTCGCGCTCGCGGTCCAGGGCGGCTTCGATCTGGCGGAGCGCTACCTGGTGCCGGCGGGCCTGCGCATCGCACCGCCAGCGGAGGGAGCAGCCGACGCATGAGGCGCGATCACGCGCCGTCCTGACGCCGCTTGATGGTGACGAGCGGATCGGCCGCGTGGTCCACCTGCAGCGTCGTGTGGCCGATCTGGAAGCGCTCGCGCAGCATCCCTTCGACCGTGCGGCGGACGGCGTGGCAGTCGGCCCGCCTGGCCACGAGGACGTGCGCGGTGAGGATGGGGGTGCCCGGCGCGAGCTCCCACAAATGGAGATCGTGGACTTCCGTGACCTCGGGCACCCTCGCCATCGCCCAGCCGACCTCGCTCGGCGCCATGGTCTCCGGCGCCCCCTCCAGCAGCACCCGGATCGATTTGCGCTGAAGCCCGTACCCGGATCGGACCATGAGCCCGGCGACGAGGAGCGAGGCGATGGCATCGGCGCGGTCGAAGCCCGTCACCAGGATCACGACGCCGGCGATGAACGTGCCGATGAACGCGTACAGGTCGGTGAGGATGTGCTGGAAGCTGCCCTCCACGTTCATGCTCCGGCGGTTCGCCTTCGTGAGCACCCACGCCGCGAGCAGGTTCACGGCAACACCGAGTGCCGCCACCGTGGTCACGAGCAGGCCGGCCACCTCGGGCGGATGGATCAAGCGCGAAACGGCCTCGTAGCTGACGAGCGCGCCCAGCACCAGCAGCACCGCGCCGTTTGCCTGCCCGCTCAGGACCTCGGCGCGGCGCATGCCGTAGGTGAGCTGCTCGCCCGACGGGCGCTGCACGAGGCGGATCACGATCAGAGAGAGGACGAGCGCGCCCGCGTCGGTCAGCATGTGCCCGGCGTCCGACAGCAGGGCCAACGAGTGGGCGATGATGCCCACGACGACCTCGAAGGCCATGAAGCCGAGGATGAGCACGAGCGCCGTCGTGAGGTAGCGCCGATCCGCGTCGGCGCTGACGCCGTGCGAGTGCCCGGCGTGATCGTGCCCATGATCGTGGGCGTGCGCGCCCGGGGTGGTCATCCCATGGCCTCCATCTCGCGCGGGCCCACCCGGTCGAGCCCTGCCCGCCTGCCCGTCGGCACAAGCCCGGCAGCGACGAGGACGAACGGGAATCGTCCGTTGAGGTTGCGCTGCGAGGAATTTGGATCCATGGTGGCGGGTGCTTTGCGGCCCGCGCGTTAATATATCTTCGTCTGGTGGATACCGACGCCAGCTGAGCGGTGCACGTCCGGCGCTCGCCTGACACGCAACGGGAACAGAGGCTTTCGTGTCGATCGATCCAGCAATCCGGCCTGCACCATCCACCGGCGCCGACGAGCGGTTCCGGCAGTTGCTCGATCTGCTGCCCGCGGCCATCTACACGTGTGCGGCGCCCTCCGGGCTGATCACGTTCTACAACGCCCACGCCGCCGACCTCTGGGGACGCGCGCCGCGCGTCGGTGACACCGACGAGCGTTTCTGCGGCTCGTTCCGGCTGTGGCACCCCGACGGCACTCTCCTGGCGCATGCCGACACGCCCATGGCGCTGGCCGTCCGGGAGGGCCGCCGCGCGCGCAACGAGGAAGTCGTCATCGAACGGCCCGACGGCAGCCGCGTCACGGTGCTCGTCAACATCGACCCCATCCTGGACGCCAGCGGCCGGGTGACCGGCGCAATCAACGTGTTCCACGACGCCACGGACCTCAAGGTCGCGGAAAAGGCCCGCTCCGAGCTGGCCGCGATCGTCGAGTCGTCCGACGATGCCATCGTCAGCAAGGACCTGACCGGCGTGATCCGGAGCTGGAACCACGGGGCCGAGCGGCTGTTTGGCTATTCAGCCGCCGAAGCCGTCGGGCGGTCGGTGACGATGCTGATCCCGCGCGGGCGGGAGGATGAGGAGCCGAGGATCCTGAACAGCGTCCGGCGCGGCGAGCGCGTCGACCACTACGAGACCATCCGGCAGCGGAAGGACGGAACGCTGGTGGACGTCTCGCTCACGGTGTCCCCGATGCGCGGCGCGCACGGCGAGATCGTCGGCGCCTCGAAGATTGCCCGCGATATCTCGGAGCGGCGCGAAGCCGCCGCCCAGCTCGCGGCCGACCACGATGCCGTCCTGCGCCTGCAGCAGATCGGCCAGCGGTTCGTCAGGGCGGAGTCCGATTTCACGGAGAACCTGGGCGAAGCGCTCGACGCGGCGATCTGGATCACCCGCGCGGACATGGGCACCGTGCAGATCTACGACGAGCGGCTGGGCGCGCTCCGGATTGTCGCCAACCGGGGGTTCGAGGCGCCGTTCCTGTCGTTCTACAGCCGCGTGACCTCCGAGCACGCCTCGGCCTGCGGTGCGGCGTTCTGCACCGGCGAGCGGATGATCGTGGAGGACGTGACGCGCAGCCCGCTGTTCGCCGGGCATGCGTCCCTCGACGTGATGCTGGCCGCCGGCGTCAAGGCCGTGCAGTCCACGCCGCTGCTCTCGAGCGGCGGCCTGGTGCTGGGCCTGATTTCGACGCACTATCGGCGTCCTTACCGCCCCTCGGATCGCGCGTTGCGACTGCTGGACCTGCTGGTCCGGCAGACCGCGGACTATCTCGAGCGGAAGCGCGCGGAAGACCAGCGCGACGAGCTGCTCCGCTCGGCGCAGCTGGCCCGCCGCGACGCCGAGGCGGCCAATCGCGCCAAGGACGAGTTCCTCGCGATGCTGGGGCACGAGCTTCGCAATCCGCTGTCGGCCGTGCGGAACGCCGTGGCCGCGGCCACCCTCGACGAATCGAGCCGCGGCAGGGCGCTGGAGATCGCACGCCGGCAGACGGATCAGCTCGGCCGTATCGTGGACGACCTGCTGGACATCGCGCGCATCACCCGCGGGCGGGTCCCGCTCCGGAAGCACCGGGTCTGGCTCCGCGAGCTGCTGGAGAGCGCCGTCGATGCCGCGCAGTCGCTGATGGACGAGCGGGGACACACGCTCACGCTCGAGGCGCCTCCGGAGGTCCAGCTCGACGCCGACCCGGCGCGCGTCGAGCAGGCGATCATGAACCTGCTCACCAACGCAGCCAAGTACACCAGCCCCGGCGGCACGGTGCTGCTCGCGGCCGACCTCGAGGGCGACACCGTCAGGATTCGCGTGTGCGACAACGGCATCGGGATCGCCCCCGAGGTGCTGCCCCACGTGTTCGACCTGTTCGCCCAGGGCGAGCGGCCGCTCGACCGCGCGCAGGGCGGCCTCGGGATCGGCCTCACGCTGGCGCGGCGCATCGTCGAGCTGCATGGCGGGAGCGTCGAGGCCAGGAGCGCCGGCATCGGGTGCGGCGCCGAGTTCGCAATCCGGCTGCCCGCGGCACCGTCGCTGCAGGTGGATCACAGAGCGGCCCCCCGCGAGGCCGCGCAGGGGCGCCGGCCGGGTCGCAATGCCCGCGTGCTCATGGTGGAAGACAACCCGGACTCGGCCGAGACGCTCGGCATGATCCTCGAACTGCTCGGCCACCACGTGCGGGTCGTGCACGATGGCGTGGCCGCGCTCGACGCCGCCCGGGCGAACGTGCCCGACATCGTCCTGATCGACATCGGCCTGCCGGGCATGAACGGCTACGAGGTCGCCGAAGCCATGCGCCGCGATCCGCAGCTGGGACGGATCGTGCTCGTGGCGCTCACCGGCTACGGGCGGCCCGAAGACAAGGCACGGGCCATGGCCGCCGGCTTCGACTACCACCTGGTCAAGCCCGTGGACGTCGAAGCGCTCGGCGATCTCGTCGGCCGCCTCGGCACCAGCGCGCCGGCCGGCCGCCCGGATTCCCACGTGCACTGACGGTCCGGCGTCCGGCCGTCATTTGCGGGCGCACGGCTCAGTTCGGTACAATCCCCGTCGAGTGTTCCATCTCGTGCGGTCTCGCCGCGTGCGCCGGGCGGTGGCCTGGAGCGTGGTCCCCTACCTCCTGCTGGCGGTATTCGCGGACTTCCTCCACGTGCACCCGATTCGTGTGCCCGACAGGGCGACCGCGGGGATCGTGCACAGGATTGCGCAGGTGCCCGGGCGACACCCCTACCGGGTGCCCGACGCGATCTGCGCGATCTGTCAGTGGCACCGCCTGGGATCACGGCTGCAGGCAGCGACCTCCGTCGCCCGGATCGCGCTGCCGGCTCCCGACCTGGTGGCCCCGCCCGTCGCGGCCGTTCCCGACAGCCCCGTCCCGCATCCCACCGCGTTCCGCGGCCCTCCCGTCCTCACGCTCGCCTGACAGGCACGTTCGCAGGATCGCCGGTGTGCGCCTCGGCGTGCCCGTGATCCGGTGAACCGCGCGCGCGATCCGTCGCGCGGCGCGACTCGTTCGGGATCGGCATCCACAGGGTGGGTCCATGAGTTTCAGGGAAGGCACGTGTATGTGCGCACGGGGCCCCGTCGCGCGCACGGCGGCCGCGGCGGCGGTGGTGCTCGTCGCCGGACTCGGCGTCGAGGCGACCGCGCAGGGGCCCATTTCGCGCGTTTCGATGGGCCAGGCGGTGCGCCTCACGCTCGACCGCAACCAGGCCCTGCACGTCCAGCGCCTGACCATCGACCTCTCGAAGGCGGACGAGACGACGGCGGCCCTCAAGCCCAACCCGGGCTTCTCGTTCGACACCGACGGGCTGACCCTGTTCTCGCCGAACGCCCTGAACGGAGATTTCTGGAAAAACGGCGCGGCCTACACGTTCGGCGTGGACTACACGTTCGAGCGGGGCGGCAAGCGCCGAAGGCGGATCCGGGCGGCCGAGGACGCCACCGACGTCACCGCCAAGGACGTCCTGGACGCCGAGCGCCAGGCCCGCTTCGACACCGAGCAGGCCTTCATCGCGGTGCTGCTGGCCAGGTCCACGCTCGACCTGGCGCGGCAGAACCTCGAGAGCTTCTCGAAGGTCGTGGACCTCAACCGGCAGCGGGTGACGGCCGGGGACCTGGCCGAGGGCGAGTTCTACAAGATCTCCCTCCAGCAGCTCCAGTTCGAGCGGGACGTCTCGGCCGCCGAAGTGAGCCTGGTCCAGGCACGGGCGACCCTGCGGCAGCTGATGGGATACGAGGCCATCGCCGACGACTACGACGTCGACGGCGACCTGGCGTTCACGAAATACGACCTCGACCTCGACGACCTGAAGCGGCAGGCGCTGGAGTCGCGGCCCGACGTGCTGGCGGCGCAGGCGGGTGTCCGGCTGGCGGAGGACACCGTGACGCTCGAGCAGTCCAACCGCGCGCGCGACGTGACCGGGCTGGCCGACTACACCCACCTCGGCCCCGACAACACCTTCGACCTGGGCGTCTCGTTCGAGCTGCCGTTCCACGATCGCAACCAGGGCAACATCGCCCACAGCCGGATTGCCGTGCAGCAGGCGAGCGCGGCGGAGGCGGCGGCGCGGTTCACGGCTGTGACCGACGTCGTGACCGCCTACGCCGCGTACGAGACGAACCTGAAGGTCCTCTCGCTCTACCAGTCCGGCTACCTCGAGCAGGCGCGCAAGTCGCTCGATATCACCACCTACACCTACAGGCGCGGCGCCGGGTCGGTCCTCGACCTGCTCGAGGCCGAACGGACCTATCGCGACACCGAGGTCGCCTACCGGCAGGCCCTCGCGGACTACATGACCAGTCTCCGGCAGATCAACTTCGCCGTCGGAAAGCAGGTGATTCCATGAAATCGGCGGTCCTCCCGATCGCGCTCGCGCTGGCCGCGGGCGCCTGCAGCGGCACGCCCGCGACCACGGCCGGCCCTGCCTCTGCAGGCAGCCGCCGGGCTGCGGACGCGGCGGAGGCGGGCTATTTCACGGTTCCGCCCGAGCAGCTCGCGCACGTGCAGGTCGTCCCGGTCGCCCGCGCCACCTGGCCCACGGTCCTCCACACCACCGGCACAGTGGACTGGGACAACGACCACACGACGCACGTGATCTCGCAGGTCGGCGGCCCCATCACGCGCATCCGGGTGGACACCGGCACGCGGGTGAAGCGGGGCGATGTGCTCCTCTACGTGAGCAGCCCTGACATCACGCAGGCGGTCTCCGACTACCGGAAGGCCAGCAACCGCCTGGATCTGGCCCGCCGGACGCTCGAGCGCGACAAGGACCTGCTCGCCCACCTCGCCATCTCGCAGCGCGACTACGAGGCGACCGAAGCCGACTACAACGACGCGGGCACCGACGTGGAGGACGCCCTGCAGCGGCTCCGGATCCTCGGCGTCGGCGCGGCGGATCTCAAGCAGGCCGAGCGCCAGAACGTGCCGATCCGGCCCGAGCTGGCGCTGCGCGCGCCCATCGCCGGCACCGTCGTCGAGAAGCTGGTGCTGCCGGGCCAGATCATCGAGGCGGGCAGCACGGACGCGTTCGTCATCACCGACACCTCCACGCTCTGGGTGCAGGGGCACATCTACGAGAAGGACCTCCGGTCCGTCCATCGCGGCGACGTGGCGGAGATGCGCAACCCGTCGTTCCCGGTCGTCTTCCACGGCACCGTCGCCTACATCGGCGACATCATCGATCCGGCCACGCGCACGACGCCCGTGCGCATCGTCACGCCCAACCCGGACCACCTGCTCAAGAAGGACCTCTTCCTCGACGTCACGATCACGGACAAGACGACGCGCCAGCCGCTGGTGGTGCCGGTGACCGCGGTGCTCTACGACGAGCAGAACTTCCCGTTCGTCTACGTGCAGGTCGATCCGGGCCGGTTCGCGCAGCGTCAGGTGACGGTCGGCGCACAGCGGGAGGATCGGATCGAGATCGCCGAAGGCCTCCGTCAGGGCGACCAGGTGGTGTCGCAGGGCAGCCTGTTCCTGCAGTTCGCCAACAGCTTCAAGGGGTAGGCCGTGATCGATCGCTTCGTCTCCTTCGCCCTGTCGCAGCGGTTCATCGTGCTGGTCGCGATGACCTGCCTCGGCATCTGGGGGATCCTGTCGTTCCAGAACCTCCCCATCGACGCCTACCCCGACCTGTCGCCGCCGCGCGTGCAGATCGTCACGCAGTGGCCCGGCCACGCCGCCGAGGAGATCGAGCAGCAGATCACGATCCCGATCGAGACGGAGATGAACGGAATCCCGAAGCTCGAGACGCTGCGATCGATCTCCCTCTACGGGCTCTCGTCGGTGACGATGAACTTCGACTTCGACACCGACCCGTACTTCGCGCGGCAGCAGGCCTTCGAGCGGATCCCCAGCGCGGAGGTGCCCGAGGGCATCGCGCCCGACATGTCCCCGCTCTTCAGCCCGAGCGGCCTGATCTACCGCTACGTGCTCCAGAGCCCCGACCGCTCGGCCCAGGAGCTCAAGATCCTGCAGGAGTGGGTGCTGGCGCGAAAGTACCGCGCGATTCCCGGCGTCGCCGACGACTCGGGCCTCGGCGGCACCACGATGCAGTACCAGGTGCAGCTCGACCCGGACAAGCTCTTCTCGTACGGCGTGACGGTCCAGCAGATCAGCGACCAGCTGGCCGCCAACAACGCCAATGCCGGCGGCGGCTTCTACGCGCAGGGCGGGCAGTTCTTCTACGTCCGCGGGCTCGGCCTGATCCGGACGGTCGGCGACATCGGCAACATCGTCGTGGCCACCCACAACGGCATCCCGGTCTACGTCAAGGACGTGGCGGCGGTGGCCATCGACCACGCGCCGCGGCTCGGCCAGTTCGGCTACATGCACCAGAACGACGCGGTCGAAGGCGTGATCCTGATGCGGGTCGGCGAGCAGGCGCAGGTGGTGCTGAAGAAGGTCGAGGCGCTGACCGACACGCTCAACCGCACCGTCCTGCCGCCCGACGTGAAGATCGTGCCGTTCTACGACCGGACGAACCTGATCCAGGAGACGACCCGCACGGTGGAGCGCAACCTGGTCCGCGGCATGATCCTCGTGCTCGTGGTCCTGGGCCTCTTCCTGTTCAGCGTCCGGACGGCGCTCATCGTCGCGGTGACGATTCCGTTCGCGCTGCTGTTCTCGTTCATCTGCCTGGACTGGGCCCATATCCCCGCCAACCTGCTCTCGATCGGCGCCATCGACTTCGGGATGATCGTGGACGGTGCGGTGGTGATGGTGGAGAACATCTTCCGCGAGCTGGCCGAGCGCCGCGGGCAGAAGTTCGACTTCATCGAGGTGGTGCGCGGCGCGGCGCGGGACGTGGAGCGGCCGATCTTCTATGCCATCGCCGTCATCATCGCGGCCTACCTGCCGATCTACGTCCTCACGGGCCCGTCGGGCCGGCTGTTCCGGCCGATGGCCGACACGATGGCGTTCGCGATGGTCGGCTCGCTGCTCTGCTCGCTCACCCTGCTGCCCGTGCTCTGCGCGTACTTCCTGCGGAAGAACGTCAGGGAGCCCGAGGTGCCGCTGTACGAGCGCGTGCGCGGCACCTACGGGCGCCTGCTGTCGGTCACCCTGCGCCACCGCACCGCCACGGTGGTCCTGTGCCTGGTGCTCTTCGGGGCCTCGCTCCTGCTCGTCCCGTTCATCGGCGCCGAGTTCATGCCGCACCTCGACGAGGGGTCGCTCTGGATCCGCGCGACCATGCCGTACCGGATCTCGTTCGAGGAGGCGTCGAAGCTGGGACCCCAGCTGCGACACCTCCTCCTCAGCTTCCCGCAGGTGACCACCGTCGCGAACGAGCTCGGACGCCCCGACGACGGGACCGATCCGATCGGCTTCTTCAACGACGAGTACTTCGTGGGGCTGAAGCCGTACGACGATCCCGCGTGGCACGGCGACATCCGGACCAAGACAGAGCTGACCGACGCCATCCAGGAGAAGCTCGCGGCGTTCCCGGGCATCATCTTCAACTACACGCAGCCCGCCGAGGACGCGGTGGACGAGGCCGAGACCGGGCTCAAGAGCGCCCTGGCCGTGAAGATCTTCGGACCCGACCTCGAGACGCTGGAGACGAAGGCCGAGGCGGTCAGGAAGGTGATCAGCCAGGTGCCGGGCATCCAGGACATCACGCTCGTCCGCGAGCTCGGCCAGCCGAGCCTCACCATCCGGCCCGATCGGGCGAAGATCGCGCGCTACGGCCTCAACGTCGCCGATATCAACACGCTGATCGAGACGGCGATCGGTGGCACGTCGGCCACGACGATCCTGCAGGGCGAGCGCTCCTTCGATCTGGTGGTGCGGCTGCAGGAGCCGTTCCGGAGCAGCATGGACGCCATCAGCAACCTGCTGGTGGCCACGCCCGACGGGCAGCACCTGCCGCTCAGCCAGTTTGCCGAGATCAAGGTGAGCCAGGGAGCGTCGTTCATCTATCGCGAGGCCAACTCCCGGTTCATCGGCATCCAGTTCAGCGTGGAGGGGCGGGACCTCGCCAGCGCCGTGCAGGACGCGCAGCGGCGGGTGCAGGCGGCCGTGCCGCTGCCGATCGGCTACACCTTCGACTGGGGCGGCGAGTACAAGAACTACCTGGCCGCCCGGTCCCAGATGCGGGTGATCATCCCGCTCACCGTCGTGTTGATCATGCTGATCCTGTTCGCGCTGTACGGGAACCTCAAGTTCCCCGCCATCATCATGTTCAGCGTCGTCGTGACGGTGCCGGTGGGCGGGCTGCTGGCGCTGAAGCTGACGGGCACCCACTTCAGCGTCTCGTCCGGCTTCGGGTTCATCGCCCTGATGGGCGTGGCGGTCCAGACGAGCGTGATCCTCTACTCGTTCGTGAACAAGCTGCGTCTCGACGGTCGGAGCATCGAGGAGGCCACGTACCAGGCGTCGCTCCTGCGGCTGCGGCCGATCATGATGACGGCGCTGGTGGCCTGCCTCGGCCTGCTGCCGGCGGCGATGTCCACGGGCATCGGCAGCGACTCCCAGCGGCCATTCGCGATCGTGATCGTCGGCGGCCTGATCTCGCGGCTCGCGCTGTCGATCTTCCTCGCGCCGGTGCTCTACGTGATGACGGCGCGCAGAGACGACGTGCTGAAGGTCTGACCACGCCTACTCTACACGTGGGGCGCGTGTCACAATGACGTGAGGGGCGTTCCATGCGTGCAAGCCTCAAGCTGGGCCGGATTGCCGGTATTCCGATCGGGCTCCACTACAGCTGGCTCATCATCGCCACGCTGATCACGCTGTCGCTGGCCGCCCATTTCCAGTCCACCGACCCTGGCTGGCCCAGGCCGCTCGTGTGGGCGTCCGCGCTCGTCACCTCGGCGCTCTTCTTCGTGTCGCTCGTCGCGCACGAGCTGTCGCACGCGGTCGTCGCACGGAGACGAGGCATACCCGTTCGATCGATCACGCTGTTCGCGCTGGGAGGAGTCGCCCAGATCGACCAGGATCCGGCGTCGGCGAAGGCCGAGTTCTCGATGGCCATCGCGGGCCCCATCATGAGCCTGGCCATCGGGATCGGCTGCCTTGCCGCCGCGCGCGCCGCCGGCTGGAACGTCGACGGCGGACCGTCGTCGGCGCCCGCCGCGATCCTCGGCTGGCTCGGCTCGATCAACGTCGTCCTCGCGGTGTTCAACCTGATTCCCGGCTACCCGCTCGACGGCGGCCGTGTGCTGCGCGCCATCCTGTGGGGCGCCCAGGGCGATGCCGACCGCGCGACCCGCCAGGCGGCCAGGGTCGGCCAGGCGGTGGCCGCGCTGTTCATGTTCTACGGCCTGTTGCGGTTCTTCGGCGGGGCCGGCATCGGCGGCCTGTGGTTCGTCTTCATCGGGTGGTTCCTGCTCGACGCCGCCCGCGCGAGCTCCGTGGAGGTTGCGATCTCGTCGAGCCTCCGCGGCATCCGCGCCGGTGACGTCATGACCGGTGACTGCGCGTCGGTCGCCGGGGGCACGGCGCTCGAGGCGTTCGCCGCCCTGCTGCTGCGATCGGGACAGCGGTGCTTCATGGTCGAGAACGAGGCCGGCCGGCCGGTGGGGCTCATCACGCCGCAGGAGGTCCGGCGCGTGGACCGGAGCCAGTGGGGCGAGGTGCGGGTCGCCGACGTGATGCGGCCGCTCGACCGCATCCGCACCGTGACGCCGTCCACGCCGGTCATCGAAGCGCTGCGGGTCATGAGCCGCGAGGATCTCAACCAGCTGCCCGTGATGGACGACGGCCATCTGGCCGGCATCGTGACACGCGGCCATCTCATCCGCCTCATCCAGACGCGAGCCGAGCTGAACGGCTGAGCCGCCGTGCTCGAGCTGGTGTCGCACCACCTGGTCCGCTGCTGAATTCCGCGCGCGATGCCCGCTCCGGGGCACTGTTCCACGGCGCGCCGTCCGCCGATAATGTGTGTTGCCCCCCGGAATTGGCTCCGCGCCTCCCCAGCTCGGACGTACGGCCATGACGACACCACCGCGATCGCTGTTCGCGGAGCGCTGGTTTGCGCTGCGCAAGGGCGTGCCGTACGGACTGTTCGTGCTCTGCTGCGTGCTGTCGGCGACGGCCGCGTGGTACGTGCACACGACGATCGAGGCCCGACAGCGCGCCGCCCTGCGGAGCGACGCGGAACGGATGCGACGCGAGATCGAGGTGGGCCTCAACTCGCGCTTCGACGTGGTCCGCGCGACCGCCGCGCTGCTCACGGCCAACAACGAGATGAACGGCGCCGAGTTCCGCGCGTTCGTGGCGGCCCTGCATCTCGACCGCCAGTATCCCGGCCTGGAAGGAATCGGGTTCGCACGGCGCATCAGCGACGCCGAGCTGACCCACTTTCTCCGCTCCGCGTACCTTGATGGCACGCCGATCACGGTCCACCCGGCAGGGCCGCGGCCGGAGTACTGCCCGGTGATGTTCCTCGATCCGTGGCGCAATGCCGGCGCCATCGGATACGACCTCGCGACGGATCCGATCGCCCGCGGCGCCCTCGAGCGGGCGCGGAACACCGCCGAGCCGGTGGTCTCGGGCACGGTGGAGCCCGGCGGCCCGCTGCAGGCGGCGCCGGGTCCGACGGTCCTCTTCGTGGTTCCCGTGTACCCGCAGGGCCTTCCGCTGACGACCATCGACGAGCGCGGGAAGGCCCTGCTGGGCGTGGTGCTGAGTCCCGTGCGCCTGGACGAAGTGCTGCACGGCGTGGAGGTGGCGCACCCTGCGGCGGCGATCGAGCTCTACGACGGATCCCGCTCGCGGTCCACGCTCCGGTACGCGGCCGTCCGGGAGGGCGGCCCGGAGCGCTACGAGTCCACCGAGCGGGTGGACGTGGCCGGCCAGCCCTGGCTCGTCAGGATTCGCGTGCCGTACCTCCCGGGCCGGCGCCGTGCAGGCGTCGGGGGCGACGCTGGCCACCGGTCTCGTGCTCGGCCTGCTGATCCTGGGCGTCACGCGCGGCCAGACGCGCGCCTGGGAAATCACGACCCGGCACCGATCGGACCTCCAGTTCCTCGCGCTGCACGACGCGCTGACGGGGCTGCCGAACCGCGCGCTGCTCGAAGACCGGCTCTCGAAGGCGATCGCAGCCGCCGAGCGGCATCGCTGCCGGCTCGCGGTGCTGTTCCTGGACGTGGATCGCTTCAAGCAGATCAACGACGTCTGGGGCCACGCCGTCGGCGACGAGCTGCTCCGGTCCGTCGCTGGCCGGCTCGCAGGCAGCGTCCGCCGCCTCGACACGGTCAGCCGGCACGGTGGCGACGAGTTCGTGCTGCTGCTCACCGACATCGAGGAGCCGCAGCACGCGGCCGATCGCGCCCGGGAGGTCATCAAGGCCGCCCGCGTGCCGCACCGCTGGCACGGCCACACGCTGGACATCACCGTCAGCGTCGGGGTCAGCATCTACCCGGAGGACGGGCAGGAGCCGATGATGCTGCTGCAGGCGGCCGACGCGGCGATGTACCAGGCCAAGGAACGCGGCCGGAACACGTGCCACTTCTTCACGCCCGAGATGAACCAGCGGGCCGCGACGCGTCACCGGATCGACGCCGGCCTGCGCCGTGCGCTGCAGCGCGACGAACTGGTGCTCCACTACCAGCCCACGATCGCGCTCGATACGGGCGTGCTGACCGGCGTGGAGGCGCTCCTGCGGTGGCGCGACCCGGAACGCGGTCTGATCGGCCCGACCGAGTTCGTCCCGGTGGCCGAGGAATCAGGGCAGATCGTGCCGCTCGGCCGCTGGGCCCTGCGCAAGGCCTGCAGCCAGGCGCGCACGTGGTGCGATGCGGGCGCTCCCGTGACGGTCGCCGTCAACGTCTCGGCGGTCGAGCTGCGCGAGGCGGACTTTCTCGAGCACCTGCACCAGGTGCTCCGCGACACGCGCCTCGATCCCGGGTACCTCGAGCTGGAGCTCACCGAGAGCGTGCTCGTGCAGCGGGCGCCAACCACCGTCGCCGTGCTCGACGCGCTGCGCGCGCTGGGGGTGACGATCGCGATCGACGACTTCGGCACCGGCTACTCGAGCTTGACCTACCTGCGCGAGTTTCCGATCGACGTGCTCAAGGTGGACCGTTCCTTCGTCCGCGAGATCGGCAGCCGCCGCGAGGGATCCCCCATCGTGGGCGCGATGATCAGCATGGGCCGCAGCCTCGGACACCGCGTGGTGGCCGAGGGGGTCGAAACCCGCGAGCAGTGCGCGTTCCTGCAGTCGCAGCAGTGCGGGGAGGGACAGGGGTTCTACTTCAGCCGCCCCGTTCCGGCCGACGAGATCACCGCGTCGCTGGCGGCCGCGACCCCCGGCCTCTTCCGGCTGGCGTAGGATGGGAGGTCCCATCCTCCCATCCTCCAATCCTCCTATCCTCCTATCCTCCTAGACGACTTCGACGAGCTGCAGGTCGAAATGCAGATTCCTGCCGGCCAGCTCGTGGTTGCCGTCGATCGTGATCGTCCTGTCGGAGACGTCGGTTACCCGTACCTGCAGGTGGCCGCCGTCCTCCCGCTGCACCGAGAGCCGCTGGCCGACGGCCGGGTCCAGGTCCTCCGGCAGCCGCAATCGGTCGATGACGGCCACCATCTCGTCGCGATGGGGGCCGTAGCCCTGCTCCGGCGGCACCTCTGCAGACTTCGTCTGGCCGGGCTCCATGCCGGCGACCGCCTGCTCCACGCCCGGGATGACCTCCCCCGACCCGATGGTGAACTCGAGCGGCTCGCGGCTGGTCGAGCTGTCGAATACGGTCCCGTCCTCGAGCTTGCCCGAGTAGTGGACGCGCACGGTATCTCCCCTCTTGGCTTGTGGCATTGCAACTCTCCTGGGGAGCCCTCCCAGGTTACAGGAGGCGTCCCGTACAGCCAACCCGCCCGGCCGGATCCTGCATCCGTCCGCTCAGGGCAGCGGCATGCGCCGCGCGGACCCCTTCGAGGCCAGCCAGGCGTTGAAGGCCTCGACCATCGGGCGCGTCCACCTGCCGTCAATCTCGCCCGGCGTGTACGTGCCGGCGCGCAGCATGGAATGGCCCCACTCGTCCACGAGGTGCGTCATCTCCGTGTCGTCGGCCACCTTCGCGGCGAGCTGGGGCGGGATGAAGGTGATGCCCTCCGGGTCGCTGACGGCGATGTCGCCGGGCAGGACCGTGACCTGCCCGATGCGGATGGGCGTGTTGATGCCCGTGAGCATCACGTTCTGCAGCGCGGACGGATCGACCGCGCGCGTGAACACCTGGAACCCGGCAATCTCCCGGAGCCCGCTCACGTCGCGCACGGCGCCGTTGACGATCAGCCCGTTGTGGCTCTTGGTGAAGATGGCCGTCCCCAGGTTGTCGCCGATCATCGTGCCGTCCTGGACCTTGCCGAACAGGTCCACGACGAGCACGTCGCCCGGCTGCAGGATGTCGATGACCCACGAGTTCTCGTTGCCGACGCGGCCCTCGGCCTTTCCGCGCTCGCGCACCACGCCGTCGAAGTCCGGCCGGAGCGGCATGAAGACGGCGGTCACCACGCGCCCGACGAGCCGCGGCCCCGGATTGACGACGGTCCAGCCCCCCTCGAACTGGTTGCGGAAGCCCTGGCCCCTCAGCACGCCCCAGGCTTCCTCGGCCGTCACGTCCTTCAGCCGCACCAGCACGTCATCCGGCACCTTCGGCCTGCCGTCGTCGAAGCGCGCGCCCTGCCAGTCGCGCGTGAAGGCAATCCGCTGCTCGGTCGAGAACAGGCCGAGCTGCGCTCGCGCCGGCGCGGCGGCCAGCGCCAGGGCCGCGGCGGCCAGCAGCATCCGATGGCACCCGTGCTTCATCGATCCCCCTTTCGCGTGCGACGCGGCAAACGTCACCGCCGGCCGGCATACATAGCACACGGCGGGTCGGATTGCACCCGCGCGGGCCGCTGCGGCGGCGGCTTGCCCGCGGGACGGGAATCGTGTGAGATAGCGGTGCCATGATGAGACCCTTGTCGCGCCGTCCCCGCGCGGTGCAGGTGTTCCGCCTCGCGGCCGCCTGCACGGCCCTGTTCGCCATCGACTGCGGTCCGAAGCACGTGGCGGGTCCCGCCGCGCCGACGCCCGCGCCTGCCGCCTCGACCGCCATGCACGCCATCATTCCCCGGCCCGTGGACGCGAGCGTCGATCCGGCGGTGCACTTCACCATCACCGACCAGACGACGATCGTCGTGGATCCGGGCAACGAGCCCGCCAGGCGGATCGGCAGCCTGCTGTCGGATCTCGTCGGTTCCGCGGTGAAGCGCCCGCTCCAGGTCGTCTCGCCGGGCGGCGAGCCCGCGCCGAACACGATCGCGCTCGCGACCCATGCCGGCAACGCCGCGCTCGGACCCGAAGGCTACGAGCTGACGGTGTCGGCGGACCGGGTGCGCATCGTGGCGAACGAGCCGGCAGGCCTCTTCTACGGCGTGCAGACGCTCCGGCAGCTGATGCCGGCCTCGATCGAATACCGGGCCGCGCTGGCCCGCCCCGTGCCGATTCCCGGCGCCCATATCATCGATCACCCGAGGTTTGGCTGGCGGGGCGCGATGCTCGACGTGGCGCGGCACTTCTTCGGCGTGCGGGACGTGGAGCACTACATCGACCTCATCTCCCTCTACAAGATGAACCACCTCCACCTGCACCTCACCGACGACCAGGGCTGGCGGATCGAGATCACGTCGTGGCCGAACCTGACGGAGCACGGCGGCCGGACGGCCGTCTGGGGCGGCCCGGGCGGCTACTACACGCAGCAGGACTATGCCGAGATCGTCCGCTACGCCGCGGACCGGTTCGTCACCATCGTGCCGGAGATCGAGATGCCCAGCCACTCGAACGCGGCGCTGGCCTCGTACCCCGAGCTCAACTGCGACGGCAAGGCGCCGCCGCTCTACACCGGCATCGAGGTCGGCTTCAGCTCGTTCTGCGTCGACAAGGACGTCACGTACACGTTCCTCGCCGACGTGATGAAGGAGCTGGCCGCGATGACTCCCGGTCCCTACATCCACGTCGGCGGCGACGAGGTCAAGACCCTCACGCCCGCCCAATACAAGCAGTTCATGGAACGTGCGCAGGCGATCGTGGCGGCCACCGGCAAGCAGGTCATCGGCTGGGACGAGATGTCGCACATCGACCGGCTGCCTACCACCGTCGTGCAGCACTGGCGGCCCGCGTTCACCGGGGACACCTCCGACATGAAGCTCGTGCTCTCGCCGGCGCAGAAGATCTATCTCGACATGAAGTACGACCGCTCCACGCCGATCGGGCTCGACTGGGCCGCGCGCATCGAGGCCCGCGAGGCCTACGACTGGGAGCCGACCACCGTCGCGAACGTCCCCGAATCGTCCATCGTCGGCGTCGAAGCGCCAATCTGGTCCGAGACGCTGCGGACGATGGATGACGTGGAGTACATGGCGTTCCCGCGGCTGCCGGGCGCGGCGGAAATCGCGTGGTCACCCGCCGGCTCGCGCCACTGGGACGAGTACAAGGCGCGGCTGGGCGCGCAGGCCCCGCGCTGGTCGGCGCTCGGCATCAACTACTACCGCTCGCCTGAGGTGCCGTGGGTGGGTCCAGGAGAAATGCAGCAGACAGCAGACAGTAGGCAGTAGGCAGTAGGCAGTAGGCAGTAGGCAGTAGGCGGACGGCCCTCAATGGGCCCGCGCCGCACGGCGGGCCGCGTCGATGCGCTCGAGCAGCGCGTCGATCGTGAACGGCTTCTTCAGCACGTGCGTCAGGTCGAGGTCGGGGCCGGCGTCCGCCGACGCGTCCCCGATGTGCCCCGACATCAGCACGACCGGCAGGGCAGGATGGCGGCGCGCCAGCCAGGCCGCCAGCGACGTGCCGGTCTCACCCGGCATCATCACGTCGCTCACGACCATGTCGAACGGCGGCCGGTCGGACTGCAGGTGCTTCCGGGCCTCCACGGCCGATGACACACCCGTCGGGCGGCAGCCGCGCGCGCCGAGCAGGCGGGTCACGATGCCGAGGACGGCCGGGTCGTCGTCCACCACCAGCACGCGGAGTCCGCTGGCGGGCACCGGCGGCGCGGCGCGCCGACTGGCTCCACCCTCCGGCTGTCCGACCTCGGGAAGATACAGCGCGATCGAGGTGCCCCGTCCCGGCGCGCTTTCGACGGTCAGTCCACCCGCGGGCTCGATCATGCGCCGCAGCCCGGCCAGGCCCAGGCCGGTGCCACGCCCCACGGCCTTCGTGGTGAAGAACGGCTCGAGCATCCGCGCGCGCACCTGCTCGTCCATGCCGACGCCCTGGTCCGACACGGCGATGCGCACGTGCTGCCCCGCCGGCACCGCAACCATCGCCCCGGGCAGCGGCCCGGCGACCGTCACGCGGGCGACCTGCACACGGACCGTGCCGCCGCGGGGCATCGCGTCCCGGGCGTTGGCCACGAGGTTCAGCAGGGCGTGCTCCATGTCCGTCGGATCGACGCGGCAGGCGAGTGGTTCTTCTGGCAGGTCGAGGTCCACGCGCACCTGCTCGCCGGCCAGCCGCTCGAGCAGCGGGCGCATGGCCGTGACCAGGTCCACCGCGTCCACCCGCCGCGGCTCGGCGACGTCGCGCCGTGAGGTGCGCAGCAGCCGCGCGGTCAGGGCCGCCCCGCGCTCGGCGGCGGCGCGAATCTCGCTGAGCTCCCTGGCGGCGGGATGATCCGAGGACAGGTCGCCGGCGGCGATGTCGGCCCCGCCGAGGATGGCGGTCAGGATGTTGTTGAAGTCGTGCGCCACGCCGCTGGCGAGCTGGCCGACGGCTTCCAGCTTCAGCGCCTGCCGGAGCTGCTCTTCGAGCGCGAGCCGATCCGTCACGTCGCGCGTGGTGAGCACCACCGCCCGCACCGCCGGCTCGCTCGTGAGGTCCACGCCGGACGACTCGAGCGAACGCTCGGTGCCGTCCGGATGCCGCGCACGCCAGGTGGCGAGGTGGGCCTCGGCAGGCGCGCTGCGCAGGCGCGCGAGGAAAGTGCCGAGCGCCGACACGTCCGAGGCAACGGCGACCGCCGAGAGCGGCTGCCCCGCGAGCCCGGCGGGATCCCGGCCGAAATGCGCGCGGATCGCCCCGCGGGCGAACGTCACGCGCCCGTCCGGACCGAGGGCGAGGACCGAGTCGGAGCTGTAGCGGATGAGCGCGTCCAGCCGCTGCTCGGCGTGCCGCTCGGCCTCGCGTTTGCCCTCGGCCCGCAGCGCCGCGGCGGTCAGGCGGAGCATCAGGAGGTCACGCCCTGCCAGCGCCAGCGTCAGCAGGACGAGCGCGAGCGTCAGCGGCTGCAGCCCGGTCATCAGGCCGCGCGCCGCGAGCATGAAGAGATCGGCCGCCACCGCGGCAATCGCGATCATCGGGAGCAGGCTGAACGGCTGCGCCTGGATGTCGCCCTGCTCGCCCGGATCGAGCGGGTCGGCGACGAAGTGAATGCCGGCGTACACCACGAGCAGGTTGGTGATGATGGCCGTGCCGATCGACCAGTCCAGGGTCCCGTAGCCGGCGGCGTAGACGATCTCGTACAGCGTGTCGCCCAGCAGCGAGATCGCGAGCGCGATGAGCAGCGCCCCAAGGGCCCGGCGGCCGGGGATCCGCCGCGCCCGCGTGATGACCACGTTGAGGGCCACCAGACCGGCCAGGTAGGCGATGCTCGAGGCGGTGTTGAACAGCCGCTCGAGCCGGCTCAGGACGCTCGCCGACTCGTCCAGGCGTTGGCCAATCACCAGCAGCAGGCCGAAGGCCCCAACCACGATCACGAGGTCGAGCGCCGCGCGCACGCGCCCGCCGACGCGCGGCACGCGCGGCAGCCGCAGGAGACCGGCCACGAGGAGCGGGTAGTGCAGCAGGTAGAACGGCTCGGTCCAGGAGTAGTAGGCGCGCGTGCCGCCGGTGGCCATTCCCACGAGGTTGGCCGTCGTCCCCGCGGCAAAGCACAGGAACGCCAGCGAAATCAGCCGCAGGCCCGACTGCACGGACTGCGGAAGATCCGTCCGTTGCGAAGCGGCGTACAGGGCCCAGGCCGCCCCGCACTGCAGGGGAAGGAAGGCGCCAAGGTCGATGAACTGCCGCCACCAGCCCTGTTCCCGGACAGGGGTGGAATATTCCGAGAGCGCGAACGCCACACCAATGACGGAGAGCACGCCCAGGAGGCGGCGCAGGTGGCGTTCCCGGGCGGCGAATGAATCCGGGGGGTTCTCGGTCGGCATCGGCTCCGGTGGCGAGACGGCCTGCACTCTATCACCTCGAGCCGCGACGTCGGT
This sequence comes from Vicinamibacteria bacterium, assembly GCA_963837165.1. Taxonomy (GTDB): domain Bacteria; phylum Acidobacteriota; class Vicinamibacteria; order Vicinamibacterales; family JAENWD01; genus JAENWD01. Next base: position 1,207,176 of record CAWIMD010000002.1, read on the forward strand.
CCAGGCAACCGGATGGCCGTGTTCAATGCGATGGATCATGCCGTGTGGGTCGATGCATCTAATCGATTGATTTTTTTGCACTAATCAGCGTACTCTCCGGGCCGGACGCGAGCTCTACTTTGCAACTGGCGACGTGGGTGGCAGGGTGGCCACCGGGGAGGAAGGTCGTGGGCGACAAGCGGATCGGCCTGATCGCGGTTCTCGCGCTGGCGTGTGCCCTGTGTCCGACCGCGGGGCGGGCGCAGGTGCTCTACGGCAGCATCGTCGGCAACGTGCAGGACTCGAGCGGTGGGATGCTGCCCGGCGCCACCGTCACGATCACGAGCAAGGACACGAACCAGACGCGGACCGCGGTGACCGCGGAGGCTGGAACCTATTCCTTCACCAACGTGCAGGCGGGCACCTGGTCCGTGAAGATCAGCCTCCAGGGCTTCAAGGAGTCCGTGAAGGACGACGTTCCGGTGACGGTGAACACGGTCAGCCGCGTGGACGCGAAGCTGGAGATCGGCGCGCTGACCGAAACGGTGCGGGTCGAGTCCCAGGCGGCCCTGCTGCAGACCGACAAGGCCGACACGCACACCGAGATCAAGTCGGAGACGATCACGTCTCTGCCGCTGGATCAGAACCGCAACTACCAGACGCTGATCAACCTGGTGCCCGGCGCCACGCCGGCTCGCCAGCAGAACAGCGAGGTGGACACCCCTGGACGCGCGCTCACGACCAACGTCAACGGCCAGGATCGGAACACCAACGGGACCAAGACCGACGGCGCGACCAACGTGAACATCTGGCTGCCGCACCACACGATGTACGTCTCGCCTGCCGAGACGATCGACACCGTGAACGTGAGCACCAGCAACTTCGACGCCGAGCAGGGCAACGCCGGCGGCGCGGCGATCACGGTCATCACCAAGTCGGGGACCAACAACTTCAAGGGGTCGGCCTTCGCGTTCTACAACAACCAGAGCCTGAACGCGAGGCCCTACTACTCGACCGAGAAGCCGGACGCCAGCTCGCACATCGACGGCGCGACCCTCGGCGGTCCGATCATGAAGGACAAGCTGTTCTTCTTCGGCGCGTGGGAAGGCCAGTATCAGCGGACGCCGCAGCAGTTCTTCTACAGCGTGCCGCCGGATGCACTACGCTTCGGCGACTTCAGCCAGGCATTCAACGGAGACGGGACCCTGCAGGTCATCTACGACCCGATGACCGGCAATGCCGACGGCACCGGCCGCACGCCGTTTCCGGGCAACGTCATCCCCGCCAATCGCCTGAGCGGCATCGCGCAGCAGGTGACGGGCCTCTATCCCGAACCGAACCTGCCCGGGAACCTGTCGGCCGGCAATGCCGGCGGGGCGGCGATCAACCGCAACTACGTGCGCCAGCAGGACCGGAAGTTCGACCGCAACAACTACGACTTCAAGATCAACTACAACTCCTCGGCGAGCAATCAGTTCTGGGGCAAGTACTCGCGCATGGGCGCCAACGTGACGTCGCCGCAGGCCTATCTCGGCTACGATGGCGCGCTCACGGGCGACACCACGGTCCAGATGTACACCTTCGGCGACACCTGGACGATCAGCCCGACGATGGTGTTCGACGCCACGTTCGGGTACTCGAAGATGAACCACAATTCGCAGGAGAGCGACCTCGCGCTGGGCAACTACGGACTGGACACGCTCGGCATCCCGGGCATGAACGGCGGCGCGAACTTCAGCAGCGATCCACGCTACGGCGGCATCCCGTTCTTCCTCATGGGCGGCTGCTGGTGCGGGTTCGACATCGTCGGCAACGCCAACGGGTGGGACCCGGTGGAACGCGACGAGCGCACCTACGCATTTGCCGGAAACCTCACCAAGCTGTCGGGTGCGCACGAGTTCCGCTTCGGGTACTCGGTCAACAAGCTGCGAATGAACCACTGGCAGCCTGAACTGGGGTACGGTCCACGCGGCTTCATGCAGGCCGCGACGAATGCGACGGCACTCAATGGCGGGGCCCAGGACTCGAACATCTACAACGCCTGGGCCTCCTTCCTGCTGGGCCTCGAGGACGCGGCGGGCACCAGCGTGCAGAACGAGCTGATGACCACGCGCGAATGGCAGCACTCGATGTACGCGCGCGACCGGTGGCAGGTCAACGAGAAGCTCACGCTCGACCTCGGCCTGCGGTACCAGGTACTACCCGATCATGACCCGGGCCGACCGCGGCATCGAGAAAGTCGACGGAGCCAACGATCTCGCCAGCACGCGGGCCCTTGCCTCCAACGGGGGCGCGCTGACTCCCGATGCCGACGGAGTGCTGCGGCCAACCGTCCTGCTGGGAGGCCTCGGGAGCAACCCCAAGGATCTGGGGATCAAGGTGAGCAGCACGCTGTTCGCGCCGCGCCTCGGTGCCGTCTACCGCCTCAGCGAGAAGAGCGTGGTCAGGGCCGGCTACGGCGTGACCTTCAACCCGCTGCCGTTCTCGCGGCCGCTGCGCGGCTTCTATCCGCTGACGCTGGCTGCCTTCTACACCGCCGACGAACCGTACGGCTGGTACACCACTCTCGAGCAGGGCATTCCAAACGTCACCAGCCCTGACGAGAGCACAGGCCGTCTCGCGTTGACGCCGGACTACCTGATGCGGACGCCGGCAGCGGATGTCTCGCGCAGCCGCATCCATTCGTGGAACGTCTCGTTCGAACGCCGGCTGCCGTGGGACCTCTCGGTGGATATCGCCTACGTCGGCACGGCCAAGAACGGCGGGTTCACCGACATCGACGCGAACGCATCGGACGTGCCGGGCGGAGGCTCCGCGAGCCGGCCGCTCGCCGACATCCGGGGCAACCAGTCGCTGCTGCTGTGGGGACCAACCGCGAAGTCCCGCTACAACTCCCTGCAGGTCGCGATCAACCGTCCGTTCAAGCACGGCCTGATGCTGAAGGGCGGCTACACGCTGTCGAGGGCCAAGAACGAGGTGGACGACGACGGGTGGAGTCAGCTCATGTTCAGCGCGCCCAGCCAGCGTGCACTCAACTACGCGCTGGCCGGCTTCGATCGCCCGCAGATGTTCAACATGGGCTTCGTCTATGAGCTCCCGTACAAGACGAGCGACAGCAAGAACGTGGCGCATCTGATCCTGGGCGACTGGCAGATCAACGGCCTGTTCTCGGCCGTGTCGGGCACGCCGTTCACGGTCACGGCCGATGGCGCCGACCTCAACATGCCTGGAGGGCAGCAGACGGCCGACCTCACCGGGTCGTACAAGGTGCTTGGCGGCCACGGCGGTGACGACTTGTTCTTCGACACGTCGGCGTTCAGCCAGCCGCAAGGCGTCCGTCAGGGCAACACGGGCCGCAATCAGTTCAGGGGGCCGGGATACTGGAACCTGGACGGGTCGCTCTTCCGGTCGTTCCCGGTCGGCCGCGAGGGCAAGCGGGTCGAGTTCAGGGCCGAGTTCTTCAACCTGTTCAACCATCCGATCTGGGGCAACCCGGACAACAACCTGACGAGCAGCACGTTCGGCTACACCTTTGCCGTCGGCAGCAACGGCGGGGGCCGCACCCGGGATTCCGGCTCGGGAGAACGCCAGATCAGGCTGGGGGTGCGGTTCCAGTTCTGAGGCTGGACATCATTCGTCAATTTCCAACTCCCAATTTCCAACTCCCAAGCAATCTGTCCCTTGGGAGTTGGAGGTTGGAGATTGGGAGTTGCTCGCTTCACAGGCACAGGCACGATGCCGGCGGAGACTTCGATCTCCGCCGGCTTTTTTGTTTTCCGACACGCATCGGCGGAGCGGATGGCCCGCGTCCTCGTAGGGGCCTTCAGGCCTGCCAGCCGGCTCTCGCGTAGCGCAGGCCTTCAGGCCTGCCTAGGGGCGCGCGGGCAGATCTGAAGGTCTGCGCTACATCTCGCTCCGGGGCCGGGCTCCCCGTTATATCCTCGATACGATGGGCTATCGTCTCGCAGCGGTCCTCGCGATCGCGCTGGCCGTGCCGGTACGGCTCGACGCCCAGTCGCTTCCCCACCTGGCGCTCGACAGCTTTCCCGAGGTGTCGCGGCGCGCGATCGCCCCGGTCTATGAGGATGCCAGTGCGCATCCGGGCGATGTCGTTCGCATCGGTCGCCTGGCGATGGTGCTGCACGCGTGGGAACAGTTCGACGCGGCCGCCGCGGCCTATGCTCAGGCGCGGCAGCTCGAGCCTCGGTTCGACTGGTTCTATCTCGGCGGCCTGGTCGAGACGCGCCTCGCGCACCACGAGGCGGCGGCGCGCCTGCTCGCCGAGGCCGTGAGGCTCGCGCCCGCTGCCCTGCCCGCCCGGCTGGCGCTCGCCGATGCGCTCTTCGACGCCGGCGACCGGGACGCGGCCGGGCGTGAGTACGCAGGACTGACCACCGGGGCGTCCGCCCCCCATGCGCATTACGGCCTGGGCCGCGTGTTCGAGGCCCGCGGCAATCATCAGGACGCCGTCGCCCAGTTCGAGTCGGCTGTCCAGTTGTATCCGGAATTCGGCGCGGCGTGGTACGCGCTCGGCATGGCCCAACGCAACTCGGGACACACCGAAGACGCGATGCGGTCGCTCGTCCGCGCGCAGCGGTACGGGGCGCGCTGGCCGGCCGTGGACGACCCCCTGATGACGCGCGTGCGTGCCCTGAGAGACGACCCGGCAGCCCGCGCGGAGCGGGGCCTGGCGCTTCAGAAACAGGGCGACATCCCTGGTGCGATTGCCGAGTACGAGGCGGCCGTCGCGGCAAATCCGGCGCTCGGGTCGGCGCACGTGAACCTCATCGCCTTGTACGCGCAACAGCGCGACTGGGCACAGGCGGAGGCCCACTACGAGGCGGCGCTCGGAACCGGCACCGGCCTGGCCGAGGCGCACTACAACTTCGGGACCTGCCTCGCGATGGAGGGCAGGCGCGAGGCCGCGGCCGACGCCTTTCGGAAGGCGCTGGCCGTCAACCCGCAGTACGCCGGCGCGTGGAGCGGCCTCGGGCAGCTTGCGGAAATGGACGGGCGGATTTCCGATGCCGAGGCGTCCTACCGGAAGGCCGCCGAGCAGGCGCCCGCGGATCCGGCGATTCGCTTCAACATCGGGCGCATGCTGATTGCGAGGCGCCGGTACCGCGATGCCATCGCCGAACTCCAGCCAGCCGTCACCGTGGACCACCCCGATCGTGCCCGGTTCCTGTTCGGCCTCTCCACGGCGCACGTGCTCGCCGGCGACGTCGCCGAGGGCCGCCGGTACGCTCTCGAGGCGCGCGACCTGGCCAGGAGCCGCGGCCAGAGCGTGCTGGCGGCGGCGATTGAACGCGACCTGGAGAAGCTGCCGCAGTGAGCAGGCCGGCGGCGATCGCGGCGCTGCTCGGAGCCGTGATGCTGGCGCGTGCACCCGCGCCGAGCCCGGCGTCCGTTCCGCTCTTCCTCGACGCAACGACCGAGAGCGGCCTCTCGTTCGCGCACGACAATGGCGCCACCGGCCAGTTCTACATGCCGGAGATGATGGGAGCCGGCGTGGCGCTCTTCGACTACGACAAGGATGGCGACCTTGACGTCTATCTGGTGCAGGGGGAGGCGTTGGGGGCGTTGGGGTCTGACCCCCGTGATGCACGTGGGGGTCAGACCCCAGGCAATCGCCTCTTCCGGAACGACGGCAGCGTCCACGGCGTGCCGCATTTCACCGACGTGACCGCGCAGGCCGGCGTGGGACGGAGAGCAGTCGGAATGGGGATTGCCGTGGGCGACGTGGACAATGACGGGCGGCTGGATCTCTACCTTACCGCCTTCGGGTCCAACGTCCTCTACCGTAATCGCGGCGACGGGACGTTCGAGGATGTCACGGCGCATGCGCAGGTGGACGACCCACGATGGACGACCAGCGCCGCGTTCATCGACTACGATCGGGATGGGGATCAGGATCTGTTCCTGGCCAACTACGTGGCCTTCACCAGGGCCGGCAACAAGGTGTGCACCGACCACGCGGGCGCGCGCGATTACTGCCCGCCCGGCGCGTATGCGCCCGTGCCGACCCGGTTGTTCAGGAACGACGGCGCCCTGGCTTTCACCGATGTCACGGACGCCTCGGGCGTGTCACGCGCGTACGGCGCGGGCCTTGGCGTCGCCGTCGGCGACCTCGACGGCGACGGCTGGCCCGATGTGTACGTCGCCAACGACGCCACGCCGAACCAGCTCTGGTTCAACCGGCACGACGGCACGTTCGAGGACCGGGGCCTGCTGTCGGGCACGGCGTTCAATGCGCTGGGCCGTCCCGAGGGCAGCATGGGCATCGCGCTCGGCGACGCCGACAGCGACGGCGACGAGGACCTGTTCGTGACGAACATCATCGGCGAGTCGCACGTGCTGTACCTGAACGACGGCACCGGCAATTTCGAGGATGCGCGCACGAAGTCGGGTCTCGGGGCCGCGACGGCCGGCATGACGGGCTTCGGCGCGGGCTGGATCGACTACGACAACGACGGCCGCCTCGATCTCTTCCTCACCAACGGCGCGGTCAATATCATCGAAGCCGAGCGCGGGGAGAAGGCTCCCTACCGCCAGCGCAGCCAGTTGTTCCACAACGAGGGCGGCGGGCGCTTTCGTGAGGTCAGCGGCGAGGCCGGTGGGTTCTTCGAGCGGCTCCTCGTCGGGCGCGGCGTGGCGTTCGGAGACCTCGACAACGACGGCGACGTCGACATCGTGGTGACCACGAACAACGGGCCGGCCGTGCTGCTGCTGAACCAGACACTCACGCCCGGCACCGCACCAGGCCCGGGCCATCATTGGCTCGAGGTCGCCCTGCTCAGCCGGGACGACTCGCCGATCACGGGAGCGCGGGTGGGCATCGTGCGCGAGGGGCTGGCCACGCTGTGGCGACGCGCGAGGACCGACGGCAGCTACCTGTCGGCCAGCGACGGGCGGGTGCACGTCGGCCTGGGAGACGCGGCCAGGATCGACCGCGTCCTGGTCGAGTGGCCGGACGGAGCCGGCGAGTCGTTCAGCGCGGTTGACGCCGATCGGCTCGTGACGCTGCGGCGAGGCCACGGACGCCCGGAGGCGGGAAGGCCATGAGGGGGTTGCCGGCCACCGTTGTGCTCGTGGCGCTGCTGTGCGGCATGCCGGCGCCGTGCACGGGGCAGAGTCCGGACGCGCTCGCCGCCCGCGCGCAGGAGGGTGCGGCCGCGATGCAGGCCTCCCGCTTCGATGAGGCCGCGGCAATCTACGGGGAGCTCGTCGCGGCCCGGCCGGGCGATGCCGGCCTCCTCATGAACCTCGGGATGGCGCGCTACATGGCCGGTGCGCCCGGAGACGCCGTGGCCCCGCTGCAGAAGGCGGTGCAGCTCAATCCGTCATTGGCGCCGGCATCGCTCTTTCTTGGCGCGTCCCTGCTCGATCTCGGCCGGCCGAAGGAGGCCGTGCCACCGCTCCAGAAGGCCGTGACGGCCATGCCCGATAATGGAGACGCGTTCGAGATGCTCGCGCGCGCGCAGCTGGCGCTGTCCCGCTTCACGAGTGCGGCGGCCAGCTATCGGAGACTGTCGAGCCTGCAGCCCGAGAATCCGACCGCGTGGTACGGGGTCGTCAAGAGCTACGAGGGCCTGAGCGAAGAACAGCTGGCCGCGCTGCAACAACAGGCGCCGAGCTCGCTCCTTCTGGAGCTGCTGGTTGCCGACGTCGCGGTGTCGCAGGAAAAGTACGCGGCGGCGCTCGCCATCTACCGACGCGTGTTGACCGCTCCTCCGGTTGGCGGGCTCCACGACGCGGTCGCCGATCTATATGACAGGGCGGGCCACTCCGACTGGGCCGTCGTCGAGCGGCGGAAAGCCGAGGCTCACCCGGCGGCGCGATGCGCCTCGCGACCGGGCGAGTGCGAGTTCCTCGCCGGGCACTACCGCGACGCGATCGCCGCGGGAATGCGCGCGGCGACCCCCGCGGGGCGCTACTGGACGATCCGCGCGGCAAACCGGCTGGCGATCGAGGCACTCGCCCACCTCGAAACGCTCCCGCCGTCGATTGAACTGCACCTGGTCAAGGCGGACATCGCCCAGTCCCGCGGGCAATACCCGGATGCCGTCCAGGAGGTTCGTGAGGCGCTGGCGCTCGCCCCGGGCAACCCCGCACTCGAGACCGCGCTCGCCGAGGCCTTGCTGCACGCGCACGACCTCAAGACGGCAATCCCGCTGCTGGAGCGGCTGGATCGCGAACGTCCGGGCGACCCTTCGCTGCTGCTGATGCTTGGCGACGCCCTCGTCGAGGACCAGCAGCTGGATCGCGCCATTCCGGTGCTCGAGCAGGCCAACCGGGCACCTCACGCCCTGCCGACGGCGGCCGCCTCGCTCGGGCGGGCCTACCTTCAGGCGGGGCGCTATGCCGACGCCATTCCGCTCCTCGAGGCCGCCGCGGCAACCGACGAGGATGGTGAATTGCACCTGCAGCTCGCACGCGCCTATCAGGCGGTACAACGCACGGAGGACGCGCGCGAGGCGATGGCGGAATATCAGAAGCGTCACCGCCAGGAGGTCGAGGAACCGTCGGCCGAGAAGAAGGACGAAGCGCTGGCGCCCCCGGAATGACGTGATGACTCGCATCGGGTTGGCGCTCGCGTGTGTCGCGTTGCTGTCGAACGCAGCCCTGTTCTCGACCGGGCGGACCCCGCAGGTTCCTGCGGGATCGCCGTCCGCGGATCTGGAAGCATTCAAGGAGCGCGGTGACGCCGCCCGGGAAGCGAACCGTCTCGAAGAGGCGGCGGCGGTGTACCGGGACGGCGTGCGGGAACACCCGAGATGGATTGAGGGCCACTGGTACCTGGGCACGCTCAGCTACGAGCTTGGCCGGTACGGTGTCTGCCGAACCGCGCTGCAGCAGGTGGTCCGGGTGCAGGTCGAGAATGGCGCCGCCTGGGCGTTCAAGGGGCTCTGCGAGTTCCAGCTGAAGGAGTACACCGCGGCGCTCCATGACCTGACGCGTGCAAGTGAACTAGGGGTCGGTGACGCCGCGAGCCTCCTGGCGGTGGTCGGCTACCACCGCGCGATACTGCTCGCGAGGGCGGGGCAGTACGAGCGCGCCTTCGACGTGGATGCCGGGTTCATTCGCGGAGGGAATGCCAGCCCCGAGATCCTCACCGCGCTGGGCATCGTGATGCTGCGCCTCCCGCTGCTGCCGGCCGACGTGCCGCCCGGGAAGCAGGACATGGTGAATCTCGCGGGCCGCGCCGGCGCGATGGGCATGGGCTTGAACCGCGAGGCCGCGCTGCCGCTGTTCCAGCAGCTGGTGGCCACATACCCGGACGTGCCGAACGTCCATTACGCCTACGGCACCTTCCTGGCCCGGGATCGTCCCGACGAGGCGATCGAGCAGTTCAGGCGTGAGCTCGCGGTTTCGCCGCGGCATGCGCTCGCGCACGTGCAGATCGCGCAGGAGCTCGTCAAGCGGAGCGACTACACGGGGGCCACGCCGCATGCGGTCGAGGCCGCCCGCCTGGCGCCCCGGAACTTCCTCGCGCGGAAGGTCCTCGGGCAGGTGAAGCTGGAAACCGGCGACATCGCTGGCGCCATCGTCGAGCTCGAAGCCGCACGGTCGCTCGAGCCATCGAGTCCGAGCGTGAGGTTTCAACTGGCGCGCGCGTACCAGCGCGGCGGGCGAACGGCAGACGCACAGCGCGAGCGCGCCGAGTTTTCACGGCTCGAGGCCATCCAGCAGAAGCAGCGCGGCGCGGCAACCGTGGACGAGGGCGAGCCGCCGGCCGAGCAGCCGCCACCGTAACGGCACGTCACGGCAGGAGACGCGCAGGACCCCGTCTCAGCGTCCGCGCTGAATGCGCGCCAGCAGCTGCTGAGCCCGCGGATCGCCCGGGCTCCGCCGAACCGCCTCCTTCGCCCATCGCTCGGCACCCTGGCGGCGGCCCGCGCTCGCGAGTGTCTCTGCCAGCAGGTACGGCCCTTCCATGGCGTCGCTCCTGGCCTTCGCGGCGGCCTCGAAAGCCTCGAGCGCCGCGTCGATCCTGCCCGCCTGGCGCTCGAGCAGCCCGAGATTGACCCAGGCGCCGACCGACTCGGGAAACGACGCGACCTCCGCGCGGTACTCGCGGACCGCGACCGCGCTCTGACCGCGCTGCTCGGCCAGGACGCCCAGATTGAAGTGCAGGTCGGGCTGGTGCCCGCCGAGCGCGACCGCCTGCGTGAGCGCCCGCTCGGCGACGCCGATCCGGTTCATCTCGAGCGCGAGCCCGCCCAGGGCAATCTGCGCCTGTGCGAAGCGCGGCGCGGCCGTCACCGCACGCTGGAACAGGTCGAAGGCCTGGTCCCGTTCCCCGCGCGCCTGATGAATGGCGCCCAGGTTCAGCAGGGCCTTCAGGTTTCCCGGGTCGAGCGCGAGGGCCCGCTCGAACCCGGTCGCCGCCTCGTCCGGATGGCCGGCGTTCTGGAAGGCCAGCGCCAGATCGAGCACGGCAACCGTGGACTCGGGATCGAGCGCCACCGCCCGCCTGGCGGACTCGAGGGCGGCGTCCGCGTCGTTCCGTCGGAAGTAGACGGAGGTGAGCGCCACGAATACCGCCGGGTTCCCGGGATCCTTGTGCGCAAGGGCCTCGAGCCGGGCCGACGCCTCGTCGAGCCTGCCGGCGTCGCGATCGGCCTGCCCCTGCAGCAGCTCCTGCAGCAACGGCATACCGTCCTTCGGATCGGGCCGCGGCCCGGCGTGACGCGCCGTCGGTGAATCGGCGCCCCCGACGTAGCCCAGTGCCCGCAGGCGGGCCACGGCGTCGGCGTCGAGCCTTGCCGGCGTCGGCTCCTCTCCCGCCCTCTGGAGGCGCATCGAGTCGAGGGTACTGTGACAGGGTGGCCGCCACGCGTGGGTACTCCGCGGAGAGATCGCGCCGCTCGCCTGGATCCCGCTCCTCGTCGTAGAGCTCGGGCCGCGGTGCGCGGACGAACTTCCAGCGTTCCGTCGAGACGGCGGTGAGCTCGCTCCAGTTGTAGTGAAAACGCGGGTAGTACGATTCGGCGTACGACACGGGACCCGTGATCGCGTCTGCGGCGGCGCCAGGCTCCGTCCTGGCGGCTGTCGAGGTCTCCGATGCCACCATGGACAGCAGGCTGACGCCATCGAGCCCCTTCGGAACGGGCAGACCCACGAGATCGAGCACCGTGGGCGAGACGTCAACGAGCCGGGCCAGGCCTCGCACACGACGGCCGGGGAGCGCCAGCGGCGGCACGCCAGGAGCCGACCCGGCGGGCGGCGCGATGATCAGCGGCACGTTGAGCGTTGCGCCATACAGGAAGATGCCGTGGGTCGGCTCGCCGTGCTCGCCGAGTGACTCACCATGGTCGGACAGATAGACGACCAGCGTGTTGCGCCGGAGGCCGAGCGCGTCGAGCGCGTCCAGGAGCCGCGCCACCTGCGCATCGGCGTACATGACCTCCCCGGCATAGGGATTCGGTGCCGTCCGGCGGTACTCCTCGGGCGGCTCGTACGGCTCGTGCGGATGGTACAGGTGGACCCACAGGTACAACGGCCGCTGGCCTCGCGTCGGCCGTCGCAGCCAGGCGAGCGCGGCGTCCACCACCGGCCCCGCAGGCCGTTCGACGTCGGTCAGCGCGCGGTGCTCGAGTCCCGCGTAGTCGAACGAGTCGTCGTAGGTCTCGTGTCCCTGGCCGATGCCCCATCGTGAATGCAGCACGTAGGAGGAGACGAACCCTGCTGTCGCATAACCTGCCGCCTGGAAGCGCATGGCCAGCGTGGTGACGTCTCTGCCGAGCACGAAGCCTCCGTTGTCGCGCACGGTGTGATGCGGCGGGTACAGCCCCGTGAAGATCGACGCATGTGACGGCAGCGTGAGCGGCACCTGCGACACGGCGTGCTCGAACACGACGCCCTCGCGCGCCAGGCGCGAAGCCGCTCTCGTCTCGAACGGCGCGCCGTACGGCGCGAGGTAATCGCGCCGCAGCGTGTCGATCGTGATCACGACCACGTTGGCGTGCGTGAAGCGGGGGCCCGGGACGGGCGCGAAGGCCGGCGCGACGACACCGCCGGGAAGCGCGGCCGCCGGCTCGCGGGGCCGTGCCGCACGCGACACGAGCGCCCGATACCCGGCAAACGTGACGGCGCACACGACGATGGCAGCGACCGCGAGAGCCCACCTCACTCTCACGAGTGGCCCTTACCGCTCCCGCGATGCCTGTGCAGCGAGGGATCGGCGGCCGCGGCCATCCGATCCACGTCGAGGCCTCGTCCCAGGAACCGATCGATGCGGCGCGCGGTGTCTGCGGGGTGCGCGATGGCCTCGCCGTAGTCCACCACCAGCAGGGACATCGATCGGCGGCCGCCGAGGAGCCGGAGCGTCTGCTCGATGTGCGCCTGATACTGGCGCTTGACGTGCCCGTCCTGGCTCGCGTCGGCGGGCGCGCCCCGGTCGGCGAGCATCCTGTTCTGGGACGCGATGACTTCGTCCAGGTTGCGCTCCATGAAGATGACCTGATAGTTGCTGGTCTCGGGCAGCCACCCGACGAGCGACGAGACGATCTTCACGGCCTTGCCCCGTGCTCCGGCCAGCCACGCCGGCGAAATGCCGGTGTCGAGGTCCTTGACAGCCTCGAGCTCGAAGTAGCCCTTCGGGTTGCTCGCGTCCGGGGTCCTTGCGGCGTCGGTCACGACGTCCACGCCTCCGGCCCTGAGCATCTGCATCATCATCGAGGTGCCCGATCGCGGCAGACCCGACACCACGACGACCGGACGCCCATACCGAAGACGTCGGATGATTCGCACGAGAACGCTCATGCCGGGATCCTCCACTAGGTTACACTGGGCGTCTGGCCGAGGAGATGACGATCGATCCGCGCGGGCACCGCCGGCGCCCGCCACCGATGCCACCGGGGAGACGACGTCCGGCGGGACAGCCGGCCGCGATCCTCGCGACCCTGATCGTTCTGCTGTTCGCCGCCGCGCCACCGGCGCACGCGTACGTCGGGCCCGGCGCCGGCTTCGCGCTGCTCTCCTCCTTCCTCGTCCTCTTCACGACAATGGTCGCGGCGCTGGCGTCGCTGCTGTTCTGGCCGTTCCGCATGCTCTGGCGGCGGCTGCGCGGGGGCGCGCCGCCGCGCGCCAGCATCCGCCGGCTCGTCATCGTCGGTCTCGACGGCCAGGATCCCGGCCTCACCGACCGGTTCATGGCCGAGGGGCACCTGCCGAACTTCAGGACGCTCGCGACCATGGGCGCCTACCGGCGCCTGCAGACGACGTTTCCTCCCGTATCCCCGGTGGCGTGGTCGTCGTTCAGTACGGGGACGCAGCCGGGGCGCCACAACATCTTCGATTTCATCGATCGCGACAGACGGACGTACCTGCCCGTCCTGGCCGGTGCGCACGTCGGGCGTGTGACCAGGTTCTTCCGGCTCGGGCGTTACCGCATTCCGCGCGAGCGACCGGAACTGCGCCTCCTGCGCAAGTCCAGGCCGTTCTGGGCCATCCTGGGAGACCATCGCATCTGGAGCACGATCCTGCGCGTGCCGATCACGTTTCCACCGGACCGCTTCTACGGGGCGGAGCTGAGCGCGATGTCGGTGCCAGACCTGCTGGGCACCCAGGGGACGTTCCTGCTGTTCACCACTCGCCCGCCAGGCGAGCGATTCACCGAGGGCGGCACCAGGATCGGGGTGGCGCTGGACGGCGACCGCATCGTCACAGCGGTTCAGGGACCCGAGAATCCGTTCGCCGCGGACGGCCGGCCCCTGGAGGCGCCCGTCCGGGTGGTGCTGAACCGCGCCGCGTCGCGGGCAGAGGTCGCGGCGGGTGGCAGCCGCGTCACGCTCGCGCCGGGACAGCTCAGCGGCTGGGTGACCCTGCGGTTCAAGGCAGCGCCAGGCGTCACGGTATCGGGGATCACGCGGCTGCTGATCCTGGAGATGGGCGATCACTTCTCGATGTACATGTCGCCGATCAACATCGACCCGGCAAAGCCGGCGATGCCGGTATCACACCCGGCCTACTACTCGATGTATCTGGCGAAGCGCATCGGCCCGTACGCCACGCTTGGTCTGGCCGAGGACACGTGGGCTCTCAACGAAGGCGTCACCGACGAGGGCGTGTTCCTTCAGCAGACCTACGACATCGATCGTGAGCGACAGGACATGTTCTTCTCGGCGCTGAGCCGGCTGCGCAAAGGCACGCTCGTCTGCGTGTTCGACGCGACCGATCGCATTCAACACATGTTCTGGCGGTATCTGGACCCGACACACCCGGCGCACCGTAGCGCACCGGATGGCTTTCAGGACGCCATTCTGAATCTCTACCGGCACAACGACGCGCTCGTCGGTCGTGTCATGCAGCAGATGAACGCGGGCGATGTCCTGATGGTGGTGTCCGACCACGGCTTCAACTCGTTCCGCCGCGGCGTCAACCTCAACGCCTGGCTGCACCAGGCGGGGTATCTCGCCCTCAAACCCGGCACGGAGGGCGCCGGAGTGTGGCTGGCGGACGTCGACTGGGCTGCCACCAGGGCGTTCTCCATCGGCCTCACCGGCGTCTTCCTCAACATGAAGGGGCGCGAGGCGCAAGGCATCGTCGAGCCAGGCGCCGCGCCGGCGCTCAAGGCCGACATCATTGCGCAACTCGGCGGTCTTCGGGATGCTGGCGAGGTCGCCATCCGGGAGGCGTTCGACACCGCCACGCTCTACTCGGGACCCTACGTCGAGAACGCGCCCGACGTGCTGGTCGGCTACAACACCGGGTATCGCGTGTCGTGGAGCGGAGCGACCGGTGTGGTGGCCGGGCCCGTCTTCAGCGACAACACGAAGGCCTGGAGCGGCAATCATTGCATCGACCCGCGCCTCGTGCCTGGCGTCTTCTTCTGCAACCGGCCTGTCGGGACCGAGACTCCGGCGCTCATCGACATCGCCCCCACGGTTCTTCGGCTCTTTGGCATCGAGCCGCCCGCCTACATGGACGGGCGGCCGCTGACGGGTCTGGCGTGAGTCGCCCGCGGCTCCCAACCGCTGCCGCGGCTCTGTGCACGGCCCTGCTGGTTGCGTTCGGCTGCGGCGGTGCGCGGCACCGCGCGCTGGGGCGCCGGGTGATCGTGCTCGGGTTCGACGGGCTCGACTTCAACCTGACGAAGGATCTGCTCGCCCGCGGCCGCCTGCCCCATTTCGCGCAGCTGGCCTCACGTGGCGGCTTCAGCCGGCTGGGCACGTCGATTCCCCCGCAGAGTCCCGTCGCCTGGTCGTCCTTCATCACGGGCCTCGACCCCGGAGGTCATCGCATCTTCGACTTCATCCATCGTGACCCGAAGACGATGATGCCATTCCTGTCCACGAGCAGGACGGTGCCGCCGAGCCACTTCGTCACCGTCGGGAAGTGGCAGTTGCCGCTGGCGGCCGGGCGCGTCGAGTTGCTCAGGAAGGGCCGCGCCTTCTGGGATCTGCTCGAGGAGCGCGGCATCGACACCACCGTCGTCCGCATGCCTGCCGACTTCCCGCCGTCGGGACGCGCGAGCAGGGAGTTGAGCGGCATGGGAACGCCCGACCTGCTCGGCACGTATGGGACGTTCTCGTTCTACACCTCGGATCCGTTTGCCAACGGCGGCCCGGTCGCGGGCGGAACCATCGTGCCCGTGGAAGTCCGCGACCATGTGGTCCGGGCCGCCCTCGACGGTCCGGACGATCCGCTCCTGAAGCAGCCCGGGAAGGTCAGGGCCGAATTCGTCGCGCACATCGACGCGTCGCGCACGTTCGCCAAGATCGTCCTCGGCGACGAGGAGCGGCTGCTGCGCGTCGGTGAGTGGAGCGACTGGGTACCCGTGCGGTTCCCGCTGGCGTGGGGGCACCTCCGCGCCGAGTGCCGGTTCTACCTGAAACAGATCGCGCCTGAGTTCGAGCTGTACGTGACCCCGCTGAACCTCGATCCGCTCGCGCCGGCGCTGCCGATTTCGTCACCACGCACCTACGCCGCCGACCTGGCGCGCGCCACCGGGCGTTTCTACACGCAGGGCATGCCCGAGGACACCAAGGGCCTCAAGACGGGAGTGTTGACGACGGCCGAGTTCCTCGCGCAGGCGCGGATCGCCGCCGATGAGGTGGAGCGGCAGTACAGTTGGGTGCTGGACCGGTTTGCGGATGGATTCCTGTTCTACTACTTCGGCGACGTGGACCAGGTGTCGCACATGATGTGGCGGCCCATGGACCCCGGGCACCCGGCGTACGACCCCGCTGTCGATCCGCAGTACAGGCTCGTGGTCGAGAACCTGTACGCCGAGATGGACGCCATCGTCGGTCGAACGCTGGAACGGCTCGGCCCCGACGACCTGCTCGTCGTCATGTCGGATCACGGCTTCGCGTCGTGGCGGCGGAGCTTCAACCTCAACGCGTGGCTCCGCGATCAGGGGTACCTGAGGCTTCGTCCAGGCCTCCGCGGGCGACAGGGCGCCACCTTCGCGGACATCGACTGGCCGGCGACACGCGCGTACGGTCTCGGGTTGAACGGTCTTTACATCAACCTGCGGGGCCGTGAGTCCACCGGCATCGTCGATCCGCGCGACCGCGACGCGCTGGTCCGCGAAATCAGCGGGAAGCTGCTGCAGACGACCGATCCGAGCACGGCGGCGCCGGCGATCACGCGGGTATTCCGCAGCGAGGACGTCTACGGGTTGTCAGGCCCGGACGACCTCGCTCCCGACCTCGTCGTGGGATACGCGAAAGGCACGCGCGTGTCGGATGAGTCCGCGCTCGGCGGGGTGTCGGCCGATGTGCTCGCGGACAACCGCAGCGCGTGGACCGGGGACCACTGCATGGATCCGGAGGCCGTGCCTGGCATTCTTCTGACGAACCGGCCGCTCCGGCGGAAAGCGGCGAGCCTGCGGGAGCTGGCGCCGGCTATTCTGGCGGAGCTCGGCATTGACGGCTTCCCTTCGAGGGACAAGGAGCACTGAGCCATGTTCGGATCGTCCGTGAAGATCGACAAAGCGTTGCTGGCCAAGGTCAGGCGCTACGCGGAGCTGGCCGGCTATTCCTCGGCGGACGAGTTCGTCACGCACGCGCTGGAGAAGGAGATCGCGCGGCTCGAGACGGCCGACAACGACGAAGAGGTCAAGAAGCGGCTGAAGGGTCTCGGCTACATCTCCTGAGTCGCGACGTGACGCTGGTGAACCGGACCCTCACGGCCGTCTTCGACGCCGCCCTGGCGCCGCTGGGGTGGCTGCCCCCGGTCGTGGGTTTGATTCTGATGTCGCTCGTCACCGCCGCGGTGGTTCTGCTGGCGTTCAAGTGGGCGGCCGATCAGGCCGCGCTGGCCGCGGCGAAGCAGGCGATGCAGGCGGCCATTTTCGAGATGCGGCTCTTCAACGACGAGCTCCCCCTGCTCTTCCGCGCGCAAGGAGAGGTCCTGCGCCAGAGCCTGACCTATCTCCGCCTCTCGCTCACGCCGACGTTGTGGTTGATCGTGCCGCTGGCGGCCCTGCTCCTTCACATGGAATTTCTCTTCGGGTACACGGGACTCACACCCGGAGATGCCGCGCTCGTCACGATGAGGCTGTCGGGGGCCGGCGCCCCGTCGACCGCGACACTGGACGCGCCCGATGCCATCCGCATCGAGACGCCTGGCGTGGTGCTGCCGTCCGAGCAGGAAGTTGTCTGGCGCATCAGGCCGCGCCGGACCGGTGCGTACACGCTGCACGTGACCGTGGGGGGCACCGTGATCGGCAAGACGCTGCTCGTGTCGGATTCGGTGGCACGGCGCTCCCCGGTCAGGCCCGACGGCAGCCTGAGGTCTCAACTCCTCTACCCGTCGGAACCGCCGCTGCCGCCGGACGTCGGGGTGTCATC
Organism: Vicinamibacteria bacterium; assembly: GCA_963837165.1. GTDB lineage: Bacteria > Acidobacteriota > Vicinamibacteria > Vicinamibacterales > JAENWD01 > JAENWD01. Next base: position 1,224,959 of record CAWIMD010000002.1, read on the forward strand.
CATCACGGTCGACTACCCGGCGCGCAAGGTCGGGGTCCTCGGCTGGGCCGGCACGTATTTCGCGCTGACGCTGGCGTTTGCCTGGCTCCTGAAGCGGCCGTTCGGCGTGACGATGTAGCGCGTTCCCACTCAGCGGCTCGGGGTGGAGATTATCGCCATCGCCGCTAGCGCGCGGTCGCCTCCGCGACGCCGACATACGTGTCGGCGCCACCGTAATAGAAGAGCCATCGCCTGCCCTGCAAAGCCATGCCTTCCACGAAGACGACGTTGGGAACCTGTCCGGCCCTTTCCCAGGTTGTTTCAGGCGCGAAGACCGGCGTGTCCGTCCGCGAGAGGACGCGGCGCGGATCCCTGCGATCGAAGCGAGCCACACCCGTACGATAAACGAGCCCATCGTCCGCGCCGTTGTAGACCAGGATGATGGCGTCGGCCGTCACGATGGGTGCCGGGCCCGGCTCGACCACCCGCGAGTCGAACCGGCCCGGCCGTCTCGGCAGCACCGGTCCGTCGAGCGCATCAGTCCAGTGCAGCAGGTCGAGCGACGAGGCGAGGCCCATCTGGTCTGTCTTGTCCACCGCGGTCCCGAGGAAGTACATCCAGTACCTTCCATCGATCTTCTCAGGCACGATGGCGCCGGACTTGGTCCATCCGACGTTCCACCGGCCCTGGTACGCAGGCAGGATCACGCCCTTCCGATCCCAATGCACGAGATCCTTCGATGTGGCCAGGCAGAGCTGGGCATCCTTCTTGTTGTAGCCGGTATAGGTCAGGTAGTACGTGCCGTCGATCTTCACGAGGCGTGGATCTTCGACGCCGCCGTCCTTCTCGTACTCGGCTTCCGGTGACAGGACGGGCTCGGGACGGCGGGTGAAGTGGATGCCGTCGGCGCTGGCGGCGTACCCCAGGCGCGACGTGCCGTTCCTGTCCTGCGCGCGATAGAGCATGACGACCTGCCCGTCGTGCACGACGACGGACGGGTTGAAGGTGCCGGCCGACTCCCAGCCCTCGCCCCGCGGCGCGATGATGGGGTCGTTCGAGACCCGGTGCCACGGCCCGAAGGGCCAGGAAGCTCCCTGAGCCGAGGCGAGCAGCACGCTGGTCACCAGCAGTGGGATTCGCGACCAGGCGGTGCCCATCACCTCAACTCCATCGCGATTGCCGAGTCACACGTCTACTGTGGCTCGGTGACCGTCAGCACCTGATCGGGCGTGACGTGTTCGAGCACTTGCTTCGCACCACTCGGCCACGAAATCTCGATCCGCTCGATCGTCTTCACTGCGCCCAGCCCGAAATGCACGCCGTAGTTGCTCGACGACGCGTAGCCAACCGCGGTCGTCATGTGATCGACCTGCGATCCGATCTTCACGCGGGCGAGTATGCCGTCACGGCTGCTCTTCCGGCCGACCAGGCGCAGCGTGATCCAGTGCCGGCTGGCGTCGCTGACGTTGCGCAGCAGCTGGACACGGTCGCCGAGCACCGTGAAGACGAGGTCGAGCCGTCCGTCTCCGTCGAAATCGCCGATGCCGACGCCCCGGTTGGCGCGCGCCACCTTGAAGTCCGGCCCGGCGAGCGCCGAGACGTCCGTGAAGTGTCCGGCCTCGTTCCGGAAGAGGCTGTTGGGCTGACGGTAGCGGCTGGATTCGAACTCCTCGATGCGATCGTTGGCGTGCGAGTTGGCCGTGACCAGATCCTTGAAGCCATCGTTGTCCAGGTCCAGGAGCGCCGCGCCCCATCCCGCCATGTGCACGCTGCCGGCGCCCAGACCGCTCGGATAGGTGGCGTCCAGAAAGAAGCGTCCGCCGTCGTTCCTGAAAAACGGAAACGTCTCGCCGTTGAGCGCGGTGAGCACGATGTCCGGCCAGCCGTCGTTGTCGACATCTCGGAAATCGGTGCCCATGCTGGACACCGGACGGCCGTGGGCGGGCACCGCCACGCCGGCCAGCAACCCGACCTCCTCGAACGTGCCGTCGCCGCGGTTGTGGAACAGGAAATCGGCGACCGCGTCGTTGGTGACGAAGACGTCGGTCCACCCATCGCCGTCGTAGTCGGCGAACGCCACGCTCATGCCTTTGCCAATCTTCCCGCCGATGCCCGACTTCACCGACACGTCCTCGAAGGTCCCGTCACGGCGGTTGCGGTAGAGCGCGCTGGCGAGGCCCTGGTAGTGCTTCGGGTGGCAATAGACCCGGAGGTTCCGGGCCCGATCGCCGCAGGTACTTGTTCGTCTCGGGCGTCCAGTCCACGTAGTTGACGACGAACAGGTCGAGCCAGCCGTCGTTGTCGACGTCGAACCAGCCGGCGGCCACCGACCAGGTGTAGTCCTTGATCCCGGCGCGTGCGGTGACGTCCTCGAAGGTTCCGTCGCCGCGGTTGCGCAGGAGCTGGTTGTGCTGCACGCCGGCCACGAACAGGTCCTCGTGCCCGTCGTTGTCGAAGTCGCCGACGGCCGCGCCGGTGGTGTACCCGACGCCTTTCACCCCGGCGCGCTCGGTCACGTCGGTGAACCGGAGCCCGCCCTCGTTGTGATAGAGGCGGTTCCAGTCGGCGGGCGACTCCTTCGCGAGCGAGGGCAGCGCCGCCCCGTTGGTGAAGAACACATCCGGCCGCCCGTCGCCGTCGTAGTCGAACACCGCGAGCCCGCCGGCCATGGTCTCGACCATGTGCTTCTCGGGCGTCGCGTGCTGCCGGAGGACGAAGTCGAGGCCCGACGCGGCGCTGACGTTCTCGAACCGGATCGGGGACGCAGGCGGCGGCGCCGGCTGCGAAAGCGTGAGGGACAGGGCGGCCAGCGCCGCGGCGAACCGAACCGTCACGTCTCCAGAGTACCGCAGTTCGCGCCCACTGCCGCAATACGGCGCACGCCGAGCGAGCAGCGCGGAGCACGCCCATCGCGGCTCCGGGCTCCTTCTGGTTCACTCTGCGCCGCGTGTGCGTCTTTGGCGTACACTCGACCGGATGCCCCGCCCGAACGTCTCCGCCATGGCCGCGCGCACAACGCGCTCGACGCGTCCGCGAGACCTCGATCCGTTCATGCGGCTGCTGGCCGAGCGCGAGACGATCACCAGCCCAGAGACCGGTGTTCGCTACCGGATCGAGCGGCTCCTGGGACGGGGCGGGTTCGGCCAGGCGTACCTGGCGCGACGGCTCGGCCGATCCCAGCGCGTGCCGGAAACGGTCTGCATCAAGGCGACCCCGCGCCTGCACGGCTGGCTGCGCGAGTCGTACTTCGGGCAGCTGCTGAACGGCCACCCCAGGACCATCCAGGTGTTCGACGCCTTCCCGGCCGTGCGCGCCGATGGCGGGCTGCTCTACTGCCTCGCGATGGAGTACGCCGTGCACGGCGACCTCGGCCAGTACCTGCAGCGCACGGGCCGCCGCGTCCCCGAGACCAGCGTCCGGCGTGAGATTGCCGGGCTCCTCGAGGTGCTCACCCACCTCCACCGCGGGCGGATGATGCACCGCGACCTGACGCCCTTCAACGTGTTCGTGGTGGATGGCGGGCGCCTCAAGCTGGGCGATTTCGGGATCGCGCGGCAGCAGCTCGATCGCCGGGGCATCCCGGCGCGCACGATGAACCCGTTCGGCGCGCCCAGGGAGATCCTGGCGGGTCACGCGCGTCACTGGCAGGCGAGAGACGACGTGTTCCAGATCGGGCAGCTGCTGGCCATGTGCGTCGTCGGCGACGCGAGCGAGCGGATCGACACGCGGCACGTGAAGACGCTGCCGTGCAGCGACCACCTGAAGGAAGTCATTCACCGGTGCATCGGCGAACGGCGCAAGCGCTACGAGAGTGCCGACGAGCTGGTGGCCGCCCTCCGGACGCCGCCGCCCGCGCTGGCGGCGAGCGCCCTGCGGTCGCTCCGGGGCGTGCATCTGGCGTTCACGGGGATCCTGTCGAGGACCCGGCGCGAGGCTGCGGCGGCCGCAACCCGGGCGGGGGGCGTCGTCCACGGCCAGCCCTCGGCGAAGACGACCGTGATCGTGCGCGGGCGGCCGAACCCGCAGCAGGCGGCGGGCGCGCACGCCGGGCTCAAGCTGATGGAGATCAAGCGCCTGCGGGAGAAGGGCCACGTCATTCGCGTGGTGAACGAGACGCAGTTCTGGCGGCTGGTGTCACGACGCGGGTAAGCGCACCCCGGGGGACTCCGGCCAGAATCCGGTTGTCTCCAGCCGCCAATTACGCGAAGATCGCGCCCGCCCATTCCCGAGGGAGGTTCCATGAGAGTCGCCATCGCACTTCCGGCCGCCATGCTCGCCTTCGTGCTCTCTGCTCCCGCCCGGGCGCAGATGCCCTCCATTCCGCAACCCGGCCCGGACCAGGAGGTCTTCAAGGCCGAGGCCGGCACGTGGGACGCGGTCGTCGAGATCACGCCCGGTCCCGGCATGCCGGCCATGACGTCGTCGGGAGTCGAGACCGCGACGCTCGGCTGCGGCGGGCTCTGCCTGATCACGGACTTCAAGGGCGAGTTGATGCCCGGCATGGCCTTCGTGGGTCACGGGCTAACCGCGTATGACGCGAACAAGAAGAAATACGTCGGCAGCTGGTCCGACTCGATGACGTCGGGAATTGCCATGTCAGAGAGCACCATGGACGCGGCCACGAAAACCATGACCGGCTGGATGGAAGCCGCGGACGCGAGCGGCGCGCCCGTGAAGTCGAAGATGACCAGCACCTACCCCGATGCCGACCATCGCGTGATGACCGCCTTTGCGACGGGCCCCGACGGCAAGGAGGTCCAGACGATGAAGATCACGTACACGAGGCGGAAGTAGGCGGTGTCCGCCTCGCGGCTCGACCGGCGCGACCTGCTGCGGCTGGGTGGCCTGGGATCGTTATACGGAGCGGTGGGGCCGGGCGTCGGCATGCAGCAGGCAGGCCGGTCGTCGTCGCCGGAGAGTCGCCGGGCGGAGCTGTATGGCCTGCTCGGCGACCTGCCGCCGCGCGATCGCCGGATCGGTGGACGGAAGGTCACCGAGGAGGAACGGGACGGATACGTCCTCGAGCGCTGGCTGCTGGATCTGAACGGCCTCGAGGACGTGCCGGCCTTCCTGGCGAGACCCCGGCACGCGACCGGCCGCCGTCCCGCGATCCTGTTCAACCACTCGCACGGCGGCGGCTACACCATCGGCAAGAAGGAGTTCGTCGAAGGCCGGAGCTACCTGCAGCCCAAGCCCTACGCCAAGGAGCTCACCGACCTGGGATACGTGGCCCTGTGCATCGACAGCTGGGTATTCGGCGAGCGGCACCACGAGCCCGAAGAGGACGCCTTCAAGGCCATGCTGTGGCAGGGCCAGGTGCTCTGGGGCATGATGGTGTACGACAGCCTCCGGGCGCTCGATTTCCTGCTGGAGCGGCCCGACGTGGACCCGGCGCGCGTGGGCACGCTCGGGATGTCGATGGGCAGCACGATGGCCTGGTGGCTGGCCGCACTCGACGAGCGCGTGAAGGTCACGGTCGATATCAACTGCCTGACGGACTTCCAGAGCCTGCTCGCACGCCACGCGCTGAAGCTGCACGGCGTGTACTACTTCGTGCCCGGCCTGTTGAAACACTTCACGACCGCGCAGATCAACACGCTCATCGCGCCACGCGCGCATCTGGCCCTGGCCGGCCTGCGCGACGATCTCACGCCGGTCGAAGGGCTCGACGTCATCAACCGTGAGCTGACGCGCGTCTACACGGATGCCGGGCATCCGGAACGCTGGAAGCTGCTGCGGTACGACGTCGCCCACCAGGAGACGCCCGAGGGCCGGCTGGCGATCGTTGCCTGGCTGCAGCGCTGGCTGTAAACGGACGGCAATCCCGCTCGCGGCTCACGGCAGCGCGAACGCCACCAGCGAATCCCCCTGCGGCTCCGAATCGAGCTTCGCGTGGCCGCCCGCCGCAATCACGACGTACTGCCTGCCGTGCGGCGAGAGCTTGTAGGTCATCGGCGTCGCATGCCCGGCGGCCGGCAGCGCCCCCTTCCACAGCTCGCGGCCGGTCTCGACGTCGAACGCGCGCAGGTAGCGATCGCTCGTGCCCGCGACGAATGCCAGGCCCCCGGCCGTGACGATGGGGCCGCCCAGACTGATGGCGCCCGGCGGTCCGGCGGCGTTCGCCGGGCCGGCGGACCCGAGGGGCACCTGCCAGCGGATGGCGCCCGCGGCGAGATCGACGGCCGTCAGCATGCCCCACGGCGGTTTCGTGCACGGACGGCCCGACGGCGCGAAGAACGGCGTCCGGAACATCCCGTACGGCGTGCCCTCCTGGGCCGTGTACTCGCCCGGTTCCCCGTTCCGCCGCGCGGCATTGAAGTCGGCGCGCGGGATGAGCCGCATCTTGAAGGCCAGGTTGTTGGTGTTGACGATGAGCAGCCCGTGGTCCGGATCGAACGCCGATCCGCTCCAGTTCATCCCGCCGATCGTGCCCGGGATGTCCAGGCTGCCTCCGAGCGTGGGCGGCGTGAAGACGCCCTCGTTACGGAGGGACGCGAGCGCCGCGCGGCACGCTTCGCGGTCGGCCGGCGTCGCGCCCCAGATGTCGTCCGGATCGAGCCGCTGCGGCGCCAGCGACGGCAGCCCGGTCGGAATCGGCTGGGTGGGCGACGCGGCTTCGCCCTCGATGTCGCTGGCCGGCACGCGCCGCTCCTCCACCGGAAAGACCGGCGCACCGGTCTGGCGGTCGAGCACGTACAGGTAGCCGGTCTTGTTGCCCTGCACCACGACGGGCACGTCGCGGCCTCCGCGATGCAGCGTGGCGAGCAGCGGCGGCGACGCCGTGTCGTAGTCCCACAGGTCATGGTGCACGAGCTGGAAGCCCCACGCCATCCGGCCGGTGCGTGCATCCAGCGCCACGACCGAGTTGGCCCACCGATCGTCGCCCGGCCTCAGGCCGCCGAAGTAGTCCGGGCTGGCGCTGCCCGTCGGCACGAACACGAGGTGACGGGACGGGTCCACCGCCATGATCGACCAGGCGTTGGCCGAGCCGCTCTTCCAGCGCACCGCGCCTGACCCGGCGCCGGCCGGCGGATTGGGCGGAATCGGATCCCACTTCCATCGCAGCGCGCCCGAGCGTGCATCGAACGCGCGGACGACGCCGGACGGCATCTCGGCCCTCGGGTTGTCGTCGATGGCCGAGCCCACGATCACCACGTCGTCCACGACGGCAGGCGGCGACGTCATGTGGTACCAGCCGACCCGGTAGTGATCCACGTCCCGGAGGCTCACGACGCCGGCCTCGCCGAAGTCGGCGCACGGCTGCCCCGTGGCGGCGTCGAGCGAGACGAGCCGGGCGTCGAGCGTGGCCTCGAAGATCCGGCGGCGGCACGGCTGGCCCGGACGACGCCCCGGGTCGAGCCACGTGGCGACGCCGCGGTTGATCAGGCCGTCGCCGTAGCCCCAGGTGGGATTCACGTGCGGGTCGTAGGCCCACCGCTGCTGCCCCGTCTCCGGGTCGAGCGCGATCACGCGGTTGAACGGCGTCGTGACATACAAGGCGCCGTCCACGACGAGCGGGGTGGACTCGAAGCCGCTCCTCCGCCGGTTGCCGCTGCCGTCGGAGATGTCACCGGTGTGGAAGACCCAGGCCTGCTGCAGTCGGGCGACGTTGCCGCGGTCGAGGTCGGTCAGCGGCGAGAACCGCATGCCGCCCGGATCGTGGCCGTAACTGGCCCATTCGTCGGAGGAGGGCCCGGTGCGGGCACCCAGCAGCAGGACGCCGGAGAGCACCGCGCCAGCCGCCAGCAGTGCCGCCCGCGCGTGCGTCGCTGTCTGCATGCCTGGATTCTCGCCGAAACGCGACCACGTCGCCAGGTTGACGTGGAGCGCGGATGGCGGTGAGATGGGATCAGGAGATCACACGATGGCCCTCATGCTGAGCTCTCCCGATTTCACGCACCAGCAGGCGATACCGTCCCAGTTCACCTGCGAAGGCCGGGACGTCTCTCCAGCGCTCAGCTGGAACGATCCGCCGGACGGCACGAAGAGCCTGGCGCTGGTCGTGGACGATCCGGATGCGCCGGACCCGGCGAAGCCCGAGCGCGTCTGGGTGCACTGGGTGCTGTACGACCTGCCCCCGGCTACGCGCGGGTTGCCGCAGGGCGTCGAGGCCACGGGGCTCCTTCCCGCCGGCGCCCGCCAGGGCAGGAACGACTGGAAGCGGGCGGGCTACAACGGCCCGTGTCCGCCGATCGGGCGCCACCGCTACTTCTTCAAGCTCTTCGCGCTCGACTGCGTGCTGCCGGACCTCGAGCAGCCGACCAAGGCGCGCCTCGAGCAGGCGATGCAGGGCCACATGCTGGCGTCGGCGGAGCTGGTCGGCACCTACCAGAAGGCGACGCCGGGCGGGCGCTGAACAGCAGGCGGCACCGGCTGGAGCGCCTCATCGCGTCGCGCCGTCGCCTGCCCAGGCCGCGCGCAGCACATGGGCCGCCAGCTTGGGCCTGCGATCCCTGGTGAACACGCCTTTCTGGTTGAGCCCGCCGGCGCGGATGATGCCCTGCGACGTCTTGAAGTCGGCGAAGTTCCACACGTGCATGCCGACGACGAACGGCCGGGAGCCGGCGGTGGCCAGGTACAGGCGAATCATCTCCGCCTGGTACTCCTCGCTCCACATCTCGGGCGGCTGGCTGTGCAGACCCGCCTCGGTGTCGGCGCCGAACTCGGTGACCACGATTGGCTTGCCGAGCGACTGGTGCAGCGCATCGAGCTCGTGGCCGAGCGCGGCACCGGCCGGGCCGAGCTGCCCGCCCTGCACGTACCAGCCGTAGTAGCGGTTGATGCACAGCAGGTCGGTGAGCCGGAGCCAGTCCACCGGCGCGCCCATGACGCCGATGAGCGTGGCCGGCCGTGTGGAGTCCAGCTGGTGGGCCAGGTCGATCATCGTCGTGAAGAACGCCGTGCCCGCAGCCACGACCGCGGGGTTCGCCGCGCCGGGCGCGAGCGGGTTTCCCGCCATCGGCTCGTTGGCCACGGACCACGCGATGACCGACGGCCGGTGGCCGTCGCGTGCGATCAGGTCGCGCAACTGGCGCTGGCACTGCGCCAGCCGGGCGGCGACGTGCGCCTCGCCGTCGGCAAACCCGAGGCTCACCGCGGGAATCTCGTCGATCACCAGGAAGCCGAGCCGGTCGGCCAGGTCCATTGCTTCCTCGGAGTACGGGTAGTGGGACGTGCGATAGGAGTTGGCGCCGACCCACCGCATCAGCTCGTGGTCCCGCACCTGGACGGCCACGTCGAGGCCGCGGCCGTGCACCGGGAAGTCCTCGTGGCGGCCGAAGCCCCTGAGGGTGACGGGCTGGCCGTTGAGCAGCAACCGGTCGCCGTCCACTGCCACCGTGCGAATGCCGATCGTAATCGTGTAGCGATCGACCGGCCGGTCGTGCTCGAGCAGCGAGACGGTCAGGTCGTACAGGTGCGGGTCCGCCGGGCTCCAGAGACGCGCTCGCGGCACGCGGAGGGTCGCCTCCGCCTCGCCGCCGGTGAAGGTCAGCGCCGCCTCCACCGGCCCGCCTGGCGTCGCCAGCGAGGCGACACCGCGCCCGCTGCCGCCGGTCGCGCTGGCGAATACCGTCACGACGCCGTCGGTGCCCTCGATCGCCGTGTGCACGTTGACGCCCGTCACGTGGCGGGCGGCGACGGCATACAGAACGACCTGCCGGTGGAGCCCCGCGAACGGGAAGAAGTCGTAGGTCGTGGCCGGATACCCGCCGAAGAGGTTCGGGCCGCCCGGGGCCGGACCGGCGGGCACCCGCTCCACGTCCGGCAGGTTTTCGACCTCGATGGTGATCCGGGTCGCGCGATCCCACGACACCAGGGGCGTGATGTCGAAGGCGAACGGCAGGTGTCCGCCCTCGTGCCGGCCCGCCGGGGCGCCGTTCACCCAGAGCCTGGCCGCGTAGTTCGCCGAGCCGATCCGGAGGCACACCCGTCCGGTGGACCAGGCCGCCGGGATCCACGCGTCGGTCTGGTACCACGCCGGTCCGAGATAGTCCCGGGCATCGTCGAACAGCTCGTTCCAGCTGCAGGGCACGGCAATCGGGCGCGGCGAGGGCAGCGCGGAGGGCCAGCCGTGCTGGTCGCCGCTGGCGTCGGGATCGAGCTGGAACTGCCAGAGGCCCGACAGGTCGCGGACGTTCCGGAACTGGTTCTGCTGCGGCCGCAGCGGCGGCTCCTCGACGGCCCGCGCGGGCGCCGCTATGGGCTGCCCGCCGGCGGCGGGATCTGCTCCGGCGCGCGCCCCTGCCACTCCGACCGTCGCCCCGACAGCCAGGGCTCCACCCACGAGGAACTGCCTGCGATCCAGCGAGTCGAGTTGCATCCGTGTACCTCCTGCGCCGCAAACCGTACTTGAGGTCCGGCGAAATCGCCAGCGCGTTATGATGCCCGACAAGGAGGAGGTCGCATGTTCACCGCCACGGCAAACCTGGTGCTGCCCGGCACCGTCACGGGCTCCTGGCCCCGCCCGCGCTGGTTCGACGTCAGCATGTGGGGCCGGCCGCTCGACACGTGCATGATGGACGTGCGCTTCCGCGAGAAGTTCCAGGACGCGCTCGCCGTCGTCATCAGCGACCAGGAGCGGGCAGGGCTCGACCTGCTCACGCACGGCGACTACCACTGCGACGAGGACCTGGCGGGCCGTTCGTGGCACCACTATCCGCTGCAGCGCTGGGCGGGCTTCGAAGGTGACTACCTGCAGCCCGAGGAAACCACCGCGCCCTGGCTGCACTATCCGCCGGGCACGCTGCTCAACGAGATCTACACCGGGTGGCGCTGGCCGCACGTCGTGGACAAGATCGAGCCCCGCCCGCTCGACTACCCGAAGCTCTGGCGCATGACGCAGGGCAAGACGTCCAAGCCGGTGCGCTTCGGCACCTGCTGCTCGCAGGTGATGGCGCTCTTCCTCGACATCCACACGCCGAAGTACAAGGACAAGCGCCAGGTGATCTGGGACATGGCCGAGGCGATGAACGCGGAGCTGCTCGCGCTGCGTGACGCGGGCTGCCGCCTGATCCAGATCGAGGAGCCCACCTTCCATTTCATGGCCAACACGTTCGGCAAGGACCACGAGGAGGTGCGGTTCATGATCGACGCGTTCAACCGCGAGGTGGAGGGCCTCGACGATGTGGAGTTGTGGATCCACACGTGCTGGGGCAACCCGAACATGCAGCGGGTGATGGAGGACACGAGCTACGCCAACTCAATCGAGATCTATCTCGAGCGCTGCCGCGGGGACGTGTGGACGCTCGAGATGAAGGACCGGAACCAGAAGGACCTCGAGCTGCTCGCGCCGTTCCGGAACGACCTCAAGAAGAAGATCTGCGTCGGCGCGGTGAGCCACCGCTCGCTCCAGGCGGACCGTCCCGAGGACGTGGCCGGCGAGATCCGCCGGGCGCTGAAACACGTCCCCGCCGAGCAGTTGATCGTCTCGAGCGACTGCGGCTTCGGGCGGCAGGGCTGCAACCGCGAGATCGCGTTCTACAAGGCCACGGCCATCGCCCAGGGCTGCAACATCGTCCGTCGCGAGCTGGGGCTGCCGACCACCGAGGTGCCGGCCACCAATCCGATGCTGCAGACGGACATTGTCCATTGATGATTGGACATTGACGATTGACGATTGAAAAGCGCGGTCACGCTGTCGCGCTGTCGCACAGTCACGCTGTCACGCCGTAACACTGGTACGCCGTTCCAATCGTCAATCGTCAATCGTCAATGGTCAATGACGAATGAGCAGTAGCGCCCAGTCCTGCGCACCCGGGGGTTCGGGAGCAGTCCACGCAGGGCCCGCGATCGGCGCGTCGAGCGGCACCACCTGGCCCGTGGTCGCGCTGAACCAGCGTCCCTCATAGGTGCCCGGCTCGAGTGTGATGGGCACCGCTCGCGGGTGGTCCACGTACACCGCGTAGATCTCGCCCGGCCTGGCCAGGCAGTACGCGCCGGCGCCGACCAGCTCGTCGTGCGGCTCGGTGGTCCACCACTCGAAGCTCGTGAAGAACTCGACGATGTGCGCGTAGAGCGCGAGCATCGTCGTCGTGTCGTCGCTCCGGCCGTTGATCCACCCGCCTCCGGTGTCGGGCCAGATATTGGTGCCGCGCCGCGCCGTTTCGCCCGCCGTGCCGTACGCGCCGGCCATGGCGATGTCCCACGCCACCCGGCGCAATGTCTCGGCGGAGTCGCCCGGCGGCGGCGGCGCCCAGCGCGGGTAGTGGTCCTCGTAGCCGTATTCCTCGTTCGCCTGCGGGATGATCCGGCCGGTCTTCCGCTGGATCTGCCGCTCCTCGAGCATCAGGGCGTGCTGCGTACGGGACCAGTCCTGGATGGACGTGAAGCCGAACCAGGCCGAGGCGCGGTCCTGGTGCTCCCGGTGCACGGGGTGGCTGGTCGCGAGATGGTGCACCGGATCCCAGCTTTCGAGCCGCGTGCCGGTCTCGTGCGCCCAGGCTTCGTCCCTGAAGCTGTCGAGATCGTCGCCGAGGTCCCAGGTGACGTTCGAGAACGCGCCGAGCCGCGCGGCCGCGTAATGGACGTAGCGGTGCTCGTCATCGCTCCCGGCGGCTGCCTGGGCACTGTGCGTCGAGATGTCGAGGATGACCGAGATGATGACGTCCCGGTCGCGGGCGAAGCGGAGCATGCGCTCCCACTTCTGCCAGTAGGCCACGTCGAACCGGGTGTAGTCGATGCCGGGATGGTCGAAGCTGCCGGGGTCCGCTGCCACCCACGGCCGCAGCATCATCGTGAAATTGTCGCCCGTCATGACCGGCTCGCCCCAGAACATGTTTGCCGCGCCGGCCAGCAGCACCCGGATACGGTTGATCTTCAGCCGGCGCAGCCGCTCGATGCTGTACTCGATGGTCCGCTCGTCGCGCCAGCCCTCCAGCCAGAACGCCGTGGTGCCGTTGAAGAAGTAGTGCTCGCCCGTGCCCTCCCAGATGAAGTGCCACGGATGGTCGGCGTCCACGCGAATCGGCCCGCGGCGATGGCCGTCCATGGCGTGGAAGGTTCCCTCGCTCCGGCGCTCGAGGCTGCCCTGGCGATACGTGACCGCGTACGTGTAGTCACCCGGCGCGGACGGCATGAAACGGATGCGAAACAGGCTGCCGTCGGGCGCGTCGCAGAACCCGTCCACGCGCGTGAGGGCAGCCGACGCCCCGGCGCGCCCGAACGCCCCGCTCAGGGAGACCCCGGTAAACGGGTTGGAGGCGACCGGGTGCGCCACCCGCACGACGACCTCGGCGAAGTCGTACGCCTCGACGGATGGCGCCGGCGCGATGAACGAGACATCCGGCGAGGCGGCCTGTGTTCCCGAGGCAGCCAGGCTGAGGGCGAGCGCGACAAGCAGGGATCCCACGGCACCTCCCGGCGGCCGGGACCGCGCGGCCGACCGCGCCATTTATAGCGAACGCGGCCGGGGCGACGCTACAGTAGAATCACAGCCCATGCGGACACGCGGCGTGCATCACGACGATTTCGCGGGTGTTTTCGCCGTGCCGCCCCTCGCGCGGCGGCGCGACGCGCGGCGCGGTCTGGACTTCGGGCAGAACGATCGGATCGTGGCCCACATCCTCCAGGGCGGGATCTCGCGACTCGTGTGGGGAGGCAACGCGTTCCTGTACCACGTCACGCTGGAGGAGTACGCCTCGCTGACCACGTGGATGAGCGACCTCGACGATCGGATCTGGGCCATCCCCAGCCTCGGGCCGTCGTTCGGCCGCGCGATGGACCAGGCGCCCATCCTGCGCCGGTACGCGTTCCCCGCGGCCATGCTGCTGCCCTGCCAGGATCCCAGGGATGCCGAGGGACTGGAGGCGGGGGTGCGCGAGATCGCCGACGCCGCCGGGATGCCCCTGATCCTCTATCTGAAGGACGAGCGGGGATTCGGCTCGCACCTCGAGGCGGGCCTCGACGCGGTCGCGCGCCTCGTGGAGGCGGGAACGGTCGTCGGGATCAAGTACGCGGTCGTCCGGGACGATCCCGCCGCGGATCCCTATCTCGAGGGGCTGCTGACCCGCGTGAACCGGCGGCTGGTCGTCAGCGGCATGGGCGAGCGGCCCGCCATCATCCACCTGCAACGCTTCGGCCTGCCGGGCTTCACCACGGGCTCTGGCTGCGTGGCGCCGGCCCTGAGCCAGGCACTGTTCGACGCCTGCCGGCGCGCCGAGTGGGACGCCGCCGACAGCCTCCGATCCACGTTCCTGCCGCTGGAGGATCTCCGGGACGCGTGGGGACCCGCGCCGGTGCTGCACGCGGCCGTCGACCTGGCGGGAATCGCCGCGACCGGCGCCATCCCCCCCTACGTCAGCGAACCGGGCGAGTCGCGACGGACGGCAATCAGGGAGGCCGCCGGCGTCCTCGCCGACGTCGAGTCCCGGGTCGAGGCGGGCGAGCGCGCGTGACCCGCCCCCGCCGCACGCCGGAGTCGCTGCGGAGCCATCGCTGGCTCGGCGTCAACGACCTGCGCTCGTTCGGGCACCGCTCGCGCACGACCCAGATGGGCTTCGCGGTCGAGGACTACGCCGGCAAGCCGGTCATCGCGATCATCAACACCTGGAGCGAGGCCAACCCGTGCCACACGCACCTCCGGCAGCGCGCCGAAGAGGTCAGGCGTGGCGTGTGGCAGGCCGGCGGATTTCCGCTCGAGATGCCCGCCATGTCGCTCGGCGAGACGTTCATGAAGCCGAGCACGATGCTGTACCGGAACCTGCTGGCGATGGAGGTCGAGGAGCTGCTCCGCTCGAATCCGATCGACGGCGTCGTGCTGCTGGGCGGATGCGACAAGACAGTCCCGGGGCTGCTCATGGGCGCCATCAGCATGGATTTGCCCGCCGTGTTCCTGCCGGCCGGCCCGATGCTGCGCGGGAACTGGTGCGGACAGGTGCTGGCCAGCGGCACGGACGTCTGGAAGTACTGGGCGGAAAAGCGCGCCGGGCGCCTGAGCGACGAGGAGTGGACGGAGATCGAAGGCGGCATTGCCCGATTGTACGGCACCTGCATGACGATGGGGACGGCCTCGACGATGGCGTCGGTCACCGAGGCGCTGGGGATGACGCTGCCGGACGCCGCGGCCATGCCCGCCGCCGACTCCGGACAGGCGCGTCTGGCGACCGCCACCGGCCGTCGCATCGTCGAGATGGTATGGGAGGATCTGCGGCCGACCGACGTGCTGACGCCGGCCGCGTTCCGCAACGGCGCCACCACTGCGCTTGCGATTGGCGGATCCACCAACGCCGTGATCCACCTGGTGGCGCTGGCCGGGCGGGCCGGCGTGGCGTTCGGCCTGGACGATTTCGACGCGCTGTCGCGGCGGACGCCGGTGCTCGCCAACATCCGACCGGTCGGCGAGTTCCTCATGGAGGACTTCTTCTACGCGGGCGGCCTCCGGGCGCTGCTCGCGGGGATCCCCGACCTGCTCGACCAGCAGGCGCTGACCGTGTCCGGCCGCACACTCGGCGAGCTGCTGGACGGCGTGCGGGTGTTCAACGACGCGGTCATCCGGTCCCGCGAGCGCCCGGTGTCACCCGAAGGGGGGCTGGCGGTGCTCCGCGGAAATCTCGCGCCCGACGGGGCGGTGATCAAGCACACCGCCGCCGAGCCGCGCCTCCACGTGCACACGGGTCCGGCAGTGGTCTTCCGGGATTACAACGACATGGCGGCGCGCATCGACGACCCCGCACTGCCGGTGACCGCCGATTCCGTGCTCGTGCTGCAGCACGCCGGCCCGGTGGGCGGCCCGGGGATGCCGGAATGGGGGATGCTGCCGATACCGAAGAAGCTGCTCGCGGCCGGCGTGCGCGACATGGTACGGGTGTCGGATGCGCGGATGAGCGGCACGGCGTACGGCGCGTGCGTACTGCACGTCGCTCCCGAGTCGTTCGTCGGCGGGCCGCTCGCCCTCGTGCGCGATGGCGATCCCATTGCGCTCGACGTGCCGAACCGGAGGCTGTCTCTCGACGTGCCGGAGGAGGAGCTGGCGAGACGCCGCACCGCCTGGCGGCCGCCGCAGACGATTTATCCGCGCGGCTACGGCTGGCTGTACTCGAAGCACATCACGCAGGCCAACGCGGGGTGCGACTTCGATTTCCTGGCCGGAACCGAGCGGATTCCCGAGCCGGAGATTCATTGAACGCAGGTTCCAGGGTTCCAGGGTTCCAGGGGTTCAATGGGTCGTCAGGTTCGGCGGGTTCAGGTTCGGCGGGTTCAGGTTCAACAGGTTCAGGTTCGGCAGGTTCTGGGTTCGGACCCAGAGAGTCGCGTGAAGAACCGCGAGGATCCTGAAACTCGAGCAGAGAATAGCGAATTGATCAGATCGGACGAGAGGTCCACGCCGTACATCTCGGCGAGGAACCACTGAATCTCGCGCACGGTCATCCCGCGCGCATACAACGCGAGAATCTTGTCGTCGAACCCGGTGAAGCGCCGCGCGTGCTTGCCGATCAGCCGGGGCTCGAACGTGCCACCCGATCGCGCGGCACGTCAATCCGGAGCGAGCCATCGTCGGTCAGCACTGTCTTGTACCGTTGCGATGATTCGGCGTGTCCTCCGGCTTCTCGCCGCCCGCCGGATAACCCAGGTGGTGCGTCAGCTCGCCACCGAGAGCGCGCTCGATGATTGCTTTCTTGAAGCGGCGAACGGCGGCGTCCAGGTCCTCCGGCGAAATCGGACCCTGACGAACGAATTCATCCAGAATCTCGTCGGGAACAGGCGTGAGCTGGGCGTCAGACTCTTCCGTTTGTGGCGCATAGGCTCTCCTCATGCTATGCCCCACACACAAAATTCCGGATTTCCTCGAGTCGCGTGAAGAACGGCGAGGATCCTGAAGCTGATCTGCGAACCGAACCTGCGGAACCGAACCTGCGGAACCGAACCTGCCGAACCGAACCTGCCGAACCGAACCTGCCGAACCGAACCTGCCGAACATGAACCAGCGGAACCCAGAACCATGGAACCCGCTAACCCGATCCGAACCCCTGGAACCCCTGGAACCCGCGAGACCTGCACTTGGCAACCCCAGCGACAGCACCAGCCCCGTCTGGATGAGCAGCGCGCACACGAGCACCAGCAGGCCGGCGCCGTAGCCGCCGCTCGACTCCCGCAGCATCCCCATGATCGTCGGGCCGGCGTACCCGCCCAGGTTGCCGACGGCATTGACCAGCGCGAAGCCCGCGGCGGCCGCCGTGCCGCCGAGGAAGAGCGGCGGGATCGCCCAGAACGTCGGCTGCACGGCGCGCTGGCCCATCTGGCACAGCGTGATGCTCACGACGAGAAGCGCCACGTGGTGGCCTGCGGCGACGGCCAGGAGCAGGCCGCACGCCGCCGTAGCGGTGCAGGCGGCGACGTGCCATCTGCGCTCACGGGTGCGATCCGAGTGGCGGCCCACCAGCACCATCGCCACGAGCGCGAAGGCAAACGGCACGGCCGTGAGGCCCGCCAGCCGCGCGCCGCGCGCTCCGGAGGCTTCCTGGAGAATCTTCGGCAGCCAGAGGAAGACGCCGTACGTCACCGTGGTATTGAGGAAGTAGAACGCGCACAGCAGCCAGACGCGCGTGCTGCGGATCGATTGGCCCAGGCTGACGTGCCCCTGGCTCGCGCGCCGCGCCTGCTCGAGACGAAGCTCGCCGAGGAGCCGCTCGCGCTCGCCCGGCGTGAGCCAGTCGGCATCCGAGGGCCCGTCGGTCAGCCAGGCGAGGGCGACGAACCCGAGGATCACGGCCGGCAGCCCCTCTCCCAGGAAGAGCCACTGCCAGCCGTGCAGGCCGAGCGTGCCATCGAGGGCGAGGAAAATCGACGACAGCGGCGCGCCGATCAGGATGGCCACCGGCGCCGCCGCCATGAAGAGGGCGCCGGTCCGGGCGCGCTCGCGCGCCGGAATCCAGTACGTGAGGTAGAGCAGCACGCCCGGGAAGAAGCCGGCTTCGGACAGCCCCAGCAGGATCCGCAGCCCGTAGAAGCTCCACTTCCCTGCCGCGAACATCGCCGCCATCGAGACGAGGCCCCAGACGATCAGGATCCGCGCAATCCAGCGTCGGGCGCCCACCCTCTCGAGGATCAGGTTGCTGGGGATCTCGAACACGAAGTAGCCGAGGAAGAACAGGCCCGCACCGGTGCCGTACACGGCATTCGACAGCCCGAGGTCCCGCTGGAACGCCGTCGCGGCGAACCCCAGGTTCACCCGGTCCAGATAGGCGACGACGTAGCAGGCGAAGAGGAACGGCACCAGCCGCGTGGTGACGCGGGCGACAACGGCGGCGCCGGGATCGGAAGGGGCAGGCACCAGGGCGGCGGCCATCATATCGCACGCTCCCGCGGCGGCCGCTTGCGCCGGCGGCCCCTCTGTGGCACGCTCTTATTGCCTTCCCATAGGAGAGCCTCTGGGGGCCAGGGAACATGCGACGAATGCGCTCCATCTTCGCGCGGCTCGGCGAGCTGCTCCACCGGCACCGGCGTGAGCGCGAGCTCGACGAGGAGCTGGCCAGCCACGTGCAGCTGCACGTGGACGACTACGTCCGCGCCGGTCTCCCGCCCGACGAGGCACGCCGGCGCGCCCGGCTGAAGCTGGGCAATCTCGACGTCGTCAAGGAGCGCTACCGCGAGCAGCGCGGGCTGCGGTGGCTGGATCGCGGGTGGCACGACGTGACCTACGGCGCGCGCGTCCTCTGGCGCAGCCCCGGCTTCACAATCGTCGCGACGATCACCCTGGCGCTCGGCATTGGCGCCAACGCCGCGGTGTTCAGCATGGTCAACGCCGTCCTGCTGCAACCGCTGCCCTTCCCGGACTCCGACCGCCTCGTGACGGTGTGGGCTACCAGCGAGGCCCGCGGCGAGCACGACGTCGCGTCCTACCCGGACGTCATGGACTGGCGGGCCGGAAGCCGGACGATCGAGGGCCTGTCCGCGTACGTCGTCCGCAGCATGGTGCTGTCGAGCGGGCGATCGGCGCACCTGATCGAGGGCGCGCGCGTCACGCGCGGCTTCTTCGACGTGCTGGGCGTCCGGCCCGTGCTCGGCCGGACGCTGCGGCCCGAGGAGTTCGAGCCCGGTGCGCCACGCGTCGTGGTCCTCGGCGACGGGGCATGGCGTGAGCAGTTCGGCGCCGATCCCGGCGTGATCGGCCGCCACCTCGAGATCGACGAGCACAGGTACGAGATCGTCGGCGTGATGCCGCCGTCGTTTCACGTGGCGCCGGTCCGGCCCGAGGAGCTCTACGTCGCACAGCCGCCGGACCTGAGCCGCGGCCACGGCTTCCTGCGAACGGTCGGCCGGCTCGGCCCAGGCGCAACGGTCGCCTCGGCGCAATCGGAGATGACGCTCGTGGCCGCGAGGCTCGCCGCCACGTATCCACGTACGTCCCGCGATGTGGGCGCCAACGTCGAATCGCTGGCCACGGCCACCGCCGGCAAGGCCCGGCTCAGCCTGCTGGTCCTGACCGGGGTCGTGGCGGTCGTGCTCCTGATCGCCTGTACCAACGTGGCCAGCCTGATGCTCGCGCGCGGCGTCTCGCGGCAGCGCGAGATGGCCGTCCGCGCCGCGCTCGGCGCCGGCCGCGGACGCATCGTCCGGCAGCTGCTCACGGAGAGCCTGCTGCTCGCCTCCGCCGGCGGCGCGGTCGGCCTGGTCCTGGCGCACTGGACCGCACGGGGCATCGCGCTGGCGCTCTCGGCGCGGCTACCGATTGCGCGGCTCGAGACGACGCACACGGACGGGACGGTGCTCGGCTTCACCGTCCTCCTCGCCACGCTGACGGCCCTGCTGTTCGGCGTCGCTCCCGCGCTGGCGGCTGCCGCGACGGATCTCACGCGCGGCCTCCGCGAGTCGAGCCGCTCGGCAACGGGCGGCCGCGGAACTCGACGCGCCCGGGGCACGCTCGTCGTGTTCGAGACCGCGCTCGCCCTCGTGCTGCTCGCCGGCGCGGGTGTCCTCCTCGGGACGCTCATGCGGATGCAGCGGACCGACCCCGGATTCCGCAGCGAGGGCGTGGTCGTCGCGGACCTCTGGATTCCCGCCTCGTGGGCCGACGACGCACAGGCGCGTCAGCGGTACTACGACGCGCTGGTCGAGCGGCTGCGCGGCATGGACGGCGTGCGATCGGCGGCACTCGTCGCGGATCTGCCTCTGGGCGGCGGCCAGGACGAGCTCGGGTTCACGATCGTCGGCCGGCCGGCACCGCCCTCCGGCTATTTCGACGCGGGATTCAATGTCGCCAGCGCCGCCTACTTCCAGACGATGGGCATCCCGATCAGGGAAGGGCGGGAGTTCACGGCCCGCGACCTCGCCACCTCGGGCTTCGTGACCGTCGTCAACGAGACCACGGCACGACGGTTCTGGCCCGACCAGTCGCCCATCGGTCAGCAGATCGCTCTCGGCCGCTCCAGTGGCCCGGTCACGCTGACGGTCGTCGGAGTGGCAGGCGACGTCCGGCACGAGGGCCTCGCGCTCCCGGCGCGTCCGGAGTTCTTCATCGACTCTGCCCAGGGCCTGATCGACTGGCCGTACCTGGTGGTCGTCGCGCGCACCGATGGCGATGCCGGCACGGCGGTCCCCCTCGTCCGCAGCGTCGCCGCGTCCGTGGATCCGACGGTGCCGGTGGAACGCGTCCGGACGCTGGACGAGGTCGTATCCGGCTCGATGTCCGAGGCGCGCATCTACTCGGCGCTGATCGGCGGATTCGCGGCGCTCGCCCTTGGGCTGGCCGCCATCGGCCTCTACGGGCTGTTGTCCTACGCCGTCTCGCAGCGCGCGCAGGAGATGGGCATTCGCCTGGCCCTGGGCGCGACACCCGGGCAGCTCGTCGGACTGGTGCTCGGGGACGGGCTGCGGCTCGTCGGCATCGGCGCGGTCGTGGGCCTCGGCGGCGGCATCCTCTTCGCGCGCGCCCTGGCGGGCCTGGCGCCGGGGATCGACACGGGAGATCCGCTTCCCTTCCTGCTCGCAAGCGCGCTGCTGCTCGGGGTGGGCCTGCTCGCGCTGGTCCGGCCTGCGCGCCGGGCGGCCCGCGTGGATCCTGTGGCGGCCCTCAGGACCGAGTAGCCGATCCGTTCGTCCCGGCGGAAATCGAACGTGCGGTGCCGCCCGCTCGTATGGCCATGTGAACATGAGGGCCGTGCGCCGCCGCTACTCCAACCCCTGGCCGGGCTCGGTCGAGCATGGCCCAGGTCAGGTGCTGCGCTGGGCGATCGAGCGCCGGCGCAATCCGCCACCACCGGATCCACCTGAGCTGCCGCCGCCGGCCGTTCCAGGCTTCATCACGCCACGGGCCCCTGAAGACACCCTCACCGCGACGTGGATCGGCCATTCGACGACGCTGCTTCAGCTCGGCGGGTTGAACGTGCTGACCGACCCGATCTGGAGCCGGCGCGCCTCGCCGCTCTCGTTCATCGGTCCCGAGCGGCGCGTGCCACCGGCCGTGCCGCTCGAGGCCCTGCCCCCCGTCGACCTCGTGCTCATCTCGCACGACCATTACGACCACCTCGATCGCGCGACCGTGCGGGCACTCGCCCGCCGGCATCCGGACGCGCGCTGGGCGGCGCCGGCCGGCGTGGGCCGCTGGCTCCGGCGGGAAGGCGTCGGCGCCGTGAGCGAGCACGTCTGGTGGGACAAGGAGAAGGCCGAGGACCTGAGCGTCGCGTGCGTGCCGGCGCGCCACTTCAGCGGCCGGACGCCGTGGGGACGAAACCGGACGCTCTGGTGCGGCTGGATCGTCCGCGTCCACGGCCGCGCCGTGTACTTCGCCGGCGATACGGCGTGGCACCCGGAGTTCGGCGAGATCGCGCGGCGCTGCGGGCCGATCGACCTGGCGCTGCTCCCCGTCGGCGCGTACGAGCCGCGCTGGTTCATGAAGGCCGTGCACATGGACCCGGAGGAGGCGGTCCGCGCCTATCAGCAGCTCCTCGCCGCGCACGACGGGTGCCCGGCACCGGCGATGCTGCCCGTTCACTGGGGCACGTTCCGGTTGACGGACGAGCCGCTCGACGAGCCTCCCCGCAGGCTGGCGCAGGCGTGGAGGGACGGGGGGCTCGCCCCCGACAAGCTCTGGCTGCTGCGGCAGGGGGAAACGCGCGCTACGTCGGCTCCTTGACGCCGCGTCGAATCAGCGGACCATCGGGTACGCGAACGTGTACTGGCCCGAGCCGACCTCGACCGTCACGTCAGACCCGTCCTGCGCCGCGCTGGAGACGCCTGCATCGCCCCGCACCATGCGCCCGCCCTCGGTGACGTCGGCCAGGCTCGCGCGCGGCAGGCGCACGGTGGCGGTGGCGTTCGGCGGCACCTGCACGGCGAGCGTGAACCGGCCGTCGGCAAGACGCCAGTGCGAGGACGCGCGGCCGTAGGGCGTCTCGTGCGAGGCGCGCACGTCCGTGAACGAGCCGCCCGGATGCGGCTGCACGAGGATGTGCGCGTAACCGGGGTGCGCGGGATCGATCTCGAGTCCGGCCATCACGCGATACATCCACTCGCCGACCGCGCCGTACGCGTAGTGGTTGAAGGAGTTCATTCCGGGATCCTGGAACGATCCGTCCGGCTTGATGCCGTCCCACCGCTCCCAGATCGTCGTGGCGCCCTTCGTCACCGGGTACAGCCAGGAGGGATACTCCTTCCGCTCCATCAGCATGTACGCCTCGTCGAGATGGCCCCATGCGGCCAGCACGTGCAGCAGGTATGGCGTGCCCACGAAGCCGGTCGTCAGGTGCGTCTGCTGCCGCACGTCCTCCGCGAGCCGATCGGCCGCGCGCTGCCGCTCCGCTTCCGGCAGCAGGTCGAACTGGAGCGCCAGGGCATAGGCGGTCTGGGTGTTCTCGCCGACGCGGCCGGCCGGCGACACGAACTCGCGGACGAAGGCCTTCTTGATGTCGGCCACCAGCGTCTCGTACTTCACCGCATCGGCGTCCTTGCCGAGCACGCGGGCCGTGCGCGCCACCAGGTCGGTCGAATGCGCGAAGAACGCCGTCGCGATCAGGTCCTTGCCGGTCGTCGCGCCGGGGTAGTCCGACCGGGTCGTCGCGTAGGCGAGCCAGTCGCCGAAGTGGAAGTCACCGTCCCACACGAGATCGTCGCCGGCGCGTGACCGCATGTAGGCCACCCACTTCACCATGCTCGGATACTGCACCTCGAGCACCCGCCGATCGCCGTAGCTCAGGTACATGTTCCACGGGATGATCACGCTCGCGTCGGCCCAGGCGGCCGAGCCTGCGGCCGGACGCTCGGGCGTCGTGAGGACGTCCGGAACGACGAACGGCACGCTGCCGTTGTCGAGCTGATCGGCGGCGACGTCCTTCAGCCACTTCGTGAAGAAGCCCGCGACGTCCATGTTGAAGGCGGCCGTCCGGCTGAAGACCTGCGCGTCGCCGGTCCATCCGAGGCGCTCGTCGCGCTGCGGGCAGTCGGTCGGGACATCGAGGAAGTTGCCCTTCTGCCCCCACAGGATGTTGTGCTGCAGCTGGTTGACGAGCGGCTCCGAGGTGGAGAACTCGCTGGTCCGCGCCATGTCCGAATGGATGACGATGCCGGTCAGGCGGTCGGGCGTCAGCGTGCCGGGATAGCCCTCGACCGCGACATAGCGGAAACCCTGGAACGTGAAGTGCGGCTCGTAGGTCTCCAGGCCGCCGCCCTTGAGCGTGTAACGCACGGTCTCGGCGGCGGACCGCAGGTTGGCCACGTACAGGTTGCCTTTGGGGTCGAGCACTTCGGCGTGTCGGAGCGTCACGGTCGTGCCGGCCGGCCCCTCCACCCGCAGTCGCACCCAGCCCACCATGTCCTGGCCCATGTCCACGATGGCCGTCCCGTCTGGCGCCTGGAGAATCTTCACCGGCTGGACCTCCTCGGTGCGACGCACGGGCGGTCCCTGCGGCGCCACGAGGATGTCCATCGGCAGATCGGTGAGCGTCGCCGGGCGCCATCCGGACGCCTCGAACCCGGGCCGGTCCCACCCGGGCAGCTCCCGCCGGGCGTCGTAGGTCTCGCCGTCGTAGATCTCCGACATCTGGATTGGCCCGTGAGACGTGCTCGTCCACTGACCGTCGGTGCCGACCGTGGCGTGCGTGCCGTCGGTGAACGTCACCTCGATCTGCGCGAGCAGGGCCACGCGCGTACCGTAGTGGTTGCGCTGCTTGGTGAAGCCAATCCGGCCCCGGTACCAGCCATTGGCCACCGTGGCACCCACGGCGTTGGCGCCGCGCGTGAGGAGCGAGGTCACGTCGTAGGTCTGGTACTGCAGGCGCGAGGTGTAGCTGGTCCAGCCTGGCGTGAAGAGATCCTCCCCGACGCGCGTGCCGTTGATCCGCAGCTCGTACAGCCCGTGGCTGGTCACGTACACGCGGGCGGACCGGACGGGCCTGGCCAGCGAGAACTCGCGCCGGAACAGCACGGGGGGCGGCGATCCGTCCGTATCCTCGTCGAAGCCCGGCTGAATCCAGCGCGCACGCCAGTCGTCCCGGCCGAGCAGGCCCATCTCCCACCAGGCGGGCCGGCTCCAGCCCGACGCGCGGCCCGTGCTGTCCCAGACCTGGACCTGCCAGTAGCAGCGATCGCGCGAGGCGAGCGCCGGACCGCCGTAGGCGACGAGCGCGGACTCGCGGGACGCCACCCGGCCGGAGTCCCAGAGCAGCCGCCGGCCCGAGGCCAGGTCGGACTGCGACCGCGCCACCCGCACCTGGTAGGCCGCCTGCAGAACGCCGCGGTCGGATGCCGTCAGGATCCAGCTCAGTCGAGGCACCTTCTCCCCGAGCCCCAGCGGATTCGTCATGTACTCCACCCGCAGCTCCCCTGCGCCGAGCCCGGGAGGCGTTTGCAGACCCGCGGCGCGCGGGGCGCCGGTCGCGGCCAGGCAGAGGCTGAGGCATGCGGCGGTGACGAGCGGGCGCGGTCGGCAGCGACGAAACATGGGCTCCTGGCTCCTGAGGATGTCGGACGTGCGGCGCGCTCATCATACGCGAGCCGCGGTGCTGCAGTGCCGCAGTGCTGCAGTGCGGCCACAGCATTCCCGCTTGCGCACCCGGAGGTGCGGGACTAGGCTCGAATCATGGGCGTGTCGGATGTGTTTTTCGGGTCCGTGGGTCTGTCGCGTCTCACGCTGCGGGTAGCCGATGCAGACGCTGTCGCGCGATTTTACGAAGACGGGTTGGGCTTCGAGCAGCGCACCGGTCCCGACGGACGCCTGGAGCTCTTCACGCCGCAAGCGGCCGAGCCGCTCGTCGTCCTGGAGCCGGCGCCGAAGGCCCCGCCACGGCCGCGGGGAGCGGCCGGTCTGTTCCACGTCGCGCTGCTGTACCCCGATCGCCCGGCGCTCGGACGGGCGCTCGCGCGGCTCGTACGGCTCGACATCCGCCTTGGCGGAGCAGACCACGGGGTCAGCGAAGCCGTCTATCTGAGCGACCCCGAGGGGAACGGCATCGAGCTCACGGCGGATCGGCCCCCCACGCTCTGGCCGCCCCCGCCGGCCGACGGGCAGGTGGAGATGTTCACCGAGGCGCTGGACGCCAATGCTGTCATCGAGGCGGGCCAGGGCTCGGAGGGTCCCCTGCTGCCCGCCGGCACGCGCATCGGGCACGTCCACCTTGGAGTCACTTCTCTGGATCAGGCTGAGGCGTTCTACGCGGGCGAGCTCGGCTTCCCGGTGCGACAGCGGGATTACCCCGGCGCGCGGTTCTTCGGGCGTGACGGCTATCATCATCACATCGGCACGAACACCTGGCAGAGCCGCACGCCCGCCGCGGCGGGTGCCCTGGGGCTCGCGCGCTTCACGATCGCGCTGCCGGATGCGGCGCGCGGAATCGTGCTCGAAGCCATTCGAGCCGGAGGACATCTCGATCGCCTCGAGGGCGACACCGCGGTCGCACTCGACCCGAACGGCATCGAGATCCACATCGCCGCAAAGGAGGCACCGTGAGCGCGCTCGACGACCTCGATCTGGGTTACTCGCACCCGCCTGGGACGCCCGGACCAGGCCGCAACAGCCACGTGGCCAAGATCGTCCTCGCCCTGTCCGTGGTGCTGGTGGCGGCGCTGCTGGCCGCGTTCTGGGTCCATCGGGTGAACCAGACGCAGTCGGCGACGACGCCGCCGCCGGGACCCACGGCGTCGGCGCGGAAGGCGCCCCCCGAAGCGCTCGGGGCGGGACCGGCGGGGCCCCTGCCGCCGCTGGCCGAGTTCGACGGTTACGTGCGGGACGCCGTGGGCAGGCTGTCGTCGGCGAAGGCCGTCGCCACATGGCTGAGCTCGGATGACCTCGCCCAGCAGTTCACCTCCGTCGTCCAGGGCGTGTCGGAGGGCCACGCGCCGATGCGGCAGCTGGCGCGGCTGCGCCCCTCCTCGCCGTTCAACGTTGTCGAACGCAACGGGCGCATGGTCATCGACCCGGCCAGTTATCACCGCTACGACGGCATCGCCGACGCGGTTGCCTCGCTGGATCCCATCGCCTGCTCCCGCGTGTACGGCACGCTGAAGCCGCGGCTCGAGGAAGCGTATGCGCAGCTCGGCATTGACGGGTCCAGCCTCGATGCGGCCGTCGAGAAGGCCATCGCGTCACTGTTGCGGACGCCGGTCCCGTCCGGCGACATCGCCGTCCAGCCCCACGGCGGGCTCTACGCCTACGCCGATCCGGGTCTCGAGGCGCTGACGCCGGCCCAGAAGCTGCTGCTGCGGACCGGTCCCGACAACGCGAGGCGGATCCAGGCGCGGCTCCGCGAGATCGCCGTCGCTCTGGGCATCCCCCCCGAGCGGCTGCCCTGAGGGGGTCAGGCCCTGTTAAGCCGATTTAACATCCTTAACAGGGCCTGACCCCAGAATCGAGGCTTTTGATGCGCGCGCCCTTCGTGCTTGCCGGCCTGGCGTTGGTGAGCCTGTCGTTTGCCGCCCTGGGCCTTGCCGTCCCCGGCGGACCGGCCGAGCCCGCCGTGCCCGACGCGGTGACGGAGCTGGCGCGGCCGTTCCCGCTCGAAGACGTCCGCCTGCTCGACGGGCCGTTTCATGACGCGATGGCCCGGGACCAGGAGTTCCTGCTGGGGCTGGATCCCGATCGCCTGCTCCACAACTTCCGTGTGAATGCCGGGCTGCCCTCCCACGCCCGCCCTCTCGGGGGATGGGAAGCGCCGGACGTGGAGCTGCGCGGGCACAGCGCGGGCCACTACCTGTCGGCCCTGTCCCTGATGTATGCGAGCACCGGCGACGAGCGCTTCGAGCGCCGCGCCGACCTGATCGTCACCGAGCTCGGCAAGGTGCAGGCGGCGCTGCCGTCGCGCGGCTTTCACGAGGGTTACCTGTCGGCCTTCCCGGAGGAGCTCTTCGACCGCGTGGAGCAGCGTCGGCCCGTCTGGGCGCCCTATTACACGCTGCACAAGATCCTGGCCGGCCTGCTCGACGCGTACGAGCATTGCGGCAACAGGCAGGCCCTCGACATGGCCTCGAAGCTGGCGGGCTGGGTCCGCTTCCGAATGGACCGCCTGTCGCATGCCCGGCAGCAGGCCATGCTCGAGACCGAGTTCGGAGGGATGGCCGAGGCCCTGGCGAACCTCTACGCGATCACCGGCAACCCGGAGGATCTCCGCGCGGCCCGGCTGTTCGACCACGACGCGCTCTTCGGGCCGCTGGCCGCGGGTCGGGACCCGCTCGACGGGCTCCACGCGAACACGCAGATCCCGAAGATGATCGGCGCCGCGCGCGAGTACGAGCTGACCGGCGACGAACGGTACCGCACGATTGCCACCACCTTCTGGACGCGAGTGGCGAAGTACCGCTCCTACGCCAACGGCGGGCACAGCGACGACGAGCACTTCTTCCCGGTGACCGACTTCGCCGCGCATCTGGGCGCCGAGTCGTCGGAGACCTGCAACACCTACAACATGCTGAAGCTCACGCGGCACCTCTTCGCGTGGGCGCCGTCGGCCGGCCTGATGGACTTCTACGAGCGCGGCCTCTACAACCACATCCTCGCGTCGCAGGACCCGGCCACCGGCGGGGTCATCTACTATTGCCCGCTCAAGCCGGGCGCATTTCGCACCTATTCGACCGCTACCGACTCATTCTGGTGCTGCGTGGGGACCGGGATGGAGAACCACGCCAAGTACCCGGGCACCATCTACTTCCATTCCGACGACGCGCTCTTCGTGAACCTGTTCATCCCGTCCACCCTGTCGTGGAACGAGAAGGGGCTCGCGGTCCGGCAGGAGACCAGCTTCCCCGACGGCGATACGACCCACCTGCGGTTCACCGTGGCGCACCCGGTGCGGCTGGCCGTGAAAGTGCGATACCCCTCATGGGCGGTGGACGGCATGACGGTGACGGTCAATGGCCACGGCGAGGCCGTCGGCGGTTCACCGGGCTCCTACATCACCGTGCTGCGCGAGTGGATGACGGGCGACGAGCTCGACGTCCGCCTGCCCATGCGGCTCAGGACCGAGCCGCTGCCGGGCAACCCGCGGACCGTCGCGATCTTCGACGGCCCCGTCCTGCTGGCCGGCGACCTGGGCCGGACGGGCCTCGATGAGGAGCAGCGCTATGGTCCGTCGGCTCCCCAGCTGGGCCTGATGGCCCCGGTCGAAGAGCCCGGCCTGATCGGATCGCCCGCCGATGTCGTGCAGCACATCGTCGCGGACGGCGTTCCGCTCACGTTTCACACCGAGGGCGTGGCGCGGCCGCGCGACGTGACGCTGCTGCCCTTCTTCCGCGCGAGCGCGACGCGCTACACGGTCTACTGGCCGCTGTACTCGAGCGGGGAGTGGGCCGCGCACCAGGCCGCCACAACCAGGGCCGAGGCCCTGGCGCGATCCCGCGATGCGCGCGCGATCGACGGCGTCGAGCTCAACGACAATGCGGCCGAGACGGCACATGCGTTCGCCGGAGTCGAGCACACCAGCGAAGCGTGGTTCGAGGGCCGGCGCGGGCGCGAGGCGAAAGGCGGCGCGTTCGGGTACGCGCTCGAGGTGCCGGCGGATCGTGCCGTCGAGGTCAGCGCCACGTACCGCGGCGGCGACGGCCGCGACCGCGACTTCGACGTGCTCGTCGACGGGCAGCCCATTGCCACCGAGTCCCTGCCGCTCGACCCCGATCAGAGCATCGTCCGCGACTACGCCGTGCCGGCTGTGTTGACACGGGGCCACACGTCGGTCACCGTCGCGTTCAGACCGCACGAGGACGCACGCACGGCTGTGGTGCTGTCGCTCCGCATTCTTCGCGCGCCGTAACCCGTTACGCGCTTCGTAAACGCGGCGCGCTCCGTGGCCGCGTTTTCCTCCATGCGTCCTCCGCTGAACGGTGGCAGACGTCTTGCCGATCGCTGGCTCGCGTCCGCTCCGCCCGTGGCAGAGGTTTCGGCTCAGGTTGGAAGCCAGACACCCGACGGTGCGTGAGGCGGACGGGAGGCCTCACATGCGTTTCTCCGGTTCCCTGATTGCCGCCGGCGTCCTGGCCGCGGCCACCGCGCTCGCCGCAGCTCCCGCGTCAACGCAGTTCTACCAGGAGCACGATCTCGTCTCGAGCGACAGCGACGCCGACCTCGTGAATGCCTGGGGACTGGTGTCGGGCCCGGCGACGCCATGGTGGGTCGCGGACAACGGCACCGACCTCTCGACGCTGTACAACGCGGCAGGCGTCAAGAACGTGGGCCTGATCGTCCATGTGCCCGGCGCGCCGACCGGTGCGGTGTTCAACGCGGGCTCTCTCTTCGTGCTGAACGCGGGCAACAACGCCGGCGGCAAGACGGGCAAGGCGGTGTTCCTCTTCGACGGCGAGGACGGCACCGTCCTCGCCTGGAACAACACCGGCGTCGCCAACGAGGCGGTGGTGGTCGCGACCACCCCCGACGCCATCTACAAGGGGCTGGCGATCGCGCAGCTCGACTCCTCGCACGCGCGGCTCTACGCGACCAACTTCCGTGCCGGCACGGTCGACGTGTTCGACGAAACGTTCACGCCGGTCGCCGACGCCGGGTTCCAGGATCCGAGTATCCCGGCCGGCTACGCCCCGTTCGGCATCCAGACGATCGAAGACGTGGTCGTCGTGACCTATGCGAAGCAGGACGAGGACAAGGAGGACGATGTCGCGGGCCAGGGGCACGGCTTCGTCGACGTCTTCAACCTCAACGGCGAGTGGCTGGCGCGGATCGCCTCCGGC
Source organism: Vicinamibacteria bacterium (assembly GCA_963837165.1). Classification (GTDB taxonomy): domain Bacteria; phylum Acidobacteriota; class Vicinamibacteria; order Vicinamibacterales; family JAENWD01; genus JAENWD01. Next base: position 1,255,034 of record CAWIMD010000002.1, read on the forward strand.
GGCACGCTGAACTCGCCCTGGGGCATTGCGCTGGCGCCGAGCGACTTCGGCAAGTTCAGCGGGTACCTGCTGATCGGCAATTTCGGCAGCGGCACCATCAACGCGTACGACGTGTCGCGTCCGCTTGGCAACGGGAGGTTCGCCTACAAGGGCATGCTGCACGGGGCCACGGGCAAGCCTCTGGTGATCGAGGGCCTCTGGGCGTTGTCGTTCGGCAAGGGCGCGCTGACGAGCAACGGGCACGTGAACGATCTGTACTTCACGGCCGGACCCGACGACGAGGAGGCGGGGTTGTTCGGGTTCCTGACGGCGGCCGGGACGCCGGGGGGCAGGTAGGAGGATGGGAGCATAGGAGGATGGGAGGATGGGAGCATAGGAGCATAGGAGGATGGCGGTGGCGCCTCGGGTATGATGCCGTCCGATGTCATCGACTCCCGAGACGCTACCGGCCGGCGCCGACACCACGGGCTGGTTCGGCCATCCGCGCGGGCTCTTCATCCTGTTCTTCACGGAGATGTGGGAGCGCTTCAGCTACTACGGGATGCGCGCCTTCCTCATCCTCTACATGGTCGCGCCCGTCGCGTCCGGGGGTCTGGGTCTGAGTGACGCGCACGCTGCGTCGATTTACGGCACGTACACGGGCAGTGCGTGGGGCGCGGCCATCCTGGGCGGGCTGGCCGCCGATCGCCTGCTCGGGCAGTACACCGCCGTGTTCCTCGGGGGCCTGGTCATTGCGCTCGGGCACTTCACGCTCGCGTTCAAGGCGCTCTGGAGTTTCTATGCGGGGTTGACGCTCATCGTTGTCGGGACGGGGCTGCTGAAGCCCAACGTCAGCATCCTGGTGGGCTCGCTGTATCCGGCGGGCGACCCGCGCCGGGATTCGGGCTTCTCGCTCTTCTACATGGGGATCAACAGCGGCGCGCTCATCGGCCCGTTGATCGCCGGGTACCTGGCGCAGCGTGTGGACTGGCACGCCGGGTTCGCCGCTGCCGGCGTCGGGATGGCGATCGGCCTGGCACGGTACTGGATGGGCCGCCCCCGCCTTGCCGCCGGGATTCAGCGCCTCGCTCACGAGCACTCGGAGCGGCGGCGTGAACGCGCCGAGGCCGCACGCGATGCGCGCCGGGTACCCGGATTTACGGCGGCCGAGTGGAAGCGGCTCGGCGCCATCGTCGTGTTCTTCGTGTTCGCGTCGCTGTTCTGGGGCGCGTACGAGCAGGCCGGATCCACGCTGAACCTGTTCGCGGACCGGTACACGCGACTGTCGGTCCTCGGATGGTCGTTTCCCTCGTCCTGGTTCCAGTCGGTCCAGCCCGTGTTCGTCATCATCCTCGCGCCGGTGTTCGCGTGGCTGTGGCGCTGGCTGGGGCGGCGCGAGCCGTCGAGCCCGGCGAAGTTCGCCTACGGGCTGCTGTTCGTCGGCCTGGCGTTCCTGCTGCTGGTGCCGGCGGGCCGCCTGGCGCAGGAGGCCGGCATCAAGGTCAGCCCATGGTGGCTGGTGTGGGCGTACTTCATCGCCGAGGTCGGCGAGCTCTGCCTGAGCCCGGTGGGCCTCAGCGTGGTCACGAAGCTCTCGCCCGCGCGGGTCGTCGGGTTGATGATGGGCGTGTTCTTCCTGTCGAATGCGGTGGGCAACAAGCTGGCCGGGTTCGCCGCCGGGTTTTTCAGCACGATGCCTCTTGCCTCGCTCTTCGGCACCGTCGCCGCCGTGACGATGGCCGCGTCAGTCGTCCTGTTCCTGATGGTCCCCTGGGTTCGCCGCCTGATGGGTGGTATTCACTGACCACCTGGCACGGAATCCGCGCAGATGGGGACAGGCCCCGATGCCCTGGGGCATCGGGGCCTGTCCCCATCCTCCGTGGGCATCGGGGCCTGTCCCCACTTGCGCGGATTCCGTGCCAGTCGGGGGCTCAGAACTCGTACCTCAGCGCAAACTGCATACACCGGCCGGCGCCGCCGTCGCAGGTCTGGAGCGTGTTGTAATAGCGGCCGAAGGTGGCGGCGCGATCGGGATAGGCGTCCAGGAACTGCACGTCGTAGCTCGGCGTGTTGGTCAGGTTGAACGTGTCCCACCGGAACCGCAGCTTGTGCGTGGCCGCCCACGGCATCGTCCACGTCTTGCTCAGGCTGAAGTCGATCGAGTAGTAGCCGTCGCCGCGCAGCACGTTCCGCAGCCCGACCTCCCCCGGATACGCGCGGCGGAAGTACGCGAGCGCGTCCTGCGGGTTCTCGAAGGGGCTCGGATATCCGTCGATGACGTCCTTCGTCGTCCCGGTCGCCGGCAGCACCCCCGGCGTCACCAGTTCCGCGTTGCTCTGGAAGTCCCAGTTCGTCGTCCAGCACTGCCGGCAGTTGAGGACGTTGAACGGGAACCCGCTGGTCAGCCGGACCACCCCCGCCGTGGCCCATCCGCCCACGATCGCGTCGAGCACGCCGGGCATGTCGTGCCCGAAGTGGTGGTCGCGGCCGAACGGCAGCTCCGCGATCCAGTTCACGTTCAGCAGGTGGCGGACGTCGTAGTCGGAGTTGCCGTACTGCTTGTCGGGATTCCACGAGTCGAGCAGGAACCCGGTGTAGCCGCCCGTGGTGTAGTCGGCGAAGACCTTGTCGCCCTCGACGAGCGACCCGTGATCCTTCGCGTGCGCGAACGTGTAGTTCACGTCGAACTGGTAGCCCTCGCTGAAGCGCTTCCGCACGGAGAGCTGCAGCGCGTCGTACTGCGAGCGCCCGATCGTGCTCTCGACGCCGAGCGTGTCGTACTGCGGCGAGAAGTAGGCGAACGGGCCGAGCGTGCTGCACGCCGGATAGCAGGTACTCGTCGGCGTTGTACAGCGCGGTGATGTAGTCGGGCGTGTGACCGTTGAACTCGGCGGCCATCCGCTGCGTGGCCGACAGCCCGTCCTGCGCAGCGTCGGGGAACAGGTGCTCGAAGTACGGGATCGCCCCGATGCCGGCGTAGGCGTCGAGATCCGCGGTGCGCGAAATTCCGTGCGCCGCGGCGATGAGCTGCCCCACGGCCGTGAAGTAGTCCATACCGGACGTCGGGTCGACCAGATCGGCCGGCATGGCCAGGTCGCGGCGGATCAGCTGGTTCCGCCCGCGCCGCCCCACGTACGCGGCCTCCACCGAGTAGCCGCGGCCGAGCTCCCGTCCGAGCACGACGTTGAACGAGTGCGCGTACGGTGTGCGGATGTTGCCGTCCAGCGCCTCGCCGATGAAGTTCGCGAAGCTCGGCGGCGTCTGCGGGAAGCCGCCGGGCGGCGCATCGGGCAGCGTGGGCGGAGTGACGTTCAGTCCCGCGAATCGGATCGCCGGGTCGTCCTCGTTGTGCCCGCCGTACGGGCTGCTGAGCAGCGTGGACAACCCGAACGCACCCTCGCGATCGAAGTTGGTGGCGATGGCGGTCCCGATCCGGTCGTACACCAGCGAGTAGCCGCCGCGGACCACCATCTTCCCGTTGCCCGTCAGCGCGCCGAGCAGGCCTCCCTCTTTGCGCGGCGTCCACGCCGCCGACACTCGCGGCGCGACGTTGTTCTTGTCCCAATCGTAGTACCCCGGCTTCCCGTTGGACGGCCCCGCCAGGTCGAAGTTCACGGGCGGCGCCTCGCTGGTGGACCTGCCCGCCAGCATCAGCTGCCGGCGGATCTCGAACCAGTCGCCGAGGTTCACCGTCGGCGACACCTGCAGGCCGTTGACCTCCCAGGGCGGTGAGAACAGGCTGTAGCGCAGGCCGCCGGTGACCGTCAGGCTGTCGCCGAGCTTCAGGGAGTCCTGCGCGAAGAACTCGTACTCGTCGGTCGCGTAGCGCCGCGTCACGGCGCTGCCCAGCGGCAGCACGCTCCCGCCGCGATCGTAGTTGTAGTACGCGTCCACCTCGGAGATCACGCCGAGCAGCGGGATGAACGTGTCGCCGTAGGTCGACGTCCCGCCGGGATCGACCGCCGGCAGCGCGTCGCAGGCCGCCGTCGACGGCGCCGGACACGGCGCGCCGGGCATGTAGGTCACGCCGACGTTGTCCACCCACGATCCGTTGGCGGACGGCCGGTGGAACGAGTTCGAGTTGTTCGTGCTCCCCACGCGCGTGAAGCGCAGGTTGCCGCCGAACTTGATGGTGTGGCGGCCCTTCACCCAGGACATGTCGTCCACGATGGTGTGGGTCGGCACGTCGCGGCCGCTCGTGGCCGTGACGGCCTGCAGGGGATCGATGTTCCGGAAGTCCACCTGCACTTCGGTCTGCAGCCCGAGGATGTTCTCTCTGATCTGCGTCAGCCCGTAGCGGAACGTGTTCACCATCGTCGGCGACAGGATGGCGTCCCAGCCGACGGCGGCGCCTCGGCTCTTCACCTGGCGGGTGGTGTTGGCCGGCGCCCCCGGGAACTGGGGCGCCGAGACGACCGCGTCGTCCTGCACGTTGAGCCGGCCGAAAAAGGTGTGATTGCCGCCCGCGCGGTAGTCGCCGCGGCCGATGTACGTGTTGAACTCGTTCTGGATCGGCGCGGCAAAGCGATAGCCGACGAGGTTCAGGCCGTCGATCCCCGGGTCGTTCGGCGCCGGGAACTGCTTGAAGTAGTCCGACGCGAGCCGGCTCGGCCCGATGCCGAGCGGGTCCACCGACGCAAGATCGGACGGGCCCATGCCGTAGTGGCCGGCGGGCACGGGATGGCTGTCGGTGAAGCCCTGGACGGTGCCGCCGGGGCACCGCGCCGGATCGGCGCAGGGGTAGATGAGCACGCCGTCGCGCATCGAGAGCGACGGCACGTTGCGCAGGACCGGCGTCTCGCTGTCTTCGGTGAGCCGCTCGTAGTTGCCGAAGAAGAACAGCCTGTCCTTCTGGATCGGACCGCCGAAAGCCCCGCCGTAAACCCGCTTGTCGAGCTTGGGCGGCCTGCTCGGCTCGCCCGCCTGCAGCTGCGAGAGCTTCAGGAAGTAGTCGTTCGACGAGAATCGCGTGTCGCGCTGCACCCAGTTGCCGGCGCCGTGGTAGTCGTTGGTCCCGCTGCGCGTGACGAGCGAGACCTGCGCGCCGGACGAGCGGCCCGAGTCGGCGCCGTAATTGCTCGTGCTGACCCGGAACTCCTGCAGCGAGTCGAGCGTGACGCGGACCGCGCTGCTGTACGCGGTGCCGAACTGGGGGTCGTTGACGTCGATGCCGTCGAGCGTCACGTTCGACTGGTCGGCGCGGCTCCCGCTGACCGCGCCGCTCCGCGGGTCGATGTTGAGCACCGCGCCCGTGCGCGCGTCCGTCAGGGCCGAGTTCGGGATGTAGACCGCCCCCGGCTGCAGACTCAGCAGCCCGACGACGTTGTTCGCCTCGAGCGGGAGCGACCGCACCTGCTGCCCGCTGATCACGTTGCCCATCGATGCGTCGGTCGTGTTGATCGGCGACACCTCGGTGGTGACGCTCACCGTCTCGGTCAGCGACCCGATCTGGAGCGACAGATCGAGCCGGCTCGACGAATCCACGCCGAGTTGGACCTGCTCGCGCACGGCCGTCCGGAACCCGCTCAGCTCCACCTTGACGTCGTACGGGCCGGGCGGCAGCGCCAGCACGCGATAGCCGCCTGCGCCGTCGGTCACCGAGCTGCGCGTCGCGCTGGTCGCGCGGCTGGTCACCGTCACGGCGGCGCCTGGCAGCGCGCCTCCCTGCTCGTCCGTGATCGTGCCGACGAGCGTGGCCGTGCCCGCCTGAGCGCTCACCATCGTCGCCGCGGCCAGCCACGCGGCGATCGTCGCGACGCCTCTCCCCGTCCAGGTCCGCCACCTCACGAGCCACCTCCTCCGAAACGTGTTGGAACGACGCTGGGCCGATCCGGCCGAAGGGCTCGAACCGGCGCCGATCCACGGGCGAACCGGGCCGCGTCTCACGTTGATTACGGGGGCGGACGGCCGAAATCAACGGCCATCGTGGGGTCGGGATCAGATTGCGGTGGCGGGACGGGGTGCCGCAGGGACGATCGCGGCGGGCCCGCGACTCATCCCTCGCCGCCGGCCGGCGCCGGAGGCTGCTCGATCGGAATCGCGTCCTGCTCGCTCGTCAGCACCGCCATGCGAGGAGCCCACTCGGCGACCATGGCGTCGAACGCCCGGATGAGATCGGGATCGAACTCGAGGCCGGCCCGCTCGCGCAGGTAGCTCATGACCTTCTCGAGCGGCCAGGCGTCGCGGTACGGACGGTGCGTGCGGAGCGCGTCGAAGACGTCGCACACGTGGACGAGCCGGCTGGCGCGATGGCAGTCGCGCCGGAAGGTCATCGACGGGTAGCCGCCGCCGTCGATCATGATGTGGTGCTCGTAGGCGACGACGGCCGCCAGGTCCAGCCGCTCCTCGGACTTCAGGATCAGCCGGGCGCCATCGGAGGGATGCTGGTTCATCACCTCGCGCTCCTGGTCGGTCAGCCGCCCGGGCTTCGTGAGGATCTCCAGCGGGATGCGCGTCTTGCCGAGGTCGTGCAGCAGGCCGGCAAGGCCATAGGCGCGGATCTCGCGATCGCTGAGGCGCAGGTGCTCGGCCAGCGCCATCGCCAGCACCGACACGTTCAGGGAGTGGGTCGTCGTGTACTGGTCGAAGTCCTTCAGTTGCACGAGCGGCAGGATGATGCCCCGGCCGGCGTGCATGGCGACCGAGAGGGACCGCACGATCGTCTCGGCCTCCACGAGCGGGATTTCCATCCCGGCCGCCGTCTGTCCGTGCATCCACCGCACGGTTTCGACCTCGTCGTGCATCGAGTAGTCGAGCGCGGCGACCGGTGTCTCGTGCGCAGTACCCTCGCCGGTCGGTCGCAGCGCGACGCTCCCGGAGCGGATCCCCTGCCAGCTCGCCTGCCGCGCCGTGGCACTGGTCACCGTGTGCGAGACGCGGCCAACGACGTCGAAGAGGAACCCGACGAGACCGTCGCGGGTGACGTCGGGGCGGAACTGCATCCGCTGGACGCCGCACGACGACAGCCGCTCGGCCCATTCCCAGGATCGCAGCTCGCGCAGGGGGATGTCCGCGAAGAACACCATCTCGCCGATCAGCGTGAACTCCACTCTCGGCGCCTTCGCCAGCAGGTCCGTCAGGTCCTGCCACGACTGATCGAGCGCGCGCTCGAGTGCCGGGTGTCCGTCCCGGTAGAGGGAGGCCGCCGACAACGCGCGCCCGAACGACGCCAGGAACTTCGCGGCCTCGGTCACCTGGCCTCCACGCGCGCGGCCTGCCGCAGCAGCGGGTCGGGCGACTCGGCGGCCAGGTGCACGGCCCGCTGCGCCCGCGTGTCGCGCGGCCAGTACTGGGCGAGCACCGCAATCGCCGCGACGAGCGTCTGCGTGGTTGACGGCAGCTTCCGCCAGGGATTCCAGTGCCCCTCGGCGCCGGCAAGGCGAAGCACCAGCTCGAGCACCTCCGGCGCCCGGTTCGCGCGCGCCAGGGCCCTCACCGCCGCAGCCCGGAGGTCGTCGGGCGTCGTCGGGGCGCCCACCAGCGTGAGCAGGGGCTCGCGGACCTCGACGGGCGCGCGGTCGGCAACGGCGACCAGCGCCAGGCTGACCACACCGGGGTCGGGGTCGCGAAGCACCGACGCCAGCGCGACCGGCGGCAGCTGGTTCAGACGGAGCGCCAGCCGGACCGCCTCGCGCCGTACGCGCGCGTCCGCGTGCAGGAGCCACGGCCCGACCTCGACGTCCCCGGGCGGATCGTCCACCTGCGCGAGCAGCGACAGCAGGTTGCGCGTCGCGTACCAGCGCTCGTCCTCGAGCCGGACGACGGCGAGCGGCACCGCGCGGCTGCCGAGGCGCCGCAACCGATCGAACACCTGGCGCCGCACGTGGCGATCCGGCGACTCGAGCAGCAGGTCCATGACCGGGACGATGGCGTCTCCGGACAGATACGGCAGGAGCGCATCGAGGCTGGCCGGGTCGTGCGCGAGCCGATCGACCACGACCTGCACGATCTCGGGCGAGAGCACGCGCGTCCAGATGGCGCCGGCCGCACTCGCACGCGGCAGCGGCGGCAGGAGATCCAGGAGCGCCGGGAGGTCGCCGCGATCCACCGCATCCCGCACCGCGTGATCCACCGCCGGTCCGTCCTGATCGAGCTCGAGGGCCATCTGAATCACGCGCAGCGGTTCGGCGACATCGGTCTCGTCGGCCCCGGGGTCCGGTCCGCGTACGCCGGCCGACCGGGACATCTGCTGCAGCATCCGGCGATAGTCCTCGGGGTTGGGATCGGCGAGGTCCCACCCGGCCAGCAGGCGCTGCACCTGATCCCGGAGCGCCGAATCCGCAAGCGGCCGGGCCCTCTCGGTGCCCGCGTCGGCATGCGCGGCCAGCTTGGAGAGCATGCGGACCATGCCGTGCGAGACGTTCTCGGAGCCCGCCTCGGAGGCCGCCTTGAGGAGGTCCACCACGGTTGGCGCGGACAGCCCCATGGCGGCATCCGAGACGAAGCGCTGGCGCTGCAGGGCGTCGCCGCTCATGTCCAGCAGCCGCCGCAGCGTCTCGGGCTGCATGGAGGCCACCAGCCTGGCCGTACGGCGGCGAAGCTCCTGCGCCTCGGGACCGCCCGCCACGCGGAGCTGCTCGGCAATCTGCAGCATGTAGCCGACGACGACCTGGTCGTACGCCTCGACGCGCTGGTGCTCGTCGATCGCACGTGCCACCACGGCGGGCTCCAGCGCGACGTCCTCGGGCGTCGGCGCGGCGGAGCGTTCGAGCGCGGCGCGCGCCAGGCCGACCCAGAGCTCGGCGTACGTGGCGTGGTGGTCTCCCCCGGCGCCAGCCCCCGCGCCCTCGCCGGAGATTTCGAGGCCGCCGAGCGACATGGGGTGAAACGCCACGTGAGGCCACGCCTGCAGGCGTTCGGGCGGCGCGTCGCCGAGCGCCCCCGCTCCGCGCTCCGGGGCTTCGGCCATGGCCGCCACGACGGCGGTCAGCTCCTCGAGCGTGAGGCCGCGGCTCATGGTGAACGCGGCCAGGTGATGGCGGTGCAGCAGGTCTGCCAGCGCCCGCAGGATCGGCTGCCGCGCGTCGGTCGCCACCCCCTGCACGACCAGCCGGTCGCGCGCCACGCCGACTGCAACGAGCTGGCGGTCCTCGAGCAGCAGGTTCACGCGCCGCGCCAGGGCCTCCAGTGCGGGAGCCAGCGCCGGGTGTGACGGCGGGTACATCGCCGAGCGGTGGAGCGCGATCGAGAGGTCCAGCAGGAACTGGGCCATCTCGCGCGGGAGCGTCGCGCGGGGATGGGCCGACGCCTGGGGCTCGGCGTCGGCCGGAATCGGGCCGCCGGGTCCGGACTCTGGGGTCTGCTGTTCCACGCGAATCAGGGTGGCGCCGATGGATCGTCCTCGGGCGCGAGCGCGACGTAGTCGAGCGCCGCGTGCTCGTCGCCGTCGGAGGTCCCGACGACCTCGATGGTATCACCGGGACGGACCTCCGCACCGTGCACGACGTGCCAGGTTGCGGAGTGGCCGTTCGGCTCGCCCGTGGGAAGTGCATCGTCGGCAACCCAGCTCGACAGCTCGTGGCCGTTGGTCGAGAGCCGGAACTGCGCCTTGCCGTCGTTCTCGTCGTAATAGCGCACGACGATCGCGTATCGGCCGGCCGGCTCGCGGACCGTGAAGCGCGCATGGCACGGTTCGGGAGCGGCACAGGAGACGGCCTTGCCACCGCTGGCGGTTTCCCATGGCGCGACGGCCACCGGCGCGTACCCGTCGAGCGTCATCGCCTCCGCCTCATACCGTCCGGGGAATCGCCCCGCGCGGCCTTGCGCGTCCGGGATGCCCGACTCCTCGAGGAACCAGCTGTCGATCGCGTCGCGCCAGACGATCGCGTGCCCGGCCTGGTACTCGAGGTGCGCCTCGACGGCCCGGAACCGCGGCTCGTCGATCAGGCCCTCCAGGGTCCGCCATCGCCGGAGGAAGCCGGCTGCCTCTGCGGCGCCGCGGTAATGGCTGTCGTAGATGTGCTGGATGACGGTCTTCCCGGAATGCAGCACGTAGGTGTACGGCACGTGATGCATGAAGAGGATCAGCGCGTCCGGACACCTGGCCAGCGACTCGTACCCGGCGGCCACCCCCGGCGTGTACTGCCCGATGTAGCCCGTGCCGGTGGCAGCGGTCCGGTCCATGCCGATGCCGTGCGCGTCGGCACGGTGCCACTGCCCCCACCCGTTGCGCTCGGACGACTCGATGCCGGGGCCGTAGTGCGGGCCGGTGATATCGGTCAGCGTCTGGGCGCCGAGGGGGCCTGTGTAGCGCTCGTAGGTTGCCCACGAATCGAGCAGGATGTCGCGGACGGTCGGGAAGACGCGCGGGTCGCGGCCGAACGTGAGCTCGGACCAGTCCTGCGCAATCCGGTGCGGATCGGTCTGCGGATCCCACGCCAGCCGGCCGAAGGCATACAGGTTCGCCATGGCCAGGTCGTGTCCGAGCCAGGTCGGCGAGTCGCCCACGTTCGACACGCCGACGAAGCCGCCCGCCGGCCGGTGGAAAGTGCGGCCGGCCACCAGGTCGCGCACTGGCGTGCCCGGCCCGTCGGCTTCGAGGTCGAAGTCGAGGACCTCCTTCCACATCGGCGCCAGGAAACAGACGTGCCGCTGCTGGCCGGTGTACTCCTGGGTGATCTGCAGCTCGATCGCCTCGTTGGTCCGCCGCAGCGCGCCCAACAGCGGCGACACCGGCTCGCGCGCCTGGAAGTCGATCGGGCCGTGCTTGATCTGGAGGATGACGTTGTCGTCGAAGCGCCCGTCGAGATCGTGAAAGTTGTCCCACGCGGCCCGTGCGCGGTCGTTCTTGAGGTTCCGCCAGTCCATGTGATGGTCGTAGACGAACCCGCGGTAGAAGATCACGCCGCCGTGCGGCGCCAGGGCGCGTGCGATGACGTTGGCGGCGTCGGCGTGCGTCCGGCCGTAGGCGGACGGTCCGAGGCGGCCCTCGGAATCGGCCTTCAACACGACGCCTGCGAAGTCGGGAATCGCGCGGTAGACCGCGTCCATGCGCTGCCGCCAGAACGCGGCGACGCGGGGATCGAGCGGGTCGAACGTGTCGAGCCCTCCAATCAGCGTCGGGCTGCTGAAGTCCACGGCGATGGCCAGCCGGATGCCCCAGGGCCGGAATGCAGCAGCCAGCCGCGCCAGTTCGGGCAGGAACGCATCCGTCAGGACCACCGGGTTGGCGTTGACGTTGTTCACCGAGCAGGCGTTGACGCCAATCGACGCCAGCAGCCTGGCGTACTCGCCGGCCAGCGTCAGGTCCTCCCTGACGTGGCCGCCCGCGAAGAAGAGCGACCGGCCGCCGTATCCGCGCTCGATCGAGCCGTCGAGGTTGTTCCACTCGTTGGTCCACCGCTGCGGCGCGGCAGGAGACTCGGCGAGATCGAGGCCGGACAGGTTCCGGCCGAGCGCGATCATCCGGAGCAGCGCGAAGGCGCCGTACAGCGTGCCGCGTCCGCTCTGCCCGGCAACGACCAGGCTCGTTCCGCCGTGCGCAGCGGCCGTGCCGAGCCAGAATCCGTCAGCCCCCACCTGCGCGACCGGTACGCCCGGCAGTGCCGCGCGCACCTCCTCGATGGTGCCGACGAGAACCGCCGGCGAGGGCGCCGAGCGATCCGCGACCACGTGACGCGCCCCCAGCATGCCGTCCAGGCCGCGCTGGAGCTCGGCGACCGCCGAGCGCGCGACCTCGCCGCGACCGAGCGCCACGATGGTGGCGGGCACGGGGACACCCAGCCTCGCCGCCGCCGGCGCGCCAATCGGCGCGTAGCGAAGCCAGGCCTCGTGACCGGTCTCGCCGGACACGGGTGCGGCGGCAAGGACGACCAGCAGGGCGATGATGTAACGTGTGGCGCGCACGCCACAGCATATGCACGAGCGTCCCCGATTGAAAACCCAGTGGCGCCGCGCGGTTCCCGGGCTGGTGGCCCTGGCGGCGATGTCGGCCGTCCTCGCCGTCGACCTCTCCGCCGCCATCGGCGGCGGCCTGGCCGCGCTTGCCCGGGGCTTTCGCGAGCCGCCGGACGACAGCCGCATCATGATGCGCTGGTGGTGGTTCGGGCCGTCGCAGGACGGTGCCGAGCTCACGCGAGAGCTGCGGGCCATGCGCGACGGCGGCATCGGCGGCGTGGAGATCCAGCCCGTGTACCCCGCCGCGCTGGAAGAGCCCGCCTCCGGGCTGCGCATCGAGCCTTTCCCGGGCGACGTATTCCTGGATCACCTCCGCACCGCGGCCCGCGCCGCGCGCGACCTGGGCTTGCGCGTGGACCTGACGCTCGGAAGCGGCTGGCCGTACGGCGGCCCCTCGGTCGGCATCGACGATGCGGCGGGCCGGCTGCGGATCGAGCGCGTGGCGATCCCGCGGGACGCGACGCGCGTGGCCCTGCCGGCCATCGGCACGGGCGAAACGTTCCTCGCCGCCTACGTCCTGGCCGACGCACAAGCCGCAATGAGCTCCCCCGTCGGGCCGCCCATCACGTCGTCTGAGGCAGGCGCCGTGCATGTCGAGGCGGCCGCCACACCGCGGGTTCTGCTCGTGGCCATCGCGGGCAGGACGGGCCAGCTCGTGAAGCGCGCCGCCGTCGGCGCGGAAGGGTTCGTGCTCGATCACTACGACCGCGGCGCGCTGGAGCGCTATCTGACGAGTGTCGCCGGGCCGCTGCTCCGGGCATTCGTGGACATGGCGCCGCCCTCGGCCGTGTTCTGCGACAGCCTCGAGGTGTACGACTCGGACTGGACCGGTGACTTCCTGGCCGAGTTCGCGCGGCGTCGCGGCTACGATCTGCTGCCGCTGATTCCCGCGCTCGTTGCCGGACAGGGAGATGCGGCAGCGGCGGTGCGCCACGACTGGGGGCAGACGCTGACCGAGCTGCTGGACGAGCGGTTCCTCGCGCCGCTCGACGCGTGGGCCGGCCAGCACGGGACGCGACTGCGCGCGCAGGCGTACGGCACGCCGCCGGCGACACCGTCCAGCGCCCGCCTCGTCGATCTCCCCGAGGGCGAAGGCGCCGGCTGGCGCGAGCTGGCCGCCTCGCGGTGGTCGGCGTCCGCTGCGCACGTCGCCGGCGTGCCGGTCGCGTCGTCCGAGACGTGGACCTGGCTGCACTCGCCGGCATTCCGCGCCACGCCGCTCGACCTCAAGGCCGAGGCCGATCGGCACTTCCTGCAGGGGATCAACCAGCTCGTGGGGCACGGGTGGCCGTACTCGGCGCCCGGCGTGACGGAGCCCGGGTGGCACTTCTACGCCGCCGCCGCGCTGAACGATCACAACCCGTGGTGGCTGGTGATGCCGGACGTGGCGCGCACGCTGCAGCGTACGAGCTGGCTGCTGCGTCAGGGACAGCCCGTCAACGACGTCGCGCTCGTCCTCCCGGTGGACGACGGGTGGGCTGCGTTCGAGCCGGGACACGTGGCGCTCATCGAGATCCTCCGGCAGCGCATTGGCGCGCCGCTGATCCCCGCCATCCTCGACGCCGGCTTCAACGTCGACCTCGTCGATCGCTTCGCGCTCGAGCAGTCGGGCGCCGTCGAGGGCAGGACGCTGCGGATTGGCGGACGCCGCTACTCGGCGGTCGTGCTGGCCGATGTCGGGCAAATCCCGGCCGGCGACCTGGGGCTGCTCGACGCGTTCGCGCGGGCCGGCGGGACGCTGATCGCGGCGGGCCGCGTCCCCTCGACAGCGCCGGGATACACGGCCACGCCGGAGGAGCGGGCGCGAGTGCGGCAGCTGGCCAGCGGCGTGTTCGAGGCGTCGGCCGCACCGGCGCGGTTCGTGGCCAATGCCGCCGATGTCGGCGCGGCGCTGGCCGGGCGTCTCACGCCGGATGCGCGCGTGGAGCCGACGTCCCCCGACGTCGGAGTCGTCCATCGACGGGTGGGGGATGTGGACGTCTACTTCGTGGCGAACACAGCAAACGCACCGCAGCACGTGCGCATTCGGTTCCGCGTGACGCAACGCGCGGCGGAATGGTGGGATCCGGTGAGCGGTGATGTGCGGCCGCTTGCGGTCGCGCCGCCCACCTCGGCGTCACGCGCCGTCTCGCTGGACCTTCCGCCATACGGCTCGGGCTTCGTGGTCTTTGCCGACGAGGCGCGGCGTCCGGCGACGCCGGCGCACTCGCCCGGGCTGCCGCGCGAGCTCGTGCTGTCCGGGCCGTGGGACGTCTCGTTCGGCGAGCACGGCGTCCCGCGCACGCTGCACGCGCTCGAGTCGTGGACGGCTCGAGAGGACACGCGTTACTTCTCCGGCGTGGCGCGCTACGAGCGGACGTTCGAGCTGGATGCTCGGGCAGCGGACTCCGGCCGGCCCGTGATCCTGGACTTCGGGCCTGGCATCGTCGTTCCGCCGGGTACGCTCGGGCACGGCATGCGTGCCTGGCTGGAGCCTCCGGTGCGCGAGGCCGCGGTCGCGTACGTGAACGGCACGCGCGCGGGATCGGTGTGGTGTCCGCCGTTCGAGGTCCGGCTCGACGGTCTGCTCCGCGCCGGACGCAACACGATCCGAATCGACGTGGCGAATCTCGCCGTGAACGAGATGGCCGGCCGGGCGTTGCCCGACTACCGCCTGCTGAACCAGCGCTACGGCGTCCGCTTCGAGCCGCAGGACATGGGCGGAGATTCGCCCCGAGCCGTCGGGGATGCTCACGCCACCGCGCCTTGTCTGGAGGTGAGGCTCAGCGCCGCAGCCCCGTTACTGCCCCGCCGCCACCGTCGATGCCAGGACGAACACCAGCGGCGCATTCCAGTTGATCGCGATCTCGTTGGTCGCGTAGCTCGTCGTCTCGTCCAGGTACATCCTGGCGGGCGGCAGGTCCGCCGGCAGCTTCTGCATCGCCGGATCCTGACGGTGGCCATTGGGGCCGCCCGAGAGCAGGCCCGGCCACGGCGCGTCGAGGCCATCGGCCGCGCTCGGCCGATGATGCGGGTGCTGGAACGCGTGGGCGCCCAGGCGGGTCACCCACGAGAGCGAGAACGTATTGCGGCCGAGCAGGTAGTGCAGGTCGTCGAGCGCGGCATCGACGTACTTGCGATCCGGCGTGAAGCGATTGGCGACGAGCAGCTGCAGCGCGTAATTGGCCGCGACGCCGTTCGAGCCCCAGACGTAGTCGCGGGTCGTGAGGCTGACGTGATAGGCGTTGGCGGCGGTCCGCGACCTGATCTCGTCGGCAGCAGAGACCGACGCCGTCCGGATCGCCGAAACCGCCTCCGGCGAGCCCTTCCCGCCGAGCGCGTAGGACCAGAGGCCGAGCGGCGCGACCGAGCTCCATGACGGTGGCCCCACGGCGCCGATCGACGGCAACGACTCGGCGTAGTGCGCGAGTACGTACTCGTTGTAGCTGTCCGTGCCGGTGGTGCGCCACAGCTCCGCCGCCGCCCACAGCCGCTCGTCGCCGCACGCCCGGTCGCCGTACGCGCCCGTCGTGACGCCCGCTGGATTGCGAAACAGCACGTCGGGGTGTGCGGACAGCCACGTCCACGCCGTGCGGGCCGACGCCTCGGCCTTCGCGGCGTAGGCCTTGTCGAACGGCCGGAACACGCGACCCGCGATGGCCGCGACCGCTGCCAGGTCCGCCGTGGCGCACGAGCTCTTGAACGGCTCGCTCCCCGTGCCAATCACGTCACTGGTCGAGTGATCGTCCTCCGGCATGACGAACCCGGCGAAACTCTCGCTCGTCTGCTTCTGCCAGACGCCGCCGTCGGTGTCCTGCATCGACAGCATCCAGTCGAGGTTCCATTTCACCTCGTCGAGCAGGTCGGGCGTCCGGTTGCCGGACTCCGGCAGGTCGAGCGTCATCGACGCCACGTGATCGCCGAAGAGCTCGTACGTCCACAAGAGCGTGCCGGTCGCGATGCCGGAGTTCACGACGTAGCGCCCGTAGTCGCCGGCGTCGTGCCAGCCGCGGGACGAGGCGTGCGGGCCCGCGCGGCCCGACGACGCGTGGAACGCACCCGTCAGGTGACAGGCCGCATGCCGGTAACCGGGGAACGCGGGTCCGAGGTCCACGGCGGTGCCGCAGCGCTGTCCGTAGTACGAACGCATCGCGAGGTAATACGCGTGCCGGTAGACGTCCGGGCCGACCGCAAACGGCCAGCTGCGCCCAACGCCGTCGACATCCAGTACGTACGTGCCCGGCATCGTCACCGACGAGAAGTCCGCCGCGCGCACCGCATCGCCCGAGTCCGGGTCGGCTGCCGCGGCAGCGAGCCGCCCGTGAAACACGGCCACGCCATCCGGCTGCCGGAGCACACTGAACGTGCCCTTCGCCCGCTCCGACACGACGAACGCGATCTTGGGCGCCTCCGTCAGGTACCCGACCTGATCGACCTTGATGGCCGACACCGGCTCCGCGTACACGAAGGACGCAAAAGAGCCGAACACAAAGAACACAAAGCACACAAAGAAAACAAACCCAGAATTCCTTCGTGTTCTTCGTGGCCTTTGTGTTCTTCGTGTTCTTCGTGTTCTTCGTGGCCTTTGTGTTCTCATTCTTCGCGGCCTTCGTGAGCCAGGTCGATTGCAACCGCCTCACCCGTGTAGTGGACAGTCTTCGCGTTCGGCGGGACCGTGCCAACGCCCACCGGCGACTCCTTCGAGACGACGACGACCTGGAACGTCCGCTCCGCCGGCATGCCGGGGAAGCTTCCCTCGCGGGCGCCGATCGTGAGGGTCCGCTGCGCGTCGTCCCACGTCATCGGTATCTGCGTGAACGCGCCCTGCTCGTACTGGTAGCTCACGCCGTCGTCTTCGTACACCGTGAAGTGCCCGTCGGCGCCGGCATAGACGTAGAGCGTGATCGGATCGGCCGCCTTCTGGCCCGTGTACTCCATCTCGGGCCCCAGCGGGACGATGGAGCCGGCGCGGACGTAGACCGGCATCGTGTCGAATGGCGCAGGCGCGTCGATGGTCTGGCCGCCCGACTGCTGCCGTCCGGTCCAGAAGTCGTACCAGGGGGTCCCCTGCGGCAGGTACACCGCGCGGCTGCGCGCCTGGTACACGGTGACGGGGCTGGCGAGGAACGCCGGGCCGAACATGTATTCGTCGCCGATCGACCGGGCGGTCTCGTCCTCGCGGAAGTCCATCACGAGCGGGCGCAGGAGGCTGCCCGCCTTGCGCGTGACCGCGCCGGCCAGTGAGTAGACGTACGGCAGCAGGCGGTAGCGCAGGCGATCGAACTTCAGCTCGGCCTGGTAGGCGGGATCCGACTCGCCGCCGAGGAACCACATCTCGCGGTTCGGCGACTGGCCGTGGACCCGGAGCAGCGGGCAGAACGTGCTGTACTGGAACCAGCGCACGTTCAGTTCCTTCCACTCGGCCGCATCCTCCGGCGACTGCGGCGTGCGCGCGAAGCGGGGCGTCACGGCAAAGCCCCCCGTGTCGGTCGCCCAGTACGGGATGCCGGACAGCGAGAAGCTGAGACCTGCCGGAATCTGCCGGCGGAACGCGGTCCACGTCGTGGTGATGTCACCCGACCACGTGGCCGACGCGTAGCGCTGCTGGCCGGCGAAGGCCGATCGGGTCAGGATGAACACGCGCTGATCCGGACGCGCCTGCCGCTGTCCCTCGTAGATGCCCTGGCTGTTCAGCAGCGAGTAGCCGTTCAGCACGCGCGCGCCGGTGCCCATCCCGGTCGGGTTGGCGAGCGCGCGCTGGCCGTTCAGCGTCTCGAGCGGCTGCACCAGATCCGGCTCGGTCGCGTCCATCCACCACGCGTCCACGCCCCTGTCGAAGAGCGCCGGCTTCATCTGGTCCCAGAACATCCGGCGGGCGCCCGGGCTGTAGGCGTCGAAGAAGGTGTAGGGATAGCCGAGCCAGTCCTTGTAGTGGCCGGCGAGCGGCTCCTCGTACAGGTAGCCGGCGTCGTGCAGCGCGCGGAAGTTGTCGGTGCCGGGATAGAACTTGCCCCAGACCGAGATCATCAGCTTCGCGTGCTGGTCGTGGATCTGCCGGATCCAGCCGTCGGGATCCGGGAAGCGCGCCGGATCGAACTGGTGGGAGCCCCACTTGTCGATCGGCCAGTACTGCCAGTCCTGGACCATCACGTCGATCGGGATGTGCCGCCGCCGGAACTCGCTCAGGACATCGAGGCTCTCCTGCTGGGTCTTGTAGCGCTCGCGCGACTGCCAGAAGCCGAACGCCCAGCGCGGCATCATCGGCGCCTCTCCCGTCACCCGCCGGTATCCTGCCACGACGTCGTCGAGGTCCGGACCGTAGAAGAAGTAGTAGTCGATGCCGTCGCCCACTTCTGACCAGAGGGACGTGTTCGACGAGGCGGGCGGCGCCTTCCAGCGAAGCTGGCACGTGTCGCCCTGATCCTTCGACCACTCGACTTTCAATGCGTACGAGCGCCCGGCGACCATGGGGACCCGGACGACGTCGTTCCACGGCAGCCAGTTCTGGCGCCAGTGCTCCGACAGCAGCCGGCCGTCCACCCAGATCTCGAGGCCCGCGTTGGAGAAGGCGTGGAAGGTATACGTCCCGGTCGCCGGTGCCACCACCGAGCCCGTCCAGCGGATGCTGACGGGGCCGTCCGGCGGCAGCGCCGGGTGGATGCGCGCGTTCGCACCGGGGACGCCGGCCACGTGGATGTCGATGTCAGGATCGACGCGGGTGGCGACCGGGGTCTCGAAGTGCGCGCCCGAGAAGTAGTGCCCCGTCAGCCCGCCGCGTGCGCCCGCGTCGTCCACGAGCCGCGACGCCGGGATCGGCTGCGGCGCACGCAGGTCGCCGAAGCGCGTGAGCGAGAGGTTGTTCCAGAGCAGGCCGTACCCCCGGCTCGACACGAGCACGGGAACGGCCACCGCGACGTTGTACTGCCAGAGGTCGAGGTCGTATCCCTTGATGTCCATCAGGCCGAGCTGGTGCTGGCCCAGGCCGTACAGCGACTCGTCCGCGTTCGGCAGCCACTGCTGACGGACGTGAAACGTCCGCTCGCCCTGTACCTCGGCCGGATCGAGGCTCCTGGCGGCCTCGCGCAGGAGCGGGGCGCCTGAGGCGTCGAGGAAGCTGACCGCACCGGTCGCCCGGTTCACGCGGACCTGGAGCCGGGCCGTGCGCACGGACACGAACGTGTTCGTCGTGGCCAGGTTCCAGGCGGCGCCGCCGCAGCGCTTCGGCGCGGTGACGACCGAGGCGCGATCGAAGACGTCCCGGGTGGGGGCATAGGCCACGCGGATCACGCGGTCCGTGCAGATCTCGATCTTGAGCGTCGCCGAACCAATTGGTATCAGCACGCCATCCGCCACTTTCTCCGGCCCGGGCGCGCCCGCGCTCACCACCGTCGAGGCGGCGCAGAACAGCGCCGCCAGGAACCACCAGCGACCATTCATCCGAGTTCTCCGGCGCCTAATCTTTCACAAATTCGCCGGCGTGTGGCACAATTCCCACACTCCCGTGAAGAAGTGGGCTCTCGTCCTGGCCGTGGCGGCAGCGCTCTGCGTTGCCGGACTCGCTCCGCACGCGAGCGAGGCGCCGGTCGAGACGGCCTTCGACACGTCGGTGCAGCCGTTCCTGGCCGACCACTGCTACGACTGCCACGACAAGCGGCACCACAAGGGCGGCCTGAATCTGCAGCAGTTCGAGTCCGCCACCGACGTCGTCACGGATCCCGACACCTGGGACAAGGTGCTGCAGAAGCTGCGGACCGGCGAGATGCCGCCCGAGGACGAGATCCGGCCGACGCCGGAAGACCTCGCGAAGGTGACGACGTGGATCTCGCACGAGGTGGAGGCGGCCGATCTGGCGGCGCCGCCCGAGCCCGGGCGCGTCGTCGTCAGGCGCCTGAACCGGGCCGAGTACAACAACACGATTCGCGACCTGCTGGGCCTGGACGTGAGGCCGGCCGACGACTTCCCGCAGGACGACACGGGCTACGGCTTCGACACGATTGGCGCGGTGCTCTCGTTGCCGCCCGTGCTCATGGAGAAGTATCTCGCGGCGGCCGAGCGGGTGTCCCGCCGGGCGGTGTTCGGGCCCGACCCGATGAAGCCGATGCTCGAGAAGCTGACGCCCGGATCCCGGCACGTCGTGGGCAGCCCCGTTGTGGAAGCCAGCTACGACGAGACCGGCCTCAGCCTCCCGAACGCCTTCCACGTCGAGCACGTGATTCCCGTCGAGGCCGACTACCGCATCCACGCGGTGGCCGGCGGCACGCGTCCGGCGGGCTCCGAGCCGATCGAGTTGACCCTCTGGATCGACGGCGCGCCCGTGGGGACCGAGACGCTGGACCCCGAGCAGGCGGCCTCGTTCTCGGACGAGCAGCAGGACTTCCTCGGCAAGGGCGTGGACTTCCACGTCCACCTGACGGCCGGCACCCACTGGATTGCCGTCGCCATCCCGCACCTCTACGACGGCCTGCCCCCGAGCTATCACGGCCCCCACCCATCGAGCCGCCCCGAGCCGCCGCCGCCCGTCTTCAAGCCGTACCCGGACGAGCCGCCAGAGCACGTGGAGAAGCGGCGCAAGGAGTTCGAGGAAGAGCACAAGGAGCCGCCGCCGGCCAACGGCGTGCGGGCCGCGTACATCGAGATTGGCGGCCCGTACAATCAGGTGAGGGGTCCTGTGCCCGCGAGCCGGCAGGAGATCTTCATCTGCGGGCACGCACGAGGCCACCACCTTCCGACGTGCGGCAGGCGTATCGTCGGCCACCTGCTGGCGCGTGCGTTCCGGCGGTCCGTCACGCCGGCGGAAGTCTCGCGGTACCTGCGGCTCGTGACGGAGGCGCAGGCGCGCGGAGAAGCGTTCGAGACCGGCATTCAGACGGCGCTCGAAGCGGTGCTCGTCTCGCCGGATTTCCTGTTCCGCCTCGAGCACGACAAGCCGGGTGCGGATGCTCCCTGGCTGATCTCGGACACGGAGCTGGCGACGCGGCTGTCGTACTTCCTGTGGTCGAGCATGCCGGACGCGGAGCTGCGGCGGCTCGCGGTCGCGCATCGGCTGCGACAGCCCGGCGTCCTCGAGGCGCAGGTCAGGCGGATGCTCGCCGATCCGAAGGCGCATGCCCTCGTCCAGCAGTTCGGCGGGCAGTGGCTCGAGACGCGCGCGCTCGAGTCGGCGCGCCCCGATCCCGATCGCTTCCCCGGGTTCGACGACTACCTGCGGTTGTCGATGCGCAAGGAGACCGAGCTCTTCTTCGACTCGATCATCCGCGAGGACCGGAGCATCCTGGACTTCCTGACGGCGCGTTACACCTACGTGAACGAGCGCCTCGCCCGACACTACGGGATCCCGGGCATCGTCGGGCCGGCGTTCCGGCGCGTGGAGCTGGGCGACTCGCAGCGCCGCGGGGTGTGGACGCAGGCCAGCGTGCTGACGGTCGCGTCGTACGCGACGCGGACCTCGCCGGTGCTGCGGGGGAAGTGGATCCTGGAGAACCTGCTGGATGCGCCGCCGCCGGCGCCGCCGGCGAACGTGCCGCGGCTGGACGAGTCGGCCGTGGGGACGACCGCGTCGCTGCGACAGCAGATGGAGGTCCACCGGGCCGATCCGACGTGCGCGGCCTGCCATCGGCGCATGGATCCGATTGGCTTCGGCCTGGAGAACTTCGACGCCATTGGCGCATGGCGCACCGACGACGGCAAGTTCGCCATCGATGCCACCGGGCAGCTCCCGGACGGCCGCACGTTCGACGGACCGACGGAGCTGGCGGGGATCCTGGGCCACGAGCACGAGGCGTTCGCCCGTGCCCTCACGTCGAAGCTGCTGACCTATGCGCTCGGACGCGGGCTCGACACGGTGGACCACCGCACCGTGCGGACGATCGCGCGGCGCCTGGCCGCCGACGATTACCGCTTCTCGAGCCTCATCGTCGAGATCGTCAAGAGCGTGCCGTTTCAGATGCGAGAAGGAGTACCGGCCTCATGATCGTGATGCGCAAGCACCTGCCCCGGCGGACGTTTCTTCGCGGGATGGGCGTGGCCGTGGCGCTGCCCTTCCTCGACGCGATGACGCCCGCATTCGCCACCGCCGCCGAGAAGCAGCGCCCGGTGCGCCTCGGGTTCGCCTACGTCCCGAACGGCATCACGATGGAGGCGTGGACGCCTGCCACGGCTGGCGCCGATTACGCGTGCACGCGGGTCCTGAAGCCGCTGGAGCCGCTTCGGGAGCACATGCTCGTCATCTCGGGCCTGGCGCAGGAGAACGCGAACCAGCTCGGCGACGGTCCGGGCGACCACGCGCGGGCGGCGGCCTGCTATCTGACGGGCGTCCACCCGCGCAAGACCGCCGGCGCCGACATCCATGTGGGAGTGTCGGTCGATCAGATTGCCGCCGCGCACATCGGTGGCGACACGCGGTTTCCGTCGCTGGAGCTGGGCTGCGACGAGTCCCGCACCGTCGGCAACTGCGACTCGGGCTACAGCTGCGCGTACACGAACAGCCTGTCGTGGCAGAGCCCGACCTCGCCCATGCCGCCCGAGACCAATCCGCGGCTGGCGTTCGAGCGGCTCTTCGGCGGCCTCGACGCCGGGCTCGATCCGGCCACGCGCGCGCGGCGCCGCGTGGCGCGGCGCAGTGTGCTGGACCTGGTCGCCTTTCGCACCAACGAGCTCGTCTCGTCGCTCGGGCCGTCGGATCGCCGGAAGGTGGACGAGTACCTGACGTCGGTCCGCGAGATCGAGCGGCGGATCCAGATCGCGGAGCAGGACACGCGCGAGGTCACACCCGATTTCGAGATGCCGAGCGGCGTCCCCGTCGGCTTCGCCGAGTACGCGTCGCTGATGTTCGACATGCAGGCCATCGCCTTCCAGGCGGATCTGACGCGCGTCGCCACCGTGATGATCGGGCGTGAAGGCAGCCTCCGCACCTATCCCGAGATTGGCGTGCCCGACCCGCACCATCCGCTCACCCATCACCGCAACAACCCGGAATGGATCGAGAAGGTCACCAAGGTGAACGAGTTCCACATGGGGCTGTTCGCGACGTTCATCGCGAAGCTGGCCGCCACGCCCGACGGCGACGGCACGCTCCTCGACCACTCGCTCATCGTCTACGGCAGCGGCATCGCCGACGGCAACAAGCACACCCACGAGAACCTGCCGGTCCTCGTCGCGGGCCACGGCGGCGGCCTGCCCGGTGGCCGGCACCTGGTCTTCCCCGACGAGACACCGATGACGAATCTCTATCTCACGCTGCTGGACCGGGTGGGAGTCAGAGAGGAAGCGATCGGGGACAGCACGGGGAGGATCGAGCAGCTGAGCGTGTAGGCTCCGGACAGCGGGCAGCTCTCAGGTTTCAGCCTTCAGCGTTGGGCGTTGGGCGTTGGGCGTTTGAGCGATGCTCAAGGGGTTGCGGACGACGGCTGCCAGAGCTCGATCTTGTTCCCATCCAGGTCATAGATCCAGGCGAAGCGACCGTAGGATTCATTCATCCGTTTGGCGTCAATCTTGACTCCCTCTCGTGCCAGGCGGTCGAGCAACGCATCCAGATCGTCCACGATGTAGTTGATCATGAACGGTGCGTGGCCGGGATCGAAGTAGTCAGTGGAGCTGGGAAACACACTCCACACTGTGACGTGTTCCTTGTGCGGGTCGTCGTGTTCGCGCCACGGAAGCATCACGCCTTCGCCCTTGTCAGCGAGTCCAAGATGCGTCGCATACCATTCGCGCATCTGATCACGATTCGCGGACTTGAAGAAGACACCGCCGATGCCGAGGATGCGCCCGCGGGGCTCCGTCGTGACAGGCGGCTTCGCTTTTTCAGGTTGCGGAGAGGGCACGTCCTGTCCTCCTTGTGCGTAGGCCGAGAGGAGCAACAGCGAGCCGAGCGCAATTGTGCTCCAGGGCATTCCTCGCATTGGTAGATTATACGAGTGTCGATTCGAGCCGAGAACACGGCGCGCACGCCGCTGGCCGCTGTCAGGTGTGTCCTGCTCGTCGGCGCGCTCAGCACGGTTCAAGCGGCTGCGCAGACACCGCGCTACCGGCACGCACCAGCAGCGTCCATGGAGACCTATGATTCCGTCGACATTGACGCCGATGGAAATCTCCGCATTCTGACGTCCGAACGGAGAACAATCATCGTGCCGAAGGGCGGTTCTCCCAAGGCGGGAGAATCGTTCGGCAGGCAAACCGCATTCGAGCAGCCTGTGCTCTCCGACGACCGTCGCTCGGTCGGGGCGCAAGCCATGTTCGGAAACTGCTGCACGTCGTACGACATTCCCCTGCAGCTCGTCATCTACTCGGGTGGCAAGACACATCGATTCGAGGGCGGCCTGGCGATTTTCGACTGGCATTTCGCTGACGGCGGCCGGCGCGTCGTATTCAGCCAGCAGACAGTGCACTTCACCTGCTCGGTTCATTGGGAACTGAGAGACATCGCGAGCGAGCGGCTCGTGGCCACGGCCGACATACCGGAAGCGTGCGGACAGATGCCCGACCTCCCGAAGGCGAAGGTGCCGAAGTGGGTCACGGGAGCCGTCTCGGGGTTCAAATGACGGCGCGGCAGGAGTCGAGTTCGCCGCCTTCGATCTGACGGACGGCCGGGGCTGGAAGCGCACGACCCGCAAGCCGCCGATCGGTCTTGTGGAGGTCGCCGGCAACTGGCCGGACTGCCTACTGCCTACTGCCTACTGCGAGCGAGCCACCCCTACTCCGGCGCCAGCCGCGGCCCGACCTTCGCCGGCGCCTGGTGGCTCAGCTCGGTCCCGGTCGTCGTCACGTAGTACTTCGCGACCATGTTCGGCCGCTCCCAGGACGGCAGCGCCGACCGATCCTTCAGGTACGACAGGAAGTGCCGCGTCACGTCGGCGAAGTGCGCCTCGTGGCCGACGCGATAGCGGTCCGGAATCGCGACGTGGATCTCGTGACCGCGCCGCTCCGCCGAGACGCCGGCGTACTCGCCCTGCAGCGCCGCCAGCCGCGCCTTGACCGCGGCTTCGACGGCATCGCCGTCTGCGGGCGTGTTCGGGACGACGTACAGCTCGGGCCGATAGCCGTCCGCCTTCGTCTGGCGGACCTCGATCGCCGCTTTCCGGCCGCGGTAGACGGCGTAGTGGCGGTCGCCTGCGCCCGCCGGCGCCTCCCAATCCCAGATCACGTTCAGCGTGACGTGGACGCCCCGCAGCGTGTACGAGACCAGCGTGTTGCAGTCGGTACTGCAGCACGCCGTCCTTCACGTGCGACTGCACGCTCGCGGGGAACGACTGGCCGCCGGTGACCTTCTTGAAATCCGCCTCGTTGATCGGCGTCGGCCAGGCCTGCGCACCGAGCACCTTCACCTCGCGGCGGTAGTCGATGGCCTGATCCGGGAACAGCGTCCACTGGACCAGGTCCGCCAGGTGCGTGCCGATGTCGTTCAGGCCCTCGCCCTGCTCCGCCGTGTCGAAGAACCAGGCCGGCCGGATGTTGGGCGCGCCGGCTACCAGCTTCATCAGGTGGTGCACGCTCTCCATGTAGACGCCGGGCTTCTCGGCGGTCCCCTCGCCGATGCCGCCGGACACCATGGTGTCGCCCACCAGCGCGCGCTGCAGTTCGCTCGTGACCTCGAACCGCTCGGTCATGATGTCGTAGGCGACCACGCCCTTCCGGTCGGCGTCGGCCAGCGTCTGCTCGAGCGCGGGCAGATCGGCGCTGCGCAGGATCCACGGCTTGTCGGCGAGCACGTTCAGCCCGGTCTCGACCGATCGCTGGATGCGGCCGATCTTCTCCCTGTTCTTGCCGGAGATGATGACGACGTTGCCGGGATGCTCGGCGAGCATGCGGTCGAAGTAGTCGGGGCCGGTGTGGATTTCGAGCCGCCACGAGGTCGGGTGCTCCGCCCGCGTGTTGAACGCCGCAATGCGGCCGAGGTGCTCCAGCAGGTCCGTGCCGAGCGGCGCGTAGACGTCCACGCGCGGATCCACGCCCGGATACATCTCCTTCTGGACGAGGCTGGCGTGGAAGTGCCCCGGATCGAGGGTCATGAAGTGCACGGACGGCATCGGACGAGACTCCTGCGGGGCCGGGGGTGAAGCCGCCACTCCGACAACGGCTGCCATGGCCAGTAATGCGCCGACTGCACCTGAGCGGTTCAACGACATTCCGTGTCCCCCAGATCCCCAGATCCCCAGATCCCCAGATCCCCAGATCCCCAGATCCCCAGATCCCCAGATCCCCAGATCCCCAGATCCCCAGATCCCCAGATCCCCAGATCCCCTACAACCGTGGCACCGTGAGTCCCCCGTCCACGTGGACGACGGACCCTGTCGCGTACGGCAGGTCGCCGGCGACCAGGGCGCGGACGACGCGCCCGACGTCCTCGGGGGTGCCCCAGCGACGGTCGGGCACGAGACCGTCGGCAATGCGCTGATCGTAGATCTCCCGCACGCCCGCCGTCATGTCGGTGGCAATGATCCCGGGCCGCACGTCGAAGACCGGGATGCCATGGCCGGCCAGCCGCACGGCATACAACTGGGCCGCCATGGCCAGCCCGGCCTTGCTGACGCAGTACTCGCCGCGATTGACCGACACCATCGTCGCCGAGACCGACGTGACGAAGACCACGGCCGACGGCTGTGCGGGCGAGGCGAGCCGGCGTGCCACGAGCAGCGGCGCGGCCGCCTGCGTGAGGAAGTACGGCCCCTGCAGGTTGATGCGCACCACGTCCTCGAAGCTCTCTTCGGTCGCCTCGAGCAGGTCGGCGCGGGCCCGCGGCGCGCGCCCGGCGTTGTTGACGAGGGCATTCAGGCCGCCGAAGCGATCCTCGGCGCCCGCGATCAGGCGCGCACGGTCCGCCGTCGAGGCGATGTCGGCGGCGCAGTACAGCACCGTCACGCCCGACGATTCGAGCTGGGTCAGGGCCTCGGCGACCTCGGCCTGGGCACGCAGGCCCGACACCACCAGATCCCAGCCGGCCGACGCGAGCGCGCGGGCGATGCCGAGCCCGATGCCGCGCGTGCCACCGGTCACGAGCGCGACGGGGCGCCCACTGGACTGATCGCTCATGTGTGTCCCTTCGGCGCAGGCCCCAGATACGTGAGATAGGGCTGGTTCGTCGCCAGCCGCATCACGTACAGGGCCACCTCGCGCGCGTGGTAGTCGCCCCACTGGCTCGACTCGCCGCGCGGGACGCCCGTGCCGTCCGGCGCGTGATCCCAGCCGTTCGGCCGGTGATACACGGAATGGAGCACCAGGCCCTCGTGCGCCGGGTCGGTCGCCACGTACGGGCCGGCGGGATCGAACAGGGTATCGAGGACGCGCAAGCCGGCCTGCTCGTACCGGCCGCCGTCCTGGCCCCGTGCCGAGAGCACGTGTCCGAGGCGCAACAGGCCCTGGGCGGCAATGGCAGCCGCGGAACTGTCCACCGGCTCGAACGCGTTGAACGGGTCCGCCGGACGACTGCCCCAGTCACCGAGGCTGGCGAGACCCGGGGCGCCGGCATCCCAGTACGGCACGCCATCGGCGGCCGCAATCTCGAGGTAGTGATCGCAGGTGGCCCGTGCGGCCTCGAGCATCCAGCGGTCGATCTCCGCACGTCCGCCCAGCGGCTCCAGCTCCGGATCCCCGAAGCGCGGCAGCGTCTCGAGTTGCTCGGCGAACCCCAGCATCGCCCAGGCCAGTCCCCGCGTCCAGGTGGTGAACGGCGAATAGCCCTGCTGGGTGGACGGACCGCGATAGGAGCCGTTGGCCGGATTGAAGAGACTCTCGTGCGCCGTCCGTCCCCGCACGTCGTACGCGTCCCGGCCGAGGCCGTAGTAGACGCTGAACTCCGCCGTGGCCCTGGCGTGCTGCACCAGCCGCTCGAGCAGGCTGAGACGGCAATCCTGCTCACCGGAGAGCGCGTGGCCCAGCACATGCGCGAGCGCGAGCGACCGCAGCGATCGGATCGTATCCACGAACAGGGAGTGGGCGCCGTTGAACGAGTGGATGAACCCGCCGGCCGGGATCGGGGTCCAGCGGTTCGCCTGCACCGCTCCGCTCACGCGCAGCGCCAGCTCGTAGCACCGGACCTCCCACGCGTCCGCTTCGAGGCGGCCCTCGCGTGCCAGACGCCACAACGCGCCGTACGTGCTGACGTTGTTGAACCCGTGGTCGTGCACCCCGGTATGGGTCAGGTGCGGCGCCATCCGCTGAAGCGTCCGGTCACGCCCGAGCTCCAGGAACCAGCGATCCCCCGTGGCGTCGAACTGCAGCAGCGCGGCGCCGAACTGGAAGCCCTGCGTCCACTCGGTCCAGCCCCGCGCGCGGTAGCGGCCGCCCACGGTGAAGACCGGCGCGCCGTCGGCGGGGTCCCAGCGATCCTCGAGCGTGCGGATCTTCGCGGCCGACAGCGCGAACACGCGCTCGATCTTCGGCAGCAGGTCGCCGGGCGTCCGCGCCCGATCGATGCCGATCATCCAGGGCCTCCGTGGCCATCATCTTTGATCAAGTCGGCCCCTCGCCGCGGCGGACCGCCGCGCGCAACCAATTGGCCGCACTTTACCGGTTTCCGCCGATGAAAACCGCCGACTTTCAGTTGACGCCGGGCCGGGTTCCGCCATACGGTGTGCTGCATCGAGCTCCCCCGGGACACCGCCATGCCGTCAGGTTCTTCAGGACTCGGCCGCCAGCACCCGGCCGGTGTCTCGCGGCGCGCGCTGCTGTCGGTGGCGTGGACCCGCCAGGAGGACCCTGCCTCCCACTGGATTCGCGTGCACCGCCGCGCCATGGCCTGCCGGTTCGAGGTGACGCTGCCCGGCGAGCGCGCGTCGGAGATCGGCGCCGCCCGCGAGGCGCTCGCGGAAGCCGACCGCCTCGAGGAGGCGCTGTCGGTGTTCCGCGAGTCCAGCGAGATCGCCCGGATCAACCGTCATGCGGCCGACGCCCCCGTCATCGTCAGCGACGAAGTGTTCGACCTGCTGCTCCGCTGCCGCGAGCTGACGCTGGCCACGGGCGGCGCCTTCGACGTCACGTCCACTCCGCTCAGCCGGTGCTGGGGATTCCTGCAGCGGGAAGGCCGGCTGCCCACCGATGACGAGATTGCGACGGCACGATGCCTCGTCGGGCCCCGGCGGCTGATCCTGCATCCCGAGACGCGCGCCGTGCGCCTCGACATCGCCGGTGTCGCGCTCAACCTGGGCGCCATCGGGAAGGGCTATGCCGTCCAGGCCATCGGGACGGCCCTCTGGAGCCGCGGCGTGCGGCAGGCGCTGGTGTCGGCCGGCGGCAGCTCCGTCATCGCGCTCGGCGGCCCCGATCGCGGCTGGGAGGTGGACCTCACCTCGGCCGGGCCCCCGCGGCGCCGGATCGCGCGCCTGCGGCTCAGGAACGCGGCCCTCGGGACGAGCGGCGCCGGCGAGCAGTTCGTCGAGGTGCACGGACGTCGGTACGGCCACGTGATCGACCCGCGCACCGGACGGCCGTCTTCGGGTATCGTGAGCGCGTCGGTCGTGACCGCCGACGCCGCGTCGGCCGACGCGCTGGCGACGGCCTTCTTCGTGGGCGGAGTGGACCTGGCGCGCCAGTACTGCGATGCGCACCCGGGCACGCTCGCGGTCATCATGGCCGAGGACCGCCCGGGACGGCCGCTCGTCGTCGGCCGGTATCTGGGCGCCGTGGTGGAGGGGTAGTGGTGTGAACCTGACGCCGGAACAGCAGACCATCGGTCGCCGCAACTTCCTCAAGGCCGTCGCGGGTGTCCCGGCGCTCGTCGGGCTGGGCGCGGCCGCGGCCGTCGAGGGCCCGGTCCGGGGCGGGCCGGTGCGCATCGGGTTCGTCGGCGTCGGCGGCGAGGGCCGGGTCCTGCTCGCGCAGGTCGATCCGGCGTACGGACGGGTGCTGGCGATGGCCGACATCAACCCGGCGCAGCTCGCCAAGGCCGACGAGGTCCTCCAGAAGACCGGCCGCCCGCCGGCGACGCACTACACCGAGTGGACCGACATGCTCGCCCACGAGGACGTCGAGGCCGTCATCGTCGCCGTGCCGCTCTGGGCGCATGCCGAGATCACTGCCGGCTGCCTCGATCAGGGGCGTCACGTCCTCTGCGAGAAGATGATGGCGTGGGACGAGCCGGGCCTCCTCAAGATGCGCGAGGCCGCCGCCACCAACCGGCGCGTCCTCGAAATCGGCTACCAGCGGAACTACAACCAGATCTACCAGGCCGCTCACGAGGGCGTGATCAAGGCGGGCCTGCTGGGCGACGTGTACCTGTCGCGCATTCTCTGGCACCGGAACGGCAACTGGCGGCGGAAGGGCGAGCCGCCCTCGAAGGACTTCGACGCCTCGAAGTGGGGCTACCCCACGTTCGACCACCTCTGGAACTGGCGGCTCTACAAGCGCTACTCGCGCGGCCTGCTCGCCGAGCTCGCCAGCCACCAGGTGAACATCACCAGCTGGTTCTTCGGCGCCGAGCCCGAGGCCGTGCAGGGCACCGGCGGCGTCTACCGGTTCGACGACGGGCGGGAGGTGCCGGATCACGTGTACGCGACCTGGGAATACCCGGGAGGCCGCACGGCGGTGTTCTCGTCGATCGAGTCCAACGCGTTCGACCACTACTACGAAGCGTTCTTCGGCACGAAGGGCACGCTGATCCTGCAGGGCGAGAGCGAGGCCTACCTGTTCGACGAGGGCACCGGGCAGCCCGCCCGCACGGGCATCGAGGTCACGCCCCGGGGCAGCGGCCCGGCGCTGGAGGCGTCCGAGAGCCGCGTGGCGGATGCGGCCGGCCGCGGCCAGACGGCCACGGCCTCGAGCGGCGATCGCCTCGTCGCCTACCGCAACGAGATCTCCGGCTTCTGCGCGGCCGTCCGCACGGGGCGCCCGCTGCTGTGCGGCCCCGATCGCGCCATGGGATCCGCCCGCGCCTGCGTGGCCGCGTTCGACGCCGTCGATCGCAAGACGCGCATCGAGATCCCGGCGCCGGCCCGCACCTAGTCGATGCCTTCGCTGTCGCGGGTCCAGGCCGTCACCCTCGTCGTGCTTCGCACGCTCATCGGGTGGCACTTCCTGTACGAGGGTTATTACAAGTGGATGGTACCGGGCTGGTCGCGCACCGGCGCGCCCCTGGCGCAATGGAGCGCCGCGGGATACCTGAGGGGCGCGACGGGCCCCGCGGCCTCCGCCTTTCACTGGATCGCGGCGTCGAGCCTGGGCGCCGCGATCGACTGGGCCATCCCGCTCGCGCTCGTCCTCGTCGGCGTCTCGCTGACGCTGGGGATCTGCACGCGCGGCGGCTGCTGGGGCGCGCTCGTGCTGCTCTTCCTGTTCTACGTCTCCGCAATTCCGCTGTCGGGCGTGCCCGCGCCGGGCCAGGAGGGCACGTACCTGCTCGTGAGCAAGAACCTGATCGAGCTCGTCGCGGTGACCGTGCTCCTGGCGTTCGACACGGGCCGGCTCGCCGGTCTCGACAGGCTGTGGCGATCGCGCCGCGCGGCACCCGCGGCCGCGTGACCACCGAATGCCGCTGACGCGACGGTCCTTCTTCCAGCACCTCGCCGCTCTGGCTGCCACACCGGCGCTGGGCGGGTTCCTCCGCCCTGCGCGGGCGGCAGCCGCCGGGCGCTCCTCGATGCTCTGGTATCGCGCGCCCGCGAGCCGGTGGGTGGAAGCCCTGCCCGTGGGAAACGGCAGTCTCGGCGCGATGTTGTTCGGCGGCGTCGGCGAAGAGCGGCTGCAGCTGAACGAGGACACGCTCTGGTCGGGCGGCCCGCGCGACTGGGACAACCCCGGCGCGAAGGCGGTGCTCCCGGCAATCCGCCAGGCGGTCTTCGCGGGCCACTACGTCGAGGCCGACCGGCTCAGCAAGCAGATGATGGGGCCATTCACCGAGTCGTACCAGCCCCTCGGCGACTGGACGATCGCGTTCGAGCACGGCGACGAGGGACGCGACTACCGCCGCGAGCTGGACCTGGGCGGCGCGCTCGCGCGGGTGTCGTACCGGACGGGAGACACGACGTACACGCGTGAGCTGATCGCCAGCCATCCGGCCGGAGTGCTGGCGCTGCGGATCGCGGCCGACCGCCCCGGACGCCTCACGCTGGTCTCGCGCCTCACGAGCCCGCTCCGCTCGCATACCGCCGGTCTCGACGCCGACCTGCGCCTCATGGGACGGGCCCCGGCGCACGTGGACCCGAGCTATCACGATCAGGCCATCCCGGTGCAGTACTCCGACGAAGCCGGCATGCGCTTCGAGGCGCGCCTGCGCGCGATCGTCAGGGACGGCACGGCCCGCGTCGATCGCGACGGCCTGCACGTCGAGGGCGCGACCGAGGTCCGCTTCCTGCTGGCCACGGCAACGAGCTTCAACGGGTTCGACAAGTCCCCCGTCCTCGATGGCCGCGACGAGGCGGCGCTCGTCGCCGAGCGGCTGCAGGCCGCGTCGGGCCAGTCCTGGGACGCGCTGCTGGCCGCGCACCAGGCGGATCACGGGGCGCTCATGGCGCGCACCTGGCTCGACCTCGGCACGAGCGGCGCCGCGGCGGACACGCCCACCGTCGAGCGGATCGCGGGTCCCGGCGCGTCCGATCCAGGCCTGGTATCGTCGCTGTTCGACTTCGGGCGTTACCTGTTGATCGCCTGCAGCCGCCCGGGCACGCAGCCAGCCAACCTGCAGGGGATCTGGAATCACCAGGTCCGCCCGCCCTGGAGCTCGAACTACACCCTCAACATCAACACGGAGATGAACTACTGGCCGGCCGAGCCGGCCAACCTGCCGGAGCTGGCCGAGCCGCTGCACGCGTTCATCCGCGACCTGTCGGTGACCGGCGCCCGCACCGTTCGCACCAACTACGGCGCCTCGGGCTGGACCGCGCACCACAACTCCGATCTCTGGCGACAGTCGGCGCCGGTCGGCGCCTACGGGGACGGCGATCCCGTCTGGGCGTTCTGGCCCATGGCCGGCGCATGGCTCTCGCAGCACCTGTGGATGCGCTACGCCTTTGGCGGCGACCGTGGCTGGCTGGCCTCCGACGGCTATCCGCTGATGAAGGGTGCCGCCGAGTTCTGCCTGGACTGGCTGGTGGACAACGGGCACGGACGCCTTGTCACCGCGCCCGCCACCTCACCCGAGCACAAGTTCCTGACGCCGGACGGCGCGCAGGCGGCCATCAGCCAGGCCTCGTCCATGGACCTGGCGCTCGTCTGGGACCTGTTCACGAACCTGCTGGACGCGGGCCGTGCGCTCGGCACCGACGCGGCGTTCCTGCGGCGGCTGTCGGACGCGCGCGGCCGCCTGCTGCCGTATCACGTCGGGCACGAGGGACAGTTGCAGGAGTGGTTCGAGGACTTCGACACGCCGGAGCCGCAGCACCGGCATTTCTCGCACCTGTTCGGGCTGTTCCCGGGCCGTCAGATCACGGCGGCGCACAGCCCGGCGCTGTTCGCCGCCGCCAGGAAATCGCTGGAGCTCCGCGGCGACGGCGGCACGGGCTGGAGCCTCGCCTGGAAGGTGAACGCGTGGGCGCGCCTGGGGGACGGCAACCACGCGTTCCGCCTGCTGTCGAATCTGCTCCGCCTCGTCGAGGACGGCAGCATCCGCTACTCCGGCGGCGGCGGGGTCTACGCCAACCTCTTCGACGCGCATCCGCCGTTCCAGATCGACGGCAACTTCGGCGTCGTCTCGGGGATCGTCGAGATGCTGGTGCAGAGCCACGCGGGGGTGCTCCACCTGCTGCCGGCGCTGCCGTCTGCGTGGCCCGCCGGCACGGTCCACGGCATTCGCGCGCGCGGCGGCTTCGAGGTCGATCTCGAGTGGGCCGGCGGCGCGCTCACGCGCGCGGCGGTGCGGTCGCGCCTCGGCGGCGTCTGCCGGCTCGCCACAGCGGCGCCGGTGCGGGTCTCGGGTGCCACGCCGCGCACGCCGGGCGGCCCGAATCCGAATCCGTTCTACCGGGTGCACGTCCCCGACGCGCCCATCGTGCCCGACGGCGTGAGTGTCGCCGCACCGCGGGCCACGCCGCGCGTCGAGATCGAGTTCGACACGCAGGCCGGCGGGGCTTACTCATTGATGATTGATCATTGACGATTGACGATTGACGATTGACGATTGAAAAGATCGACGTGAGTGCGCAGGTCTGCCCCGCCGCCGTTGCGTTGCACATGTAGCGCAGACCTTCAGGTCTGCCCCGCCGCCGTTGTTGCGTTGCATATGTAGCGCAGACCTTCAGGTCTGCCCCGCCGCCGTTGCGTTGCATATGTAGCGCAGACCTTCAGGTCTGCCCCGCCGCCGTTGCGTTGCATATGTAGCGCAGACCTTCAGGTCTGCCCCGCCGCCGTTGCGTTGCATATGTAGCGCAGACCTTCAGGTCTGCCCCGCGTCCGTTGGCAGGCCTGAAGGCCTGCGCTACATCAGGGCGTTACGCGCCACGCCACCGCACGTGCGCTCCGGGTCAGACCGTCGCCCTGGCGAGGTCCGCCAGCCGGAAACGGATTGCGATAGGCGAACGTGTCGAGGCCCGCGCCGTGCCCATCGCTCGTCGGCTGACCCTCACGCCGCCCCTCCGACCTCCGCCGGGGCGAGGTGCTCGTGGATCGACTGGCGCAGCGCCTCGAAGCTGCCTTCCACCATGCCGTGCTCGGGCAGGATGATCGCGGTCAGCCCGCTGACGTAGGCGTACAGGTACCCCGGCTCCTCTTCGAGCCCTTCGATCGACGCCCACGGATAGCTGGCCACGATGCCGGACGGCGACCGCACGACCATCCCTTCGTCGTCCACGCTCAGCTGGTGGCTGCCGAAGAGCGTCCTGTTCTGCGGCTCGCGGTACGACTCCCGCGCCTGCTTCAGATACCGTCGGCGCCAGTGCCCCGGCCACCACAGCGTCCAGAAGCTGCCGAGCAGGGCGGCCGCGACGAGCTCCGTGAGCCGGCCGGCGAGCAGCCACGAGAGGAAACCCGCACCCATGCCGAGCAGCGGGTAGAGGTAGCGGGCGCGCGTCAGCTCCCGCATGATCGCGGGCGAGTGGTGAATGTGATACGCGCAGAACCGCAGCGCATCCTCGTCCGTGAGGTCGTAGCGAAGGGTCACCGGGTCGTCTACAGCCCCCAGATGTCGGCCGTCGCCAGCTCGAGGCTGTTGCCGGCCGGGTCGCGGAAGTAGAGCGACTGGCCGCCCTCGGGCCAGTGCAGTTCGGATTCTATCGCCACGCCGCGGGACTCGAGCCGCCGGCGCCAGGCGCCGAACGCCGGCTCGGCGAGACGGAACGCCAGGTGGCCCGGGCCGCTCGCGCCATGGGGTGGAACCGTTGAAGTCCCGATCGCAGTCGCCTCGGCGGACGCGGCGCGGGCATCGAAGATCAGGACCATGCTGGTGCCGGCGCGGAAGAACACGTGCCGGCCCGTGCGCCGGGCCACGAAAGTCAGCCCGAGCACGTCCCGATAGAACGCCTCGGCCGCGCCGAGATCGTCGCAGTAGAGCACTGATTCGAGCACGGTGAGCGGCGGGATCCAGGCGTCCATGGGCGCCTCACTCGAGTCCTGCCGGCGGCATCAGCGCCCGCACCTGCGCGAGGTGGTGCTCCAGGTGGCCGACGTAGTCGCGCACGAGCCATCCAAGCGTCGCCGGCGCGTCCTGCGGCACCGGCTGCCACGCCACGTCGCCCAGATTGTGCCGCGGGCGCGGCCGTTCCAGCGCCTCGGCGGGCGTTCCGCGGATCACGCCCGCCAGGTGGAAGTTGTACGCGGCCCAGAGCGCGACGAGGTCGGGCCACGGGGATTCCTGGTAGCGCTGGACGTGCACCCAGGCGTCCTGGGCGTATCCGTGAACGATCAGGTCGTCGTGAAGCTGTGCCTCGACGAAACGGCGGTGGTTGTTGGCGGCCGAGTCCACGAGGTGTCCGACGATCTCCTTGATGGACCACTTGCCGGGCGCCGGGCGTCGCCGGGCATCCGCGTCGGTCACCGCGGCGAGCTCGAACGCCGCCTGGTCCACCGTCCGCCGCCAGTGCGCGACAAGTGCGTCGAAGTCGTCCATCCGTGCACCGCGAGCGTGTCAGTGCCCGCCACCGGGGGAGCCATGCCTGAGCTGCCAGCCGCCGCCGGGCTGCCGCTGACGGAATTCTTCCCGGTATTCGCTCCGCGCGTCGGACGCCAGCAGCCGGCACGGATCGAACCAGTGTCGCGTGCGGGCGGCGTCGAGCACCACCGGCAGCGTGCCGGCGAACTCGGTGCTCTCCGGGCAGCGGCTGTGCCAGAGCGCGGCGCGCGCGGGCGCCTCTGCGAAGCAGAGCACTTCCGCCGCCAGCTGGGTCACGTTCATGGCCCGATCGTGCCACGGCGGCCGGCGTTCGCCAAGTGGAGCGGTCAGCTGTCAGCGCTTGCCTCGTCTGCCGGAGACGGCCACCGCGCTCGTCGAGGCCAGCGTCGGCGCCGGCAGCGGCCGCACGCGTGCGTCGCGGTCGGGAATCCACACCGTCATCTCGCCTGGTCCTCGATTGGCCCAGGCGTAGTACGGGATGGCGGTGAAGGGCTGCTCCCGCGACGTCACCGCGCCGTCGGGGCCCGTCACGAAGGCGACGGCCCGCCCGGTGATCACCTCGATGCCGTTCAGCAGGTCGTGCCGGAAGGCGGCGTCGAGGGCGGCATCGTCCCTGAGCAGCAGATTCCTGACGTGCCCATCGGGATTGTCGGGCCACTCCGCCGTGAACACGATCGGGCCCCGCTGCAGGGCGACGCGGCCGCGATCGGCGTCCACGCGCTCGTCGGCGACCACGCGCCGCACGGGCATCGGCAGGTGCAGGGACACGCGGTCGCCGGGACTCCAGGTGCGCCGGATGACGGCGTAGCCCTGCTCGAGCGCGAGGGGCGCCTCGTGGTCGTTGACCCTGAGCGTCGGCGACTCGCTCGACTCGCGTGCGAAGCGGTAGAGCCCGCCCGGCGAAGCCTCGTTCCGCGCCCAGCCCGGGATCCGCACGTGCAGCTCGAGCGGCACCGCACGATCGGGCACGAGCGTGATCCGGACGTCCCCGTCCCACGGATAGCGCGTTTCCTGCACGACCCGGACGTGGTGCGCGCCGTCCATGTCGATCTCGGCCGTGCTGCCGACGAACAGGTTGACGTAGAGCGCGTCGCCGCGCCGCGCGTAGACGTAGCCGGGCATCGACGGGAGGAAGCGCGTGATGTTGCCCGGGCAGCAGGCCACGCCAAACCACGGGCTGCGGTGGTGCTGGCCGTTCGACTCGAGCGGGTTCGGATAGAAGAACGCCTTGCCGTCGAGCGACACGCCCGAGAGCAGGCCGTTGTACAGCGTCCGCTCCAGCACGTCGATGTAGCGGCTGTCTCCATGGAGCAGGAACAGCCGCTGGTTCCAGAAGTCGTTGCCGACCGCGGCGCAGGTCTCGTTGTACGCGGTCATGTTGGGCAGCTCGTACGCGTCGCCAAACGCCTCGCCCTCGTCCCGGGCGCCGATGCCTCCGGTGACGTACAGCTTGCGCTCGACCACGTCGCGCCAGATGCGATCGATCGCCGTCACGTAGTCCTGGTCGCCGGTGAGCGCCGCCACGTCCGCCATGCCGGAATACATGTACGTGGCGCGCACCGCGTGGCCGACGGCCTCGGTCTGCTCGGTCACGGGCGCCTGTGACTGGTTGTACGGCCGGCCGGCCCCCGGCGTCCCGTCCGGTCCGCGCTGGTCCAGCAGGAACTTCGCCAGGTTCAGGTACCGCGCGTCGCCGGTCGCGCGATACAGCTTCGCCAGTCCCATCTCGGTGATCTGGTGCCCCGGCCAGATCGACGCCTTGCCGGGACCGAACGTCCGAACGAGGAGATTGGCCGTCCGGATGGCCACGTCCAGCAGTGTGCGCTTGCCGGTCGCCTGGTAGTGCGCGACGGCGGCCTCGTACAGGTGCCCCAGATCGTACAGCTCGTGGCTGTCCACCTTCTCGTTGACCCAGCGCTCGGGACCGGCCCACGGGTGCGGGTGGGCCGGGTCGATCGTGCGGGTGGTGTAGAGATAGCCGTCCGGCTCCTGGGCGGACGCGATCGTGGTGATGAGGCCGTCGAGCTCCAAGGACAGCCTCGCATCGGACTTGACGCTCAGCGCGTAGCTCGCACCCTCCAGGACCTTGTAGACGTCGGAGTCGTCGAACGGGTATCCGGGCGGACGTCGATCCGCGGGCGGATGCCCCTCGAGCACCTCGGCCGCGCGCGTGAAGTTGTTGACGCGCCCGGTCTCCTCGTTCTTCCCGAGCGCGAACGGGATGGTGACGGTGCGGTTGATCTCGAGACGCGGCGCCCAGAAGGCGTCGGTCACGTGCACCGCCGTGAACGGTACCGGGCGTACTGGATAGTCGTGCGCCGGTTCGGCAGCGGCCGTGGCCCGATGGCCCGCCGCCGCCAGCACCGCCGCGCCGATCACGCCGGCGGCCGCCGCCATCGCCCGTCGCGGCAGTCGGCTCATTTGGCGCCTCGTGCCGCGCGGCTCCGCGCCCGCGTGCGCGGGCGGGGCTGCCCCGTGTTCGTCCGCCTCGTGTTCGGCCGCCCCGTCTTCGCCCGCCCCGTCCGGGCGGGCCGCGGCGCCTCGACGAGGTAATGGAGACGGACGACGCCATCGGGAAACCGCCGCACCGATTCGAGGACGAGGGGCACGGTACGGTGCCGCGGGGCGATCAGCGGGATCCCCTCGCCGATGAATGTCGGGATCACGTGGATGATGAACTCGTCGATCTCGCCGGCGTCGAGAAACGACCCGATGAGCTTCCCGCCGCCCATCATCCAGATGTGCTTGCCAGGGGCGCGCCGCAGCCGTCCGGCCACCGTGCGGACCGGCTCGCTCGTGAACTCCACACGGGGGGTTCGCTCGGCGGGCGGCCTCGTCGTGAAGACGACGTGCCGGCCCGTCGGGCCGAACGGCTCGATGCCGCCGCGATCGAGCGCCTCGCGGTAGGTCGTGCCACCCCACAGGATCGTGTCGATCGACGTGAAGAACGCCGACATGCCGTAGTCGCCCTTGAACCGCGGGTCGTCCAGCCAGTCGATGCCGCCGCCGGGCCGCGCGATGAACCCGTCGGCGCTCACGGCGATGTAGGCGATGATCTTGCGCACGGGCATCTCCATCCCCCAGGGAGCCGGATCATACCGCGTTGTCGATTGACCGCCAGCGGGCCGTCCAGCCTAGAATGACGCGACAGTCCCGCTCACAAGGAGCCATCTCCCATGTCACAGCGTCGCCGCGGGTGGATCCTGACGCTTGCCGCCGGTCTGACCCTCTTCACGGTGGCCTGCGGTCCGGTCACCATCAACAAGCTGCTCGCCGACCCGGCCAGGTACCGGAATCGCGACGTGACGATCAAGGGACGCGTCGAAGAGAGCGCATCGGTGATGGG
This sequence comes from Vicinamibacteria bacterium, assembly GCA_963837165.1. Classification (GTDB taxonomy): domain Bacteria; phylum Acidobacteriota; class Vicinamibacteria; order Vicinamibacterales; family JAENWD01; genus JAENWD01. The sequence goes on from CAWIMD010000002.1 coordinate 1,294,201, forward strand.
CAGGGGCGCCTACAAGCTGTCCGACGGAGACGGCGAGCTCTGGGTCGTGACGGCGGCGGGCGCACCCCGGAAGGGTGCGCGCGTCAAGGTGACCGGGCGGGTGCAGGACGGGTACGACCTCAGCGCATTCGGCAACAGGATCAAGCTGCCCGGATCCATGCAAAGCGGCCTCGTGCTGATCGAGTCGTCACACAAGGCGGATTGAGCGTCAGAACGTCGTGCCGAGCGTGACGTGGGCGCGGGTGCCGCCGCCCAGGCCGTGCGCGACGTCGATGCGGAAGGACACGGCCGGCAGCTGCAGGAACCACCCGGCGCCGATGCCCGTGTCGAAGCGGGCATGGCCCACCGCGGTGCCGGTGTCGTACACCGCACCGCTGTCCGCGAAGATGGCCACTCCCGCGCGCCCGATGTGGCGAGGCGAGGACATCGGCATCCGCAGCTCCAGGCTCCCGGCCGTCAGGCGATCGCCGTAGCGGAATCCCAGCGGGAAGCCGCGGAGCGACGACGTGCCGCCGAGGAGCGGCTGCTCGAAGACCGGCAGCGGGTCGGCCGCACGCTCCTGCTGCACCCGCGCGGCGAGCACCACCTGTCCGAACAGCCTGACGAACCCGCGCACGTCCGCCGTGAAGCGGCTGGTGTCGGGCGAGCCATCGAACCAGAGCCGTTCCCAGGCCACGGATGCGTAGGCGGCATTGCGCGGGAACGCCGGGTCGAGCCGCGTGTCGAGCACGGCTTCGAGACCGGCCGTCCGCATCGTGTCGCCCGTCGGGCCGAACGTGACGTTCCCTGCGCCCGCCGTGGCGCCCACGCGCAGCCATGGAGACAGGGTGCGTTCGGCCAGCACGGTAGCCCCTGTCCGGCGGTCGCCAATCTCGAGCGCGGGATGCTCCCGTCGCCACACGCCGGCGGTCCCGAGGACGCGCGAGACCGGCCCGTGCTCGAAGGTGCGCTCGACCTCGGCCACGACACGCCGCTCACCGCCCCACGTCAGCGGTACCGAGACGTGCGACCGCTGCCCCATCAGGTCGACGAAGGTCACCCGCGCGCCGTAGGTGAACCCGTAGCCGTCCTCGTACCGCAGGACGGGCAGCCACATGGTGTTCGCCCGCAGCGTGCGCAGCGGCCCCGGATGCGGCTCGCCGACCGCGATGCCCGCCTGCTCTTCGACGACGATGACGAGCAGGATGGCGGAGAGGTCACTGAGGGACTCGTACCGCCGGAGCACCTCGGCCGATCGGAAACGCCCGCTTCGATCGAGGCGGTCTCTGACCTGGGCCAGCAGCGCCGGTGCGAACGGATCGCCCACCTGCACGCCGGCGATGCGGACGACCTCCTCGTCCGGCGTCGTGTGGTTCCCGCGGACGCGGATCCCCGTGATGCGGCTGGCGCCGACCGGCGTGGGCGCAGCCGCCGGAAGCGCCGGCGCCTGCGCGCTCAGGGCAACCACGAGCAGCGTGGCGGCGATCATCGGACTTTCACCTGGACGGCGGCCTCGCGATAGTTCTCGTATGCGACTCTGTAGTGGGCCTCGTAGGTGCCGTTGGCGAGAGTGAAGCTGCCGGTCGCGTCGATCCCTTCGGGCAGCCAGACGCCCTGGAACGGCTGCCCCATCCTCATCGTCGCGCCAAACCCGTTCACGCGCACGAAGGAGCGCGCCGGAAGAAACGAGAGCGCCACGTTGTCCAGCCGGTACTGCACGATCTGATGCTCGGTCGGCTCCACCCACAACGTGACCAGCGCCATCTTGTTCATCTGGTACTCGATGTGCTCGTCTTCGTCGCCGGGCCCTCTCCCCTTCCTGTCCTTCGTGTCCTTCGTGCCCTTTGTGCCCTTCGTGTCCTTCGTGTCCTTCGTCTCCTTTCTGCCCTTCGTGTCCTTCGTCTCCTTTCTGCCCTTCGTGTCCTTTGTGTTCTCCGTGTCCTTTGGGTCCTTTGGGTCCTTTGGGTCCTTTGTGTCCTTTGTGTCCTTTGTGTTCTCCGTGTACAGCTTCGTGGGGTAGTACTCTATCCGGAGCACCTGGCGGCCTTCGTAGGTCTCGGGGCCGACGAAGGCATAGCGGCCGGGTTCGAACTTGAAGCGCAGGAAGTAGGCGGCCGAGACGAACTGCGGCTCACGGGTGGCGCGAAGGATCGCCTCGACGCTCCCGTCAGCGCCGGCAGGGCCCCCGGGCGGGGCATCGCCGGAGGCCCTGGCCGCCGCGTCCCTGTCGCGCGACCGCTCCTGCTCAATCCACTCGTTCTCGGCGGTGCGGCGCTCGTCCTCGCCGAGCGCCACCCCGTCGAATCGGACGGGGCTCCTGACGAACACGCCGTCGCGGATGTACCACGGGTACTGGCGATCGAGGCCGAACAGGCGGAAGCCCCCGGGTCCGAGGAACTCCGCGCGCTCGTGCTCATCCAGCACGTACTGCTGGAGTTTTCGCCAGTTGTCGTCCCGGCGAGCCAGGACCTGCGCCATGAACTGATCGAGATCGTTGCCCTGACGGGCGTGGAGGGCGGGCGGGGCACCGAGGCCGGTGGCGGCAAGCGCCACCAGGCACAGGACAATCGTCCGGCGGAGTGACATCACACTTGATCCTGCGGGCGGACGCTGGCTGACGCATTCGACGGACGGGCGAGGTCGCGGGTTCCGCACCCCGCACCCCGCACCCCGCACCCCGCACCCCGCACCCCGCACCGCGCACCCCGCACCCAGCACCCGGCACCCCGCACTCTGTGATAGTACGTGTTCCATGCTTCGCCGCGATTTCCTGAAATCCGCGTCGGCCGCCCTGGCGCTCACCTCCCTGCCCCGCTACGCCGAGGCGCTCGCCGACACCCGCCCGCGTGTCGGCCTCATCGGGACGGGGTGGTACGGCAAGTGTGACCTCCTGCGCCTGCTCCAGGTGGCGCCCGTCGAGGTCGTGTCGCTCTGCGACGTCGATCGGCGGATGCTGGCCGACGCCGCCGACCAGGTGGCCGCCCGCCAGACCTCGAGGAAGCCTCCGCGGACCTACGGCGACTACCGGGAGATGCTCCGCGAGAAGGACCTCGACATCGTCCTCATCGCGACGCCGGATCACTGGCACGCGCTGCCGATGATTGCCGCCGTGGAGGCGGGCGCCGACGTGTACGTGCAGAAGCCGATCAGCGTGGATATCCGGGAGGGGCAGGCGATGCTGGCCGCGGCGCGGCGTCGGGAGCGCGTCGTGCAGGTGGGCATGCAGCGCCGGAGCACGCCGCATCTCGTCACGGCCCGCGACCGGTTCATCCGCGAGGGGCGGCTCGGCCGGATCGCCTACGTGGAGATCTACTGCTACTACCACATGCGCACGACCGAGCACCCGGCCGACACCGCGCCGCCGGAGTACCTGGATTACGAGATGTGGACCGGGCCCGCGCCGATGCGGCCCTACAATCGCCTCGTGCACCCGCGCGGGTGGCGGGCCTTCATGGAATACAGCAACGGCATCGTGGGCGACATGTGCGTGCACATGTTCGACATGGTCCGCTGGATGCTGGACCTCGGGATGCCGACCCGCGTGAGCTCGTCCGGCGGCATCCTGGTGGACACGGCGAGCAAGGCCAACACGACCGACACGCAGGAAGCGACATTCGACTATCCCGACCTCAAGATCGTGTGGACGCACCGCACGTGGGGCGATGCGCCGGACCCGAACTACGGCTGGGGCGCGACCTTCTACGGCGACAAGGGCACGCTCAAGGCCAGCGTCTACGGGTACGACTTCATCCCGGTCGGCGGCGGCACGCCCGTCCACGAGGACGTCAAGTACGAGCTCGACGAGTTCCCCGAGGACAAGACCGAAAAGGACCTCGAGAAGCACGTGGCGCCCGCGATCCGCGCGCACATGAAGAACCTGCTCGAGAACATCGCCACGCGCGGCCGCCCCGTCTCCGACATCGAGCAGGGCTACATGTCCACCACCGCCTGCATCCTGGCCAACCTGTCGCAGCAGCTCGGCCGCTCGCTCGACTGGGACCACGCCAACGGCCGCATCGTGGGCGACGAGGAAGCGAATCAGCTGCTCGCGCGCCCGTATCGCGGGCCGTGGGTGCACCCGCGAACCTGAGAACCCGTGAACTCGTGAACCCGAGAACCTGAGAACCTGTCATGCCCCCATCCCGCCGCACGTTCCTGAAGGGCCTTGCCCTCGCCCCGCTGGCCACGGCCGCCTCGAGCCGCCGGGTGCTCGGCGCCAACGATCGCGTCCGCGTCGGCCTCGTCGGCGTCGGCCTGATCGGCAGCCGGCACCTCCTGGACTTCAAGGCGCAGCCCGACTGCGAAATCGCCGGCATCTCGGAGCTCTCCGACGAACGGATGGACCTGGGCGTCCGCCTCTCCGAGGGAACGCCCGACCGCTTCCCCGATTTCCGCCGCATGCTCGAGCGCAAGGACATCGACGTCATCGTCGTCTCCACGCCCGACCACTGGCACGCGCTGATGACCATCCTGGCGTGCGCGGCGGGCAAGGACGTGTACGTCGAGAAGCCGCTGACATGGGCGCTGCGCGAGGGCGAGTGGATGCAGCGCGCCGCCGTCGATCACGGCCGCATCGTCCAGGTCGGGACACAGCAGCGCTCCGGCGCGCACTACCAGCGCGCCCGCACGCTCCTGCGCGAGGGGCACATCGGCACGATACGCGCGGCGCGGATTGGCGCGTTCAGGAACATCATGCCGGGCTTCACCCAGCCGGTCGGCAAGCCGCTCTCGGCCGACCAGTGGGACATGTGGCTGGGTCCGGCGCCGAAGGTGCCGTGGGATCCGGCGCGCTGCCTCTATCACTTCCGGTGGTTCACCGACTACTCGGGCGGCCAGACCACCAACCTGCTTGCGCACCAGATCGACATCGTGCAGTGGGTCGCCGATGCGCTGCCGATGCGGGTGGCGGCGTTCGCCCAGCGCACGTCGCTCGGCGGCATCGGCGAGACGCCGGACGTGATGGAAGCGATCTTCGAGTATCGCGACTTCCTGGTGAACTGGTCGAGTCGTGAGGTCTCCGCCGGCGGCGGGGGCGGCCTCGAGTTCTTCGGCACGAAGGGCATGCTGGCCATCGATCGGCGCGGCTTCGAGGTGACGCCGGACCGCAAGCTCAGCCCCGAGGCTGCCTACATCCCGAGCTTCACCTCGCCACCTCCCGAGACGACCGTGGCGGAGCGGACCGAGGCGATCAAAGACGACGGGTACGAGCAGGTGCCGGACCAGTTCCAGCCGCACGTGCGCAACTTCCTCGACGCCGTGAAGAGCCGGCAGCAGCCCATTGCGAACCTCGAGGCTGGCCACCGCACGGCCATCGCCTGTCACCTGGCGAACATCGCGGCCCGGGTGGGCCGGGTCGTCCACTGGGATGCGGCACGCGGCACGATTGCCGGCGATTCGGAGGCCGAAGCGCTCCTCACGCGCACCTATCGGACGCCGTGGGACCGGGAGCTGCGGGCCGTCGTCCCCGGCGCGTGATCGCCATGCTGACGCGCCGCCACTTCCTCTGCTCGTTGCCAGTCCTGGCCGCCGCTCCGCGCGTGGCCGCGGTGGGAGGCCGATCCGGCATGTGTCTGGCCTATACGTCGTTCGCGGTCCGGATGCTCCAGGGCCGCGACATCATGAAGAGCACCGCCGCGGCGCTGCCGGCGGACATGCTCTTCGACCTGTGCGCCCGGTTCGGCTCCGGCGGCGCGCAGCTCGACTGGTCGCAGCTGCCTTCCCGCGACAGCGGCGACCTGCGGCGGCTGCGCGAGCGCATCGACCGCGACCACCTGATCGTCGAGCTGTCCGCGCCGTCCTCCTGCCTCAAAGCGCCCGAGGCGTACGAAGAGCTGGCGCGTGTCGCGGCCGTCCTGGGCGTGTCACGCGTCCGCGTGGCGCTGCTGTACGGCCGGCGGTACGAGAGCTTCAAGACGCGCGACGAATGGACGTCCTGGGCGTCCGGCTGGCGGACGGCCCTGCTCGCCATCAAGCCGACCGTCGAACGATTCCCCGTCACGATCGGGATCGAGAACCACAAGGACTTCCACGCCGCGGAGCTGGCCGACCTGCTGCACCTGGTCGACAGCCCCCGGATCGGCGCCTGCGTGGACTTCGGCAACAACCTCGCGCTGCTCGAGGAGCCGCTCGACACCATCGGCCGGCTCGCGCCGTTCGTCGTTACCACCCACCTGAAGGACATGGGCGTGAAACCGACCGACGCCGGCTTCGAGCTGTCGGAGGTGCCGCTCGGCGAGGGACTGCTGCCGCTGCCGGCGATGATTGCCGCGCTCCGGGCCGCGCGCTCCGACGTGCACCTCTGCCTCGAGATGCTGACGCGCGATCCGCTGCAGGTGCCGTATCGCGAGGCCCGCTATTGGACGACGCTCGACCGGCCGGCGGCCGATCGGCTGGAGGCCTTCGAGCAGCACGTGCTCGGGCGGGCGACCGCCGGCGAGCTGCCGCGAATCACCGGGCTCGCGCCGGAGGCGCAGGTCGCGCTCGAGGACGAGCACGTGCGCCGGTCGATGGCGTACGCGAGGGAGAGGTTGGGACTGTAGGGGGTTCTCGGTTCACGGGTTCTCGGTTCACGGGTTCTCGGTCCACCTGTAGCGCAGGCCTTCAGGCCTGCCCACCGCCGTGACGCCAGACCTGACGGTCTGCGCCACAGGTGCAATTGAGCCTGGACCCAACGCAGGGAGCTGTCGATGAGCGTGCTGGAACAGTTTCAATTGACCGGCCGCAGGGCGCTGGTGACGGGCGGCGCCAGAGGGCTGGGGCGCACGATGGCCGAGGCGCTCGCGGAGGCCGGCGCCGTCGTGGCGATCACCAGCCGCGAGGCCGCCCGGGCACGTGAGGCCGCCGGCCAGATCGCCCACGCCACGGGCGCCCGCGTGGCGGGCTTTGCGGCCGACATGACCATATCCGAGGACATCGGCCGCCTGGCCGATGCCGTCGAGGCTGGGCTGGGCCCCGTGGACATTCTCGTCAACAACGCCGGCATCAACATCCGCGGCGCGAGCGAGACGCTGAGTGAGGCCGACTGGGACACGGTGCTCGACACGAACGTGAAGGGGCCGTTCCTGCTGTCACGGGCCCTCGGCCCGCGCATGGCATCCCGCGGCTGGGGCCGCATCGTCAACCTCGGGTCCATCCTGAGCGTGATCGCGCTGCCGGGCCGGGCGCCCTACGCCGCGTCCAAGGCCGCCATCGCGAACCTGACGCGGGTCCAGGCGCTCGAATGGGCGGCCGACGGCGTGACCGTCAACGCGATCTGTCCGGGCCCGTTCGGCACCGAGATGAACCGGCAGCTCCTGAACGACCCCGAGAAGTACGCGGCCTTCGTGGCGAAGATCCCGATGGGACGCTGGGGCAATCTCGACGAGATCAAGGGCGCGGTGGTGTTTCTGGCCTCGAATGCCGCGTCGTTCGTGACGGGCAGCCTGCTCTTCGTGGACGGCGGCTGGACCGCTCAATAGCGCGGCGCTTTCAAACCCGCATCCGCAGCACCAGCAGCACCGACGCCGCGGCAATCGCGATGAGCGTGCCCCGCTCGCTGAACGCCACCTCCCGCCACGGGTGCATGGCCGAAGCCGACCAGGCGCCGGGCAGACGATCGAGCCGGGGCCGCCAGCGGGGCGTCTCGTCGCAGTATGCGCGGTAGGCGTCGCCGTATCGATCGGCCAGCAGCGACTCTTCCCAGCCGATGATGCTGGCGTAGTACGCGGCGAACACGCCGACCGTCACGGGCAGCATCCACAGCAGGCCCGACCAGACGGTGAAGCCGGCCCACAGCACCAGGTTGCCGACGTAGAGCGGGTTCCGGCAGAGGGCGAACGGACCGCTGGTGATCAGCGGGCCCAGCCTGGTCGATCGCGTCCGTGAGATGACGCCAATCTGCCCGACCGCCCACCAGCGGAGTCCTTCGCCCGCCACGACGAGGAGCGGTCCGGCGATGAGCGCCGCCGGATGGCGAACCATGCCCCATCGCACCAGCAGCAGGACGAGGGCGAAGGGGACCGGGAGCCAGGAGCGGTGACGGAACAGCCATCCGCCGCCGGCACGAGGAGCGGCTGCGGTCGCGGAGCCGTCGGCCATTCCGATCAGTCTACTGCAGGCGCATGACGCCGTTGATCACGCCTCCACGAGCTGCGCCAGGAACCCGCCGACGCGTGCCGCGAACGCGGGCGTCCACTCGTGCCCGCCCTCGAAGATCACCGCGTCGGCAAGTGCCGTGCGGCTGCGGAGGAACGCGACGTCGGCGTCGAAGCGCGCCCGGGCGTACCACGCGTCGTCGCTGCCCCGCCCGACGAGCACCGGCGGCCACGGCAGACTACGGTCCTCCATCAGCTCCGGCGGGATGTCTCCGCCGAGGGCCACGACGCCATGGCAGTCGTGGCCGGCGCGGAGCGCCGCGCGGTAGGCCATGGCCACGCCCTGGGAGAAGCCCGCGCAGGCCAGCCGGGTGAACGGCCAGGCGTGCCTGATCGCGTCGATGACGTCGGCGACGTACCGCAGGTTGTCGGCAATCTCCGTCTCGCGATCCTCGCGCGTCATCCAACAGCCCACGACCGTCTCCTGATCGCGGGCGTAGAACCGGTGCAGCGCCTGGACCGAGACGAGTAGCCAGCTGGCGGACCCGGGGATGACACGCAGGCGGTCCAGCATGTGGGCGGCGTTCTCGGCGTAGCCGTGAAAGCCGATCAGGGCGGGCCAGGGCCCCGGCGACTGCGGGTGCTGCACCAGGACGCGCCCGTGCGTCGTCGCCGCAATCGTCAGCCGGTCAGCCATGGCTGCGCAGGATACCACCCGACGCCTATTGCGCCGCGTTGATGTCGTCGTAGTAGTGCGTGATGGGCGGGCGATCGTCGCCGCGCATCTGGCCACCGTCCATTTTCGTCTGCACGATCAACTGCCTGGTGTCGGCCGCGAGCGCGTACGTCTCGGTCACCTTCATCCCGCCCCGAAGGGACGTCTCGACGACGAGGTGATCGGCGTCCCATTTCGTCTTCGTCTCGACCGTGCCGTTGTCGAACTGGTGCTTCTCCTTCTTCCCGTTGGCCGTGTACTTCCGCACCCGGCCGTCCGCGTCGGTGAAGGCAACCAGGTCCCCGTCGGTGGTGATGGTGAGGCGCGGCGACGGCTCGAGCAGCTCCCGCACGAGCGCGCGGCGTCGTTCCATCTCCTCGCGGTCGGGCATCGCACCCTCGCCCATCGGGCGCATGCCGCCCCCCATGCCCCTGCCGCCGCCGGGGCCCATGCCGAACCCGCCGTGGCTGTGGCCCCCGCCGCCGCGATCCTCGCCGGGGCCGACATCCCCTCCTCCGCGCCGCGTCTGATCGCCCATCTGCCGGTTGAGCGTCCAGGCGCCGTCCAGCCGGGGATGGGGGACGGGCGTGTCGCCTCCGAGCGCGCGCGCGGAAATGCCGAGCATCACGAACGCCGCGACGGCGCCGAGCCCGAGGAAGTGCCGCATAGTCGCTGCCTGTCTGGTCGTGAAGAACCCGGGCGGCCGGACCAGGACGCAGCCGCCCGGGAGGATGAAGGGCGTGTGGAAGGGGGCCTGACCGCGTGGACGCCCTGGCTGCGCCCAACCCCGATTCAACCCGCACTCAATTGGACGCCGGCGGCGCCGTTCGGCCGGCCGTTCGGTGTAAAGAATTGTTGCTCAGCCGGCCTGCGCGGTGTCCAGGCAGAACAGGTAGCCGACACCGCGGACCGTGCGAATCAGCTGCGCGCGGTCGCCGAGCTTCCGGCGGAGGCGGCTGATGTGCACGTCGAGCGAGCGGTCGAGGCTGGAGGCCTCGCGCTGGCACACGACGACCATGAGCTCGTCGCGCGGCACGATCCGCCCGGCGTGCCGGACGAGGTATTCGAGAATCTCGTACTCGGTGGAAGTGACCGGGACCGCGCCGTCGCCGACGTGCACCGCGCGCGTGCCGGTGTCGAGCACGAGGCCGCTGGCCGAGAACCGCTCGGGCCGCGCCAGGCTCGCCAGGCCCGTCCGCCGCAGGACGGCGCGCATGCGGGCCAGGAGTTCCTCGATGCCGAACGGCTTGGCGAGGTAATCGTCGGCGCCGGCATCCAGTCCCGTGACCCGATCGGTTTCCTCGCCGCGCGCCGTCAGCATGATCACGGGCACGTGACTGCGGCGCCGCACCTGGCGCAGCAGTTCGAACCCGTCGAGCCCCGGCAGGCGCACGTCGAGCAGCACGAGATCGTGTCCCCCTTCGAGCGCCTGTCGCAGGCCCACGAAGCCGTTCTGCGCGGTCTCGACGCGCATGCCGTAGTACGGCAGGACCTGCCGCATCACGCCGCACAGCCCCTCGTCGTCGTCGACGACGAGCACCGAGATCGACGGCTCGGCGACCGTCAGCGACTGGGAGTCCGAGATGGCCGTGGGGTGGTCCACGGCTCGATTGTGACCCAGTTGACGGGCGTGTTGCGGGGCTTAACAATCATTTAACAACCGCACGCAAAAGGGCCCGGGAAACCGGGCCCTCCCGCCTCAGTCGCTAACCGTTCGCTAACGGCTCGTCCCGCCCCAATGCGCTCGCGCCTGCCTACTCCCCCGGCTTGTCAAACGAATCTAGCTCGAAAGCTAGATCCAACAGCGCTGCCCGCAGTTCGGCGTCGGCAAGATCGAAGGCGCGCGCGCCTCGAACGTCACCCTTTCGGATGCAACGATTGCGCTCTCGACGCAGATGGTCGAACAGCTGTTCGAAGACGCTCATGACGTCCCCTTCTTCGATGCTCGGCCGACGTCCGCGACAAAGCTCAGAAGTGCTTGTGCGAGACGGCGCGCATCGGACGGGGCGAGCTTGATTGTCAGCCCTGTTTCCGGTTTGGCACCTTCGCTTGACAGCACGCTGAGGTTGATGTGTGGCTTCTGACCGAACACGGCCGATGTCCAGCCATTCCCAAGGAAGAGTCGATTCTCGCCGTCAACCGCAATTGGTCGCTCTGCGCGCTTAGCCATCTGGTGTTCTCTCCCATTTAGACGAAAAGTAAAACGGCCAAAGGCACCTGGCCCTCGGCCGCAATCTAGCTAATAGATTTTCTCGTCTTGATAGAGCCCCCAGGAAGGGGCGCGAGAACAGCAGGATCATAGCACGTCCGACGACGACCGTCGTTCAGACGGCCCGATGCTGGTAGTGCCGCTGCCGGCAGTTGTCGGAGCAGTAAACCCGCGGCCGTCCCGTCCCGTCCCAGGTGAACCACCGGCCGCACTCCCGGTCGGCGTGCGGAGCCTTGGCGTGGCACCGGAGCAGGCGCGACGTCTCCGGCCGCCGGCAGGGCACGCTCACGCTGCGCTACATCGGCGGGCTGCTACGCGCGAGCCCGTCGCTGGCCCGGCTCATCACTCGCGAGACGCGGGAACGCATCGAGCTGGTCGGGCCCGTCACCATCGAAGTCATCACGGCCACGAAGGCCGCGCCGCGTGGCCGGAGCTACGCCTGCGTGGTGATCGAGGAGGCCTCGTTCCTGCCCTCCGATGACCAGGCCGAGCCTGACCGCGAGCTGGTGCGCGCGGTGCGCCCGGCGTTGGGTCGCGTGCCCGGCAGCCTGCTCGCCGTCATCGGGACGCCCTACGCGCGGCGCGGGATCTTGTGGGAGGCGCACGAGGCCGGCAGCTGTGACGACCGCGTCGTCATCAGCGCCGACACCCTCACGCTCAACCCGACCTTCCGGGCGCGGGAGGTCGCGCGCGCCTTCGAGCAGGATCCGATCGCGGCAGCCTCCGAGTTCGGCCGCGACGGCACGATCGCGTTCCGCAGCGACGTCGAGTCCTTCCTGCCGCTCAGCGCCATCGAGGCCTGCGTCGTCGGCGGCCGCCACGAGCTGCCACCGCGGGTCCACACGCCAAGTGGCGAGCCGCACTACTTTGGGTTCTTGGATGCGGCCGGTGGCTCCGGCACTGACTCGATGACGCTGGCCATCGCGCATCTGGAGGGCGACGTTGCCGTGCTGGACCTTACGCGCGAAGTCGGACCACCCTTCAGCCCGGAGCGCGTCGTGCTCGAGTTCGCCGACACGCTGAAGCGGTTCGGCCTGCGGGAAGTCACCGCCGACAAGTATGCGGGCGACTGGCCCGTCGAGCAGTTCGCGAAGTACGGCGTCGCCGTCGAGCCGTGCCAGAGAAGCAAGAGTCACATCTATCTGGCGGCGCTGCCGATGGTGATGTCGCGGCAGGTTGCGCTGCTCGATGACACGCGCCTGGTCGCACAGCTCTCGGGGCTTGAGCGCCGGGCCGGACGCGAGGGCCGTGATTCAGTCGACCACGGCCGGGTGGACATGACGATGTTGCGAACGCAGCGGCCGGCGCGATCGTGCTCGCCCTGGCGGCTGAAGCCCACGGCATTGACTTGCCGCTGAATTGGATGGAGGCGCCTGTTCGGCGGCCGGCGTCGGACGTCAGCGAGGCCGACATCGAGCAGGCCCTCGCCGGCCTCATCGCGCTCGGGCGTGACGAGCATCCGTTGACGGCCTACAAGAGCGGCCGGCTGCCGCGATCCGAGGCCGAGGCCCGCGTGCGAGCATGGCGCCGCAATGGCACGGGGTCGTCCGGCCGGTTCACTGGCATGATCCGGTCAATGCGCCGTCGCTGATGTTCAGCTCAGCGTTGGCCGCACCGGCACCGCCATCGCCGCCGACATCCAGTCGGCCCACGAAGTCCGCGAAGGGAGTTGTCCGATGAGCGCGATTCAAGGATTCGATCTGGACGGCCGGCCGCACTGCGCGGTCGGCCATGAACACGATTTGTGCTGGGAGTGTCTGCGAGGGTTTCGCGCCGCCTCCCGCAGTCGACGGGCCGCACTGCGCACGGCAGCGCCTGCCGAGTTCGGCGGCGAGGTCCCTCCACCACCCGACCTGGCCGCCCGCCTTCGCGCCGCGCGCGCGCCCGACCCACGGCTCGCGCGCCTGCGTACCTTGATACCAGTCCCGGAGCCACCGACGACGGAGACCTCGAACCCCCGGATGGCAGCCGCGGTCGAGACCGTGGCGTCACCGTCGCCCGACAACCTGAAGGCGCTGCTCGTGGCCGCGCGGAGGGGACGATGAGCGCCAACTATCAGGCACAGCTCGCAGAGATCGCTGACGCGAGGCGCGCGATGGAGCGGATCACCGCGGCGATCGCCGAGCGTCAGCAGCAGGCGGAGCAGATGGCCTCCGCCGACCAGCAGTTCTATCAAGCGTCCGCGGTCGCGCGGCAGCTGGCGGAGATCGCGGAACTGGAGGATCGTCAGCGCGTGGCCGAGCTGCGCATCAAGGCGCTGGAGCGTCAGTTGCCCTCCGAGCAGGCCCGCGCGACAGCGAGAGCCGAGGCCGAGGCACTGGCGGATGCCGCCCTGGAGGCGGCCGCCGGGGCGGAGCCCGCGTGGGAGTCCTTCCTGGCCGCGTTGAATGCTGCCGAGATCGCAGCGACCGCGTTCGCCACCGCGAAGGCCGGGGCAGACGCCAAGGCGCATCAGGCGCGTACGTTGAAGGGGCAGTTCGGCCTGAGCGGTGTGGCAGTCCCGCCGCGCGTCGTGCCGGAGCCGACCGCCGCCAAAATCGCGCACCTACAGACGGTCCTGCTGACGCGATTCGTGGGCAGCGGCGAGATCGATGCTGCCGTGCTTGGCGAGTTAGCCGGCGCGCGTCGGCGGACGGACGCGGCATAGCGGGCCACCTTTCTGCGCGCCGGGACAGCGCGTGGACTCGTCGTCGGGGCCCGCCGGGCGCACCTGGTCCGTGCCCACCCGACTCATGACGGCGACGAGATGTCCCTGCTACCCGACCCGGAGCCTTGGCGCAGGCGTCCTCCTCGCCGGCTTCGGGAAGGCGCAACAGGATTGTCGTTGAATGCGGGACTGCCCGTCGCGGAGCGGGTGTCAGCTCTCGGATGGGCCGGTCCATGTTCGCGGAGTGCGTCGGAGCGGCTCCGGAACCTATCCCTGCCGACCGGTCACTGGTCGAGATGCCTGGTCGGTGCTAGGCTCTGACCAGCGATTCTAGAAGATCGACGGATCGGCTGGTCAGCCTAGTCAACTGGTAGGCCGGCGAGATCCTTGGATCTTCTTCCGATGAGCCTGCGAGTCATTCGCCAAAGCGCTATGCCGTCGAGCAGACCACGGGAGCCAGCATCTGGAACATCTGATCTGCGCGAGACCACCTTGCATGTGGTGTTGCCGGTGGTGACCGGCGCGGCCATTTACCTGCTTTGGCGTGTCCCGACCCTGCGTGTGTTTCACTGGGCCGCCGCGCTCGGTCTGGAAGATGTGGTCTTGACGTTCCGTGCGTTTGCTTCGTGGTCGGCAATTCGACCGCCGAGTGTTGTCTTGTTCACGGCGCCAGACGGCTTGTGGGTCTACTCGCTGACTGCGGCGATGGCCTTGCTCTGGCGCCGCGAGCCTCCTAGCGTCGCAAAGTACGGTTGGATCGCCACGGCTCTCGTCGTGGCCCTCGTGGCCGAACTTGGGCAGGCTGTCCATCTCGTCCGTGGCACATTCGATCTCGCCGATGTGACGTCGTGCGTGGTCGCGGCCGCCGTAGCCGCTGGAGCCATTGGTCGAATTCGAGGGAGCGCAGGGCGATGAGCCGAATGAAGCGTCACGCAATCTCCGTGCTGATTCTCGGCGGCTTCGCCATACTGGCTGCCGGAAGCGACCCTGGGTCTTCATCGAATTCCACAAGCTCAGCGACCCCGTCGGCTCCGAGTGGACCGTCGCCAAAGGAAGCAGCTCTTTCCAACATGAAGCTGGATTTCGCCTGGTCCAAACAAGGCTTCGGAAACGTAATGGAGGCCAACTTCACGGTCCACAACGAGAACGATTTCGCCGTCAAGGACGTCGAGGTCAGGTGTGTCAGCTCCGCTCCGAGTGGAACGGTGATAGACAGTAATACGCGTACCATTTATGAGCGTTTTGAAGCAGGCAAAGTCAAGAGGGTCGCGAAGTTCAACATGGGTTTCATCAATAGCCAAGCGACGTCCACTTCGTGTTCGATCCGGGATCTCGTCATCGACAAGTGAACCGACACGTTCCGATGCGGGCAAACAAGTCGCTGCACGGACGGCCGCGCGTCAAGAGCGGTGAGCGGCCGCCGGTTGAGCCGCAAGCGTTAGTTAGGTGGCGAGCGGGAACGGAGGAGGCGGTCAAAATGAACTGGTCCGAGGCTGTGGAACTCATCCAGCCTCACGTTGTGCGCATCGCTACGCCTCAAGGCTCCGGGACTGGCTTTCTGATCTCGAACAGTCACAACAATGCCGTCTGTGGAATAGCGACAGCCGCACACGTGGTTGACCATGCGGAAGCTGTCAACGACATTGAGACACCAAGGGTGAAGTAATTAGAGTAGCGCCGCAGTCGATCCTCACGTCCGCAATCGGGTCGACCCGGAGGTCGTCCGAGGTGACGATCGTCGTTCCTGGGGCATCCTGTGCGGTCGGTTTTGTCGGCGGCGGGTTGATCCACACCGCGGTCGGCAAATCCGCCGGCTGTGGCCGTCCATTGACGAAGCGCTCCGGATGCGCGGCGTAGGCGGCCGCGAGTACCTGTTGCCGTTGTGCCCGCACGGTGGCGGCTTGGCCGAAATGCACCACGGCGGGCGTGAGCAATCCCAGTCCGCTGTGGCGGTGCTCCTGGTTGTACCAGGGGAAAAAGACCTGCCCGAACGCCCGCCCATCCTCGATCGATCCGAACCGCTCCGGAAACTGGGGACAGTACTTGAGCGTTTTGAACTGGGCTTCTGAAAACGGATTGTCGTTCGAGACCTGCGGCCGGCTGTGCGTCTTGGTCACGCCAAGATCGGCCAGCAGCAGGGCCACTGGCTTGCTGCGCATCGCGCCCCCGCGATCGGCATGGAGCGTGAGCTGCCCCGGGACAATGCCGTGCTTGGCGCACGTCTCGGCGATCAGGCGCTCGGCCAACGCGGCGCTCTCGCGGGGCGCGAGCATCCAGCCGACGACATAGCGGCTGAAGATGTCGAGGATCACGTAGAGATGGAAGTACGTCCACTTCGCCGGGCCCAGGAGTTTCGTGATGTCCCAGCTCCAGACTTCGTTGGGCCGTGTGGCGAGCAGCTCAGGCGCGGCATAATGTGGACGCCGCACTTGGTCGCGTCGCTCTTTGATTTCGCGGGCGGCGTCGAGCACGCGGTACATCGTGCGCGGCGAACAGAGATACGTGCCCTCATCGAGGAGCGTTGCATGCATCTGGGCGGGCGCCTGATCGACGAAGCGCGTGTGGAGCAGATCCAACACCCCTTGACGCTCGCCGACCGTCAGTGCACGCGGCGGTGTCGGGCGAGGGCGCGCGACCGCCGCCGGTCGACGCCCCCGATACAGCGAGGCCCGTGACAGGCCCAACACGCGACACGCGGGCGCGGCCCCCAACGTCGGCGTTGCGTCGGTCACGGCGACCATCAGTCGTCCTCGTCGCTCACGAACGGTTTCAGGGGGATCTGTAGGAGTTCGGAAACTTTTTTTTGAAAGGCGAGCAGCGCTTCCGCCTTCTGCAGCCGCGTCGTCAGGCGACGATTCTCCTGCTCGAGCTTTTTAAGCTGGGGATCGACGGCCGTCGCCTTGCGTCCGCGTGTCTTCGGCGTTAACCCCGACTCACGCTGCTGGCGCCACGTCACGAGATGCGACGAGTACAACCCCTCCTTCCGCAGGAGCGCCCCGAGCTCGCCGTGTCGCGTACAGGCATCGGCCTGCCGGAGGATCGCCAGCTTGTAGGCGGTCGTGAAACGCCGGCGCGCGTGGCGGGCGGGGACCTCGGAGTCCGGCAGGACGGGGACCGTGTCGGGCTCGATCGTGGGAGACCCTCCGCTACGGGCCGCCTCGCTTCGCTCGTCGGCCCTTCGCTCCGGCTCTCCCGCGATCGACGGGCCCAGCATCCTGCGTATCTTCGTCATCAATGTCCTGACACCTCCCCGCCCTCAACACTAATTACGGGAGAGTGAAGTGTCTCAGCTATCTTGGCAGGAAGGGTGCTCACTACTGGGAAGAACCGATCCGATTTGACCATGTGAGCAAGTCCATCGTGATCCGGAAGCACGAGCGCGCAGTGTTCCTCGACTCAACACGCGATACGGCCGCAATCCTGTTCAATCGAGGTGACCTGCCGCTGCCTGCGGATCCGCTGCCGCTGGTTCCGAAGGATAAGTTTCTGAAAGTCGGGAACAAGATCGGCTGGCTTGGCTTTCCAGCCATTCCGTCTGCAAGCCTCTGCTTCTTTGCGGGCGACGTGAGTGCTTGGCTTCAGGCCCAGACAGCCTACTTAGTTGACGGTGTCGCGATCAACGGCGTGAGCGGCGGGCCAGCCTTCCACATTGGCGAGGGTGATCCCCCTGCCGTGGTCATCATTGGCGTGGTGTCTGCCTATGTTCCGAACCGAGCTACCGGCGAGGTTCTTCCAGGTCTGTCGGTCGTTCGTGATGTCTCGCAGTTTCATGAGCTGGCACCGACATTTGCCTCACTCGACCAAGCGCGTGAAGCAGAGCCACCGGCGGACGAGCCTCCGCCATCACCGGACGGCGAGAAGCTTGGGCAAAGTCCCGTCAAGCGCGCCACCTAACAAACGAATGGAGCCGACGCGCCTTCCCTCTCGTGCCACCATGTCACCGAGGCGCGCGGCCCATTCGTTACGTTAGGCACACGGACCAGAATGACTGCTGAGGACACACATCAGCGCCTGGCAAGGGCGTACTTCAAGGTACCTATCGTCCACCGACTGGAATGATCCGCTGGTTGTGGCCGGACTTCGGGAGGGGCTGAACAAGTTCTTGTCCAATGCACACTTGGCCCTCTTTCAGGGCAGAAACAAGTACCACAAGACGCACTGGGTGAGCCCGAGCGCGCTCGAACAACTTGAGCGCCGCGAACACTGCGGTCTCGTCTGGGAGCACTTGGTACCGAAGACGGAGTACATCCAAGCACCGTGCGAGCAATGCGCGCGCGAGGGGAAGTTGACCGTCGAGTTCATATCAGAGCTGCTGAGCAAGTATTGGCACCTGGCGACGATAACGAAGCGGGAGGACCGAATGCTCGACCCGACCGAGATGCCGAGAGCTTGGACTTGGAGAAACGTGCGAGCGCGGTACGAGGCGGCCGGCATCAACCTCGTCCAGAATCCGTTCTTCGCACGGTTGTCCGCTCGTACGGATTTGACCGGTGCCTAAAATTAGGCATCTGAGCCAGTGACTGTGCCAGAGCGTCCACCGATACCCGCTGATCTGCGCCGCCACGTTTTGGTTGAGGCCGGGCACCGATGCGCTATTCACACGTGCCGGCACGGAGATGTTGACGTTCATCACATCGTGCCGTGGGCAAGAAGAGAGGAACACACGTTCGAGAACCTAATTGCGCTGTGCCCCAACTGTCATCGTCGTGCCGAGAGGGGCGACATCGACCGCAAGTCGCTCCGGCTCTACAAAGCGCGTCTGGCCGCTGCGTTTCGGTTCCAAGACGTTAGCCTCTATCCAGAAGAAGTGGTCTTACCGACGGGATTCGGCTGGTTCGACCCAGCGGGGGGATGGCGCACGGAAACGCTGACCGCGAGCGTGGGGAACCTTGACGTGACGATAGAGTATCCACGATTGAGCGAGGACATTCTCGGGGACAGCGCGAGCGGAGTGAACGGAATCATACGGAGACATCTCGACTCTTTGGTCGCGTCGTTTGATAGCTTCAAGGATGAACCGCCGAACGGTGCTGGTCCTGGATGGCATCTGCAAGGGTCGTTCTCTGTGTCTCTTCTCCGGGCGTCCATGGTGAGCGTCCGATTCGCCTTCGAGTCGTACACTGGCGGGCCGCACGGCGCCCACTGGACACAGTCGACGAATGTCCACACCAACCCGGTTCGCGAACTCGGCATCGTAGACATCTTTGACGATCCGATAGTTGGTCTGAACCGCCTATCCGCGTACACCGTGGGCGAGCTACTCCGACCTGCGAACGGGTACACGAAAGATGAGGCGTGGGTCAGGACTGGCGCTGGTCCAGACCCGAAGAACTTTCGATCATTCAACTTTACCAGTCGGGGACTCCTCGTGAGATTCGACGAGTACCAAGTCGGCAGCTATGCCGAGGGCGCCAGCGAGGTACACGTTCCCCATGAGGCGCTCGCTGGCGTGATTCACAGAGATTTGGCAACCGAGCTTTACTGGCACAACACGTAACATCGCGTCGCACTAGGCCGAATCCGTCGAACTCTTCTGACCCGGCGAAATCTGGACAACGTCCCGCTGGACCGAAGCCACGCACCCGCACCTCAACGTCAGCGTGCTGTCGGCCTGAGCCTGATCGACGCCCTTTACGTGCGAGTAGTCGTCGTATTACACTACTTACTATGACGACGTCGCCGCGTAAGAGAGTCATCACCTACCGGCCCGACAACGACACGTTCGCCGCCATGACCGCGCTGCGGGAACGGGACGGCGTGCCGTTCAGCGAACAGATCCGGCGGGCCACGCGCGCCTGGCTCGAAGCCAAGGGCGTGCTGAAGTCGGACACCATCCGGAAAAAGAGGAGACGGTCATGAGAGGACACATCATCGCCCGCAAGACCGGCAGCTTTACGCTCATCTTCGACCTGCCCCGCGAGCCCGATCCCGACACCGGGCTCACGAAGCGCCGGCAGAAGTGGGTCACGTTCCAGCCCGCGCCGAACACCACGCGACGCGAGGCCCGGAAGCAGGCTGAGGCGAAGCTGGCCGACCTGCTCGGGAGCGCAAACGCCGGCACGTTCGTCGAGGCGACCAAGCTCACGCTCACAGCGTGGCTGCGGGATTGGCACGCGAAGGCCGTCAAGCCGCTGAAACGTCCGGCCACCGTGCGACTCTACGCGCACGTCATCGAGAAGGTGGCGGCGTCCAGCCTTGGGCCGGTGCACCTCCAGCGGCTGCGTCCGACGCACCTGGAGGCCTTCTACGCGACCCTGGGGCAGAAGCCGCGCAGCGTGGCCGTCTACCACGCCGTGCTGCACCGGGCGCTCAAGACGGCCGTCCGGGACCGGCTCCTCACACACAACCCAGCCACCACCGTCGAGGCCCGGCCGGAAGTGCCGAAGGATCGGGAGGACGTGCGGAAGCACTGCTGGACGGCCGTCGAGGCCCGGGCGTTCTTGGCCACGACCGGCAAGGCCGGCTCGCAGATCGCGGCTTTCTACGCTGTGGCGCTGGAGACCGGCGCCCGGAAGGGCGAGCTGCACGGCCTGCGATGGTCGGACGTGGACCTGGAGGCGGGCCAGCTGACAATCGCGCGGCAGCTCGAAGGCACGGCGGCCAAACCCGGATTCGGCCCGCCGAAGAACGGCACGGCGCGCGACGTCACGATCAGCGCGGAGGTCGTGGCCCTGCTGAAGGCGCACAAGCGCGCCCAGGCCGCCTTGAAGATGGCGAACCGGACGTCCTATCGCGACCTCGGGCTCGTGTTCGCGATGGAGCCGGCCAACCTCCAGACGCCCACGGCGACGCTCGGCGCGCCGCTCTCGCAGGGCTGGCTCGGCGGGCGCGAGTTCAAGCGCCTCACGAAGGCGGCCGCCGTCCGCCCGATCAAGTTCCACGGCCTGCGGCACACGTGCGACACGCTGGCGCTCGGGAACGGCGAGCCGGTGCACGTCGTCGCCCAGCGCCTCGGGCACCGCAACGCGACAATGACGCTCACGGTCTACGCCCACGCCCTGCCGAACCAGCAGCGGCAGGCCGCCGACCGGCTCGGCGCCGTGCTCCACGGCTAACCCGTTAGTCGCTAACGAGTCGCTAACGGAAGAGGCAAAACGAGGGCATACGAGACGGGATGGCCGCCGGAGGGATGATGCGAAAAGCCTAACGAAACCGCGCGAGACAGCACGAGCCGCTACGACGCACTACCAGTCCCGCCCTACAATCATTTAACAACTGCGCCTCAGGTCACCGACACCAGCACCTTCCCGACCGCCGGCGGGTTGGCGGCCCAGCGCGCGAGCGCGCCGGGCACGCCATCCATCCCGATGCGATCCGTCACGACCTGCAGCGGATCGACGCGGCCCGACTCGAACAGCGCGATCACCTCGTCGAACTCGCCCATCGAGTTGCGCGAGCCGACCATGTCCACTTCCTTCGCGACGAGATGCCGCGCCTCGAGCGCCACGTCGCCGCGCACCCATCCCAGACACGCGATGCGCCCGCACGAGGCGACGGCCTCGAGCGCGAGCCGGTAGGTCGCCGGACTGCCCACGGCCTCGATCACCACCGACGGCCCGTCGCCGGAGGTCAGCGCGAGCACGCGCTCGAGGGCATCGGCCCCGCCGGCTACGTCGGCGGCGGCGCCAAGACGGCGCGCGAGCGCGCGCTTGCCGGCGTCGAGATCGAGCGCGATGACCCTGGCGCCGCGCCCGGCGGCGCCCGCCACTGCGCCGGCACCGACGCCACCGCAGCCAATCACGAGCACCGTGTCGTCCCCCGTCACGCGGGCGCGCCCCACGGCGTGCATGCCGACCGAGAACGGCTCGACGAGCGCCAGCGCGTCGAGGCCGAGCGACGCGGACGTGTACAGCCGCGAGACCGGGACCGCGACGTAGTCGGCCAGCGCCCCCTCGCGCTGCACGCCGAGCGTCTGGTTGTCCCGGCAGGCGTTCGGCCGCCCCGCGCGACACGCCGGGCAGCGGCCGCAGTGCTTGTACGGGCTGACGGCCACCGCCATGCCCGCGGCCGGTCCCGCCGCTCCCCCCGCGGGCCGTTCCACGATGCCCGCCACTTCGTGCCCGATCACCCGCGGGTAGCTGACCAGCGGGTTCTTGCCCAGGTAAGTGCCGAGGTCCGTGCCGCACAGCCCGACGCGCGCGACGCGCACCAGGGCCTCGTCGGGACCGGGGACCGGGACGGGGCGCTCGACGACGGAGGCGGCCCCGGGGGCCTCGATCGCCACTGCGCGCATGGTCGCGGTCACTCCGAGGCGGCCTCCTCGGCCCGCTTCTGCCGCAGCACCGCCGCGACCTCGTCCAGCGCGGTGGCCAACGCGGCGCCAATCCGGTCGGCCTCCGGGGGCGTCAGCGCGGAGAGCAGGCTGTGCGTGCCGGCACTCCGGCTGCGGAGCGCCAGGGTGATGGGCCAGTCGCCGGAGTCGTCCAGGTAGCGGTCGCGTTCGATGATCATGGCAGGCGCTGATTGTAGCCGTCTTGGCGGCCCGGATCGGTCGCGAGCCTCGCTGGCGTGGACCGGGGTCCTGTGGTATTCCTCGCTGCGAGGCGACGATGATGACCAGTGCCATGACCCGCCGGGTCTTCCTGCAGGCCGCGGCTGCCGTGGGCGCGGCCTCGGGAGCCGGCGCCGCGGAGACGCGGCCGCTCCCGGATTCCACCGCATTGCCCGCGGGCCCGGTGAGCGTGCCCGGGTTCTGCGACCTCCAGGTGAACGGGTTCCACGGCATCGACTTCAACGACCCGGCCGTGACGACGGATCGCGTCGCCCAGGCCGCGGCCGCGATGGAGAAGACCGGGGTCACGCTGTTCCTGGCCACGCTCATCTCCTCGCCGCTCGACCGGTTCACCGCGTGTGCCGGCACCATCGTCCGGGCGGCCGTACCCGGGCTGGCCGGCCTCCACATGGAAGGGCCGTACATCTCGCCGGAGGACGGGGCCCGCGGCGCACACCGGCGCGAGGACGTGTCGCCGGCATCGCTGGACGACTTCAAGCGCCGGCAGGCGGCCGCCGACGGGCGCATCCGGATCCTCACCGTCGCGCCCGAGGCGCCGGGCGTGCTCGATCTGATCGACCCGGTCGTGGCGTCCGGCGTGCGGGTGTCGATCGGCCACACGGCGGCAGCGCCCGCGCAGATCCGCGAGGCCATCGCCCGCGGCGCGACGATGTCCACGCACCTGGGTAACGGATGCGCCCAGATGCTGCCGCGGCACCCGAATTTTCTCTGGGAGCAGTTGGCCGCCGACGAGCTGGTTGCGGGTCTGATCGTGGATGGCCATCACCTGCCGCCGGCAACGGTGAAGGCCATGGTCCGCGCCAAGACGCCCGAGCGTGTCGTCCTGGTCACCGATGCCACGACGGCCGCGGGCCAGCCGCCGGGAGACTACATGCTGGGGCGCCTGCGCGTGCACCTGGACGAGACGGGCCGGGTGGCGGTCCCCGGCCAGCCCAACCTGGCCGGATCCGCGCTGTCGCTCGATCGCGCCATCGGCAACACGGTGCGCTTCACGGGGCTGCCGTTGACCGACGTCCTGCGCATGGCGTCGGACCGCCCGGCCTCGCTCCTCGGCGTCGCGCCGCGCGGCCGCGTCGAGGTGGATTGGGATCCGGAGGCCTGCCGCCTGACCGTCCGCGCCGTGGTGGTGTGATGCGTAGGACCGGGCACGCGATGGCGCTGGCCGTCTGCGCCGCGCTGCTCGGGCCGCCGGCGCCGCATGCGGCCGGCCAACGGCTCACCGGCACCGTGGTCGTCGTCCACGACGGCGACACCGTCAGCGTGTCCACGCCCCGCGGCATTCTCAAGGTGCGGCTCGAGGGCATCGACTGCCCGGAGCTCGCGCAGCGGCGCGGCCGCGACGCGAAGGCCCTGACCGAGCGGCTGGTCATCAACCGCACGGTCCGGCTGGAAACCGATGGCGTGGATCAGTACGATCGAGTGCTGGCCCGCCTCTTCGTGAACGACATGGACGTGAATGCCTCTCTCGTGCGGGCCGGTCTGGCCTGGCGGTACGAGCGAGGCCCCGGCGATCGCGTGCTGATCGACGCCGAGCGCACCGCGAAGGCCACGCATGCGGGGCTCTGGGCGGATCCCGACCCGGAGCCGCCATGGCAGTGGCGGCGCGAACACGACGTCGGCGCCGGCCGCGGGGCGCCGGATCGTCCGGCGACGTCACGCAGCGGGCGGGCCGAGCGCGTGAGGCTCGCCGAGGCGCGGGGCCCGTTCCACGGCAACACCCGCAGCCGCATCTTCCATCGACCCGGCTGCCCCAACTACACCTGCAAGAGCTGCGAGGAGACGTTCCTCACCGTGCAGTCGGCCGAGGAAGCGGGCTATCGGCCCGCGGGAGACTGCCTCCAGAAGTAGGGGCAGGCAGGTACCTGAGGGCGCAGGTTCCAGGGGTTCAAGGGGTTCCAGGGGAACCGCGGCGAGTTGGTTCCTCGGGTTGGCAGGTTCCAAGGGTTCTGGGTTCGGCAGGTTCTTGTTCCACCGGTTCGGTTCCGCCGGGTTCGGTTCTCCGGGTTCGGTTCTCCGGGTTCGGTTCTCCGGGTTCGGTTCGTCCAGCGCCGTGCAGGGGAGCCGCACCCGGCACACCGCACCGCACCGGGCAGCCGGCACTCAGCACCCCGCACTGGGAGCAGCCCGTGTTCGCCCGGACGCTGGTGAACCTCCGCAGCCGGACCAACGACCGCGTGTCCGTGCCGGGTGGCGCGACGAACGTCAACCACCACCGACCCGGCGGCACTCGTCAGTGCCCTCCGGAAGACGCTCGCGGCGTTCGCCCCGGACGTCCCGGCCTTCAACATCCGCACGCAGGCCGGGCAGATCGAGGCGGCGTCCCGGCAGGAATCGGTCTTCGCGTGGCTGGTCTCGGCGCTGGCCGCTGCGACTGGCCGAACTGACCGACTTCGCCCCTCGGGCTTCGTCGAGTCCGCCGGAGCCTTGGCGAAGGCGGAAGTTCGGCCCTACTGCCTACTGCCTACTGCCTACTGCCTACTGGTATAACTGTCCCAGGAGACATCCGCGTGCACACTCGCAGACTCGGCCGCTCCGATCTCGACATCACCCGTATTGGATTCGGAGCCTGGGCCATTGGCGGAGGCGACTGGGTCTTCGGCTGGGGACCGCAGGACGACGAGGATTCGGTCCGCGCGATCCACCGCGCGCTCGACCTCGGCATCAACTGGATCGACACGGCGGCCGCCTACGGCCTCGGACACTCGGAAGAGGTGGTCGGGCGCGCCATGAAGACGCTGCCGGCCTCGCGGCGACCCTACATCTTCACGAAGTGCAGCCTCGTATGGGACGAGCGCCGCACGCTCTCCCACAGCCTGCGCCCGGACTCACTGCGGCGCGAGGTCGAGGGCAGCCTCGCACGGCTGGGCGTGGACGCCATCGACCTCTACCAGATCCACTGGCCGCGGTGGGGCAGCTCGCCGGCGGGCTACGACCCCGGCTCGGTCGAGGACGCCTGGCGCACGCTCGAAGAGCTGCGGCGCGCCGGCAAGGTGCGCCACATCGGCGCGTCGAACTTCACCGTGGCCGACCTCGAGGCTGCCGAGCGGATCGCGCCCGTGACCAGCCTGCAGCCGCCCTACTCCGCCCTGCGCCGCGATGTGGAAGCAGACGTCCTGCCCTGGTGTCTCGAGCACCACGTGGGCGTGATCGTCTACTCGCCGATGCAGTCCGGGCTGCTGACCGGCGCGATGACCCGCGAGCGGCTCGCCGGACTCCCCGCGAGCGACTGGCGGAAGAAGGCCAAGTACTTCCAGGAGCCGTACTTCACGCAGGGCCTCGAGCTCGTCGAGCGGCTGCGGCGCATCGGGCAGGCCCACGGGCGATCGCCCGGCGAGGTCGCCATCGCCTGGACGCTGCACCACCCCGCCGTCACCGCCGCCATCGTCGGCGCCCGCCGTCCGGACCAGCTCGACGGCATCGTCGGCGCCGCCGACCTGGCGCTGAGCGACGACGAGATGCGGTCGATCGGTTGAGCGGACACGCCGCACGCGCTCTCATGTAGCGCAGCCTTCAGTAGCGCCTCGCGTGTAGCGCAGGCCTTCAGTAGCGCCTCGCATGTAGCGCAGGCCCCTTCAGGCCTGCCCAGTGCCATCTGTAGCGCAGGCCTTCAGGCCTGCCCAGTGCCACCTGTAGCGCAGACCTTCCGCATTCTTGGCTGGCAGACCTGAAGGTCTGCGCTACATGCGTCGCGCCACATGCATTTCGCCACACGAGCGCTACACGTGGGCCTGGGCGTCCTTGAGCCCGGCGCAGCGCAGCAGCGTCATCATCGGACACCAGTTGGTGAATGCCGACTGGAACAGATTGAGCCCGACGAACAGCGTGAACCAGTAGAAGCCGCTGTGCACGTACATGCCGAGGAGCAGGCTGAGGATCACGAAGAACCCGGCGACGAGGCGAAGCATGCGTTCGACGGTCATGATGGCACTCCCGGTAAGGAACGGACGAAGAGCACGGGACGCAGGCACGCGCGCAGCATCGGGCCGGCGTCCTGCGCGGCAGAGGATCCGAGGCTGCCGGCCGCGGGCAGCGAGACGATGACGAGGGTGGCGTCCGACAGCGCGTCGGTGCCGCAACGCTCGAGCGCGCCGAGCATTGTCAGCTCGCCCTGAAACCTGCCGACGAGCCCGCGCGCCCACTGGACGACTGGCTCCGGCACCGGTCCGTGCAGGCCCGCGACCACCACGCGGCTCAGGACCTCGGCGGGGCTCTCGAGGTCGACGCCCTCGTGCAGCACGAGCACCGGGACGGTCGATGTCCGCACGACGCGCTCGGCCACCGACCCGAGCCACCACCGGCCGGGCCCGCGGCGCCCGTGCGTGCCCATGATCACCAGGTCGGCATCCGACGCGGCGGCGGCGATGGCCTCCGCCGGCCGCTCCTCGGTCACCACGCAGTCCGCGCTCCAGTCCGTGTGACCGGCCACGAACTCCCGGAGGTGCTCGACCGCCCGCTCGCGCGCCAGCGCGAGCTCCGCCTCGTACCGGCCGATCTGCTGGAGCGTGAAGTACGGCGGCAGCTCGAAGGATTCGGCGTGAAGCGCGACCAGCCGGGCGCCACTCGCCGAGGCCAGGAATCCGGCCAGCGCCAGGGCCTGGCCCGACGCGGGGCCGAAGTCGACCGGGACGAGGACGGTGCGGATCGGATCGCGCAGCATGTCAGGCCTCCACGACCACCGCAGGCACGGTAACGTCGGCGTGCCTGCCTCGCAGCAGGTAATAGAGGACGGGAACCGTCACCCGCGACAGGAGGAGCGACGCCACCTCTCCGGCCATCAGCGAGATCGCGAGCCCCTGGAAGATCGGATCGAACAGGATCACCGCCGCCCCGACGACGACGGCGGCCGCAGTGAGCGCCATGGGACGGAACCGCACCGCGCCGGCTTCGACCACCGCCTGGGCGAGCGGCAGGCCCTCCTGCAGCCGGAGCTCGATGAAGTCCACGAGGATGATCGAGTTCCGCACCACGATCCCGGCGCCGGCGATGAAGCCGATCATCGACGTGGCCGTGAAGTAGGCGCCGAAAAGCGCGTGCGCGGGCAGGATGCCCACGAGCGAGAACGGGATGGCCGCCATGATCGCCAGCGGCGCGGTGAACGACTGAAACCATCCGACGACGAGGATGTAGATGAGGACGAGGACGATCGCGAAGGCGATCCCGAGATCCCGGAACACCTCGATCGTGACGTGCCACTCCCCGTCCCACTTCATCGCGTAGCGCGAGGAATCGAACGGCTGCTGCGCGTTGAACACCTCGAGGCCGTAGCCGTCGGGCAGGACCATGCGGTCGAGGCTCTTGTTCATCGCCAGGATCGCGTACACCGGACTCTCCGCCCCCGCGCCGGCGACGTCGCCGGTCACGTAGGTCACCGGCTGCAGGTTCTTGTGGTACAGGCTCTGGTCCTCGACCCCGTGGGTCGTCCGCGTCAGCTCACGAATCGCGACCGGGCGTGCGCCACCGAGCCGCAGCGACTCGAGCGTCGCGAGCGAGCCGCGCTCCAGCCGCGGCAGCCGCAGCACGACGGGCACATCCTCCCGCGCCGCCGGATCGTGGAGGAGCCCGGCCGTCTGGCCATCGGTGGCCATGCGGACCACCGCGGCGACGTCGGCGGCCGAGACGCCGGCGCTGGCGGCCTTCTCCTCGTCCACGTCGAGCCGGAGCCGCGGCCGCGGCGACTCGACGTACCAGTCCACGTCCACCACGCGCGGCGTCTGCTCGAACACCGTCCGGACGCGCCGCGCGAGCGCCAGCCGTTCGCCGGCGTCCGGCCCGTAGACTTCGGCCACCAGCGTCTGCAGCACCGGCGGCCCGGGGGATCTTCCGCCACCTGGATCGTCGTGCCGAGCGAGGCGGCAATGGGCGCCAGCTGCTCGCGGATCCGGCGGGCGATCACGTGGCTCTGGCTCGTGCGCTCGGCCTTCGGCCGGAGCGTCACGTGCAGGTCCGCCAGGTTCGGCGCCTGCCGGAGGAAGTAGTGCCGCACGAGCCCGTTGAAGTTGTACGGACCCGGCGTCCCCACGTAACTCTGGACGCTCGTGACGTCGGCGTCTTCCACCGCCGCCGCGGCGAGCGCCGACGCCGTGCGCGCCGTGCCCTCGAGGGGCGTCCCTTCCGGCGCACGCACCAGCACCTGGAACTCGCTCTTGTTGTCGAAGGGCAGCATCTTCACGGTCACGAGCTGCAGCGGTACCAGCAGGATCGCCAGGAGCAGCAGGACCACGACGCCGCCGAGGAATCCCCAGCGCGCTCGGGGGTTGCCGATCAGCACCGCCATCGAGCGCCGGTACGCGCGCGTCAGCGCGTCCTCGCCGCCATGGCCGGCGTGCGCCGCGGGCCGAAGCACCCGCACGGCCGCCCACGGCGTCACGACGAACGCCACGACCAGCGAGAAGATCATGGCGGCCGACGCGCCGACGGGAATCGGCCGCATGTACGGGCCCATCAGGCCGCCGACGAACGCCATCGGCAGGATCGCGGCAATGACGGTCAGCGTCGCCAGGATCGTCGGGTTGCCGACCTCGTCCACGGCGGCCAGGGCGACGGCCGCGAGCCCGTCGGGCCCCGGCGCCTTCAGGCGCGCATGCCGCACCACGTTCTCCACCACCACGATCGCGTCGTCCACCAGGATGCCGATCGAGAAGATCAGCGCGAAGAGCGTGATGCGGTTCAGGGTGTAGCCGTACAGGAGGAACGTGAAGAGGGTGAGCGCGAGCGTGACCGGGATGGCCACGAGCACGACCGCGGCCTCGCGACGTCCGAGCACCAGCCAGATCAGGATCGAGACCGAGAGGATCGCGAGCAGCATGTGGAAGAGCAGCTCGTTGGACTTCTCGGCGGCCGTCTCCCCGTAGTTGCGCGTGATGACGAGGTGGACGTCGGCCGGCAGGACGCGCCCTTCCAGCGTGGCGAGCTTCCGCTCGACCTCGTGGGCGATCGTGATGGCGTTGGTGCCCTTCCGCTTCGCCACGGCCAGGGTCACGGCCGGACGCGCGCCCGCCTCCCGCGAGTGGAACAGCAGGTAGCTGGTGGGCTCGGCATCGCCGTCGGTGACCGTGGCGACGTCGCCCACGAGGAGCGCTCGACCGGCCCGCGAGCGGACGACCGTCTGCCGCACGTCGGCGGCGGTCTCGAGCCGATCGCCCGCCTCGATCACCGGCACCGTGCCGGCGTCGAGCGGGCCCGACGCCCGGCCCCGGACGTTGGCGGCGCCGAGCGCGTGCGCCAGCTCGGCCGGATCCACGTCGTAGGCCTGGAGCCGCGCCGGGTCGAGGTCCACGCGCACCTCGCGCGGGCGGCCGCCGATGATCGTGACCTCCGAGACGTCCGGCGTCTCCTTGATGACGTCGCGCACCTGGGCCGCTGCCAGTCGCAGCTCGTGATCGCTGTAGCGCGGCGACCACAGGGTCACCGCGAGAATCGGCACGTCGTCGATCGAGCGCGGCTTGACCAGCGGACCGATGACGCCGGGCGGAATGCGGTCGGCGTTGGCGGCGAGCTTCTGGTTCAGCCGGACGAGCGCGCGTTCCTCGTCCTCGCCGACCTTGAAGCGCGCGATCACCATCGACCGTCCCGGGCTCGACGTCGAGTAGAGGTACTCGATGCCCGGGATTTCCCAGAGCAGCTGCTCCATGGGCCGGGTCACGCGCTGCTCGACTTCCGCCGGCGTCGCGCCGGGCATCTCGACGAACACGTCGATCATCGGCACGATGATCTGCGGCTCTTCCTCGCGCGGCAGCGCGACGAGCGCCAGCCCGCCGAGGAGGAACGACGCCAGGATGACGAGCGGCGTGAGCTTCGAGTCGAGAAAGGCCGCCGCGAGGCGGCCGGCCGCGCCGTATCGCGCCATCAGCGGGCCTCCGTCGTCACCGCGCGGCCGTCGGCCAGATCCGGCGGCGGGGCGAGCACGACGCGCTCGCCCGAGGCGAGCCCGGCCAGCACCTCGGTCAGGCCGTCCACCGCCTCCCCGGCGCGCACCAGGCGGAGGCGCGCGCGGCGGCCGTCCACGACGAACACGGATGTCAGCTGACCGGTGCGGAGCAGCGCGCTCTCCGGCACGCGGAGGGTGGTCCGCGCGCGGGCCGGCAGCTGCGCGCGCCCGAACAAGCCGGACCGCAGCGCCTGGTGCGCGGGCAGCTCCACCCGGACCAGCACCGATCGCGCGCCCGCGTCCACGGCCCGCGCTATCTCGATCACCTGACCGTCCAACCGGCCCACCTCGTCGATGTCCACCGGCAGGTGCTGCCCGACCTCGGTCGCGCCGGCGCGGCTGGCGTCCACGCGCACGTCCAGCGTGAAGGCGGACGTGTCCTCCAGACGGAGCAGCGGAACACCGGGCGCGGCGAGCGTGCCCGGATCGACCAGCTTCTCGGTCACCAGGCCCGCAAACGGCGCCGCGATGTCGCCATAGGCCGCGGCAATCCTGGCGGAATGGCCGGCGGCGTCGGCGCTCGCCGCCGCGCTCGTCGCCTCCGCCACGCGTGCCGTCGCGGCTTCGACCCGCGCCTTGGCGGCGGCCAGCGCGGAGGTGGCCTCGTCGAGTTCCTGCCGCGTGGCAGAGCCGCGCGCCTCGAGGGCGGCGACCCTGTCGTAGGTGGCTTGCGCGAGCGTCCGCGCAGCCTCGGCCGACGTGCGGTCGGCAGTGGCGGCGCGCACGCCGCCGGCTGCGGCGGCGGCCGCGGCATCCCGCTGCGCCGAGTCGGCGCGCATGGCCGACACGTCGAGGCGCACGAGCGGCTGCCCGGCGCGCACCCGATCGCCGGGGCGCACCAGGACGCTCGTCACCGGCGCCAGCACGCGGCTCGCGATTGCCGCCGTCGTCCGCGCCGCCACCAGCCCGCCGGCCTCGATCCGATCCGGCGCCGTCACGCTGGTCACGACAGCCGTGCGGACCGGGACCGCGGTCCCCTCGCCAGCCCCCGGGCGAACCCCGCCGGACCCGCTGCAGGCGGTTGCCAGGACCAGCATCCCCACCACGCTTGCTGCGCTGCGCACGCGATCGCTCCTCCCGTATCCGGTCACGTCAGTTCCCCCAGCGTCCGAGCGCACGCTCGAGCGTCACCGACTGGACCAGCACATCCACCACGGCGGCGGTGGCCCGGGCCGTCGCGTCCATGACGTCCTGGCCCGCATGCAGCAGGCTCGTGACGTCCGCCATGCCGTGCTCGTATCGGTCCCGGGTGATGCGCTCGGCTTCGCCGGCCGCCGTCACGGCGCCGCGCGTGGCGTGTTCGGCGTCGCGTGCCGCCTGCAGGCGCGCCCGAGCCGTTCGCACCTCGACGTCGATCGAGCGCTGCACCCGCTCCGCGTCGATCGCGGCGCGTTCGATCTCGATGGTCGCCCGGGCCGCCTTCGCGCGGTCCGCCAGGCCGTTGAAGAGGTTCCAGCGCACCTCGGCGCCGACCAGCCAGGACGCCGCGCGGCTGTCCCAGCGCGCACCGTTCCATGCCCACCCGCTCGTCACGCCGATCGACGGAAGCAACGCCGCCCGCGCCTCGGTTCGCGCCGATTCGGCAAGTGCGCCGCGAAGAGCTGCGGCCCGGGCGTCGGGATGCGAGGCCATGGCCTGCTGGTCGGCGGCGGCGTCGGGCGGCGGCACAGCCGGTCCGGTGGGATCGAGCACCAGCGGCGCGTCGAGCGGCGTGCCCATCAGCTCGTTCAGGCGCGCGCGTGCCGCGATGGCCTCCGCCTCGGCGTGGGCACGCTCCGCCTGCACGGCGGCCAGCCGGACTGCCAGCGCCGAGACGTCCGCCGCCGTCACCACCCCGACGTCGCGGCGGTTCCGCGCGCGTGCGAGGTCGCTCTCGGCCGCGGCAATCGCGGCCGCGGCGGCCCGCTGTGCCGACTCGAACCGCAGCACGCCGCCGAAGGCCCGCGCCGTGGCCACCGCAAGGTCGGCCTTGACCTGCTCTTCGGCCACTTCGGCGGCCTCGTGTCCCAGGGCGGCGGCGCGGGCACCGGCCTCGCGGGCGCCCCCGTTCCAGATCAGCGCACGGATGCCAACCGACGCGCGGTAATTCGTCAGCGCGTCCGGATGATTCAGCGCGCCGAGGGCGAAGTCGGACTCACCGAAGCGTCGCTGGTTCAACAGCGAGCCGAACACGTACACGGGCTCGTTGCCGCGCGTCCAGGACTCGGCGGCATCCACCTGCGGAAGGTACGGGGCATGCGCCTCGGAGACTCGCGTGGCGGCTGCGCGAACGTCCGCGGCCGCCAGGCGCGACTCGGCGGCCGCCGAGCGGGCCCGTTCGATGGCCTCGGCCAGCGTGAGCGTCGTTTGCGCCGCGGCGAGCTGCCCCGTCGTCGCCGCCACCGCGAGGACGGCGCAGAACAGCCTGTGTCGTATCATGCGGATGGCAAGATGCAGAACGCGCGCATGGGTGACAGGCGGCGGCCCGGCGGCTCGCCGGCTGGCGGCCCTGGTGTCACCAAATCGGAATCGAGGCATCTCTTGGCGGACGGCGACAACCGCCGTCGCGCGGATGCCTACGAGCCGCTCGTGCGCGCGGCCGTGGACGGCGACGAGCGGGCGCTGGAGGAACTGCTCGTCCGCGTGCAGGACCTCGCGTACCGCTTCAGCGTGACGGTCTGCGGTCGTGTGGACGGCGCCGACGACGTGATGCAGGAGGCGCTGCTGCGGACTTACCGGCGTATCGGGCAGATTCGCGATCCCGGCGCGTTCACGCCGTGGCTGTACCGGACGGTTCGGAATGCGTGCCTCATGAGCCGACGCAAGCGCGTGGCCGAGCCGCGGTACTTCGAGGCGCTGGAGGCGCCCGACACGGCGATCTGGCCGGGCCGGCCGCTGGAGATTCGCGACCCGTCGCCGGGCCCGGAAGCCGCGGCCATCAACGCGCGGCGACGCCGGCGGCTGCGGGCGGCCCTCCGCACGCTGCCGCCGCCCTACCGGGCCGTCGTGCTCCTGCGTGAGGTCGAGGGGCTCTCGACGCGGGAAACCGCCGAGACCCTGTCCATCTCGGAGGCCAACGTGAAGCAGCGACTGCACCGCGCCAGGCTGATGCTCCAGGCGCAGCTGGCGTCGATTGACGCGATATGAGGGTTCGCGTGCCGAGAAGCTCCACCACACCACCACGGGAAGACGGCGCTCGCCCGGGTGCCGAGTGCCGCGCGAGGCTCGAGGAAATCTCCGCCTACCTGGACGGCGACCTCACGCCGGCGGCGGCCGCCGCCCTCCGGCGCCACCTGGCGCGCTGCCCCTGCTGTCAGTGGCTCGAGGACCGCCTGCGGCTCACCAGCCGTCTGTGCCGCGAAGCCGGCGTGACGATGCCCGCGGCCCAACGCGCCGCCGCCAGAGCCCGCGTGCGGCGGCTGCTCGCAGCGGGGCGGCGGAAGGCAAGGTCGTGAGCGATCCATTCGTCACCAGGCGGCGTAGAATCCGTCCCGCCGCTGCACCTCCACGGCCACGCCGAACACGTCGCTCAGCACCTCGCGCGTGAGCACGGCGTCCTTCGTGCCGTCGAGGTGGACGCGCCCATCCTTCAGCACGACGACCCGCTCGATCTCCGGGATGATGTCGGCCAGGTGGTGCGTGACCAGCACGATGTTGGTCCCGCGCTGCGCGAGGGCCCGGAGCCGCTCCGCCAGCTCACGGCACGCCCGGAGGTCGAGGCTGTTCGTGGGTTCGTCCAGCACGAGCGCCCGCGGGCCGTGCGCCAGGGCCCGCGCGACGAGCACGCGCCGTGCTTCACCGGAGGACAGCTGGGCGACCAGACGGCCGGCCAGGTGGGCGACCTCCATGATCCCGAGGGCCGCCGCGCCTTGCCGTTCCATGGCGGGCGTGACCGTCTGGTGCGGCCAGAGGCCGATGCTGCCGAAGAACGCCGAGAGCACGAGCTCGCGGGCCGTGATCCGGCGGGTACAGGTCGCCATCAGGTCGTTGGTGACGATCCCGAGGTGCTCGCGAAGCTCGGAGAGCACCCAGCGATCGCGCCCGAGCAGCCGCAGCTCCGAGCCCGGGGCCACCACCGGGTACAGCTCGCGCGTCACGAGCTTGATCAGCGTGGACTTGCCCGATCCGTTCGGCCCCAGAATCGCGACGTTCTGCCCGGCAGGAATGTCGAGCGAGAACCCCTCGAGCACGGGCGCGCGGTCGCGATAGACCGTGAGGTTGCGGAACTCGAGCAGCGGCGCCACGGATAGACGATATCGCGATTTGTGGACCGCCGGGACGCGGGCGTTCGCTCTTCAATCGTCAATCGTCAATCGTCAATCATCAATCTTTGATATCTTCGCCCCATGTCTGATTCACGAGTTTCACGTCGCACCTTCATCCGGTCGGCGGCCGGTGCGGCCCTGGCCGCTCCTTTCGTCTCCATCCCGCTGGCCGCCGAGGGCGCCAGGGTGCGCCACGCGAGCATCGGCGCCTCCGGGCAGGCGTTCTCGGACCTGATGTCGTTCGCCAAGCACCCGGCGTTCGATCTCGTGGCCGTGGCCGATGTCGACCTGTGCCGCGTCGAGCGCCTGATGGACCGCTTCCCGAACGTCCGCGTCTACCAGGACTGGCGGGAGCTCCTCAAGAGGGAGCACAAGCACATCGATTCGGTGAACGTGTCGATCCCCGATCACATGCACGGCCTGGTGGCCGTCGAAGCGCTGAAGCGCGGCACGCCGGTCTACGTGCAGAAGCCGCTCTGCAACAACCTGCACGAGGTGCGGCTGCTCACCGAGTTCGCGCGCCGGAAGGGCCTGACGACCCAGATGGGCATCCAGGTGTCGTCGACGATCGCCCAGCGGTACGGCGAGGCGCTCGTGCGGAGCGGGGTGGTCGGGAAGATCCGGGAGGTGCACACGTTCTCGAACAAGAGCTGGGGCGATGACAAGCCGCTGCCCGAGGGCAGCGACCCGGTGCCGCCACCCTTCGACTGGGACGAGTGGCTGGGCGTGAGCGCGACGCGGCCCTTCAAGCACGGCGTCTACCACCCGGGCGAATGGCGCCGGCGCGTCGATTTCGGCACGGGCACGCTCGGCGACATGGGCTGCCACATCTACAGCCCGCCCTATCGGGCGCTCGGCCTCACCTCCCCCGTCTCGGTCACGGCGTCAGGGCCCGCGCCGACGGCCGAGAACTGGGCCACGCACGCGCGCGTGAAGCTCACGTACCCCGGCACGCAGTACACCGCCGGAGACACCGTGGACGTGTGGTGGTACGACGGCGGCGAACTGCCGCCCGAGGAGGTCCGCGCGAAGATCGGCGACCGGCTGCCCGAACAGGGCAGCGTGCTCGTCGGCACCAGCGGACTGCTCGTCCTGCCGCACATGAGCGCCCCGGCGTTCGTCGTCTCCGATGCCGGCAACCCCGAACTGCCGCAGATCGACATCCCGGACCGCGATCACTACGCCGAGTTCCTCGACGCCGTGCTGGCCGGCGGCCGCACGCCGTGCTCGGCGGGCTTCGACTACGCCGGCCCGCTCACCGAGTCGGTGTTGATGGGCAACGTCGCCGCGCGGTTCCCCGGCGAGACGCTCGCCTTCGACGGCAAGGCGCTCCGGTTCACGAACAAGCCCGAGGCCAACCAGTACCTCACGCGCGACTACCGCGACAAGTGGCGGATCAAGCAATGATCATTGACGATTGATCATTGACGATTGACGATTGACGATTGAGGATTGACGATTGATGGGCGCGGGCGGATGGGGGCAGATGGGGCGGACGGGGGCAGATGGGGCGGATGGGGCAGATGGGGGCAGATGGGGCAGACCTGAAGGTCTGCGCTACATGCGCCGCTGCGTCCACCTGAAGCTGCGTCCACCTGTAGCTGCATCCACCTGTAGCGCAGGCCTTCAGGCCTGCATGCGCCGCTGCGTCCGCCTGAAGCTGCATCCACCTGTAGCGCAGGCCTTCAGGCCTGCATGCGCCGCTGCGTCCACCTGAAGCTGCATCCACCTGTAGCGCAGGCCTTCAGGCCTGCATGCGCCGCTGCGTCCACCTGAAGCTGCATCCACCTGTAGCGCAG
This sequence comes from Vicinamibacteria bacterium, assembly GCA_963837165.1. Classification (GTDB taxonomy): domain Bacteria; phylum Acidobacteriota; class Vicinamibacteria; order Vicinamibacterales; family JAENWD01; genus JAENWD01. The sequence goes on from CAWIMD010000002.1 coordinate 1,330,305, forward strand.
GCCTTCAGGCCTGCCAACGGGCGCGCGGGCAGAGACAGTGCGGTGTGGGCTGGTGCAGGCTCAGTGCACGATGGGCGTCCGGCGCCCCGGGCGTTCGAGATTGAGCGAGACGCCGCCGGTCATCGCGTATCGCGTGGAGTCATCGTCGAGCGCTGAGATCGTGCGCGAGACGGTGCCGAAGACCATCAGCCGCGGCGAGGCGATCCACGACACGGTACCGCCGAGGTCGGTGCGGCTGGAACGCAGGCCGTAGAGCTCGCTCAGCGCCTGGTCGCCCGTGGACCAGGCCTGGCTCAACGTGCCGGTCACCACCCACGAGTCCGAGACGGTTTGCTCCACGGCCCCACCCACGAAGATGGCACCGCGCGTGAAAATGCCCGTGGAGCCGTACACGCGCGTCGCGCCCGAACGCCATTCCAGGCTTGCCGGCAGCACCAGGTTCACGCGCGAGAGTCCGGTGCCGCTCACCGCCGAGTCGCTGAGCACCTCCAGGGTGGGCGTGACGCTGGCGCCCCACGTCGCATCCGCCGGCGCGCGCAGCGAGAGCTTCGTGCCCAGATAGACCGTCCCGAGCTCGCCTTCGCTGGGATACCCGGTGTAGGTGACGCGGCTGTAGGGCACGCTCACGAACACGTGAGCCCGGGGCGCGAGCCCCGCCACCGTGTCCACGATCGGGGCGTCCAGGCCCGCCCCGATCGGAGAAGACCACCGCTGCATCGAGACGGTCACCCACGCCTCGCCGGGCGCCATCAGCGTCGCGTCATCGAGCCAGACGCCAAGCGACCGGATGCGTGAGGTGCCCGTCACGTCCCCGCCGCCGCCGACATCACCCGCAGAGCCGGCGCCTCCGCCCGCGCCTCCGCTGGTGCTGGAGCCGGAGGAGCTCGAGGAGCCGTGGCCCTTGCCGGGAGGCTTCCCGCCCTTGTTCGCCAGGCCCGGTGGCGTGCCGTGCGGACGCTGCGCCCACGCCGGCGTCGCCAGCGCGCAGGCCACCAGCGCCGCCGCCAACCGGCCCGGGCGCATCCTGCCCAACCTCACCGGGGCTCGACGTCGTGATCGTCCTGGAGATCGCCGTGCGCCGCGGTCATGGCACGCTCGGCTTCGACGTCCGCGTCTGCCGATGGCTTCAACGACTGAATCGACTGGCCCAGGCTCATGCCGTCGGTCACCATCTTCGTCTTCAGATCCTCGAACGGGATGCCGAGGTTCTGCGACACGTGCAGGGCGGCGATGAACTGGCCCTGGTTCCGGAACCCGTCCGCGGCCTGCTCCATGGTCATGCCGGACGGCAGCAGGGGCTGCAGTCTGGCGGCGAGCTTCGGGTTGTGCGGCAGAGCCGTCGATCCCGGTGTGGCCCCGGCCGCGCCGTGCTTGGCCTGCCCCGGGGGAATGGTTCCGCCATGGCCGTGCGCCACCGTTCCGCCGTCGTGCGGAGCGCCGCTCCCGTGGGGCGTGTGCACCGACCCTGTCTTCGGCGCCTTGGGCGTGTTCACGTGCGTCGGATGCGGCGGATGCGGCGGGTGAGACGCAGGAGGTCCGGCCTGAGCGATGGCGCCGGCCGACAGCGCCAGGGCACCGGCGAACAGCGTGGTCCATGCGATCTTGGTCATGACGTCTACTCTACCAACTTCGTACCAACTTCGTGCCATTCCGGATCGCCCGGCCTCGCGGCCGAAAGCTCCGCCGTGGCCGGGCCGGCCAGAGCGTCAAATGGCACCGCCGGTGTCATTTCTGGCAGTGAAGCGTCAGTTCTGCGTCGGGGTCGGGGCCTACCATTCGGGGGAGTCGAGGCTGTACCGGTGGCGGATGTCGCGCGCCACGCCCGGGTACATCCCGGCGCGGCGCGCCTCGTCCGCGGCCTCGTTCATCCGCTCGTGAAAGGTGGCCACGGCGCGCCGGAAGTCGGCGAAGTACTGCGAGCAGCCGGGCGAGACACGGGAGTCGTCGAACCGATCCCAGAGCGCGTACCATCCCCGCTCGCCCCTGGTCGGCGGCGTGGTGCCGCCGAGGCACTGCGTCACGATCTCCGACCAGTACCGATCGAGCTGAGCCGCGCGCTTCGCGGCGTCGGCCATGAACTGCTCGTACCCCCGCGTCGCGGCCTCACGCTCGTCGTCCGGACCGGCGCCGCCCTGTGCGCCGTCGTTCATGACGTCCACCGGCCGCCGGCCCGCGCTGCCGCTGGTCGAGGTCCCGCCAGCCAGGAAGGCTCGCACGTGCTCGGCAGCCACGCCAAACCCGAGCGCTTCGGCCTGCCCCTGCAGCTTCAGCGTGGCCACCGCGATGACGCGGCCGTCGCGGTCCACGAGAGGGCCGCCGCTGTTCCCGGGGTTGATCGCCGCGTCGGTCTGCACCAGCGTCAGCGCGCCGAGCCGGCGCAGGCTGCTGACGATGCCCCGGGTGACGGTGTTCTGGAGGCCGAGCGGCGAGCCGATGGCGACGACCTCCTGCCCCACGCGCACGCTGGCCGACGTCCCGAGCGGCAGCGTGACCTGCCCCACCGGCGCTCTCGCCACGTGGATAGCCGCCAGGTCCATCTCCGTGCTGCGCGCGGTGACCGTCGCCGGCAGCTCCAATCCTCCCGCCAGCCTCAGCGTCACGTAGGTGGCGCCTTCCACCACGTGCGCGTTGGTGACGACGGTGTCGGTCGTGACGAAGAAGCCGGTCCCGCGCGCCTCGGTCGTCTCCACGAGAACCACGCCGGGCAGGACCGCACTCACGACGTCTTCGAGGGAGCGAGGCGCGGTCCGCTCGGGCGGCGCGGCGCCGGCGGCGACGGCCGGCACCGGCGTCGGCGGCGCCGGTTCACGCCAGAGCGTCGAATCGCTGGGCCACGCCGGAGCCGCGGGATCCGCCGGCTGAGCGGTCGCGTCGGCACGCCGTCGGTCCGCCGTCGGAGACGACGCAAGCGGCGCTGGACCGCGGTCGGACGATGGCGTCGCGGGCCGCCAGATCAGGAGCGCGGCCGCGCCCCCGGCGACCAGGAGCCCCAGGGCGAGCCAGGGTGCCAGCGACGCCCGGGCGGGCACGGCGACGACGTCCGGCGCGGGGGCGGCGGGCGCAGCAAAGGCAGCCGGCTCCTCGACGCCGGTCGCGCGGTGCCCGCAACGGCACACCTCGACCGACTTTGGCACGAGCCGATGGCAGGACGGGCAGACCCAAGCCTCGAGGGAGCTCACGGGAATTCCCCCAATCTATCGGCCGGTGGGCGCAGCGAGAGGAGTGGACCGGGCCCGGGCGGCCGGTCAGTGCGCGTTCAACAGGTTGGCGACCGCCTCGCCAAGACTCGCGAGCGTGACGGGCTTCGACAGCACGCGCCGGACGCCGGCCCCGGAGACGAGGTCCGTCGGAAACTCCTCCATGTACCCGGTGACGAGGAGGATTGGCACACCGCGGCGACTGCGCGTGAGCTCGCGCGCCAGCTCGAGCCCCGTCATGTGCGGCATGGAATAGTCGGTGATCACGAGATCGAACGCATCGGGCGCGGCGCGGAAGCGCGCGAGCGCCTCGGCAGGGTTCGTCGCGGTGCTCACGGTGTACCCGAGGCCGGCGAGGCGCCGCCGCCCGACCTCGGCGAGCGCGGGCTCGTCGTCCACGTACAGCACCCGCTGGCCGTGCCCCCGCGACGCGACCGGCATCTCCACCGGCTCGTCCAGCTCGCCACCTTCAATCGCGGGAAACAGGCACGAGACCGTCGTGCCAGTGCCGATTCCGCTCTCGAGCCAGACGGTGCCGCCGTGGTCCCGCAGGATGCCGTGCACCTGCGCGAGGCCCAGCCCCGAGCCGCTGCCTGGTGCCTTGGTGGTGAAGAACGGCTCGAACGCGCGGGCCTGCGTCTCCGTGTCCATGCCGTGGCCGGTGTCGCGCACCCGCAGCAGCACGTGGATGCCCTCGCGCAGGCCAGGGTTGGCCCGCGCGAAGCTGTCGCGCACGTAGAAGGGCCGCAGCTCGAGGTCGAGCCGGCCGCCGGCGGCCATCGCGTGCGAGGCGTTGGTGGCCAGGTTCATCAGCACCTGGTGCACGGACGTGGCGTCGGCCAGGACGTGCGGCACGGCCCGATCCACCACCACGTGGATTTCGATCCGCGCCGACAGCGTGGCACGCAGCAGCCGCGTGACCTCCTCCACCACCTGCGCCAGATCGAGGCTGCGCGGCACCACGTCCTGACGGCGGCTGAAGCGGAGGATGCGATCGACGAGCTCCTTTCCGCGTGTGGCCGCCTTGAGCAGCTCGCGAACATCGTCGGCGGCATCGGGGGGAATGTCGCTCGAGCCCACGAGCTCGGCGTAGCCCACGATCGCACCCAGGACGTTGTTGAAGTCGTGGGCGATGCCGCCGGCCAGCCGTCCGAGCGCCTCCATCTTCTGTGATTGGCGCAGCTGCTCCTCGAGCCGGTTCTGTTCCTCCTCGGCGGCGCGGCGTGCCGAGATGTCCACGATCGAGCTGATGACGAACAGGCCTTCGGCCGTGGCGACCGGCGTCAGGCCGATCTCGACCGGCACCTCGGCGCCGTCCTTGCGGCGGCCGTACAGCACGCGACCGGCCCCCATCGCGCGGATGCTGGGGGCGTGGCTGAAGCCGGCCCTGAATTCCGGGTGGCGGCCGCGGAAGCGATCCGGGACGATGAGCTCGACCGGACGCCCCAGCAGTTCCTCGCGCGAGTAGCCGAACAGGCGCTCGACCTCGCGATTGACGAGGACGATCGTGCCCTGGGCGTCGATCATCAGCAGGCCGCTGGGGGACGATTCGACAGCGGCGCGCAGTCTGAGCTCCACGTTCTGCCCTGAGCTCCCGCCGCTGTTCACATCAGACACGGTACGCTCCGGGGTGACCTGTTGACAACGTCAGCTATACAGATAGCAGGATTGCCGACGGACTGCCAGTGACCCGTACTCCGGGTCAGCCACCTGGCGCTGAGGCCCGAACGGCGGCCGTCAGGTCGGGATCGAACTGCCAGGGAGCGCCCGGGGCCGGCTCGTCGACGTGCTGCTCCACGAGGCGCCTGAAGGTGCTGCGCCCGATCTCCCGGGCACCGAAGCGCGCCAGGTGGGCGGTCTGCATCTGGCAGTCGATGACGCCGAATCCCCACCGGTCGAGCTGGAGCACGAGGTGGACGAGCGCGATCTTCGAGGCGTCGGGCTCGCGCGCGAACATCGACTCGCCGAAAAAGACCCGGCCAATCGACACGCCGTAGAGGCCGCCGGCCAGCGTGCCGTCGATCCACGTTTCCACCGAGTGCGCGAGGCCCTGCTGGTGCAGGCGATCGTAGGCGTCGATCATCGAGGCGGTGATCCACGTGCCGCCGTCCCCGGCGCGGGGCGCGGCACAGCCCTCGAGCACCGCGCGAAACCGCGTGTCACACCGCATCTCGAAGCCGCCCCGGCGGATCCGCCTGGCGAGCGAGCGCGGCACGTGCAGCTCCGCCGGCACGAGCACCATGCGCGGATCGGGACTCCACCAGAGGATCGGCTCGCCGTCGCCGAACCAGGGGAAGCAGCCGTGCCGGTATGCCGCCACGAGGCGCGGCACGCCGAGATCGCCACCGGCGGCCAGCAGGCCGTTCGGCGTGCGCAGTGCGCGCTCGAGCGGGGGAAACGGATCGTCGGGGCCGAGCCAGGGGATCCTCATCGTCGCCGCGGCCGGCCGGCCCTCAGGCCGAAGCGGGTGCCGGCTTGAAGCCCCCCAGGAACTTGTCCACGCGGCCCAGCACGTCGGTCAGGTACGCGCGGTCGCCGCCCTCGATCTCGGTCGTGACCCAGTTCACGTAGGGCGCCTCGTTCAGCGCGCGCCGGACCTCCTGCCAGTCGATGTCGCCCTCGCCGAGGTTCTTCCATTCGAACCGGCCGGCGCCGCGGTCCACGTGGAAATCCTTCAGATGCAGGCGGGCGATGCGCCGCCCCAGCGTGCGGATCCAGTCCTGCGGGTAGCCGTAGAGGACGACGTTGCCGACGTCCATGTAGGCCTTGATCCAGGGCGAACGGAACTCGTCGATGTAGTGCGCGAACTCGAGCGGGCTCAAGAGGAACTTGTTCCAGACTTCCTCGACGCCGATCTTCACCTTGAAGCCGGCGGCGAGCGGCAGCAGCTGCTCGCGGATCACCTGCTGCGACCGCGCCCAGGCGTCCTGGTATCTGGTCGAGGCGTCCACCACGGCCGGCACGAGCAGGACGATTTCGGCTTTCCAGAGGGCAGCGTTCGTCAGCGACGTTTTCATGCCGGCAACGCTCTGCGAGACCACTGCCGGGTCCGGGCTCGACAGCGGGTATTTCCAGTGCGCCATGTTCATGACGGAGTGGATCGTCAGGTGCGCATCCTGCGCGGCGCGCGCGACCTCGTCGGCAACGGCGGGCTCGTCGATGGTCTGCATCTCGACGCCGTCGAACCCGATGGCTTTCGCCAGCTCGAAGCGCTCCTTCCAGGGCAGCGCCTTCGGCAGCATCGACACGAGGACCGCCCGCTGGATGCGGGTCGGTGCGCCGGCGCCGGGCGCCTGGTCGGAGGCGGCGCGCGCGGTGGCGCGGTCGGCAATGGCCGCCACGGGCACGGCCGCCGCCGTCTTGAGCAGCGTTCTGCGGGTCAGGGAGTGGGTCATCGGGAGCTCCTCGCGCCGGGGGTGGCGCGGGGCGATTCTAACAGCCGCGGGCCGGGTGGAGGGATCCGGGCTGGAGCTCGAAGCGGGCGCGAAGCTCGTCGATCGTGACCTCGGCGAGGGAGGCCAGCAGCAGGTCGTGCGCGGGCAGCGGCAGCGGCTTCGTCAGGGCATTGGGAACCGCGACCGCCCACATCCCCGCCGCGCGCGCGGCCTTCAGCCCGTTGGGCGAGTCCTCGAACACGACACACGCGCCGGGCGGCACGCCCAGGCGCCTGGCCGCCAGGAGGAACAGGTCCGGCGCGGGCTTGACCTCGGCCACGTCATCCCGCGTGCACACGGCACCGAAGGACGGCGCCAGCCCGTGGCGTTCCAGCCAGGGCAGCACCCAGGCGCGGCTGCTGCTCGAGGCGACGGCTGCGGGAATCCCCAGCGAGGCCGCCTCGGCGAGCCGGTCCGCCACGCCGGGCAGGAGCGGCTCCTCCTCGCAGCGCCGCCAGTGCTCCTCGCGAATACGCGGCACCCACTCCTCGCGCGCGAGCGCGACGCCGGCAGCCGCCAGCAGCGCCGCGTACGGATCGAAGCCGCTCTGCGTTCCGAGCGCGTGTTGCCACATGTCGATCGTCAGCTCCGCCCCATGCTGCCCGTAAATCTCCTGCCAGATGCGGAACAGCGGCGTCTCGCTGTCGATGATCAGGCCGTCGAAGTCGAAAATCAGCGCGGCGATGGGCACGGATCGATTATAGGCCCCGCCTCCGCACGGCCGATCGCGGAGGTGGCCGAGACCGCAGAGCAGATCTCTCGCAGGGATCGCGGAGGGCGAGAGAACGCGGAGGGCGTCACGCTGTGTCGTGCCGGCGGGACCGGCATCGCGGCGAAGCCGCGACAGGACGAGCGGACAGCCACGGAAGAAGAAGGCCCGCTCCGTTCTGAGGCCTTCTTCCCCGGGGCTGTCCGCTCGTCCTGCCGGCCGCGTTGCGGCCGGCGCCGGTCCCCCGGGCGGCAGCGCGACAGCCTCGGCGACCTCTTGCCCTTTGCGATCCCTGCGAGATGGTGTGCTCTGCGGCCTCCGCTCCCTTGGCGACCGCTCTTGCGGGCGGCTGCTCGCAGCGAGTACGCTCTGGCCATTCTTCGTGGAGGAGGACGACCGATGACTCGTGCGGGACTGACGCGACTGGCGATCCTGGCGGCACTCGGCGGGCTGTCCATGGCGCCGCGTGCCTGGGCGCAGGCGGCCGAGCAGCCGAATGCCGCCATCGAGGACTGGAAGCCCGACAAGCTCGTCAACGTCGAGATCCTGCCGAAGACCATGCCGCCCGACGACGTGATCGCGCTGATGAAGACGTACAACGCGGCGCTGAACGTCGACTGCGTGTTCTGCCACAAGGGCCAGATCGGCAAGCCCTGGTCCACGTTCGACTTCACCGACACGAGCAAGAAACGGCACGAGACCGCCCGGCTCATGATGCGAACGGTCATCGACCTGAATGAGAAGTTCAAGGACCTCGGCGACATGGACGACGAGACCAAGGTGACCTGCGCCACCTGCCACCGTCGCTCCCGCCACCCCGAGATCGAGCCGCCGGCGGCGGCTCCGAAGCCCGCACCATAGGGGCGCCGGCCGGTGTCCGGCCGCCCGACAGCCACGGTAAGTGTCGACCCTTCAGCAGATAACGGTGCTTGACGGGGTGCGCGCGCGCGCCTAAAATAGGACTGTAACGGTCGGATATACACATGCTGAGGCTGTCCAAGAAGACCGACTACGCGCTCATCGCGCTCACCCACGTCGCGGCGCTGGGCAACAAACCCGCCAGCGCGCGGGAGATCGCCGAGCGTCACGACGTGCCGGTTGAGCTGCTGGCCAAGATCCTGCAGCGGCTCGTCCAGCGCGGACTGCTCCGGTCCCAGCAGGGGATCCACGGCGGATACCAGCTGGCGCGGCCCTCCGACACGGTCACCGTCGCCGAGGTCGTCGAGGCGATCGACGGCCCGTTGATCCTCACCGTGTGCGGCACGACGACCGAGCGCTGCGAGCAGTTCAGCAAGTGCAACATCCGCGACCCGCTGCACCGGATCCGGGACCGCATCATCGGCGCTCTGGCGGGATGCACGATCGCGGAGCTCGCCTCCGATCGGCCGGAGGCCGCCGTGCCGATGCCTATTGCCACCGGCGGCCTTGCCATTGCCGGCCGGCGTCAGAGTTAGTGGAGGGGTTTCTCCAGCGTCAGCCGAGATCATCATGGTCGAAATCACCGAGAACGCTTCGAAGCAGATTTTGAAGATGCTCGACAGGAACGGGCTGCCCGGCGGCGGCCTGCGCGTGGGTCTCAAGGCGGGTGGGTGCTCGGGCTACGAGTACACGTTTGCCTGGGAGGCCACGCCGCACGCCGACGACCAGGTGTTCGACGCGCCCGGCGGCGCCCGCGTGTTCATCGACCCGCGCAGCTTCCGCCTCATCGACGGGACCGTTCTCGACTACGACGTGAACCTCATCAGCAAGGGGTTCGTCTTCAACAACCCGAACGCGAAGAGCACGTGCGGGTGCGGGGTGAGTTTCAGCGTATGAGCACGTCAACCGAAACCATCGAACAGCTGGCCACGCGCGAGTACAAGTACGGCTTCATCACCGACATCGAAGCCGACACGCTGCCGCCCGGCCTGAACGAGGACGTGGTTCGCGCCATCTCGGCGAAGAAGCACGAACCCGAGTGGCTGCTGGACTTCCGCCTGAAGGCCTATCGCGCCTGGCTCCAGATGAAGGAGCCGACCTGGCAGAACGTCCATTACGAGCCGGTGAACTACCAGGCGATCAGCTACTACTCGGCGCCCAGGAAGAAGCCGGTGCTGAACAGCCTGGACGAGGTGGACCCCGAGGTGCGGAGCACGTTCGAGAAGCTGGGCATCCCGCTCGAGGAGCAGAAGCTGCTGGCGGGCGTGGCGGTGGATGCCGTGTTCGACTCGGTCTCGGTGGCCACCACGTTCCGGTCGAAGCTGGCCGACCTCGGCATCATCTTCTGCTCGTTCAGCGAGGCCGTGAAGGAGCACCCGGACCTGGTGCGCCAGTACCTGGGCACGGTCGTGCCCTACACCGACAACTTCTTCGCCACGCTCAACTCGGCGGTCTTCAGCGACGGCAGCTTCGCGTACATTCCGAAGGGCGTCCGCTGCCCGATGGAGCTCAGCACCTACTTCCGCATCAACGCGGCGAGCACCGGCCAGTTCGAGCGCACGCTGCTCATCGCCGACGAGGGCGCCTACGTGAGCTACCTCGAGGGCTGCACGGCGCCGATGCGCGACGAGAACCAGCTGCACGCCGCGGTGGTCGAGCTGGTCGCCCTGGACGACGCGACGATCAAGTACTCCACCGTGCAGAACTGGTATCCGGGTGACAAGGAGGGCAGAGGCGGCATCTACAACTTCGTCACCAAGCGCGGCGCGTGCCGCGGCCGCCGGTCCAAGATCACCTGGACGCAGGTCGAGACCGGATCGGCCATCACCTGGAAGTACCCGGGCTGCCTGCTGATCGGCGACGGCTCGATTGGCGAGTTCTACTCGGTGGCGACCACGAACAACCGCCAGCAGGCCGACACGGGCACGAAGATGATCCACCTCGGGAAGAACACCCGGAGCACGATCGTCTCGAAGGGCATCTCGGCCGGGCACGGGCAGAACACCTACCGCGGCGCCGTGAAGATCGGCCCGAAGGCCGAAGGCGCGCGCAACTACTCGCAGTGCGATTCGCTGCTCATCGGCGACCGCTGCGGCGCGCACACCTTCCCGTACCTCGAGATCAAGAACGCCTCCGCGCAGGTGGAGCACGAGGCGTCCACCTCGAAGATCGGCGAGGACCAGATCTTCTACTGCCGGCAGCGCGGGGTCTCGACCGAGGATGCGGTCAACATGATCGTCAGCGGCTTCTGCAAGGAGGTCTTCCGCGAGCTGCCGATGGAGTTCGCCGTCGAGGCGCAGAAGCTGCTGAGCATCTCGCTCGAAGGATCGGTTGGGTAATCAGCATTGATCATTGATGATTGATGATTGACGATTGACGATTGAGGCGGAGCAACGACGTGGCCATGCTCGAGATCAAGGACCTGCGGGCGGGCGCCGAGGGGCGCGAGATTCTGAAGGGCGTCAGCCTGCGCGTGGACGCGGGCGAAGTGCACGCGATCATGGGACCGAACGGCTCGGGCAAGAGCACCCTGGCCCGCGTCCTGGCCGGCCACCCCGCCTACGAGGTCACGGGAGGCACGGCCACGTTCAAGGGCAAGGACCTGCTGGACCTCGAGCCGGAGGAGCGCGCCTGCGAGGGCGTCTTCATGGCCTTCCAGTACCCGGTCGAGATTCCCGGCGTGAACAACTCCTATTTCCTGAAGGCGGCGCTCAACGCGCAGCGCAAGTACCGGGGCGAGCCAGAGCTCGACGCGATGGACTTCATGGAGCTGGTGAAGGACCGTCTCCAGCTGCTGCACATCGACTCAGAGCTGATGCGCCGTCCCGTCAACGAGGGGTTCTCGGGCGGCGAGAAGAAACGTAACGAGATCTTCCAGCTGCTGGTGCTGCAGCCCGCGCTCGCCATCCTGGACGAGACCGATTCCGGCCTGGACATCGACGCGCTGAAGACGGTGGCCGCCGGCGTGAACGCGCTGCGCAGTCCGGACCGGGCGATCGTCGTCGTCACCCACTACCAGCGGCTGCTCGACTACATCGTGCCCGACGTCGTGCACGTGCTGAGCGAAGGGCGCATCGTCAAGACCGGCGGCAAGGAGCTGGCGCTGGAGCTCGAGGCCAGGGGCTACGGCTGGCTCGAGACGGACCAGGCAGCCGCAGGAACGAGGGGCTGACCGTGTCGTCCACCGTCGAGCAGACCCGCGCGAGCCACGTCGAGCGCTACGTCACCCGGTTCGAGGCGGTATCCGATCGCCGCCCGGCGGGTCCGGCGTGGCTCGATGCGCGCCGCCAGGACGCCATTCGCCACTTCGCGGAGGCCGGGTTTCCGACCACCCGCGACGAGGAATACCGCTTCACCAACGTGGGTCCCATCGCGGCCGAGCCGTTCGAGATCGCGTCGGGCGACGCGACCGTCGCGCCGGCCGAGCTCCGCGAGCACCTGTACGGACCCGACGCGGCGGCCGAACTGGTGTTCGTGAACGGGCGCTTCGCGCCGGCGCTGTCGTCCGTGGGTGCGTTGCCGGCCGGGCTGTCGGTGCAGAGCCTGGCGCATGCGGTCCTCGGCGGGGCTGCCGACGCCCTCGAGTCGCGTCTTGGAGCGCTGGCGTCCACCGCCGGGTCGGCGTTCACCGCGCTCAACACCGCGTTCTTCGACGACGGGGCGCTCGTGACCCTCGCCAGGGGCGCCGCGATCGAGTCGCCCGTGAACCTGGTGTTCGCCTCGACCGACGGCGCCGGTCCGACGGCGAGCTTCCCGCGGGTGCTGATCGTCGCGGGCGAACAGAGCGAGTGCCGCGTGATCGAGACGCACGTCGGGCTGGGCAGCGGCCGGCACTTCTCGTGCGCGGTGACCGAGGCCGCGTGTGCGCCGGGAGCGCGGGTGGACTACTACCGCGTGCAGCTCGAGCGGCCGGAGGGCTATCACTACTGCAGCCTGCAGGTCCGCACGGCGCGCGATACCCGGTTTCTGTCGCAGGCCTTCACGCTGGGCGGCGCGATCGTGCGGAACGACCTGGGCGCGGTGCTCGCCGGCCCGGGCGGCGACTGCACGCTGAACGGCCTGTACCTGGCCGACGGCAACACGCTCATGGACAACCACACGACGATCGATCACGCCGAGGCGCACTGCGGGAGCCACGAGGTGTACAAGGGCATCCTCGGCGGCGCGTCGCGCGGCGTGTTCAACGGCAAGATCATCGTCCGGCAGGATGCGCAGAAGACCGACGCCAAGCAGACCAACAAGGTGCTCCTGCTGTCGAAGGCCGCGCAGATCAACACGAAGCCGCAGCTCGAGATCTTCGCCGACGACGTGAAATGCACGCACGGAGCGACCGTGGGCCAGCTCGACCCCGACTCGATGTTCTACCTGCAGGCGCGTGGCATTCCGCGCCTGACGGCGCGGCAGCTGCTCATCCGCGGGTTTGCGGGCGACGTCGTGAACCGCGTGACCTTCGAGCCGCTCCGCACCCGGCTGGAGCGCCTGCTGCTGGAGCACATCCCGGCCGACGCACTGTGAGCGTTCGGTCGAGACGGACCGTACGATCGTAGGTAGGACCGAGCTTCAGTTCGGCCGTATCGGCCAGATCGGCCAGACTACCATGACGAAACTCGCCGAACCCGCCACGCGCTTCGATGTGACCCGGCTCCGTGCCGACTTCCCGATCCTCGAGGAGGTGGTCCACGGCCGTCCGCTCGCCTACCTGGACAACGCGAACACCACGCAGAAGCCGCGCCAGGTGCTCGAGGCGCTGGATCATTACTACCGGCACGACAACGCGAACATCCACCGGGCCACGCACCTGCTGAGCGAGCGGGCCACCCGCGCGTACGAAGGCGCCCGGACGACGCTGGCCCAGTTCATCAACGCTGCCGATCGCCGCGAGGTGATCCTCACGCGCGGCTGCACCGACGGCATCAACCTGGTGGCGCAGAGCTACGGCCGCAGCACCCTCGGGCCCGGCGACGAGATCCTCGTCACCGGCATGGAGCATCACTCCAACATCGTTCCGTGGCAGCTCGTGGCGGCCCAGACCGGCGCGACGCTCCGCGCCGTGCCGATCACGGACCGTGGGGAGCTGGACGTGGAGGCGTTCGAGCGGATGCTCGGCCCGCGCACGAAGATCGTGGGTCTCATCCACGTGAGCAACGCACTCGGCACGGTGAATCCCGTGGCCTCGCTGGTGGCGACGGCACAGGCGGCCGGGGCGACCGTGCTGGTGGACGGCGCGCAGGCCGTGCCGCACCTCCCGGTGGACGTCCAGGCCCTGGGGTGCGACTTCTACGCGTTCTCCGGCCACAAGATGTACGGGCCGACCGGCACGGGCGTGCTCTACGGGCGCCTGGCGCTCCTCGAGGCCATGCCCCCCTATCAGGGCGGCGGCGACATGATCGCGTCGGTCACGTTCGAGAAGACCGAGTACAACGCCGTGCCGCACAAGTTCGAGGCCGGCACGCCGAACATCGCCGGCGTGATCGGGTTCGGCGCGGCCGCGGAGTACCTGCGCGGGCTCGACCGCGCCGCGCTGGCGTCCCACGAGCAGGAACTGCTCGCCTACGCCACCGACGCCGTGCGGGCGGTGCCGGGGGTACGCATCTTCGGCGAGGCCGCCGAGAAGTCGAGCGTGCTGTCGTTCGTGCTGGACGGCGTGCACCCGCACGACATCGGCACAGTGCTCGACACCGAGGGCGTGGCGGTCCGGACGGGCCAGCACTGCGCCCAGCCGGTGATGGATCGCTACGGCATCCCCGCGACGGTGCGCGCGTCGATTGGCCTCTACAACACCCGCGAGGAGATCGACCGGCTGATCCAGGGCCTGCACAAGGTGCGGGAGGTGTTCGGCTGATGTCCGATCTCAGGGAGCTCTACCAGGAAGTCATCCTCGATCACAACCGGAAGCCGCGGAACTTCCGCACGATCGAGCGCCCCTCACGCATGGCCCGCGGCCACAACCCGCTCTGCGGCGATCGGCTGACCCTCTACCTGACGCTGGACGGCGACCGGATCGCCGATGCCGCCTTCGAAGGGTCCGGCTGCGCGATCTCGAAGGCGTCCGCGTCGCTGATGACCGAGGCGGTGCGGGGGAAGACCGTGGCGGAGGCCGAAGCGCTGTTCGACCGTTTCCACGCGATGGTGACCGCGCCGCCGGATGCCCCCGCACCGAGCGAGGGGCTCGGCAAGCTGGCCGTGTTCGCCGGCGTGCGCGAGTACCCCGCGCGGGTGAAGTGCGCCAGCCTCGCCTGGCACACGATGAAGAACGCGGTGGCCGCGAGCACCCAGGTCGCCGTCACCGAAGAGGAATGAGGCAGACCGCATGAAACCGCTGCCGGTCGTCCAGCCCGACACCTCCGCCTCGACCCCGGCCGATCCCGGGGCGCTCAAGACGGCGGGGATGGTGCGCGACGAGGCAAAGGCCGCCGAGCTCGAGCCGGCCGTCCTGGCTGCGATCAAGACGGTGTTCGACCCCGAAATCCCCGTCAACATCTACGACCTCGGGCTGATCTACGAGATCATCGTGGACCAGTCCGCCGCCGTCGGCGTGCGCATGACGCTGACGGCGCCGGCCTGTCCCGCCGCACAGTGGCTGCCGTCCCAGGTCGAGGAGAAGGTCGCGGCGGTCTCCGGCGTGGTCGAGGCGCGCGTGGACGTGGTGTTCGATCCGCCCTGGTCGCGCGACCGGATGTCCGACGCGGCCAAGCTGCAGCTCGGCCTCTGGTAGGTTCTGACTTTTCGCTCGAAAGGAGCCGCGTTCATGCGTCCGCTCGCCGTTATTGCGTTCGCCCTCGCCTGCCTGGTGTCCCTGCCCGTCGCGCCGCGTGCGGCCGGCGCCGCGCGCACCGTCACGCTCACCGGAACCGACGCGTTCCGGTACGAGCCTTCCACGATCACCGCCAGGCCGGGCGAACAGCTGCACGTCGTCCTCAAGGCGGTCAGCCAGTTGCCCAAGATAGCCATGGCGCACAACTTCGTGATGCTGAAGCCGGGCAGCGACATCAACGCGTTCGTCACGGCCTCCGCACAGGCGAAGGACCACGACTACGTCGCGCCGTCCGAGCAGTCGAAGGTGCTGGTGGCCACCAAGCTGGCGGGCAACGGCGAGACCGTGGACACCACGTTCGCCGCCCCGTCCAGGGCCGGCTCGTACACGTTCTTCTGTTCGTTCCCGGGGCACTATCTGGCGGGGATGAAGGGCACGCTGGTCGTGAAATAGGGATCTGGGGGGCTGGGGATCTGGGGGGCTGGGGACCTATTCCCCCGTCCATGAGGGAGGCGACTCGGTCGCGATCCGCCCCATCGCGCGGATCTCGTCCCAGACCTGCTCGTCCACGGGCACGCCGAGACGGCGATTCTCCTCGCGCGTCCGCAGCACCGCCTCGCCGGGGTACCGCGCCGCCGCGCCGTCGTCGGCGGGGATCGCGGTGTGCAGGTCGTCGATCACCTCGCTGACGAGCCGCGACACCGCCGCCGGACCCGCCGGGCGGGCCACGTCCAGCACCAGGAAGACCTGCGACAGGCCCGTCTCCTCCCGCTCCAGACCAATCTCACGCGTGGTGCGGCCGCCGGCGAGGAGCGCCGCCAGCAGGTCCAGCACCAGCGCGAGGCCGGCGCCTTTCCAGTACCCCACCGGCAGCGGACGCCAGCTCTCGAGAACGGCGGCGGGATCCGTGGTGAGCCGCCCCTCCGCGTCGAAGCCGCCCGGGTACGGCAGCGGCTGGCCGGCCAGCACGGCGCGCTCCATCTTCCCGTACAAGAACAGGGACATGGCCATGTCGAGGACGACGGGGCGATGGTCCCGCGGAATCGCGACGATCAGGGGGTTGTTGCCGAGGCGCGGCGACACGGTTCCCCAGGGCGGCATGTTGGGGGTGGTGTTGGTCCACCCGACGAACGCGAATCCCGCGGAGACCGCCTGCCAGCCGTACGAGCCGCCGCGCATCCAGTGGTTCGTGTTGCGCAGCGCGACCAGGCCGATGCCGTGCGCGCGCGCCAGCGCGATCGCGCGATCGGTGGCGAAGGCCGCGTTCAGGTTCCCGGGCCCCGACCGCCCGTCCCACTGCTCCCATCCGTCGAAGCGCGTGATGAGCTCCGGCTCGGCGTCCACCTGCACGGCGCCGGACTGGATCTGCCGAACGAAGCGGGGAAAGCGGTTCAGTCCGTGCGACCAGACGCCGTCGAGCTGGGTGTCGGCGAACAGCCCCGCCGACTGCCGCGCGCGGGCCGGCCCGAACTCCAGGGACACGAGCACGCGGGTCAGCTCGGACACGATGGCGTCGTAGGGCAGTCGGAGCATCGGCATGGGGAGGGATCATATTCGAGGTTCTCGGGTTCACTGGTTCTCGCTGGCCCCTGGCCCCTGATTCTGCTATCGTCTCGGGCCCATGCCGCACGGGCCGTGGTCCTCCCTCCCGGTCATCGTCTCGACCCCGGCGGGTCGGGGCGAGGCGGGCGGCGTCGAGCGTCTCGTTCGCACGGCGCTCCCCGCCGTTGATCTGCACTTCATCCGGCCCTCGTCGCTCGAGGAACTCCGCCGCGCCGTGGCCGGCCTCGCTCGCAGCGGCGCGTCCAGGATTGTCGTGGCGGGCGGGGACGGGACGCTGCACCATGCCGTCAACGCGCTGGGCGATGCCGATGTCGTGCTCGCGCCCATCCCCACCGGCAGCGGCAACGACTTCTGCCGCGGCATCGGGCTGGGCGATGCGGCGGCCGCCCTGCGGGCGATCAGCGCCGGGGGGACCCGCCTTGTGGATCTCCTCGAAGTGAACGGTCACCGGGTGTGTACGGTGGCGGGGCTTGGCGTGGTCGCGGAGACGGGGGTCCATGCCGCGCGGCTGCTCGCGCCAGGCTCGCCCTGGCGGCGTCCGGCACGCGCGCTCGGCCAGTGGACGTACCTGATCGGCGCGGCGGCACGGCTGCTCTTCCAGCGCCGCCTCGGCGCGCCCGTGATCCTCACGCTCGACGATGAGGCCGGCCGGCGCGTCGTGACCGGGCCGCTCTACGGTCTCTTCCTGGCGAACCTGCCCACGCTGGGCGCGGGTCTCCGCCTGCCGGTCGCCGGACGCGCGGATGACGGCCGCTTCGAGGCAGCGTGGCTGCCGGCCGGCTCCCGCGTGCGGCTCGTGCGCAGCCTGTCGAGCCTCCGAAGCCATCGGCCGGCGCCGGCCGGCGCGCTCGAGGTCGCCTCGGTCGCTGCTGCGCACGTCGCCTGGGAGGGCGGAAGCGCGCTGCTGGCCGACGGCGAAGACCTGGGCGTCGCACGGGAGTTCGCCGTCAGGGTGCTCCCGCGCGCACTGCGGGTTCCGAACCTGAGAACCTGAGAACCCGTGAACCGGAACCGTGAACCGTGAACCTCGTTATACTCCCCCGCATGAAACCGCCAACCGTCTTCCTCGGCGAGATGACCACGCTCGAGGTGGAGGAATTCCTCCGACATCACCATACCGTCATCGTCCCCGTCGGCGCGACCGAGCAGCACGGGCCCCATGGACCGCTCCTGACCGATGTCCTCGTCCCGCAGGAGGTGGCCCGTCGCGCTGCCCCCAGGGTGGGTGCCGTCGTGGCGCCGCCGGTGAACTACGCGCTGTCCTACCCGCACGTGGGGTTCACCGGCCTGGTGTACCTGCGGATCCCGACGTTCATGTCCATGATCGAGGACCTCGCGGCGGCCTTCGGGGAAGCCGGGTTCAAGCGGATCGTGTTCCTGAACGGCCACTACGACAACACGTACGCGCTGGCGTACGCGTGCGCCAGCGCGGCGTCGCGGCTGCCCGAGGACGCGCGCGCCTATCCGATCAACTACTGGGACGGAATGCCGCCGGAGGTGCGGGCGAAGTACTCGAGCCTCGAGAAGGGCATGCACGCGAACGCGGCCGAGACGTCGGCCGTCCTGGCCATCAACCCTGATCTGGTGGACATGGACAAGGCCAACGCCGAGTTCCCGAACTTCCCTGAATTCACGGTGAACTCGGCGCCCGTGCACACGGCGTTCTTCTTCTCGAACCCGCGCTCGGTCTACTGGGCCACGAAGTCGGGCACCTGGGGCGATGCCCGAGGGGCGAACTCCGCCATGGGCGAGGAGTACCTCAACGCGGGCGTGGAGTCGGTCGTGGCCATGGTCGACAACATCGAGCGCACGTTCGAGGCGATACCAAGGCGGGGATGAACTGGCACCTGTCGGTGCTGAGGGTGCTGAGGGTGCTGGAGGTGCTGAAGGGGCGGTGCTGAAGGGGCGGTGCTGAAGGTGCTGAAGGTGCTGATCGTACCGAACCTTCTGGAATTGGCGTGGGTATAGATCCTGCTTCCGCACCGTGTCGACCGCCTTCGTCACGTCTCGCCTGATGTGGAAGACGATCTTTTCGCCGCCGTTGGGCAGGCCGTGATCCCCAGAATCGTCTCGCACCGCTTCGGGCCCTGCAGTCCGCTCCACTCCGTGAGCGTTGCATCAGCCGGACGCCGCGACTTCATCCCGCCGCCGGGCAGGCCGCCCACTCCCAACAGCGGCTCGCGCAGGCGGCCTCACGACTCAGCCAGATCCCTTGTGACCACAAAGATTCCGGAAGGACGATCGTACCAAAGGCGCAGGCGCCGCACGATCAGCACCTTCCGCACAGCACCATCAGCACCTTCCGCACCGCACCTTCAGCACCGCACCTTCAGCACCGCACCATCGGCACCTCCAGCACCGCACCTTCAGCACCTCCAGCACCTTCAGCACCCTCAGCACCTCGCCGCAGCGCTACTCCCCCGCGACCGGCATCTCGACGAAGCTGGCCGTGCCGGGCGCGTGGTAGACGCGAATGGTGGCCTTCACGTAGTCCTCGGGCGTCGCGTGGAACACGTTTGGCACGAACCGCTGCGGGTTCCGGTCGTACAGCGGAAACCAGGTGGACTGCACCTGCACCATGATCCGATGGCCGGGCAGGAACACGTGGTTCGCCGTCGGCAGCGCGAACCGGTACGTCAGCGGCGTGTCGGACGTGATGGCCGCCGGCGCCGTGAAGCTCCCGCGGTAGCGGCCGCGGAAGATGTCCATCCCGACCGGCAGCTCGAAGCCGCCCATCTCGGGGCGCGACGGCACCTCGTCCGGGTACACGTCGATCAGCTTCACCACCCAGTCGGCGTCCGACCCGCTCGTCGAGGCGACCAGGTTCACGACGGGCGCGCCACTGATCCGGAGCGGCGCGGTCAGCGGCGGCGTGACGTAGGTCAGCACGTCCGGCCGGCCGTCCACGAACCGCTGGTCGGTCACGAGCCAGCGGTGCCAGGCCTCGCTGTCGCCGAAGTGCACCGGCCGCGGCAGGTTCGGCACCGGCCTGGCGGGATCGGAGACGTACTGATCGTACCCGCCGGCCGCGCCGGCGCCACGGGCGGGCGCGTCGAATGAGAGGCCGAAGCCGCTGGCGAAGTACAGCGGCCTGGCGACGGCCTGGCAGCCCTTCGCGCACGAGAGAGGCCACGACGGCAGCCGATCCCAGTGGTTCTCCCCCGTGTTGTAGATGAAGACGGGCGGCGTGTCGGCCTTCGGCGCGCCGTCCTTCAGGTACTGGTCGAAGAACGGCTCGAGCACATCGCGCCGGAACTGGAGTGCCGTGTCGCCCTTGAATCGCAGGGGCCCGAGCGTCGTGCCGTCGTAGTTGACTCCGCTGTGGCGCCACGGACCCATGACCAGGTAGTTGTGGTCGTTGGCCCCATCCTTCGGCTCGACCGCGAGGTAGCAGTGGATCGCGCCCCACATGTCTTCCTGGTCCCACAGCCCCTGGATCCACATCGTCGGTACCGTGAGCGGCTGCGCGCCCATGATCCGGTCGAGGGCCTGGTCCTGCCAGAACCCGTCGTAGGCAGGGTGCTCCTCGATCTTCCGCCAGAACGGCAGCTGCTCGAGCCCGTGCGCCGAAGCGAAGGCGCCGGCCGACCCGGCCCGCAGGAAGTTCTCGTAGTCGTCGTAGCCCTGCCGAGGCAGCGCCAATCCGGCGCCCCGCGCCGTCGTCTGGCCCATGAAGTAGTCGAAGTTCGTCTGCCGGTAGGCGCCGTAGTGGAACCAGTCGTCGCCCATCCAGCCGTCCACCATCGGGCTCTCCGGCGCGGCCACCTTCAGGGCCGGGTGCGGGTGCACGAGCGCCATCACCACGGTGAAGCCCTCGTACGAGCTGCCGAGCATGCCGACCCTGCCGTTGGACTCGGGCACGTGCTTCACGAGCCAGTCGATCGTGTCGTACGCATCGGTCGAGTGATCCACTTCGCTCGCGTTCAGCGGCCCCCGGAGCGGACGCGTCATGACGTACTCGCCTTCGGATCCGTACTTGCCGCGCACGTCCTGGAACACGCGGATGTAGCCGTCCTTCACGAAGACCTCGTCGCCCTCCGGCAGCAGCGCCACCATGTGCGGCGAGGCCGTCCGCTGCGCGCGGCCCGACGCGTTGTACGGCGTGCGGGTCAGGAGCATCGGCGCGTGATCGGCGCCGCGGGGAACGACGATGACGGTGTGGAGCTTCACGCCGTCGCGCATGGGAATCATGACCTCGCGCCGGACGTAGTCATTCGCGGCGGTGGGCGCCTCGAAGGTCGGCGGGATGTCGGGCGTGAGCGGCGGGGTCTGCGCCGCGGCGGGCATTGCCAGCGCCAGCAGGGCCAGAGCGATCGGCGGGAATCGGGATGAGCGCATCCGAACATCTTACCGGAGCGCCCGCACACGTATGTAGCGCGGACCTTCAGGTCTGCCCGCGCCCGGCAGGCCTGAAGGCCTGCGCTACACCAGGGCGCTCGCACACGCATGTAGCGCAGACCTTCAGGTCTGCCCCGCCCACGTGAAATGTGGACTGTGGGTCAGCTGCGGTCGGCGCGGCGGCCGGTGATCCGCTCCACGGCAATGCGGTAGAGCACCGGCGAGGCGTGCTCGTGTGTGCCGACCTTGGCGGCGCCGGGCAGCCAGAAATCCGGGCGGCGCGCCAGGAGCGCCTCGGCCGTGGCCAGCCCTCCGGGATCCTCGTGAGGGCGCGACAGTTCCTCGTATCGGCCGAAGGCCAGGACCGTCGTCCAGTGGCGCCCGTCGGCGATCTCTTCCACTTCGAGGCACACGCGCGGGTTGCTGCGCATCCAGATGATCTTCTGGCCGAGCGTCGAGAAGCCGTACAGATCGCGTCCGTCGAACGAGATGTAGATCGGCACGACGTAGGGTTCGTCACCGCGCGTGCAGGCCAGCCGTCCGACCTGCGCCCGCCCGAGCACCTCGAGGCACTCGGCCCTGGTCAGTTCATGCACCCGCACATCGCTCTCCTCTCACTACGCTCGACTCGTATTCCGCATTCCCCATTCCCCACTCCACATTGATTCCGCAGTCCGCATTCCGCATTCCGCATTCCGGAATGTCAGAAGGTATATTCGATGCCCAGCAGCGGCGTGACCCGATCGGTGAGGCCATTCTCCCCCACCGTGAACCGCAGGTTGAAGTCCACGAGCAGACGGCCGGCCACGTTGGACTTGAATCCCACCGCCGCGCCCGATGTCCAGAAGGATCCCCGGTCGAAGACAATGTCCGGAACGTCCTCGGACCCGTACGGGCCGGTCAGATGCAGCGTGTCGAGCCGCACGCGCGGCGAGTCGATGACCTCGCGGCTCAGCCAGTCCACGACCACGCTGAACTTGTCGGTCACGCCGAGGTCGGCGCCGACGGCATACTGGAACTGATCCGGCACGTCGGCCTTGTCGCCCGTGGAGGGGTCGCCGGCGAGCACGCTCGAGCCGTTCCACAGGTACGACAGGTTGACGTGCGGCGACAGTCGCCGGTAGGACGCCGAGTAGGCCAGGAACGGCCGCAGACCCGCGGCCCCGGAGCCCAGCAGGTTCCGCTCGTCGCCCGTGGGCAGGCGCACGTCGATGCCCGCGGCCAGGCCCTGCGAGGCCTGTCGCAGCACGCCGCCCTTCACGCGCACGATCAAATCGCCGAGGCCGCTGGCGGAGCCCTCGGTCTCGAACGTTCGCTCGGATCCGAGCCCGCCCGGCGCGTCGGGGTCCCGGAAGAAGTGCACGAGCTTGTTGGGCCCTGTGCCGAGACGCAGGATCGTCGCCGACGACTGCACGCCGAGGTGTGTCTGGACCACCGGCACGGCGAGCGACACGTCGAAGCGGTCGCTGATCCCGTACGTGAGGGCCCCTGTCCACTGGGCGATGGAGGCGTCGATGGCGTTGCTCGTCCGCACCACATCGGTGCGTCCGCCGCCGAGCTCGTAGCTGTCGTGGCGGAAGACCGACGGCACCTGGCTCAGGCTGATCCCCTCGAGATGGTCGAACGAGTAGTGCTGGAAGTTGTAGCCGAACGAAAAGCGGCCCCGGCCAATCGTCTCGGCGCGATCCGTGAGGATGGGGCCGAAGCTCTGCGTCGATCGGACGAAGGTGCCGGTCGACGCGTCGAACCGGTACGTGAAGCCGGAGGCCGGCGAGGGCAGGGGCAGGCTCGTGAGCTGGCTGGCCAGCGCCACGTTGAACTGGGTGAAGTTCGACTGGAAGTCGCTGTTGAAATGGGCGGAGTGAGTGGACCCGTCGGGCAGCACCGACTCGCTGTTCACCACCAGACCGTTCGGTCCGTAGAGGTCCTGGAAAATCAGGTCGAGCGTCGGTGGACGCTGTTGTGCCGCGGCCGGCATCGAGGTGACGGCGACCAGGGCGAAGGCGAGCAGCACTTGTCGAGTCATGGGTCCTCCGCGCTCACCGCACGGGCTGGTGACGCACTGATTCAATCTGCCAGTCGTTGTTCACACGGCGCAGGACCAGCGTGGTCAGGGTCTCGCTCCGCAGGTTCTGGCCGTCGCGGGTCCTGAGCGCGTAGTGCCGCACACCGCTGACGGTCGCGCGCGATCCGGTGACGTCGACCTTCGGGCTGTCGACCGAGACCTCGATGGAGCTGGCATTGGCGAACTCGGCCTCGAGCGCCCCGCGCTCGCGTCCGGCCAGCCCCGGCCAGAGCGCCCTCAGCGCGCCGATGTCGCGGTGCTCCAGCGCCGAGATGTAGCGGCCGAGGACCGCGAGGGCGGCATCACGAGCGACGCGCGTCTCCGACGGCACGTTGAGCGGCTCGGCGGCCGGCGCCGGCGCGGGCCTGGCCGCGGTGGCTCCGGCCGGGGGTGGCGCGGGCGTGGTCGGGGCGGGGGCCGGCGGCGGTTCCACCGGCGGAGTGGCCGCCGCCGCGGGCGGCGCCGGCGCGCTCACGGCAGGCGAAGGCTTCGCGGCCGCGTCCCGGCGGGCCGCCTGCGCGGCGCGTGCGGCCTCCCGGGCCTCGGCCTGCCTGGCGGCCGTCGAACGCGCCGTGTCGAACAGCGCCGCCGCGGCTTCCATTCTCGCCGCCGCCTCCGTCAGGCGTCCTCGTGACTGGACCGTCCGGGCCTCGGCGGCCTGCCGGTCGGCGGCCGCGAACAGCTCCGGAACCTCGGCCGGCGCATCGGCGGCGACCGCGTCGGCGCGCGAGGACCGGAGCGCCGCGGCCGCGCGGGTGACGCGCGCGCGCTCGGCATCGGACGACTCGGCCCGCGGGGCGCCCGCCGCTTCCGTCGGCGCCGCTGGTTCGGACCGCGCCCCAGGCGCGGGCGCAGCCGCCGGGGATGGATGGCTTGTGGCGGCCGGCTCCTGGGTCGCGGTTCCGGCCTTGGACGTCGGCGAGGGCGCGCCCGCCGTCGGGGGCGGCGCTGTGACCGCAGGGGGCTCGGCGGCCGGAGGTGTGCGCCCCCCTACGACCAGCAGCACGCCCGCGATCACCACCGCCAGGAGTGCGGCGGCCACACCCGCGATGAGCCGCCACCGAGACCGCGGAGTGGGAGGCAGAAGGGCCACGGGCACCGTCGGGGCCAGCGTCGGCGCGTCCGGCGCGGGCGACGGCGTTCGCGGCAGTGGGCTCCGGGGCCGCACCCACTCCGGCGAGGGCGTCGCCGGACGGACGACGGTGGGCGCGTCGGGATCGGAGGGAGCGGCCGACGGGCTGGACTTCGGGCGGACCCCAGGCGCCAGCCGCGCGGTCGCCCGCAGGTCGCGGCCCTGCTCGCTGCGTAGTACCGACTGATAGGCCGATTCCAGGTCCCGCAGCAGATCGGACATGAGCTGATAGCGATCCGCGGCCGACTTGGCCATCGCGCGATCGACGATGGCGATGAGGCCGGCAGGCGCGTTCGGCGCGAGCCGTTCGAGCGGCTCCGGGGTTTCCTCCAGGATCTTGTACATCGTGGAGGCGAACGAGTCGGCCTGGAAGGGGCGCCGGCCGCCGATGAGCTCGTACAGCACCACGCCGAGCGAGAAGATGTCGGCGCGGTGGTCGGCCTTCTCGCTGCGCAGCTGCTCGGGCGCCATGTAGTTCACCGTGCCGACCATGACGTTGCTGCGGGTCAGCTCCGAGGTGACGAGGCGTGCGAGACCGAAGTCCAGGATCTTCACCAGGCCGTCGAAGGTGATGAAGACGTTCGCGGGCTTGACGTCCCGGTGGACGACGCCGCACGAGTGCGCGTGCGCGAGCCCGCTCGCGATGGCAAACGCGACCTCGAGCTTGGCCGCGAGTGACATCCCCTCGGGCGCGCGCATGCGTTGCTCGAGGTCCTGGCCCTCGAGGAACTGCATGGCGAGGTACGGCGCGCCGTCCTGTTCGCCGAGGTCGTAGACCGTAATGATGTTCGGATGATCGAGCTGAGCCGCGGCGCGCGCCTCGCGGAAGAAGCGCTCGCGCTGGTCGGGCTGGCCGCTGAGCTGCGTCGAAATGACCTTGACGGCGACGATCCGCGCGAGCAGCGGGTCAAACGCCTTGTACACCGTGCCCATGCCGCCCTGGCCGAGCAACTCGGTGATCTCGTAACGACCTACTCGATTCACTGTTGGGGCTCGGGCGGACCGGCGTCAGCCGCCCACATTATCGCGGTGGCGCGGGAGGAGGTGTCAAGTGGAGGGGCAGGGCCGGTACAATGCCTCGTAACGCCATGCGATTCGCCCTCGCCCAGCTGAATTTCACCGTCGGGGCCTTCGACGCGAACCTCGAGCGCATTGCGGGCGCGGCCGCCCGGGCCCGAGCCGCGGGCGCCGACCTGCTGGTGCTGTCGGAACTCGCCACGACCGGCTACCCCCCGCGCGACCTGCTGACCCACACGCGGTTCATCGAGGCGAACCTCGTCCAGCGCGATCGGGTGGCTGCGCTCTCCGACGACGCGCTCGGGATCGTCGTGGGCTTCGTGGATCCCAACCCTGCGGGCGAGGGCAAGCCGCTGTTCAACGCGGCCGCGCTCTGCCACGCCGGCCGTGTGGTGGCCACGCATCACAAGACCCTGCTGCCGACCTACGACGTCTTCGACGAGGACCGCTATTTCGAGCCGGGCGGTCAGGCCGTGCCCGTCCCGTTCAAGGGCGTGCGCCTGGGCCTCACGATCTGCGAGGAGGTCTGGAACGACGCGACGTTCTGGTCACGCCGGCTGTACCGGCGCGACCCGGTCACCGAGCTCGCCGGGGCCGGGGTGGACGTCTTCCTGAACATTTCATCGAGCCCGTTCTTCGTGGGCAAGGCGGCGCTTCGGCGCGACATGATCTGCCAGCAGGCCATCCGCCACGCCCGCCCGTTCCTCTACCTGAACCAGGTGGGGGGAAACGACGAGCTCATCTTCGACGGGCACTCGATCGCGTGTGCCGGCGACGGCACCCTGGTGGCGCGCGGACGGGACTTCGCCGAGGACTTCGTGCTCGTGGACTACCTGCCGGAAGGACGGCTGGAGGCCACTTCGACCCCACCCCGGGTGAGCGAGTCGCGTGAGGAGGAGGTGTGGAAGGCGCTGGCGCTCGGCCTGCGCGACTACACGGCCAAGTGCGGCTTCCGCGCGGTCGTCGTAGGGCTGTCGGGGGGGATCGACTCGGCGCTGACGGCGGCCCTGGCCGCCGAGGCGCTCGGTCCGTCGCACGTCACCGGCGTGTCGATGCCCGCGCGCTACTCGTCCGGCCACTCGCTGACCGACGCGGCGGCGCTGGCGCGCAACCTCGGCATCGACTACCGCGTCGTGCCGATCGACGGCATCTTCCAGCGCTACCTCGACGCGCTCGCGTCGGAGCTGCCCGGGACGCTCGGCGTGGCCGAGGAGAACCTGCAGGCCCGGGTCCGCGGCGCCGTCCTGATGGCCTTCTCGAACAGCCAGGGCTCGATGCTGCTCTCCACCGGCAACAAGTCGGAGCTGGCCGTGGGCTACTGCACGCTCTACGGCGACATGTGCGGCGGCCTCGCGGTCATCAGCGACGTGCCCAAGACGCTCGTGTACGACCTGGCGCGCTACGTGAACCGCGAGCGGGAGATCATCCCGCACTCCACGCTGGTCAAGGCGCCGAGCGCGGAGCTCAGGCCGGACCAGACCGATCAGGACACGCTGCCGCCATACGAGATCATCGACCGCGTCATCGAGGCGTACGTCGAACGCGGTCAGGATCTGCCCGCCATCGTCGCGAGCGGGATCGATGCGGCAACCGCCCGCGACGTCGTGCGCCGGATCGATCGGAACGAGTACAAGCGGCGCCAGGCCGCGCCCGGCCTGAAGATCACGGCCAAGGCGTTCGGCGTCGGGCGGCGCTACCCGATTGCCGCGTCCTATGCGGCGCCCGATGTGCCGGTTGCCACGTGAACGATCTGGATCTCGAGGCGCTGGCCCGGCGCCTGCCGCCGCATCCGGCGACGCGGTTCGCGCCCTCCCCCACCGGCCACCTGCATCTCGGACACCTGGTCAACGCCGCGCATGTCTGGGGCGTTGCGCGCGCCCTCGACGGGTGCGTCCGTCTGCGCATCGAGGATCACGATCGCGAGCGGTCCCGGCCCGAGTTCGAGCTGGGCATCCTGGACGACCTGGAGTGGCTCGGGCTCGCGCCCGATGAGCCGCCGCTCGATCGTGCGCGGCAGGGCGCGGCGCGGCAGAGCGCGTACGAGGACCGTTACCACTCGGCGCTGGCACGGCTGACCGAGGCGGGCCTCACCTACTGGTGCGACTGCTCGCGGCAGCGGATCCTGCGCGAGAGCGGCACGACGGACGGCGAGATCAGGTACGACGGGCACTGCCGCGCGCGCGGCCTCGGGCCCGGGCCCGACCGTGGCATTCGCGTGCGCCTGGGCGACCGCGTCGAGATCTTCGAGGATGCCCTGCTGGGCCCCCAGGCGCAGCAGCCCTCGGCGCAATGTGGCGATCTGCTGGTTCGAGACCGCCTGGGCCAGTGGACGTATCAGTTCGCGGTGACGGTGGACGATCTGGCAGACGGCATCGATCTCGTCATCCGCGGACTCGATCTGCATGCGTCCACCGGGCGGCAGATCGCGCTGGCCCGCCTGCTCGGGCGTGAGGCGCCGCCGGCGTTCATGCATCACGGGCTCGTGAGGAACGCGGCGGGCGAGAAGCTGAGCAAGTCGAACGGCGACACCGGACTGCGGGAACTGCGCGCGGCGGGGGTCACCTCCGAGCAGGCGATCGGCCGGGCACTGGCCGCCGCGGGGTTGATGGCCGTCGAGCGACCCGTCCCCGCGGGCGCGTTGGCGGCGTTGTTCCGGATAGCGCGCTGAGGTCATCGTCCCGCGAACCGGGCGACAGGGCGATCACGGGGGCGGAGACGGAGGCCTGGATCGGCCCGTCGAACTGCGATCGTGCGCGCCCCATCTCCGTCAGCACGTCCGTGCCGAGCCCGATCAGCAGTCCCACGGCGAGTGCCCACATCGCGGCGACCGCTCCCACGCTCTCGAGGCGCGCGCGCAGCAGCTCGCGCAGGACGTAGACGAGGGTGCCTGCGGCGACCGAGAGGACGAGCAGTTCCAGTCCGGGACCCACCCAGGTCGTGCCCATGATGACGCCCAGGAGCGGGGGTCCGGCGGCGATGGCGGCCAGGAGCAGGAGGCGCGCGGGCGGCATCGGCTGACCGACCACGGGTGCGGCAACGGCCGCGCCGTCCACCGCACCGTGGACCGCGAGGCCAAGCAGGAAGAGCAGACCAAGGCCGTTGAGCGAGGTGGCCAGCGACTGGCCCACCGTCAGGCCTTCGGCAAAGCTGTGGAGGCCGATGCCGGCGGCCAGCATGATGGCGACGTCGAGCGGCTGCGGCACCTCGGCGCCCGGCTCGCCGCGGCGGGTCTCGATCCAGGCCAGGCCCACCAGCCCGAAGAGCAGGCCGGTGAGCATCAGGCCGCCGCTGAGCGCGAGGGCACCCGGGGCGTCGCTGACCGCACCGAGCTCCACCGTTCCGAGGGCCTGATAGCCGGTCTCGATGACGATGAAGAGGGCCAGTCCGGCCGCGCCCATCGTGAACAGGCCGCGATGCCGATCGGTGCGAGGCAGCCGTCGGACGAGCGCCAGTCCCGTGCACGTGCACAACGCGGACAGGGCGCCTACCCACACGCTCGAGACCAGCATTGGCGCCACGCTAGCGACCGGCCCGGCTGCGTGTCAAGAGCGGCTCAGCAGGAACTCGTCACGTCATCGTGCGGCTCGTCACGGACTGGCGGCCGTCTGCCATCCCGTTGGCCACGGCTCACCACGTTCGTCACCGCAACGGCCTCTCCGGGCCCAGATGCGATCCAAGAGTTTGAACGGCGACGAGAAGGGACTGGATGCAGAATTGTGGGTTGACCAGTCGGATAAAGCAGTTGACTTCGAGCGTAAGCGGGCTAATCTACAGCAATTCCTTCCCCTGAACCCCGTTTTCGGACCTTCGTCCTCAACGATCCGGCGACGGGGCTTGGCTCGACAGAGCCGTTGCTTTTGTGAACGCCGGGGCACCACAACCCGGCATGGAGGTGGGTGGTGAAGTTGTCTGGTGCATGGACACGACTGCTCGCATCGCTGGTGATGGCGTTCGTCGTTGCCGTCGGCGTGCACGCGCAGACCGGCACGGCTGCGCTGTACGGCACGGTCACCGACCAGCAGGGCGGCGCGCTTCCCGGCGTCACGGTGACGATCACGGACACGGCGTCTGCGGTGACCCGCAGCACCGTATCGGATGCCTCGGGTGGGTATCAGTTCCTGGCGCTGCCGCCGGGGACCTACAACATCAAGATCGAGCTCACCGGCTTCCGGACTGCGATCCGTAGCAATGTGGCGCTCCCGGTTGACGTCCGCACGAAGATGGACGTGCCGATGGAAATCGGCCAGATGGCCGAGACCGTCGAAGTCACCTCCGTCGTCTCACCGCTCAACACGAGCGACGCGAGCATGGGCAACGTCATCACGGGCAACCAGGTCCGCGCCCTGCCGCTCGAGGCTCGTAATGTGGTCGGCCTCCTGAGCCTGCAGCCCGGCGCCGTGTACCTGCCGAACACCACCAATACCGACCCGCGCAGCGGCTCGGTCAGCGGCTCGCGTGCCGACCAGTCGAACGTCACCCTGGACGGCGTCGACGTCAACGACCCGCAGTTCGGGACGGCCTACTCCAGCGCGCTGCGCGTCACGACCGACGCGCTGCAGGAGTTCCGCGTCACCACCAGCAACTACGGCGCGGACACCGGCCGTTCGAGCGCGGCGCAGGTCTCGCTGATCACCAAGAGCGGCACGAACAGCTTCCATGGGTCGGGCACGTATACCGAGCGCGACACCAAGTTCTCGTCGAAGGAATACTTCCTGGGGCTCTCCGGCCAGGAGAAAGCCAAGCTGGACAAGAAGATCGCCGGCGGCGCGGTGGGCGGTCCGATCGCGAAGGACAAGCTGTTCTTCTTCGGCAACTACGAGCGGCTGCAGGAGTCGTCCGAGTCGCCGGTCCTGCGCTCGGTGCCGTCGGACACGATGCGCGACGGCGTGCTGGTGTACGGCTGCGAGAGTCCGGGCGCGTGCCCGGCCACTACGGTGCAGGGCTTCACGCAGTCGCACAACATCCCGGCCGGGTACCACGGCTTGACGCCCGGTGAGCTCACGGCCATCGACCCGCTCCACCTCGGTCCGAGCCAGGATGTCGCCGCCATCTTCAACCAGTATCCGCACCCGAACGACCCCGGCACCGACGGCTACAACATCGTCGGCTACCGCTTCGCGTCGCCCCTCGAGAACCGGTTCAACACCTACATCGGCCGGGTCGACTACCGGGCGAGCTCAGGTCAGAGTCTGTTCGGCCGCTTCAACGTGCAGGACGATGCGGTCGTCTCGGTACAGCAGTTCCCCGGCCAGGCGCCGAACCAGACGCAGAAGGTGAAAAGCCGCGGCGTGGCCATCGGCCACGATTGGGTGCTGTCCTCGAACAAGGTCAACACCTTCCGATACGGCTACACGGATATCGTCGAGGACAGCATCGGCCTGCAGACGGAGAGCCGCGTCAGCTTCCGGTTCATCGACGACTTCGAGGCCCTGACGCCCACGTTCGGCCGAACGACCCCGACGCACAACTTCGTGGACGACTTCAGCTGGATCAAGGGGTCGCACACGCTGAAGTTCGGCACCAACCTGCGCTTCACCCGCGTGCCGCGGTACGACAACACCTTCTCGTTCAACGACGGCGTGACGAACGCCTCGTGGATGGCCGGGGTCGGCCGCCGCTATGCGCCGGGCAACGCATGCCCCGGGACCGAGGCCGCCTGCGCGGCCCTGCCGGCCGTGGCCAGCGCGTTCCAGGCGACATTCGCGGACAGCTTCGCCCCGATCCTCGGCATCGTGTCGGAGACCGATCTCAGTGCCAACTACAACGTGGACGGCTCGATCGTGCCGGTAGGCGACCCGGTGACGCGCAAGTACGGGTCCGACGAGTACGAGTTCTACGCGCAGGACAGCTGGAAGCTCGGCAGCAGCCTCACACTGACCGCCGGCCTCCGCTATAGCCTGTTCTCCCCGCCGTGGGAGGTCAACGGCCAGCAGGTGGCTCCCGACGTGGATCTCGGCGAGCTGCTCGCCAAGCGAGCGGCGAACATGGCCGCCGGCGTCCCGGACAACTCGCTGCCGCTGATCGGCTTCGACCTGGCGGGCCAGGCCAACAACAAGCCGGGCTTCTACGCGTGGGACAAGAACAACTTCGCGCCGCGGTTCGCGGCCGCATGGACCCCGCACGCCGACGGCGGCTTCTTCGGCTGGCTGACGGGCAACGACCAGCTCGTCATCAGGGGCGGCTACTCGCTCGTCTACGACCGGATCGGCCAGGCGCTGGCCACGCGCTTCGACCAGGTCGGCTCCTTCGGCCTCTCGACGCAGCTCTCCTCGCCGGTCAACGCGAACAACGAGGACAACCGCGACATCCGCTTCACGGGAATCAACCAGATCCCGAGCACGCTGCCGGAGGCCCCTCCGGGCGGATTCCCGCAGACGCCGCCACCGTTCTCGGGCCAGATCACGTCGGCCCTCGACAGCTCCATCATCACGCCGTACTCGCACACCTACAACGTGGTCGTCGGGCGCGAGCTCGGCGGTGACTACTCGTTCGAGGGGGCCTACGTCGGGCGCACTGGCCGGCATCAGCTGATCCGGCGGGACCTGATGATGCCGGCGAACTTCACGGACCCGAAGACCGGCATGGACTACTTCACGGCGGCCAGGCAGCTGATCGACGCGGCGCGCGCCTCGGGCGATCCGCTGAGCATTGCGCCGATTCCCTACTGGGAGAACGTGTTCCCGGATGCCGCCGGCGATCCCCTCGAGTTCGGCGGCAACTACAGCGCGACGCAGAACATGGCGGAGTGGTTCATGGAAAACGAGCCGGACTGGATGACGGCCCTCTGGGTCGCCGACGAGTTCTGCTTCCCAGCCTGTGCCAACACCGGCGCGTACACCTACTTCAACCAGCAGTACGACTCGCTCGGCGCCATGAGCTCGGTGGCCCACTCGCAGTACAACGCCCTCCAGCTCACACTCCGCAAGCGCTGGAGCCACGGCTACCAGTTCGACGTCAACTACACGCTGGCCCACTCGATGGACCAGGGCTCGGCGGTCGAGCGGGGCAGCTTCTTCACCACGTTCGACAACGGCGGGTACACGGGCTTCCTCATCAACACCTGGGACCCCGAACAGCAGTACCTCGAACTCCGACTTCGACATCAGGCACCAGATCAACGTGAACTGGATCGCCGAGCTGCCGTTCGGCCACGGCAAGCCCATCGGCAAGGACGTGCCCGGCTGGGTGAACGCGGTCATCGGCGAGTGGTCGATTGCCGGCCTCTGGCGTTGGACGAGCGGCTTCCCGTTCAACGTGTTCAACTGCCGGTCCTGCTGGGCCACGAACTGGAACCTGCAGGGCAACGCGTCGCTGGTCGATCCAGGCGCCCTCCCGCCGCTCGGGACGACCAAGGATGAGGTCAATGGCCTGCCGAGCCCGTTCACGGATCCGTCGAGCGCAATTGACTTCTTCCGGCGTGACTACCCCGGCGAGTCGGGCCTGCGCAACGTGCTGCGCGGCGACGGCTACTTCACCATCGACCTGAGCGCGTCCAAGGCCTGGACCATGCCCTGGTCCAACGACCAGAAGGTCCGGTTCCGCTGGGACGTGTTCAATCTGACCAACACGCCGCGCTTCGACGTCGGGAACGTGACGATGTTCCCCGACCGGGCGACGACGTTCGGCACCTACAACGGCTCGCTCGCGACGTGCGACGGCGGCGCCGGCCGCTGCATGCAGTTCGCCATCCGCTACGAGTTCTAGGCCGGTCCGGGCTTCGGCCCCCTGCCTCGAGGCGCGGTCCCTCCCGGGACCGCGCCTTTTTTTGCGCCCCCAATCGGGGACTGTCCCCACTCCCCACGGGAATCGGGGACTGTCCCCGTCGCCCGTGGGAATCGGGGCCTGTCCCCAATCCGCTCGGGGCGGGGACGGGACGCTACGGGTTGTGGTCGGGCCGGTTGTGGTACCGTGTCGGCGATGTCGGCGACGTCTCTACGGGCGGCAGGGCTGGCCGTGAGCCTGCTCTACGCCGCCGCCATCGTCCGAATCTACGTGAGCCAGCCCGCGAACGTCACCGAGATGCGGGGAACGCTGACGTCCTCGGTCGGCGCCTATCGCATCGACGAGGCACGGCTCGAGGCGGGGCTGCGGTTCTTCAGGCAGGACCAGTTCGTGGAAGCGCGGGACGCCTTCGCACAGGCCGACCCGGCGCGACGCGACCCCCGCGTGCAGTTCTATACCGCCTACACCTACCTGCGTCAGGGCTGGGGACGCCTGTACAGCGACGATGCCCTCTACCGGGCGGGCAAGGCGACGCTCGCGCACGCGCGGGAGATTGCGCCGGGCGGCTCGATCACCGTGGACGATCCGACCCTGAAGATCCACACGGCCGAGGAGCTCGATGCCGAGTTCGATCGCGGCACCCATCTGCAGCTGTCGGACCTCAACCCGACGCGCCTGTTGAGAGACCGCCCGTGACCGATCGCCGCGGACGCCGCGCGCTCCCGCCCGATCGCAGCCTGGCGCGGCCGCGGGTGGCCGCGCGGGACCTGCCCGTCGGCCGCGAGGCATTCACCCTGCCGCTGGTGCTCCTGACCGTCGCCGCGGTGGGCGGCGTGCGCGTGGCGGCGGGCGGCCGCCTGGGCTTCGTGCCGCCGTCGCTCGTGTCGCTCGTGCTGGGCGTGCTCCTCGTCGCCACGCTGATCCGGGCGGGCGCCCTCGCACCGGACCGCCTCGCCGGCACGCGCCGCACCGCGCTGGAGAACGCCTCGGGGACGACGGTGCTCGTCGCGCTCTTCGTGGCCGCGGCGCAGGTGTTCACGCTGCTGACACCGGCACGCGGCCTGCTCGCGTTCGTCTTCACCAGCTTCTTTCTGCTGCTTCTCTGGAACACGCTGGCGGTCGGTCCCGACCGGCGGCAGCTCCTCAGGAGCCTGGCCGTGATCCTGGGCGGGTCGTTCCTGCTCAAGTTCGTCGTGCTCGCCGCGCTGTACGATCCGGCCGGCGGGCTGCTGCGCCGGGTCATGGTGACGCTGCTCGAGGGCGTCTCGCTCGGCGCGCTGGGCTTCGACCCCGATGGCGTCGGCACGGGCTATCTCGCATTCGCGACGCTGGCGCTCTTCCTCTTCGCCCTCGTCCTCCTGCCAGGCAGGCAGCATCGGCCGCCCGACCTTCCTCGATGAACGAGCCGCGGCCATCCGCCCTCCGACCCGCCCTGCACCTGCTCGTTCTCTGGTCCTTTGCCGTCGCGGAGCCCGTCTACGCCGTCCTGCGCCAGAACCGCGAGTTCTTCGTCGCGCACCGCACCGGACCGGCGGATCTGATCGCCTTCGTCGCCGTGCTCTCGATCGGGCTGCCGGGACTCGTGGCACTCGTCGTGGTCGGCGCGGGACGCCTCAACCCGGCACTCGGGCGCGCCCTGCACCTGACCGTCGTCGCCGTCCTGGTCGCCGCCATCGGGTCGCAGATCCTGGCGAAGAGCGCCTGGCTCGCCTGGCCGGCGCATTTCGCGGTGGCCTGTGCCGCGGGGATGGCGTGTGCCGCCGCATACGCCCGCTGGACGCCGCTGCAGACGTTTCTCACGGTCCTGGGAGCCGCCGTGATCGCGTTTCCGGTCATCCTGCTCCTCCACCCGTCGATGGCCGGGTTCCTGCACCTCGGCAAGGACCAGACCTCGGCCGCGGCCGTGGCGATTCCCGGGACGCCGCCGCCCATCGTCGTCGTGATCCTCGACCAGTTGCCGATCACCTCGCTCATGACGAGCGACGGCCAGCTCGATGCCGGGCGGCTGCCGGGCTTTGCGGCACTTGCCGCCGACGCCACGTGGTACCGGAACGCGTCGACCGTCGCGGAGCTGACCGGCTGGGCGATTCCGCCCATCCTCTCCGGCCGGCGGCCGCGGCCCGGGTTGCTGCCCGTCACGCGCGACTACCCCAATAACCTGTTCACGCTGCTCGGGGACCGCTACCGGATGGAGGTCGAGGAACCGATCACGGACCTGTGCCCGGAGCGGCTCTGCCCCTCCAACGAGCGGTCCGTGGCCGACACGCTCGTGGCCACGACCATCGACGCCGCCGTGGTGTACCTCCACGTCGTCCTCCCCGACGACCTGCGCACCCGGCTTCCGCCGCTCACACGGGACTGGAAGAACTTCCTCCGGGGACAACAGTGGCAGCGACGCTGGGTGACCGAGCGGGATCAGGACCGCCGCGTGGGGCCGCGGGCATTCATCGACGGCATCAGTGCCGCGGACGCGCAGCCCACGCTGTACTACCTGCACGCGCTGCTGCCGCACGAGCCGTACATGTACCTGCCCAGCGGCCAGCAGTTCACCGACGATCCCGACAGCCCCGGCCTCTTCAACACCGGCCGCTGGACGACCGGGGAATGGCCGGTCGTGCAGGGCTATCGGCGCCACCTGATCCAGGTGGGCTTCGTGGATGCGCTCGTCGGGAGAATCGTCGAGAAGCTCAAGCGCGAGGGGCTCTGGGACGCGGCGCTGGTCGTGGTCACGGCCGATCACGGCGTGAGCTTCCGTCCGGGCCACCCGCTCAAAGGACTCGACGACCGCACGCTGCCCGACATCATGGCCGTGCCGCTCTTCGTGAAACGGCCCGGCCAGCACGGGCCCGCACTCGACGACCGCAACGTGCAGAGCATCGACGTGCTTCCGACGATCGCCGACGTGCTCGGCGCCCGCCTGCCCTGGACGCCCGAGGGGCGGTCGCTCCTGTCGGCCGACCCGCGGCCCACGTCGAAGCGGATCCAGCACGTCGGTGCCACACGCTCGATCGAGATCGAGACGAAGGACCTGGCGGCGCTGCGGGCCGACGCCGTCGCGCGCCGGGAGCAGCTGTTCGGCCGGCCGACGAGCCCCGACCTGACGCCCGAGATCAGCCCCCACAAGGAGCTGATCGGCCGGGCCGTCGCGGACCTCGATACGGGGGACACCGACGAGGTGACGGTCGTCGTGACGAAGCCCGCCCGCTACGCGCAGCTCAATCCCGATGCGGCGGTCCTGCCCGTGCTGCTCAGCGGACAGGTCGTGGACGGCGATGGCCATCCCGTCGATGCCAGGCTGGCCGTGGCCGTGAACGGCGTGATCCGTGCCACGACCGAGACCTACGGCCAGAACGTCGCACCGCCGGGCACCTGGACCGCCTTCGTGGCTCCGCGCCACTGGAAGCCCGGCCGGAACGACATCTCGATCTTCGTGATCAACGACGCCAGCGGCCAGGTGCGCCTGGACGAGGGGTTCTCGCTGCATCGCCGGCCGGAAGGGGTGAACCTGGCGTCGCGCGGCGCGGCGGAGTACTGGTCGGTCACGCAGTCCGGGCTCTGGCGGCGGGAAGGCCATCCGGTGCCATACCGCTGGACCAACGGCAACGCCAGCCTCGTCGTGCCGCTCGCGGGATTCATCACGCCCCGATCGCTGCGAATCGGACTGCGCGCCACACGCCCCGGAGGCACGCCGCTGCGCATCACCTACAACGGCTGCGCGCTGTACGACGGCCCGCTGGATCAGGTGCCGTGGTACCGGACGTTCCCGCTCGGCCGCTGCTCCGCCGACGCGCTGAGCGCGGCGACGGCGCACATCACGATCGAGAGCACACCGTACCGGCCGAACACGAAGCAGGACCAGCGGACGCTGGGGGTCGGCATCGCCACGCTGAACCTGTTCTCCGACGACTGGCCGCCCGACAGCCCGGAGGCCGGCACCTCGCGCGCGTCGCTCGGACTCGCGCCGTCGGAGGAGCCGCTCGAGCCCGGCGATGCGGCCACGATCGTGCTCGAGAATCGCGGCACGACGATCTGGCTGGGACCCGACGCCACCCCGGACGGCCGGGGCCGTGTGGCGCTCCACCTGACCTGGCAGGAAGCCCGCACGCACAGGATGCTGGGTGAGGCCGCGATACCCGCGGGGCGCACCTACTACCCGGGCGACCACGGGATCGTGGTGATTCCCACGCGTGTGCCCGGCGCCGCCGGCAACACGGCATATGAGATGGTCGTCGAGCCGGTGGACGCCGACGGCAGGCCCATCCAGGTGGAGAAGCCGTTGCGGATTGCCCTGGGGCGCGCGCCTCGCTGACCGGGCGCGCTCACTTCACGACGCCGCGCCCCTCCTGGACCGTCACGAACTGGTTGGCCGCCACGCCGGTCAGCCGATCCTTCGCGCCGCTCGGCCAGAGGACCTGGACCGATCGGGCGGTCGTGTCCCCGCCGAGACCGAAGGTGAGCGCCAGCGCGCTCTGGGAGCAGTAGCTGGACCCGCTGTGCACGGTCTGCCACTCGGTGCCGCTCGACGTCTCGACCCTGACGACGGCGCCGATGCCGTCGCGGTTCGACGTCGTGCCGGCCGTGCGGATGGTGAGCCAGTGGTTGGCATTGCCCCCGTCGTTCCGCAGCAGCCGGGCCGGCCCGTGATTGTTGCTGATCAGGATGTCGAGATCGCCGTCGCGGTCGACGTCGCCGTAGGCGGCGCCGCGTCCGACCTGCGCCACGTTGAACGCCGGCCCCATCGAGCCACCGACGCTGGTGAAGCGTCCCTTGCCGTCATTGTGGAACATGAGCGGCGTCTGCTCGTACTTCACCTTCGGCTGCACGCGCGCGATCTCCTCCTCGATGTGGCCGTTGGCCGCGAAGATGTCGGGCAGGCCGTCCAGGTCGTAGTCGAAGAAGAAGACGCCGAAGGCCAGGTACAGCAGGCTGGTGCGCCCGACGGTGGACGTGGGCGCCTCGTCCACGAACAGGCCGTTGCCCTCGTTGCGGTAGAGCGCCAGCATCTGGTTCGCGAAGTTGCCGACGAGCAGGTGGGGCCGGCCGGATCGATCGAAGTCCGCGGCGTCCGCGCCCATCGCGCCCCGGGCGACGCCATCCTCCGAGAACGCGACGCCGGCCGCCACCCCCTTCTCGGTGAAGGTGCCGTTGCCGTTGTTGCGGTACAGCTTGTTCGGCTGCGTGTCGTTGGCGACGAAGAGGTCGGGCCAGCCGTCCGCATCGTAGTCGAGCACGGCAATGCCCAGCGACTTGCTCGTCGGGTCGGCGACGCCGGCCTTCACGCTCACGTCCTCGAACCGGCCGCCGCCCAGGTTGTGAAACAGCTTCGACGCCGTGCCCTTGTACGATTCCGGCGTGCAGTACGACTTCGTCGTGCCGTCGAGCGTGCAGAACAGGTCCTTGTCGGCCGACCACTGCACGTAGTTGGCGACGAACAGATCGAGCCGGCCGTCCTTGTCGTAGTCGAACC
Source organism: Vicinamibacteria bacterium (assembly GCA_963837165.1). Classification (GTDB taxonomy): domain Bacteria; phylum Acidobacteriota; class Vicinamibacteria; order Vicinamibacterales; family JAENWD01; genus JAENWD01. The sequence goes on from CAWIMD010000002.1 coordinate 1,368,621, forward strand.
AGGCGGCGCTCGTGCCGAAGCTGGCATTCGAGATGCCGGCGGCCCTGGTCACGTCGCGGAACGTGAAGCGGCCCTCGTTGTGGAACAGCCGATCGCCCTCGAGCGCGGTGACGTAGAGATCGTCCCGTCCGTCGTTGTCGTAGTCGCCGACCGCGACGCCCATGCCGTACATCGCCACGTCGAAGCCGCTTCCGGCGGTGACGTTCGTGAACGTCCCGTTGCCGTTGTTGCGGTAGATCGCCGACAGCGTCGGACGGCTCTTCGGCGTCCAGTCGTGTCCGTTGATCAGGACCACGTCGAGCCAGCCGTCGCCGTTCAGGTCCACGAACGCGCAGCCTGCCCCCATGGTCTCCGGCAGGTACTTCTTCCCGGTGCGTCCCGAGTTGTGGACGAACGAGATGCCGGCGGGCCTCGTCACGTCCGAGAACGTGACGCCGGCGGCCAGGAGCGGCACCCGCAGCGAAGCGACCACGAAGGCCGCAATGAGCCCGACGACCGACATCGCCCGCATCCCCCGCACGCACCCTCCCCGCGCCGCCCGTCCGCCGGCCCCCTGACCGAATCGCGGCGCCTCGTCTGGCGATTGTAGTGGACCGGAAAGTGCGGACCGCGCGCCCGGCCTAGTAGGAAAGAACTAGATGTGGAATTTTTGTGGACCTGTAGCGCAGGCCTTCAGGCCTGCCAACGCCACGTCTGTAGCGCAGGCCTTCAGGCCTGCCAACGCCACGTCTGTAGCGCAGGCCTTCAGGCCTGCCAACGCCATGCGCTCAGACGAAGCCGGTCCGGAGGTACCGGCCGCCGCTGTGGAAGAGAAACCCTTCGGCGACCAGCTCGCCGAGCAGTCGCGCGCACTGAGCGTGGTCCACGCCGAGAAAGCGGGCGGCCTGGGCGGCCGTCAGCTGGAGGCCCGGCATTTCCAGGTACTCGGCCCGCACGCGGCGGGCCAGCCGCTCGAGGAGCGCGTCGACGGTGCGGGCGTGGCCGTCGGACATCGATACCTGCGGATCGCACAGAACCGGACCGGGCGTATGCGACAAGGGCATCATGCAGCCAGCTCCGTGGACGCTGAGTCCTGAGTCGACTTCAGGCTACGCGGCGTTCGTGAAGGCGGGGTGACGGCGGGATATCGGCCGCGTAAATTTCGAGGGGGTCAGAGGCCGCGCTGCGCGGCGAGGATGGCCTGGATCAGCTCTTCGGGAACCTCGGTCGGCGGCTCGTCCTCCCGCACGGCGAAGGCCGTCCGGCTGAGGGTGATGGTGGCCCGGTAGCTGTCGAGGTATCGCACGCAGTTCGGGCAGGCGTTCAAGTGCCACTCGAAGTTGCGGAGCGTGCCGTCGGGCAGCTCGTTCGACAGGTAGTCCATCAGGAAATCGACGAACTCCCGGCAGGTCATGCGCGGAGGCTCACTCATCGCCGCCCTCGCCGCAGATGAGGATCGAGGCGCGCGCGCAGCGCCTGCCTCGCCCGGTGCAGCCGAATCTTGACCGCGTTGGCCGTGACGCCCAGCGCCTTTGCGGTTTCCGCGGTGTCGAGCTCCTGGATGTCGCGCAGGATCAGCACGTCTCGGTATCCTTCCGGCAGCGCCAGGATCGCGTCGCGCACGAGCCGCCGCGTCTCTTCCTGTTCCGCGAGCCGATCGGCCGGCTCGTCCCACGCGGCGATCTCGGCCATGTGGCCGCCTTCGTCCCGGAACGTGGGCAGCAGCGGCTCGAGCGACTCCTCGGGCTTGCGGCGCCGCGTCCTGATCTTCATCAGGGCCGCATTCACGACGATCCGGTGCAGCCAGGTGGAGATCCGCGCCGTGCCCTCGAAGCGGTCGATCGATCGGAACGCGGAGAGCATCGCGTCCTGCACGACGTCCCGCGCGTCCTCCTCGTTGCCCCCGAGCATCCGCCTGGCGACCGACAGCAGGCGAGGCGTGTACGTCCGGACGAGCGTCTCGAACGCCTCCGGCCGCCGGGCCCGAAGCCCCGCCACGAGCGTCCGCTCGTCCACCCCGCCGATGGCGGGCTCGGCCTCACCCATGCGCCTCACGCTAGCACACGGCCCGCCGTGCCCCAAGCCCGCCCGCTATTCGCCGCTCTGCTGCAGCAGCTTCGCGACCAGCCCGGTCCACCCCGTCTGATGGCTGGCCCCGATCCCGGCGCCGTTGTCGCCGTGGAAGTACTCGTGGAACAGCACCAGGTCCCGCCAGTGGGGGTCCTCCTGGAACATCCGGATGCCGCCGAACACCGGCCGGCGCCCCTCGGGCGTTCGCAGGAAGATCCGGGTGAGCCGCCGCGACAGCTCGGCCGCAATCCCGGCGAGCGTCAGGTGGCGGCCCGAACCCGTGGGGCACTCCACCGTGAAGCTGTCGCCGTAGTAGTGGTGAAACTTCTGCAGCGCCTCGATGAGCAGGAAGTTCGCCGGAAACCAGATTGGCCCGCGCCAGTTCGAATTCCCGCCGAACAGGCCCGTCTCCGACTCGGCCGGCTCGTACGCCACTCTGTATTCGATGCCGTCGAACTGCATTCGGTACGGGTGCTCCAGGTGCCGGCGTGACAGCGCCCGGATTCCGTGGGGCGACAGGAACTCCGACTCGTCCAGCATGACCTCCAGGACGCGCCGGAGCTGGTCCCGCTCGACCACCGACAGCAGCCGCCGCTCCCCGTGGCCGGGCACCTCCATCGAGGCCGCGTGCTCGGTCAGGTCCGGCCGGTTGTCGATGAACCACTGCATCCGGCGCATGAAGCCCGGCAGTCTGGCCAGTGTCTCGGGCTCGAGCGTCTCCACCGCGAACAGGGGGATCAGGCCCACCATCGACCGGATCCGAATCGGCCTGCGCTCCCCGGACGGCAGGTGCAGCACGTCGTAGAAGAAGCCGTCCTCGTCGTTCCACAGATCGATCCCGCGTCCGCCGTGCTGGCTCATCGCGTTGGCGATGTACAGGAAGTGCTCCCAGAACTTGCTCGCCACGTCCTCGTAGGCCGGGTTGTCGCGCGCGAGCTCCAGCGCGATGGCGAGCAGGTTGGTGGAGTACATCGCCATCCAGCTGGTGCCGTCCGACTGCTCGATATGGCCGCCGGTCGGCAGCGGCTTCGACCGGTCGAACACGCCGATGTTGTCGAGGCCGAGGAACCCGCCCTCGAAGATGTTGTTGCCCTCGGCGTCCTTGCGGTTGACCCACCACGTGAAGTTCAGGAGCAGCTTGTGAAAGCAGCGCTCCAGGAACCGCCGGTCGCCGTGGCCGCGGCGCTTCTGGTCGATCTTGTAGACCCGCCAGACCGCCCAGGCGTGCACGGGCGGATTCACGTCGCCGAGTGCCCACTCATACGCCGGCAGCTGGCCGTTCGGGTGCATGTACCACTCGCGCAGGAGCAGCGTCAGCTGCCGCTTCGCGAACTCGCCGTCCACCAGGGCCAGCGCCACGCAATGGAACGCGAGGTCCCACGCCGCGTACCACGGATACTCCCACTTGTCCGGCATCGAGAGCACGTCGGCGTTGTACAGCTGCGTCCACTCGTGGTTCCGCCCCTCCCGCCTCGACTCGGGCGGCGGCGGCTGGGCCGGGTCGCCGTCCAGCCACTGCTGGACGACGTAGTGGTAGTACTGCTTGGACCACAGCAGCCCGCCGAGCGCCTGGCGCATCACCGATTTGGCGTCCGCCGACAGCTCGCGCGGGATCACCGTCGCGTAGAACTCGCCGGCGTCGTGGATCCGCCCCGCGAACGTCGCCTCGAACTCCTCGAAGGCGCCGGAGGGCGTCAGCTCGCCCGGCATGCGATCGCTCAGCCGGAGCCGCAGCTCCACCCGGCCACCAGCCGGCACCGTCACCCGGTAGTGTGCCGCCGCCTTGGTCCCCTCCTCCGCCGGATTCACCGCGTCGAGCCGGCCGTTCACGACCCGGTCGTTGAAGCCGTCCTTGAAGAACGCACCGTCCCGCGGCACGCCATAGAGCCGCTCCGTGTTCGTGTCGTTCTCCGTGAAGAGCAGCGGGGGGGCCCCGTCGGCATAGAGCCAGCGGTTGCCGTACTCGGTGCACGACATCTGCACCACCGACGCGCCCGCGGGCGGGCGCCCGAGCGCGACCATGGCCGGGTGCACGCCCGTGCCGCTCCACGACCAGGTGTTGCGGAACCAGGCGGTGGGCAGCACGTGGAGCGGCGCCGCGTCGGGACCTCGATTCTCGACCGTGATGCGGATGAAGATGTCTTCCGGGGCCGCCTTCGCGTACTCGACGAACACGTCGAAGTAGCGCTGGTCGTCGAAGATGCCCGTGTCGAGCAGCTCGAACTCCGGGTCAGCACGGCCGCGGCGCCGGTTCTCCTCGAGCAGCTGCTCGTACGGATAGGCCCGCTGCGGGTACTTGTACAGGTACCGCATGTAGGAATGGGTGGGCGTGCTGTCCAGGTAGAAGAAGTACTCCTTCACGTCCTCGCCGTGATTGCCCTCCTCGCCCGACAGGCCGAACATGCGCTCCTTGAGGATCGGATCGCGCTCGTTCCACAGCGCCACCGCGAAGCAGATCACCTGGTGCCGATCGCAGATGCCGCCGAGGCCGTCCTCGTTCCAGCGATACGCCCGCGAGCGCGCATGGTCGTGCGGGAAGTAGCTCCAGGCCGTGCCGAACGGGCTGTAGTCCTCGCGCACCGTGCCCCAGGCCCGCTCCGAGAGATATGGACCCCATCGCTTCCAGTCCGCGCTCTGCGCGCGAGCCTCCTCCAGCCGCCGGCTCTCTTCGCTCCTCGTCATGTGTGGCTCACCGTCCCCCGGGCTATTTCACGTGGCGTCCGCCGTCCACGCGGATCGTCTCGCCCGTGATGAAGTCCGACTCGACGAGCGCGATGACCGCCTTCGCGATCTCGATCGCGCCGCCCCAGCGGCCCACGGGTGTCGCCGCCGCCACCTCCTGCGCGTCCTCGAGGCTCAAGTCAGGCGGCGCCAGGATGGGCCCCGGCGCGATCGCGTTCACCAGGATCTGGTCGCCTGCGAGCTCGAGCGCGAGCGCCTCGGTCAGGGCGATGATGCCGGCCTTGGCGACGTAGTACGACGTGAAGCCGGGATAACCCGGCCGGCCGCTTCGCGCCAGCCAGTCGGCGAAGTTGACAATGCGCCCGCCGCCGCCCCTGCGCATCAGCGGCAGGGCGGCCCGGCTGCACAGGAACGCCGACTTGAGGTTGACGGCGAGATCGAGGTCCCAGTCGGCCTCGGTCAGCGTGTCGAACGGACGCGATCCGTAGATCGAGGCCATGTTCACGAGCACGTCGAGCCGGCCGAGCGCCTCGTCCGCCGCGTGCGCCAGCGCGTCGCAGTCGTCCGCCCGCGACACGTCCGCCTTGACGACCACGGCTCGTCGTCCCAGGGCCCGCACGTCGGCCGCGGTGTCTTCCGCCTCCTGCCTGGACCCGCGGTAGCTGAGCACCAGGTCGGCGCCGCGCGCGGCGAGCTCGCGCGCCACGGTCCGGCCGATCCGCCGGCCGCCGGTGATGACGACGACGCAGTCGCGAATGTTCATGGACTATCATCGCATCCCCCGGATGCCTGCGGTCATCAGCGACACGATCGAATGGCTCGAGCCCGACGGGCTCGGCGGGTTTGCCTCGGGAACCACGTCCACCATCCGGACGCGGCGCTACCACGCCCTGCTGCTGACGGCGGCCACGCCCCCAACGGGCCGGATGGTCCTCGTCAGCGGCGTCGAGGCGTGGATCACACTCGGCAGCGCGCGAGTGGCACTCACGAGCGAGCGGTACGAGCCCGGCGTGGAGTATCCGGACGGCGCGACGCGGATCGCGTCGTTCACGACCGACCCCTGGCCCACCTGGACCTGGACGCTCCCCGACGGATCGCGCATCGTCCACGAGATCACCGTCCCTCGTGGCTGCCCTGCCGTGCTGCTCTCCTGGCGACGGGAGGGCGGAACGGGGACGGCCCTGCTCGAGGCGCGGCCGTTTCTCGCCGGACGCGACTACCACGCCCTCCACCACGAGAACGGCGCGTTCGCATTCGCGCCGGCCGCTGAAGGACGCCACCTCGTGTGGCGCTCGTACCCGGGCGTGCCCGCCATCCATGTCCGCGCCGAGGGCGACTACCGGCATCAGCCGCTCTGGTACCGCCACTTCCTGTACACCGCCGAGGCCGAGCGTGGTCTCGAGGCCTGCGAAGACCTCGCATCGCCCGGCGTCTTCGCATTGGAGCTGGCGGGCACGTCCCCGGCGCACCTGCTGTTCAGCACCGACTCGACGGCCATGGACGACGCCCGGCCGTTGGCCGTGGCCGCCTCCGCGCTGCGCAAGTCCGAGCGTGGCCGACGTGCGGCGCTCGGCTCCCGGCTCGCCCGCGCCGCCGGCGCATACATCGTCCGACGCGGCCAGGGCCGGACGGTGATTGCCGGGTACCCGTGGTTCACCGACTGGGGCCGCGACACGTTCATCGCGGTGCGCGGGCTGACGATCGTCACCGGGCGGCTGGACGACGCGCGGGCGATCCTCATGGAGTGGGCGGGCTGGGTCTCCGAAGGCATGGTGCCGAACCGCTTTCCGGACGCCGGCGGCGCGCCGGAATTCAACGCCGTTGACGCCTCGCTCTGGTACGTGATCGTCGTCGACGAGCTCCTCGACGCGTGCGAGCGGGCCGCCGTCCCGCTGAACGCAGGCGACCGCCGCCGTCTCGACGCCGCGGTCCTGGCGATCGTGGACGGGTACGCGGCGGGCACGCGCTACGGCATCCGCATGGACGCCGACGGCCTGCTGGCGTGTGGAGTGCCGGGGATCCAGGTGACGTGGATGGACGCCAGGGCCGGCGACCGGGCGGTGACGCCGCGCGTCGGCAAGCCCGTCGAGGTACAGGCGCTCTGGATCAATGCGCTCGCCTCGGCTGCACGCCGGAGCCCCGGCCGCCAGGCCGACCTGGCACGCGCGCGCGCGGTCTTCGAGAGCCGGTTCTGGAATCACGAGCGCGGCTGCCTCTTCGACGTGGTGGATGCGGACCACGTGCCCGGACGGCTGGACGGATTGCTCCGGCCGAACCAGCTGCTGGCCGTGGGTGGGCTGCCGCTCGCGCTCCTGACGGGCGACCGCGCCAGGCGCGTGGTCGAGACGGTGCTCCGCGAGCTGCGGACGCCGCTGGGCCCGCGGTCGCTGGCGCCGTCGGAGCCGGGCTATCGCCCGCACTATGCCGGCGACATCGCGAGCCGCGACACCGCGTACCACCAGGGCACCGCCTGGCCGTGGCTGATTGGCGCGCTCGTCGATGCCGTGATCCGCACCGGCGAAGACCGGACCGCGGCCCGCGCGACAGCCCGCGAGCTCGTGCAGCCGTTGCTGGCACACCTGGACGACGCGGGCTACGATCACGTCTCCGAAATCGCGGATGCGGAGCCGCCGTTCACGCCGCGCGGCTGTCCGTTCCAGGCGTGGTCGGTCGGAGAGCTGATCCGGGCAGTGGCCCTCCTGGAGGCCGCCGGCGACGCCTCCCTCGAACATCGTGCAGACGGTCGGCCGGATCGCCTGAAACCCGACTTATGATGGTGGTCGATCGTGGCCTCCGTTGTCGCCTATCGCCGGCTCGCGCCCGCGGCCGAGTTCCTCGTCATTGCTGCCGCCTATGTCGTCTTTGGCGTCCTGCGGCTCGTGTTTCCGTTCACGGCACACGGCGCCAGCTGGATCTGGCTGCCCTCCGGCGTCGCGCTCGCCGTGCTGCTCCTGCGAGGCCGGAATCGATGGCCCGCCATTGCCGTCGGCGCGTTCATCGCGTCGTACCTGACCGACGCCATCGTGTGGTCGGCCGTGGTGGCCGCGATCTACGCCCCGTGCGAAGCGCTGCTGGCGACGGTGATCATCGAACGAGGCGGGAGGTTCGACCGGGCGCTCGGATCCGTCAGCTCGGTCATCCGGCTGTTCCTCGGGGCCCTGGCGGCCGGCGCCGTCACGGCCGCGATCGGCGCCTGGAATCTCTCGACGGCGACCGGACGCTCGTCCGATCAGTACGCCCTGACATGGGTCGTGTTCTTCATCGGCGACGTGCTGGGCATGGCCGTCGTCGCGCCCCCACTGCTCGTCTGGGGCGGACAGCGGGTGCACTTCAAGGGCGCGCGGCGCCGGGTTGAGTTCGCCGCGCTGCTCGGTGCCGCGTTCCTGGTGGGGACGCTGGTGTTCGCCGAAGCGACCTGGCCGGCGAGCATCGTCCTGCCGGTCGCGTACCTGAGCTTCCCGCTCATGGTGTGGAGCGCGTTCCGCTTCGGACAGCCCGGCGTGACCGCAGTCACCGCCGTGCTCGGCACCCTCGCCCTGTCGGGGAGTGCGCGGGGTCTCGGCCCGTTCGTGCACGCGATCAGCCGCAGCGAGGCGCTGCTGCTCGCCGGCTTCATGACCGTCGTGTCGGTGACGGCCCTCATCCTGGCCTCGCTCGTGCAGGAGCGCCAGCGGGCGCAGGCCGACCAGCGATCCATGGAGTCCCGGTTCCGGGCGTTCATGCAGTTCTCGCCGGCGATCGCCTACATGAAGACGTCCGACGGCCGGTACGTGTTCGGCAACGAGGCGTGGGCCCGGCAGTTCCAGTCCACGGTCGAGGCCCTGCTCGGGCGCACCGACTACGACCTCTGGCCGAAGGCGACGGCCGACCGGTTCCACGGGAGCGATCTCCAGGCGCTCGGGTCCGGCGAGCCGATGGAGCTCACCGAGATGGGGCCCGGGCTGGACGGATCGCCGCACTGGTGGACGACGCTCAAGTTTCCGGTGACACAGGACGGCGGGGGCGAGCTCATCGGCGGGATCACGATCGACGTCACGCCGCGCATGCGCGCCGAGCAGGCGCTGCGCGCGAGCGAGGACCGGTACCGCTCGCTCGTGGAGCTGGCCGGCAGCGTCATCGTGGTCGTCGACGACGAGGGACGCATCGTCGAGTTCAACCGGGCCGCCGAGGCGTTCTTCGGCCGGCGGCGGACCGAGGTGCTGAACAGCGACTTCAGCGGCACGCTGGTCCCGGAGGCCTGGCGCGAGCCCGTTGCGGCCGACTTCGCCAGCATCCGGCAGGGCCACGCCCTGCGGGAGCGCGAGATCGACCTGCCGATGCCGGACGGCAGCCGGCGGTCGTTCCTGTGGAATGGCTCACGCCTCGTGGACGGCGGCAACGGTCAGGGCAGCATCCTCATCATCGGGCAGGACATCTCCGAGCTGCGGCGCCTGGAGACCCAGCTGCTGCTCTCGCAGCGGATGGAGGGCATCGGCCGGCTCGCGGGCGGGATCGCGCACGACTTCAACAACCTGCTGACGGCAATCCTGGGACACGCCGAGATGGCCCGCACCGACGTGGCGCCGGAAGACCCCGCCCAGAGCAACATCGCCGAGATCACGCGCGCTGCCCAGCGGGCCGCCGACCTGACCCGCCAGCTGCTGGCGTTCGCGCGCCGGCAGATCATCGAGCCCCGCATCGTGGACCTGAACGGGCTGGTGCTGAACGTGGATCGCATGCTCCGGCGCCTGCTGGGCGAGGACGTCGAGCTCGAGACCGCGGCGGAGCCGGCGCTCTGGCGCGTCCGCATCGATCCCGGCCAGTTCGAGCAGGTGCTCGTCAACCTGGCCGTGAACGCCCGCGACGCGATGCCCGAGGGCGGCCGGCTCACGATCGAGACGAGCAACGTGGTGCTCGACGAGGAGTTCGCGCGTCACCACACGACGGTGCACGCGGGGCCGCACGTGCTGCTCGCGGTGAGCGACAGCGGGATGGGGATGGACGCCGACGTGCTCGCGCACATCTTCGAGCCCTTCTTCACGACCAAGGAAGTCGGCAAGGGCACCGGGCTCGGGCTGGCCACCTGCTACGGCATCGTCAAGCAGAACCGCGGCAGCATCTGGGTGTACTCGGAGAAGGGTCTCGGCACGACGTTCAAGATCTACCTGCCGCGCGCCGAAGAGGCCGTGGAGCCCCGGGAGGTGGCCGAACCGCGGCACGCGGCCGCGCAACGCGGCAGCGAATCGGTGCTGCTGGTGGAGGACGAGACGATCGTCCGGGACCTCGCGGCGGCGGCGCTCAGGCGCCAGGGCTATCAGGTGACGACCGCCTCCACCGGCGTCGAGGCGCTGGATCTCACCCGCCAGGCGCTGCGCCCCTTCGACGTGCTCGTGACCGACGTGGTCATGCCGCAGATGGGCGGCCTGCCGCTCGCCGAGCGCCTGCGGGTCGAGTACCCGGATCTGAAGGTGCTGTTCATCTCGGGCTACACGGAGAACACGATCACCCGCGACGGCGTGTTGACGCCTGGCATGACCCTGCTGCAGAAGCCATTCACGCCCGGGCAGCTCGTCCAGCGGGTGCGGGATCTGATCGACAGCGATCGGCGCGGTCCGTTGCAGCCGCCGCTGCCCCTGCATTGACGTGCATCGCGCCACGTATGTAGCGCAGACCTTCAGGTCTGCCCGCGCCGTTGGCAGGCCTGAAGGCCTGCGCTACAGGAGGCCGCGCATCCCCTCAGCGCCACGTATGTAGCGCAGACCTTCAGGTCTGCTCGCGCCCGTTGGCAGGCCTGAAGGCCTGCGCTACAGGAGGCCGCGCATCCCCTCAGCGTCACGTATGTAGCGCAGACCTTCAGGTCTGCTCGCGCCGGTTGGCAGGCCTGAAGGCCTGCGCTACAGGAGGCCGCGCATCCCCTCAGCGCCACGTATGTAGCGCAGACCTTCAGGTCTGCTCGCGCCCGTTGGCAGGCCTGAAGGCCTGCGCTCCAGGAGGCCGCGCATCCTCTCAGCGCCACGTATGTAGCGCAGACCTTCAGGTCTGCTCGCGCCCGTTGGCAGGCCTGAAGGCCTGCGCACCAGGAGGCCGCGCATCCCCTCAGCGTCACGTATGTAGCGCAGACCTTCAGGTCTGCTCGCGCCGGTTGGCAGGCCTGAAGGCCTGCGCACCAGGAGGCCGCGCATCCCCTCAGCGCCACGTATGTAGCGCAGACCTTCAGGTCTGCCCGCGCCCGTTGGCAGGCCTGAAGGCCTGCGCTCCAGGAGGCCGCGCATCGTCTCAGCGCCACGTATGTAGCGCAGACCTTCAGGTCTGCTCGCGCCCGTTGGCAGGCCTGAAGGCCTGCGCTCCAGGAGGCTGCGCATCCCCTCGGCGCCACGTATGTAGCGCAGACCTTCAGGTCTGCTCGCGCCCGTTGGCAGGCCTGAAGGCCTGCGCACCAGGAGGCCGCGCATCCCCTCAGCGCCACGTATGTGGCGCAGACCTTCAGGTCTGCTCGCGCCGGTTGGCAGGCCTGAAGGCCTGCGCTCCAGGAGGCCGCGCATCCTCTCAGCGCCACGTATGTAGCGCAGACCTTCAGGTCTGCTCGCGCCGGTTGGCAGGCCTGAAGGCCTGCGCTACAGAGGACCGCGCGGCCGTTGGCAGGCCTGAAGGCCTGCGCACCAGGAGGCCGCGCATCCCCTCAGCTCATCAGCGGGCGATCGGCGGGCACGAACTCCAGCAGGTGCTGGCGCGGCAGGTCCTCGTTCACGCGCGTGAGGCGGAAGCCCGACGCCGCCAGCTCGGCGCGCGCATCGGCCACCGACATCTTGTGTTCCTCGCGAATCGGGATCGACGGGTCCTCCTTGCGGTACTCGAGCAGCACGATCCGCCCACGGCTCGAGAGCGCCGCGCGCAGGCGGTCGAGCACACGAACGGGATACGCGAGCTCGTGGTACACGTCTGCCATCAGCACGAGGTCCACCGCGCGGCCGGGCAGGCGGGGATCGTCGGCCGCGCCGAGCACGGGGACCACGTTGGCGAGGTGCTCGCCGGAGACGCGCCGTTCGACGAGCGCGATCATCTCCGGCTGCACGTCCACCGCGTAGACCCGCCCACCGGGCCCGACCTCGCGCGCCAGGCGGACGGTCATGTACCCCGATCCGGCGCCGAGATCCGCGACCACGTCACCCCTGGCGAGCCCGAGCAGCCTGACGGCCCGGGCCGGGTCCTCCTCCTGTTCGCGCTCGGGGCGGTCGAGCCAGTCGGCCCCCAGGTGGCTCATCACCGGCGCGATCGGCCGGCCGGTGACCGGATGGGTGGCAGGCGCCTCCGGGGACGGGGCCGCGCCCACGGCGACGAGCAGCGCGAGCACTCCCCAGCGTCTGAGGGCCACTAACGCCGCCCCCTGCGGCCCGTGCCCGGGACCGGCCCGGCAGCGGCTGGCAGCACCCGGTAGATTGGCACGGCCCGGCCAGCGGCGACCTCGTCGTCGATCAGGCCCCAGGCCACCACGCCGTCGTCCGACGTCGGCTCGAGCAGCGCGAAGGCCAGTCGCGCGAGCGGCTGTGCCATGGAAATCCTGAGGGAGCCGGCGGGCAGGGGCAGCCTCCGCCGCTCGCGATGCGGGTCGGCCAACCGGACCGCTTCGTGCCCCTGGAACGGGCGCGACGCGCGAAGGACGTCGCCGGGGACGACGGCTTCCACCTCGACCTCGTCGTTCTCGGTGGTCCGCTCGCACCGGATCCCCTGCCGCACGAGCAGCTCCTGGATGCGGCTCGACAGCGGCGTGCCGTCGGCCGGGACGACGTACGCCGACGGCGCGACGACGGCATCGACCGGCTCGAAGGAGTTGTAGTCCTGCATGAGCTGCTGGCGAACGACCGACTCCTTCATGACCGTCATCTGGCGGCCGGAGCGCGGGTTGATCCGCGTCTCGACGTCGCCGACCAGAATCGGGACGGCGCCGACGAGGGGTACCAGTCGGCCGGACGTGCCGAGCGGTCCGAGCTCGCCCGCCGCGCCGGCGGCCGCGGTCTCGCGATCGAGGTCGCCGAGCAGGCGGGCAATGGCCGGCCCCCGGCGCGACACCTGCGCGAGGAGCGTCTCGACGAACGCCTCGGTGACGAGGACGCGCCGCTCGAACGACAGGTAGCTGTAGGCCTCCGAGAGGATGCTGATGCGGTTCCGGAGCCCGACGCCGTTGGTCACGAAGCGCGGGCGTGCGTCGAAGGTGCGCCACGCCGGTGCGCCGGCGCCGGGACCCGGCGGGCGCTCCTGCTCGCGCCCGAGCTGCCCTTCGGTGGTGAAGTTGCCGTAGTAGTAGGTGCGCCAGCCGCGATCGGCCATGGCGCGCGTGGCCGACGCGAGCAGCGTACTGCGGGTGAAGGCGACCAGCCGCGGATCGGCGGCGACGGCCAGGCTGGGCGCGTAGGTGAGATGGTAGCCGTGATACGAGCCGTTGGTCGTGTGGAGGTCGATGAGGACGTGTGGATCCCACTCGGTGAGCAGCCTCACGAGCGCGCGCGACTCGGCCGCCTCGAGCTTCGTGAAGTCGCGGTTCAGATCGAGGCCGTTGGCGTTCTCGCGCGTGCCCACGCCGCCGAGCGGGCCGAACTGCTCGGGCCGGTGATCGAGGCTGATCCGTTCGTTACCGTCCGCGTTGTAGAGCGGCGCGACGAGCACCACCAGGTGCGACAACAGCGGGCGCAGGTCGCCGATCGCGAGGCGCCGGGCGAGGATGAGCGCGGCCTCCTTTCCCTCGACCTCGCCGGCGTGGATGTTCGCCAGCACGAGGACGCGCATGCGGCCGGTCTGCCGCGCATCGGCCGGCGTCTCGACGCGCGAGCTGGAGAGGACGGCCAGCGGCAGGCTGCGGCCCTCCTCGGACCGCCCGAAGTGCGTGACGGTGACCAGGGGGCTCGCTGCGGCGAGGGCGGCAAGCACGCGGGCCACGTCCTCGGCACGGCTGGTTTCTTCGAATCCGGTCGCTTCGGCCCGGGTCCGGAGCTCGGGGCGGATGTCGTCGGCACTCATCACCGCTGTCAGTCCCGTCAGGAAGATCACCAGGGCCAGTCGTCGCATCGCGGAGCAGTCTACCGTAGAGATGGGAGGGAGGATGGGAGGATGGGAGGATGGGAGGATGGGAGGATGGGAGGATGGGAGGATGGGAGGATGGGAGGATGGGAGATGGGGCCCTGGCCGAACGGCTGATGCACCGCTCCGGCGGCTCGCGCGATAGTGGGGTCATGTCCACCGACACACTCCTCACCCAGTTGTCCGACGAGGTCGCCGGCATTGCCGGCAGGCTGGCCGGGACGATCGTGCAGGTGCACGGCCGTCCCCGGCGGCCGGCGAGCGGCGTCGTCCTCGCGCCCGACCGCGTCCTCACCACCAGTCATTCCGTGGAGTGGGAAGACCACACCAGGATCCGCACGCACGAGGGGCGCACGCTGCCGGCGGAGGTGGCCGGGCGCGATGCGCAGTCGGATCTCGTCCTCCTGCGGGTGCCCGGCCTGGGAGGCGCCGCGCCGGCCGTCGCCGAGACTCCCGCGCCCACCGGCCACCTCGGCATCGTCCTCGGCCGCACCTGGAGCGGCGCGCTGCGTGCGAGGCTGACGGCCCTGACGCTGCTCGAGTGGCCGAAGCGGGCAGGCCCCGGCGGCGCGATGGCCGCCCACCTGCTCGACGTGGGCCCGTACCCCGGCTTCTCGGGGAGCGGCGTGTTCCGGCCCGACGGCCGCCTGGAAGGCCTCGCCACCGCGGGCATCGTCCGCGGCACGGGCCTGGCGCTGCCCGCGCCCCTTCTGCGCGCGGTGGCCGACAGCCTCGAGCAGCACGGCACGATGAGACGCGGGTTCCTCGGCATCACGAGCCAGCCGGTCAAGGTGCCGGGTCGCCAGCGCGACGGCCGGGCGGAAGAAGCCGCCCTGCTCGTGTCGAGCGTTGCGATGGGCGCGGCGGCAGACGCCGCCGGGCTGCTCGTCGGCGATCTGCTCGTGGCCTTCGACGGCACTCCCGTGGAGGAGCCGGAGACGCTGCTCACGTTGCTGACCGGCGACCGCATCGGCCAGACCGTGCCGCTCACGGTGCTGCGAGGGGGGCGCGCGATCGAGGTGCCCGTGACCGTTGGCGAGCGGCCGAGCGGTGACTGAGGACGGCGACGGCGACGCCGGTACGCCGCGGCACGGCCGTGCCGTGCGGGTGCAGGTGATTGCACCCGGCGGAGGTCTGGCCGCGCGTGCGGCGGCGGCAGGCCTGGACGTCGCCGGCGATGCGGCCGACATCCTGCTGCTCGACGGGGCCGCGCTGCGAGATTCGGGCGGCCCCACCGGGGTCGACGACCGTCCCGTCGTCGTCATCGGCGGGGATCCGGCGGCCGCGTCGCGCCGGTTTGCCGGGCGCCCGGTGCCTTGGGGTCACGTGCCGGCCGGTGCGGCGGCGCAGGTGCTTGCCGCCGTGGTCACCTCCGTCGCCGCCGGGCTCGTGGTCATGCCGATCCAGCCGCCGGGCGCGACGGTTCGAGCGCGTCCCGCGACCGACGAGGACGGTCTGCCGGCCGAGCACCTGACGCCCCGCGAGCTCGAGGTGCTGCAGCTCGTGGCGGAGGGGCTCCCGAATCGCGCCGTCGCCGATCGGCTGGGCATCAGCGACCACACCGTGAAGTTCCACCTGGCGTCGATCTTCGGGAAGCTCGACGTCACGACCAGGACGCGCGCCGTGCGCCGCGGCCTGTCGAGAGGACTGATTCGGATTTGATGGCGGCCGAACTGACCAGCCTCCGCTGAAGCTGCGGCGGTCCGCCGAAGCCCTGGCGAAGGCGGAAGTTCGGTCCTACTGGCTCCTCATGATCGACTCTGAGCTTCTCGACGCCTATTCGCGCGCGGTGGTCGGTGCGGTCGACCTTGTCGGACCATCGGTCGCGCGCATCGACGTATCCAGCGCCGGATCCCGGGCGCGCCGCGAAGGCACCGGCTCGGGCCTGGTCTTCGCGCCCGACGGCCTCGTCCTGACCAACTGCCACGTCGTCGAGGAGGCAGCCCGCATCACCGTGCGGTTGCCGGGCGGCACCGACACGCGCGCGACGCTCGTCGGCCTGGACCCGGACACGGACCTCGCGGTCGTCAGGACCGACGCGACCGGGCTGCCCTGGCGTCCGCTCGGCGACTCGGCGGCGCTTCGTCCGGGCCAGGTGGCGATTGCCATCGGGAGCCCGTACGGCTTCCAGCACACGGTGACGACCGGCGTCGTCAGCGCGACCGGGCGGTCGCTACGTGCCCGATCCGGGCGGCTGATCGAGAACCTGATTCAGACCGATGCCGCGCTGAACCCCGGCAACTCGGGCGGGCCGCTGGTGACGAGCGCCGGCGAGGTGGTGGGCGTGAACACGGCGGCGATACTGGGCGTGCAGGGCATCAGCTTCTCGGTGCCCATCAACACCGCGCGCCTCGTCGTCGCGGCCCTGCTGCGGGACGGACGGGTGCGGCGGAGCCGGATTGGCATCTCAGGCCAGAACGTCAGGCTGCCGCAGCACGTGGCGCGCGGCCTCGATGTCGCCAGCGCACGCGGCGTGGGAGTGGTGCAGGTATTGGACGGCAGCGCCGCCCAGCAGGCCGGCGCGCGTCCTCGCGACGTCATCGTCGGCTTCGCCGGAGCGGAGGTGCGGGAGGTGGACGACCTGCTGCGCCTGTTGACCGGCGAGCTCGTCGGCCGCCCGCAACCCCTGGCCATCGTCCGCGGCACCGAGCGGCGCACGCTCGTCGTCGTGCCGGAGGACAGCGCCGCGTAGCTGGGGATCTGGGGGCCAGGCGATACTGGTGACGTGGAGTACCGATATCGCGCCGAAGTACTGGAAGCGCTGGGGAGGCACGGCATCCGGCCGCGGAGCGACACGCCGCCGCTGCTGATTCGCGACCAGTTGAACGACCTGTACCGGTACGAGATCCGGCGACTGAAGGGCGACCTGCGCGCGGGCCGCTTCCCGCTCTCCGAGTACATCCCGCACGTGTTGACGCTGCGCGGGAAGTACATGCTCCTGTCGATCCCGATCGGCGAGTGGACGGTGGAAGTCCTCCCAGATCCCTAGATCCCTAGATCCCTAGATCCCTGACATCCCCATCCTCCTATCCTCCCATCCTCCCATCCTCCCATCCCCGTGCAGTATCCTCTCGTCCCGATGCGCACGTCCCTGCTGAACGCCCTCTTCGCGCTCGATGCGCGCCGCACCACACCCGCGCGCGAGGTCCGCGGGGCCATCGCCACGTTCCTGACGATGGCCTACATCCTGTTCGCGAATCCGGGCATCCTGCAGGCGGCCGGCATTCCGTACGAGCCGGCGGTGGCGGCGACAGCGGTGGCCGCGGCGCTTTGCTCGATCCTGATGGGCCTGGTGGCCAACGTGCCGATCGCGCTCGCCTCCGGCATGGGGTTGAACGCCGTGGTCGCGTTCCAGATGACCGGCGCGACCGGCTCCTGGCAGGCGGCCATGGGGCTGGTCGTCGTCGAGGGTCTGGGCGTGCTGGCGCTCGTGCTGCTGGGCCTGCGCGAGGCCGTGATGGATGCGATCCCGGTGGACCTGCGTCGGGCGATTGCCGCCGGCATCGGCCTCTTCATCGCGTTCATCGGCGCGGTGAACGCCCGCCTGGTCGTCGTGCCCGGATCACCCGCATCGACTTCGGCCAGCTGGACACGGGGTGCCCGGCGTTCCTGACGATCCTCTTCGTGCCACTCACCTACTCGATCGCGCACGGCATCGGCTTCGGCGCGATCAGCTACGTCGCGATTGCCGTCCTGCGGGGCCGTGCGCGGCAGGTGCACCCGCTGATGTTCGGCATCGCCGCCGCGTTCACGCTGTTCTTCGCGCTGGCGTGAGGCGACAGCTGACCGCTGATAGCTGACCCCTGACAGCTACTCTAACGCGGCAGCATCTGTCCCGTCTCGATCAGGTTGCGATGCAGCTCGAAGCACGTGGCGAGATCGTGCGGGATGTGCCCCTCGGAGGCCCGCGCGAGGTAGCGGTGCAGGTAGTCGCGGTAGGCGGGGTGCGCGCAACGGTCGATGATGCGGCCGGCACGCTCGCGCGGTCCGAGCCCCCGCAGGTCCGCCAGCCCCTGCTCGGTGACGACGACCTGCACCGAGTGCTCGTTGTGGTCCACGTGCGAGGCCATGGGCACGATGGCGCTGATGCGTCCGCCTTTGGCAATCGACGGGCACATGAACACCGAGAGGAAGCTGTTGCGCGTGAAGTCGCCGCTGCCGCCGACGCCGTTCATCATCTGCGTCCCGGCGACGTGCGTCGAGTTCACGTGCCCGTAGATGTCCATTTCGAGCGCGGTGTTCAGCGAGATCACGCCCAGACGGCGGATGATGCCCGGGTTGTTGCTCAGCTCCTGCGGGCGCAGGACGATGCGCGGCGCGAAGAAATCCATGTCCGCGTACACCCGATCGAGCTGCGGCTCGGTGAGCGTGAGCGCGGTCGTGCTGGCGCCGCGCAGCCGCCCCCTGACCATCAGGTCCACCAGCGAATCCTGGAACACCTCGGTGAACATCACGAACGGCGGGATGTCGGTGGCCTCGCCGATGGCGGCCATCACGCCGTTGGCCACGTTGCCGACGCCGGCCTGCAGCGGCAGGAACTCCGGCGGCACCCGGCCCGCGGTCATCTCGTCCAGCAGGAACCGGACCACATGGCCCGCGATCGCCCGGCTGGCGGCGGTCGGCTCGTCGAAGCCGCCCACCGTGTCGGGCGCCTCGTGCTCGACGACGCCGACGATCGACGCCGGGTCCACCTGCACGTACGGCGCACCGATCTTCTCGAGGCAGTCGTTGATGCCGATGGGCGCCCGATTCGGCGGAGGCGGCAGCACCACGATGTCGGCCATCTCCCGCAGCCGCGGCGAGTGCCGCCGGTTGACCTCCACGATGACGCGCCGGGCGCATCGGAGGAGTGTGGGCGACAGGCCGATGGACGTGGTCAGGTGCAGCCGGCCGTCATCGCTGACATCGGTGGCCTCGACCACGGCGAGGTCCACCGGGCCGAAGAAGCCCTCGAGCAGCGCCTGCGGTACGTGCGAGAGGTGCATGTCCACGAACGCGACCTCTCCCGTGTTGATCAGGCGCCGCAGGGGTACCGACGACTGATATGGGGCGCGCCAGGTCAGGGCGTGCGCCTCGGCGAGGCGGTCGTCGATGTCCGGGCCGGTGGAGGCGCCTGTAATCACGCGGACGTGGAACGGCGCGCCGCCGGCGTGCAGCGCCTGGGCGCGGTCCGCGAGGGCGCGGGGCACGAGCTTGGCCGCGCCCGCCGGCGTGAATCCGCTGAATCCAACGAGCGTGTCGTGCGTGACGAGGCCGGCGGCCTCCTCGGGCGTCAGCCTGGCGAACCGCATCCATCCCTCCGCGTTCCGGTGTCAAGCCTGATCTGGCGCCCTGATTCTCGCATGGGGCAAGCCCGGTGTTACTCTCGTCCGAATGGGTTCATGGGTTGATGGGTTCATGGGCAGCGAGCTCCGTGCCACCATCCGCCTCGCCTGGCCGGTGGTGGTCGCCGAGCTCGGGTGGATGCTCATGGGCGTGGTGGACACGATCATGGTGGGCCGTCTCGCGCCGGATGCCATCGGGGCGGTCGGTCTTGGCAGCATCCTGTTCTTCACGGCGGCCGTGTTCGGCATGGGCGTGCTGCTGGGCCTCGACACCGTCGTGTCGCAGGCGTACGGCGCGCACCGGCTGCACGAGTGCCACCGGTGGCTGCGCGACGGCGTGCACCTCGCGATCGCGGGCGCGCCGCTGCTGATGCTCGCGACGCTGGGCCTGCTGCACCTGATGCCCCTCATCGGTCTGCACCCGCGCGTGCAGGCGCTCACGCGACCCTACGTGGCGGCGGTCGCCTGGAGCGCCCTGCCCCTGCTGCTCTACGCCGCCTTCCGCCGCTACCTGCAGGCCATCGGCCTCGTACGCCCGGTGATGGTCACGCTGCTACTGGCGAACCTCGTCAACGTGGCGGCGAACTGGGCCCTCATCTTCGGCCACCTCGGCCTGCCGCGACTCGGCGTGGCTGGCGCCGCCTGGGCCACCGTGATCGGCCGGACCTTCATGGCGCTCACCCTCCTGCTCGTGATCGCCCGGCACGAGCGGGCCGAGCGGGTCGGCCTGGCCGACGTGCCGTGGCTGACGCCGGAGTGGGGCCGCATCATGCGCCTCGTGCGCCTTGGCGTGCCCGCGGCGCTGCAGGTCACGGCCGAGGTGGGCGTGTTCGGCGCGGTCGCCGCGCTGGCGGGCCGCATCGACCCGGCGGCGCTCGCGGCGCACCAGGTCGCCTTGAACGTGGCCAGCGTCACGTTCATGGTGCCGCTGGGCCTGGCATCGGCCGGCGCCGTCCGCGTCGGCCACGCCATCGGACGCCGCGATGCCGCCGGCGCACGGGACGCGGGATGGGCCGCCATCGCCCTTGGCGTCGGGTTCATGAGCGTGGCCGCGCTCGTCCTGCTGATCGTCCCGCGTGCCCTCGTGAGCCTGTTCACGACCGACGCGGCGGTCATGGCCACCGGCGTCACCCTGCTCCGGGTGGCCGCGGCATTCCAGCTGTTCGACGGGCTGCAGGGCGTGACCACGGGCGTGCTGCGCGGGCTGGGCGACACCAGGACCGCCATGTTCGCGAACCTCGTGGGCCACTGGCTGATCGGCCTGCCGGCGGCCGCCTTCGCGGCATTCGTGCTCGGCTGGGGCGTGGTCGGCCTCTGGTCGGGCCTGTCGGTCGGGCTGACCCTGGTCGGACTCGCCGTGCTCGCGGTGTGGCGGCACCGGCTCGGTCAGCTCGCGCGCGGCGTGGACTTCGGCGCCCATGGCGCCGCCCTCGGCGCGGAGGCTCCGTGAGCCGGGCGTCGCTCTTCACGCCCCGGTTCTTCCTGATGTGCGGGTACACCTTCACGGTGTTCCTGTCGCTCTTTCAGCTGATCCCGACGGCGCCCTTTCACCTGCGCGATCTGGGCGGCGGGCCGCTGGCGTCGGGCCTGTTCCTCGGCTTTCTGACGTTCGCGTCGGCGTGGTCGGCCCCGTTCACCGGCGCCTTCGCGGATCGGGTTGGCCGCCGGCGCACGCTGATCGTCGCCAGCCTGGCGCTGGCCGGCTTCACCACGGCCTACGCGTTCATCGCGAACTACCGGCTCCTGCTCGCCCTCGTGCTCCTGCACGGGATCGTCTGGTCGTCGCTGCTGTCGGCATCCGCGGCGTACCTGACGAGCGTGCTGCCTGCCGACCGGCGCGGCGAGGGCATCGCGTACTGGGGACTCGCCAACGTGCTGGCGGCCGCCGTGGCGCCCAGCGTGGGCTTCTGGGTCTTCAGCCTGGGCTGGCGCTGGCTCTGCGCCGGCACGACGGCGCTGAACCTCACGATGGCGCTGATCGCCTGGAGGATGGTGGACGATCGCGTGCCCGGCGGCGCGCCGCATCATGCCCACGGCGCCATCGAATGGCGCGTCGTCGGCCTGTCGGCCCCGCTCTTCCTCTACTCGTACGGCTACGGCGCCGTCAGCAGCTTCAGCGCGGTCTACGCGGACGCGCTCGGCATCCGGCCGAAGACGGTGTACCTGACGACGCTGGCGATCGTGACGCTGATGACGCGGCCGGTGCTCGGCCGCTTCGGCGATCGCATCGGCTACCGGCGGATCTTCCTGCCGAGCCTCGGCGTCATGGCGCTTGGCATGGCCGTCCTGCCGATCGCGACGACGCGCGGAGGGCTGATGGTGGCCGCGGCGCTCTTCGCCGTCGGGTTCGGGACGGCGTATCCCGCGTTTGCGGCGTGGGTGATGCAGGACGTGGGCGAGACGAGGCGGGCGGCCGCGTTTGGCGCGATCCTCGCGGCGTTCGACACCGGTATCGGATCGGGCTCGACGACCACGGGGTGGCTGATCGGCCGGTCCGGGTATGGGGTCGCGTTCGG
The DNA here is from genome assembly GCA_963837165.1 of Vicinamibacteria bacterium. Classification (GTDB taxonomy): domain Bacteria; phylum Acidobacteriota; class Vicinamibacteria; order Vicinamibacterales; family JAENWD01; genus JAENWD01. The sequence goes on from CAWIMD010000002.1 coordinate 1,390,243, forward strand.
CGTCGCCGCCGGCCTGGCGGCCACGGCGCTGCCCGCGTTCCTGCTGGTCGAGCGGCGATTCGGTCACCGGCCGATGCCGCCGCATCCGACCGACGTCGCGCCGCCAGGAGATCCGCTGTTCACGCCGGCCGCCCTGGAGGAGTGAGCAGTGTCAACTCCCAACTCCCAACTCCCAACTCCCACGGGAGTTGATGTCTCGCGCCGTCACGGCATCATGCGGACCCTGCTCGCGCTGCTGCTGCTCGTCTGGGAGCCCGTGACGCTGGCGATGACCTTCTCCGGGCTGCTGGACCGCACGGTCAATCGCGGTGCCGCGGCCGCCGTGCTGCTCGCGGTCCGGGTCGTCGTGGCGGGCGCGGGAATCGCGGCGGGCCTGGCGCTCTGGTCCAACCGGCCGGGCGGGATCGTCCTGGCGCGCGCGGCGATGCTCCTGGCGCTGGGGGCGTCGCTGCTGACCTGGTGGACGCACCTCTGGCCGCACCGGTTGCCGCCCGGCCTTGAAGGCCTGGCGCTGGGCGCGCTGATCGCGTATTACGGGTTCTGGCTGATCTGGCTCTTCCGGCAGAATTGGGGTCGGGATGAATTTCAGAAATAGGTGCCTCGAGCGGCTGTCCCGGATGCAATTTCTGAAATTCATCCCGATCCCGTTTCTGCTTCTGGCGTGGGCAGGCCTTCCGGCTTCGGCAGACACCACCGCCCGGCTGGAGAATGCCGACCTCGTCCTGCAATTCGACGCCGGCGCGAGCGTGCCGAAGATGGTGAGCCTGCAGCCGGTCGGGCACCCGGCATGGACCAGCCGTGCCCCGGAGGCGTTGATCGACGTCGCCGAGGTGGGCGGCCAGCGCATGCCGCTCGAATGGACGCTGGATGCCACAGCCAGCAGGGCGGAACCGAGCCACGTCGCCTTCGTGTATACCTGCGACACTCCGCGGCTGCGCCTGACCTGGGAGTGGACGGCCCGCGCCGCATACGGCCCGATCGAGCACCAGATCCGCATCCAGAACCTGGGCTCCGACGACGTGTGGCTGCCGTTGCAGGCCAGCTACCGGTTCGACTGGCAGGTCGATCCCGAGACTGCCCTGGATCACGTCTTCATCGAAAAGGGCGACGGAAGCCCGTCGGATGTGGGCACTCATCGGCAGGACATCGCGAAGGGCTACCAGTGGACGGGCACGTCCAGCACGTACGCGCATCCGGGCGAAGGTGAGCCGCGAGAGATCGTCCCCTGGCTGCTGGTCGAGCGGAAGAGCGCCGTTCACGGCAGCGAATCGCGCAGCGGCTGGTATGTGGGCATCGAGTTCAGCGGGCGCACGGCGCTGACGCTGGCGCGCGATGGCGACTCGCTGCACGGAGAGGCGGGGTTGAATCCCAGTCCCGGGCCGTTCAAGACGCGCATCGCGCCGGGCGCGAGCTTCGACACGCCGGTGATCTTCGTGGGCGCGTTCAGTGGAGGTCTCGATGCCGCCGGCAACGTCCTGCGCCGCTGGGAGCGGGACGTGCTCACCAATCCGCTCACCTGGAAGAAGCCGGACTACCCGCTAACCGTCATCAACAGCTGGGGGAGCGGCATGGCGATTGACGAGGCCCTGGCGCACCGAATGATCCGCGATTCAGCCGAGCTCGGTGTGGAGATGTTCCATATCGACGCCGGCTGGTTCAAGTCGCCGGGCGACTGGTATCCGAATCCCGAGAGTTTCCCGCACGGGCTGGCGCCCATCGCCGGGGATGCCCACCGGCAGGGCCTGAAGTTCGGCCTCTGGGTGGATTGGACGCAGGCTGGACTCGACACCGCGCCCGGCGCTCTGAACGCGCGCGATCCCCGGGTGCAGGACTGGCTCGTGGCCGACCTGCCACCGGGATGGAAACCCGAGCCGTTCAAGGGCCAGACAATCGATATCGGGTATGCGCCCGCCAGGGCGTGGGCCGAAACGGAAGTCAACCGGCTGGTGGACGACTATCACCTCGACATGCTCGAGCACGATGGCTACCTGGTGGCCCAGGGATGTCAGCGGACCGATCACCCGCATGCCCCGCCCGATCCCGGGAACATGACGGTGTACCAGGACTGGGGCGCGTCGTGGGTCGTCAGCTCCAATATGACCGACGTGAGCTATCACGCCGTGCGCGCCTACTACGACATCTACTCCCGGCTGCGCACGAGCCATCCGGACCTGCTGCTGGAAGTCTGCAACGACGGGGGCCGCATGGTGGATTTCGGCAGCGCCGCGCACGCCGACTACTTCTCCATCACCGACACGTACGATCCGCTGTCGAACCGGCGCGCGTTCCACGACGTCAGCCACGTGCTGCCGGCGGCGATGCTGGAAAGCTACGTCGAGAAATGGCCCACGCCGCGGATCGAGAACTTCCGCTACATGCTCCGCAGCGGAATGATGGGCTGGCTCACCATCATGCAGGACACGACCGCGTGGACGCCGGACCAGCACCACGTCGCAAAGGAGGAGCTCGCGCTGTACAAGCGGGATCTGCGGCCGCTCATCCGCGACGCGGATCTGTATCACATCTCGGAACGGCCGGATGGCGTGCACTGGGATGGCCTGCAGTATCTCGACCCCCGGCACGGGCGGGGCGTGGTCTTCGCGTTTCGCGGCTCGACCGACAAAGAACCGCGGCACACCTTCATTCTTCAGGGATTGCAGGCGGAGCGCCGCTACCGGCTGCGGTTCCACGATCGCACGTCGCCGGACCGCGTCGTCACCGGGCGGGATCTGATGGAGTCGGGACTGACGGTTCGCCTGGCCGTGCCTCTCAGTTCGGAAATCGTATTTGTGACCGAACTCCACAATTCCCAACTCCCAACTCCCAGCCCCCAACGCCCCAAACGGCCCAACTCCCAACGGCAGATTGGGAGTTGGAAGTTGGAGATTGGGAGTTGATTCTCACACGCGCTCAGGCACCACGAGGACGATCTTGCCCACGTGCTGACCCGTCTCGAGCTCGGCGTGTGCGCTCGAGGCCTCGCGGAGCGGAAACCGTGCGTGGATCACGGGCCGGAGCCGCCCCGCCTCGACCATCGGCCACACCTGCTCTTCGATCGCCCGGGCGATGGCGCCCTTCTGCGCGACGGTCCGCGGACGGAGGGTCGATCCGGTGAACGTGATCCGCTTTCGCATCAGCGGATTCAGATCGATCTGCGCGCGCGATCCGTGCAGGAACGCGATCTGCACCAGGCGTCCGTCCGTGGCCAGCAGCTCCAGGTTGCGCGCGACGTAGTCGCCGCCGACCATGTCGAGGATGACGTCCACGCCCCGCCCGCCGGTGGCCTCCTTGAGCGCCGCCACGAAGTCTTCGGTGTGATAGTCGATGACGCGTTCCGCTCCGAGACGCGCGACGGCCGCGCACTTCTCCGCCGACCCCGCCGTCGCGAATACGCGTGCGCCCCTGGCCGAGGCCAGCTGCACGGCCGTGGTGCCGATCCCGCTCGCGCCGCCATGCACCAGGAAGGACTCGCCCGCCTGCAGCCGCCCGCGCTCGAAGACGTTCGTCCACACGGTGAACAGGGTCTCAGGCAGTGCGGCCGCCTCCTCCGTCGACAGCGCCTCCGGCACCGGCAGGCACTGCGGACCCGGCGCCACGCAGTACTCCGCGTAGCCGCCCCCGGCCACCAGCGCCATGACGCGATCGCCGGGACGCCACCGCGCCGTGTCCGGCCCGACGGCCGCGACGATCCCGGCCACTTCCAGCCCGGGGATGTCCGGCGCGCCCGGCGGCGGCGGGTACTTGCCCTGCCGCTGCATCAGGTCGGGGCGGTTGACGCCGCAGGCGCCCACCTGGATCAGCACCTCGCCGGCACCGGGCGCCGGCACGGGCCGGGCCACCGGCGTCAGCACCTCCGGCCCGCCCGGCGTCGCGATCGCAATGGCGGTCATCGACTGCGGCACGTCGCTCATGACTGATACCGCCCGCGAATGATCGGGATGAGGTACTCGCTGAAGGCGCGCTCCAGGTCGAACGCCGGCGCGAATCCCCAGTCGCGCCGCGCGGCCGTGTCGTCCACTCCGGCCGGCCAGGTGTCCACGATGCCCTGCCGCTTGGCGTCCACCTGGTAGGTGATCTCCGCCTCCGGGAACTCGCGCGTGACGAGGCGGCGGATCTCCTCGGCCGACGGGTTGAACGCGGCAACGTTGTAGGCCGTGCGCGTCAGGCGTTCGGTCGGCGCGGCGGCGAGCCGGATGAGGGCGTCCACGCCATCGGGCATGGCCATGAACGGGATGCGCGTATCGGGCCGCACGAAGCACGCGTACGGCTCGCCGCGCGCCGCCGCGTGGATCATTTCGGGCGCGTAGTCGGACGTGCCACCGGAGGGCACCGTCACGGCCGAGATGAGGCCCGGGAACCGCACGGACCGGAAGTCCACCTTGCCGCTCAGCGTCTCGGCCGCCAGCTGCTTGTAGAACCGCGCGTAGTAGTGCCCGAGGTGCTCGCAGTACAGCTTGTTCGCCCCGTACATCGTCGTGGGATGGTTGTACTGGTCTTCGGCCACCGCGGTCTCCCGCTCCTTGGTGGCGAGATCCGGCAGCCCGTATGCCGCGACCGAGGACGGGTACAGGAATTTCACCGGGCGGCCGTGCGACTCGGCCTCCTTCTGCGCGAACTCGAGCAGCGTCAGCGTGCCCTCGACGTTGACCTGGTGCGCGCGCGTGGGCGTGAACTCGGCGCGGGTGGAGAGCAGCGCCGCCAGGTGGAAGATCAGGTCCACCTCGAACTCCGAGAGGATCCGCTCCAGGAGCCCCGTGTCGAGGATCGAACCGGGGAACTCCCGCTGGACCAGGCCCGACAGTGTCGCATCGAGCGGCGCCAGGTCGAGCGAGACGATGGGCCGGCCGCTCTCGGCCAGGCGGGAGATGAGGCCATGGCCGATCTCGCCGCCGGCGCCGGTGATGAAGACCACGGGTTTGCGCATGGACCAATTCTGCACCAACCGCTGGTAAACTGGCCCGGGCCGGTCCACTGCGGACTGCGGAGTGCGGACTGCGGAGTGCGGTTGGATACTCCAGTGGCCCGGAACAGTGAGTGCCAATGCAACGCGAGGACTGCATTCTCTTCAGCGGGGGCGCCGCCGGGGCCGAGGCGGCCTTCGGCGAGCGCGCCGAGCGGTACGGGATCGACGAGGTGAACTACACCTTCGAGGGCCACGCTGACGTCCGGCGCCGCGGCCTCCGCGTGCTGAACCACGAGGAGCTGCTCGCCGGAGACGTGAGCCTGGAGTACGTGTCGCGCCTGATGAACCGGCGCTACACGGAAGGCCCCGTGCTCAGGAAGATCCTGCAGACGATCTGGTATCAGGTGAACAGCGGCCAGGAGATCTACGTCATCGGCCACATCGAGGACGACAAGACCGTCCGCGGCGGCACGGGCTGGGGCGCCGAGTTCGCGAAGCTGTGCAACAAGCCCCTCTCCGTGTTCGATCAGGCGCGCGACGGCTGGTTCACGTGGACCGGGAAGGACTGGGTCCGGCGGACGTCGGACGACCAGCCCCGCGTCACGCACCCGCACATCACCGGCACCGGAACACGGCGGCTCGAGGACAACGGCCGCGCGGCCATCGAGGGGCTCTTCGAGCGCTCGTTCGGCAAGGCGTGAACCGGAGATCCCGTCACGTCGAACAGCATCGACTGCAGGGCGCGGCCGGTCGCCAGGGCGAGGGGCAGGCCGACGACCACTCCGGCGGCCACCGGCACCAGGGCGCCGGTCAGCAGCAGCCGCACGATATCCGCCCGTTCGGCCCCGGGCGCGAGCGACGAGCAGCAGCGCGACGCCCCCGAACGCCGATCTCGTGTTGTCGTGTGCGCGCCCGGGCGAGCAGCAGCCCCGCGAGATTGGCGCACGCGATGAGCAGCAGCACGCCGACACCGGCCATCATTGCTCCGAGCGAGCGCCTGTACGTCGCGCCCAGGTCGTTCAGACCGTGTGCCCCGGGCAGGACCGCGAGCTCGCCCGGGGTGCCCGACGGGCGGTATTGGTCGAGGTATCGACGCCAAATCCCTCGCAGCTCCGCCGCCGCACTCTCGACCGGAATGCCGTCGCGCACTCGGCCGAGCAGCCGCAGCCAGCGCGCGTCGGGGTTGCCCCGCAGCAGCGGAATGCCCGGCAGCTCGGCCGGCTGCGTGGAGAGCGGGAGGGTGACGGCCACCACGCGTCCCGGTTCAAATCCCCTGAAGTCGGGCGCCGTTATACCGACAATCGTGAAGGGCGCGCCCTGGATCTCGATCGTGCGGCCAATGGCGTCGTCGCGGCCGGCAAGCTGGCGCTGCCAGAAGCCGTGGCTGATCACGGCCACGCGCGCGCCAACCGGTCCGGGCAGCATGCCGGGCACGGCCCCCGACGCGCTGACGTCCCCGGCCGAGAGCCCGCGGCCGCGCAGCATCGGGATGCGAAGCAGGTTGAAGCAGCTGGACGAGACGAGCTCCCCTGGACGAGCTCGGGTCCGGCGGGCGACGCACTCTGCCGGAAGGCGTCGAAGGCGGGCGAGCTGAACGAGAAGCCGGTGCGGCTTCCGGCCCGCTCGCCCAGCAGGACCAGACGGTCGGGCGCTCGCGATCCACGCTCCCGAAGGCCGCCCGCGCGAGTCGTCGCGCCTCGGCCGGCTCGAAGCAGTGACCGATCCCCAGATCCCCAGATCCCCAGATCCCCAGATCCCCAGATCCCCAGATCCCTACTGTTCCTTCTGCCAGAACATCTCCGGCAGCGGTCGTTGCTCGGGCCACTGCTCCGCCATCGTCGCCGCGTCGAACAGCACGCCGTTCTTCACGACCCAGGCGATCTTCGTGGTGTTGTGGATGTCGGCCAGCGGGTCGGCGTCGAGGATCACCAGGTCGGCGAGCTTGCCCTTCTCCACCGTGCCCAGATCGGGCAGGACGCCGAGCTTCTCGGCGGCCTCGCGCGTCGCGGCCGCGAGCGCTTCGTGCGGCGTCATCGCGCCGCCCCGCCCGCCGTCGCCCGCCATCGCCCACAGTTCCCAATGTGCGCCGAGCCCCTGCAACTGGCCGTGCGCGCCGAGCGAGACGTGGCCGCCCGCGCGCGCGACCGATGCCGCGCCGCGTGCCACCTCCATGAAGTGGTACTCGTCCGGCGCAATCCACGGATGCCGCAGGCCCAACCCGTCGATCATGCGGTGCGGCACGAACTGGCGCAGCTTGGCATCGTCGTGGGGATTGGCCGTCTGGTAGAAGTCGTACTCGGCGTCCGGACCGCCATAGGCCACGATGAGCGTCGGCGTGTAGTAGGTGCCTGCGTGCGCGAGCAGCTGGACGACGTCGTCGTGCAGCTCGTATGGCAACGCGTGCTCGAAGGCGGTAAAGCCGTCGACGACCATCGTCAGGTCCGTGTGGAGCTCGCCGGCGCCTTCCGCCGTCAACCGCATGTGCTCGTCGCGGCAGGCCCGGGCGAACCAGAGCCGCTCGTCACGCCGGGGCTGCTGGTACACCTTGATCATCCGCGCGCCGTACGCCTTCATACGCCGCACCTGCCGCAGCGCGTCCTGCTGGTTCGCCACTCTGGCGTACACCGGCGCCTGTTCACCGCCGTAGAGCACGTCGCCCGACGAGTACACGCGCGGCCCGAGCATGCGCCCGGCTTCCACCATCTCGGCCTGCTCGAAGACGTCCAGCGACGGCGCCGACGGGTCGTACACCGTCGTCACGCCGTACGCCAGGTTCGTGGCGTACTCCCACTTCGTCTCGGGCAGCACCTCGAAGCCCGAATAGTGCAGGTGCGCGTGGGTGTCGATCAGGCCGGGGACGACGGTCTTGCCCGTGGCGTCGAATCGCGTCGCGTCCGCCGGGATGCTCACCGAGCCCGACGGGCCGATGGCCGCAATCCGGTTCGCCGTGACGACGATGTCGGCCGACGGCAGGATCTCGTCGCCGTTCATCGTGATCACGCGGGCGCCGGTGAGCGCGAAGCTGCCCTCGGGCATCGCGCGTGGCAGCGTCAGCACGATCGGGAACGACTGGGACGGCGGCACCTTCAGCTCGTCGTCTTTCTGCTCGCTCTTGCCCTTTGTGTCCTTTGTGTTCTTCTGTCTGTGTTCTTTGCTGTCCTTTGTGTTCTTGGTGTCCTTTGTGTCCTTTGTGTCCTCGGCCTTGCGCGCGGCCTTCGCGCGCTCGGCCTCGGCAAACGCCATGGCCTCGGCCAGGGTCGTCCTGAAGAAGGTGGGCCCGAGCGTCCAGGTGATCGCGCGTCCCCCGTCGGCCCACGTGGCGTAGCCCCCGGCCGCGTCCGTCAACCGCCACACGGGCACCACGCCCTCATCCGGATCGACCTCCGGCGCCTCGTCCATCTGCAGTGGCGGGATCGCGGTCACGTAGACCTCGTCGCGCGACGAGAATAGGAGCCAGCTTCCGTCGGGCGACGGCACGAGATCGTCCACCGGGGGCAGCCGCAACAGTGCCTTGCTGTCGGTACCGTCGAGCCGCACCGACACGAGATCCGTCTTCGGGTCGTCCTTGCGGCTCTTCACCTTCGTCGGACGGCCGTACAGCAGGCGCGTGCCGTCGGTGCTCCAGTGCACCTCCGGATGGAAACGCAAGCCGGACGTGCCCTCGACCGTCGTGACAGTTGACACGTCGCCGCCCGCGGCGCTCAGCCAGCCGAGCTCGAAGTAGTTCTCGTCCTCGGGCTGCTGCCCGCGGAACTCGAGGCCCGTGCCCTTGACGATGGCGAGGCGATCGCCCTGGGGAGACCAGGTGGGATTGATGTAGTGGCCGGCGACCCGGGTGAGCTGCTCTCCCGCGGCGGGCGCACCGCCGGCGACGTCGGGCACGGGCGCCTTCCAGACCTGCCCGCCTTCGGCGTCGGCCCAGGTCACATAGGCCACCGAGCGGCTGTCGGGCGAGAACGCCGGGGTGTACTCGCGCTGGGGTCCCGCGTCCGTCGTCAGGCGGACGGGTGAGCCGCTCGGGCGTCCCTGCTCGAGGCGCTGCAGCCAGCAGCGGCCGAAGGCCTCGAACGCGATCCAGCGTCCGTCGGGCGACTCGTGCGCGCGGCGGAGGATGTGGGCCTGCACGGCTCCCTGGTCCACGGGCTCCTGCCACGTGACGGTAGGCGCGAGCGCGATTGCCACCTTTGCGGTGAACGGGATGTCCGCGGGCGCGGCACCAGGATCCAGCGAGAGCCGGTGCAGCCCTCCGTGGCTGCTGTAGACGAGCGCGCGGCCATCGGGCGTGAACGCGTAGTTCGGCCAGACATCCATGGCCGCGAAGCCCTCCTGGTCGTCCCGGGTGAGACCGCGGACGAGGACGCGCTCGGCGCCGGTGGCGAGCGTCCGAGCCACGAGCACGGTGTCCGCGTCGCGGCGGCTGACGAACACGAGCGTGCGCCCGTCGGGCGAGATCGCCGGGCGCGCCGCGCCCCCGATGCCATTGGTGAGGGTGACCTGCTCGCCCGTGGTGCGGTCGAGGCGCTCGATGGCCCAGAGCCCGCGCGAGAGATTCGGGTCGTAGCTGAACCGGGCGGGGCGCGCGGCGAAATAGAGGTACCGGCCGTCGGGCGACGCGACCGGGCCGGTCGTGTTGTCGAGGTCGTCGCTCGAGGTCACCTTGATGCCGCTGCCGCCGAGCCGGTGGAACAGCCAGAGCTCGACCGGCGGGATCCCCGCCCGCTTCTCGTCGTCGCGCCGCGCCACCAGGAACTCGCCGCCGGGCAGCCAGGCCGCGCTGCGGATGCTCGCCGTCTTCTCGGTGGTGAGGGCATGGCGGTTGGTGCCGTCGGCGTTCACCAGCCACAGGTTCTCCATGCCGCTCTCGTCGGAGGTGAAAGCGACCGTCTTGCCGTCGGGCGCGAAGCGCGGGTGGTAGTCGAAGGCCGGGCCGTGCGTCAGGGCCGAGGCTGGGCCGCCGGCGATCGGGACCGTATAGAGGTCGCCGAGCAGGTCGAACACGAGCGTACGGCCGTCGGGCGAGACGTCCACCGACATCCAGGTGCCCTCGGTGGTGTCGAACGTCACCGTCCTTGCGTCGGGCCGCGGCGTGTTGATGGCCGCGGCCGCATCCTTCGGCGGCGCGGCCGCCGGCGCCGGCTTTTTCTGGGCCGCCAGCGGAGCGCCCGCGGCCACACACCCCGCCACGACCACCGCCTGCATCAGTCCGCGCATCGATGTCCCCTCACGGTCGTACGGATCCCATTCCGTATTCCGCATTCCACACTCCACATTCCACATTCCCATTCCGCACTCCGCATTCCGCATTCCGCATTACGAGAGTGCCGACGGCAGCCGCGGCGACGAGATGAGCTCGGCGAAGACCTGCCAGCGGCGATCCGGATGGTCGGCGGTGCCGCCCAGCGCCTCGACGTGTCCCCGCACGAGGTCCTTCCCCAGGTTGTAGTTGATCACGTAGCTCCGATAGCGGTCGAAGAAGCGCACGCGCTGCTCCGCCCGGGGCCGCGACGACAGCGTGTAGGTGACCAGCCAGTCGGCCGCCTGGTCCGCGGTCATCCGCCCGTCGAGATAGTTGCGAGCCGCTTCGTTGCCCGCATACGCGAGCTCGTCGAGCCGCGCCAGCACCTGGTAGTAGAGCGATGCCGTGCCGGGATCGAGGCCGGCGCGCGGGAAGAGGCGGTCACATTCGAAGGCGAGCCGGTCCGCCGCCGGGAACGCCACGTCGATGCCGAAGTTGGCGGTGCCTTCCGCGATCAGCGACTGCGGCGAGAAGAGCGGGTAGATCGTGAACTCGCGCCAGCCTCGCGCCTCGACCAGGTGCTGCTCGAGCAGGACGTTGTAGACGTGGTGCCCGGGATAACCCTCGTGGCAAGCCAGGTCGATGGCGCGGTCGATGAAGATCGGCAGCTCGGTATTGAGTTGAATCACGCTGCGATGGCCGCCCTGGTACCAGTTGTAGCCGCTCCAGGGCCGCCCGGTGACGTACTCGAGCTCGAACACCTCGTCGCCCGGCAGGGCGATCCGGGCGGCGGTGCGGGAGCGGCACTCGGCGATGGCCTCCCGGAACACCGCGTCCAGTCGCGCGGCCGGAATCGCGTGGCGCTGGCGGAACGCCTCCACCCGCGAGGGCAGATCGGCCGGGCCCGGCAGGAGCGTGTCGAGCGCGGCGAGCGTGTCCCGGAAGTGGCGCTCGGGCAGGGTCGGCGCGACGGCATCGTACAGCGCGCGCGACTCGTCGTCGAAGGACAGGCGCTGCCCCGCCAGCAGGCCGAGCCGCGCCTTCAGGGCGCCGAGCTGGCCACGCAGGTACTCGCGTCTGAGCTCCCGCATCGCGTCGCCGGTCGGGCCAGAGGCGGCGATCTCTCCGCGCAGGTCATCCGCGTCCTGCTGCAGCGTCTCGAGCGGCGCACGCCCCGTCCGCTCGGCAGCCGCCTTCCACTCGGGGGGCCCGTAGTACGCATCCACCAGGTCCGGATCGTGCTGCCCGGCGGCGAGCACGAGGCGGACGTAGCGGTCCGCGATGGCGTCCAGCTGCGCCGCCGCGACGGTCATCCGACGCTCACGAGCTCCACGTCGAACTTGAGGGCCGCAGCGGGCGGAATGACCGGCGGGCGTCCTTCGGAACCGTAGGCCATGCTCGCCGGAATGGTGAGCTGGCGCTCGCCGCCGACCCGCATGCCGCGGATCCCTTCGTCCCACCCGGGGATCACCTCGCGGGCGCCGAGCCGGAACGTGTAGGGCTCGCCGCGATCCCGGGAACTGTCGAACTTGGTCCCGTCCATCAGCGTGCCCGTGTAGTGCACCGTCACCGAACGTCCCGGCACTGCCTCGTCGCCCGAGCCGACCTTCACGTCGTGCACGATGAGCGAGGTCACCGGGCGCGACAGCGCGACCGCACGCTGCTGGGCCGCTGCCTGCTCGTCGGCACCGCCTCCGCACGCCGCCAGCGCCATGCACAGGAACGGAGCCCACATCCATCCGTGTCGCATTTGCCCATCTTAGTGCGGTACGGCAGTTCCTTCACGGTGGGCCGGATCTACGCCGCCTCTGCAGGGACGAATGGCGGACTTGCGGGGCAGAACCGCCTGGAGCTGCCTCGATCGCGTGTGGCATACCGCTTGAAGCACGGACTGGACGACGGCCGGCGCACATCACCGTGCGGACGGCACTTGGAGGAAGAACGCCATGAAGAAGTCATTTGTGTACGCCGCGGGCGTGTCGATGCTCCTGGCCGGTGCGCCGTTCGCCGTGGCGGCAAGCGGCCAGGCCAGCAGCTCGGCGCAGGCACCCGCGACCGCGCAGAGCCAGGATCAGACAACGACCGTGACCGGCTGCGTGACCGCCGGCGCGGATGGCAAGTCATACACGCTGACCGAATCGGGGAACGCCTCGATGGCAACCTCGGCCAAGACGTGGACGCTCATGTCGGCGGGTGACGTCGACCTCAGCAAGTTCGTGAACCACAAGGTCGAGATCACCGGCTCGAGCGACAACGGCGCCAGCACAACCGCGCCGTCGGCGACGCAGCCCTCGACCCAGCCGCCGTCTTCGCAGCCATCGGCCCAGCCGCCGTCCTCGTCGAGCAGCAGCGCTGCCGCCGGAGTGGGTGCGCAGTTCAAGGTGACGTCGGTGCGGGACATCTCCGACACCTGTTCGTAAACGCGCGACTCGCTACCCGGACGCCGGCCCCGCGAGGGCTGGCGTCCGCCCCTTCCCTTCCCCGGCTCACCCGCCGATGGCGTGATCGATTGCCCCCGCGCCGCCGCTCCAGATGCGGCGTGCCGTCCACGGCGTCTCCGGCCCGCTCCAGAACGGATCCGATGCCGCCAGCCCGAGCGGCAGGAGCGCCACGGCACAGAGGTACAGGCTGCCCGTCGAGATGTAGCGCTCGCCGAGCTCCGGCTGGTGTCCGGCCAGGCCGATCTGCAGCCAGCCGTCGGCGTCATAGGTGTCCGGCGCGTCGAGCGTGCGCGCGACGACCGCATCGAGGGCGCCACGGACCTGCGGCGGCGGCAGATCGTCCGGCAGGGCGTGTCGGAGCGCGGCCTGCGCCAGCAACTGGAAGGCGCCGCAGCGGTACGCGATCGATCGTCCGATGGCCGGGAAGCTGCCGTCGGGCGCCACCAGCCGCTCGAGGATGGCGGCATACCGCCTGGCGCGGACGTCCTCGCGCGCCCGCAGATCCTTCCACGCGGCGGAGTCGTCGCCGCAGGCGTCGAGCACGTCGATCAGCATCGGGTGGATGACGTAGCTGTTGTAGTAGTCCCAGTGGAACGACGGGCCGTCGCCGTACCAGCCGTCTCCCTTGTACCACTCGTCGTGCTGCCTGAGCGCGTAGTCCACGCGCAGGCGATCCCAGGGCGCGTCGAGCCGCTTCAGCGCCGCCTCCACCGTGGCCGAGAAGAGCAGCCAGTTGTTGAATCCCGGGGTGATGGACCGGCTGGACGCCAGCGCGTCCACCATGCGTGTCCTCGTGGTCGCGTCCACCGCGTCCGCGAGCGCGCGCGGCGCCCGCAGCAGGGCCTGCGCCAGGAACGCCGCGTCCACCAGCGGCTGCGACTGTCGCGTGAAGTTCAGCGCGTCGGGCGAGGACGGATCGACGGCGCGCGCGAGGCCCTCGGTCGCGAGCCGGCGCATGCGGGCCTGCGCGTCCCGCTCCGCCCCGGCGTCGAGGTCCAGCTCGAGCCAGGGCGCGATGCCGGCCAGCAGCCGCCCCACGGCCTCGAGGTGCGTGACCTCTTCGCGGTTTGCGCCGTCGGCCTGCTCGACGGGCATGCGCGCCCTGAGGGTGCCGGCGGCCAGGTGCGACAGCACCGGGGACGCGATCCGATCGAGGCGCGCGAGCCACGCCGCCCGCAGGTCCGGCGCGGCGTGGGGTCGATCCGGTGCGGCCGGCGGCCGCGGCTGCCGTTCACGAAGCGAGGCGGCAAGCGGCGCAGCGCCGGTCAGGTACAGGAAGGCTCGGCGGTTCATGGCGGACAGCATACAACTCCGCGGCTGAGGCATTGGCCCGACGGATCGTGATAGAACGGGCGAGGGGTGACACGTGCAGCAGCGCAGGTTGGGACGTGAGGGACCCGAGGTGTCCGAGCTCGGGCTCGGGTGCATGGGTATGTCGGATTTCTACGTGCCGACCGACGACGGCGAGTCGGTGGCGACGATCCATCGAGCCCTCGATCTCGGGGTGAACTTCCTCGACACCGCCGACATGTACGGCCCGTCCACCAACGAGCGGCTGGTCGGGCGGGCGATCCGGGACCGTCGTGACGGCGTCGTGCTGGCGACCAAGTTCGGCAACGTCCGGTCCGAGGACGGGGCGTTCCTCGGCGTCAACGGCTCGCCGGAGTACGTGCGCAAAGCCTGCGACGCGTCGCTCGAGCGGCTCGGCCTGGACACCATCGACCTCTACTACCAGCATCGCGTGGACACGGACGTGCCGATCGAGGACACCGTCGGCGCGATGGCGGGGCTGGTGCAGGCGGGAAAGGTGCGGTACCTCGGGCTGTCCGAGGCGGCGCCGGCGACCGTCCGGCGCGCGCATGCCGTCCACCCGATCTCGGCCCTGCAGACCGAGTACTCGCTCTGGTCGCGCGATCCGGAGGAGGGCGTGCTGGCGACATGCCGCGAGCTGGGGATCGGCTTCGTGGCCTACAGTCCGCTCGGACGCGGGTTCCTGACGGGCCGCTTCTCGTCCGAGGCCGACCTGCCGGCCGACGACATCCGCCGGAAGCATCCGCGGTTCCAGGGCGAGAATTTCCGCCGCAACCTGGCGCTCGTGGCTCGGCTGCAGGCGTTCGCGTCCTCGAAGGGCTGCACGCCGGCGCAGCTGGCCCTGGCCTGGGTCCTCGCGCAGGGCGACGACATCGTCGCGATTCCCGGCGCGAAGCATCGGCGGCGGCTGGAGGAGAATCTGGCGGCCGCGGAGGTCCGGCTGACGCAGGCCGAACTGGCCCAGCTGGACGCCATCGCGCCGCAGGGGGTGGCCTCGGGTCCGCGGTACCACGAGGCGGGTATGAAGACGATCAACCGGTGAGGTGTCCCGTTTCAGCACACCAACAGTCGGTGGGGACAGTCCCCGATCCGCAGTGGAATCGGGGACTGTCCCCGCCTGCCATGGGAATCGGGGACTGTCCCCGATTGCGGCGGGTGTAGCATTTCGGCACACGAAGGAGAGTCCGCATGACCACGAGCCTCACTCGCCGGACGCTGTTCAGGACGGCGGCCGCCGCGGCCGCCTGGACGGCGGTCAGCCGCCCATCGTCAGCGTTCGAGGCATCGGCGGCCGCCCCGACCGGCACGCTCAAGATCGGCGTCGCGTCCTATTCCATGCGCAAGTTCACCCTCGATCAGGCGCTCGACATGGCCGCCACGCTGGGCGTCAAGTACATGACCTTCAAGGACGTCCACCTGCCGCGGACCGACCCGCCCGAGAAGACGCGCGAGCTCCGCGCCAGGATCGAGGCGGCCGGCATCACCATCATGGGCGGCGGCACCATCACCATCCCCAACGACCCGGCCGAGATCCGGAAGGACTTCGAGTACGCGAAGAACGCCGGCTTCCCGCTGATCTTCGTCTCGCCGGACCCCTCCGCCCTCGACACGCTCGAGCAGCTCGCCCGCGAGTACGACATCAAGGTCGCCATCCACAACCACGGGCCCGAGGACAAGCGATGGCCGCGCCCCCAGGACGCCTACGCCGCGGTCAAGTCCCGCGACCGTCGCCTCGGCCTCTGCATCGACATCGGCCACACCACGCGCACGGGAACCGACCCGGTCGCCGCCTGCCGCGAGTGCCAGGACCGGCTCTACGACATGCACGTCAAGGATCTCGCCGTGAAGACCGAGAAGGACAGCCAGGTGGCCGTGGGACGCGGCGTGATCGACTTCCCCGCGCTCTTCCGCACGCTGCTCGACATCGGCTATCAGGGCCAGGTCGGCCTCGAGTACGAGATCCACGAGGACGACCCGCTGCCCGGCATGATCGAGTCGATCGCATACGAGCGCGGCGTGCTCGCCGCGATCACCAACACGTAGAGGGATCTGGGGATCTGGGGATCTGGGGATCTGGGGATCTGGGGATCTTGGGGGGCTAGGGATCTGGGGATCTGGGGGGGCATCGACGGCCACGCCGGCGGCCTCGGCGCTCGGGGCCGTGCAGATCGCGCGCAGCATCGTGGCCCGGAAGATGGCCGCCAGGGGACGGCGATACGGCTCCGTGCCACGTCCGACGCGTGATCGAGAATCTCTGAGGGCTCAGGCGATCCGCTTCCGCCCAGCCCCCAGCCCCCAGCCCCCAGATCCCCAGATCCCCAGATCCCCAGATCCCCAGATCCCAGATCCCAGATCCCCAGATCCCCAGATCCCCAGATCCCCAGATCCCCAGCCCCCAGATCCCCAGATCCCCAGATCCCGGTTCCACGCTTTCCCCCACCCGCGACATTTCGGGGTGACGTGTGGTGTGACGAACACGCGGGACGATCCGCGCGATCGTCGGGCCGAACCGGCCGCAGCTGTGACCACCGTCGCCTCCTCGTGACGGGCCGACGCGCGCGCGGATCGAGACGCGATGCGACGCCCGCCCGCGCACCCACCACGCGCAGAAACCTCCGTCTAACCGCCACAGAACGACTCGGACGCGGATGCGGCCGGGCGATTCCGCGGGTAGGAGGATTCTCATGCGCGTGGCTCTTGCTGCACTCCTCGCCGGCCTCACCGTGGTCACCATCGAGGCATCGGGCGGCGCACCCGTCAATCCGACGAGGCGCCTCAGAGCCATGCAGAAAGAGGGCGACGCGCTCGTCGCGATGGGCATGGCGTCCTCGCCGACGTTCCGGCGGCTCGTCAACCGGCTCGAGCGCTCGGACGTGATCGTGTACGTGGACGTCCGGCCCGACATGCCCGATTACCTTGGAGGCTCCCTGCGGTTCATCACCTGCAGCGCGTCCGCCCGGTTCCTGCGCGTCCAGCTCAATCGTTCGCTCAGCCGGCCGATGCTCGTCGCGTTCCTCGCCCACGAGCTGCAGCACGCCGTCGAGGTGGCCGACGCGCCGGACCTCACATCGGCCGATGACCTTCGCGGGCTCTATCGCCGCATCGGCGTGCGCATGGGCCCCGACACCTTCGACTCGATCGCCGCCCGCGAGACGGGCTACGTCGTCCGCGACGAGCTGAGCCACGCGTCTGGCGCCGAGGTGCGCGTGGCGGCGGCAGGCGCCGGCAGAGGCTCCCGCGACACGTGGCTCGCCGACGGGATCGGCGCCGACGACGAGCGCGTTCCGACCAGCAACCGCCACTGACAGGCGGATCCGCGCACGAACCCGTCGCTCCGCCCTCCACGGTAGACTTGGCGCCGTCCGCGCCTCCGCGGACCGCTACGCCTGGAGTCATCGATGCGACGTCCGTTCGCCGCCGTCCTCGGCGGCCTCGTCTCCGTCCTGCTGCTGGTCATCGTCGGCGCTCCCTCCTCGCGGCTTCGGGCGCAATCGCCCATGCACGCCGTCCTCGTGACGCTCGACGGGGTGCGCCCCCAGGAGATCTTCGGCGGCCTGGACGAGGCCGTGCTCCGTTCCCTCACGACCGACGGGGCCGTCGAGACGACCGCCGCCTGGAAGAAGGTACTGGGCCGCCACTCCCGAAGAGCGCCGCCGGAAGGTGATGCCGTTCTTCTGGGGAACGCTGATGACGCAGGCGGGCTCCATCGCGGGCGACGCCGCGCGGGGCAGCCACTTCGGCGTCACCAACCACATGCGCTTCTCGTACCCGGGCTACGCGGAGATCCTGACCGGCGCCGCCCATGACGATGCGATCGACAGCAACGACAACCGGCGCTACCCGTACCTGACCGTCCTGGAGTTCCTGCGCGACCGCCTCGACCTGGCGCCGCGCGAGGTGGCCGTCTTCGCGTCGTGGGAGACCTTCCGCTGGATTGCGTCACACGAGGCCGATTCTGTCCACGTCAACGCCGGCTATGAGCCGTACGTCACATCCGACCCCGCGGTCTCGGCGCTGAGCCGGGCCCAGTTCGACGCCCTCACGCCCTGGGACAGCGCGCGCCACGACGCGTTCACGGTCGACTTCGCGATGGACTACCTGCGCCGCGAGCGGCCGCGCGTGCTGTACGTCGCGCTCGACGAGACCGACGACTGGGCGCACGACCGCAACTACGAGCGGGTGCTCGACGCGCTGCACCGCGTGGACGGCGAACTCGAGGCGCTCTGGACGTGGCTGCAGACCGATCCGGAGTACCGCGATCGCACGGCGCTGCTGATCACGGTGGACCACGGGCGCGGGCTGACGCCGGAGGACTGGTCCACGCACGGCCGGGACGTCGCCGGCGCCGAGCACACCTGGCTCGCAGCGGCGGGCCCCGACTGGCCGCGCCGCGGCGAGTGGACCGACGCGCCGTCCGCCACGAGCAGCCAGGTCGCCTCCACGCTCGCCCGCGCGCTCGGACAGGACTTCAGGGCGGCCGTCCCCGACGCGGGCCCGCCGATCGAATACTTGTGGGGGGAGTAGGGTGGGGGATCCGGGGGGATAGGGATCTGGGGATCTGGGGGCTCCCATCCTCCTACCACCTGTGATGCACCAGCGGCCTGATCTCCTCCGTGTAGATCGCGGCGAGCGACTGCATCACGTGCGGCGAGAGCGGCGGCAGGTCGGCGGCCGCGACGTTGTCGTCCACCTGTCCGGGTGACTTCGCGCCGGGAATGACCGTGCTCACCTCGTCGAACATCAGGATCCAGCGCAGCGCGAGCTGCGCCATGGTCGCGCCCTCGGGTACGAGCGGCGGGATCTGTGCCACGGCCCGGAGCCCGGCGTCCAGGTCCACCCCCGCAAACGTCTCGCCTCGATCGAACCGCTCGCCCTGCCGGTTGTAGGCGCGGTGGTCGTCCGGCGCGAACGTCGTGTGCCGGTCGATGCGGCCCGTCAGCAGGCCGGAGGCGAGCGGCACCCGCGCGAGGATCCCCACGCCGCGGCGGGCGGCCTCGGCGAGGAAATGCTCCGCGGGCCGCTGCCGGAACAGGTTGAAGACGATCTGCACGGTGCGCACGCCCGGATACTCCAGCGCCTTGAGCCCCTCTTCCACCCGCTCCACGCTGACGCCGTAGTGGCGCACTTTGCCGGCGGTCACCAGATCGTCCATCGCCTCGAACACCTCGGGCCGGTAGTAGACGTCGGTCGGCGGGCAGTGGAGCTGCACGAGATCGAGCGTGGCGGTCTCGAGGTTGCGGAGGCTGCGATCGACGAACGCCGCCAGGGCCGCCCCGGTGTAGCCGGACGCCACGTGGGGCTGCAGCCGGCGCCCGACCTTGGTCGCCACGATGAAGGGCTCCTGCCGCTCCCGCCGGAGCCGCGCCAGCAGCCGCTCGCTGCGCCCGTCGCCGTACGCGTCGGCGGTGTCGAACACCGACACGCCGCGATCCACCGCCCGGTGCAGCGCCCGCATCGACTGCTCGTCGTCCACGGACCCCCAGTCGGCGCCGATGGCCCAGGCGCCGAAGCCGATTGACGAGACGTGGTAGCCGGTCGTGCCGAGCGGGCGGAACTGCATCGGGGATCCTCCGCGACCACTATAATTCCGGCGTGGTTGCCGCGTGGCTCGTGCACCTCTTCACGGCCAGTGGCGCCGTGCTCGCCTATCTGGCGCTCACGCGGGTGGTCGCCGGCGACCTGCGGACGGCGTTCCTGCTGCTGCTGGCCTCGACCATCGTGGACGCGCTCGACGGTGCGCTGGCGCGCGCGGCGCGGGTCGCCGAGCGCACGCCGTCGATGAGCGGCGCGCGACTGGACGACATCGTGGACTACCTGACGTTCGTCTTCGTCCCGGCGTTCCTGCTGCATCACAGCGGCGTCGTGCGCGGGCCGCTGGGACTCACGGCCGTGGCCGCGGTGCTGCTGGCGAGCGCGATCGGCTTCAGCCGCAGCGACGCCAAGACCCCCGACCATTTCTTCACCGGCTTCCCGTCCTACTGGAACATCGTCGCCGTGTACCTGGTGGCGCTGCGGCTCTCGCCGCCCGCCGCGGCAGCCTGGCTGATCGCCCTGGCGGCGCTGGTGTTCGTGCCGATCGGCTACGTCTATCCCTCGCGCACGCCCGCCTTCCGGACGCTGACCGTGGGCCTCGGGATCGTGTGGGGCGCCGCCCTGGCCGCGATCATCTGGACCATCGAGGCGCCGCCGCGCTGGCTGGTAATCGCCTCGCTCGCTTACCCGGTGTACTACGCGGCGCTCTCGCTGTACCTGCACGCGCGCAGAAGGCGGTGAGGAACCGGACGTGTTGCGCGCGGGTGTTATGCGCCCTGCTGTAGCGCAGGCCCATGCGCCCAGCGCTCACTCCCGCGCGTGCGCTTCGAGCGCCTTCCAGGTCTCGGGATCCTGCGCGAGCAGCGTGGCGAAGTACAGGCGGACGTCTTCGGCCGGGTACGACGCCCGCAGCGCCGTGACGCCCTCGGCGATGCGCTCGGCCGGGATGGGACTCTCGGGATCCGCCGTGATGAGCCCCCGCTCGTGGGGGATGCCGAGCGCGTCGAGAAACGCGGCCATCATCTCCCGCCTGTGCGCCAGGTGGTAGCTCACGAGCAGCCGCGCGGCCAGGATCTCCGGCAGGCCGTGGTAGTGCGCCAGGTGGCGGGCCCGCTTGTCGATCGGCAGGCCCTGGATGTAGAGCGGACGGGCCTTCAGCCGCTGCGCCAGCAGCGCCATGGCCTCCACCTGCTGCGCGGCGCCTTCCGGGTCGCGCCAGAAGGCGTCGGCGGCGTCGAGCTTCTGCGCCTCGGTCATGTCCTTCCACAACCGGGCGGGCGATGGCGGGAACGGAGAATCCTGGTCGGACATCACCGCAGTGTAGCGGACCGGGGCCTCAGAAGCCCACCCGCACCTCGCCGACCAGCTGGAGCCTCGCGATGTCGCCGAAGATGTGCTGCTGGATCTCCTGGTTGAGGAGGTTGGTCGCCTTCAGCATCGTGACGACCTTCCCCTCGGGGCCCCACTTCACGCCGACGCTGCCGTTGACCAGCGTGAAGGCGTCGGTCGGCCCGTGGTACCGGCTGTCCAGCACGTCCTGCCAGTACGCCGTGCCCTGGTAGCTCACCTGGAAGTTGCCCAGGTAGCGGGGGCCGCCGTAGTTCACGCCCACGTTGAGGCGATTGTGCGGCGGCAGGTTCACCTCCGACTTGTCGAAGCCGGTCACGGTCGGATCGGGCTGGTACGAGTAGTTGGCGAACGCGCTCCACTCCTTCGTGACGGCGCCGTCCACGCCCAGCTCGATCCCCTTCTGGCGCACCGTGCCCAGGTTGCGATAGCTGAAGGCGGCCGACAGGCCGTTGCCGACGCCGAACGGGCACGGCCGCGCGGCCGACGGCGTCGTCCCCGGCGGACAGTACAGCCCTTCCAGGACGAGGCCGCCGAGAAACGGCGGGATCGGCGCCGGCGGCCAGCCGGGCGGCGGATTGGTCGCCCGGTACGACGCCACCTGCGTGAAGAAGATGTCGTCATTCACGTCGTTCACGAAGAAGGCGGCCGAGACCGTCGCGCGCTGGCGGATGATGCCCGAGTAGCCGACCTCGTAGGCGTTCATCGAGGTGACGCCGAGCTCCTCGGGCGCGATGACCGGCGGCAGGCCCACGTTGCTGCCGACGGCGCGGATCGGGAAGTTGTAGACCTGCCCGGCCAGCGCCGGGTTGATCGCGCCGAGCGGCAGCTGGTCGATGATCGTCGTGTCGAGGTAGTTGTTGACGACCGACGGGGCGCGGTACGCCCGGTTGTACGACACCCGGACCGTCTGGTCCGCCGACGGCTTCAGCATCAGCGTCGTCCGGGGCGAGACCTGCGCGTTGTCGATGATGTCGAACTTGTCCACCCGCGCGCCGACCAGCCACCGGACGTACTTGCCCAGGAAGATCTCGTCCTGGGCGTAGGCGCCGCCCTCGGTCCGCGCGTCGCCGGCCGGCGCGATCGACAGGTCGAAGTTGCTGTGGCGGAAGTTGCCGCCGTAGCTGACGACGTGGCGCTGCTGGAAGGTCTTCACGTCACCGAATTCGACGTCGTAGGTCTGGCTCCTGAACGAGAACGGCAGCGGCTGGCCCGTGGCGTCCACCGCCAGGAGGTTCGTGGCGTCGCCGTCGAGCAGGTTCACGAAAAAGTTCAGCTTCATCGCGTTCCGGCTGTAATTGACCTTGCCGTAGCCGAGCACCGTGCCGCGGTCGATGTCGAACGGCCCGATGCCGCTGTGGAGGATGCCTTCGGTGCCCGCGAAGCCGCCCTGGAACACGAGCTTCCGCTCGCCGTCCGGGAAGTCGTAGTCGGCGCGCACGTCCACCTTCGGCTGCAGCGTGCCCTGGTTCGCGAACGTCGGGTACTGCGTGCCCGTGCCGTTCGGGATCGCGCCGGTCGGCCGGGCCAGCGGCTCCTGCGAGTAGACCCCGGCCGACACCTTGTAGGCCCACCGATCGTTCACCGCGGCGGCCCACGACCCGTTGACGTAGAAGAGGCCGCCGGCGCCCTCGTCCGAGGTCGACGTCTTGCGGCCGAAGCCCCCCACGCCCATGGTCACGCTGCCGCCCTGCAGCTCGCGCGGCGTCTTCGTGATCACGTTGACCACGCCGTTCAGCGCGTTGGCGCCCCAGATGGCCGAGGCCGGACCGCGGATCACCTCGATCTGCTTGATCTCGGCGGGGTTCACCGGCAGGAAGTCCCACGCGATGAACCCGAAGAAGTCCAGGTAGATGCTGCGGCCGTCCACGAGCGCGAGCTCGGACGTCGACAGCGTGGACGTGGCGCCGCGGCTCGTGATGTTGATGTCGCGCGCCGAGGTCTGCGTCACGTTCAGCCCCGGCACCGACCGGAACTGGTCCGCGTAGCTCGTCGAGCCCGAGTTCTGCAGCGTCTGGCCGCCGATGATGCTGACCGTGGCCGGCGCGTTGACCAGCTCCTCCTCCGTCTTCGAGGCGGTGACGACGACCTGCTCTTTGTAGACGGGAGATTCGGCAGGTACGTCCGACGGCTCGGGATTCTGGGCCGGCGGCGTCTGCTGCGGATCCTGCGCCGGCTGCTGCGCAGTCGCGGGCACGGCGCAGACAAGCGCGAGGAACAGGGACACGGCAAGCGTTCGCAGCAGCATCGGATGCTCCTTGACAGCGGGCAGAACCGGGGCGGGTCGAGAGCCAGGGGAGCACCCGCCGACGCCGACGTATTGTAACGGAACTGGCTCTACCGTGAGCCGCTCGCCTGGACGCCTGACGGGGCCAGCCGCACGCGAAGCTCGCGCACGGCGGGGAGTGCCGCGCGCAGCGAGGCGAGCAGATGCGCACGTGCGGCCGCCGGGTGGTCCGTCCCGAGCAGGACCGACACGGAGCCGCCCTCGCCGCCCGCGCCGTTCACCTTCCAGCCCCACGCGCCGGCGTCCTCCGCCAGCCGGCCTGCCCGCCCCGCCTCGGCGCTCACCAGCGCGGGGTGCAGGGCCGCCTGCGCTGCCGTGTTCGCCGCCAGGGCCCGGCCGAACGCCGGGAGATCGCCGAGGGAGAGGCTGTCGCGGGCCAGGCGCGCCGCGGCCGCCAGATCGTCGAGCGCGGCGCGGGACCCGCCGGACCGGATGCCCGCGATGACCGCGCGGTGCAGTGCCGACGAGTCGTGCGCGCGCCCGAGATACAGCAGCACCAGCCGCGACTCGAGATCCGACCGCACGTCCGGCGCCAGGTCCAGCGGATGGACGTCCGCGTCCGGGTAGGCCGCGATCTCGACGAAGTTGACGCCGCCGCACGCCGCGGCAATCTGATCCTGGATGCCCGACTCGAGGCCGAGCCCCGTCTCGATGGCGTGCGCCTCGCGGGCCGTGTCGAGCGCCGTCCTCGCGCGTCCGGCCAGGGCATCGAGCGCCGCCACGAGCGCGACGAGCACGGCGGCCGACGTCCCCGTGCCCGCGCCAGGCGGGATCCCGGATCCAATCGACACGTCGAGGCGCGTACCGGCCGGCGGCGGCCACGCGCCGATGGCCGCCTCCACCAGCGGATGCCGCCCCGGACCGTGCCCGGGCGTGAACGCGTAGGTGTCGTCGTAGCTGCGGGCGTGCACGGTAACCGGCGGCTCACCTCCGCCACCGTCGGCGAGCGAGAGCCCCACGTCCACGCCGGGCGCCACGGCGACATGCAGGACGGCGCCGCGCTGTGCGAACCAGGTGTCGGTCCACCCGCCGCAATCGCAGATGCGCACCGGCGCGGTGGCGCGGACGAGGTCGGGCATACCGGGATTGTATGAGTGTGACGCTGCAAATCTGCTAGCGGCCGCCCGGCAGGGACATCAGCCGGCCGGCGCGGCGCGGTATTACGGAACTCATACAGTCGGGGGCGCAAGGCGTCCGTATGCTCGCCCCCATGACTCGTCATCCGAAAGGCAGCCGCGCACGCGTGCTGTTGACCTCCGTGTTCGGGCCGTATGCGCAGGACGACCGGTTCGGCAGCCGCGCCATCAACCCGATGGAGCTGTACCACAACCAGGTCACCCGCGCCCAGGGCAGCTTCTCGCTGCGGATGTTCCACCGGTCGTGGGGCATCACGCTGATCCAGGCCAACATCCCCTGTCCGACCACGCTGCTCGACTTCCCCACGCAGCCGGCGTTCGAGCGCGAGCTGCTGGATCGCGACTACGACATCGTCGGCATCTCGTCGATCATCGTGAACGTGGGGAAGGTCGCCGAGATGTGCCGGACCGTCCGCCGCCTGTCGCCGCGATCCACCATCGTGGTCGGCGGCCACGTCACGGCCATTCCGGGCGTCGAGGATCTGGTCGACGCGGACCATTTCGTCCGGGGGGACGGCATCGCGTGGATGCGGCAGTTCGTGGGCGCCGATGCCGGGGCGCCCATCGTGCACCCCGAGATCCTCTCGGGCTTCGGGCACCGCGCGCTGGGCCTGCGGCTGCCGCGCCGCCGCGGCTCGGTCGCGGCGACGCTGATCCCATCGGTCGGCTGCCCGCTCGGCTGCAACTTCTGCACGACCTCGGCGTTCTTCGGCGGCAAGGGCCGGTTCGTCAACTTCTACGACACCGGCGCGGAGCTCTACGACGTCATGTGCGCGCTCGAGACCCGGCTCGGCGTGCACGCGTTCTTCGTAATGGACGAGAACTTCCTCCTGCACCGCCGGCGCGCGCTCGAGCTGCTCGAGCTGATGGAGCGCGGCGGCAAGAGCTGGGAGCTGTATCTGTTCTCGTCGGCGAATGCCCTTCGCAAGTACTCGATGGAGGAGCTCGTCGCGCTGGGCGTCTCGTGGGTCTGGATGGGCCTGGAGTCGCCGGGCGCCACCTACGCCAAGCTCAACGGCATCGACACGCGGCAGCTGATACGCGACCTCCGCAGCCACGGCATCCGCGTACTGGGCTCGTCGATCGTCGGCCTGGAGCACCACACGCCCGAGAACATCCGGGAAGAGATCGAGAGCGCCGTCTCGCACGACACCGACTTCCACCAGTTCATGCTGTACACGCCGGTCCCGGGCACGCCGCTGCACGCGCAGATGGCGCGCGAAGGGCGCCTGCTCGACGTGGACCTGGCCGACATCCACGGCCAGGACCACTTCAACTTCCGCCATGCGGCCATTTCGCGGGAGGCATCGAAGCCCCTGCTGGACTGGGCGTTCGAGCGGGACTTCGAGGCCAACGGTCCCAGCCTGTACCGGATCTGCCGGACGGCGTACGCGGGCTGGCTCCGCCACGGCAGCCACCGCGATCCCCGGATTCGCGCGCGCTTTGCGCGGGAGGCGGCCGCGCTCAAGCACGGGTACGCCGCGATGCTGTGGGCGATGGAACACCAGCTGGCGCGGTCCAACGCGGCCGTCGCCGGGCGCATCCGCGGGCTGCGGCTCGATCTGGCGCGCAGCTTCGGCACCGCGTCTTCCCTGGTCTCGCGCCTGCTGGGCCCGGCGCTCCTGTACACGACGCGCCGCGAGGAAGCGCGCCTGGCCCGCGGCGTCACCTACGAGCCGCCGACGATCGTCGAGCGCCGCAACTGGGCGTAGTTGAGGGGCTGGGGATCTCGGGAGCTGGGGGAGCTGGGGGATCTGGGGGAGCTGGGGATCTGGGGATCTGGGGATCTGGGGATCTGGGGATCTGGGGGATCTGGGAGACTGGCAGGCCTGAAGGCCTGCGCTACATGAGGCCGCGCGCAACACATGTAGCGCAGCATGTGTCGCGCAGCATGTGTCGCGCAGCATATGTCGCGCAGCATATGTAGCGCAGACCTTTAGGTCTGCCCGCGCCCTCCCATCCTCCCATCCTCCCATCCTCCCATCCTCCCATCCTCCCATCCTCCCATCCTCCCATCCTCCTCCTGCTAGACTTGCCCCGTGCGTCACGAACTGCCCAAGGCCCTGCGCGACGATGTGCGGTTGCTGGGCGAACTGCTGGGAGAAACGCTGCGCCGCCAGGAAGGGCAGGCGATCTACGACACCGTCGAGCGCGTCCGGGCGCTGTCGAAAAAGGCGCGCGGCGGCAGCGAGGCCGACTTCGCGACGCTCACCCGCATTCTCGAGCAGATGCCGATCGAGGAGGCGGTGCCCGTCGCACGCGCGTTCTCGCACTTCCTGAACCTGGCCAACATCGCCGAGCAGCACCACCGCATCCGCCGGCGCCGTGACTACCAGACCAACCCCGACGCGCCGCCGCAGATCGGGTCCTGCGACGAGACCTTCGGCCGCCTGATCGCCGCGGGCGTGCCGCCGGACCGGCTGTACGACGCCGTGGCGCGCCTGCAGGTGCAGCTCGTGTTCACCGCGCACCCGACCGAGGTCACGCGGCGCACGCTGCTCCAGAAGTTCGGGCGCATCGCCGACCTGCTCGCGATGCGCGATCACGGGGACCTCACGCCGCCCGAGCGCGACGAGCTCGTGGACGGCCTGCGGATCGAGATTGCCGCCGCGTGGGAGACGAGCGAGATCCGCCCCGAGCGGCCCTCGCCCGTCGACGAGGTGCGCTCGGGCCTGGCCGTCTTCGAGCAGTCCGTCTGGGACGCCCTGCCCCGGTTCCTCCGAAGCCTCAACGCCGCGCTGGTGAAGCACACCGGGCGCGGACTGCCGCCGGACCGATCGCCCATCTCGTTCGGGTCGTGGATTGGCGGCGACCGCGACGGGAACCCCGCCGTGACCGCCCTGGTGACCGCGACCGCGGTGCTCCTCGCGCGCTGGCAGGCGGCGACGCTCTACCTGCACGAGATCGATGCGTTGCGCCTGGAGCTCTCGATGCGCGACGGCAGCGCCGAGCTCACCGAGCGGGCGGGCGGCGCCGCCGAGCCCTACCGCGCCGTGCTGCGCACCGTGCGGGACCGGCTGGCCACCACGCTGCGCGCCATCGAGGATCGGCTCGACCGCCACGCGGCGCTCGACCCGTTTCCGTACGTCTCGGGCGCGGAAATCGCCGAGCCGCTGGCCCTCTGCCGCCGCTCTTTGGAGCAGACCGGCAACGCGCTCCTCGGGCGCGGACGGCTGCTCGACCTGCAGCGGCGCGTGGCCGCCTTCGGCGCCACGCTCGTGCGGCTGGACCTCCGGCAGGACGCCTCGCGCCACACCGCGGCAATGTCCGCGATCACGCGACACCTCGGCGCCGGCGACTACGCGGCCTGGGACGAGGCCGAGCGCCAGCGCTTCCTGCTGGCCGAGCTCGAGAGCCGGCGGCCGCTCGTCCCCCCCGACTTCGAGGGCCCGCCTGAAGTGCAGGAGGTGCTCGACACTTTCCGCGTCGCCGCGCAGCTGCCCGCCGAGACCCTGGGCGCCTACGTGGTCTCGATGACCGAGCGGCCGTCGGACGTGCTGGCCGTCGAGCTGCTGCAGAAAGACGCGCGCACCGTGCACCCGCAGCGCGTCGTCCCGCTGTTCGAGACCATGAGCGCGCTCGGCGCCGCCGGATCGATCGTGGCCGAGCTGCTGGCCATTCCCTGGTACCGCGACCGCTCCGCCGGCCGGCAGGAGGTGATGGTCGGCTACTCGGACTCGGCCAAGGACGGCGGCCGGCTGGCGGCGAGCTGGGCGCTGTACAAGGCGCAGGAGGCGCTGGTGGATGCCTGCCGCGCCGCGCAGGTGGAGCTGACGCTGTTCCACGGCCGCGGCGGGAGCGTGGGGCGGGGCGGGGGGCCGACGTATCTCGCGATCCAGTCGCAGCCGCCCGGATCGATCGATCTCAGGCTGCGCGTCACCGAGCAGGGCGAGATGGTGCAGGCCAAGTTCGGCCTGCCCGGCCTGGCGCTGCGCACGCTGGAGCTCTACACGACCGCCACGCTCGACGCGACGCTGGCGCCGCCGGCGCCCCCCGAGCCGGCGTGGCGCCACCGGATGGACGACCTCGCCGCCCGCGCCCGCACGGCCTATCGCGGCGTCGTCTACGAGACGCCGCGGTTCGTCGAGTACTTCCACGCGGCCACCCCCGAGGGCGAGCTGGGCGACCTGACGATTGCCAGCCGTCCGGCCCGCCGCCGTGCAGGCGGCGGAATCGAGACGCTGCGCGCCATCCCCTGGGTGTTTGCGTGGACGCAGACGCGGCTGCTCCTGCCGTCGTGGCTGGGCGTCGGCGAGGCGCTCGACGTCGCGGCCGGCGACGGCCACCTCGACGAGCTGTCGTCGATGTACCAAGGCTGGCCGTTCTTCCGCTCGACGCTCGATCTGATCGAGATGGTCCTGGCCAAGGCCGACGGGCGCATCGCGGCGCATTACGAGACGGTGCTGTGCCCGCCCGATCTGCACACGCTGGGCGCCTCGCTCCGCGCGCGGCTGCCGACCACGTCCCGGGCGGTGCTCCGGGTCGCGGGGCGCGGCGAGCTGCTCGACGACAACCCGGTGCTTCGGCGGTCGATCGACGTCCGCAATCCCTACGTGGACCCGATCAACCTGGTGCAGGTGGAGTTGCTGCGCCGCCTGCGGCGCACGGCCGGGGACGAGCGGCTGCGGAACGCCTTTCTCGTCACCGTGAACGGCGTGGCGGCGGGCATGCGGAACACGGGGTAGGGGGCTGGGGAGCTGAGGGGGGCAGGATCCTGGGGGCTGGGGATCTGGGGGCTGGGGGGCTGGGGATCTGGGGGGCTGGGGATCTGGGGATCTGGGGGGCTGGGGATCTGGGGATCTGGGGATCTGGGGATCTGGGGATCTGGGGATCTGGGGATCTGGGGATCTGGGGGGCTGGGGATCTGGGGATCTGGGCGCGGGCAGGCCTGAAGGCCTGCGCTACACGAGGCCGCGCGCAACATGTGTAGCGCAGACCTTCAGGTCTGCCTTCCCGGCCGGCGGCATGCCCCCCTCAGACCCCCAGATCCCCAGATCCTCAGATCCTCAGATCCTCAGATCCCACCGAAGGTTTGACCATTTACCCCAAAGTTGCGGCCTCCCAGCGGGTAAAATTCCTTGACAACTGTCTCCTACTGGAGTTTCTTATCTCGATAACGATTACTGGTAAGACCACGCTGTCTTCTGGTGTGGATGTGGCACACCACTGCGCGGGCTGCCGGGTGTAGGAAATCTTCGAGGAGGCTCACTGATGAACGCCCGACCGACGTCGGCGGCGGTTGCTCGTGTCGCCGCGCGCGGCCTTGTCCTGTCCGCCGCGCTCCTGCTCCTGCTCGCTCCACGCCCCGTGACGGCCCAGGCCGTCAACGGCACGCTGCTCGGCAACGTCCACGACGCCAGCGGCGCCGCGGTGCCCGGCGCCACCGTCACGGCCGTCGAGGTGAACACCAACATCAGCCGCACCGCCATCAGCAACGAGACCGGCTACTACATCTTCTCGAACCTCAAGGACGGCACCTACCGGGTGGACGCCGAGCTCCAGGGGTTCAAGAAGTTCTCCCGCGAGGGCGTCCGGGTCGACGTCAACACCACCGTCCGCGTGGACGTCGTCCTCGATGTCGGCAACGTGAACGAAACCGTCACGGTGGCCGCCGAGACGCCGGCCCTGCAGACCGACCGGACCGACACCGGCCGGATCATCGACGCCAAGCAGGTGACCGAGATGCCGCTGGCGTTCAGCCGCAACTTCCAGGGCATCCTCGTGACCGTGCCCGGCGCCACGCGGCCCTTCCGTCCGCACTCGCAGTTCTTCAACCCGCAGGACAGCCTGTCCACGCAGATCAACGGCCAGTCGCGCCTGGCCAACAACGTCCTCATCGAGGGCGTCGACGACAACCAGAAGACGGGGCTGCTCACGGTGCTGATTCCCGCCGCCGACGCGCTCGAGACCGTGAGCGTCTCGACCAGCAACTACGACGCGGAGTTCGGCCGCTCGGGCGGCGCGATCACGTCGGTCACGCTGAAGTCCGGCACCAACGATTTCAAGGGCAGCGCCTACTACTACGGCAACACCGACGCCACCAACGCCAGCGACTACTTCTCGCACATCGTCGCGCCGCAGAAGTTCTCGCAGGGCGGCTTCACGATTGGCGGCCCCATTCAGAAGGATCGCCTCTTCTTCTTCGGCGACTACCAGCGCACGGTGGACAACCTCGGCTACGTCGTCCGATCCACCCTCCCGACAGTGGCGTTCAGGACTGGAGACTTCAGCCAGGCGACCACGACGATCTACGACCCGCTGACGGGCAATCCCGACGGGTCCGGCCGCACGCCCTTCCCGAACAACCAGATTCCGGCCAACCGCATCAGCCCGATCGCGCAGGGCGTCCTCGCGCTGCTGCCCGCACCGAACATCGCCGGCGCCGGTCTGGGTCAGAACAACTTCCAGCAGGCCCAGGTGCGCGAGAAGACCACCGACGGTCTCGACGTCAAGCTGAACTACCACCAGAGCAACGACAACCAGTTCTCCGGCCGCTTCAGCTTCCAGCGTCCGGTCGTGTTCGATCCCGGGCAGTACGGGATCTACGGCGGTCCGGCCAACGGCGGGTTCGGCGGCACGGGCGTGGACAACACCTACAGTTCGGGCGGCAACTGGAACCGCGTGTTCAGCAACACGATGGTCATGGAAGTGCGCGTGGGCTACACCTACTACCACAACACCGCGGACCCGCAGGGCGCCGGCCTCAGCACGAGCAGCGATCTGGGGATCCCCGGGGCGAACATCGACGAGTGGACGAGTGGCATCTCGCAAGTCAACATCAGCGGCTTCAGCAACCCGATCGTCGGCTTCTCGGCCAGCATGCCGTGGGATCGCTCGGAGCGGACCTGGAACGTGGCCGCGACGCTGACCAAGCTGTCGGGCAACCACACGCTGAAGTTCGGCGGCGACCTGCGCCACAACCGCGACTTCCTGCTGCAGACGCAGGATGCGACCGGCCCGCGGGGCGGCTTCGACTTCAACGGCTCGGGCACGGGCTCACCGGACGACACGGCCACGCTCAACAACCTGGCGAACTCGTTCGCCGCGTTCCTGCTCGACTGGCCCAACCAGGTGCGCCGTGACCTGAAGGTCATCGACCCGGGGACCCGCCACTACGCCACGGCCCTGTTCGTGCAGGACAAGTGGCAGGTGCGCCCGGACCTCACCCTGGACCTCGGCCTGCGGTGGGAGTACTACACGCCGCTCGTCGGTCTCGAGGACACGGGGGGCCTGTCGAACTTCGACCCGTCCACCAGCACGCTGAACGTGGCCGGCTACGGCAGCACGCCGAACAACCTGGGCGTGAAGAGCGACTGGTCGCACTTCTCGCCGCGCACGGGCCTGTCCTGGCGGCTCGACGAGAAGACGGTCGTCCGGGCCGGCTACGGGGCCAGCACGATCCCGTTCCCCGACAACCGCTACGCCTACAACTACCCGGTCAAGCAGAACAACGTGCAGAACGCGGCCAACGGATTCCAGGCCGCTGGATCGATGGCCCAGGGCTTCCCGACGCCGTCGTTCGTGGACATCCCGTCGGACGGGGTCATCCCGGCGACCGGGTCGCTGAAGAACGCCACCTACGACGTCATCCCGCCGGGCCTGCACGAGGGCACGATCCACTCCTGGAACGTCGCGTTCCAGCGGCAGCTCGGGTGGAACTTCACCGGAGAGGTCGCCTACGTGGGCAACGCCGGCGTGGACCTGGTGATGGACGTGGACCGGAACGCCAGCGCGATCCTCGGATCGGGCAACGACGGCCGTCCGGAGTTCGTCACCTTCGGCCGCACCGGCACGTCGCGCGAGCGCACCAACGACGGGAAGAGCCGTTACCACGCGATGCAGGTGAAGCTGGACCGCCGGTTCAGCAACAGCATCCTGATCACCAACTCGTACACGCTCGGCCGCGGGCGCGACTACGTGAGCGAGAACAACGGCATCAGCGTCCCGATCGACTACGAGCGCAGCTGGGGCCGCTCCGATTTCGACCGGCTCCACAGCTACACGCTGAGCGCGCTCTACGAGCTGCCGTTCGGCCCCGGCAAGAAGTGGCTGAGCGAGGGCGTCTCGAGCCGGCTGCTCGGCGACTGGCAGTTGAGCGGGATCTACTGGTCCTACTCCGGGACGCCGCTCAACATCACCGGCAGCGGCTCGCTGCTCAACGCGCCGGGCAACACGCTCTACCCGAACCTGAACGGGACCCAGACCGTCCTCGGCGGCCTCGGGCCCGGGCTCGAGTACTTCGACACGGGCGTCTACAGCCTGCCCCCGGCCGCCACCTTCGGCACCATGACGCGCAACAGCGGTCCCGACGGTCCGGGCTTCTGGGAGCTCGACATGTCGCTCTTCAAGCGGTTCAAGATCAACGACCGCATGACGGGCGAGTTCCGCATCGACGCGTTCAACGTCACCAACTCCGTGCGGTGGGGCAACCCGAACACGACGTTGGGCAGCGCGACCTTCGGCGAGATCAACGGCACCAACGGCGACCAGCGCCGGCTGCGGTTCGGAGGACGGTTCACCTTCTAGTGCTCGGAGGACGCGGAGATCGCTGAGCACTGCATCTCGCAGGGATCGCCGGGGGGCGGAGGACCGCGGAGGCTCCGCCTGCCGGCGTCGATCGCGAGACCGGCGTCACGGCGCAGCCGCGATAGCACGGACGCGGAGCCCCGAACGGAAGACCGGTCGAGTGTTCGTGCATGGGTCTTCCGTTCGGGGTTCCGCGTCCGTGCTGCCGGCCGCCTTGCGGCCGGCGCCAGTCTCGCGATCGCCCATGGCAGGCGCGCGCCCTCTGCGATCTCCTGCCCTCCTGCGTGCTCCGCGCGATCGCGTGCCCTGCGTTCTCGGCTGCCTCTGCCTCGCACTCGGCTCACCCTGTGATCTGCGTGATACAGTCGTCCGCATCAGGAGGTCGGGACGGTGACCGCACTGCGCGCGTTGATCGTGGGAGGGCTGGTGACACTGCTGAGCCAGGGCGCACTTGCCCAGGACTGGATGGCGCCGGTCGGGACGCCGAAGACCGAGCGCCTGTGGCCCGGCGCCGCGCCGGGCGCGGTCGGCAGCGAGGACCAGGACACCCCGACGCTCACCCTCTACCTGCCCGCGAAACCACAGGCCAGCGGCACCGGCATCGTCGTCTGCCCCGGCGGCGGGTATCAGGGGCTGGCGATGGATCACGAGGGCCACGAAGTGGCGCGATGGCTCACCTCGCGCGGCATCGCGGCGTTCATCCTGAAGTACCGCCTCGGACCCCGGTATCACCACCCGGCCATGCTGCAGGACGTGCTCCGCGCCATGCGCGTGGTGCGCTCCAGGGCCGCGGAGTTCGGCATCAAGCCGAACCAGATCGGTGTCATGGGCTTCTCCGCCGGCGGACATCTGGCCTCGTCGGCCGCCACGCTGTTCGACTCGCCGGACGGCAAGGTGCCCGACGGCCTCGAGCAGGTCAGCGCACGGCCCGACTTCGCGGTGTTGTGCTACCCCGTCATCCAGATGGGCGAGCCCGCCACGCACAAGGGATCGCAGGAGCACCTGCTCGGCACGAACCCGCCGGCCGACCTGGTGACGCGGCTGTCGACCGAGAAGCAGGTGACCGCGCGCACGCCGCCGACGTTCATCTTCCAGACCGACGCCGACACGGGCGTGCCGGCCGAGAACGCGGTGTCGTTCTATCTGGCCCTGCGCAAGGCCGGCGTGCCGGCCGAGCTGCACGTGTACGAGAAGGGACCGCACGGCGTGGGCCTCGCGCCGCACGACCGCGAGCTGTCGACGTGGCCGGACCGGCTGCTCGGGTGGCTCAGGGTGAACGGGTGGGTGGAGTAGAAATCAACTCCCAACTCCCAACCTCCCAACCGCCAAGGGACAGGCTACCGAACGATTCCGCTCGACACGTTTGGGAATTGGGAATTGGGAGTTGGGAGTTGGGAGTTGGGAGTTGGGAATTGACGATGACTCATGACCTGAGCGGCGCCTCGGCGAACAGGTACTCCCGGACGACGCGCCCGCCGATCAGGTGCTCCTGGATGATGCGCTCGAGCACCGGCGGATCGCACTCCCGGTACCACGCGCCCTCGGGATACACCACGGCCACCGGGCCGTTCTGGCAGACGCGGAAGCAGTTCGCCTTCGTGCGGAGGATGCCCTGATCGGCGAGCCCGAGCTCGATCAGCCGGCGCTTCAGGTAGTCCCAGGCCACGATCGAGCGATCGCGGTCGCAGCACTTCGGCTTCGCCTGGTCGCAGCAGAGAAAGATGTGGCGCCGGGCCGCCCGGAGCCCCAGCTTCTCGATGACGGGCTCGAAATCGGGCTCGGCAGGCGGTTCGCTCACGCGCAGTATTGTCCCCCATTCATGGAGTCTGCATCATGCTGAATCGAACGTGGCTGGCAGCGGCGGCGATGGCCGTCCTGGTGAGCGCGCCCCTCTCCGCGACCGGGAAGGAGACGCCGAACACGCTGACGGCAGCCGAGAAGGCAGACGGATGGCGGCTGCTGTTCGACGGCACGTCGTCCGCCGGGTGGCGGGGCTACGGGAAGCCGGACATGAGCGGCCTGCGCTGGATCGTCAAGGACGGCTGCATCGGGCTGCCCGAGAAGGACGGCACCGACACCCACGGCCAGCGCGACATCGTCACGGCCGACACGTTCGGCGACTTCGACCTCCGGTTCCAGTGGAAGGTGCAGCCGGGCAGCAACAGCGGCGTGAAGTACTTCGTCACCGAAGACCGGCCGTCGGCAATCGGCCACGAGTACCAGATCATCGACGACCTCCGCCATCCCGACGCGAAGATCAGCACGGAACGGCAGACGGCGTCGTTCTACGACGTCAAATCGGCCACCTCGCACCCGACCCGTCCCGTGGGCGAATGGAACGACTCGCGCATCCTCGTCTCTGGCAACCACGTCGAGCACTGGCTGAACGGGCAGAAGGTGCTGGAATACGAGCTCGGGACGCCCGCGACGCTGGCCGCCGTGCAGGACAGCAAGTTCAAGGACGTCGCCGGCTTCGGCACGAAGAAGACCGGGCACATCCTGCTGCAGGACCACGGCGACGCGGTCTGCTACCGGAGTATCAGGATCAAGAGCGGCGGGCAGTAGGGCCGCGGGCTTTGGAACCCGATGGCGTATTCACCAGGCGACCGGGTGCTCGTCGTGTCCATCGGCCGGCAGGGTGAGGTGGACTCCGTCGTCGGGTCCGGGGTGTATCGCGTCCGCGTGGGGACGCTGGTGACCGTGGCCCGCGAGGGCGACCTCCGCGCGGCGGCCGCACCCGGGCGAAAACGCCGGCGCTCGCCCGAACCGGCACCATCGGGTGGAGTGCGGGACGCTGCCGCGCCGGCGGCCGACGGTCCCGTCAGCACGATCGACCTGCACGGCCTGACCGCCGAGGAAGCGTGCCGGCGCGTCCTCGCGCACATCAACGACGCGATCCTGGCCGGCACCGCGCGCGTCGAGGTCATCCACGGCATCGGCACCGGCCGGCTGAAGGCCGCCGTCACCGCGGAACTGCGCGGCGTTCCCGCCATCCGCCGCCTCGCTCCGCACCCCACCAACCGCGGCGTGCTCATCGTGTTTCTGTAATCGTCAATCGTCAATCGTCAATCATCAATGATCAATGTTCGAATATGGACCCTCCGATGAACTCGCGCAGGATCGAGTTGGCCGGCACGCTGTCGGCCGACACCGGCCGGAACCACTGCAGGAACGACAGCAGCCGGCTCGACTCCCGGTACGCGGGGCTCGCGGGCCGCACTTCGAGCAGGAGCGGCTCGGCCAGCGGGCGCAGGACGGACAGCTCGTGGGCCAGCGACGAGTTGAAGATCGCGTCGCTGTTCTCGGTGAACGGGAAGATGTGGAGCCGCTCGCCGCGCTGCACCGAGTCCCAGCGGGCCAGCGTGTCGGCCGCCGAGTACCCCCGCGTGGCCGCGTCCCGGACGATGCGCCGGATGAGGCGGGTATCGGAGATGCTGACGCGGTTGTGCCGATCGAGATTGAGCTGCGTGATCGCCGAGACGTAGATGCGATACACGGCGCGATCGGGCAGCGCGGGGACCAGGGCCGGATTCAGCCCGTGGATGCCCTCCAGGATCAGCACGTGATCGGGCTCGATGGTGATCGTGGGCCCCTCGTCGCGCGTCCCGGTGAGGAACGAGTAGCGCGGCAGCGTCGTGGGCGCTCCGGAGGCGAGCGAGACGAGGTGCTCGTTCAGCAGCGGCAGGTCGAGCGCATGCAGCGCCTCGAAGTCCAGCTCGCCGTGCTCGTCGCGCGGCGTCTCGTCGCGATCGCGGAAGTAGTCGTCCAGGCCGAGGGCGAACGGGCGCCGGCCGTTGGCCAGCAGCTGCACGGCCAGCCGCCTGGCGAACGTCGTCTTGCCCGACGAGGACGGGCCCGCCACCAGCACCACGCGGACCTCGTCGCCGCGCGCGAGGATGTCGTGGGCGATCCGCGCGACGCGCGATTCGTGGAGCGCCTCGGCGACCAGTGAGACCTCGGTGAGCCGTCCCTCGACGATCGCGTCGTTCAGCACGCCGGCGCTGCGGATGCCGAGCCGATCGAGCCACTCGCCGGCCTCGGCGAACGTCCCGAACAGGCGCGGATAGGGCACCACCGGGGTGAGCTCGGTGGGCCTGGCCTGATGGGGATAGCGCAGCAGGAAGCCCGGCGCGTGCGGCTGGAGCGCGAAGCGCTGCAGGTGGCCGGTCGAGGGGACCATGTAGCCCTGGAAGTAGTCGCGGCGGCCCCGGAGCTCGGACACCGTCACCGAGTCGTCGCGCCGGTGCGCGAGCAGGCGGACCTTGTCACCCTCCCCGCGCGCGTCGAACACGGCCACCGCGTCGGCTCGCGGCATGCGCTGTCTGGTGATGGGCACGTCGAGCGCGACGATCTCCCGCATGCGACGCTCGATGGCGGCCAGCTCGTCCGGCGTGAACGGCTCGCGGGCGCGGACGCGGCAGAAGTACGCGCCCAGGTTCGGGGCGGAATGCTCGATGAAGACGCTCGCGTCGGGGAAGAGCTCGGCCGCGGCCGTGACGAGCAGGAGCACCAGCGAGCGGCGGTAGATGCGCATGCCGTCGCCGTCGGCGAGCGTGATCGGCCTGACCGGCGCGTCGCGCTCGAGCGGCGTCTGCAGCTCGCGCAGGCGGCCGTCGATGAGCGCGGCCACCGCGGCGCCGTTCGGCCCGTCGTTGCCGACGGCCACGCGCACCAGGTCGCCCACGGGCGTGCCAATGGGCGCCTCGAACACGCGGCCGTCGGGAAAGCGGACGTTGACCGTCGAGCGCGGGGCGGTCTGCCGGATGTCGGGAGGCGGCGCGTCGAGAGACACTGGTGACGATCATATCCGGCCGCCTGGCGGTTGCGGGCGCTGAGCTTGCCGACCGCGCGGAGCAGGCTCATCGCAGAGCACGCCGAGGGCAGGAGGGCCGCAGAGGCTGTCACGCCGCCGGCGACCGTGGGACCGGCGCCGGCCGCAATGCGGCCGGCAGGGCGGGCGTGTGGTCCCTGGGAGAAGAAGGGCCGCGCGCACTCCCCGCCTTCTTCTCCCAGGGACCACACGCCCGCCCGCTCGCGGCTTCGCCGCGACGCCGGTCCCGCGGCTGCCAGACAGCGCAACGCCCCCGCGATCTCTGCCCTCTCGCGATCTCCGCGAGAGATCTGCTCTGCGTCCTCCGCGTCCTCCGCGTCCGTCGAACCCGTGAACCCGTGAACCCGTCGAACCCGTGAACCTCGTTACGTCCGCCCCGCCCGTTTTGCCGCCCTGGCGCGGATGAATGCGAAGTTGAGCTGCGGCAGCGGGTTGTACGTGGCGGCCGCCGTGCACAGCTCCCTGGCCTTGGCCGCATCGCCCTTCCCGTCGTACGCGAGGCACAGGCGATAGAGGTTGTACGGGTTCTGCAGGCTCGCCTGTTGCAGCTCGCCGATCGCCTCGTCGTAGTGCTTGCCGGCGAGCGCGATCATGCCGGCGATCTCGTGCGCCTGCTTCACCTGGAAGGCGTTGCCCGCCGCCTGGGCCAGCCGGGCGAGCTCGGCGGCCTGCCTGCCGGCGGTCGCGACGTCGTGCCGGGCGAGCGCGACGCGCGCGAGATTGCCGTGCTGCACGAGCGTCGCATTGGCCTTGACGGCATCGGGCAGCGTGGAGCCTTCGACGAGCGCCATGGCCTTGTCCCACAATGCGCCGGCCTGATCGGGGCGTCCCATCTCCAGGTAGATGAGCGCCTTCGCGCCGAGATCCGCCGTCATCCCCGCGGTGTCCCCGCCGTGCTCGGCAATCGCGTACTGCTTGTCCATCCAGCCGAGCGCGTCCGCCATCTTCCCGTGATCGACCGCGAGCGCCGTCAGCCCGAACAGCGCCGCGCGCCGCTCGGCGTCGTTTCTGGCCGAGGCGACCGCCTGCTGATACTCGGCGGCGGCCTCGCCGGCCTTTCCGGCGTACATCAGGTCAGTCGCGATGCCGAGGTGCGACGGCTGGAACTGCGGATCGATGGCCAGGGCCTGCCGGTACTGGGCGATCGACGCGTCGAACCTGCCCATCTTCAGCAGCAGCTCGCCGTACGAATCGTGCGGGTTCGGATCGTTGGGGATGAGCTCGATGTACCTCTGGAACGCCTGCTCCGCCTTGGGGTAGTCGCCCACCTGCCGGTAGGCATAGCCGAGCAGGTTGTACGGCGCCGAGTAGTCGGGCGCCAGGCTCGCCGCCTTGGCGTAGTGCTCGATGGCCCCCGTGAAGTCCTGCTGGCCGAACGCGTAGTTCCCCATCGCGAACTGCGCCCGCTCGTCGTCCGGATATGCGGCGAGCAGCTCGTCGAGCAGGCGCTTCTGGTCGGCCGTGTGGCCGCTGGCCGCGGCGTTGCCGGCCTGGATCAGCAGCCGCTCGCCGGCGCTGGCCGTCACGGCCAGGCGCACCGCGCTGGCCATGTGCGCGAAGAACTCGGCGCCCGTCGGGGACGCGTTGGCCCGCCCGAACTCGGCCATCGCGAAGCCCGGGTCGAGCGCAATCGCTTCGTCGAAGAGCGCGAGCGAGCTCTGGATCTGCAGCCGGTCGACCAGGCTCCGCCCCTCGAGGTACTTGGCGCGCGCCTCGGCCGACGCCGTGGTGATGGGAATCTTCTTCACCGCCGGCGGATCGGCGGTCTGCGCGGCCTGCGGGCTGCTGCAGGACCCGACCGCGACGGCGGCCGACAGCAGCGCAAATGCCAGAGGCGAACGGACGCTCGTCATGGGTGCTCCTTTCGATTGGCGGGACGCAGAGACAACCGGGAACGCAGAGCAGATCTCTCGCAGAGCACGCGGAGAGCAAGAGGAACGCAGAGGCTGTCACGCTGCCGGCCACCGTGGGACCGGCGCCGGCCGCAACGCCCCCCGCGATCTCTGCCCTCTCGCGATCTCTGCGAGAGATTTGCTCCTGCGTCCTCGGCCTCCTCTGCGGGTCGAGTCTAGCCACGGACGCGGCGGTCGAGACCAACTGCGTGACGACCCGAGTGCCACGGCGGGCCGGCGGAGGGCTTGACGGGACGGAGCGATTCGATCTATCCTTGTAGCCGGATGGACGGATTAATTGCCTGAGAACGCCCCGGCAATCCTCGACGACCTCTCGGCCCTGGCCGACATCACCCGCGACCGCCTCCTGCTGCTGCTCGAAGCGCAGGAGCTGACGGTGTCGGAGCTCTGCGCCGTGCTCCAGCTCCCCCAGTCCACCGTGAGCCGGCACCTCAAGGCGCTCGCCGATCTCGACTGGGTGAGCTCGCGCGCCGAGGGGACGAGCCGCTTGTATTCGATGGCCCGGGAGTCGCTGCCCGCCAGCGCCCGCCGCCTCTGGCTGCTGGTGCGCGAGCAGGTGGCCGAGAGCCGCGGCGCCGCCGAGGATCACCGGCGGCTGCAGACGGTGCTGGCGGCGCGGCGGTCCCGCTCGCAGGCGTTCTTTTCCTCCGCGGCCGGCCGGTGGGACCATCTGCGCGAGGAGCTGTTCGGCACGACGTTTCACCTGCAGGCGCTGGCCGGCCTGCTGGACGACCGGTGGGTGGTCGGGGACCTGGGCTGCGGCACCGGCCCGGTGAGCGCCGCGCTGGCGCCGTTCGTCGCGCGCGTGGTGGCCGTGGACAACTCGCCCGCGATGCTGAGCGCCGCGAAGCGACGCCTGGCCGGCGCGGCCAACGTGGAGTTCCGGCGCGGCGATCTCGAGTCGCTGCCGGTTGGCGATCGCGAGCTCGACGCCGCGTCGCTCGCGCTGGTGCTGCCCTACCTGCCGACGCCGGGCCGTGCGATTGCCGAGGTGGCGCGCGTGCTCGCGCCGGGCGGCCGCGTGATCGTCGTGGACCTCGAGGCGCACGACCGCGAGCAGTACCGCCGCCAGCTGGGACATCAGTGGCTCGGCTTCACCGAGACGCAGATGCGCGCGTGGCTGGAGGCCGCCGGCCTCACGGGCGTGCGGATCCGGCCGCTGCCGACGCCGCCGGAGGCAAAGGGGCCGCCGCTGTTCGTCGCGACGGCGGTGAAGCATTGACGATTGACGATTGGGAGTTGGGAGTTGGGAGTTGGGAATTCTGAACGGGAGACACTCATGAGCATCACCGCAGAGAAAGTGCAGCACCCCTTCGACGCCGCCCGGGCTGCCGGGCGCGAGCCGTTCAAGGTCAGGGACCTCGCCCAGGCCGACTACGGCCGCAAGGAGATCCGGCTGGCCGAGCAGGAGATGCCGGGCCTGATGGCCCTGCGCGCCCAGCATGGCGCGTCGAAGCCCCTGGCGGGAGCGCGCGTCATGGGCAGCCTGCACATGACCATCCAGACGGCGGTCCTCATCGAGACGCTCACCGAGCTCGGCGCCGACGTCCGCTGGGTGTCCTGCAACATCTTCTCGACCCAGGACCACGCCGCCGCCGCCGTCGTCGTCGGCCGGCCCGAGACGGGCGGCACGGCCGCCGATCCGAAGGGCACGCCCGTCTTCGCGTGGAAGGGCGAGTCGCTCGAGGAGTACCTGGTGGTGCACGAAGGAGGCGGTCGTGTGGCCCGACGGCGGCGGCCCCACGCTCATCGTGGACGACGGGGGCGACGCGACGCTGTTCGTGCACAAGGCGCGTGAGTTCGAGAAGGCGGGCCATGTGCCGGCGTTCGACGAGGCAAACGACCCCGAGGAGTGGGGCGTCATCCTCGACACGATCCGCACCGAGATCGCCGCGCACCCGGGCCGCTGGACGAGCCTGGCCGAGGGCATCCGGGGCGTCTCGGAGGAGACCACGACGGGCGTGCACCGGCTGTATCAGATGACCGAGGCCGGCACCCTGCTCTTCCCCGCCATCAACGTCAACGACTCGGTGACCAAGAGCAAGTTCGACAACATCTACGGCTGCCGCCACTCGCTGCCCGACGGTTTGGCGCGCGCCACCGACGTCATGCTCGGCGGCAAGGTCGCCGCCGTCATGGGCTTCGGCGAGGTGGGCAAGGGCTGCGCGCAGGCGCTGCGCGGCCAGGGCTGCCGCGTGATCGTCGCCGAGATCGACCCGATCTGCGCGCTGCAGGCCGCGATGGAAGGCTACCAGGTCACGACGCTCGACGACGTGGTGGCGAGCGCCGACATCTTCATCACCGCCACCGGCAACAAGAACATCATCACCGTGGATCACATGGCCCGCATGAAGGACAAGGCCATCGTCGGCAACATCGGCCATTTCGACAACGAGATCGACATGGCCGGCCTGAAGCGGGTGCAGGGGATCGAGCGGATCAACATCAAGCCGCAGTACGACGAATGGCGCTTCCCCGACGGCCACTCCGTGCTGGTGCTGGCCGAGGGCCGGCTGCTGAACCTGGGCTGCGCGACGGGCCACCCCAGCTTCGTGATGTCGGCGTCGTTCACCAACCAGGTGATCGCGCAGCTCGAGCTGTACCGGAACAACGGAAAGTACGAGAAGCGCGTCTACATGCTGCCCAAGCACCTGGACGAGCAGGTGGCGCGGCTGCACCTGCCGCACCTGGGCGTGAAGCTGACCTCACTCACGAAGGAGCAGGCCGACTACATCGGCGTGCCGGTGGAGGGGCCGTACAAGGCGGAGCACTACCGGTACTAACCGCCCGGGCAGCGTTCGTAGGGCCGGACTGAAGTCCGGCCCTACGACCGCCTACTGCCTACTGCCTACTGTCTACTACTTCCTCTTCTTCTGCCCGTAGAACTTCTGGCAGGCGCGCTGGAAGCGGGCGGTCAGCGGGGCCGCCATGTGCTCGGGCACGAAGCCTACCTGGCGCCAGGCGTCCTGCGCCGTCCGGACCTCGTACTCGCTGCTCTTCCAGCGGCTCTCCTCGTCCGCCCGCCCGCCAATCGTGTTGGCCGCCAGCGCCTCGCGGAGCTGGTTCGCCAGCACGCTGACCGGGGAAGCCGCCGGCGCCTCGGGCTTCGAGAGCCGCTCCACGCGCTCGCACAGCGACTCGAGCTGGCGGCGGTTCGCCTGGACGTCGAGCTCGGTGTGCCGGAACGCCTCGGGCGCCACCGAGGTGATCACCCCCAGCGCGCGATCGAAGCGCTCGGACAGGGCGCGGCCCGTGTCGCGCGGCAGCGCGCCGGCCTGGTGCCAGCCGGTCCGGATGCTGC
This sequence comes from Vicinamibacteria bacterium, assembly GCA_963837165.1. GTDB lineage: Bacteria > Acidobacteriota > Vicinamibacteria > Vicinamibacterales > JAENWD01 > JAENWD01. The sequence continues at coordinate 1,433,007 of CAWIMD010000002.1, forward strand.
GGACGCGATCGAGCAGGGCCGGTTCGTTCTTCAGCTCGTCGCCCTTCGCCGCCAGCGCCTCGATCTCGGCCAGCACGCCCTCGCGTCGGGAGACGCGCTCGTTGACGGCCTGGGAGTCGCGGTTGCGGTAGCGGTCGAACACGCGATCCGAGGCCGTGCGGAACCGCTGCCACACCTGCTCGGAGCGTGACTTCTTGACCGGGCCAATCGTCTTCCACTCGGACTGCAGGGCCTTGAGCTCCGCGAACGCGGCCTCGGCGTCGCTGGCCTCGGCGAGCTGCTCGGCGCGCGCGATGAGCGCTTCCTTCCGCTCGAGGTTTCCGGTCCAGGCCTCCTTGCGCTGCTTCAGGTCCTCCTGCCGCCGCGTGAAGAACGCGTTGCAGGCCGCGCGGAACCGCTCCCAGACCGCCTGCTCGTCGCGGCGCGGGGCCGGCCCCACCTGCTTCCACTCGGCCTGGAGGGCCTTGAGCGCGTCGGCGGTCGCAATCCAGTCGGTGGACGCCGAGATGGCCTCGGCCTTCTCGCAGAGGGCGATCTTGCGCGCGAGGTGATCGGCCTGTTCGGCGGCCTGCTGGGCGCGCAGCGGCTCGAGCCGCGATCGGACCAGGTCGCCCGCCGCGCGGAAGCGCCGCCAGAGGGCCTCGGCCCGGTCGCGCGGCGCCGACGCCACGGTCTTCCACTCGGCCATCAGCTCGCGCGATCGCCGGTGCGCCGTGCCGGGATCGGCGTCGTTGGCGAGCGCTTCCATCTCGCCGATGAGCCGCTCCTGGACGCCCGCGTTGGCCCAGCGCTGCCAGTCGTCCGCGTCGCGGAGCGCCTGCAGCTTCGGCTGGACCTCGGCGCGCGCGACCACGAGCCGCGCCATCAGCTCGTCGCGGGCCGGGTCCGCGGGTGACTGCTCGAGGGCCGTCTCGGCGACGAGCGCCTCCGAGACCGCCTTCTCGAGCGACTTCAGCGTCGGGTTCTCGACGCGCGTCAGGTCGGTCAGGCGCTGCAGAGACTGCTGCGCGCGGCGGCGCTGCTCGTCGCTCTCCGCCGCCTTCGTGCTCCGCCACGCCTGCTCACGGGCGTCGAGGGCCGACTCGGCCTCGGCGCCGCGGGCGAGCACGGCCACCGCGTCGGCATCCTCGCCGAGGGCGCTTCGCACCTCGGTCCAGTCCTGGCGCAGTCGCCTGGCGCGCTGCCTGACCTCGCGGGCCCCGGGATACCGCTCGTCGGCCACCACGGCTTCGAGGGCCGTGACGAGGTCGCCGGCGCGCTGGAGCCGCTCGCCGCGGCCGGCCAGCTCGCGCTGGCGGTCAGCGCGCGCCTTGACGGCGCGCTCGAAGCGCGAGGCGAGCTCGCCGGCGGCCGGGTGGTTGAGCGGGTCGAGCCCGGCCCACTCCGCCACGATGGCCGCGTGCGCCTCCTCCGGCGCCGTCGCGTCCAGCGACTCGAGCTTGTCCACGAGCATCCGCCGCAGGCCCATTGCCGCCTCCGCCGCCGCCGCGGCCTGCTCGGCCGCCTCCCGATCGGCTGCCGCCCGGGCCAGCGCCTCCTGCGCCTCGCCCACCGCGGCGCTGAATCGCTCGGCCAGGGCCGGATCGGCGTCGCCGCCTTCAGAATTCCACTGTGACACCAGAGCCTCCAGCCGGGCGTCCGCGCCGGCACTCGCGGCGTCGGCCGCGAGCTTGGTGATTTCCCGAACCCGTTCTCCGAGCGCGCGCCGATGGAGCTCGATCGCGTGCAGCCGTGCCGCATCCTCGACCGCCCGTGCCGCCTCGGCCTCTTCGGCGGCGCGCAGCATGGCGCGGGCGCGCCGGCCCGCGGCGGCGTTCACCGCGCGCGCCGCCACCGTCTTCAGCGCCGCCACGTCGCCGGCAATCTGCTCGAGCGCGCCGAGCGCGCTGTCCTTGAAGTTGCTCCGCAGCGCCGTGGCCGTGAGCTCGGCGGGCGAGGTCACCTGGGCGAGCGCGGCCATGCGGACCGACTCGCGCTCGGCGCGGCGGGCCACGCTGGACAGCGACTTCTCGTCCGCGGAGAGCCGCGCGAGCGCCGCGATGGCCACGCCCTCGCGCCGCGCCGTCTTGGCGACGAGCACGTAGTGCTTGTGGGCCGCCAGCTGCGGGAGCGCGCCGAGCGCGTCGAGCGCCGCCAGGCTGGCGGCCTCCTCGGCCTCGTAGGCGCCGAGCGCGATGTCGAGCAGCACGCCCGAGGCTTCCTCGCGCACGCCCGGATCCGGATCGTCGCGCACGCGCTCGCCGAGCACGGCGACGATGCCGAGCTTCGAGACGGCGGCCCGCCGCACGAGCGGGTCCTCGTCTTCGCGCGCGATTGAGGAGAGTAAATCCTGCTCCTCTTCCGGAATCTCCTGGACGCCCGCGACCCGCACCGTCGGGTCGGTGGACTTCCACTTCGGTGGTGCCTTGAACCGATCGAGAATACTCATCGCCTGCCAGCTCGGGGCGGAGGGTGCCAGGGCCCGGTTCGTGGTGAGCCTGTCGAACCACCCGGGATCGACAAGTTTACAGGACGGCGCGCCCCGTCGGCTACCCTGATGGAGGCTCAACCCTGGTTCACCCCCGTCCCCGGCTCCCCGGGGCGGCTCGACGTTTGCAGGTGGTCCCGCGGACCCATCAACCCATGAACCCATCAACCCCCACGTCGCGCCTCCCGCTCGTCGCGGCGGCCGTCCTCGGCCTGCTCGTCCAGTGTGCGTGCTCGAAAAGCGGCTCCGATACCGGACCCAGCCCGGTCCCCGGCCCGACGACCGGTCCCGGGCCCGTCGCCTACAGCGCCCTCGGCGCCAGCGACGCGGTCGGCGTCGGCTCGTCGGTTCCGTGCGCGCCGTTCACGCCGTGCGAGGACGGCAAGGGCTACGTGCCCGACATCGCGCGGAGCCTCAAGGCCGACGGGCACACCGTGACGCTGACGAACCTGGGGATCCCGGGGGCGGTTCTCGCACCCGCCACGCAGGCGCTGGGCATCAAGTACGGCCTTGGCACGCCGGCCAACCTGCTGGCGCAGGAGGGCCCCTTCGTCCCCAGGGACACGACGCTGGTGACGATCTTTGCCGGCGGGAACGACACCAATACGGTCGGGACGGCGATCGATCGGGGCGAGGTGGACGCTGCCGGCGCGAACGCCTACATCGACCAGCAGGTGGCGGCGTTCCGGACCGACTACGCCTCGCTGCTCTCGGCCGTGCGCGGCCGCGCCCCCGGCGCCCGCGTCATCGTCCTGAACCTGCCGAACATGGCCGGGCTGCCCTACATGGCCGGCCGCTCGTCGCGCGACCGGCGGTGGGTGCAGCGGCTGGCAGTGGGGTTCAGCCAGGCCGCCAACGCGCTGGCCTCGTCCAGCGTCTTCGTCGTGGATCTGATGTGCGACGCGCGGAGCTACCAGAAGTCCAACTACTCCTCCGACGGATTCCACCCGAACGACGCCGGCTACACCTACATCGCCGGCGAAGCGCTCGATGCCGCCGCGGCCACCGCGTGGGCGGCGCCGTCGGGCTCGTGCGCGCAGATGGATCTGGTGCGGTAGCCAGTGGCCAGTGGCCAGTTGTCCGTTGTCAGTTGTCAGTTGTCAGCGTGACGGCGCGATCCAACTGACTACTGACCACTGACTACTGACTACTGACTACTGACTACTACGCTATGCTCTACCGCATGAACGTGACCCTGCGCGCCGCGACGGCGGAAGACGTGCCGCTGGTGCTGCGTTTCATCCGCGAGCTGGCGAAATACGAGAAGCTGGAACACCTGGTGATCGCGACCGAAGACAGTCTGCGCGATCATCTGTTCGGGCGGCGGCCGATGGCGGAGGTCGTCCTGGCCGAGCGCGGCGGCGATGCGGTCGGCTTCGCGCTCTACTTCCCCAACTTCTCCACGTTCCTCGGCCGCCCGGGCTTGTATCTCGAGGACCTGTTCGTGCGCGAGGACGTGCGCGGCGAGGGCATCGGCCGCCAGCTGCTCGCGCACCTGGCCGGCGTGGCCATCGCGCGTGGCTGGGGCCGCATGGAATGGGCCGTGCTCGACTGGAACGAGCCCGCGATTGGCTTCTACCGCCGGCTCGGCGCCTCGCTGCTCGAGGACTGGCGCATCTGCCGGCTGACGGGCGACGCGCTCGTCGCATTGACCATTGACGATTGACGATTGACGATTGACCGCGTGCCCACGGACGGGGCCCAGAGGGCCACAGAGGGGGTCAGGCCCTGTTAAGAGATTTAACAGGGCCTGACCCCACACGATGAAATGGCGAAACGACGATCGGATTCAGACGAGCTCTCTCTCTGGGACCTCCCGCCGGCCGACGACGGCGGGGGGGGCGCGGAGGGACCGCCCCGCGCCGGCGCCCCGCCCGGTGGCCCGGGCGAGTCCGCGATCCCGCTCCACGAGGCCGCGCAGGCCCGGTATCTCAACTACGCGCTCTCGGTCATCACCTCCCGCGCCCTGCCCGACGTCCGCGACGGCCTGAAGCCCGTGCAGCGCCGCATCCTGTTCACGATGTGGCAGCAGAACCTGACCGCCGACACCAAGCACCGCAAGTGCGCCAAGGTCGTCGGCGACGTGATGGGCGGCTACCACCCGCACGGCGATGCCGCCATCTACGAGACGCTCGTGCGCATGGCGCAGCCGTTCTCGCTGCGCGCGCCGCTGGTGGACGGCTCGGGCAACTTCGGCTCGCTCGACGGCGACGGCGCGGCCGCCATGCGTTACACCGAGTGCCGCCTGGCCCGCATCAGCGACGAGCTGCTCTCGGAGATCGACCAGGACACGGTGCCGTTCCGTCCCAACTACGACGGCACCCGCACCGAGCCGGTCGTGCTGCCGGCGCGCCTGCCCAACCTGCTGCTGAACGGCGCCACCGGCATCGCGGTCGGCATGGCCACCAGCATCCCGCCGCACAACCTGGGCGAGATCCTGACGGCGCTGCTGCGCCTGATCGACAACCCGGACCTCACCACGGCGCAGCTCTGTCGCTGGGTGAAGGGGCCCGACTTCCCCACCGGCGGCCAGATCCTGAACTCGCCCGACGAGCTGAAGGAGATCTACCGCACGGGCTCGGGCGGGGTCCGGCTGCGCGGCACGTGGCAGACAGGCCCCGCCGGCCGCGGCGGGCAGACGCTCCACATCACGAGCCTGCCGTACATGGTGAACAAGGCCACGCTCGTCGAGCGCATCGCCGAGATCATCGAGTCGCGGAAGCTGCCGCCCCTCGTGGACGTCCGCGACATCTCGACCGACGACGTGCGGATCGAGCTGACGGTGAAGCGCGACGCGGACCCCAACCTGGTGATGGCGTATCTGTTCAGGAACACGCCGCTCCAGACCAGCGTGCCGGTGAACCTCACCTGCCTGGTCCCCACCGAGAACCCGGAGGTCGGCCGGCCCGAGCGGCTGGACCTGCACCAGATCCTCTGGTACTTCCTCCGCTTCCGCCTCGACGTGGTGACGGCGCGGCTGGAGCACGAGCTGGCGGCGCTCCGCAAGCGCCTTCACATCCTCGAGGGCTTCGAGAGGGTCTTCGACGCGCTCGACGAGATCCTGCGCATCATCCGCAAGTCCGACGGCAAGGCCGACGCGGCCGGCAAGATCATCGCGCGCTTCGGCCTCGACGCCGAGCAGACCGACGCGATCCTGGAGCTGAAGATCTACCGGCTGGCGCGCCTCGAGATCCTCGTCATCACCAACGAGCTCACCGAGAAGCGGCGCCGCGCGAAGCTGATTGCCAGCCTGCTCAGGAGCGAGCAGGACCGCTGGGACGTCGTGCGCGACGAGCTCGGCGCGCTGCTGAAGACCTACGGCGATCCGAAGAAGGACCCGCGCCGCAGCGAGATCGCCAGCGACGCCGGCGAGGTCGAGTTCTCCGAAGACGACTTCATCGTCGAGGAGGACAACGTGGTGATCGTGTCGCGCGACGGGTGGGTGAAGCGGCAGAAGGAAGTGCGCGACCTCTCCACGACGCGGCTGCGCGAGGGCGACTCGGCGCTGGCGGTTGTGGCCGGCAGCACGCGCGCCACGGTGGTCTTCTTCTCCAACTTCGGCGTCGCCTACACCAGCCGCATCGTCGAGATCCCGGCGTCCACCGGCTACGGGGAGCCGATCCAGAAGCTGTTCAAGTTCCGCGACGGCGAGCGCATCGTCGGCGCGTTCAGCCTGGACCCGCGCGTGGCGCGCCGGATCACCGCGGCGAAGGAGGACGAGGTCCCGCCGCTGCACGCGCTGGCGGTGACGACCGATGGGTACAGCCTGCGGTTCGGCCTCGGCGCGCTGGTCGAGCCGAGCACGCGGGCGGGCCGGCGGTACGCCCGGCCGGCCGGCGACGCGCAGGTGGTCGGCGTGGCGCTCGTGACGGGCGCCGAGGTGGTGATCGCGGCCACCCGGGACGCGCGCGCGATGCTCTGCCGGGCCGACGAGGTCAACTACCTTTCCGGGCCGGGGCGGGGCGTGATCCTGATCAAGCTGCAGGCGGCCGACGACCAGGTGCTCGGGTTCGTGGCGTCCACCGGCGACCGCGACCTGCTGACCGTGGAGACGAGCCGCGGCGCCGAGCAGACGATCAGCACGGCGAAGTACGAGGTGACCGGCCGCGGCGGCAAGGGCCGCGAGCTGCTCCAGCGCGGCCAGTTCACGCGCGTCGTGCCGAGCGTGCCTGAGGTGCCGTCGCTGGAGTGAGCGCCTCGGCGCGGAGCCCAGCCGGCCGCGCCTCGCGCGAACCAGTCGGCTCGCGCGAGCTCTTCAATCGTCAACGCGATCGCCTCGCGCGGGTCCTGCCATCCGCGCCGTTGCGCGGGGCATGGTTCCGCGCCCTGTCAGGGCCGTCACCCGCGCCGTCCGCGGGCGCAACTGCACCGCGCACCCGGCCCCTCGCACGCACCCGGCATCCCGCACGCACCCGGCACCCAGCACCCGGCACCCAGCACTCGGCCCGTTCGCGCCTCCCCGTCCGGCGTCACCCGCGCTCGGGTTGCGGCGCGTCGAGCTCGCAAGCGTTCGCGTGTAGCGCAGACCTTTAGGTCTGCCCGCGCGGCAGTTGGCAGGCCTGAAGGCCTGCGCTACATCCCCAGCCCCCAGATCCCCAGATCCCCAGATCCCCAGCCCCCAGCTCCCCAGCCCCCAGATCCCCAGATCCCCAGATCCCCAGATCCCCAGCCCCCAGCTCCCCAGCCCCCAGATCCCCAGATCCCCAGATCCCCAGATCCCCAGATCCCCAGATCCCCAGATCCCCAGATCCCCAGATCCCCAGATCCCCAGATCCCCAGATCCCCAGATCCCCAGATCCCCAGATCCCCAGCGCCGTGTGCTATACTCCAGCCATTAGACGTGTGCGGTGCCCGGCCAACGCCCGGCAGACGCGCCCGTTCCGTGCGCTACGGTCCGTGCCCCGACGGCACGCTCCCCGCTGAGGCGGGTCGATCCGACCGGTGGCGCGTGACACCCCCCATGGACCAGGACTTTTTGTGACAGACCCCCGATTGAAGATTGCTGTATTCATCGATTTCGACAACATCGAGATCGGCGTCAAGACCACCCTCAACACCCAGTTCGACATCGGCGTCGTCCTCGAGGCGATCAAGGAGCGCGGCGAGGTCGTGACCAAGATCGCCTACAGCGACTGGAAGCGCGCCGGCGACTACAGCCGCCAGCTCTCGCAGCATGCCATCCGCATGGTGCAGCGCAACCTCACGCCCGGCGGCGACAAGAACGGCGCCGACATCAACCTGGCCCTCGACGCGCTGGAGATGGCCTTCACCCACGACCACATCAACGCCTTCGTGATCGTCGGCGGCGACAGCGACTTCATCACGCTGGTCGAGAAGCTGAAACAGTACGACAAGAAGGTGTTCGTCGTCGGCGGCCGGCAGTTCACGAGCCTCGTGATGCAGAAGAACTGCCACGAGTTCGTCGCCTACGAGAACCTGGCGGGCAGCACCAGGCGCAGCAGCACGGGGAGCCGCACCCGCTCCGGCCCCTCGCACCAGGTCACCGACGTGGACAAGGCGCTGCCGCTCGTCAAGCGCGCGCTCAAGGTGCTCTCCGACCGCGAGGTGACGCCGCAGCTCGGGCTGCTGAAGAGCACGCTGCTGCAGCTCGACTCGACGTTCTCCGAGCGGAGCTACGGCGCGAGCACGTTCCGCGACTTCATCGAGAAGGTCGCCGAGGGCGGCCTCGTCACGCTGAAGCAGGCGGGCAGGAGCGTACTGGTGGAGCTGGCGGATTCGGCCGCCGCCGAGAGCGTGCCCGACTCGGTGGCCGGCGCCGATACGACCGGTGGTGGCGAGGCCGCCGACAGCCACGCCGCCGAGATCGAGGCGCGCGTTCGATCGGGCCGTGAGGAGGGCGACGAGCGCAGCGAGGAGCGGCGGCCCGAGCCGACGGCCGACCAGCTCGACGCCGTGCGGGTGGCAGCCGGCATCTTCGCGCGCGCGCGTCAGACGCCGCGCTGGCCGATGTACATCCGCCAGATCCGGCAGTTCCTCCGCAACGCGGACGAGTCGTTCGACGAGCGCAAGTTCGGCTTCACCGGCATCGTCGAGTTCCTGCGGGCGTGCCAGCGGGAAGGCCTGCTCCGCCTGGAGCGCGACCGCCAGGGCGTGCTGCGCGTGTTCGCGGGGCCGTCGTTCGGACAGCCCGCGGCGGAGCCGGGCACCGCGTCTCCCGGCGCCGCACCGGGAACGGAGGCCGAGCCCCTGGAGCAGCCGGCCGGACAGCCTGTCGAGCCCGTCGAGGTCGAGGTGGCCGCCGCGCCGCATCGGCGCTTCACGCGCATCACCGACGAACAGCCGCCGGTCATCGACGCCACGCCGGTCGAGGTCAGGCCGCTCTCGGAGGACGACCTCAGTGTCGGCCCGGGCAACGACTTCCACTCGAGCGGTGAGGCGGCCCTCATCCGGCGCGGCCGCGTGCGGAAGACCGCCCGGCCGGCGACGCGGAAGACCGCCGCGGCGCCGAAGACCCCGCGCCCGCGCGCGCCGCGCAAGACGACGAAGCCAAAGGTGTAGCGATCACAGGGGCTGCCGCGCGGCCTGCCGCTCGGCGCGCAGCGCCGCCAGCCTCGGTCACGCCCTCCACCGTGCGTTCAGGGATTGCCATTCGGCGGCCACCAGTGCAGTCTACAGGGGCGTGCCGGGCCTCATGTAGCGCAGGCCTTCAGGCCTGCCAACGCGCGCGCCTGGCCTCATGTAGCGCAGGCCTTCAGGCCTGCCAACTGGCGCGCCATGCGCTTTTGGATGCCGGAGCCCTCCATGACCCGACGTCTGACGATCGTGACGATGATGGCGGCGGCGGCCGTGACGGTGCTGGCCGCGCAGCAGCGCGATCCCGAGCAGTACGCCCGGATGCTCGAGAGCCGCGAGCGCGTCGAGCACATGGAGGTGGAGCGGGTGGCCGCCTCGCTCGGGCTGGCCCCGGGTCAGACCGTGGCCGACCTCGGGTCCGGCTCGGGCCTGTTCACCCGGCCGCTGGCGCGCGAGGTGGCGCCGGGCGGCATCGCCTATGCCGTGGACATCGACCCGAAGCTGCTGGAGATCGTCCGGCGCTCGGCCGACGAGGCGGGAATCACGAACATCCGCACCGTCGACGCCGCACCGAACGACCCGCAGCTGCCGGCGCCCGTCGATCTGATCTTCATCTGCGACGCGTTCCACCACCTGCCCGACAAGCCGGCGTACGCGAGGACGCTGGCGCGGTACGTGAAGCCGGGCGGCCGCGTCGCGGTGATCGACTTCGCCTCCCACTGGCCGCCCGGCCACGAGGCGATGCAGTACACGGTGGGCGACCTCGACGGCTGGATGACCGCGGCAGGCTTCGCGCGGCGACAGTCGTTCGACTTCCCGCAGGACAGCTTCTTCGTGATCTACAGCAAGCAGTAGGCAGTAGGCAGTAGGCAGTAGCAGCAGGCGGTGCACCTTCCGCACCAGACACTTCGTAGTACCATCATCCCCCGGCATGTCGTCCTATTCGGCCAAAGACATCACCGTGCTCGAAGGCCTGGAGCCGGTCCGCAAGCGCCCGGGCATGTACATCGGCGGCGTCGGCAGCAGCGGCCTGCATCACCTGGTCTGGGAGATCGTCGACAACGCCGTGGACGAGGCGATGAACGGCTACGCCTCGACCATCTCGGTCACGCTCCACAAGGACCTCGCCTCGATCACCGTCGTGGACGACGGCCGCGGGATCCCGGTGGACAAGCACGCGAAGAGCCACAAGAGCGCGCTCGAGGTGATCTTCACCGTGCTGCACGCCGGCGGGAAGTTCGAGGGCACCAACTACAAGACGGCCGGCGGCCTGCACGGCGTCGGGGCCTCGGTGGTCAACGCGCTCTCACGCGACCTGTCGGCCTCGGTCAAGCGCGACGGCGCGCTGTGGGAGATGCACTTCAAGCAGGGCAAGCCGACCGGGCCCCTGAAGAAGGTCGGGCCGGCGCGCGGGTCGGGGACGGCGGTGTCGTTCCATCCGGACCCGACGATCTTCCCGAAGGTCGAGTTCGACGCCGCGCTGATCCGCGAGCGGCTGGAGGTGGCCAGCTACCTCCACAAGGGCATCAAGGTCTGCTTCGAGGACGAGTCCACCGGCGAGAAAGTCACCTTCACGCACGACGAAGGCCTGGTGGACTACCTGCGGAAGATCGTCGGGGACCGCGGCGCGCGACCCGTCCACGAGGTGCCGTTCACCGTCCAGCGCGAGAACGGCCTGCGGCTGGACCTCGTGCTCCAGTGGACCGAGGCGACCGACGAGCACCTGCGCAGCTACGTGAACGGCATCCCGACCGGATCGGGCGGCACGCACGAGAACGGCCTGCGCGCCGGGATCGGCAAGGCCGTCCGGAACTTCATCGAGACGCACCACCTGTGGCCCAAGGGCGTCGCGCTCACCGCCGACGACATCCGCGAGGGGCTGACCGGCGTGCTGTCGGCGTTCATCGCCGAGCCGCAGTTCCAGGGCCAGACCAAGGACCGGCTGAACAACCCGGAGCTGGTCTCGGCCGTGGACGGCGCGATCCGGCCGGCGCTCGAGCACTGGCTGAACCACAACATCAGCGTCGCCGAGGCGATCGTCGGGCGGATCATCCTCGCCGCCCGCGCGCGCGAGGCGAGCCGCGCCGCGCAGCAGGAGGTGACGCGCAAGTCCGCCACCTCGTCGCGCCTCGCGCTGCCCGGCAAGCTGAGCGACTGCTCCCACTCCACCCGCGACGACACCGAGATCTTCATCGTCGAGGGCGACTCGGCGGGCGGATCGGCCAAGCAGGGACGCGACCGTACGCGGCAGGCGATCCTGCCGCTGCGCGGCAAGGTGCTCAACACGGAGAGCGCGTCGCTGGCGAAGGTGCTCGAGAACAAGGAGCTGTCGGACCTGGTGACGGCGCTCGGCTGCGGCGTGGGCAAGAGCTTCGATCCGTCGCGCCTGCGCTACGGGAAGATCATCATCCTGGCCGACGCCGACTCGGACGGCAACCACATCGCCACGCTGCTGATGACGTTCATCTACCGCCACATGCCCGGGCTCATCTCGGGCGGGCGCGTGTTCCTCGCGCAGCCGCCGCTCTACCGCATCGACATCGGCAGGGAGACACACTGGGCGCTCGACGAGCTGCAGAAGGACCAGATCCTCAAGACCGCCGGCCGCGGGCCCAACGGCCGCGCGACGCCCGAGATCACACGCTTCAAGGGCCTGGGCGAGATGATGCCGAAGGTGCTCTGGGAAACGACGCTGAACCCGAAGACGCGGCGGCTGCTGCGCGTGGAGATCTCGGATCAGATCGTCACCGACCGCGTGATCAACGAGCTGATGGGCAAGGACGCGTCGGCGCGGTTCCGCTTCATCATGGAGCGGGCCGACGAGGCGGAGGAGCTCGACGTTTAGGGCATTGACCATTGACCATTGACGATTGACGATTGACGATTGACGATTGAAAAGCTCAACGTCGCGCTGTCTTCGCCGAGGCCGCCGCGATCTTCGCCAGTTCTTCGAACTCGGACTCGAGCGCCCGCCCTTCGCCGCTGAGCGCCGCCGGAAGGCCGGTCACGCGCAGCAGCGACAGCCACAGCGCGGACTCGTCCGCCTCTTCTTCCATCCGCTTCATCTTCGACACGAAATCACGACGTGACTGGGCACGACACGCTGCCCGGTACTGGGCGGCCTGCGAAGTGCCGCTGTTCATCAACTGCCTACCCAGGCTCCAGCTCCGCGGCTCATTCGGCAGCCGCTGCACGAACACCACCGTCCGCGCCGCCGTGTCGAAGGTACGCGCCCTGAGCTCTGCGGGAGTCATCTGGCTGACAGGAGCATGGATCCTGCCAGGAGCCGATCGGCGCGAATCAATCCCGGAGCGGCCCTTTCTGAAAGTCAGCGCGACAATTTCTTCAGCGCGCCACCGCTGGCCAGGGCGCACTTTCTGCCACCAATCTTTTCAATCGTCAATCGTCAATCGTCAATGACCAATGAGGAGCGAGAGCACGAGGACGAGCAGAGCAAACGTCGTGAGCGTGCGCCGGTCGCCGGGGCCGGCCTCGGCCTGCAGCGCGCGCCAGACCGCCACGCCGCCGACGAGGAGCAGCAGCCGCTGGCCGGTCACCGCCAGCGTGCCGAACGCCACGGCGGCGACGGTCCAGCGTTCGGCCCGCCCCAGCGCATGGAACCCGCGCGACCCGTCCAGCTGCCAGATCGGGATCAGGTTGAACAGGTTGATGAACGCGGTCAGCTCGGCAATCGCCCGCCAGATCGGCGCGCCCGTGACAACGTAGGCCGTCAGCGCGGCGACGCCCGCCGCCAGCCCCCACACCGGCCCCGCCAGACCGATCCGCGCGTCGGTGATCGGGTCGGCCACGTGCTGCTTGAGCAGCACGACGGCGCCGACGCCCGGGATGAACAGCGGCGCGCGCGAGTCGATGCCGAGCCGGCGCAGCATCGCCACGTGCCCCATCTCGTGGATGTAGATCGACACGGCCAGACCGAGCGCGAGCGGCCAGCCGTACACCGACCAGTACACGCCGAAGAACGCGAACATCGACAGGAACGTGCTCGCCTTGGTCAGGCCCAGCAGGAGGAACTTCAGCTTGCTGAGCAGGACGATGGCCACCCCGCCCGCCCCCGCGACCGGGCGAAGCCATGCCGGGCCGCCGGTCCGGCCCGCAGGGGCTCGCTCGGCGCCGGCCTCGCCGATCTGCCGCGTCAGATCCGCGATGCGATCGCGCACCACCGCGTGCTGCCGCGCGTGGGGCGGCAGCAGCGCCAGTGCGGCGGTCCAGTGTTCGCGCGCGGCCAGGGGATCGCCGGCGCGGATCGCCGACTCGGCGCTCGCCGCAAGCCCCTTCAGCCGGTCGGCATGGACGAGCGCGCCGCACGCCGGGCAGGCGAGCGCGTCCGGCGACAGCTCCGTCGCGCAGGTCGTGCAGCCGCTGACGGTCACGCGGAGACGGTGGACCGCTCGGCGCCCACGCGGAATGGCCCCTGGACGTCCAGCACCGGCGCGGCCGTCATCTTCCAGGCCTGCCGCATGCCGATGCCGATGATCAAGGCGCTGATGAGGCCCGAGGGGAACGAGCCGATGACGACGAGCACCGGGAGCGCGGGGATGAGGGCGAGCGCCTGTGGCCTCCCGCGCGCGGCGTGCAGGATCATCGGCGTGTAGGCAAAGGCCACGGAGAGATACGTGAGCACCGCCGCCATGATCTGGTAGCGCAGCCCGCCGCGGCCCCGCGCGCCCTTCCGCACGGCGTAGCCGACCATGTAGCCGATCAGGATGGCGATGAGGCCGATCTCCAGGTGCGCCAGCGCCATCACCGCGTAGTAGATCGCGGCGCCGACCAGGCCCGCCCCGAACCCGAACAGCCCGGCCACCACCAGCGGCCGGATGCCCCGCGGCGTCGCGGCGCTGGCTTCCACCTGCGCGCGGCAGGACTCGCACACCGGGTGCCCGTTGATCTGGTAGTACGCGGTCCGGACCGGCGCTGGCACACCCTGCACGCGACCCCATCCGCGTCCGGCCGGTCGTGCTCGAGACGATCGAACTGAAGCTCCTGCCCTCCGCCGCCGGGTATGTCGGCCATGACAATCGTCAATCGTCAATCATCAATCGTCAATGCTCAATGCATTGATGGTGACGAGCGCGCCACGACGCTCGATGCTGTGGCGTGCGGCAATGCCGACCAGGCTGGCGAGGGCGCCCGCGGTGAGGTCGGCCCGGAGCCCGAGCGTGTCGGGCGAGGGCTCGTCGCGGAACAGCAGGTCGTGCAGCGACCCGTCGGCACCGCCGTGGCCGCCGGGCCGCTCGGGCGGCAGGTCGGTGATGACCTCCGACGCGCCGAACTGGCGCGTGAGGCGCACCTCGCGGCGCTCGTACCCGCCGCCGTGCATGTCCACGTAGTCGATGCGGCCGCGGGTACCGTTGAACGTGACCGCCTGTCCCTCGAACGGCAGGTAGGTGGACGAGGTGTAGGTCAGGATCGCGCGGTTCGCGTAGCGCACCGTGACCGCCATCGTGTCGTAGATGTCGATGCGGTCGTCCCACACGCAGCCGTCGCGCAGGTAGCCGTCCTCCGACTCGCAGTCCACGTACAGGGTCACGTACTCCGGCACGCTGGTCACATCCCACGCGAACGGGCACTCGGCCTTGTGCGTGCACGGCCGGCAGTTCGTGGCGCGGAAGCCGTGGTTGCCTCCGTAGACCCGGAGCTCGCCGGCGGCCGAGACCGCCACCGGCTCCGAGGCGAGCCACCAGTTCGCCAGGTCGAAGTGATGCGACGCCTTGTGGCACAGCAGCGTGCCGGAGTGCTCGCGGAAGCGGTGCCAGCGGCGGAAGTAGTCCGCGCCGTGGCTCGTGTCGAGGTAGTCGTGGAACTCCATCGACAGCACGTCGCCAATCGCGCCCTCGAGCAGCAGCGCCTTCACCTTCTTGACCTCGCGGAAGTGCCGCGCGTTCATCGTCGCGGTCACCGTGCGCCCGCTGCGCTTCTGCGCGTCGAGGATGGCCTGGCACTGCTCGGCGGTCGTGCAGAGCGGCTTCTCGCTGAGGACGTCGAAGCCGAGGTCGAGCGCACGCACGGTGTACTGCGCGTGGGTGGCGTCCACCGTGGCGATGACCACCGCGTCCGGCCGCGTCTGGCCGAGCATGGTGTCGAAGGAGTCGAAGACCGGCGCGTCGGTCCCGATGATCCCGCGCGCCGCGTGGGCGCGCCGCTGGTTGCGGTCGAACAGGCCCACGTGCTCCACGCGGTCGGCGTAGTAGCGGACCAGGTCGGCGCCCCACATGCTGGATCCGCGCGAGCCGGTGCCCGCCAGCGCCAGCCGCAGCCGCCGTGGAGCGGCCGTGCCCGGCCCCGCCGCGCCCAGCCTCGAGGCGCTCACCAGCGCCGCCGCCGACGCACCCAGGAAGCTTCGCCTATTGATCATTGACGATTGACATTGACGATTGACGATTGAAAAGCTTCGAGCGAATATCCGGCCATCAGGGTGAACTTCCAGTCTTCCAGTCTTCAGTCTTCAGTCTTCAGTCCTCAATCTTCAATCCTCAATCGTCAATCGTCGGTCTTCAATCGTCAATCGTCAATGATCAATCATCAATGCCGAGCGCCTTTCACAACTCCACCTGCATGCCCAGCTCCACGACCCGCTCCGGCGGGATGCGGAAGAACGCCGTGGCGCGCATGGCGTTCCGCGACATCAGCGCGAAGAGCTTCTCGCGCAGGCCCGTCATGCCCGGGTGGTTGGCCGGCAGCAGGGTCTCACGCCCCAGGAAGTACGTGATGTCGTCCTTGTCGATCGGCAGGCCCCGGGCGCGCGCGGTGGTCATCGCCTCCGGCACGTTCGGCTCCTCCATGAACCCGTAGCGCAGCGTCACCCGGAAGAAGCCCGCCGTCAGCGGCTCCACGTCCACCCGCGCCTCCTCGGCGACGTGCGGCACGTCCTGGGTGACCACGGTCAGCAGCACCACGCTGGCGTGCAGCACCTTGTTGTGGCGCAGGTTGTGGATGAGCGTGGGCGGCACGCCGGCGCCGCTGCCGGTCATGAAGATGCCCGTCCCGGGCACGCGGTACGGCCGCGTCCGCTGCAGGTCCTTCACGAACAGCTCGAACGGGTAGGCCTTCTCGCGCAGGCGGTCGCCGAGGATCGTCCGGCCCGCCTTCCAGGTCGAGAGCAGCGAGTAGACGGCGGCCGCGATCACGAGCGGGACCCAGCCGCCGTGCATGATCTTGAGCGCGTTGGCGCCGAAGAACGCCAGGTCCACGGTCAGGAAGACCACCGTGACGGCGCCGGCGAGCAGGCGGTTCCAGTGCCACACCTGCCGCGCGATGACGTACGCCAGGATCGTCGTGATCGCCATCGTCGCCGTGACGGCGATGCCGTAGGCGGCGGCCAGCGCGCTGGACGACTGGAAGCCGATCACCAGCGCGATTGTCGCAATCGCCAGCAGCCAGTTCACGGTGGGGATGTAGATCTGGCCGATGGTGGAGGCCGACGTGTGGCGCACCTCGACGCGCGGGCTGTAGCCCAGCTGCACGGCCTGCCGCGTCAGCGAGAACACGGCCGAGATGAGCGCCTGGGAGGCAATGACCGCGGCGGCCGTCGCGAGCACGACCAGCGGAAGCACCATCTCCGCGGGCGCGAGCCGGTAGAAGGGGGACGCGGCGGCGTCGGGATGCTGGAGCAGCAGCGCGCCCTGGCCGAAGTAGTTCAGCAGCAGCCCGGGCATGACCGCCCCGAACCAGGCGATCCGGATGGGCGTGGCGCCGAAGTGCCCCATGTCCGCGTAGAGGGCTTCCCCGCCGGTCACGACCAGGAACACCGCGCCGAGGACGACGAAGCCGTGGTACTGGTTCTCGACGAAGAAGCGGACCGCGTGCACCGGGTTCATGGCGCCCAGCACCTGCGGCGCATCGAGGATCCACGCCACCCCGGTGGTGCCAATCGTCACGAACCACAGGATCATCACCGGCCCGAACATCGCGCCGACCTTCGCCGTCCCGCGGTACTGCACCAGGAACAGGCAGGCGAGGATCACGACGGTCAGCGGGACGACGTAGGGCGTGAGCGCGGCGGTCTTGGTGCTCAGGCCCTCCACGGCGCCGAGGACCGAGATGGCGGGCGTGATGATTCCGTCGCCGTACAGCAGCGCCGAGCCGAACAGCCCGAGCGCGAGCAGCACGCCGCGGCTCTGCGGCCCGCGGTACGTCGGCGGGATGAGCGCCATCAGCGCGAGGATCCCGCCCTCGCCCTGGTTGTCGGCGTGCATCACGTAGAGCACGTACTTGATCGAGATGACCAGCACGAGCGCCCAGAAGATGAGCGACAGCACGCCGAGCACGTTGCCGGGCGTGGGCGCCACGCCGTGCTCGCCGTAGAAGCACTCGCGGAGGGCGTAGAGGGGGCTGGTGCCGATGTCGCCGAAGACGACGCCGAGCGCCGCCAGACTCAGGGCGGCGCGGGAGGTCGAGGTGGGCGGCGGATGCGCGGGGGTCACCGACAGCGATTCGGATCTGGAAATTCGATCGGGTCGAAAATGCGCATTCTACACTCCCCGGCGCCGCAGACCAGGCAAAGTCTGCAGGGTGTGCGGCAGAATCTGCAGGACTTGCAGATTTTCCATGTCAGTCAGCACGAATAGCCATCGCCGACGGCCGTCGGGGCGCAATTTTCTTGCGCCCTGAGTGCCATGCTGTGCATAATCTGCTGTCGAGCAGGATCCGGCCGCAGTTCTTCATTCCAGGAAAGGACCACCGATGGGCTCTTCAGCGTTGCGCGATGCCATCCAGGGCATCATCGATTGGGGCGAGACCGTTGACCGCATGGGCGGCGATCTGCCCAAGGCGACCGATGCGTTCGGCTCGCTGACGTTCCACGACGAGGTCCAGAAGTCGCGGCTCAGCCAGCCGGTCTACAAGGCCCTCCGCCGCACGGTGGTCGAGGGCGAGCCGCTCGACCCGGCGATTGCCAACGACGTGGCCACGGCGCTCAAGGACTGGGCCGTCGAGCACGGCGCGACGCACTACACGCACTGGTTCCAGCCGCTCACCGGCATCACCGCCGAGAAGCACGACAGCTTCATCGCGCCGACCGGCACGGGCAAGGCCGTCGCCGAGTTCTCGGGCAAGGAGCTCGTGCGGGGCGAGCCCGACGCGTCGAGCTTTCCGTCGGGCGGCATGCGCAGCACCTTCGAGGCGCGCGGCTACACCGCGTGGGACCCGACGAGTCCGCCGTGGCTCCTGGTCGGCACCAACGGGACGACGCTGGTCCTCCCGACGGCGTTCGTGAGCTGGACCGGCGACGCCCTGGACAAGAAGACGCCGCTGCTCCGCTCGCAGGAGGCGCTCTCGGTGCAGGCACTGCGGATCCTGAAGCTGTTCGGGTCCGACGCCCGGCGCGTCATCACCACCTGCGGACCCGAGCAGGAGTACTTCCTGATCGACCGGCATTTCTACTTCAACCGTCCGGACCTGATCAACGCCGGCCGCACCCTGTTCGGCGCCCGGCCGCCCAAGGGGCAGGAGCTCGAGGACCAGTACTTCGGGCACATCCCGCAGCGCGTGCTGGCGTGCATGATGGAGTGCGAGATCGAGCTCTACAAGTGCGGCGTGCCGGTGAAGACGCGGCACAACGAAGTCGCGCCGAGCCAGTACGAGATCGCGCCGGTCTTCGAGAACGCCAACGTCGCCACCGATCACCAGATGATGATCATGGAGACGCTGAAGCGCGTGGCGCCGAAGTACGGCCTGGCGTGCCTGCTCCACGAGAAGCCCTTCGCCGGCGTGAACGGCTCGGGCAAGCACCTCAACTGGAGCATGAGCGACAACCTGGGGAACAACCTGCTCAACCCGGGCGAGACGCCGCACGACAACCTGCAGTTCCTGGTGTTCTGCGCGGCCGTCCTCAAGGCGGTGGACAAGTGGCAGGGCCTGCTGCGCGCCTCGATCGCCAGCGCCGGCAACGATCACCGCCTGGGCGCCAACGAGGCGCCGCCGGCCATCATCTCGATCTTCCTGGGCGACGTCCTCACGGACCTGTTCGATCAGATCGAGCGCGGCAAGGTGATTGGCGCCAGGAAGGGCGGGGAGCTCGACACGGGCGTCAGCTTCCTGCCGAAGCTGCCGCGGGACGCTGGCGACCGCAACCGCACGAGCCCCTTCGCCTTCACGGGCAACAAGTTCGAGTTCCGCGCGGTGTCGTCGAACCAGAGCATCGCGATGCCGAACATCTGCCTGAACGTGGCCGTGGCCGACGCGCTCGACGAGGTCGCCACGGATCTCGAGAAGGCGGTGGGCGGCGGCAAGAACGTCAGCCAGGCGGTGTCGGCGCTGCTGCCGAAGCTCGTGAAGCAGCACAAGCGGATCATCTTCAACGGCAACAACTACGCCGACGAGTGGCAGAAGGACGCGAAGAAGCGGGGGCTGCTCAACATCCGCAACACGGTGGACTCGCTGCCCGAACTGGTCGCGCCGGCCGTGGTGAAGGCGTTCGAGAAGCACAAGGTCCTGAACGCCAAGGAACTGAAGGCCCGCGAGGAGATCAATTTCGAGACCTACAACAAGGTGCTGAACGTCGAGGCGCAGCTGATGGTGCTGATGGCGAACCGGTACATCCTGCCGGCCGCGGTGCAGTACCAGAAGCAGCTCGGCGACGCGCTCGCTGCCAGCAAGGCGGCCGGCCGGCCGTCGAAGGGCCTCAAGGCGCTGGGCGCCTCGCTGTCGAAGCAGATCGACTCGCTGACCGCGAAGTCGAAGGCGCTGGCGCACGCGCTGGAGCACTCGGGCTCGAGCGCCCAGAAGCACGCGAAGTACTTCCGCGACGAGGTCATCCCGCTGATGGACGCGCTGCGGGACGTGGGCGATCAGCTCGAGCTCTGCATCCCGCACGAGCTCTGGCCGCTGCCGACGTATCGGGAGATGTTGTTCATCAAATAGTCATTGATTGATTGACGATTGACGATTGACGATTGACGATTGAGGGCGTCACGCTGCATTCGTCAATCGTCAATGCGCCGGCCGCCGCTTCGCGCGGGGGCGAGGCTCCGGCGAGACGTCACCGCGCTCGCTGCACGCGTGCGCCCTCGTGTAGCGCACCCGCCCTCGCCGCACGCGCGCGCCCTCGTGTAGCGCAGCCGCGCTCGCTGCACGCGCGCGCCCTCGTGTAGCGCAGCCGCGCTCGCTGCACGCGCGCGCCCTCGTGTAGCGCAGGCCTTCAGGCCTGCCAACGGGCGCGCGGGCCGACCTCCATGTGCGCGCGAACCAGTCCGCTCGCGCGCGCTCGTCAATCGTCAATCGTCAATGACCAATCGTCAATGACCAATCGTGAATGCGCCCGCCTCGCGCGGGTCCTGCCGCCGTCCACCCCCACCGTGCTCAGACCGAAGAGACACAATCACGGGAGACGGTCCTCCGCGCGGCGGGGGGCCCCCGTCCGGCGTCACCCGCGCTCGATGCACGCGTGCGCGCTCGTGTAGCGCAGCGCTCGCTGCACGCGCGCGCCCTCGTGTAGCGCAGGCCTTCAGGCCTGCCAACGGGCGCGCGGGCCGACCTCCATGTGCGCGCGAACCAGTCCGCTCGCGCGCGCTCGTCAATCGTCAATCGTCAATGACCAATCGTCAATGACCAATCGTGAATGCGCCCGCCTCGCGCGGGTCCTGCCGCCGTCCACCCCCACCGTGCTCAGACCGAAGAGACACGATCACGGGAGACGGTCCTCCGCGCGGCGGGGGTCCCCCGTCCGGCGTCACCCGCGCTCGATGCACGCGTGCGCGAGCTTTTCAATCGTCAATCGTCAATGACCAATCGTCAATGCATTGCGCGCAGCCCCGCCACTAGCCGCCCCACGCCCTCCTCCACCGTCTCGGGCGCGAGCGCGCCGTACGAGACGCGCAGGTAGCACGCGTCGGTCAGCCCGAAGGTCGTGCCGGGCACGGTGGCCACCCGGTGTTCGCGGACGAGGCGCTCGGCGAGCGTCATCGCGTCCAGTGACGTGTGGACGCGGAGCAGGCAATAGAAGGCCCCGTCGGCCGAGGGCGCCTCGCAGAGGTCGGCGGCCTCGCCCAGTGCCGAGAGCACGTGCCCGCGGACGCGCGCGAGCGTGCGCACGTGCGGCTCGCAGTATCCCCGGCCGGCCGAGAGCGCGCCGAGGGCGGCCGCCTGCGACACGTGCGGGGCGCAGATGAGCAGCGTGTCCTGGATCTTGTTCACCGCGCCGGCCAGCGCTCGCGGCACCACCATGTAGCCGACGCGCCAGCTCGCGAACCCGTACGCCTTCGACAGCGAGTAGAGCGAGATCGTGTGCGCCGCCGCTCCCGGCGCGGCGCCGGGCGAGCACGGCCGCGCGTCGCCGTAGGTGAAGTACTCGTAGACCTCGTCGTTGACGTGCCACAGCCCGCGCTCGGCGCAGAGCGCGTTCACGGCCAGCAGATCCGCCGCCGGGTACACGGCGCCGGACGGGTTGTTCGGCGAGATCGTGACGATCGCGCGGGTGCGCGGGGTGATGGCGTCGCGGATGGCCTCCAGGCGGAGCTGGTAGCGGTCGTCGGTCGGGACCACGACCGGGCGGCACCCGGCCATCACCACCGCCATCTCGTGGTTGAAGTAGTAGGGCGCCTGCAGGATGATCTCGTCGCCGTGATCGGCCACGGCAAGCACGGCGTTCATGAAGGCGAGGTTGCCCCCGGCGGTCACGAACACGCGGCTGGCCGACAGGTCGAGGCCGTTCTCGCGCGTCAGCTTCCCGGACAGCGCCTCGACCAGGGCAGGCAGCCCCTCGACGGGCCCGTAGCGGTGGGCGGACGGGTCGGCGAGAAAGGGGGGGATCGCGGCAATCGCCTCGGGAGGCGGGCCGTAGGACACCATGCCCTGCCCGAGCGAGATGGTGCCGGGCGTCTGGCGGATCCACTCGCCGACGATGGGGATGATGGGCGCCTGCACGGCGTCCATGCGCAGCGTCATGCTCCATCATTGATCATTGACGATTGACGATTGACGATTGACGATTGAGGACGCCTGGCGACGTTGGCGGGATTTCCGGTGCACGGGTTCGCGCCCGTCGAGCGCGGGTGACGCCGGACGGGGGCCCCCCGCCGCGCGGAGGACCGTCTCCCGTGATCGCATCTCTTCGGTCTGAGCACGGTGGGGGTGGACGGCGGCAGGACCCGCACGAGGGATCGCGGACCCGTGAACCGTGAATTGTGGAGGCGGAGTCGCATTCGTCGTAGAATCGTCTCCGCGATGATCCGGCTGCTCGTCACCGGCGGCACCTTCGACAAGGACTACGACGAGATCGGCGGCACGCTCTTCTTCAAGGACACGCACGTCGCCGAGATGCTCCGGCTCGGGCGCTGCCGGGTGCCGGTCACAGTGGAAACGGTGATGCTGGTGGACAGCCTGCAGATGACCGACGCCGACCGCGCACGGGTGGCCGAGCGCTGCCTGGCCGCGCCCGACGACCGGATCGTGATCACGCACGGCACCGACACGATGGTGGACACCGCCGCCGTCGTCGCCGGCGCCGTGCCCGGGAAGACCGTGGTCTTCACCGGCGCGATGATTCCCTACGCCTTCGGCAGCTCCGACGGGCTCTTCAACCTGGGCAGCGCGCTGTCGCTCGTCCAGGTGCTGCCGGCGGGCGTCTACGTCGCGATGAACGGCACGCACTTCCCCTGGGACAACGTGCGGAAGAATTCTGCACGTGGAGTGTTTGAGCGCGTGCGGTGAGGGGGCTGGGGATCTGGGGGGCCGGGGATCTGGGGATCTGGGGATCTGGGGATCTGGGGATCTGGGGATCTGGGGATCTGGGGATCTGGGGCGCTGTTCAGCGTGACAGCGTGATCCAACTGCCAACTGCCTACTGCCTACTGCCTACTGCCTACTGACATGTTTACTCGCATCCTGAAGTGGATCGGCGTTGTTCTCCTCCTGGTTCTGCTCGCGGTGGCGGGACTCGCGGCGTTTGCCTATTACTCGACCGGCCAGCGGATGGCGAAGCAGTACACCGTCTCGGTGCCGCCGGTGGACATCCCCACCGATCCCGCGCGGATCGAGCACGGCAAGTACCTGGTGCACACGGTGTCGATGTGCGCCGAGTGTCACGGCGAGGACCTCGGCGGCAAGATGATGATGGACAACTTCGCCATGGGCCACCTGGCGGCGGTGAACCTGACGACGGGACGGGGCGGCGTGGGGAGCATGAGCAACGCCGATATGGTGCGGGTGCTGCTGCACGGCGTGCGGCCCGACGGGCGATCGGTGGTGTTCATGCCGTCGCAGGACTACCACTTCAGCGAGGCCGACGCGGCGGACATCATCGCGTATCTGCGAACGCTGCCGCCGGTCGATCGCGCGCTGCCGGCGCCCTCGATGGGCCCGATGGCGCGGATCCTGGCCACCGTCGCGGACTTCCCGCTGCTGCCGGCCGAGCACATCGACCACGCGACGGCGGCGTTCGCCGGGGCGGTGGACACGAGCACGCCGGAGGCCGCCGGGTCGTACCTGGTCTCGACGGCCGGCTGCCGCGGCTGCCACGGGCAGGATTTCACCGGCGGCGGCGGCCCGCCGCCCGGCGCGGCCAACATCACGCCGGTCGGCCTGGCCGGCTGGACGCCCGAGGACTTCATGCGGGCGATCCGCGAGCACAAGCGGCCGAACGGCACGACGATCGACGAGGCCATGCCGCGCGCCTACGGCGCGTTGTCGGACGAGGACCTGCGGCACATCTTCGCGTATCTGAAGACCATTCCGCCGAAGGGGCAGAAGACGAAGAATCAGATGGCCGCGAATTGACAATCGACGATTGACAATTGACGATTGGGCCGTGCGACCTCGCCTCGCGGTGGCGGCGGCCATCGTCGTTCACGTGATCCTGGCCGGGTCGATCGTGCGGCAGCCGATCGACCCGCACGTTCCGCCCGTGGCGCCGCGATTCCTGACGGCGCCGCTCTACTTCGACGCCACCGCGTGGCCCGGCCCCGGCGCCGATTTCTTCGCGCTCTACCACGGCGGGCTGAAGGTCCGGCGGGGCGAGTCGCCGTACGACCTCGGCCGCGTGGCGGGCGACCCGCCGTACTTCTTCCGCTACATCTACTCGCCGCTGCTGGCGCAGACGCTCGGGCGCGGGTTCACCGTGCTCCGCCCGCGGAAGGCATACCTGATCTGGCTGCTGGCGATCGAGCTGTCGCTGTTCGCGTGGCTGGTCGTCATCTGGCGGCAGGACATCCCGATTGGCGCGCGAGCGTTCGCCCTGATCGTCCTGCTCCTGTCGCAGCCGTACGTCCTCGAGCTGCACATGGGCCAGTTCACGTTCATGGCGGTGTCGCTGGCCATGGCCGCGGCGTGGCTTGCCCGCGGCGGCGGGTCCAGGTCGGGGGCCTGGGGATCTGCGGCTCTGCTCGCCGCGACGCTGCTGAAGACGTTCCCGGCCGTGACGCTGTCCGCGTACGTGCGCGACCGCCGCGCGTGGCGGGTGGCGGCCGGTGGCATCGCCGGCGTCCTCGTGGTGCTGGGACCCGCGCTGGCCGGCGGCGGCAGAGGGCATCTGGCGCTCGGCACGCTGGACAGCGTTGGCGTGCCGCATCCCGGTGCGGAGAGCCTGCTCCAGGCGGCCTTCCTGCTCGTGCTCGGAACCGCGGGGACGTGGATCCCAACCGCCTGGCCGCTCGTGCCGCCGGCGCTGCTGGTCCTCATCCTGGCTGTCGTGGCAGTTCTCATCGTCCGACGACACCCGCACGGAATCGTGACCGGCGCGGCGGCGATGGCGATGGCGTTCTTCCTCGGCTACCAGCACGCCTGGGAGCACCACTACAGCGCCGTGATCCTTGCCGGCACGCTCGCCTTCGTCGAGCTGTCGCGGGAGGCGGACGCGAGCTCACGGCGCCGGACCGCGCTTCTTGCCGCAGCGCTCGTGTTCCTGGCACTGCCGTCTCCCTATCTGCTCGTCGGCCCCCGCTTCGAGTCGTGGACCCTGGGCACCTGGCTCCTGATGTCGCTCAGCAAGGCCGCGCCAACCGCGATCGCGCTGTACGCAGTGCTGGCACGCCCCCATCCTCCCATCGTCCTATCCTCCCATCCTCCTATCCTCCCATCCTCCCATCCTCCTATCCTCCTATCCTCCTAGTAAGATAGACGTCATGTCCGGCTGGCGGGACTTCGGCGGGATCAACGAGGGGTACGCGCTCGAGCTCTACGAGCGGTTCCTGCAGGACCCTCATTCCGTCGACCCGTCGACGCGTGCCGCCTTCGAGCGCCTGGGTCCGCCCAGCACCGCAGCACCCAGCACCGCAGCACCCAGCACCGCAGCACCCAGCACCTCGGCACCCAGCACCGCACCACCCAGCACCTCGGCACCCAGCACCGCACCCAGCACCCAGCACCCAGCACCCAGCACTTCGCCAGTTCAGTCTTTGGTTGCCGCGGTCAATTTGGCTGAGTCCATCAGGCGGTTCGGCCACCTTGCCGCCCAGCTCGATCCCCTCGGCACGCCGCCGATCGGCGATCCGTCGCTCCAGCCCGAGACGCACGGCGTGACCGGCGCAGAGCTGCAGACCATGCCCGCCGATCTGGTCGGCGGTCCGCTCGCGCAGGGCGCCGCGAACGCCTGGGAGGCCATCGAGCGCCTGCGGCGCGTGTACTGCTCGAGCACCGGCTACGACCTCGCGCACATCTTCGTGCCCGAGGAGCGCGCCTGGCTGCGCGAGGCGATCGAGTCGGGCCGCTTCCGTGCGCCGGCCGATCCGGTGGAAGGCGTGGAGCTGCTGGATCGCATCACCGAGGTCGAGACGTTCGAGCGGTTCCTGCAGAAGGCCTTCGTCGGCAAGACGCGCTTCTCGATCGAGGGCCTCGACATGATGGTCCCGGTGCTCGACGAGGTCATCACCGACTCGTCGGTGGCCGGCGTGCGGCAGGTGCTGATCGGGATGGCGCACCGCGGCCGCCTGAACGTGCTCGCGCACGTGATGCAGAAGAGTTACGCGCAGGTCCTCGCGGAGTTCAAGGAGCTGTCGGGCGACCAGCCGTTCCGGAAGGACCTGGGGTGGACCGGGGACGTGAAGTACCACGCGGGCGCGCGGGCGAAGGTGAAGGAGGACTCGGCGCCCGAGGTGGCGATTGCGATGCCGCCGAATCCCAGCCACCTGGAGTTCGTGAACCCGGTGGTCGTCGGGATGGCGCGCGCCGCATCCACCGACACGTCGTCTCCC
The DNA here is from genome assembly GCA_963837165.1 of Vicinamibacteria bacterium. GTDB lineage: Bacteria > Acidobacteriota > Vicinamibacteria > Vicinamibacterales > JAENWD01 > JAENWD01. The sequence continues at coordinate 1,459,149 of CAWIMD010000002.1, forward strand.
GGGCCGCCGGTGGTGGACAAGAGCGTCACCCTGCCGATCCTGATCCACGGCGATGCGGCCTTCCCCGGCCAGGGCGTCGTCGCCGAGACGTTGAACCTGTCGCGGCTCCGCACGTACGACGTGGGCGGGACGGCGCACCTCATCGCGAACAACCAGATCGGCTTCACGGCGACGCCGCGGCAGTCCTACTCCACCTCCTACGCGAGCGGCCTGGCGCGCGGCTTCAAGATCCCGATCTTCCACGTCAACGCGGACGACCCGGAGGCCTGCATCGAGGTGGCGCGGCTGACGACGGCGTTCCGGGCGCACTTCAAGCGCGACACGCTCATCGACCTGGTCGGCTACCGCCGGCACGGGCACAACGAGGGCGACGAGCCGTCGTTCACGCAGCCGGCGATGTACGCGGCCATTGCCGGGCACCCGACGGTGCGTGAGCTCTGGGCGAAGACGCTGGTCTCGCGCGGCCTGATTGACGAAGCAGGTGTCGCGGCGCTGGTCGAGAAGTACACGAAGAAGCTGGACGAGGCGTGGGAGACCGTCCAGCGCAACGCGCAGCCGAAGGAGCAGTACCCCGAGCCGCCGCCTCGCGGCGTGGCCCGTCAGGCGAAGACCGCCGTGCCGCTCGACCGGCTCCAGGCGCTGAACGCCGACCTGACGCAGGTGCCGCCCGGCTTCACCATCCACCGGAAGCTCGAGCGTGCGAGGGAGAAGCGCCGGGTCGCGCTGGAGCAGGCCGACGAGCGGACGGTGGACTGGGCGACCGGCGAGGACCTCGCGCTCGCCTCGATCCTCGAGGACGGCGTCCCGATCCGGTTCACCGGCGAGGACGTGGAGCGCGGCACGTTCAGCCACCGCCACGCCGTCTTCCACGACGCCGTCACCGGCGATCGGGACGTGCCGCTCCAGCGGCTGACGCAGGCGCGCGCGGCGTTCGAGATCCACAACAGCCCGCTCACCGAGTGCGCCACGATTGGCTTCGAGTTCGGCTACAACGTGCAGGCGCCGGGCCGGCTGGTGATCTGGGAAGCGCAGTACGGCGACTTCATCAACGGCGCGCAGGTGATCCTCGACGAGTTCGTCACGTCCGGCCGCGCCAAGTGGGGCCTGGTGCCGTCGCTCGTGCTGCTGCTGCCGCACGCCTACGAGGGGCAGGGGCCGGACCACTCCAGCGCGCGCGTGGAGCGGTTTCTCGAGGCGACGGCCGACATCAACCTGCGGGTGGCCAACTGCACCACGGCCGCGCAGTACTTCCACCTGCTCCGGCGGCAGGCCGTGCTGCTGCTGACCGACCCGCTGCCGCTCGTGATTCTCACGCCGAAGAGCCTGCTGCGGCATCCGATGGTGGCGAGCCGCCCGCGGGATCTGGCCGAAGGCCGCTGGCAGCCGGTCATTCCCGACGCCGATGCGGCGCCGCGGGCCGACCAGGTGCGGCGCGTCGTGCTGTGCAGCGGCAAGGTGTACGTGGATCTCGTGTCGAGCGCCCACCGGGCGCAGCACCCCGAGATTGCGATCTGCCGGGTCGAGCAGCTCTACCCGTTCCCCCGGGCCGACCTCCAGCCCGTCGTGGAGAGCTTCGCGGCGCTGGAGGAGGTCGTGTGGGTCCAGGAGGAGCCCGAGAACATGGGCGCCTGGGGCTTCGTGCGGCCGCTGGTCGAGGAGCTGCTCGACGGCCGCTGGCCGCTGCGCTACGTGGGCCGCGCGCGCAGCGCGAGCCCGGCCGAGGGCACGTCGGCGTGGCACGCGGTGAACCAGAAGGTGCTGGTGGACGAGGCGTTCGAGATCGCGCCCGCTTCACGGCAGACCCACATGGTGCTGTCGAAACAGGTGTAACTGGGGATCTGGGGATCTGGGGATCTGGGGATCTGGGGATCTGGGGATCTGGGGATCTGGGGGGCTGGGGATCTGGGGGGCTGGGGGGCTGGGGATCTGGGGATCTGGGGATCTGGGGATCTGGGGATCTGGGGATCTGGGACCGGCCAATCGTCAATCGTCAATCATCAATCATCAATCATCAATGTATGGACATCGTCGTACCGCAGCTGGGTGAATCCGTCATCGAGGCCCGCGTCGCGCGCTGGCTGAAGCACGAGGGCGATCGCGTGTCGGCCGGCGAGGCGCTGGTGGAGCTCGAGACCGACAAGATCGACCTCGAGGTCAGCGCCGAATCCGCCGGCGTGCTCTCCCACATCGCGCACAAGGATGGCGACGATGTGAAGGTGGGCGACGTGCTGGGCACGATCGACGCCGGCGCAGAGTCTCATGCAGCGCAGTCTGATGTAGCGCAGGGCTTCAGCCCTGCCCCTGCTGGCCCTGCCCCTGCCCCTGCCCCTGCCCCTGCTTCGGCACCGGCGACCGCCCCCGCCGAAGTGCGCGCAACTCCAACAGCGCGAAAGATGGCGACCGACCACGGCGTGGACCTTTCGACGCTGACCGGCACCGGCGACGGCGGGCGGGTGACCAAAGACGACGTCCAGCGCGCCATGGCGGCGCCGCCCCCTGTAGCAGCGCCCCCACCTGTTGCATCGCCGCCGCCGCCACCTGTAGCGCAGGCCTTCAGGCCTGCATCACCAGCTCCGTCCGCTGCACCCAGCACCGTGGCACCCAGCACCGCCCCCAGCACCGTGGCACCCAGCACCGCACCCAGCACCCAGCACCCAGCACCCGGCACTGGGCGAGGAACGCGTTCCGAGGAACGTATCCGCATGTCCAAGCGCCGGGCGACCATCGCGCGCCGCCTGGTGGAGGCCCAGCACACCGCGGCGATGCTCACCACGTTCAACGAGGTGGACATGACGGCCGTGCAGGCGCTCCGTGGGCGTCGGAAGGAGGCCTTCCAGAAGCAGCACGGGGTGAGCCTCGGTCTCTCGTCGTTCTTCGTGAAGGCGGCTGTAGGCGCCCTGAAATCGTTCCCGCGGCTGAACGCGGAGATCCAGGGCGACGAGATGGTGTTGAAGCACTACTACGACATCGGGATCGCGGTGGGCGCCAGCGGCGGGCTGGTGGTGCCCGTGCTGCGCGATGCGGACCGGATGACGTTCTGGGAGATCGAGGGCGGGATCAAGGATTTCGCGAAGCGGGCCAACGAGGGGGCGCTGACGCTCGAGGAAATCACCGGCGGGACGTTCACGATCACGAACGGCGGCGTGTTCGGCTCACTGCTGAGCACCCCCATCCTGAACCCGCCGCAGGTGGGCATCCTGGGCCTGCACAAGATCGAGGAGCGGCCGGTGGCGATCGGCGGCCAGGTCGTCGTACAGGCCGATGATGTACGTCGCGCTCAGCTACGATCACCGCATCGTGGACGGCCTCGAAGCGGTGCAGTTCCTGGTGAAGGTGAAGGAGTTCATCGAGGATCCGGGACACCTGCTGATCGAGGGGTAGCGGGCACCCCCAGAGTTCCCCAGGCCACGGATGAACACCCCGGTGACTCGAAGACAACTCGTGGTTTCCGCGATTACTCTCGCCTTCGCAGCCGCCTGCCCCCTCGCCAGTCCAGTTGTTATTTCTTCACCCGTCTGGCCCGCGCCACCCTATGAACTTGGCAGGGACTGGGCCCTCATTTTCGCCGCGTGCCTCTCGCTAACGGCACTGCTCACGCCGTTCTGTGGCGGCGTGCCAAACGCCGCATGCGTAGTCTCAGTCAGCGTTTTCATCGCCAGCGTCTACTTCCTGCTCCTGGTCGTCAGCGCCCTCGTGCATCTCAGTCCAGGCGGGGTCGACATCTCCATCATCACCGCTCTCCTGCTGTTCGCGGTGGTCCTTCGGCGAAGTTCGGCACCCGACGCCAAGGGCACACGTCAGGTGGTCCTCCTGTTCTGCGTCACGTCTTGCGTCATATCAGCGGCAGTGAGCATTCCGTATTACTTCACGACGGCGCGAGGGATGAAGCTCCAGCCAATCGTTCTCCCACGGAAGCAACGGCCGAATATCTACCAAATCGTCATCGATGGACTCGGACGCCAGGATGTCCTGCAGCGTCGTTACGGGCTCGACATTGGTCCCCTTGTTGCCGCATTCAGGGCAAGGGGCTTCGTCGTGCCCAACTGCGCCTCGTCGAACTATGCAATGACCTTGCTGACTCTTTCATCGATGCTGAACGCCGAATATGTGCAGAACATCGCCGACCTCCCGCCAACGCTGAAGTCTGGCCTTCCAGCCAAGGAGCTCATTGCCAACAGTCGTGTCCTCTCATCCCTGAAGACCGCGGGCTACAGAGTGGTTTGGGTAGGCTCCGGGGTCCCGGGAATCGCGGCTCACCCGATGGCCGATCAGTGCGCCTGCCCATATCCGTGGGTAGGCCCCTTCGAGGCGTCCATGGTGTACCTCAGTGCGATTAGCCGAATCGTACCGCCATCGCTTGTAGCGAGGACATGGACCCGCTTCCTGAACCACGAACTGTCGGTCGCGCGCGAGTTGCCGCCGCCTGTGACGCCCACATTCACGTACATTCATTTTCTCTCCCCCCACCCACCCTTTGTGTTCGAACCCGACGGGTCGCTGCTGCCTCAGCCTCGCCCGGTTTCGTTCCTGGAAGGCAGGGCGTTCGCGGGAACACCAAGTGAGTACAGGTTCGGCTACGCGTCCCAAGCGGCGTACATCCTGCCGCAGGTGTTGAAGGTCGTGGACCACTTGGTGGCAACGGCGCCACCCGACTCAATCTTCATCGTCCATGGCGACCATGGCCCACGGTCCTCGTTCGACCCGGTAGATCCCACGGTCTCGGACCCGACGGAAATCTTTCCAGTCTTTCTGGCGATGCGCGGGCCGGGCGTGAGCGACGATGAAGACAGCCCAGTGACCCTGGTCAACGTCGTCCGGCGGATTCTCTCCAGGCTCGGGGCGGACCTTCCGGACCTGCCGGATCGCCACTTCATGTCGAGCGGGCTCACTCCGTACAATTGGGTCGAGGCGTCCGGACTGCCCTGCCCCGACAGGTAGCCAACCCGGACTGCGTTTGCGCCGGCCTACGCCGACCGCCGCCCGCGGGTACTGGAGCAATCCAACTCCGCCCCACAGGCCAATGACCACATACGAGACAGCCTGCGCAACGACGATGTACGCGATGGCAGCGTCGCGGGTGAACCCGAACGGTGGCAAGACCGTGACTGCCACGAACTGGTAGATTCCCACGTACCCGGGAGTGGACGGCAGCGCGCTGCCAAGACCAAGGCCGGCGATTAGAAGCAGCGCCGCTGCGCCGGACATCCGCAACCCCAAAGCGCTGGCACCCACCATGACGCTGCTGATATCCACCAGCCAGATGGCGGCCGACAATGCGACGAAGCTGCCGAGTCGCTGTACATTGTGGAAGGCGCGCAGCCCACGCAGGCCGTGCTCAACCACTCGGCCGACCCACGTTCGAGTCGTTCGGGGCAGCGGCAACCTGCCGGTAAGCCTGAGCAAAGGACGACCCAGAAACGGCAGGACGGCAATGATCGTGATGCCGACCACTCCCACAAGAGTGAACGTCCTGGCGGCTGCTCCGACCCACGGTGGTGACGCCGGCAATCGCTGAAGGGTCACGCCAGCCACCGCGACGAGCAGAAATGCGTCAACGGCACGCTCCGCAAGGGCGGTGGCCAGCACAAATGCCCTGTCGAGCGACGTCCCTGAAGCGACCAGGAACGTCCGAACAAGTTCCCCGCCCCTTGCCGGCAGCACATTGTTGCCGAGATACCCGGCCGCGGTGGCCCAGAATGACGAGGCGACGTCCACAGGGCCTTCCGCCATCAGGAGCAGCCGCCATCGGCAGGCACGCACGAACAGCGCCAGAGAGGCGAGTGCCGCAGCCACCGAAAGACGCCCGAGGTCAGCGCTCGAGATGAGCTCGAATACGCGCGTCCACTGGACACCGCGAATGGAGTACCAGAGAAGCAGGGCCGCGACAGCCCCGGTAACGGCGAGCGACGCACCTCTTCTCGCGGTCACCGTAACCACAGGGGGCCGGACCGAGCGCTGCCTGGCATTACATGATGCGGGAATCGATTGAGCGCTCCGGCGGGACTGCGCAGTACACCGCTTCCCAACATTCCTCCGCGTAACGGCGAAGCACAAGCCGATAGTCCGGCAGGACCTGCTGCATCTGCACGGGGAGTGTCCAGAGGTGTTCGCACTTGTGATACGCGGACACGGCAAGCACAGGACGCGCACGCCGGATCATGCTTTCCGCGCCAGCGATTGCCGCCGGTTCGCCGCCTTCGATGTCCATCTTCACGATCGTGGGTGAGGTCTCGGCAAACAGGTCGTCCAGGCGTCGTCCCTCAACCGGTCCATCCCACGCCTGACCAGTCACACGCGACCGGACGGTGCCCGATGCGTCGAACCCAACGGGGCCCTTACGGTCACCGATCGCGAATGGCATCACGGTGACGCGGTGCCGTGTGCCGGCAGGCAGTCCTGAGAGGAACTCGTCCAGCGCCTCGCGATTCCTCGGATCAGGCTCGCACGCGTAAACGTGCACGAAGCGGTCCGCCGTTCTCTGACGAAACATCCGGATCGTGTCGCCATCAAACGCGCCACAGTCCACGAGCACCTCATCAGCGCCCAGCGAGTAGAGGGCGGTGGGGAAGTACATCTCGCCTGGGGGATCGTGTTCGGGCAGGACGCCATAGTCGATGCTGCAGCGCCACGCGATCTGAGCAGCGAACTCCGATTTCGACCGCGCGTCGGCGAGAGCCAGGAATCCGGCCCGAATGTCATTGGACTGGGACACGATCCGGTGCGGCAGATCCAGTCCTACGGCGTCGGGCAGCGCGGACGCGTACTTCCAGTAGAACGCAAGGTACGGCACGACGTGGCGGCATCCCAGCGCGGCCAGCTGCTGCCTGACCGCGGAGCTGTTGTACACAGCAACCAGGAAGAAGGCGTCCTCCCGATACCTGACCGTTGCTTCTTGTGGAGACAGCACGGGAAGTCCCCACCGGACCTGCCCCCACAGGGTCGCGTTGTTGTCGGCAAGGGCCACGATATCCAGGCCGGCGCGACGTGCACCGGCGAGCATGGCCTCGCCGAGCGGCCCGCAGCCGAAGATAATCCCCTTGCCGGTGTGGCCGGCGAGTCTGTCAAATCTCGCTTCCTCCTCCAGGCGCATCGCGTCCGCGGAGCCCAGGCCTTCGAGCACCTGCTCCAGCCAGGCGCCGGTACTCATGCGATCTCACTCGCCTTGGGCACATCGGGCAGATACTCGAAGTTCAGACGCTCCCGCTCGACGACTGTACGGCTGACGCCTCACGAACCGCTGGATGGAGCCGATGTACTCACCCAGGATTCCGAGCGAGAGCAGCTGCACTGAGCCAAGGAAGAAGAGACCAATCACCAGTGGGGCGACGCCGACCGAGAAACTCGACCAGAAGAGAAGCTTGTACACGAGATACAGAGCGCCGACGACACCCGACAAGGCGGAGCAACAGAAGCCGAGCAGCGTCACGACCCGCAGAGGCACCATCGACAGATTCGTCACACCGAGTATGGCGATGTCGTACAGGACATACCAGTTGTGCTTCGTGACCCCCCGCTTTCGCAACGGCTGGTCGTAATAGACTTCGCAGTGTGGCAACCCGATGTCTGCAATAAGCCCCCGGAGGTACGGATATGGATCATCGAAGTTCCTGACGGCCTCTACGACTTTCCGGTCGTAGAGACCAAAACCCGTAAAATCCTGAAAGGTCTCGATCGACGACAACTGGCGAATCCAGCGGTAGTACTGCCTCCGAAGCCAGGCCATTGCTCCCCGTTCCTCTGTGGTGCGTTTGATGCACAGCACCATCGAGAAGCCCTGCTCCCAGCGCTCGAGCAGCTCGGGTATTAGTTCCGGTGGATCCTGAAGGTCTGCGACGATCCCAATCACCGCCTCACCGCGGGCAGCCAGAAAGCCGTGCATCGGCGACCGGATGTGCCCGAAGTTTCTGGCGTTCGCGATTACCTTCACGTTGCGGTCTGCCGCAGCCAGCCCCCTCAGGATCTCGAGCGTCCGGTCGGTGGAGTTGTTGTCGATGAAGATGTGCTCGTACTGATAGGCGGCGAGTCCGAGAAACTCGCTACGAACGCACCGATACACCGCCTCGACATTGTCTTCCTCGTTGTAACAAGGCGTCAAAATACTGACGGTCTTCACTGGTACTCACCCGTGCGTAGCAGGTTTACAGTGTGTAGAAGCCTCGGCTCGCCAAAACCTATCTAATGGTCCAACCCCCGTCCACAACCAAGGACTGCCCCGTCGTATAACTGGACGCCGCAGATGCCAAGTAGAGCAATGCTCCCACCAGTTCGCTGGGATGCCCGATGCGCCCCAAACAGGTTCGGTCGTTCAGACGTTGGAGGAATGGATCGTCCTTCAGAACTGCATTGGGAGAAACATCCTCGACATTCGAAAAGGGGCCAGGCAAGATTGCGTTACAACGGATTCCATACGCGCCCCAGAACGATGCCGTGTATCTCGTAAAGGCCACCAGCGCGGCTTTTGCGGCTGAATAGGCTGGCGGGTTACGAAACGCGGTGCCTTCGTACAGGGACGGGTCTGGAGCTACTACCGCGTACATTGTTCCAATGTTGATGATGCTGCCGGCGCGTCGCCCCTTCATCTCTTCGCCGACCCGCTGAGTCACGAGGACCGCCCAGTACGTTCCTGACAATGTCTTGTGCCATTGCTCAAATGTCATACCTTCAAGAGTTCCATCGGGCACATTGAAGCCCGTTGAGCCAGATAGATCGAAGGCGTTGTTGACCAGCACGTCGACGCACTCTTCAGCGGCCACGCGATCAACGGCGTCGTGAAGGGCGTTGAAGTCGTACATGTCGATGCGTTCCGTCCGAACCATCCCATCGCCGAATTCGGCGCGCCACCCGGCTGCCTCGGGTGCCAGCCGCTCCGACCGGCCGAAAGCAACGACTCGCGCTCCGTTCGCCAGCAGCGCCCGGGCAAACGTGCGACCAAGGTAGCCGCTGGCGCCCGTGAGCAGCACGGTCCGGCCCTGAAGAGAGAACAGCTCTGACGCGCGCACACTCACCACACCGTCCTCCCGCCGTCGATTACGAGATTCGCGCCCGTCATGTATGAGGAGGCGTCGGAACAGAGAAACATGACCGCGGCCTGGTACTCATCGATCAAAGCCATCCGGCCCAGCGGCACGAGGGAAACCAGCCGCTGCACGAACTCGTCCGGCTGGCCGTTGGCAACCCCGCCGGGCGAAATGGCATTGACGCGGACACCCTCGCTGGCCCACCAAGTTGAGAGCCAGCGCGTCATTCCAATCAGGCCGGCCTTCACCACAGAGTAGCTGATCGGTTTTGCAGGCTGCTCGTCCTCCGGGCGCCCCGGCTCACGGTATATCCGCTGGTCAGGCGAAATGAGTGCCAGGTCGCTGGCGACGTTGAGGATCACACCCTTCCGACGCTGGGCCATGTGCGCACCCATCATTTGCGAACACAAGAAGGCTCCAGTAAGGCCGACGTCAATGTCAGCCCTCCAGGCTTCAAGGGGAAGAGCCTCCATGCGTGCCCACCCTGCGTGAGTTCCACGCTCTGCCCTTGGGTTATTCGCAGCGTTGTTGATGAGGATGTCAATGCGACCGCGACCAGCAAGGAGCCAGTCTGTCACACGTCGCACGTCAACGGGTTGCGTGATGTCGGCGACATAACCAAGCACCTCCGTCCCGAGTTCCGATGCGAGATTTCCCGCTCGACTGACGGGGTCACACCCCTCGAGGTCGACAAGTACGGGGACCCCACCAGCAGCTGCAATGGCTCTGGCGTGTTGCAGCCCGAGCAAACCTGCGCCGCCTGTGATAACGGCTACACGGTCGGTGAGATCGAACCGCCGCCGCATGTCAGCCGACAGCGCCATCAGAAGCTCCTTGTTTGGCCGCCGTCGGCCACCACGCAGGCACCGGTTACAAAGTTGGCCGCGTCACTTGCGAGGAACACCACGACATTCGCGATCTCGTCGGGCGATCCGAACCTGCGGAGGGGCACCTCGGTGCGCAGCATGTGAGCCACACCATCAGCATCCAGTGACTGGCGTCGCTCCCAGCTACCACCGGGGAAATAGACGTTGCCGGGCGCGACAACATTGACTCGTATGCCGACGGGCCCGAGTTGGCGGGCCAGGTTCTTCGCCATGGTCATCAGCGCCGCCTTGGCAGCAGCGTACGGCAGAGGCGCCGGCGATGCCTCCACACCTGCGATGGAGCCAACAAGCACGATGGAACCGGAGCCGCGATTGACCATCCCGCCCAGGAAGGCGCGAACCAGCCGTACAGATCCCCGCAAGTTGGTCTCGAACATTTCATCCCAGTCGTTGTCGGCGACGTTCCAGCCTGCTGGCCCTCGGCCATCCCCGACATTAGCCACGATCACGTCGGGACTCCCCCACTGAGCCTCGAGCGTGACGCGCGCTCGCTCGATGTCCTCCGATAGGGTCATGTCAGCACGGATAGCCATCACTCGTTTAGATCCCTCGACTGCGAGATCCGAAACCGTTCTCTCCAGATCGACTGAACCCCGGGCTGCGACGGCCACTCGCGCGCCTTCTCGAACGAATTGACTGGCAACGGCCCTTCCAATGCCTCTGGAACCGCCGGAAACCAGCACGATGCGATCCGCCAGTCTCATGTCCATACAAGGGGGTTCCGCCTAACCCAAGCTCGCGATCTCTGTACTCACAAAGTTGCGATTCGCTACGGACCACTCCAGCTCATCGCCAGTCGCACCACGAGCGGCCTGCAGGATCAGGTCACCTGAATACGACATATGTGCCAGCTCGCGCCGAATGGCTGCAAAGGCCGTCGTGCCTGTGCCTAACGGCACGGAAGGCCCACCCGGCAAGCGATCCTTGACATGTATACTGCCCACACGATTCCCATACGCCGCAAACTCCTGCGACGGGACATACCCCAGCGCGGCGCTGTTGCCAGTGTCGTAGGTGACCTTAAACACGTCGGGTGAGAGAAGGTGGAGTAGCGAGGCAAATTGCCGAGGAGCGAGGTCCGTTTCAAGATGCAGCTCCATAGCGCTGGCGCGGAGCGTACCAGCCACGGTCTCGAGAACGCGCGCCGTGGCGGTGGCCTCATCGTCGGGGATGCTCGAGTTGTCAACGAATGGCAGCACCACTCTCATCGCACCGACTCTTCGCGCCTGCTGACACAGCCACAGCAGGCGCTCAAGACGTGCCTTCAGATCACTCTGTGCACTGGGCCGCAAAGGATGTTCGATGAACCAGTCTGCGCAGACCGAGCCCACCACGACTCCATACGACGACACGAGGTCGGAGATTCGAGCCAGGCCGGCGTCATTCCCAATGGGATTGGTCTCAGCGCCGTCGTCGTCGTAGATCCACTCGATGGTGGCTAGGCGAGCCTCACGGGCGAGCCGAAATTCAGCCTCCCACGTGTGCCTCGGAAAGCACTGCAGGCGCCCATCGCACGGCGGAGTGAGCCGTCCCTGCATGATGCCAACGCGTGGCCGCACCACTAGTCCTCGATCGGCGGAACGATCATGTTCCGGCGAAATTCATCCCGGTCCAGGAACGGCCACAGATCTTCGAGCGGCTTCGAGCCCATCGACCCGTCGGCACGAGTCACCGACACAACCGCGGGCTGGCGAGGCTCGTGGTCGGGGACCATGACGTCCGCGACAATCGGCCCATTGAAGGCTAACACTTCGCGAATTCTGGCTCGCAGATCGTCTCGACCTAAAATCCTGAGTGCCTGCAGTCCGTACGCGTTAGCGACCTTGAGTGTGTCCGGTAAGGTCATCCCACTCTCCGGATCGCTTCCAACCAGTTTTTGGAAGTAACGACCCTGCGACGCGCGAATCGATGCGTACCCATGGTTATTCAAGACAAAGATCTTAATTGGCAGGTTGTGTCGACGAATTGTCTCGAGTTCTTGGACGTTGAATTGAAAACCGCCGTCACCATCGACGCAGACTGTTCGCCGGCCGCCAGTGGCGAGGCACGCACCGATTGCACCCGGGAGAGCCAGCCCCATCCCACCAGTTCCACGATTGTGGAACACCCTTTGGCCCTTCTTGACCTCGTAACAGAGAAGAAATATCTCGATCGCGGAACCGGACGAAGCCGTGCAGACGACGTCACGTTCGCCGAGCGATTCTGAGAGAGTCTTCGCAAAGGCGTACGTCGAGACGTGATCTGCTGGCGCTACATGCTCAGGGAGTACCGACTGGGTACTGTTCTCTCCACCTCCGGACGAGGTTCAACCATGGACCCACTCTCGGACACGCCCTGCCAGCCAGCTGAGCCAGCAGTTCACGCAGGAAGTCTTTGGCATCGGCCACCAGTTTCACGGCGATCGGCATCCGCATCTTGGCGATCTCGGCCTCGTCTATGTCGATGAGCACCTTCTTCGCCCCTCTGGCAAAGCGTTCATGTGCGTATGCTGTCATCGCCATGTCAAGGCGGGCGCCGATTGAGATTACGAGGTCCGAGTTTTGAAGCGTGAAGTTCGCACCGCGGGGAGCAACGGCGCCCGGGCGCCCGGCGAACAGCGGGTGATAGTGTGAAACGAGGTCCAGGCCGAGCCAGGTCGTAAGGACCGGGACTTGGAGGGCCTCAACTACTTGCTCGAACTCATGAGTCGCTCCGGCCAATCGGATGCCGTTTCCCGCGATAATGACGGGCCGCTCTGAGCAATCCAGGAGCGCCAACACGTCTTCGACGCCGCGCTTGAGCATCGTTATGGTCGTTCGCGGTGGACAGGGCGGGGCCTCGTAGGCCTCCAGCGTCGCCGGGTCTATCTCGGCGGCCTGCACATCCAGAGGAATGTCAATCCAAACAGGTCCGCGTCGCGCCTCGCGAGCCAGGTGCAGTGCCTTCTCGACATGAAATCGGATCGATTCAGGCTCAGTGATTGTTACCGCGTACTTCGTCAACGATCGAACGATCGAGACTATGTCTACCTCCTGGACTCCCAACATCCGTAGTCCTGTGTCTCCCTTGAGGTCAGCGCGCTTCACCTGGCCCGATATGAAGATAACTGGCGACGAGTCGAGCCACGCTGCGGCCACACCGGTGACGGCGTTGGTCGCCCCAGGCCCGGCGGTCGTCATACACACGCCGATGTCGTTCGTAACCTTGGCCCACGCTTCGGCGGCAACTGCGGACGCCTGTTCGTGCAGGTTTGCCGTGTAGGCCAGTGTCGGCGATCGGCCGAGGCTGTCATTTAAGTGCATGGCCGCGCCACCCGGGACGAAGAAGACGTGTCTCGCACCGTGCGATGCAAGGGTCTCCAGCAGATAGGAAGACAGCTTCATGACACTGACGACTCACGATTCCGACAAGTCTTGATGAGCGCTGCGACGAAGCCGGCTCTCATCGCAAGGGGGACGCCCACGATGTTCGCGGACCAGAATCGCTTCCACTCTTCGCCGTTCGGCCCGACCAAACCCCGCCGTCGTTCAGGACGCCGTCCACGTCGAGGGCGATCGCATCGGTCCCCGTCATCGCGCTGCCGTATCGACCCGCCGCAGCTTCTTGATGATAGGTTGTTCGCGCTCGTACACCTTCTTCACACCGTCCCCCATCGACTGCTCGACGAGGCGGATGTCGCGCACAACTCTCGAGATGCCATTGGGTTCGAGGGAGGCCGCCTGATCGGACCCCCACATCGATCGATCCAGCGTGATATGTCGCTCGACGCAGCACGCGCCCAGAGCGGCGGCTGCTACCGTGGAAGCGATACCAGTCTCGTGACCGGAATAGCCGACAGGGATTCCGTAGCGCTCCCGTAAGAGAGGGATAACGCGGAGGTTCAGCTCCTCGTAGTACGCCGGGTAGGTGCTACAGGCATGCAGCAGGATCAAATCCTTCTTGCCGAGCACTTCCACTGCATGGTCCACCTGCTCGATAGTGCTCATGCCCGTGGACAGGATGACCGGCCTCCCGGTGCCCCGTGTGTGCCGCAGGAGGTCGTCGTCGGTCAGCGAGGCGGACGCAATCTTGTAGCACGGAGGCGAGAACCGCTCCATGAAGTCGACCGACGCCTCATCCCAGCAGGACGCGAACCAGGGAATCTTGCTGGAGCGGCAGTAGCCGTCGATTTCCTGGTAGTCCTCCCGATCCAGCTCGAGACCGCGCTTCAGGTCCCCGTTGGTCGTCCCGTACGGACTCTCACGCGGCTTCTCCAGCTCCTCTCGGGAATACACGACATCCACCGTGCGCTTCTGGAATTTGACCGCGTCACAACCGGCTGCCACAGCCACCGCGACCAGGCGCTTCGCCAGGTCGATGTCCCCGTTGTGGTTGATGCCGATCTCCGCGATGACATAGCAGGGGTGTGCGCCCCCAACCAGCCGCGTGCCGATTCGTACTGCCTTCTCCGCGGGCTGAGATCCGCTGCTCATCAATGGTTCTCCCCGAATCGCGTCACCCCGGACACTCGTCGTATCGGTCGGAACCCGCCAGTCATCCATGCACCTCGCGCGCGACCACTTCGTGCCAGCCGAACGTCCGCCGAACGCCTTCCTCGAGCGAAATCAACGACTGGAGCCCCAGCTCCCCGGTGGCGCGCCCGACATCGGGCACGTAACGCCCCGGCCGGACGCCGGAGCGCTCGGCTACGGCCACCTCCACGCGAACAACCGGCCGACGCGAACGCGCCACGATGAGAGCCAGCTCTTCTATTGTCAGAGCCGACGCCGATCCCACGTTATACGGGCGCATCGCCTGCCCACGGAGCAGGATCGTCCACAGCCACACCGCGAGGTCGCCGGCGTAGAGGTACGACCGGTACGGCGTGCCGTCGCCCGCGATGCGGATGGGACCGCCGGCCAACGCGTCCCTGATGAAATTCCCAACCGCAAAGTGAGCGTCCAATGGCAGGTACGGACCAACGAACGCGAAGCAGCGCGCGATGAGCGGCTCGAGGTCGCCGTGCCCGTGCACCGCGCAGAGCATCTCGGCGGCCCGCTTGCCTGCAGCGTAGGCGTTCGCAGGCAACGTGGGATCCGGCGCACCCGGGAAATCCTCGCCCACCCGCTCGAGGTCCGGCGGTTGTGGCCCGTAGACGGCGCCGGAGCTGACCAGCAGGAAACGCCTGGCGCCGCTCCGTTGGGCACACTGCAGCGTCCGGGCCGTGCCGTTCACGATCGTGTCGAACATCTCCGCCGGGGCGTCGGGCACCGAAGACGAAGTGCCCGCGTGAACGACATGCGTGAACCGGCCGGTCGGAAACTCGAAGGTTCGGACGTCGCCTTCGTGCAGTGTCACCGCCGCGTGGTTCGCCAGATGCGGCACCTTCGCCCTGAACGTTGCGGGGCGCCGGGTCAGCACGATAACGCTGGCGTCCAGGGCGAGGCGATCGCTGGCCCACAGCAGCGTCTCGAGCAACCAGCAGCCGAAGAAACCTGTTCCTCCGGTCAGAAACAGCCGTGCACCGCGGAGCTCTTCCCAGAGCGGGCCCATCGTCTCGAGCACCTGGTCGAGGTCGCGCGCGAGAGGATTGGGCGCAGTGGCTACCATGTCTTCCACGGAGCATGCCCCGAGTCCCACAGCGATTCCAGGTAGCGCAGGTCCCGCAGCGTATCCATGCACTGCCAGAAGTCGTCGTGCCGATACGCGAAGAGGCGACCCTCCTCGGCCAGCCGTTCCATGGGCGCGTGCTCCCACATGACATCGCCGTCGACGTAATCGAGCGCCTTGGGCTCGACGACCGAGAACCCACCGTTGATCCAGCCCTCGTGCAGCGTGGACTTCTCCTTGAAATGGCGGATCCGGTCGCCGTCGAACTCCAGCGCACCGAACCGCGCGGGAGGGCGGACCGCGGTCAGGGTCACCAGCGCCCCGCGGGAGCGATGGAAGTCCAGCAGATCGTCGAGCCGGACGGTGCCGACCCCGTCGCCGTACGTCAGCATGAACGTGCGCCCGCCAATCAGCGGGCGGAGTTGAGCGAGCCGTCCACCGGTCAGCGTCCCCTCGCCGGTGTCCACCAGGTGGACCTTCCAGGGCTCGTTCACATGGGTCAGGGGCACGACCTGACCGTCGCTGAGCGAGATCGTCAAGTCTCCGCCCAGCGCGTGATAGTCCAGGAAGTACCGCTTGATCTGGTCGCCCTTGTAGCCCAACGCCAGCACGAACTCGCTGAAGCCGTAGCGCGCGTAGTGCTTCATGATGTGCCAGAGGATCGGCCGGCCGCCAATTTCCACCAGCGGCTTCGGGCGGACCTCCGTCTGCTCGGCCAGGCGGGTGCCCGAGCCGCCGCACAGGATCACCACGGGAATCCGCTCGTCAGCCACGGGCGAAGTACTCCCGGTACCACTCGGCGGTCGCCCGCAGGCCCTCGTCGAGATCGAACGCAGGTGTCCACCTCAGCATGCGCCGCGCCTTCGAGGCGTCCAGGGACTGGTCGCGGATCTCGTTGGACGCCTCGTTGCGGATCTCGGGCTCGAGCGTGGACCCCATGACCCCAAGCACACGCTTCACCAGATCCAGCACCGTCATGCGGGACTCATACGAGAAGTTGAAGACCTCACCTCCAAGCTCGGGCCGAGCGCCCAGCTGTTCCGCCAGCAGCAGGTACGCCCGAGCGCCATCGTCCACGAACAGGTAGTCGCGAACGAATTGGCCATCCGACCGGATCACCGGGCGCTCCCCACGGATCACCGAGCGGATCGTGCCCGGGACCAGCCGGCTCCAGTTCAGGTCTCCGCCGCCGAAAAAATTGCCGCAGCGGGTCACTGAGACGGGCAACCGATACGTCTTTGCGTACATCTGCGCGACAAGATCGGCGCACGACTTGCTGACGTCGTACGGATGCCGGCCCAGCACCGGCGCATCCTCTCTGTACGGCAACACGTCCTGATCGCCGTACGCCTTGTCGGAGGAGGCGACCACGATCTGCTGGACGGCAGGGCTCCGGCGGCACGCCTCGAGAAGCGTCCAGGTGCCCCGCACGTTCGTGTCGAGCGTCGAGACCGGATTCCGGTTGGCGACGCCGACGATCGTCTGCGCTGCCAGGTGGATGACGGTTGTGACCTCATACTCGCCCAGGGCGCGCTCGAGCAGTTCCTGGTCTCTGACGTCACCGCGAACCACCCGAACGCGATCGAGGAACCCCGCGGCAACGAGCTCCGATCGCGGCACCCAGTCGCGGACCAGGCACACCACCTCTGCACCGGCGCCCACGAGGTCGCGGACGACGCAACCCCCGACGAGGCCGGTGGCGCCAGTAACGAAGACGGGCCGATCGCGCCAGAACGACGGGGACGCGGTGACGGCGCTATTCCCAGGCATCGATGCGAATGGCCTCCGGAGATACCCCGTGAGCGCGCAGATCCCGCCCAACCGCGGCAATCATGGGCGGAGGTCCCGACACGAAGAAGGTGGACGTGGCCGGCTGCTCCACCTGTGGCCAGACGGCGTCCACGGAGACAGGGCCATGACGCCACGATACCCGCCCGGTGTCCGGGGTATTGCCATGGTCGCCGCGCTCCACGAAATAGATTACGCGGAGCGACGGCACGCGCGCGACACAACGTTCGACGACGTCCTGGTAGACGAGCAGCGTGGCGCTCCGCGCCCCATAGGCCAGCAGCACCGGCGGCGACGTCCCGGGGACCAGGTCCTCCAGGAACGCCGTGAATGCGGTCACACCGGTCCCCCCGGCGAAGAGGACGACGCTGCTGCCTTCTATGACGAAGTCCCCATACGGCAACTTGACCCAGACCTCCTGTCCCTCCCGGAGCACCTGCTCCATCCGTTCGGTGAACGGTCCGTGCACGGCATACGTGATACGCAGCTCGTCCCGTCGGGCCGGCGCGCTCGCAATCGAAAATACCCGCGAATCGGGCCAGAAGCCGCCAGGATCGTACCGATCCAGCGCCAGGTGAAGGAATTGCCCGGCCCGGAACCGCGGGGTCGGGCGCTCGGGCCGCAGAGACAGCGTATACACGCCCTCGCCGTGTGCCACGACCTGCTCGACGACACAGGAGAGCTTGCGGGGCACGGACACTCTACTGGCTCCCTCCGCCGACCCGCTCGCCCCTCATGAAGCGGGAGAACAGGGAGATCACATAGTCGAGCCTCGCCGCGTCGAGCCCCGGGTAGACGCCGATGAAGAACGTGTCGTTCATCACCGTGTCCGTATTCGACAGATCCCTGACGACCCGGTGCGGGATGCCCTGGAACGCAGGGTGCCGCAGCAGGTTGCCGGCAAAGAGGCTCCGGGTCTCCACGCGGTTCGCCTCGAGGAAGCCGACGAGGTCCGCCCGGGTGAAGCCGGCGTTTCCCCGGACCGTGATGGCGAAGCCAAACCAGGACGGCTGCGCGTGAGCCGGAGCGTGCGGAAGGATCAGGCGATCCTCGTACTGATGGAGCGCGGCGTACAGGCAATCGAAGTTCTCGCGCCGCTTCGCGATGAAGCCGTCGAGCTTCGCGAGCTGTGCGCACCCGATTGCCGCCTGCATGTCGGTGACCTTCAGGTTGTACCCGACGTGGCTGTACACGTATTTGTGATCGAAGCCGCGAGGGAGCGTGCCGAACTGCTGGCTGAACCTCGTGCCACAGGTATTGGTCTCCCCTCCCGCGCAGTAGCAGTCACGCCCCCAGTCGCGGAACGACCGGGCGATGCGCGCGAGCTGGTCGTCGTCTGTCGCAACCGCGCCGCCCTCGCCCATGGTGATGTGATGCGCCGGATAGAACGAACACGATGACAAATGGCCGAACGTGCCGGTGAGGCGCCCGCGGGACCGGGAGCCCAGCGCATCGCAGTTGTCCTCGACGACCCAGAGGCCGTGCTGCGCCGCAAGATCCTTCACCGTGTCCAGGTCGAACGGGACGCCCAGGGTGTGCGCCATCATGACAGCGCGGGTACGCCGGCCGATCGCCTCCCGCAACTGGTCGGGATCGGCGGTGTAGTCGCCAAGACGGACGTCCACGAAGACCGGCACGAGGTTGTTCTGGAGGATTGGCGCGAGAGTTGTCGGAAAACCCGTCGCGACAGTGACGACCTCGTCGCCCGGCCGGAGCCTGCGATCGCCGAGCTGTGGCGACGTCAGGGTGGTCAGCGCCACGAGATTCGCGGACGACCCGGAGTTGACCAGGAGCGCGTTCGAGAGGCCGAGGTAGTCGGCGAAGTCCGCCTCGAATCGCTCGGCGTAGCGGTCGGCTGTCAGGAAGAAATCGAGACTCGCATCCACCAGATTGCAGAGCTCGTCTGCGTCGAAGACACGCCCGGCGTAATGGACGAGATCTACTCCCGGCTCGAACGGGCGTCGGGCAAACCGCTCGGCGTGGTAATCCCGCACCAGAGTCTCAATCCGTTGTCGAAGATCCCGGGCGGTGGCCACGCCAAGGTCCTTTCACTGTGCGTCAAAGGTGTTGCCCGGGACCGCCCGGGACGCCCGACGTTCTATCGGTCCCAAGAATGTCCCCAATCAGGGTCCCACCGGAAGCGAACCGCGCTGATTCCGGGGTTCCGAGGGAGCCGACCGCCATCGGACCTCAAAGCGGCCAACCTGCTCTGCGTGTGCAAAGAGGCGCCGGGCCTCGGAGACGGCACCCGGCGACGGAGGGCCTGAAAAGCGTGGGGAAAGGTTCAGCACGACAACTCGTACGTCGTTGCGTTTCCAAAGCTCTCCTCTCTCGGAGTCGGTCAACGCAGGAAGGAAGTCGAACCCGGCGCCGGCAGGGATCTGAGTCCCTGAGAGGAAATACACCTCGGGACACTCCGGAAACGCGTGAACTCCTCCCCCGTCGGAATGCTGCCGAATCAAAGAGACCACGCGCCGATACATGGACGCGTCGTGGCTGCTCACGAAAAGGCTGGCGCCCGGCAGGTCAAGTGCCGCCGGGAAGGCGGTAACCCAATCCGTGAGCCCGATGTTCCACACGTATCCCCTGTTCAGAGACACGAGCGCGAACAGCGCGAGCGCCACCAGGAACGGGATGTAGTTCGTCGCTCGCACCTGCAGGGCCTGGAGCACCATCACGGCCGTAATGAGCGCCAGCGGAGCGACGTAGCAGAAGTACACGGGAGAGGCGAATGGAAACTGGAACAGGGCCAGAAAGGCAGTCAGCGTCGCCGCGGCAAAGAGCGAGGAACTTCCCCGACGGCGCCACAGCGCAACTGATGCGAGGACCGGCACCGCACTTCCCAGCATCACAACCGAGTTCCACGACAGTTGATAGAGGGCCGTTGAACGGAAACCCGCGACGAGGAGGAGAGGAAAACAGGCCAGGACGGTGGCGGTTCGCCGCGAGTGACTGCGTCGGTCCAGGAGTGCCACCAGCGCGAGCAGTGCTGGCAGCGAGAGCCACAGCGGTGGAAAGGTCAAGGCCACCAGGGTTCCCCGTCTCCCCGGGCGCAGGAAGACGCCTTGCACCCAGTCCGCGGCGTGCACCGGCCAGTAGGCGAAAAGGAGAACGACCAGCGGGGCCACCGCAGATCCGCCCAGCAGAAGCATCCGGAGCAGCACGCGGCGGGTGCTCTGTTCAGACGTCTGCTCCCTGTACCACTCGTCAGCGAGCAGAACGCTCAGCAACGAGCCAATCGGAACCACCAGGCGCACCACGAATCCCAGGTCCATGCCGGCCAGTCCGATGAGGACAAGGCCGATCACGACCGCCGCGGAAAGACCAGCACGCAGCCACAGCGCCGACCATTCTTCTCGTGGCCCAACGCGGTACGGTCTGCCGGCCTGGTCGTGATAGGCAAGCACGAGCAGGGACGCGCCCACAAGATAGATCCCGGATTGTTTGAAGCTGCAGGCCAGACCGAGCAAGGTGCCCGCGACAGACAACCAGGCAAGACGGGCATCGTCGAAGTACCGCAGCAGGCAGAGGAGGGCCGCCGACGCGAATGAAAGGCACCACCAGCTCGGCAGGCCCGCGAAGTAGTTTGGAAATGCCCACAGCAGCGCGATGAACGCCAGTGAGACGGCGCCCGCAGGTTGACACACCCGCCGAAAGATCGCATACCAGCAAAGCGTGGTGAGGAGCGCCACGACGTACAAGAGCCACCGGATGTTCACGAGATCGGTCCCGACGGCCCTGAACAGGACCGCATAGAGGTAGGACAGGCCTCCCGTGTAGGGGTCCTCGAACTGCACGTGAGGAAGCTGCCCGTTCAGGACATTCACGGCATCCAGGGCTATGGCGCCCTCGTCGTGCGGAACCCAGCCGCGGTCGACGAAGTGCAGGAGATACCCGGCCGACAGCACGAGCAGCAGGGCCGGAAGGAGCCTGGGCCTGGCCACTTGCCAGAGGGTTCTGATACGCATCTGGTATTCGCCGACCGCGTGCAGGTTCTCTAGACTAGTCGACGTCCCGGCGGTCTCGAGTAGCGATTTTGGATTAGAGTCCGGTCCGAGGAAAAGATCGGACGATGGAAAAGCCCACGGAAGCGCGGATCGTGGAGAGCCGTCAGGGCCTCGCCCGGTTCGGGCACCCGTGGTGGGCAATCGCGGCAGCTCTCGTCGCCGGCCTTGTGTTCCGCCTCCATGGCGCCACCGGGAGTCTCTGGCTGGACGAGACGTCGACGTGGTGGTGTGTCACCGCAGGTGTCCACGAGATTGCGACGCGCGTTCGATCGTTCCAGGGGCAGACGCCTCTTTACTATTTCGTTGCATGGGCGAGCACAGCGGTGTTCGGCCCTTCAGAGTTCGCGCTGCGGGTGCCGTCGCTCGTGGCATCGGCCTTCACAGCAGTGCTATGTGGGGCAACGGGCCACCTGCTTGCCGGACGTCGGGCTGGCATGTGGGCTGGCATATTCACGTGGCTGACCTTTGCCCAGATTCAGAGCGGCGTCAACGCGAGACCGTACGCCCTGGCCGTTCTTGGCACGAGCGTGATGATATTCGGTTACGTCGCCTCGGTGAAGACCGGCGCATGGTGGGCCCGTGCGACATTCGCCGCCGGCGCATGCATCGAGTTCTGGGCGCACTTCCTTCTGGTTTTACCCTTCTTGGGCCTGGCGGCCGCGCACATGCTCGCGCCAGGCCTTCCGGGCCGGTACACCCGGCGCGCATTCGTATTCGATGCTCTCGCGATCTCGGCCGCTTGTGCGCCGGCGCTGCCCTACCTGATAGCAGCCGCCGCCCGCCCGCAGCACCTCACGTGGATGGCAGTTCCCCATCATTTCGAGATCGGAGCCCTCCTGGCGCCGTTCGCGCTTCCCTGGGTGATGGTGGCGGCTTCCCGGAGTGGAGAGCACGGCATCTCAGGCCTCGTGTTGGCACTCTCGGCCTCGATCCTGGGCGTCGTCCTTGCGCTCGAAGCGGGGCTGCTCGTACACGCCAATCTCGTGACGGCCCGGTACCTCGAGCCGATTGTCGTACCAGCGTCCGTCCTGGCCGGCGTCGCCATCAGCCGCCTGATTCGACGGGAAGCGGCGGTCTGTCTGGTGGCTTTCCTTGCGATCAATGGCGCCAATATCGCGCGCGCTTACGGAGCAACTGGAACGTTTTCTGGCCTCGGCGTCGAGGATTGGCGTGGCGCATCGGATCTTGTCCGCGAGGCGATCCGCACCAGCGGCAGCACAGTCGTCCTCCTTCGATCCGGGTTCGTGGAGGAGTCACTGCCCGTCCCAGGACACGCCCCACCGGCAACTCGGGCGGTGCTCGACAGCCCAGGCCGGCCCCCGCTCGACGCGTCTGTCGTCTCCTTGACCTACCGCTGGTCCGATCCCGGACGCGTGTCGTATTTCGACAACGTTGTCGCGCCGGCCATCGATGACTCGCACGCGTTCGTCCTGGTCGCACAGCACGCGGTTGACTCAGACGGCGTGTATTCGGACAACGTGCGCAGGTGGGTCGCCGAACGATTCGGCAGCGACGTCGTCGTCCGGCAACCCGGAGCGGTCGCTGGCATAGACGTCTATCTCTTTGTGCGGCCCTGACTTAGGGCGTACCTCGGACCTGGTCCGCCGGTGAACCTGGAACGGCGGCCCTTAGCGGCATGAAGTACATGTTGACCAGGTCCACGTGCCAGTACTTCCCCACCAGCACGTAACCATGCGATGCGAAGTAGTCGAGGATCGCCTGTCTCACGGCATAGTGCGACTCGATGCACACGAGCTCGGGGGCGAAGTGACGAATGTCGAACCCGGCCAGCCCCTGCGGCTCGGCGTTCTCGATGTCCATCGACATGAAGTCGATCCGGTCGAGGCCGGCGCTGCGCAGGATGCTGTCGAGCGTCAGCATCGGCACCTGGATGGAGGTCTCGCCCAACCTGGGTGAGCCGACGTAGTTCGGGTCCGCCGACGCCAGCTCGGTCGAGCCGTTCGGGATATAGAGGGTCGTGGTCCCCGGCCGGTCGGACGCAAAGGCCTGCACGAACCGGGTGCGCGGACGAAACCGGGCGTAGTCCGCCGCAAACTGCGGCTGCGGCTCCACAGCGACGCCCGACCATCCCAGCGCGACCTCGAGCGTGTAGGTCGTGCTGTGCTCCTTGTAGGAGCTTGCCCCGACGTCCAGGAACACTCCGCCATGCCGGTCGCGGAAGAAGTCCCGGACCAGCCACTCCTCGGCATTCTGGGACACCTTGGTGTGGTACTTGGCCTCGAATTCCCGGAGCAGGAGCGCTCCCTCGGTCGAATCCGCCCGGTCCCCGCGGCTTCGTTGTCGTCGCCGCGACCGCCAGAGCGGTGAAGATCACCAGAAGCGAAACTTCGAGGAGGTCGAACCGAGGCTTCCCAATCCGCAACATGCCGCCTCCCTGGGCTGCGAAGTGCGGGAGGATGGTAGCATGCCCGTCGATGAGGCAGCAGGCTGGACACGTCGCCAGTCCCGCCGACGGGCATCGGCGACGATGGCTGCTGGCTGGCCTTGCGGTCGCACTGGTCGCCATTCACGCCTGGCAGGCCCTCCAGCGCGCCGGGATACCGTTCCAGATCGACTACGCCGAGGGAACGGTCCTTGCGGGAGTGACGCGAGTTGTCCATGGACAGCCGCTGTATCCGGTACCAGGACCCCTCCCGTACGTGCTCTCTCCCTACGGCCCGGTCGGCTACTGGGCAGCGGCCGCCGTCGTCAAAGCTACCGGCCTGTCGCTTGCGGGCCCCAGGTTGCTCGTCATTGGTTTCGCACTCGCCGCAGCAGCGCTGCTCGTCGGCCTGACGCGGAGGATGGGAGGATCGCGTTCAGTCGGTGCGGTGTTCGCGGCGGCGTTCTTCTGTCATCCCGTTGTCTGGATCTGGCTGCCCCTGCTCCGGGTGGATCTTCCCTCCGTCGCGCTGTCGCTTGCCGGACTCTACGTGTTCGCGCGGTGGCGAAGCCTTGTGCTCGCGGCCGTGCTGTTCGTGGCTGCGGTGTTCACGAAACAGACGGCCATTGCCGCGCCGCTTGCGTGTGTGGTCGCACTCGCGCTCGAACGACAGTGGCGCTTTATAGGCATTCTTGCCGCGGACGCGTGCGCCCTGGCCGTGCTGCTCGCCGCATCACTGGGCCCGTACGCCTACTTTCACCTGGTACTCACGCACCGTGACGCGTTCGATGTCCTCCGTTACCTGGACAACCTGCGGATCGTCGTCGGCGGATCACTGGTGCTGCTGCTGGCCATCGCGTACGGTCTCACGGCAGGACACGGCGCACACGCGCATCGTCGCCTGGCATGGCTCTACCTGGGCACTTGCACCCTGCTCACGATCACCGCCGGCAAGGCGGGCGCCGAGACGAATCACTTCCTCGAGTGGGTTTCGGCGGCCGCGCTGCTCGGGGCGGTGTCGATGCCAGTCGCTGCTGCAGCCTGGGACCGCGGCGCCACGCTGGTGCTCGCTGCTGTGGTCGTCGTGAGTGCTGTTTCCGTCATCGGCGCCTGGCAACGGCCGCGACGAGACGTCGACCCGGCGGCCTGCAGCGAGGCATACCGTTTCATCCGGGAGTATCCCGGGGGACCGATTCTGTCCGAGGACGTGTCGGCGCTGCTGCTCGCGGGAAAGCCCGTGGCAGTGACCGACCCGTTTGCGTACGCGCAGGTCCGTGGAGTGACCTGGGCCAAAGGAGGCCTCGAGGGTCTCGTGGCGAGGCGGTACTTCAATCTGGTGGTGGCCGGACCCGCGAGCTTCGAACCGGGTCACCGTCCCGCGCGGTGGACAAGGCGGCTCGGTGCTGAAGTGGGCCGCGAGTACCGGCTCGTGAGGTCGTTTGGATGCTCCTCCAGTCTCGGCGCGGTGTACGTCAGAGCCGGGGCCACTCCGGGCTCATGACCGGCCCGACCAGCCCGCGCTCGACGAACCGGCGCTCGCCTCTGGCGTGGTTTGCGGTTGCATTGGCGGGATTCGCACTCTATGGCATCTGGGTGCTGGATCCGCGGACGCTCTTCACCCTGGATGCTGCCGTGAAGCTCCTGGAAGCACAGTGTCTGCTCGACAGCGGCTTCACTTCCCTCTCGCTCTCGTATCCCGCAGCGACATTCGATCCACAGTGGCAGTTCTTCCCGTTCGTGAGCCCATGGGTCTTCCACGCGGCTGGCGGGTGGCAGGGCGTGTTCCCCAGCGCCGTCGCGGTGCTCATGGCGCCGGCGCTCGCCCTGGGCGTGTCTGGTGTCGTCGCTGTCTCGGCCCTGAGCGGCGCCGCCGTCGTCGCGTTGGTCTCGACCGCCAGCCCGGCGGCACCCCGCTGGAGCGCGCCGCTGCTCCTCGGAGCGGGGAGTTTCCTCTGGTTCTTTTCCGTCCTGCCCTGGGAGCACGCGACAGCGCTCGCGCTCTCGACGTGGGCCTGGCTGCGGTTGGTACGCTCCACGGACCCGGCGGCGGTCGCCGCCGCGGGCCTCGCAATTGGCGCTGCGACAGCGCTCCGCGACGAGTCACTGCTGCTCGTGCCAGGGCTCCTGTGGCTGTTGTGGCGGGACCGGCGCGGCCTCAGCTCCTGGGTGACGCTCCTGGTCGCGACGTCGGCGCCTCTCGCCCTTCTCGCGATTGTGGACGTGACGGTGTTCATGCGTCCGCCCTTCGCGCACGTTGCGCATGCCGTGGACATCGCCGCACGCTGGCTCGGCACGCCGCCCGGCGTCCCGCACCGGCCCGGCTGGCCACTCTCGCGACGCTACGAAACGCTCGTGAGCGCCTGGATCGTCGGCGAGGGCGGCGCCGTTTACCCGACCGTGCTTGTCGTCGCGCTCGTGTCGATCAACCTCTGGCGAAGAACGGAGGCCGCCCGGATGGGAGTCCTCGGCATCGTGACCCTGTGCGCGGTGCAGCTCGCACACGACCTCCGCCAGTTCCTGCCCCATCCAGACTTCCCGGCCGGCCTTCTCCGGCTCTCGCCGGTTCTGATATTCGCATTCTTGCCGTCCGCCGGCGATCAACGGGCATCGCTCGTACGCACCGCAGGCTGGGTCACGTGTGCGGGGTTCGCCGCGGGCGTCCTGGCGTTTCTGACGACCGATGGTGGCCCCGGGTACGGCCCCCGGCTGCTGCTCCCGGTGCTGCCACTGCTCTGCATCTCCGCCTGCGAAGGCCTGTGGAGCTACCGCCGCGCGGTCGCGATTCCGTTCTGTCGAGGCATCTGGGTGGTCGGCCTGGCACTCTTCGGGGGATCGCTCGTGATGCAGTTCGGCGTGGGCATGAGGACCTTCGCCATGTTCAATCGTACCGAAGCGGCGGCGGTGCAATGGCTCGAGAGCTCGGACGAACGGGTCATCGTCCTCGACAGCGCCCTGACCGTCAGCGTCGTGGAGCCGGTCTACAGGTCGAAGCAGGTCCTGCTTGCGGACAGCCAGCGACAGACCGAGACCCTGGCGGGAGTGCTGGCACGAGCGGCCGTGCCATCTTTCCTGCTTGTCTCGAGGGAGCCAATCCAGCAGTTCACGTTCCCATCCTATCGTCTCGACCAGTCCCTGAAGTTTGGTCACACGACGATTGCGCGCTGGGTTTCAAGTCCGACAGGAGGCACCTTGCGTCCATGAGCGAGTCCTCGTACGTCGTACCTCAAAGGCCGTCCAGGTCGCTACTGGCCCTTGGACAGCCGGCCTCTGCCGGTGGCCTCCTGAGCTTTGCCGCGGTCCTTGCCACCTTGACCATACTGCTGTCGCGTGCCAGTGGTGCACCGGATTATCGGGCCTTCTACGAGTCGGCCCTGAGTGCACTGCGGGGGCTCGGCTGGTACAACCCCCGGCCGGGGGTCCTGCTGAACCTCAATCCACCCCACGTCAGCATGCTGGTGGTACCGCTCACCCTGTTCCCGTACTGGTGGTCGCTCGGACTCTGGCAGGTCGTGCAGGTCGCTTGTGTGGTCGATTCGTGTCGCCGGCTCCGGTTGCGGAATTGGCAACTCGCCGCTGCCCTCTGCTGGGTGCCGCTCTGGCTGCAGCAGGCACAGGGCCAATGGGCCGCAGTCGTGGCCTACCTTCTCGTGCGGGACCTGGAGGCCGTGCGGCGTGGCGCCTGGTTGGGTCTCGCGGTCGCACTAAAACCGTTCCTCGGCCTCCTGCTGCTCGGAGGGCTGATGAAACGCGACTGGAGGGCCCTGGGCCGGGCCGCATCGAGCGCCATCGTGTTCGTTGGAGCGGGCATCGTACTCTGCGGGCCGGGAAGTTATGTCGAGTGGTGGAGCGCAATTCGACGAATTCCCGGCTACTCCAACACCGTGAACCTGTCGCTTGCCGGAGCATTGGAGAGAAACGGGATCGGAAATCCGTGGATCCTGCCGGTGGTTTCGCTGGTTGTCGTGCTCATCTCCCTATACTTCATGCGTGGGCGCCAGTCGACTTGGCCGATTCTCCTCCCCGCATCGATTCTCCTGGCTCCTCTGGGCTGGCAGGTACTACGCTTGGCTCCTGCTACCTCTAGTGCCGGTGGCGTCGGCGGTGCAATGGGCCGGCCTCGCGATCATCGGTTTGCCGCAGCCGCTTGCACCCGTGGGAGCCACCGGGTTGGTCGTCGTGTGGATCGGGAGCCTCTTGTCGGAGGGGCAGCCGGCGGAGACGGAGGGGCGAAGCTAGTGCACACGGTCGACGGATTCGCCACTCGCCGGAATGAATCTGTAGGCACCGTCGAACGACACGAGGTAGCCGCGATCCGGCAGATGAGCCAGACGCGCGCCGAAATATCGCCTGAAGATCTCCCGATATACGTTGACCAGGCTGCGCATCGGCTGACCCGGCAGGCCGCCGTCCGCCCAGTGGATCGCCAGGAGCACCGGTAACACGTCTTCACCATCGGCCGGCGATGGACGTGTCGGATCGAGGTCGAACCGCGTGTTGTGGTCCCCGTGGATGATCACAATCGCCTCACGCCCGGCCGCGCGGGAAGCGGCGATGAGGTGAACGCCGGCCGCCAGTGCTCTCTGGAAGACATATCGCGCCTGCGCCGTGTAGCGCGCCTTGAACTCCCTCGGGGTACCGGGGTAGGCGCTGCCTGCGCCCATGGAGAAGGGAAATCTGGGCGTCAACGCCTCCCCGCTGGTCCCGAGGACGAATGGGGGATGCGGTGCCAGCACGTGAGCCAGCACGAATACCGGCTGCTCTGGAGGAACGTACCCGTCCAGCGCGTCGAAGGTGGACAGAATCCGGCGACGGTGGGGGCCATACTCCAGGCCGCCGAGGCCGACGTGTCTCAGCGGCGTCATGGCGACCACGTTCATCTCGAATTCGCCGAACAGTGTCGGTGCGCAGTGACACTCGTCGGCGCCTTCCAGGGCCTCGGTTGCCGAGTAGTTCGCCCCGAACACGGTGATGCGATAGCCCAGGCGCTTCAACGACGCCATCGTGGCATTCCGCGACACCAGTTCGTGCAGGGGCCTCAACGAACGGCTGGCGCCCATCACCGGAACCAGCGGGTCGAGGTAGTTCATGTTCAGCATCGACGGGAGCGATTGCGAGGTCACGTCGTAGTTGGCGCGCGCATCGGACACGACCTCGAACCCGGCAGCATTGAGCTGTCGCTCGATCGGGCCGACATCGACGTCCCACCGGCTGCGGAGGTAGTCCGGCCGCCCGAAGCTGTCGAGCAGGATCTGGTAGATGTCGGGTGGGTGAGCCGGGTCGGCCAACGGATCGGGGAGCGCGCGAACCTGCTGGACCGCGGCCATGACGTCGGGAGTCAGCGGCCGCGGCAGCGCGGCATACGCGACGATCGCGATCTCGAGCCCGGCGAGCACCAGGGCCATCGAGCGAGCGGCCGATGCGACCGCGGCAACGAGCCGGTACGGCCCCCACAAGAGCGACCCGCTCAGGATAGCGCCCGCCAGGCTGAATGCAACAGCGGGCTTCCCGGGGGCGACCGCAACGGCGGCGGCAAATGCCACGCCAAGGGCAGCCTGTGTCGAAAGCAGTCGTTGGTCCGCTGCACCGAGTGCAACGAGGGCGGTGACGATGACGAAACTGAGGGCCGCCAGGACAGTGGCGGGAGCAAGCTCTGAAACGAAAGGGACGGGAAGGACGCCAGTGGCCAGGACCACGACGACCGCCACCGGCAACAGCCAGAACGGAAGGGCAAGAAGCCACGCAGCCCAGGTCGCCTTCTTCATCACTGAGAAGTCATACAACGGGATCGTCATCCAGACGTTGCCTGGTGGAGTATACGGCCGAAGCACCGTGCTACGATTCGCGGCCGGTGCCCGATGGATGTCGCAGAGCTCCTTGGTCAATGAGCGCTCACAGACGGATTCATAGCCGTGACAGGACGCTGGCGCTCGCGGCCGTCGTGGCCCTACCTCTGTACGCCGCCGTTGCCATTCAGGGCTGGCGACTGTTCGACGGGCGCGATTTCCTGTCCTTCTACAACACCGCGGACATCTGGAGACGAACGGGCGCATACCGGCCGACCGTCAACAGCATGACGAACCTCAACCTCCCACACGTCGCGGTCCTCTTCGCGCCGCTCACCGTCCTGTCGGCGCGATCGGCCTGGATTGTGTGGCAGGTCGTCAACCTGTCGTGCTTCGGCGCCACGGTCTGGCTGGTCCGGGCGTGGCTGAACGGGCCGCTGCTGCTCCTCGTGATGGCATCGCCAGCCCTGCTGGCGGCGGTGGGCCTGGCGCAGGTCGTGGGCCCTCTGGCGCTGTGTGTCACAGCGGCCTGGATGGCCGACCGGGAAGGACGCCAGCGCGTCGCCGGCGTTTGGCTCGGGTTCGCGGTCGCCGCCAAACCATTCATGCTGCCGATCGTGTGCTGGTGGATCCTTCGCCGACGCTGGAGGGCAGTTGGATCGGCACTTGCCGTCGGCGCCGTGGTGCTGGGAGCGGGTTTGCTGACGCTCGGCTCTGCTCCCTACCGAGAGTGGGCGGCGGCGGGCAGCCAGATGCCGTGGGCCGAATTTCCCCTGAACGGCTCGCTGTTCGGGGCGCTCCAGCGTGCTGGTGCCAGCGACGCGCTCTGGCTGGCGGCATGCGCCCTCATCGCACTTGCGTCAGCCGCCGTCTCATGGAGAGCGGATGGAGACGTCGGGTGGGCGCTCCTGATCGTGGCTGCGCTGCTCCTCAGCCCGGTCGGTTGGGCGTACCTACGAACTGCTGGCCCTGGGCCCGCTGCTCGCACTCCGCAGGACGGTCCCTCGGATCCGGTACGCGTGCCTCCTCCTGTGGATTCCCCCCGGCGTCGTCCCGCCCGCTCTCAGTGTCGCAACGGTGAGTTTGCTGGTGCTTTGGAGCGCGCTGGCGATCACGTGCCTCACCGATCCGTTCGACGCCCCACCTCCGACAGGTCGTACGGCGCCGCCCAGCTCGAGACGAAGCTCCGGTCCCGCAGAAGAGCCAGGTTCGTGCCAAAACGCGCGTTGAGCACCGACCGGTAGATGTTGACCGGCGAGCCAGGGACCGCCGCAAGCGGGGGCATGCCGCTGACGCCCAGGAAGATCACCATCCGTCCGTCGGTGTTGCTCCCCACTGGATGGCGGATATCGTAGTCCAGCCCCGGCCCGTGATCGCCGTGGACGATCACGATCGGCGGCCGCGGCAGCCGGCGCCAGCGCGAGAGCAGGTCCTCGAGCACCGAGAACGCGTACCGGGCCTGTCGGGCATACCCCTCGCAATACTCCTCGTCAGTGCCTGGGAAGGCGGAAGCATCGGCAAGCGCGAAGATGCCACGCGGCGTCACCGCATGCCCGCCCGCGTCGAACACGAACGGGGGATGCGGCAGCAACAGGTGCGCGAGGACGAATCGCGGCCGACCGCCCGGCCAGTAGGCGCGAAGGGCCTCGACGATCTCACGCGTCCGGTTCCGGTGCGGCACGAACGTCAGCCCGCGGATCGGCAGGGCGCGGAACATCGTCCGCGGCAGCGCATACGCCTCGAACTGCTCCATCACCGTCGGCCCTTCGATCCCGTCATCCGCCAGCGGATGCGAGACGAAGGCCTCGTACCCGCTGGAAAGCAGCGTGAAGCGATACCCGCGGCGCTTCAGCGCCCGGATGACGGTGGACTGGTCGATGATGGTCTCGGTCAGCGTCCGGTCGTTCGGGCTCGTCGCCAGCGGAATCGCATCGTCCAGGTACTCCATCGAGAGCGTCGCCGCCATGGCCAGGTAGGTCTGTGCGTAGTTGGCGACGGCGCCGTCCACGATGTGCAGGCCCTGCGCGGTGAGGCGCCGGTGGATCTCCTCCCTGTCGAGACCGTAGACGCGCTGCAGCAGGTCCAGCCGCCCCAGACCGTCGAAGACGATGTGGATGATGTCGGGGGCGTCGGCAGACGCCGGCAGCTCGACAGGTGGGCCGCCGAGTGCGCTCCGATCCGGCACGCGCTCGGCCCGGACCAGCCGCGTCCCCACGCTGTACACGTAGTACGCGGCAACCGCGGCGGCCAGCAGCCAGATGATGCCGTGGCTCTGCGGCAGCACGCTCGGTGCTAACCGCGAGAGCGCCAGCAGCAGGCCCAGCAGTCCGAGCAGGAATGCCGCCCCGAGCAGGGCGTCCGGCCACGTCGAGGGCCCGACGCCCGCCGCGTTGGCAAGCGCGGGGTAGGCGCCGGAGAGCAGGACGACGAAGGAGAGGGCGGCGCCCTTGGTGGCGTGGCGTCCGGGCAGCGGCACGAGCAGCAGGGCCGCGAGACCCGCCACCGTGGCGGCGGCGGCCAGGTCCCGGGCCAGTTCCCCGGCAGGCAGCGGCGTGGATGCCAGGTACAGCTTGGCCGCGCTCACCACCGGAATCGTGGCGAACAGGAGCGCCGGGAGGTAACAGAGCGCGGGAATGGGCCCCTGACGGGCGGGCGGGCTGGGCATCTCTACGGTTGCACTGATGTTACAAGCCTTTTATCATTCCTTATCTGTGACAACTGCGGGCCTTTGACCCGGGGGGATGATGACGAAGAGCAAGACACGGAAGGCTGAGCGCGCCATGTTCCTGACGGCGCTCGCCCTGGCGGCGTGGTGGGTGCTGGTGCTGGCGCCGGACGCCGAGGCCTATATCGACCCGTCGGCCGGCGGCATGCTGGTGCAGCTGCTGCTGGCGGGCACCGCGGGCGTCGCGATCATCGGCAAGCTGTTCTGGATGCGCATCAAGCGCCTGTTCGGCATGGCCGACCCCGAGGAGGCCGCCTCGGCAGCTTCGGCGTCCGACCAGCCGCATGACCACGTTTGATCCCGCGTCGTTCCGGGACCCCTCCGGACGACTCTTCCGCCACGCAGGCGCCATCTACCGGACCTGCTCGCCCGAGGCGCTCGCGTCGTTCGATCGCGCCCTGAAGACCGGCCTCGTGGAGGCGCTGACCTCCTCGGGGCTGCTCGTTCCCTCCACCGTCGTCGAGAGCGCGCGCGAGGGGCTCTCCCCCGCCGAGGTCGGCGACCGCGTCATCAGGCAGCCGCAGCTGCCGCTGGTCTCGTACAGCTACGAGTGGAGCTTCTCGATGCTGCGCGACGCGGCGCTGACAACGCTGCGCGCGATGACGCTGTGCCTCGACAAGGGCTTCGTGCTGAAGGACGCCACCGCGTTCAACATCCTGTTCGAGGGCGCCACGCCGCGGCTCGTGGACGTGCACTCGCTGGAGCCGCGCGTCGAGGGCGCGCTCTGGGCAGGCTACGCGCAGTTCTGCCGCGCGTTCCTGTTCCCGCTGTTCCTGCTGTCGTACAAGGGCATGGACCCCCGGGCGCTGCTCCTGGCCAGCCTCGGGGAGATTCCCGTGGATCAGGTGAGCCGGGTGATGGGCATCCGCGACAAGCTGAAGCCGGGCGTGCTGGTGAACGTCGCCATGCAGCAGCAGCTCGAGCGACGCTTCGCGGGACGCGCCGAAGACGTGGGGAAGGCAGGCGCGGGCATGAAGTACCCGCTGGCGGCGCTCAAGGGGCAGGTGGCGAAGCTGACGAAGGTCATCGCGCGCCTGCGGCCACCGCAGGGCGATGCGTGGACGACCTACACCGAGACGCACACCTACGACACTGGCGGGGTGCAGTCGAAGGAGGGTTTCGTCGGCACCGCGCTCGACCGGGTCGAGCCCGGGCTGGTGCTCGACCTCGGCACGAACACCGGCCAGTACGCGCGCCTTGCGCGCGCGACGGGCGCGCGTGTCGTCGCGGTTGACGTGAGCCCCGCGTGCGTGGATGCGCTCTACGTGAAGGCCGCCGGGGATACCGGCCTGTCGCCGCTCGTCGCCGACCTGACGCGGCCGACGCCGGCCATCGGCTGGCGCAACATCGAGCGCAAGGGGCTGCTCGACCGGCTGCAGGGCGACTTCGTCCTGGCGCTGGCCCTGATCCACCACCTGCGGATCACCGGGGGCATCCCGCTGTCGGAGATCGTGGATCTGCTGACGGGCCTCGCGCCGTCCGGCGTGATCGAGTGGGTCGGGCGTGAGGACAGCATGGTGAAGCGCCTGCTGGCGCTGCGGCCCGACGTGTACGACGACTACACGCAGGGCGAGTTCGAGCGGCTGCTCTCGGCACGCCGGCCGATTGCCGCGAAGCAGGCGCTGGCCGGCGGGCAGCGGGTCCTGTACGTGTACTGAGCGGGGTGACTGCCCTTCATGCCTCCCGGCTTGAACGATCGCGCGCGAGCTCCCCGGGTGAAGGTTCAGCATCCTCGAGCAATCCCAACATGAGCTCGTAGGCGGCCAGGCCAAGCAATGTGTAGTCGATGGCGGCTCCCCGCGACCAGTAGTCCCACATACCCCCTGCGGTGAGCATTGCGCTCGTGAACGCCCATGGCAGCAGCGGGTACGCCGGCTTCCACCAGCGCGCAAGCAGCCCCCCAAGACTGAAGAAGCCGTGCACACGCATACCCCATCAAGACGGGAGCAAGCGGCGTGCCGCACCTCACGGCTCTGGATCGAGCATCCGGCTCCCGTAAGCGGCCGCTGCCGCGCTCGTCTTCTCACGAGCAGACAACCATGGCGAATCGGCCAGACGTCAGGTCTGCAAACGTGAGGTGCCGGCGCCGCCTTCCTTTTCGTTGACGGCCGGCGAGCGGGGGACATGTGGGAATCGACGTGGGGTAGGATGGTTGCGCGGTGCGTGACGACAAAGGGTTAGCAGCATTGGCGGTAGCACTGCGCCGTGCGCTCTTCATCGGGCTGGCCGTGCTGGCGTGCCTGATGCCGGTGCACAACGACACGTGGTGGCACCTCCGCTACGGCCATGACATGCTGCGCGACCATGCGCTGATGTTCATTGACCGGTTCTCGTACACCGCGGCAGGCGCATTCTTCTGGAATCACTCCTGGCTGTCCCAGCTGGCGTTCTACCCGCTCTTCTCGTGGGGCGGCTTCCCGCTGCTGACCGCCTTCTGCGCCTCGCTTGTCATGGGAGCGTGGTACGCGGTCTGGAGGCTCACGCGCGGGCCAGAGGACGTGCGGCTGCTCTTGCTTGTGCTCGCGATCTCAGAGTCCACGACCATCTGGTCCATTCGTCCACAGGTGTTCAGCATTGCGGGGCTACCCCTCATCGCCGTTCTGATCGCGCGCGACCGGTGGGCGTGGGCCGCGGCGGTGATGGTCGTCTGGGCGAACCTGCACGCCGGCATGGCGATCGGAGTGGTCGTCGCGGCGGCGGCTGTCGGCGCCGCCGTCCTGGGCGACGGGGACCGCCTCCCGATGCGAGTGGCCGGCGCGGCGGCCGTCATCGCTGCGACCCTGGCGACGCCGTTTGGGATACGCAACTGGACCGAGATGCTGGCGTCAATGGCACGCTCACGAGCCAATCACATTCAGGAATGGCAACCGACACCGCTTCCTCCCGAACAGCTGCTCTTCTGGGGTCTGGCTGCCGTATTCGTCTGGCACGCCGCGCGCGCCTGGCGGCGGCTCGAATCGCCGGAGGATCGAGTCTTCGTCGTGGCCGCGCTTCTGGCGCTGCCACTGGCCGTACGAACGCTCAGGAACATCCCGGCATTCATGATGTTGGCCGTGCCCGCCGTCAGCCGTGTCTTGTGGCGTAGCCAGCCCGCCGTGCGCCCACGTCCGACCAGCGTCGGCGGATGGCTGCCTGCCGGCCTGGCGGCTGCCTGCGGTGCGACAGTGGTTGGGTGGGCATGGGCGGCCCCCTGGCCGATGCTGCACTGGCGCCCCATGTCCCCGGCGGCCGCGGCCGCGACCGCGGCCTGCCCGCCACGTCTGCAGAATCAGGTACGTGGATGGTGGTCCTCTGATCTGGTTCGTCCCGGAGCAGCAGGTGTTCGTGGACAGCCGCCAGGACCCCTTCCCCGTATCGCTCGTGCAGGCCGCGACGCGCGTCGAGTTGACGGGAGACTACCAGGCGCTCTTCGACCGGTGGCACGTCAACTGTGCGGCCCTGCCGCCCGACTCGCTGACGGCGCGGCATCTTCTGCGCGACGGCTGGGGGGTACGGTTCCAGGACGGGCGCTGGCTGGTCCTGGAGCGCCCCGGAGAGTCCACAGCAGCCACAACATCGCCGGCGTTGCGGCCTGGATCCTGACGGCGGCGGTCAGGGGCCAGACCAGCGGCGTCCAGAACAGGAGCCAGGCCGCGGCGGCCATGCCGGGCGCTGCGCCTTCCCCGGGCTGATCCAGCAGCCAGCACGCCAGGACGCCGAGCGGAACCACCAGCACGACCAGGTCGTACGCATACAGGTGCGGATCGAGGAGCAGGCCGCCGATGACGACGGCCGCGAAGCTCACGGCCGCGGGCGGTCGCCGCTGGATCAGTCGCCTGATCAGCACGAGCGTGCCAACCGCCGCAAGCGCGTACAGCGCCGTGGTCCCGGCTCCTCGTCCGACGGCCAGCTCGAAGAACCCCCGCAGGCTCTGCATCTGCTCGATCTTCGGTTCGAATGCCTGTGGCCGCTCCAGCACGCGGCGGGCGGCCTCGATGTACGCGCGCCAGGGTCCGAGGCCCGCGGTCCACCAGACCGCCGTCACCTGCACTGCCGCGCCCACGAGCGCGCCGCACCACAGCCGCCAGGCCGGGACGGCGAGGGCCGCGGCCAGCGCGACCGTCAGGAGCGGCGGCTTGAATGCCAGGCTGCCGAGCGCAATGCCGGCAGCGAAGAGGTCGCCCTTTTTCCAGAAGACCCACGCCAGCGCGAGCACGGCCGCTGCAAGCGTGCTCACCTGCCCGTTCAGGAGGGCCAGGTGGATGGCCGGGAAACCGCTCAGCAGCAGTCCGGCCGCAATCCGCTCCTCGCGCCGGGCCATCGCCGGCCGCAGAACCGTCCAGCCAGCCCAGCCGTACAGAATCACCGAAACCACCGTCCAGAGCCCCAGGGCCTGGAAATACGTGAGCCTGCCGAGAGGGGCGAGCAGCAGAGCGAGTTGCGGCGGATAGACCGAGAGGTACAGCAGGTCCGGCGGTCCCGGCACCGACTGGCGGAGCTCAGCGGCAAATACGGTCCAGTCGTAGAGGACGCTGAGGCGACCCGTCACCGCGAGTCGCGCCGCTGTGTAGAATTGGGCGAAGTCGCTGCCCTTGAGCGTGCCGAACCTGTCGAGCGGGCCCGGCGTGGCGAGCACCCAGACCGCTCCGACGCCGAGCACCAGGGTCAGCGCCACGGCGACCGGCTTCACCGGGCGAAACGAGATCGCCCGCCGTTTCCTTGGACCGTTCTGTATCATTTCAGATACTGCGACAGTCGCCTGCGCAACAACACACGAGACAGCACAGCTATACCGGCGGCATTGGCCGGGCTATCGTGGGCTCATACCGCAACCGCCGCCAATCATTTCCGTCAGCGAGTCGAGTCACGAGCCATGCGCACATCCGGCACCGCCACCGAATCGAGGCTCACGGTCGCCATCCTCGTCGTCGCGCTGGGACTGCTCGTCTTGCTGGCCGGTGGGCCAACCGAATTCCTCAAGCTGGTGGAGGCAGCGCTCGAGTCCGCTGCCAGCAGCGCCTACCAGGCCTTCCAGGGCGCCCGCGGATAGCGGGTCATCGGCCGCCACTCTCCGCCACATAGGTCACTGTCCCGGGCAGCCGCGGCGCAAAGGCGTCGAGATGCGCCCGAAGCGCAGCCGCATCGGCAGCGTTGATCGCGAGGAACGTCACGGTCTCGCCGGAAACGGCCACGTTGTTGTGAATCGTCCATTCGCCGACGGGGATCCAGTCCCGAGGGAGGATTGGCGCGAAGACGTTTCGATACACGGCAATCGCCCGGACATGGTTTCGTTCCGCGAGTCGTTGGAGCGTGTCGCGATTCAGAGCGCGGTGTCGTTTCAACTCAGCAACTTCAGCAGTGGCAAGCCCCATAATGTCCACACGTGTGAGGAACAGCCAGCTGACAGCGCCGATATCGTTCACGGGGACCTCGCTCCCGGATAGTGCTCCGCGAACAATCGCGCCATCTGGTACTGCTGGTCGTAGATATTTACCATCGCCTGAGGCGTCATGGCGAGCGAGGTGAGCGCTCGAACTGCAATGGCAACACAAGCAGCACCATGAGCATCGTCACCGCCGGCCGGCTGGGGAAGCTGGCCACAGGCGTCCCGCGTCTACGACGGCGCAAAGGCTATCACGCCAAGCAGAACCACATACGCCTCGTACCGGAAGAACCACTCCATCTTGACGAGGGACGCGTGCAGCAGACGTCGGCGACGAAGGTGACGCCAAGAACCGGCGCGGCTCTCGTGCCGCGCGTCGCCGGCTCGGGCGAATGCCAAGCGCCAGCAGTACTGCGATGACCAACGCCAATTCCGGAGGGCGGGCAAAGAGGGTCCCACTGCGAACCAGTCGCTCAGGACGGCCGCGATGCCACCCGCGACCGTGTCGAAGCGGCCTGGGCCGGACTTCATGAGCACGGAATTCGGCAGCGCCATACCGCCGTGCGCGAGCGAGTACGCGGCGAACGCCAGCACGGGAACGGCCGCCACGGCGCAAGCGCCAGTGCCCGGGCGCGCCATCCGCGCCAGGCGAGGATCCCCGCCACCGCTGCGACGATGAACAATCCCTCATATCGGGTGCCGACCAGAAGTGCCGCAAGCAGCGCAGAGCCACCGGTTCCGCGCCACCGGGCTCGGTCAGGCTGTCGGCCATCCGCCAGAGGAACGCGACGGCGAGCAGGATAAACAAGGTGTGCTCCATGCCAACCAACGCCAGCGTGGGCATCGGCGTGGCCAGCACCAGAATCGCGAGGACTCCCGCTCTGGACGGGCCGACAGCTGGAACAGGATCCGATCCACGACGACGAGTCCACCAATGCCCGCTGCAACGTTGAGAGCGAGCGGCAGCCAGGCTGTGTGGACCCCTAAGCGCCATAGCGCGCCGAGTGTAAGGGTCCAGAGCGGCGACGATGATGCTGCCGCGAACTCTGTCGGAGCAATACCCCACGCACCGTATTCGGCGAGAGTCCTCGCCATGGACAAGTGGATGTACGGATCGTCCTGCGCGTAGACGAACACTCCGCCCGTTCGAGCCAGCCCGAGGCCCAGAAGAACACCGGTGACGGCTACGTATAGCGCCGCCGCCGGCATCCAAGCCTTCCGAACTAATCGCGCGGCGTCAGGCAAATCGTGAGCCATACGGCAAGAGTGCCCCAGAAATAGGCGGACGCAACCGTGAGCGAGGCAAGCCCTGACGGCTGACCTGCCAGCGTTGTCTCATGAGGCACGTAGAGCAGCGCGACTCCCACGGCTGCAAGCAGTGTCGCAGGACGTGAGAGTGTGCGAAAGCCGCCCCACCCATTCGCGGCACCAGCCCACCCCAGCATCGGCCCGTACGCCAGCGGCAGATAATAGACCCAGCCGAGGGGCGACGCCAGGATGGCCCCGAGGAGCACCACGAGGAAGTCGCGATCGGTCGCCGCCGTGTCACTCCGGGCTCCCGACCGGATCAGCGCACATACCGCGATGACCGCGCTGCCCGAGACTGCCAGCGCCGGCACGATCGACGGAACGCGCAGCAGGGGCGCAACCGTGGCGCCTCCCTCGAATGCCCGGCTGACCAGCCCCTGCCACGACGCGTTCATCGGCAACCACCACCACCCAACCCGTCCAAGCGTCGAGAGCCATTGCCCGTAGGGCTCCGACCCGTACACCACGGCTCCAAGCGCGAACGCCGCAACCATGGCGCCGCCAAACGCGGCCAGGGCACGCCAGCGTCGATGCAGCAGCAGCCACGGCACGAAGAGCAGCAGGAACAGCTTAACGCTCGCGCACAGGCCCAGCCAGAATCCGGCTCGTCCCCATTGCTGCCGGCGCCAAGCGCTCCAGGCCAGCGCTAGCGGTACCAGCAGGAGGAACGTCATCTCGGAGGTGACGGCCACCGTCGTGAACGGCGCAAGTGACAGCGTGAAGGCGCCCCAGAGCGAGAACCGTGGCCACGACTCAGCCGATGCCGAGCTCCCGCGCGATGATCGTCAATCCGATCACCAGCCCGGCGAGATTCATGCCGACCCACGCCAGGAGCGCCTGTCGATAGGACAACCAGGCCAGTGGAGCCGCCACGAGCTGAAAATGTGGCGGATTCAGGTTGCCGAGATGATCGGCGGCCCAGGCAATGCCGTAGCGGGCGGGCGACAGCCCGTACATGGGCAGGCCGTCACGCACAAACCTGGCGGTGTAGTAGAAGATCGTGAAATCGCTCTTTGCCGGCTCGGCCAGCGTCAGGTGGATCATGCGCAGATACACCTGCGCGAACGCGGCCCAGACGACAAAGACTACAGCCCAGGCCGTCCACCTGATGAGATCGCCAAGTAACGCGACTGCTGGCGCGGGCAGCACACGCCGCAAACGCGTGTCCGAGATCACGGTGACGTGGCCGCCTGCCGCCACGTTCGGACCGACGCCAGAATCAGCCCCCAGGTCGCCGCAGAGCCCCAGAGGAGCGTGGCCAGTCTCGATGGCTGCCCTATGAGCAGCCAGGGCGTCGGAATGAGCCAGCAGGCCGTGGCGGGTGCGCCCGGCCATCGCGCTTTCCATCCTGGCAGGAGCAGGACACCGTAGTACACCCATCCCAGCGGGCACACCAGAAGGGTCGCCGTCATGACGACGGACCACTGATGGTCGATGCTCGTCGTGCGACGGCAGAGAAGCCACGCGCCGACGGCAACGGCACTGCTGACGAGAGCTGCGGCCAGTCGCGCCCACCCGTCAAGGCCGAGCACCGGCGCGAACTCCGTGTTCACCGTGAACAGCCGGTAGACTTCGCCCCAGATGGATGCATTGAGGCTCCGGGCGTACCAGCTAATCGACGCGATGCTGGCGTGCCACTCGCGGTAGGCGTCCACGCCGAACGCGAACACGCCCGCCAAGATGAT
Source organism: Vicinamibacteria bacterium (assembly GCA_963837165.1). GTDB lineage: Bacteria > Acidobacteriota > Vicinamibacteria > Vicinamibacterales > JAENWD01 > JAENWD01. The sequence continues at coordinate 1,499,662 of CAWIMD010000002.1, forward strand.
ACAGCCGGCCGCCGCGATGGCGGCGGCCACGGCTCGATACTGGCGCCTCCACGCCAGCCAAGCCAGCAACGGCAGCAGGAATGGCTTGATCGCGATCGCGACGCCCACCCATGCCCCGCTCCTGGCCCACCGCGCGCGACGTGCCGCGGCCCAGGCCATGGTGACGGGCAGCAGCAACAGCCAGGCGACCTGGCCCGTGACAAGCTGCACGTGCGTCGGCATCCACCAAAGGAATACGACTGCCCACCCGAGGCTTGGTCGCCATGAGGTTTGCCGGGCAATGGTCTGGAGGCTCAGCGCGACGCAGACGACCCCGGTCAGCACCCACAGCACCATCCCGAGATTGCGAGGCACGAGTGCATACGGCAGTAGCAGCAGGTGCGAGTGGGGCAGGTTCAGGTTGGCCGTCAGGACACCGTCGCCGGACATCGATGCGGGCGTCGGTGCATACAACGAGTGGCCGGACGCGAGCCAGCCAGAAGTGGCGTACCAGAAACGGCCGAAGTCGTCGCAAGCAAGCTCTCGGCACGCGGCGTGAACGGAGGCTGCGATACGCACGACGGCCAACGCCAGGAGCGCGCCGCCAAGGGGCAGTTCCAGCGTGCGCAGCAACCAGTGACCGGCACGCGCGCGTTCGCCGGGACCGGCGATCATCGCCCGGGAGTCGCCGCTCATTTGGCGGGGGCGAAATAGCCGCCGCGGCTCGTGATCGTCACGCCCGGCCGCTCGCTCGCGATCTCCACCTTCCGCCAGGCGCCGTCACGCGAGGAATTGGTGGACGTGTAGCTGATCACGTACCGGCGACGGAGCGTCTCGAGGATCCGGTTGAAGTCGGTTCCCAGCACCGACACGTCGTCAGGGAAATATGCCTCGCCGCCGGACACCGCCGCGAGCTGCTCGAGCACGTTGCGGTCGATCGTCGGCCCGAGTCCGACCGGGTACACGATCGCGTCCACCTCCTTGAGCCGGTCGAGCACCTGCGCGAGCGTGTGAACGCTGCCGGGCGCCGTCCCCGGGTTGTTCTCGTCCCGGCCGTCGGTCATGACCACCACCACGCGGCGCCCGTCGATGCCCTTCAGCCGCGAGAGCGAATCGTAGACGGCGTCGTAGAGCGCTGTGCCCCCAGTGGCAACGTACTTCCCGATCGCGTCGCGGCTCCAGTCCCGCCTGGTCGTCAGATCGTGCGCGAACAGCGCCCTGTCGGCGAACAGCAGCAGCGCCAGGCTGTCCTGCGGCCGCACCTGGTCGATGAAGCTCAGGGCCGCGGCCTTCAGCGGCTCGGTGGCCTTCTTCATGCTGCCGCTGGCGTCCAGCGCGAAGACGATCGATACGGGGGTCGTCGCCTCCTGGAAGGCGTCGAGCTTCTGCGGCACGCCGTCCTCGACCACGCGGAGCTGCTCCATCGTGATGTCGCTGGCGTCGGACGTGTCGGTCATCGTGAACTCGATGTTCGGGCGGATGGGCGGCGGCTTCGGCGCGAAGTACCCGGACCGCGCGCGCACCTTCAGCTCCGGGTCCACCGTCTTCACCGTGATGCGGCGCCACGTGCCGTCCACCGTCTGGTTCTTCGGCGTGTAGGTGAGCACGTAGCGGAGCGTGACCTCGGCCGCGACCAGCTCGTGGATCGGCTTCAGCTCGATCTCGCGGGTGGGGAAGAACGCCCGGCCGCCCGTGTCGGTGGCGAGCGTCCGCAGGAACCGCTCTCCCTTCAGCGAGATGCCCGCCACTCCGCCGATGCCGACCACGTAGACGGCGGCGCCGGTCCGCTCGATCGCCTGCAGCGCGTCGTCCATCTTCGTCGTGCTGTGCTCGTCGTAGCCGTCGGTGAGCAGGATGACCGCGTGACGGCCCTCGACGCCGGAGATCATCCTGGAGGTCTCGGCCAGGCAGTCGAGAATCGCCGTGCCCCCGCCGGGCTGAATCGCGGCAATCGCATCGGCCACCGTGGCCCGGTCGTCGGTGGGCCCCGTAATCGTCTCGAGGTGCTTCGAGAACGGCGCGACGATGATGCGGTCCTTGTCGCGCAGGTATCCGGCCAGCCGGGTCGCCGCATCGCGCACGAAATCAATCCGGCGCGACATGCTCTGGCTGGTGTCGATGAGCAGCGTGAACGTGGCGGGCAGTTGCTCCGCATGCACCACGTCCAGCTCCTGCGGCACGTCGTCCTCGAACACCTCGAAGCCGGACCTGCCCATGCCGGTGACGAACCGGCCCGTCTTGTCCTGCACGGAGGCTTCCACGTAGACGCTCGAGACCTCGGCGTGATCGATCAGCTCGAGGGGCTTCAGCGTGACGGTATCGCTCGCCGTGTGGCCGAGGGCGTCGAAGGCGTCCACGCGGATCTCGCGCCGCTCGAACGGGTTCTCGTCGGTCCAGTCGATGCCCCACGGCGGCCCCGTCCGCTGCTCGCCCAGCATCACGCCGTCCACGAAGAAGCGCACGGCGGTCACGAGCGTGTGCTCGGGCGGAGTGACCTGCGCGACGATGCGGATGGCGCCGGTGACGCCGGTGCGGCCGAGCGGGGACGTGATGCGGACCGAGAGCGGCGGCGGCCCGGCCGGGGCCTGGGCAGGCTGCGCCTGTGCGGCGGCCCGATGGACCCGTGCAGCGGAATCTGTTCCGAGAACCAGGCAGGCGACAACGGCGAGGAACAGCGCGCGGGGCACCCGCGTGCGGGTCATGCCGTCGTTGACAGCGTGGACATCTCCTCTCCGGCTTCGTCCACGAAGTAGCTGTCGCACGCGGCGCGCACGAGCTCGGGCGTGAGCTCGGGCGGCTTGCCGAGGTACTCGGCCAGCGACAGCGACTGCTCGATCAGGTCGCGCGGGTGGCAGCCGCGCAGTGGCATCTGGCGCGGCTTGTAGTAGTTCTCGAGCAGGTCCTCCACCAGTTCACGCTTGAACGGGATGTTCTTCGTGCGGCAGAAGTTCCTGAAGATGACGATGTAGTCCTCCTGCGACGGGCTCTCGCAGAGCACCTTGTAGTGGATGCGGCGCAGGAAGGCCTCGTCCACGAGCTCCTGCGGCCGGATATTGGTGGCGAACGACACCAGCGTCATGAACGGCAGCTCGAACTTCTGGCCGGTGTTGAGCGTGAGGAAGTCCACGCGGCTCTCGAGCGGGACAATCCAGCGGTTCAGCAGGTCGCGTGCCGGGACGCGCTGGCGGCCGAAGTCGTCGATGACGAGCACGCCGCCGTTGGCGACGGCCTGGACCGGCGCCTTGTAGAAGCCGGCCGTCGGGTTGTAGCTGAGCTCGAGGGACTCGAGCGTCAGCTCGCCGCCGACCATCACGTTCGGCCGCCGGCAGCGGATCCACCGGCGGTCCACGTCGATGCCCTTGTCGAGCCCTGGCTGCGACGGCTGCTCGTCGGGCAGCTCCTCGTGCGTGACCGGATCGAACATGCGGATCAGGGCGCCTTCGACCTCGAGCGCGTGCGGGATGTGGAGGTCTCCATCGAGCAGCTTCTGGATGGCCTGCGAGATGACCGTCTTGCCGTTTCCCGGCGGCCCGTACACGAACATCGAGTGGCCGGCGTTGATGGCCGGGCCGAGCTGGTCCATGACGCGGTCGCTGATGACGAGGTGCGAGAACGCCTGCCTGACGCGCTCGCGGGTCGCAATGCGCGGCGCCTTCTCCTTGAAGGCGGCCATGTATTTCTTGTACTGGGCGAGCGGCACGGGCGCCGCGCCGACATAGTGATTGGCCTCCAGGAAGAGCTGCGCCCGGGTTCGGCCGGAGTCGGTGATGCGGTACCGATACGACGGACCGCCGATCATGGCCCCACCGACGACCTCGATCTGGTGCTGCGCCTTGATCGCCGCGATCGCGGGCTCGATGACGCTGAACTTCAGGCCCATCCGGCTCGCGAGCTCCGCGCCGGTCAGCTCTCCCGTGAAGTGCAGCGTCTTCAGCGTGAGCTGCACGAGCAGGTCCAGCGTGAGGCCTGCCTCCTCCAGCGTGTTCGGCGCGGGGGGGTGCGGCAGGATCGAGGGGACGTTGGGTTTGGCAGCCAGCATGGGTTCGGATCCTGGGCAGGCCTGAAGGCCTGCGCTACCTGCGTATCCGGGCAGGCCTGAAGGCCTGCGCTACATTTACGTTCCGGGCTTCGGGCGGCAGTCGGGCGCCACCACGGCCATGCGCCCCACGTTTTCCTTCGCCCACGGCGCCGAGGGAGCCAGCTTCAGCGCCTGTTCGTAGGCTGCCCTGGCGGCGCCGCACTCTCCGACTCGCTCGAGGATCGTGCCCAGGGTGTTCAGGACCTCGGGGCGATCCGGACCGTAATAGCGGGCCCTGTACACGTCGTGGAGCGCCTGCTCCACCATGCCCCAGTCGCGCCACAGACGCGCCCGGCCGTCCCAGGCGGCCACGCTCTTCTTGTCCAGCGCGATGGCCGCCGAGAACTGATCGAATGCCGCGTCGCGGACGTGGACCCGCTCGTACGCCTCCGCCACCCGCACGTGAGCGGCCGCCGACTCGTCTTTCGAGAGCGCCTCTATCGCGGCCCTGAGCTCCGCGTCCCGGTGCTCGATGGACGGCAGCGGCGCCGGACGACTGGCGGCGCGCTCGGCCCGGGCCTTGCGCATCGCGCGTTCGACCTCGGCTGCGTCCGGCGGCTTGCCGACCGGACCAGAGCCGACGTCCACGGGGCCGCTGCCGGGCTGCGCGATGAAGGGGTTGCGTGCCGGCGCAGGCGCCGTCGCGCACGACGCCAACAGCACCAGGGCCGGAACGACAGCCGCCTTCAGCACGCCCGACGTCAGCAATGAGCCGGCCTAATCCTCGTTCTTCAACCGCGCCCGGCGCTTCAGCAGGTATGCCGACAAGACAAGCCGCCGCGATGATGATCAGAATCGTGTTCAGGCTCATGGCGTCCTCGTAACCTCCACCTCAGGGTGTGTCAGCCAGACTACTGGTGCATCAGCGAGTGCATGATCTTGATGACCGCGGGACCGAGCACGACGACGTACAGCGCAGGGAACAGACAGAACACCAGCGGGAACACCAGCTTGACGCCCAGCTTGGCGGCCCGCTCCTCGGCGCGCTGACGGCGCTTGGTTCGCGATGTCGCCGCGTGGGTGCGCAGCGCCTGGGCGATGCTCGTGCCGAACCGGTCGGTCTGCACGAGCATGGCCACGAGGGCGCGCACATCGTCCACGCCCGTGCGCGACGCAAAGTTCTTGAACGCCTCGAGCCGCGGCTTGCCCGCGCGGGTCTCGGTCGTGATCATCCGCATTTCCTCGGCGAGGGCTGGATAGGCGATCGCCAGCTCCTCGGAGGCCTTCACAATGGCGGCGTCCAGACCGGCGCCAGCCTCGACGCAGACAATCAGCAGGTCGAGCGCGTCCGGCAGGCCGTTCTGAATCTGTTTCTGTCGTGCGGCAATCTTCTGCGCCAGCATCAGGCCGGGGACCGCGTAGCCGACACCCGCCGCCAGCAGGGCGAGGATCGTGCCGCGGATCGTGCCCATGTAGGCAATCGTCGCCAGCGCGAACACGATGGGCGTCAGGATCTCTGCGGCGGCAAAATAGACGGCCGCGCGCGCCGGGTTCTTGAAGCCGGCGCGGACCATCCGCCTCTGGAGCCTCCCCATTTCCTTGGGGGACTTGGGCACGAATCCCGAGACGCGCTTGACCATTTTGTCAGGCGCGTCGGACAAGCTGATCTTGCTGATGCCAAGGAGGCCGCCCGTCCCCGCGGCGACCATCTCCCGGAGGCGACGGCGCTCGGTGGACGTCCGCGTCAGAATCACCGACGCGACCAGCGCGGACATGATCGCCACGCTGATGAAGACGAGCACGAGTGCGATGGTGAGTGAAGCGGTCATTGCGGCTCAGTATTCCACGTTCACGAGCTTCCGGATGATCAGCGTGCCGACAATCTGGAGCGTCAGCGCCACGACGATCATCTTGATGCCAATGGGATCCGTCCACAAGAGGCTCATGTGCCCGGGCGCCAGCATCGTCAGCACCACGCCAAGCGAAGGCGGCAGGAGCGCCAGGACCCAGCCGGTGATGCGCGCGTGCGCGGTGATGACGCGCACCTGCCGCTTGACCTTGAACCGCTCACGAATCACGGACGCCAGGTTGTCGAGCACCTCGGAGAGGTTCCCACCGGCTTCGCGTTGCGTCAGGACCGCGGTGACGAAGAACCGCGCGTCCAGCAGCGGCACGCGCTCGCCAAGCGACTTGAGCGCCTCTGGCAACGGCATGCCGAAGTTCTGGCGATCGTACGCGAGCTTGAACTCGGTGCCGACCGGCGGGGGCATCTCCTCGGCCACCATCGACAGGCCGGTGATGAACGCGTGGCCGGCCTTGAGCGCGCGCGACAGGAGGTCGATCGCCTCGGGGAACTGCTCCTCGAACTTGTTCAGCCTGGCCTTGGCCTTGTAGTTCACGAACCAGATCGGCCCGAACAGGCAGACGCCTCCGATAACCGCTGCAGCAAGGAGCAGATGGCTCAGCGTATTGATCAGCAGGAACGCTGCCACCCCGGCGCACAGGCACATCAGGAGCAGGGTGCCGACCGTGAGGTTCAGCCCGGAGCGATCGACCAGGCGCTGCAGCGGACCGCTCACCGCTGACGTGGCCTTCAGGATCTGATTGATCACCGGTATCGAGCTGAGCGGTGTCTCCTCCCGCCGAAGTCCGCCGATGCTGGCGGCCACCTTCGACCCGAGGCCCGTCTTCAACCGCTTTCGCAGGGCACCCTGCTGGCTCAGCTCGGGCTTCACGATCGCCAGGTAGTACACGGCGGAGATGATGCCAAAGACGAGCGCGAAGGTAATCAGAACCGGCACGGGCAGCATGAACGTTCCTCGCTACGCCACGATCCTGGTCTAGGCCACCATCTGGACGTGCTCGAACATGTCCATTGGCAGCGGGTTGCCGGAGGCCGCGAGCTGGTCGTTGCACTTCGGCCGGATGCCCGTGGCGCGGAACCGTCCGGTCACCTTCCCGCCGGCCGCCACGCCGGTCTTCTCGAAGAGGAAGATGTCCTGCATCGTGATGACCTCCTGCTCCATCCCGGTGAGCTCCGAGATGGCCGTCACCTTGCGCGTGCCGTCGGCCAGGCGCGTGATCTGCACGACGACGTCCACGGCCGAGGCCACCTGCTGGCGAATGGCCTTGTCGGGGATGTTCAGGTTGGCCATGGCGACCATCGTATCCAGGCGGTACAGCGCGTCGCGCGGCGAGTTCGCGTGGATGGTCGTCAGCGAGCCGTCGTGGCCGGTGTTCATGGCCTGCAGCATGTCGAGCGCCTCGGCGCTGCGGACCTCGCCGACCACGATGCGGTCCGGACGCATACGGAGGGAGTTGACCACGAGCTCCCGGGCCTTCACCGCGCCGCGGCCCTCGATGTTCGCCGGCCGGGTCTCCAGCCTCACCACATGACGCTGGCGGAGCATCAGCTCCGCCGCGTCCTCGATCGTGACGATGCGCTCCTTGTCGGAGATGAAGCCCGACAGGATGTTCAGCAGCGTCGTCTTGCCGGCGCCGGTGCCGCCCGAGACGACCACGTTCAGACGGCTGTGAACGGCGGCCTTGAGGAAGTCGAGCATCGGCTGCGTGAGCGACTGCCGCTCGACCAGGTCCTGCGCGCCCAGGCGGTCGGTACGGAACCGCCGAATCGAGAGCACGGGGCCGTCCAGGGCGAGCGGCGGGATGATCGCGTTGACGCGCGAGCCGTCGGCCAGGCGGGCGTCCACCATCGGGCTGCTCTCGTCGATCCGGCGGCCGACCGAGCTCACGATGCGCTCGATGATCTGCATCAGGTGCCGGTCGTCCTTGAAGACGATGCCGGTCTCCTCGAGCAGGCCGTTCCGCTCGATGAACACCTGGTCGTGGCGGTTCACGAGGATGTCCGAGATGTCGCGGTCCTTGAGCAGCGCCTCGAGCGGGCCGAGGCCGAACAGCTCGTCGAGCACGTCGACGATCAGGTTCTCGCGCTCGAAGAGGCTGAGGGGAGTCGTCTGCGACTCCGCCTCGATCATGTGGTTGATGATCTCGCGGATCTCGGGCTCGGCATCCCTCCGGCTGACCTTGTTCAGCCGATCGAGATTCAACCGGTTCAGCAGTTCCTGGTGAACCTTGGCCTTGAGCTCCTGGTAATGCGGGCTCCTCGTGTCGCCCGCCGCCGCTGGAATGGTCTGATACGCCATATGGAAATCCGTCTCTCTGGATTCACTTCCTCAACAAACCGAAGATGCCTCCGGCCCTGGTATGCTCCACCACCTTCTCCACCCGGATGCCGGCCAGATCGTACGCCATCTGCTGGAACGCGGCGGTCAGCTTGTTGTCCTTGTCCAGCGCGATCGGCCGGCCCTTGTTCAGCGCGTTCAGCGCCGTGCGGTAGTCGCTCGGCACGGTGTACTTCACCGGCGATCCGACAACCCGCTGGATGTCGTCGTTGCCAATCTCGGCCTGCTTGTCGAAGCGGCTGATAACGATCTTCACCCGCTCCTTGCCGTAGCGCTGCCGCAGGGTCGCCGCGATACGCCCCGCATTGCGAATCGTCGCCAGCTCCTGGTTGGCCACGATGAAGATGCCGGCCACGCCTTCGAGCGAGTCGAGCACGGCGGCCTCGGACCGCGGCACGTCGAGCAGCGTGTACCGGTAATGCGTCATCGCGAACTGGAGCAGCGTCGAGATGCGCCTGAGATCGACCGCACCGACGTTGCGCTCCGCGGACGCGAGCAGGTGGACTCCGGTGGTCTTGCTGTGGACCACCAGGCTCTCGAAGAACGACTCGTCCAGGCGATGGGTGTTCTCCATCGCATCGGCCACCGAAAACCGCGGCTCGGCGCCCATGAACACGGCCGCGTCACCGTAGGACAGGTGGAAGTCCATGAGCAGCGTGCGCTCGTCCTCCACGGCATGCGCCAACGCCGTCGCGACGTTCACCGCAATCGTCGTCGTCCCCACGCCGCCCTTGGCGCCGATGAACGCGTACACCTGCCCATGGACGACCGCCGGCCTGGACGAGGTCACCCGATCGAGCGCCGCGTTCAGCTCGGTGGCGTTGACCGGGTTGGAAATCCACTCGCTGACGCCGGCGCGCATGGCCTCGAGCATCAGCACGGGATCCATGCGGGCTGCGACGATGACCACGCCCGTCGCCGGATGCTGCCGCCGCAGCGTGGCCAGCGTCGGGGGCAGGATGCTCGACTCGCGGATGTCGAGGATCACGGCGTCGGGCTGAGGGGCGGCCGGCTGCGCGAGCGCGAGCAGGTCGGCCACGGGCACCGATCGGATGCGCGTGGTCTGGCTGCGCAGCAGCTCCTCGAGCTGCCGATCCGCCGCTCCGACGAGCGTGATGTTCAAAGACACGTCAGGGTTCCTTCCGCAGCAGCTACCTGATCAGGACGATCTTCTTGATCCACGACGTGTTGGACGTCTGCGATCCCGTGATATCGGCCGAGGGGACGTTGATGAGGCGCCCGCGCGTCACCGTGTGCCCTCCGTGGCCGATCTGGTCCTCGATGAAGAACCCGAGGATGTTGTGAATCACCAGGGTCGAGTGGCCATTGGGATCCGTGGAGAAGTATTCCTCGGGGCTGATCACCGGCAGCGGCACGATGCGCGGGCTCGCGTTCTCGGGGTAGTCGTCGGATAGCACCGCTCCGTTCGGGTGGGCCGAGTCCACCACCCAGTGTGCCGTCGGGTCCTCGTTGTAGAGCGAATCGCTGTCGCTGAACAGGCAGTGGTCCGTCGGACCCACCATGTTCCCGTTCTCGGTGCTGATCACCTGGCCAATCGTGTTGGTCACGCTCGGGTCGCACTCCTTGATGTTCGCGCAGTAGTCCGAGGCGCCGGCGTCACCCGGGTGCAGCCGCACCGGCTGGAAGTAGCCCGCCGACGTCTGGTCCTGCGCTCCGGTGTGAATCTCCACCTGTTTGCCGTAGTCGACCGGCGTGGGCGGATCCGTCGTGGTGTCGAACGGGCGCCAGCCGGTACCTGCAATAGGGGTGCACCCGTTGGGCGGGTTCGGGCAATTGGTGTCCGCGACGTAGAGATCGTCCTCCTGCGGGTTGTGCGATCCGTTGATCGGGTACTTGTCGAACGTGGAGTCGAACGCGTCGAAGTCCGGGTCCAGCAGGTTCGGGTACTCGCTCTCGGCCCCGTTCGTCGCCGTGTCGAACTCGTCCCACTTGTCAAGGATCGCAAACGGCCGCATGCAGGTGACCGTCGTTCCGCTCAGGACCTTGGCCGTGGCCGTTGCGCTGACGTCCTGGGCGTTGATGCCGAGCAGGCGTGCGAAGAAGGTCGGCAACGGGTTGTTCCGCGCCGACGTCCGGTAGACGTCCACCTTCACGCACAGGTCGGCCGTGCCATCGGGACACGGGTCCGGAAGGCCCGGGCCGAGGAACGTGATGTCCGTCGTCACGTTGTTGTCGGGGGCGACGCCGAAGACCTTGTTGGCAACAGCCGCGGCGTGCGCCGACTGCTTTGCCGGGCCCGTGTCGGTGAGGTCGTTGGGATCATCGAACGAGAGCGCGATGGCGCCGGCAAGCGCTCCGGCATCGGCCGAGTTCTGGGCCTGGCGGCGCGACATCCAGAACACGCCGTAGTCCATGACCAGGGCACAGAACCCCAGCAGCCCCACCATGGCCACGGCCACGTGGATGAGAACGGCCCCGCGCTCGCGGCTGAACGGGTTCACAATGGGGCAATCCATAAGCTGCTCCTCGCGTGCGGGGTGAAGCCCCGCCTCATCCAAGTCTCGCCGGCGGTCAACGTCTGCAGGGCTAAAGCCCTGCGCTACACCGCGTAAAGCCCTGCGCTACACCGCGCCCCTAGGGGGCCACGGGCGGAGCCTCGGCCGGCGGCGTCGCCGGCTGCCCTTTGGGTATTTCGCGTTCCGGCGCCGGCAGAAAGTCCCGCGGCGTCGTCGGCAGCGGAGGCACTTCGTCCGGATCCAGCGCCCGCACCAGCCGCGGCGTGATCAGGACCATCAGCTCCGGTACGCTCCGCGCGGTCGGCCTTCGATTTGAAGAAGTTGCCGATGATCGGGATCGCGCGGAGCCAGGGGATCTGCTGCTGTGTGAGCTGCGACACGTTGTTCAGCAGACCCGCAATGGCGAACGACTGTCCGTCCCTGAGCTCGACCTCGGTCTCCGCACGCCGAGTCGTCAGGGCTGGAATTCGAAACCCCGAGATCGTCACGCCGTTGTTGAAGTCGAGCGTGCTGACCTCGGGCTGCACGTGCAGCCGAATGACGTCTCCCGCGATGGTGGGCGTGAAGTTCAGGCGGACGCCGAACTCCTTCCACTGTACCGAGACCGTGCCGGAACTCCCGGAGACGAACGGCACCGGGAACTCGCCGCCCGCGAGGAAGCTCGCCTGCTTGCCGTTGTAGGCAATCAGGTTCGGCTCGGCCAGGCTCTGGAAATAGCCTTTGGTCTCGAGCGCCTTGATCACTCCGCCAATGCCTTCACGCTTGCTGAAGAAGAAGATATTGAGGAGGTCGCTGAAGGTCGTGGTGTTGCCGTCCACCGTCGGCGCCGAATATTGCCCGCTCGTCACGCGCGCCGCCCAGTCCACGCGGTTGGCCACCAGGTTGATGCCCAGTTCCTTCAAGGCCGAGCGGTTCACCTCGGCGAACCGCACCTGCAGCATGACCTGCTGGCTCTCGTTGCCGCCCGGCAACTGGAGCATGTTGATGACCTTCAGCTTGCCGGAGCTGGCCTGCGCGATCTCGGCGGCGCGCAGCATGATCGCGTTGCTCGAGACGCTGCCGGTCAGGATCAACGCCTCGTCGTTGACGATGACCCGGATGTCCTCGCCGGGGAACAGGGTCTTCAGTTGCTGCTCCAGCACCAGCACGCCGGAATCCACGACGATGTCGTACTGCTTCCGGTCGTTTGCGCCCCAGATAATCAGGCTGACGGTCCCCGGTGCTTTCCCGTCGATCAGGATCTCCCGCGGCTGCACGACAACAGCGTCGGCAATGGCGGGATTGGTGATGGCAATGCGCGTGATGTCGAAGTCCGTCTCGTGAATGGTGGACCTGCCCGCGGTCAGCTTGATCTTCGGGAAGTCCACGTCGGGGGCCGGCGCGGGCAGCGCCTGGTGCGGCGCCTGCGAAGGCGTTGCAGCAGGGGCCTGCGCACGTGGGGCGGCCGTCAGGGCCAGGAGCACGATTGCCCCCAGGCCCGGCAGTCGGGATGCCGGCGTACTCAACGGACCTCCTCTTCGGATCGCTTCGCGGCGCGGATCGTCTCGACGGTGTAGATCTTCGGTGCGGGGGCGGGCGGGGGCGCCGGCGCCTTCATGACTGTCCGGCCGTGCTCGACTGCCTTGACCGGCGGGGCGCTCGGCTCGCCGAGCAGGGCCGCCATCCTCGCGCCCTGGGTGTCAACAGGTGCCAGGTCAAGCGGGTTGCGGAGAGCGAGCATGATCTTGCCCTTCTCCATCGCGAGCGTGAGCGTCTCGGCGTCTTTCGGCGTCAGCAGCATGGTCACCACGCTGGTCGGGATCGGCTTGCCTTCCTTGGTCGCGCGCTCCTGGTCGTATCGGCTGCCGGCCGTGAGGACCGTGACATCGCTCAACACGGTCCTGGACTGGTCCGTTCCGTCCGGGCGCTGGACCGTCACCAGCACGTCCACGTGCGTGCCGGGAATGACGAACCCCGCAACGCCAATGATCTCGTTCACTCTGACGGAAATGGCGCGCATGCCCTCGGGGATGGTCGGGGGCAGACCGGCGCCCGATCCAATCGCCGCAAGCTTGCCCTCCGTGAGCGGCTCGTTCTCGGACATCGACACGATGACGCCGCGGTTCACGACCTTGTCCACCTCGGTGAACATGCCGGGCACCGGCGTGGCGGCCGGCCACGGCACGAGCTTCACGTCGTCCTTCGTGACGAGCGTGCCGACGGTCATGGGATGCGTTGCCACGACCGCCTGCGTGCGGGCCACTTCAACCTCGCGGACGGGCATGCTGCGCACGGCCAGCCAGACGCCGTAGGCAGCCAGGCCGGCCATGACAATCGCAATGGCGAGGACGACAATCGTTCTGGTATTCCGGTTCATCAGGCTCGATCCCCAGTCGTCAGTTGCTCACCGACACATTCCCGGACGCTCATTCCTCGAGTCGCATCTGCGAGGTGCTGGTCAACGTGATCGACCCACCCCAGCTCTTGTTGATCAGCCCGAGGATAGGCCCGAGGAGCAGAAAGTCATGGTGATACGTCACGGTGACCAGCGCCGAGCTCACCGTCTTGGTTCCTCCGCCTGGCAGTGGCACCGTCAGGTCCGGGTAGGTCGTGACGACCGATGCAGGGCTGGTCGGCATGACCGTGTTCATGGCGCCATTCGACAGGCTCAGGCCGCTCTGCACGTACGACCGGACCCGTGCATCGACCGACGTCGGGTCGTACCCTGGCAACGTTGCCAGGCGCGCGCCTTCCCGGGCGGCGTTCGTGATGACCTCGTACCGCTGGAAGGCGAACCCGAAGTCCACGATGCCGGCAATCACCACCAGGAGGAGCGGCAGCACCATCGCGAACTCGACGAGCGCCGCCCCGCGTTGTGACCTACCCCAGTTCGAGCGTCTTATCGGAGCCATATCACCGCCACTGCACCCACGGTTATCGGGAAGGCGTACGGGAGCCGCGGTCCCCTGCCCGTACGAAGCGTCAGCGCGGGGTGCGGCCGCACGCCGACGACGCGCCAGAACATCAGCAACCCCCAGAGGTTGCGCAGCATTTCGCGCAGGTAGCCGCTTCCCAGGGACACCAGCACCGCGAAGACCCCACCGGCAATGCTCGCGTAGAGTGCCATCCAGACCGCCGGCCCCGGCCCGGCCCAGGCCCCCAGGGCGGCGAGCAGCTTCACGTCCCCCGCGCCCATGCCGCCCAGGGCGAACCAGGGCAGGAACAGCAGGCACCCGACCGCCCAGCCTTCCAGGGCCGCGGCAACGCCAGCCAGCCCAGCCGTAACGCCGAAAAACAGAACGGCCACGACCGAGGCCCCGAAGGTCAACACATTGGGGATCCGGCGCGACCGGTAGTCGGTCACACACGCAGCCGCCCCGACGAGAAGCATGGCGGCCTGCGGCACTGTCGGCACCGGCACCCTATGGGTCCGGCGAGGCCCACAGGTCCTGCACCTGCGTGTTGTACTCCGCGTACCGCGTGCCGAGCAGCGACACGATGCTCTGCCACACCAGCACGGCCACGACCCCGATGAACGCGCCCAGAAAGGCGTACTCCATCAGTTCCTGCGCGCTCTCGTCTTCGACGAAATGCTGGATGACACCCTTCATCATCACACCGACACCATCTCCATGCCGGTCTCAACGGCCGGCAGAGATCGAGGGGGACCGAGGGGGCCGGCCGCCGGCCCCCCCGGTCCGCCCCAAGGTGTCTTAGCTGACCGCGCCCGACAGGCTCGACGAGATGCTGCCGTAGGTGTTGTTGATTGCGGTGCCGAGGCTCTGGAGGCCGATGATGCAGGCCAGCGCGATGAACGCGATGAGGAGGGCGTACTCGACCAGATCCTGGCCCTCGTCCTCGCGCACGAAACGATTGATGAAGTTCTTCATGTTCCCTACCCTCTCCTTGACCGGAAACTGCAGTTTCCCGCGGGGTCCGTCCCCGCACCGTGCGCACGGCCTGCTCGCCGTTCGATTGCCAGCCGGCCGCGCGCCGCCGCTGGCAAATGCAAAATCTGGCCTTGCCCGACTACATCCGACGACCCGATACCAGCTCCACTTCGAGCGCCTGCTGGGCGATCTCGCGCCGCAGCCGGCTCACCATCCGCCGCAGTGACCGGCTGCCCGGATGAGTCGTCCACAGGAACTCCGCCCCGAGGTGCCACTCGGTGCCCGCGCCGTGCACCTGCTGCACGCGCGACACCCGCACCGCATCCGCGAACGTGTCGCCCTCCACCATCACCTTCAGCTGCCCCACCGTGCCCGGCTCCAGCCTGAGCGCGGTCTCGAGCAGGCACCCCGACGCGCTGATGTTCACCAGGCGCACCCGCGTCTCCCGCGTCAGCACGCCAATCGCATCGTCGGCGGCCAGCAGGTCCGCCAGGTCCGTCGGCCGCGCGCCCACGTCTACGCTCATCGGGGTTCCCGTTCGCCGACGTTCTCGCCCAGCACCTGCAGCCGCACCTGATGACGCAACCCGCCCGAGAGAATCACCGGCCGGCTCTCCACCACGCGCACCCTCAGCGTGAGCACGCGCGAACCGCCAGCCAGATCGAGCCGCAGCTCCTCGCCGACCACTCCCGGCGTGTGCGCGAGCGCCGTGAGGTGCCCGTCCGTCCCGGCCTGCACGTGCACGTCTCTCAGGACGTTCAGCCGGCCGTCCCACGGCCTGCCCGGACGAAATCGCTCGTGCCTGCGTCGGCCCGACATGGCCTCCCCTGGAGCCCCGTCCAATCGGACCGAACGTGGCGACTCGCCCCCGGCCTTTCGCAACGGCTGTGCCGGAATCGCTCTGCCCCTGACCCTTATGCCGGAAGCGTAATTTTATTCACAAATATGTGAGTTTGATCGGGAAAGTTTTGGTCTCTTCACAGAATTCGTATCGTCCAGGAGTCTCGTTTTCTTATCCCAGTCAGAAAAACGTCCAACGGGGCTCAGTCTTCGACCGGATGTAACGAAAGCGTGTCGCCCGCGCGCAGCCCCGCCCGGACCGCGGCCCCCGCGGCCATCTCCAGCACCGCAAAGCCGCGAAGCGCTCCGGCCACACGCCGGGGCCCGACGCCCGCCCTGATCTTCGCCACGGTCCCGGCGCGTGTCAGAAAGATGACGTCGATGGGAAACCGCATGAAGAACGTGTGAATCGCGTTGGTGGGAGCGATGACCAGGCCGGCGCCCTCGGCGAGCCCGTCGCGACCGAGCAGCCCCTTCTTCCGCGACGCGGAGTCCACAGCCAGCTCAACCATATCGACGAGGACCGTTCCCGTGCGGTCGATGACCAGCCGGTGCGGGACGCCCGGCGCTTTCAGGGCGGGGGACAAGAAGGACGGCACGACGGCATTATCCATTGACCATTGAGGATTGACGATTGACGATTGACGATTGAGCGGGTTCGCGGTTCACGGTTCTCGGTTCTCGGGTTCGGCGCGGTCGCGGTGCTGTGGCCGCGAGGCGTTTGTGGCGCGCCCCGTGTGGAGCGGGCCGTTCCGATCGCGAAAAACGCGGCGAAGGCCAGCGACAGGGCGTGGGGATGGGGGCAACACGCGAAGCTCGCCGCCCCACGCCGCGTTCGGGGGACGGTAAGCCGGGAGCCGCGTTTTTCCGGCCTGCGCAACCGGGACGCGCCGCAAATGCCTCGCGGCTGCCGTGCCGCGTTCGCGCGCCGGCGCCGGGCGGCAGGACCCGCACGCGAGCAGCCGCGGTCCGCCGCCGCTATCCCTGCCCTTGCAGCCCTTTGAACGCAGGCAGGACGTCGAAGCGGGTGGCGTAGCGCGACAGGCGCTCGCCGCGCTGGCGGATCGCGAACTCGGGCAGGTTGCCGAGGAACTCCCCCGCCATCTGCAGGTAGGTCATCCCCTGCGGGTTGAGCCCCATGATGCGCGCGCAGGTGGCGTCCACGGCGACCGGGTCCGTGCCCATCACCACGCACCCGACCGCCTTCGGCCGGCCCATGATCGGGCCGTCGCCCTCCATGCCGACGATGGCATCGACAATGGCGAGCGCGGGACGCACGGTGGCAGCCAGATCGACAATCGAGTTCTCGATCCCGCGGAAGTGCAGCAGGTTTTTCGGCCAGCCGTACACGGCGCCGGGGACGACGCCGAAGAGGTTCTTGAGGCTGCAGGTCATGCCGGCCCAGTGGTGCGTCTTCAGCTTGGGCATGGTCACGACGAGGTCCGCATCGAGCAGGGTGGCCGGCAGCGCCAGCTCCGGCAGGCCGGTGAAGCGGCTTCCGAGCCTTGTCGCGCGCACGTCGTCGTGATTCAGGTCGACGAAGGGCACGCGGACGTCGGCGAGGTGATCGAGGAGACCGGTGCCGGTGACGAGATAGTCGATGTCGCGCCGGTGGCCGGGGCCCTCGGCCACGACGACCGACGCGGCGCCGGCGCGCGTGATGGCTTCGGCCGCGGAGGCGACCAGCACGGCGTCGGTGTTGATGACGCGCCCGCGCTCGAACTCCACCAGGTTCGGCTTCAGCAGGACGCGCTTGCCGCGGACGTCCACGCGCAGCTCGCTGAGACCGCGCGCGACCACGTCGGACAGGTCGACGTCGTAACCGCGTGCAGGCAGGATGGCGACGTCGGAGGTGGCGGGATGCGCGAAGCGCGCCGCATCGTACGGCCGCGGCCGACGCCGGCACGCGGCGGCCGCCGCGAGACCGGCCGCAGGGAGAGCCGCCAGGAAATCGCGACGGGAGAATCCCGGCGCGGAGGCCGTGCGCATGGCGTCTCGCCGATCCTCAGACACGGAACGCCTCGTAGGACGTGGCGGCGGCGAGCGCGTACAGCGCGAGCGCGGTCACGTGGAGGTTGCCGAGAAACGCCGATTTCCGCCACTCGCGTTCGATCGCCTCGTCCACGTCCGCGGCAGGCCGCCCGTACACGCCCAGGCAGACGCGGGCGAGTGCGAGGGCCATGGCGCCCGATTCCGCACGACGGTGCGCGTCGAGGTACCGGACGCTCTGCGCGACCATGCCCTCGGTCGCGCGATCGTGCAGCGCGAGCAGCGCCAGCGCCGTGGTCGGGACGTAGGCGGCCAGCTCCGTGCCGAGCATGTTCGAGTTGCCGTGGTTCCAGCCGCCGCCGCGGCACATCCGATCGGCCAGCAGGCGCTCGCCGTCCCCCACCCGCTCGGTCACGTCGGCGCTCCGCGCCGCGCCGGCCAGCTTCTTCAGGCCGAGCAGGCACCACGCGGTGGGCTCGACCCAGCTGAACGTGTCGTCGGTCCACCCCCACGCCTGGATGGAGTCGTCCTGCCGGTTGACGGTGGACGGGGGAATCTTGACGCCGCGTTCGCGGACGAGCGCCGCGGCGAGCTCGCGCGCGACCGGGGTGTCGGGCGCGTGAGCAAGCACCAGAGCGGCCACGCCGTTGAAGCCGACGTTCACCGTACCGGCGTCGCCGACGAAGAGCCCGTCGCGCCGCGGCCAGCCATCCAGCGCGCCGGATGGATCGAGATCGCCGGTCGCCGCCAGCGCCAGCAGCGCCGCGCACGTCGGCTCGAGCCGCGGTTTCTTGCCGGAATAGTAGGCCCAACCGCCGTCGGCGCTGCGCGCGCTCAGCAGCGCGCTACGCAAGGCATTGATCATTGACGATTGATGATTGACGATTGACGATTGAAAAACGCTCACGTTCCGCTGCCCGCCGTGCCCGCATCGAACCTTCAAATCGTCAATCGCAATCGTCAATGATCAATCGTCAATCATCAATGATTAGATGGTGAGCCGCACCCACGTGCGATACCGCACCGCGCGGCCGTCCTTGAACGCGGGACGGAACTTCCACGTCTTCGCCGCGGACACGAGCATCCGCTCGTGGAAGCGGTTGGCTGGCGACACCAGCCTCACCTGCTCCACGTCGCCCTGCTCGTCCACCACCACCTCCATCGTCCCGATCTGATCGAGCGGGACGCCGGGAGGGGGTTCCTTCGGGAGGACGGGGCGGACCAGCACCGGCGGATCCACGGTCGCGTCCGCGCGCGTGTAGATGGTCTCGTCAACGGGCGCCGGCACGGAGTCGGCTGCCGGCGTGACGATGGCCGCGCGCACCGGCTCGGAGACCGGTGCCCTGGGCGCCATGTTCGCCATTGCAGGCGCCGTGGCGGGCGAGGTCTGGATCGGCCGGCGGCGACGGGCGTGATTGATCGGCGCCGCAGCGGGAGCAGGTACTTCGGCCGCCGGCGCGGGAATGACCTCGGTCGGTGATGCGGCCGATACCAGCCGGCTCATGGCCGACCGCAACACGGCGGCCGTGCGGTCCAGGAACGACGGTTCGCCCTCCTTCGCACCCGCCGCCGGAGCTTCGCCGGGGGCGGCGGGCGCTTCGGCGGATCCCTGAGCGGTTTGCGTGGACAAAGACGGCGCGGCTTCCGCGGGTACCGCGGCGGCCGCGCCCGGGGCGACGGGAAGCTGGGGAGCCACCGTTCGCGTGTTCCACCACCACACCGGCACGGCCACGACGACCGCGAGCAGGATCGCCGCGACAGCGAAGCCCAGCACGGGGTTGCGCTTCCGCTCGGGCACGGCGAACATCTCGGGCGGCGCCTGCATCGAGACGGTCGCCTCCAGCGTGCGATCTTTGAGCTTCTGCAGTTCTTCTTCCGCGCGCGTACTCTGCTCGGCAGCCATCGCACGCTCCACCAGCCGCTCGACGTCGGCGCGACGTCCCGGCCGCTCGAAAAACGACAGGTTCCGGGCGAAGTCCCCCAGATCCTGGCACTTCGGCGCTTCTGCCGTGTTCCGCGAGACGAAGGCGTCCAGCTCGGGCGGCACGGGAGTGCCGTCGAGCATGACCCGCAGCATCAACGCCGCGTGCCGTACCGGATTGCCCTCCGCCACGCTGCCGGGCAGCGCGACGACGTCCCCGTTCGGAATCAGGGCCACGTGCTCCAGGTCGGGCAACGAGCCGTCGGCGGCCAGGGCGCCCTGCACGAGCTCCTGCACCACAGCGACGGCCTCCTGCCAGACCGGGTGGACGTTCCTGGCGCGCAGATCGGCGAGTGACAACATACCCGTTTTCGTCCCTTACAGTGCCACGTTCCGACGCAGATTACCAAAGTGGTGTATCCACATCGTCAATTGCCGAGGCCTTTTCGTGCAGCGCCCTCGTGTAGCGCAGGCCTTCAGGCCTGCCAGTGGGCGCGTGGGCCGCTGCCCCCTACGCAGTTTTCTCCACTCCGCCCTGCTCGGCGAGCGGCGGCAGCAGCCGCGGCGCGCGCGTCGGCCCGGCCGGCGCCGTGCCGTTCCTGAACGCCCGGAAGTCCACGTTGCAGTCGTGGGCCGCCAGGAAGTTGAGGAACCGCTTGTAGTCCGACGACGGCATGCCGAACAGCCGGAGCAGCGACCGGTAGTTCCCCCGTGTCGTGGACAACCCGCGGCGCACCAGCTCGCGCATGTCGTGCCGCGTGATGTCGCGCTGCAGGAGCAGCGGGTGGATGTGCTCCCAGAACGAGTAACCGCCGGTCACGAGCGCCTGGTACAGCTCGTCGCCCACCTGGCGCCGGCGCTCCTTCACCGGCAGCACCTGGTCGACCGAGGCCTGCACCGACGGCGGCAGGTGCGAGACGTCGACGATGGTGCCGTTGGCCATCCACAGCGACTGCTCCACCACGTTCTGCAGCTCGCGGACGTTGCCGGGCCACCGGTAGCGCTCGAGCATCCGGAGCGCCTCTTCCGAGAACTGCACGGGGCGCGAGGCCTTCGCGGCCAGGTGCTCGACCAGCACGCGGACGTCTTCCTTGCGCTCGCGCAGCGGCGGCACGTGGATGTGGATCACGCGCAGCCGGTACAGCAGGTCCTCGCGGAACTGCCCGCTGGCCACCATGTCGTTCAGGCTCCGGTTCGTCGCCGCGACGACGCGGACGTCCACCGTGGAGCGGGCGTTGTCGGCACCGACGGCCTGGATTTCCCCGTTCTCGAGAAACCGCAGCAGCAGCGCCTGCATGCGCAGGCTCATCTCGCCCACTTCGTCCAGGAACAGCGTGCCACGGTTCGCGAGCTGCAGCTTGCCGGGCTTGTCGCGATACGCGCCGGTGAAGCTCCCCTTGACGTGGCCGAAGAGCTCCGACTCGAGCAGCGTCTCGGTGAGGCCCGCGCAGTTGACGGCAACGAACGCGCGGGCGGCGCGCGGCGATCGCGCGTGGATCTCGCGGGCGATCAGGTCCTTGCCGACGCCGCTCTCGCCGGTAATGAGCACCTTCGCGTCACCGCTGGCGACGCGGCCGCTGAGCGAGAGGATCTCGCGCATCTGCGGGCTCGCGTACACGAGCGTCGGGGAACTGGCGCCGGCGGTCTCCTGCTCGGATGGCACCGGCGGCAACGAGTCGGTTCTCACGCGGACCTCCACACCTGCGCGGGCTCGTGCGCCCCGATTGGCCGCGGCCCCCCGGGACGGACGTCTGGCCGGGGGCAGGCACCCAGGTGTTGAGCAAGCGCGATGCCTACCTGGGCCGTGGAATTCTTCGGGTCCGCTCCCGCCGGAAAACGGCGGAAATCGCGTGGAAGTCTGGCTTTCTGTTCCGAAAGTGAACTCTGACACGTGCCGTCCAGAACTCTGCCGCCGGTCAGAAAGCCCTTACGGAACTGTAAGCGCACGCTCACATCGGGCGGCGCGCGAGCAGCGCCGCCGGCGGGGGGAGGAGCCCGATCGGGCGGCGCAGGCGGAAGGGCCGGAAGTCGAGCGCGCAGTCGTGGGCGGCCAGGAAGTTGTGCAGCCGCTTGTAGTCGCCTTCCGGCATGCCGAACAGGAGCAGGAGCGAGCGGTAGCTGCCCGCGGTCGCCACCAGGCCGCGCTCGACGATCCCGCGCAGATCGGCACGCGTGAGATCGCGCCGCATGAACATCTCGTACACGTCGCGCCAGAACTGGTAGCGCCCGTCCACCAGGCCCGTGAACAGATCGTCGGCAATGTGGCGGCGCCGCTCGTGGACCGGCCGCACACTCCCGCCGGCGTACCCGCGGAGCGCTTCCGGCAGGTCGTCAACACCAGCCTGGTCGCCTGCAGAGAATTCGGCGATCTGCTCCACCACCGTGGTCAGCTCGCGCAGGTTGCCGGGCCAGTAGTAGTGCTCGAGGGCGATCCACGCCGCCTCGGTCAGCGTGACCTGGCGGGGCTGCTGCGCCATCACCCAGTGCACCAGCGGCCGCACGTCCTCGCGGCGATCGCGCAGGGGCGGCACGTGCACGCGCGCGGCCGCGATGCGGAAGAGCAGGTCCTCGCGGAAGCGCCCGGCGGCAATCAGGTCCGTGAGATCGCGCGAGGTCGAGCAGACGATGCGCACGCTGGCGGGCTTGTTGTCGGGCCCCGGGACGCCGTCCTCGATCGCGCGCAGCAGGCGGGCCTGCAGCTCCAGCGGCAGCTCCCCCACTTCGTCGAGGAACAGCGTGCCGCCGTGCGCACGGGAGAAAGCGGACGCAAGCCGCGCGGAGGTCGTGGCCACCTCGCCCGGCAGCTCGCCGAACAGGCGCAGCGAAAGGGTGGGCGCGGGCTGCCCGACAATCCCCAGGGGAATGTACGGGCCCTCGGACCGGGAAGACCGCAGGTGCACGAGGCGTGCGATGAGGCCCTTGCAGACGCCGTTCTCGCCCGTCACGAGCACGGGCTGCCGCGCGCGGGCCAGGCGAGACGCCAGCTCGCGGACGTCGGTCATGGCCTGGCTCCGGCAGGACTCGAGGGGGGACCCGTGCGCCGGCTGACCGCTTGCTGAAGGCACTCGCATGCTGGGGTGACGCGGGCAACGCCGGCGGCGGAGCTGGTACGACCACTCGACGCACGCATCCCGAACGCGATGCACAGACGGTAGGGACAAGGTCGGGAACTGTCAAGCTCAACAATAACGCTTGGGAAGAACGCCCAGTGCTGGGTGCTGGGTGCTGGGTGCCGGGTGCCGTGCGGAGTGCCGGGTGCGAGGTGCGGTGCTGGGTGCGGCGTCGGTGCTGGGTGCGGCGCCAGGTGCTGGGTGCCGCGTCAGGTGCTGGGCGGCCGCGTCAGGTGCCGGATGCCGCGTCAGGTGCTGGGCGGCCGCGTCAGGTGCCGGATGCCGCGTCAGGTGCTGGGCGGCCGCGTCAGGTGCCGGATGCCGCGTCCGGCGCTGGGAGTTCTGGACCGGACACATGGGTAACAGATCTCAAGGGCGATCAGGTGCCTTGGACGGAGCGCTGCCCCATGGATCAACGCGTGGCCGGCTATGAGGTGGAACCGGAGCCGGGGCTGGCGTTGCGGCACGCCCATCGGCGCTGGCCTCCCATTTGGCCGTGATGTTGCGAAGGGCGAGCCAAATCAGTTTCGTCGCGGCATCGTCGGTCGGAAAATGGCCGCGCGTCTTGATGATTTTCAAGCGGCCGGGTCTGCCACGCGCACGGTCATCCCGCGCGCCTACAACGCGAGGATCTTGCCGTCGAAACCGCTGAATCGGCGCTCGTGTTTCCCGATCAGGCACGGCACGTCAATCCTGAGGGAGCCGTCGTCGGTGAGGACCGTCTTGCGCCCCGTCCCATTGCGATGAGTCGCCGCGTCGTCGGGCTTGCTGCCGCCAGGCGGGGAGCGCAGATAGTGCGTCAGGCATCAAGGCGTTCCGTGGAAATGCCCGCCCAGCGGTGCTCGTCAAAATGGTGAGAAGAGAAACGAAGACCGGAACCTCAACAACGTGTCATCGATATGTCCGGTCGGGCAGGTGCTCACTCAGCACCCAGCACCGCACCCAGCACCGCACCCAGCACCCAGCACTCAGCACTCAGCACCGCACCCCGCACCCCGCACCCAGCACTCAGCACGTCGCAGGACAGTCCCGTGGGTTTACCCTTGTAACCGTGACAGTCTTCGACAGCGACGACTCCTCGCTCTACGACGTCGTCACCGCCCAGCCCGGGCCCGCCGGGGCGCTGCCGCTGGAGCCGTCGGACCTGCTCACCAGGCCGAGCGGCGACGTGTTCGGCTGGACCCAGGACGTCGGCATGGGGTGGCAGCCGGCCGAGCTCCGGCGCGCCGAAGCGCTCATCCTCAGCACGCAGGGCGGCGTGCGGGAGCCGGACGGCACGCCGCTGGCCCTCGGCTACCACACGGGGCACTGGGAGGTGGGGCTGCTGGTCCGCGCGGCGGCCGAGGCACTGCGTGCCGCGCGCCTGATCCCGTTTGCCGGCTTCGTGACCGACCCGTGCGACGGGCGCACGCAGGGCACGACCGGCATGATGGACAGCCTGCCCTATCGAAACGACGCGGCCCTGGTCCTCGGGCGGCTGATCCGATCGCTGCCCACGCGGAAGGCGGTGCTCGGCGTCGCCACCTGCGACAAGGGCCTGCCGGCCATGCTGATGGCGCTGGCCGCCTGCCGCGACCTGCCGGTGGTCGCCATTCCCGGCGGGGTCACGCTGCCGCCGACCAACGGCGTGGATGCCGGCGCCGCCCAGACGGTCGGCGCGCGCTATGCGTACGGGCAGATCTCGCTCGAGGAGGCCGCCGAGCTCGGGTGCCGCGCCTGCGCGTCGCCGGGCGGCGGCTGCCAGTTCCTGGGCACGGCCGCGACGTCGCAGGTGGTCGCCGAGGCGCTCGGCCTCACCGTGCCGCACGCCGCGCTCGCACCGTCAGGCCAGCCGATCTGGACCGACGTCGCCCGCCGATCGGCACGGGCCGCCGCCGATCTGGTGGCGCACGGCATCCCGTCGAGCGCGATCCTCACCGACGCCGCCATCCGGAACGCGATGACCGTCCACGCCGCGGTGGGAGGGTCCACGAACCTGCTGCTGCACGTGCCCGCCATCGCGCACGCGGCGGGGCTCGCGCGCCCGACGGCCGCCGACTGGCTGGACGTCAACCGCCGGGTGCCGCGGCTGGTGGACGTCCTGCCCAACGGGCCGCATCCGACGATTCGCGTGTACCTGGCCGGTGGCGTACCCGAAGTCATGCTGCACCTGCGGCGGGAGGGCCTCATCGACACCACGGCGATGACCGTGGCCGGCTGCACGGTGGGCGAGGTGCTGGACTGGTGGGAAGGATCCGATCGCCGCGCCGCGCTGCGCGCGCGCCTGCGGCAGATGGACGGCGTCGATCCGGACGCGGTGATCATGAGCCCGTCCGAGGCCGCCCGCCGCGGTCTCACCAGCACCGTCTGCTTCGTGTCGGGCAACCTGGCACCCGACGGCGCGGTGATCAAGTCCACCGCGATCGATCCGTCCGTCGTCGGGGCCGACGGCGTCTACCGCCTGACGGGGCCGGCGCGCGTCTTCACCAGCGAGCGCGCGGCCATTGCCGCCATCAAGAGCCGCGGCGACGACCGGATCCGTGCCGGCGAGGTGATGGTCCTCATCGGCCGCGGGCCGCTCGGCGCGGGGATGGAGGAGGTGTACCAGGTCACCTCGGCGCTGAAATACCTGGACGTCGGCCGCCAGGTCGCCCTGCTCACCGACGCGCGGTTCTCGGGCGTCTCCACCGGCGCGTGCATCGGCCACATCGGGCCCGAGGCGCTGGCCGGCGGTCCCATCGGCCGTCTGCGCGACGGCGACCGCGTCCGCGTGATCGTGGATCGCCGGCGCCTGGACGGCACGATCGACCTCGTCGAGCCGGGCCCTGATGGCCAGGACGTCCCGGCCGACGCCGCGCTGGCGGCGCGTCCGCAGCGGGCGGACCTCGCCCCCGACCCGGACCTGCCAGCCGCCACGCGCCTCTGGGCGGTGCTGCAGAACGTCAGCGGCGGCGCGTGGGGCGGGTGCGTATACGACGTCGACTCGATTGCCAGGCGACTCGGAGGGGGGTAGGAGGACTGGGGATCTGGGGATCTGGGGATCTGGGGATCTGGGGGATCTGGGGGGCTGGGGATCTGGGGGCTGGGGATCTGGGGATCTGGGGATCTGGGGATCTGGGGATCTGGGGGCTGAGGATGTAGCGCAGGCCTTCAGGCCTGCCAACTGCCGCGCGGGCAGACCTGAAGGTCTGCGCTACACGCGAGCTCGACGCGCCGCAACCCGAGCGCGGGTGACGCCGGACGGGGGACCCCCGCCGCGCGGAACGCCAGTGAGCACGGTGGGGGTGGACGGCGGCAGGACCCGCGCGAGGCGCGCGACGCGCGCCCGGACGGGCGACTACCGGCTGCCGACCTCGCCGCGGCGGCGATACCCGAACCACTCCGTCAGCGTGTCGATCGAGAACGTCCGGAACAGCAGCGTCCGCCCGGTGGCCTTCAGCCGCTGGCGCGCCGGCAGCCACACGTCGCCCTCCACGCGCCGCCGCTCGTAGGTGATCTTCGCCCCCTTGTGCACGCGCCCGACGATGCCCCAGCCGTAGGTGAGATCGTCCACCCCCTGAAGGTCCACCTTCACCACCTCGTAGGCCGTCTCGTGGACCCAGACGCGCGCCCGGAACTTCTTCATCAGCTTTCCCTGGTCCGTGCGCGGCGCGACGTCCGGCCGCGGTTCGAGCGTCGCCACGATGGTCGGATAGCCGTTCAGCTCCTCGCGCCCGACCAGCTCGATCCGGTAGACGCGGAACACGTCCTCGATGGACGCCTGCTCGTCGCGCCGCGCCTCGGCGGCCTCGCGCTCGCGATCCGCGGCTGACTTGCCCGTGCGCTCCAGCAGGTCGCGGCGGTGCTTCGCGTCGTTCCGCGCGAGCTCCTCCTCGGAGAGCGGCACGCCGTCCACCGAGATCAACCGCTTCCAGGTGTTGCCCGGGTCCTCGGATGGATGGACTTCGTACACTTTGACGGCGCCATTCGACACGCCGCCGAGCTTGCTGACGTCCACCTCCTGCCGGCGTTCCATGTACACGTAGGCGGCCCGCTGCTCCACGATCTGGCTGAGCCGGTCCCGTACATGCCGGGCAAACTGCCTGCGGATCGGGCAGCGGCCGCATCGTCGCGCGCGCAAACCGGCGCCACCGCCGGCCAGACGAGCGCGACCACGAGCAGAACCGGCAACGACGCGCGCAACCTATCCATGACCACTCGGCCCCACTACAATGCATAGAGGGGGCCATATGCGGTTAGACGATGCACGCCTGTGTCTGGATTGCGAGGAAATCCACGACGAACGCGAGTGTCCGGCGTGCGGGTCGGAAGCGTTCGCCTTCCTCAAGCGGTGGATCAATTCGCCGGCGCAGGACGACGGCACGAGGCGGTCGGCGAAGCGGATGCCGGACACGCCACCGCACTCGACAACCTCTCCTGAACAGCTGGACGCGTGGAAGCGCATCGTGGAGGGCACGCCGGCTCCCCGGCGCGGCCGGCTCCTCGCACGCAGCCTGGTCGGCCTGCTCGCCATGGGCGTGGCCGGGTGGATCTGGACGCGGCCGAAAGGAGAGTGAGGTCAATCGTCAATGACGATGACCGCGCGTCGCGCGGGTCCTGCCGCCGTCCACCCCCACCGTGCTCACTAGCGTTCCGCGCGGCGGGGGTCCCCCGTCCGGCGTCACCCGCGCTCGATGCGTCAATCGTCAATGATCAATCGTCAATCGTCAATCGTCAATTGCCCGCCCTACTCCGAGCGGAGCGCCTGCACGACGTCCACGCGCGAGGCGCGCGCGGCCGGCGTCACCGACGCGACGACGGCGGCGGCGATGAGCACGAGCGCGGCGCCCGTCGCCGGCAGGGCGCCCGGCAACGCCACCCCCGCGACGAACTGGGACGCCAGGGCCGCGAGCCCGTAGCCGCCGGCCGCGCCGGCCGCGATCCCGATGGCCGCGATGAGCACGCCCTCGGCCAGCACGCGGGCCAGCAGGCGCGAGGGCGCCGAGCCAATCGCCAGCCGCACGCCGAACTCGCGCGTCCGCGCGCTGACCGAGAACGCCAGCACTCCGGCGACGCCGACGGCCGTCACCAGCAGCCCGATGCCCGCGAATCCCGAGAAGACGAAGGCGTTCATCCGCTCGGGCGACAGCACTGTCGCCCGCACGTCCTCGAGCGTCGCGGCGCGCTCGACGGCCTGCTCGGCCTTCAGCTCGCGGATCACCCGAATCACGGGCGGCACGAGCGCGTACGGGTCGCCCGTCGCGTGGACGAACAGCCGCTGCGCGTAGCCCACCTGGGGGACTGCCAGGTAGATCGTCATCGCCGGTCCCGGCACCACGTTTTCGTCGTCGATGTCAGCCACGACGCCGATGATCCGGCACGGAACGCGGTGTCCCGAGACCGGGTCCACCCACGACAGGTGATGGTTGAGCGCCTCCCCGTGCGGGAACATCCGCTCCGCGAGCGTCTCACTGACGATCGTCACGAATTCCTGCCCGGCGCGGTCGTCATTGGTGAAGTCTCGCCCGGCGATTAGCGGCACTCCCAGCACGGCGAAGAACCGAGGTCCGACCACGCGGAATCGGGCATGCGGCGCCTCGGTGTCGGCGAGCGGCAGGCCACCGTCGACGCTGAACTGCAAGCTCGGCATCGTGCCCGCATCACGCCAGGGCGCAACGATGCCCACGGAGACGGCGGCAACGCCCGGCAGCCGGCCGACGCGGCGCGTCATTTCCTGGTAGTACGCGGCCGGCGTCGGATCGCCGACGCCGGTGGCGGCGGTGGGCACGTCGAACACGAGCACGTGCCGCACGTCCATGCCCGTCGCCGCCGTTTGCTGCGCGAGGAGCGTGCGCACCACCATGCCGGCACCGGCGAGCAGCACGAACGAGAACGCGATCTGCGCGGTCGCGAACAGCCGCAGCCGCCGGTTGGTGCCGGGCGTGATGCGGGGCCCCCCCGTGGCGAGCCCGAGACCAGACGGCGCGCGGGGCGTGGGCAGTCGCGGGACGTACGCCAGCAGAACGGCCGCCACGATCGCCAGGCCCGCGCCGACCCAGAGCACGCTCGCGTCGACCGACGCCCCGGCGGCGCGGACCGAGAAGCGCGCGGCATACCGGGCCACGACGGCGAACAGCGGCCGCGACAACGCGACGCCAAGCACGGCGCCCGCCCCGCAGAGGAGCAGGCTCTCGGCCAGCAGCACCCGCCGCAGCGCGGCCGTGCCCGCGCCGAGCGCGGCGCGCACGGCCAGCTCGCCCTCCCGGCGGACCGAGCGCGCGAGGATCAGATTCGCGACGTTCGAGCAGGCGATGACGAACACCACGGCCGCGGCGGCGAGCAGCAGCCAGAGCACCGTCCGGGCCGGCCCGGCAATCTGATCCCGGAGCGGCGTGACGCTGACCTGCACGTGCGCATTCGACGCGTACGCCTCGGGATGCGCCTTCATCATCGCCGCGTGCACGGACTGGACCTCCGCGCGGGCCTCGTCGAGCGAGGCGCCGGGCGCGAGGCGGCCAAAGAGCTCCGTCATCCGGTGCGTGCGGCTCGTGGTCATCGTGGCGCTCAGGTGATGCGGGCTGGTCACCACGTTGGCGATGACCTCGGTGTCGGCCGGATACGGCACCGACGGCTCCAGCACGCCGACGATGGTCGCCGTGCCGGGCCCGAGGCGGATGCTGCGGCCGACGACCCCCGGATCGGCGTTGAAGGCGCTCGTCCAGAAGCGATGCGTCAGCACGACCGCACCCGCCGCGGCCGGACCATCGTCGGCCGGCGTGAGCAGACGGCCAAGCACCGGCCGCAGGCCCATCGCGCCGAAGAACGCGCCGTTGACCACTCCCGCCTTGACGACGCGGGGCCCCTCGCCGAGCCCGAGAATCGTGAATTCGGCGGTGGAGAAGTCGCCGAACCCGCGGATCGTGGTGAGGCGGGCTTCGAGATCGGCGATCTCGGGGATCGAGAACGTCGTGTTCTCGGCCCCGATGCCGGGCGCGCTCTGCCGGAGATAGACGATGCGATCTGCGTCGCGATTGACGAGCGGCCGCAGGAGCACGGCGCGCACGACGCTGAAGATCGCCGCATTGGCGCCCACACCAAGCGCCAGCGTCGCGACGACCGCCACCGTCAGGCCCTTCGCGCGGCGCAGGGAGCGCACCGCAATCCGGAGATCGCGGCCGAGCGCGGCCGCCGCATCGGCATAGCGGCTGTGCCAGACCCGCCGCATCGAGTCGCGCGCGGCCGGGATGTACCCGAATTCCCGCAGCGCGGCCAGGCGGGCGGCTTCCGGATCCTCCCCGCGCTCGATCCGTTCCTGCACGCTGATGGCGAGGTGTCCCCGGATCTCGTCGTCGAGCTCGCGATCGTCGGGTCGCATGCGCTACTCCTCTCCCGCCGGGGCGGGGTTCATGATGCGGCCGATGGCGTGGACCAGCTGCGACCAGCGGTCCTGCTCCCGCACCAGCTGCGCCTTGCCGGCGGCCGTCAGCCGGTAGTACTTCGCCCGCTGGTTCGCCTCGCTGACGCCCCACTCGGACCTGAGCCAGCCGCGCTTCTCGAGCCGATGGAGGGCCGGATAGAGCGAGCCGGTCTCGACCTTGAGCAGGTCGTCGGACTGCGTGCGGATCGCCTGGCCGATGCCGTGGCCGTGCCTGGGCCCCCACTGCAGCGTCCGGAGCACGAGCATGTCGAGGGTGCCCTGGAGCAGTTCGAGCCGCGCGTCGTCGGGGGTCTTGGCCATGGGTGTAGAGACTCTACGGCCTTGGACGTAGAATGTCTACTACTTGTTCCCGGCGTCCACTACAATGGTACCGATGCCGAAATCGAAGGTGGCCGTGCTCCGCACCTCGCCGGCGACGGTCCTGCGCGACTATCACCAGGTGATGAACCTGGCGGGCTACCAGGACGTCGTCGCGAAAGATGCCGACACGGCGCTCAAGGTGAACATCTCCTGGCACTTCTTCTTCCCCGGCAGCTCGACGACGCCGTGGCAGCTCGAGGGCGTGATCCGGGCGATGCAGGCCGACGGGTACGATCCGTCCCTGATGCACGCCTGCCACAACCGCACGGTCGTGATCGACGCGCACCTCGGCGAGCGCGAGAACAAGCAGCTCAACGTCGTCCAGGCGCACGGCCTTCGCAACGTGCACCTGTACGAGGGCGAGGAGTGGATTGGCATCCACGACGCGGTGGGCGACCTGACGAAGAAGTTCCTCTGCCTGAACGAGGTCTACCCGAAGGGCTTCATGATTCCCCGCCGGTTCATCGGCGAGAACATCGTCCACCTGCCCACCGTGAAGACGCACGTGTTCACGACGACCACCGGCGCGATGAAGAACGCGTTCGGCGGGCTGCTGAACGAGCACCGGCACTGGACGCACCCGGTGATCCACGAGACGCTGGTGGACCTGCTGATGATCCAGAAGAAGATCCACCGCGGGGTGTTCGCGGTGATGGACGGGACGTTCGCCGGCGACGGCCCGGGCCCGCGCTGCATGGTGCCGCACGTGAAGAACGTGATCCTGGCAAGCGCCGATCAGGTGGCGATCGACGCGGTGGCCGCCAGGCTCATGGGCTTCGACCCGCTGCAGATCAAGTTCATCCGCCTGGCGCACGACGCCGGGCTCGGCTGCGGCGACCCGCGCGAGATCGAGCTGGTCGGCGACCAGTCGGCGGCGGGCGAGAACTGGCACTTCGACGGGCCGTTCCGGAAGATGACGTTCGCCTCGCGCATGCAGCACAGGATCTACTGGGGCCCGCTGAAGACGCCCATCGAGTGGTCGCTCAAGACCGTGCTGGCGCCCTGGGCCTACATGGCGAGCGTCGTCTATCACGACAGCCTGTGGTACCCGCTGAAAGCGAAGCACATGATGCGCAAGGTGCTCGCGAGCGAGTGGGGCCGCCTGTTCCGCAACTGGGAGACGGTGAGGCCGGACGCCAGCGGGTACCCCGACGTCGGCACCGATGCCGCCGAGCTCACGCGCGTGGGATTGGCCGCGTTCGCCAAGTCGCTCGGGATCCTCGGCACCTGCATGCGCGAGGCGCCGGAGTTCAGCAACAGGAAGCGGAAGGTGGTAAAGGCCTGAGCGCCTGAGGCCTGAGGCCTGAGGCCTGAGCGCCCGAGTGCCAGGTGCTGGGTGCTGGGGTGCTGGGTGCCGTGCGAGGTGCCGGGTGCCGGGTGCCGTGCGAGGTGCCGGGTGCCGTGCGAGGTGCGGGGTGCCGTGCGAGGTGCGGGGTGCCGTGCGAGGTGCCGGGTGCGGGGTGCAGTGCCACACGGCATCGTCCGAACCGGTAGCCGTTGGCCAGTAGGCCGCCGGCGCGCAGACAGCTGACTGGATCGAGCACCGCACCCAGCACCCGGCACGGCACCCAGCACCCAGCACCGCACCCAGCACCCAGCACCCAGCACCGCACCCAGCACCCCAGCACCCAGCACCCCGCACATCAGGTTAAAGTCTTCCATGCCCTACCGCGCCGTTTTCCGCTGCATCGCCGGGTGCCCGGGCGAGCATGCCCTGGGCCAGCCGCTCTACAGCTGCCCCACGTGCGGCGACCTGCTCGAGGTGTCCCACGACATCGAGGCGCTGCGCGACCGGAGCGCCGCGGCCTGGATGCGGCTGTTCGACGAGCGCTACAAGCGCACGACGTGGCCGTACGGATCGTCGGTCTGGGGCAAGAAGGAGTGGGTCTGCCCCGAGGTCCGCGACGAGCACATCGTGTCGATGGACGAGGGGGGCACGAACCTGTTCTGGGCCGAGCGCTTCGGCCGGTCGCTCGGGCTGAGCGACCTCTGGGTCAAGCAGTGCGGGAACTCGCACACCGGGTCGTTCAAGGACCTCGGCATGACGGTGCTCGTGTCGATGGTGAAGCAGATGATGGCCGACGGCAGCTCGATCGAGGCCGTCGCGTGCGCATCCACGGGCGACACCTCGGCGAGCCTGGCCGCCTACGCCGCCGCGGCCGGCATCCCGGCCGTCGTCATCCTGCCGCGGGGCAAGGTCACCACCGCGCAGCTCGTGCAGCCGCTCGCCAACGGCGCGAAGGTGCTGTCGCTCGATACCGACTTCGACGGGTGCATGGCCATCGTGAAGCGCCTGGCCGGCGAGGGGCGCGTCTACCTGGCCAACTCCATGAACAGCCTGCGGCTCGAGGGGCAGAAGACCGTCGCCATCGAGATCGTCCAGCAGTTCGACTGGCAGGTGCCCGACGTGGTGATCATCCCGAGCGGCAACCTCGGGAACGTCAGCGCGCTCGGCGCCGGGTTCGACATGCTCGAGGCGGTCGGCATCACCTCGAAGCACCCCCGAATCGTCGTCGCGCAGGCCGAGGCCGCCAACCCGCTCTACCGCGCCTACCAGCGGAACTGGACCTTCGCGCCAATCACCGCGAAGCCGACGCTGGCCTCAGCCATTCAGATCGGCAACCCGGTGTCGGTGCGGAAGGCCGTCCGCACCCTGCAGCGCTACCACGGGATCGTGGAGCAGGCCACCGAGCAGGAGCTGGCCGACGCGGCCGCGGAGGCCGACCTGACCGGGATGTTCAACTGCCCGCACACGGGGGTGGCGCTGGCGGTGCTGAAGAAGCTCGTCGCACGCGGCGACATCCAGCGCGGCGCGCGCGTGGTCGTCATTTCCACGGCCAACGGCCTGAAGTTCGCGGACTTCAAGATCGGCTATCACGAGGAGCGGCTGGCGGGCATCACGTCCCACCACGCCAACCGCCCCCTGGAACTGCCGTACGACTACGACGCTGTGCTCGCTTCGCTCGCCATTCACCATTGACGATTGACGATTGACGATTGACGATTGACGATTGGAACCCCTCGCAATGCTCTTCAATCGTCAATCGTCAATGATCAATCATCAATGTGAAGAGAATGAGTAGATGAGCGCCACCGTGAACGTCGGCTGCGTCTTCGACAGCGAGCCGTTGTCCTTCTCGAAGAACTTCTCGTCCGAGAAGTCGTTGCGGAACTCGATCCGCGCGAGCAGCCCGGCAGGCGCCTTGTACTCGCCGGTCAGCGTGATTTCCTGCAGGGTCTGCACGACGCCGGTCGAGAACCCGTCGCTGTCCTTGAAGATCTCGTAGCGCGGCGAGAACGCCCAGACATCGTTCGCCTGGTACTTGAGGCCCAGGGCCACGCCGCTCCAGTCCACGCCGTCGCTGCCGAGCTTGTCGTGCCCGTAGTCGACGTTGCCGAGCACGCTCACCTTGTCGGTCGCGCTGTAGCTGACGACGAGGTCGAAGAGGTTGCGGGTGCCGTCGTCGGGGGTCTGTTCCTTGCCGACCATGTAGTTGCCGATGATCGAGGTCTTGTCGTTCGGCTTGAAGGTCACCGAGCCCGCGACGGTCTTGGCGTCGTTGTTGTCGATGACGTCGTTCCAGCCGTTCACCAGGAAGCCGGTGACCGACACCTTGTCGTTCACGGCGTACCCGACGCGCGCGCCCATGTGGTAGTAGGGGATCGCCCACGCGAAGAGGATGCCGCGCGAGTAGTTGAAGTTGTCCTTGGCCTCGATCACCTCGCCGCCAATCGGGGTGACGAACTTGCCGAAGTCCACCGTCAGGCCGGACCCCGCGGGCACCAGGTACGACACGTAGGCCTGCTGCACGTACTTCAGGTAGTCGGGGCCGCCCGGCTCGAACGAGTTCACCAGGTTCGCGGTATCGCCGGCGCCGAAGTCCACGCGAAAGCCGGCGCGGCTCTGCTCGCTGACCGGCTTGCCGAGGGCCAGCTCCACGTAGCTGAGGCTGAAGTTGTTGTGGTTGACGTTGAAGTTGTAGAGCTGCGGATCCGTCTTGTTGAAGGACCACATGTAGTAGCCGTCCACCAGGCCGGAGACTTCGAGGCTGTGGAGGAAGTCGGGCGCCGGCGCCGGATCCTCGGTCTGGTCCGCGGCGGCGCTCGTGCCACCGATGCCCGAGGCGGCCAGCGCGATGGCGGCCGGAGAGAAGCCCGCGGGGGCCGGCGTCGCCGGCTGTCCGCTTGCGGCCGGATCGTCGGCCGCCCGCACCGGGGGCGCCGCGGCCATCACCAGCAGCGCCGCCACACAGCCAGTCGTCCACTTCACGAAGCCCGTCGGGCCCGCTCCTGCTCGCATCGTGTCAGTCCTCCGTGGGAAGGCCGAAATGAGTCCCGTCGGAGTGCCGCCGGAGCACGGGCCGTACCAACCCCGGCCAAACCGTGAAACTGGACCGACCACGCGCAAATTCGGCGTGAATGTCCCCTGCGGGGCTGTCGACAACGCCCCCATGGAAGGGGACAACGATGTAAGAAGGGGCCGGCGAGGGTTACAAACGTGTAGGAAATTAAGGAAGCCCTTCAATCGTCAATCGTCAATGACCAATCCTCAATGACTACCGGAAGCGCCCCGCGTCGATGTCGTACTTCCGGACCTTGTAGTTCAGGATGCGCTCGGTCGTGGCGAGCAGCTTGGCGGCGCGGGCGCGGTTGCCGCGGGTGGACTTGAGCGCGTCCAGGATCAGGTCCTTCTCGAACGCCGAGACGGCTTCCGACAGCGCCACGCGCGAGACGGTGTCGGACGCTTCCGCGGTCTGCAGCGTCGGCGGGAGGTGGTGGGCGTGGATGACGGCGCCGTCGCACACCAGGACGGACCGTTCGATGGTGTTCTCGAGCTCGCGGACGTTGCCCGGCCAGTGATAGCTGGTGAGCATGTCGATGGCCGGCGTCGAGATCCGCTTGATCGACTTGCTGTGCTCGGTCGAGTATTTCTCGAGGAAATGGTCCGCGAGGAGCATGATGTCGGGCTTCCGCTCGCGCAGCGGCGGGCGCGTACACGGTGAACACGTTCAGGCGGTAGAACAGGTCCTCCCGGAAGAGGCTCTCCCCGATCAGCTTCTCGAGCGGGCGGTGGGTGGCGGCAATCAGCCGCACGTTCACGCGGACGCTCTGCGTGCCCCCCAGCCGCTCGAACTCGCGCTCCTGGAGCACCCGCAGCAGCTTCACCTGCGTGGTCAGGGTCAGGTCGCCGATCTCGTCGAGGAACAGCGTGCCGCCGTCGGCCAGCTCGAACCGGCCCTTCTTCTGGCCGTGGGCGCCGGTGAACGCGCCGCGCTCGTAGCCGAACAGCTCCGACTCGATCAGCGACTCGGGCAGCGCCGCGCAGCTCACCTTGATGAAGGGCTTCCGCGCGCGGGCCGAGTTGTAGTGGACCGCGTGCGCGATCATCTCCTTGCCGGTGCCCGACTCGCCGCGCACCAGCACGGTGGTGTTGGTGCGGGCCACCTGTGCCACCTGGTCGTAGACCTGGCGGATCGGCGCGCTGGTCCCAATCAGGTGCTGGAAGGCGAAGCGATCGCGCAGCTCGTCCTTGAGGTGCGTGTTCTCCTCCACCAGGCGGCGCCGCTCGGCCTCGGCCATCCGGCTCACCTTGATGGCCTGCGACACCATCGACGCGACCAGCTTGTAGAACTTCAGCGAGCGGTCGTAGTCGCGATCCCGCCGGAACAGCAGGTCCACGCTGAGCGCCCCCACCACCTTGCGGGTGATCACGAGCGGCACGCAGATGAACGTCAGCTCCTGCCGTTCGTGCCGCCTGGCGGCCCGGTTCAGCAGCAGGGGCTCCCGGCTCACCTCGGGCACCACGATGGGCTTTCCGCTCTCGACGACCCGCCCGGTGATGCCCTCGCCCAGCCGGTACCGGGCGCGCTGCCCTTCCGGGCTCAGGCCGGACGACACCTTGATCGTCAGCTCCCCCGTCTCCTCGTCCAGCAGCGTGATGGCGCTCCGGACGACGCGGTGATGGCGTTCGAGGATGTCGAGCGCCTGCGGGAGCGCCACCGACAGGTTGAGGGTGGCGGCCAGCGCCTGGCTGATCTCGATGAGCGAGGAGAGCCGGCGGATCTCCTTCGTGGCGCCCCGCGGGTCGTTGGTCTCCAGCGAGGCGGATCGCCCCGCCCGGCGCGGGGTTCCCACAATTTCGTCGGTCGGCGGCATGGCGTGGTACAGGATTGTAGTCGGCCTCTGGACCGGCGCAACAGCATGCTCGAGAAGGATTACGGTCATCTCGGGATCTGGGGGATCCCCAGATCCCCAGATCCCCAGATCCCCAGATCCCCAGATCCCCAGATCCCCAGATCCCCAGATCCCCAGATCCCCAGATCCCCAGATCCCCAGATCCCCAGATCCCCAGATCCCCAGATCCCCAGATCCCTGCCCCTGACTTTTCCCCTCGTTCCCCGCCGAAACCGTCTATCATGATTTTCCATGAGCACAACGAGCAGTCGCCTGCGTCAGGCGATGAGCGCCGGTGAAGTGTGGAGCGTCACCGATGCAAGCGAGCTGTACGAGGTGCCACGCTGGGGGAAGGGCTACTTCTCGATCAACGCCTCCGGCAACGTCCAGGTCCACCCCACCAAGGATCCGTCCCGCGCCATCGACCTGAAGCAGCTCGTCGACGACCTGCAGGCGCGCGGGATCATGCTGCCGCTGCTCATCCGGTTCAGCGACATCCTCCGGCACCGCCTCGCGGACATCCACGAGGCGTTCCAGGCGGC
The DNA here is from genome assembly GCA_963837165.1 of Vicinamibacteria bacterium. Taxonomy (GTDB): domain Bacteria; phylum Acidobacteriota; class Vicinamibacteria; order Vicinamibacterales; family JAENWD01; genus JAENWD01. Next base: position 1,536,539 of record CAWIMD010000002.1, read on the forward strand.
CATCACCCAGCACCAGTACACCGGCCGCTACTGCTGTGTGTACCCGATCAAGGTCAACCAGCAGCGGCAGGTGGTCGAAGAGGTGCTGAACTTCGGCGCGCCGTACCGCTTCGGGCTGGAGGCCGGCAGCAAGCCCGAGCTCCTCGCCGTGATCGCGATGGCGTCCAACGACACGCCGATCATGTGCAACGGGTTCAAGGACGCCGAGTACATCGAGACGGTGATGCTCGCCCAGAAGATGGGCCGGAACATCATCCCCGTGGTCGAGAAGTACACCGAGCTCGGGCTGATCCTCGAGTACTCGCAGCGCGTCGGCGTGCGGCCCACGATCGGCATGCGCGTGAAGCTGGCGGCGCGGGGCGGCGGGCGGTGGCAGGGCTCGGGCGGCTACCGGTCGAAGTTCGGCCTCACGGTGGGCGAGATCCTCGAAGGGCTCGAGGAGCTGAAGACACACGGGATGGCCGACTGCTTCAAGCTGCTCCACTTCCACCTGGGCAGCCAGATCCCGAACATCCGCGTGGTGAAGCACGCGCTGAACGAAGCGGCGCGCATCTACACCGAGCTGCACAAGGCGGGCGCCGGCCTCGAGTACCTCGACGTCGGCGGCGGCCTCGGCGTGGACTACGACGGCTCGCAGACCAACTTCGAGTCGAGCACGAACTACACCCTCGAGGAATACGCCAACGACGTCGTCTACCACATCCAGAGCGTGTGTGACGACGCCGGGGTGCCGCACCCGACGGTGGTCTCGGAGAGCGGCCGCGCGGTGGTGGCGTACCACTCGGTCCTGGTGTTCAACGTCCTGGGAGTGTCGGGCTTCGGTACCGACAGCCAGCCGCCGATGCCGAAGGCGGCCGACGTCGAGCAGCCGATCATCGACCTGATGGACACCTTCAACACGGTGACCACGCGCAACGCCATCGAGAGCTACCACGACGCGCAGCAGGCGCTCGACATGGCGCTGAACCTGTTCAGCGGCGGCTACCTGCCGCTCGAGCAGCGCGTGCAGGCCGAGACGCTCTACTGGGCGATCTGCGCCCGGCTGCAGAAGCTGGTGCAGCAGATGGACGAGGTCCCCGAGGACCTGCAGAACCTGGACGAGGCGCTCTCGTCCACCTACTTCTGCAACTTCTCGCTGTTCCAGTCGATCCCGGACAGCTGGGCGATCAAGCAGCTCTTCCCCGTGCTGCCGATCCACCGGCTGAACGAGCGCCCCAACGAGCACGCCGTGCTCGGCGACATCACGTGCGACTCGGACGGCAAGATCGACCAGTTCATCGATCGGCGCGACGTGAAGCGGACGCTGCCGCTGCACCACTTCAACGGCCACCCGTACCTGCTGGGCGTGTTCCTCGTGGGCGCCTATCAGGAGATCCTGGGCGACCTCCACAACCTGTTCGGCGACACGCACGCCGTCCACGTCCGCCTGGACGCCGACGGCAACATCGTCCTCGAGGCGGTGGTGAAGGGCGACACGGTCAAGGAAGTGCTCGACTACGTCGAGTACGACGCCGAGTCGCTGCTGCACCGCATGCGCGGCGACGTCGAGGCCGCCGTCCGCGAAGGGCGCATCGATCTCGAGCAGTCGGGACGCCTCCTCCGCTTCTACGAGGCCGGCCTCCTCGGGTACACGTATCTGGAAGGTTGAGTAGTTTTCAGTCTTCAGTCTTCAGTTCTCAGTGAGGCATAACTGACCACTGACAACTGACCACTGACAACTGATAACTGACAACTGATAGCCGCCTACGTCAGTTCAACCGGAAGTCCACCATCACCGTCATCACGACCGGCACCGCCTCGCCGTTCAGCCGTGTCGGCTCGAACACCCACTGCCTCACCGCCGCGACCGCCGCGTCGTCCAGCAGCAGCTGGTGCTGCAGGATGCGGACGTTCTGCACGCGCCCGTCCGCGCCGATGAGGGCGTCGAGAACCACCATGCCCTGCACGCGTGACTGCTGGGCGATGGCCGGATAGATCGGCCGGACGTCCTTGATCTTGCGCGGCGGCTGGATCACGCCGCCGACGTGCACGGGTACGGCCGCAGGCGCCGGACGCGCCGGCGGCAGGCTGATGCCGTCCGGGCCGATGCCGTCACGCCGTCCGTCGAAGCCGCCCGGAGGCCCAAATGGCACCAGGTCGTCGGTCCACGCGATGCCGTGCTCGGGCCGAATCTCGCTCGGCGGCTCGAGGGGCGCGGTCCGCGCATGAGTCGGCGCGGCTGCCGTCGTGGACTGCTGCGCATGCGTGGGCGCCGTGGCCGGCAGGCGCGGCTCTTTCGGCAGATCGACGCTCGTGTAGGCGAGCTGCGGCCGTTGCGGTTCCGGCAGCTGCACGTCGGCGACGAGCGGCGCAATCAGGACGGCGACGATCGCCGCGGCGTGGACGGCCACCGTGAGGGGCACGACGGACGCGCGGCGGGATGCAGTCCGCGACGGAGTTGTTGCGCGGCAGAACAGCTCGGCAGGCATACGGGTTCTCCGGTTCACGGTTCTGGGGTTCAAGACCCTCGTGACCTTCTGTTCTTTTGTTCTTTGTGTTCTTTGTGTTCTTTGTGTTCTTTGTGTTCTTTGTGTTCTTTGTGTTTCGTCTGCAGGAATTGGACACCGGGGGAGAGAAAAGGGCTCCGCCTTGCGAAATGCGTTGGCAGGCCTGAAGGCCTGCGCTACATCAGGGCGCGACACGTGTAGCGACGCATGTAGCGCAGACCTTCAGGTCTGCCCGCGGCAAATCGTCAATCGTCAATGATCAAATCGTCAATCGTCAATGATCAAATCGTCAATGCTAGGATCCACCTCATGGCGGACACAGTTCAGATGACGCTTGCGACGGCCCTGGATCAGGTCGAAGCCGCGATCGAGGCGGCCCCGGCCGATGCGCGGCGGGAGAAGGCGCTCTACCATCTCGAACGCCTGCGCCTGGCGCTCGCGGCGTCGCATCAGGAGGGCGTGCGCTTTGCCGCCTTCACCCTCAACAAGACCGTGCACGACGCCGCGGCGGACTGGGGCGCCCCGACCGTCGCCGCCATGGACGCGCTCGCCGCCGCCCTGCGCGCGGAGGGCCGTCACTTCTGAGGCGGATCCGCACGCATCCTCCCTCGGTCGGCGGAACTGGTGAACCTGTGAACCCGCGAACCGTGAACCCCGATGTCTCCCCCTCCTTCCCGCCGCCCCTCGCCGGGCGTAGGATCTGGGGACGGGGGGTGGGATGAGCGACACGGTAGAGGCGCTGGTGACGGCAGTCACCACCGGCGACGTCGCGACGGCGCGCGCGCTGCTGGATGCCGAGCCAGGGCTGGCACGGGCGGACCGCGGCGGCGCGTCACCGCTGCACTACGCGGCCGTGCACGGCCAGCGCGACGCCGTGGACCTGCTCATCGATCGCGGGGCGGATCTGGAGGCGACCGACACGGAATACGGCGCCACCCCGATCGGCTGGGCCAACGAGAAGGGCCACATGGATCTCGTGCGCCACATCCGCGCGCGCGGCGCCCACGTGAGCCTGCACATGGCCTCGGCCTTCGGCTTCCTGGACGATGTGAGGCGGCTGGCCGGCGAGCACCCGGACCAGGTGAACCTGCTCGTCGGCTACGGCGCGCCGCTGCACCTGGCCGCGCTCTGGGGCCACGCGGAGGTCGTCGAGCACCTGCTGTCGATTGGCGCGGACGCCTCGCGCCGCAATCAGGACGGCGAGCTGGCGGTGACGATCGCCGAGCGGCAGGCCGCCACCGACGGCTGCCAGACGCCGCTCGTCACGCCCGGGCGCCGCCGGGAGCTGGTCGAGGGCTGCCGCCGCGCGGCCAGGCGGTTACGGGCGGTCACCGCCGACGCACTGTGAGCGGTGGCCTCAGGGCATCGCGTAGAACGCCCCGAGAATCGCCCCATACACCAGGTGCGCGACGAGCACCGACACCGGCGTCTGATAACCGTAGTTGAGCGCCAGGAAGCCCGGCGGCTCGAGCTGCCGCATGACGGTCGGCCCCTGCTGCTCGCTGGCCATGCGTGGATGCAGGCCGGGCAGCACGCGCATGCCCGCCGTCAACACGAACGCGGCATGGACGACGCCGATGGCGGCGCCGGCCCACCACGTGGCGTATCCCCACTCGTGGAAGGCCGCGACGTAGAGCAGCGAGAACACCCATCCATTCAGCACGTGGACGCCGAAGCCGACCAGCGTCGCCGTCTCACGACTGGGCGTGAACATCGTGCCGAGCATGTACGGAATGTTCATGCGCGTGAGGCGCAGCCCCTGGCTGCCGGCCATGATCGTCGTCTGGGCCACCGTGGCCACGAAGCCCCACAAGAGCCAGCTTCCCCAGTTCATTCGCGCCTCTCAGCATGCTGCGGCCCGGGTTGGGCCGGCACGTGGCGCTCGATGGGCGGCGCACCCTCGAGCCGCCGGGCGAGCGACACCGCCGCGTTGATCAGGCCGACGTGGGTGAACGCCTGCGGGAAATTGCCCAGCGCCGCGCCGCTTGCGGGGTCGATTTCCTCGCCGAACAGCCCGACGTCGTTGGCATAGCCACACAGGCGATCGAACGCGCCGCCTGCCTCCTCGGGCGTCCCCCCGCCCAACGCCAGGTATTCCACTCCCCAGAAACAGCAGATGCCAAACGCACCTTCACCGGGGGAGTCCGCGGAGTGGTACCGGTAGAGGAGGTCGCCGCCGGCGCCCAGGGTCTCGCGAATGCGCGCGTATGTTCCGCGCATGCGCACCGAGCCCGCCTCTTCGAAGCCGTACCACGGCAGCAGGAGCAGCGTCGCGTCCAGGCGATCGCCATCGAGTTGCGCGACGTAGCTGCCCAGCGCCGGATTCCATGCGCGGGTCTCGATGTCGTGCCGAATGCGATCCATGGCGTCCTGGAACTTCGCGGCGGGAGCGCGGGCGAGGTGGCCCTGGGCGTGGAGCTGCAGCAGCCGGTGGAGCGCCGTCCAGCACATCACGCGTGAATGCGTGTGATGCGCGGCACCCGAGCGCGGCTCCCAGATTCCCTCGTCGGCTTCCTGCCAATGCCGGCAGACGAACTCGCCGAAGGCGCAGAGCGTCCGCTCCGTGGCGCGATCGATCGCACCGCCTGCCCTCACGAAATGCACGACGGCCTCCGTCACTTCCCCGTACACGTCGAGCTGCCGCTGTCGGGCGGCGGCGTTGCCGATGCGGACCGGTGAGGATCCGCGGTAGCCGGCGAGCCCGTCGAGGACGCGTTCCTCCAGGGGCGCGTTGCCGTGCACGTCGTAGAGCACGCGCAGCTCGGGGCGGGTCAAGCGGGTGGCTTGCAGGAGCCAGTTCACGAACGCTTCCGCTTCTTCCGAACATCCCAGCGCGAACAAGGCGCGGACGGTGAAGGCCGCGTCGCGCAGCCAGCAGAAGCGGTAGTCCCAGTTCAAATCGCCGCCGACGCGCTCCGGCAGCGACGTGGTGGGCGCGGCCACGATCGCGCCCGACGGCGCGTACACCAGGAGCTTCAGCGCGAGGGCACTGCGAACCACCATCTCGCGGCGGGGGCCGTCGTACGTCACGTGCGACGCCCAGTCCCGCCACCAGGCCGCGGAGCGGGCGATCGCGGCGCGCGACCACTCGCCGAACGGCGGGAGCACCGCGAGCCAGTCGTCGGCGAACGTCAGCGACGCGTGCACGACGTCGCCCGCAACGAGACGCGCGCTACCCGTGACCTGTCCGTCCGCCGTCAGGTCGTGCGGAAAATCGCACCGCAACGCCAGCAGGTCGGCGCCCATCTCGACGCGCACCCCGAGACGGCCGGCGGCGCGGACACGAGCGGGGCGGCACCCGTAGGCGGGGCGGGGCACAAATCGCATCTCGACGTCGATCTCGCCGCGCACGCACTCGGCAACGCGCAGGATCTCGTGATCCGGCAGCAACAGCCGGCGCTTGTCCTCCTCGGACGCGATCGGCATCAGGTCGGTCAGGAGCAGCGTGCCGGCGTCGGTGTCGAATCGTGTCTCGAGGATGTTGGTGTCGTCGAGATAGCGCCGGGTGACGCGCGTCGGCGCGCTCGGCGCCAGCCGCCAGGAGCCGGCGTCCTCGTCGAGGATTGCGGCGAAGATCGACGGGCTGTCGAACCGCGGCCAGCAGAGCCAGTCGATGGACCCGTCGCGACCGACCAGCGCGACGGTGCGGCCGTCGCCGATCGCGGCATAGTCGTGAATCCGCGTCATCGGACATCCCTCGGAGCGCCAGTCTACTCCGCGAGGGCGCGCGGCGATCAGGCCCTTCCCGCGTCTGGTGCCGTGTCAGGGTGTCACCGCGTCGAGTGCGTCGTCTTCAGCTCCTCGAACCAGTTGAGCACCACGTTGTAGCGCGTGGCAGCCGTCGACTGCGTCCCCAAGCCGAACACGAAATGCTCGCCGTCCGGCATGATGTCGGCGTCGGGAGTGGCGGGATCGTACTGATAGCCCTCGAATCGCGGGACGGTGAACAGGACGCGATCCCGGCCGACCGGATCGCGCCGGGCGTCCAGCGCCACCACGGCGAGCCGATCGCCCCGCATGAAGTAGAGCTCCCGGCCGTCCGGCGCCCACATCGGACCGATGCCGCCCTCCGATGACAGCCGCTTTCGGCCGCCGCTCGAGTCGATCGGGCGGATGAAGATCTCGTTCCGCCCGGTCTCATCGGAGACATACGCGAGCCAGCGGCCATCGGGCGAGAACCTGGCCCCCCATTCATCGGCCTCGGTCGTCAGCAGCGGTCGGGCCTGTCGATCGCCGACGAGCGGCAGCAGCCAGAGATCCCGCCGCCGCGAGGGATGGATCTCGACGAAGACCAGGGACCCTCCGTCGGGCGAGAACGACGCGGGATACCGCGGGTACTCGCCGTGCGAGAGCTCTTCGCGCGCTCCGGAGCCGTCCGACGGCTTCCAGAAGATGGTGCCAGTGCGCGTGCCAAACGCGATGCGCGCGCCATCGTGCGTCCACTGCGGAAAGATCTCGTCGAGCGGCTCGGACGTGAGCCGGACCGAGGTGCCGGTCCCGAGGTCCTCGATCCAGACGTCGTCATTGATCGCGAAGATCCTGGTCGCGAGCGCCCGCCCGTCGGGCGAGATGGAGAACTCGCTGTAGTTGCCCCGCGTCCCGATCGGCTGCACGTGGCCCTGGCGATCGACTCGCACGAACAGGCGACCGCTCGTGATGCCGGTGTCGGGCTCGTAGATCAGCGTGCCGGTGTCCGAAACGGCGTAATCGGCATCGCCGCTCCAGGTCCGGCCCAGGCCGCCGATCACCGGCACGGGCGTGCCGGTCACGGCCAGCGTGGCCAGATCGAAATCGACGGACAGCAGTGCGCCGGCATGCACGTACACGATCCGTCCGGTCGGAACATATCGCGCGTTGCTGCCGCCCCGAATCAGGGTGCGAGGCGTGTCGGCGCCGGCGCTCAGGACGGCGATGTCCTGATCGTCGGCGGTGATGGCGTGGCCGGATGCGAGCGTGAACAGCACGCCCTTGCCGCCGGGGAGCACGTCCGGATCGGCGTACACCACCCTGTCGTGCGCCGGATCGGTCTCGAGGAGCGACCGGGGTGTGCCTCCGGTCGAGGGCACGCTCCACAAGCCGCCGTTGTAATCGGGCACGAAGACGATGGTCCCGTCCGCGCCCCAGGCGCCTCCGTAGAATCCCGTGCTCGACAGCGTGCAGATCGTGGTCGGCGAGCCGCCGCTGACGGCGACCTTCCGCAGCGCGCGTCCCGTGCCAAACGCGATCCACGCGCCATCGGGAGAAAAGAACGGGGTCCGGGCGTCATCGGTGCCGTCGATCGGCCTCGCGTCGGCGTCTCCCATCGAGCGAAAGAACAGCCGGGGACGCCCGTCGGGGTTCGCGACGAAGACAACACTCCTGCCATCCGGAGAGATCGCCACCTGATGATTCGCGTTCAGATAGAGAGACGACGAGGTGCGTGCGACCGACGTGAGGGTCAGATGGGTGACGGCCGGCGTCTCGCGTGACGTGGACACGCGGACCCACCAGACCGCGCTCGCAAGGACCGCGCCCCCGAGCAGCGCCAGCACGATTGGCGCGAGGCGCCGGTCGGCACGAGCCCGTGGATCGGGCGCCAGGCCGTCGGGGTACGCCGCGGCGTCGCTGAGCTCGATGCGCACGTCCGCCGCATCGTGCATGCGCTGTCGCGGCTCCTTCCGCAGGCACCGGCCGAGCAGCCGACGAATCCGTGCCGGCGTCCCATCGGGGAGGGCCTGCCAGTCCGGCTCCCCGCGAAGCACGGCGGCCAGGGTATCCGACAGCGTCGCGCCGGCAAACGCCGGTCTGCCCGTCAGCATCTCGTAGAGCACGCATCCCAGCGCCCAGATGTCGGTGCGCCTGTCCACGGGTGCGCCACGCGCCTGTTCCGGGCTCATGTAGGCCGCGGTCCCGACGATCATCCCCGGCACGGTAATCCCGGCCGGGCTCGTGATCGTCGGCGAACTCGGCGCCATCGACGAGACGGCCTCGACGTCGAACGCCCTGGCGAGCCCGAAGTCGAGAATCTTGACGGTCCCGTCCGTGCGGATCTTGATGTTGGCCGGCTTCAGGTCGCGATGGACGATGCCCGCGTCGTGCGCGGCTTCCAGGCCCTCGGCGACCTGGCTGGCGATGGCCAGAGTCTCGTCGATCGGGAGCGCGCCGCGTGCCAGCCGCTGCGCCAGGTCCTCGCCCTCGACGTACTCGAGTGCCAGGGCCAGGATGCCATCCGTCTCTTCGAGCCCGTGGATTGCCGCGACGTTCGGGTGGTTGAGCGACGCGAGCACCTGTGCTTCGCGCCTGAACCGTGCGACCCGCTGGGCATCCTGCGCAAAGCCCGCCGGCAGCACCTTGATCGCGGCATCGCGGTTCAACCGCGTGTCGCGCGCGCGATACACCTCGCCCATGCCGCCCGCACCAAGCGAGCCCGTCACACGGTAGGGACCGAATGTCGTGCCGATCGCGAGGCTCACATGGTCTACGGACTCGTCTGCCCTATTTCAGCCCCTCGACCAGGTACAGGTCCGAAAGGCGCCGCTGGAAGCCGTACACGTAGGTCTGGCCGTCCGGGGAGATCCGGATTGGGCCGACGGTCTGCACGCCCGCATCGTCGGCCGGCGTGAGCTCCTTCCAGACCGACCGCTGGCCGGTTGTGATGTCGAGGCGAACAATCCGGGCGGGCCGGTCGCCGGGGCGCGTGATGAAGAGCGCCTTGCCGTCGGTCGTGAAGGTGAGCGGGACCTCGCCGGCCTCGAAGCCAGGAATCGGCCGCGGCTCGCCGCCGCTCGTCGGGTAGAGCTGGGCTGTGCCCTCGGACTCGACGGCAGCCACCATCTGCCCGTCGGGCGAGACCGCGAACTGCAGGGCGTCCACGCCCTCGGGCGAAATCGGCCGGGGCGGCGCCTCGTCGAGGCCCATCAGGTAGAGACGATTGCCCTTCCCGGGTTCGCTGCCGGTGAAGATCAGGTGCCTGCCGTCGGGCATCCAGCGCGCCCAGCTGTGCGTGAGCGCATCGTGCGTCAAGGGCCTCGCCGCGCCGGCGCCGGTCGGCAGCAGGACGAGCTGTGACGGCGCGCTCGTCGTCTGCGAGACGACCCACTTCTGGTCGGGCGACAGCGTCACGGCGAGCGACGGGCCCAGCTTGACCGCCGGCGAGCCGTCGGTCTTGCGGATGAAGACCGCATAGTTGTAGCCGCCGGCCTCGCCTTCCTCGTCGAAGAGCAGGGTCTCTCCGTCCTTCGACAACTCGGCGGGATACGAGTAGTCCTGCCACGACAGACTCCGCTCCTTCGACTCTCCCGCGCGCAGGCCCATCAGCTCACGACGCCACGTGTCGCGCGCCAGCAGGACGCGGCCGCTGGACGACACGTCGTGCAGGGTGAGCGTGCCCGGAATGCGCGCGACGAGCCGCTCGGCGCCCGCGAGCGACACCGCGAACAGCGAGCGGGCCACGCCGCTCTTGGTGCCCGTGAACCAGATCTCGTTGGCCGCGCCGTTCCAGGCGATCCCCTGCAGGCTGTACCAGCCCGTCGTCAGGTCGCGCTTCTTGCCTGCCGCGTCCACCACCGAGACCGACCCTCCATCGTCGCCCTGCAGGGGATGGTCGATGAAGCCGACGGCGTCGCCGCGAGGCGACACGCGCGGGTGACTCAGCCAGCCGCCCGTCTCGTAGAGGACCTTGCCAATCGGGTACTCGAGGCGCGACCGGCCGCGGACGGTCCGGATGACGGCCAGGCTGGTGCCGTCCGGCGACCAGTCCGCCCCCTGCACGTCCTCGAGGACGGCGCGTGGCGCGCCGGCCGCCGCGGGCACGCGCGACAGCGTGCCGACGCCCAGATAGGTGCCGGCGAGCCGGTAATTGACGCTGATCGCCATCTCGCCGGTCGAGGCGACGGAGACCAGATCGGCGCCGCCGAAGCCGAGCGGCCGCGACTCGGGACCCTCGGCGGACTTCGAGAAGACCTCGAGCGACTCGCCTTCCCAGGCCGCGGAGTAGAAGATGGCCTGACCATCGGGCGCGAAGCGCGCGTTGCGCACGGTGCCTCGACGGAACGTGAGCTGCCGGTAGAGCGGCGGCTCGCCCATCTGGCTCCGGCCGGCGATCCACCCGCCGCCCGCGAGCATCGCCGCCACGCCGAGCCCGATCGCCCCGAGCACCACCCGCCTGGCGCTCCGCGTCGGCCTCGTGAGAGCGGCCGCGGGCTGACTCGCGCTCGAGGACAGCGCGCGCGCCGAGTCGGAGTCCCGCTTGAGCCGCTTGAGGTCGGCCCTGATCTCGGCCGCGGTCTGGCACCGCATGTCGCGATCGCGCTCGAGCGCCTTCCGCACGATCTCGTCGGCGCGCGGCGGGAGCGACGGCACCAGGGTCAGGATCGAGGGAGGCGTCCGCTCGAGAATCGCGTGGAAGATCACCGCGGTCGTGCTGCCGGTGAACGCCTCCTGGCCGGTGAGCATCTCGAACAGCACGACGCCGAACGAGAACAGATCCGTGCGCGCGTCCAGCGCCTCGCCGCGCGCCTGCTCGGGCGACATGTACGACACGGTGCCCACGGCGGCGCCAACGGTCGTGAGCGCCATCTGCGTGACCGCGGTGTTGTGTGCGTCGGCACCGGCCCCCGCACCGTCCACCTGGGTCAGCTTCGCCAGGCCGAAGTCGAGCACCTTGGCCTGGCCGCGCCGGGTGACGAAGATGTTCGCGGGCTTGATGTCGCGGTGGATGATGCCTTGCGCGTGCGCCGCGTCGAGCGCGTCCGCGATCTGAATGCCGATGTCCAGCGCCACTTCGAGCGGCAGCGGACGCCCGTTGATGCGGTGCTTCAGCGTCTGGCCCTCGAGGTACTCCATGACGATGAAGGGCCGCCCACCGGAGTGGTCGACGTCGTAGACCGTGCAGATGTTGGGGTGATTGAGCGCCGAGGCCGCGCGCGCCTCCCGCTGGAAGCGCTCCAGCGCGCCCGCATCGCCGCCCAGACTCTCGGGAATGAACTTGAGGGCGACCGTCCGCTTGAGGCGCAGGTCCTCGGCCTTGTAGACGACGCCCATGCCGCCGCCGCCGAGGAGTTCGGTGATTTGGTAGTGGGAGACCTGCTGCCCAATCATCAGGGGGACTGGCGCGCATCCTAGTCCGCGCGCTGGCGGCAAGTCAACGCGCGCTCACCTATCCTCCTATCCTCCTATCCTCCTATTCTCCTATCCTCCTATCCTCCTATCACCTCCCTGACCGGCTCGTACGCGAGATTCGGCGCGAGCCAGCGCTCGACCTCCTCCACCCGCAGGCCCTTCCGCCGCGCGTAGTCGGCCACCTGGTCGGCGCCGAGGCGGCCGACCATGAAGTAGCGCGCCTCGGGGCTCGCGAAGTACAGCCCGCTCACGCTCGCCGCCGGGGTCATCGCGAAGTGCTCGGTGAGCGCGAGGCCGGCGTCGCCGGCGCCCAGCAGATCGAACAGCCGCCCCTTCTCCGTGTGATCCGGACACGCCGGGTAGCCGAAGGCCGGCCGGATGCCGCGGTAGCGCTCGGCGACCAGCTCCTCCTTCGAGAAGTGCTCCGCGCCGCCGTAGCCCCACTCCCGGCGCGCCTCGCGGTGCAGGTACTCGGCAAACGCCTCGGCCAGCCGGTCCGCCAGCGCCTTCACCATGATGGCCTGGTAGTCGTCGTGATCGGCCTCGAAGCGGCGGGCGAGCGCGTCGGCGCCGATGCCGGAGGTGACGGCGAACGCGCCGAGGAAATCCTCGCGTCCGCTGTCCACGGGCGCCACGAAGTCGGCCAGCGACCGGTTCGGCCGGTTGTCGGCAATGGCCTCCTGCTGGCGCAGCATCGGGAAGCGGGCCCGCTCGCGCTGCCGCGTGGCGTCCTCGAACAGCACGATGTCCTCGCCATCGGAGGCAGCGGGCCAGAAGCCGAACACGCCGCGTGCCTCGAGCGTCCGGTCGGCCACGATGCGATCCAGCAGCGCGCGGGCGTTGTCGTACAGCTCCCGTGCGGCCTTCCCGTACTCCGGATGCTCGAAGATCCCCGGCACGCGTCCTTTCAGCTCCCAGGCGTGGAAGAAGAACGTCCAGTCGATGAAGGGCACGAGCGCCTCGAGCGGCACGTGCACGACGCGCCGGCCGATGAACGACGGCACGGGCAGATCCGCGGCCTGCCAGTCCAGCCGCAGGCGATTGGCCTGCGCCTTCGCGTACGGCAGCAGGGGCCGGCTCTGGCGGTTTCCGTGCTGCACGCGGAGCGTCTCCTGCTCCTCGCGCGCGGCCGCCACGAACCCGTCGCGCCGTTCGGGACTGAGCAGGCTCGCCACCACGTCCACGGCGCGCGAGGCGTCGAGCACGTGCACGACCGGACCGCTGTACTCCGGCGCGATCTTCACGGCCGTGTGCTGCCGGCTCGTGGTGGCGCCGCCGATCAGGAGCGGCAGCTGCAGGTGCCGCCGCTCCATCTCCCGGGCCACCGAGACCATCTCGTCCAGCGACGGCGTGATGAGCCCGCTCACGCCGATCAGGTGCACGCCCTGCTCGGCGGCCGTCCGCAGAATCACGTCCTGGTGCACCATCACGCCGAGGTCCACGACCTCGTAGTTGTTGCACCCGAGCACCACGCCGACGATGTTCTTGCCGATGTCGTGGACGTCGCCCTTCACCGTCGCCAGCAGCACCTTGCCCTGCACGTCGCGCCCGCCCGCCGCCTTGTCGGCCTCCATGAACGGCTCCAGGTACGCGACCGCGCGCTTCATCGCGCGGGCGCTCTTCACCACCTGCGGCAGGAACATCTTGCCGGCGCCGAAGAGCCGGCCCACGGTCTTCATGCCGTCCATCAGCGGGCCCTCGATGATCTGCAGCGGCCGCGCGTAGGCCTGCCGCGCCTCCTCGACGTCCTGCTCGATGAAGTCGACGACGCCGTGCACCAGCGCGTGCGACAGCCGCGCCTCGACGGGCGCCTCGCGCCAGGCCAGGTCCACCTCGCGCTTCTTCCCGGCGCCCTTCACGCGATCGGCCAGCTCCACCAGCCGCTCGGTCGCGTCGGCGCGCCGGTTGAACAGCACGTCCTCGACGTGCTCCAGCAGCTCGGCCGGGATGTCCTCGTACACCGCCAGCTGGCCGGCGTTGACGATGCCCATGTCCATCCCGGCGGCGATGGCGTGATAGAGGAACGCCGAGTGCATCGCCTCGCGGACGACCTCGTTGCCGCGGAACGAGAACGAGAGGTTGCTGACGCCGCCGCTGATCTTCACGCCGGGGCACGTCTGCTTGATGACCCGGGTGGCCTCGATGAAGTGCTTCGCGAACTCGTTGTGCTCCTCGATGCCCGTCGCCACGGCCAGGACGTTGGGGTCGAAGATGATGTCGGACGGGTCGAGCCCGGCAGGCCCGGTCAGCAGGCGGTACGCGCGCTGGCAGATCGCGACCTTCCGCTCGACGGTGTCCGCCTGGCCCTGCTCGTCGAACGCCATCACGACCACGCCGGCGCCGTAGCGCCGCACCAGGGCGGCCTTGTGCAGGAAGTCGGCCTCGCCCTCCTTGAGGCTGATCGAGTTGACCACGGGCTTGCCCTGCACGCACTTGAGGCCGGCCTCGATGACCGACCACTTCGAGCTGTCGATCACGAACGGCACGCGGGCCACCTCGGGCTCGGTCGCCAGGTAGTTCAGGAACGTGGTCATGGCGCGCTCGGAGTCGAGCATGCCCTCGTCCATGTTCACGTCCAGGAAGTTCGCGCCGGCCCGCACCTGATCGAGCGCCACCTGCACGGCGCCCGCGTAGTCGTCGTCCCTGATCAGCCGCGCGAAGCGCTTCGAGCCGGTGACGTTGGTCCGCTCGCCGATCATCTGGAACGTGCTGTCGGGGCGGATGGTCAACGGCTCGAGACCCGAGAACTGCGAATACGAGGTGCTGGGTGCCGGGTGCTGGGTGCGGGGTGCGGTGCGGGGTGCCGGGGGCGGGGTGCGGGGCGGCAGGCCCTGCACGCGCCTGGCAATCGCCGCGATGTGCTCGGGCGTCGTGCCGCAGCAGCCGCCGACGATGTTGAGCCAGCCGCGGGAGGCGTACTCGCCGAGCAGCGACGAGGTCTCCTCGGGCAGCTCGTCGTAGGCGCCGAACGCGTTCGGCAGGCCGGCGTTCGGGTAGCAGCTGATGTGAGTGTCGGCCACCCGCGCCAGATCCTCCAGGTAGGGCGCCATGTCGCGCGCGCCCAGCGCGCAGTTGATGCCGACGCTGAACGGCCGGCAGTGGCGGATCGACACCCAGAACGCCTCGATGGTCTGGCCCGACAGCGTGCGCCCGCTGCGGTCGGTGACCGTGGCCGAGATCATCAGCGGCAGCTCGATCCCCTGCGCCTCGAACACCTCGGCGCAGGCGACCAGCGCCGCCTTCGCGTTCAGCGTGTCGGTGATCGTCTCGAAGAGCAGCAGGTCCGCGCCGCCGTCGATCAGGCCGCGGATCTGGTCGCGGTACGCCTCGCGCATCTGGTCGAACGTCACCGCGCGCGCGGCCGGGTCGTTCACGTCCGGCGAGATCGACAGCGTCCGGTTGGTGGGCCCCAGCGACCCGGCCACGAACCGCGGGCGGCCCGGCACCGCCGCCTCGACGTCATCGCAGACCCGCCTGGCCAGCCTCGCCCCGGCCGCGTTCAGCTCGTAGCTCAGCGCCTCGAGCCCGTAGTCGGCCTGCGAGATCGCCTGGCTGCTGAACGTGTTGGTCTCGATGATGTCGCAGCCCGCGTCGAGGTAGTCCCGGTGGATGCCGGCAATCACGTCGGGACGCGTGAGCACCAGCACGTCGCTGTTGCCCTTGAGCTCGATGGGATGGGCGGCAAACCGCTCGCCGCGGAAGTCCGCCTCCGTGAGCCCGTGCCGCTGGATCATCGTCCCCATCGCGCCGTCGAGCACGAGAATGCGTTCGCCAGCCAGCCGGTGGAGCAACGCCGTTCGTGAGAAGTGAGTCATTTCAGTCCTTCGTGCCCTTTGTGCCCTTTGTGTTCGTCGTGCCCTTTGTGTCCCTTCGTGTTCTTCGTGTTCTTCGTGTCCTTCGTGTACCCCTGACGCGACGATGACGGTGAACGGGTCGCCCGTCAGGCGCGCGCCCACACTGGTCCGCACGGTCGTCAGCCCCGCCTCCTTCATCAGCCGGGCCAGGTCCGCGACGTCGAAGCCGAGCCACCGGTCGCCGAAGCGCTCGCGGACCCAGGTCTCGTCGTGCGTCCGCAGGTCGAGCACCAGCACACGGCCGCCGGGCCGCACGATGCGGGTGGCCTCGGCGAGGGCGCGGGCGGGGTCGGCGGCGTGGTGCAGCGCCTGCGACAGCAGCGCCACGTCCACCGAGCCGTCGGGGAGCGGCAGGCGCTCGAGATCGGCGCGCTTCCAGGTGACGTTGGTCACCTTGCGCCGACGCGCCAGGGCGCGGGCCCGGTCGAGGACCTCGGCCGACCGATCCACCGCCACGACGCGGCGTGCCCAGCGGGCGGCTTCCACGGTCAGGTACCCCTCGCCGCAACCGAGGTCGGCCACGTCCCACGCCGGCAGCAGGTGCCCGAGCGCGCGGGCCCAGGCGGCCCAGCTGCGTCCCGGCACGAGCTGACGGCCATCGCCGTGCGTGGCGAAGCTCTCCTTCCGGAGCCGCAGCACCTCCTTGAGCCGGGCGTGATCGGCGCGGGCGGCCGGGTCCGACGCCGCCGCGGCGAACCCGGCCTCGAGCAGGGGCCAGAGCGCGGCCGGGCCCGTCCGCCGGTCGGGCGGCGGCACCTGGAACCAGGTGTAGCCCCCCTCGCGCCGCTCCTCGACCAGCCCGCTCTCGCGCAGCAGGCCAAGGTGGCGCGAGACGCCGGACTGCGCGATGCCCAGGATGCCGGTCAGCTCGGTCACGTTGAGCCGCTCGGCCGCCAGCAGCCGCAGCAGGCGGAGCCGGACCTCGTCGCCGAGCAGCCGGAACAGGGCCGACGCGTCCTTCACATCTATAAATCTACATGCGTGGATGGATTGTGGTCAAGGGAACCGGAGGGGGATCTGGGGGGCTGGGGATCTGGGGATCTGGGGGGCTGGGGATCTGGGGATCTGAGGGATCGGGGGATCTGGGGATCTGGGGGGCTGGGGATCTGGGGGGCTGGGGATCTGGGGGGGCTGGGGATCCGGGGGGGCTGGGGATCTGGGGATCTGATTTTCTCCGGAGACGTACCGTCCGACCTCGGCGCTCTTCGCTCCTGATCAGACCCATTAGTGGCGCGGCAACCTGACGGACCTGGCGCTCGAGGGCCGCCGTCGTCTCGTCCGACGTGTACCCGAGACGACGAGCGACGTGGACGTAGTAGCCGACCTCCGCGAGAGACGACCACGAGATCCGCAGAAAATGCACCGTGTCGCGGTGGTGCGATCGCGCAGTTCCTTCAACGATGTTCGCAGGGACTGAGAGCGCTGCCCGGCGCAATTGCGTACCGAGCACGAAGCGTTCATCCAAGGGAAATACTTCCTTTGCAAGACGATGCAGCCGGATGAAGAGATCGTCGGCACGCTGCCAGGCCACCAGGGAGCGATAGCGGAGTTGCTTGGGCATGCACCGGGGTAGCCGCAACCCTTGTGCCACCCGGCCTCCCAGATCCCCAGCCCCCCAGATCCCCAGATCCCCAGATCCCCAGATCCCCAGATCCCCAGATCCCCAGATCCCCAGATCCCCAGATCCCCAGATCCCCAGATCCCCAGATCCCCCCTACGTCCTCTCCCAGTCCGGCACCCAGCTCGTGATGGCGCGCTTGATCTGGTCGCGGGACAGGTGTTCCCGCACCGCGCGATCGACCAGCGCGGGCAGTTCGCCGTCCGAGGCGAAGCGAAGGCCCACGAGCTGCGGGATCGTCAGCTGGAGGATCTGCGGCTGCTGCGCCGCGGGCAGGACTTCCTTCAGCCGCAGTCGCATCTCGAGCCGGATGATGCGGTTCTGCAGCGCGGTGATGTAGGTCCGCGACATGCCGCCCAGCACCAGGACGGCCAGGCCCACCAGCAGCACGGCCATCGATCGCGGATCGCGCGTCGTCCACCACTGGTCGAAGATCATGACCACGCCCGTGGTCCCGAGCGCGAAGACGAGATAGGTGAGGTACGGATGGTGTGCGTGGCGGCGGTAGGACTGGGCACGCGCCGAAGGGGACATGTGGTTTCCAATCGTCAATCGTCAATCGTCAATCGTCAATGAATCCCCTGCTAGTCGAGGAACAACCGATACGCGTCGTTCTCGAACTCCGCCAGGTATGGGTAGCCGAGCCCGTCGAGGAACGCGCGGAAGCCGGCGAGCTGGTCGTCCGGCACCTCGAAGGCGGCGAGCACGCGCCCGAAGTCGGCCCCGTGATTCCGGTAGTGGAACAGGCTGATGTTCCATCGGCCGCCCAGGGCCTCCAGGAACTGCATGAGCGCGCCCGGGCGCTCGGGGAACTCGAAGCGGCACGGTCGCTCGTGGCGGGCGTCGCTGGCGCGGCCGCCCACCATGTGGCGGACGTGGAGCTTCGCCATCTCGTTCTCCGACAGGTCGGTGGTCGCGTAGCCCGCGGCGTTGAGCTCGGCGGCAAGCCGGGTCGCGTCTTCCCGGGACCGGGTCGCCACCCCGACGAAGATGTGCGCCTCACGGCGCCCGCCCAGGCGGTAGTTGAACTCGGTCACCACGCGGGGACCGAGCCGCGCGCAGAACTCGCGGAACGCGCCGGGCCGCTCGGGGATCGTGACCGCGAAGATGGCCTCCCGCGCCTCGCCGAGCTCCGCGCGCTCGGCGACGAAGCGGAGGCGGTCGAAGTTCATGTTCGCGCCGCTCAGCACGGCCGCCACGCGGCCGCCGGCCCCGCGGGACGCGGCCCAGGTCTTCAGGCCGGCCACCGCCAGCGCGCCGGCCGGTTCCATGATGCTGCGCGTGTCGTCGAACACGTCTTTGATCGCGGCGCAGATCTCGTCGTTGGTCACCCGGACCACCTCGTCCACGGTCTGCTGCGCGAGGGCGAAGGTCAGCGCCCCGACCTCCCGCACCGCGACGCCGTCGGCGAAGATCCCGACCTGGTCGAGCGTCACGCGGCGCCCCGCGGCCAGCGACCGGTACATCGCGTCGGCCTCGAACGGCTCGACGCCGACAATCCGGATGCCGGGCATGACCGCCTTCAGGTAGCTCGCGATGCCGGCGATCAGCCCGCCGCCGCCGACCGCGACGAACACCGCGTCGAGGCTGCGGTGACTCTGCCGCAGGATCTCGTCGCCAATGGTGCCCTGCCCGGCAATCACCAGCGGGTCGTCGAAGGCGTGAATCAGCGCCGCCCCGGTCTCGTGCTGGAGCGCCGCGCACTCGAGACTGGCCTCGGCGTAGCTGTCGCCGTGGAGCACCACGTGCGCACCCATCGCGCGGACGGCCTCGACCTTGATCTCGGGCGTGGTCTGCGGCATCACGATCGTGGCCGCAATCCCGAGCCGGCGCGCCGAGTAGGCGACGCCCTGCGCGTGGTTCCCGGCGCTCACCGCGATGATGCCCCGCGCGCGCTCGGTGTCGCTCAGGTGGGCGATCCTGTTGTAGGCGCCGCGCAGCTTGAAGCTGAACACGGGCTGCAGGTCCTCGCGCTTGAACAGGACCTCGCACCCGAGCCGCGACGACAGCCGCGGCGCCGGGTCGAGCGGCGTCTCGCGACAGACGTCGTACACCCGGCTGGTCAGGATCAGCCGCAGCATGGAATCGATGCTGGGGGCGGTCGAAGGGAGCGGTTCCTGCGAGGACATCGGGCCGATGCGGATTATAGCCGCCGGCTTCGATGCCCAGGGCTGCGCTTGATGGGCTTACTTCCCATCCTCCCATCCTCCCATCCTCCCATCCTCCCATCCTCCCATCCTCCCATCCTCCCATCCTCCCATCCTCCCATCCTCCCATCCTCCCATCCTCCCTGTCCGGCCCTTGCCCAAACCAACCAAAAGGGTGTCCAATCCGTCCAATAGCCGTCCGCCTGACATGCCAGACCGAGGCCCGTTCCCCGCCGTCGCGCTGCGACCGCACCGGGCGATCTCCGTCGCCCTGCTAGCCATTGGCATCGCCCTGTTCACCGGCGCGGCCTGGCTGTGGCTGGCCGGCGACGGCGCGGCGGCCGCGAGCGCCGCCCCGTCAACCACGTCGCTGACCCTCGCGGCGCGCGATTTCGTCCGCCATGTCCGCCTGACCGGTACCACGGAAGCCACCCGCTCCTACATCGTCACGGCTCCCCTGCTGGCCGGATCCAACGGCGGGTCGGGGTCGCTCGTCGTGACCAGGCTGGCGGCGGCCGGGTCCACGGTGCATACCGGAGACGTGGTGGTGGAGTTCGATCGCCAGACGCAGGACAAGCTGGCGCTCGACAAGAAGGCCGAGTACGACGACCTCGTCCAGCAGATCGCGCAGAAGCAGGCCGAGCAGGAGGCCGCGCGGGTGAAGGACGAGAGCGAGCTGGCCCAGGCCATGGACGCCGAGAAGTCGGCCGATCTCGAGACCCTCAAGAACGAGATGGTCACGCGGATCAAGGCCGAGACCAACGACCAGAACCTGGACGAAGCCCGTGCAAAGGTGGCCGCCCTCCGCGACGGCTTTCCCCTGAAGCGTGCGGCCGCCGCCGCGGACCTGCGGATCCTCGAGATCAAGCGCGACCGCGCGAAGGCGACGATGGAGCATGCGGCCGAGAACGCGCGATCCATGACGATCCGATCGCCAATAGACGGCCTCGTCGTGCCCAAGCTCACCTGGCGCGGCAATGGCCCGGCCGAGATCCAGGAAGGCGATGAACTCTGGCCGGGCGCGGCGGTGCTGCAGGTGGTCAATCCGGACTCGATGCTGGTCCGCGCCCGGATCAACCAGGCGGACGTGCCGGCGCTGCGTGTCGGGATGCCCGTGATCGTCCGACTCGATGCGTACCCCGACCTGACGATGACGGGGCGGCTGGCGCAGATCGCGCCCATCGGGATGCCGGGCGCGTTTTCCCCGCGCGTCCGCTCGTTCTCGGCCGTTGTCGCCATCCACGGCAGCAACGCGCGGCTGCTGCCCGACCTGACCGCGGCGCTCGACGTGGAGGTCGATCGCGTCGAGCACGTTCTCATCGTCCCGCGGACGGCCGTGCGCCACGAGGGCGGGAGCGCGTTCGTCCGCGTGCGGGACGGGAGCGGCGTGCGATCGGCAAAGGTCGCCCTCGGCGCATCCGACGAAGTGGACGTGGTCGTGTCGTCCGGCCTGGCGGCCGGGGACGTGGTGGTGCTCCAGTGACCCGGCGGCGGATTCTGCTCGGATCGACCGTCGCCGTTCTTGCGCTGGCCGGCGCGTGCTGGCTGGGGCGTCGCGCGTCGGCCGACGTGCCGAGCACCGCGGTGACCCGGGGGACGTTCGTCGACGCCATCCAGGTGCGCGGGGAGATCAAGGCCGGCAAGTCGGTGACGATCCTCGCGCCGGCCGATGCCGGCGAGCTGCGGATCGTGAAGCTGGTCAGGAACGGCGCCACGGTCAAGAAAGGTGACGTCCTGATCGAGTTCGACGGATCGACGGTGCAGCGGACGCTCGAGGAGAAGCAGAGCGAGCTGCGCGGCTACGAGGCCGAAATCGCGAAGACGCGATCCGAGTCGCACGCCAAGGAAGCGCAGAGCCTCACCGCCGAGACCAGCGCGCGCTACGACGTCGAGCAGGCGCGGCTCGACTACTCGGCCAGAGAGATCCTGCCGCGCGTCGACGCCGAGCAGAAGCATCTCCTGGTACTCGACGCCGAGCAGAAGCTGCTCGAGGCCTCGGCACAGCTGACCAGCGACCGCGTCGCCGGGCAGGCGAAACTGGCCGGCGTCGCGAGCAAGCGCGAAAAGGCGCAGTTCGACCTCGACAAGGCGAAGCGGCAGCTGGCCGCGCTCCAGGTCGTGGCGCCGAGCGACGGCATCGTCTCGCTGCTGAGGAACTGGCGGTCGGGCAACTGGATGAACCCCCAGGATTTCAAGGAAGGCGACCGCGTCTGGGCCGCCGCGAGCATTGCCGAGCTGCCCGACATCTCGTCCCTGTTCGGCTCGGCCCGCGTGGACGAGGTCGAGCGCGGACGGCTCGCCGTGGGCCAGCCGGCGACGATTCGCCTCGAGGCGCTTCCCGACCGCGAGATCAAGGGACACATCGCGAGCATCAGCGCGCTGGCCAAGTCCGACTTCACGTCCTGGCCGCCTCCGCGCAACTTCGACCTGACCGTCGCCCTCGACGAGGCGGACGACCGCGTACGGCCGGGCATGACCGCGAACATCCGTGTCGCGGTCGAGACGCTCACCGGCGTGCTCATCGTTCCGCCGCAGGCCGTGTTCTCCGTGGACGGCGAGGACGTCGTGTACGTCACGGGCCACGGCGGGCCGGCACGGCGGCGCGTGACCATCGACCGGCGCTCGGCCGACAAGGTCGTCGTGCGAGCCGGCGTCTCGGCGGGAGAGCACGTGGCGCTGAAGGATCCGATGGCGGCCGGGGTGCGCCGGTGACGCGCTGGCGCGTGGCGGCGGCCGTCGGCGCGCTGGCGTTTGCCGGAGTGGCGGTCGTGTACGGCGTGCCCGACCTGTCGCCGGCGCAGACCGGCGCCATCCCGACCACCCGTCCGGTTCTCGGCGACGTGGACGTCCGCATCCACACGCTCGGCGAGCTCGGCCCGCGGCAGTCGATGTCGCTGGCCGCGCCGTCGATTGGCGGCATGCTGCAGATCGTCAAGCTGGCCTCATCGGGATCGGTCGTGCACAAGGGCGAGGTGCTGCTCGAGTTCGACCGCGCCGAGCAGGAGTACAACCTGCAGCAGGCCGAGTCGGAGCTGGCCGAGGCCGAGCAGGAAATCGTCAAGCTCGAGGCCGACGCCAGGGTGGAGGCGACGCAGGACCAGCTGAACCTGCTGCACGCCCGGCACGAGCTCCGGCGGGCCGAGATCGCCGTCAGCGGGAACGAATTCGTCGGCAAGATCGAGGCCGAGAAGAATACCCTCAAGCTCGAACAGGCGCGGCGCGCGCTGACACAGCTCGACGCCGATGTCCGCACCCACGCCGACAGCAGCCGATCGGCCCGGGCCGTGCTGGAAGAGAAGCGCAGCAAGGCGCGGATTGCCGCTGATTTCGCCCGGCGCAACATCGACAGCATGACGCTGGCCGCGCCCCTCGACGGCCTCGTGGTCGTCAAGGACAACGTGGACGCGTCCGGCGGCTTCGGCTTCCCGGGCATGAGCCTGCCCGAGTACCGGCAGGGCGATACCGTGCAGCCCGGCCGCACGGTTCTCGACGTGGTGGACATCTCCGAGATGGAGATCAAGGCCAAGGTGGCCGAGACCGACCGTCCGCTGGTGGGATCCGGCGCCCAGGCAAAGGTCGTCGTGGACGCGCTGCCCACCCGATCCCTTTCGGGCTCGTCGAACGGCGTGGGCGGAATGGCGTCGAACGCCTTCTGGGAGCCGCAGACCGTCCGGCAGTTCAGCGCCACCTTCGCGCTGCAGCGCCCGAGCGACATCCTCAGGCCCGGCATGACCGCGCAGGTCGTGATCGAGGGCGAGAAGCTCTCGAACGTCACGCACCTGCCGCGGCAGGTGCTCTTCGAGAAGGAAGGCCACCCGGTGGTGTACGTGCGGGACGGCTCGACATTCGTGCCCGTGGCGGTGAAGGTCGTGCGCCTCACCGAGAACCGGGTCGTGCTGCGGGACTTCCCTCCCGATGCCGAGGTCGCGCTGGTCAATCCGGAGACCGCGGCCGCCGGGACCGCATCGGCCGCCGGCCCGTCGGCCCTGCCGGGGTCCGCGCAGTGAGCGGCCTGGCCGAGCACGCGGCCGGCGCCCGGCTCCACTTTGCCGCGGACTGCCGGCGCGGGCTCGAGACGCTGCTCACCCACAAGCTCCGCTCGCTCCTGACGATGCTGGGGATGATTTTCGGCGTGGGAGCCGTGGTGTCGATGATGTCGATTGGCGCCGGCGCGCAGCAGCAGGTACTGGCCTTCATCGAGCAGCTCGGCGTGCGGAATCTCATCGTCGAGGCGCACGAAGCCAGCGACTTCCAGGCGTTCCAGAAGGTGCGCCGCACCTCACCGGGCCTGACGGCGCGGGACCTGCGGATCATCCGCGCGAACGTGAGCGACATCGTCGCATCGAGCGCCCGCAAGCGCTACGTGCCCCAGAAGCTCATCCCGAAGCCGCAGCGGGAGGCGCCGCAGGTGTTCGGCGTCGAGCCCTCGTACCAGGGGATCGCCAGCCTGTCGATCGTGTCGGGCCGGTTCTTCGACGACGCCGAGGCGGCCTCGGCGGCCGCGGTGTGCGTGTTGGGGGAAGGGGCGCGCACGAACCTCTTCGGCGCCCGGCCGGCGATCGGCGAGTACGTGAAGGTCAACGAGCAGTGGTTCCGCGTGATTGGCGTCGCCGGACCGCAGGTGAGCTCGCAGGCCGACGTGGCGGGCATCCCGGCGCAGGACCGCAACAACCTGATCTACGTGCCGGTGAACGCGGCCATCCTCCGGCTCGAGGACAGCTACAGCCGGTTCAAGGACGAAATCGACGGCGTCTACCTCCAGATGGTGAATGCCGGGGACACCGTGCGGACCGCCGAGATCGTCCGCGGCATCCTCAACGACTCGCATCACGACACGGACGACTTCTCGCTCGTCGTGCCGGCGGCGCTGCTCGCCGAGCAGCGCCGCACCCAGCGCATCTTCGGGTTCGTCATGGTGGCGCTGGCGTCGATCTCGCTGCTGGTCGGCGGCATCGGCATCATGAACATCATGCTGGCGAGCGTGCTGGAGCGGACGCGCGAGATCGGCATCCGCCGCGCCGTCGGAGCCCGACAGACCGACATCATCCGGCAGTTCCTGATCGAGACGGTGATGATCGCGTTCGTCGGCGGCGCCATCGGCCTGCTCGTCGGCGTGGGCCTGTCGCGCCTCATCGCCGTCCTCGCCGGCTGGTCCACGATCGTCACCGCCGCGTCGATTCTGATCTCGTTCCTCGTCTCGGTAGCCGTCGGCCTGACGTTCGGCGTCTATCCCGCCATCCGCGCCGCCCGTCTGGATCCAGTCGCCGCGCTGCATTATGAATAGCAGGCAGCAGGCAGTAGGCAGTAGGCAGATCCCCGGCGGCCAGGCCCCGGGTATACTCGCCGAATGCGCGCGATACGTGTCGAGCAGTTCGGCGAGCCCGACGTGCTGCGAGTGGCCGAGGTGGCGGACCCGGCGCCCGGACCGGGTGAGGTGGTGGTCCGGCTGCACGCGGCCGGCGTGAATCCCTTCGAAACCTACATCCGCACGGGCAAGTACGCGCGGCTGCCCGAGCTGCCGTACACGCCGGGCGCCGACGGTGCCGGCGTGGTCGAGGCCGTCGGCCCGGGCGTCAAGGACGTCGCCACAGGCGCGCGGGTGTACGTGGCGGCGCTCGGCCTGCGGTTCGGCACGTACGCGGAGCGGATGGCCGTGCCGGCGGCGATGGTGCATCCGCTGCCGGAGTCGGTGTCGTTCTCACAGGGCGCCGCGCTCGGCGTGCCCGCGGCCACCGCCTACCGCGCGCTCGTGCTCCGGGGACGGGCGCGCGCCGGACAGTCCCTGCTCGTCCACGGCGCCAGCGGCGCGGTCGGGGCCGCGGCGGTCCAGCTCGCGCGCGGGCTCGGCCTGACCGTGATTGGCACGGCGGGCAGCGATGCCGGCCGGGAGGTGGCGCGCGCCTCGGGCGCGCAGCAGGTGCTGGACCACACGCAGGAGGGCTACCTGTCGGCGATCCCGGAGCTCACCGGCGGCCGCGGCGTGGATCTCGTGCTCGAGATGCTCGCGAACGTGAATCTCGACCGCGATCTGGGCATCGTCGCTCCGGGCGGCCGCGTGGTCGTCATCGGCAGCCGCGGGCGGATCGAGATCGATCCGCGCCAGACGATGGGCAAGGAATCGGCGGTGCTGGGCATGACGCTCTGGGCCACCACGCCGGACCAGTATCGCGAGACGCACGCCGCGCTCGGCGCGGCCCTCCAGAGCGGCGTCCTGAAGCCGGCGGTCGGCCGCGAGCTGCCGCTCGCCAGCGCCGGCGATGCCCACCGCGCGGTCATCGCCGATCGCGCGGCCGGCAAGATCGTGCTTCTCATGTAGCGGATCGGGAGATCACCATGCAGACTCGACGTCAGTTCCTGGGGAGTGCCGCTGCGGCCGCAGCGGGCCTGGCCGTCCGGCCGTTCTCCGCCGCCGCGCTCGCGCGCAGGGCGCGCACGCGCTTCCACGTCGGCGTCACCGACTGGAACCTCCAGCTCGAAGGCGACCCGAAGGCGGTGGCGCTGGCGAAGTCGCTCGGCTTCGACGGCGTGCAGATCAGCCTCAGCAACCGCAACGGCAAGGACTGGGTGGGCGAGGAGGTGCTGGACCAGTTCGCGGCGGAGTCGAAGCGCCTGTCGTTGCCGATTGCCTCGGTGTGCCTGAACATCCTGCACCGCAACTACCTGAAGTCGGATCCGCTCGGCCCGCGCCGCGTGGCCGACGCCATTCCGATGGCCCGGCGCGTCGGCGTGCAGGTGATCCTGCTGCCCTTCTTCGGCCCGGGCGCCCTGAAGACGCCGGCGGAGATGGACTTCGTCGGCGACGCGTTGAAGGAGCTCGGGCCGGACGCGCAGAAGGCGGGCGTCATCCTGGGGCTCGAGGACACCATCTCGGCGAAGGACAACGTGCGGATCATGGAGCGGTCGCAGTCGCCTGCCGTCCAGACCTACTACGACGTGGGCAACTCGACGAACAACGGCTTCCACGTGGTGGACGAGATCCGCTGGCTGGGCAAGTCGCGCATCTGCGAAGTGCACCTGAAGGACAACCCGCACTACCTCGGCGAAGGCACCATCGACTTCCCCGCCGTCGTCGGGGCCCTCGGCGAGATCGGGTTCGATCGCTGGGCCGAGCTCGAGACCGACTGCCCGTCGGGCTCCATCGAGAGCGACATGCGGAGAAACCTGGCGTTCGTCCGCAAGCTGACGACCTGAGCATGCTCCACTGCACCAACGGCGACGTCGTCGTCGGCGGTCTGACGGCAGCGGGCGTGCCCGGGCGCGTGGTTGCCGCCGCCGACGTGCTGCACGAGGGGCCGTGCGAGGCGGGCCTGTCGCCGGAGGCGTGGCGCCGGCGTCGGGCGGCATTCCTCGCGGATGGCGACGGGGCGCGCGCCGCGGCCATCGGGCGATCCCTGGCCGAACGCGACGCGGTACTGGACGAGGCCGCCGCGGCAGGCGAAGAGATCGTCCTCTGGTTCGAGCACGACCTCTTCGATCAGCTGAACCTGATCTGGCTGATCGACGCTTTGGCGCTGCGGGGCGTGCCGCCGGATCGCATCTCCCTGATCGTCATCGGGAGCCATCCGAGCGTTGCCCGGTTCCACGGCCTGGGCCAGCTGTCGCCCTCGGATCTTGCCGGCCTGCTGCCGGCGCGCCTGCCGCTGCCGGGCGCCGGGATGACGGACGCGCGGCGGGCATGGGACGCCGTCTGCGCATCGTCGCCGGAGCTGATGGAGTCGGAGGCGGCGCGCGATCACCCGGCCCTGCCCTTCCTGCCGGCGGCGCTCGCACGCTTACTCGAGGAGCTGCCGGGGATGGAGGACGGCCTCTCGCGAGTCGAACGCCAGGGGCTGGCTGCCGTCCGCGACGGCGCCGGCACGCTCGGCGCGGCGTTCGTCGCACAGGCGGCGCAGGAACCGGCCGTCTTCCTCGGCGACCTGTCCTTCTATCGCGCCATGCGTAATCTCGCGGCGGCGGCGACGCCGCTGGTCGCGCTCGGGCCAGGGCAGGATGGGCCCGACCGATCGCGGACCGTCACGCTCACCGGTGCCGGCCGTGCCGCGCTCGAGGGCTCGGCGGATCACGCGGCGCTGAACGGTCTCGACCGGTGGGTGGGCGGCGTACGGCTCGAGGGCCGCGCGCCCGCGTGGCGGTGGGACGGAGGGCGTCGCCGCTCGATGCGGATGCCGCGCGGGAACTCCATGTAGCGCGGGGCGTCAGCCCGCCTGGGGATCGTCGGCCGCGCCGCCCAGCGCCCCGTTGTTGCGGAGCTTGTCGAGCAGCGTGATGAGCTGGCGCTGGCCGGCCACGCCAATCGGTCGCATCACGGCCTCGCCGATCTCGTTCACCGGATCGTCCAACGCCGCCAGCAGCTCGAGCCCGGCGTCGGTGATGCGGCAGTGGACCTGGCGTCGATCCGACGCGCAGCGGGCCCGGGTCACCAGCCCCTTGGCCTCCAGTCGATCCAGCAGGCGCGTGATGCCGGGCGTCTGCTCGATCATCCGCTCGCCGATTTCCAGCGTGGCCATCGGCTCCGGCGACGCGCCGCGAAGAATGCGGAGGACGTTGTACTGTTGCGCGGTGATGCCGTGCGGCTCGATGGTCCGCGCGAGCGACCGCGCGATGAGATCTGCCGTGCGCAGCAGGGCCAGCCCCGACTCGTGCGCCGGCGACCGGAACGGCCGCTTCTGGCGAATCTCACGCTGCAGACTCGTCTCAGTCACAGAATCATCGTAACGCAAATTAGTTGATTAGTCAACTAAACGGCGGGCACGCGGCGGTGCACTAGCGATCGTCCACCCAGACCGGCGGAGGCGTGATTTCGGCGGCGGGCGTGGGCCCCGGGTCGGCGCGTCCGCTGCCCGCGAACCGCGACACGGCACGGATGGTCATGTCGTGGTCGCACTGGATCTGGCACGACAGCCTCACGCCCGTGAGACCGCGCTCGGCCAGCCTGTTCCACTCGGCGTCCGTGTGGCGGGCCGGTTCGCCGGCGAGAAACTCGACGCGGCAGGTCGTGCACCGCGCGTTGCCGCCGCAGGCGTGCAGGATGTCGACGCCCGCGTCCTGCTCCACCGCCAGCACCAGGCGCTTGCCAGGCGGCACCTCCACGCTCCCGAACCCCTCGACCGTCAGCCTCGGCACACTTCAACTCCCAGGTCCCAATCTCCAATCCCCGACTCAATCGTCAATCGTCAATCGTCAATCGTCAATGATCAATGGTTAACGAGAGCCGCGCGGCCAGCTCCTTCAGGAAGAACTGGCAATCGGTGACCAGGCCGAACGCCTGCCGCGTGCCGCGATCCATCAGCTTGGTGATGGTGTCGGTGTTGTTGTCCACGCAGATGATGCGGACCGAGGCGGGCAGCAGGTTCCCCGTGGCCACGGAATGCAGCGTCGTGGCGACCATGATCGCGAGGCCGACGCCGGGGATGCGCGCACGCATCTCGTCCTGCGCGCGGACGGTGTCGGTGATCACGTCGGGCAGCGGGCCATCGTCGCGCACGCTGCCGCCGAGGACGAAGTCCACGCCGTGCCTGACGCACGCGTGCATGACGCCGCGCGTGAGCACGCCGGAGGCCACGGCCTGCCGGATGCCGCCCGCACGGCGGATGGCGTTGATGGCGCGGAGGTGATGATTGTGGCCGGTGGCCACCGGCGCGCCCGTGGCCAGGCGGATGCCGAGCGAGGTGCCGAGGAGGGCGGCTTCGATGTCGTGGGTGGCGAGGGCGTTGCCGGCGAACAGGACGTCGATCCAGCCTCCCGCAATCAGGGCCTCGAGGTAGCGCCCGGCGCCGGTGTGGATGATGGCGGGGCCGCCGACGAAGAGGATCTTGCGGCCCTCGGCCCGCGTGCGGCCCATGCCCTCGGCCACCGCGGCCACCGTCAGTTCCTTCGGGCGCTCCGCCGAGACGTCGCTCGACATGAAGCCGAACACCGAGACCGGGTCCTTGCGGGGCGCGGGCACCACCTTGACGGCGGCCTCGTGCACGAGCACCAGGTCGTCGCGTCTGACCCTGTGGACCGGGACGGTCACCGCGTGCGGGCCATCCGGCTGCTCGCGCAGGACGACGCCGCAGTCCATTTCGATCTGCTCGATGGGCAGCCACCGGCCGTCCTGCCGCACGTAGCTCTCGAGGTTGGTCGTCGAGTAGAAATCGTCCGGGAACACGCCGTCGGCCGGGGCCGGGCGCCATTCGGAGTCGTGGGCCACCGGCGCCGCGCCCTGCTGCCCGAGCTCCTGCAGGATGCGGTGCAGGTCGTCGGCCGACCCCGCGCGCACGACGATCTCGGCGTGGCTCGCCGCCTCGCGGGTCGTGCCGATCTGGAAGGTGGTGATCTCGTAGTCGCCGCCGTGGAGCAGGATCAGGTCCAGCACCCTGGACAGCGTGCCCGAATCGATGATGTGGCCGTCGAGATGCACCGTTTCCGAGAGCATGGTCGGACGATCTTACCCGGGTACACGAGGGACACAAAGGACACGAAGGACACGAAGGACACGAAGGACACATCCTCGAGGCTTACGCTAAGATCTCCTCATGCAAGTCATCCGTCCCCGCAAGGTCTATCCGGTGGTGGTCGTCGGCAGCGGTGCCTCGGGCGGCATGGCGGCCTGGAATCTCACGCGGCAGGGCATCGACGTCCTGCTGCTCGATGCCGGGACGAAGTTCGATCGCAGCACGTACTGGACGCACGTCCGGCCGTGGGAAGCCAGGGAGCGGCGGGCGCGGGGCGAGGAGCCGCCGCGGTTCTTCGTGGACACGACGAAGGACGGCGCGTACCTGACGCCCGCGGGGAAGCCCTTCGAGCTGATTCGCGTCTGGGGGCACGGCGGGAAGACGAACGTGTGGGGCCGGGTCAGCCTGCGGTACGCGGACCTCGACTTCAAGGGCCCGGGCAGGGACGGCTGGGAGATCCCCTGGCCCATCGAGTACAAGGACGTCTCCCCCTACTACGACAAAGTCGATCAGCTGATCGGCGTCTACGGCGGCGACGACGACTCGGACTCGCTGCCCGGCAGCAAGTACTTCATGCCGCCGCCCCGGCCGCGGTGCGCCGAGTTCCTGTTGAAGAAGGCGTGCGCGACGCTCGACCTGCCGGTCGTCGCCGGCCGCCGGGCGAACCGGACGCGGCCGCTCCATGGGTTCCCGGCCTGCCACTACTGCGGCAACTGCGGCGCCGGCTGCGACACGGCCTCGTTCTTCTGCTCGGCCGATCACCTGCTGCCGGACGCGCTGAAGACCGGCCGCCTCGAGATCCGATCGAACGCGTTCGTCGGCCGCGTGCTCGTGGACGAGAACGGGCTCGCCAAGGGCGTGCAGTACTTCGACCGCGTCACGGGCGAGGAGCACCAGGTCCGCGCCAAGGTGGTGGTCATGGGCGCCTCGGCGGTGGACACCACGCGCATCCTCCTGAACTCGACATCGGACACGCACCCGAACGGCATCGGCAACGGGTCGGACGTGATCGGCCGCTACCTCTGCGAGCAGATTCGCGTCCACGTGGCCGGCTTCATGCCCACGCTGTACGGCAACGCGCTGCAGCACGACTACGGCGCGGGCGGCTCGCACATCTACATGCCGCGATTCAGCCACCGGCGGCCGAACCTGCCCTACCTGCGCGGCTTCGGCATGCAGTTCTGGAACACCGGGTCCCTGCCAGCCAACCTGCCGACGCTGGCGAAGTCGGTGGACGGCTTCGGCGCGGGACTCAAGCACGAGGTCAAGCGCCGCTACCCGGCCTGGGTGGAGCTGCACCCGTTCGGCGAGACCCTGCCCTACGCGCACAACCGGATCACCGTGGACACCGCCCGTACGGATCGCTACGGCCTGCCGATGCTGAAGATCGACTACGCGATCGGCGACAACGAGCGCACGATGGCGTCGCACATCTACGACACGCTCGAGGAGATCGGCAAGGCCGCGGGCATCGAGTGGGTGCACTTCCAGCGTGGCGAGCTCGACAGCAACGGATCGGCGATCCACGAGCACGGCTGCTGCCGCATGGGCGAGGACCCGAAGCGCTCGGCCCTGAACCGGTTCAACCAGATGCACGAGGTGAAGAACCTGTTCGTGGTGGACGGATCGGCGTTCACGAGCGCGAGCGAGAAGAACCCGACGCTGACGATCCTGGCGCTCTCGTGGCGCGCGAGCGACTACCTGGCGGGCGAGATCAAGCGCGGCAACCTCTGACGACGCTGGCAGGCCTGAAGGCCTGCACTCACATCGTGCCCGCGCCACACTGGGCCTGCGCTACATGCGTGCGCCGTGCGCCAGCAGGCCTGAAGGCCTGCGCTACATGCGTGCGGACCGGGTGGACTCGGCCTCCACGTACCGGTGCCTCAGGTGCACCGGCGCCGCGCGGGAGCGCAGGCGCAGGTTCAGCATCTCCACGAACACCGAGAATCCCATCGCGAAGTAGATGTAGCCCTTCGAGATGTGCTGGTGCAGGCCGTCGGCGACGAGCGTGACGCCGATGAGGAGCAGGAAGCTCAGCGCCAGCATCTTCAGCGTCGGGTGCCGCTCGACGAACTCGCCAATCGCGCCCGCGAAGGCGAGCATCACGCCCACCGCGATCACGACGGCGGCAATCATCACCGCGAGGTCGTTCGCCATCCCGACCGCCGTGATCACCGAGTCGAGCGAGAACACGAGGTCGAGGACGAGGATCTGGGCGATGACGCCGCCGAACGACGGCGGCACCCGCACCGAGGCATGGCCTTCGTCGCCCTCCAGCCGATCGTGGATCTCCCAGGTGGCCTTCGCGAGCAGGAACAGGCCGCCCAACAGCAGGATCAGATCGCGCCCCGACAGCGCCACGCCCGCCGCTTCCACGAGCGGCGTGGTGAGGCGGGCGATCCAGGCGAGCGATGCCAGCAGCGCAATCCGCATCAGCATCGCCAGCACGAGCCCGACCTGACGCGCCCGCGCCCGCCGGCCCGCCGGCAGCTTCCCCGCCACGATCGAGATGAAGATGACGTTGTCGATGCCGAGGACGATCTCGAGGACCGTCAGCGTGACGAGCGCAATCCAGGTCTCGGGGGAGAAGGCGAGGGGCACTCAGTCACCGTCGATCAGGTTGCCGAGGCCGCCGACCACGTCGAGCACCGAGCCCTCGCCCTTGCGGCTGCCGCCGGTCTGCGGCGCGGCCTTGTAAATCCGGTCGGCGAGGCGGCTGAGGGGCAGCGACTGCAGCCACACCTTGCCGGGGCCGCGCAGCGTGGCGAAGAACAGGCCTTCGCCGCCGAAGAACGCGGTCTTCACCTTGCCGACGAACTCGATGTCGTAGCTCACCGTCGGCTGGAGCGCGACGAGGCAGCCGGTGTCCACACGGAGCGTCTCGCCCGGGGCGAGCTCGAGCGGGTGCACCATGCCGCCGGCGTGTGCGAAGCAGATCCCGTCGCCCTGCAGACGCTGCATGATGAAGCCCTCGCCGCCGAACAGGCCGACGCCGATCTTCTTCTGGAAGGCAATCCCGATCGACACGCCCTTGGCGGCGCAGAGGAACGAGTCCTTCTGGCAGATCAGCTCGCCGCCGAGGCCCGCCAGGTCCATGGTGAGGATCCGGCCGGCGTACGGCGCCGCGAACGCCACGCGGTGCTTGCCGCGGCCGTTGTTCGTGAAGACGGTCATGAACAGGCTCTCTCCGGTCAGCACGCGGCGCCCGGCGCTCAGCAGCGCGTTCATCAGCCCGCCGCCCGACCGGGTCGAGCCGTCGCCGAAGATCGTCTCCATCGCGATCCCGTCGGTCATGTACATCATCGCGCCGGCTTCGGCCACGGTGCTCTCGCCCGGATCGAGCTCGACCTCGACGAACTGCATGTCCTCGCCGTAGATGTGGAAGTCGATCTCGTGGGCCTCGCGGCGCGCCGCGCCAATGGGCGGCGGCGCGGCCGGCTGGCCGCCCTTCAGGTGCGGGGCCAGCTGCGGCACCGCGGAGATCGGCGTCCAGTTCGTCATGCCCGCCGTGAACACCAGCGTGTTGCCGTCGGCCGTGCCGTTCTCGATGCCGGCGAGGACGTCCTCCTCGGACATCGGACCCACCTGCTGGCCGCCAACGGCCATGAACCACTGTGCGGGTGCCATCAGTGCTGCGCTCCTTCCCCGGCGGCGGCAATGCGCGCGGCCGCCTGCTGTTCGAGTCCTTCCACGGTGGCCTCGTCCAGGCCCAGATGACCGGCCAGGCCCGTCAGCCACACCCGCTCCGCATCGGTCACGCTCTCGTCGGCCCGCACGATCGCGAACGCCAGCGTGTACAGGTCGTGCTTCTGCTGGGGATCGGCGGCGCCGGCCACCACTTCCGCGAGCGGACGCGGGGCGTCGAGCTCCGAGGCAATCACGGCCTCGGCGCCCACCTCGCGCGCGCGGGAGAGGATGGCCTCGCGCTCGTTCGGCGACAGCAGGCCGTCCGCGCGGGCGGCGGCCAGCGTCAGCCGCAGCACCTGCACGACGTGCGGCGGGACGGGCGGCACCTGGGGCCCGGCGGTCGCGGGCGGAGAGACGGCTCCGGGCAGCGGCGGCGGTACCACCAGGCCGGCGGCCGCGGACGGCAGCGGCGGCGGAACGCTTCGTCCGGGCAGGGGTGGAGGGGGGACCGGCCCCGACGAGACCGTCGGCGGGCTGCTGGTCCGGTTGACCGTCTCCAGCACCCCCCAGGCCACGCCGGCGAGCGTCAACAGCGTGCTCGCGTTCAGGAACGACGATCGGCCGCCGCCGGCCAGGTACCTGAGCGCACCGCGGCTCCGCTTCCTGCGTCCGCCCAGGACCCCACGCAGCACGGATCCGACGAGCCCTTCGACATCCAGGTCGTTCACGACACCCTCACCGTGGCTGCGCGCGCCGTCCCGGCGCGGCATTCCAAGCATAACGCACCGGCCGCCCACCGGGCCGGCGTGGCATAATCGTTCCGAATGAGTGATACGACGACACGGGGTATCAGGGTTCAGGTGGAGAGCCGCTACCTCGCCGACCAGAGTGCGCCACGCGACAGCCGTTACCTGTTCGCGTACCACATCCGGATCTCGAACGAAGGCGAGGCGCGGGCCCAGCTGGTCTCGCGGCACTGGGTGATCAGCGACGCCGACGGCCACGTCGAGCAGGTCCAGGGCCCGGGCGTGGTGGGCGAGCAGCCGGTGCTCGACCCGGGGGACGTCTTCGAATACACGAGCTTCTGTCCGCTCAAGACCGCGGTCGGCGCCATGCAGGGCAGCTACCAGATGGTGACCTCCGGGGGCGAGGAGTTCGACGCGCGGATCGCGCCCTTCACGCTCGCCACCCCCAACGCCATCCATTGATACGCGAGCGCATCAGGCGCCGGCCGCGATGATCCCGAGCTGCCGGAACAGTCCCAGGAAGTCGTAGCAGTTCCAGCCCTCCGCCAGCCGTCCGTCCGCGACCCGGATCATCGTCATGCCGTGAATCGAGAACGCCCTGCCGGTGGGCGGCATGCCCAGGCCGCCGCCGGTGTGCGTGCCCGTCACGCGGCAGAACGCCGCCACCCGGTCGCCCTCTGTCACCGTCTGCTCCACGGTGACGTGGATGTCGGGAAACGACTGCCGGAACGCATGAAAGAACGGCTTGAACGTGTCCTGGCCCGTCACCTCGCGGCCGTCCGCGCCCTGGAGGCCGTGAATGACCGTGTCCCGGGTCGTCAATTCGTCGATCGCGTGCTCGTGTCCCTGGTTCCAGACGCGCTCGAACCAGTCGTGGATGAGGGCATCGGGTGTCGGTGCCATGGTGTGCCTCCCGCGCCGCGAATGCTATCCCAACTCGGGGTCCCCGACTCAATCCAGGTGCGCGCGGCTCGAGTCTCCCATCTCCACGCCGGCCGGGAAGTACTCCCGCCACCGGCGCGTGACGGTGCCGGCCACGTCGGGCGCGCAGAACAGCTCGGCCGGGAAGCCGGGCTTGAGCCGCGCGTCGACGAGCACCGGCGGCGTGTAGCTCACGTGGTGGCGGACGACGCCGGTCGCGGCCGCATGGATGTCGCGGGCCGGCTCGAATCGCGTGAAGGTGGTCCAGAGAAAGTTGACGGTGCTCCGCGCGGCGCGCTCCGGCTCGTCGGTGAGGACCAGCAGCGGCCATCCCGCGAACGCCGGATGCGACGCAAGCCGAGCGCCCGCCCCAGGCTCCTCCGCGTACCCGGGACCGCCGATCACCAGGCAGCCGGGGCAGAAGACGCGCACCTCCGTGACGTCGCGCGGCGGCGGTTCGCGCGGCTCGAACGCCGTCGGCAGCGTGCGCACGGGATCTCCGAGACCGAGCCACACCCCCTTCGAGCCCTTGTTCACCTCCGGACCGGTGTAATCGAGCGTGTCCATCGACAGGTTCGAGAACACGTAGAGATCCGTCTCGGGGTGCGTGCGCGCGAGCACGTGCGCGAGGGTGGCGCGGAAATCCTTCAGATCGACCGGCTGGTCGGTGGCGAGCAGGAACTTCGTCAGCGACAGCTGTCCCTCGCCGAGGATCCGGAACGCCGAGACCATGGCCTCCCGCGCATACCGGTCGCGGACGACGGCGCCCGCGAGGGAGTGATAGCCGGTCTCGCCATACGACCAGAGCGCGCGCACGCCGGGCATCACGAGCGGGAAGAGGGGCGAGAGCAGCGCCTGGAGCAGGTCGCCGATGAAGCAGTCCTCCTGCCGCGGCTTGCCGACGACGGTCGCCGGGAAGATCGCATCACGGCGATGGGCGACCTGCCGGACGTGGAACACCGGGTAGTCGTGGCGGAGCGAGTAGTAGCCGTAGTGATCGCCGAAGGGCCCCTCCGGCCGGCGCTCATGGGGCGCCACGCGTCCCAGCAGCGCGAACTCCGCGCCCGCGGCCAGCGGATGCGGATGCCCGGGCGCCGTCGTCACACGCAGGCGCTCGCCGGCGATGAGCGAGGCCAGCATCAGCTCGGGCACGTTCTCGGGCAACGGTGCGACGGCGGCGAGCATCAGCGCCGGCGGGCCGCCGAGGAGCACCGACACCGGCAGCGCCTCGCCCCGGGCTTCGGCCGCGGCGTAGTGGAAGCCGCCCCCCTTGCCAATCTGCCAGTGCATCCCGGTCGTCTGGCCGTCATGGATCTGCAGCCGGTACATGCCGAGGTTGTGCCCCCTGCCGTCCGGGTGCTCGGTATAGACGAGCGGCAGCGTGACGAAGGGACCGCCGTCTCCGGGCCAGCAGGTCAGCGCCGGCAGGCGATCGAGGGCGGGCGCCTCGATCGTGTCGAGCACGGGGCCGTTGACGGCGCGCTTCAGGCCGATCCGGACCGCCGCGAGGCCGACGTCGCGAGCCGCCCAGAGCTTGGCCGGCGTGGGCGGCAGCAGGGTCTCCGCCAGGCCGACCAGCCGGTTGATCAGGGCGAGCGGCCGCGTGCCGAATGCCAGCTCCGCCCGGCGCGCGGTGCCGAACAGGTTCGTGACGAGCGGGAACGACTTGCCGACGACGTTCGTGAAGAGCAGCGCGGGGCCGCCGGCGGCAATCACGCGCCGATGGATCTCGGCGGCCTCCTGGTTGGCGTCAACCGGGACGTCCACGATCGCGAGGTCGCGATCCCTCTTCAGGCGATCGAGAAAGGCTCGGAGGTCGGGAAACACGGTGCGACAGGTTGGGAACGGCTACCGCCGGCGGCCGAGGCGCGTCACGATGTCGAACTCCGCCCTGGTGACCGGCTGGATGGACAGCCGCGCGCCCTTGCGAATCACCATCATCTGCTCGAGTCCCTTGGTCCGCTTCAGCTCGTCGAGCGGGACGAGGGCCGGGAAGCGCTCCTTGAAGCCGACGTCCACCGTATACCAGATCGGCGTGTCGGGCGTGCTGGCCGGGTCGAAGTAGTGGTGGCCCTTCTTCCACGCGAACGGATCCGGGTAGCCGGCCTTGACGATCTCGGCGAGGCCGGTGACGCCGGCCGGATCGGCATTGGAGGCGTAGAAGAGGACGCCGTCGCCGACGGCCATCTGGTCGCGCATGAAGTTGCGCGCCTGGTAGTTGCGCACGCCCTCCCATCCGGTCACGCCGTCGCGTTCCAGCCGCTCGATCGTGTAGGCCGACGGCTCACACTTCATCAGCCAGTAGCGTCGCGCCATTCCCATCCTCCTATCCTCCCATTCTCCTATCCTCCCATCCTCCTATCCTCCCATCCCCCTACTGCGTGAGCAGGTCGATCACCCGCGCGATCGCGTGCCGGCACACGGCACAGAACCCCACCTCGTCCCTGGTGAACATGATGCAGTCCACCTGCGGGCGATAGTATCCGTGCGCCTCGTACCTCGCGCCCTCGAACGCAGCGACGGCGCCGGCGTAGCGGTTCGAGGCGAGCAGGCGGGTTTCCTCGGCCTGCTGCCGCCGGAAGAGCGCGTCCATCTCGGCCTCGGGACGATCGTTGGCGCGGATGGCATGCCGCTCGGCCTGAACGCCCTTCGCGTGCGCCTCGTAGGCGTCCTTGTTCCAGGGCGTGGGGATTGGCGTGCCGGGGGTGACCAGCGCCTGCCATTTCACGCGCGTCGGGTCCGTGAGGGCGGTGACGTTCGGCTCCCAGGGCTCGAGCCGGTCCGCAGCGGGCAGGTACGCGACGTCGGACGTGTAGTACTCGTCGGCGAGGCCGGCGACATGGTGCCCGAACTCGTGGACGAACACGTAGGGCGCCCACGAGCTGTCGGCCGCGACGGTGGCGTAGAGGCCGAAGATGCCGCCGCCGCCGTAGGTACCTGCGTTCGCGAGGATCTCGACCACGTCGTAGGGCGCGTAGGACGCCGCGTCGCGGAATGCCTTGTTGTCGAACGTGAGGACGTAGCGCTCGGAGCCGAACGCGTCGTAGGTGGCGCCGATCGGCGAGCGATGGTGGATGCCGGTGGAGGGCCGCGAGATGCCCGACTCGGCGGCCGGCGGGCACAGCCCCCAGACGTTGAAGTCGGCCTTCCGCTCCCTGAACGGCGAGGTCGCGAACAGGATCTCGACGAGCCGCCTGGCGTCGGCGACGAACTTCGGCCGCTCGGCCGCGGTGTAGCCGTCGCCGAGGATCAGCAGGTCCACCTTGGAGGCCGGCGGGCCGTTCTCGAGCAGCCGGACGAGCTCGCCCGGGCTGGGCGGGGGCGCCGGGTCCACGGTGGGCGCGGACGGGTCGATCAGGGTGGACCAGACCTCGCGAAAGGCGTTGTGCGCGTCGCGTTTCTTGACCACGACCTGCACCGGGCCCGGCGGCTCGGGGAACCGGAGCGACTCGCTGAAGGTGCGGCTGGCACTGGTGGCCTCGCCCGTGGTCTCCCACTCACCGAAAATCGAGGAGAAGCCGCGCGAGTACACCACGCGGTTGGTGCCGCGGTCGATGACCTCGACGTAATACTTGCCGAGATTGGTGTCGTCGATCGGCTTCCGGGGGTTGCCCGGCCACGGCGTCGGCTCCACGACCACGCGATCCACGGCGAAGGTCTCGGACGAGGCCGTCCCGGTGTGGTAGTAGTCGAGCCGCAGCGTGCGCACCGGATCCGGAGCCGCAGCCGCCGGGGCGAACGCCACCAGCAACGTCATCCACGTGCCGACAATCCGTGGGAGTGTCATTCAACTGCCTACTGCCTGCTGCCTACTGCCTACTGCCTTCATCGCGTCAGCTTCCGGTACTTGATCCGATGCGGGCGGTCCGCCTCGGCGCCGAGGCGGCGCCTGCGGTCCGCCTCGTAGTCCTGGTAGTTGCCCTCGAACCACACCACCTCGCTGTCACCCTCGAAGGCGAGCATGTGCGTTGCGATTCGATCCAGGAACCACCGGTCGTGGCTGATGACGACGGCGCAGCCCGCGAAGTTGACGAGGGCATCCTCGAGCGCGCGCAGGGTGTCCACGTCCAGGTCGTTGGTCGGCTCGTCGAGCAGCAGCAGGTTGCAGCCCTTCTTGAGGAGCTTGGCCAGCTGGACGCGGTTGCGCTCGCCGCCCGAGAGCGTGCCGACCTTCCGCTGCTGCGCGGCGCCCTTGAAGTTGAACCACGAGCAGTACGCGCGGGACGGCACGGTGCGCTTGCCGATCACGACCTCGTCCAGCCCGCCCGTGATCTCCTCCCACACGCTGTGCTTCGGATCGAGCGCGTCGCGCGACTGATCGACGTACCCGACCTCCACCGTCTCGCCCAGCCGCAGCGTGCCCGCGTCCGGCGGCTCGGCCCCGGTGATCATCCGGAACAGCGTGGTCTTGCCCGCCCCATTGGGCCCGATGACGCCGACGATCCCGCCGCGCGGCAGCGTGAAGCTGACGCCGTCCATCAGCAGCACGTCGCCGTATCCCTTGCGCAGGTCCCGGGCCTCCACCACCACGTCGCCCAGCCTCGGGCCGGGCGGGATGTAGATCTCGACCGAGTCCAGCGTCTGCGCCGTCTCCTGGCCGAGCATCTCCTCGTACGCGTTGAGGCGCGCTCTGCCCTTCGCCTGCCGCGCACGCGGCGACATCCGGATCCACTCCAGCTCGCGCTGCAGCGTCCGCTGGCGCCTGGTTTCAGCCTTCTCCTCCTGCGCCAGCCGCCCCTGCTTCTGCTCCAGCCACGACGAGTAGTTCCCCTCCCACGGGATGCCGTGCCCGCGATCGAGCTCGAGAATCCAGCCCGCGACGTTGTCGAGGAAGTACCGGTCGTGCGTGACGGCGACCACCGTGCCGGGGTAGGACGCGAGGTGGTGCTCGAGCCAGGCGACCGACTCGGCGTCCAGGTGGTTCGTGGGCTCGTCGAGGAGCAGCAGATCGGGCGCGCTCAGCAGCAGGCGGCACAGCGCGACCCGGCGCCGCTCGCCGCCGGACAGCGTGGAGACGCCGGCGTCGGCCGGCGGCAGGCGCAGCGCGTCCATCGCCTGCTCCAGCTGCGAGTCGAGCTCCCACGCATTGGTCTGGTCAATCCGGTCCTGGACCCGGCCCTGCTCGTCGAGCACCTTCTCCATGTCGTCCGGCGGGAGCTCCTCGCACAGCTTCGCGTTGAGCTCGTCGTAGCGATTCAGGAGGTTCCGGATTGCCTGCACGCCTTCCTCGACGTTGCCGAGGACCGTCTTCGCGGAGTCGAGGCGCGGCTCCTGGTGCAGGAAGCCGACGCTGATGCCGGCGGCGGGAAACGCCTCGCCGACGAAATGCTGGTCCTCCCCGGCCATGATGCGGAGGAGCGAGCTCTTGCCGGCGCCGTTCAGGCCGAGGACGCCAATCTTCGCGCCGGGCAGGAACGAGAGCCAGATGTCACGCAGGACCTGGGTGTCGGGCGGGTGAATCTTCCCCAGCCCCTTCATGGTGTAGATGAACTGCATGTTGGCGAATGGTCTCGGTGATGGCCGCGCCGGCTGGCGCGACTCTTCAGTATAGCGTGGGCCGCCGGGTGGGCCGAGGACGGGCCGCAGAGCGAGCGGAGGACGGGCCGCAGGGCGAGCGGAGAACGCAGAGCAGGCTCATCGCGGAGATCGCCGAGGGCAAGAGATCGCAGAGGCATGCGGCTGCCACTGTGGACGGCCGGGCCGGCGTCGCGGCAGCGGCCGCGATCAGGCGGGCGGGTGACTCCGGGGAGAAGAAGGGACCAGAGTGCTCTGACTGCCTTCTTCTCTCCGGCGTCATCCGCCCGCCTGGCCGGCCGCGTCGCGGCCGACGCCGGTCTCGCAGTCCACGCCGGGGTCTCTCTGCGTGTCTCCGCTCCCCTGCGTTCCCTGCGCCTGGGCCTGCTCGGCGATCTCTGCTTCCTCCTGCACGCGCTCTCTGCTTCCTCCTTGTCTCCCCAGGTGCGGTAAGCTTCCCTGGTCATGCTCCGCCGCATCCTGCACGTGGACATGGATGCGTTCTACGCGTCGGTCGAGCAGCGCGACGATCCGGGCCTTCGCGGCCGGCCGGTGGCCGTCGGCGGTCCGCCCGAGAGCCGTGGGGTCGTGGCCGCGGCCAGCTACGAAGCCCGGGCGTTCGGCGTGCGGTCGGCCATGCCCATGGCGCGCGCCGTCCGGCTGTGCCCCGATCTGGCGATCGTCCACCCCGACTTCAGGAAATACCGCAGCGTGTCCCAGAGCGTCTTCGCGATCTTTCGCGAGGCGACGCCGCTGGTCGAGCCGCTCTCGCTGGACGAGGCGTACCTGGACGTCACCGAGAACGCCTGGGGCGAAGGGCTGGGCCTGCGCGTGGCGGAGCGGATCAAGGCCAGGATCCGCGACGCCACGGGCCTCACGGCGTCGGCCGGTGTCGCGCCCAACAAGTTCCTGGCGAAGATCGCATCGGGCTGGCAGAAGCCCGACGGCCTGACGGTCATCGCGCCGCAGCGCGTCGAGCGGTTCCTGCAGGGCCTGCCAATCGACGCGCTCTGGGGCGTGGGCCCGGTGACCGCGGCCCGCCTGCGACAGGCCGGCATCGCACGCCTCGTGGACGTCCGTGCCGTGGACCCCGACGCCCTCCGCGCGGTCGTGGGCAGCCTCGCCTCGTGGCTGCAGCAGCTGGCCAACGGCGTGGACGAGCGCGCAGTGGAGCCGAACCGCGAGGCGAAGTCGGCCAGCAGCGAGAACACCTTCGAGCACGACCTCACGGACCTCGGCGAGATCCGATCGGCCGTGGACGAGATGGCGCGTGGCGTGGCGCGCTGGCTGGTGAAGAAGGAACGGCTCGCCCGGACGGTGACGATCAAGGTGCGCTACGACGACTTCACGACCATCACCCGCAGCGTCACCGTGCGGCCGCCGACCTCGGAGGCAGCCATCGTCGCGGGGCGGGCCGTGGGCCTGCTCGATCGCACGGAGGCCGGCACGCGCCCGGTTCGCCTGCTGGGCGTCGGCGTCCACAACCTCTCGCAGCTCGGCGTGCCCGAACCGGTCGAGGCTCAGCGGCTGGTCCTGCCCCGGCTGCCCTTCGACGGCGAAGACGGAGACGCCGCGTCGTGACCGCCCTGCTGCTGGCGGCCGTGCTCGGCGCCGCGCCTCCCGGGCTGGACCTGCCGGCGCTCGAGCGGGAGCGGGTGCTCACGGCCGCGCGTGCCTACCTGGACGAGGCCCCCATCACGGTCACGGCCTCCGCGTCGTCCCGAAGCGCAGGCGGGCCGCACGACTTCTTCTCCGAGGGCGACTACTGGTGGCCCGACCCGGCGCATCCGGGCGGCCCCTACATCCAGCGCGACGGGATGACGAATCCCGACAACTTCACGGACCACCGGCGCTACCTGATGCGGCTCGGCGTGCAGGTGCCGGCGCTGGTGGCCGCGTGGATGATCGCCGGCGATCGCCGGTACGCGGATCACGCGGTCGTGCACCTCCGGGCCTGGTTCGTGGATCCGGCGACGCGGATGAACCCGAACCTCGAGTACGCGCAGGCCATTCACGGGCGCGTCACCGGGCGCGGCATCGGAATCATCGACACGATCCATCTGGTGGAGGTGGCGCGTGCGATCGAGCGGCTGCGCGGCTCGGCGGCGCTGCCGCGCGAGACCGACGACGCCGTCACGTCGTGGTTCGCGGAGTACCTGCGGTGGCTCACGACCTCGCCGCGCGGGCTCGAGGAGCGGGACGCGAAGAACAACCACGGCACGTGCTGGGTGATGCAGGTCGCCGCCTTCGCACGGCTGGCGCGCCGCCACGACCTGCTGGACCTCGCGCGGGCGCGCTTCAAGGACGTCCTGGTGCCGGGCCAGATGGCTCTCGACGGCAGCTTTCCGCTCGAGTTGCGTCGGACCAAGCCCTACGCCTATTCCCTGTTCAACCTCGAGGCCATGACGACCATCGCCCAGCTGCTCTCCACGCCGGCCGATGACCTGTGGCGCTTCCAGACCGTGGACGGCCGCGGGCTCCGGAAGGCGATGGAGTTCATGGTGCCGTTCATCCGCGACCGGCGGTCGTGGCCGCGCCCGCCCGACGTGATGTACGACGATCAATGGCCGCGGCGGCAGGCCAGCCTGCTGTTCGCCGGGCTCGCCTGCGATCGCCCGGACTGGATCGCGCTCTGGCAGACGCTGCCCGCCGATTCGGACGTCCAGGAAGTGGTCCGGAACTTCTTCATCCGGCAGCCGCTCCTGTGGGTGACGGACCCTCATCTGTAGCGCAGGCCTTCAGGCCTGCCAACCGTAGCGCAGGGGCAGACCTGAAGGTCTGCGCGAGCACAAGCGCGACACATGGCTCTACTGATCGCGCAGCGTCTCCCCGGGATCGAGGCGCGCGATCGCCAGGGCCGGCACCAACGTCGCGACGACCGCCACCAGGAACAGCCCCGTCGCCACCGCCGCGTACGTCGTCGCGTCCACGGTCGTCACGCCCCAGAGGAGGTGCCGCAGCGTGCCGGATGCCGCGATGGCGGCGACGAGGCCGAGCAGGACGCCGCCAAGCGCCATGGTGACGCCC
Source organism: Vicinamibacteria bacterium (assembly GCA_963837165.1). Classification (GTDB taxonomy): domain Bacteria; phylum Acidobacteriota; class Vicinamibacteria; order Vicinamibacterales; family JAENWD01; genus JAENWD01. The sequence continues at coordinate 1,580,014 of CAWIMD010000002.1, forward strand.
GGCGCCATCGCCTCGCCCAGCGCCCGGCGGAGCGAGGCGCCCAGCGCCAGCCGCACGCCCAGCTCGCGACGCCGTTCCTGCACGCTCTGCGCCATCAGGCCGTAGATGCCCGTGACGGCCAGCACCAGGGCGAGCGCCGAGAGCGAGGCCAGCAGCAGCGCCTGGAAGCGCTCCCAGGCGAGCGAGGTCGCGCGCAGCTCGTCCAGCGTGTGGAAGCTGGCAATCGGCACCAGCGGATCGAGCGCGCCGGCGACGCGCTCGATCGCGCCCAGCGCCGCCGCGGGGGGCGCCGTCGTCCGCACGATCCAGCTGGGCGAGAACCAGGTGTGAACGAGCGAAAGGAACGTGCCGTCGGTCTGCGCCACGGGAATGTAGGCGGCGGGGATGGGACCGACCGGCCCGTAGTTGCCCCAGCTCGTCACCTGCTCGACGTCGCCGACGACGCCGACGATCGTGCGCTCGTCCGGGCCGAACCGGAGCCGGCTGCCGACCGGATCCTGGTGCGAGAGGTACTTGCGCGCGAACGCGTCGTTCACGACGGCCACGGGCTGGCTGTCCGCGGTGTCGGCGGCCTCCAGGCCGCGGCCGCGCCGAACCGGGATGCGCAACACGTCGAAGTAGTCCGGCGTGACGTAGGTCAGGTTGGTGATCAGGAACTGATCGCCCGCTTCGGGACCATCGAGGCGCCGGGCCCCCATGTTCAGCCCGCGCTCGTATGGGAGGCTCAGCCCCGCGGCCACCGCCTCCACACCCGGCACCTGCGCGAGCCTGGTCGTGCCGGTGGCCATGAGAGCGGTCACCTTCGCCGCATCCGTGTACCTGGCGTCGTCCAGCGAGAAGGACGCCGCCACCACGTGCCGCGGATCGAAGCCGGGTTCGAGCCCGTTCAGGTATCGGACGCTCCTGACCAGCAGGCCGGCGCCCACCAGCAGCAGCACGGCCAGCGCGATCTCGGTCGTCACCAGGACGCGACGGCTCCAGTGCCGGCTGCCGCCGGCCATGCCGCGCGACCCGCCCGACACCAGCGCGGCGCGCAAGTCGATGAGGCTCGCCTCGATGGCCGGGGCGAGCCCGGCGAGCACGCCGGTGATGGCGGTGACGAGCGCGGTGACGACCAGGACGCGCCAGTCGAGCGCTGGCGCCTCGATCGGCAGCACGTCGGCGGCGGCGATTCGGCCGAGCCACCACACGAGACCGGCGCCGACCGCCAGGCCCAGCAGGGCGCCGGCCGAGGTGACGACCAGGCTCTCCACGATGAGCTGGCGGAAGATGGCGCGGCGTCCGCCGCCGATGGCCATGCGGGTGGCGATCTCCCGCGTGCGCGACGCAGCCCCCGCGAGCAGGAGGCCAGCGACATTCGCGCATCCGATCAGCAGGACCACACCCACCGCGCCCCAGACGATCAGGAGCGGCTGCCGCAGCTCGCCCGTTCGGCTCTCGTGGAGCGAGGCGAGACCGAGCCGTGCCGTCGTGCCTTCACGCGGCTTCTCGAGCACCGCCGCGCCAATCGACGCGAGCCGCTGGTCGGCAATCGCGCGATCGACGCCCGGCTTCAGGCGGGCGACGATGCCGTAGTTGTTGCCACCTCCTTCGCCCGTGCGTGAGGGCCTGAGAGGCGTCCAGAGATCCGCGTCGGCATCCGTGCGGAGCCCCGCCGGCATGACACCGACGATCGTGTGCGGTTCGCCTTTGAGCGTGACGCGCTGTCCCACCGCGTCGGGGCGGCCGCCGAAGGCGCGCTGCCACAGGTGATGGCTCAGCACCACCACGGCCGGCCCCTCGGGGCGATCCTCCGCGGAGGTGAACTCCCGGCCGACCAGCGGCGCGATGCCGAGCACGCGGAAGAAGCCGGCGCCGACGCGCTGCTGCTGCACGAACACCGCGCGATCGCCGGTGGCGAAGTTGACGCCCTTGACCCAGCCGCTGTACACGGCCGCGTCAAGGTCGCCTGCGTGGTCGCGCACCGCCTCCCAGGTGGCGCCGTCCTCGCTCGCCTGCAGCCCGGAGGCGCTGCCGCCGGAGAATCGCGTGACGACCTGCACGAGGCGATCGGCATTCGGATACGGCAGCGGGCGGAAGAGCGTGGCGTCCACCACGCTGAAGATCGCCGCGTTGGCGCCGATGGCCAGCGCGAGCGTGAGAAGCAGGAGCGCCGTCGAGCCGGGCCGGCGCGCGAAGAACCGCAGGCCGTGGCGCACCTCGAGTGACAGGGACATGAGCGCTACCTCCCGCTGTGGGGCCCGGCGGATTCCCGGACAATGAGCGACGGCGGGACGATGACGCGGGAGTAGGGGCCGTCCGCGTGGTGCTCGATCTGGTCGAGGAGCAGGCGCGCGGCGCCGATGCCGAGCGCGGCCCGGGACCAGCTCACCGTGGTCAGCGGCACCTTGAGAAGGTCCGCGTGGGCGATGTCGCCCGCGCCCACGATCGACAGGTCCTGGGGCACGCGGCGTCCCGCGTGCCAGGCGGCGCGCATCGCGCCAATGGCCGCCGAGTCGTTCGACGCGAACACCGCCGTCACCTCGGGGGACGTCTGGAACATCCGCAGCGTCGCCTGGTAGCCGTCGCGATCCAGGAACCCGGCCGGCGTGACCCAGGCCGGAGCCACGTCGAGGCCGTGGGCGGCCATCGACTGGCGGTAGCCCTGCTCGCGGCGTCGCGCGTGGACGAGCGGCGGCCCGGCCAGATGCGCGATCGCGCGATGGCCCAGGCCGATCAGATGCTCGGTCGCCAGCCGGCCCACAGCCACGTCGTCGGTGAGGATGCGGTGGCACTCCAGATCGGGGTGGTCGTCGCGATCGAGCAGCACGAGGCCCTTGCCGCGCGCGACCAGCCGCCGGAGCAGGTCGCCGTTGGCGAGGGCGTCGACCGAGGCGAGGATGATGCCGTCCACCTGGCGCTCGAGCAGCATTTCCACCTGCGAACGCTCGTGCGCCGGCTCCTCGCCGACGTTGCAGAGCAGCAGGCCGTAGCCCCGGGGCCGGCTGTACGCCTCGATGGACGTGACGACCTCGACGAAGAACGAGTGCATCAGGTCGGGCACGACCACCCCGACCGTGTTCGTGCGCTTCAGCGTGAGGCTGCGGGCCACGGCATTGGGCCGGTAGCCCACCTCGTCGATCTTCGCCAGCACCCGCGCGCGCATCTCGGGCCCGATGTCGCCGCGGTTGTTGATGACCTTCGAGATCGTGGTCACCGACACGCCGAGCGCGGCCGCGATTTGTCTCATCGTCACGGACATGGCGTACCTGTCCCGAATCATAGCGATCCAGGCGGCCGTTGACGAGGGACCCACCGGATGGCCGCCAACCGTATACGATTCCGGCATGAGCGGGACGCGGTGGCGGCTGGACGGCGCGCGGGCGGTGGTGACGGGCGGCACGAAGGGCATCGGCCAGGCGGTCGTGCGGGAACTGCTCGCGCTCGGGGCGGAAGTTGCGGCCGTGGCGCGGCATCCCGCCCCGCGCGACTCCGACGGGGGCGGCGGGCATGGGCCCCGGCTGCACGTGATTGCCGCGGACGTGTCTGCGCCGGCCGGCCGTGCCCGCGTGCTCGAGCGCCTGCCCGCCGACTGGGACACCGTGCACGTGCTCGTCAACAACGTGGGCACGAACATCCGGAAGCCGACGCTGGCCTACAGCGAGGAGGAGTACCCGGACGGTGTTCGAGACCAACCTCACGTCCGCGTGGGAGCTGACCCGGCTGCTGCATCCGCGGCTCTCGGCGGCGGGCGGCGCGAGCGTCGTGAACATCGGGTCGGTGGCCGGTGCGCGCTCGGTCGGAAGCGGCGCGGTCTACGCGATGACGAAGGCCGCGCTCGCGCACCTGACGCGGTATCTCGCGTGCGAGTGGGCGACGGACCGGATCCGGGTGAACATGGTCGCGCCCTGGTACACACGCACGCCGCTGGCGGCTCCGGTGCTCGACCAGCCGGACGTGCTGGCGGGGATCGAGCAGCGGACCCCGCTCGGCCGTGTCGCGGAGCCGGAGGAGATCGCGGCCGTGGTGGCGTTTCTCTGCCTGCCCGCCGCGTCCTACGTGACCGGGCAGGAGATCGCGGTGGACGGGGGGTTCAGCGCCTTCGGGTTCCGGCCCCGGGTTTGACCCTGGAGCTCACTTCCAGTTGACCTGTAGCGCAGACCTTCAGGTCTGCCCGCGCGCCCGCTGGCAGGCCTGAAGGCCTGCGCTACACCAGGCGCGCCATGGAAGGATGGGAGGAGCAGACACCCCGTCGGCTAGAATAGAGCCATGCTCAAGGGGTCCCGCGACGTCATCCTGCGTCGAGTGCAGCCAATCAGCGTGCACGGGCAGATCTCGTGGGACGTGTTCTTCGCCGATCCCGACGATCCGGACGGGCAGGTCTCGGTGGCGCGCGTCGGTCCGGAGACGGTGACACACTCGCTCGAGCCCGGCGACCGGATCCGGCTGGACTACGCGGCCGGCAGCGTCATCGGAATCCGCAAGATTCCACCTCCCGCCTGATGACCGGAGTCCGTCACTCCTCGGCCCCTGCCCCGACTGCGTACGAGCTCGGCTTCCGCATGCCCGCGGAGTGGGCGCGGCACGCGGCCACGTGGACGGCCTGGCCCCACGACGGCGCGCAGTGGGTCGGGATGCTCGAGCCGGTGCGCCGTGAGTTCGCGGCGCTGGTTGCCGCGATCGCGCGGTACGAGCCGGTCGATCTGCTGGTCGCCGACGAGGAATCGGCCGAGGACGCGCGCCGGCGGCTGTCGATGGCGGAGACGTCCGTGCGGCTGCACCTGGTGCCGCATCAGGACGTCTGGCTCCGCGACAGCGGCCCGATCTTCGTCACGCGCGGCGACGAGGTGGCGCTGACCGACTGGGAGTTCAACGGCTGGGGGGGCAAGTACCCGGCGGCGCTCGACAACGCGATCCCGACCGCCGTGTCGCGGCTGCTCGGGGGCCCCACGCCCTTCCAGCCCGGCATCGTCCTCGAGGGGGGCTCGATCGAGGTGAACGGCGCCGGGGTCGCGCTGACCACACGGCAGTGCCTGCTGTCCCCCGCGCGCAACCCGCGCCTGAACGAGCGCGCGATCGAGGCGGTCCTGCGCGGCGCGCTGGGCGTGACCGAGGTCCTGTGGCTGGACGAGGGCCTGGAGGGCGACCACACGGACGGGCACATCGACACGCTCACGCGGTTCGTGAACGAGACGACCATCGTGACCTCGCGCGCCGAGGATCGGAGCGATCCGAATCATGCGGTCCTCGCCGCGAACCTGGTGCGCCTCCGCCAGGCGCGGACCGCCGACGGGGCGCCGTTCACGATCGTCGAGCTGCCCGTCCCGGCCGGGCGCGTGGAGTTCGAAGGCGAGCGGCTGCCGCTGACCTATGCCAACTTCTACGTCACGAACGGGTCGGTGATCGTGCCGACCTACGGCGTCCCCGAGGACGGGCCGGCGCTGGAGGTGCTGGCGCCGCTCTTCCCGGGTCGCGAGCTGGTGCCGCTCCCGGCGCGCGCGCTGATCACCGGCGGGGGCGCCTTCCACTGCGTCACGCAGCAGCAGCCGGCCGGCCGGGTCTGGAGCGCCGCATGACGACGAGCATCGGGGTCGTGCAGATGCGGATGCGCGACGAGCTCGCCGACAACGTCGCGCGGGCGATGGCCGCCGTCCGCGACGCGCACGGACGCGGGGCGACGGTGGTCCTGCTGCCGGAGCTCTTCGAGGGCTACTACTGGCCGCAAGCGCAGCGTGAGCGGTTCTTCGAGCGCGCGCACCCGGTCGAGGGGCACCCGTTCATCCCGCGGTTCCAGGCGCTGGCGCGCGAGCTGTCGGTCGTCCTCCCACTGTCGTTCTTCGAGCGGGCGGGGCATGCCTACTACAACAGCCTGGTGATGATCGACGCGACGGGGGAGGTGCTGGGACTCTACCGCAAGTCCCACATCCCCGACGGTCCGGGCTACATGGAGAAGTACTACTTCACGCCCGGCGATACCGGGTTCAAGACGTTCGCCACTGCGGCGGGGCGGATTGGTGCGGCCGTGTGCTGGGACCAGTGGTATCCCGAGTGCGCGCGGGCGATGGCGCTGCAGGGCGCGGAGATCCTGCTCTATCCGACGGCGATCGGGTCGGAACCCGAGGCGGCCGGACCGATGGACACGAGCGCGATGTGGCAGCGCGTGATGGTCGGGCACGCGGTGGCCAACGCGTGCTACGTTGCCGCCGCCAACCGCGTCGGCACCGAGGTCGTCGAGGGAGCCGAGCAGACGTTCTACGGGCGGAGCTTCATCGCGGACTACACCGGCGCGATCGTCGCGGAGGCCGGGTTCACCGAGGAGGAGATCCTCGTGGCCGCGCTGGACCTGGGCCAGGCGCGCAGCTTCCGCGCCGGCATGGGCTTCTTCCGGGACCGCCGTCCTGACCTGTACGGCCCGCTGCTGACGTCGGACGGCAGAACACAAAGAACACAAAGGACACAAAGGACACAAAGGACACGAAGGACACGAAGGACAGGAAGGCTCAAGACCGAAGCTGAAGGCTGAAGACTGCCGACCGCCACGGCGCCCGCATCACCAGGCCTGATCCAGGCCTAATCCGATCGATCCATGCGCCGGTCCCGCCTGGACAGCGGCAAGCAGTAGTTCATAGTGTACGCGGCGCCGCTGGCAGCCCGACCGCCTTCTCGGGCTCGGGGGTGAAGTCCTCTCCCGGGTTGATGAACCGATCCCGCTCCCAGTTGGTACTGCCGATCGTGGAGCTGGCGATACCGCCCGTTGAGCGCCATCAGGTCGGCGTGCGTGCCGCGCTCGACGATCTCCCCGTGCTCGAGCACGAGGATCTGATCGGCGCTCCGGATCGTCGACAGCCGGTGCGCGATGACGAACGTGGTGCGGCCCTGACGCAGACGCCGGAGCCCGTCCTGGATCAGCGCCTCGCTCTCACTGTCGAGGCTCGACGTCGCCTCGTCCAGGATCAGGACGCGCGGGTCGGCCAGGATGGCCCGCGCAATCGCGATCCGCTGCCGCTGCCCGCCCGACACCTTCACGCCCCGCTCGCCCACCACCGTGTCGTAGCCCTTGTCGAACTGCCGCACGAAGTCGTCGCAGTGCGCCAGCCGTCCGACCGCCTCGATCTCCTCCCGTGAGGCCGCGGGGCGGGAGAACGCGATGTTCTCCGCCACACTGCCGTCGAAGAGGAAGTTGTCCTGCAGCACGATGCCCAGCGCGCTGCGATAGTCGCGCAGGCGCAGGTTCGCCAGATCCCGCCCGTCGATCCGGATCGTGCCCGACTGCGGCCGGTTGAACGCCATCACGAGGCTGATGAGCGTGCTCTTGCCCGAACCGCTCGACCCGACCAGCGCCGTGGTCGTCCCCGCCGGCGCGTGAAACGACACGTGCTTCAGCACCGGCGTCCCGGGATTGTATGCAAAGCTCACGGCGTCGAACGCGACCTCCCCCACCACGTCGTCCACCGGCTGGCGCGCCCGATCCTCGTCGTCCTCGGTCGCCATGGACCGGATTTCCCGGATGCGATCCAGGCCCGCAAACGCCTCGCTGACCTGCGTGCCGATGGATGCGATCGAGACCACGGGCGCGGCGACGAGCCCGGTGAGGAAGATGTAGAAGAACAGGTCGCCCAGGGTCATCTGACCGGCCAGGATGGAATGGCCGCCGACCACGATGATCAGGATGCCGATGCCGCCGACGATGAGGGTCGAGACCGACCCGACGGCGGAGACGCCGACCATCGAGCTGGCGATGTTCCGATACAGCTTGTGGACCCCGCGCGCGAACACCAGCGCCTCGCGCCGCTCGGCCGTGTACGCCTTGACGATCCGGATGCCGCCGAGGGTTTCGGCCAGCCGCCCGGTGACCTCCGCGTTGATCTTGCCGCGCTCCCGGAAGATCGGCCGCAGGCGCGAGAAGGCGCGCGCCATGACGATGCCGAACGTTCCCAGCAGCAGGAGCGTGATGGTGGTCAGGCGCCAGTTGAGCCAGAAGAGCGCCGCGAGCGCGACGATCGCGGTGAGCACGCCGCCGGTCAGCTGCACCAGGCCGGTGCCGACGAGGTTCCGCAGCCCCTCGGCGTCGGACATGATGCGCGAGATGAGGACGCCGGTCTTCGTCGAGTCGAAGTACGAGACCGGCAGCCGCGCCACGTGCTGCTCGACGTCGCGGCGCATGTCCGTGATGGAGCGCTGCGCGGCCAGTCCCAGCACCTGCGACAGCCCGAAGCCGGTGGCGGCCTGCACCAGCGTGGCGGCGCCGCCGGCGGCAGCCAGGGGCCAGATGAGATCCGCGCGATGGTGCAGGACGACCTGGTCCACCAGCACCTTCGACGTCCACGGCAGGACGAACCCGGTCAGGCGGTTGACGATCATCAGGCCGAACCCGAACGCCAGCCGGCCGCGCCGCGCCCAGATGAGCGCGCGCGCCTCGCGCCATGCCGTGCTCCACGAGATTTTCGGACGAGACTCTGCCACTGCGCTGCGCTCCTTCACCGCTCCGACGGCCTGGCGGCTCCTGACATGTTCCCACAGGTTCGTCGGGCGCCGCCCTGGCCGGACGGGCAGGACGGCCCGGACGTGATCGAGCCGGCCGGCTCAGGGCTTCACGATCCGGACCTTCACCAGATCGATGCGCTCGACCGGCGCGTCCCCGTTGACCGGTACCTGCGCGATCGCCTGCACGACCGGCATGCCGTCCAGAACCTCGCCGAACGCCGTGTACTTGCCGTCCAGCGACGGTGCCGGCGCGGTGCAGATGAAGAACGACGTCGATGCGCTGGCCGGATCGTCGAGGCGCGCCATCGAGACGGTGCCGGCCAGGTGCGGCAGGTCGTTGAACTCGGGCTGCAAGGTGTGCACGAAGCCCTGCTGCTTCCCGGTCAGGGGCGTCGTCCTGGTGGACACCATGCCCGTCTGGATCACGAAGCCGCGGACGACCCGGTGGACGCTGGTGCCGTCGTAGACCCCGGCGGCGGCGAGGCGCAGGAAGTTGCGGACGTGCTCGGGCGCCTTGTCGGGGCGCAGCGCGATCGTGATCGGCCCCTTCGACGTCTCGAGCACGGCGCGATAGCCGGCCAGTTCGGCCGGTGTCTCGGTGGAGAACGGCACGGCCTCCGGCGGCAGCTCGTCGCGGATGGTCACGTGGACGATCTCGATCCGCTCGGTCACGCGGCCCGCGACGTCGGTGGGGGCCTCGGAAATCTGCTGGACGACCTCGAGGCCCTCGACGACGCGCCCGAAGACGGTGAAATGGCCGTTCAGCGCCAGCTGGTCGGTGACCGCCACGAAGAACTGCGCGCCCGCGCTGTCGGGCTTGCCGGGCTGCAGCACCGCGGCGACCGCCCCGCGAGCCACCGGCGTCGCGTTGAGCTCCGCCTTCAACATCCCGAGCCCGCCGGTGCCATACCGCGCCGTCTTCGAGGGGTCCTTCGACAGCGGATCGCCGCCCTGGATGATGCCGAGCCGCACCGCCCGATGGAACGTGGTGCCGTCGTAGGCGCCCTCACGCGCGAGCTTCATGAAATAGCCGACGTGATTCGGCGCGACTTCGGGCAGCAGCGCGATCACGAACGTGCCGCGCGTGGTCTCGACGACGGCCTGCTTGTGGGCCATCTGGTCGAGCGTGAGCGGCGTCGTATACGGCGCGGCGGACCGGGACGGCGCCGCCCCCGGGTGCCGGCCCTGGCCCGCAAGAGCCGGCAGGGCGGGAAGCGACAGGAGGAGCAGGACGGTCAGAAACTGCATGGTGGAAATGTTAGCCCCATCCTCCCATCCTCCCATGCTCCCATCCTCCCATCCTCCTGCTATGCTCCCCCCATGGACGCCGCGGTTTCCGCGTTCGCGCATCTGGTGGACTACGCCGGCCTCTATCCGCCGGCGCGTTTGCCACTCGACGAGGTCGCTCGACGATACGCGGCGTATCGGGCCGGGCCGCACGACTGGGTGCTTGGACGCCTGATCGTGCCGGCCGATCGCCTGGTGGAGGCCAATGCGCTGGCCACGGCCTCCGGCGCCACGCCGGCCGCGCGCTGGCCGGTCAGCGTCCTCGTGGGAGGGGCCGAAGCCATTCCCGACTCGGGGCGCAGTGTCGGCGACGCGCTCGCGCGCACCGACGGCGTGCTGCAGATCGAGAGCGTCGAGTCGATTGCCGGCACGCCGGGCGAGATCGCGGCGGTCGCGGCCGCCTATCCGGGCACCCTCGAGCGGTTCGTCGAGATTCCCGCCGACCCCGATCCCTCTCCGCTGATGGCCTCGCTGGCCGAGCACGCCTGCTTCCCCAAGCTTCGGGCCGGCGGCGTGACCGCCGACCGGTTCCCCTCCCCCGCCGTCGCCGCCCGGTTTCTCGTCCGGGCGCTCGGCGCCGGCATGCCGATGAAGGCAACCGCGGGCCTTCACCACGCGATCCGCGGCACGCAGCCCCTCACCTACGCCCCCTCGAGCGCGACGACCGTGATGCACGGCTTCGCGAACATGGTGTTTGCGGCGGCGTTGCTGGTGGCGGGCCGGATCGACCTCGAGCTGGCCGAGGCGCTGCTGGACGACGACCGTCCCGAGGCGTTCAAGTTCGGCGGGCGCGCCGGGTCGTGGCTGAACGCCGTCGTGACCTACGGCGAGGTCGCGGAAGGCCGCCGCCAGCTGCTGCGGTCGGTGGGGTCGTGCTCGTTCGAGGAGCCCGTCGCGGAGGCACGGACGCTGGATTGGATTGCATGAACCGAGAACCTCACCCCTCATCGAAGACGACGACGATGACCTCCCCCGGGCCGTGCACGCCGCGCGTCAGCGTCATCTCGATGTCGGCCGTGCGGCTCGGGCCGGTGACCAGGACGAGGTTGCTGCCCTCGTCAGCCACGGCGGGGTGGTCCGACAGAAACGCGGCGTACGTCGGGTAGAGCCTGTCGGCGCGCAGCAGCGCGACGTGGACCGGCGGCAGCAGCGACGCCATCCGTCCGCGCCCCGGGCCGCTCACGAGCACCAGGCTGCCGGTGTCGGCCAGGCCCGCCAGCGCGCCGGTCAGGCCGACAGGCACGGGGTCCAACGCGGCGAGCCGCCGCCGGCGCTCGTCCGGATCCGACGGCAGCCAGCACGGCTCCACCGCAATGCCGGCCGCGGCCAGCGCCTCCGGCAGACCCGGGCAGTCGAGCCACTCCGGATCCCACGACAGCAGCCGCGTCGCGCCGCGCTCGGCAAGGAGCGACACGACGCCGTCAACGGCGGCCCGGGCGTCGCGGACCCGAATGGCGTGTCCCCCGAGCGCCTCCAGCTCTCCCGAGAACTGCCTGGCGAGGGCGTCCGGATCCTGGATCGCGCCGGGCGGCAGCACGAGCGCGCCCGGATGCTCGAGTCGCGCGGCGGGCGGCAGCACGCCGGTCCGCAGCTGACGGCTGATGGCGCCGAGCACGTCTAGGCGCGGGTCGCTCATCGACGCGACGCCCACTGGGCGAGGAACGTCTTCGACGCGAACGCCGGGAAGTCGCGCTGACGCGTCCAGCCCGAAAGGTGCCCCGGCAACCAGCGGATCCACCCGTCCCGCGACGCGAGGAGGCGCGTGACACGGCGCGCGAGGCCCTGGGCGGCGCGGAACGCCCACGGCCGGCGTGCAAATTGCCGGAACAGCCACAGGCCCGACGTCGCCCAGGTCGCCGAATAGCCCATCGCGGTGCTGCGATCCCGGAGCGCGAGCAGCATGCGCGGGATGTCGATGCGGACCGGGCAGATCTCGCGGCACGCGCCGCACAGGCTGCTGGCCTGAGGCAGATCGGGGAACGCCTCCAGTCCCCTGAGACCCGGCGTGAGCACGGCGCCAACGGGCCCGGGATAGACCGACCCGTAGGCGTGCCCGCCGATCTCCTGATACACGGGGCAGGCGTTGAGGCACGCGCCGCAGCGGATGCAGTAGAGGATCTCGGCCAGCTCTCCCCCGAGCAGGCGGCTCCGCCCGTTGTCCACGAGGACGATGTGCAGGTGGTCGGGCCCGTCCGACTCACCGTCGGCCGGGACCGCCCCCGGATCCCCGGATCCCCAGCCCCCCAGATCCCCGGATCCCCAGCCCCCCAGATCCCCAGATCCATGGCCCCCCAGATCCCCGGATCCCCGGCCCCCCAGATCCCCGGATCCCCGGCCCCCCAGATCCCCGGATCCCCGGCCCCCCAGATCCCCAGATCCATGGCCCCCCGGCCTCCCGGCCGCTCCCCGCCGCGGCCCGGTGATCACGTTCGAGTAGACGGTCAGCTTCTGCCCCGTCGCGCTGCGCCCGAGCACCTGCAGCATGACGCCCAGGTCCGCGAGCGTCGGCACGAGCCGCTCGATGCCCATCAGCGCCACATGCACACGTGGCAGCGTCGTCGTCAGGCGGCCGTTGCCTTCATTCGTGCAGATGCAGAGGCTGCCGGTCTCGGCCACGCCGAAGTTGCCGCCGGAGATGCCCATGTCGGCGTTGAGGAACCCCACGCGCAGCGTGCGGCGGGCGAAGGCGGTCATGCGCGGCACGTCCACCAGATCGGCCTCGGTGGCGCCCAGCTTCTCGCGGAACGAGCGGGCCACGTCGTCGCGGCTCTTGTGGATGATCGGCCCGACGATGTGCGAGGGGTGATCGTGATCGATCTGGATCACGAACTCACCCAGGTCGGTCTCGAGGACCTCGACGCCGGCCGCCTCGAGGGCGTGGTTCAGGTCGATCTCCTCGCTCACCATCGACTTCGACTTCACCGCGGTCCGGACGCCGTGCTGCCGCGCGATGTCGGCGACGATCGCGACCGCGTCCTCCGCCGTCGAGGCCCAGTGGACGTGTCCGCCGCGCGCGAGCACGGCGTTCTCGAACTGACGCAGGTACTCGTCGAGCCGCGCGATGGTGTGCGCGCGGATGGCGCGCGCGTGATCGCGGACGATCTCGGCGTGCTCGAAGGCTGCCATCCCCGCGTCGCGCGCCGCGACCAGGCGGCTCGTCGCGCGGGCCATGGCCGCGTGGAGCACGGGATCCTTCAGCGCGAGCTCGACGCGTCGGTGAAATGTCGCCGGAGCAGCGTTCATGCGCGTTTCAATCGTCAATCGTCAATCATCAATCGTCAATAATTCGGCCAGGTGCAGCACGCGCATGGCGCTGCCCTTCCGGTGCAGTCCGCCGCCGATGTGCAGCAGGCAGCTGATGTCGGTGGCGACGAGCGTGTCGGCGCCGCTGCGCTCGAGGCAGGCGATCTTCCGATCGAGCAGGCTCCCCGAGATGTCGCTCATCTTCACGGCGAACAGGCCGCCGAAGCCGCAGCAGGTGCGGGCCTCCTCCAGCGGGCATCGCTCGACGCCTCTGACGTGCTCGAGGAGCGCCTCGGGCTGGCGCTCCAGCCCCAGCCCGCGCAGGCCGTGGCAGGCGGGGTGATACGCGACGCGGCCCGTGGCATGTGCGCCGAGGTCGGCGACGCCGAGGACGTCCACCAGGAACTCGGTCAGCTCCCAGGTACGGTCCGCCAGCGCGCGGGCACGGGGCCCGTACACCGGATCGGCGGCGAGCAGCGCCGGGGCCTGGTGGATCACCATGTCGCCGCACGACCCCGATGGCACCACGACGGGCAGGCCGGTCCCGCCGAACGCGTCGATGAGGTGCCGCGCGATCCCGCGCGCGTCCTCCCACGAGCCGGCATTGAACGCCGGCTGGCCGCAGCAGGTCTGCGCCGGCGGGACGTCCACGGCGACGCCCGCTCTCTCGAGCACCTTGACCACGGCAAACCCGACCTCCGGCCGGAGGCTGTCGACGAGGCAGGTGACGAGGAGCTGCACGCGCGTCGGGCGCGGCTCGGGCAGGGGACGGCGATCGCTCACGAGCGTCCTTTCGACCTGGGGTGCTTGCGGGAGCTCCGCTGAACGGATTGTACCTGTTTCTTGTCGACCTGCTCGGCCAGCTCGTCCTGCCGGCGCGACAGCGCGTCCACCTCCCGCCGCAGCTTGATGAAGTTCTCGAGGCGCTCGGGCGCCAGCTCTCCGCGAGCCACGGCCGCCTTCACCGCGCAGCGGGGCTCGGACTCGTGACCGCAGTTGCCGAAGAAGCAGCCGGCGGCCAGCGTGGTGATGTCGTCGAACGCCTCGTCCATGCCGGTCTCGGCCGACCAGAGCTGCAGCTCCCGCATACCGGGCGTGTCGATGAGCAGGGCGCCACCGGGCAGCGTGACCAGCTCGCGGTGGGTCGTGGTGTGGCGGCCGCGCGCGTCGGACTCGCGCACGGCCTGCGTGGCCAGCCGATCGTGCCCGAGCAGCCTGTTGATCAGCGTGGACTTGCCGACGCCGGACGAGCCGAGCACGGCAACCGTCCGCCCCGGCTGCAGGTACGGGGCGAGCGCGTCGAGACCTTCCGACGTCCGCGCCACCGTCACGTGGACGGGGATGCCGCGCGCGATCGCTTGCATCTCCCGGCGGCGGTCGTCCACCTCGGTGCTGAGATCGGCCTTGTTGAGCACGATGACCGGGGCGGCACCGCTCTCGAGCGTCATGGCGAGATACCGCTCGAGGCGGCGCGGGTTGAAGTCGCCGTCGAAGGCGGTCATGAGAAACGCGGTGTCGACGTTGGCCGCCAGGATCTGCTCGGCGGTCACGTTGCCGGCAACCTTCCGCGAGAACAGGCTCTTTCGCGGCAGCACCGCGTGGATGCCGGCGCGGCCGCCTTCGATGGTCGTGGGCTTCACCGCGACCCAGTCGCCGACGGCGGGCAGGTCGCGCCTGGTCCGCGCCTCGTGGCGCAGGCGGCCCGAGGTGTCGGCGAGCAGCTCGCCTGCCGCGCCCTGCACGCGGTAGGTCGCGCCGTAGGCGACGATCACGCGGGCCGGCACGAGGCCGCTCGCGGCGTACGGCGCGAAGGCCTCGTCGAGGTCGTCGTGCCAGCCGAGCGCGGCCAGCGGGGTCACGGGCGTCCCGGGCACCTACGGCTGGCCGAGATCGAGCACGTTGAGCGGGACATCCCAGTGCGCGACGAGAATCTCGAATCGCCGCTGCTCTTCGTGGCGGAACTTCTCCTGGTCGGGATAGAGGCGCCGGATGATGGCGGCTTCATCCACCGCCGGCGGGTTGGCCGCCTCGACCAGCTCCACGGCGAACGTCCAGTCGGCGCGCCCGTCACCGTGGTAGGTGGGGACGTAGGTCCGGAGGCGCGTGAAGCGCCCGGCATCGAGCTCGGCCTTCAGGATCGGGTAGTGGTTGCGCCGGAACAGGTCCAGGAACTCTTCCTGGTATCCCCACTTCACGGTGTAGAAGTACCAGGTCGTCTTCTCCGCCTCGACCGAATGCGCGGGCGCCTGCGCGCGCAGACCGCTCGACAAGGCGAGCACGACCGCCACCGCTCCGACGATCAGCCTGCGTGCCACGATACCTCCTCAACAGCGCCGGTGCGCCGGGACGAGCGGCGGCGCGAGGCGCGGCGACACGATTATAGTCGCCCCTCTGTCCAGGGCGGCCGGAGCGCCGTGCCGCGTCAGCGCTCGAACAACACGATATCGGAGGTGCGCTCGACGAGGCCGACGAGGACGTGCGCACCGTCCGGCGTCCACGTGATGCCCCGCAGCCGCGCGTCCTTCGACAGCTCGATGAGGCGCCGTGGGGTGCCGTTCAGAGGGAGGACCCAGACCGAGGCTCGCATTCCACCCGGCACGGCCACAGCGGCCAGAGATCGGCCGTCCGGGGACCACGCGATCGAGCCGTTGTTCAGTGAAGGTCCTTCGGCCATGGGCGGGCGCGGCACCGTGCCCGTCGCCGTCACGAAGGCTACCTGGTTGCGGGTCGGGCCAGACCCGCCGGCCCGGCGCGGCTCGAGGTACGCGATTTCGTTGGACAGGCTCGACCACGTCGGGGCGGTGGCCCCTCCGGGTGTGGGAATGCGCCGAGGCGCCCCGCCGTTGGACGGCACCAGGAACAAGGCCGGAAGCTCGCCGGCCGGCGCCGAATACGCGAGCCACTTGCCGTCCGGGGACCACGTGATCGTGTCGAGTACCTGGGTCGTGACCACGCGGCGAGGGGTCCCGCCGTCGGCGTCGCTGACCCAGATGCCGCGTTCGCCTCCTCGGCTCGACACGAACGCGATCCTCGCGGCATCCGGCGACCATGCGGGCCGTTCGTCGATGGCCGCGCCAGCCGTGACGAGGCGTGCGTCGGTGCCATTCGCCTGTGCCGTCCAGACATTGCGGTCGCCGCCCCGGGTGGAGCTGAAGGCGATGCGGTCGCCACGCGGTGACAGAACCGCATCGAGGTCGCCGGTCGCGTTTGGTGTCAGCGACGCCGGCGACGAGCTCTGGTCGCCGACGGGCAGCGTGGCGAGCGACTCGCGCACCTGGTACACGACGGCCACCATCGATCGGCCGTCTCGTGACAGGCGGGCCTCGGCATACTGGCCAACGCCGGTCGTCACGCGGACGGGGTCCCCGTCGAATGGCTTCCACCAGAGCGACAGCTCCACGCCGACCGGGTTCGAGCTGTAGAGCAGTCCACGACCGTCCGGGGACGGGCACGGGAAGATGGCGCGCCGGCTGGTGGCGATGACGGGCTCCGGCGGGCCGCCGGTCACGGGTACGCGGAAGATCTCGGTGGGTTCGAGATTGCTCGTGTTGATCCCATAGTTGAAGTAGACGAATCGGCCGTCGGCCGACCACGCGGGCCAGTGGACATGCACACCGCCCGAGAGCGACACCACCTCCCGCGGGTGCTCGCCGGTGGCGTCGGCCACCCAGAGGCTGTCGCCAAACGACCCACCGGGCTTCACGTAGAGCATGTGCTTGCCGTCGGGCGACCAACGCACGGCAAGGCCCTGATCCAGCAGCTTGCGCGCGGTGCCTCCGAGCGGCGCAGGAATCACGTAGGACGATTGCTGGCTGGCAATGGCTCCCTTCGGGCCGCCATCGAACACGATCTCGGTGCCATCCGGCGAGACATCGAGTCCGCCGATTTCATGATGGGTCGCCACAAACAGATCGTGCTCGCCCGCGGTGAGGTTCACGGTCTGTGCGCCGCTCAGGAATCTCACGTAGACATCGGCGCGATCGCCGACCTCGCCGATATAGGCCATCCACTTCCCGTCCGGCGACAGGATGGGCGCGGCGTCGCTGGCGTCGGAGGCCACCAGCCTCGTGACCCGGGAAAACGTCGGCCCTGTCGCGGCGCCCGGCGGCGGCCCGACGGTCATCCACGCCGCCACACCGGCCAGCGCGCCGACAGGGAGCCACCAGATGCCCCGCAACCCGGCTCGCAGGCGACGCTGCCAGGACTGGCCGCTCATCGCCCCGACGACCGGCGCCGCGGGGCCGGTCGTGCCGCCCGCCGATTCCAGCGCGAACGCGAGATCCCGCGCGGTCTGGAAGCGCGCCTCCGGTGCCTTCTCCAGACAATGGAGCACGATGCGATCGAGCGCGGGAGCGACCGCCGGGCTCACGGCGCTCAGGGGCGCCGCGTCCTCGCGCAGGATCGCCGTCATGATCTCGACCCGCGCCTCGCCCGCGAACGGACGTCGGCCGGCCAGCATCTCGTACAGCACCACGCCGAAGGCGAACAGGTCGGACCGCGCGTCCACGGAGCGGCCGGCCACCTGCTCGGGCGACATGTAGCTGACCGTCCCCATGATCAGGCCCGGCTCGGTGCTCTGCACGGTGGCGGCGGCGTCCAGGGCCGCGTCGGGCTGGCTCAGCTTGGCGATACCGAAATCCAGGATCTTCACGCGCCCATCGCTCGTGAGGAAGACGTTGTCGGGTTTGAGGTCGCGATGGATGACGCCTTTCTCGTGAGCCGCGGCGAGACCTCGGGCAACCTGCACCGCGATCTCCACGGCGCGCCGTGGCGAAAGCGGCGCCTGATCGAGGCGCGCGCGGAGCGAGGCGCCGTCGAGCAGCTCGCACACGAGAAACGGGACGCCGTCCTCGCTGCCAACGTCGAAGACGGTGACGATGTTCGGGTGGTTCAGCAGGCCGGTGGTGCGCGTTTCCTGCTCGAAGCGGCGCTGCCGGTCGGGATCCGTGGAGAGCCGGGCTGGAAGGATCTTGAGCGCCACCTCGCGGCCGATGCGCGGATCGCGCGCCCGGTACACCTCGCCCATGCCCCCGGCACCGATCAGGCCTAGAACCTCGTACGGGCCGAACCGTGATCCGGGCGCAATCGGCGTGGACATGGACGGACGCGGGGATTATAAGGCGGGCCCTCCCCGCCCCGGGGGCCCAGGTCCTGCCGGGCGAATCCAGTCATTAATTCACCTTATGAAATTTGCGCAATCAAAACCTGACGTTGTAGTCTGTTCAGACCCGGGGTGCGGTCGGGCGTGTCCATGGCGGGCGCGGCCGCGACGTGCGGCGGACCCGGCCCGGGGAGTCCAAGGAGCCGACGTGCGCATCGCGTTCCAGGGTGAACCAGGCGCCTACAGCGAAGCGGCCGCTCTCCGGTTCGGGGGGCACGCGGACCTGGTGCCGTGCGCCTCGTTCGAGGAGGTGTTCGCGGCCACCGCCGCCGGACGCGCCACGCACGGCATCCTGCCGGTGGAGAACTCGGTCGGCGGCAGCATCCATCGCAACTTCGACCTGCTGCTCGAGCACGACCTGCCGATCGTCGGCGAGGTGGAGCTGCCCATCACGCACAACCTGCTGGCGCTGCCCGGCGTGGCGCTCGGCGACCTCCGGCGCGTCTACTCGCACCCGCAGGCGCTGGCGCAGTGCGAGCGGTTCCTCCGGGCGCTTCCCGGCGTGGCGGTCGAGGCCACCTACGACACCGCCGGCAGCGCGAAGCTCGTGAAGGAGCGCCAGCTGACCGACGCGGGCGCGATTGCCTCGGAGCGGGCGGCCGAGGTGTACGGCCTGACCATCCTGCAGCCGGAGATCCAGGACTACTCCGACAACATCACGCGGTTCCTCGTGGTGAGCCGCACAGCCGAGCCGGACGAGCGCGCCGACAAGACCACGGTGGTCTTCTCGCTGCCGAACGAGCCGGGGGCGCTCTTCAAGGCGCTGTCGGTGTTCGCGCTGCGGGAGATCGACCTCACGAAGATCGAGTCGCGGCCGCTGCGCGGCCGGCCGTGGGAGTACCTGTTCTACGTCGATCTGCCCGTGGGCCGCAGCGACCTGCGCTGCGCCCGGGCGCTGGTCCACCTGGCCGAGTTCGCGCGCTCGATGCGCACGCTCGGCTCGTATCCCAGCTGGAAGAGCCGCGAAGCGGCCGCCCAGCACGTCTGACGCCATGACCTTCGTGCCGCTCCACCGCAGCCGCAGCGCCGCGATCACCGAGGGGCCGCACCGCGCGCCCGCCCGCGCGATGCTGAAGGCCGCCGGCTTCGATGACGAGGCCCTCCGGCGTCCGCTCGTCGGCATCGCCAACACCTGGATCGAGATCGGCCCGTGCAACTACCACCTGCGCGAGCTGGCCGCGCACGTCAAGCAGGGCGTGCGCGAGGCCGGCGGCACGCCGATGGAGTTCAACACGGTCTCCATCTCCGACGGCATCACGATGGGCAGTCCCGGCATGCGGGCCTCGCTCATCAGCCGCGAGGTCATCGCCGATTCCATCGAGCTCGTCTCGCGCGGCAACTGCTTCGACGCCGTCGTGGCGCTCTGCGGCTGCGACAAGACGATCCCCGGCACGACGATGGCGGTGGCGCGGCTGGGGGTGCCGGGCCTGGTCCTCTACGGCGGGTCGATTGCCCCGGGCCGGTTCCACGGTCACGACGTCAGCATCCAGGACGTCTTCGAGGCGGTGGGAGCCCACGCCGCGGGCAAGATGAGCGACGCGGACCTCAAGGACCTGGAAGACCACGCGTGCCCGGGCTCGGGGGCCTGCGGCGGGCAGTTCACCGCCAACACGATGGCCACGGCCATCGAGTTCCTGGGCATCGCGCCCATGGGCAGCGGCTCGGTCCCGGCCACCGACGCGGGCAAGGGCGAGGTGGGCCGCCAGGCGGGACGCCTCGTCATGGAGCTGCTGCGCCGCGACCTGACCCCAGGCCAGATTCTCACGCGGCAGGCGATCGAGAACGCCATCGCGGCCGTCGTGGCCACCGGCGGCTCGACCAACGCCGTGCTGCACCTGCTCGCGATTGCGCGGGAATCCGGGCTGCCGCTCGAGATCGACGACTTCGATCGCATCAGCCGGAAAGTGCCCCTGCTGGCCGACCTCAAGCCGGCCGGGCGCTTCATGGCCACCGACCTGCATCGTGCGGGCGGCATCCGCCTGGTGGCCCGCCGCCTGCTCGACGCCGGTCTGCTCCACGGCGACCAGCTCACGGTGACGGGCCGCACGATCGCGGACGAGGCGCGCGAGGCGGTCGAGACCGAGGGCCAGGAAGTCGTGCGGCCGCTGGATCGGCCGATAAAGCCCACCGGGGGCCTGGCGATCCTGAAGGGCAACCTGGCGCCCGCGGGCGCCGTGATCAAGGTGGCCGGCTCGAACCTGCAGCACCACCGCGGGCCCGCACGCGTCTTCGAGGGCGAGCAGCCGGCGCTCGACGCCGTGCTGCACAACCAGATCAGGCCGGGCGACGTCGTGGTCATCCGCGGTGAGGGGCCCAGGGGCGGGCCGGGCATGCCCGAGATGCTGGCCGTGACCGCCGCCATCGTCGGGGCCGGGCTGGGCGAGTCGGTGGTGCTGCTGACCGACGGCCGGTTCTCGGGCGCCACCCGCGGGCTGATGGCCGGGCATGTCGCCCCGGAGGCCGCCTCCGGCGGGCCGATTGCCGCCGTGCACGAAGGCGACATCATCGTCTTCGACGTGCCGGAGCGCCGGCTCGACGTCGAGCTGTCGCCCGAGGAGATCGCGCACCGGCTCGCGGCGTACGTGCCGCCGGCGCCGCGCTACACGTCGGGCGTGATGGCGAAATACGCGCGGCTGGTCGCGTCGGCGGCGGAAGGCGCCGTCACGGGCTGAGCATTGATGATTGAGCATTGACGATTGACGATTGACGATTGGATGGATTGAGGGTGCGATGAAGAAGACCGGAGCGCAGATCATCTGGGAGTCGCTGCTGCGGCAGGGCGTCAGCACGGTGTTCGGGTACCCGGGCGGGGCGATCCTGCCGGCGTACGACGCGATGACGCAGTACCCGATCCGGCACGTGCTGGTGCGCCATGAGCAGGGCGCGACGCACATGGCCGACGGCTTCGCGCGCGCCACGGGCCAGGTCGGCGTCGCCATCGCCACCTCGGGTCCCGGCGCGACCAACATGGTGACCGGCATCGCCACCGCCATGCTCGACTCCTCGCCCATCGTCTGCATCACGGGCCAGGTCGGCAGCAAGCTGATCGGCAGCGACGCCTTCCAGGAGACCGACATCACCGGCGTCACCCTGCCCATCACCAAGCACAACTACCTGGTCACGCGCGCCGACGATGTCGCGCCGACCATCCGGGAAGCGTTTCACGTGGCGGCGTCTGGGCGCCCCGGGCCCGTGCTGATCGACATCACGAAGGACGCGCAGCAGACCAGCTGCGAGTTCGACTGGGAGGCCGCCGACGTGAAGCCGCGCGGATACCGGCCCGACCACCGGCCGGCGCAGGCGGACTTCGCGAGGGCGGCCGCGATGATCGGCGAGGCCAGGCGCCCGGTCATCCTCGCGGGTCGCGGCATCATCCAGTCCGGCTGCACGGCCGAGGTGCTGGCGTTCGCCGAGCGCACCAACACGCCGATTGCGATGACGCTCCTCGGCCTCGGCGGCGTGCCCGCCAGCCACGGCATGAACCTCGGCATGATGGGCATGCACGGCGAGGCCTGGGTCAACACCGCCATCCAGGAGGCCGACCTGCTGCTGGCCTTCGGCATGCGCTTCGACGATCGCGTGACCGGAAACCTGAAGACGTACGCGCCGCACGCGAAGAAGATCCACATCGAGATCGACCCGGCCGAGATCAACAAGAACGTGCGCGTGGACGTGGCGCTCGTCGGCGACCTCCGCGAGGTGCTCACCGAGCTGATGCCGCACGTGCCCGAGACCGAGCACGTGGAATGGCTCGCGCGCATCCAGGAGCTCAGGGGGGATTCCGCCGTCCGGGACATCCAGAACCTCCCCGACAACGGACACCTCTATGCCGCGCACGTCATCAACGATCTCTGGCGCGAGACCGACGGCAACGCCATCGTCGTAACCGACGTGGGCCAGCACCAGATGTGGGAGGCGCAGTACTACAAGCACAACACGCCGCGGTCGCTGGTCACCTCCGGCGGCCTCGGCACCATGGGCTTCGCTCTGCCCGCGGCCATCGGCGCCAAGATCGCGCGGCCAGACGCCGAGGTCTGGGTCGTCGTCGGTGACGGCGGCTTCCAGATGACGATGTGCGAGCTGGCGACGGTCGCCCAGGAGAGCATCGACATCAACGTCGCCATCGTGAACAACGGCTACCTGGGCATGGTCCGGCAGTGGCAGGAGTTCTTCTACGAGAAGCGGTACGCCGCCACGCCGCTGGTCAACCCGAACTTCACCAAGCTGGCCGAGGCGTTCGGCCTGACGGGCATCACGGTGACGCGGCGGAACGAGGTGGTGCCCGCCGTGCGCGCCGCCCGCAACCACCGCGGCGGCGTCGTCATCGACTTCCAGGTGGAGCAGGAAGACTCGGTGTACCCGATGGTGCCGGCCGGAGCGGACCTGCACGCGATGATCCGCCGGCCGAGCCCGATCGTGGAAACGGCTGCCGATTGATCATTGACGATTGACGATTGACGATTGACGATTGAAGGATCCGAGATGTTGCACACACTCGTCGTGTACGTCGAAGACAAGCCGGGCGTCCTGAACCGGGTGGCGTCCCTGTTCCGCCGCCGGGCGTTCAACATCGACTCGCTGACGGTCGGCCACACGGAGACGGCGGGCGTCTCGCGCATGACGATCGTCTGCGACGTGGACCCGCTCAATGCGCGGCGCGTCGAGGCCAACATCTACAAGCTGGTGGACGTGCTGCGCGTGGACGACATCACCGAGGCGCCGGCCGTGGACCGCGAGCTGGCCATGATCAAGGTGGCCGCCTCGCAGAGCACGCGGGCGGAGATCATCCAGCTCGCCGACGTCTTCCGCGCCCGCGTCGTGGACCTCTCGCCCGACTCACTGATCGTGGAGATCACCGGAAGCGGCGACAAGATCGACCGGCTCTCGGACGTGCTGCGGCCCTACGGGATCCTGGAAATGGCGCGCACGGGACGCATGTCGATGGCGCGCGGCCCCCGCTCCGAGCGGCTCGCCGACCAGTTCGCCGGCGAGGATGCGGGCGAGCACAGCGGCGTCTCGTACTCCGTATAGACCACGTCAACTCCCAACTCCCAACTTCCAACTTCCAACTTCCAACTTCCAACTCCCAACTCTCAATCGTCAATCGTCAATCATCAATCGTCAATTGATAATGGCCAAAATCTACTACGACAACGACGCCGATCTGTCCCACATCCAGTCGAAGCACGTCGCCATCATCGGCTACGGCTCACAGGGCCATGCCCACGCGCTCAACTTGAAGGACAGCGGCGTGTCGGTCGTGACCGGGCTGGCCGAGGGAAGCAAATCGCGCGCGAAGGCGCAGGCCGCCGGCCTCGAGGTGCAGACCGTGGCCGAGGCGGCGCGGTGGGCCGACGTCATCATGATGCTCGTGCCCGACACCACCGCGCCCCGGGTCTACAACGATTCGATCGCGCCGCACCTGACCCGCGGCAAGACGCTGATGTTCGCGCACGGGTTCAACATCCGCTACGGCACGATCACGCCGCCGAAGGACGTGGACGTCTCGATGATTGCGCCCAAGTCGCCCGGGCACCGGGTGCGGGAGCTGTTCGTGGAGGGGGGCGGCACGCCGGCCCTGGTCGCCATCGAGCAGGACGCCAGCGGCCATGCCCTGGCCCAGGCGCTCGCGTACGCCAAGGGCATCGGCACCACGCGCGCGGGGGTGCTGGTGACCACCTTCAAGGAAGAGACCGAGACGGACCTCTTCGGCGAGCAGGCCGTGCTCTGCGGCGGCGTGAGCGCGCTGATCAAGGCGGGCTTCCAGACACTGGTGGACGCCGGGTACCAGCCCGAGGTCGCGTACTTCGAGTGCCTCCACGAGCTCAAGCTGATCGTGGACCTGATCTACCGCGGCGGCCTGAATTACATGCGCTACTCGGTCAGCGACACGGCCGAGTACGGCGACTACACCGCCGGCCCGCGCGTCATCGGCCCCGAATCCCGTGCCGAGATGTCGAAGCTGCTCGCCGACATCCAGGACGGCAGCTTCGCGAAGCGCTGGATCACGGAGAACGAGGACGGCCGGCCCTGGTTCAACAAGACGCGGGCCGCCGAGCAGTCGCAGCTGGTCGAAGACGTCGGCGCCCGCCTGCGCGCGCTGATGCCGTTCATCCAGCCGGTCACGATCAAGCCTGGGGATTAGCCATTGACGATTGGCCATTGACGATTGACGATTGGCGATGCACGCTTCGCGTCCTCTGGCTCTCGCCCTGGCGCTCGTCGCGGCGGCGGTGGCGTGGCCGTCCGCGCAGGCGACCTCCTGGATTGACGCCTATCGCGAGCCCGCCAGCCGCATCATCGCGGCGGCGACGTCCAGCGACTTCGCCTGGCAGCGCCTCGCCTATCTCACCGACACCTTCGGCAGCCGGTTGAGCGGCTCCCGCTCGCTCGAGGACGCCATCGACTGGGTCGCCGCCCAGATGCAGAAGGACGGCCTCGAGGGCGTGCACGAGGAGCCCGTGAACGTGCCGCACTGGGTCCGCGGCGCCGAATCCCTCGAGATGGTGACGCCCCGCCAGCACCGGCTCCCGCTGCTCGGCCTCGGGCTCTCGGTGGGCACGCCGCCGGATGGCATCGAAGCCGACCTGATCGTCGTCGAGAGCTTCGTCGAGCTGGAGCGGCGGGCGGCGGAGGTCCGCGGCAGGATCGTCCTTTTCAACGCGCCGTTTCGCGGCTACGGGCCGACGGTCGCCTACCGCGTCAACGGCCCGTCGCACGCCGCCGAGGCGGGCGCCGTGGCCGCGCTCGTGCGGTCCGTCGGGCCGGCCGGGTTCCAGACACCACACACGGGCATGCTCACCTACCGGGAGGGCGCGCCGAAGATCCCCGCGGCGGCTGTCACCGCGGAGGATGCCGACCGCCTCGCCCGCATGGTCGGCCGGGGCCAGCACGTGCGCCTCCGGCTCCGCATGGGCGCCCAGATGCTGCCGGACGCGCCCTCGGCCAACCTGGTGGCCGAGATTCGCGGCCGGGAGAGGCCTGAAGAAATGGTGGTCGTGTCAGGCCACTTCGACTCGTGGGACGTGGGCGCCGGGGCCACCGACGACGGCGGGGGATCGGTGGTGGCGTGGGAGGTGGCGCGCCTGCTGACGTCGCTCGATCTCAGGCCGCGCCGCACGATTCGCGTGGTGCTCTTCACGAACGAGGAGAACGGGCTGCGCGGCGGCCTCGGCTATCGCGACCGCCACCGGGACGAGCTCGGCAGCCACGTGCTGATGATCGAGTCGGACTCCGGTGTGTTCGCGCCGCTCGGGTTCGGGCTCAGCGCGAACGACACGGCCCGCGCGCAGGCCACCTCGATTGCCTCGCTGCTGTCGTCGACCGGCGCAGTGCGCATCTCGGCGTCCGGCGGGGGCGCCGACATCGGCCCGAGCGTGGCGGCGGGACGCGTGCCGGCGATGTCGCTGGAGGTGGACGGCACGCGGTACTTCGAGATCCACCACACCGCCGCCGACACGGTGGACAAGATCGATCCCGGTGAGCTCGCCCGCTGCGCGGCGGCCATGACCGTGATGGCCTACGTCGTGGCCGACATGCCGCAGCGCTTCGGCGAAGCGCCGGGCACGCGCTGACCATTTGTTCATTGATGATTGATGATTGACGATTGACGATTGAAGAGCGTTGCTCGCCAATGTTCAGTGAGCAATCGTCAATGATCAATCGTCAATCGTCAATGATCAATCGTCAATGACGATGCCCCGGCACTCGCCGAAGGCGATGCGCGTCCAGCCCTCGCGCTCGCACCAGCCACGGACGATGACCTCGTCGCCGTCCTCGAGGAACGCACGCGTTTCGCCGGTCGGCAGCGTGATCGGCTGCGTGCCGCGCCAGGCGAGCTCGAGCAGGCAGCCGCGCGACTCGCGCGTGGGCCCCGAGACGGTGCCGGTCGCAATCAGGTCGCCCGGGCGCAGGTTGCACCCGTTGCTCGCGTGGTGGGTCAGCAGCTGCGCCGGCGTCCAGTACAGGTGGCGCAGGCTGTTGCGCGACAGCACGAACGGCGCGATGCGCTCGGCCCGCATTGCCGCAGTCGCAATCGCCACCCCGAGGCGGATGTCGAAGCCGCCGCGCTCGCGGTTGCGCGGCGTGTCGAGGTACGGCAGCGGGTCGGGATCGCCGTCCGGCCGGATGAAGGCCGGCACGCGGAACGGCTCGAGGGCGTCGAGCGTCACGACCCATGGGGAGATGGACGTGGCGAAGCTCTTGGCGAGGAACGGCCCGAGCGGCTGGTATTCCCAGGCCTGGATGTCGCGGGCGGACCAGTCGTTCAGCAGACAGGCGCCGAACAGGTGGGCATCGGCCTCCTCGACCGGAATGGGCGTGCCGAGCGGGTTGCCTGGCCCGACGAAGAAGCCGACTTCGAGCTCGTAGTCGAGCCGCCGGGAGGGCCGTACGACCGGCTCGGCGGCCGACTCCGGCTTCGACTGCCCCACCGGCCGGCGCACCGTGGTACCGCTCTTCACGACCGACGAGGCCCGGCCGTGGTAGCCGATGGGGACGTACTTGTAGTTCGGCAG
Source organism: Vicinamibacteria bacterium (assembly GCA_963837165.1). Classification (GTDB taxonomy): domain Bacteria; phylum Acidobacteriota; class Vicinamibacteria; order Vicinamibacterales; family JAENWD01; genus JAENWD01. The sequence goes on from CAWIMD010000002.1 coordinate 1,606,684, forward strand.
CAGCGGCTCGTCGGGCCGGAACATGCTGCCGATGTTGGTCGCGTGAAACACGGACGCGTAGAAGTCGGTGTAGTCGCCGATGGCGGCCGGCATCTCCATCACGATCTCCGCCATCGGCACCAGGCACGGCTCGACCGCCTTCTGGAACGTGCGGCGGCGGTCCTCCCGCAGCAGCTCGCTCACGCGGCGCCTCAGGGCCGACCAGGCGGCCGGGCCGAGGGCCATCAGGCGGTTGAGCGAGGCGTCCGTGCATGCCTCGCCGGCGGAGGCGGAATCGCCCTCGCACAGGCCGGCGCGGTGACACAGCCGGAGGTCGAGGACGCGATCGCCGATGGCCATGCCCACGCGCGGCGGCTCCGGCGTCAGGGCACGCCGGAAGACGCCGAGCGGGAGGTTCTGAATCGGGAACTCGGCGCCTGGCACGTTCGCACCGTCGATCCAGCTGCGAAGCTGGGGGTCGTGAGTCTCGTTGATCACGACAGCCAGGAGTGGTAGTACTCGGGATCCTCGATCACCAGCGACTGCCGGCTCACGTGGAACGGCTTGAAGGTGTCCACCATCACGGCCAGTTCGTCGGTCCGCTGCGCGCCGAGCGAGGCTTCCGTGCGGCCGGGGTGCGGCCCGTGCGGAATCCCGTCGGGATGCAGCGTCACCGACCCGTACTCGATCCCCTTCCGGCTCATGAACTCGGAGCTCGCGTAGTAGATCACCTCGTCCGACATGACGTTCGAGTGGTTGTACGGCACCGGCACGGCCTGCGGATCGAAGTCGTACGGCCGCGGACAGAACGAGCACAGCACGAAGCCGTCGCCCTCGAACGTCTGGTGGATGGGCGGCGGCAGGTGGAATCGGCCCACGCGCGGCTCGAAGTCGTGGATGCTGATCGCCCATGGGTAGTAGAAGCCGTCCCAGCCCACCAGGTCGAAGGGGTGGTAGACGAGCGTCATCTCGAACAGGCGATTCTCCTTCTTCACCACGAGGCGGAACTCGCCCTTCTCGTCCACGGCGCGCAGGTTCGACGGGCGCCGGATGTCACGCTCGGAGTAGGGCGCCAGCTCGGTGAGCTGCCCGTGCTCGTTCCGGTACCGCCGCGGCGTGCGCACGTACCCGGTGCTCTCGACGACGAGGAACTTCAGCGGCCCCTGACCGAAGCGATACCGGTGGAGGATCCCGCGCGGGATGACGAGGTAGTCACCGCCGCTGAACGGCAGCTCGCCGAGCGGCGTCTCCAGCACGCCGGTGCCTTCGCTGACGTACACGATCTCGTCGCCCTGCGCGTTCCGGTAGAAGAAGTCGTCCTCCCGATCCGGCTGCACGAAGAGCAGGGCCACGTCGGAGTTGAACAGCAGCGGCACGCGGTCGATCGTCAGGCTGCCGCCCGCGCCGAGCTGGTGCGTGCGGAAGTGCCGGTGCCGGAACACGCGCTCCGGATCCGCCTCCCACTGCAGATCCCGCAGCCGGCGGACCGCTCGCACGGGCGTCGGCTGATGCAGGTGGTACAGCAGCGACGACGGGCCGGTGAACCCCTTGTTGCCGATCAGCTCCTCGGCGTACAAGCTGCCGTCCTCGCGGCGGAAGACCGAATGCCGCTTGTGCGGGAGCGTGCCGAGCGTGTGGTAGATGGGCATGTCTACAGATTCCCCCGGAGGGCCTGTTCCCGCTCGATGGCCTCGAAGAGCGCCCTGAAGTTCCCCTTGCCGAAGCCCCGGCTGCCCTTGCGCTGGATCAGCTCGAAGAACAGCGTCGGCCGGTCCTCGACGGGCCGCGTGAACAGCTGCAGCAGGTACCCCTCGTCGTCTCGATCGACCAGGATGCCGAGGCTGCGGATCATGTCGATGGCCTCGTCGATCTGGCCGACGCGCGACGGCAGCAGCTCATAGTAGCTCGCCGGCACAGCCAGGAACTCCACGCCGTTGCCGCGCAGCGCGGTCACCGTCTGCTCGATGTCGGTCGTCTGCAGGGCGATGTGCTGCACGCCGGGACCGCGGTAGTAGTCCAGGTACTCGTCGATCTGGCTCTTGCGCCGGCCGGTGGCCGGCTCGTTGATCGGGAACTTGATCGCCGCGCTGTCGTCGGACATCACGATCGACATGAGCGCCGAGTACTCGGTGTTGATGTCCTTGTCGTCGAAGCTGATGAAGCGCTTGAAGCCGAGCACGTGGCTGTACCAGTCGGCCCAGTAATCCATCTTGCCGAGCTCGACGTTGCCGACGACGTGATCCACGCGCAGGATGCCGACGGGCTGGCCGGGAACCGACCGCTCCACGTAGCCCGGCAGGAAGGGCCCGCGGTAGTCGTCGAGCGCGAGGAACGAGTGCAGCGTGTCGCCGTAGGTGTGAATCGCCGCCCGGCGCACGCGGCCGTGGCTGTCGCTCGCATCGTGGGGCTCGATTGCCGGCACGGCGCCCCGGCGGACCGCCTCCTCGAACGCCCGATCCGCATCGTCCACCTGGAAGACGATGTCGCGGACGCCGTCGCCGTGGAGGCGGAGGTGCTCGGCGGCCGGGTGATCGGGGGTCACCGGGGTGGCGAGCACGAAGCGCACGCGGCCCTGCGAGAGCGCGTACGCCGTCATCTCGCGGCTGCCCGTCTCGAGGCCCGTGTACGCGAACTCCGAGAACCCGAACGCGCGGCGATAGTAGAAGGCCGCCTGCTTGGCGTTGCCCACCCAGAATTCCACGTGGTGAATCTGGCGGAGCTTCAGCGGGTTGTCCGGCATGATCGGATCATACCGCTGGCGCATGACGGTATGCCAGCCAGCGCATGAATGCGGGTAGAGCGGCGACCGGCCGCTGCCGATTGGTCCACGGTGAGGGCGATCGCCGGAGGGCTCGCCGAGATCGACGGCGCGTCACCGCCCGCCGACGGCCGCGGCGGGGCCGTCGCCGCTGTCGTTCGTCATCGGGGCGAACATCCTGGACGGATCGGGCCGCACGATCCGGGTCGGACCGCACGAGCCGGTGAGGGCGACGCTGGCCAGCGCGCTGGCGCCGCTCGGCGAATCGGACCGGTCCGGCCGATGGCTGGAGTGGACGGCAGCGCCACGGGATCCGCCGCGTGAGGCAATCGCAGCGAGATCTTCTATGATCGCAGGGCATGGCATGGCGACAGCGCACCGGATCCACCGTCTGCCCCGGCTGCGGTTCCCTGGTCGGCGTCAATGACGAGACCTGCTACAACTGCGGGCGGCGTAACCCGGCGCTCTGGGGCTTCTCGCCGCTGCTCCGCCGTCTCGGCCAGGACCTCGGGTTCGCCAACCTCGTCACCGTCGCCTGCGTCGGGCTCTACCTGGCGACGCTGGTGGCGTCCGGCAGCCCGTTCGGCGGCACGGGGCTGCTGAACTTCATGTCACCAGACCTCAGGGCCACCTTCCTGTTCGGGGCCAGCGGGGCGTATCCCGTGTTCGGCATGGGCCGGTGGTGGACGATCCTGTCTGCCAGCTGGCTCCACGGCGGGCTGCTGCACATCTTCTTCGACATGCTCTGGGTGCGGCAGCTGGCGCCGGCGGTGGCGGATCTGTACGGTCCGGGGCGGACGGTGATCGTGTACGTGGTCGCGGGCGCGACCGGCTTTCTCCTGAGCTCGGCGGCCGGGCACTACCTGGCCTGGCTGCCCATTCCGTTCCTGAGTGGCGCGCAGTGGACGCTCGGAGCCTCGGCATCGGTGTTCGGCCTGCTGGGCGCGCTGCTCCACTACGGGCGCCGGTCGGGCAGTTCGCTGATCCACGGCGAGGCGCTGCGCTACGCGGTCATCCTGTTTCTGTTCGGTCTCTTCATTCCCGGCGTGGACAACTACGCGCACGCGGGCGGGTTTGCGGGCGGCTACCTGGTTGCGCGCTGGATGGATCCGCTGACGCGGGAGCGCGTGGATCACCTGATCGGCGCCCTCGCGTGCCTGGCGCTGACCGCGCTGGCAATCGTGTGGTCCATCCTGTCGGGCCTGCCGATCCTCATGCGGAACTGACCCGAAATCGGCTGAGCCTACTCGCGGCGGGGACGCTGGTTCGCGGCGAGGACCTTCTTCCGCAGGCGGATGAACCGCGGCGTCACCTCCACCAGCTCATCGTCGTTGATGAACTCGATCGCCTGCTCGAGGCCGAGCACGCGCGGTGGGATCAGGCGGATCGCCTCGTCCGCCGTGGACGCGCGCATGTTCGTCTGCTTCTTCTCCTTCGTGACGTTGACGTCCATGTCGCTCGGACGCGCGTTCTCGCCGATGATCATCCCCTGGTACACGGTGGTCGTGGGCTCGATGAAGATCTCCCCGCGCTCCTGCAGGTTCGAGATCGCGTAGGCCGTCGCCGGGCCCGTGCGGTCGGCCACCAGCGCACCCGCCGCGCGCGCGGGAATGGGCCCGTGCCACGGCTCCCACCCGGCGAACAGGTGGTTCATGATCCCGGTGCCCTTCGTGTCCGTCAGGAACTGCGAGCGGAACCCGATCAGGCCGCGCGCCGGGATGCGGAACTCTAGCCGGACCCGTCCGCTGCCGTGATTGATCATCTTCGTCATCACGCCCTTGCGCGTCCCCAGCTGCGCGATGACGACGCCCTGGAACTCCTCGGGTACGTCGATGACCAGCTCCTCCACCGGCTCCATGCGGACGCCGCCGATCTCCTTGGTCACGATCTCCGGCCGCGACACCTGGAGCTCGAAGCCCTCGCGCCGCATCATCTCGATCAGGATCGACAGCTGCAGCTCGCCGCGGCCGATCACCTTCAGCTGCTCGGGCGAGTCGGTGGCCTCGACGCGCAGCGACACGTTGCCCAGCAGCTCCCGGTCCAGCCGCTCCTTCAGGTTCCGCGACGTGACGTACTGCCCGTCCCGGCCGGCCACCGGCGACGTGTTGACGCCGAAGATCATCGACACCGTCGGCTCGTCCACGGCAATCGGCGGGATGGCGACCCGGTGCTCCATGTGCGCGACGGTCTCCCCGATGGTGATGTCCTCGATGCCGGCCAGGCAGACGATGTCGCCGGCGGCCGCCTCGGTGATGTCCACCCGCTTCAGCCCCTCGAACGAGAACAGCTTCGTGATTCTGGTCTCCTGCTGGTGGCCGTCGAGCTTCAGCACCGCCACCTGCTCGCCGACGGCCACCCTCCCGTTGAACACCCGGCCGATGGCAATGCGGCCCAGGTAGTCGCTCGAGTCCAGGTTCGTGACGAGCAACTGCAGCGGCGCCTCGACGTTGCCGGCGGGCGGCGGCACGTACGCCACGATGGCGTCGAACAGCGGCCTGAGGTCGGACCCCTGCACGGCGGCGTCCGAGGACGCCGTTCCCACGCGGGCGTTCGTGTAGAGGACGGGGAACTCGATCTGCTCCTCGGTGGCGTCGAGGTCGATGAACAGATCGTAGATCTCGTCCAGCACCTGCCGGGCACGCGCATCGGGCCGGTCGATCTTGTTCACCACCACGACGGGAACCAGGCCCCGTTCCAGCCCCTTCCTCAGCACGAAGCGCGTCTGCGGCAGCGGCCCTTCCGACGCGTCCACCAGCAGGACGATGCCGTCGACCATGGCGAGCGTCCGCTCGACCTCACCGCCGAAGTCGGCGTGGCCAGGCGTATCGACGATGTTGATCAGGAACTCCTTGTAGTGGACGGCCGTGTTCTTGGCGAGGATGGTAATCCCGCGCTCGCGCTCGAGCACGTTGCTGTCCATGACGCGCTCGGCCACCCGCTCGTTGGCGCGGAAGATGCCGCTCTGGTGCAGCATCGCATCGACCAGGGTCGTCTTGCCGTGGTCGACGTGCGCGACGATGGCCACGTTGCGCAAACGGGGATTGGCCACGGCCGGGCGGGATTTCTGTGACGAAGGCATCCGTACAGTATACGGGCGCCCGGCCGGCGCCCTTCCGGTATACTGCGGTCGTGCCCCTCTACGAGTACCGACTGCCGGGACTGCGGCCGCCACGCCGAGATCCTGGTTCGCGGCCAGGAGATGCCGGCGTGCCCCGCATGCCACGGCTCGAACCTCGATCGGGCGCTGTCGACCTTCGCCGTCACCACCGGGGGACGTCCGTCGTCGGCCGCCCCGGCACCGTGCGGCCGCTGCGGCGACCCGCGCGGCCCCGGCGCCTGTTCGCTGAACTGAGTCCAGGCCGCACCGTCCAGCCGACGCCGCAGCGCCCGTTGGCAGGCCTGAAGGCCTGCGCTACACGCGGGCGCGCCCACTCAACCGACGCATGTAGCGCAGACCTTCAGGTCTGCCCGTGCTCGAGCGACGCATGTAGCGCAGACCTTCAGGTCTGCCCGTGACGGCCTGCGCTGCCCCAGGGCTAGACCGCCACCTTCGCCGCAACCGCGACCGCAGCACGCGCGTCGCGGAGGTCCACCGTGCCCGCCCGCTGCGGCCGCGGAAGGTGCCCGCTCATCTCGCGGCGCGCGCCGTCCACGTCGTGGGCCCGCACGGCGTGGTAGATGTTGCGGTGAATGATGGCCGTCTCGCGCAGGTCCCGTCCGCGCGGCAGCGCGGCCCGGCGCTGATCGAAGTAGAGCGACGACACCATTTCCACCAGCGCCGCCAGGATTGGGTTGCCCGACGCCATCGCCACCGCGCGGTGGAATCGGATGTCGTGCCGCAGGAAGGCCTGCGAATCTTCGAGGGAGGCGAACATCCCCGTCACTTCCTCGGCCATGGCCGCCACCTGCTCGCCGCTGGCACGCTCGGCCGCCAGGCCCGCCACGCCGACCTCGAGCACGCGCCGTGCCTCGAACATCTGGTCAGGGGTGAAGCCGTGCAGCGACGCCAGGAGGCTGAGCGGACGGCTGTCGAGCTGGGGCGGCCCGTCGGCAATGTAAGTCCCGGAGCCGTGGCGCGTGTTCGCGATGCGCATGGCGGACAGCGACCGCAGGCCGGCGCGCACGCTGGGCCGGCTCACGCCAATCTGCAGGGCGAGCTCCCGCTCGGGCGGCAGGCGGTCGCCGGGCCTGAGCTCTCCCCGCTCGATCTGCCCGCGTACGTGACTGACAACCAGCTCGGCGGCGGCGCCGTCGGAGGTCCGAAAATCCAGCTCGTCACCCATCATGATGGCCTGCCTTCCTTGCCCGAAGCGCCGGGATCGGTCCGTCCAGTTGACGACGCCCTTCGTTGGGAGCGCCGCTGGAGTCCGGCGACTCAGGCTGGGGAGATGATACCAGAGCGTTGCGACAATTGTGCAACATTCGCACGAATACGATGTCACTTTGTTGTATGAAGAATATTTCAGACACTCACGTCAGCCACAATTGTGCAGGACTTACACGCTCGTGACCAGTGCAAAGATCTCATGACCGCCTGGCGCCGGCCGCATCGCCCGCAGCGGCCGGTCGGATCAGCGGCCCGAACGGGCTCCCGTCGGCCCGACCGGGTTCTCGAGTGGTCAGCCGCCGTCCCGTGCACCGGGTTGGCAGACCTGAAGGTCTGCGCTACATGAGCTATCAATCGTCAATCGTCAATGATCAATCGTCAATGTTCAATCCGAAGGAGCGGCCGGCCCGTGGCGTCGGTGGCCGTGCCGGCGATCAGCGTGACGATCCCGTCGTAGCTCCGCACACCTTCGGGCACGCGATTCGCCTTCAGGAACCGGTCGTACACCTGCCAGCTGGCGCGCTCGAGTGTCGGCGCCCCGCGCAGGAGCCGCGCCCGAATCGCGCGCAGGTCGTCGCGTGGCCCCGGGCCGAGGGCGCCGTCGAGCGCGGTGAGCGTCGCGCGCGGCACGTCGCCACGCAGGCGCCAGTACAGGGACAGCCACGCGCTGTAGCGCGCGGCCTGGTCCCCGTCCAGGCACGTCACCCACCCGACGAAGCTCGCCTCGCTCTCCCGCGCCCAGCCGGCCAGGTGCCCCCACTCGTGCGCCACGACGAACGGCCGTTCCATCGGCGTGACGTCGGGATTGACGATCACCTCGAGCCCGTAGGGATTCACCATCCCGTCGACGCCCGCCCAGCGGAAGTAGAGCGACAGCAGCGACCATTTCGGACGGCCGGCCGTGGCGACCGATGAGGCGCCGAGATCGCGCTGCGCCTCTGCGAATGCGGGGGCGAGCCGGACGCGGACGGCGGCCCACGTGGCCGTCGCCGACGGGTCGGCGTGCGCCGGATCGTGCAGCCGGTTCAGTTCGTCCACCGCGCGGCGCGCGAGCGCGTCCACGGCCTCGGCGGTCACCCGCCGGCCGCTGAAATCGAGACGCGCCTCGATGGGCGTGCGCCGGTAGTTCAGGCCCCACAGCAGCAGAAAGACCAGATACAGCATCGAGACGAAGGCTGCGCCGTCCAGGGCCAGGCCTGCCAGCGCCGCGCGGCGAGCCGGACCGTCGAGGCGCGACAGCCGCCGTCCGCGAATCGCGAGCCAGAGGAGGGCACCTGCGAGGAGCACGTCGAGCAGCGCACACGGCGCCAGGCTCGAGAGCGACGTGACGATCGGCTGCAGCGTGGCGTAGAACCGCTCGGAATAGTCGCGGGCCACGAGCGCCGCGGGTAGCGGCACGGCCCAGGCGGCAATTGCCGCCGCCACCAGTACCACCGTGCGGCGGACGTGGAGGGGAGGCGCCGTCGGGCCCCGCGCCGATCGGCCGCCGGAGGTCCGCCGGCTACTCGACCGGGCGCTCGAGCGAGGCGGCGGTGGTGAATTCCGGGGCAATGTCCACCGGGACGTCGGTGAGCCGGTCGAGGACGCGCTGCACCTCGGGGCGGACGGTGCCGGTCTCGACGAGCGCACGGGCGGCCTCGTAGTCCCCGTGCGCCTGCAGCGTCATGATCCGGGTGGTCAGGGCCTCGACCGCGCTTTTGATCCGATCGGGGACCACCGCGAACGTGCCGTCCCGAGCCACGCGCACGGCGCCCTGGTCCAGCAGGAAGTTCAGCTGGATCGCGATGCCGCGGCCGTGCGCCTCGGAGATGCCGAAGCGGATCGATCGGAACGTCGAGGCCAGAAACGTCGTGTACATCGTGTCGGCCAGGCCGGCCGGCAGCGTGCCGCGATCCACCAGCTGCTGCAGCGCCCAGAGCCCAGAGATGTCGGCCTTGGCCTCCTCGATCGTGCTGTAGGTGTCCTTCAGGGCCTGCCGCACGGTCGTCGCCTTCCCGTTGACGGTGATGTTGTGGGGCCCGAGACCGTGCATGAGCTCGTGCATCAGGATGTGCGTGAAGAAGGCGTCGAACGACACGCGACCCTGGTCGGCGGATGCCAGCGCCACCTTCGCAATGGGCAGGAGCACGACCTGGAACTTGGCCTCCTGCATGTTCTTCAGCATCACGCGCTTGCTGCCCTTCTCGCGGATGACGCGCTCGTCGTTGGGCAGGTTGTAGGCGGCCGTCTGCACGCCGCGATTGCCGTCGCCGGCCGAGAAGACCAGGTTCACCACGCGGATGGGCGCCAGCGCGCCGAGCGTCGGATTCCGGAGCGCCGGCGCGATCGGCAGGTGGTCCTCGATCTCCTGGAGCTCGGCACCGAAGGCCGCCAGCTTCGCCGACTCCGCCTCGTCCCGCACGGCAATGAAGGACTCGTACGCCGCCTTCCGGTTGAACCACTCGTCCTCGTACACCTCGTACGGGCCAATCGTCGGCTCGATCGACGCGTCCAGCTCCATCCACGCGACGTCGCTCGCGTAGTAGTCGTTCGAGAGGAAGGCGTCGGCCCGCGTCTCGAGGAAGCGCTTCAGCGTCGGCTGCGCCGTCAAGGCGGCCGCCTCGCGCAGCAGCGCCGCCGCACGGACGAGCTCGCCCTGGTAGGCCTGGCTGTACGGCACGAGCACGAACGGCGAGGATGCGCCGGGCGCGGCGTGTCGAACGAGGGTGAAGAAGCCAATCGCGCGGTCGTGCTCGGGTCCGGCCAGCGAGTGGGTCCAGCGATCCACCGCCTCCTTGCTGGCGCCCTCGGGGTAGAAGTTGGCGGCCGGCGGCTTCCCGGCGGGCACGCCGGGCAGGAACGCGCGGTTGTGATCGAGCCGGGACCACGGTCCCTTGTTGATCAGGAAGTAGCGCAGCCTGGCCTGGCCGAGCGGCGAGCGATCGGAGGCGAGCTGCACGAGCGTCGCCTCGTTGCCGGCCCAGACCTGCTGCAGGAAGATCGCGTCGATGAGGCGGCTGGCCTCCACGAGCTTGCCGAGCGCGCGCTGCTCGGTGGCCGGCATCCCGGAGAGATCCGCGCCGATCTCCACGGGCGCGAACCGGGCGGTCATGGCGGTGAGCTGCGCCAGGTCCGGCGGCGCCTGATCGACGGCAAGGAGCATGACGGTGGTGACTCCAGCGTAGGCGAGCGCGAGAAGGCCGGCTCTCAATGGACGCCGCTCCCGAGCTGCAGGCTGCCGGGGTTGGCGCCGAGCCGGCGGATGGCCTGCTCCCACATGTCATCGGCCGGGGTCTGGAACACGAGGTCGAGCGCGACGTCGGAGGTCAGCCACGCCGAGGCCGCCACCTCCTCGTCCAGCTGTCCCGGTCCCCATCCCGCGTAGCCGGCGATGAGGCGGGCCCGGGCCATGTCGGGAGTGGCGATGGCGTCCTGCAGCACGCGGGCCGAGGTGGACAGGTAGACGCCCTCGCACACGCGCACGGCGTTCTCGTCGAGCGCGGGATCGCTGATCAGGATCCAGCTGCGCTCCGGCTCGACCGGTCCGCCAATCCAGACTTCGACCTCCTGCTCGGTCGCGGCGTCCGGGTCGTCCTGCGGCACGATGCGCGCGATGGTCGTCACCGGGCGGTTGATGACCAGCCCGAACGCGCCGTCGGTGTCGTGCTGACAGAGCAGCACCACCGATCGCGCGAAGTTCGGGTCGTCCAGCTGCGGCATCGAGAGCAGCAGGGACGGCGCCAGGGTGGGTGACTCGTGCATACCGGGATCATACCGCCTCGTGACGGTCCCCGGCATCGATTCGTCCCGCCAGCCGCGCGCGCGCCCACTGCACGTGGCGCGCCACGACCGGATCGCGGATGCTGGCGCGCGCCGGATCCGCATCACCGTCCAGATCGGCCGCCGTCGCGCCCTCGAGGGCGTTGCCGAGCGCGACCGCGAGATTCCGGCGCAGCCGCACGGTGCCGGCGCGTTCCATCGGCGTGCCCCGAATCGCCGCGTCGAGCGCCGCGTCGCTCATCCGCCAGAGCGCCAGCGCGTCGGCCGGATCGAACGGCGCCCTGGGACTCCATTCGGGCCGATCCGAGATCGCGGCGCGCTGGTTCCACGGGCACACGTCCTGGCAGATGTCGCACCCGTAGGCGAGCTGCCCGAGGGACGGACGCAGCGCGTCGGGGATGTCCGTCCGCTGCTCGATGGTCAGGTACGAGATGCAGCGCCTGGCGTCGAGCTCGCCGGGCGCGACGAGCGCACCGGTCGGACAGGCCGACAGGCACAGCGTGCACGATCCGCAGCGATCCTGCCCCGGGCCGTCCGGCTCGAGGTCGAGGCTCGTGACCAGGCAGCCGAGAAAGACCCATGAGCCGAGCTCGGGGTTGATGAGGCAGGTGTTCCTGCCGATCCAGCCGAGGCCGGCGTACTGCGCGTAGACGCGCTCCTGGATCGGCCCGGTGTCCACGTAGATGCGGGCGTCGAACGGCGCGGGATGCCGCGTTCGCATCCACGCGAGCAGCGCATCCAGCCGCTGCCGCACGATCACGTGGTAGTCGTCTCCCCACGCATACCGTGACACCACCGCACGCGTGGCCCCCGGCTGCTCGAAGGTGTACGGGCGGTCGGTGTTGTAGACGGTGGCGGTGACGATCACCGAGCGCGCGGCGGGATCGGCGGCCCGCACCTCGCGGCGCTTCTTCGCCGACCGCCCGAGCCAGGTCATCGTGCCCGCGTAGCCGCGGCGCAGCCAGGTGTCGAGAAACGCCAGCTCCGGGAAGGGCCCCACCGGCGCAATGCCGCAGCGGTCGAACCCGACCTCCAGGGCGTGCGCCTTGACCGCGTCCGAGGTCAGCGTGTCACCGTCCTTCCAGGGCGCGCGGCCGCGCTCACATGTAGCGCAGACCTTCAGGTCTGCCCGCGCTCACATGCAGCGCAGACCTTCAGGTCTGCCCGCGCGCCCGTTGGCAGGCCTGAAGGCCTGCGCTACAAGCGGGCGAGCTTCCGCAGCACGTACGGGAGGATGCCGCCGTGACGGTAGGCGACGAGCTCCTCGGGCGTGTCGATGCGGACAGTGGCGACGAACGAGGTCACAGTGCCCCGCTCGGAGGTGGCCTTCACCGTGACGGATCCACGCGCGGCGAGCTCGGCGCCGGCGCCCACCAGGTCGTACACCTCGCGGCCGGTCAGCCCCAGCGAGGCCGCCGAGACGCCCGGCGCGAACTGCAGCGGGAGCACGCCCATGTTGACGAGGTTGCTCCGGTGAATGCGCTCGAAGCTCTCGGCAAGGACGGCCTTCACGCCGAGCAGCATCGTGCCCTTCGCCGCCCAGTCGCGCGACGAGCCCGACCCGTACTCCTTGCCGGCGACGATGAGCAGCGGGACGCCGGCGGCCTGGTACCGCATGGCCGCGTCGTAAATCGGCATCACCTCGTCGCCCGGCAGGTACGTGGTGACGCCGCCCTCGGTGCCCGGCGCGAGCTGGTTGCGCAGGCGCACGTTGGCGAACGTGCCCCGCATCATCACCTCGTGGTTGCCGCGGCGCGCGCCGTACCAGTTGAAGTCGCGTGGCTGCACGCCGTGCTCGACCAGGTACCGCCCGGCCGGGCTGTCGGCCTTGATCGAGCCTGCCGGCGAGATGTGATCCGTGGTGATGCTGTCGCCGAGCAGCGCGAGGAGCCGGGCGCCGGTGACGTCGTGCAGCGGCGCGGGCTGGGGTGTCAGGTCCTCGAGGAACGGCGGCCGGCGGATGTAGGTGGAGTCCCGCTCCCATTCGAAGCGATCGCCGGTCGGCACGGGCAGGCTGCGCCAGCGCTCGTCGCCCTCGAAGACGCTCGCGTACTGCTGCCGGAACATGTCGGAGGTGACCGCGCCGAGGACCGTTTGCTGCACCTCGCGCTCGGTCGGCCAGATGTCCTTCAGGTACACCGGCCGGCCGTCCTTCCCCGTGCCGAGCGGCTCGGTGGTCAGGTCCACGTTCATGGAGCCGGCCAGGGCGTACGCCACCACCAGCGGCGGCGAGGCGAGGTAGTTGGCGCGCACGTCCTGCTGGATGCGTCCCTCGAAGTTCCGGTTGCCGCTGAGCACCGAGGCGACGACCAGCCCACGCTCGCGGACCTCGGCCGCGATGTCCTCGGGCAGCGGCCCGCTGTTGCCGATGCAGGTGGTGCAGCCGTAGCCGACCAGGTTGAAGCCCAGCTGATCGAGATAGGGCTGGAGGCCTGACTTGCCGAGGTACTCGGTGACGACCTTCGAGCCCGGCGCCAGGCTCGTCTTGACCCAGGGCCGTTGCGTCAGGCCCTTCTCGACGGCCTTCTTCGCCACGAGGCCCGCCGCGATCATCACGCTCGGGTTCGAGGTGTTCGTGCAGCTCGTGATCGCGGCAATCACGACCGTCCCGTGCTCCAGCGCCGTCGCGACCGCGACCGCGGCACCGCCGCCACCGCCGCCCACCTTCTTCACGCCCTTCTGGAGGTCCGGAAGGGCCGCCGCAAACGACGGCTTGGCACGGGCGAGCGGCACGCGGTCCTGCGGCCGGCGCGGCCCGGCGAGGCTTGGCTCCACGGACCCGAGGTCGAGCTCGAGCCCATCGCTGTAGTCGGCATCCCGCGTCTGCTCGGTCCGGAACAGCCCCTGCGCGCGCGCATAGGCCTCGACCAGCGTCACCTGGGACGCGTCACGGCCGGTGAGGCGCAGGTACTCGAGCGTCATGTCGTCGATCGGGAAGATCGCGACCGTGGCTCCGTACTCGGGGCACATGTTGCCCAGCGTCACGCGGTCGGCAATCGTCAGATGCGCGAGGCCCGGCCCGTAGAACTCGACGAACGCGCCGACGACCCCCTTCTTTCTGAGCGCCTCGGTGATCGTCAGCACGAGGTCGGTGGCCGTCGCGCCTTCCGGCAGCCGGCCGGTCAGCCGATAGCCCACCACCGGAGGAATCAGCATCGAACTCGGCTGGCCCAGCATGGCCGCCTCGGCCTCGATGCCGCCGACACCCCAGCCCACCACGCCCAGCCCGTTCACCATCGTCGTGTGCGAGTCGGTGCCGAAGACCGTGTCGGGGTATGCCATCACGCGCCCGTTCACCTCGTCGCGGCACACGACGCGTGCGAGGTGCTCGATGTTCACCTGGTGCACGATGCCCGTCTCGGGCGGGACCACGCGGAAGCGGCGGAAGGCGGTCTGGCCCCACCGAAGGAACGCATAGCGCTCCCTGTTCCGCTGGTACTCGAGGTCGGCGTTGAGCTGGAACGCGTTGGCGCTGCCGAAGTAGTCCACCTGCACCGAGTGATCGATGACGAGCTCGACCGGTTGCAGCGGGTTGACCTTCTCGGGGTTGCCGCCGAGGGCGACGATGCCGTCGCGCATGGCGGCCAGGTCGACCACGCACGGCACGCCGGTGAAGTCCTGGAGCAGGACCCGTGCCGGCATGAAGGAAATCTCCTTCTGCACGCGGGCGGCCGGCGTCCACTCGGCGAGTGCCTGGACGTCGCCCGCGTTCACGAACGTGCCGTCCTCGCGGCGGAGCAGGTTCTCGAGCAGGATCTTCAGTGAGTACGGCAACCGCTCGACGGCGGGGAACCGGCGGGCCAGCGCTGGCAGGCTGTAGTAGTCGAGCGACTCGCCGTTCACGACGAGCGAGGTCAGCGTCTCGAAGGTATTGGACATCTCGGCGGCCCCCTGGAGGACAGGTGGATCGCCTGATCATAGCGCGGGACGGGGGACGGGATCTGGGGGTTCTGCCTACTGCCTGCTGCCTGCTGCCTGCTATTTCGGTCCCGGGGCCCAGCCGAGGAAGCGCTCGCCGGTCAGGGTGTCGCGCCCATCGAAATCACTGCTGCACAACCACCAGCGCCCGGACAGGTATTCGGCTGCGATCTGGTCGGTGCCGACGACGTCCTGCTTTGTACCGTCGTCCTTCTCCGATTTCCATTCGACGGCAGAGTTGGAGCAGGCATCTCCCGGCTTGAGGCCGTGAACGGTCGAACAGCCGGCATCGAAGTTCACCGTGACCTTCGGCGGCTGCACGTCCCAGGAGGTGATCGTGTAGGTGGCGCGGTTGTACTCGACTTCGGCTCGCTCGTCGGCGGCGCCCTGGCACGTCGGCGTGAAATCCTTCATCACCGTGTTGACCGGCACGCTGGACTTCGAGAAGTTCACGAGGAACTCGTTCGCCATGTCGCCCACTTCCTGGATCGAGTCGTGCACCTTGACCTTCATGGTGTCGGTGACCCGGTTCTCCTTGCTCACGGGCAGCCCGGCATCGTCGGTCCCCTGATAGGTCTCGACGACGGTGAGCGTGATCGTGGCGGTGAGCGGCGTCGGACCCGACGCCGGCGCCTTCCATTTCACGGTCCGGCCGTCGCCGCTGAACGTCCCGACATCGCTCGACCACTCGAACTTCAGCTGGTCGGCCGGTGTCTCTTTGTCGGTCACGTCGGCGCTCACGTCGATCTGTTCGCCCACGTCGGCGAAGCCGGCCGGCTCGTTCTTGCGCGTGCCCTGTGCCTTGATCGCCTGGATGACCGGCGACGTGTTGGTGACCTGCTGGGGCGCCGCAAAGGTGAACGCGCCCCGCAGGGCGCCGATCCTGCCGGCCACGCTGACCGATACGTCCGCGAGGCCGGCCGCGTGCTGCGGCGTGGTCGCGGTGATCCGGGTGGCGGAGAGGACGGTAATCGCGGTGGCCGGGGTGCCGCCGATGGCCACGACCGCGCCTGCGCCGAAATTGCTTCCCGAGATCGTGACGGAGGTTCCGCCCAGCGTCGTGCCGGTGCTCGGCGAGACGCCGGTGACCGACGGCGTCGGGCCGGTCGGCGTCGGCCCCGTGGGGTTGCCGCCGCAGGCGGCAAGCACGGCCAGGGCGAGACACGGGAGCAGTGATCGCTGGAATCGCCGCGTGCGGCGGACCGGCTGCCGGGGCATCTAACCACATTGTGCCGGGTCGCGCGGTATCGGGCAACTGACCGGGCGCTCGGGATTTTCGGAGGCCGGGCGGGCTCTGGACCGGGTGGCGCCATTGCTGGTATCACCTGAGCCTGTTTATGTGGTAATCTGATGCCATGCGAGGATGCGCATGATTGCCGTCGAGCGGGTCGCCGCCGTCCTGGGCGGCCGTGCCGTCCTCAAACGGCCGGTGCGCACCTGGGGCGATCTGGAGCAGGCGGTCAGGGACGGTCTCCCGAAGCGCGCGCTGCAGGTGGTGGCCAGCCGCGCCCTGCCCGAAGGCGCCGCGGCGTCCTCTCTCGTCTACCGCGTGGTGCCGATCGCGACATTCAAGCGCCGCACGCGCCTCACGCCGGAGGAGAGCGCCCGCACCGAGCGGCTCGCGCGTGTCGTCGCGCTGTCCGAGTCGATCTGGAACGACGACGAGGAGTCGCGCGCGTTCCTGAATCGTCCGCATCCGCTGCTCGACGACCGGACGCCGGTGGAGGTCGCCTCCACCGAGCTCGGCGCCCGTCGCGTGGAGCAGGTGCTGCACGATGTCGAGCACGGCCTCCCTCTCTAGCGCGTTCCGCATCGGCTCGATCCGTTATCCGCTCCTCGACGGCGCCGGGGCCGCCGCCAGCGACGACGCGCGCTGGAGCTCGCGGGGACGGTACGTGATCTACGCGGCCGAGCACTATGCGACCGCCCTGGTCGAGAAGATGGCGCAGCTCAACGCGAGGCGCCTGCCCCGCACGCTCGTCTACACGCGCATCGAGTTCCCCGCCAGCGTGCGCGTGGAGCGGATCGACCCAGCCGACGTGCCGCGATGGAATGCGGACGACAGGACCGCCAGCCAGGCCTTCGGCGACCGGTGGTACGAGGAGCAGCGATCGCTGGCGCTGCTGGTGCCGGCGCTGGCGGCGCCCGGCCTGGAGTGGAACGTGCTGATCAACCAGCGCCACCCGGACTTCCCGCGGCTGGTCGCGACGAAACCCCGGCCGATCGCGTGCCACCCGAAGCTGATTGCGTAGCCGACGGCACTCATGGGTAGCGCAGGCGTTTTCAGGCCTGCCAACGCGCCGCGAACGATCGCGGGCAGGCCTGAAGGCCTGCGCTACAGATCCTGGCCGGCGGCGTATCCCGACGCCCACGCCCATTGGAAGTTGAAGCCGCCAAGGTGGCCGGTCACGTCCACGACCTCGCCGATGAAATGGAGGCCCGGCACCCTGGCGACCTCCATCGTGCGCGACGACAGCGCGCGCGTGTCCACTCCGCCGGAGGTGACCTCGGCCTTCTCGAATCCCTCGGTGCCCGAGGGACGGACCTGCCAGGCGTGCAGGCCGGCTGCGAGCGCCGCGATGCGATCGTTGCCGGTGGCGGCAATCACCGACGGCTGCGCCATCACCTCGAACCAGCGATCGGACAGCCGGCGCGGCAGCCGGGCGGCGAGCGCCGCGCGCGTCGTGGCCGCATCGCCGTGCTCGCGCCGCGCGATCAACTCCGATTCGAAATCGACGCCCGGCAGCAGGTCGATGCGGATGGCGCCTCCCGGCGACCAGTACCGAGGACGCCTGCAGGATCGCGGGGCCGCTGAGCCCGCGATGCGTGAACAGCAACCGCTCGCGAAACGACGGGCCGTCGGCCGACGCCTCGCAGTCGGCGGCCACGCCGGCCAGGTCGCACCAGCGCCGCGCGTCGGCCTCGTCGAGCACGAGCGGCACCAGCGCCGGCCGCGGCGGAACGACCGGAACGTCGAACCGGGCGGCCACGCGGTAGCCGAGATCGGTGGCCCCGGCCTTCGGGATCGAGAGACCGCCGGTGGCGATCACCAGCCGCGGCGCCTCGAGCGTGCCGTGCGAGCTCTCCACGACGAATCCCGGGCCGATCCCGGTGACATCGCAGCCGGTCCGCACGTCCACGCCCGCCTGGCGGCATTCCTGCAGCAGCAGGTCGAGGACCTGGCGCGCCGACCCGTCGCAGAAGAGCTGCCCGAGCGTCTTCTCGTGGTACGCAATGCCGTGGCGCTCGACGAGCGTCACGAACTCCGCCGGCGTGAAGCGTGCCAGGGCGGAGCGCGCAAAATGCGGGTTGGCCGACAGGAAGTGCTCCGGGCCCGTATGCAGGTTCGTGAAGTTGCAGCGCCCGCCGCCCGAAATGAGGATCTTCCGGCCCGGCTCACGGCTCCTCTCCACCACGAGGACCCGCCGGCCCCGGCGGCCGGCGGTGGCGGCACAGAAGAGCCCGGCGGCCCCGCCTCCGAGCACGATGACGTCGTAGCGCACGCGCGACGGATTTTACTGGCTCCGGCCCGCGATTCGGAGGCATGATCGCCGTCCACCCGACGGCGTCAGCAGGAACCCGGCCCATGAGCACGGACGACACCCCGACGCACCTTTCGACCTCGCCCGCGGCCGTTTCGGTGCACGACACGATCAGGAACGCCCGGCTCCGCATCTCGGCGCGCTCGGACCCCGGCAAGGTGCGGCCCAACAACGAGGACCGCTACCTGGCCCTCCGCCTCACCCGCTCGACGACGCCGATCGTCACCAACATCGACCCGGCCCAGCTCGATTTCGTGCCCGAGCAGATCCGCTGGGGCCTGGCCGTGGCCGACGGCATGGGCGGACACGCGGCGGGCGAAGTGGCCAGCACCCTCGCGCTCACCCTGGCGCTGCAGCTGTCACAGCACGGCTCGCAGTGGTTCACGAAGAACGGCGAGGAGGAGGCCAGGGCCATGGTAACCCGCATGCAGTCGATCCTCGAGGCGGTGGACCGGGCCATTGCCGAACGGTCGCGCAGCGAGGCCGGGCTCGCCGGCATGGGGACGACGCTCACGCTGGCGGCGATCGACGGCGCCCACCTGTTCGTCTTCCATGTGGGCGACTCGCGGTGCTACCTGCTGCGCGGCGGGCAGCTGCGCCGGCTCACGCGCGACCAGACGCTGACCCAGGAGCTCGTGGACGCCGGACTGCTGGCCCCCGAGGAGCGACAGCGGCACAACATGCGGCACGTGCTCACCCACGCCGTCGGCCGCGGCGATATCGCCATCGAGGTGCAGCACCTGCCGCTGGAGCACGGGGATCGGCTGCTGCTGGCCTCGGATGGCCTGACGGATGGTCTCTCGGACGAGGATATTCAGGCGGTGCTGGTCGACGGCGGGTGCGACGGTGCCTGCAGCGAGCTCATCGACCGCGCACTCGCCGCCGGCGGACGCGACAACATCACGGTCATCGTCGCCGACGTGGAGCTCCAGTAGCGGCGAGAGCGATGAGGGCTGCCCGCGCGCCGGTTGGCAGGCCTGAAGGCCTGCGCTACATGGGGCCGACCGCGCGGATGTGGCGCAGACCTCGAGGTCTGCCCACCGCGCGCCCATTGGCAGGCCTGAAGGCCTGCGCTACACGAGCGCGCACACGTGAAATCGTCAATCGTCAATCATCAATCATCAATGCTCAATGCTCAATCCTTGACCCCCGCCCAGCCCATCTTTGGCAGCAGCTCGTCGAGGACCCGCGTCATCTCGCTGATCTTCCGCGGCACGCGATTCGCCTTCAGGTAGACCCAGCCCGTCTCGCGCACCAGCGGGCGGCCGCCCATGTGGTGGGCGATGAGCGCGCCGGCCTTCACCTCGCGCTCGATCGCCTGGTCCGAGATCAGCGTGGCGCCGATCCCGCTCTGCACCATCGCCTTGATGATCTCCACGTTCTCGGTCTCCATGACGATCCGCGGCTGCACCTGCTCGCGCACGAAGAACTCGTCGATGACGCGGCGCGTGTTGGATCCCGACTCGTAGAGGATGAACGGGAGGCGATTGAGATCGGGCGGCTCGATCTTCTTCTTCTGCGCCAGCGGGTGTCCGGGATACGTCACCAGCATCAGCTCTTCCCGCATCACCGGCCGGGTGATCAGGTCCGCCTGGTCCACCGGCAGGGTGAGGAGCCCCAGGTCCACCGTCCCGGCGCGAAGCCGGCGCACGAGGCGGTCGGCCGGACCGGTCATCACCTTCACGTCCACGTCCGGGTGCAGGCGCTGGAACTCTTTCAGCAGCGTCGGGAAGACGTAGATCGAGACGGTCATGCCGCCGACCAGGCGGATCGTCCCGGTCAGCTTCTGCTGCGACTCGCTCAGCCGCTCGGTGGTGTCGCGGATGTCGTCGAACACACGCAGCGCGAGCTGCAGGAGCGCCTCGCCGGCCGGCGTGATGCGGACTTTGCGTTTGATGCGCCAGAACAGCGGCTCGTTCAGCTCGGCCTCGAGCAGCAGGATCTGCCGGCTGATGGCCGACTGCGACACGTGCAGCCGGCGGCCGGCCCCGGTGAACGACCCGGTCTCGGCGACGGCCTTGAGAATCTCGAGCTGTCTGAGGTCCATGTCAGGCGCTCACTCCCTGTGCCGCGTCCGAGGTCCGCGACGCCGACCCGAAGAACGCGTCGTGCAGACGGTCCATCGCGCGCGGCAGATCGTCTTCGTCGATCACGAGCGTGACGTTCCGCCGCGAGTCGGCCTGTGACACCAGGCGCAGCGGGATGCCGTCGAGCGCGCCCACGACGCGGCCGAAGGCGCCGGGCTCGGCGCCGAACCGGTCGCCGACCACCGCCACGAGCGCCAGCCCGTGTGCCACGCTGACCTCCGCGAACGCCGAGAGCGCACCGACGATGGCGTCCAGGTGCCGGCACTCGTCGATCGTCACCGACACGCTCACCTCGGAGGTGGAGACGACGTCCACGGACGTCTGGTAGCGCTCGAACACCTCGAACAGCCGGCGCAGGAAGCCGTGGGCCATCAGCATACGCGAGGACGTGATGGTGATGACGGTGATCCCCGGCTTGGAGGCGAGCGCCGTGACGGCCGGCCCTTCCGGCGCGGGCAGGTCCGCGATGAGCGTGCCGCGGGCCTCGGGCCGGAACGTGTTGAGGATCCGGACCGGGATGTTCCGGGAGGAGGCCGGCTGAATCGTCTTCGGGTGCAGGACCTTCGCGCCGAAATACGCGAGCTCGGCGGCCTCGGCGAACGACAGGAACGGCACCAGCCGCGCCCCCCGCACGATGCGGGGATCGGCGGTCAGCATGCCGTCCACGTCGGTCCAGATCTGGATTTCGTCGGCATCGAGAGCCGCGCTGAGCAGGGCCGCCGAGTAATCGGAGCCGCCGCGGCCGAGCGTGGTCGCGATGCCGCTCCTGGTCGCGCCGACGAAGCCGCCGGTGACGGCGACCCGGCCCTCGCCCAGCAGCGGCCAGAGGCGGCTCTGCACAAGCGCGCGCGTGGCCTCGAGCTGCGGCGTCGCCGACGTGAACGTCTCGTCGGTGACCAGCAGCAGCCGTGGATCCACGGCCACGGCCGGCAGTCCGCCCGTCGCGAGCGCGGCCGCGACGATCCGGCAGCTCACGAGCTCGCCTACCGAGGCCACGGTATCGAGCGATCGGGGCGACGCCTCGCGCAGCACGGCCAGGGCGTCGGCCACGGCAGCGAGCCGGTCGAACTGCTCCACCGTGAACCGGCGCGCTTCATCGCCGTCGGATCCGGCCGCCACGTGGGCCAGCAGATCCAGGTGCCGGTGCCGGAGCGATTCCCCCAGCGCCCGGGCGCGGCCCGCGTCACCTGATCGGGCTGCCCGCGCCAGGTCGAGCAGGCGATCCGTCACGCCGCCGAGCGCCGACACCACGACCACCGGACCGCCGCCCGGCGAGAGCCGGCACGCGTCGGCCACGATGTCGCGCACGCGCGCCAGCGCCGCGGCGTCGGCGACCGACGTGCCTCCGAACTTCAGGACCCGCACGACGCTACACCCCCAGCGCGGGCACGGAGAGCACGCCTTCGGCCACCAGCAGCTCGGCATTGAGCACCGCGGCGCCCGCCGCGCCGCGCACCGTGTTGTGGCCGAGCGCGAAGAACTTGTAGCCGAGAATCGGACACGGCCGCAGCCGGCCGATGCACACGGTCATGCCGCCGTCACGATCCACGTCGAGGCGCGGCTGCGGCCGGTTCTCCTCGGGCAGGTACACGATCGGCCGCGCCGGGGCCGAGGGCAGCCGGTGATGCTGCGGCGGGCCCACGAAGGTCGCCAGCGCCTCGCGGACCTCGTCCAGTGTGGGATGCGCCTGCAGCGACACGGCAATCGACTCGGTGTGGCCGTTCACGACCGCCACTCTCGTCGTGGAGGCGCTGATCACGACCGGATGCGGGTCGATGCGCCCGTCGGCGAGCTGGCCGAGAATCTTCTTCGGCTCGGCCTCGATCTTCGCCTCCTCGCCGGAGATGAACGGCACGACGTTGCCCACGGCATCGAGCGACGCCACGCCGGGATAACCGGCCCCCGAGAGCGCCTGCAGCGTGGTGACGACGACCGCCTTCAGACCGAAGGCGCGCAGCGGCGCCAGGGCCATCGCGAGGAACACGGTCGAGCAGTTGGGATTGGTGACGAGCGCACCCGACCAGCCGCGCGCCTCGCGCTGCACCTCGATGAGCGCCAGGTGGTCGCTGTTGACCTCCGGAATGAGCAGCGGCACGTCGGCGGCCATCCGGTGGTTCCGGGCGTTGCTGACGACCACGTGCCCCTTGCTGGCGAAGCCCTCCTCGATCTCGCCCGCCACCGACGCGTCCATGGCCGAGAAGAGCAGCTCGGGGGCGGTCACCCCCGGCCGCGCCTCCTCGACGACCAGGGCGGCCACCTCGTCGGGGATGGGCACCGGCAGACGCCACGGCGTGGCGTCGCGGTAGGCGCGCGCCGCCGAGCGGTGGCTCGCGCCCACCCAGGCCAGCCGGAACCAGGGATGATTCGCCAGCTGGGCGATGAACTGCTGGCCCACCATGCCGGTGGCGCCAAGGACTCCGACGTCGATCCGCTGCCCCATGTGCATCACTCCCAATGCGGGCTTGCCGCGCCGTAGCCTCCCGCGAATTTGGCGGGCTTGCCGCGCCGCAGCCTTGGCGAAGGCGGGCGAGCAAAAAAAAACCGCCGAACGGCTGAGGCCGCGGCGGCGGAGGCTTGTGCTCGTCTGCGTGAACTGCGTTTAGTCGAGCGCTCGGACACCACCGTCGCGGCCGCCATGCTTTCGCATGGTGCTGGTCATAATGGCGATGGTGGTCATCGTGCGCGACATGGCGTCCGGATTATAGGTGGTCGGACCGGTGACGGTCAAATGCCATTTCCTGATGTTATGAAATCGTTGGATGCATAAACTTGACCGAATCGGGCCGCTCCGACACCATTAAGGACTTTCGGTGGCTGGCCTCGATGACTCCATCCTGCGCGCGCGTCGCTCTGCTGGGATTCGGGACGGTCGGACGCGCCGTGGCGCGCATCCTGACGGAACGTCCGCCCGCCGGCGTCCAGCTCACCCACATCTTCAACCGCGACGTCGCCAGCAAGCGCGTGGACTGGGTCCCCTCGTCGGTCGAGTGGACCGACGACATCGAACGCGTCCTTGCGTCCGACGCCGACGTCGTCGTCGAGCTCGTGGGCGGCCGCGAGCCTGCGGGGACCTGGGTCCGCCGCGCGCTCGAGTCCGGCCGTTCCGTCGTGACGGCGAACAAGCAGCTCATCGCGCACGAGGGCGCGGCGCTCACCCGCCTGGCCGCCGAGCATCGGCGGCACCTGCGGTTCGAGGCCGCGGTCGCCGGCGGCATTCCGGTCATCGGCGCGCTCCGGAGCGGCATCAGCGGCGATCGCGTCGTCGGCATCACCGCGATCCTCAACGGCACCTGCAACTTCATCCTGACGAGCATGGCCGAGGAGGGCGCCGGCTTCGACGCGGCGCTGGCCCGGGCGCAGGAGCTGGGCTTCGCCGAGGCCGACCCGACCGACGACGTGGAGGGGTACGACGCGCGGGCGAAGCTGGCGATTCTGTGCGCCGTGGGGCTGCGCACGCAGGTCGCGCCGGGCGACATCGCCTGCCGGACCGTGCGCACGATCGACGCGATCGACTTCCGCTACGCGGGCGCGCTCAACAGCACGATCCGGCAGATCTCGCGCGCGGCGGTGGACCCCGCGCAGCCGGGCAAGGTCACCGCGTCGGTGCGGCCCTCGCTCGTCCGGCGCAACTCGCCGCTGGCGCGCGCCGAAGGCAGCCAGAACGTGATCGTGGCGCGCGGGCAGTACGGCGGCAACACCATCTACGCCGGTGCCGGCGCGGGCGGCGGACCGACGGCCGTCGCGGTCGTGTCGGATCTGGCCGCCATCGCGGCGCTCGAGCCCGAGCGGCCCGTCGCCGCCCCGCCGGCAGCCGCTGCGGCAGTGGACTCCGAGTTCGTGACCGCCCACTACCTGCGGTTCGTCGTGCGCGATCGGCCGGGCATCCTCGCCGCGATTGCCGACGCGATGGCGCGGCACGACATCAACATCGACGCGGTGCTCCAGCTGCCGGTGGACGGCAAGGACCGCGTGCCCTTCGTCGTCACGGCCGAGCCGTGCGCGCCGGCGACGCTGGCCGCTGCCATGCGCGCGATTGGCGGGATGGACTTCCACGTGGAGCCTCCCGTGGATCTGCCGGTGCTCGACGAGGAGGCGTCCGCGTGACGCCGGCGCGAGCGGCGGCGCGGCGGGTGCTCGGGGTGGACGAGGCCCGGGAGCGCGTCGAGGGGCTGACGATTGAAGTGCCGGCCTCGATCGGCAACGTGGGCTCCGGCTTCGACGCGCTCGCGGTCGCCGTGGCTCTGTACGTGCGCGTGACCGTGCGCCGCGTGCGCGAGGACTCGCGGAACGAACTGCGGTGCGCGTTCGACGGCGTGCGGCTCGAAGGCGACGACTACGTCGCGCGCAGCGTCACGACGCTTGCAACGCGCGAGGGGCTCGACTTCCCCGGCCTCGAGCTGGACATCACGAGCGACGTGCCGATGCAGGCCGGGCTGGGCAGCAGCGCGGCGGCCACGGTGGCGGGCCTGATCCTCTTCGAGCACCTGGCGGGATCCGCGGGCCGCGACCTGCTGGCCGAGGGCACGCGCTTCGAAGGGCATCCGGACAACGTCGCGGCCGCGCTCCTGGGCGGGCTCACCGCGGCGTGTCAGCGCGAGGACGGCGGCGTCGTGGCGCTCTCGACGGAGTGGCCGGCCGCGGTCAGATTCGTGGCGGCGACGCCGGAAACGCGCGTCAGGACGGCCGACGCGCGACAGGTGCTGCCGGAGATGCTGACGCGCGCCGACGCGGTGTTCAACCTGCAGCGCGTGGCGTTGCTGCTGCAGGCTGTGCAGTGCGGCCGGTTCGATCTGCTGCGCGAATCGCTCGCCGATCGCTGGCACCAGCCGTTTCGGGAGCGACTGGTCCCGGGGCTGGCCGAAGGGCTGGCGCTCAGGGCCGAAGGGCTGCTCGGCGTCTGCCTCAGCGGCTCGGGGCCGACGCTCGTCGCGATGGTGGAAGGTGACACGGAACCGGTCGAGCGTGGACTCGAGTCGATCTACCGCGCGCTGGGCCTGCCGGTGCGCCTGCGGACGCTTTCGGCACACAATGGGCCGTTCAAAATCAACTCCCAACCTCCAACTCCCAATGCCCAAAAAGCCAAGTGACTGACCGGGCTCGCGTGACACGCCTGGGAGTTGGGACATTGGGAGTTGGGAATTGACGAAGGTCGTTCATCACATGTCATTTTTCACAGGACTCCGGTGCCGGATGTGCGGGACGACGTTTCCTGCCGAGGCGCTGTTCGTCTGCGATCAGTGTCTCGGGCCGCTCGAAGTCACCTACGATTACGACGCCATCCGCCGCGCGGTGACGCCGGCCGAGATCGAGCAGCGTCCCAAGAGCCTGTGGCGCTACCGCGAGCTGCTGCCCGTTGACGAGCCGAAGACCGGCTTCCACTCGGGGTTCACGCCGCTGGTGAAGGCGGAGCGGCTCGCGAAGCGGATGGGCGTGGCGGAGCTCTACGTGAAGGACGACTCGGTGAACCACCCGACCTTCTCGTACAAGGACCGGGTCGTCTCGGTGGCGGCCACCCGCGCGGTGGAGCTCGGGTTCGATGTCTTCGCGTGCGCGTCCACGGGGAACCTGGCCAACAGCGTGGCGGCACACGGGGCGCGGCTCGGCCTCGAGTGCTTCGTGTTCATCCCCGACGACCTCGAGCCGGCCAAGGTGCTGGGGTCGTCCATCTACAAGCCGCATGTCGTCGCGATCCGCGGGAACTACGACGACATCAACCGGCTGTGCACCCAGATCGCAGACCGACACGGCTGGGGCTTCGCGAACATCAACCTGCGGACGTACTACGCCGAAGGCGCGAAGACGTACGGGCTCGAGATCGTCGAGCAGCTCGGCTGGCGCTTCCCCCGCCACGTCGTCTGTCCGGTCGCGGGCGGCACGCTGCTGCCGCGCATCGGGCGCGCGTTCGAGGAGCTGAAGACGCTCGGCTGGGCGTCGGGCGAGATGCCGCGGATCCACGCCGTGCAGGCCGCCGGCTCCGCGCCTGTCGTGCGGGCGTTCCAGGAGGGCATCGAGTTCCCCGATCCGGTGAAGCCGGACACGATTGCGAAGTCGATCGCGATTGGCAATCCCGCCGACGGCTACCATGTGCTGCAGACGCTGCGCGAGACGGGCGGATCCGCGGTCATGATCGACGACGAGGAGATCCTCTCGACGATCCAGCTGCTGGCCGAGACCGAGGGCATCTTCACCGAGCCGGCGGGCGGCGCCACGCTGGCGGGCGCCATCGCGCTCGTGAGGAACGGCACCATTCCCGCCGACGAGCCGATCGTCGTCTGCGTGACCGGCAACGGGTACAAGACCGCCGATGTGATGCACGGCCGGACGGAAGCGCCGGTGCACCTGGGCAAGGGCCTCGCGGAGTTCGAGCAGGCGTTTGCCCAGCGGCTGCAGGGGTCGAGTGTGGGGTGAGGAGTTTTCGGCTTTCAGCGTCCAGCTGGCAGCTCTCAGCAATCCAGCGGCCGTTGGGCGAGGTCACCCGCAGCAGGTTGCCCGTCCCGGCGCCGAACAGGTTCGTCGAGGACCAGGTGAAGCGGACCGTGTTGCCGTGGCGGTCCGGGATCCACTGCAGGGGCGCGCCGTGGCCGAAGAAATACACGGTCCCGTCCTTCAGCGTCAGGGTCCAGCCGTTCTCGCTCGCGGCAATCCGCGACTTGTAGAACGCGGTCGGCGAGGCCGTGTGCTCGAAGACCGTCACCTCAGGAAACATGCGGATGATGATTCCGAAGAACCGTGAGACTTCCGGCACCGAGGACGGTGGTTAGCCGGCCCGGTCGAGTGTGTTACACTGTAACACATGAAGGGCACACTCACGATCCGTATCGACAAAGACATTGAGCGCCTGCTCGATGCGCTGTGCAAGCGATCCGGCCAAAGCCGTAGCGAGATCGTCCGAGATGCCCTGCGCCGGGAGCTCTCGTTGCGCCGCTTTGAGGATCTCAGACGCCGGGTTCTGCCATTTGCCGAAGCGCGGGGGTATCTCACGGACGAAGACATTGTCCGCGAAGTTTCGTGAAAGTCTTCCTCGATACCAATGTGCTGGTCGCGGCCTTCGCCACCCGTGGCTTGTGCGCGGACGTGATGCGGGCGGTCCTGGCCGAGCACCAATTACTCGTCGGGGAAGTCGTCCTGACCGAACTGCGAAGAGCTCTCAGCCGCCGCATCAAGGTGCCGGCCGCCGATCTCGAAGAGATCCTCGCGCTTCTCCGAGAGCAGGAGGTGGTACCAAGACCCCACCGACCTTCAGAGCTGCCCGTTCGCGATCCGGACGACCGCTGGATCCTCGCCTCGGCAATCGCCGGACGCGCCGATGTGCTCGTAACTGGCGATCGGGACCTCCTTGATATCGCCGACAAGGCCCCCTTGGCGATTCTCGATCCACGAGCCTTCTGGGATCTATTGAGGAAGCGCTAGGCCCACCAAGCGTTTCGCATTTCGTCCTGTCCGGCTAACGACCTGCGGCTCACCCGCAGGGGCGTGATGAGCCTTTCGATGAACACCGACCCAGCCCGCCGCTGGCGGGTGCAGCCGCTTGTGTAGCTGCGCAAGGCCCCGTTCTTGCGACTCTGACGACTCAACGAAGGCCACCAATAATTGGGGCGATGTAGCTCAGAGCCACGGCCCCAGACAGAAGGGCAAACAGCACTAGACCGACAACGTTGCCCCAGAACACCAATGCCCGTCCCGGCGCCGAACAGATTCGTCGTGGACCAGGTGAAGCGGACCGTGTTGCCGTGGCGATCCCGGATCGCCTGCAGCGGCGCCTCGTGCCCGAAGACGTACACGTGCCGTCCTTCAGCGTCAGGTCCCAGCCGCTGCCGTTCCAGGCAATGCGCGACTTGTAGAACGCCGTGGGGGACGCGGTGTGCTCGAACACGGTCTGGTACCACGGCAGGCCCTGCTGCCGAAACGCGCACGTAGTGGATCTTGCCGCCATCCGGCAGGATGAGGTCGGCCTCCTCCCAGTAGAGCTCCGAAAACTGGAAGATCGCGTTACGCGTGCGTCATCCCAGTCCCGAACGGCCGCGGCTCGGGATCGCGCGAATTGTACGTCCGCGTGACCGCGAGCGGGATCACATCCGGCACGACCAGGTCCGTCATCGAGTAGGTGAAGATGCCGGTCGCCAGGTTCACCGGGTCGCCATCATTGGAGCAGCAGTCCCCTGGCTTCGGGCCGGCGTCCGGCGGCGTGTTGCCGTCGTTGAAGCTGGCGCCCGTAAAGGCGTACAGGCGCACCTTCGGGTCCGGGAGGACCTGGGTCGCCGTGATCGTGCCCATGCCGTAGACGTACCAGCCCTTGTCGTCGGGGTCGTAGTTGAAGAACTGGACGCGTTTGCCCGTGCGCGAGTGGCGCAGGTTCGGGTAGACGAGCCAGCCGCCCTTGATCGGCCCCGGCGTGTGCACGTACGCGCCGCCCGGCTGGATCGTGAAGTACATCGTGAACGTCGCGTCCTGCGGGAGCGGGAACGGCGTCCGATCGAGCGGCACGGGCGTGATGGTCAGCGTGCGGACGACCTGGCCGTCCTCGCCCCGGATCACCGTGCCGGCCGGCAGGTGCAGCTCGAGGCCGGGAATCAGCGGCGTCGAGACGACGGTTTCGGCCGGCGTCGGCGAAGGAACCGTGATCTGGTGCGCCGTGTCGATGAGCGGCGACCAGATCGTGAACGGCAGCGCCGTCGTCTGCCCGGCCGTCAGCGAGATCCGCGCTTCGTAGAACCCGTAGGTCCGCCCCGGCCGGTTGGCCGTGTGTCCGTCGATTTCCAGTGTGTGCTCGCCCGTGACCAGACCGTCGAGGAGGAGCAGGAACCGCCCGGTGCCGTCGGTCCGTGTCTCACGCCCTTCCATCTCGAGCGTGACGCGTGAGAGCGGACGCCCATCCAGCCGCAGGACCTGTCCGGCAAGCGCGGTCACGCCCGGCTTCGCCGCCAGGGGCGGCAGCGACCGCCAGGGCGAGTCGGGACGGCCGGTCGTCCAGCCGTTGGCGCCCTCGGCTGACAGGTCGGGCGACCAGGCTTCTTCCTCGGGGCTCGCGCCGCCTTCGGTCTCGTCCGGGCGGGAAGGCAATCGCGAAGGCAACTTGCATCCAGCGGCGCATCTCGAAGCCTCCTGGTCTGGTTGGATTGGGAAACGTCGGCCGAGGAGCGAACGAACAGAGACGGCGCAGTCTCTGTGCAACGCGCGCCCGTTGGCAGGCCTGAAGGCCTGCGCTACACGAGGGCGCTCGCGGCGTTCCGGGCTAGAAGCCGGCGAGCAGGCCGGCGTAGACGCCCAAGCCGGCGTGACGTTCGGAAGATTCGATTGGGACGAATTTCGCGGACGAGACGACGCACCGCGCGTCGGCGCGGATACCCAGGCTGCGGACGACGCCGCGTGCGCGGCTCGTGAAGAAGTACTTCACGCCGCCTCCGGCATCAAGGCTCGACCCGGTGCCGACCAGCAGCCGGTGCTCGTCGAGCTGACGCAGGTAGCGGGCCCCGCCAGCCAGGAACGGCACTCCCCTGCCGCCCGCGAACGACAGCCGGCGCACGTGCGCCAGCAGGTCTCCCCCGACGCCCCAGGTCGTCGCTCGAAGCGACGCGGTCGTCGCGGGCGCGCCCTCCACGTCGGCGGTCACGTGCGTCGTGACCGTGCGACGGTTCCAGGAGAACGTGCCTTCGAGCGCGATCACGCGCGTGAGGTTGAATGCCACGCGCGACTCGACGCCGGTGGCCGCTCCGAGGGAGCTCTCCGTTCTGAAGAGCGCGTAGTCCGGGCCGCCGGGATCGTTGGCCGTGAGCGACCCGACGCGGACGCCGAGGTCGCGGCCGCTCTCGGCGCCGATACCGACCGACAACTCGAACGCATGCGGCCGCGGGAGCGGATCCTGCGCGCGCGCCGGCGCTGCCACCGTCGCAGCCAGGGCACACAGGCCGATCGCCCGGCCGCCAGCGGAACGGACTGTCATTTCGCCCGGACCGCGATCGAGATCGCGGCGCTCGACCCGCCGGCAGGCACCGTCGCGAGCTCGGGCGCGAAGGTCACCCCGAAGTCCGTATCGACGTCCCCGCTGTCGAGATAGCTGCTGACGTCCCCGTCGTCCAACGGCTCGACGCGGAGCAGGTACGTGCCCGGCGGCAGGCCGCCAATCACGAAGTGGCCGCCGTCGTCGAGCGTGAACCCGCCGACCATTGCCCCCGATGCCAGGCTGAACGCGACGACGTGCGCGCCGAACACGCCGTGACCGTTCTTCGTGACCGTGCCCTGAACGCTGCCGGTCGCGCTCGAGGACCCCGCCGCGGGGTACTCGTCCGAGATGCCCGCGACGTCATCCGGCCAGAGTGTGCGTCCGAGGATCGAGCCTGGAGCGAACGCGACGGGGAACATCGCCGAGGCCGCGGCCACGAGCCGCCGCCCGCCCCCGCTGGTTGCGGTCTCGCCCAGCGCGGAGTGCCCCAGCCCGAGGACGTGGCCGGCCTCGTGCAGCGCGATCGACTGCAGGTCGTAGCGCCCCGGCTCGCCGGCCGGCGCGACCGACCAGGCAAACGCCGCGTTGAAGAAGACGTCGGACTCGACAATCGCGCCGGTCTCGGTGTCCACCAGATAGCTGGTGGCGGCGAGCGTCCGTTCCATGTCGGGCCTGGGCACGAAGCCCATGGTGCTGAGGCCGTCCTCATCGAGCGGCGACGCCGACGTGAATCCGCCGAACGCGGCGCGGACCGACGCCGTCGTGACCGCCTGCCACGACGAGAACGCCGCGCCAACCGCGTCGCGCAACTGCCCGGCCGAGACGCCGTCCACTCCGGCTTCGCTGACCTCGTATTCCACCGGCATCTGCTGCCATCGCGCGGGCACGGACTGGCCATCGACCATCGTCCCCGTCTTGAGGTACGCGCGCGTGTCGTGCGTGCCCGCGAGGGCGACCAGGAGCAGCGCGATGGCGGCCGCACGGGACTGGAGGCGTATTGGCTTCATCGGGCCGCTCCGGATGCCAGGCGCCGAATCTCGTCCGTGAACGCCTCGAGGCGGACCGGACGCCGCGACAGCTCGCCCCGACTGACGGGCACTCCGGCAGCGGCTGCCGCGCTGACGATCTCCGGCAGGACGAACCGCATGCCGGTTGCGCGATCGGTCATCACGCGGAACACGCCTTGCCCGAGGCCGACGACGTGCGGGAGCTCGGCGCCCTGCCCCGCAATGAAGAGCACCACCTCGTCGCCTTCCGCCAGCCGCGGCACGCCGGGCATGACCGTCCGATAGCGGCCCATCTGCCCGCCGGGGAGCGCGACCGTCACCTCGCGGACCGCGCCACCCTTGCACGACTCCGCCACCTCGATGGTGACCAGCGTCTCGATCCCCCGGCGTCCATCGGTCCAGCGCGGCGCGACGACGGCCACGCGGCCGACCACGATGGCTCGCGCATCGGCCACCAGCGTCGGGAGGTCCACGGGGACATAGACCATCGCGGCCGCCGGCGCGGGCGCGAGCAGCGCCGCCAGCAGCACCACGAGGAGAGCGGATCCGCGCATGGGCCCCCTCAGTGAGATCAGATATCGAACTGCTCGACGCCGACGTCCGTGGGCACGCGGAGGAATCCCGCCGTCCGGAAGTGCGAGTCGAAGGCCCGCTTCGCCGCGAGCGTCTCGACTCGGCGGTCCTGATCGTCCGGCACCAGAATCTGAACGCTCCACGACATTGGGAGTTGGTGGTTGGAAGTTGAGAGTTGAGTTGTTCACACGCGTTGAGCTATCCCCAACACCGCCTCCGCCGCACGCCGGCTGGCGCCCGGCTCGCCCAGCCGCTCCCGGACCTTGCGCAGCGCCGCGCGCATGGACGCCGCGCGGTCCACATCCGTCAGCAGCGCCACGGCCTCGGCGGCCACACGCTCCGGCGTGAAGTCGTCCTGGATCAGCTCCGGGACGACGCGCTCGCCGGCGACGAGGTTCGCCATCCCGAAGGTGTCCACCTTCACGAACCGGCGGCCCATGCGATAGGTCAGGGCCGACAGCTTGTACACGATCACCATCGGCCGCTCGTGCAGCGCCGCCTGCACCGTTGCGGTACCCGACGCGGTCAGCACCAGGTCGCAGGCGTTCAGCACGTCGTCGGTGCGGCCTTCCACCGTGTGGACCGGCCCGGCGGCCTTGCGCAGCGGGTCGAAGAGGCCGTTCGGAAGGTTCGGCGCGCGCGCGACGACGAACTGCGCCGCCGGCACCCGCTCGCGGATGAGCGCCGCCGCGCCGGCGAGCCCGGGCAGGATCGTGCGAATCTCGTTCGGCCGGCTCCCCGGCAGCAAGGCAATCGTCGGCGCCCCCGGGTCGAGGCCCCGCGCCGACAGGAAACGGTCGCGCGGCTCGGAGACGTGCACGAGATCGATGAGCGGGTGGCCCACGAACTCCACGGGGATGCCGGCGCGCTGGTAGAGATCGACCTCGAACGGGAAGATGACCAGCACCTTCGACGCGATGGCCTTCATCGTGGCGATCCGGCCCGACCGCCAGGCCCAGACCTGCGGGCTGACGTAGTACACGACCGGGATGCCCAGCTCGCGCGCCGCCTTGGCGAGGCGGAAGTTGAAGTCGGGAAAGTCGATTGCGACCAGGACGTCGGGCTTCTCGGCGCGCATCCACTCACGGAGGCGCCGCAGCAGCCTGAACGACTGCGGCAGGACGCGCAGGGCCTCGGTGAGGCCGGTCACGGCGAAGCCGCGGTAGTCCGCCAGCAGGTCGCCGCCGGCCGCCTGCAGGCGCTCGCCGCCGAAACCGGCCACGCGCGTGGCCGGCTCCAGCCGGGTCAGTTCGCGCGCGAGCGCCCCGGCATACAGGTCGCCCGATGCTTCGCCGCACGACACGAGCACCGTGGGGCCGGAACCCATTTTCATGGGAGTGGGGAGCTGCAGGCAGACCTGAAGGTCTGCGCGACATACGCCGGGTGGGCAGACCTGAAGGTCTGCGCTACATGCCGCACGCGAACGTCCGATTGAATGGCGACGCGGCGGCGGCCGCCTTCTGCGGCCGCCGGAAGTTCGCCGCGGTGAGATCGAGGTCGGGCAGCTCGACGACCTCGAACGCCGGGAATCCGGCGCCCGGCAGGTCAGCGGTGAATGCGCCCGCGTTGCCGACGAGGACGACCGACAGCCGATCGGGTGTGAGGTAGGCGCGCGCGACCCGCTGGATGTCCTCCGGGGTGATCGCGTTCACCCGCTCGCGGTAGCTCTCGATCTCCGAGAGCGGGACGCCGTAGAACAGGGCGTTCAGGACCTGCGCGGCGATGTCCTCCGGCGTCTCGATCGTCAGCGGGAAGCTGCCGGCCAGGTACGCCTGAGCGTCTGACAGCTCGCGCTCCGAGACGCGCTCGCGCTGGAGCTTCGTGATCTCCTCGACGATCACGCGCAGCACCTCGGCGGTCGCGTCGGAGCGCGTGTCGGTGTCGGCGGCGAAGTCCCCCGCCTGCTGGAGCGCCTGGTACTCGGCCGACGCGCTGTAGGTGAGGCCGCGCTCGGACCGCAGCACGCGCTGCAGCCGGTTGGCGCCCTCGCCGCCGAGGATCTTCATCGCCATGTCGAACGTCAGGTAGTCGGGGTGCTTGCGCGGCAGCGCCAGCTGGCCGACGCGGATCTCGGTCTGCACCGCATCGGGCTTGTCCACGACGACCACGCGCCTGGTGGCGGCGGGGGGCGGTCCGGGCTCGGCGGCCGGCACCTCGCGCCGGGCCCAGTCGCCGAAGGCACGCTCGGCGCTGGCGAACGCCTCGTCCGGGGTCACGTCGCCGACGATGGCCAGGATCGCGTTGTTCGGGGCGTAGTAGGTACGGTGGAACGCCTGCAGATCCTCGACGCCAATCGCCTGCAGCGATTCGGGCGTCCCGTTGTTCGGCATGCCGTACGGGTGGAACCCGTAGACGAGACGATCGAACACGAGGCCGGCCACGAAGTCCGGATCGTCATAGCTGACCTTCAGGCCCGAGATCGCCTGCTGCCGCTGGCGCTCCAGCTCGTCGCCCTGGAACGACGGCTGGCGGATGACGTCGTTCAGCAGGTCGAAGCCGACCGCCAGGCCGTCCGTCATGACGACGACGTTCGCGTACGACAGATCGGTGCCGGCGCCCGTCCCGAGGCCGCCGCCGACGTAGTCGATCGTGTCGGCGATCTGCTCGGCCGACCGCGTCGTCGTTCCCTGATCGAGCAGCGCGGCCGTGAGGACGGCGGTTCCCTGCTTGCCGGCCGGGTCCGCCGCGGCGCCGGCCCGGATCAGCATGCGGAGCGTGACGATCGGCTCCTCGTGATGCTGCACCACCACTACCTGCAGGCCGTTGGCGAGGCTGCGGATCTCGTAGGGGGGAAACTTCGCGTCCCGCGCCGGCAGCGGCGGCGGCGGTCGCATGACCGGCCAGTCGATGGCCTGCGCGGACGCACGCGGGGGCACCGCGAGGCCAACGGCGGCCAGCACGAGCGCGAGGGCGGCCGGGCGTGACGGCAGGATGCGCAGGGTCACTGCGTCGGCGTGCCCTTCGGCATGATGGTCAGGACCAGCCGGTTGGCGGGTGTGAAGTAGGTGCGCGCGACCCGCTGGATGTCGGCCGCCGTCGTGTCCTGGAAGATCTCGAACTCGCTGT
The DNA here is from genome assembly GCA_963837165.1 of Vicinamibacteria bacterium. Taxonomy (GTDB): domain Bacteria; phylum Acidobacteriota; class Vicinamibacteria; order Vicinamibacterales; family JAENWD01; genus JAENWD01. The sequence continues at coordinate 1,641,640 of CAWIMD010000002.1, forward strand.
CGGCGGTGCGGATGTCGTTGTGGATGACCACGGCGTGCGCCAGCTGCGCCGCCTTCTCCTGGATCGTCTCGCGGGCCACGATGTAGTCGCGGGCGAACTGGTTCTTCGCCCGCTGCAGCTCGTGCCCGCTGACCGGCTCGGCGCGCATGCGATCGAGCTCGCCGACCAGCGCCTGCTCGACCTCGGCCGGCGAGCGGCCGGGCTGCACGATCGCCACGGCGAAGAACAGGTTCGGCTGCTCGATGATGTTGCCGCCGCCGAACGCGGTCAGCGCCAGCCCGGTCTCGTAGACGAGTCGGCGGTAGATGCGGGAGCTCTGTCCGTCGGACAGGATCTTCGACGCCATGTGCAGCGGGTACGAATCGGGATGGCCGTCGTAGGTGATGTGGTACGCGACGATGATGGCCGGCAGCGGCCAGGGCTCCAGGAGCGTGACGCGCTTCTCGTGCGTCATCGGCGGTTCGGCCGGGATGTCGCGGGGCACCGGATGCGCCGACCGCGGGATCCGGGCGAAGTACTGCTCGACGATCCGGGCCGCCTGGTCGCTGTCGAAGTCGCCGACGATCGTCAGGGTGGCGTTGTTCGGCACGTAGTAGGTGCGCCAGAAGTCACGGACCTCGTCGATCGAGGCGGCCTCCAGATCCTCCATCCTCCCGATGACCGGGTGCTTGTAGGGATGCACCGTGAAGGCCTGGTCGTAGATGAGCTCGGAGAGCCGCCCGTACGGCTGGTTCTCCACCCGCATCCGCCGCTCCTCCTCCACAATCTCGCGCTCGCGGTCGAACGTCGCCTGGTCCACGCGCAGCGTGGCCATGCGGTCGGCCTCGAGCCAGAGCATGAGCGGCAGGTACTGCTGCGGCGCCGTTTCCCAGAAGACGGTGGTGTCTTCCGTGGTGTAGGCGTTGCTCTGGCCGCCGACGCTGGAGATGAACGAGGTGTGCGCCTCGGGCTCGACGTTCTTCGACCCCTTGAACATCATGTGCTCGAACAGGTGGGCGAACCCGGTCCGCCCCGGCTTCTCGTCCTTCGAGCCGACGTGGTACCAGAGCTGCACGTGCACGATGGGCGTCGAGTGATCTTCGGAGAGGACGACGGTGAGCCCATTGGGCAGCGTGGAGATCCGGTACTGGAGCCGCGGCGGTCTGACGGCCGCGGGCGCCGGCAGGGACGACGCCAGCAGCGCGAGCGCGGCCAGCAGACCCACGAGGCGGGCGCCAGGGCGGCGCCGCCGCCGGCCCCCGTCGAACGCGCACATCGCGTCGATTATGGCACGAACCTCAGGCGCAGCTCGGCGCGGCGAGGGTAGAATGCTGCCGTTCCTGGAGGAGGCACATCCGCCATGACTCGGCCTCGCATGATGATGCTGGCTCTGGCGGTCGTCGTCGCGGCGGCCGCAGTCGTCTGGTTCGTGCGGCGGCCGTTCCCGCCGCAGATCTCCTCGACGGCCTCGCCACCGGCCCCGCCTCCCGCACAGTCGCCGGCTGCGGGCTCGCCCTTCGCTCCCGGCGAGGAGCAGTCGCAGCGTCAGCTCGTCCACGACATCATCACGCAGGGTCTCACGCCGATCCGCGCGGCGTGGTACTTCAGCATGGAGCTCGGACCGTTGCCCGGCGTCGACGTGCCGGCCAGCGTGACGCGCGACCCGTCCGACTGGGACGCGTCGGCCGCCGTCATGGACGTCTACAGCGTCTGGGACTCGCTGACGACGGCGCAGCGGCAGGCCGTCGATCGGGTGGTTCGCGGTCCCAATCCCGCCTCGGCTCCGCACGCCGCACTGCGCGGACAGTCCAGATTCGAGCTGACGCCGGTGGTCTACACGCCGGTGCGCCTGAACGAGTCCGGATTCGATTACGACGGCGCCGCCAAGACCGCCAGCGAGAGGCTGTCGACGTACTTGAACCGGCCGGTGCTGACGAAGTATTACGTCGACGTCGTGGACGAAACGCCGCCCGGCGCCGGATGGGCAGAGACAGACACCTTCCTGGTCAATGGCGGCCGCAACCATGAAGGCTGCCATCTGAAGTTCTGGGACAAGGTGGTCGGCAAGTGGGGGCCGGCGGTGGCCACTTCGGTTGTCACCCACGAGATGTACCACTGCTATCAGGACGCCGAGGTGACCGACTTCGGCCAGCGGAAGAGCATCCGCCCCTGGATCAACGAGGGGGCGGCCGACTGGGTGATGGTGACCGTAGTGCCCGAGGCGCCGTCGGTCATCCAGCACCACTGGACACCGTACATCGACACGCCGGGAACGAAGTTCAGCGACCGCGGATACGACGGCGTGGGCGTGTTCGGGCACCTGTCGGACATCATTGGCGAAAACGCGACGTGGCCGATGCTGCTCGAGTCGTTCAAGGCCGCGATTGGCGGGAAGGACGTGCCAGCCCTGAACACGCTGATTCAGGGCCATCGGGACAAGTACCTCTCGAGCTGGGCCTCGAGCTACTTCCGGACCGCGAGCATCCCGTGGAACATGCTCGGTCCGGGCTCACCCCAGGAGCGAGGGCCGGATCCCGAGGAGATCACCGTCGGCGACGGCGAGTTCCTGCTGCTGCCTGCGGCGGATCCCTACACCGCGAGACTGTTCGGGATCACCAGCGCTCCCGATCTCCTCAGTGTCTCGCTCCTCCGGGGCTACGCCCGGTTGCACGACAGCGGCTTCGGGATCGACACGCAGCTGGTGCATTCGGCGCCGCTCGCGCTCTGTCTCAAGCCGGGAGCCTGCGCCTGTCCCGACGGCAGCGCTGGCGCGTCGCAGCTGACGAAACCAGCGCGGCTGCCGCTGTCGATTGGCCTCGAGGGGGGCGAGGTGCTCGGGCAGATCGTGGTTGCTGGCAAGTCGCTCGACGATTTCTGTGACAAGCCCGAGGACCCGCGAATGTTTCCGTTTCCGCCTCCCGGCGGGGGAGGCGGAGGCGACGGCCAGGAGGAGGAGCGCAAGTCGAAGCCCAACGACCCCGGCGAGACCGCCAACGACCCGCACGTGCGCACCTTCGACGGCTCGCTGTTCGACTTCCAGCGGGTGGGCGAGTACACGCTCGTGCGCTCCACGAAGGACGACTTCGTGGTGCAGGTCCGGCAGGTGCCGGTCGGGCATTCCAGGGCGGCCAGCGTCAACCAGGCGATGGCGACACGGATCGGCGGACACCGGGTCACGGTCACTCTCGAGAACGGCCAGAGCGTACTCCGACTCGACGGCACGCCGGTCTCCGGCGACCCTCCTGCACTCGAGGGCGGAAGCATCACGAGGGCGCTCACCAGCTACGGTGCAGCCTACACGTTCGAATGGCCCGACGGCACGATTGCCCATGCGGACCAGGTGGGGCCCTTCGGTATCAGCGTCCAGGTCAGCCCGTCGGCCGTCCGGCGCGGATCGCTCGAGGGTTTGCTCGGCAACGCCGACGGCAAGCCGGAGAACGACGAGCAGTCAGGTGCGGCGCTCGCCGGCAAGTGGCTGATTGCCGGCAACGGCTCGTTCTTCGACTACGCGCCCGGACAGTCGCCGCAGACCTTCGTGGATCCGTCCTTCCCGGACCCCAACGCCGCGGTGCCGAATCGCGAGGCCGCCGAGCGGGACTGCCGCGAGGAGGGCATCACCGATCCACGGCTCCTGCACGACTGTGTGATCGATCTCGGAATCACCAACGGATTCTTCTTCAAGGGCCTCTACGCGCACCAGCAGGCGGTGCTCGCGTCGCGCGCGGCGCTGATGCGCCCGGCGGCCACGCTCCCCGGCGCCCGGGTGCTCCTGATGGCGGGCGCGATCACGGACGTGCACGCGACGCCGGAGCTCCGGTTGCAGGCGGACGCGGGCGACGTGATCTACGTCTCACCGACGCCGGATTGCGTGGACAGGGCGAAAGACTGGGGCGAGAAGCCGGAGTCGGTGATCTTCCTGACGCTGTTCGACCCGGCCGGCCAGATGATCGAAGGCCACCCCGGCTGCGAGATGGGGCGGTACGCGTTCCCGGCGCCGGGTTCGTACACGCTGCGGGCGAACGTGGGCAGGAATCAGCTGGGCGCCTATCACGTGCCGATACGCTTCGTCCGGCACGATCGCGTGACGCCCGTTGCGTACGGCGCCATCGTGTCGGGGACGATCGAGATGCCGGGCGCGCACGACGTCTACACGTTCACGGCGAAGGCCGGCGACATCATCCAGATCGCCGGCGAGGGCTGCAGCCTCGGCAACCTGCTGTTGAGCGTCGTGTATCCCGACGGATCCGACGTGCTCGGACCGATGTGCCGCGACGGAGCGGTGACGCCGTTGCACGCGGACGGTCAGTACAGGCTCGTCGTGAACGGCGACAACCGGGGATCGGGCGCGTACCAATTCGTCTTCCAGGGCGTCTCGGGCCGATAGGCGGAAGTCCGCGTCAGTCCCGGACGAGCCGCGCCTCGAGGGCCTCGAGCCGCGCGGCCAGCTCCTGCAGCTGCTTCCTCAGCTCGGGCAGCCGGCGGAACACCGCCGAGGCCTTCAGCCAGTCGGCGTTGGCAATGGCGGGATAGCCCGACACGAACGCGCCGGGCTCGACCGAGCCGGGAATCCCGGTCTGCGCGGTGGCGCGGACGCGATCGCCGACCTCCAGATGGCCGGCGACGCCGACCTGCCCGGCGAGCACCACGTGGCTCCCGATCTTCGAGCTGCCCGCGATGCCCACCTGCGCGGCGAGCAGCGTGTGCTCGCCAACCTGCACGCCGTGGGCCACCATGACGAGGTTGTCGATCTTCGTGCCGCGGCCGATACGCGTGTGGCCGACGGCCGGCCGGTCGATGGTCGTGTTGGCGCCGATTTCCACGTCGTCTTCGATGACGACCGAGCCCGGCTGCGGGATCTTGTGATGCACGCCGGCCGCGTCGGTGACGAAGCCGAAGCCGTCGCTGCCAATCACCGCGCCGTCCTGCACGACCACGCGCGATCCGAGCACGGACCCGCCGCGGATCGACACGCGCGCGTGAATCACGCAGTCGTCGCCAAGGCGCGACGCAGGCCCTATCACCACGTGCGGGTGAATCACCGTGCGATCGCCAATCGCCGTGCCCACGCCGACGACCGCCAGGGGGCCGATTGACACGTCGCGGCCGACGTGGGCGTCCGGCGCGATGACCGCCGTCGGGTGGATGCCCGCCGGCACGGGCTCCGGTGGCGCGAAGATCCCGAGCGCCTCTGCAAAGGACCGGTACGGGTCGGACGAGCGAAGCATCGCGCACGGCACGGGCGCGGCGTTCGGGGCCAGGATGATGGCGGAGGCGCGCGTGGCCTGGGCGGCCTGCTGATATTTCGGGTTCGCGAGAAACGTGACGTCGCCCGGGCCGGCGTCGTCGAGGCCGGCAACGCGCACGATGTCGAGGCTGCCGTCGCCTTCCAGGCGGCAGCGCAGGCGGTCGGCCAGTTCGCGGAGCTTCACGGTGAAGGCCGGGCGCAGCGGCACCCGGGCCGGACTATATCACGCGGTCGGGACCGCCACCCGGTCGAAGAACCGCACGAGGTGCTCGAGCTCGAGCGCGCCCGCGATCGCCTCGACGTGCGGCCGCCGCTCGGCGCAGTCCACGCGCGAGAGCGGGCGGAGATCCGCCAGCGGCTGGCTCCCCTCCATCGTCCACTGCACGCGCTCGAGCGCCTGGCGGGCGCCGCGCATCGACAGGTAGTGTCCCACGAGGCGGAACGCGAAGTAGTACGCGATGACGTTGGGGCCCGGCACGAGTGTCAGCAGCCCCGACAGGACGAAGAGCAGCGTGTTCACGACCAGCCACCGGAGGTGCCTGTCGTAGTCGGCCCTGAAGCGCACCCGCGCGACCTGCATCATGCGCGCGGCGTCGGCGTCTGCCGGGTACACGAGGCAGGCGGTCGTCTGTCGGCGCATGTGCCACAGCAGCCGTTGCTCGGCGACGGTGTTGGCGATCAGGCGTCGGAAGCGGGCCCTGAGCCGCTGGTAGAGCCCGCGCTCGGGTGCCGGCGCCGTGCCGGCGTTGCGCTCGCGCTCCATCTCCGCGAGCGCCTGGCGGAAGCGCTGAATCAGCCCGCGCAACCAGCCGCGGTCGTGATCGGGAGAGGCCCCCGTCGGGTCCTCGTCGGGCACTTCGCAGTAGAGCTCGTACCGGTCGTGTCCGACCGGAATCAGGAACACGTCCATGCCCGTCTTCCTACGGTAGCACAGCTCCTTCGGACGGCCCGGGCGTTGCTATAATCCGGCGCGTGGCAGGTCCCTCGTCAATCGCTGCGCTGGTGCTGGCGATCTGCGCCGCGCCGCCTCCGGCGCGGCAGGCGCCGGCGTCAGGCCCGTCGATTCGGGTGGAGTTCCGCGTGTTCGACGGCGCGACCGAGGTCACGCCCTACACACGGATCCGCGTGCGGCCGTCCGGCTCGAGCGACGCCGGCCGTGTGGTCACCGGCGAGGACCTGACGCTCGATCTGCCGCCGGGGATCTACGACGCACAGGCCGTGCGTCAGGACAACGGCCAGGTCGTGAACGTGCGCTGGGCCGAGCGGCTGGTGATCATGGCGTACCCCGACGAGGCCGGCCGCCACCTCGAAGTGATCAACTTCACGGACGGCTATGGCGCACTCGAGCTGAAGTGGCCCGTGGGCAAGGCGCCCGACCCGGCTGGGGTGGCGGTCACGCTGTCGAAGCCCGGCGAGTCCCACCCGGTTCCCGCCCGCCTTCTGCATGGATTGGGCTACCTGCTCCTCGTGGTCCCGGCCGGCCGCTATGACGTGCGCATCATGCAGCCGGGTAAGGACGACGTGACGTTGGCGAGCCTCGAGGTGCCCGCGGACCGCACGAGAATGAAGCTCATCGAGTGACCGCGCGCGCCCTCGTGTAGCGCAGGCCTTCAGGCCTGCCAACGGGCGCGGGGGCAGACCTGAAGGTCTGCGCTACAGCTGACCGAACGCGGGCAGACCTGAAGGTCTGCGCTACAGCTGATCGAACGCGGGCAGACCTGATATGGAATGACCCTCTGTCAAGCCCCGATCGTTCGAGGGGGGTTTGATCGGTAGGGAGCAAGCGTCAGCTTGCTCCCTACGCGCCTCCGACCACGTGGTGGGCGCGGTGTCCAGGGGCGCCGAAGGCGCCGCCCGCAGGGCGCGAAGCCCTGGAGACCGCGCCCACCACGTGGTACTCCGCCGGGTCGGTGCGCGGGCCGCGGAGACGACGGACGCTCGAGGGCGCTTCGACGACGAGTCACGCTGATATACGGTGGTTACCGCGGTCGCCCGGGGCAGAGCACACATGACAGTGCTTCGTCGGGAGGACGTGCAGGCTGAAGTCGCGAGTTGGGACAGGCGTCCGGATCGCATGGTCTGCTCGCCGATCCTCACAATCGTGCCTCTGATCATCCGTCGTCTTCGCGGTCCGTCACCGAGCCGCATCACCATGCCTTCACCACGGTCCCTGTCGTTACTTCACCGATACCGGCGCTGGTTGGAGCGTGGCCCACACAAACCCCGCGAGCTCGCGCGCGATCGCGACGGCAATCTTCGGGGCAGGTTTATGTTCGGCCGCCAACTTCCGGAACCGCCGACACAGTCGCTGTTGCGCCTTGTCCGCCATCGCAATCACGCGTCCTGGCTGTCCCGTGCGCCGCCGCGTCAAGGCCACGCCCACGCTCGGGCGATGCTGATAGTGCCACGCCGCTTCGACCAACAGCCGGCGGACCAGCGCGTTGCCCGTGCGGGTGATGCGGCCCCGTCGATGCGTCTCCCCGCTGGAGTGCTCGCCGGGCACCAGCCCGACGTACGCCATCAACGCCGGTGCCGAGGCGAATCGGCGAACGTCATGCAACTCCGCGAGGAGCAACATCGCCGTCAACGTATCGATGCCCCGGAAACAGCGCAACCAGCCGACCGGCTCCCGATACGGATCGTGCTTGGCGATCTCCGCGAGCCGGGCGTCCAACTCCAGCAGACGCGCCTCCGTGTGATCGATTGCCAGCTGATAGTCGTCGACGACGGCTCGCTCGGCGGCGTGCGTCCACGTCAGGCTGTCGATCCACTGGCGGTGCCCGCGTGTCCAGTTGCGGCCGGCGTAATGCAGACCACGCCGCAGCAGCAGCTTGCCCAAGCGATGGCGACACCGTTGCAGATCTTCGCGGGCATCATCCCGCGCCCGCGCCAGGTCCCGCACGGCTTCCTCGGCCGGCGTCGGCGGCTGCACGGCGGTCAGCAGGCCCGCACGGCCCAGCTCCGCGAGCTTCCGCGCATCGCGGCGATTCGTCTTCACCCGCTCGCCAGGCTTCCGGGGGATCAGCGCCGGCGCGACCACGTCACAGCTCACCCGCGCCGTCGTCACCTGGCGTTGCAACGCGTACCCACACGGCCCGGCCTCGTAGAAGACGCGGATCGGCCCCGGCGTCTCGCGCTCGAGCTTCCGCACCAACCGATGCACCGCCCTCGGCTCGTTCGCCAGTTGCCAGGTCACTGGCGTCTTCTCGTGGCCCATCAGCATCGCGACGAACAGATCCTTCTTGTGTGCATCGATGCCCACGTACGTAGTAATGTTCTTCATGACCGGCTCCCTTCGATGCGGCTCTGGCGCTCTCGAGCGCTAACCCGCGATTTCGGTGGCTCTGTCCACCGGGTTGAGTGCTGCAAGCACGACAACGTTACGATGGAGAGCCGGTCATTCCATATTGTCTGAAGGTCTGCGCTACAGCTGATCGAACGCGGGCAGACCTGAAGGTCTGCGCTACAGATGATCGAGGTGGGCCGCGCTCACGGCTTGGCGACGCGGCGCACTTTTCTCACCTCGCGCGGCGCCTCGAGCGGCAGGTCCGGCCGTCCGGCTGCGTCCCACGCGCCGTAGATCATCGAGGCCACGTCCGAGATCGATGCCGAGAGCTGCCGGGTCAGCAGCGCGCGCGTCCCGCGGTCCAGCACGCGGAAGTACTCGTCGTCGTACACCTCGCGACCCGCCACGGCCGTCGTATCCGCCTGCAGAATCACCGCCGCCCCGGGATAGGCGGCCTCGAGCGTCTCGAACATGAACGCCCGGGGATCCCCGATCGGCCGGGCAGGCGCCGGCGAGAGCTGCAGGTCGTGCATCTCGCGCAGCACCAGCTCGGTCTCCCAGCGGCTGTGAATCCCCTGCTGCCCGGTGAGCTGGCCGTCGTAGTTCACCACCGCGTGAAGCGGGACGTGGCCGTCGGCCACGTAGTGGGCCAGCACGGCCGAATAGAACTGGACGTTCTCGAGCGCCCACGGCGCGCCGCCGCGCCCCGCCTGCTCGAAGGCGCGCTGCAGCTGGCCGTAGATTTCCGCGGTGCGCCACGGCAGCGTCCCGTTCCGCTCGACGAAGTCGCGTCCCCACTGCTGCACGGCGCGGTCGTAGTCGCGCGGCAGCGCGGCGAACGGCGGCGGACCGTAGGCGTCGAGGTCCGTGAAGTGGTGCGGCGTCTCGGCCGTCCAGCCGGCCGTCCGCCAGAGGTCCGGATCGACCGCGTGCTCGACGATGAAGGCCCGGTGCTTCTCGTAGAACGGACGCAGGCCTTCCGGCAGCAGGTCGATCGCCCGATCCGCGATGAAGCGGTGCACGTCGAAACCCCAGGCGCGCGGATGCGCCGCGCCGAGGATGAGGATCGCGAGCAGGGCCGGGAGCACGAGGAGTCGTCGCATGACGGTATAGTAGCGTCAGGTTGGACAACCTCACCCATACGCTCGTGGCCGTCACCCTGGTGCGGGCCGGCGTGGGACGGCGGACGCCGGGTGCGACGGCGGCCATGGTCATTGCCTCGAACGCCCCCGACCTCGACATCGTCACGGCGTTCACGGGCGGCGCCGTGTCGTACCTCGCCGCGCATCGCGGTCCGACCCACGGTTTGGTCGGGGTCGTCGGCCTGGCCGCCCTGTCGGCCCTGATCGTCTGGCTCGCCGCGCGCGTGTGGCGGCCGGCGGCCGAGCGCGGCTCCCTGCTCGCGCTCTGTGCGGTCGCGCTCGTCGGCACGACACTCCACGTGCTGATGGACCTGCCGACGTCGTACGGCGTCCGCCTGCTCAGCCCGTTCGTGTGGACCTGGTACGCGCTGGACTGGCTGCCGATCGTGGACGTCTACCTGTGGGGCATCCTCGTGGTCGGGCTGGTCGCGATGCGGCTCGGTCCCGGCCGCCGGGAGGCCATCGCGCGCGGCGTCCTGCTGGCGGCCCTCGCGTTCTACGGCCTGCGCGCCGGCGCGCAATATCACGCGCTCGGGATTGCCGCGACGACCCGCGCCGACGGCACGGCCGCCCCGTGCGCGACCGCGCCGGTGCTCTCGCGGCACCCGGCCGTCATCGAGGCGGCCGCGGCAGGACCGGGGGCGTGCCTCGAGGCCGCGGCGCTGCCGACGTTCTTCTCGCCCTTCACGTGGCAGCTCATCCGGCAGCAGACCGACGGCTACGAGCTGCGGCAGATCTCGCTCATCGGCAGCCCGGCGCACGATCGGATCTGGATCCCCAGCGAGTCGGACCGGTGGGTCGCGGACGCCCGGCGCACACGGACGGCGCGTGTCTTCCTGAACTTCTCGCGGATGCCGGCCACGCGCGCCGTGACGCGGCCGGATGGCACGCACCGCGTCAGCTTTCTCGACGTGCGGTTCGTCGGCGGCCCGTTCCAATTCGAGGACGATCCGCGCGCGCGGCCTCCGTTCATCGCGACGGTCGAGCTCGGGCCCGACGGCCGCGTGCTGAGACAGGGACTGGGGCCATAACGAGGTTCTCGGGTTCTCGGTTCTCGGTTCTTGCGCGCGCGCAGACCTGAAGGTCTGCGCTACATGCGTCGCACGCGTGACATCCGCCAAGTCACGTGCGTTCCGGGCTTACTCCCGCCGTGCAGCGAAGTGGGAGAACTCAGCCGCGCAGGCGCTTGATCAGCGACACGACCGCACCCAGGCCGCTCTCGACGATCCCGCCGGAGGGGCCGAGCGTGGACCAGTCGGACGCCCCGTCCAGCTGGTGGAAGAACGAGTCCACCTGCTGCCGTTCCCTGAGCAGCGCGAGCGCGAGGGCGGCATCGGCGCCGGGACCCGCGGCGTGGGGACGTCCCGCCTCCTCGCGCAGCTCGCTGACGACCCGGCCGACCCGCTCGAAGTCGATCATCGCGAGCGGCGTACGGCAGTACCCGCAGACCGTGGACTTCGTGAGGTCGATGGGCGCGCCGCAGTTCGAGCAGTTCACCGAGCGGACCTGAGCACGCAGCGCGGCGAGCTGATGCCCGTCGAGCGGGCGGATGAAGTCCTTCTCGCGCAGGAAATCGAAGAACGTCATGAAGCGGCCGTGGCCGCGGCCGCATCGCCAGTAGTGGAAGAGCGTGGCGCGCTGGCGATCGTCGGTCGACAGCAGCCGGATCTGGCAGCGCGGACACTCGAGACGCGCCGGCAGGGGTTCTCGCGGGCCATGGTGATCATGGATGATCTCGAACAGCCGGAGCGTCGCCCCGGCCGAGAGCTGCAGGTGTTCCCGCTGGTCGAACCAGAATGCCTGGCACGCGCCGCACAGGTCGATCTCCACCGTCGTGCCGTAGTGGCCATCCAGCCGCAGCCTGCGCATGGCGGCCCGGCACGCGGGGCACGTGAGGCCGGGGGTCTCGGGCAACGGCTCAGACATTCGAGGCTCGCTCGCCGAAGATCTCGGCTTCGAACGCGAAGACCTGTGCCCCCTCCCGCCAGGCATCCAGGGGCAGCCCGGCCTTCCTGCAGGTGTGCGCCAGGAATTCCTCCCGGGTCCAGCCCCACTCGAGGGCAACCTGCGGGAGCAGCAGGCCGCGATGGGCGCCGCGGGTGACGACGAGGCCGTGCCGGCCGACCTCGATGCGGCCCGGATCGGCGATCCGCGCCGGCGGCGTGAGCACGGAGACCTCCACGTCGATCCGGGCGAGCTCGTCGGGCCGCACGGGCGGGAACCGCGGATCCTCGAGCGCCGCCGCCCCCGCGCAGTGCACGATCAGGAGGCCGAGCGGACGCCCGGGCTCGGGCTGCCCGATGCAGCCGCGCAGGTCGCCGTGCGTGTGCAGCGAGACGAAGGCGCCGGCCGTGCGGCGCATGACGTCGAGCGCCGGCGGGGCCGGGGCGGTCAGGCCCCGGACGGCCGCGACCAGCGCGGCCCGCGCCAGCGTGACGACGGCGGCGCCCTCCGAGCTCGTCAGGGTCACGCTCATGGCTTCGGGGAGTAGGCCGCGCTGGCGTACCCGACCACGCGGGAGTGATCGCCAGAGACGTCTCCCGAGTCGGCATAGGCGAGGACGCCGCCCGCGGTGATCCCCAGGCGGCGCGCCGCCTCGAGCACCGCGACCATCGGCCCTCCGCCGCACGCGTGTCCGGGGTCGCCCTCGATCGCGTGCATCAGCCCGTCGGCATCGCACACCGCAAGCCGCTCCAGCACCACCGCGTCGAGGACGCGCGCTGTCGCGGAGTCGTGATAGTGCGAGAGGTCGCTCGAGGCCACCAGCGCGACGTCGATTCCCGCGGCGGCCTCCGCGAGCGCGGCGCCCAGGGCGAACGACACGGCGCGCGACTGCTCGCCCATCAGGATCGGCAGCAGGGGAACCCCGGGGAACAGCCGGCCGACGAACGGCAGCTGCAGCTCCAGCGAGTGCTCCCCCGCGTGGACCTCTTCGCGCGCCTCGCGCACGAGAGCCGTGGCCGCATGGAGGCGGTCGGCCAGCAGCTCGGCAATCGGCATCTCGCCCCACGGCGTCTCGACGGCGCCACGGTCCAGCATCGCGCAGCCCGGAAACGCGACGTAGTGCGACGGGCCGACCAGCACGATCGCGTCGGGCGAACGGCCGGAGAGCGCACGGTAGCTCGCCGCGGCCACGCGGCCCGAGTACCGGAATCCGGCGTGCGGCGACACGGCTGCCCGCGCGCCGGCCGGGTGCTCGCCGGCGGCGGCCAGCGCCTCGTCCACCTCGCGCGCCAGGCGGTTGCCGTCGCCCGTGTACCACGAGCCGGCAAAGGCCAGCCGGCGCAGCGGTCCGGATCGGCCAGGGCGTGTCATGAGCGGGATCGATCGCTATGCTAGCATCAGCCCGATGGCCTCAGCACTGACGAGCGACGATGTGCGCCGCGTGGCCGCCCTGGCCCATCTCGATCTCACCGAGGCCGAGGTGGACACCTTCACCCGGCAGCTGGGCGACATCCTCGAGTACGCGCGGCAGGTCCAGGCCATCGATACGTCCGGTGTCCCGCCGACGTCCCATGTGCTGGCCGGCGCGCCGGTCGAGCGGGACGACCTCGTCGAGCCGTGCCTGGATCGCGGGGCCGCGCTGGCCGCCGCGCCGGATGCGGCGCCGGAGGCGGGGCTGTTTCGCGTCCCGCGCGTCATCGGGTAATGGCCTCCCCGCCTGCGGGAACGCTGCGCGCCCTTCGCGACGCGCTGGCCGGCGGGACGCGCACCGCCCTCGATGCCTGCCGAGCCAGCCTGGCGACGATTGCCGCGCGGGATCCGGCGCTTCACGCCTTCAATCTCGTCGCCGCCGACCGGGCGCTCGCCCGCGCCGAGGCGCTGGACCGCCTGCCGCAGGCCGCGCGCGGTCCGCTGCATGGCGTGCCGGTCGCCCTCAAGGACAATCTCTGCACCCGCGGCCTGGCGACCACCGCGTCCTCGCGCATTCTCGCCGGCTACGAGCCGCCCTACGATGCCACGGTCGTCGAGCGCCTCGAGCGCGCAGGAGCCGTCATCGTCGGGAAGACGAACTGCGACGAGTTCGCGATGGGCTCGTCGAACGAGAACTCGGCGTTCGGGCCCGCGAGGAATCCGTGGGATCCGACGCGGACACCGGGCGGCTCGAGCGGGGGGTCGGCGGTGGCCGTGGCAGCCGGCATGGTGACCGCGGCGCTCGGGTCGGATACCGGGGGATCGATCCGGCAGCCGGCCGCGCTCTGCGGCCTGGTCGGGCTGAAGCCGACCTACGGCCGTGTCTCGCGCTACGGCCTGCTGGCGTTCGCCTCGTCGCTGGATCAGATTGGTCCGCTCTCGCGCACCGTGGGCGACGCAGCGACGGTCCTGCAGGTGCTGGCCGGGGCCGACGCGCGCGACGCCACCGCAGCGCGCGAGCCCGCGCCGGACTACGAGCGGGCGCTGACGGGCGAGATCGCCGGCGTCCGGGTCGGCGTCCCTCGCGCCCTCGTCGGCGACGGAGTGCACGCCGACGTGCGCGCGGCGTTCGAGGCGGCCCTGGAGCGGCTGGCGGCACTGGGAGCGCGGCTCGTCGACATCGACCTGCCGCACGCGAAGTACGCCATTCCCGTCTACTACCTGGTCGCCACCGCCGAGGCGAGCTCGAATCTGGCCCGGTACGACGGCGTGCGCTACGGGTACCGCACGCCGGACGCGCGGACGATCGAGGCGATGTATCTGCGGACGCGGGACGAGGCCTTCGGCCCCGAGGTCAAGCGGCGCATCATGCTCGGCACCTACGTGCTCAGCGCGGGCTACTACGACGCGTTCTACCTGAAGGCGCAGCAGGTGCGCACGCTGATCCGCCGCGATTACGACAGCGCGTTCGCGGCCGTGGACGTGGTCGCGATGCCCACCAGTCCGACGCCGGCGTTCCGGCTGGGCGAGCGCACGGACGATCCGCTGCAGATGTACCTGGCCGACGTGTTCACGGTGAGCGCCAACCTGTCGGGCCTGCCCGCGATCAGCGTGCCGTGCGGGTTCTCGGGGGATGGCCTGCCGATCGGGCTGCAGCTGACGGGCCGGGCGTTCGACGAGCCGATGCTGCTGCGGGTGGGAGATGCCTACGAGCGCACGACGGACTGGGTGCGGGTGCCGAGGGTCAACTCCCAACGTCCAACCTCCAACTCCCAAGGCGCCGATTCCTGAGCGATCGAGCCTGGCGCTGCTTGGGATTTGGGAATTGGAAGTTGGGAATTGATTCGATCGTGGCTACGCGACGGCCGGCCTGAAGCTGCGGAACACGGCCCAGATGAGCAGCCCGACGATGACGAGGGGCACGAGCGGCGCCAGCAGCGCCAGGAGCGCCCCGGCGGCAGCGACGACGGCCAGCAGCACGCCGCCCACCAGGACGATCGGCAGCACCACGGCGCCCACGGCCAGCTTCAGCACCGTCTTCGCAATCCAGAACGGCACGAAGAGCAGCCCGAACACCAGCTTGAACGGCAGCAGCAGCAGGAAGAACGCCATCCTGACGATGAGCGCACCGACCGACACCACGGCCACCAGCAGAAATGCCAGCATCACGAGCGATGCAAGAGCCAGAAATCCAGCCACTCCGGACCCCCTGCACGCCCGACGGGCACCCGGTCGCCGCGTCGAACACACGACCAGCCCCGGGGAACGGCCCGTGGACGATGTACTGAACTTTTACGGGAAGGCGGGAAAAAAGTTTCGAACCGGCGGGTTACTCGAGCAGCACCTGCGGATGCCACTCGGGCAGGTCGTAGCTGACCAGGCCCCTGCGCACCTCTTCCATCGCGATCCGCTCGGCTTTGAGCACGTGGTGCGCCTCGTCGACGCCGAGTCGCGGCAGGGCACCTCGACGGAGCTGCTTGGCCCGCAACGCGGCAACGTCCACGAACAGGAAGCGGCTGCGCGGGGGCTCGACCGGCACCCGGGGTTGCGGGGTCTCGGAGCCGTCCTGGAGATGTGAGGCGTCGGTCAGGTCGTCGATGGCCATAAGCCCTTCAACTTACCACAGATCCGGCCACGAGCTGCATTACCGGCGATTCCGGGTAGTGGTCAAGTTTGACTTGACCACTACCCGATTCCGGCCCCCGGCTGTCGTGTTTGACGCCCTGCTCGCCCAGGGCGTCAAACACGGCGCGGCGTTCCCTAGTTGACGCTGACCTGAATCTGCTTCGGCTTGGCCTCCTCGCGGAGCGGCAGCCGAACCGTCAGAACACCGTTCTTGTACTCGGCGGCAATCCTGCCGGTGTCCACCGTCTGCGGCAGCGTGAAGCTCCGGCTGAAGCTGCCGTAGTTCCGCTCGACGCGGTGGAAATGCTCCTCGGTGACCTCCTTCTCGAACTTCTTCTCGCCGCTGAGCGTCAGCGTGCTGTTCTCGACCTTGAGGTTGATGTCCTCGCGGTTCACGTCGGGCAACTCCGCCTTGAGCACCAGCTCGTGGTTGTTGCTCTCGAAGATATCCACGGGCGGCACCCAGGACCCGCGCGCCGTCAGGTCGTCATCGACGGGGCGATAGGCACCGAACGCACGGTTCACGCGCTCCTGGAGCGCCGCGAGGTCCCGAAACGGATCGAAACGGACGATGTTCATGATCGAAGCTCCTTCTATTCCACAGCAATCGTTACTTGGTTTCCGCAAACTCGGCGTCCACGACCTCGCCTTCGGCCGGCTGGCCGCTCGAGGGCTCCTGTCCGCCCTGGCCCGGCGCACCCGATCCGGGCTGCGCCCGATAGAGGGCCTCGGCCAGCGCGTGGCTCGCCTGCTTCAGCTCGTCCGACGCGCGCCGGATCACGGCCGCATCGTCGGTCTTCACCGCCTCGCGCGCAGCCGCAATGGCCGCCTCCACACGAGACCGATCCGAGGCGGACACCTTGTCGCCGGCCTCGGCGAGCGTCTTCTCCACCGACCACGCCAGCGAGTCGGCCTCGTTCCTGGCGTCGATCACCTCGCGACGTGCCTTGTCGTCGCTGGCATGCGACTCGGCGTCGCGCACCATGCGATCGACCTCGTCCTTCGAGAGGCCGGACGAGCCGGTGATGGTGATCTTCTGCTCCTTGCCGGTGGCCTTGTCCTTCGCCGACGCGTGGACGATGCCGTTGGCGTCGATGTCGAAGCTGACCTCGATCTGCGGCACGCCGCGCGGTGCAGACGGGATGCCGTCCAGGTGGAACTTGCCCAGCGTGCGGTTGTCGCGCGCCAGCGGGCGCTCGCCCTGCAGCACGTGGACCTCGACGCTGGTCTGGCTGTCGGCCGCCGTCGAGAACGTCTCGCTCTTCTTCGACGGAATCGTCGTGTTCCGCGGGATGAGGGTGGTCATCACCCCGCCGAGCGTCTCGATACCGAGTGAGAGCGGCGTCACGTCCAGCAGCAGCATGTCCTTGACGTCACCCGTGAGGACGCCGCCCTGGATGGCCGCCCCGACGGCCACGACCTCGTCCGGGTTGACGCCCTTGTGGGGCTCCTTCCCCATGTAGTCCTTGACCATCTGCTGGATGCGCGGGACGCGCGTGGACCCGCCGACGAGCACGACCTCATCGACCTGCTTCGGCTCGAGGCCGGCGTCCGCCAGCGCCTGGCGCACCGGTCCCATCGACTTCTGCAGCAGGTCCTCGACGAGCTGCTCGAACTTCGACCGGGTCAGCTTCGTGACCAGGTGCTTGGGGCCCGTCTGGTCGGCGCTGATGAAGGGCAGGTTGATCTCGGTCTCGACGACGGTGGACAGCTCGATCTTGGCCTTCTCGGCGGCTTCCTTCAGCCGCTGGAGCGCCATCCGGTCCTTCGAGAGGTCGATGCCCTCGCTCTTCTTGAAGTCGGTCACGAGCCACTCGATCACCCGCTGATCGAGATCGTCGCCGCCGAGATGCGTGTCGCCGTTGGTCGACTTCACCTCGACGATGCCGTCGCCCACCTCGAGGATCGAGATGTCGAACGTGCCGCCGCCGAAGTCGTACACGGCAATGGTTTCGTTGTGCTTCTTGTCGAGCCCGTACGCCAGCGCGGCGGCCGTCGGCTCGTTGATGATGCGCAGCACGTTCAGGCCGGCGATCTTGCCGGCGTCCTTGGTCGCGTTGCGCTGCGTGTCGTTGAAGTAGGCCGGCACCGTGATGACGGCGTCGGTGACCTTCTCACCCAGGTAGTCCTCGGCGGCCTGCTTCAGCTTCTGCAGGATCATCGCCGAGACTTCAGGGGGCGAGTGCTTCCGGCCGCGCACCTCGACCCAGGCGTCGCCGTTGTCGCTGCGCACGACCTTGTAGGGCACGCGCGTGGCCTCGGCGGACACCTCGTCGAAGCGACGGCCCATGAACCGCTTGATCGAGAACACGGTGTTCTCGGGATTGGTGACCGCCTGACGCTTGGCCACCTGGCCGACCAGGCGCTCGCCTTCCTTGGCGAACCCGACGACCGAAGGGGTCGTCCGGGCGCCTTCCTGGTTCACGATGACCTCCGGCTGGCCGCCCTCCATGACCGCAACCACGGAGTTGGTCGTGCCGAGGTCGATGCCAATGACTCGTCTTGCCATGTGAATGCGCTCCTCCCGTCCTCGTTATCTGTGTAGTCTACGTCGATACTGAGTGTATGTCAATAATAAAATCTAAGCAATCAGCACTCATATGATGCCGTCCGCGCTGTACTGGTTACAGGCTCAGCAATACTTCCGTTCCCAGTCTCTCCTCTCCCTCTGCACCGACCTCATTCCGCACTCCCCATTCCGCGATCCGCATTGAGATGTGCGATCCTTGTGCCTGTATGGTTGGCTGGCCGTCGGTGCTGTTGTCGGGAGAATTGGGCGAGCTGGCGGACGACGTCCGGCGGATCTTCCAGGAGCTCGGCCAGGTCGGCCACGCCGGCGCCGCCGGCGACTGTGTGCCACCGCTCGACGTCCTCGAGACCGATGGCGCCGTCCAGATCCTCATGGACCTGCCGGGCGTCCCGGTCGCCTCCGTCCGCGTTCTCCTGAAGGGCGACGTCGTGCTGGTTGCCGGCGAGAAGTGGGCCGAGAGCACCGCGCGCGAGCCGGGCGCCTATCACCTCGTCGAGCGCGGGTCGGGACGATTCGCGCGCGCCGTCCGGATCAGCGGGGCGTTCGACGGCGCGAAGGTGTCGGCGATCCTGTCGGCGGGCGAGCTGCGGATCACGCTGCCCAAGCTCGTGGAGCGGCGGGGAAAGGCCTTCGAGGTACCCGTCCGGTCGGAGCCGGCGGACCCGGGGCCGCGATGAACCTGCTGTTCATCGGCGACATCTTCGGCCGCCCCGGCCGCGATCTCGTCCGCGTCGGTCTCGAGGCGCTCGTCGCGGCCCACGAGATCGACTTCGTCATTGCCAACGGCGAGAACGCCGCGGGCGGCAACGGGATCACGCGCGAGATTGGCGACAACCTGCTGGCGCAGGGCGTCGACGTCATCACGTCGGGCAACCACATCTGGGACAAGAAGGAAGCCATCGACTACATCGGCGTCGAGGCCCGCCTGCTGCGTCCGGCGAACTACCCCGATGCACCCGGGCGCGGCAGCTACGTCGGCCGCACGGCGGCCGGCCGGTCGGTGGGCGTGCTGAACCTGATGGGGCGCGTGCACATGGGCAGCCTCGACGACCCGTTCCGGACGGCGGACCGCGAGATTGCGGCGCTCGCCGAGCGCACACCGATCATCTTCGTGGACTTCCACGCCGAGGCGACCTCGGAAAAGATCGCGATGGGCTGGTATCTGGACGGCCGCGTCACCGCCGTGGTCGGCACCCACACGCATGTGCAGACCGCCGACAACCGCGTGCTGCCGAAGGGCACGGCGTATCTCACCGACGTCGGCATGACCGGCCCCCACGACGGCGTCATCGGCGTGGAGAGGGGGCCCGTCCTCCAGCGGTTCCTGAGCGGCATGCCGGCGCGGTTCGACGCCGCCTCGGGCGATCCCCGCCTGCACGCGGCGGTCGTCGCCGTCGATGAGGCCACCGGGCGGGCGACAGCCATCGACCGCCTCTCGCTCACCCTCGAAGCGCTCCAGGCGCTCGCCGCCGGCGAGCGCGAGGAGCGGGCGGCCAGCGGACGCCACTGATGGCCTGTATCCGCCGGGGCGGTACGACCAGCTGCCATGCTTCGACCGCGAACGCCGGCCGCGACAACGGAGCGGCCGGTCCTGATTCGCAGGAGCGGGTCCACTAGATGGCCTCGCTCTTCGATCTGCCGTTCGACGGTGGCGGCGATGAGCCGCCGGTCGAGGCGCGCCCCGCCCGTCCCGCGATCTACACCGTCTCGGAGCTGACGGCCGGCGTGCGCGAGGCGCTCGAGACCGGCTTCGGCTCCCTGGCCGTCGAGGGCGAGATCTCGAACTGCCGGGCGTGGCAGTCCACCGGGCACCTCTATTTCACGCTGAAGGACGAGTACGCGCAGCTCAAGGGGGTGATGTTCCGATCCGCGGCCCGGCGGCTCAAGTTCCGTCCCGAGGACGGCCAGCACGTCGTCGCGCGCGGACGGCTCGGCGTCTACGAGCTGAAAGGCGAATACCAGCTCGTCTGCGAGACGATGGAGCCGCGGGGCCTGGGCGCGCTGCAGCTCGCCTTCGAGCAGCTGCGCCGGCGCCTGGCCGCCGAGGGCCTGTTCGATCAGGCGCGCAAGCGCCCGCTCCCCCTGCTTCCCCGCCGCATTGGCATTGTCACCTCGCTCGACGGGGCGGCGCTCCGCGACATCCTGTCGGTGCTGGGGCGCCGGTACCCGAACGCCCAGGTGGTGATCCGGCCCGCCCGGGTCCAGGGCGAAGGCGCCGCCGGGGAGATCGCACGCGGGCTCAGGGCGCTGGCCCGTGTGGACGGCGTGGACGTGGTGATCGTCGGCCGCGGCGGCGGATCGATCGAGGATCTCTGGGCGTTCAACGAGGAAATCGTGGCGCGCGCGATCGCCGCCTCGCCGGTGCCGGTCATCTCGGCCGTCGGCCACGAGACCGACACGACCATCGCGGATTTCGCCGCGGATCTGCGTGCGCCGACGCCGTCGGCGGCGGCCGAGACGGTCGTGGCCCGGAAGGACGAGTTCGTCGGCGGCGTCGACCGGCGTGTCGAGCGGCTGCGCGCGGCCATGCGGTCCCGTCTGCTCGGCGCGCGCGGCCGCGTCCACGCCCTCGAGAGCCGGCGCGGCCTGGCCCGCGTGCCGGCCGGCATCGCCATGCGCGGGCGCCACGTCGCCGAGCTCGGACAGGCGGCACGCCACCGGCTCGCGGAGTGCCTGTCGCGGACGACCCGCCGTCTGTCGGTGCTGGACCGCACGCTCGCGCATTACGACCCGCGCGAACGCCTGGCCGCGTCACGCGGCCGGCTCGAGACATGCTCGTCGCGTCTGGCGTCGGCCATGCAATCGCGGCATGCGCGCACGGGCGCCGGCTTCAGCCGCCTGGTCGGGCAGCTCGATTCGCTCAGCCCGCTTGCCGTCCTCGGGCGGGGCTACGCCGTCTGCTGGGACGGCACGCGCACGCGCATCATTCGCCGCGCCTCGGACGTGGGCGCCGGCAATCCGGTCCGCGTGACGCTGGCCGAGGGCGAGCTCGAGTGCGTGGTGGAGCGCCCCGCGCTCCCATCCTCCCATCCTCCCATCCTCCCAACCTCCGACTAGGCCCATGGACCCCACCGTCAAAGACTTCGAAGCCGCTCTCGCCGAGCTCGAGACGATCGTCAAGAAGCTCGAGGACGGCGAGCTGACGCTCGAGAGCTCGCTGGCGCTGTACGAGCGCGGCGTGGAGCTCTCGCGCTACTGCCACGCACGGCTGGAGGACGCCGAGAAGCGCATCGAGATCCTCAACGAGCGCGGCGAGCTGAAGCCCGCCCCGCCGGGCCTCGGCAGCGCCACCTGAGTCGGCGAGCCGCCCGACGTGAGCCGCCAGCGCCTCGACCTGCTGCTCGTGGCCAGGGGCCTCGCCCCCTCGCGTGAGCGCGCCCGCGCGCTGATTCTGGCCGGCCAGGTGTCCGTGAACGGATCCACCGCGGTCAAGGCGGGCACCTCCGTCGACACGAGCGCCGAGATCACGCTGTCCACGCCGGACCACCCGTATGTCTCGCGCGGCGGGCTGAAGCTGGCGCACGCGCTCGACACGTTCGGCGTCTCGACTGAGGGCCGGTTGGCGCTCGACATCGGCGCGTCCACGGGCGGGTTCACCGACGTCCTCCTGCGGCGGGGGGCACGGCACGTCGTCGCGCTCGACGTCGGCCACGGACAGCTCGACTGGGGCCTCCGGAACGACCCGCGCGTGACCGTGCGCGAGCACGTGAACGCGCGCTTCCTGCGGCCCGAGGACGTGCCTGGCCCGTTCGACCTGGTGACCGTGGACGTCTCGTTCATCTCGCTGCGGCACATCCTCCCCGTGGTGCCGGTGATCGTCGCCCCCGCCGCGGACGTCGTCGTGCTGGTGAAGCCGCAGTTCGAGGCGGGCCGCGGCGAGGTCGGCGCGGGCGGCATCATCCGGGACCCCGCGGTGCACGCGCGCGTCGTGGACGAGATCCGGGCTGCCGCCGCTGCGGTAGGATTGACGGCCGTGGCTGAAACCCCGTCCCCCATCGAGGGCGCGAGCGGCAACCGCGAGTTCCTCCTGCACCTGCGGGGCGCGCTGTGACGGTGCAGCGCATCGGGGTCGTCGCCAAGCGCGGCCTGACCGCGGCGGCGCCACACCTGATCGAGGTGGCGCGGTGGCTCGGGGCTCGCGGGGTCGCGGTCCGCATGGACCCGGAGACGGCATCGATTGCCGGCCTGGCCGACGTGCCCACCTCGGAACGTCCCGAGCTGCCCCTGCAGGTCGACCTGCTGCTGGTGCTCGGCGGCGACGGCACGCTGCTCGGAATGGCCGACGCGGTGGGCGCGGCGGGCGCCACGATCCCGATCCTCGGCGTCAATTTCGGACGGCTCGGCTTCCTCACCGAGGTCACGCTGTCGGAGCTCTTCCCCACGCTCGAGGTCGTGTTGGCGGGCCACGCGCAGGTGCAGGAGCGGCGCATGCTGTGCGCGCGGACGATCGTCGGCGGAGCCGCGGCCGACGAGCAGCTCGTGCTGAACGACGTCGTCGTCACACGCGGCGCGGTCTCGCGGGTCGTGGATCTGTCGGTGATCGTGGACGGCGGCTTCGTGACGCGCGTGAAGGGCGACGGCATCATCCTGGCCAGCCCCACCGGATCCACGGCGTACAACCTCGCGGCCAACGGGCCCATCGTCCATCCCGACGTGGACGCGATCGTCCTGACGCCCATCGCGCCGCACACCCTCGCCAACCGCCCGATCGTGATCCCCGGGGCGAGCACCGTGGACATCTCGCCGCTCGACGATGGCCGGCAGCCTGATGTGTTCGTGACCTTCGACGGCCGCTCGGGCCGTCAGATCGTCCCCGGCGACATCGTCCGGGTCTCCCGCGCGTCGGAGCCCGTCCGGCTCGTCACCTCGGCGACGCGCAGCTATTACGACACGCTCCGGCTGAAGCTCGGCTGGGGGGAGAGGTGAGCAGATTGGAGCGGGACGAGGGGCGCGGGTTCCAGGGTTCCACGGGTTCCAGATGGCTACGCGGATCGGTTCATCGGGTTGGCAGGTTCGACGGGTGCTGAGTTCTACGGGTTCTGGTTCGTCAGGTTCGGTGCCTCGGGTTCGGTGCCTCGGGTTCGGTGCCTCGGGTTCGGTGCCTCGGGTTCGGTGCCACAGGTTCGGTGCCTCGGGTTCGGTGCCACAGGTTCGGTGCCTCGGGTTCGGCCGGCGCCCTCCGGCAGTGTGACTCGGCACCTTTGGAACCGAACCCGTCGAACACGCACCCGACGAACCCAGCACCGTCGAACCTGGCAACCCGAGGAACCGGCTGGTTCCTGTTCCCCTGGAACCCGTGGAACCTCTGGTTCCCGCGTCAGTGCTTCTTCTTGAAATACTCCACCTGCCACTGGCGCACGTTGCGGTTGTGCTCGGCCAGGGTGGCCGAGAAGGCGTGTGTACCGTCGTTGCGGCTCACGAAATAGAGGTAGTCCACCGTCGCCGGGTGGATGGCCGCGTCCAGCGAGGGACGCCCGGGGGCGGCAATGGGCCCCGGCGGCAGGCCGGGATGCCGGTAGGTGTTGTAGGGCGACTCGATCTGCAGGTCCGCCTTCGTCAGGTTGCCCTGGTAGGTGCCCTTGCGCTCGAGCGCGTAGATCACCGTGGGATCGCACTGGAGCGGCATCCCGATCCGCAGGCGGTTGGCATAGACGGCCGCAATCACGGGCCGCTCCTCGGCCTGCGCCGATTCGCGCTCGACCAGCGAGGCGAGCGTCACCGCCTCCCGCATCGACAGGCCGCGCGATTCGGCATCGGCGCGGAGCGGCTCGTAGATCGACAGGAACCGGGCGGCCATCTGCTGCACGAGATCGCCGGCCCGCATCCGGCGCGGCACGTTGTAAGTGTCCGGATAGAGGTAGCCCTCCAGGTCCTGGGCCTGCGGGTCGAACATGCGCACGGGCGTCGTGTCCCGGGCCGCGGCGAGGAACGCCTCGGCCTTGCCCAGCCCCTTCGACTCGTAGACCCGCGACATGTCGCCGAGCGTCAAGCCTTCCGGGAACGTGACCGGCCGCAGGTAGATGTCGCCCCGGGCCAGCTTGCGCGCGACGTCCTTCGCCGAGACCGGTCCCGCGAACCGGTACTCGCCGGCCTTCAGCTGACGGTCCGTGCCCGTGAGGAACACCGCCAGCCGGAACGTCCACGTGTCGCGGACGATGCCGGACGCGACCAGGTCACGGCCAATCGCCCGCGAGCCGGTGCCCGGCGCGATCTCGATGAACCGGTCCACGCCGGTGTAGCCCTGGTACTTCTCGTCCACGCGGGCGTAGTACACGCCGGCGACGGCGGCCAGGATCGCCGCGAGGGCGACCAGCACGAAGATCAGTCGGCGCATTGGTCGGGGACGTCGGGGTCCCAGGCAGGGGGGTCGCGCCGCGCGTCCAGGTAGTCCTGCAGGATGACGGCGGCCGCCGCGGCGTCAATCAGCGCCTTGCGTTTCCGCCAGTCCTTTTCACGGAGGGCCAGTCGCGATTCCGCCTCACGGCTCGTGAGCCGCTCGTCCTGGAAGACGACGGGGACCTGCGCCGCGTCCCCGAGCGCCAGCGCAAAGCGCTCGACGAGGGGCGTCTGCTCGTTGGGCGAGCCATCCAGCCGCCGTGGCAGCCCGACGACGATCGCCTCGATCGGATCGCCCTCGGCGGCCAGCCGTCGCACCCGATCGGTCACGGCTGCCACGGCCTGCGCCTCGCCGGATCCGGCGCCGCGGTCCAGGGTCTCGAGCGGTCGTGCGAGCACGCCGCCTGCGTCGCTCACCGCCAGCCCGATGCGCCGCCGCCCGAAATCGACCCCCACGAACCGCACGCTCGAATGGTAGCACTCGTCATTGACGATTGAGGATTGACGATTGATCATGGGCCATGGCCCTGCGCCCGGCCCTGCTCCTTCCCGCCCTGGTCCTGGCCGCGGCTTCGACCGTCTCGACGCCCGCCGGCGCGCGCCAGGCGCCCGACGCGCAGGGGCGGGTGAACGAGCGGCTCCGGGCACTGCGACAGGAAGCCGACGACCTGGCCGCGCGCGAGAAGACGCTCCTCGTCGAGCTGCGGCGGCTGGAGCTGGTGCGCGATATCCGCCTGGAGGAACAGCGGGTCGCCGATGCCCGGCTCTCGGCCGCCACGAGCGGGCTCGACGAGGCGATCGCCAACCTGCAGGCCCTCGAACAGCGCCAGATCGAGGAGCGCCCCGGCCTCCAGAGCCGGCTCGCGGAGCTGTACAAGCTCGGAAGCGGCGGCTACCTGCGGCTGCTCCTCAGCGTGGACGACCTGCAGGAGCTGGGACGCGCGTATCGGACCGTCGCGTCGCTGGCGGCGCTCGACCGCGAGCGCGTCCGGGCCCACCAGTCCACGGTGGCGTCGCTCCGCGAGGTGCGTGCGGAGCTCGAGACGCGTCGGGCCCGGGCGGCCGGCGCCGAGGCGGACGCGCGTCAGGCCACCACGGCCGCCGCGGCTGCCGTCGCCGCCCGCAACGCGCTCATCACCAGCATCGACCAGCAGCGTGACCTCAACGCGCGCTTCGTCGGCGAGCTCGAGACGGCGCAGCAGAAGCTCGCCGCCACGGTATCCGGGCTCCCCGCCAGCGTGTCGGCGCTCCCGTTCCGGCCCTTTCAGGGTGCGCTGCCGTGGCCGGTGGACGGGCCGGTGGTCGGGTTCTTCGGACGCGGCCGGGCGTCGCGATTCGGCACGGCCGTCGCCAGAAACGGGATCGACGTCGCGGCGCCGGCCGGGACGGCGGTTGCCGCGGTCCACGACGGATCGGTGGCCTTCGCGGCGCCGTTCACGGGTTACGGCAACCTCGTGATCCTCGACCACGGCGGTCACACCTTCACGCTCTACGGCTACCTGTCGGCCATGAACGTCACAAAAGGAGGACGCGTGGCGGCCGGCGGCCGGCTCGGCCAGGTCGGGGCGGGCCCGGCGGGCCAGCCGGGCCTCTATTTCGAGGTCCGCGTCGACGGTAAGGCGGTGGACCCGTTACAATGGCTGAAACCCCGGCACTGAAGGATTCCTGTTCATGACGTCGCGATCCCGTCTGCTGGTCCTGCTCGTCTCCACTCCGCTCATCCTGTTGGTCGTGATTGGCGGGGTCATGAGCCGCGCGATGTCGCGGGAGGACAGCTACTCGCACCTCAAGGTGTTCGACGATGTGGTGTCGCTGGTCATGAACAACTACGTCGAGCCGGTGAATCCTGACAAAGTCATGCACGGCGCGATGCGCGGCCTCGCCGAGGGTCTCGACGCCGACTCCGCATGGCTCGACGCCGATCAGGTCAGAAGCCTCGCGCGGCACGACGAGGAGCCGAAGGGCGGCATCGGGGTGCAGTTGACGCGCCAGTACTACCTGCGCATCATCGCGGCGCGCGACGGGTCCCCGGCCGCGAAGGCCGGCCTCCGCACGGGCGACTTCGTCCGCATCATCGGCGACAAGCCCACCCGCGAGATGTCGGTCTGGGAGGGCACGCGGCTACTGCGCGGCGCGCCCGGCACGAAGATCAAGCTGACGATCATCCGCGGCAACGCCGCCGACCCGCACCAGGTCGAGGTCACCCGCGAGGCGGAGGCCGGCCCGATGGTCTCCGGCCGCATCGTCCGGCCCGGTGTGGGCTTGATCCGGGTTGCGGCCTTCACCCCGCACACGGCGACGGACCTGAAGCAGGAGACAGGATCGCTCAGCGGTCAGGGCGCGCGGCACCTGATCATCGACCTGCGGGGCACGGCCGAAGGCGCACCGGTGCTGGGCGTCGCGCCGGCGCGGCTCTTCGTCCCGGAGGGCGTCATCGCATCGAGCGAGTCCCGGAACGGCACGAAGGAGGAGATGTCGGCCGCCAGCGGCGACGGCTCGGTCACGCTGCCTGTCACGCTCCTCGTGAACAACGGCACGTCGCAGGCGGCGGAGGTGTTCGCCGCGGCGCTTTCCGGCCACAAGCGCGCGGATCTCGTAGGCGAGCACACGCTCGGACGGGCGGCCGTCCAGGAGATCGTCGCGCTGCCCGACGGCAGCGCGCTCTGGCTGTCGACGACGCGGTTCGTCGGGCCGGACGGCACGCCCATCCACGGGAAGGGCCTCGCACCCGACGCCGAAGTGGACGAGCCCTCCGTCGAGTTCGGCGAGACGGCGCCGACGACGGATCCCATCCTCGACAAAGCGCTCGAGCGGATCGGCGGCGCGGAGAAGGCCGCCGCGTAGCACCGGAAATCGGCGCGTTTCTCCCGTAAATACGCCCCAATTCTGCTTGACAGCGATCAGGCCGTCGCGTATAACCGCAAAGGCCTGATACCGCGCGCGTGCGAGCAATGCGCGCGCTGCCGGGTGTGTCCGGCACGGAGGAGAACACGTGAACAAGCAGGATCTCGTCGCCAAGATCGCGAAAGACGTCGACCTTTCGAAGAGCGCGGCGGCGGCCGCAGTCGACTCGTTCATCGACGGCATCACGAAGGCGCTGAAGAAGGGGGACTCGGTCACCTTCGTGGGCTTCGGCACGTTCAAGACGTCGGTTCGCAAGGCGCGCACCGCGCGCAACCCGCAGACCGGCGCTGCGATCAAGGTCCCCAAGCGTCGCGTCCCCCGCTTCTCCGCCGGGTCCGCCCTGAAGAAGGCCGTCAAGTAAGCACTCCCTGGTTCCCCTGTGCCGAGGCCGACCTCACGGACCGCCGGTCCGTGGTGGTCGGTCTTCGTTTGACGCTCCTTCCACCTCATTGGTATACTGGTCGTTCGTCTAAACGCCCGTCCCAGACGGCAATAGGCGCGTAGCTCAGTTGGTTAGAGCGCCTGCCTGACACGCAGGAGGTCGGCGGTTCGAGTCCGCCCGTGCCTACCACCTTCGTTGGTCCCCCGACTCCCCGGACCCCTGGTGAGCGCGCGGCGAGGCGAGGTGCATCCTGTGGGATCGGGGGAGGTGGAGCAGTCCCCGCCGCAGGGCGCCGAGGCCTGTACCATCGACATGAGCACGGTGACAGTCACGTTGCCAGACGGGTCCACACAGCAGGTCGCCCACGGGACGACGGTCGCGCAGGTGGCCTCGGCGATCTCGCCGCGGCTCGCCGCGGCGGCCATCGTCGGCGCCGTGGACGATCGGCTGGTGGATCTGTCCACGCCGCTCACCGGCGACGCGCGCGTCCGGATCGTCACCGACAAGAGCCCCGAGGCCCTGCACGTCTACCGCCACAGCACGGCGCACCTGCTCGCGGCCGCGGTGACAGCGCTCTTTCCTGGCGCGCAGTGCGGCATCGGCCCGGCCACCGACGAGGGCTTCTTCTACGACTTCGTCGTCGACCGGCCGTTCGTGCCCGAGGATCTCGCGGCGATCGAGAAGAAGATGAAGGAGCTGGCGGCGGCCGACCTCGCCTACGAGCGGCAGCTGTGGCCGCGCGACGAGGCCAAGGCCTTCTTCCGGCAGCGCGGCGAGCCGCTGAAGGTGCAGCTGATCGAGGAGAAGACGGCCGGGCAATCCGAGGTGTCGTGCTACGTCATCAAGGACGCCGACACGTTCATCGACTTCTGCGTCGGCCCGCACGTGCCCTCGTCCGGCCGGCTCAAGGGCTTCCGACTGCTCTCCACGTCGAACGCGTACTGGAAGGGCGACGCGAAGAACGCGCCGATGCAGCGGATCTACGGCACGGCTTTCTTCTCGGAGAAAGAGCTCGCGGCCTACCTGCAGCAGATCGAGGAGGCGAGGAAGCGCGACCACCGCAAGGTGGGCCGCGAGACCGGCCTGTTCATGTTCCACCCGTGGGCGCCCGGCGCGGCGTTCTGGCTGGCCAAGGGCACGACGCTCTACAACCTCCTCGGCAATTACATGCGCGAGGTGCTCATCCCGGCCGGCTACGTGGAAGTGAAGGCGCCGATCGTCTTCAACAAGGCGCTCTGGGAGACGTCCGGGCACTGGCAGCACTACCGCCAGAACATGTTCCTCGTCGAGAGCGAGGACGAGCAGATGGGCCTCAAGGCCATGAACTGCCCGGGGCACTTCCTCATCTACGCCAGCGAGGTCCGGAGCTACCGCGACCTGCCGATCCGCTATCACGAGCAGACGCCGCTGCACCGCAACGAGGCCTCGGGAGTGCTCTCGGGCCTGACGCGGGTCCGGCAGTTCAGCCAGGACGATGGGCACTGCTTCGTGATGGAGTCGCAGATCGGCGACGAGGTCGAGCGGATGCTCCGGCTGGTGCAGCGGGTCTACGACGACTTCGGCCTCACGTTCGAGATGAAGCTGTCCACGCGGCCCGAGGAGTTCCTGGGGGCGGTCGAGACGTGGGACCACGCCGAGAAGGAGCTGCGGCGGGCGCTGGACGCGGTCGGCCTGCCCTACACGATCAACGAAGGCGACGGGGCGTTCTACGGCCCGAAGATCGACTTCGACGTGACCGACGCGATCGGCCGGAAGTGGCAGTGCGCCACGATCCAGCTCGACTACCAGATGCCGGAGCGGTTCGACCTGAAATATATCGGAGCCGACAACACCGAGCACCGCCCCGTGGTCATCCACCGGGCGATCTTCGGGAGCTTCGAGCGGTTCATCGCGCTGTTGATCGAGCACTACAACGGGGCGTTTCCGCTCTGGCTGGCGCCGGTCCAGGCCCGGGTGCTGCCAATTGCGGACCGGCACCTGGAATACGCGCGGACGACCCGGGCGCGGCTCGAGGGGGCCGGCCTCCGGGCCGAAGTCGACGAGCGGCAGGAGAAGATCGGGTATAAAATCCGCGAGGCGCAGCTTCAGAAAATTCCCTACATGCTGGTCATCGGGGATCGGGAGGCCGCCGACGGGACGGTGGCCGTGCGGACGCGGGCGGGAGGCGACCAGGGCGCCCGGCCGGTGGACGTGTTCGTGGCAGACGCACGCGACGAGGTCGCGCGCCGGGCGCACTAGGCAGGCCGCAGAACGGGAAGGCGTTCGGTTCGCGGTCGAGGAGCCGCGGGCGGGGCGCCTGCAACAGAGGAGGCCGTTATCGCTTTCGACCGCGGGTCGCGAGGCCCAAGACGTGATGATCGGGTGCGCGTGAACGAGCGCATTCGCGTGCGTGAAATCCGGGTGATCGACGAGACCGGGCAGCAGCTCGGCATCATGGCGCCGCCGCAGGCGCTGACGATCGCGCGGCAGAAGGGACTGGATCTCGTCGAGATCTCGCCGACGGCGGTACCGCCGGTCTGCCGGATCATGGATTACGGGCGATACCAGTACCAGGAGCAGAAGCGCGCGCGGGAAGCCAAGAAGCACCAGCGGATCATCGAGGTCAAGGAAATCAAGTTCCGTCCCAAGGTGGACGAGCACGACTACCAGTTCAAGAAGAAGCACATCGAGCGCTTCCTCGCCGACGGCGACAAGGTGAAGGCGACGATCTTCTTCCGCGGACGCGAGATGGCCCATCCCGAGATCGGGCGCCGGATCCTGGAACGGTTGGTCGGGGAGCTGGGCGAGGGCGTGACGGTGGAATCGGCGCCGCGGCAGGAGGGCAACCAGATGCACACCATCCTGTCGCAGCGCAGCGACAAGGCGCGGCGGCCCGCCGAACCGCGCCGTACGCCCCAGGCACAGGGCGAAGCCGCCGGCGCGGGTCCGGCATCGCCGGAGAGTGAGAGCTAGTCGACATGCCAAAGCTGAAGACGCATCGTGGCGCCGCCAAGCGGTTCAAGAAGACGGCCTCCGGCAAGTTCCGCCGGAGCGCGGCCTTCAAGCGGCACATCCTGACGAGCAAGACGACCAAGCGGAAGCGCAGCCTGCGCGGATCGCAGGAGGTGGCCCATCAGGATCAGGACCGCCTGAAGCGCATGCTGCCGTACGAGTAGAGGCAACTGCCAACTCCCAACACCCAACTCCCCAGGCACGGGATTGCGAGACACGTTGGGAGTTGAGAGGTCGCGAGACACGTTGGGAGTTGGGAGTTGGAAGTTGGGAATTGACCCCTAGGAGCAGGCAATGCCTCGAGTGAAGCGTGGGACCGTTCGCCGGCAGAAGCGGAAGAAGCTGCTCGCCCGGACGAAAGGCATGTTCGGGAACAAGAGCAAGCTGTATCGCGCGGCCAAGGAGTCGGCCGACACGGCGCTCAAGTACGCCTTCGTCGGGCGCCGCAACAAGAAGCGGGATTTCCGGCGGCTGTGGGTGGTGCGCATCAACGCGGCGGCCCGCGAGCACGGCCTCACCTACCGCGAGCTGATTGCGGGCCTGAAGACGGCCGGCATTGCCCTCGATCGCAAGCAGCTCGCCGAGCTCGCGGCCCGCGATGCTGCGGCGTTCGGCAAGCTGGTCGGGCAGCTCAAGCGCCCCGCGGCGTAATGCGCCGCGGCGGCGCATCATCTGTAGCGCGGCCCTTGCCCTCCATCGTCTCCACACTTCGCACCCGGTTCGCCGCCGAGCTCCAGAAGGCGGCGTCCGAACAGGACCTGAAAGCCCTCCGCGACCGGTACCTGGGGCGCAAGGGCGGCGCCGTCGCGGCGCTGATGAAGGACATCGCCCTGGCGCCGGCCGAGGACCGACCCCTCCTGGGCCGCGACGCCAACGAGCTGAAGCGCGAGATCGAGACGGCGCTCGAGGAGCGGACCGCGGCGCTCGCGTCGGCCCGGCCGCCTGCCGGCGCCGTGGACGTCACGCTCCCGGGCCGCCCGCCCGCCATCGGCCGCCTGCATCCGCTGACCCAGCTCCGCGCCCGCATCGAGGCGATCTTCGCGCGGCAGGGCTACGAGATCATCGACGGGCCCGAGACCGAGGACGACTGGCACAACTTCGAGGCGCTGAACATGCCGCCGGAACACCCGGCGCGCGACATGCAGGACACGCTGTACCTCGCGAACCCCTGGCGCCGCGCCGTCGACACTCCGTTCGTCCCGAGTCGGTCCAAGGACGAACGTCGTGCTCAGGACAGGCCCGCGACCCTGCTCCGCACGCACACGTCGGCCATGCAGATCCGCTACATGGAGGCGCACCAGCCGCCCGTGCGGGTCATCGCGCCCGGCCGGGTGTACCGCCGCGACAACCTGGACCTGACCCACACGCCGATGTTCCAGCAGGTGGAGGGCCTGGTGGTCGGCGAGGGCGTGACGATGGGCGATCTGAAGGGGACGCTGATCGCGTTCCTGCGCGAGCTCTTCGCGGCGGAGATCCCGGTGGTCTTTCGACCGAGCTTCTTCCCCTACACCGAGCCGAGCGCCGACGTGTTCATCGGCTGCCGCCAGTGCGGGGGCGACGGCTGCGCGATGTGCAAGCGCACCGGCTTCATCGAGGTCCTCGGCTGCGGCATGGTGCACCCGGCCGTCTTCGAGGCCGTCGGCTACGACACGAGCCGCGTGACCGGGTTCGCTTTCGGGGTGGGCATCGAGCGGCTGGCGCTGCTCATGTACGGCGTCGAAGACATCCGCCTGTTCTACGAGAACGACCTGCGCTTCCTGGAGCAGTTCCCGCGGTGAAGGTCCTGGTCTCCTGGCTTCGCGACCTCGTCGAGATCCCGGTCGACGCCGCCACGCTCGCCCGCGACCTGCACATGACCGGCTTCGAGGTCGCCTCGGTCGAGCCCCTGGGGTCTGACCCCCGTACGCCGTCGCGGGGGTCTGACCCCACCGACGCGGTCGTGGACTTCGAGATCACGGCCAACCGTCCGGACTGCCTCAGCCTGATCGGCCTGGCGCGCGAGGTGGCGACGAAGTACGGGACGGCGGTGAAGCCGCCGGCCACGCTGGATCTCGGCGAGCCGGTCGATGCCCTCAACGGGCTGCGCGTGACGATCGAGGACACCGTGCGCTGCCCGCGCTATTGCGCCGCCGTCGCCGACGTCATCGTCGGCCCGTCGCCGGCCTGGCTCGCCGACCGCCTCGCCGCGTCCGGCATCCGCGCCATCAGCAACATCGTGGACGTCACCAACTACGTGCTGCTGGAGCTCGGGCACCCGCTCCACGCGTTCGACCTGGCCCGCCTGGTCGGCGGCCACCTCCGTGTCCGGCTCGCCCGGCCCGAGGAGCGGCTGAAGACGCTGGACGGCCAGGAGCGGCGGCTGAACGGCGAGTCGCTCGTGATCGCGGACGAGGACACGGCGCAGGCGCTGGCGGGCGTGATGGGCGGCGGCGACAGCGAGGTGTCGGCGTCCACGCGCCGCATCGCGATCGAGAGCGCGTGGTTCCTGCCGTCGTCGGTGCGGAAGACGAGCCGCAAGCTGGGCCTGTCCACCGAGGCCTCGTACCGCTTCGAACGCGGCGCGGACATCGGCGCCGCGCCGGTGGCGCTGGCCCGCGTGGCCGCGCTCCTGGAGCAGATTGGCGCCGGCCGCGTCCATCGCGGCTGGATCGATCGGTACCCGGCGCCCAAGCGCGCGGTCACGGTCCCGCTGGCGCTGCCGCGCGTGTCGCGTGTCCTGGGCGCCACGATCCAGGATGGCGAGATCCGCCGGATCCTCACCGGCCTCGGATTCGAGATCGCCGGCGGCGACCAGGGGCCGTGGCAGGTCGGCGTGCCCACGTGGCGTGTCGACGTCGCCCGGGACGTCGATCTGGTCGAGGAGGTGGCGCGGCATTACGGCTACGACCGGCTGCCCACCACCTTCCCCGCCCTGACGGCCGCGCCGGCGCGCCCCGGTGATCGGCTCGACGTGGATCGCGCCGTCCAGCGGCTGGCGGCGGCGGCCGGGTTCACCGAGTGCGTCACCTTCTCGTTCATCGCCGAACAGGCCGCGCGCGAGTTCGCGCCGGAGGCGGAGCTGGTGCCGATTGCCAACCCGCTCTCCGAGACCTTCGCGGTGCTCCGGCCGTCGCTGCTGCCGGGCCTGGTGGACGCGCTCAGCCACAACCGCCGCCACGGCCAGCGCGAGGCACGCCTGTTCGAGCTGGGCACACGCTTCCAGGGCAGCCGCGGCGAGCGGCGCACGCTCGCGCTCGGCTGGCTGGGCGCAGCCGGACCGGAGCATTGGAGCGGTAAGCCCCGCGCGGCCGATTTCTTCGACCTGTCCGGCGCCGCCGCGACGATCGCCGGCGCGCTCGGCCTGACGTGCACCACGGTGCCGGCACGCCGCAGCTTCCTCGTGCCCGGCAGGACTGCCGCCCTCGTGGCTGCGGCGCCCGACGGCGGCACGCGCGTCTTCGGGTGCGTGGGACAGCTGCTGCCCGCCCTGGCCGTCGCCCGCGACGTGCCTGTGGCCGACGAGGTGTACGTCGCCGAGCTGGACCTCGACGAAGTCGCCGATCTCGTGACGATCCTCGAGGTCGCGCGCACGCGTCCCCTGCCGCGCTTCCCGTCCATCGTCCGCGATTTGTCGGTGCTCGTCGCCGACAGCTTGCCGGCCGCCGACGTTCGTGGCACGATTCAATCGGCGGCGCCACCGACGCTCGTGCGCGTGGCCGAGTTCGATCGATATCAGGGCAAGGGCATTCCGGAGGGTCGCGTGAGCCTGTCGTATCGCCTCACCTTCCAGGCGCCGGACCGCACCCTGACCGACACCGACGCGGACCAGGCGATGGGCGCCATCGTCGGGGCGCTCGAGATCACGCACGGCGCCGTGCGGCGATGACGCCGTTCCAGCGCGAAGACGGCAATTCCAGCACGTTCAGGACCGAGGTTTCACAGATGGTGAAGACGGCACGCACGGTCGACATCGAGCCGATCGAGCGGCTCGAAGAGAAGGTGAAGCTGCTCGTGGCGATGCTCGAGCGGCTCAAGGGCGACGCCGGCAGGCTCGCCGAGGACAACGCGCGGCTGTCGCGCGAGCTGGAAGCGGCGCACACGCGCCTCATGGAAGCCGAGGGCGCCTCCGGCGAGCTCGTCACCCTGCGGGAGGAGCGCGACCAGGTGCGTGCGCGGGTGGCCGGCATGCTCGAGCAGCTCGAAGGAGTCGCGCTCTAGGCCGCCATGGCCGAGGATTCCGAGCGCGTCGTCCCGGTCGTGATCCAGGGGCAGCGCTATCCCGTCAGGAGCGGGCTCGACCCGGCCTACGTGGCGGAGCTGGCCGCGTACGTGGACGAGAAGATGCGCCTGGCGTCCGAGGCGAACGAAACCAACGACTTCCTGCGGGTGGCCGTGCTGGCCGCTCTCAACCTCGCCGACGAGATCTTCCGCCAGCGCGAGGCCCGCGACGAGCGGGCCATTCACATCCTCGACCGCGCGGGGCAGATCGAGCGCCTGGTGGACGAGGTGCTGGCCGCGGACCCCAGGCTCCGCTAGTGGCCTGTCCGGGGTGTTCCACCCGGCGGCCGCGGCACCGGATGGCGGGCTGCACCGGACGCCTACCTGATCCGATACAATAGGCACGGCCCTGCGGTGCGCGTGCTGGCTCAGGAGGATCGCTTGAGCCAACGCTAGACCCAAGCGAATCGCGACGCCGCCCCGTGTGCACGCCTCCGCCGTGAGGAAGCCTGACGGGCGGTTTTCAAACAGCGGTTCCACCTGCTTTCGCAGGTTCAAACGACCTCCCCACACGGCACCACGGGGCCTTTCCACGCTTGCTGCGCGCAGTCGGCGAGGGCCCCGGGCGCTTCCGGGTGCCCGGGTCACGGCACCAGCTCTCCGGGTGCCGGACGGGCTGAAAGGAACGCCACGTGTCGGGCCAGGTCCTCAAGTACATCCTCGACTTCTTCATCGCGTTCGCCGGCGCCGCCGCGGCCCTGGCCTGGTGGATCGCGAACCGCCGCCGCATTGCGGCCGAGACAGTGGGCCGCGCCGAGGAGCAGGCCTCCCGCATCCTCCGCGACGCCGAGCGCGACGCGGAAGCCCGCCGCAAGGAAGCCGTGATCGAGGCGCGTGAGCGCGCACACGAGCTGCGCCTCGAGGCCGAGCAGTACGCGCGCGATCACCGGCAGCAGATCGCGGGTATGGAACACCTGCTGGCCAAGCGCGAGGCGGCGCTGATCGAGCAGCAGCAGCTCGTGGACGAGCGCGACCGCAAGGCGTCGAGGCGCGAGGCCGAGCTCGGCGAGCGCGACGCCGCGCTGGCGGCCTCCGCCGCGCGGCACGCGTCCGAGGTCGAGCACCAGCGGAGAGAGCTCGAGCGCGTGGCCAGCCTCACCGCGGACGAGGCGCGCGAGCTCCTGCTCAAGCAGATGGAGAGCGACGCGAGGCGCGAGGGGGCGGCGCTCGTCAAGCGGCTCGAGTCCGAGGCACGCGAGCAGGCCGCCGAGCGCGCCCGCGCCATTGTCACGCAGGCCATCCAGCGCAGCGCCGCGGACCACACCATCGAGACCACGGTGACCGTCGTCGATCTGCCGAGCGACGACATGAAGGGCCGGATCATCGGCCGCGAGGGACGGAACATCCGCGCGCTCGAGGTCGCCACCGGCGTCGATCTGATCGTGGACGACACGCCGGGCGCGATCATCCTCTCGGGCTTCGACGCGTACCGCCGCGAGATCGCGAAGCGCACCGTCGAGCGGCTGATTGCCGACGGCCGGATCCATCCGGCGCGGATCGAGGAAGTCGTCGAGAAGGTCACCGGCGAGATGGACGATGCCGCCCGGCGCGACGGCGAGGCCGCGGCCTTCGAGCTCGGCCTGCACGACGTCGATCCCGAGGTGCTCCGCCTGATGGGGCGCCTCAAGTACCGCACCAGCTACGGGCAGAACATCCTGAGCCACTCGAAGGAGGTCGCGTTCCTGGCCGGCGTGATGGCGCGCGAGCTGGGGCTCTCGTCGCACGTGGCCGTCCGCGCCGCCTTCCTCCACGATATCGGCAAGGCCGTCGACCGCGACCTCTCCGGTGGCCACCTCGAGCTCGGCCTGGACGTGCTGCGCAGGCACGGCGAGTCGGAGCCGGTGCTGCAGGCCGTGGCCGCGCACCACATGGACATCGACTGGCCGTCGCTCGAGGCGATGATCGTGCAGGCGGCCGACGCGATCTCGGCCGCGCGGCCGGGCGCGCGACGGGACCTGCTCGAGTCGTACGTGAAGCGCCTCGAGCGGCTCGAAGGCATGGCCGAGTCGTTCAAGGGCGTGTCGAAGGCCTTCGCCCTGCAGGCCGGCCGCGAGATCCGCATCATGGTCGAAAGCGAGAAGGTGACCGACGACGAGGCCGTGTGGCTGTCCAGGGACATCGCGCGGCGGATCGAGAGCGAGCTGGAGTACCCCGGCCAGATCAAGGTCACCGTCATCCGGGAGACCCGTGCGGTGGACTATGCCAGGTAGTTCCGGCGCGGCCGCCCCGCCGGATGCCACGCGCCTGGTGCACGCGGTCGGCGAGCGCGCGCTCATCGCGCGGATTCGCGAGCGCCTCGGCCCCGCCCCCGACTGGCTGCTCGTCGACGCCGGCGACGACGCGGCGGTGTACGAGGCGCCGCGAAACCTGGTGGAAGTGATCACGACCGATGCCGTCGTCGACGGCGTTCACGTCAGGCGGGCCTTCGTCCCGGCTGCCGACATCGGGCATCGCGCGCTGGCGGTGAACCTGAGCGATCTGGCCGCGATGGGCGCCACGCCGCGCCTGGCGACGCTCTCGCTGGCGCTGCCGCCGGACCTCGCCGTGGCCGAGCTCGACGACCTGGTCGGGGGCCTGATTGCCCTGGCCGAACGGACGCGGACGCGCCTGGTCGGCGGTAATATCACCCGGATCGACGGGCCCCTCGTGGCCGACGTCACCGCGGTTGGCACCGCCCATCGGCGGCGCGTGCTGACGAGGGCCGGGGCCCGCCCCGGCGATTACGTCTTTGTCAGCGGCACGCTGGGAGACGCTCGGGCCGGGCTGCGCCAGCTCATGCAGCGACCGGCCGGCGGGCAGGATTTCGCGTCGTACCCTGTGGCACGCTATCTGCGTCCTGAACCACGTTTGCGCCTCGGCCAGCTCCTCGGCCGGAGGCAGGCGGCGACCGCCGCGGTGGATCTCAGCGACGGGCTTGCCGACGGGCTGGCACGGCTGGGCGAGGCCTCGGGCATCGGCATCGAGGTCGAGACCGCGGCGCTGCCCGTTCACCCCGAGACGGCCGCGGCCTGTGAGGCGGCCGGCCTCGACCCGCTGCGCGAGGCTGTCGCCGGCGGGGACGATTACGAGCTGCTCTTCACGGTCGGGCCGCGGCGCCTGCGCGCCGTGGCCGGCGCGGAGCGGCTGGCCGGCGGTGTGCGCCTGACGCGCATCGGGCGCGTCACGAAGGCGCCCGGCGCGGTGCTCGTCCATCCGGACGGGCGTCGCGAGCCGGCGCCGGCGGGGTACGAGCATTTCCTGTGAGACTGGCTGATTCCCTCTGGCGGAAGCTGCTCGCGACGGCGGTCGTCGTGGTGGGATTCGTGTGGCTGTACGAGGTGACGATCCTCGACTCGCGGTCGGGCCCGTCCGCGGAGGTCACCACCGCGGCCACGCCGTCGGTCCCCGGCAACCGCCTGCTCTTCTCGGCCACCGCGTACTGCAAGGGCAGCACGACCGCCTCCGGCGTCAACGTGCGATCGGGCATTGCGGCCGCGGATCCCGACCTGCTGCCGGTGGGCTCGGTGGTGCAGATGGACGCGCCCGGCACGCGGTACGACGGCGTCTACACCGTGATGGACACCGGCCCGGCGGTGCAGGGCCGTCATCTCGATCTCTACATGTGGAGCTGCTATGAGGCGCTGCGCTTCGGCCGGACCGCCGTGCGCGTGTCCGTCCTGCGTCTCGGCTGGAGCCCGGCGCACAGCTCGCCGGGCCTCGTGGACACGCTGTTCCGCCGCCGCGAGCGCGAGATGAAGGCGGAAGACGCCCCCGCGCCGAACCCGTGAACCGTGAACCGTCAGTACCAATGCGTGTCCAGCCGGACCTTCCCCCTGAAGATCCAGTAGATCACGGTCGTGTAGGCCAGCACCATCGGCACGCCGACCACCGCGATGACGAGCATGATCGACAGCGTGCGCGGCGACGAGGCGGCGTTGAAGATCGTCAGGCTGTGCGACGGGTCCGGCGTGGAGAGCAT
This sequence comes from Vicinamibacteria bacterium, assembly GCA_963837165.1. Classification (GTDB taxonomy): domain Bacteria; phylum Acidobacteriota; class Vicinamibacteria; order Vicinamibacterales; family JAENWD01; genus JAENWD01. The sequence continues at coordinate 1,680,629 of CAWIMD010000002.1, forward strand.
CATCGTCGGGTAGAGCCCGACGCCGACCAGCGCCATCAGCAGCACGATCGTCAGCGCTGAAGACAGGAACGCGCGGAACTCGCGTGCGAGGAACACCTCGCGCGGGATGTTGGCGATGGCCAGCACCGTGGCGACCGGGATCAGGAAGAAGACCGGCTGCGACTGGATGCGCGCCGCCATGTGCGGTTCGTACAGCAGCGTCGCGAGCGTCGTCACGGCATATGCGATGATGAACGCGATCATCAACGGGCGCACCCAGCCGCGGACGCGCGCCTGGAGATCACCGTCGGTCTTCAGCACCAGGTAGCTCGCGCCGTGCAGCGCGAGCAGCGCGATCGTCGTGATGCCGACGAGCAGCGCGTACGGGTGCAACAGGCCGAGCAGCGAGATCCGCACGTTGCGGTCGGCATCGATCGGCACGCCCGAGATCACGTTACCGAACGCCACGCCGAGCAGCAGCGCGACGCCGAAGCTGCCCGCGCTGAAGACGACGTCCCAGCCCTGCCGCCAGGCCGCCGACGGCCGCTTGCTGCGGAACTCGATCGCGACCGCGCGGAAGATCAGCGCCAGCAGCAGGAGCATGAACGCCGTGTAGAAGCCCGAGAAGGCGCTGGCGTACACCTCGGGGAAGGCGGCGAAGAGCGCGCCGCCCGCCGTGACCAGCCACACCTCGTTGCCGTCCCACACGGGCCCGATGCTGTTCAGCGACAGCCGCCGCTCGTCGTCGCCCTTGACGAAGAGATGCAGGATGCCGACGCCGAGGTCGAAGCCGTCGAGCACGGCGTAGCCCGCAATCAGCACGCCGACGAGGACGAACCAGATGGCGTTGAGGCTCACGGCTACACCTCGGCCCGGTAGCGCCGCTGTCGCAGCACGTCGACCAGCCGGGCCGGCAGGCCCAGCAGCGCCCCCCGATCCTCGATGGGATCCGGTCCGTGCTGAATCTTGTCGTTCAGCAGGTAGATGAACACCAGGAACAGCAGCAGGTAGATCACGGTGAAAAGGATCAGCGAGAACGCCACCTGCCCGGCCGACACCAATGGCGACACGCCGTCGTGCGTGCGCAGCAGGCCCTGGACGATCCAGGGCTGGCGACCGACCTCGGCCACCATCCACCCGGCCTGGTTCGCGATCTCCGGTCCGAGCACCCCCAGCACGAGCGCCCAGAGCACCATCGGGTGGCGCTCGAGCGTGCTCCGCCAGGCGAGCCAGACCGCAGCCGCCGCGAGCACCACCAGCAGCACGCCGATGCCCACCATCAGGTGATAGCCCTGGAAGGTCGCCTGGACTGGCGGGCGATCTCCGGCCGGCACCGAAGCGAGGCCGGGGACCGGCGCGTCGAAGCTGCCGGTCAGCAGGAAGCTCGTGCCGCCCGGGATTGCCAGCCCGCTCAGCCGCTGCCCGTGTTCGTCCACCCAGCCGATGATCCCGAGGTCTGCCGGACCGGAGTCGTAGTGCGCCTCGAGCGCGGCGAACTTCATCGGCTGGTACGTGGCCGCGGTGACGGCGCTCTGGTGGCCGGCGACGATCTGCAGCAGGCTCGTGCCGAGCGCGAGGGCGGCCGCCACGCGGATGGACGCGAGGGCGAAGCGCCGGTGGTGCTGCCGCAGGAGGTACCAGGCGCTCACGCTCATGACCAAAAAGGTGCCGGCGAGCCACGCGCCGAAGACGACGTGCGTCAGGCGCGTCATCGACGAGGGGCTGAAGACCAGCGCCCAGAAGTCGGTGATCTCCGCGCGCGGGCCGTTCGGGCCCTGCACGATGTGGTAGCCGGCCGGCGTCTGCATCCACGAGTTGGCGGCGACGATCCAGATGGCGCTGAAGTGCGCGCCGATCGAGACCATCAGCGTGCTGAAGAAGTGCACGCGCGGCGGCAGCACCTGCCACCCGAAGAGCAGCAGCGCGAGGAAGCCCGACTCGAGGAAGAACGCAAAGATGCCCTCGGCCGCCAGCGCGCTGCCGAAGACGTCGCCCACGTACCGCGAGTACGCCGCCCAGTTCGTGCCGAACTCGAACTCCATCACGAGGCCCGTGGCCACGCCGATGGCGAACGTGAGCGCGAACACACGCGTCCAGAAGCGCGCCACCTGCCGCCAGAGCGGGTCCCCGGTCTTCAGGAACAGGCCCTCGACGACGACGAGGAACAGCCCGAGGCCGATGGAGAGCGGCGGGTAGAGGTAGTGGAACGCGGCGGTCAGGCCGAACTGGACGCGCGAGAGCAGGACCATGGCGTCAGACACGGCGGACCTCCGGCGAGAGGAAGCCGTGGACGGTCATTCTCGTGAGGTCTGTCACGATTGCTTCTTTCTGCCGGACTTCCGGTCTCTGCCGGCTCCCCCCTCCCGCTCGAGCTCGGCCGCCACCAGCTTCAGCTCCTCGCGCCTCGCCGCGTCCACGGTCGGATACGCCAGATCGAGCGCCTCGAGCGCGTCGATGACGGCGGCGGCCACGACCAGGCGCGTGAACCACTTGTGATCGGCCGGCACCACGAACCACGGCGCCGCCCGGCTCGACGTGTGGCGGATCGCGTCCTCATATGCGCGCTGGTACTCGTCCCAGAGCGCGCGCTCCTTCGCATCCGCCATCGAGAACTTCCAGTTCTTGTCCGGCTTCTCCAGGCGCTCCAGGAAGCGGCGCCGCTGCTCCTCGCGCGAGACGTGGAGGAAGAACTTGCGGATGAGCACGCCGTTCCTGGACAGGTACCTCTCGAAGCCGTTGATGTCCTCGAACCGCTCCTTCCAGACGTCCTTCGACACGACCGACGGCGGGAGCTTCTGGGCCTGGAGGATGTCCGGGTGGACCCGGACGATCAGCACCTCCTCGTAGTAGGAGCGGTTGAAGATGCCGATGCGGCCGCGTTCGGGGAGCGCGCGGGCCGCCCGCCACAGATAGTCGTGATCGAGCTCCTCGGGCGACGGCGCCTTGAACGAGAACACCTGGCACCCCTGCGGGTTCACCCCCGACATCACGTGCTTGATCGTCCCGTCCTTCCCGGCCGCATCCATGGCCTGGAACACGAGCAGCACCGCCCAGCGGTCCTGGGCGTAGAGCCTGTCCTGCAGGTCCGCGAGCCGCTCGACGCCCTCCCGGAGCAGCGTCTCGGCCCGCTTCTTCGACTTGATCCCGTGCGTGTCCGACGTCCTGACGCGCTTCAGGCTGAACTTGCGGCCGTCGTCGACGCGGTATGGTTCGAGGAAGGTGCGGACATCCATGGTCCGGGTATTCTATGTTCGTCTGAAACGAGATTACGGTGATGACACGGATTGATTGAGAAGATTTCGACAGCGACGCCGAGGGCCGGCCGCCGGCCCGCAGCCATCTTCCAAATCAGTCCGCGTAATCACTGTAATCCCGTTCCGCCTTCTCCCGGTAATCCATCCTGAATCCCGTCATCCTGCTGGCGAACTGCAGCTGGTACAGCCGGTAGTAGATGCCCCGCAGCGCCAGCAGCTCCTGGTGCGTGCCCGATTCGCGCAGCACGCCCTTGTGCAGCACGAGGATGCGGTCCATGTCCTGGATGGTCGACAGCCGGTGCGCGATGGCCACCGTGGTCCGGCCGGCCATCAGCACGTCCAGAGCACGTCGAATCGCCATCTCCGTCTCGGTATCCACGCTCGACGTGGCCTCGTCCAGGATCAGCACCCGCCGGTTGAAGGCCAGCGCACGTGCGAACGAGAGCAGCTGCTTCTGCCCGGTGGAGAACGTGGCGCCGCGCTCGGCGACCGGCGCGCCGTACCCCCCGGGCAGGCGCTCGATGAACGGCGCGACGCCGACCGAGGACGCCGCGCCGGCCAGCGCGTCCTCCGCGATCGCCTCCTCGCCGAGGCGGATGTTGTCGCCGACGGTGCCCGAGAAGAGGTGCACGTCCTGCAGCACGAGCGCGAACAGGCCGCGCAGCGTGGCCAGCGGCATGTCCCGGATGTCCACGCCGTCCACGAGAATCCGCCCGCGGGACACGTCGTAGAACCGCAGCAGCAGGCTGATCGTGGTGGTCTTGCCCGAACCGGTGGCGCCGACCAGCCCGATGCGCTCGCCGGGCCGGACCTCGAACGACACGTCCTTCAGCACCCAGTCCTCTCGCTGGTACGCGAACCAGACGTGCTCGAAGACGATGTGTCCCTGCACGGTGGCCGGCGTGACCGGCGCCGCCGGGCTCGTGATCCCCACCGGCGTGTCGAGCAGGGTGAAGATGCGCTCGGACGATGCCATGGCCGACTGGAGCACGTTGAACTTCTCCGACATGTCGCTGATCGGCCGGTAGAAGCGCGCGGAGTACTGGAGGAAGGCGACGAGTACGCCAATCGTCAGCGTCCCCTGCATCACGTCGAGGCCGCCGTACCAGATGATGATCGACGCGGCCAGCGCGCCGACCAGTTCGATCGCGGGATAGAAGACGGCGTAGTAGAAGATCGACTCGATGTTCGCGTCGCGGTGGGCCCGGTTGATCGTCTCGAACCGGCCGAAATTCAGACCTTCCCGCCGGAACAGCTGCACGGTGCCCATGCCGGTGAGGTTCTCCTGCAGGAACGCGTTGATGCGGGCCACCCAGGCCCGCACCACGCGGTACGACTCGCGGACGTTCCGCCGGAACCACTGTGTCACCAGCGCGATGAAGGGCAGCACGATGAAGCTGGCCAGCGCCAGCTTCCAGTTCATGCTCAGCATCACGATCATGATGCCGGCCAGCGTGAAGATGTCGCCGAAGACCGCCACCACGCCGGCCGTGAAGAGATCGTTCAGGACGTCCACGTCGCTGGTGACCCGGGTCATCAGCCGGCCCACGGGGTTCCGGTCGTAGAACCGCAGGTCCAGCCGCTGCAGGTGCGCGTACATCTGCATGCGGAGGTCGTACATGATGCGCTGCCCGGTGATCTGCATCAGCCAGGTCTGCACGTACTCGAGGGTGAAGGTGCCCGCCAGCACCGCGACGTAGAGCCACGCGATCCGCACGACGCCCGACAGGTCGCGCTGCGCGATGTAGCGGTCGATGGCGAGCCGTGTCAGGTACGGCGGCGCGAGCTGCAGGATGGCGTTGGTGATGATGGCGGCCAGCGCCGCAATCACCTGGGGCGTGTAGGGACGCAGGTAGCCCAGCAGCCGCTTCATGAGCCGGCTGTCGTAGGCCTTGCCGAGGATATCGTCGTCTGCCGTCGTCACGTCGAACCCGTGAACCTCGAACCGTGAACCGAGAACCGAGAACCGAGAACCCACGAACCGTGCGTTATCTGCGTACCGTCCCTTCGTCCTCGATTGCCTCCAGCTCCTCCTCGAGCTGCTGCTGCCGGTGCAGCTCGGCGTAGCGGCCGCCGAGCGCGAGGAGCTCGTCGTGCGTGCCGCGCTCGGCGATGCGGCCCCCGTCGAGCACCACGATCTGATCCGCGTCGCGGACGGTGGACACGCGGTGCGCGACGATCAGGCACGTGCGGCCGCGGCGGACGCGGCGCAGCCGCTCCAGGATCTCTTCCTCCGTGTAGGTGTCCACCGCCGACAGCGCGTCGTCCAGGACGAGCACGCGCGGATCGGTGGCCAGGGCGCGGGCCAGCGCCGTGCGCTGCTTCTGCCCGCCCGAGAGCGTGATGCCCCGCTCCCCCACCATCGTGTCGAAGCCCTTCGGGAAGTCGGCCACGTCCTTGTCCAGGCGCGCGAGGGCGGCCGCGGTCTCCACCGCCTGCCGGCGCTCGTCGGGCGGCAGCGCGGCCACTTCGGGCGCGAAGGCGATGTTCGCCTCGAGCGTGTCCGAGAAGAGGAACGGCTCCTGCGGCGCGATGCCGATGAGGCGACGGAGCGAGGCGAGCCGCAGATCCCGGACGTCGACGCCGTCGATGAGCACCGTGCCCGGCGGCGGGTCGAGCAGCCGCGGCAGCAGCTGCAGCAGCGTGGACTTGCCGCTTCCCGTGGCGCCGACGATCGCGGCGGTGCGGCCGGGCTCGACAAGGAGGTCGATGTCCGTGAGGATCGGCTGGTCGCCGTAGGCGAACGAGAGGTGCCTGAACTCCACCCGCCCGGAGGCGGTGGCCGGATCCAGGTCCGCGGGAGAGGCCGCGTCGGTGATGGACGGCGGCTCGTCCATGACCTCCAGCATGCGCTTCCAGGACGCGGTGCCGCGCTGGAGCATGTTGGTGACCCAGCCGAACGCGATCATCGGCCAGCTCAGCATCACGAGATAGGCGTTGAACGCGACGAGGTCGCCCACCGTGATGCGGCCCTGGATGACGTCGCGGCTGCCCTGCCACAGGACGAGCATCGCGCCCAGGCCGAGGAAGAGCGTCATGCTCGGGTAGAACGCGCCCTGGAGCAGGATGAGGCCGCGGTTCCGCTCGATGTACTCCTCGTTGGCGACGCGGAACTTGGCCAGCTCCGGCTCCTCCTGCCGGTACGCGCGCACCACGCGCACCCCCGACAGGTTCTCCTGGGCGATGGCGCTCAGCTCGGCGAGCTGCGCCTGGATGCGCTCGAACCGCCGGTGGATGGCCGTGCCGAAGAACTTCACCGCGATCGAGACGAACGGCAGCGGCAGCAGGCCGATCAGCGTGAGCCTGGCGTCGATCGACATCATCAGGGCGATCGCCACCACGAACACGAGCGTCGTCTGGGACGAGTACATGATGGAGGGACCGGCCATCATGCGGACGGCGTTCAGGTCGTTGGTGGCCCGCGACATCAGGTCGCCCGTCCGGCGCGTGCGGAAGTACTCGGGGGGCAGGCGCTGGAGGTGCCCGAAGAAGTCGTTCCGGAGGTCGTATTCGATCTCGCGGGAGGCGCCGATGATGATGCGGCGCATGAGGAACCGGAACACGCCGCCCACGCCGGCAATCAGGAGCAGGATGCCCGCATAGAACCCGAGCTTGGCGTGCGTGACGCCGCGCGAGAGGTCGTCCACGGCGTACTTCAGCACCCACGGCGACAGCAGCTGCACGGCGGTCGTCGCGAGGATGCACGCGGCACCGAGCCCGAGGGCGCGCCGGTGACGGGAGAAGTACGGCAGGAGGCGCCGGAATGGCGAGGTTCCCGCCCTCGCGGAGGGCATTCGTCCGAGTATAACGTGTGCTATTCTCAGAGGGCCTTCCCCAGGGCACGGCTCCACCCACCAACGCGGTTCCATCCCAGCGAACCCGCGCGGAGCGATGGCGGCACTGTCGAAACGGACAACCGGGGCCGATAGCGTTGATATGCCACGATTGCACCTGCCGCGCGCTGCCGGGCTGGCAGCCGGCGCGGTCTGTCTCTGGTTGGCGGGCGTCACGCCCGCCGCGGCGCAGTACGGCCGCCCGTCCACGAGCGATCCGGCCGTCGGCGAGCGCTATCACGTGGAGGCGGTCCTCGACTTCTGGAGCCCAAGCCTCGACGCCACGGTGTCGAGCGAGTCGCTCGGCATCCTGGGCTCGAACGTCGACGCGAAGGCCGACCTCGGGTACGAGGACAAGACGATCCGCGAGTTCAGGATCGTGCTGCGCCCGGCCAGGAAGCACAAGTTCCGGATCGCCTACACGCCGGTGACCTACTCGTCGGACACGATCCTGAACCGCACCATCGTGTTCAACGGGATCGCGTTCAAGGTGGGCCTCCCGATCCAGAGCGAGGCGACCTGGAACACGTGGCGGTTCGGCTACGAGTACGACTTCGTGTACACGGACCGCGGATTCGTCGGCTTCTTCGTCGAGGCGCGGGACACGACGGCGAGCGTCTCGCTCTCGAGCCCGATCGACTCCGAGTTCAGCCGCGCCCGCGGGCCGATTCCCGCCATCGGCGGCGTCGCGCGCGTCTACCCGCACAAGAACGTGTCGATCACGGGCGAGTTCAGCGGTTTCAAGCTGCCCGAGATCAACGATTACAAGGGGGACTTCTTCGACTTCGACCTGTACGGCACGGTCAACTTCACCAACAACGTCGGCGCGCAGTTCGGGTACCGGACGCTCGACGCGAGCTATCTCGCCAAGCACGACAGCGGGGAGCTGAAGCTGAAAGGCGTCTACTTCGCCGGCGTCGGTACCGATTCTGACGATTCGACGGCCGCTACCCGGTGCTCCCGGATCGCTGAGGATCAGCCGAGCTCGACCCACACGCCGAGCCACCGCAGGTCGTGGCTCGTCGGGTCGGCATCCGCGGGCCGGAAGCCCTCGGACGAGGACACGGCGAGCGGCAGCGTCGTGCCCGCCGCCCGCGCCGGCACCGCCACCTCGCGCGTCTCGCCGGGGGCGAGCGTCAGCGTCTCGTGCCAGCCGCCGCTGTCCAGGCGAACCGTGTTCGCGACGGGTCCGTTCCTGAGCCGCAGGTGCAGCTCGGTCCCCGGCGCGCGCACGACGAAGCGGCCCTCGCGCCCGCCCTCGACCCACGCGCCGGCGTCCTCGGCGTAGACGCGGCCGCCGACGACGAGGAGGGAGGCCTCGGCCGAGGCCACCGCCCTGCCCGCCCTCAGACCGCACGCACCTCGGGGGCCGAGGCTCACGACGCCGAGCGAGAGGCGCGGAGCGCTGCGCTGGAGGGCGGCGTCGCCCACGAGCCAGAGCGCCGCGGCCCCGGCGGGCAGGTCCAGCCGGCAGCCCGTCGTGCCCGGCCCTGCATCGTGGAGCTCGCAGCGCGTCAGCACGCGGTCCGGCTGTCCGAGCGCGATCGACAGCGTGCCGGTGGCTGCAACGCCGGAGTCGAGCCGCACCGCGTACTCCCCGGGAGGAACGTCGCTGGCCGCCCAGAGCGTGCCCGGCAGCGCACGCGGACGCCGCGAGGCATCGGGGATGTCGAGGCCGGCGGCCAGGGCTCGCAGACCGCGCGAATCCGGGGCAGCAAGCGAGACGCCGAGGCCGGTGCCGCGGCAGGCGTGCGCGGCCCAGGCCACTGCGCTGGATCCGGGCTCGAGGGGTCGACCGCCGCTCACCCGCCAGCCGGCGGACGCGCCCACGATGAGGCTGGCGCACGTGGCACCGCCCGCCGCCAGTATCCACGGCCCGCGCCCGCGGATCCGCCAGTCCACGACGCGCAGCGCCAGCAGCACCACGCCAACCGATGCGGCCCACGCCAGCGCACGCGCCCACGCGCCGGCCATGCCGGTCTGGAACAGGCTGGGCAGCGCGCGCGCGAGGTTGACCGCCGGCGCCGCGGCGTCGAGCCAGGTGGCGTAGCCGTCGCGCTGGTTGTAGGCGGCTGCGCCCGCGTCGAGCCACACCAGCGTCGCGGTCAGCGCCACGCTGACGATCAGGAGCGCCATCCCCACCGTCCTCGGCAGGCGCGAGTCGTACCGCTGCCACCACGCCGCCACAGGCAGCGACAGCGGCAGCAGCACCGGCACCAGGAAGCGCGCGGGCGTGCTGTGGCCTCCCCACCACATGTGATACCCGGCCACGGCGAGCACGTACGGCACGGCGACGAGCGTGAGTTCCGTCGCGAGGCGGCGCTGCCGGCGCGCGAGCGTGACCATGCCCGCGAGGGCGACGAGGAAGATCGGAGCGTTCGGAATCAGGCCGAACTGCTGGTCCAGCAGCAGTCCGCTCAGGCCGAACGGGATGCTCGCCACGTGCAGGTCGCTGGCGCCGCCGTACGGTGCGCGCGGGTCGAACGTGCCGTACACGGCGTGGAAGAACCAGAGCCACAATGCGTCGCTGATCGCGGGCGCCGCCAGGAAGGCGGCGGCCTGCGCCATCCGGCGGCTCAACGGCAGCACGCGCCCGGCGGGCCACGCGCTCCGTCCAAGCGTCACCACGCCGATGGCCACCGCCAGCAGCGCGTACCGCGTATGCAGCCACGGGAGCAACGCCACGGCCGCGCCGACGGCCAGGCAACGCCCGACGCCCGGTGGCGCCGGCTCCACGAGGTTCCACACGGCGACCATCACGACGAACGCGGCGGCGCTGTCGGGGTAGATGGTGAACGTCTGGAAGAAGAACGGCGCCGACAACGCGACCGCCGCCCATCCCATCCAGGCCGCCCCGATCTCGCCGGTGAGCGTGTGCGCCGTGCGCCAGGCCACGATCCCGGTGAGCGCGCCCAGCAGCGCCAGGAAGACCACCACGGCCGGATAGCCGCCCAGGGCGAAGGCGGGCAGCACGAGCGCGGACAGGCCGGGCGCGTGCACCGAGTAGATGGCGCCGTCGCGGCCGCGCTTGATGTAGTCCGGCTTCAGGGCGTTCTCGCTGAACGCGAGGTAGTCCCGCTGCACGTGGTTGTTCTCGATGCGCAGGTCCCCGTCGCGCAGCAGGCTGTCGGCGATCATCAGGTAGTGCGGTTCGTCGCCGTCCGGCAGCGTGGGCGCCATGTGCCGCGCCGCAACGAGCGATGCCGCGAGAAGGATCAGGCCGGCGCCCGCGGCGTGCGCGCGCGGATCCCGCGGCAGCCGAGCGCGCCAGCGCTTCCAGGGCAGGAGGCCTGCCGCTCCGGCGAGCGACGGCGCCAGCGCCAGGGGGCCGGCGAAGATCATGAACGCCGCCGGAATGGGGCCGGGAATCCAGGGCAGGAGCGCGACGAGCGCGATCGGCAGCGGCGCGGCGCGGCGCGTCTCGAGCCGCGCCAGCTCCACGGCCCCCACGGCCCCGCAGGCGAGCGCCGCCAGGACCCACGCGGGCGGCAGGACGCCAAGCCGCGCCGTGGTCCCCGACGGCGGCAGCGCCACCGTGCCGAGCGCGGCCCACGTACCCACCGCCCAGGCCAGCGCCGCCAGAACCGCGCCGCGCTGCCCGCCCCTCATCGCCGCGTGCGGGCGGCCAGGCCTCGGAGCCGGCGATCGGCCTCCGCCATCGTCTCGTCCCGCTTCGAGAAGCAGAAGCGCACCTTCGTCCGCCCCCGAGCCGGATCGCGATAGAAGCTGCTGCCCGGGACGCTGGCGACGCCCACCGATTCCACGAGGTACCGCGCGAACGCCACGTCGTCGCCGAGCCCGAAGTGCGCGATGTCGGTCATGACGTAGTAGGCGCCCGACGGCACGTGGCAGCGGAAGTCGTGCCGCGTGAGGATGTCCACGAGCCGGTCGCGCCGGCGCTGGTAGCCCGCCGCCAGCTCCGCGTAGTACCAGTCGGACAGCGCGAGCGCGGCGGCGCCCGCCTCCTGCAGCGGCGCCGGTGCGCCCACGGTCAGGAAGTCGTGCATCTTCCGGATGGCGCCGGTGACGGCCGGCGGCGAGATCGCCCAGCCGATCCGCCAGCCGGTTACGCTGAAGGTCTTCGACAGGCCGTTGATGGTCACCGTCCGGTCCGCCATGCCGTCGAGCGACGCCATTGGCACGTGGCGGTGCCCGTCGTACAGGATGTGCTCGTAGATCTCGTCGGTGATCGCGAGGACGTCCCAGTGCCGGCACAGGGCGCCAATTTCCTCCAACTCCTCGCGGCTGAACACTTTCCCGGTCGGGTTGTTCGGCGTGTTGATGATGACCGCCCGCGTCCTCGGCCCGAACGCCGCGGCTAATTCGTCCCGATCGAATTTCCAGTCGGGTTCTCTCAGGGTGACGTAACGGGGCACGGCGCCCGACACGATCGCGTCGGGCCCGTAGTTCTCGTAGAACGGCTCGAAGACGATGACCTCGTCGCCCGGATCGACCGTGGCGAGCAGCGTCGCCATCATCGTCTCGGTGGCGCCGCAGCAGACCGTCACCTGCTCGTCGGCGACGACGGGGACGCCGTGGCGACGGGTGAACTGCGCGGCGATGGCCTCGCGGAGCGGCCGCGCGCCCCACGTGACCGCGTACTGGTTCACGTCCGCGCGGATGGCGGCGCAGGCGGCGTCCTTGATCACGTCCGGCGCCGGGAAATCGGGGAAACCCTGCGAGAGGTTGACCGCGCCGTGCTTCTCGGCGAGCCGGGTCATCTCGCGGATCACCGATTCGGTGAACCGCGCGGCTTTCTGCGACGGGACCACCCGGGACATCGGGGGGATTCTAACCGGTTCCCGGTTCAGTGCTTGCGATGGCTGGAGGACACGCGCTTCTTCGTCGCCTTCCTGGCCGGCGTTCTGGCGTGCGGCGCGGCGGAGTGCGCCGACGCTCTGGCCGCAGGGAGCGGCGCGCTGCCGGGAGCGCCGGCCAGCGGGTGCGCGCCGCGTTCGCCATAGAGCTGCCGGTAGTCCTCGGCGGTGCCCAGGATCTTGCGGACGTAGTTCTGCGTTTCCGGGTAGGGAATGTCGTCGATGAACTCGTCCATCGCGATGCCCGGCCGCTCGGCCATCCACCGGGCGACGGCGCCGGGGCCGGCATTGTAGCTGGCCAGCGCGAAGGGGACGCCGCCGAACCGCTCCACCAGGTCGGCGAAGTACGCCGTGCCGATGCGCATGTTCACCGTCGGATCGGTGAGCTTCCGCGTGGCGTAGTGCCGGATCCGCAACCGGCGTGCGTAGCTCCGGCCCGTGGACGGCACGATCTGCATCAGCCCGATGGCGTTGGCGTGCGAGACGATGCCGGCGTCGAAGGTGGACTCCTGGGCGATGAGCGCGGCCAGCAGGTATGGATCGAGGTGGTTGGCGGTGCCGTACTGCTCGATCAGCTGCCAGTACGCCACCGGGAACAGCACCTGGAGCACCTCCGGCGGCAGTTCGCCGCCGTTGGCCGACAGGTACTGCGGGAACGCGCGCTTGATCGCGTTGATGCCGTCCCGCAAGTCCCCTTGACGCGAGTACACGTAGCCGATCGTCGCCTGCAGCCGCGGCGAGTCGCCAATCGCCTTCTGCGCCCAGCGCAGCTCGTTCAGCGCATCGTCGTACAGGCCAGCGGTGATCAGCTCACGGACGAGATCGGCATTCGGGAAGTCGTCCCGCGCGGCCCCGTCGGTCACGGCGGGCACCGCATCGGAGGTCGTGGCGACGGCGGCCGCGAGGCTCATCGGCTCCACGTGGCGCGCGGTGAGCTGTCGCGTGGCCAGCCGGCCGTAGTACCAGTTGACGTAGTCGGCGACCAGCACGCCGTACAGCCGGTCCGCGGCGGCGGTGTCGCTGAGCTGCTCGCGCGAGCGGGCAGCCCAGTAGAGCCACGACGGCCGGTAGTCGGCGCGTGGGAATCTGGTCGCCGCCTGCTCGAACTCGCGCGCGCACTCGTCCCACTGGCCGGTGCGGTAGGCGTTCCAGCCGATCTTCCACAGCGCCCGCTGCGCGTAGCGGCCGTCGGGAAATCGCGCCGCCAGCTCCCGGAACACCGCGTCGGCCTTCACGTCTTCGTCGCCGATGATGTAGTGGGAGCCCAGGTTGTTGAGCGTTTCCTCGGCCCACGAGTCGGTCGGAAAATCGTCCACCAGCGCCCGGGCGAGCCGCTCGTACTCGGTGTCGTCCTTCAGGCCACGAAGGGAGCTCAGGTGGAAGAAGCGCGCCTCGGCGCGCCGGTGCGCCGACGACGTCCACGGCTCGAGCGCGTCCCGCGCCGCCTGGTACCGCTTCAGGTAGTAGTCGCACTCGGCCAGGCGCAGCGACACGCGCTCGCGATCGTCGCCGGAGGCGAGCGGGGCGAGCGCGCTGAAGCCGTCACGCGCCTCCCCATAGCGCCGCGATCCGAACAGCCGCTCGGCGCGCCCCAGCTCCAACCGATATCGCCCGGAGTCCGCCGTGAGCGGCTCCCAGGCGTGGAGCGCGTCGATCTGCGCCGCGGCCGCGTTGGCGAGGTCGCTGAGCGGGAACTCGTAGTAGACGTGGGCGTACGCCTCGGCGGCGCCCTGCCCGTCTCCAAGCGCCTGACGGACCCGTGCGAGCCGCGACCACGCATCGTCTGGCGCCAGCGTGGTCCTGTGCGTCAGCGGCTCGTAGTACTTTGCGGCCGCGCCGAAGTCGTTCTGCGCCTCGGCGACTGCGCCGGCCAGCTGTCGCGCACCGTCGGCGAGGTACCAGTGGGGACCGTCGGCCACGAGCGCGTCGAGCGCCTCGCGCGCGGCGTCGAGCTTTCCGAGCCGGAAGGCGACGAGCCCCGTGTAGTAGCGCTGGTAGTCGGCCAGCGGCGTGCCGCCGAGCGAAGCCTTCCTGACGAGCGGCGCCGCCTCCGCGGCGTGGTCGTCGGCGAGGAGCCGGACCGCGCGGGCCAGCGCCTGCATCGACGCCCCGGGCTTTCCGGTGGGCGCGATCCAGACGTCGTCGAGCGTGGTCGGGACGGGGGCGTGCGCCGTAGCCGTGGGCAGCGGCACGGCGATGTCTGCCGCCGACTGGGCGCGGAGGGCCGGACCGCCGAGCGCCACGAGCCAGGCCGCGGCCAGCGCCAGGGCCGGCCCGCGCGCGGCCCGCGTCACGAGGCCTGGCCCAGCAGGAACGAGTCGCCGCCGGCGAGCGTGCGCACGAGCTCCTGCTCGAAGAAGTCCGCGCGGCCGTCCACGTCTGCCGGCACGCGCGCTTCGTACATCTGCCGCGCCCGATCGATCTCGGCGCGAAGCCGCACGCGGAGGTCGCCTGCGCGGCGCCCTTCGTCCACGAGCGCCTCGTGATACAGCTTGATCTCGGAGATGAGGAGCCGCGCGAACCGCCGCGCGCCCTCGGCATCGGTGGTCGACGCCGGCGCGCCGGCCGCGGCGCGGCCCCGGGAGGTCCGCCGCGCGGTGAGCGCCTCGAGGCAGCGGCTCGCATGGCGCGCGAGGATCTCGACGTGCTCGGGCCAGCAGCTCGGCACCGCCTGTGCATTGCCCGTCACGTCGTCTGCGTAGACGACGGCGACGACCTGGCCGTCGACCATCACGGGAACGGCGAGTCCCGGGCGATTCACGTCCGCCGGCGTGAACGGCGCGGGCACGTGGCTCGTGTCCCCGTCACCCGTCGTCAGCGCGGTGCCCGTCTTCACCGCCTCGCCCAGCACGCCCGCCGCGTCGAGCGGCAGGTCCACGAGGCGCGCCTCGGTGGCGGAGGGTCCGAAGCCCTGGTGCGCCCAGCCCTTGAGCGCGGCGCCCTTCACCACGAGCACGGCGGCGCGGCCGGCGGACCGGTGCGCGGCGGAGGTGAGCTCGTTGAGGATCTCGCTGAGGGAAGACGCGCCGTCGAGGGCGCGGATGGACGTGACGAGGCGGTCGGCGCCGGCCAGCTCGGCCTGGCGCTCGGCGGCCTGCGCGGCAACCCGCGCGTCCTCGAGGGCCTTCTGCAGCCGCTCGTCGGCGGCGGCGCGTTCGGCGGCAATCGCGCCCGACACGACCGACGCGGCGGCCGCTTCCGCTTCCGCGCGGACGCGCTGCGCCGTCTCGTCGCGCGCGTCGGCGATCAGCCGGCGGACGTCGTCGCCGAGCGTCGAGACGTCCTGCTGCAGCCGCTCGCGTACGCGATCGGCCAGCCCGGACACGAGAGCCTGGAGGCGGTCGTCTTCGGCAGCCATACCGTCCTGTTTATCGGCACGAGTGGGCGGGTGCTTGCCGCCAATTATCGAGGTCGGGATCCGGCGAAGTCAAGGCGGCATGTCGGGGACAAGTTTCGTCGGTACAATGGTTTGACTCGGGTCGGACATCGGCGTATCATGGTGTGCTCTCCCCGATGTGGGGCCGAATCAGATTCGACGGAGGAATTGAGACACAGGTGGCGTGCCGAGGACCATCACCCTCGTAAATCAGATGGAACCAACAACAACTGCCAACGAGCAGCTTGCTCTCGCTGCCTAATTAGGCAACGACGTTCCCCTCGGGACGCCCGCGACCCGGGACGGAACGCCATTCAGCGGGCTGGTGGCCGCCGGTTGCTCCGGACGGTGGCTGCGAGATTTTCTGGGGCTGGTTCCGGTCGCTTTTGCAGCGTCTCGACGACCGGAACGAGACAACAGACGCGGCTACGCACGTAGAGGCCTGTGGGGACGTTCTTTCGGACGGCGGTGCAATTCCGCCCGGCTCCACCAATTTCTCAGGGATCAGGGATCAGGACCAGGGGCCAGCACACCTGTAGCGCAGGCCTTCAGGCCTGCCCCACACCTGTAGCGCAGGCCTTCAGGCCTGCCCACGCTGCCCGGGATGGCGCTTCCCCCGTGGCACAATGAAAACCGATGCGCCGCGGGATCCCCATTGCCATCGCGCTCCTCCTCTCGCTGACATCCGTCAGCGGCCAGAGCGCGCCGCCGGGCCCGCTGCGCCTCGTGAGCCGCGAGGGCGTCCGCCCCATCCCGACCGTGCAGAACGGCGACACCGAGCTCGTCGCGTTCGACGACCTGGCGTCGATCTTCATGGTCGTCGTGCGCGAAGACGCGGTCGCGCGCGCGTTCACCGTCAGCTACAAGGGCAAGACAATCGTCCTGTCGCAGAACCAGGCGCTGGCCTCCGTCAGCGGCCGGCTCGTGTCGCTTCCTTCGTCTCCGGTGCGGATTGCCAACCGCTGGTACGTGCCGGTGGAGTTCATCGGCCGCGCGCTGGCGCTCGTCTACGACGCGCCGCTGGAGCTGCGCAAGGCCTCCCGGCTCGTCCTCCAGGGTCCCATCGTCGCACCGCGCCTCATCGTGCGGCACGACGCGTCCGCCGCGCAGGGCCGCGTGACCGTGGACGTCGTGCCCTCGACGCCGCACCAGGTCGTGCAGGAGACCGGCCGCGTGCTGATCCGCTTCCAGGCGGACCTGCTGGACGCGACGATCGCGTCCATCCAGCCGCAGGGCTTCGTGCAGTCGGTGCACCTCGCCGATCCGCCCACGACCCTGGTCATCGAGCTCGGACCGCGATTCGGATCGGTGCGCGCGGCCGACGCGCCGCTGGAGCCGGACGGCACGCGCATCACGCTGGACCTCTTCCCGCCGCCCGAGCCGACGCCCGCGCCTCCGTCCACCACCGAGGCGACGCCCGCTCCAGTGCCGGGCGAGACGGCGCCGGCGCCCATGCTCCCGACACCGGGCGTCCACACGATCGTGATCGATCCCGGTCATGGCGGCGAGGAGGACGGCGCCCACGGACCGAAGGGGACGCTGGAGAAGAACGTCACGCTGGCCGTGGCACGCCAGCTCAAGAGCGCGCTCGAGTCGCGCCTTGGCGCGCGCGTCCTGCTCACCCGCGATGACGACCGCAGCGTCGGCCTCGACGAGCGGGCCGCGCTGGCCAACAACAACAAGGCCGATCTCTTCATCAGCCTCCACGCGAACGCGTCGCTGCGCCGCTCGGCCTCCGGCGCCGAAGTCTTCTACCTGAGCCTCGATCGCGCCGACGAGGAGGCGCAGCGCGTGGCGCAGTCCGAGGGCGTGGCCATGCCCGTGTTCGGCGGCGGCACGCGCGAGATCAACGTGATCCTGTGGGAGATGGCGCAGGCGCGCTACATCGACGACTCGGCGGCGCTGGCGCGCGCGGTCGATGCCGACCTGCACGGCGCGGTGCCGATGAGTCCGCGCGCCATCCAGCAGGCGCCCTTCCGCGTGCTCGTCGGCGCCAACATGCCGGCAGTGCTCGTCGAGATGGGCTACCTCACGAACCCGCAGCAGGAGTCGCAGCTCGCGAATCCCGGCTTCCAGGCGCGCCTGGCCCGTGCACTGGCCGAAGCGGTCGGCCGGTTCTTCGCCGGTCAGGCCCCGGCGGCCCCGGCCACGCCGCAGCCGGCGGGGGCGACCGCGCCATGAAGCCTGCGACGATTGTCATCGGCGCGGTCGGGGCGATCCTGACGCTGACGCTCGGCTGGCTGCTCTTCGTGGCCTTGCCGCGATGGAGCTCTGCGCGCCGGGCGCCGCCGGCGGTCGAGGAGCCCGTCGCCTCCACGGCGGCCACGCCGGCGCCGGCCACGCAGCCGTCGGCGCCGCGGATCAAGGCGCACCTCTTCTACGTGAGTGACGATGGCTCCAGGCTCAAGCCGGAGGAGCGGGAGGTGCCGTTCGGCGAGAGCACCGCCGAACAGGCCCGTCACATCGTCGAGGCCGAGCTCGAGCCGGCGCCGGCGCCGCTCCTGAGCGCCATTCCGGAAGGCACGACGCTCAAGGACCTGTTCATCGGGGACCAGGGCGAGGTGTTCGTGGACCTGAGCGCCGAGATCTCGAAGAATCATCCCGGCGGGTCGCTGGACGAGATCCTGACCGTCTACGCGATCGTGGACGCGCTCACCGACAACCTGCCCGCGGTGACCGCGGTGCAGATCCTGATCGACGGCCGGGAGGTGGACACCCTCGCGGGGCACGTGGACCTGCGGCGGCCGCTCCGGAAGAACCTGACGTGGGTCGAGGCGCCGAAGGCGGCCGATGCCGCGGCGGCGCAGTGATGCAGCGCCTTCAGTTCGACTGAAGACCCACGCTACACTTACATTCCAGCATGCGCACCGACAACCGACAGCCCGACCAGCTCCGTCCCCTGACCCTGACCCCGAACGTGATGATGCACGCCGAAGGATCCGTGCTCGTCGAGGCCGGGCGCACGCGGGTGATCTGCACGGCGAGCATCGAAGACCGCGTGCCCTCGTTTCTCCGCGGCACCGGCAAGGGATGGGTGACCGCCGAGTACGGGATGCTGCCGCGCGCGACCACCACGCGGACGACGCGCGAGGCCTCGGCCGGCAAGGTCGGCGGCCGCACGCAGGAGATCCAGCGGCTCATCGGCCGCTCGCTTCGCTCCGTCGTCAATCTCGAGAGCCTCGGCGAGCGCACGATCTGGATGGACTGCGACGTCACGCAGGCCGACGGCGGCACGCGGACGGCGTCGATTACCGGCGCGTTCGTGGCGCTGGTGCTGGCCCTGGACCGGCTGAAGCAGTCCGGCGCGCTGAAGGCGATCCCCGTCGGCGACTACGTGGCCGCGACGAGCGTCGGGATCGTCGCCGGCACGCCGATGCTGGACCTGGCGTACGACGAGGACTCGCGCGCGGAGGTGGACATGAACGTCGTGCAGACCGGCGGCGGGCGGTTCATCGAGCTGCAGGGCACGGCCGAGACGACGCCGTTCGATCGCGCCGGTCTCGAGGCGCTGCTCGCGCTGGCCGAGAAGGGGATCCGGGAGCTGGTCGCGAAGCAGCGCACGATTGTCGGCAATCTGCTGAACATGTAGCGCAGGCCTTCAGGCCTGCCCGCGATTCCGAATGCGTAGCAGGCTTTCAGGCCTGCCCGCGACGATCGGCACGCCGTCCCGACATGACCCGCACACTCCTGCTCGCCACGACCAACCCGCACAAGGTTCGCGAAATCCGCGCGCTGCTCGCCGGGCTCGACGCCGAGATCCTCGGCCTCGACGCCGACGCGCCGATCGACCCGCCCGAGGAGACCGGCACGACGTTCGCCGAGAACGCCCGGCTCAAGGCGACCTGTTACGCGAAGGCGACCGGGCTGACGGCCGTTGCGGAGGACTCGGGCCTCGAAGTGGACGCGCTCGGCGGGATTCCCGGCGTGGAATCCGCGCGCTTTGCGGGCGCGGACTCGACCTACCCGGAGAAGTTCGCGCGCCTGTACGAGATGCTCGACGCGCGTGGCGGCCGCGACAGCACCGCGCGCTTCGTCTGCGCGCTGGCCGTCGCCCACGGCGACAACGTCCTCTTCGAGGCGCGCGGCACCGTCGAGGGCCGCATCGCCCCCGAGCCCCGCGGCGCGCACGGCTTCGGCTACGACCCGATCTTCTTCTACCCGCCGGAAGGCATGACGCTCGGCGAGGTGAGCGACGAGATCAAGCGCGCGGTGAGCCACCGCGGAGCGGCGTTCCGGCAGCTGCGCGACTGGCTGGCGCCTCACCCCTAGATCCCCAGATCCCCAGCCCCCCAGATCCCCAGATCCCCAGCCCCCAGATCCCCACCATTGCCTACGGCGCGAGCACCACGTGCCGTATCCGTTCCCTCCGCCACGTGTAGGTGAGGTGAACCCGGCCATCGGGCGCGACGATCATCGCCGGATACGAGTACTCCCCCGGCCCCTCCTCGATCGTCGCCGGCGCGCTCCAGCTGATGCCGTCGCGCGACTCCGAGATCCCGAGCACGTGCCGATCCGATGGCGACGGGTTGTAGACGAGCAGGAACCGCCCGTCCGGCAGCCGCACGCTGTCGATGCCCGCGCTCGGGTTGGGCAGCGACGTCCCGCGCATCGGGCTCCACGTCTTCCCCGCATCGTCGGACCACGCGATCGCGATCACCTTCTGCCGCGTGCGGCACAGGATCTGGAGCCGCGTCGGCGAGTGCTGCAGGATCGTCGGCTGGATGGCGCCGAACGTCTTCGGGTCGTTGAGCGGGCCCGTCGTCGACCACGACGCCGGCGACGAGAGCCACGCGAGCCAGGCCGCCGCCCCGGTCCCGGCCGTCTTCGGTGGCAGCGCCAGGCGCTCCATGTGCACCACCCAGCCGCTGTCCTCGGTGCTCGAGCCCGCGAGGAGCGTGCGCTCGTCCAGCAGGACGGGCTTCGCGCGAATGGGACCCAGGATCCCGGGCGGCAGCGTGACGGGACCCGTCCACGTCCGCCCGTTGTCGTCGGAGGCCAGCGCCATGCCCCACCACTCGCTCGGACTCGGGCCCACCTTGTAGAACAGCACCAGCGGCGCGCCCGGCGGCTGCGCGAGCACCGGATTCCACGTCGGGTAGCGAGTGCCGCCGGGTTGCCGGCCCGTGGCCACTTCGACCGGCACCGACCAGCCCGACGGCCCTCGCCGCGCCACCCAGATCCCCACGTCCGGGTTCCGCTCGGCCGTGCCGCCGAACCATGCCGCCACGAGGCCGTCCGCCGTGGACACGATCGTTGACGCGTGGGCCGACGGAAACGGCGCCTTTTCGTAGACGAACTCGCGCGAGACGACGTGGAGGCCGTCGGGCGACGCCTGGACCAGTGAGCCGAGGGCGAGGACGGCAATCATCGTGCGCACGGCGTCAGCGTTCCCCCGCCGCGGCATGCGTGTCAAGCGCACGCCGGGTTCGGCTAGGATCGCTGGTCAGGCAGTGAAGTGGCGGCCGCTGACCTGGCGAGGTCGGCGATGCGCGAGATCACACGCCGCGGGATTGAGCTGGTGAACGATCGCGGGCTGAGGCCCTGAGCTTGTCACGGAGCCCCCATGAAAATCGAACACGCCGCCTTCCAGGTCGAAGACCCCGTCGCCGTCTCCCACTGGTACGTCGAGCACCTCGGTCTCACCGTGAAGCGCTCGCAGCCGGAACGCCCCTGGGGCCACTTCCTGGCGGACGATGGGGACGCGGTGATGCTGGAGTTCTACAACAACCCCAGAGCCTCGGTGCCGGACTACCGTGCCTTCGACCCGCTCATGCTCCATGTGGCGTTCCTGACGGCGGACGTCCCCGGCACCCGGGCTCGGCTGATGGCCGCCGGCGCCACGCCCGAGGGGCTCGCGCAGGTGACCCCAGCCGGGGACGAAATGGCCATGCTCCGGGACCCCTGGGGCCTCGCCGTGCAGCTCATCCAGCGAAAATCCCCAATGCTTTCGGGGTCTCTACCCAAAAAAATGAGTTAGCGGTATGGTTTTTCTCGAGCTTCCTGAGTGCCTGCATCTGACAGCACGAGACCGGAGTCCACAGCGGGTGGCGAGAGGTCCCACTACCTGGAGCGCGAGCTCTACGACCTCATCCGAAGCGGACCGCTGGCCTTCGACTTCCTTCAGAACGGCTCCCTCGACGGCCTCTGGTACTGGGATCTCGAGCGCCCCGAACACACCTGGATGAGCCCGCGCCTCAAAGAGGTGCTCGGCTTCGCCGACCACGAGGTGCCGAACACCGCCGAGTGGTGGCAGTCGCGCCTGTTCCCCGAAGACCTGGCGCTCGCGCTCGAGAACTACCGGAAGCACCTGGAGGATCCGGCGCACCCGTACGACCAGATCGTCCGGTACCGCCACAAGGACGGGTCCACCGTCTGGGTGCGCTGCCGCGGCCTGGTGGTCAGGAACGACGCGGGAACGCCGGTGCGCATGATTGGCGCGCACACCGACGTGACCGCCATCAAGGTGGCCGAGGAGCGGTATCGTGCGCTGCACGAGGGCGTGCCCGACATCTACTTTTCGGTGGATCTCGACAGCGGCCGCATCACCGACTGCAACCAGGTGCTGGCCGATGCCGCGCAGCTCCCCAAGTCGCTCATTGTCGGACGTCCGTTCGGCGAGCTGTTCCACGCGGCCGCGCCGTCGGCCGCGGCCGAAACACTGACGCTGCTGCGGAGCGAGACGCCGGCCCTCAACGTGGAGGTGCCGCTCGAGCGCAGCGATGGCAGGCAGGTGCCCGTGCTGTTCGCGGCGAGCGTGCGCGGCGTGTCGGCGGCGGCCTCGGAGGTCGGCGTCTGGGGCCGCGACATCACGCACCTCAAGCGGCTCGTGAACGTCGAGGTCCTGCTGGACGCGCTGCCGCATGGCGCCCTGCTCGCCGATGCCTCAGGCCGCATCGTCTCGGCCAACCGCGTGGTCGAGCGGATGTTCGGCTACGAGCACGGCGAGCTGAACGGGCAGGGCGTGGACGTCCTGCTGCCCGAGTCGTTGCGCGACCGCCACAAGGCGTTCCGCAGCGGGTACATGCGATCGAGCGCGGCGCGCATGGTCGGCTCGCGCGACGACCTCCGGGCCAGGAAGAAGACGGGCGAGGAATTCCCCGCGCAGGTCGGCCTGACGCCGATGACGACGCGCGAGGGGACGTTCGTGCTGGCGACGGTAATGGACGTGAGCGGGCGGAATGCCCTGCAGCAGGCGGTGCGCACGAGCGACGCGCTGAGGAGCGCCGTGCTCGACTCGGTGCTGGCGCACGTGGCGGTGCTCGACACCCACGGCACGATCGTGGCCGTGAACGAAGCCTGGCGGCGGTTCGCACGCGAGAACGCAGGGGGCGATGCCGACCTGCAGGCACAGCTGGGCGTTGGCGCGAACTATCTCGACGCCACCCGTGCCGGCATCGCGGCCGGCGCTGACGACGCGAAGTCCGCGCTCAGGTGCGTCTCGCGCGTGCTGGCCGGCGGCCCGCCATGCACGGTGGAATATCCCTGTCATTCGCCCAACGACGAGCGCTGGTTCCTCATGAGCGTGACGCCCCTGGGCTCCGCTGGCCAGGGCGCCGCTGGCCAGGGCTCCGCTGGCCAGGGCGCCGCTGGCCAGGGCGCCGTCGTCGCGCACACGAACATCACCGACCGAAAGCGCGCCGAGCTGGCGCAGCTGCGGTCGCAGAAGCTCGAGGCGCTGGGCGTGCTGGCCGGCGGCATCGCGCACGACTTCAACAACCTGCTGCTGGCCATCGTCGGCAACACGGCGATGGCGTGCGCCGAGCTTCCGGCGGACCACCCCGCAGTGGAGCACATGAAAGAGGTGGAGCGCGCCGGCATCCGTGCCGCGGAGCTGGTGCGGCGGATTCTCGCCTTCAGCCGGCCGGCGGATCTCGATCGCCGCGCCGTGGCGCTGGGGCCCGTGGTTGCCGAGGCGCTGCAGCTGATGCGCGCGACGATCCCGGCGATGATTGCCATCCGCCACGACGCGCCGCCGGACCTGCCGCTGGCGCTGGCCGACCCGACGCAGGTCCACCAGGTGGTCGTCAACCTGGTGACGAACTCGGCCCACGCGATTGGCGCGCGGGGCGGGTCCGTGGACGTGACGATGGACGCCGTGCAGGTGGACGAGGGTGCGGCCGGGCCCGAGCTGGCGCCCGGCAGCTACGTGCGGGTGAGCGTGGCTGACACGGGCTCCGGGATGGGCAAGGACGCGCTGAGCCGCGTTTTCGATCCGTTCTTCACGACGAAGCCGCCCGGGCAGGGCACCGGCCTGGGCCTGTCGGTGGTGCACGGGATCATGGCCAGCCATGGCGGCGCGGTGACCGTGACGAGCCAGCCCGAGGCCGGCGCGACGTTCAGGCTCTACTTCCCTTCCACGTCAGAGTCAGCCGCACAGCCCGCGGCTGCAGCACCGGATACGCCGCGGGGCAACGGCGAGCGCATTCTCTACCTGGACGACGAGCAGGCGCTCGTGCGGCTGGCGGAGCGGATGCTGCGCCGGCTCGGGTACGAGGTGGCCGGCTTCACCGACGCCGCCCGCGCGCTCGACGCGTTCAGGGCCAGTCCCGACGCGTTCCACGCGGTCGTCACCGACGTCTCGATGCCCGGCATTTCCGGCTACGAGTGCGTCCGCGAGCTGCTCGCGCTGCGGCCCGACATCCCGATCCTCATGACGTCCGGGAACGCGGGGAAAGACGACATGGCGTCTGCCCGGCGGGCCGGCGCCCGCGGAATGCTCGCGAAGCCGCACTCGTTCGACGACCTGGGCCGCGCCGTCGCGCGCGTCCTGCACCCGGATCGTACGTAGGGCCGAACTTTCAGTTCGGCCGAACCGCCTGCAGCCTATTTCTCCTCGTACAACGTCCGCATGCACTCCGGGCAGATCCCGTGCGAGAACTCCACCGGCGCGCGGCGCGTGAGGAAATCCTCCACCGATGCCCATCCGCCCGTCTCCTCGCGTATCCGCTTGCAATGCGCGCAGATGGGGAGCAGCCCCTCGAGGGTCTGGATGTGGCCGAGCGCGTGCTCGAGATGGGCAATCAGCGTCTCCCGCTCGTGTTCGGCTGCTTTGCGGGACGAGACGTCGCGGATGACGAACACCTGCCCCACCGGCTCGTTCCATCGGCCGCGGACGATGTCGGCCGAGACGTCGAGCCAGCGCTCGGCGCCGGCGCCGTGCAGGACCGTTCCGGTTGGACCGACCACGAGGACGCCGTCGGCGATCCGCTCGAGGATGGCGTCCCGCGCGCGCGGCAGCGGGTCGAACAGTCCTTCGCGCCCGACGATCCAGGCGAAGATCGATCCCGAAGCGATCACCGAGATCGACAGCCAGTTCAGGGGAGGCTTGGGCCCCAGCTTGAACACGTACGCGACGTTGCCGATCCAGGGGAGGACGACGGCGGCGACGACGGCCAGCAGCGGCACGCGGAAGGGGCCCGCCACGCGCCGGCTGGCGGCAAGGAGGACCACCGTGGCCACCGCCATCAGCACGTAGTGGTCGGCGGTGAGCACCCAGAACCACCAGCCGTAGTCGTACGTGGCGAGCTGGCTGCCGGGGGCGATCGTGATGTCGCGCCAGAGCCAGGTGTGCCACTGGCTGGTCCAGGCGACGGCCAGCGAGGCCAGCGGCACCGACCACACGAGCGCGACGACCGGACGAGCGTGAGGGCGGGCAGGTGCGGCGACATGCGTGGCGGCGGCCGTGCTGGCGCGGCGCCAGTATGTCACCTGAGCGGCGCGGCGAAGGAGAATTCCCGCCGGATCCGCCGCTGCTACTCTGCCTCCAGCCTGAAGTTCGCGTCCACGAACGCGCCCGATGGGGTCGTCGGCTCTGGGTGGAAGTCCAGCGCCGGCATGCCCGTGACGTACATGTCGCCGCCGGCGTACGTGTCGCTCGCGAATCCCGTGACGAACGCGCCCTGGGTGTCGGTGTAGAACCAGCAGGTCGCGCCGCCCTTCACTTTCACCTTCGGGTCGAACACGTATTGGCCGCTGTCGATATCGACCGACTGGGCGATGAAGCCGGGCGTGGACGGCCCGAGGTCCTCTGGCGCGCCGAGGTATTCCCGGTCCAGGAGGTAGAGCGTGCCGAAGGCCGTCGGGCTGCCGGCGACGGTGTACCAGTTGAACCGCAGATCCTTGTAGGCGCCGTGGCCGGGGATCGTGACCGACTGGCCGACGTAGTTGTTGGACGTGCCGGTGGTGCCGGCCGTGACGGCGACCAGGGTCGTGGGCGCCTGAGCCAGTGGCTGGACCACCGCGAGGCTCGGGCTGCCGGAACTGCCCGCGCCGCCCGGCGCGCCAGTCACCGCGGGCTCCGGCACGCGACTGGCGCCGGTCGGCGATCCACTGTCGCAGGCGATGGATCCGGCAAGCGCGGCGGCGAGGACGGCGACGGCCAGGCGGTCCCTCATGACGGCCTCCCTGCGGGGATTGGTGCGGATCCCAATGATCCGGCAAAGGGCGGTAGAATTGAAAGGCTTTTGGAGTCGGGGCGTAGCGCAGCCTGGTAGCGCACCTGCCTTGGGCGCAGGGGGTCGCTGGTTCGAATCCAGTCGCCCCGACCACTTCACTCAGAAATCTCCACAACACGAACAACGATCGCGAGTTAGCTGAATCCTCAGCGGTACTCGCGATCTGCCCCACGTCGCCGTCAATCACCACTTTTCGCCTCAGGGTGGGCCCAAAAGTGGGCCCACCAATATCGCAGCTAAGTGATGCAAATGATGGCGGTTGTTGGAATCCAGCCGCCAAGAACGGTCACACACGGCGACGCGTGGCAGCGTCTTCCTCGCGAGGGGCCGGCCATGCTCGAGCATGACCCTCGAACCGCTGAGGATCCCCGAGAGCGCGACGAGGATCCGCGTGACCGCGACGTGCGTGAGCGCGACCGCAACGATCCGCGAGACGTGTTCTTGCGCGAGCTCGACCTGCCCCGCGGCCCCGATCGCGAGCGAGTGTTCGATGGCGACCGCGACTACACGCTGCGTGGCTCGGAGAGTCGCACGCTGGCGACTGTCGGCGCCTTCCGAGTTGTCCCAGCCCAGGACCTCCGCGACCGCGACGATCGGCCGCTGGACGCGCGCAATCCCGAACTCCGGCACCTCCGCGAACTGAGTCTCGTCGACACCGCTCGGATGCCTGGCCAGAGGGACGTTGCGGTGTTCCTGACCGACCGCGGGCAGAGTCTCTTGGAGGCTCATCGGCGGGAACACGATCGCGATCCGCGAGATCAGGATCAGCGCGAGGACGAGCGGCGCCAGGAGTTCTACGCCGGGCTCGTCAAACCTCGCGAACTGGAGCACGACGCGCAGGTCTTCCAGGCGTACCTGAACGAAGTCGAGCGTCTTCTCGAACGCGGTGATCGCGTCGACCGCGTCGCCCTTGATTACGAGCTCAAACGCGAGTATCAGGAGTGGCTCCACGAGCGCGATCGAGGCGACGCGGATGCCGACGGCCGCCCGATCGAACGGAGCGTGAAATCGAGCGCTGGGCGCTCGAACACGACCTGCCGTACTTCGATGGACACGTCCATTTTCCAGACGTTCGGATCGACTTCCTCGACCCGGACGGACACCACCTCCACCGCGACGTGGAGGTGACCACGATTCACTACCACGGCGCCCACGCTGCGGCTGTCAAGCGATCGGGATTCTCGCGTTATCGCGGCGTTACGGCGCGTACCGGTAGCCGCGGCCGGCCGTTCGATCCACATCTCGCCGAGGAGGTGTTCTAGTGCAATCCCAGGAACGCGTTGCCGCTGTCGCAAAGCTCGGATTCAGTGACCGGCAGGCGCGTTTTCTCGTGCTCGTGATGCAGCACTCGGGCGTCTGTTTGCTCCGGCAGTACACCGCCTTCGCTGGCATCGTCCATGGGCAGAAGACGCGCAACTATTTCGCCAAGCTGGTGAGCCGCAGGTTTGCCACGGCGTACGCCTGTCTTCACAACCGCGGACACGTCTACCACATCCACCACAAGGCGCTCTACCGGGCGATCGGCGAGACCGACAGCCGCCACCGCCGGCCGCTTTCGCAAGACCGAATCATCAATGGCCTCGCAACCCTGGACGCGGTCCTCGAAACGCCCACATTCGAGTATCTCGTGACTGCGGAAGACAAGACACAGCGGTTTTCGATCGACGTGCGGCTCTTCAAGGACAAGCAGGCTGTCGGCGTCGATCCGGATGGTCGCGTCGTGCTTCTGTACGTCGCGACGGAGTCCTGCTCGCAGCGGTTCCTGGCATTCCTTCAGCGTCAGCAGAGCCTGCTCCGCAGCCTGCCCGCGTGGACCCTTCGAATCGTCGTCCCGTCATGGCCGGTCGGCCTCGACAAGGCGTATCTAAAGGTGGCGCACACAGAGCTCTCGCAGGTGCTCTCGCCGAAACACGTCGAGCGGCTGCGCGCATACTTCGAGCAACGCCGCGCCGCTCCGACGGCCGACGCACGTCCGCGTTCAGCCCGACTTCGACCTGGCCCTACGTGCCTACCGTGGCTGAGCGGTTCGGGGTGCTCTACCGTCGCTGGTTAACCGAGGGCGATTCCGTGTTGGAGGCCGCCTCGTCTCCCGATCTTGGACACGCGCTCAAAGGCGGCAACGGCAGAATCGAATCAGTCGTCCTACCGCATCAGTACCGGCATCTCTCCCTCCTGGTTGCTCTCGACGATCGGCGGACCACAGGGGCCGAGAAGGGGGAGATGGCCGCGACTCCGCCTCGGCCCCCTTCCTCCGCTCCGTCGACCTTGGTTGCATCAGTCATCACGTAAGGCATTTGTGCGTCGACGCTGGCGAGCGAAGCGCTTTCACAGTGAGCACTTGCGTCGGCGACTCTGCGTCAGACGGCGCGGCGGTCTTTGCCGCGCCTCGGAGCGCGCGGGACACCGTCCAGCGTGAGAGACGGGGCGTGAACGACCCCGGCATGGCGCCGCGGATGCCGCCCAGGCGCGGCCCCGGGGTCGTTCACGCCCCGCTGTCTTCGTCGATGAGTCCCGCGCTTGACGGCGCGGAATGGTCGCCACGAAACGGCGCCCGATTCGCGCGCAGATGTGCCGCGCATTGTGATGTGGATTACGCTGTCGATCCCCCCTGTGCCAATAATCCCTGAGACAACCTCCGCGTTGAGATTAGTGTAGGGGCGGGGAGGATGCGATGAGATGTCCCGAATGCCAGCTAGCGTTGCGATCGATCCGTCGTCTGAGGACACGGCGGCGGAGGGTGCCCGCCGGGCACCCGGAGCCGCCGCCTCCGTCACCGCGCCCGTAAGGCCGGACCCAGAAGTGCCGGCGAAGGTCCAACGCCGACAGTTCACCGCGGAGTACCGGCGGCGCATCCTCAAAGAAGCCGACGCGTGCAAGAAGCACGGCGAGCTGGGGGCGCTGTTGCGTCGGGAAGGGTTGTACAGCTCGCACCTGGTCTGAACTGGCGTCGGCAACGCGATCGCAGGGCGAGCTCGTCGCCGGCCGCGCGCGCAAGCGCGGACCGGTGCCCAAGCCGGTCGACCCGCGGGTGAAACAGCTCGAAGTCGAGAACCGTCGTCTGCAGCGCAAGCTGGCGCGGGCGGAGACGATCATCACCCTCCAAAAAAAAGTTGCCGAGATCCTGGGGATCCCCCTGAAACCCCTCGACATCGACGAGACCGACTGATGGTCGCCATCGAAGCCGTGACCACGACCGGCGAGACCTCGGCGCTCTGTCAGAGCGTCGGTCTCGCGCGCGCGACCCTCTATCGGCGTCGACAGCCCGCCCGGCCCTCGACGCCGACCGTCCGCGCGCCCTCGTCGCGCGCGCTGGTCCCCGCGGAACGGCAGGCCGTCCTCGACGTCTTGCACAGCGAGCGGTTCGTCGATCAATCGCCCGCCGAAGTCCAGGCCACGCTGCTCGAGGAGCAGACGTATCTCTGCTCGACGCGGACGATGTATCGCATCCTCGACGCCGCGCAGGAAGTCCGGGAGCGGCGCGACCAGGCGCGGCATCCGGCGTACGCGAAGCCGGAGCTCGTCGCGACGGCGCCGAATCAGATCTGGTCGTGGGACATCACCAAGCTGAAGGGGCCGATCCCCTACCTCTATTACTCGCTGTATGTGATCCTCGATCTGTTCAGCCGCTACGTCGTGGGCTGGATGGTCGCGGCGCACGAAAACGCCCGCCTGGCCCAGCGCCTGATCGAAGCGACGTGCCTCAAGCAAGGGATCGGCCCGCACCAATTGACGATCCACGCCGACCGCGGGGCGCCGATGCGAAGCAAGCTGGTCGCCGAGCTGTTCTCGGACCTCAGCATCGACGCGAGTCACTCGCGGCCTCGCGTGAGCAACGACAATCCGTTTTCCGAAGCGCAATTCCGCACGTTCAAATATCGGCCGGAGTTTCCGGATCGGTTCGGCATCGATCGAACACGGCCGCCGCGTGAGCCACGATCTCTTCGCGTGGTACAACGACGCGCACCATCACAGCGGCCTGAGCTATCTCACGCCGGCCGACGTCCACTACGGGCGCGCCGCCGCGATCCTCGAGGTCCGTCACCGTACGCGCTTGGCCGCCTACGCGGCGCATCCCGAGCGCTTCGTGCAGGGCCCGCCGCGCCTCGAAATCCTGCCGCACGCGGTTTGGATCAATCCGCCGGCGAAATCGACCGGCCAGGATGCCCCAGGATCGACGATCGTGACCCCGGCCGACCCGCAGCATGGGGGACATTCGAGGGCCACAACTCATCATCGGCGCTCCGGCGATCCCGATGATCACGTCGATGGAGTCGCTACAGTAAATTCTGAATCAGGTTGTCTCAAAGACGTTGACACGGCCCGAACAGCGAACGATCGCGGCTTCCGGTCGTCATTCCGATTCGCGAAGCGAAGCGCCTCGAGGCCGTGTTTCCGGACGCGGTGTGCGACGTGCTCGCCGCCGCCGGCGTCGGTGCGGAAGACATCGCCGACGAGCGCTCGAGAATGTCTGAAATCTCGTTCAGGCGAACGAACAATCGCAGCTTGTTGGGAACGTCTCAATGACTTCGCCTTCATGGCGCAGCACGGGAACGCGAACCGGGATGAACCGGAGTCGCCAGAGGACCTGATGCGGTTCCTCGCGCAGACGCCGATTCTGCCGCTGAAAGGTGCGAGTCCGATCGAGTTGACACATGCCGCATTTGAGCGGCCACATACGCGCTGATCGGTCCGCCTGCGCGTCGCTCCGGTGATTGATTATTCGGAAGCGCTTGGGCGCGTCAAGACTGCCCTTCGGCGCTGCGCGGTCTTGACCCGCCCGGCGCGCTTCCAATGAGCGGCAATTGCCGGAGCGACGGGCTCAATATCGCACTTCTTAGGTCGTGCCGTTTTCCTTGCCGTCGCTCGATTCGTCGCCCGCAGTTGGGATCTGATCGGTGACAGCCAGACGACTCGCCCGTCCCGCCACACAGCGACTGGATCGCCGTCCCGTTTATGGCGTTGAAGCGCATCACGGACGGCCGCGCGGAGCGCGCGCTCTATCCGATCAAGATCACCGACGCGCTCGGCGGGAGTCGGGCCCGAATTGGGAATGGTCATGCCTGCAACTCCTTCAGGGATTCCCATGCCTCAGCATCAGCAACTATTGTAGCCGCGCCAAAGGCTCGAGACGCCACAAGGCGCGGGCTGATGACGTCGGCGTTGTCGTAGATGGTCCACGCGTCAACCGCGTGCATATAGATAGAAAAGAGATTTCTCAACCCGGCGACGAACCGTCTCCTTACGACTGCGTCCGGAACGTGGTGACCGCCGCGCCGAACGCGATCCGCAACACGCGCGACCGCCAATTCCGCCGACGGCAATGACAGGAAGATCAAATGAGTGCGGTACCCGGCGACTTTGAAGTTCCCGGAGCCAGCGTGCATGCGACCGCCCTGCTAGCGTGGTCTCAAACGCGAAGTCCCGACCGCAAGCTCGCCAGCACGCGTAAGCGTTCGAGCATGACTTTCCCGGCTGTCACGGCCGCCGCATCGGCCCGATACGCGGACAGTCCCTGCGCGATCGTATCGGCGTTCACGAACTCGTCAACCGCGAGAGCGTCCTTGAGCAGATATGGAGTACTGGTGCTCTTGCCGGCACCGTTGGGACCGGCCAGGACAACGACCAGCGGCACATGTGCCGTCACGTCAGCTCTCTCGTAGCGACGTCCGCATGAGATCGACTCTCCAATCGTCCGGCGATGCGCGCCGGGACGGCACAGCGCAACGCGCAGCAACAGCAGAGTGGCTCGATCACGCTGTCTTTTCCGACAGCCGCTCAAGAATCGCCTCCGCCTCACTGGGGACGCGTCCGGGGCCGGTCATGAGATCAACCGCTGCCTGACTCACCGCGACGATGGTCAGGCCTCGGTCTTTCCAGGTCCGCTCAAAAACGACGTCATCAAACGGGGCTAGGAAAATCACATTTGCGCCGAGATCCGCCAGTCAACCGTCAGCAAAGCCGCCGCAGATTCGACGTCATCAATGTACAGCATTGCGAGACGCGCCGGAGCGATCGGTGCGATTCGGTTGGCTGTGATCGAGCCGTGAGTGCGTATCTGCCGCGAATTGCGCCTTCTGTGAGTGCTCGAACGAGATTCTCAACGCCGCGCGGATCGAGGTAGCTACGTGCATCGTTACTGGTCAGGACCTCGTAATCTTGCGCCCACCGGCGGATCAAGGCGCCTTGGCTACCGTCGTCACCGGTCCACGCGGTCGGCGCTCGAGCAGGGCTTCGCGCGACAGCCACTCCACCATCCGCGACGCGTAGCTGATGTCCACCTTGGCCT
>CAWIMD010000003.1:0-382500 GCA_963837165.1 Vicinamibacteria bacterium
ACCGCGTCCTCATGTCGGTGAACATGCCGGTCGATCCGAACGACAAGACCGGCGAGCGCGGGGCGGCGTTCCTCCAGGCCCTGCTCGCAGGCGTCGCCCGGATTCCCGGCGTGTCGTCGGCGGCCGTCGTGTCGGGGCGCCCGCTGTCGCCGGGCAGCACCGGGCTCGGCTTCGCGTCCCCAGAGGATCCGAATCCCAAGGACGTGCCCTGGGCGAGCTGGCGCCTGGTCACCAGCGACTACTTCCGGACGATGGGCATCCCTCTGCGCCGCGGACGGGTGTTCACGGCGAGCGATCGCATCGACAAGACCATCACGGTCGTCGTCAGCCAGCGGCTGGCCGATCAGCTGTGGCCAGGCGTGGATCCGGTCGGCCGGAACATCATTCTCTGGAAGGGCCAGGGCGATCGGCCCGGCATCGTGGTGGGCGTCGTGGGCAACATGCGCGAGCGGGGCCTCACCAGCGACCCGACGCTCGCGGTGTACATCCCCTACTACGGGTCGGGCTGGTCGTCCGCCGTGCTCGTCGTGCACACGACGACGCCGCCGGACACCCTCGTCCCGCTGGTGCGACAGGTGGCCGGAGGGCTCGACAAGTCCGTTCCGGTGGCCGACGCCAGGTCGCTCGACTCGATTGTGTCGGCCTCGGTGGGGTCGCGCCGCCTGGTGGCCGGCCTGCTGGCCGGCTTTGCGGGCGTCGCGCTCCTCTTGTCGCTCGTGGGCGTCTATGGCGTGCTGAGCTACAGCGTCGCCAGGCGGACGGCGGAGATCGGCGTCCGTATGGCGCTGGGCGCCACGGGGACCAGCGTGCTGCGGCTCGTGGTCGTGCAGGGGCTGCGGCCGGTCGCGGCGGGCCTGGCCCTGGGCGTCGCCGCGGCGCTGGGGCTCTCGCGGCTGATGACGTCCCTCCTGTTCGGCGTCACGCCGACCGATCCGATCACCTACGTGGGACTGGTGGCGCTGCTCGCGATCGCCGCCACCCTGGCGTGCGTGGTGCCCGCCCGACGGGCGTCACGGGTGGACGTCACGAGCGCGCTCAGGGCGGAGTGAACGGGTTCTAACGGAGGCCCGTGACCAGGTACAGCTCGCCGAGCCGCCTGGAATAGGAGTACGCGTACGACTGCTCGTCGGCGCCAATTCGCACGCCAGACACGCCGACGAGGCCGGCGCGGTCGGTGGGCGCGATGACGTGCCATGGCGTGCGCGTGCCCGTCGCGAGATCCAGCCGGGTGACGGCGACGCTCAGGTCCGGCTCGTTGCGCACCACGAAGACCGATCGCCCGTCGGCCGCCCATCGAACCGGCGTGTCGCCAGCGCCAAGGCCGGCGACCGGCTGCGGCGCACTTCCGTCGACGCTGAGCATCAGGCCCTTGCCCTTGAGGACCGCGATCGCGTGGCGGCCGTCCGGCGACACGGCGGCCGGCGAGAACAGCCCTTCGGGCGAGACTGGCTTCGGCGGCCCATCGACGGCCTGGACGTAGTACCGCGGGTCGTGGCCCGCTTCCATCGCACCCACCAGCACGCGTCCGTCCGGCAGCCACGAGCTGACCCAGTAGCGCGCGAAACTGCCGGGCAGCGTCCGCGGCTCGCCGACCCGCACGGGCAGCAGTCGCAGGTGCTGCCTGGTCCGCGTCACCGCAAGCGCCCACTGGCCATCGGGCGACAGGCCCAGCGCGGCGCCGTCGCCAAGCCTCACCGCGGACGAGCCATCCGCCTTCCTCATGTACACGGCGCCTTCCGATCCTCCCGCCTCGCCAAGCTCGCTGAAGAGCAGCCACTGACCGTCCCTGGAGAGATCCGCGAGTACCGACTCGTCCAGCCACGACAGGTCCTGCTCCTGACTCCCGTCCGCGCGGTGGTAGCGGATGCCTCCCTGGGTGGTCCCGGTCGCGAGCAGCGCGCGACCGTCCGGCGCCAGATCCTCGAGCCGCGCGGGACCGGGCAGGCGGAGCAGCAGCCGCAGCGATCCCGACCGCGTGACGGCATACAACCCGCTGCCGGACTCGGCGGTCCTGGCCGCCATCCAGAATCTCGCCGTTGCCGTGCCAGGCCAGGCCGCCGACGCCGAGCAGGTCGCGCGCCAGCACCGACTTCTGCTTCGTCCGGTCCACGACCGACACCGCGGAGTGTCCGTCGAGGATCTCGGTGAACGCCACGCGCTCGCCGTCCGGCGAGACGCGGATCTCGTGAATCGGGCCGGGCACTTCGTACAGCACGGAGCCGATGGGGTATTCGAGCCGATCGCCCACGCCTGTGTCGAGCGTGACCGCCAGCGAGTCGCCGGGACCCCAGTCGGCGAACTCCACGTGCCCGAGCAGTTCTCTGGGTGCGGCGCCGCCGAGGACGGGGACGCGCGCCAGCGTGCCCGCCACCGGCGGGAACGGATACTCGTTCCTGATCGACAACGCGATCTCGCTCGACGCCGACACCGCGTACACGTCGGACCGCGGCAGGCCCAGCGAACGCGACTCCGGGCTGTCCGGTGTGACCACGAAGGTCTCCGGCGGCGCGCCATCCCATGCGGCGCCGTACACGATCGTCTTGCCGTCCGGCCCGAACCGCGCGCGGAGGATCGTGCCGCGACGGAACGTGAGCCGCTGGTAGATCGGCTGCGCGGCGGAGATCGGGGCGTGCGCCCACCACCCGGCGGCCGCCATCCCCGCGAGCGCCACCACCGCGACCGCCGCCATGGCGGCCGTCCGGCGCGACCGGCCAGGACGCGCCGGCGCCCGCGTCATGCCGCTGACGCTGGACGAGGGCGACGAGAGCGACGAGACTTCCGAGAGATCGAAGGCCAGGTCGCGGGCCGACTGGAACCGCTCGTACGGATTCTTCTCGAGGCAATGACGGACGATGCGGTCGAGGGCGGGCGGGACCGAGGCCATGGTGGCGGTCAGGGCCTGCGGCTCTTCGCGCAGGATCGCGCTGAGCGTGTCGGCCGGCGTCTCGCCGTGGAACGCCCGCTGGCCCGAGACCATCTCGTAGAGGATTGCTCCCAGACTGAACAGATCCGTGCGACCGTCCACCGCCTGCGCGCGCACCTGCTCCGGCGACATGTAGCCGACCGTTCCCAGCACCATGCCGGCGCCCGTGCCCGCGGTGACGGTGGCGTGCTCGCCGGGCACCGTCCCCTCGTCGGGCCTCATCAGCTTGGCGAGGCCGAAGTCGAGGATCTTGACGCGGCCGTCCCTGGTCAGGAAGAGATTCTCGGGCTTCAGATCCCGGTGGACGATGCCCTTCTCGTGCGCCGTCGCGAGACCATGCGCCACCTGGCTCGCGACGTCGACGGCCTTGCGGACCGGCAGCGCGCCTGCCTTCAGGCGGTCGCGCAGCGTCTCGCCCTCGAGCAGCTCCGAGACGATGTACGGAGTCCCGTCCTCGTCGCCGACGTGGTAGATGGCGAGGATGTTCGGGTGGTTGAGCGCCGCGGCGGCCTGCGCCTCCTGCGTGAAGCGTCGCAGGCGGTCGGGATCGGCCGCAACGCCGGCGGGAAGGACCTTGACGGCCACGTCGCGGCCGAGGGCCGTGTCGCGGGCGCGGTAGACTTCGCCCATTCCGCCGGCGCCGAGGGGGGCCACAATCTCGCAGGTTCCGAGTCGCGTGCCGGGTGCCAGGGACATCGGCGGCGAGTATAGTCACTCGTACCGCCAAACCGAAATCGGATCCGATGCCGACGAGCAGGCCCGTCCTCGCAGTCCTCGCGTGCGCAATGATTGCGGCCTCGCCCGGCCACACGCCGCCGGCTTTCCCCCTCCGCGTGGCTGCCGATCACCGGCATCTCGAGGATCGGGCGGGCCACCCGTTCCTCGTCGTGGGCGACGCGGCGTGGTCGCTCGTCGCGCAGCTGGACGCCGCCGATGCCGCCCGCTACCTGGACGATCGCGCCGGCCGCGGCTTCACGGCCCTGATCGTCAATCTCATCGAGCACAAGTTCGCCACCAACGCGCCGGCCAACCGCGCCGGCGTCCGGCCGTTCCTCGCGCCGGGCGACTTCGGGCATCCCAACCCGGAGTATTTCGCCATTGCCCACGCCGTCGTGCAGGCGGCTGGACAGCGCGGCCTTTCGGTGTGGCTGTGCCCGGCCTACCTGGGGTGGGATGGCGGCGACGAGGGCTTCTTCAGGGAGATCCGGACCGCCGGGCCCGCGGCGCTGCGACAGTACGGGCGCGTCGTCGGGTCCACGTTCAAGGACCTGCCGAACATCGTGTGGATGCTCGGCGGCGACTTCGCACTGCAGCCGGCTGACCGGTGGGTGGCCGAGGAGCTCGTCGCGGGCCTCGAGGAAGGCGGGGCGACCCAGATCATGACGGCGCACGGCGGCCAGACGACGGCCCTCGACACCTACGGCGATCGGCCGTGGATCGACGTCGAGACGGTGTACAGCTACAAGCCCGACCTGATTCCCGAGCTGCGCGCGGCGTACGACGCCAGGCCCGTCCGTCCGTTCGTCCTGATCGAGAGCACCTACGAAGGCGAGCACGACGTGACGCCGTCGCAGGTCAGGCGGCAGGCCTGGGCGGCCATGCTGGCCGGCGCGGCCGGGCAGTTCTTCGGGAACAACCCGATCTGGCACTTCGACGGGCCGACGCTGTTTCCGTTCACCGCCACCTGGCAGGAGGCGCTCGACGGGACCGGCTCACGCGACATGGCGCGCCTCGCCCGGTTCTTCCAGGACAGCGCACGCGGGTTGCTGGCGCCGGTCGAGGACGCCGACAGGCTCGGCCCGGCTGCGCCCGGACAGCCCGCGGTCAGCGCGGCAACCGCATCCGACGGCACGCTCGTCCTCTACGTTCCCTCGGACGGCACCGGCGGCCAGCGCGAGCTGACGATTCCGGACCGCTTCGCGGGCGGGGATGCCCGCTGGATCAATCCCGCCCGAGACGAGGCCCCCGTGATGGTCCAGATCCTCGCCCGCGGCGACAGCGCCACGACCCGCATCCGCGTACCGGGAGACAACGGACGGGGAGCGAACGACTGGGTGTACACGAAGGGCACGAAGTCACACTGAACACAAAGGGCACAAAGCACACGAAGAACACGAAGAACACAAAGGGCACAAAGGGCACAAAGGGCACAAAGGGCACAAAGGGCACGAAGGGCACAATTCGATGGAGCGTTACTTGTCGGTGTGACGCGTTGGGCACTCGTTGACCGCGCAGAACGCCGCGAGGGCCTCTTCCACTTCCTTCCGCGCTCCCCGCTCAGCGCGGTGGTGCGCAGCCGATCGGATCTTGTCGATGCCGTCCAGCAACAGTTCTCCAAGTGACGGCAATCCGAAGCTGGGATCGAAGGGCTTCTCCTCGGCGGGCTGCAGAACGAAAGGCCGCTGCCGGACTTCGATGCGGAATGTCGGTCCGCCGTCTGAGGAGGCGGGAAGCTGCAGAGGCGGCGGCTCTTGTGTCAGAGCTCTGCGAATCCGGTCCATCGACACTGGCAATGGTGAGTCGGCGGTCTGTGCCTGAATCGGCGATTGAAGCACCAGGATCGCGCCGACGATCCACAACGGCACAGCAGTGATCCACCGCATCACGACTCGGGAGTCCGCTCGAAGCCGACGAGCCTCCATCCGGCGCCATCCCGCTTGAAGAACGCGCGCACGGGCCGCTTCCAGGACGGGTGGCCAGGCTCGTCGGCGGCGAGGTCCACGCGAAGGTAGGCGCCCGCGCCGGACGGGAGTCCCGAAGGCGCCGCGAGGCGCTCGCCCGCGCCGGATGTCTGCCCGATGGGCCGCGACTCGCCCGTGGCGTTGTCGAACGCGAACCAGTCGGCCGTGCACTGCCTGGGCACCGGCGCGAATCCGTGGCTGGTCGCCTCGTTGACGAAGGTCAGGGTGCCGTCGGCGTCCAGGGCGGGGCTCGAGATCGGGTTGATCTTCGTCAGGTAGACACGCCCGATCTTGTCGCGCCGCTTGATGAGCACGTCGCCCAGGTACTGTTCGGCCTCGGGCCTCGAGATGGCACCCGTCTTGACGATCGCGCGGATCAGGCCGTCGTTGAACTCCATCACCCGCTGGGCGGCCCAGAACGCGTCGTCGTCCCGCATCTCGACGTAGGCGGCGGTGGGCACGTGCGGCTTCCATGCCTCGGGATCGAACGCGTCGCCTTCGAAACGGCCCACGGCGGGGTACTCCTCGTAGTGCGCCGTCTGCCAGGGGCTGAGCCAGAATCCGAGCGTCAGGAGCCGGTGCCGGGAGCCCTCCCGGTCGAGCAGGTACTCCCAGCCCTCGTCCCAGTCGTGCGGGCCGTTGGCGGCAATGCCGAAGGTGGAGCCGACGTCCTGCAGGTAGTGCTGCACCACGGCGTGCCCCCGCTCGGTGACCAGCGTGTCGAGCGTGTTGCCGGCCTTCATGTCGGTGAGGTTCGTCCACGCGCCGAACACGCGCAGTGCGCGCAGCTCGCGGCGATGCTCGTGGGGCACGATGTCGTTGGGGTCGTCGGGCCGCGTGCCCTGATACCGGAAGCCGCCGAGGACCTTCCCCGGCAGCAGCCGCCCGGCCGCCACGCGGTAGCTGCCGTCGGCATTGCGCGCCGCGCGGCCGAGCACCGCGGCCAGGTCGCCGCGTGTGAACGGCGTTCGCTTGCCGGACGGCCGGCGCATCGTCGCGCCCGGATCGAGGGTCACCCTGGCAGGGTCGAAGGTGGTGAGGAAGTACTCCACCTGGTTGTACCCCAGGGCCCAGAAGATCTTCGTCGCGATCACGAGTGCGGCGGTGGCGCCCTCGGGATTCGACGGCGGGTCGAACGACAGGAACCACGTCTGGCCCTTCGCGTCGCGGGCGGTGAATCCCGGCGCGAACCCGGAGGACTTCTCGCGGACGATCGTCCACGCGGACGGGTCGGGCGGATCGTCCACGTTCGGTCCGCGCACGACGTCCTCGACCGGCAGGTCGCTCCTGCCGATGCGGTTGCTGAACCACGTGGAGTCGGGCACCTCGTCCACGGTGTTGACGTTGCCGGCCTTCAGCCCGGACGGCTTCCGGCTGGCCACCACGAACAGGTTGTAGGAGAGGTCGTAGATCAGATCGATGTCCCACGGCGCGACGCCGGAGGCGTCCTGCGATGCCGGCTCGCGCTGAAGGGGGTCGTCGTCGAAGAAGCGTGGACCCGCGGTGCGCGCGGGGACGGTGAGCAGCGCCGCCAGGGCGAGCGCGGCAGCCACGAGGGCGCCGGCCCGCCTGGCCGTGGTCGCGAAGGGGGACACGCGCGGCGTCATCGTATCGGATCCCTCAGAAGGCGGCGCTGGCGGAAAAGACGAGCGCCGTCCCCTCGTTGCTCCGCGCCACGTCCACCCGGAGCGGCGTGGCCAGGGCGCCGTGGAATCGGAGCCCGATGCCGTAGTCGCTCTTGAGGTGATCGAGGTCGAGATCGGAGCGGCGTGCGGTGACCTTGCCCGCGTCGTAGAAGAGGGCCAGGTCCGCGAAGCGGTTGACGAGCACGCGCCAGTCGGCCGAGAGGAGCAGGCTGTTGCGGTCGCGGAAGCGCCAGCTGGAGAAGCCCCGCAGGCTCGAGCCGCCCCCCACCGACGGCATCATGAAGAACGGCACGGTGGCCTCACCGGTCGTGTACGTCGTTTCGGCGCGGGCGCGCAGCGAGAGGACCCACGCCTCGCGGAAGATGGGCACGTGCTGGATCACGTCGTAGTCCACCTCGCGAAAGCTGTAGGCGTCGTCCGTGTCGGCGTAGTCGTGAGCCGTCACTGCGTAGTAGCCGCCGCGCTTCGAGTAGCCGGGCGAGTCGCGCCAGTCGATCGCCACCGTCCCGCTGGTGTGCACGTAGGTCGGGCTGGCGTCGAGGCCGGGCAGCGTGCCGGGCGGATACACGTCCTCGACCGGCGGGAAGGAGCCGGCGCCTTCCGACTGCGTCCAGCGGGTCAGCTCGAGTCCGCCGCCGAGCAGCAGGATCCGGCGCGTCGGGCGGACGGATAGCGTCGCCGACGCATACGGCTGACTGAAGTTGTAGTTCGCACGGTCGCCCTTGGAGGTGTTCGCCGTGCCGATGCCGTAGAAGCCGACCTGAGTGGCCTCGCGCCAGCCGCCGATCACCGACAGGACGCCGCGGCGGTCGAAGAGCCGCGGTGCGCGGTACTCGGCCTCGATCCGCTTGTATCCCGTGAGCGTGATGCTGCCGCGGACGTCGAACGAGTTGTAGCCGCCGAGATGGCTGAGGTATCCGGCGCCGACCGTGAATCCGCCGCCCGCATAGGCGCTGTCGAAGAACGGGTGCCACTTCACGCGGCCGCCGAGGAACTTCTCCTCGGCCATCGTGACGAACGCCTCGGCCCGGGCGGGGACATACGGGTGGAGCCGCGCGGCCTTCTCGGCCTGCTCGGCGACGAGTACGGCCTGGCGGGAGTCCGGCGGCGGCCCCTGCGCGTACAGCGGCCGCTGGACCAGCATCGCGACGGCGATGACGATGCCCAGCCGGCGGGACGAAAGGATGGCGGTGCAGAGCATGTGAGTGGCCTCACATCCTACCCGCGCTGAACCGCCGTGGGAATAGCCGAAATCGCCGCAGTACCTACTGCTGAGGTTCGCCTGGCCGCGAGCTACTCCTCGCGGAGGGCGACGATCGGATCCACGCCCGCTGCGCGGCGGGCCGGAACGAGCGCCGCCGCCGCGGCTACAGCGACGAGCAGGGCGAGCGGCAGGAGGATGGTGGCCGCGTCGCCGGGCTGGACCTCGTACAGGAGCGTCGTCAGGAACCGCGACAGCCACAGACCGGTGCCGAGCCCGACGATCAGGCCGGCCGTGACATGTCCGACGAGGCCGGCGAGCACACCCTTGACGACCCTGCGCCATGTGGCACCCAGGGCGATGCGGATGCCGATCTCGCGCGTCTGCCGGACGACCGAGTAGCTCAGGACGCCGTAGAGCCCGACGCCGGCGAGGGCGAGGCTGACCAAGGCGAAGAAGCCGGAGAGCAGCGCG
The DNA here is from genome assembly GCA_963837165.1 of Vicinamibacteria bacterium. Lineage (GTDB taxonomy): Bacteria > Acidobacteriota > Vicinamibacteria > Vicinamibacterales > JAENWD01 > JAENWD01. The sequence goes on from CAWIMD010000003.1 coordinate 8,926, forward strand.
AGCAGCCGCTCGCGCAGCATCGTGTTGGTGACGAGCGTGGACTGCCGCGTGATGCTGGCGACCTTCATCGGCGGGCTCACACGCGCGGCGATGGCACGGACGGCGGAGGCGAGCGCCTCGTCGGGCGCCGTCGATCGCACTTCGAGCGTGCCGCCTCTCATCATCAGCTGATCGCCCTGCTGCGGGCCGCGGAGCGGCAGATACACCATAGGCGGCGTCGCCTCGCGGAGATCGTTGTACTTCGCGTCGGCCACCAGGCCGACGATCCGCTGCGCAACGTCGCGCGATCCGGATGGAGTGCCTTCCGTGCGGGAGAACTGCCGGCCGACGGCGCCCGGGCCCGGAAAATACAGGCGGGCGAACGCCTGGTTCACCAGCACGGGACCCTCGCCCGCCGCATCGAAATCCTGTCGCGTGAGATCGCGGCCCGCCAGCAGGCGGATCCGCATCGTGTCGACGAAGCCTGGCGTGACTTCGAGGAAGTACACGTCGGTATCGTCCGGCGGCCGTCCCGGTACGCGGACCCAGCCGTTCCAGCCGGCTCCGCTCATGAGGGGCCACTTCGAGATCCCTGCCGCCGAGACGCCGGGGAGCGCGCGCACCTGATCGAGCAGCATCAGCGCCGCATCCCTGCCGCGGCCGCCCTCGTCCGGGTTCACCAGGGCCAGGTCGACGAGCGTCACGCCCTCGGGCTGGAAGCCCGCATCGACATGAACCAGCCGATTGAACGACAGCAGCAGCACGCCGGCCACGACCAGCACGGTGAGGCTGAAAGCCATCTGCAACGCGACGAGAGGCCGCAGCAGCCGAGCCCGGGAGGCGAGTCGGCCCCCTGCCGTCTTCAGCGCGTCGATCGGTGAGGCCGACGATGCGCGAAGCGCGGGCACGAGCCCGAATGCAATCGTCGCCAGCGTGCCGACGGATGCCAGGAACGCCAGCAGGCGCCAGTCGAAGTGCAGGTCCAGGTACGCGGGCGCGGAGGCTGGCGCCAGCAGGGAGACGATCGCCGGCGCCGCGAGCCACGTAAAAGCGGCGCCGAGCGCAACGGCGGCGACGGAGATCGCCGCCGCCTCGACGAGCATCTGCTGGACGAGCCGGCCGCGCGCCGCGCCGAGCGACAGTCGCAGCGCCATTTCGCGGCCGCGGGCGGCGGCCCGCGCGAGCATCAGGTTCGCCAGGTTCGAGCAGGCGAGCAGCAGCACCAGCGCGACGACGGCGGCGAGGATCCACAGGGGACGCTCGAAGCTGACGCGCAGGTCCGAGAGACCGTTCGGGGCGGACCGGACCTGCATCCGCCCCTGCAGGAACCGGTCGCGTCCCTCGGTCGGCATGCCGGGCCGCCAGCGGGCGGCCACCTGCTCCTGGCGGAAGTGCAGCAGGACCGGCTGCATCGTCTCGCGGACCTCCTCGGGGGTGTGTCCCGGGGCGAGGCGGCCGAGCACCTTGAACCAGTGCCACCCCCCCTCGGTCAGGGACTCCGGCGTCCTCGTCGAGGTGAGCGGAACCCAGAAGTCGGTGCGGATGCCCGGCTCCACGCCCGTGAAGCCCTCGCGCCCGACGCCGACGATCTCGTACGCCTTCCGGTCCAGCGTGATGCGGTGGCCGAGCACCGCCGCGTCGCCGCCAAACCGGCGCCGCCAGTAGCTGTGGCTCAGGACCGCCACCTGGCGGCCACCGGCCATGCTGTCGTCCTCCCGCACCAGGACGCGTCCGAGCGCGGGTGTCACGCCGAGCAGATCGAACGCATTACCCGTCGCGAACTGCGCGTAGACAGGTTCCTCGTCGGCGCTCCCGTCGACCGTCACGCGCTCCCGCTGCTGGTAGCTGAAGGCGGCCAGCTCGACGCGGCCACGGGCCGCGTCGCAGAGCCGTTGGTAGAGGGGATAGTTGAAGGACGTGCGGCCGTGCCCGGCCGTTTCGAGCACTCCGAGCGACACGAGGCTCGACGGATCCCGCACCGGCAACGGGCGCAGGATCAGCGCGTCCACCAGCGCGAAGGCCGCCGTGCAGGCGCCAATTGCGAGCGCGAGCGAGGCGATGGCCGCGGCCGACACCACGCGATCCCGACGGAGCATGCGCAGCCCGAACCGCAGATCGCGGATCAGGGCGTCGAGGCCGGCCAGCAGCTTCACGTCGCGGCTCCGCTCCCGAAGCACCCCGGCGTTGCCGAGGCGGCGCCTGGCTTCGCGGTACGCATCGGCCCGGCTCATCCCGTCCGCCATCAGCTGGCGCGCCCGCTCCTCGACGTGGAACCGGAGCTCCTCGTCCAGCTCGTCGTTCAGCCGGCTCGAGCGAAACACGTTGGCGACACGCGACAGCCAGGACATGGCGCGCTCCTATACAGGCCGCTTGTCAGGCGTGTTTCAGGACGTGGCCGATCGCGGCGGTGACGGCACGCCAGCGCGACTCCTCAGCCTCGAGCTGCCGGCGGCCCGCCGCCGTGATGTCGTACACGCGCGCGCGCCGGTTGTGGCTCGTCGTCTTCCAGGCCGCCTTGACCCAGCCCGACTCTTCCATGCGGTGAAGCGCCGGATAGAGCGAACCCTCCTCGACGCGCAGCACGTCGCTCAGGGTCTCGATGCCGGACGCGATCGCGTAGCCGTGCAGTGGCCCGCGCCGATCGAGGAGGGTGAGCACGAGGAGCGGCAGGGCCCCCTGGAGCGTGTCGGTTCGGCTCATGCCAAGTCAACTCACTAAGCTGGCTAAGCATGCGCCCGATGGCGTGCAAGAGTCAAGGGCGCGCGACGATGGTCGATGGCCGTCGTCAGTGATCGATGGCGATCGCGAGCGAGCAGTGCTCGTGGTGGCAGGCGATCGTCGCGCGCCGTTCCACCATGTAGTCGCGCTCGTCGGGCGGCCGGACGAACGGCAGCGACTGCGTCTTGAGGTCGGCCACGATCCGTTCGGGGACCGGCGCTCCGCCGGTCCCCCGGACGTCGAGCACCTGGCCCAGGCGGTCGTGCACCAGCTGCACGTCGCCCTTCCAGTCCGGCGCCTGCGGATCGTGGAAGCTCGCCGACTCGCCCTTGAGGCCGGCGTCTACCGGGTGCTCGGCCGTGACGCGGGGACCGTCGATCGCGGCGCTGGCCTGCTGCAGGTGCTGCACGATTTCGGCGTCGCGCGAGAGGCCGGCCGCCGCGCGGAACCACGCCGCCGCGTGCGCATACTGGCCCTGCTTGTAGGCGACCCAGCCGGCCGTGTCCCACATGGCCGCGAGATACCCGGTCGCCTCGTGCGGATCCATGCGCTCGCCGGTCGCCGAGCGGCCCCCGGTGCGCGCGACGAGCGCGTCGAGCCCGTCGTCAATGAGCGACGCGGCCAGCGGGAGCTCGACCTCTCGCTCGGCGAGCTCGAACGCCGCGGCGTTGAATGCCAGCGGATCCGATGCGGCCTCGAGGTGCGTCCGGAGGACGTGGGCTGCCTCGTCCGGCTTCCCCGCCTCCAGGTACACGCGGCTCAGCGCAAGGGTCGCGGCCGTATCGCTCGGCGCCGCCTCGAGCGATCGCTTCCAGCAGCCGGCGCTCTCGGCCGGGCGGTTGTGCGAGGCGTAGAACCGCGCCAGCGAGTGGAGGGCCCAGACCGACCACGGCGTCTTCTCCACCTGTTCGCGCAGCGTGCGCTCGGCGTCCTCGACGCGGCCGTCGAGGTCGAGGGCCTGCCCGAGCGCCACGCGGGCATACGGATTCGACGGGTCGGCTTCGAGCGCACGCGTGGCGGCGCCGACGGCCGCCTGCGCCTCGTGCAGATAGAGCTCGGTCACCGCCAGGTTGTACCAGGCCCAGCGATGACGCGGCTCGAGCGCCGTCGCGCGATCGAGCGCCGGCAGCGCCTCGCCGAAGCGACGGGCATCGATGTCGGCCAGCGCCTGCTCGTTGAGCTGATCCGCGGGCGTCGCCTGGCCCGGTGGGTACGGCGACATCAGGAACTCCTGCCGCCGGTCCGAGTCCACGGCCTCGTAGAAGGCCGCGAGCTCGGCCTCGCGCGAGGGATCGATCGTCAGCTGGCGCAGGACGAGCGTGCGCTCGAGGCGAACCGTCCGATTCTCGACCGAATAACGGGAGTCGAAGGTCGCGAAGTCCGTGGCGACGTGCCGATCCTCGGGCGCGGCGGCGAACATCCCTTCGGCCAGCGCGTAGGTGGCGCGGACGGTCCATCGGCCCACGTCGCCCACGGGCAGCCGGCCTGGGGGCGGAACCGCCGCCGCAACCTTCTCGGCATCGTCGGCCGGCGGATCGTGCAGGGGCGGCATCAGGCCCTGCGGCGTCACGGGGATTCGCCGGAACACGCGCGGCACCGGGACGTAGAAGCTCCACGGGCGCCCGCCGACGCCGAACTGCATCACCTCCTGCACGTCGTATTCGAGGCCGCCGGGCAGATCCGCCGTGTCGCCCGCAGTCACGCGACCGCCGGTGATGGTGTAGTTGAAGAATGCCGATCGCGCCGCCTCGAGATCGACGGCGGCCGCAAGCTCGTCCGCTGACCGTTGGGCGTAAACGCGGCGGGCCATGAACGCCGCGGTCCCCGTCCACGACAGGCGGACGTGCGTCGTCAACCCCTCGCCGGGGACGAACGTGCCCGTCGAGTCGAATTCAATCGCGGCCGCCAGACGCTGGTCAGGCGTGCCGACGGCAGCGTCCGGACCCACGCGCTGCGCTCGCGTGCGCGCCGCGAGGAGCGTGGCCAGGATCAGCAGGCAGCCGAGCCAGGGGATGCGGCGCATGGGCAGAGAGGGGCCCTACGTCCCGGCGGCCTTCCAGGTGACGCGCGCGAGCTTGCCGACGCCGCTCTCGGCGAGCCAGAGAACGTCCCGCGGGGCGACGTCAAGGTTTCGCACCGTGCCGCCGCCGCCCGGGATTGGAAACGACTGCATCTTCCTGGTTGCTGGCACGAACCGCACCAGCATGTTGTGCGCATCGTCGCCCGTCTCCACGTACCAGACCGCGCCGTCCGAGGTGATGCCGATGGCGTACGGACGCGACCGCGCGCCAGACGGCGAGGCGAACTCCTCCACCTTCCCCGTCTTCGGATCGAGGTGTCCGAGGTACCCGCGCGCGTAGTCCGTGTAGTAGACCGTATCGTCCTTCGCGATCGCGATCCGGCGCGGGCGCGCGCCGGGATCGGGCAGCGGGTATTCCGTGATCTTCATCGTCTTCGGATCGATGCTGCCGATCCGGTTCGAGTTGAACTCGTCGAAGAAGGGCACGCCCTTCGAATCGAGCTGGATTCCGTACAGGCCGGGCATTGGCCGTCGGTGGGGACACGAGCGTGATCGTGCCGTCCTTCGGATCCAGCGTGCCGACGAAGTTGCCGCCCTGGACGGTGAACCAGAGCATGCCGCGACCGTCGAAGACCGGCGTGTGCGGATCGCGCGCCTTCGGATCGGGCATCTTGTACTCGGTCGTCTTTCCCGACGTCGGATCGATCCTGCCGATCAGGCCGGCGCCGTTCCCGGTGTACCAGATGTTGCCGGCCTTGTCCTCGGTGAGCCCGTGCGGTCCGGAGCCCGGCGTCGGCAGCGGAAACTCCTTGAACTGACGCGTTGCCGGATCGAACCGGCCCACGACGTTCGCTCGCTGGCCGGTGTACCAGACCGACCCGTCGTGCGCCACGGCCGGATCGTGCGGATACGGCGGACTGCTCGGCGTCAGCCATTCATCGATGGTGACGTCCACTCTGTCGGCCGGCTCGGGACCGCGACCGGCCGCGTCAACCTGAAGACCCGGGACGGCGAACGCGGCGAGACCGCCGAGGAGCATCGCTGGAATCGGTGAAATGCGCATCGCTATACTCCCCTCCTGTGCGGATTCTAGTCCCGATCGCGGGAGCCTGGCTCGTCCTGTCCATCGCGCTGACCGCGTTCCGCGAGGGACCTCTGCCGAACATGACCGGCGGCTTCGGCGAGCCGTCGTGCCATTCCTGCCACTTCGACAACCCGCTCGACGCACCAGGTGGAATGCTCTCGCTCGGCGGCGTGCCATCCGCCTACGCGGCCGGCGGCGTCTACGACCTGACGGTGAAGCTGAGCCGTACGGGCCTGACCCGCGGCGGCTTCGAGATCTCCGCGCGATTCGCATCGGGTCCGCAGAGGGGACGACAGGCCGGCACCTGGCGGACCGCCGGTCCGCGACTGCAGACGGTCGCGTCGAAGACGGACCCGCTACTGCTCTTCGTGCAGCACACAACCGCGGGCAGCGCGACCGCGGCGCCCGGGACCGCGACCTGGACGATGACCTGGACGGCGCCCTCGCCCGCGCCGGCGCCGGTGCAGTTCAACGTCGCGGCGAACGCCACGAACGACGATGCCTCGCCGCTCGGCGATTACATCTACCTGAAGGCAGCGGTCGCGCGCCCGCGGTGATGCACCGGAGTTTTGGCTTCGACGTCCTCGCGTGCCCGCGCTGCGGCCCTTCGACGTGCTCAGGGCCGGCCCGAGCGAAGTCGAGGGGCGGCGATCAGCTCGAGCTCGTCGCGCTCATCGAAGACCCGACGGTGATTCGGCGCATCCTCGGCCACCTCGGTCTCGCCACCGACGTCCCGGCCGCACGGCCCGCGCGGCCGCCGCCGCTCGCAATCGGGGGATCGGATCCGTGGTACGACGAGGACGTGTCGGTGCCCTGACGCCTCACACCGTCCTGAGCTGAGAGAGGGCGCGCCCACGACGGCGCGATCAGGAAATGCATCCGCGGCCTGACTGCTCACACCGTCGTTTGACAGGCGTGTTCAAGCGCCGCATGATCTGCGACGCATGATCTGCGCCGTGCGTGCGGGCAATCCGCGCTGTACTGGCGGCAGGCCGGGGCCGCATAACGGGCATTCCGTCAACCAAGGGCCCCGAAAACCCCGTTAGTGGTTCCTATCCTCTCATCGAGGAAACCTACGATCAGTTCGTGGAGAAGACCGCCCAGGCGCGGCACATGCAACCCGAGAAGGTCGACGCGGTGGGGCAGGGGCGCGTCTGGACTGGACGCCAGGCCAAGGCCATCGGCCTGGTGGACGAACTGGGCGGGTTGAAAGAGGCGATTGCCGCCGCGAAGCAGCGCGCGAAGATCCCGGCCGACAGCGACGTCGAGCTCGTGGTCTACCCGCCGCGACGGTCGGTTTACGAGCTGCTGTCGCGCGGGTTCAAGGCCGAGCAGGGCAGCCTGCTCACGTGGCTGCTGCCGTCCCAGGAACGCCGTGCGCTCGGCATGGCGCTCTCACCGCTCCGCCTGTTCCGCCCGAACGAAACGCTCGCGCTCATGCCCGCGCTGTGGGTCGACTAGGGATCTGGGGATCTGGGGATCTGGGGATCTGGGGATCTGGGGATCTGGGGATCTGGGGATCTGGGATCTGGGGATCTGGGGATCTGGGATCCTCAGCCGCCCAGCCCCCAGATCCCCAGCCCCCCGTGGGGCGCCCCCCACCCTCCCCCGGGGACCACACGCGCATCCCCGGCCCGTCTGTAGTCAGGCGTAGTCTGGCGTTCCAAAACGCCCCATTTCGCCAAACGGCCCTACGCTCCCTGCTCGGAGCGATGCGGCACTTTTCCGACACCTTCGGCCTGGCGGACGAGGGTCAGGGCCTGGTCGCGCAGCTCGTTCAGGACCTCGACGAGTTCGCCCACCTGCGTGAGTGCCGCATCGCCGTGTTGGCATCGCAGCAGACGCCCATGCTCCACGGGCACCCCACCCCTGTTCGACTTCTTCGTCAGCCAGTTCACCGCCGGCCTGTTCGAGGGCGAGGACCCCGACTACCTGCTGATCCTCGACGCCGCGGTGTGGGCGGGTTGGGCGCGGTCGAGCACGAGGACGTGACGAAGTGGCACCTGGCCGAGTCGTTCTGCGAGCTGTGCCAGGCCAAGGTCGATGTGGGCGAAGGCGCGCCTGGAGGCCGACCGAATGCCTGGGTCAGCCTCGGACGGATCGCCGCGCACTATGACGTGTCCTACCTGACCGTCTGGCGCGACCTGAAAGCCGGCGGCCTGCCGTTCGCGCGCGTGGGCCGCAAACGGGTGATTCGCGTCCGCGTGAAGGACGCCCTGCAGTGGGGCGACCCCTCGTAGGCCCCCGGGAGGACGACCCGGCTCCCCCCGGTCACTAGACGACCCGGCTCCCCCCCGGTCAATATCGGAAACGACCAAGGAAGGTGTATATGAGGTCCATGATGAGGTCCATGCTACTCACCGCCACGCTCGTCGCCCTAGGCTTTGTGCCGCTGTCTGCACAGCAGTACACAACCAGCGCCCAGGCCTCCTGCACGCAGGTCGGGACGAACAACTACGACACGATCACCGCCTGGTCGAAGACCAACGCGTACACCGATCTGGCGAACAACTACTACTCGGCCCGGATCGAGTCGAACGGGCTCGGGGAAATGCAGTCGTGCGCGAACGGCACCTGGGCGGACAACCTCACGAGCTGCTACACCTACCGCGACACGGTGACCGGCACCTCGATCACCGCGACAGGCACCCTCTACACCGGCTACGTCGGCCAGCTCACGCTCAAGCGCAGCAACTTCGCGGCGTGCGTGGTGACTTACTCCTACCTCAACCCGGAGGGCTACTGCGCGACGCTCGTCAGTCATGCGCCGCTCACGGTCAATTGCCCGGTGGTTCAGGCATGCAACGGGCAGGGCGGACCGGGATGTGGCGGGTCCCCCATCATCATCCCGACAGGTCCATCGAAGGACGTGCGTCTCACGGATGCGGCGAGTGGTGTGGACTTCGACCTCGACGCCGATGGCGTCAAGGAGCGCGTCGCGTGGACGGTGGACGGCGAGGCGGCCTTTCTGGCGATGGACCGGAACGGGAACGGGACGATCGATGACGGCTCCGAGCTGTTCGGGGATCACACCGTGGAGGGACTCGACAACGGGTTTTCCGCCCTCGCGGCCCTCGTCGGGGGGAACGATGAGGGATGGGCCACGGACCTGTCGCACTTGCTCTTGTGGCACGACTACAACCACGACGGCGTGAGTCAGCCGGGTGAGTTGGAGCCCGCGGCCAACCTCCTGACCGCCGTGTCGGTGTACGCGAAGCGTGTCGGGAAGCGGGACCCGAACGGCAACCTGTATCGGGTGCAGGGCTGGGCCACCACCGGGACGGGGCGAATCCCCGTCTACGACGTGTTCCTCGCAAAGCAGTAGGCTCGACCCAGGGGGCGCTCCCGCACAGATCCCCAGCCCCCCAGATCCCCAGCCCCCTAGATCCCCAGCCCCTAAATCCCAGCCCCTATCCGGTGACCGCCTGGAGCACGTCCTGGTTGACCTCGATCTTCATCCGGTTCCGCGCCTTGACCATGTAGGCGCTGTAGAACCGGCCGCGCCGGTCGTTCTCGAGCTCCTGCCGCAGGCTCGCCGCGGCCGCGGCTTCCTCTTCGGGCTTGACCGCGGGGTGCTGTACTGGCGGCAGGCCGGGGCCGCATAACGAGCATTCCGTCAACCAAGGGCCCCGAAAACCCCGTTAATGGTTCCTATCCTCCCGAGCCAGAACTCCCTAAGCTGCTGATTCTGATCTACTTGCGTCTGTCGCCAGCTTCTCGCGCCAGCCGGCTGGTCGGAACTCGACGTGGAGCTCGAGGGCCCATCGGTCTGGCTCAAGATCCCGAATCGTGACGCGAAGCTCCCTGGCGCGGTCCAGCGCTTCGACCGTCGGAACCTCAAGAAGCTCGCCGAACGCGTGGTCAAGGCGTTCGAGCAGCTGGAGTCGCGCGAGGAAGAGCAGCGGCGCATCGATGCCGAGCTTGCATCGGAGTTCAAGCCGGGTGACCGCGTCTACTACCTCACGGACGACGGCGAGGCGCGCACCGGCACGGTCCTGAGCCGTGAACATGGCGCGAAGCCGAATCGCGAAGCAGTTCTCGGAAGACTCCTTCGTGCTCGAAGCTCTCGGCAGCCCGGTGGATCATGTGCTCACCAATTACGCCGACCAGAACCCCGTGTGGATTCGCTTCGACGAGCCGACGCCGAAGGCGAAGCGGTTCGCGGCGGCCATGGGGAAGGCGACGGGTCGCCGCGTCGACGTGCGGATCCGCTGGATGCCGGCGGCCAGGATGCGTCGGATCGCGTAACCGGCGACAGGGGAGACGGCCTGGCGGGGGGGTTGTTCTGATTCGACCGCCAGGTCGTTCATCTCAGAGAGGAGAGAGAATAGAATGAGAAAGATGGTCGCTCTGTTTACGGCCGTGGTCGGAATCGGGATCGGATTCTGTCCGCCCGCTGCGGGCCAGCCTGCCTATCGGGACGACTTCAAGTTGGACTGGTATGGGTCGTGCGCGCAGGATGGGACCAACGCGCAGAATCGAATCTACGCCACGTCACTCACGCAGGAATATCAGGGGTTCGGCACAAACAACGGTGTGACGATCGGTGCGGACATCGTAACTACCGGAGGGCGGAACTTCGTGCCCAGCACTTGCACCGAATTCCCGGCGGGTTCCCACACGTGTGGGGCCGACGAGGTGCTGGAGGGAGACAGGCTCGCTGTCGCTTATGGTCAGGTTGTGGCAGCGGAAGTCGGTGACATCGTGTTCGAGGATGACCACACGGTCGCGTTGCAATACTTCGCCGGGTTCTCACCCGGCAGTCACCACTTCACCATCTACTGCCCGCAGTGGTCTTCATGCACAGGGGGTCATGGAACAGGCTGCGGCTCTTCCCCCATCGTTATTCCGCTTGGCCCGAGCAAGGACATTCGCTTCTCGACGCCCGCCGGGGGTGTGCAGTTCGACATCGACGCGGACGGGGAGAAGGATCAGGTCGCGTGGCCCGACTTCCCGCAGTCGGCCGCCTTCCTGGCCTACGACAAGAACGGGAACGGGAAGATCGATGACGGCTCCGAGCTGTTCGGGGATCACACCATCCCATCGGTGAACGTCGGGTTCACGGCCCTCGCGATGGTCGTAGGGAATCGGGATGGGGCAGTGAGTGTGGCGGATGCTGGATTCGCACAGCTCCTGCTCTGGACCGATCTCAATCGGGACGGAATCAGTCAGCCCGATGAACTCCAGCCCGCCTCCAACTACCTCGTGAAGATCCTCACTTTCGCTAAGTGGGTTGGGAAGCGGGACGAGAATGGCAACGAATACCGCTTCCAGGGCGGGGCCTACTTCCGCGACAACCCGCACGCCAAGGTGCCGATCTACGACGTGTTCCTGGTAAAGCAGTAAGTCCGGCCTTCGCCGGCCAGTCCTGCAGCTGACCAGGCGAACCAGAGGGGCCCACGGGCAGATCGAGCCTGTGGGCCCTTCGTTTTTGTACGCCAGCCGGTACGCCAGCCATGCGTTGGATGGTGCCGGATTTTATTGGACTTTTCGAGACCTAGGGCTCGCGCAAGAATTAGTACTCCAAGTCAGTGCCGCGGCGCGATGGTGTAATTCCAGTCGCCGTGAAACGCGTGTGGCGTGATCCGCAGGCGCGCGAAGACCTCGTCGGGCACCTGCACGGCTGGCTCGTAGCGGCGCGTATCGAGGGCTGCTTTCACCCGTAAGCCGGTCCGAGTGGTCGTCGCGGCGATTAGATTGACGACCGCTTGATGGCTGACCAGAGGTTTCCCACGCCAGTTCTGCGAGATGAAGCTAAAGAGGCGATGTTCGATCTTGTTCCATTTGCTAGTGCCGGGCGGAACGTGACAGATCGACAGCGTCAGATCGAAGTCGTCGGCCACACGCTGAAGCGCCCACTTCCAGAGCCGCGATCGCGGGCCGTTGCTGCCCCCGCCATCGGCCGTGATCACGAGGCGGCGGGCGCGTGGAAACCGATGCCGGCCCATCCGGGTCCACCACAGGCGAATGGCATTGGCGGCAAATTCCGCGGTGTCGTGGTCAAGGCCGACGCTCACCCAGCCTTCGTTGTGGGCGAGGTCGTAGACCCCATAGGGGATCGCCTTGCCGAGCGTCGGGTCGAGAAAGTCATGCACGCGGACCGGCAGGGGCCGGCCCTGGGGCCGCCATTCGCGCCCGCCGTTCTTGAAATCGCCGACCAGCTCCTTCTTCTTCGTATCGACGGAGATGGCCGGCTGCCGGTCCCGATGGCACGCCGTGATCAAGCCGGCGAGGTACCGAAACTGGGCGTCGCGATCCGGATGCCCGGCGCCTTCGCGCGTTTTCCGGTTGGCCTGCAGACTGTAGCCCGCCTCCTTGAGCAGGGTGGCGACCGTGCGGGGGCTCACCGGATGGTGTTGGCGCGTGAGTGCATCGGCCAACTGGGCCGTGCTCTTACAGGTCCAGCGCAACGGCGACTCCGGATCGCCGCGCGTCATCGGGTCGATCAGCGCCAACAGGGCGGTGAGCAGAGCGGGGTCGCTCGTCGTCAGTCGTCGCCGCCCGCCGCCCGCGCCACGGATCCGGTGGGCGGCCGTCGCGCGTTGTCGTCGGGACGCCCGCAGATCGCGCAAGCCGGCATGGATGGTCGACCGCGCCAATCCCGTCGCGCGCGCCACCACGCTCACGCCGCCATAGCCGACCTCCCGGGCCTCCGCTGCCGCCCACTGCCGCCGGCGTCGCTCATCCAATTCCGGCGCGACGACGCGATACTTGCGCCGAATCCGCGCGACCGCTGGCGGCTCTCGCACGCCACCGTTATGCCACAAGCGCGCCGCGAGTACAAGGACTACTTGTAGGAGTTATTTCTGCGCGAGCTCTTAGTTCAAAATTGCACAGGCAGGCGCGCCGGTTGACACTGATTGACACGGGAGGGGCGACACCGCACCACGAGGACACTCGGTCTGACGGACCCACGAACGAAAACACTCAACAAGACACGGTCAGAACGCCAACGGCGGCGACTCGCGCGCGACTGTTAACCGGAGGGTTGCTGGTACGAGTCCAGCCCTCATGCTGTCCTCAGGCATCGCCCGACTCGCTCCGCTCGTCGTGCTTGGCACGAATCCAGCCTTCAAGCGGGGATTTCCATTCGGCGAGCCGCGAGATCAAGCAGGAACGTAGGCCAACCTGATCACATCCTCGCCAATCCGATCACTAGCCATGAGGCGGAGCGGCGGCCGGGGCCCGGCGAAATATGGCTTGCCGTGACCAAGCACGACGGGGTGCAGGTAGATTCGATACTCATCGATCAGACCAAGGTCGGTCAGGCTTTTCGCCAGGTCCGGTCCGGCAACTTCGATCTCCCCATCGCGCTCGGCTTTCAGCGCACGGATCGCACCCTCGAGGTCATCCTCAACAAGCCTGGCATTGGGGCCGACCGACTTCAACGAGCGCGAGGCGACCCATTTCGGCTGGTTCCGCCACGCCGCCGCGAAGGCGCGCTCCTGTGCATCCCATTCAAGATGATCGTCGTCCCAGTAACGCATGACCTCATACATGTGACGACCGTAGACACTGCCCGCCAGCCCCTGAGCCTCCACGACGAAGTGGCGGAACAGCGTGGGGCTTGGCGCAAACGCCATATGGTCGACGTAGCCGTCCAGCGACTGGTTCATTCCGAACACCAGCCTGGCCATGCCACCTCCTTTCCTGACGCGGCGCATCCGCGCGTTTCGTTCCTGGTAGATTGCAACGGGTGACTGGCGATGAACCGCTATCCTTTCAGTGATGAGGCTGTAGAGAACTGGCGCGCCGTCGGCTCGACGTCATCAACCAGGCGGCGGCTTGCAAGACGCGCCGCGGATTCTGCATCGTGTGTCGGCAGGTACACTGTCGGATGATCCCTGGCGAGCCGCCTGATCGCGCGGAGCGTCGCGCCGGCCATGTTGTCATCGGCGCTGACGCCGTCTATCCGGCCGGCGAGCATACGGGGTTCATCGTACGACGTGTCGCCAGCCAGAAAATACGTCGTCCCGTGATCGACCGCAACCACGGAAATGTGATCGGCCGTATGCCCGGGCGTGCCCACCGCGACCACGTCCCCCGACTGGGTCAAAGGCGTGCTGGCTTCGAAGGGCCCGAAGGCGTGGGTGGAAAGATCGAGCGGGACGGGATCGAACCACGACGGCCAGCGATGGGGCAGGTAGCCGCGCACCCGGCCAATCCATCCACGTGCCGTCCGGAGTTCTCCTCGCGACACGAGAATCCTGGTCTGCGGGAAGTGCGCGAGGCCCCCGTCATGGTCGGCGTGCAGGTGGGTGAGCGCGACGCATTTCACATCGCGCGGCCCAATGCCAAGGGCGCGTAGCTGCGGACCGATCTCCTCATCAGGCTCGATCCGAAATGCGACTTCCCATCGCATGTAGGGATGCAGAGACGTGCGGCTCTCACGCAGGTGGGTCCCCTGGCCCGTATCGACCACGATCACACCTTCCGGATGGTCGATGACCCAGGCATACGTGGGAAGCCATTCGGTCCAGTGTCGGTCGGAGAATGCCGCGAGCCGTCGCCGCAGTCCACGCCCTCGTCCTTCGACCTGCGCGGTCTTGATCCGGACCGAGCCGGCCTGAATCGCGTGGAGTGTCACGCGTTCTCCAGGACCGATCGCACGATTTGCGGCTGGTCGAAGTGCACCATGTGGCCGGCGTCGGGCACACGGCGCAGCGTACTGTTCGGGGGTGACAGTGCCGCCGGCAATTTCGTCACCGCGGAGACCCGGGTCAGGGCGTCTTTCTCACCAAACATGTAGTGAACCGGAACCGTCAGGCGTGGCGGACGGGTAAAGAAATCCAGCGCGGCCATCTCGGGCAGGAGCTTGCGCAGGACGGAGTTCATGTTGCGCAGAGCCCTCACGGCGCCAGATAGGCCGTAGGTCCGAATCAAGCCGAACAGCAGTTCCCGTAGCAGCCCGTTGAAGCGCTTCCTGCGCTCGATTGTGCCGAGATCCATCAAGAGACGGGCGCGGCGTTGGAATTCGGCGAGGTCCAGGGTACGGTGGAGCGCCAAGCTCCGTGACTCTTCGGACTACCGAACGGCGGCCGGCGCGAAGCGCCAGCTCTTGGAGAAAGGCGTGGGCCGCGGCATCGTTGACGGCCGTCTGTAGGTCTGGAGAGATGCCGACGATCGACGTCACGCGGTCAGACTCATTCTCGACGGCTTGAAGGGTGACCGTTGCGCCCCAGGAAATGCCGAGCACCACGACGCGTTGCCCGGTCTCGGCGTGCAGCCATCGCAGCACCGTCCGCAGATCAACGACCTGCTGTGACAGGGACACGCTGTCCGCGTCCCGCTGTGGCGCGTTGCCGCATCCCCGCTGCTCCCAGTACGCGACGAGAAAATCATTTTCGAGATTCAGGAGTCGCTGGAACTTCGCGACCTCATGCAGCAGCGGCAAGCCCGGGCCGCCCTGTACGATCAACAGCGGCCGGCGCCCGGTGCGTGCGGCGCAGAGACGAACATGCTGGCGTGAGCCGTTGACATCCAGCGTGATGGTCTTGTCGATTGCGAGCGGCGCTCCAGGCGTCATCGTCACTCCAGCTCGTGAATGCGGGTGCCTGGTGCGAGCCCTGCAATTCCCGGACCAGGACCTGTACCGGTGTGAAAGCGTCCACGCGAGGCTCGCTCAGTTGCAGCTCCAACGCGCGGCCGCTCAGCCTTCGTCCGACGATGGCGCTGTCTTATACGATGCCGAGTTGACGGGCCCGGAGGGCGGCCTGGGTCCGATCGCGGACGTCGAGTTTGGTGAGGATGTTGGTGACGTGGTTCTTGACGGTCCCTTCGGCCAGGTTCAGGCGATCGGCGATCTCCTTGTTCGAAGCGCCACTGCCGAGCAACGAGACGATTTCACGCTCGCGGGGCGAGAGGGGCAGGACCAGGGCGTCGGCTTTCGGGCCACCCGACTCCATCAGGCGCGCGAAGGCCGCAACCACGCGGCCGGTCACGGTGCTCTGGAGGAACGATTCGCCTCGCGTGGCCGCCAGGATCGCCGAGACGAGCGTCTCCGACGACACGTCCTTCAGCAGATAGCCCGCGGCGCCGGCTCTCAGCGCGCCGAACAGGTTCGCATCGTCATCGAACGTGGTGAGGACCAGCACCGGGATGTCGGGGCAGCGCTGGCGGAGGCGGGCCGTCGCCTGGATGCCGTCAAGCTTCGGCATGCGCAAGTCCATCAGCACGACGCTCGGCTGCAGCCGCTCGACGAGGGTAACCGCTTCATCGCCATTGGCGGCTTCGCCGACCACGTCCATGTCGGGCCGCGTGGACAGCAGGGTGCGGAGCCCCTCTCGAAAGAGCGCCTGATCGTCCGCGATGACAATCCGCGTCATGCCGGCAGCTCGACGGAGAGCGTGAAGCCTTCGTTGGGCGCCATGCGGTAGCTCGCGCATCCCTTCAACTGCTCGGCCCGCTCGCGAATCCCCCGCAGCCCGAAACCGGCCCCCGCCGTCTCCTCGACCGCGCCCCTGCCATCGTCATGGACGCGGAGCTGCACCAGGGCGTTGTCGCGGAATGCCAGCTCAATCTCGACGTTCCTGGCGTCGGAGTGCTTGCGAACGTTGGTGAGCGCTTCGAGTGTCGTGCGATGCAGGGCGAGCGCGACCTCGGCGCTGACAGGCCGCGGCGTGCCCGAAATCGTGAGGGCGACCTGGAACCCCTCGTCGCCCGCGGAATCGACGAGCGACGCGATCTGCTCGGCGATGCCATCGACCTTGCCCTCCTCGCGCAGCGCCTTCACGGACTGGCGGACGGCCGCGAGCCCGTCCCTGGCGAGCGACTGCGCGCGCGTCACCGCCAGCATGCCCCGTTCCGGGTCGCTCGTTTGACAGGCGTGTTCAAGCGCCGCATGATCTGCGACGCATGATCTGCGCCGTGCGTGCGGGCAATCCGCCGTGCGTGCGGGCAATCCGCCGTGCGTGCGGGCAATCCGCGCTGTACTGGCGGCAGGCCGGGGCCGCATAACGGGCATTCCGTCAACCAAGGGCCCGAAAACCCCGTTAATGGTTCCTATCCTCTTCCAGAAAGGCCATTGACATGTGGCAGAAATAGTGCTAGCACGTAGGTCAAGGCGGTCTTTGGCCTTGGGTTTTGTGTCGGGTGATTCACGCCATTAGGCGCTTGCCCGGTTTGTCCCAGCGAAGTCTGGGTTCGATGTTTACAGATTGGAGTGGAACCTGTGAATAGGTGTGGGTGTCTTCTGTTCGCTTTCCTGCTGGTTATTGGGGTGCCAGCCTCGCAAGCAGCCCCAATCTGGGACTTTGGAACCAACAATCTCTCCGAGGCAAATAGTCCTCTGAGTCCCGCGACGAGCTGCAGTGGTGTGATGGAGAACTCCGTCCTGTTGACAGCATGCGGCTACAACATCGACGGCTCGCCACATCATCTGTATTTCAAAGACGCCGAGGAAATGCGAGCGATCAGGACGGATCGGTTTGGTGGACACAACTGACAATGAACTGACGCTTGCCGCAGACGGTAGCGGTATCGCGAATTCCATGCAAATCGACCTGGCGGCGATCTACATGGCGGGGTGGACGAATCCGATATTGCGGATTCAGAGTGTGACGGATGGTGAGGCCTTTGACGTCTTCACGTCGGACCTTGCTGGCGTGCTGGGGTCTCCAATTGTAATCGGATCCACGATGAACGATTCCTTCCTCTCCGTTCCTCTCGCCTTCAACCATCGGTTTTTAGGTGTCGCTGTGCATTACCGGCGACAGCCCGACGATAACGTACTCTTGGATGCCTTCAGTGCTGACCCGCCACCTTCGAACGTTCCAGAGCCTGCTACGTATGCCCTGCTGGGCACCGGTTTGTTTCTCGTCGTCCCCGTGACTCGGCGGAGGAAACGGAAGAACGAGCAGAGGGAAATGCGATAGGCCCCAAACCCCAAACCGGGGACATCGATGATAAGAATTTGTCAAGCACGTCGGCCCAAGCTGATCGGCGAGCACCTCCACGTAGGCAATGCGGCTGTGGTCATCGACCGCGACGTGCACGTACTCCCAGCCGATGCCCGGTGACGCCCGCCGGCGGTCGCCGTGGATGCGGTGGCCGATCTGGCCGATGCGCCCGAGCGGCTTGATGTCGACGTGCAAGAGGTCGCCGGTGGCCGGCCACTCGTAGCGCTGCACGGGCACCGTCGGGGCCGGGGCGGGCCGATTCAGTCCCAAGCGACGGAGCCAGGCACTGACGGTCGACCGCGGCATCCGCAGCCCCATCGCAATCCCCCAGGCGGGGAGCCCGTGCTCCTGGCGCAGCCAGCGAATCAGCGCAACCGCCAACGCCGGCGTCTGATGGGCTGTACCGGCGACAGGCCGGGGCCGCATAACGGGCATTCCGTCAACCAAGGGCCCGAAAACCCCGTTAATGGTTCCTATCCTCTTACGTAACGGGTTCCAGGGGTTCCAGGGGTTGCGCTGACCTCAGTTGCCGCCCGACGGCGGGCGTGGCCACGAGCTGGCCCGCCGCCGGCTCCACGCACCCCGCAGGGCACCGACAACCGTGCCGTACAACGCCCCATTCAAGAAGACAGCCACTGCCAGAATCGCAACGCTCGTATCGTCGCTCAGACCTGGCAATCCACGCATCACGCGCGTGCCGGCACTATAGCCCGGGCAGTTTGCTGGCCGGACCCAGACCATGAGACCACTGCTCGCGACCGCCCTGGTGCCGGTCTTCGGGCTCGCCCTCTTCGTGCAGACCGCCGGCCCGGGCGCCCAGAGGGTTCCGGACCGTCGCCGGGCGACTCTACTACATGAAGCGCTCCCGGGGTGCCCAGCGCTTCAGCCTCTACGCGCGAGACAGGATCGCCGGGCGGGAGCGCGTCCTGCTCGACCCGGCGGACTTCAGCGCAGATGAGACCGTGACCGTGCACCTCCAGGGGGTGCACACGACACCTTCTCCTTCGACGGCGTGCTGGCCGGCTTCTACTACTCGGTCGGGAGCAAGCACG
This sequence comes from Vicinamibacteria bacterium, assembly GCA_963837165.1. Classification (GTDB taxonomy): domain Bacteria; phylum Acidobacteriota; class Vicinamibacteria; order Vicinamibacterales; family JAENWD01; genus JAENWD01. Next base: position 27,676 of record CAWIMD010000003.1, read on the forward strand.
CGCCGGCCCGGGTTTACCACCACCGCCTGGGCACGGCGATGGGGAGCGACTCCGTCATCTTCGAGAGCGGAGGGCGCGAGCATTACGCCGACGTGCAGGAGTGTGGAGGGGGGAGGTATCTGCTGGCCACCGTCGGACACGGCTGGCTGCGCACCGACATCTACCTGAAGGAGCGCGGGGCCGCTGCCTGGCAGCCGATCGTGGAGGGGCTGGACGCGCCCGATGATCTGCACGAGAAGCCGGTCATCCTGGACTTCCATCCCAGGGTGGGACACTCCCTGGGCTGACGCCCGGTCCTGCACCGGATCCGCTTCATCGCCCGCCAGTTCGCTTTCCTGGACTGGCAGCTGGCCCTGTCGGAGCCGGGGGGGCGGGGAGCACCCCTGAGGGGTGCGCCCGCGTCGGGGGTTGCGCGCGGGTCGCAAGTGTGTATACTGTGTATATGGACACGGGTTCGTGTTCTCCCAGCGAGACCAGCGCCCGATGTACCAGCAAATCATGGAGCAAGTCGTCCGGCGGATTGCGATCGGCGATTGGCCGCCCCGAACGGCGCTGCCCTCCATCCGCCAGTTGGCGACGGAGATCAAGGTCAGCGTCATCACCGTCAAGCGCGCCTACCTGGAGCTGGAGCGCGAAGGCGTCATCGTCACCCAGCAGGGGAAAGGCAGCTGGGTGAACGACGCTGTCGACCTGAAGGGATACAGCGCGACGAACTCACGCAGCATCTCGAGCGGGCCGGCAAGCTCGCCAGGTCCCTGGGGATACCCACGGACGACCTTCTGGAGATGCTCAGGAGACACGCGGGATAAGGAGAGAGACTGATGAGACACACCCCAGGCCGTACACTGCGAAGGCCTCTGCAAGCGCTACCCGCATTTCCAGTTGCAGGACGTCGACCTCTCCTTCGAGCAGGGGACCGTCATGGGACTGGTCGGGCCGAACGGCGCCGGCAAGTCCACGATCCTGCGTATCGTCATGGGCCTGGTCGCTGCGGACCGCGGGGCCGTCGAGGTCCTGGGGTATCCCATGCCGGCGGACCAGGTCGCGGCCAAGTACCGGATCGGCTTCGTCGCCGAAGACATGCGCCTCTATGACGGCCAGACGATCGCGTTCCACATGGACTTCATGAAGTCCATCTTCGATTCGTGGGACGACGACTACGCCTCCACGCTGCTGCGGCGTCTCGATCTCGTCAAGGAACAGAAGATCAAGGGCCTGTCGCATGGCCAACGGGTCAAGACGATCCTGCTGCTGGCCCTGGCCCGCCGCCCGAAGCTCCTGGTCTTCGACGAGCCGACGACGGGACTGGATCCGGCGGTGAGGAGGGAGGTCCTCGACGAGATGATGAACACCATGGCGGACGAAACCCGCTCCATCCTGTTCTCCTCTCACAACACGCTGGATATCGAGCAGATTGCCGACTACATCACGTTCATCTACGGCGGGCGCATCGTGGAGTCCAGGGACAAGGAAACGTTCCTGGACGGCTGGCGCAGGCTGCGCCTGAGGAACCCGAACGACAGGCCACTTCCGGTGCTGCCCAACATCCGCGAGGTCCGGACGAGCGGCAGCCTGTGTGCCGTGACGGTCGCCGACTACAGCGACAAGCTGCCGGCGGCGTTTACCGAGGCCGGCCTGTCGTTGGACGACATCGAGGCGCTGACCCTGGAGGAAATCTTCCTGAGCAACGTGCACCATGCGAAGGAAGTTGGCAGACAGGAGGCCGCATCATGAGCGCGTCGATCGTTCCCCAGCTCGTCCGGAAGGACTTCCTGCTCTGGCGGCGTCTGATCCTGATCTTCTACGGCCTGAGTGTCGCCTCCATTGCCCTGGCGGGTCTGCTCCACGGCAACGTCCCGGACCGCGTGCTGCTGAACCTGGGATTTACGCTGCTGATCACTCCGGTCGGCACCCTGGGAGTCGTGCTCCTGATGCAGACGAACGTGTTCGAAAAGGCCAAGAGCACGCAGCTGTTCATCATGAGCCTGCCGGTGACCGCCCGGGAGTTCACGGTGGCGAAGCTCCTCGTCAACGTTCCGACCTTCGGTGCGCTGTGGATGGTGACGACGGCCGCCATCTTCTCGTACGCCTTCGGTCTCGGCCTTCTGCCACCTGGCTCGATCCCCATGGTGACGATGGTCTGCCTCGGCGTCTTCGTGGCCTACACCGGCATCCTCTGCGTCAGCCTGCTGAGTCAGTCCCTCGGCGTGACAATCCTGGCCATCCTGTTCTTCGAGAGTGGGAACCTCCGCCTATCTCTGGGCGATCGTCCTGGTCGAACCGATCGGCAGCCATGTCTTCGGGCCGGTTGCCGTCTGGAATGGCACCGCGGTCGCCGTCGTGACCGTGCAGGCATTCGCGGCGGTTGCCGCGATCGTGGCGACGCTGGTCGTGCAAGCCCGAAGACGGGACTTCATGTGATTCACGGGGCGGAGCCGACTGGTCTTGACGCGGCCCTTCCTGTGCGATCACTTTCGGAGTACACACCACCATGAGCTCTGGCACCTGGCACGCGCCTTGGCGCGTATGAAATCACCGCTCAGATCGGCGCTGGAGGGATGGGCGAGGTGTATCGGGCCAACGATGGCAGTCTGAAGCGCCAGGTCGCGATCAAGGTTCTGCCCGAAGCCGTCGCGACCGACCCGCAACGGGTGTCTCGCTTCCGGCGGGAGGCTGAACTCCTGGCCGCGTTGAACCATCCCAACATCGCGCACCTCTACGGGCTGGAGGACATCGACGGGATCACGGCTCTGGTCATGGAATTGGTCGAGGGGCCGACCCTGGCGGATCGGATCGCCAACGGCCCGACCTGCCGCCCAGATTGGCAGGCTTGATCGTGACGGCAAGCGGGGTCGGCGCCGGTCCGCTCCTGTATGGGCTGGTTCCAGACTCTGGGCTCTATCTTGTCGCAGCCATGCCGATTGCGTTTGGCTCCGCCCTGCTCCTCTATGGTTTTTTTGTCGCGCCGCGTTCGGCAGCCAAGTAGCACTACATTGTCAGGTTCAGCGGGCCTGATCTGAGCGAATTGACTTGTACTGGTACGCGATGTTCGGTACGCTGCACGCGTGACGACCGGCGCCGCTCGCGCGCTGCTGCGACGATTGGGCCAGTTCCTGGATCAGTTCAGTGCGTGTTTCAGTCGGCAGCCGCAACGGGACGCCGCCAGCCAGTACATCGACGGGCTGTTCGGCGACAGCGAGCGGAAGTCGATGCAGGCGATGCACGGGCGCCTGAGCGACGCGCGCAACTATCAAGCCCTCCAGCACTTCATCACGCATTCGCCGTGGGACGCCACGCGCGTCTGGGCACAGCTGCGGGCGGCTGTGCCGATCCGGTCCGGCATCCTGGCTCTCGACGACACCGGGTTCCCGAAGCAGGGCACGCAGTCGCCGGGCGTGCAGCGGCAGTACTGCGGCGCGCTCGGCAAGATCGGCAACTGCCAAGTGGCGGTGTCGAGTGCGTTGATTGCCGACGGCCGGACATGGCCGTTGGCCTTCGAGCTCTATCTCCCCACGTCGTGGACCGACGATCCCGCCCGCTGCGCCGCCGCCGGCATTCCCTCGACCGTGCGGTTCCGGGAGAAGTGGCGGATCGCGCTGGCGCAGATCCGCATCGTGCTGCAGGCGGGCTTCACCATCACGGGCGTCGTCGTCGACGCCGACTACGGCGCGAACGCGGCGTTCCGCGCGGGGGTGGAGCGCCTCGGCCTCCCCTACGGCGTCGCGATTCGGGGCGAGGCGGCGTTCACGATCCCGGGCGTGGGCGGGCCGCTCTCCGCGATCGCGCTCGCGGACTCGGCCCCCGACGACGCGTGGGAGACGGTCACTTGGGGCACGGGGACCGCCGGTCCGCTCACCGCCCAGTTCTGTGCGGTGCGCGTCCGTCCGACGGCGGGACGGGGCGAGCGCTGGCTGCTGTGTGAGCGCTCGGCGACCGACAAGCGGAAGTACTACCTGCTGCATCTCCCCGTGACGACCCCGCTCGGCGACCTGGTCGCCCTCGCCCGCAGCCGCTGGCCGATCGAGCAGCAGTATCGCGAACTCAAAGACGATCTGGGCCTCGACCACTTCGAAGGGCGCACCTATCCCGGCTGGACGCATCACGTCGTGCTGACGGCCGTCGCGTTCACCTTCCTCCAAATCGAACGGGCCGCACCACCGACGGGCCTCGGCCCACGCTGCCGGTCGTCCGCGGCTGGGTCCGCGAGATCATGGGCCTGCTCTACGTGCTCCACAACCGACAGCTGCTCACATGCTCGACAGCTTTCGCCGGAATGCGCCGCTACGAAGGTGGTGGAGTAGACCCCAGTCAGTCGTGCAAGACGGGCGGACCAGCAGCCCCTCATCAAACCGTACGTGCGGATTTCCCGCATACGGCTTCCCTCGATGTTCACCGTGCAAACCTTGAATCCGCTGGACGAAGCGCCGCCGGGAGATTCCACCGCTCCAGGCCATGACGGTGCCGGAGCGCATCCTGGGACACGAGCGACCATGCCGGCCGGCGGTGCCCGTGCTTGCGGGCCCACCAGCGCGCTAGGCGCTGATTGACGAACCCATCGAGATTGCTCAGCGTCCGCCGGCGGATGCGGCGGAAATACGACCGAGCGCCCCGGATATACGGATTGAGGTCGGCAATCATCTCGTCGAGACTCAACCACGTCTGGCGGGTCTTCCGCCGCAGTTCATCACGCGTGCGTCGCAACGCCTTTGGAGTGACGTCGAGATACAGCCGATGAAACCGCCAGCGATGCGTGTGTCCGAGAAATGCGAAGTCTTCGGTTCGCACATCCAGTACACGCGTCTTGTCCGGATGCAGCGTCAGACCGAGCCGCGCCATCAGCTGGTGAAGCCAGGCGAGCGCACGGTCGGGACGATACGGTGACAGCAGGACGAAATCGTCCGCATAGCGGACCAGTCGTCCGTGCAGTTCGCCGCGGTGCACGCGGAGGCGGAAGTTCCGGTCGAGCAGATGCAAGTAGACGTTCGCCAGCAAGGGAGAAATGACGCCCCCCTGCGGTGTCCCTTGTCGGGTGCGGTGAGGCCGCCCACCATCACGGTCGTCGATGACCGGCGCCTCCAAGAACCGCTTTATCAAGGCGAGCATCGCCCGGTCAACGACCCGTTGCGCCACCGTCTTCATCAGGCGGTCGTGCGGAATCGTGTCGAAGTACGCGGTGACATCCGCATCGATGACCCAATACATCCCGGCCTCCAACGCCGCGCGAATGGCGTCGAGGGCATCGTGTGCCGCGCGCTGTGGGCGGAAGCCGTACGAATCCGGCTCGAAGTCCGCTTCAAAGAGCGGTTCCAGGACCAGCGTCACCGCCGTCTGGACCACACGGTCGCGAATATTGGGAATCCCCAACGGGCGTTCCCCACCATTCAGCTTCGGGATGTATACCCGTCGTACCGGTCCGGGTCGATACGTCTTCGTCGTCAGCGCTTCACGCAGCTCCTCCAGCAGCAGCTCCCGCCCCGTCGTCTCCACCTCCTCGAAGGTCACACCGTCGGGTCCCGGCGCGCCGCCGTTCGCCCGCGCTCGGGCGTAGGCGTGCGCGAGGATGTCCCGTCGATGCACCTTGTCATAGATGGCATAGGCGCGGAAGTGCGGTTCGTTCTTGGCTCGCCGGTACAGCGCCCGTTGCAGGTCCCGGATGTGTGCTGGGGTTTCTAGTGTCGCCACAATCCCCGTCCCTTTCCCGCAGGGGTCGCCTCTTCGAGTCGGGGTCCTTCCCTCCCGCGGCGTTGACCGCGTTCCGCAGTACTACGACCCCGTCCGACTCCTCACGCCGCCGCCGTGCCTTGACTGCCGTCTTGTACACCACGTTGCGAGGGCCACTCGCACGACCTGAGGTCTCCCGTGTTCAACGCGTTCCTGTCACCACGTGCCGTCCCTGCTACCCCGGAGGAGCGCCTCGGTGCATCGACTGAGCACCTTCCCGAAGCGTGTGGCCTTCGCCTACTTTGTAGAGGCTCGGCCTCCTCAATTTCTCACGAGGCTACGTCTGGGTTCGCTGCGCGCTACGGCCCGCGGTCTCGCAGCTGTCGACCTGCCGGCCGACAACATCCTGGCTCCGCTTCTGCTGGACACCTCGCGGTGTCACGCAGGGAGCCGGGCTACTCTATCGCTCAGTCTTTATAGAGGTGGGCTCCTTTCATCCCACAAGGAACGCGCCGCTTCACGGCGCACACAAAGTAGTGGTAGCACCCACTCGGACTCAGAGACGTGGCCGCAGTGGCAGCCGACGGATGCCGCTCCTCACGTTTCCGTCTCCCGCGGCTCCACGAGCCGCTGGCCTCGTCGGGCGACGGCGGCGGCGCCCGGACCTGGTTCCGACGGCGCGAGGAGGTTCACCTGGTAGAGCTCGCCTCCCAGCACGAAGAGCAGCCCGCGCACGGTCAGGGGTTGTGCCCGGCCAGGCGAACCCGGGCGACCGTCGCCTTCAGATCGGGCGTGACCTCCATGTCCGCGGGCTCGAGCCGCCAGGGAACGTCCATGACGGCAAAAGCCGGGCCTCAACTCGTACGCGATCCGCTCACCAGCCTCGATACCCTTCGGGCCGGTCGCATCGCCTCGAGTCTCGGTGAAGGCACGCGAAACCAGCCGGGAGTCGCAGATCTACAACCGCATGGGCGATGGGCGGTGGCAGCCCGTCGGCTACGCGACCTGGCCTGCGCCCAAACAGGCCGGTGATGCCTGGCGCCGACTTTGTTCAGAAACTCCCTACGGCACGAACTTCTGCACTCTGGCCCCGGTGATGTCGCCGACATAGACGCTACCGTCCGCCGCCACCGCCATGTCGTGAGCGATTTCGAACTGGCCGTCGTAGTTGCCCCAGCGGCCTACGCGTTCGATCACGCTGCCGTCGGGCCGCAGCGCAACCAGCGCCGACCGATCCGGCGGCGCGTCGGGCTGGTCGCCGCCGTCGGCGATCAGCACGGTGCCCGCGGGTACAATAACGACGTCGTACGGTCGTCCGATCGCGGCGCCCCTGAACTCGCGAAGATAGCGGCCGCGTGCGTCGAACACCTGGACGCGCAGGTTGCTGCGGTCGGCCACGTAGATCCGGCCGGCTTGGTCGATCGCGAGGCCGTGTGGCAGGTCGAATTCGCCCGGGCCGCTGCCCTTGGTTCCCCATTGCGACAGGAATTGTCCGTCAGGCGAGAACTTCATGACGCGCGTATTGCGGTAGCCGTCGCTGACGAAAAAGCTGCCGTCGGCCGCGACCGCGACATCGGTCGGTCGGTTGAAATGAGCACTGTCGTTGCCCGCCTTGCCCTTCTCCCCGAGCGTGAGCAGCAGGCGACCGTCGTGCGAGAACTTGAAGACCTGCTGCAGGGCGACATCGGTCAGCCAGACGTTATTGTGGTCGTCGACGGTCAGTCCATGTGGCATCGCGAAGCGGTTCGCGCCCCACTCCAGGACGATGGCACCCGTGGTGCCGTCGAATACCGTGACGGTGGGCAGAGCGATCGGCGTGGTCGTCAGTACGTCGGAATCCGGCCAGCTTCGGTCGTTGCGGTGAAAGACGAACACGTTGCCCCGCGCGTCGACGCCGACGCCGGACACTTCGCCGAGTGCCCGACCCTCGGGCAGCTGCGGCCAGCCGTGGACAACGTGGTAGTGGACGTCCGCACTCGTCTGGCCCGGACCAGCTGGCGCGCCTGATGCGGCGCCACTCGTGGCGCTCGCGCACAGCAGCGCGGCGAGCACATGGGCAGCACCGGAAATCCTGTTGCGACTCACGTCGATCTCCATATGTCCGAATGCGACCACGTGCCATCCGATCGTCTTCCTATTTCCACCATGTCTCCATCAGCCTACTCCTTCACGTCGGCGGTGAACCATCTGCGGCGCGCACCGATGAGACCACGACGCGATCGCGACCTGCCTCCTTGGCCTGGTACATCGCTGTATCCGCAGCACTGATCAGACTGTCCATCGTCCTGCCATTCTCCGGGAAGGTCGCCACGCCGAAGGAGGCGGTCATCTGTATGACGGTTGCTCCCAGCGTTATCCGCTTCGCCTCGAGTTCCGTACGCAATTGCTCGGCGCGTTGATACGCAACCGCAGGCGAGATGTCCGGAAGACACAGTACAACTGCTCGCCGCCGAAGCGGCACACGATATCGCCGCCGCGCGCCCGTTGTTTCAACAGCTCGGCAAACACCCGCAATACTTCGTCGCCGGACAAGTGACCGTGTGTGTCGTTGACGAGCTTGAAATGATCGAGGTCGCACATCACGATTCCAACCGGCTGGTTGTTGCGCGCCGCGCGGGCCAGTTCGCGATTTATCATTTCGTCGAGATAGCGGCGATTGTAGAGACCGGTCAGCGGATCGCGCAAGGCCTGTTCGCGGAGTCGTTCCTGCAATGTCTGTATTTCCGCCTCGGCGAGCTTGCGCTCGGTGATGTCATGAAACGTTCCGACCATCCTGATGGGCTGCCCGCCGTCCGCTTGCTTCACTTCGGCCTGCGCATGCACATAACGTAGCGTGCCGTCCGGTTGCAGGATGCGGTGCTCCAGACTGTATGGGTGCTGCCGTTTCAGGGTATCGCGCACGCAGTCGTCCACCGCCTGACGGTCTTTTGGATGCACCGCGTTCAGGAAAGCCTCGTAGCTCGCGCCGATCTGCTGCGGCGCGTAGCCCAGGATGCTATACACCTCATCCGACCAGTTCAGCGTATTGTTGACTAGATCCCATTCGCAGTTACCGAGATGGGCGATGCGCTGTGCTTCCGTAAGAGTGGCGGTTCGCCGGACCACCTCCTGTTCCAGGTGTGCGCGGTGCTGTTCCAGTTCTTCCTGCGTGTCCAGTAGTTGCCGCACCTTTTCTTCCAATGCCTGGTTCAATGTCAGGATGTTCTCTTCCGCCTGCTTGCGCGCGGTGATGTCGCGCACCGTGCCCTTCAGGAAGAACTGTCCATCCGCCTCGATGCGGGTCAGCAGCACTTCGGCGGCAAACGGTTTGCCGTTCAGGCGCTGGTGTTCCCACTCGAAAAAGCTGGACCCCTCGCGCAGAGCGGTCGCGATCAGCTCCTGCGCCCTCTCGGCCGAGGAGCCTCCGTCGGGTTGCCGGTTCCGGCGACAAGTCCCATGGCCCCAGCACGGTAAAATCGGCGATGCTGGCGCCGCCGAACATTTGCAGCATCGCCCGGTTGGCATCGGTGAACCGCCACGACGGCGGCCTGATGATCATCAAGGCATCGCGCGAGCTTTCGAACAACTGCCGGTATTTCTTCTCGCTTTCGTTTGTCGCCCGTTCTGCCTGCTTGCGGTCGGTGATGTCGCGCACGCGCAACACGGCGCCGAGGATCTGTCCTGCGGGCCCCCGTAATGGCGCCATGACGGACTCGAAGAGTCGCTCCGTGTCCTCTCCGGGGATGCGGTATGCGACCTCCCTGGGCCCGACGCTTTTCCCTTTCAGGCCTTCCCTGATCCTGGCGCCCTCGCCCGTTTCCTTCATGAACGGGATCTCGGCCAGGTCGCGTCCGATTTCCTGTCCCCGGCTCCTTCCGCACATCTGCTCCATGAGCAGATTCCATTCCGTGATCCGGAGATTGAGGTCGACGGCGAGCACGCCATCCGGGCTCGATCTGATCAGCGTCCTGGCGTATTCGAGCGCCTGCGCAAGTCTCGGACCTTCAGTGCCCGTGACCCTATCGGTCATTCGATACACTCCTTCCGCCATTCCAGCGCTTCGTCTTCTGAAGAGCGGGGTCGGCACGTGCGGATGGCTGAGGCCGAGGCAGAAGGTCGCCAATACCCGGCGACAGGACGGCTGACGACGAGGGCACATGCGCTGGCGGCATTCGCGTCCTCTTCTCTCGCATGACATGTGCGTGCTTCGCCGGTAACGGCCTTCAGGCAGGCAGACACGGAGTCCTTGTCATCTTCCAGCGTCCTTGGGATAGCCCCCTCCCCTCCGGCCGCGTCTCGACCGCGCCGCGTGCAGGATGCGGAAGATGCCGAGTGGACCGAGCAGGTGGGCGGCCGTGAGGAGCCCCCCGGAGAGGGCTCCGACGATGCCGTGAGCGGCGATGTCGGAGCCAGTCAGGTACAGGTTCCGGATCGGGGTGCGCGGGCCGGGCCAGGCGCTGCGGAACCGCTCGGGCGTCCAGGGCAGGGCATAGATCTGCCCGCCCCGGTGGCCGGCCATGCTCTCGACGGTCAGCGGCGTCGAGAGCTCGTGATACTCGACCAGGTTGCGGAAGCCGGGCGAGCGGCGCTCGACAAGATCGAGGAGCGCCTGGGCGATGCGCTCCTTGAGCGCCTCGTACTCGTCGCCGCGCCGCTTCCACTCGGTACCGCTCCAGGCGGCGAAGAGCTCGTGGTCGAGGAAGGCGATGATCTCAGCGGTCGGCTTCTGCGCCAGTGGGTCCTTGAGCGACGGGAAAGAGAGGTACGCCATGGTGGCGCGGCCATCGACGATCTCGTCGGCGCGATCGACCAGCGCGTCGTGATCCCACTCCTCGTAGATCCAGTGATTCTCGCCGCGGAAGCCGAGCTGCTCAGCGCTCTCATTGAGGCCGAGGTAGAGGGCCACGCAGCTTGGCCCGGGCGGCAGCGCCGCGAGAGCGCGCACAAGCGGATCGTCCGGCGGCTGGGCGAGCAGATCGACCAGGGTCGCCCGCGCCCCGACGTCGGAGACGACGACCGGTGCCCGGATCTCAATCTCCTCGCGGCGCTTGCCCAGCCCGGCCTCGACCCGCACGCCGACCGCGCGGCCGTCCTCGACCAGGATCTCGGTCACCCGATGGTACTTACGCATCTCGCCGCCGCCCGCCTGGACAATCTGCGCGACCGCTGCGGGGATCGTCGCTCCGCCCCCGTGCGGGTACCAGCCGCCACGCAGGAAGTGCCAGACGACAACGGCGTGGATTGCGAAGGCCGAGGTCGCGGGTGGCAGGCCGTAGGTGCCCCACTGGGAGGCGAGGAGCGCGCGCAGACGCGGCTCTCGGATCAGGGCCTCGAGGCGCTCACCGGTCGTCGAGAGGGCGACCGCGCGCCACCGGGAATTGCTCCTTCCGAGGCACCACGCGATCGGCCCTGGTGCGACCTTGCGTGCACACTCGCGGAAGAACCAGCGATTGACGGCGTCGACCTCCCGGAAGTAGGCGTGCAGTCCCTCTTCTTCCTGCGGGAACGCGCGGATCAGCGCCTCGAGGTACTCTTCGCGGGCGCTCGGTACCTCGAACCGCATCCCGGGATAGTCGAAGACCTCGAACGGCGACGGCATCGCCTGCCACTTCACCGCGCCGCCGACGACGAGATCGAACAGCCGGCTGGTCAGCGATCCCGGGCTCAGTCGCCCGAGATAGTGAAGCCCCACATCCCAATGAAACGTCTTTCTCCGGAACGCATGGGTAAAGCCCCCGAGCTGGAAGTGCCGCTCGAGCACCAGCACTCGTCGGCGCCCGATCTGCGAGAGCAGGCTCGCCAGGGCCATTCCCCCGATGCCCGACCCGACGATGAGGACGTCCCACTCGTGCTGCCGTCTGTACCTGGCGGCAGGCCGGGGCCGCATAACGGGCATTCCGTCAACCAAGGGCCCGAAAACCCCGTTAACACTACATTGTCAGGTTCAGCAGGCTGAGCTGAGCGAATTCGCTTGTACTCGCCTCGGGCGTTCGGTACGCTGCGGGGGTGACGACGGGGCCCGCGCGCGCGCTGCTGCGACGACTGGGCCAGTTCCTCGATCAGTTCAGTGCGTGTTTCAATCGGCAGCCGCAGCGGGACGCGGCCACCCAGTACATCGACGGGCTCTTCGGCGACAGCGAGCGGAAGTCGATGCAGGCCATGCACGGGTGCCTGGGCGACGCGCGCGACTATCAAGCCCTGCAGCACTTCATCACGCACTCGCCGTGGGACGCCGCGCGCGTCTGGGCGCAGCTGCGCGCGAGCGTGCCGATCCGGACCGGCATCCTGGCCCTCGACGACACCGGGTTCCCCAAGCAGGGCACGCAGTCGCCGGGCGTGCAGCGGCAATACTGCGGCGCGCTCGGTAAGATCGGCAACTGCCAGGTGGCGGTGTCGAGTGCGTTGATTGCCGACGGGCGCACGTGGCCGTTGGCCTTCGAGCTCTATCTCCCCACGTCCTGGACGGACGACCCGGGGCGATGCGCGGCTGCCGGCATCCCGCCGACCGTGCGGTTCCGCGAGAAATGGCGCATCGCCCTGGCGCAGATTCGGACCGTCCTGCAGGCCGGGTTCACGATCACCGGCGTCGTCGTCGATGCCGACTACGGCGCGAACGCGGCGTTCCGCGCGGGGGTGGAACGCCTCGGTCTCGCCTACGGCGTCGCGATTCGGGGCGAGGCGGTGTTCACCGTGCCGGGCGTGGCCGGGCCGCTCTCCGCGATCGCCCTCGCCGAGTCGGCCCCCGACGACGCCTGGGAGACCGTGACCTGGGGCACGGGCACCGCGGGTCCGCTCACCGCCCAGTTCTGTGCGCTGCGGGTGCGTCCCACGGACGGACGGGGCGATCGCTGGCTGCTGTGCGAGCGCTCCGCGAGCGACGAGCGGAAGTACTACCTCGTGCACCTCGCTGCGACGAGTCCGCTCGTCGATCTGGTCGCGCTCGCCCGCAGTCGCTGGCCGATCGAACAGCAGTATCGCGAGCTCAAGGACGACCTCGGACTCGATCATTTCGAAGGGCGCACCTATCAGGGCTGGACGCATCACGTCGTGCTCACGGCCGTGGCGTTCGCCTTCCTGCAGATCGAACGAGCACGCCCCGACGACGGCCCGCGACCCACGCTGCCGATCGTGCGCGGCTGGGTCCGCGAGATCATGGGCCTGCTCTACGTGCTGCACAATCGGCGGCTGCTCGCCATGCTCGACAGCTTCCGCCGAAACGCACCCCTGCGAAGGTGACAATGTAGTGTTAATGGTTCCTATCCTCCTTCACGTGTTTCTGTGTGCAGCGGCGTTCAGGGCGTTTCACCGAATTTCGCCGTTTCGTGACTGAAAATCATAGTGTCGGCAGTTCGATTCTGCCCCTCGGCACCACCCAATCCTCAGACTGCCCGCTAACTCTCCTGTATCGATCGCGTATGAGCGCGCCACGGAATGGTCCGCCCAGGGCGACGCTGATGTAGCACACGTCAAAGAAGCCAGCAGTCAGTGGGAACACGCTCCAGAGCATCGAGAGCACGCCCAGCACGCGATGCCGGAAGACAACGCCGACGATGAGGAACGTTGCGCCGGCCACCACGCGGAAGGTACGTCCCCGCGGACTATTGAGGAAATTCGAGAACCGCGAACGATTGAAGGCCTCGTGCCAAGTCATGAACGTTTCCAGTTCGCAGGAATCACGCGGGCAGACCGTCGAAATCGTCTTTGGTTCACGTCACGCCACATCTCGCACGTTTTGCTGGCCGAACAGCCTATTGAACACCATCTTGCGTGTCCGTTGACTTTCGGCCCACGTAGTAAAAAACAATGCCACCGATCAAGCCAATGCAGGTACCGACCACAAGGCCTGCGGCAATGCCGATGCCGACACCGACGCCTGTGAAAGCGGCGCCGACTACTGTTCCAAACGTGAGTCCCAGTCCCGCGCCGAGGCTGAGGCCCCACGCGACTGCCTGCGATCTGGCCATCTGAATTCTCCGAAAGACGAAAACGGTGTGGCCGGATAACGATCGCGGCTCACACAAAGCGGCGTGATAAGACTGTCGATGGATCCCGACCCCGCCCGGCGCTGGCGGGTGCCGCCGCCTGTCAGGCGGCCGACCCTCCCGAGTTGGCAATCCGTGCGTTGATGACGTGCTGCAAGTAAAAGATGCCGAAGAAGAAGGTCATCAGGCCTGACAGTGTCGCCGAATCACGCAGGATGCAAGTCATATCAACGCGCCGCTTCAGCCACGGCGGCTCACGATCGCGCCGATCGCCGTCGGCTGCAAGCGGATGTCAGGTGGTGTCATGCCTTGCCGTCCGTGAAGAGCATGTCTGCATGCGGACTCTCGGCGCGGGTTCTGAGCGCGTCATTGAACGCATGGTGACTGCGCTCCACCGGCGCTCCCATGAACACTGCGAAGACAGGTGCCAGCAGCCCGTGGATGTCCTCCACGTGCATGACACTGACGCGACCGGGTGCAACCGGCCGAATCTCAAACCTCCGAAGGCCCTCGAAGACCCAGGGAGCCACGACGTGGCCACGCCACGTCAGCAAATGGCCAGGTCGCACCTCTTCCACCGTTGCGACAAGATCCATGGCTGGCCTGCCGGGCAGAGCCAGATGCAAGGCGATCTTCTTGTGTGGCTCGATCGCACCACTCGCCCGCGGAATCTGGGGGTTCCAGGCACAGTACTGGTCGAGATCGGTCAGCACCTGCCACACTATCTCCGCCGACGCGTTGACATCCAAGGTCGTCTGGTAAACGGGCATGCGAGCGGCACCTCCATTTGTCCGCCTGACGTCCGCGTTTCGGCCGCCGGCGGCTCCTGATCGCGCCAACGTCGGCGCCGAGCGGCGCGCCTCGGTGACACCCTCCCGCAGCTTCAGCGCCGCATACAGATCTCGTGCCTCTGTCCAGAGAGCCCTGGCCTGATCGGCCCTTCCTGGACCTTCGTGCACGATGGCAAATGGCCGGAGCGTGTTCGCCAGATCGAGGGGTCGCATACGTTGCTGACCTCGATAGATCGTGAGCGCTTCCCGGCAACAGGGTTCGGCAAGATCCAGTCGACCGGCGTCCTGATGAATATTCCCGAGCTGCCGGACTGTGTGCGCCAATTGAAGAGCGTCATTCTCGGTGCGGCACATCGCCACGGCTTCTTCATGAAACTGCCTCGCCGCCTCGCCCTTGCCGAGATCTCGCTCGATCTGCCCAAGGCCCTGGAGTGCACTCACGAGATCCAGAGGAGCGCCCGCTTGCCGTCAGACCTGGACGGGCCTTGTCCGCTTCATCTCCTTGTTGGCCGGCGCGCTCCTTCAGTTCAGCTGCGGAACCTCCATCTCTTGCTCGTGTCGTTTGGCCAACGACTTGGGGTCGAAGGTCACCAGGACGAGCCGGCGGTTCCGCTCGAACAAAACGGCAACATCGTCGTGAAGTAGGGTGGCGGCGTGCATTGTCCGAACGCCATCGGCGACCTCGACGACGGTCTTACCGGAGGGATCGAACAGCAGCAGCCTGCCGGCCGTTGCCTCAAGGTCAGGACGGCGCGTCTTTACGAGAACAGCAGTTGCCACCGTGCTGTTTGTCTTGGGCTCATCCTCATGTTTCACGACGTCGGAGTTCTCGGCAATCACGTGATAATGATCCGACAGCAGCCATCGAGCCGCCGTCTCACCGGGCTCGATAAAGAGGATGTTGCGTGTCTCGCTGTAACCGCCGCTGCTGAAGCCTGCGCCGGAACGATAGACAACAAGGTCGGCACGCATCATGGTGCTGCCCTGGACCAAAGTCGCACGGCCGAGCACGAGATTCAAGTCGTCACCACCAGCCGCGACCACGGCCCCTGCCGTGGCTTCGTGCCGCCAGGCAGAGCGTGCGCCCAGCTCAGTCACTAGCAGGACGCCGACGGCAAAGGTGATGGCGCCGGCAGCAACGAAGATGAGGATTGCATTGAGACGCCATACCCAACGGAAGAACCTGGTTGACTTCCTCATGTCGCGACAGCCCTCTCCGCTCACTCGGCAAGTCGGTCCAACTGCTGAGTGTGCTGACCAGACGAGCCCGGCGGCCCTCCGCAAACGCTGGTGAGCATATCCAGGGGCGGGCTACGCGGCCAATCCGGCGCTAACCGACTGACCGGGCGCATCCTAGCACTGGTCGATATCCGTCACCAGTGACCCGCCGGGCGTGACCCGCCGGGCGTGTAAGGCTGCGGCGCCGGTCAGCCTGGTCCCCGACGCGGCCACAGGGTGTTGACGACCGGGCATATGTGGCTGCCGACAAGGATCACCGGCCCATGCTCGTGAGCAAGCCCCGTCGCCGGCCGTGACGGCAAACTGAGCCACCAGTCGCTCCTTCAGGGTCGGCCCGACCGAGTCCAGGATGCTCCGCGCGGTCGGCACCGCAGCCCTGATGGTGTGGCACTGGACCTGGGCCGACCGTTCGGGCGCAGGGCCCGGGCGCCGCGGACGCCTTCCTGCGATTCGCCGCCGCCAACGGCGTGGTCTCGGCTGTACTGGCGGCAGGCCGGGGCCGCATAACGGGCATTCCGTCAACCAAGGGCCCGAAAACCCCGTTAATGGTTCCTATCCTCTCCCTGTTCCCCTGCGGGAATACCGTCGGCGTTCCCTCATCTGCGCGCGGATAGAACCTGTCCGTTCGACTGTTGGCGAGGTGTTCCGTGAGAGAGCGATTGATCACCCTCAGGCTCGATGCGGAAGTGCTTCAGCCCGCCAAGGCCGTTGCCGCCGAAGAGGGACGCCCGCTGAGCGCGCTACTGACCGATGAACTCGTTGCCATCGTGCGCGAGCGCCGGGGGTTCGCGCAGGCTCGTGACCGTGCCCTCGCGCGTCTCCGTGAGGGCATCGACCTGGGCTGGACACCAAGTCGATCCCGCTACGACGTGCACGAGCGGTAGGCCTTCAGTCTCGGCCCTGGTCGTCTGCAAGCCATCGAGGAACTCGGCGACACGCTGGATTGGAATTCCTCGAAAGCTACCGAGGCTCAGTAGGTGGGTGTCGCCGCTGACGATCACCTCGGTTTCTGCAGCGACGGCGCACTCGAGAATCCGGTCGTCCGTCGGGTCAGCCTTGATCACGTCGATACTCTCGGTCGGCTGGACGACCCGGGTGATGACACGCAGCTGGCGGTCGGTCTCAGCAACCCACTCAGGCGCCCGGTGGAACTTGTCCCTGAGGACGCGAAGGGTCTCCGTGATGATGGCTTCGGAGATGGCAAGGTCAACCTGACCATCGGTGGCGAGGTCGAGGAGCTGTCTCGGCTTGCCTCCGAACTGCAGTGCGCTGACAAGGACGTTGGTGTCAGCGACGACGCGCTTCACGAACGTGTGCGGGACTCCTGGACGGCCTGCTCGACGACAGCCTCGACTTCAGCGTCGCCCATGTCGCCGCGCCGCTGATCGCCCTCGCGCCCGATGCGGTCAAGCCAACGACGGGCGAGATCACGCTCGATTGCCTTGGTCGCGAGCTGATCGACGGTCGTGCCCTCGGCGGCGGCAATCTGCTGCACGCGCTCGTAGACGGCATCCGGAAGGGCGATGCTCTTGGTGGACATAAACGGCCTCGCTCAAGTATACGCCCCGCCAGCCGGTCGGCATCGCCCGCCAGTCCCCAAGCGTTGCGCGGTTGGCAGGTCAGTCGGAATCCCCGCCGGGCCTTTACAGATCGCGCCGGCCAACGTCCTCGGAGGGAGGTTTCCGCAGCTCGTATACTCAGCACACCGGCCGCCATGCGCGTTGGCGCAACTATCCCACAAGTGGGATAATCGGCCATGGCAAGTGGAAACCCTGAACGGCCAGAACGGGTCATTCGCGGTTCTGGAAACGTGTTCGCCGATCTCGGGTTCGCTCATGGCGCCGAGCGTCAGGCCAAGCTCCGTCTGGCCTATGCCCTGAATCAGGTCATTGAGGCGCGCAAGCTTTCTCAAGCCGATGCGGCCAAGGTGCTGGGTGTGACGCAGCCGAAGGTCTCCGCGCTCCGCCACTACAAGCTGGCGGGCTGACCTGCCGGCTTTCTTCGGACCAGGGATTACTGGAGAATGGCGCTGCTCGGCATAGTGGTTGACGTCCGTTCTTCGGGTCTGCGTTCTTGCTCTTCCTGGTCAGCGCGAGTCGGCGGAGCCGGCGAGCGCCCCTGAGAGATCGTGGCGACACGCGTGTCTTTGAACTCCAGGGGCGTGAGATATCCCAAGCTCGAATGGGGACGGACCTCGTTGTAATGCCGCCGCCATCGCTCGATGCCCACCTGGGCTTCGATGCGATTCCGAAACCACTCGACCGACATGCTCGTTGCGAAACTTCCCGTTGAACGATTCGTCCGTGCCATTCTGCCAGGGCTTCCCCGGATCGATGAAGGCCGGCTCGATCCCGACGTCCTGGGTCCAGCGCAAGAGCGCGAGCGCGACGAACTCGGGCCCATTGTCCGACCGCAGGTACTGCGGCGCGCCATGGAGGCTCACGAGCCGGGTGAGCACCTCGATGACGCGGCCGGATCGGATGCTGCCGGCGACATCGATCGCGAGGCATTCCCGGGTGAACTCATCGATGATGGTCAGGCACTTGAGGGCCCGCCCATCGGCGCAGGTGTCGAACACGAAGTCGTACGCCCAGACGTGATTGAGCGCCGTCGGCGGCAGCGGCCGCGGGCGTCCGGTGGCGATGCGTCGCCGCGGCCGCCGTTTCGGCACTTGCAGGCCCGCCTGGCGCCAGAGCCGATACGTCCGCTCGGGACTGAGCACGTGCCCCTGCCGCTTCAGGAAGATCCGGATCTTGCGGTAGCCGTATCGCGGATACTGGCCCGGCGAGCTCGCGCATCGCTTGCACGACCGGCGCATCGCGCACGCCAGCCGGGAGACGTAGCCGAGCGTCGAGCGCGCGACCGACAACAAGGCGCACGCGCGGCGGCTCGACAGGCCGCGTGACCGTGCATACGCGACCTGCTGCCGGCGCACGCGTGCGCCTACCATTTTTTTCGCGTGATCTCCTTGAGCACGTCGATCTCGAGATCGCGGTCGGCCACCATCTTCTTCAGCCGGCCATTCTCCTTCTCGAGCTGGCGGAGGCGCTTCACATCGGCGGGCTCGAGCGTGCCGAAGTGCTTCCGCCAGGCGTAGATCGTCTGAGCGGTCACGCCGTGCTTCTTCGCGATCTCGGGGACCGGCTTCTCATCCGCCTCCCGCAGGATCGTCACCATCTGCTCTTCCGTAAATCGGGTCTTCTTCATCGCTCTCTCCTGGCCCCGAGAGCGCTATTCTCTCAAGCTTCAGCTGGTCCGAAAATCGCCGGGCACGTCAACCCTTTCCAACCGGCCAAGGGCATCGGAGCCGAAGATGGTGCGCACGCACTTCCCTTAGACTACTTTCCGGTGAAGAAATGACCGCTTGCCGGGTTGTCCTGCCTACGATCGAACGGCCGGTTCGGTGACCGATCGTTTCCTTTTGTCCGTTCCTCTATGCGGCGGCCCGGGCTTTGGTAACGGTCGCGATGTTTATCAGATTGTCAGCGATGACGCCGAATCCGACCCATCGGTGCATGCCGTCGACGCCATGGTAGCGACAGCGGCGCAGCCCATGACGCCGTTTGAGCACACTGATGCGACCTTCGCACCCGACGCGCCAACGCTGCCCGCGGCGGAACCAGCGTTGCCGTTCATGGGCGCGCCGCGCCGGCGATTTGGCGCCGGGCCGCGGCAAGACCACCCGTCGCACGCCACGGTCCACCGCCGCTTGTTCGTTGCGGGCCGAACTGAAACCGCGGTCGCCCGCGGCCACCTCCGGCGCGCGCCCAAAGATCGCCTGATGCCGATCCAACGCCGGCGTCCACAACGTGGCGTCGGCCGGCCGCCCCGCATGAATCTCGAAGGCGGTCACGATCTGATGTTCCGCTTCTTGAATGGTCACCAGGTTCCCGAACTCGTTCGGTGTCGCGATCTTGCCTTTGCGGATCGTCACCGTGTGCCGTTCGAAGAGGCTGAGGACTTTGCCGGGGACATGCGTGTCGCCGCCGAGTACGCGCGCGCGTGTTTGACCGACGACGCGTTGGACCAACGGCCCCATCGCCGCCAGCCCGTCCTGGGCGCGCTGCAAGATCGGTCGGATCGACGGACTGGCCGTGCGCGCCCGCTGACGCAGCCGTCGGACCATGGTCGCCGCGTCACGCAGCACCGCCCGCGTCGTCGCCATCAGTGTGCGGTAACTCTTGACCATGGCGCCCCGCGTCTTGGGCGATCGGGCTTCATAGCCAATGCGCAGCACGCGACGGGTCACACTCCGCAACCGATTCCGAATGTGTCCGGCGGGGTCGCCCAGCGCCGTACTCGCCCGTTGCATGGTCCGCGTCAGCACGCGGACCCCGTCGCGCAAGAGCGTGCTGTCGGTCGGGTAGTGCACATTGGTTTCTACGACCGTCGTGTCGACGCGAAATCGGCGCCCCTGCGTGACTCCGGCACGCTTGGCGACCTCGACGACTTGCCGATGCAGCTGCTCGACGACGGCCGGCCCGAGCGCCCCCGCGATCTTGAGAATCGTCTTCGCGTCCGGCACTGCTCCCGCATCAATGCGGGTGAAGGCGCGATACACCAAATTGGCGCGGACCTCACGCTCGAGATCGTCGTAGCTCCAATCGAAGAGATGCTTGAGGATCAGCATCCGCAGCACGACATCGGCTGGTGTCCCGGGGCGTCCGCGGCGGCGACTCTGGGGCCAGCGCGCCTCGAGCGCCTGGACGACCGTGTCAATCACGGCCTCGTCCTCGAGCAGCGTGTCGATTCGCCGCAACCAGTCGGGCCACAGCTTGTGCCCGTCCGGCAAGAACACTTCGAACAGACTGCGCTCGCGCTGACGTCGCTGCACCATGCCCGCTCCTTTGATGAGAAATCACGCGCGGGCAGTGTAGTACGACGGATCGATCGAAGCAACGCAGAATGACGCATTCGGTCACAGCCGGCCGGCAGCGGTCGGGACCGGTCAACGAGTTACGCGGTCATTTCTTCACCGGAAAGTAGACTACTTTCCGGTGAAGAAATGACCGCTTGCCGGGTTGTCCTGCCTACGATCGAACGGCCGGTTCGGTGACCGATCGTTTCCTTTTGTCCGTTCCTCTATGCGGCGGCCCGGGCTTTGGTAACGGTCGCGATGTTTATCAGATTGTCAGCGATGACGCCGAATCCGACCCATCGGTGCATGCCGTCGACGCCATGGTAGCGACAGCGGCGCAGCCCATGACGCCGTTTGAGCACACTGATGCGACCTTCGCACCCGACGCGCCAACGCTGCCCGCGGCGGAACCAGCGTTGCCGTTCATGGGCGCGCCGCGCCGGCGATTTGGCGCCGGGCCGCGGCAAGACCACCCGTCGCACGCCACGGTCCACCGCCGCTTGTTCGTTGCGGGCCGAACTGAAACCGCGGTCGCCCGCGGCCACCTCCGGCGCGCGCCCAAAGATCGCCTGATGCCGATCCAACGCCGGCGTCCACAACGTGGCGTCGGCCGGCCGCCCCGCATGAATCTCGAAGGCGGTCACGATCTGATGTTCCGCTTCTTGAATGGTCACCAGGTTCCCGAACTCGTTCGGTGTCGCGATCTTGCCTTTGCGGATCGTCACCGTGTGCCGTTCGAAGAGGCTGAGGACTTTGCCGGGGACATGCGTGTCGCCGCCGAGTACGCGCGCGCGTGTTTGACCGACGACGCGTTGGACCAACGGCCCCATCGCCGCCAGCCCGTCCTGGGCGCGCTGCAAGATCGGTCGGATCGACGGACTGGCCGTGCGCGCCCGCTGACGCAGCCGTCGGACCATGGTCGCCGCGTCACGCAGCACCGCCCGCGTCGTCGCCATCAGTGTGCGGTAACTCTTGACCATGGCGCCCCGCGTCTTGGGCGATCGGGCTTCATAGCCAATGCGCAGCACGCGACGGGTCACACTCCGCAACCGATTCCGAATGTGTCCGGCGGGGTCGCCCAGCGCCGTACTCGCCCGTTGCATGGTCCGCGTCAGCACGCGGACCCCGTCGCGCAAGAGCGTGCTGTCGGTCGGGTAGTGCACATTGGTTTCTACGACCGTCGTGTCGACGCGAAATCGGCGCCCCTGCGTGACTCCGGCACGCTTGGCGACCTCGACGACTTGCCGATGCAGCTGCTCGACGACGGCCGGCCCGAGCGCCCCCGCGATCTTGAGAATCGTCTTCGCGTCCGGCACTGCTCCCGCATCAATGCGGGTGAAGGCGCGATACACCAAATTGGCGCGGACCTCACGCTCGAGATCGTCGTAGCTCCAATCGAAGAGATGCTTGAGGATCAGCATCCGCAGCACGACATCGGCTGGTGTCCCGGGGCGTCCGCGGCGGCGACTCTGGGGCCAGCGCGCCTCGAGCGCCTGGACGACCGTGTCAATCACGGCCTCGTCCTCGAGCAGCGTGTCGATTCGCCGCAACCAGTCGGGCCACAGCTTGTGCCCGTCCGGCAAGAACACTTCGAACAGACTGCGCTCGCGCTGACGTCGCTGCACCATGCCCGCTCCTTTGATGAGAAATCACGCGCGGGCAGTGTAGTACGACGGATCGATCGAAGCAACGCAGAATGACGCATTCGGTCACAGCCGGCCGGCAGCGGTCGGGACCGGTCAACGAGTTACGCGGTCATTTCTTCACCGGAAAGTAGACTAACTGGGGCGAGCGGCTTCGCGAGTGGCATGTCTCGGCCTCGTGACAGCCCTATAACGGAGCCGAACACTCAGCCGCTCTGATCGACCTTCGAGGTCGCCGTGGAGTGTCGTCGTTGCAAGGACGAATGTCCTTATTCCGACCCGAGGGGCCGCGGTTGCGGCACTGAACGGCAGCCGCGACATCTGGATCATCGACGCGGACGGCGGCACCCCGCGACAACTCACCAACGACGCCGGCGACGAGATCATGCCCATGTGGTCTGCCGACGGCCAATGGATCTATTACTCCTCCGAACAAGGCGCCGGGCGGGACATCTGGCGCATACCCGTCGACGGCGGGACCGCGGAGCGGCTCACTATGCACGGGAGCGGCAGGTTCGGTGTCGAGCTCGCGTCTGTGGCAGCCGTTCTGTATCAACCGACAGGTCTGGTGGACGGCGAGCCGCTCCTTGCCCAACCGCTCGGAGGTGGACCTCCACGCCAGATAGTGCCGTGTCTCGCGGCGGAGAGCTTCGCGGTGGTCGCGCCGGACATCTACTACGTCTCGTGCGGCGGCGCCGCAGAACACGCGATTCACGCGCTCGATCCGACGACGGGCCGGGACCGTATCGTCGGACAGCTCAATCAAGACTTCAACGCCGCACGCATGAGCGTCTCGCCCGACGGACGCGCTTTCTTGGTGACGAAGCTCCGGCTCAACGTCGATCTAATGTTGATCGAGAACTTCAGGTGAGCCGTGAATGTTCGGCACCAGCCACTGGCCGCCGCGCGAACCTTCAACCCACAGATTAAGAGAGTGAGGGGGTGGTGTCCGCTGGATACCGCGCTTTACTCTTGCTCAGTACAATTCGCGATCCGCTGTCCGCTGCGTGCCGCCAGATCCGCCCGAATCCATCGCCATTGGGGTCAGGATTGGGGTCAATTGGACTTCGCTCCCGCGCGATGCGTGAACAGTTGTCCGAATCAACACCGGTTCAGCAGGCCGTGACCGTGTCTGCCGGCAGCAGCGCGTTCACGTTCTCGCTGGGGCGGCTGCCCGCGGGATGGAACCACCCCTCGTCGCTCACGCGCGAAGGACCGGACGGCTGAAGCTGCACGTGGGCCCGCTCTTCAGGAGCGCTCTGCGACCAGGTTGTGGCATGGAGTCATGCGCCTCCCGGCCATACCCTGGTGCAGCGCCTCGGCGACCGCAAGACCGATTGGTCCGCCGGGGGCCTTGGAGCATAATGAGCCGATATCAATGAACTGCCACCGCTGCGGCAGCTCCGCACCCGCCGTTGCCGGTGTGTGCCCCGTCTGCGGCAGCACATCTCGGCCCGAGCCGTCGGTCGCGACCAACGTGCTGACGCCGCCGCCTCAGGCGTCGGGCGAGGCCGACGAGACCCGGCTCGAGCCGGCGGTGGCCAGCAACCCGCGCCTCCAGCCACCCCGGACCGAGCGCACCGCCGGCACTGGCGTGCGGGCGGCCGGCGATCCCCTCTCGGTCGGCCAGAACTTCGGCAGCCGCTACCACATCATTCGACTGCTCGGCACCGGCGGCATGGGGTCGGTCTACCAGGCGTGGGATCGCGAGCTCGAGGTGGCCGTCGCCATCAAGGTGATCCGCCCCGACTTCACCGCGGATGCGATGGTCGCGCAGGAAGTGGAGCGCCGCTTCAAGCGCGAGCTGCTGCTCGCCCGCCAGGTCACCGACCGGCACGTCGTCCGCATTCACGACATCGGCGAGATCGAGGGCATCAAGTACATCACGATGCCCTATATCGACGGGGCGGATCTGGCGACCATCCTCCGGAAGGAGGGGCGGCTCGCCGTGGATCGGGCGCTCGCGATTGCCCGGCAGGTCGCCACCGGCCTCGTCGCCGCGCACGAGGCGGGCGTCGTGCACCGGGACCTGAAGCCCGCCAACATCATGGTGGACGCGTCAGGGCACGCGGTGATCATGGATTTCGGCATCGCGCGATCGAGCACGGGCGCGACGGCGTTCGCCATGACGGTGGGCCCGCAGGTGATCGGGACGGTCGAGTACATGTCGCCGGAGCAGGCCAACGCCGGAGAGGTCGATCAGCGGGCCGACCTCTACGCGTTCGGCCTCATCCTGCGCGACATGCTGCTCGGCGGACGCCGTGCGAGCGCGACGTCAAGCATTGCCGAGCTCATGGCGCCGGATGCAGCAGCCGCCGCCCAGCGCGCGGGCCATCGACGCCGGCATCCCGGAGCCGATCGACGCGGTGATCACGCGTTGCCTGCAGCCCGAGGTCGGCAAGCGGTATCAGAGCGCGAGAGATCTGCTGCGCGATCTCGATCGGATCGCGGGAGGCGTCGCACCGGAGGCGCCGGCTCCGCGCCGGCGGCCGACGGCCTGGCCGACCGTGACCCGGCGCTGGTGGGTGCTCGCCACCGTCGTCCTCGTGGCCGCGGCGGGCGCGTGGATCATGTACGGCCGCTGGACCGCGCCGCGGGAAACGCCCCGGGTGTCGGCCGGACCGGTCTCGACGCTCGCCGTCCTGCCGTTCAAGAACGCGTCCGGCGACCCGACGCTCGATTCCCTGGGCGGCAGCGTGAGCCAGGTGCTGAGCACGACGCTCGGCCAGTCGTCGCACCTGCGGACGGTCCCGCCCGATCGGCTGAGCCAGGTGCTGCAGGACCTGCAAATTGCCCCCAACGCCACGCTCGCGCCTGCGCAGCTCGCCAGCGTCGCCGACTTCACCTCGGCGCGGCAGGTGCTGTGGGGCACGGTCACGCGGTTCGGCAGCGCGATCCGGATCGATGCGACCCTCCAGGATCTGGATCGCCGGGAGACGATCCCGCTGAACGCGCTGGCCGCCAACGACGGCCAGCTGCTGAAGGCGATCGGCGACCTCGCGGATGCCGTTCGCGAGAAGCTGGCGCGGGGATCCGCCGACGAACTGGCCGAGCTCAAGTCGACGTCCTGGAAGCCGTCCACGACGTCGCTCGAGGCACTGCGCCTGTACGGGGAGGGCGTGCGGCTCACGCGACAGGGCCGCCACCAGGAGGCCCTCAAGAGCTTCGAAGCCGCCACGACGACCGACCCGAACTTCGCGCTGGCGTTTTCGGGGCTCGGAGAGGCCTACTCGCTCCTCGGTTACGACGACCGGGCGGCGCAGGCCTCGCGCCGGGCGATGAGTCTCAGCGAGGGCCTGCCGCCACAGGAAAAGCTTCGCGTCGAGGCGGCCCACTATCGCATCGCGAACGACACCGACCAGGCCGTCGCGGCCTACGAGCAGCTGCTGCGCACGTCGCCGGGGGACGCGATGATGATGTTCGACCTGGCGGGGCTCTACGAACAGAGCGGCGCGCTCGACAAGGCCGACCCGTACCTGGCCAAGGTCGTCGAGCTCGATCCGAAGTTCATCCCGGGGCTGCTGGCGCGAGGACGCGTCGAGATCAAGTCCGGTCAGCCGCAGCGCTCGCTCGAGCCGCTCGAACGCGGCCTGAGCCTCGCCACGCAGCTCGAGAACGACGAGGCGCGGGCCAACATCCAGCAGGCGATCGGCATCGCCTACATGCGCCTGAACCGCCCGACCGAGGCGCTGAGTCGCTACGAGGAGTCGCTGGCCATCAAGCAGCGCCTGGGCGACAAGCGGGGCATGGCCGCCAGCTACATCCAGATCGGCGAGGTGGAGAAGGTCCTCGGCAATCCGGAGGACGCCGAGAAGAGCTACAAGGCCGCGCTCGCCCTCGAACGGGACATCGGCGACAAGTCGGGGCTGGCGATCACCCTCATGGATCTCTCGACGCTGCTCGACGAGACCTTCGGCCGGGCGAACGAGGCGTTGCCGCTGCTGCAGGAGGCGCTGACGATCACCCGCGAAACGGGCGACCGAAGCATGGAGGCCCGGGCGCTCAACAACCTCGGGGCCACGTACCTGGCCCGCGGCCAGTACTCGGACGCGCAGACCTACTTCGAGCGCGCCCTCGAGATCCGGCAGCAGGCGCAGTCGCCGCAGGAGACGGCCGACACACTGCACAATCTCGGGGATACCTTCACGAAAATGGGCCGATACGACCTGGCCCTTCAGCGCTACATGAGCGCGCTCGACCTCCGCCGGAAGTCCGGCGACGCGCGCGACGCCGCGCTCGCGTCCTACGGCATCGGCACCATCTTCGACTACCAGGGGCGCTACGGATCGGCGGTCAAGTCGAAGGGCGAAGCGCTCCAGGCGTTCCGGTCGCTCGAACAGCAGGACATCTGGCTCGGCGAGATCCTGAGCGGCTACGGCAGCAGCCTGAGCCTCAGCGGGCGTCCGGCCGACGCCCGCGCGCCGCTCGAGGAGGCCCTGAAGCTCGCGACCGTGCTGAAGAACCCCAACCTCACCGCGCAGACCCTGCGCTATCAGGCCGATCGGCTGTACTACGCGGGCGACCTGACGGGCGCGGCGGACATGACCCGCCGGGCCTCAGAGGCGGCGAAGAGCGCCTCGGACGCCGGCCTGAAGCTGCTCGCCCGGGCCGACGCCGCGATCATCGGCGGCGCGGTCCGGCCCACGCGCGCGCTGGCCGCCACCCTGGCCGACCTGGCGACCGAGGCCGACACGCGCGGCCTCAAATCGCTCTCGGTCGACTGCTCGATCGCGCGCGCCTCGATCCTGATCGGGCTCGGCGACCGGGCCGGCGGCCGCAGCGAGGTCGAGCGCGCGCTCGCCAAAGCGGACGCGCTCGGGCTGAAGGTGTCGCTCGCGAAGGCGTACTACCTGAAGGCCTCGGTGCTGCGGGCCACGTCGGATCCGGGCGCCCCCCGCGAGTACGCCGCGGCGCTGCGCCTGCTCGAGGAGGTGAAGGCCGATGCCGGCAACGAGCACGTCCTCGAACGCGCCGATCTCTCGTCGATGCACGCCGAGTGCGTGAAGTGGGCGCGCGGCGTGTAGCCGACCTCGAGCTCGCGCGCCCGGACCGGCCGGCGCGTCAGCCCCGCCGACGCCTGCGAGCGAGCAGCCCCACCAGTCCCGTCCCGAGCAGCGCGATGCTGGCCGGTTCGGGCACGGCGGTATTCGCGTACGCGACGATCTGATCGGAAAACCTGGTGTCTCCGCTTCTGATCGCCGGATCGATCGTGTCGAGCTGATACATGCAGGTCTGATAGTTCGGGACTTCCTGCACCGCCGCCAGGCACATGTCGATGGTGAAGAGCTGAGACTCGTCCGGCGCCTGCAGCACTCTCACCTGCCCCAGCGAATCCGTGGGGCCATTCGGATACCCGTTGTTCTCGGTGTCGAAGAGCCACGAGAAGAAGGAGTAGTAGCCCTCCCAGGTGGGACTGATCGGGTCGCCGGTCTCGGGGTCGGTCGCCAGGAACGTAAACCTTCGACACCCGGAGTCGGTATCCGAGGGCCCGACGAGCGGCACGCAGTCGTAGCTGCCGAGCAAGGGATCGACGAGCCCGTCGAACTCGTCCTGGGTGGGCCCCGGCGTCTCCCCTTCGACGAAGTTGTCGTCCACTGTCAGGTTGAACGAGGTCGAGGGCGTCACGCCATAGAAGTTGAGACCGACTTTGTAGTCGAGGAAGTTGAAGATCAGCGTTCCACCGGCACACGCGCCGCTCGCCTCGTTGCACGTCAAGGTGATCGAACTGGCCTCGGTCGGAATGGACGCGAGCGGCACCAGCAGGGCCGCGAGCGCCGCAGCGTGGATGAGCTTGCACGCAGACGACGACGCCGAACGGTTGGACTCGGAGGTCACGACTTCGTGGGACATGTTTCGGCTCCAGACGTGGAGAGGCCAGTGCACGGCGAGGAGCGCCTGGGGAGAGCAAACTACGCACCACGACCAGCCGGCGTGTTGCTGGGACGAACGGAGGATCCAGTGATGCGGACGGCCTGAAAGACGCTCTCGCAGACGACTTAAGTCGGCGCAGCGCGCGTTGGCACGGGCGATTCACTGCTCCATCGGCAGCGAATCGAACAGGTCTCCACCCGTTCCCAGCGCTTCGAAGTAGTCGCAGTACCGCCGTCGCATCACCGGCTCGGCGAAGCGCGCCTCCGCTTCGGCCCGCGCGCGTCGCGACGCCTCCGCATACCGGCCGGGATCGTCCCACAGGCCGCAGACGGTCTCGAACCACGGCCGGATCTCGTCTTCGCGCGGCAGCTCCGTCGTGTCGGGCGTCATCCACTCGGGCAGCGGCAGGACGACCCCGCCAGCACCCACCGTGTCGGGCAGGCCGCCACGGTCGCTCACCAGCGGCGGGATGCCGTTGACCAGGGCTTCGGCGGCCACCCTCCCGAACGACTCGGCTGCCGTGGACGGAACGAGCAGGAGGCGCGTGAGCGCGAAGAAGTCTGCCGGCCGCGGGGTGGCCGGCGCCGCCATGATGTGCGGGTATCGCGCGAAGTCGATGCCTTCGATGGCGTTCAGCGCGCCGGCGGCTGTCGCGGACTGCACGACGAGCAGTGGGATGTCCGGGCGGGCGCGGCCGAGCATGTCGGCCAGGCGCGCGAACACGAGCGAACCCTTGCCCCGCGACGGGTTCACGAACGTGACGAACCGCCGCAGGTCGGGCGGCGCCTCGACCTCGGCCCAGTCGATTGGCGAGTCGATCCCCACGCTCCGCAGCCCGATGCGATGGCGGTAGTACTCGGTCAAGTACGGGCTCGTCGTGAAGACGTGATCGACGTGCTCGAAGAAGCGCCGATCCTCGTACCCGCGGTTCCGCAGCGAGAAGACGACGCGCACCCCGGCAGCGCGGGCGCGCCGCATCGCATCCTGCACGACCGCGTGGCCGCCGTAGGTAACGAGCACGTCCGGCTCGAACGCCGCCAGCAGTTCCTCGAGCAGGAAGAGCAACTGCTCGCTCTCGTAGTGCTCCGCCGGCGTGCGCGGCGGCGCCTTCGTCGTGAGCATCTGCACGGGCACACCGTTCAGGGCGAACGCGAGCACCGGCCGTCCGGGCCCGAAATTGGCGCGAGGCGCCTGCCCGCGTATGGCGTGCCGGAATGCCGGCGACGGCGGCTGGCGCCGTGCGACGATGCCGTGCTCGGCGAGGTGGTCGAGCAGGTTGGCAGGCGGCCGGGCGTCGAAGCGTGCGGTTGCGAGCACCCGCACGTCGTGACCCGCCTCGGCCAGCCACTGCATCAGGATGCGCATGCTCTGCGCGGCGCCGCTCGTGTGGTCGGTGTAGGCGTTGTGAATCGCGAGGAGGATGCGCATGTCCGGAGAAGCTCGTTCCGGCTCCCCGTGCCGTCCGCTCGGCGCATGCTATCACCCGCGCGCCCTGCGCCAGCCACGGCCGCGCGCGGGTCACGGCCGCGTGCGTCGTCTTGCCCGCGATGATGAGGTCCAGGCCGCGGCCGTTACATCACGACTTCGGTCAGGTCGTCTTCGATTTTGACGAAGTCCCAGCCCTATTGGGAGCCTCCGCGCCGGATGATGCCACACCCGCCATCAGTGATGGGAGCCGCGTTCTCTGACCAGCTTCAGCACCCGGCCGCGCCGAATGCGATCAAGCGCCACCTTCGCATCGTCCAGGGCCCGAGCAAACGCGAGTCCGTACAGAAAACCCGCGTCGAACTCGGCCACCCCCGGGCTGGCGGCCGCTTCGGGTTCATCGTCCTGAAGCAGTCCGCTCATGGCATCGATCAGCAGTTGTCGTTCGGTCGCAATGACGGCGCCCAGTCTCGCGACTTCTTCCTCGGGCAGCGATTCGGGCCCCTGATCGGCTGCCTGCATCGTGAGCCGGGCGAGTTCTGCCGCGTGACGGTTGGCCTCGTCTTCCCACTGGCTCATTCCTCTGCCCCCGAAAGCACGTCGTGTTCTGTGGCGGGCTCGCTGGACCGACACGTGCCGGTCGAGCGCCAGCGTAGCAGAGTTCGGGAGCATGGGGCATGGCGGCTGAAGGACGAGCTGCGCTTCCTGCTCCACCGGGAGCGACTGGCCGTGACGCGAGGGCGCGCCCACGACGGCGCGATTAGGAACGGTGCATCCGCGGCCTGACTGCTCACACCGTCGTTTGACAGGCGCGTTCAAGCGCCGCATGATCTGCGACTTATGATCTGCGCCGTGGGTGCGGGCGATCCGCGCTGTACTGGCGGCAGGCCGTGGCCGCATGACGGGCATTCCGTCAACCAAGGTCCCGAAAACCCCGTTAATGGTTCCTATCCTCTTTCAGGGCAATCGTGTCGCGGACCAACGTAGAAGCCGCTCGGGAAATAGAGGACGCGATGGGTGTCGACGGCCTTCTGGAGGGCGGCGGTGTCGTCGGTCTGCCCGTCGCCCGCAACGCCCAGCGTGTGGACGTTGACCCAGGTCCCGGTCGGCGTCAGCGCGCGGATCGCCGCCGGCGGCGGCGCGGGCAGCGCGCGCAACGGCTCGGCAGTGAACAGCGTGTCGAGGTGGCCGGGCATGCCCTCGCCGGGCACGACGAGCCCGCAGTTGAAGTTCCCGACCCGATAGATGGCGCCCGCGGCGGCCTGGGTCCTGCCGCTTTCGCGGAATCTGGCGAACACCGGCACGTCGGCGCAGACGGCGTTCTCGACGCCGACTTCCGTCGTGGCGTTCTTCTCGTTGCTGATGACGATCGCCGCCATCGAGACATGCTCGAAGCGGCTGTCCTTGACCCAGAGCTGATCGGAGTACGTCGGGTCGATGTCGATGGCGGTGGGCACGTTGCGGAAGGTGTCGCGGACGGGCGTGAGCCCCGCCATGTGCTCCCAAATCGCGGCCTCGCGGTGGCCGTCGAACACGGAGTCGAGCAGGGTGGGGACGGTCTCGTTCGGCGGCACCGTGCCTGGAGGCGGAAAGGGCACGCCGGTCGGGATCGCGTGGCAGCCGAAGTGGTGGCTCGGGCTGGAGCTGCGGCTGGCAGATCCTCCTGGCGCGGCCGGGTCCTGATCCTCGTGTTCGGACTACCCGGTCCGGACCCTCAGAACTTGACCCGTGCCGACAATTGCAGCTCGCGGGGCGCCTGTGCCGTCACCGGCCGTCCGAACAGCGGCGACGTGACCGTGCCGACGTACGTCCCGTAACTCACGGCGTTCAGCACGTTGAACGCATCGAGGCCGACGGTCAGCCTCCTGGACGTGGATCCCGTTCCGCCGAGGGTGAAGTCTCGCGACAGCCGCACATCGATGTCGGCCGACCCGGCGCCCTGAAGCGTGTTGCGTGGCACACCTGCGGGTCTGGCGTTTCCCCTGCCGTTGTTGAACAAGTCAGTGCCGAGAAGTTCGCTGTACGGCAACCCGCTCTGCAGCGTGAGGGCAAGGCCGATGTTGAACTGCCGTCCCGGCGTCACGCTTGCCAGGGCCACCAGTCGGTGCCGCCTGTCGAGATCCGCCCGGGCCCGTTCGCCGGCGAGATCGTAGTCGTTGGCTGGAAACCAGTTGAGCCCACCTGAATCGTTCGAGGTGTGGCTGACGGCGTACTGGACTTGCCCGCTCAGGACCTGCCTGAAACGACCGCGCAGCGTCACCTCCAGCGAATCACTGCGCTGACGCGCCGACGAGTCGATTTGCCGCACGACACCGAACGCCGGATCCGGCCGGGCGGCGTAGAGCGGTGGCGGTGGCGCGTTGACATCGCGCGATCGGAACAGGCGCCCATCCGATCCGTAGTACATCACCGACAGCGTCGCCGTCTTGAACAGTTGGCGCTCGACGCCGCCGCTGTACTGCAGCGTCCACGGCACCTGGATGCCGGGGGCGAACCGCGCGACGCTCGGCGGTATGGCGGCGGCCGCCGGGCCCGCCTCGAACGGGTCCGGATAGGTCGGATTTGTCAGGACGATTCGCTGCAGGCCGCCGGGCCTGAAATTGAGCACATCGATCACTGGAAACGGTCCCACTTTGTCGTAGAACAGTCCCGCGCCTCCCCGCAGCACGGTCGATTCGCCGCGCGGCTTGATCGAGACCGAGACACGGGGGGCCACATTGTCGTGATCGGCGAAGTAGTTCGACCAGTCGTACCGCAGGCCCACGGAGAGCGTCGCCCGTGGCCCGATCTGCCAGTCGTCGTTGGCGTAGAGCCCCAGCACTTTCTCGAGCCACACCACGTCGCCGTTGCCCTGCTGCTGAATGAAGGCGTACGGCCGGCCGGCGGCATACGCGCCCAGGTCCGAGAAGTAGTAGGTGCCGCCGAAGCCGCTGCGATCGTAGAAGCCGCGGCGGCTCCAGTCGGGCACCTGGAAGCCGAGCTGCAGCAGGTGGGACTCCTTTGTGATCGCGAGGTTCTCGGCCAGTTGGACGTGAAGCTCCGTGCGGCGCAGATTGACCTGCGCGCCGCCGCCGGTGAACGCGCCGTTCACCACCACGCCAGGCGCCGACGAGACGCTCGTCCGCGGCTCGAGCTCGTGGCCGACGAGAATCTGAAACTGGTTCACCACGGTCGGACGGACGACCGTCTGCTGGTTGTAGGTCACGCCCGTCTCTCGATGGAAGTACGTCGTCGCTGCCGAGCCGAGCGTCGTGCCACCCGCGCCGCGGTTGTCGGTTTCGGTCTCGTACGACGGACGAATCGAGATGGTCGAGGCACCTCGCTGGTGAATCAGGCCCAGTGACGCGAGCAGGTGGCGATATGGCTGGGAGACCGCATCCCGGATATCGCCCTGCGGGCCGAGGGCAAAGACGATCGCCTGCCGATCCTCGCTGTCGGCCTTGACCGACATCATGAACGACGTGGTGCCGCCGTGGCCGACTGGTCCGGCGAGGAATCCGTCCCCGATGCGCCGCAGTTCCGGAGGCCGCACCGAGGCGAACGCGTTCCGCGAGTTCAGTGCGGAGTCTCGGACGATCACGTTCGCCGCGCCATGGTAGTCCTGTGAGCCTGGCTTCGTGATGATGTCGATGCGGCCCCTGCCGGGACGCGAGTACGCCGCCGAATTACGGATCCTGGTTGATCCTGATCTGCTCGATCGCCGACGTGCTGACATCCAGGCTGTTGACCTCCATCCCGTTCACCAGGATGGTGACCCCGCTTGTCCCGAGCGAGGCGCTGTCGAGGAACCGCGACACGGCGGCGATCGCATCGTCGTCGAATATCGGCAGGTTCTCGAGCGTGCCCTGCGTGACCGCGATAGCGTCCGCATTTGCGGCAGCGCCGGTCGTCACCCGCGAGGCGCCGCCGGTGACGGTGACGTCCTGATGCACGCGGGCGAGCGACAGCATGATCCGCAGTCGTGTCGGAGCCCGTCCCCCGACCAGGACCTGGACCGTCTGCGGCTGAAAGCCCTCACGCGAAGCCCGAACCACATAGCGACCAGGGCCGGGGGCCTCGATGCTGAACGTCCCTGCGCCGTCTGTCGTGACCGACCGGATGACCCCTGAGGCGTCGAGCAGGTCCACGGGAGTCGACGGCAGGACTCCGCCCGTCGAATCGACCACGACGCCCGTGATCGGTCGTGAAGTCTGGGCAGCCGCAATCGACACTGGCGGCGCAACCGCCAGCGCAAGCAGGGCGACGACACAGCCGTCGCGGCACCTCATCTCCGAAAAGTGTACATCCATCCTCGAGGCTCTATGAGCCGTAAGGACGTCCTACGACCATCATGACTCGCATGATCGCCGCTCGTGCAGCAGGCTTCACCTTTCTCTTCTACATCGTCGTCGGCATCAGCTCGATGGCGGGCGCCTTTCGCGGCCCGGCGGCGGAACTGGCGACGTATGCACAGAACGCGTCGGCCGTGATTCTCGCGCTGACGCTGTTCGTGGTCACCCGCGTGCAGCAGCCGGTCGTCGCCGCGCTGGGCATGATCTTCCGCCTCGCCGAGGGCGCGCTCGGCTCAGCCCTCGACCTGACCGGCATCACCTTGTCGCAGCCGACGCTGGTCGACGCGACGCTGTTCGCGATTGGGAGCACGTTCTTCTGCTGGTTGTTGCTGCGCGGCCGCATGCTCCCGCGCGCCCTCGCCTGGACTGGCCTCGTCGGCTCGCTGATTGTCGTTGTCGGCCTGCCGCTGCAACTCGGCGGACGGCTGGGCGCGCCGCTCACGATGTTGATGTGGATGCCGATGCTGGCGTTCGAGGTTCCAGGCGGCCTGTGGCTGCTGGTGAGAGGCGTCCCGCCGAGCCCGCGCTAAGAGCCGAGATTCTCTTTCAAGGCCCGAACGCGCCGCCGTTGGTGTCCAGCGTGGCTCCCGTCGTGTTCCGCATTCCGCGGCTTCGGCGCTATGCTGTCGGGCGGCGCGGCTCGGCCGGCGGAGCCGGCGAGGACGCGCGCGGAGGGCATCATCATGGCAGGATTCCACGACATCACCGCGGCCATCGTCGGGGCGGGGTTCATCGGCCCCGTCCACGTCGAAGGACTGCGGCGGCTCGGCATCCGGGTCAAGGGTATTGCGGGCATCTCGCTCGACGAGGCGCAGCGCGCCACGGCCACGCTCGGCCTCGAGCGGGCCTACGCGAGCGTGGACGACCTGCTCTCGGATCCGGACGTCGCGAGCGTGCACCTCGCGTCGCCCAACCGCCTGCATCACGACCACGTGATGGCGGCGCTGGCCGCGGGCAAGCACGTCATCTGCGAGAAGCCGCTGGCGATGACATCGGCGCAGACGGCCGCCCTCGTCGCCGCCTCGAAGGCGCGCCCCCGGCAGATGGCCGCCGTCAACTACAACCTCCGCTTCTATCCGCTGTCGCTCCAGGCGCGGGCGCTCGTCCGGAGCGGCACCATCGGGAACGTGCTCCACGTGCACGGCAGCTACGTGCAGGACTGGCTGCTCTACCCGACCGACTTCAACTGGCGCGTCCTGCGCTCGGAAGGCGGCGAGCTGCGCGCCGTCGGCGACATCGGCACGCACTGGCTCGACCTCGTCGCGTTCGTCACCGGCCTCGAGGTCGAGGCCGTGATGGCCGACCTGATGACCGTGCACGAGACGCGCCTCAGGCCACCGAGCGGATTGGTCGAGACCTTCTCGGGCAAGAAGGACCAGCCCCCGGCCGACCGCGAGCCGGTCGCGATCGACACGGAGGACTTCGGCGCCATCGTGCTGCGGTTCAAGGGCGGCGCGCGCGGCGTGCTCACCGTCTCGCAGGTCACCGCGGGCCGGAAGAACTGCCTCCGCTACGAGATCGCCGGCGCGAGCAAGGCGCTGTACTTCAACAGCGAAGCGCCGAACAGCCTGTGGATCGGCGAGCGCGCGGAGGCGAATCGGGAGCTCATGCGCGACCCGTCGCTGCTCGACCCCGAGGCCGCGCGCTTTGCCAGCTACCCCGGCGGCCACAACGAGGGGTTCCCCGACACGTTCAAGCAGGTCTATCGCGCGGTCTACACCGACGTGCTGAACGGCGCACGCTCGGCCGAGCCACTCTATGCGACCTTCGAGGACGGGCACCAGGAGGTGCGCGTGTGCGAGGCGATCGCGAAAAGCCACCGCGAGCGCCGCTGGGTCACCGTCGGGCCCTAAGAGCGTTCAGGCTTCTTATCGTCCGACCCATGCCGTTGTATCCTTGGGCCTGACCCGGACAGCAAGGGAGGCGCCTGTGCTCGAACGCCTGTGGACGGATGCCCGGTACGCCGTCCGGTGGCTGTGGCGCAGCCCCGGCTTCACGGTTGTCGCCGTCGCATCACTTGCCGTCGGGATCGGCCTCAATACGGCGCTGTTCGCCGTCGTTGACGCGGTCCTGTTCCGGCCCCTTCCCGTCCAGCGCCCCGATCGCCTGGTTGACGTGTACACCTCGCAGCGGGACGGCGAGGCATACGGCACGAGCTCGTATCCCGATTACCTCGACTTCAAGGCCCGGAACCGCGTCTTCACCGACGTGCTCGCCTACAGCCTGTCGCTCGACGCGATCGGTGTCCGCGGACGGTCGCGGCTCGCCATTGGCGAGGTCGTCACGGGCAACTATTTTCAGCTGCTCGGTCTTCATGCCGTAGTGGGCCGGCTCCTGACACCGGATGACGATCGGCCCGGCGCCCCGCGCGTGGTGGTGATCTCCTACAAGCTGTGGGCTCGACAGTACGCGGGGAATCCGGCCACCGTCGGCCAGGTGCTCCTGATCCACGGCGAGCCGTACACGATCGTGGGCGTTGCGCCCCGCACATACAACGGCGCCTTTCCCGTCCTGTCCGCCGAGGTCTGGATGCCGATGGCCCGCATCGACGACACCAGCCCCGCGGGCATTATCGACACGGTGCCGTCGCCGACCGGCACGGGCCCTCTGGACCGGCGCGGCTATCGGTGGCTGTTCGTGAAGGGGCGACTCACGCCGAGCGAGACCGTCGATCGTGCCGGCGCCAACATGGCCCTCTTGATGCGGCAGCTTGCCACCGCCTACCCGCAGACCAACGGCGATCGCCGCACGGCGGTGGTGAGGACCGACCGGGTTCGCATCCTGCCGCAGGCGGATCGGATGCTGATGCCGGTGGCGCTCGGTCTCATGCTCGTGGTCGGCCTGATCCTGCTGACCGCGTGCGCCAACGTCGCGAGCATGCTGCTGGCGCGGGCGTCGAGCCGGCAGCGCGAAATTGGCATCCGACTGGCGGTCGGGGCGAGCCGTGGCCGCCTGATGCAGCAGCTCCTGACGGAGTCGGCCGTGCTGGCCGTAATCGGGGCGGCCGCCGGCACGGCGGTCGCGTGGGCGGTGACTCGCGCCGTCACGTCCCTCGAGCTGCCGATCCCGATTCCGCTGGCGACCACCGTCCAGATCGACACTCGGGTGCTGGCCTTCACCACGCTGGCAGCCCTGGTGGCCGGACTGGCGGCCGGGCTGGCGCCGGCATTCAAGGCGACCCGCCCGGACCTCGTGCGCGAGCTGAAGGGCGAGTCAGCCGGCGGGCGCGCGGGCGGCCGGCGCTGGACGCTGCGCGACGGCCTGGTGACCGCCCAGGTTGCCGTCACGATGATCCTGCTGGTGACCGCCGGGCTGCTCACGCGCAGCCTGCTGGCAGCGCAGCAGATTCCCGTCGGGTTCGACACGGGCCGGCTGGCTGTCGTCGGGACCGACCTGGACCTCATCGGCTACGACGAGCCGCGCAGCCGCGCGTTCTTCGAGCGCGCCCTGGAGCGCGTCAAGGCGTTGCCCGGTGTCGAGAACGCCTGCCTCGTCACGCGCAGCCCGTTCACCATCAACTACAACCGCAACGAAATCTTCCCCCTCGATTTGCAGCGGCCCGGCGCAAGAGGGCTCGAGATCGACGCGACGACGGTGTCGGCCGACTACTTCGTGACGCTGGGCGTTCCCCTGCTCAGGGGTCGGCTGTTCGGTCCCGGGGACACGCCGCAATCACCTCGGGTCGCGATCGTCAACCAGGCGATGGCCCGGAAACTCTGGCGGGGCCGGGACGCCGTCGGTGAACACTTCCGCATTTCGTCGTTCGATGGGCCGGATGTCGAAGTCGTCGGAATCGTCGCCGACTACAGGGTGAACACCGTAGGCGAGGTCCCTACGCCCTACGTGCACTTCGCCCATTCGCAGCGAGGGGACGCCTACCAGGTCCTCGCGCGCACGGATGGGGACGCCGATGCTCTCGTCCGCGATGTCCGGCGCGTGCTGCAGACCCTCGAACCCAACGTGGTCTTCATTGGCAGCCAAACGATGGAGACGCAGGTGGGCGCGACGCTGCTGCCGGCACGGTTCGGTGCCCTGACGGTCGCCAGTGTCGGGCTGGTGGCGATGCTGCTGGCCTCGGTCGGGCTCTACGGAGTGATCGCGTACTCGGTGGCCCGCCGTACGAGGGAGATCGGGATTCGTCTGGCGCTGGGAGCACGGCCGTCGGCCGTGCTTCGCCTCGTGATGCGCCAGGGATTCGGCCTCGTCGCCACCGGCGCCGGCGTCGGGGCCCTGCTCGCCCTGGGCGCGGCTCGCGCGATCGCGGCCGCCCTCTACGGCGTCGGATTCCTCGATCCCGTCGCCTGGAGTGCCGCCCTCTGTCTCGTGATCGGCGTGTCCATGCTCGCCAACGTCGTGCCGGCCCGGCGTGCCGCAGGCGTGGATCCGTCTCGCGCCCTCAGATCGGAATAGCTCCGGCCGCGCCACGGCCAACTGGCTCGTCACCGCCGAGCTCCCACGTGTTTCGCGCCTTGTGACTGCCGCGGGAGCGGGGCGGCGAGCGCGCGGCGCATCGTTCGCAGCAAGTGTCGATGGAAGGCGTGGCAGATGACGGCCTCAATGGGCCGCGCCAACCAGCGGGGACGCCGCGGGCTCACGTAGCGAGTCTCGACCGCGACCTCCGTGTGCCGGTCGCCAAGGCTTCGGACCGTGTAGGTGCCGCCCAGGAGCCGGATGCCGCCTCCCAGCGCTGTGAGCCTGGCTTCGTGATGATGTCGATGCGGCCCCGGCCGGGACGCGAGTACGCCGCCGAATACGGATCCTGGTTGATCCTGATCTGCTCGATCGCCGACGGCGACAAGCTGGCCAGCCGCGTCCTGCGCCGGCATCGCCTCATCGAGCTGTACTGGCGGCAGGCCGGGGCCGCATAACGGGCATTCCGTCAGCCACGGGCCCGAAAACCCCGTTAATGGTTCTTATCGTCCGCCCGACCGAACAGGACGCGACGGGCGTGACCGACGCCGGGCCGCAGATCACGCGCCTCGAGTACGGCTACTTCCCGGCCGGCAGCGTCTGGAGGTACGCGACGATATTCGCGACCTCGGCCTCGGTCAGCGGCGGCTTCACGTTCTTGAGGTAAGCCGACATCAGCACCGGCGGCTTCTTGGGCAGTGACGCCTCCATCTTCGCCGTGTCGGTCAGCCACCCCTTGAGGTCGGCGGCCGACAGCTTGCCGACCGTCTCCGCGAGGATGGTCGCCATCTTCCCGCCCTTCGTGTCGTTCTTGTCGACCCTGTGGCAGATGCCGCACTTCCGGTCGGCGTAGGCGACCTTGCCTTTCTCGGCGCTGCCGGCGCCTTGTGCCGACACGACCAACCCGCAGGCCATGATGCCCGCCACT
This sequence comes from Vicinamibacteria bacterium, assembly GCA_963837165.1. GTDB lineage: Bacteria > Acidobacteriota > Vicinamibacteria > Vicinamibacterales > JAENWD01 > JAENWD01. Next base: position 66,794 of record CAWIMD010000003.1, read on the forward strand.
GTCACGACCAGCACTCGCATCTGAACCTCCCCTGTTCGTTCTGCGATCGCACCCCTTGGTCGATCGGCTCAGAACGCGATGATGTACGACACGGCGACGACGTGCACATCATAGTTGAACGGCGTCTCGTTGGTCGGCAACACGCCGCTCGGCGTCCCGGCACCGATCTGCATGCCGTCATAGACCCAGTCCGCCGATCGCATGCGCAAGTACGCGTACACGATCCGCAGCGACTGGTGAGCGGCGACGGCACAGGTCCCGTTCACGCGCAGATCGAGCGTGTTCGTGGTGACCAGAGGCAGCGGCGTGGCGGCGATGAAGTAGGCCGCAACCGTGCCGTCCGGGGCGTGCGCCAGGGCGAGCGGGTTGTTCGTCCAGCTGCCGCCGGTGACTTCGTTGGTCGAGCGCGCCCTCGCGTAGACCCCGTCGCCCGTCACGGTCAGCTTCTCGGTCTTCTTGACCAGCGTCAGGCCGATCGTGTGAATCCGGTCGAGCATGTCGGCGGACCAGTCGAGGCACGGATTCAGCTTGTTGTTGTTGTTCCGCGCCTGGACGGTCGTGAAGTTGCCGCAGTCGTTGCCCGACAGCGCCGTGACGCCGTTGACGTTGTCCGCGTTGCTGTTGGCCGTGTAGGTGTTGGCGTCGGTGACGCCACGCTGGTGCTCGAACGAGTAGAAGACCGTGGCAGTGAATCCGTCGCCGACCGCGTAGGTCCCATCCACGTCCACGCCGACGCTCTTGCTGGTCTGCAGCCCGTACCTCGCGTCGGTGTAGTCGTCGCCCGTGAAGTCCAGGCCACCCTCGAACGACAGGGCGTCGGTCGCCTGCCAGTCGAGCGCGGAGCGCAGCTTGCCGCGGTTGCGGTCGGCCACGTAGTAGCGCCGCATGCCCATCAGCTCGCTGATCCGGTTGTTGTTGGCGTACCGGGCGTTCGCAGGGCGTTGTTGCTGGGAAAGAACAGGTTCATGTTGCCGGTCGTGGCGCCGTACCCAAGCGCCGGACCCCACCCGTTGAAGCCGTTGGCGATCATGAACGAGAGCGCGGTGGCACCATCGGTCGCGCCGACGGGACTGACCCCCGCGTAGGGCACCAGGGCGAGAAACGCGTTCTCGTTGTAGGTCGGCGCCCGGCGGGCAGCGTAGGTATAGTCGATCCGCGCGTTTGCGGTCTGGCCGAGATTCGCCCGCCACTCGGCCCGCAGCCGGTTCTCGTTGGTCACGCCGGCGTCCGCGCAGTCGATCCACGATCCGGTGCACGAGCGGTTGGTGCGCTCGAAGTCGTAGCCGCCCTTGATCCACTGCCCCTTCACGAACTGGTAGTCGGCCTCGAGGTTGGCGTGGTTCGACCTCTTGCTCAGGGGCCGGTTCGCATTCGCGTTCTGGGCGATCACCGCGCCGAGCGGATTCGCCGTGCCGTCCGGGAAGCTGGCATTGGGCTCGGGCTCTTCCGAGGCGTCGGCGTACTGATAGATATGCACGCCCGTCCGGTTGTCGCGGTCGTCGTATCGGTACCCGGCAATCAGGCTCACATTGTGGCGCCGGCTGGTCAGCTTCGCGCCCAGCGCGGTCGACACGACCAGGCCGTTCAGGGAGGACACCGGGACGACGGGCGTCGAGGCATCGACCAGGAAGGCATCGTTCTGCGTGTTGCGCGCGTAGGAGCCGTTCGCGACCACCTGGGTGGATCGGGACAGCTTGTACCGCCCCTCCACGTGCAGCTGGTGGAACGTGTTGTCCGGCGCGCTGCTCATCCGGTTCATCGTGGTCGCGCCGGCCGCCCAGTTCTGCCAGTTCATCGACGTCACGTTGTTGGAGAAGATCGAGGCATAGTAGCCACCCTGCAGCGAGCCGCGGCCGCCCTTGTAGTTCAGGTTCGCGTTCACCTGGGAGGTGTTGGTGTCGATGAGGTCAGGAATGATGGCGGCGATGTCGCCGCCCGTGCTGCGCGAGACCGTGCCCATCGGCTTGGTGCCGTCCTTGTGCTCGGTCCGGACGCTCAGGCCGACATTCCATTCCGGCGCGAGGTTCGCGTTGAAGCCGGCGTCGTACCTCGTCCGCTTGGTGGAGAGGCTCACGTCGCGGAACAGCGGCAGGTCCGCGGCCGTTGCGGCGCTGACGAGCGCGGCCTGCGCCGCGTCGGGCGTGAGCAGCGTGCCGATGGTCGGCGAAGACGTCTGGGTGTCGATGTACGGCGCTGCAGCGACGCCCGGGATGAGGCCTCTGGCGCTCGTCGTCGTGTTCCGGTTGTTGCTGCCACTGCTCGACGGCACGACGGGAGCCCGCCAGCTGTCCGGCAGGGTCAGCGTGTCGGTTCCGGCACCGGTGTACGGCGTCTGATAGCTGTCCGAGCGGTTCCGCAGCAGCTCGTCGTAGCCGAAGGTGACCCGGAACCTGCCCTGCACGCCGGCTTCGGCGCGCACGTCGCGCGTCTCGAGTCCCAGGTCCGTGCCCTGGACGCGCCACCGATAGGCGCTGGTACTGTCGTACGCGCCGCCGCCGCGCAGGTCGACGCCGGCGACTCCGAAGAGTCCCTTCTTCTCGAGGCCGTTGTACTCGCCCGCTTTGAACGAGCCGTCGCTGACGGCGCCGGCTCCGATCTCCACGGTGCCCGTCGTCGTCGTGCCCGAGGCGGCGGCCTTCGGAGCATCCGCCGCGACCGGCGCGTCCTGGGCGGTGGCGCGAGGGACCCAGGCCACGAGAATCGTCGCCGCAAGGAACCACCGGATGGCCGCGGCGGTGCGGGTGCTGTGCGCATTCAAGGTTGATGTCATGAGCGTCTTCCTCGAATGGCTCAGCGCTGGAACTTCGCGCCGGCCGGGTGGTTGGAGCCATGAATGAGCACGTGGCAGTTGAGGCAGGCTCGCGCGGCGAGCTGCGCGCGCGGAGCCGCGGCCGCCAGTTGCTGGGCGCCGTTGATTGTCGTGACGCTTCCGCCCCCGAGATTCGCGCCGCTGTTGATCTGCGCGGCATGGTCGCCGCTGTGGCACTCCTGGCAGAGGAACGGCGGACGGGTCTTCAGCAGGGCCTGGTTGACCGAGCCGTGGGGCGTGTGGCAGCTCGTGCAATCGTCGACGACCGGCACGTGCTCCCAGAGGAACGGGCCGCGCTTGTCGGCGTGACAGGTGTAGCAGGTCTCGTTGACCGAGGCCGTGCGGAGCAGCGTGGGCCCGATGGAACCGTGCGGGTCATGGCAGTCCGAGCACGCCATCTTCGGCGGCGAACCGATGCCGGTCTTCGCGAGCGGGTGGCCGGACAGGTGGCGGACTTGCGCGCGCTGCGCCTGATGACAGGTGAAGCAGACCTCGGCCTGCGTCGCCTTGCTCAACACCCGCTGGTCGGCCGCGTGGATGTTGTGGCAACTGGTGCATGCCAGGCCCTGGCTCTCGTGCACGCTGCCCGCCCAGTTCGTGCGCGGGAGCACGTTCTTGTCGTGGCACGTGAGGCAGGACGCGTTGCGGTCGGCGGCCGGTGAGAGGTGTTTCGACTTCGCTCCAAACACCACGGTCGGCGGCGCGCCCGTCGGGTCGCTCATGTGCGCGTCGCTCGGCCCGTGGCAGTTCTGGCAGCCGGGCGTCCTGGAGTCGGCCCTGTTCCCATGACGCGATGCATCAATCGCCGGTACGTGGCCGGTCGCGGCGTTGTGACACACCGTGCAGGGGGCGTCTCTCGCCAGGGCCGCCGTCACGTCGTCTGACGCGTAGGCTCGCGTGGACGCGGCCCAGCAGCATCCAAGCGCCATCGCGCACATGCCCAGCATTCGACCTACGGGCTTCATCACGGGCGGCTCCTGTCGCGCTCCCGGCGGAAGGCCGGGACAAGCAAAGTGGGAGACAGGGCGGGCGCGGTTTCGAACGTCGCGGGCGTCACGGCCTCAGGTGCCCGTCGGCGGCAACCGCCGGATCTTGAACCACAGGGTCACGAGGAATCCGACGATCAGCAGCGTGGCGACGGCCAGACCGTTACGCCGGTACCGCAGCTCGTCCAGCGCCGCCTTGCCGATGGCCTCGGCGTGCGCGGCCTCTGCGATGCCCTTCGCCGCCGTCGCGGCGAAGGGCTTGTCCGCAAACGCGTGAACGCTCACGCGCGCCAGAATCTGGTCTTCGTGCGCGTCCCGGAGGACCAGCCGGCCGTCGTCCACCAGCATGCCGGCGTCCTCGGCGCGGTCGAGCACGGCCTTCGCCCGATCGATGCCGTCGGCCAGGCCCGTGAGGCCCTTCCGCATCGCCGTGATGACGTCGGCGCCGTTCATCTCGTCGTTGTGACACCTCGCGCAGACGGCCGGCTCCTGCAAGCCGATGAAACTGTCGGACGGCTTCTCAATCCGGTGGTTGCTGTGGCAGACGAGGCACTCGCCCTGGCCCATCACGTCGAAGATGGCCTTCTTGGGGCTCCCGCGGAACAGGTCGGCCTCGCGCACGTGGCACTGCGAGCAGACGAACGCCACCGACGTCACCCCGGGAGGCGTGGCACCGTGGCTCCCGTGGCACGTGCTGCAGGTGGGCGCCGAAGTGTCGCCGCGCTTCAGCAGGGCCGCGGCGTGCACGCTGGCCTTCCAGTCGTCGGGCGGGCTGTCTTCGTGGCCGAAAGCCGCCATGCGGGCGTGGTCGGCGTGGCACCGCGAGCACGTGTCGGCGACGTGCTGCGGTGCGACGGGCGCGCGCGGGTCCGTCACCGCCCGAACGCCGTGCGCACCGTGGCAATCGGTACAGGTGGCGACCCGTGTCTCGCCGGCCGACATCTCCTTGCCGTGGGTGCTCGTCGAGGTACTGCTGGTACTGGTCCACGCGGACCTGCGGGTTGAACTTCTTCATGTACACCGCGTCGGAGTGGCACGTGGCGCACAGTTGCGCGATCCGGGTGCGTTCGATCGGTCCATATGGCGGGGCGGCGCCGAGATGGCACGACGTGCACTGCAGCCCGGCTTTGGCGTGGACGTCGTCGTGGAAGAGGTCCGCCGGCCGATCGGCCGGCGTCCGGGCGACCGGCCGGACGGCGAATGCGACTGTCAGCGCCGCCACCGTCAGGAGCGCGCGCCAGGCCCTCATACGGACCCGCCGAACAGCGCGAGCGCCGTCATCACAATCATGAAGATCAACGCGGCGGTCGCCACCCCCTTGATGACGCGCCGCGACCGGGTGGTGTTGCGGTCGAGAAACGGCAGCAGCGTCAGGGCGAGGGCGCCGAGGCCGACCGGGACCAGCACGACGAACTCGCCGCTCACTCCCGCGATGGTTGCCGGCGCGTACTTGAGCGCCTGGAACATCCACAGGAAGTACCACTCCGGCCGGATGCCGGCGGGCGCGGCGGCGAACAGATCCGCCTTCTTGCCGAGATCCCAGGGCAGGAACGCCGACAAGCCGGCCAGCAGCGCCAGCGCGACCGTCCACCCGAACAGGTCACGCAGCGCGAAATGGGGTGCGAACGGCATGGTGCGCACGGGCGTCCCGGTTGCCTTCGCGCGCGCTCCACGCCCGGCGGCACGCTCATGCCGTGGTACTGGACGAGCACGAGGTGCGTGCCGAGGAGCGCCGTGGTGATGGCCGGGAGAATCGCGACGTGCACGCCGAAGAACCGCGTCAGCGTCGCGCCGCTCACGTCCCGGCCCCCGCGCATGAACGTCACGATGTGCTCGCCGATGCCGGGCACGACACCGGCCATGTTGGTGCCCACGCGCGTGGCGAAGAACGCCAGCTCGTTCCACGGCAGCAGGTACCCGCTGAATCCGAACGCGAACGTGATGAAGAAGATCAGCACGCCCGAGAGCCACGTGAGCTCGCGGGGCCGGCGATACGCGTGCACGTAGATGACGCTGAACAGGTGCGCGAACGCCGCGCCGATCATCAGATTGGCCGACCACGCGTGGATGGACCGCACGAGCCAGCCGAACGGCACGCGCGTCATGATGAACCCCACGCTCTCGTAGGCTTCGGAGGCGCTCGGCCGGTAGTACAGCAGCAACAGCGCTCCCGTCACGACCTGAACCCCGAAGAAGAAGAGGGTCATCCCGCCCAGGAAGTACAGGGCCGAATAGCGATGCTGCGGCACGGTCTTGTGCGCGATCGCCTCCTCGAGCGGGGCGAGCGGCGCACGTTCGTAGAGCCAGCTGCGCAGGGACATTCAGGCCTGGCGCGAGATGACGATCTCGTCTCCCTGGACGTTGACGTCGAACGGTTTCAGCGGACGCGGCGGAGGGCCGGCGACGTTTCGGCCGCTGAGGTCGTACCGGCCGTTGTGGCACGCGCACCAGATCTGCTGCAGGTCGTCCCGATACTGGACCGTGCAGGACAGGTGTGTGCAGACGGCCGTGAAGGCGCGCAACTCGCCGCCTGGCAGCCGAACCACGATGGCCGGTTCAGCGCCGAACGGCACCAGACGCGCGCTGTTCGCGACGAGTGACGAGGCCTTGCCGGCGCTCACCGACAGCGAGGTGGCTTCGGGCACCTCGGGCGGAGTGAGAAACCGCAGCACCGGATAGAGGATGGACGCGAGAACGCCGCCGCCCCAGATGCCGACGAACCAGCCGAGCACGTCCCGACGTTTTGCCCCGGTCGCCGGGGACGGAGGAGGTGCCGCCGAATCATTCGTCATGCGTGACAGCCATCCTGAGAGGCAACCGCCCTCGACGTTCCGTCGTCAGACGCACGCCGTCGCCCAATCGCGGGTCGAACGGGGAAGATTCCGCACCCAAAAGGTGAAATTAGCACGGGGCAGCCGGGTGAATGCGCGATTTCTCGCCATCCAGACGCGACCGGCGACCGACAGCCTCGGCCTGCTTCAAGAGTCGCACCAGCGGGCTGTACTGGCGGCAGGCCGGGGCCGCACAACGGGCATTCCGTCAGCCAAGTGCCCGAAGACCCCGTTAATGGTTCTTATCCTCCCCGTTCAGTTCCTCACCAATGATCGCGTCGTCGGATGACGAAACGATCGCGCCGAGCAGGAGTGGAATTCGTTCGGCGAGCCGGGCATGACCACGACTGTACTGACCGCCGCGAGAATTGGCGAATCGATGTCGGATGGTCGTGCCGATCGACGGCGACAACCGGCAGAGGGCGTAGGGACCCCGGAGAAAGCTTTGCGATTGCCGCGTCCATGTCGACGACGTTGAACCCGAGATGGTGTAGTGCGCTAGTAAGATGGGTGCCGATCGTTCCCGAGAAGCAGGGCTGCGGAAGCATGGCAGAGGTCGAGATTCCCATCCCCGCGGGCCGCATGCCCGCCTGGTTCGCAACTCCCCGGAGGAATGGTCCGTGGCCGGGCGTCGTCGTGCTTCACGACGCGGCGGGACTGAGCGCGGACCTGAGGAATCACGCGGACTGGCTGGCGAGTGAAGGTTACCTAGCCGTGGCGCCCGATCTCTTCTTCCCGGGGAAGGTCGCCTGCGTGCGCGCGCCTCATCCACGATGCAGCGGCTCGCAACGGAAAGTTCTTCGACGACATCGAGGCGACCCGCGCCTGGCTGTGCCGGCAGGACGGCTGCACGGGCAGGATGGGCGTAATCGGCTTCTGCATGGGCGGTGGCTTCGCGCTGCTGCTGGCGCCCGGTCACGGGTTCGCAGCGTCGAGCGTCAACTACGGGGGCCCCATTCCCAAGGATGCCGAGGCGCTGCTGGTCGGAGCCTGCCCCATCGTCGGGAGCTATGGGGCGAAGGATTGGTTTGCGCGCGGCGCCGCCACCGAGCTGGACCGCGTGCTGACGGCTCTGCAGGTCGACCACGACGTGAAGGAGTATCCCGACGCCGGCCACTCGTTCCTCAACGACCACCGGAACCCGCTCTTCAAGATGCTGAAGGTCGTCGGCATCGGCTACGACGGGGCCGCCGCCGAGGATGCCCGGCGCCGCATCTCGGCGTTCTTCGACCGGCATCTGCGACGGGAGCCATGAGATCCGTGCAAGTGGCCGGCAGGGAAGGGCTACCGATGAACGTGTACCGCGCGGTGATGTTGACGAGGAAGGGCGGCCCGGAGGTGCTCCAGGTTGTGGAGCTCCCCATCCACGAGCCGGGGCCGGGCCAGCTGCGCGTGCGAGTGCGGGCGGCGGGCGTCGGCGCGACCGATCTCATCATGCTCGGGGGCTCGTATCCGTTCGCGCCCCCCATTCCTTTCGTGCCCGGGTACGAGATCGCGGGCGTGGTGGACGCCATCGGCGCGGGCGTGAGCGGATTCAGCGTCGGGCAGCGCGTGGCGGCGCTCACGGTGTGGGGCGGCTTCGCCGAGTACCTCGTGCGCGAAGCCGACCACTTCCTGCCGATCCCCGACACGGTTTCCGACGCGGAGGCGGCCGCCGTGATCCTCAACCACGTCACCGCCTGGCAGATGATTCACCGCACTGCGAAGGTGGGCGCTGCCCCGGGCGGCTGCACCGCGCTCGTCACGGGAGCGGCAGGCGGCGTGGGCACCGCGGTGCTCCAGCTCCTGCGTCTCGCCGGCGTGAAGACCCTCGGCGCGGCCTCGGCGGCCAAGCACACCACGCTGCGCGCGCTCGGCGCCACGCCGATCGACTACCACGCCGGACGTCTCGACGAGCTGGTACGCGCCATTGAACCCGACGGCGTGGACTACGTCTTCGACGGCATCGGCGGCGCCAACATCGGCCCCTGCATCGGCGCCCTTCGCCGGGGTGGGACGCTTGTGGGTTATGGCTTCATGGGGGCGAAGGGCGGTCTCTCGCAGGCACTGATGTTCGTGAACCTCTTCCTGGGCGCTCGCCTGCGGGGTCGCCGCGGCACCTTCTACGGCATCACCCTGCTCTACCGCAGACACCCGCAGCTGCTGCGCGAGGACCTGCCGAAGATCTTCGCCCTTCTCGCCGACAAGAAGCTCGAACCGCTGATCGCGAAGCGGCTTCCGCTGCTCGAGGCGCGCGCCGCCCTCGAGCTGCTCGCCACCGGCACGGTCGAGGGCAAGATCGTCCTCGAGGGCCAGGCCTGAGCCCGTGTCAGTGCTTCGACCTTGTCGCCGTGGAGCGCCGCTCGTCAGCGTACAGGGGAGAGCCGGGCCCGAGAGGCATATTGGGGTCGGCGCGATTGGAGTCGGGCTGGGATTCTGGGGTCCGAACTTGGCCGCTCATTGCAAAGACGCAAGCTGGCGACGATGCGCGAGGCGATTTTGCTGGACGGATCGGCGATACCAGCGCCCAAGACGCGCCGCGGAACGGCCTGCTCGGCGCCGGCGATACCCAACGGACGCTGTCGGATGCATGGCGGGCACAGCACCGGACGGCGAACGGCTGAGGGCTTGAGCTGATGCCGCAACGAGCCAAGCCCCCTTACGCTCGTCCTAGACTCTGAAGCATCGAGATTCACGGTATGAGAACCGCCGCGAGCTTCCAGAGAGGCGGGTTCAATGCGCGTCGCGAATCCATCCGTCGATTCCGCGGATCCAAGCGGGAAATCGCTGTATCTGGCGGGAGGCATTTCAGCGCTCGTCCTGGGCTGCGCCTACCTTGCCATCTTTCCGCTGTTCGCCCGGGTGGGAGCGCCTCCCGTCGGCGATGGTGAAGTCTGGCTCAAGTACCTCGCTGGCAAGACGGCCGGCTGGTGGGCCATTCTGGCACTGTCCGTTCTGACGGACTTTCTGTACGTCCCGGTCGCGTTGGCGCTCTACCTCGCGCTGAAGGACGTCAGCAGAAACGTGATGCTCGTGGCGACGGCCTTCGTCCTTCTGTTCGCGGTCCTCGATTTGGCCGTCACCTGGTCGCACTATGCCGCGCTTTTGACGCTGAGCGCACGTTATGAGGCAGCGGCGACCGACGTGCAGCGAGCCACGTATGTCGCGGCCGCTAGCTACGCCTCGGCGGTCCTCGCATCCCGCCTGTTGGTCGTCTACGCCATCGTCGATCTCTCCTTCGGGATTCTCCTCATCGGCGCCGTCATGCTGAGAGGAAGATTCGGCAAAACTGCTGCCTGGCTGGCTCTGGCCACCGGTATCTCGGGCATCGCCTCGCTTGCTGGCTGGGGGTTCACCATCATCCTGAACGCCCTGCTCGCCACCATCTGGCTGTTGCTGATCGGTTACCGACTCTGCCGCCTCGCGGCGTCGAGTGAAGCAGTGCCACGGTAGCTCGCGGAGATCGCGCGCACATCGGTGCGTCGGTGTCCGCACTCACGACTGTTGGGATCTGCTCGATCAACTTCGCGCCTGGAAGAGCTGCGTCAGAGCAAGGGCCGCATCGCTGCGGCCCTGCTCACTCCACGATGACGACGCGCTTTCGCCTTCCGGGGCTCGACCACGTTCACGCGGCCGCGTTGCCCCTGGACGGCCTGACGGCGCACCAGAGCCTGGTTGACCTGGCTGACGTTCGTTCCAGCCAGCGCGTCCTGATTCACGGGGCCGGCGGTGGGGTGGGGCACCTCGCGGTATAGATCGCACGGGCCAGCGGCGCATATGTGATCGCGACAGCCAGTGCTACATCGCGGACACCACCGATCCCACCACCATTCATGTCAACATGCTGCACAACCGCAGCGAACACGTGGAGCTGGCGATCTTGTTGCTAGAACTGGCGACGGTGGCGCAGGTGTACGATGCCCCCGAAGGCGCTCGCCCATGCCGACTTCAACCGAGACTGGGGCTGTCGTTCCCGCGAACCCAAACGGTCTCACTGCGATCCAGGCGCGCGTTGCTGACGGACGAATCCCCTGGAAGGGCCCGCTCATCGTCATCGCCCTCCGTCCTGCGCTGTTCTTGGCTGTGCAGGCCGCGCTTGCCCTGGTGCTCCTTGCGTTGCATCGACCCGCACCGTTCCATGCGGCGGGCGCGTGGTGGAATGTGTACGGCACTGTTGTCGACCTGGGCTGTCTTGTCGGCCTTCGCTACTTCACGCGCTGCGAAGGCATCCGGCTCCGCGATTTGATTGGGCCGATTCGCCTGCGCTTCGGCCGCGATATTTTTGCCGGGCTTGGTCTCTTTGCCGTCACCGCGCCGGTCTTTATCGGAGGCAGCGTGGCAACTGAGGTGGTTCTCTATGGATCTGTTTCAAGGATTCCTGCGGCATTTCTAATGCAGGGGCACATTCTGCCTGTGTGGGCGCTGGTCTATAGCCTGACCTTTTGGTGGATCGTTTCTTCTGCCACCGAGGAAGCCACCTACCAGGGCTATGCGCTTCCTCGGCTCCAGGCGCTTACTGGTCGTACCTGGATCGCTGTTCTCGCGGTTGCATTTTGGTGGAATCTGCAACACTGCATGCTGCCGTTCGTCTTCGATTGGAAGTTTCTGCTCGTCCGATTTGTTGGCTTCATCCCTGGGATTTTCATCTTCATGCTGGTATATCTGCGCAGCCGCCGCCTGGCGCCGCTCATCGTCGCGCACTGGTCGATGGATATTGTGGGCGCGGTGATGGCAGCCACGCACTAACAGACGGAGACGGGCCGCAGTGGCACACGCAAGCGAAATTGCACTTGCCCCCTCGCTCACGGAAACTCTCGATCCGCCATTCACTGCTTCGCTCGTAGCCTGCTGAATGCGCCGGACCTCCGTCCTGTAAAGTCGTGGAGGCCCTGACACGCGTTGCATTTCCGTGCGGGCGGGCAATCCGCCGTGCGTGCGGGCAATCCGCGCTGTACCACGATCGAACGCCCACTCGCCCGCGACGACGGTCTCCTCGGAGTGAATGCGCTGCAGGACGCGCATGCCGGCCAGGCTGCGGGCGAGATCGGCCGTGACGGCCTGCTGACCCTCGACAACCCGTCCGTTGCCATGAACGACCACATCGTCGGTCATCAGCGCCGCCAGGGCGGGCACGTCGCCCTCGGCCAGCGCCGCCGCCCAGCGGCCCGCTACCTCGGCAATCCGAGCGACCTCATCGTCCATCGACCTGGGCCTCCCGGTCCCGGGAGCTGCACCACGACTCAATCGTCAATCTTCAATCGTCAATCTTCAATATCCAGCGTCAGTCTCCGAGCACCTCGTCGAGCGCGCGCTGCGCGGCGAAGTAACCGCACATCCCGTGCACGCCGACGCCCGGCGGTGTGGACGACGAACAGAGGTAGAGGCCCGGCACCGGCGTGCCGTAGGTGCGCCACGTGGGCCGCGTGAAGAGCTGGCCGAGGCTGGTCACGCCGGCCGCGATGTCGCCCCCGACGAAGTTCGCGTCGTGCCGCTCGACGTCCTCGGTCGTCATGACGGAACGCGCGACGACGCGGTCGCGGAACCCGGGGGCGAAGCGCTCGATCTGCGCCTCGATCCGGGGCAGCATGTCAACGGTCGAGCGGGCCGGCACGTGGCAGTAGCCCCAGGCGATGTGACGTCCGCCGGGGGCACGCGACGGATCGAAGCGCGTCGGCTGCGCGAGGAGCACGAAGGGCCGCGCGGCGTGCTCGCCGCGCCAGACCGCCTGTTCGGAGGCCTCGATCTCGGCGAGCGTGCCGCCGAGGTGCACGGTGCCGGCCTCGGCGCACTGCGGATCCCGCCACGGGATCGGCGCGTCGAGCGCCCAGTCCACCTTGAACACGCCCTGGCCGTAGCGATACCGCTCCAGCGCGCGGCGGTATCCGGCCGGCAGCCGATGACCGGCGATGCGGAGGAACGGCGCCGGCGAGAGATCGCAGAGCACGGCGCGCGCCGGCGGCAGCCGGTCGAGGGAGGTGACGGGACTGCCGGTCACGATCTCGCCGCCGATCGACCGGAGGTATGCGGCCAGCGCGTCGGAGAGGCGCTGGGCGCCCCCGCGCGGAAACGGCCACCCGACGACGTGCGCCATCAGCGTCAGCGCCAGGCCGACGCCCGCCGTGGGCCTGCGGTCGAGGGGCAGCATGGCGTGCGCGGCCACGCCGCCGATGAGCGCGCGTGCGCGCTCCCCGGTGAACGTCGCGCGCAGGAGCGGCGAGGCGGCCCGCAGCGCTTTCAGCCCGAAGCGGGCGAGCGTCAGCGGGTGGCGTGGCAGCCGCAGCGGTCCGAGCACCGCCGACTCCAGCCGCGGCCAGTCCCCGGCAAGCGGACCCAGCAGGGCGCGGTACGCCTCGCCGTCGGCGCCAAGGCCCGCCGCCGTACGATCGAGGGACCGATAGGCCACCGCCGGCTCGGCGTCATCGAGCGGATGCGCCAGCTGCGCGGCCGGCTCGACCCACTCGAGGCCGAAGTTGGCCAGCGGCAGGGTCCGGAAGAGCGGCGACGCCACGGCGAACGGGTGCACGGCCGAGCAGACGTCGTGTACGAAGCCCGGCAGCGTGAGCTCGGCGGACCGGCACCCGCCGCCGATCGTGTCGGCCGCCTCGAAGAGGACGACCTTGCGGCCGGTCCGGGCGATCGTGATGGCGGCGGCGAGCCCGTTCGGTCCGGCGCCGACGATCACGGCATCCAGCTCACTCATGGGACGAGCATAGGGGGTGACCCATCAGCCCATCAACCCTTGCACCCATGGTCCTGCCCCATGGCTGACCTTGACGCCCGCACGGGCCGGGCCGATGCTGACGTGTGGCCCGGTCATCGTCGGTCAACAGCGTCGAGGTCTGGCTGTTGATCGTCTTTCTGTCACTGGTGATGCTGGCGATCGCCTCCGCGCTGTGACGGCGCTCACGTCGCCGCCTGCCGCTTCGCACGTCCCGCCCCGTTCCGGCCGACGGGCCGGCCCAGATGGAATGGCACGCTCGTGACGACGACGTTCGGCTTGAACAGCAGCGCGCCCTTGATCAGCAGCGCGTGCTGGTTGTGCAGCAGGTGCTGCCACAGGCGGCCCGGCACGAACTCCGGCAGGATCACCGTCACGTAGCCGAGCGGGTCGGCGCGCTGCACGTCCTCGATGTACTCGAGCAGTGGCTCCATCAGCGAGCGGTACGGCGATTCGAGCACCACCAGCTCGACGCCCTGCCCCCACTCCGGCCACTGCGCGCGGACGGCCGCACTCGCGGCCGGATCGATCTCCACGTAGACGGCGCGGACGTCGCGGGACAGCGTGCGGGCGTAACGCAGCGCCTTGACCACCGCACGCTGGACGCCGCCGATCGGCACGAGCACGGTGTGGCCGCCCTCCTCCTCGGGCGTCCAGTCGCGGAGCGTCAGGTCGGAGGCCACCTGGTCGTAGTGCCGCCGTGTCACCTCGAAGATGGTCACGAGGACGGGGATCATCACGATGATGATCCAGGCGCCCTCGGCCGCCTTCGTGGTTGCCACGATCACCAGCACGACGCCGGTGACGAGCGCACCGAAGCCGTTGATCGCGGCGCTCGATCGCCAGCCGGGCTCCCCGAGCTTCCGCCAGTGGATCACCATGCCCGCCTGCGACAGCGTGAACGAGACGAACACGCCAATCATGTAGAGCGGGATCAGCGAATGCGTATCGCCGCCGAAGACGGCCAGCAGCGCCGCGGCCAGCGCGCTCAGGATCAGGATGCCGTTCGAGAAGGCCAGCCGATCGCCCTGGTTCATGAACTGCCGCGGCAGGAACCGGTCCCGGGCCAGGATGGACGCCAGGCGCGGGAAGTCGGCGTACGCGGTGTTCGCGGCCAGCACCAGGATCGCCATCGTGCCCGCCTGCACGGCGTAGTAGGGCCAGCCGCGGCCCCCGAACGTCGCTCGCGCGATCTGCGACACCACCGTTTCCGTGTCGTTCGGCACGATGCCGTACGCGTGCGCCAGCAGGGTGATGCCCACGAACATCGAGATCGACAGCACGGCCATCGCCACCAGCGTCTGCGCGGCGTTGCGGCTCTCGGGCGGCCTGAACGCGGGCACACCGTTCGACACCGCCTCGACGCCCGTCAGCGCCGTGCAGCCGTTCGAGAACGCCGTCAACAGCACGAACACGGGCAGCGCCGTCGTGCCCGGCGGCAGGCCGTGCTCGGCCATGGGAACCGGATGGAGCGTGCCGGTGAGGTACCGGATGGCGCCGAAGGCGACCATCAGCAGGATGCTGACGATGAAGAAGTAGGTGGGGCCGGCGAACAGGCGACCCGACTCGCGGATCCCGCGGAGGTTGCCCAGCATCAGGATGATGACGAAGCCGAGGCACACCAGCACCGGGCTCAGGTGCCACTCGGGCCGCGCCGAGGTCAGGGCCGCGACGCCCGCCGCGATGCTCACGGCCACCGTGAGGACGTAGTCGATGAGCAGCGACGAGGCGGCCAGCAGCGACGGCAGCCGGCCCAGGTTTTCCTTCGCGACGATATAGGCGCCACCACCGCTCGGGTACGCGTGAATCGTCTGGCGGTACGAGAACACGACGATCGCCAGCATCGTCGCGATGACCGCGCCGATGGGCGTGACGAGCGACAACGCGGCGACGCCGCCGATTGTGAGCACGCGGAGAATCTCCTCGGTGGCGTAGGCCACCGAGGAGAGCGGGTCGGACGAGAGGATCGCCAGGCCCGTGATGCGCGAGAACCGCTCGTGATGCGCGAGATGCGACGGGATGGGAGCGCCGACGATCAGGCGCTTGACCTGCCCGAGAAACGACTCTTCGGCCACGAAGCCTCCAACCGCCGACGGGGTTAGCTGACGGGCTCGAGGTTGGAGTCCTCTACCAGCGGAGGTCCGCCGGATTCGCCCCGGTGGGCGCCATGCCCACGTGGGTCCCCCGTATCGCTCCGTGCCGGAGCGAATTAGGCGTGCACGTCCATTATGCGGACGCCTGCGGCAGCCGGCCCGGCAGGAGCGGCCGTACTTATGAACTCTTTATGACTTTCTCACGCGGAGGACCTGGAAGGCTTCGCCAGGCGCCGGACCAGGCGCCGCTCGATGACCCATGCCCAGGCCGGAGGCACCAGCAGGAGCGCCGGTCCTATCGTGCGAAACGCCAACGATCCGGGGAGAAGAAGCGCCACGAGGAGAACCAGGGCCGCAATACGCCCGCAGCGCTTCAGCAGCAGCCTTCGCACCAGACGGACCTGGTCGAGGGCGACGTAGTCGGCCAGAATGCCGCCCACGGCATCGGACGACACCGCGGATGCGGGAACATTGCGGCATGCGGAGTGCGGAATGTGGAATGGACGCTGCTCCTGCACCTTGACCTCTCACAGTCCGGTGTAATGCCGCCGCTCATAAGAAACGCATAAAGACTCGGTAAGAAATCCCGCCCGGGCAGGCAGGCCCTGGCGAGCAGTGGCAAAATTGAGCCGCGCATGATCCGGCGCCTCTCGGTCCGCGACATCACCGTCCTGCTGGCGAGCGCCGCCGCGATCGCCGCCACGACGCTATTGCTCCGCGGCATCCCGGACCTCAGCCCGACCACGGTCGCCCTGGCACTGCTGCTCATCGTCCTCGGTGTGTCGACGGTCGGCCGCCTGCGCGTTGCCATCGTCGTCTCGGTGGGGGCGATGCTGACGCTGAACTTCTTCTTTCTCCCGCCAGTGGGCACGTTCACGATTGCGGATCCTCAGAACTGGATCGCGCTGTTCGCGTTCCTGGTCGTCGCGGTCATCGCGAGCAACCTGTCGGCAGCGGTGCAGGACCGCGCCCGTGAGGCGATCGATCGCCGGAACGAGGTCACGCGCCTGTTCGATCTCACCCGCGACGTGCTGCTGACGACCGAGACGGCCGGCGCGGTCGACGCGCTCGCGCGGCACGTGGCCAGGCGTTTCGATCTGGCGCGCGTCGCGGTCTGCCTGCCAGGCGACGGTGGCTGGCGGATTCACCAGGGCGGCAGCGAGGAGATCGCGATAGACGCCGCGACGATGAACACGGCCTTCGCGCAGGCGCGCGGCACGGTGGAGTTCGACGCGCGACAGCGCGCCTATGGCGGGCACACGACGGTTGGGGAAGGCCGCGGCGTCACGATTGTGCCGCTCAGGCACGGCACCAAAGCGATTGGCCTGCTGGCCGCCGCCGCGCCGGCGCTCGACATCGGCACGCTGGATGCGGTCGCCGGTGTCGCCGCCATCGCGATCGAGCGCGTCCAGTTCCTGGCCGAGCGCGAAGCGGCGGAGCTCGTCCGGCAGAAGGCGGATCTCGCGGCCACCCTGCTGGCGTCAATCAGCCACGACCTGCGGACGCCGCTCACGGCGGTCAGCGTCGCGGTGGAGAACCTCCGCGGCGAGCTGTCGCCCGAGGACCGGCGCGCGCAGGCGGGCGCGGCGGCCGCCGAGCTCGATCGCCTCACCCGGCTCGTGCAGGACATCCTCGACATGGCGCAGATCGATGCCGCCGCGATCCGGATCGATCGGCAATGGGTCGCCGCCGCCGACGTGGTGGATGCGGCCATGGCCCATGTCCGGCACGCGCTCGAGGGGCACGCACTGCGCGTGGAGGCCGGGAACGACAGCGAGACCGACATCGACCCGCGGCTCGTCTCGGCTGCCCTCTCGCACGTCCTCGAGAACGCCGCCCTCTACTCGCCTCGCGACCAGGAGATCCTCGTTCAGGCCGCCGTGGACGCCGACGGGTTGCACGTCTCGGTGACCGACCAGGGGCCGGGCCTGGACCCTGCCGAGCTCGAGCACCTCTTCGAGCGCTTCTATCGAGGACAGTCGGCGCGCCGGGTCACGTTCGGGACCGGCATGGGCCTGTCGATCACCCGGGGCCTCCTCGCCGCCTGCGGCGGACGCGTGTGGGCAGAGAACGTGCCGGGCGGCGGCGCACGGTTCTCCATCGCCGTGCCGGGTCCCGTTCGGGCCGGCGCGGTGACTCTGTAGCCATGGCCCTCCGCATTCTCGTCGTGGACGACGAGCCGAACATCATCGGCACGGTCGTGCCGCTGCTGCGGGCCCGCGGCTACGACGTGCTGTCGGCCATGAGCGGCCGGGCGGCGCTCGACGCCGTCGAGCGCGACAAGCCCGACCTGCTGGTGCTCGATCTCGGCCTCCCCGACATCGACGGCGTGGAGGTGTGCCGCCGGGTGCGCGAGACCGCGAGCCTGCCCATCCTCGTGCTGTCGGCGCGCGGCGCGGAGCGGGACAAGGTGAACGCCCTCGATGCGGGCGCGGACGACTACGTGACCAAGCCGTTCGGGACCGAGGAGCTGCTGGCCCGCGTCCGCGCGGCGCTCCGGCGCGCGGAGGGACCCGCGCCGCCCAGCGAGCCTATCGTTCGCGGCGGCCTCGTGATCGATCGCGAACGGTTTCGCGTGCTGCGCGACGGAAGTGAGTTGCGCCTGACCCCGAAGGAGTTCGAGTTGCTGTCCTACATGGCGCAGCACCAGGGCCGGGTGCTCACCCACCGGACGCTGCTCAAGGCCATCTGGGGGCCGTACGCCGTGGACCAGGTTGAGCATCTGCGCGTGCTCGTCGCCGCGCTGCGCAAGAAGATCGAGCCGAACCCGTCCGCGCCGAAGTACATCCTCACCGAGCCGTGGGTGGGATATCGGTTTGCTGACGAGTGAGGCGCTGCCGTTGGTTGGGAGTTGGAGGTTGGGAGTTGGAGGTTGATCTTCAGGCCAGCCCCACCGCGATCAGCACCACGTCAATCGCCTTGATCCCCACGAACGGCAGCACCACGCCGCCGAAGCCGTAGATCAGGAGGTTGCGCCGCAGGATGGCCTCGGCCCCCAGCGGCTTGTACGTGATGCCGCGAAGGGCGAGCGGGATCAGCGCGATGATGATCACGGCGTTGAAGATCACGGCCGAGAGGATGGCCGACTCGGGCGTCGCCAGACGCATGATGTTCAGCACGGCGAGCTGAGGGAACGCCAGGATGAACATCGCCGGGATGATGGCGAAGTACTTCGCCACGTCGTTGGCGATCGAGAACGTCGTGAGGGCGCCGCGCGTCATGAGCAGCTGCTTGCCGATCTCGACGATCTCGATGAGCTTGGTCGGGTTCGAGTCGAGGTCCACCATGTTGCCCGCCTCCTTGGCGGCCATGGTGCCCGTGTTCATCGCCACGCCGACATCGGCCTGAGCCAGCGCCGGGGCATCGTTGGTGCCGTCACCGGTCATGGCCACCATCCGGCCGCCGGCCTGCTCCTCGCGGATGAGACGCAGCTTCTGTTCGGGCGTCGCCTCGGCCATGAAGTCGTCCACGCCGGCCTCGGCCGCGATCGCGGCAGCGGTCAGCGGGTTGTCGCCGGTGATCATCACCGTCTTGATGCCCATCGCCCGCAGGTGCGCAAACCGGTCGCGAATGCCGCCCTTGACGATGTCCTTGAGATGAATGACGCCGAGCGGCTTTCCGCCCTCGGCCACGGCCAGCGGCGTGCCGCCCTCGCGCGCGATTCGCTCCACCTGCTGCTTCATTTCCGCCGGGATGGTGTGGCCGTGCTCCTTCACGACCCGCTCGATCGCGTCGAAGGCGCCCTTCCGGATCGACCGGCGGTTCACATCGATCCCGGAAATCCGCGTCTGCGCACTGAACGGCACGAAGGCCGCTTCGTGGTCGCGGAACTCGCGCGCGCGGATGTTGTGCCGCTGCTTGGCCAGCACCACGATCGAGCGCCCCTCCGGCGTCTCGTCGGCGAGCGAGGCGAGCTGCGCCGCGTCGGCCAGCGCGTACTCGCTCACGCCGGGCACGGGACGGAATTCCGCGGCCTGCCGGTTCCCGAGCGTGATCGTGCCCGTCTTGTCCAGCAGGAGCGTGTCCACGTCGCCCGCCGCCTCCACCGCCCGCCCCGACATGGCCAGCACGTTGTGCTGCACCAGCCGGTCCATGCCGGCGATGCCAATGGCCGAGATCAGCGCACCAATCGTGGTCGGAATGAGGCAGACGAGCAGGGCGATCAGGACCGGAATCGGGATCGTGGTCCCGGCATACTCTGCGAACGGCTGCAGCGTCACGACGACCAGCAGGAAGACGAGCGTCAGCACCGCCAGCAGGATGTTCAGCGCGATCTCGTTCGGCGTCTTCTGCCGTTCGGCGCCCTCGACGAGCGCGATCATCCGGTCGAGGAAGGTCTCGCCAGGATTGGACGTGATCTGCACGACGATCCAGTCCGAGAGCACTTTCGTGCCGCCGGTGACCGCCGACCGGTCGCCGCCGGCCTCGCGGATGACGGGCGCCGACTCACCGGTGATGGCCGACTCGTCCACGCTGGCGACGCCCTGGATGATCTCGCCGTCGCCGGGAATCATCTGGCCTGCCTCGACACGCACGACGTCGCCGGCGCGCAGGCGCGCGGCGTTGATGGTCTCGCGCTGTCCGTCGATGATGCGAACGGCCGTGGTTTCGGTCTTCGCCCGGCGGAGGGTGGCCGCCTGCGCCTTGCCCCGGCCTTCCGCCATCGCCTCGGCGAAGTTTGCGAACAGCACGGTGAACCACAGCCAGAACGCCACCTGCCCGGTGAAGAGCGGGCGCCCGAAACCGCCCGCCAGCTCCTGGACCCACACCGTCGTCGTCAACACGCTGCCGATCTCGACGATGAACATGACCGGGTTCCGGAACTGGACCCGCGGATCGAGCTTGCGGACCGAATCGAGGACCGCCTGCCTGACGATACCGGGATCCCAGATGGAGACCGATCGGGCACGCTCTGCCATGGCTACTTCCCGTTCGCTTCCTGCGCGGGCGCGCGCGGCGCGCCCAGCGCTTCGTCGAGTGCGAGGTTCAGCTCGAGCACGTTCACGCGCGGGCGCCCCAGGAAGCCGAAGGTCGGGCCTTCCGTGTGCGCCGCCACGAGCGCCTGCACGCGGGAGAGATCCACGCCGCGGCTGCGCGCGACGCGCGGGGCCTGCAGGTCCGCGGCGTTCGGCGGGAATATCCGGATCCATGCCGCCGCCGCTGGCCGTGACCATTTCGGACGGAATGCGCCCCGCCGAGCGACGCCGTCCTCCTCCTCGATCGCGGCGATGCGCGCCTCGACCACCTTCAGGTGCTCGGGATTCGACGGCCCGTAGTTGCTCCCGCCAGTCGAGGCGGCGTTGTAATCGACCGCGGACGGACGTGGATGGAAATACTCCGGCCGCGTGAAGTTCTGCGCGATGAGGCTCGAGCCGACGATGGTCCCATCGCTCCGGTGGATCAGGCTGCCCGCGGCCTGCCGCGGGAACACGGCATGGCCGATGACCCAGAACACGGCGTGGTACACCCCACCGAAGAGCACCATCGTCACGGCCGTAAAGGCGATGGCTTGCCTGATTTCCCTGAACATGATCAACCCCGAATCGCCCGGGCAGGCCTGAAGGCCTGCGCTACATCCGACAGATCCTGGCCCTCACCTGTAGCGCAGGCCTTCAGGCCTGCCTTCCCGTCGTCATCTGAGCGCCAGGTACTCGGCAATCGGGCCGAGCACGGCGACCGGCATGAACATCAGCAGGCCGAGGATCACGATGACGGCCCAGAGGGTGAAGCCGAAGGTTGCGCTCTCGGCGCGCAGCGATCCCGCCGTTTCCGGCGACGCCGGCTTCGCGCCGAGGAGTCCGGCCAGCGCGAGCGGCGCGATGATCGGGATGTAGCGCGAGCACAGCATCACCAGGGCCGTCGAGATGTTCCAGAACGGGGTGTTGTCGCCGAGCCCCTCGAAGCCCGATCCGTTATTGGCGTTCGCGGAGCTGAACTCATAGAGCATTTCCGAGAAGCCGTGGGGTCCCGGGTTCTTCAGCCAGCCGAGGGCGGTGTTGGGGTCGGCCGTATGCGCCCGGAGGTAGCAGGCGGTGGCGGTGCCGACCAGCACGGCGAACGCATGCCACAGGAGGGCGAGGCTTGCCAGCTTCATCTCCTTGCCCTCGACCTTCTTGCCGAGGAACTCCGGCGTTCGCCCGATCATCATCCCGGCCACGAACACGGCGACGATGACGAAGATGAGCATGTTGATGAAGCCGACGCCGACGCCGCCGAAGATGTTGTTCAGCCACATGCCCATGAACGGCATCAGGCCGCCGACCGGCGTCATCGAGTCGTGCATGGAGTTGACGGATCCGTTGGAGGTGACGGTGGTGCTCACGGCCCACAACGCTGAGAGCGGCGCGCCGAAGCGGACCTCCTTGCCTTCCATCGAGCCGGTCGACTGATCGACTCCCATGCGCGCGATGGCCGGGTTGCCGCCCGCTTCCTGGCCGACGGCGACGATGACCATGGGGATGTACAGGGCGAGCATGACGGCGAACACCCCGAGGGCCAGCCTGCGCCGGCTCGTGAAGTCGCCGAGCGTCCACACCATGGCCATCGGGATGACGAGAATCGACCACGTCTCGACGAAGTTCGAGATCGGCGTCGAGTTCTCGAACGGATGCGTGGCGTTCGGCCCGAAGTAGCCTCCGCCGTTCGTGCCGAGCTGCTTGATCGCGACCATTGGTGCGACGACGCCGCGCGCGATGGTCTGCTCGGCGCCCTCGACGGTATGCGCCCTGGCCGCCGCCTCGAACGTCATCGGCGATCCCTGCCAGAGCAGGACAAGACCAACCAGGACCGCCAGCGGCAGGAACACGCGCACGCTGGCGCGCGTGAGGTCGACGTAGAAGTTGCCAAGCGTCTTCAGCCGGCTCCCCGCCAGGCCCCGGATGATGGCGATGCACGCCGCAACGCCGGTGGCCGCGGTGACGAACTGCAGGAACGTGACGGCGAACATCTGCGAGAAATACGACAGCCCCGTCTCGCCGCTGTAGTGCTGCAGATTCGTGTTGGTCGTGAAGCTCGAGATCGTGTTGAACGCGAGCGTCGGCTCCATGTTGGCGATGCCGTCGGGGTTGAGCGGCAGGTACTGCTGCAGCGTCACGATCGTCCAGGTGGCCAGCCACATCACGACGTTGGAGACGAGCATCGACACCGAGTACCGCTTCCAGTCCTGCTCGACGGCCGGGTCGACGCCCGTGAGCCGCAGGACGAGGCGCTCGATCGGCACGAGCACGGGGTCGAGCGGGGTGCGCCGCCCCGTGAAGACGTGGAACATGTAGCGGCCGACGAGCAGGCTCGTCGCGATCGTGAACAGGATCGTGACGGCGACGGCCAGGTAGTCCTTGCCCATACGAGCCTCAGAACTTCTCGGGCCGCACCATCGCGTACACGAGGTACACGAAGGCGGCGATGCTGACAAACAGCGACAGCAGTGTCATGACGCGCCTACACCCGATCGCACAACGTGATGAACCCGAGCATGGTGGCAAAGGCCACGAGCCCGAGCAGCACCATTCCCACGGTCAGCATGACGTCGTCCTTTCGATGCGAATCCACAGGTCGAATCGTCGCGTACGCACAGCTAAGTTCGTCGAGAAAAAGCCGTAAAGAGTTCATAAATGCCGGGTCGCGGACCGCCCGTCCGGCACTAGGATGGCAGCGATGCAGGAGCGGGCGCGTCCCACCGGCGAGCAGCTGCTGGCGAAGCTGCAGGATCAGCAGCGCGCCCGGCTGCGCGTCTACATCGGCGCGGCGCCTGGCGTCGGCAAGACCTACTCGATGCTCGAGGATGCGCACGCGTTCAAGCGCGAAGGGCGCGACGTGGTGATCGGGCTCGTCGAGACCTACGGGCGCGCCGGGACCGAGGCGAAGATCGGCGATCTCGAGGTGGTGCCGAAGCGCCGGATCCCCTATCGCGGCGTCGTCCTCGAGGAAATGGACCTCGACGGCGTGCTCCGGCGGCACCCGGGAATTGCCGTTGTCGACGAGCTCGCGCACACCAACGCGCCCGGCAGCCGGCACGAGAAGCGCTACCAGGACGTGCTGGCGCTGCTGGATGCCGGGATCGGCGTGATGACGGCGGTGAACATCCAGCACCTGGAGACGCTGAACGACGCCGTGGGCCGGGTCACGGGCGTCCGCGTGCGTGAGACCGTGCCCGACACGTTCCTCGACCGGGCCGACGAGGTCGTCAACGTGGACATCACCGTGCAGGAGCTCCAGAGCCGCCTGCGGCAGGGGAAGGTCTACAGGCCGGAAAAGGTGGAGCAGGCGCTCGAGAACTTCTTCAAGGAGAGCAACCTGTCGACGCTGCGTGAGCTGGCGCTGCGCGCGGTGGCCGACGAGGTCGGTGAGAAGGCCGCGTCACATCGTCAGCGCGAAGGGCTGGAGCCGGCGCTGATCCCCGAGCGCGTGATGGTGTGCATGAGCTCGAGCGCCGACGCGCCCCGCGTGATTCGAGCCGGCGCGCGCATCGCCCGCCGGCTTGGCGCGCACTGGTACGCCGTCTTCGTCCAGACGCCGCGTGAGGCGCCGGGACGGATCGCCCTGGACGACCGCGAGGCGCTCCAGCGAAACATCGGCCTGGCCGAGAGCCTGGGCGCGACGATCGTGCGGGTCAAGGCCGACCGTCCCGCCGACGGCCTGATCGCATTCGCCAAGCGCGAAGGCATCACGCACGTCATCTTCGGCCAGAGCGCGCGCTCGCGGTGGGAGATCCTTCTCAAGGGATCCACGTTGAACCGGTTCCTCGAGGAAGTGCGCGACGCGGCCGTGCAGGTGGTGCCGCTCGGAGACGCGGGAGGCTCCTGACGTCCGGGGCGGGCGGTTCGGGCCCCGCCTCAGAAGCGGACGCCGGGGCCGAGCACGAGGACGTACAGGGTCGCGATCACGGCGGCGGCCGTCACCCAGCGCCAGTCGCGGCCAAGGACAGGCAGGGGATCGGTCGGCGGCGCCAGCGCCGGGTCCTTCAGCATCTGCGGACCCCAGGCGAGCCCCGACGTGCCGCCCAGCGACGCGGCGGCCGCTGAAATGAACAGGACGAAGAGCCCGCCGGGATCGAACGCTCCGGCGGCGACATACAGGGCGGCCCCGCTGACATACGCGACGAGCGTGTACCGATACGCTTCCGCGACGCGGGCCGGCGCGGGTGCGCGCAGCCGCCGGCCCAGCATCACGATTCCCCAGCGCGTCGCCAGCCAATAGGTGCCGCCGCCGACGCCGGCCATGGCGACCCGCCAGAGCCCGCCGCCCGGCCAGCCGCGGACGACCTCGGCCCAATCCCCGACGTTGCCAACGCCCGAGAACAGCAGGTAGCCGGTCGCCTGCAGCAGGCTGATGGTCGCGACCAGCCACAGACACAGCCACAACGCCGCCGTGGCTCGCGCCCGGCGCAGGAAGGCCAGCGCGACAGCGGCCGTGCACAGGTTGGCGATCGAGCCGCCCGCCGCGATGATCCGGTTCGCCGCCTCCGGCAGGCCGGACGCGTCGCCCTGGAACTGCGCCGCCGTCCAGAGACGCGGCGTGCAGCCGACGAGCAGGCAGGCGCCGCCGTGACCAACGCCTTCGTGCACGACGTTGCATATGGCGTAGGCCACGATGGCCAGGGCTATCGTCGTCAGGACGTCCGGCGAGGTCGGATTCGATGAGGGCTCGGGCATGCCTCGGCGTGGCCGGTCGCCAGTGTAGCGTGAAGGCGTCCCGATGTCTGGATTACACGGATTCAGAGCGGATTTCGGGAGGTAACGGGATTACGGTGATTGCTCGGATTGATTGGGGAGATGGGACTGGCGCCGGCCGCGACGCGGCCGGCAACGCGGGGGGGAGCGCCGGAGGAGAGAGACGCATCGGGTTGCTTGGTGGCGTCTCTCTCCTCCGGCGCTCCCTTCCGCGCTGTCGCGGCTTCGCCGCGACGCCGGTCCCGCTGCGTGACAGCGTCACGCGAATCAAGGAAATCAATCTGCGTAATCACCGTAATCCCGTTCCTAGACTCCCGGCGGCGCGAGGTGATCGCCGAGGCGGAGCGCCAGGGCGGCAATCGTCAGGGTGGGGTTGGCGCTCGAGCACGAGGGAAACACCGAGCCCGAGAGCACGAACAGGTTGTCGAGGCCGTGATACCGGAGGTCACGGTCCACGCAGCCCTCGGCGGCCGAATCCGCCATGCGCGTGGCGCCCAGCCAGTGGTGGCTGCACGGGTAGGTGCTGAGCAGCCGGATCTCCGCGTTCGGGAGCCTCCGCTGGATGCGGGCGGTGACCTGCTCGATGGCCCGGGGCAGGTACGTCGGGTAGGGGATGCTGATGTCGGCGATGGCCTGACCCGACTTCTCGATCCGCTGGATCGACACCCGGCTCTCGCCGAGCGGCAGGCTCTCGAGCAGGAACCAGACGTCCAGCACCTGGTTGAACTCGGCGTGAAAGCGCTCGCGGAACGTCCCGGCGCGGCCGTCGCCCGGTTGGAGCGCGCGCTCGACGAGGCCCCGCAGCACCTCGTCACGATTCCCTTCGCCCGGATTGGACGCCAGCGTGGAGTGCCGGATCTCGCCGAGGAGCGACACGGGCAGATCGTCGCTGAGCTTCTCGAAGAACGCCGTCACCATGCCGGTCTGCGCGCTGTCGCCGTAGCCGGGCTTCGCGTCGAGCCCCGTGCCGTACACGACCAGGTCGAACACCGGGTGGTCCATGTAGTGACGGCCCAGGCTCGGATGCTGCGGCACCTGCGGCGAGCGCAGCAGGAGCAGCGGCGAATCGATGCCGTTCGAGGCCAGGATGAACTGGCGCGCATGAAGGTCGTGGGCGTGGCCGGTCGCGTCGATCGCGCGGACCGACGTCACGCGCCCTCGCTGACAGCGGACCTCCGTCGCCAGCCAGCCGGACTGGAGCGGCACCCGGTCCCGGATGGACGGGTACACCATGTTCAGCGCGGTGCCCTTCGAGTCCACCGGACACAGATCGCACAGGTTCGACCCGCAGCACTGCGGCCGGCCGTCCACTTCGCGGGACGGGCGGACGGTCGGCACCTGCATCACGTGCGCGGCACCGAAGACGGTCTCGCACGCACGGTCCGACGGGCTGAGCCGGTGCGGCGGCAGCGGATACGCGAACTTCCCCGGGAACGGCGTCCGCTCCGAGTTGCCCGCGATGTTCAGCCGGCGCTCGGCCTCGAGGTAGTACGGCTCCACGTCCTCGTAGGCGATCGGCCACCGTCGATTGACCCCGCCGAAGGCGTCGGCGTGAAAATGGGCCGGGTGCATGCGGGGCACGTTGCCGAAGAAGTGATTGGTCGCCCCGCCGAGGTTGTAGACTGGCTGGTACACGTACTGCCTGCCGCGGCCGCGCGGCCCCACCGGTTGCGGCTCGTGCGGGTAGAAGAACGGGCCCCGGTTGAACGGCAGCGGATCGTCGTGCGACTTCCGCCGGAGCCGCTCCTCGAAGGTCATCGCGGTCCCGCGCTCGACGAGCAGGACCTGCCGCCCGCGGGCGTGCAGCCGCTCCGCGAGCAACATCCCCGCGATGCCGCTGCCGACGATGCAGATGTCGGTCTCGGTGTTACTCACGCAGCAAACCGTCACAGACCGATCGCCGATCGGCGACGGCCGGGTAATGCACGTAGGCGAACAGGCGCGAGCGGTGGTCCACGAGCCGCGCGACGAGCTGTGCGCTCCGGCGCGTTGGCGCGTGTCGGCCCGACAGCGCCTCGTAGATCTCCTGGACGTCGTCGTCCTTCAGGCCGTCGAGCCAGGCACGCTCTGGCCCCTCGAGCCCCAGCAGCCGCGCGGCACCCTGGCGCGGCGCCTCCGGCGGCGCCGGTGTGCCACAGGCGGCGCCGGCCGACGCGGCGCCGGCGCCCAGCACCTTGAGCAGCGTGCGGCGACTGATGCGGGCGAGCCCGGAGGAGACGTCGGGGACCATCAGGGAATTCTACCGCGGTCGCCTTGCGCGCTTCCGCACGACTGACGTAGGCTTCGGCGTGTCGCAGACCTACCGCATCGCGCTCTACCCGGGCGACGGCATCGGACCCGAGGTGGTGGACGCCGCCCGCCGCGTGCTGGAGGCCGTCGAGCGCCGGATCGGGGCCTTCCGCCTCGAGTACCACGAGTTCGACTGGGGTGTCCGCTACCACGAACGACACGGCCAGGTGGCGCCCGACGATTTCCTCACGACGCTCCGTCCCTTCGACGCCATCTTCCTTGGTGCGCTGGGCTGGCCCTCACGGCTGCCGGATCACGTCACGCTCGCCCCGCTCATCCGGATGCGCCAGGCCTTCGACCTCTACGCGTGCGTCCGCCCCGCGCGCACCTTCCCGGGCGTGACCGGCCCGCTGCGCGCCGACCACCCCATCGACCTCGTCGTCGTGCGCGAGAATTCCGAAGGCGAATACGTGGACACGGGCGGCGTCCTCGCGGGCGGCACGGCGGACGAGGTCGCCGTCCAGTCGGCCGTGCACACGCGCCGGGGCGTCGAGCGCATCCTGCGCTTCGCGTTCGAGCTGGCCCGCACGCGCCGCCGGCGGCTGGCCATGATCACCAAGTCGAACGCGCAGCGGTTTGCCTACGTGCTGTGGGACCGCGTGCTCGCCGGGCTCGCGCCCCGATTCGCGGACGTGGCCGTCGAGAAGCTGCACGTCGATGCCGCCACGCTGGAGCTCGTGCGCCGGCCGCACACCTTCGACGTGATCGTGGGATCGAACCTGTTCGGCGACATCCTGAGCGACCTGACGGGCGGCATCACCGGCAGCCTCGGGCTGAACCCCTCGGCGAACCTCGATCCCGAACGCCGGTCGCCGTCGCTCTTCGAGCCGGTGCACGGATTGGCGCCCGACATCGCCGGCACGGGCATCGCCAACCCCGTGGGCGCCGTCCTCAGCGCCGCGATGATGCTCGAGTGGCTCGGCGAGTCACAGGCGGCCGCCATGGTGCGCGCCGCGGTCGAGCGTACGCTGGCCGACGGTCACCTCACGCCGGATCTTGGCGGGACGCTGACGACGGGCGCGATGACGGCCGCACTCGTCGAGGGCATCCACTCATGAGCATGCTGCCGCGAGCCGGCCTCGCCTGTCTCCTGCTGGCGTGGGCCGGCCCGGCCCTCGCCAGGCAGTCGAGCCCCGCTCCGGCGCCTCCGCCGTCCGCCCCCGATCGCTTCGGCCGCGCCCATCCGCCACGCATCTACACGACGGTCAGGCTCCAGGGGACGCCGCCCGAGATCGACGGACACCTGGACGATCCGGCGTGGCGCGAGGGCGAGTGGTCGGGACACTACACGCAGAACATGCCGGCCGAGGGCGCCGCGCCGTCCGAGAAGACCGAGATCAAGGTCCTCTACGACGACCGCCACATCTACGTCGCGATCCACGCCTACGACGATCCGGCGCTGATCGACCGCTACCCGGGCAGGCGCGACAGCATCGTCGGCGACATCGCCGGCATCTGCTTCGACAGCTACTTCGACAAGCGCGAGGGCTTCGAGTTCGACCTGAACGCCGCGGGCGTCAAGACCGACCTCGTGCTCACCAACGAGGGGTGGGACGTCAGCTGGGACGCGGTCTGGTACGGGAAGGTCGGCGTCCAGACCGACGGCTGGACGGCGGAGTTCAAGATCCCGCTCAGCCAGCTGCGGTACGGCACCCAGGAGGTGCAGACCTGGGGCATGCACGCGTGGCGCTGGATCGATCGCAACCAGGAAGAGGATCAGTGGAACCTGATCCCGCGCAACAACACGGGCCGCATGCACAACATCGGCGAGCTGCACGGCATCCGCGCCCTGCCGCGCTACCGCCACATCGAGCTGCTGCCGCACACGGTCGCCAAGGTTGACGCGGCCCCGGTCGAGCGCGGCAACCCGTATCGCGACGGGGCGAGCGCGCTCGGCGCCGTCGGGCTCGACGCGAAGGCGGGGCTCACCACCGACATCACGCTCGACGCCACCGTGAATCCCGACTTCGGACAGGTGGAAGCCGACCCGTCGGTCGTCAACCTGACGGCGTACGAGACGTTCTTCGAGGAGAAGCGGCCGTTCTTCGTCGAGGGGAAGGGCATCCTGTCGCTGAATCTCGACAGCGAGCTCGCGCCGGGAGACGTGCCGGTGGACGCCGGCACCAACGAGATGATGTTCTACTCGCGCCGCATCGGGCAGCCGCCGGCGTACCAGCCGCCGCTCGAGCCGGGCGAGTTCGCGGACTTCCCCGACAGCACGTCGATCCTGAGCGCCGCCAAGATCACGGGGAAGACGAGGAACGGCCTCTCGCTGGGCATCCTGCAGAGCGTCACGGGGGCCGAGCACGCCCGCGTGTCGTTCGACGGCCAGGAGCGGCAGCCCGCGGTGCAGCCGACGACGAACTTCCTCGTCGGCCGGCTCCAGAAGGACTGGGACGGAGGCGCCACGATCCTCGGCGGGATGGTGACGTCCACGCACCGCTGGAACTCGGACCCGGCCCTTCGGTTCCTCCCCACCGATGCGGTGACCGGCGCCGTGGATTTCGCGCGCTTCTTCGCGAACCGGTCGTACGTGTTCGAGGCCAAGGGCGCGTTCAGCCAGGTGCGCGGCGACGTCCAGGCCATCCAGGCCCTTCAGCGGAATCCGGTCCACTACTTCCAGCGGCCCGACGCGTCCCACCTGACCCTCGACGACGAGGCGACGTCGATGACGGGCGACGCCGGCACGTTGCGCTTCGCGCGCTACGGCAACAGCAAGTGGACCTGGGGCGATTCGCTGCGCTGGGTCTCGCCGGGCTTCGAGCTGAACGACGTCGGCTTCCTGCGCCAGGCGGACGTCATCAGGAACATCGCGACCGCGTCGTATCACCAGACGGATCCGCAGGGAGCGTTCCGGACCTACGGGATCAGCATCACTCGCGACGACCAGCTCGACTCGGGCGGCATGCGCAGCTACGCGATCACCAAGCTCAAAGCGACCGGCACCTTCTCCAACAAGTGGCAGCTCGGCGGGCAGCTGGACGCGGCCCAGGATCCGATCGACACGCGCCTGCTGCGCGGCGGCCCGTCGATGCGGACGAGCGGCTCGATCGGGACGGCGCTGTCAGTCTCCTCGGACCCCTCGCGCCGCGTCGTCCTTGGCGGAGGTCTCACCCGCAGCTTCGGCGCCGAGGCCGGCAGCCACCAGGGCGATGCGTCGGGCTCGCTGCAGTGGCGCGCCCTGGACCGGCTGAGCCTCCAGGCCGTCGTGGACGCCGGCAGGAACCTGGACGACCTGCAATACGTCGCAACCGCGGACACGACCGACGGGCCACGCTACCTCCTCGGCCGCGTCGATCAGGACATTCTCTCCACGACGTTCCGGGCCGATCTGCAGCTGACGCCGGACCTCTCGGTGCAGTACTACGGCAGCCCGTTCGTCTCGAACGGCCGCTACACGGACTTCAAGCGCGTAACGGCCACGCACGCGGCCGCGTATGCGGATCGGTTCCACGCCTTCATCCCCGGCGAGATCGCGTACGACGGCGCAGACAACGCCTACGGCGTGACCGAAGGGGATCTCGCCTACTCGTTCGCGAACCCGGACTTCAGCTTCCGGGAGTTCCGGTCGAACCTGGTGACGCGCTGGGAGTTCAAGCCGGGCTCGACGCTGTTCGTCGTCTGGTCACAGGGCCGGACCAGCGCGCTGGATCGGTGGGATCCGTCGGTCTCGCACAGCTTCGATCGGCTGTGGGCGACGCCGGCCGAGAACGTGCTGCTCGTGAAGATGAGCTACTGGCTGTCGATGTAGGGGGATATAATCGGGGCCCCTGCGCGGGCCGACGATTCCAGGGTTCCGGTCGGAGGAGCTGCCGTGTCCGAGCTGCTCGAGATCGTCCGCAACCTCAACCGCCTGGCCGAGCTCCGACGCACCGCCCTGCTCGACACGCCGCCCGAGGAGCCGTTCGACCGCGTCACCCGGCTGGCCACGCGCCTCTGCAAGACGCCCGTCGCTCTGGTGTCGCTCGTCGACAGCGACCGGCAGTTCTTCAAGAGCGCGCAGGGGCTTCCCGAGCCCTGGAAGTCGCGGCGCGAGACGCCGCTCTCGTATTCCTTCTGCAAGCACGCGGTCGCGCGGCCGAACGAACCCCTGGTGGTGCGCGACGCCCGCAAGGACGCGACGTTTCGCGACAACCCGGCCGTGGCGGAACTGGGGATCGTGGCCTACGCCGGCGTGCCGTTGACGCTCGCGGGCCACGCCCTCGGCACGCTGTGCGTCATCGACACCGAGCCGCGCGCCTGGTCCTTCGACGAGATTGAGACGTTGAAGGACCTGGCGGGCTGCGTCATGCGCGAGATCGACCTGCGCACGCGCCTCCGGGAAGCCGAGGAGGCGCGGCGCAGGGCCGAGTCGAGGTAGCCTCGGGCGGCCTACTTGTGCGCGGCCGGCGTGGACGAGGTCGCGATCACGTGCCAGGCGCCTCCCTTGCGCGACCAGACGTGCATGCTGTAGTGCGCCTGCTCGCCGCTGGTGGCGTGGGTCATGACGGCCGTATCCTTGTTCAGGAAGATCACCTTGTAGTCCGACGGCTCGTACGTCGCGCCGGCGGGGGCCTGGTTGCTGGCGATCTCTCCCTGCTTGTCCGTCACGCCGTCCTCGGTAACGGCCACGAGCCCGTCGTCGAGCAGTTTTGCGACGGCCGCGTTGTCTCCCTTGACGGCGGACTCGCCCCACGTCTTGTCGAGCGCGATCAGATCCGCGCGGTCATCGGCACGAGCACTGGTGGCAAACGCGGCGAGGACGGCTCCGACGACGACGGCGGCTGCGGTGCGCTTCATGTGGGCTCCAGGGAAATGCGTGCCGGAAGCGGCACGCGGGTCGGCGAGAGTGCCCGAGCACGTTATCCTCATTGGCCGACAGCGTCAACGGTGAAGCTGACATGGGGCGAGAACGGCGCGCCCCGACCGCCACTGCGGCGTGAATCGGATAGGCTCTTGAGATGGCCTGGAAATCGATTCGCGCGTGGCTGGGCCTCGAGCGCGACGAGGACCCGGCGCTCGCGCCGCTGCGGGAGACGCTGACTGCGCTGGACGACCTCGAGCCGGACCGCGCGCGCTTCCTTGCCGGCTTTGCCTACCTCCTCGGACGCGTCGCCCGCGCCGATCAGGACGTGTCTCCCGAGGAGAGCAGCCTCATGGAGCGCCTCGTGCGCGAGCAGGGCCAGCTGTCGGACGACCAGGCCGCCGTAGTGGTGCGGCTGGCGAAGGCGAGCAACCTCCTGTTCGGCGGAACGGCGAACTTCCTGGTGGCCAGGGAGTTCTCGGCGCTGGCCACCTACGACCAGAAGCTGGCGCTGATGCGGTGCCTCTTCGCCGTGTCGTCGGCAGACGAGGCCATCTCCACCGCCGAGGAGGCGGAGATCCACCGCATCGCGAACGAGCTCCGGATCGATCACCCGGATCTCGTCCGGCTGCGCGTGGCGCATCGGCGGCACCTGCCCGGCCTCCACGACTGAACCGGGGCGCCGAGCGCACCGCCTGGCGGCCGAGGGAACACCAGCGGCCATTGCCGGGTATGCTTGGCGGGTGACCGCCTCAGGGGCCACCAACCGCAAGTACGTGGCGTCGCTCGCCCTTGTGGCCGTGGCGATCCTGGCGCTCGGATGGCGCATCCGGCCGCGAGACCAACCCAAGGGGCAGAATGCGGTCACGTCCGAAACCGAGCTGGCGCGGCTGACGCGGCTGGCCGAACTCCGCTCGCTCGAGGGCATGACGGCCTACTTCTCGAGCATCGCGGAGGAACTGGACGCGTCGGTGCTGCGCACGCCGGGGGGCGAGACGACCGCTCTCGTCTGGGACGAGACGACCGTCGTTGCCGCCCGTCCCCCGGATCGAATGCGCGACGACGGGGCGCCAGGGGCAGCCGCTCGGAGCGACGCGCCGGCCACCGAGGTCCCGGAGTGGGGACCCGCCATGCCGGCGACCTCCATGAGGTGGCCTGCAGTGCCGGGGGCGCTCTCGCCCGTTCAGCATCGGCCAACGCCGGCCAGCCCGGGCGACTGGGTGGTCGCCGTCTGGCGAGCCGGGGCGCGCCGGGCCTTCGCGATGGGCAACGTGCTGCAGCGGACCCGCCTGAGGTGCGGACCGGTCGTCACCGAGGAGGTGCTGTCGAGCGTGCCCCTCGTCGAGACGATGATCGGAGGCGGGTTGTTCGACGTCAACGGCGACCTGCTGGGCGTGATCCTGGCCTGCGGCGATCGCCTCTCGGCGGTGACGCCGGGCGGCGTCGACGCGATGCTGACGCGCGCCGCCACGGTGGAGCATCGGCTGCTCGCACGGTTTGGCCTGGCCGCGGGTGTGCCCGGGCCCGAGGAGCAGGCCTATTTCGGCGCCGCCGACGGCGTCGTGGTGCGTGAGGTGTGGATCGGCTCGGACGCCGATGTCGCCGGGCTGGAGCCGGGAGACGTGATCCGGTCGCTCGACGGCGCACCGGTTGCCGCGCTGTCGGATCTCGAGCGGCTGTCCGCGCCGGATCGCAGGTCCGCCGCCCTGGGCATCCAGCGCCTGCGGGCGCCAGGCCTGCTCACGGTCGACGTGCCGGGCGCAGCCGCGAGTGCCGCCGCGACGCCGACGCCTCGCCCCGAATCCGGCGCGGGGCTGCTCTGGGAATCGCCCGCGCCCGGCGTTCGCGTGGACCGCGTGGTGCCGGGCAGCGCCGCGGCGAGGACCGGCCTTCTGCCCGACGATCGCCTCGTGGGCATCGACGGCGCCGCGCCGCTGAGCGCGTCCGGCGCGGAGACTCTGTTGTCGACCTACCAGTCGCGCCCGGTGTTCCTCTCGATCGTGCGCGGCGGACGGCGGCTCGGCATGGTACTTCGCTGATGGACCATCTCGCGTCGCTCGGCCTGATCCTGCTGGCGGCGCTGCTTGCGGGGCACCTCGTGCGCTTCCTGCGCGTTCCGGAAGTCACCGGATACATTCTCGCGGGCGCGGTGCTGGGGCCGTCGATGCTGGGCTGGCTGAGCCGCGAGAACCTCGTGGCGATGAGCGTCCTGAGCGAGGTGGCGCTCGGCCTGATTCTCTTCTCCGTCGGCTCCGCCTTCGAGTTCGGGCGTTTCCGGAGGATCGGGCGACAGGTCCTCGCCATCACGCTCGTCGAGTCCACGCTCACCGCGGCGGTGGTCACCTGCGGCATGCTCGTGCTCGGCCAGAGCTGGCAGGCGGCGTTCCTGCTCGGCGCCATCGCCACGGCGACGGCGCCGGCCTCGACGCTGATGGTCATCCGCGAGTGCGACAGCACCGGCCCTCTCACCGAGAACGTGCTCGGGATCATCGCGGTCAACAACCTGCTCTGCATCGCGGCGTTCGGCCTGGTGGCGGCGACCATCGACCTCACGTCGATCCAGAGCAGCCGCGCGTTCCTCGACACGCTGTACCGGTCCGCGTTCTGGTTCGTGTGGGAGATCGCCGGTTCGGCGGCCCTCGGCTACCTGGTCGGGATCATGCTCGCCGCGTGGTCCACCGAGGTCACCGAGGGCGGTGAGATGCTCATCCTGCTGGCCGGCTCGATTCTGTTCTCGGTGGGCGTCTCGCGCGCGCTGAGCCTGTCGCCCCTGGTGGCCAGCCTCGCCGTCGGCGCCACCATGGTCAACCTGTCGGGCCGCAGCCGGCATCTGTTCGGCACGCTCTCGGTCACGGATCCGCCGTTCTACGCGATCTTCTTCGTGATGGCGGGCGCCGAGCTCGACGTGCGGCTGGTGCCGGCGATGGGCGTCCTCGGCCTCACGTACATCGTCGGGCGCATCGTCGGCAAGTTCGCGGGGGCGGGCTATGCGGCGTGGCGTCTGGGTCTCGAGACCTCCGTGCGGCGCTATCTCGGCTTCGCGATTCTGGCGCAGGCCGGGCTGGCGGTGGGCCTGTCGCTCACCGTGAACGGACGGTATGCAGAGCTCGCCCCCGTCGTCTCGACCATCGTCCTGGCGTCGGTGGCCGTCTTCGAGATGGTCGGGCCGCTGAGCACGCGCTTTGCGCTCGTGCGGGCCGGCGAAGTGGGCGTCGAACGCGCCGGAGCGCCGGAGCTCTGAGGTCGGCACAGGGGTGGCCCGGCGGAATCCGGGCCACCCGGCAGGTGCGTGAGGACTACTTGTAGGTCGCGGACGTGCGGTCCAGGGAGTCCCGGTGCGACGCCGGATCGACCATCGACCAGAAGGCGGGTCCGCCCATCGGGTTCGTCTTCCCGCTCTCCTGCAGCGCTGCAGCGAGCTTGTCCGGTCCGTCGGCATTCGCGGCGATATAGACGATCCAGAACTGCCGCGGCGTACCGTTGTGGTACTGGAGGGTGTCAATCTCGTACTCGTGAATGGTGCCGTCTGCGAGCAGCTTCTCGAGGATCGGCACGACGAGCGACTTGCTGAGCAGATCCAGGGCATTGTCCGGCGCGTCCGGCTTCAACTGGTAGGACGACGCCGACGTGTACGCGTTCTTCCAGGATCCGGAATGCCAGTTGTAGTACCGGCTGACGTAGATGGTGTCCCAGTGCTTCGTCGCGCTCGAGAGGGCAGGCGAGGTAGCGCTCCCGGACGCGTAGAACTGTTCGAGCACCTTCAGCAGACCGGAGATGGACATCGCGGACCACCAGCTGTCGTGCGTCGCGCCGTCGGACTGGTGAATCAGCGCCTCGTCATTGCCGTAGGCCACAATCGTGCCGTC
Source organism: Vicinamibacteria bacterium (assembly GCA_963837165.1). GTDB lineage: Bacteria > Acidobacteriota > Vicinamibacteria > Vicinamibacterales > JAENWD01 > JAENWD01. The sequence continues at coordinate 102,816 of CAWIMD010000003.1, forward strand.
GGCAATCGCCTTGTCCAGGATCGGTCGATTGGCCTCACTGGCCGTGGCCATGGCGCCCCACTGGGCGCGGGGAATTTCCCAGTCGGCGAGGTATGAGTAGAGGGGAGGCTTCTCTTTGACCTCGGTCGTCTGGGCGCCGGCCGGCGCGGCCAGGGCTGGGGAAGCAGCGAACGCGCACCATACTGTGAGCACTCTCCACGATCTGCTGGTTATCACTCTGTATCCTCCGGGGGTTGACGGGGCGCAATCGGGCGGCATCCGGATCACGGCGCGACGCGCCGCTTGGCGCGCGACATCGTCGCGGACATGATCTGGCTTCTACTCGTGTGGGGTGTCCGGAACGGTCCGGCACGCGCAGGAGGCGGTTCGTAGGCCGGCTCGAGTATAGCCGAAGCGGTCCTGGCCTACAATTCGCCGGGAGGATTCCCATCATGCGTGCGTGGCTTGCAGGTCTCGCGGTGACGGTCACGGCGCTCGTGGCGTCGGTCTCGGCCCAGGGGCCGATCTCCCTGGCCCTCGACGCCTCGAAGACGGGCGCGACGATCGACCGGAACATCTTCGGCCAGTTCGCCGAGCACCTCGGCCACGGCATCTACGAGGGCATCTGGGTCGGCCCGGACTCCTCCATCCCGAATACGCGCGGCATCCGCAACGACGTCGTCTCGGCGCTCGAGGCGCTGAAGGTGCCGAACGTCCGGTGGCCGGGCGGCTGCTTCGCCGACGAGTACCACTGGCGGAACGGCATCGGGCCCGCCGGCCGGCGGACGGTGACGCTCAACCCGAACTGGGGCGGCGTCATCGAGCCGAACAGTTTCGGCAGCGACGAGTTCATGGACTTCCTCCACCAGATCGGCAGCGAGGCGTACCTGTCGGTGAACGTGGGGTCCGGCACGCCCCGGGAAGCCGCCGAGTGGCTGGAGTACCTGACCGCTGCGCAGCCCACGACGCTGGCGAACGAGCGCGCGGCGAACGGGCATCCGGCGCCGTACACGATCGGCTATCTCGGCATCGGCAACGAGAGCTGGGACTGCGGCGGCAACATGACGCCCGACTACTACCTGAGCCAGCTCAAGATCTACAGCCGCTTCGTGAGGAACTTCAATCCCGCGCAGCAGGCCGGCCACCGGATGCTGAAGATCGCCGTCGGCCCGGGCGGCGACGGGCCGCGGTGGACCGAGTGGACCGACACCATCATGAAGGCCTGGCAGCAGCACACCTGGAGCTGGGACTTCGACGGGTTGTCGATGCACTCCTATACGGTGCCGACGTGGCCGCCGTCGATGGCCTCGACAGGATTCGGGGAAGCCGAGTACGACCGGATCCTGAAGACGACGCTCGGGATGGAGGGGCTCATCGCCACCCACTCGGCCATCATGGACAGGTACGATCCGCAGAAGAAGGTGGCGCTGGTCGTCGATGAATGGGGCGCGTGGTACGCGCCGCTGCCGGGCACGAACCCGGGCTTCCTGGCGCAGCAGAACAGCCTGCGCGACGCCATCCTGGCGGCGCTGAACCTGAACATCTTCGCGCGCCACGCCGACCGGGTCCGGATGGCCAACATCGCGCAGATGATCAACGTGCTGCAGGCGATGATCCTGACGGACAAGGAGAAGATGGTCCTGACGCCGACGTACTACGTCTTCAAGATGTACGTGCCGTTCCAGGACGCGACGTTCGTGCCGGTCACCTACGACGCCGGCACCTATACTCACGGCGACGTCACCCTGCCGCGCGTGGACGCCATCGCGGCGAAAGACACGGCCGGCACGCTGTGGCTGGCCGTCACGAATCTCGATCCGAATCGAACAGCGGACATCGAGGTCAGCCTGGCAGGCGTCACTGCGCGGTCTGCGGCCGGACAGACGCTGACCGCGCCGGCGGTGGACAGCGTGAACACGTTCGACGCGCCCGACACCGTCGTGCCGAAGCCCGTGTCGGCGACGGTCCAGGGCGGCACGCTGAGGTTGACGCTCGCGCCCAAGTCCGTGACGGTCCTGTCGGTGCCGTAAGCACGGACAGATATCCTTCGCACTCCATCCAAGCGCGTCTCGGTCCAGAGGTTGTGGGTGTCGAGGCCATGTGGCGCCCGATGACTTGCTCGCTTTGACAGTTCCCGCGCCTGTCGATTGACAGGCCAGAGGCGTTTCGGCCATACTGCCGCCAACTCTAGTTTAACTAGAGATGTGGCCAATGAGCACTGACGGACAAGCGAGCGGGCTGGTCCCTGGCACGCTGCACATGCTCATCCTGAATACGCTGATGCTCGAGCCCATGCACGGCTACGGCATTGGCGTGCGGCTCGAGCAGATGAGCCGTGGCGTATTTCAGGTGAATGCGGGGTCCCTGTTCCCGGCCCTCCGCCGCCTCGAGCGTGACGGGTTCATTACCGGGACCTGGCGGGTGACGGAGAATGGCCGCCGCGCGAAGTACTACACGCTGACCGCCGCCGGCCGATCACGCCTGGCTCGGGAAACACGAGAGTGGGAAGCCCAGACGACCGCTATCGCGCGGATACTGCGCGCCATCCCGGGACGGTCGTGATGGCGTGGCTGCGACGCGTATTCGCGGGGCTCAGCGCGCTCGTTCACCAGAGCCGAACCGAGCACGAGCTGGACTCCGAGCTCCAGGCCTTTCTCGATGAGGCGATCGAGGAACAGGTCCTGAGCGGGATGAGCCGGGAGGCGGCAACACGTCTGGCCGAGCGCCAGCTCGGGAATGTCGGATCGATCAAAGAACGGGTTCGCGATGTCGGCTGGGAGTCGATCGTCGAGAACTGCTGGCGCGATGCGCGCTACGCGGTGCGAATGCTGCGCAGGTCGCCCGGCTTCACGGCTGTCACGATCCTCACGTTGTCGTTGGGCATCGGTGGAACCACCACGATATTCTCAGTCCTGAACGGCCTGTTGCTGAAGCCGCTTCCGGTCAACAGTCCGGACGAACTGATCGTCATCTCCACGGACGAGGGCGGTGCCGTGGATCTGAGCTACCCGGCGTGGAAGGAGATCCGCGCGAACCGTCTCCTTCCGCACGCGTTCGCGTGGGCGACCGACAGGCTGAGCCTCACGGACACCGCGGAGTTGAGGTTCGTCCAGGTGATCTGGGCAGCCGGCGACGAGCTGGACGTTCTCGGCGTGCCCGCAGCAATGGGGCGTTCGATTGAGCCGCGAGACGACCGACCCGGAGGCGGGCCCGACGGGCCCGTCGCAGTGATCAGCCATGCATTCTGGGAACGCCGGTTTGCCGGTTCCCGCGACGTGGTCGGACGCACATTGATCGTGGAGCGGGTACCTTTCACCATAGTCGGCGTGATGCCGGCGGACTTCTTCGGCCTCGACGTGGGCGCCTCGTTCGACATCATGCTGCCTCTCGCGACCGAACCGCTGCTGGGCCGGATTCCGGAACGTCTCGAGAGCCCGACGTGGCCCTGGCTGAACGTCATGGCCCGCCTTGGTCCGCACCAGACACCCGCGTCGATAACGGCGATCCTGCAGAGTGCCCAGGGGCGGATCCGCACTGCGACCATGCCGGCCTTCGATCACGAGGAGGACAGGGACGGCTATCTTCGAGCGCGGTGGACAGCCAGGAGCGCGCCCGGGGGCGTTTCGCGTTTTCGGCAGCGGTACGAAGTGGCGTTGCTGACCCTCCTCTGCATTGCCGGGCTCGTGCTGCTCGTGGCGTGCGCCACGATTGCCACGCTGGTGCTCGCACGCGCGGGTGCACGCCGCCAGGAATTCGCACTCCGTCAGGCGCTGGGAGCCGGGCGGGTGCGTATCATTCGTCAACTGCTGGTCGAAAGTCTGCTGCTTTCGGTCGCCGGCGCGACACTTGGGGTGGTGATTGCACGCTGGGGCGGCGGCTGGCTCGTTGCCCAACTGTCGACATGGGCTGCTGACGCGTTCCTGGACTTGTCGATTGACTGGCGCGTGCTGGCGGTGACTGTTGCGGCAACCGTCGGGACCGCGCTGGCGTTCGGGTTTGTACCTGCCTTCCAGTCCGCGAATGCATCGGCGGGCGAGGCGTTGACGGCGCAGGGGCGTGCCGTCGCCGGTGACGGTTCAGCCCGATTCGTCGGTGCACTGGTCATCCTACAGGTCGCGATCTCACTTGTGTTGATCGTCGGAGCCGCGCTGTTCCTGCGCTCTTTCACCACCCTCGCCTACCGCGACCTCGGCTTCGACCGCAGCCGCGTCCTGGTCGCCGTAGTGGACGCGAGGCGTTCGAAGGTGCCGATCACCCACCGACTGGACCTGTACGAGCGCGTGCGCGCCGCAGCTGCGTCCGTTCGAGGCGCCGAGAGCGCAGCGCTCTCCCTGGCCACACCGCTCGGGAGCGCTGGGATCCGGTTCACGCCAGATTTCTCGGTGCCGGGCGAAACCGCGACGGGCGGACGGGCGGTCAGAGTTCTCACGACACCCGTCAGTTCCGGGTGGTTTCGAACCTTCGGGACACGCCTGCTGGCGGGACGCGACTTCAACCCGGGTGATGGCGTCGGCGGTCGCGGCGTGGCAATTGTCAACGAGGCGTTCGCCCGGCGTTACCTCGATGGGAATTCCCTGGGCGCGATCATTGTGGAGGAGGCCAGTCCGACTGATCACCGGCCGCTCGAGGTGGTCGGTGTGGTCGAGGATGCAGCGTTCACCACGGTTCGCGAACCGGTCGAGCCCTCAGTCTACAAGCCGTTGGCGCAGCAGCTCAGCCCGGGCCTTCTGACGACGTTCCCCACCATCAGCGTCAGCGTCCGGACAGTCGATGGCGTGATGCCGGAGCTGCTCAGCGACGCGGTCGCGAGAGCGATTGCAGAGGTGGACCCGGAGCTCACGGTCTTCAACCAGACCGTCACGCTGCAGATGCACCACCTCTATACGCGCGAACGGTTACTCGCGTCGGTGTCGGTATTCTTCGGCGTTCTTGCGGTTCTGCTTGCCGCGATGGGCCTGTACGGGGTGACGGCATACTCCGTCAGAATGCGGCGGAAGGAGATTGGCATCCGGATGGCGCTTGGCGCCGATGGCGCCAGGGTGCTCCGGATGATTCTCGAGCGCGTCACGTGGTGCATTGCGTCGGGCGTGGTCGCGGGGGCCGTTCTCAGCCTCTGGGCGGCGGGCCTGGTCAGGGCGCTTCTGTTCGAGGTCGATCCGCGCGATCCACTGGCGTTCGCCGGCGCCGCAGGACTGCTGGCTCTCGTGGGCGCCATTGCCGGTTGGCTGCCGGCGCGCCGTGCGTCGGGAATCGACCCCGCGGTCGTCCTTCGAGAGGACTGAGCGCCCGCCCATATGGTCGCCGGATGCCACCGCCGCACGACGGGGCTGCGACGCCGCTGAGCGCGGATACCGGGCCGGACGCCGGGCAGACCTGAAGGTCTGCGCTACACATGCCACACGGGGCAGACCTGAAGGTCTGCGCTACACATGCCACACGGGGCAGACCTGAGGGTCTGCGCTACACATGCCACACGGGGCAGACCTGAAGGTCTGCGCTACAGGTCATTTCGCCGTGACGGCGAGTTCGGCGTGCAGCGTCGCCGTGGAATCCTCGCCCGCCCACACGTCGAAGGTTCCGGGCTCGACCACCCAGGTGCGCGCGACCGGGCTCCAGTAGCGGAGCTCGTCCGGTCCAAGAGCGAAGGTCACGGTCTTCGTCTCGCTCGGCGCGAGCGCGATGCGGCTGAAGCCCTTCAGCTCGCGAACGGGACGCGACGCCGACCCGGCGCGCTGGTGAATATACAGCTGCGCGACGGCGTCGCCCGCCACGCCGCCCGCGTTCGTCACGTCCACGAGGACGTCGGTCGATCCGCTCGCCGCGATCGTCGGCTTCGCGAGCCGCAGGTTGGCATAGGCGAACGTCGTGTAACTGAGACCGTACCCGAACGGGTACAGCGGGAAGCTGGACTCGTCCCAGTACCTCGAGGTGAACCGGGGCGACGTCTCCGGATCGTGCGTGAGGTCGTGGTTGTAGTAGAGCGGTTCCTGTCCGGCAGTGCGCGGCCAGCTCACGGGCAGCTTGCCGCCCGGGTCCACGTCGCCGAAGAGCACGTCCGCGACCGCGTCGCCGCCCTCGGTGCCCGGATACCACGCTTCCAGGATCGCCGGCACGTGCTCCGAGGCCCAGCGGAGATCGAGCGGACGGCCGTTCAGGAGCACGAGCACGACGGGCTTCCCCGTCCTCACGACCGCCTCGAGCAACGACTGCTGGATCCCGGGCAGATCGAGCGTGGCTCTCGACGCCATCTCGCCGCTCATCGACGGCGCCTCACCGAGCACCGCGACCACGACGTCCGCCTTGCCTGCCGCGGCAACCGCCGCGTCGATGGCCGCGCGGGCGGCCTCCGGCGTGAGCGGCGGCGCGGGCGTCCGGCCCGAGAACATGTCGAACATCGACGGGAACCGCTTCTCGGGGCGCGGCGCCACGACCAGGTCGATCGGCGCACCCGCCCCGAGGCGGTTGCGCAGCGCCTGCACCACGGACACCGGCCGGCTCTTGCGTGTGCCGCCGAACAGCCCCTCGACCGTCCAGCTCCCTTCCATGTCCTGGGCCGCGTCGCCGAAGGGCCCGACCACGGCAATGCGCCCCGGTGACTTCGCAAGCGGCAGCAGGCTGCCCTCGTTGCGCAGCAGCACCATGGAGCGGGCGGCGAACTGGCGCGCGAGCGTGCGGGTGGACTCGCGGTTCAACGTCGGCTCGGTCTTCGACTCGTCCGCGTACGGGTGCTCGAAGAGACCCAGGCGCATCTTGGCCTCGAGGATCGGCAGCACGGCCGCGTCCACCTGCGCCATCGTCAGGCCGCCCGACGCGACGAGCTTCGGCACGTTCTCGAGCAGCACGCCGCTGGCCATGTCCATGTTCAGCCCGGCGCGGACCGCCTTGCGCGCGGCGTCCTCGCGGTCCTTCGCGAAGCCGTGGGTGACCAGGTTGGCCACCGCCAGCGCGTCCGAGATGACGAAGCCGCCGAACTTCCAGTCGCGCCGCAACACGTCCTGGAGCAGCCAATGGTTTGCGGTCGCGGGCACGTCGTTGAGGTCCATGTACGCGCTCATCACCGTGCCGGCACCCGCCTCGACCGCGGCCCGGAACGGCGCGAGGTAGACGTTCCGCATCAGGACCTCGGGGACGTACGCGCTGTCGTAGTCGCGGCCGCCCTCGGCGGCGCCGTATGCGGCGTAGTGCTTGACCGAGACCAGCACGTGGTCCGGGCCGAGGGTCCCCTGGAAGCCCTTGACCTGCGCACGCGCCATGGCGGCTCCGAGATACGGATCCTCGCCAGCCCCTTCGACCATGCGCCCCCAGCGCGCGTCTCTGGCGATGTCCACCATGGGCGCAAACGTCCAGCTGATGCCGGCCGCTCGCGCGTCTTCGGCCGCCGTGCGCTGCGCTCGCTCGTGCACGGTCGGGTCCCACGTCGCCGCCAGCGCGATCGGCACGGGGAACGTCGTGCGGTATCCGTGGACGACGTCGAAGCCGACGAGCAGCGGGATGCCGAGCCGCGACTCCTCCACCGCGATCTTCTGCAGTCGGTTGATCTCCTTCACGTCGTTCAGCCACAGCACCGATCCGACCCGGCTGCGCCTGATCGCGTCGTCGGGCTTCTCGTTGCTGACTCCGGGCAGGACGATGCCGGCGGCCTGGTTCATCTGGCCGGCCTTCTCCTCGATCGTCATCTTCCCGAGGAGCGCGATCGCGCGACGGTGGATGGCGTCCGGAACGGCGGGGCCTGGCGCTCGGGCGAGGAGGGCGGCGGCTGAGCCGAGGAGCAGAAGGCCGATAAACAGGGGGGTCCGTGCACGTCGCATGGGAGCTCTCCAGATGCTGCGGGGCGGCCCGCGGCCTGGCAGAGGGTACACCGGGCGGCCGCGCAGCGACAGGGCCGTCACGCGACAGGACCATCACGCGCCGTGTGAGCGGCGGCCGATCGTGAAGAACAGCCCGCCCTCGCGCCCGAGCGTGAACATCCAGGCGAGCTGTGCCAGCCAGCCCTCGAGCCGCCAGTTGTCGGCGGCGGGCGCGAACAGATCCTCCGGCTCGTCGTCGAGCACGGCGCTGGGGTACGACCGCAGGTACTCGACCTGGTTCTCGGCGAACCAGGCCTGCACCTCGGCGAGCGTGTGGCGGTGCTCTTCGGGATGCTGGTACTGATCGCGGAGCCACGCCGCACGCCGCGCCGCCTCGTGCCGGCGCTCTCGCAGCACCGGATCGAATGGCACGACACGGAAGCCCGAGACTTGCGCGACGGCACGGCGAAGCCGCTGCGGGAGGCGCGCGAACACGTTGTAGACGCCGAGGACGATGACGCCGCCGGGCCGGGCGAGGCCGGCCAGCCGCGCGAACGACGCGCGCGGCGCCGGCGTGTGGTGCAGGACTCCCGACGAAAAGACGACGTCGAACGCGCCGGATCGGAGGCCGGGCCGCTGCAGGTCGGTCTCGACGAACTGCACGCGGTCGAGACCGAACCGTCGCGCCGCCTCGGCGCCAAGGCGCAGCGAGGCGCGGGCCAGGTCGGCGCCGACGACCAGTCGGTCGGCCCGTGCCAGGAACAGAGACATCTGCCCGGTTCCGCAGCCCACCTCGACGACGCGGGCGTCGCCGGGGATCGCCCGGTCGAGCAGCCGCGCGAAGGCGCTGCGCTCGGCCCGCGCCTGAAGCGCCTGGAGGCTGTCGCGGGGCGGGTAGGCCGGGAAGGGGGCGGCGTCGTAGAAGCGGCGCACGGCCTCGGTGCGCGGGTCGCCCGGCAGTCGCAGGTCCGGGATCCCGTCCGGTGCGTCGAAGAGCGCGCCGCACTGCACGCAGGACCAGTCCGCCGCGAGCGGGCCCGCGCACGCCGGGCAGGCGAGCAGCTCCCGGTGAGGGTCCATGCCAGTGTCCAGGGGACTAGAAGATGGCGTAGATGAACGGCGCCAGCGCCTCGACCGTCGTGGCCAGGATGAGGATCAGGCCGAACAGGCAAAGGAAGACGGCCAGCGGCACGAGCCAGCGTTTGCCGGCCTCGCGTTGCCACAGCCCCCGCACCAGATCCGCCGTCGAGCCGCCGGCGCTTCCGAGCATGATCAGACGCCGCCTGGTCCTGCCAGGCTTCCGGATCATCACGCCACCTCCCTCGCCGGCGAGGATGCGGCCTTTCTGACCACGACCGATCCGGCCACGAGCGCGTCGATTCCCGATCGGCGGAAGGTCGAATACCCCTCGAGCGCGCGATTCACCATGGGTTCGCCCGCGACGTTGAACGAGGTGTTGAGGAGCACGGGGATGCCGGTGCGCCGCCCGTACGCCTCGAGCAGCGCGTGCAGCCTCGGGGCCATCGTGCGCTCGACGGTCTGGACCCGGGCCGACCCGTCCACGTGCGTGATTGCCGCCAGCGCGGGCCTGAACTCGGGCCGCACGGGGAAGACGCCCGACATGTAGCGCGCCAGCCGCGCGCCGCCCGGCGGCAGCTCGAAGTAGCGATCCGCGACTTCGAGGGGCGTGACCGGGGCGAACGGCCGGAACTCCTCGCGCCGCTTGATGTCGCGGTTCAGGCGATCGCGCATCTCGCGCGAGTGCGGCGCGGCCAGGATGCTGCGATGGCCCAGCGCGCGGGGACCGAACTCCGAGGCGCCGTCCATCCACGCGACGATGCGGCCGGCGGCGAGATCGTCGGCGATTCGCTCGATCAGCGCCGGCGTCTCGAGCTGCTCGACGACCTGGCCGTCCTCGGTGGCCGCCCGCGCCAGCTCGTGCGCGTCCACCTCGGGGCCCCAGAAGGGGTGGTCCGGCACGTCGCGATCCGGGTTGTTGAAATAGAGCCGGTCGGCATAGAGCGCCGCTCCCAGCGCGCACCCCGCGTCGCCGGGGGCAGGCGGCACGAACACGCGCTCGAACCCCGACTCGGCCAGAATCCGCGCGTTGGCGACGCCGTTGAGCGCGACGCCGCCTCCCAGGCAGAGATCCGGCAGGCCTGTCTCGCGGCGGAGCGTCCGCGTCATGTCCACCAGCGTGTCCTCGAGCACGCGCTGCACGCTGGCCGCGCAGTCGGCGAAGCGCTGCCCGTCCGGAGTGTCGAGATCGATCGGATCGTAGCGGCCGCGCGCGGGACCGAACAGCTCGACGAAACGCTGCGAGGACCATCGCCTGGCCGTCGTGTGGTACTCGAAGTAGTCGGGGACGAGGGCGAATCCGCCGTCCGCGGTGCGGCGGATCACCATGCGCACCTTGTCGGCCAGCGTCGGTCGCCCGTAGGCGGCCAGCCCCATCACCTTGTATTCGTCCTCGTTGACCTCGAAGCCGAGGTACGCGGTGAACGTCGAGTACAGCATGCCCAGCGAATGCGGGTACCGGATCTCGCGCTGGAGCGTGATGTCGGTGCCGTCCGGGCGCCGCTCACCGTGGCCGGCGGTCACCGTGGCCCACTCGCCGACCCCGTCCGCCGTCAGGATGGCCGCGCGCCGGGTCGGCGCCGTCAGAAAGGCGGCCGCGGCGTGCGAGGCGTGGTGCCCGGTGAAGAAGACCTTGCTCGCGGGCACGCCGAGGTGCGACGAGATGATGCCGCGCACCCAGACCTTCTCTCCCAGCGAGTTCTTGATCGCGGCCGGGAACGACCGCCACGAGCGCGGGAACGCCCGCAGGGCGCTGGTGAGCACGCGATCGAACTTCAGCATGCTGCGCTCGTAGAACACCACGGCGTCGAGATCGTCGGGCTCCAGGCCGGCGTGGGCCAGACACCACTCGATCGCGCCCGCCGGGAACCCGGCGTCGTTCTTGTGGCGCGAGAGCCGCTCTTCCTGCACCGCCGCGACGGGCACACCGTCGACGACCAGGGCGGCCGCAGAGTCGTGATAGTGGGCCGAAATCCCCAGGATGTTCATGTCAGGTACCTGGCTCCTCGGCGACTCGCGGCCGTCGCCGGAGACGGGATTCCACCCGAGCGGCTCCCGCCGCTCGGCCCGACGGGCCATCCACGCGAACGGCGGCAGCAGCAGAAAGTAGATGGCGGTCAGGACCCCGGCGCTCGCGACGGCCGCGATCCCGGCGGCCACGCGGAGGTACCGCTGCCACAGGCGGCTCGCCCGCGCGTGCCACACCTCCCGCCGGTACGATTCGGGCGAGAGGCGGGCGAGCTGCGTGTACGTGTAGTTCATGTGGAAGACCTCGTCCCGCAGGATCTGCTCGAAGATGGCGCGCGTCGACGGGTCGTCGTCCACCACCTGGCGATACACGGCGAACCGCCCCGCCGCGGCCTTTTCCGCGACGTGCAGGAAGGCGAGCAGTCGGCGGTCCGGCACGCCTTCGATCGCCAGATCGTCGAGCCCGTGGCCTCCGGGAAGCGGCGTCCCGTTGAACAGCCCGCCGGAGCGCGCGGGGTGCGCCCGCATGAGCGTGCCGCCGCGCTCGCGGAACAGATCGCCGTGGCGCAGCTCGTCGATCGCGTGCTCGAGGTACAGCCGCCGCAGGAGCGGGTCGGGGGTCACCTCGGCGGCCCGCAGGATGTCGCGCCCGCCGTCGGTCTCGACCTCGGCGAACGTGAGCAGCTTGCGGATCCGGCGGTCGATATCAGACCACACCCAGCGGTGAAGCGGCTGCATCATCCGATCGACGTAGGTTGTTCGCATCACGCACCCTGCCGTTTCGCGGTATGCTCGCAGTCCCGACGTCGAGCGGCCGTCGAGGCCGCTCTCCAGGTCCCGTGCGAGCCGTTGGCCCGTCTTCCCCGTCAGGAACGGGGCGCTCCGTAGACTTCGTGGTCGCCGTCCTGGGCGGCGCGCTCCTGGCCGGATCGCTCGCCGCCGGTCAGCCCTGGCTCGACCGACACATTCTGCCCTCGTTCTTCCTGCCGCGCCCCTGGTATGTGCACGCGGAGACGGCCGCCCGCGCGGGCATGGCCGTGCTTGGCATCGCGCTCCTCCTGCGGGCGCGGCCGCGGCGCGGGCCACGACGCCACGGCTCATCGCAGCGCGTTCTTCACGTCGCTCTCGCGGCGCTCCTGGCGCTCGGTGCGGCCGAGCTCGTGCTTCGCCTTGCGCATCCGCGGCCGGTGGGATGGCTGGTGCCGGCCGACGAGGAACCACTGCGACGCTCCGATCCGCGGCTTGGCTGGGTACTGGTGCCGAATCGCACCGGGCGCGCCACCATGGGCGGCCGCGGCGTCGAGTACGCGACCGATCCGGCCGGGTATCGGGTCCGCCGCGCCGACGAGCCCGTCGATCCGGAGCGGCCGACGATCGTGTTCACCGGCGAGTCGATCGTGTTCGGCGAGGGACTCGCGTGGGACGAGAGCATCCCCGCGCGGGTCGGTGCGGCCCTGGGGATGCAGAGCGCGAACCTCGCCGTTCACGGCTTCGCCAGCGATCAGGCGTATCTCAGACTCGCGGGCGAGCTGCCCCGTTTTCGGCGGCCCGTGGCCGTCGTGACCGTGTTCATGCCGGCGCTCTTCGGGCGCAACCTCGACGGCAGCCGTCCGCACCTGGAGCCTGGGTTGATCTGGCGGCCGGGTGAGCCGCACTCGCGGCTCGGATCGCTCGCCGCCCTGCTCGTCCCCTACCGGAGCGAGGCCACCGTCGAGCGCGGCATTGCCATGACGCGCGATGTGCTGGCGGCGACGAGCGACCTCGCCCGCTCGCGTGGCGCCGTCCCGCTCGTCGTCGTGCCGCAGTTCTGGCAGGAGGACGCGCTGGAGCGGTCGCTGCGCGAGCGCATCCTGGAGCAGCCGCATGTGCCGTACCTGCTGGTCGAGGCGGGTCCGGACTGGAGGCTGCCCCGTGCCCTGCACCCGAACGCGGGCGCGGCACGCCGGATCGCCGGCGCGATTGCAGCGCGGCTGCACGCCGAGCTCGGTACGACACGGTGAGCGCACGAGGCGGGCGAAGCAAAAGTCCCACCAGGCGACTGCGCGCCGGAACGGGCCCGGGCGCGCGGTCGATCTGCAGAGGAGCGGTTACGCGGGGTGAACGGGGCTTTCGAGACTGGTAACTGGCGGTGTCCCGGTCGGCGTCATGGCCGAGACGGATCTGCGGCGCGTGCCAGCGTTCTCCGCAGAGCCTCCAGCTCGCTGGTGAGACCCGCCAGGGCTTCCTTCAGAACGGCGCAGTCGCGCTCGACATCGGCGAGGTCGCCGGCGTTTCCGCGCTGCTCGAGCCGCCGCGCTTCTTCGAAGGCCGGCCCCTTGGTGAAGAGGCCGACCGAGCCCTTCAGGGCGTGTGCGGCAGAGGCAATCGCGGCGGCATCCCGCCGGGCGACCGCGTCCTCCAGCGCGCCGATCATCGCCGGCGCATCGTCCACGAACACCGCGATCACCTCCGCGAGCACCTTGCGGTTCAGGCCGAAGCTCCCGAGGAGCGCCTTGCCATCCACCGCGTCCCCGGTCGGCACGGAAGGCGCGTCTGCCGGGGAGGGCGCCTCCTGTCCACTGCCGGTCGCCACGACGCGGTCGATCGTGGCGAACAGCTGGTCGGCTCGCAGAGGCTTCGAGATGTAGTCGTCCATGCCGGCGGCGAGGCACCGCTCCCGGTCTCCGGCCATCGCGTGTGCCGTCATCGCGACGATCGGGACGTGGCCTCCGTGAGTGCGCTCGCGCGAGCGAATCGCCTCGGTGGCCTCGAAGCCCCCCATCTCCGGCATCTGGACGTCCATGAGAATCACGTCGGGCGCCTCGACCGCCGACCGCTCGACGGCCTGTCGCCCGTTGACGGCCTTGATGATGTGGTGGCCCCGCTGCGTCAGCAGCGCGACGACCAGCTTCTGGTTGGTGGGGTTGTCCTCTGCGACGAGCACGCGGAGGCGTCGAACGTCCTTCGGCCGCGGACGGCGCGCGCGGCGTGAGCCCGCACGCTCGGGACGCGACGGAGCGAAGGCCGTGAGGATCGTGTCGAGCAGGTCCGACTGCTTGACCGGCTTGGTCAGGTAGCCCGCGAAGTGGCCCGCGGCGGCGCGCGCGCGCCCGCGGGGCAGATCCGCCGACGTGAGCATGATCAGCTTGACCCCGGAGATGCGGAGGTCTTCCTTGATCTGCCGCCCCAGCATGAAGCCGTCGGTGTCGGGCATCAGCGCATCGGTCAACGCCAGGTGAAAAGGCTGGCCGCGATCGGCCGCGTCCCGCAGGGCGTCGAGGGCCGCGCCGGCGCCGTCCACGGAAACCGGCGACATCTGCCAGCTCCGCAGCATCTCCTCCAGGATCAGACGATTCGTCCGGTTGTCGTCCACGACGAGGACGCGCAGGTCGCGCAGGTTGGCGGCCGAGGGGGGCGAGGCCGCTGCCGGGCGTTCCGGCATGCCGAAGTGCGCGACGAAATGGAACCGGCTGCCCTTGCCGGGCTCGCTCTCCACCCAGATCCGCCCGCCCATCAGCTCGACCAGCTTCGCGGAGATGGTCAGCCCCAGCCCGGTGCCGCCGTACCGCCGGGTCGTCGAGGCGTCGGCCTGGACGAAGGGGCCGAAGATCTGCCATTGCTTCTCCGCCGGCACGCCGATTCCCGTGTCCGACACGGTGAACTTCAGGGCGGCCTCGTCGCCGGCGACGTTGTCCACCGCGATGTCGACGACGACCTCTCCGTGATCGGTGAATTTGATCGCGTTGCCCACCAGGTTGACGATCACCTGGCGGAGGCGGCCGGGATCGCCGAGCAGCACGGCGGGCACGGCGGGCAGGATGCGGCAGGCCAGCTCGAGCCCCTTCTCGTGCGCGCGGGTCGCCAGCAGCCGCACCGCGTCTTCCACGGTGTCCCGGAAGTCGAACGGCAGCCGATCGAGCGCGAGGTGATGGGCCTCGATCTTCGAGACGTCGAGGATGTCGTTGATGATGGTCAGCAGGGCCTCGGCGGCCTCCTTCGTCGTGCGGACGTAATCGCGCTGCTGCGGGTTGAGCCTGGTCCGCAGCGCCAGATCGGTCATGCCGATGATGGCGTTCATGGGCGTGCGGATCTCGTGGCTCATGTTGGCCAGGAACTCGCCCTTGGCCGCCGTCGCCTCCTCGGCTCGCTGGCGCGCGACGTCGAGCTCCCTCACCAGCTGCGACAGCCGTTCGGCGTGCTCTTCCTGCTCCCGCCTGGCCAGCTCGAGGTCCCGGGCGTGCGCCGATCGCTCCTCGTCGGCCCGGCGGCGATCGGTGACGTCGCGGGCGGCCGCGTAGATGAGGCCCTCTCCCGGCAGCGGCGCGGCGGCCCACTGCAGCCACCGGTACGAGCCGTCGCGCGTCCGATAGCGGTTCTCGAAATCGGCAACGCCTCGTCCGCTGCTGAGGTCCGCGAGGCCGTGCATGGTGGCGGGCAGATCGTCCACGTGGACGCGATCCAGGAACCGGTGGGCCAGCAGCTCCTCTTCGCTCAGCCCGAGCACACGCTGCCACGCCGGGTTGACGCGAAGGAAGCGACCGGAGGTCGTGGCCACGCAGAGCAGGTCCAGCGACAGCGTGAAGAACCGGTCCAGTTCATCGGCGGCTCGTTTGCGATCGACGTACAGGCCGATCTGCTTGCCGACCGTGGTGAGCGTCGCCAGCAGCCCGGCGTCGGGCTGCCGAATGTCGCTGCTGAAGAACTCCATGACGCCGAGCACGGTGGGCCCGGAGAGGAACGGGAGGGCGAGCGCGGCGCGGAGACCGGCCCGCTCGGCCACCGGCGCGCGCGGGAAGTTCGGATCCTGGAGCACGTCCACGATCCACGCCGACTGTCCGGACGCCCAGACGCGGCCCGGCAGCCCGACGCCGCTGACGAAGGTCGTCTCCCGGCTGACGGCCGCGAACTCGTCGAATCGGTCGCCCGCGAGCGGCCACGTCCCGACGCAGCGGAGCGCCGTGCCCGCCCGATCCACGTCCCAGAGCGCGCCGAACTCCCAGCGCAATTCCTCGCAGACGGCGCGCAGCATCCTCGGGGCCGCGCCGGCGAGCGTGGCCGACTCGGCCAGGGCGCAGGCCGTCTCGTAGAGCAGCCGGCTCGACATGGGCTGGGCGGCGTGGTCGGTGCCGGCTGGGCGTGGCTCGTTCATCGTTCACCTCGCGAGGCGGCCACTACACTACTCTAGGCATTGACGATTGACGATTGACGATTGACGATTTGGGATTGACCGAGCAGGATTGGGCCAGGGAGGCTGCAGATGGCCACGACCCCGGGAAAGGCGCGGGTGCTGGTCGTCGATGACGACCGCGCGCTGCGCTACGCGCTGGCTGCCCTGCTGCAGGAGGCCGGCTATCACGTCGAGCAGGCGGCCAGCGGGCCTGACGCCCTGGCGTGCCTGCAGGCCGGGCACGTGGACCTGATGCTGCTCGACGTCGGCCTGCCCGGCATGGGCGGGCTGGAGGTGCTGGCGGAGGTCCGCAAGCTCCCCGCGCCGCCGTCGGTGGTGGTGATGACCGCCGACGACACGCCGCGGACGCTGCTCGCCGCCATCCGCGGCCAGGCGCACCGGTACGTCCGGAAGCCGTTCGCGCCGGGCGATATCGCCGAGGTCGTGGAGAGTGCGCTGTCGGCGGCCGCGGCCGACCCGCTGCCCATCGAGGTCGTGTCGGCGCGGCCCGAGTGGGTGGAGCTGGTGGCGCCGTGCGCCCTGGAGGTCGTCGATCGCATCCAGGCATTCGTGATGCAGCTCGAGACCGACCTGCCCGAAGCCGTCCGCGAGTCGGTCGGGACGGCGTTCCGCGAGCTGCTGTCGAATGCGATCGAGTGGGGCGGCAAGCTGGACCGCACCCGCACGGTGCGCATCTCGTGCCTGCGGGCGCGGCGCATGCTGCTGTACCGGATCGCCGATCCCGGGCAGGGCTTCGACATCGACGGCCTGCGACACGCCGCGATCTCCAATCCGGAGGACGACCCGCTGCAGCACGCCATCGTCCGCGAGGAGCAGGGCCTGCGGCCCGGCGGGCTCGGGCTGGCCATCACGCGATCGCTGGTGGACGAGCTCATCTACAACGAGGCGCGGAACGAGGTGGTGTTCGTAAAGTACCTGGACGAGCCGCAGGCGGAGACGCCACCGGAGGGCTGAGGGTCTGCGCCCGGGACCCGATCTGGAGGTGCGGCATGGCGCTGCAGCAACTGGCCGAGCGACAGGCCGGCGACGTCACGATCCTCGCGCTCGGCGGCCGCTGCGAGGAAGGGGACACCACGATCCGCGATCGGATCGACGAGCTCCTCCGCAACGGCAGGGTGAAGGTCGTGCTCGACCTCGGCGCCATGGCGTACATCGACAGCACGGGCGTCGGGACCATCGCCGCCAAGTACCTGACACTGCGGCGCCGCGGCGGCGACCTGAAGCTGCTGCACGTGCCGCCCAGGACCCTGCAGCTCATGACGGTCACGAAGCTGACCCGCGTTTTCGAGTTCTTCGACGAGGAAGCCGTCGCGATCGCGAGTTTCCTGGGCGACGCTGGCGCCGCCTGACGTCGGGCGCGGGGCAGACCTGAAGGTCTGCGCTACATGCGTCGGCGTTCGGGGCAGACCTGAAAGTCTGCGCTACATGCGTCGGGCGCGGGGCAGACCTGAAGGTCTGCGCTACATGAGCGCCATGCGTCATATGTAGCGCAGGCCTTCAGGCCTGCCCACAGGCGACCGCCGCGGTCATGCCCGGGCGCCTGTCCATCCGCCAAACAGATCGTCCCAGACTGTCGCGATCGCCGGTCGATCCCCTTCCGGAATCCCCGGCGTGAACGGCAATGTCGTGGCCGTGGCCATCTCGTCGAGCCATGTCGCGACCACCGACACGTCGCGGGCCACCACGTCCACCGACACACGGCTCACGTCGTCGTCGGGCCGGTGATGGAAGAAGCGTCCGGCGTTGCAGTTCACACGGTGATGGAACACGGCGGGCAGGCCCGCTGCCGCGAACGGGAAGTGATCGGCGTACGGGACCACTCGTGTGATCGTCTGGTAATAAAGGTCGGCCGACCGGAAGTGGCCACGGAACGAGGCCTCGAAATCCGGGTGGCCATTGACGTGCAGCTGCAGCCAGCCCAGTGCCGACCCGTACGCGTCCAGGTTGTACATCAATCGCCCGTGCCCGGACACGTCCCGGCGATGCGCTCGCACGTAGGCCGCCGATCCGACGGACAGCTGCTCCTCGGCGCCAAAGGAAATGATGCGAATCGTCCGCCGCCGCGGGCGGCCGTGCAGGAGGCGCGCGAGCTCCAGCGCGCCGATGACGCCCGACCCGTTGTCGTCCGCCCCGGGCGACGCGGCCTGCGTGTCGTGGTGGGCGCCCGCGTAGAGCACCTCGCCGGCCGGATCGGTGCCCGGCAGATCGATCACCACGTTCTGCGACGTGGCCGGCACCATCCCGCCGACGACGCGGCAGCGAGCGTCGGTGGCGCCCTGCCGCACCCACTCCCACGCGTCCTGGTAGGCGACGTTCACGGTCGGCACGGCGCCGATGGCCGCGGTGTAGGCCGGAAACATGCCGTCGGCGAGCGGCGTGGCGCCGGGATAGCGCGTGTCCACCATGAGGAGGAACGCCGGTTCCGCGGCCATGAGGCGCCGGTACGACGCGCGCGACTCGATGTGGCACCCGAGGTGGATCACCGCCCTCCCGCGCAGGTACCCGAAGTCGTCACGCTGATAGTCGGTCGGCGCGACCACGGCAAGCGGCCCGGTCCGCCAGGCGCCGTCGGTGCCGGGCGTGTTGCTGAAGAGCGAGCACGGGAAGGCGCGCCATGCATTGCCCATCCGGACTTCCAGCGCTTCTTCGGAGACGACGCGCGACTGGACGGGGAATGTCTCCTCCCAGGTGTCGGCGCCGATCTCGCGGGCCCGCGCGCTGATGTAGTCGGCGGCTGCGCGCTCGCCGGCCGTGCCGGCCAGCCGGACGCCGATGACGCGCGCGAGCACGTCGAGATCGCCGGCGAGTCGTTCGGGAGAGGCCTGCAGCATGGGGCGGAGCGCCGTAGGGAGCGACGCCGGTCTACTTCGACAGGGTCGCGCTTTCGACGATGGCGCCGTACCGGTAGCCGGCGCCGAAGTCCTTGTCGATTCCCAGCGTGCCGGTCGCCGTCACGATGTCGCCGGGCTTGGCCTCGTCCGCGGTCGTCACCGTGATGTCGTTGGTGCCGTCCTTCGCCTTGCCGGTGCCGTCCTGCAGGTGCACCCAGTTCCGGCCCATGACGCCGCCGAGGGCCTTCACGACCTTGCCGCGCACGACGACGGTCGTGCCGGCGAGCGCCTTGCGTCTGGCCCACAGGTCGGCCACGGTGTGTCCGCCGGCGGGCGGCGCGATCGCCTCGGTCACGCCGGTGGGCGAGGCCGGTGCGCCGGCGCCGACCGGCGGGTGGCCCGGAGGCATGGTCTGTCCGCTGGCGGGCGGCATGCCTTCGGTCGCCTCAGTCGGCAGGGGCTCGCCGCCGCGCGATACTCTGGAGGCGAAGTAGATCAGCGGGAAGTCGCGTCCGAGCTTCGCGCTGTGGAAGTTCTGCATCGGTATCTCGAGCGGCACCGTCAGGGTCTCGCCCACCTTGACGGCGATCGGGCTCGTCGCGACCCAGATCTGCTCGGTCCCGGTGTCGAGCCGGACGTACGTGTAGCCTCCGGCGTCCATCGTCTCGACGATCGTGCCGGTGGCCGTCTCAGCCGGGTCCTGCGGCACCGGCGACCTTTTCTCGTGTGCGGGCATCGCCGGCGGGACGGCAGGCGATGCGGCTGTCGTGGCGTTCGAGGCGCTGGTGGCCGGAGCCTTGGAACACGTGCTTCCCGCGACGGCGCCGGCGAGCAGCCAGGGCAGCACCGGGATCAGGCGAGCGGAGGACATTCGGCATCCTGTCGCGCCGCCTGCAGCGCTGTCAACCACGACCTCCCGGTTCGTGCGCCGGTCTTGTCACTGCAGCCATTGGAAGAGATCGCGCACCGCGGCGAGACCCTGACGATGGGCCGTCACGGCATCCAGGCTGTTCGGCGATCCCTTCTCCACCGCCTGCTCCAGCGTCAGCTGCGGCCGCACGTCGTGCTGCTGCAGCCAGGATGCGAGCCGGCCGTAGTCGATGTCATCTTTGGCGCTGAACACCTCGGTCCACACGCCGCCGTGCGACTGCCGCAGGTGCAGCTCCGCGATGCGCCGGCCGTAGCGCTCGACCGTGTCGGAGAGCGCCACCTGCGAGTCGCCGCAGCCGCGGAACACCCAGTGGGCGTCCAGGCAGAATGCGACGTGCGCCGGGTCGGTCGCGGTCAGCATGTGGTGGAACTCGCGCGCGCCCAGCCGCAGCTCGGCATCGTGATTGTGGTACGCGAGCGTCAGCCCGAGCGCGCGCAGCTGGCGGCCGAGGTGGTCCAGCGCCACGGCCTGCGATCGGATCTGCGGATCCGTCTTGTTCTCCGGACCGCCCCACCGGATCGGCGAGGGGTTGGTCACGACGATGCGGGTGCCGATCTCGACCGCGCGCCGCGCAATCGCCAGGACGTGGGCCATGCTGGCGGCCGACGTGGACTCGTCGTGCAGCGTGCTGTTCACGTAGAGCGACCGCATCTCGAGCCCGTGAGCCTGCAGGCGGGGACCGAGGCCCTCGAGCTCGGCGACGTCGTCGATGATTGGCTCGTAGCCGGTGAGGCCCGCCGACGCGATCGCCGCCAGCGCCTCGTCCGAGTGCAGGACGAATGCGCCGCCCGCACGGGTGGCGAAGGTGGTCCAGGGATAGGTGTTGGTGGCGACGAACAGCGTGGCCGCGGCGCCGGCGGTCGCCGGCCGGGCGGCAGCCGCAAGGCCTGCCGCCGCCGTGCGGGCCAGGAAGTCGCGGCGATCCATCCGGGCGGTCACGCCTTCAGCCCTCCCAGGTCCATCTCCAGCCGGCGGTTCTCCTTCAGGATCCCCGCCATCGTGACCGGCGTTCGTCGCGCCGCCGCTTCGCGGCCGAGGATCGAGACGAGCGCGCTGTCCACGGCGGGCTGCACGGTCTCGTTGTCGGTGCGCTCGCCAGTGACCGCCTGGTGGAACGCGGCGATGTTGCGAACGGCGCCGGCCTCGTAGAGATTCTCCACCGTGCCGCCCGGCAGGTGGTGCGGGCCGCCGCGGATGTACGCCTTGCCCCAGTAGGACAGCCGCGCGCTGGCGTCGCTGCCCTGGATCTCGGTGGCGAGCGAGCCGTTGGCCGAGAACCAGAGCTCGGAGTTGCCCTTCGGGCTCTGGTGGTTCCAGACCGTCCCGTCGTCGAACGTGAACATCGTGCAGATGGAGTCGAGCGCGTCGCCGTGAGGCTCCTGTCGGTACTTGGCGCCCCAGCCGTACGCGGCGACCGGGAGGCGGCCGAGCGCCCGCAGCACGATGTCGAGGACGTGGATGTCGTAGTTGCCGATGTACCCGCAGCCGAGGGCGTCGTCGTTCACCCAGATCAGGTTCTGGAGGCGGCTCTCGAGGTTCGCGGTGAACGGCGGGTCGTCGAAGGCCTTGCCGCCGGTCGCGCCGGCGCTGAAGACGGTCTGGATTCGTCCGAGCCCGCCCTCGCGGATTCCGCGCATCACCTCGATGTTGTGCGGATCGGTCGGCATCTGGTAGTCCACGAGGAACACGCGCCTGCCGGCCGTTGCCCGCTTCGCGGACTCGCGAATCGACAGCGCGCCGGGCACGTCGGAGGCGACGGGCTTGGCCATGTAGACGTGGAGGCCGGCCTCGACGGCCGCGCGCGCCTGTTCGGGGAAGAAGTACGGCAGGTCCTCGAGGGCAATGGCGTCGATGCCGCTCTCGATCAGGCGCTTGTAGCCGGACAGGCCCGAGAAGCGGCGCGCCGGGTCGACGCCGAGTGCGGCCCCCTGTTCATCTGCCACGTGGGGAAAGTAGTCGGCGACCGCGTGCAGATCGTAGCCGCCGTGCTGGCGGAACAGCCCGGCAATCCAGTGGCCGCGCCCGCCCAGGCCGACGACGCCGAGCTTCACCGTTCTGGCGGGCGGTGCTGCCGCCTGGCCCCCGGCCGCCGCGGGAGCGGCGAAGAGGGGTCCGGCCGCCGTCGCGGCGAGCGTGCCGGCAATGAACTCTCTTCGTGACACGGGTCGGGTGCGCGCCATCCTGGCTCCTCCCTCGCGGCGCCTGCCCGCCGCGCCGTCATCATGATGCGAGGGTCGGGCGCGGGGCAACCGTCGCGAGGGCAGGCGAGGCCCCTGCGCCACCTCGGCCTTTCGCTCGACCGCGGGGCTTCGGCAGCCAGATGCCCGACGCGCGGGATCGCAGTAGAATCGCCGTCGGGTTCAGGAGGGGCGACCATGAAGACCGTGCGGCAGATGCTTGCGGGCAAGACCCGCGTCTACGCAGTCACGCCTGAGCAGACGATCCTCGATGCCCTGCGTCTGATGGCCGAGAAGAACATCGGCGCCGTCGTCGTGTTGTCCGACGGCGCCGTGAAGGGCATTTTGTCCGAGCGCGACTACGCCCGGAAGGTCGTGCTGTTCGGCAAGACGTCCAGGTCCACGCCGGTCTGCGACATCATGACGACCGACGTGATTACCGTCGCGCCGGACTGGACGGCGGATCAGTGCATGGCGCTGATGACGGAGCGGCGTGTCCGGCACCTTCCCGTTCTCGAGGACGACCAGCTCGTCGGGATCGTCTCGATCGGCGACGTGGTCCGCGCTGTCGTCGAGGAGCAGCAGTTCACGATCAGCTCGCTCGAGGCGTACATCAGGAGCTGAAGGGCGGCGTCGTCATCTGCGGGGTCTGGGGACTGCTGAGTGGCAGGCCTGACCGCCTCCGCCAAGGCTACGGGCCTCGCGCTGTCGGCTGCCCTATCCTGCGGCACCACGACAACGCGATCGTTCACCGTCGTCGCCGCCTCAGTCGAACGTCTCGACGATCACGGGAGCGGCGATGGTGCGATTCAGTCCCCGGAGGTAGCCTTCGCACAGACCGTGCGCAAACGCCAAATCCAGGGTCGCCCCACTGTCGACCACGGCGGCGACTCCGACATGCCGGTAGCCGATCGGCAGTGGCATGTGGGGCACGAGATCCGGCCTATTGACGATCCGAATGCAGTCCGAAACGAGGCCGTTGAATACCTCGCGGAAGTCCCCATCTCCGACCCGTGGGCTGGCGAATGGAAACACGTGCGCCGGGAGCGCTCCGGCCACGGCGGCGACATCCTCATCCAGGGCACACACGGTCGCCAGCGCTGCTCCCAGGCTGTGGCCGAGGACCGTCACGGACTTGCCCTTGGCCTTCCCGAGGAGGTCCAAGACACTCTGCTGGATCGTCTGGTAGATCGCTTGAAACCCAATGTGGGCACGACCCGCGTCCGCGCGGAAGCGATACGTCACCAGCGGCAACTCCGCGTCCTTCAGCCACTCCGAAAGGAAGTGAGTGCCTCTGATGCAGACGAAAGCGTCGCCAGCCTTCGTCGCTACGAAGCCGAACGTGTGGCCGTCCGCCATCACCGTCTCCAGCATGTCGCTGGCGCGAGCGGCCTCGACGGGGCGCTGTGACCGCCGAGCCTCCTCCCGCAACTCCAACCAGACCTGCATGCAGGTGTGCGGGTCGACGACGATGGCACCGAGGACCGTGAATCCACCCGTGTCCAGACACTCGCAATCACGTGGGAGGCCTGCCTCGGTGTAGGCATGGACCGCCAGGGGCAGGAGCACCTCGCGGGTGAACTTCGGATCGAACGCCATTGCTGCCTCCTGGCGAATCGCTCGGCGTCACACGAGGTCGTATCCGAGCGGACGAGCCTCGGGCCGTGTCAACGTCTTTGAGACAACCTGATTTTGAATTTACTGTAGCAACTCCATCGACGTGATCATCGGGATCGCCGGCGCGCCGAGAATGAGTTGTGGCCCTCCGATTTCCCCATGCTGCGGGTCGGCCGGGGTGACGATCGTCGATCCTGGGGCATCCTGGGCGGTCGAGTTCGCCGGCGGATTGATCCACACCGCATGCGGCAGGATTTCGAGGCGCGGCGGGCCCTGCACGAAGCGCTCGGGATGCGCGTCGTAGGCGGCCAGGCGCGTGTGATGCCGGACCTCGAGGATCGTGGCCGCGCGCCCGTAGTGAACGTCGGCCGGTGTGAGATAGGTCAGCCCGCTGTGATGGTGCGCGTCGTTGTACCACGCGAAGAGGCCCCGGCTCACACGGCGGGCGTGTTCAATGGCGCCGAATCGATCCGGAAACTCCGGCCGGTATTTGAACGTGCGGAATTGCGCTTCGGAAAACGGATTGTCGTTGCTGACGCGAGGCCGCGAGTGACTCGCGTCGATGCTGAGATCCGAGAAGAGCTCGGCGACCAGTTTGCTACGCATCGGCGCGCCGCGGTCGGCGTGAATCGTCAGTTGGTGCGGGCCGATCCCTTGTTTGCGACACGTCGCTTCGATCAGCCGCTGCGCCAGACGGGCGTTCTCGTGTGCCGCGACCATCCAGCCCACGACGTAGCGGCTGAACAGATCGAGGATCACATACAGCGAGTAATAGAGGTACGGGATCGGCCCCTTCAGTTTCGTGATGTCCCACGACCAGATCTGATTCGGGGCCGTCGCGACGAGCTCCGGCTTCGCGTACGCCGGATGCCGCGCCTGGTCGCGTCGCTCCCGGACTTCGTGCGCGGCGTCAAGGATGCGATACATCGTCCGCGTCGAGCACAGATACGTCTGTTCCTCGAGCAGCGTGGCCTGGACTTCCGCCGGCGACTGATCGACGAACCGCTCGCTGTGCAAGACGTCGAGCACCGCTTGCCGTTCGGCGGGGACCAGCGCGCGCGATGACGGCGCACGGACGGTCGGCGGCGATGACCGGGCGGGCTGTCGACGCCGATAAAGGGTCGCGCGCGCGATGCCGACGCTCTGACAGAGCGTCGTGGTCTCGCCGGTCGTGGTCACGGCTTCGATGGCGACCATCAGTCGGTTTCGTCGATGTCGAGGGGTTTCAGGGGGATCCCCAGGATCTCGGCAACTTTTTTTTGGAGGGTGATGATCGTCTCCGCCCGCGCCAGCTTGCGCTGGAGTCGGCGGTTCTCGACTTCGAGCTGTTTCACGCGTGGATCGATCGGCTTGGGCACCGGTCCGCGCTTGCGCGCGCGTCCGACGACGAGCTCGCCCTGCTCGCGTTGCCGACGCCAGTTCACCAGGTGCGAACTGTACAAACCTTCGCGGCGCAACAGCGCCCCCAACGCGCCGTGCTTCTTACATGCGTCGGCTTCCTTGAGGATACGACGCCGGTACTCTGCGGGGAACTGTCGGCGCTGGACCTTGACCGGCACTTCTGGGTCCGGCCTTACGGGCGCGGTGACGGAGGCGGCGGCTCCGGGTGCCCCGTGGGCACCCTCCGCCGCCGTGTCCTCAGACGACGGATCGATCGCAACGCTGGCTGGCATTCGGGACATCTCATCGCATCCTCCCCGCCCCTACACTAATCTCCCTCGGGAGGTTGTCTCAGAGATTATTGGCACAGGGGGCCTTGTCTTCGAGGATCAGGAACTCGTGAATATCGAAGGGGTGCGTGCCACCGTTGAACTTGTGTTTGAACAAGTCCCCCAGGTGCGCCATGAGCTTCCCGTTCTCGTCCATGTCCGCATCGAGGATCGTTAGCGCATTGCCATCGGCATCCGTCGCCTTCGTCATGGTGAGCTGGAGATTCCCGTGCTCCTCCTGCGTCTTTATGCTCACCATGTCCTTCTTCGCGAAGGAGAAACCTGGCGGAATGTTCTTCGCGTGATCCCCAACCGGAGTGCGCTTGTAGAAGTCGAAGTCCCCTATGTCGTCGAAGATCGTCTGCACGCGCGTGCGCATCTCCCCGTCCACGAGAGCGACGAGCCGTTCCCGTCCGATCACGAGGAGCGACTGCACGAAGCCGAACCACGGCTTCCGGCCGAAGACGGGCTCCTTCAGCGTGTTCAACTTTGCATACAGGTTTAGCAGGCACGCCTTAGCGTTGGTTGACTGGCGATCACCTGGATCCAAGTCGTCGTAGACGTCCTCGACAAAGCGCCCCAGGGTCTTGCCGTCCTTCACCCGCAGCCTCGGCGAGTTGCCCAGGCAGGTCTGTAACGGGTCGAGCTCGTCGGGGAGGTCCGCCCACTTATCGAACGCCGCGGTCCACCTTTGCGGGATTCTGAAGACCGTCGGTGACCGCGGGATGACTTCGCCATCGATGAACGTGAAGATACCGACCTCGCGCGTCCGGTAGCGATCGGGTGAGATCCAGCACGCAATCGCGCGCTCCTGCGGAAACGCGGGCACGGCGAAACGTCGCGCTGGCGGGAACGACCGTTTGGCGCTGCCGAGCTCCTGTCCATCCTTCGTCCGCACGAAGGAGACGAATGTGGCCGGATCAGCCGCTACTTCCCCGTCCACGCCCAAGAGGCTCAGTTCGAGGAATCCTTCGTTCGCCATCGTCGTTCCTTACTGCCCGATCGCGTGGTTTACCCAGCTTCGCGGAGTGATACCTCGCGAGGACGGCGGGCGTGTTCGACCTGTGGTTCGCCAAAACGAATCTGCCCATTCTACGCGGCCTCAGCGATGTGAGCCGGATCGGCTCCGAGCGATCGCTCGCCGGGGTGGCCTGGAGCTGAACGCTCCACGCGACCTTCGTTTGCATTTCGTTGCCGGCCCCGACAACGACCAGCCAGAGTGCCACGCGATCAGGGTCGAGACGTAGCCCAGGGCGTGGCCATCTCGCTGAGGGCGACGTGGCGCGGCCACAGAGAGGACTCGTGCCCGTTCGCGGCAAGCGGAATCTCGCGCAGCGTGCCTGAGGACTGTTGACTGGCAGGCCTGACCGCCTCCGCCAAGGCTACGGCGAGTCCGCCGCAGCAGCTGCGAAGGCGGAAGTCAGAGTTGTTGCAACGGCGATGATGAGAAGCTGACCACCCCAATACCAGAAGCGTGCCTTCAGGCTGGCGTGGTACTTGACGATATCGTAGGCAGCGACGTCCGCGATCTTCACTGGCCCCCAACAATGAGACGTGTCGTCCTTGGGTGTTTCGCCAGCCGCCACAGAGGCTGCGCCGATGTGACCGGCTCAAGGCGCTGCACTGGCGGGACCTGGCCAGGAGCGAACCAGTCGTCAGTCAACGTGGTCAGCCATTCACTTCATGATTTCGCTGCTGTGCAATTGTGAACAGGTCGGCTGGCAGCATCCGAGTAGTCTACGCCCTTGCGCCTTTCCCCCGTGCGGGCGCGTTCGTCACGCCGGAGCCGTTTCGTCAGACCCACCCCGCCGCATTCATCGCACTCGATAAATGCAGGAGCCGCAGCGGTCGGGCGCGCTAGCGGGGCGCTCACTGTGTTCGAAAGTCGGACGTTGGAGGGACAACAATGCGAATGAGAAGGACTTCGGGGCTGCTGACGGCGATCCTGGTGGGATTGTCAGTCGCCGGCGCTACGCCCGCGGCGGCACAGAGCCAGTTCGTGGAAGTCGACTACATGAAGGTCGCTCCTGGGCAGGACGATGCGTACCTGCAGGTCGAGCAGAAGATGTGGAAGCCGATCCACGAGGCCAGGGTGAAGGCCGGCAACGTCCTTGCGTGGTACCTCTACAGGGTCGTGTCGCCCAGCGGTTCGCAGGTCGATCACAACTACGCGACCGTGGCCGTCTACAGCAGTTTCGAGGCGATGGAGAATCCTTACCCGAACGAACTGCTCGCCAAAATCGTTCCCGCGCAGAGCATGCCTGAGTTCAACAGGAAGACGCTTGCGGCGCGCGAACTTGTGCGCTCCGAGACGTGGGGAACACTGGACGGCACTCCCGAGACACCGCTCGCCAAGCCGGCGCCCTTCCTGAGCGTCGAGTACATGAAAGTGCCATCGGGCGGTGATGCAAACTACCTGGAGACCGAAAAGGTCTGGAAGAAGCTGCACGACGTGCGGATCAAGGAAGGGACGCTGCTCAACTGGGGCGTCTACGGCCGCATCCTGCCAGGTGGAACCGATTATCCATACGGCTACGCGACGGTCAGCGGGTACGGTCACTTCAAGGACATCGTGGGCCTCGACTTCGCCGACGTCGTACAGAAAGCGGGGATCGGCATGAGCGTCAACGAGCTGGGAGACCGGACAGGAAAGGCGAGAGACCTCGTGCGAGGCGAGGTGTGGGTGCTCGTTGACTACGTGCAGGCGCCCCCGAAATCCTGAACGCCAGGGTCGTGGAGTGATCAGGGCCGCAGCGATGCGGCCCTTGCTCTGTACGCCGCTCGTTAGGCGCCCCAGGGCAGCCTGATTCCACAATGGGGACAGGTGTTCAGGTCCTTGGGCCACCAGTAGAACACTACCCTCGCTGAAAAACCGAAGACCGGTCAGCCTAAGGAGTCGGCGCAACTACAGGGTGGCGATTCACGGCAGAATTCATGAAGGGAATCGGGAGAGAACATCAAGGGACCTCTGACAATGCCTGATAACGCAACGGTCATCGTCAGCTGGCTGAAGCAGAACCAGCGCCAGTATTTCTGTCATGCATGTGTGTCCCAAGCTACGGGCGTCCGGCCGCAGGCACAGGTGAATCAGATAATCCGGCCACTCGGCGCTGCAAAGGACTTTCGCTACATGAGGACAACGTGCTCGGGCTGCGCCGCCGACAGACACTGCGTCGGGTACTCGGATGACGTTGCGTGAACCACCGGAGCGGCCGTGAAAGCGGGACCAGAACGCAGGACGAACCGTGTGGCGTGGGCACAGTATTGGGCACAGCAATCTGCGCCCAGGGACCGCAGAGCCCGTAAGTTGTTGAGGGAGTTGGCGCGCCCTGCAGGACTCGAACCTGCGACCTCCTGGTTCGTAGCCAGACGCTCTATCCAACTGAGCTAAGGGCGCTTCGGGGTGTCGCTTCGCGCTGCCCCCCGGAGGGGCCGCCGTGCGACGCGCGAACGTTTGATTTTAGCCGACCCGGCGGTCAGGAGCAACGTCAGCGCGCGGCGCGGCTCAGACCCTCCCCCACCGCCGCCAGGCCGGGGATCCCAATCGGCAGCCGGCCGCCAATCGGGATCTCCCCCGCCAGCGCCTTCACCGCCGACATCTCGGCCAGGTCCCCGAAGTCGTACGTCAGCAGCATCGCCGGCAGGTCCCCCACGCTGGCCGACGCGTACGGGTTGCCGAAGAAGCACGCCACCACGGGCCGCTCGGCGGTCGCCTGCGCGGCGAGCGCGTCCACCAGGCGCGCGACCGGCGGCGCCAGGTCCAGCCGGCCGCTGCCGGAGGCGGCCCGCACATAGATGCCAAGCACGATCGCGTCGAACCGCGGCGCCATCGCCCGCACCAGCGACAGCTCCGCCGCCGTGCTGTGATCGGAGACCTCGACGGCCGTGACGTTCGGCCACCGCGCTTCCAGCGCGGGAACGAACGTGCGGCCGGGCGCCGCGATGCGCCAGCCGCCCGGGTAGTCGAGCACCGACAGCACCAGCACGGCCTTGTCACGCGGCATCGCCAGTGGCATCTGGGTCAGCCGATCGCGGACGAGCGTCACGGAGCGCTCGCTCACCTCGCGCGCCAGCGCCTCGTGCGCGCGCCCGCCGACGTGCGACGCCACGGCCTCGAGATCCACGGTGCGCGTCCGATCCAGACCGAGCCGTGCCTTGGCGGCCAGGACCCGCCGCACGGACCGATCGATCCGCGTCATCGGGAGATCGCCGCGCTCCACCGCGGCCTTCAGCCCCGCCGCGGCGGCATCCGGATCCGGCGAGTGCGCGACGACGTCGGCGCCCGCGTCGATGGCGCGAACGGCCGCGTCGCCTGGCGCGGCCATCTTCGTCAACGCCGCCATCGACATCGAGTCCGTGTACACGAGCCCGTCGAAGCCGAGCGCCTCGCGCAACAGGCCGGTGATCACCGGCCGGCTGAGCGTCGCCGGCTCGTTCGCGGGATCGATGGCCGTCAGCTCCACGTGCGCGACCATCACCGCCGCGGCGCCGGCCGCAATGGCGGCGCGGAACGGCACGAACTCCACCGCGTCGAGCCTGGCGCGATCGTGCGGGATCACCGCCAGGCCGAGGTGCGTGTCCACGTCGGTGTCCCCGTGCCCGGGAAAGTGCTTCAGGGTCGCCAGGACGCCGCCGGCCTGCAGGCCGCGCACGAACGCCGACGCCATTTGCCCCACCCGCGCCGGGTCCTCGCCGAAGGATCGCGTGTTGATCACCGGATTCCGCGGGTTGTTGTTCACGTCGGCGACCGGCGCGAAATCTATCCCGACCCCGATGGCGCGCGATTCTTCCGCGACCACGCGACCGGCCTGCTCGGCCAGGGCCGGATCCCCGGCGGCGCCAAACGCCATCGCGCGCGGGAACTGCGTGGCGCCCTCGATGCGCATGCCGACGCCGAACTCGAAGTCGCCCGCGTTCAGCAGCGGTAGCGTCGAGGCGCGCTGGAGCCGGTTGAAGGTGGCCGCGGCCTCGAGCGGCCGGCCGAGCGTCACGGTGCCGTACGTGGGATTCAGCAGCACCGGCGGCACGGGCTCGCTCGCGCCGAACACCAGGAAGCCGCCGACGTGCAGCCGCGACACCAGGCCCAGCAGCCGCTCGCTCTCGTCGGAATCGGCCGCGATGTAGCTCGACTCGAACGACGGCATGAGCAGCTGCCCGATCTTCTCGTCGAGCGTCATGCCCTTCAGCGTCCGCTCGACCCACGCGGACGCCGCATCGGGGGCCGTCCGGGCCTCGAGCACGACCGCTGCGGCAAGCGCGCAGGCAACCAGGAAGAGGGAGGAACGGAGCGCGCGCG
This sequence comes from Vicinamibacteria bacterium, assembly GCA_963837165.1. Lineage (GTDB taxonomy): Bacteria > Acidobacteriota > Vicinamibacteria > Vicinamibacterales > JAENWD01 > JAENWD01. The sequence goes on from CAWIMD010000003.1 coordinate 133,355, forward strand.
GCATCCGCGTATCGTGGTTCACCGCGCGGCAGAGGGTCAACCTCGATACAATTCCCCGGATGTCCTCCACGGAGCACCGGCGGCACGCGCCCGCCTCGGTGAGCGTCCAGGTCCTGACGATCAGCGACACCAGGACGCTCGAGACGGATACCGGAGGAGCCGCTGTTGCCGACCTCCTCTCCGCCGCCGGCCACATCGTCCTCGGCCGGGCGATTGTGCGCGACGATCCGGTCGGGGTCCGCGCGAAGGTCGCCGAGCTCGCCGCACGCGACACGGTGGACGCCGTCATCACGACCGGCGGCACGGGCATCACGTCGCGGGACAGCACCTTCGAGGCGATCGACGGCCTGCTCGACAAGCGGCTGGACGGCTTCGGCGAGCTGTTCCGGATGCTCAGCTACCAGGAGATTGGCGCGGCCGCCATGCTCTCGCGCGCAACCGCGGGCCTCGCCGGCCGCACGATCGTGATCGCGCTGCCGGGCTCGGAGCACGCGGTGCGCCTGGCCATGGAGAAGCTGGTGCTCCCCGAGATCGGCCACCTCGTGCGCGAGGCCCGCCGCTGATGGCATACCGACCCGATCGCCGGATCATTCCCGTGGCCGAGGCGCGGGCCATCCTGGCCGTGCACGGCGACCCGATCGCGCGCGTCGAGTCCGCTGCCCTGGACGATGCCGGCGGACGCGTGCTGGCGGAGGACGTCTATGCCGGACTGGACGTACCGCCGTTCGCCCGCGCCGTCATGGACGGGTTCGCCGTCCGTGCCAGCGACACGGACGGCGCCTCGCGCGAGCACCCGGTCCGGCTGCGCGTGATCGAGTCGATCTTCACGGGCGCCGCGCCGGGCAAGGCGGTCGAGCCGGGCGCCTGCGCGGCCATCGCCACCGGCGCGCCCATGCCCACCGGCGCCGACGCCGTGGTCATGGTCGAGGCCACGGATCGGCACGGCGACGCCGTGGACGTCTACGAGCCGGCCTCCCCGCGGCAGCATGTCGGACGCGCCGGCGGGGATCTCGTGGCAGGCGAGGTGGCAGTCCCGGCCGGCACGACGCTCGTGCCCGCCCGGGTGGCGGTCCTCGCGGCGCTCGGGCTGACGTCGGTCCGCGTCTTCGCGAAGCCCCGCGTGGCCATCCTCTCCACGGGCGACGAGATCGTGGCGCCGGGCGGCCGCCTGGGGCCCGGGCAGATCTTCGACGCCAACACCACGGCGCTTGCCGCCGCCGTGCGCCAGCATGGAGGCGAGCCCGTCGTTGCCGCGCGGACACCCGACGATCGCGACGCGCTGACCGCCGCCATGGAGGCGTGCCTCCGCGAGGACCTGGTGCTCTTCTGCGGCGGCAGCTCGGTCGGCGATCGGGATTACAGCCTCGAGATCCTCGGCGCGCTCGGGACCATCCACTTCGAAGGGCTGCAGCTCAAGCCCGGCAAGCCGACGATCTTCGCCACGGCACGCGGGGTGCCGGTGTTCGGGCTCCCCGGCAACCCGGTCTCGTGCCTGACGAACATGTACCTGTTCGTGGCGCCGATGCTCCGCCGGATCGCCCGCCTGCCGCCGCCGCTCGAGCGCATCGTCCCGGCGCGGCTCGCCGACGCGGTGACCTCGCCATCCGGACGCCACCAGGTCTATCCTGTGCGGCTGGACGGCGCCGACGCCGTCCCGGTGTTCAAGAGCTCGGGGGAGATCACCAGCCTCGCGCGCGCGGACGGCTTCATCGAGATTGCCGCCGACGTCGAGCGCATCGAGGCGGGCACCATGGTGCGCGTGGCGCTGTTTTGATGGAGGCGTGCGTCATATGTAGCGCAGGCCTTCAGGCCTGCCAAGGAGTGCGCCACATGTAGCGCAGGCCTTCAGGCCTGCCAAGGAGCGGTGGGGCAGACCTGAAGGTCTGCGCTACAGGTGCACGGCAAGCGTGGGCAGACCTGAAGGTCTGCGCTACAGGTGCACGGCAAGCGGTGGGCAGACCTGAAGGTCTGCGCTACAGGTGGACGGCAAGCGGTGGGCAGACCTGAAGGTCTGCGCTACAGGTGCACGGCAGGACTGAGGAGGAATCGATGACTCGATCACGGGGTGCGCTGTTCGTCGTGGCCGTCGTCCTGTTGTACGGCGGCATTGCCGGCAGGGCCGACGACCAGTTCGCGGTGACGCTCGAGACGGGCGTGCCGGTCCAGATGCGGGACGGCGTGACGCTGAAGGCCGACATCTACCGCCCCAGGGCCGACGGCACGTTCCCCGTCCTTCTCCAGCGCACGCCGTACAACAAGGACGGCGGCCACGGATTCGGCGTGATGGCCGCGGCGCGCGGCTACGTCGTCGTCATCCAGGACGTGCGCGGGCGGTACACGTCCGAGGGCGAGTGGTACACGTTCAAGCACGAGCCGGACGACGGGTACGACACGGTGGAGTGGGCAGCGGCCCTGCCCTACTCGAACGGCAAGGTCGGCATGTTCGGCGGGTCCTACGTGGGCGCCACCCAGATGCTGGCCGCCATCGCGCATCCCCCGCACCTGGCGGGCATCTGCCCCGTCGTCACGGCCAGCAACTACCACTCGAACTGGACGTACCAGGGCGGCGCGTTCGAGCAGTGGTTCAACCAGTCGTGGACGTCCGGGCTCGCGCAGGACACGCTGGCGCGCCAGCTGCGCGCGCGGACCGACGCGCGCGAGGGCATGTGGACCGAGCCCCTCGACGCCTATCCGCTCTTCAACGCTCCGGCCGACTCGCATGCACCGGAGTCCACCGCGGCGCTCGCGCAGTACTACCTCGACTGGGTCGCGCACCCGAGCGAGGACGAGGTACTGGAAGCGGTGGTCCATCGAGCGGCACTTCGGCGACATCACCGTCCCGTCGCTGACGGTGGCGGCGTGGTACGACATCTTCCAGGGCGGGTCGCTCCGGAACTACTCGGGCATCAAGGCTCAGGGCGGCACCGACGCCGCGCGCACCGGCCAGCACCTGATCGTCATGGTCGGCGGTCACGCCGGCAACGGGCCGCGGATCGGCGACGTCGACTTCGGTCCCGAGTCGCGGTTCGAAGAGTGGGGCACGACGATCGCCTGGTACGACTATCTCTTCAAGGGCGTCCAGAACGAGTTCTCCGGCAAGCGCGTGAAGCTCTTCGTGATGGGCGCCAACCAGTGGCGCACCGAGGACGACTGGCCGCTCGCGCGCGCGCGGAACACGAAATACTTCCTGCACTCGTCGGGGCAGGCGAACTCCGTGCGCGGGAACGGATCGCTCTCGACGACCGCGCCCGCATCCGAGCCGCCGGACCACTACACGTACGATCCGGCGAGTCCGGTGCCGACCATAGGCGGCCCGCTCTGCTGCGACGGCAACCACCTGGCGCCGGGTCCGCGCGACCAGCGGCCGGCCGAAGCGCGTGACGACGTGCTGGTGTACTCGACGGCGCCGCTGGCGCAGGACCTGGAGGTCACCGGGCCGGTGTCGCTGGAGATCTACGCGACGTCTTCGGCCGTGGACACGGATTTCACCGGCAAGCTGGTGGACGTGTGGCCGAACGGCTTCGCGCAGAACCTGACCGAGGGCATCCTGCGCGCGCGGTACCGGGACTCGCAGGAAACGCCCGCGCTCATCAATCCCGGGCAGGTCTACTCGCTGGCCCTGGACCTCTGGTCCACCAGCAACGTGTTCAAGAAGGGCCACGTGATCCGCCTCGAGGTCTCGAGCAGTAACTTCCCGCGATTCGACCGCAACCTGAACACCGGCGAGCCCAACGGGACGGGCACGCGGTTCGTCACGGCGAAGAACACGATCCTGCACGACGCGACGCACCCGTCCGCGCTCGTGCTGCCGATCGTGCCGTGACATGCGTCGCCCGCCCGCTCGTGCAGCACTCGTGTAGCGCAGGCCTTCAGGCCTGCCAACGGGCGCGCGGGCAGATCAACCGCGCGGGCAGGCCAACGGCGCGGGCAGGCCAACGGCACGGGCAGACCTGAAGGTCTGCGCTACATGCGTCGATCGTGTCGGGCGCCCTCGTGTAGCGCAGGCCTTCAGGCCTGCCAACGGGCGCGCGGGCAGATCAACCGCGCGGGCAGACCTGAAGGTCTGCGCTACAGACGTCGATCGTGTCGGGCGCCCTCGTGTAGCGCAGGCCTTCAGGCCTGCCAACGGGCGCGCGGGCAGATCAACCGCGCGGGCAGACCTGAAGGTCTGCGCTACAGACGTCGATCGTGTCGGGCGCCCTCGTGTAGCGCAGGCCTTCAGGCCTGCCAACGGGCGCGCGGGCACACCAACGGCGCGGGCAGACCTGAAGGTCTGCGCTACAGACGTCGATCGTGTCGGGCGCCCTCGTGTAGCGCAGGCCTTCAGGCCTGCCAACGGGCGCGCGGGCACACCAACGGCGCGGGCAGACCTGAAGGTCTGCGCTACATGCGTCACGCTACAGGTGGCGCAGCTCGTCGAGGGCCCGCCGGAACTCCACGAAGAGCCGCTCTTCGCGGGCGCGGCAGTCGGTGGACAGCGACGCGATCGCGTCCTGGTGCTGCTGGACGATGGGCGCGGCGCCGGGGAGCTTCGCAAGCGCGTCGTCCGCGCGCGCCTCCGCGGCGCGCAGATCGTGATCGTGGATCTGCTGGGCGGCCGACTGGCTCAGCACGAGCGTCGAGCTCGCGCTTTCGAGGTCCTGGCGCTCCTGCTCGAGGGCGGCACCGAGCTGGGCCTGCTCGGTGTCGCGGCTCGCATCGCGCGCGGATCGCCAGGCGGCGTCGGCTCTGGCCAGCGCGGCGCGGAGCTCCCGCTGCGCGTCCTCCCGCGCGTTGAACTGCTTCTCGACGGGCAATCGGGCGATCTCGTCCAGCCGCGCCGCGTAGTCGGCGTTGGCGGCACGGTTGGCAGCGTCCCGCTTCGCGTCGGCGGCACGGTCCGCCGCGCGGTAGCGCTGGTTCACGTCGGCCAGCGCCTCGTTCAGACGCTCGGCGGCCTTCGCATGGGCGGCCTGTGATTTCGCGTCGGCCTCCGCCAGTGCGCGCGCCAGCGCATCGTCTGCCTTGGCACGGCTGGCGTCCAGCTGCTGAAGCGGTGCGGCGGCGCCCGGAAGGGCTCCGAGCGCGTCACCTCGGGCGCGATCGAGCTCCTGCCGGCGGCGCCGGCACTCTGCCTGGAGATCCGAGATGCGCCGGGAATGCTCCAGCGTGATTTCGGCGAGCGTCCTGGACATGCAGCCGCTCCTGTTGACAGTCACCGGGGCGCGGCGCGTTTATAACACGCGGTCCGTGAGCGCACCACGGAGGGCGCCAGTCAGTGTGCAAGCGCCTATGATGGGGGGCACGGTCTCATGCTGACCCGATCCGCGACTCTCGGCCCCGGCGACCCCGCGCCGGAGTTCACGCTGCCCGACAACCAGGGCGTCCCTCGGTCGTTGTCAACGTATCTCGCGCGCGGGCCGGTGATCCTCGCGTTTCACCGCGGCACCTGGTGACCCAACTGCAGACGCCGGTTCGGTGAACTGGCCAATCGCTCCGCCGCCTGGGACGCCGATGGCATTTCGGTCGTGGCCGTGGTCGCCCAGAAGTCATCGCCCGTGCGGCGGTACGTGGAAGAGACGGGGCTTCCCTTCCGCATCCTGACAGACGAGTCGCGCGAGGTCACGAAGCGCTACGGGATCTGGCACCGATTCGGCGTGGATGCCTGGAACATCGCACGACCGGCCGTGTTCGTGATCGGGAAAGACGGGGTCATCCGGGCGGTGTTCGTCGGGGAGACGCAGGCGGAGTACCCGAAGGTCGAGGAGATCGAGCGGTACACGAAGGACGCGAAGTAGGCACGGAACACAAAGGGCACAAAGGGCACGGGCACAAAGGGCACAGGCCGAAGGGCGGGAAGGGCACGAAGGGCACGAAGGGCACGAAGGGCACGAAGGGCACGAAGGGCACGAAGGGATACTGGAGGACTCGATGGGGAATGAGGGCTCGGTCGTCGGCCGGCGTGGGTTTCTCGCGTCAATCGCGGGTCTAACGGGAGGCGCCCTCGCGGGTACCGGCGTCGCGAGCGCCCGACAACGGCAGACGGGTCAGGCGGTCGATCAGAACCCGATTCGGCGTCGTGGCGTCGGCCTGCGTGGCGTCGACCCGGCGCGCGCCTGTCCCGGGTTCACGCTCTTCGCGCCTGCTGGCGGCACCGCCGTTCATCTCATCGACCTGGAAGGCACGGTGATCCATTCGTGGAAGGTCCCGTACCGTCCCGGCCTGTACGGGTACCTGACGGACCGCGGCACGCTCTTCTACAACGGTCAGATTCCGAACGACACCTATCTCGGCCGATCGCCCTTCGTGGGCGGCGCCGCACTCGAGATGGACTGGAACGGCCGGGTCCTGTGGGAAGTTCGTCGGCCCGACCATCACCACGACGGCCGACTGCTCAGGAACGGCAACATCCTCCTGCTGTGCGCGCGCGAACTGCCGGAGGGCGTGGCGAAGCGCGTCAAGGGCGGACGCCCCGGTACCGAGGTGGACGGGAAGCACATGTGGGCGGACGTGCTCATCGAGGCAACGACAGCCGGCGAGGTCGTGTGGGAGTGGCGCAGCTGGGAGCACCTCGATCCGGACGCCGATGCCCTGACGGCCATCCAGGACGCGCGGACCGAGTGGACACACGGCAACAGTGTCTTCGAGGAGCCGGACGGGAACCTCCTCGTGAGCTTCCGGAACATCTCGACGGTGATCAGGATCGAGCGGACCAGCGGTCAGATTGTCTGGAAGCTCGGCGCGCCGCCGCTGTCAGGTCAGCACGCGCCGTACCGCCTCGGCAACGGACACATCCTTCTCTTCGACAACGGACCGCACCGGCTGGACGAGTCGTTCCCGTTTTCGAGAGTCATCGAGCTCGATCCCGACACGAAGTCAATCGTCTGGAAATATCAGGAGCCGAGACCGTTCAACTTCTTCAGCCCGCGCATCTCGAACGCCCAGCGCCTGCCGAACGGCAACACGCTGATCAACGAAGGCCTCTTCGGCCGCTTCTTCGAGGTCACCGCCGAGGGCGACGTCGTGTGGGAGTACGTCAATCCCTATTTCGGGCCCGGGAGCGACCCGCCAAAGCTGCAGCAGAACAGCGTGTTCCGCGTCTATCGCTATTCGGAAGAGGAGATCCGGCGGGCTCGCGGCTGACTCGAGGAGTGCCGCGCCCGGCAACTCGCCGCTGCCGGGCGCGTGACGGGTGCTATCTGCCGAACAGCACGCCGACCTCGTGCCAGTTCACGACGTTCCACCAGGCACCGAGGTAGTCGGCGCGCCGATTCTGGTACTTCAGGTAGTAGGCATGCTCCCAGACGTCCACGCCGAGGATCGGCTTCTTGCCGTCCATGATCGGCGAGTCCTGGTTCGGCGTGCTCTCGATCGCGAGCTTGCCGTTCGTGTCAATGAGCCACGCCCAGCCGCTGCCGAACCGCCCCATGCCGGCCTTGGCGAACTGCTCCTTGAACGCGTCGTAACTGCCGAACGAGGCGTTGATCGCATTGGCCACCGTGCCGGCCGGCGCACCGCCCCCCTTCGGGCTCATCAACTTCCAGAACATCGTGTGGTTCACGTGGCCGCCGCCGTTGTTCCGGACCGCGGTGCGGATGTCCTCGGGGACCGCCGAGAGATTGCGAATCAGGTCCTCGGCACTCTTGCTCTGCAGCTCCGGATGCTTTTCGAGCGCGGCGTTCAGGTTGTTGACGTATGCCTGGTGATGCTTCCCGTGGTGGATCTGCATCGTCTGAGCGTCGATGTGCGGCTCGAGCGCAGCGAAGTCATAGGGCAGGGGAGGCAATTGATGGGCCATCGAGGGTCTCCTTCATCAAGTGGATAACAGGGAATCGTACCACAGGGAGGATGGGAGGGTAGGAGGATGAGGAGGATGGGAGGATGGGAGGATGGGAGGATGGGAGGATGGGAGGATGGGAGGATGGGAGGATGGGTCAGACAACGCTGAGCATGCGCTCGAGCGAGGTCCGCACCCAGGGCTTCTGCTCGTCCGGGACGACGATCCGGTTGCGGACGCGGCCTTCGAGCAGTTCTTCGAGTACCCACAGCAGGTGGTTCGGCGACACGCGGAACATCGTCGAGCAGAGGCAGCCCATCTGATCCAGCGAGAGCACGGTCCGGTCGGGAGCCACCTCATGGGCGAGGCGATTGACGAGGTGGATCTCCGTTCCCACCGCCCAGACGCTCCCGGCCGGGCTCTGGCGCACGGTTTTCAGGATGTGTTCGGTGGAGCCGCTCTCGTCGGCGGCCTGGACGACGTCGAACGGCACTTCGGGATGGACGATCACGCGCACGCCCGGGTGCTCCTCGCGCACGTGCGCGATCTGCTGCACGGTGAAGCGCGTGTGCACAGAGCAGTGGCCGTTCCAGAGCAGCAGCCGCGCCGCGGCAGCCCGCTCGGGCGTGAGCCCGCCGCCGAGCTCCCGCGGATCCCACACCACCATCCGATCGAGCGGCACGCCCATCGCGTAGGCGGTGTTCCGGCCCAGGTGCTGGTCGGGCAGGAACAGCACGCGCTCGCCGCGGGCCCACGCCCACTCGAGCACCGCCCGCGCATTGCCCGACGTGCATACGATCCCGCCGTGCTCGCCGACGAAGGCCTTGATGGCGGCCGACGAGTTGATGTACGTGACCGGGACGACGCCGGCGATCCCCATGGCGTCGAGCTCCTGCCAGCAGACCTCGAGGTCCTCGGCGTCGGCCATGTCGGCCATGGAACAGCCGGCCGCCAGGTCGGGCAGGATCACCTGCTGGTGTGGCGCGCTGAGCACGTCCGCGCTCTCGGCCATGAAGTGGACGCCGCAGAAGACGATGAACTCGGCGTCGGGCCGGCTGGCGCACTGGCGCGAGAGGCGGAAGGAATCGCCGGTGATATCGGCGAAGCGGATCACCTCATCGCGCTGGTAGTGGTGTCCGAGGATCAGCAGACGGCTGCCGAGCGTGGCTCTGGCATCGGCGATGCGTCGGGCCATCTCCTCGTCGTCGAGCCCGCGGTAGCGGGCCGGCAGCGCCTGCCGCTGGTCGAGGGACGACTTCTCGACCTCGGTGAGCATGGACAGGAACGTCTGAGACATCGGCGGATCCGCGCGGAATCGTCCGCGGTTTGTGAAACTTTTCTCAATCTACGTAGACAAAAAAGGTCAGGACCCGGAGCGGCTATCGCCGGCGGGCGCTGACAGGACCAGTATACCAAATGCGGATTGGGGAATGCGGAATGCGGAATCAGTGCGGAATGGGGAATGGGGACTGCGGAACGAGTGCGGAGTTCGGAATGCGGATTTCCCTGTAGAGCGTGTCGCGTTCGACCGGCTCGCGGCCGGCGGCACGGATGAGGCGTTCGAGGTCGCGCGTGGTGAGCGACTCGGGCGTGCGGCTGCCGGCCATGTGGTAGATCCTCTCCTCCTGCACGGTGCCGTCCAGGTCGTCCACGCCGAACCAGAGCGCGGTCTGCGCCACGTCCACGCCGGTGGCAATCCAGAACGCCTTCACGTGCGGAATGTTGTCCAGCATGAGCCGCGACACGGCGTGCACGCGCAGCGAGTCGGCCGCCGAGGGCGCGGGCAGCTTGCGCATCTGGTTGTTGTCGGGATGGAACGCCAGCGGGATGAAGGCCTGGAAGCCGCCCGTCTCGTCCTGCAGCGCCCGGGCGCGCAGCATGTGGTCCACGCGCTCCTCGTTCGTCTCGATGTGCCCGTAGAGCATCGTGACGTTCGACCGCATCCCGAGGCCGTGCGCGGTGCGGTGGATGCTCAGGTAGCGGTCCGCATCGGCCTTGTCGTGGCAGATCTTCCGGCGCACCCGCTCGGCGAAGATCTCGGCCCCGCCACCCGGCAGCGAATCGAGCCCGGCCGCCATGAGCTCGCGCAGGACCCGCTCGTCGGTCATGCCGTACAGGTCCGCGAAATACGCGATCTCCACCGCCGTGAAGCACTTCAGGTGGATGCCGGGCCGGATGCGCTTGAATCCCCGGAGCAGCTCCGTGTAGTAGTCGAACGGCAGCCCGGGATGCAGCCCGTTGACGACGTGGACTTCGGTGAGGGGCTGGTGTGCACGCCGGCGCAGCTTGTCCCAGGCGTCCTCGTGCGAGAGGGTGTACGACCCGGGGTCGCCGGGACGCAGGCGCGAGAACGAGCAGAAGAGGCACGTCGCCGAGCAGACGTTGGTGGCCTCGATCCGGATGTTGAAGTTGTAGTACGCGCGGCCGCCGTGGCGTTTCTCGCGCTCGCGGTTCGCCAGCCAGCCGAGGGCGAGCAGGTCGGGCGTGTCGAACAGGCGGACGCCGTCGGCGAGCGTGAGACGCTCGCCACCCGAGAGCCTGTCGGCGATATCCGAGAGGCCGGCGGCCTGCAGGCGAACGGAAGAAAGTGACATGTCGGACGGCGCGGGCGGTGCGGCGGCCCGCGCCGCGGGCCTACGTGATGCCCCAGACCTGGACGCGCAGGCTCCTGGCACGCGGGCCGTCGAGCTCGGCCATCAGGATGCGCTGCCACTGCCCGAGCACGACCTCGCCGCCGCTGATCTGCAGCGTCAGGCTGTGGCCGAGGAGCAGCGCGCGCAGGTGCGCATCGGCGTTCATGCGATCGCAGTCGGAGTGGTCCGGGTTGTTGTGCAGCCACTCCTCGTCGCGCGCGACCATCTTCTCGAGGAAGGCCTTGATGTCGGTGAGCAGGGCCGTCTGGAACTCGTTGATGAAGACGGCGCAGGTGGTGTGCATGGACCACAAGCTGACCAGGCCCTCGCGGATCTTGAACTTCCGCGCGAACTCCATGATCCGGTTGGTGAGGTCCACCAGCTCCACCCGCTGATCGGTTTCGATCAGGAACGTCTCGCCGTGAATCGTCAGACCGCCGACCGACGCGGACGCCACCGGCGCCACCGGGGCCTCGCGAACGGTGACTGTCGAGCTCTTGCTCATGCGCTCCTCGTAACGGCTGTCCGGAGGGGCACTCCGGCGCCCATCCCGAGCCAAACAAACATCTTATGCCATGCCCACCGGGCTGGCAACCCTGCGCCGCCGGCTGGCGTGCAACGCGCGGCTTCGCCGGTATTTCCCGCAACCGACACGCTCCACGGCGCCCCGCCGGCCCTATCCTGCCATGCTATACTCCGCCGCACAACAGACGCTCGCCTGGTCTACCGAGCGAAGCCGGGTGAAAGGCCCGCACGGTACCGCCACTGTAAGCGGGGAGCGAGCGCCCCTTCGATCAGATCCGGAACAGCGCCCACGGTCGCCAACGGCCGCCGGCTCCGATCCGGCCGGCTGATCCGCCACTGTGCCCTCGCGGGCATGGGAAGGCGCGGGCGCTCTCGCGACGATCCGCAAGTCAGGAGACCTGGTAGTCAGGCCGTCACTTCCCTCCCGCCGGACGTGTCCCGCGGGAGACCGGCGCGGACATACGCCGGGAGGAGTGGGCATGACCCCCGCCTTCGGTACTGACGTTCCTGCTCGCAATCCATCCGCCCGTCGACGCCGCGGCCCCGGCGCACGGACGCGTCCTGGATCCCGACGGCCGCGTTGTGCCGCACGCGACCGTCCTGCTGGACGGTCCGCTCGGCGTGCGCACCGTGCACACGGACGCGGCCGGCGAGTTCACCGTGCCTGCCGTGCCGGCCGTCTCGTACCGCGTCCTCGTGGACGCCCCGGGCCTCACCGCCGACGCCACGTCCGTGCGGATGCCGGCCGACGCGGGCCGCACGTTCGAGATCACCCTGCGCGTCGCGCCGGTCTCCGAGGCGGTCGTCGTCTCGGCCTCGCAGGTGCCGCGTCCGCTCTCCGAAGCTCCCGCCACCTCCACGGTCATCACGGCAGCCGACGTCCGGCTGCGGCAGATCGAGTCGGTGGCCGATGCACTCCGGACGGTGCCTGGCTTCACCGTTGCGCGCAGCGGCGGCCGGGGGGCGCTCACCTCGGTCTTCCCACGCGGCGGCGAATCCGACTACACGCTCGTGCTGGTCGACGGCATGCGCGCGAACGCCTTCGGCGGGGGCTTCGACTTCTCGCTGCTGCCCTTCGGCGATGTCGCGCAGGTCGAGGTCGTCCGCGGTCCGCAGAGCGCGGTGTACGGCAGCGATGCGATCGGCGGAATCGTGCAGGTCACCACGACGCACGACGGCCCGGGCGACGGGTCCGCCTCGCTCGAGGGCGGTGGGCAGCACACCTGGCACGCCACGGCCGGCGGCCACGCATCGCGCGGCGCCTGGACGTTCGGCGGCGGCGCCGAGCGCACGACGTCCGACGGGTTCACGGGGATCGCGCCCGCGACCGGAGAAACGGTCACGAACGACGACTGGCGGAGCGCCACGGCCGCCGGCAGCGTGGGCTGGACGCACGACCCGGCGACCAACGTCCGTGGCACGTTTCGCTGGCTGGACGCCGACCGCGGCAATCCTGGTCCGTACGGGTCCGATCCCATCGGCGCGTTCCCGGGCGTCAACCGCGTCGCGCGGGGCCAGGACACCGACCGCACGGGCGGCATGTCGACGCGCCTGCCCTGGGGCCACGTGCTGCAGGGACGCGTCGAACAGCGCCTGCAGCTCACGGTCGGACATCTCGACAATCGTTATCACGACACGTTTGGGGACTCGCGGTTCACGACCAGGCGCGTGACGGCACGCGCCCAGACCGACATCGCGGCCACGCCCTCCACCGGCGTCTCGTTCGGCGTCGAGGCCCTTGGCGAACGCGCCCGCAGCACGTACATCGTCGGCGGCTCCGGCGAGCAGGTGCCGGTCGAGCGTCGTGTGGCGGGCCTCTTCGGCGAGGTGCGGCAGGACCTCGGGCCGCGGGCTTCGCTGACCGCGGGGCTGCGCGTCGAGTCCATCCGGCGCGACGCGCTCGCGGCCGATCCGAATCCGTACGGGCCGCGGCCGGCGTTTCCCGCCGACTCGGTGACGTCGGTCAACCCCCGGATCGCGGCGACGGTGGCCGTCTGGCGCGATGGCCAGGGGCTGGTCCGGACGAAGGTGCACGGCAGCGCGGGCACGGGCATCCGCCCGCCGGACGCGTTCGAGATCGCGTTCACCGACAACCCGTCGCTCGCACCCGAGCGGAGCCGGAGCGTGGATCTCGGCGTGACGCAGGCTGTGACCGGCAGGGTCGAGGCAGACGTCACGTTCTTCGACAACCGCTATGACGACCTGATCGTCGCCGTGGGGTCGATGTCGGACGTGAGCCGCTTTCGCACCGACAACATCTCGAACGCCCGCGCCCGGGGCGTCGAGCTGTCGGCCACCTGGCGCGGACCGCGCGGCTTCACGGCGCGAGGCGAGTACACATTTCTCGACACGACGGTGCTCGCCGTGGACGGCACGACCGCCGCACCTCCGCCGTTCAGCGTCGGCGATCCGCTGCTGCGCCGGCCGCGGCATCAGGGCTCGCTCGGCCTGACGTGGGCGACGACGCGCGTGTCCGCCTTCGCCGAAGCGCGATCGCGGGGATCGGTGCTCGACACCGAGCCGAACTACGGCACGTTTGGCGGCCTGTTCCAGGCTCCCGGCTACAGCGTCGTGGACCTAGGGGCCTCGTGGCGCCTGTGGGGACGCTCCGAGGTGTTCGCGCGCGTCATGAACCTGCTCGATCGGCCCTACGAGGAGGTCTACGGCTACCCGGCGATCGGCCGGACCGGGATGGTGGGAGTCCGCGTTGCTGTCCGCCCGTAACGTCTCGTTCAGCTATCGCGCGCGCGGCGCGTCCGGCGGCACGCCGGTCCCGCGCGTGGTGGACGACGTCTCGCTGACCGTCGCGCGGGGCGCCTTTCTGGGCATCCTCGGCCCCAACGGATCGGGCAAGACCACGGCGCTGAAGCTGCTGGGGGGCCTGCTGGCGGCGGAGACCGGTCGCGTGGAGGTGGACGGCCGCGACGTCGGCGCGTGGTCGCGGCGCGCGCTGGCCCGGCGAATCGCGCTCGTGCCGCAGGAGATGCACCCCGCGTTCGACTACTCGGTGCTCGAGCTCGCGCTCATGGGCCGGTATCCGCATCTGGGCGCCTTCGCGGTGGAGGGCCCCGAGGACGTGGCGATTGCGCGGGAGTGCCTCGAGGCGACCGGCGTGCTGCGGTTCGAGCACCGGCAGTTCTCGACGCTGAGCGGCGGGGAGAAGCAGCGGGTCGTCGTCGCGGCGGCGCTGGCCCAGCAGGCGGACGTCCTGCTGCTGGACGAACCGACCGCGTCGCTCGATCCCGGGCATCAGCTCGACATCGCGGCCCGGCTGACGGCGTTGAACCGGGAGCGCGGCCTCACGCTGGTGCTGGCGACGCACGACCTGAACCTCGCGGCGTCGGTCTGCCGCGAGCTGGTGCTCCTGCGCGACGGGCGCGTGATCGCCAGCGGCGCGACCGATGCGGTCCTGACGGGAGACAACCTGGAACGGCTGTACGACATCCGCGCCGACGTGCAGTTCCACGAGCGCGCCGGCCACCTCACGGTCGTCCCCATCGGCAGGGGCCCGGCGGGCCGATGAGCCTGACGTCCGGCGCCCGGCCGATCCGCGAGCGGGTCGCGATCGTCGTCGCCGGCGCGGCAATGATGGCGCTCGGGTCGGTGGTGGCGGCGCCGCTGGTCGGCAGCACGTCGATCAGCCTGGTCCGCGCGCTCGACTGGTCGCAGCCGTGGGCGTCCAATGTGGACGCGCAGATCTTCTTCGTCGCCCGGCTGCCGCGCGTGCTGGCCGCGGCGATGGTCGGCAGCGCGCTGGCGGCCTCGGGCGTCGTCTTCCAGGCGCTGCTCAGGAATCCTCTCGCCACGCCGTTCACGCTCGGCGTCTCGGCCGGATCGGCGCTCGGCGCAATGCTCGCGCTCACCGTTGGCGGGGCGCTGGCCGCGACGTGGGCCGCGGTGCCGGCGGCGAGCTTCCTGGGCGCGCTCGCAGCGGTGGCGGTCGTCTACCTGATGGCGGCCGCCCGCCAGCGCGGGTTCTCGACGAACGTGCTGCTGCTCGCCGGCGTCACGCTGAACTCGCTGCTCTCGGCGCTCATCCTGCTGGTGCAGTACTTCGCGGACATGACGCGCGCGCTGCAGACGGTCCGCTGGCTGCTGGGGGATCTGGACGTCGCGAGCTATCGTCCGCTCCTGTTCGCGCTCCCGATGCTGGCGCTGGCGTACGCCGCGTTCGTCGCGCTGGCGCCCGCGTTGAACCTGCTGTCGCTCGGCGGCGATCTGGCGGCGGCGCGCGGCGTGCGCGTGGTCGCCGTCGAGCGCGCGGCGTTCTTCAGCGCGTCGCTTGCCACGGGGGCCGCGGTCTCGGTCGGCGGCCCCATCGGGTTCATCGGCATCGTCGTGCCGCATCTGGTCCGGCTCATCGTGGGGCCGGACAACCGGCTGGTCGTGCCGGCGTCGCTGGGCTTCGGCGCGGCGTTTCTCGTCGCGTGCGATGTCGTCGCGCGCACCGTGCTCGCGCCGCTGGAGCTTCCCGTCGGCATCGTCACCGCGCTGATTGGCGGTCCGTTCTTCCTGTGGCTGCTGGTCCGCCATGCCTAGGTCGTCCGCCCCATTCGGGGACTGTCCCCGATCCCGCTCGGATCGGGGACTGTCCCCAATGGCGGGGGCGTGTCTCAGAATGGGACAGGTGCTCGTCTGCCTGGCGCTCCTCATCGGGGACTGTCCCCGATTGCGCGCGGATCGGGGACTGTCCCCCCCCGGGGCTGAAGCTCAGCCACAGCGGATCGTCTCGCTCGTGCCCGCGGCGACCGAGATGCTCTACGCCATCGGCGCGGGCCCGCGCGTCGTCGCCGTCAGCAGCTACGACCGGGAGCCCCCGGACGTCACGACGCTCCCGCGCGTGGGCGCCCTGCTGGACCCGGATGTCGAGCGCATCATTGCCCTGCGCCCGGACCTCGTGGTCGTGTACGGCACTCAGTACCGACCTGATCCGGCAGCTCGAGCGCGCCGGCATCCCGCAGTTTCGATACGTCCACGGCGGGCTTCCCGACGTGCTGGCCACCATACTGGCGCTCGGCGATCGCACCGGCGACCGCACGGCAGCCGATCGGGTGGTCGCGCGCATCCGCCGCGAGCTCGACGCCATCCGCGCGCGTGTGGCGGGACGCCCTCCACCGCGGACCCTGCTCGTCTTCGGCCGCGAGCCCGGGACGCTCCGCAACCTCTTCGCGAGCGGGGGCGTCGGCTTCCTCCACGACATGCTCGTCGCCGCCGGCGGCGCCGACGTCTTCGCCGACATCGCGCGGGAGTCCGTGCAGACGTCGGCCGAGGCCATTGTCGCTCGGGCGCCCGACGTCATCATCGAGCTGCGCGCCGACGACGAGGAGCCCGTCGATGTCGACGCCTGGAACGCGTTTCCCGCCCTTCCGGCCGTGCGGGACCATCGCGTCGCGGTGCTGGTCGGCAGCGACATGGTCACCCCAGGCCCCCGCATCGCGGCAGCCACCTCGCGCATGGCGCGCGTGCTGCACCCCGACGCGTTCTGAGTCACCGCGATGCGCCTGCCGAGCCGCATCGTCTGCCTGACCGAGGAGACGACGGAGACCCTGTACCTGCTCGGTGAGGGGGACCGGGTCGTCGGCGTCTCGGGCTACACGGTCCGGCCGCCGGAGGCGCGAGGGAAGCCGCGCGTCTCGGCGTTCACCAGCGCCCGCTTCGACAAGATCGAGGCGCTCGACCCGGACCTGATCCTCGCGTTCTCGGATCTGCAGGCCGACATCGTCGCCGAGCTCGTCCGCCGCGGTCACACCGTGGTCGCGTTCAACCAGCGATCCGTCGACGAGATCCTGCAGATGATCGGCGTGGTGGGAGGGATGGTCGGTCAGAGCGCCCGCGCGGCGCGCCTGGTCGCCGACTTCGAGCGGGGGCTGGAGGCGATTCGCGCCGAGGCGCAGCATCTCCCGCGACGGCCGCGTGTCTATTTCGAGGAATGGGATGATCCGCTCATTTCCGGCATCCGGTGGGTCGAGGAACTGATCGAGATCGCCGGCGGGGACCCGACGTTCCCCGAGCTGCGACACGCATCGCTCGGGAAGGACCGGATCGTCACGCCGGAGGAAGTCGTGCGCCGGAATCCCGACCTGATCGTCGCGTCGTGGTGCGGGAAGCCGGTGCGCACGGCCCGCATCGCCGGCCGGTCCGGATGGGACGCGATCACGGCAGTGCGGCAGAGCCAGGTGTACGAAATCAAGTCGGCGTTGATCCTCCAGCCCGGTCCGGCCGCGCTGACCGAGGGAGTCCGCCAGCTGCACGAGTGCGTCGTCCGGGCCGCCGCCGCTTCTCCGGGGCCCTGACGCCACGATCCGTCGGACCGCGATATACTGCGCGCCGTGCAGAACCGGATCGTGGTCCGCTACGCCGACGGCCAAATCCTGAAAGGAACGACGGCAGACTTCTCCCCCGGACGTCCCACCTTCCACGTCGCGGCTGCCGGGCAGGCCGCCGGTCCGGCGACCGTCGCCGAGATCAGCATCGTGGATCTCAAGGCCGTGTTCTTCGTGAGGGATTTCGCGGGCAACGCCACCTACGACGAGGTGAAGTCGTTCGCCGGCGGTCCGGCGGCGCAGGGGCGGAAGATCGAGGTGGAGTTCGCGGACGGGGAGACGCTGGTCGGCACGACGATGGGCTACCAGCCGGATCGGCCGGGCTTCTTCCTGGTGCCCGCCGACCCGAAGTCCAACAACGAGCGCTGCTTCATCGTGAAGTCGGCCGTCAAGGCCGTGAAGTTTCTCTGACGTCGGCCTCGCCTCCCGGCGCAAAGACGACGTCGACCGGCGGAATCAGCCCCTTCGCGCTGGCCTCGCTCAGGAGCCGTTCGACCGCCGCGCGTCCGCGATCGCCGTAGTCCAGCGTGAGCTCGTTGACGTACATCCCGACGAACGTGTCGGTGCTCGCCCGATCCAGGCCTCGGCCGAACTGCATCGCGTACTCGACGGCCTCGCGGCGGTGGTCGAGCGCGTAGGCGATGCTGTCGTGCAGCAGGCGCGACAGGCGCGCAATCAACGCGGGCCCGAGATCGCGCCGAATCACGTTGCCGCCGAGAGGCAGCGGCAGCCCGCCGGTACGACCCGCCCACCACTCGCCAAAGTCCACGAGCTTTCGCAGCCCCTCCTGCGCATACGTCAGCTGCCCCTCGTGGATGATCAACCCGGCCTCCGCCTTGCCGTCGCGCACGGCCTCGAGGATCTCGTCGAAGGGCATCACCACGTACTTCACGTCGGGCTCGTAGAGCCGCAGGGCGAGGAACGCCGTCGTGAGCGTGCCGGGGATGGCGACGGTGACGCCGTCGAGCGACCGCGGGCCATCGTCGCGCACCACGACCACCGGGCCGTAGTTGTCGCCCATGCTGGCGCCGTGCGGCAGCAGGATGTACTTGTCGGTCAGGTGCGCATAGGCGTGGAACGACACCGCGGAGATCTCGTACGTGCCCTCGAACGCGGCGCGGTTGAGCGTCTCGATGTCCGACAGCACGTGGTCGATTTCGAGATCGCCGGTCGGGACCTGGCCGCTGGCCAGGCCGTAGAACATGAACGCGTCGTCGGAATCGGGGCTGTGCGCGATGCTGATCTTCATTGGGATTCGGGGCGCGCTTCTCACCGGTGGCTGTCGATCGCCTTCTTCGTCAGCTTCGTGCCGAGCCAGACGGCGGCGCCCAGCAGGTCCGCCGCGGGGGCGCTGAATTCCTTCGGCGTGAATTGCTGGAACAGTTCCTGGTGCGTGGGCGGCGATCCCGGCACGCGGCCGTGGACGGTGTCGAAGTCCTTGAACAGGTTCACCTGTGGGGTGTCGCCCATGACGTTCACGTAGTAGGTGAGCTTCAGGCCGTGACGCGATTCCCGCGCGGCGGTCTCGCGCAGCCCGCGCTTGATGCGGGCGATCGACACGGGCAGGTCGTCGGCAGACACGGTCGCCTGGGCGAACAGGGGCGCGGGTACGGCAAGCAGCACCGGCAGCACCAGCGCTCGCAGCGCCTTCATGCCCTCATTAAACGCCCGTCCCCCGTCATCGTCCAGACCAATCTTCAGGCGCGAACGGGCGAGGCCTGACGCAGCTGGCCGACGACGCGACTGACCTTGTCTGCCGCGTACCGGACTTCCTCCGCCGTCGTGTAGCGGCCGAGGCCGAAGCGCACGGAGGCGCGAGCCAGATCGGCGTCCAGTCCGAGCGCGGTCAGCACGTACGGCGGCTCCTCGCTGCCCGACGAACAGGCCGAGCCGGGCGAGACGCAGATGTCGCCGATGCCGACCAGCAGCGACTCGCCGGCAACGCCGGGAAAGCTGACGTTCAGGTTGTGCGGCAGCCGCGCCTCGAGGGATCCGTTCACGTGCAGGTCGGGGACGCGGGCGCGCAGGCCCTCGAGCAACTCGTCCCTGAGCGCTTTCAGCCGCGCGGACTCGGCAGGCATCTCGTCACGCGCGAGCTCGGCCGCTCTGCCGAAGCCCACGATGCCTGCCACGTTGAGCGTGCCGGAACGCAGTCCGCGCTCCTGGCCGCCGCCGTCGCTCAGCGGCTCGAGATCGATCTTCGGATCGCGGCGGCGCACGAACAGGGCGCCGACGCCCTTGGGACCGTAGAGCTTGTGCGCGGTGACCGACGCGAGGTCCACGTCGGCGTCGATCACCGAGAACGGGACCTTCCCGGCGGCCTGGACGGCGTCGGTATGGAGCAGCGCGCCTCGCGCGTGCACCAGGTCGGCAATCGCGCGCATCGGCTGAAGCACGCCGATCTCGTTGTTGGCGGTCATCACCGACACGAGGACGGTACGGTCGGTGACGGCGTCGCGGAGGCGATCGAGGTCGAGCAGGCCGTCGGGCTGGACGCCGAGCACGGTGACCTCGAACCCTTCCTGCGCCAGCCGCTTGCAGCAGTCGAGGACCGCCTTGTGCTCGGTGACCACTGTGACGAGGTGATTGCCGCGACGGCCTCGGGCATGTGCGACGCCCTTGATGGCGAGGTTGTTCGACTCGGTCGCGCCGCTGGTGAAGACCACCTCCTTCGCGGACGCATCGAGCAGCGAGGCGACCTGCCGTCGCGCGGCTTCCACCGCATCGTCTGCCTTCCAGCCGTAGGCGTGCGTGCGACTGGCCGCGTTGCCGAAGTGCTCCGAGAAGTACGGAAGCATCGCCTCGAGCGCACGCGGGTCCACGGGCGTGCTGGCGTGGTAGTCGAGGTAGATCGGAAACTTCATGGGATCGGACCAGGACCGCTCCCGGCGGCTCTAGTACTTCGGCTGGCTCGGATCGACCTGGTCGATCCAGGCGAGCACGCCGCCCTTCAGGTTCTTCACGTGCTTGAAACCGTGCTCCCGCAGGAAGCTCGCCGCACGTGCGCTTCGCACACCGGACTTGCACTGGCAGACGATCTCGCGCGTCGGATCGAGCTCGGTGAACCGCTGGGGCAGCTCGCCCAGCGGAATCAGCGTCGCTCCGGGCACGCGGTTGATCTCGTACTCGTGCGGCTCACGGACGTCGAGGACGAACACGTCGTCGCCGCGGTCCATGCGCGCCTTGAGCTCGAGGACCGTGGTCTCGAATGGGTTGGAATCCTGGGACTCGCCGGTCTGCACGGGCGTGACTCCACAGAACTGCTCGTAGTCGATGAGCCCGGTCACCGTCGGGTGGGTGCCGCAGACGGGGCAATCGGGATCCTTGCGCAGCCGGAGCTCGCGGAACTTCATGCGGAGCGCATCGAAGACGAGGAAGCGGCCGATGAGCGGCTCGCCGATGCCGAGAATCAGCTTGATCGTCTCGTTGGCCTGGATGCACCCGACAATGCCCGGCAGCACGCCGAGCACGCCGCCCTCGGCGCAGCTCGGGACGAGGCCCGGCGGGGGTGGCTCGGGGTAGAGGCAGCGATAGCACGGGCCTTCCTTCGTCCCGAATACCGACGCCTGCCCCTCGAAGCGGAAGATGCTGCCGTACGCGTTCGGCTTGCCGAGCAGCACACACGCGTCGTTCACGAGGTAGCGCGTCGGGAAGTTGTCGGTGCCGTCGACGATGACGTCGAAGTCCTTGAAGATCTGCAGGGCATTCTGCGACGAGAGGGCCGCGTCGAACGTCTCGATCTTCACCCCGGGATTCAGCGCGTTCAACCGGTCGCGTGCCGAGTCGAGCTTCGGCCGCCCGACGTCCGGCGTCCCGTGGAGGATCTGCCGCTGCAGATTGCTGAAGTCCACGACGTCGAAGTCCACCAGGCCGATGGTGCCGACGCCGGCCGCCGCCAGGTACATCGCCACGGGCGATCCCAGGCCTCCCGCGCCAATGCACAGCACGCGCGCGGCCTTGAGCTTCCTCTGCCCTTCCATCCCCACTTCCGGCAGGATCAGGTGCCGGCTGTAGCGGCGGACCTCCTCCGTGGTGAGCGAGGGCAGCGCCGTCGGCGTCGCGGTGGCGCCGCTGCCGCCGGCGACCGACGGGATGATGCTCAGCGTGTCGCCGGGCTTGACCGCCGTCTGCTCCTTCTCCAGGTAGCGGATGTCTTCGTCGTTCAGATAGATGTTGACGAAGCTGCGCAGGCGGCCGTCCTCGTTGTAGAGGTGCTTCTTCAGGCCTTCGTGTTCAGCGGTCAGCCGCGCCAGCAGCTCGCCGACGGTTCCGCCTTCGACCTCGACGACGTCGCGCTTGCCCGTGAACGGCCGCAGCGGCGTGGGGATGTTGATCTTCGTTGGCATTTGTCGATTGATGATTGACGATTGACCATTGACGATTTACGGACCTGCGACGATTTCAGCCTGCGCCAGCGGCTGCTCCTCGAACGCCGACCGGTCTTCCCTGAGGGTCCACGACCGCATGTCCGCGGCCTGACCCGACACGATCGAGACGATGACGTACGAGAAGCTGGGCCACGCGTGATCCAGGTCGTACTGCGAGGGACGGGCCGGGTGGTCCGGGTGCGAGTGATAGAAGCCCAGGAGCTCGGCGCCGGCGTCGGTGGCGGCGCGCTCGGCCTCCCGATAGTCGGACGGCCGCACGAGGAACCGGCGACGCGGCCCCTCTTCGGTCGTGTTCGGCAGGGCCAGCGTGGCGATGACGAGACCCTCCCGGCCGATCAGTGCGCCGCAGCACTCGTGCGGATACGTCTCGCGGCCGTGGGCGCGGACCGCCTCGGCCACCCCGGCACCCAGTCGCAGCGCGTCCGGCATCGCTAGTTGACCCCGCTGACGAAGGAGCCCTCCGGCGGCTCCTCCCAGAAGCGCTCCGACAGGTACTTCTCACCGCCGTCGCTGAACACCATCACGACGACGCCGTCGTCGAGCGTGTCCGCGACGCGGAGGCCGGCCGCCAGCGCGGCGCCGCTCGAGATGCCGACGAGCAGGCCTTCTTCGAGGGCGAGCCGCTTGGTGAGCGCGTACGACTCCTCGGTGCCGACGCCGAGGTCCACGTCGGCGAGGGTCCGGTCGTAGATGCCGGGCACGATCGCCGACTCCATGTGCTTCAGGCCCTCGAGCCCGTGGAGCGCCGCGTCGGGCTGCACCGCCACGAGCGTGATCTCCGGGAGCCGCTCCTTGAGGAAGCGGCCGGCGCCGACGAACGTGCCGCTCGTGCCCAGGCCGGCAACGAAATGCGTGATGCGACCGTCGGTCTGGGTCAGGATCTCGGGTCCGGTCGACTGGTAGTGCGCCTGCCAGTTGGCCGGGTTGTTGTACTGGTCCGGGTAGTAGTAGCGGTCCGGATCCAACTCGTAGACGCGACGCACCTCGCGGATGGCGCCGTCGGATCCTTCGAGCGGATTGGTGAGCACCAGCTCGGCGCCGTAGGCGCGGAGGATCCGCTTCCGCTCGGGCGTGACGTTCTCGGGCATGCACAGCTTGACCGGGTAGCCGCGGGCGGCGCCCATCATGGCGTAGGCGATGCCGGTGTTGCCGGAGGTGGCGTCGAGGATGGTGCGGCCAGGTGTGAGCAGCCCGCGACGCTCACCGTCGAGGATCATGTTCGCCGCAGCGCGATCCTTGACGGAGCCGCCCGGGTTCTTCCACTCCGCTTTGGCGTACAGCTGGACGCGGCCGTCAGCGCGCTCGAAGCGACGCAGCCGGAGCAGGGGCGTGTTGCCGACGAGATCGAGGATGGACCGCGGCCGGGACAGATCCGCGGCCCCGGCAACAGGAAGCGTCATCTCTCATATCCGACCTAAACAGTCCCAGATCGTATCAGATCCGCCGACAGTTCCCAACGGTGCGGCTGTGTCTCGTCCCAGCGGTGCGGGTGTGTCTCAAAACGGCACACCGCCAGCCATTGGGGACAGTCCCCGATGTGCGCGCGATCCGGGACAGTCCCCGATGTGTCGCACAATCCGGGACTGTCCCCGGTATTGTTGGATGATGCTGGAGGAGTATCGGATACGCCGGAATGAACGGCAGAGCTGGCGGTACGCCCTGGACCGCCAGCACGACCGGCTCGCGAGCCTCCGTCTGGCCACGATCGGCGTGGGCGTCCTGGTCCTCTGGCTCGTGGTCGGGCGCTACGCCGTCAACCCGTTCTGGCTGGCGCTTCCGCTCGCCGTCTTTGCAGGCCTCGCCATCGTGCACGAACGCGTGCTCCTGCGACGGGAGGGGGCGCGACGGGCGGTCACGTTCTACGACCGGGGCCTGGCCCGGCTCGAGGACCGCTGGATTGGCCTGGGCCCGGACGGCACGGGGCTCGCTCAGGACGATCACCTCTACGCGGCCGACCTCGATCTGTTCGGCCGTGGATCCGTCTTCCAGTTGATCTCGGCGGCCCGCCTCGGCGCCGGCGAACGCACGCTCGCCGACTGGCTGCTGGCGCCGGCGGACCCCGGCGAGATCCGCGCCCGACAGGCTGCCGTCACCGAGCTGAAGCCCCGCCTCGATTTGCGCGAGCGCATCGCGCTCGTCGGCGACGAAGTGTCCGGATGGCTCGACACGTCACGGCTGGCGGACTGGGGCACGGCCCCGGGGATCCTCACCGCGGGCTGGCCGCCGTTTGCCGCCGCCCTGCTGGCGGCGACCAACGCCACGACGCTCGGAGGCGCGTTCCTCGCCGGCTGGAGCTCGGTCTGGTTCGGCGTCTCCGCGCTCGCGTCGCTCCTGTTCAGCATGGCCTGGCGGCGTCAGACGGCGGCCGTGCTCGGCTCGGCAAACGCGCCGGCGCACCAGCTCCAGCTCCTCGCGTCGATGCTCTCGACCGTGGAGCGCGAGGACTTCTCGGCGCCGCGGCTCACCGCGATCCAGAGCCGGCTCGCGACGGCCGGCGAGCCCGCGTCCCGCCGGATCAGGGAGCTGGGCCGCCTGATTCAGATGCTCGAGTCGCGCGGCAACCAGTTCTTCGCGCCCGTGGCGGCGCTGCTCCTGCTCGGCACCCAGCTGGCGTGGGCCATCGACGGCTGGCGTCGGCGCAACGGGCCGGCGCTCGCCGCGTGGACGGCGGCCATCGGCGAGTTCGAGGCCCTGCTCTCGCTGGGCGGCTATGCGGCCGAACACCCGCACGATCCGTTTCCCACGATCGTCGACAGCGGGCCGTTGTTCGAAGGCGAGGAGCTCGCCCACCCGCTGATTCCCGCGGGCCGGGCCGTGGCGAACAGCGTTCGCCTCGACGCTGACACGCGCGTCCTGCTCGTCTCGGGGTCCAACATGTCCGGCAAGAGCACGCTGCTGCGAACGGTCGGCCTGGCGGCCGTTCTGGCGCAGGCGGGCGCCCCGATCCGGGGACGCAGCCTGCGGCTGTCTCCGCTCGCCGTCGGCGCCACGCTGCGGATACAGGACTCGCTTCAGGAGGGCCGCTCGCGCTTCTTCGCCGAGATCACCCGGCTCCGGGCGATCGTCGATCGGACCAGCGGGCCGCTGCCGGTCCTGTTCCTGCTGGACGAACTGCTGGCGGGCACCAACTCCCACGACAGGCGCGTCGGCGCGGCGTCCATCATCTCGGGCCTCCTCGGCCGCGGCGCCATCGGACTGGTGACGACGCACGATCTCGCGCTGGCGGAGCTGGCGGGCACGCTGGAGGCTGGCGCCCGCAACGTGCACTTCAGCGACACGTTCTCAGAAGGCGAAGTCCACTTCGACTACCGCATGCGGCCCGGGGTGGTCGAGACCAGCAACGCGCTCGAGCTGATGCGCGCGATCGGCCTCCTGGAACACGAAGAACACGAAGGACACGAAGAACACGAAGGACACGAAGGACACGAAGAACACAAAGGGCACGAAGGGCGCGAAGGGCCGGCTACTGAGGCATCTGGAACGCCGAGTCCTCCAACGGGACGTTGAAGTCCACCGAATCCACCTTCAACGTGCCCTGCTCGTGACCGCCGACGAGCGTGCGCAGCGTCCGCGCGACGATGATGCCGTTCTCGGCCGGCTGGTAGTCGCTCATGATCGTCTCGACGTCGAGTGACATGCCGTTCTGCTCGACGGTGGTCGCCCACTCCCGTTCGAGGCCGGTGGTCTTGTCCACGTAAATGAACATCGATCGGCCGTTCTGGCGTGTCAGCTTCAGCTTCCACGTATCCGAGTCGTCCACCTTCGCCGGCCCGACGAGCTCGAGCGTATCGCCGCGGCTCTTGTAGCCCGCCAGGGGGCCGTCGAACGTGGACTGCTCCTTCACGGACTCGCTCTGTGCCCCGGTGAGCTCCCGCGGCTGGCTGCCGCCCAGCATCGGGTTGATCGCCCAGACCTTCTGGCCGTCGTACGCGGAGACGATGCGCGAGCCGTTCATGGTCATCTCCTGCAGCATCAGGTTCGGCCGCTTGGTCAGGACCTTGATCGGCATCTGCATGCCCTGCACGCTCAACGTGCCGCTCATCTTCATCGTGTTGACCGAATGCAGTTTGTCCTCACCGCCGCGGGCCGCCAGGTTCTTCGCGACGATTTGATCGACGGTCGGTGTCTGGGCGCGCGCGGCCGCGGGCCCGCACACGAGCCCGAGACCGATCGTGAGTGCTGTCAGCAACATCCGCATCCTCATCTCCTATTTCCCGGTGGCGCCCGCCTCATCGCGCATCTCCGGCGCGCCGAGGTCGAGCCCCGCCTGTTCGATCTGGGGAACGATCTTCGCCCGGTCGCCCACCGCGACGACACGGAGGCGTGCCGGCACGAGGTACTTCGCGGCGGCGGCGGTCGTCGCGGCCGTGTCCACGCCGGCAATCAGCGACGGATACCGGGCCCAGTAATCGAGCCCGAGGTCGTAGACGTAAATCGCGCCGAAGGTCCCGGCCGTGCTCTGGTCGGTCTCGAAGTCACCGGGCAGCGACTGCACCAGGGCGGCCCTGGCGAGCTGCAGCTCGTCGGCCGAGAGCGGTGTGCTGGCCATGCCGGTGACTTCCTTCATCATCTCCTTCAGCGCGGGGCCGGTCACGTCGGTGCGCACACCGGAGAGTGCAAAGAACGGCCCAGCCGCTTTCCGCATCACGAAGGCCGAGAACGCGCCGTAGGTGTACCCCTTGTCCTCTCGAAGGTTCAGGTTGAGCCGGCTGGAGAAGATGCCCCCGAGCGCGCTGTTCAGGACCTGGATGGCGGCGTAGTCCGCCGTGCGGCGCGGGGCGCCAATCGCGCCAATCCAGAGCTGCGTCTGCGGCGCGCCGGGCTTGTCCACGACGATGAGCCGCGAGGCGGTCGTGTGCGGCGATTCGAGCGCGGTCGCGGCCGGCGTGCCCGGCTGCCAGTCGCCGAACGCCTGCTGCACCAGCCCCTTCACCTCGGACTCCGTGATGTCCCCAACCACGATCAACGCGGCGTTGTTCGGCACGAAGTTCTGCCTCCAGAACGCGACCAGCTGAGCGCGGGCGATGCCCCGGTTCGACGCGTCGGTGCCAATCTCCATGAAGCCATACGGGTGCGCGGGACCGTAGAGCGCCGCCATGAGCGTGCGCTGCGCGATCTGCTGGGGGTCCTCGCGCTGCTGCACGAGCGACGCCAGCCGGCTGGCGCGCTGCCGCTCGATCTCCGCGTCGGGGAACGAGGGGCGGAGCGTGACGTCAGCGAGCAGATCGAGCGCCGCCGGGAAGTTCTTCGCCAGGGCGGTCGTGCTGACGGTGGACGCGTCCATCGTCGATCCGGTCAGCAGCGTCGCGCCGAGCTGGGCGGCGGCGTCGGCAATCTGCGGCGCCGTCCGCGTCGTGGTGCCCTCGTCCAGCATGGCGGCCGTGAAGTTGGCCAGCCCGGGGAGCGCCGCCGGGTTGGCGTCGCTGCCCGTCCGGACGACGAGGTTTGCGGCGACGACGGGGACGCCCGGGCGCCGGGCGAAGAGCACCGTCAGGCCGTTGTCGAGCGTGAAGCGCGTCGGGGTCGGCAGGGCCAGGGTGGGCTCCGGACCCGCTGCGGGCGTTTCGTTGCGCCACGGCTCGTCGGCGTTCACGCCTTCGGCCGGACCGCTCGAGGCGGGCGGCGAGGCCGGCTTGGGCACTTCGGGGCCAAGCTTCTTCTCACCAGGCACGCCAAGGACGACCACGCGCGAATCGGGCCCGAGATACTTCTGTGCGAACGCTCTGAGCGTGTCGGGCGTGACCGCCCGATAGCGCGCCAGATCCCTGGGCAGGTATCCGGGATCCCCGAGATAGTGCTCGTAGGTGTTCAGCCGGTCGGCGACGCCCCCGAAGCCGCCGAGCCGCTGCAGGCCGTTGACGATGTGCGTCTCGATTCCGTTCCTCGCACGCTCGACCTCGGCGGGCTCGGGCCCGTCGGTCCGCAGCTTCTCAATCTCGGCCTCGGCGGCCTTCTCCAGCTGATCGGCCGTCTTGCCCGGCCGCGCCACGACCTCGACGATGAAGAGGGACGTCAACGTGAGCGACTGGTGCGATGTCGTGGCGCTCTGCGCGATCTGCTGGTCGTACACCATCGACCGGTAGAGCCGGCTGGAGCGGCCGCTTCCCAGGATCGATGCAAGCACCGCCGCGTTGGCATCGTCGGCGGTAAAGGCCGGCGGCGTCAGCCATGCGAGGTAGACCTTCGGCAGCTCCACCGTGTCGGTGACCGTGACGCGGCGCTCGCTGGTGATCGGCGGCGTGACGACGTGCGGTTTCGCGACGTCGGGGCCGCGCTTCAGCGTACCGAAGTACTTCTCGACGAGCGGCTTCGTCTTCGCCGGGTCGATGTCGCCGACTATCGCCACGCTGGCGTTGTTCGGCGTGTAGTACTGGGTGAAGAACGTCCGCACGTCCTCGAGCCGGGCACTCTGGATGTCCTCGTGCGACCCGATCACGTCGGCATAGTACGGATGGCCCTTCGGCAGGAGCGTGTGGAACATCGCCTCCTCGACGATGCCGTAGGGCTCGTTCTCGACGCTCTGGCGGCGCTCGTTCCGGACCACGTCCTGCTGGTTCGCGAGCGCCTCGGGCGTGACCTGGTCGAGCAGGTAGCCCATGCGGTCGGACTCGAGCCAGAGCGCCAGCGGCAGCTGGTTCGAGGGCACGGTCTCGAAGTAGTTCGTGCGATCGAAATCCGTGGTGCCGTTCAGGTCCGACGCCCCGGCGCCCTCGAGCAGCTTGATGTGCCGATCGCCGGGTACGTGGCGTGACCCCTGGAACATCATGTGCTCGAACAGGTGCGCGAACCCGGTCCGCCCGGCCGCCTCGTTGGCCGGGCCCACGTGGTACCACACGTCCACGGCGACGAGCGGCAGCCGGTGGTTCTCCGACAGGATGACCGTGAGACCGTTCGGCAGCGTGTACTTCTCGAAGGCGATGGCCGGGACGTCCTCGACGGCGGTCGTGCGGGACGCCTGCGGCGGCGCCGCGGTCAGCACCGCAATCAGGCCGGCGCAGCACGTACCGACGGTGGCGGCGACGAAGCGTGGGGTGTGCATCATTGGTAAGACGGCCGGTGGCCTGCTGGGGTTCGGAGAGGTGGACGCGGGTTACTCGCTGCGGGGCACGGTATCGCCGGCGGCCCAGAGATACCAGCACGCGACGGACCGGTACGGCCGCCACGGTTCGGCGATCCGGGCCATCCGTTCCGGCGTGGGCGTCTTGCGCATCCGGTAGTGGCGCTGGAAGGCCTTCACGATCCCGAGATCCCCGACAGGAAGCACGTCGGCGCGCTGCAGGCGGAACATCAGGAACATCTCGGCCGACCAGCGACCGATGCCCTTGACCTTCGTGAGCGTCGCCACGATCTCGGTGTCCGTCAGGTGGTCGAGGTCGTCGAGCGGCACGGTGCCGTCGAGCACCTTCGTCGAGAGGTCCCGGAGATAGGCCACCTTCCCGCGGCTGAGGCCCGCGGCGCGCAGTGCCGCCTCGGGCGCCGCGAGCAGGGCCGGGGGCGTGGGTCGGCCGCCGGGAAACAGGGTGAGGAAGCGACCGTAGATCGTGGCCGCGGCCTTCGTCGAGAGCTGCTGCCAGACGATCGCCTCGATGGCGGCGACGAACGGATCCTCGCGGCGTGAGCGCACGAGGCCGCAGCGTCCCACCTGCCGGATGATCCCGGCCATCACCGGGTCGGCGCTCGAGAGATGGAGTTCGGCGCGGCGCATGCCGCGCGCGGTCAGGACGAGCGGCTTCATTGCGGGCCGACGGCGGCGGTCAACGTGACCGTGGACTCGATCTCAATCTCGCCTGGCGACACGGGCGTCTGATCCTGGGACGCGGAGACAGCCGCCATCCGCATCATCGGCACCGGCGGAACCGACGGCCGCCCCTGCTCCTCGATGCGGAGCACCGTCGCGACGTGAAGGCCCGCCCCGTCAGCGGCCGCGTCGGCACGGGCCCGCGCGTCGGCCACCGCGCGCCGCAGCGCGTCGCGCTCGGCGTCCGCGCGATCCTTCAGGTCGAAGCGGACGCCACCGACATCGGTGGCCCCGGCCTCCACCGCGCGATCGATCAGCGAGCCGAGCGTCTCGAGCTGATCCAGGCGGACCTCGATTGAGTTCGTGACGACGTAGCCCTGCGGGATGCGCTTGCCGTTGTTCCACTGCACGTCTTCGCGAAGATTGAACCCCAGCGTCCGGACAGCCTCGGCGGGAATGCCGGCCGCCTGCACCGCGCGGCGGACGCGCGACATGGCTTCGGCATTGGCGCTCTGCGCCTGCGCCGGCTTCGGGGCCCGGGTCTCGGTGCCAAGGGTCACGAAGGCGCGATCCGGCGCGCGGCGCACCGTCGCCTGGCCGGTCACGACAATGCTCGGCGGTGCGGGAGGCGGCGGCTGCTGTGCCAGCGACGGCGGCGCCATCGCGAGCGCCAGGACGGCAACGAGCGCGGGGGGTTCGAATCGCATGGACGCACTCCGAGGGACGCCGGGTTGGCCAGTATACCCCCGGTTCAGCGTGGTCCCTGCTCCGCTAGAATCGGGGCGTGTCTCCGATCGTACCCGAGGCGCGGGCCGGGCCGCTTGCCGGCATCACCGTGCTGGACCTGACCCGCGTGCTGTCCGGGCCGTACTGCACGATGCTGCTGGCCGACATGGGCGCGCGGGTCATCAAGATCGAGCGCCCGCGCACGGGAGACGACACACGAGCCTGGGGCCCGCCGTTCCTCGGCGGAGAGAGCACCTACTTCCTCAGCGTCAACCGGAACAAGGAGAGCGTGACGCTGGACTTCGGCGCGCCGCAGGGCCGCGCCGTCCTCGATCGCCTGATCGCACGCGCCGACGTCCTGGTGGAGAACTTCCGTCCGGGAACGCTGGCGCGACGCGGCCTGGACTACACCGCGCTGTCCGCCCGGTACCCGCGGCTCGTGTACGCGTCGCTCTCGGGATACGGCCAGACCGGGCCTCGATCCGCGGAGCCCGGATACGACGCTGTCCTGCAGGGCGAAGCGGGGCTGATGAGCATCACCGGCCCGGCGTCCGGAGCAGCCCATCGGCTCGGGGTCGCGATCGTGGACATCGTGACGGGCATGTTCGCGGCGCAGGGGATTCTGCTCGCGCTGCTCACCCGGCACACGAGCGGGCGGGGCCAGCAGGTGGACGTGTCGATGCTCGACGCGGCCACGGCGTTGCTCACCTACCAGGCCGGCATCGTGTTCGCGACCGGCGAGTCGCCGGGCCGGATGGGAAACCGGCATCCGTCGATCGCGCCGTACGACACGTTCGAGGCGGCCGACGGCCCGCTCGTGCTGGCCGTCGGCAACGACGAGCAGTGGCAGCGCTTCTGCCGCGTGGCCGGCCTGGAGGATCTGGCGCGCGACGAGCGGTTCACGACCAACGCGGGGCGCGTCTCCAACTACGCGGCGCTCGGGCCGGCGCTCACCATCGCGCTGCGGACGCGCACGCGATTGGACTGGACCGACGCACTCGTGGCCGCCGGCGTGCCCGCCGGGCCCGTCCGGTCGGTCGGCGAGGCGCTGGCCGACCCGCAGCTGGCGGCGCGCGACATGATGGCGCGCGCCACGCACGCCGCGGCCGGCGAGGTCTCGCTGCTCGGCGTGCCGGTCAAGCTCTCCGACACGCCGGGGACGGTCCGGACCGCGCCGCCCACGCTGGGCCAGCACACCGACGCCGTGCTGGAAGAGCTGGGGTTCGATCGGGCCGAGCGACTCGCGCTCCGGCACGCGCGCGTCGTCTGACCATCGGCCGCGAGCCGCTGCCTGGTCACTCGGCCCGCTTGACGCCAGCGCATGTGCCCGACCTCGAGCACTCGCGGCCGGCGCCGCGGGTGTAGGATCGGGCCGGATCACACTGCGGGCGCAGGAGGACGGTCATGACGGTCGAACGACGCACCTTCCTCAGGCAGGCGGCAGCCGGCGCCCTGATCGGCTGCTTCCCTGCCTCGTTGTCGGCCATCGAGCGCGTGGCGGACGCGCCGCTCGAGCGCCGCGCCCTCGGCCGCACGGGCGAGCGGCTCTCCATCATCGGCTTCGGCGGCATCGTGGTCATGAACGCGACGCCGGCCGAGGCGGCGGCGCGGGTCGGACACGCGATCGACCGTGGCGTGAACTACTTCGACGTGGCCCCGAGCTACGGCAACGCGGAGGAGCGTCTCGGGCCGGCGCTCAAGCCGTACCGGACCCGCATCTTCCTGGCCTGCAAGACGGAGGAGCGTACCCGGGCCGGCGCCCTGGCGGAGCTCGAAGGCTCGCTGAAGCGTCTCGGGACCGACCACGTCGATCTCTACCAGCTGCACGCGGTCACGACCCGCGAGGACGTGGACACGATCCTCGGTCCGGGCGGCGCGCTCGAGGCGTTCACGGCCGCGCGGGCCGCCGGCAAGACGCGCTTCCTGGGCTTCTCCGCGCACAGCGTGGAGGCGGCGCTCGCGCTGATGGAGGCCTTCGCGTTCGACACGATCCTGTTCCCGGTGAACTTCGCGACGTGGCACGCCGGCAACTTCGGTCCGCAGGTGCTCGAGGCCGCGCAGAAGAAGTCGATGGGCATCCTGGCCCTGAAGTCGATGGCGAGGCGTCCGTGGCCTGCCGGCGCCGCCAGGACGTTTGCGAAGTGCTGGTACGAGCCCCTGTCCACGCCTGACGCGGCGCGGGACGGGCTGCGGTTCACGCTCTCGCACCCGGTCACCGCGGCCATCCCGCCCGGCGACGAGACGTTGTTCGCCATGGCGCTCGACCTGGCGGCCGCCTTCCAGCCGCTCACGCCGGAGGAGGCCGCCGCGATCAAGCGGAAGGGGCTCGAGACGACTCCCATCTTCCCTCGCGGATGATCACCGGCCTCGCCCCGGCTGAGGTACAGTGGAACGCGAGCCGACCATGGAGACCGCCGACGTCCGCAGACGAATCACCGAGACGATTGCCGCCGCGAAGCGGAACGCCGCCGACCGCAGGCGGCGGAACACCGACGCAGGCAGCGCCTACGCCCGGTTTCTCGACGAGATCGCCATCCCCCTGTTCCACCAGGTTGCGGGCGTCCTCAAGGCCGAGGGCTTGCCATTCATCGTGAACACGCCCGCCGGCGCGGTGCAGCTGACCCCCGGCCGGTCGGGCGAGGACGTGATCGAGCTCGCCCTGGAGACCACCGGCC
This sequence comes from Vicinamibacteria bacterium, assembly GCA_963837165.1. Classification (GTDB taxonomy): domain Bacteria; phylum Acidobacteriota; class Vicinamibacteria; order Vicinamibacterales; family JAENWD01; genus JAENWD01. The sequence goes on from CAWIMD010000003.1 coordinate 166,119, forward strand.
GCGAGCCGGAGGTGATCGCGCGGGTACGGCGAGTCCGGGGGCGCCAGACCGTGTCCGAGGAGCGTCCGCTGCGGCCCGGGGTTCTCGTGGAGCAGCTGACCGAACAGGATGTGATGGACCTGCTGGCCGAAGCGCTGGTCCCGTTTGTCGAGAAGTAGCGCCGCGCGCCGCACGTGACGGCGCGGGCGGATCAGGCGAGCCGCTCGACGAACGACGTATCGATTCCCTCGCGTTTGAGCGCCTTGAGCAGCGCACCGCGGTCGGCTGCGCGGCGCCACGCCTCGCGCACGTCGACCGCGCCGCTCCGCACGAAGCCCACGAGCGCGTCGGTCAGCGGCACCATCCCGTGCCGGCGGCCGCCCTCCATGACGAGCGGCAGCTGCGACAGGCGCCCTTCGGCCACCAGCGTCGCCACGGCAGGACTTCCGAGCAGCACCTCGCGCGCCGCGACCCGGCCGCCGCCGGTCTTCCTCAGCAGCACCTGCGCGACGACGCCCCGCAAGGTGGCGGCCAGGGCAGCCTGCACGTGCGCGCGGCGATCGAGCGGGAGCTGATCGAGCAGGCGCGCGACGGCTTCCGGGGCGCTCGGCGCGGCAACGCCGGCAATCACGAGGTACCCCGATGCCGCGGCCTCCACCGTCTCCGCAATCACGTCCGGAGCGCGGAGGTCCTCGATCACGAGCACATCCGGGCTCTCCCGCAGTGACCCGCGCAAGGTGGCCAGCAGCTCGTCGGCGCCGCCCCGGACCTCCCGCTGGCTGATCACCGCGTTCCGGCTCTCGTGCACCACCTTCACACGCGATTCGATGGTGATCACGTGCGCGCTGCGCGTGCGGTTGATCACGTCCACGAAGGCGGAAATCATCGTGGACTTGCCGCTCGCGCGGGGTCCGCTGACGATCAGCAGGCCCTCCGGTTCGGCCGAGAGCGCCTGGATCTCGCGGGACAAGCCGAGCTGGTCGGCCGAGAGCGCGCGCGCCGGAATCATCCGGAAGATGCCGCCGGGGCCGCGGTGATCGCGGAACGCCAGGCACCGCACGCGCCCGACGTCGGCGACTTCGCAGATCCACTCGCTGCCGGTGGACAGGGGATCGTCGCCCCGCTCGGGGATGACCTCGAGGATGAGGGACTCGACGTCCTGCGCCGCCAGGACCGCCTCGCTCTCGAGAGAAATCATCTCACCGTCGACCCGGATCGACGGCCGGGACTGCGAGAGGAGGTACAGCGCCTCGGCACCCCGCGCCGCCGCCAGCCGCAGCAGCCGGTCGAGGCCGGCCAGCCTGGCCGGCAGGACCCTGCCGGGCGCTTCGCCCCGCGCCGGGTTCCTGGAAATCGGCAGGACGACGGCGGCCTCCGGGGCGGGAGGAACGGCCTCGGGCCGGGCGGTCAGGGTCGCGACGGTCTGCGTCGGCGGGGGCAGGGCGGTCTCGTCGCCGTTCAGGCGGGGCACGCCGGGCCGCTTGCGCCGCAGTTCAATCCAGATGTCGTCGCCGCCCCGGGCCGCAACCACCGTGAACTGTTCCCCGGCCGCCAGCGGCGAGGGAGGCAGCTCCGCCTCGACCGCCCCGAACTCGGCCAGCGCCTGCTGCGCTTCCGGCCGGAGCAACTCGGCGAGCAGGCCGTCCATGGACTCGAGCGTCATCGCCGCCGAGGCGATTTCCAGGGGGCCGCGCGGCGCAACGACAATCGGCCGCTCCCCGACGTGCAGGACCAGGGACTCCCCGTCTTCGCGGACGATGGCTGCCAGCAAGGAGTCAACGAGGTGCACGCGGGTCTCCGCGTGAGATCTCGGTCCGAGGAGGGCCGGTCAGTAGGGGCAACTGCGCACGGCTTCACGGCAGTTCACAGGCGGCGACTCCGGTCGGCCACGTGTATGGCCAGAAGACCCCCGAGCACCGGGCGCCAGCCCGCGCCGGGGAATCCCCTCTCGCCGAGCATCCTGGCGACTGCGGGAGCCCCGGGGTAGCGGCGGATGGACTCGGGGATGTACCGGTAGGTGTCGGCATTGCCGTGCAGCACCCACCCGAGCAGGCTCCCCGTCATCGTCAGGTACGCGTGGTACGCGGCCCGCACCGGGGCGGCGCCGGGTCGGTTGAAGTCGAGCGACAGCAGGCGGCCTCCGGGCCGGAGGACCCGGGCGATCTCGTCGATGGCGCCGTCGAGCGCCGGCACGTTGCGCAGGCCATAGCCCGTCGTGACGAGGTCGAAGGCACCGTCCGGGAACGGCAGCGCCATCATGTCGCCCACGACGAATCGTGCGGAATCCGGCGGGCGCCGCGGTCGCCTTTCGGATCGCGAGGTCGATCATGCGCGGGGTCACGTCCAGGCCGGTGACGACCGCGCCGCGCCGGGCGGCGGCCAGGGCGATGTCGCCGGTCCCGCAGGCGAGGTCCAGCAGCCGGACGCCCGTCAGCGGCCCGGCCAGGTCGAGGAGCCGGCGCTTCCAGCGGCGATCCTGGCCGTAGGAGAGGACCACCGTGATGAGGTCGTACCGGTCGGCAATCGTCGCGAAGAGGCGCCGGACGTACGGCGCCTTTCGATCGGGGCTGGCCAGGGCGTCACGGAGCGACACGTTGCCTGCTAGTGTCCCGGCCCAGTGATTCGTGGCATGAGTCGCGGAGCGCCGCGCCCGGATCGCAAGGCGCAAGGAGCGAGGATATTGGGCATATCTGAGCGACGAGCAACGCCGCGAGGCGGGATGCGCCGCCCGCGAATTATGTCGCGAATCACTGGGCCGGGACACTAGTATCGGGCACATGGGGCGATGCGTCGTCGCACTGATTGGCAGCGCGCTGGCGCTGGGCGCATCGACCGCGATCGCGCAGGCGCCGGACCCGGCCGCGACACGGCCCGTACCGCTCGACTCCAGCCGCCCGTTCGAGATCCAGGACAACTCGTTCTTCGTGGAAGAGGCCTTCAACCAGGAGGCAGGCGTCGTGCAGGAGATCTTCGGCGCCGTCTTCCAGCAGGATGGAGCCGGCTGGGCGGCAACGTTCACCCAGGAGTGGCCGGTACCGGGTATGCGCCACCAGCTCTCGTACACGATTCCGGTGTCGGGACTGGACGGTGCGACGGGCATCGGCGACATCGCGATCAACTACCGGTACCAGCTGTTCGAGGAAGGCCCGGGGCGCCCGGCGGTGGCGCCACGGCTGACCTTGCTCTGCCCGACGGGAAACGAGGCCAGGGCCCTCGGCACGGGAGCGTGGGGGCTGCAGGTAAACCTGCCCGTCAGCAAGCAGTTCCGCGACGTCTACCTGCACGGCAACGCGGGCCTGACGTGGTATCCCCGGGTTCGCCCGGAGCCGGCAGCCACGGCGCCGGTGCCGCCCTCCATGCCGAACGTGGCGTTGACGAGCCCGTTCCTGGCGGGGAGCGCGATCTATCGCGTGCGGCCGATGCTGAACCTGATGCTCGAGTCGCTGGCCGTCTGGCAGGATGCGCCGGCGGGGCCCGGGCGCACGGCGCATACCACCGCCACGATCGTGTCACCGGGAGTGCGGGGGGGCTGGAACGTGGGGCGCGCCCAGATCATCCTGGGCGCCGCGCTGCCGGTGACCCTGACGTCGGCGTCCACCAGTGTCGGCGTCTTCACGTACTTCTCGTACGAGGCGCCGCTCTGGAACGTCAGGGCGCCGTGAGCCGCGAGACGATGGCCGTGATCTCGGAGGGATGCGCCACTTCGTGCGCGGCCCTGGCCCGCTCGTCGTTCGAGACCTTGGCGAAGCCGAACCCGTAGCGCGCCAGGCAGAGCGGCACGCCAGCCGCCGTCGCTGTCTGCACGTCGGTCGGGGAATCGCCGACCATGAGGGCTCGGTCCTCGGTCACGGCGGCATCGGCCACCAGGCGGCGAAGCCCGGTGGGGTCGGGCTTTCTCGGCACGTCGCCGTCGCCGCCAATCACCTGGCCGAAGTACTTCAGCAAATCGAGACCGCCGAGGACCTTCGTCGTGGCCCGGCAGGGCTTGTTGGTGAGGACCGCCAGGCGCGCCATCCGGGAGACGGCGTCGAGCATGTCCACCACGCCGTCGTACGGCCGCGTCGTGGCCGTCAGGCGCGCGTCGTAGAGCGCGAGGAATCGCGCGAGGGCGTGGTTCAGCGGCACGCCGACGCGCTGCCGCTCGAGGAGGCGCCGGACCAGCTCGCGGGCGCCGTCGCCGACCATTGCCACGACGTCGGCATCGGGAATCGGCGGGGCGCCGTAGCTGCGGAGCAGGGCATTGCCCGAGTTGGCGAGGTCCTGCGCCGAGTCCACGAGCGTGCCGTCGAGGTCGAACGCGACGAGCACGTGCCGGTCAGTCACCCGTGTAGCTGGCAAACGAGGTGGGCGTCTCCCAGACCGTCACGCGGACGACGAGGAAGCCCTGGGATCGCGTGTAGTCGAAGATGATCTTCGCGATGTGCTCGACGGTGGGGTTCGAGTCCACGAGAAAGACGGGCTCGCCGAGCTCGGTGAGCGGCTTCACGAGCGGATCGTCGCGGCGGAGGATCATCTGGTGATCGAGCGCGGCGTCAATCCAGCCCTTCACTGTGCGCTTGATGTCGCTGAAGTCGCACACCATGTTGCGCGGGTCGAGCGAATCGGTGCGGACCTCGATTTCGGCCACGGCGTTGTGGCCGTGCGGGTGCTTGCAGATGCCGTCGTAGTCGAGCAGCCGGTGCCCGTAGCAGAAGTCGATTTTCTTGGTGACGGAGTACATTGGAGTCGCTTTGAGGTCTGGACTTTGAGTTCCGAATGGTGAGACTGGATCGTAGTTCGGTCGCTTCTCAGAACTCAAGGCTCACGGCTCACGGCTCGAGACCATCGTCGCACTCCCTGGATACATGACTGCCGTCCTCTTTTCCGCCGGTCTCGACAGCGCAGTGCTGCTCGCCGAGGAAGCTCGATCGGGTCCGGTCCAGCCGCTGTACGTCAGCGTCGGCCTGGCGTGGGAGGCGGCCGAGCGGGAGACGGCCAGGCGGCTGCTGGCGGCGCCGGTGTTCGCCGGATCGGTCCAGCCCCTGGTCGCGCTGCACTTCTCGATGGACGACGTGTACCCGCCGTCCCACTGGGCGATTCGGGGCGTGCCGCCGGCCTACGACACGCCGGACGAGGACGTGTACCTGACGGGCCGGAACCTCGCGCTGCTCGCGAAGGCCGGTGTCTGGTGCGCACAGCACGGGATCGCGCGCATCGTGCTGGGTCCTCTCGCGGGCAACCCGTTTCCCGACGCGACGCCGGAGTTCTTCGCGTCGATGGCGCGCACGCTCGGCCTGGGCCTGGCGACGCCGATCTCGATCGACGCGCCGTTCCGCGCCCTCCACAAGGAGGACGTCGTCCGGCGGGGTGCCGGGCTCGGCGTCCCTTTCGAGCACACGCTCTCGTGCATGAACCCGCAGCGGGCCGAGGACGGCGCGCGGGTCGCGTACCTGCACTGCGGCGCGTGCAGCAAGTGCCGTGAGCGCGTGGACGCGTTCAGGGCCGCCGGCCTGCACGACCCGGCGCCGTACGCATTGAGCATTGACGATTGAGGATTGACGATTGACGATTGAAGAGCGCTGCCCGATCGGCTCTGAAATCCCGCAATGCCCAATCGTCAATCGTCAATCGTCAATGCTCAATGTTTAGCGAGGCGAATGCTGCCGTCGCCGGTGCGGATGCGCAGCGCGGCGCCGCCGTTGCCGATATTGCCCCGCAGATCGCTCCTGCGGTCCTGTGAGGGATGCAGGCCGAAGTCGTCGGCGGTAATCGCCCCGTCACCCGTGTGCGCGTCGAGGGCCGCGTTGAAGCCGGCGGGGAGCGACACGCTGACGCTGCCGTCGCCCGTCGAGATGTCCCAGTCGTCGGCCGGCGCCGAGCCGCTCAGGACGTCCACGTCCACCGAGCCGTCGCCGGTGCGGGCGGTCAGGCCCTTCGGCGCGCCCTTGATCGCGACGCTGCCGTCGCCGGTCGAGACATTCAGCGAACCGGTGACGTTGCTGGCCTCCACTCCGCCGTCTCCGGTGTGGATGGTGACGTCGCCGGTCAGGTCGGCGGCCTTGATGCTGCCGTCTCCGGACTTGAGCTGGACGGTGCCGGTGAGGCCCGAGGCCGAGATCGAGCCGTCCCCGCTCGAGGCGGTCAGGTCCGTCGTTCGCGGGACGTGCACCACGAAGGCCACCGATCGCCCGGTGTGCCAGCCGATATGGACGTCCTGCTCGGGCTTGACGGCTTCGATGACGATCTTGTTGCCGTCCTGCTGCGTGCTGACCTTGAGGGCATCCGCCTCGGCCTGGTTTCCCGCGCGCCGCTCGATGGTGACGGCCACCTGCGACTTGTCCCACGAGGTGACCTCGATGGACCCGTCGAAGGTCTTGAGGACGACGTCGGCCGGGCCGCTGACCGTGAAGTTCTTGTCCTGTTTGCTGACGTACTGCGCCGCGTCGAGGTCGATGGAGCAGCCGGCGCTGCACCCCAGGGCGAGCGCCAGCAGAGCGGCGGTCGAGCGCGAATTGGGCATGGTGAGCTCCTGGCCTTGCGGGGTTCCTGTCCCTATCCCTACCTAACTACGAGGCCGGGCCGGGAGGGGTTCACCTTCCCAGAGCCGGCCCGCGAGGAAGGTCGCGACGGGCCGGAGATCGGCATCCAGGACGGCCAGGTCGGCCAGCTGCCCTGCCTCGATGCGGCCGCGATCGCCAAGCCCGAGCTGGGCTGCCGGGGTCGTGGCACAGAGCCTGGCCGCAACCGGCACCGGGAGCCCGACCTTCTTCACCAGCAGCCGGAACGCCCCATCCATCGTCAGGGTGCTGCCGGCCAGCGTGCCGTCGGCGAGAAATGCTGCCTCGGGGCGGATGGTGATGGTGTGGCTCCCCAGGCGGACGCTGGTGCCCACGGGGAGACCGGCGCCGCCGGTGCCGTCGGTGATCGCCATCGCGCGATCGGGACCGAGTGCCGCGATGGCCGTCCGCGCCACGACCGGGTGCACGTGGTAGCCGTCGCAGACGATTTCGGCCCGAACCTCGGGCCGATCGAGGACGGCCCCGACGAGGCCGGGGGCGCGGTGCGAGAACGGCGGCATCCGGTTGAAGAGGTGCGTCGCGTGGCGGCCGCCCGCCGCGACGCCGGCGAGGCCCTGATCGTAGGTGGCGCCCGAGTGGCCGAGCGACACGATGTGGCCGGCCGCGGTCAGCGTGCTGACGAGGTCCAGCCCGTCCACGATCTCGGGCGCCATCGTGACGATGCCCACCTCGGCGCGGGCGCGGGCGATCTCGTCGAGGATCTCCTGGCCCGAGAACGCCGGCCGGTCCGGCACGCCCGGCAGGACCTCGGCGGTCGGGCGCCGGAGGCAGGCGGCCGGTTGGGCCCCCCGATATTCCGGGTTGATGAAGTTGCTCTCGAGATGCGCCGGCAGGACGCGGGCGGCGTGCGGCACCGGGGCGGTGCGTGCCGCGCGGATCGCGTCGAGCATGCGCCGAAGATCCGCCGGAGGGCAGGCGACCGACGTCGGGCAGAAGCCCGTGACCCCGTAGCGGGGCAGACGGCGCGCGATCCCGGCCACGCCGTTCTCGCTGGCCAGCGCGTCGACGCCTTCAACGCCGTGCACGTGGACGTCGATGAAGCCGGGCACGATCAGCCGGTGCGACATGTCGTGCCAGGCGGCCGACGAGGTGAACGGAATCGGGCCGGCGTGGACTTCCGCGATGCGACCGCCCGCGTCGATCACGAGCGAGGCGCGGTCGAGCACCGCATCGTGGAGCACCACGCGGCCGCCGGAGAGGATGGTCATCATGCGGCGCCCGTCCATTCAGGGTCCGCCACGAGCTTGCGGCCCTCGAGCGGCAGCTCCGGACGCGTGGCCCGCTCACCGGATCGGAACACGCGCTGATCGAGGGCGGCCAGCGTACGGGTCAGGAGCGACTCGTTGGGCGCCCACGCGACGACCAGGCCAGGGTTCAGTTCCGGAGGAAACCGCCGATCGTCCAGGTAGTCCCGGTCCAGCGTGAGGAGGGTGCGGTGGAGCTGCCGCGCCAGCTCGAAGTGGCGGCGGTCGGGCGCCCGCCGCAGATCGTCGTGCTCGATCACGTAGAGCACGTCCCAGCCCAGGCGCCGGCGCATGAACGCGACGACGCCGGCCGGCACGTTGGCGTCGGCGTAGATCCGCGGGCTCTCGGGTAATCCCGCGTGCGCGGCCAGCTCGGCGAACAGCGTTCCCACGGCGGGTTCAGCGATCCCGGTCGATGTTGGCGATCGTCTCGAAGCTCGCGACGTCGGGACGGGAGGAGTGGGCCGCGACGGCCTCGTGCTTCAGGCGGGCGACGAGCTCGTCGCGTCGATCGACGAGGCGCCTGCGAGCGCGGCGCCCGTTCGGCGACCCGACCGCGTATTCGCAGAAGAGCGGGAAGGCAATCGTGGAGTCGGCATAGGCGACGACCGTATCGGGCAGCACGCCCGGATTGACCTTGCCCCAGCTCACCGCTTCGGACGGGGTCGCGCCGGACAGACCGCCCCAGACGACCTGGTCGGTCGTGATCTGGATGAAGTAGTCGTTGCCGCCCTTCGGGATGCCGTAGACCTCCCAGAGGGTCGGCTGGGCCTGGAGATAGAAGTTCTTCGGCGATCCGCCGCCCAGGATCACGCACCCGTTCTTCGTGCCGGCCAGGACGAGGGCGCAGATCTCGTTGACGTCGCGGTTCGGGTCGATCATCAGGCGGCTGTCGTTCATCAGCTCGTGATAGGCCACGTTCATGCCGATCGAGCTGTCGCCCGGCGACGACGTGTAGATCGGGACGCCGCAGGTGGCAGCGGCCGCGAGCACGGAGTAGGCCTCGCAGCCAGGCTGGCGTGCGAGCAGGTCCTGGCCGAGGCGCAGGTGCAGCTCCGAGGTGGCGATGGGGCCGTCGAGGCCGCAGCGTCCGAGGAAGTCGCGGACGTACTGGTCGGTTTCGAGCAGGACCGACGCCGGGAAGAGGACGTCGTAGATGCGGATGACGCCCTCCTCGAAGAGGTCGCGGTCGTCCAGGAACGGGGATCCGCGGCGCAGGGTGAAGTTCAGGGCGTAGTGAAGGTCGTGGTACAGGTTCGCGCCGGTGCTGATCAGGAAGTCGATCAGCCCGCGCTCCATGAGCTCGATGATGCAGCCGCCGAGACCCGCCGGGGTGAGTGCGCCGGCGATGGTCAGCCCGATGGTGGTGTCGCTGGCCGGGTCCAGCATCCTGTCGGCGTAGATGTGACAGGCCTCCGACAGCCTGGCCGCGTTGAACGCCTGGAAGCCGTCGTCTATGAGTGCGCGAATGTCGGCGCTGCCAGTGGGTCGGTAGTATTTGATGGGCTTTCCCGACAGGAAGTGACCCTTGCGGTCGCCGGGTGCCCCTGGGGCGCGGTGCGGCACGCGGCGAGTGTATCACCCGGCGTTCACGTCTCAGAACAGCACAACCCTCCGCATTGGGGACAGTCCCCGATTGCCCCGGGGAATCGGGGACTGTCCCCAAATGCGGGGGGGTGTCGCAAAATGGAACACGACCGATAAGGCGGCCGTGGGGAGCGACGCTGTCAGCGATATCGAGTCCCGCTTCCGGACCCTCGTCCAGTCGCCGCTCAGGGCCGGGCTGCTGAGATTCCTGGCCGCGAGGGTCGGGGAGAACTTCGACCTCGACGCCCTGATGGCGGCCTTCGGCCGCCTGCGCCTCGACGTCCAGAACTGCGTCGGAGAACTGGTGGACTTCGGCGTCGCCCGACGCCTGTCGGGCGAGCCCGCGCGGTTCACCTTCGCCCGCCCCGGCCACCCCGACGCCATCCGCCTCATCGACACGTTCCTGGAAGGCCGCGCCACGGTCTCCACCGAGGACCAGTCGCCTTCGGTCCAGCGCTTCCGCGAAATGATCGGCCGCGACGAGAAGATGCTCGTCGTCTTCGAGTGGATCCGGACCGCGGCCAAGTCCGACATCTCCGTCCTGATCCTCGGCCCCACCGGCTCGGGCAAGGAACTGGTGGCGGGCATGATTCACGATCTCTCGCGACGGAGCCACGCGCGCTTCCAGGCCGTCAACTGCGCCGCGCTCCCCGACACCCTCTTCGAGTCGGAGCTGTTCGGCTACGAGAAAGGCGCCTTCACCGGCGCCCACGACCGCAAGCCGGGCAGGCTCGAAATGGCCAACGAGGGCACGCTGTTCCTCGACGAGATCGGCGACCTGTCGATCGTCGCCCAGGCCAAGCTGCTGCGCGTCCTCGAGGAGCGCCGCTTCGAGCGGCTCGGTGGAAACCGATCCATCGCCGTGGACTTCCGCCTGATCTCGGCGACCAACCGCCCGCTGGACCTCTTCGTCCGCGACGAACGCTTCCGCGAAGACCTGTTCTATCGAGTGAACGCCTTTTCGATCCGCCTGCCATCCCTCCGGGAGCGGCCGGTGGACATCCCCGTGCTGGCGCAGCGGTTCCTCGCGCGGGTACTGCGCGTCGAGCGGACTCCCCCTCGACGGCAAGGCGTTCAGCAAGGACGCCATCGACCGGCTGATCGCCTATCCGTGGCCCGGCAACATCCGGGAGCTCGAGAGCACCGTGTCCCGCGCGGCGCTGTCGGCGCCGGGCCGACTGATCCGCGCCGGAGACATCGAGTTCCTCAATGCCGGTGTCCCCCCGCCCGCCGGCGCCGAGCCCTCGCGCGTCTCCACGCTCCGGGACGCCGAACGCGCCCACATCCTGCGCGCGCTGGAGTTCGTCGCCTGGAACAAGAAGGAAGCCGCCGACCTGCTCGCCATCAGCCGCGGCACCCTCTATCGCAAGATCGAGGAGTACGGGCTCACACGAGGAATGTCCCGAAACGGGACGCGATAGGCTGCCGATTTTCCAGTTCAATTCTCGGAATCGCAGCAGGCGTGCTCCAAAACAGGACAACGACAAACCTGCGCTGTGCCAGCGAAAGCACCGATTTGTGCCTTCCGTTACGCTTTCGTGTGCCGATTCGGGACATCCCGCTGCGTGAACTCGTGTCGCCCTCCGCACCCCCCTCCCGGCGCATTGTCCTCCTAACACGCTGATTTTGTGGATGTTGAGACGTTCTTGGGCCCAGCTGAACCGCGTGGCAGCGGCCTTGCTTTTGCGACGATGGTTCGGGTCTCGTCCCGCCGCGCCCAGGGACCGGCGGGACCGACCAGCGCGCCCGCGGCGCTGGGCGGCTTTCTCGTGAACGAATGAGCCTCGCGCTTTCAGCCAGTCAAGCCGTCCACCGCGCATCGGCGACGTCGCCGACCGCCTCGGAGTCTGCCTTCCGCGATCAGTCGCTCCCCACACGGCTGTACATCGGCGGCGTGATCGCGATTGGCATGGCGGCGCTGCTGGCGCAACCTCCTGGCGCCAGCTACGCCAGCCCGCTCGTTTTCGTCGGGCTCCTCGCCGCCGCGGCCCTGGCCTCGATCTTCACCGTCGATCTGCCGCTGTCGCATCACGGCGCGACGATGTCGCTCTCGTTCGCGTTCGAGTTCTCGACGCTGCTGCTGCTCGGCCCGCACGCCACCATGGTGGTGGCCGCCACGGCCGCGTGGGTGCAGTGCGCGGCCGCTCCGAGGGCCCGCCGCAATCCGATCCACAGGACGGCCTTCAGCATGGCCGTTCTCGTCGTCACCGCGTGCGCCGCCGGGGCCGTGTACGGCGCGCTGGACGGCCACCTCGCCACGTTCACCACCGGCCTCCAGGGACAGGAGACTCCCGCCATCGCCGCCGCGATGACTTACTTCGTGCTCAACACGCTGCTCGTCGCCACGGCGGTGAGCCTCGAGTCCTCGCAGCCGCTCCGGAAGGTCTGGAACGAGCACGCCGTGTGGAGCGCGCTCGGCTTCGTGATCGGCGCCGGCGCGGCGTCGGTCGGGGTGTCGGTGCTCCCGGACCGCAACGGCTGGCTGGCGGGGCTCCTGGTCGTGCCGCTGTATCTGATTCACCGCACCTACGGCATGTACTTCGAGCGGATCGACAACGAGCAGCGGCGTGTGCGCGAGATGTCGGACCTGCACCTGGCGACGGTCGAAGCGCTGGCGCTGGCCATCGACGCCAAGGACCAGTCGGCGACCTCGCACATCCGGCGGATGCAGGTGTTCGCCGCCGGACTGGCGCGCGAGCTCGGGCTGTCGGCCGCCGAGGTGCAGGGCATCCGGACGGCGGCGCTCCTCCACGACATCGGCAAGCTGGCGGTGCCCGAGCACATCCTCTCGAAGCCCGGCCCCCTCACGGCCGACGAGCTCCAGCGGATCAGGATTCATCCCCAGGTCGGCGCCGAGATCATCGCCAACGTCCGGTTCCCGTACCCGGTCGCCCCGCTGATCCTCGGACACCACGAGCGCTGGGACGGCAAGGGCTACCCGCACGGCATCGCCGGCGAAGCCATCCCGCTCGGCGCGCGGATCCTGGCGGTGGTGGACCACTTCGACGGCATCACGTCGGGCCGCCCGTTCCGCGACGCGGTGCCCCGCGCCGAGGCGCTGGCCATGGTGCAGGACGAGGCCGGCAAGGCGCTCGATCCCGCCATCGTCGAGACCTTCCTGCGACTCGAGCCGGCCCTCGAGGCCGAGGCCGGCCGCGAGATCGAGCCGGCGCACCTGTCGTTTGCCACGACCGGCCGCATCGCGCCCGTCGTGGGAACCGCCGAACCGGCAACCCAGAAAGTGCTCCAGGACATCGCCCTGGCTCACCGCGAAATCTACGCGCTCTACGAAATCGCCCAGACGATGGGCACGAGCCTCGGGACGGCGGACACGATGGCCCTGATCGCCAGCAAGCTGAGCCCGCTCGTGCCGTACGCGTCCTGCGCCCTGTTCCTGCACGAGGAGGCCGGCGACGTGCTGCGCTGCCGGTTCGCCACCGGCGTGGACGCAGAGCTGCTGCAACCGCTCTCGATCCCGAACGGCCAGGGCCTGGTGGGCTGGGTGGGGCGCAACCAGCGATCGCTGGCGAACGCACGCCCGAGCGCCGATCTGGAGGCCGCCGGCGTCAGTGGCGACACCACGTCGCTCAGGGCAGCGCTGGTGTGCCCGCTGGTGTTCGAGGATCAGCTGATTGGCGCGCTCGCGTTGTACCACACGGAGGCCGGCTGCTACACCGACGACCACCGGCGCCTCATCGAGCGCGTCGCCGAGCAGACCGCCGGCGTAGTGCACAACTCCATCGTGTTCGAGCAGACCAAGCGCGACTCGCTGACCGACCCGCTCACCAGCCTGCCGAACACGCGGTTCATGATCGTGCACCTGTCGCGCGAGCTCGCGCGCGCCGAGCGCCTGGGCAACGAGGTGTCGCTCATGGTCATGGACCTGGACGGGTTCAAGGAGATCAACGACACCTACGGCCACCACGTCGGGGACAAGGCCCTGCGCGAAGTCGCGCGCGTGCTCAGGAACGGCATCCGCCCCTACGACATCTGCGTGCGCTATGCGGGCGACGAGTTCGTCGTGGTCCTGTCGGGCTGCGGCGCCGTGGAAGCCGACCAGAAGCGCCGCGAGCTGCAGCAGGCGATCGAGGACATCCCGTTCGAGGTGCGGCCGGGGCGGCTGGTGAAGATCGGGAGCTCCTTCGGCTTCGCCGTGTTCCCCCGAGACGGCGAGACCTACGAAACGCTGCTCGCCACCGCCGACAAGCAGATGTACCAGGACAAGGCCGAGCGGAAGGCACGCGCCGCCACCTCGGACGCGTCGGACGCCCCCGCGGCGAAGCGTCCGTCCGTGTTTGCTAAGATTCCGAGACAGGCCGCGACCGACCGCACGCACTGATCGCCGGAGGCCCGGCCTTCCGGCGCTGGCCCTTCCCGTCGGCGTCGCCCCATGCTCATGCTGCTGACGGCCACGATCGTGGAAGTGGTGCCGACGACGCCGCGGACGGTGCTGGTGCGGGCCGCCCTGGACCGGTCCTTTCCCTACGCGGCCGGGCAGGCCGCGCTCGTCGGCCTCCACGGCCAGCGCGAGCGGCGACCCTACTCCATCGCTGCCGGCCCGGAAGAGGTGGCGCGCAGCGGCGTCCTCGATCTGCTCGTCGGCGTTACGATCGACGGGGCCGCCGGCTCGCACCTGCCCACGCTGGGGCCCGGCGTACGGCTCGACATCGAGGGCCCCCTCGGCACCTTTCGCTTCCCCGACAGGCCGGACGCGGGCCGGTTCCTGTTCGTCGCCGGTGGCAGCGGCATCGCGCCTCTCAGGGCGATGGTGCACCAGGCGCTCGGCGGCGATCCGGGATGGCGGCTGTCACTCCTCTACAGCGCGCGCGTGCCCGACGAATTTGCGTTCGACGACGAGTTCCGCGCCCTCCGGGCGGCGGGCCGCCTGAGGTACCGGCGGACCGCAACCCGCCATGCGGGGCCGTCCTGGACCGGCGACCGCGGCCGGATCAGCCGGGCGCTCCTCGAAACGGTCGTCGAGGACGACGAGACATTGTGTTTCGTGTGCGGGCCCGAGTCGCTGGTGCACGACGTACCGCGGATGCTGCACGACCTCGGCATTTCCTCGTCGCGCATCCGCGTCGAGGAGTGGGCGTCGCGCGCCCTGCGCGTCGGCCTGGAGGAGCGCTGAGCCACACGGCTCGCCGGCGGCGCCGATGCTACAGGCCCATGGTGCTGTAGCCCCCGTCCACCATCAGGACCTCGCCGGTGATGCCGCGCCCGGCGGGGCCAAGCAGGAAGCACGCCGCGTCGCCGACCTCCGCCGTCTCGGTGTTGCGCCTGAGCGGCGCGCGCTCGCGATACACCTGGAGGATGCTCGAGAACCCGCCGATGCCGGAGGCCGCCAGCGTCTTGATGGGGCCGGCCGAGATCGCGTTGACGCGGATGTTCTTCGGGCCGAGCTCGGCCGCCAGGTAGCGCACGGACGACTCCAGCGCCGCCTTGGCCACTCCCATCACGTTGTAGTTCGGGAAGACGCGGTCGCTGCCGAGATACGTGAGCGTCAGGACGCTTCCACCGCCCCGCGTCTCCATGAGGGGTGCCAGGGCGCGGGTCACGGCAATGAGCGAATAGGCGCTGATGTCGAGCGCCACGCGGAAGCCCTCCCGCGAGGTCTCGAGGAACGGTCGCGTGATCTCCTCGCGCGGCGCGAAGGCCGCCGCATGCACCAGGAAGTCGAGCCCGCCGAGGTCCTCGCGGCAGCCTCTGGCGACCGCTGCGATCTGTTCGTCGCTGGTGACGTCCAGGGGCAGGATGACGGGATCCGACAGCTCGCCGGCGAGCTCGCGCACGTTCTCTTCCAGGCGCTCACCCTGGTACGTGAGGGCCAGGCGCGCCCCGGCGCCCGACACCGCGCGCGCGATGGCCCACGCGATCGAGCGCTTGTTGGCCACGCCGATGACGAGCCCTGTCTTGCCCGCAAATTCGCTCATGGGGAAAGTCTACCCGGAATGAGCGCCCGGGTCCGGGGGCCGCCGGCGGGGGCTAGCGCACGGTCAGCGCGGGGACTTCTTGCCGCCGCGATTGTGCCCGTGGCCGCCGGCCCTGGGCGGGCGGTTTCCCTGCGCCGCCTGGCCAGGCCTGCCGCCGCCGGGACGATTGCCGCCGCCGCCGTGGCGTTTGCCGCCCGCGGTGCGATTCCCGTTGGTCCCGAAGCCGTGTCCGTGTCCGTGTCCCTGTCCCTGGCCCTGTCCGCCCGGGCGGGGTCCGCGGAAGCCGTTCTTGCCGAACCTGCCGGGCCGTGTCAGCTGCGGATCCCGGATCGTGAACTCCGGCTCGCGTCGCTGCGGCGGGTCGTCGGTCAGGCGCGGCAAGGTGGCGCGGATGAGCGGGCGATGCACCGCCAACTCGAGCTCCCGCTCGACCGGCTCGTCGGCCTGGGGCGTGGGCTCTTCCTCGGGAGAGGCCGTCAGGGGCTCGGGATTCGGGTCGACGCTGTCGATGGGACCCTCGGACTCGGGCGGGTTGACGGCAGCGACCTTGCGGGGCATCCCGGCCAGCACCTGTTGAAACAAGGCGCCCTCCGCCTCCTTCTTCTTGCGCTGGGGCGGAATCCTGGCCTGCTTGTACTCGTGCTCGGCCTCGCACGTCGTGCACCGGGTCTGCTTCACCTCGTCGCCGACCATGGCGACGACGGCGTGATTGGTGACGCGGCGTTCGCGTGGACAGTAGTCGTCGACGATATCACCGAGCCGAGGCTGGCGCTGCTGCATCAAGCCCCCTGAAGGACTCGCAAGATTGTCTCTGCGCTGGAATGGTCGCGACGGTGCGGCCGAAGCAGTTTAGCAAAGGCTTTCCGTCGGTGGCAAGGCTGCCGGCGCGGGCCGCTCGGCCTGGCCGATCCAGTCGCCGAGCTCGCGCAGGGCGGCCTGTACGGCGCCGGGATGGGTCGACTGGGGGGTGCGGCGCGCCTCCACGGACGCCCGGGCCGTCACCCGGTCGACGATGTCCGCCTCGAAGAGCTCCGAGTAGCCCCTCCATTCGGCCAGTGGCAGGGATTCGAAGTCCCGCCCCTCGGCGAGCAGCCGCCGTGTCATCGCGCCGACCAGCTCGTGAGAGCGGCGGAACGGCACGCCCTTGCCGACCAGGTAGTCGGCCACGTCGGTGGCCAGCAGCAGGCCCGCCGCGGCCCGCTCGGCGCGCTCGCCGTTCACCTTCAGGCCCTCGACGACAATGGCGACCGCCTCGACCGAGCCGGCGATGGTCATGTCGGCATCGAAGACCGCCTCCTTGTCCTCCTGCAGATCCTTGTTGTAGCCGCTGGGCAGCCCCTTCATCGTCGCCAGCCAGCCGGCGAGGTGGCCGATGGCCCGTCCCGTCTTGCCGCGCACGAGCTCCAGCGGGTCGGGATTTTTCTTCTGCGGCATCATGCTGCTGCCGGTGGACGCCTCGTCCGACAGCTCGAAGAACCCATACTCCTCGCCGCTGAAGATCACCATGTCCTCGGCGAAGCGACTGAGGTGCACCATCGTCAGCGCGCAGGCGTGCAGGAACGCGGAGACGAAGTCGCGGTCGGCGGAGGCGTCGATGCTGTTGGCGACCACGCGCGAGAAGCCGAGCCGCCGGGCGAGCGCCGAGGTGTCGATCGGGTAATTGGTGCCGGCCACGGCGCCCGAGCCGAGCGGTAGCGCATCCGCCTCCGTGACCGCGGTCTGGAACCGTCCGTGATCGCGGCGCAGCGCCGCAGCATGGGCGAGCAGGAAGTGCGCGATGAGCACCGGCTGGGCGCGCCGCAGGTGCGTGTACGCCGGCATCCGCGCGTCGCCGCACTGTTCGGCCAGCGTCAGGAAGGCCCGGATCAGGCGCCGCAGCCGCGCCTGCAACTCCGTGGTGCGGCGGCGCAGGAAGAGCCGCAAGTCGAGCGACACCTGCTCGTTGCGGGAACGCCCGGTGTGCAGCCGCCGGCCGACGTCGCCCAGCCGCTCGACCAGCTGGCGCTCCACGAAGGAGTGGACGTCCTCGTCGGGGCCGGACACCCACGAGGGGTCCTCCCGACCGCGGCTGAGGATCTCGTCGAGCGCCTCGCGGATGGCGCGCGCGTCCTCCGCGCTGAGCGCGCCCGCGTGCTCGAGCGCTTCCGCCCAGGCCAGGCTGCCCACCACGTCGTCCTCGAAGAGGCGGCGGTCGAAGCGGAACGAGGATCCGAAGTCGAACACCGCGGCGTTCGGTTCACTGTCGAAGCGGCCGGACCAGAGCGTGGACATGAGTTCTTCGTGTTCTTCGTGGTCTTGGTGTTCTTCGTGGTCTTCGTGTTCTTCGTGGTCTTCGTGTTCTTCGTGGTCTTCGTGTTCAGAGGGCCGCCTGGGCGGCCGGGTCCGGGCGGACGCCGTCGGCGGCAGCTGCCTGCACCACGCGGCCGACCACGCGGCAGGCGCCGCGGCACAGCATCAGCCGCACGGTGCCGGACACGCCGCTCATGGCGGCGTCGACCAGGGCGTCGAGCGCGCGGCGGGTGTCCGAGAACCAGCCGCCGTCCTGGAGCACCGCGAGATAGTCCGGCACGAGGCTGGCCTTCAGGCCCACGAGCGAAGGGTCGAGGGCGGCCCGCTCGAGGGCGGCGAGCGCGGCCGAGAGCGCCGCGGCGGCCGGTGCCTCGCCGACCTCACGCCATTGGCGGCCCACCGGGCCGCACACCGCATCCGTGCGTCCGACGCCGTGATCGCCGGCAATGGTGTCGACGACCTCGACAATCTCGGCGAACGACATCCGGATGCCGCTGACCGCGACCGGAATCCCCCGCGCGAAGGTCAGCTCGACGATTGCCGGATGATTCTCGCACGCGGCGGGCTCGGCGGTACGGGTGAAGAGCGCCCGGTCCGGCACGAGCCAGCTGTCGGCGCCCGGCGCCGAGATGACGGCGCGCCCCCAGAGATTCGAGACGACCTGCGCAGCCGGCGCATCGGCGTCGGCCGGGTCCTTCGCGTGGATCACCCGCAGATCGGGGGCGCAGCCGGAAATCAGCCGGTCGAGGGCGGCGGAATCCGGCACCGGCGGCGCCGTGGGCGACCACCGCGGCCGACTCCAGGCGGGCGACTTCGACGAGCGCCGCGGCCACGGCGGGTCGCGCCAGGGTGCGCGGTCCCGGTGGGGCATCGCCCCAGCCGGCTCCCGCACGGAGGGCCGGCAGCAGCACGTCCAACGCCAGTCGCTCGCGGGCGTCGATCACGTGCGCGCGGGCCGCTCCGGCGGCGCGGGCGTCAGCGGCCACGTGCTCGAGATCGGCCGCCTGCCCGAGGTCCAGCGTGACCGTGACGACGTCCAGACCGGTCCGCTCGCGGAGCCGTCCGATGGTGGCCGGTCCCGAGGGGCCGCCGGCATGGGCGAGAACGAGTGGCGCGCTCGAAGGCACGGAGAATCTCCGGAATCAGAGGCGAATGAGGCCGTTCAGCCGATCCCCGAGCGACCGCGCGGTCCTGGGGTCACGGCCGATGATCAAAATCGTGTCGTCGCCGGCAATCGTGCCGACCACCTCGGCCAGCTGCGCCCGATCGATCGCCACGGCGGCCGCGTGCGCCTGCCCGGGCCCCGTCCGAAGGACGACGAAGTTCTGCACGCGGTCGACCCGGGTGACGAACTCGCTGACGGCCCGGCTGAACGCCGAGGCGCTGTTCCCGCCTTGCGGAGGCGGCTGATCGGTGCGCTGGTAGGCGCCGTCGGAGGCGCGCTTGACGAGGCCGAGCTCCTTGATGTCGCGCGACAGCGTCGCCTGCGTGGCCACGACGCCGAGCGCCTGGAGGCCCTTCCGGAGCTGTTCCTGGTTGCGGACGGGCTCGCGGCCGAGGAGCTCGAGGATCAGGGCCTGCCGGCGACCTTTCATAAATATCCAGCCAGACGCATGAGTATACAGGGCTCGTCGTTCGCGTGCAAGCGGCGTCGTGTAAATTTGCCGAATGAGATTGATCTGGTCTCGCCACTGACGTATACTTATCCGCTCTGTTGCATAAATCCACTGGCGGAATGAGCGACGCGCAGCACATCACGGTCGGGGTGGCCGGCGCCACCGGGTACGCGGGGCAGGAGCTGGTGCGCCTGCTCGCCAGGCACCCGCGCGTGCGGCTGGCACGCGCGATGGGCTCCACGCGCGCTGACGGCGCGCGCGCCCTGCCGGCCCTGACCGGCGTGTGGACGGGCGCGCTCGAGCCCTTCGACCTCGACCGGCTGGCCGAGTGCGACGTGGTGTTCCTGGCCCTCCCCGAGGACGCGTCCGCCGACATCGCCCCGCCGCTGCTCGCCCGCGGGCGCCGGGTCTTCGACCTGTCGGGCGCGTTCCGGCTCAGGGACGAGGCCACCCGGTCCCGGTGGTACCCCGCGGTGACCGCGCTGCCCGACGGCACCGCCTACGGCATGACGGAACGGACCTCCGCCGCGCTGGCCGGGGCGCGCCTGATTGCCTGCGCGGGCTGCTACCCGACGGCCGCGGTTCTGGCCCTGGCGCCGCTCGTGAGCGCCGGGCTCGCCGAGGGCGACATCGTGATCGACGCGAAGTCGGGCGTCTCGGGGGCCGGCAAGGCGCCCACGGAGCGGACGCACTTCTGCGAGGTGGACGAGAGCTTGTCGGCGTACGGCGTGTTCGCGCATCGCCACGCGGCCGAGATCGAGCAGGAGCTGGGGCGGACGGTCACGTTCGTTCCGCACCTGGTGCCCCTCGACCGCGGGATGCTCGAGACGATCTACCTGCGCGTGCCGGCGGGCACGACCGAGGCACAGGTGGGTGCGGTGTTCGAGCGGGCGTACGCGGCATCACCGTTCGTGCGCCTGCGCGGGGCGGCGCTGCCGGTGATCAAGCACGTCGCGCACACCAACTTCTGCGATATCGGCTGGCGGCTGGACGAGGGCACCGAGCGGCTGGTCGTGGTGTCGTGCCTCGACAATCTGCTGAAGGGCGCCGCCGGACAGGCCGTGCAGAACTTCAACGTCGCCTTCGGGCTCGACGAGCGGCTCGGCCTTCTCTGACATGCCGGCGGCCGTCCTGAAGCTCGGAGGGGAGCTGCTCGAGCAGCCGGAACGCCTGGCCTCGCTGGCCCGCGCGATCGCCGGCGTGGAACAGCCGCTCGTGGTGGTGCACGGCGGCGGCCGCGAGATCGACGCGGCGCTGGGGCGTGCGGGCATCCCGAAGCGGCAGGTGGACGGGCTGCGCGTCACCGACGCGGCCACCCTCGACATCGTCGTCGAGGTGCTGGCCGGCGCGGTGAACACGCGATTCGTGGCCGCCATCAACCACGCGGACGGCCGGGCGGTGGGCCTGACGGGCGCCGACGACAGCCTCGTCCGCGTCGAGAAGGCGCCCCCGCACAGGGCCGTGGACGGCACCGACGTGGACCTCGGCCGCGTGGGCGTGCCGGTGGGCCATCGGCGTCACGGGCTGCTGGCGGACCTGCTGGCGCTCGGGTACGTGCCGGTCGTGGCCAGCCTGGCGCTCGGGCACGACGGGCTGCTCTACAACGTGAACGCCGACACGTTCGCGGCGCACCTGGCGGGCCGGATCGGCGCGCACCGGCTCGTGATTGCGGGCGCCACGCCGGGCGTGCTGGACGTCAACGGGCGGCCGATTCCGTCGCTGGACCTGGCGGCGGCTGACGGCCTGATCGGGTCGGGGGTCGCCAGCGCCGGGATGATCGCGAAGCTGCGGGCCGCCCGCGATGCGATCGTCGCGGGCGTGGAAGACGTCGTGCTGGTGGACGGCCGCGAGGCCGATACGGTAGTCCGTGCGCTCGAGGGCTGGTCCGGGGACCTGCCGGCGACACGGATCGTGCGGGCATCGTGACGCGAGGGGGAAACGTGACAGCGACAACGACGCACACGAGCGAGGAGATCCGGCGGCTCGAGGCCGAGCACGTCCTGCAGACCTACAATCGCGCGCCCATTGTCCTGGTGCGCGGCGAGGGCGTGCGCGTGTGGGACCTCGACGGCACGGAGTATCTCGACCTGACGTCGGGCGTCGGCGTGGCGTCGCTCGGACACGCCAATCCGGGGCTGGCGAAGATCATCGCCGAGCAGGCGGCCGTGCTCGTCCACACGTCGAACCTGTTCTTCCACCCGTACCAGGGCGAGCTCGCCGACAAGCTGTCGCGGCTGTCGGGCCTGGACAGGGCCTTCTTCTGCAACAGCGGCACGGAGGCCGTCGAGGCGTGCCTCAAGTTCGCGCGACGGTACTGGTTCACGCGCGGCGAGCGGCAGCGCACCGGGTTCGTGGCCCTGTCGCGCGCGTTCCATGGACGCACGTTCGGCTCGCTGTCGCTCACCGCCGATCCGCACTACCGCGAGCCCTTTGCGCCGCTGCTGGCAGGCGCGGCCTTCGTCAACGCCGACGATCCGTCCGCGCTCGATACGGCGGTGACGGCCGAGACGGCAGCCATCGTCCTCGAGCCCATCCAGGGCGAAGGCGGCGTCCGGCCGCTGTCGCCGGCATTCGCCGCGGCCGTGACGGCGGCCGCCGCCCGGACCGGAGCGCTCGTCATCGCCGACGAGGTCCAGAGCGGACTGGGGCGGACGGGCCACGCCTTCTACTCGCCGGTGCTCGGCCTGTCGCCGGACCTGATGGCCGTGGGCAAGGCGCTCGGCTCCGGCGTCCCGATTGGCGCGGCGCTGCTGAAGAACCAGATCGCGGCGGCGGTGTCGCCCGGCGATCACGGGAGCACCTACGGCGGCAACCTGCTGGCCTGCCGCGCGGGCATCTACGTCGTCGATCAGCTGGCTGAGGGCGGCCTCCTCGATCACGTGCGGCGCGTGGGCGCGCGGTTTCACGAACGGCTCCGCGACCTGGCCGGACGCCAGCCGATGATCCGGGAGGTGCGCGGCGCGGGCCTCATGATTGGCGTGGAGATCGATCGTCCCGCCGCCGCGGTGGTCGAGGCCGCGCGGCCGCTGGGGCTGCTGGTGAACGCGACGGCAAAGACGGTCGTGCGCCTCCTCCCGCCGCTCACGATTGGCGCGGGCGACGTGGACCTGGCCATCACGCGGCTCGAGGCGGCCATGGCGGCGGTCGCGGGGAGCCCGGCATGACCGCGACCGCCGTGGCCGCGCTCGTTCCGGCGCGGCAGCTCGCAGCCGGTGCGGGTCTGGTGCTCCGCAGCGCGACGGCGCCGGACACCGCCTCGATCCAGGCGCTCATAGCCCGCTATCAGGCCGCGGGCCGGCTGCTGCCTCGGACGGAGGAGGACATCCGTCGGCACGCCGGCCGGTTCCTGGTCATCGAGGACGCAGGCGATGTCGTCGGATGCGCGGAGCTGGCGCCGCTCAGCGCTGCGGTTGCCGAAGTGCGGTCGCTGGTCCTGGACGAGCGGCTGCGCGGGCTGGGCCTCGGGCGCGTGCTCGTGGAGGCGCTGACGGGCGAGGCGCGGCTGGCCGGCTTCCGGTCCGTGTGTGCGTTCACCCACGAGCCGGGCTACTTCGCGCGCCTCGGCTTTTCCCTGGTGCCGCATGCCTGGCTGCCCGAGAAAATCGGCACCGACTGTGCCGGCTGCGCGCTCTTCCGGCGCTGCGGACAGGCCGCGATGCGGCTGGCCCTGGACGAGGTCGCGCGCCGCGGAGCGGCCGCGTGACGATCACGCCCCTCGACGGCGGCATCACGGCGCCGGCCGGCTTCACGGCCGCAGGCGTCGCGGCGGGAATCAAGGCATCCGGCGCCCCGGACGTCACGCTGATCGTCGCCGACTCGACGGCCTCGGCCGCCGCGCTGTTCACGACCAACCAGGTCCAGGCCGCGCCGGTCCAGGTGTCGCGCGCGAATCTGGCCACGAGCGGCGGCAGGGCCCGCGCGGTGATCGTGAACAGCGGCTGCGCCAACGCCTGCACGGGAGCGCAGGGGCTCGAGACGGCGCAGGCGACCGTGGCGGAGACGGCGGCGCTCGTCGGCTGCGGACCGGATCAGGTCCTGGTGGCGTCCACGGGCGTCATCGGCGTGCACCTGGACCGGGCGACCATCCTCGCCGGGGCACGCAAGGCGGTCGGGGCGCTGTCGCGCGACGGGGCGGCGGCCGCCCGCGGCATTCTCACGACGGATCTCGGCCCGAAGGTGCATGCCGTGCGGGTAGACACCCCGGCGGGCGCGTTTCACGTCGGGGGCATGGCGAAGGGCGCCGGCATGATCGAGCCCATGCTCGCGACGATGCTGGCGTTTCTGACGACGGATGCGGCGGTCCCTCCGGGGCTGCTGCACCGGGCGCTGCACGAGGCGACGGGGCGCACGTTCAACGCGATCACCGTCGACGGCGAGTGCTCGACGAACGACACGGTGATGGCGCTGGCGAGCGGCGCGAGCGGCGTGACGATCGACGAGGGCGGCTGCCCGGCGCTCGCGGCTGGGCTCGAGGCGGTCGCGCGGCAGCTCGCGCTCGCGATCGTCCGCGGCGGCGAGGGGGCCACCAAGCTCGTCGCGATTGACGTGCGGGGCGCCGAGTCGCCGGAGGCAGCCATGCGCGCGGCCAAGACGATCGCGAACTCGCCTCTCGTGAAGACCGCCGTGCACGGCGCGGATCCCAACTGGGGCCGCCTGGTTGCGGCGGCCGGGCGGTCCGGCGCGCGGTTCGTGCTGGATCGCGCGCGCGTGGCCATCGGCGGCGTGGTGCTCTTCGCCGACGGCCAGCCCTTCGACGAGCGCGCGCCGGACGCGGCGCGCCTGCTCGGCGGCGCGGATGTGGCCATCGACATCGACCTCGGTACCGGCGGCGCGGGCGAGGCGACCGTCTGGACGTGCGATCTCAGCGCCGAGTACGTGCGCATCAATGGGGAGTACCGGACATGAGCCGACCGATTGCCCTCAGGGCCACCTCTCGCACGCGCGCGGCCAAGCCCGCTTCCGGGGGCCCGCCGCCGTCGACGCCAACCCGGTCGTTCATCTCGCTGCTCGACCTCGACGTCCAGGAGCTGGAACGCTGTCTGAGGCTGGCCGCCGACCTGAAGGGCGCCCGCGCGGCCGGCCGGCGCAAGGCGATGACGCCCCTGGCAGGCCGGCACGTGGCGCTCCTCTTCGACAAGCCGTCCCTCCGCACCCGCGTCACCTTCGAGATCGCCATCCGGGAGCTGGGCGGCGAGCCGATGCTGATCCCGGCCGACGTCGCGCTCGGCAACCGAGAGCCGGTCGCCGACGTCGCGCGCAACCTGGAACGCTGGGTCGATGCGGTCATCATCCGCACCTTCTCACAGCAGACCGTGCAGGAGTTCGCAGCGGCCGCGCCAGGCCTGTGCGTGGTGAACGCGCTCACCGACGAGGAGCACCCCTGCCAGGCGCTGGCGGACCTGCTGACGCTACGCGAGCGCTTCGGTACCCTGGCGGGGCGGACCGTCGCCTATGTCGGGGACGGCAACAACGTGGCCACGTCGCTTGCCCACGCGGCCGTGATGCTGGGCATGTGCGTCCACGTGGCCTCCCCGGCCGGCTACGCGCTGCCCGGGCAGGTGCAGGACGCGATCGTCAGCGCCGCCCGGCAGGGCGGCGCCCTGGAAACCTTTGCCGACCCGGTGGCGGCCGTCCGCGGCGCGTCGGCCGTCTACACCGACGTCTGGACGTCCATGGGCCAGGAGCGTGAGGCCGCGGCGCGGCTGAAGGCGTTTGCGGGATTCCAGGTGGACGACCGGCTGATGGCGGCCGCCGCACCGGACGCGGTGTTCATGCATTGCCTGCCCGTCCACCGCGGCGAAGAGGTCAGCGCATCGGTGGTGGACGGCCCGCAGTCGGTGGTCTTCGATCAGGCCGAGAACCGGCTGCACGCGCAGAAGGCGCTGCTGACGCTGCTGTTCGAGTAGCCGCGCCGACGTGGCACCGGCTCGAACCCGGACCTGACGTCGAGGCGCCTCAGATGCGGCGGCTGTCGAGGGGCGAGACGCGCGCGAGCGCGTCGAAATCGCGGTCGTGGTGAAGGACGGTCAGATTGTGGCGGATCGCACAGGCCGCAATCAGGCAGTCGACGCCCGACCGGACGGTCACGCCGGCCCGGCGGCTGACCCGGTACAGATCGATCGCCATCTCGAACACCGGCGCGGCGAGCGGAGACTCCACGAGCGGGAGCGCGGTCATCGCATCACGCGCGACGAGGAACGCCGCCTCGTCGCGGAATCCCTGCAGCACCTCCTGTACCACCGGCAGGCACGTCACCACGTCGTCGAAGTCGACCACTGCCTCCAGCCGCAGCCGCGCCGGCTTCCTGAACACCTCGATCCAGACCGAGGTGTCAACGAGCACCACGGCGCCGGGTCCTGTAGACGCCGCGGTCCTCGCGCACGACGGCCAGGTCGCCTTCCCACAGGCCGGATCCGGCCAGGTCGAGGATCTTCCTCGCCTTCGCCCGCTGGATCAGGTCTCGCAGGGCCCGCTCGACCGTGCGGGAATAGGTTCGTTCACCGCTCACCCGCACCGCCTCCTCCAGCAGGTGCTCGTCGAGCACAAGATTTGTACGTTTCATGTGTATTATCCTACCGCCGGCCCCGCGTGCATGTCGAGTGAGCCGCCGGTCTCCCGTCTTGAATCCCCCGCCGTCCGGACATAGATTGGGCACCATGCCCGAGCGCCCGTGGCTCGCCCACTACGATCCGGACGTCCCGTCGTCGATTCCCTATCCGGACGGCACGCTGCTCGACATCCTGAAGCGCCATGCCTCGGAACGGCCGGATGCCACGGCGCTCGTCTTCAAGGGGCGCCGCATCTCGTGGCGGGCGCTCGATCGGCTGAGCGACGCCTTTGCCGCCGGGCTGAAGGGCCTCGGCGCGCGCGCGAACGACCGGGTGGCGCTGCTGCTGCCGACCTGCCCGCAGTGGCTGATCGCGCAGCTGGCCGTCTGGAAGCTCGGCGCCGTGGTGGTCGCGCTGAACCCGATCTACACCGAGCACGAGCTGGCCGGGCTCCTCCGCACGAGCGGCGCCCGGCTGGCCGTGGCCATGACCCGCGTCTACGGCCGGCTGAAGGCGGTGCAGCCGCAGACGGCCGTAGAGCTGGTCGTCACGACCAACATCAAGGAGTACCTGCCGGCGCACCTGGCCCTGCTCTTCACGCTGTTCAAGGAGCGGCGCGAGGGACACCGCGTGCGGCTTGCGCCGGGCGACCACCGCTTCCAGGATCTGCTCGCCCGCCATGCGGGCGCGACCGTGCCGCGTCCCGCGCTGACGGCCGACTCCGACGCGATCGTCCTCGCCAGCGGCGGGACGACGGGCACCCCGAAGGGCGTCGTGGGCCAGCACAAGGCGTACACGTGCGCCGGCGCGCAGCTCGAACGCTGGACACGGTCGGCCTTCGACGCCGGGCGCGACATCGTGCTGCTGCCGCTCCCGCTCTGTCACGTCTACGCCAACGTCGGCGGCATCGGCCTCGGGTTCGTCAGCGGCAGCCCGCTGGCGCTCGTGCCCAACCCGCGGGACGTCGGCGACGTCCTGCGCACGATTCACCGCATCCGGCCGGCGTTCATGCTGAGCGTGCCCACCCTGTTCCAGGCGATGCTGAACCACCCCGACGTGCAGCGCGGCCGGATCGACTTCTCGTCGCTCAAGGTGTCGTTCTCGGGCGCGGCGGCGCTGATGGCTGCCACCAAGGAGCGTTTCGAGCAGCTCACGGGCGGTCGGATCATCGAGGGCTACTCGCTCACCGAGGGCATGATGGCGTGTCTCGTCAACCCGATGCAGGGCCGCGCCAAGATCGGGTCGATCGGGCTGCCCCTGCCGGACGTGCGGGCCGCGGTGGTGGACACCGAGACCGGGGAGCGGTGGCTCGTCCCGCGGGAGGAAGGCGAGCTCGTGCTCTCGGCGCCGCAGTTGATGAAAGGCTACTGGCGCAATGCCGTCGAGACCGCGGCGGCGCTCCGGCGGCACGCCGACGGCCAGGTCTGGCTGCACACCGGGGACATCGGCTACATGGACGAGGAGGGCTACGTCTTCCTCACAGACCGGAAGAAGGACCTGATCAAGACCAGCGGTTACCAGGTCTGGCCGCGCGAGGTCGAGGAGATCCTGTCACAGCACCCCGCGGTCGTCGAGGCCGGCGTGGCCGGCGTACCCGACGAGCTGAAGGGCGAGGCGGTGAAGGCCTGGGTCGTGCTCCGGACCGGCCACAGCGTCACGCAGGACGAGCTGCGCCACTTCTGCCGCGAGCAGCTCGCGCCGTTCAAGGTGCCGACGACGATCGAGTTCCGCAGCGAGCTGCCGAAGAGTCTCGTGGGCAAGGTCCTGCGTCGGGAGCTGGTTCGCCAGCACGTGTCGGCCGCCTGACGTGCGGCACGCGCTCAGGGCCCCTTCCGCTTGAGCGCCACAGGGTCGTCGAACAGGCCGGCGTCGGCCTGATGCGCTTCCAGCCAGCGCCGGTAGTCGCCGGTGGTCGCGGTGATGACCGCGTTCTTGCGCTCGTCGAGCACGAGCCGCAGGCCCGTGTCCGCCTGCTTCGCCAGGGCGAAGAAGCAATCGTAGTCGAGGGAGGCGAGCGTCAGCGTATCCCCGTCGATCGCGATCCTGTACAGGGTGTGCACGGCCAGCTGCAGCGGCGGCAGCTCCGTGCCGTCGAGCGGCTCGACGTCCAGCAGCTGCAGGTCTCCGACCCGGGTGAGCCTCGCCGACACGCGCGTCACCGTGCCGTCATCGTCCAGCGCGATGTGGTACGAATGCCACTCGCCACGATCGAAGGTGACGGCCACGTGGTCTTCGTCGCTCGTCCACGTGCCGACCAGCCCGGGCTCGAACGCGAGAGTGTCGGCGTCGTAGACAGGGTGGAGGCTGACGACAAGGCAGGACGCGCCGGCGGACGCCAGGGCGAGAAGGAGCAGGAGGCGGATCGCCCGCACGGCCGACAAGTATACGCCGGGAGCCGATGGTACACTCGGCGGCGGCGCCGCGCTCGGGCGCGGAGGTGACGGTGACGCTCGTCCTTGCACTGCTGTCGGTGGTGATCGCGGCCGGAGTGCTGGTGCTGCTCCCGATCGTGTCGTGGGCCCGGACGTACCGGCTCGGACGGGAGCTGCGCGAGCTCCGGGCGCGGCTGGCGGCGCTCGAGGAACGGGAGCGAATGGCCGCGGCACGTGAGGCGACGCCCCGTGTCACGGCCGCGCAGCACCCCCCGGTCGCCGCGGCCGCTCCCGGGCCTCCCCTTCCTCCGCTGCCGGCCCCTCCCCCGCCCGCGCCTGCCCCGCCTGGGCCCGCCGCGGCCGCAGCGACCCCCGTGCGGCTCGAGGACGCGATTGGCGGTCGGCTCATGCTCTGGGTCGGGACCGTGGTGCTCGTGCTCGGGCTCGCCTTCTTCGTCAAGTACGCCTTCGAGAACCAGTGGGTCACCGAGACCATGCGCGTCGGCCTCGGGATGGCGGCGGGACTCACGCTCGTGGCGGCCGGGCATCGCTTTTCGGGCCGGGGCTACCGTGCGTACGGTCAGGTGCTGAGCGGCGGCGGGCTGGCGGTTCTCTACCTGTCGGTGTACGCGGCGTTCGTCTTCTACGGGTTGATCGGCCGAACGCCCGCCTTCACGCTGCTCGTCGCGATAACGATCGCCGCGGCGCTGCTCGCGGACCGGCAGAACGCAGTCGGCCTGGCCGTGATGGGCGTGGGCGGAGGGTTCGCGACGCCGTTCCTTGTCGGAGGAGGCACCGACGCGCAGGTCGCGCTGTTTTCGTACGACGCGCTGCTGGTCGGCGGGACCGTGTATCTCGCGGCACGGCGGGACTGGCACGCGCTGAACGTCCTGAGCTTCGCGGCCACCTGGCTGACCGTCGCCGCCTGGGGCGCGACGTTCTACGCACCAGGCAAGTGGCTGCGGACCGAGGTGTTCCTCTCCATCTTCTGCGCGGAGTTCACGGCGATCCTCGCGGCACACGTGAAGCGGCATGGATGGCGGAGCGGCGTGTCGTGGACGCTTGCCCTCGGGCCGGCGCTGTATCACGTCGCGTCGCTGGCGGTGCTGGACGGCCACGGCGTCGCGCCCCTCGTGTACCTCATCGCCGTGACCTTCGTCGTCGTTGCAGCCTCGGCGCGGGCCGATGTGGCCGGGTGGCGGGTGATTGCGTGGGGCGCGGTGGCGCCTCCGCTGCTGGCGTGGCTGTCGGCGCACGGATCCAGGCACTGGCTCGTCGCCAACCTGGTGGGCTCGATCGGCATCTTCGCCCTCCACCTCACCGCGCAGCTCGACATCGTGTTCCGACGGGAGCGGCGCCTGACGGCGCTCGAGACGATCCTGCTGCACCTGAACGGGTACCTGCTCGTCGCGGCGCTCTATCTCGCGCTGGAGAACGTCGCCGTGGCATCGACTCCCTCGGCGGCCCTGCTGGTCGGGCTGGGCTACGGCCTGCTGGCGTGGACGCTGCGCGCACCCGATCGCCGGTCCTCGTGGCACGCGCTGGCCGTCGGCATCGGTGCGCTGACCGTCGCGTGCGCGCTGAAGCTCGACGGGCGGTGGTTGACGGTCGCGATCGGCATCGAGGGCGGCCTCGTGGTCGCCCTGGGTCTGCGCTTCGCGCAGGGATGGTTCCGGCTGGCGGGCGGCGTGCTCCTCGCGTCCGCCATCGCCAGGTACCTGGTGTTGTCACTGCCGGCGACGCCGACGGTGTTCGTGCTCTTCGGGGACGAGCCGTTCGCGATGGGCGCGTTCCTGGCGGGCGTGCTCTACGGCGTGGCGTGGGCGTATCGCCGCCTCGGACCTCCGGTCCTTGCCGAGGGTCGCAGCGGGCGGGCGCTGGCCGTGCTGGCGGCGAGCACCCTCGTGGTGATCGCGTTGTCGGCGGAGAACGAGGTGTACTGGACGCTTGCCGGCGACATGTCGGCCGACGCCCGCTTCGCGAGCAGCCTGGCGCTGTCGTTCATCTGGGCGCTCTCGGCGAGCGCTTTCATTGCCGTCGGCCTGCGGTGGGACTACGCCCCAATCCGGTACCTGGCGATGGCCCTGTTCGGCCTGACGGTGCTGAAGGTGTTCCTCGCGGACCTGTCCGCCCTTGGCGGGTTGTACCGCATCCTCGGCTTCCTGGGTGTCGGGCTCGTGCTGCTGGCCGTGTCGTTCGTGTACCAGCGGGCGCGCAAGGGGAGCGGAGCCGGCTGAGGCGTCGTCCGATCAGCGGGACGACGAGGTCTTCGGCAATCCCTGGGGCACCAGCGGCATCGAGCGCAGCCGGACGCCGGTCGCGTCGAAAATCGCGTTGCCGATGGCCGGGGCGATGCCGACAATCGGCGTCTCGCCGGCGCCGGCCGGCGGCAGGTCGGGACGGTTCACGAGGACCGCGTCGATGGCCGGCAGGTCGCTGAAGCGCGGCAGGCGGTAATCCGCGAAATGCGGGTTGGTGATGCGCCCCTCCTCGAAGGCGATTGCCTCGAAGAGCGCGCCGCCCAGTCCCTGCACCAGGGCGCCCTCCACCTGGTTCCGCAGGCCGTTCGGGTTCACGATCGCGCCGCACTCGAACGCGTTCACGGCGCGCACCACGCGGACGATGTCGCCCTCCACGGCAATTTCGGCGCAGGTGGCGACGTATCCGCCCTTCTCGGTGCCGCCGGCGAGACCGAAGCCGCGACCCGCTCCGCGCTGCCGCGTCTGCCATCCGAAGCGATCCGCGGCCGCCCGGAGCACCGCGGTGAGCCGCGTGTTGCTCGCGTGCGCGAGCCGGAAGGCCAGCGGATCGGCCCGAACGGCCGAAGCGATCTCGTCCATGTGCGACTCGCGCGCGAAGTGGTTGGCCGTGGCGGCAAGGCCGCGGTACGAGCCCTGCCTGAGGGGCGAGCGTGCCGGGTGGAAGGCAATCCGCTGGTTCGCGATGTCGTACGGGGTCTCGATTCCAGACCCGCCGGAGTTGTAGTTGTGGAACTCCCACGCGGAGATCCGGCCGTCGGCGCCGACGGCGCTTCGGACGTCGATGATACCGGCGGGCCGGAAGTAGGCCCACGTGAGCTCCTCTTCCCGCGTCCAGACCAGCTTCACGGGATGGCCGCAGCCGCGCGCCAGCCTGGCCGCTTCAATCGCAGCCTCGCCCGTGTGCTTGCCGCCATAGGCAGAGCCGGTGTCCGGCACGACGACCTGCACCCGGTCGCTTGGGATGTGAAACGCGTCGGCGAGATCCGCCTGCACGCCGAACGGCCGCTGGCTGCCGGTCCAGACCGACAGCCGGTCGCCGTTCCACTCCGCCACGGCCGCCCGCGGTTCGAGGGGGCAATGCGCGATGTAGGCGACCGTATAGGTGGCGTCCAGGCGATGGGACGCGGCGGCTGCGGCGGCCTCGACGTCGCCGGCCAGGTGGCTGCCGCGCCCGGAGGCGGGCTCGGCGGTGCGGCGCAGGTCGTCGAACAGCGTGCGATCCGAGTCCTGGCTGCCGCCGGTCCACGTGGCGCGGACGGCAGCGGCCGCCCGTCCCGCCGTGGCCGTGTCGGGCGCCACGACGCCGACGAAATCGCCTTCCCTGACGACCTGGACGCCGGGGATGGCCTGAGCGCCGGACACGTCGCAGGTCGCGAGCGTCGCGCCGAAGTGCGCCGGCCGGATGACGCGGCCGATGCGCATGTTCGGCCGTGAGATGTCGGAGGTGTACTCGTGGCGGCCCGTGACGAAGGCGCGGCCGTCCACCTTCGGCAGCGAGGTGCCGGCGATGCGCCAGTCCGTCGGGGAGGTCGTGGGCTCGTCGTCGCGCACGACCGCGACGAGGGGCGCGCCGGCGGTCAGCTCGCCGATCGACAACGTGTCGGCGACGCCCGTTCGCGTGAGGCGTCCAGCCGTCAGGTGAACGGCCTCGACGGGCACCTTCCAGCGCTCCGCGGCACGGGAGACGAGGAGGCGGCGTGCGGCGGCCGAGACGCGCCGGAGCTGCGCATTCATGATCGGGGTCGTGCGGCTGCCGAACGTGCCCGCGTCGTATGGCGTCCGCGAGGTGTCCGCCATGACGAGCGTGATCGCGGACGGCTCGGCGTGGAGCTCCTCGGCTACCGCTTCGGTGAGCGATGTCCGGATGTTCTGGCCGACCTCGGCCTTGCCGGTGAACACGGTGACGGCGCCGTCGGGGGCCACGTGCAGCCAGGCGCTGACCTCGTCCGGCATGCGGTCCTGCGGGCCGTGCCCGCGGCCGGATTCCTGGGCGTCGGTGCGGGTGGCCACGAGGAGGACGGCCACACCGCCGGTCAGGCCTTTCAGGAAGTCGCGCCGGTCGAACGCGAACCGGTAGCGCGGGTCTTCCTCGAGCTCGTAGCGTTCAATCTCGACGCTCATCGCGGTCGCCCTGCGCCTGTGGCGGCGGCCTGACGGATCGCGGAGAGGATCCGCCGATAGGTGCCGCAGCGGCAGATGTTGTGGTCCATGGCCTTGATGATCTCGGCGTCAGAGGGTGAGGACGTGCCGCGGAGCAGGCCGACGGCGGCCATGATCATGCCGGGGGTGCAGTAGCCGCACTGCAAGGCCTCGTCGTGCAGGAAGGCCTCCTGAACGGGATGGAGCCGGCCGTCCTCTGCGATCGACTCGATGGTCTCGATGCGTCGTCCAGCCAGCAGCGACGCGCGCGCCGTGCAGGAGCGGACGGGCACGTTGTCCACGAGGACCGTGCAGGCGCCGCACTGCCCTTCTCCGCAGCCGTATTTCGTGCCGGTGAGCCCGAGGTCTTCGCGCAGGATCCAGAGCAGTCGCGCTCCGGGGTCTACGTCGAGCGCCCGGTCAGTGCCGTTGACGTTCAGCGTGACGCGAGCCATGACGCCACTATACCCCCGCAATCAGGCCAGGGGGCGGCCGCGGGTTTCCGGAATCCAGCGCCACAGGACGGCGGCGAGCAGAAATGCCGCACTGCTGACCAGGAACGCCGCGCCCAGGCCGTAGGCGGCCCCTAGCGCCCCCACCGTCACGGGGGCCAGCGCGCTCACGCCGCGCCCGAAGTTGTACGTGATTCCCTGGGCTGTCGCCCGTACTTCGGTGGGGAACAGCTCAGCCGTCACTGCGCCGAAACCGCTGAAGTATCCCGTCCCGAAAAATGCCAGGCACGGGCCGATGATCAGCAGGCCACGCGCCCCTGACGCCGCGTACGCGGGCACAAGCGCGGCCGCGGCCAGCAGGTACGCGACATACGCCGGCCGGCGACCCACGGCATCCGAGACGATCCCGAACGAGACATAGCCCAGCCACATGCCGACCTGCATCAGGCCGATCCACAGCGAGGACTTCACGAGGCTGAGACCGGCGCCGCCTTCCGCAACCGGGCGGCCGAGATAGGACGGGATCCACGTGAACAACCCCCACCAGGCGAACATCGTGAGCGTATTCATCGCCGTGACCGTCCAGGTGAGGCGTGCACCCGATCCGACGAACAGGGCTGCGGCCGACGCGCGAGGCGCGCGGCTCGATTGACGGGCCAGCCACACCGGCGACTCGGCCACTCCCCACCGGATCCAGAACGCCACGAGCGCAGGCACGATGCCCGCGAAGAACACCGCGCGCCACCCGAACCGGGGCAGCACGAGCGCGTTGAGCGCAGCGGCCGCGGCGAAGCCGATGGCCCACGCACTCTGCATGATGCCCAGCGCCTTGCCGCGATGCTCGGCCGGCCACGTCTCGGCGACCAACGCCGCGCCAGTGGCCCACTCCCCGCCCATGCCGAGGCCCACCACGACGCGCGCGAGACCGAGCTGCCAGGCGGACTGGGCCAGCCCGCAGGCGGCCGTGGCACCGGCGTAGACGAGAATCGACCAGGTGAGCGCACGCGTCCGGCCGATACGGTCGGCCAGCCATCCGAACAGGGCCCCGCCGAGTGCGGATGCCGCCAGCGGCAGCGCGAGCAGGACGCCACTCAGGCTGTCGCCAATCCCCAGCGCAATCCGGATGTGGTCGAGCACGAAGGCGTACAGGAGCACGTCCATCGCGTCGAGCATCCAGCCAAGCGCGGCGGCGACCAGGGCACGGTGAGCGCTCGACGGGACTCCGCGCATCAGAGCGCACGCACCTGGACGCCGGCCAGATCGAGATCGGCCCTGATTCGCCGGGCAAGATCCACCGCTCCCGGCGTGTCACCATGCACACACAACGTGTCGGCGGCGACGGCCAGCCACGAACCATCGGCCGTCTTCACGCGTCCCGTGACGGCTATCGACACGGCCTGCGCCGAAACCTCGGCCGCGGTCGTAATCAGCGCTCCCGGTTCCGTCCTGGGTACCAGGGTTCCGTCGGGGCGATAGGCACGATCCAGAAATCCCTCGGCAGCGACAGCCAGCCCGGCGCGACGGCCTGCCTGCAGCAACGCCGAGCCCGCGAGACCGACGAGGCGAAGGGACGGCTGTGTCCCGCTCACCGCCTCGGCAATCGCCAGCGCGAGCTCCGGGTCGGCGGCCGCCTGGTTGTACAACGCGCCATGCGGCTTCACATGTCTGAGGGAGATGCCGAGCGCGGCGGCCAGAGCGGCGAGTGTCGAAATCTGTTCGGCAACGATCGCGACCACATCGGCGCGTGTCAGCCGCAGCGGACGCCGGCCCTGGCCCTCGGGGTCCGGATACCCCGGGTGCGCACCGGCCGCAATGCCTGCCGCCTGGCTGGCCTCCAGCATTCGCCGCATGGTCGCCGCGTTGCCGGCGTGAGCGCCGCAGGCAATGTTGATGGAGGTGACGAACGGAAGGAGCGCGAGCTCTATGGACCGAGCGGCGGGCGTTGCGGCTTCGCCGACGTCGGCGTTCAGGTCGACGTACACGCGAAGTCTCGCCGTCCGGGGAAGAAGTCTTGCGGACAAAAGAAAAGGGCACCACCAGAGGCGATGCCCTTTTGCCAGCGACCCGGCTCCCCAGCACAATCACGGCGCCCTTGCCGTAATATCGGACCGCTGACTGGCGCCTTGTTGAGCAAAGGGCGTGCCGCTCGCATTTCAGCTGGATTCGTCCGAACGGCGTCGATCCCTCAGGTGCAGGACCGTTCTCGGACTTACATAGGTGTCGAACTTACATCCAGAAACTACACGTTACGTGGTGCGCTCGTCATCCCTATACGACACGTTGATTCTGTTCCGGCTGGTGTCCAGACGCGTCCGGGCCGGTGTCCAGCCGAATGCCGTGTCTTGGCTCCGCAGGTGCCCGGTGCAATCAAATGCCGGCCCCTTCGGGATACTGCAGAGCCAGCCGCAGCTCCTTGGCGAGCTGCTCGACGGATGAGCCGTTGCGCTTCCACGCGCCCTCCGTCTCGAAACGAAGATCGCCAATGCGCCGGCCCCAGGGTGCGATGACTCGACCGATGGCGCGGAAGTCGGCGCGATCGGCGCGCTCCTGATCCAGGCGGCGGATCACATCGGGCGCCACGCGGATGAACGCCCGCAATGCCGGGGCGCTTCGGATGCTGTACTTGCGGCCGTTCCACGCCGCTCCGAAGACCTGCGCCACCTGCTTCAGGTAGTTCACGAAGAATCGCTTCGACTCCTCCCGGAAATCCTCGGCACGTCTGCCCGTCCCGAAGGCATCGCTCGACAGGAGCTTCTTGAGCTCCTGCGCCAGCGGCGCCTGCGCCACCTTGCCGCGACCGACGCCGAGCAGCTTGATCTGCTGATAGAGCGGCGAGTCCTCCCGGTCGTTCAGCGCGCGGACCACGTCGTGGGCGGCCGCCAGGTTGTCGTCACGATAGAGCTGCCGGCCGGAGAGCGATACCAGGTGCGACGCGTTCAGCCGCGTGTGCTTGGCGTTGATCGTCACGAACATCTGGACGATGTGGTCCTCCGGGAGCTGGTCGAAGATGATCGCCGGGACGGTGAACGGCTCCTGCCCGATCTGATCCAGGGCGGCGTGCAGCGCCAGCAGCCGGTGCTGCCCGTCGATCGCCCGCAGGATGCCCTCGCGCTCGGGCACTTTGAGCGTTCCGGCCGAGGCCCCTGGCGAGACCGGCTCGAACCGGAGCCGTTCGTCGCACGAGATGATGACGGCGCCGGGGATGGACGGCAGGTCCCGGGCCTGCCGGCATTGATCGTAGTACTGCACGAGCTCGTCGATCTTGCGGCGGATGATCTGCCGCTGGTACGCCTTGTCGCTCGATGCGATCCGGCGCTCCAGCAGGTCCCAGTTGATCTTGGGGCCGGTTCCCCGGCGCCCGCCGCGGACCGGCGCGTGCGTCTGGTCGGCATAGCTCAGCACTTCGAATCGCACGAGCTTGTCGATGTCCTTGGCGGTGAGCGACGCCTGATAGAACTGCACGCCAAACTGCTGCATCCGGAGAGCGGCGACGTTGATCATGGCAATGTCGGTGTCCGTTGGAGGGCGGCCGGCCTTGAAGCCGCACCTCGTTACAAAGGTGCGGCATTGTATCGGCACGATGCACCGATCTCAACGGGTGTGCGGCAGCCGGCTGAAACCAGTCGGCGGCGGGAGCGCGGACGCATCAGCGTCCGACGGCGGATCGCTCCTGCCAAGTTATTGAATCAAATAGCTTTGCTACTTCTCCCTTCAACCAACTCCGTGTTGGACCAGACGCGTTCCAGCCCAGCAGTAGCGCGTACATCGCCAGGCTGAAGCCGGCCCAGGCCATCGCGCACTGCTCCAGCGTGAGCTGGTGCCTGATCGACCGGCTCGCAACGCCGTACACCAGCTCGACGTGCACCCAATACACGAAGAGGGATCCCACGCCGAGCAGCGCCACGGGGCTCGTGCGCCAGAGGCGCCATGGGCGCGCTTCCCACAGCCAGGATGCCGCGACGAGGACGATCATGGCGCCAAGCCGGATGCCGAAGAACGTGGGCGAGGTCGTCCAGAACTGCGCGCCGGGGAAGAGGATGGGCCGCCCGGCCGACCAGATCCCCAGGCCGATGAGCGCGCCACCGGTCAGCGCGAGGGCGGCGTGCACGCGGCCGGGGCGCCACCATCGCGACGACGAGGCGCCATCCAGCGCCAGGCCGAGGACCCCTCCGGCGAGCACGAATCCGCTCCAGGGCAACAGGGTGAAAGTGCCGGCACCGGGCGCTGGGCGCAGATATGCCTCGATCGGGCCGGGCAGCACGGCCAGGCCGGGCAGCTGGCGAATCCAGGGCGTGCACCCGATGAGCGCGAGTGTGGCCGCGCAGAGCAGGATCGCCCGGACGGATCGCCGTGATGCCGCTCCCCACAGGGCGGCCGTCGCCGCAATGGAGGGTCCCATCACGTTCAGGATGTCCACTCTGAGCACGCTGGCGGGCGCGGCGAAGCCTCCGAGGGCGTAGGACTGCAGCCTGAAGAGGAACGCGTATCCGAAGATCTGCCACCCGCGATGCTCCACGCGCGTCGCCGCCTCCCTGACCGTGCGTCCTCGGCGCAGGTGAGCCGCGCCGGCGAGGGCGACCGCCACGCCGGCCAGGAAAAGGAACAGCGGCGCGGCCATGCCGCCAAGCAGCATGAGCCGGCTGTACGCGGGCCGGCTGCGCTCTGAGAGCTGGGTCCATGCGTCGAACGTGTGCGCCTCGATCATGATCAGCACGGTCAACCCGCGCAGCCAGTCGAGATATCCCAGTCGGCCGGGTTTGCGTGCGCTCACGAAGCCGGGGTGATGCTGGAGGTCAGCTCGAGCGGCAGGTCCTGCCGGAGCGTGTGCCACACGGAGCAATACTTCTCGTGCGACAGCGCGATCGCGCGATCGAGCTGAACCTGGTTGAGTGCGCCTGTTGCGGCGAAGTGTACGCGGACGGCGACGAGGCGGTGGGGGTCCTCCGGCGCGCGGTCGGCCGTGAGCGTGACGTCCAGGGCACGGACGTCCTGGCGACCGCGGCTGAGGATCCAGGCGACGTCGCTGGCCATGCATCCGGCCAGCGAGGCCGCCAGCATCTGGACGGGCGAGAGTCCCGCCTTGCCGTCGCCATCGGTGACCGCATGGCGGTCGCCCGACGTGATCTCGAACGCCAGCCCGCCCGTCCAGTGCAGGGCGACCGTCGTCGGCGGTTTCTCCGGCACAAGATCGAGTATACCGGCTGCCCTCTCCCACCATCGGGGACAGTCCCCAAATGCGCGCGGATCGGGGACAGTCCCCAACTGCCGGGAGCATCGGGGCCTGTCCCCACGGCCCACGGAGATCGGGGACTGTCCCCACCGGCTCCGCCGTGTGCTGTTGTGGTACACAATGGGCCGCATGATCAGCTCGTCATCGGTCTCAACGACGGCCGCGGCGGTCGCTTTCGCCGCAATCACCCTGGCCGGGACCCCCGCCGTGCAGGACCCGGCCGCTGTCACCAGACTCGATCACGCCAAGGCGCTGCTGCGGCAGGCCCCGCTCATCGACGGCCACAACGACTACCCGTGGGCGCTTCGCGAGAAGAGCCCCGGCCGCGACCTCGCCGCGCTGGACCTCAGGACCAGCCAGCCGTCGATCATGACCGACATCCCGCGGCTCCATGCCGGCGAGCTCGGCGCGCAGTTCTGGTCGGTGTACGTCCCCGCCACCCTGGCCGGCGACTCGGCCGTCACCACCACTCTCGAGCAGATCGACGTCGTCCGTCGGATGGTGGACCGGTACCCCGACACCTTCACCCTCGCGCTGACCGCCGCCAACGTGGACCGCGCGTTCAAGGCCCGCAGGATCGCCTCGCTCATCGGCATGGAAGGCGGGCACTCGATCAACTCCTCGCTCGCCGCGCTGCGGATGATGTACGCGCTCGGCGCGCGCTACATGACGCTCACCCACAGCAAGAACACGCCCTGGGCCGACTCGGCCACCGACACGCCGGCGCACGGCGGGCTGACGAAGTTCGGCGAGCAGGTCGTCCTCGAGATGAACAGGCTGGGGATGCTCGTGGACCTGAGCCATGTGTCGGCGGACACGATGGCCGACGCGCTGCGCATCGCCCGCGCGCCCGTGATCTTCTCGCACTCGTCGGCGCGCGCCCTCTGCGACCATCCGCGCAACGTGCCAGACGAGATCCTGCGCCAGCTGCCCGCAAACGGCGGCGTCGTAATGGCGAACTTCTATCCGGCGTTCGTGGCACCCGAGGGCGGCGCGCGCTACCAGGCCCAGCGAGCCGAACAGCAGCGACTCGAGGCCGCGCACCCCGGCGACGCCCAGGCGGTCACCACCGGGATGGACGCGTGGGACAAGGCGCACCCCGCGCCGAAGGCGACGTTGGCCATGGTCGCCGATCACATCGACCACATCCGTCAGGTGGCCGGCGTCGACCATGTGGGCATCGGCAGCGACTTCGACGGGATCGACGTCACGCCCGTCGGACTCGAGGACGTCTCCACGTATCCGGCACTGTTCGCCGAGCTCATTCGCCGCGGCTGGTCGGACGCGGACCTGAAGAAGCTGGCCGGGCTGAACGTGCTCCGCGTCCTGACGCAAGCCGAGGCGGTCGCCGCGCGGCTGGCGAACGAGCCGCCGTCAACCGCCACCATCGAAGCGCTGGACGGCGCTACTGCGCCGGCCCCAGCAACACGGCATTGATGAACAGCAGCTCGCTCGACTCGGCGAACGCGCGGTAGTTCGGGTCCTCGGCAAACGCCACCACACGGCCGCGACCGAGCGGCTCGTCGATCAGGTACGCCTTCTCGGCGAGCAGGTCCCGCGCGTCTTCCCAGACCAGGCCCGAGGCCACGAGGCGATCGCGGGCCTCGTAGACGCCGGCGTTGGTGCCCTTGTCCAGGCGGATGGGCGTGAAGACGCGGCGCCCGTCCACCATCACCTGGATTTCTCCGTCCGTGCCCGCC
Source organism: Vicinamibacteria bacterium (assembly GCA_963837165.1). Taxonomy (GTDB): domain Bacteria; phylum Acidobacteriota; class Vicinamibacteria; order Vicinamibacterales; family JAENWD01; genus JAENWD01. The sequence continues at coordinate 206,026 of CAWIMD010000003.1, forward strand.
GACAGCCAGCTCTCGTCGTCCATCTTCACGCGGAGGACGGCCCCCGGGGTGTTCTCCGGCGGCTCGCGCTCGGGCAGGACCGCCTTCTCGTAGTCGAAGGGCTTGCCGCTCTCGGCGCCCTTTTCTTCTTCTTCCTTGTCCTTGTCCTTGTCCTTGTCCTTGTCCTTGTCCTTGTCCTTCTCGTCCACGTCGGGCCGCCCATCCCTGAGCTCCGGCGCGGCGTCGAGCAACCCGACGCGATCGTCGGCCGCCCATCGGGACGCTTCGCCCAGCGTCACCAGCACGCCGCCGCGCCGCACCCAGTCGCGCAGCCGTTGGACGGTCTGCTCCCCCAGCCCGGATCGGTAGTTGCCCTGCGGCAGGACGAGGACGTCGAAGTCCTCGAGCTTCAGGCGCTCGAACGAGTCCACGCGGACCGCGGTCACCGGCATCTGATAGCGTCGCTCGAGCACGTAGCGGGCCCACCCCGCCGACAGGCTCCGGGTCGGCTCGTCCCAGGCCAGCAGGATGCGCGGCGACTTCAACGGGACCACCTGCTCGGACCCGAGCGAGATCCCCTCCGCCACCCAGCCGCTGTCGAGCGGCACGATCTCGGCTCCCGTCCTGGTCGCCAGCTCCGACAAGGTCCCGGCGAGCGTATCGGGATTGCCGGCCACGCGGAAGATGGCTGTGCCGGCCGGGAACGTCCTCCCGGCGGTCGTGAACGACTCGAGCGCCTGGTGGACGCGCAGCCCGTCGCGCAGGGCCTCGGCCGCTGCGATGGCCGCGCCGGCGCCCCACGGCATCGCGTAGGCCACCCTGGCCGCGGGCAGGTGCACCGCCGGCAGCTCCGCGCCCGGATCGACCGGCGTCGTCCTGATCGTCAGCGGCTCGGTGCCGCGGATGACGTCCACGTCGAAGAGCATCGGCAGGTTCCAGGCGGTCACGTCGTAAATCTGATCGCCCATCCGCCTCTTGCGCCGGCGATCCTGCTCCTTGATGAACGCCTCGCCCTGCGACACCTGCGGCTCGAGCAAGTTGCGCAGCAGGCGGCCGGACGGCTGGGCGTTGGCCACCAGGTAGGCGCCGGCCGGAACCTGCCGCGAGCCGACGGCAAACGCCTCCTGCGCGCGCCTGACCTCGATGCCCTGGCTCGCCAGGCTGACGGCGAGCCGGCGTGCGAGCGTCGGATCCTGGCCGGGCACGAGGACGTAGTCGCGGGTGCCGGACTTCTCGCCGTCCGCGACCGCGCTCCGCCGGTACTCCAGGTAGTCGGTCAGCAGCTCGGTCCGGTGTGCCGCCGCCGTCGCCATCGTCGTCAGCGCGGACGTGAAGTGGTGCAGGATGCCGTCGTAGTAGGTCAGTGTCGTGCCGTCCTCCCGCTTCAGCGAGAGACCGCGCGCGGAGGCCTGCTCGTAGGTCATGCCGACGGCGCCGAGGTACATCGGCCACGACTCGCCGTAGCCCGGGTAGAAGGAGTCGTAGACCTCGCGGGTGAAGTACGCGAACCCCCGCTCGTCGAATTTCGCGGCATTGGCCCGTCCGAAGGCCTCCAGCCAGTGGACCTGTGACGGCGTGATGTAGGGATTGATCGGGGTCGCCGGCGGCGCGAAGTAGTAGGTGTTGTCGCCGCCCATCTCGTGGAGGTCCACGACGACCTGCGGGTGATACTCCAGCCCAATCCGCTCCCGCCCGCGAGTCTCGGGCTGCGACCGGGCGAACCAGTCGCGGTTCATGTCGAAGAGGTAGTGGTTGGATCGGCCGCCGGGCCACGGCTCGTCGTGTTCGGCCGAGAGGCGCTCGGGATCCGGCGCGGCGGCGCGCCCGAACCGGTTCTGGAACACGAACCGCGCCCGCCCGTCGGGATTCTCGAGCGGGTCAATCAGCACGAGCGCGTTCTCGAGGATCGCCTCGACCAGCGGATCTCCGGTGGCCGCCAGCAGGTGGTACGCCTCGGCGAGCGCCGCGTCGGACGACGAGATCTCGTTCCCGTGCACCGCGTGCATGAGCCACACGACCACGGGCAGACCCGCGACCAGGCGGTCGCCCTCGCCGGGCGCCAGGCCGCGCGGGTCCGCCAGGCGCGCCAGGCCGGTCTTGATCTCGTCCAACCGCGCCATCCGCTCCGGCGCCGCAATCACGAGCACGTGGAGCGGACGCCCTTCCCAGGTGCGGGCGTATTCGACGAGCCGCGTGCGATCGGGCGCGGCGTGGGCCAGCGCCTGGAGGTACACCGTGATCTCCTCCGTCGAGCTGATCTCCTCGCCGAAATCGTGCCCCGTGACGGCCTTGAGCGTGGGAATCCGCGGATCGTGGGCGCTCCCGGGCCACAGCTCCTGGGCGGCCGCCGCGGGCACGCCGGCCAGCAGGGTCAGCAGGAGCACGGCCCCTTTCGTCAGACGCATGAATCCTCCTGGAATACCGATCCGGCGTCGCAAGGCAGAATGCCGGACGGCACGCGCCGCCGGCGACCGGGGGACGGCCTCCGGGCGACGGGCGAGTATAGCCGACGGCAGCAGCGGGGGGCGCGCCAGGTATGCAGCGGCGGCCTCAGGTGCTACCCTCTTCTCATGCCCCACGCGCTGACACGCCTTGCACTCGGGGCGACCCTGGCCGCCGCGCCGGTCCTCGTCGCCGCGCAACAGCCCACGTTCAAGACCGGCACGCAGGTCGTGCCGCTCTACGTGACGGTGACCGACTCGGACCGGCGCCTCGTGCCGGACCTGCTGCAGAAGGACTTCGAGGTGCTGGACAACGGTCAGCCGGTCACGCTGACCTTGTTCCAGAACGAGCCGGAGCCGTTCTCGGTGGTCGTGATGCTCGACACCAGCGGGAGCATGACCGGCACGATCGATCTGCTCCAGGCCGCGGCCGAGCAGTTCGTGATCCGCCTGCTGCCGGACGATCGCGGCATGGTGGGCGCGTTCAACGACAAGATCCAGTTCCCGCTGGGTGACTTCACCGGCGACCGGGATGATCTCGTGGGCGCGCTCAAGGACGTGGACTTCGGCAACCCGACGCGCCTGTACGACGCAATCGACGCGAGCCTCGACCAGTTGAAGCGGGTCAGCGGCCGCCGCGTCGTGCTGGTGTTCACCGACGGCGACGACACCGCCAGCAGGATCGGCATGGGCAAGGTGCTGGACCGCGCGCGGACCGAGGAGTCGATGATCTATGCCATCGGCCTCGAGAGCGTCTACTTCAACGGCGCCCAGCAGGTGCGCTCACGCCCCGACCGCGGGCTGCGGAAGCTGGCGGAGGAGACAGGCGGCGGCTACTTCGAGCTGAAGCGCACCGACGAGCTCGGCCCGACGTTCACCCGCGTGGCGCAGGAGCTCCACAGCCAGTACGTGCTCGGCTTCCCACCGGCCAACGACGGCAAGGTCCACAAGCTGGAAGTGCGGGTGACGAAGCCTGGGATGAACGCGCGGGCGCGCAAGAGCTACCTGGCGCCGGCCGGCGGGACGCAGTAGGGGGATTCAGTCTCGGGGAAGGTTGTTCGACCGAGGACTCACGATTCGTTCGTGAGGTCCCCGGTCGACACGCGCGCGCTCGACAATCACGCGAACGCAGCGACGATGATCACGGCCGCGAGCAACAGCCCGCATACGAGTTCAGCGCTACCGGAAAACGACCAATCGAAGCGGTTCATGACAGTGCCTCTCAATCTCACACTTAGATAGACGGAAACGCCGGGCCCCGGGTTCGCCGGTTCTCCATCGGCCGGGGACGGGAGGTGTTGCCAGAATCGGGCCACGTCCGGAGACGGGCCAATTGCCCATGTTTTCGCGTATTCTCGTCCCCGGGCCGCGCGGGACGTGTCGCCGGTTCGACCTCCGATTACGTTTTTCGGGACCCGGTGGTCATACCTCCGGTCCTCTCTCCGCAGGAGCGCACGCTCAATGGCAACCGGACGGTCGAAGGCGGATGTCCTGGCGCTCATGCGCCGCGGCGGCATCGTCCCCGTGATCAGGGCCGGTTCGTCGGCCCAGGCACTCTCGATCGTCGAGGCGCTGATCGAGGGCGGCATCCGCACGCTGGAGATCACGATGACGGTCCCCGATGCGCTTGCCGCGATTGCCGCTGTCGCCGAGCGCTTCGGGTCCGACGTGCTGCTGGGTGCCGGCACGGTGACTACCCGGGCGATGGCCGAAGGCGCCCTGGATGCGGGAGCCGAGTTCCTCGTCACCCCGGCGCTGGTACCCGAGGTCATCGAGACGGCCAGCGCTCACAGGACGGCGGTGCTTCCGGGGGCGCTCACTCCGACCGAGGTGCTCACCGCGTGGACCGCGGGCGCCGACATCGTGAAGATCTTTCCGGCCAGCGCCGTCGGCGGCCCTGCCTACGTGCGCGCGCTCAAGGGGCCCTTCCCTGCGATTCCACTCTGCCCGACCGGAGGGGTGAACCTCCAGACGATTGGCGAGTTCGTGAAGGCCGGCGCCGATGCGGTTGGCGTCGGCGGCGAGCTCGTGTCCAGGGCCGCGATCGCGCGCGGGGACTTCGGGGAGATCACGAGCCTGGCCCGCCAGTACGTGGCCGCGCTCGACGCGGCGCGCGCGCGCTGACGAGCGCCCGGATCTCCGCACTCCGCGTCAGCGGAACTCGACGGTCACTTCCTTGTCGAGGTTCACCTTGAAGCCCTTGACGCCGGCCAGCAGCTGCTTGGCTTCCTCGATCGAGCCGGGCTCGGTCACCTGCGAGAGCAGCTTGTCGTTCGACATCAGCTGCGAGAAGTCCATCTCGAGCAGCGTGACGCGGTTGCCTTCGACGTAGGGACTGTTCGTCTTGACGATCGACCCGGCCACGTCGAGGCCAATCTCGATGTGCAGCCCGTCGAGAAACTTCTTGGCCATCTCGAGCTGCGCCGGATCCGGCTTGGTGGCCGCCTTCTTCTCGCCCGTCTTCTTCGCCTTGTCGAACGCCTGCTCGGGAAAGACCACGGTCAGAAGCGAGGTGCCGCCGGGCTGGCGCGCGAACTTGAAGAGGACGTCCTCCGCCGCCTTCGGGGCGCCGTGGTCGGGAGACGGTGAGGGCGGCTTCTGGTTGATCCGGACCTTCGTGATGTCGGCGAACTTGTAGGTCGCGACACGCCCGACGAGATCGCCGGTCTTGATGGGCTTGCTCGAGACGAACGTCACGCCTTCGCCGTACTTCGTTGCCGCCTCGCGCATTTCCTTCTCCGAGAAGATCTCGGGTACGGCGGGCGCGGCGCCCGGCTGTTGCTCCGTGGCGCCCATGCCCGCGGTCATGGCCGCGAGCTGTCCGGCCATCTCGGCCTTCATCGCCATGGATTGCTCGATGGTGCCGCTCCCGTCGGGCTGGAGCTTGATCGTGGTCACGGCGGTGATGCAGCCGGACGCGAGCGCGCACACGAGCGCCAGCAGAGGACAGCGAACGAGTTTCAGCATCGGGGTCTCCGGAAGAGAGGGTGGAGTGGCCGCGCAGGAGCGCGGAACGTCGGGGCCGCTACTCCTTGATGCGCCGCAACGCCCCGAGGGCGTGCTCGCGCACCTCGTCGTCGGGATCGTGGATCAGGCGCCAGAGTGGGTCGATCGCCGCCCGCGCGGCATGACCGATGACGCCGAGCGCGTCGGCGGCCGCGAGCCGCACGATCCGCTCCTCATCGCCGAGCGCGCCGATGAGGGCCGGGATACTGCGATTGTCGAGCCGTGCGGTGTCTCCCAGCAGTCCCGCCGATTCGGCGCGTACCATGGCATCGTGGGCCTTCAGCCCGTCGAGCAGCACGGGCATTGCCGCCGCCGGGTCCCCGACCCGCGCGACGATGGCAGCCGCGTAGACACGGACGATCGGGCTCGTGTCGTCGAGTCCGGAACGGGCGATCGGCAAGGCGGAGGCGGCCGCGGATCCGGCTTCGACGAGGGTCGCGGCCGCGACTTCGCGGACCGACGTGTCGCCGTCGGCCCCGAGCACGCGAACGGCGACGTTCACGAGCGCCGGCGAGCCTGGGCCCACGCGGGAGGCCGCCAGACCGGCGGATCGGCGGACGGATGGCACAGGGTCGTGCTCGAAGAGACTGAGCAGCCGCGCGACCGCTGAGTCGGCCCTCGGCCCCATCGGCGCGATGGCTTCGGCCGCCGCCGCCCTGAGCGGAGCCTCTGAGGCGTCGAGGCACGGCACGAGCAGCGGCAGTGCCGCGACCACGCTTCCGGCGCCGTTCATGACCGCCATCTCGCCGACGCCGTGCGCCGCCTGGACGCGTTCGGCCTCGGTGCCCACGCGCAGCTGATTGAGCCAGTAGCCGAGTGGCCTGGAGTTCCAGAACGGCTCGTCGGCGCGAGCGGCGCCCGACGCGGCAAGCAGGCCGGTCAACACGCAGCCCGCCAACGCATTCCGTCGCCGCATCGAACAATCCTTCCAGATCCCCGGGGGTTTTCGGACTATAGGTGCCGCCGCAGCAGGTGTCAAGGCGCAAGGCCGTGGCGGTGAAGGCCCGGGCGATCACCGCACGACGATGCCGTCGCGGAGGGGATCGTCGGGTGCGAAGTGGAAGGAGTGCTCACCGGTCAGCCAGGTGTCGGCTCCCACCTCGATTTCCACCAGGGGCCGTCCGTCGGCGTCTCCACGCGAAACGACCGTCGCCTGCAACGTCGTGCCCAGCAGGCCCTCGTGCACGAGCACACGGCCGGGCGCGAGCATTCCCATCGCCGACAGCACCGCGGCAATCGCGCTGGTGGCCCGTGTGTCCGGCGACCGCTCGACGACGCCGTCGGCGTCGACGGATCCGCTGCGGACGTCCGCGCCGCTTTCAGGAGCGGCGCCAATGAACACGGCGGACTCGATCGCGGCGCGTCGGCCGGTCTCCGGGTCGGCCACGCGGACGGCCTCGGCGAGGTGGCCGAGCACGCCAGCCCCGATGCGGCCGAGCTCCAGGGCGCGGGCGGCGACCAGCGGTGCGCCCGCGGCTTCGGCGTCGACGATCGCGACGGTCCCGAATCCGGTCCAGACAATGTCGGCGTGCACCGTGCGCCGTGCAATCGTCACGGGCTGGTTCGCTCTGAGAACGCGCACGGGCGGTCCCGTGAACTCCAGCCGCGGCGGGCGATCCGGCGGCATATCGGGAGGGACCTGCAGGTCAATCGCACCGGCCAGCGTGTCCACCAGCACGAGCTCGTGCCGCCGTCGTTCCAGCAGCCTTGCGTGCAGGGCCAGGGCCGTGGCTCCGATCACGGCATGCCCCGCGAAGTCGATGCGGTCGTGCCCGCGAAAGAACAGCAGGGCAGCGTCGGCTCCCGGCCGATCCGGTTCGCTGAGCACGGCGACGACCGTGCCGAGATGGCCACGTGGTTCCCTCGCGAGCGCCAGGAGCACGGGTCCGGCTGCCTCGACGAGGGCGTCGGCCCTCTCGGCCAGCGACTGGCCGGTCGCCCGAGGCAGGCCGCCCGTGACGAGGCGAACGGCTCCGCCGGCGACGTGGCCGTCAATCGTCGTGATCCGCATAGGACATTCTAGGAGCCCTGGACCGATGGGTTTAGTCTGGGTACGTGGGCGGCTGTCTGGTTCTCGTCCTCGCCGGCTCGCTCTCCCTCGCGCCCGGCACGGTCCACGAGAGAGCGGCGGCCCTTCGCGCACGCGGCGGCGACGCAGTCTACAACCTGGACTACCCGGAAGCCCTGTCGCTGTTGAACCAGGCGATCGCGCTCGATCCCTCGAGCTCGGCGAACGAGCGGGCGCTCGCCACGGCGCTCTGGCTGCACATCGTGTTCGAGCGCGGCGCCGTCACCGTGGATCAGTACCTGGGCGGCGTCAGCCGACAGGACGTGACGATGGAGAAGGCGCCCCCCGACGAGGCGGCGGCGTTTGCCCGGCATGCCGGCCGTGCGCTGCTGCTGGCCGACGAGGAGGTGGCCGGGCACCCGAAGGATGCCGCGGCCCTCTTCGATCTCGGAGCCTCGCTCGGCCTGATGGCCTCCTACGACGCGTCGGTGGACGGGAAGGTCCGGAGCGCCTTCGGTGCGGCCAGGCGCGCCTTCGACGCCCACGAGGAGGTGCTGGCCCTCGACGCGGCCCGCAAGGACGCCGGTCTCATCGTTGGCACCTACCGGTATCTCGTGTCGACGCTCGACTTTCCGATGCGCTGGATGGCATACCTCGCCGGCTTCGGCGGCGACGGCGCGCTCGGCATCCGGATGATCGAGGCGGCCGCGAAGTACCCCGGCGAGAGCCAGACGGATGCCAAGGTGGCCCTGCTGCTGTTGTACAACCGGGAGCGCCGCTACGCGGACGCGATGAGCGTCGCGCGCGATCTCATCGCGCGCTATCCGCGCAACCGGCTGTTCGTCCTCGAGGCCGCCTCCACGGAGCTTCGCGCCGGCAGGCCCGGGCGCGCCATGCCGCTGCTGGACGATGGGATCGCGCGGCTGGCCGCCGATCACCGTCCGCGGGCATTCGGCGAGGAAGCGCTCTGGTACTACAAGCGCGGCCTGGCGCACGTGGAGCTCCGGGACGTCGCTCAGGCCGCCGCCGATCTCGACCGCGCGCGCGGCCTGCCGGCCCGCACGTGGGTCAAGGCCCGGATCGCGCTCGAACGAGGGCGGCTCGCGGATCTGACCGGGCACCGCGAGGTCGCGACGGCAGCCTACGACGAGGCCATCCGGCTGGCAGACGCCGGTCATGACGAGGCGACGCGAGCGGCCGCATCGCGGTACCGGAAATCGCCGTACCGCTGAGATCCCGCCGAGCGACGAGCTTCGGACCTCGTCCCGTCATCCGTACACTCCAGGAGACGCTGTCCTCGGCCGGGACGGCGGATCGCCGATTTTCCGGCCACAAATAGCCTGCCTCCGCCGTCCGCTGTTGGCATCCCCCTTGAACTCCATGAGAGCAGCCGCGAGCCGGTGACCCGCCGGCCCGCCAGTCTGCCTGACCGTGAGGGATGAACATGACCGCATTGCGCACGTGGATTCCGGCGCTGGCCGTGACGGCCGGCCTGGCCTGCGCGGCAACACCGGCCCAGGCGCAGCCGTACGGCAACGCCTGGGGTTATGGCCAGCACCGCGGAGACGATCTCCGGGATGCCTGGCAGCACGGGTATCAGGCCGGGGTCGAGCGCGGGCGCGAGGATGCCCGACACCGCCGATACGACTACCGGCGTGACGGCGTGTATCGCGACGGCACGCGAGGCTGGGATCGTCACCGCGGCGATCGCGACGAGTATCGCCGCGCGTTCCAACAGGGGTTCGCGGCCGGTTACGATGACGCCTACTACGGGCGCTCGGAGCGCCGCGGACGCGTCGAGCCCGGATACGGGCGCTATCCGACGTCTCCCGGGTACCCGACGCGGCCGGCGTATCCAACCTATCCCGCCTACCCGACCTATCCCACCTCGCCGGCGTACCCCGGTGCGTATCCGGGGGGCTATTCCCGGTACGGCATGAGCGAGGCGTACGATCGCGGGTACCGCGAGGGCCTCGACAAGGGCCGGGACGATCGCCAGGATCGCGACCGCTACGACCCGCAACGGCAGAAGTGGTACCGCGAGGGCGACCGCGGGTACAAGAAGGAATACGGTCCGAAGGAGGAATACAAGGCCGCCTACCGCGACGGCTTCCTCCGGGGATACGACGAGGGGTTCCGCCGATTCTGACCCGGGATGCCGGGATTCGGAACGGATTGGCAGAGGTAACGAGATTACGGTGATTGCACAGATTGATTCGGGGGATTGCGAGGGAGTCGACGGGGCCGGCAGCGCGGCGAAGCCGCGACGGCGCGGGGTGAGGGAGTGGGAAGATGAGAACCGGGAGGGGACTTCAGCCGGCTCTCATCTTCCCGCTCCCTCACCCCGCGGTGCCGGCCGCCTCGCGGCCGGCACCGGCCCTCGTAAATCCCCCAATCAATCTGAGTAATCACCGTAATCCCAGTTCCTATCCCCCGAATCGATCGATCTGCCAATCCCCAAATCACACGCCGAAGAAGCGGCGCACGCGCGAGACGAGGCTGACCGCCGACTCCGCGGGCGCCGCTCCCGCCATCGACGACCGCGCCGTGGCCAGCTCCTCACGCCGCCTGGCGACCACCGCCCCGATCTGGTCCACCATCGCCGGGCGCTCGAGGATGAACTGCCGGAACTGGCCGGAGGTCACCTCCAGCACGCGGCAATCTCCCATCGCTCGGACCGTGGCCGTCCGCGCCTCGCCCGTGAGCAGCGACATCTCGCCGAAGTAGTCGCCCTGCCCGAGCACCGCCAGTTCGTGGTTGCCCGGGTCCAGCGACACGCGCACCCGCCCGTCGCACACGACGTACGCCGAGTGTCCGGGAGCGCTCTGCGCCACGATGGTCTCGCCGTTCCCGTACATCTGGATGGACGCTCCGGACACCAGCGCGCGCCGATCCTCGTCCGGGAGCAGCCCGAACAGGTCCGTGCCGGCCAGGATGTCCCCGGCGGCCTCCCGTGCCGCGTCGTCGGGGCCGGCGGTCGGGAGCGGCGCCTGGTACTCGATCTGAATCGGGAAGGGGATGGTGATGCCGTTCCGCCTCAACGCGTAGTAGACGGCGCTCAGCACACGATCTCTCACCAGTTCGTCCATCGGGAGCCGATCGATCCAGAAATGCGCGCGGTAGTTGAGCGAGGAGGGCCCGAACTCCCGGAAATGCACGTGCGGCGGCGGACTCTCGAGCACGAGCGACTCCCGGTGGAGCGCCTCGAGGATCACCGCCTTCACCCGGTTGGGCGGATCGTCGTAGCTCGTGCCGATGTCCACGTGCACGCGGGTGGGCGCGCTCGGCTCGGAGTAGTTGACGAGCGCCGACTTGGCCAGCTCTCCGTTCGGGATGATGACCTGGTTGCCCTGCCGCGTGCGGACCTTCACCGCGCGCCACGTGATCTCGACGACCTCGCCCTCCCACTCGCCGAGGCTGATCCAGTGGCCGAGCTGGAACGGCTTCTCGACCTGGATCGCCAGGCCCGCGACCAGGTTGCCGAGCGTGTCCTGCAGCGCGAAGCCGGCAACGACGGCGCCCACGGCCGACGTCGTGAGGAACTTCTCCTGCAGGACCAGGGTCGCGAAGAGCGCGAAGAGCACGAAGACGATCACGTCCTGGACGATCGTCGGGAAGCGCTCGGGCACCCGGTCCGCGCGCAGGGGGTTCACCGCGATGAGGACGACGAAGTGGATGAGCGCGAAGGCGAGGAGGAGCTGGCTGACCGAGACGGCAATGGGCCGGGTCTCGGGGCGGAGCATCTGCGGCACGGCGAGCGCCGCGTTGATGCCAACCAGCACGAGCACCAGCACGATCGTGAGCCGGACGCGGCTTCGAACGACGCGGTTGAGCGTGAAGAACCGCACGAGGACGGCCAGGACCAGCAGGGCCAGGTCGGCCGTCACCTGCGCGGGGAGCGATGTCAGCAGGGCGGTCACGTGAGCGGCGCTCAGTGCAGCCCGCCGTCCTTCTTGAACTGGGCGATGTCGGCGGCGGTCACGGTCACCGGCACCGGCTTCGGATTCGGGCCGCCCTTGGCATTGCGCTCGGAGTCCACGCCTCGCGCGGCGGCCGAGCCGGTGACCTCGGCGGACTTCTGCTCTCCACCGCCGGCGGGTTTCGTCAGCGACGGCAGGCCGAAGCCGTGCTTCTTCTTCTTTTCCCCGCCGTCCGCCTTGTCGTCGGGCTTTGTCGAGTCGTCCTTGCCCGATCCGGAATCGCCGGCCAGGCCCGCGGAGCCCTTCTCGACGGTGGCCACCGCGGTGAGCGATACGGGCTTGTAGCTGACGTGCTCGTGGAACCGCGCGTCCATCGTGACGGTGCCACCGAGCTTCCTGTCCGCGATCTCCCTGGCGAGCTTCTTCAGGCGCTCGTCCATTTCGGGGTGCGAGGCGAACAGGCCCTGCTTGCCGCTGGAGTTCTTGTTGCGCTCGTTCAGGGTCTCGAGGAACGCGCCGAGCCCTTTCGGGTCGTAGCCGGTACGGCTGGCCAGCACGATACCGTTCTCGTCGGCCTCGAGCTCCTCGCCGCGGCCGAAGCCGGCCATCACGGCGTCGGTCGCCTTGTCCACGAACGCGTTGAAGAGCGCGGGGCTGTTCGACAGCGTCTCGTTGGCCCCCATCTGGATCGCCTTGCCCTTCTGGATGGCCCGCACGGTGTGCTTCTTCGTCACGTGGATGATCTCGTGCCCCAGCACGCCGGCCAGCTCCGCCTCGCTCGTCATCAGCGAGAGCGCGCCACGCGTGATGTGCACGTACCCTCCGGGGGCCGCGAGCGCGTTGACGCCGTCGGTATCGAGGACAATGAACTTCCAGGGAAGCCCGGGACGCTCGCTCTGCTTCGCCAGCACGTCGCCGACCAGAGTCACGTACTTGTGGATGGCCGGGTCCTGCACCACGCCGTAGCGCTCGCGGATGCGCTCGCTGACCGCCGCCCCGAGCTTCTGCTCGTCCTCGTCGGTCATCTCGAGATCGTGCACCTGCTGGGCACGCTTCATGATCTGGCCGAGCTGCGCCGTGTCGCTGCGCGGCGCTGCGAGCGCCGGGGGCGCGGTCCCGGTACCAAGGCCGACTGCGGCCGCCAACACTCCAACAACGGCGATCTTCCGCATGCTCACGACTCCTGTGCCGGGCCCGGGGCCGCGGCGTCGGTTACCTTCGGACCGAGCGGGCTGTACGCGTTCAGTACGCGGGCGACCGCCTCGGGAACCGCGACCTCGGACACATCGACGGGCACGGACTTGCCTTTCACCGTGACGGTGCCGAGGGTGCGGATATCATAGCGCCCCTTCAGCGCCAGACGCGTGGCCTCGCTGATGATGATGCGCGTCTGGAAGCGGCGCGTGAGCGCCTCGAGACGCGCGCCGAGGTTCACGTTGTCGCCGATCACCGTGTAGCTCATGATGGCCTGCGACCCGAGATTGCCCGCCACCATGTCGCCGGTGTTGATGCCGACGCCGATGTCGAGCGTCGGCCATCCCTCCGCCGCCCATTCCGTGTTCAGCCGCGCCAGCTCGCCGGTCATCGCCAGCGCCGTCTGCACCGCATGGTCGGCGTGCTCCGCGTCGTCGAGCGGCGCTCCGAAGAGCGCCATGATCATGTCGCCGACGAACTTGTCGACCGTTCCGTGATGCGCGAACACGAGCGGCACCATCGCGGAGAAGTACTGGTTGAGCTGGGCGACGATCGACTCGGGCTGGCCACGCTCGGAGACCGACGTGAACCCGCGGATGTCGGCGAAGAGCACCGTCATGTGCCGCCGTGCCCCACCCAGCCGCACCTCGTCCGGGCTCGCCAGCAGCTGCTGGTACACGTCTTTCGACACGTACCGGGAGAACAGGCGTTTCACGCGTCGCTTCTCGCGGCCCTCCACGGCGTATTGATACGCGAGGCCGCCCACCGTGGCCACTGCCAGGGCCGACAGCGGATCGACGAGGGGCAGCCAGAGACCGCGCCCGAACATCCACGTCTCCCCCGCCGCCAGGCCGGCCGCCAGGAGGACGGCGGCGCCGACGGCCGCCCATGGGCCGGCGGCCACGGCAACGAGCCCGGGCAACACTCCGGCGAGCACCGTCAGGAGAGCGCCCTGCCACGCCGGTGCCTGTGCCAGGAACCGGTTCGACAGGATGTCGTCCAGGACCGCGGCGTGCACCTCCGCGCCGGCCATCTTGCCCGGCAGCGGCACGGTAAAGGCGTCGACGCCGTCGAGACCGGCGGCCGACGCGCCGACGACGACCACCTTGCCCGCAAACCGTGCCGGATCCAGGACCGGCGTGTCGCCCGCGAGCAGCTGCTGCTCGGCGTAGAACAGCTCGTAGAAGGAATGGGTTTCCCAGGTGCGGCGACCATCCGGCCACACGCCGGGGAAGTCCACCAGCGCGCGACGGGAGGAGCGGGCCTCTCCGCCGAAGCCCGGGAGCCTCCCGGCGATGAGCGGCATGTGCCGGGTGCCGAGCCACAGTCCGGAGGCGTCCAGCCGGATGTCGGCGGAGCGAAGGTCGAGGGCAACCGCGGCGCCGGCAACCGCAAGGGCCGGAATGTAGTGCGGGCCCACGCGAATGACCGGCACGTAGCGGCGCAGCGGGCCGTCGCTGTCGAGCACGACGAACTGGTGGGCGACGGCGCGGCTCGCGCGGGCGAGCGCCGGGATCGGCGGCAGGAAGACAGGCCGTGCTTCGACGGACGGGTCCAGCGTGAGAGGCACGCCGGGGAGCTCGGGAAGGCCTGGGCGGGCGCCTCCCGACGATGAGGCCTCGGGCACGGCGTTGCCGACCGTGACGCCGACGCCAAGCGTCGCGAAGGCGCTCGCCAGCTCCGCATCGGATTCGGCGCCGGTCCACGGCTGGTCGCCCACCGTGAACGTCCGCTGGTCCGGCTCGGTGAACTGCACGTCGTACAGCACGGCCTTCGGGTGCGCACGGGCGAGGAAGTTCACCACCTGTGCATGCACCAGGCGCGGCCACGGCCAGCGTCCGACCACGGGCGCGAGCTGCTGCAGGCTGTGCTCGTCGATCTCGACCAGGACGATATCGCGACGGGCGCGCGCCGCGTCGGCGGTGGCGCGCATCCGCCAGTCGTAGGACTTCAGCTCAACCGTGTGAACGAACGGCAGGCGGCCGACGAGGAGCGCCACGACGGCGGCGCCGAGACCCAGGCCGAGGCCGATGAGCGTCTTGCGCAAGACAACCGCAGAGTAGCAGAAGCGGGCGGGACGCCCGGTCTCTTTTCCACTTGATCGTCAAGTGAAGAGGGCCGTAGACTGTCGCCATGGCTGACCGCCAGACACCGGCCCCCGAGCTGCTGCCCGGCACCCTCGATCTCATCGTCCTGCGCACCCTGACCGTCATGGGCTCCCTGCACGCGTACGCGATTGCGGCCCGGCTCGAGCAGATGGCCGGGTCGTCCTTCAGGCTGAACCAGGGCACGCTGTACCCGGCGCTCGTCCGCCTCGAGCAGAGGGGCTGGATCAGGGGCACCTGGGGCACCACCGGGAATGGCCGGGAGGCGAAGTACTACGCGATCACGAAGCCGGGAACCCGCGCGCTGGCCGATCAGATCGCTCGCTGGGAGCGGTCGGCGGGGCTCGTGAACCGCCTGCTCACGAACGAGGGAGAGTAGATGGGGGAGCTGAGACGGCTGGCGCTGCGCCTCCGCAATCTCGTGGCGCCGGGCCGGGCGGACCGCGAGCTCGATCGGGAATTGCGGTCGCATCTGGCGCTGCTCGAGGAGGAGTACCTTGGACAGAGCCTGCCGCCCGAGCAGGCGGCGCGGCGTGCCAGGGTGGACCTGGGCGGCATGGATCGCACGACCGAGCTGCACCGGGAGGCACGGTCGGTTCGCTGGCTGGAAGAGACCCGACGGGATCTCGCCTACGGCCTGAGGATGTTGCGCCGGAGCCCCGTCGTCTCGGCGAGCGCCGTGCTGTCGCTGGCGATCGGGATTGGCGCCTGCACCGCCGTCTTCTCCGTCGCCGAAGGACTGCTCTTTCGGCCGCTCCCGGGCGTCGCCGGCGCGGGCGATCTGGTCGACATCGACATCGGGCGTGCGGATGGCGGGGTCAACCTACTCTCATTTGCGGCGTATGCGGCGGTCCGGGACGACGCCCGCAGCTTCGACGGCGTGTACGCGCGGGACCTGTTCACGGAAGAGGTGGCGGTCGCGCGGCCGGGCGGTGAGCCGGCCCACAACGCCCGCGCCGAGTTCGTCAGCCTGAACTACTTCGATGTCCTCGGCGTGCGCCCGGAGCTCGGCCGCCTGTTCTCGGCGGCAGCCGATCAGACGCGCGGTGTCCCCGTCCTCGTCGTCAGTCACCGCTTCTGGACAACCCGGCTCACCGGCGATCCGGATGTCATCGGACGAAGCATCAGCCTGAATGGCCGCCCCTTCGTGGTGCTCGGCGTCGCACCTCGCGGCTTTCGTGGCACCAGCATGGCGGTGCCCGATCTCTGGCGTCCCCTGGGCCGGCAACCCGAGGTGACCGGCCGAACCGACGCCGTATTCCGGGACTGGGCGAGCGGGTCGCTCATCGCAGGCGCCCGCCTGCAGCGCGGCGTGACGGTCGAGGCGGCGTCTGCGGAGCTCGCGATCCTGAACGACAGGCTCGCGATCGACCATCCGTCCGACCGACAGCGCCACTTCCGCGTGGTGCCCTCCGGCGCGCTGCCCGCCAACCGGCACGGCACCGTCACGTTCGTGGCGCTTTTGGCGGGCATGGTGCTGACAGTGCTGCTGGTCACGTGCGCGAACGTGTCGGGCGTCCTCACCGCGCGGGGGCTCTCGCGGGGGCGCGAAATGGCCGTCCGATTGTCCCTCGGAGCGCACCGGGCCCGGCTCGTGCGCCAGCTCCTGACCGAAACACTCGTCCTCTACGTCATCGGGGGCGCCGGCGGAGGCGTAGTGGCGCTCGGCATCGTCGGCCTGACCGGGCGGTGGATGGCGTCCTCCGGCCTGGCTCACACGGACGCACTGGCGCTCGATGGTCGGGTTGCCACATTCAGTGTATCGATGACGCTGCTGTCCGCGGTACTGGGCGGGCTTGCCCCCGCCCTCCGGGCATCGTCAGCCCGGCCGATCGGGTCCCTGAAAGGTGAGGCGGCGGACCCGGGACGCGATCGTGGCGTGCGCGGACTCCTGCTCGCCGCGCAAGTAGCGCTGACGGTCGCGCTCATCGCTGGCGGGATTCTGTTTGCCCGCGCGCTCTCGCGGGCGGGCACCGTGGATACCGGCTTTCAGGTTCGCGGCGTCGAGGTGACGACCGTGGACACGTCGATGATCGGCGGCGGCGAGCCGGTGCGGGACTTCTGGACGCGCATGCTTGCGCGCGTACGCTCGCTGCCCGGGGTCGAGGACGCCGCGCTGGCGCGCGTCGTCCCCGGCGGGCTCGAGATCCTCGGGCTTGGCATGGGCGTGCCGGCGCGGCCCAACGCGGACGCGGACGACTTCGAGCCCGACGGAAACACCGTCGGACCGCACTTCTTTTCAACCCTTCGCATTCCGCTCGTCGCCGGACGCGACTTCGATGACCGCGATCGCGCGGGCAGCGAGCCAGTGACCATCGTCAGCGAAGCCGCGGCGCGGCACTTCTGGCCCGGTGGCACGGCCGTCGGACAGGTACCCTGTCTCGACGTGTCAACGGCGCGGAACGCCTCTATCGCGTGGTGGGCGTGGTGCGGGACATCACGATGACCACGCTGGTAGACGGCATCTCGTCGCCGTTCGTGTATCTGCCGATCGACCAGGCCGAGCCGCCGCTGGTCGCGCGCCTCACCCTGGTCACGCGTTCGGCCCGGGGCCGGCGCGTCGCGGCGGAGGTCCGGCGGGCCATTGCGGATGCGGATCGGCGGCTGCCTGCCCCGACCACCATCACGCTGGCCGACTCGATCGCGGGCGGCCTGGCGCCACAGCGCGTGGCGGGCGCAGTGGCCGGCATGATGGGGATGGTCGGCATCGTGCTCGCGGCGGTCGGGCTGTACGGGGCGACCGCGCTCACCGTGACGCGGCGGCTTCGCGAGCTGGGCGTCCGCATCGCGCTCGGCGCGGGACGCGGAGAGGTGATCCGTATCGCACTCGGACGCGCCATGATCACCGTGACGATCGGGTGCCTGGCGGGAGCGGCGCTGGCGGCCGGTGCGGCGATGGTGCTGGCGGGCTTTCTATTCGGCGGGGCCCCGTTCGATCCCCTGGCATTCGGATCGGCCGTCGGCCTCTTCCTGGTCGTCGCCGCGTGCGCGTGTTACGCGCCGGTGCGTCGCGCGCTCGCGCTGGATCCGGCGGCGGTGCTGAGGAGCGAGTGAGAGAGGGGCCGCACTCGCGTGACGCGGCCCGCCAACCGAAGCCGCGAGCGAAGCGAGCGATTGGCGACGGTTGGTACCGGTACGGGGATTCGAACCCCGGTCCCGTGGCTGAGTAACGCAGCCGGACACATCGGCGGTGTCCGGTTGCGTTGGTTTTCTTAGGACATTCGCAAAGTCCCTTCGGCCGTCTCCGGTCGAAACGGCCCTTTTCGTGTGCAAAGTTTCAAGTTCTTTTCAAGTCCGCGAGCGCGTAGAAATCGCGCCTTCGCAGCAATCGATCCTGCCGAAGGCCGGCGTCCTTCTGAGTGCCGATATTCCGGCAGCGCTCCGTGCGCCTGTGCGCAATTCCTTGGTTAGGATCTCCGAGTAGTCGATCTGACGTCTGCCGCGCGGGGCTTACCCCGTGCTACCTTGATCACTACGCAGGACATTAAGCCGAAAGACGCTGTTCCAGTACGCATGACGGTGTCAGGTCTGGTTCAAGTCGAACGCATCTCCAAGAGCTACGGACGGCAGCTCGCCGTCGATGGAGTGTCGTTTTCCATCGCGCCTGGTGAGATCGTCGGATTCGTCGGACCCAACGGCGCGGGCAAATCCACCACGCTGAGAGTTCTAACCGGCCTCATCACGCCCGACTCCGGCACGGTGTCGCTGGACGGCATCGACCAACGAACTGATCCGACCGGGTTTCGCTCACGTCTGGGCGCCCTCATCGAGGCGCCGGCGATTTACCCGATGCTCTCGGCTTTCGAACATCTGGCCTACGTCGCGCGCATCCGTCGATCGTTCGATCGGAGCCGCATCGAAAACACGCTTCGCGACGTCGGGCTCGATCCCGCCTCCCGAAAGGGTGTCGGCAAGTTCTCGCTCGGTATGAAACAGCGACTCGGGATAGCAATGGCGATTTTCGGCGGGCCGTCCTTGCTGGTTCTCGACGAGCCGATGAACGGCCTCGATCCGTCGGGGATTGCCGAACTGCGTGATTTTCTGCGTAAGCTCCCGGCGCGGAACGGAGCGTGCGTCCTTATGTCGAGCCACCTGCTCAGCGAAATCGAGCAGGTCTGTCACCGCGTCCTGTTCATTCGCGATGGTCGTCTGGTCGGCGAGACGAAGCTGTCAGCGGATTCGAGCGACGCCCTTCTAACCATCTGGCTTCGGACTGGCGACGACGGCAGGGCGCTGGACGCGCTTCGGCGCGCGTCGTTCGTCGCGGAGGCCGAAGTCGATGTCGTCGGTGTCAGTTGCCGGCTTTCTGCTGCCGACGTCGCGAAGGTGGCCCCTCTGCTCGTGGGCGAAGGCATCGCGATTCTTGAGCTCACTTCGCACGGACGCCGCCTGGAAGAGACGTATCTTGCCCGCTATGCGGCTGGGACGACAAGACTGGGATGACTGTCACCCCGCGATTCAGCGTCGCTCGATTTGCCGCGATGAGTCGGGCCGAGTTCCTCAAGATCTGGGCGTCCAGGATCCCTCTTGTTATCCTCGTCGCGTTGCCGCTCGGCATCTTCTTGTTCGTCCTGGAGCTGTACAAGGTCGAGGGAATTGGCGATCGCATCCACGGAGACGCGCTCGATGTGCTGCCGATCCTGTTCTACGGCACGTGGAAGAGCTTGATGTTTCAGATGGCGATGCTGACGTTCGCCGCATTCTGGGGAACGGTCGATAGCCAGTACGGGATGATTCGGGTCGCATGCTCCCAACCGATCAGCCGCTTCGAATATGTGCTCGGCAAATGGTGCGCGATCATGGCCCACGTCACGATCTTCGCGATGATGCTGGTCGCCTCGGAATTGGCCTGGACTGGAATCTACTCGGGCATGCGCGGCATCCACGCTGGTGATGTCGGCGCCGTGGCCAAGTTCGGCGCCGAGATCGCCACATTCACCGTCGCCTTCACGTCGATCGGAATGGCGGCGGCGAGCCTTCGCCGCACGGTCGGTTCCGGTATCGTCACCGCGATCATGTCCTTCATCTTTCTTGCCTTCATGACGATGCTTTCGTTCAGAGTGATCGCGCCGCAATGGGTTCTCATGCGGTACTTCTCCTTCGCGTTGGGCGAACTGAAGAACCCCTTCCCGACATCTGCTGACTCGCCATTTATTCGGGTGCACTCTTTGGCTGAGTTCTACCGAGTCGCACTCCTGACCCCGCTTCTGTTCATGCTGCCTGCGCTTATCTATTTCAGGAAGCGGGACATCGTCGAATAGTCGGCCAGCAGCCGTTACGGCCGGGGGAATGCCTCACGTTCGCCAGATAGTCGTCACGTCGCCCGCTGTCGCAAGTGCCGCCGGCAGCTGGGTTGATTCCGTTTCGATGAAACCTCAGACAATGCTGGCAACGATCCGGGCCATCAGATAGCCGTCAATGTGCGCCGCGCGCAAGCGCCGTCAATGCCCGAAGGCCGCGGAGCGGGCGGAGCGAAGCGAGCGCACGGCGCCGCCGCCGCGCGGTCCGGTTTTTCGATTCACGCCGGGGGCCGGACCGGCGGCAGTGCGCCGTTCGATCCGCGCTTGGCCGAGGAGTATCTCTGATGGACTTGCCGCTACCACCAGACCACTGGAACATCGATCGGCCGACCGAGGAGCGCACCGCGGCGGTCGGCGCCTTCGGCTTCACACCACGCCAGGCGCGGTTCCTTGTCGAGGTTCTGATCCACAGCGGCGTTTTCGTCGAGCGCCAGTACTGCCGCTTCGCCGGCATCACCCACGGCCAGAAGACGACCGATTTCCTGCATCGGTTGGTCGAGCGCGGCCACGCGCGGCCGGTCGCGACCGGCGCCCGGCACCGCGGCCGGCTGTTTCACCTGCACCATAAGCCGCTCTACGCCGCCATCGAGCAAGCCGACAACCGGCATCTAAGCCCATGGCCTTGGGCCGCATGGTCGAACGGTTGATGATCCTCGACGCCGTGCTGGCCAACCCAACGTACACGTGGCTGGGTACGGAGTTCGACAAGCGCAGCTACTTCACGCGGCGACTTCGCGACCGCGTGAAACGAGAGGAGTTGCCGCGCCTCACCCTCGTCACCGAGGACCTGAAGAGCGGCGCGATCCTCGACACGGCCGGGCTGAAACCGACCAAAGACGGCTTCCGCGTTCGGCTCGACGGCGGGCGTCTGATGGTCACCGACGGCCCGTTCACTGAAACCAAGGAAGTCATCGGCGGCTATGCGCTCATGCAATTCGCCTCGCGCGAACAGGCGCTCGACGCGGCGAAGACGTGGGAGGGAGACTTACGGCGTGGCCAAATCTGTTTACGGATTGAGCCAGTCCCTTGTTGGCTACGTCGACCATATGAAGCTTGGGCCGCCTGCACCCGCGGCCTTCCGTCACTTCATCGAGCGGGTGCGCGGCGCGACGGGCCTCATTTACAGTCGCCGCACGTACGAGATCATGCGTTATTGGGACGAAGATCTTCCTGATTGGGACGCGCAGGATCGCGAGTTCGCGGCGGTGTGGCGAAGCCAACTCGCCAGAGAGGTCGAACCCACCCTGCAGATCTCGGACAGGATTGGCCATCGCGGACCGCGTGTCGGCGGGAGACATGGTCCGCGTCATCGCCCTGTACGGGTGCCTGGTCGTCGCGGTTTCGGCGTTGGCGACCTTAGGGCCGCTGCGTCGCGCGCTTCGAATCCAGCCTATTGACGCGCTGCGCGCCGAGTGATGGACGACGCTTGTTTCTTCTCGCGGCTCCACCGTTTCAGTTGCCGCTCCCGCGCGCTCGCACGATCGAGGGTCGCGTGCTCCCCGCCGTAGACCATGCGGGCGCGACGGCACGGTAGACGTGTCCGCCAATGCGGTTACCAGAATTGAACGGCCAGGGTCCGCGGCGGCCCGGGAGTCTCATCGATGATCTTTGTGCCCAACACGAATTGCACGTTCTTGCGCCGCCAGTCCGGCGGCGCGGCGCCCAGCGCAGCCTCGAGATAGGCCGGTTCCGTGACGAACTCGCTTGCCGCGAGCGTGCCATACGTCTCGATACCGGCCACTGAAATCACCGTCTTCTCCGTGGTCGGTTCGAAAACCCGCGTGACGATCGCATAGTCTTCGCTCATTCCGCCACTCGCCGGCTGCGCCACTTTCCACAGGACGCTCGTCGGATTGCGCCGGTCGACGATGCAGTGATAGGCAACCCCGTCGATCATTCGATACTCGAACACGAACCTCAGCTGGGCGGTGACCCGGATCGACCACGCGTTGTTGAAGGCCCCGATCGCGACCAGCGGCGCATGCCGAAGCTGCGAGTAGTTGGTCTGCGCGACCGAGGCCAGCCGGGACGCGTGGCCTTTGGATTGAATCCACGCCGCCACCTTGAACGCGGCCAGGGCGTCCCGCAGGAACAGATACTCCGGCGCCACCCAGACGACTTCGTCGGGAGCAATCGGCGGTTTGGCTCCTTTTACGCCGTCCGATTCCCTACCGCCGAACAGCCGGTTCAATTCCTCCATCCGCGGTCCGGTAAAGCGATACAGACGCGTGGGCTGGCCGATACTCACCTGGATCGCGCTCCCGTCCCGGAAGAGCGGCTCCCAGAACGCCTCGAGATCCGACGCCGGCGTGCGCCGCGCACCCCACAGAAATGCCGCTGCCGCCGCAATCACCGCGAGCGCGGCGGCGGCGATCCAGCGCCGCGGAGAGCCGTGGGCCTTCGGCCGTGGCGCCGCCGGTTCCAGTGCGGCCGATTCGGCCGGAAATGACGGGAGGTACGATCCGCTCGGGAGCTCGATCCGCAGCTCGGCAGCATGCTCGGGCTCGAGATAGTACTGCGCGAGCCGCTTCCGCACCTCGATCGCCGCATTGCGCACGATCGGGTCCTGGGCTGTGTCATATGCGGGCTCGCGGCCGAAGACCGCGGCCCCGATGCATCTCTCTTTCAGCGAGTTCTGGTCGCCGGCCAGCGCTGCCTGGACCACGAACCGCAGCAACGCCTGGCTCCGCTTGCTGTTGCGGAAATGAGGACTCTCCAGTAGCCGGCCGAGCTGCGCATGCACGGCCGCGTGGTCGAGCCCCGAGACGCTTTCGGCGTGCCCGGACTCGGCATTTGAGGCTCGCGCCATGGTGGCCATGGTGAATGGGGGTCGACTCTATCACGATCGACGGTACCGTACCGTTCCGGCGCGGACCACGCCTGCGACCCAATCCTTCAAGAAACGGCGCCAAACACACCGTCGCGTACCGTAGGCCACCTTGTTTGGGCGTGGCCGACGCCCCACATTCACGGCGCATGCAGCAGCTCGCCGTCCATGCTCGCCAGTGACTTTGGAGAAAACATGAGACCCAGGTCGCGTTCGGTCGCACGTCTCCTCACGGTAGTGATTCTGCTCGCGTCATCCGTCGTGACCGGCCGCGCGCAAACGCAAGGCGGGATCACCGGCACCGTGACGGACTCGTCGGGCGCCACCGTACCGGGCGCGACCGTGACCGTGACCAACACGGCCACCCACGGCACGCGCAATACCACGACCAACGCGGAAGGGCTCTACTCCTTTCCCGCTGTGCCTCCCGGCTCCTACGAACTGAAAGTCGAGCTGCAAGGCTTCAAGACCGTAGAGATCCTTGCCTTCAAGGTCGACGTCCAGCAGACGGTCCGGGAGGACGTGACGTTGCAGGTCGGTACGCTCGGCGAGACGGTGAGCGTCGTCGGCCAGTCCACCCTGCTCAACACGGAGAGCACCACGCTCGGTACCGTGGTCGAGAACAAGATCGTGACCGAGCTGCCGCTGAACGGCCGGCAGTACCTGAATCTGGTCGCCGTCGCGCCCAACGTCAACGTGCTCTCGCCCGCGGCGGGGCAGGCCGGCGCCCGACTTGGCGGCGAGCGCGCCGCGCAGTCCATCTCCGCCGGTGGTCAGCGCATCTTCTTCAACTACTACACGCTCGACGGCGTCAGTAACACGGACCCGAACTTCAACAACTACATCGCCCTGCCGTCGATCGATGCGATTCAGGAGTTCAAGGTCCAGACCGGCGTCTACCCGGCCGAGTTCGGTCACCAGAGCACGCAGGTGAACGTCGTCACCAAATCAGGCGGCAATGCCTTCCACGGCTCGGTCTTCGAATTCCTCCGCGACGACAAATTCGACGCCCGGCCCTACGCCTTCACCAGCGCCACGGCCAAGTCGCCATTCAAGTGGAACGACTTCGGCTACGAGGTGGACGGCCCCGTGCTCCGTGACAAGTTGTTCTTCATGACCAGCTTCGAGAAGTTGCGGCGCCGGCAGACCACCCAGTCCACGTTCACCGTGCCGACCGAGAAGATGTTCGCCGGCGACTTCAGCGAGATTCCCGGCACCGTCATTTACGACCCGACCACGGGCCAGCCGTTCCCCGGCAACGTCATTCCGGCGGGGCGGATCGATCCGATCTCGAAGAACTTACTGTCGTACTACCACGCGGCGACGCTTCCGGGCCTGCAGAACAATTACGTGCAGGACAACACGGCGCCGTTCGATCGCAACGGCTATGTCGTGCGCGCCGATTTCAACGAATCGCCAGCGTCACAGTGGATGGGGCGCTACAACTGGGGCGACGATACGCAGTCGAGCCAGGGCATCGGCCTGGCGGGTTCGAAGACCCTGACCCACTACAAGCAGTGGGGCGCCTCGAATACCCGGACGCTCAGCTCCAGGCTGGTCAACGACGCGCGGTTCGGCTACACCAAGTTCTTCAACTCGATCGGCACCCTCTCGGCCTACACCAACGATGTGGTCTCCGATGTGAAGATCCCGAACCTGAACTCCGGCGCCCCGGTCACGTGGGGCATTCCGGACGTCTCGTTCACCGGGTTCAACGACATCGGTGATGCCAACGACGGCCCGTTCGCCGTCGACAACAACACGCTGCAGTTCGTCGACAAGCTGACGTGGGTGAAAGGACGCCACACCATCGGCATGGGCGCCGAGTACGACCGGCAGCACTTCAACGAGGTCGGCAACCAGTTTTCCCGCGGGATCTTCTCCTTCCAGGCGAATACCACCAGGAACCAGGCGAACAACACCGGCGGCTACGCCTTCGCCGAGTTCCTGCTCGGCCAGCCGTTCCACACGACCGTCGCCCTGGCCGTCGCCGAGGGAAAATTCGTCCGCAACGTCTTCCACGCGTTCGTCGACGATAGCTGGAAGGTGACGAACCATTTCACGCTGCTGGCGGGCCTGCGCTACGAGCTGACGCCGCCGTTCACCAACACGCTGGGGACCTATTTCACGGTGAACATCCCGACGATCGACTACAGCCTCAATCAGCCGCAGTCGAACTATCCGACGCTGGTGCGCCAGGGCGACGGCTGCACCGATCCGTACGCCGGTCTCAGCCTCCGCTGGTCAGTCACGCCGGTCGGGTGCGCCAAGGACTTCGGGATGAACAACAACCTGCGGGAGACGAAGTACAGGAACTTCGCGCCCCGCCTCGGCGCGACGTATGCCCTCGGTGAAAGGACGGTCATTCGCTCCGGCGTCGGGCTCTACTACATGGAAGACATCGGCAACGCCGAGTACTTCGACATGGCCCGTATTACCGCCGCCCGCGTCGACTTCCAGGCGACGACGACGAATTTGCTCACCTGGGCCAATGCCGCTCCCAGCGGGGGGCTCGCCTCCGTGCCTCCGACGCTGTCGTGGGCGGCCGCCTACGGTCACGAGACGCCGCGCACCTGGCAGTATCTGGTCAACGTGGAGCGGCAGATTGCCACGAACTGGTCAGTGGAGGTGGGCTACCTCGGATCGCAGAGCCGCCATCTGTATGGGTTCCAGACCCTGAACCAGGCCGGTCCGGGCCCGCTGAACACCATCAGTTCGCGCGTGCCCTATCCGACCTTCGGCGTGATCTCGTATGTGACCGACCAGAACAAAGGGCACTACAACGCGTTCAGCGTCAAGGCGACGCGCCGCTACGGTGACGGCCTCAGCCTGAACACGAGCTACACGCTGGCCAAGTCGATCGACAACTCCAGCGGAACCCGCACGCAGGGCTACGACACGCTGTTCCCGCAGGACAGCCGCTGCATGGAATGCGAGACGGGACCCTCGTCATTCGACGTGCGCCACCGCTGGGTGCTGGGCGCCGTCTACGAGCTGCCGTTCGGCAAGGGCAAACCGGTGAACATCGACAACGCCGTCCTGGACGGCATTGTCGGCGGGTGGCAGTTGAGCACGAACACCACGATCCAGAGCGGCGTTCCGCAGACGCTCTCGGCCGGCAAGGTTCAATCGGGCACCAACAACCTGGTGAACGACCGTCCGAGCTACTCGGGCGTGGGCGACGGCTATGCCGCCAACCCCTCGCCGACGCGCTGGTACGACCCCGCATCGTTCGTCTTGTCTCCTGAGGGCCAATTCGGGACCGTGGGGCGCAATGCGATCACGACGCCGCATCTGCAGCAGATCGACGCGTCGCTGGCGAAGACGTTCCGGCTGCCGCATGGCCACCGCATTCAGGCCAGAGTCGAAGCCTTCAACGTGTTCAACCATCCGGTGTGGGGCGCACCCAACGGAAACATCCTGGCGGGCGCGGCATTCCCGGGCGCGCCCGAGAACGCGGCGCATCAGGGCTTCGGCGTGATCACTTCAACCGCGGTTCCTATGCGCCAGATTCAGTTCGGGTTGAAGTACTCGTTCTGAGCCGGGAGGTGCGGAAGCCATTTACGCACCCGATGAGCTCACGGCTGCGACGACACGTTCCTGGCCCGTCGATCATCGTGGTCCTCGCGCTGTCATGCGGAGTGATCGCAGTGACCGCGCAGGCGCCCACGTGGGTGTCCGCGTGGATAGGACGAGGACCGCTCTCCACCACGATTACGACCGATCATACGTTCACGGATCCGGTTCCGGATCTGACCGGCCGCACGCTGCGGGTGATGGCGCACCTGACCGCGGGCGGTTCACAGGTGAGAGTGCGACTCAGTCAGCGGTTCTCCGCGACATCACTCGGGATTGGCGCTGGGCATGTCGCGATCCGCACCAGGGGCAGCGGTATCGCCAGCGGAACAGACCGTGCGCTCACGTTCGCGGGGCGCTCGTCGGCGCTGGTTGCCGCTGGCAGCGACCTGTGGAGTGATCCCGTCACACTGCCTGTCAGCGCAGGGCAGGATTTGGCGATCTCGCTGTACGTGCCGGGCTCGTTCGTTCCGACCACGCAGGGCGGGCGCGCGCAGGTCAAGACCGCGTATCACGGTGCCGGCAACCAGGTCTCCGCGACGTCTCTGACGGGGGCGTCGACGACCCGCCAGGTCTTTGCGGTCTACGAGGTGCAGGTTCTCGCGTCCCGTCCAGAGGCGGCGATCGTGGCGCTCGGCGACTCGATCACCGAAGGGGCCTGCTCCGCGGTGGATGCAGACGGCGACTGGCCGGATCGGCTCGCGGCACGGATGCGGTCCCTGCCTGACGGGACAGGGCCAGCCGTGCTGAACGCCGGCATCGGGTCGGGGCGCTTTGCCTCGTCCGATGGCGCGGGTCTTCGTGGCGTGTTGCGCCTGGATGAACTGGTGAGCCTGCCGACGGTGCGATGGGTGATGCTGCTCATGGGCGTGAACGACATCTCGTACGAGCACGTCGACGCCTCTTTTCTCGAGACCGCCTACGAGCAGGCCATCGTCAAAGCTCACCGGGCGAGGAAGCAGATCCTCGGGGTTCCCATCCTCCCGTTTGGCCACTCCGTCAAGGACGTCGGCAACAACAAGCACACCGCTCAGGTCGTGAACCAATGGATTCGCGACCATGACAAGCGCCAGGGCGCCGCCGAACCGAGCTTCGATGCGGTGGTTGACGTCGAAGCAGCCGTCAGAGATGCGAGCGATCCGGCCTGGTCCCTGCGCTCTGATTTGACGTGCGATCACGTTCACCCGAACCAAGCGGGCTACCAGGCGATCGCGGCCGCCATTCCGTTGGCCCTGTTCACGCCGGTGACCCGCAGCGCCAGCCGCGCGAGTGGGTGTGGTGCTGCTGCTGGCGTTGGCGCTCGCGCTCGGCCAATCGTTCGCGACAATCGGAAGCATTAGACACAAGGCTTTCGACGCGATCGCTGATGCGGAGGCAGACGTTTCAGGAATCTTTCAAGTTTCAACGGAACAGAGTCTCGCGAAGACTCTGATGGGCGAAGGAAATCGCTCGAAATAACTGAGAGCCTTCGGCTTGAAGAATGGTGCCGTCCCGACGTTTTGTGTTCACGGGCAACCGCTCAGCTTCGCAAGCGGCGGGCGGCTGATGTAATCGGCATCTGCGGGGCCACGCCACCTACCTAGTCTAGTCAACCGCCGAAACGCTCGGAGGGCAAGAACGCCTCTCCTGTTTGAGACGCGTGACGACGCACCCGATCAACGATCTCTCCAAAGCCGGCTGATCCGCCCAACGCGTAGTACACGTGACGGATGCCTCGGTGAGCGCGATGGTGGAATAGCCGGACATCGACACCATGACGCCCATCGTGTTGTCTGCGTTGTCGTTGATCTTCTTCACAACGCTGTCGATGTCGACTGCGGAGTCCCTACATGACATGAATCAGCCCGCGTGCGGCCATCGGGCAGCTGCGTCCACTTCGCGAGCGAAGGCGCGGTCGATGCCCGAAGGCCGCGCAGCCGAAGCACGGCGACGAGCATTGACGGCGCTGAGCACGGCGACATCCTGTAAGGCGTGATGGCCCCGGACAAGAACACCCTGCATCCCACTTCGCCCGACACCGACCGATCGTGAATTGCGCCACTTCTCAGCCCCTTCGACAATCGGATCGTCTTGCGCCACGTTCGTGGTTTGCGAAGACGCTGGGAGGTGCTCAGTGTCTGGCGATTTCGATCCGCGCGATGTCGATTCGCGCGACCGAGATGACGGCGTTCACGATCGCGAAGATCAGTACCTGTCGCTCGGCATCAACCTGCACTGGCACGACCTGAGGCACGAGTACGCCTCGCGGTTGGTCGAGTTCGGTGTTCCACTCGCGCAGGTCCGGGACCTGCTCGGGCACGCGTCAATCCGCACGACCGAGCGCTACGACAACCAGAGGCTGGAGGCACTTCAAGCCGCTGTCGAACGGCTGGAAGGAGGCAAGACGTTCGATCCGAAGACCGGAGCTACGGACAGACTTTCAAGAATCTTTCAAGATCCCACCGGACAGAGCTTCGCTCGAAGCGAAGACCCCGCCAAGGAATCCGCTACAAGTCACTGAGGGCTTGAAGCTTGGAGAGTTGGTACCGGTACGGGGATTCGAACCCCGGTCCCGTGGCTGAGAACCACGTGTCCTGACCCCTAGACGATACCGGCACGTTCGGGGAACTTCCAATATTAGCCGGCCGTTCCGGGCACAGTCAAGACGGCCGCGCCCGGCGTGGGAGTGTCAGGAATTCTGTGTGTGAGGCGTTCTTCTGTCTGCCTTCCAAGTTGACGATGAGGCGTGTGGGCGCTGTGGGAAACCGCGTTCTGTGCGGTGTTCCAAGTCCCTGTGGGCGCGTTCTTGGCGTCCAGAGGGACGGCAGCGTCCATGCGCTCTTCGCCGCCATTCTACGCGTTCGGCGCCGTGAAGCGATCCCCGTAGAGGATCGCGAATTGATTCATGGCGTCTTTCCACGTCCGGGCGCCGCGCACCCAGGTCGCCGTGATGTTGCGCAGGGCCAGCCAAATCAGCTTGGTCGCCGCCTCGTCGTTCGGGAAGTGGCCGCGAGTCTTGATGATCTTGCGCAGGCGCGCGTGGACGCTCTCGAGCGCATTCGTGGTGTAGATCACGCGACGCACCTCGGGCGGAAAAGCGAAAAACGGAATCACGTGTGTCCACGCGCGGCGCCAGGCCGCGACGACTGTCGGAAAGCGCACGCCCCACGGGCCGCGCTCGAACGCGTCGAGCACCAGGAGCGCCGCGTCCGCGCTCGCCGCGGTGTAGATCGGCCGCAGCGCCGCCGCCAGCGGCTTGCGTTCCTTCCAATTCGCAAAGTCGAGGCTGTTGCGCAGCAAATGGACGATACACGTCTGGAGCGTCGTGGCCGGATAGATGGCTGCCAGCGCCTCACTCATGCCCTTGAGGCCGTCCGTGACGGCGATCAGGATGTCCTGACAGCCACGGGTCTTCAGATCCGTGAAGACCTTCATCCAGAACTTCGCGCCTTCGGTCTGCTCGATCCAGATGCCGAGGACGTCGCGCGTCCCGTCGGGCAAGACGGCGAGGGCCAGATAAACCGCCTTGCTGCGGACGACTGCTTCGTCGCGGATCTTCACCCGCAGGGCATCAAAGAACACGACGGGGTACATCAGCTCGAGCGGGCGCGCCTGCCAGGCCGTCACCTCGGCCACCACCGCGTCCGTGACGGTGCTGATGAGATCCGGCGAGACCTCGACGCCGTACATCTCGCCGAGAAACGCCTGAATCTCGCGGACCGTCAGGCCGCGGGTGTACAGCGCGATCACTTTGTCGTCGAATCCGGTGAAGCGGCGCTCGTGCTTCCCGATCAGGCGTGGCTCGAAGGTGCCGGCGCGGTCGCGGGGGACGGCGAGCGCCAACGGACCATCGTCGGTCAGCACCGTCTTCCCGCTCGTCCCATTGCGATGATTCGTCGTGTCGTCGGGCCGATCCCCACCGCGGGCGTATCCCAAGTGGTGCGTCAGCTCGCCGCCGAGCGCCCGCTCGATGATGGCCTTCTTGAACCGCCGCACCACCGCATCGAGCTCCTCAGGCGTCAGCGGTCCCTGGCCGACGAATTGATCGAGAATTTCGGAAGGAATCGGCGCCAGCGGCGCCTCAGGCGTGGACGATTTCGGTTTGCGGGGCATCAACACTCCTCATGTTATGCCCCACACACAAAATTCCGGACAGGCTCCCCGGCGTGGGTCAGTTTGACTGAGCCAGCCGCTCGGCTTGATTCCGATCAGAGTTGGCCATTGTTTGCCAGCCGAATGAATGCCTC
The DNA here is from genome assembly GCA_963837165.1 of Vicinamibacteria bacterium. Classification (GTDB taxonomy): domain Bacteria; phylum Acidobacteriota; class Vicinamibacteria; order Vicinamibacterales; family JAENWD01; genus JAENWD01. The sequence continues at coordinate 236,608 of CAWIMD010000003.1, forward strand.
CAGCGTGACAACCTTCACGCGGTCAGCGTGGATCAGGTGTTCGGCCAGCTTTCCCGACACGTAGTAATCGCGCAGGGTCCAGCCATCGCCGCCGAGCACCAGATACGCCTTGTTAGCCTGGCCGTCGATGACGGTTTGTGCCAAGCATGTCACTTCAAACGGTACCTTTTGTTCGGCAGTACCGCCAGTCTGCTGCCACTTCAGCGAGACGAGGATCGTATCACTGCCTTTCGTGGCCAGCGCATCGACCTTGTGCGTTCCGCCACCGTGACGCTGGCCGACCTTCACCTGTTTTCGGTGCGCGTAACCTCCGCGCGTCAAGGCGGGAAGGATCATCGCTTCGAGTACACCGCCCGTGTTGGTGTTCCGGGGCGTCATAGGTTCCGGGTGGCGATGACTTCCTTGGCCGGGGTGCGGTCGCCCGTGCAGCTAATCCGGCGTGGGGCGTCCAGCAGCGTGAGCGAGTAACCGAGTTTCCGATAGAGCGAGACGATCCGGTCGGTGGCCTGGTTGGACAGCACGACCGGTCCGCGATGCTTCGCGAGCCATTCTGCGGCGCGCACCTGGGCATCCCACGGGAAGCCGCCTTGCGAGTACTGGGTGAACTCGACGTCATAGGGCGGGTCGGCGTACACGAAATCGCCCTTCGCTAGCGATACGGCCTCGAAGTCGCAGAGCGTGAACGACCAATGCTCAAATCGGTCGCTGTAGGCCGAGAAGTCGCGCGTGTAGCTGATGCGCTTGTACTGTCCGAACGGAACGTTGAACTCTCCGCTCCGGTTGAACCGACATAGGCCATTAAAGCCGGTTCGGTTCAGGTAGTAGAACAGGCCCGCAGACTCCGCGCTATCTTCGTTCCCAGCGCGTAGTAGGGCGTTGAACCGCTCACGGTTCCGGTAGAACAACCGTTCGTCGTTCTCCATCGGCACGTCGGACGCCAGCCCGCGCTTGAGCCACCGATAGAAGTTGATGACGTGGGGGTTCACGTCGTTCAGGACCGCGCGATCCGGTGAGAGTCCGAGCGTAACCGCTAGTCCACCGCAGAACGGCTCGACGAGCCTTTTACTCGCGTGTGGACGCCAGAGGGGTTGAAGGTGTGGCACCTGCCATCGCTTCCCGCCAGCCCATTTCAGCGGCGGTCGCAGCGGCTGTATGGCCGTCGTCGGCATGCGGGTTAAGTGTACCGCAAAGGGTCAGCCGAGTAGCCCAACGATTTGCTCGGCTATTCCACAGAGGGCAGCGAGCGCTCGGTAGCGGCGGGAGCCTTACGGAACCGCCGTCCTCGGCCGTTTCGACCTCGCCCTTCGTCTTCGTCGTGTTCAGCACTGCCGAAACCATCGGGAACCTGACAGCCTCGGCCTTGTAGCAGCTTTAAGCGCGGCCGTCACGCGCGGTCCGTCGAGTTACAATCGCGTCGCATGAAGAAATTCCTCGCGTTCATCCTCCTGCTCGCGATCGCGGGCGCCGCAGGCGCCTGGTTCTGGGCAGGACGCCAGCCCGCTCCCGCCATCACGATCAACGCGCCCGGCGCCGCCATGGGGCAGCACGGCGTCGTGGACCTGACGATTGGCGCGCCGCGCGGACAGCTCTCGCGGCTGGAGGTCACCTTCGACCAGAACGGGCAGACGACCACGCTCGTGACGCTCGGGGAGCAGCGCGCCGCCACCATCAGCCAGGACGGCCCCGATCGCCTGCACGTAGTGACGCCGGCCACGCGGAAGGAAATCGCCTCGTTGAAGTCGGGAGAGGCGAAGGTCCATGTCCACGCCGAGCGGACCGTGCTGCGCGGACTGCGCACTCTGTCCGCCGATGCCGTGCAGCCCGTGCGCGTGCAGCTCGAGCCGCCGCGCGTGGGCGTGCTCTCGACGCATCACTACATCAACCTCGGCGGCAGCGAATTCGTGGTGTTCCGCGCGACGCCCACCGACGTCGCCGCCGGCGTCCGCGTCGGCGACCAGGTCTACCCGGCGTTCCCGGGGTCCTCGGTGGGCATCGCGGATCCGGCGGTGCGGGTGGCGGTCTTCGCCCTGCTGTTCGATCAGGACCTGAACACGCCAATCGCCGTGTTCGCCACCGACGCGGCCGGCAACACGGCATCCACGCCGCTCGACTTCAAGGCGTTCCCGAAGAGCTTCCGCCGCAGCCGCATCGACGTGCCCGACGCGTTCCTCGCGCGGGTCGTCCCGGCCATCCTGGCGGACTCGCCGGACTTCGCAGGCGAGGTGCCGGACCAGAACGACCTCGTTGCCGCGTTCCTGAAGATCAACGGGGAGCTGCGAAAGAAGAACGCCGCGGAGATCGCCGCCTACGGGAAGCAGTCTGCGCCGCAGATGCTGTGGCACGGGCCGTTTCAGCAGCTCGGCAACTCACAGGTCGAGGCCTCGTTCGCCGACCACCGGACGTATTTCTATCAGGGCAAGGAGATCGACCAGCAGGTGCACCTCGGCTTCGACCTCGCCGTCACCTCGTCGGTGCCTGTCGTCGCGGCGAACGACGGCGTCGTCCTGCACGCCAGCTCCCTGGGCATCTACGGGAACTGCGTGATCATCGACCACGGCCTGGGCGTCCAGACGCTGTACGGCCACCTGTCGTCGTTCGACGTGAAGGCAGGCGACACGGTGACGAAGGGGCAGCAGATCGGCCGGAGCGGCATGACCGGCCTGGCCGGCGGCGATCACCTGCACTTCACCGTGCTCGTCAACGGCCAGCCGGTCAATCCCGTGGAGTGGTGGGACAGCAAGTGGATGGAGGACCGGGTGCTGCGGAAGATTCGCGAGGCAGGCGGAACGGTCAGCTGAAGGGCCCGACACCCAGGCCCAGCACCCAGCACCCAGCACCCAGCACCCAGCACGGCACCTCGCACCCGGCACCCAGCACCCGGCACTGAGTATAATCAGTCTTCCGTGCCCCCCCCTGACTCCAAGACGGGCGTTGCCATCGTCGAGCCCCGGCCCTGGGCCGATTTCCTGACGCTCACGAAGCCACGAGTCAACCTCCTCGTGCTCGTCACGACGGTGATCGGCTTTCATCTGGGGAACCGGGGCGGCACCGACCTGGCCCTGCTGCTCCACACGGTCGTCGGGACCTTCCTGGTCGCGAGCGGCGCGGCGGCGTTCAACCAGGTGATCGAGCGAGACGTCGACGCCAGGATGCGCCGCACGCGGACGCGTCCGCTGCCCGACGGCCGCCTCGGGGTGTCCGAGTCCACGATGTTCGCGGCCGCACTGTCGCTGGCCGGCCTCGTGGAGCTGAGCGTCGGCGCGAACTGGCTGGCAGCAGCGGTCGCGGCGGTCACCCTCGTCAGCTACACGCTCGTCTACACGCCGCTCAAGCGCGTGACCTCGCTCGCCACGGTCATCGGGGCGGTCCCTGGCGCGCTGCCACCGGTCATCGGCTGGGCCGCGGCGCGTGGCCAGCTGAACCTCGAGGCCTGGGTGCTGTTCGCGATCGTCTTCTTCTGGCAGATGCCGCACGTGCTCGCGATCTCGTGGATGTACCGCGAGGACTACGAGCGCGGCGGCGTGCGGGTGCTGCCGGTCGAGGATCCTGACGGCCACAGCACCGCGCTGCAGATGGTCAACTACGCGGCCGCGCTCGTGCCGGTGAGCCTGCTGCCCACCGTGGTGGGGCTGGCCGGCCGGGTGTACCTGACGGGCGCGGCGATCCTGGGCGCTGGCCTCTTGCTGCTCGCCATCGGGTTCGCGCGTGAGCACTCGGCCGCACGGGCGCGCCGTCTGTTCGTCGCCTCTCTCGCGTATCTGCCCATCCTCTGGGTGCTGATGCTCGCGAACCACGGCTGATGCCGGAAGTGCGGCATCGCCTGCGGCCTTGAGGGCCGCGACACACCAGCGCGCATTCCGCCGTGACGATCAGCGATCTTCCCGCCGTCAACGCCACGCTCAACGGCACCTCCGGCTGCCTGCTGCTGGCCGGCTACTACTTCATGAGGCGCCGGGAGATTGCACGCCACCGCGCCTGCATGATTGCCGCCTTCGCTGCCTCCTCGCTCTTCCTCGTCTCGTACATCGTCTACCACGCGCACATCGGATCGAAGCCATTTCACGGGCACGGCGCCATCCGCGCCGTGTACTTCGCGATCCTGATCACGCACATCCTGCTCGCGGCGGTCATCGTGCCGCTGGCGCTGGTGACCCTCAGGCGCGGCTGGATCCTGGACGTGGCCCGGCACCGGCGGATCGCCAGGTGGACGTGGCCGTTGTGGATGTACGTCTCGGTGACGGGCGTGGTGATCTACCTGATGCTGTATCAGATGTATTGAGTGCCGAGCGTGCCTTCAGCGCTCACGGTCCAGCGCTCGCTCCAGACAACGTCGCCATTGATGTCCGGGTACTGCGCCGACAGCGCCGGCCCGTCGAAGACGAGCGACGCGAAGCCGTTGAAGCCCACCTGAAGACGCTCGTCGTTCGGGAACACGCGCTGGTCGGCGAACACCGGGGGGCACTCCGGGTGCGGCAGCGGGGCGGCGGCATCCACCAGATCCACAGGCATCCCGCCGTGGCCGATGCACCGGCCGTACGCCTCGACGCCGCCGCCGAAGCCATGCCGGCCGTAGATGGCCAGCCGATGCTCGTGGCCCCAGAACCACAGCACGGGCCGGCCGACCAGCTCGGCGAGCTGCCGGGCCGGCCGCAGGTACCAGTCGTCGTACGCGGAGAAGTACTGGTGATGGCTCAGCAGGATGATGCCGCGGGTATCGGCCGGGTCGCCCAGGCGCACGTCCTCACGCAGCCAGGCCATCAGTCCGTCGGGCAGCTCGCACGTGGGCGTCAGCCAGCGCTCGAGCATGGGCCAGCCCAGCGAGTTGTAGGCCGTGTCGAGGCCGATGACTCGCCAGTGGTCGTTTTCCAGGCAGAAGAAGCTCGCGGCCTGACGCACGCGGGGCGTCCAGAGCCCGAGCTGCGGCAGCAGCAGCTCGAAGTACGCGTTGCCGAGCGCGTACATCTCGTGGTTGCCGTTCAGCGCGAAGCTGCCAATGGCCCCGAGAGGCCAGGTGCAGGGCGTGTAGTCGTTGTGCGGGTTGTCCACGCCGAGGAAGTGCTCGTTCACCTCCGACAAGGATCCGACGTAGTAGATGTCGCCGAGGTGGATCGTGAAGTCAGGACGGGTTGCCGCCATGGCGAGGCCGATTCGCCGGGCTTCGTCGGTGCCCGACCCCCAGTCGCCGGCGAGCGCCACGCGCACGGGGGCTCCCGGACCGTCGCTGCCGGTGAGCGGATAGATTCCGCGGTCGAGACCGCCGTAGACGTTGAACTTGTGCCGCAGGCCCACGCGGTTGCGCGCGTACGAGTTGAACCAGTCGCGCCAGGCCCGCGGGTGGTAGAGGCGCAGCGAGGGGAACTCCTCCAGCAGCGTCGGCCGGCCGCCCTCGGGGACCGGGTGCGATGGCTTGCGGGGATCGACGGCCTTGCGCGCGTAGGACCCGATCGGGTTCCTCGGCAGATCCTTCAGGTCGCGGAGGTCTTTGCCGCCAAGCTGTCCCATGCGGACGGCCCGATCAGTAGAGCAGGTACTTCGCCCGCATCAACCGCCAGCGGGCATCGGCCGAGGCCCACGACGTGACGACAGCCTCCGGATCGGCCCCGGCCCGGATGGCCGCCAGGGCGCTCGCCGAGCCGACGAGCACGCCCGTGCGGCCGAAGTCGAGCCTGGCGCCGTACAGCCGGACGAGCGCGGCCGCCACCTCCAGGCCGAGCCGCACAGGCCGCAGGGCGTCCCGGTCGGTCACGAGAAACGCAATCCCGCCGCACGCCTCGCCGGCGTACGTGCTCGACGTGGGCGTGAAGCGCACGGGGTACACGCGAACTCCGGCCACGTGCCTGGCGTTGACGGCCTCGGCGAGCTGGCGCCCGTCGATCCACGGCGCGCCGAGGCGCTCGAACGGCGTGTCCGTGCCGCGCCCGACCGAGAGATTCGCGTACTCGAGCATGCCCAGTCCCGGATAGAGCTCGGCTTCCGTCAGGCTCCGCATGTTGGGCGACGGGTTCACCCACTCGAGCCCGGTCTGATCGTACCAGTCGCTCCGGGTCCAGTGCCGCATGGCGACAATCTCGAGATCGCAGTGGATCCCGGCCTCGGCGTTGAGTAGCCGGGCCACCTCGCCGAGCGTCATGCCGTGGCGGATCGGCATCGCCGGAAGATATCCCGTGAAGCCCACGGCCTCCGGATCGAGCGGCGGGCCCTCGACGATCCAGCCGTTCACCGGGTTCGGCCGATCCAGCACCACGACCCGAATCCTGTGCTTCGCCGCCTCTTCCATCACGTACGCCAGTGTCGTGGTGTAGGTGTAGAACCTGACGCCGACGTCCTGGAGATCCACGACGAGCGTGTCGATGCCCGCGAGCATCTCGTCGGTCGGCCGCCTCGTCTTGCCGTAGAGCGAGTAGATCGGCAGGCCGGTCTTCCCGTCCTTCGAGGACGGCACGCTCTCGTCGAGCACGCCGCGGATGCCGTGCTCGGGGCTGAACAGGGCCACGACCGACACGTGGCTGGCATCGTGCAGCAGATCGATCGTGGGTGTGCCGTCCGACGCCCGTCCGGTGTGGTTCGTGACGAGGCCGACGTGCCGTCCGGCGAGCCGCGCGAAGTCCTCGGCACGCAGGACGTCGATTCCAGTCAGGACCGGCGGACCGGGCGGCGGCACTGGCGCCGCGCCCGACGGCCCGAAGTCCGCGCCGGTCATGGCGACACCGGGCGGCACGCTCGCATCGAGCGCAGCCGACGCTACGACCGTCGCCACCTGCGCCCTGACAGGCACGACGTCTCCCTTGCCGTCGGGGTGCACGCGGTTCGACAGGAAGATCACCCAGACGCCGGTCAGCGGATCCGCCCAGATGGAGGTGCCCGTGAAACCGGTGTGCCCGAACGACCCGACGGGCAGCAGCTCGCCGCGATTCGACGAGAACGCGGTGTCGATGTCCCAGCCCAGCCCGCGCTCGGCCGTCATGCCCTCGGGTGTGGCAGGCCGGGTCATCTTGTCCACGGCAAGCGGCGACAGGATGCGCGTGCCCTTCCAGGTGCCGCGGGCCAGCAACATCCGCACGAAGATTGCGAGGTCGTCGGCGGTGCCGAACAGGCCCGCATGGCCGGCCACGCCGCCCATCCGCCTGGCCGTCGGGTCGTGCACCACGCCGCGGAGCATCGGCGCGGTCGGCTCGCACGGCCAGGACAGCATGTCGCAGTTCTGGGTCGGGGCAATCCGCGATCGCAGGGACGCCGGCGGAAGGAACCCCGTGTCGCGCATCCCGAGCGGCCCGAAGACATGCCCGGCGGTATATCGATCCAGGCGCTTTCCGGTCAGCTGCTCGACGATGTAGCCCAGCAGCTCGAAATTGAGATCCGAGTAGGTGAAGCGCTCGCCCGGCGCCGCGACGGGCACCTCCTCGACGATCCGCCGGATGGCCTCCTGCTCGCCCTCGAAGGGCGCCTCGAGGTCGAGATCGGGCCTGAGGCCGGATACGTGCGTGAGCAGGTCGCGGATCGTGATCCGATCCTTCCCGTACCGCCCGAATCCCTCCACGTAAGCCGACACGCGGTCCGACAGCCGCAGGCGGCCGTCCTCGACCAGCGTCATGACCGCGGTCGTCGTGGCGACGACCTTCGTCAGCGACGCCAGATCGAAGATCGTATCGAGCGTCATCGGCTCGGCGGCGGGCGACAGCGCCCGGTGTCCGAAGGCGTGCCGGTAGAGCACCGCCGGGCCCCGGCCGGCGACGACCACGGCCCCCGGCATCTTGCCATCGGCAATGGCCTGCTCGACGATCGGGCCAATCAGGGCCAGGCGCGCCGGGTCGAGGCCGCGGGGCTTCGGCGTCGCCGCACGGGGCCGCGCCGTCCCGGCCTGCGCGGCGGCAGCAGCGGGCCGGGGGAGGCCGATCAGGCAGCAGCAGACGAGGGCTGGCGCGAGGACTCGCGCGCGTGGCGTGCACACGACGGGAGCAGCTTATCAAACGTTGCAGACTTCATTTGAGCGCGGTGTGGGCCTGCATGCGGCTGCTGGTCGCCTGGCCGAAGAAACTCACCCACGCCCGCCGGATCCCATCGAGCTTGTCCACCTGCGCCTGATCGAGGGCGGATCCCGACGACACCACGTAGACGAAGGCCTGGCGCAGGACGCGCGGGCTGTCGCCCGAGGACGGGCTTCGGCGGCCCATCGCGTCGATCACGTCCTGGATCGTGACGTCCCGCCGGGTCCCGCTGAACGTCGTCCCGATGTCGGGGTCGTCGGTGGCCACGTGCGGCGGCTGCACGTTGACCGGCGAGTCCACGTAGAAGAAGGTCGGCACGCGGCTGTCGGAGACCAGGCCCATCGCGTACTGGTCGAGCAGGCTGTAGCGGCGGACCGCGTCGGTGGTGCGGAACTGGCCGCCGCCCAGGTCCTCGATCTGGTTGCCCTCCATGACCGAGGCATCGCTGTCCATGAAGAAGCTCCAGTGGGCCTGATCGCGGCCCAGCAGCGCGGCCGACGTGCGGTTGTTCGCGTCGCGGAACCGCAGGAACGCCAGCCAGCGGTGCCCGACCTCCTGGCCCATGACGCTCACCGTGTTGTTCTCGCCCAGGAACTTCTGTGTCGGGCTGGACGGGTACTTCGAGAGCGCGTCCATCAGCACGATGCTGCGGAGGCGCCCGCCGCTGCCGAAGTCGCCCGTCGTGTCGTACACGTCGATGCCCAGACCGCGGATCTCGTTGGCGACCGTGGACTCGTACGCGAAGGTATTGCCGTTGACCACCGGCCTGTCGGTGAAGATCACCAGCTGGTCGAACAGATCGCCGTGCGACTGGTAGAATCGGCGGCTCAGCGCAACCAGGTCGATGTCGGCCGTGGCCGAGAAGCGCTCCCCCATCGCGCCGGCGCCGCTCGAGACCGGTCCCGTGGTGCTGAGGTCCAGGGCGACGAACTGGCCGGTTCGGCCGGGCGAAACCCCGACCACCGCGCTCTTCAGCCCGATGCTGCCGCCGTAGTGGTATTCCACGCTGCCGTCCGGCAGCAGGACCGCCTGCGCCGTCACGCTCCCGGTGTCGTCGAAGTCGCGCACGTTGCACCACGTGACGGCAACGCCGTCGGCGCCAGTCTGCAGGTAGACGCGCCCGCCCCTGCTCGGATCGAGGTCCGCGAAGAACGGCGCCACGCGTGGTGGCCCGGTGAGGAACCGCGAGACACTGCGGTCCGAGCTGGCCGTGTCGCTGAGGTCGAAGGTGATGTTGCCGTCCGAGTTGACGTACGCGCGCGTCTCGTCCCTGCCGAAATACGGAAACGTGAACGGCAGGTCGAAGGCCGACGCATCGTCGTCATCGAGCGTCAGCGGCGTGCCGAGCGTGGTATGGAAGCCCGTGTCGATGCGGCCGACGTCGTAGGCGGAGCCGTTCTTCGTGAATCGAAGGCTCATCGAGTCGAGATCGAACGCGTTCGCGCGGACGATGATGTCGCCCTGGTCCTGAAGCACCGCGACGTCGCCCTGGTCCTGGTCGTTCCGGCCGATCGTGGTCAGCGGCAGCAGCTGCCGGCCCGCGCGGGCGGCATGCAGCCACAGGCTGTCGAGCACGTTCCAGCGCGGGTCGTCGTCCACGCGGGGGAATCCCTTCGAGCGGACCGATGGAGGCGCGGCACGCGGCTCGGCCTCCTCGCTGCTCGACGCGGCCGCGCACGGATCCGGGGGCGGCGTCGGGGTCGGCGTCGGGGAGGGATTCGGGAGCGGATTCGAGGGCTTGTTTCCCCCGCCGCAGGCCATGAGGGCGAGGAGGAGGACGACGGGCAGGACGACTCGGGAGCCGGGCATGCGTCGAGGCGTGTGCAGTGAGTGTACCAAAGACGGCGGCGGGTTCCGGGGCCATTTCCGGCCGCTTGTGGCATCCAGGCGGGTCCCGGCGCACGAGCGCCGCGGACGGCTGTCCTCTTTCGTCGGGCGGACACGGGCCGCGTCAGGCTTCGCTGGGGGGTGGCATCGCCGCCTCGACACGCGTCAGCGCCACGCCGGCGAGCACCGCCAGCGCGCCGGCCACGCGCGCAGCCGTCAGCGTCTCGCCGAGCGTCAGGGCCGCGACGGCCATCGCGACGAGCGGCACGATGTTCGAGTAGATCGCCGTGTGGCCGCCGCCGAGCCGCTGCACCGCCGTGTACCAGATGATGTAGGCCACGACCAGCGAGAACACGGACGAGTAGAGGACGCCGACCCATGCCGCAGGGGAGACGGCGGCCAGGTCCACGCCGCGCAGCCAGAGCAGCGCGAACGGGGCATAGAGGGCCGTGCCGATCGTCATCGTCAGACCGGTGATGAAGACCGGAGAGTAGCGGCCGAGGAACGGACGGGTGCCGACGGTGTACAGTGCCCAGCTCAGCATGGCCGCAGTGATCATCAGGTCGCCGGTGACCGAGGCGGTGGCGCCCCTGGCGCCATGGCCCACGACGAAGTAGATGCCCGCCAGCGACAGCACCGTGCCGGCCCAGCGGAGCCGCCCCGGACGTTCGTGCCCGAGCCACGCGCCGAGCAGCATGACGGTGATCGGCGTGAGCCCGAAGATGATGGAGCTGTTGGTGACCGAGGTGCGGGCCACGCCGCCGAGGAAGAGGACCTGGTAGAAGCCGTGGCCGACGACCGAAAGGCCGAGGATGCCCGGCCAGTCGCGCCGATCGATCGCCGCGAGCGAGGCGCGCAGGCCGCCGCGCCGGGCGATGACGCCCAGGAAGATCAGCGACGCGAGCACCATGCGCAAGCCGTTGAAGCCAGGCCCTGGCAGCTCGCGGATCGCCGCCTTGACCACGGTGAAGTTGCTCCCCCAGAAGAAGGTCATCAGGAGGAGCCAGCCGTCGAGACGCGTGAAGCGAATTCTCATGGCGACGGCGTGGCGAAAGAAAAAGGACACCGTACCGACCCCGCGCGGGGATCGGCCGGTGCCCTTCGAATCGTGCGCTGGGGCCCGTGCGGCGCGACTAGCCGCCGAACGGCTTGAAGAAGAAGAGAATCAGCGAGATGAGCAGCACGTAGATGACGAGCGACTCGATCAGCACGAGGCCGAGGATCAGGTTGCCGCGAATGTCGTTCGACGCGCTCGGATTGCGCGCGATTGCCTCGACCGCGGCCGCGATGCTGCGGCCCTGCGCCAGCGCGCCGAGGCCCGCGGCAAACGCCAGCGCGAAGCCGGCGGTGATGATGGACCACTGCACCGTTGCGCTGGAAGCACCGGCGGCTCCCGGCTCCTGCGCGTAGGCGGGGGACACGAGTCCCAGCGTCGTCACGACGAGGGCGGTAGTCAGAATGGTGCGTGTGCTCACGACGAAAGCCTCCTCCAGGAAACCGTGTGGTCGGATGTGAACGGAAACGCCCGGTCTCAGAGTACTGCGTGCTCGCCGTCGTGCGTGTGCTCGCCCGCAACGGCGCCGCCGAGATAAATCATGGTCAGGATGACGAAGATCGCCGCCTGCAGCGTGGCCGTCACCAGCCCGAGCAGCATCATCGGCAGCGGCACGACGAACGGGACGATGCTGGCGAGGATGAGGATGACCAGCTCCTCGCCGAAGATGTTGCCGAACAGTCGCAGCGAGAGCGACAGCACGCGCGACGCGTGGCTGATGAGCTCGATGATGAACATCAGCGCCGCCGTGAACTGCGCGATGACGGGCGGCAGCCCCTCCGGGACGGCGGCGAAGTGTTTGACGTACGACACGAGCCCCTGCGCGCGCACGCCTTCGTAGTGGTAGTAGACCCACACGGTAATGGCGCAGCCGAGCGTCACGTTCATGTTGCTCGTGGGCGCCATCAGGCCGGGGACGAGCCCGGCGAGGTTGCCCAGCAGGATCAGCACGAAGAGCGAGGCAACCAGCGGCAGGTACCGGCGGCCCTTCGGGCCCACGAAGTCGTCCAGCGTGCCATGGAAGAAGCCGACGAGATCCTCGAGCAGCACCTGCACCGGGCCGGGGTCTTCGACGCTCAGCCGACGGCCGACGATGAGGCAGAACACCGCGGTCGCCAGCGTGATCACGAGCAGCACCGCCAGGTAGTCGGGAATCACCGCGGAGGGGTCGGGCACCGGGCGCCCGAGCGCCCGCAGAAACGCCGCCACCACGGGACCGAGGACCGCGTTGACGGCATGCGTGACCCAGAGTTCGTGGTGCAGTTTCTCCATCGACTATCGGGGGTTTCCCGGGCGTCGTGCCGGGAAGATGGTCCGCCAGGCCACGGCTCCGAGAGCCGCCACCGGCGCGGACACGCCTGCGATCAATCCCAACGGGCTGACGCGCAAGCGCGACAGCATAACGTACGCGACGAGGGCGAGGATAGCATATCTTGTGAAAAACTTCACCAGCGTCCAGGCCCGGCCGGATCCGCCCGAAACCAGCCCGGAAGCCGCCCCTTTGAGCGCTCGATAACTCACGAGCGCCAGCAGCCCGCCGGCCGCTACGGACCCGGCAGCCGCCCACCCCCAGCCGAGCAGGCCCGCCAGCGCCGACACCGCGCAGGCGATGCCCGCGTCCCGTTCGAACCGCTGGATGAAGACCGGGTCGGACACGGGGCTGACGCGATCAATTCCCAAGGCCCAACGGCCAACTCCCAAGGGACCAGGCGGCGTCGACGATACAGCCCGGCACGTTTGGGAGTTGGGAATTGGGAGTTGGGAGTTGACGAACCGTCACAGCCTGTCAGCGCAGGTTGGCCGCGTGGTAGACGTTCACTACGCCGGCCGCAAAACCGAGAATGAAGCCGATGAAGAAGAACCAGGGCGCCGTGCCGAGCCAGCGGTCGAGCAGGTAGCCCCCGCCCGCACCCAGCACCATCGCCAGGACAAACGCGATGCCGACCGCGCTCAAGGCACCGATGCTGCGCAGCGCATCGCCGCGCTCGGGTCCAAGCCGGGGCGCCATCTACGGCGCCTTCGGATCCGGCGCGGGCGGGGGCGTCGAGGCCGGCGGCGCGGGCGCGGCCGGCTCGGCGGCGCCGTCGCACTCGGCAGCCATCGCGAACTCGCTCTTCGGCTTGGGCTTGTCGGCGCAGTCCGCCGAGGCCGCCGTGTTCCGGGAATGGCGATACCCGTAGGCGCCGGCAAGGAGCAGCAGCAGCGCGGCGAGCGCCACCAGCAGAATCCGCGTCCTCATTCTGTCCCATGTTACGACCACAAGTCCTGTTATTGCAATAATTTCTGGGTGAGCATCGCTTGACCGGCGCCGGCGCGCCTCCTATACTGAAGTGAGTCGGTGCCTCTCCCCGCCTCGAGCGCATCCCCGCTCGGTTTCCGGGAGTTTTCTGACATGCGCGTCCGCGTCGTTCTGCTGGCCCTGCTCGGGGCCTTCTCCGTCACGCCTTCCCTGCTCGCGCAGACGACCGAGCAGACGCTGTACGTGACGGTCGTCGACCGCAACAGCCGTCCGGTCAGCGGGCTGGACGTGCCGGACTTCGTCGTGAAGGAAGACGGCGTCTCGCGCGAGGTCTTGCGCGCGGGCCGGACCGCCGATCCGATCGATCTCGCCCTGATCGTCGACAACTCGCAGGCGCTGCAGCCGTACACCAACGACGTCCGCAAGGCGCTCACCGCGTTCGTCACGCGCATGGCGGATCGGCAGTCGGCCAGCATCGCCGTCTACGGCATGGCGGACCGGCCGACGCTGCTGCAGGACTACACCGACAGCGTGGTGCTGCTCCAGAAGGCGGTCGCGCGGGTGTTCCCGCAACCGGGAGCCGGCACGGTGTTCCAGGACACCGTGGCCGACGCCGTCAAGTCGCTGGTCGCGCGAGGCAACCCGCGTCGGGCGCTGGTGCTCGTCACGACCGAGGCCCGCGACTTCAGCAACCTGCCCTACGAGCGCACGCTCGACCTGCTGAGGACGAGCGGCGCCGCACTGCACGTGCTGCAGATCACGCCGCGCGGCGGCTCGCCGCTGAGCAATCAGCAGGCGCGGGATCGCGCGTACGTGATCGACCAGGGCCCGCGGCTGACCGGTGGAAGCCGGCAGGACCTGCTGACGAGCATGGCCCTGCAGGCGGCGCTCGACCACGTCGCCGAGGACGTGGCGGCCCAGTACAAGGTCGTCTACGCACGGCCCGGCGAGCTCATCCCGCCGAAGACGGTGACGGTCGGAGTGAAGAAGCCGGATCTGACCGCCCGGGGCACGCTGGTCCGCGCCAGGGCCGGAGCCTGACGTGCGGGCGCCCGCGACGATCCGCACCGCTCTGCTCGCGGCCTGCGCCGCTGCCGTCGCCCTCGTGGCGCCGGCCGGGGCGCAGCAGCCGTCCTTCCGCGCCGGCGTGGACGTTGTCTCTCTGCACGTGACGGTGACCGACGCCTCCGGCCGGTTCGTGACCAGCCTGCCGGCTGATGTCTTCTCGGTCTACGAGGACGGCGTGAAGCAGGAGGTGCGCTTCTTCAACCGCTCGAATCTGCCCATCGCGCTGTCGATCCTGCTCGACACGAGCGCGAGCATGGAAGACAAGCTGCAGACGGCGCAGAACGCGGCCATCGGGTTCGTGAAGACGCTGCGCGATCAGGACCTGGCGCAGGTCATCGACTTCGACAGCCGCGTGCAGATCGCGCAGGGCTTCACCAGCAACGTGCCCGACCTCGAGGAGGCGATCCGGAAGACCTCGGCGAGCGGCTCCACGTCGCTCCACAACGCGATCTACATCGCGCTCAAGGAGCTGAAGAAGATCCAGGCGCGGAGTGCGGATGACGTGCGCCGGCAGGCGATCGTGGTGCTGTCCGACGGCGAGGACACCTCGAGTCTGGTCAGCTTCGACGAAGTGCTCGACCTGGCCAAGCGCTCCGAGACCGCCATCTACGCCATCGGGCTCCGCGGGCGGGGCCCGGACCACGCCCGCGGCTCCTTCAACGAGGCGGACTTCGTGCTCCGCGAGCTGTCGCAGCAGACGGGCGGCCGCGTGTTCTTCGCGCAGAACGCCAGCGAGCTGGTGGGCATCTATGGCCAGATCGCCGACGAGCTCTCGAGCCAGTACATGCTCGGCTACACCTCGGGCAACCCGAAGCGCGACGGCGCCTGGCGGCGGATCATCGTCCGCGTCAGCGAGCCGAACACGATCGCCCGCACCAAGCAGGGGTACTACGCGCCGACGTCGTAAGGGATCTGGGGGGCTGGGGATCTGGGGGGCTGGGGATCTGGGGGGCTGGGGATCTGGGGGGTTTGGGATCTGGGGGGCTGGGGATCTGGGGATCTGGGGATCTGGGGGGCTGGGGGGCTGGGGGGCTGGGGTGCGCACGGCCGGGAGAGCTGCTGCGCATATTGGCGCCGATCTGGGAGTTCCTCTCACCTGCATCGCCACGAGTGGACGGCAGCCGTCGGCGTAGACAAGCACGGTGTCCGGATGCTGCTGAAGTATCGGTCTGGCCATTGCCCGGGGCCTGCGTCACCGCGGGCGGCGTCCTGGTGCTGCTCTCCGTTGCGCGGGGACTTGGACCGACCGGCCGGCCGGCAGACGACGTCGTGTCGTCCGCCGCCTGGATCGGCCTGACAGCCGCGATGATGCTGAGCACGGGACTGCTTGCCTGCCTCGAGCCCGCTCGGCGCGCGCTCAGGATCAATCAGCCGACGCCCTCAGAGACGCCTAAGCGGCGTACGGCTGAGCTGGCTAGGGGTGCTCCCCAGATCCCCAGATCCCCAGATCCCCAGATCCCCAGATCCCCAGATCCCCAGATCCCCAGATCCCCAGTCCCCTGAAGTATCATCCCGCCCAATGCGCTCCAGACCGATGGTGTACCTCGTCGGCGCCGGCCCCGGCGATCCGGGCCTGATCAGCGTCCGGGGGCTGGCCTGCCTGTCGGTCGCAGACGTCGTCCTCTACGACCACCTGATCAACCCGCGCCTGCTGCAGCACGCGTCCGCGCATGCCGAGCGCATCGACCTCGGCACGGCGGCGCCCGCGCCCACCGCGCAGGAGGCGATCTGCTATCTGCTGGCGGAAAAGGCGCGCGAGGGCAAGATCGTCGCGCGGCTCAAGTGGGGCGACCCGTTCATCTTCGATCGCGGCGGCGAGGAAGCGCTGTTCCTGCACGAGCAGGGCGTGCCCTTCGAGGTCGTGCCGGGAATCCCGGCGGCCGTGGGCACGCCTGGCTATGCCGGAGTGCCGCTCACCTATCCCGGCGGCGGGGATACCGTGACGCTCGTGCGGGGTCACGAGGACGAGAGCCAGACGCCGCCCGACGTGGACTGGACGAGCCTCGCCCGGCTCGAGGGCACCATCGTCTGCTACGCGGGGACGCGCCAGCTTCCGGCGATCCTCGAGGCCCTGCTGTCGCACGGGCGCCCGAAAGACGACCCGGCCGTTGTGATCTACAACGGCACGCTGCCGGCGCAGCAGACCGTCGACGGCACGCTCCAGGAGATGGCCGAGCTCACCGCACTCTCGCGCCCGCACCGCCCGGCGATTCTCGTGGTGGGCCGCGTGGCGGCGCTCCGGCAGCATCTCCGCTGGTTCGATACGCGTCCGCTCTTCGGGCGCCGCGTTGTCGTCACCCGGCCGAAGGAGGACGCCGCCGATCTCTCGGACCGCCTGTCGGCGTTCGGCGCCGATCCGATCGAGGCGCCGATGATCCGGATTGCCCCGCCCGAGGACTGGGCGCCTCTCGACGAGGCGATCGATCGCGTGGGCTCGTTCGCGTGGATCGTGTTCACGAGCATCAACGCCGTCGATCACTTCATGCAGCGGCTGTATGGCCGCGCGGGCGATGTGCGCGCGCTGAAGGGCGTGCGCCTCTGCGCCGTCGGGCCCACGCCCCTGGACCGCCTGCTGCGCTACGGTCTGAAAGCGGACCTCGTGCCTGGAGACTTTCGCGCGGAGGGCGTCGTGGCCGCGCTGGCGGCGGATGGCCCGCTCGACGGCGTGCGCGTCCTGGTGCCTTGCGCCGACGTCGGGCGGGAGCGGCTGGTCGAGGCGCTCGGCCAGGCCGGTGCGGACGTCACGGGTGTGGTGGCGTATCGCACGCTGCCGCGGGAGGCCGTCCAGGACGGCGAGCCCGACATCTACCGCATGCTGCTCGATCGCCAGATCGACGCGGTCACGTTCACCTCCGCGGCCAGCGTCTGGAACTTCGCCAGCACCTTCGGCGTCGAGCAGTCGGTGGACCTGCTGCAGCAGACGGTGGTGGCGGTGTGCGGGCCGGTGACGCAGGAGGCGGCGACGCGGCTCGGCATCGCGGTGACGGTGATGCCGTCGGAGTACACGGTGTCGGCGCTCGTGCAGGCGCTGGCCGAACACTACCGCCCGGCGGCTCGGTAGCGCGCACCTGCAGTTTTCAATCGTCAGTCTTCAGTTTTCAGTTGCCGACTCGAACTCACAACTGACAACTGACAACTGACAACTGACAACTGACAACTGACAACTAGCACTACCGCACATCCGGCGGCTGGTCCATCCGCACGCGCAGAATCGTGCCCGGCGCCAGCTCCACGTCCTTGCCCGGTGTGGCGGCAGCCACGCCGCCGCCGCCGATCAGCACGCCGGCGATGGCGCCCTTCACCCCCCCGAGAATGCCGCCGATGATGCCGCCGGCCGCGGCGCCAGTTCCGAGCTTGCCCGCCTCGCCCTTGATGCCCTCGCTCTCCAGCGCGTCGGTCACCTGGCCGCGCATCGGGTAGTCGCGCCCGTTGATCGTGATCTGGTCGAACGCCAGCGTCATCGAGCCCTTCCGGTCGATCCGGCCGGCCTTGTCCACCGAGCTCACCACGCCGCGCATCTCCGACCCGGCGGGAATCACGACCCGATCACCGACCTGCAGGTCCACGACCGTCGTCGCGCGGAAGCGGTCTTCCACCTCGTTGCGACCCGAGCCCAGTGCGTCCTGCAGGCGCACATCGAGCGCGGTGCCGACCGGAATCACGCTCGAGGCGCGCGCCGTGGCGGCCGCGGATCCGCTGCGGGCGGTGGACCGGTTCCCCTGGGCCTGGATTCTGAGGTCGTCGATGCGATCCCGGAGGTCCAGGTACTCCGAGCGGGGCACCTGCGTGTCCTTCCGCAGCTTGACCTTGAGATAGGTCACCTCGTCGGCGAGATCGTCGAGCTGTTTGCCGAGAGTCGCCGCCTGCTGAGCGTCCCTGGCGCGGAGCTGATCGAGGTCGGCGCGGGCGTCGGCAACCGCCGTGCGGAGCCGCTGGACGTCGGCCTCCGTCATCGAGGTGGAGCTCTGGGCAACGGCGGGGAGCGCCGTGGAGATCGACAAGCCTAGAACGAGGACCAGGCTGGAGACCAGTGGCTGCATGGGGAGACGTCCTCCTCGAAAACGGGCGGTACCGCCGGGGCGCGCTACGCCGCGGCAGCGCCTGCCCAGTTGAGATCCCCCGGCGCGCCGGACCGGCGGCGTCGGGGCCAAGGGAAATGGTAGCGCGAAACGGGTCAGCGCCAGAACATGAGGTGCTCGACCCAGGTGATGCGCGTCAGGTCATTGTAGATGACGGTCACCATCAGGAGCATGAGCAGCACGAAGCCGGCTACGAGCATCCGCTCCTTGACGCGGGTGCTGAAGTCCCGCCGGCTGAGTCCCTCGAGCAGCAGGATGAGGATGTGCCCGCCGTCGAGCACGGGAATGGGCATCAGGTTCAGGAGGCCGAGGTTCAGGCTGATCGACGCCAGCAGGCCGAGCAGCGGCACGAAGCCGTTCTGCGCCGATTCACCGGAGAGCTGCGCGATGCCAACCGGCCCCATGAGCTGTTTGGGCGAGGTCGCCCCGGTGAACAGGCCGACGAGCGTGCGGAAGATCAGGCGCGTGGTTTCCCAGTTCTGGACCAGGCTCAGCTTCACGGCTTCGATCGGACCCGGCTGGACGCGTCTGATCTGGTCCCTGATGCTGATCCCAATCCAGTTGTGATCCCCGCGCTTCACCGGGGTCACGGGCACCGCGAGCGCCCGGCCGTCGCGCTCCACGTGAAGCACGATGGTGTCGCCGTCGTGCTTCCTGATGGCGTCCGACAGCTGGCTCGCGAAGCTGATCGGCTCATCGTCCAGGGCATACACGACATCGCCGGGCCTGATGCCGGCCTTGTCGGCGGGATCGCCCGGAACGACGGAGGGAATGCTCGGATGGGTATTGGGCCTGACGCCGATGTCGCCCACTTCGTACTGGCCCTGTGGCTGCGGCACGACCTGCACATCGAGCGTGCGCTGGTCGCGCCTGACCAGCAGCGAGACCTCGCGACGGGCCTTGCCGGCGACGTCGATGAAGAAGTCGTCCCAGGTCGCCACTGCGGTGCCGTCCACCCGGAGCACGAGGTCACCGGACTTCAGGCCGGCGGCCGCAGCCGGTGAGCCCGGCTCGACGGCGCCGATGACGGGCGGCATGTCGCGGAAGGCGGGCACGTCCGCGCCCTGGTAGAGCACGAACGCGAGCACGACCACCGCGAGCAGCAGGTTCATCACCGGGCCCATGATGAGGACCTGGAACCGCTGCCATTTGGATTTCGACAGGAACTCGTCGGGCCGTCCGGCTGGCTTTTCCTCGGCGGTCTCGCCGGCCATCTTCACGAACCCGCCCAGCGGAACGGCGCTGATCACATAGTCGGTGCCGCCGCGGGTGAAGCCGAACAACCTGGGGCCGAACCCGATCGAAAACGTCAGCACGCGGATGCCGACACGTCGGGCGGCCAGGAAGTGGCCGAGCTCGTGCACGAAAACGAGGACGCCGATGACAAAAGCGAAAGCCAGAAGCGTGGTCACGCCGTCACACCCTCACACCTTCAATTCTAAGCTGCCAGCCAGCGCGCGAGCCTGGTCGCGAGCCCACCGATCGGCGGCCCTGACCTCGTCCAGCGTCCCGGCTTCCTGCACATCGTGTGCCGACATGGTGCCCTCGATCACGCGTGCAATGGCGGGAAACGGCAGGCGCCCGGCCAGGAAGGCGTCCACCGCGACTTCGTTGGCGGCGTTGAGGACCACCATCATCGTGCCGCCGGCGTCGAGGGCCCGGTACGCGAGGCTCAGGCAGGGGAACCGCTCGAGGTCGGGCGCGAGGAACTCGAGCGCGCCCGCCGTGGCCAGGTCCAGCGGGGGCAGCGGCGTTTCCCAGCGCTCCGGGTACGAAAACGCGTACTGGATCGGGAGGCGCATGTCGGTGACGCCGAGCTGCGCGATTGTCGATCCGTCGATCAGCTCGACCATCGAGTGGACGATCGATTGCGGATGCACGAGGACGTCGATGCGCGAGGCCGGCACGCCGAAGAGCCAGTGAGCCTCGATGACCTCGAGGCCCTTGTTCATCAGCGTGGCCGAATCGATGGTGATCTTGCGCCCCATCTGCCACGTGGGGTGCCGCAGCGCGTCGTCGGGCTTCGCGCGCTCGAGCCAGGCGGCCGGCCAGGTGCGGAACGGCCCGCCGGAGGCGGTGAGGATCAGGCGGCGGAGGTCGCCGGCAGCGCGGCCGTGCAGGCACTGGTGGATGGCGTTGTGCTCGCTGTCCACCGGCAGCAGGGACACCCGGCGGCGTGCCGCGGCCTCGGTCACCAGCCGGCCCGCCATCACCAGGACTTCCTTGTTCGCGAGCGCGATGGCCTTGCCGGCCTCGATTGCGGCCAGCACCGCTTCGAGCGCGGCCGTGCCCGACGTCGCGCAGAGCACGATGTCCACGTCCGGGTGAGTGGCGGCGGCAATCAGGCCCTCCGGCCCCGACGCCACGCGCGTGCCGGCGGCCCGGGCGGCAGGCTCTATCGCCGGCAGATCGCCGGGGTCCCGTATCGCGGCGACGGCAGGCCGATATTTCGCGACCTGGTCGGCGAGGGCCTCGGCGCGCCGTCCGGCGGCCAGCGAGACCACGACGAGCCGGTCCGGGTGCGCGTCGACCACCGACAGCGCGCTGCCGCCAATCGACCCGGTCGAGCCCAGAATCGCCAGACGTTTCACGAGAGGCGCCATGGTCCGTAGCGAAGCACGACCACGTAGACGGGCGCCGCCAGCAGGAGCGCGTCGATGCGGTCGAGCACCCCGCCGTGCCCGGGAATGAGATGCGAGCTGTCCTTCACGTCGGCCGCGCGCTTCAGGACCGACTCGAACAGATCCCCGACGATGCCGAGCCCCGCGACCGCCAGCCCGAGGAGGATCCGCATCGCCACGGGAATCTGCGGCAGCCACCAGGCGCCAAGCAGCGCCAGCAGCAGCGTGCCGCCGAGGAAGCCGCCGACGGCTCCCTCCGTCGTCTTCCTGGGGCTGATCGCCGGAGCGAGCAGGCGGCGGCCGAAGGCGCGGCCCGTGTAGTACTGGCACGTGTCGCTCGCGACGATGGCGAGCACCACGAGAATGGCGGCTTCGCGTCCGCTCGACCATCGCAGGCCGGCCAGCGCGCCGAGCGGGAGGCCAAGGTAGACGGGCGCCGCAATACCGGCGACGGCTCCGGCGAGGCCGCCGCGCTCGGGCCTGCCGGCATGGACGGCTGCCGCCGCGGCCGCGACGGTCACGGCCACGAGCACGGGCTCGAGCCCCGAACCGGGCCACGCGGCGGCGATGGTGATGGCGGCGGTCGCCAGCGCACCGGGCAGCCGGGGCATGGGCGCCCCGAGAGCCTCGGCCAGCGTCGCCAGCTCGAAGAAACCGAGGACGGCCACGAGCACCGCGAGGGCCACCAGACCTTCCGGTGGCGCCAACCACGCGATGGCGCCAAGCGAGGCGAGGAGGAGGACGCCGCTGGCGAGGCGGGTCACCTGGCCGTCGCTACGCGCGACGGCTTCAGCCCGCCGTACCGGCGGTCGCGCTTCTGGTATTCGAGGATGGCCTGCAGCAGGTGCGGCGCCCTGAAATCCGGCCAGAGCGTGTCGGTGACCCAGATCTCCGCATACGCGATCTGCCAGAGGAGGAAGTTGCTCACGCGCATCTCCCCGCTGGTGCGGATCAGCAGGTCGGGATCCGGCTGCCCGGCGGTGTACAGGAAGTCTCCGAATCGCCGCTCGTCAATCTCGTCCGGCGCCGCGCCCGACGCGATCAGCCGGCGCGCCGCGTCCACGATCTCCGCGCGGCCGCTGTAGTTCAGCGCGATGTTGAAGAGCAGCCCGTCGTTCTTCGCGGTCCGCGCCGTGGCGTCGGCGAGCTCCTCCTGGATGTCGGGCGCGAGCTCGTGCTGCCGGCCGATCACGCGGAACCGGATGTTGTTGTCGAGCAGGGTCTTCAGCTCCAGCCGCAGATAGCGCTTGAGCAGCGCCATGAGCGTGCTGACCTCCGTCTCCGGACGCTTCCAGTTCTCGACCGAGAACGCGAACAGCGTGAGCACGTCGAAGCCGACGCGCGCCGAGGTCTCGACGACGTCGCGGACGGCACTGATGCCGGCGCGATGGCCCTCCACCCGCGGCAGGTGCCGCCGGGAGGCCCAGCGCCCGTTGCCGTCCATGATGATGGCCACGTGCGCCGGCAGCTGGTCGAAGTTCACCTGTCGGGCGAGCGCCTCTTCGGGCGATCCCGGCGGCAACCACGCCAGCAGTTGATCGAGCGCCATCAGGACCTCGGGGGAAGCAAATGGCAATTCTAGCAGTAGTCGACCGAGACCAGCCAGAGTCCGGCGGCCGGCGCCGTGGACCCGGCAGCCCCCCGGAGACGCCCTGCCAGGATGCCCTCCATGTCGCCCCGGCGACGCCGTCCGTGCCCGACCTCCACGAGGGTTCCGGCCATGGCCCGCACCATGTGGCGGAGGAAGCCGTCGGCGTGCACCTCGAAGACGATCAGCCGCTGGTCCGGCGGGAGGGGCAGCGCCACGACTGGCGCCGGCGGCTCCCCCCCGGCCCACGATGCGACGGACGCCCGGGTGACCGTGCGCACGGCATGGCTCACCCCGCTTCCGGTGGACTGGAACGCGCTGAAATCGTGCGTGCCCTCGAGCCCCCGCGCGGCTTCGCGCATCGCGTCCAGGTCGAGGTGCCCCGCCACGCGCCACACGTATCGCCACAGGAAGGGCCCGGCGTCCTCCGCCTCGAGCACGAGGTAGCGATAGGTCTTCCCGGTGGCGGAGAAGCGCGCGTGAAACCCCTCGGGCGCCTCCTCGACGGCGCGGAGACGGACCTCGGGCGGCAGCTGCGCGTTCAGGGCGCGCCTGAGCGTGGCCACGTCGTGCAAGGTTTCGAAAGATGCGCTGGCGACCTGCCCGCTCGCGTGCACGCCGGCATCGGTCCGGCCGGCGCCGACCACGGCTACCGGCTGCCCCGCAATCCGCGCGAGCGCGTCCTCGAGCAGGCCCTGCACCGACGTGCCGCTCTTCTGCCGCTGCCAGCCGACCAGATCCGTGCCGTCGTAGGCGACGGTGAGCTTGAAGGTGGTCACATGCTGTAAAGGAAAGTCCCAACTCCCAACTCCCAACGCCCAACTCTCAACTTCCGAGCGGGTGCACCGAAATCCTTCAGTTCTTGGGAGTTGGAAGTTGGAGGTTGGGAGTTGATGGCCTCTCACGCCCTGGGCCGCGAGCCGGGCTTCGCCACCGGCTGGCCTTGCGCGCACAGCGGACAATCGGCCGGATCGTAGGTCGCCAGGTCCAGCCGCATCAGCGCGTGGAACGGCACGTCGAGCTCCACGCGGCTGCCGCTGCGGTCCACGATCGCGGCGGCGCCGACGACCCTGGCCCCGGCCGTGCGGGCCACCTCCATCGTCTCACGGGTGGATCCGCCCGTCGTGACCACGTCCTCGACGACGAGGACGCGATCCTCCGGCCCGAGGGAGAAGCCCCGCCGGAGGACGAGTCTTCCGTCCTGTCGCTCGGCAAAGATCGCGCGCACGCCGAGCCCGCGCGCGACCTCGTGGCCGATGACGATGCCGCCGAGCGCCGGCGACAGGACGACGGTCGGCGCCTGTGGGCGGCCGAGCGCGGCCAGGGCGTCGCCGAGCGCGGACGCGTCGGCGGGCCGCTGGAGCACGAGCGCGCACTGCAGGTACCCGGGGCTGTGGAGGCCCGAGGACAGGGCGAAATGGCCTTCGAGCAGGGCGCCGGACTGGCGGAACAGGCGGAGCAATTCGTCCTGGGTCACGGGGGGAGATGTCCCGGAAGTGGCACGGACGGCGCCCGGTTTCGGGACCGTCCGGCGCGGCCGAACGGGTAGTATACAATCCCCGGCGGCCTCGGAAACTCCCGTCGCGGGTCATCCGTCTATTCCACCATGACCTCCGGCCGTTCCGGGGGTCGTCTGTCGATACCCGGGTTCGATCGTTCTCACACTTGGAGTACCGCCCCATGCACTGTCAGTCCCGCCCCGGCGTGCGGCTCCTCGTGGCCGCGGCGATTCTCGCCGGCGCCACGAGTGCGTTCGCCCAGCAGACCGAGGCGCCGCAGACTCCGCCGCCGCAGACGCAGCAGCCTTCGCCGCAGCAGCCGTCGCCGCAGCAGCCGGTCCCGATGCCGGAAACGCCGGGCATGCCGACCGCCCAGCCAGCAGGCCCGACCGGACCGGTGCGGCCGCTGTCGATCGACGAGGCCGTGAACCTGGCACTGCAGCAGAACCTGGGCATCCAGGTCGATCGGTTGAACCCCCAGCTGCAGGACTACACGATCGCGCAGGCCCTGTCGAACTACACACCCGTCTTCGGCGGGGGGGTCAGCCTCCGCAAGCAGCAGCAGCCGCCGAGCAGCTTCCTCTCGGGCGGCGAGACCACGATCACCAACGACAGCTTCGGCGCCAACGCGCAGATCTCGAAGTTCTTCAAGTACGGCACGAACGCCACCGTCTCGTTCGACAGCTCGCGCGCGACGACGAACAACATCTTCAGCAGCTTCAACCCGACGCTGAGCGGCAACGTGGACGTCAACATCTCCCAGCCGCTGCTCCGGAACTTCAAGTTCGACACGGTGCGCCAGCAGGTGTTCTCGGGCCGCAAGAACCGCGAGATCGCAGACGTGGCGCTGGACGAGGCGATTGCCTCGACGACGCGGCAGGTGAAGAACGCGTACTGGGACTACGTCTACGCGCTGAACTCGCTGGACGTCGCCAGACAGTCGCTCGACCTGGCGCAGCAGTCGCTGCGCGACACGAGGACGCGCGTCGAGATCGGCACGCTCGCGCCCATTGACGTCGTGCAGGCGCAGTCCGAGGTGGCCAGCCGCGAGGAGGCCGTGATCACGGCCGAGGCGTCGATCGGCCAGACCGAAGACCAGCTGCGCACGCTGATCTTCGATCCGCAGACCGCGAACTTCTGGCAGATGAACCTGAAGCCCACCGACATGGCGCCGTTCCAGCTGCAGGCGGTGGACGTGGAGGGCGCGGTCTCCAGGGCGCTCAAGGAGCGCACCGATCTGGTGACCGCGCGCAAGCGGCTCGAAATCACGGACTACAACCTGAAATACTACAAGAACCAGACCCTGCCGTTCCTGGATCTCGTCTTCAACTACAACACCACGGGCCTCGGCGGCACCCAGTTCATCCGGGCGGGCGAGGGGTTTCCGCCGCCGATCACCGGCACGGTGGACAAGACCTACTGGAACCTGCTGAGCGACGTGTTCCGCAGCCAGTTCCCGACCTGGCAGCTGGGCGTGAACGTGACGTATCCCATCGGCAACAGCAACGCGGACGCGTCGCTGGCCCGCGCGAAGGTCGAGAAGTCGCAGACCGACCTCAGCCTCCGGCAGCTCGAGCTGAACGTCGCCTTCCAGGTGCGCGACTCCGCCCGCACGCTGCTGGCCAACTCCAAGCGCGTGGACGCCACCAAGGCCGCCCGCGTGCTCGCCGAGCGGCGCCTCGAGGCCGAGGAGAAGAAGTTCGCGGCGGGCATGTCCACGAGTTTCGAGGTCTTCCAGGCTCAGCGCGACCTCGCACAGGCCAGGAGCAACGAGCTGCGGGCGGTGCTGGACTACAACAAATCGCAGGTGGACTTCGAGACGGTGCAGGTCGCGCCGGTCAACGGCGGCGGCAGCTTCTCGTCCGGCGGCACGAGCACGCTCGGCGGCGCGGCCACTGGCGCGGCCAGCGGCAGCGGCAGCGGCGCCACAGGCGGCAGCCCGCAGCAGTAGCGGGCGCCCACCTCTGCTAGAGTGACCGTGTGCCCCGGCTCACGGTCACCCTCATCACCCGCAACGAGGCCGCCCACCTCGCCGCGGCCCTGCAGTCGGTGGCCTGGGCCGACGAGCGCGTCGTCATCGACTCGGGCAGCACCGACGGCACACTGGCCATCGCCCGGGCCCACGCGGACCGCGTGGAGACGCGGGCGTGGGACGGCTACGGCGCCCAGAAGAACTACGCGGCGTCGCTCGCCACCCACGACTGGATCCTCTCCATCGACGCCGACGAACGCGTGAGCGAGGGCCTCGCCGAGCAGATCCGGCAGCTGCTCGAGCGCGATCCCGCGTGCGCCGGCTACCGGGTTCCCCGCGTCACCCACTACCTTGGACGCTGGATCCGCTGCACGGACTGGTGGCCCGACTGGCAGCTGCGGCTCTACGACCGCCGCGCGGGACGCTGGGCGCGCGTCCATGTCCACGAGTCGGTACGCCTCGACGGCCGCCCGGGACGGCTGACGGGCGAGCTGCTCCACTATCCCTACCGCGACATCTCGGAGCACCTCGAGACCATCGACCGGTACACCACGCTGGCGGCCGCCGAGCTGCACGACCGGGGACGCCGGGCGACGTGGGGGTCCGTGGCCCTGCATCCACCGCTCGCGTTCCTGCGGAACTACGTGCTCAGGGGAGGCTTCAGGCAGGGCACGGCCGGGCTGATCGTTTCGCTGCTCAACTCGTACTACGTGCTGCTCAAGTTCGCCAAGCTGTGGGAGCTCCAGGCGCGTGCACGCACGCCGGACGATACGAGCGCGACGCCCCCGGAAGGCTGACGGTGTTCTCGCTCCACATCGACACGGCGCGGTCGTGGCGGGGCGGCCAGAACCAGGTGCTGCTCACCGTGCTGGGCCTTCGCTCGCTCGGGCATCGCGCGATGCTCGTCGCGCATCCAGGCGGCGAGCTCCGCCGCCGCGCTGCCGAGGGACTGGAACTGCTGCCGCTCGGCCCGAGCCACGAACTGGACCTCAAGGCCGCCTGGAAGCTGTCGCGCGTGCTCCAGCGCGAGCGGCCCGACGTGGTGCATGCGCACGATCCGCACGCCGTCGCCATGGGATCGATGGCGGTGTCGATGCTGTCCCGCGGACGGGTGCCCGCGCTGGTCGCCTCGCGCCGCGTGGACTTCCGCCTGAAGCGGAACTCGTTCTCCCGCTGGAAGTACCGGCAGGTGGACCTGTTCGTCGCGTCCTCCAACGCGATCCGCGATCTCCTGGTGGCCGACGGCGTCGACCCGGCACGGGTGGTGACGGTCTACGAAGGGATCGACGTGGACCGCATGGCGAAGATCGACGCGCTCAACCTGCACGCCGAGTACTTCCTCCCGCACCAGGCCCCGCTCGTGGGCAACGTCGCGGCCCTCGTGCCGCACAAGGGCCAGCAACACCTCATCGCCGCGATTCCGCTGGTGCTGCGCGAGGTGCCCGATACGCGGGTGGTCATCCTCGGCGAGGGTCCCCTCCGTGCGGATCTCGAGCACCGCGTGAAGCAGCTGCGCCTCGAGAAGCACGTCGTGCTCCCCGGGTTCCGGGACGACGTCCTGGCCGCCATCAAGGCGTTCGACGTGTTCGTCATGAGCTCGGAGACCGAGGGGCTGGGCACCTCGCTGCTCGATGCGATGGCCGCCGGCAAGCCCTGCGTCGGCACCCGCGCGGGCGGCATTCCCGAAGCCGTCGAGGACGGGGTCACCGGCCTGGTGGTTCCGCCCCGTGACCCGGAGGCGCTCGCGCACGCGATCGTGCGGCTGCTGAAGGATGAAGCGCTGCGCCAGCGGATGGGCGAAGCCGGCCTGGCGCGTGTGCGAGCACAGTTCAGCGTGGAGGGGATGGTCGAGGGGACGCTGGAGGCGTACCGCTCCGCGGTGCGGATTTAGGGATTCTGGTGCGACCTCATCGGATTTCGGGATAGGAACGAGATTACAGTGATTTCGCAGATTGATTGACGGATTTGCGTCAGGCTGTCACACAGAAGGTAGAGTCGCGGGACCGGCGCCGGCCGCAACGCGGCCGGCGGTGACGGACGTGAGGCGGCAGGGGCGAGAGCCGCCGCGACGTCATTCGGGCTCTCGTCCCTGCCGCCTCACGTCCGTCACCGTCGCGGCTTCGCCGCGACGCCGGTCCCTCGACCATCTCCTGAATCAGTCTGTCTCATCGCCCGCGGAGGGCGGCACACACCCCGCAGCGGGCATTGCGAATCGCGTTGCCGCACGCCGAAGCCGCAGTTCCCCATCATGCCGACGTGGCACAGCGAGAAGTCGAAGCGAACGGGGTCGACCGGATCGAGGCGCCGCAGCGACGCGGTGATGTCGCTGGCCATCCGCCAGCCCGGGCTGCGGTAGCGCGTCAGCCCCAGGCACTGCCCCAGCCGGATGATGTGCGTGTCGAGCGGCACGACCAGCCGCGCCGGTGTCACGTGCGTCCACGCGCCCAGGTCCACGCCGTCGCGCCGGACCATCCATCGCAGGTACAGGTTCAGCCGCTTGCAGGCGCCGCCGCTCGATGGACGCGAGAAGAAGTAGGCCACGCCGGTCCGCCCGCGGCGTGAACGCCCGTACACCGGCGAGAGATCGGTCGCGAGCGCGCGGCGCGAGAACGACTCGAGCCCGCCGGTGACATCGGGCGCCGACGGGTCGTCGCCTCGGGCGAAGAACCCCTCGATCGAGCCGTCGTGCTCGATCATCCGGCGCAGGATCCAGACGAGCGCGGCCACGTCGCGGCCGCGGGTCCAGCGGTGCACGAACGTCTCGAACCGATGCCCGTCGCGCTCCGGCTCGAACTGGCGCACGAACCGGGCGGGCGACGCCCCCATCACTGCCAGGACCGACCGCACCGACGCCATGACGGCGTTGACGTTGCCGAAGGCAAGAGCCGAGGCGACGAATCCCGCCACCTCGCGATCCGCACGGGCCACGAACGGCCGCACCAGCTCGACCGGATCCGTCACCGAGGCCGGCTGGTTGAAGCCGTGGTAGAGCGTGTCGAGCCGCCCGGCCAGCAGCAGGTCGCGCGCAGCAGTCGGAACCCGCGAACCCATGAACCAGAGAACCCTGAACCAGAGAACCGTGAACCGTGAACCAGAGAATCTTGAACCCTAGAACCTCGTGATCGCCCTCCCCGCCTCGCACAGCGGACAGCGGTCCGCCGGGTAGTTCGGCGGCGCGGGATACTCGACCAGCGGGAACACCGGGACGCCCGGGTCGGCAATCGCTTCCAGCCGATCGCAGATGCAGAGCACGGCCACGACGGTTCCGCCGGCCTCGTGCACCAGATCTGCGCAGCGCGCCACCATCTGCCCGGTGTTCCGCACGTCGTCGGCAATCAACACATGCCTGCCGTGAACGAGCTGCCGGTAGAACGGCCGCAGCACGGGTGTCTTGCCGTTCTTTTCGAACGGCGCGAAGGAGCAGGGGGGATGGGACAGGCTGCGACGGCTGTCGAGCAGTCCCGCGATCGTGTGGGCCA
The DNA here is from genome assembly GCA_963837165.1 of Vicinamibacteria bacterium. Lineage (GTDB taxonomy): Bacteria > Acidobacteriota > Vicinamibacteria > Vicinamibacterales > JAENWD01 > JAENWD01. The sequence goes on from CAWIMD010000003.1 coordinate 266,019, forward strand.
GCAGGGCACCGCCCGTGGCGGGGCCCGCGACGACCTCTGCGGCGCCCGTGACCGTTTCCGGGACCAGGTCGAGGAGATCCTGCGCGAGCCGCCAGATCGTGGACGGGTAGCGGAACAGCTGGTGCGGGTTGAGGTACGCGGGACCGTGATAGCCGTTGCCGTAGTCGAAGTGCCCGTCGAGCATCAGGACCTCGTGGCGTCTCAGCTCCGCCAGCGCCCGCTGGCGTACGTCGTCAGCTCGTGTCACGTCGGCCTCAGGCAAACTGCGCGGCGCCGGAGACGCCGGGGTTCGTGTAGACGGTGCGGCCGCCCACGATCGTGGCGGCGGTCGCGCCCCGCAGCGTCCAGCCGTCGAACGGCGTGTTCTTCGACTTCGACACCAGCTGCCGCGCGGCGACCGTCGTCGTGGCGTCGGGCGCCAGCACCGTGAGGTCCGCCGGTGCGCCCGCCGCGAGCGAGCCGCCCGGCCGCTTCAGGATGGCGGCCGGATTCGTCGAGAGCAACGCCACGGCGCGCGACAGGCTGATGCGTCCCGCGTGCACCAGCCGGTCGAGCACGAGCGGCACGCAGGTCTCGAGACCGACGATGCCGAACGGCGCGCGGTCGAACTCGACGGCCTTTTCGTCGGCATGATGGGGCGCGTGGTCGGTGGCAATCGCGTCCACGCTGCCGTCCGCAATGCCCTCGAGCATCGCCTCCATGTCCGCCTGCTCCCGCAGCGGCGGGTTCATCTTGCAGTTCGTGTCGTACTGGAGCGGCCGCTCGAGCGCCTCGTCGGTCAGCGTAAAGTGGTGCGGCGCGACCTCGCACGTCACGGCGTACCCCTGGGCCTTGCCATCGCGGACCGCACGCAGCGAGCCGCTGGTGCTCATGTGCGCGATGTGCACGCGCCCGCCGGTGAACCCGGCCAGCGTGACGTCGCGCTGCACCATGATCGTCTCGGCGGGCCCCGGCAGGCCGCGCAGGCCCAGCGTGGACGCGTAGAAGCCCTCGTGAGCCACGCCGTCGCCCTTGAGCGAGGGGTCCTCGCAGTGGTCGATGACGGGCATGTCGAACATCGAGGCGTACTCGAGGGCGCGCCGCATCAGCAGCGCCGTCGCCACCGGTTTCCCATCGTCGGAGATCGCGACGCAACCCGCGTTGTGGAGCTCGGCGATATCGGCCAGGAACTCGCCGTTCGACCCGCGCGACACGGCTCCGATCGGGTAGACACGGGCGAACCCGGCCTCCTGCGCCTTCTTGAGGATGAACTCCGTGATGCCGGCGTTGTCGTTCACGGGCGAGGTGTTCGGCATGCAGGCCACGGCCGTGAACCCGCCGGTCACCGCCGACCTCGTGCCGGTCGCGATCGTCTCCTTGTGCTCCTGGCCCGGCTCGCGGAGGTGTACGTGCATGTCCACGAGGCCCGGGCACACGACGAAGCCGGCCGGCACCTCGATGACGACGGTGTCGGCGTCGGGGCGGGGCAGGTTGGCCTCGACACGCGCGATGCGATCGCCGTCGATGAGCACGTCGAAGGTGCCGTCGAGGCCCGCGGACGGGTCGACCACCCGCCCGCCCTTAAGCAGCCGCTTCATGCTCCACTCCGCCGGCCAGCAGGTACAGCACGGCCATCCGCACCGCGACCCCGTTGGCCACCTGCTCCAGAATCACCGAGTAGGGCCCATCGGCCACCTCGGAGGCAATCTCCACTCCGCGGTTCATCGGGCCGGGGTGCATGATGATGGCGTCGGGCCTGGCAAGCTTCACGCGCGCCTCGGTCATCCCGAACACCTGGAAGTACTCGCGCAGCGAGGGGAAGAACGCGCCCTGCATGCGTTCGAGCTGGATGCGCAGCATCATGATCACGTCGGCATCGGCCACGGCGTCCTCGACGACCGAGGTGGTGCGGACGCCGAGCCGCCCGATGCCGGGCGGCATCAGCGTGGGCGGCCCGCACACCCACACCTCGGCGCCGAGCTTCGCCAGCAGGAGCACGTTCGATCGGAGCACGCGGCTGTGCAGCAGGTCCCCGAGAATGGCCACCTTCAGGCCGGCCAGCCGCCCCTTGTGCCTGCGGATCGTGAACGCGTCGAGCAGCGCCTGCGTCGGGTGCTCGTGCATCCCGTCACCGGCGTTGATGATGCGCGATCGGCAGACGCGGGAGAGCAGGTGACACGCGCCCGAGCAGGAGTGGCGGAGCACGATCACGTCGGGCGACATCGCCTCGAGGTTCAGCGCCGTATCCAGGAGCGTCTCGCCCTTGACCACGCTCGAGGTGGCAATCGCGACGTTGAGCGTGTCGGCGCTCAGGCGCTTCTCGGCAAGCTCGAACGACGTGCGCGTGCGGGTGCTCGGCTCGAAGAAGAGGTTCACCACCGTCCGCCCGCGCAGCGTCGGCACTTTCTTGATGGGCCGCCGCGCAATTTCCTGCATGGCTTCCGCCGTGTCGAGGACGAGCAGGATCTCCTCGGCCGACAGGTCCGCGATCCCGAGCAGGTGCGGGTGCCTGAGCCGCGTCGGCGCGGGCGGAGACGCGACCGCGTCAGCGCTCATCGGGCTGGAGGACGACTTCGTCATGACCATCCACCTCCTGGAGCCGCACCTGGACGCTCTCGCGCCTGGAGGTCGGCACGTTCTTCCCGACGTAGTCCGCCTTGATGGGGAGCTCCCGATGTCCGCGGTCCACCAGCACGATGAGCTGGATGGCGCGCGGGCGGCCGAAATCGATCAGCGCGTCGAGGGCCGCCCGGATCGTGCGGCCCGTGTACAACACGTCGTCCACGAGCACGATGATGCGGTCGTCGATGTCGAACCGGATGTCGGTGCTTCGCACGAGCGGCTGCGGGCCCACGGCCTGCCGCATCAGATCGTCGCGGTACAGGGTGATGTCGAGGGCGCCGGTCGGAACCTCGGTGCCGCTGATGTCCTGCAGCACGCGGGCAATCCGGCGCGCCAGCGGCACGCCCCGTTCGCGGATCCCGACGAGCGCCAGGTCGGCGACCCCGCGGTTCCGCTCGACGATCTCGTGCGCAATCCGGGTCAGCGACCGGGACATGCGGTCGGCGTCCATCACGACCGGCATGGCTCACCACTGCGGATTGCGAAATGCGGAGTGCGGAGTGATTGCGGAGTGCGGAGTGATTGCGGAGTGCGGAGTGATTGCGGAATGCGGAGGGCGGAGTGAGGAAACGTCACATGTCACCTCTTCGCGGCCTCGCAGAGCCGCAATTAAAGAGCCGTCTCACTATATCAGATCTCCCGGAACCGCCCCCCATGGATCCATCCTCCCATCCTCCCATCCTCCCATCCTCCCATCCTCCCATCCTCCCATCCTCCCATCCTCCCATCCTCCCATCCTCCTATTTCCATTTGTCGTACGTCGGGATGTACGCGATCGGCCGCTCCGCGGTGAAGTCCTCGGTGAACAGGTCCGTGCGGGCGAACCCGTCCATGTCCCGGCCGACGGGCAGGTCCAGCAGGTAGAGCACCGTCGGGGTGATGTCCACGACCGAACCCCGGGGCAGGCGCCCGGGGGCAACCGGGCCCCCATAGGCGAGCAGGAAGCCGTCCGGCGCACGCTCGTGTGTGCCGCTCAGCGCGGTGTTTCCCAGCGAGTGCTCGAGCAGCCGCTTGGGAGGCGAGAGCGGCTCCATCCCGAACGGCGAGACGACGAGCAGCACGTCGTCCGGCCCCAGACGGTCCAGGATGCGGCCAATCTCGCCGTCCACGTAGCGGTAGTACTGCGCCAGCACCTGGCCGTACTGCCGCTCCTCCTCGTCGCTGACGTCGCCGAAGGCGCCTGGCAGCGCCTGGCGCAGGAAGTAGTGGCCCACCGTATCGAGGCCCTGCAGCCGCAAGGCCTCGAACACGGCCGGTTCGTGCGCGTCGAGTGAATCGTCCACCGAGACGTACAGCTGGTCCACTGCCAGCGCGGCCTTGCCGGGGTAGTCGGCGCCGCGGGCGACCATCGTCGAGGGCCCGGTGCTCGGCGACTCGAGCGCGCCTGGCGCGCGCAGCGAGATCAGCAGGTCGGTGGGGTACGTCAGCCCGGGTTCGTCGACGGCGACCGAGAGGTCCGAGGCCCGGTGGTACTGGTCCGTCACCAGCGCGCCGACCATCGGCTGCGCCGGCCAGGTGAGCGGCCACCGCACGACGATCGACGGCAGACCGAGATGGCTCAGGATCGCCCAGACGGGCTCGGTCCTGAGGGCCGCCGACGTCTGCGTGGTCTCGCTCAGCAGCCCCGCGCGCACCAGGCCATGGGCGAAGCAGAAGTCCGGCAGCAGGTCCACGGACGGGTGGCCATCGGCGGAGGTCGCGTAGGTGGCGGCCGACCGGACGCCGTTGCTGGAGGGCAACTTGCCGGTGGCAATCGCGGTCCACACCGGTCCCGGCTGCGTCGGCCGCAGCGTCGCCAGGTGCAGCGCGGCGCCCCCGTCCAGCAGGCGCCCGAAATTCGGCAGGCGGCCGTCGGCCGCCGCCGGCGAGATGATGTCGAGGGACGCCCCGTCGAGGCCGAGCAGGACGACGCGGGCGCCAGCGTGCTGTGGCGCCGGAAGCACTCCGAGGCCGAGGCGTCGGCCGTCGAGGCGCGGCGAGGTTCCGGGCCCGCGTACCGCCACCGGCCCACCCAGGGACGCGACAATCAGCAGGAGCACGGCGAGGCCGCCCAGGCGCCCGCCGCGCCGCCCGAGCGATGCCCGCAGGATCGCGACCAGGGCGAACGCCCCGGCGCAGGCGGTCAGGACGACCGCGCCAATCGTCATCCGGCGGAGGGCCGCCGGGTCCAGGGCGGCGCCAAGTCCGGCGACGTTCAGCCAGGCGAGCGCGGCACCGGCCATCGCGGCCCCGCCGCACAGCACGGCCAGCAGCCGCACGCTGAACCACCCGGGCGACTGCGCTTCGGCCGCCAGGACCTCACGCAGGACGATGACCGCGTAGAACAGGGCGCTGAGGTTCACCCCGTAGCCGGCCCAGATCACCGCGATGAGCTCCCAGCTGCCCGGCTCGTGGAGCGGCAGCGACGGGTTCAGCTGCAGGATGAGGACGACCAGGTACGCCGCCGCCACGCTCCCGGCGATGAGGGAGTTCGAGAGCATGCGGAGGTAGCGCACGGTCGGATCTTAAACAATGCGGGTTGGCGGTGCCTGCCACCGGCCGCAGCGCATTGGATATACTCGCCATGTGCCGTTCGACGTCGACGCGCGCGTCCTGTGGAATCGGCGCCTCTCCCCCGACTACAACGTGCTCGCGCTCGAAGCGCCCGAGATCGCGGCGGCCACCGGGCCGGGCCAGTTCGTGATGGTCAGGCCGGGACACGACCTCGATCCGCTGCTGCGGCGTCCGTTCTCGGTGTTCGAGGTGCTGCGGGACGAGGACGGCCGGCCCTCCGGCGTCAGCATCCTCAGCAAGCGCGTGGGCGTTTCCACCCGCAAGGTCTACGAGGCCGCGGCCGACGACCGCCTCGCGTGCCTGGGCCCGCTCGGGCGGCCGTTCAGCCTGCCGTCGCAAGGCGCCGTCTGGATGGTGGCCGGCGGCGTCGGACTGGCGCCCTTCTGGACCGTGGCCGCGGCGCTGGCGCCGCGCGGCGTGGCGCTGACCCTCTTCTACGGCGGCCGGACGACGCACGATCTGTACTATCTGGAGTACTTCGAGGCGCTCGGGGTGCGGCTGGTCCTCACCACCGAGGACGGCTCGCGAGGCGAGCGCGGCCGCGTGACGCTGCCGCTCGCGCGAGCCCTCGAAACGGCCCCGGCCGGCGATACGCTGCTCCTCCACGCCTGCGGGCCCGAACGGATGCTCGCTGCGGTCGCACGGCTGGCCGCCGACCACCATCGCCCGTGCGAGGTCTCGGTGGAACGCGTCATGGGATGCGGACTGGGTGGCTGCTACTCGTGTGTGGTGCCCGTCCGTACCGGGTCGGGCGGGTTCCACCACGTCCGGTCCTGCATCGGCGGACCGGTCTTCGACGCCTCCACGCTGGTCTGGGAGTGACGCCATGGACCTGACCACCACCATCGGGTCGCTGACACTGAAGAATCCGGTGATCGCCGCCAGCGGCTGCTTCGGCTATGGCGTCGAGTACCGCGACGTGGTGGACCTGTCCTCGCTGGGCGGCGTCTGCGTCAAGGGCCTGTTCCTCGCGGAGCGGGACGGCCATCCGCCGGTGCGCATCGTGGAAACCCCGGCCGGCATGCTGAACGCGATCGGACTGCAGGGCATCGGCGTGCACCGCTTCGTGCGCGAGCGGCTGCCGGAGCTCCGGGCCGCCGGGGCCACGGTCTTCGTGAACATCTGCGGCACCACGCGCGACGAGTACGTGGAGGTGGCCCGCGTGCTCTCGGACGCCGAGGGTGTGGCCGCCCTCGAGCTGAACATCTCGTGCCCCAACATCAAGGAGGGGGGCATCCAGTTCGGCTGCTCGCTGGACGGCACCTACGAGGTCGTGCACGCCGTGCGGCAGGTCACCTCGCTGCCCGTGATTCCCAAGCTCACGCCGAACGTGACCAGCCCGGCCAGCTTCGCCCGGGCCGCTGCCGATGCGGGCGCCGACGCCATCTCGCTCGTCAACACCTTCCTGGCCATGGCGATCGACGTCGAGACCAGGCGTCCGGTTCTCTCGAACGGCATGGGCGGTCTGAGCGGGCCGGCCATCCGCCCGATTGCCGTCCGCATGGTGTACGAGTGCCGGCAGGCCGTGTCGATCCCCATCATCGGGATGGGCGGCATCATGAACGCGCGGGATGCGCTCGAATTCATTCTCGCGGGCGCCACGGCGGTGCAGGTCGGGACGGCCAACTTCGTGGACCCCTTCGTCTGGGGCCGGATCCTGGACGGCCTCGAGGAGTACCTCGGCCGGCACGGCGTCGCGCGGATCGCCGATCTCGTAGGCGCCGCGCATGCCGAGCACGAGCGGGAGCCCGCATGAACCCGATCCTGGCCGCTCTCGACGTGGACTCCGCGGATGCCGCCCTGGCGGCCGCGTCCGCCGTGCGCGGCCATGTCGGCGGATTGAAGGTCGGCAGCCACCTGTTCACGGCTGAAGGGCCGGCACTCGTACGCACGCTCGTGAGTCGCGGGGACCGGGTCTTCCTGGATCTCAAGTTCCACGACATCCCCACCACCGTGGCCAACGCGGTGGAGGCCGCCGCCCGGCTGGGAGTGTGGATGCTGAACGTGCACGCGAGCGGCGGCACGACGATGATGCAGGCGGCGCGGGACGCCGCCGGGCGTGCGGCCGGGGCCGGGGGCCGGCGCCCGCTCGTCATCGCCGTCACCGTCCTCACCAGCTTCGACGAGCCGATGCTTCGCGCGATCGGCGTCCAGCGGCCACTCGCCGAGCAGGTGGGTGCCCTGGCCGCGCAGGCCCAGGACGCCGGGCTCGACGGTGTCGTCGCCTCGCCGCACGAGATTGCGGCCATCCGCGAGCGGTGCGGCGCGGGATTTCTCATTGTGACGCCCGGCATCCGCACGGGACTGCCGCCGCCAGGCGACGACCAGGTACGGACACTGTCGGCCGCGGATGCCGTGAAGGCCGGGGCCGACTACCTCGTGATCGGCCGGCCCATCCTGCGGGCGCCCGACCCGGCAGTTGCCGCCCGCGAGATCGCGAAGGGGTTGGGAGGATAGGAGGATGGGAGGATGGGAGGATGGGAGGATAGGAGGATAGGAGGATGGGAGGATAGGAGGGTGGGAGGATGGGAAGGGCCGTCCTCGCCTCGGACGGCCCTCCCTGTCGTGCAATCGCGCTGTGGCGCTTACTTCGCGGTGATGACGAAGTGGCCCCGGCGGTTCTGTGACCAGCAGGCCTCGTTCTCTTCGGTGCAGAACGGGGCTTCCTTGCCCTTGCTGACGGTCTGGACGCGGTCCCCGGCGATTCCCAGGCTCACCAGGTAGTCCTTCACCGACTGCGCGCGGCGTTCACCGAGCGCGATGTTGTACTCGGCCGTGCCGCGGCTGTCGCAGTGGCCTTCGACGGTCACCTTCGTGGCCTCCCACTTCCGCATCCACTCCGCGTCCTTCTGCAGGGCGGCGCGGCCGTCGTCCTTCAGCTCGGACTTATCCAGGTCGAAGAAGACGTCGGAGAGCGGCTTTTCGGCGTTCAGCTGCTCCAGCGTCTTGTTGGCGAAGATCTGCTCCTCGCTCATCGGCGCCGGTGCAGGCGGTGCCGGCGGCGGAGGCGGCGGGGGTGGTGGCGGCGGCGCCGGTGTGGCGGCCGGAGGCGGCGGCTGCGGAGGGGATGGCGGCGGCGCCTTGTGATGGCATCCGGCGGCCCCAATGGAGAACGCGGTCAACAGAACGGCCGCAAGCATCGTGCGAGTGGTGGTCATCGGCAAGTGGCTCCAGATCCGGCCCGACAGTATCAAGTCCGGAAAATCCTTGTCAACGCGATATCGGCTCGAGACACGGGTGGCTGCACACTCATCAGACGGGACGCAGCGTGAGGACCTCGTTCAGGCTGCCGGTGCGATATCCCTGCAAATCGAGGCAGACGTACTTGTAGCCGATCGCCTTGAGGTCGGCCACCAGCCGCGCGCTGGTCTCGGGCTCGAGCGCCCGCGGCAGCTCGTCGCGGCCGATCTCGAGGCGCGCCAGCGTGTCGTGGTGGCGCACGCGGCACACCCGGAAGCCATGGCGCCTCACGGCTTCCTCGGCGCGCTCGATCATCGAGAGCTTTGCGACCGTCACCTCGCTCTGGTACGGAATCCGGGACGACAGGCACGCCGAGGCGGGCTCGTCCCACGTCGGCAGGCCCGCCAGCCGGGACAGCTCGCGGATCTCCGCCTTGGTCAGGCCCGCGTCGTCGAGCGGACTCCTCACGCCGAACTCGCGGGCCGCCTGGCGGCCCGGCCGGTAGTCGCCGCGGTCGTCCGCGTTGCTGCCGTCGGCAATCGCGGCGAAGCCGCGGTCGGCCGCAAGGCGGGAGAGGTGCCCGTACAGCTCGGTCTTGCAGTAGTAGCACCGGTTCGCCGGGTTGGCGCGGTACTCGTCCCGCTCGAGCTCGGCGGTGTGGATGAACTCGTGGGAGAAGCGGAACTCCCGGGCGATCGCTTCGGCCATTTCGCGATGCCGGCGCGGATAGCTGGGACTGTCGGCGGTCACGCAGAGCACGCGGCCGGGAATGGCCTCGGAGGCCGCATACGCCAGGTAGGCGCTGTCCACGCCGCCGCTGTACGCGACGACCAGCGACTCGAGCTCCGCCAGCGACGCGTGGAGGCGCGCCTGCTTCGCCGCGAGCGCGTCGTGGTCACGCGGGAACGGGACGGCCTCGGCATGCGCGGTCGGCTGGCTCATTCCTCCCAGTCCTCCTCGTCTCCATCCCCCTCATCGTCGTCGTCGGCGTCATCGTCGTCGAGGTCGTCCTCTTCCTCGAGATCGTCGTCGTCGTCGTCCTCATCCTCGTCGTCCGGCGAGGCCTCCAGTTCGAGCGGGGACACGCCCACGACCTCGAGGTTCGAACCGCAGTCCGGGCAACTGATCAGGTCACCCTTGTCGACATCGTACTCGTCGACGTCGATTTCGGAATCACACTCGGGACAGGTGGCCATAGCGCGTCCTCGGCGGCTAACTGGTTGAAAAGGCGACGGTAAACAAGATTTCACAGGCGACAAATCCTGATTATAGCGAGACTGCCAATTCCCGTGCAACGCGGCCACTAACGACTATGGGGCCGCGCTCCGATACTCTGGATGCAATGGCGGGGCCCACGCTGACGGCCAAGACGGTCGTGGTTGCCGACGACACGGGGTTCGTGCGCGATCGCTTCAAGACCGCCCTCGAGGAGGCCGGCCACCGGGCGATTGCGGTCCGGAGCGCTGTGGAGCTGCTGGCGCGCGTGCGCGCCGATCTCGACCGCATCGACCTCATCGCGATGGATCTCCGCCTCCCGAATGCCCCCGGCGTGGATCTGGTCCGCGCCATCCGGAAGATCGACGGCGGGCGGCTGCCGATCCTCGTCTTCAGCGGGACCATTACGAGCGCCGACGAGGTACGAGACCTCGCGTCGCTCGGAGTCGCCGGCTACATCAACGAATATAGCGCCGTTCAGCACATCCTGCCGTCGCTGGCACCGCATCTGTTCCCCGACAGCTTCAACCGCCGCGCCAGCCCCCGCGTGCTCCTCGGCATCCCCGTGGCCTACCGCTTCGGCAACACGATTGCGACGGCCCTGACCCTCAACCTGAGCCGGGGCGGGCTTGCCATCCGGACCACGAGCCCGCTCGACCCCGGGGTCGTCGCCCGCATCCGTTTCCGGCTGCCCGGCGGGTCCCGCGAGCTCGACGTGCCGGCGCGGGTCGCCTGGAGCGACCGGCGGGTCGGGATGGGCCTGCAGTTCGACCGGCTCGACCCGGCCGATCAGACGGCCATCGACGGGTTCGTGGACTCGCACTTCTTCAGCAATCGCCGGGCCTGACGCCCCGCACGAGATCGCCGCCCCGCCCGGGGCCGCTTGCCGGCCGGTGACCGCTCCAGTAGAGTCGCGCGAGGAGTGCCTGGATGGTGGACAGTTCCCACTTGACCCTCGGCCTCGCTGCGATTCTGGCCCTGGTGTTCGCGAACGGGTTCTTCGTGGCCGCCGAGTTCGCGTTCGTCACGGTCCGGAAGACCCGGATCGACCAGCTGATTGCCGAGGGGCACACGGGCGCCCGGGTCGTCCGCCAGGCGCTGAACGAGCCCGACAGCTACATCGCGGCGACCCAGCTCGGCATCACCATGGCCAGCCTCGGTCTCGGCTGGGTCGGCGAGCCCGCGCTGGCGTCGGTGATCGAGCCGCTGTTCGATCTGCTCGGTCACTCCCTGGCCGTGGTCACCGCGCACTCGATTGCGGTCGCGCTGTCGTTTGCCGCGATTACCGCGCTCCACATCGTTCTGGGCGAGCTGGCGCCGAAGACCATGGCGCTGCAGCACTCCGAGACGATTGCCCTGCTCGTGGTGCCGCCGACCCGGTGGTTCATGCGCGCGTGCTGGCCGTTCATCTGGGCGCTCAACCGCCTCGGGAACCTCGCCGTGCGGACCGTGGGCCTGAGGCCGGCGAGCCGCCACTCGCTGGTCCATTCCGAGGAAGAGCTGAAGATGCTGGTGACCGCGAGCCAGGAGGCCGGCGTCCTCGAGGAGGAAGAGGAGCAGATGCTCCATCGTGTCTTCGGCTTCTCGGACCTGTCCGCCGGGCAGATCATGGTGCCGAGGACGGAGATGGTGGCCGTCGCGATCGACGCGCCGCTGGCGACGGTGGCCGAGACGGTTGCGCGCGGGGGACACGCGAGACTCCCCGTCTATCGCGGCGATCTCGACGACATCGCCGGCGTGATGCACCTCACGGATCTGTTCGCGCTCGTCGCCGCCGGCCGGCCGCCGACGGACCTCACGCCGGTCGTGCGCGATGCGTTCACCGTGCCCGAGACGATGCCCGCCGGCGACCTGCTGGCCGAGATGCGCAGCCGGCACACGACCGTCGCCATCGTGATCGATGAATTCGGCGGCACGTCCGGGATGGTGACGTTCGCCGGCCTCATGGAGCGGATCGTGGGCGAGGTCGGCCCCGACGGCGCCGACACGCGGATCACGGTGCTGGCGGACGGATCCGCGCTCATCGACGGCCTGGCGCTCGTCGCCGACATCAACACCCAGTTCGGGCTGCACATCGACGAGGAGGCGTACAACACGATCGGCGGCTACGTGCTCGGCCGGCTCGGCCGGCGTGCCAGGGTCGGCGACCGCTTCGAGGTGGAACGCCGCACGATGCGCGTGGAGGCGCTCGACCGCCTCAGGGTCGCGCGGGTGTTCCTGTCGCGGGAGAAGGAGGAGGGATAGCTCGCAGCAGCCGCAGGCCGTTCGCGATGACGAGGAGGGACGTCCCGGTGTCGGCGACAATCGCCATCCAGAGCGACGCGTGGCCGAGGACGGCCAGCGCGAGCACCAGCGCTTTCACCCCGAGCGCCGCAGCGACGTTGACGTGAATCGTCGCCATTGCCGCGCGGCTGACCCGCACGGCCACGGGAAGGTTCGCGAGCGCGTCCCCCATGAGCGCGATGTCGGCGGTCTCGAGCGCCACGTCCGAGCCGGCCGCGCCCATGGCGATGCCCACGTCGGCGGCGGCGAGCGCCGGGGCATCGTTCACGCCGTCGCCCACCATCGCGATGCGGCCCCAGCGAGCCTTCAGCGCGGTCACCGCCTCGACTTTATCCTCGGGCAGCAGCCCCGCCCGCACGTACTCGATCCCCGCGGCACGCGCAATCGACTCGGCGGCGGCGGCCCCGTCGCCGGTGAGCATGGCGACGTGCGGAATGCCAGCCTGTCGCAGCAGCTCGACGATCTCGTGCGCCGTCTCGCGTGGCGTGTCGGCGAGCGCGATGATCCCGACGAGCGTGCCGGCCCGGCTCACGAACACGACCGAGCGGCCGCAGGCGGTGTGCTCCGCGACGGCAGCGGCGGCCGAGTCGACGGCAATGCCCGCCTCCTCCATGAGGCGCCGGCCGCCGACGAGGACCTCCTGGCGCGCCACGACACCGCCGGCGCCGCGCCCGGGCCGTGACTGAAACGCCTCGGCCGCAGGGAGCGGGATGCCTGCCTCGCGGGCGCGCCGCACGATGGCCGCGGCCAGCGGATGCTCCGACTGCCGGTCCACGGCGGCCGCCAGCCCGAGCACGGTGTCGGCCGACTCCGCGCCGCAGGGCACAACGGCCGCCACCGACGGCACACCACGGGTGATCGTGCCGGTCTTGTCGAAGGCGACGCCGCCCACGCGCGCCAGCGTCTCGAGGTGCAGTCCTCCCTTCACCAGCACGCCTCGGCGGGCCAGCGCCGCCAGCGCCGACACGACCGCCACCGGGGTGGCGATCACCAGCGCGCAGGGGCAGGCGATCACCAGCAGCACGAGGGCCCGGTAGAACCACAGGCCGGCCGGGCCCCAGCCGGCCAGCGGCGGGACGACGGCGACGAACGCGGCGAATGCGATGACTGCGGGTGTATAGCGGCGGGCGAAGCGGTCGACGAAGGACTGGACGGGCGCCCGCTTCGCCTCGGCTGACTCCACCAGGTGGATGATGCGCGCCAGCGTGGTGTCGCGCACGCGCCGGGTGACGGTGACCTCGAGCGCGCCGCGGCCGTTGATGGTGCCCGCGAACACCTCGTCTCCGGCACGCTTGTCGACCGGGAGCGACTCGCCGGTGATCGGCGCCTGGTTCACGTCGCTGGCGCCGCCAGCCACACGGCCGTCGAGCGGTATCCTCGCCCCGGGCCGAATGCGCAGACGCTCCCCGAGGCCGATGTCGCTCACCGGCACCACGGTCTCGACGCCGGACCGCAGCACGGTGGCCTCGGGGGGCGTGAGGTCCATCAGCGCCCGGATCGCGTGCCGCGCCCGGTCCATGCTCCGTGCCTCGAGGTGCTGCGCGAGGGCGAACAGGCACGACACGGCGGCGGCCTCGGTCCACTGCCCGATGACGACGGCGCCCGCCACGGCGATCGTCATGAGCACGTTCATGTCGACCGTGCCGAGCGTGACGGCCGTCCAGGCGCGACTGGCCGGATACGCCGCGCCGGTGGCCACCGCCGCGAGCGCCAGGACACGGGCGAGCCCGACGGATCCGGCATACGCGGCGGCCATCGCACCCGTCAGTGCAAGGGCCGAGACCACGAGCAGCACGACGCGCCACCCGCCGGCCCCGGACCGGACCGGCTGCTCGTGCTCCAGCCACGCCCGCATGCCGGTGTCCGCGACGGCAGCCGTGATGTGGCCGGCGGTCAGGCGCGCGGCGTCGTACTGCACGTGGAGACGCCCGCCGAAGACGTCGGCAGAGAACGACTCGAACCCTTGCAGGTGCTTCAGGCGGCGGCCGATGAGCGCCACCTCGTCCTGGCAGTCCATCCCCTCCACGCAGAAGGTCGATTCCGCGTGAATCTCGCAGATCGGGCACGCAGCCGGGCGCACGTCGCTCACACCCGCGGCTCCTCTCCGGCGCTATTTCAGCGCCTCGACCGCCTCGAGGACCTTGTCGTAGCTGGGCTCGTCGCCCGGCGTGGGCGTGACCTCCCGATACCGGATCGTGCCGTCCTTGTCGACGACGAAGACGGCCCGTCTGGAGATGCCCTTCAACCCCAGCATGTCGGGATTCACCACGTCGTACTTCTGGATGGCGTCCTTGTTGAAGTCGCTCAGCAGGTCGAAGTTGAGGGAGTTCTGGCGAGAAAACTCCTTGAGCGTGAACGGAGTGTCCACGCTGATGCCGTAGACCGTGCCCGAGGCCGCGTTCAGCCTGGCCAGTTCGTCGCGGAAATGACAGAGCTCCTTCTGGCACACCGACGTGAACGCGGCCGGGAAGAACGCGAGCACGACGATCGTGCCGGCCGACGCGCTCAACGTGACCGGCTGGCGGTCCTGGTTGGTCAGGGTGAAATCAGGGGCCTTCGATCCTACCTCTGCGGACATCGCGAAACCTCCAGCCGATCATCTTATCAGCCCGTCCGCAGCGGGTCGGGTGCCCTCGGGTCCAACCCCCAAGCGATCGGTCCCTTGGGAGTTGGAGATTGGGAGTTGATTGCGCCACAGGCTCTCAGGCCTGCCAACAGGCGCACGGGCAGACCTGAAGGTCTGCGCTACATCCGTCACGCGCCCTCCGTGCGGGCAGCCACGTGTAGCGCAGGCCTTCAGGCCTGCCAACGGGCGCACGGGTAGACCTGGAGGTCTGCGCTACATCCGTCACGCGCTGTCCGTGCCGGGCAGACCACGTGTAGCGCAGGCCTTCAGGCCTGCCAACAGGCGCGCCGAGTCAGGGCGTCAGCAGCAGGCGCCCGGCGCCCGCGCGCTCGACGGCAGCCCGGCTGAACGGGAACGTCCTGTACCGGCCCGTGCGCCACCACGGGTTCTGATCGAAGTAGTGCGCGCTCATCGGGTTCCCCGACTGGCCCGTCGTGGTGATCGCGAGCGACGCGTCCCAGTTGCCGACGTCGAGAATCTGCCGGTACGAGGAGATGTCCACCACGCCGTACGGCGACCGCACGTCCACCGACGCCTTGCGCACCGTGAACGAGTCGCCCACCATGGGCACGGGGCCGCGGCTGAAGAACCAGTCGAGCGCGAACCCGCCGCCGGCCAGCGCGTGCCGGAATCGCACGGGGTGCAGGCGGTCCCAGGACCAGTGGGACTCGTCGCCGAACTTGTGCCTCAGCCCGATCACCGCGTCGGCGGCGGCGAGCAGCACGATGTCGTCGCGCGTCTCGCGGCGATCCACGGTGGCGATGTCGTTCCACCAGCGCGAGGTCGGGTTGTCGATGATGGCGTAGAGCCCGACGTAGCGTTCGGCGAGGCCGTACTCGCAGAACTGCGCGAAGACGTCCGCCGGGAGCTCGTCGGCGAACGCTCGCCGCCAGAGGGCGCGCACGAACGCCTCGTAGAGCGCCACGACGGGACGGCCGTCCACCTTGCGGTCCCAGAGCCGCAGCCGCTCCACGCCCAGCCGTGCCTCGGGCTCGGCCTTCTCGAAGGCCGCCGACGCTCGCGCGGCGTCCACCGCCGCGAGGATGTGGTCGGCCGCGAGCGCGCGGACGTCCAGCTGGATGTCGGCCATGTCACGCGGCTCGAGGGCCGTTCTCGATCCAAGCAGCCCCACGATGCGCATGGTGCGGAACGGCGCCACCCAGTCGCGCGTCATCGTGGACGGCCAGCGCCGGTCGATCTCGCCGTTGGCCGTGACGATCTCCCCCGACGGCGGGTCGAACAGCGTCGGCAACCGGTCGGGCGGCACGCTGCCGCTCCACTCGTTCTCGCCGGTCCACCCCGGCACCGGCGTTCCGCCGTCCTCGCCGGGCGGCCGGATTGGGATGCGGCCCGACATCGCGTAGCCGATGTGGCCCTCCACGTCGGCATACACGAGGTTCTGCGACGGCGCACCGAACCGGTGCACGCCCTCGAGGAACTCGGGCCACGATCCGGCGCGGTTGATGGCCTCGAACCCGCCGGCCAGCTCGCCCTCGGCCACGGCGGTCCAGTGCAGCGCAAGTGGCCGCGGGACCACCCGCCCCATGGCGCCGGCCAGTTCGGGCGGATCCTCCCAGTTGCGCTCGGTCGCGATCAGGGGCCCGTGGCGCGTGCTGAACAGCTCGTAATCCACCGGCCGGGCGCGGCCCCGGACGCCAATCTCGAACTTCGTCACGCCGAGTGGCAGCCACTCGCCCCGATATCGGTACCGGCGCGTGGTCATGTCCACGTCCTCGACGTAGTAGTCGACGACGTCGGCGCCGGTGTTCGTCAGGCCCCAGGCGATCCGGCCGTTGTGCCCGATGATGACGAAGGGCGCGCTGGGCAGCGTCACACCTGCCACGTCGACGCCGGCGGCCACGACGTGCACCTCGTACCAGATGCCGGGCATCTCCACCGCGAGGTGCGGGTCGTTGGCCAGCAGCGGCCGTCCGGAGCGCGTCCGCGATCCGCTCACCACCCAGCTGTTGCTGCCGCCGGCCCGCGCGGTCATGGCCAGCCATCCGAGGCCGGGCGGCAGGACGGCAGCGTCCGGCAGCGCGGCGACCGGGCGCCCCGCCGGGGGGGTATCCTCGTGGGTCGTCTCGCCACGGCCGCCTGGCGGCGGCCCGCCGCCCGTCTCGACGATCGTGGGGGCCTCCGGCGGCAGCCCGCCCATGAGCAGGTTGGCGTCCGCGCTGCCGATCGTCTCGGTGAGGCGCCCCCGCACCAGCTCCCCGCGGCGGTTCTCCGCCAGACGCCACGCGAGCAGCCGGGCGACAGCCAGGGAGTCCACCGGCGTCCACGGCTCCGGCGTCGCGCCAAGGAGCAGCAGCTCCGGGGGCCGGTGCCAGCGGCCCATGGCGGCAATGCCCTGGTTCACGCCCGCCGCGTAGTGCTCCATGGCGCTCCGGATCCGCGGTGTGGCAGTCTGCCACTCCGCTGCGGCAGCCCGCCGCAGTCCCAGCGCGAGAAACCGCCTGTCGGCGGGCAGGGTCACCGGCCCGAAGAGCTCGGAGAGCCGCCCGCCCGTCGCGCGCCGGTACAGCTCCATCTGCCAGAAGCGTTCCCGGGCATGCAGGTACCCCACCGCCATCCAGGCATCGTCGGCATCGCGGGCGTAAATGTGAGGAATTGCGTGGCTGTCGAAGATGACTTCGACCGGCGCGGCCAGGCCGTCGAGCCGCCGCTGCCCCTCGAGGGGAGCCACCGTCCGCCGCAGCAGGATCCACACGGCAATCCCGGCCGCCAGCAGGGCCAGCACCGTCAGAACGATCAGGGGCCGTGCCCATCGACGTGCTCGGTGGGGCTTTTGCATTCGAGAGACAGGTTGGGCGCGCGACGCCGGTCAGCGCCGGCCGCGCGCCGACGGCGCACATGCGGCCCTTGTCGGGGCCTGATCCGTTCGTCTAGGATCGGGAGTTGGCGTGAGCATCTCGCGCCCGGTCATAAGCTTACACGAACAGGGGCGCCTGGAGGCTCCGGACGCCACATGCAGACAGGAAGCGGCCCAATGCCACGGAGCAAGCAGTGATTGCGGTCGAACACCTCACGAAACGCTACGGCAACGTCCTCGCGGTGGACGACGTCAGCTTCACGGTGAACAAAGGAGAGATCCTCGGATTCCTGGGACCGAACGGCGCCGGGAAGACGACGACGATGCGCGTGCTCACCGGCTACATTCCGGCAACCGAGGGCCGCGCGGTGGTGGCCGGCTACGACGTCTTCGATCAGCCGATCGAAGCCAAGCGCCGCACGGGCTACCTGCCGGAAACGCCGCCGCTCTACCCGGACATGACCGTGCGCGAGTACCTGATGTTCGTCGCCACGATCAAGGGCGTGTCCGGCCGCGATCGACGATCGCGGGTCGAGCAGGTGATGGCGCGCACGTGGGTCACGGACATGGCCTCGCGCTCGTGCGGGAAGCTCTCGAAGGGCTACCGTCAGCGCGTCGGCCTGGCGCAGGCGCTGATCCACAACCCCGAGGTGTTGATCCTCGACGAGCCGACGGCTGGCCTCGACCCGAAACAGATCATCGAGACGCGGCGACTGATCAAGGAACTGGCCGGCGATCACACGATCATCCTGAGCACGCACATCCTGCCGGAGGTCGCCCAGACCTGCCAGCGGGTCGTGATCATCAACCGTGGCCGCGTCGTGGCGGTGGACACGCCGTCGAACCTCACGAAGCGCCTTCGCGGGTCGGAGACGATGTACGTGCAGGTGGACGGGGAGCGGGCGGCCGATGCCCGGGCCGCGCTCGAACGGGTGACCGGTGTCGTGCGCGTCGCGCCGATCGAAGGCGAGCCGAGCTCGTTCGAGATCGAGAGCGAGTCGGGCCACGACGTGCGGCGCGACCTGGCGCGGGCCGTCGTGGACGGCGGCTGCGGCCTGCTGGAGCTTCGACCGATGCGGATGAGCCTGGAGGAGGTCTTCCTGTCGCTCACCACGGAAGAGAAGCCGGAGGAGGTGGCGCATGCGTAACGCGCTCGCCATCGCCCAGAAGGAGCTTCGGGCCTACTTCGCGTCGCCGATCGCATACATCGTGATCGGGTTCTTCGCGCTGCTGTTCGGGTGGTTCTACGTCGGCATCCTGGACTGGTTCGTGCGCCAGGGCATGCAGATGGGCCAATTCGGCATGGGCCCGCAGAACGTGAACGTGAACCAGCAGATGATCCGGCCGCTGCTGCTGAACATGACGGTCGTGTTCCTGTTCCTGCTGCCGCTCATCACGATGCGCACCTACGCCGAGGAGAAACGCTCGGGCACGATCGAGCTGCTGCTCACGTCGCCGCTCACCGACTGGCAGATCGTGGTGGGCAAGTTCCTCGGCGCCATGGCGCTCTACGCCGCCATGCTGGCGCTCACCCTGGTCCACTTCGGCCTGCTGTTCGCCTTCGGCAACCCGGAATGGAAGCCCCTGGCGACGGCCTACCTCGGACTGCTGCTCTTCGGCGGCTGCTTCATCTCGATCGGCCTGTTCGTGTCGAGTCTCACGCGGAACCAGATCATCGCGGGGGCGGCCACTTTCGGGGTGTTCCTGCTGCTGTGGGTGGTGGACTGGATCGGGCAGAGCCTCGGACCAACCGGCGAGGCGGTGCTCAAGTACCTGTCGATGACGGGCCACCTGGACGACTTCGTCAAGGGCGTCATCGATACGAAGCACGTGGTGTACTACCTGAGCTTCATCGCCTTCGGGCTGTTCCTGACCCTGCGGTCGGTGGACACCGAGCGGTGGCGCGGATAGGGCGGCAATGCTGAAGCGGATTGTGGGCGTGGTCGGCTGGGTCGGCACGGCGCTGGTGTTCGGCGCGGTGGCCATCCGCCTCTTCAAACCTGACTGGACGCAGTACGGCTACTGGGGCGCGTGGGCCGGCCTGGCGTTCGTCATCCTCTACATGCTCGGCCAGTGGCGCGAGACGATGCACTCGATGAGCCGGCGGCAGACGCGGCTCGGCACCATCGCGGCCGGCAGCGTCTTCATCGTGCTCGGCCTCCTCGTCGCCATCAACTACCTGGCCTCGCGACGCAACCACCGGTGGGATCTGACAGCGAACCAGCAGTTCAGCCTGTCGGATCAGACCAGGCAGATCCTCCACAAGCTCGACGCGCCGGTGAAGATCCGCGTCTACGACAAGCCGGATGCGTTCGACCATTTCCACGACCGGCTCGACGAGTACGCCTACGCCTCGAACCGGGTGTCGGTCCAGTACCTCGACATCGACAAGCAGCCGGTGCAGGCCAACCGGGACCAGGTGCAGGCCAACGGCACGGTCGTCTTCGACTACAAGGGCCGCACCGAGCGGGTCACCTCGGCGGAGGAGAGCCAGCTCACCAACGGGCTGATCAAAGTGCTGACCGGCAAGGAGCGCAAGGTCTACTTCCTCCAGGGGCACGGCGAGAAGGACACGACCGTCAACGAGCGCAGCGGGTACAGCGCGATTGGATCGGCGCTCACGTCGGAGAACTTCTCGGTCGCGCCGCTGGTGCTGCTGCAGCAGCGCACCGTCCCCGCCGATGCCGCCGTCGTCGTCGTCGCGGGGCCGAGGACGGACCTGTTCCCGCCCGAGATCGACGCGCTCGGCAGCTACCTCCAGGGCGGCGGCAAGGTGCTGCTGCTGCTGGATCCGCCTGACAAGGTGGAGACGCAGCCGCTCACGAACCTGATCGCCTTCGCGAAGGAGTGGGGCATCGACGTCGGCACCAACATCGTCGTCGACGTGAGCGGCGTGGGACAGCTCATCGGCACCGACGAGTCGGTTCCCGTGGCGGCGCACTATCCGGCGCACCCGATCACCGAGAACTTCAAGCTGCTGACCGCCTATCCGCTCGCGCGCGCGGTGACGGCCGTGCCCGGCGGGGTCAACGGGCGGTCCGCGCAGAACTTCATCGAGAGCTCCAAGAACAGCTGGGCCGAGACGGACCTGGCCGACATGTTCAAGTCGGGCAAGGTGCAGGACGACAAGGACAAGGACCCGCAGGGCCCGGTGTCGATGGGCGCTGCCGTCTCGCTCGTCGTGAACACGAAGGACACGAAGGACAGCGAGAACACAAAGGACACAAAGGACACAAAGGACACAAAGGACACAAAGGACAACGAGGGCGAGAAGGACGCGGACGCCCCGAAGCCGGAGGCGCGGATGGTCGTGATCGGCGACTCGGACTTCGCCGCCAACTACGCGTTGGGCATCCAGGGCAACCGCGACCTCTTCATGAACGCGATGAACTGGCTGGCGCAGCAGGAGAACCTCATCTCCATCCGTCCGAAGGAACCCGATGACCGCCGGCTCACGATGACCGCAAGCGCGCAGAAGACGGTGAACTGGTTCGCGCTCCTGGTGCTGCCGGCAACGGTGTTCGCCGCCGGGATCTTCAGCTGGTCGCGGAGGCGTGGATGAGGAGTTTCCGGTCGCTGGCGGTGATGGCCGCCCTGCTGGCAGGCCTGGTGGCGTACCTCTACTTCGTCGACGCGAAGAAGCCGGTCGGGGAGGACGCGGAGCAGAAGGCGAAGGTCTTCGACGGGCTGAAGGCCGACGCCATCGATCAGCTCACGATCTCGACGATTGGCGGCGGAGACGCGGCGCTCACGAAGGGGCAGGACGGATGGACCCTCAGCGCGCCGACGAAGGCCAGGGCCGACCAGTCGGAGGTGGGATCGATCGCGAGCAACCTCGAGTCGCTGGCGATCGAGCGCGTCGTGGACGACAAGCCGGCCGATCTGGGCGACTACGGGCTGAAGGAGCCCGCGGTCGAAGTGAGCTTCAAGACCAAGGGCGACAAGACCGCTCGCACGCTGCAGCTCGGCTCGAAGACGCCGACCGGCAGCGATATGTACGCGAAGCTCGCCGGACAACCCCGCGTCTTTCTGGTGCTGGGCTACCTGGAATCCACGTTCAACCGGACGCCGTTCGAGCTCCGTGACAAGAAGCTCCTGACGTTCGACCGCGACAAGGTGGATCAGATCCAGGTCGAGACCGGGCCCTCGACCGTCGCGTTGAGGAAGGCCGGCGGCGACTGGCGCATCACGGCGCCCATCGACGCGCGCGGCGACTTCAGTGCCGTCGAAGGGCTGGTGTCGCGGCTGCAGTCGGCCGAGATGAAGTCGGTCGTGAACGAGCACGCCGCGGACCTCGAGCAATACGGGCTCGACAAGCCGTCGCTCCTCGTGACCGTCGGCCTCGGCAGCGCGCGGGCGGGGCTCGCCTTCGGCGGCAAGACGGACAAGGGCGACGTCTACGCGCGCGACGTATCCGGCGACCAGGTGGTCAGCGTCGCTCCCGATCTGGTCACGGACCTCGACAAGCCGGTGTCCGACTACCGCCGCAAGGACATCTTCGAGTTCCGCCCGTTTGCCCTCTCGAAGATCGACATCACCCGGGGCGCCGAGACGCTCAGGATCGAGAAGCAGAAGGGCAAGGGGAAAGACGGCGCCGACACCTGGGTCAACGCGGCCACGAAGAAAGCCCTCGACGGCTCGAAGACCGACGACGCCCTGACGAAGCTGTCCGGCCTGCGCGCCCAGTCGTTCGCGGATCCGAAGGCTGCCACCGGGATGGACAAGCCCGTTCTGGTGGTGACCGCCGTCTTCGAAGACGGCAAGAAGACCGAGACGGTCAGGTTCGGCCGGAACGGCACCGACGTGTATGTCGGTCGCGCGGACGAGCCGGGCGCGGCACAGGTGGACCAGACGGAGTTCGACGCCGCCCTCAAGGCGCTCGATGCGCTCGAGTAGCGCGCGCCGCGTCTCGCTCGCCTGCGTCGCCGTCATTGCTCTCGCCTCCTGCGGCGCGCGTGGACCGCGCAAGGCGGCGCCCGCGCCACCCCACGCCGATCCGGCAGCCGTTCTCGCGCGCGATCTGGAGGCCGAGCTGTCAGCGCCGCGCGCCAGGGCGGCCATCTGGGGCGTGCGCGTCGAGTCGCTCGATCGCGCGGGCGAGGTCCTGTTCGCGCACGGGGCGGACCAGCTGATGGTGCCCGCCTCGAACATGAAGATCCTCACCCTCGCGGCAGCCGCCGACCGCCTGGGCTGGAATCACACGTTCGCGACCACCGTGCGCGCCACCTCCGGGATCGGACCCGACGGCACCCTCCGCGGCGATCTGGTCGTCCGTGGATCGGGTGATCCCACGATCGGCGACCGTCCCGAGTCCGCCAGCCGTCTCCCGGACTGGGCCGACGCGCTCTGGCAGCGGGGACTGCGGCGGGTGGACGGCCGCATCATCGGCGACGACGGCGCGTTCGAGGACGAGGCGCTCGGCGAGGGCTGGGCCTGGGACGACGTGCCGTACGGGTACTCGGCGCCGGAGAGCCCGCTCATCTACAACGAGAACACGGCGGCCGTGGCCGTGACGCCGGGGCCCGCGCCGGGCACGTTCGCGGCGGGGCGGCTCCTGGACGAGGCATCCGGCCTGCGGCTCGAGGTGCGCGTGCTCACGGGCCCTGCGGACGGCCAGAAGAATCTCTCGCTCGCGCGCCTGCCTGGCTCCGCCGTGCTGCGCGTGACGGGAACCGTCCCCGCCGGTGTCCCGCCCGTGATCCGTGAGGTCGCCGTTGACGACCCGGCGGCCTATTTCGCGTCTGCGTTGCGTCAGGCTCTCATCGCTCGCGGCATCGCGGTCACGGGCGGAGCCGGCGACATCGATCTCATGCCCGCAGGTCCCCTGCCGCTCGACGCGCCGGCGCTCCTCATCAACGAGTCGCCCCCGCTCGCGGAGATCGGGCGGCGGCTGATGAAGGTGAGCCAGAACCTCTATGCGGAGACGTTTCTCCGCGAGGCCGCCGTCGTTCCCGAAGGTCCGCGGTCGGCCGCACTGGGCATCAGGGCCGTGCGCGAGACGCTGACGTCGTGGGGCGTGGATCCCACGTCGTTCTCGCAGTCCGACGGGTCCGGGCTGTCGCGCTACAACCTGGTGAGCCCCACGGCATTCGTGCGCGTGCTGGCGCACATGTACGGCGATCCGCGCCTGCGGGATCCGTGGATCGCCGCACTGCCCGTCGCGGGAGTGGACGGCACGCTCGAGCACCGGATGAGCGACGGGCCGGCAGCTGGCCGCGTGCACGCCAAGACGGGCTCGCTGTCGGGGGTGCGATCGCTGTCGGGCTACGTCCAGACGGTCGGTGGCGAGTGGCTGGCGTTCTCGATCATCGCAAACAACTTCGCCGTGCCCTCATCCGACATCGATGCAGTCACCGACGCACTGGTGCAGCGCCTCGTGACGTTCTCGCGCGGACAGGCCCCCTGACGTTCTCGACCAGAGCGCGCGACGTGTAGCGCAGGCCTTCAGGCCTGCCGGGGGATACCGTCATGGGATTCCGCAGAGAGACGAAGATCTTCGATCCGGCGGACGGCTTCGCGCCGTGAGGGCATACAGCTCTTCAGCGCGTCGCTGCCGGAAGGCGCGCCCCTGGCCGCGACAGGGTGGACCTTGACGCCGGACTCCGCCGATCCGTCACGCGTCGCGATGCTCGCCCCGCAAACGATCAGCGCAGCCTGGGATCTGAAAGGCGGGCGGCATTGCCCCGCGTACGTCCGCGGCTGGGATCCGGCTCGCGGCGACTGGGTCGAGCGGATCTACTACGCCGGCGGCGCTGACGCCGTCTGGGGACCGTACACCATCGGCTACGTCCAATGGGACGGCACGGCATGGGTCGAACAGCCCGAGCCGGTGTTCGCCGCGACCGAGGAGTGGCAGCACGGAAGCGTCTACGAGCCGAACCTCGTCTACGCCGACGGCCGCTGGAAGATGTGGTTCGTCGCCGGCTCCAACCAGGAGAACTACATCGTTCAGGGGTTTTCCGAGAGCGCGGACGGCCGCACCGGCTGGACGCCGCCGCGGATCGTCTGCCCGGCGGATCAGAAGGTGTTCGACTTCTGCGTGTATCCCGGGCCGCTGGGATACGAAGCGGTCTTCTCGCGGGTGTGGCTCGCCCCCGGCGATCCGCCCCCGGAGACGGGCCTGTGGTGGTGTCAGGCAAGCGCGCCGTCTGCGCGCATGTCGGACTGGAGCCGGCCCGTCCAGATCCTGACCGCGGAGGATCGCGGGTGGCATTCGGGGCCGTGGAAGCCCTCGGTGCGCTCCAGCGAGATCGATCCCCGACGCCTGTTCGTCTTCTTCGACGGGGCGTACACGAGGAAAGACGGTGGGGCGTTTCCGTACGTGTTCACGCTGGGGTGCCTGGAGATCGATCGCCCCGAATGAGGGGTCGCGCTACATCTGCGGCGGCCTGGCCAGCAGGATCGCCGCCTGCCGGATCGCAGCCGGCTCGCCGTCCAGGCCCCCGGCCTGAGCCAGCTCCGGGCGGCCGCCGCCCTTCCCTCCGAAGCGGCTCACGAGCTGCCGCACCACGTCTCCCGCATCCAGCGCCACGCCGTCGCCTCGCGCCACGACCACGAGCGCGGGCCGCGATCCGGACACGAGGATGGCCGCGTAGCCCGGACGTGACGCCACCGCCTGCGCGAGCGACTTGAGCGCAGCCCCGTCGCGGCCGTCGAGCACTGCCGATGCGATCGAGAGGCCTGGGTGCTGGTCGGCCGCGGACGCCAGTTCGGCCGCCTCGTACGCCGCCAGCCGCTCGAACAGCGCTCGCTGCTCGTGACGAAGCGCCTTCAGATCGGCCTGCAGCCGCACCACGGCGTCGGGCAGCTCGGCGGGAAGCACAGACAGCTGGCGCGCGGTGGCAGTGGCCGCATCCCGCAGCGCGCGGAACTGCCGCACGGCGCGGCCGCCGCACGCGAACGAGACGCGCGTGCCTCCCTTGTAGCGTTCCCAGCCCGTCACGACGATGCTGCCGATTGTTCCGGTTGCCGCGACGTGCGTGCCGCCACAGGCCGAGAGGTCCCAGTCGCGGATGTCCACCAGGCGAAGTGTGCCGCCCCGTGTCGGGGTCTTGCGCAGGGGCAAATTCGCCGCCTCGTCCGCGCTCACGAACCGCACCTCCACCGGCCGGTTCTCGTGGACCACACGGTTGGCGAGGTCCTCGGCCGCCGTGATGGCGCCGGTGTCCACGTGTGCCGCCAGATCGATGGTGGAGACCTCGGCCCCGAGGTGAAAGCTGACCGTCGGCGCCTTGCACGCCTGGATGAATGCCGCCGACAGCACGTGCTGCCCGCTGTGCTGCTGCATGTGATCGACCCGTCGCTCGAGGTCGACTTCCCCGGTCACACTCGTGCCCGGCGGCAGCTCCCCATCCACGACGTGCAGCACCGCTCCGTCGTCCTCCCGGTCGATGACGTCCAGGATCGGGGCCCCCCCGAGGCGCCCGAGATCGTGCGGCTGTCCGCCGGAGGTCGGATAGAACGCGGTGCGATCCAGCACCACGAATCGCCGTCCATCGGCCAGTATTCCGGACTCGACGACGGAGGCGTCGAATCGGAACAGAAGAGGGTCGGAATAGTAGAGGCGGTTCACGGGTCCGAGGCTCCAACCTTTGTGATCTTCGTGCTCTTTGTGTTCCCCACCTTTGTGTCTTTGCGTTCTCAGCGCAGCAAGGGGTCGCTCGCGCCGGCCTCGGCGAAGCCCTTGGCCCTCAGCACGCAACTGTCGCAGCGGCCGCAGGGGCTACCGTCGGGGCGAGGGTCGTAGCAGCTGTGCGTGAGGCCGTAGTCGAGCCCGAGTGCGAGGCCGCGCTCGATGATCTGCGCCTTGGTCAGGTGCAGCAGCGGAGCGTGGATGTGGAACCGGCCCCCCTCCAGGCCAGCCCGCGTTGCCAGGTTCGCCAGACGCTCGAATGCCTGGAGGTACTCGGGCCGGCAGTCGGGATAGCCCGAGTAGTCGAGGGCGTTGGCGCCGATGCCGATGTCGAAGGCGCCCAGGGCCTCGGCCCAGGCCAGCGCGAGCGACAGGAACACGGTGTTCCTCGCCGGCACGTAGGTGACGGGAATCGAGTCGTCGATGCTGCGGTCCTTCGGCACGTCGATGTCGGCGGTGAGCGCCGAGCCGCCGACGCGCGACAGGTCGACGCTCAGCTCGAGGTGCGCCCTGGCGCCAAGCGCCGCCGCGACGCGGGAGGCGGCCTCGAGCTCCCGCACGTGCCGCTGGCCGTAGCGGATGCTGAGCGCGTGCAGCTCGAGGCCGCGGGCTTTCAGCAGCGCCGCGGCCGTGTACCAGTCCAGCCCGCCGCTGAGCAGCACGACCGCCGCACTCCCAATCGTCAATCGTCAATCTCCAATCATCAATGCTCAGACGCCGCGCGCCTCCGGGCTCCAGATGTACTTGTGCAGCTGGAGCTGGACGCGAACTGGGAGCCTGTCGGCCAGCACCCACTCGCTGAGCGTCTTCGGGTCGAGCACGCCATGCACCGGGGAGAAGTGGACGGCGGCCGCGCGGCGGTCGAGCGCATGCCTTGCCAGCACGTCCCGGGCGTACTCGTAGTCGCCGCGGTCCTTGATGACGAACTTCACCTCCGCGGACCCGGGCAGCCGGTCGATGT
The DNA here is from genome assembly GCA_963837165.1 of Vicinamibacteria bacterium. Taxonomy (GTDB): domain Bacteria; phylum Acidobacteriota; class Vicinamibacteria; order Vicinamibacterales; family JAENWD01; genus JAENWD01. The sequence continues at coordinate 292,885 of CAWIMD010000003.1, forward strand.
TCTCCCAGCAGGTCCGCCCGGCCTCGCCGCTGCCGGGGCACTTCACGTCCATGACGGTGACCACGCCGCCAGGCACGTCGGCAATGGACCGGTGGCCGCCGGTCTCCAGCAGCACCGTCATCCCGCGCTCGAGCAGCGCCTGCATGAGCGGGTAGACCTCGCGCTGGAGCAGCGGCTCACCGCCGGTCACCTCCACGAGCGGGCAGCGGTAGGCCTCGACCGCGCCGACGACATCCTCGACGGACATCTTCCGGCCTTCGTGGAACGCGTACGGCGTGTCGCACCACGCGCAGCGGAGATCGCAGGCCGTCAGGCGCACGAAGACGCACGGCCGACCCGCATACGTGGATTCGCCCTGGACGGAGTGGAAGATCTCGTTGATCGTGAGCACAGGTTGCTGCGCTGAACTGCAATGGCCGAACTGACCAGCCTCCGCTGAAGCGACGGGAGTCCGCCGGAGCCGTGGCGAAGGCGGAACTTCGGCCCTGACGCTACAATTGTACCGTCATGCTGCGCATCGGCACCTCCGGGTGGCACTACCCCACGGGACGCGGCACCTGGAACGGCGTGTTCTACCCCGTGGGCCGGGGCCGGACCGCTCCCGCCAGAGGCTTCGACGACCTCGCCTACTATGCCGAGCATTTCGACACCGTCGAGGTGAACTCGAGTTTCTACGGCCCGCCGCGGCCGGAGGTCAGCCGCGCCTGGGTGCGGCGCACGCCCCCGGGATTCGAGTTCTCGCTCAAGCTGCACCAGCAGTTCACGCACCCGACGATGTACCAGAAGGCCGCCCTCGGCGATCTGCCGGACGCCTCCGCCGAAGCGCTGGTGGAGCTGTCCCGCGTCACTGCCCAGGACGTGGACCGGTTCAAGGCCGGCCTCGATCCCATCGCGGATGCGGGCCGCCTCGGCGCCCTGCTGGTGCAGTTCCCGGCCAGCTTTCACGATACGCCCGGCAACCGCGAGTACCTGGCGTGGCTGCTCGCGACCTTTCGCGAGTACCCGATGGCCGTGGAGCTGCGTCACAAGGAGTGGAGCGACCGGATCGGCGAAACGCTCGCCCTGCTCGGCGCGCACGACGCGGCCTGGGTCCAGATCGACGAGCCGAAGTTCCGCTTCTCGATCCGGCAGAACTACCTGCCGAACGTGACGGGCTTCTACTACATGCGCCTGCACGGCCGGAACGCCGCGAACTGGTGGACGCACAAGGCCGCCGAAGATCGGTACGATTACCTCTACTCCGCCGACGAGCTGAAGCCGTTTGCCGACACCGCCACCGCCGCCGACGCCATCGTCAGGAAGGCGTATCTGTACCTGAACAACCACTTCTCCGCCAAGGGAGTGGTGAACGCGGCGATGTTGAAGGCGCTCGTGGGACAGGACGTCCCCGGGACGTATCCGCCGGAAATGGTGGAGCGCTACCCCGAGCTCCAGGGGATCGTCTCGGTCGGCCAGGCTACGGCTTCACGTACATTTTTTTGACGACATCGCCCACGCGGATCTTCGCGGGGACGTCGAGCCCGCTCACGAGCTGGCCGAACACCACGTATTTGCCGTCCAGCCGAGGGACCGTGTCGAGCATCACGTAGAACTGCGCGTCGGCGCGCGCCGGTCTGCCGGGGTGCGCCATCGCCACCGCGCCCTTCACGTGGCGGTGCTTCCGCGAGAGCTCCGAGACGCCCACGGGCGTGCCGCTGCCGCCGGTGCCCCAGATGTCCCGCTTTGTGAAGTCACGGGTGTTCGGGTCGCCGACCTGGATCACGAACCCGGGCTCGACGCGGTGGAAGCGCAGGCCGTTGTAGAAGCCCTTCTTCACGAGATTGAGGACGTGCTCCACCGTGCGCGGCGCCTCGTTCGGGTAGGTCTCGAACTCGAAGGTGCCCCTGCTCGTCTCGACGACCACGACCGGGCCGGCGCCAGGCGTGTGGAGCGGCGCCGCGGGCGATGCGTTCGCGGGCTCTCCTGCCGGCTTCGCCTGGCCGTGCACGGCGATGCCACCCGCCAGCAGCAGGATCCCGAACAGCATCCAGGCCGGAATCGCGCGTCGTGTCTTCATGCCCCCCTTCCCTGCGCCGCGGCGCGCGCGGCGCTTCTGCTCCCGGCCGCGACGGCGCGGCCGACCTTCGTCACGCCAATTCTCGGGCAGAGCGGGGCGAGCACGCAATCGTCGCAGCGGGGATAGACCGGGCGGCAGACATTCTGCCCCCACGTGACGAGGTACAGGTTGATGTACGGCCACCAGCGGGCTTCGGTGTTCCGGTAGAGCGCCTGCTCCGTCTCGTCCGGCTGCCTGGCGCGCACCCAGCCGAGCCGGTTGGCAATCCGATGCACGTGGGTATCCACGCAGATGTTGTCGTGGCTGCCGTGCGCCAGGATCATCACCAGGTTCGCCGTCTTCCGCCCCACGCCCGGCAGCGTGACCATCTCGTCGAGCGTCGAGGGCACCCGGCCGCCAAAGCGATCGACGATGGCCTGCGAGGTGGCTTTCACGAACCGCGCCTTGTTCCGGTAGAAGCTCACCGGGTAGATCAGTCGCTCGATCTCCTTCACGCGAAGGCGGGCGAGCGTGCGCGGCGTACGCGCCCGGCGGAACAGCCGCGTCGAGGCCGCCAGCGTCGTCGCGTCCTGGGTGCGCGCGGAGAGCAGCGTTGCAATCAGCACCTGGAAGGCGTCTTCGGTCTGCGCCTCCGAGATCTTCTCGATGGCCGGCAGCTCCATGCCGTCAATCGCCCGGGACAGCGCTCGCATCACGGGCTCGACGGGGGCAGGCTTGCGGATCATGGGGGGCTGGGGATCTGGGTTGATGGGTTTGTGGGTTGATGAGTTGATGGGTTCATGGGTTCATGGGTTGATGGGCGTCAGCGGCGGCCGACCGGCGAGCACCGCCAGGACGTTGTCCACCGCCAGGTCGGCCATGGCCGCGCGCGTCTCCCGTGTGGCGCTGCCGAGGTGCGGCGAGAGCACGACGGTTTCCAGGTCCATCAGGCCTGGCAGCACGTCCGGCTCGCGCTCGAAGACGTCCAGGGCGGCACCCGCGATCAGGTGCTCCTTCAGCGCCCAGGCGAGGGCGGCTTCGTCCACCACGGGGCCACGCGTCGTGTTGACGAGGTACGCCGTCCGCTTCATGCGGGCCAGCGCGGGCTGATCGACCAGGTGCCGGGTGGCCGGGGTGAGCGGCACGTGCAGCGAGACCACGTCTGAGGTCGCCAGGAGCCGGTCGAATGGCATGAACTCGGCGCCGGGCCAGCCTGGATTCTGCCGGCTGGCAATGGCGATGCGCATACCAAATGCCGGCGCGCGCGCGGCAACGGCCCTGGCGATCCGCCCCGCGCCCACGAGGCCGAGCTGCTTGCCGCTCAGCGACGCGCCGAGCATGAACTCGAACGTCCAGCCGGCCCAGCGACGGCCGCGCACGAGCCGATCCCCCTCGCTGACGCGCCGTGTCACGTCGAGAATCAGCGCCCAGGTCAGGTCCGCGACGGCGTCGGTCAGCACGTCCGGTGTATTCGTGCACACCACACCGCGGCTGCGCGCGTACTCGACGTCCAGGTTGTCGAATCCTACGGCCACGTTCGCCACGACCTTCAGGTGCGGTGCGGCGTCGATCTCCTCACGGCCGATCCGGTCGGGCAGCAGCACGACGACGCCGTCCCTGTCGGCCAGGCGGGCGCGGAGCTCTTCCCGGGTCAGGGGGACGTCACCACGATGGACGTCCACGTCGTGCGACTCGGTGAGACGGGCCAGGACCGCCGCCGGCAGGCGACGGGTGACGAGCAGGCGGGACATAGGACGAAAAAGGAGTCAGTGACCGAGGGACACGCAGTAGCCGCACTGATTGCAGCCCACCGCGGGCTCGATCACACACGGACTGCCAGGTGCGGTCGGCACCACCATGGACAGCCGCGCGCAGCTGACATGGCCACCCTGACCGGGCCGATCGCCTTCGGACGCCGGGTCCAGCCCGCGCGACGCGAGGACCTCACGAACCACCGATCGGATTTCGTCGTCGGTCATCGTCTACCCGATGTCGACGTGGTCGATGATCCCCACGATGGCGGCGTCAACCGGGACGGCCTTCTTCTGCATCGCGTCGCCGGCGGCGCGGCCGTCGAGAACCAGCACCACCTTCTCGCGGACGCCGGCGCCCACGGTGTCCACGGCCAGCAGCACCGGGCCCCTGGGCTGGTCGCCCTCCCCGAGCGGCTGCACCAGCAGGAGCGTCGCGCCCTCGAACTTCCGGTGCTTCTGCGTCGCGACGAGCGGCCCCACGACCCTGCCGACAATCACCCTACTGACCCGCGGCTCCCTCGACCGACCAGTGGTCCACGATCCCGACGACGGCCGCGTCCACCGGAGGCTCGACGGGATAGAACGGAAAGGCCGCTTCCCTGCCCCGGACGAAGAACACCACCTCTCCCACGCCCGCGCCCGCCGTGTCTGCCGCCACGAGCGTCCTGCCCACGGGCTCGCTCGACGTGCCGATGGGCTGCAGCAGGAGGAGCGTCAGGCCCGTGAGCGACGGGTCCTTCCGTGTGGCCACCACGTCGCCGATGACGCGGGCGACCTGCACGGCTACTCCGCGACCTCGACGTGGTCCACGATCCCGACGATGGCGGAATCGACCGGGCAGTCCTTCATGCCCGACGCCATGCGCGCCGAGCTGCCGCTGACGATGAGCACCGTTTCGCCGACGCCGGCGTCCACCGTGTCCACGGCCACGACGTAGCCGCCCTCGACACGTCCCGACGGATCCACCGACCGCGCGAGCATCAGCTTGTTGCTCTCGAGGCGAGGATCCTTCCGCGTGGCGACGACGGTGCCGATGATTTTCGCAAGGAGCATCGAGTTTCACGCGGCCCGGCCGGGCCGGGCCGCGCCGGCCGTGGCTGCGGCCTACTTCTGCGCCTTGCCGATGGGCAGCGCGTCCTCGAGGTTGGCGTGCGGCCGGGGGATGACGTGCACCGAGACCAGCTCGCCCACCCGGCGGGCCGCGGCAGCCCCGGCGTCGGTGGCGGCCTTGACGGCCGCGACATCGCCGCGGACGATGGCCGTGACGTAGCCGGCGCCGATCTTCTCCCAGCCGACCAGTGTGACCTTGGCGGCCTTCACCATGGCGTCGGCCGCCTCGATCATGGCGACGAGCCCCTTGGTTTCGACCATTCCGAGCGCCTCACCCATTGATTGCCTCCCGCATCATCGCAGTCGCTCCACGGCTTCCTCGATGAGCGCCGCCAGCTCGCGGTATGTTAACCGAATTTCCGTGCCGCCACCGGCGGATGCACGGGGGCCGGCATCCGCCCGGGGCTCGACGCCACGGGCAGGGTCGGCGACGAGCCGAACCCCCGGAGCATCGGGCGCTCGCACGACCTGGCACGTGGCGTCCCCCGTCATGGGATCGCTCGCCGTCAGCACGTCGTCCAGGCAGATTGGCGCCGGGGACGCGATGCCGTACCCCCCGCGCAGGGCCTGCAGGCGCAGGACCTCCTCCTGGGACAGGAGACGCTCGCCTCCGAGCAGCCGGGCGACCAGGCTGATACGGGCGAAATGCTCGACCGTCTCCATCTTGTAATAGGCGGCATAGACGTCGGCGCCAATCGTGAGCGCGCCGTGATTGGCCAGCAGCAGTCCGTCGTGCACCTTGATGTACTGGCGCACGGCCACGGGCAGCTCCGGCGTGGACGGAGTGCCGTACCCGGCAATCGGGATGCTGCCGAGCGTCGTCACGACCTCCGCGAGGACCGCCCGGTCGAGCGGCACGCCGGCGACGGCGAACCCGGTCGCCAGCGGCGGGTGCGCGTGCACGACCGCCCTGGCGTCGGGCCGCTGGTGATACACCTCGAGGTGCATCAGCAGCTCGGACGAAGCGTCGCGCTCCCCCGAGACCTTCCGGCCGTCCAGGTCCACGACGACCATCATGTCCGGCGTCATGTATCCCTTCGAGACGCTCTTCGGGGTCGTCAGGACGCGGTCGTCGGCGAACCGGATGCTGATGTTGCCGTCGTTGCTGGCGCAGAAGCCGCGGGTGTACAGGCGCCGGCCGATCTCGACGATGTCGGCCCGAAGGCGATCGAGCGACTCGGCCACGCGGCTCAGGCCTTTCCTTCGAGCCAGCGTCGCTGGCACTCGGGCGAGCAGAACCACGCCGTTTCGCGGCCGCGGGCGGCCGAAAGCGCCCGCCCCTCGACGACGTACGTGCCGCAGACCGGGTCCTTGACCATGTGCCCCCGCGCGGAGCCGCGGGCCCGCGCTCCCGTGCCCATCGCCCCGTCCACCACGCCTTCGAGGAAGCGGTAGATCGACCGCAGGACGAGGGAGAGGAGCAGGGCGATGAGGAAGAGCCGAAGCAGCCAGCCCATCGTCGGGCTCCGTCAGTCCGTGCCCGGCGCGGCGCTGGACGCTCCCCCACCGGCCGGGAGACCGGGATGCGCCCCCTTCATGGCGTCGAGCGCGCGCTTGGCCGCCTGCCCTTCCGGACTCTGGGGCGCGATCGCAATCACCTGTTCCCAGGCCTGCGCGGCGCCGGCCAGATCCTGCTTGCCGAAGGCGCGGACAATGCCGACGTTCAGGAGGGTCTTGGTGTGCTTCGGGTCGATCTTCAGCGACTGCTCGAACTGGGCGAGCGCGCGGTCGGGTTGATTCAGGTAGTAGTAGCTCACGCCGAGGTCGGTGCTGACATCCGCGTTGGTCGGGTCCAGCTTCAACGCCGCCCCGTACCACTGCACCGCGTCCTGGTAGCGCTCGGCGTCGAAGTACAGGTTCCCGAGATTCACTTTCGGGGTCACGTTGTTGGGATCGGCGGCCGCCAGCTGCATGTATTTCTGCACGTCGGCCTGGTCGAGCGGGGGCGGGGTCTGCGCAGTCTGCCCCTGGGGTGCCGGCTGGGCCTGTGCCGCCGGGGCCGGCGCGGGCGCACGAGGCGTGACCTGCTGGGCGCCCAGGATCCAGCCCACGATCAACCCGAACAACGTGCCCGCCGCCGCATACACGAGTGACTCTGGTTTCATCGGCAGCAGCCATCGATCATAGCAGCGTCCTCCGGAACCAGTCCACCAGCGCCGGCCCCAGATCGGGGCGCGCCTGGAGCAGCGCGCGGCCGTTGGCCGACGTGCCCTCCACGATGCGGAGGTCGCGCAGCCCGGGGGTGACCTCGGCGAACTGCCTGGCCGATCGGCTGCCGTAGGGATCGAGGGCGCCGGCAACGAGCAGCGCCGCACCGGACCGGCTCGCGAACGTGCGCATGGCCGGGTCCGCCCGCAGCCCGCGGAAGTCAGCGGCCGGTGAGACGAGGGCCACCGAGCGGACGGCTGGATCGCCGGCCGCCGCGATCACGGCGAGGGTGGCGCCCAGGCTGAGGCCGGCAATGCCGATGCGCGTGGCCGTGACGGTCGGCTGGTGCTCCAGCCACGCGAGCGCGGCCTTCACGTCGCGCACGTACGGCTGGAAGGAGTCCGGCGGGATGGTACCGCCCGACGCGCCGTGCCCGCGGAGGTCCAGGGCAAGGACCGCGAAGCCCGCCTGCTGCAGCTCGGCGGCGACGGCATCCCAGTCCGCGTGCGTCCGCAGATAGGAATGCAGCAGCAGCACGGCCGGTGCCGGCTGGCCGGGCGCCTGCCACAGGGCCGCGAGCTGGACGCCGTCGTCGGTGCGGAGCGAGACGGAGATCGCCGCCGACGCGGTGGAGGCCAACCCCACGAGCGCGGCCAGGACGGCTGACCCGAGGACCCTGCGGATCACGGGGTGGCGCCCGACAGCACGTCGAGGTACTCGCGGACGACGCGATCGAGGCCCACGAAGAGGGCGCGGCTGACGAGCGCGTGGCCGATCGAGACCTCGGCGACGTGCGGCACGCGGCGGAACACGGGCAGGTTCGCCAGATCGAGATCGTGGCCCGCGTTCACGCCCAGGCCGCGGTCGTGCGCGCGGCCGGCGGCGGCGGTGTACCGCTCGAGCGATCGCGTCAGCGCCGATCCACCGGCCTCGAAGGCGCGCGCGAAGGGTTCCGTGTAGAGCTCGACCCGGTCGGCTCCCGCCTCGGCCGCCCAGTCGACGGCAGTGGGCTCGGGATCGATGAACAGGCTCACCCGGATTCCGAGCCCGCGGAGGTCGTCCACGATGCGGCGCATGCCGTCCGGTGGCGTGTCGGGCGGCCAGCCGGCCTGGCTCGTGACCTCACCTGGGCGGACGGGCACGAGCGTGCACTGGTCCGGAACGACGTCGAGCACGAGCGCGAGGAGGTCGGGCCGCGGGTCGCCCTCGATGTTGTACTCGACGCGGCCCGCCAGCGGCTCGAGCAGGTCGGCGAGCTCGTGCACGTCGCGCGCGGTGATGTGCCGCTCGTCGGCGCGGGGATGCACGGTGATGCCCGGAGCCCCCGCCGCGACGCACACGCGGGCGGCCTCGACGACCGACGGCACCGCGCCTCCCCGCGAGTTGCGGATGGTCGCGACCTTGTTGACGTTGACCGACAGGCGGATCATCGGGCGGCAGCCATCATGCAGAGCCTACGAGATCAACTCCCAACCTCCAACTCCCAACTCCCAAGTTCCGGCGTCTCGCGGCAGATCGTTCGGTGTTTCTTGGGGGTTGGGGGTTGGGAGTTGAGAGTTGACGGATTCTTCACACGCTAGGAGAGCTCCCGGCGAACGGCGTCGGCAATCTCGTTGGCCCACGCGGCAATCTCGTGAGGGTGCCGCCCCTCGAGCATGATGCGCAGCAGCGGCTCGGTCCCCGAGTAGCGTACCAGGAGGCGACCCTGGCCGGACAACCGCGCCTCGACGTCGGCCATCGCGTCGCGGACGTCGGGCACGCTGGCCAGATCGCGCCGCTCGCGCACCGGGACGTTCACGAGCACCTGCGGGTAGGTGACGAGCTCGCCGGCGAGGGACGAGAGCGGGCGGCCGGTCGCAGCCATGACGCGCAGCACGGCAAGCGCGGTGGCGAGCCCGTCGCCCGTGAACAGGTAGTCCGGAAAGATGATGTGGCCCGACTGCTCGCCACCGAGCGAAAATCCGTCGCGCAGCAGCTCCTCCATCACGTACTTGTCGCCGACCTGCGTGCGCGTCAACGCAATCCCGGATTCCCTGAGCGCGATCTCGAGCCCGATGTTGCTCATCACGGTGGCCACGACGGTTTCGCCGCGCAGCCGGCCTTCCGCCTTCAGCTGCCGCGCGCACATCAGCATGACCGCGTCGCCGTCCACGATCGTCCCGCGCTCGTCGGCGAAGATCGCGCGGTCGCCGTCTCCGTCGAACGCCACGCCCGCCACGGCACCGGCCCGGGCCGTTTCAGCCGCCATCGCCGCGGGATGTGTGGACCCGCACCGCCGGTTGATGTTGCGGCCGTCCGGCGAGACGCCGAGCAGGGTGACGTCGAAGCCGAGCGATCGGAACAGCCGCGCCGCGACGGGCGCCGTGGCGCCCTGGGCGCAGTCCACCACGAGTCCCGCGCCCTGCAGCGGCCCCGGGTCGGGCAGCATCTCGCGCAGGTGGCCCAGGTAGCGGGCCGACAGGTCCACGTGGGGCACCTCGGTGGCGACCTCCGCCTCGAGGTGCCAGCTCGCGTCGGCGACCATCGCCTCGACCCGGCGCTCCGCGGCCTCGGTGAACTTGTGGCCGGCGCCCGAAAACACCTTGATGCCGTTGTCCTCGTACGGGTTGTGCGACGCGGAGATGACGACGCCGAGCGAGACGCTGGTGGTGCGGGCGAGATAGGCGACGGCGGGCGTTGGCAGCACGCCCACGCTGCGGACCTCGGCCCCGGCCTGCCGCGCGCCCAGCGCGAGCTCACGTTCGATCCACTGCCCGGACTCGCGCGTGTCGCGGCCGATGACCAGCCGCGGGCACTCCTCGACCGGCTCGAGCGCACGCACCAGCGCCGCCCCCACCCGATGCACGGTGGCCCGATCGAGCGGCGGTTCGCCGGCGCGGCCGCGAATGCCGTCGGTCCCGAAGAGGCGGCCCCCCATGGTCAGCGGACCCTGACGTCGGCTTCCGAGGGCTCGACGCGCACGATCGTGGCGTCGTGTGGCTGATCGAATCGCACCGGAAGATTGTAGCGCCCGCGCGACAGACCCGACACGTCTGCGAACACCGAGAGGTCGGCCGGCTTCAGGGCCGCCACCGCCGAGGCAGCCCCCCGCAGGTGCACGGTGACCTCCTGCGGCGACGCGGACGCGCGCAGCCTGGACGCCAGGTTCCGCACCTGTACCGGCACGTGCTCGACTACGCGCTCGATCGGCATGGGGCGGATATCCACCGTGACGACCGCGCTGTGGGTGTCTCGCAGCCGGACATCCGAGTCGGGGATGCCAATGGTGACGGTGTCGATGACGGACTTGGTCGCCCCCCGGACGCTGATCGGTTCGGTGGTCGCTTCCGTCACCGCCTGCACGGCCGAGTACGGCCCCGAGATCTGGACGGTCGCCGGATTGGCGCTGACGTGGTGCACCTCGAAGCCGGGCGCCGGCTCATCATCGATGTCGGGGACGACCGGGACCGTGCGGATGGCGGAGGCCTCGAACGTGAGGGACAGCGTCGAGGGCGAGATCTGGAGGACCATGATGCCCGCCGGCACGTTGATATCGTCCGGCAGGATGTGGAAGAGGCGGCGACCCGGACGCGCGCCGCGGAGGTCGATGACCGCGACGAGATCCGTGCCACTCACCTGCCCGAGCGCGCCGCTCGTGCCCCGCAGGCGCACGTCCACCAGGCTGACCGGCTCGCCGAGCAGCTCGAGCTGGTCGGGGATGTTCCGGGTACTCGAGCGGAACGCGGACGGAACGCTCGGCCTCCCGCTGACCGGCCACGAGGCCCCACAGCAGCGTCGCCAGCGCGATCGAGAGGACCTTGAGCCCGAGGTGATCGAAGATGCGGGAGCGCATCGGTCAGTCGGCCGCCTGCTGCTGCGGCGCTTCGATGGGGGCGTTCCGGCGAGGGTGGAGCAGCTCGCGCAGTCGGCCCCGGAGCCGGTCCGGTGACAGGTCCCGCTCGATGCGGCCCTCCAGCACGAGCGAGATCCAGCCGGTCTCCTCGGAGACGACCACCGCGATCGCGTCGTTCTCCTCGGTGAGGCCGATGGCCGCCCGATGCCGGGTGCCCAGGTCGCGGCTGAGCCGCGGGTTCACCGTGAGCGGCAGGAAGCAGGCCGCCGCCGAGACGCGATTCTCCTGAATGATGACGGCGCCGTCATGGAGGGGCGTGGACACCTGGAAAATCGAGACGAGGAGGTCGTAGCTGAGCCGCGCGTCGAGCGGGATGCCGCCCTCGATGTAGTTGCGCAGCCCGATCAGCCGCTCGATGACGAGGATCGCGCCGGTCCGCTGGGACGAGAGCATCTGCGCGGCGACGGCGATCTCCTCGATCGTCTCGTCCACCGTTTCGCCCTTCGCCAGGTACTGGAAGAAGGGCGCCCGGCCCAGGTGCGCCAGCGCGCGCCTGATGTCGGACTGGAACAGGACGATGGCGGCGAAGACGACGTAGCCGACCATGTTCCGGATCAGCCAGTTGACGGTCTCGAGCTCGGCGACCTGCGAGACGTAGAAGAGGGCCACCGCCAGGCCGGCGCCGACGGCCATCTGCACGGCCCTGGTGCCGCGGATGAGGAGCAGGGCCTCGTACACCAGCAGCGACACGAGCGCGATATCGAGGATGTCGCGCCAGCCGATGGCGGGCCGTCCGAGTGCCTCCGTGATCCAGCTGGTGTCCACAGGTGCATCCTCAGACAGCAGTCAATTCCCAATCTCCAGCTTCCAAAGCCCAAGGGGTTCCTGAACGATTTCGTTCGACACAGTTTGGGAGTTGGGAATTGGGAATTGAGCTCAATCACGCCTCTGGAATGTCAGGAGCGGGCGGCGGCCTGCCGGATGGCATCGGCGGTGCGCACGACGTCGACCATCTCGGCCACGGCGTGCACCCGGACGATGTGCGCTCCCAGCAGGACCGATGCGGCCACGGCAGCCGCCGTGCCCCAGTCGCGCCGGTCCGCCGGCCGCTCGCCGAGGGCGGCCGTCAGGAACGACTTCCGCGAGGGCCCGACGAGCACCGGCCGGCCGACAGCCGCCAACGCCGGCAGACCCGCCAGCGCGGCCAGGCTGTGCTCGGCGCGCTTGGCGAACCCGATGCCGGGATCGACGATGATCCGGGCGCGCGGCACGCCGGCACGCTCGGCCGCCTCGACGAGCCGCTCCAGCTCGGACGCCACCTCCCGCGCCACGTCGTCGTAGCGGGCCTCGCGATACATGTCGCGCGACCTGCCCCGGTTGTGCATCAGGACGAGCGCCGCGCCCCGCCTGGTGACCACGTCGGCCAGGCCCGGATCATACCCCAGCGCGCTGATGTCGTTCACGAGGCCGGCGCCTCGGTCGATCGCGGCATCGGCGACACGTGCCTTGTAGGTGTCGATGGAGAGGGGCACGCGCAGGCGGCCGGCGAGCCGCTCGAACACGGGCAGGACCCGGGCGAGCTCCTCCTCCGCGTCGAGGTCCGCGGCGCCTGGACGCGTGGATTCGCCGCCGACGTCGATGAGGTCCGCCCCCGCCGCTTCCATCGCGAGCGCCGCGTCGGCGGCGCGGTCGGGATCGGCAAAGCGCCCGCCGTCGGCGAACGAGTCCGGGGTCACGTTCAGGACGCCCATGACCAGCGTACGGGGTCCCAGCTCGAGCCACCCCCCTGTGGCCAGGGGAATCACGTATGCCTGTCGCGCGAACACCGTTGAGGGCGGACGGACCGGCCCCGCGGGCCGATCCGTCGCGGTCATTCCTGTGGGAGCGGGTTGTTGAGGTGCGGCACGAACCCGGGCCGCACTTCCTTGCGCGAGCGATCCTCGGGAAGGCGCGGCGATTCCGGCGACACCGGCGGGTCGTCGAACGGCAGGCCCGAGAGGATCCGCTTCACCTGCTCCCCATCGAGCACCTCGCGGGCGAGCAGCGCCTCGGCCAGCCGCTGCAGACCCTCGCGGCAGTCCTGGAGAACGCCGAGCGCCCGCTCGTAGTTGTCCGTGACGATCCGCTTGATCTCCTGATCGATCCGGAGTGCCGTGTCTTCGCTGTAGTCGCTGCGCTGGGCGATCTCACGGCCGAGAAAGATCTGCTCTTCCTTCTTGCCGAACGTGAGCGGGCCCATGGCGTCGCTCATGCCCCACTCGCAGACCATGCTGCGCGCCATTTCGGTCGCGCGTTCGAGGTCGTTGCCGGCGCCGGTGGTGACCTCGCCGATCATGATCTGCTCGGCGATGCGACCGCCGAGCAGGATGGCAATCCGGTCGTTCAGGTAGTCCCGCGAGTAGTTGTGCTTCTCGTCGGTCGGCAGCTGCTGCGTCACGCCCAGCGCCATGCCGCGGGGGATGATCGTCACCTTGTGGATCGGATCGGCCTGCGGCAGCTTCACGGTGAGGACGGCGTGCCCCGCCTCGTGAATCGCGGTGACCTTCTTCTCCTCGTCGCTGATGATCAGGGACCGCCGCTCGGCGCCCATGAGCACCTTGTCCTTGGCGAACTCGAAGTCGAGCATGCGCACGACCTTCTGGTTGTAGCGCGCGGCGTTGAGCGCCGCCTCGTTCACCAGGTTCGCCAGGTCCGCGCCGCTGAAGCCCGAGCTCCCCCGCGCCAGCACGCTGATGTCCACGTCGTCGCTGAGCGGGATCTTCTTGGTGTGGACGGTGAGAATGCCCTCGCGGCCCTTCACGTCGGGCCGGTTGACCACGATGCGCCGGTCGAAACGGCCGGGGCGGAGCAGCGCCGGGTCGAGCACGTCGGGACGGTTGGTCGCCGCGACGAGGATCACGCCCTCGTTGCTCTCGAAGCCGTCCATCTCGACGAGCAACTGGTTCAGCGTCTGCTCGCGCTCGTCGTGTCCGCCGCCGAGGCCCGCACCGCGGTGTCGGCCGACCGCGTCGATCTCGTCGATGAAGACGATGCACGGCGCGTTCTTCTTGCCCTGCTCGAAGAGGTCACGGACGCGGCTGGCGCCCACGCCGACGAACATCTCGACGAAGTCACTGCCGCTGATCGAGAAGAACGGGACGTTCGCCTCGCCGGCGACGGCGCGGGCGAGCAGCGTCTTGCCCGTGCCCGGAGGGCCCATGAGCAGCACGCCCTTGGGAATGCGGCCTCCGAGCTTCTGGAACTTCTGCGGCTCCCGGAGGAACTCGATGATCTCCTGGAGCTCGTCCTTCGCTTCGTCCACGCCGGCCACGTCCTTGAACGTGACCTTCTTCTGGGTGGTCGAGGAGAGCTTCGCCTTGCTCTTGCCGAACGACAGCGCCTTGTTGCCGCCGCTCTGCATCTGGCGCATGAAGAAGATCCAGAAGCCGATGAGCAGCAGGATGGGCGCCCACGAGGTACAGCAGCGTGGCCCACGGGCTGGTGGCAGGGTCCTTCGCGTTGACGACGACGCCCTTGTCGATGAGGCGGTTGGCGAGCCCCTGGTACTGCGTCGGCGCGTGCGTCCGGAACGTCTCGTTGTTCTTGAGCGTCCCCGAGATCTCGTTGCCGGTGATGACGACGTTCGAGACCTGGCCGGACTCGACCTGCGTCATGAAGGTGCTGAAGCTGATGGCCTGATCGTGGGACTGGAAGCGTGACGAGAAATTCCAGACGAGGACCCCCACCACGATGAGCACCATCCAGAACAGCAGGCTCTTGAGCGTAGAGTTCAATCGGGGCCTCCCAACAGCTCGAAATTCAAGACTACCACGGACGTTGCGGCCGGCGTGACCCGAAACGCCTCGCCGAGCGCGTGCCCCACGACCCAGACGATCCGCCCGTCTGCGGTCACGACGAGCGGCACCCGGCGGCGCTCGGGGCGGGGCACCTTCCGGTCGACGAACAGGTCCTGCACCTTCTTTCGGCCCGACGCACCCAGAACCTGCAGGGCATCGCCGGGACGCCAGGACCTGACCACCAGGTCCGGGCCGAGTCCTGCCGCCACGACCCGGTGCGGGTCGCCCGGGGAAAGGACGGCAATCCCGCCCAGATCCGCCAGCATCGCGTGCTCGGCCCGAACGCGGCCTCCGGCTTCGGGCAGATCCACCTGTCCGGGGACGGCAAGGTCGCGAGACCAGTCCGACGGCTCCGGGGTCCGCTCGCCCGGGCTGGCGAGCCCCCTGATCATTAAGACCCCTCTGGCGGCGGAAAGTTCCACCTCGCATGCCCCGATGCGCGTGGCGACCTGACGGCCCGCCTCGAGCAGGTCGAGCGCGGCCTGCACCTGTGCTGCCGTGGCCGGCAGACCGCCGACGTGCTCGAGGGCGGTAAGAATGACACGGCGCGCGAGCGCGGCCGGCGCCGAGCGCAGACCCGACTGATCGAGGGCGTGCCCCGCCTGGGCCGGTCTCGCCAGCCGATCCGTCAGCTCGGCCGCCGCGGCGCTCAGCGCCTCGTCGTCGGCCCGCGACAGGTCGGCCGTGCGGGCGATCGCGCGTTCGGCGCCCGGGCCGAAACGGTCCACGACCAGAGGCAGCAACCGATGCCGGACCCAGTTCCGGGGAATCGACTCGTCGGCGTTGGAGGAGTCCTCGACCCACGCCTCGCCGCGCGTCTCGAGATACCGCCGCAGCTCGAGGCGGTCGATGTCGATCAGGGGACGCACGATCGCGGCCCGCCGGGCCGGCATGCCGGCCATCCCCCGGGTTCCCGAGCCCCGGAGCAACCGGAGCAGCACGGTTTCCGCCTGGTCGTCCCTCGTGTGAGCCACGGCCACGACATCGGCACGCAACCGGACGCGGGCGCGCTCGAAGAAGTCGTACCGAACCTCGCGTGCCGCCTGCTCACGCGAGACGCCCCGGCTGATTGCCTCTGCGGCCACGTCCGCCTGCTCGCTCTCGAAGGACACCGAGAGCCGTGCGGCCAGCTCGCGGCAGAACCGGGCGTCCCGGGACGACTCGTCGCCGCGCAGGCCGTGATCGAGATGGATCAGGCCGGCGAGCGTGAGCCGGCCCGCGCCGGCCAGCTCGCCGAGCAGGTGGAGGAGCGCCACCGAGTCCGCGCCGCCCGACACCGCGGCCGCGATGCGAGCGCCCGTGGAGAACAGCCGCCGCTGCCGGATCGTCGCCGCCACCCTCGCCGCCAGCGAAGTCATTGACGATTGATGATTGACGATTGACGATTGATGATTGACTGGGACCCCGAGCGAGACGCTCGAGGTCCGGGATTGGTGCCGGTGCAGGGACTTGAACCCCGGACTCCGCGGATATGAGCCGCGTGCTCTAACCAACTGAGCTACACCGGCGGAACCACTAAGTATAGCAGGAGGGGAATGGGAGGATGGGAGGATGGGAGGATGGGTCTGCACTCCCGGACGGGCTCGTCCCGGCGCCCTTGTATACTCGCGCCCGTATGGCTGACGGGCTGCCGCGCCGTTTCACGTACGAGGAGTTCGACCTCACGGACGTGAGGACCTACCCGCTCGCCTCCCGCCCGAGCAAGGTCCGGACGGAGGACTTCGCGCGGCCGTATGTGGCCGGGTCCGGGCTGCGCGCGTGGATCGAGGCGCTCCCGAATCTGCTTGGCGCCGCCGACTTCACGGCCATCGTCCGCCGCATCATCGAGGCCCGGCGTGACGGAGGGGGCATCATCTGGGGCTTCGGCGCCCACGTGGTCAAGACCGGCCTCTCGCCGATCCTCGTGGATCTGATGGAGCGCGGATTCGTCTCGGCGCTCGCCACCAACGGCGCAGGCATCATCCACGACTTCGAGATCGCGCTGGCGGGATCCACCTCCGAGGACGTGGACGAAGGGCTCGGGCCCGGGCGATTCGGGATGGCCGAAGAGACGGGGCGGCTGCTGAATCAGGCCATCAACGACGGGCACGCGCGCGGTCTTGGACTGGGTCAGGCCGTCGGACGCGCCATCCTCGACCGCGGCGCGCCGCACGCCGCGATCAGCATCGCCGCAAGCGCCGAGCGACTGGGCATCCCGCTCACGGTGCACGTGGCGATCGGGACCGACATCACCCACATGCACCCGGACGCGTCGGGCGCGGCCATCGGCGACACGAGCCTGCGAGACTTCCGCCGGTTCGTGAGCAACGTCGCACGGCTCGAGCGCGGGGTGTACCTGAACTGCGGCTCGGCCGTGATCCTGCCGGAGGTCTTCCTGAAGGCCGTGGCCCTCGCCAGGAACCGCGGGATCTCGCTGGAGGGCCTCACGACCGTCAACATCGACTTCGTTCGGCTCTACCGGCCGATGACGAACGTGGTCTCACGGCCGACCGCGGGGGTCGGCCACGGCTATGCCCTCACCGGGCACCACGAGCTGCTCATTCCGCTGCTGGCGGCGGCGCTCATCGAGGCGGCGGGCTGAAGAGCAGCTATCGGCGGTCAGCTATCAGCGGTCAGCTATCAGCTACACTGCCCAGAGGGACCAGAATCGCTGAGGGCCGTCACAGAACCAGCATCGCGTCGCCGTAGCTGTAGAACCGGTACCGCTCCGCAATCGCGGCGCGGTAGGCGGCCAGCGCGAGATCGCGGCCGGCGAAGGCGCACACCAGCACGAACAGTGAGGACCTGGGCAGGTGGAAGTTCGTGAGCAGCCCGCCGAGGACCTGGAAATGAAACCCCGGCGCGATGAAGAGATCCGACTCGCCGGAGGCCTCCACCACGCGACCGCCGTGCGCCCGGGCCACGGTCTCGAGCGTCCTGGTGGTCGTGGTGCCCACCGCAATGACTCGCCGCCCGTCCTCCTGCGCGGCCGCGATCCGGGTCGCGGCCTCCGCCGGCACGGCGAACACCTCCGGATCGATCGCGTGATCCTCGACGCGCCCGGCTCGAATGGGCTTGAACGTGCCGTAGCCCACGTGCAGCGTCACCTCGGCGCGCCCGATACCGGCCCGCTCGAGCGAGTCGAGTATCGCCGGCGTGAAGTGCAGGCCCGCGGTTGGCGCGGCCACCGATCCGCGCGCTCGCGCGTACACGGTCTGATACCGCTCCCGATCGGCATCGGTATCCGGCCGTTTGATGTAGGGCGGCAGCGGCACGTGGCCGATCCCGTCGATCGCGGCGTCCACGTCCGAGCCGTCGTCGGTGAAGAGCCGGATCGTGCGACGCCCGAACGTGTGCTGCGCGAGCACCTCGGCGACGAGCGCCCCCGGTGACCCGCCGAAGCGCGCCCTGGTGCCCGGCTTCATCTTCTGGCCGGGATGCATCAGCACGTCCCAGCGCTCGCCATCGATCCGCCGGAGCAGCAGGCACTCGACCTGACCGCCGCTGGGATCGCGGTGACCGATGAGGCGCGCCGGCACCACGCGCGAGTCGTTGACGACGAGCACGTCGCCCGCGCGGAGCAGCGACGGCAGATCGGCAACCTGCCGATGCTCCCACGTGCCGGTCTCACGGTGCACCACCAGCAGGCGCGATGTGCCGCGCTCCTGCGGCGGCGCTTGCGCGATCAGGTCGTCCGCCAAATGAAAGTCGAAATCGGACAACTGCACGGGGGGATCGTACAGGGTCCAGGGATCTGGGGGTCTGGGGATCTGGGGATCTGGGGATCTGGGGATCTGGGGATCTGGGCGCCGGGCCCCGAGTCAGTGCACGGCGTGGCGGCCGGTGCGGCGGTGCCACTCGGACGCCAGGATCGCCCAGAGGAGCTCGTCCTGACACCCGCCGGCGGGGGTTTCGGGCCGGCGGAGAAGCGCCTCCCGTACGGCGCCCAGCTTTCGGAGCGCGCCTTGACTGCGGCCGTCGAGCGCGGTCCGTGACTCGAGCCGCGCGGCACCGATCACGTCGAACACGAAGTCCACCACGAGCGGGGCGACGCGGAAGAACAAGCCCCTTCCCCAATACTGGGGCGCCAGCACGAAGTCCCACTCGGCCGAACTGAACGCCGGAGCGATTTCACGCACGTGAAAGAGGCCGACCGCGGCGCCGATCGTCGAGGGCACCACCGCGAGGCAGAGGCCACGGGCGTGGAGGCGCTCGAGCCGGGCCGCGTCGATCCGGGAGGCCGAGATCCGGCAGCGAGCACGGGCGATGGCGCACCACCCGCGACACGTCTACCGTCGTCAGCATCGTCATGAGCGCGGACGCGTCGGCAGGCTGCACTTCGCGCAGCGTCACGCCGGAGGCATGCAGCTCCGGCGACACGGCGTGCCAGCTCCGCTCGACGGGCGCGAGCGGCCAGTCGCCCGTTGTCGGGGAGCCGGCGTGCCCGATGGCCCCGTAGCCGGCCGTCACTGGAGTCTCAACGCCGCTGCGGCGCCGCTGCCAGGCCAGCCCGACTCATCGGGCGACGTCAACGCGGATCCCCAGACGATGTTGTCGCCGGAACCCCACACGATGTTGTCGTCCGACCCCCAGACGATGTTGTCGCTGGAGCCCCACACGATATTCGAGCCCCAGACAATGTTGGAACCCCAGACAATGTTGGAACCCCACACGATGTTCGAGCCCCAGACAATGTTGTCGCCCGACCCCCACACGATGTTGTCGCCGGAGCCCCAGACGATGTTGTCGCCCGACCCCCACACGATGTTGTCGTTGGAACCCCAGACGATGTTGCCGAGGCAGTTCTTGCCGTCGCAGGCGCTCCCCCAGACGATGTTGTCCACCAGGTTGCTGCCCCACACGATGTTGGAACCCCACACGATGTTGGAGCCCCAGACGATGTTGGAGCCCCACACGATGTTGTCGCCTGAGCCCCACACGATGTTGTCGCTGGACCCCCAGACGATGTTGTCGCTGGAGCCCCAGACGATGTTGTCGTTCGAGCCCCACACGATGTTGTCCGCCGAGCCCCACACGATGTTGTCCGCCGAGCCCCACACGATGTTCGTGGCCCAGGCGTTGCCCCACGGCATGATCACGCCGCCACCGAGCCGGTAGTTGCCCCACAGAATGTGCGCGGACCAGGCGGGATCGCTCGGGTAGCCATCGCCCTTGCGCGCGGTGGCGAAGAAGCGCGCGAGCGTGACGGCGCCGTCGGCGTTCAGGTACCCGGCGCCCTGCGACATGTGGTCGGTGCCGGGCTGGACGGATGCCGTGTACTCGAGGATGCCCTTGACCGCGTTGGGCGTGAGCGCCGGGTTGGCCTGGAGCATCCGCGCGACCACACCGGTCACCATCGGCGCCGCCATGCTCGTCCCGCTCAACGTCAGGTAGGGGAACGCCGCGCCGCGGATGCCGGCCACGAGCTCCTCGGGATGCGCCGAGGCCAGATAGCTGCCGGGATTGTTCAGCGACACCACGCGGGAGCCGGGCGCGACCAGATCCGGCTTGGCGATCATGTCCACGGCCGTCGGCCCGCGCGAGCTGTAGGTGGCCACCCGGTCGTCGGACGGGTCGGGCGAGCCCATGTCGCTGTAGGCGCCGACCGTCAGTACCCACGGCGCGTTGCCCGGGGCGGTGATTCCGCCGTACTGCGTCTGCCCGTTGGCGTCCTTCCCCAGGTTGCCGGCGGCCGCGACCACGACGAGCCCCGCCTCCACGGCGCGGCGCGCCGCCAGCGTCAGCGGGTCGGTGGTGAACGACTCGAGCACCGCGGCGCCAATCGAGAGGTTGATGACGCGCAGGTGATAGCGGCGCTTGTTCGCGATGGCGACGTCGATCGCACGGATGACGTCGCTCACCATCCCGTGCCCCTGATCGTCCAGCACGCGGAGCACGAGCAGGTCCGCGCCAGGCGCCACGCCGGCATAGTCGCCCGCCGAGTCCCAGCCGGTGCCCGAGATGATCCCGGCGACGTGGGTGCCGTGCCCGAAGCCGTCAGTGGCCTTCGACGTGCTGCCGGTCAGGTCCGCGAAGCCCATCACGCGCTGCCCGACCGGGCCTGCTCCGCTGTAGGTGCGTGCCAGGTCGTCGTGCCAGCCGGCAACGCCCGAGTCGATGAGCGCCACGCCGACGCCGCTGCCGTCGAACTGTCCGGCCCGCGACTGCGTGGGCACGACGACCGCGCCCGTCGCAGAGTCGGCCGACAGGGTGGGACCAATCGGACGATCCAGGTGCACGCCCGCAACGGACGGGTCTGCCGCCAGCGCCGCCAGGACGGCGTTCGGGACGTCGGCGACCACGCCATCCACGATCTGAAGGTGCGCGCCAGGCCGCCCGCCCAGGGCCTGCAGCGCGCGCGTCACGTCGGCGCCCGCGGCCGCGCTGACGATGACCCGCGAGGTGCCGGTCCGGCCGGCACGCGCCGCGAGGGCACGGTCGAGCCGCTCGGGACGCCGCCCCTGCGCGAAGGCCGGGAACGACAGCAGCAGCAGGAGCCCGATCGTGGCGGCGATGCCAAGTACGCGACGCCAGGTCAGTGCACCCATGGCGTGGCCTCCTCTGCAGCCTGCCAACTCGCCCGACGTCGGTCTTCCGGCAGCCAGGCCCAGAGCACCTGGTCGTGCCGGGTGCCGTCGGCCACCTGCAGGGACGACCGCAGGAGCCCCTCGGCCACGGCGCCCAGCTTCTCGACCGCGCGGTTGCCCCGCGCGTTCTGCGCCGCAACGCGCGCCTCGAGGCGGTCGGCCCCGAGCCGGTCGAAGGCGAAGTCGAGGATGAGGCGCGCCACGTCCTGGAACAGCCCGCGGCCCCACCACGCGGCGCCGAGCGCGATTCCCCATTCGGCAGTGCGGAATCCCGGCTCGAGCTGGCGGAGCTGCACGAGTCCCACCGGCGTCGAGGAGCCGTGCGGCACCACCGCGAAGCCGGCATACCGTCCGGCCCGCCGCTCACGCAGCGTCGATTCGATGAACCCCGTGAACCGCTCGACCGACAGCGGGGGCGGCGAGAGGAAGCGCGACACCTCGGGCGCCGCCATCAGCGGCAGCAGCACGGCGCTGTCGGCGATGGACAGCTCGCGGAGGGTGACCAGCCGGCCGGCGAGCACCGGGAGGCGGTCGCGCCAGTCGATCTCCCCGCTCGTGCGAGGCTGGGAAGCCGGATCGACGTGCACCCGGGTAAGAGGCAGCGCGGTCTCGTGCATGAGAGGTCCCCGGCCGACGTGCCGCTGACTCGAATCGCCGGAAGTGGCGCGAGCGAGGACACGTCTGACGGGCAGCTCTTGAGCAAGGCCCCGGCCAGCGGGGGACGAGAGAGGATCGTCCGGCTAACTTGCTGTTTCTACGGTGGTTATCTCTTTAATGCAGAGCTGTGAAGGTGTCGCCTGGACGACAGGGTGGCAGTTTTTGAGACGCAGCTCGACCATTCCATGGGCAAAATGGAATACAACCCGATATAACGCAGCGATTTAGGGCCCGTGCGCCGTTATGTGACAGGCGTGTTCAGTTATGACACAAGCAGACTGAGAGGGTCTCTGTAGAATTCGCTTGGCCGGCAGAAGTCTGGTGGGGACCGGGCGAAAAATGCCGAGCTCAAAGCGCCCAGCGAAGCAGAAGCGACCCCACGGTGAATCCGGCGCCGACCGACGTGACGAGGACGAGGCTGCCCTTCTTCAGTCGCCCGTCGGATGCGGCGTCGTTCAGCGCCAGCGGAATGGTCGCCGCCGTGGTGTTCCCGAAGCGGTCGATGTTGATGACGACCTTCTCGAGCGGGAAGCCCAGCCGCTCGGCCGCCGACAGGATGATGCGGCGGTTGGCCTGGTGCGACACGAGCAGCTCGATGTCGGACGCCTGGAGGTGGTTGCGCTCCAGGAGTCGGCGGCACATCTCCTCGGTCTTGCGGACCGCAAACCGGAAGACCGCCTGACCGTCCTGCTTGACGAAGTGCAGCCGCTGCTCGATCGTCTCGGCCGAGGCGGGCCGCAGGCTGCCGCCGGCCGGCATGCACAGCGCCGGCCCGCCGCTCCCGTCGATCTCGGCCTCGAAGTCGAGGATCCCCAGCTCCCGGTCGGCCGAGGGCGACACGACGGCCGCGCCGGCGCCGTCGCCGAACAGCACGCAGGTGGTGCGATCCGTGTAGTCGAGGATGCTCGACATCACGTCGGCGCCGACGACGAGGGCGTGATTGATCGTCCCCGACCCGACCATGTGGGCCGCGGTGGTCAGCGCATAGGTGAACCCCGAGCACGCCGCGCCGAGGTCGAATCCCCAGGCCTTGGTGGCGCCGATCTTGTGCTGCAGCAGGCACGCTGTGCTCGGGAACATCATGTCGGGCGTCGTGGTGCCCACGACAATGAAGTCGATGTCGGCGGGCGTCAGGCCCGCCTGGGCGATGGCCTTGAGGGCGGCCTCCCTGGCGAGATCGGACGTGGCCACGCCGTGATCGACGATGTGCCGTTCGCGGATGCCGGTGCGCTGCTGGATCCACTCGTCGGTCGTGTCGACGATCTTCTCGAGGTCGGCGTTGGTCAGCACACGGGGCGGCACGTAGGTCGCCAGACCCGTAATCGCGGCGCGGATGAGGCCGGGACGCGAGAAGCGCCCGAACTCGACCGGCTTCGGCGTCACGCCGGTGCCCTCCCCTCCATCCTTCACCACAGTCTTCCGTCCCTTCCCGGCGCATCGAGGCCGAAGAACTCGTAGGCGCGGGCCGTGGCCACACGCCCGCGCGGCGTGCGGTCGAGGAACCCGATCTGAATCAGGTACGGCTCGTAGATGTCCTCGATGGCGTCGGCCTCCTCGCTGATCGCCGCCGCGAGAGAGTTGATGCCGACCGGTCCCCCGCCGAATTTGTCGATGATCGTGCGCAGCAGGCGGCGATCGCTGTCGTCGAAGCCGTGCGCGTCCACCTCGAGCAGCTTCAGGGCCGACGCCGCGACGGGCGCGGTGATGCGCCCGTCGGCCCGCACCTCCGCGTAGTCGCGCACGCGTCGCAGCAGACGGTTGGCGATCCGCGGCGTGCCGCGCGACCTGCGCGCCAGCTCCGCGGCGGCGTCTCTGTCCAGGCCCACCCCGAGGATGCGGGCGGAGCGCCGCACGATCTCCTCGATGTCGCTGTCGGTGTAGAAGTCGAGCCGGTGCACGATCCCGAACCGCGCCCGGAGCGGCGAGGTGATGAGGCCCGCGCGCGTGGTGGCGCCGATCAGCGTGAACGGCTTCAGCGGCACCTTCACGGATCGCGCGGCCGGGCCCTGTCCGATGACGATGTCGAGCTCGAAGTCCTCCATCGCCGGATAGAGGATTTCCTCGATGACCGGTGCCATGCGGTGGATCTCGTCGATGAAGAGCACCTCGCGCTCGCCCAGCGACGTCAGGATGGCGGCCAGATCGCCCGGGCGCTCGATGACGGGCCCGGCCGTGCCGCGGATGGCCACGCCCAGCTCGTTGGCGATCACGGTCGCCAGCGTCGTCTTGCCGAGGCCCGGCGGCCCGTAGAGCAGGACGTGATCGAGCGCCTCGCCGCGGTTCCGCGCCGCGGCAATCGCCACCTGCAGGTTCTCGCGGACGCGGTCCTGGCCGATGTAGGCGTCGAGCGTCCTCGGCCGCAGGCCGGCCTCGTACTGCACGTCGTCGTCCACGCGCGCGGCGGCCACGATGCGGGGGTCGGACATCTCTCCTGAATTCAGACGGGCGCAGTCGGCGGGCCCGTTGCGCGTCAGCGCGTCAGCGAGCCGAGGGCCTCCCGCAACGCGTCCTCGAAGGTGCCGCCGCTCGACTGGAGCGCCCGCTCGGCGGCTTTCTCGGCGGACGGCCGATGGTAGCCCAGATTCACCAGCGCGGACACGAGATCGGTCCGCATGGCGACGCCCTCGCCGGCCGGCTCTCCGTGCACGAGATCGTCGAGCTTGTCCCGGAGCTCCAGCACGATGCGCTCTGCCGTCTTCCGCCCGATCCCGGGGACACCCACGAGCCGGGCCACCTCACCGGCCGCCACGGCGCGCGCGAGCTCGGGAGGGGCCGTCCCGGACAGCGCCGCGAGCGCGAGCCGCGGCCCGATGCCGGAGACGCCGAGCAGCCGCTCGAACAGCGACAGCTCGAGGGGCGTCGAGAACCCGAACAGCTGAATCGCGTCCTCGCGCACGTGCGTGTGCACGCGCAGCGTGACCTCGCCGCCGGGCTCGCCGATGGCCGAGAACGACGAGAGCGGCACGTGCAGCTCGTAGCCCACGCCGCCGGTCTCGACGATGACGCGCGTCGGGTGCTTCTCGACCAGCCGGCCGCGCAGCCACGCGATCATGAGGGACGGGAGCCGGCCGGCGGGCGCCAGTGCCGCCAGCTCCGCGGCAGCACGCCCGGCTGGCCGTTCGGCGCCATCACCCGGCCGGCGGCGTGAACGTGGCAGATGGCCACGGCCAGCGCGTCGGAGGCGTCGTTCGGCGTCGGCGCCTCATCGAGCTGCAGCAGCAGCCGCACCATCTCGGCGACCTGGTGCTTTTCCGCGCGGCCGTATCCGACCACCGCGCGCTTGATTTCTGCCGGGGAGTACTCGACGACGGCGAGCCCGCTCTCGACCGCGGCGAGCATCGCGACGCCGCGCGCGTGTCCGAGCTTGAGCGCGCTCCTGACGTTCACGGCCGTGAACAGGTTCTCGAGCGCGACGACGTCAGGCTGATGCTGCCGGAGGAGCTCGCCGAGCTGGTCGTGAATCAGTCGAAGCCGCTCCGGAAAGATCGCGCGGGCGGGCACCACGATGGCGCCGCAGGTGACCAGCCGATGTTGCTGTCCATCGGTCTCGATGCACCCGAAGCCGGTGCGTTCGGACCCGGGATCGACGCCGAAGACCTTCATCGGCGGGACGTCACGCGAGGGACGCCTCGATTTCCTTTTCCTCGATGTCGAAGTTCGACCAGACCTGCTTCACGTCGTCGTGGTCCTCGAGGGCCTCCATGAGCCTCACCATCTGGGTGGCCTCCTTGCCCTCGAGCTTCACGTAGTTCTGTGGCAGCATGGCGATCTGCGCGCTGGCGGGCTCCACCCCGAGCGCCTTCACCGCGTCGCGCACTGCCTCGAACGCCGGCGGCTCGGTGAGGATCTCCCAGTTGTCCTGGTCGTCGCGCAGATCGTCGCCCCCGGCCTCGAGCACCGCGTTCAGCAGCTGCTCCTCGTCGACGCCCTGCTTCTCGACGACGATGTAGCCTTTCTTCGAGAACATCCAGGCGACCGCGTTGGTCTCGGCCAGGTTGCCGTTGTGCTTCGTGAACATGTGCCGGAGCTCGCCGACGGTGCGGTTGCGGTTGTCGGTGAGCACCTCGAGAATGACCGCCGCGCCGCCCGGCCCATAGCCCTCGTAGGTGGCCTCCTCATAGGTGACGCCCGGCAGCTCACCGGTGCCCCGCTGGATCGCCTTCTTGATGTTGTCGGCCGGCATGTTGACGGCCTTGGCGTCCGCGATCACGGTCCGCAGGCGGGGGTTGGAATCGGGATCGCCGCCGCCGTTCCGGGCGGCCACCGTCAACTCCTTGATGATTCGAGTGAAGAGCTTGCCGCGCTTGGCGTCGAGCGCGCCCTTCTTGTGCTTGATCGTGTGCCACTTGGAATGGCCGGACATGGCAGAACTCCAAGGAAAGATCGGGAACCGAGGACCCCAAAGTCTAACATGTCGGGAGGATCCTATCCTCCTATCCTCCCATCCTCCTATCCTCCCATCCTCCCATCCTCCTTCTCCGCCATGACCACCCAGACGTCCGCCCTGCGGGTCCACGGCTCGCCGTCGTAGCTGCCGAGGCGTGCAATCACGTGCAGGCCGGCGCGCTCGAGCCGGCGCGTCATGTGCGGAACCGACCTGGTGCGGAACGCCAGCTCGAAGCGCCGGCGCGATACCTCGCGCCCGCGGCGCTCGACGAATTCCTGCTCGAACCTGGTGATGCCCCGGCGCGGGTCCTGACGGACGGACTCGATGAGCGTGACGTGCGCCTTCCGTCCGGGCCGCCAGCCGCGGAGGCGGGTGCTGCTGGTGTATTCGCGCCAGGCGGGCAGGTCGGCGACCAGATCGACGACGAAGCGGCCGCCCGGAGCCAGCACGCGCCGGACGGCATCGAGCGTCGCGGTCAGGTCGGCGTCGCGCAGCAGCGACTGCAGGACGCCGTAGGGAGCGGCCACCAGCGCGAAGGTCTCCGGCACGAAGGGCAGGGCCCGCACGTCGGCCCGCACCAGCGCCGCGCGCCGGCCGAGACGCGCGCGGCGGATCCGGCTGCGCGCCCGCGCGAGCATCGGCGCCGAGAGATCCACGCCAACGACCAGGCTGGCGCGGCGCGTCACGGGAATCGTGATGCGGCCCGTGCCGCAGCCCAGCTCCAGCACCGGCCCGGCCGCGGCGCTCACCAGCTGCTGCCAGAACGCGACGTCGCGGCGCGCCATCGTCTGCGCGTTTTCCCAGTCGTAGAAATCGGCGTAGTCGTCCCAGCCCGAGGATCCCGGCGGGCGGGCGCTGGCGCGCGGGGGCACGGGGGGAGTTTAGCGGTTCTCGGGTTCTCGGGTTCTCGGTTCTCGGGTTCGGGGTTCAACGTGACGAGACGGTGGCCTGGCCGTGTGCCGACGACCTGGTGTGCTTCGCCGGCGACCCGTTGGTGTCCCTGGCCTCCTCCACGCGCTCGCCGACGGTGGCAAAGAGCATCGTGTTCTGGATCTCGACGAACTCGGGTCCGGCTTCGACGGCCTGCCGTTCGTAGGCGGTGAGGGACTCGAGATATTCGGTGCCGAGCCGATGGCCTTCACTGCCCGCCCTGGATGTCGCGAGCGCCGAGGCAATGGCGTCCCGGCGGGCCTGCCAGACGGATGCGGCGGGCGGTCCGATGTGCGTGACCGCGACCGGGAAGAGCCGCACCGAGATGGGCTCGAGCCCGGCGTGGCGGAAGAAGGCCGAGAGTTGCGGGCCGACTGCCGGGTCGCTGGCGTCGCCACGCTCGGCCGCAACAGCGGCGTGGAAGCGGGACGAGAGCGCGTACGTCGCGCGGCCGATCGGGAGCGAGCTGTACCAGTAGCGGGCGCTGTTGTCGGGCTCGACGGCGAGCACGCGCCCGCCGGGCCGCGTGACGCGCGACAGCTCACCGACGGCGCCGGCGACGTCGTTGACGTGCTGCAGCACCGCCACGCAGAACGTCGCATCGAAGACGCTGTCGGTGAAGGGCAGCCGGGCGACCTCGGCGGCTGCCAGCGCGAGGCGGTAGTTGTGGGACTGGGCCTCCGCAGCCGCCCGGGCGACGCGCGAGACGTCCAGGTCGATGGCGTAGAGCCTCAGTTGAGAGATGCGCAGCCGGCCGAGAGACAGCTCCGCCGTGCCATCGCCGCAACCGACGTCGAGGATGCGGGTACCGGGCCGCGGCTGCAGGGTCTCCTGGAGAAAATCCGAGAATTCCGCGTCCCACCACTGTTCGCGGAGGTTCTTGAGCGTGGTGGCGGTCAGGACGTCGATGTGACGAGCCATGGCGAACTCCGGCTGCAGGTACACATCGGCTCGGGGAGTGCCGGCCGTTAGCGCCCTGTCAGCCCCGCTGGTCAGACCACTCAAAAATTCTTCGTGCACAACCGATCCGGACGACGCCACCGGGCGGCGGGTCCTTCGGACCACCCACCGTCAACTCATTTTCACACGCTCGCTGATCACGAAGCGCGCCCGGCACTGGGCCCCACGGGAGCTGGCCTGGTCGAAAATGGTCGGCAGATGCTGCAATCCCTGATTATACGCGATACAGATAATACACATCTGAAACATCGATGTAACCGTTACTTGTGCTTGACATCACGCATTTTTCACGCGTAGTCTCATCGCGCAGCTTCCCCTGAATTGGTTGAACCAGTCATGACATTTTGTTTTTCGAGGAGGTAAGACAATGGGCGTGTGCGTATCCCCCCGTGCGCGGCGGAGGGGCCTTGGCGGAGCGCTGATGCTGTCGATGCTGCTCCTGGCGTCCACGGCGTTCGCGCAATTCGATCGAGGCTCGATCTCCGGCACGGTGAAAGATCAGTCTGGCGGCGTGGTCCCCGGCGTGACGGTGACGGCCACCAACCTGCAGACGCAGGCGCCGCGAGTCGTGGTGACCGATTCGAGCGGCTTCTTCACCTTCCCGAACCTGCAGCCCGGGAAGTACGGTGTCACGGCCGAGCTGGAGGGCTTCAAGAAGGTCGTGCGCGACAACGTGCAGCTCGACGCGACCGGCGCCCTGAACCTCGACTTCACGCTCGAGGCCGGCGCGATCACCGAGCAGGTCACGGTCACGGCCGAGCAGCCCCCGCTGCAGTCCGATGTCGCGCTCAGGAAGACGGTCGAGTCCAAGGACATCGAGCAGCTCGCCTTCGCGGGCCGGAACCCGATCGGCGTGGCCGGTCTCAAGGCCGGGGTCATCGGCGGCAGCTTCAACAACTACGGCTTCTCCAGCCTGAGCAACGGCGGCTACAACATCAACGGCAGCCGCAGCGACGAGAACAACATCACGGTCGATGGCGCCACGGCAATCCGCACGCGGTCGTCGGGCGCGATCGTGGGCGTCCAGAACATCGACGCCATCCAGGAAGTGCAGGTGCTGACGGGCGACTACATGCCGGAGTACGGGCGCGCCAGCGGCGGCCAGATCCGCATGGTCACCAAGAGCGGCAGCAACCGGTACAGCGGCAGCGCATCGTTCTTCTACCGCGATGACAAGCTGCAGGCCAACACCTGGTCGCGCAACCGCAGCACCGACCCGAACCAGAACTCCGGCGCGGCGCCGTTCGACTACAAGCAGTACGGCTACTCGCTGGGCGGCCCGATTCCCGGCGAGATGTTCAAGAACAAGCTGTTCTTCTTCGGCGCCCAGGAATGGGTGAACTACTTCCAGACGCAGACGAACACCGCGACGGTGCCGACCGCGGCGATGCGGCAAGGGGACTTCAGCGAGCTGCTGAACCCGAACAACCCGTTCTTCAACGGCGCGCGCGTGATCATGGACCCGCAGACCGGGCAGCCGTTCCCGGGCAACGTCATCCCGGCCAACCGGCTCAGCCCGAACGGCATGGGGATGCTCAACGCGTATCCGCTGCCGACGCCCGGCTTCCAGCAGGGCACGAACAACCTGATCATCTCGAGCGACAACCCGCAGGATCAGCGGAAGGACAACATCCGGTTCGACTACCGGTTGAACGACAAGAACCAGTTCACCTATCGCTACGGGAAGTACAACTGGACGGCGGTGGACGCGTTCCGCGGCACGTTCCCCTACGCGCGCACCGACTGGGACCGGCCGAACACGAACCAGACGGCGAGCTGGACGAGCACGCTGACCAACAGCCTGATCAACGAGGCCAGCTTCACCTACTCGCTCGACGAGGTCTACATCAACGTGTTCCGCGGCACGGACCTCTTCCAGCGCAGCAAGTACGGGATCGACTACCCGTACATCTTCCCCGAGAACAAGGAGATTCCCGACAAGATCCCGACGATCTCGATCGACAGCTTCAGCGAGATCGACGGTGGCCCGTATCCGTCCTCCTCGACGGGCCCGATCTACACGTGGGCCGACACGACGACGTACGTGAAGGGCCGCCACACGTTCAAGGCCGGCGTCTCGGTGGAGTACTCGGGCGAGGACGACTTCGACCAGATCAACGTGCAGCCGATCCCGGGGAGCACCAACAACCAGAACGGCCGCTTCCAGTTCACGAACGCCTCGGCCGGCGAGAACAGCACGGGCCTCGGCGTGGCGAACGCCGCCCTCGGCCTGTTCACCAACTACGCCGAGATCGGCCAGCGTGCGCTGACCAAGTGGCGCTCGCTGGCGACCGACGTCTTCGTCCAGGACTCGTGGAAGCCGACGAGCAACCTGACGGTCGAGGGCGGGTTCCGCTGGGCGCTCTGGCCGCCATGGCACTCGCTGACGAACAACATCGCCACGTTCGACCCGCGCTACTACGACACGTCGAACGAGGCCGTCATCGACCCGGCGACCGGCCGCATCGTCTCGGGCCCGCGGTACAACGGGATCCTCCTGCCGGGCAACGGGTTCGAGGGCGACGGCAACCAGCTCGCGGTGGCGAACGATCCCGCGGTGCTCGCGCTCTTCCAGGGCGCGCCGCGCGGTTTCGCCGAGTTCCACAAGAACGCGATCGAGCCGCGCCTCGGCATGTCCTACGCGATGAACGACAAGACGATCGTGAAGGCCAGTGCGGGCATCTTCCACAACCGCG
Organism: Vicinamibacteria bacterium; assembly: GCA_963837165.1. Taxonomy (GTDB): domain Bacteria; phylum Acidobacteriota; class Vicinamibacteria; order Vicinamibacterales; family JAENWD01; genus JAENWD01. Next base: position 323,796 of record CAWIMD010000003.1, read on the forward strand.
TGACGCTGAACGACTCGATGCTGCTCGGCGGCAACCCGCCGTTCCAGCCGCAGGTCGGCGTCACCAACGGGTCGGCCGACAACCCGGGCGGCGCGGGCGGCGCCGGATCGCTGCCGTTCTCGATGACCGCCATCGACCCGGTGTTCAAGCTGCCGACGGCCTACATGTGGTCGGTGGGCGTACAGCGCGAGATCCCGATGGGCTTCGTGCTGGACGTGGCCTACGTCGGACGGCGCGGCCTCTACCTGCAGCGCGAGCGCGACATCAACCAACTGCTGCCGGGCACCGTCCAGGCCAATCCGGGCATCAACTCGGCCGCTCTGAGGCCGTACGCGGGCTTCGGGACGATCCGCATGTCCGAGAACGCCGGCTACTCGAAGTACAACAGCCTGCAGATCAGCGCGGAGCGCCGTTACAAGAACGGCTTCAAGTTCGGCGCGGCCTACACGCTCGGCCACTCGCTCGACAACGCGAGCAACAAGCGCGACGTGCTGTTCAACGCCTACGACGACAGCGGCTACTGGGGCAACTCGAACTTCGACCGCCGCCACGTGTTCAACTTCTATTACATCTACGACCTGCCGTTCTATCGCGATCAGCAGGGCGCCGTGGGCAAGATCCTCGGCGGGTGGCAGATCTCGGGCGCGACGTTCATGCGCTCGGGCACGCCGCTGTGGGTGACCGAGAGCGCCGACCTCGGTGGCACGGGAGACACCTTCTCGGCCCCGTGGAACCAGAGCGGCGACGCGAAGGGCGGAGCCACCAACGAGCAGTTCTCCGCCGGCGCCGGGAAGGACAACAACTACTGGTTCGACCCGACGGTGTTCTCCAAGCCGGCCGCCGGCACGTTCGGCAACAGCCCGCGGTACAACATCTACAACCCGGGGCAGTACGACTGGGACGTCGCGCTCTTCAAGAACGTCGGCCTCGGCGGTACGAGGAACGCGCAGTTCCGTGCGGAGTTCTTCAACCTGACGAACCACGCCAACTGGAATGGCGCCGACGCGAACCCGAACAGCGCGACCTTCGGCCGCGTGACGAGCAAGGACAACTCGGTGCGCGACATCCAGCTCAGCCTCCGGTTCCTCTTCTAGGAGGATAGGAGGAATAGGAGGGATAGGAGGATGGGGCAACCCATCCTCCCATCCTCCCATCCTCCCATCCTCCCATCCTCCCATCCTCCCATCCTCCCATCCTCCAAGTTAGACTGGCGCCATGCGCCAGCCCGCCGTCCGCCTCGCCCTCGTCCTGGTTCTTGCCGCCGTCCCGCGCCTGCTCGCGCAGGACGCCCTCACCCCTCAACAACCCGACCCACGCTTCAAGGCCGACCTCCTGCTCCTCGTCGCGCACCCGGACGATGACGTGCTGGCGGGAAGCTTCCTGGCCAAGGCCATCTACGACGAGGGCAAGCGGGTCGCCGTGGCGTTCATGACGAGCGGCGACTCGGGCGGCAACCAGCAGGGCGCCGAACGCGGCGCCAGCCTCGGCCTGATCCGCCGGATCGAGGCGCGGAACGACCTCGCCACGCTCGGCATCACGAACGTCTGGTTCCTGAGCGGGCACGACACCGCCGGCCAGGACCCGGTCCGGTCGCTGGCGAACTGGGGACACGGACGCGTGCTGTCCGAGGCGGTCCGCGTGGTCCGCCTGACGCGGCCAGACGTGATCCTCACGTGGCTGCCGATGCAGGTCGCCGGGGAGAACCACGGCGACCACCAGGCGGCGTCGGTCATCGCCACCGAGGCGTTCGACCTGGCCGCCGATCCGGCGGCGTTCCCCGAGCAGGTGGCGGCGCCCGCGCAGACGTTCGAACCGCTGCTCGAAGGACTGCAGCCCTGGCAGCCGAAGAAGCTGTATTTCATGTCGGACGCGATGGACACTCGCTTCATGAGCGGGCACGGTCCTGCCTATCCGGTGACCGCGGTCTCGCCGTCGAAGGGCCGCAAGTACTGGGAGTTCGCCTACGACCAGCTGAAAGCGCACGTCACGCAGTACCGCGAGACGCTCGCGCAACTGGCGGCCGCGGACCCCGCGACGCGCGAGCGCATGGTGATCAATGCCCCGCCTGGCGATGCGCTGATCGATCCCCTGCGGCTGATTCTCGGCAAGTCGCGGGTCGGCGGGCCAGCGGACGCCGATGTGTTCGCGGGCCTTGCGCCGGGCGGTCCCACTGCTCTTGGCAGCGGTGAGGGTGGGGGCACGGGCGACGGGAGCAGCTCGCTACGGCTCGGAGGGCCCTGGCGCTTCTATCGTGACTTCTGGCAGGCGCACCGACTGACGGTGCTTTCGAGCATCGATCTCCACCAGGTCGGTCCGGTCAGCGGAGAGGCCCCCGTTCGCATCCCGCTGATGGTCTCGAACCCGACCGGCAGAGAGCAGCGGCTGACGGTCACCGCCACCGCGCAGGCTGGATGGCACGTGGAGCCCTCGCCCGCGATTGTCGTCGTCCCCGCCAACGGCCACGTCGAGTTCGGATCCAGCGTGACGGGCACGCGACTGCCTGAGGGCGGACGCGTCACGGTCACCTACACGCTCGGAAACGGCGCGCCGCCGCTGTCCGTGGAGATCGTCGTGACGCCCAGCGGCAACCCCCTGCCACGCCCGTGAGCGACCGGGCGGCCGGCGATCCGCTCGGGGACCTGGCGCACTGGCGGTCCCAGTTCCCGATCCTCGCGCGCTCGGTCTACATGATCAGCAACTCGCTCGGCGCCATGCCGCGCGAGGTCGAGACCAGCCTGGCAGAGTACGCGCGGCTGTGGGCCGAGCGCGGCGTGCGCGCGTGGGACGAGGCGTGGTGGACGCTCGGCCGTGAGGTCGCCGATGCCATCGCCCCGCTCATCGGCGCGCCGTCGGGCTCGGTCAGCATGCACGAGAACGTCAGCACGGCGCATGCGGTCGCACTCTCCACGCTGCCCCTGCCCGGCGCGCGCGACACCATCGTCTGCACCGCAGGCGATTTTCCGTCGATGGTCTACCTGTTCCGCGCGCAGCAGGCCCTCGGCTTCCGCCTGCGCGTCGTCCCGGCGCGCCCCGACTTCACGGTGGACGAGGAGGCCGTGGCCGACGCGATCGACGATCGCACGGCGCTGGTGGCCCTCTCGCACGTCCTCTTCCGCAGCTCCTTCATCGTCGATCCGCGTCCGATCGTGGAGCAGGCACGGCTGGTCGGCGCGCCCGTGATGCTCGACCTCTATCAGGCCGCCGGCATCATCCCCGTGGACGTGACGGCGCTCGGCGTGGACTTCGCCGCCGGTGGATGTCTCAAGTGGCTCTGCGGCGGGCCGGGCAACGCGTTCCTCTATACGAGGCCGGATCGGCTGGCTGCGGTGCGACCGCGCCTGACGGGCTGGTTCTCTCACCCCGACCCGTTCGCGTTCGGCCTCGACGAGTTCGAGCCGCCCGGCGATGCGCGTCGGATGCTGAACGGCACGCCGGCCATCCCGGCCTATTACGCGGCCCGTCCCGGCCTCCGGATCATCCGCGAGGTCGGCGTGGAGCGGATTCGCGCCGCGTCGATGGCCCTGACAGCCGCGCTCCGCGATGCCGTGGATGCCCGCGGCTTCCAGAGCGTCGCGCCCCGCGATCCGGCCCGCCTGGCGGGCACCGTCGCGGTCAACGTGCCGCGGGCGCGCGAAATCGCCGCCGCGTTGAACGCCCGCGACGTCGTGGTGGACTACCGGCCCGGCGTCGGCATCCGCCTGTCGCCCCACTTCTACAACACGCTCGACGAGGTCGGCTCCGTCGTCGCGGAGATCGAGCGGCTGGCGCGCAGCTGAGATCGCAGAGCAAGCGGAGAGCGCTGGCAGAGGAAGCGGGGACCGCGGAGCAGGCGATCTCGCAGAGACCGCCCGAGGGGCGGAGACACGCAGAGAGCGACGGGAGCAGACTGCGAGCCGGGCGTCGCGGCGTAGCCGCGATCAGGCGGGCGGATGACTCCGGAGAGAAGAAGGGCACGAACACGAACGCTGCAAGCCCTTCTTCTCTCCGGAGTCATCCGCCCGCCTGGCCGGCCGCGTTGCGGCCGGCGCCGGGCTCGCAGTCGTACCCCGCAGCGTGACACCCTCGGCGATCCTCCTGCCCTTTGCGATCTCCGCGATGGGCCTGCTCAGCGGCCTCTCGGTCCTCCGGTCCCTGCGTTCGTCCCAACCCTCTGACCACCCTCGGCACTCTCTTGTTGACATTCGACAAGACTCGCGGCACAGTCGTGTCGACATTCGACAACACTATGCCGCCAACCCGCCTCGACCTCCTCCAGGGCACGCTCGATCTGCTCATCCTCAGGACGCTCGCCGTCGGGCCGATGCACGGCTGGGCCATCTCCCAGCGCATCCAGCAGGTGAGCCAGGACGTGCTCCAGGTGAACCAGGGATCGCTCTACCCCGCCCTGCATCGACTGGAGGAAGCGGGCTGGATCGACGCGGAGTGGGGCCGCAGTCCCGACCACAACCGCCAGGCGAAGTTCTACCGGCTCACCCGGGCGGGCGAGCGGCGCCTGAAGGACGAGACCCGCCAGTGGGAGCTCATGGCCGCGGCTGTCGGCCGGGTGCTCGCCGGCGAGGCCTGATCGCCATTTCCAACGCGGCAGGAACCAGGAGACTCCCGTGTTCAGGCGACTTCGACGGCGCATCCGATCCCTCGTGGCCGGCGCGACCCTTGACGGGCAGATGGACCAGGAGCTGCAGTTCCACCTGGATCTCGAGTCCAGGCGCCTGGTGGACCAGGGGCTCGATCCTGCCGAGGCGCGGACGCGGGCCCTGAGGACCTTCGGCGGCGTGGAACGCGTGCGCGAGGAGTGCCGCGACGCCCGCCGTACCTCCTGGGCCGACACCATGCAGCGCAACGTGCGTTATGCGATCCGCACGCTGCGCCGGCGCCCGGGCTACACCGCCGCCGTCATCGTGACGCTCGGCCTCGGCATCGGCGCCAACACGGCCATCTTCAGCGTCGTCAACGGCGTGCTGCTGAAGCCGCTGCCGTATCCGCAGAGCGACCGTCTCGTCCTGATCCAGGAAGCCGCGCCGCTGGCCGGCCAGGACAATGTGGGCGTCTCGATCCGGGAGCTCTACGACTACCGCGATCAGCTCCACGACTTCGACGGCCTCGTCGAGTTTCACAGCATGAGCTTCGACCTGCTCGAGCGCGGCGAGCCGGATCGGGTGACCACGGGCGTCGTGTCGGCCAACTTCTTCCGCGTGCTGGGCGTGAATCCCGTCCTCGGCCGCACGTTCCTGCCCGGCGACGACGCACACGGCGCGCCCGCGGTGCTGGTCCTGAGCTACGACTACTGGCAGCGCCGCTTCAGCGGCGATCCGCACGTTGTCGGACAGGTGTTCGTGATGAACGATCGGCCGCACACCGTCGTGGGCGTGCTGCCGCCGATCCCGCAATATCCGCAGGACTGCGACGTCTACATGCCGACGTCCGCCTGTCCGTTCCGCGCGAGTGGCGAGGAGGCGATGGCGGGCAACCGGCGCGCGTTCAGCGCCCTCACGGTCATCGGTCGGCTGAAACCAGGCGTCAGCGTCGAGCGCGCACAGGCCGACGTCGCCCTCGTCGCGGCCCGGTTCACACGGGACTACCCCCAGGTGTACACGGCCAACGACGGGTTCCTCGGGTCGGCGAAAGGACTGCTCGGCGAGATCACCAGGAACGCCCGGCCGATGCTCCTGCTCATCCTGGGTGCCACCGGGCTGGTGCTGCTGCTGGCCTGTGCCAACGTGGCGAGCCTGATGCTGGCGCGCACGCTCAACCGCGAGCGCGAGCTCGCGCTACGGGCCGCGCTCGGTGCGAGCCGGGGGCAGCTGACCGCGCAGCTGCTGACCGAGAGCGTCCTGCTCGCGCTGGCCGGCGGCGCCCTCGGCCTGCTGATGGCCCGCGGCCTCGTGGGCGGGTTGACGGCCTTCATCGGGCGATTCACGGCCAGGACCGGGGACGTCGGCATCGACCTGACGGTGCTGGCCTTCGCGTTCGTGCTGTCGATTGCCACCGGCCTGGCGTTCGGGGCGCTGCCCGCCCTGGTGGCGCGGTCCGGACCGTCGGGAGCCCTCAGGCAGGCCGGTGCCGCGACCGCCGGGGGCCCGCGCCGCCGGCGCCTGCAATCGGCTCTGGTCGTGGCGCAGGTGGCCGTCTCGGTGGTGCTGCTCGTGCTCGCCGGCCTGCTCCTCACCAGCTTCTATCGCCTCGACAACGTGGACGCGGGCTACCATCCCGAGCGCGTGCTCTCGGCCGAGGTGTTCGGCAACTTCACGCGCTTCAAGACGCCGGACGACTTCCGCCGCCTCTACCTGCCCGTCGTCAACCGCCTGGCCGAGCGGCCTGGCGTCGTCGCCGCGGCCGTGGCCAGCGTGGTCCCGCTCGGGTCGTCGCCCTCGTTCGGCGACTCGACCGTGCTCATCGAAGGAGAGCCGGCCGGGGATGCCGGCACGCTGCCGAAGGCGGACGTGACGATCGCGTCCGACGGCTACTTCGACACGCTGCAGATCCCGATCCTCCGAGGCCGATCCTTCCGCGGGACGGACACGATCGAGTCGGCGCCGGTGGCGATGATCTCCACATCCCTGGTCCGGTTCTGGAAGGGCCGCGACCCGCTGGGCACACGGGTGTCGCTGGACGACGGCAAGTCGTGGATCACGATCGTGGGAACCGTGCCCGACGTGCGGGTGTACGCCCTCGACCGGCCGCCGGAGCCGCAGCTCTACATCCCGCTCTCGCAGACGCCGACGGGCCTCCCGGGACACGTCCTGGTGAGGACGAGCGGCAACCCCGTGGCCATGGCGTCCACGCTGCGCGAGATCGTGCACCAGGTGGACCCGAACGTGCCGGTCAAGAAGGTGGACACGCTGGAGGCCGTGCGCAGCCAGTACCTGGAACGGCCGCGCCTGACGGCCATGCTGCTGCTCGTCTTCGCGGGCGTGGCGCTGCTCGTCACGCTGGCGGGGCTGGCGGGGGTCATGGCCACGTCGGTGTCGCAGCGGACGCAGGAATTCGGCGTGCGGCTCGCCCTCGGCGCGCGTCCCGCCGCGGTCGTGGCCGGTGTGCTCCGGCAGGGCGGCGCACTGCTCGTGCTGGGCCTGGCGCTGGGAATCGCCGGCGCGTCGCTGGCCGGGCAGGTGCTGACAGCCTACCTGTTCCAGACCAGGCCGACCGATCCGCTGACGTTCTGCGCCGTGGCCGCAGCGATGCTCGTGACGGGTCTGCTGGCCTGCCTCGGCCCCGCGCGTCGGGCCACGACGGTGGACCCGCTGCTGGCGCTGCGGAGTGAGTAGGGCCGGTCAGGGCCGCGGGGCCCGCGCGTCGGCCGGCGGCACCGCAACCTCGTGAAAATCGTACGGGTCTGGAAACGGCGACACGTAGCTGCGATCCGGCAGGATGGCCAGGTGCGTCCCGAACACGTCGTTGAAGATGGCCCGGTAGATGTTCACGGGCGAACCCGGCAGCACGCCGCCGTCCGGCAGACCGCTCACGCCCAGGAATGGTGCCATGCGGCTGGCAGTGGGTCCGGCGAGAGGGCGCACCTGGTTGAAGGCGAGACCTGGACCGTGATCGCCGTTGATGATGACCAGCGGCGGGTGCGGAAGCGCGGACCAGCGGGACAGCAGCCCATCGATCGTCTCGAACACGAATCGCGCCTGCGCGGCATACCCCTGGCGGTACGCGGCCTCGGACTCGGGGAAGCCGGTCCCGTCGGCGATCGTGAAGAGCCCTGGTGGCGTTCGTGACTCGCCGTCTGCCTCGAAGACGAACGGCGGGTGCGGAAGCAGCACGTGGGCCAGGAGATACCGGGGCCGCGAGCCGGACCGGAATTCTCTGAGCGCCTCCAGGATCTGCCGGCTGCGGCGTCGGTGCGGCAGGTACGTGATCGCGCCGATCGGCAGCATCCTGAACGGCGAACGGCGGAAGAGGTAGCTCTCGAACTCACCGAACCACGTCGCGCCCTCGATGCCATCGGCCGCCAGAGGCTGGTGCTCCAGGACTTCGTAGCCGCTCGAGAGCAGCGTGAACCGGTACCCGCGATCGGTCAGCGCCCGCACGACCGTACTGTCGCTGATCACCTCCTCCACGGCCGTGCGGTCGCGACTGTGGCCCAGTCGGGCCGCAATCCCGTCCAGATAGTCCATGGACAGCATTGCGGCGACGGAGAGGTACGTCTGGCAGTAATTGGCGACAGCGTCGTCGACCACCGACATCCCCGCCGCGTCGAGCGTCCTGTGCGTCGCATCGGCGGGCACGCCGAAATCCCGTTGAAGGTAGTCCAGGCGTCCCAGCCCGTCGAAGATGACGTGGATGATGTCGGGAGGCCTCGCGTGGCCCGGAAGCGCCAGCGGGGGACCACCGACATTGCCCATGCCGGCCAGCGGGTTCGTCGTGCGCGTCACGGTGGCGCCGAACCACGCCGTGTAGCCGGCAAACGCGAGGGCCAGCAGCGCCATCACACCCCAGGTTTCCCCGAGGACTGTCGGTGCGAGGCGCGCGAGCATGGCGAGCACTGTCAGCAGCGTGGCCAGATAGGCCGTGAACAGCAGCCCGTCGGACCAGCCGTAGGGGCGGACGTGAAGCCGTCGGGCCACCTCCGGGTAGATCGCGACGCCCAGCACGACGAGCGCGAGCGATACCCCTTTGGCCCTGTCCGACCCCGGCAGCAGGTGGACGGCAACCGCAGCCAGGCCGGCCAGGGCGACGACGACCGCCAGCGCCCGTCCCAGCTCGAATCCGTGGACCGGTGTGAAGCGCGTGTAGAGCCCGGCGCCATTCACGACAGGCCCCATGGCCAGGATCAGGGCAGGCCAGTAGAACCGTGCGGCGTGCCCGAATCGCACGCGGCGGAGTGAGGGCAAGCGGAACACGCGCCTCGAGGGGATCGACGGTCAGTCCGAGATCGCCAGTTCGCCCGGCACGATCGGACGGGTGCGCGGCAGGAGGCCCCTGCGGGCCAGGTTTCCGAACCAGGCGAGGATGCTCACGAAGGCGGCCAGCTTGAGGACGTCCATCGAACGCGACTGCGGCAGCACGTGCCACAGGGTCCCGAGCACGGGCTGCGCGACGCAGACGGCCCACACCGCGCCATAGAAATACCGGCGCTCGTGTCCCTCGTTCTTCGTGGACCGCCGCACGCGTGGCAGGACCCCGAAGGCGCCGAGCACCCAGACTGTGCCCGCCAGCGGGAAGTACGCCGTGTCGTAGATCTGACGGAGCCGCCACTCTCCCGTCGCAATCGCCCACACCAGGCCGGCAATATTGAGCAGCGCGAACGTGAGGACCGCGCTCCAGGCGAACGTGTAGCACACGCGCCGGTAGAGCGGGTTCGGGCGGTCCTCGGTGAACCGGATGATGTAGGGCGCCGGCTCGACGCCGGGAAGCCGGCCGGACAGCCCGGCGATGCCCGTTCCCAGCAGCACGACGGCGAGCCACCCGGCCATCCGCCAGTCGAAGCCCCTGGCGAACAGATCGAACGTGAGCGGGCCGGGCGCGATGAAGAACGTCCAGATCCAGATCGGCCAGTGGTTCAGGCGGTAGCCGACCTTGTTTCGCGTTCTGAGCTTTCGCTCAGTGTCGAGCTCGATGCGCTCGGCATGGCCGAACCGCGCCACGTAGGAGGGCGGCATCAGGCCGCCGAGCACCTCCTTCAGCGCGTCGCGTTCTGCCGGTGTCTCTACCTTCATGATGCCGGGCCGGTCTTGGAGGGCGCTACTGCTGCTTGATCAGCGCCGCGATGGCCGGCGGGAGGTCGAACGAGCCCGGCGGCACGTTGTCGAAGCTCACGCTGGAGATCGTCATCACGGATTCCAGGCCCATCATCCGCTGCCGGGTCACCGTGGGTGTCAGCACGCCTCCAAAGGGCTTGTACTCCGTCATGACGGTGGTCACCGGCACGGTCCCCATCTGCGTCGTGGCATCCATCTTCACGCCCGACATCAGGCCGGAGCTCACGTCGAAGTATTCCGTGTACTCGAACCCGGTCATCCGGATGACCTTGACCTCGTAGCAGTCCCGGCCCTCGAACGGGCCCTTGGCGACCACGGTGATCGACTTGTACTTCGACGAATCGTGCAGCTCGTCGAAGAAGTCCGCGGACTGCTTGAGCTCGTCGAGCTCGCGCCCCTGGAGCAGCCGCGGGCCGACGGTGGGGTCCACGGACCAGCCAACGTGGCCGTCGTAGCCCCGCTCGAGGTCGCCGAGGCCGGCCAGCTTGATCGCCAGTCGGAACTTGTCGGGCGCCGCGGCGAGAATGCTGACGTCGCCCTTCATGCCCTGCCCGGTGATCTCGAATGCGCCGACCATCGTGCGCGAGGTGTGTTTCTTGATTGCCGCCTCACCGCCGATCGCCGTGCGGTAGTGCTTCAGGATCCGGTCGATCGGCGGCAGGGGCGTCCTGGCGGGGGCTGCCGCCGGCGCGGGCGCCTGGGCCAGGGAGAGGACCGGGAGCACCGCGAGCACGAGCGCGCCGGCGAGGCGGGCGCGAAGGGGAGCAGTCATCGAACCTCCGGCTGGCTGGCAATCCAATCGATGGCGGCGTCGAGCACGGGGTCCCTGCCCGCCAGCAGGTCGGCGCGCGTGGGTGCCACGGGCGTGTCGGGGACGACGCCATGCCCTTCGATCCGCTCGCCCGTTGCGGTGGTGAAGTCGCCGATCGCGTACTGCAGGACGTCGCCGCCGGGCAGCCGCTCGAGGACCGCCGGGAGCGCTCCCCCGGCCGTGTGCGCGCCGAAAATCCGCGCGCGCCCGATCGACTGCATGCCGCCGGCGAAGATTTCCGACGCGCTGTACGACCCGCTGTCCACGAGGATGGCGAGCGAGCCCGAGAACGGCTCGAGCGCGTGGCCGGCCGCGTCCACGGTCCGCGGGTTGGCCACGAGGTTCAGCGACGACTCGCGCGTCCTGATCGTGCCGAGCGTCACCGGCGCGTCGAGGAAGTGGCCCGAGAGACCCATGATCATCGTCAGCACGCCGCCGGGATTCCCGCGCAGATCGATGACGATGCCGGCGTCGTGCCGGAACCGGTTGACGGCGTCGTCGAACTGCGGAGCGATGGCCGTCATCCAGACGTTGAAGCCGATGACCCCGACCTTCCGGCCCGCACGCGAGACCTCACGGCTGTCGAATCTGGCGAAGAGCGTCGGCAGGTGTCCGAACTTGACGGGCTCGCCCGCTTCCGCGGCGCGCACGACCGTGAGGGACACGTCGCGATCCGAGCCGTCGAGGAAACCCAGATGTGCCGCGCTGCCGGAGGGGCCGTGCAGCAGCGCGGAGGCAATCGCCCACGCACGAAACGCACGGACGTTGGCGGCGTCCTCGTCGATCGATCCGACGGCATCGGCCATGTCGCGATCGCCTACGCGGGTGACGATCCAGCCGGGCTTCACGCCAGCCCCGGATGCCGGCCCGCCGGCACGCACCCGCGAGACGACGAGCCGCCCGTCGAGCGGCTCCACGTCGAAGCCGAGCGAACCGGCCTCGGACGGGTTGATCGACGAGCCGCTGAGGTCCGACGCGACAGGAGCCGGGAGGAGCGCGAAGTGCGACTGTCCGACGCGAGCGAGCATCTCCCGGATGATCACCCGCACCGCCGTGAGCGACCGGGCGGCCTCGGCCCGCGGCCTGAGCTCGGCGCGAAGCGCCTCCCAGTCCACGTGGCTGGCGCTCTCGGCCACGTAGTTGCCCCGGAGGATGTTCCACGCCGAGTCGAACTCCGCCAGCTCCGGACTGGAGGCAATCGCCCCGTGCGCGGTGACCGCGCCGGTCGCCTGCGCGCGCCCCGGTGACGCCGGCATGCAGGCCAGGGCGGCTGCGAGCGCAACGGTGCGGGCACACCTGTACGGAGCCGGAACGATCACCTTCCTATCCTAGCTGACTTCCCGGCCGCTCCGGCGATCGTCCGGCGCCCCGGGCGCGACCCGGGCCGGCCTGCGTCGGACGCCGGACGCAACCCTGGCGTAGACTACTGAGCCCATGACACGCCTTCCCCTTCGCGCGTTCGTCCTGGTTGCCGCCTCGTGCGCCCTGTCGGCCGCCTGTCGCCTGTCCGATCGCGACTGGCCGTCGCACGGCGGGGACGCCGGACATACCCAGTTCTCGCCCCTCGACCAGATCGACACCGCCAACGTGCAGCGCCTCCAGGTCGCCTGGACCTACCACACGGGCGACGCCCGCGAAGACCGATCGCAGATCCAGTGCAACCCCCTCGTTGTGCACGGCGTGCTGTACGCCACCTCGCCGGGGCTCAAGGTCTTCGCGCTGAACGCGGTGACCGGGCAGCAGCGGTGGATTTTCGACCCGTTCGCGAGCGGGAAGACGGCCGGCTCGCTCGGTGTCAACCGCGGGGTGACCTACTGGGAGGACGGCGACGACCAGCGGATTCTCGTCACCGCCGGACAGCGGCTCTTCGCGTTGGACGCGAAGACGGGCAGGCCGATTCCCACGTTCGGCGAGGCCGGGAGCGTGAGCCTGAAAGACGGGCTCGGCCGGGACACCCGCGGGGACTTCGTGCTCTCGAACACGCCCGGTGCGATCTACAAGGACCTCCTGATTCTGGGCACGCGCGTCTCGGAGGGCCCGGGACCGGCGGCCCCGGGCCACATCCGCGCATTCGACGTCCGCACGGGCAAGGTGCGCTGGATCTTCCATACCGTCCCGTGGCCAGGGGAGACGGGCTACGACACCTGGCCGAAGGACGCCTACCAGCACATTGGCGGCGCCAACGCCTGGAGCGGCATCTCCGTGGATCAGGCCCGCGGCCTCGTGTTCCTGCCCACCGGGTCGGCCGCCTACGACTTCTGGGGCGGCAACCGCAAGGGCGCCAATCTCTTCTCGAACTGCCTGCTGGCACTGAAGGCCGACACGGGGCAGCGGGTCTGGCATTTCCAGTTCGTTCACCACGACCTGTGGGATCGCGACCTGCCGTCCGCGCCGGTGCTCGTGACGGTGGATCACGACGGCACACAGGTGGACGCCGTGGCGCAGACGACGAAGTCGGGTTTCGTGTTCCTCTTCGACCGCGCCACGGGCACCCCGCTCTTCCCAATCGAAGAGCGGCCGTACCCGGCGTCCGACCTGAAGGGCGAGCAAGCCTGGCCGACGCAGCCGCTGCCCCTGAAGCCGCCCCCGTTCGCCCGCCAGGCGTTCACCGAGGCCGAGGTGACCACGAGGTCGCCCGCGGCGCACGACGCGGTACTGGAGCGGCTCCGCCGCACGCGCACCGGCGGCCAGTTCATCCCGCCCAGCGAGCAGGGGACGATCATCTTCCCGGGCTTCGACGGCGGCGCGGAGTGGGGCGGCGCCGCATTCGACGGCTCCACAGGGCTGCTCTACGTGAACGCCAACGAGATGGCCTGGATCCTCGAGCTCGTCCCCATCGATCACGCCAGCCAGACGACGGCCTCCGCACGCGGCCGCCGGACGTACCAGACCAACTGCATCGTCTGCCACGGCCCGGAGCGGAAGGGGGACCCCTCCAGGACGGTGCCGTCGCTCGTGGATGTCCGCAAGCGCCTCTCGCGTGCCGACGTGGACAAGACGATCGCGGGAGGCAAGGGCGTGATGCCCGGGTTCCCGTCGCTGACCGGCGTGCAGCGCGCCGAGCTGGTCGCGTATCTCTTCAACGACAAGCCGGTGCCTTCCGCCCCGGCCGATCCCGACGCGCCCGAGCCCGAGATCCCCTACACGAGCACCGGGTACAATCGATTCCTGGACCCGGACGGCTATCCCGCGGTCAAGCCCCCCTGGGGGACGCTGAGCGCAGTCGACCTGAACAAGGGCGAGATTGCCTGGCAGGTGCCGCTCGGAGAGCTGCCGGCGCTGACGAAGCAGGGCATCCCGCAGACGGGCACGGAGAACTACGGGGGCCCGATCGTCACGGCCGGCGGGCTGATCTTCATCGGCGCCACGAAAGACGAGAAGTTCCGGGCGCTCGACAAGCAGACCGGGCGCGTCCTGTGGGAAACGACCCTCCCGGCCGGCGGATACGCCACGCCGAGCACCTACGCCGTCGGCGGCCGGCAATTCGTCGTCATCGCTGCCGGGGGCGGCAAGATGGGGACGAAATCCGGCGACGCGTACGTCGCGTTCGCGCTCCCAGAGTAGGAGGATGGGAGGATAGGAGGATGGGAGGATAGGTAGGATCCCTCATGCTCCCATCCTCCCATGCTCCCATCCTCCCATGCTCCCATCCTCCCATCCTCCCATCCTCCTATGCAGATGATCCTCGACGCCCCGCGGATGCCGCTCAGAGCGGCGGAGCTGCCCCGTCGCGAGCCTGGTCCGTGGGAGGTCGCCATCGAGGTTGGCGCGTGCGCCGTCTGCCGCACCGACCTGCATGTCGTGGACGGCGAGCTGCCGCACCCGAAGCTGCCGCTGGTCATCGGGCACGAAATCGTGGGCCGCGTCGCGGCGGCGGGCGAGCGCGTCGAGCGGTTCGCCGCGGGCGACAGGGTCGGCGTCCCGTGGCTCGGGCACACGTGCGGGGCATGCGAGTACTGCCGGACCGGCCGCGAGAATCTCTGCGCTCAGAGCGAAATTCACCGGCTATGACATCGACGGCGGCTATGCCGACCGCGCGCTCGCAGACGCGCGGTTCGTCTTCAGAATCCCCGACGCCTACGACGATGTGCATGCCGCGCCGCTGCTGTGCGCCGGCTTGATCGGATACCGGTCGCTGCGCAAGACCGGCGACGCGCGTCGCCTGGGGCTCTACGGTTTCGGCGCGGCGGCCCACATCGTGGCGCAGGTGGCGCGCTGGGAGGGCCGGTGCGTGTACGCGTTCACGAGCCCGGGTGACACCGACGCGCAGCGCTTCGCGCGGGAACTGGGCGCGTCGTGGGCGGGTGACTCGACAACGGCGCCCCCGGAGCCGCTCGACGCGGCCATCATCTTCGCGCCGGTCGGGCCGCTCGTGCCGCAGGCCCTGCGGTCCCTCGTGCCGGGCGGGACCGTGGTCTGCGCCGGGATCCACATGAGCGACATCCCGGCGTTCCCGTACGACATCCTCTGGAAGGAACGCACGGTGACGTCGGTGGCCAACCTGACCCGCGCGGATGGGGACGAGTTCTTCGCCCTCGCCCCGAAAGTCCCCGTCTCGACCGAGGTCGAGGTGTTCCCGCTGGCCCAGGCCAACGCTGCGCTGGATCGGCTGCGACAGGGACACGTGCGCGGCGCCGCCGTCCTCGTGCCGCGCCATTCGGGGCCGCATGCCGGTTGACCTGCGGGCCGCATTGACGGGCGCGGTCGTCATGGGCCCGATGACCAAGGGCTCCAACCTCCCCTACCGCAGGCTGGCGGCGGAGCTCGGCGCCCGCGTCCTCGTCAGCGAGATGACCGTGGCCCGGCGTCTCAAGCAGAAGCGCAAGTCCGAGTTCGCCCTGATCCGCCGATTCCCGGGCGAGCCCTGCTTCGGCGTCCAGCTGGCCGGCACCAATCCCCAGGAGATGGCGTGGGCAGCGGCGCTGGTGGAGTCGCGCGGGGCCGACTTCGTGGATGTCAATCTCGGCTGCCCGATCGATCACTTCACGCGCAAGGGCATGGGCGCCGCGCTCGCCCGGCAGCCCGGGCGGGTCCGCCGCATCGTCGAGGCCATGGCGGGCGCCGTGTCCGTGCCGGTGACCGTGAAGATTCGCCTCGGCTGGAACGACCAGACGCGCAACCACGTGGAGGTGGCGACGGCCGCGGTAGACGGCGGGGCACGCGCCGTGTTCGTACACGGCCGGACGCGGGACGCCCGGTACCGGCGTGCCGCCGACTGGGACGCCGTCGGGGAGGTCGCCGCCGCGGTGGCGGTGCCGGTGATCGGCAACGGGGACCTGCTCTTCCCCCACGAGATCGCCGCCGCCCTGGCGCGCGCCGGCTGCGCCGGCGTGATGGTGGCGCGCGGAGCGCTCATCAAGCCGTGGATCTTCAGTGAGGTGGACCACGGGTATCGCGATCTGTCCGCCGAGGATCGGCTGCAGGTGTATCGCCGCTACGCGACACTCGCGCTCGAGCATTGGCGCGACGACGAGCGCGGGCGCGCCGCCGCCCGGGAGTTCGTGCGCTGGCACCTGAACTTCTGGTGCCGGTTCGTGCCTCGGCGACCCGATGGCTCGTGGCCCGCGATGCAGGAGCGGGAGAGCGAGGCGTGGGCCGGCACGCCGCTGGATCGGTTGCTCGCACGCCACGACGAAGCCGCGCACCTGTGGCTGGCCGAGCGCCTCGTGGCGGGTGACGAGATCGACCCGCGGGAGCAGCCGGCCGAATCGGGAGCGGATCACGTCAGTGCGGAGGCGGCCGGCTGAGCGGAGTCCGCACGTGGAACCTCGTGTCGGTCGCGGTCAACGTCGTTTCAGCTCCTCGAGCTCGCCGAGCGTCCGTGGCCAGTCGTCCCCGAGCAGGCGCGAGAGGCCCCGATCGGCCAGAAGGCGCCCTCCCGTCTGACACGGGGCGCAGTAGTTGCACTCGCTGTCCGCATAGGCAATCCGCTGGACGGGCGCGCCACACCGCGGGCAGGGCCGGCCAAACCGGCCGTGCACGGCCATGCCCTCGCGGAAGGCGGTGACCTTCTCGGGAAAGCCGCCGGCCAGGTCGGCCTGGAGCGCCGACGTCCAGCGGGCGAGCACGCCTCGCACGGCTCCGAACAGGGCGCCCACCTCCTCCTCGTCGAGCCTCGTCGTCCACTGCAGGGGCGACAGCCTCGCCTCGTGGAGGATCTCATCGGAGTACGCGTTCCCAATCCCGTCGAAGAGCCGCGGATCGGTGAGGGCGCGCTTCAGCGTGCGGCGCTCGAGCCGCAGGCGCTCGGCAAACGCCTCTGGAGCGGCCGCGAGCACGTCGAGTCCGCCAGGATCGTGGGCCGCGAGCGCCTCCTGGCCGGCCGCCAGGTAGAGCGACGCACGCTTCTTCGAGCCGGCTTCGGTGATGAGGAGCGCCCCGGTCGGGAAATCGAGCGCCGCCAGCGCCGACCGGCCCGCGAGTGCCGCCTGTGGCGGCCTCCATCGCAGCCGGCCCGCGATCATCAGGTGCAGGATCAGGAACAGGTCCCCTTCCAGGGCGAACACGATCCGCTTGCCGATTCGGCGCAGCCCGGTGACTACCCGTCCCTCGGCGGCGGTCACCGGCGGATATACGGACCGGAGCAGAAACGGGCTCGCGAGGCGCACGCGCTCGAGCGCCTGACCGACGACGCGCGGCTGGAGGGCGTGGAGATAGAGCGAGATGTCGGGGAGCTCCGGCACGGCCGGTTCAGGGTAGATCGAAAGGCGAGGTTGGGATAGGTTGCCAGAGGGCGGGATGGCCTGACAACCGGTTCAGCAGGCTGGAGGACTGACGTGCGGGGAGAACGTGGAATCGGGCGGCTGCTGGTTGCCGTGGCGATGGCGAGCTCAGGTCCCGCCGTACATGCGACGCGGCAGCCGGGGGCGCAGGCGGGGTCCATCGAGGCGCAGATCGTCCGGGCGGTCGATGCGGACCACGATCACGCGCTGACCCTGCTCGAACGGGTGGTCGACATCAACAGCGGCACGATGAACTTCGCCGGAGTCCGCGCGGTGGGCGACATCTTCGGCGCCGAGCTCGAGTCGCTGGGGTTCCGCACCCGCTGGGTGGACGGCGCGGCGTTTCATCGGGCCGGACACCTGGTGGCCGTGCGGGCTGGGGCGGGTCCGCGGGTGCTCCTCATCGGCCATCTCGATACCGTCTTCGACAAGACCAGCCCGTTTCAGCACTTCGAGCGGCTGTCGGCCACGACGGCCCGTGGGCCCGGCATCATCGACATGAAGGGCGGCGACGTCGTGATGATCTCGGCGCTGACGGCGCTCGCCCGGGCCGGGGTCCTCGATCAGCTGTCGGTCACCGTGGTGATGACCGGCGACGAGGAGGAGCCGGGAGCGCCGCTCCATTTGGCCCGGGCCGCCCTGAGGGAGGCTGCCCGAGGTGCCGAGGCGGCGGTGGGCTTCGAAGACGGCGACGGGAATCCCGCCACCGCCAACATCTCCCGACGTGGCTTCACCGACTGGACGCTCAGGGTGACCGGCACTCCGGCGCACTCCTCCCAGGTGTTCACGCCGGCGGTCGGCGCGGGCGCCGTGTACGAGATGGCGCGCGTCCTCCATGGCTTCTACGATCGGCTGTCGCGTGAGTCGCTGCTGAGCGTGAACGCCGGCCTGGCGCTGGCGGGAACGACCGTCAGCTTCGACGATGCCTCGTCGGGGGGCTCGGCCTCAGGCAAGTCGAACGTCGTCGCCGGATCGGCGGTCGTGACGGGCGACATCCGGGCCTTCACCGGTGACCAGCTGGCGGCGGCCGAAGCGGCGATGCGGGAGATTGCGGCGGCCGGCCTGCCGCACACGACCGCGGCGCTGGCGTTCGATGACAGCTACCCGCCGATGGCGCCCACGGACGGCAACCGGCGGCTGCTGGCGATGTACGACCAGGCGAGCCGCGACCTCGGCTTCGGCGGTGTGACGCCGACGGACCCGAGAGCTGCCGGGGCCGCCGACGTCTCGTTCATCGCCTCCGAGGTGCCGCAGGTGATCGACGGCGTCGGCCTCATGGGCCACGGCGATCACTCGCCCGACGAGACCGCGGACCTCGGGACGCTGCGCTCGCAGGCCAAGCGCGCGGCGCTGCTGCTGGCCCGCCTGTCGGGGGGCGTGGCCCGCTAGTACACGAAGGACACAAAGGGCACGAAGGGCACGAAGGGCACGAAGGACACGAAGGGCACGAAGGGCACGAAGGACACGAAGGGCACGAAGGGCACGAACACCGAAGGCCAGGGACGACGACGACGCGTCAGGAGAGGGACATACAGACGACGCGGCAGGAGTTGAGCTGTTTCAGCAGCCTGCGGGCGTCGGCGGCGGCGGCGGCCAGATTGAGCTGCAGCGCGCGCTGGAGCGCCTGGCGTCCCCGGTCGGCCAGGCGCGCCTTGGCCAGCGCGACCCCGTAGTGGTACTGCACGGTCGCGCTCGTCGGCAGCTTCCCGGCGGCCTGCTCCAGCTGCTGGGCGCGATCGACGCCCCTCGCACAAAAGTCACCCCCCGCTTTCACATCTCTCCTGCGCGTCGCGGCCGAGCTGCACTCAGCCATCCCGTCACATCTCGCTCAGCCTTGCGGCTTGCCATAGCAGGCCCTTCCGTTCCGCCAGGCAGGTGACGGCTTGCACTGAGGCAGACCGTGAACTGCCTTGTGTGTGCAACTTCGTGGAGGAGACGAACACCACGACACGCTGGTCAATTGCCGCAGCTGCGGTACTCGCGTTCCTGGGATTCTCAGTCCCCGCAGGTGCGGTGGAACTGGCCGAAACGGTCAACATTTCCGGGTCGGTCTTCCGTACGAGCGATGGCATCATGAGCGCGACGGTCGACTCCGGCGGTCGAGAACGAGAACTGGGCGCCGCCATCGGCCGGCGCCGACGTGATGTTCTGCACGACGGGCACGGCGGTGCCGGTGACCTCCAGCGTCGACAGATCTATTGCAGTGTGGGCGGGCAGTCTAGCAGGATCAGCTCAGCAGTTCCAGGCGGGGCGGGCACGCGTCGGAGGGCAGGCACGGAAAGCCCCGCCAGGCCAGAGGATGGCGTCTGTCGGGGGCCTTGTGCGCCGCCGCCCGTTTACTGGAAGATCCTTACGGGTAGCGCCCGCGATGATTGATCTTCACCTCCACACGACGGCGTCGGACGGCTGCTCGACGCCGGAAGTCCTGATCCGTCAGTTGCGCGCCGCAGGCGTCGATACCTTTGCCATTGCGGATCACGACACCATGGCGGCGGTCGCCGAGACCGCCGACCTCGCCGGACGAGCGGGGCTGCGTTTCATTCCCGGCGTCGAGATCACGGCCGTGCATCGAAACAAGGACGTGCACGTCCTTGCGTACTTCGTTGATTGCGCGATGCCGGCGTTGCGGTCGTTCTTCGAGGCAAGCGGCGCCGATCGCCTGCGCCGCGCACGGGCCATGGGCGAGAAACTGGCGGATCTTGGCGTGCCCGTGGATATCGACGCGCTCATCACCGCGTCGGGAGGCGTCAACTCCGGCAAGACCATCGCCCGTCCGGCGGTTGCGCGCGCGCTGGTCCGCGCCGGGCATGTCACCAGCGTCCAGGAGGCATTCGACAAGTACCTCGCGAACGATCGACCGGCGTACGTGCCGCGGGTCGGCGCTTCACCCACGACGGTCATCCAGCTCATTCGCGAGGCCGGCGGCATCACCTCGTTCGCGCATCCGGGGACGACGGGGATGGACGAGCTCATCCCCGGGATGGTGGAGGCCGGCCTGGCGGCAATCGAGTGTTACCACTGTGAGCATTCGCCTGAGGTGACGGAGCGCTATCTCCGCTGCGCCGACCAGTACGGACTCGCCGTGTCGGGAGGGTCCGACTTCCACGGCGACGGGATGCGTCGGGCCGAGTGTCTGGGCAGGATCGGGCTTCCCCCAGAGCGTCTGCCCGCGCTGATCGCTCGGGCGGGACGGGCATAGCACGCATGCCGATGGCGTGGGAAGCCTGGGTGACCCTCGCGACCGTCGTGCTGATGGTTTATGCATTGGCGCGGAACCTCGCGGGCCCGGATGTGGTTCTGATGGGGGCCGCCGTCTTCTTGACCGCGTTCAGCCTCGTGTCGGCGCGCTTCCCCGCACCCAGCCAGCTTGCTGCAATGTGCGGCAACGAAGGCGTGCTGACCGTGGCGGCACTCTTCGTCGTCGCTGCGGGGCTGACCGAGACCGGTGGCATGCGGCTGGTGACGGAGCGGTTTCTCGGCAGTCCGCGCACAACGGTGGCCGCGCAGGTCCGGCTGCTGACGCCGGTCGCCCTGATCAGCGCCTTCCTGAACAACACGCCCGTCGTCGCCATGTTCGTGCCGGTCGTCACCGACTGGTGCAAGCGGACGGGCCTGAGCTCCTCGAAGCTGTTTCTTCCCCTCAGCTACGCGGCGGTTCTGGGCGGAGTGTGCACGCTGATTGGCACGAGCACCAACCTCGTCGTCCAGGCCATGCTCGTCGACGCGCACGGCTCGGATCCCAACGTGCCGGTGATGACGATGTTCACTCTGACGCCGATTGGCGTGCCGATTGCGGTGGCAGGGCTGATCTACGTGATCACCGCCGCGCACCGGCTGCTGCCGGCGAGGCGACCATTTCTGCTCCAGGTGGCCGATGCGCGCCAGTACACCGTCGAGATGCTCGTCGAGCCCGGCAGCCCGATCGATGGCCACACGATCGAGGACGCCGGTCTTCGGAGGCTGCCCGGTACGTTCCTGAGCGCGATCGAACGCGATGGCGAGACGCTGGTGGCCGTGGGGCCGGAGCAGATCCTGCGCGGGAACGACCGCCTGGTGTTCGTCGGGGTGGTCGAGTCCGTGGTGGACCTGCAGAAGCTGCGCGGGCTCGTACCGGCCACCGAGCAGGTGGGCAAGCTCACCGCGTCGCGGCGCAATCGGCTGCACGTCGAGGCTGTCGTGAGCGACACGTCCCCGAACGTGGGCAGGTCCGTTCGCGCCGGGCGTTTTCGCAACCGGTACGACGCCGCGGTCATCGCCGTGTGCCGGAATGGCGAACGCCTGAGCGGCAAGATCGGCGACATCGTGCTCCACCCCGGCGACACGCTCCTCCTCCAGGCGCATCCCGAGTTCGTGGTGCGCCACCGGAACAACCGGGATTTCCTGCTCGTGTCGGCGATCGAGGACTCCCGGCCGCTTCGTCACGACCGCGCGTGGATCGCGCTCGCGATCCTGGCGGCGATGATCCTCACGGCATCACTCACGTCCTTCACCGGCATCAGCGTCTTCGGGGCTGCCGTGCTGGCCGCGGCGGCCATGGGGGTGAGTGGCTGTCTGTCGGCCGAGCAGGCGCGTCGGAGCTTCGAATTGCCGGTGCTCATCGCGATCGTCGCGGCGCTCACGGTCGGCCGGGCGATCGAGCAGACCGGGCTGGCGGGCGCCATCGCGGCCGTGTTGATCCAGACATCGAAGGGATTCGGCGCCTGGGGAACGCTCGCGGGCGTGTACCTGATGACCGTGCTCTTCACGGAACTGGTGACCAACAACGCCGCCGCAGCGCTGGCGTTCCCCGTCGCCAGGGCGGCGGCTGCCGGGCTCGGCGTGAGCTTTCTACCCTTCGTCATCGTCGTCGCCATCGCGGCATCGTCCGGGTTCGCGACGCCGCTCGGCTACCAGACGCATCTCATGGTGTACGGCCCTGGCGGCTATCGCTTCTCCGATTTCGTCCGCATGGGGGTCCCGCTCGATGTGCTCTGCATGGTCATTGCCGTGGGATTGACTCCCATGGTGTATCCGTTCTGACGCACGGCGCGCGCGACATGGTGGACTCGCTGGTGCACCGCGCATCGTGGAGGGACGGACCTGTCATCCGGGCTGGGTCTCGTGCAGCATCGCCGACGGATGCGGGTGAGGTCACCGCCGATGTGGCGATTCTGCGCGCCGGGCAGCCTGAGCGCTCTCGTGCGGAGTAGGTCGGGGGAATCATGTCCAGCTACAGCCTGAGCCACCTCAAGCAGCTCGAAGCCGAGAGCATTCACATCATCCGCGAGGTCGCCGCGGAGTTCGAGAACCCGGTGATGCTCTACTCGATCGGGAAGGACTCGTCGGTGATGGTCCGCCTCGCGCAGAAGGCCTTCCACCCCGGCACGCTGCCGTTCCCGCTGCTCCATATCGACACCGACGTGGAAGTTCCGCGACATGATCGCGTTCCGCGACGCCTTCGCCCGCGAGCACGGCCTGCGAGCTGATCGTCCACACCAACCGACGAGGGCGGCGCAGAGGCGTGAACCCCATCGTCGACGGGCACGCAAGAAGTGCACCGACGTGATGAAGACGCAGGCGCTCGTCCAGGCGCTCGACCGCAGGACGGATTCGATGCCGCGTTCGGCGGGCGCGCGACGCGACGAGGAGAAGTCCCGCGCGAAAGAGCGCGTGTACTCGTTCCGCGATCGCTTCCAGCCAGTGGGATCCGAAGAACCAGCGGCCGGAGCTCTGGAACCTGTACAACGGCAAGCATCAGCAAGGGCGAGAGCATCCGCGTCTTCCCGCTGTCGAACTGGACCGAGCTCGACGTCTGGCAGTACATCCACCTCGAGCACATCCCCGTCGTCCCGCTCTATTTGCGCCGAGGCCCCGACTGGTGGTCGAACGCGATGGCGCCGTCATCATGGTGGATGACGATCGGCTGCCGCTGGCAGCTGGTGAGAAGCCGCACAACTACGGATGGTCCGGTTCCGGACGCTCGGCTGCTACCCCTTGAGCGGCGCCGTCGAATCCGACGGCGACGACGCTGCCGGAGATCATCCAGGAGATGCTCCTGGCGACGACCTCGGAACGGCAGGGCCGCATGATCGACTACGACGAAGCAAGGCTCAATGGAACAGAAGAAGAAGGAAGGCTACTTCTGATGATCCCCGACTCCGTCGCTCATCGCCGCCGACATCGAGGCCTACCTCGCCGCAGCACGAGCGGAAGGAGCTCGCTGCGCTTGCTCACGTGCGGCTAGCGTGGACGACGGCAAGAGCACCCTCATCGGTCGGCTGCTGCTCGACTCGCAGATGATCTACGAGGACCAGCTGGCCGCGGTGCGGAGGGACAGCGAACGCCGCGGCTTCGCCGCCGGTGAGCTCGATCTCGCGCTGCTGACGGACGGGCTGCAGAGCCGAGCGTGAACAGGGCATCACGATCGACGTCGCCTACCGGTACTTCTCGACGTCACGGCGCAAGTTCATCATCGCCGACACGCCGGGGCACGAGCAGTACACGCGCAACATGGCCACCGGCGCCTCCACGTGTGACCTCGCGATCATCCTGATCGACGCCCGGAACGGCGTCGCTGCGACAGACCAAGCGGCACAGCTTCATCGCGTCGCTGCTGGGCATCGGGCACATCGTCGTGGCCGTCAACAAGATGGACCTGGTCGGGCTACGACGAGGAGGTCTTCGATGCGCATCCAGGAGGACTACGCCGCGTTTGCGGCGAAGCTCGAGCTGACCGATCTGCGCTTCATCCCGATCTCGGCACTTCGAGGGCGACAACGTCGTCGTGCCGAGCGTCGAGCATGCCGTGGTACCGGGGAGAGCACCCTGCTGCACTATCTCGACACCGTGCACATCGCCTCGGACCGGAATCTCATCGATTTCCGGTTCCCGGTGCAGTACGTGCAGCCGCCCGCATCTCGACTTTCGCGGATTCAGCGGGCACGATCGCCTCGGGGGTCGTGCGGCGCGGCGACGAGGTCGCTGGCGGTGCCGTCGGGCATGCGCATCGCGCGTGAAGACGATCGTGACGGCCGAGGCGAGAGCTCGAGCGAGGCCTTTGCACCGATGGCCGTCACGCTCACGCTCGAGGACGAGGTCGATGTGAGCCGCGGCGACATGCTGGTGCCGTCCGAACAACCTGCCCGCGCGTCGAGCGGCAGTTCGAGGCGATGGTCGTCTGGATGGCGGATACATCTGCTCGTTCCCGGCCGCCAGTACTGGATCAAGCACGCGACGTCGCTCGTGTCCGCGTCCGTGAGCGCCTTGCGGTACCGGATCGACGTCAACACCCTGCACCGGCAGGACGCATCGGCCCTCCAGATCAACGAGGTGGGACGGTGCCAGATCACGGCCAGCCGGCCGGTCGCCTTCGATTCCTACCGGAAGAACCGGACCACCGGCGCCTTCATCCTGATCGATCGGATGACGAACGGCACCGTAGGCGCAGGCGTCATCGTCGATCGGGCCACAAGCTCGAGATTGCTCGAGGACCACTGGGACGCTGCGGCCGCCGCGCACGATCGGGTCGGCGAGCGCGCGAGCCAGGTGTCTGTCACCGAGCGCCAGGGACGTTTCGACCAGCGGCCAGCGACGATCCTGTTCACCGGCCTGTCCGGCTCGGGCAAGACGTCGATTGCCTACGCGCTGGAACGGCGGCTGTTCGATCTAGGGCATGCGGTGACCGTGCTCGATGGAGGCCGCATGCGGCAGACCATCAGTCGCGACCTCGGCTTTTCCGCGGCGGAGCGGTCGGAGAACCTGCGGCGGTCGATCGACGTGGCGCGATTCATGAACGAGGCCGGGCTCATCTGCATCTGTGCCTTCGTCGCGCCGAGCGAGGCCGCGCGCCGGAAGGCGAGAGCGGTCATCGGCGACGACCGGTTCATCGAGGTGCACCTGTCTGCCCCCGCCGAGGTCTGTCGCGTCCGGGACACCGAAGGGATGTACGCCAGGGCCGACTCCGGCGAGATCCAGGACTTTCCGGGCGTCACGGCGGTCTACGAGGCCCCGGTGGCGCCGGCACTGGTCCTGCCGACGCACGAGTGGACTATCGAACGCTGCGTGGACGCGGCGGTCGAGCTGCTGAGCAGCCGTGGCGTCCTGCGTGGTGCGATCTGAGAGAGTGAGAAGAAATCAACTCCCAACCGCCAACTCCCAACTCCCAAGGGACACGTTACTGAACGATTTCGCTCG
This sequence comes from Vicinamibacteria bacterium, assembly GCA_963837165.1. Taxonomy (GTDB): domain Bacteria; phylum Acidobacteriota; class Vicinamibacteria; order Vicinamibacterales; family JAENWD01; genus JAENWD01. The sequence continues at coordinate 349,202 of CAWIMD010000003.1, forward strand.
ACGCGCCTGGCGATTGGGAGTCGGGAGTTGGGAGTTGGGAATTGGAGCTTGGGAGTGGTCCCGCTGGGCGCGCATCTTTCCCAGCGTCCCGCGGAATTCCATGTAGGGCGCGATCCAGTCGCGGCCGGTGAGGCGACGCCAGCCGGCCAGGCCGGCGGCCCGAAGGAGCCGCGGGACGAGCCACCGGGGATACCCGAAGAGGCGCGGCACGTCCGCGCGCGGCAGACTCCAGGTACCTCGTCGTACGCCGACGCCTCCCAGCGGCCGCCGATGTGCGCCACCGTGCACTTGGCCGAAGACACATGATGCACGATGCCCGCGTCGGGAAGGTACACCCCGCCGACGCCGCCCTCCCGAAGCCGGCGCATCAGGTCCGACTCCTCGCCGACTCTGACCGCGCCGCTGCTCGGGTCGAGGCCGCGGGCCTCGTCGAAGCCGCCGACCCGGTCGAGATGCGCCCGCGGACAGGCCCAGTTCGGGCCGATGAAGTACTCGTCATCCGACAGCGGGCGCTCGGCACGACCGAAATCGAGCCCGACGACCGACGCCGGCGCGAACGGGACGAGCCTCGGATCCGGCGCAGGCCCGTCGAAGCGGCTCCGGACCGGCCCGCCGAAGAAGCAGCGCGGATGCGCGCGACAGGCGTCCCAGTAGGCGTCGAGCCACCCGCGCGCCGGCGTCACGTCATCGTCGGTGAACACGACGAGCGAGCCGCGCGACACGGCGAGGCCGCGGTTGCGCGCCTTGCTGAGGCCGGGACGGCTTTCGTGCGTGAGCACGAGGGGCAGCGCGGCCTCGTGCTGCCGCACGGTCGCATCCGTGGCGTCCGCGCAGTTGTTGTTCACGACGACGAGCTGCCAGGAGGCCGAGCGTGGCCCGCATCCGGTCAGCGCCTGGAGCGTCTCGCCAAGGCGGCGGCAGTTGTTCCAGGTGCAGATCATCACGGTGATGTCGACCGGGCTCGCGGCGGATCTCATGTCCCCCTCGCGTCAGCCGAGCGATCGCGCTCTGGCGATCGCCCTGGCATAGTCGTGCTCGAACGTGGCCAGTGGGCTGCTGCGGGTCCACGTCTCGTAGAACGCGCTCAGCTTCCCGTAGGTGTTGTCGAGAAGGACGTGCGGAATGTCCATCAGCAGGCAGAGGATGTGCGCGTGCAGCCGGTCGGTGACGACGGCCCGTCCGCGTCCGAGCAGGCGGCAGCCGCGGCGGACGCGTTCGCCCGCCAGCCGCGCGTACAGCCGGCGGCGCAGCCACGGCCAGCGGCTGGAGTAGCGCACGCGCCGTTCGAGCCGGATCGCCGCGCTCGGGTCGTCCTGCAGCCAGTCCACGGTGCCGGCATGGACGTTCGCGCGGGACACGGCCGCCTCCTGGTCGGTCCTCGCCAGTATGACCAGTTCGTCCACGGCGGCCGGTCGGGGCAGCGGGCCAAGGGCAAAGGCCATGTCCGGGCAGAGCCGCACGTCCCCGCCGAACTCCCGCGTCGCCAGGTCGAAGCTGGGCGTCTCGCGGGCGAACAGGGTGAAGTGGCGATGCCGGCCAAAGGCCTCGCCCGCCGACCGGCGTGCCTCAGGCGAGCGGAAGAAGATCGACTGCGGGAGCTGGACGACGCGCCGGTCGGGAAAGTCCTCCAGGATGCGCTCCCGGAACGCCTGGTGCCGCGTCCACAGGTCGCCGACGTTGCCGCCGCCGTGCAGGAAGATCGTGCCGCCGTCGGCCAGGCACCGGCGCACCGAGCGCGCGTCATAGTTCTGCGCCTCGCAGACGAGCGTGGGAAGCAGACCCCTGCTCGACAACCAGGCGAGCTCGCCGAGCCAGATCGCGCTGTCGCCGACGTTGCCGTGATTCGGGAAGTCGACGAGCACGACGGGCGTTTCGATGGCGCCGAGGGTCGAGAGCGCCTCGCCGAGCGCGGCCTGGACGCGAGCGAGCGCAGCGCGGGAGTCGGTGCGGTCCGGCACAGCTCGCCTCGTCAGCGCCTGACGATGTGCAGCCGGGACCTCCGGCGAAACTCGTACTGATCCTCTGTGCCCGCGAAGAACTCGTCCACGGCCATGCGGCATCCCGACCACGCGTCGTAATCGTCGATCACGAGCACGCCGCCGGGGACCAGCGCCGGCGTGATGCGCTCGAGGCACGTCCGCACCGACGCGTACCAGTCGCCGTCGAGGTGCGCGAGCGCGACCGGCTCCTCGATTCGCAGCGTGTCCTCGAAGAGCCCCCGGATCAGACGGACGTTCGACTCCTCGACGGGGAAGCCGGACTCGGCGAAGTGGCGGCGCACGAGCGCCAGCAGGTCAGGCTCGTACCCGTAGTAGCGGCCGCCGCGGATGCCTGCCGACTCGCCGCGCCTGATGCGATCGTAGCGCTCGTGCACGTCCGCACCGTCGCGGCTCGACGGCGCCGGGATCATCCCGAAGACATCGAAGACGTCGAGCCGACGACTGGCGGCCTTCGCCGCGGCCATGACGATGGCGGATCCGCCGAGCGCGCAGCCGGTCTCGATGAGGATGCCGGGTGATTGCCTCGCCTCCATCTCGCACACGAGCCCGTGGAGGTCGAGGAGGGCTGCGTCCGACAGATAGGTCAGGCCGCGATCCTGCACGGCGGTGACGATCGGGGGAACCAGAAGGGACGTCGACGACGTGGGCGATCTCAGCAGGGCTCGACGCATGCGTCGGCGCTCCAGCGGGGGCAATCCAATTGTACCGGGGCGGCCTTCGCCGCGCATCCTCCTCGTGCGGACCAGGTGGAGCGGATCGGCTTGCGGGCGCCGCGCCGATGATTCGGTCCGCGAAACGTGCAAGAATCCGCGGATGGGCTCCAGTCATTCTTTCGCCGGACTTGGCCGCTGCAGTGCCTGAGACTCCTTTCGACAGCGTCGAGAGCGCCCATGAGTACCTGCGGCTCCTGGAAGACGCGATCGACGAGGCGCGCAACCACATCCAGGACGATATCCGGGTCGCGGGCGAGTCTGCGGAGCTGGAACGTCGGCTCCAGGCCTTGCGACTCGTCGATTACAAGCTCACCCAGTTGCGCGCGCACGTCGGCGGCGCCAGCCGCCTCCTCAATGACCTCCGCACGCTGAGGCGGCTGCTGCTCGCGGAGCGAAAAGACGGGGTGTCCGGCCCATGACCGCGAAGGCGGTGGGGCTGCTCGCGCTGGCCGCGTCCGCGGCGGCTGGCGCGCTGTACCTGGCCCGCCCGGTCCGGCCGCTGATCGGACCGGACGTGCCCTGGGCGTCGTCCGGTGTCTGGCTGAAGGCCGACACGCACGTCCACTCGAAGTTCTCCGACGGCAGTCACACGGTGGACGAGCTGGCGGACCAGGCCGTCGCGAACGGCTGCGACGTGCTTGCCATCACCGACCACACGGACGGTGATTTGAATGCGGCGACGCCGGCATATGGCGCGGCGATTTCGGCCGCCCGCCAGCGTGTTCCCTCGCTCGTCCTGATCACGGGCATCGAGTGGAACGTTCCTCCCGGCAAGGGACAGGATCACGCGGTCGTCCTGTTTCCGCCCGAGATGGAGGACCCCGCCCTCCTTGGCGAGTTCAAGACGCGTTTCGACGACCAGAACAAGGAGGGGGAGAACCCCGAGCTGGCGGCAGCGGCATTCGAGTGGCTGCGCTCGAAGGCCGCTGGGGGCTTCGGTGCCGCCGGTCGTGTTCCTGGATCATCCGAGCCGCAGGGCCCGCGACGTCGCCTCGGTGGCTGAGACGATCGCGCGGTTGTCGTCGATCGGACGCGGCCTGTTCGACGGTGCCGAAGGAGCGCCCGGGCATCAGCATCAGACGCCGCTCGGCGCCTACAGGCGCACGCTGACGCCCGAGGACCGCTGGGACCCGGCGATCGTACCGGCCGGGGCGATCTGGGACCGGCATCTCGCCGCCGGCAGCACGCTCTCGGGCGCCCTCGCCACGTCGGACTTTCACAGCGTGGAGAACGGCGACTACTGGCCGTGCCAGTTCTCCGCCACCTGGATTTACGCGCCGGACCGATCGATCCAGGGCGTGCTCCGGGCCCTGCGAGCCGGGTCGTTCTTCGGCGTGCATGGGGATATCGCGCGCCGGGTGCAGCTCCTGGTGACCGCCGAGGGCATGACGCGGCCGGCCATCCCGGGTGAGCGGCTGCACGCGCCAGCGGGCACCGCCCTGACGGTCGAAGTGCGGGCGGAGGTTCCCGCGCTGGACTGGGCCGGGCACCCCAATCGTGTCGACCTGATCCAGGTGCTGGGTGCCAGCCGAGCTGGAACCGCCGTCCTGGGATCGGGCCCTCTCGACAACGGCGTGTTCCGGTGCAACGTGCGCGTGCCCGCGGGCGGTTTCGCCATCCGGGCTCGCGGCCGGCGGGTGGTGCAGGACGGCCCGGACCTGCTTTTCTACACCAACGCGGTGCAGGTCCGGTAGCCGGACAGGGCTACCGGAAGGAGGCTGGCGCTCGCCGGGCTCTGTCGGTAGACTGTGGCGTGCTGGGCCGCTCCCCCTCAGTCCTTCAGGTCGTTGTCAGCCTGGACCCGGGTGGAACCGAGCGGCTCGTCACGGATCTCGTGACGCGTCTCCGGCCCACCATGTCAATGGCTGTCTGCTGTCTCGACCATCCGGGCACCTGGGGGAAGTCGCTGGCGGCCCAGGGGATCGCCGTCGAAGCCCTCGGGCGCCGACCGGGATTCCGGCCGTTGCTGGCGGCCTCCGTTGCCTCGGTTGCCTCCCGCACCGGTGCCCGGGTGCTCCACTGCCATCAGTACTCCCCCTTCGTCTACGGAGCACTGGCGCGCATCGTGGCGCCAGGCCTGCGCGTCCTGTTCACCGAGCACGGACGGCTGAGCGACGCCCCGCCGTCGGCGAAACGCCGCCTGCTGAACCCGGCCCTGGCCCGACTGGCGCGGCGCATCTTCTCGGTCTCGCATGACCTGCGGCGGCACATGGTGGCCGAAGGGCTCCCGGCCTCACGCATAGAGGTCGTGCACAACGGCATCGATCCCGGAGCCGACCCGTCCGGCGACCGCGACGCGGCGCGATCGTCGCTCGGCGTCGACGCGTCGACGCTGGTGCTCATCACCGTTGCGCGCCTCGATCCAGTGAAGGATCTCGCCACGCTGCTCCGCGCGGTCCGACACGCGCGGGAGGCAGTGCCCGATCTCGTGCTCGCAATCGTTGGCGACGGTCCCGAGCGCGACCCGCTCGAGCGCGCGGCGCAGGCCCTGGGCCTCGGCTCGATGGTTCGATTTCTCGGGCATCGCGACAACGCCCGGTGGTGGCTGGCAGGGGCCGACATCTACGTCAACAGCTCCGTCAGCGAAGGAATCTCCCTGACCATTCTCGAGGGGATGGCCGCGGGGCTTCCGGTCGTCGCCACCTCGGTGGGCGGCACGCCGGAGGTCGTCGACGAGTCGTGTGGCCTGCTCGTGCCGCCTCGCGATCCCGGCCGGCTCGCCGAGGCACTGGTGGCGCTCGGAGGCGACCGCGGGCAGCGGGTCCGCATGGGTGCTGCGGCACGCGGCCGCGTGCGCACGTCGTTCAGCCTGGACCGCATGGTGGACACGTATCGCCGGGCATACGAGGAGGCGGACTGACGTGTGCGGAATCTGCGGAGCCGCCGCACTCCAGGGCATGCTCGATCCGCTCGTGACCGACTCGGTCCGCGCGATGGCCACGGCCTTGGTGCATCGTGGTCCGGACGGCGAGGGTTTTCACGACAGCGGATGGGCCTCAATCGGACAGCGGCGTCTGGCCATCATCGACCGGGCCGGCGGCGCGCAGCCGATGCCGAACGAAGACGCATCGTGCTGGATCACCTTCAACGGCGAGATCTACAACCATCACGCGCTCCGCCCGGTGCTCGAAGCGAAGGGACACGTCTTCAGGACGCGGTCGGACACCGAGGTCATCCTGCACGGCTGGGAGGAATACGGCACCGCCGTGGTGGAGCGGCTCGAGGGCATGTTCGCGTTCGCCATCGTCGACCAGCGACGCCGTGAGTTGTTCCTCGCGCGCGATCGGGTCGGCAAGAAGCCGCTCTTCTACACGGTGCTCGACGGCGTTCTCCATTTCGCGAGCGAGCTCGACGCGTTGCGCCAGGTCCCCGCCTGGCAGGGCGAGCTCTCGCCCGAGGCGCTCGAAGCGTATCTGTCGCTCGGATACGTCCTGGCTCCGGACACCATTTTCCGGGGGGTGTACAAGCTGCCGCCCGGCCACTGGCTCCACGTGACCGGCGGCCGCCCGGTCGTGCGGCGATACTGGGACGTCACCGAGTTCGGCACCGATCGGCGGGAGCCGGCCGCCCTGGTGGAGACGGTGGACGAGGTGCTCGGTGAGGCGGTGCGATGCCGTCTCGAAAGCGAGGTCCCGCTGGGCGCATTCCTGTCCGGCGGCATCGACTCGGGGCTCGTCGCGTCCTACATGGCCGAGGCGTGCGGCGGTCGGCTCACCACGAACACCGTCGGCTTCGGCGAGGCGGGGCATGACGAGCTCGACGCGGCGCGCGTCACGGCCAACGCGCTCCATACCGATCACCATGAAGAACCACTGACGCCGAATCTCGACGAGGTGTTCGACTCCATCGTGGCGCATCTCGGCGAGCCGATGGCCGACTCCTCCGCGATTCCCACGTGGTACGTCTCCCGCAGCGCCCGCCGTCGCGTGACGGTTGCCCTGTCGGGCGACGGCGGCGACGAAACCTTCGGCGGCTACGACTTCAGGTACGTCCCGCACGTGCTCGAATCGAAGGTCCGCGCGTTCGTGCCCGGCCGGCCGGGACGAGCGGTGGCCGGCGCCATGGGCCGCGCGTGGCCGCGGTCGGCCAGCCTTCCGAAATGGCTCCGCGCCGGATCGCTTCTCGAAAACCTGGCGCGCGATCCGGCCACGGCGTACTACACGGACCTGTGCTTCCTGAAGCCGGCGGCGACCCGCCGTCTGTTGGGGCTCGGGCACGGCGTCGAGGACGGCCCGGTCTGGGCGGCTGTGACCGACGCGTATCGTCGGCCGACCGGCGCCGACGACCTGCAGCGCGCGCGGTACGCGGACCTGCACGTCTACCTGCCCAACGATCCGCTGGTCAAGGTGGATCGGATGAGCATGACGCACAGCCTCGAGGTCCGCTGCCCGCTGCTGGACCGGCGGGTGGTGGAGGCGGCGTTTCGCATTCCGTCCCGGCATCTGCAGCAGGGAGCGACCGGCAAGGTCCTCCTCAGGACTCTGGCGTCACGGCGTCTCCCCCCCGCGCTCTCCCGACTGCCGAAGCAGGGCTTCACCGTCCCGATCGGTCGCTGGATTGCCGGACCGTATCAGGCACGCTTTCGGGACGAAGTGCTCGGCACCGGCGCCCGGATCGCGGCGCTCGTGGACCAGGCCCTCTTGAGACAGCGGTTCGAGGCCCACCAGTCCGGTTGGGAAGACCAGAGCTACCTCCTCTGGGCGGTCTGGCTGATCGAGCGCTGGCTCCGGATGTCGTGCGCGCCCGTGCCGCAGCGACGGAGCGCAGACGCCATTCCGGTGACCGCCGGGACCCACGCCCTTCACGTGTAGGCACGAGTCAACTCCCAACTCCCAACTCCCAACTCCCAATTCCCAATCCCCAACCCCCAAAGCGCGCTCACTGCTCCGTGTTGGGCGTTGGGCGTTTGGGCGTTGGGCGTTGGGCGTTGGGAGTTGGGAGTTGGGCAGCGTGGCGTCAGTCATGCATGTCCATGGATGTCAACGATTGGAGCATCAGGGACAAACCCTACGATCTGCGTCAACGTCTCTTCAATTTCGCCTGCGTGATCACTCGAGTCGCACAGTTTCTGCACACTCAAGGACCGACCGGCGTTGCAGTATCTGCCCAGCTCTTGAAGAGCGGGACGTCCGCCGGAGCGAACTACGAAGAGGCTGATGACGGGTCGAGCCCGAAGGATACTCGGGCAAAGAGGCAGATCGTCCTGCGCGAGTTGAAGGAGACGTCGTTCCGTCTTCGTGTCCTGCGAGGGAGCGGCATTCTCATGCCGGCACACGATCCGGTCATAAACGAGTGCGGCGAGCTGGTGAAGATCGTAGCGGCGCTGATCCGCAATTCGACTTAACGCCGGTGGGCGTTGGGAGTTGGAGGTTGGGCGTTGGGAGTTGGGCGTTGGGCGTTGGGCGTTGGGAGTTGGAGGTTGGGCGTTGGAGGTTGGGAGTTGCGAGTTGGGAGTTGGGCGACGGGGTATAGCAGCTCGCAGGCGTCTGGTCGTGCAGGGCTTCGTGCGGCCGTTCCTCGTTGTATTCCCGGACGAATCGGCGGAACCGTTGCTGTTGCGCCGAGCAATTCGCCGCGGGCGGCCGAGCGGTGTCGGCCTTCAACACGCGATGAAATTGCTCATGCGATCCATTCTGTTCGGGATGGCCGGGCGCGATGCGCTCCAGGCCGATGCCGAGGCGCAACCACCACACCGACAGTGCGGACAGGCCCGCCAAGCCCGGGCTGGCGAACGGCCCGCCGTTGTCGCTGCGGATGTGATCGGGCAAGCCGTACTCGCCGAACGCGCGTGCGAACCGGCGTTGCGTCGCGTCACTCGTCCGCCCGAGCAATCCGTCGCAGCGGAGGACGAACCGGCTGAAGCCGTCGCGCAGCGTGAGCGGGTAGCAATACACGCCATCGCCGGTCCGAAACTCGCCCTTGAAATCGGTCGTCCACACCTGGTTCACGGTCGTGATCGGCGCCAGCGCCGGCGACGGCACCTGCGGCGAGCGGGCGCGACGCCGTTGCGCCGTCACCAAGCCGCGCTGTTGCAGCAACGTGCACACGGTCGATCGACTCGGCCACGCGGCGTGCGGATCTCGCCGGGCCGCGATCGCCAGCAGCTTCTTCGCGCCCCAGCGCGGGTGACGGCGTCGCAGGGCGATCAATGCCTCGACCAAGTCGGCATCCGTCGCCTGCGGGCTGTGATGCGGCCGGCGCGAGCGATCGCCCAACCCACGCGCACCGGCCGCCTCGTAGGCGGCGAGCCATTTGTAGCCGGTTTTCCGGCTGATCCCGTACTGCGCCGCGAGCTCGGTCATCGTAAACAGCTCCGACTCGTACTCACGAACAAATTCCAGGCGTTGCTCCATGGGGCACGTCTCGCGCCACGGCATCGAAGCACCTCCGACCAGTACCTCGGCGCCGCGGCTGAAAAAGTGTTACCCCTGTCGCTGGACTGAAGTGTTACCTATGTCCCTGGACTGAACCAGGTTGGGCGTTGGGAGTTGGGAGTTGGGAGTTGGGAGCTGCCGGGCCCTTGACAGCGTTTCAGAGCAGCGGGTGCAGCAGCAGCAGGCCCAGACCGATGGCGGCGCCGGCCGCCGCGGCCGCCGCGGCGATTCCGGCCACCATGCCGCCGAGTCTCGCCCGTCGTCGTGCCCGTTCCCGTTGAGGCTCGAACGCCACCGGCGGTCCGAACCCGGCGCGCGGGAGGGCGGCGCGCGGCGCGGTGGCACGCGCGTGCTGCTCGAACCAGGCCTGCAGCCAGCCCGAGGTGAGCAGCACGACCACCGGCCGCGCCAGGTGGTGCGTGGACGAGCGCCGAAGGGTGCGGACGGACTGATCGAAGAAATACCGCGCGCGCTCGGCGAACCGGTGGCGCTCGGCCGGAATGGCGGCGTGCCGCAGCGCGTAGTTGAAGACGTCGCTCTTCCGCATGTCCTGCGCGGCCCAGGTCTCGGTCGGGAACTCGAGCCGATCCGGGCGATTCAGGTACGGGTACTCGTGCATCGCCATCCAGCGCGCATAGTGCAGCAGGCTCGACTGCGCCCAGGCGTACATGCCATCGATCTCGGATCGTTCCGCCTTGGCGTCCAGGTACTTCCCAAGGGCCTGCAGGAACATCGTGTAGAACCACCGCCGCTCGGCATCGAGCAGGTCGAGCCCGTCGATGTCGTCGTCCGGATGGATGACCCTCCGGATGATCTGTTCGGCCTTGTCGAGATAGACGCGGTCGCCGGTCAGCTGGAATCCGTCGAGCAGCGCGCTCAATGAATTGGCCGAGCCGCGTCCGGGTCCCTGATACGAGAGGGTGCCCGACGCCGTGGCGAGGCCCGTGTCGCCGCGCGTCAGCCAGCGGAAGACCGTCCGGTCACCGTCGTCGATCCGGATCGGGAAGTGCGCCAGGTCCAGTGCCGCTTCGCGATACCGCTCGTCTCCGGTCATGAACCACGCGAGCATGAGCCCGGTGACATAGTTGTGCTCGCTGGACGGACCGCCGCCGTGGCCGCACGAGGCGGGATAGGTCCGGTGAGTCGCCGTGTCGGCGTCGGTGTAGTGAATAGTGTGCCAGAAGAGGCCCCGGTTGTACGCCGCCTTGTCCTCGTCGGTGTGATAGACGTCGATGTCGGTGACGTGCGCCGCCAGCTCCCGCATGTGCGCCCACCAGGCCGGCGCGCCGGAGCGCATGAACTGACACGCGAACCCGGCCACGGGGTCGTACTGGTTGTTGTAGTGGGAGATCAGCGGCCCGCTGCCGGCAGGGGCGCGTACGGCTTCGTGGTCACCGTAGATCTCGCCGAAATGGCGCCACCCGAACTCGTCGATGGCCTCGCGCTTCCGCTCGAACGATTCAGGCCCGTCGATGGCCGCGTGCACGAGCGCGACGTGATCGCGGTGGGAATCGGACGCCTCGGTCGTGAGGTAGGGCACCGCGCCGGTGGCGGCATAGTAGTCGGGGGTGGAACCCACGATTGCCGGCTGACGCGCCCAGGCAAGCGGCGTGTCGGTGACCGGATCGGGACCCACCTGCAGCCAGAGATCGTACGTCTTCTGCTCCCCTCCCTGCAGCTCGTGCAGCGTCGGGGCCGCCGGCAGCACGTGGACGTCGAGGTCCCGGCCGTCGGAGTGGATCATCATCGGAAAGTTCTGCCAGAAGTGCTCGACGGCCACCGCGACCTGTTCCGCCCCTTCGCCAGCGGCCACGATCGGCGTCGCCCTGCGCCCGCGGTCGAAGTGGTCGCCCGACAGCAGCTCGTAGCCGCTGAACGGTAGCGGGATGCGACGCTCGCGGTCGATGTGGTTCCGGCTGTACCAGTGTGCGCCGCCGCTCGAGGCCTGATGCAGCACGAATGGCGCGTCCATCGGCGCGAAGGCGGCCGACGGTGCGATCGAGCACCGGACACCTGCCGCCGGGGCCGCCGGGCGGCGCATCGAGAGGGTCGCACGCCGGAGCAGCACCGAGCCGGGGTCGCCAAGATCCCACTGGCCTTCGGGATGTTCGGCGCGATGGGGGTTTCTCAGCCGCAGCTCGCATCGCATGGCCGCCAGGCCCTGGAAGAGGTGCACGCGCAGGCACAACTCGACCCGTCGCCCGCCGGACAGGGTCGCGTGGCCATCGACCCGTACCACGGTTCGAAGCGCCCCCGGCTGCTCGATCGCCGCTGCACCGAGATCTACGGCGGCGGGCTCGTCGTCGCAGCCGAGCAGTGAGAGCTGAAGCTCCACCTGCGGCTGCCGGCCAGGCCGTGCCACCGAGGCCGCAATGGATCCGCCCGGTGCGAACCGGGCGCAGCACGCGCCCGTCTCGGCGATGACGCCTCCGCCGTCGGCGCGGCATCGAATCCAGTCGCGCGGCTCGATTCGCGCAGATGCCGGCTCGAGGCTGCCGATCGACTGGCCGGGCCGCGCGATATCGGCGCGCAGATCGCAGAGCACCCAGCGAATCGAGCCGTCGGACCAGCGGTTGAGCACCTGCGCCTGAAGCGGCAGCCACGCGCCGTCGACCCCGCGAACACGAAGGCCGGCTTCGTCATGGCAGAGGCCGCGTGCCATCGGCAGGCCGACTGTCACCGGCACCTTACGGCGCCGCAGCGATGCAGCGCCCGACGTGCCGAGCACGACGAGCGGCGCGCAGTCGGGCCTCTGGGCCGACTCGAACATGCCGCCGCGACGAGCTGGCGATTCAGTCGCTCCTGGAACACTCATCGGTGCGCGTCATGCGGCGGCACGCCCATCGCTGAGCAGCGAACCGTCACACCCATGTAATTCAGGGACATCAATCCAACCGCGAGAGTCGCTCTGACCTTGCACATCGCGCGATCACTCGAGCGCCTGGCCTGCTGCGCCGCGATCACTTCAAGGATCGTACCTGGCGCGGGGCTTTGGCCCCGCATCCGCGCTACACGAGAGAAGTGTGGTACGCGGTCGACTTTTGGCGACCGCGTGACGCACGGCCGCTGCGCCCGCAACGGTCGTCGGCGCGAATGCGGCGCGGGATCTGCCGGCCTCGATCTTGAATAGCGTGACGGCCGTGGCTGTGTCTGCGACGCGTCGAGGCGATCACGAACCCATTCGCGTCGCCTTCGTCGTGCACACGATGCAGATGGCCGGCGCCGAGCGGCTCGTCCTCGAAACCATTCGGCGGCTCGACGGACGGATTCGGCCCACCGTGCTGTGCCTGGATGAGCTCGGGCTGCTCGGCGAGGAGCTCCGTGCGCGTGGCGTGGATGTGGTCGCGCTCGGCCGGAGGCCAGGACTGGACGCGCGCCTGCCGTTCAGGATCGCGTCGGCCCTGGAGTCGCGTGGTATTCAGGTCGTGCACGCGCACCAGTACACGCCGTTCTTCTACAGTGCGCTGGCAAAGGTCCGCCTGGCCGGACGCGTCAAGATCGTCCTGACCGAACATGGCCGCCACTTCCCCGACGTGGTGGCGCCGCGCCGCCGGGTCGTCAACCGATTCTGGCTGGCCAGGCTGGCCGATCGCGTCAATGCCGTGTGCGCATTCACCGCGGAGGCCCTGGCGGTGAACGACGGCTTCCCGAGGGACCGCGTCGAGATCATCCCGAACGGCGTGGACGCGGTTGCCGCGGATCTCGAGGTCGGCCGCCAGGCCGCACGCCGCGCCGCGGGCGTGCCGGATCACGGCAGACGCCTGGTGGTCTCCGTGGCCCGGTTTCATCCCGTCAAGGACCACGAGACGCTCGTCCGGGCGTTTGCCTACGTGGCCCGGTATCTGCGGGACGTCGACCTGCTGCTCGCCGGCGACGGTCCCGAGCGCCCGCGCATCGAGCAGCTGACCGCCGATCTCGGCATTGCCTCCCGCGTCCGGTTCCTCGGCGTCCGGCGGGACGTTCCCGCCTTGCTCCGGGCAGCCGACGCCTTCTGCCTGACGTCTCTGAGCGAGGCCGCATCGCTGACGGTGCTCGAAGCCATGGCGGCGCCGGTCCCCATCGTGCTCACCAACGTCGGCGGCAACTCCAGAGCTCGTGCGGCACGAACGCGAGGGACTGCTCGTGCCCCGGCGTGACCCGGCCTCGGCTGGCTGGGCCCTGCTGGACGTGCTCACCAACCGCGCCCTCGCCGCACGACTGGCCGCGGCCGCATGGCGGCGCTCACGCGCCGAGTTCTCGCTCGATTCGACCATCGCGCGGTACTTCCAGCTGTACGCGGACGTCATCGGACGCCCGGCGGTCGGCGGTCGCCCTCCGCTTCGAGCCACCGCCTGAGGCCGCCGTGCAAATTGTTACGCGTGCGGGCCGTGCGACGAGCCGTGGGAATTCGTTGAGTCCTCCTCGCGAAATAGTCGTCACGGCGCCCGTGGCGGGCAACTACACTGTTCCGATGTTGAACCGGGTGGTTGATCGAATCGACCAGGCGATGCCAAAGCGCCTCAAGGTACTGGCCAAGCGCCTCACCTGGAGGTGCACGATGCCGGCGCCAGGGACGTGCTCCTGGGAGTGCTGGAGCGGGTAAAGTACCGGGTGCGCACGCTGGTGCCAGGAGCGATGCCGCTCACCACCGACCCGTTCGAGAGGGTCGGTTGCCTGTGCGTTCCCAATGAGATCGACGAGTGATGAACCGGAATCGAATCAGGGCGCCACCTGCAGCACGACCGGCTTGTAGTGCATCGAGCCGACCACGTAGAAGCGTCCAGCGTTGTCATGCGTCATGGATCCGTAGAGCACTGCAGACTCCGGAAATCTCGCCGACGACCCGTAGGGGAGCGTTGCGACCGCTACGGTGCCATCCGGATGGTGCGTGACCCATTCGAATGTCTTGCTGCCCCAGCTCGAGGGGCTCGCGACCCCGTAGAGCGCACCCGAGGCCGGATCGCGAAACAGCGAGGCCACGTACCGCTTTCCGGCCGGGTGGAACCACCCTTCATCGCTCACCCGTGACGGGCCGGATGGCTGCGGCTGCACGTGATACAGCCGGCCCTTGCCCGTAGTGAAGTACCACCCGTCGGCCCCGTCCGGCTGGGTGGCGACAACGCCGTGCGATTCGTCGGGACTGCGCTCGAAATACTCGCCCAGTGGGGTCTCGCCGACCTCGTGCAGGTCCGCGTCTAGTTCTACCAGCGAGGCCTCGGGCCGATCCCCGTTGCGCCGGACGCGCGGTAACGTACGCGTGGCCGCGCCGATCCGCGAAGAAGTTGCGGCTCACGTGCCCCCCCACTGACCCGACCGTGACCGAGGTCATGCGGCCGGATCGGGTGTCGAACTGGAACAGCACGTGATTGAAGTACCCGAGCGTATAGACGTAGGGCCCGCCCACCGCCGCCGCGATGAGCGCCTGCGGAACCGCAGCCAGGTGCTGCCAGACGCCCCGGCGCGAGAGTCGCCACAAGTGTCCGCCCCACGTGGGCAGCCTGGACCCGTCGTCTCTCTCGCCGGATTCGTCCATCGAGGTGAAGTAGAGCCGGCCGTCCGCGGCCTCGACGATCCGCGAGTGGATCTTCATCTGCGTCTCGCCGGGGCGCCGCAGGTGCAGTCGCTCGAGCTCCTGGACTACGTTGCCACGGTCATTGATCGAGCCCACGTCCGGATCGAGCTCGTAGAGGTGGGCCGATCCGGAGCCCCGGTCGTCGTTGCTGGTGATGCCGACCCAGACATGGCCCCGCAAGTCGTTCCCCGTGGCGCCCCAGATGGCCCAGGCACCCCAAAAATCAGGCGGCGTCAGCACTCGTACGGTGGGCTGACCATCCGTCAATCGCCGGCTCGCGTGTGCGGAAGGACCGCCAGCGCCGAGAACAGCCCCAAGGGCAAGCACGCCGCACCAGCGTCGCATTCCAAAGCCGGTCACAGGTCCTCCTGGTGTTCCGTCGCCGTCTGTATCATCTGCGCCACAGGTATTCCTGGCCGGTGGGACTCCGCCGTTCAGGGCGATCCTGTACATGTAACGATCTGAGTCACAAGGCGACGCCCGCGTCGATCTGGCAACCGCTCTCGCACTTCTTCCTCCTGCCCAACGTCTGTTCCCGCTGTTTCCGGTCGTGGACTACCGGACGTTCCTCCGCACGTACTACAACGAAGAGCGCCACCGAATCTACCAGCGGCGTGCACTGGATCTTCCGGGGCCTGACGCAGCTCATTCTCTATCGCGCGGAGGTCGATGTGTCGGAGGGCGGCCATCACAGCCACCGACTGGCCGAGAGAGCGAAACCAAGTGGGCTCCGTCGGGTGGCAGACATAGAGAGAGCGATCCCGACTGATCTTCTACACGAGCACCGTCCAGGTGCGGCGATGGAGGAAATCGCACGCAGGCGACGTCCCCGCCAACGCTATAATCTGCCGTGCGCCTTTCACTGTACACCTACGTCCGGAACGGTCTCCGGCTCGACTTTCATCTGCCGGCGATGCTTCGCCATCATGTTCCGCTGGCCGACGAGATCATAGTGGCGGAGGGACACTCGACCGACGGCACGTACGAGGCTATCCGAAGCGTGGATCCGAAGGTTCACGTGTTCCGGACCAGATTCAAGCCCATGGCAGACATGGGTTGGTATGGGCGATGCAAGGACGAGGCACGTGATCGGTGCACGGGAGACTGGTGCATCTTCCTGGATGCGGACGAGTTCATCCCCGAGTGGGAGTTCGAATCGATTCGGACATTCCTGGAGACAGCGGAGGCTCCTGTGATTCCGGTCGCGTTCCTGAACTTCTACGGCAACTATCGTGTGCTTCACCGGGCGCCTGCCAAGGTCTATTGGCCGGTATACAAGTACATGATTCACGAGAACCGTCGAGATCTCGAGTTCTGGGGTGACGGAAGCAACATCCGGGTCAAAGGGCAGACACAGGCGACGCCTGTCCATTTCCCTTTCCACTGCCACCATTTCGGCTTCGTCCGACACGCCGCGCGGTTGCGGGAGAAGTGGCGGCAGCAGGCTCAGTTGTACGGCGGGCGGCGACGGTTCCCGCTCCCTGCGTTCCTCTTCGACCTGCTGCCGCACCGCTGGGATGACCCGGTCTTCATGGACGGCCTCGTCATCTACGAGGGCCCGTACGTCAAGGCGGTTCGGGATGATCCGCCCGAATTCGTGCGCGACGATTTCCTGACGTATCGGCTGCTACGGCAAGTCGCACAGCATTCGGATCCTCCTGTGTTGAACCGCGTCCCTGACGATCCTGACTGATCGCAGGGGCGCGGCTGGGACGGCGTCCCTGCTGCAACATCCGGTTCTGGTCCATTCACCTCACCGTACCGCCCGAGCCGTCCACCCAGTCCTCGAACCACGGGCTCGAACCGCCGTTCGCGATGACTTCGCGCTGTATCGTCGCCTGGCAGGGGACCGGTAGAGAGGGGCGTCACTAGCTTGCACTCTCCGGCCGGGCCGGCTTCTGGAGCGCCTCGAGGGCCTTCTTGACCTCGTCCGCCTCCGGGCCAGATGCGCGCAACGCCAGCGACTTATTGAACATGCTGGCAGCCTTCTGTTGCTCGCCCGCCGCCGCATATACGACCCCAAGGTGATACGCGACCTTGGGATTGCGGTCGTTCGCGCGCTGCGCTTCCTCCAGCAGCGGCTGGGCGAGCGAGCCCAGGCCCTTCCGCGCGTAGACCCAGCCGAGCGTGTCGTTCACCTGGGGATTGTCGGGCAGCTGCTGCTTCGCCGTCTGCGCGAGCTGGAGGGCCACGTCGAGATTGCCGCCCTCTTCAGCGTAGATGTACGCGAGGTTGTTGGCGGCCACGGCGGCGCGCGGATCGACCTGCATGATGCGCTCGTACCGCTTGCGCGCTTCCGCCTGGTTGCCTTCCACCTGGTAGAGCATGGCGATCAGGGTCATGGCCCCAACCGCGTTCGGCCGCTTGGCCACGATCGTCTCGAGGCTCTGCCTCGCCTCGGCGAGCCGCTTCTCGGCGGCGTACAGGCCGGCGAGCATCGCATAGGCCTGCAGGTTGGAGGGATCCTTCTCGATCGTTGCGCGCAGGTGTTGCTCACCTTTGGCCTTGTCGCCGGAAGTCAGGAACACGCGGGCCGCAAGCACGTGGAGGCGGGCGTCGTCCGGAGTCTTCGAGAGCTGCTGCTCCACGCGCGCCACGGCGGCGTCTGGCTTCTTCTCGGCGAAATCGACGGCGACAAGCCCCGACAAGGCCTCGAAGTTCGTCGCATCGACCTGCTCGGCCCTGGCGAAGGCCCGGCGGGCGGCTCCAAGATCGTGCTTCGCGAGCGCCACCGCGCCGGCAGCGGTCAGTACAGGCGCTGCATTTGGAAGCGCCGTCTGCACGGGCTTCAGGAGCGTCTCGGCACGCGCGATGTTTCCGTTTGCCAACACTGTGACGGACAAGGTTCAGCCGCACCCCCGCATCGCGCGGCAGCGTCTTCGCCGCGTCCTCGGCAAGCTGCAGGGCCGGCTGCTTCTGTCCTTTCAACAGGTTGAGCTGAGAGAGCTGCACCTGGGCGGCAACCGCCCGCGGGTTCAGCTTCAGCACCTCGTTGAACTCGTTGATGGCCTCATCTAGCCTGCTGGTGGCGCGATAGAGCGTGCCCAACAGGTAATGCGCCTGAATCGAACGTGGATCGGCATCTGACCGCGGCGCGCGCCATCTCGATCGCCTCGTTGGTCTTGCCATCAGCCGAGAGGAAGCGCGACTTCACGAGCAGGGCCGGGACGTTCTTGGGATCGCGCTTCAGGACGTCGTCAATCTCCTTGTTCGCCTCCGCGGTGGTCCTTGTCGCGCGAACGCCAGCACGGCGCGTGCGAGCACGGGCGGCCGAGTACGCGTCCTTGTTCTTGGCAATCTCCTCGAGGAGGCCTGCGGCTTCGTCCGGACGATTGATCGAGACGTAGTAGTCCGCCAGGGCGAGCTTCCACCGTGCGCTCGCCGAGGTGTCGTGCTCGGCCAGCGCCTTCATGTGCGGCTCGGCTTCGAGCGCCCGCCCCCTGCTCATGTAGAACATGGCCAGCGCGCGATGCGCGAGCAGGTTCTTTGGATCCAGCTCCAGCGCCTTCTTCAGCGACTGCTCCGCCTCTTCCGCACGACCCGCGGCCCACAGGTAGTTGGCCAGCGCGATGTGCACGTCCGGCAGGTTTGGATTGGTCTCGACCGCTTTGCGGAACGCCGCCTCCGCATCCGGGCGACTGCCGCGCGCGAGCTGCACGGCCCCCAGCGTCGTGAACGCGGCGGCAGAACGCGGGATCGAGCTGGGTGGCCTGCTCGAGCTCCTCGAGCGCGCTGTCGAGATCCTTCAACCCGGCCAGCGCGCTGCCGAGCGCAATCTCCGCCTCGACGTTCTTCGGATCGATCGCCAGCGCCTTTCTGGCTCGTGCGCGGGCGTCCTCGAACTGTCCCGTCAGCAGCAGGTACCTGCGCAGCCTTGACCTGGGCGTCGGCATTCGACGGCATCGCGTCGGCTGCGCGGACGATATTCCTGGCCGGCGCTGCGTATCTGTCCCACGTGCTCGAACGCCTGCGCGAGCTTGTAGTGGGCCTCACCGTACTTGGGATCCTGCTGCAGCGCGTTGCGATACTGAACGATGGCTTCGCCGTACTGCTTCTGCTCGGCGTAGCGATCGCCGCTCTTCACGTACTCGACCTTGGCGCGCTCGGGATCTGTCGAACAGCCCGCGCACAGCACGGATCCAAGCGCCGCAGCGACGGCAAGACGACGGGCCAACCGTGTCATGGCAACATACCCCACAAGCAATTCGATCTAGGACGGCAAGTGCCGTTCGAGGGCGGGGAATAGCGTTTGAACGAATGACGAGGCCGATTGTTCGGCCTCGGCGAGCGCACCGGGCGTTCTGTCGCGAATTGGGGCGGTGACGCGCACGAGCGCCGCATCGGTCCGGTTTTCGCGAATCGCGTCGATCACCATGTAGATCTTTCCCCAATATTCGCTGGCAATGACGCGGTCGTGGCTCTGGTACCAATAGAGCACGAGCTGACGGTCGAGCCCTTTTTCGATGACGACGTGATTGACCTCGATGGCCTTCGGTCCGTGGGCCGTCGGGACACGCAGAGCTTGCCGCCCCTGTTCGACGGGGATCCACCCGGCTCCAGGGAGACAGTTGAGCGGCGAGTGGATGGTATCCCCCTGCCGCTGGCTCTGGTAGTAGCCGACATACAGTCCTACGGGGCCGGATGGCGTTGCTGGCGAGGACCCGTGGTACAGCCGGATCACGTACTCGTCGACGCCCAGAACCGAGAGGATCTGCGGCGAGAATGGTGCTTCGTCGCGTCCTGTCCACCCGGCCATCACAAGCGGAAGCCGATTGAGCGGCTGCTTGATCGGGATGGGCTCTGCCTTCTCGGCCCGCGCCAGGAAGGTGCCTGTCGCGACAAAGAGAACGGCGAGCACGAGGACCCGTCGGCTCATACGGCGGCCTCGACCCGCGGGGTGCCCGCCGATTCCGGCGCCACGCGCTTGACGATTCGGACGACCAGGAACATCAGGATGAACGCCGCCAGGAACATCAGCCAGCCCGAGAACTCGTGGAAGAACCCCTGCGCCGCGCTCTCACCGTAGTAGTGCGCGAGCACGCCGGTACCGGCCACGCGGATGGCGTTGGCGGCAATGGCGATCGGGATTGTCGCCGCTGCAATCGTCACGCGGACCCAGATGCGGTGATCCGAGAAGTAGCCGTACACGATCCCCAGCGTCAGCAACGAGATCAGCGACCGGATGCCGCTGCAGGCCTCGGCCACCTCGAGCGACGTGTTGGCGAGGACGATGACGTTGCCCTCGCGGAGCACGGGGACGGCGCACGCCTGGATGCCCCACGCGCCGACCCGCGACGCGAAGAGCTGCAGCGGAAACGCAATCTGATTGAAGATGATCGCGGGCAGCGGCACCATCAGCAGCAGGAACGCAAGCGGAAACGCCAGGATCCGCAGATGCGTGCGACCCCACAGGAACAGCGCGGTGCCGGCCAGCACCACGATCAGCGAGACGCGCGAGAGAAACAGCTCCGCGCCGAGGAGGCCCGCGACGAGCAGCATCAGCCCGACCGCCACGACCGCCAGCCCGGCAGTTGATGGGTTCGGCGGCGTTTGACGCAGCCGGACCCGCCGTTCCCAGGCAAAGTACGCCGCCAGCGGCACGATCAGAAATCCGTGGGAGTAGTTGTCGTCGTGCGCCCAGTCGGACACCAACTTGACGGCGACGCCCGCGTACACCCACACAGCGGCGGCCCCAAGGAAAAGCCATGGCAAGAGGCGACGGACCGAGGGCATCGGCTCACCCGTTGTACCCCGAATCATGCTGACGGCGCAATGCCAAACGCCGTCGCCGACGACCCTCCCGAGAAACAGCAAGTTGTTGACAACCCAAGCGTTACTGCATCCGTGTGCAGCCCACATCTCACCGCTGGCGGCTCAAATTCGGTCAGATGACCACATTCGATGTTTTCATCTCGCGGAGCCAACGCGGCGGAGCGATCCGGCCGACCCGCCCGACGGATAGCGTCGGGCAGCCGCCGGCAGCGATTCCCGCCAGATGAACCCATGACAAAACCGTGATCCGATCGACCAATCGACCGTGGATAATCTTCGTCACCGAGCATGAATTACATGCCATTTCACGGTCCCAGTTCTGAATCGAAAGTCTGCTGTAGACGATAAAGCCAATGCTTACAGTAAGTTAACACACATGAACCGTCCGAGTTCAACGATGGCGCCTGCACCCCCTCCTGCTGGCACGCGTGTTGGAAGGCAGCCTGAGCTTAGAATCAGCCGAGTTGGATCTTCCAGGGTCTCCCCAGTGCTGCGGGCCGGTTCGACGAGGAGTGGGGTTCTTTCCGCCTCAGAGTGAGGCGTCGGGTAGTGGGTTTTGTAGCCACAGGGGACGGTCATGCTGAAGCTACTGGAGAGGAGCATCGAGTCGGTGCGCAGCCGGCTCGTGCTGTTGGCGCCTCCCGATGTAGAGTTCCCGCCGCATTTTCAGAACGTCACCTACGATCCGGCCGAGCACCGGAAGCTCGTTCGACGGATGCAGCGGCTGCGCGGCAGCGTCTACCTGGCCGAGGGGAACGTGCGGCGGGAGCAGCTGACGGCCGACGGCCTCCACGAGACGCCCGAGGACGCCAGGAGCTGGCACCTGCTCATGAACGACTCCAACGGAGGGGTCACCTCCTGCGCGTGGTACCTGCAGCACGAGAACACCGCCACCATTGACAGCCTGCGGGTACGGAATTGCCCGCTGGCGCAGACGGATCAATGGGGCGAACCCCTGAAGCACGCCGTTGAATCGGAGCTGGCGCGGGCGCGCCGGCACGGGCTGCGCTATGCGGAGGTGGGCGGCTGGGCCGTCTCCAAGGAGCGCCGCTGCACGTCGGAGGGACTGCTTCTTGCGCTGGGGGCCTACGGTCTGTGTAGAATCCTGGGCGGCGCGCTGGGCATCACGACGGCGAACGTGAAGCACTCGTCGTCTTCGATCCTCCGGCGCCTCGGTGGCTCGTATCTGCAGTTTCGCGGCACGCCGATTCCGGCCTACTTCGACCGGAAGTACAACGCCGATATCGAGCTGCTGCGATTCGACTCGCGCCGGCCTTCCGCGAAGTATGGCGGGCTCGTCGATCTGCTCGAAGACCGGCTTGCGCGCGTGCCGGTGTTCGCCAGCACGCCGGCCACCGAGACAGACGGGCCCTGGGCGACCGAAGACGTGCCGAAGGCCCTCGTTGCCTGAGGAACCGCTGGTGTACCTGGAGCAGACCGAAGGTCCCGTCAGCGCACCCGCGCCCTCCCTGGCCGCGAGGTCGCCGTTTCAGCCCGGCGTTGCGGTATTCGACTACCGCATGGCTTTCAGCCGCAACATCGGCTGGCTGACCGAGGCGGAGCAGGCAACGCTCCGCCGCAAGCGGGTGGCCATTGCGGGGATGGGCGGCGCGGGCGGATTCCATCTCACGACCCTGGCCCGGCTTGGCATCGGCAGGTTCCACATCGCCGACCTGGATCGGTTCGAGGTGGCCAACTTCAACCGGCAGGTTGGTGCCACCGTGTCGACGATCGGCGATGCCAAGGTGGACGTGCTCGGCCGGATGGCGGCCGACATCAACCCGGAAGCCGACATCGAGCTGTTTGCAGAGGGCGTCCACGAGCGCAACCTGGGGCGGTTCTTTCGAGACGTCGACGTGTACATCGACGGGCTCGACGCGTTTGCGTTCGAGGCACGCGCGGCCGTGTTCGCGTATTGTGCGGCGCATCGGATTCCCGCGATCACCGTGGCGCCGCTCGGCATGAGCGCGGCGCTGCTGAACTTCGTGCCCGGCGGCATGACGTTCGAGGAATACTTCCGGCTCGACGGGCGCTCCGACCTCGAGAAGGCCATTCGATTCCTCGTCGGGTTTGCGCCATCGCTGCTCCACCGACGCTATCTCGTCGATCGCACCCGCGTGGATCTGGCGAAGGGCATCGGGCCCTCCACCGGCCTGTCGTGCCAGCTGTGCGCGGGCGTGGCGGCCGCCGAGGCCCTCAAGATGCTGACCGGCCGGGGAAAGGTCTGGGCCGCGCCGCACGCCATCCAATTCGATGCCTTCAGGAACCGGATGTCGCACACGTGGCGGCCAGGGGGCAACCGGCATCCGCTCAATCGGCTGGCAATTGCGGTTGCGAAGCGACAGCTGGGCATTTCATAGCAGGGGCGGGAAACTCCCAACTCCCAACTCCCAACTCCCAACTCCCAACTCCCAATTCCCAACTGCCTACTGCCTACTGCCTGCTAGCCATAGATGCCAAAGAGCGCAGATGAGATTGCTGCCGCCTACGATTCTCCACCGTGGTGGTACGACCTCCGCGGGTTCTTCATCCTCACCTTTGCCTACAACAGCACGCTGACCCACCAGCTCCGGTTCTTCGGGCCGAACGTCGGACCCAGGCACCTGGAGGTCGCCTGCGGTAGCGGCACGCTGCTCGACCTGGTGCTCCGCTGGCGGCGCTGGAAGGGACTGCCCGAGGCCGAGATCGTGGGCATCGACTACGCGGAGCCCATGCTGGCCGGTGCGCGTCGGCGATTCGCGGGGAAGCCGAACGTCGAGATCCGGCACGCGGACGTGACGGCGCTGCCGTACGCCGACGCATCGTTCGACACGGTCAACGTCGCGAACGCCTTGCACTGTTTTCCCGACGTGGACGGCGCGTTGCGCGAACTGCGCCGGGTGCTGAAGCCAGGAGGCACGCTCGCCACTAACGTGCTACTGCATCCGCGCGGGATATGGCCCTTCAGGCAGATTGCCGGAGAGCTGGATGCCTGGGGCATGCGGAAGGGAATCCTCTTCGCGCCCTACGAGCGCGACAACATCCGCGGGCGCATTGTGAGGCGCGGGCTCAGCGTGTGGAGCGCGAGAGTCGTGTCCGGGAACTGCTACGACGTCTGACGGTCGCGCGGCCAGCTGAATCGTTCATTCCCAGGATGAGCAGCCGGACAGACGAAAGACCTCGGCAGTTAGGGGCACTGCCGAGGTCCAAGAGCACGGAAGAAAATCAAGAACACGGAAATCTACGCCAGCCTTGCAGCCTTCTTTCCACGCCGACGGAGCAGGCCAGAACCAAACAGACCCAAGCCAAGGAGCGTCAAGGATGCTGGCTCTGGAACCGTTGATGCTGGGGCGAAGAAGGCGTCAGCCGATCCTTCCAGAGTCGTGCTGCCTCCCGGCGTGAAGAAATTGAACTGTCCGGCAACGTCTACGATCATGTAGAACGGAACCGGGTCAGTGAAGTAACTCATGCCGAGCGCGGTGAGCGAAAATGGCTGGAAGATGAGCTCGAAGTCACCACTATCAAGCGTTTGATTCGCGTGTCCTGAGCCAAAATATAGTGGCGCCGAGGCCAGCAGAAGATCAGGGTCGGTGTCGCCGCTTACAGTGACGTCGCCGGTCGATGCATCCGCGGGCAGCGTGAAAGTGGTCTGTGGGGCCAGATAGTCAACATACAGCGACAGCGTGCCTGAATCGGCTGTAAATACTGAGTTACCGCTTCCGTCAGTCGAGTGAACGTGCCGTCTGCCGAAAAGATCGCGTACAACTCATAGTCGACGCCCAAACCCGATACCCCGGGAAGGACAGCTGAGAGTCCGTCGTTTGAGAAGAACTGGCCGGCGTACCAATAGGCGTCAGTGGTGAAGTCAGTGGCTGAGGTTACCGTAAAGGTTTCGCCGTAACCCCCAGTGATCTTGTCCGCTGTGACGGGACCTGCGGGCCCGCCAAGCGCTGACGGACTTATCTGGAAGTCGCTCAGCGTGTCGCCGCTGGAAACCCGAGGTACGGCTACAATCGCTACCGCAACTGCCGCAGCGGTCGAGTACACCGCGAGCAAAGATCCGAAGGTTCGTCATGGTCGTCCGCGCTCCACAGGCTTGACAGCGGCCGGCGGCACCACACGCGGCCCGCACCCCCCACAGCTACCGTCGCCGCGCTCAAGGGCTGCACATTTGGTACCCGGACCTGGTCACACCGGGCGACTACACACAAGTTGTTGCTTGTAAGCAGGTTATCGAAATTCAACCGCCATCTGGAAGGCCTCGGCAGCACTCGAAAGACATTCGAGCGGCTGACTAAAGACCATCGCGGCCATTGCACCGGCGTCGACCAGGGGGCCATGCGAGACCCGGGGCGGCACACCCAGATTTAGAAGCTGAATCTCAGCCGTGCCGAAGCGTTCGAATTCCGGCGGTACTGACCCAGAAAGTCGTCCGGCTCCCCCCCGAGTCCGACGCCGGCAAGCGTCACCCGCCAGTGCTGCCCGATGGACTGCGAGAATTCAACCTTCCCATAGTATCCGTCGCCGTTCTGCCGGACTGCGCCTTCGATGATCACCGTCCGACGAGGATCCGCCAGATACGACGCCCGGCCGATCACCGAACGCGCCAGGCGGCGGTCAGGCGAAAAGACCACCGGCACCCGCGACTCGAGGACCACCTCACCCGCGTACCCGACGTCCAGCACCCACTGGCCGGCCTGCCGCTCGATCTCGCCGACATACAGCACGTACTCGTCGCTCGTCGATGGCGGCGAGGTGACATAGGCAACCTCGGCCTTCAGCGTGAGCCAGGACGCCGGCACCGCCAGGTCGCCGCCGTACATCCGAATGGTCGGATACACGCGCACGATCTGGACCTCGCCAGGCCCGGCAGCGGGACCCGGGTAGATGTCGGGCATGTGGTTGTAGCCGTCGAAGTACGCCAGCGCGGCCTCGATGCGGCTGCCCGTGTGGCGCCAGCGGCCGCCGAACTGCCCGCCGCCCGGAATCTCCCCTCCACCATCGACCGGTGTCAGGGACTCCGCCCCCGGCGGAACCGGCGCCCAGCGCTGATCGAGCAGCGGCAACCGGCTGGGGGTGAGCTGGGGCACGTAGACCGCCTCGAGGCTCTCACTGCCGAGCTGGATGGAGGCTCGAGCTCCAATCACGGGGAGCAGGTCGGTGCTGATGACGTCGAGGTAGTCACGCGGCGCGAAACGATCCGTCGGGGAAATCACGTCGGTCCGCCCCCACCGGACGAGCTGCTTGCCGATGTCGAGCCGCAGCCGGCGCGCGGTGATGCTCGCCACGAGCTGCCGGACGGCCACCCGCGGCCGGAGCAGCCCGCGATCGTCCCAGTCGAGGCGCCATTCGTCCTCGACCTGGTCGTGGGAGTTCGCCCGCAGGTCGAGCCCACCGACGAACTCGAACCAGTGGGCGGGGCGCAGCACGACCTCCTCACGGAACAGCACATCGCCGATAACCCTCGTCGTGTCGTTGGGTGCCGTCTGGGGAAAGCCCGTGACCCGGCCCTCGACGAACCCGGTCTGCGAGACCGCCTGCGCGCCCGCATTCGAGGCCGGCAGCAACAGCGCGAGCGCAACAGCAGCCGCCGCTCTCATCGCCGCCGCAGCGCCTGCAGGGTGAAGTCGCTGTCGCCGAGCGGCACGTTGTACTCGATCTTCTGCAGGGCGAGCCGTGTGATGCTGGCACGCCGGAAATCCCTCATCGCCGTCTCGCGCGCCGTCCAGATCCCCTGCACGTTTCGGATGTCCCGGAGGGTCAGCCGCCGGACGACGTCAGCGCCGACGTAGGAATCGATGCGCGCCCAGGCGTAGTTGTCCTGGCGAATCCATTGGATTTGCGCCGTGTACTGGGATGATTTCGATTCCTTCGGCGTCGACTGGATCTTCCAGCAGGCTGCGCCATCGACCGCCTCGTCGTCGAGCAGCGCGTAGTCGAACTGATCGACGTCCCGCTCCTCGAGATCCTCGAAGCTGAAATCGGTGCCGAAGAACCGCGTGGACCGATCCTGCAGCGCGATGCGCCGATCCCGTTCGAGCGCAGGGGTCCACATCCACTGGTCCGAGGCGCGGTCGGGGTGGTTCACGATCAACAGCGCGACCCCGCGCACCTCCGCCGGGTCCGTGAAGCGAATCACGACCCTGCTCTGCCCGTGTGACCCGATCCGGCTGTACATCCAGCGTTTTTCGCTCGTCTTTCCCGATGCCTCGAACGTCTGCAGCAGACCTTCGTACCGCTCCGAGACCGATCGTCCCCGCCGCTGGGCCTCCTCTACGACCTGCCGGGCTGCCGGGTCGGCCCCCTGCACCGGCGAGGTGGCGGACACCACGATCAGGAAGCCGAGGCCGCAGGCCGTGGCAGTGACGGCGATCGTTGGCAGGCTACTCATATTCCAGGGCCTCCACGAGCGGGACGCGCAGCGCCGCCTCGGCCGGCCAGATGGCGCCGACGAGGGCGGCCCCCAGGATTGCCGGGACGAGGGCGAGCGCCGCGGTCACCGGGAACCGGTACGCGAGCCTGAGGCCTGCGACATCGCGCTGAACGATCTCGAGCATGTAATAGAGGTTCACGGCCCCAACGAGCCACCCGAGCACGAGTCCGATGGCCGCCACGGCCAGCGCCTCCATCCAGATCGTTCGTCGAACCTGGCCCCGAAGACCGCCCACCGCCCGGACGACGCCCAGTTCGCGCCGCCGGTCGGTGATCGACACCGTCATCGTGTTGACGATCCCCAGGATGGCCACGAACACGGCGACCGCCACCTGGACGTTCATCAACCGGAACCACCGATCGGTCAGGCCCAGTACGTACTGGCGGCTCTCGTCGCTGGTGAGCACGAAAACCTGCCGGATTCCCGCGTAGCGGTCCAGGATTCGCTGACGCACGTCGGAAATGCGGGCGCCCGGCGCGATGAACACGCGAAAGTCGCTCACCGAATCGTCGTGCCAGTGGCTGACGAACACGCTCCGATCCATGAACACCGCCCCCTGCTGATCGGTGTAGTCCACGATCACGCCCACGATTGGCAGCCGGACCATGCCGTACGGCGCAGGGACCTCCAGGACGTCTCCCAGCCCGGCGTGCAGCCGCTGGGAGAGGCTGTCGGAGACAATGAGCCCCTTTCCGGCGGCCGCAATCTCGTACATGTCCGGGCTCCGCCCGGCCACCGGCCTCGTTCGGGCCGTCCGGGCGACGCTCTCCATCTCGAGGGCCACGGCCATCACCGGCAGCCCGCGTATCACTATGCGCCCGTTGCGGAACATCTGCACACGGTGCACGCCTGGAACCGTCCCGATTTCGGCGGCCATTGAAGCCGGGAACCGCGTGGTCCGCAGGTCCAGCCTGGGCGACGGCATCACGAACAGGTCGGGGTTGAGCGTCGTGTTCATCCAGTCGACGATCGAGTCGTAGCTGGCACGCGCCATGCCCGCGAAGGCGATCACCAGAGCCAGCGACAGCATCAACGCCAGCACGGTCGTCGAGGTACGGCGCGGCGCCTGGACGAGGCTGTCGGCCGCGAGCGCACCCTCCACCGGCCGGAGCCAGATGAGCAAGGGCCGGATCGCACGCGCCAGGGCTCCTGTCAGCGCCGGGCCGAGGAGGATGGTGGTGCCAAGCGCGAGCACGTACCCGAGATAGAAGATCGCCCGCGTGTCGGACGCCAGACATCCGAGGGACGTTGCGGCCGCCGCCGCGGCCAGGATCAGGCGCACGCGGTGTTCCCGAGCCGAGTAGGTCTGCTGTCGCCCCTTCTGCAGGGCCTGCACCGGATCGACCCTCGAGGCGCCTTGTGCGGGAACCACCGCCGCCGCCAGGCTCGTGGCGATGCCCGCCACCACGGCCAGGGCGAGCAGCCCGGGTTGCAGTGCGACGTCCCCGGCCTGTTGCGCGACGCCGTAGAGGTCGCCGGCCAGGCTGCCGATTGCGGCCGCCGTCACGCGCGCGGCCGCAACGCCGAGGCCCAGTCCGGCCAGCGATCCCACCGTCCCCAGCACGGCGCTCTCGGCCAGGAACAGCCAGCCCACCTGTCGGCGGGTCGCGCCGAGCGCACGGAGAATCGCGATCTCGGACCGCCGCTGCGTGACCGCAATCGCAAAGGCGTTGTAGATGATGAACATCCCGATGAACAGCGCGAAGGCGCTCGAGATGTCCACCATCACGCCGTACCCTGCCAGGATCGTCTCGGCCTGGCGGCCTCGGCTGGCCGGCGGCTGAACCTCGAAGCCCGGTCCGAGGAGGCCGCGCAGCTCGCGCTGGCAGTCCACGATGCTCGTTCCCCGCTTCACCGCGAGATCGATGCGGTCGAACGTGCGGCCGCGCCCGAACATCTTCTGCGCCGCGTACACGTCCATGATGGCCAGGTTGCCGCCGAACGCCGTCGCCAGGCCCGCCGGCTTCATGATGCCGCGCACCGTGAACTGCCTCGCCCCCTGCGCGGTTCGCAGGGTCAGGTGACTCCCGGCGCGAAGCTGGTGTCGTTCGGCCAACTCGGTCGATACGATCAGCGAATCCGGCTGGGCGAGGAACACGAGCGGATCGTCCACGATCGACTCGTCGCCGCTCTCGAGATCGTAGTCCCGCAGGCTGCGATCGCCGGTCATGTCGATGCCGAGCACCAGCAATGTGCCCTGCCCCGGGAGGCCCGATTCGACAACCGCCTCGATGGCCGGCACGGCCACGGCAACCGTGGAGGCGCCCTGCACCCGTTCGAGCACTTCCTCCGGGAACCCGGTGTCGCCCGCGGTGATCTGCAGATCGGTCCTGCCGGCAATCCGGTCGATCGTCTGCGAGAAGGCGGCAAGCACGCTGCGGTTCGCGGTGTGCATCGCGACGAACACGGCCACACCGAGCACGACCCCGCCCACGGTGAGCGCCGTCCGGAGGACGTGCCTCCGCGCGTACGGCCAGCTGATCAGTTCCAGGAGCCTCACCGCGTGACGTCCTCGACGATGCGCCCGTCCTTGATCGTGAGGGTCCGTTCGCAGCTCTCGGCCACCCCGGAGTCGTGGGTGACGATCACGATGGTCGCCTGCAGGCGCTGGTGCAGATCGCGAACGAGCGCCAGGATCTCCTGGCCGGTCTGGGAATCGAGGTTGCCGGTCGGCTCGTCGGCCAGCAGGATGGGCGGGTAGGCGGACAGGGCGCGTGCAATCGCGACGCGCTGGCGCTGGCCGCCCGAGAGCTCATCCGGCAGGTGGTCGAGGCGGTCGGCGAGACCGACGAGGGCGAGCAGCTCGCGCGCGCGTTCGGCGACGCGCTTGCGGGGCCATGCGCGGAGGTGCAGGGGAAGGCCCACGTTCTCGACGCAGGTGAGCGTCGGCAGCAGGTTGAAGAACTGGAAGATGAACCCGATCTTGTCGCGCCTCACCCGCGTCCTGCCATCGTCGGAGAGCGCGGCGAGAGAGTGGCCGTCGATTCGGATCTCGCCGGAGGTCGGGCGATCCAGCGCGCCCAGCAGATTCAGGAGCGTGGACTTGCCCGAGCCGGACGGGCCGACGATCGAGACCATCTGGCCGGATGGGATCGCCAGGGTGATGTCCTCGAGTGCCGTGACGGCGCTTCGCCCGCCGAAGCGCCGGGTCACCCGGTCAACCTCAATCAAAGCCGACGCCTATTCCTTTGCCTTGTCCTGCGTCCCCTTGTTCAGCCGCTCGATCACCTCTGCCGTGAGGTCCAGCTCCTTGACGCCCCACATCACGCTGAAGTCGGCGTTGAGGACCGCCTGCAGGTTCCGCTCGCGTGCGATGTCGGTGAGGACCGGGCCAAGCAGGCGCTGCAACTCGCCCTGCAATTCGCGCTGTTCGGTCTGCAGGTCCGAGCGGGCCTCCGCGGCGGCGCGCTCGAGCTCCATCCGTTGCCCTTCTTCACGCTTCTGGAGCGTCGACCGGCTGGCCGCATCCTTCGCGGCGGCGAGCTCTCTGCGCGTCGCCTCGAGCTCACCCTGCTTCTTCCGGATATCGGCCACGCGATCCCGTTGTGCCGTCTGCACCTTTGTCAACGCGGCTTTCGCCGCGGGCGACTCGCGGAGGATGCGCTGCGCGCTCACGTATGCGATCCTCGCGGGCTCGATCCGCTGAGTCTGGCCGTAGAGCACGGCGGACACGGCCGCGGCCAGCACGATCACCGACACTGGTAGGGCGAATCTCATCAGTCCTCCGTCATGGAAACTCATCGTAACGCCGGCCCTGTATTTCCGCCAGAGGTTCACTTAGGGCCCTCAAGGCTTGCGGGCGATCACGACGTAATTCTTGGGATAGCCGGCCCAGGTAATCTTGTTGCGCATCTCGAGACGGTGCATGGCGGCGCCGAGCAGGCGAAGGGCGGGCCGCACGAGCAGAGACGTCGCGCTCATGACGAGGCCGCTGGCGCCCCCACCGTAGTGCCTGGGGTGCCGCGGCAGCTCGCGCGACGCCGTCGTCCACTGGTAGCCGAGGGTGCCGAAGTAGCCCTCCAGCCAGTCGAGCCGCTCGATCGCCAGCCCGGCCTTTCCGAAGAGGTGGCGGATGCCGTACTGCGTGTACCGGTAGAAGTCGTACGGCCGCTCGTGCTCCTCGTAGAACAGCGGCGCCGAGTAGATCATCCGGCCGCCCGGCTTGAGCACGCGGTGGAGCTCGGTGAGCACCTGCGCGGGCTCGGGCAGGTGCTCCATGACCTGGTTGAAGATGATGGCGTCGAACCGGTCCTCTTCGACGGGGATTGCCGACAGGTCGCAGGTGTAGGTCTGGCTCGCGTACGGCTTGTTGACCTTCTCGAAGTCGGCCGATTCGTAGCGGGCGTGGGCGAAGAGCGGCTTGTAGGGGGCGCTGCCGGCGCCGGCATCGAGGACAAGGGCGCCGGCGGGGATGCTCGCCGCGAACGCCGCGTTCTCCAGGTACAGGCGCTCGCGCGAGGAATTGAAGGCGGGCCGCACCGATCGAGACTACTACAGGCGCGTGCGGCCGAGCTTCGCGCTGGCGTCCCGGTACAAAAAAAGGCCCGATGCTCTTCCAAGCATCGGGCCTCGTGGAGAAACAATCCCGGCAGCGACCTACTCTCCCACACCCCTGCGGATGCAGTACCATCGGCGGTGGCAGGCTTAACGACCGTGTTCGGAATGGGAACGGGTGTGACCCTGCCCCTGTGACCACCGGGAAACTCGTCCGAATACCCTGCAACGATAGTTATCCGACCACACACCCGCCTTGTGCATTCGTTCGGGCCGAACGTCAGTTCGGCCGAACAATGGGAATATGGTCAAGCCTCACGGCTGATTAGTACCAGTTAGCTCAAGCCATCGCTGGCCTTACACACCTGGCCTATCACCTGGTCGTCTTCCAGGAGCCTTCAGAGGCCTTACGGCCTGGGGAGATCTCATCTCGGGGAGGGTTTCACGCTTAGATGCTTTCAGCATTTCTCCCTTCCGCACTTAGCTACCGAGCGCTGCCGCTGGCGCGACAACTCGTACACTAGAGGTGCGTCCAACCCGGTCCTCTCGTCCTAAGGTCAGCCCCCCTCAAATCTCCTGCGCCCATCACAGATAGAGACCGAACTGTCTCGCGACGTTCTAAACCCAGCTCACGTACCGCTTTAACCGGCGAACAGCCGGACCCTTGGGAGCTGCTACACCCCCAGGATGCGATGAGCCGACATCGAGGTGCCAAACCTGAGCGTCGATGTGGACTCTTGGCTCAGATCAGCCTGTTATCCCCGGCGTACCTTTTATCCGTTGAGCGATGGCCCTTCCATACGGAACCACCGGATCACTAAGACCTGGTTTCCCACCTGCTCGACTTGTGAGTCTCGCAGTCAAGCTCGCTTATGCCTTTGCACTCTCCGGCTGATTTCCAAACAGCCTGAGCGAACCTTCGTGCGCCTCCGTTACAGTTTAGGAGGCGACCGCCCCAGTCAAACTACCCGCCTAGCAGTGTCCCGGACCTGGATAACAGGTCGCGGTTAGAACGCCGGAGCGCTAAGGGTGGTATCTCACCGTTGACTCCCCCAAGCCCGAGAGCCTGGGTTCAAAGTCTCCCACCTATCCTGCGCATAACGCGCCAGCATTCACTACTAGGGTGTAGTAAAGGTGCACGGGGTCTTTTCGTCTTGTGACGGGCAACCGGCGTCTTCACCGGTACCACAAATTCGCAGTGTCCCTCGTTGAGACAGCGCCCAAATCGTTACGCCATTCGTGCAGGTCGGAACTTACCCGACAAGGAATTTCGCTACCTTAGGACCGTTATAGTTACGGCCGCCGTTTACCGGGGCTTCAGCTCGAAGCGTCGCCTTGCGGCTAACCTCTCCCTTTAACCTTCCGGCACCGGGCAGGCGTCAGACCCTATACGTCGTGTTCGACTTCGCAGAGCCCTGTGTTTTTAGTAAACAGTCGCTTGGGCCTCTTTATTGCAACTCCTTCACGCTTCGTGGCGCGCGGCCACTGACGCTACTGGAGCACCCCTTCTCCCGAAGTTACGGGGCTATTTTGCCGAGTTCCTAAACGAGGGTTCTCACTTGCGCCTGAGGATTTTCTCCTCGCCTACCTGTGTCGGTTTGCGGTACGGGTACCTGGAATGCTCCTTAGAGGCTTTTCTCGGCAGCGTGGTGTCACCGGCTTTGCGGCCTTTCGGCCTCGCCATAGCGCCTCAGGGTATGCGACCCGCCGGATTTGCCTGGCGGATCCCCCTACACGCCTGAACCTACATTTCCAATCGTAGGCCCGGCTAACCTCCTGCGTCCCCCCATCGTGATAACGCCTTCCAGGTAGTTCCGGAATATTAACCGGATGTCCATCGGCTACGCCTTTCGGCCTCACCTTAGGTCCCGACTAACCCTGCGCGGACGAACCTTCCGCAGGAATCCTTAGGCTTACGGCGGAGAGGATTCTCACCTCTCTTCTCGCTACTTATGCCGGCAGGGTCACTTCTCTGCCCTCCAC
>CAWIMD010000003.1:387500-693910 GCA_963837165.1 Vicinamibacteria bacterium
TCAGCGTCACCTTGATGTCGTAGGTGTCATCCGGCGTCAGAGCGTCGCCAGTGTACTGCGTGCTGGAGAGGCCCAGATTTTCCAGCGTAAACGTCAGTCCCGTCGTGGGCGTGATGGTGATCGAGGATGCACTGGCCCCGGACGCTCCCGCCAGCCACGTGACCGCTGCCGCAAAAATCACCCGGTAAATGGTCCGCATTCGAGATTGCCTCTTCAAAACGCCCACACAACCCAGCGAGCACTGCCAAGAGCAACAGTCAGGCCATGGCGCCGGGCGATGCCGATCCGCGCTATATCGAAGGATGTAGTGTCAGCCCGCACGCCAGCGCCCTTCCGAGGTCCCTTATGTCACCCTTGACGGCGACAAAAGCCTCCTTTTCTGCGCCGTGTTGCCCGGCGCAAGAAGGAGGAGCGCACGTGAGGGCTCGCGCCGAACGCGACCCGCTCCTCGCGCAACTCGGACGGCAGTTCACGTGGCCCGCTTGCGGCCGGCGCGGCCCAGCGCGCAGGCTTCGGTGGCGGCCCAGCCAGGACGCTGGTCCCCCGGGCGCGAATGGCGGAAAGACTGCCTCAATCGTCAGCGCTGGCGCGTCGCGCGGCGCCCGTGACGGAGAGCGACGAGCCCGGAGCCGAGCAACAGCAGCGAGGCGGGTTCGGGCACCGGCGGCAGGTCACCCTGGGGAGAGCCGAGGCTGGCGCCCCAGACGAGGTAGTCGTTGTTGTCGCCAACGATTCCACCTGGCATGAACAGCACGTACTTCGCGAACGAGTCGAATCCGGCCCCCAGGACGAGCTGGCCCTCGACAAGGCTTCCACCAAACGCCGGGTAGCTGAAGGAGAGCGAGTTGCCCAAGGCGATGAGCGCACCCACGTCGCTGGTGTTACCCCAGTAGAGGACGCCGTTTTCCAGGCCCTGCGACGAGCTGCCGTCGTTGTCGTCGAGCGATGACAGCCACAGCCCGGTCCAGAAGGTGTTGTCCGGGCGCGTCAGGAGGATTGCTTCGTGGTACGAGAGCTGCGACAGCTCATTCCAATCGCCACCGCCGGTACCGCTGGTCGGATAGCACCCCGTTGGTTCGGAACAGACGCCAAGGCCCTGGTCATCCGGGCCTTCGTTCCGCACGATGAGCGCCGACGGTTGCCAGGTCCCGTTCAGGTAGAACGCAGACCCTGTGATCCCGCCTGGCAGGAGCTCGTCCGGACCCAGGTTGGTCACGGTGCCACCGCTCAGGCTGCTGAAATCGTACACGGGAGCTGCGGAGGCCGGGCTCGAAAAGGCAACGACGGCCGCAAGGGCTGCAACGACTCGTGACGTCATGGATGGCGCCTCGCCATTTGGGATCTGGGGGCGTCGGTTGAGCGCCCGGATGTCCGTACCTCTGCAGCAAGCGTGCCCAAGGCACTGAGCGCCATGGTCCGCAGTTTCGTGAAGGATTCCGCGCGACACCGCGGCCAGGTCGCCGCAATGGATGACTTTAGACGCTCACGGCACCAGCCTCACCGCGTGACGTCCGGTCTGCAGCACCACAGGCAGTTGCGCAGGAGTCAGGCGACTGCGTGCATCGCTCACCCGCTGCCCGTCCATCTTGACGCCGCCCTGTTGAATGCGGCGTCCGGCATCCGATGCCGACGGCGAGAGCCCGGCGTCCACCATGATCCGGGTCAGCGCGCGTGAGGGCTCGGCGCCGAACTCGACGCGCACCTCGCGCACGTCCGACGGCAGCTCGCCCCGGGCGTGCACGCGGTCGAACTCGGCGGCCGCAGCGTCTGCGGCCGCGGCATCGTGGAACTCGGCGACGACCGAACGCGCCAGATCGACCTTCGCCTGACGAGGATGCAGTGCTCCAGCGGCGACACGCTGCTCGAGCGCCGCGACCTCGGATGCCGACGAGTCGGTCAGCAGGACGTAGTAGCGCCACATCAGATCGTCGCTGATCGACATCAGCTTGCCGAACATCTCGACGGGAGTCTCGGTCACACCGACGTAGTTGCCGAGACTCTTCGACATCTTCTCGACGCCGTCGAGTCCCTCCAGCAGCGGCGTTGTCATCACGATCTGTGGCGGCAGGCCGTAGGCGGGCATGATGTCGCGGCCGACGTTGAGGTTGAACAGCTGGTCGGTGCCACCGAGCTCCACATCGGCCCGCAACGCCACCGAATCGTAGGCCTGGACGAGCGGGTAGAGGAACTCGTGCACGGCGATCGGCTGACCGGCGTCGTACCGCTGCCGGAACTCGCGCCGCTCCAGCATCTGCGCCACGTTGTATTTCGCTGCCAGCCTGATCAGCCCGTCGCTCCCCAGCGGAAGGAGCCAGCGGCTGTTGAATTCCACCAGCGTGCGCTCCGGATCGAGCAGCTTGAACACCTGGGCCTTGTAGGTCTCGGCATTGCGCTCGATCTCGGCGAGCGTCAGCGGCGGCCGGGTCTTCGACCGGCCCGTCGGGTCGCCAATCATCGCCGTGAAATCGCCGACGACGAACACGACCGTGTGGCCGAGGTCCTGGAAGTGTTTCATCTTCCGGATGAGCACGGTGTGACCCAGGTGGAGGTCGGGCGCCGTGGGGTCGAACCCGACCTTGACGATCAGGGGCCGGTTCAGCGCGAGTCGATCGCGCAGGTCGTCCAGGCGGACGACGTCGACACATCCCCGCGCGAGGCGCGTGATCTGTGACTCGAGGTCGATGGGCACGAGAAAATATACTCCAGGACCCGCGCCGGCCCCCGGGGTCCCGTCGCGTATTCTGGGGAGCATGCGGCCCCCATTCAGCAGGCGAACCGCGCTCAAGGCGCTCGCGGCCGCCGGCACCGGCGTGGCCTTCGGGGCCGGGTTCCATGGGTACTACTGGGCGCGGCACGACCTGCAACTGGTGAGAACCGAAGTGCCGGTGACCGGCCTGGCCGAGGCGCTTGACGGCCTGCGGATCGGCTTCGTGACGGACCTGCACCTGAGCGAGCTCGTGCCGGCGGAGGACATCCGCCGCGCGTTCGCCATGACGACCGCGGAGCATCCCGACCTGATCATCCTCGGCGGGGACTACGTCTCGTACCAGGATCTTCGATACGCCGAACCGGTGGCCGACCTCGTGGCGGGGCTGAACGCACCGCTCGGCGTCGTCGCAGTCCTCGGCAATCACGACGATGACCGGATCGTCCCCGGAGCTCTTGCTCGAAGAGGGATCGACGTCCTGAAGGACGCACGGCATCGCGTCACGCGGGACGGAGCGGCGCTCGAGCTGGCGGGTGTTCGCTTCTGGACGAAGACCCGGCAGGAGATCGCGCGGGTCGTCGCGGGAGCGACCGCGCCGGTTCTGCTGCTGGCTCACGACCCGCGCCGGTTCGATGAGGCCAGGCAGCTGGGGATCCCGGCGGTGCTGTCCGGCCACACCCACGGCGGGCAGATCGTGCTGCCGGGGCTCGGTGCGATTGCCGCGCGCAAGTTTCCGATAGCGGCCGGCCGGCTGTCGGCCGGCGGCACCGAGCTGTTCGTCAGCCGGGGCGTGGGCACGGTGCTGCTGCCGATCAGGCTCAACTGTCCGCCGGACGTCTCGATCGTCACCTTACGTCGACGGGAGGGCTCGCCGCAGGGACGCCCTCCGGGCGCCGGCGGGTGATCAGTCCGACCAGCGCCATGCCAATCACCGCGCCGGCGGTGCCTATATAGACATCGGTCTGGTCGGGCACCCGTGTCGGCAGCAGCACCTGCCCGAGCTCGAGGACCAGGAACAACGCGCCGGAGGCCGCGACGATGGCCACCGCGATGAGCGTGCGCCCGAGCCGCGTAGACGGCTGCCAGATCAGCCGCAGCAGGCCGCCGACGGGTACGCCCATCAGGAGCTTGGTCGTCGCGTCCGCGAGCACGTCGGGAGCGAACCCCCAGTAGTAGCTGTAGAACGGCACGCGCATCATCAGCGGAAACCGCTCTTTGATGACCGCCGGATCCGTCACGAAGTTGAACGGACTCCAATGTCGAATCGCCAGCGCGACACACCACACCACGAGAACCGCCAGCGGCCACACCCTGAACGCGGGGTCGTGCTTCGCCGCATCCGACGAGCGGCCAGGCCAGAGTGCCGCCAGGAATGCGCCACTCACGACGCCGGCGCTGTTCATGAGCACGTCCGTCACGTCGGCAACACGCGAAAACGAAAAGGCCTGGGCCACCTCGATTGCCCACGCGATCACCACGCCGACGCCGATGCCCAGGAGCACGGATCGAGCGGTTCGCCCGCCGCGGGCTCGGACGGCCCCGAATGCGCCGAGCGGGATCGCCATCAGCAGCGTGCCGCCGGCATCACGGAGCGTGGTCCCTGGACCGAACGGAAGGAGCACGATCCGGCCCTCGCGAAGCTTTTCCGCGATCTCCTGCGGGCGGATGGTGAAATCAAACGGCAGCAGGCCCAGCACTATCCAGACCGCGACGTACAGGCCAAGCGCTCGATAGACGCGATCGCGCTCGGAGTCGGAATGAAACAGGTGCGCGAGCCAGTCCGCCGAGACCCTGCCGAGTGCCACCCAGAGGAGCGTCCCCAGGAGCGCCCCGAGGGACTCGGCCTGCACGTCGTTCCAGGAAGGAGTGCGATCGATGACGAAGCTCTGACCGAACTCGATCGCCACGCTCAAACCCGCGGCCACCAGCACTGTCGGGGCGGCCAGGGCCAATGCCAGCCGCCTGGATCGGCCCGCGAGTCCGCCGAGGAGGAAGTAGCCGATGGGCACGAACAGGAGAACGTTCGTGATGAAGTCGCTGCGCGACGCGACGGCCCAGGGAACCAGCGGCGTCGCGGCAAACTGCTGCCAGGCCGCTCTCACCGCGACGTGCCGGAGATGGAGCGGTACGAAGCTCCCATATGCGGCGAATGCGATGAACAGTCCCGCCAGGGTCAACAGCACCAGTCGGCGCGACACCATGCTCACCTGCCACGCGCCAACGACTGTTCAGCGCGAGTCGCGGCCGGGAGATCCGAACGGGATTCGCCGATTACGAAATCGTGATCCGCCGGAAGGAATTCCGTCAGCCCGCGCACGTTTCCGAGCTCCCGCACCCGCCAAGCTGTTGATTCTACTCGATGACCCTCGTGGCGCGCGGCCTGCAATGGCTGACCTCGCAACAGTACGGTTCCTTGCGAGGTCAAGTCGATGCGTCCATCCGTCCGAGTCTCCATTCCCGCTCTCATCTTGCTCGTGTGCGCCGCCCTCACATCGGGGATCGGGCTGCAGGCGCAATCGGGGCCACGGCTCTTCGATCCACCGCGATCGAACGCTCGCGTGCCCGCGAACGCCAGGAACCACCAGGCGCGGAGGGCGCACCTGCGGTTCGACGTGCTGAACTCGCCGGAGTTCATCCTGAACCTGTTCGACAATGCCGAACGCCGTGTGCGCAGAACCAAGGTGGAGCAGCCGGGGCGGAATGCCTACGTCTGGCACGGCCGCACGGATGACAACGGGTTCGTGACCTTTGCCGTCGTGAACGGCGTTGCGACCGGCACGGTATTCCTCGACGGCCGCTCGTTCGAGATCACACCGGCGGACGCTGGCGACTACACTGTCGCGGAGCTCAATGCCGCGGCCTTCCCCGCGGAAGACGAATCGCTGCCCCCGGCCGACCGCGGCGGGAACGCAAGCGGCACGACCGGCGAATCGAGCTCGACGGGCTCGGCGACGGTGACCGCGGACGGGTCCACCCAGATCGACGTGCTGGTGGCCTGGACGCCGGCCGCCCGCACTGCCGCCGGGGGAACGAATGCCATCCAGAGCCTGATCCTCTCGGCGGTGGCCAACGCCAACCTCACCTACGCGAACAGCCTCGAGCACGTGCAGCTTCGACTGGTCTACAGCGGGGAGCTCCCCTTCACCGAGACACCGACGAACATGGTGGGCGACCTGTCGCTGCTCCGGGGCAATGGCGATGGGTCCCTCGACGCCGTGCACTCGTTGCGCGACCAGTATGGCGCGGATGTCGTGACGCTGATTGGCCAGGGGTACGCGGGCGCCGGCTACTGCGGTCTCGGGTACCTGATGGGCAGTCCGAGCACGTCCTTCGCCAGCAGCGCCTTCAACATCGTCGACAGGACCTGCGCCGCCGGGTATCTCTCCTACGCGCACGAAGTGGGGCACAACGAAGGGCTGCACCACGACCCGGGCAATGCCACGGGGACGCCGTCGGTACTCGTACGCCTACGGCTATCAGGATCCGGGTGGTGTGTTCAGGACCGTGTTGTCGTATGGGTCGGCCACGCGAGTGCCGTACCTGTCGAGCCCGTCGATCCAGTTCAACAATCTGCCGACGGGCGCCTCGTCGCAGGACAACGCGCGGGCCCTCGCGAACACCGCAGGGGTCGTCTCGGCCTTCCGCAGTGCTGCGGACGGGACCCCGACGTGCAGCTTCACCGTGTCTCCGTCATCGCTCAGCTTCCAGTCTGGCGCGTCATCAGCCACCGTGTCGGTGAGCGCACCAGCGGGGTGCAGCTGGAGCGCCTCGTCGAGCCTTTCCTGGGCCTCCGCGACCGGCGGGACATCGGGTTCTGGAAGTGCCACGGTCACCGTCTCATCGAACGGGGGCGGGGCGCGGTCGGGTTCGGTCCTCGTTGCGGGTCACACGGTCAATGTCGGTCAGTCGGGGTCGAGCCAGACGCAGTCGTGCACCTTCACCGTGTCGCCAGGCGCGCTGAGCTTCCCCGCCTCGGGAGGAGCCCAGAGCGTGGGCGTCTCGACGACCAGCGGGTGCGCGTGGGCGTCTTCCTCGCCCGCTTCATGGGCAACCGTGACGGGGTCCGGGTCCTCGACCGGCACGGCGGCGGTTTCGGTGCCTTCGAACTCGGGCTCGTCACGTTCCGCCAGCGTGACCATCGCCGGAATCACCGTGACCGTCAACCAGGCCGCCGGGAAGACGAAGGGAGGAGGCAGCGGCAGTGGCCGTCACAAGTGACGCCGTGGCGTGCCTCTCAATGGACGCTGAGCCGAGGAGTAATGTCATCCTCTCAGGTGGCTTTTGATTGGTGGCCCGGAGGCTGATGCTATTCAACACATTGAAAATTGGGTAGTTAGCTCGTTGCGCACGTGCGCGGCAAGGCGGGCAAGGGCATTGCTTGACGTGCTGTTTGCGATGTTTGCAAAGGGCACAACCATGCGTAAGATACTGCTCCCCAGTCTTGCCGTTGCGGCGGTGGCCGTGCTGCTGCCGGGCTCCGTTCGCGCCTCCACGATCGACCTGACGACGTCTGCGGCGAGCGGTACCGACGGGACGGCGTACTTCGTCCAGGGCGCGACGCTGTCCGGAACGGGCGTATTTCCGGCCTTCGTCCAGGTTGACAGCAACAGCAAGACGACGGAGACACGCCTACAACACGACCGTCAACAACGTTCTGGACAACGGCAGTTCCAATACCTTCAACCATGAGATCCAGGTCAGCGAGCTCACCGGCGTCGTGGGAGACGGCACCGTCGGGCATGCTTGGGGTCAACTACTACGAATTCCTCCTGGACATCAACGAAGCCAACAACGCTGCAACGACAAGTATCTGTCCCTCGACGCGCTGACGATCATCACGAGCACGATGGCCAACCAGTCGCGGCACGCCGCTGCCCGCGTGGGACGACCAGTTTACAACATGATCAGGCACGACGGTTCTGCTGAACTATGACCTGGAGACCGGGAGCGGTCGGGCCGACATGAGGTTGCTCGTTCCCCAGTCCCTGTTTACCGGAGCATGTCGACCGATTTCGTTTACCTGTATTCCGCATTTGGTGCCGTGGACGAGCAGACGAACGGCAGTGGAGGGTGGACGTTCCCCACGGAAACTACGGCATCTCGGACGGATTCGAGGAATGGGCGCTTGGAGGCTCGGCGTTGATACCGCCTCCGCCACCGGATGAGCCGAGGTGCCGGAGCCGGGCTCGCTGTTCCTGTTGGGGACGGGCCTGCTGGGGGCGGCCACCGGATTGCGGCGGCGTATCCGTCACTGAGGTTCCGACCGTCGTTCAACCAGGGCACCGGTTCCGCGGTGCCCTTTTCTCTGTACGGCCCTCAGCCGCGCAGAACGGTGGCCTTGTGAGCCAGGTGCCGCGCCAGCAGCCACGGCGGCATCTTGAGCCATTGGGACCGCGCCTGCAGCATCAGCACCGACGCGCGCGCACCGGCTGAGAGCTGGCCCGCAAGGGTGCGCTCGACCAACCCGTCCATCAACCAGAGGACTGGCGCCGTGGGTGCCCACGCCCGCAATCGCTCCTCGACTTCACGAGGCACCGGGGTGCCCAGAAGTCGGTCGGCATATCGAACCGCGTAAAAGGCCGGCCGCTCGAGCTCCAGCTCCACTGCTTCGGCCAGAAGCCCATTCCAGAAGTCAGCCTCGGCAGCGAAGTGCCTGAAGAGCGCGTCCAGATCGACCAGATCACGGATGGCTCCGCCGATTTCTCCGTCATGGAACAGGTGTGCCGCCGCGTGCAGGACCATGTGCGCCGGGCAGAGCACGAAGGTCGGCCCGGATTCCACGGCTCGTGCCAGGAGCCGGTCGGTCGAGGGCCGCAGCCGGCTGGTCCTCGGCAGAATGGCGTGATGGAGGTCGATGATGGACCCGCGGTCCGGGTGCACCAGCGGAGGGAGTTCGTGCATCCAGCGGCGGTAGTACTGCTCGTCGTACTCGCTGTGGGGAGGGAACTCCCAGCCCTGTTCGAGCAGCGCCGCTTCGGCCTCGGCAAGGGCCTGCTCGGGCACGAGCACGTCGATGTCGGCCACCCGGCGGCCACGGGCGGGCGGCAGCCCGCCGGCCACGTACGCCGCCCCTTTCAGCAGGACCCACCTGAAGGAGTGCCCAAAGAACGCGCGCGCGAGTCGTCGCGTTTCCCACCGGATGGCCCGTTCCGACTCGGCGGACAGGGCTCGAGCGCCGTTCAGCCGCTCGACGAGCCATTGGGGCGACCGCGCGGGGAGACCCAGATGGTCCGCCTCGTGGACGATGCGGCCCAGGAGCCGGGCGTCGTCGGCCTCCTGCAGCAGGTCTTCCCAGCGCGACGTGTCGAGCGCGGCCAGCCGTTGCGGATCCCGCAGCACGTCAATCAGCAGCGTAGAGGCCGCCGTCACGACGCTGACTCCATCGGAAGACCCTGTCCCTCCGTCGACAGACGGTCGAAAGCCGTGAGCGCCCCGTCGAGGTCGCCGTATGACAACGAATAGCAGGGGGAGTGGTCGACGAGATCGGCCAGGCGAGCAAACCCTGCGGGGCCAACCAGGTTGTAGTTGAACGAGCTGTCGGCCAGGTGACTGAGCGCCCGTGCCTTCGTGACGGGCGTGAGGGCGGTCGAGGCGCCCGCCCGCCATTGCGGGACCACGATCCAGCCGGGCCGTGCGCGATTCTGCGACTCACGGACTGCCGTCGCCGGCGGAGCGGCGTACCGGGTCGGTGGCCTGTCCACGTCCTGCAGGAGTGGCCCGAAGCGGATATCGGGGACGCGCCCCCTCATCAACTGAATCGACGGCCCCTTCAGTGCCACGGGCCTGGGTACCGGGATGAGATCGCCAGTGGCCGTGTCCACGACCGCGAACTCGTCGGAGAGGAGCCGCCAACCCCCGAATGCCAGCGCCGCGGCCAGCGTGCTCTTTCCTGAGCCGGGTGGCGCCGGCAGGATGGCGGCCCGGTCCCCGCGCGCCACGACCGCGGCGTGGACGACAATCACGTGGTGAATCTGGGTGCCAATCGCCCAGTTCAGTCCCCACTCGAGGAGGCCGGGGGCCAGCGTGGCTGAAATCGGCTTGAACGCCCTCCGACCGTTGACCGTGAACGCCGCCTGGGGACGGATCCACGATCGAACGATCCCCGGAGGCCCGACTCGCACGGAAAGGTGCGCGCCGCCCTCGTTCAGGACCTCGAAATCGGCGTAATGGGAGGCGACGTAGTCCTGGACGGATCGGAAGGGTGAGCGGACCCGTACGGCAAACGGGCCGATCTGGACCATCAATCCCACGCCAGCGAGAAGACCGCGCCGTCGATCGGCTGGAAGGGAACCGACGATCACAGTCCGACCGGCTCGACGAGCCCTGCCCGATCGAGCGCGTGAACGGCCTGCCGGACCGCCTCCTCGAGGTCTCCAGCCGGAGGACGACTCATCAGGCCTTCAAGGCACTGCGCGAGCTCCGACTCGGTCAAGGGGCGGCGTGCTACCTCGACCAGTAATTGGCAGGCCGCGGTGTTCAGGAGGTGAACGTCGCCGGATCGTGGGCTGTAGACCACCCACTCATCTTCGTCGCCCCAGTGACGGAACTCAAGGTCCGGATCGCCGGCTCGCCACTGCCAGGTGGGACCGCCAGGCATGGATTCTTGGGGTGCTCGCAGGGCTAAAATATTCGACT
Organism: Vicinamibacteria bacterium; assembly: GCA_963837165.1. GTDB lineage: Bacteria > Acidobacteriota > Vicinamibacteria > Vicinamibacterales > JAENWD01 > JAENWD01. Next base: position 397,843 of record CAWIMD010000003.1, read on the forward strand.
TGACGCCCTGTTCTTGCACCCTGACGGCGAGGTCGACTGTTGGCAGGCGGCAATCGTGCTCGGGGCCCGGCCCCCCCAGGTGGCAGACCCGGCCCAGGCCGACCGTCCCGGGATGCTGGCCAGAACGACAGGGATACTTACGATGACGGCGCGGCGCAGAAAGTCCCGGCGTTCCGGTTCAACGTCCGGAGACTCCGGAAGGCTGCCTGTGGGGAGATTCTTGTCAACCATTTGCGAGAGGTGAGATCCAACCGCTGATTCTGGATCGAGCGAAAGCCGTCCTGATTCGGCGCTTTCCGCCAGATCGCTGGCCAGCCGGCCCGCATGCTACGTCTTGAATCGGGCGTTCGCTCGATCCACACGCAAACTCCGGTCCATGTGGGAGTGGAAGGAGCTATTCGGGGGAGGGTTGGCCCGTGTCTCCGCGGAAGCGATTCAGTACCTGCTGACTCCGTTCGTCGACTGCCAGGAAGACGACCGCGAGGTGGTGCCGGACGCGCCCGCCCGAGCGGGTGCCCTCGGACGCCCGGGTCACTTCCACCCAGGCGGAGAACGGTGCGCCATTGAGCAGCAGATTCAATCGTGCACGCTCCCCCACGTTCATGCGGACCTCGGAGGAGATGAGGGCCCCTCCTCCGCTGATGTCCATGACCTGGCCGCTCGCGACCACCGGCACAGACAGCCGGAGGTCGCTCGGCGGGGAGTTCCGTGGGAAACGGCGACGCTCGATCAACGCGGGACCTGGCGACTCAACTGCCGGGAGCATCGGTGGCTGATCTGCTGAGCAGGCCCAGATCTGCGGTACTCGTGCCCAGGAACTCGAGGCCTACCAGGTACCGGCCCAGTTCCGAGGCTGGTCGAACGTAACAGACGCGCGCGCGGAACGTTAACGAACGCTCGTCGGAGTCCAGGCTCACGTTGAGGGTGTCGTCGCGCCGCAGCGTTAATGCCGTTTCCACCAGGGCGCCCCCCGGGCTGATGTCCCGCACCCGTACCTGTCGCGCCGCCGCCAGAGTCCCGGGCAGGCGGCCAACGATCTCGAAGCGCTTGGTAGTCCGGCGATCGGCCACGGGTCCCGAGACGGGTCAGTATTCAGCTCACATGCTTACCGGGGAGCGTCCAGCATCATCGCGAAATGCTCAGCCAGTGTAAATACAATTTTTCACACTTGCTGCGCACTAAACCTCGCGACAAGGCTCGGCGTGCAGATGGGTTACCTATGCAAGCGGGTTGCCCTTTCGGTTTGACGAGTATCGCCCTAAAGACATCGAGGGACGGACCGCGGACCGCGGAAGTTCATCAGTTGCAGAGACTTTGGTCGGCGAGGCAGATTTCAATGACGTGCGGTCTACGGCTCCTGAAGGAGCGCGCGCGCAGCATCGGCGTCCGGTCCACTCAGCTTCAGGCGCAGCGCCTCCTGGAGCACCTCCCTGCTTCGGATGCTGGCGCCCGACTGTGACAGCGCGACCCCCAGGTGGTACCGGAGGAGAGCGTCCGACGGCGCCTTGGCGACAGCCTGCTCCAGTTGCGGCACGGCCAACGTCGGCAGGTCGCGTTTGACGTACACCCAGCCCAGCGTGTCTGCCGCCTGTGGACTGTCCGGCAGCTTCCGGGCGGCCACCTGGGCCAGGTTGAGCGCGATGTCGAGGTTGCCTCCGTCCTCCACATAGATGTACGCCAGATTGTTGGCGGCAACCGCGGCTTCAGGATCGATCTTCAGGATTCGCTCGTAGCGCCGCCGCGCTTCCGGACGATCGCCTCCCATCTCGTACAGCACGGCAACGATGGTGTTGATGGGGACCGAGTCCGGCTGGCGGGCGAGCATGGCCTCGAAGCTCTGCCGGGCCTCGGCCATCCGGTGTGTCTGCGCGTAGATCGAACCCAAGAGGCTGTACGCGACGAGATGGGAGGGGTCGGCCTCGATGGCGCGGCGCAGCAGCGCTTCGGCCCCGGGCAGGTCTCCGGTGGCGATGTCGACTCTTGCGCCAAGGACCAGAACAGCGGCATCGCCTGGTGTCCGCGCGAGCCGCTGGTCGATCAGGGCTCTGGCAGCGCCGGGCTTCTTCTCGAGCAGGTCGACCCGGATCAGGCCCTCGAGGCTTTCCAGATTGCCGCCGTCCAGCTCAACCGCTCGGCCGAAGGCCTGGCGGGCGGCCTTCAGATCCTTCCGGGCCAGCGCCACGGTGCCGACCGCCGCGTGGGCGGCGGCCAGCGTGGGCAGCCGCTCGGCGAGCGCGTCGGCCGACTTCCGCGCCTCTGCCAGCCGTCCGGAGGCGAGCTGCGCGTGTACCAAGGTCAGCTGCACCCGCGGATTCGCCGGCGCCTTCCTGGCTGCGTCGGTGGCGAGCTCGAGCGCCGCCTGTCGGTCCCCCGTTTCAAGGCTCAGCTCCGACAACTGCAGTTGCGCGGCGGTGGCCTGGGGATTCATCGTGAGGACTTCCTTGAACGCGGCGATGGCTTCCTCGCGCTGGTCCAGCAGACGATGGATGGTGCCGAGCACGAATCTGGCCTGAATGGAATGGGGATCGGCCGCGGCGGCGGCCGATGCCGTCTTCAAGGCCGCCTGCCACTGATGCTCGGCCAGGTCGAAGCGCGTCTTGACCAGGAGGGCGGGCACGCTCTTCGGATTCCGGGCGAGCACGTCGTCGATTCGCCTGCGGCCCGCCTGCTTCCCGTTCGTCTGGTATTCAATGGCGGCCATCCGGGTTTCCGCTGCCAGGCGTGCTGACTCGACCCGTGAGAGCTCGCCCAGTACCTTCAGGGCGGCCTTGGGCTGACCGAGCAAGGCGTAGTAATCCGCCAGGGCCAGGGTCCAGGTTCTTGCTCTGGAGGTATCCTGCGCGGCAAGCGCCTTGAAATGGGCTTCCGCATCCGGTGCACGGCCCGTTGTCAGGTCGATGAGGGCAAGCGCCCGATGTGCCAGCAGGTTGCCCGGCTCGAGGGCCAGAACCTGCGCCAACGCCTGCTCGGCCTCGGGCACGCGTCCGGCAGCCCAGAGAAAGTGAGCCAGGGCCATGCGGGCCTCCGGGAGCTTCGGATTGGCGTCGACGGCTTGCCTGAATGCCGTCTCTGCCTCCGCTGCCCGCCCGCGAGCCAGCTGGACGCTCCCGAGGGACGTGTGGGCGGCCGCCGAAGAAGGGTCGAGCGTCGTGGCCTCCTCGAGCTCCTTCAGCGCCGTGTCGAAATCCCGGAGGCCCGCCAGCGCGTCGCCAAGGACGATCATGGCGTCGACCCTCTTTGGATCCAGCGCGAGCGCTGCACGGGCCCGCGTCTTGGCATCCTCGAACTGGTGGGCCAGCAGCAGGGCCCCCGCGGCACTCGTCTGGGCCTCGACACTGCGGGGCAGAGCGTCGGCCGCACGGACGTACTCCCGTATGGCGTTGGGGAAATCCCCTTGTGCCTGATACACCTTCGCGAGCTTCAGGTGCGCCTCGCCGAAGCGCGGATCGAGCTGGAGTGCGTTCCGGTATTGCACGACCGCTTCGGCGTTCTTGCCCTGTGCGGCGTAGGTGTCTGCGCTGGCAACGTACGCGCGCTTCTGCTCCTCGGGATCCCGCGCACACGACGTCGCGGCGAGCGCGATCAGGAGCCCCCACGACGCGGCACGCCTGGCGGCGGCAATCCTCGTCACCGCTGAACCTCCATGGTCGTTCATAGCGTCTCCCGGAAACTCACGGGGCCTCGAGCGAGTGCACTTCGGGGCGTGCCTCGAGCGACGGGTCCAGGGCCAGTGCCGCGGCGAGCTCGCGCCTGGCGCCCTCGCGGTTGCCGCCGGCGGCGTACAACTGGGCGAGGTGGAGGTGGATCTCCCCGACGTCCGGCGCCAGACGAGCGGCATCCGACAATGTGGCGGCCGCGCTCGAGTCATCCCCGGACAGGTGCTCGAGCCATCCAAGAGTATCGGCAATCGCGCCGGACTGCGGCGCCAGCTCCCGAGCCCGGCGAGCGAGCGGGAGCGCCTCGGCAACCTGCCCCTTGTGCACGGCCAGGGCGAACGCGAGATTGTTCAGCGCAACGGCCGAATCGGGTGTCGCGGTCAGCAACTTTCGATACACCGCAATCGCCCGATCGAACGCGCCAGCCGCCTCGTACTGGCTGGCGAGCAGCAGTTGCGCGCCGGTCAGGGCCGGCGCCAGATCCGTGACTCGTTCCAGATCCTCACGAGCCCCGGCATTGTCACCGCGTGCGAGGCGACTGTCCGCCCGGAGGAGCAGGCGCAACGCCTGGTCCGGCGCCCGGGTTCCGGGCATGGCTGCCAGCCGGCGATCGGAAAAGACCTGCGGGAGCTCCGTGGACGGATCGATGGGAACGTCCGCATCCGTCGTCTCCGTGGCCGGCTTCGCAAAGGGCGCGCAGAGCGGATCTCCTACGACAACGGTCATCCAGCTGACCGACGGCATCGCGAGATAATACGCCTCGATCAGCGAGAAGCCCTTCACGTACGCCGGAAACAGGATGTCCGGCCTCACGGTATTCCCGAGCAGGGGCTCGGCAACGTTGGCTGACACCCCCGTAATCCCTTCCCTGATGAGGTCCCCGGCGAGCGACTGCGGTGTGCCCGCGAACCACGACTGCTTTTCGTCCCACCCCGGCAGCGTCCAGTCCTTCGGGGGCTCCCGGAACGTGCGCCCGTCCGTGCTGACGAACATCCCGCCAATCGCGCCCGGGCGGTAGGTCAGACCGAACTGCCGCCGGTGGATCGCCGGGTCGTTCGACCCCCAGGAGTAGTAGCCCAGGACGTCAACCTGGTCTGTCACGACGGCCGTCGACTCGTCCAGAACGACCCGGTCGTCCGACAGTCCCTCGGCCTTCAGGCGCCGGGCCGCGTTCCTGAGCCACACGTTTCCCTTGTCGGTCCAGGCTGACTTCTCGTCGAGCACGAAACGGCCGTCCTGCGATGGCGAGGCTCCGCGGTCTATCAGCCCGATCACGTCGTCGACGGTGTAACCGTCCAGCCGGGACACAGGTAGATGGCCTGATCGTGCCGACTGAACGGCCGCGCCTCGTCGACCGGCCTGCTCGTCGAGGAAATACGGGTTTGGATAGGGGCCCTTGAGCGGCACCGCGACGCCGGTCAGCCGGAGATACAACGTCGCCAACTCCGAATCGACGCTCGCCGCATCCTCACCGCGGGCCCCGCCGTTGATCCGCACGGGAATGCCCTTGGTCAGCACGATGAAGAGGATGCGGTCCTGGGCCTGATGTCGAACCAGCCAGTCCGCGATGGGACGATCGACGCCTCGCTCGAACACGCTGCGGTCGATGCCATCCGGCGGGTCGGCGGGAAGTCCGGTCAGCCGAACCAGCTGCTCGCCGGGAATGTGGCGTTTCCCGACGTAGTATTCTCCAATCCGCACCGAGTCGCCATTATTTGCGTTGACGACGACGAGCACGTTCCGGGGGCCTTGCGCCTGCGCGGACGTGGAGGCGAATGGACCCAGTACAGCGAGGGCCGAGCAGGCGAGCAGAACCGACGCGCGTCCGGGGCGCACCGACGGCATCCTCTGATGATACCGAAAATCCTCGAATGACCTCGCCGGCCGGCCGCCCTCCGTCCACGACTCGCCGCGGGCTGCTGCTCGCCATGGGCGTCGTCTGCGTGCTGCTCACGGCTGGCGTGCGCTGGTCCCTGTCGGCTCACCGCGAATTCGACCCGGACGAATTCCAGCACCTGCACTCGGCCTGGTGCATTGCCCAGGGGCAGGTGCCGTATCGCGACTTCTACGAGCACCACATGCCGCTGCTGCCGATGCTCCTCGCGGCGACGTCCCCCGTCGGGACGGCGGGCATGGATCCGCACGCGCTTCGCCGGGCGCTTGGAGCGGCCCGCGTTCAGATGTGGGGCTGGACGCTGATAATCGTCCTCCTGACGTGGGCCCTCGGAAGCCGTTTGACGGGCACTCCCGAGGGCGGCGTCGTGGCGGCCATCCTGCTGTCGTTCTCGATCGTGTTCACGGGCAAGGCCATCGAGATCCGCCCGGACGGGCCGGCGACCGCGTGCAGCCTCGTCTCGCTGCTGCTGTTGACGGGCGTGCTCGGCCAATCCCCGGTCAGGCGATGGCGCTATTTCGGCTCGGGTGTTGCATTCGGGATGGCGTTGCTCTTCACCCAGAAACTGCTGATGGCGGGACCCGGGATCGCAGCACTGTTTCTCTGGCTGTGGACCCGGGACGGGACCCGCCACGCGAGCAGCCGCGGTGTCGAGGTCGCCATCGCCGCTGCAGGAACGGCGACGCCGCTTGTCGCGATCTTCCTGTGGTTCCATGCTCGGGGTGCCGGCGGAGCCCTGGTGACGTCGACGCTCGGCCAGAACCTGGGATGGGTCCGCGAAACGTCAGCGGGGACGACGCTTGCCTGGCTGGCCACGCGGGACCCGATGTTGATGGCCCTGGGGCTGCTCGGTCTGGCGTGCGTCTGGGGCCGGGTGCGCACGGGCAGCCAGGCGTCTCGGACCGCTGCCGTTGCCATCGTGAGTGTCTCCCTCTCGATGGGCCTGGGCCTCTTCCTGATTCCGACCCCCTATCCCCAGTACCTGCTGCCGGTGCTCCCCTTCCTGGCCGTCAGCGCCGCGGATCTGCTGATTCGGGCTGCGCACGCGGGATGGCGGACGTCGGCGGCATGGGCCGTGGCGGCAGCCTTCGCCTTCTGCCTGGCCTGGGCGCGGCCGACATTCATGGGGGCCTGGGCCTACCCGGCGACGTTGGTCGCCTTGCTCCTGCTCGCGGCAAGCCTGAGCGGACAACGGCCGATACTGGCTCTTGTCACGGTGGTTCTGGCGACGATCCCATACCAGGCTCAACAGCTCAGGTGGATGGCTGGACTCGACAACCAACGCCAGGCGGCCGCGATGGAGCTGGTGCAGCGGCTGACGGCGGGCGAACATGCTGCCGTGCTCGACGGCTTCACCGGGTACGGGTGGTTTCGTCCACACGCATGGCGCTATCACTTTCTGCACGCCGGCGTGCGGGCGCGCCTGACCGATGCGGACAGGCGGGAGCTGGCCAACGGGCTTCGATCCGGGCGGATTGCACCGGGCGTCGTGTTGTTCGACGCCAACCTGGGAAAGGTCTCCGCGGAGGTCGACTCCGCAATTCGCGATCGGTTCCGGCCTACGGGCACGCCGCCGGTGTGGGCTCCGAGGCCGTAGCGGGGCAGGATGCGAGACATGGACCTGATTGACGAGCCGGACCAGCTCCGGGATTCGGCCGTGGCGTTCGCCAGGGCAGCGCTGGCACATGACATGGTCGCGGCCGACGCGTCGGAGACCTTCGATCGCGAGGCCTGGCGGAAGTGCGCGGACTTCGGCGTCCTCGCGATGCCCATCCCGAAGGAATACGGCGGGCTGGGACTGGGCCTCACCTCGCTGCTCGCCGTGATGGAGGGGCTCGGCTACGGCACGCGCGATCAGGGGCTGCTCTTCTCGCTGAACGCCCACCTGTGGACCAATTCGATCCCCATCCTGATCTATGGCAGCGGCGTGCAACGCGAGCGCTACCTGCCCGGTCTCTGCGACGGGACCCGGATCGGAGCCAACGCCGCCACTGAACCGGGAGCCGGGTCGGACATCTTCGCCATGCGGACCCGCGCCGTGCGCGACGGCGACAGCTACGTGCTGAACGGCGCGAAGATGTTCGTGACCAATGCGCCGGTGGCCGACCTGTTCGTGGCCTATGCGACGATCGACCCGGCGCTCGGCGTGACGGGGATCACGGCATTCATCATCGAGCGCGACACGCCGGGCCTGACGATCTCGCGCCGGCTGCACAAGATGGGCCTGCGCACGTCCCCGATGGCCGAGGTGATCTTCGAGGACTGCCGGATTCCAGTGACACAGCGGCTCGGACGCGAGGGACGGGGCGTCGAGGTCTTCGAGTGTTCCATGGAATGGGAGCGCGGGTGCATCCTGGCGAGCTGTCTGGGCGTGATGCAGCGCCAGCTGGAGGAGTGCATCGCGCATGCGCGGGAACGAATCCAGTTCGGCCGGCCCATTGGCAAGAACCAGTCGGTGGCCAATCGCATCGTGGACATGAAGGTCCGCCTGGAGACGAGCCGGTCGCTCGTGCACCGGATTGGCGCGCTCAAGGATCGGAACCAGCCCGCCATGCTCGAAGCCGCGATGGCCAAGCTCCATGTGTCGCAGTCGTTCCTCCAGTCGAGCCTGGATGCCGTCCAGATCTTCGGCGGGTATGGCTACATGACCGAGCAGCAGATCGAGCGGGATGTCCGCGATGCGGTGGGCAGCTCGCTCTATTCGGGTACGTCGGAGATTCAGCGGAACATCATCGCCAAGGCTCTGGGCTTGTAGGAGGTTCGATGCGCGACGTCAAAGAGACCCTGCGACAGTACATCCTGTCCACGTACCTGCCTGGCGAGTCGGCGGCCAATCTCAAGGACGACACGCCGCTTCGCACGAGCGGCATCCTCGACTCGCTCGCGACGCTGAGCCTGGTGAGCTTCGTCGAGCGCGAGTTCGGCGTCGAGCTCGAGGCGCACGAAACGGGCATCGACACCTTCGATCGCATCGAGGACATCGCGGCGCTGGTGGAGCGCAAGAAGCAGGGGTAGCAGCGATGGGCGTCACACACCTGGCGGCGTATCTGGAGGCCAGCGCTGCGACGTGGCCCGACCGGGACGCGGTGGTCGATCCGGCCGGATGGGCCATTTCGTACGCCGATCTGAACCGCCAGGCCGAGGCGTTCGCCGGATGTCTGCGGTCGGAAGGCGTCGCGCACGGCGACCGCGTCGGGGTGGTCCTGCCCAAGGGGGTGGCGGGGCTCGTCGCGTTCTTCGGCGCCATGAAGGCGGGGGCCGCCTACGTGCCGGTGGACTTCACGGCGCCGTCCGAACGGGGCAAGCGCATTCTCACGGACTGTCAGGTGCGCGCCGTCGTCGTGGACGACCGCTGCCTGGACGTCGTCCCGGACGGGGGCAATGTGCTGGTCGTGCGGATCGGGAGCAACCCCCGCGACCCGTTTGCGTCCGCAGGGGAAGGGAGCGGCGCCGCGGCTGGCGCCGCGGCCGACCGGCACATCGACGATCTCGCCTACATCCTCTACACGTCCGGTTCCACGGGCATGCCCAAGGGCGTGATGCTCACCCACCGGAATGCGACCAGCTTCGTCGACTGGTGCTCGTCGGTGTTCGAGCCCTCGGAGCGGGATCGCTTCAGCAGCCACGCGCCATTCCACTTCGACCTGTCCATCCTCGACATCTACGTGTCGATCAAGCACGGCGCGACGCTGTTCCTGATCTCGGAGGAACTGGGCAAGACGCCGAAGGAGCTGGCCCGATTCATCGGTGCGCACCAGCTGACGGTGTGGTACTCCACGCCGTCGATCCTCACGCTGCTCATGCAATTCGGACAGCTCGACGCGGTGGACGCCTCGAGCCTGCGCCTGGTGCTGTTCGCCGGCGAGGTGTTTCCCGTCAAGCACCTCCGCGACGTGCAGCAGCGCTGGCCGACGCCCGTCTACTACAACCTGTACGGGCCGACCGAGACGAACGTGTGCACGTTCGCCCGCATTCCCGACCGCGTTCCCCCCGACCGCCAGGAACCCTACCCGATCGGGTTTGCGTGCGATCACTGCGCGCCGCTCGTGCTCGACGAGCAGGGCCGCGAGGTCGCGGAGGGCGACGAGGGCCTGCTGTTCATCAGCGGGCCGTCGGTGTTCCAGGGTTATTGGAACCGCCCCGAGGTCAACCGCACGCTGTTCCTGGAGCGCGACGACCGCCGCTGGTACAACACGGGCGACGTCGTCCGGTGGGTTCCGGGCGAGGGGTATCTGTACATCGGCCGGCGGGATCGCATGGTGAAGCGACGGGGGTATCGGATCGAGCTCGGGGAGATCGAGCGCGCGCTCTACCTCCACTCGAACGTCCGGGAGGCGGCCGTCATCGCCACGACCGACGCGGACGGCGGCGTCAGGATCATCGCGTACCTGTCGTGCGGGGTGGAGGCGCGGCCGTCGATTGTGGAGATGAAGACCTTCTGCGCGTCGCACGTGCCCGTGTACATGAGTCCCGATCGGTTCGTCTTTCTGGAAAGACTCCCGAGAACGTCGACCGACAAGGTGGATTACCAGGCGCTTCGAGTGGAGCGCGACCGGTGACGGACGCGAGCGGCAGGCCACTGGACGCTCGAGTCGACTTGCCGACGATGGCGTGCGTGCTGGTGTCGCTGGCATTTCTTGCGGGACTCGCGCAGCATTTCGGAGTGGAGAGCACGGCGTTTCTGTATCTGCTGGTCGCAACGATTCCCGGCTTCGCCATCCATTGCCTCCTGCCGCTGCGATACCGATTGCTGTTCTTCCTCACGCTGTCAGTGGGTGTAATGGCATTCCTCCTCGGTGTGCTTCCGGCGGCCTGGCTCCTTGGGCTTGGCTCTGATCCTGGTGGCGGTCTGTCACCTGCCGGTGCCGCTCTGGATCCGCGTCAGCACGCTCCTCGTTGTCGGGGCGGCGCTGGCCGCGGCGCGGGGTGGTTGGACATCCACTCCCGTGCCGGCGCTCGTCTGGCCGCTCCTCGGATCGATGTTCATGTTCCGGCTGATCGTGTACCTCTATGACCTCAAGCACGATCCGGGACTGGCATCGCCGGTTCGAACGCTCTCGTACTTCTTCCTTCTGCCCAACGTGTGCTTTCCGCTCTTCCCGGTCGTGGACTTCAAGACGTTCTGCAAGCACTACTACAACGAAGACCCGCGCGACATTCACCTCCTGGGCGTCCACTGGATCTTTCGCGGCATCCTGCAGCTCATTCTCTACCGGGTTGTCTATCAGGCGCTGGTCCTGCAGCCGACGGCCGTGGAAACCGCAGCCGATCTCGGACGCTATCTGCTGTGGCCGTACCTGCTCTACTTGCGGGTGTCCGGTCAATTTCACGTCGTGGTCGGTGTCCTTCGCCTGTTCGGCTTCAACCTGCCGGAGACCCACCACTCCTACTTCCTCGCCTCGAGCTTCACGGACTTCTGGCGCCGGATCAACATCTACTGGAAGGACTTCATGATGAAGATCTTCTATTATCCGGCGTACTTCGCACTGAGGCGACGGGGCGAGACCTGGGCGCTCGTGCTCGCGACGATCCTGGTGTTCTGCGTGACATGGGTGCTGCACTCGTACCAGATGTTCTGGATTGAAGGGCATTTCCCAATCGCATGGAACGACGTCCTGTTCTGGGGCATTCTCGCCGTCCTCGTCGTCGCCAATGCGCTGCACGAGTGGCGTCGCGGACGCCGGCGCCGACTGCCCGGCCGGCAACTGTCGTGGGGCGAGACCGTGCGGACTGCAGGTGCAACGGTTGGCGTGTTCTGCGTGATCGCCATCTTGTGGTCGCTGTGGAGCACCGACTCGGTCGCGACGTGGCTGTCGTTGTGGCCGGCCATTTCGACGCCGCCGGGCCCTGGCCAGGGCTGGATCGTCGCGCTCCTGGTTGCCGTCCCCTCGGCTATTGCGCTCTCGGTTGTGGCGTCCTCTCGTGGCTGGCTCGAGGTCCGGCGCGTCACTCCCCTTCGACAAGCAGCCCATGTGGCCGTGGTGACCACGTGCCTGATGCTGGCGAGCTGGTCTCCGGTGTACAGGCACCTGGGTGCATCGGGCACTCTTATCGCGGCCGTCCGCTGGGGCGGACTCAACGATGCTGATGCGGCCAACCTCGAACGTGGATATTACGAAGACCTGATGGGCGTCGCGCGTTTCAATGGCGAGCTCTGGGCGCTGTACATGAACCGGCCGCCGGACTGGGAGAGGGGACTCGCCGCGTCCGGGCTTTCCCGCGAGACGGGCGGATTTCCGCCGTACGAGCTGGAACCGTCCGTCGAGGCGCGATTCAAGGGCGTCATTTTGCGTACGAACCGCTGGGGCATGCACGACAAGGACTACTCCCGGGTGACACCGGCCGGGTGTTATCGGATGGCCGTGCTCGGTGCCTCGCACGCCATGGGCAGCGGCGTTCGGCGCGAGGACACGTTCGAGGCGCTGGTGGAGGACCGGCTCAATCAGGAGGACGGCGGACGCTGCTTCGAAATCCTCAACTTTGCCGTCTACGGATACAATCCGCTGTTCCAGATCGGTGTGCTCCAGAAGGTGGCGTCGTTCGAGCCCAGGACCATCCTGTATGTCGCCCACCCGGGCGATGTGAATCGCGTCGTGGAGCTGTTGGTCCAATCCACGCGCGATCGCAAAACGTTCCCATACGAGGGTCTGATGGACCTGGTACGCTCCACGGGCGTCGATCCGACGATGACTGATCGAGAGCTCACGCAGCGTCTGAGGCCCGTCGGCGACCGGGTCCTGACGTGGCTGTACCAGAGACTCGTTCACGACAGCCGAGCCCGCGGAATGGCCGCAGGGTACGTCTTCCTCCCCATGATCCCCGAGAGCCCACCCTCGGCGGTCGATGCACGCCAGATCGCCCAGGCCCGTGCTGCGGGATTTGTCGTGCTCGATCTCTCAGACGTATACGCAGGCAGTGACAGGAACTCCTTGTGGATCGCGGAGTGGGATGCCCACCCCAACGCTGCCGGGCATCGCCTGATTGCCAACCGTCTGTACTCGCTGCTCCAGCAGAACCATGACACGCTGTTGACTGTCGGGGCCATACCCTCGCCGTCTGCTGCGAAGTAGTCGCAAGCGATGGCGCGACGGATTCTCCTCCTCGCCTGGGCACCTTTCTACAGCGGCGCCGAGCGGGCGCTGCTGCTGACCGTGCGGCATCTGGACCCCGCCCGGTACGTCCCGCACGTCGTCGTGGGCACCGATGGCGAGCTGGCCGCTGCCTTCCGTGCCGAAGGAATTGGTTGCGACGTCGTGCCGCTGCGATACCTGGATCGCCGGCATCCGGTCGCGTGGGCCCGGAGCGTCCTGCGAGTGGCCGCCGTCGCGCGCCGCGTCGGAGCCTCTCTCATTCACGCGAACGATGTCCCGAGCTTCCAGCCTGGCGGGTACGCCGCGCGCCTGCTGCGCATTCCGGCCATCACCCACGTCCGTTTCCCGGACAGCCATGCCGGCTATTCCTGGTTTCTGCGGCCCGGGTTCGCCAGGGCGCTCTTTGTCTCGGAGTATCTCCGGGGCGACGCGACCGGCGTCAGCCCGGCCCTGTTCACCGGCCGGTCGGACGTGCTCTACGATGGCGTCGTCCTGCCGGATCCGGTGGCGAACGAGGAGCGGCTGACCATCCGGCGCGAGCTGGGGTTGCCGGACGCCACTCCCGTCGTGGCGCTCACCGGCCAGATTTCCGAGGTCAAGGGCATCTGGGATTTCGTCGATGCCGCCCGGCTGGTCCTCGAATCCGGGACCGACGTCGTGTTTGCGGTGCTCGGGGACGACCTGAAGGGCGGTGGCGCACTGCGGGTCGCCATGGAAGAGCGCGTGCGCAGCCTGGGGCTGGCACCCCGTTTCCGGTTCCTCGGTTTCCGGCGCGACGCGCCGAGGCTGATTCCGGCGTTCGACATCGTCGCCGTCCCGTCGCACGTCGAGCCGCTCGGGAACGCGACGCTGGAGGCCATGGCCGCGGGCAGGCCGGTGGTTGGGAGCCGAGTGGGCGGAATTCCGGAGATGGTGGTGGACGGCGAGAGTGGGTTGCTGGTGCCGCCGCGGGATGCGGCCCGGCTCGCAGATGCGCTGAAGAGGACCGCTCTCGATACGGCACTGCGCGTGCGCTTTGGCGCCGCCGGGCGCGAACGTGCACGGTGTGTCTTCGGACTCGGGCTGCACGCAGCGCGACTGCAGGCAGGGTACGATGTGTTGCTGGGCTCGACCGCCCATCCTCGATAGCATGTCTGCCAGCCCAATGAGTTCCACGAGACCTCCAGTCGACGGGCCGTTGCGCGTCGCTCTTGTCGGTGCGGGTGCCGTAACGCGGGCAAGTCTGCTTCCAGTGCTTGCCGGCCACGAGGATGTACGTGTCGTCGCCCTGGTGGATCGTGACCTGGCGCGCGCGAGAGAGCTCGGGGCGGCTTACGGCATCGCTCGAGTTCACGATGACGTCGAAGCTCTGGCGCCCACTGAGGCCAACGCCCTGGTGCTGGCGACGCCGCCGGCGCACCATGCCCCGGGGACGCTGTGGGCTCTGCAACGCGGCTGGCACGTGTTCGTCGAGAAGCCAATGGCCATCGGCGCCAGCGACGCAGAAGCCATGGTGCGGGCAGCGGACGCGGCGGGCGTAGTGCTGTCGGTGGGGCTTTACAGGCGCCTGCTTCCCGTGTCGCGGCTGCTGGCCGGACTGATAGACGGCACAGCGTTCGGGAGACCGCTCTCGATCGACATCGAAGAAGGGGGCGAGCCACATGGGCGCTCACGACGTTGTCTGGGCTGACGAAGGCGAGCGGCGGCGGCGGCGCGCTGATCGACGTCGGCTCGCACCTGATCGATCAGCTCCGGCTGCTCGTCCCGGGCGACCTGCGGGTCGTCTCGTATGCGGACAACGCAAGGGGGGGCATCGAGACCGACTGCGAGGCACGGTTCGAAATCGCGTCGCGCTGGGGACGCATTCCGGTGCGGATGGAGCTGAGCCGCACACGCGAGCTTCGCGGCACGGTGCGGGTGGAATGCGAGCGCGCGACCCTGGAGCTCGCCCGGGGCGATTTCTGCCGGCTCAGAGTCCTCCCGGCGATCCGGGAAGCGACGGATCCGCTCATAGGCACTCGCTCTTTCACGCTGATGGCGGAGTGGGAAGGCGCGGGCAGCCTGGTCGGCTACAAGGCCTTCCGCGAGGAGTTCGACGACTGGCTTCGCGCGATCCGTTCGGGCGAGCCGCCCGTAATGTCGGGGCGCTCGGTTGTTCCTGTGGTTCGCGCGATCGAAGAATGCTATGCCGTTCGATCGGCACTCTCCGAGCCGTGGACCGACGGCGGGCTGGACGTACCGGCACTCACGCCGACTGGTGCGCCGGCCCTTGGCGGATCGAAACCGACAGTGCTCGTGACAGGCGCCGGCGGCTTCGTCGGATGCCGGACGGTCGAGCTACTGCACGCGACCGGGCGATGGGACGTCCGTCCCATGGTCCGCCGACCGGCCAGTGCGGCGCGGCTCGCACGACTGCCCCTCGACGTCGTCCTCGGAGACGTCGAATCCGCCGACGACATGCGGCGGGCGGTCGCCGGCTGCGAGGCCATCGTGCACTGCGCCGTGGGCACCACGTGGCCCCCGGAGACCGCGTTCAAGACGACGGTGCACGGCACGCGAACGCTGGCCGAGGCGGCCAGCGCGGCGGGTGTCCGCCGGTTCGTGCACCTGAGCAGCATGGCCGTGCACGGGGAGCGTGTGCCGCCGCGGCTGGACGAAACGGTACCGCTCGAATCCGGGCACGGGGGTCGACTACGGCCGTGCGAAGTACCTGGCCGAGCAGGCCGTGCATGCGCAGGCGGCCCGTGGCCTCGCCGTGGTGATGCTGCGGCCCGCGCGCATCTACGGCCCGTTCTCGCGAACCTTCACCGTGCGGCCGCTCACGGCCCTCAGGGCGGGACGCCTCGTCCTTGCGGGCGATGCGGATTCGCCTTCCAACATGGTGTACGTGGACAACGTGGTGGAGGCAATCCTGCTGGCCCTCGACAGGGCGGACGCCGTCCGCGGCGAGGCTTTCCTGATCGCCGAGCCCGACCAGCTCTCGTGGAGCGCATTCTTCGAGTACTTCGCGGCCGAGACGGGCGCCACGGTCCACGTCGAGCCGCCCGGCGCCGCCAGCCCAGGCGGCGGCGCTGGCTGGTTCCGTCAGTGGTCGAACGGAGCACGCGGAATCGCGTTCTCGCCGGAGGTGCGGGCGCTGGCGAAGAAGGTGATGTGGACGGATCCGTTCGGGGTCTGGCCCAGGCGCCTCTGGGAGACCTCTCCGGCGCTGCAGGGGCGCATCCTCCGGATGATGGGCGTCGACCAAGCCGTCGTGTACAGGGAGCCGCCGCCCGCGTCGCCGTTCGAGGTGCGCTTCCGCATCGCCCCGACCCTGGTCGCCTCGGACAGTGCGATGGAGCGGCTCGGCTATCAGGGCCGCGTGCGACGCGGCGACGCGATGGGGCTGACCCGTGACTGGGCGCGCGACGCCCGTCTCCTCTAGTCGTGGGGCTCCCGCTCCACGCGGTAGACGCGCAGGATGTGGGAGAACTCGTCGAAACGCCGCCGGTAGATCTCGGCCAGCAGGTCCATGCGCCGTCCCGGAACGTGTGGCAGCGGCGACCATGCGTTGGAACGACAGACGAGAAAGAACTCGGAATTCGGAAACACCTTCGCTTTTGTCCGGACGCTGAGGTGCCTGCGCAGGTCCGCCGGAAGGTAATAGGAAATCGTCTCCGCATCATCACTGAGGATCGGCTCCCCGTCCCCGTCGTTGGTGACCGGTACTGCCGCGGCCTGGCGAAAGTCGTGGCGCGATCCGTCTTGGTAATGGCTGAGCAGATTGGGCAGGAAGAGGACGGCGACGCATGCGTACCACACCGCACCGACGGTGCCGTAGCTCAGTCTCCTGGCGACGAAGTGCATCCCATCTGCGGCCAGCATCCACAGAGCCGGCAGGAAGAACACGAAATAACGCGGATTCCAGCTGAAGGTCGATGCTTCCAGCATGCACAGACTGCCGACAAGCAGGAGCGCCGACCAGAGCGCCGGTTCCCCCTGGTCCCTGTGTGTCACAGCAAGCCAGCCCCCGAGCATGCCCAGCGCCAGCGTCGGGATCTCAGCATATGCCGCGAACGATACGAGAACCGGAGTGGGATTGCCCGTGGTGCTCCAGCCCCGGATCAGCGGCAGGAGATAGAAGGCGTATACGAGCCCGGTCGCCCCGAAGGCCGCGCCGCTGCGGACCAGCACTCGTCGCGGAGAACGTCCGAGCAGGTAAGTCACGCAGGAAGCGCCAAACGCCAGGCCGAACACTGCGACCGTGACGTTGTGGGAGAGGATGGTGGCGAGCGCCAACGCGGCGGTGATTACAACCATTGACACGCCGCCATACGGTAGCCACATGGCAGCCAGCGCGAGAATCAGGAGCAGCAGCGGCATGCTGTAGAAACGATTGACCTGCGACACGAGGACGAACAGCTGGCTCGTGTCAAGACGATCGACAGCGCCACCGCGTACCGCAGGCCGCGCCAGCGCGCCGCCGCCAGGAACACGAACACGGAGGTCAGGATTCCGCAGATCGGGATGGAAGACGGAATCCGACGTTGTCGTCGGGAAGCAGATGCAGAGCGCTGCGTTGGACGACATGCCAGACCGGCGTCGCTTTCGGCAGCTTGTCGATGAGATCGGGCGGGAACGAAAACATCGGCGGGATCGACCTGCCGCAATCCCAGCGTGACGAGCGAAAGGACCTCGTCGTCGGCCATGGGCCACTTGCTGATGCCGTAGGATTGGAGACAGGCTGCCGCAGAGAGCGATCCCGGCAAGTGCCAGCCACAAGCGCCGTCCCCATGGCTCGCCCGATGCTATGTTGGAACAGTTCTGCACTTCTATCCGGTCCTCGACCATCGTCGCGCGTTCAGTCCCTCGCATGGAGCGTCGTCCACTCATCGAAGCGACGGCCCAGCATGTCGCTCAGTTGTCGACCTGCGGGCGCTGCACTCGACGAAGGAATGCCCTCGCTTCCGCCAGCGGAACGGCGTCGCGGACAACCTCGCGTTCCGCCAGCGTCCGACCCGCCGCTCGCAGACGGCGCGGCACGAGCGGCGTGATCACGTCCCCCAACGGACTGAATCTCAGGCGTTCCAGGGCCTTCGAGCGTACCTGCCGTAGCCGTTCCGGTGTGACGTTCTGGCGGGGCGGCGCAGGGGCGAGGGACACATCCGTGCGAACCTGAAGCCAGGTCAGGATGTCCCAAACGAGCCGGTCGCCCAGCTCTGACAGCCGCTCGGTGGTCACCGCCAGAATCTGCGATCGATCGAAGGCGCTCCAGTAGGGTTCCAATTGCCACCCGTAGTGGCTCACTCGTACGAAGAATTCGTCTTCGGTCAGCGCCTGCAAGATCGGACGCGTTTCCCGTTCCCGTTCGACGGCCCACCAGTAGTGACTGATCGTCCTTTCGACGGGATCCCGCAGCAAATAGATGATCCTGGCATTAGGTGCGACCGATGCAATTCTCTGAGCAACCCCCTCGTATCGCGGGCGCTTCGTGTAGTCGGTGGTCGACTCTCCCCGATATTTCGCGAGAGATCCCTCGGGCAAACAATGACAGGTAGCGATCTCTGTCGTTGCGGTACACGTTACACACCGCCGGAGGCGCTGCGCCGTCCGTGGGTCCGAGGAAATACGCCGGCTCCTTGAACCTCGACATGAATACATCCGGGTGCCGGGCCAGCTCGACGTGGAGCGAACTGGTCGCCGCCTTCATCGCCCCGATGATGAACAGATTCGGTCCTGGTGCGCCGCTCACGCCCGTTCCTCTCTGCCAGACGCGATGCAGCGGAATCGTGCCAGGACATACGTCTTCCAGGACTTCCAACGGAGCGGATCAAGGGCGATTGCGCGCCGATACGCGTCGAGTGCAGCCTCGCGATGGCCCGACTTCCAGGACGTGATGTACCCCGAGGCGCCAGAGGGACCCCCCTGGCCAGGCGGCCCCTCAACGCGCGCTGCTCCGGTTTGGTCAGAGAGATGAGTGCAGGAAGGCGTTCGAACCCATGAATCAGATCGTTGGAGATCTTCTCGGCGCTTGCCTCTCGACGCTGATTCGCCGGGCGGACGCCGAGGAGTTCGAATCGTGGACGCGGTAACACGTGGTGCACGTCAACGAAATAGGCTAGGCGGAACCCCGCCGCAATGGCACGAATCACGAACACCTGATTTTCCGCTTCATTGCGCGAGGCGGTCTCGAACCGAAGGCAATCGAACACGCGCCTGCGAATGACGGAATTCTGCAACCCGCAGAAGAGCCCCGCTCCCGCGAGAATCCTGGCGATGAGGTCGCGGTCGTCGAAGATGTGGAGGTCCGCGGACCGGCGACATGCCAGGCGCCGGAATGGACGGGGACGTCCCGTGCTGACTCTCGAACGAATTGGGAGACAGCACCTCGCCCGTGACGTCATCCACGAGACGGCTGGCGCCGTACACCCAATCCACATCCGGGTGCCGACCGAGCGCATCGTGACACTTCTGGAGATGGTGCGGCAGCCACTCGTCGTCGCTGTCATAGAACGCGACGCTCTCTCCGCGTGCGAGCTCGAGGCCGGTATTGCGCGCCTGATACGCGCCGCCGTTCGTCTGGTACCAGGTACGCGACCGGACGGTCGATCTCCCGTGACAGTTGCTCTACGACAGGCGCCGTGTCGTCGGTGCTGCCATCGTCGATGACGATCAACTCCCAGTCACGAAACCGCTGGTCGGCGATGGAAGCAAACGCACGGGGCAGAAAGGACGCTCGATTGAACGTCGGCAGGATGATACTCACGGCCGGTGTTCCTGCCGCTCCGTGGAGCGTCCACACGTGACGGGGAGTGCTCGGCATGGTTGCTCGCGCTCGGCCAGGACCGCTTCGGACCGCGCGTACACGTCATCGGACAACGCTCGGATGTCGAAGAGCCGTTCCGCCTGCTGCCGCGCCTCCCGTCGCGCGAGCTGGAGCGCGTGTGAGTCGCCGAGCCACCGTCGCAGCGCGTCAGCAAGGGCCCGGTCGTCGTCCTGAGGCACGATTCCGCCTGCCCGCGGCAGGATTGTGCTCGTATACGTTCGGCTTGTGGGCGTCGTAGCCGACGACCGGGCATCCGGCAGGCCAGGGCTTCGATGACGCTGATGCTGCAGGCCTCCTCCTGGCTGGTGTTCACGAACACGTCCAGGGCGTTGTAGAAGGTGCGCAGCTCGTCCAGGTGGCCGAGCAGGTGCAGCCGCTCGCCAAGCAGGCGGCGACCCTCGGCCAGCAGCCGCTCCGCGTACTCCTCGTTGCCCGGGACCGGCCCCCCCGCGACGACCACGTGCACGGATGCGTCGAGCCGGCAGCGGCGCGGAAGAGATGTTCGAGCTGTTTCCTCGGCCGCAGGGCACAGGCGACTCCGATGAGCGCTCCCGAGCCCGTGCCGAGCCGCTGCCGTCCCTCGGCGCGGCGCGTCTGGTCCGGGCAGAACGCGCCGAGATTCAAGCCGTTCCGCAGCACGTGCCACGACCGCTCGGGCACGATGCCCGTGAGCGCGGGCCGGCACGTCTCCTGGCTGCTCCGGCTCACGAAGAACAGCCGATTCCGGCGCCCGGCCTCCGCCGAAGGCCCAGGTGCAGAACGGCCGGTCCATCGTGAAGTGCACGCTGGCCACGCGGGGAAGGGACAATACACGCGCCGCGTACTGTGAGATGGGTACACGTCGTGCTCGTTGCTGTGAACGAGTTGCACGCGATGCCTCCTGGCGATCCGGATGAGCGACGCCAGCGCGGCGCCGAACGCGAACGGGCGGCGCCGACTCGGGTGCGGCAGGGGCACGTCGTACGTCGGGATGCCCTGGCTGCGCACCCACTCCTGGAAGGCCCCGCTCTGGCTGGACACCAGGACCGGCTCGAGGCCGCGTGGTCGAAGCAGGCGCAACCAGCCCTCCGTTGGCACTGTCGTACCGGCGCGATTGGGATTGAGCGTCAGGTAGAGAACGCGCATGACGGTCCGTGAGGGCTGGCCAGTCTAAGATACACTGCGACGGGTCGTGGCACTCCGCTGAGAGGTGCGTGGATGAACGGGCACGTGACGGTCTCGATCGTGACCCCCTGCTACAACGGCGAACCGTTTCTCGCTGAGACCCTTCGATTGGCCCTCGGGCAGAGCCGGCCGCCCCTCGAGATCCTGGTGGTCGATGACGGCTCGACCGATGGCTCCGCCGACATCGCCGCCGGATTCGGGCCGCCGGTGCGGGTCATCCGCCAGGCGAACCAGGGGGAGTCGGCGGCCAGGAACCGCGCCATCGGCGAGGCGGTCGGGACGCACCTGCTCTTCCTCGACGCCGACGACCTCCTCGAACCAACCGCGATTCAGCGGCTCGCGGGCGCCATCACCTTGCGCGATGCCGCGGTGGCACTGATGGGATGCGCGTGGTTCGAGGACGATCCGGCGGCGCCGGACGCGACGAGGCTTCCAAGCGCGGGCGGGTTCTTCCCCTCCATCATCGAGTCCAACCTCGCACCACCCCACTGCTGGCTGGTGCCCACCGATGTCGTGAAGCGGGCGGGAGGCTTCTTCGAGCCGCTCCGCTGGTTCGAGGACTGGGACCTCTGGTGGCGCGTGGGGCTCACGGGTGTCGAACTGGTGACAATACAACACGTGGGCGCCCTCTACCGGCGGCATCCCCGGTCGCAGCTCGCCACGACGAAGCTCGCCGATCGCGCCCGTGGCCATGCCATCTTGATGACCCGAATGGCCGAGGCGTTCCTGCGGGACCCCGTCATGCTGGCGCGCCACGGCGAGCAGCTCTTCTGGAGCTGCCTCACCGCCCTCATGCGAGGCCGCGAGCAGTCCGTCCCATGGGACGAGCTTTCGCCCCTGGCGTCATCAGTGCGGCGGCTGGCCCGCGAAGGCCCCCCGGGCCTCACGTCGTCACGGATGGCGCTCGCGATTCGCCTGATTGGCGTGCGCACGGTGACGACCCTCAACAGGCTGGTCGGCTAGGCGTCCGGCTCATCCCGAGCGCCAGCCACGGCCACCGGCGCGCTTCGCGCCTCGCACCGCGCCGCCAGGTACACGACGGCCTGCTCGCTCTGGCGCTCCGTCACCGTCAGCAGCACCGGGGCGGACCGGGCCACCCAGCAGTGCTCCTCGTTGAGCAGTGCCGTCATGACCGCGTAGTGGCCTCGACCAAAGTTGGCCTGGACGGTCCAGTCTGTCTCGAGCCGCTCGCCCGCGTCCACATCCACGCTTTCCACGCCCGCGAAGCGGCTCTGGCACCGATACACGACGTTGCCGGTCTCGAGGTGCCTCACCTGGAGCTCCGAGTACAGCCGCACGCGCCGGACGAGGGCCGACGATTGGCTTCGAGCAATGAGGCGCGCGCCGGCGTCGGCCTCCGCGACCGGGCGGCCAGTGTCGTCGAGAAGTTCCAGGACGATCTCGGGACCGGTCCCCGAGGTCGCCTCGTCGCCCTGGACCATCCGGGCGTAGGTGGTGATGGCCTCGTGGGTCGGAGCCAGCGTCTCTACGCCTCCACGGCGCAGCACCAGCACGCGATCGCACAGACTGGAGATCGCCGAGAGGTTGTGGGAGACGAAGACGACGGCGATGCCGGATTGGACGAAACGCCGCATCCGCTCGTAGCACTTCTCCTGGAACGCCAGGTCGCCGACCGAGAGCACCTCGTCGATGAGCAGCACGTCCGGATTGAGATGGGCGGCGACGGCGAAACCGAGCCGCGCGTTCATCCCGCTGGATACCGCTTGACCTGCGTGTCGATGAACTCGGAGACTCCGGCGAACTCGACGATCTCATCGAACTTCTTCACGATCTCGGCCCGGCGCATCCCCATGATGGCGCCCTGCATGTAGACGTTCTCGCGCCCGGTGAGGTCCGGGTGGAAGCCGGCCGCAATCTCCACCAGCGCACCGACGCGACCCTGCACCCGCGAGACGCCGCGGTCGGGCCGGAGGATCCGCGTGAGCACCTTGAGCGCCGTGGATTTGCCCGCGCCGTTCGGCCCGATGATGCCCAGCGCCTCGCCGGGGCGCACCTCGAACGACACGTCGCGCAGTGCCCAGAACTCCTGCCGGTGAAGATCGTGATCGTCGCGCCGGCTGACGAGGCCCGCGACCATCGCCGGCACCAGATCCCGCAGGCTGTCGAAGCGCTGGGCCCGCGAGAACTTCTTCCAGACGCGATCGAACGAGACGACGGCGTCTGCCACTCAGGCGTTCTCCGCGAATTGGTACTCGGCCCGATGGAACACGAGCCATCCAAGCGCCAGCGTCACGAACGCCAGAGCCGCCGCGACGCCGACCGGGCCGAAATCCGGCGGCTGGCCCCGCAGAATGACGGCGCGGTACCCGTCGATGATCGGAGTCATCGGGTTGAGCTTCAGCAGGGCGCCGAGCTTGCCGCCCACCTGATCGATCGGATACACGACGGCCGTGGCGAACATCCAGACCGTGAGGATGATCTCGAAGAGGTACTTGACGTCTCGCAGGAACAGGTTCGCCATCGCGATCACCAGTCCGATGCCGGCGGTGAACACCACTTCGATCAGGAGCAGCAGCGGGACGTACCAGAGGGTTGCGCTCGGGGGAATCCGGTAGTACACCATCAGGCCCACCAGGATGGACGATCCGACGACGAGATCCACCAGGCACACGAGGGTTGCAGAGAACGGGAAGATCTCCCGGGGAAAGTAGATCTTCGTGACCAGGTTCGCGTTGCTGCTCAGCGAGACGACCGAGAAGCGAAGCGAAGATGCGAAGAAATTCCAGAAGAGCAACCCGGTATACGCGAACACGGGATACGGCACGTCCGTCTTGAGGGGCGCGACCCGCGTGAAGATCACCGAGAACAGGACCGTGTTGACGAGAGGCATGAACACGGCCCAGCCGAAGCCCATGATGGACTGCTTGTACCGGACCAGGAGGTCCCGGAGCGTCATCTGGTAGAGGAGTTCGCGGTATTCCCCCACTTCCGACACCATCTCAGCGAGCTCTGACACAATACGAGGGGGCATGCCTGGCAGGGCTCCTGTCGCGACCTGCGATCTTATCATTCTGCCAGGAGCGGCATTGCGGTCCGCCCGGGGCCGGACGCGAGAAGAGGGAGCTGTATCATGCCGGACACAGTGGTCGATTTCGCGAGCGGCAGCGGGCTGCACGACGTGCTCGAGGGGCTCCTGGCGGCCCCGCCGGGGCCCGAGCTCCAGAGCCTCCTCGCCGGCGCCGACGAGTGGGCACTCGGCCTCGACGCAGCCCGTCTGCTGGACGGCGTCGTCCGACAACTCCGCCCCGCCTCGATTCTGGAGTTCGGCGCGGGACGATCCTCGCTGGTTATTGCCGCCGCCCTCCAGTCGTGCGGGGGAGGCCATCTGACCTCAATCGAGCATCAGCCCCAGTACGCCAGGGACTCGTGGCGGCGAATGGTTGGCTATCCGGCGGTCGATGCGCTGATGTTGAAGGCGGGCCTCGCGGTCCGGCTGTCGCGGCTTGGCGTATTTCACCAGTACACCGGCATCGCCGCGGCGCTCGCAGAGCGGGCGCCGGACGAGCTGGTCCTGATCGATGCCCCTCCCGGGCACCTCGGGCGCGACGCGACGCTGCTGGCAGCGGCCCCCTACCTGGCTCCAGGTGCTCTCGCGATTCTCGACGATGCCACGCGTCCGGGGGAGAGAACTGCGGTGCGCCGCTGGACGCGTGCGCTCGACATCGACGTCCTGCTGGAGCGGCCCGATTTCGGCCGTGGCATCCTCGTCCTTCGCGTGGCCTCGCCGCGCGCGCCCTCGTTCGCCTGGCGGACGTTCGCCGGCTCGGTGCAGGACCGGCTCCTGGAGATCGGTCGCATCTTGCGGCCCCAGTAGGCGTCCGAGACTGGCCCCCGCCATGGCCGCCGATTACCGTCCTCCCGCTGGCGAGACGCGGCCCCGTGCCACGCCGCGGGAGATCGCTGTCGTTCTCCTGTCAATGGCTGCCGTGCTTGCCGTGCAGCTCACCGCCATCCATGGCTGGTACCTCCTGTGGCAATGGTTCTGGACCGACGAATGGTTCACGTGGCGGATTGCGAGCCAGCCTTCGCTGAGCGCATTCTGGCGAGCCGTCGTCGCGTCGGAGCCAAACCCGCCCCTGTACACGTTCGCCGTCTGGTGCTTGTCCGTCATTCCGGGAGGCGCATCGGAAACGCCGCTGCGCGCCGTCTCCCTGGGGTGCACTCTCAGCGCGGCGATTGGTCTGTACACCCTGCTCCGCCGCTCGTTTCCGCCGCTCGTGTGCGCGGCGGCCCTCGCGTGCTTCTGGAGCCTGCCGTCCGTCTACGGCAACGCGTTTGAAGCCCGTTACTACGCACCATGGCTCGCCTGTACGGTCTGGTTCGCCTGGTTCGTTGCCGGCGCGATTGCAGGCCGGCCCGGACCGGTTGGTCTGGCCGTCACCAGCATCTTGATCTGTGCCGCGTACCTGCTGGGCGTCGTCACGTGGGCCTTGATCATCGGGACGGCAGTCGCGGTAGCCAGGGACAGGCGCAGGATGTCCTCGCTGATGCCGGCCCTTGCGGGGCCCGTGTTGATCGCGCCATTGCTGATCTGGATCGTGCTGGTTCACGGGGGCGGGTTCGAGGCCACTTCGTGGAACGATCCGGTCGGACCGGGTCTTGCCGTCACCTACCTGAGTAACCTCCTGCTGCCACCGGCGCTGACCGTTGCCGCCCTCATGGCCGGCATCTCGTATCTATTCGGCCGCGCACAGCGGGGCGCGGCCTGGAACGATCCGGGGCCAGTCCTGCTCTTCTCCTTGGCCGCGTTGCCGCCTGTCCTCCTGGCGGTATCCACGATCGGGCCGCCGCTCACGATGGAGCGGTATGCGTTCCCGGTCGTGATCTCGACCGTGGCAGTTGCCGCGGCGGTCATTTCGCGACTGGAGCGGACGGCCATTGCCTGCTGCGCCGTCGTGTGGCTCGGGCAGAGCACCCTCGGCCTGCACCGGGCCGTGGACTTCAATCACGCCGTCGATGCGCAATCAGCGCAGCTGGTGGCCGACGTGAGAGGGCTCGTTGCGCACGGCGACCGCGTGGCGTGCGAGAGCGTACAGCAGTACGCGATTCTGGACCGCTACGCGCCTGATCTCCGCGGCCGCGTCCGCGTCCTTGGCTTCGAACGCTCCGACATCCGCCCCGAGGCGCTGCGAGAACGCATCGAGGTCCGCCTCTTCGAGCGGGACCTCAGCCGCCTGGCTTTCCCCACATTCGAATTGCCGCCACTCCTTGACGTCACCACCCTCCGGGGCGCGGGGCCGATCTGGGTGGTGCGTCGGAGGGACGACGAGCCGGTAGTCTGGGCGCGGACTCGCCTGATCGAGGCGCGAAGCCGGCTGATGCTGGTTGAATTCGGCAAATAGCCTTCCAGAGGGAACCAAAAGTTCTTCCTGAGGAAGACATATAGTGCCGTGGACGCGCCGAATTCCACCCGGCCCGGCCAAGGTGAGTTGAAAAGCCTACAATATCAAGGCTGGAGCAATCGTCCAGTCGCGAGGCAGCGGCTGGAATCTTGCTCCAGGCAACCTCGAAAACTGATGGGGATTTGGCGCGTTTGTCGGCAAACGACCGACGTTCGGTCGCTTCTGATTGCGCTCGTGGCGGCCGGCACGATTCTGAGGCTGGCGGTGCTGCCGTTCACGGCTCACCTCGGCCCGCGAATCGAAGACGAAC
This sequence comes from Vicinamibacteria bacterium, assembly GCA_963837165.1. Taxonomy (GTDB): domain Bacteria; phylum Acidobacteriota; class Vicinamibacteria; order Vicinamibacterales; family JAENWD01; genus JAENWD01. The sequence continues at coordinate 424,105 of CAWIMD010000003.1, forward strand.
GCCAGATGAAGAGCTGGCGATAAGCCTGGTCGAAGGTCGGGGCTTCTCGTCCCGGTCGGGTCCCACTTCGTTGCGCCCGCCCCTCTACCCGGCCCTCGTGGCGTCGGTCTGGACGCTGACCGGCTCGCGGGGCCTCCAGGTCGTGCGACTGACGCAGATCGCGCTGGCAGCGGCGACGTCGCTGCTGGTCTTCGCCGCCACCCGCGAGCTGTTTGGAGAACGAGCCGGGCTGCTGGCGGCCGCGGTCGTGACTCTGTACCCGGGCCTGGCGATTTTCGACTACCTGATCCTGAGCGAAGCGCTGTTTGCCACCCTGGTGGCCGCGGCAGCCTGGGCATACGTGCGAATGTTCAGCCGCTCCTCGTTGCCGGCGGCGCTGGCGGCCGGTGTCTTCACGTCGCTGGCAGCTCTGACCCGAAGCGTCGTCTACCCGCTGCCTGTCGTCATGGCCGCGGTTGCCCTGGTTGCCGGCAGCGCTGGCCTCTGGCGTCGTGTCGCCCTGGCAATTGCGTTGTTCCTCGCAGCGGGAGCCACGCTCGCACCGTGGGCAATCCGGAACTCGAGACTGCAAGGCCTGCCTGTGCTGGTGGACACGATGGGCGGTATGAACATGCGGATGGGGAACTACGAGTTCACGCCGCTCGATCGCATGTGGGATGCCGTCTCGGAACGCGGCTCCCGGAGCTGGATCGTCGGGCTGCCGGAGGCGCCGCCCGGGGGCGGCGACTGGAACGACGGCCAAAAGGACCGCTGGGCGCGCCAGGAGGCAATCCGCTTCGTCGTGGCCCATCCGGGCCTGACTGCCTGGCGGGATCTCGTGAAGTTCGGGGATTTCTGGGGCCTCGAACGCGACTTCGTGGCAGGAGTCGAACAGGGACTGTTCCGGCCGCCCCGCGTGGTGGCGGTGGTTGGCTCGGCGATCATCGTGGCATATCCCATGGTGCTGGCGCTCATGATCCTCGGCCTGGGCAGGCTGGGGCGTGACAACTGGCCCGCCGCGTGGGTTCCCGTGATCATGATCCTGTTCGTCTGTGCGCTGCACACGCTCGTGTTCGGCCATCCGCGATATCGCGTTCCGCTCACCCCTCTGATGGCCGTCTACGCGGGGGCGGCAATCGACGCCCGAGCGTGGCACTCCAGGGGGGGGGTGTGGCGCTCGCGAGTCGTTCCGGCGACCGCGATCGCGGCTTTCTGCGCCCTGTGGGTGGCGCAGTTGGTGGCGTGATTGGCCGCACGTGCACCACCTGCTGATTGCGGCGGGGCTGGCATGACGGAGAGGGCCGTGCTCCTGGACGTGGACGGCACGCTCTATTGGCAGGCACCCCTTCGTGCCGCCATGGCGCTCGACTCGGCGTCAGCCCGTTGCGCCGGATGCCGGGCAGAGCCGTGACGATCTGGCGCGTGCTCAAGGTCTTCCGAGAGGTCCGCGAGGAGCTTCGGGCCGCTGGGCGCACGTCCACGGCCCTCGAGGAGCTTCGATACGCCGCAGCCGCCGAACGCGCGGGAGTGGATGCGTCGCTGGTCCGGGAGGCCGTGGAGGAATCGATCTTCACCAGGCCGCTGCGGTATCTCAGGGCGTGCCGCCGGCGCGGCGTCGAGGAGGCGCTCGCGTCGATCGTGCGCGAGGGCACGCCGGTCGGTGTGTTCTCGGACTACCCTGCAGACGCCAAGCTCGAGGCTCTGGGCATCTCCCCGCTCGTGTCGTTGCGGCTCACGGCGACGGACCCCGCCATAAACGCCTTCAAGCCGCATCCGCGCGGCTTTCTGGCGGCTTGCCGGCATTGGGGCGTGCCGCCGGACCGCGTTGTCTACATTGGCGATCGTCCCGAGGTGGACGAAAAGGCGCGACGGCGGCGGGCATGCCGTGCCTCATCATCGGCCGTCGGACCGATGGGAACACGTTCTCTGCGTTGCCATCCTTTCACCGCCTGGAGCGGTCGCTCGTGCGGCTTGGGGAGCGCGCGCGGCATGGTCCGGTCGCGGCACAGTCATGACGACGATCCAGGCGCCGCCGGTCGACGAGGCCCCAGGCGCCGGCCTCTGGCCGTATGTCCAGATCGCCCGCATGGACCACTGGTTCAAGAACAGCTTCATGGTCCTCGGGGTCGTGCTCGCCCTCTTCTACCAGCCCTCGCTCTTCTCGGCCGCCAGTCTGCCGCCACTTGCGCTCGCCCTGCTGGCCACGTGCCTGGTGGCATCGAGCAACTACGTCCTGAACGAGCTGCTGGACGCTGGGCACGATGTCGCGCATCCGGAGAAGCGACATCGACCAGTGCCGTCGGGCCGCATCTCGCTGGCGCTCGGCTACGCTCGAATGGATCGCGCTCGGAGCGATCGGGTTGGGGCTGCTGGCGACCCGGATCAACAGGTTCTTCGCGGTCTCGGCGCTGTGGCTGTGGGTGATGGGCTGCTCTACAACATTTCGCCGGTTCGCAGCAAAGATCGGCCGTACGTGGACGTCTTCTGCGAGTCGGTGAACAACCCGATTCGTCTGCTGCTTGGCTTGTTCGCCCTTCTCAACGCCGGTGGCGCCCCTCTCGCTGCCCAGTCGTCCTGGATGGTCGGCGCGTACTTCATGGCGATCAAGCGATTCGCCGAATTCCGGCATATCGGGGACCGCCGTCGCGGCGGCGTACCGGAAGTCGTTCAGTATTACACCGAATAGCGGCTGCTGGTCTCCGTCATGTTCTATGCCACGGCCTGCGCCTTGTTCGCCGGCATCTTCATCGTGCGCTACCACCTCGAGCTGATTCTCTGCGTGCCGCTGGCCGCCGGCCTGTTCGCTTACTACCTGAACGTCGGGCTTCGCGAGGATAGTCCAGCGCAGAAGCCGGAGAAGCTCTACCGCGAGCGCGGGTTCGTGGCCTACGTCGCCCTGTGCTTCGTGATCTTCGTGCTGCTGATGTTCACCAGCGTTCCGGCGCTCTATTCTCTGTTCAATGTCGAGTCGGCCGGTACCCACCCGCTCTGGACCGTCGGAGGCGCACCGTGAGCGCCGCGCACGGAGCGCGGCCGTCGCGCCCCGCGACTGTCGACAAGTTCGCCGCCACCCTGCTCGTTCTGCTGTGCACGCTCTCCTTCCTGCTGCTCGCGGGCGGCTTTTGGCGCTGGCCCTGGGACCACGACGAGGTCCTCTCCTTCGCGGAACTGCGCGTGATACCGGTTGACGCTTTCCCGGGTCCGCACAAACAGCTGCTGCGCATGCGCTCACTGTTGCCGGTGTGGTATCACGCACAGCGCCTCGCGCTCCGATGGCTGCCCCACGACGAGTTCGGTGCGCGGGTTCTTCCCGTCTCCGCGGCAGTCATGCTCGTGGCATTCTCCGTTTGGTGGGTCCGGCGGAGGGGGCTTACATTCGCGGCGGCGGTGGCCCTGCTGGTCGGCTGCAGCCCCATGCTGATCTGGCTGGCCCAGCAGAACAGGTTCTACAGTCTCGCGTTGTGTCTGATGGCCGCAGCCCTGCTGATCGCCGGGTCGGGCCGGCAGGGCTGGACGTGGGATGCCTTGGTTGCCGCGCTCTGCCTGGGCGCGCTCCTCAGCCATAACCTCACGGTCGTCGTGTTCGTGCTGGCGTTTGCAGCGGCGGTTGGCACGGCCGTCATCGGCGGTGCACCACCGTTCGCGATCAGGCGAACTGCGATCATGGCGTGTCTGGGTGCAGGCACGTACCTCTTCTACCTGCGCCCGTTGCTGAGTGGGTGGATAAGCGGCAACACCGGAGGCACTCCGCCAATCGTGTCGTTGCTGGCGCAGTTCGGGCTCGGAGCGATCGGGTGCGTTCTACTGGGAGCTGTCGCGGCCTTGGCGGACCCTGACGACGCGGAGGCACGCTGGTGGCTGCTGCTGGGAACCGGGAGCGTGGCATTCGTACTTGCCGTTCCCTGGCTGCTGCCGGCCTGGAACCCACGGTACGCGCTGTTCTTCATGTGGCCCCTCTGGATGGTCGGCGCTGTTGGGGTTGCTGCAGTGGCCGAGCGGCTCCCCGGCTGGCCACTCCGCGCGGCCTGGTTCGGCCTGATTCTGCTGATCATGGCACCGAAGCTGTTGAGCCACTTCGCGGACGGAACCAGGCACGATTTCAGGACCGCCGCACGCGTCGTGATGGCGGAAGGCAGCCACCAGGTCGTCTGTAACTGGCCGGCAACACTCCAGGTACTACATGCAACGCGAAGAGCCACGGTCGCCGGTGAGCGTGAAGGACTGGCAACCTGGCAATCCCCTGCCGGCCGGTCCGCTGGTGCTGGTGTTCGCTTCGAACGCGTGGGAACCGGTGCTTCGTGTGAAGGGCCGTTCGGTCAGGGTCGTCGACGAAGTGCGGCACCGCAGGTTCGACGAACAATCGCATCTGATTCGAATCTACGAGATTTCGGCTGCCGGTCCCGGCCAGTCGACACCTGCGGGCACCGACCAGCCAACCGGGAGCGGCCCGGGCCCGAATGACTGATCAGAAGTACCCGCTGTCGTTCAAGCTTCTGCTCTGCGCCTTGACGGTCCTCCTGTCCTTTGGCGTGTGCGAAATTGCCGCTCGGATCATGTTTCCAAGGCCGCCGGATGACACTCGGCAGCCGCAAATCGTCTACCAGTACGACCCGGAGATCGGGTACGTGCTTGCGCCCAGCCAGCAGGGATGGAGCAACGACGGATTCATGACGGTGAATTCACTGGGCTTCCGCGGGCATGAAGTGGCACTCCCGAAGCCGGCCGGCAGTTTCCGCGTCGTCGTGATTGGAGATTCCGTCGCGGCCGGTCTTGGCGTAGCTAACGAGCAGACCTTTTCCGCCCAACTCGAGCATATGTTGCACGAGCGGATGCCGCTTCGACGGTTCGATGTCGTGAACCTCGCCGTCAGCGGTTACAACACGAGGCAGGAGGTGCAGCTCCTTGCACGCCATGTCGAACGCCTTCAGCCGGACCTGGTTCTCGTCGGGTTCTACGTCAATGACATCGAAGGCAGCCTGGACGATGGAATGACGACGGAAGGGGGTACACGGATCACGGCAGTCAAGCCCCGGCCAGGCGAGATTCTCCACATGGACGTGAGCGGCGGCGCGTGGTGGAACCGATGGCTGCGGAGGAGCCGGGTCGCGTATCTCTTCGGCAGAGTGCTGATTCGCTGGACCAAGCGCGGTGAGTGGGCCACCTCGCGATTCGCGCTGGAGCAGGTGATGCTCCAGGGCAAGGACTCAGCAGAGATCGAACGTGGCTGGAAGAACGTCGAGAAGGCGTTCGAGTCGCTCAAGGCCCTCGCCGGCTCTGATTTCAGGGTTGGGGTGATTTCGCTTCCGTGCAAAGAGCAGGTGACGGGACAGTACAGCGGCGCCGCGTACGAGCGGCGGCTCAGGGACATCGCCCAGCGGCTCGGGTTCCTCTTCATCGATCCATTGCCCGCACTCACGGCGCGGAGCAAGTCGGCGGAGCTGTACGTGCCGTACGACCGGAATCACGAGAATGCCGCTGGCCATCAGGTCATCGCCGGGGCGATCCTGGACAGCCTTGTCGACAACAACGCTCTACAGCCGGAGCCTGCGACGACCTCTGACACGTTCAGGCGCTGAGATCGGGGCTTCATGGAGACGGCGACGGTCAGCTTCATCGTTCCGGTGCGGAATGGTGCCACGTTTCTCACCCGGTGCCTGTCGAGCATCATCGCGGATTCCGGGCTGCCGTACGGTATCGAGGTGGTGGTGGTGGACAACGGCTCCTCGGATGGCTCTGGCGAGATCGCGCGTCGCGCCGGAGCGCGAGTGCTCGAACGCCCTCAGCTCAGGGTTGGGGGCTGCAGGAATGCCGGCGCAGCGGTGTCCAGGGGCCAGATCCTCGCATTCGTGGACGCTGACAATGAAATCGCCCCCGGCTGGCTGCAGGCGTGCGTCAGCGTCTTCGGTGAGGGCGATGTCGGAGTGGCAGGGTATCCATACAGCGCACCGGTCAATGCTACCTGGGTACAGCAACTGTACGACGCGATGCGCGTGAAGCCGGCTCGACGCCGCGACGTCGAATGGCTCGGCGCGGGCAACCTGGCCATCCGTCGGACCGCTTTCGACCAGGTCGGCGGATTCGATGAAGCCCTCGAGGCATGCGAAGACGTTCGGCTCTGCCATGCCGTTCATCGGGCCGGCTACCGCGTCGTCAGCGAACCCGGGATGGGCAGCGTGCATCATGGCGACCCTCGAACGCTGACGGCCTTGTTTCGCGGGGAGTTGTGGCGCGGGCGGGACAACCTCGGTGTGACGCTCAGGGGACCGCTCACGGCGCGCGGCCTCGCGGGCGCGCTCCTCCCCGTCGTCGGCCTGGCGTGTCTTGCCGGATTGATGTCCGGGGCCATCGCGACGCCGTGGCTGGGGCCCGTTCCCCTTCTCATCGCAGCTGCCGGCTTTGCCGGCATCGCGGCCGTGCGCAGCGCGATCGTGATCCGGCGGGGCCGGCTGAAAGGACCGTTGTCGTGGGCGCGGGCGCTGGCGGTTGCCGCCACGTACGAGACGGCGCGGGCCGCGGCGCTCGTGACGAACGCCACCCATGGGACCCGGCTGCAGGCGCCTCGGCATGCATGACCGAAGGGCACCTGCGACGGTCGTTCGGGTGCTGGAACTTCGATCTGTGCGAGGGACTGGCGGCGGACCGGAGAAGACGATTCTGCAGGGCGCGGCCTCCGCGGGTGCAGGAATATCCGTCACGGTCTGCTACATCCGCAACCGGCGCGATCCGGACTACTGTGTCGATCAACGAGCCTCCGCAGCGGGTGTGGACTACGTCGAGCTGCAGGAACGCCACTCCCTGGACCCGTCGATTTGGCGGCCGCTGCGGGAGCTCGTGCAGCAGCGTGCCGTCGATGTCATCCACTCCCACGAGTACAAGACCGACCTGCTCGCCTGGCTCCTCGCCCGCTCGACTGGAGCAGCGCCCCTGGCCACCGCGCACGGCTGGACCGGCCACAGCCGCCGCGAGCGATTCGTCTACTACCCCGCGGACAAGCGGCTGCTTCGACGCTTCCCGATGGTCGTGGCCGTCTCGAGCGAGGTGAAGGGTGAGCTGGTCGCTCATGGGTGCCGGCCAGATCGCGTGCGCGTGCTGTTGAACGGTATCGATCACCGGCGGTTCTGTCGTGATCCCGTCCGCATACCCGAGGCGCGGAAGCGGTTCGGCCTCTCGGACGGACTCCTGGCCATTGGCGCGGTCGGCCGCCTCGAACCGCAAAAGCGCTTCGACCTGCTGATCGCGGCGTTTCGAAGGGTTGCTGAGGACTGGCCGCGGGCTCGACTGCTCATTGCGGGCGACGGCAGCCTCAGGGAGTCGCTTCAGCGGCTGATCGCCACGAACCACCTGGAAGCCCGCTGCCGATTGCTCGGCCACCTGGACGATGTGATGGCGTTGCACCACGCGCTGGACGTGTACGTGCAGTCTTCCGACTACGAGGGGACGCCGAACGCGGTCCTGGAGGCGATGGCCCTGGGCACGCCCATCGTTGCGACCGCTGCGGGCGGGACGGGCGAGCTGGTGACGGATGGGCGCGAGGCGCTGATTGTCCCGCCGGGCAACCCGGAGGCGCTTGCGACGGCGATTCAGGCGGTGCTGTCCGACGCTGCGGCAGCCAGCCAACGGGCCGTGCTGGCGCGGCAGCGGATCGAGACCCACCTTTCATTCGAGGGGCGGCTCCGGGCGCTCGAGGGAATCTACCGCGAGCTTGCAGTGGCGCGCCACCGCCAATGACGAATTTTCTGAAGCGTGTCGCCTACGGCGTCGCGAGCCTGGCTGTGGTCCCCCAGCTGCTGTCGTACGCCATTCGCTCGCAGGTGCTGGGCCGCGATCGCGCGTTGGCAGGCTCTACGCAGGCGCTCTCGCTCTGGCCGGGCGTCGTGGGGCAGTACCTGCGTCGGGCGTTCCTGACCCGCACACTGGACACGTGCCACTGGACGGCGACGGTCGAGTTCGGCACCCTGTTTTCGTCGGCCGCGGCACGCCTCGATGAGGACGTCTACATCGGCCCGGGATGCCATCTGGGCCTGGTCCACCTCGAGCGCGACGTGCTGGTTGGGGCCGGCGTCCATATTCCGAGCGGCGCGGAGACGCACGGCACCGAGGACACCTCGCGGCCCATCCGGGAGCAGGAACGGGCCAAGGCACTCGTGAGGATAGGCGCCGGCGCCTGGATTGGCAGCGGGGCCATTGTCATGGCGGACGTCGGGCACGACAGCGTCGTCGGCGCCGGCTCGGTCGTCACGCACCCGGTGCCCCCGCTGGTCATCTCAGCCGGTGTCCCCGCCCGAGTCATCAAGGCGCGCCAGGAGCCTGGAGGGGCGACCCATTGAGGGTGCTGTTCCTCACTCACCGCGTGCCGTACGCGCCGAATCGGGGCGATCGGATTCGGGCCCATCACCTGCTGCGGTATTTCCGGGCGGAGCGGATCCCGGTCTGCCTGGTCGCGTTCGCACACAGCGGTGAGGAGGCCGTCGAGGCCAGCCGGCTGGAAGGGCTCGTCGACCGACTGCACGTCATTCCGCTGGCGCGAGCCCGGAATCTCGCGAGCGCCGGGCTGGCACTCCCCACGAGCAGGGCCCTCACGCATGTCATGCTGGACAGCCCGCGGATCCGGCCAGCGCTCGAGCGCGTCCGGCGGGAGTGGTGTCCCGATGTCGTGCTCGCCTACTGCTCGGGCATGGCCCGGTTCGCGTTGGAGGCCCCACTGGCCGGACTGCCGTTCGTCCTCGACATGGTCGACGTGGACTCGTTCAAGTGGGAGGCGCTGGCCAGCCGCGCGTCGGCGCCGCGCGGGTGGGTGTATCGGCGTGAAGCGCGTACGCTCAGGCAGTTCGAAGTGAAGGCGACGAGGGCCGCAAAAGCGACTCTGGTGGTGAGCCTGCGTGAGGGCGAGGCGCTTCGCAGTCTCGGGCCGGAATGTGTTCCAGTCGTGCTGCCCAACGGCGTGGACGTGCACGCCTTCCAGAACCCCGGGCAGGCGTCCACGCTCCCGCACGCGGTGTTCACAGGAGTCTTCAGCTACCGCCCCAACGAGGATGGCGCGCTCTGGCTGATCGAGCGCGTATGGCCGCTGGTGCGCCACGGTTGTCCTGACGCCAGGCTGAGTCTCGTCGGCGCCGGACCGGGGGCCGCGCTCAGGAGAGCGGCGGCGCGCGCGGACGTCGAAGTAACGGGCACCGTGCCCGATGTGCGGCCGTTCCTGTGGCGGGCTGCCCTGGGGCTTGCGCCGCTGCACACCGCTCAAGGAGTGCAGAACAAGGTGCTGGAGGCAGTGGCGGCGGGCCTTCCAGTGGTGATAACGCCCGCGGTCGATGACGGTCTCCCCCCGGAAGTGCGACCCGCATGCCGCGTCGCAGAGGACCCCGGCAGCTTCGCGGCCGCAATCGCCGAACTGCTGGTGGCGCCCCCCGCGGACCGTCGCCGGATGGTGGACGCGGCGGACCTCACCTCGGTGACCTGGGATGAAGCCCTACGGCCGCTGGCAGGCATCCTCGAACGCGCCGCGGAGACACGCGAATGATCATCCGGTGGCGATCGCCGTACGGCGGGCCCGTCCGGAGGAGCGCAAGGCCATGAAATCCCGCGAAAAGCCGGCGTACACCGTGTGGTCCCCCGTACGCATTCGACCGCTCCGCCACGGTATCCTTGTCGTTGCTGGCTGAGGAGTCCATGGCACCTGACCGCCGCACGGCCATTCTCGGGATCTCGGCCTTCTACCACGACAGCGCGGCCGCGCTGGTCGTCGACGGCGAGATCGTGGCGGCGGCGCAGGAAGAGCGCTTCACCCGCAAGAAGCACGACCCCGGCTTTCCCGGCCGCGCGATCGAGTACTGCCTGCGCCGAGGCGGAGCTCTCGGCCCGAGGATCTCGACTACGTCGTCTTCTACGAGAAGCCGCTGCGCGAAGTTCGAGCGGCTGCTCGAGACCTACCTGGCCTACGCGCCCGCCGGCTTCCGCAGCTTCCGCCATGGCGATGCCGCTCTGGCTGAAGGAGAAGCTCGCACCTGCCGCGCGACTGATTCGCGAAGGCCTGGGCGGGCAGCTACCGCGCGCGGCTCGTCTTCACCGACCACCACGAGAGCCACGCCGCCAGCGCGTTCTTTCCCAGCCCGTTCGAGGAGGCCGCCATCCTGACGCTCGACGGCGTCGGCGAGTGGACCACGACCACGCCTCGGCGTCGGCGACGGGCAACCGGATCGAGCTGCTCGACCACAGCTCCACTTCCCGCACTCGCTCGGTCTGCTGTATTCGGCCTTCACGTACTACTGCGGCTTCAAGGTCAACAGCGGCGAGTACAAGCTGATGGGCCTGGCCCCCTACGGCGAGCCGATCTACCGCGACCTGATCCTCGAGCAGCTGATCGATCTCAAGCCCGACGGCAGCTTCTGGCTGGACATGGATACTTCAACTACTGCCAGGGCCTGACGATGACGAACCGCGCGGTTCCACGAGCTGTTCGGCGGCCCGCCGCGCGACCCGGAGTCGGCCATCGAGCAGCGGCACATGGACCTCGCCGCCAGCATCCAGGCGGTCACCGAGGAGGTCATGCTGCGCATGGCCGGCACGTCTCACGAGCAGACCGGCATGACGCACCTCGTCCTGGCCGGCGGCGTGGCGCTCAACTGCGTCGCCAACGGCCGGCTGCTGCGCGAGGGGCCGTTCGACGACATCTGGATCCAGCCGGCCGCGGGCGACGCCGGCGGCGCGCTGGGCGCGCGCTGTTCGTCTGGCATCAGCTGCTCGAGCAAGCCGCGCGCCGGCTCGACGGCCGGACTCGCCAGCAGGGCAGCTTCCTCGGCCCGCGCTTCGCGACGACGAGATCGCAGCAGTTCCTCGACGCAGCACGGCGCGACGTACCGACCGCGTTCGACGACGAGGCCGAGCTGCTCGAGCACGTCGCCGGCTGCTGGCCGACGGCAAGGTCGTCGGCTGGTTCCAGGGCCGCATGGAGTTCGGCCCGCGGGCGCTCGGCGCCCGCAGCATCCTCGGCGACCCGCGCTCGCCGCGGATGCAGGCGACGATGAACCTGAAGATCAAGTTCCGCGAGAGCTTCCGGCCGTTCGCGCCCTGCGTGCTGCGGAGCACGCGCACGAGTGGTTCGACATGCGGCCCGGCCAGGAGAGCCCCTACATGCTGCTGGTCGCGCCGGTGCTCGACGAGCACCGCGTGCCGCGTCGACGCCGACGCAGCTCGCGACCATGCAGCGACGACCCCGACCTGCGCGACCGGGTCAACGTCGTCCGCTCGACGATGCCGGCCGTCACCCACGTCGACTACTGCGCGCGGGTCCAGACCGTGGACGAGGCGCGCAACCCGCGCTTCCACCGGCTGCTGCGAGCCTTCCACGAGCTGACCGGCTGCCCGGTGCTGGTCAACACCAGCTTCAACGTGCGCGGCGAGCCGATCGTCTGCACGCCGGAGGATGCGTATCGCTGCTTCCTCGGCACCGAGATGGACGCGCTGGTGCTCGAAGACCTCGGTGCTGCTCAAGACGGAAGACGACGGTGGACGGCGAGGCGCGCGAGAGGTATCTCGCGCAGTTTCAGCTGGACTGAGGTTCGGAATGAAGTGGTCGATGTCGTCGCCTAACCGCCGGGGAGGTGCTCCGGCAGTTGGCGGGCTTGTGGCTGGGTTGTTTGTCGGCCTGGCGGCCTGGCGCGCGTGGAACGGCCGGGCCGACGGGCGACGACGCGCCTGCGGCGATGGCGGTCGTCATGGGTGTCGCGGGCTTGCGCGGCCGCGGCCATGCGGTGGATCTTCAGCGCGTGGATGGTCGCGGCGTTTCCGATCGGATGGACGGTGTCGCACATGGCGCTGGGCCTCGTGTTCTCGTGGTCTTCACCCCGGTCGCGGTCGTGTTCAGGCTGATGGGGCGGGACTTGGGTTGCAGTTGCGCCCGCGGGACCCGTGGGCGTACCGGATCCCCAAGGCCGGCCGAAGTCCGTGAGGGAATATTTCCGGCAGTACTGAGGACCCCCGAGTGGAGGAGCGTCATGGCGGATTTCGAACAGCGAAGCGGTCAAGTCTGCAAGCGGGGTTGCCTCGAGTTCTTGTATTTTCTGGACACAGCAAGAAGTGGTGGCTGCTGCCGATGTGGTGATTCTCGTCGGGTTCGGCGTGCTGGTGTTCCTCTCGGGCACGGCGGCGGCGCCATTCATCTACACGCGTTCTGAGGCTGATGCCCATCGTGTCGCAAACCCGTGCGGTGGTCGACCGCGAACGCTCGACCGATCATTTCTGCAGGACGAAGTCTCCGATGATCGCCGTATCCAGCCCCGTGCCGTAGAACACGCGCACGGCGTCTCTCGGCGTGCACACGATCGGTTCGTTGAACCCATTGAACGAGGTATTGACGAGCACCGGGACTCCCGTCAGCTCGCCGAATGCCTTGATGAGCGAGTGAAACAGGCCGGCGGATTCGGGGACGGTCTGCACTCGAAGAGTAGTCGCCTCGAGCGGGAGGAGTGGCCGGAACACGCCCGGGTCGAGGACCTGATATTCGTACTCCATGAACCTCGACTCCGTCGGGCCGCGGAAATAACGGGACAGGTCTTCTTCACAGACCGACACGCTGTACGACCGGTGCGGCTCTCGGTGCTTCAGGAAGATGTTCAGGTTTTCGAGGGCGAACGGCACCAGAGGGCTCGCGAGGATGCTGCGGTTGCCGAGCGCTCGTGGACCCCACTCCATGCGGTCCTGGAACCAGCCGACCAGCTTTCCCTGTGCCAGCGCCTTCACGGTGCGATCGATGAGCGTGCCGCCATACACGAAGTCATAGGACAGCTTGCAGTTGTCCAGGGTGGCCTTGACGGCGGCCGCATCGTACGCTGGCCCGAGGAAAGCCGACAAAGACGCGCCGTGTCGCGCCTCACGCGCAGGCCCTGCGACCTCGAGCGCTGCACCGACAGCGACGCCGGCATTCCCCGGGTTCACCGGGACGAATGTGCGCTCGTAGCAGGCGGACTGCGCCACGATGGTGTTGAAGTAGCTGTTGTAGAAGAGGCCGCCGCCAAGGCAGAGATGCCGGCCGCCGACACGCGCCTTCACGTCCGCCACGAGCTCGAGCAGCGCCTGTCCAATCGATTGCTGCACACCGGCCGCGACACGCGCCGCGTGGGCGGGATCGCACGTGGGCCGTTCGAGCGCTTCGGCGATCGCCGCCTCGCAGGAGGCCGGCACATCGATCGCGCCCCCGCGGTACGTTAGGAGTGTTCCCGGAAAGGGATGGGGAGCGTCGGCGACACGGGCGAGGGCCTCCAATCGGTGCTCGTCACGCTCGCGGGACATGCCGAAGGCCCTGCACGCCCGGCCGTAGAGGCTGGCGAAGGCCGGACCCGACCAGCAGAACTGTTCCTGTCGAACTGCCCCGTCCTCACCGCGCCAGACCGTCAGCTCGGGCTCCCCATGGCGGTCGCAGACAAGGACTACCGCATCGTCATACGAGGAGGTGAGAAACGCGGTCGCGGCGTGCGCGCGATGATGGTCGACACGGTCCACCGGCACGTCTGCCGGGAGCTGAATGGCCGTTTCGGCGACGGCATAGCTCGACACGTCGGCCAGCGAGCGGTGCGCCAGCCTGAGCACCGTCTGCACGGCCTCGATCGGCAACCGACCGGACCGCAGGCCTGCTCAACGGGTTCTCGACAGGCGCTCCTGCTCGCACACGGCCGCGATTCGCCCGCCGTCGAAGAGCGCCGCGGCGGCGTTTCGCGTGGCGCCGCCGATTCCTACGATCGTCGACATCCCCACCTTTGGAGACCTATGGCAACGGCCTGACGGGAGGTAAGCGCTGAAGTTGGGCATCGAACGCGGGCGCCGGCTCGACTGCCACCGCCTCTCCGGCCGATGTCTTCAGCATCACGACTCCGAGCATGACGATGTAATAGGGAACCTCAAGGGCTGGAACCGAGACGAACTGGCCCGTGACGCTGAAGGCGACAATCGAGAGGATGACGCCAGAGGCGAGAATCACCTGGTACTGGTTCTCCTCGGTCGGCCGAGCCTTCGCCATTGGCCACAAACGGACCGCCGCCGACAGGAAGAACAGCATCAGAAAAAGCGCGCCAGGGACGCCGAGCTCGGCTCCGGTCTCCATCCAGATACTGTGAGCGGACTTGCCTTCGGGCCACCCGTACCTGCTCGCAATAATCTTCCAGTTGGCGGGTCCGACACCCAGAACCGGGTACGACTCGATCACCTCCAGGCAGGACATCCAGAGCTCGAGGCGACTCTCCGACGACGCGTCACGTTCGTCAGGCGCCGCGAAAGCGGACTTGTACCGGTTCAGCAACTCGGGCCCGACGAATCGAGCGGCGATCAACCCTGTGAGCAGCAGAGCTGCAATGTACCTGGGGCGCTTCGGCATGATCACGAATGCGGTCACCGCCAGTGCAATCAGGCCGATCATCGCACCGCGTGAGAACGTGAGAAACGTGGTGTGCAGGATGAACGCCGCGGCGGCGCACGCAAGCACGCGGCTGTACCACCGGGTGCTGGAGATCATCAGTGCCAGGGCTGGCCCCAGCACGGTGACGAGACTGGCGGCGAAGCAGTTGTTGTCCATGCCTCCGAAGCCCAAGGCTGCCGAGTTGTAACCCTTCACGAGATAGTTGATGTTCTGTTCGAGCCCCACGTAGCCTTGCGCCAGCACGATGACCCACAACATGCGCCGCCAATCGTCCTGCCCCTCCATGAGCGTCACGCCGACGAAGAACGGGAGGGCCAGCTTGAACAGCTCCAGTATGAAGGGGACCGAGACGGCGGGTTCGAGGGCCTGAGAGGCAGACACCAGGAACCAGAGGACATACGAAAGGAAGAACACGATCACCGGCCGCGCACGGCCCAGCCGCCAGGAGCCAAAACCGCGCAATGCCCAACCGATGAGCGTGGCGGAGCCCACGACCAGACTCAAGTCGCTCAGATCCCCGGCGAACCCGAAGATGAACTGGGGCCGGAGCACGGCCAGGCCCACGTACACCTGCAGTCCAATCAGCGGATACCTCAGCGCGGCTATCGACCCGAGGCCGGTGATCAAGTAGGTGAGTATCAGGCCCTTCATTCCCCGCCTCGTCTGGCGCGCGCGGCGCGATACAGACCCCTCAATCGGTCACCCAGTCTGGCGTCGTCGGTCATGTCCCTGCACTTCATGAAACTCGCTTGGGCGGCAGCGGCTGCGTGCCCCCAGTCGAAGCGGTCGATCGCCCACTGTCGCCCGCGCGTCCCCATCGCCGACAGCCGCGACGGATCGCCAAGCAGATCCACGACGGCTGCTGCGAGGCGATCCGGCTCGGTGCAATCCAGGGCAATCCCCGTCCGCGGGGCGTCGACGGCCTCGACGGTGCCGCCGGATTGGCCGGTGACAACGGCCCGTGCACACGCCTGCGCCTCGAGCAGGACGATGCCGAATCCCTCGAAGTCCCAGCCGACGGTTCGATTCGGGAGCGCGAACAGGTCGCACTGCTGGTAACAATCGACCAGCTCGCCTTCGCTCGCCACGCCGCGGAACTGCACGGCGTCCTCGACGCCGAGCTCGCCGGCGAGCCTCACCAGGTACTCGCGCTCCCAGCCCTCGCCGGCAATCGCGTAGAGCACCGACGGTATCCGCTGCCGGATCAACGGCAGCGCACGGATCATCGTGTCCTGGCCCTTCCGCTTCTGCAGCGCGCCCACGGTGAGCACGACCGGCCGCCCGCCCCATCCCAGCGCGGCCCGCCGCGCATCGCTCGGCGGCGCCGGCACGAAGCGGGACGTGTCCACGCCCGGATGAAGCACGACGACCCGGTCCGGCGCCACGCGCCACTCGCCGAGGACGAGGTTGCGGGTGTGATCACTGTTCGCGACAATGCGCTCGGCGCGGGCGAGCACCAGTCGCGTCAGCCAGCGCAACTCGCGGCTGGTACGGGCCAGCGTCAGCTCCTCGCCGTGGACGTAGCACCAGAAGCCGATGCCCCGCCGGCGCGCGACGCGCCAGCCGATCAGGCCCTCCGGCAGTGCCTTGGCGCAATGAATCACGTCCGGGCGGACGGCCGCGGACACTGGCAGGCCATCCCGGATGGCACGGAAGTACTGACGGCCGCTCGCCTGGTGGAGCACACCCCAGTTCGAGAATCCGAGCGGCAGCCGCGTGATCGGCAGGTCGTGGCTGCGGTCGAAGACGGCCGCATCCGGCACGTCGCCAGCCAGCACGTGAACCGTCCCCGGGGGCATGCGACGGTAGAGCTCCCAGAGCCAGCGGCCGCTGCCGCCCATGCGGGGCGGGAACACCTCGGCAATCACCAGGATCCGCGGATTCACGCAGCCGTTCCGTTAGTGTGCCAGCACCGTCGGCGCGGCGGCCGGCCGACGAGGCGTTTCCGACGCAAGCGACAACGTGAGCAGGCCCATCAGCAGCGCCGTGTGATTGCGGCTGCGGTCGGAGTGCTCCGCGATCAGCCGAGCCAGCTCGCGACCATCGAAGAGCTCGCACGGGACGCTGGACGGATCCAGCAGCGCCTCCCGCAACAGTGGCTGAAGGTCTCGCGCGAGCCACAGGCCGAGACGTTCGTACGGCTGATAGCCCGGCACCCGGAGCTTCGACAGCACGCGAAGACGTGCGTGCGACAGGCCAATCCGCAGCCGTCCCGCGCCCATGGGCGCTCCGGTATTGGCGTTCACGATGTCGAGGAACGCCGGCCTGTGCCGGCCGAGCATGAACGTCTGCAGCTCGTCGTGGGTCTTCAGGTGAGGCGGGGCAGCCAGCACGGCGGCCACGAACGACGGCTCCAGGAACGGCACGCGAACCTCGACGAAATTCCGGAACAGCTGGAGCGACAGCGCCGTCTCGCGCCTGAGACGCTCGGCGACGAACATCCGCCAGATGCGCTGCGGCACCGGCTCGATCGCGTCCCAGTCGTTCAACGCCCGTTCGAGCGCCCCGCGCGCGGCATCCCGCATCCGACGGCCGAAGCCGTGAACGAACAGCCTCTCGTCCGCCGGGCCGATCATGTATGCCGTCAGGTGCTCCCACAGCCAGTCGGCCAGCGCCTCCTTCGACTGGAGCGCAAGCGCCCGATCGTCGAGCGAGAACGCATAGGCCTTGGACATGTGCATCAGCTCGCCGGCGTGGCCGCGCAGCAGCGTCTGGATGCCGAGATCCCGATAGGTCGGCAGCGTGGTGAGCACGATGCCCTGATCGAGATACTGGCCGTCGGTCAGCGCGATGACCTCTTTCAGCAGCGGGACGAACCGCGCGAGGAAGTCGCCATCGAGCTCGATGGGGCGGTGCGGCTGCCCGGCGATTCGCGCGAGCGCGGCCGCAGAGCGATGATCGATGCTGCCGGGGATGCCGAGGCTCACGCAGCTCAGGCGCGCGTCGGCAGGGGCCAGTCCGAGGATGGTGCGAGCGTCGAGACCGCCGGACAGCGACAAGCCGAGCGCGCCATCACCGGCGCAGCTCTGAGCAACGGCCGCCACGACGCGCTCGTCGATCAGCTCCTTCCACTCGGCATCCGTCCGCGCGGCGGGTAGCTCGTCCGGACGGGCGTATGGCCGCTCGGTTACCGTGTTGGCCATCGCGTCGAAGGTGACCCAGGTCCCCGCCGGAACGAGCGTCAGCGACTTGTAGATCGTCCGGGTCCCCAGGCATTGCCCGAACGCGAGGAACTGCGCCAGGCCCTCCTCGTCGTACTCGGTCGAGACCTCGTCGAGGGCGAGCAGCGCGCCCGGCTCGGAGGCGAACAGGAACCGGTTTCCGACGTGGGTCCAGTAGATCGGGCGCATGCCGAACCGGTCGGTGGCGATCGAGATCCGCCCCGACGGCAGATCCCAGAGCGCGCAGGCAAAACAGCCGTGATGCCCGTCGAACAGGCTCCTCCCTTCGGCTGCCAGGCCGGTGGCAACGCTCTCAGCCATCGATCTGCCCGGGGGCACGGTAAACGGCGCGTACAGCTCGCCGTCGAACGCGATGGCGATCGCCCCGGAGGTGGCGAGCGCCGGCCGGGCCGGTAAGCCGGGTGGCGCGACGGCGACGTGCCCGAGCGATCCGCCTGGCAGGTCGAGGCGGTCTGATGACTGCCAGTCGAACCGCCGAAGAACGCCAAGCATGGCGTCGATTCCGACGGCGGCGGTGCGAGAGGGCGAGCCTGCTATCCCGCAGATGCCAGGCATCTCGAGTCTCCTGCTTTCATGGAATGTTCCTGACGACGATGGGTCCAAGCCAATTGGCGAGACCAAGGGGCAGCTTCGTCCAGAGCTGGATGGCCGCCCGGAACCTGGGATTGGTCGGTCCGCGGTCCGGCAGCTCGCCCGACTCGCCGAGATACTCCCACGCCATCGGCCGTGGCTCGGCTCCCCACTGCCGCTTGAACTGAAAGGTGCCCTCTCCTGGCGTCGACCGCCCGAAGTCGAAGAGCCGACGGCCTCTCGCTATGGCGTCCCGCAGCATCGTCCAGTACAGCAGCATGTTCGGCGAGCGATGGTTGTGCTCCCGCAGCGACGAGGCCCACGGCACCTCGACCTGGTCGCGCCAGTCGAGGGTGATGGCGGCAGCCACGGCCTCGGCCCGCCATCGCACCACGAACACGCGAGCGTCGCCGCCCAGAACTCCGAGGACCTGCTCGAAGAACATCCGGCCATAGACGGGCGTGCCCAGGTCTCGCATGTTGCGGCTGAAGACCTGGTAGAAATCCGGCAGCAGCTCCCGTCCGCCACACTCGGCGACGCAGCCCTCGCGTTCGGCCTTTCGCACCAGGTTCCGGGCCTTGCGGTCGATCGACGACCACAACGCGCCGTCCTCGTCCGGCAACCGCCGCCACATGGCGACCTTGTGCCGGCGCGCGGGCCATTCCGGGCACTGCGGCTCGAGGTGTCGCAGCTCGACGTGCTTCCAGCCTCGTTCACGCGACAGGGCCAGGGCTCGCATCACCAGGGCAGCGGCCGCCGGCCTGTCACTGGCCAGCACGCCTCCGTAGTTCAGGAACGGCAGCGACACGGCAAAACGGCCGAAGAGCCGACTCCTGAACTCGATCAACGGCAACACGCCGTTGACGACGCCGTCTCGATGCGCCATCAGGTACACGCCCCGGTGGCCAAACGAGCGCTCGATGACCGTCCTCCAGCCAAACCGGTGAGCGCCGCGCGCGTCTGAATGTGCGAGAACGTACGCGTCCCACGTGGCTGCGTCCGTGCACTCCGCAACCTCGAGAGCCGTCGGCACCGGAACCGGCGGTACATCCAGTGCCGTCATCACCACAGATACGGAAGGGACGTCTCCTCCGCCCGCGCAGGAACCGTCGACATGGCGGCGAGCAGGTCACCCAGTCCCTTCCACGCGAAGTCGCTCAGGAGCTGGCGCAGGCGGGTCTCGGTCTCACGGAGGTTCCGGTAGTGCCTGAATCGTGCGAGGCCGTCCGCCGGCAGGCGCGGCTGATCGGGGTCGATCTCCCACGGGTGCAGGTAGAAGATGACCGGATCACCTTCGTGGTCGTTGACGCGGCGAATGCCCCATCGCGTCCACGCGTACGGCAGAATCCGGAAGTACCCGCCGCCGGCTATGGGCAGGTTCACGAACCCGACCCGGGCTGTGGACGCCGGCGCTTCGACGATGCGTCCGGCCGGGCGCGAGATGACATACGGCCGCCGCGCGGACACGGGAATGCCGTACCGATCGTGTCGAATCGGAAAGATGCTGGCGTCGTACCCGTAGCCCTCCTCGATGAGCACGTCGAGCGCCCACAGCGACTGCGGCACGATCGAGTAGCTGGGCGCGCGATACCCGTGAACGGCCACACTCCCCGTATCTTCGAGCAGCGCCTTGGCGCGCCGCACATCGGCGCGGAAGGCCCGTGGCGTCTGGTCGTACACCAGCCTGTGCCCGAATCCGTGCGACGCGATTTCGTGACCGCCGCTCACGATCCGCCGCACGAGCTGCGGGTGTCGCTCCGCCACACAGCCGAGCACGAAGAACGTGGCGCGCACCTCCCGATCCGCCAGAATCGACAGGAGTCGCTCGGTGTTCCCGACGACACGGCTCTCCATCGTGTTCCACGCGTGCCGCGGGACGATGCCATCGAACACGCTGACGTGGAAGTAGTCTTCCACGTCGATGGTGAGCGCGTTCACGACGGTCCCCACCCGTACGCCGTGTGCGGGCGAGGAAAGGTGGGCGTCGTCAGCAATGCCCGGACCTACCGACGCGGTCACGGACTCGGTCACGCGCCCCTCCGGAGCACCACGATCTTCAGCGTCGAGAAGATGATGAACAGATCCAATGCGAGGGACATGTTCTTGATGTAGAACAAGTCGTACTGGAGCTTCATCAACGCGTCCTCGACGCTCGCGCCGTAGGTGTAGCGCACCTGAGCCCAACCGGTCAGGCCCGGGCGCACGGCGTGCCGCTGGCCGTAGTAGGTGATGTCACGCGCGAGCTGGCGCACGAACTCCGGACGCTCCGGCCGTGGACCGACGAAGCTCATGTCACCGAGGAGGATGTTCCACAGCTGCGGCAGCTCGTCCAGCCTGGTCCGCCGCAGCCACCGGCCGAGCCCGGTGATCCGGGGATCGTCCTCACGCGCCCAGACGGCACCTGTGCCGGCTTCGGCATTGACGACCATCGATCTGAACTTGTGGACCGTGAACACGCGTCCATGCTGACCCACGCGCTCCTGGAAATACAGTGCCGGACCGTCGGAGGTCGCCCGGATCACCAGGGCCGTGACGACCATGAGGGGTGCCGCCAGCAGCAGTCCGACCGTCGCGAGCACGACGTCGAGCGATCGCTTGACCACGGGCAGCCAGACCGAGCGCCGGAAGCCGTCGGAAAAGATGAACCAGCTCGGTCTGAGATTCTCAATCGCGATCTTGCCGACGTACTCCTCATAGACCGATGCCAGGTGCGCGAACGTCACGCCTTCGAGCCGCATCTCGAGGAGCTTGTCCATCGGCAGCGCGCCACGCGCATCCGACAGGCTGACCACGACTCGATCCACGGACCGCGCCCTGACGATGGCCGGGATGTCTTCGATGGTGCCGATGATCGCAGCCTGGCCGTTCTGCTTCTCCGACGAGGGATCGGCGTCCACGAACCCGACGATCTCGACGCCGAGCTGCCCGTGCAGCTCGTGCAGCTCCCGAGCGAGCGAGACGGCGGCCCCTCCCGTGCCAACCAGCAGCAGCCGCTCCCGCGGCCCCACGCTGGTGACGAACCACTCGAAGAGCACGCGCCACCCGATCACCGCGCCGATGATGAGCACGGCACTCAGCGCGAACACGCCGCGCCCCAGCACGAGGCCGGGCAGCCAGTAGTACCGAGGCGGCCAGAAGGAAGGACGTGGCGCCCAGCGCCTGCACTGTGCGCACGAACAGCTCGCGCCGGTCGCCGATGACCCGCGGGTTGTAGAGATCGGCAAAGTACAGGCAGAGCTGGCACGTCACGGCGATGAACACGGCCTTCTGGAAACCCTTCTCCACCGTGAGCACGAGCCATGCGTTGGCGCCGAGGCGCAGCCACGCGGCGAGCACCACGGCGCCGACGATCAGGGCGCTCTCCATGATCAGCAGCGCCAGCAGGCGCCCCACCACCCGCCGGCCCAGGATGTTGCTCATGTCCGGCCCAGGAGCCTGCCCAGCCGCGAGAAGATGCCTGTGTTCCCGTTGTGATTGCTGCCGTAGTAGCCGTGGTAGTAGTGGTACTGACCCGCGGAGGCGAGCCGCTCGTCGACCCGATTGAGCACCACGCCAAGCACTCGCTCGCGGCCCAGGCCCTCGATGGCCCGCTCGATCGTGGCAAACGGCGTGGAGCCTGCCCCGATGACGAGCAGCGCCGCATCGGTCATGGCGGCGAGCAGTTTGGCGTCCGACAGCAGGCCGACCGGCGGGCTGTCGATGACGACCCAGTCGAACCGCTCGCCGGCCTCGGACAGGATCGCAGCCATGCGAGAGGAGGTGAGCCCCGCCATCGGATCGGGCGTGGCGCGGCCGGCCGGCAGGATCCAGAGGCAGGGGGATACCTGGACGAGCGTCAGCTTCTGGGGATCGCCGTTGTCGAGCCCATCGCTCAGGCCGCTGTCGTTCGGCACGCCGAAGAGGCTGTGAATGCGCGGGCGGCGCAGGTCGGCGTCGATCAGCAGCACGTTCCTGCCGTAGGACTGGCTGAGCGTGAGGGCCAGGTTGGCGGACGTGAGCGTCTTGCCTTCGTCCGCGACGGCGCTCGAAATCAGGACCCGTTTGATACCGCGGTCCTCCTGGACGTGGTGCAGCGTGGCGGCCAGCCGGCGATACTGCTCCACCGCGATCGACGGCAGGCCCGGGTTCACGACGAGACGCGACGTGGCCTTGACGGGCGCGCCGTTGAAGGTCGGACTGGCGGCCTCGGACACGGCGATTTCGGCCGCCGTGTCGGCCTGCACGGGCTCGGGTACCGGGTCCGCGGTCAACAGGTCGGCTGCTGGCATCTCCGGGATGTCTCCTGTCGCGTCTGGGCTGCCGGAACGTTTCAGGGCGTCGCCAATTCGGCTCATATGGGTCTCAGAAGAAGGAGAACCGTCGCTTTTTCTCGAAGCTGGTGAACAGCGGCCTGTCCCAATCGCCGGCCGGTGCAGGCTTGACGGTTTCGAGGGGGGGCGCCTGATCCCGCGCGTCCCTCGCGGGCACGCCAGACCGAACGGCAGGCGCAGGCACACGAGGCTTCTTCAGTTCGAAGTCGGCGCACACGTCACGAATCACGTCCACGCCGACCGGCTTGACGCCCAGTGCAAAGCCGGTGACGAGGGCGTTGTCGCAGATGACGCTGATCGTCCGTGGAATGCCGCCGGAGCCGGCGAAGACGGCCTCGATGGCATCGCGCGTGAACATCGCGGCCACATCGCCGCCGGCAATCCGAATCCGCCCGGCAATGTATGCGGCGGTCTCCGCCGCGTTGAGCAGACCGAGCGTGCACCGCAATGCCACGCGCTGCTTGAGCTGCCGCAGCGACGGCATGTCGAGGACGTCGGCGAATTCCGGCTGTCCGGCCAGCACGAGCGGCAGGAGCTTCTCGCCGGTGGTCTCGATGTTCGAGAGCAGTCGAATCTCCTCCAGCAGGCCGCGTGACAGGCACTGCGCCTCGTCGATGACGAGGGCCGTGGTCCCGCCCCGGGCACGGCGATCCAGGAGGAGCGCCTCGAGCTCCACGAGCAGCGCCGCCTTCGAGGTCCTGGCCTCCGTGGACAGCTCGAACGCGCGGGCGAGGAACTCGATGAACTCGTCACGGGTGAGACTGGGGTTGGCCAGTTGGACGATGCTCGCGTCGCGACAGGCGTCCGAGCCGAGCGCGGCGTTCACCAGAGTCGTCTTGCCGGTCCCCGCCTCGCCGATCAGCAGCGTCAGGCTCTTTCGCGCCGCAATCCCGTACTGCAGATTCGCCAGCGCCTCCCGCTGACGCGGCGTCAGCAGCAGGTACCTGGGGTTGGGGCTGAGCTCGAACGGCAGCTCGCGCAGGTCGTAGAAGTCGAGGTACATATCAGCAGCTACGCTCTCAACACCCAGAATGCCGCGGCGGCCACAGCCATCATCGCCAGGACCGTCACCGCGCCGGCAATCAAGCGCCATCGGCGGTCCCGAACACGGTCCGCGTGGGTGACGATCTGGGGAATGAGCGCGATGACCGGCAGCCGGGCCGCGACACGCACGTCCTCGTCGGTCTTGAGCGTCGTATCCCGCCACTCGAGGAGAAAGACGAACCCCAGACCCAGAGCCAGCCCGCCCAGCCCCCCCATGGAGTTCAGACGGCCACGGTTCGGGCTGAAGGGCCGCTGCGGGACGCGCGCCGGATCGAGAATGCGGAACTGCTCGCCAATCTGCCGAGTCTCGAGGTTGACCGCGAGCTTCGACTCCTCCTTCTTGGCGAGCAGGCCGGAATACAGCTTCTGCAGCGTGTCGTAGTCGCGCATCAGCTCGATGAGCTCGGTCTCGCGTGTGGGAGCAGCCTCGGCCCTCGACTGGTACTGCGCACCCAGTGCTCGCAGGCGCTTCTCTTCCTCCTCCTTCTCCCCGATCGTCTTGTTCAGCGCATCGGCCATCTCCCGAAGCCGCTTGAGCCGCCCGAGCCGGGTGAGCTCCGCGGGCGACTTCGGCGCGTGCTCGTCCGGGGTCAGGGGCTGCTCCTTGGCCTCCCGGTCGGCCTTGGCCTCGAGATCCTTGACGACGCGCTTCATCCGGGCCACATCCGGGTGCTCCGGCTTCAACCTGAGCTGGAGCTGCGAGAGGATTGCTTGCGCGGCCGCCAGCTGCTGCGCAGTCGTGCCGCCGGTGACGGTTCCATTGCCGGCATCGACGATCGGATCGACTTCGGGATCCGGCGTGTTGAGGTCTGCAATCTGACGATCGACGAGCTGCAGCTTGTCCTGGTCCCGCGCGCGGGAATCGATGAGCGACTGCACCTGCAACTGGACGTTGTTCAGCGCCGCGATATTGGACTGCTGCTGCGACGGCAGCTCGCCGGAATGCTTGAGCCGGTACCCCTCGAGCCTCTTCTCCTGCTCGACGAGACGCCGTCTGGCGTCATCGAGCTGCGACGTCAGGAACTGGTTGGTCCCTTCGGCAAGCATCTCCCGGTCGCGGAGGTTCTCGTCGATGAACAACCTGGCCAGCCGTTCGGTGACCTTCATCGCCGTGATCGGGTTGGTGGAGACGAACGACACGCGGAACGCGTCGCCGCGGACGACCGTGATGCCAACGTTGCTTCGCATCACCTCGACGACGTCCTCCATCAGCCCGGTGCGCCGCTCCTCCTCGTAGAGGTCGAGATCGGTGACGATCGCTTCGAGCCTCGTACGGCTCAGCACCTGCTGTGTGATCGCCTGAATCCGGTCCTCGGCAGACGACTGGGGCGTGGACTTCACCAGGTCTTCGCGCACCTGCGGTGGCTGGACGGTGACCAGCGTCTCGGACTTGTACATGTCCGGCAGCGTTCGCGTGAATGCCACGGTGGCCAGCGCTGCCGCGATCGTGGGAATGGCAATCCACAGCTTCCGCCGCCACAGGATGGCAAGCACGTCTTCGGCGGTATATTTCTTTCCTGGAATCACGGTCGTCCTCGCCAGATGGGGACCCACAGCGTCAGGCCCACACGAACACCCTCTCGCTCGAGCTGAGGCGGCAGCCCGGCAACAGGCGTCACGTCCGAGCCGTACTCGTACCAGTAGTAGTAGTAGCTCGCAAAAGCGGCCAGGCTGCCGACGATGGCGCCACGCAGCTGGGACGTCGCAACCCACGAGCTGTAATTGCGGGAGGTCAGGCCAATCGAGGCGCTGGTGTACCGGATCTCCGAGCTGAAATCGAGCCGTCTCGCCAGGAGGCCGACGAGACCGACCGACGCCGTGTCGTGGAGATACGGCTGGCCCAGCGTCGGCTCGTAATCCAGACCGCGCGCGTAGTTCGCGTCGAGGGTCCAGGTCCGCCCGATCTCGTGTTCCAGCGATGCGTTGCCGATGGCGGTGAATCGAATCCTGTCGAAGAGCGGGCTGTCGCTGGCGACCGTGCCGGAGGTGACGGCCGCCGCGCCGGTCGAAAACGAGAACGTCGTACGCCTCGACAGCGACAGCGCGCGGGCGTAGTTCACCCCGAGATCGATGTTGTGGAAGGAGGTCGGCTCCTGGCCTCCGTCGATGAGGACCGAACGCGTGTACTGGTAGCCGGCGCGCATCGTGGCGTAGCGCGTGAGGCCGCGGCTGTAGTGAATGCCCGCCGTGTGGTACTCGCTGTCCCGGAACGCGGACTCCTCCGACAGGTAGAACAGGCGGCGATATCCGTAATTGACGCTCAGATCGGATCGCGAGCCCAGGCGCCGGGAGAGGTCCGCGCCGACAGCGGTGTCGATCGAGGGCGCCCGGCCGATGCCGTAGTCGAACGAGGTCGGCCCGAAGCCGGGGGTTCCCGGCCCGGGCGTCCTGCTCAGGAAGTCGAGCCCGTTGATGTAGTCGGTCCGGTAGGACGTGGTGTCGTGCAGGTTGAGCCGCGTGCGTCTCGAGAGATCCCAGCCGGCGCTGATGTCGCCGGATGCGGAATAGCTGTCGTGCCAGGGATCATCGGGGCGCTCCGGGAAGTACCCGAGGAACCCGGACCCATGGCCGCCGAACGACAGGTGATCGCCCGGATTGGTGAAGTCGAGGGCACCCGAAAAGCCGCTGAAGCGATTGTCCGCCGAGATGCGCGGGTCGTCCGGCAGTGACGGCACTCCGTTCGGATACCGGTCCCAGCCGCTGATCGCGGACCCCGAGAAATCGAGTTGCGGTCCGCGCGTGTTCATCGGCTGCGCTCCGCCAAACAGCCCCCGGAATGGGCGCGCCTGCGCGGCAGCCGAACGTACGCCAACCACCAGGAACAGCAGCGCAAGCGCTGGCGACAGCAGGGCGCGGAGTGATGGCATGACAGCACCGCCTTGAAAACCTTCAGGGCACCAGGACGGTGTCGCCGGGTTGAAGCTCGATGTTCTGTTTGAGGTTCTTGCCCTTCAACGCGTCCCGGTAATTGAACTTGATCGCGCGCTGCCGCCCGTTCTCGGTCCGGGTGACGATGATGTGCTTCGAGTCCGCGAACTCCTGGAGGCCGCCCGCCATGGAAATGAGCTGCAAGAGGTTCGTGGGCGCGGTAATCGAGTAGACGCCGGGCTTGGACACCATGCCCGTGATGAAGACCTTGCGGCTGTTGATCTGCTTGACGACCACGCTGACGGTCGGATCGTCGATGAAGCGGTCGGCTTCCTTGGCGATCGACGCGCGGAGCTCTTCCGGGGTCAGCCCGCTCGCCTGGACGTCGTTCACGAGCGGCAGGGTGATGCGCCCGTCCGGCCGCACGGTGACGTCGTTGGACATCTCCTTGTCGCGCCAGAACACCACGGTCAGCACGTCGTCGGCGCCAATGACGTAGCCCGGCGGCGGGGTGACGCCGCCCGGGACGACGGGCGGCGTGGCCGGTGCGGGCGATGCTGCCGGTGCGGCCGCAGGCGTGGCGGTCGCCGTGGTCGCCGGCGTGCTCTGAGGCGCCGGCGCAGGCTGCTGCGCCGCAACGGGGCTGGCGCCGACAAGGGCAAGCAGGAAGACGGCAGAAACGCGGATCACTGGCGGTACTCCTTGAAAGGCAGCTGACAGTCGTGCTTGCGGAGGAAGTTCAGGAACCGTTTGTAGTCCGTCGGTTCGAGATTGAACAGCTTGGCGACAATGCGATAGTTGCCGCGCGCCTCTTCCAATCCCCTCCGCACCAGATCGCGAACGTTGTCCTTCGTGATCTCGCGCTGCATGTAGAGCGGGTAGACGCCCGTCCAGAAAGACACCTGCTCTTCGCGGAGCTGGCGGTAGAGGTCGTCCGCCACGGTGCGGCGACGCTCGCGCTTCGGGCGGATGGAGACGCCCTTCTGCATCCGGATCTCCATCGGGAGATCGTCGATGCCGGCTTCTTCCGACCGCGCCTTCACCGCCACCCGCTCGATCGCGTTCTCGAGCTCGCGGACGTTCCCCGGCCACGGATAGCCGATGAGCGCGTCGAGCGCGTCGGGCGACACGCGCCGGACCACGTTGCGCCCGTTCGCCAGGTGCTGCAGGAAGTGCTGGACGAGCATCGGGATGTCCTCGCGCCGCTCGCGGAGCGCGGGGACCATCAGGTGGATGACGTTGAGGCGATAGAACAGATCCTCGCGAAAGGTGTTGTTGGCCACCAGAGCCCGCAAGTCGCGGTTGGTGGCCGCGATGACCCGCACGTCGATCCGTCCCGTCGAGTGGTCCGACCCAACCCTCTGCAGCTCGCCTGTTTCCAGAAACCGGAGCAGCATTCCCTGCATCCGGAGGGTCATTTCGCCGACCTCGTCGAGGACGACGGTCCCCCGCTGCGCGGTCTCGAGCTTTCCGGGCTTGTCACGGTACGCGCCGGTGAAGCTGCCCCTGACGTGCCCGAACAGCTCGGACTCGAGAAGCGTCTCCGGAATGCCGGCGCAGTTGATCGCCACGAAGGCCTCGCGGGCTCGCGTGCTGCCGTCGTGAATCGCGCGCGCCACGAGCTCCTTGCCGACCCCGCTCTCGCCCGTGATGAGCACCTTGGCTTCTGACTGCGAGACCCGCGCGATTTCGTCACGCAGGTCGATCATTGCCTGACTGGTTCCCACGAGTTGGCCGTTCAGTCCGCGCATACAGCCTCTACTCCAATCGCCACACGCCCGGTTTGCACGCATCCACGAGATCGCTGGAGGTCTCTCATCGAAGGCACTGGCGTGTACCGCTGCCGATGCCTGAGTGGCGGATTTGGACAGACCACTGGGGAGACCTTTGTGTTCTCAGATGCGGAGGAAAGGCATCCTACCGAATTACTTCCGGCAGACGGTAGACCCATTACTTGGGACCGCGCGAGTTCTGTATCGCTGCCGATACTCGACAAGGCGAAATTTACCTTTCGGATACAGCAAGGTTTCAATCGTCTTACAGATGAGCTTTGGCGCGGTGCGGCAAAGGAGGGCGACCTGGGAAGCCGGGATGCACCGGCCGGCGGGCAGGGGTGGGCCGGGAGGGCGGCGACGCCAGCGCAGCTACTGCAGAAATCGCGCGAGCACCTCGCTGTCGTGGTCGCGCGTCCCGGTGAAGCGGAGCGCGGCGACCCAACTGGCCACGGAGTGCTCCTGGCCCGACGGTTCCACACGCACGACATCCGCGCGCGTCGAGAACACCTGGCGCTCGAGCACGACGTCGAACCGGGCGGACTGGCCGGGCTCGAGGCGGCTCCTGCTCTTCACCAGCGCTCCCGTCAGCCCTATCTCGACCAGCCACGCGCTCACGACCGTGGGGGACGCGAGCTCCCCTGTGGCGAGCGTCGCCGGTGCGGAACCGACAATGTCGAAGCGCTTCCCCCCACGCCGATCGATCACCGGAATCATCTCGGAGAGCATGGAACCGGAGGGGCGGATTGCAAATTCGTAACCAGCCCGCGCCTCGAGATCGCCGGAAGCGCATTCGAGCGTTCACTGCGGGTTCATTTTTCGCTCCGGGTCCCCGCCCCGGCGCAGCAGGCTCGGCCGCCAGTGTGCCGGCAGGCGACTACAAAAGTCGACATCGCGCCACACTTCAACCGCCGCCGGGCTATCCGGTCGAGCCGGCCCGCAGCGCGTCCGATGCCCGCGCTCGCACATTGACCCGCAATCAGCAGCAGGGCTTCGAGATGGCGTCCGCCTTGCTACCACAGAGGGCACGGAACGCCCGCCAAGCCGGGCAAGTGAGGTGGATGGTTTTATGAGGAAGCTTCTGATACCCGCAACCGCACTCCTGGCCGTGCTGGCATGGTCCGCGCAGGCCACGGCGACGCCGTTCGGGACGTACACGTCAACCGATGGGCTCGTGTTCACTCTCTCGAACGACGGACCGGTCGCCGATCTCTACTCGGAAACGCCGACCGCCGTCGATGATACGTTCCAGTTCACGTTGTCGCTGGACTACTCTGGTTACACCGGGAGCTCGGATGACTGGCTCAAGAACGCATCGCTCAAGGTCAGCAGCGGCACCGATGCCGTGCAGCAGGTGAGCGCGCCGGCCATGGGCGCCACGTGGGCGGAGCAGGACGGCGGCCTGAACAACGGCGGCTGCGACGGAAGCGGGTCCGGCTTCTGGTGCACCCAGTCGGCGTCCGGCGGCATCGTGCTCGATCCGTCGGTGCTCGATCCGACGGCGTCCTGGGTGTTCTGGGTTGATGTCGCCGGGGGATGGGTGGATGCGCCCTCGCTGAAGTCGCAGTGGTTCACTGCCGGCGGCGACAAGATCCAGCAGATCTCCGTAGACCTCGATACGCCCAGCGGCGACCTGCCGCCTCCTGGCGACGAGGCGCCGGAGCCGACGACGCTGCTGCTGCTGGCAACCGGCCTGTTCGGCGCGGCTGGTGCAGGTGCACGCCGGCGCCGTGTCTCGCGTTCGTAGCGCAGTTCGTTCGTAGCTTCGCGGCCGCAGGAGCCGGCCTCACCGCCGGCTCCTGTGGCCTTCGATTGCCTCTCCGCTCCGCCCCTCCCCTCCTCATGCCCTAGAGCGACCCGAGCACGCGCTTGGCGTCGTCGGCGCCGGGGAAGTTGGCCCGAAGGGTCAGCGCCTCGTGGAGGTTCCGCCTGGCCTGTTCGGCGTCGCCGGTGCCCGCGTACGCGACGCCGAGGTGGTACTTGTAGATCGGGTCGTCCGGGCTCTTGCGCACCGCCGCCGAGAGTTGCGGCACGGCGAGGGTGTAGAGCTTCTTCTGGCAATAGACCCAGCCGAGTGTGTCGTTGACCTCGGGTGCGTCCGGCAGCTTTGACTTCGCCGTCTGCGCCAGCTGCAGTGCGATGTCGAGGTTCCCGCCATCCGAAGCGTAGATCCAGGCAAGGTTGTTCGCGGCGACGGCCGCGTGTGGATCGGTCTGGAGGATCCGTTCGTACCGGGCGCGCGCGTCCTGGTGCTTCCCCTGGGCATCGGTCAGCATCGCCGCCATCGTGCGGGCACCCAGCGCGCGCGGATCCTTCTTCGCGATGGTGTCGAACTCGGTGGTGGCTTCGTCCAGCTTGTGTTCGGCAATGAACACCTTGCCGAGCAGGCCGTAGGCGGCGAGGTTCGACGGGTCGAGCTCGATGGCCTTCCGCAGCTCGGCTTCGGCCCTCGGCAACTCCTGCAGCGTGCTGAACGTCCGGCCGGCGAGCATGCGGACCGCAGCGTCGGCGGGCCTCGCCTTGATCGCGGACTCCACGCGGGCCCGGGCCTGGTCCTTCCGCCCTTCGGCAAAGTCGGTTGCCACCAGGCCGGTCTGGGCGCGGAGATCGGCCGGCGCCAGCTGACTGGCTTTCGTGAACGACGCTCGTGCCCTGGCCGTGTCACGCTGGTCCAGGGCCACCGTCCCTGATGCCGCCCACGCGTCGGCCGATTCCGGGTGATCCTTGATCAGCGTTGCGGCGAGCATCTGGGCACGGGCGCTCTGGCGATTCGCCAGCAGGCTCCTCACCAGGGCGACGGCAGCCTCCACGTTGTCGGGCGCGTTCCGCGCCGCGTCCTCGGCGCGGCGCACGGCCTCGTCCGGTTTCCCGCCTTCGAGGCTCAGGCGGGAGAGCTGCACCTCAGCGGCCACGGCGCGCGGATTGAGGCGCAGCACTTCCTGGAACGCGCGGGAGGCCGCATCGCGCTCGTGCCGGGCCGCGTGCACGGTGCCCAGCAGGTACTGCGCGCGCACGTTCTCCGGGGCTGCGGCCGCCGCTCCCTTCGCTGCCCGCAGGGCGGTGTCCAGGTCGCCGGCCTCGACGGCCAGCGAGGTCTTGACCAGCAGCGCCTGGACGTCGTGCGGGTCCCGGGCCAGGAGCTCGTCGGTGAGTTGACGTGCCTGCTGCGGCTGGTTCCGGCTGTCGGCGATGACCGCCAGCCGCACCTGCGCCGGGGCGAAGGACTCCTTGCCCGCCTTGAGCGGCTCCAGCACCTTCACGGCGGAATCGAGCCGGCCGATCGACACGTAGTAGTCGGCCAGACCGATCTTCTCCACCGCCTGCGGCGACGTATCCAGCTGGGCGAGGTGCGTGAAATACGGCTCGGCGCGGTCCGCCCTGTGAGTCGCCATATAGAACGCGGCAAGGCCGCGGTTGGCGAGCCTGTTGTCGGGCTCGAGCTCGAGCGCCTTCTTCAGGCTGCGCTCGGCGGCGTCGGTCCGGCCGGTTGCCATCAGGAAGTTGGCCTGAGCGAGGTACGCGCCGGTGTCCTTGGGGTTCGTCTCGATGGCGCGCGCGAAGGCGGCCTCGGCCTCGTCGTTGCTGCCGCGGGCGAGCTCGACCACGCCAAGCGTGGTGAGGGCGCCGCGGGTCGCCGGGTCGAGGTCGATGGCTTCCTGCAGCTGCGTGATGGCGCCATCGAAGTCCTTGAGTCCGGCAAGGGCGTTGCCGAGCAGGACGAGCAGGTCGCCGTTCGACGGCCACCGCGCGAGGGCCTTGGTGACGCGCGCCCTGGCGTCCTCGAACCGCCCGACGGCGAGCAGCATGCGCGTGGCCTTGGCCTGCGCGGTCAGATCGTCGGGCAGCAGCTCGGCCGCGCGCACGTATTCGATCAGCGCGCCACGGAGGTCGCCCTGTGTCGCGTAGGCCTCGGCCAGCTTGAAGCGCGCCTCGCCAAACCGCGGATCGAGCTTCACCGCGTTGCGGTACTCGATGATCGCCTCGCGCGGTTTGCCCTCGTGCACGTACGCGTCGGCGCTTCGCACGTATTCGCGCTTGGCGACGTTCGGGTCGCGCGTGCACGCGGCCGGGGCGAGCGCCAGCAGCAGGACGCCGGGCCATCGAACAATCGTACGCATGGGAACACTCCTCACGAGGGCAGGTGGCGTTGGAGCAGGGGGAACAGCGCGTCGACGAACGACGAGGCGCTCCGCTCGGCGCTCACGTCGTCGCCGTCGCGTATCGGCACGATCACGCGGACCAGGGCGCCGTCCGAGCGGTTCAGGCGGATCGCGTCCACGACGGTGTAGAACTTGCCCCGGTACTCGCTCGCCACGATACGGCCGTGGCTCTGGTACCAGTAGAGGACCAGCTGGCGGCTGAGTTCCCGTTCGATCACGACGCGGTTGACGACCACGTGCCGTGACGGGCCGGACGGGCTGGCGCTCGTCGGCACGGTCAGCGGAAGCCGCGTGACGCTCAGGGGAATCCAGCCGGCACCCGGCAGGCAGTTCAGCGGCGAATGCACCGTATCGCCCTGCCGCTGCGAGTCGTAGTAGCCGATGTAGAGGCTCGCCATTTTCCCTTCCGCCTGGCGGTACGTGCGCACGGTGTAGTCGTCGGCCTTGAGCACGTTCAGGATTCGCTGCTCGAGCGGTGGCTCCACGTGCCCGTGCCAGCCGCCGATGGAGAGCGGCAGCTCGGACAGCGGCACGCGAATGGGCGTCGGCTCGACACGGGAGGCCCCGGCGACGGCGACCGACGCCACCAGCAGGGCGCACGACACGATGGCGGCGCGACGGGCAGGAGTCACGACCGCCCTGCCGGCCGCGGGCGTGCGGCGACCGCCGGCTCGGAATCGGGCCACACGCGCTGCACGAGCGCCGTGAGCCCGAACAGCAGCACCAATGCCACGACGAACACCAGCCAGCCCGAGAAGGTGTGCAGGAAGCCCTCGGCGGCCTCGGGCCCGTAGCGGTGCGCCGCGAGCCCCGTGCCGGCGACCCGGAGCCCGTTGGCCACGATCGCGATCGGAATCGTCATGAGCGCGATGGCCGTACGCACCCATTGGCGCCGGTCGGTGAAGTAGCCATAGACGATACCGAGGGTGACGAGGGAGAGGAGCGATCGAATGCCGCTGCACGCCTCGGCGACCTCGAGGGTCGTACTGGAGAGCACGATCACGTTGCCTTCGCGCAGCACCGGCACGTGGCTCATGCCGAGCACCAGCTCCCCGAACCGGGACGCGACGAGCTGCAGCGGGAAGGCGACGCGGTTGAAGACGATCGCCGGCAGCGGGACCATCAGCAGCAGGAACGCGAGCGGGAACGCGAGAATCGCCAGGTGCTCACGCCCGTACACGAACAGCACCGTGCCGGCGAGCACGACGATGAGGGACACGCGCGTCGTGAAGAGCTCCGCGCCAAGCGTGCCCACGGCGAGCATGGCCAGGCCCAGCGCGACAGCCGCCCCTCCCAGCCACGATGGCCGCAGCGCCGCGCGCGCGAACCTCTCGCGGCGCTCCCAGACGAAGTAGGCGGCGAGCGGCAGGATCAGGAAGCCGTGCGAGTCATTGTCGTCGGTCGCCCAGTCGTGAGCCAGTCGCCACAGGACGTGCCAGTACGCCGCGGCGAGCGCCGACACGAAGAACACGACGCTGGCGGGCCGCAGATGCACGCCTGCCCGCGCGACCGGCTCGCCGCGTCCAGGCTCGGCCGTGGCGGACGCCGCCGTGCCGTCCACCAGCCGTACGGGCGAGCTCCGGCGGGCGCGCAGCGCCACGCCCAGCCGGGCCACGTCAGCCTTGCGCATCCCGTGCACGCCACCTGGACAATCTCACCGCCCTCCAGAATGCGGCGCATGCAACGCCGCCGGTCTCTGCCTTACAAGCCACGTGCCGTTCTTACGCGGTACGGCGCACGCGTGAAGCCTTTGCCTGCGGTTTCCGTCCGGTCCACCCCATCCGTGGGCGTCGTGAAGAAATGTCGCGCTCGGTCGACTGTTCACGTCCGCCGTGCGCGTCAGCGACGCCGCCAGCGCGCCTCGTGATCCGATGACCGCGACGCGGACACGGCCTCGATCTTGAATGCTCATGTCCTGGCCGTTTCCGCAGAGGTTCGGCCGCGAGAATTTCCGGGAGGGTGGATGGCGACGTTGACGGCCGACGTCAGGGAGATGGTCGGCGAGCAGATCCAGTACCGGGATCTGCTCCTGCAGATGACGAAGCGCGACCTGCTGCTGCGCTACAAACAGACGGTCATGGGGTTCGGCTGGGCCACGGTGATGCCGCTCGTGAATACCGCGGTGTTCTCCGTGATCTTCACGCGCGTGGCGCCCATAGATGTCGGCATGCCGTATCCGCTGTTCGCGTTCTGCGGCCTGGTTGCCTGGAACTTCTTCGCCACCTCGCTGAAGTTCGCGTCCGTGTCGCTCAGCACCAACATCGCGCTCGTCACGAAGGTGTACTTCCCGCGGGAGATCTTCCCGATTTCGTCGGTGCTGGTCTGCCTGGTGGACACCTCCGTCGCCTCGGCCGTCCTCGCGATCCTGATGGCGTACTACCACACGGTCGCGTTCGACACCCTGATCTGGCTGCCGGTGGTCGTGTCGGTGCACGTGATCTTCACGCTGGCCCTGGCGCTGCTCGTCGCGATGGGCAATCTGTTCTACCGCGACGTCAAGTACCTCTTCGACATCGCGCTCGCCGTCTGGATGTTCGCGACATCGGTGCTGTACCCCGTGAGCCAGGTCCAGGGACGGGCGGGGCTGCTGATGCGATTGAACCCGATGACGACCATCGTCGATGCCTACCGCGACGTGCTCTTCTTCGGTCGCGTGCCGGTGACGCCGGCGTTCCTCGCGACGGCGGCCGGCTCGATGGTCCTGCTGGCTGCGGCGTGGCTGACCTTCCATCGGGCGGAGTTCGCCTTCGCGGAGAACGTCTGATGGCCACCCCGGCAGCCAGCTTCGAAGGCGTCTGGAAGAAGTTCCGGCGCGGGGTCCGTCACGACAGCCTCAAGGACCTGATCCCGACGGCGATCCGCCGCCTGGGACGCCGCCGTCCCGAGCTCGAGGAGAAGGAATTCTGGGGTCTGCGCGACGTTTCATTCGACGTCGGGCCGGGCCAGGCGCTGGGGATCATCGGCCGGAACGGCGCCGGCAAATCCACGACGCTCAAGGTGCTCACGCGAATCCTCCGCCCGACCCGCGGGAGCAGCCGCGTCGTCGGCCGGATCGGCGCGCTCATCGAGGTGGCGGCCGGGTTTCATCCCGACCTGACCGGCCGCGAGAACGTGTTCCTCCAGGGCTCGATCATGGGGATGAGCCGGGCGGAGATCGCCGAGAAGCTGGACGACATCATCGGCTTTGCCGGCGTCGAGGACTTCGTGGACACGCAGGTGAAGCGCTACTCGTCCGGCATGAACGCGCGGCTCGGCTTTGCCATTGCGGCGCACCTCGATCCGGAGGTGCTGATCATCGACGAGGTGCTGTCGGTCGGCGACACCGAGTTCCAGCGGCGATGCCTCGAGCGCATGCAGGGCTTCCGGAAGGCCGGCGTGCCCATCGTGTTCGTCTCGCACAACCTCAGCGCCGTGGAATCGCTCTGCTCGCAGGTGGCGCTGCTGGACCGAGGGGCGCTGGCGGCCCTCGGCGAGCCCGCCCCGATCATCGCCCGGTACCTGTCGAGCACAGCGCAGACCGAGGCACGCGCGGGCTCACGGATCGCCTTCGAGGACGTCACGTTCAAGGCCGACGGGAAGCCCGCAGACGGCCGCCTCAGGGCCGGCGCGCAGGTGGAGCTGGTCGCGCGGTTCCGCTGCCTCGAGCCGGTGCGCAACGTGGAGGTGACCTTCGTCGTGCGCGAAGGCGTGGCGCGCACCGCGATGTACGCGGCGGACTCGACGGCGCTCGGCTGCACCAGACTCGAGGCCGACCGGGGCGACGAGCTCACCGTCGAGGTGGACTTCACCTGCCATCTGCTGCGGGGCACCTACTTCGTCGAGCTCCGGCTGTTCGACCCCTCGACGATGACCTACTACGAGCAGCGGTCGCCGCTCGTGGTGTTTTCCGTCGAGGAGTCCGTGAGCCGCGTCGGCTGCGCGGCGCTCTACCCCACGGCCCGGCTGCTCGTGGGACGGCAGATCACTGGAGGCGCGCTGACCCGTGCCTGACACCACGATCGGGGTCGTCATCCCCGCCTTCAATGCGGAAGGCGTCCTGGCCGAAACGCTCGACTCCGTGCTGGCGCAGACGCACCCGCCGGTCGACACGCTCGTCGTGGACGACGGCTCGACGGATCGGACGCTCGAGATCGCCCGTGCGTTCGCTCCGCGGGTGCGCGTGATTCTCACAGCCGAATCGCGGAGAATCGGCCGCCCGGAATCTCGGGCTCGCCCGGACCTCGAGCGACTGGGTCGCGTGGCTCGACGCGGACGACGTGTGGGAGCCCGAGAAGCTCGCGCGACAGCTCGAGTGCGTCGAGCAGGCCGGGCAGGACGTCGTCTGCGTGTTCACCGGGTTCCGCCGCTTCGGCCCCGGCGTGGACGGGCAGGTCGACGGACAGGTCGAGCTGCCCGCACGCGCCACCTTCACGCCGGCCGAGCACATCCTGCACTGGCGGCTCCACCCGTCGACGGCCATGGTGAGGCGCGGTCGGTCGCCGCGATTCACCGAATGGACGCAGCACGCCGAGGACCTCCTCTACTTCGCCGAGCTGTCGGCCGCCGGGCCCTTCGCGGCCGTGCCGGCGCCCCTCGTCCGCGTGCGGTCGAGCCCCTTGCAGCAGACGCGATCGGTCGCCCACCTCGTCGGCGCACACGCGAGCCGATGCCGTTGGGCCAAGGCGTCCGCCCTGTTCTCTCACGACGAGCTGCTCTCCATCCTGGAGGACCTTGACGAGGGGCTGCTCGAGCAGATGGCGATCAAGAAGTGGCGCCGCGACTGGCCGCGATACTGGGCCATCCGGCGGTATCTGGCCGAGGTGCGGCCGAGCCTCCGCGACAGGCCCGAGATCCACGAACGGATTGGCCCGGCGTGGGCGTACCGCGTCAAGGATCACGTGGACGGTCTGCTGCGGCGCGCCGGCCACCGGCGGGTCGCCTCGTGACCCGCGAGACCCTGTCGGTCGTGATCCCGTGCTTCAACGCGGGGCCCTTCCTGGCGCCGTGCCTCGCGTCGGTGCTCGCCGACCTGCAGCCCGGCGTCGAGGTGGTCCTGGTCGACGACGGCTCGAGCGACGGGTCGCGAGAACTGGCGGCGGAGATGCTCCGCGGCGTCGGGCAGGTCGTATCGCAGCAACGGGAGGGCGCCGCCGCAGCCCGGAACCGCGGGCTGGCCGAGTCGAGCGGCGCGCTCGTGACCTGGCTGGACGCCGATGACCTGCTCGTCCCCGGGTCCCTTGCGTTCCGCATGGCACGGATGGGCGCCGAGCCCGCGCTCGAGATGCTCGTCGGGCAGTACGAGGTCTTTCGTGACCCCGACGAGCCCGGTGAGCGCTACCCGCTGCCGCCGTGCGGCGCGGACTACCTCCTCTCCGGCCTGCTCAGGCGTCGCAATCTGCCGCATCTGAACGCGATGACGTTCCGACGCCGCGCGCTCGCGACCGTCGGGCCCTTCGATGCGACGCTCGAGACGGCCGAGGACCTGGACTTCTGGGTCCGCGCGTGGACGCGGTTGCGCTGGGCGTTCATCGAGCGCGTGCTGGCCCGTCAACGGCAAGGCACCTACCCCAGCGCCAGCCGCAGGCCTGGCCGCGTCCGCACCTACGGCAATCAGGCGGTGTTCCTGCGCAAGAACCGGGCGCTCATCAGGAGCCACTTCGGCGACGACCGGCCCTGGCAGTGGGCCTACGGACAGTGGGCCACCGACTACTCCCAGGTGCTGATGACCAGCGGGCGGCGCTGGCAGGCGGTCCGCTGGGCCGCTGAAGCCGCCGCGCGCACGCGCTCGCCGCGCGCGATGAAGCTGCTGGCCGAGTCGGCCTGGCCGGGCCTCTACGCGGTCGCGGCCGCGGTGCACAGGCGGGTGACGAGGTAACGTGCGACGCCTCCTGATCACGGCCTGCTCGGCCGGCTCGGGCGGCGGCGAGGTCGCGCTGCTGCGGCACCTGGACCACTCGTCGCTCGATGCGGGCGCCGTCACCGTCGCGCTCCTCAACGACGGACCCCTCGTGGGAGAGATCGCCTCCAGGGGCATCCGGTGCGAGGTGCTCGGCCGGCCGCAACGTGGCGGCGAGTTTCCAGGCCCGAAGGAGACCTGGCTCATCGCCTGGCAGCTCGCCAGGCTGTCACGCCTGGTCGGGGCGACGCGCACGCTGGCGTACACCGTCCCGGACCTTCGCGCCGTGCTGGCCGCCCGCCTGTTCAGGTGCCTCCTGCCCTTCTGGCGCAGCCAGGGGGAAGTGACGATCTTCGCGCGCAACGGGCCTGACGTTCGCGGCCGCCGGCTCGTCAGTTCCGCGATCCGCCACGGCGTTCGCGTCATTGCCTCCACGTGCTGGGACGCGGACGCGCTGGTGGCCTGGGGCCTGGCGCCCGCCGACGTGCGCAGCGTGGGCTATGGGGTGGACGACGGGTGGTTCGATCCGCCGGAGCGTGAGAAGGGGCTGGACGATCGCCCATTTCGCATCGCGTTCAGCGGCCGGCTCGTCAGGTGGAAGGGCCAGCACGTCCTGCTCGAGGCGCTGGCGCGGCTGGATCGGGCAGGCGACACGGACTGGGAAGCCTGGGTCATCGGCGGGGGCGAGGCTGGCTATCGCGCGTCTCTCGAAACGTTCGCGCGCGCCAGCGGCCTCTCGGACCGCGTGCGGTTCCTGGGACACGTGGCCAACCCGCGCGACATGGTGGCGCAGTGCGATGTGCTGGTGCACGCCTCGGAGCGTGAGCCGTTCGGGCTCGTGCTCGCCGAAGCCATGGCGCTCGGGGTGCCCGTCGTCGCGTCGGATACGGCCGGACCGCGGGAAATCATCCGGCCCGGCGAGACCGGCTGGCTCGTGGCGGTGGGAGATGCCGAGGGTCTCGCCCGCCGGCTGTCCACGCTGATGCGCAATCCAGCCAGCCTCGAAACCGTGGCAGCACGCGCTCACGCGGACGTGGACCGACGATACCGCGCCCGCCGGTGCATTGCCGAGCTCGAGTCGCTGGTGTTCGACGATTCGCGCTGGGGCCCCCGCGCGAGGAGGGCCTCGTGATCAGGCGACGTGGAACACGTAGACCAGGTGCTGCGCCGCGGAGCCCGAGCCGACGGCAAACCGCACGGCCGCGTAGAGCAGGCTGGTCGAGGGATCGAAGGCGACACCGGTGATCATGTGGGCCGGCTCGTCATGCCAGCCAGCCATGGGGTAGGTGATGTTCTCGAAGTGCACGTCCCACGTGTGCGTCGGCTGGATCTCCCACTGCTTCTTCTTGCCCTGGGCGACCAGAGCCAGCGAGGCGGGGTCGTACACGTACCAGGCATGGGCCGCGTGCTCGGCATTGAGCGTGGCGTTCCCGTACCAGGTGCGGCCGCGGCCGAGCGTCGGCATGTAGAGAAGCCCGTGCTTGGACGGCAGGTCGATCCAGACGCCGCCCTGCCAGATCCAGTCGGTCCAGCTCCAGTAGCCGACGCCGTCCTTCGGGTTCCATCCATCGAACTGCGTGGTGTAGCCGGTGTCGCGGTGGCACCGATCGGGGCTCGTGTACGGCCGCGCGTGGAAGGGGTACCCCACCAGGTTCGTGAACTCGAACGAGGACTTGTCGCTGAGAGTCTGCGGATCCGGCGGGTTGAACGCGCAGAGCGCGGGGCCCATGCTGGCCGGACCGTTGTTCACGATGGACCAGTAGCCGCCGAAGCCGGCGCCGAGCCGTCGTCCCTTGCAGTACCTGGGTCGCGAACCACTGCGGGATTGCCAGCACGCCGCCCATGGTGGCCTTGACGCCGCGGTGCGTGAACCGCCACGGCCCGTGCGCCGCCTGCACGGATCCGGTCACGTCGTTCAGGGTCGCGAAGCCGACCGGCGGATCGTCGGGACGCACCGCGTTGTAGAGGTCGCCGCTGGACCAGTAGAGCCGCTGGTCGGGCTCGTCCCAGTACAGCCCCATGAGCGTGCCCACCTTCCGATGCTGCGTGACGTCGCCCCAGAGGTTCAGGAGAGAGGCTTCCGGGTAATTCCCGTCGGTTCCCGGCGCCGGGGCCAGGACCTCGTAGACGGCGCCGTCGACCGCCGACGAGAACACGCGCAGCTGACCGTTCACCTGGCGGACGGCGAGCCCGCGGCTCCACGCGGCGTCGTGGCCGCGGACCTCGCGCGGGAGCTTGAATGCGCCGAGATAGGTGAAATCGCCCTCTCCGAGGACGGCCTTCTGCCCGGGCCGGCCCGCGGAGCTCGGGGCATTGCCGTCCGGGTAGATCGGCCTCATGCGCGCCTGCCGGGCAAGGAGGCTCTTCGACAGGAGGCATGCGGGCGCGCCGGCAAGACCCGTGCGGGCGACGCCGCGCAGAAACGCGCGACGGCTTCTCCGATCGATTCGCTTCATCGCGCCCTCGCCGGCATCTCGAGGCGAGGCTGCGACCACAGGCGTCTGGCGAAGTCGGCGGTCGCAGGCTCCAGCTCCCGTCCTGCCGGCACGTAGAGCACGTCCACCTCGGCCCCGAGCAGGAGCAGCAGCCACGGCAGCTCGAACACTTCGAGCGACAGGAAGAGCGCGCCGATGCAGAAGACCGCCATCGCCGTCTCGACCCCGCGGGCGACGCCGGCCGCCCGCCGGTCCTCGAGTCTGGTGCCATTCCTGGCGAGCCGTCGCGTCCGACGCACGCCCAGCCACGCCGAGGCGAGCAGCGCCAGGTACAGCGCGAGCGCCGGGAAGCCACCGTCGGCCAGGAGTTGCAGGTACTGGCTGTGAATGACCCGGCCGCGCTCGTCGGCGCCGTACTTCGCGGAGACGAGCGGAGAGTTGCGGATGCCCGC
Organism: Vicinamibacteria bacterium; assembly: GCA_963837165.1. Lineage (GTDB taxonomy): Bacteria > Acidobacteriota > Vicinamibacteria > Vicinamibacterales > JAENWD01 > JAENWD01. The sequence goes on from CAWIMD010000003.1 coordinate 465,156, forward strand.
CCCGAGCACCGGGTGATGGAGCGCGATCTGCCAGGCGGCCTGCCAGCTCTCGAACCGGCTCTGGGCGCTGCGGTCCTCCTCGTACTGCTCGACCGAGAAGAAACGCGCGCGGATTTCCTGTCCGGCCAGCGTTGGCAGGATCGCGGCAACGACGACCGCGGCAACGATCATCTGCCACTTTCGCCGGCTCCGGACGATCATCAGCGGCGAGGCCAGCGCGAGCGAGACCATCGCGCCACGCGAGTAGGTCATGAGCACGGCATGCACGATCGGCGGGATCAGGCTCGCGAAGATCCATCGCCACCATCGCCGCTCCATGTCCCACACCGCCAGGCACAGGGGCACGCCCATGGCCAGCATCAGGCCGGCGCCGTTGTTGTCGAGGCCCCCGTACCCATTGTGGAAGATGCCCAGATAGCCCTGGAACACGTACATGACGTTGATCTCGTAGGCGATGTACCCGAGTGCGAGCGCGGACATCATCATGAGGATCCGCAGCTCGTTCACCGACCTGATCGCGAGGGCTGCGACCATGAACATCGCGAAGATCTTGAGGTACTCGATCCACCACGGGAACGCGGTCGCCGGGCTGATCGCGGTGGCGCAGGTCACCGAGATCCATGCGGCGAACGCCAGCACGAGCAGATGCGTCGGCGAGAACCAGCGGCCCGCCCGCCATCTGAACACCACGTGCACGAGCGTGCCGAGGATCGTCGCCACGGCCACGTACTCGGACCACGAGATGCCGGGCGGCAGCGCCCATTGCCACATGTATTGCGGCCTGAGGACGGCGAACAGGTAGTACACAATCACGCCCACGGCCGGTTCGAAGAGCGGGCCCACGACACCGATCGCGGTCAGGGCCATCATGAAGAGCGTCTGCTTCATGCCGTCGCTCCCAGGGCCGACGGCACGCACGGCAGCGCCGAGAGGGCGCACCGCGCGGCGCTTTCCCAGGAATGCGCCGCGCGCACCCAGGCGCGCGCGGCCTGCCCGAGCGCGGCGCGCCGCGCAGGCTCGTTCCAGAGCGCGTCCAGCGCCGATACCCAGCCGTCGACGTCGTCGCGCACTTCCAGCGGGTACTGGTGGCCGGGAGAGAGCCCCAGCGTCGCACGCGACGTGCACAGGACCGGGCGGCCGAGGCTGGCGGCCTCGAGCAGCTTGTTCTTGATGCCGGCCCCCGAGACCATCGGCACGATGGTCACCTGATGGCGGCAGATCTCGTCTCGGATGTCGGCGAGCCCCGGGCACAGCGTCACGCCAGGGCGCTCACAGAGGCGTACCACCTCGGCTTCGGGGCGGAAGCCAAGCACGGACAGGGTGGCCGCAGGACGGCGCCGCCGAATCCCGGGCCACACCGACCCGACGAACCACTGCAGCGCCTGGACGTTGGGCCCGAAATCGAGCCGGCCCCAGAAGATCGCGCTGTCGGGATGCTCCGGCAGCGATCGCGGGGCAAAATACGCGGCGTCCACGCCGTTCGGCACGATAGCCACATCGTCGAATCCTGCCAGCCACCGCGCCCAGCGGCGATCCGGCTCGGACACGACCCACACCTGGTCGATGGTCCGGGTGAACGCCCGCTCGTAGGCGCCTTTGACGGCCGCCTGCCGCAGGTGGGCCCACGTGGAGGGCTCGCCCAGCGCGATTTGACTCAGGTGGTGGAGGACCCATTCGTCCGCCGCGTACCACACCCGGTCGGCCGCGGCAATCCCGGCCAGGTACAGCGGTGCGTCCAGCCCCGACGCGACGACTGTCTCCGCCCCGATCGCATCGGCGGCAGCGGCGAGGGCCGATGCCGCCGCCGGGGCGATGCCCCAGTACGCGAAGAACCGCGACTGGAGCGCCGGCGGCTGGAACATTCGGCGCCGGCCGGCCTCGTCGAACGCCGACAGCGGCCGTGCCGAGGTCAACCCCAGCCCGGCAATCGACTCGGCCGACGGGGGCATCTTCGACACGAAGTGCACCTCGTGCCCCAGCGACGCGAGCGCCCGCATCATGCCGGCGGTGTGCACGTCGTGCCCGCTGGCCCGCGGCCATTCGAGCGCATGCTTGAAGAAGAGGAAGCGCCTGACCACGTTACGCCCTCCCGCCGGCGGTCTGCGGCATACGCATGAGCCAGTAGTCCTTCATGAGCAGGAAGCGCCCGATGACGATGGCATCGATGGCACTCGAGAAGAACGCCTGCACCGCCGTGCGCGGCCCATCGACGGGCACGGACCGATCGCGCAGGAACTCGGCACCGACGAGCGCGTCGCCGCCCGTCGCCCGATGCCACGCGAGCAGCAGGTCGTCCAGCTCGCCCCCACGCTCGCCGTGGCGCACGAGGGGCAGCGGGCAGTCCAGGGCGCGTCCCATCAGGAAGCCGTTGATGTTGTCGCGGACGAACCTGGCACGCGGATCGGCGAGCACCAGCCGGTCCCCGGCGCCGTCGTCGGGCTCGCCGGGCTGGCACCACGCCACCGTCTTGGCCGACTCGAGCAGGCCGCAGACGCGCACCAGCAGGCGATCCCAGGCGGGCTCGTAGACGTAGTCGAGCCGGCAGTTGTCGAGCACCCGCTTCACGCGCTCGTCGGCTCCGACGGCAGTCGGGCTGGTGGTCATCGGCGCATCGAGGGATGGGCGACGAGGCAGTTGCCGATCGCGAGGTAGTCCAGGTTGCCCTGCAGGAACGCACGGATGGCATCGTCGGGCGTGCAGACGATTGGCTCCTCGTGCATGTTGAAGCTCGTGTTGATGACGGAGGGAATGCCTGTCAGCCGGTGATACTCCGTCAGCAGCTCGTGCAGCGGCGGGTTCGATTCGCGCGTGACGAGCTGGGGCCGCGCCGTGCCGTCCACGTGGACGGCGGCCGGCGAGGTCTCCTTCATCCACGGCGTGCAGTCGAACGTCACCGTCATGAACTGCGCGGCGTAGTCGGCGCCGTTGACGTTCCGGTAGCACTCGTGACGGTATTCGTGCAGCGTGACGGGCGCGAACGGCATGAACTCGGTGCGGCCCAGCCGCTGGTTGAGCCACTGGTTCACGCTCGGCTCCTTCGCATGATAGAGAATCGAGCGGTTGCCGAGGGCCCGCGGCCCGTATTCCATCCGGCCGTTGAAGCGCGCCACGACCCTGCCCGCCGCGAGCAGGCCGGCAATGCGCGGCGCGATCGGCTCGTAGTGATCGAAAGGCAGCTGCGCGCGGCGCAGCGCGTCCACCGAGGTGCGTTCGTCGAAGGCGGGCCCGAGGAACACGTCGTGGAGCGGCACGACCTCCGGCGGGCAGCCGTTCTGCGCGAGGTAGGCGGCGCCCGTGCCGCAGCCGCCGTCGCCCATGTTCGGGTGGATGAAGATCCGCTCGACGCCCTCGATTTCGTGCAGGCGCTGGTTCAGCTTCACGTTGGCCACGACGCCGCCCGACAGGACGAGGTTGCCGATGCCGGTGTGGCGAACGTAGTGCGACACGTAGGCCACCGCCACCTGCTCGAGCACCCGCTGGTACGCGGCCGCCACGTCGACCTTCGGGAACTCCGAGGCCAGCATGCGCGCGAAGTACACGTTGTTGCTCTCGACGATCTGGAACGAGCCCGGCTCCTGGTGGAAGCGGGAGAGGAGCACGTCCGAGAGCACCTCGGGGTCGCCGTAGGCCGCGAGGCCGACAATCTTGCCCTCGTGCCGACTCGGCTTGAATCCCAGCCCCGATGTCACGCTCTCGTAGAACGTGCCGAGCGAATGCGGGAACTCGACGCCATGCAGCCGTTCGATGCGACCGTCGCGGCCGATGGCCACCGATCCGGCCAGCCCGCTGCCGTAGCCGTCGAGCGTCACGATCAGCGCCGGATCCATCCCGCTCGTGAAATACGCGTTGCCGGCGTGGCTCTCGTGGTGATCGAACCGCCGCAGGCGCCCGAGCAGGCCCAGCTCCGACAGCGCCTCTTCGAGCTCGAGATGCCACCTGCGGTGGAACTTCGACGCGTCACGCCCCCATTGGCCCGACAGCCGCTTGGCGACGTTGCGGGAGACCACGCCTTCGCTGGCGAGCACGCGGTAGGCCAGCGTCTTGGCGAATCCCTTCTCCATCCGCTCGTTCGGGTTCGCGAGGCCAGGCACCTCGGCGTCCCTGACCGGCACGCGCGCCGCGGCCTTCCGGAGCTGTTCCCGCGTCGCCGCGCTCTCGGCGCCATCGAGGAACTGCCGCTCGTTCGCCAGGCTCCGCTCGAACAGCCGCGTCTCGTCCTCCCAGCCGAGGAACGGGTAGGCGACCGCCGCGATCTCGTCGGCGTCCCACCCCGTTCTGGCGAGGCCGTCCTCGACGGCGTGCCAGGGGAATCCGCTCTGGAGCTTCACGCGCGTGAACCGCTCCTCGGCCGCCGCGTAGATGAGGCGGCCGTCCTCCGCAAACGTCACCGTCGCGTCCTTGTCGAGCGGGGAGATGCCCAGCACCTTCATTCAGTTCACCTCGCCGGCGAGCAGGCTGGCGCGGAACGCCTGCGGCGTGCAGGTCGTTCCCCCCAGTTCGCCGAAGAAGAAGTCACAGTACCGATCGATCGTCGCGAGGAACCGCTCCGCATCGGCCGCCGTCCGTACGTAGGGCGTGTGGCCCGGCGCGACCGAGGGGCTGTGGAACGTGAGCGTGAACGTCCGCAGACCTCGCACCAGCAGGGCGCGCGTGAGACGCTTCATCTCCTCGATCGTGTTGCCCTCGGGCGACAGCCTGATCCGGTTCACCAGGCGCATCCGCGCCAGCGCCCCGACGGCCCTGAGGCGCGACCACGGCGCAGAGGACGCCCGGCGGTGCAGCGCCGCGCCAAGCCATTCGCCGGCCGCGCCGACGTAACCGACGGTGCAGGGGATCTCGAGAATGCGGCCGCGCGCCATCCAGCGTGGCCGCGCGTCGAACCGTGAGAAGTCCGGTCCGGCGCTGCCGCTGAAATCCATGTGCGGAAGAACGCTGACGTCGACCGTGATCCCCAGTCGCACGAGCGCCTCCAGCGTGCGCGGCGCGAGCGCGTAGCGGCCGGCCTTGTACACGGTGGCGGCCACGCCAAAGGCGCGCGCGACCGCCTCCACGAGCATGCCGAGCTTCGCCGATTCCAGATCCGCCGGGAGGTTCGACGCGTAACTGTGCCGCGCCGTGACCGGCTCGAGAAAGGGCGGCGTGACCCAGGGATGCAAGTGGGCGCCAATCGTGGCGCGGCCGTCCACGAGCGCCTCCTTGAGCGGGTCGACACCGGCCGGCTGTCGCGCCACCGGGTACGACACGACGTAGGTCGGCACGACACCGAACCGGTCGAACACCCGCTGCGCGCGGCGGATCTCCCCCATCGCCTTCACCGACGTGTTCGCCCGCGAGAACGGCGCGTGCCAGTCGAACTCCTCCTCGGTGTCCACGACGGCGAACAGCGTCGGCGCCGCGTCGTCGAGTCTCACCGGGTATGCCCGCACGGCGGGATCGTCTGGATGCATGTGCGCCTACGGAATGTGCGTGATCACGCGGGGACCGAGCCTCGTGGCCACGCCGACGGGCAGCCGCCGCCACATGGAAATCGCCATCCGGAACGTCGGGTTCTTCGGCCCCTGGTCGGGCGGCGCCCCTTGGAGACCTGGGTACTCCCACACGAGCGGCACGGGAACGGCGCCCCACTGCCGTTTGAAGTGGAATGTCCCTTCGCCGGGAGTCGAGCGGCCGAAGTCGAACGTGCGCTGTTTCGCGGCGACGGCCGCCGCCAGCATGCGCCAGTAGAGCAGCATGTTCGGCGCGCGGTCGTTGAACGCCCGGAGCGAGGAGGCCCATGGCACTTCGATCGAGTCGCGTCCGGCGAGCGTGATCGACGCCGCGACCGGCTGCGCGTCGAGGCGGACGACGAACACCCGGGCGGCCGCGCCGAGCGTACCGACCACCGCCTCGAAGAACCGGCGGCCGTGGATGGGCGTGCCGAGATCGCGCATGTTGTGCGCGAACACCGCGTGGAACTCGGGCACGAGATCGAGGCCCCCCTCGACCGTCGTGAAGCCGCTGCGCTCGGCCTTTCGGACCAGGTTCCGCACCTTCCGGTTGAGCACCGCCCACTGCGCCTCGGTGGACGACGCCAGCGCGAGCTGCATCGAGACCTTGTGCCGCCTCTCGGGCCACGCGGGTGCCCGGCGGCCGACGTGTCGCAACTCGAGATGCGACAGGTCCCGCGTCCGCGACCACTCGACACCGGCGGCGACCAGAGCGTCGGCAACCTCGGCGTCGGCGGCGGCAATGCCGCCGTAGTTCACGTACGGCAGCGACACCGCAAAGCGCCCGAACAGCCGGCTGCGAAACTCGACGAGCGGCAGCCCGCCGACGGCCTGGCGGCCGCGCCGGGCGATCAGGTAACAGGTCCGATGCCCGGTCGCCTGCTCGAAGATCCGGCGCCAGGCCCACCGGTGGTAGATCGACGCGTCGTGGCGCGACGCCACGCCGGCATCCCAGGCGCCGCCGTCCTGCGTCTCCTCGACCGTGACCGGCGCGGCCACGGCCGCCAGGACGGCCGCCTTGGTGAGTGTGGAGCTCGCCGTCATGCCGCGCCCCTCGCCGGGATCAGCAGCCCGAGCCGGCCGAGCACGTCGGCGAGCGGCGCGAAGGGGAAGTCCCGCAGCAGCTGCCGGAGCCTGGGCTCGGTCCGGGACAGATTGACGTAGTGCCGGAATCGGCTGACGACGCCCGCGCGCAGCCGGGGCTGCCGCGGGTCGATCTCCCAGGGATGCAGGTAGACGATGGCCGGCTGATCGTCGACGACGTTGACGCGCCGGATGGCCCAGCGCGTGGCGGCGTACAGGTACAGACGGAAGTAGCCGCCACCGGCGGCCGGCAGCGTCACCGGCCCGATCGCCACGGTCGTGGCGGGCACCTCGACAAGCGTCCCGGCGGGTCGGCGATCCAGGTGCGGGTGCCGGGGCGCGCCAGGCATGCCGTACCGGTCGTGGCGGATGGGATAGATGCTGGCGTCATAGGCGTAGCCCTGCTCGGCCAGCACGTCGAGCGCCCACTGCGACCCGCGGACCACCGAAAAGCTCGGGGCGCGGTACCCGACCACGGGCATCCCGCAGGCGTCCTCGATCGCGGCGCGGGCGCGCGCCAGATCGGCGCCGAATGTCCGGCGGTCCAGCTCGTAGACGAGCCGGTGCGCGAAGCCGTGCGACGCCACCTCGTGCCCGGCGCCGGCAATCTCGCGCACGAGCGCGGGCTCGCGCGCGGCCACCCAGCCCAGCACGAAGAAGGTTGCCTTCACCCGCTCCTCGGCGAGCAGATCGAGGAGCCGGCGCGTGTTCGGGACCACCCGCCGCTCGCGCGATTCCCAGCTCGATCGCGCGACGGTGCTGCTGAAGGCGGAGACGTGGAAGTAGTCCTCGACGTCGATGGTGAGCGCGTTCACCACGGCTAGGCTCCCTTCCGCTGGATGACCGTCTTGATGGTGGCGAGCATCACGAACAGGTCGAGCGCGATCGAGAGGTTCTTCACGTAGAAGAGGTCGTACTGGAGCTTCTCCATCGCGTCCTCGACGCTCGCACCGTACGTGTAGCAGACCTGCGCCCAGCCGGTGAGCCCGGGCCGCACGACGTGCCGTTGACCATAGAACGGGATCTTTTCGGTGAGCGATTGGACGAATTCCGGCCGCTCGGGCCGCGGTCCGACCAGGCTCATGTCGCCGCGCATGACGTTCCAGAGCTGCGGCAGCTCGTCGAGCCGCGACCGCCGCAGGAAGCGGCCGATCGGCGTGATGCGGGTGTCGTTCTGGCGCGCCCACACCGCCCCGGTGCCCGCCTCGGCGTTGGCGATCATCGACCGGAACTTGTGGACGGTGAACGGATGGCCGTCGAGGCCGACGCGTGTCTGGTGGTAGAGGACGGGGCCGGGAGACGAGAGCCGCACCGCGGCCGCGGTGAGCAGCATCAGCGGCAGCGTCAGCACGAGCCCGATCGCCGAGACCGCCACGTCGAGCGCCCGCTTGCCGGCGAGCAGGCCGCGCGATTTCCGGAAGCCGTCCGAGAAGATCAGCCAGCTCGGGCGCAGGTTCTCGATGGCGATCTTCCCCGTGTACTCCTCGTACACCGATGTCAGGTGATTGAAGACGACGCCGGCTCCGAGCCGCATCTCGAGGAGATCCTCCATCGGCAGCTTCCCGCGGGAGTCCTGCAGACTCACGACGACGCGATCGACGTGCAGCGTGCGCACGAGTCCGGGGACGTCGGCGATGCTGCCGCAGACGGCTGGCTGCCCCTCCAGCGCAGGCAGGCTCGCCTGATCCGGCGCCACGAACCCGACGATGTCCACGCCGAGCGCCGCGCGGCGTTCCCTCAGCTCGCGCGCCAGCTCGAGCGCGCCCGGGCTGGTGCCGATGATGAGCAGTCGCTCCCGCGGCCGCACGCGGTCCGAGAGCCAGTCCACCAGCACGCGCCAGCTCGCGATCACGACGATCACGAACACGACTGAGACCGCGAACACGCCCCGGCCGAGCGTCAGGGCCGGGAAGAGGAAATACATCAGCGCGAGAATCAGGCTCGTCGAGCCGAGCGCCTGGAAGAGCGACACGAAGAGCCCGCGCCGGTCCGAGAGGTTCCTCAGGTCGTACAGGTCGCAGTAGTAGAGGCACGCCTGGCACACGAGCGCCACGAGCAGCGTCTTCACGGTGCCATGCTCGACCCGGAACAGCAGCCGGGCGTGCTCGCCCAGCAGGAGCCAGGTGGCTGCGCCGACCGCGAGCGCGATCAGCGAGGCCTCGAGCAGGACGAGCCCGACCAGACGCGCGGTGAGGCTGCTGCGGATCGCCTTCACGGACGCCCGCCGTAGTACTTGCGCGAGCCGGCCTCGCGCGAGAAGACGGACTCGTCCACGCGGTTGAGCACGACACCGACAATCCGATCGCGTCCGATGAGCTGCGCGGACCTGGCGGCGCTCTGGTACGGCGTCGACCCGGCGGCGATCACGAGGATGGCGCCGTCGACGATGCCGGCCAGCAGGTGGGCGTCGGGCAGGAGGCCGAGCGGCGGCGTATCCACGATCACCCAGTTGAACTTCTCGCGCGCCTCGTCCAGCACTTCGCGCATGCGGTCGGACGTCAGCACGCTCATCGGATCCGCGTCGGGGCGTCCGGCGGGCAGGATCGTGAGCTGGGGCGACACTTCGACCAGCGTCAGGCGCCGCACCTCGTCGGCGCGCAGCCCGTCATCGAGGCCCGCGGCGTTCGAGAGGCCGAACAGATCGTGGATGGCCGGGCTGCGGAGATCGCCGTCGACGAGCAGGACGCGCCGCCCGTACGACTCGGAGAGCGTCAGCGCCAGATTGGCGGCTGTCAGCGTCTTGCCGTCGCCGGCGAGCGGGCTCGCCACCATGATCACCTTCAGGCCGTTCTCGGCCTGCAGGTGGTGCAGCACGGCGGCGAGGCGGCGGTACTGCTCGACGGGGAGCCGTCCGGTCTCGGCGTGCGCGACGGTCCGCTTCGCCATGTGCGACGCGAGCAGGGTGCGCCCCTCGGGTACCCCGGCAATTGGGGCGTCGGGCATCACCGCGGCCGAAGTCGGCGGCCGCTCCGGCGGCCGCTCCGGCGTCGGGAATGCCGGCGAGAGCAGCTCGGGAGCCTGGGGCGGCGCAACGGGCTCCGGCTCGGAGGGCGGGCAGGGCCCCGGCGCCGACCGGCGGCGCGCCTGATCGATGAAGCTCATGAGTCTCACTCGCGCGAGGCGCGGCCGCGGCCGCGGCCGCGCCTAGAAGAAGGACGACCGCCGTGGTGGCGCGTCGTGCGCCAGGGTTCGATTGACGGGGAGCAGCTGCTCCGGCGTCTGGCCGCCTTCGTCGTGGCTACCGTCGAGATCGAAGTCGCGGCACACCGTCCGGACGATGCCGGCGCCGATCCGACGCTGCTCGAGCGCGAACGCGCTGACGAGCGCGTTGTCACAGATCACGCTGATCGTCCGCGGAATCCCCTCCGCGTAGCGGTGCATGAGATCGACGGCCTCGGGCGTGAACAGGTGGGGGTCGTGGCCGCCGGCCACCTTCAGCCGACCGGCGATGTACGCCTGCGTCTCGTCGCGGCTCAGGGGGCCCAGCGAGCAGCGGAGCGCGATGCGCTGCTTGAGCTGCCGCAGAGCCGGCTCGTTCAGCCGGACCGCCAGCTCGGGCTGGCCGACCAGCACGAGCGGCAGCAGTTTCTCGGTGGCCGTCTCGATATTGGCGAGCAGGCGGACTTCTTCGAGCAGCTCCGTCGGCAGGCTCTGCGCCTCGTCGATGACGAGTGCGGTGATGACCCGCAACCGTCGCCGCTCGAGCAGCTCCTCCTCGAGCCGTTTCAGCAGCACGGACTTCGACGCTGCGGCCTCGAGGCCGAGTGAGAAGCCGGCGGCCAGGAAGTCGAGGAACTCGCCCCGCGTGAGCGTGGGGTTGTTCAGATAGAGAACCCGGGCGGCCCGGCAGGTCTCCGATTCGAGGGCCGCCCGGATGAGCGTCGTCTTGCCCGTTCCGGCCTCCCCCGACAGGACCGTCAGCGTCTTGCGGGAGGAGATCCCGTACTCGAGATTGGCGAGCGCCTCGCGGTGCCGCGGCGTGAGATAGAGGTACCGCGGGTCCGGCCCGAGATCGAAGGGCAGCTCCCGCAGTCCGAAGAATTCCTGGTACATCAGGCGCAGTCTCCTGTGGGTGCCGTCACGACTGCAGCACCAGCCAGACCACCGTCCCGGCCATCACGAAGACCATGGCGAGACCGGCCGTGGAGAGCAGCAGGCGGCGCGCTCGGCGGCGGCGGCGCTCACCGGTGGTAACCATCTCGGGCACCATCGCCAGCACCGGCAGCGCGAGCACCGAGACCACCTCGTGGTCGATGGCGAACGTGTCGTTGCGGTACTCCGCCAGTGCTGCCAGCAGCAGCCCGAGCGCCAGCCCGCCGATCGCGCCGGCGGCCGCGATGAGGCCGCGGTTGGGGCTGAAGGGCCGCTCGGGCAGGCGTGCCGCGTCGATCAGCCGGAACTGCTCGCCAATCTGCCGGTTCTCCAGGTCGGCCGCCATCCGCGACGATTCGCTCTTCTTGAGCAGGCTGTTGTACAGGTCCTGCAGGGTGCCGTAATCGCGCGTCAGCTCGATGAGCTCGGTGCCGCGCGCCGGCGCGGCTTCGGCCTTCGCCTGGTAGGAGCGGAGCACCCCGCGCAAGCGCCCCTCTTCCTTCTCGCGGCGCGCAATGCGGTTCGTGATCTGCGCGATCTGATCCTGCATGTCGTCGATCTTCCGGTCGTGTGCCGTCTCGGGCGTCTCCTCGGGGACGACCTGGTCCGGCGAGCCGCCGGCAGCCTTGATCTCCTCCTCCAGGTCGTGGACCATCCGCGTCATGCGGATCACGTCGGGATGCTGGGGCGTGAGGCGCTGCTTGAGCGCCTGCAGCGTCCGCTCGGCAGCCGCCAGTCGCGCGATCGGCGCGCCGCGCTCCGGCGTGGCCTCGTCGGCCTGCTCGGGCGGCATCGCCTGAAGGTCGTCGAGATCGCGCTGCAGGTCGTGGAGCCGATCGCGGTCGTGGTTGGCCGAGTCGATGACGGACTGGATCTGGAGCTGCGTGTTGTTGACCGCGGTGAGGTTCGCGTCCAGCTGGTCGGGCAGCTCACCGGCATGCAGCCGCCGGTACTCCTCGAGCCGGTGTTCCTGGTCGAGGAGCCGCTGGCGCGCCTGCTCCAGCTGCGACGCGAGGAACTGGCTCGTGCCCTGCGCCAGCTGCTGACGGTCGCGCAGGTTCTCGTCGATGAAGAACTGCGCCAGCCGTTCCGTCACCTTCATGGCGGTGGTGCGGTCGGTTGACACGTAGGACACGCGGAAGGCGGCGCCGTGGTCCACCGTGACGGAGATGTCGTCGCGCATGCGCTGCACGACGTCCTCCATCAGGGCCCGCTTGCGCATCTCCGGATAGAGGTCGAGCTCCTGGATGAGCGACTCGAGCTTGGTGCGGCTGAGGATCTGGCGCGTAATCGTCTGCAGTCGCTGCTCGATCTTCGTGGTGACCGTCGGCTTGATGTAGGACTCGGGCACCTCCTGGGGCTCCACCAGGATCAGCGCCTCCGACCGGTACTGATCCGGCAGCAGGCGCCCGATGAGCACCGTCACGAGGGCCACCGTCACGAACGGGAACAGGACGAGCCAGCGGCGCGTCCACAGCGCGGCGGCAATCTCTTCGGCGCGGTATCGCTTGGTGGGCAGCACGGGATCCTCAGATGATCGGCACCCAGACCTTCAGCCCGGCGCGGAGGCCGTTCCGGTGGTAGCCGGCGGGAATGCCCGTCGGCAGCACCACGCCGGACTGGATGTCGTAGCGGTAGTAGAAGTAGTTGACGAACGTCGCGAGGTGTCGCGTCAGCGCGATGTTCATCGCCGAGAACATCGTCCAGGTCGTGTACGCGTTGTCCTCGCGCCCGCGCCGCAGGCCGACGTGGCCGAACGAGGCGGAACCACCGGCATTGGCGGTGATCCGCCGCGTGAGGAGGCCGCCGACGCCGAACGTCGCGGAGTCGGCCAGGATGGGCGCGGCGAAGCCGTCGAGGTAGTTGACGCCGCGCGTGTACTGCGCGCGCGCGGACCAGCTCCGGAGGAATTCGCGCACGAGCGTTGCGGTGCCGTTCACGAACACACGGGTGTGGTTGCCGACCACGTCGGTTCCGAGCGGCTGATCGGCCAGAATGCTCGAGCCGGTGGTGAAGGCGAACGTCGTGCGACGCCAGAAGGTGAAGCTGCGCGCGTAGTCGACGCCCGCGTCGATCTCGTGCGACGTGTACGGAGAGCGGGTATCCAGGTAGTCGTAGCGCCCCATCCGGTACGCGTAGCCGAGGTGCAGGCTCGTGTTGCGCGTGATCTCCCGCACGAACCGCACGCCCGCGCGCGCGTCGCTCGTATCGAAGTAGCTGGACGACGACGACCCACTGAAGATCGTTCCGTGCCGCGTGAAGTAGAACGACAGGCTCGAGCGGCGGCTGAGATCGCGCGTCAGGTTCGCGTTGCTGAACATCCGGTACGCGGCGGCGGGCACGAGCCCGAGATCGAACGTCGGCGTCTCGATCGGGACGTCGAGATCGTCCAGCGCCGGCAGATCCGGGAAGATCTGCGCCAGACTGTAGTACGGCACGCGCGCGATCGACTGCGTGACGTGCAGCCGGTTGCGCCGGCCGACCGGCGTTGAGAAGCCGATGCCCCCCGCGTACGCGGCGCGCGGCGCGTCGGACACCGACGGGTACTGGGACAGCGAGGCGCTGCCGTACGCGTTCAGTGACGAATGGCGCCATCGGTGCACGTACGACAGCGCCGTCGACGCGCCGTACAGGCCGCTGCTCAGCCCGGCGCCGGTCGATGGCGCCGACGGGAGCAGGCCGGGCGGCCCTGCGGGCAGCGACACGCTGCCCGGCGGCAGCAGCAGCGGCGCACCGAACCCGCTCAGCCCGTTGTCAGCCACGACGTTGCCGTCGTAGCCGCCGAAGAGCGACGCCGAGAGATCCAGCGACTCCGTGCGGCTCCCGCCGGGCTCCGCGGCGCCGAACAGCCCCTGGAAGGGGCGGGGCGACAGCGAGCGCTGCTGGGCGCGCACGGCACGCGCCTGCAGCAGGCACGACGCGAGCACGAGGGCGGCGGCGAGGACCGGTCGACCCACTACGGCACCACAACGGTATCGCCGGGCCGGAGCTCGATGTTCTGCGCGAGCTCCTTGCCGTCGGCGACGTCCTTGTAGTTGAACGGCAGGCTCAGCTGCTGGCCCGCTTCGAGTCGCAGAATGCGGATGCGCTTCTCGTTCGCGTACTCGGAGAGGCCGCCCGCCATTGAAATGAGCTGCAGCACCGACGTCGGCCCGGTGAGCGCGTACGACCCCGGCTTGGCCACTTCGCCGGTGATGAAGACCTTGCGGCTGTTGATCTGCTTGACCACGATCGTCACGTTCGGGTCGTGAATGTACTGCGCCGCGTCGGTCTCGAGCTTCGTCCGGAGCTGCTCCGGCGTCAGACCGATCGCCACGATGTCGTGCATGAGCGGCAGCGTGATCCGACCGTCTGGCCGCACGGTGACCTGGGCCGACATGTCTTTGTCGCGCCAGAACATGATGTCGAGCACATCGGCCGGACCGATCTTGTAGCCTTTGGGCACGGGCACGCCGCTCGACATGGCATCCGCGTCGGGCGCGGGCACCGCGGCGGCGGCGCCGGCAGGCGCCGTGGCCGGGTCCGCAGGGGCGATGGGGGTCGACGCCGGACGCGGGGCGGGCGTCGGAGACTGCGCGGCTGCCGCGGCGCAGCCGATCAGCCCGATCGCGAGCGCGAGGCTGAATCGTCTCACTGGCGATACTCCTTGAAGGGAAGCTGGCACTCGTGCTTGCGCAGGAAGGCCAGAAAGCGTCGGTAGTCGTTCGGGGGGAGGTTGAACAGGCGCGCCACCAGACGGTAGTTCCCCCGCGTTTCCTCGAGGCCGCGCCGCACGACCTCGCGGACGTTGTCCCGGGTGATGTCGCGCCGCATGTACAGCGGATACACCGTCGTCCAGAACGATTCGCGCCGCTCGCGCAGGCGCGTGTACAGGTCGTCCACGACGCTACGGCGCCGCTCGCGCTTCGGCCGGACGGCCACGCCGCAGCCGGTCAGTACCTCCACCGGCAAATCCTCGAGCGTCAGCTCGTCGGTGTAGGGGGTCACCATCAGTCGCTCGACGACGTTCTCGAGCTCGCGCACGTTGCCGGGCCACGCGTAGTCCCGAAGCGCGGTCATGGCGTCGTCAGTCAGCCTCGGCGGCTCGTTGCCGTTCGTCGCGGCGACCCGCCGAATGAAGTGGCAGACGAGCAGCGGGATGTCGTCGCGCCGCTCCCGGAGTGGCGGCACGACGAGGTGGATGACGTTCAGCCGGTAGAAGAGATCCTCGCGGAACCGGCCATCCGCCAGCATGACCTTGAGATCGCGGTTCGTCGCCGCGACCACGCGGACGTCCACGCGGCCGGAGGGCCGATCGCAGCCCACCTTCTGCAGCTCGCCGGTCTCGAGGAAGCGGAGCAGCAGGCCCTGCATCCTGAAGGTCATCTCGCCGACTTCGTCCAGGAACACCGTGCCGTGATCGGCGGTTTCGAGCTTGCCGGGCTTGTCCCGGTATGCGCCCGTGAAACTGCCCTTCACGTGCCCGAAGAGCTCCGACTCGAGCAGCGTCTCGGGCAGCCCGGCGCAGTTCATCGGCACGAAGGGCGCGTGCTGCCGCGGGCTCGTCGCGTGGATGGCACGCGCGACCAGCTCCTTGCCGACACCGCTCTCGCCCGTGATGAGCACCTTCGCGCCAGATACCGAGACGCGTCGAATCGCATCCTTCAGCTCCAGGATCTCTGCGCTAACCCCTACGAGCTCTGCCTCGTCGTATCCCATCAACATGATTTGTGAGCCGGCAGCTGAACCGCTGCACCGCGCAGACGTCTGAGCCAGTGCAGACTGCGGGCCAACTCCCAGCGAGACCGCACGGCACCAGGTGGACGCGCCAGCGCCGGACTGCGACAAATGTGCCGTGAAGGCGTGTCGGATCGCGCTCACGCGCGATCGATCAATGACGATGGGAAGACGTCGCGGCTTAGGTTGTGCGCGGCGGCCGCCGCGCATGGACAGTTGGGCCGGGCCGATCCAGCCGGTGGGCTTGTAGCTATTACACAGTTGTCCGATACGTCGATCGGGGCAATTACTTCACATGATGTAGATGTGCGTGACACCCTCGACAATTTGTCACGACAACGGCACAAAAAGCGGCTCAGGGATACGCGATGAGGTCCTCGCGCCTGGGGTCGAGCACCGGATGCGATCGATCGCGCGCGGAGAGGAGAGGGTCGTCGGTGGGCCACCGGATTGCCACGAGCGGATCGTCCCACGGCAGCCCCGCCTCGCCGCCCGGGTCGTAGACGTCACTGCACTTGTACTCGACCTCGGCCGCATCGCTCAGCACGAGGAACCCGTGCGCGAACCCGTGTGGTACATAGATCCAGCGGAAGTCGTCGCCATGCATGTCCGTGCCCAGCCAGCGGGCGAACGTCGAGGATCCGCGACGCACATCCACGACGACATCGAAGATGGCGCCGCTCAGCACGCGCAGCAGCTTCGCCTGCGGACGCCGCCACTGCCAGTGCATGCCGCGCAGGGTGCCGCGCACCGAGCGCGAATGGTTGTCCTGAACGAACGTGTCGCGGACGCCGAGAGCCGCCATCCGCTCGGCACGGAACTGCTCGACGAAGAAACCCCGGCTGTCGCGGTGAACGTCGAGCTCGATGAGACACACGCCCGGAAGGGCGGTCTCGATGCGTCGCATCACGGCGCGGACCCGGACAGGTCCTGCGCCACGAGCCGCAGCAGGTACTGGCCGTAGGCGCTGCCCACCATGGATCGGCCGGCGCGCTCGATGTCGGCCGTGCCAATCCAGCCGAGCCGCCAGGCGATCTCCTCCAGGCAGGCCATCATCATGCCCTGCCGCTCCTCGATGCTCTGCACGAAGGTCGCCGCCTGCAGCAGCGACTCGAACGTCCCGGTGTCGAGCCAGGCCACGCCACGGCCGAGCAGTTCGACCGTGAGCGCGCCATGGGTGAGATAGGCGCGGTTGACATCCGTGATCTCGAGCTCGCCACGCGAGGAGGGCTGGAGCCCGGCCGCGATCTGGAGCACGTCGTTGTCGTAGAAGTACAGCCCCGTGACGGCGTACGGCGATCGCGGCCGCGCCGGCTTCTCCTCGAGGCTCACCGGCCGCCCCGACTCGTCCAGCTGCACGACACCGTAGCGCTCGGGATCTTTCACCGCGTACCCGAAGATCGTGGCCCCGGAGGTGCGGTCCGCCGCGCGGCGAAGCACCTCGGGCAGACCGGCGCCGTAGAAGAGGTTGTCCCCAAGGGCGAGTGCCACCCGGTCCGAGCCGACAAAGGCGCGGCCGATGAGGAACGCCTGGGCCAGCCCGTCCGGTGCGGGCTGGACGGCATACGACAGGTTGACGCCAAATCCTGCGCCCGACCCGAGCAGCTGCCGGAACGCCGACTGGTCGTCCGGCGTGCTGATGAGGAGGATGTCCCTGATACCGGCGAGCATCAGGGTGGAGAACGGGTAGTACACGAGGGGCTTGCTGTACACGGGCATGAGCTGCTTCGAGACCGCCCGTGTCAGCGGATAGAGTCGCGATCCGCTTCCGCCCGCGAGAATGATGCCCTTCAGCGCCACACCGAGAAGAGCCTAGCACGGCCAGACCGGTAGCCCGGTGGCGGCGGTGCTGCGCCGGCCGCACTTACTTGGCGAGGGCGTCGGGCTCGCGCGTGGCGGGCCGCTGGGAAATCCAGGGCGGCGACAGGACCCCGAGGCGCAGCCGCTCGACCGCCTGGTCGCGGCTCGACACGCCCAGCTTCTCGTAGATCGTCGTCAGGTAGTTCTTGACGGTCTGCCTTCCGATTCCATGGATCTCCGCAATGCGCCGGGTCGTCTCCCCGCGCACCAGTGCCAGCAGCATCTGCTCTTCGCGGGGCGTCAGCCTGAACAGGTTTCGAGTGCTCACGAGCCACCTCGGCGTATATGGGGAAAAACGCCGGAGGACGCCGGACCGAACAGCTGGTGCACCCGGCGCGGTGATTCGCGTTTTCTTCGCCACGGCCCACTCCCGCGACGGCGCCGCTCAGCCGATAGTCATGGCGACGAGCCCATGAACGTCGATACCACTCCCCGCCTCGTGCGCGACATCCGGGACGATCAGGGGAACGGTCCAGCCGTCCTGGAGCGACTGCTGGCCCTGATCACCGTGGCCATGCTGGTGGTGCTCGTCACGGCCACGCTCGGTCAGGGTGTGCTCGTGTTCGTGCAGGATCTCTCCCTGCGCCTGGGCGGCCGCTGACACACGGCACGCAGGGCACTCCTGTGGCGCAGACCTTCAGGTCTGCCAGGAGCGCGTCCGGGCAGGCCTGAAGGCCTGCGCTACAGGAAAGCGCGTTCACCGGTCGCGGAACGACCGGAACCAACGATCAGGTGGCGGCGTCGAGGCCCAGGCGGAGCCGCCGCCCGTCCAGAGACCAGTGGCCGGCCAGCACCTGGCGGATCGCCTCGGGATACAGTCGATGCTCCACCTCCAGGATCCGCGCCGCCAGCGACTCGGGCGTGTCGTCGTCGCGGACCTCGACGGCTGCCTGCGCCACGATTGGCCCGGCATCGAGCTCCGGCGTCACCAGGTGGACCGTCGCGCCGGTGATCTTCACGCCGTGCTCGAGCGCCTGTCGCTGGGCGTCCACGCCGGGGAAGGCAGGCAGCAGCGACGGGTGGATGTTCAGCACGCCGCGGGGAAAGGCATCGATGAACGTGGGGCCGAGCAGGCGCATGAAGCCCGCGAGACACACGAGCCCGACCTGTCGCGCTCCGAGCTCGGCGGCCAGCGCCGCGTCATAGGCCGCCCGGTCCGGATAGCCCTTGTGCGGCAGCACGCAGGTCTCGATGCCGGCCGCCTGCGCGCGTGCGAGACCTGCCGCGTCGGCGCGGTTCGAGATCACGAGCGCGACGCGCGCGTCGAGCCGGCCCGACTCGGTCGCGTCGATGATGGCCTGGAGGTTGGTCCCGCGGCCGGAGATGAGCACGCCGAGCAGGTGCGACACTGGGCGGTCGCCCGGCATTACTGGTAGATCACCCTGCGGTCACCGGCGATCACGCGGCCGATGTCCACGCTGCCCGGGGCTCCACCGGCATGCAGGGCCGCAATCACGCCGCCGGCCTCCCTGTCGCTGCAGGCCACAATCATCCCGATCCCCATGTTGAAGGCCCTGAACATCTCGGCGTCGGCGACGTGGCCGCCACGACCGAGCAGGTCGAAGAGCGGCGGGACCGCCCAGGAGTCCCGCACGATGACGGCCGACGTGCCCCCGGGCAGGATACGTGGCAGGTTCTCGGTAATCCCACCGCCGGTGATGTGCGCCAGTCCCTTCACGACGCCCCGCTCGACCAGAGGCATGACGGATCGCAGATAGCTCCGGTGCGGCGCCATCAGCGCGTCGCCGATGGTGCCGCCGAGCTCGGCGACGTGGCTGTCGATGCCGAGTCCCATCGACTCGAACACGATCCGCCGCGCCAGCGAGTAGCCGTTCGTGTGCAGACCCGTCGAGGGGATGCCGACGAGCACGTCGCCGGGAACGAGCGTGGCGCCGTCGATGACGCGGCTCCGCTCGACGAGGCCGACGATGAAGCCGGCCAGGTCGTACTCGCCGTCGGCATAGAAACCCGGCATCTCGGCGGTCTCGCCGCCGAGCAGGGCACAGCCGTTCTCGCGGCAGGCCGTGGCCATGCCGCCGACGATGTCACCGGCCACCTCCGGCGCGAGACGCCCCGTGGCGAGGTAGTCGAGGAAGAAGAGCGGCGTCGCACCCTGCACGAGGATGTCGTTGACGCAGTGGTTGACGAGATCCTGCCCCACCGTGTCGTGTCGGCCCGACAGGAACGCCAGCTTCAACTTGGTGCCGACGCCGTCGGCCGACGCGACGAGCACGGGCTCGGCCAGTCCGGAGGGAAGCCGGAACAGGCCGCCAAAGGCGCCGATGTCCGAAAGAACGCCTGGCGTGAACGTCCGCCGTGCCAGCGACCTGATACGCCGGACCGTTTCGTTGCCGGCGTCGATATCGACGCCGGAGGACTTGTAATCCATCTCGGGTTCCAGGGAACAGGGAACTCGGGAACCTCGAACGGTGGAAGGCTGGAACGGTGGAACGCTGGAACGAAAGGTTCCACAGTTCCAGAGGTTCAACGGGTCAGCAGGTTCCAGGAGTTCTGGGTTCGGCTCGTTCTTGTTCCACGGGTTCGGTTCCTCAGGTTCGGTTCCTCAGGTTCGGTTCCGCTGTGGAACGCATCGTGCGTTAGCAACCTCGCATGATCGCCCGCAAAGTCCAGGATCTCATCGTTTGGCAGCTCGCCACGCAAATCCAGGATGCCGCGTTGGAGATTTCTGCCGCGCCGGCGGTCCGACGGCAGTACAAATTCTGCTCACAGTTCGAAAGCGCGGCGCGTTCGATCCCCGCGAATGTCGCCGAGGGGTTCGCGCGCTTTACCCCCTCGGACTTCGCGCGTTTCCTCAGATACGCCCGCGGCTCGCTGGGCGAGCTCGAAGTGTACATCAGCGAAGCTCGCAAGCGGGGGTGGATGTCGGAGGACCAGCTCGCCGGCTTCGATCGCTTGTGCCGCCGGTTCACGGTGGCCTGCATACGGCTGACGAAGTACCTCGACGATCTCGGCACTCGGCCTGCGCCACGGCGTCGGCCATAGCTCACCCGTGAACCCGATCCTGCCGAACCGCGCGTTGCGCTCGGAACCGAACCTGCCGAACAAGAACCCGCTGAAACCAGAACCCTGGAACCCGACAACCTGATGAACCCCCTGAACCCCGGAACCGGCGCCGAGGTTCCGAGGTTCCCGTTCCGAGGTTCCCGTTCCGAGGTTCCCGTTCCGAGTCTCCGAGTCGCTAGAATCCCAGCTCCCGGATCAGCGCCTGCGCGTTGCGACGCTGCTCGCTGCCTTCCGGCGCCGCCCAGTACGCGTGCCGGACGGCGGCGAAGAACGTCTCCTCGGCGTAGTCCTCTTCGAGCATGGCAAAGCCGTCGGCCAGCAGATCGATAGCGCCCTTGGTTTCGTGCCGGCGCCCAAGGGCGTCCAGAAGGAGCGCCGGCTTCCGGACGGCAACGGTCGCCGTCGCCAGGGCCAGCGGCGCGCGTGCGGGCTCCCGCGCCGGATCGCCGAGGTCCAGCAGCGCATCCACTGCCTTCGTGTCGCCCGACTCCGCGATCGCGCCGAGGCCGGTGGCCGCGCTGCGCAGCAGTTCCTGGTAGCCGCCGATCTTGTCGGTGAACGTCAGCGTCCGGATCAGGTACCCGCGGTGCGTGTCGCAGTTGACGCCGAGCAGGCAGATCGCGGCGGCGATGACCGGCTGCGCCTCCTTCGGCGCGGTGTGCTGGAGGCCGGCGAGCACGCCGAGCGACGCTTTGTCGCCGATCTTCCCCAGCGCCAGAGCCGCGTCGTCCTGGAGCGGGCCGTCGAGCGCCGCCACCCCGCTGATCGCCTTCACCGCGTAGGCGGCCTTGTAGTCGCCGAGCGCCTCGATGACCGTGCTGCGGAAGAAGTCCTGCCCGCGCGACACGTCGCGCATCAACGCCTGCTGGACCTTCGGGTCGCTGCCCTGGGCGGCGAGCGCGCGCACCAGCGACGGGCGGACGAACTCCGCGGTTTCCTTGTCGAGTGCCGCCAGCAGCGAGGGCAGCAGCGACGGGTCGGGATGATGCTCGAAGTACTCGTAGCCGACCGCCCGGAGTCGATCGTTGGGATCCTCGAGCGCGTGCGCCATCGCGTCGTGGATGCGGGGGTCCTTGAAGCCGGTGAGCAGGACCAGGGCGCGATACCGGACGTAACCGTCGCGATGGGTATCCACCGCGTCGAGCAGCGCCGCCACGGCCATCGGTCCGTCGGCGCGCCGGACGGTGCTGGACGCCTTCATCCGGGCCAGGTCGTCGAACGCCCCCAGGTGATCGATGGCGTCGTGCAGCTGTTCGATCGCAACGGCCGGCTCGGCGGCCGGCGCGGGGGCCTGGGCTCGGGGCTGCTGCGCGGGCGCCTTCGACGCGTCGGTCGCCGTCAGGCCCGTTGACAGCAGCGCCGCCAGCGCAGCGGCGGCTGCGGTCATGGGATGACCGGGTCGCGCTCCTGCTCCACGGGCTTCAGGGTGAGCTGGAGGTACGCGGCCTCGTTGCGCGGGAACGCGACGGGGTACTGGCCGGTGTAGCAGGAGGTGCAGTACCGACTGCCGGTCGGTTCCCACCGCGTCGAGCAGGCCGTCCAGGCTGAGATAGCTGAGCGTCTCGGCGTCCAGATACCGGCGGATCTCGTCGAGCGAGTGCGTCGCCGCAATGAGCTCGGAACGGCGCGGCGTGTCCACGCCGTAGAAGCAGGGCGAGATCGTCGGCGGGCAGCTGATGCGCATGTGGACCTCCTTCGCGCCTGCCGCCTTCACCATCTTCACGATCTTGCGGCTGGTGGTGCCGCGGACGATCGAGTCGTCCACCAGGATCACGCGCTTGCCCTCGAGAATGCTCCGGACCGGGTTCAGCTTCACGCGGACGCCGAAGTGCCGGATCGACTGCTGCGGCTGGATGAACGTGCGGCCCACGTAGTGGTTGCGGATGAGCCCGATCCGCAGCGGGATCCCGCTCTCCTCGGCGAAGCCCACCGCCGCACAGACCCCGGAGTCGGGAATGGGCACCACCACGTCGGCGTCGATCGGCGCCTCGCGGGCGAGAATCCGTCCGAGGTTGGTGCGCACCTCGTTCACGCTCTTGCCAAACACGTAGCTGTCGGGGCGCGCGAAGTACACGTGCTCGAACACGCAGTGCGCCAGCCGCTCGGTCAGGAACGGCCGGATCGACCGCAGCCCCTGCGGGCCGATCACGACCACCTCCCCGGGCTCGACGTCGCGCACGTAGGTCGCGCCGATCAGGTCCATCGCGCACGTCTCGGAGCAGGCCACCCAGGCGTCGCCGAGCTTGCCCAGTGCGAGCGGCCGGAAGCCATGCGGATCCCGCACGGCAATCATGCGGTCGGCCGTCAGCAGCACCAGGGAAAACGCCCCCCGGATCTGCTGCACCGACTCGATGATCGCGTCCTCGATGGTGGCGGCCCTGGACCGGGCGTACAGGTGCAGGATCACCTCCGTGTCGCTCGACGTCTGGAAGATGGACCCGAGGCGCACCAGGTGATCCCTGAGCTCCTGCGCGTTCACGAGGTTGCCGTTGTGGGCAATGGCAATCTGGCCGTGCGCGCAGTCGATCAGGATCGGCTGCGCGTTCGTGAGAGCGCTGTCGCCGGCCGTCGAATAGCGCGTGTGCCCGATGGCCGACTCGCCGGTGAGCGTGGCGAGGCGCGCCGAGTCGAAGACGTCGGCCACGTAGCCCATGTCCTTCGACACGACGACCTGGTGGCCGTCGGCGGCCGCGATGCCCGCGCTCTCCTGCCCGCGATGCTGCATCGCGTAGAGGCCGAGATACGCGAGGTTGGCCGCCTCGGGATGGCCGGCAATACCGAACAGCGCGCACTCCTCGTGGAACTTGTCGAACATGTGTGTTCCGTTCCCCTGATCGGGCGAATCCGGCTGCGATGGCACCCTAGGCTCGTTCAAAGTATCGCTCAAGTCCGGTACTCCAGGTCCGTTCCAGATCGGCGACGGCCTCGTCCACGGTCGGCCGGCCGTCGACGGCAATCGACAGGCGAGTGCCGCCAACCGCTCCAATCCGGGAGGCCGGCACGGCGGCCTTCGTGGCGCGCTGCAGCAGGGCCTCGAGGTGTTCGGGCGCCGCGGACACGACGACGCGCGTGGCCGACTCGCTGAAGAGCGCCAGGTCGGCCGCCCAGGCGCTCGCGAGCGTGCCCAGCTCCGGCGCCGGCACGTCCACCCGCGCCCCGAGCCCGCCGGTGTCGAAGCAGCACTCGGCGAGCGTCACGGCCAGCCCGCCTTCGGCGCAGTCGTGGGCCGAGAGCAGCAGCCCGTCCCGCGCGGCCTCCACGAGCAGCCGCTGCAGTCGCTTCTCGGCGTCGAGGTCCAGCGCCGGCGGCACGCCGCGAATCTCGCCGTACAGCGCCTTCAGGTATTCCGATCCGCCCAGCTCGGGCCGCGTCCGCCCGAGCAGCACCACGGCCGACTCGGCGCGCTTGAACGTGCGGGTGACGACCCGGTCCGCGTTCTCGATGAGCCCGACCACGCCGAGTACCGGCGTGGGCAGGATCGGCTTGCCGTCCGTCTCGTTGTAGAGACTGACGTTGCCGCCCGTGATGGGCACGTCCAGCGCGCGGCAGGCCTCCCCGATGCCCGCCACTGCCTCGGCGAATTGCCACATGACTTCCGGCTTCTCGGGATTGCCGAAGTTCAGGTTGTTGGTGCCCCCAATCGGCAGCGCGCCGGCGCAGGCCACGTTTCTCGACGCCTCCGCCACGGCGAGCCTGGCGCCGGCACGCGGGTCGAGATAGCCGTAACGGCCGTTGCCGTCCACCGACATCGCCAGCGCGCGGTTCGTGCCCTTCACGCGGACGACGCCGCAGCCCAGCCCGGGCAGGACGATCGTGTTGGTCCGGACCGTGTGGTCGTACTGCCGGTAAATCCAGCGCTTGCTCGCGATGCCGGGCCGCGCCAGCAGCCGCGCGAGCATCTCGCCGGGCGAGGCCGACGGCCGCAGGCTGCCGAGGTCGAGCTGGCGGACCTCGTCCAGCCACGCGGGACGCCGCGTCGGCCGGTCGTAGACCGGGGCTTCGTCGGTCAGCGCCCCGTTGGGGATTTCCGCCGCGAGGGATCCGGCGTCGTGGACGCGCAGGTAGGGGTCGGTGGTGACCGTCCCAATCTCGACCGCGTGCAGGTCCCACTTCTCGAAGATGGCCTCGACCTCGCGCTCGCGGCCGCGCGTCACGACCATGAGCATCCGCTCCTGCGATTCGGAGAGCAGGATCTCGTACGGGTTCATGCCGGTCTCGCGCTGCGGCACGCGAGCCACGTCGATGTCGATGCCGACGCCGCCGCGGCTGCCCATTTCGGCCGTCGAGCAGGTCAGGCCGGCGGCGCCCATGTCCTGGATGCCGACGAGCGCGCCGGTCTTCATCACCTCGAGGCACGCCTCGAGGAGCAGCTTCTCGGTGAACGGATCGCCGACCTGCACGGCCGGGCGCTTCTCCCCGGACCGGTCATCGAACTCGGCCGAGGCCATCGTGGCGCCGTGGATGCCGTCGCGGCCGGTCTTCGCACCCACGTAGTAGACCGGGTTGCCCTCGCCCCGCGCGGCGCCCTTGATGATGTCGTCGTGATGCGCGATGCCGAGGCAGAAGACGTTCACGAGCGGGTTGCCGCCGTACGACTCGTCGAAGGCCACCTCGCCGCCGACCGTCGGGATCCCGATGCTGTTGCCGTAGCCGCCGATGCCGGCCACGACCCCCGCCAGGATGCGCCGGTTCTGCGGCACCTCGAGGGGCCCGAACCGGAGCGAGTTCATCAGGGCAATCGGCCGCGCGCCCATCGTGAAGATGTCGCGGATGATGCCGCCGACGCCCGTCGCCGCGCCCTGGTACGGCTCGATGAACGACGGGTGGTTGTGCGATTCAATCTTGAAGACGGCCGCCAGGCCGTCGCCGATGTCCACGGCGCCCGCGTTCTCGCCCGGCCCCTGGAGCACGCGCGGTCCGGCCGTCGGCAGCGTCCGAAGGTGCACCCGCGAGCTCTTGTAGCTGCAGTGCTCGGACCACATCACCGAGAACACGCCCAGCTCGGTCAGGTTCGGCGTGCGCCCGAGCAGCGCCTGGATCCGCTCGTACTCCTCGGCAGTGACGCCATGGCGCTCGAGCACTGCCTGATCGATGACGGTCATGATGGGTCGGATGTGATGAAGTACACGGCCAGGCTCACGTCAAGCGCGGCCACGGCGCCGAGCACGCTCGCCACCAGCAGACGCGCCTGCTCGGACACGTCGATGACGCCCTCGTAGACCAGCAGCGTCACGATCAGCATCATGAGGCCCGAGGCCCCGATGGCCAGGCCCAGGATTCGCCGTTTTCCGCGCGCGTCCTCGTCAGTCACGACACCAATGCTGCCACCACCGACTCCAGCACGATCTTGCCGTCAGCGCTGCCGAGCGAGAGCTCGCAGGCCCGTTCGGGGTGCGGCATCAGCCCGACGACGTTCCGCGCCTCGTTGCAGATGCCGGCGATGTTCCTGATCGACCCGTTCGGGTTGGCGTCCACGGTCAACTCGCCGCCCGGCGTGACGTACCGGAAGATCACCTGCCGGTTCCGCTCGAGCGCGTCGAGGGTCTCCGGGTCCGCGTAGTAGTTGCCTTCGCCGTGGGCAATCGGCACTTTCAGGACCTGCCCGACGGTACAGAGCGAGGTGAACGGCGTGTCGGTCTGCTCCACGCGGATGTGCACGTGCTCGCACCGGTACATGTTCGTGTTGCGGAGCATGGCGCCCGGGAGCAGTCCGGCCTCGAGCAGCACCTGGAATCCGTTGCAGACGCCGATGACCGGTCCGCCCCTGGCGGCAAAGGCCGCCACCGCGTCCATCACCGGGGAGAACCGCGCGATCGCCCCGGTCCGCAGGTAGTCGCCGTGCGCGAATCCCCCTGGAAGAATGACGACGTCGGCGCCCTTGAGGTCGGTCTCCTTGTGCCACACGAACTCGGCCTCCTGGCCGAGGACGTGCTTCACCGCGTGGTAGGCGTCGTGGTCGCAGTTCGATCCGGGAAAGACGACGATGCCGAACTTCATTCGGCCACCTCGATGCGATAGCTCTCGATCACCGGATTGGCCAGCAGCTTGTGCGCCACCTCTGAGGCCAGGGCCGTGGCCGATTCCTTCGTGCCGCCGGGCAGCGTCAGCTCGAAATACTTGCCCTGCCTGACGTCCTCGACACCGGCGTAGCCCATCTGGTGCAGGGCTTCGGTGATGGTGTGGCCCTGCGGATCGAAGACCGAGGGCTTCAGCGTGACGAACACCCGGGCCGTCATCAGGCGGCTACCTCCTGGAATACACGGTCGAAGATCGCGTCCACGTGCCGGAGCTGCACGTCGAGATCGAACGCCCGCTCGATCTCGGGCGGCAGCAGCACACCCGTGACGTCGGGGTCCGCCAGCAGCAGGGTCTTGAAGTCCGTCCGGTCGTGAAAGGACCGCATCGCGTTGCGCTGCACCCACTGGTAGGCCTGCTCGCGCGAGACGCCCCGCGCGGCCAGCTCCAGCAGGACCTGGCCCGAGAAGACGACGCCGCGGCTCCGGCGCAGGTTCTCGAGCATCCGGTCCGGATACACGACCATGCCCGATACGATCCGCGTGAAGCGCCGCAGCATGTGGTCCAGCACGATGAAGCTGTCGGGCAGGATCACCCGCTCGACCGACGAGTGCGAGATGTCGCGCTCGTGCCAGAGGGCCACGTTCTCCAGTGCGGCCGTCGCGTTGCCCCGCAGCAGGCGCGCCAGCCCGCAGATCTGCTCGCAGCCGATCGGATTGCGCTTGTGCGGCATCGCCGAGGACCCCTTCTGTCCCCGGGCGAACGGCTCCTCGACCTCGCCGATCTCCGTCTGCTGGAGACCGCGAATCTCGAGCGCGAACTTCTCGAGCGACGCGCCCGTGATGGCCAGTGCGCTCAGCAGCTCGGCGTGGCGGTCGCGCTGGATCACCTGCGACGACACCGGATCCGGCTCCAGCCCCAGGCGGCCGCACACTGCCGCTTCGATGGCCGGCGGCAGATGGGCGAAGGTGCCGACCGCGCCGGAGACCTTGCCGACCCGGACCCCCTCCCGTGCGCGCCGTATTCTTTGGATGTCGCGCTGCACCTCCGCGTACCAGAGCGCCAGCTTCAACCCGAAGGTCATCGGTTCGGCATGGACGCCGTGCGTCCGGCCGATCATCGGCGTCCGGCGGTGCTCGACGGCCCGCGCGCGGATCGCGTCGGCCAGGCCCGACAGGTTCCGCAGCACGAGGTCGCATGCCTCCACCATCTGGACGGCCAGGGCGGTGTCCACCACGTCGGAGGACGTGAGGCCGAAGTGGAGGTAGCGTGCCGCGGGCCCGGCGTGCTCGGCCACGGCCGTCGTGAACGCGATGACGTCGTGCTGCGTCGTGCGCTCGATGTCCTCGATGCGCGCGACATCGAACGACGCCCGCGCGCGGAGCTCGAGCGCCGCCTCTTCGGGAATGGTGCCCGCCTCGGCCATCGCGTCGGCCGCGGCCAGCTCGACGGCCAGCCAGGTTTCGTAGCGGCGCTGGTCGGTCCAGATGCGCCCCATCTCGGGGTGGGTGTAACGGGGGATCATCTCCAGTGCCGGGTGCCGGGTGCCGGGTGCCGGGTGCGGCGCCAGGTGCTGGGTGCCACGTGCGACGACTGGCGTCGATTACCCAAGATCGAGCTGCTCCCGTGACAGCTCCAGGCCGTCGGGCTGGCCGAGAACCGTCGCGCCCAGCGAGCCGTTCGCGAACAGTTCGTGGGCGACGCGCACGACGTCGGCCGCGGAGATGGCCTCGATGCTGGCGATCGTCTCGTCGAGCCCGAACTGCCGGTCGAAGTAGATCTCCTGGCGTGCCAGGTTGGACATGCGGCTGGAGGTGCTCTCGAGACTCAGCATCAGGCTGCCCTTCAGGTGGTCCTTGGCCCGTCGCAGCTCGTCCTCCGGCGGCTCCCGCTTCATGCCCCGCAGCTCGTCCACGACCACGCCGACGAGCTCGCGGACGGCATCGTTCGCGCACCCGGCGTAGATCGTCAGCGAGCCGGTGTCCCGGTACGCGACGAGGTTGCTGAAGACGGCGTAGGCCAGGCCCCGGCGCTCGCGCACGTTCTGGAACAGGCGTGAGCTCATCGAGCCGCCCAGCATGGTGTTCAGCACGTAGGCCGCGTAGCGGTCGTCGTGGTTCTGTGGATAGCCGCTCGTGCCCAGGCAGATGTGCGTCTGCTCGAGCTCCTTCGACCGGACCTGCGCGTGCGGGACGTTGGCCGGCGGCGCCTCGCTCAGCGGCGCGCCGGCCGCGGCGAGGCGGCCGAACGTGGGCGCGATGAGCTCGCGGATGCGCTCGTGCGTGACGTTGCCGACGGCGGCGATGACCAGGTGGCGCGCGGTGTAGGTGTCGTCGAAGTAGGCGCGGAGGACGTCCGGCGTGAGCGCTTCGACCGAGCACGGCGTGCCGAGAATCGGGCGCCCGAGCGGATGGCCGGTCCAGAACGTCTGCGTGAAGAGCTCGTGCACCAGGTCGTCCGGCGTGTCCTCGACCATCTTGATCTCTTCGAGGATCACCTTCTTCTCGCGGTCCACGTCGTCGGGCGCGAATGCCGGGTTGAGCACGGAGATCCGACAGCACGTCGAGCGCCTTCGGGAGGTGCTCGTCGAGAACCTTCACGTAGTAGCCCGCGTACTCCTTCGACGTGAAGGCATCGAGGTGGCCGCCGAGCGAGTCTACTTCCTGGGCGATGTCCTCCGCCGATCGGGAGGTCGTGCCCTTGAAGAGCATGTGCTCGACGAAGTGCGCGATGCCGCCGTGCTCGACGGGCTCGTGCCGCGAGCCGCGCGTCAGCCACACGCCGACACTCACGGATCGGACGTGGTCCATCCGCTCGGTGATGAGACGGACCCCGTTGTCGAAGACCTCGCGGACGATCATCGGCGACTGCTCGCCTCCAGCGGTCCTGGGCCCGTCGATGGGCGGCTGCTGGCCTCCGTCCGTCCCGGACGCGTCAGAGGGCGGACGCATGCTGGAACTGATAAACCATTGAGAGACAACAACTTGTGAGAATATTCTGGCATAGCACGGCTGGTCGGCGCCCGGCAAGACCCACCCCGGCCGTCGCCCCTCTTCCCTATGGTACGATCAGAAGGGCTTCCGACGGGAAATCAGATCGTGCCCCACCCGAACGACGAACGCCCCGACCTGGCCGACCTGGATCTGCCGGCGCTCGAACGGACGCTCGCCGAGGCGGGCCTGCCCCGCTATCGCGCCCGCCAGGTGTTCGGGTGGCTGCACCGCCGCAACGTGGCAGACGTCGCGGCCATGCGCAACATCAGCCGCGGCGATCGCGAGCTGCTCGCCCGGCGGTTCCGCATCACGACGCCGCAGCTCGCGCACCAGGACCACTCGAGCGACGGCACGCGCAAGTTCCTCTTCGCGCTTGCCGACGGGCGCCGCATCGAGTCGGTCTTCATCCCCGACACGCCAAAGCAGACGTTCTGCATCTCGAGCCAGGTCGGCTGCGCGATGGACTGCGACTTCTGCCTGACCGGGAAGATGGGGTTCGGGCGCAATCTGACGCCGGCCGAAATCGTGGGGCAGGTGCGCGTGCTCGCCGCCGAGACCGGCCTGGCCGGCGAGTCCTTCAACATCGTGCTGATGGGGATGGGCGAGCCGCTGCACAACTACGACGCGGTGATGACCGCCCTCAGGATCATGGCCGACGAGCACGGGATGGCCGTGTCGCCGCGACGCGTGACCCTCTCCACCGTCGGCATCGTTCCGGCGATGGAGCGCCTGGCGAGCGAGCCGACGATGCCGAACCTTGCCGTGTCGCTGCACGCCACCACGAACGAGCTCCGTGATCGGCTCGTCCCGGTGAACCGCAAGTACCCGATTGAGCAGGTCATGGAGGCATGCCGGCAGTTCCCGCTCAAGCGCCGCGGCCGGATCACGTTCGAGTACGTCCTGCTGGAGGGCGTGAACGACACGCCCGCCGATGCCCGGCAGCTGGCGCGCCTCGTGGGCGATCTCAAGGCCAAGGTCAACCTGATCCCGCTGAACGCCGCGCCGGGCATTCCCTACGAGCGCCCGTCGGACGAGCGGGTCAGCCGGTTTGCGGCCATCCTGGCCGAGCGCGGCGTGACCGTGATGGTCAGGAAGAGCCGCGGGCGCGACATCCGCGCGGCGTGCGGGCAGCTGATTGTCGAAGGGCAGAAGAAGAGCGCCGGCCAGCGGTTGGCTGCGGCGCTCGGATCAGGGCACCTGTAGCGCAGGCCT
Source organism: Vicinamibacteria bacterium (assembly GCA_963837165.1). GTDB lineage: Bacteria > Acidobacteriota > Vicinamibacteria > Vicinamibacterales > JAENWD01 > JAENWD01. The sequence goes on from CAWIMD010000003.1 coordinate 495,637, forward strand.
TCAGGCCTGAAGGCACGCCACCCTCAACCGTTCGACGTTGCCCGCGTCCGGGTCGATGAAGCGGTCGAGATCTTCGGTGAATCGGGCGAGGCCGTGCAGATTGAGAGCCGCCGCCCCGAAGACCGCGTAGCGAACCCACCGCGTTCCAGCGCCCCGAGCACCTGCTTCGCCATTCCGTAATCCACAAGAGGCGAGCACGACGTCCAGGCTCCGGCTGTGTACGCTGCGAGGATAGGGATGGAGGGCGCGATCGGATTGCGAGCAACTCGATGGCTGGTGGCTACTGTACCGTGAATGCGGCGCTGCGCGTCACCGGCGCCAGGCCGCCGTTGACCGTGAGCGTCAGCGTGTTCTGGGCCAGGGCGAGTGAGGCGGTCACCGGCGTGCCTTCCGGAATGATGCTCGCGTAGAACGACAGCGTACCTGTCCGGCCGTACGGCTCGCCGAGGTTCGGGTGCAGCTGCACGTCGCCCACGGTGAGAAGGTTGTCGGCGTCCGTATCAGTGGGCGCGACCTTTTCGGTGCGCGCGACCAGCACGAGATCGCTGACGTGCGAGCCGGTCGTCTCGGCTGGGACCGTGATCGGCGCGGGACGTCAACGGCTACGGCCGGATCGCCGATCCGATCCGCAATCTCCGCCCGCAGTCGTGCCGAGTCAGGCCTTCCAGCGCGGCCCTCGACTTCACCTTTCAGTGCAGCTCGGCAGGCACGTTGCGGATCAGGACCATCGTGGGGGACAGCCAAGGTCAATCGGCGCCACCGCGTCACACGAGCGGGTACAGCGTGATTCCGATGGCTTCGGCCGCGCTCGACAGCCGCGGGTCGTAGGTCGCCAGCCGGATGGCCGCGTCACGACGCTGCAGGAACTCGGCACTCGCCAGATGCAGGGCGTCCAGCGTTCGGACCGGAACCGGGAACGGTTCCAACACCCGCGACACTACCGGGGAGATCAACTCCAGCAGGGCCACGCGGCCGATGAGCGTGCGCGCGTCCTCGCCGTGGCTCTTCGCCAGGCGGCGGGCATGGAGGCGGACCCATGTCTGGTACTCCAGCAGTCGGCTCGACACGAGCGTCCCGGTCCAGAACTCGTCGTCCGGGTGGCGATCCTCCGCGAGGAGCGCGGCGAGCAGCACCGACGTGTCAACGTAGATCATCGGTCGCCGCGGTCGCCTTCGAGCTCGCGGAGGATGTCGGCGAGCCGGGCGACGGGCCGGCGCGGCGGCGGAGTCCGAGCAGGGATCACCGGGGGGCGAAGCCAGCCTTGCCGGACCACGTCGGCCAGCAGCGCGTCGCTGACCTGCTCGGCACGCCCCGCCTGGGGCGGCCCGATCTCGGCGACCACACGGTCCCGATCAGTCACGAGAATCGTCTCGCCGCCGCTCGCCACCCGAATGTACTCGCTGAGCTTGTTCTTGAGCGTCTTGATGCCGACGGCCCGCATCCGATGATGGTAGCCCCTGGTAGCTACTTCGTCAATGTCTTCATAGCGTGACTTTGTCGGCGCGCGACATCAACCCCTGTCAGCCTCTGTCAACCTCTGCGAACCTCCGCCAACCCCCGGGCGGGCGCCGTCTCGCCCAGCCACCTGGACGGCTTCGGCGAACGCCTGGCCCGGAGCCCGAACTGCTCGATCGCGTGCACCTGCAGCTGTCGCATCGCTTCCTCCAGATCGTCGGTGACCAGCATCAGATCGAGGTCGGCCGGCGAGACGGCGTCCTCCGCGACCATCCGCGGCAGCAGTTCCACGAGCCTTCCGCCAGTACTCGGTGCCGATGAGGACGATGGGAAAGTTCTCGATCTGCTTCGTCTGGATGAGCGTCAGGGCCTCGAACAGCTCGTCCATTGTCCCGATGCCGCCGGGCAGCGTCGGCTGCGCGATGGACTGCGACTTCTGCCTGACCGGGAAGATGGGGTTCGGGCGCAATCTGACGCCGGCCGAAATCGTGGGGCAGGCGAGCCGCTGCACAACTACGACGCGGTGATGACGGCCCTCAGGATCATGGCCGACGAGCACGGGATGGCCGTGTCGCTGCACGCCACCACGAACGAGCTCCGTGATCGGCTCGTGCCGGTGAACCGCAAGTACCCCATTGAGCGGCTTCTGGAGGCCTGCCGGCAGTTCCCGCTCAAGCGCCGCAGCCGGATCACGTTCGAGTACCGTACTGCTGGAGGGCGTGAACGACACGCCCGCCGATGCCCGGCAGCTGGCGCGCCTCGTGGGCGATCAAGGCCAAGGTCAACCTGATCCCGCTGAACGCCGCGCCGGGCATTCCCTACGAGCGCCCGTCGGACGAGCGGGTCAGCCGGTTTGCGGCCATCCTGGCCGAGCGCGGCGTGACCGTGATGGCCAGGAAGAGCCGCGGGCGCGACATCCGTGCGGCCTGCGGGGTCGAAGGGCAGAAGAAGAGTGCGGGCCAGCGGTTGGCTGTGGCGCTCGGATCAGGGCACCTGTAGCGCAGGCCTTCAGGCCTGAAGGCACTAGACGGCCACAAGCCCGCGCCGCGCGGTCGTCCGCATTCCGAGCAACCATGTGACCGCAATCGCGCGATAGAGCCCAGGGTCACCTGCCACCGTGGGGCCATCTGCTCGACGGAACGGAAACGTCGTGGCATCAGTCCTCCCGTGGCGCGCTTCATGCGAGAGATGGTCCGCGGGCTGACGGCATCGAGATTCTGGCGGGGCGGACCGTTCTCTCCAACGAACCCCGCGCGAAGCCGCGTTGCGCGCGACGAGCGCGGGACCGCCGGTGTTTTCCGAATGATGCGAATGCCGAAGTGCGCTCGACGTGGGTCGCTTCAGTTGACACCAGCGCTCCGCTCGTTCCTGCGGCTCGGACGAGCTCCAGGCGCGCGTGGCACCCACCGGGTTACCGGCGCCTATGGTGGCTACCTGATCCCCTCGCCCGGCGTCGCCGCTAACGGCAGGTAGGTCGGCCGCGCCCGCACGGACACGTTGCCCCCGTCGTCGGTGCGGACCGTGACGCGGAGCGTATGCGCGCCGTCGGCGTGACCGCCGGGCGCCGGCACGAAACCGATCAGGTATTGCGCCCGCAAGTCGTCGATGGCCCGCCGCGCAAGCGTGGGGACCTCACGGTCCGTCCGCGCTTCGTAGGAGGTGCCCGTCCCCGACGCGGCGAGCTGGCGCAGGACGCGCACCGACCGGCGGGAGTCCTCGTCCGGCGCGGGCAGCACGACCACCTGGACGACGGCGCTCGTCGAGCGTGCGGCGGCAATCATCGCGGCCTGCGACGTCGCGCTGGCCGTGTCGCCGCCGTCCGAGAGGACGAGCAGGGCCTTCCTCGCGTGCGAGCCGCGCCCGACGCGCGCCAGCGCCTCAACGACGGCATCATGGAGCGCCGTGCCGCCGGCGTGCTCCGCGCCGGCCATCAGCGCCCGGATATCGTCGGGTGATCGCGTGAACGGGGCGCCGTCGAACAGCGGCGCACCGATGCGATCGTTGAACTTCAGCAGGAACAGTTCGTCGTTCGGCCCGGCCTCGTCGAGGACCGCCCCGACTGCCTCGTGCAGCGCCTCGACGTGAGGTCGCGTGCTCTGGCTGTCGTCCAGGAGCAGGCCGAGCGTTAGCGGCGCCCGCCCTTCGACGAAGAGCGTGATGGCTTGTGCTCGCCCGTCGTCCAGCAGGCGGAAGTTCGCCGCGGACAGGCCGGCGACCGCGCGGCCGCGCGCATCGGTCACGGCGACCGGCACGACGACGACGTCCGCGCGCGTCGAGAAGAGGGCCTGCGCCATCACGAGGCCGATCGAGGCCTGCAGCAGCGGGAAAAGTTTTGTGTACAAACGACGGCGTATGGTAAGTTGCCGGCCTATCGCCTGTCCAGACGACCGCTTGCGGAGGAGTGGCCATGGGTGTGCCGTTCCGCGTGCTCCGGGTGTTGCCGTGGATCCCGGCCATCGTTCTGGCCGGCGCGCCCTCGGCCGCGCAGGACGCGCAGATCCCGGCCGGGACGCCGATCGTCGTCCGGACCACGTCCGCCATCGACTCGCGCAACGCCATGCTCGGCGCGGAGCACGCCGCCGGACTCGATGAGCCCATCGTCGTCGACGGTGTCACCCTCGCGCCCCGCGGCACAGACGCGGTTCTGCGCATCGAGCAGACCGAAGAAGCGGGACGCCTCCGCGGCCGCGCGTCCCTCACGTTGAAGCTGGTCGCGCTCGTCATCGACGGCGGGCGCGTGGCGATCGACGGCAGCGAGGCGACGGCCGAGAGCGGATCCAAGGGAAGGAAGACCGCGAAGGGCGGCGTGCTCGGCGGTGTCCTCGGCGGTGCGATTGGCGGAATCCTCGGCGGAGCCGGCGGCGCGGCCAAGGGCGCGACGATAGGGGCGGCTGCCGGCGTCGGTGCCGTCGCGCTCACCGGCCAGCGCGTCAAGGTCCCGGCGGAGACGCGGCTGACGTTCACGACGACTGCTCCCGTCTCCCTCGAGACGCAGTGATCCCGCGGCCGCGTCCGGGCCGCAACTCCAAGAAGGAGGCCGCGTGGGCCGACACGTCCTGATGCTCGCCATGCTCCTCGTACCTGGCGTCGCAGACGATGCCGCAGCGCAGTCCGAGAAAGTCAGCCACAAGGGCTGGACCGCCGCCGTGCCCGCGCACCTCGACTGCGGCCTGACGCCGACGATCGCCGTCGAGGGCGACGCGTCGCTGTTCGATGCCGCCCATCGCGCCGACCTCGACGCGCTGACCCGCCAGGTGGCCGGGCGCCTGCGGGGGGCCTGTCCGCAACTGCGCGAGGCGATCCTCGTCGGCAACAAGGGCCGGGCACGGCGTCTCATCGACATCGCTGCCGCCACGCGAACAGCGGCCGGCGCAGCGACGCCGGCGGATGCAGCAGCAGCGCCGGGAGTTGCTTCTGCGTCGCCCGCGCCGGCACCTGCAGCACGGCCGGCTCAGGTGTCCGCGCAAGCTTCGGCAGTCGCCCCACCGGCTCCCGCCTCACAGCCGCCGGCCAGGGCCTCCGTACCGGCGACCGCCACGACCGCGACCAGCCCGGCCCCTCCGCCGGCGGCCATCCCTGCGTCGACGCCACCGAGGGCCGCGGCGCCGGGCGTGCGCGGCGCGCAGACGATCGCCGGGCGCTGGAGCGGTGTGTACTTCGCGCACCCCAACCTGATGCGGATCGACCTCGAAGTCTCCGACACGGCGGGCGGCGTGGAAGGCGTGCTGGCGTTCGACGCGATCAGCCCGGGGAGGCAGATCGGGGCGTCCGGTCTGCACGGAAGCTTTCGCGTCAAGGGCTCGTTCGCGCCGGAGACCGGCGGGTTCTCGCTGACCCCGGCCGGCTGGGTGCAGCAACCGGGAGTGCTCGCGACGCCTCTGGCGATGTCGGGCGTGCTCGATCCCGCACACGATGTGCTGGCGGGACTCTTCGACACGCGCGCGAACCGGTGGGCCAACCCCTACTTCGCGCTCGCACGTGCCGAGGCGGCCGACCGATTGATCCTCGGTCCGCTGAAGGATTTCTCGTACGAGTCACGCCTGAATGCCAGCCGCATCCAGGTGCGTGGCGTCCTCGGGCACATCGGCGGTCCCGATCCCGACAAGGTGGACGAGTGGGCCTCGCGCCTCACCATGGAACATCCGGACCTCAATCTGAATGGCATCATCGGCAACGTGGTCGAACTCGCGCGAAACCTGTTCGAGGACGACTACTTCGCGCGCTACTTCGGCAAGCGCTTCGACGAGTTGAGCCCGGAGGACTGCGTGCGCATCGAGCGCTCGTTCCAGCCGGGCCGGAACGGGGTGTCTCGCAAGCGAGCCGAGGTGGGCGCGAAGTGGCAATCCGTGCTGGGCATGTTCGATGCGACCAGCGACTCGGGATCCGGCAGCACCGTGGTCGCCGTGGTCGCCCAGCGGTACCTGCGCAGCTGGCGGGACGATGCGCTGCGGCGGTTGGAGGCCATTTCCGCTGACTACGGTGCACTCGGCGCCGTCCAGGCGTACCGCGTTGCCGGCGAGACGTCGCTCGCGGACCTGTGGCCCTCCGAGCGGACGGCCTACGCGGGCGCCGTCGACCGCACGGCCGCGCGGCTCGCCGCGCCCGTTCTCAACGCGTGGATCGACTCGGTCATCGCGGACGCATCCGGCGCGAAGGGAATTTCGACGCTGCTTTCGACGGCCCGCACGATCGAGGCGGCGGCGCCAGCTCCCGCCGCGCCAGAGCCCGGCCTTGGCGGCGTACCGATGGCGCGACCGCAGAGGCCGTCGCCGGTGCCCGCGCCTGTGGTCTCGGGTCCGGCGGGATGGTTGGGGGCGGCGGACCCGGCACTGCGAAGCGATCTCGCCGCGCGCCTGAGGTCGCGCGCCGACGCGATGCTGCCCGACGTCGTCGCTACCGAACGGAGTCGGCTGGCGTCGCTTGGCCAGGGGGTGGCCGCGCTCAAGGCGGGCACCGGGTGGTACCGGGCGCTGATGACGAGCCTCGATGGGCTGGAGACGTCGGCGCCGGTGCGCGAGGCGATGGCCGAGTTCGAGGCTCGGCGCGCGAAAGACCTGGCGTCGGGAGCGCCGGCCGTGATCCAGCAGGTTGGGGCTGCCAGGACGGACGCGGAGCTCCAGACCCTGCTGCAGTCCACTGTCGGCGTGCCGTCGGATCGGACGGACGCCTCGGGCCAGCGGATCTTCGCCGCGGCGAGCGAACGCACGCGTGTGCTGGCGCAAGCGGCGGCAGTCGCCGCGAAGGAGAAGGCAGTCGCCCAGCGGGTCGAGCGCGCGGGATTCGCGGTCTGCAAGGGGCAGAAGACCACTCCCGTGGCTGGCGAGGATGCCGGCGCACCGTCGGCACGGGACCTGTGCCTTGCCGTGGCGAGCCGGTTCGATGCCGCGAACGAGTACCTGGCGGGCATTGCGCAGCAGTGCATGAACCGGCAGTTCAAGGGAAACCCCATCCTCGCGATGCAGTGCCTCCAGGTGTGCGTCGCCGCGGCGGGCTCGGACTGCGACGTCTACGTTCAGCTCACGTCGTTCGAGAGACTCGGGTGCGGCAAGGCCGTCGGCAAGGCCGGATGGAACTGCGATTACCACTCGTCAATGACGTCGAGCAGCCCAACCGCACGCCAGATGGCCGACACCATCGCGCCTTTCGGCATGTCGGGCAACGCGCGCTTCCTCCAGGATCCCTCGGGCGGCTGGATGATGATGAACGACCGGTGATCTGGGTCTGAGCCCCGCCTGTCCCCCGGCCTGTCGCGGCTCGAGTGGCCGATGAGGTTTGGCGTGGGAACCTGGACGCCGCGTTGGACCTCACTGAGCTTTCCGTTCCATCGCGGCGTTGTAACGCCACGACTGCTCGACCAGGCCACCGAGTAGCGCAGCGCGTCGGCTGGCTCCCGCCCCTGCCTGTCGCTCGCGCTATGGCTGCGGAGGGCCTGTCACCTTCGCCGCCGTGGGGTGATTCGACGGGTTGGTGAAATACACGAGGCAGTCCTGGCAGGCGGGCAGATCCACGGACTTGATCCAGCCGCCGCTCGGCGCTCCGTATTCGTGACGATGGCGTTCGAACGTCGCGCGCAGGTCACGGAGCTGAGCGAGCTCGGGGGCGATGGCACGCAGCACGTCTTCCCTGAGCTGCTGCCGCTCGAGCAGCTCCTGCCGGTGGTCGCGGAGGCCCCCGCTCTTCTCGGGGGCGGCCGGCGGATCCACCGGATGGGCAGCCTTGAACTGTTGTTCGACGCGCGCGAGCCTGCTCGCCAGGTCGGCATTGACACGCTCCAGGCTGATCACCTGCGCGCGCAGCCCGTCAATCGTGCGGGTGAGCCGCTCCGGATCGGCACTGCGCGTGTCGGCGGGCCGGGCAGTGCTCTGGGCTGTGGCCCTGTCGGCGCTCGCCGCGCCCAGCAGCAGCGCACACGCCGCCAATCGAGTTGCACGTCCTCGAACCGCCATCGCTCATGCTCCTCGCCCGACGCGGCCCGATTCGACCGCGACGGGCAGCGGACCGGCCTCGAGCCGTCATTCCGGGCTGCGTTCGCTGAATTCCCAGTGGAACTCGACGTCGACGACCCCGTCGAACGCAGACGCCGAGTTCGCGCCCGGCGGTCCCTTGAACCGAATCGTCTGCGGCTTGACGACGTAGCGGCGGTTCGACCCCGTGCCGACGACGGCGCCGGGCAGGGCATGGACATCGGCGAGACGGTTCGACTCGAGCGTCAGATAGGCTACGCGCGTCCCGTAATAGTCATCCTTCATGTCTTCGAGAATCGCCACCACGATGTACGTCGCCACCGCGATCGCGGTGCCGACGACCGGCGCCGCCGAACCGATGTCGGCGACCGTCGAGAGGGTCCTCAGGCCGTCGGAGACGTAGCGGATCGCGTCGGCGGCATGGTCGCTCAGGAACTCCTGGACGTCGTCCTGGCTGAACCGGAACACGTCGCCGGATTTGGCCACGCGAGACAGGTCCACGACGCCGGCCTGCCACTCGTCGATCGACGTGCCGGCGTCCTCTTCGATGAGTGAGAGGGTGACCACGAGGCGCCGCTCGGACGAGACGGCGTTGGTCCCCGAGCCGAGCGCGAACTCGAACTCGTTCCTGACCTTCTTCAGCGGCGGGTGGCTTTGCGCGTCGAAGGTCCACCCGAGCGGGGCCTCGCCGGGCGGATTCAGGTTCCGGCGATACGGGCCGAACCGGGTACTGTCGGAGCGGCGTGCTGAACGAACACTGCTGCTGGCCGTTGGAGCCCGTGCAGGACCGCTGCAGTTCCTGGACGAATCCCCCGAGGTGGTATTCCTCCTGCCCCGGGCCATTCTGGTCAACGATGAGGATGATCCTGTCGAGAACCAGCGTGGCCTTGCGGTAGACGTCACCCATGTTGAAGGTGGTCGGCGGGGCGACGGTCCTGGCGTAGGTAATCACGACCGGCACCGACCACGCGCCGATCTCCCGCGCGGGAATCTTGACCCCGCCCTGCCCCGGGCTCGTGCTGGTCGATGTGTCGACACTGGAGCGGACCCGAGCGACCACCTCGAGGTGGTAGATGGCCGGATCGACCGGCGCGGTGGTCGCGAGATACGGTCCGAGATCGACATCGAAGCGGCCCCCCGTGCCGCTGGTCGCGACGCCGGTGGCCACCAGCGCGTACTGGTTCGGCGCGATCCTGCGCCGCAGCCGCCAGAATCCCTCGTTGGCGCCGCTGGCTGTCGTGCCCCAGATGAAGCGCAGGACTGTCGGCTCGTTGACCGTGACAGCTGATCGGCGCGTCTGGTCGATCTCGTTGAAGAGCCCCGTCTTCACCCAGGTCGGGTTCCCCAGGGGCGGTGCGCGCCTGATCCTGGTGTCGGGCTGCTTCGGCTTCGGAGCAGGCCTGGGAATTTGCGCGCGCGCTGCCGGCTCCAGCACGGCACACGCGAGGAGCATCACGACGACCGACATCTTTCCGGGACGTCGAGCAGACATCTCGAATCTCCTCTTGATTCCACCGGCGGCGTCGGCAGCCAGCGGCCTCTTTGCTGATCAACTGACGCTCAACGCCGGCTCGTATTACCATGGGTTCTCCCTGGCTCACCGAACTTCGCTCATCCGCCATGGCATGGCTCGCGGACACCACGGGCGCGACCTCGAGTGTCGGCATCGATCCCGCGCTCATGCCCTTCCTGCGGGCATCCGATCCCTCCGAGGCCGACCGGTTGCTCGACGACCTGCTCGCGACACGTGTCACCCGGACGATCCGCGACACAGTGTGCCGGGTTCTTCACGGCCAGGTTCCTGTGGGCCTTCGGTGTGCGAGAGAGGATCTCGAGGACGTGTGCAGCGAGGCGGTGGCGCGCGTGCTCCGCAGGCTGCGCGAGCTCAAGGCGGATCCGGAACTGCCGCCGATTCAGGGCATCGAGGCCTACGCCGCAAGGGTCGCCGAGCACACCTGCTACGAGTACTTCCGCCACCGCCACCCCGAACGGAGCCGCCTGCGGAACCGGATCTGGTATCTGCTGCGCCACGACCCTGCCCTGGCGCTCGAGCGCGCCGCCGACGGGAGCTGGCGCTGCGGCCTGGCGGGCGCAAGAGAGGAACCCGGAGAAGATGCGCAGGCCCGTCTGCAGGTCGAAGGGGGCAGACTGCTCGATCTCGTCCGCGGCGTCCTGGCGAGTGGACGCGGCCCGATCGGACTGAACGAACTCGTCGACGCGGTAGGCCAGGTGATGGGGCTTCGCCCCTCCGGTCCTGCCGGCCCCGCTGGCGCGGTGTCGAGTCTCGAGTCACTGGCGGATCCAGCGGTCCGTTCGCCGATGGCCGCTCTGGAGCACACGCAATTCTTGAAACGGCTCTGGGCCGAAGTGCTCGAGTTGCCCATGCGACAGCGGACCGCGCTGCTCCTGAACCTCCGAGACGAGGCCGGGGGTGATGCGCTCGACCTGTTGCAGCTGACCGGCACCGCGTCGCTGCGACAGATCGCCCACGCGCTGTCGGTCGCGCCGGAAGAGCTCGCCGTGCTCTGGCCGTCGCTGCCGCTCGAGGACCGCGACATCGCGGTCCGGCTCGGCGTCTCACGTCAGCAGGTCATCAACCTCCGCAAGGCCGCCCGTGCCCGCCTGGGTCGGCGGATGTCCCTGTTCGGAGGAGGCGTCGAACGGGGGCAGGCATGCCACCGCTGGTAATAGAGACGCCGATTCCGACTCCACTGAGATAGAGGGATCACAGGACGAGGCATGAACGACGACGTCGTCCGGCACGTGTCGGCTGAGGAAATCGACCGCTACCAGCGGCGGATGCTGGCGCCGGCCGATCTGCTCGCGGTCGACGACCATCTCGCCCGATGCCGATTCTGCCGCGGCCAGGTCCTCGATGCGGGCCGCCTGAATGGCACGGTGTCGGCCATCCGGCGCGAACTCGCGCGTGCGGTAGACGAGATCGAGCATCCCACGCCCGAGCGGCTCGCCGCCTTGGTCGACGGCGACCTGGATGACGTGGAGATCGAGCTGCTCGAGGCGCACCTCGACGTCTGCCGACACTGTCGCGAGGACGTCGACGACCTGCAGGAGGTCCGACGCGAGCGGCGGCGCACGGTCGGCGAGCTCCGGCCGCCGGCGACCCGTCGCTGGCCCGCGTACGCGGCGATGGCGACGGCAGCGGCCGGACTCGCGGGCATCCTGGCCTGGGGCGCGCTGCGCCCGGATCGGATGGCCTCCCCCGAATCTCGCCGACTCGCGCCCGGCGCGATCGAGAACCCGTCTCCGCACGACCTGCCCGCGACGCTGCTCACGCTCCACGACGAGGGAGCCACGGTGACGCTCAGTGAGGACGGAACCCTGCGGGGGCTTCCGCCACTGAGCGGGCAGGACGTCGACGCCATTCGCCAGGCACTGCAGAAAGGGCGCATCGACCTGCCGCCGCTCGCCGCCGCCATCGCCGGAGGCCAGGGCACGTTGATGGGCGGCGCGACCACCGAACCGACCTTCCGTCCGGTCCGGCCCATGGCCACCGCGGTCGAGACCGACCGGCCCATGTTCGAGTGGACCCGGCTGCCCGGTGCCTCGGCGTACGTCGTGTCGATCGTCGACCAGGATTTCGAAAAGATTGCCGAGAGTGGCCCGCTCGCGCTCGCACGCTGGCAGCCCGCGTCTCCGCTGGCCCGCGGCCGGATCTACCGCTGGCAGGTTCGCGCGTCTCGGGGAACCGATGAGATCATGGCTCCGACGCCGCCACAACCCGACGCGATGTTCCAGGTCCTCTCGCAGAAGGACGCCGACAGGGTGGCGGCGCTGCAATCGCGGTTGGACGGCTCCCATCTCGCCTCGGGTGTCCTGTTGGCGCAGGCGGGCCTCCTCGCCGACGCCGAGCATGAGCTGGAGCAGCTGGTGGCGGAGAACCCGGGCGTCGCGGCCCCGCGCGTATTGCTGCGCCACCTTCGCGAGCAACGCGAACCGGCGCGGCGGTGGCCGTGACGCGCGGAGATCAGGACCCGTCGCCGACGAGGATGAACCCGGCCCAGTAGAACGGGTGACGGTAGCGGGTGCTCCGCAGGAGGGACAGCGCAGCTTCGCGCAGGCTGGCGGCCGCGCCCGGTTGGACAGCGTCGCGCGCCAGCCCTTCCCGGAAACGGCGGTGGAACGCCAGCATCAGTTCGGTCGTGCTGGCGGCGTCCACCTTCCAGAGGCTGGCGACCGTTCTCGGGCTGCCGCCCAGGAAGAAGGCCCAGCTCACGCCGATGATGCCTTCGCCGGGTGCGACCTGCCCACGCGCCGTCTCGCACGCGGCCAGGACGACGGCCTCGACGGAGAGGTGCAGGTCGGCGATCTCCCACGCCTCCAGGCGACCATCGACGGCGGCCCCGCCGGACGGATCGCCCGCGAGCTGGAGGTACCAGGTACATCGGGCCGGCGTTGTCGAGCAGGCCATGCGTGGCGATGTGCAGGACGGTCGCATCGCCTGCCGTCTCACGCAACGCGCGCTCGGTTGCCGCGCGCCCCAGCAGGACCCGGCTCCGATCGTGGCCGTAGAGCCTGGACAGTGCGCGGACCTGGCGGCGCGCATCGGGCAAGGGGCCCCAGGCCGGCACGGACACGTCGTCGGGCGAAGCGTGTTGCTGCGCGGGTGCCTGCCTGGGGTCACCAAGCGCCAGGAGCCTCGGCAGCCCGCGGGCGCGATGCGCGCGGTGCGCATGGAGCCATTGGAGGACGCTGATCGACGGAGCGCGCGACACGGCCGCCTGCTCGATCAGGTAGTCGCCGGAAGGGGCGCGAAGGGCCTGGAACGGCAGCTCCCAGAGCGGGCCGTCCGGCACGATGACGAGGTTCGTCTTGCCTTTCAGATCGGTGTCGGCGATCCGCAGCACCGCGTCGTAGACGTCGCGAGCGGTCTGGCGGAAGTCGAGGTCGCGGTTCTCGAGCTGGCGGCGGAACCGCTCGACGAGCGCCGTCAGGCGCTCTCGGCCGAGCTCCAGCCGGAATGCAGTGATGTGGACGCCGGCCGATGTGCTGTCGGCGTCCGGGCGGTCGAGCACGAACAGGTACGTCGCGTCCTCCGCCACCAGGTATTCGAGGATGGCGGTGCGACGATCGGCGAGCAGGTCCGCCGCGGCCTCGACCGATCCGACGGGCGTCTCACCGCGTCGCAGTCGCATTCCGGGGTGCGCGTCGTACAGGGCCGCGCGGAACTCCTGGTGGGCCCGCCGGGTCGCGCGCAGATCCGCCTCGAGCTGCCCCACGGCGGCGGTGGGCGGCCGCGACGACTTCGCAGCCCACAGCCTCGATCGCAGCGTCGAGAGGCGGAGCTCGATGGCGCGTTCATGAGCCCGCTCGTCCGCTGTGAACAGCCTGCGTCCGGTCGGTCCCTGCTGGAGGACGTCGAACAGGACGCGGGCTCTCGCACGCTCGGCGACGCGCAGCGCGTCGGCCGGGCGCGATTGCTCCAGGAGGAGAGCCACGAGGCGGTGGTAGGGCTCGAGCTTCCGTTCGAAGTAGCGCCGACGGCCGCGCTCGCCGCCCACGTCGACGCGGAGGTCCTCGATCATCTCGATCGCATCGGCGAACGCTTCGTGCGCGGCCTCGAATGCGCCGAGCGCCAGGTGGCTGCGGCCGGCCAGCGTGCGCCCCTGCCAGAACGATTCCCGGTTGCCGGTCTCGCCGGCCAGCCGTGAGGCGCGATTCGCGAGATCGAGCGCGGCCCCGGGTTCGCCGCGTCTCAAGGCCAGATCCGCCAGCGCCGTCAGCGACGCCGCGATGCCCGGCCGATCGTTGATCGCTTCGCGAATCGCGAGACTACGCGTGTGGTCGGCGAGGGCGGCTTCCATCTCGCCGCGCGCGGCGTGGGCGCGGCCGCTGTTGTAGAGCGTCTCGGCGGTTTCGGCCTTGCGACCCGCCGCTTCGTGGAGCGCGAGCGCCCGCCGATAGAAACTCAGCGCGTCGTCGGAGCGTCCGAGGTGGAAGTATGCGCGGCCGATGTTGTTGAGGGTGCCCGCGGCGAGGGCCTGCTGGCCGTGCCGCTCCGCGATATCCAGACTGCGCCCGTAATAGTCGAGCGCCAGCTCCGGTTGGCCCTGCTGCACGTACACGTCGCCGATGTTGCCCAGCGTGGACCGGAGCCCTGCCTCGTCGCCGGCGGCCTCCTTCAGATCCAGGCTCCGCCGCAGCGCCTCCAGTGCCGCCTGGTAGTGGCCGCGGAGCATGTGCACGACGCCGATGTTGTTGTAGGTCGGACCGAGCAGATGGGCTCGCCCCGTGGCCTCGTCGAGCGCGATGACGCGACGGTAGTAGGCTAGGGCCTGCTCGTACTCCCCTTGAAGACGGTGCACGATGCCGAGGTCGTGCAGCGCGGCGTCCATCCGTTCGACATCGCCGAGCGCCTCGGCGACGCCGAGGCCGGCCTGCAGCCTCCGAGTGGCCTCAGCGTAGTCGCCGCGGCGCCCGTGCACCGACCCCAGGCCAATCAGGGCCGAGGCGAGGTTGACCCGATCGCCGAGCCTTTCCGCCAATTCGATCGTCGCCTCGTAAGCTGCGATGGCCTGTGTGAGCTCGGCCGCGTCTATCCGGGTACGCGCCTCCGCAATGAGGGCGCGCAGCAGGCGGCCGTCCACGAGGGCCGGGTAACGCGACAGGAGCGCCTGGCGCTCGGCAGCGCCGTTCAGCGACACCAGCCGCGACGCAAGCTCCTCGACTGACGGAGGCGGGTGGAGAACCTCCTGGGTGGGAGACGCCCCCGCGCAGAGCAGGGCAGCAGACAGGAAGAGGAACACGTCTTCTGGCCTCGGTACGAGACTCGATGTCCCTCGCCTACGAGTCCGCGACACGGCGGCCGGGTCGATGCCGATGCGTCGTCGAGCACCGACTCGTCCATCGGCAGCGTGCTGGTCCCTGCCACACTCCGCACGCCCGGGAGCGGCGCGACCCCGTGGTCGATGGCGTCGAAGAACTGCAGCAGCGAGGTCGGCGTCGGCACGAGCCGACCACTCCGAGGACGAGCAGCAAGGTGACAGCGGAGACTAACAGTATCCAACTGACCCCGGCAAGCGGGATCCCAGAAATCGCGTGGAGCGCTCAGTGGTTCCTCTGCAGCAGCCCGGCAACGAGAGACACGGTGATTTGCAGCGTTGGCCGCCGACTGCTCGATGAACGCAACGACACGCGCCGCAGCGGCAATGCATGAGCTCGGAGGAGGGCCGACGCCACCAGACCGCCGCCAAAACTCACTGAGGTGGACGGAGGCTGGAAGGGCGGCACCCTCGGCGGTATCCGCATCGAGCACGCGATCGCGAACGTACCGCCGGAGCGCATGCGCCACTTCCACGTCGGCGAGATGCGGGACGTGAACGGCTGCGGCCGGATCGCTGATCCGATCCGTAATCGTCCGATGCCTGACCGAGGACGAGTTCAGCGCACCAGCTCGATCCGCGCGCGGAGGCCAGGTGCGCGCGCGAGCCGTCCGTCGCACGTCAGGAGCGTGTCGTCCAGCGCCTCCGTCAGCGCCACGTAGACCGCATCGTACGCGCTCAGGTTCGCGCGCAGCGCCCACACGCGGTCGAGCAGCGGCTCGTGCTCGTGCCGCTCCAGATCGAGCAGCCGGAGATCCAGGAGCGCACTCTCGGCCGTGTCCGGATCAAGCACGCGATTGCGCACGTACCTCCGGAGTGCCTGCGTCACTTCGACGTCGGCAAGATGTGGAACATGGACGGCCACGGCGGGATCGCTGATGCGATCCGCGATCCTCCGCCCAGCGCTGTGCCGAGCAGCAGCTCCACGAGCGCCGACGAATCGAGCACCGTCATCGTGCGGCGCGTTCCCCGCGGATGACCTCCGCAGCGCCGGGGCGCAGACGCCGCACCGGCTGGGAACGCAACCGATCGAGCACTTCCTGCCGGGTGCGTCGGTCCAGCGCCTTTCTCAACTCACGCAACACGTAGTCTGACATCGACAGGCCTTCCAGCGCGGCCCTCGCCTTCAGCTTTCGGTGCAGTTCGGCAGGCACGTTGCGGATCTGGACCATCGTGGAGGACATGAAATACGATCGTTTCATCGCCGTCACATGTCAACGCGCGTCCCTCAGCTCCCGTGCGACGGGCTCGCCTCCGGCGCCGTCTCGCCCAGCCACTTCGACGGCTTCGGCGGCCGACGGGCGCGAAGGCCGAACTGCTGGATCGCGTGCACCTGCAGGTGCCGCATCGCCTCGTCGAGATCGTCGGTGACCAGCAGCAGGTCCAGGTCCGCCGGCGACACCGCGGCTTCGGTCACCATCCGCTTCAGCAGCTCCACCAGCGACCGCCAGTACTCGGTGCCGATGAGGACGATCGGAAAGTTGTCGATCTTCTTCGTCTGGATGAGCGTCAGCGCCTCGAACAGCTCGTCCATCGTCCCGATGCCGCCGGGCAGCGCGATGAACGCGTACCAGTACTTGAAGAGCAGCACCTTGCGCACGAAGAAGTGCTCGCAGGTCACCGAGCGATCCAGGTACGGGTTCGGCATCTGCTCGTGCGGCAGGCGGATGTTGCAGCCGACCGATACTCCCCCCGCCTCTTTGGCACCGCGGTTGGCGGCCTCCATGATGCCCGGGCCGCCGCCGGTCATGACGGTGAAGCCGAGGTGGGCCAGCCGCCCGCCGACCTCGCGCGCCAGCCTGTAGTACTGGTGCTCCTCGTGGAAGCGCGCGGACCCGAAGACGGTCACGCACGGGCCGACGAAGTGCAGCGTGCGAAACCCGCGAACGAAGTCGCGGATGGCCGTGCCGACGAGCCAGAGATCGCGGGACCTGGAGTGCGGCCCCTCGAGGAGTATGCGATCAGCAGAACCTTCGGGGCCGGCCGGGTCGACGGGTTCGACGGGTTCACCGGTTCTCGGGTTCACGGTTCTCGGTTCTCGGGTTCGATCACGCGACCCTGTCCGATGTCGAGGACCCCTACCAGCACGCGCTCGTTGCGCGCGTGGCCCGGACCGATGTTCAGGCGCAGGCCATTGTCGGTCACCGCGACAGTGCCGTCCTCAATGGTCAGCGCCGGCCGCGTGACCCCGACCTGCGTGCTCCGAAACCTCTGCCGGAGCGCGTCGCCGATCTCCCGAACGCGCCGGCCGCGCTCGCGGATGACCTCGCCGTGCACCCAATCCGGCAGCCGGGCCGCCTCGGTGCCCGGCCGCTCCGAGTACGGGAAGACATGAAGCTGCGTCAGCGGGCTGGACGCCAGGTAGTCGCAAAGCTCCTCGAAATCACGCTCGCCCTCTCCGGGAAACCCGACGATGACGTCCGCGCCGAGCGCGGCATCCGGCAGCCCCGCACGCAGGCCGTCCACCAGGCGCCGATACTGCTCGATCGTGTAGGGCCGGCGCATGCGGGCCAGGATCGCATTGCTCGCGTGCTGCAGCGGCAGGTGGAACGCCGGCGCCACGCGACTGCCGCGGACCAGCGACACGAGCGCCGCCGGCACGTCCATCGGCTCGAGCGAGCCCAGGCGCAGCAGCAGCCTGTCAGTCGCGGAGACAGCCGCGTCCAGCAGGTCGCCGAGCGTGCGCGCGGGCGTCAGGTCCCGGCCGTACGCGCCGAGGTGCACGCCGGTGAGCGTGACCTCGCGAAACCCGCTTGCGTCCGCCCGACGCAGGTCGTCGACCACGTCGGCAATCGCGCGGCTCCGCGAGCGCCCTCTCGTCGATGGAATGATGCAGTAGCTGCACGGCTCGTCGCAGCCGGTCTGGACCCTGATCGTGAGCGCGGTGCGATCCAGCAGATACGGCGGCGGCTCGGCCGAACCACACGGTCCTTCCCGCCCCGCATACCGCTCGGCCGTCGTCAGCCACTCCTCGGCCGCGTCCTTCCGGTCGTTGCCGATCACGGCCGCGACGCCCGGCAGCGCGGCCACGTCATCGGGGCAGCGCGAGGCGTAACAGCCCGTGACGACGATGCGCGCTGCCGGGTTCCGGCGGGCCACACGGCGGATCGACTGCCGCGTGCCCTGCTCGGCCGAGGCCGTCACCGCGCAGCTGTTGACGACGACCAGATCGGCGGACTCGGCCGGACCGGGGGTGCCGCCCGTGGCGCGCAGCTGGCGCTCGATGGCCATCGAGTCGGCCTGGTTCACGCGGCAGCCGAACGTGACGAGTGCGTACTTCATGAGCCGAGCGGCTTGAGGTCGAGCGCCTTGCGCCCGATGTCACTGCGGGAGAATGCGCCGCTGAAGCGGATGCGATCGACGCCCGCATAGGCGCGGTCCATCGCGTGCTGGTAACTCGGGCCCTCCCCGACGATCGTCAGGACGCGGCCGCCTGCGGTGACCACGCGGTCTCCATCCAGGCGCGTGCCGGCGTGGAAGACGCGAACGGACTCGAGCGCGGCGGCCTGGGCCAGCCCGCTGACGGGCCTGCCGGCGACGAACTTCCCCGGGTACCCGCCGGAGGCGACGACGACGCCGACGCGGCAGGTTGCGGCGGATTGGGCCGCCCGCGCCGGCAGGGACCCGGACGCCACGGCCCGGAGCAGCGGCAGCAGGGGCTCGCCGAGCGGGAGCAGCACCTGCGCTTCCGGATCGCCGAGCCGGGCGTTGAACTCGATGACGGCGGGACCGGTCGAGGTGAGCATGAGCCCGCAATAGAGGAACCCGCGGTAGGGATGACCCTCCGCCCGCATTCCGTCCAGCAGCGGCAACACCACCTCCTGGCGGATGCGCACTGCGAGCGCCTCGTCCACGAGCGGACTCGGCGAGAACGCGCCCATGCCTCCCGTGTTGGGACCCTTGTCCTCGTCGAACACGCGCTTGTGATCCTGGGCGGTGCCAAGGGTCATGGCCGCGGTGCCGTCGGTCAGGACGAAGTACGACAGCTCGGGCCCCCGCAGGCAGGCTTCCAGGACGAGCCGCGCGCCGGCGGCGCCGAACCGACCGCCGCTCATCATGTCCGTCACCGCCGCCGTCGCCTGCTGGACGGTGTCGGCGAGCACGACGCCCTTGCCGGCGGCGAGCCCGTCGGCCTTGACCACGATCGGCCATCCCAGCCGGCCCGACTCGACAACCGAGAGCGCCTCTCGCTCGTCGTCGACCGCGACGAACGGGGCGGTGGGGATGCCGTGCCGGGCCATGAACTGCTTTGCCCAGACCTTGCTCGTCTCGATCCGGGCCGCCGCGGCAGTCGGGCCGACAATGGGCTGTCCGGCGGCCTCGAACGCGTCCACCACCCCGACCGAGAGCGGCTGCTCGGGACCGACCACCGTGAGCCCGGCGCCGTGATCCCTGGCGAGCGCCAGCAGGGCGGCCGGATCGGTCAGATCGGCGGCAAGGTTGGTCGCCACCTCCGCCGTTCCGGCATTGCCGGGCGCGCAGAGCAGCGGCGGGGCCGACGGTTCGCCGGCGAGGGCGGCCACCAGCGCGTGCTCGCGGGCGCCGCCGCCGAGGACGAGGACCGGAGAGGCTGGGTGTGACGTCTGCAAGTGGCTGACTACGAGAGAGTTGTTAGTCGGAGAGGCCGGGCCGGCCGGGCCGGTGGAATTCGGCCGGGAAGCCGCATCCAGCTGTGATAGGCTAGCATATTCGGCCCAACGGAAATGGAGCCGACATCGCTGGCAAACAGCCGTAGAGGGGGTGTATCAGGCGTGGCCGAGGTGAAGATACAGGAGGGCGAGTCGATCGAGAGCGCTCTCCGGCGCTTCAAGCGGAAGGTGCAGCAGGAAGACATCATCAAGGACATCAAGAAGCACTCGTTCTACTTGAAGCCGGGCGACAAGCGGCGGGCCAAGCAGGCGCTGGCTCGCAAGCGGAATCGCAAGAAGATGCGGCGAGAGGCCGAGTAACCCCCGGGGGCGCCGGCCGTCCGGCGCCCTTTCCCATCGTCCGAGACCTGCGCCGACGTTGACCGGCAGCGGCGCATTACGATAGATTCAAGGCCTTTCGAACGCGGCGGAGGACTGCTTCCATGGTGATCGAGGAACGAATCGTCGGAGACGTGACGATACTCGACCTGAAGGGCAAGATGACCCTCGGGGAGGGTGACGAGCTGTTGAAGGACAAGATCAACAGCCTGATTCACCAGCAGCAGAAGAAGCTGCTCCTGAATCTCGAGGGCGTCCCGTACATCGACAGCGCTGGCCTGGGTGAGATCGTGAGGACCTATACGACGGTCAGCCGCCAAGGGGGCAACCTGAAGCTGGTGAACCTGACCAAGCGGATCACCGATCTGCTGTCGATCACCAAGCTGTTGACGGTCTTCGAGACGTTCGACTCCGAGGCCGAAGCGCTCAAGAGCTTCCAGGCGGCCAAGGTCTAGGGCCGCCTTCGCGAACCGCGCTGCCGTGGCGCGCAGGTCTCTCGCTGAAGTCGCCGTGTCCGACTCGACTACCGGCCGCCAGCCGGCGCGCTCGGTCGCGGCGAACCTCCTGGTTTCGGTGCGACCGGGCGAGTGGACCAAGAATCTGTTCGTGTTCTCGGCGCTGCTGTTCGGGCAGCGCCTGACGGACGCTACAGCGCTCGCGCGCGCGTCGGCCGCCTTCGTCATCTTCTGCGGGCTGGCCGGCGTCGTGTACCTGGTCAACGACGTGGCCGACCGCGCCACCGATCGCCAGCATCCCCGCAAGCGATTCCGGCCCATTGCCTCTGGCGCGCTCGCCCCGGCCACCGCCGTCACGGCGGCCGGCCTGGTCGGCGTGACGGCGCTGGCCTCGGCCTGGCTGCTCGGGCGCGGCTTCGGCCTGGTGGCCACCGTCTACGTCCTGCTCCTCATGCTCTACTCCGGTCCGCTGAAGCACGTGGTCATCATCGACGTGCTGACGATTGCGGTGGGGTTCGTGCTGCGCGTGGCGGCGGGCGCAGTCGCGATTGACGTGCCGATCAGCCAGTGGCTGCTGATCTGCACGATCCTGCTGGCCCTGTTCCTGGGACTCAGCAAGCGCCGCCACGAGATTGTCCTGCTGGCCGACGGTGCCACCGACCACCGGCGGATCCTGCAGGAATACAGCCCGTATCTGCTCGATCAGATGATCGGCGTGGTCACCGCGTCGACGCTGATGGCGTACATCCTCTACGCGACGAGCCACGAGACGGCTGAGAAGTTCGGGACGTCCCTGCTGGGGCTCACGATTCCGTTTCCGCTGTATGGCATCTTCCGGTACCTCTACCTCGTGCATCGCAAGGAGGGGGGCGGGAGTCCCGCGGAACTGCTGCTGAACGATCGACCACTGCTCGCCTGCGTGGCCCTCTGGGCCGTTGCGGTCGCCGTGATCATCTACCGGCCGTTCGGAATCTGACCGCCCCGGCGAACCACTTCGAGGATCCACGCCCGCCGGCACTCCGGCGGCGGGGAGGTGTGCGCCGATGGCCGAATTCAACGTCCGCGCCGACGCGGTCGACGTCGAGCAGATCATGCGACAGATCCGCTCTCGCATCCGCGAGAAGCGGGGAGTCGACTACACCGAGGAGCAGATCCAGGAGCTGGCGAAGATCCGGCTGGAGAAGTTCCTCGATCCGAAGGGCCTCCGGTCGGACCTGCTCGAGCAGTTCCGCCGGTCGGCCCAGGTGGACATGCCGCCGAACTACGAGTTCGGCGAAGACACGCTCTTCGAGACCGACAAGCCGCTCGTCCGCTTCTTCCGGCGCCTGCTGCGGCCGATCCTGAAGCTGTTTTTCAATCCCAACCCGATGATCAGGGTGCTCCACATGCAGGCGGACGTGAACCGCTACCTGCTGGAGCTCGTCTCCCGTGAGTTCGAGGTCATGCACAACCTGGTCGTCGAGATGACGCGCACCGGCATCGAGGTCCGGAACATGCAGATGCGCGTCGAGTCGCTCGCCGGGCGGCTGGACTTCAACGAGCGCCGCGCCCGCGCGCTCGAGGCCGTGGTGCAGTACAAGCCCGAGAGCCGCGACCGGGATCGCCCCGGCGACCGTGATCGGGGTGCGCGGCCGGCCGCGGAGGGCGCTCCGGGCGACGCGGTGCCGGCGGGCGTCGACCCAATCACGGGCGGCGAGAGCCTGCGATCGCGGCGCCGGCGCCGGCGGCGCGGCCGCCGCAGCGGACCTGGGTTCGGCGGTGACCAGCCCGGCACTCCCGGCGAGGCGGCCCCGTTCGGCACGCCAGACGACGGCGACGCGGGCGACGAGGACTCCGGCGCACCGGGCACGACCGAGCCGTCCGGCCCCATGGACGCGGCAGCGCCTCCGCGACCGGAGCCGCCGTTTCACGACCGCGATCACGACGAGGGCACCGCACCCGGCGACGAGCCAGAGACGGATCCCGATCGCTCGTGAGGATCGCGGTCGTCGTTCAGCGCTACGGCGCCGACATCAACGGCGGCGCCGAGCTGCACGCCCGTTACGTCGCGGAGCACCTGGCGCGCCATGCCGAGGTCGAGGTGCTCACCACCTGCGCGACCGACTACGTGACGTGGGACAACGCGCTCGGGGCCGGAGTCGAAACCATTGGCGGGATCCCCGTGCGCCGGTTCCCCGTCGCGCATCCGCGCAGCGTGCAGGCATTTGCCAGGCGCTCGGCCGTGGTCTTCGGGCGCATGCACTCGCTCCGCGACGAGCTCGCGTGGCTCGAGGCCGAGGGGCCGGCGAGCCCGGCGCTGGTGCGGCACGTCGGTGATTCCGCGGATCGGTACGACTGGTTCGTCGTCTTCAGTTACCGCTACTATCACGCCTTCCACAGCGCGCGCGCGGTCCCGGGCCGCTCGGTGCTCGTGCCCACCGCGGAACGTGACGCGGCCATTGGCGTGTCGCTGTTTCCACCGCTCTTCCGGAGCGTGCGCGGCCTCGTGTTCAACTCGTTCGAGGAGCGCGCCATGATTCAGCACGTGAGCGGCAACCGGCTGCCCGGGTCGGTCGTGGGCGTCGGGTCCGACGTGCCGGCCCGGCCCGAGCCCGAGCGGTTCCGGCAGCGCTACGGCATCACGGGGCCCTTCGCGATCTACGTCGGCCGCATCGACGAGAACAAGGGCTGCAACGAGCTCTTCGACTACTTCCAGCGGTTCGAGCGCAGCATGCCGGGCCACCTGCAGCTCGTGCTGGCGGGCCGACCGATCCTGCCGGTCCCGGAGGACCCGCGCATCCGCCACCTCGGCTTCCTCGCCGACGAGGACAAGTTCGACGCGATGGCGGCCGCCGAGGTCCTGCTCATGCCGTCGTACTACGAGAGCCTCTCGATGGTGACGCTCGAGGCCTGGGCCCTCGGCCGGCCCGTCCTCGCCAACGGCCGCTGCGACGTGCTGAAGGGGCAGTGCCTTCGCAGCAATGCCGGGCTGTTCTACGAGGGCTACGGCGAGTTCGCCGAGGCGCTGTACGCCCTGACCTCGACGCCGTCCCTCAACCACGCCCTCGGCGCAAACGGCCGGGCCTATGTCGCCCGGCACTATGCCTGGCCGGTGATCGAGCGGAAGTACCTGCGCCTGTTCGACGAGCTCGCGCGAGACGATGCGCCGCGCCCGGCCCCGCCACGGCTCCCCGGCGTGCTCGCCGGCCGCGCGCGCACGCTGCCGCCGGCCGACCAGGTGCTCGCGGGCGTGCCGACTGGAGCGGTGAGGCGATGAGCCTTCGCGCCGTCCACCAGGTGCTCGCGACGCTGGGGTATGGCGACGCCATCGGCCACGAGGTGCTCGGCATCCAGCGCGTGCTGCGCGCGGCCGGATACGACTCGGAGATCTTCGTCGAGACGGCCGATCCGCGCCTGGAAGACCTGACGTACGACTACCGGGACCTGCTGGACGCCAGCCACCCCGACCACCTCCTGCTCCATCACTTCTCGATCGGCTCCCGGGCGTCGCGGGTGGCCTTCGCCCTTCCGGACCGGATGGCGCTCGTCTACCACAACATCACGCCGCCCGAGTACTTCATCGGCGTGCACGAGCGGCTCGTGGAGCTCTGCTGGAAGGGCCGCCGCGAGCTCGGCGCCTACGTGGACCGCTGCGATCTCGCGCTGGGTGACTCCGAGTACAACCGGCGGGAGCTGGCTGCCATCGGGTTCCCGCGGACGGGCGTGCTGCCGGTCGTGCCGGATTTCACCCACCTCGACACCGCTCCGGATCGCCACGTCGCCGGCGCCTTCGACGACGAGTGGACCAACCTGCTGTTCGTCGGCCGGGTGATCCCCAACAAGCGGATCGAGCACCTCATCCGGATCTTTCACGCCTACCGGACCGCCTTCAACCCGCGCTCACGCCTGCTGCTCGTGGGGTCCTACGGCGGCTTCGAGAAGTACCTGGCCATGGTCCAGCGGGTGGCCGCGACCCTCGGCACGCCCGACGTGCACTTCGCCGGACACGTCAGCGACCAGGAACTCGCCGCGTACTACGGCATTGCGGACCTCTTTCTCTGCGCGAGCGAGCACGAGGGCTTCTGCGTGCCCCTCGTCGAGGCGTTCCACATGCGCGTGCCGGTCGTGGCGTACGCGGCCACGGCGGTGCCGGCGACGATGGACGGCGGCGGTGTTCTCTACGAGAATCGCGACCCCTGGCACGTCGCGGCGCTCGTGGACGCCGTCGTCTCGGACCGCGCCCTCGCCGGCCGCATTCTGGCCGCGCAGGACGCCGCGCTCGGGCGGCTCGTGGCGAAGGACTTCGCCGGAACGCTCCTCGGCTTCGTTGATGCCGTCGCGCGCTCGCCGCGGGCTTCGCGGCCGCGGGTCACGTTCGACTTCTGGGATCAGCTGCGCAGGTACGAAGAGCTCGAGGAGCTGCGGATGTACCGGCCGGCCATCTACAAGGGCCTGTCGTGATCGTCAACCAGTGGCTGCCCGCCGCGCATCGCGGCGACGCGGTCGGCGACTCCGCGCGCCGCGTCCGCGACCTGCTCCGCGGCCTGGGGCACGACTCGACCATCTATGCCCTCGACGTGGACGACGACATGCGGGCCGAGGTGCAGCCGTTCGACGTCGCCGCCGCGCGCGAGGGCGACGTCACCGTCTACCACTACGCCGTGCCGTCCCGCATGAGCGAGGCGTTCCGGCGGCTTCCGCACGGCCGCGTGCTCCAGTACCACAACATCACCCCGTCCCGCTTCTTCGCGGACTACGCCCCGGCCGTCTTCCGGATCACGGCTCACGGCAGGCAGGAGCTGGCCACGCTGGCCGGCGCCACCGACATGGCGCTGGGGGATTCCGAGTACAACAGGCGGGAGCTCGAGGCGCTCGGGTTCCGGCGCACGGGCGTCCTTCCGGTGGCGGTGGACCTCGAGCGCCTCACGCAGGCGCCCCCGCATCCCGTGCTCGAGAAGATGCTGGGCGACGGGCTCACCAACTTCCTCTTCGTCGGGCGCATCGTTCCCAACAAGCGGATCGAGGACGTCATCCGCCTGGCGGAGGTGTACAAGCGGTACGTGGACACGCACTACCGGTTCGTGTTCGTCGGCCGCACCGGCGGCACCCCCCGGTACTACGCCGCCGTCCGCGCCCTCATCGAGCGCTTCGACATGCTGCGCGAGCGGTTTCTCTTCGTGGGCGCCGTCACGGACTGGGAGCTCGCGGCCTACTATCGCTGCGCCAGCGTCTACCTGTCGCTCAGCGAGCACGAGGGGTTCGGCGTGCCCCTGCTCGAGGCCATGGCGGTCGGGGTGCCGGTCTTCGCCTACGACAGCAGCGCCGTGCGCGAGACCCTGGGCGGGGCCGGGCTCTGCTGGTCGCCGAAAGACCTGGAATTCGCGGCCGAGCTGCTGGGCCAGGCGGCGTTCGACCCCGCGCTGCGGGCCGACGTCGTCGCCGGGCAGCACCGCCGTCTCGAGGACTTCAGCGAGGCGCGGCTCGTCGCCCGCCTGAAAGAGATCCTGTCGTGAAACTTGCGTTCATCGTCCAGCGCTACGGCACCGAAATCCTCGGCGGCTCCGAGTACCACTGCCGCCTGGTGGCCGAACGGCTCGCCTCCAAGCACGACGTCGAGGTCCTGACGACGTGCGCCAGGGACTACATCACGTGGAAGAACGAGTACCCGCAGGGCGCCGACCGCGTGCGTGGCGTGACCGTCCGCCGGTTCAGCGTCAGCGAAACGCGGGACATCGCCGGCTTCAACCAGTTCTCGGACTGGATCTTCAACAACCCGCACACGCGTGACCACGAGCTGGAGTGGCTGCGCCGGCAGGGGCCCTGGTCGCCGTCGCTGCTGGACGACCTGGAGCGCCGGCACCAGGACTACGACGCCCTGGTGTTCTTCACGTACCTGTACGCGCCCACCGTGCTGGGCCTGCATGTTGCGCCCGGCCGGAGCATCCTGGTGCCCACGGCCCACGACGAGCCCGCCATCCACCTGGACATCTACAAGGAGCTCTTCGCCCTGCCGGCCGCCATCGCCTACAACACCGAGGTCGAGCGGCGATTCCTGGCCACGCACTTCTCCATCCGCGCGGTCGCCGAGGAGACCGTCGGCTGCGGCGTGGACCTGCCGCACGGCCGACCAGACTCGCCCGCCCCCGACGGGCCCGCGGCCGATGCGGCGGAGGGCCAGCCCTTCGACGACCTCGATCTGGCCGATGCGCGTGACGACGACCAGCCGCTGCCCGCCCACATCAGCGGCCGCGGCGCCGTGTTCCGCCGCCGCCACCGGCTGTACGGGCCGTTCGCCCTGTACGGCGGGCGCATCGATCCGGGCAAGGGCTGCGAAGAGCTGATCGAGTACTTCAGCACGTACGTGCAGGACGGCGGCGAGGCGACGCTCACGCTCATGGGCGTCAAGCTGATGCAGCTTCCCGAGGAGCGCTGGATCCGGTTTGCCGGCCTGCTCTCGGAGCGGGAGCGGCTCGAGGCGCTCGAGGCCGCGACCATCGTGGTGGTGCCGTCTCCGTACGAAAGCCTCTCGCTGCTGGCGCTCGAAGCGTTCGCCGTGGGCACGCCGATCCTGGCCAACGCCCGGAGCGACGTCCTCGTGGATCACTGCCTGCGGAGCAACGCCGGCCTGTTCTACGCCGACCGGGAGGAGTTCGTGGAGGCGCTGAGGCTGCTGCTGGCCGACGGCCAGCTGCGCGCGGCCATGGGACGGAACGGGCGGGAATACGTCCGCCGGCACTACCGATGGGACGTCATCATGAGCAAGTACGATCGGATGCTGGCGCGCCTGCGGCGCTGACTCCCGGCTTCGTGCCCTTCGTGCTCTTCGTGTCCTTCGTGTCCTTCGTGTTCGTCGTGCTCTTCGTGTTCTTCGTGTTCACTCGTCCCCGATGCCGGATGACGTCCTCCGGCCGCCGGGCACGGTGCCGAGGCCGAGGCCGCTGCCGTTCCCGTTCTCCGTGGGCGACTCGGATTCCGCCGTCGATCGCCGGCGCCGCGGTCGAATGTCGTAGCGCTTGATCATCTCGTTCAGCGTGGTGGGCTTGATGTGGAGCAGCTCCGCCGCCCGCTTCTGCACGCCGCCGGCCGCCTCGAGGGTCGACTCGATGAGCCGTTTCTCGAAGTCGGTGATCACTTCCTTGAACGAGATGCCCTCGGGCGGAACACTCACTTCCGGAATCTGGAAGGCGGGCGTCTTGCGCACGTGGTCGGGCACCAGGTCGGTGCCGATCCGCGGCCCCGTCGTCAGCACGACCGCCCGCTCGATCACGTTCTCGAGCTCCCGCACGTTCCCCGGCCAGTCGTACTCCATCATCAGGTCCAGCGCCTCGGGCGCCAGCTCGAGGCCCGGCTTCTCGTTCTCGCGGCCGTACTTGAGCAGGAAGTGCTGCACGAGGACCGGGATGTCCGACTTGCGCTCGCGCAGCGGCGGCAGCTCCAGCGTGATCACGTTCAGGCGGTAGTAGAGGTCCTCCCGGAAGCGGCCTTCCTCCACCATGCGGCGCAGGTCCACGTTGGTCGCGGCGATGATCCGCACGTCGACCTTGATGGTCTCCATGCCGCCGAGTCGCATGAACTCCCGCTCCTGCATCGCCCGCAGCAGCTTCGCCTGCGTTTCGAGGGGGATGTTGCCCATCTCGTCGAAGAAGATGCTGCCCTTGTCGGCCAGGTCGAACAGGCCCTTCTTCGGGTAGACGGCGCCCGTGAACGCGCCTTTCACGTGCCCGAACAGCGTGGACTCGAGCAGATCCGGCGGCAGGTTGCCCGAGTTGACGGTGACGAACGCGCGATCGGCACGCGGCGAGTTCGCGTGGATGGCGCGGGCCACCAGCTCCTTGCCCGTGCCGCTCTCGCCCTGGATCAGGATGGTCGACCGGCTCGGGGCCGCCTGGATGATCAGGTCGAACACCTGCCGCATCCGCTGGTTGCGGCCGATGATGTTCGCGAACTTCTGGTACTGCTGCTGCACCGTCCGCCGCAGCAGGCGGTTCTCGCGCACGAGCCGGTTCCGCTCGATCGCGTTGCGGACGACGACCAGCACCTCGTCGTTCTTGAACGGCTTGGTGATGTAGTCGAAGGCCCCGCGCTTCATCGCGGCAATCGCCGTCTCCACCGAGGCGAAGGCCGTGATCATCAGGACGGGGACGTCCTCGGCAATCTTCTTCAGCTCCTCGAGGGCCGCGATGCCGTCCATCCCCGGCAGCATGAGGTCCACGATCGCCGCGTCGAACGGGAGCGTGCGGGCCAGCTCCAGCCCCTCCTCGGCGCTGGACGCGAGCCGGACGGTGTACCCCTCGCGGGTCAGCAGCGCCTCGAGGATTTCCCGCATGATTTCCTCGTCATCGATGACGAGGATGGCAGCGCTCGTGGACATGGATGCCTTCGTCTGGCTCTCGATCGATTCCGCGGTGATGTCAGGCACGGCGCTCCCTCGAGTGTCCGAACGTCTCCGAAGGCGGCAATCTCAGCGTGAACGTGGTGCCCTGCCCGACACTGCTCTCCACCCGCATCGAACCGCCGTGCTCGCGGACGATGCCGTAGGCGATCGAGAGGCCGAGGCCGGTGCCCTGCCCGATCGACTTGGTCGTGAAGAACGGATCGTCAGATCCGCGAGAGGTGCTCGCTCGGGATGCCCGACCCGGTGTCGGACACCTCCACGATGACCTGGAGCCCCTCCACCCGCGTCGCCACCGACAGCCAGCCACCCTTGGGCATGGCGTCCCGCGCGTTGAGGAACAGGTTGAGGAACACCTGCTGCAGCTTGTGCTCGATGCCCTCCACGACGGGCGACGGCATCTGGAGGTCGCGCCGGATCTTCACCTTGCCGGTCTCGAGCTGGTGCTCGAGCAGGCTCAGCACGTCGCTCACGATGGCGTTGACGTCCACCGGACCGCGATCCGAGGACGCCTGGGCGCCCTGGCGCGAGAGATTCAGCAGGCCGTTGACGATCTTGGCCGCTCTAAAGGTCTGACGCTCGATCTTCTCCAGCAGCCGGGTCCGCGAGTCGTCCGGGTCGGCACCCTCGAGCAGCATCTGCGTGAAGCTGGCGATCCCGGTCAGGGGCGTGTTGACCTCGTGGGCGACGCCGGCGGCGAGCAGGCCGATCGAGGCCATCTTCTCGGAGACCTGCAGCTGCTCCTCGAGCTTCACGCGGGCCGTGATGTCCTCGAAGATCAGGACCGAGCCGGTGACCTCCACCACGTCCTCTCGATGCTGGCGCAGCGGCACCACCGTGACGTTCAGGAGGAGTCGATCGTCGGCGCCGCGGTGCGAGACGAGCGGCACGCGGTACAGGGTCGTGCCCTCCGGGTGATCGCGCAGGGCGGCCAGCACGGCTTCGACGAATTGCGCGTCGAACACCTCGGCCAGCTCCCGGCCGAGCGCCGAGCGCGAGGCGACGCCGAACAGGTGCTCGAGCGCACGGTTCCACCACAGGATCCGCTGCGCGGGATCGGCGACGACCAGGCCGTCGTCCAGCGACTGCAGCACGTTCTCGCTGAACTCGCGCAGCCGCTCGAGCTCGCCGGCCTTGACGTGCAGTTGCCGGTAGAGCCGGCCGTTCTCGAGCGCGGTGGCCGCCTGCCCGGCCACGGCGCCGAGCAGCGCCATGTCCTCGCTGCTGAGTGGCTCGGCACTCTCGCGGCGGCCGAGCGCGAGGACCGCGATGGTGCCTTCCTTGGCGACGCACGGCACGAAATGGAACAGGCCCCAGTCGCGCCAGAAGTCGATTTCGTCTTCCGTGAAGCGCCGCGCCGACAGCGGATCGTCCAGGGCGACCACGTGGCCCGCCTCGAGGCGCCCGCCGAGGCCGGATCGGCGGCTCAGCTCGGGCGGGGTCATCGCGAAGCCCGCGATCCTGAGCGGCCGGTAGTCGCCCGTGGACTCGTCGGCCAGGAAGAGGACCATGCGATCCACGACGAGCGTCTGCATGACCCGCGTGACGAGCCGCTCGGCGAGCCGGTCGAGGTCGAGGTCGCCGTTCAGGTCCCGCGCGAAGTCCACGAGGGCCCGGCGATAGTCATAGCGGTCGCGGTAGAACGCGCGGTCGAGCGCCGCCTGGATCGCGTTCTTCACGGGACTCGCCGCGAGAATCACGACCAGCGTCGCCAGCACGGCAATCACCCACTGCTGGCCCGAGGCGCCGTCGGCCAGGCCGTCGGTGGCGACACGCAGCAGCACGACGTAGAGCCCCACAATCGCGCCGACGGCGACCGCCCACACCAGCATCCGCTTGACGATCACCTCCACGTCCATCAGGCGATACCGCACGATCGCCGAGGCGAAGGCCAGGGGCACGAGGCTCAGGGGAATGGCCGACAGCTCCATCGGCAGCGAGGGCGTGAAGCCGAGCGCCCACGGCACGGCGTAGCCAACCGCGAACGGCAGCGCCCCAAGCGCCGTCCCCCACACGATCCAGCGCAGCTGACGGCGCGCCGTCATCGACCGCACGTGGCCGAACGCGCGCACGAGCACCACGAGGCCGGTGGCCAGACAGATCGAGAGGTAGAGCGGGTCGATCCGATCGAGCACCGCCAGCAGGTGCGTGAAGTACCGCGGATCCAGCGGCGCCCGCGAGACGGCGACCACGCGCGCCAGGCCCAGCAATGCCGCCGGGAGGTACAGCAGGGGGAGCAGCGTGCGCCCGACGGCGCTTCGCACCCAGCTTCGTGGACGCTCGGGGAACTCCAGCGTGAAATGGAGGAACAGCGGCGGCAGCAGCAGGATCGAGACGGCGTCGGCCCAGTAGAAGACCCAGTCGAGCCGATCGAGGCGCCCGTTGAACGAGAAGGTGAACGCGCCGAAGAAGGCGAGGCACAACCAGAAGAAGTGCAGCGTCGCCTCGTCACCGGGGCGCCGGAACCGCACCGCGGCGCCGACGATGAGCGTGAAGATGCCAACCGCGGCCAGCACGTAGTAGAGCGCCGTGTTCCCGCGCGACAGCGGAGCGAGCTGAATCTGGTGCGTCTCGCGTTCCTGCAGCCGCAGGACCGTGTACCCGAGACGGGTGCCGCTCCGGCCCGCATGCAACGCCGTCACGACGTCCGAGACGCCGGTGACGGGCTGGCCGTCGATCGCCAGGAGCAGGTCGCCGCGATGCACGCCGGCGGTGGCCCCGGGCCCGGCGTCGGCCACTTCGGCGGCCGCCACGCCTTCGGGCCCGTTGACCCACAACACGCCGTCGTCGACCTCGTTCCAGGTCGCCCGCAGCGCGATATTTGCGAGGCCGAAGCCGAGCAACGTGGCGACGAGCGTCAGCGAGAGGAACGAACGCCCCCACCTCACCAACTGCCTCACCGACCCGGCCGCCGCGGCGCCCTGCTGCATCTCGTTCGGACTCAAGCGATTACTGACAGGCCAACCAGCCATATCGAAGCAAAGTACGTTCCCGTATCCCGCCGCGGCTGTGGAGAAACAAGTCTCTTGTTGTCAACAACTTGCTCAGCCATGTTCCCGGCTGGACGTAGGCGCGATTCAATGAACCGGAGAACCGGTCCAAGCTTTCGGATGTCCTGCGGCGTCGCGAAAAAAACCGTCCGGACCGCAGTTCTGCGATGCGGACGGTTGGCCTCACGTTCGTGGCGGCATTCACGCCCCACCCGTCCGGGGGGACGTCGCCGGCGGTGAGCGCCGGTCAGAAGCGCAGCGTGAGCCCGCCGACGATGCGCTTGGGCGGGCGGGTGACGAGCAGTTCGTCGTACAGCGACGCGTCGTCGGCGGCCTCCCTGAACAGGTTGCGCACGCCCACCAGCATTTCCCACCGGGCGTTGGCGAAGTCCATGAACGGCAGCGATTGCGTCACCTGGACGTCGAACCGCGCGGCGAGGCCGCCCTCGAGGTCGTCGAGCGTGCTGCCCGCGTACCCGCTGCTGATGCGATAGAGCGCGAAGACGTGCGTCTCGGTGAGCGGAACGCTGGTCTCGATCGAGGCCGTCACGTCCTCGACGCGCTCCGAGGCGGTGCGCACGAGGCCTGGCAGCCGGTCGGCGACGACGGCGCTTTGCGGCGTCTGCTGCCACTGGGCCGTGGCCACGGTGTAGTCGACGGACCCGCGCACGCGATGGGCAATCACCTGCTGAATGCTGATGGTCCATCCCTGGGCGCGCACGTCGCCCGCGCTCCCCACGTAGTAGTGCCCCAGATCGGCGGCCGGGCGTTCGACGCTGCCGAGCCCGAACGCCGTGACGAGCTGATCCTCCGTATCCTCGAAGAAGCGCCGGACGCCGACAATCGTATCGGGCGTCAGGTCGTGCTCGACGGAGACGTCGTAGGCGCTGGTGCGCTCCGGCACGAAGCTGGTGCCGGTGATTGGCGCGAAGGTCCGCTCGGGCGGCAGCCAGGTGCCGGCGACCAGCGAAGGCACGAACTCCTCGGCGCCGGGAGCGATGGCACGCCGGGATGCGCCAACGCTCAGGCGCAGGTGCGATGCCGGGCTCACCGTGAGGCGCGCGCGCGGGCTGAACAGGGACTCCTCGATGTAGCCGTACTTGGCGTACCGGCCGCCGTAGGTGACGATCAGGTGCCGGCTCACGGTCCAGGTGTCGAACCCGTAGAGCACGGCGGCGTACCGGTTGCCGTCGGCCATCGCCGCCAGAGCTGCCGGGTTGGAGCCGTCGTAGCGCTGGAGCGAGTACGACATGCCGACGTCGTAGGCGTGTCGCGCCGGCACCCGCGTCATGTACGCGCCCGAGACCATCCAGGCCGCCACATCGCCCTGCGTCATGGCGCCCTGCGCCGACCAGTCGCCGTTCGGTCCGGCGGAGGCGCCGAGAGATACCCGCGCAACGCCGCGCGCCAGCGTGCCGGCCGACATCAGCTGCTGCGGGCTGTCGAACGAGCCCGAGGTGAGCAGGTTCACCTGCCCGGCCACCGGCAGCGCGCTCGACAGGCTCGCCGCAATGCTGTCAGGACTGGCGCCGCGTGCGAAGACCTCGGCGACCGCCGCATCGAAGCCGTCGCCGCCGTCGTCGTCCACTGCCTGCTCGGTGGCATCCTGCAGGACGCTGCGCTTCAGGTGGCGGATGCGCCAGGCCACCTCACCGTGGTCGTCGTCGGGCGGGACGGCAGTGCCGACCGGCTGGAGCGTGGCTCCGTCCCCGACGAATCCGGCGGCGTACACGTGCCGGGGACCCTGGTCGGCCGGTTCGAGGTACACGGCCGGCTCCGTCTTGAGCACGAACGACCAGCTGGCACCGGCGCCCGGGCCGGCCAGCACGAGCAGCGTGGACGCCGAGACGAACCCGGGCCGATGGACGCGGATCAGGTAATCGCCGGGCGGGAGCGCAGTGAACCGGCACCGGCCCGCCGTGTCGGTCACGCCCGTGCTGATGCGGCGGCCGACCGCGGTCACGACCGCGTCCCCGACCGGGTGGCCGTCCTTGTCGCGCACGAAGGTGACGATCGTGCCGTCGGCGTCCTGGCGCACCGGCTGCGCGCCCGATCGCCCGGACTGTTCCGCTCCTCCGGCCGCCCGGGCCGGCACACTGCCGCCCACGATGCCGAAAACCGCCGCAGCGACGACGAGTTCGGAGAAGCTGTTCATAGCGCGCACCTGTGTGACGCGACTCGGGTGGCCCGACGCGCGGCCGCGATCCCTTCCCCGCTTACTGCGGGGCGGCCTCGGACGCGACGGAGAAATTGACGTCGCGCGTGATCGACTGGCTCGACACCTTGTCGGTGACCTTGATCTGCAGGTGATAGTCGCCCGGCGGAAAACTACCGAGCGGCACCTGCAGACTGCCCGGCAGCTGGTGTCCGGCCGCCAGATCGAACTGCGGCGGCAGCGTCGACGCGTTCATCTCCTGCGGCTCGGTCTTGTTGAAGTATTTCTCGCCGTCGGCCGTCTTCTGGTTGAAGCTGTAGTCTACTGAGATGTCCGGCTTCTTGGTGGACGAGTCGATGCCGGTGCCGTAGACCCAGAAGATCACGTTCAGATCGTCCTTCTTGGCGAACGCATGCGTGAGCGACGGCGTGATCTTCATCTGGCCGAAGGTGAAGGGATTGTCGGCCTGCCGGTCGGGCGGCAGCGGCGCCTGCAGCACCTCCACCTTCTCCGCAATGATGATGCTGCTCGTCGTCAGCTCGGTGCCATCCAGGTTGGGGACCGTGAGCTCCTGCTTCACGACCCCAATCTTCGGGCTCCCGGCAGGCGCCGTCCCCTCGGCCGCCGCGGGGGCCGCGGGGGGCGCAGGGGGCGCGGTGCCTCCCGCAGTGGCCGGGGCGGGGGCGGCATCACCGGACCGCTCCTCGACCGCGACATAGACGTCGTAGTCGCCCGGCGGCACGGCAAAGGCGCGGCTCGTGCTCGCCGGCTGCCCCGAGGTCGGCGACAGGTCGAAGAACGAGACGTCCTCGAAGGTGAACTGGTGCCGGGCGTCGTCGGAGGCGGGCTGGTCGTTCTTCTTCTTCGGATCGGGCGGCGGCGGCGGCGTCGACGCGAGCTCGGCGTCGCCGCGCGTCGCGACCCTGAGATACAGGCCCAGGTGCACCGGCGCGGTCAGGCCGGTCGGGTCGATCTCGACGGTGAACGGCACGTAGGTCTTCTGGGCCTGCGCCTTGATGAAGTACGCCTGGCCCCATTTGACGGACAGCGTGGACGGCGCCGGCTTCCCCGACGTCACGTCGTCGACGGCGAGCACCATGGTGCGCACGTCGGCCTGCTGCCCGGCATCGAGCTTCTTCTTTTCCTGCGCGCGACC
Organism: Vicinamibacteria bacterium; assembly: GCA_963837165.1. Classification (GTDB taxonomy): domain Bacteria; phylum Acidobacteriota; class Vicinamibacteria; order Vicinamibacterales; family JAENWD01; genus JAENWD01. Next base: position 530,489 of record CAWIMD010000003.1, read on the forward strand.
GGTACCGGCCGTGACGGCGAGCACCGCCGCGACGACCGCAATCCTGCGGAAGATGGTGGACATTCGGCCCCTGGCTGACGGTCCGGGCACTGTTGCCGGATGCTCGATCATAGGTCCCCCGGCGCCGGCAAGTCAAACTGGATCAAGGTCTAAGCGGGAGGGGCGTGGTATGATTTGCGGTCGACCTCGGACCTCGATCCGTCCCTGGCCGGAGCGTGTCTGGCGATGGAAGACGCCGTTGTAATCGTCCTGGCTGGCGGGGTCGGCGAGCGGCTCTATCCGCTCACGAAGGAACGCGCCAAGCCCGCCGTCTATTTCGGCGGCCCTTACCGGATCATCGACTTCCCGCTCAGCAACTGCATCAATGCCGGGCTGCGGCGCATCTTCATCGCGACCCAGTACAAGAGCCTGTCGCTCAACCGGCACATCCGGCAGGGGTGGAACGTCGTTTCCGAGGAGCTTGGCGAGTTCATCGAGATCCTGCCGCCGCAGAAGCGGGTCAGCGACAACTGGTACCTGGGCACGGCCGACGCGGTGTACCAGAACCTCTACTCGATCCAGCGGGAGAACCCGCGCCACCTCATCGTGCTGTCGGGCGATCACGTCTACAAGATGGACTACTCGAAGATGCTCCAGTGCCACCGGGAGCGAGGCGCCGCCGCCACGCTGGCGACCCTCGAGGTGCCCGTCGGCGAGGGGCACCGCTTCGGCATCGTGACGGTGGACGAGTCGGACCGGGTCGTGGCCTTCAACGAGAAGCCCGGCCGGGCCACCCCCGTGCCCGGATCGACCGACGTCTGCCTGGCCTCGATGGGCGTCTACATCTTCGAGACCTCCGCCCTCGTCGAGGCGCTCGAGGAGGACGCGCGGCGCGACACGCACCACGACTTCGGCAAGAACGTCATCCCGGCGATGTTCCCGCGGCTGCCGGTGTACGCCTACCGGTTCTACGACGAGAACAAGAAGGCCGCGAAGTACTGGCGCGACATCGGGACGCTCGACGCCTACTACGAGGCGAGCATGGACCTGTGCCAGGTCAACCCCGAGTTCAATCTGTACGACCCCGAGTGGCCGCTCCGCACGTACATGCCGCAGGCGCCGCCCGCCAAGTTCGTCTTCGCGGACGAGGGACGCTGCGGCATGGCGCTCGATTCGATCATCTCGGCCGGCTGCATCGTGTCGGGCAGCCGCATCACCGGCAGCGTGCTCTGCCCGAACGTGCGGGTCCACAGCTACTGCACGATCGACAAGTCGATCCTGATGCCGGGCGTGCGGGTCGGCCGCCACTCGCAGATCAGGAACGCGATCATCGATCGCGACGTCCTCATCCCGCGCGGGGCCGTCATCGGCTTCAACGCCGAGGAGGACCGCCGGCGTCACACGGTCTCGGACGGCGGCGTGGTCGTGGTCACGCTGGACGAGGAGCCGTTCATCGGGCCGGTCGGCGAGCCGGCTCTCGATTCCGAGGCAGACGCCGACGGCCGGGGGCTGCGCGTGTAAGCCGTACGGCCCCCGCCCCAGGCTCCACCTGAAACCTGCTGTTACTCCGGAGGCGCTCAGTGAAGATCGCGAAGGTACACGGCCGCGAAATCCTCGACTCGCGCGGCAACCCCACGGTGGAAGTCGAAGTCACGCTCGAGGGCGGCGCATTCGGCCGCGCGCTGGTGCCCTCCGGCGCGTCGACCGGCGAGCGCGAGGCGCTCGAGCTCAGGGACGGCGACAAGGCCCGCTATCTGGGGAAGGGCGTGCGGAAGGCCGTGGCCCACGTCAACGGCGAGCTGGCATCGGCGGTCTCCGGCAAGGCGCTCGACCAGCGCGCGCTGGACGAGCTGATGATCGGGCTGGACGGCACGCCGACCAAGAGCCGCCTCGGCGCCAACGCGATCCTTGGCGTCTCGATGGCCGCGGCGCGCGCCGCCGCAGCCGAGGCCGGTCAGCCCGTCTACACCTACCTGGCGTCGCTCGACCCGGCATGGGCCGGCGCGGCAACCCGCACGCTGCCCGTGCCGATGATGAACATCCTGAATGGCGGCGCGCACGCCGACAGCAACGTGGACGTGCAGGAGTTCATGGTGATGCCTGCCGGCGCGCCGAGCTTCGCCGAGGCGCTGCGGGCCGGCGCGGAGATCTTCCACGCGCTGCGGGGCATCCTGAAGGCGAGGGGCCTGTCAACCGGCGTGGGCGACGAGGGCGGCTTCGCGCCGAGCCTCAAGGCCAACCGAGAAGCCCTCGACGTCGTGATGGAGGCCATCGCCAAGGCCGGCTACACCGCGGGCGGCGACGTGTTCATCGCGATCGACGTCGCCTCGAGCGAGCTCTGGAGCGACGGAAAATACGTGTTCAAGAAGTCGGGCGAGCCCACGCGGACCGGGGCCGGGATGGTCGAGATGTACCGCGACTGGGTCACACACTACCCCATCGTCTCGATCGAGGACGGCGCCGCCGAGAACGACTGGGCGGGCTGGACCGGGCAGACCGAAGCCCTCGGCGGCAGCATCCAGCTGGTCGGCGATGACGTGTTCGTCACCAACCCGACCATCCTGCAGCGCGGAATCGACGAGGGCGTGAGCAACGCGATCCTGATCAAGCTGAATCAGATTGGGACCGTGACCGAGACGCTCGACTGCGTCCGGATGGCGCAGAAGGCCGACTTCGGCGTGATCATCTCGCACCGGTCCGGCGAAACGGAGGACACGACGATTGCCGACCTGGCCGTGGCCACCGGCGCCGGCCAGATCAAGACGGGGTCGGCCAGCCGCACCGATCGCGTGGCGAAGTACAACCAGCTGCTCCGGATCGAGGAGGAGCTCGGCCCGAAGGGCACCTTCGCGGGGAAGCGTGCCGTGAAGAACCTGGCTTAGGGGCGGGTGGAGGGTCAGTCGCGATGTACACGCTCGTGTTGCTGCGGCATGGTGAGAGCACCTGGAACAAGGAGAACCGGTTCACCGGCTGGACGGACGTGGACCTGTCGGAGACCGGACGCGGGGAGGCGGCCGCAGCCGGCGCGCTGCTGAAGGAGGGCGGCTACGTCTTCGACATGGCCTACACCTCGGTGCTGACTCGCGCGATCCGGACGCTCTTCATCGTGCTCGACGGCATGCAGCTGCTGTGGATCCCCGTCGAGAAGAGCTGGCGACTCAACGAGCGCCACTACGGCGCGCTCCAGGGCCTGAACAAGGCAGAAACCGCAGCGGAGCACGGCGAGGCCCAGACGAAGATCTGGCGGCGGAGCTACGACGTGCCGCCGCCGGCCCTGACCAGGGATGACCCGCGCCACCCCTCGCACGACGCGCGGTACGCCTCGCTCGATCCGAAGGACCTGCCCGACACCGAATGCCTGAAGGACACGGTGGCGCGCTTCCTGCCCATCTGGCACCAGACGATCGCCCCGGCCATCGCCTCCGGCCGCCGCGTGCTGATTGCCGCGCACGGCAACAGCCTGCGCGCGCTGGTCAAGTACCTCGACGGGATCTCGGACGAGGACATCGTCGAGTTGAACATCCCGACCGGCATCCCGCTCGTCTACGAGCTCGACGGCTCGCTCGCGCCGATCCGGCACTACTACCTGGGCGATCCGGACGCGGCGAAGAAGGCCGCCGAGAAGGTGGCCGCACAGGCGCGCCAATAGGCATTGAACATTGATGATTGATGATTGACGATTGACGATTGATCCCGCTGGCGAGGCGTGGCTCCGGCAGGCGGAGGCGCGGTACCTTGCCGACCTCACCTTCGCCGAGGCCACGCGCGCGCTGAGGGCGCTGTCGTCCTGCTACGTCGAGCGTCGCTCGCGTCTGTCCTCTGGCGCGGCCCTCGCCACGGCCGGCAAGCGCGCCGCCTTCGCGCTCTACTACGGACCGCTCCACTACCTGACGGTCAGGGCGCTGGCCGGGTCACTCGGCCTGGAGCCGGGCACCGGCGGTCTGGTGGTCGATCTCGGGTGCGGCACGGGTGCCTCCGGCGCCGCCTGGGCCCGCGCCACGGGCCAGGCCGTGGCCGGCTACGACGTGAATCCGTGGGCCGTCGCCGAAGCCCGATGGACCTACGGCGCGCTGGGCGTCCGAGGCACGGCCACGCGCTCCACCCTGGACCGCATCCGCTGGCCCGACGCGCCGGCCGTCATTCTCGCGGCATTCGTCCTGAACGAACTACCGGGCCCGGCGCTGGAGGCGGCCGCCTCCCGGCTGCTCGAGGCCGCCAGCCGGGGCCACCGTGTGCTCGTCGTCGAGCCGATCGCCCGTCGCACGTCGCCGTGGTGGCCCGCCTGGGAGCAGGCCGTTCGGGCCCGCGGCGGCCGTTCGGACGAGTGGCGTTTCGCGCTCTCGCGGCCGGACCTGATTGCGCGGCTCGATCGCGCCGCCGGCCTCGACCATCGGGAGCTGACCGCCAGGACGCTGGCGCTCGGCCTTCCCGGAAAATAAAAAAGGCCGGCGGAGATGCCTCCAGCCGGCCTTCTGCAGATGTGGCCGAACTGACGTTAGTTATCCACCTCCTCGGTGGTCTCGTCGGCCGCGATGCGCAATGAGCGCAGGAAGCGACGGTCGTTCGAAGTGACCTCGAAGGCCTGCACGGGCGTCAGTCGCGCTGGCGCGGCTGGCTTTCCGGCCGCGGCGGCGGGCTTCTCCCTGGTCGCGAAGCCAACCACCGCTTCGAGCGTCACACGCATCTCGTAGCCGGCGGCACGGGCCCGTTCGCGACAGGCCTCCACCTTGGGATGGTCGGCGACAGCTGCAGCTATCGCATCGGCCAGTTCCCGAGCGAACCGGTTGACGTCATCCATCCTGTTCCCCCTCCTCACCGCCACCGGGCCGGGATCCGGGGCCTTGTCCCCGCCGAATTCGGGTCGCCCGGGCGGGCGCGCGCTCGACGTAGGCGCCATGTGGTGTCACGTGGCTGGATGTCGTGAAGGATGAGGTCATCTTACGTGCGCCCCTACCGCTTGTCAACGAAATGACCCCACTCTATTGTGTCCGGCGCCTCTGCCGACGCAATCTCTGGCTGCATCATCATCTTTGCAAAGCGCGCGCCGCGGGCAGCGTCGCACCGGCACGCTAAAATGGCCGCCAGGTGGTCCCCACTCGACCGGAATCGTCACCTGAGCGTCCTCCCTTCGACGGCCCGGAGGATCTCGGCGCCTGGAACCCGGCCGAGGCGCTGGGCGATCCCGGCTCGTTTCCCTTCACCCGCGGCGTCCAGCCGACCATGTACCGCGGCCGTCTCTGGACGATGCGGCAGTATGCGGGGTTCGGGACGGCGGCCGAGTCCAATCGCCGGTACCGCTATCTGCTCGACCACGGCGTCAGCGGCCTGAGCGTCGCCTTCGATCTGCCGACCCAGATGGGCTACGACTCGGACCACGCGCTCGCCGCCGGTGAGGTGGGCCGGGTCGGCGTCGCCATCGACTCGATCGAGGACATGGAACAGCTCCTCGACGGCCTGCCGCTCGGCCGGATCACGACGTCGATGACGATCAATGCGACGGCCATCGTGCTGCTCGCGCTCTACGCCGCTGTCGCCCGCCGCCGGGGCGTGGCGATCGCCACGCTCGGCGGCACGGTCCAGAACGACATCCTCAAGGAGTACGTCGCGCGGGGCACCTACATCTACCCGCCACGGCCGTCGCTGCGCATCGTGACGGACATCTTCGCGTTCTGCGCGCGCGAGATGCCGCTCTGGAACACCATCTCGATCAGCGGCTATCACATCCGCGAGGCCGGCTGCACGGCCGTGCAGGAGGTGGCCTTCACGCTCGCCAACGCGATCGCCTACGTGGAGGCCGCCCGTGCCGCCGGACTCGACGTCGATGCCTTCGGCCAGCGGCTGTCGTTCTTCTTCAACTGCCACAGCGATTTTCTCGAGGAGATCGCGAAGTTCCGGGCCGCCCGGCGGCTCTGGGCGCACCTGATGCGGGACCGGTTCGGCGCACGGAATCCCCGGGCGCAGCAGCTGCGGTTCCATACCCAGACGGCGGGCAGCACGCTGACCGCCCGCCAGCCCGACAACAACATCGTCCGGGTCGCGCTCCAGGCGATGGCCGCGGTGCTGGGCGGCACCCAGTCGCTGCACTGCAACGGCCGCGACGAGGCGCTGTCGCTGCCGACCGAGGAGGCCGCACGGATCGCTCTGCGCACGCAGCAGATCGTCGCGGGCGAATCCGGGGTGGCCAATACGGTGGATCCGGTCGCCGGCTCGTACACGATCGAGCGGCTCACCGATCGGATCGAGGCCGACGCCCGGGCGCTCATCGAGCGCATCGACGCGCTCGGCGGCACGCTGGCGGCCATCGAGCAGGGATTCGTGCAGCGCGAGATCCAGGACGCCGCCTACCGGGCGCAGCAGGCCGTGGACTCGGGGGAGGCGACCGTCGTCGGCGTGAACCGGTTCGCGGATCCGGCGGAGAAGCCGCCGGGCGCCGTGTTCACGATCGACCCGGCCGTGGAGCGTCGCCAGGTCGAGCGCGTGCAGTCCGTGCGGCGCACCCGGGACGAACCGGCATGGCGGCGAGCGCTCGAGGACGTGGAGTCCACCGCGCGTGGCGGCGGCAACCTCGTGCCGCCCGTCCTGGACGCCGTCGAGGCGCGCGCGACCGTGGGCGAGATTTCCGACGCACTGCGGCGCGTCTTCGGCGAATACGCGCCCGCGCCCCTTTCATGAGCCTGCTCGAGATCGACCGGCTGACCGCGGGTTTCGAGACCCCCGCCGGGCCCGTTCCGGTGGTGCACGAGGTCAGCCTCGCGGTCGATGCCGGACAGACGGTCGCCCTGGTCGGCGAGTCGGGCAGCGGCAAGTCGGTCACCGCGCGCTCGGTGCTCCGCCTGCTGCCTGCGAACGGACGGATCTTCGGCGGCGGGATCCGCTTCTCGGGCCGGGATCTCCTGACGCTGGAGGAACCCGCGATGCGTCAGGTGCGCGGCGGCGGGATTGGCATGGTGTTCCAGGAGCCCGGCACGGCGCTGAGCCCGGTGTTTGCCGTCGGCGATCAGATCGCCGAGACGCTGGTGGCGCACGGCCTGGCCGACTGGACGGCGGCCCGCCGCCGGGCCGTTGAGCTGCTGGATTCGGTCCGCCTGCCTGACGCCGGGAGGCGTGCGCACGAGTTCCCGCACCAGTTCTCGGGCGGCCAGCAGCAGCGCATCCAGATCGCGATCGCCCTGGCGTGCCGGCCGTCACTGCTCATCGCCGACGAGCCGACCACCGCGCTCGACGTGACGGTCCAGGCCGAAATCCTGGACCTGCTGCGCGAGCTCAGCGCCGGCTACGGCCTGGCGCTGCTGCTCATCACGCACGACCTGGGCGTGGTGGCCGAAATGGCCGAGCGCGTGGCCGTCATGTACGCCGGGCGCATCGTCGAGAACGCACCGGCGCCGGATCTGTTCCGGCTGCCGGCGCACCCGTACACCCGCGCGTTGCTCGCCTCGATTCCGCGGCCGACTGGCGGCCGCCGGCTCGAGACAATCGAGGGCGCCGTGCCCCAACCGGGCCGCCTGCCGCCCGGCTGCGCATTCGAGCCACGCTGCCCGTCGCGGGTCGAGGCGTGCCGCGCCGCGGTTCCGCGCGTCACGACATTGCCCGGCGATCGCACGGTCCGCTGCGTCCTCCACGAAGGAGCCGCGCGGTGACGCCCCTCGTCGAGGTCCGCCACCTCACGAAGCGCTTCGCCTCGTCTCGCGGCTGGTTGCGGCCACCCTCGACGACGCCCGCCGTGGATGACGTGTCGTTCGCGATCGAGCAGGGTGAGACGTTCGGCCTCGTCGGCGAGTCAGGCAGCGGCAAGACGACCCTCGGCCGCTGCATGCTGCGGCTGATCGAGCCGACGGCCGGGGAGGTCCGCGTCCGCGGGGAGAACGTGCTCGACTTTTCCCCCGCGCGGCTGCGCGCCGCGCGCCGGGAGCTTCAGATCGTCTTTCAGGATCCGTATGCCTCGCTCGACCCGCGGATGCGAATCGGCGCGAGCGTCGAGGAGCCGTTGACCGTGCACCGCATCGGGACGTCGGCCGATCGGCGACGGCGCGTCGAGGAGCTGCTGACGCTGGTGGGGCTCGACCCTGCCTGGGTGCGCCGCTACCCGCGCGAGCTGAGCGGCGGCCAGCGGCAGCGCGTCGGGCTGGCGCGGGCGCTGGCGCTCGAGCCGTCGTTCGTCATCGCCGACGAGCCCGTGTCGTCGCTGGACGTCTCGGTCAAGGGACAGATCCTCAATCTGCTCATGGATCTGCAGGACCGCCTGAAGCTGACCTACCTGCTGATCTCCCACGATCTGGGTGTCGTCGAGCGCGTGTGCACGCGGGTGGCCGTCATGTATCGGGGGAGAATCCTCGAAATGGCGCCGACGGCCGCGCTGTTCGCGTCGTCCCGGCATCCCTACACGCGGGCGCTGCTCTCGGCCGTACCGGTGCCGGATCCGTCGGTCCGCCGCGAGCGGATTCGCGTGGACGAATCGGCATTCGACCGCCTGGCGCCTCTGCGCGAAGTGGCGCCCGGCCACTGGGCCGCGGTCTGACCCGGATCCCCAGATCCCCAGATCCCCAGATCCCCAGATTCCCAGCCCCCCAGCTCCCCAGCTCCCCCCCCGCGCTACTGCTCTCTGAGCACCGAAAGCGGATCGATCCGCGACGCACGCCAGGCGGGAACGGCGGCGGCGGCCAGCGTGACGGCGAGCACGATTGCGGCCACCCACGCATAGGTCGCCAGGTCGACTGCCTGCGTCCCGAAGACCATCGTCGTCAGGGCGCGGCTCGAGATGAGCGACAGCGTGAGGCCCACGCCGAGCCCGCCGCAAGCGATGGCCGCCGCCCTCCGGAGCACCAGGCCGACCACCTCGAACGCGCTTGCGCCGAGGGCCATGCGAACGCCCAGTTCCGGGGTGCGCTGCGCGGTGAGGTACGTCAGCAGCCCGTAGACGCCTGCGACGGCGACGAGCAGCGCGAGACCCGCGAAGACGCCGACCAGCCAGGCCCGGAACCGCGGCGTCGCCACGGCGGCGGTGACGAACCGATCGAACGGCGTGAACGTCGTGGCGATGACCGGATCGACCTGCCTGATGCGCTCACGGACCGTCTCCACGAGAGTGCCAGGAGGCACGCGCGCGCGGATGACCAGCTCCACGAGGCTGCCTCGGCCCGGGTGCTGGGCGATCGGCATGTAGAGCTCAGGCACCGGCGCCGTGCCGGGATCCTCCCGAATGTCGCCGACCACGCCGACGACCGTCATGTACTTGAGGGAGTCGAGCCCGCACTGGATGCGGTGGCCGATGGGGTCCTCGCCCTTGAACACCTGGCGCGCCAGCGTCTCGTTGACGATCACGACGAAAGGGTCGTCGTAGCCGTCGGCCGCGGTGAAGTCGCGCCCGTGCCGCAGCGGGATCCCCATGGTCGAGAAGAACCCGGGACTCGTGAGGCGAAAGTTGCCGTAAGGCAGCTGGACGCCTGGAGCAAAGGTGTGGCGCCCCTCGACCGCGAACGCGCCGTTCGACCCCGTCGGTCCCATGGGAAGGCCGACCGCGGCCGACACGGACGCGACTCCGGGGATCGCCCGGAGCGCGGGGAACAGCCGCTCGAAGCGGTCGACCGCGCGGCGCTGGTCGGCGATGTCGTCGGTCGTCGGGATGTTGGCCCGGGCCACCAGGATGTCCGCCGTGTGGAAGCCGATGTCCACCGACGACAAGGCCATGAAGCTCCGGAACAGGACGCCGGCGCCGACGGTCAGCACGACGGCGAGCGCGATCTCCACCATGGCGAGGCCGGTGCGCAGCCGGTTGGAGCGTACGCCGATCGCGCCGCGCGTGCCGCCTTCGGTGAGCCGTTCCCTGAGATCCGTCTTCGTGGCCTGCCAGGCCGGTGCGAGCCCGAAGATCAGGCTGGCAACGACCGACGCGAGCGCGGCAAACCCCACGACGGCGGGGTGCACCGCAACCTCGTTGAGCCTCGGCAGGTCCACCGGCGCCAGGCGGATCAGCGATCGCGTGCCGCCGTAGGCAACGGCGAGACCGAGCACGCCGCCGGCCAGGCCGAGCAGCAGGCTCTCCACCGTGAGCTGCCGCACGATCCGGAGGCGATCGGCGCCAAGCGCGGACCGCAGCGCGATCTCGCGAGACCGCGCGGTGGCTCGGGCGAGCAGGAGGTTCGCCACGTTGGCGCACGCGATGAGAAACAGCAGACCGACCGCCCCGAACAGCAGGAACAGCGTCGAACGCAGCGGCCCGACGAGCCGCTCCTGCAAGGGGACGGCGGCGATCACCTTCCCGGCGTTGGAGTCCGCGTACGCCGCGGCGAGGTGCTCGCTGAACACCGCAAGCGCCGCATTGGCGCTCTCGCGGCTCACGCCGTCGCGCAGGTGCGCGACAGTCGGGTAGTTGTAGGCCGTCCGGTCGACGTTGTCGGGCTGCTCCGGCGCAGGCACCCAGACGTCGGCCAGCCGCGGGTAGTGGAACCCGGCGGGCATGACGCCCGCGATTTCGTACGAGTGCGTATCGATGTCGAGCGTGCGGCCGAGTGCCGCGGCAGCCGAGCCGAAGTGCTGCTCGGCGTAGCCTGCCGAGATCACCACCGCCCGATTCAGGTCCCCGGACTCGAGCCATCGGCCGGCCTGCGGCTTCACGCCAAACACTCTGAAGAAGCCGGTGTTCACGAACCACGTGCCCGTCAGCTCCGCGCGATCGCCGGCCCGCACGCCAATCTCGTCACCGTTGTAGGCGCTGAGGGCGTCGAAGACGTCCACGCTGCGCCGGACGTCCTGCAGGTCTCCGCCCGACAGCCGTTGCGTCACGTGTCCGTCCTTCGTGAAGCGGCTGAGCAGCATCACGATGCGGTCCGAGTCGGCGTATTGGAGCGGACGCAGGAGGATGCCGTCGACCACCGAGAAGATGGCGGTCGTGGCGCCGATGCCGAGCCCCAGCGTGAGGACGGCGACCAGGCTGAAGGTGGGGGCCTGCCGCAGTGTGCGGGCGCCGTAGCGCAGGTCCTGCGCGAGATCCCGGAGAGCGCGCACGTGCCAGGTGTCGCGCACCGATTCCTTGATCTGATCCACGCCACCGAACGCGCGCATGGCCCGCGTGCGCGCCTCGTCTGGCGGCACGCCCTGCTCGATCAGCTCGCGGGTGTGCTGATCGAGGTGGAACCGCAGCTCGGCATCGAGCTCGCGCTCGACGGAGCCGCTGCGAAAGAGGGAACGAAGGCGAAGGATGACGGCGTCACGAAGGCGCATGTGGTTCGGCCTCCCCCGGTTCGCGTGTAGCACGCGGCTTCAGCCCCGCATCTTGCGGCCCTGAAGGGCCGCGCTACATGTTGCCAACGACCGCGTTGACCGCTGCCGACAGCCGGGCCCAGCTCTGGAGCTCCTGACCGAGCTGCGACCGGCCGGCGGTGGTGAGGCTGGTACACCTTGGCCTGCCGGCCCGACTCGGTCTCGGACCACGACGCCGAAATCCAGCCCTGCTGCTCCAGCCGGTGCAGCGCCGGGTACAGCGAGCCTTGCTGCACCTGCAGAACGTCGCTCGACACCTGCTGGATGCGCTTGGCGATCGCCCAGCCGTGCGCGGGCTGCAGCGATAACGTCTTCAGAATCAGCAGATCCAGGGTGCCCTGGACCAGATCGGTGGGTTTGCCCATATGCCTAGACTATCTACAATCGTGATTGTAGACGATCTAGGGGTCTGGCGAGTTCCCTACGACACGGTCGCCGGGTGTATGTGGGCCGAGCGGACGTCCTTCTCGACCTGTCCGTCGCGGATGTGGATGACGCGGTGGGCGTGGGCGGCGATATCGGACTCGTGGGTGACGAGGACGATGGTATTGCCCGTGGTATGGAGCCGCTCGAAGAGGTTCATGATCTCGACGCCCGTCTTCGAGTCCAGGTTGCCGGTGGGCTCATCGGCCAGGAGAATCGAGGGGCTGTTCACGAGCGCGCGGGCGATGGCGACCCTCTGCCGCTGGCCGCCGGAGAGCTCGTTCGGCTTGTGCATCATGCGATCGCTGAGCTCCACGCGGTCCAGCGCGTCGCGGGCCCGTTCCTGCCGCTCTCGTGCCGGCACGCCGGCGTAAATGAGCGGCAGTTCCACGTTGTGGAGCGCCGAGGCGCGCGGGAGGAGGTTGAACGTCTGGAAGACGAAGCCGATTTCCTCGTTGCGGATCCGCGCCAGCTCGTTGTCGTTCATCTCGCTCACCTGCTTGCCGTTGAGCAGGTAGCTGCCCCGGGTGGGCGTGTCGAGACAGCCAATCAGGTTCATCAGGGTGGACTTGCCAGACCCCGACGGCCCCATGATGGCCACGTACTCACCTTTGTCGATGTCGATGTCGACCCCGCGCAGGGCGTGGATCTCTTCACTGCCCATCACGTAGGTCTTCCAGAGGTCGTGCGTCTCGATGATGCCCATAGACTTCACTATAGACGGGCCCCGAAACCGGGCAGTTCCGGCAGGGTCCCCGCGGTTGGGGTCGGGCAGGCCTAAAGGCCTGCGCTACATACGGTTACTGCAGCGGTTGCACCCGCTGCACCTTGCTACCCTTCGTTCTCCTCGTACTTCGCCTTGAGCATCCGCACCACCGCCGGGTCTGCCAGGGTCGTCGTGTCGCCGAGCGCCTTGCCCTCGGCGATGTCGCGCAACAGGCGGCGCATGATCTTGCCGGAGCGGGTCTTCGGCAGGTCGGCGGCGAAGATCACGTCGTCGGGACGCGCAATGGCGCCGATCTTCCTCGCGACGTGCTGTCGGAGCTCGTCGGCGAGCGCGTCGCTCACGGCAACGCCTTCCTTCAGGGTGACGAACGCGGCGACCGCCTGGCCCTTGATGTCGTGGCCGCGCCCGACCACCGCCGACTCGGCCACCTTCGGGTGATCCACGAGTGCGCTCTCCACCTCCATCGTGCCGATTCGGTGGCCGGCCACGTTCAGGACGTCATCCACGCGGCCGAGGAGCCACAGGTAGCCGTCCTCGTCGCGCTTGGCGCCGTCGCCGGTGAAGTAGACGTCGTTGGTCCAGCGGCTCCAGTACCTGCTGGACGTACCGCTCGGGGTCGCCGTAGATGGTGCGCAGCATACCCGGCCAGGGACGCGTGAGCGCGAGCAGGCCCCCGCCGACGCGGACTTCGGATCCGTTGTCGTGCCTGATTTCCGCCTTGATCCCCGGGAAGGGACGCGTCGCCGATCCGGGCTTCGTGCTGGTGATCCCCGGCAGCGGCGTGATGAGGATGTGGCCGGTCTCGGTCTGCCACCACGTGTCCACGATCGGGCAGCGTTCGTGGCCGATGTAGAGGTGGTACCACATCCAGGCTTCCGGGTTGATCGGCTCGCCCACCGATCCGAGCAGCCGCAGCGACGAGAGATCGCGGCGCTCGGGCCACTCGGAGCCCCACCGCATGAAGGCGCGGATCGCGGTGGGCGCCGTGTAGAAGATGGTCACGCCATGGCGCTCGACGATCTCCCAGAAGCGATCCTTGTGCGGGAAGTCGGGCGCGCCTTCGTACATCACCACGGTCGCCCCGTTGGCCAGCGGCCCGTAGACGACGTAGCTGTGACCGGTGACCCAGCCGATGTCCGCCGTGCACCAGTAGACGTCCTCTTCCTTGAGGTCGAACACCCACTTGGTGGTGGCATAGCACCCGGTGAGGTATCCGCCGGTCGTGTGGACGATGCCCTTCGGCTTCCCGGTGGTGCCGGACGTGTAGAGGATGTAGAGCATGTCCTCGGCGTCCATCGGCTCCGGTTCGCACTCGACGGGCGCCTTCCGCATCAGCTCGTGATACCAGTGGTCGCGGCCCTCCTTCATGTCTTCGGTGAACGGGCTCGTGCGGCGCTGGACCACGACGACTTTTTCGATGGAGGGCGCGTGCTCGAGCGCTTCGTCGGCCACGCGCTTGAGCTGCACCACGTTGCCGCGGCGGTAGCCGCCGTCGGCCGTGACGAGGACGCGGGCGTGCTGGTCGTTGATGCGATCGCGCAGGGATTCCGCGCTGAAGCCCCCGAAGACGACGCTGTGGACGGCGCCGATGCGGGCGCAGGCGAGCATCGCCACGGCGAGCTCGGGAATGAGCGGCAGGTAGATGGCGACGCGATCGCCCTTGCGCACACCGAGCGAGCGGAGGACGTTGGCGAACTGGCAGACGTCGCGGTAGAGCTCGCGGTAGGTGATGGTCCGGCGGTCGCCCGGCTCCCCTTCCCAGATGATCGCCGCCTTGTTCCGACGCCAGGTGCGCACGTGGCGGTCGAGGCAGTTCACGCTGGCGTTGAGCTTGCCGCCGACGAACCACTTGGCGTGCGGCGGCTTCCAGTCGAGGACCTTCGTCCACGGCTTGATCCACTCGAGCTCGGAGGCGAAGCGGGCCCAGAACGCCTCCGGGTCCCGTTCGGCCTCCTCGTAGACCGCCGGGTCCTTCACGTGCGCGGTGGCGGCGAACTCAGCCGGCGGCTCGAAGAGGCGGTCTTCCTGCAGCAGGGCGTCGATCTCGGCGAGCGTCTGGTCGTCTGCCATAACGGGCACTTTACCACTGCGGAATGCGGAGTGCGGAGTGCGGAATGGCAGGTTCTCGGGTTCTCGGGTTCTCGGGTTCCGGTTCCCGGGTTCGCGGGTTCGCGGGTTCGGCCTGCGCGGTGCGGGCACCGCAACACCGCCTCACCGCCTACTGCGGTGGCAGTGGCGGCGGGTTGAACGGCGGCGGGTAGGTCGGCGGCCCGCCCGGGCCCATCGGGGGCGGCGGCTGCGGCGGCTGGTCCTTCTTGAAGAAGAGCGCGCCGAGCATCCCGCCCAGCGCGCCGAAGATCACGCCCACCACCAGCATGAACACGAAGCCGATGAGCAGCCCGATAATCGATCCGGCGGCGCCGGCGCCGAACGACTCGACGATGTGCCGCATCTCCGGGGGCATGTCGTTGGCCCGGCTCAGGACGCGCTGCATCATGCGGGCCTGCATCGGTCCGGTGATGAACGCCAGGGGGATCGAGAGGACGAGATGCACGCCGGCGCCGACCACGCCGGCCAGCAGGCCGACCACGGCGCCGTCGCCTGCCGCGACAGGCGCCTCCTGCGACTGCTGCAGCAGGTAGGCCGCGACCATGCCGCCGCCAATCACCCACAGGCAGCAGCAGTTCCCGATGTTGACGATCGGAAGTGCCGACAGGACCCCCATGAAGAGGCCGCCGAGGATGACCGGCTGGAGTCGCGAGCCCTGCATGGGCAGAGTCTAACAAAACTGTCGTGACGCGGCGAGCAATCGTGTGCGCCCGGTCCCTTGACGCACGAGGGGCAATCGCGCACGCTGCAGACGCTCCCCGCGAACCGAGGTCGATGCATCGTGTGATGCGACCGCCGGACCGATGCCGAACGATTCCGTCGAGACTGCTCGACGGGCGTCTCTGGAGTCGATCGCCCCTCCTCTGCGTGTTGCTCGCTGCGGTCGCGTGCGGCCGATCCCCGGCTGACTCCTTCGTCGTCACGCGGGGACCGATCGCGCTCGTGCACGCGCAGGTCATCGATGGCACCGGACGGCCCGCGCGGCCGGACCAGACCGTCGTGCTCCGCGACGGGAAGATTGCCACGGTGGGCGATTCATCTGCGGTGCATCCGCCGCCGGGCGTGCCGGTCTGGGATGTGGCGGGGCACACAGTCATTCCCGGCCTCGTCGGGCTGCACGAGCATCTGTTCTACCAGATGGAGCGCAAGGGCAGCTGGTCGGCTCAGGCGCCGTTCGCCGCGCTCTATCTGGCCAGCGGGGTGACGACCATTCGCACTGCGGGCACGATGGATTTCGCCGGCGACCGGCGCATGAAGGAGGCCGTGGACGCGGGACGTGCGCCCGGCCCGCGAATACATCTCACAAGCCCGTACTTCACCGCCGGGAGGGGCGCGCCGGACGCGGGGGCCATTGCGGCCGAGGTCGACCGGTGGGCGGATGCCGGCGCCACGTCGTTCAAGGCCTACACGTCGCTTCGCGCCGGGGAACTGCGCGCCCTCGTCGGCGCGGCACACGCGCGCGGCCTGCAGGTGACGGGCCATCTGTGTGCGGTCGGCTTTCGTGAGGCGGCGTCGCTCGGCATCGACAACCTGGAGCACGGGTTGCTCGTCGATACCGAGTTCAATCGAGACAAACGCCCCGACGAGTGCCCGAGCCTGCTCCCAACTCTGCAGACCGTCGCGTACCTCGATCCTGGCGCCGGCCCCCTGCGCCAGACGATCGCGACGCTCGTCGCGCACGGCGTCACCGTCACGTCGACGCTGGCGGTCTTCGAGACCTACACGTCGCGCCACGGGGCGGTGGACCCGCGTACGATCGACGTGCTCGCGCCCGGGCGGCGCGACGATTATCGGGCGGAGCTGGCGGACTTCACCGACCCGACGCGCATGAACACCGGGTTGTGGGCGACCGCCCTGCGAAAGGAGATGGCCTTCGAGCGCGCGTTCGTCGCCGCGGGAGGTCGACTGGTCGCGGGGGCCGATCCCACGGGGTGGGGCGGCGTCGTCGCGGGGTTTGCCGATCAGCGCGAAATCGAGCTGCTCGTCGAAGCCGGCTTCACGGCCGAAGACGCCATCCGGATCGGAACGGCCAATGGGGCCGCCCTCCTCGGGGTCCGGGACCGCCTGGGCACGATCGCGCCGGGGAAAGACGCCGATCTGGTCGTGCTGCGCGGCGACCTCTCGACGAACATCGGCAACATCAAGGCAGTCGAGCGCGTGTTCCGCGAGGGCGTTGGCTACGACCCGGCCGCGCTGATCGCCTCAGCCGGCGGGACGGTCGGCCGCTTCGATCTGCTTCGAATCATGCGCACGGGTCCCGGCATGCTGGCCATGCTCGTCCTGCTCGTGCTGGTAGCGCGTGCGGGCTGGAAGCTCGCGGCCCGGCGCGCACAGTGACGACTCGCCAATCGCCAATCGTCAATCGTCAAATCGTCAATCGTCAATGATCAATCGTAATACTCCCTCCCCAGGTGCGTGATGAGCTCCTCCCCGAGCATCCAGCGCATCGTGTTCTTGAGCTTCATCAGCTGGATGAACAGGTCGTGCTCCGGGTAGAGCCCCGGCGCGTGCTGCGGGCTCTTGAAGTAGAACGAGAGCCACTCCTGGATCCCCGACAGGCCGGCGCGCTGCGCCAGGTCGAGCAGCAGCGCGACGTCCAGGACGATGGGCGCAGCCAGGATGCTGTCGCGGCACAGGAAGTTGATCTTCAGCTGCATCGGGTAGCCGAGCCACCCGACCAGGTCCACGTTGTCCCAGCCTTCCTTGTTGTCGCCGCGCGGCGGGTAGTAGTTGATGCGGACGACG
This sequence comes from Vicinamibacteria bacterium, assembly GCA_963837165.1. Classification (GTDB taxonomy): domain Bacteria; phylum Acidobacteriota; class Vicinamibacteria; order Vicinamibacterales; family JAENWD01; genus JAENWD01. Next base: position 547,728 of record CAWIMD010000003.1, read on the forward strand.
TGGTGGATCTCCTTGTAGAGATCGGGATAGAGGTGCGCCTGGAAGATGTAGTCGAGGACCGACTTCTTGCTCTCCTCCTTCGTCTTGAACGACTCGGGATCGTCCAGCACCTCGCCGTCGCGGTTGCCCAGGATGTTGGTCGAGTACCAGCCCTGGACGCCGAGCAGGCGCGCCTTCAGGCCCGGCGCGATGATCGTCTTGATCAGCGTCTGGCCGGTCTTGAGGTCCTTGCCCGCGATCGGCGAGCCGTTGGCCTGCGCGAGGTCCACCATCGCCGGTACGTCGCACGTCAGGTTCGGCGCGCCGTTCGCGTACGGGATCCCTTCCCTGAGCGCCGCGTAAGCGTAGATCATGCTCGAGGGGATTGCCGGGTCGTTCCGCTCGAGTCCGGCCTCGAGCGTTTCGAGCGACTGGTGCACGGCTGATTCCTGCAGGAAGATCTCCGTGCTGCCGCACCACACCATCACGAGTCGATCGAGCTGGTGAGCGGCCTTGAAGCTGCGGATGTCGGCGATCACCTGATCCGCCAGATCCTTCTTCGTCTTCCCTTTCTTCACGTTCGGGCCGTCGAGTCGCTTCACGTACTGCCGGTCGAAGACGGCCGGCCACGGCCGGATGGCCTCGAGCTCGGGGCGGATGGCCTCGAGCAGGGAGGCCTCGAGGACGCCCGCCGTCTTGGCGGCGTCGTACGAGTTCTCGTCGAACAGGTCCCACCCGCCAAACACCACGTCGTCAAGGCCGGCGAGCGGAAGCACGTCGGCGATGCGCGGGGAGCGGCCCTCGGTGCGCTTCCCGAGGCGGACGGTGCCCATCTGGGTGAGCGAACCGATGGGCTTGGCCAGCCCCTTCCGAATGGCGAAGACGCCGGCGATCACGGTCGTGCTGACCGCACCAAGGCCGACGAGGAGGATGCCGAGCTTGCCCTTTGACGGGCGGATCTCTGCGGGTTTCATGCGGTCAAGGACTATATCAGCCCGTGAAATCGTTTACTACCGGCCGACACCGAACGGGATCCTCGAACGCTGAGCGGGCCGGACCCCTCCTTTTGGGGACAGGCCCCGATTCCGCCGGGAGGCGGGGACAGTCCCCGATTCGGGGCGGGCGTCTCCCGTAAAATCGGGACAGGGCCTGATCTCAATGAACCTGCCATTCCTGCGCAAGACCGAAGCGGGCGAGCCGCTCGTGGTCGCCATGACCGGCATCCGGCTCGGCGATCGCGCAATCTTCTCCGGATCCGACGCCGACCTGCTGCTGCCACTGGCCGCCAGGGTCGGTCTCTCCGGCCGACTCCTCGTGGTCTGCCCCGCCGCGGCCGCCCTCCAGGCGCGGGCCGAGCGCGAAGGGCTGCTGGTCGAATCAGCGGACGCGCCGCCCGGCGAGGCCGGCTTCGACCTCGCGGTCGTGCAGGCCGAGGACGACTGGTCGGGAGACCTGGCCTCGCTTCTCACCGCGGTGAGACCGGGAGGACGCCTGGTGGTGATTGCCGGCCAGCGTGCGAGCGGTCTGCTGTCGCGGTTCGGCCGGCGGGCGTCCAGCGCACCCGATGCGGCTGGCATCGTCGACGGGCTGGTCCGGGCCGGGTGGACCCGGGCGCGGAGCATCGGCGACCGGGAGGGCCTCACCTTCGTCGAAGCCGTCCGCCCGTGATCCGATGCCCTGTCGCGATGACAGGGCGGGGGACAGACAGGGGCGAACGAGCGTTCGCCGGAAGCCAACTGGCGGTCCGGCAGCAGGTTCGACCCGGCGACCATCGGCAGACCTTTTGCGTAGACAGACCGGAGCCACGACGCGAGCCGTGGCCGAACAATGCAGACCAGGTCCCACGACCCGCTGGCCGACGTCTTCTCCGTCGCGGAGCTTGCCCGGGCGGCAGGCACGCCGGTCGCGGACGTCCAGGCGTGGGTGGAGGCTGGAGCCATCCGGGCGCTGCCCGTCGGGGACGGCATCACCTGGATTGCCAGGAGCGAAGCCCTTCGCGCCGGCCGGGCGCTCCTCGGCGGCACGCTCGCAGCCGACGTCGCCCTGGCGGCACGTGAGCCGCAGCCGCTCTTCTCCCGCCGCCGTTCGGCCTCGCGACCCGCATTCGGGGGGCCGCTCGCGGTGTCCAGCGGCCTGCACGTGCTGCTCCTCGGCGCCATCGTGCTCATCACGACCCTCGGCCTCGCGCGCGCCACCACCACGACCGAGTCGCCGGTTGAACCGGAGCCCATGCGACTCGTGTACCTCGCCCTTCCGGGACCGGGTGGCGGCGGAGGCGGGGGCGGCGAGAAGGCACGGACGCCTCCGCCGAAGGCGGAACGCAAGGGCATCAACCGGCTCGACAGTCCCGTTCCCGTGCGACTCTCGCCAGTCTTCGGCGATCCGCCGCCGCGTCCCGATCCGCCGAAGCCCGAACCGCTGCCGGACGTGGTGGCGCCCGTGGTACAGGTTGCCGCGAATACCCAGGACCGACCTGGGGTGGTGGAGCCGTCGCCGAGTCAGGCCGACAGTCGCGGCCCCGGACAGGACGGCGGCGTCGGCACGGGCGCGGGAACCGGCGTCGGAGGCGGCGAGGGTGCGGGGATTGGTGAGGGCGAAGGCGGCGGCACCGGCGGCGGACCGTATCGTCCGGGAAGCGGCGTGCTCCCGCCGTCGCTGCTGCGCGAAGTGAAGCCGGACTACACCGAAGACGCGCGCCGCCGCGGCATCCGCGGCGAAGTGCTCATGGAGATCGTCGTCCGGCGCGACGGCGCGGTGGGCGACGTCAAGGTGCTCGACGGCCTGGGCTACGGCCTCGACGAGCGCGCGATTGCGGCGGTACGCCAGTGGAAATTCTCGCCGGCCACGCTCCACGGCAAGGTCGTGGACGTCGTCGTCGAGGTCTCGATGGAGTTCCGGCTGCGGTGAAGGGTGTGTGGAGATGATCGCGATCCTCGTCGTCATCACGCTTGTGGCCGTCGCGGTGGCCGGCGCCCTGGCGGCGTACGTCCTCCGGCTGACGCGCGAGGAACGGGATCGATCCGAGGCCCGGGCCACCTCACTCGCCGAGGCGCTTGGCGCGCCGGGCGCCCCGGCGGCAGTCGCTCCCGGGAGCCTGGCGGCCGACACGGCCGAGACCCCGGCGGCCGATCCGACGGCAGCTCGCGCCAACGAGAGGCTGTTCGGCAGCGTGCTGCCGTCGAGTGCTCCGCCGACCTTCCTGCTGATCCCGCTGATCGGCGTGCTCGTCGTCGGGCTGGCGCTTGGCGGCGTGTACGTCTGGAACCGGCCGTCGGTGGAGGCCAGCGCCGTGTCACAGCAGACGACGCCGCCGCTGGAGCTGATGGCGCTGCGCCACGCGCGCCATGGCGACGCGCTCGTGATTTCAGGCCTCGTGCGCAATCCAGAAGGCGGGCAGGCGATCACGGGGTTGACCGCGATCGCGTTCGTCTTCGATCGCCAGGGCAGCTTCCTGACGAGCGGACGCACCGAGCTCGATTTCCCGCGCCTCGCGCCGGGAGACGAGTCGCCCTTTTCAATCACGATTCCGGACGGCACCGCCGTGGGCCGGTACCGCATCAGCTTTCGCAACGACGCGGGCATCCTTCCTCATCTCGATCGGCGCAACGAGTCGCTCGACGCCGTTCCACGGGTGGGCACCCGGTAGCGCGCGCGTGAGGATGACGGCATGATTCACCCTCGAGATCTCAGGCTCGGCGCGGCGAGCCTGGTGCTCGTCGCGGCCAGCGTGGCACTGGCCGCGCAGTCGCCGGGCACGACACAGCGGCCGGATGGCAGCGGCTTCAAGTTCCGCGCTGGCGTGGACCTGATCAACGTCACGGCCACCGTGACCGACGCGTCCGGGCGATTCGTCTCCGGCCTCACGCAGGACGACTTCGTCGTCTACGAAGACGACGTGCCGCAGCAGATCACCCACTTCAACGCCGAGCGGGTGCCGGTGAGCCTCGGCCTCGTGATCGACACGAGCGGGAGCATGGCCGGCGAGAAGTGGGACCACGCCACCGAAGCCCTCGACCGCTTCCTGCTCGACCTGCTGGGGAGCGACGACGAGGTGTTTCTGTACCGGTTCAGCAACGATCCAATCCTCGTCGAGAACTGGACCCCCGATCGCTCGCGGCTGAGCAGGGCGATGTCGCGGATCGTCCCGCGCGGCGGCACGGCGATGTACGACGCGCTCGCCGACGCGGTGCCCCTCGCGGACACCGGCCGCAACCGGAAGAAGGCGGTCGTCGTGATCTCTGACGGCAACGACACGAACAGCCGCATCAGCGTTCCCGAGCTGAAACAGGTCATTCGCGAGTCGGAGGTGCTGGTGTACGCGGTGGGCATCGACGGCGACGAGCAGTTCACGAACGGTCCCTACACCCGGCCGCCGGTGCAGCCGAGGTTCCCGCTGCCCTTCCCGCTGCCGGGCGGACGCCGGCGACCCTGGCCGGGGCAGCCGCCGATTGGCGGCGGGCCGATGGGTGGGGGCGGCAGCTGGCAGCAGAACGAGCGGGTGAATGCGTCCGCCCTGCGCGAGCTCACCGACGACAGCGGCGGCCGCACGGAAATCGTCCGGTCCACCCGCGACCTCGATCCGGCGACGGCCAACATCGCCGACGAGCTGAGCCGGCAGTACTTCCTCGCCTATCCGGCGGCCGCGAAGAAGGACGGCCAGTGGCACACGATCCGCGTGGAGGTCCGCGACGGCCGGTACCACGTCCGCGCGCGGCGTGGGTACATCGCCAGCTGAAAACGCGGAGCCCTCGCGCAATCAGCTATAGTCTCCCCCCGTGTCTCCCCTGGCCGGCGCCGTCGGGCTCTCGATAGCCGGGAGCCTGGGCGGGCTGCTCGCGGCCGCGCTGCTCCTGCTGCTGCCCTCGGCCGTGCGGTCGCGGCTCGTGCCCGGCCTCGTGAGCTACGCGGTGGGCACGCTGCTCGGCGTGGCGCTGATGGCGCTGGTGCCCGAGGCGCTGACCCACGCGCCGCCCGTCCAGGTGTTCGGCACGCTGCTGGCCGGCATCCTGCTGTTCTTCGTCCTCGAGAAGCTCGTGCTCTGGCGCCATTGCCACACCGACGACTGCGAGCGCCATGGCACGTCGGCCCCGCTCGTCCTGGTTGGCGGGGCGGTCCACAACTTCGTGGACGGTGCGGTCATCGGCGCCTCGCTGCTCATCTCGGTGCCGCTTGGCGTGAGCACGGCGGTGGCCGTCGCCGCGCACGAGGTGCCGTCGGAGATCGGCGATTTTGCCGTCCTCCTGCACGCGGGCTACTCGCGTGCGAAGGCGCTCGCCTGGAACATCGCCTGCGGCCTGGCCAGCCTGGTCGGCGCCGCGGCCGCCGTGCTGCTGGTGGACGTGCTCCCCAACCTGCTGCCGTACATGCTGGCGCTCGCCTCCTCCAGCTTCCTGTACGTCGCCATGTCCGACCTGATCCCCGACCTGCACGACCGCAGCCCCTCGGGCCTTGCGGCGGTCCGCCAGGTGCTGTTCGTGGGCGCCGGCATGGCGACCGCCGTCGTGCTGCTGTAACGCGCCCCCTTCCGGTTGGCGACGGCCGTGAGGGCCGATGAGCGGCCTCCGAGGACAGGTGTCCTCGCCGGCGGGCGCCGCCGATCGGGGGAACGCCAGGAATCAGCCGATTCCTCCGACCGCCGCCTGGCACGCGCCTTGATCTACAGAGGGTGTCAGCGCGCCGGCCCGAGGCCGGCAATCGGAGGCAGGCAGTCATGTGGAGAAGGACATTCGTCGCCGCGCTGGTTCTCACGCTCTTCTCGGCTTCGGCATTTGCCGAGGTGGTTCCGGAACGCAGGAACCTGCAGATCGTCAACGACATCACGAGCCAGGTGCGGCAGTATTCGCGCTTCACGATCTTCGACGACGTGAGCGTGCAGCTGGGTGACAACGGACAGGCCATCCTCACGGGTGCTGTGACGATGCCGTTCAAGAAGGACGACATCGGCCGCCTCGTGGGACGCGTGCAGGGCGTCTCCTCGGTGGAGAACCGCCTGACGGTGCTGCCGGTCTCGCCGTTCGACGACGAGCTCCGCGCCCGAATCGCGCGGGCCATCTACGGCAACGCCGCGTTCTGGCACTACGCGGCGATGGCGAACCCGCCCATTCACATCGTGGTCCAGAACGGCCGCGTGACGCTCACGGGGGTCGTTCTCAACAACGTGGAGCGGATGCAGGCGCGATCGCTGGCGACCACGTTCGGCGCCTTCTCGGTGAAGAACGAGTTGAAGACGGATGCCGAGATGCGCGACGCGCTGGAGAAGCTGTAGGGAGTCACGTGGGTTGCGCATGTAGCGCAGAGCTTCACGTCTGCCCGCGCCCCGGGGGCAGGCCTGAAGGCCTGCGCTACATATGGCGCTACCCATATGGCGCTACCCGCCAGCGTCAGCTCGCCCCTTGCGCATCAGCCACCAGATGATCCCGCCGAAGGTCAGCGCCACGAGCATCCCCATCGCGCCGAACAGCACGAGCGTGCTGTAGAGGATCGACTCGGGGTCCATGCGGGCCTCCATCCGCACCGGCACGCCGTGCAGCCGATCGCCGAGCGGCTGCACCCATTCCAGGATGTTGCCCCGCTCGACGCGCTTCGAGGGCGCGTTGTGATAGCGGATGCGCGCCGGCAGGTGCAGCCGGAACGCGACGAGCTCGCTTCCCGTCCACCCGACGTCCGGCACGGGATGGCCCGCCGGCGGGCCCACGACTTCCGTGTAGACGTACTGGTTGCCCGCTCGGGTGAGCGTGATGTGTTCCCAGGCGAGGCCCAGCGATTGATCGAGCGTTCGCACGTCGTCGACAATCAGGCGGAGATGGACGAAGCGCCGGTTGTGACGGCGGGAGGTGCCGATTCGCGAGAGGTGAACGCGCGGCGATTCGTAGAAGGCGCGGACGGCGTCGCGATCGAGCCTCGCGTTCGCCCTGGTGTCGAGTGCGATGCCGTGAAGCGCCACCAGCGCCGGCACGGATCCGTTCACGTAGACGGTGGCAGACCCGTCGAGCGAGAGGTCGATCTGCTCGTCGTACTCGTATTCGATCGGGAGCAGGCTGCGACAGCCGCCGGAGGCCAGGGCAAGCGCGAACACGACGGCTGCGAGCGCATGCATCCGGGTCCCGCGCCGTCGGCCGCCCACGGCCGAATGATATACTGACTCGTTTCCCGCCTGCGCCGACGATCATCACGTCATCATGAGCGCTCCGAGGCTGTTCCTCATCGACGGCAACAACCAGATGTACCGGGCGTACCACGCCATCCGCGGCCTGAGCGGTCCGGATGGCCGGTCGACCAATGCGGTGTACGGCTTCGTGACCATGCTCCGGAAGCTGCTGACCGATCACCACCCCGAATACATCGTCGCGTCGTTCGACCTGGCGGGCCCCACGTTCCGCGATCAGCTCGCCGCCGACTACAAGGCCAACCGCACGCCGATGCCCGACGATCTGGCCGAGCAGATCCCCTGGGTGCACGACGCGTGTCAGGCGCTCGGCGTCCCCATCGTGAACCTCGAAGGCTGCGAGGCCGACGACGTCATCGGCACGCTGGCACGGAAGGCGGCGGCGGCCGGGTTCGAGGCGGTGATCGTCACCGGCGACAAGGACTTCTTCCAGCTGGTCGGTGGCCCGATCCGCGTGTTCAATCCGCGCGACGACGGCACCTGGTACGACCCCGACGGCGTGGTCCAGAAGTTCGGCGTCCGCCCCGAGCAGGTGGTGGACGTGCTCGCGCTGATGGGCGACAGCATCGACAACATCAAGGGCGTGCCCGGGATTGGCGAGAAGGGCGCGCGCGACCTGATTGCATCGCACGGCACGCTCGAGCACCTGCTGGCGCACGCCGCGGACGTGGCGCAGAAGCGCTACCGCGAGGCCCTGCTGGCCAATGCGGATTTGGCGCGCCAGAGCCGCACGCTCCTGCAGATCCACACCGACGTAGCGGTCGAGTTCGCGCCCGACACGTTCCGGCACCGGGGCGCGGACCGCGCTCGTTGCTACGACCTGTTCTCGCGGCTCGGCTTCCGATCGCTCCTGATGGATTACGCGCCCACCGCGGATACGGTGGACGCCGACTACGCCCTCGTGGAGTCGGCCGACGATCTGGCCGGGCTCGCCGCCGACGCGGGTCGCGGCGGCCCGATCGGCCTGCACGTCCTGACCGATGGCCCGAGCGCGATGCGCGCGGCCATCGTCGGCATCGCAATCGCGACCGCGCCCAAGCGCGCCCGGTACGTGCCGGCCGGCGCCACGGGAGGCACGCTGCTCGACCCGGCCAGCGACGGCCTTCCGCTCGAGGAGATCCTGGCCGCCTTGAAGCCCGTGCTCGAGAATCCCGCCATCGAGAAGCTGGGGCATGACCTCAAGACGGCCGCCGTCGTGCTGGCGCAGCACGGGGTGGACCTGGCCGGCCTCGGCCTCGACTCGATGATCGGCAGCTACCTCATCGATCCGACACGCTCGGCGCACACCATCGAGGACACGGCGCTCGAGCACCTGGGCTACAGGGCTCTGACCGAGCAGGACGTCACCGGCAAGGGGCCGCGCATGACGCCGCTCGCCCGCCTGGCGCCACCCGCCGTGCTGACCTTCGTGGGGGAGCGGGCCGACCTCCCGCTCCAGCTCGGACCGGCGCTCCTGGCGCGGCTCGAGGCCGAGGGGCTGACGGAGGTCTGGACGCGCCTCGAGCGGCCGCTGGTGCCCGTGCTGATGGCGATGGAGCGCGCGGGCGTCCGCGTGGACGTGGCGGCGCTCGGGGCACAATCCGAGCGATTCGAGCGGGAGCTGGACACGCTCAGCCGCCGCATCTTCGAGCTGGCTGGATTCGAGTTCAACGTCGGGTCGCCGAAGCAGCTGGGCGAGGTGCTGTTCGAGAGGCTGCAGCTGCCCGCGCTGCGCCGGACGGGCAAGACGCGCGCCGTGTCGACGGCGGTGGAGGTGCTCGAGGAGCTCGCCCTGGCGCACGAGCTGCCTCGGCTCGCCCTCGAGTGGCGCGGGCTGCAGAAGCTCAAGGGCACCTACATCGACGCCCTGCCGCTGCTCGTGAACCCGTCAACAGGCCGCGTACACACGTCGTTCAACCAGGCGGTGGCCGCCACCGGTCGTCTGAGCAGCAGCGATCCCAACCTGCAGAACATCCCCATTCGCACCCAGCTCGGCCGGGAGATCCGGCGGGCGTTCGTGGCGGAGCCCGGGTACCTGCTGGTGTCGGCGGACTACTCGCAGATCGAGCTGCGGGTGCTCGCGCACCTGTCGGGAGACGAGACGCTCATCGAGGCCTTCCGTCGCGGCGAGGACATCCACGATCAGACCGCACTCAAGGTGTTCGGCGCCGACAGCGGCCTCGGCCCGCACGAGCTGCGGCGCCGGGCGAAGATCATCAACTACGCGCTCCTGTACGGGAAGACGGCGTTCACGCTGTCGAAGGACATCGGCGTGACGCAGCAGGCCGCACAGGAGTTCATCGACGCGTACTTCGCCGGGTTTCCGAAGGTGCGCGGCTACATCGACCAGACGATCGAGACGGCGCGCCGGACCGGGATCGTGCGGACGCTGTACGGGCGCCGCCGCCTGGTGCCCGAGATCACGAGCCGGAACGGGCAGATTCGTGCCGCCGCGGAGCGGATGACGGTGAACATGCCCATCCAGGGGACCGCCGCGGACATCCTGAAGCTGGCGATGATCGACCTGCACGGCGAGCTGTCGCGGCGGGCCGGAACGGCGGGACGCGCCTCGGGACCGGTCTGCCGGATGATTCTCACCGTGCACGACGAGCTGCTGTTCGAGGTGCGCCGCGAGGCGGTGGACGAGTACGCGGCCCTGGTGCGCGAGCGAATGTCGGGGGCGGCGGCGCTGGCCGTGCCGCTCGACGTGGATGTCGGGGTGGGCGAGAGCTGGAAAGACGCCAAGCACTGAGAATTGACAATTGATGATTGACGATTGACGATTGAGCGGCGATTGGCGGTGCATCGACACGGCGACGGCCTGCGGGCGCGGCTGCTGGTGCTGGCTGCGGCAGCGCTCTTTTCGACCGGCGGGGCAGCCATCAAGGCCACCTCGCTCACGGCGTGGCAGGTGGCGAGCTTCCGCTCCGCGGTCGCCGTGGCAGCGCTTTTCGTCATGCTGCCCCGCGCGCGGCGCCTGCCGTCGCCGCCCATGCTGCTGGTGGGTGTCTTTTACGCGGCCACGCTCATCCTCTTCGTCCAGGCCAACAAGCTGACGACCTCGGCCAACGCGATCTTCCTGCAGGATACGGCGCCGCTCTACGTGCTGCTGGCATCGCCCTTCCTGCTGCGCGAGCGCGTGCACCGCGCCGACCTCGTGTTCCTGGCCGCACTGGCCCTCGGTCTGGGCGCGTTCTTCGTCGGCCGGGAGCCGGCGCAGGGGACCGCCCCCTACCCGTTCGCGGGCAACCTCGCCGCGGTCGCCAGCGGCGGCACCTGGGCCGCGACGGTCATGGGCTTGAGGTGGCTCGGCACGCGCTCGTCGGACTCGGCGGCCATCGAGCCCGCCCTGCTGTTCGGCAGCGTCGTGGCCGCGCTCGCGACGCTGCCGCTCGCCCTGCCCGTGGTCGACGCGCGCACGGCGGACTGGCTCATCATCGGCGCGCTCGGCGTCTTCCAGATCGGGCTGGCGTATGTCTGCCTGTCGAAGGGGATTCCCGGTGTGCCGGCCATCGAGGCGTCCCTGCTGCTCCTGCTCGAGCCGGTGCTCAACCCGATCTGGTCGTGGATCGTGCACGGCGAAGCGCCAGGCGCCTGGCCGCTGGCGGGCGGCGCGCTGATCCTCACCGCAACGACCGCGCGCACGGCCTGGGACGCGCGGCATCGGCGACGGCACGGTACGGTGGCGGAACTACCGCCAACCGAGCTGCCGCTGACCTGACCACGGGGCGCATGCAGCGCAGACCTTCAGGTCTGCCCGCGCAGAGTTGGCAGGCCTGAAGGCCTGCGCTACACGAGAGCGCGCAGGCGGTTCAGCGCATGTAGCGCAGACCTTCAGGTCTGCCCGCGCCGGCCGTTGGCAGGCCTGAAGGCGCTACACCAGGGCGCGCAGGCGGTTCAGTTCCACTCCGCCTTCAGGTGTTCCCATTCCGCCGTCATCACGGCGACGGCGTCCGTGGTGTCGTGCGAGGGGCCGGCCAGCTCGCGGGCGCGCTCGGGGATGATGGCCGTCTGCACGAGGCGATCGAGGTCGGCGCGCAGGGCGGCCCCGTGAGCCGGCAGCACGCGGGCGCGGAGCCAGCCGGCCACGGCGGCCGTCCAGGCCCGGTCGAGATCGCCCATCGAGCGTGCCGCGGCCGGCAGCCAGTAGGCCGCCGCCACCGAGGTCGGGCGCTCGCGCAGCTCCCCCTGCATCCGATCGACGATGCGCTGGTAGAGCTCGAAGCGGTGGACGGGCGTCACCTGCGCGTGGAGGTCCATCGAGGTAGCCCACCAGTCCAGCACGCGGTCCCGGGGGGTGTCGGGCACGTCCGGTCGGGCGAGCGCCGTGTCGAACAGCTCGGCTGCTGCGCCATAGCGTTCGTCGAGGAACAGCCACTCGCCGAGGCCGACGGTCAGCTCCGTCTGCTCATCGGAAGGCAACTTGGAGGCGTCCACGGCGCGAAGCGCCGCCCGGGCCGCCGTCAGGTTCGTTGCGTCGTGCGTCTGGCGGTAGCGTTCGAGGTTGGCTCGCGCGACGATCAGCGCGGCCTCGTCGGCGACCTGACGGTCGGACTGGACGGCCGCGGCCGACTTTATCGCCAGCTCATACAGCTCCTGGTTGTAGAACATCCGGGCCTGGGCCAGCCGGTCGTCGGCGAACGCCGGACTGGCGGCCAGGATCAGGCCGAGGAGGGCCGCGAGGCGGGGCCACATGCCGCCCCATCGTACCTACAGGCGGGGCAGGCTGCAAGCCATAACTCCTGCAATCGCAGTAACTTGGTCCGCGCCTCCGGGAACCGTTTGATAGAATGCCCGCCTGGGCATGGTGACCCCCACGATCATTCCCCGCGCCGATCACGGCATTTCGCGATCGCGAATCGACCCCGACGCGCTTCGCGTGCTGAACCGACTGCACCAGTTCGACCACACCGCGTACCTCGTCGGAGGCAGCGTGCGGGATCTGCTGCTCGGGCGTCGGCCGAAGGACTTCGACATCGGCACGTCGGCGCATCCGCAGGAGGTCAAGCGCCTGTTCCGCAACTGCTGGATCATCGGGCGCCGGTTCCGGCTCGTGCACGTCAAGTTCGGTACGAAGACGATCGAGGTCGCGACGTTCCGGCGTCAGCTGAGCGAGGAAGAGCTCGCCGAGCAGGAGGCGGCCGCACGGGAGGCGGCGGAGATGGCGCAGGCCGAGGCGCCCGGCCGCCGCGATCACCAGCGGGCGCACCCGCGCGACAACACGTTCGGCACGCCCGAGCAGGACGCGTTCCGCCGCGACTTCACGGTGAACGCGCTCTTCTACGACATCGGCACCTTCGCCATCATCGACTACGTCGGCGGCATCGGCGACCTGGAGGCGCATGTCATCAGGTCCATCGGCGATCCGAACGTCAGGTTCGAGGAGGACCCGGTCCGGATGCTGCGCGCCATCGTCCTGGCCGCCCGGCTGGACTTCACGGTCGATCCGCCGGTCGTTGACGCTATCCGCCGGCACGCACACCTGATCGGCCAGGCCTCGCCGGCGCGGCTGCTGGAGGAGTTCTACAAGATCCTGCGGTCGGGCTCGTCCGAGCGCGCGTTCCGGCAGCTGGCCGAAGTGGGGCTGCTCCAGCACCTGGCGCCCGAGCTGCTGAAGGACGGCGGGCAGGCACTCTGGCCGTTCACCGCCGCGCTCGACGGCTACCGGCGTCGCTTCGAGGCCACTCCCGAATCACTGACCAACCCGATCCTGCTCGGCACGATGCTCGTTCCCCAGGGGTTCACGGCCGGCCGCCGGCCCCGCCGGTTCGAGGACGGCACCGAACCGGAACGCGAGCCCCCTGCCGTGCTGGGGCGCATGCAGCTCCCGCGGCGCGACGTGGAGCGATTGCGCCAGATTATCGGCCTGCAGCATCGGCTGATGGATCTGGAGGCCTCGCCGCGCGCGCGCCGGGCGCTGATCCACCGTGGTCCCTTCGGCGAGGCGCTGACCTGGCTCGAGGTCCATGGGCGCGTCCCGGAGGTGCACGAGCACTGGAAGGGATTCCTCGAGGCGGCGGATCTTCCGCAGGCACCGGTCGTGGCCGATCGGTCGCGGCGGCGTCGGCGGCGGCGCGGGCGTCGCCGGCGCGAACCCGAAGGGCAGTGAGGGTCGTCGTCAGTTTTCAGTTGTCAGTTTTCAGTTTTCAGCTATCAGACTTCACACTGCCGCAACAACGACGCCACTGACGAGTTAGCCAACCGTGCCACGGCCCGACGGTCTCGTGTGATGGTCCGCTGCCTTCGTCATCCCTCAGAGGCAGGGCGCGCGCTTCGCGGAAACGAACGGTTACCCTCAAATTGACATTCGCTCCCACACTCCCTAGACTCACTAGATGTCGACAAAAGAGCGACGAGTCGAGTTGCTCCAAGGAACGCTCGACCTGTTGATCCTCCGAACGCTACGTCTCGGCCCAGCCCACGGTCATGCCATCACGAAGGCGATCGAGCGGTCGTCGGACGATGTGCTCCAAGTTGAGCAGGGTTCCTTGTATCCGGCTCTCCACCGGTTACTCAAAAGGGGCTGGATCACGTTTGATCGCGGCACGTCCGAGAACAATCGCCGCGCGAAGTACTACCGGCTGACGCCCAAGGGGCGCCGGCAGCTCACGGTCGAAACGAGCAAATGGAAGACGCTCGCGCGGGCAATCGCGCGCGTTTGAGGCCGGCTTGAGCCGTCGCGATCATCTCGACGGCTTGGACGACGGGATCCGCGATCACCTCGAACGCGACACGCAAGAGCACATCGACCGTGGGATGACGCCGGATGCCGCACGTGATGCGGCACGTCGGAAGTTCGGCAACGTCGCGCTTGTGAAAGAAGACGTGCGTGCCGTCACGATCCCCGTCTGGCTCGATCAATTGTCGCAGGACCTTCGCTATGCGCTGCGTATCTTCCGTCGGAGCCCCGGTTTCGCCGCGACGGCTGTCGTCTCCCTGGCAGTCGGGGTTGCCGCCGCTACAGGGGTGTTCAGCATCGTGAATGCGGCATTACTGCATCCCTTCCCATTCGCCGACATCAATCGGATCGTCAGGCTTGACATGATCGACAAGGGCAAGCCGCGTGGTCTGTTTGTCACGGCGCGACAGCTCGTCGCCCTTCAACACAGCGAAGTCTTGGACGGCGCCTTCGCCTCGAACACCTGGGAGATGACGCTGACCGGCCAGGACCTCCCAGAAGCGGTGCCCACCCAGTTTTTTCAGCAAACGGTTTGAACGTACTCGGTGTTCCGCCCCTCCTCGGACGAGTCTTCAACGAGGCGGACGGGCCGGCGGGCGAGCAGCCCCAACGGGTCGTCGTGCTCACCTATCGGTTCTGGCAGCGACACTTCGGCGGGCGGCCTGAGGCCGTGGGGCAGACCCTCTCATTTAAACCGCGAACCCTACACCGTAATTGGCGTGCTGCCACGTCAATACTTTTACACGGGTCCGCAGATTCTCGTTCCCATTCATCTCGCGTTCGATCCGAACCTCGCATGGAGCGTCCAGGCCCGTCTCAAGCGGGGCGTCACTCCACGCATGGCCGAACAGCGACTTCAGCCGCTCTTCGACCAATTCGCCAAGGAGCCCCCGCAACGCTTTCCGAAGGAGGTGCGTCCGCTCGTACGAACTCTGGTGGAGACACAATGGGCGGCCGGCTTTGTGCCGACCCTCCTGTTGATCTTCGCGGCGTCTATGTTGCTGCTCCTGCTCGCATGCGCGAACGTGTCCATCCTGCTGTTGGCGCGCGGGACCTCGCGGGCGCATGAGTTCGCCGTGCGAGCCGCCATCGGGGCAAGTCGTGGACGGTTGATGAGGCAGCTCCTCGTGGAATCGCTGCTCCTGGCATTCGCCGGCGCCGCACTGGGCGTTGCGGCGGGTTACTGGGGCCTGCCGGCTATGCTCAGGCTCTTGCCCCCCAATTCGGTTCCGGTCGGGAACCTCATGGCCGTGCCCGTCAATGTACCGGTCTTGCTGTTCAGTGCGGGCCTTGGCGATGGCGTCGGCGCTGGTCTTTGGACTGTCACCGGCCTTGTCGTTTTCGCGCCCACGCCTGACGGCGACTGCCCGGACGACCGCCGGCGTCGAAAGCCGGCGAGTGCATCATCTCCTGCTCGCGGCTCAAATTGCGCTGACGGTGCTGTTGCTCGCGGGCACCGGCGCGGCCGTCCGGGTGCTCATGGGTCTGTACCGGACATCGCTTGGCTACGATCCGCACCATGTGATCATCGCGTCGATCAACCTTCCAGACAGATCAGCGCCCACGACCAGTCACACGGAATGGGCCGACCGCGCCACGTTCTATGAGCGCCTCCGGAATCGAATGGCAGACGTGCCCCAAGTCGAATCGGTCGCGCTCGCCACCTACAGCGGGATACCACCCCGGTCGGGCGAACGGTCGGTGGTCGACGTTCCCGGACG
Source organism: Vicinamibacteria bacterium (assembly GCA_963837165.1). Taxonomy (GTDB): domain Bacteria; phylum Acidobacteriota; class Vicinamibacteria; order Vicinamibacterales; family JAENWD01; genus JAENWD01. Next base: position 563,251 of record CAWIMD010000003.1, read on the forward strand.
GGACATGACAGGAGACGAGGCACCGATTCTCCAACGGATCAGCGCCCACTACTTTGCGACGATGAAGATCCCGCTCATTCGAGGCCGCGTGTGGTCAGATTCAGAGAGTGCCGGAACGCCCCACGTCGCCGTCGTCAACCAAACGATGGCTCGTGAGCTGTGGCTTGACGAATCCGCGATTGGACGGCGAGTTCGGATGCCCGAGTACGTCAAGTCACCCACCTATTTCAGGCTGGCGGCGCCCGGCAGCGACGGCTGGTTCGAGATCATCGGTGTGGTCGGCGACACACCCAACGTCGGTCTCCATGAGCCGCCGGCGCCGTCGATCTACGTGCCGTACACGCTCATGTTGAGCGATTCCCTGAATGTGATCCTGCGGACGAGTCGCGATCCACTGTCGATGACCCGATCGACGGGAGGCGGTGCGTACCGTCGATCCAAATCAACCAGTGAACGTGGTACGCACAGCGGAAGACGAGCTGGCAAGCGCGGGTTGGGCCCGTGAACGGTTCGTGACGCTGCTGTTGCTCGGCTTCGCGGTGTTTGCGCTGATGCTTGCAGTCGTCGGGCTCTACAGTGTCGTGTCGTACGCGGTGTCGTGCCGGTTCAAGGAATTTGGCATCCGTATGGCGCTCGGTGCCGGTCGCGGGCGCATCGTCAACGCTGCGGTGCAGCCGGCGGTCCTGGCCATCGTCGCGGGCCTCTTCGCTGGTCTCGCATTGAGCGTGGGGCTTAACAAGGTTGTCGCCCAGTGGTCGATCGGCAATCTGAACGATCCGGTCGTGCTCGTCGCCGTCAGCCTGGTGCTGTGTGTCGTGACGATGATGTCCGCCGCGATTCCAGCGAACCGAGCGGCCTCGATTCAGCCGGCAGACGCGCTTCGGATCGACTGAACAAAGGCCTGCCGCGCCGATCGAGTGGCGCGCCGATGGTGTAGGGAGCCACTGGTTTTCGGTTGATGCGCAGCGCCGCTGGTTGCTTCACTCGAAATCTTTCTCTCGGAGGGATGTGGCGTCGTTATGTGGGTCGGTAATGAGTAACGCCGCAGGGGTTTCCGAGTCGGACATCCTTCCCGTTACGGGAACGCCGCGGCCTGTCACCGTGCTGCCGGACATCCGCTGGGCAGCGGCGCCCGCGTGTCTTCAGCTCACGACGCGGGCGGGACGAGCGGCTCCGGTGATGCGACGCGCTTCGGGAGATCTGCGGCTACCACCTGCCAGACGATGTCCTCGTCCACGCCGAGGTAGTCGTGCACGACCTTGTGCCGCATCCCGATGATGTTCTCTGGACGAGATGAATCGGATGCCATGGAGCGACGGGATGTCGCCCAAGGTGCTCTGGGATGCCGTTCGGACGGCGGCCGCGCACGCCCGGATCGACAGGCTGGCCCACGCCGTAACCAAGACGCTAACTGGCGGACGGATTCGTCGGCTCGCTGGCTCCGCCCGACGGATTGCGGATCCCGGCCGCCGAGACGATGCCGCCTGCAACGAGCAGAGCGGCGCTGAATTCCAAGCCCGCGTGAAATCCCGCAACCGTCAGCTTCGAACCGACGATGATGCCGATGACGGCAATCGCGACCAGCCCGGCCAGCCGCGACGCCGCGTTGTTGACGGCGGAGGCGATGCCCGACTGCTGCTTGTCGACGGCCCCGAGAATCGCCGCCGTCAGCGGCGCGACGGTCAGCGAAAGGCCCACGCCAAAAAGCAGCACCCCTGGAAGCAGATCGGTCCAATAGCGTGCCGCCTCGTCCAGACGGAGCATCAGGAGGCAGCCCAGGCCGCCGACCACGGGGCCTGCGGCCATGAACTGTCGGGGGCCGAACCTTCCGGCCAGTTTCCCGAAGTACGACGACAGAAGAAACATCAGCGCGGTGACGGGAAGAAACGTGAGCCCGGCGCTCAATGCGGAATAGCCGGCGATCTCCTGAACGAAGATCGTGACGAGAAACGTCGAGACGGACAGGCCGCCGTAGATGAGCACGGTCGCGATATTGCCCACGCGGAAATTCCGGTTGGCAAACAGCGCCACCGGAACCATCGGCTGTGTCGCACGCTGCTCGTACCAGACAAAGACGCTGAGTGCCAGCAGACCGATGCTCAACGGCATCACGATCAACGGGCTCGTCCAACCTCGTTGGGGCTGCTCGATCAGGGCGTACATGACCATCCCCAGGCCGAGCGCGCCGAGGAGCGCGCCAACCCCATCCACGGCATTCTGCCCTCTCGCGTGTGGTGCCGCCTCGAGCGGGCGCATGAGCCAGAGAGTGAGCCCAATAGGCAGCACGTTGATGCCGAAGATAGCGCGCCACGAGATGGCGTCCACCAGAAAGCCTCCGACCAACGGACCGATCACCGCCGCGACGACCGTCCAGGACGTCCACGTGCCGATGGCCGACCCCTCCTCGGCGCCGGAGAAGTTCGCCATGATCAGTGCGAGGGAGCTCGGCACGAGGAGCGCGCCGGCGGCGCCCTGAAACGCCCGCATGACCTGGAGAAAGAACAGGTTCGGTGCCAGCGCGCACAACGTCGACGCCACGCCGAATCCGATCAGGCCGATGGTGAGAATGCGCTCGCGTCCAAGCATGTCCGAAAGGGATCCGGCCAGCAGCATGAGCGACCCCAGTGTCAGGAGATACGCATTCACGACCCACTGCTGGGAGGTCAGCCCGCCGCCGAGATCCCGCGCAATCGCCGGCAGGGCCACGTTGACGATGAATCCGTCCAGAAATGACACCAGCGAAGCCAGGATGCTCACGAGCAGCACGCGCTTTTGTCGCGATGAATATGACCTCACGCCGGTTGCCCCGCCATTCACCTCCCGAGCGCCGCCTGCCAGTTGAGCACGTAGGTGATCGGCTCGCCGCCGGCGCGCGCGGGCTCGATGACGAGGAACCGCGAGCCATCCGACGTCACGTCGTACTGCGGCACGTTCGGTGACGGGCTGAGGCGCGTCTGGAACAGCGGGTGCGGCAGGCCCGACATGGGTCGCCCGCTGGTCGAGATGTCGGCCGCCATCAGGGTGCCGTCGGCCGCCAGGTAGAAGAGCTCGGCGCCGTTGCGGCGCCAGCGCGGCTGCATGCCTCCGGCGAGCGAGACCTGGCGCTTGTCGGTGAACCCGGGGAACGTGGCGATATAGACCTCCCACCGGCCCGACTCGTCGGAGTTGAACGCGACGAGCCGACGGTCGGGGGAGACCTGCGTCTGGTCCTCCACGTACGGCGTGTCCACGAGCTGGGTGGGCGACCGGTCGCCCTGGAACGGCACCGAGTACACGGCCCGGCCAAACGTGCGGACGATCAGCAGGCGGCCGTCGGCCGTCCAGTCGTCCACGGCAATGCCTTCGGGAAGCCGGGCGGGCGCGAGCGACGGCGTGGCATCCGCACGCTGGGACGACGGCGGCGGCGCCATCTCGATGAGGGGCTGCTCGCCGCCGGACACCAGATCGCGCAGGAACACCGTCCCCGTGCCGGTGCGCAGGGTCGTGAACGCGATGCGGCTCTCGTCGGGCGACCACACCGGATCCGCGTCGAGCGCGGGGTCGAGCGTCAGCCTCGACGCGATGCCCGTCGCGATGTCGACGAGCCACAGGTCGGCGTTGCCCGTCTCGGTGTCGATCCGCTGCACGGCGGCCCGGGTGCCGCTCGGCGACAGGACGACCTGCTGGTTGTACGCGGGCGCGCCGACCGCGCCGCCGTGGCGGCCGTCGCGCAGGATCCAGGCGAGCTGGCTGCCGCTGGCCTCGCCGGTCCGATAGACGAGGGTCCCGGTGTCGGAGGCGGAGAACGCGCCGCCGGCAATCCCGTCCGCAATGGCCACGGGCGACCCCTGCGGCTCCAGCGAGTCGAGATCGAACGGCTGCGCCAGCAGTTGCTGCTGGCGGTTGAACAGCAGATACCCTGGCGGCACGAAGGTCGCGCCCGTGACGCCCCGAAGGACAGTCTTCGGCTCGCCGCCATCGAGCGAGCCCGCATACGTCCCCGGCTGCGAACCTGACGTCCCGAACAGGAAGTGTCGCCCGTCGGGCAGCACGCGGAACACCCGATGGCTCGTCTCACCCTTCCGCAGCGAGGTCACCGGCCTGGCGGCTCCGCCGGCCTCGCTCACCGCATAGACGGGCCCGTTCGGCCGTGGCACGAACAGGATGACGCCGCCGGGCCCCCAGGCGCCCCGGCTCACGCTGTACGCGTCGGTCAGCACCGTGACCGGACCGCCGGTGGTCTCGACCTTCTTCAGCTTGCCGCCGGCGAAGAACGCGACCGACCGGCTGTCCGGAGACCAGAACGCGAATGCCGCGCCCTCGGTGTCGGCCACCGGGCGGACCTCGCCGTCCTGCCACCGGATCCACAACTGCCGGCGCCCCTGCTGTCGCGCCGAGAACGCCACCCGCTGGCCGTCGGGGGACACGACCGGCCAGTCGGGCCAGTCGAATCCCAGCCCGTCCGGCAGCGAGACGTCGAACCGGGCGAGCGAGGCGGGCGGCGCCCCGGCGGACGACCGGACGCCGAGCGCGATCCCGAGGACGACGAGGCCGACCAGGAGCGCGCCGGCGGCATAGAGCCACCACTCGGGAAGGCGGCGCACCCAGTCGGGCTTCCGGGCCGGGGTCGCGGTCGCTCGCTCCTCCTCGATCCGCCGGAGCGCCAGCATGACGTCCTGGGCCGACTGCCAGCGCAGCTCGTGCGACTTGGCGAGACAGGTGCGGATCAGGTAGTCGAGCCCGGCGGGCAGCGGCTCGCCGCTTCTCACGAGGGGCGGCGGATCCGACCGGAGGATCCGCGCGATCAAGGACGCCTGGCTGCGCGCCTCGAAGGCGCGGCGGCCGGCCACCATCTCGTAGAGCACCGCGCCGAGCGCGAAGATGTCGGTTCGCGCATCCGCCTCGATGCCCTCCAGCTGCTCCGGGGCCATGTACTGCAGCGTCCCCGCCATGGAGCCTTCCGACGTAATGGGCTCCGCCGTGGGCTCGTCCCTGGCACGCGTCAGGTCGGGCCGCGGCTTGGCGATCCCGAAGTCCAGCAGCTTCGCGCCGGTCTTCGTGAGGATGACGTTGGCCGGCTTCAGGTCGCGATGGACGACGCCGGCGGCGTGGGCCGCGGCAAGCGCGGCGGCCATTTCCGCGCCGTAGCGCAGCGCCTGTTCCAGGGGCAGCAGGCCACGGGACAGCCGGTGCGCGAGCGTCTCGCCTTCCAGGTACTGCATGACCAGGAAGTCGGCGCCGTCTCTCTGCCCCACGTCGAACAACGGGCAGATGTTCGGGTGGCTGAGGCCGGCGATGATGCGGGCCTCGCGCGCCAGGCGGCGCCGCGCATGGTCGTCGGAAGTGAGCGCCGGGGGCAGGATCTTGATCGCGACGGTGCGATCGAGCCTGGTATCGAGGGCGCGATACACCTCGCCCATGCCGCCCGCCCCGACCAGCGAGTCGATCTCGTAAGGGCCGAGCCGGTCCCCGGGCTGCAGAGTCATCAACAGCGTCGGGCGGCCGTGGCGCGGGGGGCCACGACGGCTCGCCCTTCAGCCGTCAGCCGCGCGTCCGCTCGAACTCGCGCATGAACTCCACGAGCGTCTCGATGCCGGCCAGCGGGAACGCGTTGTAGATGGACGCACGGACGCCGCCGACCGACCGGTGCCCCTTGAGGCCGTCCAGCCCTGCCGCGGTCGAGGCCTTCACGAACTCCTTCTCCAGCTCCTCGCCCGGCAGCCGGAACGTGACGTTCATCAGCGACCTGTCCGCCTTCTGCGCGGTCGGACGCCAGAAGCCGGTGCGATCGAGCTCGGCGTAGAGCACCTCCGCCTTGCGGCCGTTCGCCCTGGCCATCGCCTCGAGGCCGCCCTGGCCCTTCAGCCACTCGAGCACCAGGCCCACCGCGTAGATCGGGAAACACGGCGGCGTGTTGTACAGCGACCCGCTCTCGGCGTGCACGGCGTAGTTGAGCATCGTGTGCAGCGACTTCGACGACCGCGCGAGCAGGTCCTCGCGGATGATGATCACCGTCACGCCGGCCGGGCCGAGGTTCTTCTGCGCGCCCGCGTAGATGAGCCCGTGCTTGCTCACCTCCAGCGGCCGGCTGAGGATATCCGACGAGGCGTCGCTCACCAGCGGCACGTCGCCGACCTCCGGCAGATGGTGCCACTGGGTGCCCTCGATGGTGTTGTTCGAGGTGATGTGCACGTACGCCGCGCCGGGCGTCAGCGTCAGCTCATCCTGTCGCGGGATACGGCTGAACTTGTCGGCCGCCGAGCTGGCCGCGATGTTCACCGTGCCCACCTTCTTCGCTTCCTTGGCGGCTTTCTCGGTCCATGACCCGGTCACGATGTAGTCGGCCGTCTGGTTCGCTCCGAGCAGGTTCAACGGCACCATCGAGAACTGCAGGCTCGCGCCGCCCTGCAGGAACAGCACCTTGTAGCCGGCGGGAATTCCCGCCAGCTCGCGCAGCGTCGCCGCGGCCTTCGAGATGATCTCCTCGAAGACCCTGGATCGATGGCTGACCTCCAGAATCGACATGCCGGCGCCCGGCAACGCGACCAGGTCCCGCTGGATTTGCTCGAGCACCGGCACCGGCATCACCGCCGGGCCGGACGAAAAATTGAAGACGCGCGTGGCTGTCATGGTCATGAGTGCACTCCGGAAGACAAGGGCCCCATTGTACTTCGGTCGAAGGGGCCGGGATCAGGGGCCAGGGATCAGAGTGCCACGACCTGCGCGCTGAGGATGTCCTCGTTGCCGGACGTGATCAGCGCGAGGACGGCCTCGCTGGGCCGCCCGTCGAGGTTGATCCGCGCCACGGCCGCCTCGGCGCCTTCGAAGATGACGTTCTCGGTTTCCTGCACGTTGATCGAGGCCGCGCGAAGCTGCGCGAAGACATGGGCGAGCACGCCGGGCCGGTCCCGGTGCCGCACGACCAGCCGGCACGTCGCCGGCGTCCGCGTCGCCAGGTTCACCACGTTCGGCACCTTGCCGGTCTCGACGAAGCTCCGGACGATCCGCACGGTCTCGGCGGCAATGGCTTCCTGCGCCTGCTCGGTTGAGGCGCCGATGTGGTGCGTGCCGTACACCTGAGGCAGCTGCGCGATCGCCGGAGAAAAGTCGGCCACGCCGGTTGAGGGCTCGTCCTGGAACACGTCCATGGCCACGCGCAGACCCCGCTCCCGCGCGGCCGCCTCGAGCGCCGCCTGATCCACGATCTCGGCCCGCGCGGTGTTGATCACGAACGCGCCGGGCTTCAGCCGGGAGAGCAGCGCGGCGTCCACGAGCCCTCGCGTCTCGGGCGCGAGCGCCAGGTGGAGGCTCAGGATGTCGCAGGACGCTGCGACGGCGGCCGGCGTGTCCGCCACCGTCACCTGCAGGTCGTGCCGTCCGTCGTCGAGGCCCAGCGCCTCGAGGTCGGCGGCCTTCCCGGCGAGATGGCGGCTCCAGACGACCAGGTGCAGGCCGAAGGCACGGGCCCGAACCGCCATTTCGCGACCGATGCTGCCGTAGCCGAGCAGCCCGAGCGTTCGCCCCTTGAGCCCGGCCGCCTTCGAGTACTCCTTCTTGTTCCAGCGGCCCGACCTGAGATCGGCGACGGCATCCGGAATCCTCCGGTCGAGCGCCAGGAGCAGCCCGAACGCCAGCTCGGCCACGGCCACGGCATTCCGTCCGGGACAGTTCGACACGTAGATGCCGCGCGCCGACGCGGCGGCCACGTCAATCGTGTTGTACCCCGCGCCGGCCCTGACGATGAGCGCGAGCGGCCCGGCATCCAGCATGGCGGCGGTCACCTTGGTGGAGCGCACGACGAGCACGTCGGCGCGCGTGTGGCGCAGCGCCTCGACGAGCGCGTCGCCCGAGAGCGCGGGGTCGTGGAACACCTCGCACCCGGCCGCCTTCAGACCGTCGATGCCGGACCGTTCGAACGCGTCGGCGACGAGGACCACCATGGTAACCGTCAGATTTCGTGAATGAGCAGCCCGTCCCTGAGCTTCGGCTCGAACCATGTGGACTTGGGCGGCATGATCTCGCCCGCGTCGGAAATCGCCATCAGCTCGGCGACCGCGACCGGGTGCATCGAGAAGGCCACCGCGGCTCGCCCGCTGCCGACGGCGTGCTCGAGCGCGCCGGCACCGCGGGCGCCGCCCACGAAGTCGATGCGCGGATCGGTCCGCACGTCGCCGATCCCCAGCAGCGGCGCCAGGACCTGGTGGTGCAGGAGCGAGACGTCGAGGGCGTCGCCCGGGGAGGCCGTCGCCGGCGGCCGATTGAGGACGAGCGTGTACCACTGGCCGGCCAGGAACATCGAGACCTCGCCCTTGTGCGCAGGCGTGGACGGTCCCGCCTCCACGCGATGCGTCGTCCGCAGCCGCTCAAGAAGCGAGCCAGGCCGGCTGCCGGCCAGGTCCCTGACGATCCGGTTGTAGGCCAGGATCTGGACCTGGTCGTGCGGGAAGGCGACCGCGAGAAAGCGATCGACGGCGCCGCCCGATTCCCCGCCCGCGGCCAGCTCCGCCCTCGCACGCGCCGCGCTGGCGGCCCGATGGTGCCCGTCGGCGATGTAGAGGTGCGGAATGCGCGCGAACGCGTCCACGGCCGGCTGCACGCGATCGTCCGGCACGCGCCAGAGCGTGTGCTGTACGCCGTCGGACGCCGTGAAGTCCACGAGGGCTGTCTGGCCGGTCACCTCGGCCGCGAGGCGATCGACGTCGGCGGCCGCCGGATAGGTCAGGAACACGGGACCGGTCTGCGCCCGGAGCGCGATCATGTGGCGCGTGCGGTCGTCTTCCTTGTCCTTCCGCGTCTTCTCGTGTTTCAGGATGACGTTCCGGTCGTAGTCCTCCAGCGAGTAGGCGCCCGCGAGGCCCGTCTGCACGTGGCCGCCCCCGCGCAGGCGATAGAAATACAGGCTCGGCGACTCCTCGCGGACGAGGGGCGCGTCCCGGCGCAGCCGCGCGAGGTTCTCGCCCGCGCGCTCGTACACCGCGTCGGCGTGGGGATCGATGCCGGCATCGAGGTCGATCTCGGCACGCGACACGTGCAGGAAGCTGAGCGGGTGGCCGGAAGCGAGCGCTCGCGCCTCTTCGGTACTCACGACGTCGTAGGGAACCGATGCCACCTCCGCCGCGGATCCCGGCTCGGGGCGCAGTGCTCGAAACGGAGACAGGACAGCCATCGGACGCCTATCTTATCGCGCCGCTTTGCTCGAAGCGGCTACCCGCAGGTAGTGCACGAGCTGCCAGCGCCGGGCCTGCGGCAGGAAGCTGAACGTCGGCATTCCGCGATAGGCGTTCCCGCGCGAGATCTTCCAGAAGAGCGCACCGTCGCTCTGGCTCTGCACGCGGGCCGAGGTGAGGTCGGGCGCCCGCCCCGATCCACCGGCCTCCGGACCATGGCACTGCGCACAGTGATCCTGGAAGACTTTGGCGCCGCCGGCGAGGAGCGCGCGGTCGGCGACCAGCGGGTTGGGCCGCCCCGCCGCGGATCCGGGAGCTACCCACCCGGCGGACGGATCCGGGCCGGGCCGCTGCGCCGAGAACGCCAGGCTGCCGGCGAGGCCGACCAGCACGACCAGCGCGAGAAGGGCGTTGCCGGCGGTCCTCATCAGCGGGCCCTCTGCGTGGCGAACTCGTACGACCAGCCCACCCGGATCAGCGCACGGTCGCTCTCCTTCGTCAGCCCGAACGCCGTCGAGGCCTTGAGCGTCGAGGCGGGGCCCAGCTGCCAGCTGATGACCGGCGCCAGGTAATGCCGCGCCCCGCCCGGGCCGAAGTCCCGGGCGGTGCCCAGTCCGCCGTAGAGCTCCACGCCAAGCGCGAAGTTCTCGGCGCACAGGCGACAGCGCTCCGCGCGCGCCAGCGAGCCGATAACCCGTGACGCCCCGATGCTGTACCCGAGCTCGAGGCCCTCGTCTTCCGACAGGTTCTTCTCCATCGTGAAGTTCCCGGCCACGTTCCACGCCCCAATCGCGCTCGAGAGGATCAGCTTGCCCTCGATCTCGTGCGCGTGCTCCATCGACAGCTCGTCCACCGGCTCGAATTCGAGAGGGCCGCTGCTCACGATCTCCTTTTGAATGCGGCTCGCCTCGTTGATGTTCTCGTACTCGACGTAAAGCACCGGCGTGATGCGATGCTCGGTCTTCAGTGGTCGGAAGCGGTTCTCCCAGCGCCAGCCGGTGAACGCCGAGCCGTCGCCACCCGTGACGCCCTCGAGATACAGCTCCGTGGTCCACCATCCGGTCGCCCCGTACTCGAGTTCGAGCCAGGGCGCGGTATACGTGGAATGCCCCTGCCTGGGGAGCCCCGTCGTCGTGGCCAGCGCGACTTCGAGATTGCCGGGCTCCTCGAGGTAATGGTCATACGTGACGAAATAGGCGGGCTCCTGCGCGAGCGCGGGGGACGCCGCGCACAAGATTCCACCCGCGACGGCAATCGCCAGTGCTCGGACTCCGCTCATTCCCGCTCCCGCTCGAGCTCGACAACAACAAATTGAGATCCAGTCTCAAAAACAGGAATACTAACGCGAGATATCCGACCAATCAAGTCGTCTTTTGGGATGGAACCCGATCTTCTCGAAGAGTCCGAGTGATCGGCGAGATGCAGGATTAGTTGGCGCCGACGGCTTGTGGGGCGGGAGGCTCTGCCAGGTCGACGCCAATCTGCCGTGCCGCCTCGTCGCGCGCCGCACGGAATGCCTCGAGCTGGCCGGCGGGGATCGGCTCTCCCGGTGGCAGCTTCCTCCGCTCGGTCTGCGGATTCACGTGCGCGCCAGCCTTCTTCAGCTCGAAATGCAGGTGCGGGGCGGTGGCCAGGCCGGTCGCGCCGACGCGCCCCACGAGCTGTCCCTGGTCCACCCGCACGCCGGCCCGGATGCCGGGCCCGAACGCCGACAGGTGCAGGTATCCACTCTCGTAGCCGCTGGCGTGACGGACGCGCACGGTCCGGCCGCCGCCGCTGGTCCACCCGGCGAACACCACGGTGCCGCTCGCGACCGAGACGACGGGAGCGCCGGCGGGGGCACGGTAGTCCACGCCGAGGTGCGCGCGCCGGAGGTGCAGGATGGGGTGCATGCGTCCCATCGAGAAGCCCGAGGTCACGGTCGGGTCGAACTTCAGCGGCGATCGCAGGAAGAACCGTCGCAGGGATCGGCCCTGCGCGTCGTAGTAGCCGGGCTTGCCGCCCTCCGGTGTGTAGCGGAACGCCAGCAGGTGCCGTCCGTCGTTGTCGAGCGCGGCGGCGACGACCGGGCCGTACCCGACGAATCGGCCATCCCGCTGGGCTTTCTCCGTCGTCAGGCGAAAGGCGTCGCCGGGCTGGAGATCGGAGTTGAAATCCACCTCGCCGGCAAAGATATCGGCGAGCGCGACGCTGAGATCGGGCTGCTCGCCGGCAGCCGACATCGCGGCGAAGAGGGACGGCGTCCCGGAATCGATGCGGCCCTCGACGGAGACGGTCGTGGTGTGCACGTCGTAGGGCACCAGCGACGCGACGAACTCCCCGGATCCATCGGGGCGCGGCACCACGCGAAGGACACTCCGGCCGTCGACCTCGTACTCGAAGAGGCGCACCAGCGCCGCGTCCGTGCGCTGAAGGCGCCACGCCTGGCCGTCACGTACGCGGCGCGCGTCGAACACGCCCTCGAGCGACGCGAGCACGCCCTCGACCTGGCCCGGACCGAGATCGAGGCTCCCCAGAATCGTGCCCAGTGTCTGCCCGGAACGCACGTGTCCCGGCGAGATCTCGCTGTCGGGCGGAAGGTCGATATCGGGGTGGGCGACCCTGGGCGGCTCGGCGCCAGACGGAGTCGTGCAGGCAGCCGTGCCAAGCGTCGCCCCGAGGAGCATGGTGGCGGCCGCCACCCGGAGACGCATGGGCCGTAGTGTATCAGCCGGCCCCGTCATTTCGTCACTGGAAGCTGACGCGGATGGTCTTCCGGTAGCGCACGGCGTGGCCGTCGAGGCGCGCCGGATCGTACTTCCAGTTCTTCGTCGCCTCCAGCACCTGCCGGTCGAAGAACGGGGACATCGACTGGGTCAGCGTGGCGCGTTCGATCACGCCGGTGGCGCTGATCACGATCTCCAGCATGCCGTCGCGCGGGAGCGGGCGGCCGTTGGCGTTCCAGCGGGGCAGGTCCTGACGTCTGGTGACCGGGGGCACGACGCCGGCATCGGACACGTCGAAGACGCGACTGTAGTCGACGACGGGCGGTGGTGGGGCGGGCGGATCGGCGGCCGGAGGCGGCGCCGGTGGACCTTCTGGCGCGGGGGCCGGTTTGTTCGCCGCGGCCTCGGCGAGCGCTCCGAAATCCGAGGCCAGGACGCGGAACTCCTCCAGCGCCGACGCCTCAGCGGGTTCGATTGCCGGGTCCGCCGCCAGCGCCACGACTTCCTTGAACTCTCGCACCGCGTCGGTCCACTGCTCCTTGTCGTACAGCGCCCGCGCCTCACGGTAGCGCGCTTCGATGATCCCGGGGAGCAGCCGGCTGCGGACCTCCCTGTAGGCCGTGCGCACGCGCGGCGAGGCGCTGGATTCGTCGGGATGATAGAGCGGGTCCGCGTTGACCACGGCGGCGATCGCCACGCTGGCATCTTCGGTGCGGCCGAGCGCCAGCAGGCAGAGCGCGCGGTTCTCCTGGACCCGACGGACCTCGGCCGGCGGCACCCCGCCCGACTCCAGCCGATCGAGAACGGCGAGCGCCTCGTCGTAGGCGGCTGCGGCGTAGAGCGTCTGGGCGGCCTGGACGGAATCCTGGGCTCGCAGCACCGCCGGCCACACGAGCACCATGACGAGCATGGTGCCGGCGACGACGGTTCTGCGTGTTCTGCCCACTGGTGCGCTCCCCGCGCTATTGCGGCCTGGTCATGTCCACGCTCAGCCGCGCCGGCTCGCCCGACGTCACCGTCGCGGCCTGATGCTGCTCGCCGAGATCGGGGTTCTTGAAGACGATCTCGTGCGGGCCAATCGTGATCGGGAAGTTCCCGATCGGGGTCTCGCCCACCTTGGCTCCGTCGATCCATACCTCGGCCCAGGGCGTGGCGTTCAGGGAAATGGCGCCCTTCGGCAGGGCCACCGGCACCCGCGCCACCTTGCCGAGCTCGATCTCGACGTGCGCGGTCGTCTGGAACCCGAGCGTCTCGCTGACGATCCGGAGGTCGTGCGGGCCCGGCGGAAGCGGCAGGCGAGCCGTCGTCAGGCCGAGCAGGGTGTCGCCCTCGAACACCTGCATCTCGAAGGGGACCTTCACCACGAGCGTGCCGGTGGTCGGCACCGGAGCCGCCGGTGCGGGCAACTGGCCAGCGGCCATCGGCACGGCCACAGTCGTCGTCGTGCCGCTCGCGACGGTCACAGGCTGGCGTACGCGAGCGCCGTTCAGCTCCAGCACGAGCTCGTGATCACCCACCGCCACGTCGTGAATCTCGGTGGGCGCGGTACCGCGCGGCTGCCCGTCGAGCAGGATGGCTGCTCCCGGTGGCATTGAGGTGACGGCAAGCCGGCCGGGAGGCGCGGCGGCCGCGAGCTCGACGTACTGGGCCAGTGTCGTACCCGGATCCACGGTGATGGGAATCACGCGCGGCTCACCACCCGCGGTCAACTCCATCACGTGCGCCCCGCGGGCCAGGCTGATGGAGAGCGGCGTGGCGCCTCGGGCTTCCCCGTCCACTTTCACCTGCGCCCCGGCTGGCTTCGAGTCCACCTTGAGCGTGCCCGTCGAGAGCGAAAGGAGGGACAGGTTCGTCTGGTACTTCCAGCCGATGAACGCCCCCTCCCCCACGGCGACCATCGCCAGGATGAGTGCGGCGGTCCGCCAGGCGGTCGAGACCCCGGCACGGGTCACGGTGGCCGATTCGGCGAAGAGCCGTCGCAGGTGCTCTTCGTCATCCACATCGTCGCCGCCGTCCTTCCCTCCGGCGCGCGCTGCGTCGGGCGTTTCGTCGGCCGGCCTGGGCGTGCCGGCACCCCCGGAGTGCCAGCGGCTCGGCGAGGACGGTCCAGGGGCCGTTGCGGCGGCGAGCGGCGAGATCTCGACGGCCGTGGCCGGCGGCACGGCGTCGGCCTCCACCGCCGCTTCCGGCATGAGGGTCGGCATCTGCAACGGGCGGTCGTACGCCGTGGCCACGCGAGCCTGGGCTGGCTCGGCCGCCGTCTGTGTGGCCGCTGGTTCGACAGCCGGTGGCGGTGTGGAGATCGTGGCGGGTGCGGGCTCCGGCGTGCGAACGATCACCGTCACGGGTTCGGGCCGGGCAGCCGGCACACGGAGGGATTCGGGCTCGGGCTCGGGCTCCGGCTCGGGCTCGGGCGCTCGAAGCGACATGGCGGCGGCGTGTTCCTCGTAGCGCACGAGGAACGTCTCGAGGGAGATCGGCGCCGCGACGTACCCGCGCTCGCCTGACAGCACCCCGTCGAGGGCGAGCTGGGCCTCGAGCGCCGACTCGAACGAGGACCGCGCGTCGAGCTGCAGCGCCCGCGACAGCCAGCGCCGGAGCGAATCGGAAATCGGAGCGCGGAGTCCGCCGGTGGTCTCGGTGGCCGACGCCACGAGCGCGGGCAGCGCCTGAAGGTCGCCGTCGCGGAGCGGCCGGCCCAGGACGAGAGCCATGGCCAGCATCCCGAGCTGCATGACGTCGGTACGGTGCGTCAGTCGCACGATGCCGGCAGCCGGCGGCGTGGCCACCCGCAGCTCTTTCCACAGACGGTCGCGATTCCAGCCGAGCTGCTCGACCGCGGCGCCGAGCACGTACTCGGCGATCACCGTCTCCCCGTTGCTCGTCACGATGATCCGCTCGGGGGCGAGTGCACCGTGCGAGACGTCGCGGGCGTTCTGGTGGAGCATCGCGAGCGCCGGCACGAGCTGTCGCACGAGACAGAGCGCGGCGTTGACGTCCAGCTCGAGGCCGCACGCTTCGGCGACCTCGAGGATATGCGACAGCCTCGGCCCGTCGGGCACTTCCGACACGAGGCCCAGACCCGCGCCGCCGTCGAGCCGATCCACCCGACGGACACTCGCGTAGGAGGCCTGGCGGAAGTTGGCGAGCCGGCTGACCCGTTCGCGCAACATGAACTCGAACGAGGTGGCCGACGCCAGGGTGGCGGAAAGCTGCAGCACCTCCAGGGGCTCGGGAGTGGCGGGCTCCGCGGCGCGGCGGCGGATACCGAAGCCGTCGGCGAATTCCGGGCCGGGGTCGTCTACGTCGTTGGTCCGGGCAGCACGCATGTTCCTGGTATGTGCGGACGAAGGCACACGGGTGCATTGCAACCGGCGGACCAGGAGGTCAACGCGGGCAGCGGCAGGCTAAAGACTCCACAATCAATCGGATAGCTGATGCCGGCCCGTCATGGCGCAGGCACCAGAATCGTGCGCGCGATCACAGGTCTGTCGCCCCGGCGGGGTCTGGTGGCGGAAAACGTTACGGGAGGAACCGCCCTCCTGCGGGGACGAGCGTGGTATCGTGACCGTCTCATTCGCATCTTTCGATTCCCGCCAGGGGATCCGGTCGTTTGCCTTTGTCCGTGGAGGAATCCAACCGTGATGAACCGACTGCGCCCCGCCCATGTCGTGGTGGCCGCCTGTCTGCTCGTCGCGCCCGTGGCCGCCCAGGTCGCGTCGTCGCAGAGCGAGAAGGTCGATTACGACGCCATTTATCGCATCAAGCAGGAAGGGTTTCAGCACTCGCAGGTGATGGACACCGCGAGCTGGCTGACCGACGTCTACGGCGCCCGCCTCACGGGCTCGCCGAACATCAAGGCCGCCGGCGACTGGGCGGTGAAGAAGCTGGCGGAATGGGGCGGGCAGAACGCGCACCTCGAAACGTGGGGCGACTTCGGCAAGGGCTGGGAGAACGAGCGTTTCTCGGCGACCGTCGTCTCACCGAATCCCTGGACGATCCTCGGGGCGCCCAAGGCGTGGACGCCCGGCACCGACGGCACGGTGACCGCCGAGGTCGTCTACGCGCCGATGGAGAACGAGCAGGATCTCGACGAGTGGAAGGGCAAGCTCGCGGGCAAGATCGTGCTGCCCATGCCGATCCGCGAGGTGAAGCCGTCGTTCGATCCGCTCGCCCACCGCTACACCGACGAGGAGCTGAAGAAGCTGGAAGAGGTCGAGCCGGGCGGCGGCGGGCGGCGGTACGATCGCTCGCGCTTCACGTTCATGGTCAAGCGCCTCCAGTTCCTCGCGGACGAGGGCGTGCTGGCGGTATTCGAACCGAGCCGCGGGGGCGACGGCGGCACGATCTTCGTGCAGCAGGGCGGCGCGTACAACCCGCAAGCGCCGTCGTTCATCCGCTATCCGGCCAACGCCCCGACGCAGGTGGTGCTGGCCGTCGAGCACTACAACCGCATCGCCCGGATCCTCGAGAAGAAGGTGCCGGTCAAGGTCGAGCTGAACGTCAAGAACGAGATCACCGAGCACCAGACCGCGTTCAACGTGATCGCGGAGCTGCCCGGCACGGACAAGGCGGACGAGCTCGTGATGCTCGGCGCGCACTTCGACTCCTGGCACAGCGGCACGGGTGCCACCGACAACGGGGCCGGGTCGGCGGTGATGATGGAGGCGTTCCGCATCCTGAAGGCGTCGGGCGTGAAGCTGCGGCGCACCGTCCGCCTGGCGCTGTGGACGGGTGAGGAGGAGGGCCTGCTCGGCTCGCGCGCGTACGTCAAGAACACCTTCGGGGATCGGGAGACGATGGCGCTGAAGCCGGCGCAGTCGAAGATCAGCGCCTACTTCAACGTGGACAACGGCTCGGGTGCGATCCGCGGCGTGTACCTGCAGGGCAACGAGGCCGTCGCCCCGATCTTCGCGGCCTGGATGGAGCCCTTCAAGAGCCTGGGCATGACGACCCTGACGCTGCAGAACACGGGCGGCACGGACCACCTGTCATTCGACGCCGTGGGGATTCCCGGCTTCCAGTTCGTGCAGGACGAGCTCGAGTACGAGACGCGCACGCATCACTCCAACATGGACGTCTACGACCGCCTGCAGACATCCGACATGATGAAGGACGCGGTGATCGTCGCCTCGTTCGTCTACCAGGCCGCCAACCGCGACCAGATGCTCCCGCGCAAGCCGCTCCCGAAGCCCGAGCCGCCCCGCGAGCGCACGCGGTCGACGAATTAGGAGGATGGGAGGATGGGAGGATGGGA
Organism: Vicinamibacteria bacterium; assembly: GCA_963837165.1. Classification (GTDB taxonomy): domain Bacteria; phylum Acidobacteriota; class Vicinamibacteria; order Vicinamibacterales; family JAENWD01; genus JAENWD01. The sequence goes on from CAWIMD010000003.1 coordinate 580,359, forward strand.
GGATAAGGGCCCATCCTCCTACCCTCCTACCCTCCTACCCTCCTACCCTCCCATCCTCCTACCCTCCTACCCTCCTACCCTCCCATCCTCCTACCCTCCCATCCTCCTACCCTCCCATCCTCCTACCCTCCCATCCTCCTACCCTCCCATCCTCCCAGTCTCCCCCGTCCTCGCGTCGACCGTTCTGATGACGTGATTGTTCGTGTCGGCGACGAAGATCGTGTCGCCTGACACGCTGACGCCACCAGGCTCATAGAACTGCGCCTTCCGCCCGGTACCATCCCGGAGGCCGGGACGACCAGTGCCCGCGAGCGTCCAGACACGTCCGGTGGCGGGATCGAGCAGCTTGATGCGGTGGTTGTAGGTGTCGGCAATCACCACGCGGCCGTCGTGCACAGCCACGCCCAGCGGGTGCTGCAGGCGCACGGCGTCTCCGCGGCCGTCGGCATCGCCGAACGCGAAGAGGTCGCCGCCCGCCAGCGTCCGGACGGTGTTCGCCGGCGGCAGGTCGATGACGCGGATGATGTTCGACTCGGCGTCGGCGACAAACAGCCGGTCGCCGTCCACGGCCAGGCCCGACGGCTGCGCGAAGGCGGCCGACTCGATCGGGCCGTCAATCCGCGCTTCCTGGCCCGAGCCCGCGTACGGCCAGATCACGCCGCGCTCGACGTCCATCATCCAGACCTGGTGCGGCCCGGCCATCGCGATGAAGAGCAGCGGCCCGGCGACCGCCACGTCCCAGGGCGAGTTCAGCGCCACGCCCGTCGCACGGCCGCCGGACTCCTCCCAGGTGCACTGCCGGCCGGTGCCGGCCACCGTCGAGACCGTGCGCGCGCCGAGGTCCACGGCCCGCACCAGGTGGTTGCCGGTATCGGCGACGAACAGCCGGCCTCCGGCCAGTGCCAGCCCCTGCGGCGTCCGGAACGCGGCGCTCTCGAAGCTGCCGTCGGACGAGCCGGGCCGGCCCGACCCGATGCGCTCCAGGGTCCTGCCATCGCGGCCGAGCACCACCACCTGGTGATGATTGGAATCGGCGACGAAGAGGCGGTCGCCGTCCGCGAGGACCTTGCCGGGAAAGAGCAACGGCGTCGAGGGCTGCACGTCGGTCTCGAGTGCCAGGTCGATGGGCCGCCGATCGATCTCGCCCCGCTCGTCGAATACCTTGACGACGGCGGCGATCGCGTCCTCGAAGCCTTCGTAGTTGCCCTCGCCAGACGCGGCGCCCACGAGGTAGCCGGCCGGATCGATGATGACCCGCGAGGGCCAGGCGCGCACGGCGTAGGCCCGCCAGATCCGGAATTCGGCGTCGTTGGCGACGGGATGCCGGATCCCGTAGCGGCGGATGATCTGGCGGATGTTCTCCGTGGCCTTCTCGTTGGTGAACTTGGCCGCGTGGATGCCGATCACGACGAGCTCGTGGCCGAAGCGGGCCTCCAGCCGCTGGAGGTCGGGGAGGACGTGGATGCAGTTGATGCAGCCGTACGTCCAGAAGTCCAGCAGCACGACCTTGCCGCGGAGCGCCTGCAGCGAGAGCGGCGCGGGCACGTTCAGCCATGCGACCGCCCCGGTCAGCTCCGGAGCGTGAATGGGTCCCTGCTCGCGGGTCGGTCCTTCAGGCATGGTCGTCCGGGCCGAGGCGGCCGGAGCCGGCGGCGAGCTGGTGGAGTGCTGCCGCACCCGGGCGCAGCGCGGGCGTGTCGAGGTCAGCGGCGTCGCACGGCATGCGCCAGGACCAGTTCTCCTCCCCCACGGTGGCGGGCACGTTGATGCGATCGGTCCACCCGAACACGTCCTGCAGCGGCAGCAGCAGGAGATCCGACGCGGCACCGTAGGCCAGGCCCAGCATGGCCCGGTGAAGCTCCGGGGTGAACGGGCCCGCCGGATCGGCGTCTTCGTCGAGAAGGCGCGCGAAGGCGTCGCGCTCCTCTGCGCCGGCGCTCTCCCACCAGAGGGCCATCGGCTCGATGTCGTGGGTGCTGGTGGCCGCCACCGAGACCTGGGGATACTCGGCGGGAGGAATGAACGGCTGGCCGGGCGCCTTCCAGTCGCGCTCCCACCGCAGCACTTTGAACCCGGGCAGGCCGTGCCTGGCCATGGCCTCGCGCACGAAATCGGGGATCAGGCCGAGGTCCTCGCCGATCACCCGCGATCCGGTGCGCGCGAACAGGGTCAGCAGGCGCTCGCCCTGCGCGATCTGCCCGTCCTCGTCGGGCGGATCGAACTCGCCAAGCGTCTCACCGGCGGCCCGGGAATAGGTGCGGAAGAACCCGACGAGGTGATCGACGCGGTAGCCGTCGAACAGCCGGCCCATCCGGCGGGCCCGCTGTCGCAGCCAGCGGTCGTCTTCGGCCGCCATGACGTCCCAGCGGTACACCGGCAGCCCCCAGTCCTGACCCGTGGCGCTGAACGCGTCGGGCGGCGTGCCCGCGGTGCGGTCGAAGCGGAAGAGGTGCTGGTTGGCCCAGACATCGGCGCTGTCGGTGCTCACGGCGAACGGGAAGTCACCGATGAGCGCGATGTCACCGAGCGCCTCGCGCGCGGCCGACCACTGCTCGTCGGCGAGCCACTGCGCGTACTGGTGATAGAGCATCTCCTGCGCGAGCTCCTCCCGTGCGGCCTCGAGGGCCTCGGGCTGTCGGGAGCGCACCGGCTCTGGCCAGTCCTGCCACGATCGCCCGTGGTACCGATCGCGAAGCGCACAGTAGAGGGCGTAGTCGGCGAGCCACCACTCCTCGAACGCGCAGAACGCGGCGAATGCGCCGGCGCGAGCTGTGGTGCGGATCCAGTCCACCTCCCAGAAGTAGCTGAAGGCGAGCCGCAGGGCCGACTCCTTGGCCTGCCGGACGGTGCCGTACTCGACGCGCGGGGCGGCGCGCGCCGTCTGCAGCCCGACCTGATCCGGCAGTGCCAGCCGGATCTCGCCGCCGAGGGCGACGAAATCGGGCACGCCGGCCAGGGCGATGAAGACCGGATCGATGGCCATCGCGCTCAGGGCCGAATACGGCGACGAGTCGCCCGGCCTGAGCGTGCTCACCGGCAGCAATTGCAGGGCATGGAACCCGGCGCGCCGCATCCATGGCGCCAGGGCCGGCAGGTCGGCAATCTCGCCGATCCCCCAGTCGCGGGACGTGCGGATCGAGAACAGCGGGAGCACGAGGCCGGCTGTGCGGCCAGACGACGTTTGCGCGATGGGCATGTCAGGTGCGGCCGACCGATCGCAGGAGCCGGCTCACGGCCGCCGCGAACACGTCGGGCCGCGGCAGCAGGCTGAGCACGAGGTAGCCGTCGCGGGGAAAGTCGAAGAAATATCCCGGGTGGACCAGCACGCGGTCCTGCTCGAGCAGCCGGATCACGCGCTCGTCCTCGGGCAGCACGTGCGGGATCCGCACGACGGCCGACCAGCCGCCCTCGGCCCGCAACACCTGGCACGACTCGAACGCCGCCGCGAGCTGCCGGAGCGCGTGGTAGTTGTGCAGCACGCGATGGCGGATCTGCCAGCGGACCGCCTGCCCCTGGCCGAGCAGCGATGCGGCCGCCACCTGGACCGGGGTGCCCACCGACAGGTACGTGTCGGTGATGAGCTCGAGCCGTACGAGCGCGCCCTGCAGCAGCGAGCCCGGCCCGGAGAGCGCCATCCACCCGAGCTTCACCTGCGGCAGGCCAATCGACTTCGAGAGGCCGCCCAGGCTGACGGCCAGGACGTCCTGCTGGTCGAGCACGCTTCGCGCCGCGCCAGGCGCCGGGTCGATCGGGTAGTCGGCGAACACCTCGTCGCCGATGAGCGCCAGGTCGTGGCGCGCACACAGCTCCACGAGGGCGACCAGCTCGTCCCGCTTCAGCCAGGCGCCCGTCGGGTTGCTGGGGCTGACGACCAGCACCGCCCTGGTCGAGTCGGTGATCGCGTACCGCAGGTCGTCGAGATCGATGTGCCAGGCGCCGTGGTACTCGGTGACGTAAGGGCGCGCGACCACGCTCTCGAGCCGGGTGAGGTGCTCGAACAGGGGATAGCTGGGCGTGGGGACCAGCACCGACTCGCCGGGATCGCAGAGCAGCTTGAACAGCAGGCCGTAGCTCTCGCTGCTGCTGGCGGTCAGGACGACGTGCGATGCGGGCACCCGGAGACCGCGACGTGCCAGCTCGTCGGCCACGGCCTCCCGCGCGGCTGGAATCCCGAACGGCTGCGGCTCGTAGCGCAGCGCCGCGTCGTCGGCCAGCGGTTCCAGCAGTGCGGCCGGGTAGTCGAGTCCCGCTTCGGTCGGGTTCGATGCCGTCAGGTCGTCGAAGGGCACGCCGTGGAGGCGCATCCGCTCGACGGCGGCCGCGACGGGATTGGGTGTGAGATCGGCGGGGACGCGCGCGGAAAACATCGGCAGGCGTTCAGTTGTAGCACGTCTACGCCTGCCTGTACTCCAGCATCTGGGCCATGAAATCACGCGGATACGAGATCCGCACGTCCGCCACCGCCCCGTCGGCGTCGCGCACGGGCTCGAGCTTCGGCATGACGAATGCGGTATAGGACGGCAGATCGAGCTGGTCGACACGGGTCACGATCTCGTCGCGCAGGCCCGGGTCGAAATGCACGCCGTAGGTCTCGAGCAGCTCACGCGCGGCGTGATAGTCGCCCTGGGCCTTGACCCGCTGCACCTCGGCGAGCAGCTCGGCCACGCCGGCCCTGAACGCGGCGGCGTCCACCATCCGGTAGTAGGTCTTGCCATCGCGGCGCGCGATCTCGACGGCGCGCGTGTTTGCCAGCAGCCACTGGACGATGAGCTGGCGGTTGCGCATGTGGTCTTCCTCGATCTGCGCGCCCTCCCGGATCCGGCGGAGCTGCACCAGCGCGTTGCGCACGTACGCCTCGTACTCGGCCCGGACGATCTCCTCGTGCGCGTCGGCCGGCAGTATGCCCATCTCGACGAGGTGCGGGTCGGCGACGAAGTAGAGCGCGACCAGGTCCGCGCGCGCCTCCTCGATCGCAGAGAAGTGCTCCTTGAGGGCCTTCTCCGGCGCGCCGTTCAACGCCGGGGAGACGAGCCCCGACCCGTGCCCGACGATCTCGTGGAGGTTCGTCGTCAACTCGCTGGCGAAAGCGACCCACCGGTCGGCGCGTTCCACCTCGTCGGCGCTCCACGCGAACTCGCGGCGGTAGGCGTGCGGCATCGACTTCTCGTACGCCTGCGTCACGTTGGAGAGCGACACCGACTTGCTGCCGAACGTCTCGCGGATCTCCTGGTCGTTCGGAAGGTTCACGCCAATGGGCGTCATCGGACCCGCATCCCCCGTTTCGATGATGACCTCGATGGCGCGGGCGGTCACTCCTGTCACCTTCGGCTTGCGGAACGCCGGGTCCCACGGCATGTGGTCCTCGAACCACTGCGCCTCCTCCGCGATCGCCCGGGCGTGCGCCGTCTTCTCGGGGTGCACGTAGTAGACGAGCGCCTCCCAGGCCCCCTTGACGCCGCGGGCGTCCATGTAGACCTCGATGAAGCCGTTCATGGTGTCCACGGGCGAGTCCCGGTCGGAGACCCACGCGATGTCGTAGCGCCGCCGATCCTCGATCTCCCCGGATCGATAGAACGCGATCAATGCCCGCAGCGCGGCGGCCATCGGCTGGGTGGCATACGGAAGGGCCGCCTCGAGGTGCGAGGCGATGCGCGCGAGCGCGTCGGAGTAGCGGCCGCCCATCCGATACACTTCCTCGACGAGCTGGCCGTCGGCCCTCTTCACCAGCCTCGAGTTCAGCCCGTAGCGCTCCTCGAACCCGTCGAGGTCGTCCATCGTCACGCCGACGTAGAGATTGTTCGCGCTTTCCTGGAGGATGTCGCGGCCGCGTCCGGGGGTCTTGTTCGTGACGACGGGCTCGAACTCCTTGTCGAAGAAGGGCCGGCGCAGGCGCGCGAGGAGATCTTCGAGGGTTTCGCCTCCCCTGAGGGGCATGGCGGCGCCGGAGGCCGCCGCCTCGCGCACCGCCGCATCGAAGGCGTCCGGGGCGCACCCGGGAACGAACTTGCGGGCGGTCAGATTGTTGAAGGGCCCCGTGTGAATCCAGAAGAGCTTGGTGTACCGGACAATCGCGTCCAGCACGTCGGGCGGGGTGGACCCTGGGCGGGTGACGACCGCCTCGAGCACGGCCCGCATGTCGAGATTGTGCGCGTAGCGCTGGTCGTAGTGGATATCGCGACCGGCCAGCGCGGCCTGGTAGAGGTGCCAGCACAGAATCCGGTCCCGGAGCGCCAGCTGCTCGAAGCCATCGGCATACAGCTGGACGACGGCAGCCTCGCCCACCCGTTCGAGCAGGTACTCGCGATCGGCTGCCACCCCGGCGTCAATCGGCCGGGGCGCGGCAGGTGACTCATCGTGCAGGCTCATCAATACCTCGTCATCAATCCGTCAATGCTCGAATCTCTTCAATCCTCAATCCTCAATCGTCAATCGTCAATCGTCAATCGTCAATCTCCACCTGTTCCGCGTACTCCGGCGCGTGCGTCTTCCAGCCGAGCGCGTCGCCGATGCGGGCCTGCAGGACGTCCTGTGATTCCGGCTCGCCGTGAACGATGAACACCTGCGCGGGCGGACGCGTGAAGCCGCCGAGCCATCGCAGGATCTCGCCCTGATCGGCGTGAGCCGACATCGAGTCGATCCGCTCGACGCGCGCGGCGACCTGCACCATGCGTCCAAGCATCTTCACGACTTTGGCCCCGTCCACAAGTGACCGCCCCCGGGTGCCCGCCGCCTGGTAGCCGACGAAGAGCACGGTGTGCTTCGGATCCGGCAGCGAACGCTCGAGGTAGCGGAGCACGCGGCCGCCCGTGGCCATCCCGCTCGAGGACAGGATGATTGCCGGGCGGTCGGACCGGACCACGTCCATCGACTGCCGGGGCGAGGCGAGCATCTCGAAGCGCCGCGTCCGGAACCCATCCAGCTGGCGCCGGCCCTTGAACTCGGGATCCAGCTCCTCGGAGCGCCCGGCGTAGTAGCGAAGCCCCTCGATGGCCATGGGGCTGTCCAGGTACACCGGAAGTATGGGAATCCGCTGCTCGTCCTCGAGCCGCCGGATCCAGTACAGCACTTCTTCGACGCGTCCGATCGCGAACGACGGGATGATGACCCGTCCGCCGCCGGCCACCGTCTCGGTGATGATCGTGGCGAGCCGCGCTCCCTCATCGTCGGCGTCGTGCAGGCGGTCGCCATAAGTGGATTCACAGAGCAGCACGTCGGCCTCGGCGATGGGCATCGGATCGGGCAGGACCGGCCGGCCGTAGCGGCCGAGATCGCCGCCGAATACGAGGGTCCGCCCGCGTCCGGCCAGGTGCATCACGACCGCGGCGGAGCCCAGGAGATGGCCCATCGGGACGAACGAGATGTCGATGCCGGGCACCACGGGCACGGGCCGCTCGAAGCCGACCGGCTGCAGGAGACCGAGGGCCTTCCAGGCGTCGGCCAGCGTGTAGAGCGGCAGCGCGGGGTGGTGGCGTGAGTACCCGCCGGCGTTGGCCAGACGCGCGTCCTCCTCCTGCAGGTGCGCCGAGTCGATCAGGATGAGGTTCGCCAGATCCTTCGTGCCCGGCGTGCAGAACACCCGGCCCGAGAAGCCCTGGGCCACGAGGCGGGGGAGGTAGCCGACGTGATCGAGGTGGGCGTGGGTGAGCACCACGGCGTCAATGGTGGAGGCCTTCACCGGCAGGTCGTTCCAGTTGCGCCGGCGCAGATCGTAGGTGCCCTGGAAGAGGCCGCAGTCCACCAGCACACGATGCTCGCCGGTCTCGAGGAGGTACTTCGATCCCGTCACCGTGCGCGCGGCACCGAAGAACGTCAGCAGGGGCATCCAGACACTATGGCCGGAACCGAACGGGTCGAACAAGGGCGCGCGGTGGGGTAAGCTGTCTTGTTGCGCTCCCGTTTCGCGCGGGGCCTTGAAATCCAGGAGGAGGTCACATGAGGGGGCCTGGCCAGGCGGTGGCGCGGCTGGCAGCCGCGGTGGGCATGGTGGCGGCGCTCGCCCTTCCGGCGCGGGCGCAGCAGAAGCTGCTCACGATTGACGACCTGTACGATCCGGCGACGAAAGCCTTCGGTGCTTCCACCTTCGGCGTGCGCTACGACTGGCTGAGCGACACGGAATACGTCAAGCTGACCGGCGGCCGGCGCGGCGCCCGGACCGATGGCGGCGGAGCCCCCATCAAGGTGGACGCGGCGAGCGGCGCCGAGTCGCCGTTGTTCGACACCGCGGCGCTCCAGGCGGCAATCGCGAAGACGCCCGGTGTGAGCCAGGCCGACGCCGGACGCGCATCCCGGCAACGGTTCACGTACAACCCGCAGTACTCCGCCCTCGTCTTCCGGATCGGCGACGACCTGTACTACTGGCCCTTCGGCGCGGGCACCGTGACACGCCTCACCTCCGCGCCAGGCGAGGAAGAGGAACCCGAGTTCAGTCCTGACGGCCGCCTGCTGGCCTTCGTGCGGGCGGGCAACCTCTACGCCACCGATCTCGAAGGCCACGAACGCGCGCTGACGACGGACGGCACCGCCGAGATCCTGAACGGCAAGCTGGATTGGGTATACCAGGAGGAGGTGTACGGCCGGGGGACGTTCCGCAGCTTCTGGTGGAGTCCCGACTCGTCGAGGCTTGCATTCCTGCAGCTGAACGAGCATCCGGTCCCGATCTTTCCGCTCGTCGATCACATTCCGGGCCCGCAGGTGATCGAGGACACCCGCTATCCGCGCGCCGGCGATCCCAACCCTCTCGTGCGGCTCGGCGTCGTGCGAGCCGCCGGCTCCGACGTGCAGTGGGTGGACGATTCGAAGTACACCGCGGCCGAGCACCTGATCGTGGACGTGGACTGGACCCCGGACAGCCGCCAGGTCGTCTACCAGGTGCAGGACCGGGAGCAGACCTGGCTCGACCTGGACCTGGGGAACGCCGCCTCCGGCGCCACGAAGACGCTGCTGCGCGAGACGACGAAGGCGTGGGTGTCGCGGATCGGTCCCGCAGTGTGGCTCGAGGACGGCAGCTTCCTCTGGTTGAGCGAGCGTTCGGGGTTCCAGCACATCTATCACTACGCGGCGGACGGCGGGCTGATCGCGCAGGTGACCAGCGGCAAGTGGGAGGCGGCCACGCTGTACGGCGTGGACGAGGCCGCCGGCTGGATCTACTTCCTGGGAACCGAGCACGATCCCATCGGTCGCGACCTGTACCGCGTCAAGATCGACGGCACCGGCTTCACGCGGCTGTCGCGCACCGAGGGCACGCACTCGGCCGCCTTCAACCCGTCGTGCTCGCTGTACGTCGACACGTGGAGCGACGTGGCCACGCCCCCGCAGGTGCGGCTGCACAAGGCCGATGGCACGGAGGTGCGGACCATCGATCGCAACGAGGTCCCGGCGCTCAGGAACTTCAAGCTCTCGACGCCCGAGTTCGTGCATGTGACGACGCACGACGGCTTCGTGCTCGAGGCGGAGATCATCAAGCCGCCCGACTTCGACGCGTCGAAGAAGTACCCGGTGTTCGAGCACACGTACTCAGGCCCGCACGCACCGCAGGTGCGGAACGCCTGGGGTGGCACCTCGGGCCTCTACTACCAGCTCCTCGCCGAACGGGGCCTGGTCGTGTGGATCTGCGACAACCGGTCGGCCAGTGGGAAGGGCGCCGAGTCGGCATGGGTCGCGTACCAGCGGCTGGGCGAGACCGAGCTGGCCGATCTCGAGGAGTGCCTCGGGTACCTGAAAGCCAAGCCGTGGATCGACGCGAGCCGGATCGGCCTGGACGGCTGGAGCTACGGCGGCTTCATGACGAGTTACGCGCTGACGCACAGCACGGCCTGGTCGATGGGGATTGCCGGCGGCTCGGTGACCGACTGGCACAACTACGACTCGATCTACACCGAGCGCTACATGCGGCTGCCGCAGAACAACCCGGACGGATACGAGCGCACGGCGCCGAAGAACGCCGCCAGGTCGCTGCACGGCCATCTGTTCCTGATCCACGGCACGATGGACGACAACGTGCACATGGCCAACACGATCCAGTTCGCCTACGAGCTCGAGCAGGCGGGCAAGCCGTTCGAGCTGATGCTCTACCCGAAGTCTCGCCACGGCGTCACGGATCCGCTGCTGGTGAAGCACCTGCACGAACGGATGCTCGACTTCACGCTGCGGACGCTCAAGCCCGATCAACCGGCGGCCGGCACACGGTGAGGGCCGCGCGAGTGACGAGGAATGTCGCTCGCTGAGGCGCTGGCCCGGCCGGCGCCGGTCGTCGCGGCGGAGCTCCGCCCGCCGAGGGCGGAGCTGGCCTCCGCCGAGGGCATGGACGCGTGGATCGACACGTATCACGCCGTCCGGGGCCTGACGCGGCGCGGCATCTACGTCTTCCTCACGGACTCCGCCGTCGGCCTTCGCGAAGAGGACAACCTCCGGCACCTCGTCACGAATCTCGGTTTCGACGTGCCCCGCGATCGCGTCGTCCCCTTCCTCACGGCAAAGCACCCGGTCGAGTACTGCGTGTCGTATGCCGGGCGGGCGTGGCAGTACGGCTTCCCCTCGCTGGTCGTGCTGGGCGGCGACAAGCACGTCGGGCCGCCGCGCTGCGTCGAGCACGCGTGGCAGCTCCGCCAGGAGGTGCGGGCGCATGAGCCGAACCTGCGGCTCGGTGGCTGGGCGAATCCCAACGCCGACGGCGATGGTCAGGTGGAGTACCTGCGCGCGGCGACCTTCACCGGCGAGTTCTACCTGACGCAGATCGTGTCGCACCACCGCATCGCGCCGGTCGCGCGGTTCCTCGAGGCCGGGCGGAAGGCTGGCCTGACCGTGCCCGGCATGTTCGGCGTCTTCTTCTACCGCAGCGCCAACCCCCGCACGCTCGAGGCGCTGAGCCAGTTCCTGCCCGTGCCCGGAGCGGAGCTCACGCGCGAGTTCGCCGCGGGCGCAACGGCCGTGGACGTCTGCGCGCGCACGATCAAGGCGGTGATGAAGGCCGGCGGCCGGCACTTCTACGTGAGCAATCTGCCGCTGGGCCGCGCGGAGGAGACGCTGGCGTCAGTGCTGGAGCGCGTCCACGGGGCGTAGGGGGTCTGGGGGAATGGGGGGCTGGTGGAATGGGTCCCGCCAGTGACGCGCTGCTGGTGCTCGAAGCCAGAAGCGGCGACGCTCTGCAGGTTCAGATCTCGGCGGCGTTGCGAGAGACACTACTCCCCCGGCTGGGGAGCCACCATCGGCAGAGAAGTGCCTGCATCGATCGCTCTGCCGCGCCTGGCCTCGTGCCGAACCGCCATCCCATGGTGCGGCGGCGCGACCAGATCACGATCGGAGACAGTCCGGACTTCTCGCGCCCGCGCGATGCCAAGGACGGGGTACCGGGAACTCCGCCGACGTGCCGGTCCTCGCGACCCGATGTGCGGGGCAGCCGCTGACTGTCAGTTCCTGTCGCGGATCCGCCGGTGGGGGCGGACCGGCCGCTTGATGTCGACGACTCTCAACCCGGTGGCCCTGGCCAGCCGAAGCTGCCGATCGTCGGCAGACACGAACGTCTTGCAGAGAGCAAGGTGCGCTGAGGCGACATGGAGCAGATCGAGGCTTCGCGTGAGCCACCTGGCCGAGTACCGGCGTGAGAGCTCGGCGGCATCGCCAAGAGCGCGCTCCAGGTCCAGCACGATCGGCAGCAACCGCTGCGCGTCGATGTCATCCCTCAGCTGCCGGAGCACCGACCGGCGCTCGTCGGCGGTAATCAACTTTCGCGCGACCATCAGTTCGAACGCATTCGGTACCTCCAGCCTGTGCAGCGCCGTGAACGGAACCTGTGCGGCAGCCTGCACGGCCGCTCGGGCCGCGGCGGAGAACGACTCCGGTACGTACAGCGGCACCAACGCGCTCGAGTCGACGTAGGTCACCAATCGCCGCGCTCCTCGACCACCACGTCCGACCCGCCAGGACTGACGAGTCGATCGCCAAACACCGCCCTGGTGCGCGCTTCGAGGTCCGGCCAGTCGGAGGCGGGGCGGCTCGGTCGCACCGGGGTGAGCCGCGCCACCGGCCGGTCGCGACGCGTCACCTCGACGACCTCGCCTTGTTCCACGCGAGCCATGACACGCTTCAGGTTCTGCTGCAGCTCCCGGACGGATACCGAGCGTCCGCTCATGTACGACATTTTGTACTACATTGGCGGTAACGTCAACGGCCTCGCGCCGCGGAACCACGTCATTGCGCTGCCCGGGGGCCGAGCACCGATCTGTGGCCGACGGTGTCTAATCTGCAGGGGGAGGTGCCATGGTCTCCGTACTACTCGGCATGATCGTCGTGTTCGTTCCTGGGCTTGTCTGCACAGCAACGGCGCAGACCCCACAAGCCACTCAGGATTCTCCGACCCTGCCAACCCTCAGCGACGTCCGGCCGGAGATTCTCCGGCTCGTGATCGACGACCAGTGGGACCGCGGCAACGACATGTTCGGCGGGCGCCAGGTGAAGGCGCCCGATACCCTCGACTGGGAGGCCATCACCAAGCGGGACGAGGAGCGCCAGTCGGCAGTCCGTGCTCTGCTCGCCACAGGCGGGGTCGAAACGGGGCGCGAGTACCAGTTCGCCGCGCTGATCTTTCAGCACTCCTCCACGCCGGAGAGCCTGGCTCTCGCACACGTCCTCGCCGTCAGTGCGGTCATGAAGGGCGATGGCGGCGCGAAGTGGCTCGCGGCCGCGACGCTGGACAGGCTGCTGCAAAACCTGAAGCAGCCACAGGTCTTCGGAACTCAGTTCACACGCGATGGTACGGCCCCGTGGACCATGGCCCCGTACGACCGAGCCGCCGTTGCCGACAGCGTTCGGGCGCTCTGGTGCGTGGTGCCGCAGTCGGATCAGGACCTGGCGCTCAAAGACATGCAATCAGGCAAGACGGCTGGCGCGAACACGAGCGTCAGCGGATGCAATTAGCCGTGTGGCCGAACTGAAGTTCGGCCCTACGTACGGTCTTCGTCCTTCGCGTCCTTCGTGTTCTTTGTGTCCTTCGTGTTCTTTGTGCCCTTTGTGCCCTTTGTGCCCTTTGTGTTCCCCTATTTCACGTGCCGCCCGCCGTCCACGCGAATCACCTCGCCGGTGACGAAGTCGCTCTCGACGAGAAACGCCACGGCCTTTGCCACCTCGCCCGATCCGCCCCAGCGCCCCAGCGGCGTGGCCTTCTCGACCTCGCGGCGCTCGGCGTCAGTCATCCCGTCGGCCGCGAGGATCGGTCCCGGCGCGACCGCATTCACGAGGATCTGGTCCGGCGCCAGCTCCAGCGCGAGGATCTGCGTCAGGCCAATCACGCCCGCCTTCGCCACGTAGTACGGCACGAAGCCGCGATACCGGGGCCGGCCGCTCGCCGCCACCCAGTCGGTGAAGTTGACGATGCGCCCGCCGCCGGCGCGGCGCATGTAGGGCACGGCAGCCTGGGCGCAGAGGTGCGACGCCGTGAGGTCCACGGCAATCACGGTGTGCCAGTCCGCGTCGGTCAGCTCGTCGTACGGGCGCGACACGTACACCGACGCCATGTTCACCAGCACGTCCAGCCGCCCCAGCACCGCCGCGGCATCGTCCACGACGCGGCGGCAGGCGTGCGGGTCGGTGAGATCCGCCTGGATGGCGAGCGCACGCCGCCCGAGCGCCGCGATGCCGGCCACGGCGGCGTCCGCCTCGCGATGCGATCGGTTGAACCCGATCGCGACGTCGGCGCCGCGGCGCGCCAGCTCGAGCGCAACCTCGGCGCCAATCCGCTTGCCGCCGGTGATGAGCGCCGCACGATTCGTGAGCATCATGGGCCGTCAGGCCTCAATCGTGCCGTGAAGGATCAGGCCGAAGGTGATGGTGCCCGTGTCCTTGCCGTCGAAGGTGGTCGGCACGGCGAGCACCACGCCCTCGAGGCCCAGGTCGTCCGACACGGCGGTCAGCGGCGGCTTCGTGGTGGACGGCGGATCGAGGCTCAAGGCCGAGGGGTGCGCGCGATGGACCGTCCGCTTCGCCAGCGTGACCGCTCCGTCGTCGCCGAGCGGGTCGGCTGTCGTGTCGAGGTCCGCCGGACAGACGAGAAGGAACTCGCGGAACGGCGACACGCCCATGTGGTCGCCGTTGGCCGGCTGCAGCGCGTACCGCAGCGTGTAGACGCCGGGCTTCACGACGAAGCCGCGGATGTCCGTCCACTCGGCGCCCACAGCGATCGCGCCGACCAGCGCACCGTCGGCCACGTCGCGCCACATGGGGCCGGCCGGCGCCGGGGCATGCGCCAGCGGGACGCTCTTGACCAGCCAGATCTCGAGCGGCACCTCGCCGCCGGTTGCGCTGAGGCTGCCGGATGCCAGCGCCGCGGACACGGCAGCGGCGAGCTCGGCCGGCGGCGCTTCCGAGCCGCGAGTCGCAACCGGCGTCTGGGCGGCCAGCGGAATCGACAGCAGGACGACGATCGCCGGAGCAGCGAGGCGGCGGAGAGGCTGCAAGAAGCCGGTCAATTCCCAACTCCCAATTCCCAACTCCCAAGGGTTGGGTGTGATTCGTCTCTCGGGAGTTGGGCGTTGGGAGTTGATGCCTTCCAACGCTGTCAGTTCGTGCCGAGCGGCGTGGGCACGTAGTCGAACGTGCCGTAGAACGCCGATCGCTTGTGCGGGTCGCTCCACCGCGTGCCGAGCTCCTTGCCGGAGTACGACTGCACGTTGGTCACGCCCATTGTCGGGTGCTCCACGCGGCTGAAGGGCGTGAACCACTTCATCGCGCCGCAGCTCGGGTCGTGCACCATGTGCCTGGTCACGGCGAGCTCGGCATCGCCGGCCGAGACGGCGATCGTGTGGCCGTCGCTGTCGAAGCGGACCGGCACGGCCTTCACGTCCACCACTTCGGTGATCAGGCCCCGCGACAGGTCATTGGCCATCCGGACGAGCGCGCGGCGCGCGGCTGGCGTGGCACGGCTGTCCACGTAGACCACGGCGCGCACGTACGACGGCGCTTCGCCGCCCATCTCGCGGATGCCGAGATTGCGGTCGCCCGAGAGCGCGGCGACGACCGACAGCCCGTCGAGTGTCTGGCCGTCGTAGCTGCCCGAGTTCACGTGCCAGGCAAGAACGGCCTGCCGGCCGAGCGTCTCGGCCTGGCTGCTCATGATGCAGCCGCCCGTGAAGATCTCGGCGGTCCGGGCCTCGACGTATTCGCCGCGCAGCGGCGTCGTCCCGGCGAAGGCCGTCGTAGCGGCCAGGACGAACGAGGTCGCGAGTGTTGCAATTTTCATCATCGGATCCTCAGAGGCTGTGACGATCTGTCAACTCCCAACTCCCAAATTCCCGACTCCCAACTGTTGTCCCTTGGGAGTTGGAAGTTGGAGGTTGGGAATTGATTTCTCCAGTGCTCTCACTCGTGCGAACAGCAGTCCCGGCCGTCCCGGCAGGCGTCGGCACGCGCCGGACGGCCGTCGGGCCCCAGCGGCTTCTGCGTCCGCGTGCACCAGTAGACCGTGGCGTCGTACGCGTCGTGGAACTCCGTCGGTTCGGGAACCGACAGCACGTACATCCCCTTGTGGCGGAGGTGGCGGCAATGCGACTGGTTGACGAGCCGCGACGCGGGAGTCGGGTGATTCATGCGGTCACCGCCTTCATGATTGCCCGGCGCAGGGCGGTCTTTGCAACCTGGACCTTATAAGCGTTGCCGCTCATCGGCTTGGCATCGGCCAGCGCGGCCTCGGCCGCCTGCCAGGCCACCTGGTCGTCCACGGTCTTGCCCTTGAGCGCGGCCTCCGCAGCCATCGAGCGCCACGGGATCGGCGCAACCGCCCCGAGCACGACGCGGGCGCTCTCGACCGTCGAGCCGGCCATCCGGAGCGCCACCGAGGCAAAAGCCAGCGGCCAGTCGTGCGACTGTTTGAACTTCACCTCGTAGATCGCGCTCTTCGTGTTCCGGAGCGCCGGCAGGACGATGCCGGTCACGAGCTCGTTCGGCTGGAGCACGGTCTCGCCGAACATGTTCCGGTCGGGCATCTCATAGAACTTGTCCGCCTCGATCTCACGCTCACCGTCCGGGCCGGCCACCTTGATCCGCCCGCCGTAGGCGATGAGCGGCACGGCCAGGGTCGACGGGTGGATGATGTGGCAGGGGCCGTCGCCGAAGATGGCATGGAACTGGTTCTCGCCGTCGACGGCAAAGCAGCGCGCACCGCCCTTCTTCAGGCAGTGGAACTCCTCGTTCCTGAAGTACCAGCACCGCGGCCGCTGCATCAGGTTGCCGCCGACCGTGCCCGAGTGGCGGATCTGCGGCGTGCCGACCGAGTCGGCGGCCTGGGCGAACGCCGGGTACGCTTTGCGAATCCCGTCGTGCTCGGCCACATCGGCCAGCCGCGCCGCCGCGCCAATCACCGTGAGTCCCTGTGCCGGCACGGTGATTGTCGACGGCAGCTTCTTGACGTTGACCACGACGTCGGGCTGGATGATGTAGTCCTTCATCAGGTCGAGCAGATCCATACCGCCGGCCAGGGGCACGATCTTCCCCCGCGTGGCCGTCGCCATGGCCGCGACCGCTTCTTTCTCCGTGGCCGGGTTGACGTAGGCAAAGGCCTTCACAGCGTCCCTCCTGCGCGCTGGCGCTCGGCGACGGCCGCGAGCACCTTGTCGGGGGTCAACGGGAGGCTCCGCACGCGGGCGCCAATCGCGTTGGCCACCGCGTTCGAGATGGCGGCCGCCGTCGCAATCGTCGGCGGCTCGCCGAGGCCGACGACCCCGCGCTCGGGCTGGTTCATCAGCTTCACCTCGATCTTCGGGACGTCCGCCGGGCCCGCCAGCAGATACCACTCCATGTTCGGGTTCACCATCAGGCCCGTGTGGCGATCGAGCAGGCGGTTCTCGAACAGCGCGAAGTTCACGCCCATCACGATGCCGCCGATGCACTGGCTCTCGGCCGTCAGCGGATCGAGGATCAGGCCGCAGTCCTGCACGCAGACAATGCGGTTGACCTTCGTCACGCCGGTCTCGGTGTCCACCTCGACCTCGGCGAACTGGACGCCGCTCGTGCCGCTGGCCGACAGGCCCGGCTGCCACTCGCCCTCGACCGACACCGGCTCGGTCCCGAGCTTCTGGCAGGCCTCCTTCCACGAGAGGCCCTTCGACGGATTGCCCTTCGCGTGGATGCGGCCGTTCGAGGCAGTCAGCGTCGACGCCTCGACGCCGAGCGCCGGCGCCACCCGCGCAGCCAGGGCGTCCAGCGCCTTGCCGGCCGTGACGCGGATGGCGGGCGCGACCGACGCCGAGGTCGTGCTGCCGCCGGACCCGCCGCTGAACGGGTAGGCGCTGTCGCCGATCTCCGTCTTCACGGCGTCCATCGGGATACCGAGGACCTCGGCGGTCACGAAGGTGACGTGCGTGCGGGTACCCGTGCCGAGGTCCTGCGTGCCGCAGCGCATCAGCACGCTGCCGTCGCCGTGGATCTCGCAGTGCGCCTTGCTGCCGCGGCCGCCGCCGCCCCACTGGTTCGCCGCGCAGCCCATCCCGCGCTTGATCGGGCCGGGCGACGGGTCGCCGGTGGGATGCCGGCGATTCCAGCCGAACATCTCCGCCGCGACGGGGAAGTACTTCCGCCACATGGCGTTCGGCGCCTCGGGCGGCAGGTTCTTCAGACGGAACTCGAGCGGGTCCATCTTCACCCCGTCGGCGAGCTCGTCCATCAGCATCTCGGTATGGAAGCACGCCTGCGGATGCCCGGGCGCCCGCATCGCGCGTGAGGGGCCGGCGTTCGTGTAGACGTCGCGGTGCTTCCTGCGCCGGTTCGGGAACTGGTAGATGTACGGCAGCGGGAAGTTCGCGCCCACGCCCGCGCCGCCCGTGCCCCACGATTCGGCATCGAAGGCCGTGAGCATCCCGTCGGCGCCCACGCCGGCCTTGATCCTGGAGAACGACGACGGCCGATTGCCCGTCGCGAGGTGCTCCTCCTTGCGGTCGAGCATCAGCTTCACGGCCGCGCCGGCCTGCTTCGCCAGCTTCGCGCAGACGATGCCCTGGATGTCGGGCCCGAACTTGCTGCCGAACCCGCCACCCATGTACTCGGTGATCACCCGCACGTTCGCCTGCGGAATCTTCAGGCCCTCGGCGAATCCTTCCCGCGTGCCGTGCACGGCCTGTGTCGAGACCCACGCGGTGAGGTTGTCGCCCTGCCACTCGCACACGCACCCGTGCGTCTCGAGGCAGACGTGCGTCTCCACCTGGGTCTCGTAACTCGCCTCGACGATGTGGGCGGCCTGCTTGAAGCCGGCGTCGAGGTCGCCGGTCTCCTGCGCCTCGCCTTCCTGGATGTTGCCGCCCCCGAAGACCGCCGGCGCGCCGTCGCGCAGCGCCTCGGCGATGGTCGCGATGCTCGGCAGCACCTCGTACTGCACCTTGATCAGCCGCAGCGCATCCCTCGCCTGCTCCTCGGTGGCGGCGGCCACCGCGGCCACCTCGTCTCCCTGATACATCACCGCCTTACCCGGCTCGACCACCGCGAGCGCGGCCTTGACGCCCGGCGCCTTCTCGGCCGCGCCGAGGTCCACGGAGACGACTTTCGCATGCGGGTGAGGGGACCGCAGGATCCGGCCGTACAGGAGTCCCGGGCGCTTGATGTCGTACGCGTACTTCGCCGCGCCCGAGACCTTGATCGGTCCGTCCACGCGGTGAATGCGCGTGCCGATGAGTGCCGGATGCTCCGGCCAGGGGTACTGCTCGTTCTTCTTCGGCTGGGCCGGCGTGCGGACCTCGGGTACCTGGGGCATCTCAGCCACGGCTCACCCCCTTGGTTTGGAGCACCGCCTCGAGCACGCGCGTATAGGTCCCGCACCGGCAGATGTTGCCGTTCAGTCCTGCCTTTGCCTGCTCGGCGGTCGGGTGCGGATTCTTCTCGAGCAGCGCCGTGGCCGCCATCACGAAGCCGGGCGTGCAGAAGCCGCACATCAGGCCGTCGGTGTCGCAGAAGGCCTGCTGCACGGGGTGCAGCACGGTGCCCTGGGTGAGGCCCTCGATGGTGCGGATGTTCACGCCCTGCATCTCGATGGCGAGGTGCGAGCAGGAGGTACCGCGTCCGGCCGTCCATGATCACGGTGCAGGCGCCACAGGTGCCCCTGTCGCACACCCGCTTCAGGCCCGTGATGTCAAGGCGGTCCCGCATCGCGTCCAGCAGCGTCGTCCTGGGCTCGACTTCGAGGCGGTGGACCTTGCCGTTGATCGTGAGCTGAATGGGAACCGGGCCCGGGCCGACGGCGCCCGGCACGGTCTGGGCGTCGGAGACGCCCGGGGTCAGTACTCCGGCGGCCAGCGTGCCACCGCCAACGGTCTTCAGGAACGCGCGGCGGCTGAAGGACAGGCCGGACGGCTCCCCTTCGCCTGCTCGGGCGTCGCGATCGTCATCCTCGAAAGCCATGGATCCCCCTCGGGCGTAATCGTATACCCCTACACCCTCGGGGCCGAGGATCGCAAGCCCAAGCGGGCGAGTGCAAGGTTCCTACTTCACGCCGTTCTCCGGATCCCAGGTGCCCTGCAGCCGGCGGATGTAGACCATCTGGCCGATGTGGTAGGCATTGTGGGCGCCGATATGGGCGATGGTCGACGCCCACTTCTCCAGGGTCGCTTGATCGGCCTGTGTCACTCCTGGGATGTTCGTGGGTCGACAGGGTCGCCCCCCAGGAACCCATCCACCCCCAACCCACGGCCTCCGTATAATCCCCCCAGGTGACCTGCCCCTCGTGCCACGCAGCGGTTGAGGACTCGGCCCGGTTCTGCCCGGCGTGCGGTGCGTCGATCGGCGGCGCCTCCGACACGCCGACCACGGGTCCGCCAGGCTCGGGGCCGGGCGCGACTCCCGCCGCGGACGCGCCAACCATCCTGTCCTCGACGGCGCCCCGGCCGGGCGTCACCAAGTCACGCGCCGCCACGCCTCGATCCGGGAGAGATCTCGCCCGATTCGCGCCCGGCACGCTGCTGGGGGGCCGGTACCAGATCGCCAGCGTCCTCGGCCGCGGCGGCATGGGCGAGGTCTACCGCGCGGAGGATCTGACGCTCGGCCAGACCGTCGCCCTCAAGTTCCTGCCCGAGGAACTCGTCCACGATCCGGAATGGCTGGAGCGCCTGCGCGCAGAGGTCCGCGCCGCGCGCCAGGTTTCTCATCCCAACGTCTGCCGCGTCTACGACATCGTCGAGGCCGACGGCCACACCTTCGTCTCGATGGAGTACGTCGCGGGCGAGGATCTCGCGAGCCTGCTGCGACGGATCGGACGGCTCGCCCCCGACAAGGCCGCCGAGATGGCGCGGGGTCTCTGCGCGAGTCTTGCCGCGGCGCATGACAAGGGCGTCCTGCACCGGGATCTCAAACCGGCCAACGTGCTGATCGACGAGCAGGGCCGCGTGCGGCTCGCGGACTTCGGCCTGGCCGGCGGCGATCCGGCGGCGGAGACGGGGCTGGTCGGCACACCCGCCTACATGGCGCCTGAGCTGTTCGATCGCAAGCCGCCCTCCGTGCAGTCGGACATCTACGCGCTCGGCCTCGTGCTGTACGAGATGTTCACCGGCAGGCCCGCCTTCTCGGGCACGACGGTGGGCGACCTCGCACGACAGCATCGCGAGACGACGCCAGCGAGACTGACGCAGCTGGTCGCGGAAGTCGATCCGCTCGCCGACCGGATCATCCAGCGCTGTCTCGCGAAGGACCCGGCGGATCGCCCCCCGTCGGCGCTCGCCGTCGCGGCGGCGCTGCCCGGCGGCGATCCCCTGGCCGCAGCGCTCGCCGCAGGCGAGACGCCCTCGCCCGCCATGGTCGCCGCGTCGGGCGGAGTGGGCGCGCTGCCCCCGCTGCGGGCCGGCGCCCTGCTGGCTGGGGTGTGTGCCGGCCTGGCGCTGGTGGTGTGGCTGAGCGCCCGGACGCAGGCCGTTCATTACCTGCCGCTCGGCAGGTCCCCGGCCGTGCTGCTGGACGCGGCGGCCACGATCGCGACGACGCTGGGGTACACCGAGCCGGTCAGAGACTCGGCGTCCGGGTTCGCGACGACCGATTACCTCAAATATTTGCAGACAACTGACCATTCACCGGCGCGGTGGGAGAACCTGCGCCCGGGCCAGCCCCCAGGCGTCGTCTTCTGGTACCGCCGGGCCTCGGTGGACCTCTTCACGGACGGCCTGATCCTGTCCGGGAGGATCACGTTGAACCAGCCACCGCCAGCGCCTGGATCGGTGTCGCTGCTGCTCGACCTGAAGGGGCGGCTCCAGTATCTGACGGCGGTTCTGCCACGGGTCCGGGATACCGAGCTTGTGACACGCCCGCCAGACTGGGAGGCCGTGCTGCACGCCGCGGGATTCGACCCGACGGCGCTGACGGCCGTTACCCCGTCGTGGGTGCCACCGGTCTACGCGGACGCCCGAAAGGCCTGGAACGGCGTGTATCCCGACCGGCCGGATATCGCGGTCCACATCGAGGCCGGCGAAGCGCACGGCCTGCCGGTCTACTTCCAGATCTTCGAGCCGTGGAGCCCGCAGACGCTGGCGCCGCCCACGCCACAGAGCGGCGTTTCAGCGGGAGCGGCGGTTGGGCTGACCATCGTCGTTCTGGTGCTGTTGGGCGGCATCCTCCTCGCACACCGCAACCTGCGGCTCGGACGCGGCGACACCGCCGGGGCGGCGCGCGTGGCCGTGGCATTGGGCTCGGCGCTGGCGCTGGCGGGCTTCATCACCGCACACCACACGTTCCAGCTCGCCGGGACCCTGGTGCTGCTGCTCGTGCTCGCTGCGAGGGGCGCCATGGTCGGCCTGGCGGCCTACCTCGTGTACGTGGCGCTCGAACCAGACGTGCGGCGCCGGTCCCCCGAGACGCTCGTGTCGTGGAGCCGCGCGATCAGGGGCCGGTGGACGGATCCGCTCGTCGGCCGCGACGTGCTCGCCGGGATGGCACTCGGCGTGGTCCTGCAGTTGGTGGAGCAGGTCGGCAACCTCGCGCCGGGGTGGATCGGCCATGCGCCCACGCTGTCCATCCCCCCGGTCGCCTTCGAGGGCACGCTGACGCAGGTATTCGCGACGATCCTGGTCCAGGCGGTGACCTGCGTGCTGACCGCCACGACGCTGCTGCTCGCCTACGTCGTGATCTTCTCGGTCACCGGACGTCGTGCCGTGGCGACGGCCCTGTTCATCCTCGCGCTGCTCGGGCTGCAGTTCGCCAACAACGGCTGGACGCTCGCAACGGCCGCGGGGGCCGCCGGAGCGGCGCTCATCGTGCTGGGCCTCGCGCGCGTGGGCCTGCTGACGGTGATTGTCGGCCTGACGGTCCAGAACGTGCTCGATCAGATCCCGCTCACGTTCGACGTGAGCTCGTTCTGGGCCCCGTCGTCGTACGCCGTGCTCGCGTTGGCGATTGGCATTTCGGTGATTGCGGTGCGCGCCACGCTGGCGGGGCGGCCATTGATTGCCGGGAATTGGGAGGACTAGACGGCCATGACCGAACGCTCACGACGTGAGTTCCTGCGCCGCACCGGCGGCGCAACGCTCCTCACCGCCCTGGCGCGCCCGGACCTGATGGCCCGCGTCGCGCGCGCCTCGGCGTCGGCCGCCGGCCGAGGCCCCGACGAGGTCGCCGCCGACGAGGACTACTGGCGCTCGGTCCAGGAGGGATTCACGCTCGACCGGACGCTGATCAATCTGAACAACGGAGGCGTCTGCCCGAGTCCCCGCGTGGTGCACGAAGCCCTCAAGCGGTACCTGGACATCTCCAACCAGGCGCCGGCGTACCACATGTGGCAGGTGCTGGAGCCTGGCGTGGAAACGGTACGGACACGCCTCGCGCAGGAGTTCGGCTGCGACCGCGAGGAGCTGGCGATTACGAGGAACGCCAGCGAGGCGCTGCAGATCGCCGAGCTGGGGATCGACCTGGCACCCGGCGACGAGATCCTCACGACGAATCAGGACTACCCGCGGATGATCGACACCTGGCAGCAGCGGGTGCGCCGCGAGGGCGTCGTCCTGAAGCAGATCTCGTTTCCCGTGCCGCCGCCCAGCCCGGCCGATCTCGTGCGGAGGTTCGAGCAGGCGATTTCAGCGCGTACGAAGGTGATTCACTGCTGCCACATCACCAACCTGACCGGGCAGATCTTCCCCGTCCGCGACATCTGCCGGATGGCGCGCGCCCGCAACATCGTCACCATCGTGGACGGCGCGCACGCCTTCGCACACTTCCCGTTCACGCTCGCCGATCTGGAGTGCGACTACTACGGCACCAGCCTGCACAAGTGGCTGCTCGCGCCGGTCGGCACCGGCTTCCTGTACGTGCGCAGGGAGCGGATCGAGAAGCACTGGCCGCTGACGCCGGCGAACGAATCGAGGGCCGCCGACATCCGCAAGTTCGAGGAGATCGGCACGCACCCGGCGGCCATGCACAACGCGATTGCCGAAGCGCTGGAGTTCCATCACGGTATCGGCGGCGCGCGGAAGGCGGCGCGTCTTCGTTTCCTGCGCGAGCGGTGGGCGCGAGCGCTGGACGGCCGGCCCGGAGCCCGGGTGCTCACCAGCTTCGATCCGGCGCAGGCCGGTGCCATCGGGCTGCTCTCCCTCGACGGCGTGGACCCGGTGGTGCTGACGACACACCTCTGGACGACGCACCGCATCGTCGCCACTCCGATCAAGCACGCGGAGTTCCAGGGCGTGCGCATCACGCCGAACGTGTACACGACGCTCGGCGAAATCGACGCGTTCGTAGAGGCCATCGAGACGGTGATGACGAAGGGCTTGTAGGTGCTGAAGGTGCGACTCGCTTGCAGGGGCGCGTCCGGACCGTTGGATTACCGGGGGCGTTGACGACTTTCGGGTTGCGAAAAGGATCGACCCGGCTCCGAGCGGGTTCAGGCCGGATTTCGCGTGAACGGCGGGCGGCCCCGTTTGTGCAACAGAGATCGGCGTCCCGTTAACGAGCGGGGGACGAGATCCGGGTGCCGGCGGCGGCTTCACGGCAAACCGGGGGAAGAGGGTGCCAGGTTTCCGTTGCCGGCCCCGGCTCTCGTCACCTGCTCGGCAGTCCCATCCTCCCATCCTCCCATCCTCCCATCCTCCTATCCTCCTACCCCGTGAACTTGTAGCCGAGGCCGTGGATGGTGTGAATGTACTGGGGTCGGCGTGGCAGTGGCTCGACCTTCTGGCGCAGCCAGGCGATATGCACGTCCACGGTGCGCGTCGACGGCATGGCGTTGTACCCCCAGACCTCGTTCAGCAGCTCGTCGCGCGACAGCGTGGCGCCGCGGTGCTCGATGAAGTAGCAGAGCAGCTTGAACTCGCGCGCGGAGAGATCGAGCGGCCGGCCGTCGCGCGTCACCTCGGCCTTCCGGAAGTCCACGTGCACGTCGCCGAAGTCGAAGGTTTCCCCCAGGCTGGAAGACACCGGCCGCGGGACCCGGCGAAGCAGCGCCTCGAGCCGCGCGAGCAGCTCGGCCATCTCGAACGGCTTGATCAGGTAGTCGTCGGCGCCGAGCTTCAGTCCGACCACACGGTCCACCACCTGTCCGCGTGCGGTGAGCATCAGGATGGGCGTCTGGACGCCGCGCTGCCGCAGCGTGCGGCACACGTCGAAGCCGTCGCGCCCCGGCAGCATGCCGTCGAGGATCACCAGATCGAACTGACCGGAGGCGGCGCGGGTCAGGCCCTGGTCACCGTCGGTGACGGACTCGACGTCGTAGCCTTCGGCCACCAGCCGATCGGTGAGCGTCATGACCAGGCCGGGCTCGTCTTCGACGAGCAGCAGTCGTGAGGCCACGGCGGCTTAGTGTCCCGTCACGGCCGCGCCGGAGCGGCCGACGACGGGGTCGGCGGTCGCCTGCTCGCCTCTGACAGCAGGCAGCGTCACGGTGAAGGTGCTGCCGCGGCCCGGGATGCTCTCGACCGTCACCCGCCCGCCGTGCGCCTCGACGATCCCCTTGACGATGCTGAGGCCGAGCCCGTTGCCGCGGATCTGGCGCGACTGCGCCTCGGAGCCACGGTAGAACGGCTCGAAGATGTGCGGCAGGTCGGCCGCCGCGATCCCGAGGCCGCGATCGGCCACCGTGATGCGGATCTCGGGCCCGGATCGGCCGCTGGCGCGTGCGGCCGTGATGCCGAGCCATGCACCCGCGCCCCGGTACTTGAGCGCGTTGCCAATCAGGTTCTGGAGGCTGGACCTGAGGGCCGACGCGTCGGCGAGCACCGGCGGCAGGTCGGGCGCGATCTCGGTCTCCACGATCATGCCGGCTTCGTCGATGGCGGACGAGGATGCGGTCAGCGCTTCGCCGACCAGCGTCGCCACGGCAACCGGGGAGCGGTGCCCCACGGCGCGGCCCGCCTCGATCCCGGCGTAGAGCAGCACCCGCTCGACGGTGTCTGCCAGCCGCCGCGCCTCGGTCTGGATGCGTGCGCCGTACTGCTTCACCCGGCCCGGATCGGCCACCAGGCCGTCGGCCAGGTTCTCCGCCGCGGCGCCGATGACCGAGACCGGCGTCCTCAACTCGTGGGAGACGCCAGCAACGAACTCCATCTGCTGCCGCGCGAGCCGCCGGGCGCGGCCCGCCGTGGCGGCCAGGACGGCCACGCTCCCGAACATCAGCAGCAGCACGCCGAAGCTGAGCGCGAGGTTGCGCGTGCGCGCCACGTCCACCGCGGCCTCGAGCGATCCGGCGCGATGGCGCGCCACCAGGCGCCAGTGCGCCGGGTTGTCCGCGGCCGCTTTCGGCTTCGCATTGGCCTCGGTCGGCGGCAGGCGGCGCGTGAGATGAAAGAAGAGCAGCCGTCGCTTGTCGCCGTTGGACGGCATCGCGCTGCCGAGCGAGTCGGTCACCTGCCGGACCAGCCAGAACTGGTCGGGAAGGAAGCCGTAGACATCGGCCTCCGCGTCGGGCTTGGACAGCAGCGTCTGCAGGTCCTCGACGTTGTTCGTGTAGACGGGGGCCGACGGATCGGTGCGCGAGACCACCGCAATGCGGTACTCGTCGCCGGCTTCCAGCCGGAAGTGCCGGTCCACCAGCGCCGGGAGGAATTCCTTCGTGATGTACGCCAGGTCCAGCCGGATCAGGGTGTAGCCGAAGACGGCCTGGAACTCGACCGTGTGGCCTGCCTCGTTCTGCACCGGGACGGGGATCAGGGGCGCGACGATCGCGGACCCGTCGGCGCTCAGCGGGTCGGTCGTGCGGACCGGCTCGGCAGGCGGATGGGCCTCCCATCGCGCGAGCTCGGCCGTGAACTGCCGGCGGTAGCTCTCGAGATCGGGGGTCCAGGAGGCGTCGACGAAGCGGCGATCCTCGGCCGACCAGCGCCGGAGGCGCAGGCCGGACGGGCCGCGATCGACGAGGAGCACCGAGGACACCATGGCCGGAGCGACCGCTGTCGCGCGCCAGCCGCCGGCTCTGGACGCGTAGGCCGTCCATTCGTCGTCACGGTCGGATTCGCCGTCGACCTGCAGGGTGATGAGCGCCCGCACGAGCTCCCGGTCGAGATCGTCGGTCAGGGCGTGGGTGGCGTGGCGTAGCGTGTGCTCGTTGCGCTCGCGCTCGGCGTCGCTGACCTGGCCAATCCAGCGATATTGCAGCATTGCCAGCACGGGCAGCAGCACGAGCGCGGCGGCGACCAGCAACACCAGGCTCGAGGGGCGTCCGATCCGGGCGGTCACAGGCCGAATATAGCACGCGCAAACACGGCGGAAGTCCCGCGTTTTCCGCGCTTTACAAACTTAACAAAGACTTTGCCCCGCCTTAACCTCCCGTCCGGCCCCGCCGCCGTCTAATGGTGCGATTGCTCGGGCGAGGCAGGCCCGATTTCCCAAGGGGAGTCCCATGCGCAGCAACATCTGGATGAGCGCGGCGCTCGTGGCGGCGGGATGCGTCGCCGCGGCCGGAGCCGTCGCCGCCCGGCAGGCGGACACCAAGGCGGACGAGGTCCTCAAGGCCGCGCGGGCCGCGCTTGGGGGCGAGGACGCGCTGGCGAAGATCCAGTCGGTGAGCGTGACCGGCTCGAACCGCCGCGTCATGGGTGAGCGCGAGATGACGAGCGACGTGACGCTCGATCTCCTGCTGCCCGACAAGTACAAGCACACCGAGGAGATGGGCTTCGCCGGCGGGCCGAGCTTCACGCGCGTGACCGTGGTGAACGGCAGCGAGGTGTGGGACGACTCGACGAACCGCGGCGGCGGCGCGTTCCGCTTCGGCGGTCCCGGCGGCCCGGGCGGACCCGGCCAGGGACAGGGCCGGCAGATGACCGACGAAGACCGTGCGCGCTTCCGGCAGATGCAGGAGCGCCGGATCATGGGCGAGCTCGCGCGGAACGAGCTCATCTGGTTCCTGAAGACGGACGCGCCGGTGACGTATGCGGCGGTGGCGGAAGCGCCCGACGGGAAGGCCGACGTGCTCGAGGTCACGCCCGAGGGTGCCGCGCCGATGAAGCTCTTCATCGATCAGGCGACGCACATGCCGCTGATGCTCACCTACGAGGGCACGCTGCCGCGCATGCGGATCGCGCGCGGCGGGCAGCGGCCGACGCCGGAGGAGATCGAGAAGATGCGGAACGAGCCGCCGCAGACGGCCACCTTCGAAGTGCACTTCTCCGACTACAGGAAGGTCAACGGCGTGATGCTCCCCCACACCATCACGCAGGGCGTCAACGGCAACGTCACCGAGGAGTTCACGGTGGACAAGTACAAGCTGAATGCGCCGCTCAAGCCGGAGATGTTCGCGAAGAAGGGCTCGTAGGTTGGCGGCCGCACTCGACGAAAGCGACGCACGGCAATGATTCGATCCTGGTTCCTGGCGCTCTCCATGGCGGCGGCGGTCGCCAGCCCCGCCCTGGCGCGTGATCTCGCGCCGGCCGCGCCGGCCGCGGCGACCGAGCTGAAGGTGACGGTGCTCGACCAGACCCAGCTGGCGCTGGTCACGGCCACGGTCACGCTGGTGGACCCGGACGGCACGCCCCACACGATGCCCGTGGACGATCACGGGCAGGCGATCTTCCAGGACCTCGCGCCCGGCGAGTACCGCCTCGAGGCGGAGGCGGACGCGTTCCAGTCGTACGACGGGCCGCTGGTGGTGAAGAAGGGCGCCAACCAGGTCACGCTGGAGCTGCCGCTTGCGAGCCTGAACGAGGACGTCGTCGTCAGGAACGACACGAGCGACGCGCGGGGCAGCTCTTTCACGACGGAGCTCAGCCAGCAGGAGATTGCCGAGCTGCCCGATGACCCCGACGAGCTGCAGCAGGTCCTCGAGCAGATGGCGGGCCCCGGGGCGACCATGCGCGTGAACGGCTTCACCGGAGGCCGGTTGCCGCCGAAATCGCAGATTCGCTCGATCCGGTTCCGCATGAACTCGTTCGACGCCGAGTACCACGAGGGCGGCGGCTTCGGCATCGACATCGTCACCAAGCCCGGAATGAGCGGCTGGCGGGGGATGACGAACTTCGGGTTCCGCGACGAGACACTGAACGCGCGCAACGCGTTCGCACCCGCCCTGGGCCCGGAGCAGTACCGGCGGTTCGGGCTGAACGCCGACGGGCCAATCGTCAAGGGGCGGACCTCGCTGGCGGTGAATCTCGAGGACAACAGCTCCTACGACTCGCAGACGATCAACGCCACGACGCCGGACGGCCAGATCTCCGATCTCTCGAAGCAGCCGACGGATCGGCTGTTCGGGTCGGTGCGCCTGGATCATGCGCTGTCGAAGAATCAGCAGATGCTGGTGGAGTTCCAGCGCAACTACAACAAGGGCCAGAACCTCGGCGTCGGCGACTTCAACCTCCCCGACCGCGCCTATACCCGCCGTCAGTCGGACAACGCGCTCCGGTTCGCGCTGAACGGGCTGCTGGCCCCGAAGGTGGCCCACGAGCTGAAGGTGCGGTTCGAGACGACCGACCTGACCACCTCGTCGCTCTCGTCGGATCCGGCCGTCATCGTCCTGGACGCGTTCTCGACCGGCGGCGCCGGCCAGAACACGAACCGGCGGGGCAAGACGATCGAGATCGCGGACAACCTCGACTGGTCGCTCGGCAAGAAGCACGCGTTCCGCGCGGGGCTGCTCGGCGAAGCCGACCGGTACAACAGCGCCGACCTGTCGAACTTCAACGGCACGTTCACCTTCGGCGGTCTCGAGCGGTACACGCTCGGCCTGCCGACGACCTACACGCAGCGGATCGGCAGCGCCGATCTCCGCTACACCTACGCGCAGTTCGGCCTGTACATCCAGGACACGTGGACTCCGTCGAAGCACCTGACTTTCAGCATGGGCCTGCGCGAGGAGCTGCAGTCGCGCCTCAGCGACAGGGTGAACCTGGCCCCGCGACTCGGATTCACGTGGGCGGTCGGGAAATACACCGTGCGCGGCGGCTACGGCATCTTCAACGACTGGTACGAGTCGAACTACTACGAGCAGGTGCTGCGCGTGAATGGCGTGACGCAGACCGATCTGGTGATCCGGTTCCCCGGCTACCCGGATCCGACCGGCGGCCAGATTGCCCAGCCGCTGCCGCCGAGCACGATCGTCGAGGCGCCGAACCTGAAGATGCCGTTCGATCACCAGGCATCGATCGGCATCGAGCGCACGTTCTTCCAGGGGCTGCGCGTCCAGACCACGTACCTCATGCAGCGCGGCCGCAACCAGTTCCGGGCCGTCAACGTGAACGCGCCGATCGACGGCGTGCGGCCGGACCCCGCCTTCGGCAACGTCACCGAGCTGCAGTCCACGGGCACGACCGACCTGGACCGGCTCATGGTGCACGTCAACTACGGCATCCCGCAGAAGCACCTGTTCATGGCCGCGAACTACCAGCTGTCACGGCTGCTGAACTACAGCGACAGCCCGTTCGCTCTGCCGGCCGACAACTACGACCTGGCAGCGGAATGGGGCCCCTCGTCGCGGGACGCGCGGCACCGCTTCTTCGGGATGATCAACTTCCCGCTGCCGCGGAACATGCGGATGGGGGTGTTCACGCAGGCCACGTCGGCGACGCCCTACAACATCATCACGGGCATCGACCTCAACGGCGACACGCTGATCAACGATCGGCCGGATGGGACGACCCGCAACACGGCGCGCGGCTCCGCCTCGTGGAACATGAACCTGCGCCTGAGCAAGATGGTGTCGTTCGGCCCCAGCCGCGGCGAGGAGGGGGTGCCGCAGTTCGGCGGCGGGGGGCGCCGCGGCGGCGGACGAGGAATGATGATGATGGACGGCAGCAGCGCCCGCTACCGGATGGAGTTCTACGTGCAGGCGTTCAACGTGCTGAACCGGACCAACTTCCAGGGCTACGTGGGCAACCTGACGTCGCCCTACTTCGGGGAGCCGACCTCGGCGGGCGCCGCCAGGCGGCTCGAGGTGGGACTCAACTTCGGGTTCTGATCCGCAGAGCGGAGGTGGGACAGGTTGCAGCGCCTGTCCCAGCCCGTCCCGCTCCTGCTGCCGTCGTCGTTACGCGAGCACCTTGATCACGACGCGGCGGTTCTGCGCGCGGCCGTCGCGGGTCGTGTTCGGTGCCACCGGCTTCTCCTCGCCGTAGCTGATCACGTTGATCTTGTGCAGCGGGACCTGGTGCGCCTCGTAGAGGTACCGCTTCACGGCGTTGGCGCGCTCGAGCCCGAGCTCCTGGTTGTAGTCCTTGCCGCCGACGTTGTCGGTGTGGCCCTCGATCTCGATGAACACGTTCTTCGGATCGGCCTTGAGCTGGCTCACCATTTCGTCGATCTTCTGCTTGGCCTCGTCGGGCAGCACCGTCTTGCCGAACTTGAAGTTGCCTTCGTCCTCGTTCAGGACCACCTCGTAGATCAGCTTCCTGGTGGACGCCTCGACCGCGGCGGCGTGGGCGTCAGCCTTGGCGGCGTCGGCCTTGGCCGCATCGGCTGCGGACTGGGCGTTGGTGGCGGACGTGGAGGCCTGGTCGGCCTTCTGGTCGACCTCGGAGATCCGCGTCTCGTTCTTCTTGGTGCGTTCCTGGGTCTCTTCGAGCTGCGTCGAGAGGCCCTGGACCTTGGTGTTTACCTGACCGACTTCGCCGCGCACGTACTTCTTCGTCGCGCACGCCGTTGACCCGACACCGAGCGCGACGAGGGGAACGATGAACAAGAACCTACGCATGTGATCCTCCTGATCGACCCTGACCTGATGACCTGCCTCAGCTCGCCGACTGACTGGACCCGGCGACGTAGCCCCCGCGCGACTGCACGGAGAAGTTCTTCCGGCCGACGCGCAACTCGACGGAATGCCAGCCCGGCTTGCTGCCGGGCTCGAACGCGATGAGATACTGCTGGCGCAGCAGGTCCACCATCTGCCGCGCGACGGTGCTGGCCTCGGTCGTGGTGGTGGCGACGTAGAGCTCCCCGCCCGTCCACCGCGCCAGGTCCGCCAGATCGCCCGTCAACGCCTGATTGCCGTCTTCGTGATTCCTCGGGTCGTCAATCGACGGCACGACCGCGAGCACGTACACCGGCAGATCGATGCTGGACGCGATGCGCGACACTTCGGCGGCGTCGAGCTTGCTCGACGTGTCGAAGCCGTCGGTCAGCACCACCAGCGCGCGCCGCTTCGTCGCGCGCGCGTCCATCGTCCGGCTGGCCGACGCAATCGCGTCGTGGATCGAGGTCATGCCCCAGGGACTGAAGCCCGTGACCGAGCCGCGGAGTCGATCCAGATCGTTCGTGAAGGGCTGCACCACGTGCAGGCCCGAATCGAACGCGAAGATCGCGGCCTCGTCCTCGCCGCTGTGAAGCCCGCTCAGAAGGAAATAGCCGGCCTCGCGCGCCCTCGAGAAGCGCTCATCGATGTCCATGCTCCCGCTGATGTCGAAGAGCAGCGCCAGCCCGACCGGCCCGGTGTCGTGTTCGACCGCCGTGATCGGCCGCGCCTGACCGTTGTCCATCAGCTGAAAGTCCGTGGCCGTGAGCCCCTGGACCGGCCGGCCCTTTCCATCACGGACGACGGCCCGGAGCGTCACCAGGTCGATGCCGCCGTGGAACGTGGGGGTCGACTGCGGGTCCGGCTGTTGGGCCTCGAGAACCGCCGCACCCGCCACAATCAAGCTGGCCATCAGCACCATCCGAATGAGCCGTCGACCGACAAGCATCCCGCCCCTCCACTGATCAAGGTCCCTGCCAGCACGTGTCATGAGCCGATTCTCGGTTTTTCAGCGGATTTCGGTAGATCGGGGCCGGTAGGCGCCCCGCCCGCAGTAAGAAATACACCAGCCCGGCCGTGAGAGCGTAACTCTTACGCTGTCTGCCGGGCTTCGGTGGGCCGCGGTAAGATGCTGGCCATGGCGTCTCCAATCACCGCCGCCATTCCGGCGGCCGATCGCGTCGGCCGCTTCACGTACGCCATCAGGAACATCGTCCGCGAGGCCCAGGCCGTCGAGGCCGCCGGCACGAAGGTCCGGTACCTCAACATCGGGGACCCCATCCCGTTCGGCTTCAAGACGCCTCCGGACCTGGTCGAGACGGTGACCAAGGCCCTGCGGGACGGCGCCAACGGCTACGCACCCTCGCCCGGCATCCCCCATGCGCGCGAGGCGGTCGCGCAGGAGTGGAGCGGGCGCGGCTTCCCGGTGGTCCCCGATCGCGTCTTGATCACCGCCGGGACGTCGGAGGGCATCGAGCTGGCGCTGACCGCACTGGTGAACTCCGGCGAGCGCGTCCTCGTGCCGATGCCGACCTACCCGCTCTACACGGCGGTCCTGGCCAAGATCGGCGCCGAGCCGGCGTACTACCGGACGGATCCCGCCCGGGGCTGGGAGCCGGATCTCGAGCACCTCGAGAGCCTGGTCGCGCCGACGACGCGCGCGATCGTGCTCATCGATCCGAACAACCCGACCGGCTCGGTGGCGTCGAACGATACGCGCACGCGAATCCTCGACATCGCCGAGCGCCACGGCCTGGTGGTGCTCGCAGACGAGGTCTACGGGGACGTGGCCTACGAGGGCCCGGTCCCCCCGCTGGGCAGCCTGGCGCCCGACGGGCCGATCGTCGCCTTCTCGAGCCTCTCCAAGGCATACCTGGCGCCTGGATGGCGGACCGGCTGGCTGGCCGTCGGGCGCAGCCCGCGTCTGGACGATCTGCTGGGCGCCATGAAGAAGCTGGCCGACGGGCGGCTCTGCAGCAACGGGCCGATGCAGTACGCGGTCGCCCCGGCGCTGCTCGGCGACCGGTCGCACCAGGTATCGTTCCGCGTCGCCCTGCGCGAGCGGGCCGAGCTGACAACGAGGGCGCTCAACGGCATGCCGGGCGTGAGCTGCGTGGCGCCGCGCGCCGCCTTCTACGCGATGCCGAAGGTCGAGCTGCCGGCGGGCGTCAGCGACGAGCAGTTCGTGCTCGGCCTCCTGAAGGCGACCGGCATCCTCTGCGTGCACGGCTCGGGATTCGGCATGCGCCCCGCCGACGGGTACTTCCGGATCGTGTTCCTGGCGGGCCCTGACGAGCTGTCGGCGATCTTCACGGACATGGCCGGCTTCACGCGCGAGTTCCTGCGCACCTGATCCGGTAGCGGCCACGCCAATCCTTCATCCTTCGCCGCTGGCGCTGGCCTCCGGCCTCCCGCCGCCGTGAGCCGCCACGCGGTGCTAGAGTGTTGGGCACCGCACTCCGGGACGAAGCGACATGTCGAGCGCGAAGACCGCGTGGCGCAGAACGCCGGGCAAGGGCCCCGGGGGTACACCGCCCCCGAGGGGACGCGTGTGGGAGTTCTTCGAGACGTACACCCGCGACCTGAAGGCGGACGACTTCCAGCGCGTCTTCACGCGGGAAGCGCCCGAAGCCTGGCAGATGTTCGCCAGGGCGATCAAGGCCGAGGAGCTCGCCGCGCTGCCGTGGCACATCCGCGCGGCCGAGTACACGCGCCGCGCGTTCCTGGCGTTCACGCTGCGGCTGTCGCCGGCGCGGCGTGCGATCTACGGCATTGCGCTGGTGATGGCGTTCATCGGGTTGCTCAAGCTGTTCATCGGCATCGGCAGCGTCCGCGTGCCGCTGATTCCCTTCGTCGTCCGGATTCCGATTCCCTCGCCGATCTGGACCGACGGGACGCTCTGGCTGGCCGGCGGCTTCCTCGTGCTGAACCTCCTGATCCTGCTGGAGGTGGCCGATCGGCTCGTCCTCAAGAAGGACCTCGAGGTCGCGCGTGAAATCCAACAGGCGATGCTGCCGCGCGAGCTCTACGCCGCCACGGGCATCGAGGCCTTCGGCGTGACCCGCCCGGCCAACACTGTTGGGGGCGACCTGTACGACGTGATCCGCCGCCCCGACGGGCGCATCGTCCTGGCACTGGGTGACGTGGCCGGCAAGGGCAGCCCGGCCGCGCTGCTGATGGCGCTCGTCGTGGCGATGGTGCGCGTACTGGTGGACGAGGAGCTCGAGCCCGCCGCGCTCGCCACCCGTCTGAACGTGCAGGTGAGCCGTCACGCGCCGAGCTCACGGTTCGTCACGCTCGTCCTCGGGATCTACGAACCCGACTCGGGCCGGCTGGCGTACGTCAACTGCGGCCAGAACCCGCCGATGCTCCGGCGCGCCTCGGGACGTTTCGAACGCCTGACGGAAGGCGGCATGGCGCTCGGGATGTTCGAGGGGGCGACGTACACGGCCGGCTCCCTCACGCTCGATCCGGGCGACGTGCTGCTGCTGTTCAGCGACGGCGTCACCGAGGCCGAAAACCCGTCGGGCGTCGCCTTCGACGACGTGGGCCTGGAGCTGGTCATCGGGCAGCACTGGTGGCAGGACCTCAACACGCTGGGCACCTCGGTACTCCGCGCGGTCGAGGCCCACTCCGCGGGCGCCAAGATTGCCGACGACCTGACCGTGCTCGCCGTCCGTCGTCCCGTCCCTCTGCCGGTGCTGCAGCCGGCCTGACAGCTGCGCGGGGACACGACGCGCGGCCGGCATCCCTCGCCGAACTGTGATGATGCGAGTCACTGACGCGCCCCGTCGAGCCGTTGCCGCGTCGATCGCGGCCGTGCTCCTCGCGGCGGGCGCGAGCGCCACCCAGGCGCCAGCGCCGCAGGCCCTGGCGGACACCGGGCCCGAGACGACCGCGGTCCTCCTCACGAAGATCGAGGGCACGCTCGTCTCGGGTTCCGCCGATCAGTTCCTGGCACTCGGTACGCTCGACCCCCAGTCGACCGAGGTTCGTGCCTTTCTGGATCGCTGGTTCGTGCCAGGGACGACAGCCGCCGTGATCAGGGAGCGGGATCGCCAGCCGCTGGCCGACGGCGCCGTCACCCTGATCGTGGAGGTGCTCGTCCAGGCCGCATCGGCGGCCCGGCTCGCGACCTGGCGGCTCGACATCGGCCCGGCGGCGGGCGGGATCGGAATTGTCAAGGTCGGCACCCTCGGGGTCGTGGACGGGCTCTACAG
This sequence comes from Vicinamibacteria bacterium, assembly GCA_963837165.1. Classification (GTDB taxonomy): domain Bacteria; phylum Acidobacteriota; class Vicinamibacteria; order Vicinamibacterales; family JAENWD01; genus JAENWD01. Next base: position 615,666 of record CAWIMD010000003.1, read on the forward strand.
GCTCGCCCTGGATGGCACGCGCCAGTTCCGGGCGCACAACCTGGTGGTGACGGCCGAGGACTTCGAGATCCGGCTGCCGAACGGCCTCGTGTTCGTGGCGGAGGCGGGCGGCGGCCGGACCGCGGCGGTGCTCATGGGCCGCGGCGAGATCGTCTTCCATCCCGCCCCGGACACCGAGCGCCGCCAACTGCAGCTCTATTGCGGCAGCGAGGAGATGAAGACCCCCATCGAGGCGGCGTTCATCCGCACCAGCCCGGCGGAAGCCGACTGGCGTCTGCCGGACGCGGCGCTGACCAGCGAACCGGTCGATCCCCGGGCGCTCGAGCGCGCGCAGGAGATCTTTGCCGGGGAGCAGGCGAAGTCGTTCGGCATCGACCTGGCCGACCTGAGCCGCGACTCCTGGTCGCTCATCCCGCCGCCGGGGGATTTTCTCGCCGAGGTGATGACACACCGGTACGGCACGCTCACCTATACCCACTCGGCGGGCGAGCAGGAAGACATCACGTTCTTCAACCGCGCCCATCACCGCAACATCGCGGTGTACGCGTCGGCCGCGCGGCTGGCGTCACGTGGCCGCTTCTACGACGAAGACGACGCCACCGAGTACGACGTGCAGGACTACCAGGTGGACACCTCGTTCGCGCCGGATCGCTCCTGGTTCCAGGGGCAGACGCGCCTGAGGCTGAAGATCCGCGCCTTCGCCATCAGCGCCATCACCGTACGCCTGGCCGAGGCGCTCACCGTGAGCTCGGTGACGAGCCCCGCCTACGGCCGGCTGCTCGCCCCCCGCGTGCGCGGTCAGAACAGCATCGTCGTGAACCTGCCGTCACCGGCGTCGCGCGACGACGTCCTGACCCTCACGGTCCGCTACGCCGGACGACTCGAGCCGCAGGGACTCGATCGCGAGAACGTCACAGTCGGACAGGAGGCGATCCGCCGCGCCGACACGCAGATCCTCGCACGGCCCGAGCCGAGCTACATCTACAGCAATCGAAGCGCGTGGTACGCCCAGGGCCCCGTCAGCGATTACGCGACCGCGACAATCCGGCTGACCGTGCCGCCCGCGTTCGGCGCGGCCTGCAGCGGCGAGCCGGCCAGCGGATCGCCGGTGATGCTGAGGCCTCCCGACGGGGACGAGAGCGCCCCGCGCCGGCTGTTCGTGTTCGTCGCGCCGTCACCCGTCCGGTATCTCGGCTGCGTCGTGTCGCGCTTCGTGGACCTGGGGTCGCACGACGTCGCCCTGCCGGCCGGCACCACGCTGGCCCGCGAGCGTGGGAGTCCCGCCCTGCCCGTCCACGTCGTCAGCCCGCCGAAAGACCGGGCCAGAGCCAGGGACGCAGGCACCCGTGCGGGCGAAATCGCCGCCTACTACGCCTCGATCGTCCACGATGTGCCGTACCCGGCCCTGACCGTGGCGGTGGTCGAGTCGAACGTTCCCGGGGGGCACTCGCCCGGATACCTGTCGATCCTCAATCAGCCGCTGCCGACGACGCCGTTCGTCTGGCGCGACGATCCGGCGGCGTTCGACGAATATCCGGATTTCTACATCGCCCACGAGGTGGCGCATCAATGGTGGGGCCAGGCGGTCGGGTGGAAGAACTACCACGAGCAATGGCTGAGCGAGGGCTTCGCGCAGTACTTCGCGATCCTGTTCGCCCAGCACCAGCGCGGAGAGGACACGTTTGCCTCGCTCCTGCGGCAACTGACGCGCTGGACCGTGGATACCTCCGATCAGGGGCCGGTCTCCCTGGGGTACCGGCTCGGCTACCTGCAGGGCGGCGGCCGCACGTTTCGCGCGCTCGTCTACAACAAGGGCGCGCTCGTGCTGCACATGCTGCGCCGGATGCTCGGCGATGAAGTGTTCTTCCGCGGTGTCCGCCGGTTCTACGCGGCCCACCGCTACGACAAGGCGGGCACCGACGACCTGCAGCACGCCATGGAGACCGAGTCGGGACGGTCGCTGGGGCGCTACTTCGATCGCTGGATCCTGGGGCAGGATCTGCCGAGCCTCGCGGCGTCATGGGACGTCGCCGCCGACGGCCAGTCGGTCGCCGTCCGTCTCGAGCAGGCGCCGGGCCGGGTCTTCGAGTTCCCGGTCACCGTCACGTTGGACTACACGAACGGCCCATCCGAGGACCACACCGTGGTGGTCACCGATCAAGTGACGCGCCAGACATTCCCGCTCAAGGGCCGCCTCAAGCGGATCGAGCTCAACCGCGATCACCTCACGCCACTGGCGCGCTGACGCACGGCCTGCTACTGCAGGTAGATGCCGGCCACGCGGAGCGCGCCCTTGCGCTCGAACGGCTCGAAGACCAGGACGAAGCGCGTGCCACGGTGCTCGTAGAACCTGGTGAGCCGCTCGCCGAGGGCCCCCCGGTCGGCGAGCTGTCGGCCGACTTCGGCGCCGCGTCCGAGGGCCTGCGCCACGTCGTCGGCGCTGTCGCCGACGCGGATCTGGTGACCATCGAGGAGCAGCAGGACCGGAACCGAGATGGCGCGTGCGGGCACACCGGCCGGCACGGCGGCCACGGTCTGGGGCGGACCCTGGATCACGGCACCCGAGGGCACGGCCCGGAGCTCCCGGACGATGAGCGTGGCAACCGCGAGGGTGGCCACCAGGAAGAGGGCGGCGACGAGCCACTCGAACGCCGACCCGACTCTGACGCGGACGGGCGTAGCCTGCATGGCAGCCTCCGTCGCGGCGGTCCACCTGTCGGTCCCTGGACGCCGGCCGGCGGCAAAGCTGGGCACTTCGTCCGCAGGCGCAAGACGGCGCTTCCGGGCTCCCGCGGGGCGGACCGCTGGGGCAGGAATGTAGGGGACTTTAGGCTTGCTCCGCGCCCGTGTCAAGGTGAGGCATCCGAACGTTCCTGATATGATCGGGCGTCTATGGACACTGTCACGCTGACCATCGACGGGACGCCGGTGACGGTCGAGAAAGGCAAGACCGTGCTGCAGGCCGCCGTCGAGCACGGGTTCTCGGTCCCGTACTACTGTTACCACCCGGGGCTGCGCGTGGACGGGTCCTGCCGGGTCTGCCTTGTCAAGATCGAGAAGATGGCGAAGCTGCAGACCGCCTGTTCGACGATGGCCACCGACGGCATGGTCGTCTCGACCGATGCGCCCGACGTGGTCCAGGCACGCGCCGGCGTGTTCGAGTTCCTCCTGGTGAACCACCCTCTGGACTGTCCCGTCTGCGACAAGGGCGGCGAGTGCCCATTGCAGGACTTCTCCTATTCGTTCGGGCCGAACGACAGCCGGATGGAGTTCCGGCGCCGCACGTTCGATGGCGAGGGCGTGAAGGCGGACGTGGACTTCGGCCCGACGCTGATGCTGAACCGCAACCGCTGCATCCTCTGCTCGCGGTGCGTACGGTTCATGAAGGAGATCGACGGCGACGCGCAGATCAGCATCGTGGCCCGCGGCAACGACAGCCAGATCGCGACCTTCAACGAGGAAGGCGTCCATTCGCTGCTCTCGGGCAACCTCATGGACGTGTGTCCCGTGGGCGCCATCACGACCCGCGACTACCGGTTCAAGTCGCGCCCGTGGGACAACCCCGACGCCGTGGACACCGTCTGCACGCTCTGCTCGAAGGGCTGCCAGACGACCGCGTGGATCAAGGCGAAGCCGGAGTGGGCCAAGGGCTCCCGGCTGGTCCGGATCACGCCGCGCTATGCCCCCGAGGTCAACGGGTACTGGATGTGCGACATCGGGCGGTTCAATTACCACTGGATCGAGAGCGATCAGCGGCTGCAGACGCCGCTGGTCCGCGAGGGCGCCGGGCACCAGCAGGCGACCACGTGGGACACCGCGCTGACGGCGCTCGGCCAGCGGGCAGCGGCCGTGGCGCCGGACGGCCTCACCTTCCTCGTCTCCGCCCATGCGTCGAACGAAGAGCTCTTCCTCATCAGGCACCTGGCGGGAGCGATGGCCATCACCTGGGCGGCGAGCGAGAAATCGCAGCCGGCCGGCACGGCGTTCCGCGTGCCGGTGGTGGATGCGCCCAACGTGAACGGCGCGCGCGACCTGGGGCTGCCGGTCGGCGCGGGGAACCAGGGCGCCCCGGACCTGGGGGCGCTCAGGCAGTCCGTGGACGCCGGCCGGATTGCCGCGCTCTACGTGTTCGACCCGGGTCCGGCGGGTTCGCTCGGCGACGTCTCCTGGGTGGTCGCGGCACGCCAGTCGGGCACGCTCTCGCTGCTCGTCTACCAGGGTGTGCTCACCGGCGAGCTCTCCCGTGCGGCCGACATCGTCCTGCCGGGGTCCGCCTGGGTGGAGAAGGACGGGACGTTCACCAACGACGAGGGCCGCGTGCAGGCGGCGGCTCGCGTGATTGCGCCGCCGGCCGACGCGCTGGACGACCGCGAGATCTTCGTGCGGGTCGCCGGCGCGCTCGGGCAGGAGCTGGCCTGGACATCGGAGGCCCAGGTCCGCGCGGCGATCGCAGCGGAGCTGGCCGACGTGCCGGCCTACGCGTCGCTTGCCACCATCGGGTTCGCACGTCCGGTGGCGGCCAGGCACTGGCTGCAGGCGTCGAACCCGTCGGAGCGCTGGAAGTGGGACTTCATGTTCCAGGAGGTCAACGTCCAGAAGTGGGACGGGTTGACCGCGTCGCTTCCGCAGCTGAACATCATCCCGCTCAGCCCGGTGCAGGAATCCAAGACCGGGGAACGCTGAGGATCCCATGGGCGACGCGCCGACGTTCCTGGCCGCGTTCACGGCGGGTCTGCTCTCGTTCGTCTCGCCCTGCGTCCTGCCGCTGATCCCGGGCTATCTCTCCTACATCTCGGGTCTCAGCCTCGACGAAATGCAGGGCACGGGCATCACCGCGACCGCGACGGCGGTGGCCAGGCGCCGCGTGCTGGCCGCGTCGATCTTCTTCATCCTCGGCTTCTCGTTCGTCTTCATCTCGTTCGGCGCGGCGGCCACCGCCCTTGGACAGTTCATGCTCGACCGGCATCGCATCTTTGCCCGGGTTGCCGGCCTCCTGGTGATCGTGTTCGGGCTGCACACGATGGGCCTGCTGCGCATCGGGTGGCTCTACAGCGAGAAGCGCGTGCAGATGAACCAGAAGCCGACCGGCATGATTGGCGCGTTCTTCGTCGGCCTGGCGTTCGCGTTCGGCTGGACGCCCTGCATCGGCCCGATCCTGGCGGGCATTCTGGCCGTGGCCGGCGCCCAGGAAACGGTGGGCCAGGGCGTGCGCCTGCTGGCCGTGTACTCGCTCGGGCTCGGGGTGCCGTTTCTCGCCACCGCCCTGGCCATCAACCAGTTCTTCGCGGCATTCGCGAAGATCCGGAAGCACTATCACGCGATCGAGATCGCGTCAGGAGTGCTCCTCTGCGTGATCGGCGCGCTGATCTTCACCGACCGCTTCACGCGGATCGCGACCTGGCTCACGCCGTATCTGCCGACGTACTGAAGGAGGATGGGAGGATAGGAGGATGGGAAGGATGGGAGGATGGGGATCCCATCCCCACTCCTCCTATCCTCCTATCCTCCTATCCTCCTATCCTCCTATCCTCCCATCCTCCTATCCTCCCATCCTCCTTGCTATAGTCCCTGAATGCCCTCCTCCGGCCGGCGCCTCGGGCGATGGCTGAAGCCGGTCGTCACGCTGGCGCTGTACGGCTTGGTCTTCTACTGGACTGACGCCCGCTCGGTGCTCGGCCGGCTCCGCGCGGTGGATCCGGTGCCGCTGGCCGCCGGCATCGCGCTCTACCTGCTCGGGCAGGCCCTCTCGGCATTCCGCTGGCGCCTGCTCCTGGCGCCCGTGCGGCTCCAGACGTCGTACCTGCGGCTGCTCGGCTTCTACTTCATCGGGATGTTCTTCAACCTGTTCCTGCCGACCATCGTCGGCGGCGACGCGGTGAAGGCGCTGCTGCTGGCACGCGACACGGGCCAGCCCGCCCGCGCGACCATGTCGGTCTTCATGGAGCGGAACACCGGGCTCAGCGCGCTGCTGCTGCTGGCGCTTGGCGCCGCGTTCGTTGCGCCCGCCGTCACGGTGGGCTCGATGTCGCTCACGACCGTCGTCTGGATCCTGTCGGCGGCGTACGTGGCGGTCAACCTGGTACTCCTGAACCGGCGCGCCTACCACGCGATCGACCTGGTGATCGCGGCAACGCCGCTCTCGCACGTGCGCGGCCGGGCTGCGACGGTCTACGAGGCTCTCGCGCCGTACAAGGTACGCGTGCCGACGCTCGTCGTCGCGATCGGGCTCTCGCTCGTCTTCCAGGCGCTCGTCGTGGCCGTGGTATTCTTGAATGCGCGCGCCTTGTCATTAGCCGTACCGCTCTCTGCTGTGGCCGTGTTCGTCCCGCTGATCTCGCTCGCGGGCATGGTGCCGGTGAGCGTCAACGGTCTGGGAGTGCGCGAAGCCCTCTACATCCTGTTGTTCGGCAAGCTGGGCGTCCCCGCCGAGCTCGCCGTCTCCCTGGCGCTCCTGTATCTCGCGGTGACGTTCGCCGCCAGCCTGCCGGGCGGCCTCGTCTACGCGCTTCAGCCAACTCCCATCGGTCTGGCTGCGGCCCGGGAGGCCGCGCCGGACCTTCAATGAAGGGGCAGCCCATGAACAGCAGACTCGTTCGCGTCGCGTTGCTGCTGGCGGCCCTCGGAGCCGTGGCGGCCGGCGGGTTCGTGATTGTCGACGCGGAGCAGGCGCTGCGTGGACGGCGCGCTGCCGCGGCCACGTTCGACGGGGAGGCCGACGCGGTGCTCGCGGACCTGGGCCGGCTGAAATCCGCACAGCAGGGGTACGTGGCCGAGGGGCAAGGCACCGACTACTGGATGAGCCAGGCGACCGAGGGGCTGGCACGGGCGGACCAGGATCTGGCGGCGCTGGCGCCGGACGCCCTCGCGGATGCCACGCGCTCCACGATCCAGGCCGCCTCGGCCGAGCTCGAGAAGTTCCGGTCGCTCGACCAGCGCGCGCGGCAGTACGTGAAGGCCAGCCAGGTGCTCATGGCATCGGACGTCATCTTCACCGACAGCCTGGCCGCGCTGAACTCGGCGGCCGATCACGTGAGCGCCGCACGAAGCAACGAGCGGGCGGGCGCCGAGGCCACGATGGACGGCCTGCGCTGGCAGCAGTTCTACGCCGCTTGCGGGGCCGCGGGCGTCATGCTGCTGGCCGTGCTCCTGCTGGCGCCGATCCCGGAGCGGGAGGTGGATCTGCTGACCGCCATGCGCGCCCTCACAGAGACGCCCGCGCGCCCCACGGCCCGACCCGCCGCCCAAGCCCCGACGGCGCGCCAGGCCCTCGACCAGATCGATGACGTGCCTGAGCTCGAGGCTGTGAAAGCGATTTCACCAACCGTGAGGGAGCAGGCGTCTGAGATTCCGCTCCCGGCCCAGGCCCTCGCGGCTGAGGCAGTGCAGCACGGCAGCTCTTCCGCACCGTCTCCGGCAGCGTCGGCGCAGCCTGCCACGCCTCTACCGGCACCCCAGACGTTGTCAGCAGCCGAGCTCGCGTCGGCGGCCCGGGTCTGTGCCGACATGGCCCGTGTGCTGGACGCGGGAGACCTCCCCGGTCTGCTCGCGCGCTCGGCCGGCGTCCTCGGAGCGCCGGGGCTGATCGTGTGGGTGGCGGATCGACGCGGCCAGGCGCTGTATCCGCTGCTGACGCACGGATACGACGACGCCGTGGTGATGCGGATGGGCCCGGTCTCGACCGAGGCCAACAACGCGACGGCCGTCGCGTGGCGCACGGGCGAGCTGCAGGCCGTCGAAGGGGAACCCGGGGCGCCGGGCGCTCTCGTCGCGCCCATCGTGACCCCGGAAGGGTGCGTGGGCGTGTTGGCCGCCGAGCTGGGCGACGAGCGCGAAGCCCGCGCCGACATCCGTGCCCTGACCACGATTTTTGCCGCGCAGCTCGCCACCTTCGTCACGGCCGTTCCCGCCGCGGGCGGCTCGGCCCTGGCCGCCGAAGCCTGAGCCGGTGTGGCGCGACCACGCCACACCAGCACCGGCGGTTGGTCAGATCGGCTCGGCCGGACGCTCCACCTTCTTCCTCTCGGGCGCTGGGAGCGTGGCCTTCGTCGTGCCTGGCGTGCGGTCGCGCAGATAGCCAATCGTCAGCTCGCCGCCCTCGTCAGCGCCCTGCACTGCCTCGACGAGCCCCCGTCCCTCCTCCACCGTCCTGCCGTTCACGGTGGTGATGACGTCGCCGGCCTTCAGGCCGGCCTGTGCAGCCGGCGTGCCGGGCTCCACGCTTGTCACGAGCACGCCGGCCTTCGCCCCGAAATATTCCGCCAGTTGCGGCGTCAGATCCTGGATGCCCACGCCAAGGCGCGCGCGGCGCGGCTCGTCCGAGAACCAGTCGGGGCCTTCGCCGTGCCGGCGCATGTCGAAGAAGAAGCGTCGCGTGTCAGGTCCGGGCATGCCGGGCTCGAAGCGCTCGCCGGCCCCCGGCATCACGAACTCGTGCTCGAACTCGCGGCCTGCGTTCTCGCCGCTCTCCGGCGTGACCGAGACGTCTACCCGCTTGCCCTCCCGCAGCAGGCCTGCCTTGACCGTGCGCCCTTCGGCCGTTTCGGCCACGAGCCGTGAGAGCTCGCGCGCGCTGCGGACCCGCTCCCCGTCGAATTCCGTGATGATGTCGCCCTTCCGGATGCCCGCTTTGGCCGCCGGGCTTCCCTCCCGCACGTCCTGGACGACGGCGCCGGTGGCGCCCGTCGCATCCGGATCCTGGACGGTCACGCCGAGCTCGGCGCCGTGTCCTGCCAGCACGCGCAGCCGCCGCATCATCGGCTGCAGATCATCGTCGGACGCGGTGGACCCCTTGACCCGGACGGTATCCGGCGCCGCCTTCACATGTGTTCCCGCCTGGCGCGGCGGTGCCCCGTGCGCCGCCATGGCGATCCCGCTGGCCAGGATCAGTCCCGTGGCCGTACCTGCCAGTTTCAGCATTCGAGCCTCCGTCGCCTGAACGGAGCGGCCGGAGGGCCGCCCCCAACTGCCGTTGTCCAGTCGTTCAGACGTCGCCGGCCGGAGGGCGGCCGTCCATCTGGTCACAGGCAGTGCCGTGCACGAATTGAAGTACACTCTGCACGTTTCGGACTCAGCAATCCCCGTGCGCGGGACCTTTCCTGCAGGAATGGCCTGGTTTCGTGCCGGAGCTGCAGCCGGTGCAGGGGTGCGCCCTGATCGGCTGAGGGAAGGGTGACGATCATGCCCGCGAAGACCACCGCCGGGGCGCCCGACGCAGCCGCGCAGAAGACCCGCATTCTCGCGCGGGCGGAGCAGGAGAAGGTCAAGTTCCTGCGCCTGCAGTTCACCGACATCCTCGGCACGATCAAGAACGTCGAGATCCCGGACCGCCAGTTCGAGGACGCACTGAACGGGGAAGTCATGTTCGATGGCTCGTCGATCGAGGGCTTCGTGCGGATCGAGGAATCGGACATGTATCTGCGGCCCGACCTCGACACCTTCGCGGTGTTTCCCTGGGCGAACCCCGGCGGGGAAAAGGTGGCCCGGATGATCTGCGACATCGCGCGGCCCGACGGTCAGCCGTTCGAAGGCTGTCCGAGGTCGATGCTGAAGCGCGTCATCGGCCTGGCGGCCGAGCGGGGCTTCGCGATGAATGCGGGGCCGGAGGCCGAGTTCTTCCTCTTCCAGCGCCGGAACGGAGCGCCGACGACCGACACGCACGACACGGGCAGCTACTTCGACCTGACGCCCGTCGATCAGGGGGAGGACGTCCGGCGTGAGATCGTGCTGGCGCTCGAAGCGATGGGCTTCCACGTCGAGGCGGCGCACCACGAGGTCGCCGCCGGCCAGCACGAGATCGACTTCCGCTACGACGACGTGCTGGCGACGGCCGACAACATCTCGACCTTCCGGTTCGTCGTGAAGAACGTGGCGCTCAGGAACGGTCTTCACGCGACGTTCATGCCCAAGCCGGTCTTCGGCATCAACGGATCGGGCATGCACACGCACCAGTCGCTGCGGTCGGGCGGGGCCAATGCGTTCCACGACCCGGACGGGCCATGGCAGCTGAGCGCGACCTGCCTCTACTACATCGGCGGCCTGCTGCGGCACGCCAGGGGCTTCTGCGCGCTCACCAACCCGCTGGTCAACTCCTACAAGCGGCTGGTGCCGGGCTACGAGGCGCCGACCAACATCGCCTGGTCGGAACGGAACCGGAGCCCGCTCGTGCGCGTGCCGGCCGCGCGCGGAGACGCCACGCGGATCGAGCTCCGGATGCCCGACCCGTCCTGCAACCCGTACCTCGCGCTGGCGGTGATGCTTCGATCGGGCCTGGACGGGATCGAGAAGCAGGTCGACCCGGGGCCGCCCATCAACAAGAACATCTACAAGATGAGCCACCGCGAGCGGCGCCACCTGCGCATCGATGAGCTGCCGGGCAACCTGAGCGAGGCGCTGGACGAGCTCGAGAAGGACGACCTCGTCCGCGAGACGCTCGGCGAGCACATCTTCGCGCACTTCGTCGAGGCCAAGCGCGAAGAGTGGTTCGACTACATCCGGCACGTCTCGCCGTGGGAAATCGAGCGGTATCTTGCGGCGTATTGAGGGCCGGCCACCTGCCGCGCCCTGTTCTCGATCCTGGTCGGTCGTCCTCCGGCATGGACGACCGGCTCATCCGGGATCTGCCCCTTTCCGCGGCAATTCATCGAATCGCCACCCGGCACGCTCCTTGAAGTAACCCTGGGCGGTCGCGTCGGGTCAACGGGATGCGTAACTCAGGCAGGCGCTGGCACCGCCGTATCCCGTCGCTTCAACTGCAGGTGTTCACGACCTCGACGCGGCCACTTCTTTCGCAGTCTGCGCCGCGGCCACGCGGCGCGGCGGAGGGGGGCGCACCGTGGCGAGACGGCACTCGATCGGCGCAATCGTCCTTGGAACGCTGCTGGTCGCCGGGTGCGCGACGCACTCGCCGAGCATCGCGGATCTCAAGTACAACCCGGGACGCTACTACGACAGGACGGTGAGCGTCGACGGCGTTGTCTCGAGCTCCTGGGGCGTCCCGCTCGTGCCGTTCAAGGTCTACAAGATCCAGGATTCCACCGGTGAAGTGACGGTGATCTCGGACTCGGGCCGGGTGCCGCCGCGCGGCGCTCGCGTCGAGGTTCGCGGCCGGGTCGAGGAGTTTGCGACCGTGGGCGGCCGCTCGATCGGGCTCCACATCCGCGAGGATCACCTGCGCGTCAAGCGTTTCTAATCGTCAATCGTCAATCGTCAATCGTCAATCCTCAATGATTTATGTGATCCGCACGACGACGACCGTCATGTCGTCGCCCTGCGGTCCGTCACCGCGGAACTGCTCCGCTTCGGCGAAGACGGCATCGGCAATCGCGGCTGCGGGCTCGTCGCGGTGGCGCTGGATGACCTCGGCGACACGCGTCGTGCCGAGCTCGTCGCCGGCGGGGTTGAACGTCTCGTAGATGCCGTCGGTGCAGAAGACGAAGACGTCGCCGTGCCCGGTCCGGACGGACACCTGGTCGTAGACCGTGCCGGGGAACGTGCCGAGCGGCACGCCGGGCAGCTCGATCGGGAGGCACTGGTCCGCCGTGCTGTGGAGCGCGTACGGCAGGCCGGAGTTCGCCATCGTCAGCGTCCGGCGCTTGACGTCGAAGTAGGCGTACGTCAGCGTGCAGTAGTACCCCTCGAGCTGCCGCTCGTAGAGGATCGTGTTCATCGACATCAGGACGCCGGCCGGGCTGAAGCGCTCGGGCATGTAGCGGCGACGGAAGGTGCGCGAGCGCACCAGCTCGCCCGCCAGGACGCTGTACAGCGCGGCGGGCACGCCTTTGCCCGAGACGTCGCCGACGGCCACCACGAGGCTGTTCGGCTCGGGCGACAGGAAGTCGTGGAGGTCTCCGCCGAGCTCGTGTGCCGGCGTGAAGCGGCCGGCGACATCGATGCCGCGGATCCGCTTGGGGAGCCCGACCGGCAGGAGCGCCGACTGCACCCGGCGTGCGAACGTCAGCTCCCGCTCCAGACGCTCTTCGTTGGCGCTCACGGCCTCGTAGAGCCGCGCGTTTTCGATCGCGACGGCGACCTGGCTGGCGAGCAGCGTCAGGATCTCGACGTCGCGCTTGCCGAAGGCATCGAGAGTGGGGCTCTCGAGGTCGAGGACGCCGATGCACCGGTCCTTGACGAGCAGCGGCACGGCGAGCTCCGACCTGCAATCCTCCACCCAGGGGATGTACCGCGGATCGCGCGTGACGTCCGGCACGTTGACCACCGTCTTGTGCTCGGCCGCATAGCCGACCAGGCCCTCGCCGAGGCGCAGCCGCGGTGAGCCGGCACGGTTGCCGTACCGGATCGCCAGTTTCAGCTCGAGCAGCCGGGCCGGCTCGTTCAGGAGGAAGATGCCGAACGTCCGGTACGACACCACGCGGTGGACGAGCGTGGCCACACGCTCGAGCAGCTGATCGAGGTCGAGGATCGAGGCGACGTCGCGGCCGATCTCGGCCAGCGTCTCGAGCGTGGCCGAGTACGCGCGCTCGTGCTCGAACAGCCGCGCGTTCTCGATCGCGACCGCGACGTGCGCGCCGAACTGCCGCAGCATCGCCTCGTCGCGTGCCGTGAACTGCGCGACGTGCTCGCCGTACAGGTTGATGGCGCCGATGACCCGCTTCTTCCGCCGCAGCGGCACCGCCAGCTGGGACCGCACGCCCTCCAGCGTCCCGACGTACCGCGGATCCTCCAGCACGTCGTTCACCAGCAGCGAGCGCCCTTCCGCCACGGCGGCGCCCACGATGCCCTGGCCGACCTTCAGCCGGAAGCGCTGGAGATCCTCCGGGTAGCCGACGGCGTACGCGATGCCGAGCTCCTGCTGCCGCTCGTCGAGCAGCCACACGGCGAAGGCCTTGAACGGCGTGAGGCGGGCGATCAGCTGCGGGATCTTCTCGAGCAGCTCGTCGAGGTCGAGAACGGAGGTGACCTCACGACCGAGCTCGAACAGCGTGACGAGCAGTTCGGCCGCTTCGCCGACCGGGGAGGCGGGGGGCGGCGCCGGGGGCGTGGGAGGCGACTGGGACATCAGGAGCGGATCGCGCGAGGGAACGGCCAGTCCCGGATTATACTGATAAACTTCGCCTGACGCTGGACGGCCCGCGTCGTCGCTCTGCTTCGCGATGCGCCTTTTCCTCCGGTCACTCGTCGCCGTGCTGGCCCTCACGACCCTGGTCGGCGGGGCCCTGCAGGGCGCCTCGCACGCGCCGGTGCGCGCGCGAGGCGCCATGGTCGGATCGGCCGACCGCTTCGCCAGCGCCGCCGGCCTCGAGATCCTGCGCCAGGGCGGCAACGCGATCGACGCCGCGGCGGCGGTCGGCTTCGCGCTGGCGGTCACCCACCCGGCGGCCGGCAACCTCGGGGGCGGCGGGTTCATGGTCATTCGGCTGGCCGGCGGCCGCGAGACCACGGTGGATTTCCGCGAGACCGCGCCGGGCGGCGCCAGCCGCGACATGTTCCTGGACGCGCACGGCGACCCGGTCAGCAACAGGAGCCTCATCGGACCGCTCGCCTGCGGCGTCCCCGGATCGGTGGCCGGCCTGACGTACGCGCAGCACACGTACGGACACCTGTCGCTGGCGGCTGTCATGCAGCCGGCCATCCGCCTCGCGCGCGACGGCTTCGAGGTGAGCTCGGATCTGGCCGACTCGCTGCGCCAGGCCCGGAGGCGCCTCTCGCAGTTCCCGGCCTCACTCGCGGCCTTCTCGCGCCCGAACGGCGCGGCCTACGAGCAGGGCGACCGGCTCGCGCAGCCGGACCTGGCGCGCACCCTGTCGCTCATTGCCGACCAGGGGCCGGATGCGTTCTATCGGGGCGCCATCGCGGATCTGATCGCGACGGAGATGGCGGCCCGCGGCGGGCTGATCACGAAGGCGGACCTCGCGGGATACGCGCCGCGGGAGCGCGCGCCGATTGTCGGCACCTTCCGCGGCACCCGGATCGTGTCGATGCCCCCGCCCAGCTCCGGCGGGATCGCGCTCGTGGAGCTGCTCAACGTGCTCGAGGGCTACCCGCTCGCCGACTTCGGACCGGGCGCCTCGCGTACCATGCACCTGATGATCGAGGCCGAGCGGCGCGTGTACGCCGACCGCGCCAGCTGGCTCGGAGACCCGGACTTCTTCACGGTTCCGGTGGCCGGCCTGACCTCGAAGGCGTACGCGGCCACGCTCCGCAGCGGCATCGAAGACGCACGGGCCACGCCAAGCGCCGCGGTGCGCGCCGGGTCGCCCGCCCCGTTCGAGCACTCGGAGACGACGCACTACTCGGTCGTCGACGCGGAAGGGAACGCGGTCGCCACCACGACCACGCTGAACGGCGGCTACGGCAACGCCGAGATCGTCCCCGGCGCCGGGTTCCTGCTCAACAACGAGATGGACGACTTCAGCGCCAAGCCCGGAACGCCGAACATGTTCGGCCTGCTCGGCGGCGAGGCGAACGCGATCGCACCCGGAAAGCGGATGCTGAGCTCGATGACGCCGACGATTGTCGTGCGTGACGGCCGCACCTTCCTCGTCCTGGGCAGTCCCGGCGGGGGCACCATCATCACGACGGTCGCCCAGGTCGTGCTGAACGTCGTCGAGTTCGGCATGGACGTGCAGGAAGCCGTCGACGCCCCGCGCTTCCACCACCAGTGGTCGCCGGACGTGGTGCGGCTGGAGCGCCGCGGCTTCCCCGCCGACGTCGTCACGGCGCTGCACGCGATGGGCCACACCACCGAGGTGGGACCGGACCTCGGCGACGTGCACGCGATCATGATCGACCCGGCCACCGGAATGCGCCTGGGCGCATCCGACCCCCGCGCCGACGGCGTGACGATCGGCTACTGACCAGGACCTTCCCCGATGGACCAGACGGCGATGACCGACGAGAGCATGGACCCGATCGCGCTGCCCCTCGACTACACGGCCATCGAGCGGATCCTCCCGCACCGGTACCCGTTCCTGCTGGTGGACCGCGTGACCGAATTCGAGCCCGACAAGCGCATTGTCGGGATCAAGAACGTGTCGCTGAACGAGCGCTACCTGGCGCACCCCCCGGAAGGCGGACGCCCGATCTTCCCGCCGACGATTCTGACCGAGGCAGTGGCGCAGGTCGGCGCGATCCTGATCCTCTCGAAGCCGGAAAATCGTGAGAAGCTGATCTTCTTCATGGGGATCGAGCGCGTCCGCTTCCGCCAGCCCGTGCACCCCGGCGACGTCGTCGAGATCGAAGCCGTGGTCAAGCGGCTGCGAAGCCGGATGGGCGTGCTGCGCGGGGTGGCCCGGGTGGACGGGCGGGTCGTCGTGTCGGGGACCATGACGTTCGCGCTCGGCCCGCGCGGATCGCAGCAGGAGTAGCCGGGAAGCCGGAGGTCACCGGGCGGCGCGTATCACCAGCAGCGCCGACCCGATCTTCAGCCCCCGCGAGACCCAGCGGGCCCACCCGGCATCCGGACGCAGGTAGCGCCAGGTGTCGAGCACGGCCGGCCCCAGCACCAGCACGCCAATCCAGCCCTCCTTCACGCGCGCCGCCTCCGCCATGGCGAGCGTGTCCCGTTCGGGCGGGCCGAACGTGCCGAGCGCCGCCAGGCCGTACGCCGTGGACGCGAGCACGTGGAACGCCAGCGTGCCCTTCGCGACCGGGCTGTGCGCCTCCCTGAGGTGCGGCCGTGTCGTCAGCAGCCACTCGCTGGCCGCGTACTGCATCCAGAAGCCCGAGGCCGAGATCGCAAATTCGCGAGCCGGCGACACCGGGTCGTGCGTGATGGCGAAGAACGGGAACGGTCCGAACGAGATGCCCTTGACGCCCGGGTGGGCGTCGAACGCCAGGCCGAACAGCACGTGCCCGGTCTCGTGGATGCCGAGGCCGAGTGCGCCCCCCGCGAGAAAGAGCCCGGCATCGCGTGCCGTCCAGGGGGCGTGCGGGCCGGGGGGAGGCGGGGGGGCCTCCTGGCCGCGCGCCGGCCTGGCGAGCGCCACGAGCACAATCAGGATCGCGCAGATCGGGCGCACCCGCCCGATCACGTCGCCGGGCCCTTCCAGAACGTGCGGCCAAGGCGCGGGTGATAGCTGGTGAACTCGCCGGCCCCCTCATTGTCTCGAAGCGCGCGGCGCACCTGGTTGATCGTCGCGTCGAGGTCGTCCACCGCGGACAGGACCAGCGCCTCGACGGTCATCGGCTCGACTGGCGCCCCGTGTTCCCGCGCGCCGTGGTGGGACAGGATCAGGTGTGTCAGCTGGGTGCGCAGGGTGGGGGGAAATGCCGGAATCGCCGCGCAGGCCTCGTGCAGCATCAGCACGCCCAGCGTGATGTGCCCGACGAGGTTGCCGTCGCGGGAGTACGTGATGTTGGTCGCGTACTCGAGTTCCTGCAGCTTGCCGATGTCGTGGAGCACGGCGCCGGCGACGACCAGATCGGCCTCGGCGCCGTAGACGCCTGCCAGGGCGCGCCCGGCCGCGGCCATCGTGAGCACGTGCTCGAGGAGGCCCCCGCGGTACGCGTGGTGGACCGTGCGCGCGGCGGGCCAGATGCGCAGCCTCGCCTCATACCGCCCCACCATCGCCTGCAGCAGCGCCCGGACCTCGGCTCGGTCGACGGACGCCACGACCTGCCCGAGCTCGGCCCACATCTCATCGATCGGCCTGGGCGAGGCGGCCAGCAGCGCTTCTTCCCGGAATCCCTCCCGCCGGTCCTGCGAGTCGGGACCCGTCATCACGCGCCGGATGTGCTCGACCACGAACTGGGCGCGGCCGTTGAACACCTGGACGCGGCCCTGCGCCTTCACGAACTCGCCCTCGTCGAACTCCTCGCGAAGACGCTCGAGATTGTCGAACACGCGCCCGGCGAGTGTCCCCGTGGCGTCCTGCAGCATCAGCGCCAGGTACTCACCGCCGCGCCCCACGCGGAGGGACTTCTCCGTGCACAGGAAGAAGCCCCACCCCGCCTGATTGGGCGAGAGGGCGTCGATCGACGGCAGCGGCGACATGCCCATCACTCTAGCAGCGTTGGCCGGTCGTCAGCGGGCGCATCCACGTCGAGCGGCACGGCGGGATCCGGCCGCGCCGCCGTGGCCGTGGCGCGCACCAGGGTCACTCCGGCGAATACGAGCGCCATCGCCACCACGGTGCGGACGCCGAAGGGCTCCCCCAGCAGGAGCGCGCCGAGGACGACGGCGATGAGCGGGTTCACGTACGCGTACAGCGACACGGTCGCGACCGGCAGGTGCTGAAGCGCGTAGACGTACGAGACGAACCCGCCGATCGCCCCCACGAGAATCAGGTACACCACCGCGAACACCCCGCGGCCGGCCAGCCGCACGCCTGTCCACTCGCCCGTCACCGTTCCCCACACCAGCATGATCAGCCCGCCGAACACCATCTGGACCGCCGTGGACGCGACGACGGACGGCCCGTGCGGGTGACGCTTCGAGAACGACGAGCCGATCGCCCACGCGAGGCAGGCTCCCTGCAGCGCGATCAGTCCCGCCAGAAACCGCAGGCCCGACGCGTCCTGCACGTGGATGTCGGGCCACACCAGCACGACGATCCCGGCGAAGCCGACGACGAGACCGGCGAGCACGCGCCGGGTCCAGCGCTCGCCGTCGGCGTGGAGCGCCTCGACGCCGGCCATGAAGAAGGGAGAGGTGGCGATCACGACCGCCGCGAGCCCGCTGGGGACGGTGACCTCGGCCCAGTTCACCAGGCCGTTGCCGAACCCGATCATGAGCAGCCCCTGGAGCGCGAGATGGCGCCAGGTGTCGCGTGCCGGAAGGGAGTCGCCGCGCGCGGTGACGAAGGCCGCAAGGAGGAGTCCGGCAATCGTCCATCGGACGCCTCCAAGCAGTGCCGGGGGCAGCGCCTCGAGCGCCACCCGGATGCCGAGGTAGGTGGTGCCCCAGATGACGCAGATCGCGATCCACGCTGCGTAGGCCAGGCGCGGCGGCGAGCTCATGGATCGCGCGGCTGCCGGGCCGGACTATTCCAGCCGGTGGCGGGCGACAACGAGCTTCTCGGCCACGTGGAGGTCCATCACGGCAGCATGAGGTTAGCGGCGCCCTGCGCCGCGGTCAAGAACCACCCAAGGTTCGCGGCGCCGCCCCAGCTGGCAGGCTCCCGGGGTCGAAGCCCCCTTTCCCAGCTATAATTCCGCCCCGTGGCTGCCGAGCCTCTCGGTCGCGTCGGGACCGCAGCGGCCAACCCGCGCGCTGACGCGCTGGCTCGCCTGTTCGAGGCGGTCCACGAGGGCGTCTATGTCGGGCTGATCTCGGTCGATACTTCGCGCACGCTGGCCGCCAACCCGCATCTCAAGCTGATCCTCGGCTACCTCCCCGAGACGCCGGAAACCGACGTCCGGCCATTCGACCCCGTCAGGTTCGAGGATCCCGAGGCTCGGGAGTCCTTCCGCGAGCGTCTGGCCCGCGAGGGCGCCGTCACCGAGTATCTCCTCCGCCTCCGCCGGGCCGACGGCACGCCCTGCTGGATCGAGCTGACGGCGCACGCCGAGCCGATCGGCGGCGACGGAACGCTCCGCATCGACGCGCTGGTCCGCGACGTCAGCGAGCGAAAGAAGCTGGACGACCAGTCCCGCGACCTGTACCAGCAGCTCGTGCAGGCCGAGAAGATGGCCGCGCTCGGCCAGACGGTCTCCGGCGTCGCCCACGAGCTCAACAACCCGCTGGCGACGATGCTGACGTGGTCGGAGCGCCTGGCCAGAAAACCGCTGGACGAGGGGACGAAGCGCGGGATCGAAGTCATCCTGCACGAGGCCGAGCGGGCGGCGAAGATCGTACGCCAGCTGCTCACGTTCGCACGCAAGCGTCAGAGCACGCGGTCGATGGTGGACATCAATCAGATCGTCCGCGAGACGCTCGGTCTCCGTGCCTACGAGCAGCGCGTCACCAACATCACCGTCATCGACGCGCTCGCCGCAGGCCTGCCCCAGGTCTTCGCCGACCCGCATCAGCTCCAGCAGGTGATGCTCAACCTCGTCATCAACGCCGAACAGGCGATGCTCTCGGCACACGGCCGCGGAACCCTCGTGGTGCGAACCTGGTACGACGCCCCGGGCGAGGCCGTCATGCTCGAGCTGAGCGACGACGGGCCCGGTGTGTCGCCGGAGGTGCAGGCGAAGATCTTCGATCCCTTCTTCACCACGAAGGAAGTCGGCAAGGGCACCGGGCTCGGGCTCACCGTCGCCTACGCGATCGTTCGCGAGCACGGCGGGCGCATCCGGGTGCAGGAGCCGGGGCGCGGCGCGGCGTTCGTCGTGGAACTGCCGGTGACGCCCGGCACCGAGCGCGAGCAGGCGACCCCACCCACGGCCGAGGAGCTCCTGCGGCTGGCAGGCCGGCGCGTGCTGGTCGTGGAGGACGAGCCGGCGCTGGCCGCGGCCGTGGCCGACGCGTTGACGGACGCCGGATTCGTGGTGGATCGGGCGGGAGACGGGGAGGAGGCGCTCGCGACGGTGCGCGAGCGCCCCTACGACCTGGTGATCTGCGACCTGAAGATGCCGCGGGTCGACGGGCGGGCGTTCTACCGCGCCATCGCCGCGACCGCGCCCTCGCTGGCCGCGCGCCTGATCTTCGTGACCGGCGATGTCGTCGGCACCGAGACCGAGCGCTTCCTCGAGGAGAGCGGCTGCCCCTGGCTGGCCAAGCCCTTCCGGCTGGGCGACTTGCTGCGCGCCGCGCGCGACGTGCTCGCGTAGGGGATCACGACGCCCGGGCCGGCGGCCGCCCGGGTGGGCGTGGCAGCGTTCATCATCGCGGGCTTCTGCAGGAACTGCAGAATCGTGGACTTCAGCACCGACGCGGCCTGGGCCGGCGCCATCGTCGTGCCGAGCGCGTCGCGGAGCCGTCGGACGGCACGCGCGTGGAGCTGGCTGACGCGCGACTCGTTCACGCCGATCTCCTGTCCGATCTGCTTCATCGTCACCTCGCCGTAGTAGTAGAGGCCGATGACCTTGCGCTCGCGCCACGGCAGGCCGTTGATGGCCGCCCGCACTTTCTCCCGCACTTCCATCCGCTCGTAGGCGTTGTCGGGGCGCTCAGGCTCGGAGGGGAGCAGCACCGCCGGAAGCGTCGAGTCGTCGGTGTGGTCCGCCGACGCGAGCGGAGAGGTCGACTCGATCGTGTTGATCCGCACAATCGTGCGGCTCAGACGCTTTTCGTCGGAGCCCACGCGCGCCGCCAGGTCAGCCAGCGACGGCTCGCATCCGAGCTCCCGGCGCAACTCTTCCCGCGCGGCCTCGAGCTCACGCCGCTGACGGCGGACCCCGCGCGGCCAGGCGTCCTTGCGGAGCGCGTCGATCATCGCCCCCCGCACGCGCCGCTCGGCAAAGGTCTCGAACTTGATGCCGCGGTCGGCATCGAAGCGGTTGGCCGCGTCAATCAGCCCGATCACCCCGTCCTGCACGAGGTCCCCGATGTCGATGGAATGCGGCATCGAGGCCGCCATGCGGCGCGCCAGAGCCTCGACGAACGGCAGGCTGCCGACGATGCGTTGACTGGACGAGGGTGCGGGGAGCGACATGAAGTCTCCTTGTGAGAAGTCCGGGCGTCCGGACGGAGACGGCCTATCGCAACGGCGGTACCAGCTCGACGGGGATGCGGCGTGGTGTGTCGGAATTCGGCGCGTGAATCCCTGTAAAAGTCTGACTAACCGCCGCTTAGCCTGTGCATTGCCACGAATAGTCTGGCGTGCCGTGGACTCCCAGAACTGCAAGAATCGTCAAAAAATCGACACTTTGGGGGGTCGGAGTGCCAACGAATTGACATCGCCATCTTACAAAAGCGGCATCGGATCACGATTCCGTAATCGGGAGGCGCGCCACCGCGACCTCTGGAGGGTCAGGCGCTCAGCTCTTCGGTGGAGGCGGGTAGTTGCTGGCGGATCTCGCGCAGGGTTGTCAGGGCGTCGAGCGTGCTGCGCACGACCTGAGCGGCGCGGGCCTGGCTCGCCGCGTCGGGGAGCTTCGCCTCCAGCAGCTCGGCATGGGCGAGCAGGACGCCGAGCTGGTTGTTCAGCCGATGCAGCAGCTCGCGCAGATCGAGCGGTTCAGGCATGGGCGACCGAAGGTCCGCCTCGATACAGGCAGCGGACCCTCGCACGCATTCTACGCCTGCTGCTCGTCTCCGTGAGCGTCGTCGGCGACGACCATCGCCTCGGGGCCGCGCCAGAGCGTGTCCTCGAAGATCCGGACGGCGCCTCCGGCCGTGCGGACGTACTGCACCTTGCCGGCCGCCATCCAGTTGTAGATCGTGCGCCTGCTGACGCCAACCGACTCACAGGCCTGAGTGATCGAAATGGCTCGACGCTCCAACAAGAAGTCACCTCCAGCGCTACTTGGTATCGGTGAATGTCGAGCCCGGCTGTAGATGGGCCATGGTCGAGCTTAGCCTTGACGCGGACCTGGCGTGGCGTCAAAATGTCGACGCTCCCATAAATGGCTGACTCGCCAAAACATCTGCTTCTGGTCGAGGACGAAGCCCCGCTGCGGCAGGCCATCGCCGAACAGCTCGGCGATCGCGGCTTCTCGGTCGTGGAGGCCGATTCAGGCGAGGGTGCGCTGGAGCTGCTGGCCGATTTCGCGTTCGACATCGTCGTGACCGACCTCAGGCTCCCCGGCCTCGGAGGAACCCGCGTGATCGAGGCGGCGGTGGATCGCTACCCCGACATCATCGGCATCGTGATGACAGGGTACGGCACCGTGAAGGACGCGGTGGAGGTCATCAAACGCGGGGCCGCCGACTTCGTCACCAAGCCATTCCAGTTCGACGAGCTGTGGCACGCGCTGCAGAGCGCGATCGAACAGCGCCGGCTGCGGACCGAGAACGCCTGGCTCCGCGAGCAGCTCCAGCAGCGGTTCAGCTTCGACGGGATTGTCGGCCGGAGCCGGTCGATGCGCGATCTGTTCCAGATGCTCCAAACCGTGGCGGGCACGACGAGCACGATCCTGATCACCGGGGAAACGGGAACGGGCAAGGAGGTGGTGGCCCGGGCGATTCACCACGGCAGCCCGCGGCACGCGCAGCGCTTCCTCGCGATCAACTGCAGCGCGATCCCGGAGACGCTGCTCGAAGCGGAGCTGTTCGGCCACGCGCGCGGCGCGTTCACCGGCGCCGTCGCCACGCGCCAGGGGCGCCTGGAGCAGGCGCACCGCGGCACGCTCTTCCTCGACGAGGTGGGGACGATGAGCATGGCGCTGCAGATGAAGCTGCTGCGCGTACTGCAGGAGCGGGAGTTCGAGCGCGTCGGCGATACCCAGACGATCAAGGTGGACGTCCGCGTCATTGCCGCCACCAACGCCGACCTGTCGCGGATGGTGGCCGAGGGCACCTTCCGCGAGGACCTCTTCTACCGGCTCAACGTCATCCCGGTGACGCTGCCGCCGCTCCGCGATCGAAAGGAAGACATCCCGCTGCTCGCCCAGCACTTCCTCGAGCAGTTCAGCGCGGAGCTCGAGCGGCCGGTGCTGACGGTATCGCAGCCCGCCCTGCGCTGCCTCATGGCGTGCGCGTGGCCCGGCAACGTGCGTCAGCTCGAGAACGCGATGGAGCGGGCCGTGGCGCTCTCCGGCGGCAGGACGCAGGTCGAGGTCTCGGACCTGCCGCCCGACGTGCGGCAGGCGTCCGACGATGACGCACGGCTGCACGGCCTCACGCTGCCCGAGGACGGCGTCTCGTTCGAAGCGTTCATCACAACCGTCGAGCGCGAGGTCTTGCGACGCGCGCTCGAGCGCACCGGCGGCAACAAGGCCGCCGCGGCGCAGATGCTGCACATGAAGCGCACGACGCTGGTCGAGAAGCTGAAGCGCCTCGAGGAGACCGCCTGATGCCGCCGCGCCACGCCTACTGGACCATTCTCATCGGCACGTCGGTGACCTCGTTCCGCGCCCACGATCGCGCGGAGCTGCTGCCGACGCTCGAGCAGCTCCGGACGCGGCATCCCGATGCGGTGCTGAAGTGGTTCGCGCGCGGCCGGTTGTGGAACTCGCCCGAGGAGGCGCGCGCGAGCGCCGCGCCGACCGGCCGTCCGCCCGACCGCGACCGCGACCGCGACTGGCGGCCGGGCGGGACCCATCGCGACCCGCGCGATCGGTTCCGCGGGAAGCCGGGTCGTCGCGGACCCAAGGGGCCGCCACGGGATCCGCGCACGCCAGACTCGAGAGAGACCAGGTCCGGGGCGCCCGACGCGCGCGGGTCCCGGCCTCCGGGCTTCGCGCCTCGCGGCCCGAGACCGCACGGCTCGAGACCTCAAGGACCCCGGCCGCATGGGTCACGGCCTCAGGGGCCACGGCCACACACCTCAGGGCCTCAGGGGCCGCGGTCGCACCCCGCACTGCCTCGGGGGCCGCGGCCACACGCCTCACGACCTGGCGGGCCGGGATTCGTCCCGAAGGATCGCGGCGGAGCGCCGTGGAAGAAGCCGGACGCGCGCCGCGACCGGCCGGCCTTTCCCCGCGATTCGCCGGAGCGATCCCGCGGAGCGAGGCCAGGACCGCACACGAGCCGGCCGCCTCAGGGACCGGGGCCACGCTGGCCCGCACCCCAGGGTCGCCAGAAGCCGCAGGGTCGAGGACCGGCCGGGCCGCGCCAGCCCGACGAGGAGGCCCGTCGCCGCCGCGAGCAGTCCACCGACAAGGCGCCTTCCCCACCGCCGCGTGAGGAGGCCGCACGCAAGGACGGGACGAGGTTGATGAGGAAGCCGAAACGGTGATCGTCCACCTTGCGCTGTTCACGCCGAAGCCCGACCTCGACGCCGAGGCGCGCGCCGCCGTCGGGCGGGCGCTCGAGCACGCCCTCACGAGCATCCCGGTCATCGTGCGGTCTCAGGTGGGGCGCCGGCTGAGGCTGGGGACCGCCTACGATCAGGCGGCGCCCATCGACTTCGAGTACTGCGTGCTCGTCGAGCTCGCGACGCGCGACGATCTCGGCATCTACCTCGCGCACCCCGCCCACGATGAGCTCGGCCGATACTTCTACTCCGCGAGTGTGGCCGCCCTCGCGAGCGACTTCGAGACCGTGGACCACAACCACATCGACCGCGCGCTCGATCGCTGGTCCGGCGACTGAGTCGCGGCCACTCTCTCACGCCTGCCTTCCTTTAGTACATGCAGGCGAACGTAGTACATGCAGGCGGACGTGTGCGTCCACGCCCGGCGCGTGGATGCGGCGGCCCGCGCGCGGTCGCACCTGGTACGCGACTTGATACCACGACCAATCGGCTTCCCGCCGCCTGCTCGCTCCCGCTTAGAAGCCCGATCTGGCATTGCCGGGCGATCCGACTCGGGCATCAGGAGGATGTCCGATGTCGATCCGCACCGGTCGTGCCGGAATCCCGCTCATCTGTGTCGTCGCGATGCTGCTGGTGGGGGCGGCGCCGGCGGCCGTCGAGGCCGATCCCAACGAAGTGCTGCAGGCTGGACCGCTCGTCGCCAGTGCCGTGCACGCGCGGCACACCATCTGGCGCGCGCACGTCACACGCCACGCGGAGTCGCCTCTGTCGGCAATCGCCTCGCGGCCGGCGCTCCTGGTTCCGCTGTACGTCTCGTTCGGTGCGTTGCAGGCACTCGACGCCCACTCGACCCTCACCGCGATCGATCGCGGCTTCCGCGAGATGAACCCGATCATCTCGCCGACCGCCGGCAGCCCGGGCGCGCTGATCGCGGCGAAGGCGGCCGCGTCGGTGGCGACGATCGCCGGTGCTGAGGTGCTGTGGCGGCGGAATCGCCTGGCGGCGGTGATCACGATGATCGCGATCAACGCGGGGTACGCGGCCGTCGTCGCGCACAACTATCACAGCCTGTCGCGCGTGCGATGACCGCGATCGGCGTCAGCCGATGACCTGCGAGTGATCGACCTCGACGCGGTTCCGGCCGCCGGCCTTGGCGCGGTACAGGTTGGCGTCGGCGCGTGCGAGCGCGACGGCCGGGTCCTCGTCGCCAACGAACTCGGAAACGCCCGCCGAGACGGTGATCCGCCCCGCGTCCTGGATCGCCAGGTTCTGGACGTTCTCTCGCACGCGCTCGGCGAAGATGCGCGCCCCGGTGAGCCCCACGTCCGGCAGCAGCACCAGGAACTCCTCCCCGCCCCACCGCATGGCAAGATCGGAACCGCGCTGCGACGCCGACAGGATCTCAGAGATGCCGCGCAGTACTTTGTCGCCCACGGCGTGGCCCGACTGATCGTTGACGCGCTTGAAGCGGTCGATGTCGAACAGGACGAGGCTGAGCGGAGCGCCGGTGCGGCGCGCGCGCGCGACCTCGCGCGCCAGCGCCTCCTCGCCGCCGCGGCGGTTCGCCAGCCCGGTGACCTGATCGGTGAGCGCGAGGCGAGAGAGGGCCGAGAATCGCTCCTGGCTGTCCGCGCGCTCCACGCTGCCATCGAGCTCGAGTGCGAGCCTGCGACCGATCTCGACGAGCGCGTCGAGGGCGCGTGCGTCGATCACGAGCGGCTCCAGATCGAAGAGGCACAGCGCGCCACTCACGCGGCCGCCCGAGGCGACGACCGGCACGCCCGTGTAGCCCCGGATGGTCCCGGCCGGCGGGAACTCGGCCTGTCCGAACACCGGGTGCTGCTGCACGTCGGGCACGACAATCGGCTCGTGCCCATCGAGCACCTGGCGGATGAACGACCACTCGCGCGGCGAGCGGCCCTGGGGCAGCGCACGTCTGGGCAGGTGGACGTGGACCCGGAACCACTCCTGGCCCGCCACCTGTACCGACGCCAGCACGAGCCCGACGTTGAAGCGGCGGGCGACGTCCGAGAGGTAGCGGTCGATGGCGTCGCTCACCCACCGTTCAAGGGCGACACCGGGCCCGGGCGGCCGGCCGGCGATCTCTCCCGGGGGCCTGAGGGCCGGCAGGGCGCGCGCCAGGGTCTCCAGCGCCTGCGACTCGTCGGCATCGGCCGCAAGAATCTCCGTAACCCCTAATCTTTCCTTGAGGTTCCAGGCGGCTCCGCTCAGCTCCTTCGAGCTCGAGACGACCACGACCGGGGGGCCGTCTACCCCCGCAAGCCTGCGCAGCTCGGCAAGCAGTGCAAAGCCATCCAACCTCGGCAGCGACAGGTTCGCCACGACCAGGAGCGGCAGCTGGCGCCGCCGCAGCATGGCTTTGGCTTCGTCACCGTTTCGCGTGACCACGGCTTCGTGACCACCGAGCTCGACAACGTCTCGGAGCATGCCGGCGCGGCGCGGGTCCGGATCCGCAATGAGGACGTACGAGGTGCCGAGCGGGGGGAGCCTGCCGTCGGGCGGCATGGAGGATTGAGGCCTGAGTATACATGAACGTTCACGGGCCGAATCCCCGTACACCCGCCTCAAATCAGGGGTTTCCGTGTCGAACGCGATACTTGGGCAGTCGTCGTGAGCACAGTCGGCGGACCCGGCGGCTCAGGCTGAGGCAGGCCGCGGTGCTGCCGGTATAGTCCAGCTGGCGCCTGACCAAAAGTCTGGCAAATACCGGAAAAGTATCATTTACGCTTCACGCAGGTGATGTCATTGACACAGAACGGCCGATATATCAGCATGGCGTGACCCTTGCCTCAGCCGCAGGTGATTCCCTTCACTTGCAGACCGCCCGCGCTGCGCGGCGGACTGTAAGTGACAGGGCGAAGCGCCAGCCACGCGGCGTCAAAGTTCGCAAATAATGGCCTGTTTTCGGGGATTGCTCCGGGGCGATGGATGGGCTGGTACGGCGCTGCTCGTGTTCGCAGTCCTCGCGCTCGGCTGCGAGCAGCCCGGCGGTGACGCTGCGACGCCGCGGATACAGCCCGCGTACAACAAGGACACGGGCCGGCTCGAGCGCATCACCTATGACCGGAACGGCGACGGCAAGCTCGACGCGTGGCTCTACATGGACGGCACCCGCGTCGTCCTCGCCGAGCTCGACGAGAACTACGACGGGAAGGTCGACCGCTGGGAGTACTACGGCGACCGGCCGGCATCGTTGCCGACGCGCACCGGGCGAGGCCTGCCGCTGCCGGCCAGCCTCATCGTCCGTGCCGAGCAGTCGACGCGAGACGATGGCCGGGTCAACCGGTGGGAGACGTACGAGAACGGGCGGCTCTCGGGCGTGCAGGAGGATACGACCGGCGACGGTCGCGTGGACAAGTGGGAGACCTACGTGGACGGCGCGCTCCGGCAGCTCGAGCTCGACACGAAGGGCACGGGACGGCCGGATCGCCGCATCGCGTATCCGGAGGATGGCGAGCCTGGTCGGCTCGAGGTGGACAGAAACGGTGACGGGCACTTCGCACCGGTAACCCCGCAGCATTGAGGTGAGGTTGGCCGTGTATCAGGCACGAGGGAACAAGGCGGTGAGTGTTTCGAACCAGGCGCCGCTCCGGCCGGCGAGGAGCTCCGTGTTCGGGGCCGTCGTGCTCGTCATCTCACATTCGACCGACCAGTCGCGTGTGGATGGCGTGCTGGCGGGTCTCGGCCTCACCGGCCGCTGGGTGAACGGCGCCAGCCAGGCCCTGCAGGAATTGAGCGAGCGGCCGGGCATGCTGTGTCTGCTCGACTGCACCCGGGGCGGCGATGCGCTGCGCATCGCGCGCAGCATCCGCACCGATCGGCCGCAGGCCACGCTCATCGGCATCGTCGATTCGAACCGGCCGGAGAGCTCGCTCGACGCGTTCCGCGCGGGCGTGTTCGACGTGCTGCCCGCCCCCATCGTCCCCTGGGACCTGAGCGCGGTGATCTCGAATGCCGAGGACCTGCAGGGACTGGCCGCCGAGCAGAACGGCGAAGAGCGCGTGCAGGTGGCGCCCTTCGGCGTGTTCGGGTCGTCGCCGGCGATGCGCAAGATCATCGACGTGCTGCCGCGCGTCGCGCCGAGCCGCTGCCCGATCCTGCTCTACGGCGAGCGCGGCACCGGGCGCGAGATGCTCGCGCGCACCATTCACGGGCACGGACGGCGGCCCGATGCGCCCTTCGTCTTCGTGGACTGCGCGAACGCGACGCCGCAGGATCTGGAGCACGAGTTGTTCGGCATCGTGTCGCAGCGCCGCGTGGACGGACACGAGGAGCGGCGCACCGTGGAGCGCATCAGCCGCGGGTCGCGACTCTATGAAGCCTCCGGGGGCACGCTGTTCCTGCAGAACCTCGCGGAGATGCCAACGCGGGTGCAGGCCAAGCTGCAGCGCGTGCTGCGCGATCGCGAAGCCGTGCTCTCGAGCGATCGCAGCCGGGTGGAGCTCGACGTGCGCCCGATTGCGGCCGTCGAGCCTGGCTTCGAGGGCGTCGTCGAGGAAGGGCGTCTCCGACGCGATCTCTACGAGCGGCTCTCGCTCATCCGCATCGAGCTGCCGCCGCTCAGGCAGCGCCGCGAAGACATTCCGTTCCTGGCGAACCACTTCCTGAAAGAGGTCTGCCGGGCCGGCGGCGTGCCGATCAAGACGCTGACGCGCTCGGCGCTGACACTGCTGGCGGCACTGCCCTGGCGCGGCAACGCGCCCGAGCTGCGGGCGCTGCTCGAGCGGCTGGTGCTCCTCACCCCGCACGGGTCGATCCGGCTCGAGGACGTGCTGGCCCAGGTCCGGCTGGACGGGACCGAGATCGCGACCGCCGGCGGGACCACCCTGAAGGAGGCACGCCTGAGGTTCGAGCGGGACTACATTGCCGCCGTCGTCCGTCAGCACCACGGCCGGATGGGGGATGCCGCTCACGCGCTCGGCATCCAGAGAACCAATCTTTACCGTAAGTTGCGGCAGTTGAGCGTCGTGAAGGCCGGACGGGTGGTCCGGTAGCTCTGGGCGGGTGGTATCGCCGCCGCAACCGAGCGATCTTTTCGATACAGAACCGGCGGGTAGTCCCTTGACGGGCTGGTCCACCCCAGCAATTATTGAAGACTCAACACTGGCCGGAGATCCGGCAAAGGAAAGATGGTCATGCGCACACTCACTTTCGGGCTGGCTGTAGCGATGGTTGGCGCGCTGACGCTGGCGCCGTTGTCCGCCGCCGGCCGGCGCCAGGACGGCGTCATTTCAGGGTCTGCCGCCGCCGAGGCAAAGCAGCCCCTGAGCCAGTACATCATGCGGGCAGTCGATGTCTCGAGCAACAACATCGTGAACTTCACGACGCTCGATGCCAACGCCGAGTTCGCGATCAACGGGCTGTCGGCGGGCACCTACATGGTGCAGCTCGTCAAGCACGCCGCCCCCAACGGCCAGGGCGGGAAGATCGTCTGCCAGGCGGGTCCGTTCACCCTGCAGGACAGCGCCGCGCAGATGACGGATCTGATGATCAAGAAGGGCGCCAACGTGCAGTGCAACCGCCCGATGGCGGCCTACTACCTGCTCGGCGCCGCAGCGGCAGCCGGGGTCGCAGCCGGGATCGCGGCCGGCGGCGGCACGGTCAGCGCCGCGCAGTAAGCCGGCGTCGGGTACGACACGCAGCGCGCGACTCCCCAGCGCGGGCTGCGGCGACCGCACTTTCCTTCGCCAGTCCTGCCGACCCCGCTCCGGTTTCCGGATCGGGGTCGGCGCTTCCGTCCGCCCCGCTTCATCCAACTGAACAAGTCGTGATGCGCTCACCGCTTCGGTGCCTGCTGGCGTGTCTGCTGCCGATCTTGTCTGCCACGTCGGCGCTGGCACAGGACGTCGTGAGAGACCCGTCGGAGAACGCCCGGTTCCACCTGGGAGTCATCCGGTTCACGCCGTTTCTCGCCCTGGCGAACATCGGCGTGGACACGAACGTCTACAACCAACTCGACGACCCGAAGCAGGACTTCACGATGACGATGGGTCCGGGCGCAGACTACTGGCTCAAGCTCGGCCGGGGTCGTCTCGAGGCGCGGAGCGCCGTGACCTACACGTGGTTCCAGACCTACGGCGACCAGCGGGCGCTCAACACGGAGAACCGGGCCAAGCTATCCCTGCCGTTGAACCGGCTGGTTCCGTTCGTGGACGGCCTGTACGACTACGGGCGCCGTCGCGTGAGCTACGAAATCGACGCCCGGGCGTTGAGCACGGACTGGGGGTACGGCGGCGGCCTGGACGTCCGCGCGACCGCCAAGTCGACGATTCGGCTCGAGGGGCACGGCGAGCGCCTCCGGTTCGACGACGAGTTCTTCCTGGGCACGAGCCTCCAGGAGTCCCTGAGCCGGAACGTGACCACCGGCGCCGTTTCGCTCCGGGAGGCGCTGACGCCGCTGACCACCTTCGTGGTGCAGACGGAATACGAGCAGGACCGCTTCCTGTACTCGGCGGACAAGGACGCCGACGGCGTCAAGGTGATGCCCGGCTTCGAGTTCGACCCGTTGGCGCTGATCGGCGGTCGTGTCTTCATCGGGTACCGCCGGTTTCGAACGCTGACCGCGGCGGTGCCGGACTTCACCGGCCTGATTGCGGATGTAGCGGCCGACTATCGCACGCACGCCACGCGCTTCGCCGTGAAGTTCTCCCGCGACGTGACGTATTCCTACGAAGAAGTCAACCCGTACTACGTCCTGACGGACACGGGGCTCAGGGTCACTCAGAAGGTGACCCGGCGATGGGACATTGTCGGCAATCTCGGCCGGCAGTGGCTCAGCTACAAGACGGACAGCGGTGTGGTCGCGACCGGCACGGAAGACCGGCTGGATCGCAGCTACTTTGCCGGCGGCGGCCTCGGCTACCAGCTGGGCGAAGCGGTCCGGGTCGGCGTCGAGGCGAACTACTACCACCGCACATCGAACACCTACGAATTCCGGGGATACGACGGCCTGCGGGTCGGCGGCTCCTTCACCTATGGGTTGTCGCGTCAATGACACGTCTGGTATTCGCGCTCACCATCTCGCTCGCACTCGCGCTGCCGGCCGCCGCGCAGGTCTCCGGCTACGTCATCGGGCCGCAGGACGTCCTGACCATCACGATCTACGACCAGCCCGACATGTCGGGGACGTTCAAGGTCGAGGGCGACGGTTCGTTCAGGTTCCCGCTGATCGGGCGTGTCCAGGCCGCGGGCCAGACCTTGCGGGCCGTGGAGGACGATCTGAAGAAGCGGCTCGAGGATGGCTACCTGCGCAACCCGCAGGTGACGGTCGCCGTCGAGACCTACCAGAGCCAGCGCATCTTCATCATGGGGGAGGTGCGCGCGCCCGGGTCGTACACGCTCAGCGGAGACATGACGCTGATCGAGGCCCTTTCGAAGGCCGGCTCCACGACACCGTCGGCTGCCGACGAAATCCTCATCGTGCGGCCGGCGCCCGGCAAGCAGAAAGGTCCCGTGATGCCCGACCAGGCGACCGACGACTCGTCGGTGATCCATGTGAACGTCCGCGATCTGCAGGAAGGCGACCTCACGAAGAATCTGACGCTCAAGGACGGCGACACCATCGTCGTTCCGAAAGCGCAGGCCGTGTACGTCTTCGGCCAGGTGAAGCAGCCCGGCGCGTACGCGATCGACAAGGGCACCACGGTGCTGCAGGCGCTCTCGCTCGCCGGCGGCGTCACCGACCGCGGGTCGACCGGCCGCATCAAGATCGTGCGGACGGTGGACGGCAAGAAGAAGGAACTCAAGGCCAAGCTGACCGACGTCGTCGAACCCGGCGATACGCTGATCGTGGCGGAACGCTTTTTCTGATCGAACCCAGCACGGATCAACCATGAGCACTCAGAATCGTCCGAAGCCGACCGTCGCGCAGCTGGTCCAGCAGCACGACGAAGAACGCCACGTCCTGGACTACCTGCGCGTCTTGTACAAGCGCCGCTGGGTCGCACTCCCGACGTTCTTCGTTGTCTTCTTGTTCGGAGCGGTCAACAGCTACCGCACCACGCCCATCTACGAGGCGCACACCGAGCTGCTCATCGAAAAGGACGCGCCGAAGGTCGGCACGCTCAGCACGATGTTCCGCGAAGAGGACGGCTGGTACAACGACGACTTCTACCAGACGCAGTACCGGATTCTGCAGAGCCGGACTCTCGCCAAGCGCACGGTGCAGCTGATGGATCTGCCGCACCACCCTTCGCTCCAGCGGGCGCTGGCACCGACCACCGGCCCGATCAGCGTGATGGGCCTGCTCTGGAGCGGCGTGCACGCCGTGGAGCGCGTCGTCTCGGGCACGCCGAAGGCGCCGGCATCCGAGGCCAGATCCCCGGAGGATCGCGACCCGGCCGCGCCGTACATCGGCCTGGTCATGAGCTCGCTGACGGTCACGCCGGTGCGCAACAGCCAGCTCGTCGAGCTGCGCTTCGACTCCACCGACCCGCAGCTCGCCGCAGACATGGCGAACGCGCACGCCAAGGCCTACATCCAGCAGAGCATGGAGATGCGGTTCTCGGCCTCGAAGGACGCCACCGACTGGCTGGGCGAGCGCCTCGCCGAGCAGCGCAAGCTGGTCGAGGCGAGCGAGGCGGCCCTGCAGAAGTACAAGGAAGAGCACGACGCGGTGGCGGTCGAGGACCGGCAGAACATCGTCGTCCAGCGACTCGCCGACCTGAACGGCGCGGTCACCAAGGCCAAGACCGGCCGAATCGAGAAGGAAGCGCTCTACAACCAGCTGAAAGCGGTCCAGGGCACGCCCGCGATCGACACCTATCCCGCAGTGCTCTCGAATGAGTACATCCAGAAGCTCAAGGGCGCCGTCGGCGACCTGCAGCGCCAGCAGGCCCTGCTGGCCGAGAAGTACGGCGATCGGCATCCCGAGATGGTGAAGATCCGCACCGACCTCAGGACGACCCAGGCCAAGCTCGACTCCGAGGTCAACAAGATCGTCGAGTCGGTGAAGGCGGAATACGAAGCGGCGCTCGCGCAGGAACGCAGCCTCGTGGGGGCGCTCGATTCGCAGAAGACCGAGGCGCTGGCGCTGAACAGGAAGGGCATCGAGTACTCGGTGCTCTCGCGCGAGGCCGAGAGCAACCGGCAGATCTACGAAGCCCTGCTCCAGCGGACGAAGGAGACGGGGATCTCGGGCGAGTTCAAGTCGAGCAACATCCGGGTGGTGGACAGCGCGCTCGTGCCGGGCGCGCCCGTTCTCCCGCGCCGGGAACGCGACCTGATGATGGCCGCCGTATCCGGCTCGGTGCTCGCGCTCGGTCTCGTGTTCCTGTTCGAGTACCTCGACAACCGCATCAAGTCGCCGCAGGAGCTGCGTGCCCACCTGGGCCTGCCGTTCCTGGGCATGGTGCCGGCCATCGACGACAGCGGGCCCACCCTGCTGCCGAACGGCGTTCCGCCGGCTTTTGCAGAGGCGATCCGGGCCATACGCACGAACGTGCTGTTCTCGTCGGCCGACGAGGGCGTGCGGGTGATCGTGGTCACGAGCGCAGGGCCGGGCGAAGGCAAGAGCATGTTCTCGAGCAATCTCTCCGTCTCGCTGGCCCAGGCCGGTCAGCGCGTGCTGCACATCGACGCCGACATGCGGCGGCCGAGGGTGCACGAGATCTTCGAGTTGTCGCAGGAGCCCGGACTGTCCAACCTCCTGGTGGGCGACTGCAAGCCGAGCGAGGCCGTGCGGATGACCTCTGTGCAGAACCTGTGCGTGCTGCCGGCCGGAATGATTCCGCCGAATCCCGCCGAGCTCATCGGCTCCAAGCGGTGCGTGGAGTACTTCGCGACGCTGAGCGAGCACTTCGACTGGGTGATCGTCGATTCGCCGCCGGTTCTGGCTGTCGCCGATGCGTCGATCCTCGCCAACTCCGCCACGGGCGTGCTGTTCGTGGTCGGTGCCGACCAGACGAGCCGCCACACGGCGAAGGCCGCCGTCGAGCAGCTCGAGGCCGTTCAGGCCCACATGATCGGCGCGGTGCTCAACCGGGCCGACGTCGAGCGGAACCCGTACTACTACTCCACCTACTACCGCAAGGAGTACGCCCGCTACTACGCCAAGGTGGGCACCACCGTCAAGGCCGGCCAGCCGCGTGCCTGATCCGCGCTGACCGGCGACCGGACACGAACGGTCGCCTGGCGCGGTGCACCCGAATGCGCGTGCTGTTCGTCACGCCGTCTGCCGGCCTGGGAGGCGCGGAACGGGCGCTCGTGGAGGCATTCCGGAGCCTCCGGGCCGTGCAGCCGGACTGGTCGCTCGCGCTCGTCGCGCCGGGCGATGGGCCGTTGTCCGTCTGCGCATCCGCGCTGGGCGTGGAGACCACGGTGCTGCCGCTCCCGCCGATCTTCGCGGCAACCGGCGAGTCGGGCCGTTCGCCGGTCCACACCTGGCTGCGGCTGGCGGCCGCCGGCGGTTCGGCGGCCGGCTACGCCCGGCGCCTGCGGGCGCACTTCCGTCGCTGGCGCCCGGACGTCATCCACTCGAACGGCATCAAGACACACCTGCTCGCGACGTGGGCGGTGGACCGCGGCACGCCGCTCGTCTGGCACGTGCATGACTACCTGTCGTCACGCGGCGTTTCGGGCAGGCTGCTGCGGGCCCGGGCCAGCCGCGCAGCCCTCGTGCTCGCCAACTCCCGCAGCGTCGCCGATGACGCCTCTCGCGTGCTCGGACACGCGGTCCGCATCGAGACGATCTACAGCGCCATCGACGCGACCCGCTTCAGCGTGGAGGGCCCGCGGCTCGACCTGGACGCCGCTTCAGGGCTCCCGCCGGCGTCCCCGGGAACACTCAGGGTCGGGCTCGTGGCCACGTTTGCCCGCTGGAAGGGGCACGACGTGTTCCTGCGCGCCATGGCGGCGCTCGCACCCCGCCATGCCGTCCGCGCCTACGTCATCGGCGGGCCGGTGTACCAGACAGGTCCCGCCAGTCAGGTGGCGCTCGCCGGGCTGCAGTCGCTCGCGCGGGATCTCGGCCTGAGGGAGCGCGTCGGATTCACAGGGTTTCTCGACGATACGTCCGGCGCCCTGCGATCCCTCGACGTCGTCGTGCACGCCAGCACCGAGCCGGAGCCCTTCGGGCTGGCCATTGCCGAGGGCATGGCCTGCGGCCGCGCGGTGGTGATGAGTGATGCCGGCGGGGCGCG
The DNA here is from genome assembly GCA_963837165.1 of Vicinamibacteria bacterium. Taxonomy (GTDB): domain Bacteria; phylum Acidobacteriota; class Vicinamibacteria; order Vicinamibacterales; family JAENWD01; genus JAENWD01. The sequence continues at coordinate 650,524 of CAWIMD010000003.1, forward strand.
GGAGATTGGCGAGCCGGAACGGACGTGCCTGACGCATGCCCCCGGGGACGTCGCCGGGCTCGAGCGGCAGATCGCCCGGCTGCTGGCGGACCCGGCGTTGCGATCGACCCTGGGTGCGGCGGCCGCAGCGGTCGTGCGAACGCGGTTCACGCCCTCCGCGATGGGCGCCGCGCTGCGGGACGCATACCTCGCCCTGCCCCGCACCCTGCACGATGCCACGCCATGATGACCGCGGCTGAACCCGCGCCGGCGGCGACCGCAGCGGCGGACCATCCGCGCCTCCGGATCGCAATGATCAGCTACGGCCTGCCCCGCGTCGGCTTCAAGCGGGGCGGCATCGAGCGCGTCGCGCACGAGCTCGCCGAGGGGCTGGCCAGGCGCGGGCACGAGGTGACCGTGCACTCGCACGATCCACGGCCGCCCGGCGCGCACTACGCCGTCGTGGAGCTGCCGTGGCGGCGGTTCGCCACGACCTGGTTCGGCCGGCGCGCGACGATGGGGTACCTGGGGAACCTGCTGGCGCTGCTGCCCCGGTTCGGCGATGCCGACGTGATCCTCGCGCATGGTGACAGCCTGCTGCTCCCGCTTCGAGGCCGCCCCGTCGTCCGCGTGATGCACGGCTCGGCGCTGGACGAAGCGAGGACGGCCACGTCGATCGGCCGCGCGGTGCTCCAGACGGGCGTGTACGGGCTCGAGCTCCTGACGGCGCTCACGTCGCGGACGGTGGTGGCGGTGAGCTCGAACGCGAGGCGGTCGAACCGGCTGGTTCGCCGTGTGATCCCGAACGGTGTCGATCTCAGCGTCTTTCAGCCCGACGCGGCGGCGCGATCCCGGGTGCCCTCGCTGCTCTTTGTCGGCGCGCTCGGCGGCCGCAAACGCGGGGCGTGGCTCATTGACCAGTTCGCAACCCGGATCCGCCCGCGGGTGCCCTCGGCGGAGCTGCACCTGGTCTCGGAACCGGGACCTGACGTCCCGGGCGTCGTCTACCACACCGGCCTGTCGGATGCAGCGCTCGCCGCGCTGTACCGGCATGCGTGGGTGTACGCCTCTCCCTCGACGTACGAGGGCTTCGGCCTGCCGTACCTGGAGGCGATGGCCTCCGGCACGGCGGTGGTGGCGACGCCCAATGCAGGAAGCCGCGAGCTGCTCGACGGCGGCCGCTACGGCCGGCTGGCCGACGGTGACCACTTTGCCGACGCCGTCATCGAGCTGCTGGAGGATCCCGGGCAGCGCGCGGCCCTGATCCGTCGGGGCCTGGATCGCGCGGCCGCGTACAGCCTGGACCGGACGATCGATTCTTACGAGGCACTCATGTTCTCCCTGGTGACACCGCGTGGCTGACGACCTGCTCGCCCGACTCGACAAGAGCATCGGCGCCTCCACGGGCGCCCGGCTGCCGCGCCGCCCGGCAGCGGCTGAGGAGCAAGCCGAGACGCAGCCCGCCGCGGCTCCCCGCGCGTCGATTCGTGACGCATGGCCCTGGCCCGTGCTCTTTCTGGTCGCGCAGTTCCTCTGGGGCGCGCTGCTCTTCGTGCCCGGGTCGCAGGCCTACCGGCCGATCGTGCGCGCGCTCCCCTACGCCTCGAGCGTCGGCCTGCTGGCGCTGTATCTCCCGGTGATCACGCGGCGGAGGTCGCCACGCGGCACGGTTCCGCTGGTCCTCGCCCTGGGCCTGCTGGTGCTCAACCTGTTGAGGCCCACGAGCCAGTTGCAGGCGGGCCTCGCCCAGTGTGTGTTCCAGCTGACGATTGCCGCGCCGATGTTCTGGGGCTGGAAGGCGGTCACCAGCCCCGATCGGCTCCGGCGGCTGCTCTGGATCGCGTTCTGGTTCAACACCGTCGGCGCCGTGCTCGGCGTGCTCCAGGTCTACTACCCCGACCGGTTCATGCCGCCCCAATTCAGCTCTCTCGGCACACGCTTGAACGACGCGTACGTCGAGTCGCTGACCTACATCGGTCCGGACGGCACCCCCATCGTCCGGCCTCCCGGGCTGAGCGATCAGCCCGGAGGTGCTGCGGTATCGGGAGCGATTGCCGTGGTTCTGGGCGGAGCGCTGAGCCTCAGCGCGAAGACGCCTGTGCTGCAGGCCATGACGATCGCGTCGGTGGCCGTCGGGCTCGCCGCGCTGTACCTCACACAGGTGCGGTCGCTGTTCCTGATGTCGATCGCTGCCCTGGCAGTCCTGGCCGCGGTGTTGTTCCGGCGCGGGCAGATGAAGGTGGCCGGGCGCATCGCGATCACCGCCGCGGTGCTGGTCGTGGGCTCGTTCTTCTGGGCGCGGACGCTGGGCGGCGAGGCGGTGGAGAGGCGGTTCGTCGGCATTGCCCGCGAGGGCGCGCTGCGGAGCTATCAGGAGACCCGCGGCGGCTTCATCGAACAGACGGTCGGCGAGCTCCTCGACAAGTACCCCTCGGCGCCGGGCTCGGCCGGTGGGGAATGATGCAGGTGTACTTCGGTGAGCCCAGCCTCGAATCGCCGCCGATCTACGTCGAGATCCAGCTGACCGGCTGGCTGCTCGACGGCGGCATCCCGATGTGGGTGCTCTACGGCGGCGCGCTCATCCTGGTGCTGCTGAGCACGTACGAGCTGTCGCTCCAGCGCGCGTCGCCGCAGCTGGCCGAGGTGGCGTTGATCGCCCTCGGTGTCGAGGTGCTGATTTTCGGATTCGCGTGGGCCGGGCCGGCGTTCAACACCCAGCTCGGCATCCTCTTCTGGTTCCTGGCCAGCGCGGTCCACGGCGCCGCGATCCACGCCGTGCCGGCGCGGTCGTGGCTGCGGGCGCGATGACGCGGACGCGGAAGTTCCTCGGCGGCGTGACCCTGGGGTCGCTGCAGCTCGTCCTGGCGACGGCCGTCGGCCTGTGGATGACGCCGTTCCTCCTGGGCCACGTGGGCTCCAGGACCCTCGGCTTCTGGCTGATTGCCCAGCAGCTGCTCGGCTACCTGCTCCTGCTGGACCTGGGAGTCAACGCGCTGCTGCCGCGTGAGGCGGCGTACGCCGTCGGCCGCTCCGGAAGGTCGGCCGACGGACCGGATCTGCCGACCGTGGTCGCGCGCGCCCGTCGCGCCGTGCACTGGCAGATGCCGGTCGTAGCGCTGGCAGCCATCGGCGCGGCCGCCCTGACGCTGTCGCGCCAGCCGATCCAGGCCGGGCCCCTGCTGCTGGTGCTCGGCGCGTTCACCCTGCTGTTCCCCATGCGCCTGTACCAGGCGTTTCTGCAGGGGGTCCAGGAGCTGGTGTTCCTGGGCCGCCTGCAGATCCTGTCGTGGGGGCTCACCACCGCGCTGACCGTGCTGCTGGTGCTGAAGGGCGCAGGGCTCTGGGCGCTCGTGATCGGCTGGGTGACCGGGCAACTCGTGACCGCGGCGGGCACCTGGGCTCAGGTCCGCCATCTGCACGCGGAATCCTGGCCACGGCGACAGCTTCGGCCGCCATGGAGCGAGGTCCGCCCGTACGTCGTCAGTGCGGGCTGGGTCAGCGTGGCGCAGATCGCGCAGGTGCTGCTCACGGGATCGGACCTGCTGATGATCGGCGGCATGATCGGCACGACGTCCGTGGTGCTGTACTCGTGCACCAGCAAGCTGACCTCGGTGCTCGCCAATCACCCGCAGCTGATCATGGTCTCGGCCACGCCGGCGCTCAGCGAGCTGTGGGCCGCCGGCGAACGGAAGCGCCTGCTCGACCTGGTCACCACACTGACGCTGGCCATGCTGACCGTCTCCGGGTTCATTGCCTGCCTGACCCTCGCCGTGAACGAGGGCTTCGTCGGGTGGTGGGTGGGCAAGAGTCAGTACGGCGGCGCCGAGCTCACCGCGCTGCTGGCGGTGCAGATCATCATCCGTCACTGGAACGTCACGCTCATCTACGGGCTGCTGGCCTTCGGCCTGGAGCGGCGCGTCTCGGTCACCAATCTGGTCGACGGCGTCGTGTCGGTGGCGCTCTCGCTGGCGTTCATCCCCATGCTGGGGCCGGCGGGCGCCATCGTGGGATCGACGCTGGCCGTCATCCTGGTCAGCCTGCCCGCCAATCTTATCGGGGTCAGCCAGAGGACCGGGACCTCCCCGATGTCGTGGTGCCTGCCGCTCGTGCCCTGGGCCGTCCGGCTGGTGCTGATCGCCGGGTTCTGCCTGCTCCTGCCGGCGTTCTGGGTCCCCACGACGGTCTGGCAGCTCATGGCGGTAGGGGCGACCGTGTCGGTCGTCTATGTCGCCGTGATGGCGCACGGGCTCAGGCACAGCCCGCTCGCAGCGTTCGTGCGGCCGCGGCTCGAGGAGATGTTCCGGCTTCGCCTCGCCCGGCTCAGGGCGACCTGACCGCGTCTGCCGTGCCGATCCGCAGCGCAGCGTTCGTGTACGGCGTGCCGCTCGGCCTCGGCGGCCTTGGCGTCCAGGCCGGCAACGCCCTGCGAGCGCTGGCGCTGGCCGCGGACCACGTGCACGCGATTGGACCTGGGCCCGGCAGTGACGCGCGTGTGCTCCGGCCGCGCAACGTCACGTGGCACGTGTCACCGCCGTCGCCGGCCGCCGTCCTTCGATGGACCCCGTGGCGACGGCGCTCGGGACTGGGTCAGCTGTGGGCCGACCGCCGCACCGGCCGGTTCGCCGGGGCGGTGGTGCGCAGGGCGAAGCCGGATCTCTGCTACGCCTTCACGCAGGTGGCGCTCGAGACGGTCGCGTGGGCGAAGTCGGCGGGCGTGCCGGCGATCGTCGAGACCCCCAATGGGCACATCCGCGCGTTTCGCGAGGTGTATGCCGCCGAGACGGCGGCGTGGTGCCGGGGGCCGTATCACGGCCATCCGACGCCCCGGATGGTCGAGCGGGTCGAGGAGGAGCTCGCGCTCGCCGACCGGGTGCGCGTGTCCTCGGAGTGGGCGAGGGCGTCGCTCTCCGCGGGTGGAGTCCCCGCGGATCGGCTCGCCTGCCTGCAGCAACCGGTCGATCTGAACCGGTTCCAGCCGGCCTGGCCGGATGGATCCACGGGCCCGCTGCGGGTGTGCTTCGTCGGCAGCCTGGACCTGCGGAAGGGATTCGTCTACCTGTTGCGTGCCGCGCGACTGCTCGACGCTCGGGTGCCGGTCCACCTGCACCTGGTCGGCGCCACGGGCGATCGCTGCTGCCGGCTGCTCCTGGAGCGCGAGCGAGAGGGCCTCGACGTGACCGTCCAGCCCGGTGACCCCACGGGAGCGCTGGCCCAGGCGGAAGTATTCGTGCTTCCGACGCTGGAGGACGGCTCACCCTTTGCGGTGGCGGAAGCGATGGCGAGCGGCAAGCCGGTGATTACGACCGACAGCACGGGCGCCGCCGAGTGGGTGCGTCCCGGCGAGACCGGCTGGATCGTGAAGGCACGGTCGGAACGGCAGCTGGCGGACGCGCTCGAGACTGCGGCCTCGGCGCGCGCGCGCCTGGCGGGGATGGGACGGGACGCCCGACGCGACACGGAGCGACGTGCCGGTCCGGACTGCGATCGGGCGCTCGGTGAATGGCTCATGGGATGCTGACGACCGGGGCGGCGCTGAACGGGGCGCCACGAAGCGCGGTCCGCGCGCGGACCAGCCGGATCCTGCGCCGCTTCTGGTCGTGGGGCCAGCTCCGGCGTGTCCAGGAGGAGGGATTCGTTCGGGCCGCGCGCCGGCACGCGGTCTGGACGAAGGTGCTGGCGTCGCCGCCGGTCGAGACGGTGCCGCTGCGGTCTGCCGCGCCGTACGAGCTGCATCTGGTCTGCCACTTCGGCGACTACCTCCCGGCGATCTGGGCACTGAAGAGCTACTTGCGCCGCGTCGAGGCGGATGCCCACCTCTACCTCCACATCCAGGGGCCCTGCACGGCCCTGATGACGCGGCGCCTCGGGCGCCATTTCCCGCACGCTCGAATCGTCACGCAGCCGGACGCCGATGCGCTCGTCATGTCCGAGCTTCGGCGCCGAGGCCTGGGCCGCCTTGCCGCGCTGCGCGCGAACTCGGCCGTGATGCTGAAGCTGACCGACGTCGCCCTGATCGGCAGGCTGCCGCGCCTGCTCGTGCTGGACCCGGATGTCCTGTTCTTCCGGGCGCCGCTGGAGCTGCACGACGCGCTGCTCGGCCGCGAGCCGCTGGCGCTGTTCCAGCGCGATGCGTTCACCTGCTACGTGATGACCCCGCAGCAGGCCAGGGACGGCTTCGGGATCGACCTCGGCGAGCGCGTGAACACCGGGATCGCGGCGATCGATCGCGCCACCATCGATCTCGACCTGTGCGACCGACTGCTGGCCGAGCCGGTGTTCGCGGGAGGCTGGGTCGAGCAGACGCTGTACGCGCTCGGCGCGAGCGCCTCCGGGTACCTGCGCTGGCTGCCGCCCGCCTATGCCCTGAGCATGCAGGCCGCGCCGCGGCCGGACGGGATCGTCTCCCGACACTACTCGGGCCCGAGCCGCGCCTACATGACGGCGGACGGCATGCCGTGGCTTCTCCATCACGGGCTGGGAGACGCGCCGCGCCGTGCAGTCGAGTAGCCGGCCGGCTGCCACGTGGCACCTCGTCACCTGCGAGTTCCCACCCGCGGTCGGCGGCGTCGCAGACTTCACGCGGGTCGTCGCGCACGGCCTGAGTGCCGCGGGCGCCGGCGTTCATGTCTGGGCGCCCCCTCCGGCGGCCGACACCCCCGGAGCGGTCGTGCACGAGGTCGCCGGCGCCTACCGTGTCGGGAGCTTCCGGGCGCTGGACCAGGCGCTGGACGCCTCGCCGGGGCCGCGCCGCCTGTTCGTCCAGTGGGTGCCGCACGGGTACGGATACAAGTCGCTCAATCTTCCGTTCTGCCTCTGGGTACGACGACGGGCGCGACGGGGGGACTCGCTGGACCTGATGGTCCACGAGCCCTTCCTGCCCTTCGACCGCACGCGGCTGCGCCAGAACGCGGGCGCGCTGGCCCACCGGATCATGCTGACCATCCTGCTCTCGGCGGCGGACCGCGTCTGGGTCTCGACGGCCGCGTTCCTTCCGCGAATCCACCGGTTCACGCCCGGACAGCGGCCCTCCGCATGGCTCCCCGTCCCCAGCCCCGTCGCGCCCGCAGGTGACGTGGCCGGCGCCAGTGCCCTCCGGACCGACCTGGCGGCAGGCCGGCCGCTCGTCGGCTACTTCGGCGCCGCGAACCCGCTGGTGGAGGGCACGCTGATCGGGGCGCTCGAAGCCATCGCGGCCACGTGCCCGGACGCGAGGTTCGCCCTTGGCGGCGTCGGTACCGACGCCTTCCGGCGCCGGGTGGTCGAATCCGGCGGACCCCTCGCCACCTCGATCGTGGCTGCCGGCCCGGGATCGCCGGCCGCCATCTCGCGGCTTCTCGACTGCTGCGACGTGTTCGTCCAGCCGTATCCCGACGGCGCCAGCACGCGCCGGACAACGCTGATGGCGCTGCTGGCCCACGGACGCCCGGTGGTGACCAACAGCGGCCCGAGCACCGAGCCATTGTGGAAGGACTCCGGCGCCGTGGAACTGGTGCCGTCGGGAGACGGGCCGGCGCTCGGCCGGGCCGTCGCCAGGCTGCTGTCCGACGCGCCGGCACGAAGCCGGCTCGGTGAACGGGCCCGGGCCCTCTACGACTCCCGGTTCGACGTGTCGCGGACGGTCGCGGCGCTGCTCGGCGACCCGTCGTGAGGATCGCGGTTGTCAACCAGACGCCTCACCGGCTCGGGGGCGCCGAAACCTACCTCGACGCCGTGGTCCCGCTGCTCCACGGGAGAGGCCATACGCTCGCGCTCTGCAGCCACAGCGGCCGGGTCGCAGGGTTGCCGGTCCTGGCCGGGGGTGCCCTCGATGCCGAGTTCGCCATTCGGGAGGACCTCAACGCCTTCGTGGGAGCTGTCGGGCAGTGGCGGCCGGACATGATCTTCCTGCACGGCCTCGACGATCCCGCTGCCGAGCAGGCGTGCCGCGCGCTCGCGCCGACCGCGTACGTCGCGCATACGTACCACGGCACCTGCATCAGCGGCCTGAAGTGCCATCAGTTTCCGGATCCGGTGCCCTGTCACCGTACCTTTGGGCCCGGCTGCCTCGTCTACTACTACCCGCGGCGCTGCGGGGGATGGAGCCCGCGGACGCTGATCAGGCTGTACGGCGTGCAGCAGCGCCGGCTGCGACTGGTGCAGTCCTCCGACGCCGTCCTCACGCTGTCCGAGCACATGCGCGCCGAGTGCGTGCGGCACGGCGTCGATCCGTCGCGCGTCACGGTGCTGCCGCACTGGCCGCCGGACGAGACTCCGCCGGCCCGCGCCCCTCGGCCGGCGGCCCCTCCCTGGCAGCTGCTCCTGCTCGGGCGGCTGGAACGCGTGAAAGGCGGTGCGCTCTTGCTCGGCGCGCTGCCCGACATTGCCCGCCGCCTCGGCGTCCGCGTCAGGTTGACGGTCGCAGGAGACGGGCCCGACCGCGCCAGGCTCGAACGCCATGCTCGTCGCGCGATGCAGGCGGAACGCACCGTCGAGATCGTGTTCGCCGGGCGGGTGGGACCGGCCGAGCGCATCGACCTGCTCGAGAGGACGCACCTGCTCGTGGTGCCGTCGGTCTGGCCGGAACCGTTCGGCCTGGTGGGGCTGGAGGCCGCCAGAGCCGGCGTTCCCGCGGTGGCATTCGCCGTTGGCGGCATCCCGGAGTGGCTGCTCGAAGGAATCTCCGGAGAGCTGGCGGGCCCGCGTCCGGAGACGGCGGCGCTTGCCGAGGCCGTCGTCCGCGTGCTGTCGAGTCCCTCGCGCTACGCGCGGCTGAGCGCCGGCGCAGCCGCTCACACCGCGTCCCTGGATCGATCGGCGCACCTGGCCGTGCTCGACGACGTGTTCGGATCCATCGTGCGGCGACCGGCGTGAACGGGCCACGGATCGCGTTCGTCGTGGAAAGCGGCACCGACGTGCGTCTGGTGGAGGACCTGGCGCGCCGGTCCCGGCTGACGGTGCTGGCGCGGCGCATCGCCGGCGGACGTGAAATCAGCCAGGACCCGGACAACGCACCGGACATCGTCGTCGGGTCTCGGTCGATCCCGGGATTCGCCTGGAGCGCCTTCCGGTGGGTGCTCGGCCACCGGCACCAGCTCGACGCGGTCCTGGTGCAGGGCTACGGACCGGCGGCCCTCGCCTGCAACCTCGCCGGCCGGCTGACGGGAGTCAACACGTTCAACCTGGTCTGCAGCCCGGTGGAAGCGTACTACGCGTGTCGGCGTCTCGAACCGGCAGGGCGGCCGTACCGGCGGCACGAGGCGCTGGCGATCGACGTCCTGGCGCGGCTCAATGCGCTTGTGGCCCGCCATTACGTCGTGTTGAGCGACTACCTCCGCACGGTCGTGCAGGGACACGGCGCCCGCGCCTCGGTGGAGGTCATTCCCGTCTACGGCGTGGACACCTCGGTGTTTCGTCCTGCCGTCGAACCGCGAGCGGACATCCGCCGCAGGCTGGGCCTTCCGGAGGCGGCATCGCTCGTGTTCTTCAGCAGCCGAATCGCGCCAGAGAAGGACCCGGACACGCTGCTCCATGCGGTCCGCCTGCTGCGCGGGGAAGGTCGGGACGTTCGAGTGCTGCACCTCAGCGGCGGTCACGAGGAATTCCGGCGGCGCGCCACGGCGCAGGATCTCGGTGACGCCGTCGTCGCCCGTGATGCCGTGCCGCCGTTCGCGGGCCTCGCCGAGTGGTACCAGGCAGCCGACGTCTGCGTGCAGGCGAGCCGCGAGGAGGGGCTCGGCTTCTCCCCCCTCGAGGCGCTGGCGTGCGAGGTGCCCGTCATTGCCGCGGCTGTCGGCGGCCTGCGGGACACGATCCGCGAGCCGGACACGGGCTGGAGCTACCCGGCCGGCGACGTGCAGGCGCTCGCCGGTGCCCTTCGCGCCGCGCTCGATGCGCCCGACGAGGCCCTGGCCCGTGCGCGCCGCGGACGCGAACTGGTCGTCCGCGCCTTCGAGCGGCGGCACGCGTTCGAATCGCTGATGGCCACCCTGACGCCGCGGGGAGTCGTGTGCTGAACGCGGGGACGGCCATGCGGACGGCGGCCGGCTCCTCGCGGCCGGCGCAGGCGCTGCGCGTGGCCATCGTGGCCGACATGCTGGAGGAGCGCTGGCCCAGCATGGACCTGGTGGCCGATTCGCTCGTCCGCGAGCTGCCGCGCCAGCCGACCTGGCCGGTGGAGCCGCGACTCGTGCGTCCCTCTCTCGTGCCGCTGCTGGGGCGCGTGCGTCGCGCGAATGGCAGCCAGCCTCCAACGGCCGATCGGGTATTCAACCGGTTCTGGATCTACCCCAGGAGGATGGCCGCGCTCGCTCGCGGCTGCGAGCTGTTCCACATCGTCGATCACAGCTACGCGCACCTGGCGCTGATGTTGCCGGGCCGGCGGGTGATCACGACGTGTCACGACGTGGACACGTTCCGCGGATTCCACGCACCGGGCCGCATCGACACGGGGCTGCCGCGCTTCCTGGTGGACCGCCTCGCCAGGGGCCTGCGATCCTCGGCGTTGATCGTCTGCCCGAGCCAGTGCACCGCTGCCGAGCTCCTCGAGGCGGGGCTCGCCGCGCCCGAGCAGCTGGTGGTGGTACCGAACGGCGTGGACCCGCACGTCGCGAATGACGACGCGGACCGCCGTGCCGGTGAGTTGCTCGCGACGCCACGGCCGACGATCGACGTTCTTCACGTCGGCAGCACCGTGGACCGGAAGCGCATCGACCTGCTGCTCGAGGCCGTCGCACGCGCCGGCGCGGCCCTACCGGCCATTCGCCTGGTCAGAGCTGGCGGGGCGTTCACCCGCGACCAGCAGGCGCTCGTCAATCGACTGGGCCTGGCCAACACGGTGCGCGTGCTCCCGTTTCTCGACCGGGCGACGCTGCTTGCCGTGTATCGGCGCGCCGCGCTCGTGGTCATCACCTCCGATCGGGAGGGATTCGGGCTGCCCGTGATCGAGGCCCTCGCCGCCGGCGTCCCGGTGATCGCGCGCGACCTGCCGGTATTCCGCGAGATCGCGGGCGACTCGGCGACGTTCGTCGATTCGACGGATCCGCAGGTGTGGGCCCGCGCGATCGAGCGGCTGCTGGCAGAGGCGCGCGCCGATCACGCCGCGCGGGACACCCGGCGGGCTGCCGGCCGTGCGAGAGCCTCCCGCTTCGGGTGGACACGATACGCTGCGGAAATGGCCGGGCTGTACGCCCGAACCGCCGGCGCGCTCGGCGACGCTCGCGGCGACGCCGACCCCGATCGGGAGATTCGGTGACGGCCGCCCTGTCACTCGCGCTCGCCGGACTCTGGCTGGTGCTCGTGTGCCTGTTCGTGGGCGTGGGGGCACTCGTGCTCGGCGAGCGGGCACAGCTCGAGGACGGGTGGCCGGCCGCGCACGCGGCGTTCTGGATCGGACTGGGGACCGTCACCTGCGCGCTGCTCGCATGGCACCTGGTGCTGCCGGTAGACGGTTGGTCCTTCGGTCTGTTCGTCGTGGTCGGGCTCACCGGACTCCTGGTCCGGCGCAGACAGCTGGCGTCCTGCCTGCGGGCGCCCCGCCCGTGGCTCGCGGCGCTCGCCGTCGCCGTTGCCGCGATCTGGGTCGCCAATCACGCGCTCGACGTGCCGGCCATCGATGACTACCTGTACGAGTTCCAGGCCATTCGCTGGAACCACGACTACCCGATCGTCCCCGGGCTCGCGAACCTGCACGGGCGGCTCGGGTTCAACCAGTCGCATCACCTCCTCGGCGCGATGCTGAGCGTGGGCCCGCTGGCCGGGCGCGTGAACCACGTGATCAACGGGCTGTTCGTCGTCGTGACGATCGCGTACCTGGGCGGCGGACTGGCCCGCCTGCTGCGACGAGGGGCGACGGGGCCGGGATCGTGCCTCCTCCGGGCGCTGCTGCTCGGCCCGGCGATCGGACTGGCCCTGTTCAGCGTCATCGGATCGACGATTTCCACCCTGAAGGCGGACGTCATCGTCACGAGCACCACGATCGTGATCGTCTGCCTGCTGGCCGAGCTGGCCGAGACCACACAGGGAACGGGCCGGTTCGTGCGGACTGCCACGGCGCTGCTGGTGACGTGTGCGTTTCTGCTGTCGGTGAAGCTGAGCGCGCTCGTGTTCGGCGCGGTTGTCGGCCTGTCTGTCTGCGCCCGCCTGTGGCAGGACGCCCGGCGCCTCGGCCGGCGTGTGCCGGCCCCGATCCGGGCGGGGCTGCTGGTGGCGGCGCTGACGGCAGCGCTCGTGCCACTCCGCGGCGTGGTCCTGAGCGGATACCCGGCCTACCCATTGACGGTCCTCGGAGTGCCGGTCGACTGGCGGGTGTCGCCGGCACAGGCCGACGCGGAACGGGCCATCATCACCTCCTGGGCGCGGGTGCGACCCACATACGACCCGGCCGAGGTCGCCGGGTGGGCCTGGGTCCCGAACTGGGCACGGGACGTCGTGCTCGGCAGCCAGTTCGCCCTGGTGTTGCCCCTGACGTTGACCCTCATGTGCTGGGCCGCGTCGCTCACGAACCGTCGCCGGCATCGCGGTCCGCCGGCGGCGGACCTCACCGAGTCGAGACTCCCGGTCTGGGCGTACGGCACCGTGCTCACGGCCTGCGGCAGCGCGATCGCGGTCTGGTGGCTCGAGGCGCCGTCGAGCCGGTTTTCCGTCGGCCTGTTCTGGGGACTGGCGGCGGTCAGCCTCGTCCGCTCGGTCGAGCGCCAGGCCTGGTCCGATCGCGCAGGCGTCGCCGCGGCGGCAATCATCGGAGCCGCGCTGCTGGTGGTGGCGCTCGGCGTCGTCGGCGGGCAGCCAGGCTGGCTCGGGGTCATGCTGCTGATGACCGGCGCCTCGGTGTGGATGGCGGCCTTCGGAACGTTCGGCCGACGCAGCCGGCTGGCCGTCGGGATCTTGTGCGCGCTGCTGGCGTTCGCGGAGGGCGCCGATCGGATCGCGTCGTACGTCGTGCACGGACACGGAGACGACGCGCGTGCGGTGGTGTGGCTCACACCGGACGACTACATGGACGGTCGACCGGACCGCTATTCCCTCGTTCCCCGGCGGACGCTGTCCGGCCTGACCGTCTACGTGACCTCGAGCACGAAGTACGAGACGCCGCTCCCGAACACCCGGTACTTCAACCCGTACCTCGAGCAGCGCAGGGCGGGCCTTCTGTCTTCCGGGTTCCGCGCGCGGTTCCCCGTCGGGCTCGGGGGTTACGGATACGCGCTCGACATGACGGGGCGCCGCCGCGCCTCGACCCGTTGAGGGATGCTCGATTGACACCCGCGATGATCAGCGATCCTCCCCGCCTGGACTCGGACGGCGACGCGCGCACGGCGGACCGTCGGCTGCGTGTGCTGCACGTCGGCAAGTACTATCCGCCGGTGCCCGGCGGCATGGAGCGCGTCCTCCAGCTGCTGTGCGAGGGCGAGCGAGGCGCCGTGGACACCCGCGTGCTCGTCGCGAGCCTCGATCGGCGAACGACGCGAGAGGTGGTGGGTGGTGTGCCGGTGACACGGGCAGCCAGCCTCGCGATGGTCGGCAGCGTGGGCCTGTCGATCTCGCTGCCGCTGGAGCTCCGGCGGATGGCGGCGGATGTCACCGTCCTGCACGAGCCCAACCCGGTGGCGCTGGCGGCAGATTTCGTCACCCGCCGGAAGGGTCCACTGCTCGTGTACTTCCACAGCGAGGTCGTGCGGCCGCAGTGGAAGTACCGCATGGTGTACCGGCCGCTGTTGGCGCGGGTGCTCGACCGGGCGTCCCGGATCATCGTCGCGTCGCCGAACATGGCGTCCACTGCCGCGCAGCTCGCCGATCATCGCGAGAAATGCGTGGTGATCCCCTATGGCATCGACACGGCCGCCTTCGAGAGAACGCCTGCCGTGGATGCCAGGGCGCGCGCCCTGCGCGGTACGAGTGCCGATCCGCTGATCCTGTTCGTTGGCCGCCTCGTGCCCTACAAGGGCGTCGACGTGCTCATCCGCGCGATGGCGGGCACGCCGGCCAGGCTGGTGGTCGCCGGCAACGGCCCGCAGGCGGCCGAGCTCAGGCAGCTGGCAGGCGCCCTCGACGTGGCGGGCCGGGTGACGTTCCTGGGACAGGTGCCCGACAGCGATCTCGTGGCGCTCTATCACGCGTGCGACGTCCTGGCGCTGCCGTCGGTCACCCGCGCCGAGGCCTTCGGCATGGTCCAGATCGAGGCCATGGCATGCGGCAAGCCGGTCGTGAGCACGAATCTGCCCTCCGGCGTGCCGTGGGTGAATCAGCACGGCGAGTCCGGCCTGGTCGTCCCGCCGGGCGACGCCGACGCGCTGGCCCGTGCGCTGACGACGCTCGTGTCGGATGCGGCGCTCCGCCAGCGGCTCGGCGCCGGGGCTCACCGGCGCGTGCAGGCGGAGTTCACGGTGCGGCGAATGGCCGAGCGAACGGTTGCCTTGTACGACGAGGTGGTGCGCCAGCAGGGCGTGCCGCGCACCCCATGATCGGGACGCTTCTGAACCCCGTCTGGATCGTGGCGCTGACGGCCTCCCTCGCGGCAGTGGCGTACGGGCCCGAGGGGCTGCGACGGGTCTGGGCCGGATGCCGGCGGCCGATCGTCCTCGTGCCCCTGGCGGCGCTCGTGCTCGGACAGGTGCTGCTGAGGATCGGCATGGGATACCTCGTGCCAGGTGACTTCGTGCAGGAGGTGGTGGCGGTCTCCCGGTTCGACCGGACGGGCAGCTTCTACACCGGGCACATCCAGGACGATCTCGCCGCCCCACTCGACGAGGACCCGCTGCACCTCGAAGACTGGATGCCGCAGGCCGTCCGGCACGTGGTGGAAGCGCGCCGGCGCTCGCAGCCGGCCCTGTTCGTCGTGCAGGCCCATCCGCCGGTGCTGCTCACGCTGGCACGGCCGCTGGTCCACACGCTCGGACCACGTCTGGCATTCGTGGCCTGCTCGCTTCTCACGCTGGCCGCCGCGGCGGCGGCCGCGGCCATGCTGCTCGCCTGGGCGGGCATCGCCACCGGCTCCGCCTCGTGGTGGCTTGGCCTCGTCCTGATGGTGGGGTGGCAGCCCGTGCTGGCGGCCCTGTCACTGGGCCAGGTCAGCGTCGTACTGGCGGCGCTGATCGTCGCGGCGTGGACCGCGCTTCGACGAGGGCAGGACCGGCTGGCCGGGGCCTGCGTGGGCCTGGCAGCGGCGCTCAAGATCTATCCGGCCGTGTTCCTGGCCCTGCTGGCGGCGCGAGGCTGGCGGGCGGCCCTGTCGGCAGCGGCGGTGGTCACCGCAGCCGTCGCAGGCGCGGGGATCGCCAGCGGGTTCGGGGAGATCGGCGCCTTTCGTCGCGCAGTCACGATCGTCGCAGGCACCTACGGCAACGCGCCGAACAACTACGCCCTCTGGTCGCGCCTGTCCGTGTTCGGCGCATGGAGTCACGCGACGTGGCTCATGATGCTGGTCGGCGCCGTCCTCGTCGGCGTCACCCTGATCGCCAGCCGGCGGCGGGCCGCGGCGGCCGAGGTGTGGACGGGCGCGCGAGTCGATCGAGACCTGGGCGCCTTCGCGTGCCTGGCGACGCTGCTGCCTCCCGTCGTGTGGCAGCACTACTTCTCGATGCTGCTCGTGCCGCTCGCGGTCACTGCCCGCATCGTGCTCGGGCGGGCGAGCCGCGCGACGGCCGTGACCTGGTGTGTGATCGTCCTGCTGCTCTCCATGTCCGACGCCCCGGTATGGGCCCTCGCCGGCGCCCCATTGCAGGCCGCGCGCACGCTGGGCGTGCTGCTGTCGCCGACCACCGCGGTCGCGGCGCTCTGGTTCTGGTGCCTGCGGGCCGATGCCGCGCCCGCGCCCGGCAGGACGGGCTCCTGATCCGATGGCTGCACGCTCCAGACCCGGCTTCGATGATCCGGTCGTGCTGCTCGCACGGACCCTCGGTGGCGATCTGTCCTGGGAGGCGAACGGCAGGTGGGACCCGGAAGCGCTCGTTGCCGCGTCCCGCGAGCAGGGCGTCAGCGCCCTGGCGTGGAGCGCCTTGCGCGAGGCGGTGTCGGAAGAGGCGCGGCAGGCCAGGAACCTGCTCCACGCCGGCGCCCGCAGCAGCGCGGCGCGCGAACTGCTCGTGCGCCTGGAGCTCGAGCGCGTGCTCGACAGCCTCGCAGGCGCGGGCGTGCAGACCCTCGTCATCAAGGGCGCCGCGCTCGCCTACGAGGTCTATCCGCTGCCATGGCTCCGGCCGCGCACCGACACGGACCTGTTGATCCGGTTCGATGACCTCGCCGGGGCCTCGCGTCTGCTCGAGGCGAACGGGTACCTCCGGAGCTCCGCGCTGACGTCCGGGGTGCTCGTGAGCCACCAGGTCGCCTTCGAGCGCATCGACACTCACGGCGTTCACCACGTGATCGACCTGCACTGGAAGATCGTGAACCCGCAGATCCTGGCCGACGCGCTGTCGTTCGGGGAACTGTGGGCCGGCAGGCACCACGTGCCGGCGCTCGGCCCCTCCGCCTCGGTGCCTTCGCTGGTCGCCAGCAGCGTGCTCTCCTGCATTCATCGCCTGGCACACCATCAGGGTCAGGACCGGCTGATCTGGCTGTACGATCTCCGCCTGCTCTGTGGCCGGTTCGAGCCGGCCGACTGGGACACCCTGGAACAGATCGCGCGCGAACGGCACGTTGCCGGTCTCTGCCTGAGCGGCCTGGTCGAGGCGCGCGAACGGCTGGGGAGCCCATTGCCGGCGCAGACCGAATCCGCGTTGCGGCGCGCGGCGCCCGACGAACCGTCTCATCGGTACCTCGAGGGCGCGGTGCACCGGCGCGATGTGCTGGCGAGCGATCTTGGTGCGCTGCCGTCGTGGAGCGATCGACTCCGGCTGCTGCGGGAGCACGCGTTCCCACCGGCGGCGTTCATCAGGGAGCGGTACGGCGTGAAGAATCCACTGCTGCTGCCGGCACTCTACGTACACCGGCTCGTCACGGGTGCCTACAAATGGGTGCGACCCTAGGACCGCCGGTCGTGAAGCCCTCGCTGGCGAAGCGCGCCTTCGACGTGGCGCTGTCGGGCACCGGGCTCCTGATCTCGTCGCCCATCTGGCTGGCGCTGGCGACGGCAATCAGGCTCGAGGACGGGGGCCCGATCTTCTACAGCCAGGAGCGCGCCGGCGAAGGCGGGCGCGTCTTCCGCGCCTGGAAGTTCCGGTCCATGGTGCCCGATGCCGAACACGCGGTGGGGGCCGTGCAGGCGACCGAACACGACCCGCGCGTCACGCGCGTGGGCCGCGTGATGCGGGCGACCGCCATGGACGAGCTGCCGCAGCTCTGGAACATCTTCGTCGGCGACATGAGCTTCGTCGGCCCGCGAGCGCTGAGGCCGGGCGAGATCGAGGCGCTGGGCGACGGCCGGCTCGAAGCGCTCGAGGAGGTGCCCGGATATGCCGACCGCAGCCGCGTGCGGCCCGGACTGACCGGCATCGCCCAGATCTTCGCGCCACGGGACATTACCCGGCGCAACAAGTTCCGGTACGATCGCGTCTACATCCGCCGGCACAGCTTCTGGCTCGACCTCCGCCTGATCGTGCTGTCGTTCTGGATTACGTTCCGAGGCAAATGGGAAACGCGCAGCAGCAAGCTGTAGCGCCCCACGCCGGCGCCGGCGACCGGTGGCTCGCCCTCGGCCTGGCCGTCCTGGTCACGGCGTACGAGGTGTGGATCCTCGCCTTGCCGGTCGCGCCGTATTTCGCCGGCGGCCCGGGGACCTCGGGGGGCGCCGTGATGCTCCGGCGCACGGCGGGAATCACGGGACTGCTGGCATGCCAGGCCGCGTTCTACTGGGCCTCGTGGTCCTCGCCGCGGGTGATCCGCGCGGGCGCCCTCGGGCTCTACGCGGCCGTGACGCTGCTCGAGTACGGCTTCGTGGCCGGCGCCGGCGCCGCTCTGAACGCGCAGGACATCCCCATGGCGTTCCAGAGCATCAAGTACTGGCCGTCGATGATGTTCGCGTTCTTCGACTGGCGGGCGCTGCTGCCGGTTGCCCTCTTCGCCGCAGTGTCATTCCGCGGTTGGACGCGCCCGCAGACGTGGCGGCAGCGCTGGGGCATTGCCGCCGCCGTGACGCTCCTCGTGCACGGGGCCTACGGGGCCGCCTACGTCAAGCGCAGCATCGTCTTCGGCGACGTCACGATGGCCGCGCCGCCGATGCCCGTCTTCCAATCCTTCCTCCGCACGCTGGTCCTGCTCGGCTGCGATACGGCGGCCGAGGCCCTGCAGCCGTACCCGAGGCAGCAGATCGCGACACGGGCGATCTCCCTGCCCACTGGACACGTCGTGCTGGTGATCGATGAGTCGATTACGGCCGGGCACCTGAGCCTCGACGGCTATGCCCGGCCCACGACACCCTGGCTCGAAACGCTCCTGCGGGAGGGCCGCCTGACGTCGTGGGGCGAGGCAGCGTCGGCATCGACCTACTCGAACTCGTCCGTTGCGAGCCTGCTCACGGGCTTCAGCACGTTTCCGGACCTGGCCCATCGCGTCTTCACCCTGCCCACGGTCTTTCAGTTCGCGAAGGCGATGAACTACCGCACCCACCTGTTCGACGGGCAGTTGATGGTCCGGCGCTTCGGGCTGAGCACAGGTGACATGCGGTTCGTGGACGACTGGCAGAATGCGAGCGCGTTCGGCGACGACCCGGAGACCGACAGGCGGATGGCCAGGGCGGCAGCCAGGGTCCTGGCCGAACCGGCCGGCCAGTTCGTCGTCATGCTGAAGCGCGGCAACCACGAGCCGCAGCGGGACAACTACCCGAAGGGAACGGGCCGGTGGCGCCCCAGCCTCGACGGCGCGGTGCCGGCGGGGGAGCAGATCGTCGCACGCATCAATACCTACGACAATGCCATCCGGTACAATCTGGACGACTTCTTTCGCGCGCTGCTGCAGCCGGACGGCCGCCTGCCGCGAACCGTCGGCATCTACACCTCGGACCACGGGGAGATGCTGGCCGAGCACGGCGGCACGCCGTTCGCGCGCAAGCTCGTCGCCGAGGTCGCCACCGTGCCCCTCCTCATGTTCGGCGACGATCGGCCGGCGGTGGATACGGGTTACCGGGCAAGCCATCACAACATCTTCCCGACGCTCCTCGACCTGATGCACGTGCCCATGGCCATCCGCCCATGGTCATACGGCCGGTCGCTCGTGCACGCCACCGCCGCGGACCGCGATCCGCGCCCGGTGCTGAGCGGCTACATGTTCGGTGGGGCGTACCCCTACGTCGTCAAGGACTTCGACACCCTCCGCGCCACGGGCGCCGGGTTGACCGGTGCCGCGCCGTGAGTGTGCCCTGCGTCCTGCACGGTCCTGGTCGTTGCGGCGCCGCCCGCGCACCGGAGCTCGGGTGACGATGGCAGGCATTCTCCTCGGCCTGCGGACGACGGTCCTGAACCCGACAATCTGGCTGCTGATCGCGTTGATGGGATCCGCGGCGCTGGCGGCCATGCGCGGGCAGCCCGCGAGGCTGGCACTCACCCGCGTGCTCGGGCAGGCATCGCGAGGGCCGGTGCTCGCGCTGCTCGGCCTGGCCGTGATCGGCGGACTCGCCTCGCGCGCCGTAATCGGGTACCTGGCGCCGGGGTCCTACGCCGAAGAGGTGCTGGCCGCGCGCGGATTTCTCGAGGCCAGACAGCTCTATCAAGGCGACGACCACCGCGACTTCTCGCAGTGGCTGACGGACGAACCCGCGCCCGTGTCGCCGTGGACCCTGCCGGGCGTCACCGTGTGCCAGGCGAGCGCGTTCGAGTCCCGGCCGGAGTTCTACACCGCCCAGGGCCACTCGCCGGCGCTGTTGATGGCCTCCGTGCCGATCGTCAGGCTCGGCGGCGGCCGTGCGCTCTACGTCGTCTTCATGGTGCTGTCGGTGGCCGCGCTCGTCCTGATTGCCAGGATCCTGGCGTGGGAGGCCGGCCTGCCGGCGAACTCGCCGGCGGTCCTGATCCTGCTGCTGGCGCTTGCGGGCTGGCAGCCCGCGCTGGCCAGCATCCGCCAGGGCGACGCGGTGCTCATCGTGTCCGGCCTGATCGTGTGGGGCTGGCACCTGCTCAGGCGGGGGCACGCCGTGAAAGCCGGCGCGGCGTTCGGCGTGGCGGCAGTGCTCTTCCCGCCCGCGCTCGTCTTCGGCATACCAGTGGGGCTGCGATCCAGGCGGGCGCTTGCGGCGGGCGCGGCGACCCTGGCGCTGGCGGCGGCGGCAACGATTGCGGCAGCCGGCCCCCTGGTGGGCGCCGACTACCTCGCCTCGATCGTGGCCACGGCGCGCCTGTACGTGGCCTCGCCCATGGAGTACTCGTTCGTGAGCCACCTGCTGGCGCTGGGGGCCGGCGCGCAGGCGCTGGGCTGGGCCATCGCCGCCGTCGTGGGTCTCACGACGCTCGCGGCGTTCGGCGGCGGGGCGGCCCGCGGCGGCGGCGGCGACGCGGCGGGAGCCTGGCCCGATCGCTTCGATCTGGTCGTGGCCGCATTCGCCGCCCTGACGTTCCTGCTGGTGCCGGTCGCCTGGTCACAGCACGCGATGCTGCTGGTACTTCCGGCCGCCGTGCTGTTCGTGCGTGCGGTAGGCCGCGACGAGCCCGGCGGTCTCCTGCTGTGGGCCGGCCTCGTCGTGCTGCTGTCTCTGCCCGATCCGGCCGTGGTCTGGACGGGAATCGGCGTGCGGCAACTGGCCGGTGATGGCCTTGCCGATGCGCTGCCGACAGTGCCGGTCTGGGCCGCTGTCGCCTTGTGGATCTGGCTGCTGGTCTCGGCCGTCCGTCCAGGCTACGCGGCAGCGACCACACCGGGGTCCCCCGCGTTACACGGCGTGCTCTGAACGATACGGCTTGCTTGGTCGAATCGGCCGCTTGCGCTACTCTGTGACCGCGCGCGCGACCGTATCCGGCAGCTAGTCCCTGGCGCCGTACGGACGCCGCCTTCGACTCCCGCATGCGAGACGTTGCTATTGTGGGCGGCGGGCCCGGCGGCCTGTACGCGGCGACCCTGCTGGCCCGGCGCGGGTTCGACGTCACCCTGTTCGAAGAACATCCGTCGAGCGGCGATCCGGTCCACTGCACCGGCGTCCTCGCGGCAGAGGCATTCGACGAATTCCAGCTGCCGCGTGCCGTCATCCTCAACGCCCTGCGGACCGCGCGGTTTCACTC
Organism: Vicinamibacteria bacterium; assembly: GCA_963837165.1. Lineage (GTDB taxonomy): Bacteria > Acidobacteriota > Vicinamibacteria > Vicinamibacterales > JAENWD01 > JAENWD01. The sequence goes on from CAWIMD010000003.1 coordinate 671,616, forward strand.
GCCGACCGGGCGGTCGGTCAGCTACACGACCGAGCAGATCGAGGCCGTGGCGATTGACCGCCTTGGCCTCGATCGGCTGCTCTGCGCCGATGCCGCGTCGGCCGGCGTCGTGCTCGGCCTCGGCCGCCGGGTCGACGACGTCACGGTCGAGCCCGATGGCGTCACCCTGCGGTTTCGTGACGGCGACGAGGTGCGGGCGCGCGTGTGCGTGCTCGCCTGTGGCGCCAACTACGCGCTGCAGCGGCGGCTCGGTCTTGGCCTGCCCTCGGTCTACATGCAGTCGGCGCAGCTCGAGTTCTCCTCCGGCCGGGGCGGGGACGTCGAGCTCTATTTCGGCCGCCGTGTGGCCCCGAACGGCTTCGCCTGGGTCGTCCCCGTCCATCGCCCCGACGGCTGGTGTGCGCGCGTCGGCCTGATGTGCGACGCCGAATCCGCGGGTCACTTCCGCCGGTTCGCGGCCAGGATGGCAGACTCCTGGGGCCTCGCCGGGGACACCGACGCCGTGCCGCGCCAGAAGCTCCTGCCGCTCGCGCCGATTCCCCGCACCTATGCCGACCGGGTGCTCGCCGTCGGCGATGCAGGCGGGATTGTGAAGGCCACGACGGGCGGCGGCATCTACTACAGCCTGCTCAGCGCGTCGGTCGCCGTGCACACGCTGGAGGAGGCCTTCGCGCAGTCGGCGTTCGATCGGGCCTCGCTCCGACGCTACGAGCGGACCTGGAAGCAGCGGCTTGGCGGTGAAATACGGGCGCAGCAACGGTTGCGGGCCCTCGCGCACCGGATGAGCGATGGCGACATCGAGGCGCTCTTCGAGCTCGCCCGGACCGACGGCGTGATGCCGATCGTCCGCGAGCACGCGCGCTTCAACCAGCACCGGCGCGTCATCCTCGCGCTCCTTCGTCATCCGCCTGCGCGTCGCGTGCTGCTGGGCAGGCTGCGCGCCCGTGCGGTCGAGCCGGTGGATGTCGCCAGCCACGGATAGCTCCCGCCGGCGCGAGCGCCTCGAGCTGGCGCCGCGGCTCGTCTTCGCCGCCACGGCGATCCTGATCACGTGGGGAGTGCTGGCGTTCGGGGCGCCGTACCCGTGGGCGTACATCCCCCTGGCTGCCGGGTGCGCCGTGACGGGCCTGGCGGCATGGTGGATCACCAGAGACCCGCACGCAATGGTGCCGGACCAGCGCCGCGTGCTCGTCGCACTCGGCGCGGTGGCGCTGTGCATCGGCCTGCAACTCGTGCCGCTGCCTCCCTCGATCTGCAACGCCGTCAGCCCCGCCAGCCAGCAGGTGCTGGCGCAGACCGACATCAGCTATGCCGCCGCCGCCACGGCGGTCGAGGCCGGCACGGCCACGGGGCTCCCGACCCGACCGTTGTCGATCGACCCGGCGGCGACACGGCGGGCGCTGATGCTGTTCCTGCCGTTCACGCTGCTGCTCTGGGGCCTGGTCCGGCTCTGCAACCGCTATGGCGTGAGACGGCTCGTATCGTGGATTCTCGTGCTCGGCGTGCTCGTCGCGCTGATCGGGATCGTGCAGAAGGCGGTGCTGGGCGACGACCCGTACGAGGGCATGAAGATCTACGGCTTCTGGACGCCGACCGGCCGGCTCTCGAAGCCGTTCGGGCCGTTCGTGAACAAGAACCACTACGCGGGCTGGATGGTCATGGCCGTCTCGGTGGTGCTGGGCTACGTGCTGGCGCAGGCCGAGATCGGTCTCCGGCATCTCCGGCCGGAGTGGCGGGCCCGCCTGCTGTGGCTGTCGTCGCCCGAGGGCGGCAGGCTCCAGCTCGCCACGGGCGCCGTCGTCGTCATGGGGGTAGCGCTCACGGTGACCCTTTCGCGCTCGGGCATCGCCTGTTTCGCTGCCGCGATGGTGGTGGCGCTGCTGGTCGCCGTACGGCACCAGGCCTCCTTCGGCGCCCGGGTCGCGGTCCTCGTCTTCATCGGCGCCCTGCTGGTGCTGCCGCTGCGGTGGGCGAACGCGAACCTGGCGGCGCGGTTCTCGCCGGCCGTGGACGAATCGATCCAGCTGCGTCGGGGCATCTGGGGCGACACGCTGCGAATCGTCCGCGACTTCCCGCTCACCGGCACGGGTCTCGACACGCTGGCGCGCGCCATGCGTGTCTATCAGACCGTGCATCCCGATCAGAACGTCCGCGAGGCTCACAACGACTACCTCCAGCTCGCCGCCGAGGGAGGCGTCCTGGTCGCTGTGCCTGCCGTGACGGCGCTGCTGCTGCTGGCGGCGGCCATCCGCCGCCGCTTCGGCGAGGACGGGCCGGACCAGGCCACCTCCTGGATCCGCTTCGGCGCGGTGACCGGGCTCGGGGCGATCGCGCTGCAGTCGGCGGTCGAGTTCAGCCTGCAGATGCCTGGAAACGCGGTGCTCTTCGTCGTGCTCTGCGCGCTGGCGCTCCACAGCCCGCCTCGACATGCCGCCAGGTCTCATGGCATCGCCGCCCGCTGACGCGGGGCGATCGCGGCTGCCGCTCCTGCTCGCCCTCATCCTCCTGACGGCCGTTGTCGCCCTGGCCGCCCGCCAGGCCTCCATCGACATCGACGGCTCCCGGTACTACTATCTCGACGACGACCAGATGATCTCCATGCGCTACGCCAGGAACCTGGCGGAGGGGCGGGGGCTCGTCTGGAACGCGGGCGAGCACGTGGAGGGCTACACGAACTTCGGCTGGGTCCTGGTCATGGCGGCAGTGCACGCGGTCGGCACGCCGCCGCGGCTGGCGTCGCTCGCCGTCAAGAGCGTCAACTGGGCGCTGTCGTGCGTCGTCGTCGTCCTCACGGATCGGCTGTTCCGCCGGCTGGTCCCGGACCCGCCCTGGCTGCTCCGGACCTCGCTCCTGCTGACGATGGCCTTGTCCGTGGACCTGCTCTACTGGGCGGTCAACGGCTTCGAAACGACCCTCCTGACAGCGCTGTTCCTGTGGGCCCTCACCCGTGTCATCGACGACGCGGCGCGCGGGGTGTTCAGTGCGGCGACCTGCCTCCTCGCAGGGCTGCTCCCGCTCGTGCGTTCGGACGCGGCCGATCTTACCGCCGTGGTGCTGCTCGCCGGCGTGGGCCTTGGCCTGCGGCGACGGTGGTGGCTCGCGGGGCTCGCCGCCCTGCCCCTGGCGGCACACCTGGCGTTCCGGGTCCAGTACCTACGGAGACTGGCTTCCCAACACCTACTATCTGAAGGTGGCCGGCCGGAGCGGTCTGGCGCACCTGGGTCTCGGCTACGCCAAGGGCTTCGTGGCCGCCTACCCTGCCGCCATGGTCCTGGCGGCAACGGCGCTCTTCACGGCACGTGACCGCCGTGTGTGGTGGCTGGTACTGCCGATGTCGCTGGTGCTGGTGCACCTGGTCCTGGTCGGCGCCGACATGTTCGATCACAGCCGCTTCCTGGCGCCCGTGCTTCCCGTCGTGCTCGTCCTGGCGGCCGTCGGCATCGCGTCGTCCGCCCCGGCGGGCACCGCGGCGGCGAAGGTCCTTCCGGTGCTGCTGCTCGTGTCCACGCTGTTCGTGTCGGGAATCAACGGCAGGAAGAGCCTGCTGGATCTCGAGTCCGCGAACGGCCGACCCAGGCTGAACGCCATCACGGGCTACATGATCGATCGCTATACCCGGCCCGAGGCGAAGATTGCCGTGTTCGCCGCGGGTACGGTCAGCTACTTCAGCGGCCGGTATTCGATCGACATGCTGGGCAAGGCCGACCGGGAGATCGCGCACCAGCCGCCGCATCCAGGTGCGCCAATCGGGCACAACCACTTCGACTTCGACCACAGCCTCGGCGGGCGGCCCGACCTGGTCGTCTCGTTCAGCCCGTCGATCATGGCCGAGCGGGCAGCCGACATCTTCAAGTACGTGTACGGCTACAACCTGCTCGATTACCGGTACGCCCTGCTCACCAACGATCTGTTCGTCCGTCACTACCTGCCGAACACCGTGCCGCTGCCCACGCTGCGCGCGAACAACGCGATCTACGTTGCCGATACGTCGCCGGAGCTGGCGCGGCTCGACGCCTGGCGATATCCGGAGGTCGGCGAATGACCGCGGCCGCGCGGGATGCGCGCGAGTCCACCGCCGCCCTGGCGATGCGATTCGTCGGCAGGCTGGTGGGCGTCCTGCGCTGGCGGCTCGGCCTTGCCGTCGGGATGTCGATTGCCGTCGCCCTGGCCGAGGGAGCCGGCCTGCTGCTGCTGGTGCCGCTGCTCGGGGCGATTGGGCTCGCGCCAGGCGATGCATCCAGCAGCCGTCTGGCGGCACTGACGTCCCGCGCGTTCGCCACGATCGGACTCCAGCCCTCGCTCCCGGCCATCCTGGCGATCTTCGTGGCCGTCTCGATGGTGCACTCGGTGGCGAACCGGGGATACGCCCTCACGAGCCCGATGCTGGCCCATCGGTTCGCGACGACGCTGCGGCGGCGGCTCTACGCGGCCATCGTGTGGTCGCGGTGGTCGCACCTGGCCGAACAGCGGATGACGGATCTCGCACACGCGGTGACGATCGAGGCCGACCGCGCCGGCACCGCGGCCTACCAGTTCCTCACATTGATCGGCGGCGTGGCGGTCTCGGCAGCCTATCTCGCCGTGGCGGCGCGGCTGTCGCCCGGGATGACGGCGCTCGCCTTGGGCGCCGGCGTCGTGCTCCTCGTGGCCCTCGGCGGACGGGCGCGGCATTCCGAGGAGCGCGCCGAGGAGTACACGGAGGCCAGCCGGCGGCTGTTCGGGATGACCTCGCAGTCCCTGGGCGGATTGAAGGTGGCCAAGACCGTGGGCGCCGAGGCGCGTGACGTCGCCTTGTTCACGTCGCTCGATGTCGGCCTGGCCGACGCCTACCGTGGCCTGCTGCGCTCGTTCGCCGACTCGCGCGTCCGCATGGACGTGATCAGCGCCATTGGAATCAGCGCCCTTCTGCTGGTGGCCGTGGAGCTGTTCGCGCTGCGGGGCACGGGGCTGCTGCTGCTGACCTTCGTGTTCGCGCGCGTCATCCCCCGCATGCGATCCCTGCAGGAGTCCGCGCAGCTCGTCGTCGCCGGTCTCCCCCCCTTCCGCTCGCTCGAGCGGCGGATCGCCGAGTGCGAGGCCGTGGCCGAGCCGCCGGGCGGCGATGGCAGCCGGCTGCGGATGATGCGGGAGCTCGGCCTCGAGGACGTGACGTATCGGTACGCCACCGCGGAGACGGAGGCCCTTGCAGGCGTCACGCTCTCGATACCCGCGGGCCGCACGACCGCCATCGTCGGCGCGTCCGGATCCGGAAAGTCCACGCTGGCCGACCTCGTCATGGGGTTGATGCCGGTCTCGCGTGGCCGCATCCTCGTCGACGGCGAACCGCTCGGCGCCCCGACGCTCCGGCGCTGGCGGCAGTCGGTGGGGTACGTGCCGCAGGACAGCTTCCTCCTGCACGACACCATTCGCGCCAATCTGCTCTGGGCCGTGCCCGGCGCGAGCGAGGACGAGATGTGGGAGGCGCTCGACCGCGCCGCCGCCCGGTCGTTCGTCGAGGCCCACCCGCGCGGCCTCGACGCGGTGGTTGGCGATCGAGGGCTGCGCCTCTCAGGCGGCGAACGCCAGCGCCTGGCCCTGGCCCGGGCCCTGCTCGCCAGGCCGGACGTGCTGCTGCTGGACGAGGCGACCAGCGCGCTCGACTCGATCAACGAACAGCAGATCCTGGGATCGCTGGCCCACCTGCACGGGCGGCTGACGATCGTCGTGATCACGCATCGACTGTCCACGATTCGGGATGCGGATCTGGTCTACGTGCTCGACCGCGGCCGGCTGGTGGAATCCGGGCGGTGGGCCGACCTGGCCGCGCGCGGTGGGGCCTTCCGGCTGCTCCTCGACGCGCAGCGGGTCGAACCCGCCCCCGTCAAGGGATAGCCGGTTCAGCCGGCGGCACGCGACGGGCGACGATCCACGGCCAGCGGCCGTCCCGGTCGTCGTAGGATGCGTCCACGATCGTCAGTCCCGCCTCGCGGATCTCCGCGCCGATCTCCTCTTCAGTGGACCAGTGGTGAAAGCCGATGTGAGGAGAGAACGTGTCCCCTGGCCTCGAGATCCCCAGCCGACGGGTCAGCCGCTGGAGCGTGCCGGTGGCGCGCAGGTCGCGCTGCTTGTCCAGGAAGAAGCTCAAGGCCACCGGACCGTCCGTGAGCGCGCCCAGCCGCGCCAGCGTGGCCACTCTCACCGACCGGCGGCGGATGTGTGAATACGTCGGCCATCCGAGGACGACGGCCGCAAACGGTCCGAGCGCGGCGACGTCCACCGTGGCGCCGCCCTCCAGCTCCTGGAGGCACGGCAGTCCTTCATACCGCCCCAGCCACACCCCGATGCCCGGATCGCCGGCGCTCTCCGCGGCGATCGAGCGTGCCAGCGCCCGCGACGGCTCGAACGCCACGATCTGGTATCCGAGGCGCGCCCACGCGTAGACCTCGCGGCCGCCTCCCGCACCGCCGACCAGCAGACGGCAGGGCGGCGGCGGGAAGTTCCGCGCGGCCATGTCCTCTTCCCAGTGGAACAGCTCCGCGCGAAACCGTCCGGATCCCACCACGTAGTCTGCATGCCGCCGGTAGGCGAGATCGTTGTACGCCTCCAGGAACTCGTCGCTCGCAAACCTCGCCACCAGCGTGGACCGCACGCGATCGAACAGGCGCTGCGCCCGATCCACGACGAGCGAGGCGCGGACGATTCGCACCGCCAGCCGCCCGAGCACGGTCATGCCCAGCGCACGCCGCGAAGATCCGCGGCAGATCCGGTGGACGTCTCGCGGCGACCGCGTGAGTCGAACACGACGACCCGGGCGTACGAGTCGATGTCGCCGGCCTCCGCGAACGGCTGGCCGTCGAGCAGGATCCAGACGTGGCCTTCCACACCCGTCTCGCGCGCGCGGACGCCGACCACCAGTCGCGGCTCGGCGCCCAGCCTGCACAGCACCCGGTACACAGCCAGGCTGCGATCCAGGCAATTGCCGGGAGGGCGGCCGGGGAAGCGGCGGCGCCGCGACAGATACTCGGCAAGGCGCCGCGTGGCCGACTCCCGGCCCTCGCCGTGGCCGGCGGACCGCCGCAGTCGCGGGCTGGCCAGCTTCACCAGCGACGGGAGGGGGAGAACGTGCTTGAGCGGGCGGATGATGGCCGCCCAGAGCCAGACGCGCGGCGCAATCAGCATGGCGCCCCGGGGCTCAGCCGGCCTCGATGTGGCGGCTGACGACGTCGACCAGACGGGGCAGGGCGTCGAGGGACGGCGCGAACGCGATTTCACAGCCGCGGACCGTCTCGGCCAGCTGCAATAGGCACTCGAGCATCTGCCGGCGGCGGTCCGGCCCCTCCACGTCGAACGGGTGGGCGTGCGCGAGGATGCCCTCGAACAGCCTCGTCGGGGCCAGGTCGGTGATGAGAGGACTCGCGGGATCCAGCGTGAGATCGCGCACGAGGAGATACACGCGGGAGAGGGGCGCCGTCTGTCCCGGCGTGGCGCTCGACACATGGACGGCAGCCCGCCCGAGCGCGTCCAGCGCCGGCGCGTTCACGCGAGCCGGAAACGGCAGGCTCAGCACCTGCGGACGGCCGCCGGGCTGCATGAGCACCGTGTCATCCGCCCAATGGGTATGTCCTCGCGTGGCGAGACCAAGCGCCAGCGAGGACTTTCCGACGCCCGATCGTGCACAGAACGCGACCACGCCATCGGCCGACAGGACGCCGCTGGCATGCAGCGCCTCGTGACCGCGGCCGACGAGCACGACGGGCAGGACGCCGCGAACGAACGTGTCCCGCAGCACGGCAGGACTCGCGCCTGCCGCGGGAAACACGTCAACGTCGCCGAAGGGCCCGAACCCGTACGTGCCCAGGCCCGGCCAATGCATCGCCCAGCGGTTCCCGAGCCTCCCGCCCCACGCCACCAGCCGCCCGTCCACGTCCAGCCATTGCTGGCTGACGGGCGGGAGGCGATCGTCCGGACCCGCGGCGCCCGCGGACGTGACGCGGAGCGCCGGGATCAGGCTGACCCGGCTGGCGGGCCGGGAAGAGGACACGAGGTCACGAACTCCGAGCCGCTGGACGCGCGCGCGTGTCCGCGACCCTAGACGGGCGTGCAGGAGCTCGTGTGCGGCTTCTCGCAGCGGGACTCGCCGGTGTCGGCGAGGGACAGGCTGAGCTTCCCGTTCCCGCTTTGGAGAATTTCACCGACGGTGCCTTTGAACTCCAGTGATGGCGCCACCCACGTCTGCAAGGGCATCTGCGGGTTCGGCTTTGTGCTTCGCATCGACATTCCTCCCTGATCAGTCATCCGTCACGCGCGGGGTCGAACCCACGACTCGAGATTCAGCACGTTCCAGAGACGACTCGGACCGCCCGCCTCCGTACCGCTCCACGGTGTCCCGCCCCGGGATTTTACACTGGCCGGGTCAACCACCCCGAGGCGGCCCAGGGACGTCACGCCTCCGAGCCGGCGCCAGGCGGTCTCCGCCTCCCGGTGCATGATGCCCGCGAACACGAACCCCGCGCTCATCTTGCCGCGTCGTTCGAGCCCGAGATTCGGCAGTCGCGGCGCCACCCGGCGGCGCAGCAACCACTTGAACTGCCCGTCCGCGTCCAGCGTGTCCGGCCGGGTCCGGTACAGCGCGGACACGAGGTCCACGTCCCAGAACGGGTGGATGACGCGCTGGCCATTCCGCCGGCCCAGCTCCTGGGTCTCCTCCATGTCGTGCATGACGGCCGGATGGGTCAGCGACAGTCGTGCTTCGCGCATGTAGAACCCGTGCGCCGGCCTGGCCGGCGCGATGAATTGCTCCGCGCGCTCGACCATGGCCGCCCGTATTGCGGGATCGGCCGCCACCCACGCCGGCCGCTCGGCCAGCAGCCGCGCCCTCCGCCGTCGGTGCCAGGCCCTGGGCGCTACCGCATCCAGCCCGGCGCTCATGAGCGGCCGGCCCGCCGTGAGCCACACGAGGGCCGCCATCGCCCGGACGCCCCGAAGGTCGTTCGACCGCCGGCGCGTCTGAATCAGCCGCCACGCGCCCGACAGGTTGCCCCGGCCCAGCAGATCCGCCAGCAGGTACGGCGTGACGGTGAGCCACTCGTCGCCGCCACGGCCGGTCAGGATCACGCGCGCGCCGTCGGCCGCGCCAATCGCCGCCAGGTGCATGTAGGCCGGCGCCCACGCGTTCAGCATCGGCTGCGGCCAGCTCGCGTTGAGCGTCAGCGCGTCCTGAATCAGCCCCTCGGGGCCGATGGCACGGGCGAACGGCACCAGCCGCTGCCTGATCCCGAGCTGTCGCGCAACCCCCGCCTGGATCGCCTCCTCGTTGCTCTCTCCCTCCGGGAACACCAGCGACAGCGCCATCGGTGCCGGGCGTCCCGAGGCTCTCGCCACGTCGGCCGCGGTCAGCGCCACCGCGATCGAGTCGAGGCCGCCGCTGAGGAACACCGCCGGCGCGCCGTCGGCACTTCCGATCGCCCGCTCGACGGCCCTGCTCAGCCGCGCATCGAACTCGGCCACGGCGTCGTCGTTCAGCCAGTCGATCGGCCGATCCTCCGGGACCGGATCCCAGTATCGTCTCGACGTCACGACGCCGTCGGCCCGCACTGTCATCGCGGTCGCCGAGGGGATCCGCTTGACGAACCGGTACGCCGTCGTGTCCGCCACCGGGTACCAGCCGCACAGCCACTCGCTCAGCGCGACCGCGTCGATCTCTGCCGAGACGCCGGGCTCGCGCACCAGCGCCTCCGGCGACGACCCGAACAGCCACGCGCGGCCGGCGCGTGCGCAGAACAGCGGCGCGATGCCGATGTGATCGCGGGCCGCAGTCACCTCGCCGGTGCCCTTGTTCCAGACGATCAGGGCGAAAGGCCCGCGCAGTATCTCCAAGGCTCCCTCGCCCCGCGCCGCGATCTCGCGCGCGACGATGGCTGCCTGCCGGCGGCCGGCGCGCGCGTCGGTGTCGAGCTCGCGCGCGTTGGTGAGGACGCCAGCGAACAGGACCACACGGTCGCGATCCTCCGCGACCTCCAGATCGCTGCCTTCCACCGCGGTGGCCGACAACGTCACCGGCGAGCCGGTCGCCCGCCAGGTCCGGCTCGCGCGATCGTCAGCCGGTCGGTCGCCGACGCGCACCACCCAGCGGTCGTGCCAGGCAGTCGAGGCGACCTCCGCGACCTCCTCACGCGCCGTCGCGGTCATCGAGCAGTCCTTCGCGGGTGAGATCGCCAACCAGTCGCGCGAGCTCCGTCTGCACCTCGTCCGGCGTGACGTCGAACTCTTCGCCGAGGCGTCGGGCAATCTCCGCCACGGGATGGCCGGCGCCGATCAATTCCCAGGCTCGAATGCCCGTCACGTTCAATTCCAGGATCCGGTTCGTTCGCAGATTCACGAGCACGCCGCCGTCGCCGAGTCGGCTCGACACGACATCCGGGCTGTGCCGCAGAATGCGATCAGGCTGGAGATGCGTCGAAGGCATGGGTCTTCCACGTCATCGCAAGGTACGTTGGCCCCTGAGTCAAGTCAAGGCCGGCCCCGGTCGTCTGTGGCCGATTCGGGGTGGGCTGTGATCCTGGCGATACAGTTCCAAAATCGAGGGATTTCTGGCCCGGCACGCGCCGCTCGAGGGCGTTGGAGTTAAGATCGCCCCGGCCCATGTCCCTGCGTGTTGGCTTCGACCTGGATGGCGTCCTGGCCGACCTGAACACCGCCCTCGTGCGCGAAGCCCTGCGCCTGTTCCCCGATGCCGAACGCCGCACCGGGCCGCCGGTCGTCGACCAGTCGCCGGCTCCCGCCGACGCGGCCGACCGCGAGCCGGGCGAGGTCTCCCCCACCTCGCTGGCTCTCACGTCGCGCCAGGAGCGGCAGCTCTGGAGCGAGGTGAAGCGCCTCGACAACTTCTGGGAGACGCTGGCCGAGACCGAGCCGGGGATCATCCGCCGGCTGGCCGACGTCGCCGGCGCGCGGCGCTGGGAGGTCATGTTCCTCACCAGCCGCCCGAAGACGGCGGGCGACCCGGTGCAGGTCCAGAGCCAGCGGTGGCTGCGCGCCCTCGGTTTCGATCTCCCGTCGCTGTTCGTCGTCTCCACCTCGCGCGGGAAGATCGCCTCCTCGCTCGAGCTCGACGTGGTCGTGGACGATCGCCCCGAGAACTGCCTCGACATCGCGATCGACTCGCGCGCGCGCGCCATTCTCATCTGGCGCGGCGACCAGGACGCGGTCCCCGCCAGCGCCCGGCGTCTCGGCATTGGCGGCGTGCCCTCGGTGAACGCCTGCCTCGATCTTCTGGTCCAGGCAGACAGTGCTGACTCCGGCCAGACTTCGCTCGTCGATCGATTGAAGCGCCTGCTCGGCCTCAAGCCGGGTGAAGCGCGGCGCGCACGCGCCTGATCGATCGCGTTCACGGGCGACCCTCGCGCCGCCTCGGGCGCGCACGTCCACGAAACTGAAATCCTACCTGCCAGATTTGTGATCCCTCGCGCGTGTGCGCCTTCGCTCACATCCGGCGAAGCGACCACGTGACAACACCTTGAGCGAACGGGCACGACGGGCACCGCGCTTGCGCTGCCTTCCGGCGTTCGTCGCGGGCCTTCCGGTCGAATCCCGCAAGGGGATTCAAGGCGCCGCGACCCCTGGAGGGCCGCCCAGCCCGGAGAGGTGTTCGCCATGTTTCGCTCGCTCCCCGGCATCGTCGTCGCCACAATTCTTGCCGTCGCCAGCCTTTCGACCGTCGCGACCGCCCAGGAGCTCGTCGCGGCCAACACGCTCTCGACCACGGTGCTCTTCCCCGCGTCGCTGGTGCCCGCCATCACGCCCGCCATCGGCGCCGCCGCCGTCGCAGCCGACGCCGCCGAGACGATTCCGGTGCGCCGCCCGACCGCTCCGATCGCCCGCATGGATCATGGGCGCCCGGCGCTGCTGCCCGCGCTCTATGCCGCGCAGGGCGCGCTGCAGGTCATGGACGCGCACTCGACGTACTCCGCCATCGGCCGCGGCGCACACGAGGCGAACCCGCTGATGCAGGGCGTGGTCAGGAACAAGGGCGCGATGCTCGCGGTGAAGGCCGGCGTGGCGGCGAGCACGATCTGGATGGCCGAGTCGATGTGGAAGCGCGGCAACCGCCTGGGCGCCATCGCCACGATGATCGCCGCCAACGCGGTCGCCGCCGTCGTCGTCGCGCACAACTACCAGCTGGCGCACCAGCTGCAGTAACCCGCGATTCGACCCTGCAGGGACGGCCCTCCCTGCGCAGTGCGGCCGATCCGGTGCGGCTGCCCGTCCTTGACCGGAGGACGGGGACCCCGCCCCGCCGGATCGGCCGCCGTTTTCTTTCCGGGCCCGGTGTCCTACTATGGGCGGCACATTCGGCACGCCGAATCCCGATACCCCGTGATCACGCCGCCCCAGCTCGCCAGCGTCCTCCTGTATCCCGTCTTCGGCCTGGTGCTGGCGACGTGGGCGGCCGCCAGCCTCTATCTGCTCGTCGTGGGAATCGGCAACGGCCGGCGCGGCCTGGCCCTCGCGCAGGCACGTCGCGAGCTCGCGGCGGTGAGCGCGCCCGATACCGACGATCGCGGGCTGCGCACCGCCGTCGTCACGCTCGTCGCGCAGCTTTCCGACGATGTGGTCCTGCCCCTTGCGGGGTCGCGCACGGGCCGGGCGGCCCTCGACGGCGTGCTCGCGGAAGCCACGGTCGCGCGGATGGGTCGCGACCGCCTCGAGTCGCTCGTCTCGACGCCGCGCCACCCGCGCCACAACTGGCGACGCATCGCCGCCATGCGCATCCTCGCGGCGTCCGGATCGCCCGACCGGCTGGTGCCGCTCCTGCGCCGCACCCTCGCGGAGCACGACCTCGAACTCGTGGGCGCCGCCCTGGCCGTGCTCGGGCGGCTGCACGACCCGGCCGCGGCGGCGGCGCTCGTCGGCGCGCTCAAGGAGCGGCAGTACTCGCCGTCCCGCATCGCGACCTACATCGACCAGTTTCCGCTGCCCGTCGCGGGCCTGCTCGCCGGCCTGCTGCACCATCCCGACCCCAACGTCCGCTACTGGGGCGCCACGCTGGCGGCCCGACACCCGTTCGACACGGCCGCTGCCGATCTCGCGGCGCTCACCGGCGACCCGTCGCCGTTCGTCCGCAAAGCCGCGATCGCGAGCCTCGCGCAGATCGAGCCTTCGGCCGCCGCCGCCGCGGCGCGAGACCTGCTGAGCGACGCCGTATGGTACGTGCGCGCCCACGCGGCCCGCGCCCTCGCCGCGTCGGGCGATCTCGAAGCCGCAGAGGAGATCGCGCCGCTGCTCGCCGACCCGGAGTGGTGGGTCCGGCTCGCCGCGCGCGAGTCGCTGCAGCAGATGGGCGAGGAGATCTGGTCGGTGCTGGTGCCGTATCTCGAGCACGCGGACACGTTCGCGAGAAACGGCGCGGCGGAAGTGCTGCAGAACATCGGCGTGCTCGACAGCCTGATCGTCCTGGAGGCCGCTACGTCGCGTCCGAGCGCAACCAAGCTGGAGATGCTTCGCAAGATTGCGTCCGCGGGGGGCACGCGCATGACGTCGGCGCTGCTCGAGCGCGTGTCGCCTGACGCGCGGCATCGCGTCCAGACGCTGCTCGCCAGCCTCGGGCTCTCGGAGTCGGAGGCGCGCTCGTGAACGCCCTCGCCTGGGCCGCCGCGCTGGCCGTCGTGCTGCTGGTGGCGGCCTACGGGATTGGCGCGCCGTTCCTGCTGCTCCGAACCGCGCTCTTCGTCACGAGGCGAAGGCGCCTGCGCTACCGGCCTTCCGACGACGAGGTGCTCGCCACCTCGCGCTTCACGATCCCCGTGAGCCTGCTCCTGCCGATTGGCGCCGAGTCACCCGGTGCGGCGGGCGACGTGCGACGGCTGCTGGATCTGAAGTACCCGGAGACCGAGCTCATCGTCGTCACTTCGGGTGCGCCGGACACGCTCGCCGAGCTCAGGGAGCGGTATGCCCTGACAGCGTGCGAGCTGTTCTTCCGCCGGGCGCTGCCCGCCGGCGAGGTGCGGGCCATCTACCGCAGTCCCACCGAGCCTCGCCTGCTCGTCGCCGACATGGGAGAGTCCAGTGAGGGCGGCCGCCTGAACTGCGCGGTCAACCTCGCGCGGTACCGCTACATCTGCGCCGCGGATCCGGCGACCGTGTATCACCATGACGGCCTGCTCGAAGCGATGCAGGCCGCGCTCGAGGACCCGTCGCTCGTGGTCGGCGTCACCACCGCCCTCGCCGTGCGGCCGGTGGAGTCGATCCGCACGAGCCCGAGCGGTCGGGCGCCCACGAGCATGACGTCGTCGGTCGCGTACCTGGCGGCGGCGCGCACCAGCCTCCTGACGGTCGCTCGCCGCCGTCTGGATCTGCCGCCCGGCGGCTGTCCGGGCTTCACCATCTGGCGACGCGATGCGGTGATCGAGGTCGGGGGGTTCGCGCCGGACTCGGCGGCCCCGCACGCCGACATGACGTTCCGGATGCACCGGCACTACGGGGGCGACCGCGCGCGCTACCGCATCATCCACGTGACCACGGCAGTCGGCAGCATCAGCCCCCAGGACGCGCGGCGCCGGCTGATCGGCCCCGGCTACGTGCCGATGTCGGTGCTGTGGCGGCACAAGGCGATGACGTTCAATCCCGCGCTGGGACGCCTGGGCCTCTTCGACGTTCCGAGGTACCTGTTCAACGTCGCCGTCGCGCCGTGGATCGAGATTGCGGCGCTCGTGCTGCTGGCGGCGGCCGTGCCTCTCGGCGTGCTGACCATCGGCCAGCTGCTGCTGGTGCTCTTCATCATCGGCCTCGGCAGCGGAGTGGTCGCGACGAGCGCCCTGCTTCTCGCCTCGCGCCCGGCCGACTCCGTCCGGCCGTCGGCGCTCTTCAACCTGATCCTCGTTGGCCCGCTCGAGTACTTTCTGACCCGCCCGGCCCTCCTGTTCGCGCGCGTACACAAAGGCCGCGAAGGACGTTGACGGAACACGAAGGACACGAAGGACACAAAGGGCACGAAGGGCACGAAGGGCACGAAGGGCACGAAGGGCACGAAGGGCACGAAGGGCACAAACGGCACGAAGATCACGAAGGGCACGAGGGGCACGCTCCGCCGAGCTGTAGCGGAAGGGTGGCATTGCGGCCAGCCTGTGCAACCGCGTGCAGGCCTCTCGGCAACCGTCCCAGGCCGGCAGGCGCCTAATGCCCGACCGCGGGGGTGCCGATAACGGGTGCGGGATTCTGGCGCGGGGGAGACTTCCGGGCCGCCCCCGGACGAGACTGCACCCATGATCTGGTTCTATCAGCGGGACGGACAACAGCTCTATTACGAGATCCGGCTGTCCCAGGACGGGCCGGGCTTCGAGCTGGGCATCTCGTACCCGGAAGGCCGCGTGCACACGGAGCGGTTCGACACCGAGGACGCGCTGGCCGCCAGGTTCCTGGAGCTGCAGCAGACGCTCCAGCAGGAAGGCTGGGGCCCGCTCGAGCGCCGGCACGACTCAGCCCGCCACGATGCCGGGTTCTACCCCGGCACGCCGTTCGTCTGCTAGGTTCTACACCGTCCACCTTTCCGCCGCCCGGGCTCTCTCCTTCGAAGAAAAGGCGCTCCACACAGCAGCGGGTCGACGTGCTCAAGCAGGACGCGGCCGCGATCCGTTGGCACTTGTAACGGGTCTTCGCGAGAACTGATACTGCTGCAGAATGAATCGTCGGGCATTTCTCGGGAATCTCGCCGCATTCGGGATGGCGTCGCTGGCATCGAGACATGCGGCTGCGGACGCCTCTGGATGGCAGGCCGGCGCCGCGTCGGCGGACATCACACCGGACACGTCGCTCTGGATGGGCGGTTTCGCGGCGCGGACCGAGCCGTCGCAGGGCACGGCGCGTCCGCTTCATGCGAAGGCGCTCGCCTTGCGAGCGGGCGCTGGCGCACCGGCGGTGCTCCTGACGGTGGACCTGCTCGGCGTGACCGCCGGCATTTCCATGCGTGTGGCCCACGCTCTGAAGCAGGCGCACGGCGTCGAGCGCGCGGACCTGTTGATCAACGCGAGCCATACGCACTGCGGTCCGGTCGTGGACGAGCAGCTTTCGGTGGCGTACGACCTCTCGGCCAGGCAGTGGGATCAGATTCGCCGGTATACGCAGTGGCTCGAGGGGAGGCTCGCCGACGTGGCCGGCGAGGCACTGTCACGCTTGCGGCCCGCGCGGCTGGGGTACGGTGTGGGTGAGGCCGCCTTTGCCGCCAACCGGCGCGTACAGTTCACGCCGGATGGTCCGGTGGACCGATCGGTGCCGGTACTCCGGGTCGAGCGCGAGGGCGGCGGCCTCCTCGCGATCGTGTTCGGTTACGCCTGTCACAACACGACGTTGCAGGCATCGTTCGTCCAGTACCATCCCGACTACGCGGGCGTGGCGCAGGCCGCGCTCGAACAGCGGCATCCCGGCGCGGTCGCGCTCTTCGTGCAGGGCTGCGGCGCCGACGCGAATCCGAAGCCGCGCGGAACGATCGAGCTCGTCGAGGCGCACGGAACCGCCCTTGCTGACGCCGTCGATCGCACGCTCGTCGGGTCGGTCGAGCCCCTCACGCCGTCGCTGCGGACGCGCTACGGCGTCGTGGAACTGCCTTTCATCGATGCTGCCGGCCGGAAGACCTGGCTCGAGCAGTTGACCATCGAGCCGGTGTACTTGCAGCGATATGCGAGGCTCATGGAAGCTCGGGTGCGGGCAGACGGCCGGCTGCCCGCGGCTCAGCCGGATCCGATCCAGACCTGGCGCCTCGGACGGGACCTCGCACTCGTGGCGCTCGGCGGGGAGGTCGTTGTGGACTACGCGCTGCGGCTGCGCGGCGACCATCCCGATCTGCGCATCTGGGCGGCCGGCTACAGCAACGACGTCTTCGGCTACGTGCCGTCGCGGCGCGTGCTCGCCGAAGGCGGCTACGAAGGCGGCGACGCGATGGTCTACTATGGCAGGCCCGCGCCGTTCACGCCGGCGGTGGAGGACCTGATCCACGCCGAAGTGCGGCGGCAGCTTCGGCCGTAACGTGCGGCTGAACGCCGAGTTTCCAGCTGGAGGATTCCATGAGCACGAACGTGAGCCGGCGCACGTTTCTGGGCAGCGTCGTCGCTGGCGCGGCGGGCGCCGGCATCAGGCCCGCACGTCTCACCGGGCCGCGAGCGTCCAGCGCCGGGACGCCGGCCCTTCTCGGTGGCACGCCCGTGCGAACCGCTCCGTTCCCGTCCTGGCCGATTGCCGATGCGACCGAGGAGAGCGCTCTCACAGGCGTGCTCCGCAGCGGCCAGTGGTTCCACGGTGAACAGGTCGCGCGCTTCGAGTCGGCCTACGCGGCCCTGACAGGCGCGAAGCACTGTCTCGCGACAGCCAACGGCACCAGCGCGCTCATCATCTCGCTCGCGACGCTCGGCGTCGGCGCCGGCGACGAGGTGATCGTGCCGCCCTACACGTTCGTGGCCACCGTCAACGCCGTGCTGATGCGTCACGCGCTGCCGATCTTCGTCGACAGCGATCCCGACACGTGTCAGATCGACGCGCGGAAGATCGCCGCGAAGATCACCGATCGCACGAAGGCGATCGTCCCGGTGCACCTCGGCGGCTCCGTCGCCGATCTCGACGCGGTCCTGTCGGTTGCGCGGGCCCGCGAGATCCCGGTCATCGAGGACGCCTGTCAGGCGCATCTCGCCGAGTGGCGGGGCCGCAAGGTCGGCACCCTTGGCAGCACGGGCTGCTTCAGCTTCCAGGCGAGCAAGAACCTGAACTCCGGCGAGGGCGGCGCCGTCCTGACAGACGACGACGCGCTCGCGGAGGCGTGCTACAGATTCCACAACAACAGCCGCGGCCGCCGGAACACGGGCGGCGACTTCTCCTACCACGGCACCGGCGCCAACCTGCGCATGACCGAGTTCCAGGCGGCGCTGCTGCTGGCGCAGATGACGCGCCTCGAGGCGCAGTCGCGCACGCGCTCGGAGAACGCCGGCCATCTCACGCGCCTGCTCGGGCAGATCCCCGGCATCACGCCCGCGCGCATGTACGAGGGCTGCACGCGGAACGCGTACCACTTGTACATGTTCCGGTACGACGCCGATCGCTTCGCCGGCCTGCCGCGCGCGGTGTTCCTGAAGGCGCTTCGCGCCGAGGGCGTACCGGCCGGGAGCGGCTACTCGCCACTCAACAAGGAACCGTTCCTCGCCGACGCGTTCTCGAGCCGCGGCTACCAGGCGATCTACTCGAAGGAGCGCCTCGCCGCGTGGCCTGCCGAGAACGAGTGCCCGGCGAACGATCGGCTCTGCTCCGAAGCGGTGTGGTTCACACAGACGATGCTGCTGGGGCCGAGGGAAGACATGGACCAGATCGCGGAGGCCATCGCGAGGATCCAGGCGCATGCCGGCGATCTGGCGAAGCAGGCGACAGCCGGCTAGCCAGGGATCGGTCTGCGTCGTCGCCCGATATCGTGCGCAGGGCGATCCTGGCTGTGAGCTTCGGGCTCCTGGCTCTGGGCTCACACGGCGACGACCACGGGTTCAAATCCCGCCCCCGCAACCATCACAACTTGCAGGAGTCGTCACCTTCCGCCGCACAATCGAGTGCGACGGCCGATGAGGACACGGTTCAGATTGCGCGCCTTCGCGGGCTGCGTCGGTCGCACCGAGGGGATCGCCTACTCCGACTGAGAGAGAGACAGCGTGGCGTGAGCGACCTCTTCTGTGGCCGCGGGCGTGATCGCCAAAGCGGCCAAATCTCGTGGTCGCTCACGCCACGGTACCGTCCTTAACCGCCTCGCCGGCGCCGTCGAATTGGTGCGGGCGGCAAAGAGCGGCGCCCGGAGCCCTCGGTCAGTAAGTCGCAGCGCTGATTGCAGTTGGAACAAGCCGCCGGCGCGTGCAGCCGCCTCTGCATCGCTCGCGATGACCACTGGACTGGATGCAGCGGAGGGGGAACACCTCGCGCGAGGCCCTGTTCCCCCTACCGTTCCCCCCTCTGGAGGTCACCGCCGAGACCACACACTTGCTTGGCTATCCCAGAACTGGGATAATCCTGAGGTGCGACGTGTCCTGGCTGCCGACGAGAAACCGCTGCATTGGGTCGGGTCCTCAAAGCGCGATTTCATGAGCTTTCCCGCGGCGGTCAAGGAGGACATGGGCAACGCTCTCGGTATCGCGCAGTTCGGCGGTGCCGCGCCGACGGCGAGGCCTTGGAAGGGGCTCGGTTCTGGCGTCCTCGAGGTCGTCGAGTCGCACGACGGAAACGCCTATCGAGCCGTGTACACCGTTCGATTCGAGAAGGCGGTGTACGTCCTCCACGCGTTCCAGAAGAAGTCTCCGTCCGGCATCCGGACGGCCAAACGGGATGTCGATCTTGTCGCGGAGCGGTTGAAAACCGCTGCGAGGGATCACGAGGAACACTATGGCAAGGAAAAGCGCTGAACGGAAAGAACCGGTAACCCGTGGAACCGGAAACGTGTTCGCGGATCTCGGGTTTCCCGATGCTGCCGAGCGGCAGGCCAGGCTGCGCCTGGCGTATGCGTTAAATCAGGAGCTTGAAGCGCGTAAGATCTCGCAGGCCGATGCCGCCAAGGTGCTGGGAGTGACGCAGCCGAAGGTCTCTGCGCTTCGTCATTACAAACTGGCGGGCTTCTCCGTCGAACGCCTGATGAACTTGTTGACGGCACTCGATCAGGACGTGGAGATCGTCATTCGACGAAAGCCCGGGTCGCGCAAGACCGCCCGAATCAGCGTCGTCGCGGCCTGAGCAAGTTCCCTTGGGGGGAGCCGCCGCGAGGCTCTCCACCGACTTTTGGTTACTCGCGTGCTGCGTGTAAGCTCGACGGTACGCGTCATGCGGGATCGTTGACCTTCCGTCGACATTCCGGCGCAGAGGGGAACAATTATGTTCGCCGAGTTCCGTTTCGCTGCACGCGCGCTCGCTCGTTGGCGTGGAGGAGCACTTGCCGCGGTCCTGACACTCGGCATCGGGATTGGCGCCACGACCAGTCTGTACGCCCTCGCGCGCGCGACGCTGACGGATTTCTCCGGCCTGGCCGACATCGAGCGCCTCGGCCGTATCTACTCGGCTGACGGCGCAGACAGGGAGCGCGCGCCCGTTTCCCTCGGCGAGTTCGATGCCACCCTTTCTCGCGCGAGAATCCTTCGCGGCGATCGGCGCGTACACACAGCGGGACGCGACCGTTGGAACAGCTGAAAGTCAGCGCACCATGACGGCGGGGTACGCATCTCCAGCCTTTTTCGCGGCGATCGGCGGCGTCGCCGCCCAGGGACGGCTATTCGGGCCGGCAGACGCCGATCCTGCGCAACCCAAGGTCATCGTCAGTGATGCACTCTGGCGCAACCGGTTCAACGGCCGGTCGCTCGGCGATGCGACGCTTGTCGTTGATGGCATCGAGCGGGGCGTCGTTGGCGTCATGCCACGGTCCTTTCACTTTTCATTGATTGGGGTGACAGCCGACCTCTGGATTCCACTGGAACGGGGGCCAATCAGCGCGGGCGCAACCGTGGCGGTGTTCGCACGACTTCGCGATGACGCGGGCTGGCCGGTGGCTCGGGCAGAGCTGTCGACACTCGCACGAGGGCGTCACCGGGGCACCTACCGTGCGATTCAGGTTGCAGACGATCAGAAGCAGCGTGCCGCGACGACCATGACGCTGACGCTCGGTCCCGCGATGCTGGTGTTGTTGATTGCGTGCATCAATGTCGGCTGCATGCTGATGGCGCGCGGTGTGCAACGCGATACCGAACTGAGCATTCGACGGGCGCTCGGCGCCACTCGAATACGCATCGTCCGTCAGCTCTTCGCGGAAAACCTCTTGCTTGCGGCGGCCGGAGGAACGCTTGGCTGCGGTCTCGCCGTTGGTACCCTGCGAGCTGTCGGGTCTGCGCTGGCGGCGATTCAGCCGGCGATGGCAGAACGGCTCGGGACTGGTTTCGACCTGCTGCCGCTCGCTCTTTCCGCGGCGATCGGTTCGTCGGTGTTGTTTGGAACAGTGCCGGCGGTACGGCTTTCCAGACGCGACGTGGCCGCCTCGCTCAACGGAGTGCCCGCTCAGTACCGAATTCACATCGCGGGGTACGGCGCGCGCGATCTCGTCGTCTTCTTCGAACTCGCATCCGCAGTCGGCCTCATTGTCTTCGCGGCCTTGGTTTCTACGATCATCTCTGGGATCAGCGGGGCGGCGCCTCACTTCGCCGCCGAGCGTCTCGTGGCTGTGACGGTACCTGTGCGTGATGTCGATGAGGTCATGACTCGCGTCCGAAGGATGCCGGGCGTGGAGGACACCACCCGCACCTCCGCGATGATGGGAAGCATGATCGTTCGGAGTCAGGCAGAGCAACTGCAGGCGGACGCGGGGCGAACTGTTTTCGTATCACTAATCGGTGTCGGTCCGTCGTTCTTCGATACCATCCGTCTACCAATCGTGCGGGGACGGCCATTCAGTCACAACGAAGTTAGCCCTGCGGCAGGCGTTGCCGTCATCAGCGAGTCAGCCGCGCGCCTGCTGGCACCTCTGGGCGATGCGCTGGGAATGGAGGTGCGGCGCGAGGGAGGGACCGTCGGGAGCCTCGTTGTAATTGGCATCTGCCGCGACGCGGTCGATTTCGGACCCCTCACCCGAGCCGGACTGGTGCCGCCCGATGTGTACGTTCCCTACGCGCGCCCGGAACGCGGCGACGCACTGGTGCTTGCAAGAGTGGGTGGCGATCCCCACAGGCTTCTGAAGCCGATCACTTCGGACCTGATGGACATCTCGCTCGGCGGCACCACTCCTAGACCACGCATCGTGGCCGACGAGCTCGAGGCCGAACACGACGGCGGCGCCGGGCTGGTTGTCTGGAAGCTAATCGGCGCCCTCTGCGTGATTGCCCTCCTCCTCGCGTCGAGCGGGGTGTTCGCGGTCGTCAGCCAATCAGTGGCACAGCGCACTCGAGAGTTTGGCATCCGGTTGGCGTTGGGCGCCGCGCCGCGGCGAGTGCTCACGATGGTTCTCGCGCGGGAGACGAAGCTGATTGCCGCGGCCATCGGCGGGGGAGCTGCATTTACTTTTGGTCTGACTCGGGTCATGTTTGCTGAATTGACAACTCTGGCGGGGACGACGCCGGCGTTGTGGGCCGCGGTGGGCGTCGGATGTGCGACGTTGGCCGGTGCGGCTGTATTCTTCGCAACGCGTCGCATCGTCACGCTCGATCCGCTGGTGGTGCTACGCCGAACCTAGGCCCGTTGTTGGTCGTGCCGACTGCGCGATGGCGGGGTTAATCGGTGTCCTTTGCTGTTTACGCCGCCCCCTTCCACAGCTGCAAGTACCGCTGGTTGCA
>CAWIMD010000004.1:0-1416788 GCA_963837165.1 Vicinamibacteria bacterium
TGAACCCGCGACCTTTGGGTTATGAGCCCAACGAGCTACCGGACTGCTCCACCCCGCGACAATCCGCTGATTGTACCACAGCCTCCGAAGCTCAGCAAGCTCCCGGCGCGACGCCGGTGACGCCGCCGGCAAGCCACCGCTATCCTACTGTGTGGCGCCCGCACGCGGAAACAGCTCGGCCGTGCCGCAGACGCGCCGGAACGGGGACGATGTGTCGCTGGCGACCAGCATTCTGCGCGCCCTGAACCGCTGGGTCACACCCGACGCGGCCAGGCCCAAGACGCCCGAGGAGCAGACGGCCCACGAGACGGGCAAGGCCGGCGCGTCGATGGGCCGCTACCTCGATCGACTGCCGCACCATGATGTGGACGTGCTCGACTTCGGCTGCGGCTGGGGCGGCGAGACGCTGTGGCTGGCCTCGCACGTGCGCTCGGTCGTCGGCGTGGATGTGGACCGGGACAGCCTCGATCAGGCGAGCCGCGCCCTGGCCGAGCGCCCCGTGGACAACTGCCGCTTCCTGCTGATCGAGCACGGGCGGCTGCCCCTCCCCGACGCCAGCGTCGATGCGGTCTTTTCCACCGACACGTTCGAGCACGTCATGGATCTCGAGCTGGCCTTCGCCGAGATCGCCCGCGTGCTGCGGCCATCGGGCCTGCTGGTCACCCGCTTCGGTCCTCTGTTCAGATCGCCGTACGGCTATCACATGCAGTGGGCCTGCCGGGTCCCGTACGCCCACCTGATCTTTGGATTGGAGCCCGTGCTGGCGCTCCGGACCGATCACACCGGACAGCACCTCGACGTGGACACGTGGCAGGCAACCGGTCTCAACTGCCGGCGCTTCGCGGAGTTCCGCGGCGCCGCCCGCGCGTCCGGACTGGAGCTGCTCACGTTCGACCCGATTCCGGTCCTCGGCCTCGCGTCCCTCACGAAGCTGCCCTGGCTCCGCGACCTCTTCATCTTCGGCGTGGATTGCGTGGCGCGACGACCAGCCGCGTAGAACGCGACGCCGCGACAGATACAATCGATGCAACGGATGGAACGAACCCGGGCAGAGTGGGGAGTCCAGATGTGCTGATACGGTGGAGTGGACTGATGCTTGTGGCCGGCGTTCTCGGGGCCGGTGCGTCCGGACCGGTCACGGCCGTCACCGATCCGGCGGCGGTGCTCCCGTGCCGTCAGCCCCAGCTGGCAGCCTCCGGACCGACGGTGTACCTGACGTGCGGCGCGGGCTCCACGATCTTCGTCGCCGACTCGCAGGATGGCGGCCGGACATTCAGCGCGCTCCGCAAGGTCCTGAGCGCGCCCTCGGTCGCGCTCGGCGCGCACCGGGGACCGCGGATTGCCGTCGCCGGCGATGCTGTGGTGATCTCTGCGGTCATCGCGACCGTCGGCGGCGGGAAGGACGGCAACCTCGTCGCCGTCCGGTCCACCGATCGCGGTCGGAGCTGGAGCCCGCCGGCCAGAATCAACGACGCGCCAGACGCCGCCCGGGAGGGTCTGCAGGCGATGGCCGCGGAGGGCCAGTTCGTGGTCGCGGCCTGGCTGGACCTGCGCGCCAGCGGCACGCGCCTGTACACGTCGAGCTCCGCGGATGCGGGACGCAGCTGGACGCCGAACGTGCTCGCGTACGCCTCGCCGTCGGGCACCATCTGCCAATGCTGCCACCCGTCGCTCGCGATCGGCGGCGACGGCACGGTCTACCTGATGTTCCGGAACGAAGTCGCCGGTCACCGCGACCTGTACCTGGTTCGCGGTGCCCACGGACATTTCGGCGACGCACAGAAGCTTGGAGAGGGCACCTGGCCGTTGACGGCGTGCCCGATGGATGGCGGAGGGCTGTCGGTGGAAGGCGAGACGGTGACGACCGTGTGGCGGAGGGAGCAGACGATCTATCTGGCGAGCCCGGGCGAGCCCGAGATCAAGGTGGCCGAGGGCACCAATCCGGCGGTCGCGGCAACGCCGGCCGGACCGGTCATCGCGTGGACCGGCTCCGGCGGCCTCCTGCTGGCGGCGCCCGACCGCGACACGCGGGTCCTCGACGCCGACGGGCGCTTTCCAGCGCTCGCGCGCGCGGGCCGCGTGATCGTCGCAGCCTGGGAACACGGCAACGGCACGCTGACGCGGGCGCTCGACTGATTCGGAAGGCGTCGGGCTACGTGCTGCGCACCGCCGCCTTGGACGGCTCGCGCACGGAGGCGCCCGCGCGCTTCTTCTGCAGGACGTACACGAGCCGCGCGGCCAGCAGCGTTGTCACGATGACGCCGTATCGGATGGGGCGCGTGGTGTCGGCCTTCACCAGCCAGTAGTAGTGCACCACGCCGAGCGCGGCGGAGACATAGACGAGCCGGTGCAGCTGGTTCCACTTCCGGCCGCCGAGCCGCCGAATCCAGCCGGCCGTGGACGTCAGCGCCAGCGGGATCATCAGCAGGAACGCCGTGAACCCCACCGTGATGAACGGACGCTTCGTCACGTCCTTGACGATGGCGTGGAGGTCGAAGAACTGATCGAGCCAGACGTAGGTCGTGAAGTGGAGCGAGCCGTAGAAGAACGCGAACAGACCGATCATCCGCCGGTACCTGATCAGCCAGTTCCAGCCCGTGACGCGCCGGAGCGGGGTCACGAGCAGCGTGAGGGCCAGCAACCGCAGCGTCCAGACGCCGGTCTCGTTCGTGATGTCGGAGATGGGGTTCGCACTGAGCGAGTTGGTCAGCACACCGTAGGCGAGGTACCCCACGGGCGCGAGGCACGCCACGAACACGACGGGCTTGACCAGCCGCACTGCCTTCACGAATCGATCCTCATGAGACGGCCGGACTGAAGTCCGGCGCTAGGTACCGTCAGAAGTACTTCGTCAAATCCATTCCCTGGTACATGGACGCCACCTGGTCGCCGTAGCCGTTGAACATCAGCGTCTTCCGCTTGAAGAACTCGCCGATCCGGCGCTCGCGCGCCTGGCTCCAGCGCGGGTGGTCCACCTCCGGGTTCACGTTCGAGTAGAACCCGTACTCGCGGGGGCTGGACGTGTTCCAGGCCGTGTTCGGCTGATGCTCCACCAGGCGGATCCGGACGATGGACTTGATGCTCTTGAAGCCGTACTTCCAGGGCACGGCGAGGCGGATCGGGGCGCCGTCCTGGTTCGGCAGCACCTGGCCGTACAGGCCGACGACCAGAATCGTCAGCGGGTGCATGGCCTCGTCCAGCCGCAGGCCTTCCTTGTAGGGCCAGTCGAGAATCGGGCTGCGCTGGCCGGGCATCTGCCCAGGGTCCATGAGCGTGGTGAACTCGACGAACTTTCCCTTGTCGGTGGGCTCTACCTTCTTCAGGAGCTCGGCCAGCGGGAAGCCAATCCACGGGATGACCATGGACCAGGCCTCGACGCAGCGGTGGCGATAGATGCGCTCCTCGAGCTGGTAGGGCTTGATCAGGTCGTCGATCGCGAACTCGCCGGGCTTGGCGACCGCGCCCTCGATCTTGACGGTCCAGGGGCGCGTACGGAAGTTCTTCGCGTTCTGCGACGGGTCGTCCTTGTCGATGCCGAACTCGTAGAAGTTGTTGTAGGTGGTGATGTCGTTGAACGGCGTCATCTCCTCGGTGGTGCTGAAGGAGCTCTTCTTCGCCGCGAGCTTCTGGCCGCTGGTCTGGGCGTCGGCCTCGCAGCCGCCGAGGAGCACACCGGCCGCCCCGAGCGCCAGCGGCGCAGCGGCGGTGGCGAGGAACTCGCGGCGGCGGAGGTAGAGCGCCTTCGGCGTGACGTCACTCCAGGTCAGCTCCGGCGCCTTGCGGATCAGCATGTCACCCCCTCGTGAATGGTGCGTTCCTGTATCTACGCACCAATTATGACGTTAGATGCCGGGACGGGAGCCGGGTTCTCCCGGGCTCCCGGCAGCTGTCTCTCTGATCAACACCGGGGCGGGGCCGAAAATTCGTCCCGATCGAATTTTTCGCAGGACGAAAATTCGTCCCGATCGAATTTCCGGTACGAATTTCCGGTAAGGGGTTGAGGGGAAAGCAGAACGGGCCGAGTGGCGGGCGGACATACGCCGCCGCACCCGGCCCGAAGTCGAGTCGTGACTCCTGTCGGAGCCGTGGCCGCCGGGACCCTCGCGCCCGGTCAGCCATGCCTGTGCTATCGGCAACCCGCGCACTCCGCTTGAATGACCGGTGGTAGGCTGCCGGTATGCCCGAGCCGCCCCATGACGTTGCGCTCGTTCAGCTGATCCTGCACGAGCTGCGCACGCCGCTGAACATCCTCTCGGGGTCCCTCGGGCAGCTGACCGAGGGCCGCGGCGGCCCGCTCAGCGCCAGCCAGCTCGCCATCGCCGAACGCGCACACCGCGCCGCCGCACAACTCGACCGCCTGGGCGATCAGCTTCGCGAATGGGTCGCCGTACGCTCGCAGCCCGCACGCCATGCGGGGACCGCCCTGGAGCCCGCGCTCGCCGCGGCGACCGATCTGGCAGAGGCGCACGCGGGTCGAGGGCTGCGCATCGAGGTGGCCCCTCTGCCCCGCGACGTGCACGTGCGGATGACGCCCTCGCTGCTCGAAATGACGCTCCGCGCGATCGTCGACGCCGTCTCCCGCGGCGCGGCCAACGGCGCGATCGTCCCGGTCTCCGTCCGCACCGGGATCAAGGGGTCGCCGTCAGCCGACGTCAGGGTGCTGGTGCTCGTGGGCGAGATCAGCGAGACGAATCCGGATGGCCCGTTCACCGCCGAATCGGTCGGCGGACTCGGGTTCTCGCTGCCGCTGGCACGTGCAGCCGTCGAGTCGAGCGGCGGCCGGATCTGGTCGCGGTCCGCGGAGCGGCGGGTGCTGGGGATTGGCATCGCGCTGCCCGTCTAGTGTCCCGGGCCCTCGTCACTTCGGCAGGTCGGGCTCCACCTCGGTCGCCACGACGTCGCCCGTCGAGGCGTCGATGCTGTACAGCGTCAGGGCCGTGCCAGTGAAGACGCGCGCCTGATAGACCAGGCGGTAGCTGCCGTCGGCGAGCGGGAGGACGGCGAGGACGGGCGGGAGGCTGGGTCCAAGCCCTCCACCGAGAGCGGCGAACCGATCCGCGGCTTCCGGGCGCGTCAACTTCGGGACCGGGTTGAGCGCGATGCCGCCGTAGAGCGTGCCCTCGATCGCGACGATCTTTCCCGCCTCGAGCCGGCGCCAGACCTCCGTTCCAGCCACCAGCACGCCCTTGTCGTACTGCGCGAACCACTGGTCCCGGGCGCCGTCTCGCGGGGCCGTCTGCTCGTCCTTCACCCGCAGCTCGCCGCGCCGGATCATCGTCGCGACGCGCCGCGACCAGTCCGCCAGCGCGTCGCTCGTCGTGGGGGCAAAGACCTCCTGGCCGGGCGGAGCCGCCGGCGGGGAGCTCGGCGACGGCGAACCCGTCTGCACCGAGGCGATGCCGATCACGAGCGCCGTCACGAGCGCGCACATCGCCGCGAGAGTGACACGGGACCGGACACTGCGCAAGTGCGCAGGGTGGTATCGCGGTGGTGCTAGTATGACCCGGGTGTCCCCCACCGTCTCGACGCTTGTCGTCTGCTGGAACAATCGCGAGTTCCTCCGGCGCTGCCTCGAGTCGGCCCCGCCCGGCGAGCTGATCGTCGTGGACAACGCGTCCACCGACGGCAGCGCGGAGCTCGTGGCCGAGCGCTTCCCGTCCGCCTCGCTGGTGCGGCTCGACGAGAACGTCGGGTTCGCGAGCGGCGTCAACTGCGCCGCCTCCGGAGCGACGGGCGACTACCTGCTCCTGCTCAACCCCGATGCCGAGGCCACGCCGCACGCCGTCGACCGGTTGACGGCACTGCTCGACGAGGAGCCGACCTGCGGTGCGGTCGCCGGCCGCCTGCTGTCCATGACCGAGGACCCGCAGCCCGACTTCCGGGCGCGGCGGCTGCCCACGCTCGGCAGCCTGGCGGCCGACCTCCTCCTGCTGCGGCGCCTCTGGCCGTCGAACCCCGTGAGCCGTCGTGCCGAGGCCATGGATCTGGACCAGTCGAAGCCCGGTCGGGTCGAACAGCTGGCGGCGTCATGCCTCATGGTGCGTCGCGAGGCCTTCGAGCAGGTGGGCGGGCTGGACGACCAGTTCTCTCCCGCGTGGTTCGAGGACGTGGACCTCTGCAAGCGGCTCCGCGATGCGGGCTGGTCCATCTACTTCGTACCGCAGGCCGTGTTCCGCCACACCGGCGGCATGTCGGTCCGCACGCTGGGGAGAGCCCGCCAGAAGCGCATCTACTACCGGAATCTCGAGCGATACGTCCGCAAGCACCACGGGCGTGCCGCGGCAGCCGCGGTCAAGGTCCTGCTCGTCACGGGCATGGGACTCCGCATGGCGGCCAGCGTGCTCCGTGCCGATCGCGCCGGCGTCCACGCGTTCGCCGGCGTCCTGGGCGGCACCCTCACCGGCTGGAAGGACGACTGAGCGCTCCGGTGACGCGCGCGCCTGCCTCGTGGCCTCCGCCGGAACGACGGCGCATCGCCGCCTGTGCGGCCGTCCTGCTCGCGATGCTGATCGCCGGATCGGTGCCGCGCGCCCAGCAGCGCCTCGACAGCGCGAGCGATCGCGCCGCCTTCCGCGCGTGGTTCGTGCTGCTGGCCGACGCCGCCTTCTATCACCCGGTGCCCGAGGTCGCCGACTGCGCCGGGCTGATCCGCTACGCCACGCGCGAGGCGCTGCGCGTGCACTCGCCCGAGTGGCGCCGCCAGGCGGCGCTGCCCGTCGATCCGGGCCTGCCCGACGTTGCCGACCCGCCGGCGGGCGGGCCTGACCACTTCCCGCTGTTTCGCGTCTCCGGCGATCCCACGGCGACGTATGCCGAGTTCGCCGATGCGCGGACCCTGGTCCGCTTCAACGCCGTCCCCGTGGCGCGAGATCCCGCGGCCGCCAGGCCCGGCGACCTGCTCTATTTCCGGCAGCCGTCCCAGCGGGAGCCCGATCACCTCATGATCGTCGTGGGCCCGTCCCGCTTCGATCGTTCCGCGGACGATTTCGTCGTCTACCATACCGGTCCTGCCGATGACGGAGGCCCGGGCGAGATGCGCAAGGTCCGGCTGGCCGATCTGCTTCGCCACCCGTCGCCCCGCTGGCGTCCAATTGCCGCGAACCGCCGCTTCGTCGGCGTCTTCCGCCTGAGCCTCTCATGATCGGTCGTCGCATCCGCCGCCGGTTCCTTGCCCTGGTCGTGCTGGCGATCGCCGCCCGACCCGGCATGCTGCGGGCGCAGGATGGCGAGATCGCGGCGCATCGGCCCGCGTTCTCGCTGTCGGCCAGCGCCATCGCCACGACGCGCGACACGCCGTCGGTGTACCTCTCGTTCCGCGAGCTCGATCACCTCGACTTCCGCGTGTATCGCGTGCAGGACCCGATGGCGTTCCTCGCCGGGTTGAAGGATCCGCACCAGCTGGGCAGCGAGGCGCCGCTCGTCGAGCAGACACCGACAATGCTCGAGCGCGTTGCGGACTGGAAGGCGGGCTGGCGAGCCTCGATTCAGGACTTCTTCCGCGCGCAGTTCAGCTACGACTATCGGCGGGCGCGGCGGCAGCGCCTCGACACGCAGACGGTCGTGCGCCGACGCACGACGCGTGTGCAGAGCTTCGCGCAGGTGCCGCTGCTCAACCCGTCCCGACTGGTGACGTCATGGCGGGAGGTCCTGCCGCCGCTGCGCGACACGGACGTGCGGCGCATCCCGATCGACGTCGAGGAGCCCGGGATGTACGTGGTGGAGGCCGTGTCTCCCCCGCACCGGGCCTACACGATCGTGATCGTGTCGGACGTGGGGCTCGTGAGCAAGGCCTCCCCGGGGCAGGTACTGCTGTATGCGGCGGACCGGTTCACCGGCAGGCCGGCAGCCGGCTGCGATGCCCGCGTGCTCTACGAGCACAGGAGCCTCGCGCAGGGTCGGACCGGCGACGACGGCGTCTTCGACGCGCGCTTCACGGAACAGGCCTCCGACGACGTGATCGCCGCCGTGTCCTGTGGCGGCCAGGTCGTGGCGACCGATCCGGGGAGCTGGTCTCTGCAGGAGCCCGTCCGCGAGCTGGTCGGCTACATCTACACCGACAAGCCGATCTACCGGCCCGGGCACACCGTGCACGTCAAGGGCGTGCTTCGATGGCGGTCGCACGGAGCCCTGCTGCCACTGGACGCCCGGGACGTCGAGGTCCGCATTTCGGACGTCACCGACAAGGTGATCTTCCGGCAGCGACGCACGGTGGATGCCTTCGGCGGCGTGACGGCGGACGTACCGCTCTCGGCCGGCGCGGCCCTGGGCGACTACTCCATTGCGATCCTTCTCGGCGACGAGACGGCCGCGGGCTCCTTCGAGGTGCAGGAGTATCGCAAGCCGGAGTTCGAGGTGCGCGCGACGCCTGCCGAACGGTTCGTCGTGCAGGATCACCCGGTCGCGGTGGCCATCTCGGCCCGCTACTACTTCGGCCAGCCGGTCGCGCACGGGCGCGTCGCCTGGGTGGCGCACCGCCAGCCCTACTACTCGCCGCTCCGCTGGTCGGATGACGAAGTGGACGAGAGCGGCTACTGGTGGGGCGACGACCAGACACTCGAGGGGACCGCGCGGCTGGACGCGAACGGCCAGGCCCGGATCAGCGTCCCCCTCGACGTGGACGATCACGGCAACGACTACAGCCTGCGCATCGAGGCGCGCGTCACCGACGCGAGCGGCCGCGAGGTGAGCGGCGCGGCGGTCGTCCATGCCACCTACGGCGCGTTTCTGCTGGCCGTGCGGTCCGACGACTACGTGATTCGCCCCGGCGCCTCGACGACACTCGCCCTGCGCGCCGTGGACTACGCCGGCGCGCCGCAGGCCGGGCGGGACGTGCACGTGACCGTCGGGACCCGCGTCCAGGGCCGCAACTGGAACGACGATGGCGGCGTCCGCGTGGTCGCCCGGGACGCCGTGACGACCGATGCCGATGGCCGTGCTCCGTGGACGTTCACGGCGCCGGCGGCGCCGGGCGAATACCGGATCCGCTTCGAGGCAGACAGCGGGGGCCGCACAGTGACCGCCGACGCCTATCTCTGGATCCCCGGGGTGACCCACCTCTCCGAGGCCGAATCCACCGACCGCTACCTGGAGCTCATCCCGGACAGGAAGACCGTCTCGCCGGGCGAGACGGCGCGATTCCTGGTGCGCGGCGCGGATTTCGACGCTGATGTCCTGGTGACGAAGGAGGCGCAGGACGTCTCGTGGCATCGCGTGCAGCACCTGCGATCGAACGAGACCATCGAGGTCCCCGTCTCCACGGACGACATCGGCGACACCTGGGTGAACCTGGTCTTCCTGTCCGGAAATCGGGTCTACCGCGCCGAGCGCCGTGTCAAGGTCCCCGCGGTGTCGAAGCAGTTGCAGGTCACGGTGACCCCGGAGAAGCCGGTGAGCAGGCCCCGCGAGCCCGGACGCTTCCTGCTGGAGGTGGTCGATGCGACCGGGGCGCCCGTCCAGGGCGAGTTCAGCCTGTCGGTCGTGGACGAAGCGGTGTACGGCGTGAAGGCCGACGACACGCCCGATCCGCTCCGGTTCTTCTACCAGCGCGGCTACAGCCGCGTAGGCACGCAGTTCTCGCGCGAGTACTACTTCGTCGGGTACTCGGGCAACCAGCAGTTGATGCTCGCGATGCGGCACCGGCCCTACTCGCTCGCCGACTTCAAGAGCGACACGGCCGTGCAGCCGCAGGTGCGGAAGGACTTCCCGGACGCCATCTACTGGGTGGGCGATCTCGTCACCGACGCCCACGGCACCGCGCACGTGCAGATCACGTATCCCGATGCGCTGACGACCTGGCGGCTCACGGCGCGCGGCGTCACGGCCGATACGCGTGTCGGATCGGCCGTTGCCCGCACGACGGTCACCAAGGACCTCATCGTCCGCGTCGTGACACCCAGGTTCCTGGCGCAGGGCGACGAGGTCGTCGTCCCGGTGATTACGCACAACTACCGGCAGGAGCCCGCCGCGCTCGACATCAGCCTGGCCGCGACCAACCTCACGCCGAAGGCCGGCCCATCCGGTGCGGCGCCTGACGCGGCAATGCACGCGACGATTGCGCCGGCCGACGAACAGCGGCTCGACTGGCGATTCACGGCCGATCGTGTCGGCCCGGCGAGCGTCACCGGGAAGGCTGTCGGCGCCCGCGGCGGCGACGCTGTCGAGCTGACGCTGCCGGTCGAGCCGGCGGGTCTTCGCCGGGACGTGGGCGTGTCGGGCACCGTGTCGCACGGCGGCAGCAGCCACACCACGCTGATGATCCCGGCCGAGTCGAATCCCGCCGCGCGCAGCGTGCAGATCTCGCTGGCGCCATCGCTGGCCGGATCGCTGCTCGGCGCGCTCGATTTCCTGACCGGGTTTCCCTACGGATGCACCGAGCAGACGCTCTCGGCCTACCTGCCGAGCGTCACCGTCGCGCGCACGCTGGCGCAGCTGAAGCTCGAGCCGACCGAGCGCCTCGCCCAGGTGGACCGGTACGCGACGGCCGGGCTCGCACGCCTGCTCGACTACCAGCACGACGATGGGGGCTGGGGCTGGTGGAAGACGGACGAGAACCAGCCATTCATGACGGCGTACGCCGTCTACGGCCTGCTGGAGACCCGGGCCGCCGGCTACAAGGTGCCCGAGGATCGGCTGCGGAACGGGATCACGGCCGTTGCGCGGCTGTACCGGAAGTACCCACGGGCGGTGCCTGCGCTGAAGGCGTACATGGTCTACGTGCTCGAGCGGTCCGCGTCCGTGAAGCTCCAGCCCGGGTACCTCGAGGACGGGCCGTTCAATCTCCCGGCGGCCCTGAACGAGGTCTGGAGTGCCCGAGGGGACCTGACGCCGTACGGCCGCGCGCTGCTGCTGCTCGCCCTCGATGCCGCGAAGGACCAGCGCGCTCGGTCGCTGGCCCGCGATCTGCTCGCCGAGGCCAGGCAGACGGGCGAGCTGGCCTGGTGGGAGATGAGCGGCGATCCGCTGCTCGACGACTGGGACGATACGACGGTCGAGGCCACGGCGACGGTCATCCGCGCCCTGGCGCCGCATCAGCCGACGAGCGAGGTAATGGAGCGCGCCGTGCGCTACGTGCTGGCGAACCGGCAGTCAGGCGCCTACTGGTCCACGACGAAGCAGACGGCGATGGTGGTCTACGGGCTCACGGCGTACATGGAGGCGCGCGGCGAGTCCGGCGTCCCCTCGACGGTGCAGGTGACGGTGAACGGGACGCGGCTGGCGCCGGTGCGGTTCGACCAGGCGTCGCTGACGGCCCCGGATCCGGTGGTCCTGACGGTGCCTGGCCTGGCCGGCGATAACGAGATCGCGATCACGTCGAGCGGCGGCGGGTCGGTGTACTGGACGGCGGGCGCGCGGTACTTCGACACGCGGACGCCAATCGAGCGCACGGGAGGCCGCAGGCTGGCGATCGCGCGCGACTACTTCGCGCTGTCCGCGGTGCCCGCTCCGAACAGGCGCATCGTGTACCGGCAGACGCCGTTCAGCGGCACGGCCAGTCCGGGAGACGTGGTGCTGGTCCATCTGGCGGTCGCCGGCGCGAGCGACTGGCGGTACCTCCTGATCGAGGACATGCTGCCGGCGGGGACCGAGCCGATTGCCGACGACGATCTGTATCCGCTGGAGACGGCGCGGCCGCGTGCGTGGGGCAACCGGCGGGAGTTCAGGGACGATCGGGCGGTGTTCTTCCAGGACGGCCTGCCCAACGGCCGGGTCGACTACTACTACCTGCTCAAGGTGGTGACGCCTGGCGTGTTCACCGCACGGCCCGCGCAGGTCGCGCCGATGTACGTGCCGGGCGTGAGCGCCTCGACCACGGTCCAGCGCGTCACCGTCACGCCGGGAGGAGAGCCGTGAGCCGCCGGCTTGTGTTCGTCACCATCTGGCTGCTCGCGGGCAACGCCCTGGCGGCGGCCCTGTTCTGGCTCCTGCTGCGCGTGCCGGAGTCCTCCGCGTTGACGTTGATGCTGTCGGTGCTCGTCCTCGTCGCCTGCGGGCTGGTGTTCGCGTGGGTGCACGGGACGGCGCTGGCGGCGTGGCGGTCCGGCGCGTCGTTTGGCGGCACGGCGGCCCGGGGATGGACGACGGTGCCGGCCGTCGTGCTTGGCGTGCTGCTCTTCCTCGCCTGCTGGTGGGTGACGGCGCGGGCCTCCGGCTGGCACGCGGCGTATGCGGGGCAGATCGACGCGTGGATCATCGCCCGCAGCGGAAGGTCGGACACCGCGTGGCTG
Organism: Vicinamibacteria bacterium; assembly: GCA_963837165.1. Lineage (GTDB taxonomy): Bacteria > Acidobacteriota > Vicinamibacteria > Vicinamibacterales > JAENWD01 > JAENWD01. Next base: position 12,225 of record CAWIMD010000004.1, read on the forward strand.
CATCGCGCGACCGACGGGGCAATCTGGCTGCTGCGATGGGGGATCGGGCTGACGCTGTCGCTGTCGCTGTCGGCCTGGGCACTTGGCGGCGGCGCGGCGGTCGCGCGGGGGGCATGGGTGCGGTTCGCGCTGGATCCGCGGCGGTGGGTCGCGGTGGCCCTGCTCGTCGGCCTGGCCATCGTGTTGCCATGGCACTGGGCGTATTGGCGTCCGCGAGACCTGAGCCTCACGCTGGAGCCCTGGTTCGTGGCTGCCAAACTCGGGGCGCTTGCCGTCCTGGCCGCCGTGGCGTGGGCGCTGGCCCTCAGAGTCGTGACCCCCTCCGAAATTCGATCGGGACGGGATTAGCGCCCGTCCCCAAAATCCGATCGGGACGAATTTCCCGGGCACGACCCTGGCACCAGACAATTCCGAGGAAGACCTGCCCAGCCGCCAAAATTGGATCGGGACGAATTTCGCCGGTTGAGCGAAATTCGTCCCGATCCAATTAGCGGACCTCGGTCCAGTCGCCGCGGGCGGCGGCCAGCGCACGCTCGAAGCAGGCGGCCGCCAGACCGTAGGCCTGGCGAGCCTGTGCGGCCGAGGCAGGGCGCCTGAGATCCAGATCCGATGGGCACCGGACGCGGCGGATCTCGCCGTACTTCCCCACCATCGATTGCGGCGGCGGCTCGCCCGCGAAATGCATCGCCGCCCCTTCGCGGACCCATTCCGGGCGGTCCGCCAGCAGCGGTGCCGTGACGACGTGGGCGAGCTCGTGGCGGACGGTCAGGTCCAGCGTGCCGCGCGCGCGCAGCATGTCGGGCGGGACCAGGTCGATGCGCGCCCCGCGCGTCCGCGCGGACGACCACCAGCTCGCACCCGTCTCCCGCTGGAAACTGGCCGCCGACGGGTGAAACACCACCCGCAGGTCGGAGGGAGCCGATCGTCCGGTCGCGCGAACGATTGCCGCGAGCGACCGCGACACGAGATCGGCGAGGACTCCCCGATCGTGTTCGGCACTCGGCGGCAGCACCAGCGTGAACGATGGCTGCCCCACTGGCGGGTCGGCCGCAGGCGCGGGACCCGGCGTCGTCGTCGGACGCGCCGTTGGTGCGGGAGGAGCGGCGGGCGCCGGCACCGGCGCCATGCCGGGCTCGACCTTCGCGAGTGGCGTGACGTCCAGCCCGGGAAAGTACGCCCGCAGGATCGCCGCTGCACCATCTCCATCGGCCGCGCGCGCGACCGACCCCAGCACGCACAAGCCGACGCCATGACCGAACCCGTGCCCCTCGAAACGGAACCCGCCGCCGGTTCGCCGGACAGTGAAGTCCGTGCTCTTCAACAGCTGCCACCCGAGCTGCCGGCCGACGAGCGTCCTGAAGTCCTGCGCGCTGATCACCGGCGGCGCCAGGCCCACCAGTCGCAACCGCGCCACGCGACCCGAGCGGGTGCGTCCGTCGCGCCGCAGATCGCGCAGGCGGCCTCCCGTGAACCCGGCGCCGTGCAGCACCCGGTCGAGATCGGGCGCGGGAATCTCCGACGACCAGTGCGGCTCCCCCCGGCAGGCCCGATCCCGCCGGACGCGGAGGTACGGCGGATCGTCAGCGCCGGGCCAGACCGCCGAGGGCACCTCGCTCACGCCGCCGCAGGAGGCCGTGTAGAACACCTGTGCCAGCGCGCCATGCCAGGTCAGGACCCTGCCGGCCGTCGTTTGGACGGCGGCCCGCGCCGGCGCATCCGGATCGCGGAGAACCTGGCAGTGCGTGAGCGTGCAGAGGTCGAACCCGTCGCGGCGGTGCCGGCCCCGGTTCGCCAGCGCGAAAGTCCGCGCCGCAATCGCCAGCGCTTCGAGCGCCGCGGGCGGACTGTGTGGCGCCGCCTCCCCCGCCAGCACGCGCGCGACGTAGTCCTCGAGCGGCAGCGTCCGGACGTCGTAGCCGCCTCCCGGGCGGGGTGTGCCGATACGGAGGACCGGGCCGGCCGGCGTCACATCCACGGGCGTCTCCGGCGCGCCGGCAGCTGCACCGGTGCCAGGCTGCTCGCTGGTGGGCGCGTCGCCCCGCCCCGCCGCGATGCGCGCGGCGAGATCGGCGGCGTCCATCCCCGAGACACCCGGCGCCACGAGGACAATCCCCCGGACCGGCGCCGCCGCGGGCCACAACGCGACGACCAGGCCCTGCACTCCGCCGCCCGGAGCGTCCGCGGTACCCGTCTTGGCGAGCGCCTCCACGCCGTGCATCGCGAACGCGCTCGACGTGCCGTAGAGCGCCGAGCCTCGCAGGCCGTCGAGCACGACCCGCCGGTCCTCGTCCCCCAGCGGGACCGTGGCGGGATCCATCACGAGGCGCGCCAGCGCGCGAAGCAGCGCTTCCGGCGGCACCGCGGTGCCCTGGAGACCGGTGGCCGCCAGCGGCATCGGTGCCGACGCCGGCACCGGCGGCAGGCCGAGGGCGGTGAGGACGCCGTTCAGCCGCGTCCGCGGGAGGCGCTCGGCAATCGTCGCGAAATACACGTTGCACGAGAGGGCGAGTGCCTCGTCCGGCCGGAGTGCGTGCCGCACCCGTGGGTGGCTGCAGCGGATCACGTGGCCTGCGACATCGGCCTCGCCGCGACAGACCACGCGCGAGGTCCTCGAGATCGTGTGACTGGCGAGCGCGGCGACCAGCGTCGGCAGCTTCATGAAGGAGCCCGGGGGCGCGGGGGCCGCGAGCCGATCGGGGTGCTGGCTCTCGACGACCTTCATCGTGGCCAGGTCCACGACCTGCCACGCGGCGCGATCGGCGTTGGCCGGCGGAGGGTTCGCGCCCTGGGGTGCCAGCAGGAGCGCCGTCAGGAAGGACGACAACGCGGCCAGCCTCACCCGTCCACCTCGAAAAGCCGCGCGGCACCAGCCCAGAGCTCGTCCAGGTGCTCGAGCAACTGATGCCCGTCGTCCAGGAGCCGCAGCTCGACCGGGGGCCGGCCGCTCGCCCACCGCTCGACGGATACGGGGGAGACGACCTCGTCACGGCGACCCTGGAAGACGAGCGTGGGCATCGGGACGTGCACGGCGTAGGCATCGAAGCGCCGCGCGTCCGCCATGAAGGCCCAGCCGAGCTCGCGGGGAGCGCCCGAGGCGTAATGGAAGATCTCGAACCGATCCGTCGCCTCCCACTCGCGCAGCCGCTCGGGCCCGCACTCCTGCTCCAGGCTCGGCACCAGGTCCATCGCCGGCGCCAGGAACACCAGCCGATCCACCCGGCTGGCCGTCGGTCCCGGGCGAGCCGCCGCGTGCAGCGCCACGAACGCCCCCAGGCTCGATCCCACGAGGGCCACCGCGCCAGGTGGCTGCGCGGCGACGACGTGATCCACCTGGTCGAGCATGCGCGTCACGGTGAGGGAACGGAAATCGGGTTGATTCAGGTCGGGACAGGCAAAGCTGAGACCGGCGCGCCCGGCATGGCCGGCGAAGAAGCGCGCCTTCGAGGAGAGCGGCGACGATGCGAAGCCGTGGAGATAGACGAGGCTCGAGACCCTCACAGCTTGTGCGTGCAGCCCGGACGGCACCGGCACGGGATCTCGGCGTCGCCGGTGGTGTTGTAATCGTAGCTCAGCTCTTCGCCCTTGCGGATGTTCCGTGCCGCTCGAATCCAGATGACGCCCTCGACGATGTGGGAGTAGCAGTTCGGCGTGCACGAGTGGTTGATGAACCGCGCGATGTTGCCGCCGACGCCGGCATCCACCACGACACGGTTGTTGACCGTGAAGCACCAGATCTGCCCGTTCTTCAGGTAGCGTCCCTCGCGCTTGACGCTTTCCTTGTGCGAAATCCGTTCACCCGCGTAGTCGATGATGCGCTTGTTCTTGTTGATGTTCTCGGTGGCGTAGACGCCCCAGCCGGAAATGTCCGAACGACGCCGCTCGATCATGGCAGTAAAGATAGCATCGGTTGGCAGGCACCGGCGCTCGGCCGATGCCGCAGGGTGCCTGAGCGGCCTGATATAGTGATGTGACGGTCGCACGATGTCCGTGCCGGTTCGTCGGGAGGCATCATTGGACGGGATCTTTACTTCGTGGGGACGGATACTGCGGGGCTATGCGCCGTCGTTGTCGATTGAAATCACGCGCGAATGCCCGCTGCGCTGCCCCGGCTGTTATGCCTATGGCGAGGACCACCTCGGTGGCGTGACCACTTTGCGCGACGTCCGCGATTTCAAGGGCCAGGCGCTCATCGACGGCGTGCACAAGCTCGTGGACCGGCACAAGCCCGTCCATGTCTCGATCGTCGGCGGCGAGCCGCTCGTCCGCTTCCGCGAGCTCAACGAACTGCTGCCGCAGCTGTCGACGCGCGGCCTGCACGTGCAGGTGGTTACGAGCGCCGTGCGTCCCATTCCGATCGAGTGGGCCAGCATTCCCCGTCTGTCGGTGGTCGTGTCGATCGACGGCCTGCCCGCCGAGCACGACGTCCGGCGCGCCCCGGCCACCTACGAACGCATCCTCAAGCACATCGTCGGGCAGCGGGTCGTGGTGCACTGCACCGTGACCCGCCAGCTCGTGCAGCGCGACGGGTATCTCGACGAGTTCGCGCGGTTCTGGCAGGCGCAGCCGTATTGCCGCAAGGTCTGGTTCAGCCTCTACACGCCGCAGGTGGGCGAGGAGTCCGCCGAGAAGCTCACGCCGGCGAACCGGCGCGACGTGGTGGCGACGCTGCTGGCGCTCCGCCAGCGCTACTCCAAGGTCGAGATGCCGAAAGGCATGATCGAGGTCTATGCCGAGCCGCCGGATTCGCCGGCAGACTGCATTTTCTCCCGCGTGACCTACACGGTGTCGGCCGACCTGCAGACGCGCATCACGCCCTGCCAGTTCGGCGGCACGCCCGACTGCGCCAACTGCGGCTGCGTCGCGTCGGCCGGACTGGCCGCCGTGGGGCGGTACGCCCTGGCCGGACCGCTGCGGGTGGAGCACATCTTCAACACGTCGTTCAAGGTGGGCGCCGCAGTACGTGCCATCCGTGAGCGGCTGCAGGGCGACGTGGCCCCTCCGGGCCCATCGAGCGCTCCCGAGCGGAGCGACCTCGGAGCCGGGGAAGCCGAGGCCATCTAGCGACAGGCGCCATGCGACGCTCCCTCGCCTGTGCCGCTGCCCTGCTGCTCGCGCTTCCGGCCCTGCTCGGGGCGGCCGACATCCTGCTGCCCGGGAAGGCGGACTCGGTCAGGTTTGCCGTCATCGGTGACAGCGGCAGCGGCAGCCGCGGGCAGTACGAAACGGCTGGCGAGCTCGTGAACGCCCACGACAAGTTCCCGTTCGACTTCGTCCTGATGCTGGGTGACAACATCTACGGCGGACAGCAGCCGCGCGATTTCTTCCTGAAGTTCGAACAGCCGTACCGGCGCCTGCTCGAGGGCGGCGTGACATTCCACGCCGCGATCGGGAATCACGACGAGGCGCGGATCCAGCTGACCTATCCCCCGTTCCACATGGACGGGAAGCGGTACTACACCTTCGCCCGGCAGTCGGTGCAGTTCTTCGCGCTCGACAGCACGGCCATGGGCGCGGCGCAGCTGGCGTGGCTCGAGGATGCGCTGGCCGCCTCGAAAGCCAGCTGGAAGATCGCCTACATGCACCACCCCGTCTACTCGTCGGGCCGGAAACACGGATCCGACCTGGCGCTCCGTGCCCGGCTCGAGCCCCTCTTCGAGAAGTACGGCGTGAACGTCGCGCTGGCGGGGCACGAGCACTTCTACGAGCGGATCAGGCCCCAGCACGGCGTGCAGTACTTCATCGCCGGGTCGGCCGGGAAGCTCCGGGCGGGCGATATCGTGCACGGCCCGCTGCACGAAGCCGGCTTCGACACCGACCTCAGCTTCATGCTGATGGAAGTCTCGGCCGACACGCTGGACTACCAGGTGATCGCCCGGACCGGCCAGACCGTGGACCACGGGACGCTGCTCCGGCAGGCCGAGCACATCGGCCCGACGGCGGCACGAGAGAGCCTCCGGCCGAACTGACCGACGTGAGTTAGTATTCCCCCGTGCAGTACACCGACAAGGTCGTCATCGTCACGGGTGGCACGAAGGGGATCGGGAAGGCCACGGTCGAGGTGTTCGGCGCTGCAGGCGCAACGGTGGTCTTCTGCTCACACCAGCCGGAGGGCGGCGCGGAACTGGCGGACGCGGTCACGGCGGCGGGACCCGGCCGCGCCGTCTTCACCCTCTGCGACGTGTCGATTGCGCGGGACCTCGAGCAGATGATCCGCGAGGTGGGCGACAGCTACGGGCGCATCGACTGTCTCGTCAACAACGCCGGCTGGCACCCGCCCCACAAGCCGATCGACGACTTCACGGCAGACGAGTTCCGCGCGCTGCTGGAGCTGAACCTCGTCAGCGTCTTCGTGGCGTGCAGGACCGCGCTGCCGTGGCTGCGCCGCACGGGCGGCTCGATCGTCAACATCGCGAGCCTGGTGGCGACGATCGGCCAGCACCATGCCACGACGTATGTCGCCACGAAGGGTGGCGTGCTCGGCCTGACGAAGGCGATGGCGGTGGATGAAGCGGGCTACGGCGTGCGGGTGAATGCGGTGTCGCCAGGCAACGTGTACACGCCGCTCTGGCAGGAGGCCATCGAGCAGTCGCCAGATCCGGGGCGGACGCGCGCCGACGGCGAAGCGGCGCAGCCACTCGGCCGGATGGGCGCGCCGCAGGAGGTTGCACGGCTCTGCCTGTTCCTGGCCGCGGAGGCGACGTTCACGACCGGCGCAGACCACTTCGTGACCGGCGCCGCCGAGCTCGGCTACGGGCGGAAGGTCAGGCCGTAACCCGCTTCGCGGAACGGTTCGCGGTTCACGGTTCTGCTACGAAGATTCAGGCCGCGGCCTCCAAGGTGACCTTGTGGCCGAGGCGCTCGAGACGTTTGACGAGATCCCGCGTGAGCTGACTGGGAGCGAGACGTTCGAAATGATCGGCCCCGAGGTCGCGATAGGTGGTGTGATCGCGAATGATGTAGTACGCGGCGACGAGGAGATGATGGGCAACCGCGACCGCGGCACGCTTGGCGCCGCGCCGGGCGGCCAGGCGACGGACCTGGGCCGCCGCGTAGGAGTGGTGGGTGTTCTTGGCCGCCCAGGCCGCTTCGGTGCAGGCCCGACGCGCCCACCGATTGCCGTGGCGCGTGGTGCCCGTCCGCTGCTTGCCCGCGGTCTCATGATTGCCGGGACACAGGGCCACCCAGGAGGCCAGATGCGCCGCGCTGGGAAACACCGTCATGTCGTCGCCAAACTCGGCGAGGAGATTCTCAGCGGTGCGGCGATTCACCCCCGGCATCGTGTCGAGCCGCTCCAGGATCGCCACGAAAGGGCGGCTGGTCTCGGCGATCTGCTGGTCATACGCCACGATCTCCGTTTCGAGGAAGGCGAGCTGGCCCAGCAGGCGTTTCAAGAGGAAGCGATGGTGGTCCGTGACGCGGCCCTCGAGCGCCAGTTGCAACGCGCCCATTTTGCGCCGCAGCGAGCGCCGGGCCAAATCGGCTAGCCGGTGCGCATCGGTTTCGCCGTCGACGATCGCCTGGAGCATCGCGCGCCCCGACACGCCCAGAATGTCGCTCGCGACCGAGCCCAATTTGATGTTGGCGTCGTGCAGCACGGCGTGGATCCGATTTGCCACCGCCGTCGTCTGGTCCACGAGCTTGGCGCGCCCCCGGGTCAGATCCCGCAACGCGCGGAACACCGCCGGCGGGACGAAGCTGCCACGCAACAACCCGTACTGGAGCAGTTGCGCGAGCCATTCCGCGTCATTCACATCCGTCTTGCGCCCCGGCACCTGCCGCACATCGCGCGGATTGACCAGCACGATGGTGACGTGGGACTCGAGGATGTTCCACACCGGCTGCCACCAGGTCGGCCGTCATCGTGCCGAACCGCCGCGAGGTTTTCGTGACGTGGCCGCCACGTGCGTCGCCTCTTCGCGCTGCAGCCACCCCGCCAGCTCCTGTTCCCGCGGCCGCTCATCTTCATTGTGTCAGGGCGTCGCTGCAAGCGACATGAGGACTCGGTTCGCGGTTCGCGGTTCAGTCCGCGCAGCAGGTTGTAGACGCGGTCCGGGACCGCGTGGGCCTGGGCCGCCGCCGCCAGCGCGGCGCCGCCCAGCACGATCGTGCCCGACAACTCCGTCGTCGGCGGGTGCGGCGCGGGCCGCTCTCCCGTCGGTGGCGTGTCCGCCGCGGCCTTGCGCTCGGCGGCCCGGTCAAGGCCGACCTTCTCCACCATTGGCCGTGACCCGACAGGCGGCACCGGGTTCACCATGGGCTCCTCCGCGCGACGCCTGTAGAAGGTGAAGTAGCCGGCCTCCTGATTCCCCGGGTCGTCCAGCCAGACCGACACAGGCTCGTACTCCCGGTCGATGCGCTCGCGGACCGCGTCGGGCATTTCGCGCGGGAGATAGTGCTCGAGGTCCACCGGCGCTGGCGTCAGGTCGCGGGAGAACATCAGGTACGTCGGTCGCAGATCGAGGATGTACGGGTAATCGTGCCGCTCGTGACCTGGTCGCCCGGAGCCGAATCGTCGCGGCACGGGCTCGTGTGCGATGTGCACATCCACCAGCCCGTGGAAGTCGACGATCGGCATGTCGGCGTAGTACCCGATGGCGCCAATCGCGGCCGTCCCGAGACTCTCCCGGGGCGTCCGCCTGTAGCGCTCGAAGAACCGGCCGATCGTGGAGAGACGTGAGACGTGCCAGCGTTCGAGCTGTACGCCCTGGTAGTTGCCGTGCTGTTGACTGGGCCTGACGAAGAACAGCGTATCCACCGGCGTTGAATGGACGGCGGTGGCCACGCACGACCACGCGACCAGGGCCCAGAGCGCCGCACGCGTCCCGCGAGACTCGCGGCTTCGTCTCACCAGCGGATCGACGAGGAAGGCCAGCACGAGGTACCAGAACGGCAGCAGCACCACGAAGAACCGATGCATGGCCATGTAGTCGCCGCCGACGGCCATGACGTACAGCGTGTACACCCCCGCGACAACGGCCGCGAGGCCTGCGGCCCGGCGGCGGTGCTGTCGCTCCAGCGCGACGAGGATCGTGTGAAGCCCTGGCGCCGCAGCCGCCCAGCAGGCCACGAAGATCCAGGGCACCAGCGGCAGGAGGAACTCGAAGACGAAATGCCCCGTCAGCAGCGTCCCGCGGAGCCACTGCTCGAGCCCGCCGCCCGTTTTCGCGTAGAACGTGTTGGGGAACGGCCAGCCGAAGTAGTGCCAGCGCCAGGCGACGTACGCGCCGAAGGCCACCAGATATGCGACCGCCGCAGACACGTGGCGGCGCACGGTCGGCCCCTTGCCTGTGAGCAGGCGCAACACCAGGCCGCCGCCGAGGAGGAGCGCGGCGACAAGGGCGCCTTCCGGACGTGTCAACGAGGCAAGAACGAGCCAGGCTGCGGCCGGCATGAGGGTGCCGCCCCCCAGGGAGGCGTCGAAGGCGAGCCAGACCAGACACGTGAACAGCGGCGTCTCCATGCCCGAGACGGCCCAGGCCGCAATGGGCCCGGCGAGTGCGAGCAGGCACACCGACAGCGTGGCGGTCCGCTCGTCACACTCGAGCCGCCCGACGAGGGTGCGATGAACGAGCACGACCGTCGTGGCGGCGAGTGCAAGACCGATCAACGGAATCGCATCTACCAGATTCAGCCCGAGCTTCAGACACGCCGCTTCGAGTATCACCCACAGGAAGTTGGTGTAGCCCTCAACCGGCGGTGCACCGGGATTCCACGTCAGCCCGGCCCCCAGCGCCAGGTGACGGGCAAACCTGAACGAGATGAACGCGTCTTCGGCAAGCCCACGCAGCCACCAGGCGTGCAGCAACAGCACGGCCAGCGCCAGCAGGAGGCCCGGTTGGCGGCTCCAGCGGCGATCGGGGCTGGAGACAGCCGCGTGCGAGTCCGACATGGCGGAATTATTCCATACGCGGCTCAGCGGAAATCGTGCAACTCCAGCTGCTGTCGTCATCGGCGTCAACCAGGCGGGCGATCTGCCGCCGCTCAGAGCAGCGGCTTCATCGCGGCCCAGGTGGCGTTCGCGGTGCCCCGCCGTCAGCCTGAGCGAGAGCCGGGACCTTGCGCGCGAGTCCGGAATACGAAACGTCGTTGTCATCTCGGACGCCTGCCGATCGAGACGGGAGACCGCCCGCGTCGAACACGTTCGGGGAAGCGAGCTGTTCCGTCCTCCGAGGGTTCGGTCCAACGTGCGCACGGACGTGGACCAGTTCCTGGCGACGCGAATTGGCGACCCCGCATGGGAAATCGCCCTGGCGGACAGCGTGGCCGCGGCCAAAGGCATCTACACGGAATGCCTTCTCGAGGCCTTTCGCCGCCCGTTCGAGAACATGGTCGCGAGGGTGGACGGCCGGTCGGTGATACCAAACCGCCGTTTGAGACGCTATCTCGAGCAGGAGGTGCCACGTCCGGCGCCCATGTTGTCCGACGTCGCGAGCACGGCAATCGGCCTCGACATCGCGGGCGCCACGCCGAGCGCGGGCGCCAAGGTCGAGTTACTGGCGAGGAGCTCGGGATTCGCCGCGGCCAGCAGTTCGATCTTCACAGCGCGCGCGGTGCCCGCGGGCGTGGCCTTGCGATCCGGTTTCTCGATCTCCGGACAGAAGCTGGAGTCCGTGACCACACGGCCGGGAGTCACCGCCAAGACCGACTGTCGTTGTCGCCCACTCACTCGGCACCGTCGTTGCGTACCATGTGCAACGGACCCCAGACGGTTGCGGGTGCCGCTGTTCCTCACAGTCGGTTCGCCGCTGGCGATTCGCGCCATTCGCCGACAGTTTCTCCCGCTCCGTTACCCGCCGGTAAGCGCCTGGTACAACGCGTTCGATCCGAAGGACGTCGTCGCGCTCTACCCGCTCGACGTCAACAACTTCCCGGTTCAACCGGCCGTCGAGAACAACAACCGGGTCCACAACTCCACCGACAACCATCACGGCATCATCGGCTATCTCGACGACGTCGACGTGGCACGGCACGTCATCGGCGGTCTCGGCGTATGAATCGCCCGGTCCTGCCTGGCTGACCGTCCACCAGAATCGGCCGTATCAGGCACGGACCTCGATGCGAACACCCGACGCCAACAGATCCACCACCCGAATCGCCCGCAGGTCGGGAATGACGTGATCGCAGCCCGTCAGGATCGGGAACGTCGTGGTGACGCCAATCACGACGGATCCTGCAGCGCGGCCTGCCTCGATGCCGACGGGCGCGTCCTCGATCACGAGGCATCGCGAAGGCGTGGCGCCGAGGCGGCGGGCCGCCTCGACGTAGCCCAGCGGATTGGGCTTGCCGTGCGGCACGTCGTCAGCGGTGACGAGCACGCGCGGGAGCGGAATCGAGGCGCCCTGGAGCCGCCGTGTCGCCAGCGCAACGCCGGCGGACGTGACGACGGCCCAACGGTCCGGCGGCAGCGACGCGATCAGGTCCAGTGCGCCCGGCACCGGCCGCAGCCCGTCGGAATCGACGGCCTCCCCGGCGTCGAGCCGCGCGGCTTCGTCGATCGTCGCGAGGTGCGGCGCGACGATCCGCAGCGTCTCGATGGTGGGGCGGCCATGCGACACACGCAGGATCCCGGCAAGATCGACGCCGTGCTCCACGGCCCAGCGGCGCCAGTGGCGCTCGACCACGGCCGTGGAGTCCACGAGGGTGCCGTCCATGTCGAAGAGGACGGCGTCGCAGTCGATCCGCAGCGTCGAACGGCGGGCGGCCTCCCCGATCTCCGCAGCGTTGTCACCGCGCATCATCGGGCGATCCCGACGGCCGCAGTGACGGATGCCTCCGGCATGCCAGTCCTCCAACGGGACGAGTGTCGCGCAGCCTATCGATTCTGTCCAATGAAGGTTCAGGCCACTCACGATAACATGCAGGAATGGATCAACTGGCGGAGCTCCGGGCGTTCGTCGCGCTCGCCAATCACCTGCACTTCGGGCGGGCCGCCGACGAGCTGCACGTCACGCAGCCGGCATTGAGCAAACAGATTCAGCGTCTGGAACAGCGGGTCGGCGGCCCGCTCGTCGTGCGGCGCTATCGCGATGTCCGCCTGACCACTGCCGGCCAGGTGCTGCTGGCTCGCGCCCGGCCGCTCCTGCGCGAGGCGGCCGCGACCATGGAGGCGGCGACGCTGGCGGCGCGGGGGCAGCTCGGCGTGCTGCGGATCGGATTCGGCGTCGCCACGCTGCTCGATCTGCTGCCCACGGTGCTGCTGCGGTTCCGCTCCGCGTTTCCGCGCGTCGATCTGCGCATGCGCGACATGTCGACGCCCGGGCAGCTGGCCGCGCTCGTACGCGGCGACCTCGACGTGGGCTTCGTGCGCCTGCCGGTCGACGACCGGCGCATCGTCGCGCGCCCGATTCTGCACGAGCGGCTCGTGGCCGCCGTCGGCTCGCAACGCGGCTGGCGGTCGCGCGACGGGCTCGCATCCGTCGCGCACGAGCCCTTCATCACGATTGCGCGAACGACGTCGGCGAGCTTCTACGATCACGTGCTCGCGGTCTGCCGCGCCGCCGGCTTCACGCCGAATATCGTCCAGGAGGCGAGCGAGCTGTTCACGGTGCTGATGCTCGTCCGGGCGGGCATGGGCGTCGCGCTCGTGCCAAGCGCGTCGGTGTTCCGCGGCATTCCAGGAGTACGCACCTGGCCACTCGCGCTGCCAGAGGCGGCGTGGGACATCGGGATTGCATGGAGCGCCGACCGCGCCCGCGAGCCGCTGCGCGACGCGTTCATCGAGCTGGCGCGGCGATTCTATCGCCGGAAGCCTCGCTGGCGTGCCGCGCGTTGACTCCCACCGCCGCCGTGGTTTCAGAACGCTCCGTCACCCACAGATTGCTGCGAAGGGGCGGACACGGACGCGGCGGCCGCCCGGGGTAACAGAACAGCGCCATCTCACCGGAAATCGTGCGACTCCACCGGCGGCGTCGGCCCCTCCAGCCGGTGGACCCGCTCGGCCCGGACCGCCGTCACACCGTCTTCCTGCTGCAGCAGCCCCTCGACGATGACGAACGGCGCCTCCACCACCGTCACCCGCTGCTCCTCATACACGTCGGGCCGGACGATGACGTTGCTGATGCCGGTTTCGTCCTCGAGCGTCAGGAAGACGAAGCCCTTGGCGGTGCCGGGCCGCTGGCGCGTGATGACGCAGCCGGCCACGCGCACGCGGCGTCCCGGCCGGTGGCGCGGCAGGTCCACGGCCCGCAGCACGCCCTTCAGCGCCAGCGCGTCGCGATGCCACGTCATCGGGTGCGGGCCGATGGTCAGCCCGGTGCCGGCGTAGTCGGCCGACATCCGCTCGACCCCTGTCATGGACGGCAGGGGTGACGAGTCCGGGACGGCCTGTCCGGCACGAGTCGCCGCCTCGAACAGCTCTCCCTCGGGCCTGACGGCCTTCTCGATCTGCCAGAGCGCCGCGCGGCGGTCGTAGCCGTATCCCGCCAGCGCGCCAATCTCGGCCAGCACCGCCAGCTCGTCGCGCCGCACGCCGGTCCGCCGGATCAGATCTTCAATGGACGAGAACTTCCGTGGCGGCTCGGCGGGCTCGGTCCAGTCGTGGGCGCAGAGGTTGCAGAAGCAGGACCAGGGATCAGGGACCAGGGGCCCGGAGCCAGGAGCCAGGGGCTGGGGGCCAGGGGCCAGACCGCCTGATTCCTGACCCCTGATCCCTGATCCCTGTACTTCGAGCAGCGAGGCGTCGTCGCAGCCGCACTTCGGACAACGGGCGGGCGGATGGGACGGAGCGAGGACGGAAGCTTCGATGGCGCGGCCGACCGGCTCGCGCAGGCCCGCCACGTAGCGCAGGCCCAGCCGGACGCGGCCGTCCGTCTCGATGCGGCAGTCCCAGCCCGACGTCTCGACGTCGATGGGGGCGAAGTGCACGCCGCGGCGCTGCGCGTCCTTCACCAGCGTGGCGGGATGATAGAACCCCATCGGCTGGTTGTTGAGCAGCGCCGTGTAGAACACCGCCGGATAGTGGACCTTCAGGTACGCGCTGGCATACGCGATGTGCGCGAAGCTCGCCGCGTGCGACTCGGGAAATCCGTACAGGGCGAACGAGGCAATCGACGTGATGATGTCCTCGGCCGCCTCGCCGGTGATGCCCTGCCGTGCCATGCCCTCCCGCAACTGCGTCTCGATGACCTTCATCCGCTTCTCCGATCGCTTGAATCCCATGGCCCGCCGCAGCTCCTCCGCCTGTCCGCCGGTGAAGCCGGCCGCCACCATCGCCATCCGCAGCAGCTGCTCCTGGAAGAGCGGCACGCCCAGCGTGCGTTTCAGAATCGGCTCGAGCGAGGGATGCGCATACGCCACCGGCTCGCGCCCCGCGCGCCGGTTCAGGTACGGGTGCACCATCTTCCCGACGATGGGGCCGGGCCGGATGATCGCCACCTGCACGACGATGTCGTAGAAGCAGGCCGGCTTGAGGCGCGGCAGCGTCGCCATCTGCGCGCGCGACTCCACCTGGAAGAGCCCGATGGTGTCGGCCGTCTGCAGCATCCGGTAGACGGCGGGATCGTCGGGGGGTAAATGCGCGAGGTCGAGCATTGACGATTGAGGATTGACGATTGACGATTGATTGACGATTGCGGATTGCGGATTGACGATTGCGGATTGCGGATTGCGGATTGAGGACTGGTGATTGACGATTGACAACGCGTCCTGGAGCACGGCCATCATGCCGAGGCCGAGCAGATCGACCTTGATGAGGCCCATGTCGGCGCAGTCGTCCTTGTCCCACTGCACCACCACGCGGTCGGGCATGCTCGCGTTCTCGAGCGGGACGACGGCATCGAGCCGCCCCTGGCAGAGGACCATGCCGCCGCTGTGCTGGCCGAGGTGCCGGGGCAGGTCCTGCATCCGGTGCCAGAGGTCCGCGAACTGCAGAATCCGCGGCTCGGTGATGTCCACCCCGACCTCGCGCAGGTGCCGCGTCAACGTCTCGGTGCTGTCGGTGTACTCGAACCGGTTCATCAGCTTTGCCAGCCGGCCGACGAGCGCATCGTCGAAGCCGAGCACCTTCCCCACCTCGCGCGTGGCGCTCCGGCCGCGGTACGTGATCACGTTGGCCGTCATCGCCGCGCCGTGCCGGCCGTACCGCTGGTAGACGTACTGGATGACCTGCTCACGCCGGTCGCCGCTCGGCAGGTCGAGATCGATGTCGGGCCACTCCCCGCGCTCTTCCGACAGGAAGCGCTCGAAGAGCAGA
Source organism: Vicinamibacteria bacterium (assembly GCA_963837165.1). Taxonomy (GTDB): domain Bacteria; phylum Acidobacteriota; class Vicinamibacteria; order Vicinamibacterales; family JAENWD01; genus JAENWD01. The sequence continues at coordinate 27,415 of CAWIMD010000004.1, forward strand.
TCCATGCCCACCGGGTCCACGGCCGTGATGCCGAGGCTGTAGCACACGGCGCTGTTGGCGGCCGAGCCGCGGCCCTGCACGAGGATCCCGCGCTGCCGGCAGAAGTTCACCAGGTCCCAGACGATCAGGAAGTAGCCCGAGAGCTCGAGCTTCTCGATCAGATCCAGCTCGCGCGCGATCTGCGCCCGCGCGCGATCGTGATACGGCCGGTACCGCTCGCGCGCCCCCACCTGCGTGATGCGCCGCAGGAACGACGCCATCGTCTCGCCCGGCGGCACCGGATATTCGGGGAAGCGATAGCCGAGATCGGCCATCGTGTACTCGAGCCGCATCGCCAGCTCCCCGGACGCTGCAATCACCTCGGGACGATCGGCAAAGAGCGCCGACATCGCCTCGGGTGACTTCAGGTACCGCTCGGCGTTGCCGACCAGCCGGCGTCCGGCCTCCGCCAGCGTGGTCTTGTGGGCCAGGCAGGTGAACACGTCGTGCAGCGGGCGCTCGTCGGGCGCGGCGAAACGCACGCCGTTGGTCGCGACGAGCGGCACGCGATAGGCGGCCGCCAGATCAGCCAGCGATTCGTTGTCGATCGCCTCCTCGCGGTCGAAGTGCCGCTGCAGCTCGACGTAGACGTTCGCCGGCCCGAAGATGCCGACGAGCCGATCCAGCAGGCCGCCGACGCCATGACGTCGCCCCGAGAGCAGCTGGCGGCCCGCGAGCGCGACGAGGCCCCCCACCTGCCCGTCCAGATCCTCGAGCGTGAGCGCGCCCTCGCCTTTCGGCGCGTCCAGCTTCATCGCGGTGATCAGCCGGCACAGGTTCTGGTAGCCGGCGCGCGAGGCGACGAGCACCGGCACGTTCAATTGACGATTGATGATTGACGATTGACGATTGCCAACGGCCATCGTCAGCTCGGCGCCAACGATGGGCTTCAGGCCGGCGGCGAGGGCGGCCTTGTGAAAGCGCGGGATGCCGTAAACACCGTCGCGATCGACCAGTGCCACGGCCTCGTAGCCAAGCGCGGCGGCACGCTCCACGAGCGCTTCCGGCAGCGACGCTCCCCGGAGAAACGAGAAGGCTGACGCGGCATGCAGCTCGGCATATTTGGTCATTTTCGCTTTTTCTTCGCTACATCATAGTGACCTCAGGAAGGGGGTTCAAGCCTGCAGATATTGGGGGGAGCGGGGCGAGAACCACTACTCAATGCGGAATGCGGAGTGCGGAATGCAGAGGGCGGAATGGAGCAATGAAATGAATGAGGAGCGCAGCGAAGGGCCTGCCCCGGACAGGCTCTAAGATGCGGGAATGGATGTCATGCTCGCGGCAGTCCTTCTCCTGGCTGCCGTCATTCCCGTCAACAACACGCAGCAGCCGCGGGAGCTGGGCGCCTTCTACTTCGATGCGCTCGACCAGTCGCAGGTCTGGATCAACGTGGAGCCCGAAGGCACCGAAGAGGGGCCGCGACCGGTCATCCTCAACTTCACCGTGACGTTCCCGGGGCGCAAGCTGGCTTCGACGCCCGACGTCGTGACCGTGCGCGCGCAGTCGAACGGCATCGCGTTCCCCACGCGGCTGCGTCAGCCGGTGCTGCACTTCCGGACGGCCGACGGCCGGATGTACGACCTCACGGGGTCCGGCCGCACCTACCAGTTCACGGCAAGCTGCGAGACGTGCCTGAACGATACGGTGGTCGCGAAGATGGCCTTCCAGGAGCTGCGTGAAATGGCCGCCTCCCCTCGCCTGTCCGTCGAGGCGCTTGGATTCGAGGGCACGCTCGCGCCGGCCGATCTGGCCGCCCTGCAGCGGCTGATCGACGCGGTCACGAACGGGGCGATCGTAAAATAAGTTCGGCCCTACGAAATCCCCAGTATCTCCCGATAGACTTTCAGGTCTTCCTCGCTGAAGCACACGAAGCGCACGTCGGTCACGGACGGGCTCCGGGCGAGCTCGTCTTCCACGGTCCGCACGGCGATCGGCGCGGCGCGATCGATCGGAAACCCGTAGATGCCGGTGCTGATCGAGGGGAAGGCGAGGCTCCCGAGCTCCCGCTCGCGCGCGATCGCCATCACGCGGCGATAGCACGATTCGAGCAGCGCCGCCTCACCACGACCGCCGCCGCGCCAGCGTGGGCCGACGGTGTGAATCACGTAGGCCGCCGGCAGGCGATACCCGCGTGTCAGCCGCGCCTCGCCGGTCGGACACCCGCCAATCGCGCGGCACTCCTCCAGCAGCTCGGGACCCGCAGCCCGATGGATCGCCCCGTCCACGCCACCCCCGCCGAGCAGCGATTCGTTGGCGGCATTGACGATCGCGTCAACCGCCTGGCAGGTGATGTCGGAATGGAGGGCGGAAAGCATCAAAACCTCCTCGCAGAGGCGCTGGGTGCGGCTACGCACGACGAACGTCCCAGCCGGCGGCCACGAGCGCGCGCATCGCCCGATCGAGGTCGGCGCCTTTCACCAGCACGTAGTCGGTGTCGTACGTGCCGAGGGGGACCAGGCTGATGCCGGCGTCGGCGAGCGGGCCGGCAATCGAGGCGATCACGCCGGTGGTCGCGAACGGAATCGGGCCGGCCGCCTCGAGCACGACGAACCCTCGCTCGGCCTGGATGCCGTCGGGGACGAGCTCTTCCGGCGCCACGATCGACAGCTCGCGCGACGTCCGGACGACAGCCGCCAGCGGCGCCGGCGCGGACGCCCAGCCGGGCAGCGGCTCGTGCGGGGCCAGCCGGCAGACGGCCCAGCGGCCAGCCAGGACGGTCATCCGGCCCTCGCGCGGCGCGCGCACGGTCACTCGACGCGATTGACGAGCGTGCCAATCGGTTCGATCGTCATCGCGATGCCGTCGCCCGAGGCCAGCGTGAAGTCGTCCGGCGGGACGATGCCGGTGCCCGTCAGCAGCAGGCAGCCGGTCGGGAACGTGTTGTCGCGGTACAGGAACTCGACCAGTTCCTCCGGCCGCCGCTTCATGGCCGCCAGCGTCGTCTCGCCCTGGAACGCGACGCGGCCGGCGCGGGTGATGGCAATCCGGATGGCCGTCTCGGGCGGCAGCGCGGCGTCCGCGACGAGCACGGCCGGACCGATGGCGCAGCTGCCGTCGTACACCTTCGCCTGCGGCAGGTAGAGGGGATTCTCGCCCTCGATGTCGCGCGAGCTCATGTCGTTGCCGATCGTGTAGCCGACGATCCGGCCGCGCGCGTTCACCACGAGGGTGAGCTCGGGCTCCGGGACGCTCCAGCGCGCATCGCTGCGAATGCGCACCGGGTCGCCGTGCCCGCGCACGCGGCGGGGCGTGGCCTTGAAGAACAGCTCCGGACGCTCGGCAGCGTAGACACGATCGTAGAAGTCGCCGCCACCTGCCGACTTCGCCTCTTCCATGCGCGCCGTGCGGCTGCGGTAGTAGGTGACGCCGGCCGCCCAGACCTCCTGGCTGCCCACTGGCGGCGCCAGCCTCGTCAGGTCGGGCGGGTCCATCGGCATGAACGCGTCCGCCGTCTCGCGGAGCCAGGTCGCGAGCTCGTCGTGGTTGACGATGTCGTCCCACTCCAGCCCGCCGATTCGAAACCACGCGGCGCCGTGTTCGACCGCGATGCCAAACCCGCCCCTGTAGAGCCTCAACGGCGCCTTCCAATCTCAATCGTCAATCGTCAATCATCAATGATCAATATTTGAAGTACGCCGTCTGGATCTCGCTGTAGAAGTCCACCGCGACCGGCCCCTGCTCGCGCATGCCCAGCGACGATGCCTTCGAGCCGCCGAACGGCACGTGGTACTCGACGCCGGCCGACGGCAGGTTGACCATGGCCAGGCCCACCTCGATCCGGTTGACGAACTCGTAGGCCGAGCGGAGCGAGGTCGTGCACACCGCGGCCGAGAGGCCGTAGCGGACGCCGTTGGCCAGGTCGATGGCGTGGTCCAGATTGTCGGCGGTCTGCACGGCAAGCACGGGTCCGAAGATCTCCTCCTGCGCGACGCGCATGCCCGGCTCGACGCCGGTCAGGACAGCCGGCGACGAGAAGTAGCCGCGGGCGTGCGGCCCTTCGCGCAGCCGCTCGCCGCCCACGACCAGCCGTGCGCCCTCGCCAGTGCCGATGCGCACGTAGTCGAGCACCGTCGTCAGCTGCCGCTCGTCGATCGATGGCCCGATCTCGATGCCGGGCTCGAGCCCGTTGCCCACCTTGAGCGCCCGCGCCCGCTCGGCGAGGGCGGCCGTGAAGCGCTCGACGATCGGCGCCTCGACGATCACGCGCGAGGTGGCCGTGCAGCGCTGTCCCGTCGAGAAGAACGCGGCATTGGTGACGACGTTGACGGCGTCCGGGATGTCGGCATCGGCGAGGACGACCGTCGGGTTCTTGCCGCCCATCTCGAGCTGCACGCGTGCGCGGCGCCTGGCGGCCTCCACGGCGATTCCGCTGCCGGTCGCCTCGGATCCGGTGAACGAGATCGCCTTCACGGCGGCGTTCTCCACCAGCTCGGCGCCGACCTTCGACCCGGGCCCGGTCACCAGATTGATGGCGCCCGGCACGACGCCCGCTTCGGCGAGGACCTCGACGAGGCGGACGGCGCAGAGCGGCGCGAGGTCGGACGGCTTCAGCACGACGGCGTTGCCGGCGATGAGCGCGGGCGCCGCCTTCCACGCCGGTATGGCGATCGGGAAGTTCCAGGGGGTGATCAGCCCGACGACGCCCAGCGGACGCCGGCGGGTCTGAATGAAGACGCGATCGCGCTCCGAGGGCGCGTGCTGGCCGCCGAGCCGGGCGCCCTCGCCGCCGACGTAGCGCAGGATGTTGACCGCGCGTCCCACCTCGCCGCGGGCCTCGGGCAGCGTCTTGCCTTCCTCGCGCGTCATCTCGCGGGCCACCTGGTCGGCGCGCGCCTCGAGCAGGGTGGCGGCGCGGAACAGGATTTCGCCCCTTTTCGGCGGCGGAATGGCCGCCCAGGACGGCTGCGCCGAGGCCGCCGCCGCGATGGCGTCCCGCGCGTCGTCGCGATCCGATTGCGCGAAGGTGCCGACCAGGTCGGTCGTGTCCGCGGGGTTGCGGTTCTCGAAGGTGGCGCCCGATCGGGCTCCCACCCACTGGCCGCCGATGAAGTTGCCGAACGTGTCCGCCATGGCTATTCCGAGTCGTAGTGGCGCACGGTGTTCCGCGAGGGCACCAGCACGGTGAAATGGGAGCCATTGGGATCGACGAGCAGGCGGATGTAGGTGCCCGCGCCGTTCTCGTCGGGGTTGGCGATCCGTGCCGGGTCGGTGTTGCGCGCACCCTCCCGCACGTTGCGGTGCAGCTGGAACACCCCCACGTCGCGGAGCTGCTTCTCGAGCAGCTCCATCGTCCGCGGCTCGGCGCCCTTCCGGGGACCGTTGTTGACGATGGCGACCTGCGGGTCGAGCGCGGCGACGAGCGCCGGGTTGTTGCTGAGATCGAGGCCGTGATGATCGACGAGGTAGACGTCCACCTTCGGGACGCGCAGCTTCGGGCACGTGAGCCTGTGCTCGATGTTCCAGGTCAGGTCGCCGCCGGCGAACAGGTTGAACGTGCCGAACGACAGCACCATGCCCAGGCTGCGGGCGTTGTCCGTGGTGTCCTCGGGCTTCGGCTCGTTGCCGTCGTTGCAGGTCGTGACAGCCGCCGCTCCCGGCTTTTCGCCCTCCACCAGCCCGTTGGCCGCGACGACGTGCAGGTGCGGCGTGGGCGATCCGCGGCTGCCCTTCAGTTTGATGTCGTCGCCGGCTTCGAGGAAGCGCGGCGTCGCCGACAGTGACTTCCAGGCGTCGATCTGGGCGGCGTCGACGTCCTCGGGGAGCGGATCCGGAATCGCGTGGCCGTAGGTCTGCCGGATCGGCAGGAGCTTCGCGAGGGCCGGAGCGCCGCCGACGTGGTCCGAGTGCCAGTGCGTGGTGATGTAGTGGTCGATGGCGGTGACGCCGGCGTCCTTCGCGGCGGCGGCGATGCGTCCGGCATCGCGGTCGCCCGGATTGCCGGAGTCGATGAGGAGCGACTCGCCGGCCGGCGTGACGATGAGCGTGGCGGCGCCGCCCTCGGTGTCGATGAAGTAGAAGTCGAGCCCCCGGCGATCGTCGGCCGTTCCGGCCGCGCGCGGCGCGGTTGCCGTGAGCACGAGGACGATCAGGAGGATCCCGACGGAGGCTGGTCGCGACAGGATGCGCATGGGCGCTAATCGTGCCACGCGGTGGCGCCGGCCGGCAACCCATCAATCGTCAATCGTCAATCGTCAATGACCAATCGTCAATCATAGAGTGCCTCCAGATACCACCGGTCCTGCCGGCGGTCGCGGAACAGCCGGCAGAGCGCCCCATCTTCGAGCGCGACGTCCCACTCGTCGTGATCCCAGGCCGAGGCAGCCCACCAGTCGCCCGACGTGCGCCATGGGCCGGCACAGCCGGTGACGCGGCCGCCCGCCAGCCCCGCCCGCGCCAGCCGCACGTGCACCGGACGTCCGAGCTCTGAGGCCACCATGGCCGCCACCGGCCGGCGGAGCCGCCGCAGCGCCGATCCCGACCGTTCGAGATCCGCCGGTGGAGTCTCGAGCAACCCCGCGCGGGCCGGCGCGTCCGTCAGCGGCCGACGCTCCGCTCCCGTGAACGGCGCCATGCGAAAGGCGCCCGGGCGATCGGTGTCGAGGAGCGCCGCGGTGCCCGCGCGATCGTGGCCGAGCAGCGCGCCGACACGCGCCATGAGCGTGGCCACCTGCTCGGGTCGCGGGCGCGCCCGCTCGAGCAGCGAGTGCTGGAGCGAGCGCGCGGGCGTCGGCTCGGCGCGTAGCGTGACGGCATCGATGGCCGCCGGCGGCGGGTGCGACTCGAGATCGAGCAGCGCCAGCGTGCGGAGCGTGCGCGCGTCCTTCATGGGCGCGGGCAGATCGAGGCGCCGCGCCCAGACCTCACGCGTGACGAGCCGCAGATCCACCGCGAGCACGGTGGCGGCCCGGCCGCGTCGATCGAGATGCGCCGACACCTCGTCGGCCAGACGGCCAATCACGAACGAGAGCGGCTCGAGCCCCTCCACCGGCCATTCGAGCGCCACCGTGGCCTCGAATCGTTCCCCGTCGCGCTGCGGCACGAGCGGCCCGTCGTCCTTGCCGCGCGCCGCGGCCTGCAACGCGACCCCCTGCGCTCCTGCCCGCGAGGCGAGGTCGGCCGGCGGCAGCCCCGCCAGATCGCCGAGCGTGCGCAGCCCCCATCGCCGGAGCGTCGGCAGCAGGGCGGCCAGCGGCGACGCGGGGTCCGTCTCGAGCGCGGTCAACGTCCCGATGGGCAACGCCGCCAGCGCACTCGCCTCTTCGCCGGCGGCCACGACCGAGATCCCGGCGCGCGCCGAGGCCAGCAACCGGGCCGCCATCCGCGTGCCGGCCACGGCCAGGTGCACCCTGAGCCCGCGATCGGCCAGGGCCCGCCGGAGCGCTTCCGCAATCGTGCGCGGGTCACCGAACAGCCGCTCGAGGCCCTCGAGATCGAGGAACAGCACGCCGTCGCCGGCGCGAGCCACACGCGGCGAGAACTGCTGCGCCACCTCGAGGAGCACGGTCTGAGGAGACGCCACGTGATCGGCCGCACCGGTCAGCTGGAGGCAGAGGAACATAACTCGTCAAATCCCAACTCCCAAATTCCCAACTCCCAATCGTGTCGAGCCAAGTCATTGCGATATCGGTTCATTGGGAGTTGGAGGTTGGGAGGTTGAATCTCAGTTCGTGAGCTCGAGCGCGCACGCCGTCGTGTGCAGGCCGGCCTGGATCCGCGCCTGGACGCTCAGGCCGCGGAAGCGGCGGGCGGAGGGACCTGTGCCCAGCCACACGCCGGCAGGCCCGGCAGACGGCGCGTGGTCGGGTCGGGTGGCGGTGCCGAGGAATGGACGACGGCTGGCGCGCACACGATCGTGAAACGTGCCCGGAGAATCGTGTGCAGGTGCGGCATCCCCCGCAGGCGGCCGCGGCTCGAGGCGGATGGAGGCGCCACCCGCGCTGCGGCCGATGGGCTGCGGCGTCACGAGCACGCAGGCCGTCTCGCTGCCGGCAATCAGGCGGTGCAGCCGCATCCAGGTGGTGAAGGGCACGCCGCGCAGGAGGCGGACGGGCACGTCGGCCACGTCGAGCACCACCAGGGTGAAAACGCCGGACGACAACGCCAGCCCCAGCGCCTTCAGCGCGCGCGACACCTCGCGGCCGAGCGGCGTCTGCCGGGCCTGGCCCGGCCGCGGACGCGAGGGCTCCCAGCCGGGATCGAGCGCGGCCCGTGTCTCCGCGACGGAGTCGCCCCGGAGCCAGCACACCTGATCGAGCGCCACGCCAGCGGCAGCCGCCGACGGCGGGTCGAAGCGATCGAGCGCATCCACGAGCGCCACCAGCTCGCCACGACTGGTGGCGCGGGACAGCAGGCTCACCATCAGGCTGGTCCGCCCCGAAGACACGCCGCCGGAGATTTCAGAGACCTGACCACGCGCCAGACCGCCACAGAGCGCCTCTTCCAGGGCAGGCGGCCCGAACGGCAGCATCTGCTCCCGCTGCGCCGGCTCCTGCAGCGGATGCGCGGAGGTCAACGTGGTGTCGAGCTTGCGGGAACGAAGCAGCGATTCGAGCGCAGCGCGCTGGGTGGCAAGGGCCATGCGGGGTTCTCCTCGACTTTCGCTTTATTTTCGCTCAACAAGGAGAGCCTGTCAAGGAGCAAGGTGCTCGCGTCTTGCAGATTGGGGTTGTTCGTCTGGTCCACGCCCGACCTGCTCGAAGGAAATCCCGTCACCGTTCAGCCGGCGCGGCACTCCAACCCGCTCAGGCGGCTCAACTTCGACCGCACGGTGCCAGCCAGCCCGGCCGCGGGCACCTGCTTTGCTGACCGGAGAGAGACAAGTCGTTCCGGGCCGTTCACTCCGGCCTCCGCATGGATACCGGCCAGTGTTGAGAAGGCGGCCCGGAACGCCCCTCTTCGGACGCCCCGCGCTCCCCGGCCACGGTGAGGCATCCTCGCGCAGCGGATGCCTCACTGTTTCTTTCCCAGCCCCCCAATCCCCAGCCCCCCAGATCCCCAGATCCCCAGCCCCCCAGTGAGTAGAATTCGCCCATGCGTCTCGTCACGTTCGCGCTCGTCCTGCTCCTCGCGCCCGTCGCCCGCGTCGCGGCCGATCCTCCGCTGCCCCCGCTCCTGACCGGCGTCCACCGGATCGTCACGATGGGCGACAGCATCACGCAGGCCGGCGGCCGGCCGGGCGGCTACGTCACGCTGCTCGGCGAGTACCTCGCGGCCGTCTATCCCTCCACGCCCATCGAGATCGTCAACGCCGGCATCTCGGGCCACAAGGCCACCGACATGCAGGCGCGGTTCGACCACGACGTCATCCAGGCCAGGCCCGACCTGGTGACCATCAACGTCGGCGTGAACGACGTGTGGCATGCGTTCCGCGATTTCCAGGCGCACAAGGACTACCCCGACGGCAGCCTGCCCAACGGCGTCCCGCTGCCGCTCTACCGCGAGAAGCTCGAGGCCATGATCACGGCCGCCGAGGACGCCGGCATCAAGGTCGTCCTCCTCACGCCGACCGTCATCCACGAGAACCTCTCGTCGCCCGAGAACCAGCGCCTCGCCGGCTACATCGACGCGATGAAGGTCCTCGGCGCCGCGCACCACTGCCCCATCGTCGATCTGAACGCCGCGTTCACGACGGTGATTGGCGCGTATCGCGCCCTTGCCGGCCCCGATCGCAACCTGCTGACGGTGGACGGCGTGCACATGAACCCCGCCGGCAACCAGCTCATGGCGTGGCAGATCCTCCGGGGGCTCGGCGTGCCCGAAGCGGATCTCGAGGCCACCCAACTCGAGGGGGTGGACCGATGACCCGCATTCGGCGTGCTGCCCTCCTCTCGCTGGTCATCGTCTTCGCCCTCCCGCACGCCGGTAGAGCGCAGGAACGCCTCAAAGTCCTGCTCGACACCGACATCGGCTCCGACATCGACGATGCGTGGGCGCTGGGGCTGCTGGTGGCCTCGCCCGAGGTGGACCTGGTCGGGGTGACCGTCACCGACGGCGATACGGCCGCACGGGCGAAGGTCGCCTGCAAGCTGCTCCACAACGTGGCGCGCGACGCCGTGCCGGTGGCCGTGGGCCGCCGCACCGCGCCGCCGAGCCAGGTGGACTACCAGTTCACGTGGGCCGAGGACTTCACCGCCAAGCGGCCCATCGACCAGCCCGCCGCCGACTTCATCGTCGAGACGCTGCGGAAGCAGCCCGGCGAGATCACGCTGATCGCGGTGGGGCCGCTGCAGAACGTCGCGGATGCGCTGCGCAAGGAGCCGAAGCTGGGAACGCTCGCGAAGCGGGTGGTGCTGATGAGCGGATCGATCGGCCCGAATGCCTGGTCGCCGGCGCCGGTGGCCGAGTGGAACGTCGTGCGCTCGACGGCCGATGCGCAGGTGGTCTATGCCGCGGGCCTGCCGCTCACCACGGTGCCGCTCGACTCGACGACCTACATCAGGCTGAACCCCGGGGAGCGGGCGCGGCTGGCATCCTTCGATTCGCCGCTGACGCGATCGCTCGAGGCGCTCTATCGCCTCTGGATCGAGACGCCCGAGTCGCGCATGACGCTGCACGACCAGATGGCCGTGGCCGAGGCGCTCCGGCCCGGCCGGTTCTTCAACCGGCTGCCGTCGCTCTCGATCCGGGTGGACGACCAGGGCTTCACACGCGTGGACCCGGCCGGCAAGCCCGTCACGGTGTGCCTGGAGCCGAAGCGCGACGCGTTCATGCAGTTCTATCTGGACGGGTTGATGGAGAAGCAGGCAGCAGGCAATAGGCAGTAGGCAGCGGCTTGTCGGGCCGCCGCACCAGTGCTAGCATAGTGCTAGCACAGGAGCCGAGATGCCCACCATTACCGTGCGGAACGTGCCCGCGAAGGTCGTGCGGTCGCTGAAGGCACTCGCCAGGCGTCACAACCGCTCGATGGAGCAGGAGGTGCGTGACCTCCTCGAAAGCCATGTCGTCGAACGTCGCGCCGTCCTCGACCAGATCGAGTCCGGATGGCAGCGACAGGCACGTCGGCCCACGGCGGCGGAGGTCGATGCCTGGATGGCCGTCGGACGCCGGTGAAAGCCGTCATCGACACCAACGTCGTCGCGTATTTTCTGCTGGGCACCGAAGGATTCAGCTCGGAAGCGCGCCATGGTCTCGAGGCGGTCTCGACGGCGCTTGCCCCGGGCCACTGGGACGCCGAGCTCACGAACGTGCTCTGGATGGCGACACGCTCCGGTGTCCTGTCCCCGGGCGAGGCGCCCACCCGCCTGGGGTTGGCCCGAAGGCTCGGCATCGAGTCCGTGGCAACCGCGACGCTCTGCCAGGGCGCCCTGCTGCGTGCCGTCGCGAGCGGCGTCTCCGTCTACGACACGCTCTTCGTTGAATTGGCAGCCCGAACGCGCTGTCCGCTGCTCACGTTCGACAACGCGGTATTGCGTGCCTTCCCTGACGTCGCTCGTCGCCCGCGAGACTTGTAGTGACTTCTTGCGGGCTAACGTTTCGTCTGAGCCGCGTGGCTCGCGTTTTTGTCACACCAGCCACGTCGGCTCCAGACGAAGTTAGGCCGGCACCGGGTTTTGGGCCGGCCGTTCTTCGATTCAGCCGCCCAACTTACGAAGAAACGTCCGGACTGCTGGTGGCGCAACCGATTCGACCGTTCCGTTGTCGCGAACGAGGAGTAGATAGATGTTCAGCGCTTCGAAGGCCGCTGACTCAGAGTACTTCGGCAGAATACGACGATAGGACAAGATGTCTCGCCGTTCCGTACGACTGAACGGAATGGCTATGCCGTATCGCACCCGACCGTCAATGCGCGTGATCCCCTTGACCAGTTGCCCGATGCCGGTGTCGAAGTTTACGTTGTACTGCGCCCCGCTCTTGTCGTAGTCGCCTTTCACTTCGATTCGCCACTCATGACGGTCCGCGGTGCCAATGACATCGACGCGGTTGCCACCTTCGACTACGCATGTCTCGCTGGTCGAATAGCCTTGTTCCTGGAGCCAATGCACCAGGGCTTCCTGCACTTCAGCCTCGGTCATCTTGGTTGTTCTCGGCCTAACTACTGTGTGTGTGTCGACCGGGATAAACCGTCCGGTACGGATTCGCAGGGTCAGCCTATCCAGCCAACAGGCATCGAGGGACTTTCGCGCCAAACCCTTGACCGGCCGCATCCTACCCCTGTGCTGGCGCCTCGCCACTGACCCTCCGCCCTGGTTGGACTGCGGCAACGGTCAGCCTACTACACGACGTGAAGTCGGGTTTCTTCAGGAGCAGCAGCCAGCACGTGTCGGCCGCCTGTCAGGCTTCGGCCGTCCGGCGACAATCCTGCGCGCGTGCCTCAGCCGAGGAGAGGCCGATTCTTCCGAAATGAGTTCTTGAGCGCGATCGCGCCGTTCCGGAACGTGAACACGTCGCACCCGGTGACCTCGACGCGCCGGCCGTCCTCGCGGGTGCCGCTGAACGTCCATTCCGAGACGCCGCGATCGTCCGCCACGAAATGCCGGGCGTTGGCCCACTGCGCGTCCGGGTAAACCGCGAACACCGCGGCGAACGCCGCCCGCACCGCGCCCTGCCCCCCGTGTCGCTCGCCGTTCACGGCGCTGCCGCCCGACGCCTCGAAGACGCAGTCGCTCGTCATCATCGACATGAGCGCATCGAGGTCGTGCCGGTTGAACGCCTCGGCAAACGCCTGCAGCAGGATCGCCTTGTCCCGGTCAGTCATCTGGCTCATGTCAGCCTCGTCCACCAGCGGTCGCGGCCACGCTACTCGGACCCCATGGACTTGAGTTCCTTCACGCGCGTGCCATGCACGGTCATGAACCGGGTCACGGTGCCGTCGGGCTGAGTGACGTCGCCAGTCTGGGTGAAGGAGTCTCCCGTGATGTTCGTCCAGGTACTCGTGCCAGATCGTGCGGCGGCCGTTGTGGGTTTCGAGCTCGTCAATCTGGAATGTTCTGCCGTCCCAGCGAATGGTGATGTCGCTCAGGGCCCCCTTGAGATCGCACGTCACTGGCAGGTAGCTGTTGCATTCCATGCCGCCGAGTTGGCTCCTGGTGCTGTCCCACCAGATAACGCCCATGAGGAACGTGTCGCCCTGGGGCGAGGGAAAGTGTTCCCGCTCGATGAGCGTGATGCCGCCCGGACCGGGACTCCACCATTCCTCGCCGGGGCCCTCGACGACCTTGTTGCCGGTGGAAGGAGCGGCCTCGAATCGAACGTCGAGCTTCCACTTGCCGGCCAGCGCGCGGGTGACCTCGCGCAGCGCATTGCGATCCGACGCCGCCGACGTGGCGGCGGATTGGGCGCGACAGGGTACCGAGGACCCGGCAAGCGCGAGCACTGCGGTGGCGAGTACCGAGGGAGGAGGTGTTCATGATTCTCTCCGAAGAACGAGCCGTCTGGGTGCTGCCTACTTGCCTGCGACAGCGCCCCGCTTCGCCAGCCACAACATGAACAGGCCGAAGACCAGCATGCCGAGGCCGCCCCACAGGTTGACGTTCACGCCGAGCGAGTGCTGCGCGTAGATGGGGCTCGACACGGTCGCCAGGCCGAACGCGGCGAGCAGCGCGCCGAGGATCGCGAACAGCAGGCCAAGGGGCGTGCGGATGTCCATGGGCGGTCCCTCCCTACCGGAAGATCAGGTTCAGCACGATCGTGCAGCCGATCACCAGGTACGCCAGCGTGGCGGGCCGGCGATGCCAGGGCTGGTCGCGGTCGTGTGGGATCGGGGTCAGGCTGTAGACCAGCCCCTTCAGCTCCTCTTCACGCCGCGGCTCGGTGAACAGCGAGATGAGCACGGTGACCAGGAAGCAGGTCGTCCAGGCGAAGATGGCCGTCCAGAAGTTCTGGGCCATCTCGCTCGGATAGATGTGCAGCACGGCGCCGAGGAACCCGCCCTTCACGCCCGCCACCGCGCCGAGCGGCAGCGTCAGCCCGTGATGCGTCGCGGCCGCCAGCGTCCCGGCCAGCAGGCCCGTGAACGCCGCGTGCCCCGTGGTCCGCTTCCAGAACATGCCGAGCATGAACGTGGCGAACAGCGGCGCGTTCACGAACGCGAACACCAGCTGCAGCAGGTCCATGATGTTGTTGAACTGCCGGGCGACGAAGGCCGCCGCCACCGAGATCAGGATCCCGAACACGGTGGCCGCCCTCCCCATGGCCAGGTAGTGCGCGTCGGTCGCGCCAGGGCGGATGTAGCTCTGGTAGATGTCGTAGGTCCAGACCGTGTTGAACGCGGTGGTGTTGCCCGCCATGCCCGACATGAACGACGCCATCAGCGCGCAGAGCCCCAGCCCGAGCATGCCGGCCGGGAAGTACCGCTTGAGCATCTGCGGGATCGCCAGGTCGTAGTCCAGCTCCACGCGGCCGTCGGTGCCGACGACCGGCCGGTGGTTCTCGTCGTACTTGGGCGGGATGAGACTCTGCTGCGAGGCGGGGATCATCGCCGGCATTCCGGCCTGCGCGATCGCGTGCATGCGGTACTCGGCCGCCCCGTTCCTGGCCAGGCCGGTGTCGCTCGGGGCCGGCACGGCAATGGCGATCATCCCGGGCAGGATCACCAGGAACGGGAACACCATCTTGGGGAGCGCGGCAATGAGCGGCGTCCGCCGGGCCGCGTTCATCGAGTCGGCGGCCATCGCGCGCTGGACGACCAGGAAGTCGGTGCACCAGTACCCGAACGACAGCACGAACCCCAGGCCCATCACGAGCCCGAACCACTCGACCCCCATGGGGTTCGCGGCAGGGCTCCCCATGTGGCGCCACGACTCGGTCATCGCCCCCGGCTCGAAGCCGCGCGACACCGCTTCCTGCGCCAGGCGGGCCGACAGGCCCGACCAGCCGCCCACGTCCTTCATGCCGATGATCACCAGCGGCACGAACCCGGCGACGATGAGGAAGAACTGGAGGACCTCGTTGTAGATGGCCGACGTCAGGCCGCCCAGGTACGTGTAGATGAGGACGATGCCCGCCGAGAGCAGGACGGACATCGTGAAGTCCCAGCCGAGCAGGAGCTGCAGCAGCTTCCCCATCGCGTACATCGAGACGCCCGAGGAGAACACCGTCATGCAGGCGAACGAGATCGCGTTCAGCCCCCGCGTCTTCTCGTCGAACCGGAGCTTCAGGTACTCGGGCACCGACCGCGCGCGCGATCCGTAGTAGAACGGCATCATGAAGATGCCGACGAACACCATCGCCGGGATCGCGCCAATCCAGTAGAAGTGCGACGTCGCGATGCCGTACTTGGCGCCGCTGGCGCCCATGCCAATCACTTCCTGGGCGCCGAGGTTGGCCGAGATGAACGCCAGTCCCGTGATCCAGGCCGGCAGGGAACGGCCCGACAGGAAGAAGTCGTTGCCGGTCTTCGCGAAGCGCTTGAGGACGAACCCCACCCCGAGCACGAACGCGAAGTAGATGATGATGATGATGTAGTCGACCCAGTGGAGCTGCATCAGGTCCCCCTGCGGCGGTTGATACTACCTCAAGCGTGGCGGCTGCCGCCTCCGGCGATCACACGCTCATGGACGACGAGCATCGCGGCCACCCAGGTCGCCGCCGCCGCCTCCACGAAGATGCGGGTCTCGTGGAGCACGCCGAACGCCAGCGCCGCGGCCAGGGCCGGCACGATGTACCACGTGCCGAGTGCCCGGGCGGCGGCCGGCGCGCCCTTCCACCACACGACCACCGGCAGCCAGAGGCCGGCGGCCAGCGGTCCGAGCACGGTGGCAGCGTACAGCGGATGCGTCAGCGTGTGGAGATTGCTCCAGAGATACCACTCGTAGCTGCCGCCGGGGAGCGTCGCGCGGGGATTCGGCGGCGCGGCCGTGACCGCCGCAACGGCCGCGATCACCACGGCCCAGGCGGCCGCCTGTGCCACGGCCGCCAGCGCCAGGCGGGATCGCGTCAGCGCCGGCGCCAGCGCCCACAGGCTGAACGGGACGATCAGGACCGCCGTCTCTCGGTTCAGGCATGCCAGGACGAACAGCACCGCGTACCCGGCCAGTCGGGGCCAGGTGAGCCCGGCCCGCAGGCGAAGCAGGCTCGCGATGAGCGCGAGCAGGAGCGCCGCGGCCGCCGCGTCCCAGGGATAGAAGAGGTTCGGGAGCACCGAGAGGCGCGTGGCCGCCAGGACGCTGTTGATGTCGCCAATCGGACCCGAGGGGCCGAACGCACGGAAACGCGACGGCGCCATGAGCTCCACGCCGACGGGGACGAGCACCGTGAGGGCGATCAACCGGCGGCTCCACGGTCCGGGCGAGGGACCGAGCGCAGCGACCAGCCGCTCGGCCAAAAGGATGAGCGCAGCCCACGCCAGCCACTCGGCCGCCCAGAAGGCCTGGACCGCCGGCACGCCGGTCACCGCCCGCGCGGCCGCCACGAGCAGCGGCACCAGCACCCGGTGCTGGAACGGCGCGGTCTCGCGGAACGCCGCCAGGCGGTCCAGCGACACGTAGGCGAGACTGCCGGCGATGTGCCAGGTCGCCGCCAGCAGCGCGGCCACGGCCACGGTGGCCGCCCACGCGGCGCGGCCGACCGTCCCGGATCCGGCCGTCGCGTCCGGCGCGTCGTCTCTCATGTGCGCGCCATCCTACCCGAGCTTGCTTGACAGCGGCGACCAGCGAGGACTAGATTCGAATGGTTCGCCTCAAACTCATTGGGTACGCAGACCTTATCACCCCATCATCAGGATCAGACGCTGTGCGATCGACCCTTCTGACATCGCTGTGTGTCCTCGCGTTCGGCGCGACGGCGTGGGCGCAGTCCGCCCGCCCGACCTCGAACCGGCCGGCCGAGGAGCTGTACAAGAGCAACTGCGTGATGTGCCACATGCCGGACGGCAACGCGGCCATCAAGCAGATGAACTTCGCCGACGGCGAGTGGGCTCACGGCAACACGCCGAAGCAGCTCGCCAAGGTGATCACCGACGGGGTGCCCGCGACGGCGATGATGTCGTTCAAGGAGCGCTTCTCGGACCAGGAGATCATGAGCCTGGCGAAGTACGTCCTGACCTTCGACAAGCACCACAAGACGGGGGACAAACCCGCCGCCAAGCCCAAGGCCGGCTCGTAGGCCGCGCCGGCCGCCCGCGGTGGCGGCTCTATCCGGGGCCGGGCCCGCAGCGGCTGCCACGGCTGCCGGTTCACACGGATGAGCGGATCCTCATGGCACAGCTGAACGTCGCCCTCATTGGTTACGCCTTCATGGGACGCGCCCACAGCAACGCGTACCGTCAGGTGGGCCGGTTCTTCTCCCCGAAATACCCGCCGCGGATGAAGGTGCTCTGCGGCCGCACGCCCAAGGCCGTCAAGGCCGCCGCCGCAGATCTCGGGTGGGAAGAAGCCGCCACCGACTGGCGCGAGGTCGTCCGCCGCAAGGACATCGACATCGTCGACATCGCGACGCCGGGCGACAGCCACGCCGAAATCGCCATCGAGGCCGCGAAGGCGGGCAAGGTGGTCTTCTGCGAGAAGCCGCTCGCCAACACGGTCAAGGAAGCCGAGCAGATGCTGGCCGCGGTGAACAAGGCCCGCGTGCTGCACATGGTCTGCCACAACTACCGGCGGGTGCCGGCGGTGGTGCTGGCCAAGCGGCTGATCGACGAGGGGCGGCTGGGCACCATCTATCACTACCGCGGCACCTACCTGCAGGACTGGAACGTCGATCCGAAGGTCCCGCTGGTGTGGCGGCTCCGCAAGGAGGCCGCCGGATCCGGCGCCCTCGGCGACATTGCCAGCCACTCGCTGGACCTCGCGCGGTTCCTCGTCGGTGAGATCACCGAGGTCACCGGAGCGCTCGAGACGTTCGTGAAGGAGCGCCCGCTGCCCGACAACCCGCGAAAGAAGGGCAAGGTCACGGTGGACGATGCGTCGGCCACCGTGGTCCGGTTCGCCGGCGGGGCGCTCGGGACCATCGAGGCCAGCCGCTTCGCCACCGGGCGCAAGAACTACAACCGCTTCGAGATCAACGGCAGCAAGGGCTCGGTGGCCTTCGACCTGGAGCGGCTGAACGAGCTGCAGGTGTACCTGACGTCCGATCCGCCGGACGTGCAGGGTTTCCACGACGTGATGGTCACCGACCGCGCACATCACCCTTATATGGGCCACTGGTGGCCGGCCGGGCACATCATCGGCTACGAGCACACCTTCGTGCATACGGTGTACGACCTGCTCGAGGCGGTCGCGAAGAACCGGATGCCGTCGCCGAACTTCGCCGACGGCGTCCAGAACCAGAAGGTGCTCGCCGCGATGGAGAAGGCCGCGCGGACGAAGCGGTGGGAGAAGATTTCGTAGGGCCGACCGTCAGTTCGGCCGCTCGCCAGGGGGGATTGCATGAAGATTGGCGTGTTCACGGTGCTGTTCGGCGACAAGCCCTTCGAGGCGACGCTCGACTACGTCAAGGAGCTCGGGCTGGAAGCGGTGGAGCTCGGCACGGGCGGCTACCCCGGCAACGTGCACTGCAAGCCGGCCGAGCTGCTGAAGAGCGAGCGGAAGCTGAAGGCCTTCACCGAGGCGATCGGCCGCCGCGGCCTCACGATCAGCGCGCTGAGCTGCCACGGGAACCCGATCCATCCGGATGCGAAGACCGCGAGGGCCCATGACGCCATCTTCCGACAGACCGTCGAGCTGGCCGCGCGCCTCGGCGTGCCTCAGGTGATCACCTTCTCGGGATGCCCCGGCGGCGACGCGAAGGCGACGCAGCCGAACTGGATCACGTCGGCCTGGCCGCCCGAGTTCCCCGAGATGCTCGCCTGGCAGTGGAAGGAACGGGTCCTCCCCTACTGGAAGGAGACGGCGAAGTTCCTGAAGAAGCAGGGCGTGCGGGTGGCCATCGAGATGCACCCCAACTTCGTCGTCTACAACCCCGAGACGATGCTGCGGCTGGCGAGCGTGGCGCCGGGCACGATCGGATGCAACTTCGACCCGAGCCACATGTTCTGGCAGCAGGTGGACGTGCCCACGGCCATCCGCGCCCTGGGTGACCGCATCTTCCACGTGCACGCGAAGGACTGCAAGATCGACCCGGCGAACACGGCGCTGAACGGCGTGCTCGACGTCAAGAAGTACACCGACGAGGTCCACCGGTCGTGGATCTTCCGCTCGGTCGGCTACGGCAACGGCGAATCGGTGTGGCGCGATCTCGTCAGCAACCTCCGCATGGTCGGTTACGATCACGTCATCAGCATCGAGCACGAAGACAGCCTGATGAGCGGGGACGAGGGGCTGAAGAAGGCGATCGGCACGCTGCGGAACGCGGTGATCAGCGCGCCGGCCGGCAAGGCCTACTGGGCCTGAGGACTCCGATGTCCACTGATCTCGGTCGGCGTGACGCGCTCAAGAAGCTGGCGGCCGTGGCCAGCGCTCCCCTGTGGGTCGAGGCCCTGGTGTCGGCCGCCGAGCGGCATGCGCCGGCCCATCACGCCGCCATTGCCGCCTCCGAGGGGCCCTGGACGCCGCGCGTGCTGTCGGCGGACCAGAACCGGGCGGTCGTGGCGCTCGCCGAGATCATCATCCCGAAGACCGACACGCCGGGGGCCACCGACGCCAAAGTGAACGAGTTCATCGACCTGACGCTGCACGACGCCCCGCCGGCCGAGCGCCAGCAGTTCCTGGACGGCCTCGCCTGGCTCGACGCCCACTGCCGCGAGACGCACGGCACGTCGTTCGCCGAGGCCACCGCCGACACCCGGCTCGCCATCGTCACCGCGCTGGCCGCTCCGACTCCGCCCGCCGGCGCGGAGACCGGCGCCGCCCTCTTCGCGGCGGCGAAAGGACTCACCGTGACCGGGTACTACACGTCGGAGATCGCGATGACCCAGGAGCTCGGCGACGACCTGAACATGTTCTTCACCGAGTTCAAGGGCTGCACGCATCCGGAGCATCAGTAGCCAGGGATCAGGGCCAGGGTCAATCGTCAATCGTCAATCGTCAATCCTCAATCGTCAATGGGCCCGCGCGCCGGCCGTGCGTCCGCGCGGCGCGGGCAGCCAGCGGCTGCAGCCGCCGGTGACGTAGACGGCGAGCGCCATGACCAGGGATCCCCGAGGAGCCAGATCATGGGCAGCGACACGCGCGCGCCCGGCCGGGGAGCATGGAGATTCCCATCCTGGAATCGGTCCGGCGCGGCCGTACTTGAATCGGCTATCATCCGCCCATGCCACACGTGCCCATTCCTCCGATCAGCCGGCGCGGGTTCCTCAAGGCCGCCGGCGCGGGCCTGGCCGCGACGCCGCTGGCCGCACGGAGTGCCCTCGGCCAGGTGCGGGTCCCCGAGCCGCCGGGACCAAAGCTCGGATACGCCCTCGTGGGCCTCGGCTCGCTGGCCATCAACCAGCTCATGCCCGCCTTCGCGCGGTGCGAGCGGTCGAAGCTCGTGGCGTTCGTGAGCGGCCACCGCGAGAAGGCCGAGAAACTGGCCGCGCGCTACGGCGTCGCGACGAAGAACATCTACAACTACGAGACCTACGACACGATTCGCGACAACCCCGAGGTGGACGTCATCTACATCGTCCTGCCGAACGGGATGCACGCCGAGTACACCGTGCGGGGCCTGCAGGCGGGCAAGCACGTGCTCTGCGAGAAGCCCATGGCGAATACCGTCGCCGAGTGCGAGCAGATGATTGCCGCCGGGACGCAGGCGGCCAGGAAGCTGATGGTCGCCTACCGGCTGCACTACGAGCCGTTCAACCGCGCGCTGATCAAGGTGGTCCGCGACCAGGAGTTCGGACGGCTGCGCGTGGTGCTGGCCGACGCGGGCTTCCCGATCGGCGATCCGAGCCAGTGGCGGCTGAACAAGCAGATGGCCGGCGGCGGGTCGATGATGGACATCGGCATCTACGCGCTGAACGCCACGCGCTACCTGACCGGCGAGGAGCCCGTCGAGGTCAGCGCGATGGAGGACACGACGAAGGGCGACCCCCGCTTCCGCGAGGTGGAGGAGAACATCCTCTTCCAGCTGCGCTTCCCGAGCGGCGTGCTGGCCAACTGCACGTCGAGCTACGGCGCTCCGTTCAACCGCCTCCGGGTGGTCGGCACCGACGGTTGGGCCGAGCTGGAGCCGGCGGTGAGCTACGACGGGCTCCGGATGCGCGCCGGCACGTGGTCGCGGATCGAGGAGCGCATCCAGCCCGTGGTGAACCACTTCGCCGCCGAGATGGACGACTTCTCGGGACGGATTCAGGCCGGCGAGGAGTCGCCGACTCCGGGCGAGGAAGGGCTCAGGGACATGAAGATCATCACGGCCATCTACCAGGCGGTCGCCAGCGGCGGCCCCGTCAGGCTGTGAAGGCTCGAACACGTGACCCGTGACTCGTACGAGCCTGTGGCGCCGACGCTGGCGTCGCTGACCGGGAAGACCGTCGTCGTGCACACGGTCACGTATTTCGTGGCCGGCATCCTCGCGTTCACGTTCGGGCACTACGAGCAGGCGTTCGCGCAGCCGCCGCTGTCGTACTTCATGCGACAGACCTCGGATCCGCTGGTGCGCGCCGGCGTGCTGTTCCAGCCGATCCGCGGGGTGATCTTCGCGCTGGCGTTCTACCCGCTGCGCAGCGTGCTGTTCGCGCGCCGCGGCTGGCTCGTCCTGTGGTGGCTGCTCGTCGCGCTCGGCATCCTGTCCACGTTCGGCCCGGCGCCAGGATCCGTCGAGGGCATGGTCTACACCGTGATCTCGCCGGTGTCCCAGATGGCGGGCCTGTGGGAGGTCCTGCTGCAGTCGCTGCTGCTCTCGGTCCTCCTCTGGTACTGGGTCGCCAACCCCGCGAAGCGCTGGCTGACGTGGACACTGATCACGGCGTTCGCCATCGTCATGGTGCTGCCGGTGCTCGGGCTCCTGGCGGCGGGGGCGTGAACCGGCCGTGGGTGAGATCGTCGGGCTCGACCACGTGCAGCAGGCCATGCCCGCCGGGCGGGAGGACGTCGCGCCGATCGGTCCACTCCAATGAGCCGCCGGCTGCCGATCGCGTTCCTGCTCGTGGTCCTCGCGCAGACTTCGCACTCCGTCGAGGAATACGTCGCCAGGCTGTACGCCGTGTTTCCACCGGCACGGTTCGTCAGCAGCCTCTTCAGCGACGACCTGGCCATGGGATTCGTCATCGCCAACACGCTGATCATCGCGTTCGGGTTCTGGTGCTGGGCGGTGCCCGTCGCCAGGCAGTGGCCGGTGGCGCGTGGGCTGGCCTGGGGCTGGGCCGCGGTAGAGCTCGCGAACGGTACGGGCCATTCGGTGCTCGCCCTGGGTCGCCTTGGTTACTTCCCCGGCGTCGTGACCGCTCCCCTGCTGCTCGCGAGCGGGGCATGGCTGGCAGTTACGCTGGCTCGTGGGCGTCAGGGCTGAGCGTCCGCTATTCGACGGGATGACTGACGGCACTCGCAGGCTGTGACGGGACGGGCGGGGCACTGGTGGCGGACGCCGGCCGGTGCTCGTGTGCGCCGGGTCAGCGCATTTCCGACAGGCCCGGATGAGGCTGACGAATCCAATCCGGGAGGGTCCGATGCGTTTTCCCCTCATCGCCGCAGTGCTGGTGCGACAGCAGCTCTTGCTGCTGATGGCAGTGCTTTTCGGCGCAGTGCCGGTGATCTTCGGGCTCGTGCGGGCGGTCAACACCGGCGATGACTTCCGATACCTCTGGCTGGCCGCAGCCGCAATGCTCGGCTCGCTCGTGGTCGTGATGGTCCGGCCGGGCGCACCAGCCGGGCCCCGTGTTTCTCCCGGGCGTGCGGTGGCCGCCGTGGGCGTCGGCGCCGGCTGCGCCGCCGCAACGGCCATTGTCCTTGGAACGACACCGGGCCCCGGACTTGCCATCGTCGCCGTGGCTTTCGGAATCTGCACGGGAACAAGCGCGGTACTCGGCGCCCTCGCGCGCCGACGAGGGGCCCCGTAACGTGCCGCTCACTCGCAACGCCTTGCTGGAATTCCTCCGAAGCCGGCGATACGCCGTGCAGAGCTCCGTCCATCCGAATGGCGCTCCACAAAGCGCCGTCGTCGGGATCGCGGTGTCCGACGACTTCGAGATCGTGTTCGACACGCTCGGAAGTTCCCGCAAAGGAACGAATCTCGCGCGGAACCCCGGGATCGCCTTCGTGATCGGCGGCTGGACCGAGGGCGACGAACGCACGGCGCAGTACCGAGGGCCGGGCCGAGCTGCCCACCGGCGATCGCCTCGACAGCGCCCGGGACCTGTACTTTCGGACGTTTCCGGACGGGCGCGACCGGCTGTCGTGGCCGGGCCTGGTCCACGTCCTCGTGCAGCCCACCTGGATCCGCTACAGCGACTACACGCCCGACCCGCCGGAGATCGTGGCGTGGACGGCCGCGCAGCTTCGCGAGATGACCTGACGCCCGACGCCTCACGTGCGCATCGAATCAGCGGCCATGGACGACTGGTATCGACGAGTGGCGAGTTCTTCTGCCCTGCCGGATGCTGCCGCCGACCCGGCAGCGGTCGCCGCGTGCGGTCCGGCGACGTCGATCCTCGTCTTCAACGGTTCGACGTGGCACGGGCATGGCGCAAACCGGTCCATGCACCCTCGTCGGTCGATTCAGGGCGCGTTCATTCCGCGGGACGCGACAGCGGCGACCGATCACACGGGGCGTCTGCGTCCCGAGACACCCTCGAGAAAGCCTTCGGCTACCTCGGCGAGCGGGACGCCGGGTAGATCGCCGATGCGGATGCGCGCCGCATGACGTGGATCTGGTGGGCGCCACTGGCGGCCGCGTCCCTGCACATCGTCGAGGAGTTCATCTGGCCGGGCGGATTCGCCGAGTGGGATCGCGCGTACCGGCCGGCCATCCGCCACAGCATCACGCCGCGGTTCCACGTGATGATCAACGCCGGGCTGCTGCTGCTCTGCCTGCAGATCGCGTTGCTGCGAGGCCTCATGCGCACGGACCGACAGTGGCTCGCCGTCAGCGCCTGGCTGGCCCTCGCGGCCCTGCTCGCCTCCAACGCCGCCTTCCACGTCGTCGGCACCGTGCGGACGAGACGGTACTCCCCCGGCGTGGTCACGGGCGTATTCCTGTACGTGCCGATGGCCGCCGACGGCTTCTGGTGGTTCCTGCACCGCGGCGCCGTGTCGCTGAGGCTCGCCGCGGGTGCCGCGGCCGTTGGCGCCTCCTATCACCTGTGGGCCGGGCTCGCCCACGCCCGCCGCGCCCGGCACGGGGCCGCGACGTGACCGACTCCTCCGAGACGCTGTCCTCGGCCCAGACAGTTCTGGCGAAGTTCGTGTTCCCTCTCGTGTGGCCTGGAGGGTTCACGGCGGTCACGCTCAGCATGTTCCTGGCGCCAGGATCGTGGCGCGATGCGCCCGCGGATCCCGTGATGAAGTGGTCATCACATCCCGTGATCGCCACGATTCGAGCGGCGGCGCCACTGTGCCGGCGAGGCTGACGTTTCGCGACGCGACGCCGGAGGACGTCCAGGCTGTTGCGGACCTTCAGAACGCCGTCGCGGACGCACTCACCGTGCGGTACGGGCGGGGTCACTGGTCCTCCCACGTCACCGGGCGCGGCGCGGCGGCCGCGCAGCGTCACGCACGGGTACGTCTGGGCCGCGACGGCACGCGCCTCGTGACGAGCCTGCGCCTGGCGACGAAGAAGCCCTGGGCCATCGATGTCTGGTACTTCACGCCAGTGAAGCGCCCGCTCTACCTGACCGGCATGGCCGTTGCGGTCGCCCGACAGGGCCGCGGCGTGGGTCGGCTGGCCATGGCCGACGCGTGCGGCGTGGCCCGTGCCTGGCCGGCCGACGCCATCCGCCTCGACGCGTACGATGCGCCGGCGGGAGCTGCCGGTTTCTACGCCAGCTGTGGTTTCATCGAGCGCGGGCGGGTTGTATACAAAGGGAATCCGCTGGTGTATTACGAGCTGTTGCTCAGGCAGGGCTGAAGCCCTGCGCCACACCTGATGGAACATCCCGCGTCAGGGCTGCGGACGTGGGACCCGGCGGTCTCCGCTGGCCACGAACGCGGCCACGAACAGCACGCCCAGGACGAGATCCGGCCCGCTCACTGCGAACTGACTCAACCCGATCTGCCCCTGCCCGTACAGCGCGCCCATGGTCAGCACATACCCGAACTTCTCGACCATGGCGGCCAGCATGATCGGGCGGAAGCGAATGGGGTTGATGGCGATGATCACGAATGCGAGCTGCCAGGCCATCGTGACGGCGAGGAAGCCGAAGTAGAAGTCGGTGTGCGTGAACGGCGGCGGGTACTCGCGGCCGATGGCCTCCACCATCCAGTAGAGCGGCGTGAGCACCAGCAGGCCCCACACGGCGGCGAACCCGAACACGAATCGTGCGAGCTTCATTGTCCCGTCGTCCCGGAATGACTGCCGGCGCGTTCGGCGCCGGCCACGGTCAATCGGACCTTGTATACGCTGTTCTCGGCCGTGAGATACAGCGTCTTCCGATCGGCATCCCCGAAGGTGCATGCCGACGGGGTCTCCGGCGTGGCAATCACGCCCAGGCGGCCGCCGTTTGCGTCCATCACCCAGATGCCGCCCGGACCGGCCAGGTAGAGCCGGCCCTCCCGGTCGAGCGCCAGCCCGTCGGGGCGGCCGTAGACGCCGTGCTTCCAGGGGGCGATCGTGGCCAGCGTGCGGCCCGGTCCCAGGCGGCCATCTGGCGCCACGGGATACGCCTTCAGCTCGGCCTTCTCCGAGTCGGTGACGTACAGCGTCGCGCCGTCGAGTGACAGCGCGAGGCCGGCAGGCCTGGTCAGGTCCGTGGCGACGACGACCGCGGCGCCGCCGGGCGGCACGAGGATCACCCGGCCACTCGTCGCGCTGCTGTCCGCGACGTAGACAGCGCCGCCGGTCGCGACGGCCAGATCGGTGGGTCCGCCCAGGGCCGCGCCGTTCACCTGATCGACCACCGTGGTCACGTTGTCATCGCTGATGCGGACGACCCGGCGCGCGGCGCGTTCGGCCTCCAGCAGCCGCCCTTCAGGATCCAGCGCGAGGCCCGCCGCCCCTCCGCTGTCACGACGCCTGACCGTGGCATCGGCGCCCACCCTCAGTTGGAGGACCACGCCGCGAGGCGGGTCGGTGAACACGAGCACGTTCCCCGGCATCCAGACGATGCCGTCGGCCGCCCGGAACCCGGTGTCGACCCGATCCACGCGGGCCTTGCCCTCGATCAGGCGCTCGAGCGCGGGGGTGGAGGGCGCGCCTTCGGGCGGTGGCGGCGGCGGCGGCGGCGGCAGGCGCTCCTGCGCCGTTCCCGTCGCCGCCCATCCGGCAAGGATCGCGGCGGCGACGAACGAGACCCTGCGGGTACGCATCACCGGCCCACGTTCGTCACCGTTGTCAATCCGCAATCCCCGCTCCGCAATCCGCACTACTTGCTGTAGGTGACCCGCCAGATCACGTTGTGCGCATCGTCGGAGATGAGCAGAGAGCCGTCCTTGTGAACGACGATGCTCACCGGACGCCCCCAGACCCCGGGCTGCGCCGGCCCGAGCGACCAGCCGGCGATGAAATCGTCGTACTCGCCGGTGGGCCTGGTGCCGTCGAACCGGACGCGGACGACCTTGTACCCGGTGCGGAGCTTGCGGTTCCACGACCCGTGGAGCGCCACGAACGCGTCGCCCTTGTACTCGGCCGGGAACTGCGCGGCGGTGTAGAAGACCATCCCGAGCGGCGCCGAGTGCGACTGCAGGAGCACGTCGGGCACGACGGTCTGCTGCACGAGCTCGGGGTGCTCACCCTTGCGCCGCGGGTCCTCGTGCTGCCCGATGTAGGCGTACGGCCAGCCGTAGAAAGCGCCCTCCTGCACGTGCGTGACGTAGTCGGGCACGAGGTCCTCGCCGAGCATGTCGCGCTCGTTGACGCAGGTCCAGAGCTGGCCGGTGCCCGGCTGGACGGCGAGATCGACGGGGTTTCTGAGGCCCGAGGCGTACACCTTCCGGTCGCTGCCATCGGGGTTCATCTCGAGGATGGACGCGCGCGGCGGCGCCTCGGCGTCCACGTTCGATGCCGATCCGACCGACACGAAGAGCTTGCTCTGGTCGGGGCTGAAGGCAAGATTCCTGGTCCAGTGGCCGCCGCCGGAGGGCACGCTGGTCACCGTCTCGGGCTGCCCCTCGACGTGCTTCTGACCCGGCGTGTACTTCCAGCGCACGACCGCACCGGTGTTGCCGACGTAGAAATAGCCGTGGGCGATTGCCATGCCGAACGGCCGGTCGAGCCCCTCGGCGAAGACGTGGTGCTCGTCCACCTTGCCGTCGCCGTCGGTGTCCTGCAGGACGGTGATCGTGTTGGCCGTCGCATCCGCGGCGAAGACCTCGCCGTTCTCGCCTTCCATCAGGTTCCGCAGCGTCTTGAAGTCGCTGCCGTCCTGCAGGAAGTAGTCGATCTTGAAGCCGGCCGGCAGGTGCAGCGACGCATCGGCAGGCTTCTCGACGACCATCGGCGGGTTGGCCGTGCCGTCGGTCGGGCCCGGCAGATCGCCCGGATGGATGTGGTAGGACTGCAGGGGTGGCGTGCCATCGGGGCTGGCCTGCCGCGTCGCGGCCGCGCCGCCGACGCCAACGGCCGCAATCAGGACGAGGCCCGCCACGTGCGTACGTGTCATGCGTGAGCTCCTGGAGGGAAGAGGGCCGCTCGACGCGGCCGTCTTCCTATCGTATGTGATCCGGGGCCGGCGCCTCAGGAGGGTTTGCGGGCGAGCAGAACGAACCGCTGCTCGACGTGCCGCACGCGCCGGTGCTGGAAATCGGGCAGGAGCGCCTGCACGACGTAGGTGCCCGGCTCGAGTTCGTCGGTGCGGATGAGGCCCGCGAAACGGATGAGGCCATGCGCACGATCCGCGACGGCACCGCCGTAGGCGTCCACGCGGCCCACCGGCTGCCCGCCCCTCAGGAGCGCCAGCTTCATCCCGTGCTCCGCGCTCTCGAAGTCGGTTGCGGTGGCGTTGTAGAGGGCGAAAAGCAGGTGGACGGGCTCGCCCTGGCGGAACACCAGCGAGGGCTGCGGCTCGTAGCGCAAGGCGCCCGCGTCGAGCGGGTGCACGCCGTCTCCGGCCGGCGCGGAGTCGTCGGCGCGGGTGACGGCGCGGGTCAGCAGGAGCGAGCTCGGCGCCGACGGGCCGCGGAAATCGTCCAGCGTCACGTGTCCTTCCAGGCCGCCCAGCCGGCCCGTCTCGTTGTCGCGAAACACGACCCGCCACTCGTACTCCCCGGACGGGAGCGCGAGCACGTCGCTCATGGAGACGAAGGCCGTCCGGTCGGCCTTCACGCGCGACCACTCGCCGGGCGGGATCGGCGCCTGCAGCATCCGCTCGAAGTACATCGGCAGGCGATCGTGCGCGGCGTCGGCCACCCGGACCATCGCCGTGGCTGACAGGGCGCGCTCGTGCGACCCGCCGGCCGGCTCGAGCTGGGAGGCAGGCACGCCGGCGCTCAGCACCAGCACGGGGGTGCCCCCGGCGCTGGCAAAGTAGTTCAGGCTCGCCGCCACGGGCAGCTCGGACGGCGGCGCGCTCGCCTGCATGGCCCGGCGCAGCGCGAGTCCGCGGTCGTTCTTCTGGAACAGCGACTCGGCGCGCGGCTCGTAGTAGCCGCGCATCACCTGCTGCACCTTGAGGCCGGGCTTCGAGACCCGCACCTTCACTCGCCGGAACCGGCCGGCCGACGTCAGATCGATCGGGTAGTAGCTGAGCACGTAGAATCCGGATGCGTCGCGCGACACCTGATCGAAGACGTCGGCGAGGCGGTTCGACGCCAGGAAGGCCTTTCCACCCGTCTCCCGTGCGAGGGCGTCGAGCCCCTCGCGCGCCATCGACTGCGACTCGAGCTGCCCGATCAGGTCCGGCTCGCCCACCCTGCGTCGGCGGTCGATCATGAACGGCACCGGTTTGTCGTCCACCGGCGGCGGGGCTGACAGTCCGCGCGAGTCCACGGTGTAGAAGCTCACGCGTCGCCGGGCGGCGTAGCTCGCCAGATCGTGCAGCAGACCCACGTTGTCGGTCTCGAGCCTGAGGCCGGGCCGGAACAGGACGATCACCTTCTTGCCGGGCAGCTCGGCCAGCCGCTCGACCAGGTCGAAGTACTGGGACAGGGCCACGGCGCCGTAGACAGGCATCTGCCGATCGACGCGGCCGGACGTCAGGTAGGGCTGCGCCTGCGCGGCGGTGCCGGTGCTGGTCTCGATGCGCTCGGGCCGGGCGGTGAAGCCCATGAGGGGCACCACGCCCTCCTCCTGGCGCCGGAACGCGTCCGACAGCGCACGGTCGGCCGCGGCATCGTCGGCCAGCGAGTGCTCGCCGTCCACCAGGCCGTGCGGCCCGTACGGATTGTGCAGCACTCGCGCGAGCGTCGACAGCAGCTGCGCGCGATTGTCGCTGAAGGGCTCACCGGCGATCGACACGTGGAAGCCGGGCTGGAGGTCGTTGAGCACGAACGTGCGCAACGCCTCGTGCGTCCGCAGCACGTCGGTGGGCCCGACCTCGGACGCCACGTAGACCCAGGTGGGCGTGGTGGGAGGGGCCGGCGGCGGCGCGGCCGCGCCCCCGGCCGGCGGCGATTCGATGGGGTGCCACTGGCCGGCCCACTCGCCGGCCGGCGGGACGAACTGGACCGTCGCGATGTCGTGCGGGACGCCGTCCTCGGCGAGGGTGAAGTCCGCGCGGCCGAGATCAGGAACCGGACGACCCACGTGATCGACCACGCGAACCTCGACCTCGACGAGGCGGACCTCGACGCGGTAGTCCTGCGCCGCGACGAGCGCGGTGGACGCGATCACCAGGGCTGGCGCCACCAGACGTCGCATGGACGACCCTTTCAGCGGAGCACGGCAATGTCCCGGGGGGAGACGGGGACATTATATTGGGATAATGGGGGTCGGGTTGAATTTCATCCCGACCCCAATCAGCGGGTCTCGCTCAGGAGCGGCTGCAGGCGGCGCTCCAGCTCGTCGTCGGCGCTGGCGCCCGAGACGTTACGGAACAGGAACCAGCGCTCCTCGTGGGTGACGGCGTCGCCGGGCTCGACCGGCGTCAGCACGCCGAGCGTCTCGAGCTCCAGGAATTCGCCGGCCGTGTAGGTCTCGACGTTCACGCCGCCGTCGGGGTACATGGCGCCCTCCTTCCAGTCCACGCGCTTGACGAACAAGGTGCCGTCACGAAGATACCCGGCCCACCCCTGGTGGTTGGCGATGCCGATCTTCAGCGAGGGCGCGCGCGAGGGGTCGTTGCGCAGCCGCAGGAACTTCGCGCCAATCTGCCAGCGCGGATCCGAGAGGTCCGAGTACGCCCACAGCGTCATCGATCGCACGGGCAGCAGCGCCTCGTCGTGGGACCGATACGGCTCCTGCGGCAGGATGACCGTGCCGCCCGAGTGCATGATCGTCATCGCCCAGGGCGCCATCTCGACCGGCCACAGGTTGCGGTTCACGAGGCGGTGCCCGATGGTGACCTCGGTGCCGGTCGGCGCCAGCGTGACCGTGATCTCCTTGACGATGCCGGTGGCCGGCTCCACGGGCTGGACCAGGCGCACGGTGTTGCCCTCGACGGTCGCCGCGATCGGCGAGTTGTCGGGCGAGTAGCTGCGCGGCATCGCTTCGGGCGCGCTCCAGAGCCGGTGCCCTCCCCACGGCTTCCAATCCCCGAGAGCCGTCTTCGTGGTGAGATCCGGGACTTCCCCGAGCACGTTGTCGCCGCCGATGAAGCCGTAGCGGATGATGCGCGGGCCGATGGCGGTGGTCAGCACGAGCTCCACCGTGCCGTTCGACACACGAATGCAGTCGGGCTGATTGAGATAGGTGACGCGTTCCACTGTGACCTCGGCGGCCGCCGGGGAGGTCCCGCCCAGGGCGAGCAGGACGGCCAGCAGGACAGGGGCAGCATGGCTCATGGCGCGCATGATACGCCATCAGGCCTCTGCTGCCCCCGCGCTGTCCGGGTCCTCAGCGCACGCGGCTTCCCACGTGGACGGGCGCGTGCCGGTCGTCGGGGACCGGGCTCGTCACGTGCAGCGCCACCTTCATCACGCCGCCGCGCTGGCCGCTGAAGAGGTCGAAGGCCTCCTCGATCAGATCCAGCGAGAAGTGGTGCGTGATGAGCGGTTTGAGATCGATGCGCCGGGCCTCGACCATCGCCATCAGGCGCCGCATGCGGTCCTTGCCGCCCGGGCAGAGGCTGGTGACGATCGTCTGGTCGCCGAGGCCGGCGTGGAACGAGTCGTACGGCACCGGCAGCTTGCCGCTGTAGACGCCGAGGCTCGACAGCACGCCACCGGGTCGAATCGACCGCAGTGCGTTCACCCAGGTGGCTTCCTGTCCCAGCGCCTCGATCGCCACGTCCGCGCCGCGCCCGCCGGTCAGGCTCTTCACGACCTCCACCGGGTCCGTCGCGGTGTGGTCCACGACGACGTTCGCGCCGAAGCGGCGGGCCATGTCGAGCCGCTCGGGCACCGAGTCGACGCCGATGATGGTGGCCGCGCCCCGCAGCTTCGCGCCGAGCGTCGCGCAGAGCCCGATGGGCCCCTGCGCGTAGACCACGACGGTGTCTCCCACGCGGATGCGGCCCGACTCGGCCCCGGCCAGCCCGGTCGAGAAGATGTCGGGAAGGAGCAGCACTTCCTCGTCGCTCAGTCCGGCGGGGATCGGCGCCAGATTGGCACGGGCATCGGGCACGAGCAGGTACTCGGCCCAGGCGCCGTTGATGGTGTTGCCGAAGCGCCAGCCGCCGAGCGGCCCGTGGCACTGGGCAGGCGCGCCGCCCAGGCAATCGAGGCACTGCCCGCACGGCGTGATCGCACCAACGATCACGCGCTGGCCTGGCGAGTACTCCTCCTCGAGCCCTGCTCCCAGTTCTTCGATCACGCCCACGGGCTCGTGACCGAGCACCAGCCCCGGCCGGACGGGATACTCCCCCCTGACGATGTGGACGTCGGTGCCACAAATGGTGGTGGTCGTGACACGGATCACTGCCTCACCGGCTTTCGGCACCGGGCGCGGCACCTGCTCGATCGCGAGCTTCCCTCTTTCCTTGAACACCACCGCCTTCATCGTGCGCATGGCGGCCTCCATCCTTTGGCGCGTTGACGCTCGAAGACAGGTATCGCAACCTTGGTGCCAGCCGGCTCCCGCCGGAATGGGCGAACACCGGCGTGCAGGGCGGGAATTGCCGGGGCTTTTTGCGGAACGTGCGGGACTACTTCGCAGTCAGGGCACCAGGCTCCACACCTGATAGGCGCCCAGCGAGACCATGGCCAGGGCCGACAGCCAGAGCCCTCCACGCTCCACCATGCCGACCTCGAGGCCGGCGCGCAGGCCGCGCGCCCGCTCGAACCGGACGGCCGCCAGGCCGAGGAACGGAAGCATCAGCGCCTGACCGGTCGCGCCAATCAGGACGAGCGTCACGGGCTGCGACCAGGCGAGAAACACGAGGGTCGATGCCATGGCGAGCCCGACGGAGGCGACTCGCACCACCCGCCGGCGCGCCTCGTCCGAGTCGTAGCGGCGCAGGCCGAAGAGCTGGAGCGCATCCGCCGCGAGGCGGGCGTTGGCGGCGGTCGCGCCGAAAAAGGTCGAGTACAGCACGAAGAACGCGCCGCCCAGGAACACCACCGTCGTCCACTCGCCGAAGGTCTGGCGGAACATCTGGGAGAGGACGTGAATGAGCTCGTCGTTGGTCACGTCGAGCCCGCGGGCGTGCAGGATGGCCGCGCCGAGGAGGTAGAAGGCCAGCGTGATCGAGGTGTAGAGCACCAGCGACATCACCGCGTCGGTCTTCATCACGCGCATCCAGCCCCGCGCCCTGGCCGCCCATTCCAGCGTCCCATCGTCGGGACCGACGTGGGTGGCGTAGCCTTTCTCGAGGCACCAGTACGGGTAGTAGATGAGCTCGGAGGCGCCCACGCCGATGACGCCGAAGGCGGCAAAGGCGACCCCGTAGGTGGGCGGCAGCGTGAAGCGCAGGCCCGAGGCCACCTGCGCCGCGGTGATGTGGTAAGGCGTCCACTGCAGCGCGACGACCGAGATCACCGCCGACACCGTGAAGAGCGCCACCATCACCGTGCACGTGCGCTCGACGGGGCGATAGCGGCCGCTCGCCAGCAGGAGCGCGCACGACACCCCGACGGGCAGGGCCCACGCCCGGGGGCCCCATCCGAGGCCCAGCTCGGCAAAGACGCTCGCGATCCCGCCCACGATGCCGCCGACCTGGAAGACCAGCGAGATGTACATCGCCAGCCAGAGCCACAGAATCCAGGACGCGCGCGCGCGGGGGCCGGGCAGCGAGTCGAGCGCGTCGAGCGTGGACCGGCCGGAGCCGACGGCCACGCGCGCCAGCTCGATCTGCACGAACACCTTCAGGACGCAGCCGGCAATGATGAACCAGAGCAGCGAGAAGCCCACCGCGGCGCCCAGCTTGGGGGTGACGATCAGCTCACCGGAGCCGACGATGGTGGCCGTGATGATGAAGCCGGGGCCCAGGTGCCGGATGACGCCGCGCCACGACGACGGGGCCGGGGTAATCATCGGGACTGCGTGACGAGGTGCCGGGTGCTGGGGTTCTTTGTCTCGACTTCAGATATCGCACAAAACCACGGCCTCGCGGAGCGAGGTCATCGGGTCGCGCGTGGGGACGAACTCGTGCGCCATGTAGCCGTCGAAGCCCATGTCGTGAATGGCGTGGGCGACGCTGCGCCACTGGAGCTCCTGCGTGTCGTCCAGCTCGTGGCGGCCTGGCACGCCGCCCGTGTGGAAGTGCGCGATCCACTGCTTGTTGTCGCGCACGGTGCGCATGACATCGCCCTCCATGATCTGCATGTGGTAGATGTCGTAGAGCAGCTTGACGCGGGGCGAATCGACGCGCTTGACCACCTCGACGCCGAACACGGTGTGATCGCCCTGGTAGTCCTTGTGGTCCACCTTGCTGTTCAGCAGTTCCACGAGCACCGTGACCTCGTTGTCCTCCGCCATCGCCTTGATCCGGTTCAGGCCGGTGACGCAGTTGTCGATGGCCTGCTCGTCGGGCATCCCCCGCCGATTGCCGAAGAAGGTGATCAGGTTCGGCACGTTCATGGCCTTCGCTTTCGGCAGGATGCCCTTGAACGTGGCCACGATCTCGTCGTGCAGCGCCAGGTTGTTCAGCGCGTCCGGAATCGTGCCGCCCCCCTTCCCGGGGTAGCCGTTCGAGCACCGGAGATCGTACTTCGCCGCGACGTCCCACTCCTCGGGCTGCAGCAGGTCGACCGCCGTGAGGCCGATGTCCTTCACGCCCTTGAAGAACTCCTCGAGCGGGATCCGCTGGTAGCACCACCGGCAGACCGACTGCTTCAGCCGGCCGTTCTTCACGGCGCTCTCGCGAGCCTCGACCCGGGGCCCGGCGGCGAGCGCCGAGCCCACGGCCAGCGTGCCGGCAGTCTTCAGTGCGTCGCGGCGTGAAATGTCAGTCATCGCGGCCCTCAATCGTCAACTCCCAACTCCCAACCCCCAACTCCCAATCGTCAATCGTCAATCGTCAATCATCAATCGTCAATGTTCAATGCTGAATCATGCCCGGCGAGTTCCACTTCACGACGAAGTAGACCGCCGGCGTGGTCCCGACGTTCTTCAGGCCGTGCAGCTGGTTGGAGGCCTGGAAGATGACGCCGCCCGGCCCGACGCGCTTCGTCTCGCCGTTCACCAGCGACTCGACCGTCCCCTCCTTGACGAAGAGCACTTCCTCGTCCGGGTGCTTGTGAGGCGGGTGCGGCGAGGCACCGGGCGCGAGCGTGCTGATGTGGGCCTCGAGCTCGTCCAGCGTGGCCGTGGGGGCCTGGAAGACGTGGCGCACCTCGCCCGTTTTCGTGGGCACCGGCGTCATGCTCTCCCAGGGCACCGCGCGGGAGCCCATCACCTGCGGCTGCGCCCGGCCCACCAGGCCGACACCCAGCGTCGCCGCCGACGCGAGGGCGGCCACGATCACGTCGCGCGGGGTGAGCATCATGCCTTCAGCCCCAGGTGGTCGAGACAGGAGTCCGGACACCCGTCCCAGCCAGGATTGGGGACGTTGCCCATGTACTTGAGAATCCGCGATGCCCACCTTGCTCGTGAAGAACCCGGTGGCCACCGTGTCGCGGAACAGCGAGAAGAACGAGGCCCCCTGCGCGAGATCGGGCGCGACCTTCGCGGGATAGGCGATGTCGTCGAGGAGCGCGGTGCGGTCGGCCGGCGCGCAGTCGACGAAGGGCTTGCCATGGCGCACCACCGACTCGTGGTCGAGCCAGCGCAGTCCGCCCCGCATCGGCGTCTGCATGTACGGCCGGTCCGTCATCGTGAAGTCGATGAACTGCGGCACGCCGGCGTCGCTCGCGCTGCCCGAGCGCTCGTCCTTCGGGATGACGAGAATCGGCCAGCAGCGTCACCGTGGCGTACTCGTGCGCGGTGAAGAACTTCGGCGTGTGGGGCCCTTTGGCCGCGGCCTGGTGCGCCGCGGTCGCCGCCCCGTGCCCGTGGCCGGCGGCGGGCGCCTGCGCCTCGCTCTCCCGCAGACCCAGGCCGGCGGCGACGGGCGTCGTGCCGATGATCTTGAGTGCGTTCCGCCTGGTGATCTCCATTAGACGCTCCCCTTCTGCATCTCGTCGGCCAGGTGCGCGCTGGTGCGCCAGGCGAGCGCCATGATGGTCCAGGTGCAGTTCTTGTCGGCGTTGGTCACGAACGGCCCGGCGTCGCAGACGACGACGTTCTTCGCCTCGTGGGCCTGGCACCACCCGTTCAGCACCGACGTCTTCGGATCGGCGCCCATGCGCGTGGCGCCCGCCTCGTGAATGATGCGGCCACCCGCCTCGAGCCCGAAGTCGTGCTCGCGGTCCGGCATCGGCCCGAGCGGCTCACCACCCATCTGGTGGATGATCTCGCGGAAGGTCTCCTGCATGTGCTTCGCCTGCAGGATCTCCGACTCGCCCCATTGCCAGTGGAAACGCAGGACGGGGATGCCGTACTTGTCCACGGTGCCCGGATCGATCTCGCAGTAGCAGTCGTCGTTCGGCACCATCTCGCCGCGGCCGGCAAAGCCCACCGTCGCGCCGTAGTAGCGGCGGAACTCCTCCTTGAGCTTTACGCCATAGCCGCCGCCCATGCTGCCGGGCATGTTCTGGATGCCGTGGCCGAAACCGTAGCCCGGCATGTGCTTGCCGCCGCCGATCTCGATGTGGTACCCGCGCGGGAAGTCGAGCGTCTTGTTGTCGATCCACCACGGCATGTAGAGGTGCATGCCCCCGACGCCGTCCTCGTTGTGGGCTGGGGTGTCGAGCATCTTCGGGATGAAGCCGCCCACCCCGAGCCCGGTCGAGTCGGTGAGGTTGCGCCCGAGCTGACCGCTCGAGTTCGACAGGCCGTTCGGGTGGCGGGCCGACTTGGAGTTCATCATCAGCCGGGCCGACTCG
This sequence comes from Vicinamibacteria bacterium, assembly GCA_963837165.1. GTDB lineage: Bacteria > Acidobacteriota > Vicinamibacteria > Vicinamibacterales > JAENWD01 > JAENWD01. The sequence goes on from CAWIMD010000004.1 coordinate 63,795, forward strand.
CACGCGCTCGCGGCGAGCACGACCGCCTTCGCCCGGATGGCGTACTCCCGGCCGTCGGACGTGTTCACGTAGGAAACGCCGGTGGCACGGCCGTTCTCGTCGGTCACCACCTCGCGCGCCATCGCGCCGGTGACGATCTTCAGCTTGCCGGTCGCCAGCGCCGGCGGCAGGTACACCGACGTGGACGAGAAGTTCGAGTGGGTGCCGCAGCCGCGTCCGCACTGCCCGCAGTAGTGGCACTGCGCCCGTCCGTTGAGCGCCTGCGTCAGAATGGAGAGCCGCGAAGGAATGCAGGTGATCTTCAGCTCGTCGGCGGCCTTCTTGATGAGCAGCTCGTAGCAGCGCGGCGCAGGAGGCGGCAGGAAGATGCCGTCCGGCGCGTTGCGCAGCCCCTCGTTGGTGCCGAAAACGCCGACGAACTTGTCCACCTCGTCGTAGTACGGGCTGATGTCCTCGTAGGTGATCGGCCAGTCCTCGCCCAGGCCGTCGATGGACTTGTGCCGGAAATCGTCCGGGCCGAACCGGAGCGAGATGCGGCCCCAGTGGTTCGTGCGGCCGCCGAGCATGCGCGCGCGATACCAGTCGAAGCGCTCACCGGGGGCCGAGGTGTAGGGCTCGCCTTCGATCGTCCACGACCCGATGCAGCCGTCGAACTCGCCGAAGGCGCGCTGTTTGTTCGGGGCGCCCCGGCGCGGCGACTCGTACGGCCACGCAAACATCTTCGAGTCCTTTGCCGAGTCCCACCAGTCCCCCGCCTCGAGCATGACGACGTTGGCGCCGGCCTTCGTGAGCACGTAGGCGGCCGTGCCCCCGCCGGCCCCCGAGCCGACGATGCAGACGTCGTACGAGGTCGGGTTCTGCTTGATTTGCATTGCGATCAGCCTCTCCCGTTCGGGTCGGCGTGTCTCCGGCCGTGCCAGGACACACGCGATGTGTCGAGTCCGCCGGCCGACCCCGGAAGATGAAGACGCTGCAGGCTGTCGTCGCGGGAGGTCGGACCAGTGCGGGAATGATACCTGAAGAAGAGGTGCCGGGTGCAACGTGCGGGGTGCTGGGTGCGGTGCTGCGTGCGGGGTGCGGGGTGCGGACCTCCCTAGTCGGCGAGGTGATCGGGCAGGCGCAGGTCCTCCTTGCGGCGGCCGACGAGCAGGCACGTCCTGAGCGAGAGAACGCCGGCGTGGAAGCCCTCGAAGAGCGTCATCACGCGATCGCCGGTGAGGCTGGCGCCGAGCACGAGAACAGCGGATCCAGGAACTCGGCCATCGGCGCCGACAGGTGCACGTGCGGGCCGCGCCGCCGGTACTCGACAAGCGCGTCCCCATCATGTCACTGGGCGCCCCGCCGGCAGGCAGCGACACCTGGACGACGGGGACCTTGCCGCTCGCATACATCAGCGAAAGCGGCATGCAGGTGGTGAAGTCGAGTGCCCGCAGGCCGATCCCGAAGCGAGGGACTGCCGTGGCGTAGTCCTGATCCTTCAGTCAGCCTGTCCCATCAATTCCGGCCATATACGATATACACTGCGGCAGTGGCACCCTTCCCCAAGATTGCCAGCCTCAAGACCGCCGAGGCTTTCCAGGCCCGACTGGACGAGCTGGGCCTGAAGCTGGGCTTCGACACATCGCTCCTGGCAGCCCCCGGGTCCCCGCTCAGCCAACCACTTCACGGCCCTCCCGCGGCGCCAATGGCCGCCGGCAACCGCTGGTGCATCCTTCCCATGGAGGGATGGGACGGCACCGAGGACGGGTTCCCGACGGATCTGACGCGCCGGCGCTGGAGCCATTTCGGGCAGAGCGGCGCCAAGATCATCTGGGGCGGTGAGGCCGTCGCGGTCCGGCACGACGGCCGCGCCAACCCCAATCAACTCGTCATCAACGGCCAGACGGTCGCGGCCATTGCCGGACTGCGCGAGACGCTCCTTGCCGCCCACCGCGAGCGTTTCGGCGGCACCGACGACCTGGTCGTGGGGCTGCAGCTGACCCACTCGGGCCGGTTCGCCAGGCCGACGACGGACGGTCCGGCCCCGCGCATCGCGTACCGCCATCCGCTGCTCGATCCGCGGCTCGGCATCACCGACGACCGCCCGATCTTCACCGACGCCGATCTGGAGGCGCTCGTCGATGACTTCGTCGAGGCGGCGAGACTCGCGTGCGCGGCCGGGTTCGACTTCGTGGACATCAAGCACTGTCACGGGTACCTGGGCCACGAGCTGCTCAGCGCGCGCAGCCGGCCCGGCCGTTTCGGCGGCAGCCTCGAGAACCGGATGCGATTCCTGAGCGAGATCGTGTCCGGTATCCACGTGACCGCGCCCGGCCTGGGCATCGGCGTGCGGCTCTCCGCCTTCGACATGGTGCCCTTCAGCAGAGACGACGAGGGGGTGGGCCGGCCGGATGCCGCCGGCGAGTCGATGCCGTGGGCGTTCGGGTACACTCGGCCGAACGGGCCAGGCGCCGTCGATGACGCCGATGCCATGCTGCGACGGCTGCCGGGGCTGGGGGTCCACTGGGTCTGCGTGTCGGCCGGAAGCCCGTACTACAACCCGCACATCCAGCGGCCGGCGTACTTTCCGCCATCAGACGGGTATCTGCCCCCGGAAGATCCCCTCGTGGGAGTGGCGCGACAGATCGCCGCGACGGCCGAGCTCAAGCGCCGGCACCCGGAGCTCGTGATCATCGGATCGGGGTACAGCTACCTGCAGGAATGGCTGCCGCACGTCGCGCAGCACGCGGTGGGACACGGGCTCGCCGATGCGGCGGGCATCGGCCGTGTGGTCCTGAGCTATCCCGATCTGCCGGCCGACGTGCTGGCGGGCCGCCCGCTCCAGAAGAAGCTGTTGTGCCGGACGTTCAGCGATTGCACGACCGGACCGCGCAACGGGCTCGTGTCGGGGTGCTATCCGCTCGATCGCTTCTACACGCAGCACCCGCAGGCGGTCCGGCTGAGGCAGATCAAGGTGGAACTCAGAAGTACTTCTTGAGGCCGAAGAGCAGCATGAGGCCCGAGGGCGAGTAGCCGTAGCGGTTGTCGCCGACGAACTGGTAGCGCGCTTCACCCTTGATCGTCGCATCCCGGGTGAAGAAATACTCGGCGCCGCCGAGCAGCGCACCGCCAAGCTTGGATTCGCTGTCGCCCACGTCGCGGTCGTTGTCCCGCTGCTGCAGGATGTGGGCGCCGATGCCGCCTCCAGCGAACGGGTGCCACTTGCCGCGCTCCCAGTTGTAGAGCAGGTCGCCGCCCAACCGGAGCTGCCGCAGCGAGTCGCTGGTCTCGCGCTCGAGCGACGGGTTCGTCCAGTTGAGGCCGAAGCGCACGGCCCAACGGGGCGTCAGGTAGAAGTCGCCGTGGCCCTCGATGGCCACCGCGGACTCGAACGCCGAGTCGGCCGGCACGAACAGCCCGAAGTCGGCGCCGACGGCAATGCTGTCCTTGGCGGGTTGCCGCGCCTGGGCCGACGCCATCGCGGGTAGCGCGAGCAGGGAGGCCGCGACGGTCGCGGTCGCGAAAGCTCGACTGATGATCAACATGCACCTCCGCCACCCGTCCTTCAAGAGCGGTTCCAATGCCATCTGAGCCGTGTATCCTCCACGCCCGCCGCTGGTTGCGAGACCGAATCGCGACCATTGCGGGGAACCGGGCCGGCCCGGCGGGTGTAAGGAGTGCACGGAGCCAGGGCCGACGCCAATGACCCGACCTCAGCTGCACGCGGCGGCCACCGCGTTCCTCGCGCTGTTCTCGATCGTCGGCGTCGCCCTGTACGGGCTGCCGTTCTTCTACGACTTCTTCGTCCGCGACCTCGGCTGGACGCGGGCCCAGGTGACCTCCGGCAACGCGCTCAGCAAGCTGCTCATCGGCCCGCTGTTCGGGTTCGTGGCGGGATGGGTCGTCGACCGCTTCGGGCCGCGCCGGCTGATGCTCGCCGGGATCCTCATGGCGGGAGGCGCGCTGGTCGGGCTGGGCGCCGTCTCGACGCTCGGACTTTTCTACGTCTGCTACCTGCTGAACGCGCTCGGGTACGTCTGCGGCGGCCCGCTCCCGAACCAGGTGCTGCTGTCACGGTGGTTCGACGAGAACCGCGGGAAGGCGATGGGCTTCGCCTACCTCGGCATCGGCGTGGGCGGGGCGATCGTCCCGCTCGCCGCGACGTGGCTCACGGCGCACTTCGGCTGGCGCGCGGCGCTCCAGGTGCTCGGCGTCGCCATGGTGGTGATTGCCCTCCCCGTCGCGTGGTTCGTGCGTGACGCGCCGGAGGGCGCGGTGGGTCCGGCGGCGCCCGCCACAACTCCGGTTCGGAGCGACGCCCTCGGGCCCGTGCTGCGGGCGCCGGCGTTCTACCTGCTGCTCGTCGGCTCCATGTGCTCGATAGGCGCCGTGGGCGGGACGATGCAGAACCTGAAGCTGTTCCTGAGCCTGGACCTGCACCTCACGCAGCTGCATGTCGCGCAGATCGCCTCGCTGGTGCTGGTCGGGAGCCTGGTGGGCCGGCTGCTCATGGGGTACCTGGCCGATCGCTGGCCGCGCAAGCAGGTGATGATTCTCATCTACGTGATCGTCGCCGCGGCCATCCCGCTCCTGTTCGTCGCGGACCGCGCGTGGGCGCGGCCGGCCTTTGCGCTGCTCTTCGGGATCGGCCTGGGCGGCGACTACATGATCATTCCGCTGATGGCCGCCGACCTGTTCGGCATGCGGACGCTCGGCCGCCTGCTGGGCATCGTCCTCACCGCCGACGGCGTGGCCGAGGCCGTGGCGCCGATGCTGGTGGCGACGATCCGGGATCGGACGGGCAGCTATGCCGGGGGCTTCGCGGTGCTCATCGGGCTGGCCGCGCTCGGCGCCACCGCGGTGGCGCTGCTCCCCTCGCGCCGCCCGACGGCGGCAACGCCCACCCACTGACCGTCCAGCCTCGGCCCGATCTATCATCCAGTCCAATGCCCAGGCGGCCCCTGCGGCGCATCGGCCCGGATGCGCTGGCCACCCTCACCGAGGACGAGCTGCTCGACGTCCAGTTCCGCGAGCTCAACCTGGACATCGGCGCGAGCGAGCTGGCGCAGCGAATCGACCAGCTCTACGGCGAGCTGGCCGCCAAGAACCTGCTGTTCCGGCCGCATTTCTGGCTGTCGGACGAGTGGTTCACGCCGGACGGCATCGCGGGCGTGGCCATCCCCTTCTACCTGGCGCACCCCCGGCTGGCGAAGCTGGAGCTGACCCAGATGCTCGAAGTCGAGGGCGGCGACCCGGACTGGTGCATGCGGATCCTGCGGCACGAAGCCGGGCATGCGATCGACAACGCCTTTCACCTGCGGCGACGGCGGAAGCGGCGCGAGCTGTTCGGCAGCTCCAACGAGCCGTATCCGGAGTACTACACGCCCAAGCCGTACTCGAAGAACTTCGTGCTGCACCTCGACTCGTGGTATTCGCAGAGCCACCCCGACGAGGACTTCGCCGAGACGTTCGCAGTGTGGCTCACGCCGAGCGCCGAATGGCGGCAGCGATATCACGACTGGCCGGCGCTGAAGAAGCTGGAGTACATGGATCAGCTGATGCAGTCGCTCGTGAGCCGGGTGCCCGCCATGTCGTCCACCGACACGCTGGACGGGCTGCCGACGCTCAAGCAGACGCTGCGGCAGCACTACCGGAAGAAGCGGCGGCACTACGGCATCGACTATCCGAGCTTCTACGACCTGGACCTGCGGCGGCTCTTCTCCGACGCGCCCGAGTACAGCCAGCACATGACCGCGGCCCAGTTCCTGGGGCGCATCCGCAAGTCGGTGCGCAAGCTGGTCGGCAGCTGGACGGGCATCTACCAGTACACGATCGACCAGGTGTTCGAGGACATGATCACCCGCTGCCGGCAGCTGAACCTGCGGCTGGCGGTCCCCGAAGAGCAGGCGCGGCTCGAGTTCACGGTGCTGCTCACCGTGCAGGCGATGAACTACCTGCACAGTGGCGGGCACCGGGTGGCATTGTGAGGACCGCATGAAGCCGCAGCGCGTGCTCGTTCTGGTGCACAGGCACCTGGTCCCGCCCGAGGACACGACCGGCGTCGACGTGGCGGTGGCGGAATGGAAGACGGAGTTCGACGTCATCTCGACGCTGCGCGAGAACGGCCACGAGGTGAAGGTCCTGGGCATCCAGGACGAGCTCAACCCGATCCGGCAGGCGGTCGAGGAGTGGAAGCCGACGATCGCGTTCAACCTGCTCGAGGCCTTCGACAACGTCAACCTCTTCGACCAGAACGTCGTCGGGTACCTCGAGCTGCTGCGGGTGCCCTACACCGGGTGCAACCCTCGCGGCCTGCTGCTGTCGCGCGACAAGTCGCTGTCGAAGAAGCTGCTCGCCTACCACCGCATCCCGGTGCCCGACTTCGTGGTGTTCCGGCGCGGCCGCAAGGTGCGCCTGCCGCCGCGGCTGCAGTTTCCGGTCATCGTGAAGTCGCTCACGCAGGAGGCCTCGATCGGGATCTCGCAGGCCTCGGTGGTGGGCGACGAGGAGAAGCTGCGCAAGCGCGTGGAGTTCATCCACGAGAGCGTCGGGACGCACGCCATCGCCGAGCACTACGTGCACGGGCGCGAGCTGTACGTGGGCGTGATCGGCAACGAGCGGCTGCAGGTGTTCCCGGTCTGGGAGATGCACTTCTCGAAGATGGTGGAAGGCGACAACTGGCCCATCGCCACCGAGCGCGTGAAGTGGAGCACGAAGTACCAGAAGAAGCACGGGATCATGACGTCGCGCGCCGACGGCCTGCCCGAAGGGCTCGAGCCCAGCGTGGGCAAGCTCGCCAAGCGCGTGTACCGGACGCTCGACCTCACCGGCTACGCGCGCATCGACCTGCGCTTGAACGAGACGGGAAAGATCTTCGTCCTGGAGGCGAACGCCAACCCGCAGATCGCCTACGGCGAGGACTTCGCCGAGTCGGCCGAGCACGCCGGAATCTCGTACGAGGCGCTGCTGGATCGGATCCTCGCGCTCGGGCTCCAGTGGCGGCCGGAGCGGGTGGCGTAGGCAGCAGGCAGTAGGCAGTAGGCAACGACGTGCAAGACGGAGTGACAGATCCCGACGAGATCGACGCCCTCCTCCAGCGCTACTGGGGCTACCACGCCTTTCGCCCGCTGCAGCGCGAGGCCATCGAGGCCGCGCTCGCCGGTCGCGATTCGGTGGTCGTGCTGCCGACCGGCGGCGGCAAGTCGCTCTGCTTCCAGCTGCCGGCGCTGATCGGCGGCCCAGGCCTCGGGGTCGTCATCTCGCCGCTCATCGCCCTGATGAAAGACCAGGTGGACGGGCTGGTCGCGCAAGGCGTGCCGGCGGCCTGCCTGCACAGCGGGCAGACCTCGGGCGAACGACAGCAGGCGCTCGAGCTCGTGCGCGCCGGCGCGTGCCGGCTGCTCTACGTGGCTCCGGAGCGTGCCGTCGGCGAGGGCGCGGACGCGTTTGCTTCGCTGGTCGGCTCCGCGGGAGTGCGGTACGTCGCGGTGGACGAGGCCCACTGCATCAGTCAGTGGGGCCACGACTTCAGGCCCGAGTACCGGCAGCTCCGCGCGCTGGGCCGGCGGCTCGGCGGCGTGCCCGTCCACGCGTTCACGGCCACCGCCACGCCGCGCGTGCGCGCGGACATCGTGGACGAGCTCGGGCTCGAGGATCCGCTGGTGCTCGTGGGTCCGTTCGACCGGCCCAACCTGACGTACCGCGTGCTGCCGCGCCAGCAGATCAAGGCACAGGTCGCCGCCGTGCTCGCGCGCCATGCGGGTGAGGCCGGGATCATCTACTGCCTGTCGCGCCGCGAGGTGGACGCGATGGCCGCGTGGCTCGAGTCCACCGGCGTCGGGGCCGTGCCCTATCACGCCGGCCTGCCCGACGCCGTGCGACACCGGAACCAGGACGCCTTCCTGAACGAGGAGGCGGACGTCGTCGTCGCGACGGTGGCGTTCGGGATGGGCATCGACCGGCCGGACGTGCGCTTCGTGCTGCACGCCGGCGCGCCGCGCTCGCTCGAGCACTACCAGCAGGAGGCCGGACGCGCGGGACGCGACAACCTGCCCGCCGAGTGCATCCTGGTGACCTCGCCGGCCGACTTCGCGCGCTGGCGCAGCCTGCTCGAGGCCAGCGGCGAATGGAACGACCAGGTCCGCGCGCTGATGCGCGACATGGAGCGGTACGCGGGGGCGACGAGCTGCCGGCATCGGGCCCTGGTGGAGTACTTCGGCCAGCACCTGGATGGGGCGGGCTGCGGTGCGTGCGACTGGTGCCTGGGCGAGCTCGAGCGGGTCGCGGAACCGGCGGTGCTGGGGCAGAAGATCCTGTCGGCCGTGGCACGGACCGGCCAGCGATGGGGAGCGGGCCACGTCGCCGCCGTGCTCCGCGGCGAGGCGACCGACGTCGTCAGCGCACGCGGGCACGATCGGCTGTCGGTGTTCGGCCTGCTCGCGGCGCTGCCGGCGCCGGAGATCCGGAGTTACATCGATCAGCTCACGGACGCGGGGTTCCTCGAACGCACGGCCGGGCAGTACCCGACGCTGGCGCTGACGGGCGAGGGCGCAAAGCTGCTGCGGGGCCAGACCGGGTGCGTGCTGTTCCGCGCGCCGATCGACCGGCGGCCGGGCGGGCGCAAACGGAAGCCGGCGCTCAGCACCGCGCCCGTGGATGAGCCGGTATTCGAACGGCTGCGGCGGCTGCGGACGGATCTCGCGCGCGCCCGAGGGGTGCCGCCGTACGTCATTTTCCACGACAGCACGCTGCGTGAGCTGTCGCGGCGGCGCCCCGGCACCATGGCCGAGCTGCTGGAGATCCCGGGAATCGGTGAACGAAAGGCCGAGGTCTACGGTGCCGACCTGCTCAGGACGCTCGCTGACTCTTCATGAAACCGCCGTCCTCCCATCCTCCCATCCTCCCATCCTCCCATCCTCCCATCCTCCCATCCTCCCATCCTCCCATCCTCCTCCTTGACCGACCAGTCTGGTCGGAGTTACGATCGGTCTTGAGATCGAGTCTCATTTTCAGGGTTTCCCAACAGTGGCCGGTCCACGCTCTCTTGCTGCCCTGCCGATTGGCGTCGAATGCCTCGTGCGCAGCGTCCGCACCACGCGGCACGTCGCGCGGCGGCTGATGGAGCTCGGGCTGGTGCCCGGCACCCGCGTGAGCATCACCCGCGTGGCGCCGCTCGGCGATCCGCTGGAGCTCAGGCTCCGCAACTACGCGTTGTCCATCCGCCGCAGCGAGGCCCTCTCGATCGAGATTGACGAGCTGATCGGGTGACGGGCCGAGCGGGCACAGCGACCGTCAAGGCGCCCGGCGCCTCGCGCGCCCGGGCGGCCCGGCCCGTGGTGCTCGTGGCCGGCAATCCCAACTCCGGCAAGTCCACGCTCTTCAACGCGCTCACCGGCGCGCACGTCAAGGTGAGCAACTATCCCGGCGTCACCGTCACGCGCACGACGGCCACCTTCGATCTGCCGGGCCGCGGCCCGGCAGATCTCGTGGACCTGCCGGGCACCTACAGCCTGAGCGCCCGCTCGCGTGACGAGCAGGTGGCCGTCGATGCCGTCCTCGGCCGCGGCGGCTCCCGTCCGGACGTGGTCCTCGTCGTCGCGGACTCGACCTCGCTGGCGCGCAATCTCTACTTCGTCAACGAGGTGATCGAGACCGGCGCACGCGTGGTCGTGGCGCTCAACATGAGCGACGAGGCGCGTGAGGGCGGGATCGCGATCGACGCGACGGCGCTGTCGGCGCAGATTGGCGTCCCCGCCATCCCGGTTGCGGCCCGCACGCGGGAGGGGTTCGACCAGCTCCGCGCGGCGCTGGCCGCCGCCATCGACGCGCCGGCGGCGGTGGCGCCGCCGACGGTGCTGTCCGAGGCGGCGCGCCAGGACGTGGAGCGGCTGGCGGCGGTGGTCGAGCGCGAGATGCCCATCCATCAGGACACCTCGCGGGCCTGGGCCACGTGGCTGCTGCTGTCGATCGACGAGGCGGAGGCGGATGACCTGTCGGGCATCCCGCCCCCCGTCCGCCGCGCCGCGCAGACCATCCGACGTACGGCCGCCGACGCCGGCCGGGACCTGGATCTCGAGATCATCGGCGCCCGGTACCGGCGCGTGGACGAGATCGTCGCGGCCGCGGTGCGCCATGCGAACGCCGGCCGCCCGTCCTGGAGCTCGCGCATCGACGCGGTTCTCACGCACCGCGTGTTCGGCGTGATCGTGTTCGCGGTCGTGATGCTGGCGCTCTTCCAGGCGCTGTTCGCGTGGTCCGAGCCGGCCATCGACGCCGTGCAGAACGCCGTTGCGGCGCTGCAGACGGAGGTCGCCGGCGTGATGCCCGAGGGGCCGCTGACGAACCTCATCACCGACGGCGTCATCGCCGGCGTGGGCAACGTCATCGCCTTCGTGCCGCAGATCGCGCTGCTGTTCCTGTTCATCGGCGTGATGGAGGACGTCGGCTACCTGTCGCGCGTCGCCTTCGTCATCGACCGCGTGATGGGGCGCGTGGGCCTGCACGGCAAGTCCTTCGTGCCGATGCTGTCGGGATTCTCCTGCGCGGTCCCGGCCGTCATGGCCACGCGCACGCTCGAGAACCGGACGGACCGCCTCCTGACCATGGCCGTGCTGCCGCTGATGTCGTGTAGCGCGCGGCTGCCGATCTACGTCCTGATCATCGCGACGGTGTTCCGTCCGGACATGCGCGTGTTCGGCGTGGCAAGTGCGGGCGCGGTCGCCCTCTTCGCGATGTACTTCCTCTCGGTGACCGCGGCCCTCACGGCGGCGGCGGTCCTGCGGCGCACGGTGCTCAAGGGGCCACAGCCCACGCTGGTGCTCGAGCTGCCCCCGTACCGCCGCCCGGTGGCGCGGGTGCTGCTGCCCAACGTCTGGCGCCAGGTGCGCGCGTTCCTCGTGGACGCAGGCACCACGATCCTGGCCCTGACGATCATCGTCTGGGCCGTCCTCTCGTACCCGAGGAACACCATTGCGGAAGCGCACTTCTCGGCCGAGCGCGCCGCGATCCAGCACACGATGCCTGCCGGCCCCGACCGGGCCGCCGCGCTCGACACGCTCGTCGGAGAGCAGCGGGGCCAGGAGCTGCGATCGAGCCTCGGCGGCTGGTTCGGGCACGCCATCGAGCCGGCCCTCCGGCCGCTCGGCTTCGACTGGCGCATCGGCGTCGGCATCCTGGGCGCGTTCACGGCCCGGGAGGTGTTCGTCTCGACGATGGGCATCGTGTTCGACATCGGGAACGCCGACGAGCAGAGCCAGCCGCTCAGAACGGCGCTCCGGCACGCGCGGCGCGCCGACGGCACGCCGCTCATGACGCCGCTGACGGGCGTCTCCCTCATGGTGTTCTTCGTGCTGGCGTGCCAGTGCATGAGCACGCTGGCCGTCGTGCGGCGGGAGTCCGGGTCGTGGCGCTGGCCCGCGTTCATGTTCACCTACCAGACGCTGCTCGCCTACGTCGCGGCGCTCGTCGTGTACCAGGGCGGCCGCCTGCTCGGATTCGGGAGCTAGCCACCAGGTCATGGGCTGGCAGGACGTGGCGGTGTTCGTGGTGGTGGCCGCGGCCGTGGCATTCCTCGTGGTCCGGAACGTGTCCTTCAAGAGGCGCCGGAGCACGCCTGTCGAGACGTTCATTCCCCTGACGAGCCTCAGGCGGGCTCCGCGGCCTCCCGACGAGGACGGCCCCTCCTGTCACTGAGCGGGGGGACGAGCGGTGTGACGGAGCACCGCGCGCAAGACTGCTAAGATACGTGGGCCGGCGCGCACGCCGGCCCAGAGCCAGTGACTGTCCCGCCGGCCTCCACTACCGCGCCACCGGTCGAAGCCGCGCCGCAGGGCCCCGTCGCTCCGACACCGTCGGTGGGCGCGGCCGTGCTCGCGCGAGTCGCCGCGGCCCTCAGGTATCGCGATTTCCGCATCCTGTGGATGGGGGCGTGCACCTCGAGCATCGGCACCTGGATGCAGAAGGTCGCGCAGAGCTGGCTCGTGCTCGACCTGACCAGCTCGGCGAAGTACCTCGCGCTCGATGCGTTCCTGGGCGAGCTGCCCATCCTGCTCTTCACGCTCATCGGCGGCGTCGTGGCGGACCGCCGCGATCGCCGCAAGCTGCTGCTGGCCTCGCAGTTCATCCAGATGAGCTCGGCCCTCACGCTGTCGGTGCTCGTCCTGGGCGGCCGCGTGCAGATCTGGCACGTGCTGGCGCTCTCGTTCCTGAGCGGCTGCGGCCAGGCCTTCGGCGGGCCCGCCTACCAGTCGCTCATCCCGTCGCTCGTGCGGAAGGAGCACCTGCCGAACGCCATCGCGCTCAACTCGATCCAGTTCAACATCGCGCGCGTGCTCGGGCCGCTGCTGGCCGGCGTGGCGCTGCACGAGTTCGGCAGCGCCGCGTGCTTCGGCCTGAACGGCGCCTCCTTCCTGGTGGTGATCGCGGCCCTTTTGTCGCTGCGCGCCGTGCACTCCCCACCGGCGAACCCCCGCCGCATGACCGAGGAGCTCGTGACCGGCCTCCGGTACGTGCGCGATCGCGAAACCCTGCGCACGTTCACGGTGCTGGCCCTGGCCAGCACCTTCCTGGGCGTCCCGCTGCTCACCTTCCTGCCCGTCTTCACCAAGTTCGTGTTCCATGGCGACGTCGGGCAGTACAGCCAGATGATGGCGTGGTCCGGGATCGGCGCGATCGCGGGCGCGCTGGTGGTCGCCTGGCTGGGCCGCTTCCGCCACATGGCCGTCACGGCGCTGCTCGTGCAGCTGCTCACCGGCGTGCTGGTCGCGGGCTTCGCGCTCAGCCGGACGCTGTGGCTGAGCAACATCCTGCTGCTGGTCACCGGCGCGGCCATGATGGTCACGTTCTCCCTCTTCACGTCTCTCGTGCAGCTCGTCGCTCCCAACGAGATGCGCGGACGCGTCATGAGCGTCTACATGGTCGCCTTCCGCGGCGGCATGCCGCTCGGCAGCCTGGCGACCGGCTTCGTGGTGGACCAGGTGGGCGCGCCCACCGCCATTGCGGCCAACGGCCTGCTGCTGACAGCCGTCGCGGCCTGGTTTCTGGTGAGGCAGAAGGGCTTTGCCGAGGTCTGACGCGCCGGTAATGCTACGATGCCGGTGTGGTCCTGACGGCAACCGCGCTGGCGCTCGGATTCCTCCACGGCCTGGGCGCCGATCACCTCATGGCGATTGCCGCGCTCAGCGTGGGCCCGGGCCGCCAAGGGACCCGGCGCACGCCGTCGGCCTTCGACGTGGCGCTGCGGTTCGCGGCCGGCCACGCGTTGCTCCTGCTGCTCGGCGCCGGCGCGGTGCTCGTGACCGGATGGGAGATTCCGGCCGTCCTCGAGCGCACCGGCGAGCGCGTCGGCGGCCTGCTCCTGATCCTCATGGGGGCGTTCACCCTCTGGGTCGTCGCGACCGACCGCCTCTACGGGCACAGCCACGCGCACGCACATCCCGTCGTCCCCGGACCCCGGCCGCACGTGCACTGGCACTTCCACTTCGGACGCCGGACGGCGCACCCGGAGCCGCAGGCGCACGCACACGGGGCCGGCCTGCTCGGCGCCGTCTTCGCCGTGAGCGGCCTGCGCGCCCTGACGCTCATGGCGCCGGCGCTGCACGGGACGATGGTCCCCTCGCTGCTCACGCTGCTCTACGTGGTGGTGGTGTTCGCCGCCGGCATTCTGCTGTCGATGTCCCTCTTCGGCATCGTCCTCGCGCGGCTGCTCGGCACGACCTGGGTCGTACAGAGAGTGGGCCGTGGCGCTGCCGCGCTCACGGCCCTGCTGTCGATCGCGTTGGGCGTGTACTGGATCGCCGCGTAGCCCTCGCCTCCCTCACTTCTTCAAGGCTTCGAACAGCGTCGCCGCGCCGCCGCCGATCGCGGCGCCGATGAGCGCGCCCTTCTTGCCGCCGGCAATCCCGCCGACTCCGGCGCCGGCTCCCGCCGAGCCGCCGATGACCATTGCCGTCTTCGCCCAGTTCCTTCGGGGCTGCGCCTCACGCCGGACGATCCGCCGCGGGGCCGGCGCGGGAACCTCATAGGCCGCCGGGACCACGCGCGGCTGCTGCAGGCCCACGAGATCGAGCGACGGCGACTGGGCCACCGGAGTCGCGACGAGGCCGGTCGCCGCGCATTCGGCAACCGTCTGGGTCACTCCGCCCGCCAGCTCCTGCCGGACGACCGCCTGCTCACCCGGCTGACAGCGCAGGGCCATCGGCGCAGCGCCGGATGCGGCCGTCACGCCGGTCGCCGCCAGCATGGAAGGCGACATCGGGTCGGGTGGGCCGGGAGAGGCCGACGTCCTGGCTTGAATCGACGCCATGGCCACGAGGGCCACGAGGGCGCCTGCAAGGCCGTAGAGTGCCGATTTCACGAGACACCTCCTCGATTTGGGGAGCCGATACCCCCTCTCGGATCAACAGCGATGCCAGGAGCGGCGCGCGGTCATGGGGCTGAAAATGCCCGGAAACCGCGTACCAACGACGGGCCGTCACGGTCGAGGTGTCCGCACGAGAGCACAACCGTCGCCGGCAGATCACAGGCTGCGGCGGACGGGGACGTATACTGAGCGCCGGTCAATGAGCGAACGACAGCCGTCCGCGCAGACCCGTCTGCTGGTGGTCGAAGACGATCCCGATATTGCGCTGCTGCTGACCCACAGCCTGGGGCGCGCGGGCTTTGCCGTGGAGACGCTGGCGTCGGGCGCCGGCGCGCTCACCGCGATGCGGAGGCGGCTGCCCGATCTCGTGCTGCTGGATCTCATGCTGCCCGGACTCGACGGCCTCGAGGTGTGCCGCGCCCTCCGCGCCGACCTGGCCACGGCGGCCGTGCCGATCATCATGCTCACGGCGCGTGCCGAGGAGTCGGATCGAATCGTCGGCCTGGAGCTCGGGGCCGACGACTACATCACCAAGCCGTTCAGCCCCAACGAGGTGGTTGCGCGCGTGCGAGCGCTGCTCAGGCGCGCCCGCCGGCCCGAACCAGGCGCCAGCCTGCGGTATCGATCGATCGTGCTGGACGTGGAGCGCCATGTCGTGACCGCCGACGGCGCCGCAGTGCACCTGACCGCGAAGGAGTTTCTGCTGCTGCAGTACCTGATCGAGCACCAGGGGCGGGTGCTGTCGCGTGACCTGCTGCTCTCGGACGTCTGGGGCTACTCGTACACCGGCGGCACGCGGACGGTGGACGTCCACGTGCGGCGGCTCCGCGAGAAGCTGCCGGTGCTGGCCGACGCCATCGAAACCATCAAGCAGTTCGGGTATCGCCTGACCGAGCCGTGACCCTCCGGTTCCGATCGAAGCTGTTTCTGGCGACGTTCACCGTGGGCGCCCTGTCGGCGATGGCGGTCGGCGCCGTGCTCGACGTGCGCGCGGCCCGCCTGACGGTCCGGCGGATCGAGCAGACGCTCGGTGCCGAGACCCGGCTGGCAGCCGAGATGCTCGCGCACACGCCGGCGTCGCCCACGATGGATCTCGACCGGGAGGCCGACCGCATCGGCGCCCTGATCGGCGTGCGCGTGACCTTCATCGCGGGCGACGGTCACGTCCTCGGCGACTCCACCAGGAGCGGCGCCGCGCTGGCAGCAATGGAGAACCACGGGCACCGCCCCGAGGTCGTGGCCGCCGGCCGGTCGCACGGCGAGGTGCTCGTACGCCGCTACAGCACCACGACCGAGTACGACACGCTCTACGCGGCCATGCCCATCACCCATCCTGTCGTCGCCTACGTGCGGCTGGCGGTGCCGCTGACCGACATTGCCGTGCAGCAGCGGGCCATCCTGATGCTGACCTTCGGCGGCGTGCTGGTCTCGCTGCCCGTGGCGGCGCTGCTGGCCTGGGCGTTCTCGGCGCGCATCGGCAGCCGGGTCACCGACATTGCCGCGGTGGCCCGCCGCTACGCCACCGGCGACCTCACGCGCCCGTCGGGCGGCTACGGCACCGACGAGCTCGGCGAGGTGGCCCGTGCGCTCGACGGCGCCATTCAGGAGCTGGGCCGCCGCGTGAACGAGCTGGCCCACGACCGGCGGCACCTGCAGGCCATCCTCACGGGCATGGTGGAGGGCGTCCTCGTCATGGACGCCGGCGGCCGGCTCGTCATGGCCAACGACGCGGCCCGGAGGATGCTGAAACTCGACGACGCGGCGACGGGGCGGCGGTACCAGGAATGGATGCGGCAGCCCGAGCTCTTCGCGCAGCTGGCGGCGGCGCTGGGGGGCGAGGCGCCGGTTGGCGTGGAGTTCACGCTCGCGCGGGACCCGTCGCGCACCTGCGTCGCGCGCGCGGCGCCGGCGGGCGAGCCCGACGGCGGGGCCGTGCTCGTGCTCCATGACATCAGCGACCTGCGGCGCGCGGACCGCGTCCGGCGCGACTTCGTGGCCAACGTGAGCCACGAGCTGCGCACGCCGCTGACCGCGATTCGCGGCTACGTGGAAGCGCTGCTCGAGGATCCGCCGCCCGCCGACCAGCAGCAGCAGTTCCTCGAGATCATCGCGCGGCACACGCAGCGCATGGAGCGGCTGGTGAAGGACCTGCTCCGGCTGGCGCGCCTCGATGCCGGCCAGGAGACCTCCGAGCTCGTGACGTGCGATCCGCACACCGTGGTGCAGGGGGTCGTGAACGAGCTCGACGCCGCGCCCGGCGGCCGGCAGACGCACGTCGTGGTCCGCCTTCCTCCCGAGCTGCGCACGATCGTCGCGGATCCCGCGAAGCTGCACGATGTGCTGCGGAACCTGATCGAGAACGCCCTCAACTACGCGCCCGATGGATCCGAGGTTTTGGTGGAAGGCAGCCGTGAGGACCACGGGGTGCGCATCGACGTGCTCGACCGGGGGCCGGGGATCCCGCCCTCCGACCTCTCGCGGGTATTCGAGCGCTTCTACCGCGTGGACAAATCGCGATCGCGTGCACCGGGCGGAACCGGCATCGGGCTGGCGATCGTCAAGCACCTGGTGGAGCTTGCGGGCGGCAGCGTCACCGCCGCCAACCGGCCCGAAGGCGGCGCGGCGTTCACCGTCAGGCTGCCGCAGGAACCCGAGAACCCGAGAACCTGAGAACCCGGGAATCTCACGTGGTCCCCAAGACGTGCGAGAGCACCCAGTAGGTGAGCGACGCGATGCCCGCCGACGCGGGGATGGTCAGGATCCAGGCCCACACGATCTGCCCCGCGATGCCCCAGCGCACGGCGGAGAGGCGCCGCGTGGCCCCGACGCCGACGATCGCACCGGTGATCGTGTGCGTGGTGCTCACGGGCACCCCGAAGGCCGTGGCGGTGAACAGCGAGACGGCGCCGGCCGTCTCTGCGGCGAATCCGCCCACGGGCTGCAGCCGCGTGATCTTCGAGCCCATCGTGTGGATGATCCGCCAGCCGCCCGACAGCGTGCCGAGCGCAATGGAGGCATGCGCCGCGAGCACGACCCAGATCGGGATGGAGAACGTCTGGATGTACCCGGCCGCGAAGAGCACGCCGGCGATGATTCCCATCGTCTTCTGAGCATCGTTGGCGCCGTGTCCGAGGCTGTAGGCGGCTGCCGACAGGAGCTGCAGACGCCGGAACAGCCGGTCCACGCGCGAGGGCGCCACGCCCTGGAACAGCCAGTAGATGGCGGTCATGAACACCAGGCCGAGCACCAGCCCGATCGCGGGGGCGACGACGATGAAGATCAGCGTCTTGGTCCATCCCGCCGGGATGATGACGCCGAACCCGGCATGCGCCACCGCCCCGCCGGCATAGCCGCCGATGAGCGCGTGCGACGAGCTGGTCGGCAGGCCGGAGTACCAGGTGATCAGGTCCCAGACGATCGCGCCGAACAGGGCCGCGAAGATCACCAGGAACGTCACCGCGTGCACGTCGATCATGCCCGAGCCGATGGTCCTGGCCACGGCGGTGCCGAAACCGAAGGCCGCGATGAAGTTGAACACCGCCGCCCAGATCACCGCCTTGCCGGGCGACAGCACCCGCGTGGAGACGACCGTCGCGATCGAGTTGGCCGCGTCGTGGAAGCCGTTGATGTAGTCGAAGACGAGGGCGACGGCGATGAGGAAGAGGACGAGCGCGAACTCCATCCGGCGGCTACCCGTGCTTGACGACGACGCCTTCGAGGACGTTGGCCACGTCCTCACAGCGATCGCTCGCTTCCTCGAGATAGTCGAGGACTTCCTTCCACTTGATCACGGTGATCGGGTCGCGCTCCTCCTCGAACAGCCGCCGCAGCGCTTCGTCGTGCACGCGGTCGGCTTCGTTCTCGAGCCGGTTCACTTCCACCGCGCGATCGTGCACGCCGTTGCGGTGCTCGAGCGCCTCGACGGCCATCCGCAGCTGGTTGGTCGCCTGCGACACGATGGCCGCCAGCTCACGGGCCCCGAACCGGACCGGCGCGACGCGGTAGCGCCGGATCACGGCGGCCGCCGCGTCGAGCGCGTCCATCACGTCGTCGAGTGAGGCGGCCAGCGCGTGGATGTCCTCGCGATCGATCGGGGTGACGAAGGTCCGGTTCAGGCGCTGGAAGATCTCGTGCGCGATCGTGTCGCACCCGTGCTCGATGTTCTGGATGGTGTGCGCGGCCTCCCAGTCGGGGGTCTCGGACGCGACCATCTTCTCCAGCTCGACCGCTCCGGTGACGAGCTGGTCGGCCAGCGCGATGAAGTCGGCGTAGAACTTCTCCTCGCGTGGAATCAGGCGGAATCTGGCCACCGAAGGGTCCTTTCCTGGTCGCCGGAGCCGGCCGATCTTATCAGAAGCTGGGCAGTGGGTCCGCTACAATGGCGCCGGCCGCCCGCTCATGCCCGAGACGACCGACCGCGAGCGCATCGCGCATCTCATCTACTACGCCGCCGTCCTGCTGGTCGGCTACCTGGCCTTCCAGGTCGTGCAGCCGTTCCTGGTGCCGCTCGGCTGGGCCGGTGTCCTGACCGTCTGCATGTACCCCGTCCAGGCCCGGCTGGTGCCGCGGATCGGCCGGTCGTGGGCCGCCGGGGTGAACACGATCCTGGTGGTCGTGCTGCTCGTCGTCCCCGTGTGGCTGATCGTGCGTGCGCTGGTGAGCGAGGGCACGCAGGCCTTTGCGGCGGTGCAGTCGGCCGTGGGATCCGCGCCGCCCGAGCGGCTCGTCGAAGGCTGGCAGTGGGTGGTGAGCCGGGTGCCGTTTCTCGCCCCCGAGCGCGTGCTCGCGTCGATCTCGGAGGCCGGCCGCCAGATTGCCGGGGCGGTGGCCTCGAAGTCCGGCGCGCTCATCGGCGGCGCCGCGATGCTGATCGTGAACCTCTCGATCACCCTCTTCTCGCTGTTCTTCTTCCTGCGCGACGCGCCCGGGATCGTGCGCGTGATTCGCGGACTGATGCCGTTCGACGCGGACCAGCGCGACCACATCGTGAGCCAGGTCGGCGATCTGATCTTCGCCAGCGTCACCGCCGGTCTGGCGGTGGCCGCCGTGCAGGGGATGCTGGGCGGGCTGGCGTTCTGGCTCCTGGGCCTGCACGCGCCGGTCGTCTGGGGCACCGTCATGGCGTTCGCCGCGCTGATCCCGATTGCGGGCGCCTGGGTGGTCTGGGGGCCGGTGGCGTTGTGGCTGCTGGTGACCGGCGACATCACGCGCGGGCTGATCCTGGTCGTGATCGGGGTCGGCCTGGTCGGTATGGCCGACAACGTGCTGCGGCCCATCCTGCTGAGCGGCCGTTCGTCGATGAACGCCCTGGTGACGTTCGTGGCGCTGCTCGGCGGCGTGGCGGCGTTCGGCCTGATCGGACTCGTCTTCGGTCCGGTGGTCGTGGCCGTGGCCATGGCGCTGCTCGACGCCTACCTGCGGCCCCTGCCGGGAGCGATTTCGCCGCCCTAGTAAACAGCCTGCCTACTGCCTACTGCCTACTGCCTGCTGCTCCGTGTGTAAACGGTTTTTTAACATGTGCGTTACAGGCGTGACACTTCGGTCGAAGAGACTCGCCTCGAACACGGACGAGGTGCCGTCGTGCCCTGGAGGAGCCAGGGCGGCGGCAGGCCGCCGTGACGAGGAGGATCGCCTTGCAGAGGTATTCGCAGACACACCGATTTCCGATGACGCTGGCCGCGATGTGCGTGGCGGCGCTGGCGTCGGTTTCTCCCGCGTCGGCCCAGGTGACGCCAGCCGCCGGCTACACGCCGCCAGACGACACGCCCTCGATCAAGGTGGGCGCGACGATCTTCGCGGACTACACCTTCCAGGCGGACCCGGAGACGACGGACGCCGACGGCAACACGATCCACTCCAACTCGTTCAACGTCACGCGCAGCTACATCAACATCAACGGCAAGATCAACCACATCATGGCGTTCCGGATCACGCCCGACATCTCGCGCGAGACGGGCACCGGGCCGTCGCTGGCCGGCAGCCAGCTGTTCCGGCTGAAGTACGCGTTCCTCCAGGTGAATCTGGACGACTGGATGACGAAGGGATCGTGGATTCGGTTCGGCGTGCAGCAGACGCCGCTCATCGACTACCAGGAGGGCATCTACCGCTATCGGTTCCAGGGCAGCATCTTCCCCGAGCGCTCCGGGTTCCTGAGCTCGTCGGACGCCGGCGTCTCGTTCCACGGCAACTTCCCGAACAACTACGGCGACGTGCACGTGGGTGTGTACAACGGCGAGAACTACGGCAAGGCCGAGACCAACAACGAGAAGTCGTTCCAGATCCGGGGCACGCTCCGGCCGCTGCCGATGGGCGGCGATCTGAAGGGCCTGCGGCTCACGGCGTACTACGACAAGGATTCGTACATCGAGAACGGGCCACGCGACCGGTTCCTGTTCGGCGGGTCGTACCGAGCACACGTACTTCAACGCGGGCGTGGACTACATCAACGCCGAGGACCAGACCTCCGCCACGAACCCCAAGGTCAAGGCCAACGGCTGGTCGATCTGGTTGAACCCCAAATCCTCGAAGAACGTGGAAGCACTCTTCCGGTTCGACGACCTCAAGCAGAACGAGGATGCCGACCAGCGCCGGAAGATCTTCATCGGCGGCGTCTCGTACTGGTTCCCGGCGAACCACGGCGCGACGACCGCCCTCATGTTCGACGTGGAGCACTACACCTACAACTACTCGAAGCCCGACGAGACGCGGCTCTTCGTGCACGCGCTGGTCAACTTCTGAGGCGTCTTCTTCCCACACACGGAGTATGTCGATGTTGAAATTCACGTCCTCGTTCCGGCAGCTGGCGGTCGGCGCCGCTGCAGCCGTCATCGCGGCGGGCGCCACGCTGGGCGCGCAGTCGGCGCAGATCAACGGCGCCGGCGCCACGTTCCCGTACCCGATCTACTCGAAGTGGTTCTCCGAGTACAACAAGCTGCACCCGACCGTCGAGATCAACTACCAGTCGATCGGATCGGGCGGCGGCATCCGGCAGGTCACCAACCAGACGGTCTTCTTCGGCGCCTCCGACGGCCCGATGACGAACGACCAGCTGCAGGCGGCGCCGGGCAAGATTCTCCACTTCCCGACCGTGCTGGGCGGCGTCGTGCCGAGCTACAACCTGGAGGGCGTCGGCGAGCTGAAGTTCACCGGACCGCTGCTCGCGGACATCTACCTCGGCAAGGTCACGAAGTGGAACGACCCGGCGATTGCGAAGCTGAACCCGGGCGCCACCCTGCCGGCGACCGACATCACCGTCGTCCACCGGTCCGACGGCTCGGGCACGACCTACATCTTCGTGGACTACCTGTCGAAGGTGTCGCCGGAATGGAAGCAGAAGGTGGGCGTCGCGACCTCGGTGCAGTGGCCCGCGGGCGTCGGCGGCAAGGGCAACGAGGGCGTGGCGGGCCTGGTGAAGCAGACCCCGGGGGCGATCGGCTACGTCGAGCTGATTTACGCCCTCCAGAACAAGATCTCGTACGGCACGGTCCAGAACATGGCCGGCAAGTTCGTCCAGGCGTCGCTGGAAACGGTCACGGCGGCGGCCGCGGCGGCGGCCAACTCGATGCCGGCAGACTTCCGGGTCTCGATCACCAACGCGCCCGGAGACACCGCGTACCCGATCTCCTCGTTCACCTGGCTGCTGCTCTACGAGAACCCGAAGGACAAGGCCACGGCGAAGACCATGGTGGAGTTCGTGAAGTGGGCGTTGACCGACGGCCAGAAGTACTGCGCCGACCTCGGCTACGCGCCGCTGCCGGAGAACGTGGTCAAGCTGGAGATGACAGCGCTCAACAAGATTAGACTGTAGGGCGGTCGCAGAAAGCAGGCCACAGTCCTGATGAGCATTCGCGCAAGGGGTGACCTCGGGTTCCGGATCGGCACTGGAGCGTTCGCCCTCCTCGTCATCGCGATCGTCGGTGGGATTGGCGCCGAGCTGTGGCGCCAGTCCCACCTGGCCATCGAGAAGTTCGGCTGGGGGTTCTGGGCCGGCCAGACCTGGGATCCCGTGTCGGGCGAGTTCGGCGCGCTGCCGTTCATCTGGGGCACGCTGTACCTCATCCATCCTCGCCCTCCTCATCTCCACGCCCGTCGCCGTCGGCATCGCCATCTATCTATCGGAGCTCGCCCCCGGATGGTCGCGCCGGCCGCTGGCGTTTCTCACCGAGCTGCTCGCCGCGATTCCGTCGATCGTGTACGGCCTCTGGGGCGTCTTCGTGCTGGTCCCCTGGGTCCGCGCCTTCGAGCTGTCGCTCCCGCCGTGGCTGAAGGCGACCCCGTTCTTCAGCGGCCCGCCCTTCGGCGTCGGCATGCTCGCCGCCGCCCTCGTGCTGGCGATCATGGTCGTCCCGTTCACGGCCACGGTCGCCCGCGAGGTTCTGAAGGCGGTGCCGCTCGCGCAACGCGAGGCGGCGTACGCGCTTGGCGCCACGCGCTGGGAGGCCATCCGCGTTGCGCTCCACTTCGCCCGGACCGGCATCATTGGCGCCATCATGCTCGGCTTTGGCCGGGCGCTCGGCGAGACGATGGCCGTGACGATGGTGATCGGGAACAACCCGCAGGTGTCGTGGTCGCTGCTGGCGCCCCAGTACACGATGGCGGCGGTCCTCGCCAACGAGTTCACCGAAGCCGCCGACGAGCTGTACCTGCACGCGCTCGTGGAAATCGGCCTGGTGCTGTTCGCGATCACGCTGATCGTGAACGTGCTCTCGCGCGTGCTGATCTGGTCGATGACCCGCTCGCCGTCCAGGCGGAGCGTGCGCGCGCCGGCGGGCACCGCCGCGCCGGAGGCCGCATGACCCGCGACCGGTGGCGCCGCTTCGTCTCGTTCGTGGTGACCGCGTCCTGCGGCGGGGCGGTGCTGGTGGCGCTGTTCCCCCTGGCGCTCATCCTGTTCTTCGTGATCGTGCGGGGCATCGGCGCGCTCAACCTCGACTTCTTCACGCACATGCCGAAACCGGTTGGCGAGCCGGGAGGCGGCATGGCCAATGCGATCGTGGGCAGTTTGATCGTGACCGGGCTCGGGGCGCTCTTCGCCATTCCGATTGGCGTTCTGAGCGGCATGTACGCGGCGGAGTATGCCGGGACGACGCTCGCCTCCGCCGTGCGCTTTGCCGCCGACACGCTCAACGGCGTGCCGTCGATCGTCGTGGGCGTGTTCGTCTACGGACTGGTGGTGCTGCCGGTGAAGTCCTTCAGCGCCGTGGCTGGCGGGGTGGCGCTCGGGATCATGATGATCCCGATCATCGCCCGCACCACCGAGGAACTGCTGCTCCTGGTGCCGTCCGGGCTCCGCGAAGGCGCGCTCGCACTCGGCGCCACGCGGGGCCGCGCCGTGTTCACCGTCATCCTGCCCGCCGCCTTTCCCGGCATCGTCACCGGGATCGTGCTGGCGCTGGCCCGCATCGCGGGCGAGACCGCGCCGCTGCTGTTCACGGCCTTCAACAACCGTTTCTTCTCGACCCGCCTCTGGCAGCCGATCGGCACGCTGACCGTGCAGGTCTTCGTGTACGCGATTTCTCCTTACGAGGACTGGCACCGGCAGGCCTGGGCAGGCGCGCTCGTGCTGGTGGCCATCGTCTTGGTCTGCTCGATGCTGGCGCGCTTTGCCACCCGCCGGCTCGAGCGCATGCAGTTCGGACGCTAGCGCGCATGGAACCCGCCACCGAGCCGCACGACCCCAGACACTTCGGCGCCGACCTCGCCGCGCTCAATCACGTCCTGCTGGAAATGGCCGAGCTGTCCCTCCTCCGGGTGGAACAGGCCATCGGCGGCCTCGTGAACCGCGACGCGGTGCTGCTCGAGCGCATCGTCACGTCCGATGAGGACGTGAACCGGCTGCAGATGGAGATCGACAACCGCTGCTTCAAGCTGCTGGCGCTGTACCAGCCCGTGGCGGTGGACCTGCGGCTGATCGTCGCCGCCATGAAGATCAACGACGACCTCGAACGGGTGGGCGACCTGGCCGTCAACGTCGCCGAGGCCGGGCGGCGGTACCTCCGGCACCCGCCCGTGAAGCCGCTGATCGATCTGCCGCGCATGGGGGACATCGCCAGGCAGATGCTCCGCGATGCCATCGGCGCCTTCATCAGCAAGGACGTGGCGGTCTGCCGCGACGTGCTGGCGCGAGACGACGAGGTCGACGCCCTCAAGGACCAGGTGTTCCGCGAGCTGCTCACCTACATGCTGGCGGACAACTCCACGGTGGAGCCGTCGCTCGATCTCATCCTGATCTCCCGCCACCTCGAGCGCGTCGCCGACCACGCGACCAACATCGCCGAGGATGTCGTGTTCCTCGTCGAGGCCAGGGACGTCCGGCACCGCAGCGCCGAGTAGGCTGCAGAGAGCGCCGAGTAGGCCGCAGAGGACGCCGAGTCCGCAGAGCAGAAGCCATCGCAGAGCACGCAAGAGGGCAAGAGTCCGCAGAGGCTGTCACGCTGCAGACTGCTGCGGGACCGGCGCCGGCCGCAAGGCGGCCGGCAGGACGAGCGGAGGGCCCCCGGGGAGAAGAGGGCCTCGAGAGACACCTGGCCTCTTCTCCCCGGGGGCCCTCTGCTCGTCTTGACGCGGCTTTGCCGCGTCGCCGGTCCCGCAGCCGCCGCGGCGTGCGCCTCCGCGTTCTCTGCCCTTCCGCGATCTCTGCGAGAGGCCTGCTCAGCGACCCCCGCATCCTCTTCCGCGCCCTCTGCTTCCCCTGCGCGCTCACGGCATGCGCAGCCGCAGGCCGGCATGCAGCGTGAACGGCTGGCCAATCGTCGGCACCGGCGTCCGGCCGACCTCATAGGCGACGTCGAAGAGGTTCTCGAGGCTGATGTACGCACTGGCGCGACGGCCGACCGGACGGGTGGCGGTGACGTCCACGACCGACCCGGCGCCGAGCACCAGCGTGTTCCGGTCGTCCTCGAACTGGTTGCCGAAGGCGCGCAGGGCCGCCGCCAGCTGGAGGCCGACCGGCCCGGCCGCCCGGATCCCGGCGCTCCCCTGCCAGCCCGGCACCTGCGGGACGGTGAAGCCGTCGAGCGGTTCGTAGTCCACGAAGCGGGACCGCGTGAACGCCGCCGTGCCCGTGATCGAGACGGTGGGCGACAGCCGGTACTCCCCCTCGATCTCGCTGCCCCAGGCCACGACGCCGCCCACGTTCTCGCGGCGGCGTGTCACCAGCTGCGGCGTCGTCATCACCGTCACGTTCGTCACCGCATCGTCCAGGTCGTTGCGGAACACGGTGACCCGCAGCGCGCCGCCGCGCGGCGAGAAGAGCATCGATCCTTCCACGGCCCGCAGCCGCTCCGGGCCGAGATTCTCGTTGGGGAGCGTGACAACGTTGCCGACCCGGAAGCCGCGATAGCGCTCGTTCAGCGTCGGGGCGCGGAACGCCCATCCCAGGCTGCTCCTCAGCGTCACGAGCGGCGATGCCGACCACGCCAGCGCCAGGCGCGGCGAGAACGCGGAACCGCCCGACAGCCAGCCTTCCTCGCGGGTGCGCTGGCGCACGTCGCCGCGGGCGCCGGCCGACGCGGTCAGCGCCGCGGCCGGCCGCACCGTGACCTGCGCGTAGGCGCCGCTCGTGCGCTGGAAGCCCGAGGTGTCCGAGGCCGCGCGGACCTGCCCGGACGGCGCGAAGCTCAGTTCGTGGTTGGTGGCCGAGACGTCGCGCGTGTCGGCACCGGCGAGCAGATCCACCTCCGCCCAGCTCCGCGCCCAGTCGAACCCGGCGCCATGCTGCGAGGCCGGCACGTACTGCCGTGTGGTGAGCGTCTCGCTGCCGCGGCCGGCCGCAATGGCCGAGAACGCCTGGTCGTAGCTCTGGTTGCCAACCTGCAGATGCGCGCTCCAGGTGCCGCCGGCAGCGGCGCCGCCGGTGGCGGCCGAGAGCTGGCGGATGTCGGTGCTGTTGGTCTGAAGCGGCGTGCCGTTGCCGCGATGCTCGCCGTACACGTCACCGGTGACGCGCGCGAAGAACGCCGGCGTGTCCTGGTACCCCGCCGTCACCCGGGCGGACGTGTAGCGCAGGGTGGCCGCCGTATCCACGGCGCCGCGCTCCTCCGACGGCACGAGGATGTAGCCGTCGGTCGAGAACGTCTCGGCGGCCGCCCGCCCCTGCCAGGCCCGTCGCGCACCGCCGGCTTCCAGCGAGGCGCGGCCCGTGCTGTGCGTCGCGGCGCCGAGGTCCAGGCGGGCGTGCGGCTGCGCCGGCGGACGCGTGAGGATCTGGATCACGCCGCCCAGCGCGTCGGCCCCGTAGAGATCGCTCGCGCCGCCCCGCACCGCCTCCACCCGATCCACCAGGACCTCGGGAACACGGCTCCAGTACACCCAGCCGCCGAACGGATCGTTCAGCGGCACACCGTCGGCCAGGACGAGCACGCGGCTGGCGCCGGACGCGGCGAGCCCGCGCATCCCGGCGCCCTGCGTGGTCGGGTTGGCGGCACGCGACGTGGTGCGCCGGAAGAGGCTGAAGCCCGGCACGACGCGCAAGGCATCGTCCAGGGGCACCGGCGGGGCAAGCGCCAGGTCCGTGGCGGTCAAGACCGAGACGGGCGCGGCCGGGCTCGTGGTCACGCCCTCGGCGCGCGAGGCGGTCACCACCACGGCTTCCGTGTAGGTGGCCAGAACGAGGGTGATCGCCAGCGGGCTGCGGGCGGCCACCACCTCGAGCGTGGCAAACCCGGGCGACTCGACCGTCAACCGATCGCCCGGCGCGGCGCAGTCCAGCGAGAACGCGCCCGAGTCGGACGTCGTGGCCTGGCAATCCGGCTGGACCGAGGGGACGCGAACCGTCGCGCCGGCTATCGGAGCGCCAGTCTGATCGGCAACAGTCCCCTGCAGGGTCGAGGCTGCCGCGATGCCGGGGAGGAGCGCGCAGGCGACGATGAGGGGAAGCAGGTGCGGGTGGCTCACGGACGTAGTCCAATGCTAGTCGGCCGGCCCTGCCCGCGCATCCCTCTTGGGTGGACGGGTGCGTCCACCCTGGAGGGCGGCCGGCCTGCGATCGCGCCCCGTTTCGAGCATGTCTGCTGGCTCGTCGGTTGGCAGCGTACTTGCCAGGCAGTGTACTTGACGTTCCGCCCTGGCGCGCGCAAGCTGACCGCGGAGCCCGGCTGGCAGGCCCGGCGGCGTTTCGGAGGATGACATGACGCTCAAACGAATCGTGCCGATTGCGGCGGCGCTCGTGCTGGCCGCAGCCTCGGCCGCGCCGGCGGGCGCCGAACCGCAGGGCCGGCGGCACCGGGCCCAGGGACGTGCGGCCGCTTCACAGGGGGGAGGCAATCACGCGGTGCCGCGGGCCGGGCCGCCTCCGTCGGCGGGTCACGCCGTGCCCCATGCGTCGCCGCGGGCGGTGGCGCCACGGCCGCGGGCGGACTCGCACGCGCGGGCCGTTCCATTTGCGGTCCAGGGCCGCCGCGGCGGAGGTCACGCCCGCGGATACAACGGCGGCCAGGCCTACAACCGTGGATATCGCGGTGGCTACGGACATGGGGACGACCGCGGCTGGCGCGGGTCGCACGTCTACGTGCCGGTCCGGGTGTACCGGCCGTTCTACCGCCCCTACTACGCGTTCCGCCCTCGCTTCTCGATTGGATTCGGTCTGTCGATCGGGTGGGGTGTGCCGTATCCGTATCAGTACGTGTACGCGACGCCGTACCCGTACGGCTACGCGAGTCCTTACGGGTATCCGGCGCCGTACGGCTATCCGCCGCCCGCTTACGGCTACCCGCCGCCGCCCGCGTACGGCTACCCGCCGGCGAACTACGGCTACCCGCAGCAGCAGCCCTATACGCAGGTCTATCCGCAGTCACAGGCCTACCCCCCACAGCAGGCCTACCCGCAGCAGCAGGCCTACCCGCAGCAGCAGGCCTACCCGCAGCAGCAGGCGTATCCGCCGCAGCAGGGGACGCCAAACGGGGCGTACGGCGGGGTGAGCTTCGGCATCACGCCGTCGAACGCGGCGATCACGGTGGACGGCGTCTACGTCGGCACGGCGAGCCAGTTCTCGCCGACGTCAGCGCCCCTGACGCTGCTGCCCGGCGAGCATCACCTGGAGATGAGCGCGCCCGGCTACCAGACGGCCTCGTTCGACCTCACGATCGTGGCGGGTCAGGTGATCCCGTTCCAGGGCACGTTGCAGCAGTAACCCACTCCGGCGCGCGGCCGCGTCAATGCGGTCGCGCGCCCTCGTTTCCCTTCAATGCCTGGAGCCGCTGCTGCAGCCGCGGCACGGCCGGATACTCCGTCACGAGCCCCTGCACGACGGCGGCCGCACCGTCGCGCTGACCGGCCGCCTCGAGCGCGTCCGCGGTGAGCAGCCCGTGGCGGATGCGAAGCGACCGGTTGTCACGATCCGGCTCGAAGCTGCGGAGCGCCGTCAGTGCGGCCGCCGGGTCCTTGCGGTCGACCAGCAATGACTCGGCCGCCATGAGCTCGACGTCGGGATCGTGGGGCAGGAGCTGCGCGGCCTGGGCGAACAGGCGCCCGGCCTGCGCCGCGTCGCCGGCCTGTCGCGCCTGGATGCCCTTCCCATACAAGCCGGCAAGCAGCAGGCGATCCACGTCGGCGGGGTTGTCGAAGCGGGTGCCGACGCCACCGGCATAGCCGTAGACCAGCTCGCCGCCCTTCGATCCCGCCTCGTACAGGCAGAGCATCCCGACCAGGCCCATGGCGGCCGATGCCATCAGCACGACCCTCGCACGCGGCGACTTGCGCGCCACGACGGCCGCGATCTCGAGCGCGGCCACGAACCAGAACACGTTGCGCGCCCGCTCGCCCCAGGCTTCGTGGGTCATGACGATCGGCCGCGCTCCGGGGATGCGCTCGACCGGCCCGTGCGCCGCGGTGCCAGAGGTCACCGCCAGCGTGACGGCCACCGTGCCGAGGACGATCAACGTGAGTGCCGCGGGCGCGAGGAACGCCGGCCGGCCGTACAGCGACGCGATCCGGAACAGGACGGCCACCACGAGCAGCGCGATGGCGAAGTGCACGATCGGCGGATGGTAGGCGGCCATGCGGCCCTCCCTGGTGGGCGAGAGGATGGCATCGCCAACGATCAATCGTCAATCGTCAATAATCAATGATCAATGGAACGACCTCGCCCGCGCCCGGTGGGCGGGGGGCCGTGGTCACCCGTCCCGTGGGACATCCGCCCACCGACGACGGATCGGCCCGCCGACCACCGGCCGCGGGCGAGGTCAGCTGCGGGCGGCCGCCCGCAGCCCCAGGGGCTGCGCGCCGCGCCCGGTCGCCGGCGCAGCCGCCGTTCCGCCGTTCCACGCGGCACGGCGGAACAGCGTCAGCGCGACGTCCACGTTCTCGACCAGCGCCCGCCTCACGGCCGGCCAGCTCTTCTCGCAGCGGAGCAGCGTCTTCCACGAGTACAGGTGCTTCGGCTTGTGAAAGTCGCTGCTGGCAATATACGGGAAGTGCTTCAGGCTCGTCACCGAGAACAGATCGTCGCGGTTGGCCGCCTCCCAGACGTCCACGAGCGGCGCCAGCGCCTTGCGGTTGTCCCAGAGATAGCAGGTGCTGATCTCGAGCCGCCGCACGGCCCGGTGGTGCGGGTGACAGGCCACGCTCAACGCGTCCTGCCCGCGGATCTCGCGCAGGATGTCATCTGGCGACTGGTCGGCGGAGATGTACTGCTTGAGGTCGAGCGCGATGATGTGTGCGTTCTTTCGGCCTCGAAGCCTGTTCTGCGTGATCTCGGCGCCGGGCACCACGAGCAGGTCTGTACTCCCGGCGGGCGCGCTCGGCCTCCTGTCGCACCTCGTCCAGGTACTCGCCGAAGCGCGCCTCCGGGATGCCGAACGTTCGCTGGCCGAGCGACGCGAGCCGCCCCGCGCGCGCGAGCCAGTCGCGCCGCATCAGGATGTGATCGGTGATCGCCAGGACGTCGAAGCGGCCCGTCCGGCCGTAGAGATCGATCGTGTCGCGCAGCGACAATCGGCCGTCACTCCACCGGGTGTGCACGTGAAAGTCGCAGAGGAGGAAGGGCTCGTATCCGGGCATCCGTCACGTCCTCACGTCGAGATGCTTGCGGTCTCGGGGCGCGTGGTGGACGATCTCGGACCAGAAGTTCCGCGCATAGAGGCGGAACACCCGCCACTTCCCCATCGCGCGATAGCGGCGGGCCGAGGTGTACAGCCAGCACTCCCCCGCCAGGGCGATCTCACCGGCGGTGACGAGCCGGCGTCCCAGGTTGGTGTCCTCACCGTGGAACTCGATGGTCGTGTCGAATCCGCCGATGGCCGCCAGCGCGTCCCGCCGCACCGCGAAATTGCCGCCGTAGAAGAGGCTGCCGAGGCCGAGCAGGCGATACACGACGAGCTGGGTGATCGGCGCCACCGTGACGTCGTAGGCGCGGACGAGCAGGCGCCCTGGCCAGTCCCAGTCGTAGAACCGGTAGGGCCCGGACAGCGCAACGAGCGACGGCCGGCTGGCGAGCCGCGCCTCCACCCGCGCGAGCCAGCCGGCAGGCGCGCGGCAGTCGGCGTCGATGTAGACGAGCACGTCGCCCGAGGCGGCGACCCGGCCCGTTTCGCGGGCGCGCACCAGCCCCTTGCGTGGCTCGGCGACCACCCGCACCCCGGCAACGGCCGCCGCGCAGTCCGCCGTGCCGTCCGTGCTGGCATTGTCGATCACGAGTATCTCGTCCGGCTGCCGTGACTGCGCCGTGAGCGACGCCAGACAGGGACTGATGAACGACGCCTCGTTGTAGGCGCAGACGATCACAGAAATCCGGAACGCGCCCGGTCGCATCCGGGATCCACAGTAGGCGGGCGGCGTGACGATTCCGGCACGACCGTGCAACGAAACGGGAAACTCGGGGCCTTGCGGCGGGGTACGCTTCCCTCATATCCTCCGGCCATGCGCGACGTGCTGGCGATCATCCTGGGCGGGGGCCGGGGCACCCGCCTGTTCCCGCTCACCCACGCCCGGTCGAAGCCCGCGGTGCCGATTGCCGGGAAGTACCGGCTGATCGACATCCCGGTCAGCAGCTGCCTCCATTCCGAGATCCGCCGCATCTTCGTGCTCACGCAGTTCAACTCGGCCTCGCTCAACCGGCACATCGGGAAGACCTACCGGCTCGACGGCTTCTCGGACGGGTTCGTCGAGATCCTCGCCGCCGAGCAGACGCCGGACAGCAGCCACTGGTTCCAGGGCACCGCGGACGCCGTGCGCCAGGCCCGACGCCACTTCGAGTCGCTCGAGGCCGACTACTACCTGATCCTCGCGGGCGACCACCTGTACCGGATGGACTACGGAGAGCTCATCGAGGCGCACACCGATCGCGGCGCAGACATCACGATTGCCGCGCAGCCGTGTACGCCGGAGGACGCGACCGAGATGGGGATCTTCCGGTTCGATCACACGGGCCAGATCTCCGCATTCGAGGAGAAGCCGAACGCCGCCCGGCTGGCCGAGATCGGGCAGTCGCTGCCCGCCGGTGCGGCCATCCTGCAGACACCGCCCGGCAAGCCCTTCGTCGCGTCCATGGGCATCTACGTCTTTTCGCGCCAGGTCCTGCTCGACGTGCTCGAGGAGAAGGGGGTCGACTTCGGGAAGGAGATCATCCCGGCATCGCTCGGCCACTACAGCGTCACGGCGTTCCTGCACCGCGGCTACTGGGCGGACGTCGGAACCATCGGCGCGTACTACGACGCCAACATCATGCTCACCCGGGCGGACACGCCCTTCCGCTTCCAGGATCCGCGGCGCCCGATCTTCACGCGGCCCCGTCAGCTCCCGCCGTCACGCGTCCACGACGCCACCATCAGGGACTCCATCCTCACCGAGGGCTGCTCGATCGATCGCTGCACCATCGTGGACTCCGTGGTCGGCGTACGGGCGGTGGTGCGCGAGGGGTGCGCGATCAGCCGCACCGTCCTCATCGGTGCCGACTACTTCGAGCCCGACGAGGACGCAACCGGCCTCGGAAAGACGCCGAGGCTCGGCCTCGGCCGCGACGTGGTGCTCGATCGCGCCATCATCGACAAGAACGCGCGGATCGGCGACGGGTGCCGGCTGGTGAACGAGCGGGGCGTCGAGGACGCCGACGGGGACGGCTGGCACATCCGGTCGGGAATCGTCGTCGTGCCGAAGGGCGGCATCGTGAAGCCGGGCACGGTGGTCTAGCTGCAGCCATGCCTATTCGCATCGTCCGTCTCGGCACGCCGCGCGGGCGCGGAGAGAGCGTCCGCATCGGCACCGTCCGGCACCCGCCGCGCGGCGTGCCGAAGTCCGAGCACGCCTCGGGCAACTGGTACGACGTCTGGATGCCCGGGCTCGCGCCGAGTGCCGCCCTCGTCAAACAGGCGCGCGCCGCCGAAACGCCGGCGCAGTGGGCCGGGTTCGTGAAGCGCTACCGGGCGGAGATGGCCTCCCCAGACAAGGCCCACCTCCTCGAACTGCTGGCGGCGCTGTCGCACACCGCGGACTTCTCCGTCGGCTGTTACTGCGAGGACGAGGCGCGCTGCCACCGGTCGGTGCTGCGCGACCTGCTGAAGGAGCACGGCGCCACCGTGAAAGACCCGGCCACGTAACGCACATTTAACATCCGCGACACCCGCCGGAAACGCCCTGCCGGTAGCGTCGGTGGCGCGTGCAGAAGACGCGGGTGCTCATCGTCGAGGACGAGCAGGACATCGCCGGCCTCATCAAGCATGCCCTGGAGCGCGGCGGCGAGATCGAAGCCCAGACCGTGGTTTCGGGCGACACGGCGCTGAAGATCGCAACCGACCAGCCGCCCGACCTCATCATCCTCGACCTGAACCTGCCCGTCGTGGGGGGCCTCGAGGTCTGCCGGGTGCTGCGGGCGCGCCCGGCGACCGCCCGCATCCCGATCATCATGCTCACGGCCCGGACCAGCGAAAGCGACCGCGTGACCGGGCTCGACGTCGGCGCCGACGACTACGTCACCAAGCCGTTCAGCCTGCGTGAGCTCTCGGCGCGTGTGCGCGCCGTGCTGCGGCGTGGCAAGGGAGAACCGGCAGCGCCCAGCGTCTATCGCGGCAGGCATCTCGTGGCAGACTTCGACGCGGTCGCGGTGACCGTGGAAGGGCAGGCCGTGCGCCTTACGCGACGCGAGTTCGAGCTCCTGAAGCACCTGGTGGAAAACCGGAACCGCGTGCTCTCGCGCGACCGCCTGCTCGAGCGCGTCTGGGGGTACGACCGCCTGGTGGAAACCAGGTCGGTGGACGTGCACGTCGGGCGGCTGCGCGGGAAGCTGGGCCTCGCGGGCCGGCAAATCGAAACGGTCGTCGGGCTCGGCTACCGCTTCGTGGAGTGACGCGGGCGCCCAGTCCGGGGCGGCACGCGCCCGTCAGTCAGACGTTGCTGATCCAGCCGTTCTGCTCGAGCCGCACAATGGCGACCTGGAACGCCGACCGGGCGCGTTCCACCCGATGCCAGTCGTCATACACACGGGCCGACACGGTCCGGCTGTCCTCCTCTTCCCGCACTTCCCATCCCTGAAGTTCCAGCGGCTTGATTTGGAAGCGCCGCGTGTGACCTTCGTGGCTCAGGCTCCGGTCGTACATCGCGATATCACCCTTTGATGAGTCCTGCTGCATTGTGGTCGAGCCACGGCTCAGCGAATGTAAACATTGTGTAAACACAGAGCGAATGGAAGACGTAATGCGCTGCACCTAAATGGTTTATGCCCTGATGCGCAGGGCCGCCGGGTGCACGTGCACCTCGAGCGTGCCGCTCGAGACCAGGGCCTCGCCGTCCACGTGGAAGGGCAGCAGCCCGTCGGAAACCACCGTCGCCGCGCGCACCTTCCTGACGGTGACGCCGCGCGCGCGATCGATCGTGCCGAGGAACAGGCGGGGCACCGCGCGCAGGATGTCCGACGGGCCCGTCGCGTTCGCGATCACGGCGTCGAGCAGCCCGTCATCGGGTTCGGCGGCCGGCGCAATGATTGCGCCGTTGCCCCATTGCCGCCCGTTGGCAAATGTCACCAGCGCCGCCGTACACGTTCCCATCGCGGTCGTGTCGAGCGTCACGCGGCAGGTCACGGGCCGGAATCGCCGCAGCTCATCCAGGACGATCGCCGCGTACCGCAGGAACCCGCGCCGGGACCGGCCGAGGAGCGCAAAGCGCGCGGCGACGGTCGCGTCGAAGCCGACGCCGGCGATGTTGGCGAACAGGTGCCCGTTGGCCTCACCGAGGTCGATCTGGCGATCGCGGGCGTGCAGCAGGCGCTCGAACGCCGCGTCCGGCGTCGCGGGCAGGTTGAAGAGGCGCGCGAGGCCGTTGCCGGACCCGGCGGGGATGATGCCGAGCGCGGCCGGGCCGAACGCCAGGGCCGAGGCGACCTCGTTGACCGTGCCGTCTCCGCCCCAGGCCACGACGATGCGGGCGCCGCGCTCCACGGCACCGCGAGTGAGCTCGGCGGCGTGGCCCGCGCGCTCGGTGAGGACGACCTCGGGCTCGACGCCGGCCGAGGCCAGCAGGTCCGCCGCGTGCTCCGCGCGTCGTCGGGCGCGCTCGAAGGTTGCCGCGACTCCCGCCACAGGGTTGACGATCACGGCGACACGCACCGGTGGCGGGCGGGTCAGGGCGCCATGCGGCGCAGCATGCGGGGCGTCGCGAACCACATCAGGCGCGCGGGCGCGCCCGGCGGCAGGCTGTCCACGTCGACGCGGCAGACGGCGCCCTTCTTGAACGCGGGCGGGCGCTTCAGCCCGAGCAGGCGGGCGGCGAGCAGCCCCAGATCCGGCTCGTGGCCGACCACGGCGACGCGGGGCCGCCTGGCGACACGCGCGATCTCGGCGAGCACGGCGGTGACGCCCGCGCCGGGCGCCAGCGCGTCGATGGCCTGGGTGCGCGGCCGGCCCGGCAGGCCATCGGCCAGGATCTCGGCCGTTTGCCGGCACCGCACGAGCGGGCTGGTGAGCACCAGGTCGATCTCGACGCCGCAGCCGGAGAGTCCCGCCACCACTTTGCGAAACTTCGCGGCCCCGTCCGGGGTGAGCGGGCGGACGGTGTCGTCCGGCCAATCGGGCCCGCGCTCGGCCGCGGCCGCGTGGCGAATCAGGTACAGTTCGAGATCCCGGGCAACGCTCATGCGGAATGCGAGTGGCTGCCGACCTGGCTGAAGCTGGTGGCGAGCTGGTCGACGAGCGCCAGCAGCCCGTCGCGCGAGGCGACGAACCGCGCGTGGAGCTCGCGGCCGCGGTCTTCGATCTCGGAGAGCAGGTCGGACAGCGATGGGGCGTCGGTGTCGTCGATCGGCAGGCGCGCCTGCTGCCGGCGGATGGCCGCCGAGAGCACCTGCAGGTCCTGCAGTTCGCCGAGCAGATCCTGGTGCTGCCGCAGACGGGCAATCGCGGGCGCGGCGCCCGGCAGCCGGTGCTGGCGTGCGATCTCGAGGCCGTAGCGAAGCTTCTTGGTCTCGAGGCGCAGATCGTGCAGTCGCTCGGGGGCGTACATCGCGCCGGCGCGCTCGGCCGCGCGGGCCACGCGGTCGGCGCGATCGGCGACCCGTGCGGCGAGCACGGCGCGATCGATCCGGACGCGGGCGCCGCGCGCACGCACCAGGTGACGGCGCACCCGTGCGGCCAGGCGCTCGATGCCGGTCTCGTCCATGTGCTTCAGGAAGCGCGCGCGGCGCGCGGCGCCGACCTCGACGAGGCGCGCGTCGACGCGGGCGCACGCGACCTCGAGCCCGGGGCAGCGCGCCATGAGCGCGGCGAGCACGGCGCGGCTCACGTCGACCTCGCGGACCGGCCCGATCGCGCGGGTCAGCCGGCGAAGACGCTGCCGCAGCTTGCGGCGCTCACGCGCATGGCCGCCGGCGAGCCGCAGAGCCTCCCGCAGCCGCCGTGTGGCCACGCGGAGGTCGTGCAGGGCGCCCGGGTCGCCCTCCCGCGTGAGGGCCCAGGCGTGTTCGAGCACTTCGAGCGCGGCGGCCGGACGAGGAGCACCAGGCGACATGATCCCTTCGTGGTAGGATGCCGATCCTAGCACACCGCCCCGCCGCACCCGTCCATGCGTCTGGCCGCCATCGACATCGGCACGAACTCGGTCCACATGATCGTGGTCAGGGTGCGCGCCGATCAGTCGTTCGAGATCATCGACCGCGAGAAGGAGATGGTGCGGCTCGGCACCGGAGGGCTGGATGGCCGCCGTCTCACCGAGACGGCCATGGAGGCCGCGCTCCAGGCGCTGTCCAAGTTCCGCCGGCTCGCCGAATCCCACCAGGTGGACGAGGTGATTGCCGCCGCCACGAGCGCGACGCGCGAAGCCGAGAACGGGCCCGCGTTTCTGGCCGCCATCCAGCGGCAGACCGGCATCCGCCCGCGGGTCATCTCCGGCACCGAGGAGGCGCGACTCATCCACGCGGCGGCCGTCTACGGGGTGGACGTGAAGCGCGCCCGTGCGGTCGTCATCGACATCGGCGGCGGCAGCGTGGAAGTGACCCTCGGAGGGGAGCGGCCGCAGCTGGCCCGGAGCTTCAAGACGGGTGTGATCCGCCTGACCGAGCGGTTCGTCAAGACCGATCCACTGAGCGCCCGCGACGAGCGAAAGCTGGTGCGGCACGTCGAGGACCAGATCGAGGGCTTCGCGGCGCAGATCGTGGACACGGGGTTCGACCGCGTGATCGGCACCTCGGGCACGATCCTGAGCCTGGGGACGATGGCGGCGCACGAGAGGGAGGGGGGCGCGCCGGAGGAGCTGCGCAACCTGCGGATTCCGGCCAAGCAGATCCGGCGGATCCGCGAGAAGGTCACGTCCCTGCCCCTGGCCGATCGGCTGCGGCTGCCCGGCCTGGAGTCGAGGCGGGCCGACATCGTGGTGGCCGGCGCCGTGCTGCTCGACACCCTCCTGCGGTCGCTTGGCGCGGACGAGATCACGCTCTGCGATCTGGCGCTCCGTGAAGGCCTGATTCTCGACTACGTGCGGCAGCACACGACCGACATCGCGCGGGCCGATCGCTATCCCAACGTCCGGCGGCGCAGCGTGGTGGAGCTCGCCGAGCGGTGCAGCTACTTCTCCGCGCACGCCAATCAGGTGATGCGCCTGTCGATGCAGCTGTTCGATCAGACGCGCACGATCCACGGCCTCACCGACCACGAGCGCGAGTGGCTCGAGTACGCGGCGTTGCTGCACGACGTCGGCGTGCACATCAGCTACGAGAAGCACCACCGGCATTCGTATTACCTGATCAAGAACGGCGACCTGCGCGGCTTCGATCCGAGCGAGATCGAGGTGATGGGCCTGGTGGCGCGCTATCACCGGCGCGCCACGCCGAAGAAGGACCATCCCGGCTACGGGGAGCTGCCGTCCGGCCTGCGGCGCGTCGTGAAGGTGCTCGCCTCGTGCGTGCGGCTCGCCGAGGGCCTCGATCGGAGCCACGCCCAGGTGATCGATTCCGTCCACCTCGTGGATCGGGGTGACGATGTCCTGATGCAGCTGCGGAGCGCAGGCGACGCCGAGCTCGAGCTCTGGGCCGCCGCCCGGCACGTGGAGGCCTTCGCCGACATGGTCGGCAGGCCGGTCCGGTTCGAGACCGTGCCCGCCACGGCCCGGCGCAAGGTCCGGTGATCGGGGGCGCACCGGCGGTTTACATGCTCGTTACATGGATTTAACAGACAGGAAACGGCTGCGAAACCACCTCCGGCATACCATGCGGGCAATGGTCACGGATACTGTCGTTGGAGGGAGGGCATGAGCTCGGGCACGACGCCATTGCTGCCGTCGCTCGGCGCCCGCACCGCCCCCGCGGGGAGCGGCCCCGGCGAGACGCCGGTGAAAATCGACGTCCAGGACCTCAACTTCTACTACGGCGACACGCGAGCGCTGCTCGACATCTCGATCCAGCTCAAGGCGAACGTCGTTTCGGCGTTCATCGGCCCGTCGGGCTGCGGCAAGAGCACGTTCCTGCGGACGCTCAACCGGATGAACGACATCATCCCCGGCACGCGCGTCGAGGGACGGGTGCTCATCGACGGGGTGGACGTCTACGACACGAGACTGGACGTGGTCGGCCTGCGCCGGCGCGTCGGCATGGTGTTCCAGAAATCGAACCCCTTCCCGAAGTCGATCTTCGAGAATGTGGCCTACGGCCTGCGAATCAACGGCATGGCAGGGTCCAGGGCCCAGCTGTTCGAGCGGGTGGAGGCGAGCCTCAAGTCGGCGGCAATCTGGGACGAGGTCAAGGATCGCCTCCACGAGTCGGCGCTCGCGCTCTCGGGCGGACAGCAGCAGCGCCTGTGCATCGCGCGGGCGCTGGCGGTCAAGCCGAAGGTGCTGTTGATGGACGAGCCCGCCTCGGCCCTGGATCCGATTGCGACCCAGCGCATCGAGGAGTTGATCTACGACCTCAAGAAGGACTACACGATCGTGATCGTGACGCACAACATGCAGCAGGCGGCGCGCGTCTCGGATTACACGGCGTTCTTCTGGCTGGGCCGCCTCGTGGAATATGGCCGGACCGACGGCCTGTTCACCGCGCCACGGGAGAAGCTGACCGAAGACTACGTCACCGGCCGGTTTGGCTGAGGGCCGCATGGAACGGGTACGCCACCTGCAGGAAGAGCTGGATCTGCTCAAGACGCGGCTGCTCGAGATGGGCGGCCTCGCCGAGGAGCGGGTGCGCCGGTCGGTGGAAGCCCTGGCCGAACGCGACGTCGCGCTCATCGACGCGGTGCTCGCCGGCGACGAGCCGATCAACGGCCTGCACATCGAGATCGACGACCGCTGCCTGAAGCTGCTGGCGCTGTACCAGCCGGTGGCGGCGGACCTGCGCGCGGTCATGGCCGCCGTCAAGATCAACACCGACCTCGAGCGGGTGGGCGACCTGGCCGTCAACATCGCCGAGGCGGCCAGGCGCTATGTGCTGCATCCGCCGGTCAGGCGCCTCATCGACATCCCGCGCATGGGCGACATCGCCCAGTCGATGCTCCGGGACGCGCTCGACTCGTACGTCAACCGCGATGTCGCGCTCGCTCAGCAGGTGCTGAACCAGGACGATGAGCTCGACGCGCTGAAGACGCGGATCTTCCGGGAACTCCTCACCTACATGCTGCAGGATCCGGGCACCATCGAGGCGGCGCTCGACCTGATTCTCGTTTCGCGACACCTCGAGCGCATCGGCGATCACGCCACGAACATCGCCGAGGA
This sequence comes from Vicinamibacteria bacterium, assembly GCA_963837165.1. GTDB lineage: Bacteria > Acidobacteriota > Vicinamibacteria > Vicinamibacterales > JAENWD01 > JAENWD01. Next base: position 103,249 of record CAWIMD010000004.1, read on the forward strand.
CGTCATCTTCATGGTGTCCGCCCGGGACGTGCGGCACCACGCGACGGACCCGGCCTCCGAGACCGACCTCCAGCGGCGCTGACGCCCGTTCGCTTGCCCCTCGGCATCCGGGCCAAATAGAATGGCGGGATGCGGCCCGGTACGACTGTCGCGTGCGCCCGCTGCCGCCAGCGGCCGGCCTCGCCGGACTGGCACCCGTTCTGCAGCGACCGCTGCCGCCTCCTGGATCTCGCCCGCTGGGTGGACGGCGAGTACCGCATCGCAGGCGAGCCGGTGTCACCCGAAACGACCGAACCGGATCCGCCGATCCGGACTGACTCCTGAACGGCAGCACGCCGACCGGTGACGCCCCGCATGCCTGACACCCTGACCATCACCGACAACCGGACCGGCCGCTCCTACGAGCTGCCCATCCAGGACGAGACCATCCGGGCGGCCGAGCTGCGGAAGATTCGCCTCGATCCCCAGGACTTCGGCCTGATGACCTACGACCCGGCGTTCGTGAACACGGCCGCGGTCCGCAGCCGGATCACCTTCATCGACGGGGACAAGGGCATCCTGCGCTACCGCGGGTACCCGATCGAGCAGCTGGCCGAGCAGAGCTCGTTCCTCGAGGTCGCCTGGCTGCTGCTCGAGGGCGAGCTGCCGACGCGCAGCCAGCTGGAGGCCTGGAAGACGGCCATCCACGATCATCGTGTGCCACCGCTCCGCCTGCAGGCGCTCTTCGACGGCCTCGCCGAGGACCCGCACCCGATGGCGGCGCTCATCGCCTCGTTCGCCGCGCTGGGCACGTTCTACCCGGAGGCGCACGACATCTCGGACAAGGCCATCCGGCGGCGGCAGATCTGGCGGATCATCGGCCAGGCCCCCGCGCTGGCGGCCTACGCGGCCCGCCGGCGGCGCGGCGACGCCGTGGTCCCCCCGGCCGAGGGACTGACGTTCGCGGGCAACTTCCTGCACATGCTGAAGGCCCCGATTGGCATGCCATACATGCCGAATCCCGTGCTCGTCCGGGCGCTGGACATCCTCTTCATCCTGCACGCGGACCACGAGCAGAACTGCTCCACGTTCGCCATGCGAAGCGTGGGCAGCTCCCATGCGGATCCCTACTCCTCGGTCGCGGCGGCCTCGGCGGCCCTGTACGGCCCGCTGCACGGCGGCGCCAACGAGGCCGTGCTGCGCATGCTGCACACCATCGGATCGCTCGACAAGGTGCCCGCCTTCATCGAGTCGGTGAAGCACGGCGAGGGCCGGCTCATGGGCTTCGGCCACCGTGTGTACAAGTCGTACGACCCCCGCGCCCGCATCATCAAGCAGGTCGCCGAGGAGGTCTTCGACGTCACCGGGCGCAACCCGCTGCTCGAGATCGCGCAGGAGCTCGAGCGGATTGCCCTGCAGGACGAGTACTTCGTGTCGCGGCGCCTCTACCCGAACGTGGACTTCTACTCGGGCCTGATCTACGAGGCCATGGGCTTCCCCATCGATATGTTCACGGTGCTGTTCGCGATTCCGCGCACCGCGGGCTGGCTGGCGCAGTGGGAAGAGATGCTGTGCGATCCGGAGACGAAGATCGTGCGTCCGCGGCAGATCTACGACGGTGCGGCGGTGCGCGACTACGTGCCGCTTGATGCCCGCGCCTGATGGCGCCTGCCATGTCCACGCCGCGCACGACGGTCGCGCTCCTGGCGGTCCCGGTCCTGGCCCTGCTCGCCGCGGCGCCGGCCGGCTTCGACGCCTCGCGGGCCTTCGAGCACGTCCGCCAGTTGGTGGCCATCGGGCCCCGGCCGGCCGGTTCGCCGGGTAACGCACAGGCCCGCACCTACATCGAGTCCCAGCTGAAGGCCCTCGGCCTGGCGGCCTCCGAACAGGCCTTCGACGCCGACACGCCTCTCGGCCGCATCCACATGGTCAACGTCATCGCGCGGATCCCGGGGCAGCGGTCCGAGCGGCTCCTGATCACCGGACACTACGACACGAAGCTGTTCCGGCAATTCCGCTTCGTCGGCGCCAACGACGGGGGATCCAGCGCCGCCATGCTCCTCGAGCTGGCGAGAGTCCTCAAGGAACGGGCCAATCCGCTGACCATCGAGCTGGTGTTCTTCGACGGCGAGGAGGCCATGCGTCAAGAGTGGGCCGGGACCGACAACACCTACGGCAGCCGGCACTACGTGGAGTCGGCGCGGAAGGACGGGTCGCTCCAGAGCGTCAAGGCCATGATCCTGCTCGACATGGTCGGTGACCGGTCGCTCGACATCCGCAAGGAGACGCTGTCGACTCCCTGGCTCACCGACGCGATCTGGGAGTCGGCACGCCGCCTGGGACACGACGACGTGTTCCTGGACCAGGCCTTCGAGGTCGAGGACGACCACGCCGCGTTCCTGGAGGCGGGAGTGCCGGCGGTGGACATCATCGATCTGGACTACAGCGCCTGGCACACGGCCAACGACACGCTCGAGGCGGTCAGCGCCCGCAGCCTGCAGGCGGTCGGGGACGTCGTGCTCGGTGCGCTGCCGACGATCGAGGCGCGGATCGCGAAACAGCAGGCCGCAGCCAGCTGCGCATCCCCACGACCAATAGCACGATACACGCGGCCAGACCTGGCGCGGTGAGGAGCGTTGCGTGCCGCGCCGCCGCGTGCACGCCGGCGCGCATGGCCGGCGCGAGCTCCACGCGCGGGCTGCGGCCGTGCAGGTACGCGTCGCGAGCAGCCAGGTAACGATCAGCGGCCTGGTGCACGCCGCGCTCGAATACCACGTCCCAGAGGACCAGGGAGAGGACGGCCAGACAGGCCGCCGCGGCCAGCGCGCGGCGCTCAGCCGTCATAGCGCAGCACGAGAGCGGTCACGTCGTCGCTCTGCACGGCGCCGGTCGTGAAGTCGCGCACGCTGGCGAAGATCGCGTCGAGGATCTCGCGCACGGGCTTGTCCCTCTGCGCGCCGACGCAGGCGAGCAGGCGCTCTTCACCGTACTCGTCGCCCGACGCGCTCATCGCCTCGGTGACGCCGTCGCTGAATGCCACCAGCACGTCCCCAGGCAGCAGCCGGACGATGTCCTCCTCGAAGGTGGCCGTCTCGAACAGGCCGAGGATGAGGCCGCCCTTCTCCAGGCGCACGACGCCGTCGCTGGTGAACACCATCGGCGGGTTGTGGCCGGCGTTGCAGTAGGTCATGGCCCCGTCCGGCATGATGATGGCGTAGAAGGCGGTGCAGAACCGGGACTCGATGGCCCGGCGGATCAGGGCGTCGTTCACCTTCGCCAGAGTCGGCGCCGGCGAGCTGCCCGAGGAGGCCTGCGCGGAGAACACGCCCTGGATGACCGCCGTGAGGAGCGCGGCGGGCGCGCCCTTGCCGGCGACGTCCCCGACGGCGCAGCCGAAGCCGTTGCCGGGCAGGTCCACGTAGTCGAAGAAGTCCCCGCCGATCGACCGGCACGGCACCGACTGGCCCACCGCGTCGAAGAAGGCGCCCTTCCGGCTGGGGTCCGGCAGCAGCGCCTGCTGGATCTCGGCGGCGATCCGGAGCTCCTGCTCCATCTTGGTCTTCTCGAGGGTCTCGCGGTACAGGCGGGCGTTCTCGATCGCCACTGCCGCCTCGTTGGCCAGCGCCTCGAGCGCGGCCCGCGCGGCGCGCGAGAGCAGCGCGCCCCGCTCCCGGCTGTCCAGGTACAGCACGCCGATGCGCTTCTCCTCGTTGGCCATGTCGGCGCGATCGAGATAGCGCACCAGCTTCAGCGGCGTGCAGAGCACGTTCCGGATGCCCAGGGCCACGGTGCCCTGATGGGCGTTGGCCAGGTCGCCGTCCAGCAGGTCGGCGACCATCTTCTCCTGTCCGGTCCTGAAGACCTCCTCGGGAATCTTGCGGCTGGTCTCGAAACCCTGCCCTGAGAGCGTCACACGGCCGCGCCCGCGCACGACCTTGAACTCGAGCTCGTCGTCGGCGTTGGCGAGCATGATGAACCCGCGCTCGGCGCCGGTGACCTCGAGGGCGGAGTCCATGACGAGCGCCAGCACTTCATCGAGGACGCGTCCGGACCCGAGCGCGCGCAGGCCCTCGAGCAGCGCCGCAATCTGCCGCAGGTCGCCCACGGCCGACGTCGTGTGCTTGTCGGACGAGATGCTGCTGACCGGGGCCTCCTCCAGGAGGAACACCAGCTCGGCGCCGCCGCTGCGCCCGAGGCGCACCAGGTCGCCGTGCTTCAGCGCGTGTTCGGTGATCCCTTCGCCGTTGACGTACGTGCCGTACCGCGAGCCGCGGTCCCGGAGCACGAACTGCCCGCCGTCGCGGGCGATCTCGGCGTGGTCACGCGACACGTCGCTGCCCACGAGCTGCAGGTCGTTGCCGCTGCGGCGACCAATCGAGAAGACCGGCTTGTCGATCTGGATGACGCGCCGGCCGAGGGCGTCGGTTACCTCGAGACGACCGTCTGACATAGGCTGGGGGCGGGCCGTGTTCGATGGAGCTTCGGAGCGGCCGGAGCCGCATCATAGCTGATCGCGCCGAAGAGCCGCAACCGGCCGGACCGCGGGGAATTCACCGCCGGCGCCGTGCCAGCAGCTGCCAGGCAATCGCCACAGCGCCCAGTGCGGCAATCGCGTAGCCCGCCTCGCGTGGCAGGCCCGGCGAGAGGGTGCCCCCCATGACCAGAGCCGCCGCCACGAGGACGAGCAGCGCCAGGAGCAGGGGGCCGCGCGGCTGGGCACGCCGACCCGACCGTGGTTTCACCACCGGATCGGTTGTCGCCGCGCCGCAACGGTAGCAAATGAGCGCCTTGTCTGCGATCTCCGTGCCACACTGGCGACAGAGCATCGGAGAATTATACTCGCGCCATGATTCCGCTCCGGGACGTCATCCCCTCCCGCACCAGCCCCGTCGTCACGATTGCCCTGATTGTCATCAACGTCCTGGTGTTCCTGCAGGAACAGACGATGGGACAGCGGGAGCTCCAGCGGGTGGTCTTCACGTACGGCTTCGTGCCGGCCACCTTTTCGTGGCTGGCCATCCTCACGTCCATGTTCCTGCACGGCGGCTGGATGCACCTGGCGGGCAACATGCTGTCGCTCTGGATCTTCGGCGACAACATCGAGGATCGGCTCGGGCACGTCCGCTATCTCGGGTTCTACCTGTTGTGCGGCGTGCTGGCCTCGCTCGCGCACGCGCTCAGCGACCCTTCCTCGACGATGCCGACCATCGGGGCGAGCGGCGCAATCGCGGGTGTCATGGGCGCCTACTTCGTGCTGTACCCGCACTCGCGCGTGCTGACGCTCGTGTTCCTGTTCGTGTTCGTGCAGGTGGTCGAGATCCCGGCAGTGGTGTTCCTGGGGTTCTGGTTCTTCATGCAGCTGGTGAGCGGCGTCGGGTCGACGCTGGCCACCGCCACGGGCCGGACCACCGGCGGCATCGCGTTCTGGGCACACGTGGCGGGCTTCGGGGCGGGCGCCGGGCTGGTGAGGCTCCTGGCGAGGCCGCAGCCGCCCGAATGGTGGGACGCGGGAAGGGACTGAAGGAGGATGGGAGGATAGGAGGATAGGAGGATAGGAGGATAGGAGGATGGGAGGATGGGATCGTCCCCATGCTCCCATCCTCCTATCCACCCATCCTCCCATCCTCCTATCCTCCTATCCACCCATCCTCCATCTAGGACCCTGCGCGAATCCTGTGTGACACCCGGGCGAGCTCGATCATGAGCTGTTCGAATTCCCGGTCCCACTGCTCCGGCGGTGTCGTGGCCTTCTTCTGTCGAAGGCGCTCCGCCTGTTCTTCCAGCGCCTGCCGGCGAGCCAGCAGGGCCGCGAGCTGCGCGTCGGCGGTCGCCTCGATGGGGTCCCGCTCCAGGTAGGTCGCCCGCGCCAGCGCGCCGTCGGCGATCGAGTCCCCGGTCGCCTCGGCTTCGACGCCGGTCCCGTCGCCCGAGTCGTCGAGCACGGCGCGCTCGGTCGAGAGCAGCCCCTCGCGCTCGTAGTGCCGCGCAACGGTCCGGCTCGTGAACACGAACAGCTCCCAGACCGACACCCTCCCGTTCTTGTCGAGATCGGCCGCCGTATCCGCGAGCGCCGCGGCGAACTCGGTCGCGAACACGGTGTCGTACCGCTGCGCGGGGGAATCGGTCGCGGTGATCACGACCCGGCCGCGCGCCGCCAGGTCGGTGAGAAACGGCGAGCTCGCGCCGGTCGTGTCGACGACTACCAGACGCCCGGGCAGGTCGCCCAGCAGCTGCCCCCAGTCCGCGGAGGTCAGATCGGGCCCCGTGAGATTGAACTTCGCGGTGCCGCCATCGACGGTGCCGTGCCCCATCATGACGACCAGCAGCACGTCATCGGCCGCGAGCCGCGATCGCAGGGCGGCAACGGCCGTGCGGACGTTCTTCGACGTACTTCGCCGGTCGGGATCGTCGCCGGCCCCGGACAGCACCACCAGGTGGTCTGGCGCGAAGCCGAGCTGATCGACCAGCACCGAGGTCATGCGCTGCTGCCACGCGCGGTACTCGGTGCGGAGCTGCTCCCCGCCGGGAGCGCCGACCACGATGAGCGCGTAGTGATCGGAGGCCGCGGCCGCGAGCGGGCAGGCCAGGGCAAGAACCGCGGCAAGGAGGACGGCCCTCATCGGAGTCCCCACTGGCGCCGCAAGGTCCACTCGATCGAGACGAGCGCGACGATCAGGCACAGCATCCAGACGGTGTGCCAGCCTTCCCGCCACTCCACGGGGCGGCGGCGCGCGGCGCGCTCGAGGAGGTAGCGCCCGGCCTCGGTGGCGCGGTCGGGCGTCAGGTAGGCGCCCCCGGAGGCGTCGGCCAGCCGGCGGAGGCCGATTTCGTCCAGTCGTGGATCGGCCAGCTCGCGGTCCACGCCCCCGGCCAGCCACGGGACGTCGGCAGCCCCGAGCGTGCCGCTCCCGCGCGATGCCTCCAGGTGGGCGCGATGCACACCAGGCTCCCCCGCCGGGACTTTCAGCAAGTACCGGCCGCGCCCCGGATCCACCAGGGCAGCCGTCGCCACGCTCGTCGCGCCGTCGGGCCCGGTGAGCGTGCCGCTCACGGTCGCATCGGCGACGGGTCGAAACTCCGCGTCATGCACCTCCGCCAGCACGTCCAGATCGTCGTCGGCCGGTCCGGATGCCGGGGTGACGATCTCGACAGGGTCGGGTGCATCCACGGTCAGCCAGCGGGCGGCCTGCCGCCAGAAGCGGTCGTACGTGCCGTCATCGGCCGGACGCAGCATCTTCCACCGCCAGCTGGCTTCGCCGGCGAACACCATCGACCGCCCGGCACCGTAGCGCTGGATCGCGACCACGGCGTCGTCGGTACCGCCGACGCCGTCGGCCACGGCGAGCACGCTGGCGCCCGGGCGCGGATCGCCCAGCTTCACATGCCCGGCCAGCGGCGGCAGCGCGGCCCAGCGCTCGGTGGTCTCGTCGTCGCTGGCGGCCAGGCGCATCAGCGGGTGGCGCGCGCCCTCGGCCGTCGGGCGGACGTGCTCGGCAGCCCCGCCGCTCGTCGCGACGACAGGTACCACGCTCCGCCCGGCACCGGGACGGACCGGCAGCACGTCCTCGATGGCCGCGCCGGCAATCGCCTCCCTGTCGAAGCTGCGCGCGCCGAACGTCAGCAATCCGCCACCGCGCACCGCCACGAAGTCACGGAGCCACTCCAGGTCCTGGCCGGTCAGCAGCCGCTCGTCCATGTTGGCGAGCACGACGCCGTCGTAGGCGTAGAGCGCTTCGCGCGACGCGGGGAACCCGCTCGACAGGGCCGCCGCCCGGGCGCCAGCCGCCTGGACGAAGAAGGTATCCTCGCCGCGCTCGTCGCGGCCCTTTCGGACCACCGCATCCACGTCGAGCGAGGCATCGTCGCTGAGCGCGCGGGTGAGGAACGTGTGCTCGAAGCCCGGGGCGCCTTCGAGCACGAGCAGCCGGCGGCGCCGGCCCGGCGGGGGCACGAGGACCGAGACGCGATTGTTGCCCGGCGTCAGCTCGCCCGCGACGGCGGGAATGTCCAGGGTGAACACCGTCGGCGCCTCGCGGTCCGGCGCCACGGTGAACGTCTCCTGCAGGGGCCCCCCGTCGGCCGCCGGCGTCAGCGTGCGCCGATCCACGACGCGGCCGTTCTGCAGCAGGCGCACGTCGAACGGCGCCGTCAGGCCGCGTGCCTCGGCGGTGACCGTGAGGTCCACCAGGCTGGCATCGAGCCGCGACTCTCCCGTCGTGACGCTCCGAACGGCCAGGTCGGGCGCGTCGGCGCGGCCAACGCCTACTGCGATGACAGGCACGCCGATCTGCCGCCCGACCTGCGCCAGGTCCGCCGAGTCCGTCCGCGCGCCGTCGGTCAGGACCACCACACCGGCAAGCCCGCGATCGGCCAGTCGATCGACGGCAGACGTCACCGCTCCCGCGAGGTCGCTGCGATCGGCGGTCGGGGCGAGCGCCACATCGCGCGCCTCGCGCAGCCCGTCGCCGAACAGCCAGGTCTGCACGGCCCACCGCCGGCCCAGCACCGGTCGAAGCGCTCGCGCCAGCGCACCGGCACGCTCGAGTCTCGAAATCCCGCCGGCATCCGACAGCCCCATGCTCCGGGACTGGTCCACGAGGATGGCGACCGTGCCCCCACCCGAGGGCGTCTCGCTGCGGGCCATGGGACCGAGCAGGCAGACGATGACCAGCCCGACGGAGGCGGCTCTGAGGGCGATGAGCAGCGCGCGCGCACGCGGGCCGAGACCGGCCGCGTCGCGGTACGCGAAGATCGCCAGGCCGAGCGTGCCGGCAGCAAGAGCGATCAGGGCGGCCCACGGAAGGGTTACGCTGAAGTGCACGTCAGCGGGGCTCCTCGGCCAGCGCCTTGAAGTAGCGATCGACGCTCCCCGCGTACTCGGGGGGCGTCGCATCGGCGTTTCCGCTTGGCAGGCGGTCGCGGGACGCGCGCTCGATCACGCGCTGCGAGAGCGAGGCCTCGAGCCGCTCGAGCCCGAGCGTGATGTCCCGGTGCAGGGCCTCCCACCGGGCGAAGTCCTGCTTGAAGGCTTCGGTGCCGGGCGCCGAGGTCACCATGCCCTGGCCGACGGGGGTGGATCCGGCGCCGCCGGTCCCCGCCATCGACTCGCGAAGCTGCGGATCGGCGTCCCGGGCCCGCGACAGCGTCTCCAGGTACTGGCGTCGGAGCTCGCCGAGGCGCGCGGCCTCGGCTTTCGCGTCCGGCAATCCGCCGGCCGACGGGGTGCCGCTGCCCGCTCGACCGGCGGAAGCGGATGTCGTGCCCTTGCCGGACTCGGCGATCTGCCGCTCGAGATCCGCCAGCCGTTCCCTGAGCTCCCGCGTCCGGGCCAGATCGTCACCGAGCTGACGTCCCTCCTTGTCGTCGGCTCCCGCCGGGCCGGCCACCTGCTCGGCCACCCGGTCGAGCGATCGCGCGAGGTCAGAGCCCGCGTCGGGCTGAGCCTTGGTCCCGCCGCCCCCGAGGGCGCGAGCCAGCTCCCGCATCCGTCCCGCGAGATGGTTGTCGTCGAGCTCGGAGGCGGCCGCGGCGAGGCGCTGCTGCTCGTCCCGTTCCTGGGCGGCGCCGGCCAGCTGGCGCAGCCGGGCGCCCAGCTTCCCCGCGCGCTCGGCGAGCTGCTGCTGCTCGCTCGAGAGCCGCCGACGCGCATCCGCATTGCCACGGGCGTCTTCCGCGGCGCGATCGCCGACCTGCCGCTGCCGCGCCGCCAGCTGCCTGGCCTCGAGCTGCGCGTCGCCGAGCGCCCGTCGGCGCTCCTCCGGACCGGCGTCGCGCATGGCCTGCTCGACGCCATGCAGGCGATCGAGCGCACGCCGGCTCTGGCCACGCGCCGAATCGGGATCCTCCCGGCGCAGGTTGCTGGCGGCGTTGCGCATGTCGCCTGCCGCCTGCCGCATGGCGTCCGCCTGTCGCCCGGCGGCCGACCCGCCGGACCGGCCGGACTGCTGCGACTGCCCCGACGCGCCAGACTGCCCTGACGGCTGCTGCTGGCCGCTGCGACGTTCGGCCTGCTGCATCTGCTGCGCCATCAGCTCGGCCTGCCGCCGCAGGTCCGACTGCTCCCTCGTCAGGTGCTCGAGCCGGCGCCGCACTTCCTCCGGGTCCATCTTCGCCCGGTCGCGGGCCAGGTCGTCCTGCTGCCGCTGCAGCGCCTCCTGACGCCGGGCCAGGTCGCGCACGCGGTCCAGCGTGTCGTCGTTGGAGTCTTCGCGCTGCTCCTGGGCGGTCTTCGGCGTCTCGTAGTTCGTCTGCTGCTGGCGCTGGAGCTCTCGATCGAACAGCGTGGAGAGGTCCTGCTGGGCCCGGTTGTAACCGCCGCCGGCCCCGGCCTGCTGTCGCGCGATCTCCTTGCGCTGGGCCTCGCTCTCGGCCTTGAGCAGGTGGTTGAGCGCTTCCATTTCGGAGGGCAGCGCCGGGCCGATCCGGCCGCCGTCGAGCGCACTCTGCGCACGGCCCATCGCCCGCGCCGCTGCGGCCAGCGGCGTCTGATCCTCCTCATCCGCGGATGTGCCCGGCTGTCGCAGCACGGCGCCAGCCATCTGCTCCCGCTGCGCGGCCATCTCGGTGCGCCGGCGCACGATCCCCTGCGCCTTGCCCAGCGCCTTCACGTCCGCCGGAGACGCCGCCGCGCCGCTGCCGGTGGCGCGGCGATCCAGCTTCCACGTGCCGATGATCACGTCCTTCTGGAGCCGGACGAGATCGTCCATGCTCCGGCCGCCACCGGCCATGGCCTGGCTCTGCGCCATCGCGAACTCGTCGGCGAAGGGCGTCACCTCCAGGAAGAAGATGTCGCTCCTCGCCTCGCTGGGGCGCTTGCCGCGGCCGATGTCGCGCGCCCGCGCGTAGAAGGTGACGAAGTCGCCCGGCGAGACGCCGAGATCCTCGAGGTAGATCGTGTGACGGCCGGTCACCGACAGCGATCGGCCGTCGCCGCCGAGCGGCACCGCCTTCTCGGCCTTGCCACGCACGCCGTACACGAGTTCGAGCTGGTCGACGCCGTGGTCATCGTCGGCGCGTGCCTCGATCTCGACCTCCTCGAGCGGCGTCACCTGCCGGTCGCCCGCCGGCCGGACGATCCGCACCTCGGGGGGACGGTCGTCCAGCATCCGCACGAAATACTCGGGCTCGTCGGCGTTCTGGAGCCCGTCGGTGTCGGTGAGCTGCACCCGGTAGCCGTCATCGGCCGACACCACGAGGTCGCCGGACACCGACCCATCGGCCGCGATGGTCAGCGGGACCTGCCGGCCGCTCCGGAGGGCGAGGGCCGCCGAGGCGACCGGGGCGGTCGTCACGGCCGGCCGCACCACCATGTGCACCCTGGTGCCCTCCGGCGCGTAGACGTCGCCGCCGTCCTCCTCGGACCGCGCCGGCAGGTGCGTGAACGCCGGGAAGTCGTACGTCAGATCGATGCGCGAGACGCGCGGGGGCTCGAGCAGCGTGACCTGGAACTCCGGCGAGCGGCGGCTGGCCACCTGCACGTGGTACTTGAACGAGGACGGAACCGTCGGAAACGTGAACGTGAAGCGCCCCGGCGCTGCGGCGGTCATCCGCTCGCGGCGGCTGGCCTCGCCGATACGGGCCTCGACTTCGGGCACGAGCGTGCCGATCGACGGCGGCGCGTCCACGCTGACGACGAGCGGCGTCCCCGGCCGCACGCGGACGTTGCCCGGCGAGACCCGGAATGCGAATCCGCCCGGCGACAGGTAGAGCCAGCTCGCGCGAGCGGCACGTGCCGCCGGCGCCGACAGCACGGCCCCCGTCCCGGCGAGGAGTACCACTGCGGCCGCCGCCCGCCAGGCCGCGCGCCGCATGGCCTCGTGCGGCACCACCGCCGCCGGATCGACGTCGTCCAGTCGACGCGCGGTGTCGGCGAGCAGCGCGTCCCGAATCACGGGGCTGTCGCGTCCCGCGTCGTGCGCGAGCAGGTGGGCGGCGGTCGCGAGGCGATCGTCCAGGTCCGGCAGCGCGTCCTCGGCGAGGCGGGCAATCTGAGCCGCCGTGGCTGCGGCCGGCCGGCGCCACCACGCGGCGGCTACGAGGAGCCCCGTGGCGACGGCAACTGCGCCCACGAGCACGACCTCGGTTCCAGGCGCGACCGGCGACGCCAGCCACCAGGCCGAGGCGGCTGTGAGCCAGAGCACGCCGATACCGGCGCCCGCCCGTCCAATCAGGCGAAGCGTGGCGAGCCGGCGCCAGCGGCGGCGCAGCTGATCCAGGAAATCACGAACGGCAGCTTCGGGGTGTGGCATTGATGTCACCCGTGCGTCAGGAGCGGCGGCCGATGACCGACTCGGTCACCAGCCCGATCAGCATCAGCGCCAGGCCATAGCGCCAGAGTCCCTGTGTCGCTTCCTGCCGACGCGCTTCGGCGTCGCCCGGCGGCTCGCCGGGGCCGGCCCGGCGCGGCACCTGCGCGAGGAACTGGTCGCGGGTCTGCCGGGACGGATCGAATTCGCGCGGATCCACGTTGACGGCGACGCGGGGCGGATGCGCCTGTCCGCCGGCGGGCCACTCCGCGACGCCCGGCCTGTCGGCGCCCGGGAGGGGCGTCGTCCCGGCGACGAGCGCCCCGGGCACGGCGCGCTCGTCGGCGAGCCAGTGCACGGCCTCGCCGACGAAGGGCACGAACGCGGGCTGCAGCGCCAGATCGTTCCAGCGATTGCCGAGGTCCGACGCGAAGACGAGCACGCGTCCGCGCCCGTACGGCGTGGCCACCAGCGCCGGCTCCCCCGTGTCGAACCTCGCGAGCACGTCGCTCTTGTCGGTCCCCACGACGACCGCGGTGCGGGTGAAGTGGACGTCGGCGAACGCGCCAGGCAGGCGCGCGAACACGTCGAGCGCCGGGTGACGCGTCTCGGCGAGCGCCAGGCGGCGCCCGCCCTCGCCCGAGGGCCGCAGGCGCACCCGCGGCAGATCGGGGCCGAACCCGGCCTGGACGATCTCCGGGTTGATGCCGGGCCCGGCCGGAAGCAGCAGGCCTCCGCCGTTTCGCACGTACGTCGCCACGACGTCCAGTCCACGGCGATCGAGCCCCGCCGTGCCGATCAGGACGACGGCGGCGACCGCGGTGGGAATCCCTTCGTCCTGGACGCGGTCGGCGGAGCGGAGCTTCACGTCCACGGCGCGGGGCCCGTCGAGCGCCTCGAGCGCCCGGCGGACGTAGAGCGCGTCCTGCTGCGACGCGCCCGGCGACGTGATGACGTCAACCCGCGGGCGAAGTGCCGCCTCGGCCACCAGCCACCGTTCGTCGTCTCCAGGAATCCCTCCAGGATCGGACAGGTGCGCCCGCGCCGTGTCTCCCGGCGACAGCGTCACCGGCAGGGTCGCCTCGGCGACGTCGTTCCCGCCGACGCGGATGACCCGGCTGCCCGCGTCGTGATCGTTCACCTGGACGCCGACCGTGGCCGCCCGTGCCGGCCCGGTATTGCGAACGTGGACGACGAGGTGGCCGTCCGACGAGGTGACTGCCGTGATGCCGAGGTCGGGCGGGGCCGGACCGAGGTCCGCCACGTCCACGGGCACTTTGTCGGGGAGTGCCCCGCCGTCGCTGCTCCATCCCCCGGCCTGCAGGTCCGTCACGACGGCGACGCGGCCGCCGCGGTCGCCGACGATCTCGGCGGCCCTGCCCAATCCGGCGCGATACGAGGTCGGCCCGTACCCGGGCTCGATCCGATCGATGGCCGCTTTCACGGCGCTGCGATCCGTGATGGGGGCCACGAACAAATCGGAGCGAGCCGCGAAGGTGGCGAGCGCGACCGCGTCGCCGGCCGGCGCGGCGTCCACCGCGTGCTTCGCCAGCGCCCGCATGCGCTGCACCCGCGCGGCATCGCCCGCGCTGGCCGACACGTCCACGAGCACGACCGTGACTGGAGACGGGGCGGCAGCCGCCCTGCGGAGGTACGGCCGTGCGAAGCTGGCCGCCAGCAGCAGGACAGCCGCGACCCTGAGCACGAACAGCAGCACGTCACGCAGCCGCCGGCGACGGGTCCGCTCCACCGGGACCCCGCGCAGCAGGCGGACGGCGCTGAACGGGAGCACGGGATCGGTCCTGCGGCGCAGCAGGTGCAGGACGATCGGCACCGTCACGGCGAGTGCGCCCAGCAGGAACCACGGCGAGAGCAGGCCGAGGCCGCTCATGGGCTGCGCCTCGTCATGCGCGTCGGCTCCGGGCCGACAGGTAGGCCAGCAGCGACTGGTCGAGCGGCTGGCTCGTGTCGACGAGCTGGTAGTCGATGCCCGCCGCGACGAGGTCGCGCCGGTACCCGGCGATCATCCCGTTGAGCGACGCCAGGTATCCGGCCCGCACCTCGCGCGGGCTGGCCAGAATCTCCTGATCGTCCTCGAGGTCGCGAAACCTCGCCGGCCGCTCGAACGGAAACGTCAGCTCGTCCCTGTCGAGCACGTGGAACACGAGCACGTCGGATTCCGCGGTACCTGAGGTGCTTCAGCCCCTTGACGACGCGGGCCGGCTCGTCGAGCAGGTCCGAGATGAAGACGACCAGTCCGCGGGTGGTCATGGCATCGGCCAGTTGCGCCAGGGGCCGTTCGGCATTCGTGGCGAGACCGGGCTCCACGGCGTCGAGCGCGTGGAGCACCGCGCTCAGGTGGCCCGGCCGCGTGCCGGGCGGCACCAGGCGGCGGATCCGGTCGTCGAACGTCACGAGCCCGGCGGCATCGCGCTGCTTCTGCATCAGGTAAGCCAGCGACGCGGCCAGGGTGCAGGCGTAGTCGATCTTGCTCAATGGCGGGCCGCCGTAGCTCATGGACCGGCTGATGTCGAGCAGCACGTAGCCCTTGAGGTTGGTCTCCTCCTCGAACTTCTTCACGACGTGTCGATCGGTGCGCGCGAACACCTTCCAGTCGATCGTGGCGAGATCATCGCCCGGGAAGTACTGGCGGTACTCGGCGAACTCGACGGAGAAGCCCTTGCGCGGGCTCCGGTGCAGCCCCGAGAGGAAGCCCTCGACGATCGTCCGCGCCCGCAACTCCAGCGTGCCGAGCCGCATGACGACGGCCGGGTCGAGAAATCGCAGCTCTCCGGGCCGGCTCACCCGCATGTCAGGCTCCCAGCTCACTGCGCGGCATCGGCACGGCCTCGAGCAGGCGCTCGACGATGCCGTCGGCGTCCACGTGCTCCGACTCGGCATAGAAGTTGGTGATGATCCGGTGGCGCAGGATGGGCAGCGCGAGGGCGCGCAGATCCTGGACCGACACGTGGTAGCGACCGTGCATCAGCGCGCGGGCCTTGCCACCGAGAATGAGCGCCTGCGAGGCGCGCAGGCCGGCCCCCCACCGCACCCACGAGTCCACGAACTCCACCTTGCCGACGCGCCCCTCCCGCCCCGGCCGTGAGGCATTGACGAGGCGCACGGCGTACCGCGCGACCTCTTCGGCCACCGCGACCTGCCGGACCAGCTCCTGGATCTGGAGGATGTCGCGTCCGTCCAGGACGCGCGCGGGCGTGGGACGTGCCGTGGACGTCGTCTCCGTCGCCACACGCACCTCGTCGTCCTCGCTGAGGTACTGCATGACGATGTTGAACATGAAGCGATCGAGCTGGGCCTCGGGCAACGGGTAGGTGCCCTCGAGCTCGATGGGGTTCTGGGTGGCGAGCACGAAGAAGGGGCGCTCGAGCGTGTAGGTCTGGCCGGCGGCCGTGACGTGGTATTCCTGCATCGCCTCGAGCAGCGCGGCCTGCGTCTTGGGCGGCGTGCGGTTGATCTCGTCGGCCAAGATGATCTGGGCGAAGATCGGGCCCTTCACGAAGCGCAGGCCACGCACGCCGCCCGACTCGTCGAGGATCTCGGTGCCCGTGATGTCGGCGGGCATGAGGTCCGGCGTGAACTGGATGCGCTTGAACGACAGGTCGAGAATGCCGGCCAGCGTCTTGATCAGCAGCGTCTTGGCGAGCCCCGGCACGCCCGTGATCAGGCAGTGGCCGCCGGTGAAGAGGGCGACGAGGACCTGCTCGACCACCTCCTCCTGCCCGACGATCACCTTGCCGAGCTCCGCCAGGATTCGCTGCCGCGCGTCGGCGACCTTCTCGGCAATGCCGTTGGCCACCACGTCCCCACCGAGCGTCATCGACTCCTCCAAGAACCTGAGAACCCAAGAACCTGAGCCCGTGAACCGAGAACCCGTGAACCTGCGAACCTCAATGCGTCAGCACGTACACGATCTCGTTGATGGCCATGCGGTACGCCTCGCGGGTGTACCTCACGTACCCCGGGTAGTCCTCCGCGTTCGACCACTCCCAGCCGTCGCCCATGTCGGTGTTCCAGTTGATGAGCACCATCGGACGGCCCCGGTCGTCGAGGATCGCCCGCAGGTGCGGCACGAACCCGCCTTTCTCCCAGGTGCGGCCGTTCAGGAACGAGCCGAGGCCGGGGATTTGCGGGTAGCCGTCCAGCTTGTAGAAGCACGTCATGATCGGGTGCGTCCGCTCGATCTCCACGATCGGCCGGTCCGGGAACACGCGCTTCAGCTGCCCCGCGAGGTTCTCCCACTCGTACGGCCCGTGGAAATCGTCGAAGGTGGCGGTGCCGCCGCGACGCAGGAACTCGCGCAACAGGGGCACCTCGGCCGGCGTCAGCTCCAGGTTGCCGGGCTCGACGAAGTAGATCCACGGGTGCTGCCAGATCGCGGGGTCCTCCAGCGTGAGCACGACCGGGTCGCCCACCTCGATGGACGTGGCACTGCGCACGCGACGCGTGAGGTTCTGGTCGGCGGCCGGCCCGTCGGTGGCCCAGGGCTCACCCCAGGTACTGCATGCGGAAGCGCCGGCCGGCCAGCGAATTCGCGTGGTACTTGACCCGGACGAACCGCCACTGCAGGCCGGCGAGCCTCGGCTCGACCCACCCCGCCTGACGGCCCTGCAGGAAGGGTGGTTCGGGGGCCTGTCCGGCCAGCGGTGCGCGCTCGACCGCCACGGCGCCGCCGAGGACCGCGGCCACGACAAGGACTCGCGCGGCGCCCGTCATCGGCTGCCGTCCACGATGCCGAGCAGCAGTTCCTGGGCGCGCGGGTAGGTCGGCGCCTCCTCGAGGGCGGCCAGCACCTGGCGCTTGGCGAGCTGGCTGTCGCCGGTTGCCAGGTAGCTCTCGGCCAGATCGCAGTGCGCGGCGGCGCGGTCGGCGGGACCCGCCGCAAGGGCGGCGCGGAACCAGCGGGTGGCCTGCCGGCCGTCGTTGGCATCGAGCGCCTGGCGGCCGAGGACGGCCGAGGCGGTGGCATCGAACGGATCGAGCCCCGCAACGCGCGCCCACGCCTGTACCGCCCGGCGATGCTCGCCGGCGCCGTCGAGCAACGCCGCCAGCTGCCGGGCGGCGTCGACGTTTGCGCCGTCGACAGCGAGGGTCCCCTCGAGCGCCTCGATCGCCTCGGCGGTGTCGCCGCGCTGCAGCGCGAGCTCGGCGATGCGGGCGCGCGGGCTGCCGTCGCCGGTCGCCGTCGGCAGCAGACGCGCGGCGGCCTTCCAGGCGGCGTACGCGCCCCGGGCGTCGCCCGCGGCGCTCCGCACCTCGCCCAGGCGCATCTGCAGATCGAAGTAGCCCGGGTACTGCCGGGCGAGATCTTCGAGCTCGTCGCGCGGCATGCGCGACGACAGCACGACGTCCTCAGGCGCCTGGCGCGCCTTGATGATCGCGTCGAAGCGGGCGTGCAGCCACGTGTCGAACGCGGGCTCGATCCCGTCGAGCGTGACGGCATAGGCGCGCTGCATGGCCTGGTCGGTCTCCACGCCGCCGGCAAAGGCCCGCACGAAGGTCTCCAGCGCGGGCTGCCCGTAGGTGGCGACGAGGTACTCCACGAGGAGCGAGGCTTCGTAGTACGCCATGCCAATCGTGGAGCCGTCCATGAAGCCGCGGTTCAGGTTCGACAGCGGCAGCGTGCTCCCGTGGTCGAGGGCATCGGCGAACTCGAGGTCCATGTTGCGGCGCCATTCCGGACGTGCCCGCTCCTCTTCGTAGACGGAGATGCCTTCGGTGAGCCAGCGCGGAATCCGGTTGTCGGAGAGCTGGAGCGTGACGACGTGCGCGAGCTCGTGCCAGAGCGCGGCCTGCCAGCTGAAGGTGCCGGGCGGGCGCGCCCGCGGCGAGTCGAGAGTCACCACCCGCCCGAAGCAGGCGCCGAGCGCGCCGATCATGCCCGGCAGGCCGACGTTCCTGACGGCGAAGTCGTCGTGCCGGGGGAAGATCTCCACCAGGATGGGGCCGCGCGGCGTCACGTGGTACCGGGCCGCCAGCGCCGTCAGTGCCTCGTGGGCCAGTGGCAGGGCGTGCTCTCCGAGCACCGCCGCCTCGTCGGGGTGCAGGCGCAGCGTGATCAGATCGTCGTGGACGGTGCGGAACGACTCCAGGCTGTCGAGCAGGCCCAGCAGGTTGTACGAGACGACGTCATACGGATCCTCGCGAAAGGCGCGGTCGAGCGCCGCGCGCGCCCCGGGCTCGTCACCGGTCCGCAGGAGATCCGTGCCCAGATCCGCGTACGCCCGCGTGTTGGACGGATCGAGGGCAATCGCCTTGCGCACCAGATCGACCGCGGCGTCGAACCGGTAGTGGCGGGCGGCCACGCTGGCCGCCACCCGGTACACCTCGCCGTAATGCGGGTTGATTGCGAGCACCTGCCCGACCGCGGCGTCGAAGTCCACCGTGCGATCCTCGACGAAGGCCATGGCGCCCTTCAGCGAGAGCGCCTCGAGGCTCGCCGGGTTCACCGCCAGGGCGCGCGTGACGGCCTCGGCGGCGGCGTCCCGATGATCCTCGTCGAGCTCCAGCTCGGCCAGCAGCACGTACGCCGGCACGTAGGAGGCGTTCAGGGCCAGCGCGCGGCCGATGAGCTCGCGCGCCACCGACCCGTTCTGGTCCTGAAAGGCTCGCGCCAGCCCGACGAAGGGCGCCGGGTTGCGACGGTCGCCCATGAGCGCCGCGCGGAAGGAACGCACCGCCTCGGGCTGATTCTGCTTGTCCAGGAACAGATCGCCCCACGCGATCTGCAGCGCCGGGTCGTCGCCGACGAGCGCGGCGGCGTCCCGGAAGAGGGAGTTGGCCTGCTCGGAGTGCCCGAGCAGGTGCGCGGCGCGCGCCGCGCGTCCGATGGTCTCGCCGACATCGCTCCGCGACGCGCCGGCAATGACCCGCTCCAGGACGCGGGTGCCCTCGGCGGTGTGACCGACCATCAGTTGCAGCCGCCCGAGCTCGAACGCGGCCTCGCCGGATGGCTGGCGGCCGGCGGCGGCCTCGAACGCCGCGAGCGCCGGCGCGTACTTTCCGGTGGCCTCGAGCGCCCGGCCGCGGAACAGCAGCGCGTCAGGGTCGGTCCCCAGGCGTCGGGTCAGCTCGATGACGTCGGCGTACTCCCCCGCACGCAGCGCCGCGAGCGCCTGGTATCGCAGCTGCGCCGGTGACGAGGGCTCGTCGTCCGGGAGGCGGACTTGTCCTGCGGCGGGGAAAGCCGCAGCCAACCCCAACACGAGGGCGGCCAGGACGGCCGCGAAAGGAGGAACCGCTCGCTGGCCTTCGCAGTGGAGCGGCGAGGTGTGCCGCGCAGGCATGGGACGGAGTCGACACGGCCAGTATAGCAGCCGGGTGCTGGTAAGACGTCGAGGCGGCGCCGGTGGTCGCCGGCGCCAGGGCGCCGCGATCAGCGGCCGAGCGCGCGATCTTCCACCGCAATCCTCCGGCGCAACAGCCACCCGAAGCTCAGCGTCGCCAGCGCGCCGGTCAGCGGCGCGCAGAGCGCCAGCGCGATGCCGACGATTTCGCCGATGACCGCCGCGTAGTTGGGATGACGGATCAGCCGGTAGGGACCAGTCGTCACCAGCGGCGCATCGGGAAGGACGAGCACCCGGTACGACCAGCGCGGGCCGAGCGTCGCGATCGCCCAGAACTTCAGCGCCTTGGCGAGGCCGAAGAAGACGAGCCCGGCCAGCACCAGCGAACGGGGAAGCGAGGCGTGCAGCGCGCCCTCGAAACCGATGAGGAGGAACACGCCTGGGTATGCGATCCGCATCAGGCGGAAGACGTCTCCGGGCGGCTCGACCGCACCGCGGGCGCGGAGCGCGCGATCGTTGACCGCCGAGAGCTGCAGCTCGACGAGCATCGACAGCAGCACGGCGCCAGTGACGGCCGCGGCGACGGGCAGCGCGGGCAGCAGCATGCCTGGCGTGGGCTCGCGCCGCCGCGGCTAGTGTCCCGGCCCAGTGATTCGCGACATAACTCGCAGGCGGCGCATCCCGCCTCGCGGCGTTGCTCGTCGCTCAGATATGCCCAATATCCTCGCTCCTTGCGCCTTGCGATCCGGGCGCGGCGCTCCGCGACTGATGCCACGAATCACCGGGCCGGGACACTAGGAGCTCGGGCGCTCCGGCGCCGGCTCGTACGCGTAGAAATCCTGCAGGAAGCGCCCGGTGTAGTGCTCGAGCAGCTCGTCCACGCGCCGCGGATCGCCCGAGCGGACGATGAGGCCGGCGTGGTGCCGCTTGGCCACGCGCAGGACGATCTCCGGGTCCGCGTATCCGGAGGTGTCGGGATGCTCCTGGCGGGCGAGCGTGAGGGCGAGGCCGGCGTAGTCGTCGCGCACGTTCGGCAGGTGGTACGGATGATCCTCGCCCGCAATCTCGATTCGGGCCCACTCGCGCCACAGATTGATGCCCGACGCCGCTTCGACCACGTCCACGATGAACGCGCCGCCGACGCGGGCCGAGGTCTCCAGGAAATACCAGCGGCCGTCCTCGGCGCTCCGGATGAACTCGGTGTGCGACACGCCGCGGACGAGGCCCAGGGTGGTGACGACCTCCCGGTTGATCGCCTCGAGGGGCCTGGCGGCGGAGCTGCCCTTCGGCACGGTCCGCGTCGTGAAGATGCCACCCTGGTGGGCGACGCTGAACGGCGGCTGCCCGTACTGGTGCGCGGCATGGAAGATCGGCTCGCGCTCCCAGACGAGGGCGTCCACGTGGAACACGTCGCCCGGGACGAACCGCTCCAGCAGGTAGAACGACCGCCGGTCGCCGAGCGACTCGACCGCCTCGAAGAGCTCGTCGGCCCGCTCGAGCCGGCGGATCCCGATGGCGGCCGCATTGGATCGCGGCTTCAGCATCCACGGCGGCCGTACCCGCTCGGCGAAGCGCCGGATGGCCTCGTCGTTGAGCACGTGGACGAAGTCCGGCACGAGGATGCCGTGGTTGCGGGCCCGGACGCGCATCGCCAGCTTGTCCCGGAAGTAGCGGGCGGTGGTCTCGCCCATGCCCGGGACGCGCAGGTGCTCGCGCAGGAGGGCGGCCGTCTCCACGTCGAAGTCGTCGAGCGCGACGATGCGGTCGATGACCCGGCTGCGCGCCAGGTGGCTCACGCCCTTCAGGAGATCCTCGCGGCCGATGTCACGAGGGACGAAGAACATCTCGTCGATCGCGTCGCGGGGCCACTCCGCGTCCTTGAGCGAGTCCGCCGTGAGCAGCAGCACCGTGCAGCCCTGGCGCTTGGACTCCTGCAGGAATTCCTGCCCCTTCTCGTACGTCGCCACCGCCAGCACCGTCAGCGGCCCGTGCTCGCTCACCCTTGAGTCCCCCTCGCGAAGAATACTTCATCCCGATGCGGAGCGCGGGATGGCCGGCGGCGGCCCGCGGTCGAGGTACAATCCGCGGCCGATGCAGCGCCACTACCAACGGTGGTACAGCGAGAGGCTCGGCCGCGACATGGGCGTCGTGGCGTACGGCCACTGGGGCATGCCGCTCCTCGCCTTTCCCACCAGCGGCGGCGACGAGTGGGAGATGGAGCACCAGGGGATGGTCTCGGCGCTTGCCGAGTTCATCGACGGCGGCCGGATCAAGCTGTTCACGGTCGGCTCGAACAGCGACCAGAGCTTCTACAACCGGGCCGCCCACCCGTACCACCGCAGCTGGATGCAGCGACAGTGGGACGAGTACATCCGGCGCGAGGTGATGCCGTTCATCCACCAGCACTGCCAGGGCCTCGTGCCCATCGCCACCATGGGCGCCTCGCTGGGCGCGTATCACGCCGCCAACACCCTCCTGAAGCATCCCGAGGCCGTCCGTGCCGGCTTTGCCATGTCGGGCCTGTACGACCTGCGGGGGTTCATGGACGGCTTCTACGACGACAACTTCTACTTCAACAACCCCATCGACTACGTCGGCGGGCTCTCCGATCCGCACGCGATCAGCCTCATCGGCAGCGCGAACCTGCACCTCGCCACGGGGACCGGCCCGTGGGAGCACCCGTCCCACACCTACGACCTGTCCCGTGCCCTCGGCTTCAAGGGCATCGCCCACCGCCTCGACGACTGGGGGCCCCTTGGCGGCCACGACTGGCCGTACTGGCGCCACATGATGCGGGAGTACGTGGCCACGCTCTGACTCGCCAAGGGGGTCACGGTTCTCGGTTCTCGGGCGAAACCTTTCCGGCTTGACGGCTTCTAATTACTGAAATATAGTGATTAGTAAAGTATTGACCAGTTGAGCTTCGAGGAGGAAGACCATGAGCCACACCCGGACCGCCACCGCCATCGCGCTGCCGACTGCCACCTGGACCATCGACGCGTCCCATCAGCACGTCGAGTTCGCCGTCCGCCACCTGATGATCTCGACCGTGAAGGGCCGCTTTGGAACGGTCACCGGCTCGGTGATCACCAATGCGGAGGACCCGTCGGCGGGCGCCATCGACGTCAGCATCGACGTGGGCAGCATCGACACCCGCGAGCCGCAGCGCGACGCGCACCTGCGCTCCGGCGACTTCTTCGATGTCGAGCGCTTCCCCGCCATGACGTTCCGCAGCACCCGGATCGAGCCGGCCGACGCCGGGACGTTCCAGGTGACGGGCAACCTGACCATCAGGGATGTGACCCGGCCGGTCGTCCTCGACGTCACGCCGGAAGGCCACGGCCGCGACCCCTGGGGCGGCGAGCGCGCCGGCTTCAGCGCGAAGGCGACCATCCGCCGCAGCGACTTCGGCCTGACCTGGAACCAGCTGCTCGAGACCGGCGGCGTCGCGGTGGGCGACGAGGTCCGGATCGTCATCGACGTCGAGCTCGTGAAGCAGGCGTAGCGTCGGAGAAGGTGTCAGTGAGCTCAAAGCTCAAAGCTGGCGGTGTTCTGCTCGCGCGCTGCAAGCGGCGTCAGGATGGGCACGGCCGTCTCGTCGACATCGAGGGGACGGCCCAGCCGCTCGGCGCGCTGGCGCAGTGCCCGATACAGGTGGAAGCGCAGCGGGCCGAGGAACATGTAGCTCGAGGTCAGCGTGAGCAGCCGGTCGCCCCGCTCGTCCGCGATCGTCTCGCTGAGCGTCCGGGCGCGCTCCTCGTACCACTCCACGGTCACTTCGCCCCGTTCCACGCGCTTCCGGAGCGTGGTCAGCTGCCGGGGGCGGTTCACGATCTCGGGGTGGTGATTCACTCCGAACACCCGGGGCAGCACGGCAAACGGATCGCGGGCGACCTCGAGCGCCGTCAGGGCAGGACCGGCGGGCCCGCCGATCCCGAGTGCCTCGGTGGCAATCGCCTGCACGCCATCGGGAAACGGACCGGCAGGTATGAGGTCGTACAGCCGGTTGTCGAGGATCTTCAGCCGGCGCCGCCCTGGCAGCTCTCCCGCAAGCCGGCTGAACCAGGGGTGCGACAGCGCCTCGTCAGTCAGCAGGTTGTCCACGATTCCGGAGCTCTTGCCGCCTTTCTCGGGACCGCGCAGCCGCTCGTCCGCCGCGCCCAGCCAGCGGCACATCACGCCGAAGGTGTGGCACACGGCCAGCAGCGCCGCATGTGTGTCGGCGCGAATCGCGTCGAACAGCCGGAACAGCGGCGCTTCCCAGGCCGCATCCTCGGCAATCCCCTGAGCACCGGCGGACACGCCGTCGTTCAATCGGGGATCCAGGTGTCCGGGACCTCCCGTGCCCACGTATACCTGGTGCCGTCCGCCGGGCCGCTCGGGAATCCGGTGCCCGCGCCGCACGTCGTAGGAGATCACCCGGACGCGCATGCCCGCGGCGCGAAGCGCCGGGGTCAGGTCGCAGACGATGTTCTGGACGCCGTAGACGATGGCGTCGTGCCCGAGATTCGGCCAGCCATGGTGCATGTCGAGGAGGGCCACGTCCACCGAGCCCGGCTCGGCAGCCGGCACCTCGTCGCCGCGCTCGACGCGAGCGAAGACGAACGTGGGCGACGCGCCCGTCGTCGGACAGTCGGTGAGGCAGGCGTCCTGCCCGCGGGTGGCGCGATGCTGGCAATCGAAAGGCACGTCTCTCTGCCTACTGCCTACTGCCTACTGCTTGCTTCTTCGAAACCACGAACGCGGGCACTTGTCCCCCGCCTGACGTGACGTTGGCCAGGCCGCCCGCGCTCAGGCGGGTCAGGAAACCGGCGAACCTCCCGCGGAAGATGTACGGGGCGCAATCCACGAGCATGTCGGTGAGGACGGCGCCGCCGCCGGGCGAGAACTTCGGAAACCGCTCGCGCCGCACGGGAATGCGCTCCTGCACCACCCACGCACCGTGGCTGCCGCTCAAGGCGCGCGCCACCGTCTGATCCCAGTCCCGCTCGCTGGCGTCCCACCCGAGTGTCACGCCCGTGCCGCCGTACTCGTCGTTCGGTTTGATCACCAGGTCCGCACGGTCGGCGCGGATGTAGGGGATCAGGTCCACGCCGGCGCCGTCGCGCGAGGTGCGCCCTTCCTGCACCAGGCGGGTCCACGGCACGTGCGCCTCGGCAATGGCGCGCTCCTCCGGCGTGAACAGCCCGGCAAACCGCTCGTCGGTGAGCACGGCGAAGAACGCCTTCTTGTGGGGCGCCTTGCACCGGAACGTGTTGGCCACGGGCACGACGCCCGCCGTGTACGCATCGACCAGCGCGCGACATTCGTCGGGGCGGTGCAGGATGTCGTCGATCAGGACGCGGCGATACACGAGATCGATGCGGCGGCCCTGCGTGCCCAGCGTGCGGCCGTCGAACTCGAGATCGCGCGGGTCCACGATGACCGTCGGCACACCGAGGGCCTGGAAGCGCGCCTGCAGGATCTCGAACTCCGCCCAGGTGGGCACCTCGCGCCAGTCCACGATCGCCACAGTGGGCGGCGACGCCGTGCCGCCCCACTCGCGATAGCTGGCCATCAGGGCCTCGAGCATCGGCTCCATGAGCAGGAACTCCTGCGCGTCGAAGGTCTCGCGGAAGCGCGCCAGGATCTCCAGACGCTCGAACTCGGTGCTGAGCGCCTCGGTGTATCCGAATCCGGCGGGCGACTCGGCGTTGTACTCGGCGAAATGGAGCGCGCCCGGCAGGATGAACGCATCCAGCCTCGACGCCGTGCTCGCCGTCGGATAGCCGGGGTCGAGCGCGACGAGCGCGCGTTCGGCGTCGGTGAGCGCCAGCGCATCGAGCAGGTCCGGCCGCTCCGGCGCCAGCCGTGCCACGCGCTCCCCCATCGCGGCGATCCCCTCCGAGACGCGGCGGACCAGCGCGACCTCGTCGCGCGTGACGAAGAACGGCCGCAGGAACGGGCAGTGAATCCGGTCGCCGAAGTGCAGCCGGGCGGCGCGGAGATCCTCGGTGAACCGGGCGGCGAACTCCGGGGTGAGCTCCACCTCGGGGCGAAGCAGGGCGTGCCAGCGCTCGATGGCGTCGGTGACGGTGGACACGGGCGATCTCAGACGGGCCCCGCCGGCTTGTCGAGGCCGACCATCTGCGCCCACCGCGGCCAGGGCGTGGCCGTCGATCCCGCCGTGGCGCGGTCCACGACAAGGCGCGCCATGCGGTCCACGACGAGGTCGAAGTAGTGCGCCGTGATGCGATCGCGTTCGAAGTCGGGCGCCGGGTTCAGGAAGTCGATCGCGTAGGGGACGCCGTCTCTGACGGCGAACTCGATGGTGTTCATCTCGTAGCCGAGGGCCTCGTTGATGATCCGGGCATCCCGCACGACGCGGTCTCCCAGCTCCGCGTCCAGGTAGGCGTGGTTCACGAGGTAACGCCGCTCGCGCGGGTCGTACTGGACGGGGATGATATCGCGCTTCCCGAACGTGAAGCAGCGCACGTACCGGTCGAAGTCGATGAACTCCTGGAGGGTCATGCAGTAGGGCGCCGTCCGGTCGTAGGCGGCCAGCAGCTCGTCGCGGTCGTGCACCTTGTAGACGTGCTTCCAGCCCCCGCCGGAGAACGGCTTCAGGATCGCGGGGCGCCCCACGTAGTCGAGCATGCCGTCCCAGTCGAGGGGGTACTGGAGATTCTTCAGGGACTCGGACGTCAGGTCCACGTCGGCCGGGTACGCCTTCTGCGGCAGCACGATCGTCTTCGGGATGGCGACACCGAGCCTGCTGGCGACCGCGTAGTTGAAGAACTTGTCGTCGGCCGTCCACCAGAACGGGTTGTTGATGACGTAGGTGCCCTCGAGCACGGCGTGCTTCAGGTAGGCGCGGTAGTACTCGATCTCGTGCGAGATCCGGTCAACGACGACGCGGTAGCGCGCCGGCTCCCCCATTCGCGTGCCGCCGAGCGACACCATCTCCCCGGTGACGCCGTGCGGCTTCCCGAGCGCGTTGACGGCCTGAATGAAGGCCGGCGGGAACGAGAACTCCCGCCCCACCATCAGTCCGACCGTCAACGGGATGTCGTCACGCAACCTGGCCATGCCATTGATCCTCGAGGCTGCCAACCGGCGCGGGGCAGACCTGAAGGTCTGCGCTACAGTCGCCACGCGCGGGGCAGACCTGAAGGTCTGCGCTACAGTCGCCACGCGCGGGGCAGACCTGAAGGTCTACGCTAAAGTCGCCACGCGCGGGGCAGACCGTCTGCGCTACAGTCGCCATGCGCGGGGCTGGCCATCTGCGCCGCGCCGCAGCCGCCACATGTAGCGCAGACCTTCAGGTCTGCCAACTCACGGCAGGGTCTCCCCAAGCAGGTCTGCCTCACGCCAGCAGGCCTGCCAACTCACGCCAGCAGCGCGGCCGGACGCGTTTCGTGCACCACGTGCTGCACCACCGCCTTCAGGTCTCCCGTCCGCCGGTAGACGCCGAGCTGCCGGTCGGCGCTGGTCCCGTCCCGCAGGATCGTGTGCACGTACTCGATGTGCGCCCGGCTGCCGAGCTCGTCCAGCACGTCGTCGACGAACCCGAGGAGCTCCAGCGCGAGATCGCGCATGGGCACCTCGGCCTTCTTGCCGAAGTCGATCAGCCGGCCGTCGAGGCCCCACCGCGCGGCCCGCCACTTGTTCTCTTCGATCAGGGCGCGCCGGTAGAGCCTGAAACCCAGGTTCTGTGTGTACAGCTTGTGCAGCTTCACCACGATGGCCTGGACGAGGGCCGCAATGGCGATGGTCTCCTCGACGCGGGTGGGCACGTCGCACACGCGGAACTCCAGCGTGCCGAAGGTCGGGTGCGGGCGGATGTCCCACCAGATCTTCTTGCCGTCGTCGATGCAGTGGAGATCGATGAGCAGGTTGACGTAGCTCTCGTACTCGCTCCACGAGCCGAAGTGATCGGGCACGCCGGTGCGCGGGAAGCGGCGGAAGATCGTCGTGCGGTACGACTTGAGGCCGGTGTCGCGGCCCATCCAGAACGGGGAGCTGGTGGAGAGCGCGAGCAGGTGCGGCAGGAAGTAGCGCGCCGCGTTCATGATGTCGATCGCGGTCGCCCGGTCGGGCACGGCCACGTGGACGTGCAGGCCGAAGATGAGGAGCGAGCGCGCCAGCTGCTGCAGCTCTTCCACGATGTGCTCGTAGCGCTCGCCGGGCGAGATGACCTGGTCGATCCAGGACGAGAACGGGTGCGTGCCGGCCGCCGCCACCGCGAGGCCGGCGCGGTCGGCCGCGGCGCAGAGCTCCGTCCGGATGTTCAGCATCTCACCGTTCAGGTGCCGGACGTCCTCGCAGATGGTGGTGCCGACCTCGACGATCGACTGGTGCATCTCCCGCTTCATCTGGTCGCCGAGGGAGCGGGAGCCGGCCGCCAGCAGCTCCGAGACGTGGGATCGGAGGTCCCACGTCACGGGGTCCACGATCTGGAACTCCTCCTCGACGCCAAT
The DNA here is from genome assembly GCA_963837165.1 of Vicinamibacteria bacterium. Taxonomy (GTDB): domain Bacteria; phylum Acidobacteriota; class Vicinamibacteria; order Vicinamibacterales; family JAENWD01; genus JAENWD01. The sequence goes on from CAWIMD010000004.1 coordinate 131,236, forward strand.
CGTGAACCGGTGAGCCATCGATACGTCCTGCGGCTGGCGCTGCCGCCCCGGAGCGCCTCGCCCAGATGATATCGTGAAAGGGGATCACGCACCGTGTACGAGGGCAGCGCCGGCGCCGAGCTGACCGGCAACATCGTCGGCAACATCCGCAGGCTCGCGGACGTCGAGAGCCCCGAGCTGGGCAACCGGCGTGACGTGCTGGTCTACCTGCCGCCGTCCTACGTCGGCAGCGGGCGCCACTACCCGGTCGTCTACATGCACGACGGGCAGAACCTGTTCGACGACGCGACCTCGTTCGCCGGCGAGTGGCAGGTGGACGAGACGATGGAGCGGCTGGCCGCCGAGGGGCTCGAGGCCATGGTGGTAGGCATCCCGAACATGGGTGCCTCGCGCGCCGCCGAGTACAGCCCGTTCAGGGACCAGCGCGCGGGCGGAGGCCGGGGCGACGCGTACGTCGCCTTCGTGGCCGACACGCTGAAGCCGCTCGTGGACGCGCAGTTCCGCACGCGCCGCGAAGCGGGCCAGACGGGCATCATGGGATCGTCGATGGGCGGCCTCATCAGCCTGTACGCGCTGCTGCGGCGGCCCGACGTGTTCGGCTTCACCGGCGTGATGAGCCCGTCGCTCTGGTTTGCACGGGGCGCGATCTTCGAGGTGGCGGCTGCCGCGGGCCCGCTCGGCGGGCGCGTGTACCTCGACATCGGCACGGCCGAGGGGCGGGAGCACCTGCGGCGCGCGCGGGAGATGGCCCGGCTGCTGCGGCGCATGGCCCCGCACCCGCGGCGGCAGCTGCGCTACGTCGAGGATCGCGGCGCTGGCCACAACGAGCACGCGTGGGCCCGCCGGTTCGAGCGCGCCATCCGCTGGCTGCTGCCGCGCACGCCGGGGGAACTGAACTGGTAGGGCACGCGCAGCACCTCCAGCACCTTCAGCGCGCCAGCGCCACGTCGCCGGCGTAGGCAATCAAGCGCTCGAAGACCGACGGCAGCAGCCGGCCGGCAACGGCGGCACATGACACGCCCGCCGGCACGCCCACCAGCGCGCGCAGCGCACGGTTCACGGCACGTTTGCTCCCGAACTCGGCGCGGCGCCGTGCGGCCAGGGCCACATGCGCGCGGTCGAGGGTTCCGCCCCGGAGCGCTTCGAGCGCGGCGTCCGCCGCCAGCTCGCCGCCGCGAATCGCGAAGCGCAGGCCGTCGCCCGTCATCGGGTCCACGAAACCAGCCGCATCGCCGGCCAGGAGCAGACCGGGCAGTCCGGCATCGGACGTCTCCACCGCGAGCGGCCCGAGGATGGTAACGGGCGTGACGCGTTCGGCGGATCGAAACCGTTCCCTGAGCCGCTCATCGGCGAGGACGGCTGCCTCGAGGACCACCGGCGCGGCGCGGACGGCTGCGTGCGCCCGCGACTCGGGCACGACGAGGCACACGTTCGCGAGGCCGCCCGGGACGGGCGCAATCCCGAGATACCCGTGCCGGCGCACGTGCATCTCGCCCCGCGCACCCAGCCCGCTGACGCCCGCGTAGTAGGCGCCCAGGGCCCATCGTCTTGGCGCCCGCGGATGCCGGGCCAGGCCAAGGCCGAACGCGAGCGTGGATCGGCGGCCGTCGGCGGCAATCACGACGCGCGCGCGCAGCTCCCGGGCCGTTCCGCCCGCCACGCAGACGCCAGTCACGCGGCAATCCGGGCCGGTGCCGCTGACGAGGGGCGCGGTCACACGCACGCCCGCGTCGAATCTGGCGCCCGCGGCAATCGCGTGCTCGAGCAGCTGCTGATCGAGGTCGCGCCGCACGAGGCTGCGGCCGACCAGGCCGGACGGATACCAGCCCTCGACCGCGCCTCGCGGGCCCGTGAGCAGCATGCCGCGCATCGGCAGGCCTGCCGACTCGACGCCGGCCGCCAGCCCGTGCCGCGCGACCAGCGCCATCGTCCCCGGGTTGACCGAGTCCCCGCACAGCTTGTCGCGCGGAAACATCGCGCGATCGACAATGCGGACGCGTGCGCCGGCGCGGGCGAGCACCAGAGCGGCAATCGATCCCGCCGGCCCCGCGCCGACGACGAGGACGTCGTCTTCCACGCGCAGGGCCTCAGGCCGAAACCGCCCCGAGCACGACCGCGCTGTTCTTCGACCCGAAGCCCAGGCAGTTGCAGAGCGCCGCGGCCGGGTGCGCCGGCCGCCCCTCGAGGGGAATGAAGTCCATGTCGCAGGCGGGATCGGGCTCGGTGAGGTTCGCCGTCGGCGGCAGGAAGCCGCGCGAGAGCGCGAGCGCCGTGGCGACGATTCCGGCCGCCCCGCTGGCCCCCTGCGGGTGGCCGATCATCGATTTGGTGGACGAGCCCGGCACGCGGTCGGCGCGGTACCCGAACAGCCGCCGCGTGCAGTGCGACTCGATCGCGTCGTTCAGCTGGGTCGAGGTGCCGTGATAGTTGACGTAGCCGATCTCGTCCAGCGCGCGCTTGGACCGGTCGATGGCGCCTTTCATGGCCGCGACGATCTCGGCGCCATCCGGGTTCATCTGGACGCGATGGTAGGCATCGCAGGTCGAGTGATACCCCTCGACCGTCGCGTACACGTGCGCGCCGCGCGCACGGGCGCGGTCCTCGCGCTCGACGGCGTACATCCAGGCGCCCTCGCCCAGGACGAAGCCGTCGCGGCCGCGGTCGAACGGACGCGACGCCTCGGACGGCCGGTCGTTGTAACGCGTCGAGACCGCCCGCATCCGCGAGAAGCCGAAGATCATGCCCGGCGTCACGCAACCGTCGGCGCCGCCCGAGAGCAGCACGTCGGCCTCGCCGCTGCGGATCAACCGCGCCGCGTAGCCGAGCGCGTCGGTCGAGCTCGTGCACCCCGTCGAGAGGACGTGACTGATCCCGCGCAGGCCGAGCGAGATCGAAACCTCGCTCGAGAGCATGCCGACGATGCCGATGGCAATCGCGTAGGGCGTGACGTGGCGGCCGCCCTCGGTGAAGAAGTCGCGATACTGGGCTTCGCCGACGTCGATCCCGCCGCCGCCGCTGCCGATGATGACGCCGGCGCCCGGCTCGTCCACACGCAGCCCCGCGTCGTTCCACGCCTCGCGCGCCGCGATCACGCCCAGCAGCGCGGCGCGGGAATAACGCCTGGGATCGGCTCTCGACTCGTGGCCGTCGCCGTTCTCGCCCTCGAGCGGCTGCGCGTCCGCGATGGAAACGGGGGGAACGGGCGCAGCGACCTGGCAGGCGTAGGTGGAGACGTCGAATTCGGTGACCGCGCGCGTGCCGGTCACGCCCCGGCGGATCGACTCCCAGTAGCGCTCGCGGCCGACGCCGAACGCCGACACGACGCCAATGCCCGAGATGACGACCCGCGGGTCTGCCATCCGGCCACTATAATACGGCGCCCATGCATGCGCCGGATCTCGTCCGCCGCGCGCCGCTCGCGAGCTGGCTGGGCGGGCTGGTGTTCGTGGTGGCGCTTTGCGTCGCGGTCGGAGAGTTCGGCGTCGGGATGCGCGGCGATCCGTCCGCCGGGATCGTGCCTGCGCTCGTCAGCGATCTCGCGCTGTTCTCGGTCTTTGCCCTTCATCACAGCGTCATGGCCCGTGCGGGGGCCAAGCGCTGGCTTACCAAGCGCGTAAGCCCGCGAGTCGAACGCTCGGTGTACGTGTGGGTGGCCAGCGTCCTGCTGATCCTCCTAATGCTGGCCTGGCGGGAGCTGCCCGGGCGCGCCTATGCACACTCGGGCTGGGCGGCCGTGGCGCACTGGCTCGTCGTGCTGGCAGGCATCGGGCTGATCGCGGCAGCCACGCGCGCGATCGATCCGCTGCACCTGGCCGGCATCCGCCAGGCCGCCGGCGATCTCCGGCCGGATCGCTTCGTCATCCTCGGGCCGTATCGCGTGGTCCGACATCCGATCTACCTGGGCTGGATCCTGATGGTGTTCGGCGTGCCCGACATGACGTGGACGCGGTTCGCGTTCGCGGCGATCTCGTCGGCGTACCTCGTGATCGCCATCCCGTTCGAGGAGCGATCGCTCGTCGCCGCGTTCGGGGACACGTATCGCGACTACCAGCGGCGGGTCAGATGGAGGATCGTGCCGGGGATCTGGTGAAACACGAGGTTCACGGTTCACGGGTTCACGGTTCACGGGTTCGAGAGCCGCAGGCGAACGGGCCGCATCGAGTGCAGCTCGACAAACACGATGAGGTCCGTGCCGTCCAGCCTCCGGTGGCGGCCGATGCGAAACCCGTCGCCGCGCGCAACCGGCTGGCCATCGAGCATCAGCGCGGCGTCGCCATCGCCCCAGCCCTTGACGACGAGCGCGATGTTGTCGATCGGCGATTGGTCCGAGCCTGCGAGCGTCAGGTCGAGCGGGCCGGTAGCGTCCGGCGCCGCGACGACGACCCACGCGCGCTCGGTCGGATCGTAGGCGGCGCCGGTGTAGCCCGGCGACCCGATCGTCATTGCCGCCGGGTGCTCCCACGACCGCGCCAGCCTCGCCAGATCCTCCATCGTCCCGTCGGTCATGCCCTCGAGGTGCACCTTGGTGACCGAGGTCTCCGTGTGGTCGATCGCGTTCCACCGCAGGTGCGTGAGGGAAGAATGGCTCGCGCGGTCAGCGGCCAGCGCGTAGCGCGCGTTCGACGGTTCGAACGCGGTCGGCCAGTGGTTCCACCAGGGGAACAGGCTCACGCCCGGGCGGACCTCGGCGGCGCCCACGTAGACGTCGACCCGCGGATCGTCCTGCGAGCGTGCAATCGCGAAGGGACGAAAGCGCGACTTCAAGTTGATGCGCTGGATCCCCGAATGGACCGGCTGGGACGGATGCTCCGGCGGCTGGCCGTTCGCCCACGTGACGTCCACGTGCTCGCCGCGGCTGTTGCCGATGCTCACCGCGGCCGGATCGATCGCCTGCTCGGGCGTCATGCCCGGTCCCATGACGACAATCCCTTCGTGCCACTCGCGGTCGGCGTCGGGCTGCGACGAGTGCGCCACGATCGTCCGCACGCCCACGCCGTCGGGATAGATCGTGTGGATCTCGTCGGTCCAGTCGGCCCAGCCGGTCAGCGGATCCGGATACGCGGGCACATAGCCGACGCCCACGGGCGCGTAGCGCCAGTGCACGACGACCCGCGCGTCGCTCGATTCCAGGATCTGCACCTGCGAGTAGCGGCACTGCTTGTCGGACATCGGCTCGGCGGTGCCGATGAACCCGGGCGGGAACGTCTCGGTGAACTCGTTGTCGTACCAGATGCCGTTCTCGGTGACCCAGTGCGGGATGTAGCTCGTACCGCGCCAGAACGTCAGCCAGTACGGCGACCGGTCGAACCGGACCACCACGTCCGGCGCCCCCTCGACACGCCAGGAGTCGTCCCAGCCCTTGTAGTAGCGGAGCCGCGCGTAGACGGCGCCGAACGCCGTGGCGCGCGAGGGCACCGTGGGCAGGTGGCGCGGCTCGAGCGGCGGTCCCGCCGAGGGTCGAAGACGCGCGTAATCGGCCGCGATGTCGCCAGCCGACCTGGCGCCGGGCAGGATCGCGAGCTCGTCCACGATGCCGTCAAGCAGGATACGCGTCGGGCGCTGCCGGCCGGGCTGCACGCCGGCGGTCTGCTCCATCTCGAACGCGTTCAGGCCCGACCGGACGTCGGCGTCCGCGCCTCCGTTCAGCGGACCGCCGCCCTCAGCCACGCCGGCCGGCTCGCCGTTCACGTAAAGCGAGGCGCCGCGGTGGGGATCGAACACGCCGACGATCCATGCCCACTGCCGCAAGCCCAGACGCGCCGGGCTCACCACCCGGAGGCGGCGGCCTCCGGCGGCCACCTGGAACACGCCCTGCCCGCGGTCACCCACGCCGAGGAACCAGCCGTCCTGCGGCGTGGACTGCTCCTGCAGGAGCGGCGCGTCGTTGAACGGGTAGGCGCCGAGCGCCACCCAGCCCTCCACGGTGAACGCGCCGTCGAGCGCCGGCACGCGCGCGGCAGGCACCAGGAGATGCGCGGCAACGCCGTCCAGCTGCAGCGCTCGGCCCTCGACGCCGGCAACGAGCCACGCATGGCCCTGCACGTCGCCGTCAATCGCGTCACAGTGGAGCTGGAAGGGTGTCGCGGCACGAAGAGCAACGCCCGCGGCGATGGCAAGGGTGGCGAGCAGGGCGAGCCGGCGACGGGGTCGTCCCGCCGGGCTCATCGAGCCGGCCGCTCGAGCCCGTAGAACCGGATCGCATTCCCGCCGAGGATGTCGTCCTGCACGTCGGCCGGGAATCGTTTCACGTACTCCACCACCACACCCATCGTCTCGCCGTACTCGGCCGCCAGCGTGCACACCGGCCAGTCGGATCCGATCATCAGTCGGTCCGTGCCGAACAGATCGATGACGATGTCGAGGTACCGCTCGAGCCCCTGCGTCCGCCACCCGCCCCAGTCGGCCTCGGTCACCATGCCCGACAGCTTGCAGCAGACGTTCGGGCACGCCGCCAGCCGCGCCAGGTCCTCGCGCCAGGGCGAGAGCGTCGCGGACCTGATAGACGGCTTCGCGATGTGATCGAGGACGAACGGCTGGTCGGGAAACTCCGTCACGAGCTCCACGGCGACCGGCACGTGCCGGGGGAAAAGAAGCAGGTCGTAGGTCAGGCCGTGCGCCCTCAGCAGGGCGATGCCGCGGCGAAACGCGGGCCGCAGCATGAACTGGTCATCGGGCTCGTCGTGGACGATGTGGCGCACGCCGACGAGCTTCGGCCGCGCGGCATGGCGCGCGAGCCTGGCATCGACGTCGGCGCCCTGCAGATCGACCCACCCGACCACGCCGCGGATGAAGTCGTGGCGATCGGCCAGGTCGAGCAGCCAGTCGGTCTCCTCTGTCCGCTGCTGTGCCTGGACGGCCACCGTGCCGTCGAAGCCGGCGGCCTGCAACTGCGGCAGCAGTTCCTCCGGCAGGTAGTCCCGCTTGAGGACTGCCATCGCATCCGTCATCCAGACGTGGTGCGACGGATCGTAGTGCCAGAAGTGCTGGTGGGAATCGACCCGCACCTACTTCGCGGGACGGATCGTGATGTTCCGGAACGCGACGGCGCCGTGGTCGCCCTGCAGCATGATCGGACCGGGTGCCGCTTCGTCGCTGTCGAGCGCGCCCCCGGTGATGCCGGGGATCTCGCGGTCGCAGATCACCTTCGTGCCGTTCATCTCGACCGTGACGATGCGGCCGATCAGCGTGACGTCGTAGGTCTGCCACTCGCCCGGCTGGCGGCGCGTGTCCCAGGTCGGGGCGATGAAGCCGTAGATGGCCCCCATCCGGTCGAGCGGCGGCTCGGCCGCGTCGCTGTCCTCGATTTGCACCTCGTAGCGCCCGCGCAGGTAGACGCCGCTGTTGCTGCCCTTCGGCAGGCGGAACTCGGCGTGCAGCGTGAGATCGTCGAACGTGGCCGTCGAGATGAGGTTGTCGGCCGCGCCCTTGCTCTCCAGCACGCCGCCGGCGACCGTCCACCCCTTGTGCGGCTCGCGCCAGCCGGCCAGACTCGACGGGTCGATGAGCGACACGGGATCGCCCCAGGTCGGCGTGCCCGTGCGGGCCAGCGACGGGGCGCGCTTGCCGGAGAAGGTGATGCGCTGCCCTTTCGCACCTGTCGTCCGGCCGTCCAGCGCGTCGCCGGTGAGGGTCGCTTCGTAGGTCTCGTTGTCGGCCCGCTTGTCCCACTGCGGCGGGATGGAGAACCGCACCTTGCCGTCCGCGAACTCCACGAGCGAGATCGGCCGGGCGCTGCCGCCGCTGCCGACGAACTGCCCGACCAGGTGGATCCCGCCCGAGGTCCAGACCTCGAGCCAGGACGGGTAGTCGCCACGCGCGCCGTGCATCGTGAGGTCCCAGCGCCCGACGATCGGCGGAGGGGCCTTCTCTTCCTGCGCACGCACCCGCCCGTCCAGCCCGAACACCATGGCCAGCGCCATCAGCCCGGCGCCAACCACCACCACTCTCACTCTTCTAATCTTCATTCCGCACTCCGCACTCCGCATTCCCTCTTCACTCCGCACTCCGCATTCCGCAGTTCGCAATTTCACGATTCAACGATCCCCAGCGGCTCGGTGGTCTTCCACTTGCCGCGGGTGAAGTCCGGGAAGTCCTGCGGGCGGCTGCGGTCGGCGACCGAGCGGTCGGTGAGCTCGCAGATCACGCTCCAGGCCGCCGCGTCGTACACGTTCAGGTCGGTCGGCAGGCCCGCGCGCAGGCACTCGACGAAGCGATAGTCTTCGAGGAAGTCCATGCCGCCGTGGCCGCGATGGGCCTGCTTGACCTTCTCGGATTTCCACAGCGGGTGCTCGAACTCCTCGTAGTACTTGTCGAGCTCTTCCCACTCGTCGTTCTTCGGGCTTCGGCCCTCGATGTAAATCCGGTCGGGCCAGCCCTGAATGAGCCCCTTCGTCCCCTGGACCATGTTGATCCGGCTGTACGGCCGGGGGCTGTCGGTGTTGTGTGCCAGGTAGATCGTCTGCCCCTGCACCGTCCGGATCAGCGTGACGTTGACGTCGCCGAGCTTGTACGTCTCCTTGCGGCGCGGGTCATCGGCTGCCAGGTGCTCCTCCGCGTAGAGCGTCAGGCCGCGCTGCGGGCTGCTCATCGACACGAGGAAGTCGAACCGGTTGCCCCGGTTGATGTTCATGCACTGGGCGATCGGACCGATGCCGTGCGTCGGATACCAGTTGCCGTCGTGCTCGGTGGCATGGGCGCGGCGCCACAGCCCCTCGCCCTTCGTCGAGAACTTCTCCGACCGCAGGTCGTGCAGGTAGCCGCACTCGCCGTGGAGCACTTCGCCCAGGATGCCCTTCCGCACGAGCATCAGCGCCAGCATCTCGCGCCGGTCGTAGCAGCAGTTCTCCATCATCACGCAGTGTTTCTTGTACTTTTCGTGCGCCTCGACGAGCGCCCAGCAGTCGTCCACGCGGTAAGCGGCCGGCACCTCAGTCGCCCCGTGCTTCCCGTTCTTCAGCGCCGCGAGCAGCACCGGGACGTGCCACTCCCAGGGCGTGGCGTTGAAGACCAGGTCGAGGTCTTGCTCGGCGCACATGCGCTCGAAATCGTGGTCGCCGCGGGTGTAGAGCGTCGGCTCGGGCTGGCCGTCCGCCACGATCATCTTGCGGGCCCGGTCGGCGTGCGAGGGGTCGATGTCGCAGACCGCCTTCACCTCGACGCCCTCGAGCGAGAGGTAGTTCCCGAGGTGCACGGTGCCCATGCCGCCCACGCCGACGAACCCGACGCGCACGCGGTCGAGCGCCGGGGCGCGAAACAGGATAGTCTCCGGCGCCTCGGTGGGATGCTGCGCCTCGAGCCGGGTGCCCGCCGCCGCCACGACCGCCGCCCCACCCAGCGTCGCCGCGGTCGTCTTCAGAAAGTCTCGTCGTGTGCTCGTGTCGTCCATGTCGTCTCCACAGGTGGGGTCAGGCCCTGTTAAGTCGGCTTTACATTCTTAACAGGGCCTGACCCCATGAAGAATACCCCAGAGCGGCCGTGTTTGACGGCTCCCGACCACATTGAGTGAAATAGCCGGGCCCATGGCCGATCCCTCCACGCCGCCGCTGCCCTCGCCTCTGCCCGTGCTTCCGCTGCGAGAGACCGTCGCCTTTCCGCTGAGCGTGCTGCCGCTCGCGGTGAACCGGCCCGTGTCCATGGAGTCGGTGAACCGCGCGCTGGCGGGCGATCGCATGCTCTACCTGGCGCTGCAGACCGGCGACGCGGCGGCGGACCCCGGCCCGGAACAGATCAGCCGGATCGGGACGGCGGGCATGATCCGCCAGATGGCTCGCGCGTCCGGCGGCATCCAGATCATCGTGGAGGGCCTGCAGCGCGCCAGGGCGGAGGCCGTCAGCCGCTCCGAGCTCACGCTGACCGCCGAGATCCGCGTGCTGCCCGAGTTGTCGGAGCAGTCACTGGAGGTCGACGCCTACGTCCGCCGACTGCGCGAGCAGGTCGATCGCGCGCTGTCGCTGAGCAGCGCGCTGTCGCAGGAGCTTCGCGGTGTGGTCGCCGCGATCGACGACCCGCTGCGGCTGGCCTACCTGCTCGCGAGCCTGATCGACATGCCCTCGGCCGAGAAGCAGGCCGTGCTCGAGGCGGACCGGTTGACCGTGAAGCTCGAGGCGGTCTCGCGGGCGCTGGCGCGCGAGATCGCGCTGCTCGAGGTGAAGGGCAAGATCGAGTCGGAGGCCGCGCGCGAGATGTCCGACGCGCAACGGCAGTACTTCCTCCGCCAGCAGCTCAAGGCCATTCAGGACGAGCTCGGCGAGGGCGAGGCCGACGAGATCAAGCTGCTGCGCGAGAAGGTCGCCGCCGCGAGCCTGCCGGAGGCCGTACGCGAGGCGGCCACCCGCGAGCTCGATCGGCTGGCCCGCCTGAACCAGGCGTCGCCCGACTACCAGATGACACGCACCTACCTCGACACGCTCCTCGAGGTGCCATGGAGCGTGACGACGGAGGATCGCCTCGATCCGGTCGAGGCCCGCCGGGTGCTGGACGAGGATCATTACGACCTCGACAAGATCAAGGAGCGCATCGTCGAGTACCTGGCCGTGCGGAAGCTGAAGGGCGACATGAAGGGGCCCATCCTCTGCTTCGTCGGCCCGCCCGGCGTCGGGAAGACGTCTCTCGGCCAGTCGATTGCCCGTGCGATGAACCGGAAGTTCGTGCGGCTGTCGCTCGGCGGCGTGCGCGACGAGGCCGAGATTCGCGGGCACCGCCGCACGTACATCGGCGCGCTGCCAGGCCGCATCGTCCAGGCGCTGCGGCAGGCGGGCGCGATGAACCCCGTGTTCATGCTGGACGAGGTGGACAAGCTCGCCGTCGGCTTCCAGGGCGACCCGGCAGCCGCCCTGCTGGAGGTGCTGGACCCGGCGCAGAACAACACGTTCCGCGATCATTACCTCGAGGTCCCGATGGACCTCTCACGGGTACTCTTCATCGCCACGGCCAACCAGCTCGGCACGCTGCAGCCGGCCCTCCTCGATCGCATGGAAGTCCTGACGCTGGCCGGGTACACCGAGGAGGAGAAGCGCCACATCGCGCGCACGTACCTCATCCCGCGGCAGCTCAGGGAACACGGGCTGGCGCCCGACGCGCTGGCGATCGACGACGAGGCGCTCGGCATCGTGATCTCGCAGTACACGCGTGAAGCGGGCGTCCGCAGCCTGGAGCGGCGGATCGGGGCGATCGCCCGGAAGATCGCGGCGCGCCTGGCGAGCCTCCCCGCTGGCGACTCGCCGCCGCCGACGACGACCGTGGACGCGGCCCGCCTGGCCGACTATCTCGGAGCGCCGCGTTTCCACCGCGAGACCGCGTTCCGGACGTCCCGCCCCGGCGTGGCCACCGGCGTCGCGTGGACCGAAACGGGCGGCGACGTGCTGTTCGTGGAGGCATCGCTGCTGCCCGGCGGCAGCCAGCAGATCATCCTGACCGGCCAGCTGGGCGACGTGATGCAGGAGTCGGCCCGCGCCGCCGTGAGCCACATCCGGGCCCACAGCCGCGAGCTGGACATCGCCGAGGACTTCTTCGCCCACAAGGACCTGCACATCCACGTCCCCGCCGGCGCCATCCCGAAAGACGGGCCGTCGGCCGGCGTCACGATGGCCACGGCCATCCTCTCGTCGATCCGCGGCCGGCCCGTGCGCGAGGACGTCGCCATGACCGGCGAGATCACCCTCTCGGGCCTGGTGCTGCCAGTGGGCGGGATCCGCGAGAAAGCCCTGGCCGCCCGGCGGCACGGCATCCGCACGTTCGTCCTGCCGGCCCAGAATGCACCCGACCTGAAGGAGCTGCCGCAGGAACTGCAGCGCGACATGACCTTCGTGCCCGTCGAGACGCTCGACGAGGTGCTCAAGGTCGCCTTCTGAGCTCGATGCTCGCACGCCAGTGACCCGCTGATGCCGACGATCGCCTTCTACACCTCGGGCCACGGCTTCGGCCATGCCTCGCGCGACATCGAGGTGCTCAACGAGCTGGGACGGCGGCGGCCGGAGATCGGTGTCATCCTCCGGACGTCCGCGCCGCGCTGGCTGTTCGATCTCACCCTCACGCGGCCGGTCGAGTGGCGTCCCCGCGAAAGCGATACGGGGGTCGTCCAGATCGACAGTCTGGCCGTGGACGCCGCCGAGACGATCCGGCGCGCCGAGACCTTCCACCGCACGCTCGACGACGAAGCGGAGCGCGAGGCCGAGTGGCTGACGCGTGAGGGGGTCGCGGCGGTGGTGGCCGACATCCCGGCGCTCCCGTTCGCGGCGGCCGCGCGAGCCGGCCTGCCGTCGGTGGCCATCGGCAACTTCACCTGGGACTGGATCTACGCCGGCTACGCGCAGTACCTGTCGCCGTCGAGCGGGCTCCTCGAGCGGCTGCGCGCGGCCTATGCGCACGCGTCGCTCGCCCTGCGGCTGCCGATGGCCGGCGGCTTCGACATGTTCGGCCGCGTCGAGCCGCTGCCCTTCATCGCGCGGCGCTCCAGACGGCGGCCCGGGGACGTCCGTCGCCTGCTCCACCTGCCGGACGACCACCCGCTGGTGCTCGTGTCCTTCGGCGGCTACGGGCTCACGCGGATCGACCTGCCCGCCCTCGCCGCGTTGACCGGCTACACCGTGGTCCTCACGTCCGACGTGATGGCGAACCGGCGGGCCGACGAGCCGCCGGGGATGACGCGTCTGGTGCTGCCCCGGACGGTGGAGCTCGTGGACGAGCACGCGCTGCACGCGTCGGGCCTCCGCTACGAGGACCTCGTCGCCGCGGTGGACATCGTCGTCACGAAGCCCGGCTACGGCATCATCGCGGAGTGCGTGGCCAACGGCACCGCGATGCTCTACACCTCGCGCGGGCACTTCGTCGAGTACGACGTGCTGGTCCGCGAGATGCCGCGCTGGCTGCGCTGCGGATTCATCACCACCGAGGACCTGCTGGCCGGCCGCTGGCAGGAGGCGCTCGACGCGCTCAGCCGCGCGCCCGCCGCCCCCGAGCGGGTCGAGACCGACGGCGCCGAGCGCGCCGCCAGCTGGATTCTCGAGTACGTCCGCTGAGACGCTCGCGCAGGCAGACCTCGTGTAGCGCAGGCCTTCAGGCCTGCCATCAGGCGCACGGGCAGACCTCGCGGGCAGACCTGAAGGTCTGCGCTACATACGTGGCGGGCGCTCTCGTGTAGCGCAGGCCTTCAGGCCTGCCAACAGGCGCACGGGCAGACCTCGCGGGCAGACCTGAAGGTCTGCGCTACATGCGTGGCGGGCGCTCTCGTGTAGCGCAGGCCTTCAGGCCTGCCAACAGGCGCACGGGCAGACCTCCTCGCGGGCAGACCTGAAGGTCTGCGCTACATGCGTGGCGGGCGCTCTCGTGTAGCGCAGGCCTTCAGGCCTGCCAACAGGCGCACGGGCAGACCTCGCGGGCAGACCTAAAGGTCTGCGCTACATGCGTGGCGGGCGCTCTCGTGTAGCGCAGGCCTTCAGGCCTGCCATCAGGCGCACGGGCAGACCTCGCGGGCAGACCTGAAGGTCTGCGCTACATGCGCGGCGCTCCCGGGTCAGTCCTTGACGCAGGTGACGAGCGACCAGATCCGCGGGATGTTCACCTTCTCGATGGAGACCGGCCTGAGCTCGGCCTGCGCCAGGAAGGCGGGCAGGTCGAGGTCCGACTTGAAGCCGATGTGGACCGTGAGCGGCGAGATGAGCCGCTCGGCGTGGGACATGATGGCGTTCGAGCTGCGGAAGTGGTTCAGGATGATGATCCGGCCGCCCGGCCGGCAGACGCGGCGCATCTCGGTCGCCACCAGCACCGGGTCGGGCACAACGCTCACGAGGTACGGGGCGTAGACGATGTCGAACGAGTCGTCGGGGAACGTCAGCGCCGAGGCATCCATCTGCAGGACGCGGACGTTGCGCAGCCCGTTCTTCGCGACACGCTCGTGCGCCTTCTCCAGCATGGAGTCCGACAGGTCGATGCCGGTGACGCTGCAGTCCCTGGGATAGAGCGTGAGGTTGATGCCCGTGCCGACACCGACCTCCAGCACGCGATCGCCGGCGGCGATGCCCATGTGCTGGAGGGCGCGAAGACGGCCCGGGTGAAGCGTGGGACCGAAGATGTAGTCGTAGACCGAGGCCAGCTTCTCGTACACGCCGGCGACGAAGTCCGTTTCGACGGCCGTGACCGACAGCGCCCGCGTGGCGACGTCGGACGTTGCGAGGTATTCCGGATCTTGCCTGCCCTCGTTCCTGTCGAACAAGGCCATTCGCTCGGTCTCCTGCGCGACCCGGAACCGGCTCCGAGGCCGGCGCGGGGGAACGCCCTGCGACTATACCTGTGCCGGCAGGCGCCGACAAGCCGGATTACTGCACGGCACGGCGTGCCCCGGTCAACCCGTGCAGGACCGCGTCCACGGCTCGCGGTGGTCCGCCGAGCTGCAGCCCCTGCACACGCCTGCGCACACCCTCTGCCAACTCTATGGCAATCGCCACGCCCTCTTCGACCGCGCGGTGCGCCGCCTCGGCCCTTCGCATCCGGGCCAGCAGCGCCTCGGGCACGCGGAGGTTCGGCACTTCGTTGGCGAGATACTCGGCGTGAAGCAGCCCCTCGAAGGGCCGCACCGACGCGATGAACGGGATGCCGAGGTGCGCAACGCTCGCCAGGAACGCGTCGAGCGCCTCGAGATCGTCAGATCGGCTGCGTCGTGGCGAATTCGGCGCCCGCCTTGACCTTGTACTCGAACCGGCGGATCTCGTCCTCGAGCCGGGGCGCGGTCGGGTTGGCCACGATCCCGACGTGGAACGAGGTGGGCGCCCCGATCGCCTGACCGCCGACATCGCGCCCGTGGTTGAGCCGCGTGACGGCGTTGGTGAGGCCGATGGAGTCGACGTCGAACACGAGCGTCGCGTCCGAGTAGTCGCCCCGCTTGCGGGGATCGCCGGTGAACAGCACCACGTTCCGGATCCCGACCGCGTGCGCGCCGAGCAGGTCCGACTGCATGCCGAGCAGGTACCGGTCCCGGCAGCTGTACTGCAGCACGGGCTCGAGGCCCGTTTCCTGCTGCACGAGCACGGCGAGCGACAGCGCGCTCATCCGGGCGCTGCCCCGCAGCCCGTCGCTGATCGTGAGCGCGTCCACCCCGTGCGCCGCAAAGCCGCCGGCATCGGCCAGCACCGGCTCGGCCTCGTGGCCCTTGGGCGGCTCGAGCTCCACCGTCAGCACGCGCTGGCCCTCGGCCAGGGCGCGCGCCAGCCGCGACTTCGACGCCCGGGGCACTGGCGGGACCTCGGGATGGCTGGGCGCGGGGTGAGCGGCGACCGCCACACGGGACACGGCGACCGACGGGCTCTTCAACGCCGCGCGGATCTGGCGGATGTGCTCGGGCGTCGTGCCGCAGCAGCCGCCGACCAGGCGCACGCCGCGCTGCACGAAGCGCCGGGCGTACGAGGCCACGTACTCGGGCGAGGACAGGTAGATGTTGCGGCCCTCGATGTCCCGCGGCTTGCCGGCGTTCGGCTGGGCCGAGAGGCGGGTGTCGCTGACGCGCGCCATCCGCTCGATCGTCTCGAGCATCGGGGCCGGGCCGACGCTGCAGTTGACGCCGATCACCGCCACGCCCTTGCGGTCCAGGGCCGGCACGAACTCCTCGGGCGGCGTGCCGTCGAGGCTGTTACCGTCCTCCTCGGTCGTCATCTGCGCGACGATGGGCAGATCGCTGACCGCGCGGATGGCGTCGATGGCGGCGCCAATCTCGTTGATGTCGCGGAAGGTCTCGAGGATGAACAGGTCCACGCCCCCCTCGGCCAGGACCTCGGCCTGCTCGCGAAAGAGCGCAACCGCCTCGTCCACGCCCGTCCGTCCCCAGGGCTCGATGCGGATGCCCAGCGGACCGATGGCACCGGCGACGAACACCTGGTCGCGCGCGGCCTGGCGCGCCAGCCGGGCGCCGGCGACATTGATCTCGCGGAGGGACTCGGCCAGGCCGAAGTTCCCGAGCTTCACCCGGTTGGCACCGAAGGTGTTGGTCTCGAGCACGTCCGCGCCCGCGCGCACGTACTCCCGGTGGAGCTCGGCGACGAGGTCGGGCTGCGAGAGGTTCAACGCCTCGAAGGAGCGGTTGATGAACACGCCCTTCGCGTACAACATCGTCCCCATCGCCCCGTCGCAGACGAGGACGCGCTGGTCGATGGCGTCGAGAAATCGATGTGTCAATGCGGCCTGACGGGGGACGCCGGCCGGCTCAGCGCCCCGCCTCGGCCGGCGAGCGGGCTCCGGCGGGAGACGGCACGAGCAACTCGTCCTTGTCCCAGATGAAATCCTTGCTGCTGTAGACGGCCGTCTCGTAGTCCTTGCCCATGAAGATCGCCGAGACCGGGCAGGCTTCCTCGCAATACCCGCAGAAGATGCAGCGGGTCTTGTGAATCTGGTAGACCTTGGCGTACCGGGGGCCCGCCAGCACGGTCCCGTCGTTCTCGGCCGCCTCCAGGTAGATCGCATCGGCCGGGCACGCCACCGCGCACAGCCCGCACGCCACGCACTTCTCGAGCCCGGCCTCGTCGCGCATGAGCACCTGCTTGCCGCGGAACTTCGGGAACATCGGGACCTTCTGGTCCGGGTAGTTCACCGTGATGGGCTTGCGGAACACGTGCTTGAGGGTCGTCGCAAAGCCCGTGATGAGTCTCGGAAATCATCCGTCAATCATAGCATCAGGCCCCCGACGCCCTGCCGGCCGGCCCCGAAAGCGCCCTCCCCGCCGGCCGAGTGGCTCCCGTACAATAGCCGGACCGTGGAACCCCGCATCCTGTCGCCGGATCAGTTCCTCCTCACCACGCTGGTGTTCAAGCTCGCGATCATCGCGCTGCTGGCGACGATGCTCGTGCGGTTCCGGCGGTTCCGGCACATCCTGATCTTCGAGCGGCGGGCGCTGCCGGACCGGCTGGTCCTGGCCCTCTCGCTCGGCGCGCCGCTCACGCTGGGCGTGGCCTCGCGCATCCTCCTGCGCTACTACGCGGCCGACCTGACGCTCGAGGGCGCGTTCCTCGTCGGCCTGATTGCCGGCCCCTACTCGGGCGCGATCGTCGGCGGGCTCACGGCCGTGCCGGCGCTGATTGCCGGGGAGTACGGCGCGCTGCCCTTCGCGGTCGGATGCGGGTTCGCCGGCGGCGGCCTGCGCGAGCTCTGCCCCAAGGAGGCGATCTGGCACTTCTCGCCGTTCGTCTTCTCGGCGCTGCCGCGCCGCGTGTGGAAGATGGCGCGGACTCTGCAGGTGGACTGGCAGATCATCCTGCTCCTGGCGCCCGTGGGCCTCGAGATGATCCGGCAGTTCGTCGGCGGCCGCTTCGGCCCGTCCCGCCTCTTCTACCTGGGCGCGCCGACGCCGGCGCTGTTCGTGCTCGTCCTCGTCGCGACGGTGCTCTGCGTGGCGACGCCGATCAAGATCTGGAACAACGCACGGATCGAGCACCGCCTGCACGAGCAGGAGAAGCTCCTGCTCGCGGCGAAGATTTCCGCGCTCGCCTACCAGATCAACCCCCACTTCCTCTTCAACACGCTGACCTCGATCTCCTCGCTGGTCCGCTCGCAGCCGGAAACGGCCCGCATGGTGATCCACCGCCTCTCGGCGCTGCTGCGCCGGCGGCTCAAGGACCCGAATCACTTCGTCTCGTTGCGCGAGGAGCTCGCGGCGGTGCAGGAGTACCTGGACATCGAGACGATCCGCTTCGGCCCTCAGCTGCGCGTGCGTATGGACGTCGACGAGACGACGCTCGACGTGCCCGTGCCGAGCATGATCCTCCAGCCGCTGGTCGAGAACTGCATCAAGCACGGCCTGGCGCGCAAGGTCGGCGGCGGCACGATCACCGTCCGCACCTCGGCGAATGGCCGCGGCGCGGTGATCGAGGTCAGCGACGACGGGATCGGCATGACCGAGGAGCGGCTCGAATCGGCCTTCACCGGCGGCATCGGCCTGACGAACGTGAACGAGCGGCTGCGGGTCATCTACGGCGTCCAGAACGGGCTGACGCTCACCAGCGCCATGGGCCGCGGGACACGGGTCCGGCTGGAGATCCCGTCGGTCGCCGCCGAGGTGCGCGTCAGTGCCTGACCGGGCCCTTCGGGCAGTGGTGGTGGACGACGAGCCGCTGGCCCGCGAAGAGCTCTGCTACCTGCTCGCCGAGGTCGGCGGCGTGGAGGTCGTGGCCGAGGCGGCCAACGGCCCCGCCGCGCTCGACGCGGTGGCACAGCACGGACCCGACCTGGTATTCCTGGACGTCCAGATGCCCGGGCTCACCGGCTTCGAAGTGGCCCGGCAGCTGCTGGAGCGCGAGCCGCCCACCACCGTGATCTTCGTCACGGCCTACGACCAGCACGCCATCGAGGCCTTCGAGGTGAACGCGGTCGACTACCTCCTGAAACCCATCGAGGCGCCCCGGGTCGAGATTGCCGTGCAGCGGGCGCGACGCCGGCTGGCCGCCGACCCGCCGCTGAACGACCAGCTCGAACGGATCGTCCAACTCGTGGAAGGCCGGAAGACCCGGCCCGAGCAGGTGGCCGTGAAAGCCGGCGAGCGGTTCCTGCTGGTACAGGCCGAGGACATCATTTTTGCCTCGATGGCCGATGACTCGATTACTATTGTTACCGGGCACGTCTCCGGCACGTGCAACTTCCGGACACTTGATGAGTTGCAGGCGCGGCTCGACCCGTCGGCCTTCTGGCGGGTCCACCGGTCGCACCTGGTGAACATCAACAAGATCAAGGAGATAGTCCCCTGGTTCAGCAGGAATTACATCCTCAGGATGAAGGACGCGAAGGCGACGGAGATTCCGGTCAGCCGGTCCCAGACGCGGCGCCTCCGGGAGTACCTGAAACTGTAGCGGCGACGGCATCGTCCGGCCTCCCGGCGGGCGACCCCCTCACTCCCCTGCCACCGGCCTCCCACGGCTCGGGCATTCACTTCGCCCAGGTCCGCGAGGAGCTGATCATCTGGCTGAAGACCCTCGTCTCGGCGGCCATCTACGCGACCCTGATCGTCACGTTCGTGGCCCAGGTGGCGCGGGTGGAAGGCCAGAGCATGGCGCCGACGCTGGCCGACCAGGATCGGCTGATCGTCAACAAGCTCGCGTACCGGCTGTCGGACCCCCGGCGCGGCGACATCGTGATGCTCTACTACCCGATCGATCCCAACAAGTCGTTCGTGAAGCGGGTCATCGCCGAGGAGAACGACGTCGTCCGGATCGTGGACGGCAAGGTGTACGTCAACGACGTGCCCCTGCGGGACGACTTCGTCCCGCCGGAATACCGGAGCCACGACGACTACGGGCCGACTGTGGTGCCCGAGGGCTACTACTTCGTGATGGGCGACCACCGGAACAACAGCTCCGACAGCCGGCACTGGGGGATGGTGCCGAAGAAATACATCATCGGCAAGGTGCAGATCCGGTGGTGGCCCGTTCCGACCGCGCGCATCTTCTGAGCCCACGCGCCGCGACGTGACCGACCGTTACCGGACCGTCGCGAGCGTCCTCGTACAGGTCTTCTTCCTCAACGTCGCCGTCGCCGTCGCCAAGCTGGTCCTCGGCTACGTGACCGGCGCGGTCAGCATCGTGTCCGACGGGCTGCACTCGCTGACCGACTCGTTCTCGAACATCGTCGCGCTGGTCGGCGTGCGGGTGGCCGGCAAGCCGCCCGACGCGGAGCACCCGTACGGGCACCGGAAGTTCGAGACCATGTCGGCGGCGGCCATCGCCGCCTTCCTGCTGGTCGTCATGATCGAGGTGGGCCGCGCGGCGTGGCAGCGCTTCCAGCACGGCGGCGCGCCCCGCGTCACCGCCGTCTCGTTTGCGGTGATGGCGGGCACGATCGCGGTCAACCTGCTGGTGACCACCTACGAATCGAGAGCCGGCAAGCGGCTCGGCAGCGAAGTGCTGCTGGCCGACGCCATGCACACGCGCAGCGACGTGCTGACGTCGCTCACGGTCATCGCGGCGCTGATCGGCAGCCGGCTCGGCTATCCGCTCCTCGACCCCGCTGCCGCGTTCGTCGTCGTCGGCTTCATCGGCTACGCGGCGTGGGGGATCGTGCGGTCCACGTCGAACATCCTCGCCGACCGGATCGTGATTGCCGAAGACGATGTCCGACAGGCGGTGATGACGGTGCCGCAGGTGGTGGGATGCCACCAGATCCGTACCCGCGGCACGGCCGACTACGTCTTTCTGGACCTGCACATCTGGATGGCGCCGGCGACGCCGCTCGAGATGGCCCACGCGATCTCGCACCAGGTGAAGGACCGGCTGATGCAGCGATTCCCCCAGATTGGCGATGCCATCATCCACATCGAGCCGCCGCCGAGGGACGACGACCCGAGGGGGTAGCGTCTCGGGGGCTGGGGGGCTGGGGATCTGGGGGGCTGCGGGGGCTGGGGGGCTGGGGGGCTGGGGATCTGGGGGCTGGGTTCTGGGTTCTCAGGTTCTCGGTTCTCGGTTCTCGGTTCTCGCCGGCCGAATTGAGGTTCGGCCCTACGACGGTTCGAACCCGAGAACCCGAGAACCTGCGAACCCGGCTATTCCCCGATCACCCGCGCGTACGCGCGCTCGTACAGCGGCACGATCCGTTCGGCGGCGAAGCGGGTCACGGCTGCCGCACGGGCGGCACGGCGCATGCGGGCGTGCAGCGCGCCGTCGGTGAGCAGATCCACGACGTGCGCGGCCATGCCGTCCAGATCGTCGGGCGCGCACAGGAATCCAGTCACGCCGTCGTCAACCACCTCGGGCAGGCCGCCGACGCGCGACGCGACCACGGGCACTTCGCACGCCATGGCCTCGAGCGCGGCCAGGCCGAAGCTCTCCGTCTGGGATGGCAGCAGGAACAGGTCGGCGCGCGACAGCAGCTCCACCACATCCTGCTGCTCGCCCGCGTACTCCACGACGCCGTCCAGTCCGAGCTCGAGCAGCCGGTTGCGAGCGCCGGGCAGCTCGGGTCCGTCGCCGACCAGCAGCAATCGCGCGGGGACCCGGGCGCGCACCCGACGGAAGACCTCGACCACGGCGTCGATGCGCTTCACGGGCCTGAAGTTCGACATGTGGACGATGCGGGGCGGATCGCCGGCCGGGCGGGTCAGGGGACGGCGTTTGAACCGTTCACCGTCCAGGAAGTTCGGGATGACGTCGATGTCACGGGTGATGCCGAGCGATTGGCACGTCTCGGCGCGCAGGCTCTCGGACACGGCGGTCACGGCGTCGGACTGGTCGATGCAGAAGGCGACGGTCTCCGAGTAGGACGGGTCGCTGCCGACGAGCGTGATGTCCGTGCCGTGGAGTGTGGTCATGATCCGTGGCACGCGGTCGGTCGGGTGGGCGGCCATGATCTGCCGGGCCAGGTACGCGGCCGCGGCGTGCGGCACGGCATAGTGCGCGTGCACCAGGTCCAGGTGGCGCTTTCGCGACACCTGCACGATGGCCGTTGCGAGCGAGAGCGCGTACTGCGGCTCGCGGAACAGCGGGTAGGCGGGCGTGGCCACCTCGTGGAACTCGAGATTGACCCGGCCCTTTGGGAACCGGAACGGCGGCTCCGTGCTGAGGACGTGGACCTCGTGCCCGCGCGCCGCCAGCTCGATCGCCAGCTCGGTCGCGACGATGCCGCTGCCGCCCGTGGAGGCGTAGCAGACGATCCCGACCCTCATCGAGACGAGGCTCCCGTCCCGGTCGGCTCCTTCAGCAGATCGCGGCGCACCAGCGGCTCACGGACCACGAACCCCTCGGCCCATCGAACCCCGGCACGGGCGCCGAACTGCGCGTCGCGGCTCTCGACCAGCTGGCGGAAGAGCGGCGAGGTGAGCCGCGTGTCGGCCGCGTCCTCCGACTGCGGTGCGAACTGGCTCCGATGGCACGCCAGCGCGCGCTGTTTCGCCTCGTAGTGGTCCGACACGTCCACCACGAACGAGGGGTCCACGGCGTTGTTGATGAAGTAGTAGACGAGCCACGCCGCCCGCCACGCGGATCTGCCGGTGTCGTGCCGCCGCAGGCCGCTGGTGAAGGCGGCCGCCTGCACGAGGGCGCTGGCCGCGACGTGATCGGGATGCCGGTCGGCCCAGTATGGCAGGGCGATTGTCGCCGGCCGGCTCGCGCGGATCAGCTCGACGATCGGCTCGAGCTGGTCAGGCGCCTCGCGCAGACGCCGGTCGGGAAGCCCGAGGTTCACGCGCCACCGGGCCCCGAGCACGCACCGCGCCTCCTCGCCCTCGGCCAGGCGCTCCTCGGGCGTCCCGTTGGTGCCCATCTCCCCCTTCGTGAGATCGCACAGGCCGACCGAGACGCCCAGCGAGACGTGTCGCGCAATCGTGGCGCCCATCCCGATCTCGAGGTCGTCGGGATGCGGGCCGAAGACGAGGAGATCGACCGGGGAGGGGACCGAAGACATGAACGTCAATGATAGTGCGGAATGCGGATTGCGGAATGCGGATTGAAACGCGGAGGGCATGCGGAGTCCGTGTCGAGTGCGGCGTGCCGTGTGCCGAGAGAGTGAGCGCTCTCCATTCCGAGGTCCGAATTCCGAGTTCCCCACTCATTCCGGATTCCGCACTTCGCATTCCGCAATTCGTTACGGTCCCGGGAACCCCCGGCCGTCCGGCACGGGCGTTTCGTCCACGACGGCCGGCCACTCGTCACGTCCGAGGATGACCGACCGCGGACCGCGGTAGAGGACATGCCAGCCGGCGTCGGCGAGCCGCGGCAGGACCGGGGCAGTGCGCGGCAGCCAGATGTAGTCGGGTGCGATTGCGGCCAGGCGGGCCAGCGCGTCCGGCGCGTTCCCGTAGATGCGCTGATGCGCATCGCGCACGGCATCGCTGTAGACGGTCTCGCGGCGTCCGTCCATCGACACCGTGAGCGCCGGTGCGAAATGCCAGATCGCGTACTCGCCGTAGTCGAACCACGTGAACAAGCGCCCCTGCAGGCGCCGGGCGGCGACGAAGCGGGCGGCGCCGGGCTCCGGCGTCCACGGCGCGTCCATGGAGATGCGGCCGCCGACCAGCACGAGCGCCAGGAGCCACGCCGAGGCCGCCGCCAGGCCGTACGCGGGCCGCGCGGTCGGCGGCTCGGCCCTGCATGTGGCCGCCCCCGCCGCGCCGGGCGCCGCGAGGATGCCGGACGCGACTGCGAAAAACCCGATCAGGCGCGCCACGCGCACGGAACCGAGCGCAAGCCCGATCACGACGAGCAGCGCCCAGGGCGTGCGCGTGCGCGGGTCGCGCCAGAAGCCAACCGCCGCCATCGTCGCCGGCGCGAGCCAGAGCACGAAGATGACCGGGGGAAGCGCGGTGATCGGCTGCCACTCGAGCACGTCCGTCCGGCCGGGCCGCACCGTCTCTGCGAGAAACGTCAGCATGCCCACGCCGTACGGGTTCACGAGGGTGGCCATCGCGCTGGCGCCCGCCATGGCCAGCACGGCGAGCCGCCGGCGCCGCGTGAACACCGGATCGACGATCGAGGCAGCCGTGAAGGCGCCGATCGCTCCCGCGCCGACGACCCACCCGCCGTGCACGTTGACCCAGACCGCGACGATGGCCGGCACGGCCACCGCCCACGCGACGGATCCGCCGCGCACGCGCTCGAGCGCGTAGAGGAGCGCGGCGAACAGGGCCACCGAGAAGGCCTGCGGCCTGATGGTCGCCACGAGCGGCCACACGCCCAGGGCCGCAAGGAAGAGCAGGCCGTCACGCCACGGCGGGGACAGCCGCCAGGGCCGCCAGGCGCGGACCATGAAGGCGCCGGCGACCGCCACCAGTGCCAGCTTGAGCGCCACGAGCCCGCGCACGCCGCCCAGGGCCCAGGCGCCGGCCATCAGCACCTCGGCGAGCCACTCGTGGTTGATCCAGGGAAGGTCGCTCGTGAACGAGTACGGATCGTGCAGGTGAACGCGACCGGCCGCCAGGATGTCGCGGCCGAACGTGAGGTGCCCCCAGAGGTCGGCGTCGGCCGCCGTCCGGCCCAGCAGGGCGAAAATCACGAGCAGCACGGCGCCGGCGAGCGTCAGGCGCGCCCAGCGTTGGCTCATCGCGCGCGGTAGTGCCCGCTCGTCCCGCCCTTCTTCTCGACGAGCCGGATGCCCTCGATCACCATGGCGCGGTCGGCGGCCTTCAGCATGTCGTAGATCGTGAGGGCCGCGACGCTCACGGCGGTCAGCGCCTCCATCTCCACGCCCGTCTGCCCGGCGACCCGCACCGTCGCGCGCACCCGGTACCCGCCCCGCGCGGGGACCACGTCCACGGCCACGTGCGTCAGGGCGATCGGATGGCAGAGCGGCACCAGCTCGGACGTGCGCTTGGCGGCCTGGATGCCCGCGATGCGGGCAATCTCGAGCGGGTTCCCCTTCTTCGTCACCCCGCGCCGGACGAGGCGCCGCGCCGCCGCCGACACCCGGACGAATCCTTCCGCGGTCGCCGTGCGCTCGGTGACGGGCTTGGCGCCGACGTCCACCATGCGGACGCGGCCGGATGGGTCAACATGGGTCAGTGCGGACGGCTGGCGGGGCACAGGGGGAGTGTAACGCACAGGGGCCGGGGGGCCAGGGGTCTGGGGGGCTCGGGGGCTGGGCCAGTGCGCCCTACTCCCCCCCGTCCCCCCGTGCCAGGAAGAACGAGAGGCTCTCGAGCGATTGCGTGAGGTCCACGCTCTTCAGCTTCACGTCCGCGGGCACCGAGAGCGGGCCCGGCGAAAAGTTGAGGACGGCGCGGATGCCGGCGGCGACTACCTGATTGACGACCGGCTGTGCTGCCGAGGCGGGCACGGCAATCACCCCGATGCTGATGCGGTCGGTCTTCACGACCTTCTTCAGCTGGCGGATGTCGTAGATGGAGACCCCGGCGCGAGAAACGTGGCCGACCTTCTCGTTCAGCACGTCGAACAGCGCGACGATCTCGAAGCCTTCCTGGCGGAAGCCGGGATAGTCTGCGAGCGCGAGGCCGAGATTGCCGGCACCCAGGATGGCCACGCGCAGCTTGCGGTCGAGGCCGAGGATCTGCCGCAGGTGCCGCCGCAGGTCTTTCACGTAGTACCCGACGCCCCGCACGCCGAACTCGCCGAAGTTCGCCAGGTCCTTCCTGATCTGCGCGGCGTTGAGGTGGAACTGCTCGGCCAGTCCCTGCGACGAGATCGTCTGCACGCCGGCGGCATCGAGCTCGGTGAGGCAGCGGAGATAGATCGACAGCCGGTTCGTGGTGAGCTCGGAGACCTGTTCGGGCAGCGGCCGGGGTTTGTTCGGTGATTTCACAAGATTCCGCTCGATTGTACGGACCGCTTCCAATGAAGGTCAAGGTGTAGAATCCGCGCCTATGGCCCACGCCCCGTCGCCCGCGCCGGAATTCAAACCCTACGTGCCTGCGTCGCAATCGCCGGCGGAGTTCACCGTCCGCGCCGTGATTCTCGGCGCGCTGTTCGGCCTGCTGTTCGGGGCGTCCACGGTGTACCTGGGCCTCAGGGCCGGCCTGACCGTCAGCGCGTCGATCCCGATCGCGGTCCTCGCGATCTCGGTGCTCAAGAAGCTCGGCGGCTCCACCATCCTCGAGAACAACATCGTCCAGACGATTGGCTCGGCCGGCGAGTCGCTGGCCTCGGGCGTCGTCTTCACCATCCCGGCGCTCATCTTCCTGCTGCCCTACGGCCCGGCGTACTTCAACTACGTGCAGATCCTGCTGCTCGCCTTTGCCGGCGGCATCCTCGGCGTGCTGATGATGGTGCCGCTGCGGCGCGCGCTGATCGTCAAGGAACACGGAACGCTGCCCTATCCGGAGGGCACGGCCTGCGCCGACGTGCTGGTGGCCGGCGAGCGCGGGGGCGCGCTGGCCGGCACGGTCTTCAGGGGCCTGGGCATCGGCGGCCTCTGGAAGGCGGTCTCCTGGATCGTCCAGGTGTTCCCGACCGCCGTCGGCTACTCGATGGCGCGCACGAGCTTCTACCCGAACGCGACGCTGACCGTGGACGTCTCGCCCGAGTACATGGGCGTGGGCTACGTGATCGGCCCGCGCATTGCCGGCGTGATGTTCGCCGGCGGCGTGCTGTCGTGGCTGGTGCTGCTCCCGCTGCTCTCGATCCTCGGCCAGTACATTCCCGTGCCGTTCCCGCCGGTGCCGGCCAGCGGCCTGCGACTCTCGGAGATGACCGCCGGGCAGATGTGGAGCGCGTACATCCGTTACATCGGCGCCGGCGCCGTCCTGGCGGCGGGCATCATCACCCTGGCCCGCACCGTGCCCACGATCGTCTCGTCGTTCCGGGAGAGCATGAAGGGGCTCGGCGAGACCGCGGCCGGCGGTCACCAGCGCACGGAGCGCGACCTGCCGATCATGGTGGTCCTCCTGGGCTCGCTCGCCCTGGCCATCTTCCTGATCGTCGTGCCGGGCATGCCCACGTTCGGCAAGCCGCTCACCGCGATCCTGACGATCCTCTTCGGCTTCTTCTTCGTGAGCGTGTCGTCCCGCATCACGGGCCTGATCGGCAACTCGTCGAACCCGATCTCGGGCATGACCATCGCGACCCTGATCCTGACGTGCACGATCTTCGTCGCGATCGGCTGGACGGGCAACGCCTACGCGCCCATCGCCCTCGGCGTCGGCGCGGTGGTCTGCATCGCGTCGGCGATCGCCGGCGCCACCTCGCAGGATCTGAAGACCGGTTTCCTCGTTGGCGCGACGCCGCGGCACCAGCAGGTGGGCCTGATGATCGGCGTCATCTGCTCGTCGCTCGTGATCGGGTTCACGACCCTGTACCTGAACCAGGTCATGGGCATCGGCTCCGAGTCGCTGCCCGCGCCGCAGGCCACGCTGATGGCCACGATCATCAAGGGACTGCTCAGCCAGAACCTCCCCTGGGGCCTCGTCCTCTGCGGCGTCAGCATCTCCATCGTCCTCGAGCTGTGCGGCATCCGCTCGCTCTCGTTCGCCGTGGGGTCGTACCTGCCGGTCGCGACGACGGCGCCGATTTTCGTGGGCGGGCTCGTCCGCTGGTTCGTGGAGCGGAAGACCGCCGAGACCTCCGAGTCCGAGATCAGCTCGGGGACGCTCTTCAGCTCCGGCCTGATTGCGGGCGGCTCGATTGCCGGCATCCTGTATGCCGTCCTCTACGGCCGCAACCTCATCCTGGCCGCGGATGACGCGGCGACCACGGGGCTGATTCCGGCACTCCACGAGGGCACGGTCGGCCAGATTGGCGGGGCGCTCGTCTTTCTGGTACTGGCGATCGTGCTCGCGCGTGTCGCGCGCCGGCGCCTGCAGTAGGGGAGCTGTCAGCGGTCAGATGTCACGGCACATTCCGTTCTTCCTGCTGCCCGCGCTCGTGCTGGCGACCGGCCTGGCGTCGGCACAGACGCTGACGCGCCGCGCCACGACCCTGGCGGCGATCCTCAACTACCCGGCGTTCTACAACGGGCAGCCGGTGCTCGTCCGCGCCGAGCTGACCGAAGAGCCCGAGCGGAAGACGCTGGTGGACGGAGACGACCGGATCCCCGCTCTCGTGGACAGTGGCGTGTCCGGGAGCGGCGTCCAGGAGATCCGCGGCGTCGTGTGGGACCTGGGCCGCATGGACCCGAACGACGTGCGCCTGTCGGGGCACGATCTCCGGCCCTTCATCGGCAGCGACCCCTCCGCGCCATGGCCGAAGCCGGGCGAGGTCGTCCTCGTCAACGTCACCGACGCGGTGCAGGCCGGCACGCTGGCGGCGCCGTCGGTGCGGAACCTCGCGCTCGCGCCCGCCCGCTACGTGGAGCAACACGTGACGGTCGACGGCCAGTTCCGCGGGCGGAACCTGTACGGCGACCTGCCGCAGGCGCCCTCGGGCGTCGATGCCCGGCGCGAGTTCGTGATCCGGTCGGCGGACGCCGCGATCTGGGTGACCGGCAAGCAGCCGAAGGGGCGCGGCTTCAACTTCGACATCATGTCGAAGCTCGATACCCAGCGGTGGATCAGCGTGAGCGGGACGGTGAAGTGGGAGAAAGGACTCGTCTTGATCCTCGCCGACGACCTGTCGGAAGCCTCACCCCAGGCCGAGGCCACGCCGGAGCAGGTGCAGGTCGCGCCGGCGGTCGTCCCGCCGGAAGTGCTCTTCAGCGTGCCGACGGCCGGCGAGACCGACGTATCGCTCGACACGAAGGTGCGCATCCAGTTCTCGCGCGACCTCGATGTCAGCTCGATCAAGGGACATGTGGACGTCGGCTACTCGGCGCAGCAGTCGAAGGAACGCGGCGAGCCCGAGCCGCCGAAGGTGACCGCCCGCGTGGGCTACAACCCCGGCGCGCGGGTCCTGGAGATCAGCTTCGATCCGCCCCTCGACCGCTTCCGCGTCGTCGAGGTGAAGCTCACCGAGGGGATCAAGGGCACCGACGGTGCGCCGCTCGCGCCGTGGACCCTGTCGTTCACCACGGGCGGCAGCTAGGAGGCACGCGACTCGCGCGGGTCCTGCCGCCGTCCACCCCCACCGTGCTCGGACCGAAAAGACGCGATCACGGAAGACGGTCCTCCGCGCGGCGGGGGTCCCCCGTCCGGCGTCACCCGCGCTCGATGCGCGCGGCGCCCTCGTGTAGCGCAGGCCTTCAGGCCTGCCAATGGGCGCGCGGGCCGACCTCCGTGTGCGCGCGAACCAGCCGGCTCGCGTTCTTCAATCGTCAATCGTCAATGACCAATCGTCAATGCGATCCCTCGCGCGGGCCCTGCCGCCGTCCACCCCCACCGTGCTCGGACCGAAGAGACACGATCACGGGAGACGGTCCTCCGCGCGGCGGGGGGCCCCCGTCCGGCGTCACCCGCGCTCGATGCGACGAATTCGTAGCCTGGAACCGTGAACACGCGCGCCAGGAACTCCCGCGCGGGTACCAAGGACGGCGTGTCGGCCGTTCGGGCCGCGAACCGTCGGAGCAAGCCGTCCAGGACCACACGAAAAATGCGGCGCAGCGAGGAGCCGCGGCGGTCTGCCGGCGACAGCTCGACGCCGGGATGACCCCGCCGCTGCTCTTCGCCTGCCTGCGATCTTCGGCCAACCCTGACCGCCGCGGTGCGGAAGGGTACGAGCCGGAGCCGCGTTTTTCCGGCTTGCGGAGCCGGTTCGCGGACCGAATGGCCGGCACGGCGGCCTGGCCGCCGCGCGTCCGCGGCCTCGCTCGCCGACGCGCGCGAACCCGTCAACCCGTCAACCCGTGAACCCGTGAACCGTGAACCCGTGAACCCTTTACGGGACGACCCGAAATCCCTGCACGACCTCCTGCGCTTTCCCGCCCGTATCCGCCTTGAGCCGAATCAGGTAGTCTCCGGGCGCGAACGGCGCCAGCGTCACCTCGGCCGAGGCCCACGTGAGATCCTTCTCCGCTCGCGTCGTCGTACGCGCCGGGACCGACATCGTCCCGCCGTTGCGATCGAGCACCTCCGCCGACACGGACGTGACGGAGGCGTCAACCGGCAGATCGACGCGGATCCGCTCGGTGCGCCGGAACTGCATGTCGGCCGTGGGCACGTACTTGATGCCGGTGGTCGGCCCGCGGCGCAGGACC
Source organism: Vicinamibacteria bacterium (assembly GCA_963837165.1). Classification (GTDB taxonomy): domain Bacteria; phylum Acidobacteriota; class Vicinamibacteria; order Vicinamibacterales; family JAENWD01; genus JAENWD01. The sequence goes on from CAWIMD010000004.1 coordinate 160,708, forward strand.
AGTGGCCGCCCGGGCGCGGCCAGGGTGCCGACGTGGACCGTGTCACGATACGGCAGCCCGTCCTGCAATGGCTGGACGTGCGTCTTCACGAGCAGCTCGCCCTCGGCCGGCGGCGTGACCTCGCCGAGATCCACCGAGACGGCGCGCTGGCCCGCGGGCAGCGGGACGCTCTTCGTCGCCAGGCTCGTGCCGTCTGCCGCCGTCAGCGCCATCTCGACGGTGCCGCCGCCCAGCCAGTCTCCCTGCCGCGCCACCGCCGCATCGAGCTCGGCCATCGCCCACAAGTGGGCCTTCGTCGTGCGGCCCTGGCCGTCCTCCTCCGCGGCGTAGCTGACTGACGTCCGCAGGGGGATGCCGGGACGCGCCGTCCCGAGCGAGTTGAGCGCCACCTGCACGGCTGACGTCGGCGCCTGCGCCGCGGTCGCCGCCGCGGCCACGCGGCTGGCCTCCACTTCCTCCTCGGTCGCGGCGCGATACCCGTGACGGGCGCGGACGTCCACGCGAGGACGCTTCACCTTCACGGTGATCTTGTGGTACTTGCCGTCGAGCCTGCCGCCGGAGTAGTAGCCGAGCAGGTAGTACGAGCTCAGGTCGTCGACGACGCGCCGGATGCCCGCGTCGATGTTGTTGGTGTTCACGACGGCCAGGCCGTCGGTGTTGTCGGCCAGCGACTCGAGGTTCTCGGTGCGCTGCGAGATCATCGGCCTTGAGCTGGGGTTGCTGATCGAGTGACCGGCAATCGAGGGTCCTGCGGAATGCTCGCCGGCCAAGCGCCTGCACCTCGCCTTCCAGGCGGCCCCTTGTCGTCGATCGGCCTGTCGAACGCCTCCAATCCCATCGCGTTCACCGGATAGAAGCTCACGTTGCCGCGATTCGCGTCCCCCAGCATGTCGTGGAACACTTCGAAGTCATCGAGCTGGCTGAGCGCCAACCGGTCGGCCTCGCACTTGTTGCGGGCGTAACCCCAGTCCTGTTCGTGGACGTCGCTGCTCAATCGTCCGTCGTGCGTGACGCCGACGCGCGGAATGTCGCTGCGGCCGTTCTTCGTGAGCTGCAGGCTCGGGCGGAAGAGCACCCACCCGCTGGTGATGGCGATGACGGCCTTGCGCTCCTCCCTGATGCCGCGCAGGTACTTCGTCAGATCGTCGAGCGCGGTCAGCACGTTGTGTTCGCGACGGCGCCGGATCATCTCTTGCGCAACGCCCTGGAAGTCTTCCTGCTGCGCCGAGGCTCCAGGGAGCCTCCGGTCGGGATAACAGCTGATGTACTCCTGCTCGACCGGGTCGTCCGGGTACAGCTTGTCGCGCTGGCCCCAGAACCAGTATTTCGAGAGGTACCCCTCGACGGTGGTCGTCTTGCGGGCGAACGTCAGGTCGGTGGCCGACATGTCGGGCGTCATCACGGCGAACATGTCGTCGGGACCGACCACGCGATTCAACAGGTTGACGATCGACCGCTGCACGCGGTACGAGCCGCCGTAGTCGATGTGGTAGGTGTCGAGGAAAATGACGAACAGCCGCCCCTTGCCCTGCTCGGCAATCCGCCGGGCTTCGGCCACGGTGTTCGGCTCGTATTTCGCGTCCTCGTTGCCGGCACCGCGGACCTGGACGTGCTCGAACGACTCGATCTTCTGCGGCTTGCCGTCCTCGAAGACCTCGAAGTCGTCTTTCGTGAGATCCCGGACCGTGCGCCCGTCCGCGGTGGGATACACGTCCACGCGGACGAAGTTCGCCTCTGTGCGGAATCGCGGCGGCTGCTGATCCTGCGTCGACTGCTGGCTGGAAGAGACGGGCGCGGCCGCGCGGGGGTCGGATTGCGCGCAGGGCAGCGCAAGAAGACCGGCAAGTACGAGGCCGACCCGCGGCCAGGGAGAGCGTTTCGTTGTGGTCGTCACGGGCCCGCCCGGGAAAGGCGGCGCATTGGCACTGACCGCGAGTCTAGACCCGCGGCGCGTCCTTGGCAAGGGACTGGGGCGGCCCGGTCACACCCTTGGAGAAGAACCGCCGGCGCACCGCCCGGACCAGCAGGCCCGCCATCATGGCAATCGTCAGGATGACCACGGCTGATACCGCCAGCGCGACCAGGGGGAACTTCAGGGCGAGCACGCCGAGACCGGCCACGAACCCGTCCTCGAGCAGGCTGACTGCCCAGTTCGAGAACGGCTCGGGGCTCGTGTTGACGACCACGCGGGTGCCTGCCTTCGCGAAGTGGCTGCCGGCAGCCACGGTGCCGCCGAGCAGTCCGGCCGCGATCCGGGCGGCCGGCGACGCGTCGCCCAGCGCGGCCACGGCCAGCGCGGCGCCGCCCACCGGACGGATGAACGTGTGCACCGCGTCCCACAGGGTGTCCACCCACGGGATCTTGTCGGCCACGAACTCGAGCGCGTAGAGCGTGGCGGCAAGGCCGATCACCCACGCGTGCCCGAGCGGCGCGTACTCCGGCGGCAGGGCCACCCACCGGTAGCGCTCGGCCAGCCCAATGATCGCCACCGTCGCGTAGAGGTTCACCCCGGCGGCCAGAGAGAAGCTCAGCGTGCGCCCGAGGACGGCCAACACATCCATTTTCGAGTCTTACGACAGTATGACGCAGCGGGTTTCACGATCGCATTGGAACCCGGCGGAAAGCGGCAGGCGCCCCGCCGGCGGGCCCCTGTGCTACAGTCGCCGTCAGGTGCCGCAGTCATGAAACGGCTCGGTGCGATCGCCACCGTCTCTGTCTGGACGATCGCGTGCCTGTCCGTCCTTGCGCAGACGCAGGCCGCGGCCGGTTCACGCGAAGGCCGCAGTCCCCTCGACTCCCGTCCCCTCGCGTCGCGTCAGACGCCCGCAGGCCGGGCCGGTGCGCTGGCGCCGCCACTCACCGCCCGCGCCGCCGACATCGACGCAGACGGCAATCTCGACCTCGTGTCCGCCGGCAAGGGCGGCATCCGCACCTGGGTCAACACCGGCCACGGCCGGTTCGTCGAGCAGAGCGCCGCGCGGACACTGCTGCGGAAGCGCACGCCGCACGGGTTCAAAGCCTCGCATTGCGCGGCACAACAGTCACAGGCTGCCGTCTCGACCGAGCGGGACGCGCTCACGCCCGGCAGCCACCGGCTGCCGACCCCAGGCGCCCGCCTGTCTCGGCGCCGCCCGTCGGGCCTCCCCTTCGCCTCACGCGCGCCCACGAAGGGCGGCTCGCGCGCCCCGCCCGCGCCCGCCGCGTAGCCGAGTCGATCCCAGCATCAGTTCATTCGGTTCCCGTGTGCGCCGACCGCACGTCGGGCGGCGTCCGCGTGACCGTGTCCCGTGACGATGCCGCCGACGTCAGTGGCCGGCCGGGAGGTGGCGCGTGCGCATCGTTCTGGCAGACCTCGAAGGCAGATCCGGATTCGTCAGCAAGGACACCGTGGCCGGCGGCTATGGCTCCCGGCTGAGGCCGTTCTCCCGCGTCACGCGGGTCATCTCCGGCCTCAAGCGGCGCTTTCACGACGTGCCGAGCGTGCAGATGGCATATGCGGCGGCCCTCGCCGCCGGCGCCGGGCACGAAGTGGCGTGGACGCGCCGCGCCGTCGTCTCCGGCGACGTGGCGCTGGTGCTCTCCTCGCTGGTCGACTACCGGCAGGAATGCGAGTGGGCCGACCGTGCCCGCCGTGCGGGCCTGCGCGTGGGGTTCATCGGCCTCACGGCGTCGAAGATGCCGGAGCTCTTCGATGCGCATGCCGACTTCGTTGTCCAGGGCGAACCCGAGGACGCGATCGCACGCCTGATGCACGGCGAGACGCTGGAGGGCCGGGTGGAGAGCCGGGAGCTGCCCGATCTCGATGCGCTTCCCCATCCCCGCTGGGACCTCCTGCAGGAGCGGCGGACGCGGCTGCGGGTGCCCTTCGCGGTGCGGCCCGCCGGCGGAGGATTCCCGGTCCTGGCCAGCCGCGGGTGTCCCGAGTTCTGTACCTACTGTCCGCACCGGATTCTGGCCGGCTACCGCGCGCGCTCGGTGGCGAACATCGTCGAGGAGCTGCGATACCTGTGCGACCGCTACCCGAAGCCGTACGTCATCTTCCGCGATCCGCTGTTCACCGAGCAGCGGGACCGCACGCTCGAGATGGCCGACGCGATCGCGGCGCACGGGCTGAGTCTGCGGTTCGAGTGCGAGACGCGCCTCGACCGGCTCGATCCGCCCCTGCTCGATCGGTTGTACGCCGTGGGCCTGCGCGCCATCAGCTTCGGGGTCGAGTCGCTCTCACCGGCCACGCTGCGCAGGGCCGGGCGCCGTCCCATTCCGGAGTCGCACCAGCGGGCGATTGTCGAGCACTGCCGCGCGCGCGGCATCGTCACCGCGGCGTTCTTCGTGCTGGGGTTCCCGGAGGACGACTGGGATTCGACCGCTGCCACGATCGACTACGCGATCGATCTCGGCCCCACCGTCGCCCAGTTCAAGCTGCTGACCCCGTACCCGGGAACGCCACTCTGGAAGCAGCTGGCCAGCCGCGTCTACGAGCGCGACTGGGAACGGTTCGACGGCTTCACTCCCACGTTCCATCACCCGACGCTCGGGGCGGACGAGCTGCGCTATCTGCTCGGCGCCGCGTACGTGCGCTTCTACATGCGCCCGTCCTACCTGGCGAACTACTGCCGGATACGGGGGGCCGGCGCGCACGAGGTCGTGTCGAGGCTGGATGCCAGGGTGCGGAGCATGCACGCGCGGCGCGAGTTCGCCGAGATGGCGCGGAGGGTGTCATGTTGAGGGCGGTCTCCCGCTACGGCGCTCGCGTCATCCCGAACACGCAGGAGACCATCGCGGCCATGGAGGCGCGGGGACTGCTGGTGGAGGGACCGCACATCGCCGAGTTCGAGCGGGCGTTCGCGCGGCGGCTCGGGATGCCGGGGGCCACGACGACGTCGTTCGGACGGATGGCGTTCTACTACCTCCTGCAGGCGCTCGCGCTGCCGCGAGGGGGCGAGATCGTGTTTCCTGCGCTCACGTTCTGGGTCATGCCCGAGCTGGCGCGCGTCGCCGGCCTCGTCCCGGTCTTCGCCGACGTCGACCCGAGGACGTCGACGCTCGATCCGGCCGCGCTCGATCGCGCCGTCGGCCCGAAAACCTGCGCGGTCGTCCCGACCCACCTGTACGGCCTGATGTGCGACATGCCGGCAATCACGGCCATCGCTCGCCGGCACCGGCTGGCGGTGATCGAGGACTGCGCGCACGCCCTGGGCGCGCGCCTCGGGGGGCAGCCGGCGGGCACCTTCGGCGACGGGGCGATCTTCAGCTTCCAGACGCTGAAACCGCTCAACACGTACGGCGGAGGCATGGCCATCGCGCGCGATCCGGACGTGCGGGCGCGAGTGGCGGCGCTCGCGGCGGCCGAGCCGTGGCCCGATGCGGCGCGCATCCGCAAACAGCTCTTCTTCGGGAGAGCCCAGCGGGTGATGATCCGGCCGGGCGTGTTCACGTGGACGGTGTTCCCGCTGCTGTGGACCGCCTCCTGGTTCACGCGCCAGCCCGACGTGTACCTCTGGGAGCGCATCCGCCCGCTCTCGCCGCTCCCGCAGGAGTACCTGGAGCGGTACACCAACGTGCAGGCCGCCATCGGGCTCGAGGCCCTGACGCACCTGGACCAGTGGACGGCGGCGACCCGGCGGCATGCCAGGCGGCTCGACGCCGCCCTGGCGGACCTGCCGGGCGTCGAGACGCCAACGGTGCCGTCGGCGTGCGAGCACGTGTACTACCAGGTACTGCCTGCAGGTCCCGGACCGCTGGGGGGTCGTCCGGCGCGCAGTCCGACATGGCGTGGACCTCGAGACCCTTCACGTGGACGTCTGCCCGTCGCTGGCGATCTTCGGCGGACCCGCGGAGGCGGGCCGGGTCGAGGCGCGGTTCCCCGGCGCCTGCCGCGCGGCCCAGGTCGTGCAGCTGCCGGTGTACGAATCGCTGACCGATGCGGAGGTCGATCGTGTGGCAACCGTCCTCCGGTCTGCCGTGACGGAGACCACCACGGGAGCGCTGGCCGCGTCACGCGCGTGACGCATGCCACCCGAACTGTGGCACGGGGCGTGGCCGTACGTGGCGGTGGCGGTCGGCGCGGCCGTCGAAGGCGAAGTGCTCTACTCGGCCGCCGCGGTCCTGGTCGGGCTGGGGCGCCTCGACCCGCTCTTCGTCCTCGTCGCGGGAGCGGCCGGCGCCGCGGCGGGCGACCAGGTGTACTTCTACCTGCTCAGGGGCCGCCTGGCAGGCTGGCTCAACCGGCTTGCGCCCGTCGCGCGCCACGGTGCCGCCGTGGTCGGGGCGGTGCGCGCGTCCGAGACGTTTCTGGTGCTCGCGATCCGGTTCAGCCCGGGCCTGCGCATCGCCCTCACGGGCGCGTGCGCGTACGCGGGCGTTCCCGCGTGGCGGTTCTCGCTGCTCAACGGCGTGAGCGCGATCGCGTGGGCAGCGGGCCTGCTGGCCGCGATCGCCTGGCTCGGGCCGGCGGTGCTCTCGCGCCTGGGAATCGGCCGCGGATGGGCCCTCATCGTGCCGGCGGTGGTCCTCGTGGTCATTGCGCGCGGTGTCGGCCGCGCGGCGCGCGGCGCTGTCGGTCCGCGAGATGCCTGACCGGTGGGTCGCGTCAGCGGCCCTCGGCGAGCATCTGCTCGACGCGGCCGCGCGTCTCGGCGATGAGCGCGTCGCGTTGGTCGAGCGTCATGCCCGCGGTCTCGACAGGCTCGCCGACCCGGATCGTGACGTCCGCCGGCCAGACCAGCCGGCTCCCCTTCCGCATGGCAGCGCGTCCGCCGCTGATCGCGACGGGCACGATGGGCGCCTGCGCCTCGATCGCCATGATGAAGCCGCCCTTCTTGAACGGCAGCAGCCGGCTCGTGCGCGACCGGGTCCCCTCGGGGAAGATCAGGAACGAGTGCCCCGCCCGGAGAGACTGTGCGCCGCCGGCGATCGCCGCGAGCGCCCGCTCCCGGTCCGCACGCTCGACGGGGATGAACCCCCCGGCCAGGAACACGCGACCCAGCAGCGGCAGCTTCAGCAGCTCGGCCTTGAACAGGATATGGAGTCGCCGGTGGAGCGTCGTGAAGAGGATGGGCGGATCCACGTTGCTCTGATGGTTGGCGCAGAACACCACGGCGCGGTCGCGCGGCGCGCGTTCGAGCCCGGTCACGCTGACGCGAATCCCCGACAGCAGCAGTCCCAGGCGCACGCCGAAGTGCCCCAGATCGTACAGGACACCCGTCCAGCCGAGACCGAGGGCCAGCAGGAGCCCGGGCGGCGCGGCCACCAGGACGTAGAGCGACACGCCCACGTAGGTTGCCAGCGATCGGACAGCCGCAACGAACGTGGCGCCTGGCCCTGCGGAGTGGTGCTCAGCGGCTTCGTGGACGACGGGCTCTGTCGTGGCCTCGGACATCGGCGGGACTATGTTAGACCCGGAGCGCACTCGAGGCGCTGGCAGACATGAAGCTGCAGGCAGACCTGAAGGTCTGCGCTACAGGCGCGCCGCTCATGTAGCGCAGACCTTCAGGTCTGCCAACTGCCGAAAACGAGAAGGGCCCGAACCGCCGGGGCGGCCGGGCCCTGAGAACGGGTATGGGGACCGACGATCGATCAGGACTCGGTGGTGCGGCGCGGCGCGGACGCGTTGGCGCGCGCCACGACGGCCGTGACCGCGCTCTTCGTCTTCGGTCGGCTCGCGGCGGCGCGTTCGGCGGACCGCGCCTTGGCCGTGAAGCAGCGCTCGAGCGCCTGGTCCACACGGCCCTCGACGACGACCGACTTCTCGCGGATGACGTCGGACACTTCCGTCACGATGAGTGCGCGGGCACGGTCGAGCATGCGCTTCTCGCGGAACGACAGGCTCTTGGACCGCGACAGGAACGTGAGGCTCTTGAGCACGTCGGCCATGTCGAAGATCGAGCCGCTGCGCATCTTGTCGGAGTTGTCCTTGAAACGTCCCTTCCAGTTCTGGTGGTCATCAATCTTGCCGTCGCCAAGCCGCCCGAACAGCCGCTCGACTTCGTCGTCGGAAATCGCGCGGCGCAGGCCGACCTCGTCGGCATTCGAAACCGGCACCAGCACCGTGGTGTCGTTCGCCATGATTCGCAGGTGATAGAACCCGCAGGTAGTCCCAAGAATGGTCTTGTCCTCGATGCGCTCTACGACGCCGAGGCCATGATTCGGGTAAATGACCTTGTCGCCAGCCTGGAAAGTCACGTGTCCCCCGTTCGCGAAGAAGGTGGTAGGCCGCAGGGAATGGAACGTGTGGAACCCTCCCATTATAGGGCGGCGCCGCCGATGAATCAACGAAATTCGGCCTGATTTTCCGGTTTCGTGCAGCTCCGGATGGTGAGGCCGCAGGGACCAGCCTGCTCGGTCGGTGACTAAATCCTTGCCCCGCCGGAAGTTGTCTGTCCAATCCAGCCGCCTCATGCAGGCGGCGATTCGCCGGACTTTCGGGGCCGCGACGAGCTCAACCAAGAGGGCCTGGCCGTCCCGAATTCGGAACGGTGAATCCCGCGATCGGTCGCCCTGGAAACGTTTGCTGCGGGAAGCAGGTCTATTTTCCCGGTGATTCGGAGGTCGGCGCGGTTCCCCGCTGGCACGGCCTTCGCCTCCGCGCGGGACCGGATTCCTGCATGGCCACCGAGCGCCCGGCCTCGCTCCTGACCCGCGCCGGCGCCTTGAGCGCCGCAGCGACCCTGGCGCTGGGGCTTCCGGCCGCAGGCGCGGTGCTCCCGCTCTCCGACGACGGACTGCCCGGGTCGGGGTTCGGACCGCGCGCCGAACTGGTGGCGCCCACGCTGAAATCGGTGCTGACGGGACAATGGCGCGGTGAAACGCCCTGCGGCAGCACCGTCACGCTCGAACTGCACGCCGTCGGCCGGGAGCTCACCGGCGAAGCGCACTTCGGTGGCATGGGCGCTGTCGCGACCGGCGCCGTGCGGGTCACCCCGCTCATGGTCGGTCCGCGGACGATGCTCTTCAGCATCTCGGGTCGGGCAGGCGGCCGCGCGTCGTACGGCGTCCTCACGTTCGTCTCGGACGCGTCGGTGCGCCTCGATCTGCAGACCGGCGCCTCGCCGCTCTCGCTGACGCTCGCCCGCATCGGGTAGCCAATCCGCCTCTGCTATCATGCGCGCGCCCGCCGCGCATGCAGAATTTCCACGAGCAGTTCGCGCAGGCCGCCGAGCGTCATGCCGGCCGCATTGCCATCGAGGTCCAGCACCGCGACCGGCTCGAGCAGGTCCGCTATGCGCGCCTGCGTGAGATGTGCGACCGGACCGCGGCCTGGCTGGCGGTGATCGGCATCGCGCGGGGCGATCGGTGTGCCATCCTCGCCGACAACGACGCGCACTGGTGCGCCGCCTACCTGGGCGTGCTGCGGCTCGGCGGCGTGGCCGTCCCGCTCGACACGGCGTACAAGAGCGCGCAGGTCGAGCGCCTGCTCGAGGATTCCGGCGCGCGGGTGATCTTCACCACGGTGCGGTACCTGCCGACTGTCCTGGCCGCCAGGGGATCACGGCTCGAACCGCGCATCGTGCTCCTGCACGGAGAGGCCGAAGGAACGGCCTCGTTCGAGGGCATGATCGGAGGCCGCATGCCGGCGCCTCCTCTGCCGGCCTGCCCGGCCGGCCCTGAAGATCCGGCGGTCATTCTCTACACGTCCGGCACCACCAGCGACCCGAAGGGCGTCGTTCTCTCGCACGCCAACCTGCTGGCCGAACGGCGGGCGGCATTCGAGGTCGTGGACGTGACCGAGGAGGACTGCCTGCTCGGGGTGCTGCCGCTGTTTCACGCGCTGGCGCAGATGGCCAACCTGCTGTTGCCGTTCTCGATCGGCGCGCGTGTCGTGTTTCTGGAAACGCTCAACACCACCGAGCTGCTTCGTGCGCTCGCCGAGCGCAACGTGACGATCTTCGCGTGCGTGCCGCAGTTCTTCTACCTGATCCATCAGCGCGTGACGGGAGAGCTGGCGCGGCGTGGCGCCGCGGCGCGCGCGGTGTTCCGGGCGCTGCTGGCCCTGAACGGCGCGTGTCGTCAGGTGCACCTCAATTGCGGACGACTGCTCTTCGGACGCGTGCACCGGGTGCTCGGCGGGCGGATGCGGCTGATGGTGACCGGCGGGTCGAAGTTCGACGCCAGGGTCGGCGCCGATCTGTGGCGGATGGGGTTCGACATCCTGCAGGCGTACGGCTTGACCGAGACATCCGGTGCCGCCACGCTGATGCGTCCCGGCGATCGGCACCTCGAGACCGTGGGCCAGGCGCTGCCCGGGGTGGAGATCCGCATCGGCCCCCCGGAGGCCGGCGAGGACGCGCAGACCGACGGCGAGGTGCTCATCCGCGGTCCGGTCGTGATGCAGGGCTACTTCAACCGCCCGGACGCCACGGCGGCCGCGCTCGTGGACGGCTGGCTGCACACCGGCGACCTGGGCCGGCTCGATGGGGACGGCCGCCTCGTGATCACCGGCCGCCGCAAAGAGATCATCGTCCTCAGCTCGGGGAAGAACATCTACCCGGAAGAGATCGAGGCGGCCTACCGGACGTCGCCGTTCGTGAAGGAAATCTGCGTGCTCGGGCTCGCCCGTCCCGGCGAGCCGGCGGCCGAACGGCTCCATGCCGTGGTCGTTCCCGACGACGCCATGCTCGCCGAGCGAAAGGTGTCCAACGTCGGCGACCTGCTCCGGTTCGAGATGGAAGGGGCGTCGGTGCACCTGCCGCACCACAAGCGTGTGCTCGGGTACGAGATCTGGATGGAGCCGCTGCCGCGGACCACCACGGGCAAGATCAAGCGGTTCGAGGTCGAGCGGCGCGTGCGCCAGGCGGCCGAGCGTCGTGAGGCGGCCCGCGCACCGGAGGTGGCCGAGGCCGATTCGCGCCTGGCTGGATCGTCCGGAGCTCGCGCCGGTACTCGACGTCATCCGGAGCGCCGCGCGTCCCGGCGCCGCGGTCGTGCCGGACGCCAACCTGGAACTGGATCTCGGGCTGGACTCGATGGAACGCGTCGAGCTCCTCACGGCGCTCGAGCAGCGCTTCGGGGCCACCGTCCCCGAAGAGGAAATGCAGCGCCTCTACACCGTGCGCGAGCTGGCCGAGGCCGTCCTGAGCCACGCGCGCGGTGAGGCGACCGAGCCGGCGGGCACCGCCTGGGACGCGCTGCTCGCGCCGTCAGCGGCCGACGACGCCGCGCTCCGCCAGTGGCTCCGGCCGCATCTGGTCGTCCCCGGACTGCTCCTGGCGGTCCTCAAAGCCCTCCTCCTGCTCGTGCGCGCGGGGGTGCGGATCGAGGTCAGCGGGATCGATCGGCTGCCGCTTCGCGGGCCGTACCTCATCTGCCCCAACCACCAGAGCTACCTGGATCCGTTCCTGCTGATTGGCGTCCTGCCTTCCCGCGTCATCCGACAGCTGTTCTTCGTGGGGGCTAGCGAGTACTTCGTCACGCCGCTCACCCGCTGGCTGGCCGCGCAGGTGAACCTGGTCCCGGTCGATCCCGACGCCAGTCTGGTGTCGGCCATGCAGGCCGGCGCCTTCGGCCTCCGGAACAACCGCGTGCTGGTGCTGTTCCCCGAAGGCGAGCGGTCGATCGACGGGTCCGTGAAGACGTTCAAGAAGGGGGCGGCCATCCTCAGCCGGCATCTGCAGGCGCCCGTCGTGCCGGTGGCGATCGACGGCCTGTTCGAGATCTGGCCGCGCAACCGGCCGTTCCGCTGGCGGCGGCTGCTGCCCGGGTCCGGTGCGCGAGTGCGGGTAGCCGTCGGCGAGCCGCTCTCGCCCGATCCCCACGGCGTCGATCGGGCCGAGCCGTCCTACCAGGCGTGGACGGCGGCGCTGCGGTCCGCGGTGGAGCGCCTGATGCAGGTCAACTGAGCCCCTCCTCGGGCATCGGCGACTCGACTGCATCAGCGGCATCGGCAATGGCCACGCGGTTGCGTCCCTCGCGCTTGGCCCGGTACAGCGCCTGATCGGCCAGCCGGAGCAGGGCGTCCGCGGTCGAGGCATGTGCCGGAAGGCTGGCAATCCCCACCGAGACGGTCAGCGGCCCCAGCGATTGCCGCCGGAACGTCAGCGACAGCGTGGCGATGTGCTCGCGCAGGCGATCGGCGCGCTGGGCCGCGCCGTCGGCGGTCGTGTCGGACAGCACCAGCGCGAACTCCTCCCCGCCGTACCGGCACGCCACGTCCTCACCCCGGAAGAACGTTCGCAGCAGGGCGCCCACCTCGCGCAGGACGGCATCGCCGGCATCGTGTCCGAACGTGTCGTTGAAGCCCTTGAAGTGGTCCACGTCGACCATCAGCAGCGACAGCGATCGGTGGGCGCGCACGGCGCGGCGGCACTCGCGCTCCAGCGCCTCCTCGAGAAAGCGTCGGTTGAAGAGTCCCGTCAGCGGGTCGCGGATGGACTGGTTCTTCAGCGTCTCGCGCAGCCGGAGGTTTGCCAGCGCGAGCGCGATCTGCTCGGCCATGGCCCGGACGATGCCCTCCTGGTTCTCGCGATTGTCGCCGCTGCCGCCGGCCGGCTCGCCGATCGGATCGAGCAGCACCAGCACGCCGAGCGACTCGCCCTGCGCCATCAGCGGAACGCAGGTGGCCCGGGTCGGCCCCGTCTGCTTCAGGTGCGCGCAGCGTGGCGCCCCGGGATCGCCGGCCGTGTCGTTGACGCGGTTGCGCCTGAGCGCCCAGCACTCCGACGGCGCGAACACCGGCTCGATGCCGCCAGGCTCGCCCCACACCGCCTGCTGCTCCAGCATCGTCCACGAGTTGTTCAGCAGGTAGAGCGCGCCGGAGCGGTGCGCGAGCGCGGGCACGGCCCGCTCGATCACGCGGTGCGCCTCTTCGGCCAGCTGACAGGTCTGGAGCAGCTGGCTGAGCTCGGCCAGCCGTGAGATCTCCTCGGCACGCTGCTGGGCGCGGATGGCGGTGTCAGTGAGCCGGTCGTTGACCGTCGTCAGCTCGGCGGCCACGCGCACGCGCTCCTCCGTGTCGCGGTGGACCAGGTACATGGCTGCCAGCAGCAGTCCCAGCGAGGACACCCCGGCAATGGCGATGTTCCGGCGGGTCGTGTCGGCGCTTCGGTGGGACTCGTCGAGCCGGGCGGCCAGCAGCCCGCGCTCCTCGCCCTCCATCGCGGCCATCACCTCCCGGGCGGCCACCATGCCGCGCTCGCCCTCTCCGCCCGCCACCAGGCGCTGGGCGTCGACGGCACCGCCGAGACGGCGCGTGGCCACGACGTCGGCGAAGAAGTCGGTGAGGTGATCGACCAGCGGAAAGAGCTGGTCCAGGCGCTTCTGCTGCGACAGGTGGTCGGCGGTGAGCTGGCGGAGCCGCGCCATCCGGCGAGGCAGCTGCCCGCTGGCCGTCGTGTAGCTGTGCAGGAAGTCCTCGCGGCCCGAGATGGCGAAGCCGCGCTCCGAGGCGTTGACCGAGCTGAGGTCGGCCTCCACGGCCTGCAGTTCCTCGATCACCGAATAGGTGTGTCCGACCATCTCGGCGGTCTCGACGAGGCTGCCGACGCTGCGCCACGAGAGCCAGCCCACGCCGAGCAGAATCGTCAGTGCCGCGAGAAACCCGGGCAGAGCTCGATGTCTCGGGGGCAGCAGGCGGGCGAAGCCGCTGGCGCGCGGGAGGGCCGTACCAGACACGCGATCGAATTATACGGGGCCAGGCGCGGACGGTCGGCTCACGTCGCCACCGTCCTCGCGCCGAGCTGCCGGTCGAAGTCGAGCAGGCCGGCCGGGTCGTCGCCAACCCGCTGCAGGATTGCCAGGATTTCGCGCGCGGACTTCTCCTCTTCGACCTGCTCGGTCAGGAACCACTGGAGCTCGACCGTGGCCGAGAAGGCCTTCTCCTTGAAGGCGAGCTCGTACAGGCTGTCGATCTGCCCGCTGACGGTCCGCTCCTGCTGCAGCACGCGTTCGAACAGGGCGACAAGGGCGGCAAACTGCTGATGCGGCGCAGGCATCGCCTTGAGCGTCACCGCGCCGCCGCGATCGAGCAGGAAGTCGAACAGCTTCATGGCGTGTCCGTATTCCTCCTGGCTCTGCAGACGCAGCCACCGCGCGCTTCCGAGCAGGTGCTGCGACGTGCACCAGGCGGACATCGCGAGGTATTCGTACGACGCGCCGAGCTCGGCGTTGATCTGCTGGTTCAGCGCGTCGAGCACCACGGGACTCAGGCTCATCGGGCCCTCCTCGGCGGTTCACCGTAGCACCGTCTGGCCGCCCTGCCAAGCACGGCGCGGGCTATGATGCGCCGGTGACGGTCACTCGCGGCGCCGTGCCGGTCATCGCGGCGCACCGCTGGTCCCGGCGCCTGGCCGGCGAAACGGCGGTGACCATGACCCTGATGGGGGCGGTCCCCGTCATCATCCGCCACCTGAGCGCGAACATCTGGACGATTGGCCTCGTGCGGCTGGCGTTCGCGGTGGTCGGCATGACGATTGTCCTGACGGCGACCGCGGGATGGGAGCGGCCGACGCGACGCGAGTGGGCAGGTCTGGTGCTGGTCGGTGTCTTGTTCGCCAGCCACTGGTCGCTCTACTTCCTGAGCGTCAAGCTGTCCTCGGCGTCGATGGCGGTCATCGGGCAATCCACCTTCGGCGTGCACCTGGTGGTGCTCGGCTGGCTCATCGGCCATCACGCCGTCCGCGCGCGGGACCTCGCGGCCGTCGCGCTGGCGGTGGCCGGGGCCCTGCTGGCCGCGCCGCGATGGTCCCTGTCGGACCAGGGCACGCTCGGCCTGTCGGTCGGGATCCTCAGCGCGTTCTTCTATTCGTTCCTGCCCATCCTGCACCAGCGCCTGGCGCGGCTCTCGTCGCTGGTCCGCGTGCTCGGCCAGTTCGCATTCGCGCTGCTCGTGTTCCTGCTGTTCCTGCCGTGGGCCGATTTCCGGCTGCCCGCGGGCGACTGGCTGTGGCTGACGGTGCTCGGGGTCGTGTGCACGCTCGTGCTGCACACGCTGTGGACGGACATCACGACACGCCTCTCGACGCTCACGACGAGCGTGATCTTCTATCTCGCGGTGCCGATGGCGATCGTGTTCAGCGTGGCGTTCCTGGGCGAGCGGGTGACGCCGGCCATGCTGGGCGGCGCGGCGCTGATCGTGGGCGGCAACGTGCTGTCGCTGGCCGATCCGCGCGACCGGCGCGAGCGGGCGCCGGACGAAGCCACTGCGGCTGTGTGATGGACGTCGTCAACTCCCAACCTCCCAACTCCCAACTTCCAACTCCCAACTCCCAAAGTCCAACGCCGAAGCAACTCCAGGTACGACGGACCGTGCCAGTGGCGACTTGGGATTTGGAGGTTGGGAGTTGGAAGTTTCCGCCTTCAGGTAACTCGACACCGCCATCAGACCGCTCAGGTACTGCCTTTGCAGCGAGCCGGCCGGGCACGCCATCCGCGTCGTCGCGATCGGGCCCATCGTGAGGTGCGGACCGTCAATCCGGTAGCTCCCGCGCCCGCGGTTGCAGTCGGCGCGAACGATCGCCGCGCCATCGGCGGTGAGCTCGAGCGTTAGTGACTCGGGTCTGGCGGCCTCAGCAGGGACTGATCATGGTGGACCACTTTGACGAGACGCCAGGTGCGGCCGATGACGTCGGACGATGGATCGCGAACGAGCGTCGGTCCCGTGGCGCCCCAGCGGGAGGGATCGAGCCCGACCCCGGTCAGGTGGTCATCAT
The DNA here is from genome assembly GCA_963837165.1 of Vicinamibacteria bacterium. Lineage (GTDB taxonomy): Bacteria > Acidobacteriota > Vicinamibacteria > Vicinamibacterales > JAENWD01 > JAENWD01. The sequence continues at coordinate 176,349 of CAWIMD010000004.1, forward strand.
GGAATTCGAAGCGCATCACCTGCGGCGATGCGTAGCGCGTTGGTCCCCGGCTGGTGAGCCCTACGGTCAGCTGGCCGGCATCGTCGGCGGGACGCGCATGGCCGGTGTGCCTCTCCCGCCCATTGTGGACCGGCCGTCGCGCGCGGGTCGGCTGCTATACTCGAAGGGCTGACGCCGTTCAGGCGTCCATGCCCCGGCCGGAGTGGCGGAACTGGCAGACGCGCCGGACTCAAAATCCGGTTCACCGCAAGGTGAGTGTGGGTTCGACCCCCTCCTCCGGCACCATCCCTCGCTGTCGCTCGGTCTCGTGCCTGCGGACCTCAACCTACTTCGCTGGCGCTCGCTCTGGTACCCGATGACGGCTTCCTTGCGGAACGACGCCAGCACGCGGGTCGACGCGGATCGCGATCAATCCGTCGCGGTTCGTCACCGAGCGGCGGCCGCCCCAATCGCCGCCTCGCCCCGGACCCACGGTGACTGGCCTTGCACATGAATTGAATCGATGATAATGTTTCATACGAATGGCCACCACCGCGGGTCGCCCGAACGCCGCAACGTCGACCGACCCGGCGCTCGTGCTGGCAAAGGCGGTCCTCTCGGCGGCCGGGCGACTCGGCCTGCGGAACCGCGGAATCGCGGCCGTCATCGGCGCGAGCGAGGCCTCCGTGTCGCGTCTGCAGCGGGGGCGCGGAATCGACCCGTCGAGCAAGGAAGGGCAGCTGGCGCTGCTCTTCCTGCGTCTCTACCGGAGCCTCGACACGCTGGTCGGCGGCGACGACGTGCGCGCGCGCCAGTGGCTGCATGCGCCGAACGACCATCTCGGCGGCGTGCCGGCTGAACGGTTGAGCGAGATCCAGGGCCTGGTCGATGTCGTCGAGTATCTGGACGCAATGCGCGGGCGTCTCTAGGATCCGGCCGCTCCAGCGCGCACCCTGGCGGGTCGTCGAGGCGCAGCACCGGATCTCGACGCGTAAGCTCGTGGACTCGCTGGAGGAACAGGCCGTGCTCGAGCAGTTGCTCGACACGTCGAAGCCGCCCGATCGCAGCGACGGCCGGCTGCACGTCCTGCTCTCGACGCCGTTCAGGTATCCGCCGCTCCGCCATGGCTCGCGATTCGGCACGCGACACGAGCCCGGCATCTGGTACGGCTCGGAAGGGCGGCGCACGCTCCTCGCGGAGGCTGCGTACTACCGGTTCGTATTCCTCGACGGCACGCGCGCCGACCTTGGCAGCGTCACGACGACCCACACGGCATTCCGGGTCTCGATGCGCACGGCACGCGGCGTGGACCTGACGCGGCCGCCGTTCGACAGGCATCGGCCCGAGATCGCCTCCGCGGGGGACTACACGGCCACGCAGGCGCTCGGCGGCGCCATGCGTGCCGCCGGCGTCGAGGCCTTCCGGTATCCGTCGGCGCGCGACCCGGGCGGCTTCAACATCGGCGCATTCTCGCCAGGCGTTTTCGGCGCCGCGGTGCCGCGCGATCTGGAGACGTGGCACTGCACGGCGACGCGGGATCGGGTCGAGTTCGACCGCCACGACTACTTCAGCCGGCTGGCATTCACGTTCCCGCGCGACGCCTTCCTGCTGGGTGGGACACTCCCGGCGCCCGCCGTCTGACCCGGTCGCACGCCCGTTGGCAGGCCTGAAGGCCTGCGCTACACCAGGGCACACGCCACGCATGTAGCGCAGACCTTCAGGTCTGCCCGCGCCCGTTGGCAGGCCTGAAGGCCTGCGCTACACCAGGGCCACACGCCACGCATGTAGCGCAGACCTTCAGGTCTGCCCGCGCCCGTTGGCAGGCCTGAAGGCCTGCGCTACACCAGGGCCACACGCCACGCATGTAGCGCAGACCTTCAGGTCTGCCCGCGCCCGTTGGCAGGCCTGAAGGCCTGCGCTACACCAGGGCACACGCCACGTACGTAGCGCAGACCTCCGCGATCCCCGCTCGCGATCCGGGCGGCGGACGACCGCCTGAGCCCGGCCCTTCGGCGAGCCACTTCGGCTGCTGTATCAGAGACCCCCGCCCGATATTCACCCCAGGGGCACTCCCGCCCGCTATGGCACCGGTGCGCAGCAACACGAACTCTCGAGAAGCCGGCAGTATCCCCACGGCACCGGAGGCGCCGCCGCCCGCTCCCGACGGGCGCGGCCGCGCGAGCGCCGCCTACACGTGGGGCGTCATCCTGCTCGGCGCGATCGTCGCCGCAGTCTCGGTGCGCGCGCTCGTGCTCCACCCGGTCGGTCACGAGTGGCTGTTCCTGCTCGGGCTCACGGTGGCGAGCGGCATGGCCACGCTGCGCGTCCCCGGGATGCCCATCAGCTTCTCGATTTCCGACATCTTCAGCATCGCCTCCGCCCTGCTCTTCGGCCCCTCCGCCGGCGCGGTGACCGCCGCTCTCGACGGGCTCGTCCTCTCGCTTCGGATGTCCACCAGCCGCCGATCGGCGCCGCGCATCGCGTTCAACGCCTCGGCGCCCGCCATTGCCACCTGGGTCGCGGCACAGGTCTTCGGGCTGCTGGCCGGCCCCGACCCCGGCGCGCCGGGGCCCCTCGCCGCGCTGCGCCTGCTGGCATCGCTGACGGCGTTCGGCGCGCTCGACTACGGCCTGAACACGGGCCTGGTCGCCGCCGCCGTCAGCCTCGATCGCGCCGTGTCGGTGGCGAAGGTCTGGCGGCAGCACTTCTCCGGTCTCTGGCTCAACTACCTCGGCGCGGTCTTCGGAGGCATGCTCGTGATGCTGCTGGCGAGGCTGCACGCCGCCGACGTCATCGTCCTGCTCACGCCGCTCCCCGTGATCCTCTACATGGCGTTCAGGCACTCGGTGGGCCGGACGCACGACCAGATCGCCCACCTGGGCAAGGTGAATCGCGTATACATGGGCGCGATCGAGGCGCTGGCGCAGGCCGTGGACGCCAAGGATCAGGTCACGCACGACCACGTCCGCCGCGTGCAGACCCGATCGGTGGAGCTCGCGCGGGCCCTGGGCGTGGAGGACGAGGCGGAGGTGCAGGCCATCAGGGCGGCGTCCCTGCTGCACGACGTGGGGAAGCTCGCCATCCCCGAGCACATCCTGAACAAGCCCGGCCGGCTGACGGCGGCCGAGTACCAGATCATGAAGCGCCACGCGCCCATCGGCGCCGACATCCTGTCGGTCATCGACTTCCCCTATCCGGTCGCCCCGATCGTCCGGCATCATCACGAGAGCTGGGACGGCACGGGCTACCCGGACGGCCTGGCAGGCGACACCATTCCCATCGGCGCGCGCATCCTCTCCGTCGTCGACTGCTTCGACGCCCTCACGTCGGACCGGCCGTACCGCCCGCGGATGGAGGATGCCGAGGCGCTGCAGGTGCTGGCCGACCGCAAGGGGACCATGTACAATCCGCGCGTCGTCGACGCGTTCTTCGCGTTTCAGGGTCTCGACGCGGTGCCCGCGCCCGCGGCCGGCTCCGGGACACCCGCGCGCGTGCAATCGCCCGGCGCCTCCGACCCGGATGCCTCGGCCCTCCACGAGCTCCGCACCTTCTTCACCCTGGGCCGGGCCGCCGGCCGCGCCGACGCGCTGGCGCCCACGCGGCTTGCCGATCTCGTCTGGACCCATCTTGGCGCGCACCTGCCGCAGGCCGTCCTGGTCGTGTATCTGTACGTGCCCGATGACGATGCGATCCAGGCCGTGTGCGAGGCGGGCGCGCTGCCCTCGGGACTGCGGCCGGGCTCCCGCCTCAGGCTTGGCGATCGCCTGAGCGGGTGGGTCGGGGCGACGGGCGAGACGGTCGTGAACTCCGATGCCCGGCTCGATCTCGACGAAGCCGTCCGGGAGCGGTCGCCGCTGCGCAGCGCGCTCTCGGTGCCGGTGCGGTCCGACGATCGGCTGATCGGCGTCCTGAGCGTCTACACCTGTGAGGTCGACGGCTTCGCCCAGTCGCATCGACGTCTGCTGGTCGCCGCCGCGCATGCGCTGGCCTCGCTGCCGCCGGAGGCCGTGTCGATCCAGTCGTCGCCGCGGGGCGCGCGCCGGGTGTCCTGAAACGGCACATTCGCTGCGATCGACGGTACACGGGCCAGTAACCCATTGGGTGTTCGTGCCTTACGGCCTGAGGCGCACGCCGTCGCGTCCCAGCCTGGAACACGGCGGCGTTCTGGCGCGTCGCCCGCGGCTCCCCGCGATTTTTTCCCCAAGTTGCTGAGCCGCGGGAATTTCCCCGACTGCTCGGTTCCCCATTGGCCGAGTGGCTGCGTGTTTGCTCTGCAGCCCGGCGCACGATCCGGATCGGCCGGGCGTGTCGACATCTGCGCCATGACAATGAAGCCGAGAGTTTCGACGCTCCGTACGCTCGCGCTCTGCGCGGGCCTCATGCTCGTCCTCCCGGTGGCCGCTCCCTCGAGCCTGCCAGGCTCGTCGGTCTCTGCCGCGGAACGGGACGCCCGCCGCGAGCTGCGGCTGGACGCGACGCTGCGCGCGCTCGTCGCGCGCCACGAGCAGGCGCCGCAGCGCGTGATCATTCGCGTGCGGCCCGGCGGCGAGGCCGCACTGAAGCGCACGCTCTCGGCGCTCGGCGGCCGGGTCGTCAGCGAGCACGGGTCGATTGGCGCGGTGACGGCCATCGTGGGCGGCGGCGATCTCGGCGCGCTCGCCGATCTCGACTCGACGCTGTCGGTCTCGGCCGACGCCATCGTCCGGCCCTCGAGCCTGCTCGGCTTGCTCACGAGCGTCACAAGCAGCCTGCTCGAGACGGTCGCGGACGTCATCCTGCCTGGCGGCGCGGACACCTCGGGGCCCGCCGTGCCCCCATCGGTCCTCCGCGCCACGCTGGGCGTCGAGGGTTCGTCGTTGACCGGTCGCGGGGTCGGGGTTGCCGTGATCGATTCGGGGGTCGAGATGTCCGCGGAGTTCCGCGGACGGATCGCGGCGTTCTACGACATGACCGGCGGCCGCACCGTCGCCACCGCGCCCTTCGACGATTTCGGGCACGGCACGCACGTAGCCGGCACGATTGCCGGCTCGGGCGCGCTGTCGCAGCGGAACGCGTATCACGGGCTCGCGCCCGAGGTGAGCCTGATCGTGCTCAAGGTGCTGGACAAGAACGGCGCCGGGTACACGAGCGACGTCATCCGCGCGATCGACTTCGCCGTGGACAATCGCGAGCGGTTCGGGATCTCGATCATCAATCTCTCGCTCGGCCATCCGATCGCGGCGCCCGCCGGGGCCGATCCGCTCGTGCAGGCGGTCGAGCGCGCGTCGCGCGCCGGGCTGATCGTGGTCGTGGCGGCGGGCAACCAGGGCACGAACCCGGACACGGGTCTTCCCGGATATGCGGGAATCACCTCGCCGGGCAACGCGCCGTCGGCCATCACCGTCGGAGCCGCGCGGACCGGGGACACGGTCACCAGGAGCGACGACCGCATTCCGGACTACAGCTCGGCCGGGCCGACCTGGTACGACGCCTACGTCAAGCCGGACGTCGTCTCGCCAGGCCACAACGTCGTGGCGGTGGCCGCCAAGCAGGGGACGCTCTACAAGACGTACCCGCAACTGAAGGCGGACGATCCCGATTACATGCGCCTGAGCGGCACGAGCATGGCGACCGCGGTCACCAGCGGCTCAATCGCGCTCCTGCTCGAGGCCAACCGCACCGCCAATCCCGGCCGGCCGGCGCTGACAGCCAACGCCGTCAAGGCCATCCTGCAGTACACGTCCGTCGGCATCCACAACGACCTCGGGATCGAGTACGACCCGCTGCGGAAGGGCGCGGGCGCGCTGAACGGGAAGGGCGCGATCCAGATGGCGCAGGCGGTCGACACGTCGGTGCCCGTCGGCGCGCCGTGGCTCACGTTCGCGCCGTCGCCGTGGACGAGCATCGGCGGCGAGTCGATGGCGTGGAACCAGGGCGTCATCTGGGGCAGCGCGGTCATCTGGGGCAGCACGACGTCGGTGAACGAGACCGCGTGGGGCTCGGCGGTGATCTGGGGCAGCAACGTCACCTGGGGCAGCGCGGTCATCTGGGGCAGCAACCTCGTGTGGACGGAGCCCGACTCCTGGGCCGACGCGGTCATCTGGGGCAGCGACTCGATCGGGCAGACCGACGGCAGCGCCGTGATCTGGGGCAGCACGTCGGGCATGACGGAGTCGAATACCGCGTGGCAGGACGTGGGCGGGTCGTCGACGGAGGCGACGGCGGCCAGCGTGACGCCGTAGGAGCGGGACGCCAGCCCTCTGCGTGCGTCGAGTCGTGCGACTTACCTGGCGAGCGACTTCGCGACCGCCGTCATCGCCCTGGTCGCCCGGGGCCAGCCGGCGTAGAAACCCAAGTGGGTCACCGCCTCGGCAATCTGTCCCGGCGTCAGGCCGCTGTCGAGGCCCCGGCGCACGTAGGCCTCGAGCTGGTCGTCGTCTCCCATGGCGGCGAGCGCGACGATGGTGACCAGGCTCCGATCCCGCAGCGATAGATCGGGCCGGCGCCACAGGTCGTCGAAGACCACGTCGTTGGTGAGCTGCACGAACTTCGGCGCAACGGCTCCGAATTCATCGCTCAGGGTCCTGGCCCGTGCCGCGTCCGAGGCGGGAACGGGAAGCGGAGGGTTCGTGGCACGCAGCGCCGCCGTGTCGACGTTCCTCGTGGTGTACACCCGATCGTAGGCGTCGAGCGCCGCGACCGCGTTCGGCCATCCGCAGTAGACCGCCAGGTGCGCCAGTAGACCCGAGGCCTCGCTCGGCATCAGACCGTTGTCGAGCGCCCGGCCCAGGTGGCCCGCCAGCGGCGCCGTCTTTCCAAGCGCGATCAGGGCGGTGACGGTGACCAGGCTGCGATCGCGTGGTGACAGCTCGGGCCGCTGCCACACGTCGCCGTACAGCACGTCATCGGTGAGCGCCGCCAGGCCGGGCGCGACCCGCGGCTGAACGTCTCCCGAAGGCCTCGGTGACCGGACCTGGCCTTGCGCTGGTGCCTGGGGGGTACCGCTGTTGTATTGCTCGTCGGTCACCTGTTCCATCCACTGCACCCTCGTGCCATCGCGCTGCTCGGTGATCGCGACGTGCGTCATGGCGGCCTGCGGCGACGCGCCATGCCAGTGCTTCTGGCCGGCCGGGATCTGGACGACGTCCCCGGCGTGAATCTCCTCGATGGGGCCACCCCATAACTGGACGCGGCCAGTGCCGTCGGTGACGATCAGGATCTGGCCTCGGGGATGCGAATGCCACGCCGTCCGGGCGCCGGCCTCGAATGTGACGCTCCCGCCACTGGCGTCTGAGGGGGCGAGCGCCTCAAAGAGCATCTCCACACGAACCTGACCGGTGAAATGCGCCGACGGTGCCGTGACGACGGGGCGTGCGCCGCCTCGGGTAATGACCAGTGTCTGAGCCTCCGTGGGCACCGAGGAAGGTTCACTTCACTCCGCCTGCCGACGCGCTCGTCGATCCACTTCAGGATCAGATCGGCGATCTGCAGGTTGTTCCTGTCCTGCATGATCATGTGGCTGTTGCCGTGGATGCCGGTCTCGGCGGGGCTGAGCATCTCGGCTTGCCCCCCGGCTGCCTTGACGCGGCCGATCAGGGCCTGGCACGCCTCGAAACGGTCCTGCCAGGTCGGCAGCGTCGGAAGACCTGTCGGGTTGGCCCGGTGATCGCCGAAGACGACCAGGATTGGCACCGTTGCGAGGCTGGCGATCTGCTCGGGGGTGTACTCGGGGCAGCGGCCCGGCTCGACGAGCACCAGGCCTTTCGTCACGGCGGGGTTCAGCAGGGCGGCTTCCAGCGGAAACGACCCGGACTGCGAGTGTCCCATCAATACGGCGCCCTTCAACTGAGCGGCGAGATCCGACAACGCCTTGATCGTGGGCGTGGGCGTGGGGATGCCGCCGAAACTGACGTCCGGCACGCCCTGCTTCGCGAGCTCGTCCGCCGCCTCCACCGGGAACTGGCTGTCCGGGAACGGCTGGCCGGGGGTCAGTCCGAATCGGAAGTTGGGCCATATGCCCTCGTCGCTGAATCGCAGCCAGAGGGGCTGCTTCGCCGGCGGCGTCGTTCCCGCGCGCACGTCGTTGAAGATGGCTTGATTGAAGCCCGATCGCCCCCGGCCGACCTGGTCGGGGACGTACACGGGATGGCCCTTGCGGACGAAGTACTCGTCCCACCCCATGCGTCCGTCCGGCGTCGTCTCCCATGACTTGCCGGTCAGGGTCGCGCCATGGACCATCACCACCGGCACGTTCCCATCACCGCCCTGCGGCACCATGAACCGCACGTACATCTGGTTGACGGCGATGTGCCCCGCGGGACCGAGGTCGCCCAGCTCCACCTTCGTCTGGTCGGCCTTCTCGCCGCCGACGAAGAAACTACCCTGCGCTTTCAGCACCAGCGGCGTGTCGGGGGTCTGCACGTCCTCCAGGGCCTGCGCCATCACGCCGCCGGCCATGGCAAGCACGCCGAGGATGACAGCGGCGAGAGTGGTGACTCTGCGCCATGCCGGGAGTCGCTGACGTTCCATGGGTCTCTCCTCGCCCTGGGGGGCGATCAGGCCTTCAAGAGCGCCTGGACGTACGCGGGCTTGAGCGGGAACCGCCGCAGCACCTTGCCGGTGGCGTCGTGGAGCGCCGCCGCGATCGCCGGCGCGGCGAGGGCGTTGGCGGCCTCGGAGCCTCCGCCGTACCTGCCGACCTCGGGATTGTGGAGCAGCACCACCTTGATCTCGGGAATGTCGGCCATGGTCGCAATCGGATAGGAACGCCAGTCGTTCTGGGTGATGCCGCTCTCGTCGAACGTCACCTCCTCGAAGAGCGCGTGGCTGATACCCATCACCGCGCCGCCCTCCACCTGCCGCTTGAGCTGGACGGGGTTGATGACGATGCCGGGGTCGACGGCCACCGTGTACTTCTCCACCACGATCGTGCCCGTGTCGGGCGTGACGGCGATCTCGCACACGCAGGCCCAGTAGGAGGAGCTGCGCTCGAGCAACGCGACGCCGCGGCCTTTGAGCGGAGCCGATCCGGTCGACCTGGCGTCCGGGCGCGGCGACGGGCGCGCCTCCCAGCCGGACGCCTCCCGGACGGCCTTCAGCACGCTCTTGACCCGCTCCTCTGTCGCGTGGTCGATGCGGAACTGGATCGGGTCCGCGCCGGCCAGCGCGGCGGCCTCGCTGATGGCCAGCTCGCGCGGGAAGTTCTGCTGAAACTGCACCGGCGTACGCAGGCTGTGGTTGCGGAGGCCGACGGCGATGGGCGAGGCCTTCTGGCCCACCTGGTAGGTGCCGTGGGCGCGCTCCAGCACGTGAGGCACCGGAGCGTACACCCAGGGATCGGAGACGGAGTTGTTCGTGGAGTTGATGGGGTCGGAGTGGACGCCGGGCGCCGGCATGGTGGGCAGGCCCGCGAGCACCGCGCCGATGGGGCGGTCGTCCTGCATGGCGGGCATGTAGTGGTCCGCCTGGTACGCGGCCAGCGCGCCCTTCTCGTCGAGGGCGATCTGGACGTCCGAGAAGGCGGCCGATCCCTGCGTGGACCACTGGATGTCATCCGCGCGCATCCACTGCACACGCACGGGCTTGCCGACCGCCTGCGCCAGGATCACGGCCTCGTCTTCGGCGCCGGCATTGCCGCCGTTCGAGCGCCCGTAGTGACCCGCTCCCGGGTACGCGCGCACGACCACATGATCGGGCGTGGTGCCGAGCATCATCGCGATCTCGCCGCGCAACTCCTGGGGGTTCTGGCTGCGGGTGTGGACGTACAGCGTGCCGTCCGGCCTGAACTCGGCGACAGCGACGGCGGGGCCCATCGGCGCGTGCTTGAGGAAGGGCACCTGGTACGTGGCCCGGTGCGTCTTGCGAGCCGATGCGAGCGCCGGGCCCACGTCGCCCTTGTTGGCGCGGCCGTTTGCGACCGGCGTGCTGGTCCAATCGGACTCCTCGCGGAGGTGCTCGTAGAGTCTGACGCTGCCCGGCAGGCCCTTCCACTCGCTCCATTTCGTGCCGGCGGCGACCTGCTCGGCCGCGCCAATCGCTTCCCACCAGTGGGAGCGACGATCCCCACGAGGTTGCCTTCACCACGACCTCGGCGCCGGGAAACCTGGTCTTGTCGAGTTCGCCGGCCGACACGAGGGTCGAGCTGAGCGTCTTCGGGTGCACCACGCGCGCGTGCAGCATGCCGGGAACGCGCACGTCGGTCACCCATGTCTCCCTGGCCGCCACTTTCGAGGCGGTCACGGAGTTCTTGAAGGACTTGCCGATGACGGTGTACTGGCTCACGGGCTTGAGCGGCGGGTCCCCGACGATGAACAGGCCCATGATGCTGGTCAGCTCGCCGCGGACGGGGATCGTGAGTTCCAACTGTTGGTCCTTGACCAGGGCGCCGTAAGACACGCTCTTGCCGCCCCCGCAACGACCCCGTCCTTGACGGAGAGCTGCTCCTTCGGCACGCCAGGCGCGCCGACGCCAGCTCGAGCAGCGCCTGATAGGTGTAGGCGGCCGCCTTGCGGAGGTTGGGCGTGCCGCGGCCGAGAAAGTCGAAGATACGCCGCCGTCCGGCGTGCGGTCCGTGTCGCCTGGACGACCTCGGTGATCGCTTGAAGGGCACGCTAGCTCGTGGACATCTGACGGTAGGCGGTGAAGGAGAGCCTGGCGAAGTCGTTCTTTCCGGTGCGGATCAGGATGGTCTCGTCCGGGTGGATCTCAATCCAGGAGCCGGGCAGCGTCGGATGAGCGAGTTGTCGAGGACCGGACTGGCGTCTGGGCGTTAAAAGGTCGGGACGCGCAGGCGAAGCGACGACGAGGGCGCGCCGCTGCAGGAACTGCGGCGCGACAGCGTGGCTCGAAAGAGTCCGCGGCGCTTCGCGTGCGGCTGTATCGCTCACCGCTTCGCATGAGCGAGCGGCGTGCTGGACGCCTCGATGATGGCAGATACGTGCGCAGCGGCACAGGTGGGGCGACAGCCGGTCGTCGTGAAGGCTGCTTGATCTCCTCGAGCGTGGGATGGGGCGTACGCTGAGGCTCGTCGCGTGATCATCATGCCGCTCTGGCAGAACCGCACTGCGGAACTGCTCTTCAATCCAGGCTGCTGCACGGGTGGAGCGTGCGCGTGCTTTTCCGCGACAGTCCCCGGAGGGGGGCAACCTTCAAGCGTCGTGACTCTTGCGGCACGTCGACAGGGCGTCAGGCAGGAGCGGGTCTGCTCGCGTCGACCAGGACGGAACAGGCTCCGCACTGCGCGAGGCCGCAGCGAACTGGGGCTGGACGAGGCGCAGCTCGTTGCGGAGGACGTACAGCAGCGGCGTCTCGCCGGCACTGGATATCGTGACTGGCTCCGTTCACGTTCAGCGTCACATCGAAACTCCCTCGCTCCTTGGGGACGTGAATCTTCCGCAGGCTACATCACCGACCGATGTTATCGGGCGGGCCGTCCGTGGTCGTGCCTCATCCTCCGAAAAGTTGGCCTGATCTTCGCTTGCCGGCCTCCCCGTTGTCGAGTGCCTTCGACGCCGGCAGGCCCGGCATCTCCAGGTCAGTCGCGTACGCGGTGGACCTGCCCCTTGCCGGCGAAATTGTCCGTGCAGCCATCGGGAGCCGTTCCTCGCCCTGAAGCTCGAGCTGGATCCGTACAAGATTGCCGGGCTGACGCTGAAGGTCTTCCCGCACGGCGTGCCCAGCCCCTTGGACACCCGGGGTGTGTTCGTCGGCGAGGCGACGACGGCCATCGTCGACGCGGCGGCGCGCCTGGTCGAGCTGGTCGCCAACCCGGCGGCGCCACCGCGCATTCGCAAACGCCCCCGGTTGTCCGGGTGGATGGCGGCAGGTGCAAGGCGTGGTCGTTCAGACTAGCCGAGCACCCGGTGTTCGGTTTAGGTCACCCAGTCGTTTACTGGGTTGAGGTTTGGTTTCTCGGCCGACCAACAGGCGACTCGGAGAGGGTGTTGCGACGACACGCAGCGGTACAGACTGACAATCTCGTGTCCGATGCTTGACTCCCCAACCGTCAAGCATTCGGGGGTCGATATGGATAGGCGAGTCTCAGCCGTTCGTCGACAGTTGATGACATTTCCTGGGGAGTGTTCAACGGTCTCGGCACTGGCGTCGCTCGTCCACCTGTCAGAATCCCGCCTTCGGCTGGTATTCCGGCGAGAATGTGGGGTAACGCTCAGGCAGTACCTCAAAAACGCCAGATTGCAGCACTCAGCGCTTTTGCTCAAAGTACTTTTTGAGCATCAAGGAAATCGCCGGGCTGACTGGGCAGGATCCGGGTCGATTTTCCAAGGACTTCCGGACAAAGTACGAATGCACGCCCAGTGAATACCGGCGAGGCCTGACCTGCTCCCCCGAAATCCACCAGCCATAGACGAGCCGCTGGAAACTCGCTGCGCCAAAACCGCTGAAGCAGGCCGAGGTCGAGAACTGGCGGCTGAAGCCTATCGTGGCCAAGCACACGCTCGAGACCCAGGCGCTACAAGGCCATCGTCGCCAAGAGTAGTAGGCCCCATCGCTCTGCGCGGGTGCAGTGGTTACGGACGTGCCTGACAGGCCTCCGACGGACGTGTTGGGTGGGTGCTTGGGTCTGGCGGGCACACGGACGGCCGGACTACCAACGACCCACGCACACCCAAACCGTCCGCGAACAAACAACCCTGTCCAGTAACGCGTGCGCGTGCCTCAAGCAACGGGCTTAACCTTTACGCAAGACAGTATGACAAATGTCCTGATCCGTGCAGCATGATCAATTCTAGGCAGAGTTTCGCTCAGGCGCTAATGGAGAGAAAACGCGCTCTCCGATTCCCACCCGTGTCAGAAAAGGAGACTGTGATGAAGGCCAAAAAGATCCGCCTGTCGCTTTTGGTGCTCATGGCGATCGTCACCACGCTCGCTCTATTGGTACCGGTCCCTTCCACAGCGTCACCACACTGCTCGCCGAACAGTCCGGGCCACTTTTCCAGCACGGACAACATCTCGGGCTGGCAGAGTAGCTCTTGCGGTGAGCCCACGATCTGCACCATCGGCCACCAACATTTCGAGTGGGATTGTGTCTACGATGTGTGCTGTTCAGGAACTACTCACGTGACCAATGTCCACGCGGATTCGCCCGTCATGTGCTTCTGCAATGGCTACACTAATGCAAAATGTTGCTGAAACGAGTTGGCAAATGTTGCTGAAGCGAGTTAGTTCAGACTCGATTGTCAATGCACTGATAGTGGCTACCTGCTGTGTCGTGCTTGGAGTGACATTACAGCGCGCGAGAAGTGTCCGCGGCGTGTCCACGCCCCTCGCAGCGTTCAAAGCGGGCGAACGCGCAGAGCCAATTGCTGGCGTTCAGTGATGGTGCAAGGCTGACGGTTGTCTTGTACGTCAAGAGCACATGCCCGTCTGCACGAATAGCATGCCATTCTACGGGCGGCTCAGAGCCGCAGCGGAGGCGCGCGCGGCCACATGAGAATGATAGTCGTGGCTCAGACGCTGCCGACCAGCTTGCACGGTATCTGACTGCCTATAACTTGCATGTCGACCAAGTAATTGGTGATTTCGCTGGAAGAGCCCTCGGCACTCCTACCGTGGTGGTGGTGGACGGACGTGGCGTGGTGCGGGGTAGCTGGGTCGGCCAGCAAAGGGCTGACGGCGAGTCTGCGATTGTGGCTGCGTTGTCACCGTCAACGAGTCCATAAAGCCCCAGGGCGTCGATCCGTCGAGGGAATCGTGTCTAGAGGCTCGTCGCTGCTCCGCTTGAGCGCGTGGCCCGCCGTTTGTGCTGGTCGAGGGCGAGATGAAGCGGTAAGACGGAGAGGCAATCAGAGCGATACGCCCCTTCGTTTCAGGGATGTCAGGTAACGAGTGTCGAACCCGTGAGGCAGGGCCGAGCTGGGCTGCCAAGCCGTAGGTTCGCTATAAGACCGCTGGGACACCCGCGAGGATGACCATGTGTAGGGGAGTACTTCCGCCACGCAACCGAATCGGTCGACGATCGTGACCTCACGCACATTCGACCGGCCGGTTTCCATTTAAGTCGTGCATCGCTGTGCGGCCGGCGATGACGCAGTAACAGCCGAACTCCTTGCGGCTAGGGCGTCGACGACGCGAGGCCGCCACGACGTGAACGTATTGACCAGGGACACATGGCAGGGCGCTGCGAACGAGCGACAGGCCCAAGGCAACCACATCGTAGCCCGATGGTCAGCGCGCGGCTTCCAGGCGTGCGCTGCGCATTTGGACGTTACGCAGGCACCGTTCCGTCGCCTCGGACACTGGATGAGCACTCTGGGCGGAGGAAGCGTCGAGAAGGTGGTCGTCGGTCACTGTGGCGGTAGAGTTCATTGTTCCAAGCGGACCCATGCCCCACACTGACATGGCGTTGTCTATGTGTGGAACGGGACACACTGGGCAAGGCCAAGGCGATGGCTGGTAGTGTCTCATTCTGATTAACCATACTGAGACACCACCCGATGGCTGGTAAGGTTAACACCCTGATCTCTCGGGCTTTGGATATGATATACTTGTCCACAAGATTAGCGGCCACGGCGTGACTGTGGACGTCCAAATACGCCCGCGATCGGAAGCGGGCCAAGTGATCGGTCACGCATCCAGTAAAGAGAGAAGCCAGGGGTCACTGGAACCTTCAGGGTTGGACCGCCGCCGAGCGCCTGCAGGACGTTCTGCGACCACTGACGCATGAGGGAGAACAACCGGACCTGCAGGTCTGACTCACACTAACCGCCCTCCGACAACCCGGGGCGCTTCAGGAATGTGTGTGGCGGCAGGTGTCTTTCTTTAGAATACGTTCCCTCACTGCTGCGGCTGTCGCCTAACAGAACACGATGCTTAACGATTGGGCGGCGAGCGGCACCAGCGGAGGCAACCACGAGAGACCGTCTTCGCTACACACAGCTCCGTCGCGCGTGCGGGCCGTCCAGACGTCGACGCGTAGGCTGGAAGGCGAGCGAACCGATTGACGGCGCAGGAGGTGGGTCCACGATCGCTCAGGTTGAACGCCCGTGCCACGCCGCCCTGGTCGAACGCTGGTCGTGCCTCGCGCTCACACGGAATTTCGTCGCCATTCTCCACGACGGTGTTGTCGAATCCACCATGGCCGGAGCACCCTATGCGCCTGATCCACAACATCGGTCTGATCGTTCTTTGGGGGATTGGCGCCACCGCCGCCCCTGCCCAGACGACTCGGACTCGTGCTACTGACCAGCCTCCCCGTTTCAACACGCACGCGACCGCCATCGTGGTCGACGTCGTCGTTCGCGATCGCGCAGGTCGCCCGGTCACAGATCTCACGCCGGCGGACTTCGAGGTGCGAGAAGACGGTACGCAGCAGGTCATCGGCGATGTCACGCGGATGTGGACACCCAGAGCCGTCTCCAAAGGCACCTCTGGCGAGGTCGCCCGGTCGGACTCCCCCGTTGCGACGCCCACGGTGGAGATGGCGCGTGTCGCAAGTGTGACCGCGCTCGTGTTCGAGCGGCTCAGTCCGGAAAGCCGCTCATTCGCGATGAAGGCTGCGCTCCAGTATGCCGAGAGCGGCAGCGCGACCGCTGCCGACTACCAGGGCGTCTTCGTGCAGGATCTGTCGCTGCGCGTGGTGCAGCCATTCACGACCGATCGGCGGCGACTCGAGGCGGGCATTCGCGCGGCGGCCACTTCCGCGACGTCTTTCAACGAGGCGAACCGGGTCGGGCTTGGCACCGGCTCCCTCCCACCCACCATCGGCGCTGAATTTGGAGGGGGGCTCGTGTCCCCGAGCATGGCCCCTGACCCGATGGCCGAACTGGCGGCCAAAGCGCAGAACGTCCGTGGTGTCGAGGTGAAACAGCAGACATCTGCCACCCTTGACGGCTTGCGCAGCCTGGTGGTGGCCCTGTCGGTGGTGCGTGGCCGCAAGGCCATACTGTACTTCTCGGACGGTCTGGCGTTGTACGCCCCGGGATTCAGATTCAGCGCCAGCGAGTTTCGCGAGCAGCTCGACGCCGTCATAGCGCTCGCGAACCGCGTCAATGTCTCGGTCTATCCCATCGACACCGTTGGCCTCCGAGTGCACAGTCAGGACCTTGCGAATGCGACGGCGCTACGGGAGGCAGCGAACGGCGATTTCGAGGCTAACGCTACCAGCCCAGGCGGCGGCGGGGCGGCGATCAACCTCGGCGAAGGCATCGTGCAGGGCGGCACCACGAGCGCGGTGTTCAATCGACTCGCGTCGGGCACCGGCGGTATCGTGATCGAGAACACGAACGATCTGGCTAAGGGCCTCCGACGGATCGAGGACGATCGGCGCTTCTACTACCTGGTGACCTATGTGCCGAGCAATCAGGACTTCCATGGCGAGACGCGCACGCTCCAAGTGCGGGTACGTCGACCCGGCGTGAAGGTCTTCTCTCGAAATAACTATCTGGCGCTGCCAACGGTCGTCGCTCCGGCCACGCCAACGGTCGAGGCGCAGGCCTGGGCGGCGCTCCAGATGCGCCCGCTTCCACGCAATCTGCCGTTCGACGGCGTGGTGCTCAACCTCATGAATCGCCACGGTGACCCGCGCGTGCTCGTGGCGCTCGGCACGCGGAGCGATGTGTTGACGGACGACTCGCCCGCTTCGCGTTCAGCCTCTGCGAACGCGGAGGTCGTGTTCGCCGCGCAGGTGCGCGATGCGAACGGTGCTGTGGTGCGGAAGGCGAGCGAGGTGCGAACCGTCGCGACGGGCCAGCCCGTGGTATTCGTGCGAGAACCGACGTTGCCCCCGGGGGCGTACATGTTGGAAGGGGCGATTCATGATCTGAACGCTAACCGGGTCGCGGCAACGTATCTGCCGGTCACGGTTCCCGAGCCCGTGTCGACAGGTCTGGTGCTAGGCGATCTGTTGCTGGTCGAGCGCATCGTACCACGACGAACGGGAACGGAGGGGGGCGTCCCATCGGTGCTGGCCGCCGAGGGCGGCCTGATCATCCCGCGACTCGATCGCACCTTCGTCGCCGGCCCGGACGCGGCCGTCGCGTTCTTCACGCGCGCCCGGTCGTTCGATCAGCAACGACCGGTGGTGGCACAGGCCGCGCTGCTGCAGGGGGACACGCTGATCGGGGAAGGCACGCTCGCCCCGACCGCGACGAGCACGGCGGGAGTGGTCGAGGTCTCTGGAACGATTCCATTGGCTTCAATGGCTCCTGGCGCGTACGTCCTGCGCGTCACCATCGGACAGGGGAGTACGACGGTCAGCAAAGAGGTGGAGATCCGAGTCGTTGAGCAGCCGGCGCAGTCTAGCCTATAGCCTGGGGTCACGGAGCTGCATCAGCTGATCGGTCGCCGTCGCGACGCGGCCGGGGGTGACGCGCGGCCGTCGAGTTCGCATCGACACCACGGTTGTAGAAACCAGCCAAGGGCTCTGCCCTTGATATCCCGGCAGAGGCCCTGGCTGGTTGCCAGCATCTCTTGCCGCGCTTTGCGCGGCTAGGACCGCTACGCGGTTGCACCCAACGAGTACAAAATTCGCGTTCCGGGCCGCATAGCGGTCCAATGTGCACTATCCGACCGGCAGGCCCGGCATCCGCAGGTCCGGAGGAACAGGCCAGGTTTCCGGAGGTTTGTGCAAAGCGCCCCGCGGCCGACCTGCTACGCTGAGTACATGCCGGCGATTTCAAGAGACGGCGCCCGCCTCAGCAAGCCGGGTCGAGCGCGCCTGCGCCTGGCCGGTGCGGCGCCGCGAACGCCCGCCGCCACTCGCGAGGAGAAGCCACGAGCGGAGAGCCTGGATCGTCTCGCCCGGCTGCTCGCGGCGCACGCGCCGTACGACGGCTCGTTCGCGCTCCGCGTGCCAGGCCTCCACGTGGTCCGGCGGTCCACGCCATACCGTGAGATGGTGCGGGCGACGGTCACGCCGGCTCTCTGCATCGTCGCGCAGGGCGCGAAGATCGTCCGGCTCGGGCGCGAGGTGTACCTGGTACGACGCGTCGCGCATGATCGCGTACGCGGTGGACCTGCCCGTCGCCGGCCAGATCGTCCGTGCCAGCCATCGGGAGCCGTTCCTCGCCCTGAAGCTCGAGCTGGATCCGTACAAGATTGCCGAGCTGACGCTCAAGGTTTTCCCCCACGGCGTGCCCAGCCCGCAGGACAGCCGGGGCGTGTTCGTCGGCCAGGCGACGACGGCCATCGTCGACGCGGCGGGGCGCCTGGTCGAGCTGATCGCCCAGCCGGTAGACGCCGAGCTGCTGGCGCCCCTCGTCGTCGATGAAATCCTGATTCGCCTCCTGCGAAGCTCGATCGGCCCGCGTGTCGCGCAGATTGGCCAGAAGGAATCGGGCGTCCAGCGCGTCGCCAAGGCGCTGACGTGGGTGCGCGAGAACTTCGCGCAGCCGGTGGCGGTCGAGACGTTGGCCGACCTGGCGCACATGAGCCAGTCGTCGTTCCACCAGCACTTCAAGGCGGTCACGTCCATGAGTCCCCTGCAGTACCAGAAGGTGCTCCGCCTCCACGAAGCACGACGCCTGATGCTGGCGCGCATGCTGGACGCCGGCAGCGCGGGGCGCCAGGTGGGCTACCTCAGTGCGTCGCAGTTCAGCCGCGAGTACACCCGCCTGTTCGGGAGCGCGCCGACGAGGGACGTCGCGAGGCTCCGTCAGGACGGCGTCCCGGCGGACGAGGTCGCGCGCTGAGCCGTGAGACGTGTAGCGCAGACCTTCAGGTCTGCCCGCGCGTCCGTTGGCAGGCCTGAAGGCCTGCGCTACACCAGAGGCAAGCCATGCAGATGCGCACACTCGGAAAAGGCGGTCTGGAGGTCTCGGCCATCGGCTACGGGTGCATGGGACTCGAAACCATCTACGGACCGGCGACCGACCGGCAGGAGGGCGTCCGTGTCATCCGCGCAGCCTTCGAGCTCGGCGTCACCCACTTCGACACCGCGGAAGCGTACGGCCCGTTCACGAACGAGGTGCTCGTCGGCGAGGCGCTCGCACCCGTCCGCGATCGGGTGTCGATCGCCACGAAGTTCGGGTGGGACATCGACCAGCAGACGGGGGCGCGCAGCGGTCGCCTGAACAGCCGGCCGGATCACATCCGTCAGGTCGTGGACGCGATGCTGACGCGGTTGAAGGTGGAGGCCATCGACCTGCTGTACCAGCACCGCGTGGATCCCGACGTGCCGATCGAGGAGGTTGCGGGAACGGTGAAGGAGCTCATCGAGCGCCGGAAAGGTGAGGCACTTCGGCCTGTCTGAGGCCGCTCCGCAGACGATCCGCCGGGCTCACGCCGTGCAGCCGATCACGGCCATCCAGAGTGAGTACTCGCTGTGGACGCGCGACGTGGAGCACAACGGCGTACTGGCGACCTGCGAAGAGCTCGGCATCGGCTTCGTCCCCTGGAGCCCGCTCGGCGCCGGCTTCCTGACAGGAACCATCGACGCGAACACGACGTTCGACGCCGCCGACTTCCGCAGCCGCTCGCCCCGCTTCGCTCCCGAAGCGCGCGCCGCGAACCTCGCGATGGTGGACCTGGTCAAAGAGATCGCGGAGCACAAGCAAGCGACGCCGGCCCAGATCGCGCTCGCCTGGCTGCTCGCGCAGAAGCCCTTCATCGTCCCCATCCCGGGGACGACGAAGCTGCACCGGCTCGAGGAGAACCTCGGGGCGGTCAACGTCGAGCTCACCCCTGACGACCTCGGCAGGATGGCGGACGCCGCCGCGAGGATCGAGGTGCAGGGCGCGCGGCTGCCCGAGGCCGTGCTGAAGCACTCATACCGGTAGAAGGGCGAGCGGGATGCGAGCCAGCTTTCAGTGAGGGGTGACGTATGCGCGCAGAACGTGGCGACAGAGCCGGTGTGACCAGGCTGCTGCTGTGCTCGCTGGCGGGCCTTGCGGTGGCCCTGGGTGTCGGCGCCACCGCGCGTTCGCAGATGCCCCCGGTCGTCCGGGTGGATGGCGGCCAGGTGCAAGGCGTGGTCGCCGATGGTGTCGAGTCATTCAAAGGCATCCCCTTCGCGGCGCCGCCCGTGGGCGACCTGCGGTGGCGGCCGCCGCAGCCGGTGGCGCCGTGGACAGGCGTGCGCCAGGCCGCGGAATTCGGGGCCGACTGCATGCAGGGACGGTTCGGTCCTCCCCCGCCCCCAGGTGCAGCCCCGGCGCCGGTTCCATCGGAAGACTGCCTGTTCCTGAACGTCTGGCGCCCCGCCGCCCCGACCGCCTCCCGGCTGCCCGTGATGGTCTGGATCTACGGGGGCGGGTTCGTGGGCGGCTCGAGCGCCTGGCCCGGCACGTCGGGGACCCAGTTCGCAAAGCAGGGCGTCGTCCTCGTCAGCCTCAACTACCGCGTGGGGCGCTTCGGCTTCTTCGCCTTCCCCGCGTTGAGCCGCGAGCGCCCCGACGAGCCCAAGGGCAACTACGCGTACATGGACCAGCTCGCGGCCCTGCAATGGGTGAAGCGGAACATCGCCGCCTTTGGAGGCGATCCCGGCAATGTCACCATCTTTGGCTTTTCCGCGGGCGGTGTCTCGGTGCACAGCCTGCTCGCCATGCCGCAGGCCCGCGGTCTGTTCGACAAGGCCATCGTCGAGTCCGGCGGTTCCCGCGACAGCGTGCTCACCGCACGGCCGATGCGCGAGGACGGCGTCGATCCGAACTATCCGGTGTCGGCAGAGACGATCGGAATGAACTTCGCGCGTTCCATGGGGATCGAGGGCACGGATCAGGCCGCGCTGGCGAGCCTGCGTGCCCTCAGCGCCGAACAGGTCCTTCGCGGCGGCCCGCAAGGGGCGGACGCTCCGCGCATCGAGACGACGCCGATCCTCGACGGCCGGCTGGTGACCGAGACGGCCGAGAGCGCGTACAAGGCCGGGCGCGAGGCGCCCGTTCCGCTGATGCTCGGAAGCAACACCGGCGATACGGCCGGCCGCCGGATCAACGCCACCACCAAGGAGCAACTGTTCGCCCGGTTCGGCCGGTGGAGCGCCCAGGCGAACGCGGCCTACGACCCCGACGGAACCGGTGATTTCGCCACCCTGCTGGCGAGGGCCAACAACGACTTTGGCCAGGCCGAGCCGGCCCGCTTTGCCGCAAACGCCTTCGCCGCCAAAGGATTGCACGTCTATCTCTACCGCTTCGGCTACGTCCAGAGTGCCATGCGCGACCGATTCAAGGACGGCGCCCCGCACGGCGGCGAGATCGGCTTCGTGTTCGACACGCTGACGGCCCCTCCGGGCTCGACGCTGACGCCCGGGGATCAGGCGGTCGCCCGGATGGCGCATGCCTATTGGGTCAACTTCGCCAGGACCGGCGACCCGAACGGCACGGGCCTGCCGGCCTGGCCGCGTCACGATCCCGGCAAGGACGTGATCTTCCAGTTCCGGCGCGATGGCTCTGCGGGCGCCGGACCCGATCCCTGGAAAGCGCGGCTCGACGTGACGCAGTTGGCCACCGAATCGGGGACGCGGTCCGATCCGTGAGCACGGCCCTCCCGGTCCACGCGGTTGCTCATCCCGCAGTGACCGTGCGAGCGACCTGCACCGCGCTGACTGCCGCGATGCTCTCGCTGGGCCCGCAGGCGGCAGCCGCTCCTGGCTCGAAACCCACTGATGTGAGCGCACGTCACGGCGACCACCTCGGCATCCACGACACCATCGGCGATCTCCTGCGCCACCCGGCGCTCGCCGGATTCGCCCCGCTCATCCTGCCGTGGGACGACCGCGCCTACGATGAGGACCTGCCGTTGGCGCGCATCGGCTCGCTGCTGCCGTACCACACCCATATCGATCCGGAGACGATCACGAGCGCGTTGAACCGCATGATCGACGACGTGGCCGCCGGCAAGACCGTGTTCTACCGCTTCTACTCCGACGCGCAGACGCAGCAGCAGCCCGCGAGAAACAACACGGGTTTGTTCTTCTTCCGGGGTCGCCCCGGTGCGCCATTCGCGGTCATCGCCCCGGGCGGCGGATTCGCGTATGTCGGCTCGGTCCATGAGGGGTTCCCCTATGCGGCAGCCATCAGCAGCAGGGGATACAACGCGTTCGTGCTGAGGTACCGAGCCGGGCATGGCGGCAGGGTGGCAACCGAGGACCTGGCTGCGGCCCTTTCGTACATCCTCCGCAGTGCCGCATCGCTCGGCGTCGGCGCCGACGGGTACTCGTTGTGGGGGAGCTCGGCGGGCGCGCGGATGGCCGCCGCGATCGGGTCGCACGGCCTGGCGGCGTACGGAGGCGCCGACGCTCCCGGGCCATCAACCGTCGTGATGGCGTATACCGGGCATTCCGATCATGCTTCGGTCGAGCCTCCCACGTTCGTCGTCGTCGGTGAGGAGGATGGGATCGCCCCTCCAGCCGTCATGGAACGGCGCGTGGAGGCCTTGCGGAAGTCCGGCACGCAGGTGGAGTTCCACGAGTACAAGAACCTCGGCCATGGCTTCGGGCTCGGCACGGGCACGAGCGCCGAGGGATGGGTCTTCGACGCCCTTCGGTTCTGGGAGGCGGCGACACGCGGACGCTCCTCGACAGCGAGGGATTAGCCACTGGCGGTGCTCGTGCCTCGGCCGCGGATTTCCCGCCTCTCCGTGGACTGATTCGAGGCGTGAAGCCAGCACCAGCATCCGGCACGACGTCCTGAGGATTCCTGAGTGGGTGACATGTGAATCCCAATAGCGCTAGAATGGAAGCATGAAGACGACGATCGATATTCCAGAGGACGAGCTGCGAGACGCCATGCGCTTCACGCGCGCGACCACCAAACGTGAAGCGGTCGTCAAGGTCTTGGAAGAGTTCAATCGCCGGCGGCGGATGGCCGAATTGGTGAAGTACGCCGGCACGTTCAGCGACCGGTTTCCCACCAACGACGACATCGAGGCGCTGGACGCCACGCGCGATCGGGATCTGAATGCCCGTCCTCGTCGATAGCTCGCTCTGGGTGCACCAACTGCGCAAGAGTGGCGATCCGGCGAAACGTGATCGCGTGAACGCCCTCCTGGCGAGCGGCGAGGCCGCATGGTGTCCGGTCGTGCGACTCGAACTGTGGCGTGGCGTGACGAACGACGCCGAGCGCAAGACACTTCGTCGCTATGAGGCGCTGATTCCCGATTTCGAGATCGCCGGAGAGGTCTGGAATTTGTCGATTCAACTCGCCGATCGCGGCCGGGCGTCTGGCGTGACCGTTCCTCTTGCCGATCTCCTCGTCTTTGCGTGCGCCAAGATCCACGGCCTCGAGGTCGCGCACGACGACACCCATTTCGACGAGTTGACGAAGCTCGAGGCGTGATGGCGCTCGCGGTTCCGATTCCGTGCGCCGGAGTAAGGCCCATTCCCGGACGCTGGCCCAGCGGATCGCTCCTCCTCGCTGCCCCCGTTCTCTGTGAGGTTCTCTGAGACAGAGGATGCGTAGCGGCGTGCGGAAGGCCGGACCGGCCGGTGGGTGTGAAACGATCGAAGGCCCCGGTCGATTCCGCCGTGCACCAGGTCGAGCTGCGGGAGGAAGGGCGCGGGAGCGTTGCGCGCGAAGTGACGAGTGACGAGATGAAATCATGACACTCCTGCGAAAATTCCGCACCATTTTCCGCAAAGAACCCATCACCCGCAGCATGTCGCCGGACGAGGCGCGCTATGCAGCCCGGCGCGCATTCCGCGGTCAGGAGCACATCGAGGAACGTTCTCCCGATGGGCGCGCGTGGGTGTGGGCAGAGCAGCTTTTCCTCGATGTCCGCTTTGCCTTGCGCGGCCTGCGCAAGACTCCGGGGTTTACGTCGGTGGCGGTGCTGACGCTGGCGTTGGGCATTGGGGTAAACACCGGTGTGTTTTCGATCATCAACGGCCTGTTGTTGCGGGCGCGGGTGGCGGATCACCCGGCCACCTACGTTCATTTGTCTCCGGCATACGCTGGCCAGGACGAAGAGCCCCGGATGCCCGGGGCGATCTCGTTGAACGATTATCGCGCCTACAAGAACAACAGTCGCGGGTTCAGCGATCTCGCCGGCTGGGCGATTCAACGCGCCACAATCGATGACGATGGCCAGCCGCAGCTGATGCTCCTCGTCACGCCGAACTTCTTTTCGGTGTACGGCCTGGAGCGCGCGAAGCTCGGACGGCTGTTCCGCCCCGACGAATGCGCGGTGCCAGGCGCGGCGCCGGTCATCGTCGTGAGCGAGGAAGTCTGGCGAAAGCGGTTCGACAGCGATCCGCAGATGGTCGGTCGGGTGGTGACCTTGAATCGTCACCCATTCACCGTGATCGGCGTTGCGCCGGCGCGATTCTCCGGCCGGCTTCGCGGCCCGGGTGTCTGGATTCCATTTACGATGCAGCCCGCGCTCGCCGGCGAGCGGGACAATCTGTTCGAGAATGCGAACGCGCCGTGGTTGATCGTCGACGGGCGATTGAAGCGCGGCGTGTCACGCGAGACGGCTCTGGCGGAACTGGTGGTGCTCGCAAAGGCGCAGGACCGGCTGCAGCCCGGGCGGGAAACGACGATGTTCGTGACCAACGGCTCGCTCGTGGAAGAGCCGAGCCTGCGGGCGACGGTGCAATGGGTACCGCCATTGGTTCTGGGAGCAGTGTCCCTCGTGCTGCTGCTCACGTGCATCAACGTCACGATGCTGCTGCTCGCCCGCGCCGCCGCGCGGCAGCGGGAGATGGCGGTGCGGCTGGCGCTCGGGGCGGGCCGGGGACGATTGTTGCGAATGTTGCTCGCCGAGAGTGCGACGCTGGCGCTGGGCGCCGGGGCGCTGAGTGCGTATCTTGCCTACCAAATCCCCGCCATCTTCGAAAAACTCTTCACGGAGGCGCCGAACTATCCCCTCGCACCTGACTGGCCGGTCTTTCTCTACCTCGCTGTCGCGACGTTGCTGGCGGGAGGCTTGGCCGGATTCTCGCCGGCCCTCAGATCGGCCCGTGCCAGCATCACGGCCGCGCTAAGAGGGCAGGAACATTTCTTCGGCGCCGGCCGGTGGCGGCTCCGGGATTTGCTCGTGGCGGCGCAGGTGGCAATGAGCGTGGTGTTGCTGGTCGGCGCGGGAATCTTCGTGCGCGCAGAATGGTCGATGCTCAACGTCGAGCCGGGCTTTGAAACGCGCCAGGTTCTGACAGTCCCGCTGGAACCGGATCCGGCGCGCCACGACGCGACGGCGGGGTTTTACGACACGATGGCCGAGCGTGTGCGCTCGCTGGCGGGGGTGGAGACGACATGTTATGCCAGCCGGGCGCCCGGTTGGGGCACGAGCGTCGATGTGCCTGGGGAGAGCGTCAGGCTCCCCGGCGAGCCGAAGGAGGCGGAGCGTCGCGTCGAGGTGAATTCCGTCTCGCCGGAGTTCTTTGCGACGTTTCGCATTGCCCTGGTGGTGGGGCAGACCTTCCCCAGATCGCGCAGGGCGACGGGCTCGAATGGCGATGAGGTGGTGGTGTCGGAAACGTTTGCCCGGACATTCTGGCCGAGCGAAGATCCGGTCGGCAAAGTGGTCGAAGATGCCGCGGGACGCCGTCTTCAGATCATCGGGGTCGTGCAGAATACAAAATCGAATTTTGGAGTCGCCGAAGGCCCGCGTCTCTATCGGCTGTGGAATCCAGCCACCATGGGCTATTCGCTGATGATTCGATTCCGCGGTGCGGCGACTCCCCTGGTCGCGGCGCTCAAGACCGTGGTGAAGGAAATGGATGCCGACCTGAGGGTCACGCCCCGCACGGTGCGGTCCCAGATGGATGAGGTGGCGGCACGATTTGCCGCGATCATGCGGCTGGTCCTTGCTCTGGGAGTGGTGGCCTTGCTGCTGTCGGTGGTGGGCATTTATGGCGTCGTGTCCTTCGTGGTGAATCGTCGAACGAGAGAGATGGGCATTCGTCTCGCGCTCGGGGCGAACCGCGGCCAGATCCTGCGGCTCGTGATGCGTTCGGCCCTGGTGCCGGTTGTGGTCGGCGTGGCGGCGGGGATAGTGGTGGCGGCTGTCGCGGCACAGGCGATGGAGCAGGGATTGAGCCGCATGCCGGTCCCCTTGGGGACCCGGGATCCGGTTGTCTTTCTCGTCGTCACCATTCTGCTCGTGATTGCCGCCGCGTTGGCGGTGTTTCGCCCGGCACTGCGCGCGGGTCGGGTGGATCCGGTGATCGCACTGCGGACAGAGTGAACGGATCCTCGAGCGCCACACTCCCGGTCCACGCCCGGGAGCGATGGAACCGTCCTGTGGCGACGACTTGCGTTACCATCCGCCGATGCGCATCGCCCTGGTCTGTGTCGCCCTGTCGCTCGCGGCCGCACCCGCCCGCGCCCGGCAACCGCTCCCCGCGGACCTCGCTGCGAAAATCGACGCCGCCGTCGAGGACGCCCTGGCCTCCACGGGCGCCCCGAGCGCGTCGATTGCGGTCGTACGCGACGGACGCATCGCCTACACCCACGCATACGGCACGGCCGTCCTCGAGTCGCACACGCCGGCGACGACCGCCATGCGCTACAGCATCGGGTCGATCAGCAAGCAGTTCTGCGCGTCGGCCATCCTCTTGCTGGCCGAGCAGGGCAAGCTGTCCCTCGACGACACGGTCTCGCGCTTCCTGCCGAACCTGACGCGCGCGGGCGACGTCACAATCCGTCAGCTCCTCTCGATGACCTCCGGCTATCAGGACTACTGGCCGCAGGACTACGTCATGCCCGGCATGCTGAAGCCCACGGACGCGCAGGCCATCCTCGACGGCTGGGCGCGCATCCCGCTCGACTTCGACCCGGGCACGGCGTGGCAGTACAGCAACACCAACTACGTCATCGCCGGGCTCATCGTCGAGAAGGCGGCCGGCAGGCCGCTCTACGATCTGCTCACCGACCGCGTGTTCAGGCGGCTCGGGATGACGAGCGTGACCAACGTGGACCTGGCGCCGCTCGGGCCGGGAGACCCGGTCCGCTACACGCGCTACGGACTGGGCCCGGCGCGGCCCGCGCCAAAGGAGGGCGTGGGCTGGATCTTCGCGGCGGGCGAGCTGGCGATGACGGCCGGCGACCTGGCGAAGTGGGACATCTCGATCATCGATCGGAGCGTGCTGGCGCCGCGCTCCTACGACAGTCTCGAAACGGAGGTCCGGCTGGCCAACGGCGCCGGGACCGGCTATGCCCTCGGGATGAACGTGTCCCTGTCCGGCGGGCATCGCGAGCTCTCCCACGGGGGCGAAATCTCGGGCTTCACGGCGCAGAACCTCGTGTACCCGGACGATCGCCTCGCGGTCGTCGTCCTCACGAACCTCGACGCGACCAACGCCTCGGCGCAGGCCGCCGGGAGCATCGCGTCGCTGCTGCTCGGGCCGGCCGGCGAGGGGCCGATGGTTCAGGCCCGGCGGATCTTCGACGGGCTCCAGCACGGCCGGATCGACCGCAGCCTGTTCACCGCGAACGCGAACGACTACTTCAGCCCGCAGGCCCTGCAGGACCTGGCGTCGAGCCTTGGCCCGCTCGGCACGCCGGGCTCGTTCACCGCCGAACGCGAGTCGCGCCGCGGCGGCATGATCTTCCGCAGTTTCGTGGCGGTCTGCGGCAAGCGCACGCTCCGCATCACCACCTTCACCATGCCCGACGGCACGCTGGAGCAGTTCATCGTACGACCGGGTCATTGATCATTGATGATTGATGATTGACGATTGACGATTGAGCCATTGAAGACCTTGACGGCCTCCGGGCGAATCAACGGGGAGCGGCTGGTGGTGCTGGGATGGGGGCGCGCCATCCTCATGCAGCTGGCCCACCCGCTCGTCGCGCAGGGCGTGGCCGACCACAGCACGTTTCGCGAGGGCCGGTTGACGCGGTTCCGGCGGCTGCACGGCACGATCCAGGCCATGCTGGCGCTGACCTTCGGGTCCGGGGAAGAGACGGCCGCCGCCGCCACCGGCATCAACGCCATTCACGATCGCGTGCACGGCGTGCTGGTCGAGGGCGCCGGGCGATTCAGCGCGGGCACTCCGTACACCGCCACCGATCCGGCGCTCCTGACGTGGGTGCAGGCGACGCTGCTCGACTCGCTGCCGCTCGCCTACGAGGCGCTCGTCGGCCCCCTTCCGCCGGGCGAGCGCGACCGTTTCTGCGCCGAGGCGAGCGAGGCGGGCTGGCGGCTCCGGATTCCCGCAGGGATGGTCCCGGCCTCGAACGCGACGCTCGAGGACTACCTGGGAAGGATGCTCGGCAGCGGCGCGATTGCCGTCACGGGTGCCGCCAGGGAGCTCGCGCGGGCAGTGGTCGAGCCGCCGGGCGGGGCGCTGCTGTGGCCCTGGTCCTCGATCGTGCCGCTCGCCGCGATCGGCTGGCTGCCGCCGCCGATCCGCGAGGCGTACGGATTCGCGTGGGATGCCCGGCAGGCGCGGCGGCTGGACCGGTGGTGCCGCCGAACCCGCGCACTCCGCCGCCTGATGCCCGACCGCCTCGCCCGGTGGTCCGCGGCTCGAACCCGTGAGCCGTGAACCGTGAACCGTGAACCTGAGACCCCGCGAACCGCTATTGCTTCCCGAGAACCACCTTCCCGGCCCTCATCACGAACACCGGATGTTCGGTGGCCTTGATGTTGGCGAGCACGTCGCCGGGCACGGCCACGAGATCCGCCTGTTTGCCCACCTCGATCGTGCCGATGTCCTTGTCGAGGCCGAGGAGCGTGGCCGCGCTGATGGTCCCGGCCTGCAGTGCGGCCGCCGGGGTCATGCCGCGATCCACCATCAGGCCGAATTCCTGGGCGTTCAGGCCGTGCGGCGTCACGGCGGAGTCGGTCCCGAGCGCGATCTTCACGCCAAGCGCGATGGCGCGCGTCATCATCGCGGTGTGAGCGGCCGCTGCCGCCTTGCCCTTGGCGGCAATCGCGGGCGGGAACACGCGGTCCCCCATCCGGCCGGAGACCGATTCTTCCGCCATGATCGTGGGGACGAGATAGACGCCACGCTCCTTCATCATCTGGAGCGCCTCCTGGTCCAGGAACGAGCCGTGCTCGATTGAATCGATGCCGGCACGGATGGCGACCTTGGCGCCGGTGGCGCCGTGCGCGTGCGCCGCGGTCTTCTTGCGGAGCCGGTGGGCCTCGTCCACGAGCGCGTCCATCTCCGCCTGCGTCAGCTGCGGCGTGTCCACCTCGTCGGCCAGCGAGAGCACGCCGCCCGTCGCGCACACCTTGATCACGTCGGCCCCGTACTTGATCTGGTAGCGGACCGCGTCACGGAACCCATCCGGCCCGCTCGCGATGCCCTGCGCCGGCCCGGTCTCCTTCCCGAACAGCTGGTAGGGAAACCCGGTCACGTCGCAGTGGCCCCCGCGCGCGCCGAGCGCGTACACAGCGACGAGCATGCGCGGGCCCGGCGTCACGCCCGCGTTGATGCTGTCGCGCAGCCCGACGTCGAGGTAGTCGCTGGATCCCACGTCCCTGACGGTGGTGAAGCCGGCCATCAGCGTCCTGCGCGCGTTCTCGGCCGCGCGAATCGCCTTCTCGGGAATCGTGCGCCGCAGGTCGTCGACGGTGTCCTCGTACCAGTTCGGACCCGACTCCATCGTGAGATGGGTGTGGGCGTCGATGAAGCCCGGCAGCAGCGTGGCGTCGCCCAGATCGATCACGCGTGCGCCCGACGGGATGGGGGCCTGCGCGCCGACGCCGGCAATGCGGCCGTCCCGGACGACGATCACGGCGTTCGGGGACGTGGACGAGCCCTGGCCGTCGAACAATCGCGCCGCGCGGATCACGAGCACATTGCCCGACGGCGCCGTCTGCGGCGCGGCCGGGGTCGCCAGGCCGACGGCGACGACCGTCGTCAGGACACTCCGCACGAGAGCTTGCACCACGCGCTCAGCCATCGCCGCCTCCACCGTGCCACGACGGGCACCGAGGTCGGCAGATTACACGGTTTTCGCGGGAACCTGCTATCGTGGCCGCGCGTGCGCGCCGCGACGGTCCGTCCTCGCGTCTGGTACCTCGCCACGGCCGCCGTCATCGCGGCGGCGGCCACGACGCTGCTCCTGATGGGCCGGGTGGCGATCTGCAAGTGCGGCTACGTCAAGCTCTGGCACGGCGTGGTGCAGAGCGCCGAGAACTCCCAGCACCTCACCGACTGGTACACCTTCTCGCACGTCATCCACGGGTTCGGGTTCTTCCTGCTGTGGTGGCTGCTGGCGCGGCGGCTGCCTTTCGGCGCACGGCTGCTGGCGGCGACGCTGCTCGAGGCGACCTGGGAAATCGTCGAGAACACGCCGCTCGTCATCGATCGCTATCGCGCGGCGACGATCTCCCTGGACTACTACGGCGACAGCGTCATCAACTCGGTCTCCGACATCCTGGCGATGGTGGTGGGCTTCCACCTGGCCGCCCGGCTGCCCGTGTGGGTCACCGTGCTGCTGACGATCGGCATGGAGTTGTTCGTGGGCTACATGATTCGCGACAACCTGGCCCTGAACATCCTGATGCTCCTCTACCCGCTCGATGCCGTGCGACGGTGGCAGGCCGGCGGATAGCGCTCAGCGCCAGCGACGCGACCACACGATCGACGCGGCGGCGTGGTGCGAGAGCCCCTCGGCAGCCTGGCCTGAGCCTGTCGAAGGGGCCCAGGCGCGGTAGCCGACGTAGCCGATGCGGAAGGTGACCCCGGGCGTCAGCCGGTAGCCCGCGGACGACTCGACGCTGAAGGCGCTGGCCGGTCCCGCGTCCACCCACGCCGCCTCGTGCCGCGGAGCGGAGAGGTAATACGTGTGACCGTCGCCGCCGTACGGGCCGTCCTGGTAGGCCGGCGCCTCGAGGCGGTTCGACGTGGCTTCGCGCTGCGCGCGCACGGCCACGAACCATCGAGGGCTCAGCGTGCGGACTGCGCTCAGCGTCAGGACGGACGCCCGTGCCGTGTCGGTGGCGCGTTCGTAGGCCGTGTGCACCCAGTCGGCGTAGACGCGGGTGTACCCGAACGAGTAGTCGGCGTCGAGTCCGACCGTGGTCGCCGTGCGATCGCCGCGCGAGGGATCGGCGACCTCCGCGGCGCTGGCGTAGCGGCCGTACACGAACGAGCCGCCGAGCCGCAGCCCGATGCAGGGCAGGACGCCCCCGCCGACGGCCAGCTGCGGGGCGGCCGGCGGCTTGTCGGCGCCCGTGAGCGGCCGGACGCGCACGGGCGAGCTGCCGAGCACGGCGGCGCGCGCATCCCAGTGCGCGGCGAACGCCGTCGCCTGAACGGCCAGCGGGTACAGGGGCGAGGCGAGCTGTACCGTGGGAGTGCCCTCCTCGAACGAAGGCAGCGCCGCCGTGTAGCTCGTCGCAGGAAGGATGAGCGGGTTCTGATCGGCGCGCGTCTCGAGCGACAGGATGCCGACGGGCGAAGGCAGATAGCCGGCTTCCCAGCGCCACCGGATCGCCCCGGGACGATCGAACCGCACGGCAAGCTGGTACACGTCGGCGCGCCACTCCCCGGCGCGGTTGCGGTAGAGCACCGGCCGGGCCGCCAGTTCCATGCCGGGCCTGAGCCGCCAGACACCCGCCAGATCGAGCGTCGCCGTCTCCCGCTGCCCGTTCGACGTCGACAGCGAATCGGCCGACATCACGCTGTCTGCGCCCACGCGCGCACCTGGCGCCGGCGCCGGCTGGTACTCCTGGGCGGCGGCCGGCGCGGCGGCAGCACAGAGCAACGACAGAACGACCGTCCGGCGCCACCCGCTCACCGCCGGCCTCCGGCGGCCCGGAGCCCGGGCTCGGTCTCGGTCTCGTCGACGACCAGGTCGATCGGTCCGGGCATGCCGGGATCCTCGTCCCCGGCGGACTGGCGATCCCAGGCCCGGATGAAGGCGTCCACGACGTCCTCGTCGAACTGGGTGCCGCTCCAGCGGCGAAGCTCCGCGATCGCGTGCGCGCTCCGCTGGGCGGGACGGTAGGCACGCGCCGAGGTCATCGCGTCGAACGCGTCGGCCACGTGGACGATGCGCGCCACCAGCGGCGTCGCGGCGCCGAACAGGCCGTGCGGGTACCCCCGCCCGTCCGGCCGCTCGTGATGGAGCTCCACGATGGGCATGTGCGCGGCGAGGAAGGGCACCTGCCGCAGGATGTGCGCACCCACGGTGGGGTGCGTCTTGATCGTCTCGAACTCCTCGTCGGTGAGCGGACCGGTCTTCGTGAGGACCTTGTCGCGGATCCCGATCTTGCCGATGTCGTGCAGCAGGGCGCCGAGGCGCAGCACCTCGATTTCCTCGTCCGGCAGCGCGAGCTCGCGGCCGACCATCGCCGCGAGCGTGCTCACGCGCTCGGAGTGGCCCGCGGTGTACGGATCGCGCGCGTCGAGCGCCGCGGCCAGCGCCTTGATGGCGGCCAGGTACGCCTCCTCGGTCGCCGCTTCCGCCGCCACCAGCGACGCCATCAGCTCGTTGAACGTGTCGGTGAGGGCGTCCAGCTCACGGCTCGAGCCGAGCCGGGGGAGCTGCCGCGAGAACTCGTGCAGTCTGGCCATGCGGTGCAGCTGCTGCGACAGCTGGTCGATGGGGTGCGCCAGCGTCCTCGCCAGCCAGAAGCTGACGACGGCGCCGAGCGCCAGCGCGCCGCACGCGATGATGCTGATGGCCTCGAGCGCGGCCCTGGTGGCGCCGGCGGCCGCGGCGTCCACCGAGTCCACCGCGTAGAACCCCGCGTCGCCGGCCTGGAACAGCCGGCGGATGGCATGGGGCTCTCCGCCCAGGTCCACGATGCCCTGCTCGGGCAGCGCGGCGATGGTCTCGAGCTGTGCCTTGCGGCTCGCCGACAGCGTGGAGGCAATCACCCGGCCGCCGACGAGCACGGCCGTCTGTGCCCGCGAGAGGGCCGACAGCTCGTGCACGTACTCCGCATCGATCGCGGTTGCCAGCAGCAGGTGGCCGATGACGGCGCCCCCGACGTGCAGCGGCACCGCCACAACCCGGAATGTCGCCGCGGGCCGCGAGATGACGACGTCGGCATCGGCCGAGCCGGCCACTTCCCCGACCAGCGCGGCGCGCGGCCACGCCGCCGCCCCGGGCCCGGCGCTGGCGAGCACGTGATGGCTGTCGTCTGTGACGACCACCGCGTCGGCCGCGACGTGGACGGCCAGGCGCTGGACCTCACGCTCCACGGTGGTGACGAGATCGAGCGAGGGGCGGTCGCTCCGGTGCGACTCGGTCTGGTACGTGTCGAGCGCCGCCTTGAGCGTCGGGTTCTCGGCCAGCGCGCTCATCTGCAGCCGGACCTCTTCCTGGCGCCGGCGCTCGAGCGCCGCAAACACCCGCTGCGACGCGTCGAGGTTGGTGGCGACGTCGCGCGTGACGCGCGCGCGCGTGTCGATCGTGAGCGTCAGGAAGACCGCCGCCAGCAGCAGGACCATCGCCCCGAAGGTTGCGAACAGGGTCCGGACGAGCAGGCGGGGCGGCTCACGCAGCGCGGCCGGTGGCAGGGTCACGGCTCGATGACGGGCAGCACGAACTCGACCTTCGCGGTGCCGCCGGCCGGCACGTCCACTGCCGTCCTGGCTTCCCCGATGCGTTCGTGCCACGCGGCGATGGTGTGGCGGCCTGCGGGCACGTTCGCGAGCACGAACCCGCCGTCGGACCCGGGGGTCGCGAACCAGGGATGATTGAGCACCATGATCACGGCGCTCATCTCCGAGTGGAGGTGGCAGAACACCTTCACGAGCCCGGGCTCCAGGAACTGCCGGTCGCGCGACTGTCCCCGGGGGAAGCGGCCGAGGTCGAAGGTGCCCACGCGCGAGAGCGAGAACACGTTGTGGTAATAGGGGTCCGCGTTCACGAAGCTGACGCGTGCCCCGCGGCCGATTGGCAGCACGTGCGGCAGGAACAGCTCCCCTTCCTGGCGGAGCTCGTACTGGCGCTGGGGCACCGGGGTCGTCGGCATGCCCTGCAGGTAGACCACCACGTTGCTGATCTCGCTGGGCGGATGCCCCTGCGCCGGCTGCCAGCGCGACGAGTAGGCAATGGCCAGCGGCCTGGAGCTGGCAACCGCCACCAGCCGCACGCGGCCGACGATGCGCCCGGTGGGTCCGGCATGCGGGGACGCGACCGAAAGGGCCGCGAGGGCCACGCAGACTGCCGCCGTCGCCCCGGACCTGCCGGTCAGGGCGCAGCGTGTCACGCGAGTGCGCGGCATTTCAAGCATCGGGCACGGTTTCCCTTCCATACATCGGCAGAAACACGGCCGGGCTTGAACGGAAACCGTCCCACGGCCGCGCGAACGGTGTCCGGGAGCGGACACCCGGAGACCAATGCGCTTGACGGAAGGCTCGAGATCGGCGACCTTCTCGGCCATCACGCGGCGGCACGCTTTTGGAAGAGCCGGAGGGTGGACGTGGGCCCTCGTGTGCAGCGCAGACCTTCAGGTCTGCCCCCAGGAGGCGGCATGCACAGCCACAAGGAAGATCAGGCGGAGCTGGCCGAGGCGATTCTGACTGGCGCGCGCCGCCGGCCGGTGCAGTCGTTCGGCAGCTATTTCGGGCCCGAAGGCGGGTCCTGCGCGCTGGGCGCGGCCTACGAGGGCGTGTACCTGTTGCCGGCGGACGCCCACGACGCGATGCCGCGGCGCCTCGACCGGTTCTTCGACTGCCTGGAGAACACCTCCCGCCGGTGCCCGGCCGGCTGCAGGAAGCAGGTGCCCATCGGGGCGCTCATCGTTCACCTCAACGACGACCACCACTGGACGCGGGAACAGGTGGCCGCGTGGCTCAGGGGGGATCCGGTGGATGCGGCGGTGGCCGCCGAGAAGTAATCGTCAACTCCCAACTCCCAACTCCCAACTCCCAACTCGGTTCAGTCCGGAGACATAGGTAACATAACAGTCCGGAGACATGGGTAACACTTTTCGCCACTGTTTCGCTGGAGGATGCGATGCCGTGGCAGGAGCTGTCGCCCATGAATCTTCGAATGCAGTTCGTGACCGAATGGCAATCCGGGTGTTGGACGATGAGTGAGCTCTGCGCGGACTACCGCATCAGTCGAAAAACGGGCTACAAATGGGTGGGGCGCTTCGAGATCGCCGGCCCGCGTGGTCTGCACGATCAGTCGCGGCGCCCCCACGAGAGTCCACGGGCGACGGCCCCGGAGCTGATCGACACCTTGTGGCTCTGCGGACGCGTCATCCGCGCTGGGGCGCGCGAAAACTCCTCGCCGTGGCGGCCCGCCGCGAGCCGGCTGTTGCCTGGCCGAGCCGATCGACCGTGTGTGACCTGCTGAACGCGCGTGGCTTGGTCCGGCCCCGCCGGCGCCGCGTCGCACCGACCGCCACCCCGTCGCCGCTGGCGCCGATCACCAGACCGAACGCCACGTGGACGACCGATTTCAAAGGCGAATTCCGCACCGGCGACCGCCGCTACTGCTATCCGCTGACGCTGCGGGATGGCTTCAGCCGCTTCGTGCTTCGCTGCGACGCCTTGCTCGGCCGGACGACCGCTGCGACGCGTCGGCGCTTCGCACGGGCCTTTGGCGACTATGGATTGCCCGACCGTATCCGCAGCGACAACGGAGGCCCGTTCGCCGGTACGGGCCTCGCCGGCCTGTCGACGCTGTCGGTCTGGTGGATCCGACTCGGCATCGTGCCCGAGCGCATCGCGCCCGGGCATCCCGAGCAAAACGGGTCGCATGAACAATTCCATTCCGTCTTGAAAGCCGAAACCGCGCGACCGCCCGCGGCGACCGCATCGGCTCAGCAACGTCGGTTCGTCCGCTTCTGCGCGGAATACAATCACGACCGACCCCACGAGGCGTTGCGCGATCAGTCGCCGGCGAGCTACTACGAGCCCTCGCGCCGATCGTTGCCGTCGCGCCTGCCGGCACTCGAGTATCCCGGCCACATGGAGGTCCGACTTGTCAGCAGCAACGGCTGCGTGTCGTGGGCCGGCGCGCCGCTGTTTGTGGCCACGCCGCTGGCGGGCGAGTCCGTCGCCTTTGAAGAGGTCGACGACGGCATCTGGACGCTCCGGTTTGCCTCCCTCGCGCTGGCTCGGTACGACGAACGGCATCGCTCTCTTCACCCAATTGCTTCGCAGATTACTGCGGGGCGCTCCGCCAGCTTCGCTGGCTCCGCGCCTGACGACAAGAACAAATGCTGACGAATAGCGGCCAACTGTTACCCATGTCTCCGGACTAACCTGTAACCTATGTCTCCGGTCGTTCCCTCCCAACTCCCAACTCCCAACTCCCAAGAGCCCAGTTCCCAACGTTGTCGAACGGAATCGTTCACGTGCCTGCTCCTTGGGAGTTGGAAGTTGGAGCTTGGGAGTTGTTCAACTGCTCCAGCGCCAGCATGAGGGCGTGGGTGCCGAGCCGGCCGCGTCCCTGCGCCAGCAGGGCGACGTACAGCTGGTGCACGAGCGCCAGGCCGGGAAGCGCCAGGTTCATGCGGCGGGCCTCGGCAAGCGCGATGCCCATGTCCTTCACGAAGTGCTCCACCAGGAAGCCCGGATCGAAGTTTCGCGCCAGCACGCGCGGCGCCAGGTTCTCCAGCGTCCAGCAGCCGGCTGCCCCGCTCCGGATCGACGACAGCATCGTCTCGAGGTCCAGCCCGGCACGAGCGCCGTAGAGGAGGCTCTCGCAGACGCCGATCATCGTGCCCGCAATCACGATCTGATTGCACATCTTGGCGTGCTGACCGGCGCCGGGGCCGCCCTGGTGCACGATGTTCTTGCCCAGGCGGTCCAGCAGCGGCCGCACGCGGCCGACGGCCGCGGCGCCGCCTCCCACCATGATCGAGAGCGTGCCGTTGCTGGCGCCCACGTCTCCGCCGGACACCGGCGCATCCACCGCCTCGACGCCATGGGCCCCGGCCGTCCGCGCGATCTCGAGGGCCAGGCTCGGCTCGGTGGTGGTCATGTCCACGAGCACGGCGCCGGCGCGCGCCGACGCGATCACCCCCGTCTCGCCGAAGTAGACCTCGCGCACGTCGGCCGGCACGCCGACCATGGTGAAGACGATGTCCGCGTCACGGGCGGCGTCTGCCGGCGTGGCGGCCCAGCGCGCTCCCTGATCCAGCAGCGCGGATGCCTTCTCGCGCGTGCGGGTGTGCACCGCGACCGGGTAACCCGCGGCCAGGAGGTGACCGCACATCGAGCGGCCCATGATGCCGGTGCCAATCCATCCAAGTGTGAGGCTCATGGCCACATTCTCGCCATTCCCGCGGCTTTCGCGCCAGTGCTGCCGCACTTCTTCTATGATTCCTCATGCTCACCCGGCGCGCGCTGCTGACGCTGATCACGGCCGGCTGGGTCCTCCCGTCGGGGGCCGCCGCCGGCACGAGGCAGGAGCGCCCCGCGGGGAGAGCCGCCCAGCGCGGGAAGTTCCAGACCGGCGTGGAAGTGGTGGCCGTCACGGCCACCGTGACGAACGCGGACGGCCGGCTGGTCACCGATCTGACGGCGGACGACTTCGAGATCTTCGAGGACGGGGTACGGCAGACCGTGACGCAGTGCATCACGAGCCGCGTGCCGGTCAGCCTGGCCGTGCTGCTGGACATCAGCGACAGCATGATCGGCGAGCGCCTGAAGGACGCGCGGCGGGCGCTGGACCGCTTCCTCTTCGAGCTGCTGGCGAAAGACGACGAGTACGCGCTGGTGCTGTTCAACCACGTCCCCACGATTGCGTCGCGCTGGACCTCCGACCCGGAGGCGCTCCGGCCGGCGCTGGACGCCATGCACGGCTGGGGCGGCACGGCGATCTACGATGCCGTGAACGCGTCGCTGCCGCTGTTCGAGAAGCGCCATCGGCAGCGGGCGGCGGCGGTCATCATCTCGGACGGCGCCGACACGGCAAGCGACATCGAGCTGTCGGACCTGCGCGCGAAGCTGCCCGCGAGCGATGCCTTCTTCTATGCCGTGGCCATCGATCGCGACGACCCCCGCGCCCTGAGCACCCGGGTCAATCCGTACGCGCTGCGCGCCGTCACCGACGATACGGGCGGCTACACCGAGGTGGTGAAGGACACGACGGAGCTGGGTCCGGCCACCGCACGGATTGCCGAGGAGCTGAACCACCAGTACACGCTCGGCTTCACGATGCCGCACCCGCCCGACGAGCGGTTCCACAGCCTGCGCGTGCGCGTCACGCGGCCGCAGCACCGCGTGCGCGCGCGGCGCGGCTACGTGGCCAGCTCGGAACGCCGAGCGTTCTCCGACAGCGGGCCGTGACGGACGGCAACGAGATTTCGGTGATGACGCAGATTGATTGGGAGATGCGCGTCACGCTGTCACGCTGACGGCAGCGTCGCGGGACGGGCGTGGGCCGCTGCAAGCGGCCCACGGTGAAGGACGTGAGGCCGGAGGAACGAGAGCCGCTGAATGCTGGTGGGCTCTCGTTCCTCCGGCCTCACGTCCTTCACCGTCGCGGCTTCGCCGCGACGCCGGTCCCGCGACAATCTCCCGAATCAATCTGTGTCATCGCCGTAATCTGCGGTTCCTATCCCGAAATCCCCGTCAAATCCCTCCAATCAAATCCCCTAATCCCCCGCGCGGTCGCGCGCCTTCTCCAGCGCCCGTCCGGCGGTGCGCGCCGTGGCCGCCGCCTGCCGCGTCTCGGCCTGGCGCGCCTTGAGCGCGGCCTGTGCGGTCTCGGCTTCGGCCCGCGCCGACTTGACGGCGCGCTCGGCGTCGCCCAGCCGCACGCGCGCCTGATCCACGGCGGCCCGCGCCCGCCGTTCGGCCTCGCGCGCGCCGGCCAGGGCGTCCTCGGCGCGGCCCGCCGATACCTGCGCGTCGGTCAGCGCCGCCCGGGCCTGCGCGATCCGGGGGTCCGGAGTGGACTTGACGAGCTCGAGCCGGGGCGGCGGGCGGCGCTCCGCCGTCGCGGCCGCCCCGAGCATGGCGAGGGCGGCAAAACCCGGCGGGTCGAGATCCTCCTGCAGGCGTCCGCGGGCGTGGCGCGCGGCGGCGCTGCCGAAGGCGCCAATGGCGTCGAGCGTCGTGCGCAGCCGCTCGGCGAGGGCGGGGCTGAGCGGCGTCCCCTCGTCGGCGGCCCGGGCCGTGGCCCTGGCCATGAGGGCGTTCAGCGCGTCGGCCCGCGCCGACGCCGCGTCGCCGGCGCCGCCGCGGCGGCCTTCGAGGGCGGCCTTCTCGCCGGCCCGGACCCGGTCGGCGGCCCGCAGATACGCCTCGAGCTCCTTCCGTGCACCCCAATACAGCTGGTTGACCAGCCAGGCCGTATAACTCGGCTTGGCGAGCCCGCGCACGCGCGTCGCCTCGGCCTCGCGGCCCTCCTTTTTGAGGCGGCTGGCGAGGGCATTCCTGGCGCCGACGAACTCGGCAAACGGCGCCTGGAACAACGAGTCGAGCTCACGTTCGAGATCGATCACAGGGACTGGCGGGAAGGCCGGACCGATCATACCCTTAGGAGGTCATGACGTGGACCCGCGCCGCCGCCCTTCGTTCCGGCGTCCTCGCCGCGCTGCTCTGGTGCCTGGTACCGGCCACGGCGTCAGCCCAGGCGAGCCTGCCGCCGCTCGACAGCCGTCTCACGGTGGACCCGGCCGTCTCGGTCGGCCACCTGCCGAACGGCCTGACCTACTACGTGCGCCGGAACGAGCGTCCCGCGCATCGGGTGGAGCTGCGGCTGGCCGTGCGGGCCGGCTCGGTCTACGAGCAGGACGACCAGCGCGGCCTGGCGCACATGCTCGAGCACATGGCGTTCAACGGCACGGCGCACTTCAAGCCGGGCGAGCTCGTGTCCTACTTCGAGACCGCCGGTGCGCGCTTCGGCCCGCACGTGAACGCCTACACGTCGTTCGACGAGACGGTCTACATGCTCCAGGTCGCCTCCGACAGGGAAGGCCTCGTGGACAAGGCGCTGCTCGCGTTGAGCGACTTCGCCGGCGGCATGACACTCGATCCCGCCGAGATCGACAAGGAGCGGGGCGTCGTCATCGAGGAGTGGCGGCTGCGGCAGGGCGCGGGCAGCCGCCTGCTCGAGAAGCAGGCGCCGGTGCTCTATTACAAGTCGCGGTACGCGGACCGCATTCCCATCGGCAACCCTGAAACGCTCCGCACCTTCACGCCGGCGCGGCTCCGCGACTTCTACGAGACGTGGTACCGGCCCGATCGCATGGCGGTGGCGGTCGTCGGCGACGTGGATCCGAAGGTGATGGTCGCCGCGATCGAGTTGACGTTCGGCAAGCTCAGGGCACGCCGCCCACGGGCCGATGCTCCCGACCAGGCACTGCCTCCGCACGAGAACACGCTGATCAACGTCGCCGCCGATCCGGAGGCGCAGGCCTCGCGCGTCAGCGTCCTGCACATGGGCCCGACGCCGCCGCAGGATCGCGTGGGCGACTACCGCCGGACGCTGGTGCGGCAGCTGACGTTCCAGATGCTCAACCTCCGGTTCGCCGAGATCGCGCGACGCCCGGACGCCCCGTTCCTCGCCGCCGGCACCGGCGAAGAGGACCTCACGCCGAAGACCACGGCCATCACGGTCGGCGCCCGCGTGGACGACGGGGGCATCGCGAAGGGCCTCGACGCCGTGCTGACCGAGGCCCGCCGCGCGCGGCAGTTCGGATTCACGTCCCAGGAGCTGGACCAGGCGCGTCGGCGGATGTTCGCCGCCTATGAGCAGGCCGTCGCCGAACGCGACAAGACCGAGAGCGACAGCTACGCGGACGAGTACGTCCGCAACTTCCTGACGGGCGAGCCGATCCCCGGCATCCAGACCGAATGGGAGCTGACCCGGGGGTTCCTGCCGGGCATCACGAGCGAGGAGACCAGCGCCACGGCCCGCGATCTGCTGGGCGAGGAGAACCGCGTCGTGCTCGCCACGGCGCCCGAGAAGGCGACGGTGCAGCTCCCCGAGGCGGCCGACCTCCGGCAGACGCTCGCCGACGCGTCGACGGCCGACATCACGCCATGGACCCAGACCGCGACGCGCACGGAGCTGCTGCCCGACAAGCCCGCGCCGGGCCGGGTGGTCTCGCGGCGCCGCATCGACGCGATCGGCGTAACGGTGCTGACGCTCTCGAACGGCGTCGACGTGTGGCTGAAGCCCACCGACTTCAAGAACGACGAGCTCCTGCTTGGCGCCTACGCGCGTGGCGGCGGCTCGACCGCGCCGCAGGACCAGTACCTGGACGCGGTGCTCTCGGCCTCGCTCGTCAACGTGGCAGGCGTCGCCGGGATGACCCCGCCGCAGATGGCCGGCCTGCTCGCCGGCCGGCTCGCCAGCGCCACGCCCTTCGTGGACCGCAGCCTGCACGGCCTGCGCGGCGCCTGCCGCCCGCAGGACCTGGAAACGGCGCTCCAGCTCGCCTACCTGGATTTCACCGCGCCGAACTTCGACCAGGCCTCCTTCGCGCTGATGCAGCGACAGCTCACGGCGCTGGTCGCCAACCGCGAGCAGAACCCCGCGGCCGTGTTCACGGATCGGCTCCACGCGCTGAACACCGGGAACAACTACACGGTACAGCCGTTCACCACGGCCTCGGTGTCGAGCCTGTCGCTCGACGTCATGCGCGAGGCGTACCAGTCCCGATTCGGCAACGCCGCGGACTTCACGTTCTTCCTCGTGGGATCCATGGATCCCACGGTGGTCGTCCCGCTCGTCGAGCGGTACATCGGCTCGCTGCCCTCGACGGGCCGGCAGGCCAGCCGCGAGCGCCCGGTCGGGCTGCGCTTCCCCGGGACCGTGCAGACGATTCGCGTGAACGTCGGCCGCGAGCCGAAGAGCGAGACCGTGATCAGCTACTTCGCCTACGCCGGCACGGACGAGGACGAGAAGACCGCCGTCCAGGCCGCCGCCGACCTGCTCGAGATCCGCCTGCGGGACCTGCTGCGCGAGGCGCTCGGCGGCACGTACAGCGTCTCGGCGTCCTACAGCGACGTCCTGCCAGAGACCGGCTACGGGACGATGAGCATCGACTTCGGCAGCGCGCCCGACCGTGCGGCCTCGCTGACCGACACGGTGCTCGCCGAAGTGGAAAAGCTGCGGGCCGCGGGCCCGACCGCGGAGGAATGTGCCAAGGTGCGCGAGCAGCAGCGTCGCGAGCTCGAGACCGCATCACGGCAGAACGGCTACTGGCTCTCGTCGCTGCAGACCGACCTCATTCTCGGCCGTGACCCCGCCACCATTCCGGACCGCGCCAGCCGCCTCGACGCGCTGACGCCCGATCGGCTGCACGAAGCCTTCCGCCTGTACTTCCCGGCGGCGCGCTACACCATCGCCACGCTGATGCCGGCGACGCCTGGCGAGCGTGCCGCACCGGCGCCCACTGGCTCGACACCTCAGCAGCAGTGACCGCTTTCCGGAGACGTCATGACACGACGACTGCTTCTCGGCGTGGCTGTGCTCGCCGCCGGCGTCGCGCACATCGGCGCCCAGGCGCCGGGCACGGCCCTGGGCTATTACCGCTTCCCCAGCATGTGGGGCTCGACGCTCGTGTTTGCCGCCGAGGGCGACCTCTGGCGCGCGCCCGTTCAGGGCGGCGTGGCCGAGCGCCTGACGTCGCACCCGGCGGAGGAATCGCGGCCGCGGGTGTCACCCGATGGCCGATGGGTGGCCTACTCCGCGGAATATGAAGGGCCCGAAGAGGTGTACGTCCTGCCGCTCTCCGGCGGCACTCCGCGCCGGCTCACCTGGGACGGCGGGCCTGCGTTCCCGGTCGGCTGGACGGCTGACGGCACGATCCTCTACGCCACCAACCGAGACGCCACGCTGCCCAGCCTGCGATTGTCGCGGCTGGATCCCGTGAGGTCGGTCAGCAGGCCGGTGCCGCTCGCTGAGGCGGCCGACGGTGCGTACGACGCAAACGGCACGCTGTTCTTCACGCGGC
Source organism: Vicinamibacteria bacterium (assembly GCA_963837165.1). Lineage (GTDB taxonomy): Bacteria > Acidobacteriota > Vicinamibacteria > Vicinamibacterales > JAENWD01 > JAENWD01. The sequence continues at coordinate 218,985 of CAWIMD010000004.1, forward strand.
TACAGGCTCAGCCCAGCCACACACGGCGGTATCAGGGTGGCTCGGCCCAGCAGATCTGGTCTTTCGCGAAAGGCGCAGCGGATGCGGTGTCGCTGACGGCCTCGTACGCCGGCACCAGCAAGGCGCCGATGCTCTGGGAGGGGCGCGTCTACTTCGCGAGCGACCGCGACGGGACGATGAATCTCTGGTCGATGAAGCCGGACGGCTCGGATCTCGTTCAGCTGACGCGCCACGCCGACTACGACCTGCAGTCGCCCTCGCTCTCCGAGGGGCGCATCGTCTACCAGCACGGCGCCGACATCCGAATATACGACATCGCCGCGAAGACCGATGCCGTGGTCCCCATCACGCTCGTGTCGGACTTCGACCAGCTGCGCGAGCGCTGGGTGACGAAACCGTTCGACTGGATGTCGGCCGTCCACCTGTCGCCCACGGGCGATCGGCTGGTCGCCACCGCCCGTGGGCAGATCTTCGTCCTGCCGGCCGAACAGGGCCGCCGCGTCGAGGCCTCGCGCGGAAAGGAGGCGCGCTGGCGCAATGCGCGCTTCATGCCCGACGGCAAGGCCATCGTCGGCCTGTCGGACACGTCAGGTGAGGTGGAGTTCTGGACGCTGCCCGCCAACGGCGTCGGCGCGCCGTCGCAGCTGACGACCGGCGGAGACGTGCTCCGGTGGGACGGCGTGCCCTCGCCCGACGGCAAGCGGCTGGCGCACACCGACAAGAACCAGCGGCTCTGGGTGCTCGACCTCACGACGAAGAAGGACACGAAGATCGCGGAGAACCAGATCGGCGATTTCGACGATCTGGCCTGGTCGCCCGACAGCAGGCTGCTCGCCTACACGGCGCCCTCAGACGACCTGCTGACGCGCGTCTTCCTGTGGGAGGCATCCACGGGCCGGATCCAGGCCGTGACCTCCGACCGGTACGACAGCTACAGCCCGGCCTGGAGCGCCGACGGGCACTGGCTCTATCTGCTGTCGGATCGGCACTTCGAATCGCTCGTCGGTGCGCCGTGGGGCTCGCGGGAACCGGAACCCTTCTTTGATCACCAGGCACAGGCCTACCTGGTGGCGATGGCGCCCGGCCTCCGCTCGCCGTTCCGGCCGGACGACGAGCTGAACACGAAGAATACAAAGACACAAGAAAAGGACACAAAGGACAACAACACAAAGGACGCGAAGGGCACGAAGGAAGACGCGAAGGACGACGCGAACAAGGACACATTCAAGGCTGTACTCGACGGCATCGAGGCGCGCCTCGAGGAGGTACCGCTCGCACCGGGCAACTACGGCTCGTTGTCGCTGGACGACAAGCGGCTGTACTTCATCTCTCGCGACGCGGGCCGCGCGTCGAAGCGCACGCTGAAGACGATGGCCGTCGACAACAAGCACCACGAGGTCGACACCTTTCTGGACGACGTGCAGGGGTACGAGCTGTCGGCGGATCGGAAGAAGGTGCTCGTCCGTCGCGCGAAGGATCTGCTCGTCATCGACGCCGGCGAGAAGGCGCCGAAGGAGCCGAAGGAGCTCGACAAGACGGTGGTGCCGCTGGATGGCTGGCAGCTTCACTTCGACGTCCGCGACGAGTTCCGGCAGATGTTCGCCGAGGCGTGGCGGCTCGAGCGGGATTACTTCTACGACCGGGGCATGCACGGCCTCGACTGGAAGGCCGTTCGCGCCAAGTACGCGCCGCTCGTCGACCGGGTGACGGACCGCCAGGAGCTGTCCGACGTGCTCGGACAGATGGTCAGCGAGCTGTCGGCCCTCCACATGTTCGTGTACGGCGGCGACATGCGTGAAGGCCGTGACGATGTGTGGCCCGGTTCGCTCGGCGCCCGGCTGGAGCGCGACGAGGCGAACGGCGGATTCCGCGTGGCGCACGTGTATCGCGCGGACCCGGATCGCCCGGATCGGCTCTCCCCGCTCGCCCGGCCAGGCGTGGACGTGGGCGACGGCGACGTCATCCAGCAGGTGAACGGCGTGGATGCGCTATCGGCGCAGCAGCTCGGCGAGCTGCTGCGGGGGCAGGCCGACCAGCAGGTGCTGCTCCGCGTGAAACCGGCCGCCGGGGGCACGGCGCGCGACGTGATCGTCGTGCCCATGACGCGCCAGCAGGACGTCAACCTCCGCTACGATGACTGGGAGTACTCCCGACGGATGGCGGTGGAGAAGACCGGCGGCGGCCGCATCGGGTACGTGCACCTCAGGGCCATGGGCCCCGACGACATGGCGCAGTGGACACGCGAGTTCTACCCGATCTACGACCGCGCCGGCCTCATCATCGACGTCCGCCACAACAGGGGCGGCAACATCGACAGCTGGCTGCTCGCGCGGCTGCTGCGGAAGGCCTGGTTCTACTGGCAGCCGAGGATTGGCAAGCCGATCTGGAACATGCAGTTCGCCTTTCGCGGACACATGGTGGTCCTGATGGACCAGTTCACGGCGTCCGACGGCGAGGCGTTCTCGGAGGGCTTCCGCCGGCTGGGGCTCGGCAAACTGATCGGGGCGCGCACCTGGGGCGGCGAGATCTGGCTCTCCTCGAGCAACGTGCTGGTGGACCGAGGCATTGCCACGGCCGCCGAGACCGGGGTGTACGGTCCGGAAGGCGCGTGGCTGATTGAAGGCCACGGCGTCGATCCGGATATCGTCGTGGACAACCTGCCGCACGCGACCTACGACGGGAAGGACGCGCAGCTCGACGCGGCCGTACCAGTACCTGGATGACCTGATCCGCCGCGAGCCGGCGCCCGTGCCGCCGCCCCCGCCGTATCCGATCAAGCGAGTGCCGCCGCCGGGCCCGGTCCGGTAGCGGGAGGAAACGCATGAAGACCTGCCCGTACTGCGCCGAACAGATCCAGGACGCCGCGATCAAGTGCCGCTTCTGCGGCTCGATGCTGACCGACGCGCCCCCGCCCCCCGCGGGTCCGGCCGGTGCCGGCCCCGACGCCCTGGCGGCGCCGCCGAAGACGGCGCCGCCCGGCGTGCTGCCTGGCACGAACCGCTCGTCGTGGCTCGCCGTCGGCATCGTCGTGGGCCTGCTCGCCGTGATCGTGCTGCTCGTGGCGATCGGGCGCTCCGGGAGCCAGGCGCCGGAGATCCGGACCACCGCCTCCGCCTCGACGGCCGCCGCGCTGGCGCCGGGAACGGCGACCGGTGAGGACTACCGCTTCCTCGATATTGCGTGGGGTGACTCGCGGGATGCGGTGCGGTCGGCGCTGGCCGCGCGCGGCTTCTCGTCGATCGAGCGCGACGAGGACGGCGACGATCAGTTCCAGGGGCGGGTGGACGGACGGGATGCGGGCGTGGCCGCGGCCTTCGCCGGCGGCAAGCTCGCCCGCGTGATGGTCGTGTTCCTGGAGCCGGATCGATCCGGCGGCCTGTACGAGCTCGCCCGCCGAACGCTGGCCACCGCGTACGGCACCCCGGCGCGACAGCAGGGGCTCGCCACGGTCTGGCCGGAGCGCCACGGCACTCTGGTGTGGGTCACCATGTCGACCGACACGCCGGCCGAGCGCCACGTGACCGTGCGGTACGAATCGGCCGAGTGGCCGGCGGAATTGACCCGCCGGAAGAAGTAACGGGCCCCCGTCACTCGGCGAACGGCAATCGCCGATCGTTCCGCCGGGACGAGCCGAGCTGGCGCTGGCGCCGGCGCCGGTGCTGGAGGTCGGCCACCACGGCGGCCGACACCGACTCCGAGAGCTCGCGGAGCACCGCCGCGATCATGCGGTCCCGGCGGACCCCGAGATCGAGCGGGGCGGTGAACAGCTCCGAGACGTCCACGTCGAGCGCACCCGCAATCCGTTCCAGCGTCTCCGTGCTGCAGTGGCCGCCCTTCAACACGTGGAGCACCGTGCTGCGGCTGATCCCGGCCAGGCGCGCCAGCTCCTGGCGCGTCATCCCGCGTTCGCCGAGCAGCGCATGGATCGAATCCCGCCAGACGGTCATGAGCGGGAGTCTATAACAAGGTGGGAGGAGCCCATCCTCCTATCCTCCTATCCTCCTATCCTCCTATCCTCCTATCCTCCTATCCTCCTAAAACGTGACCCGCGCACCGAGCTGCGCCAGCCGGCCGGAGGCGGCTGACAGGCTCCGGCCGAACGTGGGCCGGTCCACGAAGCTGTCGGGCAGTCCCAGGTTGGCGCGGTTCAACAGGTTGTAGACCTCGGCCCGGACCTCCAGCCGCCGGCTGCCCCCCAGCCCGATCGTCCGGACAACGGCGGTATCGAGGCTGACGAACGCGGGGCCGATGAGGATGTTGCGACCGGCCGTCCCGAAGTGGTACGGCGGGGCCGCCAGGAACGCGCGCCCGTCATAGGTCACCGCGCCCGGCGTGCCGACCGGCACCTCGTCGGGCCGGTCGTAGCCGAACTGCCCACCCAGGTTGCCCGTGTTGCTGTTGTCCGTCGTGAGGCGCGGCGTGAACGGCCGGCCGGTTTCCGCGCTGAGGAGGGCGCTGACCTGCCAGCCGCGCCCCAGGCCGCCGTGACCAATCCGGGGCACCTGCCAGATGGCCGCCGCCACCAGCCGGTGCCGCACGTCGAAGTCGGAGAGCCCGCGCTCGAGCTCCGGGTGCGCGCTGTCCTGCGGGGTGTTGTCGTTGCCGTCGCTCGCCAGGAAGGCCGACTGGTTGTCGATGGACTTGCCCCAGGTCCAGACCCCACGCAGCCACAGCCCGTGCGCCTCGGGGCGCTCCACGCGGACCTCGAGTGCGTGGTAGACGGACGACCCGCTGGTGTCGATCCAGAGAATGTCCGCGTAGCCCGGGATCGGACGCCTCGCGTCCACCGGGCCCGGCGCCGGGGCCGGCTGATTGAGGTTGCGCTTGCTCACCAGGTGCACGCCGCGGGACCCGACCCAGCGCACGGCGATGCTGGTTCCACCGAGCCGCCCCTCGAGCCCGAGGCTGCCCTGATGCGCGTAGGCGACCGGAAAATCTGGCGCGAGCGAGTTGACCGACGCCGGGGGCTCGAAGCCGCCGGCCGCCGGAAACGGCACCGACGCCGTGGGGGCCGATGCCCCGGGAACGTAGACGCGCAGGCCGAAGTACGGCGGGTTGAAGTAGAGCGCGGAGTTCTCGATCAGCGTGCCGCTGTCGTGGAAGATCCCGTACCCGCCGCGGAGCAGCAGCCGGCCGTCGTCGCGCAGGCTCCAGCTCACACCCACACGCGGCGCGAGGTTCAGCAGGCTCGTCGAGATCCCCGCGCGTGGCACGCCGTCCTGGCCCACCTGCCGGAGTGTGGCCGTGGCCGGATCGAAGATCGCCATGCGGTCCGCCGCGTCCACCGGCGCCGTGTTGAGCTCGTAGCGCACCCCCAGGTTCATCGTGAGCCGATCGGTCGGCCGCCAGTCGTCCTGTGCGAACAGATCGAGCGATGTCGTCCGGAGCGCCTGCGGGTTGTCGTTTCCGGCGAGCAGCGTGACCGTGGGCAGCCCGAGCAGCAGATCCGCGACGGCGTCGCCGGTGTAGGCGCCCTGAAAGCTCAACTGGCCCCGGGAGAACACGTGGTTGTAGCCGTCCGACTGGTAACGGCGCAGCTCCCCGCCCGCCTTGAGGAAGTGGCTGCCGCGATCGACGCTCACCGTGTCGCTCACGTGGAGGGTGGCCGTCCTCCGCACCACCGGCAGCGACACGTCGTCGCCCACGGTGTCGACGCCGGTCACCACGACACCGGGGTACCCGAGGTCCGTGCTCCCGAGCGCGGGCCCGGTCATGCCCAGCAACGCGTACACATCCGTGCCCGCGTTGTCCGGCAGCACGTCGCGACCGAGGCGGTTCCAGCCGACCCGGAGGTCGTTGAACACGCGGAGGCCAAAGGCCTGCGTGAGTCCGACGGCGAGGTTGTGCGTGCCGTCCACGGTCCGCGTGCCGAAGCCGGGCAGGTTTCGTGAGGGCCCGGGGAACGGATCGTCCGTATCGTCTCTGGCGAAGCTGTACCTGAAGAAGAGCGCGCGGCGATCGGAGAGGTGGTGGTCGGTGCGGACCGTGACCTTCCACGTGTCGTGGGGGATCAGCGGCGAGGAGACGAAGTTGCCGGCGGTCTCCGCCGACGTCGGATCGGGGTACAGCGCCGCCAGGGCCGCGCCGGTCGCGTCGATGCGCCCGGCGGGAATCCGGTTGCCCGGGAACGGCTCCGCCGTGGCGGGCTCGAGCACCGGCGTCGGGTTCAGGCTGAAGTCCCCCGCGCGCTCGGCGAGGGTCGGCACGCTGGCAACCCGCGTTTCCGCCGAGCGGTCACGCGTGCCTTCCACGCTCGCGAAGTAGAAGCTGGACCAGCGCTTCACGGGTCCGCCGATCGTGCCGCCGATCTGGGAGCGACGCCGGTAGGGCTCGGGCTGGTCGGACGGATCGAGCGGGCCGCGCGCCTCGAGCCAGCGGTCCCGGAAGAAGCCGTATGTCGAGCCGGTCGTCGTGTTGCTGCCCGACTTGACGACCACGTTGACCTGGGCGCCCGCATTCCGGCCGTACTGCGCGTCGTAGGTATTGGAGAGCAGCGTGAACTCCTGCACCGCGTCGAGGCTGGGCGTCACCAGCACGCGGTTCAGGAAGAGGTCGTTGTTGTCCACGCCGTCGAGCAGGAAGTTGTTCGACGCCTCGCGCGCGCCGGCGACGTTCACCGGCGTGCCCCCCTCGCCCGACAGACGCGATCCGGGAGCCGGCGGCGCCGCGCCAGGGGCCTGCCACGCGTACTCCCCCACGTCGCGGCTGGCGACCGGCGTCATGGTGAGCACCTGGCCCTCGAACACCTCGCCGACGGCACCGGTGCCAGGACGCGCCTCAGCGGCCGCGGCGGTGACGCGGACGGTCTCGTCGACGCTGCCCGGCTCGAGTGTGACGTCGAACGTGCGCGTGGCGCCGGCTTCGAGGTGGAAGCGCTCGATCGACGCATGCCGGAAGCCGTCGTGCGTCGCGGTGAGAACGTAGTCGCCCGCCGGAAGCAGCGGGACGGCAACCGTGCCCCGGGCGGACGTGGTGGCCGAGCGGGCGACGAAGGTGGCCTGGTTCGTGACGGCGATTCGAACGCCCGTCACGCGGGCGCCGCTCGGATCGGAGACCTCAATCAGGAGCGTCGCGGTCGCCGGCTGCGCCTGGGCGGGCCGAAGGCAGCCCCCGAGCGCGAGACCGACGGTGACAAGCACGCGAAGAACCCGATGGACCGGCACCCTCTAGCGATTATAGGCCCCCTTCCCTATGATGAGAGGGCGCCGGCAGCGGGACTGCCGGCAGGGAGCGAACGTGCTGCTGGAGCGCTTCGAGGATCGTGGGCTGTCGCAGGTACTCGTATGCCGTCGGCTGCGAGGCGGCGGGCACGATCGCCATCGTCGATCCGCGCCGCGATCTCGACGTCTTCCTCGAGTTCGCCCACACGCGGGATCTGCGCATCACCCACGTGCTCGAGACGCACATCCACGCCGACTTCGCCTCCGGCGCGCGTGAGCTGGCGGAGCGCACCGGCGCCGAGCTGTGGCTGTCCGCCTACGATGACGGTGAGCTGTACGAGGTGGCGTTCCCTCACCGGCCGATGCACGACGGGGAAGCGCTGACACTGGGGCGGGTGCGGCTCGAGGCGCGTCACACCCCGGGCCACACACCCGAGCACCTGTCGTTTCTCGGCTTCGACATGGCGCGGGCGCCGACCGTGCCGCAGATCCTCCTGTCGGGCGACTTCCTTTTCGTCGGGTCGCTGGGACGACCCGACCTCATCGGCGAGGCGGCAACGCTGCGGCTGGCCGGCGAGCTGTACGACAGCGTCACCCGGGTGCTGCCGCCGCTGGGCGACCTGCTCGAGATTCACCCGGCGCACGGGGCCGGATCGATGTGCGGATCCGGCATGAGCGCCAGACCCATGTCCACGCTGGGCTACGAGCGGATTGCCAATCCGTACCTCCGGAAGGGACTGAGCCGCGAGCAGTTCATCGCGGAGATCCTCGAGCACGTGCCGCCCTTCCCGCCGTACTACACGCGGATGAAGGTCCTGAACTCGCGCGGAGCGCCGGGCGTGGATCCGCTGCCGGGCCTCGAGCCGCTGCCGGCGCGCGAGTTCCACGCCAGGATCCGGAGCGGCTGCGTCGTCATCGATCTGCGGGATCAGCTGTCGTTCGGGGCGGGCCACGTCCCCGGCGCGTTCGGCATTGGCGCGGCGGGCAGCCTGTCCATGTGGGCGGCCTGGGTCGTGCCGTACGAGACGCCGCTCCTCCTGGTCGCCTCCGACGCGGCTCAGGCCGACGAGGCAGTCCGCGCCCTGGTACGTGTGGGGCTGGACGGCGTGGAGGGCTACCTGGACGGCGGCATGGAGTCGTGGATGGCGGCCGGCTACGATGTCGCCCACACCCGGCAGGCCGCCGCGAACGACGTGGCCGGCGACATGCGCCGCGGGCACCTGCAGGTGCTGGACGTCCGGTCGGACGAGGAGTGGAAGAGCGGACACGTGCCGCACGCCACCCACCTGATGGCGGGGTATCTCGCCGAGCGCGCCTGGTCGCTGCCGCGCGAAGGGACGACGCTGGCGATCATGTGCGCGACGGGCTATCGATCGACCGTCGCCGCCAGCGTGCTCGAGCGGGCCGGGTTCACCAACCTGCTGAACGTCACGGGCGGCATGGGCGCCTGGCAGCACGCGGGGCTGCCCGTCGAAACGGGGTCAGACCCCGTTAAGAGCTTGTAAAATCGCGGCAGATTCTGCGTACTCGACCGCGCCGCCCCCGGATCAGAGGGTCAGACCCCATTCATGCTGACCGCCACCCACCTCGCGCGCAGTTTCAGCGGCATCCGGGCGCTGACGGATGCATCGATGGAGGTGCAGGCGGGCGAAATCCACGCGCTCGTCGGCGAAAACGGCGCCGGCAAGTCGACCCTGGTCAACATCCTCACCGGCGCGCTCGCACCGGATGCCGGACGCGTCGTGCTCGACGGCGCCGCCGTCGTGACGTTCACGCCCCAGGAAGCCCGGCGCCTCGGCATCGTCGCCATCCACCAGCACCCGGCCCTGTTCCCGGACCTGAGCGTGGCCGAGAACCTCGCCATCGGCCTCGAGGACACGCGCTGGTGGGCGCGGGTGGACTGGCGGCAGCGGCGGGCGCGGGCGCGCGACCTGCTCGCCTCCGTCGGCGCCCGCATCGACGTGGATCGCGAGGCGGCCGCCCTGAGCCTGCCCGAGCAGCAGCTCGTGGAGATCGCACGCGCGCTCGGGACGAGGGCCCGCGTCCTGCTGCTCGACGAGCCCACCGCGTCGCTCACGCCCCAGGAAGTGGACCGGCTGTTCGCGCTGCTGGCCGGGCTGAAGGCATCCGGCACCGCGATCGTCTACATTTCGCACCGGCTGGAGGAGCTGCCGCGCCTGGCCGACCGCGTCACGGTGCTGCGCGACGGGCGGACCGTGGGAACCCATCCGATGTCGGAGGTCGACCACGCACGCCTGATCAAACTGATGGTCGGGCGAGAGGTCGCCTCCGTGTATCCGCCCCGTGACGTGCGGATCGGGGAGCCGGTGCTCGAAGTCGATCGGCTGACCTCGACCGGCGCGGGCATCCACGACGTGAGCCTGACCGTCCGCCAGGGGGAAATTGTCGGCCTGGCCGGACTGGTCGGCGCAGGGCGCACCGAGCTCGCGCGCGTGCTGTTCGGGCTCGAGGCGATCGACTCGGGGACCGTGCGGCTGGGCGGACGTCTCCTGGCGCCGCGCTCGCCCGCCGAGGCCATCGCCGCCGGGGTCGCGTACCTGCCCGAGGACCGCCGCCGGCACGGGGTGATCCTGGATCTGCCGGTCTCGGCGAACCTCACGCTCGCCACGCTGTCGTACGTGTCGCACCGCGGGCTCATCGATCGCAGCGAAGAGTCCGCCGTCGCGAGACGGCTCGTGCAGGCGCTCGCCATCAAGACCCCGTCGGTGGACGCGCCGGTCCGCCAGCTCTCCGGCGGCAACCAGCAGAAGGTGGCGCTCGGGCGCTGGCTCGTCGAGCCGCCGCGCCTCCTCGTGCTCGACGAGCCGACGCAGGGCGTGGACGTGGGCGCGAAGGCGGAGATCCACCGGCTGATCGGCGCGCTGGCCAGGGACGGGATGGCCGTGCTGATGATCTCGTCGGAGCTGACGGAAGTGCTCGGCATGAGCGACCGCATCGTCGTGATGCGGGAAGGGACCACGACGGCCGCCTTCACGCGGGATGAGGCCACGCCCGAGCGCGTGATGGCCGCGGCGTTCGGGACGGCCGCGTGATCCGCCTGCCGCTGGCCGGCGCGCGCGAGCGGCCGGCGGCGCTGGCGCTCCTCGTCTTCGGCGTGGTGCTGGCCGCGGCCGCGCCGGGCTTCTTCTCTCCCGCCAACCTCCGCGACGTGCTCATGGCGAACGCCGCGGTCCAGATCGTCGCCGTCGGGATGACCCTGGTGATCCTGACCGGCGAGGTGGACGTGTCGGTGGGCGCGATGTTCGGCGTGTGCGCGGTCGTCGTGGGCGCGCTGGCGCGGGACGGCGTGCCGATGCCGGTGGCCGCGTGCGCCGCGGTGGCCGCCGGCGCGGCCATCGGCCTCGTCAACGGCGCCTGCGTCGGCGGGCTCGGCCTGCCGTCCATCGTGGTCACGCTGGGAACCCTCGCCATCCTCCGCGACGGCCTCCGCTGGGCCACCGAGGGCGCCTGGATCCGCAACCTGCCGGCGAGCTTCCAGTGGCTCGGCCTGGGCCAGGCCGGGGGCGAGGTCGTCATCATCGCGAGCACCGTGACGGTCGTGGTCGTGGTCGGCCTCGGGCTCAGGCGGCTCCACGCCGGGCGGGCCGTCTACGCCAGCGGCAGCGATCGCGAATCGGCCCGGCTCTCCGGGCTCGGGCCTCGCGCCGTCGTCACCGGCGTGTTCGTGGCGGCCGGCGCGCTCACCGGCGCCGCGGCCGTGTTGAATGCCGTCCGGTTCGCCGAAGTGCCCGGCGTGTCGGGCGTCGGCCTGGAGCTGCGGGTGATTGCCGCGGTGATTGTCGGCGGCACCGCCATCTCGGGCGGCCGCGGCTCGATGCTCGGCACGGTGCTCGGCGTCGCCCTGCTCGGCGCGATCGGGACGGGCCTCACCTTCCTCGGCATCAGCGCCTACTGGGAGCGCGCGCTGCAGGGCGGCATCATCCTGGCCGCCATCTTCGCGGACCGCGGCGCCTCCCGGCCGCGCGGTCGGGACCGTACGTGACCGGCCCCAGGCGCGAGGAGGCCGCGCTCGCCGGCGTCCTGGGACTCGAGCTGGCGATCTTCGCGGTGGCGGCGCCCAACTTCGCATCTGCGGGCAATGCCGCCGAGATCGTGCGCCTCGGGGTCGAGCTTGGCGTGCTCGCGATTGCCTCGACGCCGATCGTGGTGACCGGAGGCATCGATCTGTCCTGCGGTGCGCTGCTCGGGCTGGCCGCCGTCGTGTTCGGCTCGCTATGGCGCGACGCGGGGTGGCCTCCCCTGCTGGCAGCGGCGGGCGCCGCCGCGGTGGGTGTGGCCGGCGGCGGCCTGAACGGGTGGCTCATCGCCCGCCGCGGCCTGCCGCCGCTCATGGTCACGCTGGGCTCGCTGTCGCTGTTTCGCGGGCTGGCCGAGGGCCTGACCGGCGGCGTGGACAACTACACGGGCCTGCCGCCGGCCTTCCTTGCGCTGGGCCAGGGATTCGTCGCTCGCGTGCCGGCGCAGGCGCCGATCCTCGTGCTGGTCGCCGCCGCCTACTGGGTGCTCCTCCACCGGTCCACGCGGGGGCGCGCCTGGTACGCCATCGGCAACAATCCTTCGGCCGCCCGGCACGCGGGCATCGACGTGGACCGCCGGCTGGGAGAGCTCTACGTCTGGTCGGGGCTGGCGGCCGGGGTCGCGGCTATCATCTACGTCGCCCACCTGGGGCAGGCCAAGGCCGACGCCGGCACGGGCTACGAGCTGACGGTGGTCACCGCCATCGTGCTTGGCGGCACGGCCATCACGGGCGGCAGCGGCACCATTGCGGGTACGCTGCTGGGGCTGGGCGCGATGATCGTGCTCCAGAACGGGCTGCGGCTCGCCGCGCTGCCCGCGGAGCTGGCCGGCGTGCTGACGGGCGTGCTGCTCATCGGCGCGATTGGCGCGCCGCGGGCGCTCGCGTGGCTGCGCGCCGACGCTCGCCGCGCCGCAGGAGACGACGAGACGATGCGGAATTCGCAACTGGCCGTGCTGTGCGGCGTGATCCTGCTCGGGTCGCTGGTCGTCGCCGGCAGCAACTGGTGGCTGGTGCGCTCGCTGACCCGCGGCCAGCCGTCCGCGTCGTCTGGCGCGGCGCCCGGCAGCCCCCGCGCACGGCCGTCGGATGCCCGCGTCGTCGTCGGGATGATGCCGAAGGCGAAGGGCGACCCCTATTTCGTCAGCTGCCGGAAGGGCGCTGAAGACGCGGCGGCGGAGGTCGGCGTCGATCTGATCTGGGACGGACCGACCGAGCTCGATCCGGCGAAGCAGAACGAGGTCGTCGAGGCGTGGATCACGCGCGGCGTGGACGTGGTGGCGGTGAGCGTCGAGAACCAGGCGGCCATCTCCACAGTGCTGCGCAAGGCGCGCGGCCGCGGGATCCAGGTGATCACGTGGGACGCCGACAGCGAGCCGGACGCGCGCGACTTCCTCGTGAACCAGGCCACGGCCCGGGGCATCGGCGACACGCTGGCGGACGAAGCGGCCCGCCTGCTGAACGGCGCGGGCGACTTCGCGATCGTGACGGCGTCGCTGAGCGCGGCGAACCAGAACCAGTGGATCGGGTTCATCAAGGCCCGCATCGCGGCGAAGTATCCCGGCCTGCACCTGGTGACGATTCGCCCCAGCGACGGCGATCGCGATCGCGCATTCGCCGAGACGCAGGCGCTGCTGAAGGTCTATCCGCGCGTGCACCTGGTGATGGGGATCGCGGCGCCCGCCGTCCCCGGCGCCGCCGAGGCCGTCCAGCAGTCGGGGCGGCGCGACGTGATGGTCACCGGCCTCTCGCTGCCGAACATGTGCAAGCCGTACGTCCATGCCGGCATCATCCGCAGCGTGGTCCTGTGGAACACGCGCGATCTCGGCTACCTGACCGTGCGGGCATCGGCCGCGCTGGCGCGCGGCGAGCTCGCGCACGGGCAGACCACGTTTGCCGCCGGCCGCCTCGGCACGCTCGTGGTGCAGGGCGATCAGATCCTCCTCGGCAAGCCCTTCGTGTTCACGAAAGACAACATCGACCAGTTCGACTTCTGAGACGCGCTCATGCGATCAGCCATCGTCAAGCAGCTTCGCGCCTACGTGATCGATCCCGCCGAGGCCGGGGCCGACTACCACAACCAGCAGCCGGGGCACTGGATCGTGGACACCTACATCGCCAACCCGATGTCGGTGTACGAGCCGTACAAGGCGTCGCGCACCAGCTGGGGCATCAACGCGCTGGGGACGATCGTCGTCGAGGCGGAGCTGGCCGACGGCACCGTCGGAATCGGGACGAGCATCGGCGGCGAGCCGGCCTGCTACATCGTCGAGCGGCACCTGAACCGGTTCGTCGAGGGCCAGGAGCTGCGGGACGTCGAGCGCATCTGGGATCAGATGTGGCGCGCGACGATGCCCTACGGACGCAAGGGGCTGGCGATCCAGGCGCTGAGCGCGGTGGACCTGGCGTTGTGGGATCTGCTCGGCAAGCTGCGGGGCGAGCCCGTCTACGCGCTGCTCGGGGGGAAGACGAAGGATCGGCTGCCGGTCTACGCGACGACCGCCCGCCCCGACCTGGCGAAGCAGCTCGGCTTCGTCGGCGCGAAGTTCCCGTGTGAGTTCGGCCCGGCCGACGGCGACGAGGGGCTGCGGAAGAACGTCGAGCGGGTGCGGGCCAACCGCGAGGCGGTGGGTCCGGAGTTCCCGCTGATGATCGACTGCTACATGTCGCTGACGGTGCCCTATGCGATCCGCTATGCCGGCGCGATCGCGCCGTACCACGTCCGCTGGATCGAGGAGTTCCTGCCGCCGGACGACATCGACGGCTACGTGCAGGTGAAGCAGGCCGTGAGCTCGTGCCTGCTGACGACCGGGGAGCACGAGTACACGCGGTACGGCTTCCGCGAGCTGATCGCGCGCAAAGCGGTGGACATCCTCCAGCCGGACATCAACTGGGTCGGCGGAGTGACCGAGGCGCGCCGGATCGTGGCGATGGCGTCGGCGTACGACATCCCCGTGATCCCCCACGGATCGAGCGTCTTCTCGTACCATCTGCAGTACACGTTCACGAACTGCCCGATGGCGGAGTTCCTGATCATGAGCCCGAAGGCCGACCGGATCGTGCCGCTGTTCGGCGATCTGTTCGTCGAGGAGCCAGTGCCGAAGGACGGCTGGATCGACATCCCCGACACGCCCGGGTGGGGCGTTGAGCTGAATCGTACGCAGCTTCGGCTCCGTCGCCCGTACGACCACTGAGCAGGATTCGCGTACTGTGCCGTTTCAGCACACAGCCGAGCTGGTGGGGACAGTCCCCGATCCGCGCGCAATCGGGGACAGGCCCCGATCCCGGGGGCAAACGGGGACAGTCCCCGATGCGGTGACACTCGGGGACAGTCCCCGATAGGGTGGATGACCAATGGGAGCACTGAGCGGACGGGTGGCCGTCGTGACGGGAGCGGCACGGGGCATCGGACTGGCCGCGGTGGAGCGGCTGGCCGCCGACGGCGCGACGGTGGTCGCGCTCGACCTCGACTTCGACGTGCAGTCGCGCGAGGTGGAGACGCTGCGCGCGCGCGGCCTGACGGTTGAAGCCGGTCAGTGCGACGTTGGCGACCGCGCGTCGGTCGTGCCCTGCTTGCAGGGTATCGAGCGCGCGCACGGGCGGATCGACGTACTGGTGAACAACGCCGGCATCGCGGGACGCGCCGCGCCTCTGGACGAGGTCACCGACCGCGACTGGGACGACATGATGCGGATCGACCTCAAGAGCGTGTACCTCTGCTGCCAGGCCGTCCTGTCCGGCATGAAGGCGCGCCGCTCCGGGCACATCATCAACGTCGCGTCGATCGCGGGCAAGGAGGGTAACCCCAACATGGTGCCCTACTCGACCGCGAAGGCCGGCGTGATCGGCCTGACCAAGGCGTTTGCCAAGGAAGTGGCGCAGCTGGGGATCTACGTGAACGCGATCGCCCCGGCCGTCATCGACACGCCCATCCTCCAGCAACTCACGCCCCAGCAGGTGCAGTACATGGTGCAGCGCATCCCGCTCGGGCGCGTGGGCCAGCCGCGCGAGGTCGCCGCGCTCATCGCCTGGCTCGCCAGCGACGAATGCAGCTTCACCACCGGCCAATGCCTCGACATCAGCGGCGGTCGCGCGACCTACTGAGCCGGAGGCGACGATGACGTATTCCGTGCGCGTGTTGAAGATGGGCCAGTGCGATGTGCCAGGGCCCGAAGTGTTCTGGATGTCGCACTGGGGCGAGTGGTTCACCCTCAACTTCTACATGGTGGTCATCCAGGGCGGTGGACACACGGCGATCATCAACACCGGCCCTCCCGCCGATCTGGCGCCCCTGAACGAGGTCTGGCGTCATTTCGCGGGCGACCGCTGCCAGATGCTCCGGCAGGAGTCCGAGCGCCCGGTCAACGCGCTGGCGGCGATCGGCATCGACGCCGCGCAGGTGGACCACCTGCTCGTGACGCCGCTCCAGGCCTATGCGACGGCGAACATCCCGCTCTTCCCCAACGCGCGCGTCTGCCTCTCGCGGCGCGGGTGGATCGAGGACTACCACGCGCCGAAGTGGCCGATGCACATCCCGCGCGAGCTCCGGATCCCCGATCCGGTCATGACGTACCTGCAGTTCCAGGCACCCGGGCAGCTGCGGCTCCTGGACGACGAGGACGAGATCCTGCCCGGCCTGCGCGCCTGGTGGGCGGGCGTGCACCATCGCTCGTCGATGGCCTACGCGATCGACACCGCGAAGGGCACCGTGATCGCGACCGACACGGTCTTCAAGTACGGCAACGTGGAAGAGCACCAGCCACTCGGCATCATGGAGAGCATGGAGGAGTGCTTCCGCACCTACGACCGGCTGTCGCGCGAGGCGCAGGTCATCGTGCCGCTCTACGACCCGGAGGTCCTCGAGCGCTTCCCCGGCGGGGTCGTCGCCTGACGTCATGCGTCTGGCCCGCAAGGTCGCCATCGTCACCGGCGCCGCCGACGGTATCGGCGCCGCCACCGCCGAGCGGTTCGCCGCCGAAGGCGCCGCGGTCGTCCTCGGCGACATCGACGAGCCGGGTGCGGCAGCCGTCGTCGCACGCATCGAGACGGCGGGCGGCCGCGCCGTCGCGATCCGCGCCGACATCTCCCGCGAGGCGGATGCCAGGCGTCTCACCGAGACGGCGGTGACGACGTTCGGCGGGCTCCACGTCCTCGTGAACAACGCCGCCACCTTCGTGCTGAAGGGGCTCGAGGCCACACCGGACGACTGGCGCCGCAGCCTCGACGTCAACGTCGTGGGCACGGCGCTCTGCAGCCGGTTCGCGGCCGAGGCCATTGCCGCCTCCGGCGGGGGCGCAATCGTCAACCTCGCGTCGATATCCTCGTTCGTCGCGCAGCCGCAGTTCGTCACCTACAGCGCCACGAAGGCGGCCATCCTGCAGATGACCCGCAACATGGCCCTTGATCTGGCGCCGCGCGGCATCCGCGTGAACTGCGTGTGCCCGGGCACGATCCTCACCCGCGCGTCGCACGATCACATGGCCCGGACGGGGCAGTCGCTCGAGAGCTTCCTGGCAACCGAGGGCCCGAAGCACCTGCTCAACCGCGTCGGCCAGCCGTCGGAGGTTGCCTCCGCGGTGCTCTTCCTCGCGTCGGACGAGGCGTCGTTCATCACCGGGACGCACCTCATGGTGGACGGCGGCTACACCGCCGTCTGACCGCCCCTCGCCGACGAGGTGCGCAACCTCACGCAGGCGCGGTGGAGGCCGCCCGCGTGGACCTGCCGCGCTAGGCCCGGACCTTGATGCGGAGCTCCACGTCGTCCGGATCGCCGCCGGTGGACGTGGGCTCCACGAGCAGGCCCGCGCGGTCCGCCCACATCCAGTAGATCGCCGTCATCGAGCTGACCACTCCCGAGACCGCGCCGATCGTGCGGGGATCCACCGACTGCGATGCCACGCCGGCGGCGAGCATCGAGAGCATCATCGTCGCCCAGACAAGCGACTCGTTCGTGGCGAACACGCGGCCGCGGAACTCCGCGTCCACGTGCCGCAGCAGCAGCGACCAGTTCAGGACCGAGCTGACGGCGACCGCCGCGCGCGAGACGGCAATCCAGACGAGCGCCGTCGAGAAGCGGCGCGACTGGCTGAAGAGCACGTAGGCGCCGCCGTGCAGCAGGTAGCAGGCGGCCACGGTGCGCTTGTAGCTCGTGAAGCTGAGGCGCGGCCCGAGGCGGTGTGCAATGGCGCCACCGAGGATCAGGCCGAAGCCGGCCGCCGCCCAGATCGTGCCGATGCCCGCCGGACCGCGGTCGAACACGATCTCCCCGAAGAGGCTGAACAGGATCTGCGCGGCGCCGCCGCCGGACGCCCACCCCACGCCGAGCAGCGCAATGGCCAGCATCAGGGGCTGACGCCGGAGATACCGCAGGCCCTCCACGTACTCCCGGAAGGGGCGCATCACGTCGGCTTCCGACATCGCACGCCCGGACCGGCGGACCCGCTCGCCCCGCAGCTGCACCCGGGAGATCGCCCAGGCCGAGAACACGAACGACAGGCTGTTCAACACGAAGGCCGCCGTGTAGCCGAAATGCGCGGCCGAGAACCCGCCGGCGAGCGTGCCGATGGCCGTCGTCGTCCACTGCGTCGTCTGGGTCAGCGCATTGGCCGTGTGGAGCTCCTCGGGGCTCGCGACGCGCGGCAGGATGGCCGCCCGGCCGCTCGTGAAGAACGGCGACGCGAACATGAGCAGCCCGCTCAGGACGTACAGCAGCCAGGGCCTCGACTCGTGCACCGTGAGCACGAACGCCACCGCCACCACGGCCCGGACGAGGTCGGACGTCACCATCACCGTGCGCCGATCCATCCGGTCGAGGACGACGCCGGCGACCGGGCCGGCGAGGACGGCCGGCACGGCGCGGGCGAGCATGACCCCGCTCACCACCAGGCCCGACCGGGTCGTGGCCAGCGCCAGGCTGAACACGGCGATGTTGTTGAAGTGGTCGCCGATTTCGCTCACCACCTGTCCGGTCCAGGCGAGGCGGTAGTTGCGGTTGTGCCGGAGCAGATCAAGGAAGCCGGGCATGCGGTCGGCCGCCCATTGTGACACCTCTCGGCGCCGCCCGCGACCGGCGCCGATGACTGCGCCGCGCGGCCGCGGCTAGAATGGATGGTATGCCCCTCGTTGCCTTCGACCAGATGCCCTCGGATGCCCGGCTGTGGATCTTCGCGGCGGATCAGCCCCTCGACGAGCCGAGCCGTGCGCGGCTGCTCGACGTCGTCGACGGCTTTCTCGACGGATGGCGCGCGCACGGGCTGCCGCTGACGGCGGCGCGCGACTGGCGCTACGACCGGTTCCTGCTCGTCGCGGTGGACGAGGCGCCCGCCGGCGCCTCGGGCTGTTCCATCGACGAGATGGTCCGGCGGATCGAGGATCTCGAGCGGGCGATGGGCGTGGTGCTGCTCGACCACGGCCCGGTGCTCTTCCGTCGCCACGACCGCATCGAGCGGCTCGCCAGGCCCGAGTTCGCCGCGTTGGCCCGCGCGGGCGAGGTGTCGCCCGACACGATTGTGTTCAACAACACCGTGACGCGCGTCGGCCAGCTCCGCGACGGCCAGTGGGAAACGCCCGCCCGCGCCTCATGGCACGCGCGGGCGTTCGGCCTGGCCTGATCGGCGAAGCCGTCAGGGTCGGCTTGCCCTCGTTCGACGCGCCTTGCTAGAGTGCGGGAGCGTGGAGGCTGGATCGTGATTGCGCTGGTGTGGCAGTTCGACGTCAAGGCGGGGCACAACGAGGAGTTCGAGACGTTCTACGGCGCCGACGGCCCGTGGACGGATCTCAGTCGCCGAAGCCGCTCGTACCTGGGCAGCTCCTTCCTGCGCGACCTGGCCATGTCGAACCGCTACCTGGTCGTCGAGTACTGGAGCGAGATGGTCGTGTACGAGCGGCATCACGCCGACTTCCAGGCCGAGGTCGACGCGCTCGAGCATCGCCGCTCGACGCTGGTGGACGCCTCCCAGCCCCTCGGCCTCTTCAACGCGCTGAACGTTCCCGACCGCGCCGGCCCCACGTGGTCTCAGCGGACCGGCCGCGCCGACTGAGGACGCGCGTCAGGGCGCTCGGCGCCCGCTGCGCCCGCGCAGGCAGGCGATCTGATACAGTCCTGAGGTTCGGAGGTCCGTGGGTGCGGCACGTCATCAAGCAGTACGCCCTCGAGCAGGGCGCGCTCGAAATCCAGTACATCGAGGAGTTCTTCGGCGAGTTCCCGCGCAAGAAGACCGCGACGGAAATCGTCGAGCGGCTGAAGGACCGCGAACACCTGATTCACATGATCGAAGCGCCGCTGCCCGACGAGCCGAGCCAGATCGTGCCGGTCGCCTTCAAGGTGGGTCACGAGCTCCGCACCGGCGAGACCATTCCGAAGCTGGCCGACCTGGTCCACCGGCTCGAAGGCGCCGTGGACTTCGAGGGTCGCAAGGTGCTGTACGCCTGGATTGGCGGGACCCGCAGCGACTGGCGCGGAAAGGGCTTCTTCCGCGCGCTCAGCGAGGAACAGGAAGCCTGGGCCTACAACAACGGCTTCCACGAGATCATCGTCAAGACGAAGAACAAGTTCTACGAGATGCGTGGCACGCTCGACAACCTGCGCTTCGAGGTCGTCAAGTTCGAGCCTCATCCGCGCGACAATGCCGAGTCGAAAGTGTACCTCAGTCGCAAGCTGGATGCGTCGGTCCTCAAGAGCCACAAGCTGTCGCGCATGGTCGTCAGGGTCTAGGCGTGTTCCTCGGCCACTACGCCGTCGGACTCGGCGCGAAGAAGCTCACGCCGTACACGTCGCTCGGCACGCTCCTGATGGCGGCATTGACGCTGGATCTGCTCTGGCCGACGTTCCTCCATCTCGGCATCGAGCAGGTGCGGATCGATCCGGGCGCCACCGCCGTGACGCCGCTCGACTTCGTCTCCTATCCCTGGTCGCACAGCCTGCTGATGAGCCTCGTCTGGGCGGTGCTCTTCGCCGCCTGCTACCTGTTCTTCCGACGGTACCCGCGCGGCGCGTTCGTCGTGGCCGGCCTCGTCGTGTCGCACTGGGTCCTCGACGTCGTCAGCCACCGGCCCGACATGCCGCTGTGGCCCTGGGGCGGCCCGAAGATCGGCCTGGGGCTGTGGGACTCGGAGCCGGCCACCATCGTGGTCGAGGGCCTGAGCTTCATCCTCGGAATCTGGCTCTACGCCACCAATACCGAGGCGGTGGATGCGACAGGTCGATATGCGTTCGCCGCGTTCGTGGTCGTCCTCGCGGCCATCTACACGGCGAACCTGCTCGGAAAGCCGCCCGCCGACGTCGCCACCCTGGCGCTCGCCGCGCAGGGCCAATGGCTGTTCGTCGCCTGGGGATACTGGCTGGACCGTCACCGCGTGGCGATCAGGCAGTGGTAGGGCCCGCCGTCGCTCACCGGACGAACGGCATGTACGCCGGCACCGCCCGCTGATAGGCCCTGAACGGCTCCCCGAAGCGGGACGCCAGCAGCCCGTCCTCCACACGGACGCGGATCTCGGTGCCGACGATCATCAGCACGAACGCGCCGGCCAGGACCGGCAGTGGCGTGACCATCAGTCCCGAGCCGAGCATCATGCACAGCATCGAACCGTAGATCGGGTGCCGCACGACCCGGTACGGGCCGTCCTGCACGAGCGCGTGATCCGCGTCGAGCCCCGCCTCGACACGCCAGTGAGGGCCAAGCGCCCGGACGGCTGTCCACGACAGCAGCACCGCGACCACGAACAGCGGCGCGGCCAGCGCGACACGCCACAGCATCAGCGGCCGCGCCCAGAAGCTGTTCTGCCACAGGATGGAGTACGACACCGCCTGGACGACGATGCCCCAGAGGGCGCGGCGGTCCCGCGTCTGCGGCGTCCGGGATACCGGGCGGAACAGGAAGAACGGCGTGACCCAGAGCGCCCAGCTCACCCCCAGCAGCACGTAGCCGTACGCGGGCATGTCGGCGGCCCGGGCCTCAGTGTCCGAGCAGTCCCCGGTCGGCGAGCCAGTCCGCCAGGCGCTCCGGCCAGGTGTGCACCGAGCGCATCGTCGAGCGCTGGCCCATGTTGAAGCCGTGGCCGCCGGTGGCCGGGATGTGCGCTTCGAACGGGACGCCGGCCTCCTTGTACATCTGCATCAGCTTCAGCGTGGGCACCGCACAGCACGGGTCGTCGGAGGCCGCGGCGAAAAATGCCGGGGGCGCGTCCTTCGGCACCGACGCCGACGCCGGCACGGCCAGCGGTCCCGGGTAGATGAAGATCGCGAAGTCGGGCCGGCCGCTGAGGCGATCCACCGGATCGGCGGCCCGGGGATTCCCTGCGCCGGAGGGGAAAGCCACCATCCCCGCCAGTTCCCCGCCGGCCGAAAAACCCATCACGCCAATGCGGTGCGGGTCGATGTGCCACTCGGCCGCGCGGCTCCGGACCAGCCGCAGCGCCCGGTACACGTCGGCGGTCGCGTCGCCCTCGATCGTGTAGGTCGAGCCCTCTTCGCGCGCCAGCCGGTACTTGAGCGCGAACGCTGCCACGCCCAGGTTGGCCAGGCGCTCGGCCGGGTCCTCGCCTTCCGCGTGGTAGACGAGCAGCCGATGTCCACCGCCCGGCACGACCACCACTGCGGTGCCGGTGGCCTTGTCGGCCGGCGGGAGGTAGACGGTCACCGAGGGGTCATGGACGTTCTTGACCCAGTAGTCCTGCGCCTGCTCGGGCTCGTGCCGCCGCCCCTCGGAGCCGGGGGCGCCGTCGGGCCAGAGGGAAATCCGTTGATTCGGCTGCTGCGCTCCGGCGCCGCCCATCGCGCACGCGAGGCAGGCGGCAACGAGTCCTGGGATTCGCATGAAGTCCGTCCTCCGGGGAGTCATTATCTCCGGCTCCGGCGGTCGGAGTCCGCGGTCCGGGCCCCACGCGGCCAGCGGCGCACGAACGCCGACTGGCCGGGCATCTCCGGCGAGGCGCGAAAGCGCTTCCTCGTCGATTCGCGGAGCAGGACGATGTCGCTGAGCGCCTCCTCCGGGGTCCGGCCCTGCTCGACCAGCCAACAGCACACCACGGTTCCGGTGCGGCCGATGCCGCCCCAGCAATGCACGTACACGGGCGCCTCGGCGCAGGCGTCCCTGATGGCGGCGAGAATCGCACGCATGCCCTCGGCGGATGGCGCGTCCATGTCGCGGACCTCGTGCCGGTGATACCGGACGGACACGCCGCGGCGCCCGGCCTCGTCGGCGAGCCACTCGTCGTACGGCTCGAGCTCGTCGGTCTCGGTGAGATCGATGAACGTGCGGACGCCGCAGTCCAGCAGCGCTCCCAGCTTCGCCCGGGCGGTCTGCTCGTCGGCATCGCCGGGATACTCGCCGGCAATCACCCGGCCGGGATCCGCCCAGTAGCAATCGGGGTCAGAGGGAAGGGGCACGCGAAAACTATACAGGGTGCCAGGTCACCCGGTGCGGGACCGCGAGCTCCGGGATATATTTCATGCCATGACGACGCGCACCCAGTCGGAGATCCCGAGGCGTCCCTTCGGGCGATCCGGCATTCCAATCTCCATCCTGGCGTTCGGCGGCTGGCATCTGGGCGTGCCGGCGACCGATCGTGAGGCCGTCCGCCTGCTGCAATCGGCCATCGACGGCGGCATCACGTTTCTCGACAACGCGTGGGACTACAACGACGGCCTCAGCGAGACCCGCATGGGCAGGGGCCTGGCGGGCCGCCGCGATCAGGTCTTCCTGATGACCAAGGTCTGCACGCACGGCCGCGGCGCGCGCGTGGCCATGCGCCAGCTCGAGGACTCTCTGCGCCGGCTGCGCACCGACCACCTCGATCTCTGGCAGATTCACGAGGTGGTGTTCGACGACGAGCCGGCGCGCCATTTCGCGCGCGGCGGGGTGGTCGAGGCGCTCGACACGGCGAAGCGCCAGGGCAAGGTGCGGTTCGTCGGGTTCACGGGCCACAAGGACCCGCGGCTGCACCTGGAGATGCTCTCGTACGACTACCCGTGGGACGCCTGCCAGCTGCCGCTCAACTGCTTCGACCGGTCGTTCCGCAGCTTCGAGCGCCAGGTCCTTCCCGAGCTGAACCGCCGTGGCATCGCGCCCATCGGGATGAAGAGCTTCGGCGGCGACGCCCGCGCCATCAAGGCTGGCGTCGTCACGCCGCAGGACGCGCTCGCGTACACGCTCAGCCTCCCGATTGCCACGCTGGTGAGCGGGATGGGCTCGCCGAAGGAGCTCGCGCAGAACCTCGCGACCGCGCGCGGGTTCCGCCCGTGGTCCGTGCGGAAGCTCGACGCGCTCCGGCGCCGCGTGGCGGCGCAGGCCGTCGACGGCCGGTTCGAGCTGTACAAGATCGCCGCGGCCTTCGAAGGCAACGAGGGCCGGCGGCAGCACGGGCTCCCGCTGCCGGGCGAGCTGGAGATGTAGATTCGGCGCCTGCGTGGCTGAGGCCTCGCGCTAGGCACGCTGGAGCGGCAGGCACACGGTGATCGTCGTACCCGTCCCTGTCGCGCCCTCGCCCGAGATCTCCCCGCCGTGTGCCAGCACCAGGTTGCGCGCGATGGTGAGGCCCAGTCCCGAGCCCCCCGAGCCCTCCCCCTTATAGAACCGGTCGAAGATGCGCGGCAGTTCCTCCGGGCCAATCCCCATGCCGGTGTCGAGCACCGTGAGGATCGCCGCCGCGCCGCGCCGCTCGACCGACACCGTGACCCGGCTGCCGCGCGGCGTGTGGCGGACCGCGTTCGACACCAGGTTGACGAGCACCTGCCGGATGCGGAGCGGATCGACGTCGGCGACCACTCCGTCCCGGTGCGCCCCGACCATGTCCACTCCGCGTTCCTGCGCCTCGGATCGCAGCGTGGAGAGGACGTCCTCCACCAGGAGCGCGAGATCGGTGGGCTCACGGCGGAGCGACAGCGTGGGGCTCTCGCTCTCGGCGAGGACGCGCAGGTCTTCGACCAGACGCGAGACGAGGCGCACCGCCTCGAGTGTCTCGGCGAGGTGGGCACGGTCCGCCGGATACACGCCGTCGATGAGCCCCTCGAGACGGCCCTGCACGACCGACAGCGGCGTGCGCAGCTCGTGGGTGACGTCGGCCATCAGGTGCCGGCGCTGCTCGTCGTGGTGGGCGAGCCTGGACGTCATGTCGTTGAACGCCCTGGCCACCGTTCGCAGGAACGGCGGCCCGCGTTCGGGCACCCGCATGGAGTAGTCGCCCTCGGCCACCCGTTCCGCCGCCTCGACCAGGCCGCCGGCCGGGTGCCAGAGTCGCGTGCGGGTGCGCATCACGATGGCGACCACGAAGAGCAGGACCAGGAGCAGGAGCGGCACCACCACGGACGGTGAGGCGCCCGCCGTGCCGCCGAGCAGCCACGACGCCACCGTCACGACGCCGATGCCCGCCAGCGCCAGCAGTAGCGCCAACGCGACGGCCGCGCGTCGTGCGAACGATCGCCTGCGCAGCCGCCAGGCGTGCTTCCCCGCTGGCGGCCAGGCCTCGTTGGCCGGCCACCACGGCGGCCTGGAATCCGGCCCAGGCGCGGGCGCCGTCGTCATGGCTCACCCAGCCGATAGCCCACGCCATAGACGGTGAGCACATACCGCGGTCGCCTCGGATCGGGCTCCAGCTTCCGCCGGATGTTCTTCACGTGAGTGTCGATGGCGCGCTCGTACGACTCCACTTCGTCGCCGCCAATCGCATCCAGGAGCTGCGAACGCGTGAACACCCGGCCAGGCTGGCGGGCGAGCGTGGCCAGCAGCTGCAGCTCCGTCGCGGTCAGGTCCACGCTCGTCCGTCCACGGGTCACGGTCATGCGCGCGGAATCGATTCGCAGATCGCCGGCCTCCACGAGGTCGGCCTGGTCGCCGGCAGAGACGCGTCTCAGCACGGCGCGCACGCGCGCGACCAGCTCGCGCGGGCTGAACGGCTTGGTGATGTAGTCGTCGGCACCGAGCTCGAGGCCGCGGAGGCGGTCGGCTTCGTCCACCCGCGCGGTCAGCATGATGATCGGGACGTCCGAGTCACGGCGCAGCGCCTGGGCGACATCGAGGCCGCCCAGGCGCGGCAGCTTGAGATCGAGGACGACGAGCGCAGGCGTCTCCGTGCGCGCGATCTCGAGCGCGCGCACACCGTCGCCGGCCGTGACGACAGTGAAGCCCGCGCGCTCGAGGTAATCGCGCGCGATGCCGGCAATCCGCGGCTCGTCGTCTACGACCAGGATGGTGGGCATCGAAAGGGGCGCGGAGTCCTCGGTTCTCGGTTCTCAGTTCTCGGTTCTCCGCTCACTCTCGTGCGCACGACGGTGCCACTCCTCGAATGCCGGCGGAACCCCGCCATACGCCCCATGATGCCATCCCCGGCGGTAGCCGCCCCAGAGGAGCACGCGCACGAGGAAGAAGAACCCGAAGAGGAAGAACAGGGGGAAGAGGAATCCGAAGGGGTGGTACCAGCCGTACGGATGCCAGGCGTACGGCGGCATGCCGGCCGGGGGCGGGACGGCCGACAGCCCATGCGCCACGCCGGCGTTGAACGCCAGCACGCCCACCCCGACCGAGAGGAACGCCGCCAGCACCCAGGGGATCCAGCGGCCGCGATGTCCGTTCATGATCGTGCACCTCCTGACGTGGCCGCGGCCTCGCGCCGCGTCACAGAAGTCAGTCTGGCGCCCGATTGTGAGGAGATTGTGGAGATCGATCACGGGTTCACGGGTTCACGGTTCACTGGTTCGCGGGCCCAGCACACGGTCGAGCCAGCCGCCGATGACCAGCCAGACGCGTTCGGTCATGACCTCGAGCCCCCGCGGGCGGAGCCGCTCGATCGCACCGGCCGCCGACGCGTGGTTGTCTGCGATGCCGTGGAGATAGATGAGCGTGCCGCGGCGCGGGCCGTCCGGTTCACAGCGCCATCCGCGAAGCGTGATCCCCTGGCCGACGAACTGCGCGTCGCGACAGCCCTCTGGGGGCGGCTTCGCCGCGAGATGCCGCGCAGGATGCAGCAGACCCGCTGCGGCCCATGAGGGCACTGGCTGTACGCGAGTGCGCCCGCCGCCAATCCGGCACCTACAACAAGGAGCGCCGCCCGCGGACGCCTCACACCTCAGCTGACGGGGCAGAGCGGCGCAGGGTTCCGGCTCACACCCCACACCAGCCCAGCTACTCTGCCGTGGTCAGCTGCAGGACCTCGAATTCGAAAGGCGTTGGTTGCCGCGCACCCAGCACCCCGCACCCAGCACCGCTGTTACCGATGCCTTTCGTGCCACCCCCACGCGTGCCGGACGATGGTCTCGAGATCGGCGTACTGGCAGCTCCAGCCGAGCACCTGGCGGGCGCGGGCGGGCGCGGCCACGAGCTCCGGCGGATCTCCGGCGCGTCGAGGCGACTCGATGGTGGGCACCGGCGTTCCGCTCACGCGCGTCACCGTGTCGACCACCTCGCGCACGGAGTGCCCGCGTCCGGTGCCGAGGTTGATGGCCTGGCTCGGCGTGCCGGTCTGGAGGCCGTCGAGCGCGCGCAGGTGGGCATCGGCCAGGTCCATCACGTGCACGTAATCGCGAACGGCGGTGCCATCGGGCGTCGCGTAGTCGGTGCCGAAGATCTTCACCGGCGGGCGCGTGCCCTGGGCGGCGCCGATGACGAGCGGGATCAGGTGTGACTCGGGATCATGGTCTTCGCCGATCTCGCCCGCGGGGTCGGCGCCGGCCGCGTTGAAGTAGCGCAGCGCGATCCACTTCAGACCGTAGGCCTGGCCGTACCAGCGCAGCATCTTCTCGACCATCAGTTTCGACTCGCCGTACGGATTCACCGGCGCCTGCGGGTGGGTCTCGTCGATCGGCACGCGCACCGGGTCGCCGTACGTGGCACAGGTGGAGGAGAAGACGATGGTGCCGACGCCGGCGTCCCGCATCGCGTCGAGCAGGTTGAGCGTGCCGAGCGCGTTGTTGCGGAAGTACTTCATCGGGTTGCCCATCGACTCGCCGACCAGCGCGTTGGCGGCGAAGTGCACCACGGCCTCCACCTTCTGGGACGTGAAGACCTCGGCAAGACGTGCCGGGTCGGACAGGCTCCCGCGCTCGAGCGGTCCCCACTTGACCGCCCAGTCGTGCCCCTGGCTCATGTCGTCGAACACGACCGGATGATGCCCCGCGGCGGCGAGCAGCTTCGCCGTGTGACTGCCGATGTATCCCGCGCCGCCGGTTACCAGAATGCGCACGCCCAGCCCCCATCAGCCCACGAACCCATCCACCCACGAACCCATCATCCCATCATCCCGTCCCCTACCCGCCGTGCAGCCGAATCGCTCCGATGCTCGCCGCGCCGGGCGACGAGCCTTCGAAGACGAACGCATCCCGGCCGGTCTCCTCGGCGTACTGGCGCGCCAGCGCGCGCACGGTCTCGCCGGCGGCCGCATCCGCCAGCACGGCCACCGTGCCTCCGCTGCCGCCCCCGGTGATCTTGGCGCCGTAGATGCCGCGCTCCGGCCCGGCATCGCGCGCGAGCGCCACGAGGCGGTCGGTCCCGTCGGACCCGAGCCCGCACGCCGAGTAGCTGGCATGCGACTGGTACATCAGCTCCCCCAGCCGGAGCGCGGTGCGCCTCACCGCGTCAGCCGCCGCGGCCTTGTCGGCCGATGCGAGCCCGGTCGCCCACTCGGTTACCCGCTGATGCTCGTAGATCGGATGCGCCGTGGGCGTCCACACCGCGTAGGTCCGGTCGGGATCGACGCTGGTCACCGGGTCCGTGGTCCCACCGTAGCGGGCGAGAAAGGCGCCGCCCGGGAGCGCGTTCGGGATTTGCGCCTCGAACTGCTGGAACGTCTCGCCGCCGACGTTGGCGAGGTACCCATGCCAGCGGGGGTCCTCCACGTGCACGTGCCCGGGCAGCCCGCCCGGCGTGACCGACAGGCCGGCGAGGTCCGCGAGGATGCGATAGCCCATGAAGGCGCCCACGCGAACCCCGCCGTAGTCCGCGCCGGTGACGGCGTGCCGGATGCCGGAATCGATGCCCCAGACGCCCAGCACCGACGGCAGGCGCACGCTGTCCCGC
The DNA here is from genome assembly GCA_963837165.1 of Vicinamibacteria bacterium. Lineage (GTDB taxonomy): Bacteria > Acidobacteriota > Vicinamibacteria > Vicinamibacterales > JAENWD01 > JAENWD01. Next base: position 247,187 of record CAWIMD010000004.1, read on the forward strand.
AGCTCGGCCGGCTGACAGAGCAGCGCCATGAGGCTGCCGCCTTTGCCGCAGATCGACGCCATCTGATCCATGACGCCGCACGGCGCACCGACGATGAGGTTCTCGACCTGCTGGCAGCGGATCGCGCGCATCCGCGGCTCGACCGGAAGGCGCCAGGCCGCCAGCACCGCCTCCATCGTCGCCGCCTCGATGGCCGCCGAGGAGCTCACGCCCTTGCCTTGGGGCACGTCCGATTCGACCAGGATGGCGGCGCCTCGCGAGAAGCGGGCCTGGTGCTCCCTGGCCAGCACGTGGAAGACGCCAGCGACGTAGGCGGCCCAGTGCCGGTCGGCATCGGCGGCGAACCAGGCGCGTACCGTCTCGTACGGCGTGGCCGCGTCGGCCACGAGCTCCAGCGGGACGTCGCAGCGGCGCTCGCCACCGTCCGGGCCGACCGATACGATCGCGATCCGCCGCTCCGACCACCGGCTGAGGGCGATCCGCGTGGCCTCGCGGATCGGCCACTGCAGGACGAGCGATCCGGAGTAGTCGGCAATGCCTCCCATCACGTCCAGCCGGCCGGGCGCGCGCGTGAGGAACACGGCGTCGGGCCGATCGTTCGGATCGACCGTGGAACGTCCCCAGCCCTGGGCCAGCCGTCCCGCCATGCGCGCGATGAAGGCCTCGAAGTCGGGAAGCGCGTCGGGAATGGGCGCGGCCGGCCGGAAGAGCGCACGGCTCACGGCAGCAGGCCCCGGCGCGTGAGCGCGTGCCGCAGGCGCGGCTCGACCAGCGCGCGGATCGCGGGGTTGGCGTAGCCCACCCACGCCACGTCGGACCCGACGTCGAGCGGCGCGTCGAGCGGGCGGTTCTGCTCGTCGGTGACGATGACCCCGGCCTCCCGCGCGATGAGCTCCGTGCAGAGGTCGTACGGATGGCAGCAGAGCGCCGGTCCGCCCGCGCGGCGGCGCTCGAGCAGGGGCCGCAGGTCCGCGACGAAGCGATCGTGACCGACCATCAGCTCGTACAACTGGCCGCCGCTGGAGATGTACTGGTCCTCGAAGAGCTGCGCCTTTCCGGGGGCCGGCGGTCCGAGGACGTCCCGCACCATCTCGTCGTCGATCGCCGCCAGCTCGGCCCGCGCGCCGGGAAAGAACCGGGCGATCATCGCGAATCCGTGGGCAATGGTCCGGGCCGACGACGGCTCGAGCCGGATCGGGCGGCGCTCGCCGGTGAGCCGGTTCACACGGGCCGCTGTGACGCCCTGGCCGCGGACGGCGTAGAGCTCGTCCGACAGGTGCTGCTTCACGAGCGGGATCTCGGTCTGGACCGCCAGCTCGATGTCGGCCAGGGTTCGCGGAGCCGGTCCGCGGGCGACGCCCGTGAGGATCCAGCCGGGCCGCTTCTGGTACATCAGGCCGCGCGTCCCGTCGATGGGATCCACGACGACGATCCACCGGACGTCCGCTCGTTGGGCGCTGTCGGGGATGACAGCCTCCCCGCCGGGCAGTCCTTCGGCCACCAGCAGGATGGGCCCCGCGGCGGCCGTCGTCCGGCCGATCTGCTCGACGAGCAGGTGCTCGGCCACGCGATCGAGCTCGTAAATCGTGTCGCCCTCCCCCTCGCGCGCAACCGCCGACAGGGTCTCCCCGTCGGCACGTTCAGAGGCGGCGACCACGTCGGCGCGGATGCGCCGGTGCAGCGACAGGACCGGTTCGAGTAGGGGATGCAAATTTTGCCTAAATTCAATCGGGACGGGTTTTTCCAATTTCGTAAAATTCGATCGGGACGAATTATCCCGACAGGTAATGTGAGCCGCCGGCGGCGCGCAGCTCAGCGGCCTTCTCCTCCGGCGACGTGTCGCTCAGGAAGTTGCCCCCGCCGATCTCGGGCCCGGCAAGGTACTTCAGCAGGTTGGGCCGGCGAAGCGGCGGGTGGAACTCGATGTGGAAGTGGAACCCGTCGGAGGGCCCCTTGACCGGCGCCTGGTGCAGTGCCATCACGTACGGGAACGGCATCCGCCACAGGTTGTCGAAGCGGATGACGACGTCCCGCAGGACGCTCGCGAGATCGCGGCGCTCGCTGTCGTCCAGGTCGGCAACCGTCGGAACGGTGCGGACGGGCGCGACGTACACCTCGTAGGCGTAGCGCGCGAAGTACGGCACGAACGCGACCGCGCTGTCGCGCTCGCACAGCAGCCGCCGCCCGTCCTGGCGCTCGCTGGCCAGGACTTCCTCGAACAGCACCCGACCGGTCTCGACGAGGTGACGCCGCCCGACCGCGAGCTCCGTCTCGATGTACTTGAACGTGAAGTTGGTGGCGTAGATCTGGCAATGCGGATGCGGGTTGCTGACGCCGACGACCTCGCCCTTGTTCTCGAAGATCAGCACGAAGGCGACTTCGCGCCGCGCGGCGAGCTCCCGCATCTGCTCCTGCCAGGTGCGGAGCAGCGCGTCCACGCCGTCCACGTCGAGCTGGGCCAGCGTCATGTCGTGGCGCGGGCTGTAACAGACCACGCGCGCAACCCCGGAGGCAGGCTGGCTGCGGAAGATGCCCGGTGGCGGGGGCAGATCATGCGGCGCCTCCGGACCCACGCAGGGATGGTCGTTGTCGAAGACGAACGTGCCGGTGTACGTCGGGTTGACCCGCCCGCTGACTCGCGCGTTGCCGGGACAGAGATAGCACTCGGGATCGAAGGCCGGAGGACGCGCGGCACCGCCCGCGACCTCGGCGCCGGACCAGGGGCGGGACTGCCGGTGCGCCGCCACGATCACCCACTCCTCGCGGAGCGGGTGCCATCGCTCTTCCCACATGCGCGAGGGATGTTATCAGAGCGCCGTGCCGCCCGCCGGCCGACTACGGCTTTGGCGCGGGCTCGGTGGCCCAGATGCCTGTGCCCTCGACCTGGGCGTCGTGCTGGGCCTTGATGAATTCCTGCTCGTGGGCAAACGAGATGGACTCGTCGACGCGCGCCTTCCCCTGCGCGATCATCTGCAGGTTCACGAGCGTGTCGTCGGGGAGGAAGAGGTACACCGCCGGGGGCTGACCCTCGACGTCGGCCACCAGCGGATCACGCTGCAGTCGGACGGTCTTGCCGAGCACCAGCTTCCGCAGGAAGTCCCGCGACGGCCGGTCGGGCTTGAGGTCCACCCGCCCGTTGAAGATCGGCGTCGGCGGCGCGGATCCCGGGCTGCCGGGAGGCGGCGGCGGGATGTGCCGCGGCTCGGCCCGCCGGGTGTTGCCGACGCTCAACGGGGACTCGTCGAGGCTGTCGATGCCGAGCAGCCGCACTTCACCCACGCCGTCGACGACGATCGTGTCGCCGCTCTTGACCTTGCGCACCTGCTGCGCCGTCGCGGGCGCCGCGACGGCAAGCGCCAGCACGACCGCCCAGCCGGATGGAGAGAACCGCATCGCCTGGCTCATGGTACTACGACGCCGACGAAGGCGGCTCGGCCGTCCCTGCCGCCTATTCCTCCCTGAGCGCCACCATGGGATCGACCGATGCCGCGCGCCGGGCCGGCACCCAGCAGGCCAGCGCGGCGCAGCCGAGCAGCGTCATCGAGACGGCGGCAAACGCCAGCGGGTCGAACGTGCCGATCTGGTACAGCATGCTCTGCATCCCGCGGCCCACGAGGTACGCACCGCCCGATCCGAGGACGACGCCGACGAGCGCCGTGATCATCCCCTCTTTCAGAATCTGGCCGAGCACCTGGCTGCGCCCGGCGCCGAGCGCCATCCGGAGCCCGATTTCGTGGGTCCGCTGCGCCACGGCGAACGCCATCACGCCGTAGATGCCGAAGGCCGCGAGCACGAGCGCGACCGCGGCAAAGCTGGCAAACAGCGCCGTCGTAAAGCGGTCACCCGACTTCGACTGATCGACGATCTGCTCCATCGTCCGGACGTTTGCCATCGGGAGATCGGGATCGACCGAACGGATCACGGCGGCCACGCTCTGCTGGACCGTGGACGGATCGCCGGCCGTGCGCACCGCCATCACGGCGCCTGGCCAGGGGCTCTGGTAGAACGGCACGTCGATCTCCGGGAACTGATCGTCCTTCGGCCCGGCGTTCCGCACGTCGCTGTAGACGCCGACGATTTGCCACTCGATCGGCGGCCCGAGCTTCGTGACGCCGGGAATCAGCTGCTCGACGACAAGGCGCGTGGCGAGGGGATCGGCGTCCTTCAGGTATCGCTTCACGAACGTGTCGTTCACGATGGCCACGGGGAGGCCGGGCGTGCGGTCCTCCTCGGTGAACGTGCGGCCCTTCGTGAGGCGGATGCCGAAGGTCCTGTAGTAGTCGGGCGAGACCATGTTGAAACCGGCGCCCGGACGCTTGCCGGGATCGGGCGACGGCTTGCCCGCGATGTCGAACGGCATGCCGAAGCCGGTGCCGTCGACGGGCATACCGGTGGAGACCGACGCCGAGGTGATGCCCGGCACCGCCCGCACCCGCTCGATCAGCTGCGCGTAGAACGTCGTGACCTGGTCGGCGCCGTCCAGCTTGCCGTCCGGCACGGGGAGATAGAACGTCAGCAGCCCGTCGGATCGGAACCCGAGATCCACGTTCGCGAGCTTCACCAGGCTGTGGATGGCCAGCCCTCCGCCGGCGAGCAGCGTCAAGGCCAGCGCGAACTCCACGATCACCAGCGCCCGCCTGAGGCGGTGCCGGCCGCCGGCCAGGCCGCGGCCGCCTTCCTTGAGCGCGTCGTTCGTCTTCGTGCGCAACGCCTGCCAGGCAGGCACACAGCCGAACAGGATCCCCGAAAGCGCGCAGGCGGCCAGCGTGAAGGCGAGCACCGGCAGGCTGAGACGGACGTCGGCCTCGGTCGGCAGCGTGTTGGGGGGCATCAGCGTCATGATCCCCTTCAGCAGTCCGGCCGCCAGCGCCACGCCGAGTGCGCCGCCGATCGTGGCGAGAACGAGGCTCTCGACGAGCAGCTGCCGGACGATCTCCCGCGGCGACGCGCCGAGGGCCGCCCGCAGCGCGAGCTCGCGCTGACGCGCCGTCCCGCGAGCCAGCAGCAGGTTCGCGACGTTGGCGCACGCGATGAGGAGCACGAACCCGACCGCGCCGAGCAGCAGCCACAGCGAAGACTTGGTCGTGTCGCTCAGAAAGTTGTTCTTGAGCGGCTCCACGCTGGAGCTCCAGCCGGTGTTCGACTTCGGAAAGGCCTTCGCCAGGTTGGCCGATACCGCCTGCATGTTCGCAGTGGCCTGCGCCACCGTCACGCCGGGCTTCAGGCGGCCCATCACGAGGAGCCAGTGGAAGTCGTGGTTCACCTGGTCGGGGCGAAACGCCAGCGGCAGGAACAGCTTGCCCTGCCCCCGGTCGGCGGGTCCCGGCGCCAGGATCCCGACGACGGTGTGGGGCTCTCCGTTGATGCGAATCTCGCGGCCGATCATCGCGGGATCGCCGCCGAACCGGTCGTGCCAGAACCTGTTCGTCAGGATCACGACGTGATCGCGCCCGACCTGTCCTTCGTCGGGCCGGAAGTCCCGCCCTGCCGTAAACCCACCCCCCAGCATGGAGAGGAACCCCGGCGTGCCGGTGCCGGCCGGCACCTGTTCAGGGCGGTCGGCCGTCGCCAGATTCGCCGAGCGGCCGGAAAAGGCGTTCAGGGCCTGGAAGACCGTGGCCTGCCGCTTCCACTCGAGGAACGTGCCGGCGGCCGTGACGTTGCGATTGTCCTGGATGCGGGACCAGACCATCACGAGCTGGTCGGGCTCGGGATACGGGAGCGGCGCCAGCAGCGTGGCGTAGACGACGCTGAAGATGGCCGTGTTGGCGGCAATGCCGAGGGCCAGCGCGAGGACCGCGACGGCGGTGAACCCCGGGTTCTTTCGCAGGAGCCGGACTCCGTAGCGGGCGTCTCGCAGGATGTTCATCGCGCGGTCTCCCCCTTGGGCGACGTATCCACAATCCATGGGACCGTCGCGTCGGCGCTCACCCGAGCAAGCGCCATACCGTGCTTGGACGAGAGAACCCGCTCCCGGGTTGGCGGAATGCTTAAATTTTAGCAGGCCGCGCCGACCGTGGTGTCCGGAATCGAGAATGCGGCTGTCCGTCCGCGGGACGGTCAGGGTACCCGCCGCCTACTGCCTGCTGCCTGCTGCCTGCTGCCTGCTATGATCCCAACCAGTGGCTGTTCGACTGCACAAGACAACCGGCGTGAGGGTGGGCGACGTCCAGGTGGGAGGCGGAGCCCCGGTCGTCGTGCAGTCGATGACGATGACCGACACGGCGGATGCGGCGGCCACCGCCAGGCAGGTGGTCGAGCTCTGGGAGGCGGGCTCCGAGATGGTCCGCGTGACCGTCAACGTGCCCGAGGCCGCGGCGGCCGTCCCCGAGATCAGGCAGCGCATGCTCGACGCCGGCTGCACAGCGCCCCTCATCGGCGATTTCCACTACAACGGGCACCTGCTGCTCACCCGCTATCCGGCCTGCGCCGGGGCCCTCGACAAGTACCGCATCAATCCCGGCAACGTCGGCACCGGGCGGCGCCGCGACGAGCAGTTCGCCACTATCTGCCAGGTGGCCGTGGATCGCGGCAAGCCGGTGCGCATCGGCGTCAACGGCGGCTCCCTGAACCAGGAGCTCGTCGTGGCGAAGATGCAGGAGAACACCGACCGCGCGCTCGGAAAGACCTCCGAGGAGATCGTGGACGAGTGCATGGTCCTCTCGGCGCTGCAGTCCACGGAGCTGGCCCTCGAGTCGGGCCTCCGCCCGGATCAGATCATCATCTCGTGCAAGGTCTCGCGCCCGCAGGAGCTCATCCGCGTGTACCGCGACCTGGCCGGCAGGACGCGCCAGCCGCTGCACCTCGGACTCACCGAAGCCGGGATGGGCACCAAGGGGCTCGTCTGGTCGTCGGCGGCCATCGGGATCCTGCTGAACGAGGGCATCGGCGACACCATCCGCGTCTCGCTGACGCCCCGCCCCGGCGGCGATCGCCGCGAGGAGGTGTACGCGGCCTGCGAGATCCTGCAGGCCCTCGGCCTCCGCTCGTTCGCGCCGAAGGTGACGGCCTGCCCGGGTTGCGGCCGCACGACGAGCTCGACGTTCCAGGAGCTCGCCGAGCGCGTGCAGGGCTACATCCGGGAGCGGATGCCCGTCTGGAAGTCACAGTACCGAGGGTGTCGAGGATTTCACGCTCGCCGTCATGGGCTGCGTCGTCAACGGTCCCGGCGAATCCCGGGCGGCCAACATCGGGATCTCGCTGCCGGGCACCGGCGAAGCGCCGAACTGCCCGGTGTTCGTCGACGGCGAGCACGTGACGACGCTGCGGGGCACGTACGACGAGCTCGCCGGGGCGTTCCAGACGCTGGTCGATGACTACGTGGAGCGGAAGTACTCGAAGGTCGTCGGCAGTAGGCAGTAGGCAGTAGGCAGTAGGCAGTAGGCAGCACGGGGCTGAAGGTGCTGTGGTGTCGGCGCGCTCGGCTCCGAGCCCTACACGCGACGGTGTTCGGGCTGTGCGGACTCTCCCATCAGCATCAGCGACAGCTCCCGGACGCGCGGTCCGTCCAGCTCGACGAGGAAGATCCGCTGCCATCGGCCGAGCTGTAGCCGGCCCTGGGCGACGTGGAGGCAGGCCGTGGCGTTCAGCAGGAACGCGCGGCAATGCGCATACCCGTTGCGGGGCTCGCCCGGAGTGACGTTGACGGTCCGGACGAGCAGGTCGTCGTGCCGGTACGCCGAGCGGGCAGGCACCGCGGCCTCGAGCAACGCGGCGAAATCCTCCAGCAGAAGCGGCTCGTGCTCCTGCACGGTGATGGCCGTGGTCGTGTGACGCGACTGGATGTTCACGACGCCCGTGTGCAGCTCGGCCTCGGCCACACAGGCCTGCACCCGATCGGTGATGTCGAGGAACTCGGTCGGGCGCTCCGTGATCAGGCGGAGGCGGGCGTGGCGGCAGGTCAAGGCGGCTGCGAACGACTGCATGCGGGCGCTCTCCAGGAACGGGCGGGTCGCGACCCGTGCGACCCGCGTGGCCTCGCATTGTGCGCCCGGACAGCGCCGGAATCGTGAGCGCGCCGTGAGCGGTCGATGAGATCTGCGTGATCAGTGCCTCCGGCCGTCGACGACCAGCTCGGGATCGAGCCTGCCGCCGTCGGTGACGGCAAACGTGTACTTGTACTTCCCCTTCTCGGCGTCGTCCTTCAGCTTGAACTTGAGCGGTTTGTGCTCGGCCCTGTGCACGCTGCCCTTCTTGGCGCCCGGCTCGAACGGATCGTTGCCGTGGCCGTGCTGCATGAAGTCGAGCGCCTCGACCTCCGCATCGGCGCTGCAATCGTTGCGGACGTCCCAGATCACGGTGTCCCCCTGGAAGACGGCCACCGGTTCGGTTCCCATCACCGGCGTGCAGGCGCCGTCCACGGTAGTCAGGTGCACGAAGATCGCGCGTTCCTTCGGCGGCACGGTCCCGCCGTGATCGGTGGGTGCGGACGCCGGTTTGCCGCAACCGGCCCAGAGCGCCGTACCGCCGATTGCCACCGCGAGCGCGAGGCGTGTCATCCTGGTCACTGCAGTCTCCTCTCTGAGGGGTGCGCGGCTGTGAGCCGCCCGAATTCCGGCAGGCTGCGAAGCGACGCGAGGTCGTCATCGGCCTTCACGAGCTCGACGCTGTAGCCGGCGGCCATGGCGCGAGACAGCTCGTCGAGCGCCACCTGCGGCCGGCCCGCCAGCGCGTGCACCACCGCCCGCCGGTACCAGACGGCGGCGTCCGGCGTGCCGGCAGCAGCGGCGGCGGCGAGGTGCTCCTCGGCTTCGTCCGCTCTCCCCTGCTTGGCAAGGTACACCGCGAGCGCCGCCTGGGCATGGGCATCGCGCGGATTGATGCGCACGTCCTGCTCGGCCAGCAGGGCGGCCTGGCCGTATGCCTCGCGCGCCTCGGTTTGCCGGCCCAGCCGCTGCAGGGTGTCACCGACGTTTCTGGCCATCGCCGCCGAGCGGGGCATGAGTGCCGCGGCCTGCCTGAACAGCTGGAGCGCGTCCTCGTAGCGCCCCTCGTCGTAATAAATCGCTCCGAGATTCGAGAACGTCGCCGGCGTGCCGCCCCGCTTCACGCTCTCCTCGTACTCGGCCCGGGCCTGGGCGCGCTGGCCCTGCTGCTGGTACGCAGTGCCCAGCAGCTGGTACCCCCACGCGTTGTCGGGCAACAGCTGGACGATGTGGGTGAAGGCGTCGCGCGCTTCGTCGAAGCGCCCGGCGTCCACCAGCGCGAGGCCGAGGCTCCGGTAGTTGCCCCAGTAGTTCGGGCGCACCTCGATCGCCTTGTGGAACGAGGCCAGCGCAGTATCCCACTGCCCGCGGTCCGCGAGGATCTCCCCGCGCAATCGATAGGCCTCGTCGCTGGTGGGCTGCAGCTCGATGGCGGCGTCGAGCTCTGTCAGCGCACGCTCCTGCTGCCCGGTGCCCTGCAGCACGAGGGCGAGCGCATAGCGCACCTCCGGCGAGTCCGGATCGACATCCCGCGCGGCCAGCGCCACGGCGGACGCCCGGGCCGCCCACGCCGGGTCGGACGTGACCTGATACTGGGTCCACGCGGCTTCGCTCAGCGCGGCGCGCGCGGGCGCGAAGGAGGGGTCCAGGTCGGCGGCCTTCTGGAACTCCGAGATCGCGCGATCGAGGTTGCCCGGCACGTCCGGCCGCTCGAGCAGCGCGCGCCCGCGGCTGTACGCGTCGAATGCGGACAGGCTCGTCGTCGGGCGCCTGGCCAGGCGCGCCCGCTCGGCGGCGCTCAGGCCCTGTCCCCGGACGAACTCCGCGATCTGCACGGCCAGGCCGCGCTGCAGGCGGAAGAGATCCGTGCGCGGCCCCTCGGCCGACCGCCCGGCCACGACGGCACCGTCGGGCCGCACCAGCCGAAGGTTGATGCGCAGCTGGTCGCCGGCGAGCTGAGCTCCCCCGCTCACCAGGTAGGTGGCCCCGAGTTCGCGCGCGATTCGCCCCAGGTCCCGCCGCCCCTCGCGTGGCGTGAGCTCGGAGACCACGGTGACACCGGGCATGGACGCGAGATGGGTGATCAGGGCGCTGGCGATGCCCGCTCCCAGCGAGTCGCCGTCCGGACCGCTCGAGTCGAGCGGCAGCACGGCGATGACGGGTGGCCCGGCGGCCGAGGCCCTCGTGCCGCGCAGCAGCAGCCCGACCAGCGCCGCGAGCACGGCCGCCAGGACGACGCCGGCGACCAGGACCGTGCGTCTGTTCCACCGCCGCTTCGACGACGGAGGCGGCGTGGGCAGGCCGGCCTCGATGTCGGTGAGCCGCATCACGCCGGTGGGCAGATCGTTCAGCTCGGCAGAGAGCGACGACAGATCGCGTCGCACCTGCGCGGCGGTCTCGTATCGATCGGCCTTCTCGCGCGCCATGGCCCGTGCGACAATCTCGCCAAGGCCGCCCGGCACCAGCGTGGCCACCGGGGGCGACGGCTCGGTCAGAATCGCGAGGGCCATTCCGAGGAAGTTGCCGCCGGCAAACGGCGTGTGGCCCGTGGCCAGCTCGAACAGCGTCACGCCGAGCGCATACAGGTCCGCACGCGGCCCTGCCGAGTGTCCGAGCAGCACCTCGGGTGCGATGTAGGCGGGCGTACCGACGAGCTGATCCTCGGCCATCGCCAGGCTCCTGGCGATCGCCGTCTGGCTCCCTTCGAGCGACACCTTGCGACGAGGCCGGTGCGCGAGGCCGAAGTCCAGGATCTTGACGCGTCCTTCCGGTGTGACGCGGACGTTGGCGGGCTTCAGATCGCGGTGCACCACACCGTGCGCGTGGGCCTCGGCCAGCGCATCGCACAGCTGCATCCCGATCTGCACGACGCGATCGACCGGCAGCGCGCCGCGCTTGACCTGCGTCGCGAGCGACTCGCCCTGCACGTACTCCATGACCAGGAACGGCACGCCCTCGGCCTCGAGCACGTCGTAGACGGTGGCGATGTTCGGGTGGTTCAGCGTGGCGGCCATGGCCGCCTCACGCAGCAGCCGGGCCCGCGCGTCGGGCAGGCTCAGGGCGGGATCCGTCAGCCGTTTGAGCGCGACGCGGCGGCCGAGCCGCGGGTCTTCCGCCAGGTAGACCTCGCCCATGCCGCCCGACCCGAGGCGCTCGATGATCCGGTAGGGGCCGACCTGCGGATCCATGCTGCGCCCTTCAGCCGCCCGCGTTGCGGGGCTCGGCAACCGGCTGAGACGACCGGACACGCGAGGCGGAGCCCGTGATCAGCCGCACGCTGCGCTGGAACGTCACGTACGCGCCCGCCCACTGTACCAGGACGAGCAGCCGGTTGCGGAAGCCGATGAGCCAGAAGATGTGCACGAACAACCAGAGAATCCAGGCTGCCAGGCCCGACACGCGGAGCCACCCGAAGTCCGCGATCGCGGAGTTGCGGCCGATCGTCGCCATGTTGCCGTAGTTCCGGTAGTGGAACGGCTCCCTGGGTTGCCCCTGCAGCGTGCGGACGATGTTGGCGGCAGAGGTGGCCGCCTCCTGCATCGCCACCTGGGCCACCCCCGGCAGCTGAATGCCGTGCTCGTCCTTGAACAGCGCGAGATCCCCGACCACGAATACTTCGGGGTGCCCTGGAATGCCGAGGTCCCGCTCCACGATCACGCGGCCGGCGCGGTCGAGCGGCACGCCGAGCGTGCGGCCGAGGGGCGAGGCCTTCACGCCGGCGGCCCAGAGAATCGTCCCCGCGTCGATCCGCTCCTCGCCGAGCCACACGGCCTGGGGCCCGATGCGTGTCACAGGCGAGTGCTCGCGCACCTCGACCCCGAGCTTCTGCAAGGACCGGCGCGCGGCATCGCGCAGGAGCGCGGGGAACGCGGGCAGGATGGATGGTCCGGCCTCGACGAGCATCACGCGCGACTCGTAAGTCTTGATGGTGCGGAACTCGTCCGAGAGCGTCTGGTGCGCGATCTCCGCGATGGCGCCTGCCATCTCCACGCCGGTCGGGCCGCCGCCGACGATCACCGACGTGAGCATGCGCCGCCGGACGTCGGGGTCGGCCTCGCGCTCGGCGATCTCGTAGGCGAGCAGCATCTTCCCCCGCACCTGGATCGCATCGTCCAGCGTCTTCAGGGCCGGCGCGTACTCGGACCATTCGTCGTGCCCGAAGTAGGCGCTGTCGGCGCCCGCCGCCAGGATCAGGTAGTCGTACTCCAGCGTTTCGCCGCCGTCGAGCGACACGCGGCGGGCGTCCACGTCAATCGAGGTGACCTCCGCCAGGAGAATGCGCGTGTTGTGCTGACGCCGCAGGATCCAGCGGATCGGCGCGGCGATGTCGCCCGGCGAAAGCCCCGCGGTCGCAACCTGGTACAGGAGCGGCTGAAACACGTGGTGATTGTGGTGATCGACCAGGGTGACGCGCACCGGGGCCCGGTGCAGGGCCCGGGCGGCAAACAGCCCTCCAAACCCGCCACCGACGACGACCACGTGGGGAGCGGACACAGGGAGCAATGGTACACTCTGCGCCATGTCCGAACGAGCCCACGACGTCCAGGTGGCCACGGCGTGTCCGCTCGACTGCCCCGACGCCTGCAGCCTGACGGTCAGCGTCAGGGAGGGCCGCATTGTCGAGGTGGACGGCGGCCACGCCAACGACGTCACCGGAGGCTACATCTGCGCGAAGGTGCGGCGGTTCCCCGACCGGGTGTACGGGCCCGACAGGCTCCGCTACCCCATGGTGCGGAAAGGCCCGAAGGGCGCTGGACAGTTCTCGCGCGTGTCGTGGGGCGAAGCACTCGAGGCAGTGGCCGCCGCGATGGTTCAGGCTCGAGAGACGCACGGGGCCGAGTCGATCCTGCCGTACTGCTATGGCGGGTCGAACGGCCTGCTGACGCAGGACGCCACCGACCTGCTCTTCTTCCGCCGGCTGGGCGCCTCGCGCCTGCTGCGGACGCTGTGCGCGGCGCCGACCGGGGCAGCCAACATGGCGCTCTACGGCAAGATGCCGTCGGTCGTCTACCAGGACTACCCGCATGCCAGGCTGCTGGTGTTCTGGGGCATGAACCCCGCGGCGTCCGGCATTCACGCGGTGCCGTACATCCGCGAGGCCACACAGAACGGCGCCCGCCTGGTGGTGATCGACCCGCGCGTGACGCCGCAGGCGAAGAGCGCCGACCTGCACCTCGCCGTCCGCCCCGGCACCGACATCGTCGTGGCACTCGCGGTGCACCGGCACCTGTTCGAGTCGGGGCGGGCCGACGCCGCGTTTCTCGCCGAGCACGCGACGGGAGCCGACCGGCTGCGGGAGCGCGCGATGCCGTGGACCTTCGAGCGGGCCGCCGGAATTGCCGGTGTGGAGCCGTCGGACCTTCAGCGCTTTGCCGAGTGGTACGCGGAATCGAGCCCTGCGCTCGTGCGCTGCGGATGGGGCCTCGAGCGGAATCGCAACGGCGGCAACGCGGCGCTGGCGGTGATGGCGCTGCCAGCCGTCGGCGGGAAGTTCGGCGTGCGCGGGGGCGGATACGCCATGAGCAACTCTGCCTCGTGGGACATCACGCGAACGTGGCTCGACACGCCGGAGCCGTCCACCCGCGCGATCAACATGAACCAGCTCGGGGCGGTGCTCACCGGGACGATCCATCCGCCCGTGTCGGTGCTCTTCGTCTACAACTGCAACCCCGCGGTCACCGTGCCGGACCAGCGCCGCGTGCTCCGCGGCCTCGAACGCGACGACCTGTTCACGGTCGTGTTCGACCAGGTTGCCACCGACACTGTGTCGTACGCCGACGTGGTGCTGCCCGCGACGACCTTCCTGGAGCAATACGACGTCACGAAGTCCTACGGCCCCCTGTCGCTCCAGCTGACCCAGCCAGTAATCGATCCGATCGGGGAGTCGCGCTCGAACGCGGACGTGTTCGCCGATCTCGGCCGCCGGCTGGGGCTGTTCGCGCCCGACGCGCCGTACTCGGAGCTCGAGACGCTCGTCCGCGTGATGGACGGGCTGCCCGAGCCCCTCGGGAGCACGCTCAAGGCCACCGGAGTGGCCACGCCACCCTGGAACGGCGCGCCAGTGCAGTTCGCGGATGTCTTTCCACGGACGCCGGATCGGAAGGTCCACCTGTTCCCGGAGGATCTGGAGCGCGAGGCGGCGGGCGGGCTCTACGCGTTCCAGCCGGATCCGGCGACCGAGGACTTCCCGCTCGCGCTGATCTCTCCCGCGTCCGACCGCACGATCAGCTCTACGCTGGGCGAGCTGCCGCGCCCCGAGGTGCGCCTCCAGCTGCACGGCGACGACGCCCTGGCGCGGCGGATCTCGGACGGAGACGACGTGCGAATCTGGAACGAACTGGGAGAGGTACGGTGCCGCGCCCAGGTCGGCGCATGGGTCCGCCCGGGCACGGTCGTCCTGCCGAAAGGGCTCTGGCGGCGGCACACCGCCAACGGGTTCACCGCAACGGCCCTGGCCCCGGCGACCCTGACGGATCTCGGGGGAGGTGCCTGCTTCAACGACGCCAGAGTGCAGGTGGAACGCCTCTGACGCGTCGCCGCCGGGGTCCGCGCCGGTCGGTTCCACCGGCGCGAACCCGGGTCTCGCGACCTGGGGAGGCTACGCGATATCGACGCGATCCGGAGCGGCAGCCGGCAGCGTCATGTCGGTCATGTCGTCAGTGGCATCCGGAAGGCGCCCACGCCCCCCGCGACTGACCTGGCCACCCTTGCGGCCGGCATGCCGCGCTTCTTCGGGCGTCCACTCGTGGGCCGTCCCCTTCTCATGGGCGGCACGACCGCCCTTGCTCGCGATCTCTCGCTGCCGTTCAGGACTCATCGACGCAAAACCGCGCCGCTCTTTGCGTTCGCTTGTCACGTGTGCCTCCTTAGCCCTGCTCGTGCCGCGCCCGGTGCGGCTCTCGAGTCTCTAGACGCCGAACCATCAGGCGCCGGCGCAGAAGGGCTTCAAAGGACGTGCCACTCGAGCTCGGTTCTGCACAGCCGGATCTAGGCAAAACTGGCGGATTTTGGCGATTCCTGCTGATGTACTCCGAGACCCGGCTCAGCCACTGGAGTTGTTTGCTACACAAGAGTGCAAAAGCAGTACACAGATGAGGCCGGGGAAGTCCCTGAGGGCGAATTCCAGGGATGCGTACGGACGTCAGAGTTCGCGGGTCCGGCGTGGCTTGAAGCAGTCGCACCCATCGCAGTTCCGGACGTCGAACTGGTAGCCGACCACTGGAAACAGCATCGGATGGGCGCAGAACAGGAGCTGGCCGTCTTCGGCCGTCTGGAAATTCAGCTCGGGGAGGACTTCCGCGGTGCGGCGCCCGTACCAGCACAGGCGGTGCCAATCTTCGGGCTCGAGGCGAACCGACGGGGCCACGAACGTGCAGTATATACGCCGCGAGGTCAGCGCCGGGCGAGCCCGGACGCCCCGCACGCGTTACAATTGTCGCCATGAGTCCCTGTTCCCCTCCTGGAGCCCCGGAGCCGGTCGGCAATCGCAGCGGGCGGACGGTCCAGTGCGTGAAGTTCCAGAAGGAGCTGCCCGGTCTCGATGCGCCGCCCTGGCCGGGGGAGCTCGGTCAGCGCATCTACGAGAACGTCTCCCTCGAGGCGTGGAGGCTCTGGGAAGACCGGATGAAGATGATCCTCAACGAGTACCGGCTGCTTCCGTTCCAGAAGGAGGCCCAGGAGCTCGTGGCCAAGCACATGGAAGAGTTCTTCTTCGGCGAGGGCGCCGCACTGCCTCCCGGCTACGTCCCCCAGCAGGCGAAGTGAGTCCGGCTCAGGCCATGGGAATCGGCGGGTCGATGTGGATCCGCAGCCGCGCGTGGGCCATGCGCAGGGCCGTTTCAACCGTGCCGGACAATTCTCCTGCCGCAAAGAGAAATCCGAGATAGGTCGCACCTTCCGGCACGGGGAGCAGCATCTGGTTCAGCTTTGCCGTGATCTGGAGGCCCGTGACGCCGTCCACCGCGAGGGCCTCGGCTTCCCCGTCCAGTCCTCGAAACACGCCGGCGGCCGGAATCGGGATCATCATCACGCCCGAGGCCCCCGGGCTGAGAGCCCATCCGTCCCAGGGCAGCCCCGCCGCGTGACGGAGCAGCAGTTCCTCGAGCCCGATGTCGGCGCGCCCCGGGCTGGTGAATCGCAGCGCCCGCGCGCACAAGCCGCCAATGGGCCGGGCCGCCACCTCCAGCACGTAGACCCGCCGCCCGCCCACCCGGCATTCCGCGTGAATCGGCCCGTGGGACAGGCCGATGGCCCGGCAGGCGGATGTGACCGCGTCGAGAATCGCGGCCTGCATCTCCGGCGCCGCGCGTGACGGCGTCACGTAGATCGTCTCCTCGAAGAACGGGCCGTCGAGCGGATCGGGCTTGTCGAAGATGGCCAGCGAGTGCACCTGGCCGCGGTCGAGGAGTCCTTCGACCGCGAACTCACGTCCCGGGATGAAGCCCTCCACGAGCACGGCGTCCGCCCCCGGGTCGCGCAGCGCGCGGACGTCGCCGGCGTCCAGGATCCGCCGGACGCGATCCAGGCACGCGACCAGCTCCGCCCGCGTGTCCGCGCGCATGACACCGCGGCTGCCGGACAGCACCATGGGCTTGACGATGCAGGGAAACGGCGGATCGATCCGGGATCCGTTGCCGCCCTCCACGACCTCGAACCAGGGCACCGGCAGCCCGGCGTCCCGGAGCCGGGATCGGGTGGTCAGCTTGTGCCGGCTGGCATCGGCGGCTTCGGGTGAGTGCCAGGGGATGCCGTATCGCCGGGCCACGTGCGCCGCGAGCACGGTGGGCCGGTCGCCCACGGCGAGCACTCCGTCCACGCGGCCGGTCCCGAGGCTCCGTTCGAGGGCCGACAGCGAGCTGTCCAGTTCGTGGAAGCGTACGGGAATAGCGTGATCACGCCAGGGGTCGTCGAGCACGTGACAGCGATCGGAGGCCACGCGCAGATCCACCGCGAGGCGGGCTGCCGCCTCGTCGAACGCCCGCAGCTGGTATCCGGTCGTCGTGGAAAAGACGATGACGCGCTTCACAGAAGAGCCACCTGCCCTTCGGTCGGCTCGGCTCAACAGTACCAGGGCTCGGTGAGGTACGGGATGGTGACGCGGGCGGCGAGCACGGGCTGCTCGGAGCGGCCGGCGTGTGGATCTCCCGCGTCCCCATCCCGCGCGAGCGCCCGCACGGTCTCGAATGCGTGGCGGCGATCGGCGGCGGACTGACGTCCGACGAATGCGGCCACCTCGCGCTGGAGGGCGTCCATTCGAGGATCGGGATGCCGCCAGGGGTAGGCCAGCGCGAGCGGATCGAACGGCCCGACGAGATCGCGCACGTCCGGCAGTTCCAGCAGGCGCGACCCGTTCGGGATCAGGAGCCGGATCGACCACTGGATGGGCGACACGTGATCGACGAGGTGGAGGGCGTCGACCCTCTCGAGGAGATCGAGGTACGCCGGGCGTGTCGTCCAGGGCGTGAACGCGACGAAGGTGGGCATCAGCGGCAGCCCAGCCGATCGCATCAGGCCGGCGGCGCGCTCGACGTCAGCCCGGGTGTGTCCCTTGTCCAGCCGCGCCAGCACGCCATCGTCGAACGACTCGACGGCCGACGTCACCAGCGCACAGCCGGTCCGGGCGAGCAGATCGAGGTCGGCCGCGTGCGCGAGCAGGTGCTCGATCTTGATCGTGACGTCGTACGGGAGCCCGGGGAACTCGGCGGCCAACTCCGAGACCACCCGCCGCGCGTGCGCGATGCCGTTGAAGAAATCCGGGTCGCCGAACGTGATGTGGCGCGCGCCCGCGGCCACCTGTGCCCGGATGTCGGCCAGCACCACCTCCACGGGGACGATGCGAAAACGGCCGTCGTACAGGGGCACCACCGGGCAGTGCCGGCACCGGTGCTTGCAGCCGCGAGACGCCTCCGTGTAGCCGGAGGCGCGCCGGGTGCCGTCCGGGAAGACCATCGCCGCATAGCGATCCGGCGAGGGGAGCCCGCGCCGGTCGGGTGTGCGAAAGGCCAGCCGCGGCAGCGTCGCGTCGGACGTCCCGCCGGGGATCGGCGCCCCGGCGGCCAGCGCGCGCACGAGCGCCACGAGGTCGCCTTCGAACTCGCCTCCGAGGATCGTGCCGACGCCGTGCGCCTCGAGCAGTCCGCGATTGGCGGGCGCGTAGAGCCCATACGCGCAGAGATGGGCTGTGGCGTTCAGCGCCCGCACGCGGTCCAGCACCGGCAGCGCGAGGCGCGTGGCGGTGTGCATCGGCAGGAACACCGCGACGAGCGCTGCCGATTCGACGGCCCCCGGGTCGAGTCGCGTGCGCGAGAGATCGATCGCGTGCACCTCGAAGCCGGCCTCGCGCAGCCATGCCGCCGGCGAGGCCAGCCCGAACGGCTGACGGCCGAGCTCGTAGGTGGAAAGCAGCAGGACCCGCACCGCTCAATAGTATGCTGTGCGTGTGTCGCTGAAGGAATACCAGGCCAAGCGCAACTTCAACGTCTCGCCGGAACCGAAGGGCACGGTCGGGCGGCGCCGGCCACCAAGAGGACGGCTCTTCTGCGTGCAGAAGCACCTGGCGAGCCACCTGCACTACGACCTGCGTCTCGAGCACGACGGCGTGCTGATGTCGTGGGCCGTGCCCAAGGGTCCCTCGCTCGATCCGACGGTGAAGCGGCTCGCGATGCACGTCGAGGATCACCCGGTCGAGTACGGGGGCTTCGAGGGCATCATCCCCGAAGGCTACGGCGCCGGCATCGTCATGCTCTGGGACACGGGGACGTGGGAGCCGCTCGTGGATGACGTCGCTCAGGCGATGGCGAAAGGCGACCTGAAGCTGCGGATCGACGGCGTCAAGCTCAAAGGATCCTGGGCGCTCGTCCGGACCAGCGGCGGCGACGGCCGGAGCTGGCTGCTGATCAAGCACCGCGACGAGTGGGCGGGCCCCGTGGACATCGCCGAGTTCGCGCCGCTGAGCGTGAAGAGCGGCGGCGACTTCACCGACATCGTGGAAGCCGAGGCGCCGGCCCTGTGGAAGAGCAAGCGGGCGGCGGCGGCCGGCCGCGGCGATCTGCTGAAGATCATCGAGCGGGCGGTGACGCTGAAGGAGGAACGGGAAGCCCGTGAGAAAGTGGAGGCGCCGCCCGCCCGGCGCACGAGGAAGCGCTCGGCGCGCAAGCGCTGACGGGATCTGGGTGGCTCCTATCCTCCCATCCTCCCATCCTCTTATCCTCCCATCCTCCTAATACAACCGCCGCGACAGCACCGTCCAGACGGCGTACGCGAGCCGCCGGCGATCGTGTCTCGCGATTCCCTGGCGCCAGAGATCGGCCTCGACCACCTCGCACCCGGCGGGAATGTCGCCGAGCGGCAGCATGGCCTTGTGCTCCGCCTCGTACCGCGCGAGCACGGCCTCGGGCGGCCGCCGCGTGTTCACGACCACCACGTCCACCGGCCGGCCGATGGCGCGGCCGACCTCGGCGACGGCGCTGCCGGCGGTGAAACCCGCCATGCCCCGACCCTCCGTCAGCAGGTTCGCGATGAGGATGATGGGGCCCTGCACGGCGGCGAGGGCCCCGGCGACGCCCGAGACCAGCAGCGGAGGCATGAGGCTGGTATAGAAGCTGCCCGGGCCGATGAGGACGCCGTCGAAGCTGCGGATGGCCTCGGCCACTTCGGGGTGGATCGCGGGCGGGGGCTCGAGCCACACGCGGCGGATCCCGCGGCCTTCGATCTGGGCCGCGTCGACTTCGACCTCGCCGCGCGAGATCGTGCCGTCGGCGTATTCGGCGCAGATCGTGGCGCTGTCGACGCTCACCGGCCAGACGCGCCCCTCGCATCCCAGCAGCGTCCGCAGCGCGTCGATGGCCACGAGAAAGTCGCCGCTGTACTGCTCCATCATCGAGAGCAGCAGGTTACCGCCCGTGTGGCCGGAGAGCCTGGCGTGCTCCCGCAGCATGGGCAGGCGCGAGAGCAGCACGCGGCGGGCCTCGCCCTCGCTCTTCGAGAGCGCCAGGGCGCACTTCAGCACGTCGCCGGGCGGGAGCACCCCGAGCTCGTCTCGCAGCTGGCCCGAGCTGCCGCCGCTGTCGAACATCGTCACCACGGCATGCACGCGCAGCCAGGGATTCCTCTTCAGCCCGCCAAGCAGGCTCGGAAGCCCGGTGCCGCCGCCGAAGCAGCCGACGTGAACGTCGCGGAGTCGCATCGACAGATGATTCTACCCGCGAGATCGGTTCGGCCGGAACGCCGTACAATGAGACATGGCCGCTCCCCTGGACGCCTTCGTCACGGACCTTCAGGCCATTTTTGCCCTCAGACTGCACGCCGTGGTGCTGTATGGCCGGCATGCCGCGGGCCCGGCGGGGCCCGGCGACCCCATGCACACGCTGGTGATGGTCAGCGAATTGACGATGACGGACCTGGAGGCGTGCGCGGCACGCGCCCGGCGCTGGCGGAGCAACGGGCTGGCGATCCCGCTGGTCATGGCACTCGGCGAGCTGCAACGCTCGCTCGATGCCTTTCCCGCGGAGTTCAGCGCCATCCAGGCCGGCTACCGCACCCTGTTCGGGCCCGATCCGTTCGACGGGTTGACAGTGGACACCGCCGACCTGCGGCGGGCGTGCGAGGTGGACGCCCGGGGACACCTGCTGCACCTTCGGGAGGGCCTGATCGAGAGCGGCAGCGACCCGTCGGCGATGGCGAAGCTCGTGGAGGCCTCCGCGCCGGCGTTGCGCGCGCTGCTCGTGAACCTCGCCCGGCTCGATGGCATGGCCGGCGCCTCGCCCTCCTCGTACGCGTCCGCGCGCCTCGGCGAGGGGCACGGCCGCGCACTGGCCGCGGTGGTCGGCACCGTCGAGAGTCCCCTGACGGCGAGCGACGCCGCCCGCGACTTCGGACGCTATCTCGCGGCGGCCGAGGCGCTGGTCACCTACGTGGATCAATGGAACGCCTAGTGTCCCGGCCCTGGGCCGGGACACTGGGCCTGCGGCACGCGCTGCCGTTCGTGTGTCTGCTCGGATGGGCCGCGTCGGTGGCCGCTGCCGCGCCGGCGGCGCCCCCGCACTTGACGACAGCGGTCAACGACTTCGCCGGAGTCATCGACCCGGACACCACCAGTGCCATCGCCGACCTGTCGGCCAGGCTGGAGCAGGCCACCGGCGACATCCTCGTCGTGGCCACCGTCAAGACGGTGCAGCCCTGGCCCGACATCCAGAGCTATGCCGTGAAGATGTTCGAGAACGGCGGGCGCGGGATCGGTGGGAAGAAGACCGACAACGGGATCTTGATCCTGCTCGCGGTCGCGGACCGCCAGGTCCGGATGGAGGTCGGGTACGGCCTCGAGCCGTACATCACCGACGGATTCGCCGGCGAGACCAGCCGGCAGACGATGGTGCCGTTCTTCCGGCAGGGAGATTACGGCGGCGGGCTGAAGGCGGGCGCCGAGCGCGTGGCCCTTCGGCTGGCCGAGGCGCGGGGGAAGACGTTGCCGGGCGTCTCGGTATCGCAGGCCGCGCGCGAACGTCCGCCGACCTCGGGCGGCTTCCCGGTGGGGCTGGTCGTGATCCTGCTGCTCTGGGTGCTGTTCGCGCGCCCATGGCGCCGGCGGCGGCGGTACTGGGGCGGCGGCCCGTGGAGCGGCTGGTCCAGCGGCGTCGGCGGGTTCGGCGCCGGCTTCGGCGGCGGATGGGGCCGTGGGTCCGGCGGCGGATTTGGCGGCGGCTTCGGGGGATTCGGCGGCGGCGGTTCCGGCGGCGGTGGCGGAGGAGCGTCGTGGTGAGCCGGTCGCGTCTTGCGGCCGGAGTGGAGGGAATCGAGATGCGCGCGCAAGCCAAACAAATCCTGTGGACCATTGCCGTCGGGGCGGCGATGCTGCCGCTCGGCGGCTGTTCGTACAACCGTTTCGTCGGCCAGGAGGAGACGATCAAGGCGCAGTGGGCTCAGGTGGAGAACCAGCTGCAGCGGCGGAACGACCTGATCCCGAACCTCGTGCAGACGGTCAAGGGCACGGCGGCGCAGGAGCAGACGGTCTTCAAGGCCATCGCGGACTCCCGCGCGAAGATGGCCGGCGCCTCGACACCCTCCGAGAAGATCGCCGCCGCCAACGAGCAGGAGGCCGCGCTCGGCCGGCTGCTGGTGGTGGTCGAGAACTATCCCGAGCTGAAGTCGAACGAGTCGTTCAACCGCCTGATGGACGAGCTCGCCGGCACCGAGAACCGGATTGCCGTCGAGCGCATGCGCTACAACGAGGCCGTCCAGGCCTACAACACGGCGCGCCGCCAGTTCCCCGCGAACGTGACGGCCAGAGTCTTCGGCTTCAAGGAGTACCCGTTCTTCGAGGCGCCGCCGGAGGCCAAGCAGGCGCCGAAAGTGGACTTCGCACGCTGAGCGCTTCGGGATAGGATGCCGCTCCAGTGAGCGTCCTCTCGCGCCGGGCCGCGGCCGCCTGCCTCGTGATCGGCCCGGCGCTGTGGCTGGCGTCGGGGGTGTTCGATCGCGTCGGCACGGGCGGCGGCACTCGCGTGGCATTCCTCTCGTCGTGGCCCGAGCTGGTCGGGCTCACGATGCTGGCGTTCCTGGGGACTTTCTTTCTCGAGTCCCTGGTCCAGCGCTGGCTCGGGCACTGGACGGCCGCCGCCGATCACGTCGGCGCGCTGCTGACGCCGAGCTTCGCGCTCGTGGTTCTGGCTCTGCCCTACCTCCCGTGGCTCGGGGATCTCGTGCCGGCGCTCGACGCGCTGGCGGGCCCGGGCCGCTGGTGGGTCGTCGCGGTCGTCGCGGGCCAGATCGTCTGGGCAGCCGTCCGCCTCGCCGCCCACCGCGCAGGCCGACTGGCGCCTGCCCCCGGATCGCTCGGCCGCGCGGCGGTGGTGTTCGCCGCGAGTGCCGTGCTCTACGTCGCGTGCGCATTCCGGCTCGCGCCAGGCCCGATCTACCCTGGCGGCGACGAGCCGCACTACCTGATCGTCACGCAAAGCCTGCTCACCGACCACGACCTCGCAATCGCGAACAACCACGAGCGCGGCGACTATCGCGCGTATTACCCGAACCCCCTGAAGCCCGACTACCGCGTGGCCGGGCTCGGCGGCGCGATCTACTCGATTCATCCGATCGGCGTGTCGCTGCTGGTCGCCCCGGCGTTCTGGCTCGGGGGCTACCGCGGCGCGAGCCTCTTCCTGGCGCTCCTGACGGCGTGGATGCTCGCGATCGTCTGGCGCTGGGGAGCTCGCGTGACCGGTTCGGATGGCGCAGCGACCGTCGGCTGGCTGGCGGTTGCGACCAGCGCGCCCGTCGTGTTGCACGGCTTCGCGATCTATCCCGAGTGCGCCGCCGGACTCGCGCTCGCGATCGGCATCACCTGGGGAGGCGGACCGGAGACGCGGACCCGGAGCGACCGCCTCGTGTGCGGTAGCGCACTGGCAGCCCTCCCGTGGCTCGGTACGAAGTTCGCGCCCATGTCGGCCGTCGTGCTCGCCGGGCTCGCGCTGCACGCGTGGCGCAGCCGCCCGGGCCCGTCCGCGGTGAAGGAAGTCGTGGAGCTGGCGGCGCCGTATGTCGTGTCGGTGGCCGCCTGGCTGGCGTGGTTCTGGATGCTTTACGGCGTCCCCTCGCCGACGGCCGCGTACGGGCAGGCACACCAGATGTCCCTCGGGAGTCTCGAGGCCGGATTCCCGGGACTGTTTGCCGATCAGGAGTACGGCGTGCTCGCCGTTGCCCCGGTGCTGGCGCTGGCGGTCGGCGGCTGGTGGCGCATGCGCCGGAGACCGGATGGGGCCTGGGTTGCGGCGGCAACTGCCGGCCCGCTGTTCCTTTTGGCGGCGACCACGGGAGCCTTCGCGCTCTGGTGGGGCGGATCCGCGCCTCCCGGGCGCGAGCTGGTCGCAGCGCTGCCGTTGCTGGTGGTGCCGCTTGCGAGCCTCTGGCAGTCGAGCCGGACCACCACCGTTCAGCGGGCCGGGATGGAGTGGCTCGTGCTGGTCGGGATCGCCATCAGTGCCACGTTCGTGCTCGTGCACGGCGGCCTGCTGATCGCCAACGGTCGCGACGGGACGTCGGAGCTGCTCGAGTACCTGGAACCGATGCGACAGCTCGTGCGGCTGGCGCCCTCGTTCATCGCCGATCGCGATCAGCTCGCCCTGCCGCTCCTCGTGGCGGCAATCTGGGCGGGGCTGGCCGCAGCCGCGTGGATGGCCGCGGGCCGGCTGTCGCCGCGCTCTGCGGGAACGTCGGCCATCGCCGCGTCCGCCCTGGGCACCGCGGCGATGGTCGCGGCGGCGGTGATCGTGCCCCTCGTCCTGGGACGATGGCTGCCGGCTGCCACGCCGGTCGAGTCGCGGGCGGAGGCCGTGGCGCTCGACCGGTTCGACGCGGTGGCGAGACC
This sequence comes from Vicinamibacteria bacterium, assembly GCA_963837165.1. Lineage (GTDB taxonomy): Bacteria > Acidobacteriota > Vicinamibacteria > Vicinamibacterales > JAENWD01 > JAENWD01. Next base: position 271,469 of record CAWIMD010000004.1, read on the forward strand.
CTGGGCGATCGAGTTCACGCCGTGGCGGATCGTGAGCCCCGCGCGCGCCATCGACGATCTCCGGCTCGCTGCGGGGCCCGGCACGCGGCGTGATCCGCAGCCGATCCACGTGCTCCTGAACGCGCGCTTCGCGCTCCCGGCCGGCACCTACCGGGTGACGCTCACGCCGGAACGCGGTGCGCGGCTGGCCGGATCCGTGGGACTGCAAGTGGGCCGCGTGGGGCCGCCACAGATCACGTGGACGGCGGACCGAGGACTCGGCGCGCCGTGGAGCGCGACGTTCACGCTCGACGTGGACGCGAACTTCGTCGGCATCCGCGCATCCGCGGACGTCGAGCGCGGCGTCGAGCGCCTCGACATCGACCCGGTGGCGATTACCGATGCCGGTGCCCGCCTGGCCACGCCTCCCGTGCTCGCGTCCGCGCGATACGGGTCGAGAGCGGTCTACTTCCACGACGACAACGCGTACGTCGAGGGCGGCGGCTTCTGGACCCGAGGACTCGCCACCTCAGCCCTGACCGTGCAGCTGCCGGAAGGGACGCCGCCCGGCGTGGCCGTGCGGATGCGCGGCGGCCCGCTGAAGACGCCGGTTCGCCTCTCGACGCCGGCCTGGACCACACGGGTGGTGCTGGAGCCCGGAGTGACGAGCGACGTGCTGATCCCCGCGCGTCCGGACCAGCGGCTGCTGCAGGTGTCGATCACGCCCGAAGCCGTCTTCGTGCCCGCCGAGGCCGGCCAGACGGGCGACCATCGGTCCCTCGGCTGCTGGGTCGAGATGGCGCCGTACCCATAGACCCCAATGCTGCGCCTTGCCGAGATCCTGCTGGCCGAGTTCGATCGCGAGACGGCCCTGACCCGCCGGCTCATCGAGCGGACTCCGGCCGATTGCCTGGACTGGCGACCCCATCCGAAGTCGATGACGCTCGGGCGCCTGGTGACGCACCTGGCCGAGCTTGCCGGCTGGGGGGCCAGCGTGCTGACATCGGAAGGCTTCGACCTCGTCGGGGCCGCGGCGTCGGATCGCGCCGAATCGACGATGGCCGACGTCCTGGCCCTGTTCGACACGAACGTGCGTGCGGCGCGACGAGGGCTGCTCGACCGGACCGACGGCGAACTGCTGGCCCCGTGGACGCTGAAGCGGGATGGCCAGGACGTGTTCACCGTGCCGCGGCTCATGGCGGTCCGCACCGTGCTGTTCCAGCATGCCGCGCATCATCGCGGTCAGCTGAGCGTGTACCTGCGACTCCTCGACGTGCCGCTGCCGCCGCTCTACGGGCCCACGGCGGACGAGGGCGCCTTCTAGCCCGACGACCGACATGACCCGACCCGACACGCTGCGCGCGCTCGTCCTCGACTACGGGCAGGTGCTCACGCTGCCGCCCCCGGCCGACGTCCTGGCGCAGATGGCCGCCCGTGCGGGCATCCCACTCGACGCCATGCGCGACGGCTACTGGCGTCACCGGCACGCGTACGACAGGGGTCTGCCGGCGGCCGAGGTACCTGGCGTCTGGTGCTCGGGACGGCCGGGCCGGAGGAGGCCGACGCGCGGATCGAGGCGCTCATCGAGCTCGACGTGACGTCCTGGACGGCATATCGCGAGCCGGTCTGGGAGCTGGCGGCGGCCGCCCATGACGGTGGGCTGCGGACCGCGATCCTGTCGAACGGCGTGCCGGAGATCATGGCGCGCGTCGCCAGGGAGCGGCCGCTCGGCGAGGTGTTCGATGCCGTGATTGTGTCGTGCGAGGTCGGCTGCGCGAAGCCGGACCGGGCGATCTTCGCGCTCACCCTCGAGCGGCTTGGTGTCTCGGCAGCCGAAAGCCTCTTCGTGGACGACCGGCTCGAGAATGTCGAGGCGGCCCGTCAGTACGGGCTGCAGACCCTGCACTTCGACGAGGTCGCCGGGGTCGAAGCGCTCCGCCAGAAAATTCGATCGGGACGAATTTAACCCCGGCCGTTGACACGGAGCTTTCAAAATGATATCACTTAGATATCCAAGGAGGCTCTGGTCATGATTCGAGAGCGTGAGCACGGCGCGTTGTCGGGGTGGGCCGTTCTGGTCGTGCTGCTGGCGGCGATCGCGGTGCTCGTCCGGCAGGCCGTCGTCACCATTGCCGCGCACCAGGATGCACTGGCTATTGCCTGCCTGGTGGCGCTCGCCTTCGCGGTGTTCCTCCTGGCCGGGCTGTTCATCGTGAACCCGAACGAGGGCAAGGTCCTGCAGCTGTTCGGCAAGTACGTCGGCACTGCGCGCACGCCGGGACTCCGCTGGGCCAACCCGCTCTACGCGAAGAAGCGCATCTCGCTCCGCGTCCGCAACTTCGAGAGCGCCCGCCTGAAGGTGAACGACATCGACGGCAACCCGATCGAGATCGCCGCCGTCGTCGTGTGGAAGGTCGTGGACACCGCCGAGGCCGTCTTCGAGGTGGACAACTTCGAGGACTACGTCCACGTGCAGAGCGAATCGGCGCTGCGGAACATGGCGACCAGCTACCCGTACGACGCGCACGAGGACCAGCAGATGTCGCTCCGCGGCAACACGGCCGCCATCGCCGACCACCTCCGGAAGGAGATCGAGGACCGGCTGGCGCGCGCGGGCGTGCAGGTGATCGAGGCGCGGATCAGCCACCTCGCCTACGCGCCCGAGATCGCGGCCGCCATGCTGCAGCGCCAGCAGGCCGGCGCGATCATCGCGGCCAGGCAGCGCATCGTGGAAGGGGCCGTGGGCATGGTCGAGATGGCGCTCGACATGCTGTCCGCCAAGGGCGTGGTGAACCTCGACGAAGAGCGGAAGGCCGCCATGGTCAGCAACCTCCTGGTCGTGCTCTGCGGCGACCGCGGCACGCAGCCCGTCGTCAACGCGGGCACGCTCCATCACTGAGGCTGGCGTGGCGGAACGCAAGGCCTTCCTGCTCCGGATCGATCCGGCCGTGCTCGAAGCCCTCCAGCGGTGGGCCGACGACGACCTGCGCAGTCTCAACGGGCAGATCGAGTTCGTGCTGCGCCGGGCGCTGCAGACGGCGGGCCGGACCAAGGACCGGAACACCGGGACGGAGCAGTAGCCGTGGATCCGGCGCCTTTCGTTCCCCACCCGCGGCTCCTGAACGGCCACGCCATGACCCTCTGGGCGTGGGTGCGCCCACGGCACTTCCCCGGGCTGCCGCCGCCCGAGACACGGCTGTTCGAGGTGGCGCCCGACGCCCGGGTGATGGCGCGGTGCCACTGGCAGCCGCACGCCGCCGCGCACCCGACGCTCATCGCCCTCCACGGGCTCGAGGGCTCGAGCGACGCGCACTACATGCGCGGGCTGGCGGACAAGGCGTGGGCGGGCGGCTTCAACGTCGTGCGCCTGAACCAGCGCAACTGCGGCGGCACCGAGCACCTGTCGGCCACCCTCTATCACTCCGGCCTGTCATCGGATGTCGCCGTCGTCCTCGAGGCGCTCGCAGCCGAGGGACACCAGGCCATTGTGGTCGCCGGCTTTTCGCTGGGCGGCAATCTCGCGCTGAAGCTGGCAGGAGAATACGGGACGGCGCCGCCTGCGGCGCTCAAGGGCGTGGCCGCCGTGTCGCCCGTGATGGATCTGCCGCGCTGCGTGGACGCCCTCGAGCGCCGATCCAACGTCGTCTATCAATGGAACTTCGTGCGCAACCTGAAGGCGCGGATGCGCCGGAAGGCGGCCATCTTCCCCGACCGCTACTCGGTCGAGCCGCTGTCCCGGATCTGGACCGTGCGGGAGTTCGACGAGGTGTACACGGCGCCGTTCTTCGGCTTCCGCGACGCCACCGACTACTACTACCGCGCCGCCGCGCTGCGCGTCGTCGACCGCATCGCGGTGCCCGCGCTCGTGATCAGCTCGGCCGACGATCCGTTCGTCCCGCCGGCGCCGTTCCGCGACCGGGCGCTCGCCGGCAATCCGCAGATCAGGCTGGCGCTGTCGCCTCACGGCGGGCACTGCGCGTTCATCGGCGTCGGCACGGGGGCTGACGACGGGTACTGGGCCGAGCGGGAGATTGTACGCTTCGCCGGGCAGGTGATCGGCACGACGCCCGCACCCGACTGAGCTCAGTCGCCGCCGAGACCGAGACGCTTCATCAGCGCGGCGGCGAGCTCCGGGCCGCGCCCTTCCTCCTCGTGCTTGAAGTACACGTAGGTGTCCTCCCAGCGGTCCTGGTGTGCCTCGATGGTACGGGCCCACAGATCGAGATCGGCGTCCGTGTAGCCCTCGTCCCGCAGGCGGAAGTAGCCATAGGAGGCCGTCGGCAGGACCGGTGTGGAGCGCGTGTCGCTGTCGGCGATGCACAGCGCGAGATTGCGAGCGCGCAGCCGCTCGTAGACCGCTTCGTCCAGCCATGAGGGATGGCGGAACTCGAAGGCGGCTTTCGCGCCGCGCGGCAGGTCGGCCAGGAAGGCATCGAACAGCGGCAGGTCCGCCTTGAACGAGGGGCCGAGCTGGAACAGCAGCATCCCGAGCTTGGGGCCGAGCGTTCCCGCGGCGCCACAGAACGCCCGCAGCAGGTCGCCGCAGTCCTTCAACCGCCGATCATGTGTGATGCGGCGCGGAGCCTTCAAGGTCAGCTTGTACGGCGACGGCGTGCCGGCCGCCCAGCCCTGCACGAGCTTCTCGGTGGGCATCCGGTAGAAGGTGTAGTTGATTTCCACCGTCGGAAAGCGCGCGGCGTAGTACGCCAGCATCTTCGACGCGGGCAGCGCGGCCGGGTAGAAGCTGCCCTTCCATTCCGGGTAGTTGTAGCCGGAGGTGCCAATCCAGATCATGCCGCTCACCGGATGCGTGACGAAGACGGGCCGAAGACAGAACGGGCCGGATGACGTGCCCGCGTCACCCGGCCCGGAATGGCCCAATGCGTGGCAGGCCTGCTACCAGCGCGGCTCGCGGCGTCCGCCCATGTCCCGGCCGCCGCCGCGCGCGAACCCTCCGCCGCCTTCGGGCTTGGGGCGCGCCTCGTTGACGACCAGCGGACGGCCGTCGAGGGCGTACCCGTGAAACTGCGTGATCGCCTTCTGGGCGCCGTCGTCGTTGGCCATTTCGACGAACGCAAATCCCCGCGCGCGGCCCGTCGCCATGTCGCGCATCACGCGAACGTTGTCGACCGGACCCGCCTGCGCGAACAGCGTGTTCAGATCCTCGTCGGTCGTCTTGTACGGGAGATTCCCGACATACAGTCTCCGGCCCATCTGCCGCTCCTCCACCGATGCCACGACGCGCGCTCCCACACCCCTGCGCGAGGCGCGCGCGATGCCTCTGCGGAGAGAACTCTTCCGTCGAAGTCTGGGCAGTATACAGCAAGTAGAAGTTTGTCAAGACCCCATTATTCCCCATGGATCCACGTGCTGTGCAGCGGGCTTGGCGGCTGTCGCCCGGACGGGTACAGTGAGAGAAATGCGGCGTGTTCTCGTGAGTCTGGCGGCCGCGTGTGCCCTGGCCTGCCACCCCGCTCCCCCACCTCGTCAGTACCATGTCATCGGGCAGGTCATGGCCGTTGATCGGCCGGGCGGCCGCATCACCATCAGGCACGGCGACATCGAGGGCTTCATGCCCGGCATGACGATGCCGTTCCCGGTCAAGGACCGGACCCTGCTGGACGGGCACCAGCCGGGCGAGCTCGTGAATGCCACGCTCCTGGTCGCGGGGACCGACGTCTGGGTCTCCGGCATCACGGTCACGGGCCACGCGCCTCTGCCCCCGCCGGGGACGGTGCCCACACCGGGGCTCGCACCGGGCGACACCGTTGCCGACGCGACGTTCACGGACGAGAACGGAAGGCCCCTGCGCATCGCAGCGCTGGCGGCTCCGGCGATCGTGACGTTCATTTACACGCGATGCCCGCTGCCGGAGTTCTGCCCGGCCGTCGAGAGCAAGCTCGTCGGCCTGCAGGCGGCGATCAGGCGCGACTCTGTCCTGGCGGGCGCCCGCATCGTCGCGATCACGATCGACCCCGAGCACGACACGCCGGCCGTGCTCAAGGCACGCGCCGTCGAGCGCGGGGCCGATCCGGCGATCTGGTTGTATGCCACCGGCACGCCGTCGGAGATCGATGGGTTCGGACGGCAGTTCGGGCTGGCGGTCACGCGGACGTCGGGCGAGCCGACCGGGATCGAGCACAACCTGCGCACGGTCGTGCTGGACCGCAACCGGCGCATCGTGCAGGTACTCACCGGGGCCGACTGGCAAATCGGCGACGCCGTGAAGTGGCTGCGGGCGGCCGCGGAACCCTCGTGATGTGCCGCCCGCCGGGGGCCCCTCCCTCGCCGGCCTGCTTCACCGCCCGCGAACGGCGGATCATCGCGGAGCTCTCCACTCCGGCGCGCGTGCAGGCGTACCTGAACGCGCTGCCCTACAACGTTGAAGCCGCCGGCGAGACGCTCCGCAGCTTTCGTGGTGTCGTGCGCGCCGGCACCGTGCACTGCTTCGAGGCGGCGATGTTCGCCGCCGTGGCGCTCGAGCAGCACGGTTATCCACCACTGGTCCTCAGCTTCGAGTCGATGGACCGCCTCGACCACGTGCTCTTCGTGTATCGGGAGCGGGGCCGCTGGGGATCGGTCGCACGGTCCCGCGATCCGGGGCTGCACGGGCGCAGGCCGCGGTTCCAATCGCCGCGCGCGCTGGCCGTCAGCTACGCGGACCCGTACGTGGATTACACCGGCGGGCTGACCGGCTACGCGGTCGCCAGCCTCCACGGCCTGGGCAACTACGACTGGCGAGTCTCGACGCGGAACGTGTGGAAGGCGGAGCAGTACCTGCTCGAGTACCCGCACCATGCCCTGAGGCGATCGCGCGCGCGCACTGAAGCGCTGCGCTCCCGGTACACGGCCTTCCGCGCGACACACGGCATGAAGCCGGCGGACTACCGTGGACGGGATCGGTGGACGCCGATCCCGAACGAGTTCCGGGCCGCGTGGGGCCTGCCGTTCGCCGGGCCGGTGCGTGCCGGGCTCAGTCGAGATCGAAGTCCCGGTGGGGCCGCGTGATGGGCTCCTGGCGCGCCTGGCGGAGCGCCTCCTCGAAGCGCTTCGAGAGCGCATCGCCGCGGGTCTTCTCGGCCTCGACCGACTGCTCGAAGCGGGACTCGCGCCGGGCGGCCTCCTCGGCGAGGATCCTTTGCGCCTCGTTCAGCTCGGGCTTGTCCCCGCGCTCCGGTTCGCGATGCTCGACGATCCGGCCGAGATTGCGGTCGAAGACCAGCGTCGCCCCGCAGCACGGACAGGTGAGGTCGACCTCCGAGTTCAGGCGCGGCATGCCCGCTATGATACACCCCGCTGAGCCATGAGCGACCAGCCCGCCGTCCTGCGCGTCGCGACGTACAACATCCATCGCAGCCGAGGTCTCGACGGGCGCACCCGCCCCGATCGAATCGCCGAGGTGCTGCAGGCCATCGGCGCCGACGTGATCGCGCTGCAGGAGGTCGTCGGGGCCGGTCCCTGGGGCGGCGGCCACGCCGAGGCGCTCGGGGCGGCGCTCGGCATGGGCTGGGTGATGGCCGCCGCGCGCGAATGGCGGGGCCACGCGTTCGGCAACGTCGTCCTCAGCCGCCATCGCATCGTCCACCACACGCGGTACGACCTCTCGTGGAAGACGTGTGAGCCGCGCTGCTGTCAGCGCGTGGACGTGGAGCTGGGCGACCGCCTGCTGCACGTCTACAACGTGCATTTCGGAACGGCCATCCGCGAGCGACGCGTGCAGGCCGAGCGGCTCGCCGGCATCGTCTCGGACCGGCGCGTGACCGGGCCGAAGGTGGTGCTCGGCGATTTCAACGAGTGGACCCGCGGTCCGGCATCGGCGCTGCTCGGCGAGCGGCTCAAGGGGCTCGATCTCGCGGCCCACCTGCGGCGGCGCCGGACGTATCCGGGCGTGCTGCCCCTCGTGCACCTCGATCACATCTACTACGACGGGGACGTCACGGTCGGCGGCGTCGAGCTGGTGCGCACCAGGCGCGCGCTGCTCGCCTCGGATCACCTGCCGCTGGTCGCGGAGCTGGCCATCGGCGGTAGGCAGTAGGCAGTAGGCAGTAGGCAGCAGGCAGTAGGCAGTAGGCAGTGGGGCCGAACTTCAGTTCGGCCAATGGCGCCTCAACCGAAACCATGCGATTTCAGGGTGCACGGGTCTGGATCACCGGAGCGAGCTCCGGGATCGGCGAGGCGCTGGTGGCGCCGCTCGTCACGCGCGGGGCGCGCGTGGCGGTCAGCGCGCGGCGCGCCGATCGGCTGGAGGCGCTGGCGTCGGCGTGGCGCGCGCGGGGCGCGGACGTGCGGGCGTTTCCCGTGGACGTGACCGATCGCGCCGCCGTCATCGCCTGCGTGGGCGAGGTCGAGCGCGCCCTGGGCGGGATCGACGTGGCGATCCTGAACGCGGGCGGCCACCTGCCCGGCGCAGGGCACCGCTTCGACCCGGAGCAGTACGCCGACATCATGACGCTGAACTTCCTGGGTGCCGTCTACTGCATCGACGCCGTGCTGCCGGACATGCTCGCGCGCGGGCGCGGCTACATCGCCGGTGTGGCGAGCGTCGCCGGGTACCGGGCCGTGCCGGCCGCCGGCGCGTACGGCGCGTCGAAGGCGGCGCTGATCCACATGCTCGACGCGATCCGGTTCGATCTCGAGCCGCGGGGCGTGCTGGTGAGCGTCGTCAACCCGGGCTTCATCAAGACGCCGCTCACCGACCGCAACCGGTTCCCCATGCCGATGCTGATGCCGGTCGCGCCCGCCGCCGAGGCGCTGGTGCGCGGCCTGGAACACGAGCGGCGCGAGATCCACTTTCCGAAACCGTTCACCTGGACGCTGAAGCTGCTGCGGATCCTGCCCTACCCGGTCTATCAGTGGATCATCTGGCGGGCCACCCGGGGGCGGCGCCTGGCGAAGGACGCCGCGCTCCGGGACTGATCGTGCCCGATTCGGTGACGTTTGTCGGTGGCGACGCCGCTCCCGGCGGGCGTAACGTGGACCTCACCGGGAACCGGCGGGGCCACCGGTGCGTCATTCCCCTGAAGGCCGGGCGCGGGCCCGGCCGTGGCAGATCGTGACCCGAGACTGCTAGAGTAGGCGTTTCCGGGAGACAGCAGATACCGTGAGTGAGCTCAAAGCAGACCTCGAGTCGCTGCGCCTGAACGAGGGACCCGAGAAGTCCCGGAAGGGTCTCTGGATCCTGCTGGGCGTGATCGTCCTGGCGGCCGGCGCCGGCGTCTACGCCTGGCGGAACGCCGCCGCGTTCTCGGCCGTCGACGTGTCGGCCGTGACGGCCACCGTGGAGCAGTCGGGCGGCGCCGCAGCCGGGACGCCCGTCCTGACGGCGTCCGGGTACCTGGTGGCGCGGCGCGAGGCCATCGTGTCCTCGAAGATTCAGGGGCGCCTCCGGGAGCTGCGGGTCGAGGAAGGCAGCGAGGTGAAGACGGGCGACGTGCTCGCCCGGCTGGAGAGCGCGGACTACGAGGCTCAGCTGCAGCGCGCGAAGGCGCAGCTGCAGCAGTCCGAGGCCGCCGTCGCGTCCGCCGACGCCACCATCCAGCGCGCGGAGGCCGACCTGGCCGAAGCGATGCGGCAGCTCGGGGTGAACCAGAAGCTGGCGGCCGACAAGCTGGTGCCGGTGGATACGGTGGACGCCGCGAAGAGCCGCGTACGGCTCGCCGAGGCCACGCTCATGCAGGCGCGCGCGGATCGCGACAGGAGCAGCGCGGCGCTGGCGCAGTCGGGGGCCGACGTGAGCCTGGCCGTGGCGCAGCTCGCCAACACGGTGATTCGCGCCCCCTTCTCCGGCACGGTCGTGAAGAAGATGGCGGAAATCGGCGAGAGCGTCGCGCCGATTCCCCCGGGCGTGAACATCTCGACCGCGTCGGGCGCCATCGTGGCGCTCGCCGACCTGGCGACGCTCGAGATGGAAGCCGACGTCTCGGAGGCCAACGTCGCCCGCCTCACCGACAACCAGCCGGCCGAGGTCTCGGTCGAGGCGTTTCCAGACCGCAAATACAAGGCCGTCCTGCGGCAGATCATCCCGACCGCGGACCGGACCAAGGCCACGGTGCTCACCAAGGTCACGCTCGTGGAGAAGGACAAGGACCTGAAGCCCGAGATGAGCGCGAAGGTCACGTTCCTCCAGCCGCCGAAGGTCGCCGGCGCCGGCGAGGCCGCCCCCTCCCGGCCGACGATCCTCGTGCCGCAGTCGGCGGTCGTCACCCGCGACGGGAGCCCGCGTGTCTTCGAGATCCTCAACGGCCGGGCCACCGTGCGCCCCGTATCGGTGGGCGTCACGCGCAACGACATGGTCGTCGTCACCGACGGCCTCGCCGGGTCGGAGCAGCTCGTCAACCGGCCGCCGGAGACGCTGAAGGACGGCGACCGGGTGCAGGTGAAGCGGTAGCGAGGCAGTAGGCAGTAGGCAGTAGGCAGTAGTAGGCAGTCTTCGTAGGGCCGAACTTCAGTCCGGCCGAATGCAGGAGCTCCCATGGCGGCGGTCCAAGTCCAGAACGTCCGGAAGATCTACAAGCGTGACAGCCAGGAGATCGTCGTGCTCGACGGGCTGAACCTCGAGGTGCCCGAAGGCGAGTTCGTCGCGCTCATGGGCCCCTCGGGATCCGGCAAGACGACGCTGCTGAACCTCGTGGCGGGCATCGATCGGCCGAGCTCGGGCAAGGTGATCGTGGCAGGCACCGACGTCGGGCAGCTCTCGGAGGGCGCGCTGGCGAAGTGGCGCAGCCGGAACATCGGCTTCATCTTCCAGTTCTACAACCTGATTCCGGTGCTCACGGCCCTCGAGAACGTCGAGCTGCCGCTGCTGCTGACGAAGCTGTCGCGCGGCGCAGCGCCGCGAGCGCGCGATGACGGCGCTCAAGGTCGTCGGACTCGCCGATCGCTCGAAGCACTACCCGCGGCAGCTCTCCGGCGGGCAGGAGCAGCGCGTGGCGATCGCCCGGGCGATCGTCGCGGACCCGGCCGTGCTCGTGGCCGACGAGCCCACCGGCGACCTCGACGCGAAGAGCGCCGAGGACATCCTGAACCTGCTGCAGACGCTGAACAGCGACTTCAAGAAGACCATCGTCATGGTGACCCACGACCCGCGGGCGGCTTCGCGCGCCCACGTCGAGCGTCATCTCGACAAGGGCGTGCTCGCCTCCACCGTCGAGCGCCACGACCGGACGGCAGCAGTCACGCCGTAGGCCGCCATGAAATACCTCCCCTACATCATCAAGCACCTCCGCAGGACCTGGCTGCGGACCGGCAGCACGGTGCTGGGCATGGCGCTCTGCATCTTCCTGATCTGCGTGCTGCAGACGGTGGCGGCCTCCATCAGCAACGCGCTGAGCGGCGCGGCGACCGACCGGCTCGTGACCCGTCACCGCGTGAGCCTCGTGTTCTCGCTGCCGCAGTCCTACCTGACCCGCATCGAGAGTGTGCCCGGCGTGAAGCGCGTCGCCCGGTCCAACTGGTTCGGCGGCATGCCCGGGGCGGGCGACAACATGGACTTCAAGAACTTCTTCCCGAACTTCGCCGTCGATGCCGAGCCGTACTTCGCGATGCACACGGAGTTCGTCGTCCCGCCGGACGAGATGAAGGCCTTCATGGACGACCGGCGGGGGGCCGTGGTGGGACCGGAGCTGACCGAGAAGTTCGGCTGGAAGATCGGGAGCACGTTCCAGCTCACCAGCATGATCCCGCCCTACCAGGTCGGGCACCCGTTCGACTTCGTCGTCCGGTCCATCTACCGGCCGGACGAGCAGGGTCACCCGGGCACAAGCCGGACGATGATGTTCTTCCACTATCAGTATCTCTACGAAGCCACCGGCGAGCGGGCGGGCGTCGGCACGTTCAACCTCCAGATCGCGAACCCGAGCCAGGCCGTGGCGATCTCGAAGGCCGTCGACAAGCAGTTCGAGAACAGCGACAGCGAGACGAAGACGGAGACCGAGCAGGCCTTCCTCGCCGGCTTCATCGCGCAGGCCGGCAACCTGGTCTTCCTGCTCAACTTCATCGGCCTCGCGGTGGCGTTCACGATCCTGCTCGTGACGGCCAACACGATGAGCATGGCCGTCCGTGAGCGCCGGACCGAGATCGCGGTGCTCAAGACGCTCGGGTTCCCGAGCCGGCTGGTGCTCTCGCTGGTGCTCGGCGAGGCGCTCACGCTCGGGATCATCGGCGGCGCCCTGGGCGTGGGCCTCGCCAAGCTCCTCGTGGCGAACCTGGCGAGCATCCCCGGCCTCGGCGCGGCGCTGGGGTCCTTCCCGAACATCACGCTCAGCCCGATGGTGGCCTCGCTGACGTTCGCGGCCGGCGTGGCGCTGGGCCTCTCGGCGGGCCTGGTCCCGGCCGTCTCGGCGTTCCGCTCGAACATCACGTCGATGCTGAGGCAGGTCTGATGGCGCTCCCGCTTTCCTACAACGTCAGGAACCTCATCGTCCGCTGGAAGGTCACGCTGCTGGCCGTCGGCGGCATCGCGCTCGTCGTGGCCGTGATGCTGGTGCTGGTGGCGATGTCGAACGGCTTCCGGGCCGCGCTGCGGTCCACGGGCGAGACCGACAACGCCATCGTCATCCAGCGCGGCACCACCTCGGAGCTGACCTCCGGGTTCAGCCGAGACAACGCGGCCATGATCATGGTGGACGATCGCGTCGCCCGCGACGGCCAGGGGCGTCCGATGGCGTCGCCCGAGATCATGATCGTCAACAACATGGAGCGGCGCGATGACGGCGCGTCGGTCAACGTGGTCGTCCGCGGCGTGACGCCGATGGCGTTCACGGTCCGCCACAACGTCCGGATCGTGCAGGGCCGCAACTTCACGCCCGGGCTGTACGAGCTCGTGGTGGGCAGAAACGCCGCCGAGCGCTATGTCGGCCTCGACGTCGGCAACTCGATCACCCTCCAGCGGCGGTCCTGGAAGATCGTCGGCGTCTTCGACACCGGCGGCACGGGCTTCGATAGCGAGATCTGGGCCGACGTGGAGGTGATGGGCCCGGCGTTCAACCGGGCGAACGGCTATCAGTCGCTCACCCTCCGGCTGAAGGACCCCTCGCGCATCGCCGCGTTCAACGCAGACCTCAAGCGGAACCCTTCGATGCAGGTCGAGATGGTGCAGGAGCGCCAGTTCTACGACAACCAGGCGGGCGGCATCGCGACCGCCCTGCTCGGCCTGGCGGGCTTCGTGGCCGTGGTCATGGGGATCGGCGCCGTGTTCGGGGCGATGAACACGATGTACGGCATCGTGGCCGCGCGCACGCGCGAGATCGGCACGCTCCGCGCGCTCGGCTTCTCGCGGATCAGCATCCTCACCGCCTTCGTGATCGAGTCCACGTTCCTGGCGCTCCTCGGAGGTCTGATCGGCTGTCTGATCGCGCTGCCCGCCAACGGCATCAGCTCGGCGGCCGGCGGCGCGAACTTCGCCGAGGTCGCCTTCGCGTTCCGCATCACGGCCACCGCTCTCGTCGTGGGGGTCGTCTTCGCGGTCGTCATGGGCTTCGTCGGCGGCCTGCTGCCCGCGTTCAAGGCGTCGCGGCTGCCGATTACGGCCGCCCTCAGGGAAGCGTGACCACGGAGCGGACTGCGAAGCGCGGGAACGGACGGAGAATGCGCTACTCGGCCGGCGTCAGCTCGACGTCGGCGCGGCTGACGGCCGGCCGGGTGCCGCGCGCCGCCTCGGCGTAGATGCGCGCCGGCACCGGCTGCACGTCCCAGGCCAGGGCCAGCCGCTCCATGAGCCAGATCACGTAGTAGGTCGGATCGAATTCCCACCAGTAGAACCCGTTTCGTGCCGCGCGCTGGAACCGGTGGTGGTTGTTGTGCCACCCCTCGCCCGCCGCGAAGAACGCGGTGAAGGCGTTGTTCGTGGAGTCGTCGGGCGTCTGAAACCGGCGCGACCCGAGCAGGTGGTTCACGGTGTTGATGGCGAAGGTGGCGTGCGCGAGCGTCATCGTCGGCAGGCAGAAGCCCCAGAGGAGCCAGGCCCAGCCGCCCGCGAGGTACATGCCGGCGGCCAGCAGCAGCGGCGGCAGGACGTGATAACGATCGAGGAAGGCCACTTCCGGCGCGCCGCCGAAGGCGCGCATCACCGGGTTGGCCGGATCGAGGGCGCGATGTCGCGCGTCGTGGAGGAACCAGCCCACGTGCGCGTAGTAGAAGCCGTTGATCCGCGGGCTGTGCGGGTCGCCGTCGCGGTCGGCGTACTTGTGATGATAGACGTGGTGCCCCGCCCACCAGAGCGGGCCCTTCTGCATGGCCGCGACGCCGGCCAGCGTCCAGAAGAACCGCGCGCCACGGTGCATCTGGAACGCGCGATGCGCGTAGTAGCGGTGATAGGCGAGCGTCAGGCCGATGGCGCGGACGAAATGGGAGGCAGCCCAGAGGCCGAGGTACGCCCAGCGGAACGGCACCGTGAGCACGAGGAGCGCGGAGAACTGGACGAGCCAGAACACCCCGGCCGACAGGATGCCCACCTGCGATCAGCCCTCTTCCCCGTATTCTTCCTCTTCGGGCGGGCCGAGGCGCGTCGACGGCCGGAGCGCCTCGCGGTAGTCGTAGATCGGCAGGGCGCGGACGTGCAGCGGCAACGCGCAGGTGGCCGCCTTCTCCTCCACGATCACCGTCACGGGGCTGCCCTCCACTCCTTCGCGGAAGGCGAGCTGACAGCCGCAGGCGAGACGGGCGCGCGTAAACCCTTTGAGCATTCCGTGACCTTCCAGGCCGGGCGCTGGCAACCGGCCGCGCCCTGAGAGGATCTTACTACAGCCGGGCCGATCGCGGGCGCCGCGTGCTGCCGCCGTCAGAGCAGGCGCTTGATGTCGAGCTCGTACTTGTCTTTGCCGACCAGCCCCGAGTTCTTCCGGCAGATCCGCCCGTCGCGCGCGATCAGGAACGTGGTCGGAATGCCCCACATGGGGCCGTACGCGTCCTGCAGGTCGTCGCGATCGAGCCCGACGAGCACCGGGTAGTTCATCTTGAACTCGGTGGCGAACGGCTTCAGCTTGTCGGGGGTGTCGTCCACCGACACGCCAATCACCTGGAGCCCCTTGTCGTGGTAGGCGTCCTGCAGCTCCACGAATCCGGGAATCTCCGCCTTGCAGGGCGGGCACCACGTGGCCCAGAAGTCGAGCAGGATCACCTTGCCCTTGTAGTCGGCAAGGCGGACCTTCTGGCCGTTCATGTCGGTGACGGTGAAGTCGAGGTTGGCCTTTTTCGCGCCGGCCGGGCAGACGCCGTCGCCGGCGGAGGTGGCCCCCGTGGCATCGGCCTCCGCGCCCGTCGCGCTCGAGGGCGGGGGCAGCTTCGGGACGAACGCGTACGCGAGCGCGCCCACGGCTGCCACGGCGATGATCCAGCGGACAAACTTGGGCATTCTTCCCCCGGGGTGAAAGTCGCACGCTCACTGCGTGACGTGCTGCATGTAATCGACGAGCGGAGACAGGTCGCGCCCTGCCTGGTGAGCGACGAGCACGTAGGTTCCATTATGCCCCGACCAGACGCGCGCATCGTGGCCGAGCACGGAAATCGCGCAGGCGGGCCGGTGGTCGCCCGGCAGCATGTAGACGGAGATCGACTCGCCCTGCCACGTGTACAGCAGGTGGGCATTGCGGCCCTCACCCGACAGGCAGCGCCGGGCGCCCACCAGGCGCAGTCCCAGGACGGCGCTGCTCGGCGGCACCTCCACGTCGAAGCCGGTACTGGTGGCGGAGCAGGTCGGCCGCGCGCGCCGGGTCGAGCAACCCCCGGTCGGACGTGGAGAAGAAGCACTTCGCGTGATCGGCGGTCAGCTGCGCGGCGAGCACGACGGTCGAGTCGCGCGTGACCGCACCGAGCGCCCAGCCGCCCGCGGCGAAGACCAGCACGGCGGCGGCGGCCAGGCGCAGCAGGCGCGCGCCGCGGCCGGCCGTGGATCGACGGGCGGCGCCCGCCAGATCGGCCAGCCGCATCCGAAGACCGGCAGGGGCATCCACCGCCGTGAGCCCGGGGCGATGGCTGGCCATGGCGGCTCGCACGGCGCGTTCGGCGGCGACCTGCTCCTGGCAGGCCGCGCAGCGCCGCACGTGCTGCTCCACGTCGGCGTGTTCCGCGGCGTCGGCCTCCCCGTCGGCGTACGCGGCCAGGCGACCCTCGAAGTCTCGGCAGCGGGTCATGCGAATGACGTCTCCCATGATCAGGCCCGGCCCGTGGCGTCGGCCGGCGCCGCCGCAGCCGCGGTGAGCGCCTCGAACAACTGCCGCCGCCCGCGCGAGATCCGCGACATCACCGTACCCACCGGCACGCCGACCATGGCGGCGATCTCGCCGTAGGTGAACTCTTCCACGTCCCGGAGCCACACCGCTTCGCGAAACACCGCGGGCAGCGCGTCGAGTGCCGCGCTGAGGTCCGCCGCGAGCGTGCCGCGCAGCAGGAGGTCTTCGGGGCTGTCGCCGGCCGCCGGTGAGCGGCTGGCCCGCTCGACGATCTCGCTGTCCACCTCGACCGGGTCGCGGCCGGCGTCACGGCGCCGGTTCCGCCAGGTGTTCATCAGGATGGTGTAGAGCCACCGACGCAGGTCCGTCCCCCGCTCGAACCGTCCGACCGACCGGAAGACCTTCATGTACGTGTCCTGCACCAGATCCTCGGCCGAGGCCTGGTCCCGCGTCAGCCGCAGGGCCGACCGGTACAGGCCGTCGGCGAACCCGAGCGCGGCCTGCTCGAACTCCCGGTCGGGCGATGATGGACGGTCATGAACGCCTGGCATGCGGGGGCCGCACCACGGGGTCGTCGGAGTACAAACCCCCGAGCGGGTGCCGGAATTCCCGACAGTATAGCGACCGACTTCCCCGAAGCGTCGGGTGTCTCCGCCGGAGGGCAGCGGCATCCCCAAGGGACGTGCGTCCCGTGCGTTCGCGCCGCAGTCACCGGCCAATCGAGGATCGCGGCAAGGCATGCTCCTTGCGTCTCCGCCTGCGGGCACCCCCCGGACCCGCGATTGCGGGTGGCCTCTCGCTCACAGTAAGATGCGAAGCATCCGGACGGCATGCGGTTCCAAATGACAGTCCGCGAGGAGACCCCTATGCGCACGCGTACGCGGCGCGACCTGGTCGGGCGACTCGTCGGTGCGGCGGCAGCGATCATGGTGCTCGCCGCCACGACCGCGACCCACGCGCAGACGCCCTTCATTCCGTACTACGGCAAGAACCAGATCCGCTACGACACCTTCCGCTGGAACATCTACACGACGGATCATTTCGAGATTTACTACTATCCCGAAACCGAGAAGCACCTCGAGCGGATCGCCTCGTACGCCGAGAGCGCGTATCAGCAGATCAGCTCGGACTTGAAGCACGACCTCGCTTTCAAGGTGCCGCTCATCATCTTCAAGACCAGCAGCGAGTTCCAGGAGCAGAACGTCGTCCCCGGCGCGGCGCAGGAAGGCGTCGGCGCCTTCGCGGAGCCGTACCGGGACCGCATGGTCCTGCCGATCGACGAGCCTCCGGACCTGCTCTACCGGCTGATCGTCCACGAACTGACGCACGTCTTCGAGTTCGACATCATTCCGCAGGGGCTGATCCGCCGCAGCGTGCCGCTGTGGGTGAACGAGGGTTTGTCGGACTACATGACGGGCCTGTGGGATCCAGTGGACCTGATGACCGTCCGCGATGCGGCCGTGGCCGACATCGTCCCGAAGATGACGGATCTCGAGGGGTACGGCGGGTTCAACAATCCCCGGATCATCTACAACCTGGGGCACGCCGTCTTCGAGTTCGTCGAGTCGAAATGGGGCAAGGAGGGACTCCGTCAGTACCTCTTCGCGCTCCGGAAGAGCGTGATCGGCGGCGGCGAGGACGCCTACGAAGAGGCGTTCCACCTGAAGCCGGACGAGTTCGACCAGCAGTTCGAGAAGTACCTCAAGGACCGCTTCAAGCCGTTCCGCGACAAGGAGCGCCCTGCCGACTACGGCCCGAGCCTCGCGCCCAACCCGCAGAAGACCCGCTACGCGTCGGTCCTCTCGGCGGTGCCCTCGCCCTCCGGCGACCTCATCGCGGCCATGGTGGGCAACCGGCGCGATCAGGAGCTCGACGTCGTGCTGCTGTCGGCGAAGGACGGAACGGTCGTCCGCAACCTGACGAGCGGCTTCGATCAGAGCATGGGCTTCGCCTACATCACGCTGCCGGGCGGCCGCTGGAACCGCGTGGCGTGGATGTCGTGGGCGCCGAAGGGCGACCGGATCGCGTACTTCGTGCGCACCGAGAAGGAGCGGGCGCTCATCGTCCAGAACGTCGTGTCGGGAAAGGTCGAGCAGCGCATCCCCATGAAGACCGTGGACGACCCCGAGTCGCCGGCCATCTCGCCCGACGGGCGACACGTGGCGTTTGCGGGCCTGCGGGGTGCCGTGGGCGACATCTTCGTCCTGGACCTCGACTCGGAGAAGATCGAGAACGTCACCAACGATGCGTTCGCCGACCACGGGCCGACCTACTCGCCCGACGGCTCGTACCTCGTCTACCTGGCGCGCATCAGCGGCAACGAGAAGCTGTTCCGCGCGGATCTGGCGAGCCAGCAGAAGACGCAGCTCACCTTCGGCACCCACGACGATGCCCAGGTGGCCTTCCTGGACGATCACACGCTCGTGTTCCCGTCCACCGCCGTGAACCCGACGCTTCCCATCGAGCCCGAGGTGGCGCGCAACGGCAACGTCTTCAACATCTGGACGCTCGACATGAAGACCGGCGAGCTCCGCCAGTACACCGACGCGGTCGGCGGCAACTTCTCGCCCGTGATCCTGACCGGCGACAAGGTCTCCCGCGTGGCGTTCGTCACCTACTTCAAGGGCGAGTACGGGCTCCACACGCTCGAGCGCAAGGACCCGCTGCAGACGGCACTCGTCAGCGACTTCGGTGAGGCCGGCGGCGGGCCGCCGGTGGACTTCCAGGCTCCCCTGACGCACACCCTCGTGGCGGAGAACAAGCGGAAGAAGGGGGCCTGGGAGAAGCTGTTCATGGAGGGGCGGCCGCCGGTCAACGTCGGCATCACCAGCGGCGGAGACATTTACGGCGGCACCCAGATCACGTTCAGTGACGTGCTCGGCGACAAGCAGATCAACTTCTACGCCGCCTCGATCTCGCAGTACCGCACGTTCGCCGGCTCGTTGGTGAACCTGTCGCACCGGTTCAACTACGCACTGCAGGGCTTCTCGCAGACGGACTTCTTCTACGGGCAGCTGAGCGGCGTCTTCTACGACCCGGCGTTCTCGGGCTTCATCGACCGCGATCTGGCCATCGCCACTCGCACGATCCAGGGCGGCAGCGTCGTCGGCATCTGGCCGCTGGACCGGTACCGGCGGCTCGAGGTCTCGGGCGGGCTGGTCAACTACAACGAGTCGTTCGACGATCCGTCGCTCCAGCAGTACTCGCAGGATTACCAGACGCAGATCTACGGGCAGCCGCTCTTCAACAACGGCACGCTCGTGCCGCTGAGCGTGGCCTACGTGCAGGAGACGACGGTGTTCCGCGAGTTCGGGCCGCTGGCGGGCGACACGATGCGGCTGTCCTACGAGGTGGCGCCGAAGGTGGGGAACACGCTGTCGCGCCAGACGGTGGACGCCGACCTGCGGTACTACATGCGCCTCGGCGGATCCGGCCTGCTCGCCCTGCGCGGACGCGGCTTCAAGAGCTGGGGGGGCTATCCCGACTTCAGCTACTTCGGCGGCAACGCCGACCTGCGCGGGTACGAGTATCTGCAGTTCATCGGGAACAACACGTTCTACGGCAACGCCGAGCTCCGCTTTCCGCTCGTGGAGGCCATGCTGACGCCGATCGGCGTGGTGGGCGGCATCCGCGGCGTGTTCTTCGCCGGGGCCGGCGGCGCCTTCTTCAACGACCAGCCGTTCCAGTTCGTGAGCAGCAAGACCCAGACGTACACCCCGATCACCGGGTACGACGTGGATCAGACGTCGGGCGACATCACACCGATCTACGGCAACCCCGTCGAGGTCAGTGGACTGCGGCTGGTGGACGGACGGGCGTCCTACGGCTTCGGGCTGGAGACGTTTGCTCTCGGCTTCCCGATCCACTTCGACTGGGCGTGGCGGACGCTGTTCAACCGCAGCTGGGAAGACGTGGCGTTCGCGGCCAGCGGCGGGAGCACGGAGTTCCGGCGTCCGCAGTTCAAGGTGTGGGTCGGATACGACTTCTGAAGCGTGAGGCGGGGCCCGGGCTCGCTCGAGCTCGGGACCCAGCCCCCCAGATCCCCAGCCCCCCAGATCCCCAGACCCCCAGCCCCCCAGATCCCGAGATCCCGCCTACTCTCCCTGGTTCTCGTCCAGATACCGCAGATACGACCCGAGCGCCGATCGGTAGTGCTCGCGGAGCGTCGCTGCGACACGTGACGCATCGCGCGCGCCGAGCGCGGCGATGATCTCCCGGTGTTCCTGCTGGGCCTGTGCCACGCGAGGGACCAGGACCCCTCGATAGAAGTACCGCCGCACCCGATCCCAGCGGTCCAGGGCCTGGGCGTTCGCCTGCCTGAGCAGCGTCAGCCCGGGCAGCGACCCCAGCGCCGCGTGGAACCGCGTGTTCAGATCGGCCCACTCCTCGTAGCGCTCCTCCTCCACCGCCACATCCATTGCCGCGACCAGGGCGTCGAGCTCCGCGCGCGTGTGATCGTCCGCCATGGCGGCCGCGAGCCGCCCGGCCACCACCTGCAGCCCCTCGAGCACCGTGAACACGTCGAGTACCGAGTCCCTGGAGAGCGGGGCCACGGTGGCGCCTACGTGCGGGGTCATCTCGACGAGGCCTTCGGACTGGAGCAGCTGGAGCGCCTCGCGGACCGGGATGCTGCTGACGTGAACGCGCCGCGCGATGTCCTCGATCACGAGACGCCGGCCGGGGGGCAGCTCACAGGTCAGGATTGCGGTCCGCAATTGCTGGTAGACGAGCTCCTGCTTGGTGCGAAAGGCCGGTGGGGAGTCGAGGGCCATGCCCCGGAATGATAGGCCGGGCCTGGCCTGAGGGCGAATTGGACTGTCCAATTTGGTTGCCAGTTACGTGGTGGACATTGAATTGGGATTGCCAAATATGAATACGACTCGGACGCTCCGCACAAATGCGTGGAAAACAGCCGGCTTGTTAGCCAATTGGTCAGAACAATCGACGACCTGCGTTTGACCACTTCTCCAGGGCACGGAGGATCTCGACCATGCGAAGTCGCGCACGGACCCTAGCGTTACGGACAGCCGGGCTCGTGCTGAGCGCCGTGATCCTGTCCGTCCTTCCGCCGGGCGTTGCGATG
The DNA here is from genome assembly GCA_963837165.1 of Vicinamibacteria bacterium. Lineage (GTDB taxonomy): Bacteria > Acidobacteriota > Vicinamibacteria > Vicinamibacterales > JAENWD01 > JAENWD01. Next base: position 292,697 of record CAWIMD010000004.1, read on the forward strand.
GCCCAGGCGGTCACGGGCACGATTCTCGGGACCGTCGCGGACAGCACCGGGGCCGTGATCGCCGGGGCGAAAGTCACCGTCACCAACCAGGGCACGGGGCTCAGCCGGGCCGTGACCACCGATGCGGCCGGCGAGTACACGGTGCCGCAGATCCCGGCGGGCAGCTACACGGTGCTGGCCGAACTGGCGGGCTTCAAGGCCACGGCGCTCTCGAACGTGGACGTCGGCGTGGACCAGCGGGTCCGGATCGACGTGAAGCTCGAAGTCGGCCAGATGAGCGAGTCGGTCACGATCGAGGCGAGCACGCCTCTGCTCCAGACCTCCTCCTCGGAGCTGGGCACGACGGTCAGGGCCGACCAGATCAAGGCGCTGCCGCTCAACGGCCGCAACTTCGTGAACCTGACGCGCCCCGTACCCGGGGTGCTGCGTGGCATTCCGGGGGCCAATATCGACGGGGCGGGCAGCCTGGCGTGGCGCGCGTCCGCCTCCTTCTCGGCCAATGGTCAGCGGCCGCGCTCGACGAGTTCAAGCTGCAGACGAGCACCTACTCGGCCGAGTTCGGGCGTTCGCTCGGGGGCGTGGTGAACCTGCAGATCAAGTCGGGCACCAACCAGTATCGCGGGAGCGTGTTCGAGTTCCTCAGGAACGACGCGTTCGATGCGAACAACTTCTTCAACAATCGCGCCGGCCGCCAGAAGCCGAACTTCTCGCAGAACGAGTTTGGCGGGACGCTGGGCGGCCCCATCTTCAAGGACAAGACGTTCTTCTTCGGCGACTACCAGGGGCAGCGGATCACGCAGGGACAGACGTACCTGTCCACGGTGCCGACCGACAAGATGCGCGCCGGCGACTTCTCGGAGCTGTCGCGCGTGATCTACGACCCGCGGACGCACCTGCCGTTCGCCGGCAATACGATCCCGCAGAGCCGCTGGGACCCAGCCGCGGCGGTTGTTGGCCCGTCGGTGTTTCCGGACGCCCGTCGTGGTCGCAGCCGGAAATTCGTCCCGATCGAATTTCGATAGACTGCCGGGCATGTCTCTGTCCCCCAAGCCTGTCGCGGCGTCGCTGGCCGAAATGGTGCAGTTCGTGCTGCCGAACGACGCCAACCCGCTCGGGTTCATCCTGGGCGGCACCGTGATGCATCTCATCGACATCGCCGGCGCGATTGCCGCCAGCCGGCACACCCGTTCGCAGGTCGTGACGGCGTCGGTGGACGACCTGCAGTTCCTCCACCCGATCAGGGTGGGCGACATGATCATCCTGCGCGCGCGCGTCAACGCGGCCTTCAGCCGGTCGATGGAAGTCGAGGTGGAGGTGTTCTCGGAGGAAGCGCTGACCGGCCGCCGTCAGGCGACGAGCCGGGCGTTCCTGACGTTCGTGGCCGTGGACCGCGACGGCCGCCCGGCGCCGGTGCCGCCGCTGCTCTGCGAAACCGAGGAGGAGCGCCGGCGAGCGGATGCCGCGCGGGAGCGCCGCGGAGAGCGGCTCAAGCGCCGCATGGGGAGCGACGATCGACGTTGACGATTGCAACCGACGACCGACGGCTGGCGGTGCACGCGGCCGTTGGAGCCAATCGTCAATCGTCAATCGTCAATCGTCAATGCTCAATGCCCTGCCTACTTCTGGTAGTACGCGGAATTCGTCTCGGCGAAGTGCTTCCACTTGTCCGGCACCTCGTCGAACGCGAAGATGGCTTCCACCGGGCACGCCGGCACGCAGGCGCCGCAGTCGATGCACTCGTCCGGGTGGATGTACAGCTGCTCGGCGGACTCGAACGCCGCCTCGTCCTTGCGCGGGTGGATGCAGTCCACCGGGCAGACGTCGACGCATGCCGAGTCCTTCGTGCCGATGCAGGGTTCCGCAATCACGTAAGCCATCGCTCCTCCTCCAGCCGCGCGAGCCCTCTCACGCGGGAATCTCCACCACCTGCGGCGGCAGGTGCCCCAGCCGCCGCGAAACCTGACGCGCCAGCTCCCAGCAGGCGCGGTTCACTTCCGTCACGAGCGGCCGCTCGTCGGCGTCGTGCGCGAACGCCCCGAGCCGCGCGACCTCACGGCCGCTGTAGTCGATCACCGGCGCGCACGTGCAGCCGAGCGGGGGCGCGGCCCCCTCCACCGCCGGCGGGCCCATGCGCCGGACGATCCCGTCGCCGCGGGCAGGGTCGCCCGGACCATCCAGCCGCAGACAGTTCAGCCGCCGCGTGGCGTGTGACGGCGAGAAATAGATCACGCAGTGCGCGGGCATCTGCCGCCCGTACACGGTCCGCATCCCCACCTCGTCCGGACCCGTCGCCCAGACATACGTGACTTCATCCTGATCGGGAACCGCCAGGAACGCCCGCAGGCCGGACTTGAGCACGTACTCCCGCAGCACGGGATAGGCATGCAGGCGCAACTCCGACCGGCCCAGGAAGCGAAAGCTCAGGTCGAGCATCTTCAGCGTCAGACCGTAACGCTGCGTCTCCTCGTCCTGCCGGACGTAGCCGCGCCGCTTCAGCACGCCCAGCAGGCGGTGCACCGTGGGCGGCGGCAGGCCAAGCATGCGGGCCAGCTCGGCCACGCTCGCGCCCCGCGGCGACCGGCTCAGCGCCTCACAGACCTCGAGCGCCTTGTCAATTGACGAAACCGGCATACAGGATACCGACGCCATTCCACATATTGGAATAGCGTTTCACTTTATCGAGACTACGGCCGCGGTGAGGCGCTGTCAAGGCACCAAAATGGTCGGGGTTCCGCTTGGTACAATCGGCTGCGTGCGCGTTGCCGCCTGGGCGGTCTCGATCGTCGGAGCGACCTGCCTGGCCACCGCCGTGGCGTTGCCGGATCTCGGGCAGCCCGACCCGGCACTGACGCGCCTGTTTACGCCGCTCTCCACCCCGCCAGGAACGTACGTCGTGTACCGGTCGGACCGGCCCGTCGGCGAGATCGCCGCCGCCCTGCGCGCCCTCGACCCGGCCCCGGCGCCGGGCGCCTGGCAGCCGACCCGCCCCGAGGCTCACGAGGCGTTCGGGCAGGCGGGCCTCTACGACCGGTTCCGCCTCGCGCAGCTGTTCGGCGGACGCAGGCTGACCGTCGTGCGGGGCTCGCTCCACGTGGACGGCAGGCTCCGCGCGTACACGCTGATCTCGCCGTTCCCGGATCCGACGCTCTCGAGGATCGAACACGGGACGATGGTGATCGTCCTGACGCTCGGCGGCTCCGGCAGCGGCCGTCTATAATCGTCAATCGTCAATCATCAATCATCAATCGTCAATGGTCATTAGCGGACCGCGTCCTGCCTTCCCCCCGGGCCGGGGCACGCACGAGGACCCATGCGTCGCCTGCTGCTCGCCCTGACACCTGTCCTGACTGCCGCTCTGGCTGCCGCCTCGCCGGTCCTTGCCCAGGGCTGGCCCGAGCAGACCGCCACGCTTGCCGGCGGCCGCATCACTTTCGGCGGTGACCTCACGGCGACCGTCGCGCCGGACGATGTCGGCAGCTTCAATATGACGGACTACGAGCGGAGCGCGCTGCAGCTGGTCCGCCTCGGGTTCACCGTGGAGGTGCGGCCCGTGGACCGCATCGCGCTGATCGCGGAGCTCAGGGCCGAGGGCGACACGAGCGGCGGCAGCTGGAGTGCCATCCCCGCCGCGCTCTACGTGCGGCTGCGGCCCTGGAAGGCCCTGCCCATCGACATCCAGGCGGGACGCATTCCGCCCGTGTTCGGTGTGGCCGGCCGGCGCGTGTACGCGACCGACAACGTCCTCATCGGCTACCCGCTTGCCTGGCAGTATCTCACCGTGTTGCGGCCCGATGCGGTGCCCGCAGACGCCAACGAGCTCCTCTACGCGCGAAGCGTCGGCTGGCGCCCAGGCTACTCGGTCGGTTCCGACGGCTACGCGCGCGGCATTCCGCTGGCAACCGCGTTCCGGTATGACTCGGGGGCGGAAGTGCGTGTCGGCGGGGAGAGGAGTCCGGTCACGGCGGCGGTGGCGGTCACCTCCGGCACGATCTCGAGCCCCGGGGTCCACTACACCAACGGCGGTCCCCAGGTGTCGAGCCGGGTGGCCGTCCGTCCGGTTCCGGGCCTCGTGCTGGGTGCGTCGTTCGCGGACGGACGCTTCGTCGGCGACTCGGTGCGCGACACGCTGCCGCCGTCGCTCCAGAGCCACCGGTACGCGCAGCGCACGTGGGGCGCCGACGCCGAGTACTCGGTGGGCTACTGGCTGGCGCGCGCGGAGCTGGTGGCCGCGCGCTGGACGCTGCCGATCCTGGGCGCGCCCGCCATCGAGAACCCGCTGACCGCACTCGGCCTCTCGGTGGAGGGCCGGTACCGGCTGGCTCCGGGTGTGACGCTGGGCGCTCGCGCGGATCACCTCGGCTTCAACGACCAGACGGCGACCGAGGGCACCATGCCGTGGGATGCGCCGGTCTGGCGCGTCGAAGGCGGTGTCGCCTGGCGGGCCGCGCGGCACGTCACCGTGCGCGGCTCCGTGCAGCACGACGCACGGAGCCGAGGACGGTATCGATCGGCCACGCTGCCGTCGGCGCAGGTGACCGTGTGGTTCTGAGACGGATATCGGCGCTCCTGGCCGGCCTGGGCCTCCTTGCAGCGTCCGTGACAGCGTGGCCGGCCCAGATTCGGGGAGCGACCGTGCACGGCCATGTCGATCTCGGACCGGTGCCCATCATCAACGCGCGGCGACCGGCCGCTGCGGATCTGGGTGAGCCGCCCCCGCGCGATGCACTCGAGCCTCGCCGGGCTGTCGTCTACCTCGAGTCGGCCCCCCGGGGCGCATTCGAGGAACGCGAGGGCCACGCGCGGATAGATCAGCGGAACGAGTCGTTCGTGCCCCACGTGCTGGCCATCGCGGTCGGCACCGTGGTGGACTTCCCCAACAACGACCGGACGTACCACAACGTGTTCTCGCTGTCGAAGGCGCGCCGCTTCGACCTGGGCCGGTACGCCGCGGGCCACTCCAAGTCGGTGCGCTTCGACCGGCCGGGCGTCGTCCGTGTCTTCTGCGACATCCACTCGCACATGAACGCCTTCATCCTGGTGTTCAACCACCGGTTCTTCAGCGTCACCGACGCCGACGGCCAGTACCAGATCGACAACGTGCCGCCGGGCACCTACACGCTGATCGCGTGGGTCGAGGGCGACATCCGCGATTCGAAGAGCGTCACCATCGCGCCGGACGCCAGAAGCGTCGAGACCGACTTCCCGCTCAAATGAGGCTCTTCTCCTCGCTCACGAACCGCATCTTCCTGGCCAGCGCGCTGGTGGCCGTCGCGACGGTCGGCGTGGCGGTGTGGTTCGTCCGGACGCGAGCCACCGCCGAAGCCGAGAGCGAGCTGGCGCGGGGCCTCTCCGACGCGGCCTCGCTCGTCGGCCAGCAGCAGCGGACGCTTGCGACGCGCTACGTCGTGTTCGCCCGGCTCCTGGCCGACCTGCCCAGGCTGAAGAGCGCGGTGGACACGCAGAACCCGGACACCGTCGCACCGATTGCGGCCTACTACCGCGAGCAGGTCGGTGTCGATCTCCTGCTCGTCACGGACCGGCAGGGCCGCGTCCTGGCGCGCGGCGGCGAACCGGCCGGCGTGCCGGCTCCGTCCAGCGTGCAGGGGGCGCTCGCCGGCCGCGAGGTGCTCGAGTTCCGGGCACACCCGCGGGGCATTCTCCAGATCGTGACGGTCCCCATTTCCATCGGTCTGGCCGTGCCGGACATGCTCGGCTCGCTCAGCCTGGGTGTCCTGCTCGACGCGCGGCTCGCGGACCAGTTCAAGCGCGCGACGCACAGCGAGGTCGCCTTCGTGCTCGCTGGCAAGGTCCGCGCGGCCACTCTGCCGGCGGCGGATTGGCCGAGCCTGGCCCCGCTGGCCGGCCAGGGCTCCGCCGCGCGTCTGCGCCTGGGCGACGCCGAGTACGTGGGGCTGACGCTGCCGCTCAAGCCGCCGCTCGAGGCCGGCGTCGCCGAGGCCGGGCCGACCGGCACCATCTTCGTCCTCCAGTCACGGACCGAGCGCCTGCGCTTCCTGCGTACGGTCAACACGGCGCTTGGCGTGGCGGCCGTGGCGGCCATCCTGCTGGGAACGGTCGTCAGCTACGGCGTCGCTCGAACGATCACGCGGCCGCTCGGCGCCATCACCGCCGCCATGCGTGACGTCGCGACAACCGGCGACCTCACGCGGAAGATCACGCTTCGCGGGCCGGCGGTCTGGCAGGACGAGGATGCACGCCTGCTGGCGACCACCTTCAACACGCTCACCGACTCGATCGGCCATTTCCAGCGCGAGGCTGCCCAGAAGGAGCGGCTGCTGGCGCTCGGCCGGCTCTCGACGGTCATCGCGCACGAGGTCCGGAATCCGCTGATGATCATCAAGGCGGCGCTGCGGTCGCTCCGGCCCGAGGCGCCGTCCAGCGACATCCGCGAGGCGGTGCGCGACATCGACGGCGAGGTGGATCGCCTCAACCGCATCGTGCACGACGTGCTCGACTTCGCCCGGCCGCCCGCTTTCTCGCTGGAGCCCGTCGACCTCGTGCGATTGTGCCAGGACGCGGCCATTGCGGCATCGGCCGTGGGGGACGGTCCGCCGGTCAGCACCCACGTGCCCGACGCGCCGCTGGTGGCGACGACCGACGGCGAACGGTTGCGGACGGCGCTCGTCAACATTCTGACCAACGCCCGCCAGGCGGTCCTGGCGCGGGAGACCGGCGGGGCGGGCCGGTCTGACGGGATGGACGGTGACGCGGTGGCCCTGTCCCTGGAGCGCCTGCCCTCGAGCCGCGTGCGAATACGCGTGGCCGACCGGGGCACGGGGATCCGCCCGGGCGACCTGGGACAGGTCTTCGAGCCGTACTTCAGCACCCGTCGCACCGGCACGGGCCTCGGCCTGCCGATTGCAAGGAACATCGTCGAGGGCCTGGGTGGCGCGCTCGCCGTCCGGTCGTCCGGCGACGGGACGACCGTCGATATCGAGCTGCCGGACCTGCCCCGGGAGACGACGAGCACATGACGCTGACGGGCTCAATCCTGCTCGTGGACGACGAGGAGAAGATCCTGAAGACCCTGGGCCGTGCCCTGCGGGCCGAAGGGCACCGGGTCATGGAGCAGGGGAACGCGCGGGCCGCCAGGCGGCTGATCGGCGACGAGTCGTTCGACGTGGTCGTCCTCGACAACCTGATGCCGGGGATGACGGGCCTGGAGCTGATTCAGGATGTCGTCGCGACCGTGCCCGAGCCGGAGCGCCCGCAGATCGTGATGATGACGGCTCACGCCACGGTGGCCGACGCCATCACCGCGATGAAGCTGGGCGCGCTCGACTTCCTGCAGAAACCCTTCGAGGTCGACCACCTGCTGGTGACGATCAGCCGCGCCATCGAGCACCAGCGGCTCCGCACGGAGCACCGCTACCTGCTCAGCGAGCGCGACGAGGAGTTCAACCACTACGGCATCGTCGGGCGCAGCCGGAGGATGCAGGAGGTCATTCACCGGGCCGAGCGGGTGGCCGAGACCAAGAGCACCGTGCTCATCACCGGCGAAACCGGCACCGGCAAGGAGCTGCTGGCTCGTGCCATCCACGACCGGAGCGCCGAGCGCAACATGCCGCTCATCAAGGTGAATTGCGCCGCAATCCCCGATACCCTGCTGGAATCCGAGCTGTTCGGGCACGTCCGCGGGGCGTTCACCGGCGCGGTCACGAACAAGAAGGGCCGGTTTGCACTGGCCAACGGCGGCAGCATCTTCTTGGACGAGATCAGCACGCTGCCTGGGACACTGCAGGCGAAGCTGCTTCGCGTGCTGCAGGAGCGCGAATTCGAGCCGCTCGGCGCCGAGCGGACCGAACGGGTGGACGTTCGGGTCATTGCCGCGACCAATCGCGACCTGCGGCAGCTGGTCGCCGAGGAGAAGTTCCAGGGCGATCTGTACTACCGCCTGAACGTCATCCCGATCGAGATTCCGCCGCTCCGGGAGCGGCGGGAGGACATCCCGGTGCTGGTGGAGCACTTCGTGCGGAAGCACGCCCAGCGCAGCGGCAAGCCGATCGAGCGGGTGGACGACGACATCGTGCCCGCGCTCGAGCGATATGACTGGCCGGGCAACGTGCGAGAGCTGGAAAACACAATCGAGCGGGCCGTCGTGCTGTCGACCGGGCGGACGATCGGCGAGCGCGACATCTCGGTCCTGGCGCCGCCGGCCAGCGGGAACCCGTCGCTGCCGTCCCAGCGGCTGCACCAGAATCTGGAGTGGGCGGAGCGGGAAAGCGTGCGGCGCGCGCTGGACCAGTCGCGGGGCATCAAGAAAGACGCGGCCGAGCTGCTCGGCATCAGCCAGCGTGCGCTGAGCTACTACCTGGCCAAGTACCGCATCGACCAGACGTAAGCGCCTTACGTAACACGTAAATTGGGGTCGGGATGACCCCAAGCTCCAATTTCAGTCGGCGGGGCGGGCTCGGATGCTCGCGGGGAACCGCATCGCAAGGTTCGCGACCAGGACGTTGTTGATCTGGCTGGCAAGCGGAGCCGGACGGTTGATGTACTCGCGGAAGTAGCCCGCCTCGATCGCGAGCTCGGGCAGCAGACGACGGGACATTCCCGCACCGAGCCGCCCCCGATCGAGCCCCTGCGAGGGTCCCAGCCGCGTGCCGCGGACGGTCACGTACAGCTCCCCCACTCCAATGACCCCCCAGGGACTGCGCCCGAGCGGGTGCGTCGCCCTCAGCTGATAGCGCGCCCGCAGGACCAGCGACGGCGCGCCATCCAGCCAGCGCTCCTCCAGACGCGCCCGCTGGCCCAGGGCCCAGCCACCTTCGTGCGCGGCCCAGGTGACCGCCTGCCAGATACGCCGTTCAGCGCGGGCCGTTGGCCCAGCCGGCGCGTGATATTCGACGCCCCCCCAGACGATCGCGGTCTTCGGCAGCGTGTAGCCCACCTGCACGCGCGCCACGGTCTGCGTGTACTCGGAGACATCGCGCTCCCAGCGCGGCTGGACTTCCACGTTCAGTCGCCATCGGCGTGCCAGCGAGGCGGTCACCGATGCCGTGGCCCAGATCTGTCCCTCTGCCCTGACGGGCACGGGCGAGGCGAGCAGCAGCAGGGCCGCCGCGGCGACCCATCTCCTCATTCCGAGGTCTCGCCCGGTTCGAGCGCGAGCAGGTCCACCGCGAGCGGCGCGAGGGCGTCCCGGAATGCCGACAGCGTCCCGGTCAGGGCCGGAAACGTCCCGTAGTGCATCGGGATCACCTGGCGCACGCCGAGCCACTGGCACGCGCGGGCGGCGGCCGCCGGGCCCATCGTGAAGCAATCGCCTATCGGCAGGCAGGCGACGTGAGGCCGGTACCACTCGCCGATGAGCCGCATGTCGCCGAACAGCGCGGTGTCGCCGGCGAAGTAGAGCACCAGCCCGTCCTCGAACGTCAGCACGAATCCCGCAGCCTCGCCCAGCGGGATGGTCGTCCCGCCCTCCTCGATGCTGCTGCTGTGACGGGCGTCCACCATCGCGACCTGCACGCCGGCGACCTCCACCGTGCCGCCCTTGTTCATCGGCCGGAGATGCGTGACACCCTTGCGGCCCAGCCAGGCGCAGATCTCGAACGACGCCACCACGGGCGCGCCGGTGGCACGGGCGAGTGATGCGGCGTCGGTCGCGTGATCGGAGTGGCCGTGCGTGATCAGGATCCCGTCCAGGGGCGCCGGCTTCTTCCACGCGGCAGGGCATCGCGGATTGCCCGCGAGCCAGGGATCCACGAGGAGCCGCTTTCCGCCTGGTGTCTTGAAGTGGAAGGTGCCGTGGCCGAGCCACGTGATCGCAAGAGACGACACGCCGGGAGTATATCGTGCGGTTCACGGGTTCTCGGGTTCACGGGTTCTCGGGTTCACGGTTCCCGGAGTACAATCGAGACGTTCGCCCCATGCCGGAACCCGTCACCGCCTCACCGCTGCGCGTGATTCGCCCGCGCGACGTCAACCCGGGCCCGGCCCGCGAGCCGAAGCCCGCGTGGCTGAAGGTGCGGGCCCCCGGCTCGCCCAACTATCTCCGGCTGAAGAGCCTCATGAAGGCCTCGCGCCTGAACACGGTGTGCGAGGAAGCACGCTGCCCCAACATCGGCGAGTGCTGGCACCACGGCACGGCCACCTTCATGATCCTCGGCGACGTCTGCACGCGCGCCTGCGGCTACTGTGCGGTACCGCACGGGATGCCCGCAGGCCTGGACATCGCCGAGCCGTCGCGCGTCGCCGACGCCGTCCGGTCGATGGCACTCAACTACGTCGTCGTGACGTCGGTGGACCGCGACGATCTCGCGGACGGCGGCGCCGCCGTCTTCGCGTCCACGATTGCCGCGATCCGCGACGCGCGTCCGGGCTGCCGGGTCGAGGTGCTGATCCCCGATTTCCAGGGCAGCGGTTCGTCGCTGCGCACCGTGCTCGACGCCGCGCCGGACGTGCTGAACCACAACACCGAAACCGTGCCGCGGCTGTATCGCCTCGCCCGTCCCGGTGGACGCTACCCGCGGGCGCTCGAGCTGCTCGAGCGGGCCCGTACTCTTGCGCCGCACATTCCCACCAAGAGCGGCCTCATCCTCGGGCTCGGCGAGGAATGGGACGAGGTGCTCGAGACGCTGCGGGACCTGCGGGCGGTCGGCGTGCAGGTGCTCACCATCGGGCAGTACCTCCGTCCCACGGACTCTCACCTGCGGATGGTGCGGTACTACCACCCGGACGAGTTCGCCGAGCTGAAGCGGCTGGCGCTCGAGATGGGCTTCGCGCATGTGGAGTCCGGACCGCTCGTGCGCAGCTCGTATCATGCCCACGAGCAGGCCGACGCCCTCGACCGCGCCCGCGCCTGAGGCGCCGGCGCTCGCGTTTCCGGCCCCGTCAGCGGCCCTCCTGCCGGTTCACCAGTGCATCGTCGCCTGCACGCGGTGCGCCCGGCTGCGGCGCTACTGCCTGCGGATTGCCGCGCAGAAGCGCGCGGCGTTCCGCGACTCGACCTACTGGGGACGCCCGGTCCCGGGCTACGGCGATCCGGCCGCACGGATCCTCGTCATCGGGCTCGCACCGGCCGCACACGGGGCGAACAGGACGGGCCGGGTGTTCACGGGCGACGGCGCAGGCGGGTCGGGCGATTTCCTGATGGCGGCCCTGCACGCCAACGGGCTCGCCAGCCAGCCGGTTTCCCGGAGCCTGGACGATGGGCTCCGTCTTCACGACACGTACATCGCGGCCGCCGCCCGCTGCGCCCCGCCCGACAACCGGCCCACGACTGCAGAGCTCGACCGCTGCCGCTCGCACCTGGCGGCCGAATGGGCCGCCCTGCCCGAGGTCCGCGTCGTGGTGTGCCTCGGAAGAATCGCCTTCGATGGCTGCTGGCGGGTTCTCGAGGCTCGTGGCTGCCCCAGGCCTTCGCCGCGCCCGGCCTTCGCCCACGGCGCCACGTTCAGGCCGCCCGGCGGCCCTGCCGTCGTGGCCGCCTACCACCCGAGCCGGCAGAACACGAATACCGGCCGGCTGACGGCTCCCATGCTCGCGGCCGTGTTCCAGGGCGCGCGCCGGCTCGCGCGTCCCTGATCGGCCCCGGACCACCGGGCCGGCGGGAAGCCTGAGCTTCCCCAGGGAACGCGCCTCCATGCCGAAGGTCTCGTGCTACACCATCGTCCGGAACGATCACCGAGGCTGCTGCAACCGGTACAATCACGGGATGCTCGAGTGCAGGCTGCCCAGCGTCGTCGTGGTCCTCGCCGTGCTCGCGTGTGCCGCGCGCGCCGGCGCCACCGACCGCCATACGCCGGGTGGACGGGCGCCTGACGCACCGGTCCGCGTCTACCTCGACTGCGTGGACACGCGCTGCGACTTCGACTACCTCCGGACCGAGGTGACGTTCGTCGACTACGTTCGGACGCCGCAGGACGCGGATGTCCACGTGCTGGTGACCTCCGAGCGCAGCGGCAGCGGCGTCGAGTACACCCTGCAGTTCATCGGCGCGGATCGCTTTGACGGCATCGACGACCAGGTGCTCTACAGCTCCTCGGACACCGACACCGCCGACGAGCGGCGCGCCGGGTTCGCCCGGGTGCTGGCCCTCGGGCTCGTGCGCTACGCGATGGACACCGCCGGCGGCCATGCGCTGCGGGTGGTCATCGATCAGCACGGGCCGCCCCGGGAGGGGTCGGAGACGAAGGTGACCGATCCGTGGAACTACTGGATCTTCCGGGGGCGGGTGAGCAGCCAGGTGGACGCAGAGAGCAGCGTGAGCTCGTACGGAGCGCACGCGAGCCTGTCGGCCAACCGGACCACGGACGAGTGGAAGCTGAACGTAGGGGCCGACGCCGGCTACTGGCAAGGCGACTACGACCTGGGCGACGAGGCACCCTATCGCTCTGTCTCACGGAACATGGGCGTGCGCGCGCTGGTCGTCAAGAGCCTGTCCGACCGCTGGAGCGCCGGCCTGCGGACCTCGGCCACGTCGAGTACCTACGTCAACCAGGACCTCGCGGCACGGGTCGCTCCTGCCGTCGAGTACAACCTGTTCCCGTACGACGAGTCCACGCACCGCCGCCTGACGCTGCAGTATGCGGCGGGCGTCCGCGACCTCCACTACTACGAGCCGACGGTGTTCGGCCTGATGGAGGAGACCCGGTGGGACCACAGCTTCGAGGCGGCGCTCGATCTGAAGCAGCCCTGGGGTACTCTGAACGCGTCGATTGGCGGGGCGCAGTACTTCCACGATCCGTCGAAGTACCGGATCACCGTGGACAACGAGTTCGACGTGCGGCTGTTTCGCGGCTTCTCGTTGAACCTCAACAGCAACGCGGCCGTGATTCGAGACCAGATCTACCTGCCAGGCGGGGACGCCACGCCGGAAGAGATCCTGGTGCGCCAGCGGCAGCTGGCCACCGGCTATCGCTATCAGCTGTCGGTGGGCCTGAGCTACACCTTTGGATCGATCTTCAACAACGTCGTGAACCGGCGCTTCGGGGGCTGATTCCCAGACCTACTCGTCGCAACCGGGCTCGAGCGCGTCGATGTCGGCGACGTCGATTGCCGCGAGCAGCCGCCTGGCGTTATCGACCGTGGGGCGCACGAGGATGTCGAGATCGCCTGTGAATCTGGGTGCGCCGTAGAAGGCGAGGGCGAATGCACCAACGACGACGAACTCAACGCCATGGGCACTCAAGAACCCGATGAAGCACCTAGCCCGGGGTTTCGGGATCAGGGGTGAGGACCACGCGTCCTGCCGACACGCGCTTCAGAGAACGGCAGTCGTCAGGTCGCACCGATTACCAGAGCGTTTTCACGCCAGCGTATTTCCGGATGTTCTCGTCCGAGGTCAGCACGGTTAACCCGTGCGCCTGTGCGAGCGCGACGACCACGCGGTCGAATGGATCCCGGTGGAGGAGCGGCAGGGCGGCCGCCGCGCACACAATGCCGGCGTCAAGGGGGGCCTCTCGCAGATCATACCGGTCGATTAGACCAAGGAACCACTGGAGGGGCGGCTCCATGAGCCGGAGCTTACCTCCCGCCACCTTGATCGCCACCTCCCAGGGGGTGACGACCGATACGTAAGCCTCGGGCGCCTTCCGTAACGCGCCCGCGGCGGCGTCTGGGAGCTCGCCGTCTGCCACGGCGAGAAGGGCGCACGTGTCCAGGAGCACGTTCATCGCATCGTGTCGGGCCACTCGTCGTCGGTCAGGGGCTCGGTCGGACGGTAGCCGGGCGCCAACTCGACTCGGAAGCGCGGGTCCGGTGTGAGGTTGCGCGCTCGACGTCGTTTCACGCGGCGGCGGATTTCGGCCACTTCGCGACCGTCGCGGCAGAGGACGACCGTTTCGTTCTGCTCCTCGACGGCCTTGACGAGCTCGGAAAGGCGCGTCTTGGCTTCATGCATGTTGACGGTGATCATGTTAGCTAATCTAGCTAACATCGAGCCGAGCGTCAAGGCGGCCCACGCATGAGGGTCCGGGGTGACGTGTCACCCCCAGCCGGTGCCGCCAGGCACCGCCTCGGCCGTCCCCAGCGGCGGTCTGCCCGCCCTTCGCATCCGTGATCGTCGAGACCAGGTTCAAGGGCGTGTAGGCGACCAGGGTGTGATGGCCGAGCGCGTCCGTCACGGCCACGCGCCGGCCAGCCACGTCCGTGTGGAAGGTCACCCGGCGGCCGGCCCCGTCCACCGCGGCGGTCAGGTCACCGAACGCGTACTCGAATGCCCGGGCGTGGCTCAGCGGATCCGTCACGCTCTGCACCTGCCCCGCGCTCGACAGGCTCACCGCCCATTGCTGCGTCAGGGCGTCGGTGACGGTGGTCAGCCGGCCGGCCGCGCTATAGCCGAACGTGGTCGTGTGGCTCAGCGGGTCGGTGATCGTCGCCACCTGCTGGAACTGCGACTCGTGGGTCCACGCGGTCGTGACGGCGTTGCCGGTCCCGGCCAACCGATCATCCCCTCCGATCATTCTGACCTGGCTCGAGGTACTGGAAGAACTTCGGGTCGCGAAGGTGATAGAGGATGTGTCGGAGGTTCTCGCCGATATCCAGAAGGCAATTCCCGAGGTCCGGCGACCCAGATGGAGCGCTCTCCAACCGCGGCAGCTGCTCCCGTAGGAACATGAGAAACGCTTCCTCCAAGTCGAGGAGGGCGTGCGCCAGCGTTTGGCTCTCCGGAATGTCGTCACTGTTGAATCTTGTGACATCCGGACACCCGGATAGCTTCATTTCAAGTTGCTTCAATCTCTCCGCAAATTCGTGGGTCATACGATTAACGTCCAACCTGATCAATGAGCTGTTTGATGGCGTCAATCTGGTCACGCCAAGCTCTGACCTCCCGAGCCATCGAGTCGGCATTCCCCCCTCGCTCCGTAACCTGCTGAATCTTCTGTAGGTGCTCAGCTACATTCCTTTCGAGACTCCGAAGGGCCCTTTCTAAGGCCTTCTTGCCACCTTGGTTATAGGTGTTTGCTGCCGCTCGCCGAGCTCCTTCCCAAATGCCATCCGCGGCGGCTTCAGCTCCAGCACCGGCGCCAGCTCCTTCGGCACCTGCACCTCCCGCCGCCGCTGCTGCTCCTCCAGCCCCCATCCCGACAGCGGCTGCAGCGAGACCTATGCCAGCGCCGATTCCGCATCCTTGTGCTACATCTCGCCAGCTGAACTTTCGGCCGGCCATCCAGTTGCCAAGGCCGGCACCCGCGCCGCCCCCGATGCATCCCGCGATGGGCAATACAAGAAAGGCCCAGTGACCGGTGGGGTCGGTGACGCTGGTTGGCGACCCATTCGCATATTCGTAAAGGTTGACACCGCCTGCCACGAACCCGACCGAGTCTTCGCTCGCAAATCGTTGAGTCCTGGCGTCGTAGTACCGCGCCCGGTAGTAATACAGCCCCGTCCCGTCCTCTTCCCGACCGGTGTACCGCGCCGGGTTCGCGCTCCCAACGCCGCCCTGGGTCGTGACGCCGTATGCCTCATAGGTGTACACCGTCGCCAACGCGCCGGTGGCATCGGTCAGCGCGACGCTCGAGCCCAGCGCGTCGGTGAGGTACCCGATCGTGCCCGTGCCGTCCGTCCGCGTGAAGCGCTCATCGATGCCCAGGCCGAGCAGGTAATTGGCCGACGGGCTGCCCCCGATCTGCTCCTGGACGGCGTCCACGCCGTCGTAGAGATAGTTCGTCGTCACGCCGCCGACCGTCCGGCTCGTGCGCCGGCCCACCGCATCGTACGTGAATCCACCGCTCGCCCCGCCGGCAATCACGGTGAGCTGGTTCCGCGCATTCCACGTGTAGCTCGTCGTCCCATCGCCCGTCAGGTTCCCGTTCGGGTCGTACGTATAACTCGTCCCGTCCCAGGTCAGCAGCCGGTCGCCGAGATCGTACGTGGCCGCGGTCAGCGCGGGCGGGATATTGGTCCGCGCGAAGCTCCCGGCCACCATGACCCGCCGCCCGGCCAGGTCGTAGGCATACGTGAGATCCCCGAGTGGGTTGCCGCCCAGCGCCCATTGCAGCGAGGTGAGCGCGTCGGCCGCGTCATAGCCATAGGTCGTCACGACGCCGTTGGGCAGCGTCAGGCTGCTCCGGCGGCCCGCCAGGTCGTAGGCCAGGCCGACGGCGGCGGCCCCTGCGTCACGCTCGTCAGCCGGTTCGCCGCATCGTACCCGTAGCTGACCGCCGGCTGCCCGGTGACGGTGGCCGTGCTGCGCCGGCCGGCCGCATCGTACGTGTAAGCAATCGTCCCCTGCGCCGTCGTCTCGCTGGTCAACCGGTCCAGGTCGTCGTACGCGCGCGTGATCGTCCCGTTGATCGAATCCGCGATCGACGTGATCCGATCGCCCGCATCGTAGGTGTACGTGACCGTGGCGCCGCCCTGGTACGTGATCGTCGTCAGCCGGTCCAACGCGTCGTACGCGTAGGTCGTGACCTGGCTCTTGCGGTCGGTCACCTGCGTGAGGTTCCCATTCGCGTCGTATTGGTAGGACTCGGTCTGGCTGAGCGGGTCGGTCCGCGTCGCCATCCGGTCCAGGTCGTCGTAAGTGTAGGTCGTCACCGCGTCGCGCGGGTCGGTGAGCGTCAGCAGGTTCCCGTTGCCGTCGTAGGTGAAGGCGGTCTGCCCGCCCTTCCCATCTGCAATCGTCGAGACCAGGTTCAACGGCGTGTAGGCGACCAGGGTGTGATGGAGGGGGGGGGGGGGGGGGGGGGGGGGGGGGGTGGGGGGGGGGGGGGGGGTGGGGGGGGGGGTGGGGTGTGTGGGGGGGGTGGGTGGTGGTGGTGTGTGGTGGTGTGGTTTAGTGGGTGGGTGTTTGTTGTGTTTTGTTGTAATTTTTTTTTTTATTTTTATTTTTTTTTATTTTTTTTTTTTTTTTTTTTTTTTTTTTTTTTTTTTTTAAAGGATATGGCCGAGCGGATCCGTCACCGCCACGCGGCGGCCGGCCACGTCGGTGTGGAAGGTCACCCGGCGGCCGGCCCCGTCCACCGCGGCGGTCAGGTCGCCGAACGCGTACTCGAAGGCCCGTGCGTGGCTCAGCGGATCCGTCACGCTCGCGACCTGGCCGGCGCTCGACAGGCTCACGCCCCATTGATGCGTCAGCGCATCGGTTACCGTCGTCAGCCGGCCAGCGGCGTCGTAGCCGAACGTGGTCGTGTGGCTCAGCGGGTCGGTGATCGTCGCCACCTGCTGGAACGAAACGGGTCAACTGCGCGGGGGCTCAAAACCGCAAGATGGACACCTTCCGGATCGAAGCAGCTGACCCAGCCAGTCCCCAACCTCCCGAGAGGTCGCTGCGCGCCAAACTAAGCGCGTACCGCAGCTGGGGCATCGAACGGAAGAGGCGAGCCACGTCATCGCCCCACAGCTGAGCGTCAGACCAGAAAAAAAATACAGAAGGCCTCGTGAAGACGATTCGGCATGCCCTGACAACCCGGCCATGAGGTAAAGTCCAAGCGCCATCAGGGCCAGTGCTACCAAGAGTTTCCACAGTTGGTGGCTTCTCGTGAGAAATGAACGATCAAGCACCTCGACCGCCTATTGGCACTCGAATAACGCACGGGCCATGGATCCAACGCCTACCCCAGCTTCAAATGCTACACCCGTTGCCAAGGCAGTTCCCCCATGAGTCAACCCCAACTCCAAGAGATTGTCGACTGACAATAAGCCGACCGTGCCTTCCTCAGAAACCAACTGTCCCGCCGTACGCAATCCCAGTTCGGCACCCACGGCTTCTGACGATCTCAGTCCGATGTTCAGGCCCGACGGGACCAGCAATCCGGGCAGACGATTCGTGAGGCGGATGTCATCCCATACGCGGCTCAGGTACGGCCTGCACGAGTCTCTCCGATTATTGTTACTACTGTCATTTCCGTTACCGCCATTGCCACCGCTTCCGCTTTCAGCACCACCACCACCACCTCCTCCTCCACCGCCGACGCCTGCACGGCTGCCGCTAGCACCTGGACCAGAGCGGCCACCTGCGGCGCCCTGACCGAACCCCTGAGGAGGTTTCAGGCCGAGCGGGTCGCTGTAGAATATCGGTGCACTATTAGCATACGCGAAGAGATTCAGCCCTCCTGCCGCAGCAGTTGGATCCTCGCTGACAAATCGCTGCCGCCGCGGGTCATAGTACCGCGCCCGGTAGTAGTACAGCCCGGTCCCATCCTCTTCCCGCCCGGTATACCGCGCCGGGTTCGCACTGCCGACGCCGCCCTGCGTCGTGATCCCGTACGGTTCGTAGGTGTACGCCGTGGCGACGGCGCCGGCGGCATCGGCCAGCGCGACCTCGATCCCAGCGCGTCAACCAGGTATCCAACCGTGCCCGTGCCGTCGGTCCGCGTAAACCGCTCGTCGATGCCCAGGCCGAGCAGGTAGTTCGCCGACGGGCTGCCGCCAATCTGCTCCTGGACGGCGTCCACGCCGTCGTACAGGTAGTTCGTCGTCACGCCGCCGACGGTCCGGCTCGTGCGGCGGCCCAAGCGCATCGTAAGTAAACCCGCCGCTCGCCCCGCCCGCAATCGCCGTGAGCTGGTTCCGCGCGTTCCACGCGTAGGTCGTCGTCCCGTCGCCCGTCAGGTTCCCGTTCAGGTCGTAGGTGTAGCTCGTGCCATCCCAGGTCAGCAGCCGGTTGCCGAGATCGTACGTGGCCGAGGTCAGGGCCGGCGGGATGTTCGTCCGCGCGAAGCTCCCGCCGATGGTGACGCGTCGGCCGGCCAGGTCGTAGCCGTACGTGAGATCCCCGAGCGGGTTGCCGCCCAGCGCCCACTGGAGCGAGGTGAGCGCGTCGGCCGCGTCGTACCCGTAGGTCGTGACGACGCCGTTGGGCAGCGTCAGGCTGCTCCGCCGGCCCGCCAGGTCGTAGGCCAGGCTCAACGGTGGCGGTCCCCTGCGTCACGCTCGTCAGCCGGTTCGCCGCGTCGTACCCGTAGCTGACCGCCGGCTGCCCGGTGACGGTGGCCGTGCTCCGGCGGCCGGCGGCGTCGTAGGTGTAGCTGATCGTCCCCTGCGCCGTCGTCTCGCTCGTCAGCCGGTCCAGATCGTCGTACCCGCGGGCGATCGTGCCGTTGACCGAATCCGCAATCGACGTGACCCGGTCGCCCGCATCGTAGGTGTACGTGACCGTGGCGCCGCCCTGGTACGTGATCGTCGTCAGCCGGTCGAGCGCATCGTAGGCGTAGGCCGTGACCTGGCTCTTGCGGTCGGTCACCTGCGTCAGGTTGCCGTTGGCATCGTACTGATAGCTCTCCGTCTGGCTCAGCGGGTCGGTCCGCGTCGCCACGCGGTCCAGGTCGTCGTAGGTGTAGGTCGTCACCGCGTTGCGCGGGTCGGTGAGCGTCAGCAGGTTCCCGTTGCCGTCGTAGGTGAACGCCGTCTCGCCGCCCTTGGCGTCCGTGATCGTCGCGACCAGGTTCAACGGCGTGTAGGCGACCAGGGTGTGATGCCCGAGCGGATCCGTCACGGCCACGCGCCGGCCGGCCACGTCCGTGTGGAAGGTCACCCTGCGGCCGGCCCCGTCCACCGCGGCGGTCAGGTCGCCGAACGCGTACTCGAATGACCGTGCGTGGCTCAGCGGATCCGTGACGCTCGCGACCTGCCCCGCGCTCGACAGGCTCACCGCCCATTGATGCGTCAGCGCATCGGTCACCGAGGTCAGCCGGCCCGCGGCGTCGTAGCCGAAGCTCGTCGTATGGCTCAGCGGGTCGGTGATCGTCGCCATCTGCTGGAACTGCGACTCGTAGGTCCACGCGGTCGTGACGGCGTTGCCGTCCCGGCCAGGCGCGTCACCGAGGTGAAATTGCCCAGCATGTCATACACGATGTCGGTCTCGCGCCCCAGGGCATCGGTCGTGCTCGTCACGCGCTCACTCGTGGCATCCCGCGTGGTCGTCGTCGTCCGCTCGAGCGCGGTCCCCAGGGCCTCGGTGTGGCTCACGGGATACCCCGCCGTGTCGAAGACGTACCGATCGACGAAGCCCCGCGGGTTCGTCACGTCGGTCTGCACGACGCGGCCGCTGCATCGGCTTCAGTCGGAGTCCACGGTCAGATTAAAGAATCACATGTCTGCTACCGAGACCGGTCCAGTCCCAGCGATCGGGGCGAAACCAGTTCAATCGTTGGCGGCGCAAGTCGTCGAGCCATCCAGAACAGGACCACGTTGATTGGCAGAAACAAGATAATTGAGGCAACGAGCCACACGAGCCCCCGGGTACCAGCTGCGTACGTGAGCAGCAATGCCGCAATCATTGCGATCCAGTACAAGAACCGCGGGTAGTGGCTGGCAATGGACAGCTCGCTGTGACATGAGGGGCACAGAAATGTTCCCGACAACGCCACATCGTCCCAACGAAGCGGCCGTGAGCAGGCAGGGCACTTGGATGTTCGCATGCCGACGTAAGAGGTCCCCTTTTACCAGTCGAACCCTACCGCTGCTGTAGCCGCGCTTCACCAGGTCGAAGTGATGACGTTGAATATTGCCTGGACAATATTCGCCGGCGGCGCTGGACCGATGCCCTGGATGGCGTCATAAACGAGATCTGGATGTGCGACCGCGGCCTGGAGAGCGACGTCACCGATGGCGCTCTCGACCGCCGCGGCCGCTCAAGGCACGATCGCCGCTCCTCCAATAGCCGATGCGATGCCAAATTCCCCGTAGGTCCGAGCTTCGACCATCGCTCTGCTACGACGAGCGACATCGGTGGCCATCTGACAGAATGCATCGCACCCTGCATGGGTTGCTCCGCCTCGAGCTCCGGCTCCGGCTCCTTGGCCGCCCGCTCCCGATCCAGCACCTCCGGCGCCTCCAGCCCCCGCCCCGGCACCTTCTGGGCCGGCGCTGCTAGCAGACGCGGCATGCGATGCATTCCCATGCGCAATCGCGATCAGGATACCCGTAATCGAGATACCCGCCGGGCGCCGGGCGGGCGCCGTTCCACGAGCGGCCGCGGTATAGTTGGATCGTGGCCGAGGGAACTCCCCGCACGACCGGCGACGTCCGGGAAAAGGCGTCCAGCCGCACGAAGGAGCCAGACACCTGGCGGGTCCTGCTCCTGAACGACGACTACACGCCGATGGACTTCGTGATCGAGATCCTCGAAGCGATCTTCAACCGCCAGCCGGCCGAGGCATATCGGGTCATGATGGAGGTCCATACGAAGGGCAGCGGTGTCGCGGGGACCTACCCGCACGAGGTCGCCGAAACGAAGGTGGTCGAGGTGGTGGAACTGGCGCAGCACGCGGGTTATCCCCTCCAGGCCACGATGGAGCGCGCCTGATGTTCTCTCCGGCGCTCGAAATCGTCCTCACGCTCGCCCATCGCGAGGCCACGTCCAGACGCCACGCGCACCTCACGCTGGAGCACCTGCTCTACGCGCTGGCGCACGACACGGACGGCGAGAGCATTCTGCGGGCCTGCGGCGCGGACCTGCCCAGGCTGCGCCAGGAACTGCACCGCTACCTGCAGGACGAGATCGAGCAGTTCCCCCGCGGCCGCGAGAAGGACCCATCGCAGACGCTCGCGTTCCGCCGGGCCCTCCAGACGGCCGTGCTCCACGTGCAGAGCGCCGGTCGATCGGAGGTGCGGGCCGGCGACGTGCTGGCCGCGACCCTCCAGGAATCGCGCTCGTTCGCCGCCCGGACGCTCGCCGGTCAGGGCGTCACGCGCCTCGACATCCTCAACTTCATCTCGCACGGGATCCGCAAGGTCCCGGCCGAGCCCGGCGAGGGACCGCCGGAGGACGGGCACGACACCGGCGGCGGCGCGCCGGCCGGCGACGACACGGCCTCGGTGGCGAGGGACCCGCTCTCGGCCTACGCCGTGAACCTCTCGGAGCGCGCGGCCAGCGGCCTGCTCGACCCATTGATCGGCCGGCAGCGGGAGCTCCAGCGCACGCTGGAGGTGCTCTGCCGGCGGAAGAAGAACGGGCCCGTGTTCGTGGGCGACGCCGGGGTCGGCAAGACGGCCATGGCCGAGGGCCTCGCGCAGCGGCTGCTGCAGGCCGACGTGCCCGAGGCGCTCGAGGGTGCCGAGGTCTTCGCGCTCGACTCGGCGGCGCTGCTTGCCGGCACCCGCTTCCGCGGCGACTTCGAGGAGCGATTCAAGGCGCTGCTCGCGGCGTTGAAGCGCCGCGCCAACCCCATTCTCTTCGTGGACGAGCTGCACAGCATTGTCGGCGCCGGCGCGACGACGGGCGGGACCATGGACCTCGCGACGATGCTGAAGCCCGTGCTGGCATCGGGCGCGCTCCGCGTCGTGGGCTCGACCACGTTCGAGGAGTTCAAGCAGATCGAGAAGGACCGGGCGCTCTCACGGCGCTTCCAGAAGGTCGTCCTCCAGGAACCCTCGCCCGAGGAGACCGTCCGCATCCTGCAGGGCCTGCAGAAGCGGTACGAGGAGCACCATCGCGTGGCGTACACGCCGGCTGCCATCGAAGCGGCGGCCCGACT
Source organism: Vicinamibacteria bacterium (assembly GCA_963837165.1). GTDB lineage: Bacteria > Acidobacteriota > Vicinamibacteria > Vicinamibacterales > JAENWD01 > JAENWD01. The sequence continues at coordinate 315,082 of CAWIMD010000004.1, forward strand.
CGCCGCACGTCACCTCAGGGACTACCGGTTGCCGGATTCGGCCATCGACCTGCTGGACGAGGCCGGCGCCATGGTCCGCATGCAGGCGGCGATCGCCGCTCGTCCGGAGCAGGCAGCCGTCGCGTCCTCCGAGCCACCCGCCGGCGCGAGCGGTGCCCAGCCTCCCCCGCCCACCCCGCTGCCGGTGGACGTGCCCGAGATCGAACAGGTCGTCGCCCGCATCGCGAACATCCCCGCCCGGCAGGCGTCCGCGTCGGACAAGGAGCGCCTGCGCACGCTCGAGGAATCTCTCGGGCGCGTGGTCTTCGGACAACAGGAGGCGGTGGCGCAGGTCGCCGCGGCAATCAAGCGGGCGCGCGCCGGGCTGGGGATGCCGGACCGCCCGGCCGGCAGCTTCCTGTTCACCGGGCCGACCGGCGTCGGCAAGACCGAGCTGGCCCGGCAGCTCGCAATCCATCTCGGCAACGAGTTCACGCGCTTCGACATGAGCGAGTACATGGAGAAGCACGCCGTCGCGCGGCTGATTGGCGCGCCTCCCGGCTACGTCGGCTTCGAGCAGGGCGGGCTGCTCGTGGACGCCGTGCGGCAGCACCCCTACAACGTGGTGCTCCTCGACGAGATCGAAAAGGCGCACCCGGACGTGATGAACGTCCTGCTGCAGGTGATGGATCACGCGACGCTTGACCGACAATACGGGCCGCAAGGCCGATTTCCGCCACGCGATCCTGATCATGACGTCCAACGCCGGCTCGCGCGAGATGAGCACGGCCGCCATCGGCTTCAGCGAGACGGGGCGCGGCGATGCCGCCCTGGAGGACCACGCCCGCTGGAAGACGTCGCAGTCGCGCTCGAAGTCGGCCATCGAGCGCGCGTTCAGCCCGGAGTTCCGGAACCGTCTCGATGCCATCGTCACCTTTCGCCCGCTGTCGCAGGCGACCATGGAGACGATCGTCGAGAAGTTCATCCTCCAGCTCGAGTCGCAGCTCTCGGAGCGTACGGTGGCGTTCACGCTGGAACCCGACGCGCGCGCGTGGCTGGCGCGAAAGGGATTCGATCCGGTCTACGGCGCCCGCCCGCTCGCGCGCGTCATCCAGCAGGAAGTCCGCAACCCACTCACCGACGAGATCCTGTTCGGCCGCCTCGAACACGGCGGGCAGGTCCGCATCGGGCTCGCCGACGACCATCTCACGTTCACGTTCGGACAGGAGCCGGCCGCGCCCGGCCTCGTGTAGCGCAGGCCTTCAGGCCTGCCAACGGGCGCGCGGGCGGACCCGGAACGGGCAGACCTGACCGCCTCCGCCAAGGCTACGGCGAGTCCGCCGCAGCGGCTGCGAAGGCGGAAGGTCTGCGCTACAGATGGGCAAACGGGTATTCGGTTGTATTATGCCCGGCACTGACTTGGAGGTGCCTGGTGACGGTGTCGTCCATGCAAGTCCTGCTCGGGGCCGGGCTGCTGCTGTCGTCCATCGTGACGGCCGCCGGCCAGGCGCCCGCTCCAACGCCCACGCCGACCATCGAGCGGAATGCGCCGGCGCTCGACCGTCTCATCGCGAGCGACGCGCCGTTCGAGAAGCTCGCCGAGGGGTTCGCCTGGGTGGAAGGCCCGGTCTGGAACCAGGCGGGCGGGTTCCTGCTCTTCTCGGACATCCCGAACAACGTCGTGCAGAAGTGGACGCCGGGTGGCGGCGTCGCGCAGTACCTGCATCCGAGCGGCTACAACGGGTCCGCGCCGTTCACCGGCCGCGAGCCGGGCAGCAACGGCCTGACGTTCGATCACCAGGGCCGCCTCGTGCTGTGCCAGCACGGCAATCGCCGCATCGCGCGCCAGGAGGCGGACGGCTCGATCACCTCCCTCGCGGATCACTACGAGGGCAAGCGGCTGAACAGCCCCAACGACCTCGTGTACCACTCCTCCGGGGCGTTGTATTTCACTGACCCGCCCTACGGCCTGCCGAAGGCCTGGGACGATCCGCAGAAGGAACTGCCCTTCCAGGGCCTCTACCGCCTCTCGCCGGACGGCGCGCTCGCGCTGCTGACGAAGGAGCTCTACGCACCCAACGGCATCGCGTTCTCGCCCGACGAGAAGACGCTGTACGTCGCCCAGTCGAATCCCGACAACGCGATCTGGATGGCCTATCCCGTGAAGGCGGACGGCACGATTGGCGCCGGGCGGGTGTTCGCGAACGTCACGGCGCAGGCGAAGGCGAAGGAGCCGGGGCTGCCCGACGGCATGAAGGTGGACATGGCCGGCAACCTCTGGGCCACGGGCCCGGGCGGGATCTTCATCTACACGCCCGCCGGCGAGCACCTCGGCACGATCCGCACCGGCGTCCCCACCGCCAACCTCGCGTGGGGCGATGACGGCAGCACGCTCTACATCACCGCGAATACGGCCGTCTGGCGCGTCAAGACGAAGACCAGGGGCATCATTCCGCACTGAGCATTGACGATTGAGGATTGACAATTGACGATTGAAAGGCACGCACTCCACGCCGCACGCGTGATCTTTTCAATCGTCAATCGTCAATCATCAATGCTCAATGTTTGCGCTTCGGCCGGTGGATGTGGGTGGCGTGGCCGAAGAAGGCTTCGGCCGATTCCATCACGGTCTCTGACAGCGTCGGGTGGGCGTGGATCGTCAGCTTCAGATCCGACGCCACGGCGCCCATCTCGATCGCGAGCGTGCCTTCGGCGATCATCTCACCGGCGCCGGGGCCGACGATGCCCACGCCGAGCACCCGCTCGGTGCCGGGCTCGATCACCAGCTTGGTGAGGCCGTCGGTACGGTCGAGCGTCATCGCGCGCCCCGAGGCCGCCCAGGGGAACTTCGCGATCTCGACCGGCCGGCCGAGCTTCGTTGCCTCGTCCTCGGTCAGTCCCGCCCAGGCGAGCTCCGGGTCCGTGAACACGACGGCGGGAATGGCGGCGGGCTCGAACACGACGTCCTGGCCGAGGATGGCCTCCACGGCGACCCGCCCCTCGTGGGACGCCTTGTGGGCGAGCATCGGCTCTCCGGCGACATCGCCGATGGCGTAGATCGTGGGCTCCGCCGTGCAGCGCCGCCCGTCCACCTTGATGAAGCCGCGCGCGTCCACCTCGGCTTTCGTCTTCTCGAGGCCGGCCATCCGGTTCGGCTTGCGCCCGACCGACACCAGCACCTTGTCGAAGACCTGCTCCCGCCGCCCACCGGACGCGTCCTCGAACGTCACCGTGAGGCCGTCCTTCGCCTCCGCCATCCCGACGACCTTCGTATTCAGGAGCACCGCCTTGCAGATCTTCTCGATGCGCCTGGCCAGGATGGCGACGAGATCGCGGTCGGCGCCGGGCAGGAGGCCCGGCGTCATCTCGACCACGGTGACCTTGGTGCCGAGGGCGGCGTAGACGCTGCCCAGCTCGAGGCCGATGTAGCCGCCGCCCACGACGAGCAGCGACGCCGGCACGGACTCCAGTTCCAGGGCCCCGGTCGAGTCCATCACGCGCGGGCTGTCGATCGACAGCCCGGGCACCTTTGCCGGGTACGACCCGACGGCAACGATCGCGTGGCCGAAGGTCACCGACTCGGTGCCGCCGTCGGCCTTGGCCACGTCGACTGTGGTCGGGCCGGTCAGGGTGGCCGTGCCGCGCAGGTACGTGATCTTCCTGGCCTTGACGAGCTGGCCGGTGCCGCTCGTGAGCTGCTTGACGACGTTGTCCTTGAAGGTGCGGAGCCGATCGACGTTGATCGTCGGCGTGCCGAAGTCCACGCCCCAATGCGACGCGTGGGCGGCCTCGTCGAGCAGCTTGGCCACGTGGAGGAGGGCCTTCGAGGGAATGCAGCCGCGGTACACGCAGACGCCTCCCGGGTTCACTTCGCGGTCGACGAGGGTGACCTTCATCCCGAGATCCGCGGCGTAGAACGCGGCCGCGTAGCCTCCGGGCCCGGCGCCGATGACGACAAGATCGGTGGTCACTGCCGCTACCCCTCCAGCGACAGCAGGAAGGGCTGCTCGAACGCCTCGACGACCCAGCGCAGAAACCGGATCCCGTCGGCGCCGTCGATGACGCGGTGGTCGTACGACAGCGAGAGCGGCATCATCAGCCGCGGCTCGAACCCCTCGCCCGTCCACACCGGCTCGGTGACGGACCGCGACATGCCGAGGATCGCCACCTCCGGCGGGTTCACGATGGGCGTGAAGTAGGTGCCGCCGATCCCGCCCAGATTGCTGATCGTGAAGGACCCGCCCTGCATCTCGGCGGGCTGCAGCTTGCCGGCCTTGGTCTTCTCGGCGGCCGCCGCGAGCTCGACCGATAGATCGACGATGTTCCTGCGATCGACGTCGCGCAGCACCGGGACGATGAGCCCGCGATCGGTGTCCACGGCCACGCCGATGTGGCAGTACTTCTTCAAGACGATGGCCTCGCCGGCCACGTCGATGGACGCGTTGAACTGCGGGAACACCTTCAAGGCGCCGGCAATCACCTTGAGCGCGATGGCCGTGATCGTCAGCTTGCCGCCGGCCTTCTCGACCTTCTTCGCGTACTTCTGCCGGAGCTTCTCGAGCTCGGTGATGTCGGCCTTGTCGAACTGCGTGACATGGGGAATGGTCGCCCAGGCCTCCGAGAGTCGCTCCGCGGTGATGCGGCGGATCGCCCGCATCGGCTGCCGCTCCACCTCACCCCACTGCGAGAAGTCGGGCAGCGGCGTCGCCGCGGCGCGGCCACGGCCGCCACCTGCGATGATCGCCCGCGCCTGGCCCTTCACGTCGTCCACCGAGACCCGGCCGCCCGGGCCGGTGCCCTCGACCTTCGTGATGTCCACGCCCAGCTCCCGCGCGTAGCGCCTCGTGGATGGCGCGGCGGGCACGAGCGCGGCGGCGGGCGGGGCCGGCGCCTGGGTGGGAGCCTGTCGCGGCGCGCCCCGGCTGATGTCGACGACCTTGGACGGTGCGGGTTCGGGGACAGCTTCACTCGCCTGCTCCGCTGTTGCGGCAGCAGCCGCGGACTTCTCTGCCGTGGCGGCCCGAGCCGCCGGAGCGTCGGGAGGCGCCGCCTTGTCCGGCCGAGCGGCGCCAACGGCGGACTTGGCCGCCGTAGCCGCGCCCGCAGCGGAGGCGGGCTCGTCCACGGTCAGCACCAGCTGGCCGACCTTGATCTTCTCGCCCTGCGTGACCTTGACCTCTTTGACCACGCCGGCCACCGAGGAGGGCACCTCGATGGTGGCCTTGTCGGTCTCCAGCTCGAGCACCGGCTGCTCTTTCTCCAGGACGTCACCGGGCTTCACCAGGATGCGCACCACGTCGCCGGTGGCGATGTTCTCGCCAAGTTCGGGGACCAGGAAGTCGGCCACTGCTGCTCCTTCGTCGCTCTGGGATGGCGCCGCACGCCGCGTCAGGCGGTCGCCGGGTTCGGCTTCTCCACGTCGATGCCCAGGTCGGCAATGGCCTTCTGCACGACCTTGGCATCCAGCTGCCCCTCGCGCGCGAGGGCCGACAGCGTGCCGATGACGACGAACCGCGCGTCCACCTCGAAGTGATTCCGGAGGTCGGCCCGGCTCTCGCTGCGGCCGAAGCCGTCGGTGCCGAGCGACACGAGACGACGCGGGAGCCACCGGTCGATCGCGTCGGGAAGCGCCTTCAGGTAGTCGGACGCGGCGACGAACACGCCGGGCGCCTCCGCCAGGCACTGCGCCACGTACGGCACGCGCGGCGCGTCGCCGGGATGCAGCATGTTCCACCGCTCGGCCGCGTGGCCCTCGCGGTACAGCTCGCCGTAGCTCGTGACGCTCCAGACGTCGGCGCCGACGTTGTACTGCTCCTCGAGGATCGCCTGCGCCTTGATCACCTCGGGCAGGATGGACCCGCTGCCGAACAGCTGCGCGCGCAGCTTCGCCTTCGGCTTGCCGGTGGCACGGAACTTGTACAGCCCCTTGAGGATCCCCTCGCGGGCCCCCTCCGGCATCGCCGGCATCTCGACCGGCTCGTTCATCACGGTGAGGTAGTAGAAGATGCTCTCACCGTTGCCGTACATCCGCCGGATGCCGTCCTGGATGATCACGGCCATCTCGTAGGCGAACGCCGGATCGTAGGACACGCAGTTGGGCACCGGCAGCGACAGCACGTGGCTGTTGCCGTCCTGGTGCTGCAGCCCCTCGCCCGCCAGCGTGGTCCGGCCCGCGGTGCCGCCCAGCAGGAAGCCGCGGGCGCGCGCGTCGCCGGCGGCCCAGATCAGGTCGCCGATGCGCTGGAACCCGAACATCGAGTAGTAGATGAAGAACGGGATCGTGTTCACGCCGTGGGTGGCGTACGCCGTGCCCGCGGCAATGAACGTGCACATCGAGCCCGCCTCGGTGATGCCCTCCTCGAAGATCTGCCCCTCGCGCGCTTCCTTGTAGTAGAGCAGCGTGTCGCTGTCCACCGGCTCGTAGAGCTGCCCGACGTGGGAGTAGATGCCGACCTGGCGGAACAGCGCCTCCATGCCGAAGGTCCGCGCCTCGTCGGGGACGATGGGGACGACGAGCTTGCCGATGTCGGAATCGCGCAGCATCTTCGCGAGCATCTTCACGAAGACCATCGTCGTCGAGACCTTGCGGTCCCCGGTGCCGCTGTAGAACTCCTCGAAGATCGGCTCGAGGTTCTTCGTGATCGTCTCCTTCGTCGGCGTCCGGGACGGGACGAACCCGCCGAGCGCGGTCCGGCGCGCCTTCACGTACTGGATTTCCGGGCTGTCCTCGTCCGGCCGGAAGAACGGCGAGCGGTGGAGCTGCTCGTCGCTGATCGCGATCGAGAAGCGCTCGCGGAACGCGCGCAGCTCGTCCTCGTTCAGCTTCTTCTGCTGGTGCGTGATGTTCTTGCCCTCGCCGGCTTCGCCGAGGCCGTATCCCTTGACGGTGCGCGCCAGGATCACGGTGGGCTGGCCCTTGTGCTCGACGGCGGCCTTGTAGGCGGCGAAGACCTTGACCGGGTCGTGGCCGCCCAGGCGCAGCCTGCTGATCTGATCGTCACTGAGGGAGCTGACCAGGTCGAGCAGCCGCGGGTCGGCGCCGAACAGGTGCTCCCGTGTGTAGGCCCCCGACTCGACCGAGTACTTCTGGTACTGGCCGTCCACGATCTCGCCGAGCCGGCGCACCAGCAGGCCGTCGGTGTCGCGCTCGAACAGCGGGTCCCAGTCGGACCCCCAGATGCACTTGATGACGTTCCAGCCCGTGCCGCGGAACACGGCCTCGAGCTCCTGGATGATCTGGCCGTTGCCGCGCACCGGCCCGTCGAGCCGCTGCAGGTTGCAGTTGATGACGAAGATCAGGTTGTCGAGCCGCTCGCGGGAGGCGAGGCTGATGGCCCCCAGCGTCTCGGGCTCGTCGGTCTCGCCGTCGCCGAGGAACGCCCAGACCTTCCGTCCCTCGGCGGGCCGCAGCCCGCGATCCTCCAGGTGGCGCATGAAACGTGCCTGGTAGATCGACATGATCGGCCCGAGGCCCATCGAGACCGTGGGGTACTCCCAGAAGTCGGGCATCAGCCACGGGTGCGGGTACGAGGAGAGGCCGCCGCCGGTCTGCAGCTCGCGCCTGAAGTTCTCCAGTTTCGTCACCGGCAGCCGGCCCTCGACGAACGCCCGGGCGTAGATGCCGGGAGCGGCGTGGCCCTGGAAGAAGATCACGTCGCCGTCGTGGCCGGCCCCCTTGCCGCGGAAGAAGTGATTGAAGCCGATCTCGTACAGGGTCGCCGCGGACGCGTAGGTGGAAATGTGGCCGCCAATCCCGTCACTGAGCTTGTTGGCCCGCACCACCATCGACAGGGCGTTCCAGCGGACCAGGCTCTTGATCCGCCGCTCGAGCGCCTGGTCGCCTGGAAAGGCGGGCTGCTGCGAGACCGGGATCGTGTTGAGGTACGGCGTGTTGGCCGAATACGGCAGGCGGTAGCCGGTCTGGCGGGCGTGGAACTCGAGCTGCCGGAGCAGTTCCGCGGCGCGGCGAACCCCGCCGCCGCGCTGCAGGACGTAGGCGAGCGAGTCCTGCCATTCCCGGGTCTCGAGGGCCTCGAGGGCCGGGTCCTGATTCACCGCAGTGCTTCTCATGGATTCAGCGTCCTCGACGGGGTGCGGACAAACACCCCATTCTAGTTCCATTATCGGATCATGCGCCAGACTTTTGGCGGTATCGACGCGGATCGATGCGCGGCGCTCATGATGGTGATGTAGGCCCGCCCCGGCGGGCGGCGACCCACGCATCACGCACGCGCACGGCCAGGTCCGGACGATCGGTGATGAGGCCGTCCACGCCCCAGTCCAGGAGCCGCCGCATGTCGCGCTCCTCGTTCACGGTCCAGACCTGGATCGCGCAGCCGGACCGGTGCACCGCTCGGATGAAGCGTCGGGACACGACGCGCGTCCGCCCCGATCGCTCGGGCACCTGGAACGCCCGGTACGGCGGATGCGGCCCCGCCGCGAGCCAGAGCCAGGACCGCTGGAGCGCCCGCAGTCCTTCGGCGGCCGAGGCGCCCGTCGCCACCTCGGGGCCCGCGTCGCGCGCGGCCTGCAGCACGGCCGTGGAAAACGAGCCGAGGCAGACACGCGTCACGGCACGTGCCGTCCGGACGGCCGCCACGACGGCGGGCCCCAGCTCGGGTCGATCCCCCTTCATCTCGACGATGAGGGGCACGTCGCGGTAGCGCGCGAGCACGTCGTCGAGCGTCGGGACGCCGGCCGTGGCGCCAGGCCAGGAGGACTCCAGGTCGATCCCGAAACGGCGGCACGCATCGACGCCGGCGAGATCGGCGGCCGTCAGGTCCGCAACCGCGCCGTGGCCGGTGGTGGTCCGGTCCAGCGTGGGGTCGTGAATCACGACCACGCGTCCGTCGCGCGCGAGGTGCACGTCCAGCTCGAGGCCGTCGGCCCCGGCGGCAACCCCGAGGTCGAAGGCGACGATGGTGTTCTCGGGCCCGAGCATGCGCCCGCCGCGGTGTGCGAATACGAGGGGGCGATCGGGGGAGCGGGTGGCGGGACTGGGCACAGTCAGGGCGCACCGGATTCGGCGCGGGCGGCGTCGTTCGATTATACGGGCGGACGCAGGGCTGCCCTGACCCTTCGATATGCTCAGGGTCATCCCGAGCACAGTCGAGGGATGAGCGAGCGCGGCAGTGCCGCGCGTGTCGAAGGGAGTAGAATCGGACATGGCAATCCGTTCGCAGCATCCATCGACGCTCGGAGGGCTCCGTGAGGCGATCTCGAAGGGGCTTCCGCGCCACGCGTCGGTCAAAGACGAAGTCCGCAGCAACCTGATCCGCCGGCTGGCCTCCCGCGATCCGCTCTTCCCCGGCGTCGTCGGCTACGACGAGACCGTGATCCCACAGCTCGTCAACGCGCTGCTCTCACGGCACAACTTCATCCTGCTCGGCCTGCGCGGGCAGGCCAAGACGCGGCTGCTTCGAAGCCTGGTGACGCTGCTCGACGAGGCGCTGCCGGTGGTGGCCGGCTGCGAGATCCACGACGATCCGCTGGCGCCGCTCTGCGCGGCCTGCCGGCACCGGGCGGCGGAGGCCGGCAACGACCTGCCGGTCGAGTGGCTGTCGCGCGAGGCCCGCTACGTGGAGAAGCTCGCGACGCCGGACGTCACGGTGGCGGACCTCATCGGCGACATCGACCCGATCAAGGCGGCGCGGCGCGGCCTGGAGCTCGGCGACGAGCAGACCATGCACTACGGCCTGCTGCCGCGCGCCAACCGGGGCATCTTCGCGATCAACGAGCTGCCCGATCTGGCGGGCAAGATCCAGGTGGGCCTGTTCAACATCCTGCAGGAGGGCGACGTTCAGCTGAAGGGCTATCCCGTGCGCCTGCGGCTCGACGTCCTCATGGCGTTCACGGCCAACCCCGAGGACTACACGGCGCGGGGCAAGATCATCACCCCGCTGAAGGACCGCATCGGATCGGAGATCCGCACGCACTATGCCACCACCAGGCAGACGGGCATGGCCATCACGACGCAGGAGGCGTGGCTCGAGCGATCGGGGGAGGTGGGCCCCATCGAGATCCCGCGCTGGGTGCGCGAAGTGGTGGAGGAAGTCGCGTTCCAGGCGCGGGCCGATCGCCGCATCGACAAGCGCTCGGGCGTCAGCCAGCGTCTGCCGATCTCGGTGATCGAGAACGTCGCGTCGAACGCGGAGCGCCGGGCGCTCGCCTGCGGCGAGAACCCGCCGGCGGCGCGGCTGGCCGACGTGTACGGCGCCCTGCCCGCGATCACCGGCAAGTTCGAGCTGGAGTACGAAGGTGAGCTGCGCGGCGCCGACGCCATCGCGCGGGAGCTGATCCGCGGCGCGATCGCCAACGTGTTCCTCGCCGAGCTCGACGGCCTCGACACCGAGCGGACCGTCGAGTGGTTCGATCGGGGCGGCACGCTGCCGATGGAGGACATGACCCGGGCCGACGACCTGCTGAAGCGGGCCGGGCAGGTGCCGGGGCTGATCGACGCCTCGCGCTCGTTCGGCGTGGAGGACAGGGCGCCGGCGCCACTGCGCGCCTCGGCGGTCGAGTTCGTGCTGGAGGGGCTGGCCGCGACCAAGCGGATCGGGCGGTCGGACGAGCGCGGCTACGTCGCGGCGGAGACGACGCCGAAGCGGCAGACTCGCCGCGAGGAGCCGTCGTTCGACGACCTCCCGCAGATGCCCGGGAACAGGAAGAAGTACTACAACTGAAGCGTTGAGCAGGGCTGCCTGACGTCGTCCACATGCAGCGCAGCCCTTCAGGGCTGCTGGACCACATGCGATACAAGTACGGCAAGTACATCCCCAATCCCCTCGACGAGCTCGACATGGACGAGCTGATGTCGAAGCTCTCGGACCTGCTGCTGTCGAGCGGGTTCGCCGACCCGCAGTTCTCGGGGAGCGAGGACGAGCGGTCGATGCAGGCGCTCTACGACGCGATTCTCGAGGCGCTGCTGAGCGGCGGCGTGCTGCCCGAGGGCACGCTGAAGGAGCTGCTCGGCGATCAGGCCGACGCCGAGGCCCAGGCGCGGCTCGAGCAGCTGATCCAGCAGATCATCGACCGCATGCAGGAGAGCGGGTACATCACCCCCGGTCCGCCGCCCGGCGCCGGGCAGGCGACCCGCGAGGGTGCGACGGGGCAGGGGCGGGGCCCCGACGGCCCCAGCCGGTTCGAGGTGACCGACAAGGCCATCGACTTCCTCGGCTACAAGGCGCTGCGCGATCTGCTCGGGTCGCTCGGTAAGAGCAGCTTCGGCCGTCACGACACGCGGGACCTGGCGACCGGCATCGAGGCGTCGGGCGAGACGAAGGGCTACGAGTTCGGGGACACGTTGAACCTGGACGCGAGTGCCACGGTGGCCAACGTGGTCCGGCGCCGGATTGCCGCCGGCGCGCGGGGCGCGGCCGGCCCCGTCGATCTCGAGTACGACGATCTGGTCGTGGCGCAGGGCGAGTACCAGAGCTCCTGCGCCACGGTCATCATGCTGGACTGCAGCCACAGCATGATCCTGTACGGCGAAGATCGCTTCACGCCCGCCAAGCGGGTCGCGCTGGCGCTGTCACAGCTGATTCGCCTCCAGTACCCGGGCGACAGCCTCGAGCTCGTGCTGTTCCACGACTCGGCCGAGCGCGTGCCCCTGGCCGATCTCGGGCGCGTGAAGGTCGGCCCCTACTACACGAACACGCGCGAAGGCCTCCGGCTGGCCCGACGTCTGCTCGAGCGGCAGCGCAAGGACATGCGCCAGATCGTCATGATCACCGACGGCAAGCCGTCGGCGCTCACGCAGCCCGACGGCCGCATCTACCGCAACGCGTTCGGCCTGGACCCGCTCGTCGTCACCGAGACGCTGCGCGAGGTGGCCAACTGCCGGAAGGCCGGGATCCTGATCAACACGTTCATGCTGGCGCGCGACTACGACCTCGTGGCGTTCGTCCGGCGGGTGGCGCAGATCTGCAAGGGCAAGGCGTACTTCACGACGCCGTACACGCTGGGCCAGTACGTGCTGATGGATTACCTGGACAAGAAGACGCGCACGGTGCACTGACTCTCAATCGTCAATCGTCAATCATCAATCATCAATGCACCTGCCGATCTTTCCGTTGCCGAACGTCGTGCTGTTCCCCGGGGTGTATCTGCCGCTGCACGTGTTCGAGCCGCGCTACCGCACGATGGTGGCCGATGCGCTGAAGAGCGACCGGGAAATCGGGATCGTGCTGCTCAAGCCCGGCTACGAGGCCGAGTACCGAGGGCCGCCCGCCCATCTACCCGATTGGCTGTTCGGGACTGATTACCCACGCCGACCCGCTGCCCGACGGGCGCTACAACATCGTGCTGCAGGGGATCGATCGCTTCAGGGTGACCGCCGAGGACGGCTCACGGGCGTACCGTCTCGGCGTGGTGGAGCGCCTGACGGACCGGGCGCCCGTGGACGCCGGGGCACTGCGGACCCTCCGGCAGCGCCTGGAGGCGCTCATCGCGCCCCTGGTGGAGCAGGCCTCCCGCGAGCTGACGATCCCGCCATCGATGAGTGACGCCGACCTCGTGCACGCGCTCGCGCAGTACATGGAGTTCGAGCCGCTCGAAAAGCAGGCACTCCTCGAAATCGACGGCCTGCTGGCCCGTGCCGGCGCGCTCGTGGACCTGATCGAGATGAAGTCGATTGCCATGCGCGGCCCGCAGGGCGGGGGGTGGCACTAGAGGAGGTTGGCGAAGGTTGGCGGCGGTGACCGGAGGTTGGCGGTGGTCGACGCCAGGTCTTAGCCGTGCCCTGAGAACCGAGCACCCCAGCCCCCCAGATCCCCAGCCCGCCAGATCCCCGGCGCCCGACCTACACCTTCATCTCCCGCAACCTCTCCCCCAACACCTTGATGATCCGCTCCCCGTGGAACCGGCCGTTCTCGATGAAGATGGGCGCGGTGTCTTTCCCCGCCAGCACGCCGCCAGCCAGGAAGACGCCGGGCGCCGACGTCGACTCCAGCGTGGACGGATCGTGCAGCGGCACGCCCGAGGCCTCGTCCACCTCGAGCCCGCACGCCTCGAGCAGCGCGAAGTCCGCGTGGTAGCCGGTCAGCAGGAACACGCGATCGGCCGGCAGCGTCTCCCGCCCGCCGCGATGATCGATGACGACGCCCTCGGCGGTGATCTCGACCACGCGGCTCTCGAACCGCGCCGCGATCGAGCCTTCCGCAATCCGGTTCTCGATGTCGGGCTTCACCCAGTACTTGATCGACGCGCCCAGCGCGGCGCGGCGGTGGACGAGCGTCACCTGCGCGCCGCCCCGGTGGAGCTCGAGCGCCGCCTCGGCGGCCGAGTTCTTGCCGCCGACGATCACTACACGCTTGCGGTAGCACTCGTGCGGGTCGCGGTAGTAGTGCGACACGTGCGGCAGGTCCTCGCCGGGCACGCCGAGCCGGTTCGGGTGGTCGTAGTAGCCGATGGCCAGGACGACGGCCCGTGCCTGACGCTCGCGCTCCCCTGCCGGCCCGCGGCTGCGGACCGTCAGCAGCGCCTCGCCCGCCCGGCTGCGCGCCCGTGTGAGGCCGAGCACGGTCTCGTCGAACGCAATCGGCAGCCCGAACGTGTCCGTCACCCGGCGGTAGTACCGCAGCGCCTCGAGCCGCGTCGGCTTGTCGTACGGCGTGACGAGCGGCAGGCCGCCGATCTCGAGCAGCTCCGGCGTCGTGAAGAAGATCATGTGCACCGGGAAGTGGTAGATCGAGTTCACGAGCACGCCCTTTTCGAGCACCTCGCACTCGAAGCCCTGCTGGCGTGCGGCAATGGCGGTCGCCAGGCCCGATGGGCCGGCGCCGACGATGAGCAGATCCAGGACAGGCATGAGATCGATGATACCGTGAGCGCGCACGGGCACGGCGCGGGGGCCTGAAACGGCACGGCGCGTGCTAGGGTATCGGGTGACACCCCCAACGGGGGGCCGGGAACGGGTTCCAGCGGGGATTAAGTCCCAGTCGCCAGGAAACGTTCCCCAACGGCGAGCGCGATGCACACACCACGCGACCGGCAACCGGGCCGCCTCATGACCAGCCTACTGGCCGTCGCGCTCGCCGTCTCCATGCTCGGCGTTCCGCTCGGCGCGACGTCCGCCGGCGCGATGTCCGCCGGGGCGCACCGCTGCTGCGCGCGCATGGCGGGGCACTGTCCCGCCTCGCTGCAGTGCTGCGCGCCCGATCAGAAGGACCGCACGCCGTTGCCCGCACCGGACGCACGTGCCGTCGGCACGCCGCCGCCGGATGCCGGCTCCTCGTCGGCAGCCACCGTGACAATCCCGGCGCCATTGCCGGCCCCGCCCGTCGCGCTGGTCCGGTCCCTCACGGCCCCGCCGCTGCTCTACCTCCAGCACTCGACCCTCCTCGTCTGATCCCGCACCTCGCCGACGCGCGGCCGCGGGGCTGACCCGCCTCCGCTGAAGCGACATCGGCATCAACTGGCCGTACGGCCTGGCACGACCGCCTGTGCGGGACGCTCCGGGCTTCAGGTAACCGGTCTGCGGGAGAAGGTCATGCGTGTGTCTGTCGTCATTCTGTTCGCGTCCCTGCTGTCGTTCGCGCCATCCGCGCGCGCACAGGCGCCACCCGATCGCATCGCGCCTGCGCCGCTGCCGCTCGCCGATGCGGTCGCCTGGGCACGCCAGCATCACCCGGCGATGGCGGCCGCGGCGGCCCGCGTCGCGGCGGCCCGACAGGGCCCCGCCGTGGCGCGCAGCCTGATGCCGCCGATGCTGGACGCGCAGATCTGGCAGTGGCCCGTCACGACCCTCAATCCTGCCGACGCGAACATGTACATGTTCATGGTCGAGCAGGACCTGCCGGGACGCGGGAAGCGGGACCTGCGGGCGCGTGCCGCCGAGCGCGCCATCGATCGAGCGTCGGCGGATACCGCCGTCCGGGAGCGAGCGGTCGTGGCCGGAGTCGAGGACGCCTACGCGCGGCTTCGCGCCGTCGAGCGCGAGATGGCCGCGACCCGTGCGGCGCAGCCGTCCGCGCGGGACCTCGTGCGCGCGACCGAGGTTGCCTACGCCGCCGGCCACGGCATGCAGGCCCTCGTCGTCCGCGCCACGCTCGCCGACACCGCGCTGGAGGAGCGGCTCACGACGCTCGACGCCGAGGCCGCGCGGGCGCGGGTCGCCCTGAACGTGGCCATGGGACGCGCGCCCGAGACGCCCATCGGGGCGCTCGACGATGCGCCGCCGCCGACGGCGGTTCCTCCGCTCCAGGCGCTGGTCGCGCAGGCCGAGACCGCGCATCCGGAGCTGGGCGCCGGTCGCGCCGCCGTCGCCGAGGCGGACGCCGGCAGCGAAGTGGCGGCCTCGGACCGCAAGCCCGACTGGGTCGTCCAGGGCGGCTACATGCTGATGCCCGGCGGCGCCGGGGCGTGGAGCGCGCGCGTCGGCCTCACGTGGCCGTCGGCCCCGTGGGCGAAGACGGGCATCACCGCTCGCAGCGCACGGGCCCGGGCAGACGCCAACGCCGCCCGTGCCGATCTCGAGGTCGTGCGACAGGACATCGCACGGCGCGTCGCCGAGGCGCAAGCCACCCTCGCCGGCGCATTGGCCCGACTCGCGGTCGTGCGCGGCACGCTGCGTCCACAGGCGATGCACCTCGTGCAGGCGACGCGACTGGCCTTTGGGGCCGGACAGTCGTCCCTCGCCGACGTACTCGAGGCCGAGCGCATGGCGCTCGACGCGGACGTCGCCGTCGCCCGGCTGTCGGGCGAGGCCGACATCGCCTGGACGGCGCTCGAGACCGCCGTCGGCTCGGATCTGATTCCGTTCAGCCCCGCGGCAGCACCGGCCGCGAAGGGCGGCCAGGAGTAGTCATGCGCACCCGATTCCTCTCCTTTCGCGTGGGCCTGGTCGTGGTGGCTGCGGCGGTGATCGCCACCGGCGCCGGGCTGGCCCTCACTCGCGGCTCGCTCGGCATGGCCCGACAGACCCGCCCTGTCGCCAGCGGCGCCGACTGGACGTGCCCGATGCACCCCGACGTCCACCAGGACCATCCAGGCCGGTGCCCGATCTGCGGGATGGCGCTGGAACGCACCGCCGCGGCGAGCGCCGCGGAGGCGCACGACGAAGCGCACGAAAGCCGGGCTGAGACGGCCAACCCGCCGCGACCGGGCGTGGTCGCGCCCCCGCACGAGGAGGCGCCCGACCCGCGCGCCACCGTGGAGATCGACACGCGCCGGCAGCAGCTGCTGGGAGTCCGCCTGGCGGCGGCCGAGAGCCAGGCGCTCGAGCGGAGGATTCACGTCCCCGGCGTGGTGCGATTCGATGAGTCGCGCTGGACCGATGTGACGCTGCGCCTCGAGGGCTACGTGCGGGATCTCTACGTCGATCGCACCGGGCAGAAGGTCCGGCGCGGCCAGCCGCTCTTCACCATCTACAGCCCGGACCTCGCGACCGCGCTGGCCGAGTACCGGCTGGCGGAGCGATCGCGCGCGGCGCTGGCGGCCGATACGTCGCAGGACGTGCGCGCCCAGGCCGCCCGCCTCGTGGAGGCCGCCCGCCTGCGACTCGGCCGCTGGGAGGTCACCGCGGACCAGATCGACGCGAGCACCGACACACCGGAGCCGCGGACCGCCTTCCGTTCGCCGGTCTCCGGCATCGTCATGGAGAAGGCCGTCGTGAAGGGCATGCGCGCCATGCCCGGCGACGTGCTCTACCGGATCGTCGACCCGTCCGTCATGTGGGTCGAGGCGAGCGTCTACGAGCCCGACCTGGCAATCGTGCGCGTGGGTCAGCGGGGCCGCATCACGCTCGACGCCTTTCCCGGCGAGACGATGACGGGGCGGGTGACCTGGGTGGCGCCCGAGCTCGACGCGCAGTCGCGAACGGCCGTTGTCCGGTTCGAGCTGCCGAATCGCGGGGGGCGGCTCAAGGCGGGCATGTTCGCGTCGGTGGATCTCGAGGTGCCCCTCGGTCGCAGCCTCGTGGTGCCGTCGGATGCGGTGCTCGACTCGGGCAGCCGCCAACTCGTGTTCGTGTCGGACGGCAACGGATTCTTCACGCCCCGCGAGGTGACGGCCGGCCACCAGGTGAACGGCCGCACGCCGATCCTGACGGGACTGTCGGAGGGCGAGCGTGTGGCCGAGAGCGCGGCGTTCTTCCTCGACTCGGAGAGCCAGCTCCGCGCCGCGATCCAGGGCTACACCGCCTCGGCGGCGCCGGCGCCCGCGGCGACCACGGCCGGACGCCTCTCGATCGAGCTGGAGACGAGCCCGAATCCGCCGAAGAGCGGCCCCGTGGCGCTGACGGCCACGGTCAAGGACGCCGACGGGCAGCCGGTGGCCGACGCCGCGGTCACGGTGGTCTTCGCCATGGCCGCCATGCCGTCGATGAACATGCCGGCGATGCGCTCCGAGGCGGCGCTCAGCCCGGCGGGCCGCGGGTTGTACCGGGGATCGATTGACGTGCTGATGACAGGCCACTGGGACGTGACGGTCTCGGCCACCAGGGGTGGGCAGCCGCTCGGCAGCCGGCACTTCGCCGTCATCGCACGCTAGGGGACCGTGATGATCGAACGACTCATCGACTGGTGCGCAGGCAACCGCGCCCTCGTCCTGCTGGCGGCGCTGGCGCTCTCGGGCTGGGGCGCGTGGACCATGCTGCACACTCCGCTCGACGCGGTGCCGGACATCTCCGACGTGCAGGTGATCGTCGCCACCGACTGGCCGGGCCGCAGCCCCGACCTCGTGGAGGACCAGGTCACCTACCCCCTCGTGACGGCGCTGCTGTCCACGCCGCGCGTGAAGGCGGTCCGCGGGTTCACCGACTTCGGCATCTCGTACGTCTACGTCATCTTCAACGACGGCACCGACATCTACTGGGCCCGCAGCCGGGTGGTCGAGTACCTCCAGGGCATCCGCGGCCAGCTGCCGCCGGGCGTCAACCCCACGATCGGGCCCGATGCGACCGGCGTGGGCTGGGTGTTCCAGTACGCGCTCGTGGACGACACCGGCCAGCACACGCTGGCCGACCTGCGCAGCTTCCAGGACTGGTACCTGCGCTACTGGCTGGCGAGCGTCCCCGGCGTGGCCGAAGTGGCCAGCATCGGCGGGTTCGTGAAGCAGTACCAGGTGACGCTGGATCCGGCCAGGCTCGCCGCGTACCACGTCGGGCCCAAGGACGTGGCGATGGCCATCCAGTCGAGCAACAACGACGTGGAGGGCCGGCTGCTGGAGTTCGCCGGCCGGGAGTTCATGGTGCGCGGGCGGGGCTACCTGAAGTCCATGGCCGACGTGGAGCAGGTGGCCGTGGGCCGGTCCGGGGCGTCGGGCACGCCCGTCCGCGTCCGCGACGTCGCGACGGTGGCCCTGGGGCCCGATCTGAGGCGCGGCGTCGCCGAGCTCGACGGCCATGGCGAGGTCGTGGGCGGGATCGTCGTGATGCGATTCGGCGAGAACGCGCTGGGTGTGATCGACCGGGTGAAGGCCCGGCTCGCCGACGTGCAGGGGGCCCTCCCCGACGGCGTGAAGATCGTCACCACCTACGACCGGTCGGGGCTCATCCGCGACGCGATCCACACGCTGCGGCGCACGCTCATCGAGGAAGCGATCGTGGTCTCCCTGGTCGCGCTGGCGTTCCTCTTCCACTTCCGCTCGGCGCTCATCCCGATCATCACGCTGCCGGTGGCCGTGCTGGCCTCGTTCGTGCCCATGTACTACCTGGGCGTCTCGTCCAACATCATGTCGCTCGGCGGGCTGGCGCTGGCGATCGGCGAGCTCGTGGACGCGTCGATCGTCATGGTGGAGAACGCGTACCGGCACATCACGGAGACCCCGGACGGCCGGCCCGCGACCGTGCCCATCGAGGACCAGCCGGCGGCCGTCGTGGCGGCCGCGCGTCAGGTGGGCCGCCCGATCTTCTTCTCTCTGGCGATCATCATCCTCTCGTTCCTCCCCGTCTTCCTGCTCGAGGCGCAGGAGGGCCGCATGTTCCGGCCACTCGCCTTCACCAAGACGTTCGCGATGGCGTCGGCGACGCTGCTGTCGATCACGCTGGTGCCGGTCCTCATGACGTTCATCCTGCGCGGCCGCAAGCTCCGGCCGGAGGCGGCCAACCCGTTCTCGAAGGTGAGCGTCGCCGTCTACCGCGCGTGCCTGTCGGCGGCGCTGCGGCTTCGCTGGGTCACCCTCCTCGTCAACTTCGCCGTCGTCCCGGCCGTGATCCCGCTGATCTTCATGATTGGCAGCGAGTTCATGCCGCCGCTCTACGAGGGCTCCCTGCTATACATGCCCACGGCGCCGCCCGGCATGTCGATCACCGAGGCGACGCGCATGCTCCAGGTGCAAGACCGCGTGCTGCGGCAGTTCCCGGAAGTGGCGCGCGTCTTCGGCACCGTCGGGCGCGGGACGACGGCGACGGACAACTCGCCCATGGGGATGGTGAACACCACGCTCACGCTCAAGCCCCGCGACCAGTGGCGGCCGGGCATGACGATTGAGCAGCTGCAGGCCGAGATGGACGAGGCGCTGCAGGTGCCGGGATTCCCGAACACGTGGACCCAGCCGATCCGCAACCGGCTGGACATGCTGTTCACCGGCGTGAAGACGCCGGTCGGCATCAAGGTGCTCGGGCCGGACCTGGCGGTGATCCAGCGGATTGGCCTCGAGATCGAGGCGGCGCTCGGGTCGCTGCCGGCCACCCGCAGCGCGTACGCCGAGCGCGTGACCCAGGGCTTCTTCACCGATATCGAGATCGATCGGGACGCGGTCGCCCGGCACGGCGTCAGCGTGGACGACGTGCAGATGGTGATCGAGACGGCCCTGGGCGGCCGGACCGTGACGCGGACCGTCGAGGGGCGCGAACGGTATTCGGTGAACGTCCGATACGCGCGCGATTTCAGGGACTCGCTCCCGGCCATCAGGGCCGTGCTGGTGCCGACACCCGACGGCGAGGTGCCGCTCTCGGAACTGGCGCGGATCGAGATTCACCAGGGGCCGGCGATGATCCGCGACGAGAACGGACTGCTGGCCGGCTACGTGTACGTGGATACCAAGGCGCGGGACCTGGGCGGGTACGTGAAGGCCGCCCAGGCGGCGGTCGCCTCGCGCGTGACGCTGCCCCAGGGCTATCGGCTCGACTGGACGGGCCAGTACCAGTTCCAGGTGCGGGCGCGCGATCGCCTGCAGCTGCTCCTGCCCGTCGTCTTCGGTCTGATCGTGCTGCTGCTGTACCTGACGTTCCGCTCCTTCTCCGAGGCGATCATCGTCATGTTGTCGGTGATCTACGCGATGACGGGCGGGGTGATCGCGCAGTGGCTGCTCGGCTACAACTTCTCGGTGGCCGTCTGGGTCGGCTACATCGCGCTCTACGGCATCGCGGTCCAGACCGGGGTGGTGATGGTCGTGTACCTGCACGAAGCGCTGGATCGGCGGCTGGCGCTCGGCCCGGTGACGCCGCACGACGTCTGGGAGGCGACCGTTGCCGGGTCGGTGCTGCGTTTGCGTCCGAAGCTCATGACCGTCGCCGCGACGACGCTGTCGCTGCTGCCGATCATGTGGAGCACCAGCGTGGGGTCGGACGTGATGAAGCCGATTGCGGCGCCGATCATCGGCGGGATGGTGACGTCCACGATTCACGTGCTGATCGTGACGCCGGTGATCTTCTACATCCTGAAGCTGCGCGCGCTGCGGCGCGGGACGCTGCGGCCGTCGAGGATGACGTCGCTCGAAGGGTGAGCAGGCCCCAGATCCCCAGATCCCCAGATCCCCGACCTTTCCGGTCGCCATTTGACCGTTCGGCGCGCTCCCTGCCCGCTCGGCCCCCGCCCGGGCCCGTTCGGGGAAACCTTGCCGGCGGCGTCGGCTGAGTGGCTACAATTGACTGAGCTGGAAAGAGTTGCCGTCGTTTCCGTGCAGGAAGTGCCGGACGGCTGCGGCGAATGGGCGCCGCGGTGGGAGACCAATCGCATGCATCGACCGATCAAGTACGTCGAGAAGGGGCTGGCCGTGGCGGCCAACGGCACCTGGCAGGTGTTCAACACCCTGAACTCGATCCGCCGGAACCCCTCCTTCACGCCCAACTGGTCCGACAAGCCGCTGAACAAGTCGTGGCAGAAGACCAAGCCGCCGCTCGGATGGCCGCGCGAGACCGATTCGCTCTGCCCGACGTGCGTGCGCGAAGCCCGCCAGGAAATCCTGGACGGCAAGCAGGACGTGTCGATCCTGCTCACGGAGAAGGTGGGCGAGATCAAGGCGACGATCGTCGAGCGCGACGGGCAGATCCTGATGGTGAAGGACTGCCCGATCCACGGCCACTTCGAGGACGTGATGTCCATCGACCCGCCGATGTTCAAGCACCTGGAGGAGTCGTTCCCCGGGCGCGACATCCGCGCGCACAACGACGAAACGCTGCACAACCACGGGAGCAGCACCATCCAGCACGGCCGCGGATCGGTTCTCACGATCGACCTGACGAACCGCTGCAACATGATGTGCGACCCGTGCTTCATGGACGCCAACCAGGTGGGCTTCGTGCACGAGCTCTCCTGGGAGGACATCAAGCAGGTCCTCGACAACGCGATTTCGATCAAGCCCCGGCGGCAGATGTCCGTGCAGTTCTCGGGCGGTGAGCCGACGATTTCCCCCTACTTCCTGGACGCGGTCCGCTACGCGCGCAAGGTCGGGTACAACTCGGTCCAGGCGGCGACCAACGGCATCGAGTTCGCCAAGAGCCCGGAGTTCGCCCGCGAGGCGGCCAAGGCGGGCCTGCGCTACGCCTACCTGCAGTTCGACGGCATCGGCAACGCCGCCAACTCGCACCGCCGCGTCGGCAACCTCTTCGACGTGAAGCTGCGCGCGATCGAGAACCTGTGGTCGGCCGGCGTGGACATCGTGCCGGTCATCACGATCGTCAACGGCGTGAACAACGAGCAGGTCGGCCGGGTCGTCGAGTTCGCCCTCGACAACCCCAAGAAGATCAACTTCCTGTCGTTCCAGCCGGTGAGCTTCACCGGACGCGACGAGGAAATCACGCCGGAACGGCGGCAGGCGCAGCGCTACACGCTGTCGCACCTGGCGCACGACGTGAAGAGCCAGACCGGCATCGGCGAGCCCCTGCGCGACTGGTTCCCGATCTCGTTCATGGGCACGTTCACCGACTGGGCCGACGTCGTCCACGGGCCGGACCGCGAGTGGGGCCAGCTGACCTGCGGGTGCCACCCGAACTGCGGCATCGGCATGGCGGTGATGATCGACAAGGAAACCAAGGAAGCCGTGCCCGTGACCGCGTTCCTGAAGGCCGACCAGCTGGCCCGGGACGTGGCGGCGGTCAACGACGCCGCGCGCGGCAAGTGGCTGTCCATCGCCGGCATGACGCTGGCGCTGCTTCGCAACTACGACCCGTTCCAGGCGCCGTCGAACTTCAAGCTGATGGACCTGCTGAAGAAGTTCGACAAGACCTTCGGGGCGACCGGCAAGGACTACGGCAAGGTGACCGGCGACCGGACCGATTCGGACATCGAGAAGCGGCGCTCGGACCGCTGGAACTTCCTGTTCATCGCGGGCATGTGGTTCCAGGACCTGTTCAACTACGACTTCCGCCGCACGGAGATGTGCATCATCCCCTACGCGACGCAGCAGGGCGAGATCTCCTTCTGCGCCTACAACACCGGGATCGGCTGGCGCAACATCATCGAGAAGATGCACATGACGGCCACGCTCACCAAGTGGTACGACGAGCACGGCCGCCACGAGATCTTCGCCGGCAACAAGGCCGTGCCGCTGGCCTCGACCGAGCATTCGCTGAAGCTGAACGCCGAAGCGGTCGCCAAGGGCCGGCAGACCGACCTCGACGAGCGTGGCATCGCCAAGAACGCGCGCGAGGAGAAACTCCAGGCACGCAAGAAGGAGCAGGATCCGAAGTACCACGCCGAGATGGAGAAGCTCTACCGCCAGCACGTGCTGAAGGATCCAGCCGCCAGCCAGCCGATCATCCAGATCCAGGGGCTGAAGAAGCGGGACAAGGACGAGCAGCCGGTGGGGTAGGCCTGGGCCAGGGGTTCCAGGGATCAGGGATCAGGGAACAGGGTTTCGCAGGGCCGAACTGACGTTCGGCCCTTTTTTTGTGCTTGACTCCTAACCAAGTAGTACTAAATACTTAGTAGACATGAAGCCGCGCGACCGCCTCACGCCCCGCGAGCTGGCGATCATGCAGGTCGTCTGGGACCGCGGCCAGGTCACCGTCCGCGACGTCCACGAGGCGCTCAGCCGAGACCGCAAGGTGGCCTACACCACGATCATGACGCTCATGAACATCCTGGCGACGAAGGGGCACCTCGCGCGACGCCAAGTGGACCGGGCCTACGTGTACAACGCCGTGAAGCCGAGGCAACAGGTGGTCGGCCGGCTCGTCCGCGATTTCGTCGAGAGAGTGTTCGAAGGATCGGCGCAGCCGCTGCTGCTCCACCTCGTGCAGCACGAGAAGCTCACGCCCGCCGAGCGGCGGGAGCTGCGGCGGCTGATCGATCGCATGGACGACTGACATGACGACGACGTGGATGCTCGGCGTGTTCGAGGCCTGGTCGCTGCAGGTCGGCGTGCTGGTGCTGATCCTCTGGGCCGCACTTGCCGTGCTCGCGCGCCGGGCGCCGCGAGTGCGACTGGCGGCCTGGCAGGCCGCGCTCGTCACCAGCCTGCTGCTGCCGATGGCCGCCTGGATGCCGGCCGGCGCCCAGCAGCCGCTGTCGGTTGCGGCGCAGTCGCCGCTCCTCGCTGTCCTCCCCGCGGCATCCGTCGTGCCGGGCCGCTCCGCCATCGACTGGCCGGCCTGCGTGCTCGCGGCGCTCGTCACCGGCGCCATCGTCCGCGCCCTGCTGCTGGCCGGCGGCTGGATCGCGCTCGGTCGCCGGGTCCGCCGGGGCCGGGAGGTCGCCTCGCCCGTCTTCGAGGAGATCCGATCCGCGCTCGGCGCGGCGGCACGCCTGCGCTGGAGCGCCTCGGAGTCACGGCCATTCACGACGGGCCTGCGGCCGGCCGACGTCGTCCTGCCCCGGTCGCTCGCCACGGCGCCACCGCGGGTGCTGCGGGCCGTGCTGACTCACGAGCTGCTGCACGTCGCGCGTGGCGACTGGCGCTGGGTCGTCGTCGAGGAGGTCTTCCGGGCCGTGCTGTGGTTCCATCCGGCCGCGTGGCTGCTCGTCGCCGAAGCGCGCCAGGCGCGTGAGGAAGTGGTGGATCGGGCCGTTGTCGAACGGCTGGGAAGCCGGCGCGACTACATGACGACCCTCCTCGATTTCGCCGAGGCGCCCGAATCGCGTCGGCTCGGTCCGGTATTGTCCTTCTTCAGAGCACGTCAGCTCGCGCGGCGCATTGCCGCGCTCGCCACGGGGGGACCCATGTCGAAGGGGCGTCTGGTCACGACATCGTTGCTGGCGTTTGCCGTCGCGGGAACCGCTGTGATCGCAGCCGGCAGGGCCTTCCCCACACCCCGGCTGGCGTCAGCCGCTGTTCCGGGAGCCGCCGGCGGCTCGGAGCAGGCCGGTCCGCTCGAGCAGAAGGCCTACACGGCGCCGAAGGATGCTCCGCCTCCCCGCCGCATCGGGTACAAGCCGCCCCTGATTCCTGCCGACGGGCTGCGGCCAGGCGAGTCAGCGCTGTTCGGGATTCGGCTCGTCGTCGATGCCTCGGGCCGCGTCGCCGAGGCCCGGGTCCTCACCGCAGACGTCAAGGGCACGTCGGGCGGGCACCACGAGCCACGCGACGTCACGGATCGCCTCTCGGAGCCCGTCCTGAGCGCCGTGCGGCAGTGGACGTTCGAGCCCCCCCAACGGGCGCCGCTGGCGATGACGACCGCGATCACGATCGAATCGCCCGCCAAGGGGGCTGACCGGGAATCCGAGGTGTCGACAGGATTCGCCAGGGTCACCGAAGGGCCGATGGCCGTCACGATTCCCAATGCGAGCTATCCGGAGGCGGCAAAGGCGGCAGGCGTGCAGGGCGAAGTGGAGGTGGAAGTCACGGTCGATCCTTCCGGACACATCCTGGACGTCACGGTCACGAAGTCCGTGGCCGGGCTTGACGATGCCGCAGTCGCCGCCGCAAAGGCCTCGACGTTCCGTCCCGGCATCAAGGACGGCAAGCCAGTACCCGTCGTCGTGACCCTGACGTTCGCGTTCAGGCTGAAGTAGGTACGGACTCCCACCGTCAACTCCCAAGCTCCAACGCCCAACTCCCAGGGGCGCAACCGAGCCACTGCGTTTCACGCGCTTGGGGGTTGGGAGTTGGGAGTTGACGTTCTGCCTGCTGCCTACTGCCTGCTGCCTACTATCTGCTTAATCTGGTCCATGACCCGATCCATCTTCGCGATCGTGAGATCGAGCGGCTCCGACGTCGTCATGTCCACGCCGGCGTCCTTCAGCAGGTCGATCGGGTATTCCGAGCCCCCGGCCGCGAGGAACGCGCGGTAGCGCTTCACGGCGTCCGGCGCACCGGCCAGCACCTTCTCCGACAACGCGGTGGACGCCGTGAACGACGTGGCGTACTGGTACACGTAGAACGGCCGGTAGAAGTGGGAGATGTAGGCCCACTCGCTCCCCACGTAGTCGTCCACGATGCAGACGCCCTTGTCGTGGCCGTAGTACTTGCGCGTGATGTCCAGGTACAGCTTCGACAACGCCTCACCGGTGAGCGGCTCGCCCTTCTCGGCCATCTCGTGCATCTTCAGCTCGAACTCGGCGAACTGCGTCTGCCGGAAGACCGTCCCCTTCACGTTTTCCAGGTAGTTGCCGAGCAGCGCCAGTTTCGCCTTGGGATCGGTGATCTGCTTCAGCATGTGATCGATGAGCAGGTTCTCGTTGAACGTGGACGCCACTTCCGCCACGAAGATCGGGTAGCTGGCCGTCGGGTACGGCTGGCTCTGGTTGGAGAAGTACGTCTGCATGGCGTGCCCCAGCTCGTGCGCCAGCCCGCTCATGTCGGTGTACTGGCCGTTGTAATTGAGCAGCAGAAACGGGTGCACGTCGTAGGCAGCCGGATTCATGTAGGCGCCGGACTGCTTGCCCTGGGTCGGGTAGTAGTCGATCCAGCGGCCGTGGAACGCCTTGTCCAGCGCGGCTTCGTAATCGGCGCCGAGCGGCTGCAGCGCCGCCTCGATGTTCGTCTGCGCCTCGTCCACGGTGTATTTCAGCGGGACGTCTTTCACGAGCGGCGCGTACAGGTCGTAGTAGTGCAGCTGGTCCACGCCGAGGATCCGCTTGCGCAGCTGCAGATAGCGGTGGAACGAATCGAGGTGCTTGTCCACGCTGTCCACGAGCGCGGTGTAGACGCTGGTCGGGATGTTCGGGCCGTCCAGTGCCGCCTGGAGGTCCGAGTCGTAGCGCCGGGCCCTGGTCTCGAAGAGCGCCGCCTGCACGTTGCCGCTCATCGTGGCCCCGAGCGTGTGGGTATAGCCGTCCAGCGCGCCGAAGAACGCCTCCATGACCTTCCGGCGATCGTCGCGGTTGGCCGATGCACGGGCTGCCGAGAATCCCGACACGTCCAGGCGCGGCTGGCTGCCGTCGGCCAGCGTCACCTTGGGCCATGGGATGTCGGCATTGAGCAGCAGGTTCGCCGCGCTGCCGGTCGATGACGCCATCGGCCCGGTCTCGGCCAGCAGGGCCTCCTCGCTGGCGTCCAGCGTGTGCGCCTTGCGCCGCAGGATGTCGTGCAGGTAGAACGCGTACGGCTTCAGGCCCGGCGTCGCACCGATCCATGTGTCGAGCGTCGCCGGGTCCATCGCGAGCAGCTCGGGCTCGAAGAACGCCCAGGCGGCGCCGAACTGCGATCCGAGCTGGCTGACCTGATCGCGCATGCCCTGGTAGACCGACACGCGTGTGTCCTCGTCGGCTTTCAGCCCGGCGTAGCTCGCGAGGCGGTTGAGCGCCTTGTCCTGCGCCGTCTGGAGGTCCAGCCCCGCCTGCAGACGGGCTGCCGACTGCGACAGCGTGCCCTTGAAGGGCGCAACGGCCTTCAGGTCCGCCTGGATCCGGTCCTTCTCGGTCCTCCAGGCGTCGTCCGACGCGAAGATTGGCGTGAGGTCCCACCTGTACGCGTCCGGGATGGATGCGCGGGTCCGTTCCTGCGCGGCAAGGCCGGCCGCAGCCGCGGCGGCGAGGCAGAGCCCGGCGAGGAGTCGGCGATAAAGGCGCATGGTCTGCAGTCTCCTGTGAAGAATTCGATCCGCAGAAGCATAACAATTACAATCGGGGCCGAGCGAACCAAGGAGGGTCCGTCCATGGCGCGCATCGCGCTCGTCCCGGTATTCGTCCCTGCCATTCTGCTGGCCATGCTCGTTCCAGCGTCTTCGGACCCCGCGCCGCCCCAGGCCGGCGGACCGCTGCGAATCATCGCGTTCGGGGCACATCCCGACGACTGCGACATCCGCGCCGCCGGCGTCGCGGCCAAGTGGGCCGCGCACGGCGACAAGGTCCGGTTCGTGTCGGTCACCAACGGCGATGCGGGCCACATGTCGGAAGGCGGCGGCCAGCTCGCCATGCGGCGCCGCAAGGAGGCGCAGGAATCCGCCCGCCGGCTCGGCATCGATTACGTCGTCCTCGACCACCACGACGGCGAGCTGCTGCCCGACCTGCCGATCCGGGAGCAGATCATCCGGCTCATCCGTGACTGGCACGCCGACCTCGTCCTCGGTCCGCGGCCGAACGACTACCACCCGGACCATCGGTATACCGGCGTGCTGCTCCAGGACGCCGCGTTCATGGTGACCGTGCCGAACATCGCGCCCGACACGCCGGCGCTGCGCACCAATCCCGTGTTCATGTACTACGAGGACGGGTTCCAGAAGCCCGCGCCGTTCAGGGCGGACGTGGCAATCCCCATCGACGATGTGTTCGACAAGAAGGTGGACGCGCTCGACGCGCACGTGTCGCAGGTCTACGAGTGGCTGCCGTGGCACGACGGCAAGCTGGACGAAGTGCCGAAGGATCCGGCCGCGCGGAAGGCGTGGCTGGCGGCGCAGCGGACCGGGCGGATCTCCGATGCCGACCGCGCCGCCGTTGAACGGTGGTTTGGCCCCGAGGTCGCACAATCAACGAAACACGTGGAGGCCTTCGAGATCTGCGAGTACGGCACGCGTCCGGACGAGGCGATGCTGCGGCGGCTGTTCCCGTTCGCTGGCAGATAAGGGTTCCCGGTTCTCCGGTTCTCGGGTTCAGGATTGGCCGGCAAGGTGCAGTGAGACGCGGGCCAGTGCCGGCGTTCCCCGCGAGCTGGCGATCGTGATCCGGACCGCCGTCGCCGTCGTGCGGGGGATCACGAGGATCCGCTTCTGGCCCACCGTGCTCCCCGTCGCCACCCGCTGCCAGCCATCCGGCGTCTCCGCATCGACGATGACGCCGTCGATCCGCTGGCCCAGGGCAATCGCCTCCTGCAGGACCACGCGATCGAACGTGGCCGCGTGAACCAGCCGGATTGTCACAAACTGCCCACTCGGCACGAGATCTGCGCCGATGGGGACAGTCCCCGATGTCCCGTGGGGATCGGGGACAGTCCCCGATGCGGGGGCCCAGAACGTGTCGAGCGAGTCATCGAGGACGGCGGCGGCCGGATGCTCGTTCTGCGCGCTCGACGCGGACGCCGACGCGCCCGCCGTCAGGCTCCGGCCGTAGATCGCATCCAGCCGCTGTCGAAAGCCGGCCAGCGACGCCACGTCGGGCGCGGCCAGCAGACCGCGCTGGTCGGGCGGCACGTTCAGGAGCAGCGTGCAGTTCCTGCCCGCCGACTGCTCATACAGGCTCACGAGCCGCCCGGCCGACTTGACGCGGGAGTCTTCCGACGCCCGATAGAACCAGCCCGGGCGGATTGATACGTCGCATTCAGCCGGCACCCAGTCATGGCCGAACCTGGTGCCCTCTCCGAGCTCGTCGCTGAGCGGCGTCCCGGGCTCGTACCGGGAGCGGTCGATCATCGACCACACGGTCAGTGGGGCCTCGCCACGTTCGTTGCCGACCCAGCGGATGTCGGGCCCGGCATCGCTGAAGATGACCGCCTTCGGCTGCAGCCGGCGCACGGTCGAAATGAACAGGGGCCAGTCGTACTCCTGACGCTTGCCGTTGGGCCCTTCTCCGTTGGCGCCGTCGAACCAGACCTCGAACACCGGCCCGTAGTGCCCGAGCACCTCTTCGAGCATGCCGGCGAACACCTCGTTGTACTCCGGCGTGCCGTACGCCGGGTGGTTGCGATCCCACGGTGACAGGTAGACGCCAAACCCCAGGCCTTCCTCCCGGCACGCTTCCGACAGCTCCCGGAGGACGTCGCCCGCGCCGTCCTTCCACGGACTGGCCGCAACCGTGTGCGTCGACAGCCGCGAGGGCCACAGGCAGAACCCGTCGTGGTGCTTGGCGGTGATCACGACGCCGGTGAAACCGGCCGCCTTGAACGCGCGCACCCATTGTCGGGCGTCGAATGCGGTGGGGTTGAAGACCGTCGGCGCCTCGCGCCCCGTGCCCCACTCGGCGCCGGAAAACGTGTTCGGCCCGAAGTGAACGAACGCGTGGAGCTCCTGGCGTTGCCACGCAAGCTGAGCCGCTGTCGGGACGGGGGCGACCGGTTCGACGGTCACGGCGAGACCGGCGAGCGTTGCAGCACGGAGGATCGACAACGTCCGCATGAATCTGCGCGGAGCATATCAGGGTGGGCGGTAGAGAGCGGACCAGACCAGAGCGACAATCGATGAAATCGGTTACATCTCTTCAAGAATCGGTAGAGATGACAACGGAATGGATCCAGAACTCCGAACATTGCGTGTTCAATTGGGCGCCCAATCGCCAAATATCCTTCATTTGTTCTAGTTTTCTGCTCCAAAGGCATTGACTTGGACACGGCACGCACTTAGCCTTCCGTCTTACTCGCGTGCCAATCCGCTCACTTGGTGCGAGGGTGCGGATTTCTCGGTATTCCCCCCAAAATCTGTGGCACGCGCAAACCGACTGGTTCGAAGACGCCTGGAGCTGTGGCAGGCGTCGTGGAGGTGACTCGTGAGGGAGTTGAAGAGCAGGCTCGTCGCTACACTCGGCGTGCTCACGCTGCTGGCCGCCCTGGCGCCCGTCAGCGCGCGCGCGCAGGTGCTGTACGGCAGCATCGTGGGCACGGTCCGCGACACGTCGGGTGCGACAGTGCCCGGCGCGACCGTGACGATTACGAACACGCAGACCAACCTGGAACGGACGACCGTCTCGAACGAGACCGGTATCTATAGCTTCGCCAACGTCCTGCCTGGATCCTACGACGTCAAGGTGTCGCTGGAGGGATTCAAGGAATTCGTGCGGACGGCCGTGCCGGTCGAGATCGGCAACCCGAGCCGCGTGGACGTCTCCCTGGAGGTCGGCGCGCTGACGGAGACCGTGACGGTCGAATCGCAGGCGCAGCTGCTCCAGACGGACAAGGCCGACGTCCACACGGAAATCAAGTCGAAGGAAATTGCCGAGCTCCCGCTTCCCTCGTACCGCAACTACCAGTCGCTGATCAACCTCGTCCCCGGCGCCATGCCGGCGACGTTCCAGAACAGCGAGGTGGACACGCCGGGCCGCTCGCTGCGAACGTTCGTGAACGGGCAGAACCCGAACAACAACGGCACGCGGACCGACGGCGCCACCAACGTGAACGTCTGGCTGCCGCACCACAACATGTACGTCTCGCCCGCCGAGACGGTCGAGAGCGTGAACGTCAGCACCGACAACTTCGATGCCGAGCAGGGCATGGCCGGTGGCGCCGCCATCACGGTCATCACGAAGTCGGGCACCAACAACCTGCGGGGCTCCGCGTTCGAGTTCTACAACAACCAGAACCTGAACGCCCGGCCGTACTTCCAGAGCACCAAGACGCCCTCGAGCGCGCATATCGCGGGGGCGACGCTCGGCGGTCCGGTGATGAAGAACAAGCTGTTCTACTTCGGGTCGTGGGAAGGCCAGTATCAGCGCTCGACGGCGACGACGTTCTTCGACGTGCCGCCCGACGCGCTGCGCACGGGCGACTTCAGCCAGGCGTACAATGCCGACGGCTCGCTGCAGGTCATCTACGATCCGCTGACCGGCAACGCCGACGGGACGGGACGCACGCCGTTCCCCGGCAACGTCATCCCGGCCAACCGCATGAGCGGCATTGCCCAGGCCATCCAGGACCTCTACCCCCATCCCAACGCTCCGGGATCGAGCGGGGCCAACGTGGGCGGCGCAGCGGTGACCCGCAACTACACCCGCGACGACCGCCGGGTGTTCGACCGCAACAACTACGACTTCAAGGTGAACTGGAACCGGAACTCCGCGCAGCAGATCTGGGGCAAGTACTCGCGCATGGGCGCCAACGTCAGCAACCTGTACCACCTCGGGTACGACGGCGGGGGCAACGGTGACACCACGGTCCAGCAGGCCACGTTCGGCACCACCTGGACGCTCAACCCGACGACGGTTCTCGACGCGACCTACGGTGTGTCCTGGATGGACCAGGCCGTCACCGGCGCCGACTTCGACCTCGGCCGCTACGGCGTGGACGTGCTCGGGATTCCCGGCACCAACGGCGGCACGTTCGGCGCATCCGACTCGCGCTACAACGGCATGCCGGACTTCCGCACGGGGTTCAGCGCCCTGGGCGACACCGACAACTGGGCGCCGGCCTTCCGGCACGAGCGCACGTACAACCTCTCGACGAACCTGACGAAGCTGCACGGCGCGCACGAGTTCCGCGTCGGCTACTCGGTGAACCTGCTCACGCTGGATCACTGGCAGCCGGAACTGGGCGCGGGCCCGCGCGGCCGCCTGGACTTCGCCACCAACGCCACGGCCCTCAACGGCGGGCAGACGGGCAACTTCTACAACCAGTACGCGGCCATGCTGCTCGGCGACGTCTACGAGGCCCAGCAGGCGCTCCAGTACGAGGAGATGACGGGCCGCGAATGGCAGCACGGCTTCTACGCGCGCGACCGCTGGAACGTCACCAACAAGATGACGCTCGACCTCGGGCTGCGCTACGAGTACTACCCGCTCATGAGCCGCTTCGACCGTGGCATCGAGACCGTGGACCTCAACACGCTGGACGTGCTGCTCGGCGGCGTCGGCGGCAACCCGGAGAATCTCGGGATCAAGGTGAGCAACACGCTGTTCGCGCCCCGTCTGGGCTTCGTCTACCGCCTGAGCGACAAGACGGTCTTCCGGTCCGGCTACGGGCTCACCTACGACCCGCTGCCGTTCTCCCGGCCGCTGCGCGGCTTCTACCCGCTCACGATCAACGGCGACTTCGTGCCGGTGTCGCCATACGGTGTCGTGACCACGCTCGAACAGGGCATTCCGCAGGTCACCGGACCGGATCTGAGCACGGGCCGCTTCCCGCTGCCGAACGTCTACAGCATGCGGTTCCCGGAGAACGACGTCTCCCGCGGCTACATCCACTCGTGGAACGTCGCCGTGGAGCGCCAGCTGGCCTATGACCTCTCGGTGGACGTCGCCTACGTCGGCACCGCCGGGCGGAACGGCTACGCCGACCTGGACATCAACGCCGGCCAGACGCCGGGCGGCGGCGTCGAGAGCGAGCCGTATTACCAGTTGTATGGGCGCCGTATCTCGTTGAACAGCTGGGGCCCGCGCACCAAGACCGACTACCACTCCCTGCAGGTGGCCATCAACCGGCCGTTCAAGAACGGCCTGCTCCTGAAGGGCGCCTACACGCTCTCGCGCGCCAAGAACATGACGGACGAGGACGGCTGGGCGTCGCTGAACTACAACGCGCCGAGCGTCTACGATCGCAACTACGCGCTGGCGGGCTACGATCGGACGCACGTGTTCCAGATGGCGTTCGTCTACGAGATCCCGTACAAGACGACCGACGACGGCAACAAGGCCCTGCACATGGTGTTTGGCGACTGGCAGGCCAACGGCATCTTCAGCGCCTTCTCCGGCACGCCGTTCACGGTGACGGCGAGCAGCGCCGGCCTGAACATGCCGAACAACCTGCAGACCGCCAACCTGACGGGCAGCTACAACGTCATCGGCGACAAGGGCAGCGCGGGCTACTACTTCGACCCGACGCAGTTCTCGCAGCCGCAGGGCGCCGTCTTCGGCGATACGGGCCGCAACGAGTTCCGCGGACCGGGCCAGTGGAACCTCGACTTCTCGCTGTTCCGCAACATCCCGTTCGGCGGGACGAAGAAGGCGGAGTTCCGCGCCGAGTTCTTCAACCTGACCAACACGCCGAAGTGGGGGAACCCGTCGAATAGCATCACGAGCTCGACGTTCGGGCAGACGTTCAGCGTGAGCGGCGAACGTCAGATCCGTCTGGGCATCCGGTTCCAGTTCTAACCGGCGTCTGACGGTGTCCTTCGAGCCGGCGGGGCGACTGCCTCGCCGGCTCTCTTTTTTTCGGTATGCTGGGAAGATGTTAGCCGGCACGCTCGTCTGTGCCCTCGCCGCACTCCTGTCGCTCGCCCAGACCGCACCGGCCGATCCCGCTCCCCCGCTGCCGGACGTTCACCTGGAGGCCTTCGATCCCGCGGCACGGCAGGACCTGGCGCCCGCGCTCGCCGAGGCCAGAGCCCATGCGGATGATCCTGACCGCGTCGAACGTCTGGCCCGGCGGCTGCACGCCTGGGAGCAGTGGGACTCGGCCGCCACCGCCTACGCGCGCGCATGTGCGCTCGAGCCGCGGTTCGACTGCTACTACCTGGGCGGCCTGGTGGCGCAGCGGCAGGCGCGACAGGCGGACGCCGCGTCGCTGCTCTCACGCGCGGTCGCGATCCAGCCCGCATCGCTGCCCGGACGGCTCCATCTCGCCGACGCGCTCCTCGAGGCCGGACGCCTGGACGAGAGCGCGCGTCTGTTCACCACGCTGGCCGGCGAGCCGGCGGCCGAACCCCACGCCAGATACGGCCTCGGACGCATCGCGGCGGCGCGGGGCGACGACCAGGCCGCACGCGACGAATTCTCCCGCGCGACTGATCTCTTTCCCGCCTTTGGCGCCGCCTGGTACGGTCTCGGGATGGCGGACCGTCGGCTGGGGCGGGCTGCGGCGGCCCGGGACGCGCTCGAGAAGGCCGCCCGGTTTGGATCGGAGTGGCCCGGCGTGCCCGATCCGATGCTGGACCGGGTGAACGGCGTGCGAGACGATGCGCGGGCGCACTTGTCGCGGGGGATCGCCCTTGGCCGAAGTGGCGACCTCGAGGGCGCGATCCGCGAGCACGAGGCCGCCCTCGCGCGCGATCCGTCGCTCGTGCAGGCGCACGTGAACCTGATCTCGCTGTGCGCTCGCGCCGGCCGGTGGGCGGACGTGGACGCCCACTTTCGGGCCGCCATCGCCAGCGGCACGGCGCTCGCCGACGCCAACTACAACTTCGGGGTGGCGGAGCTCGACCGCGGTCAGGCCGATCGCGCGGCGGACGCCTTCCACGCGGCGCTGGACGCGAACCCGCGACACGCCGGCGCCTGGAACAACCTCGGCCAGCTCGCCGAGCAGGCCGGCCGCCTCGAAGAGGCGACGAAGGACTACCGGCAGGCGTCCGCATCGGCACCGGCGGATTCCACGGCCCGCTTCAATCTCGCGCGGATGCTCCTCGCGCGCGGGGAGCTCGACGCGGCCGTGGTCGAGCTCGAGCAGCTGACGGCGGACGACCACCCCGACCAGCCGCGCTATCTCTTCGGCCTCGCCACAGCCTGGATCCGCAAAGGCGACGTGCCGCGCGGCCGCCAGTACGCGGAGCAGGCGCACGCCCTGGCCGTGGCGCGGGGCCAGTCCGAGATCGCGGCAGCCATCGAGCGCAACCTGGCCCGTCTCCCACGCTGAACGTGCCCATCCGATCCCTGCTCGCCGCGCTGACGGCACTCGCCATCGGGACGGCCGTCGCTCCGGTCACGACACGCACGCCACTCTTCCACGACGCGGCCGCCGGGACGGGGCTGCGTTTCGTCCACGACAACGGAGCGACGGGGCAGTTCTATCTCCCGGAGATCATGGGCTCCGGCGCCGCGCTGTTCGACTACGACAACGACGGCGACCTCGACGTCTTCCTCGTGCAGGGCGGCGCCATCGGCCGCGTGGCGTCGGACCCTGCCCTGAGCCTGTCGAAGGGGCCTGCCCTGAGCCCGTCGAAGGGGCCTGCCCTGAGCCGGTCGAAGGGCAGCCGCCTGTTCAGGAACGACCTGGTCCCCGGTGGCGTCCTGCACTTCACGGACGTCACCGCACAGGCGGGACTGGCCCTGCGGGCCGTCGGCATGGGAGCGGCCGTTGGCGACTACGACGCCGACGGGTGGCTCGACCTCTACGTCACCGCCTTCGGATCGAACGCCCTGTTCCACAACAACGGGAACGGGACCTTCACCGACGTCACGGCGGCGGCCGGCGTGGACGACACCCGCTGGAGCACCAGCGCCACCTTCGTCGACTACGATCGCGACGGCGACCTGGATCTCTTCGTCGCCAACTACGTCGGCTTCACGGTGCCCGGCAACAAGGTCTGCACCGACCCGGTCGGCGTCCGCGACTACTGCGCGCCGGCCAGCTATCCGCCCGCCCCGGATCACCTGTTCCGGAACGAAGGCGGCGGACGGTTCACCGATGCCAGCGAGCGGGCCGGCATCACGCGCGCCTACGGTGCCGGCCTTGGCGTGGCCACCGGGGACTTCAACGGCGACGGGTGGCCCGACCTGTACGTCGCCAACGACGCCACGCCAAACCAGCTGTGGATCAACCGGAAGGACGGCACGTTCGAGGACACGGGTCTGATCTCGGGCACTGCCCTCAACGCAGCCGGGCGGCCGGAGGGCAGCATGGGCATCGCCGCCGGCGACGCGGACAACGACGGCGACGAGGATCTCTTCGTGACGAATCTCGTCGGCGAGACCTATGTGCTGTACCTCAACGACGGCCACGGCGGCTTCGACGATGCCCGGGCCCGGTCCGGCCTGGCAGCGCCCACGGCGGCGATGACGGGGTTCGGCGCCGCGTGGCTGGACTACGACAACGACGGGCTGCTCGACCTGTTCGTGGCCAACGGCGCCGTGAACGTGATCGAGAGCGAGCGCGGCGAGCCGCGCCCGTTCCGCCAGCCGAACCAGCTCTTCCGCCACGAGACGGGCCTGGCGTGGCGCGACGTGAGCGACGAGGCCGGTCTGCGCGGGCGGGCCGAGGTCTATCGCGGCGTTGCCGTCGGCGACGTGGACAACGACGGCGACCAGGACGTCCTGGTCACGACCAACGGGGGACCGGTGGAGCTGCTTCTCAACGGGGCGGGCGCGACGGCGCCCCACGCACACTGGGTAGAGCTTTCATTGAAGCCGGCGGCCGGTGCGGCCGGTGCTCCTGGCGCGCTGGTGCGGGCGACCGTCTCGGGTGGGCCGGCACTGGTCCGCCGCGCTCACACCGACGGCAGCTATCTCAGCGCCGGCGACGCGCGCGTCCACGTCGGGCTCGGCGCCACCCCACTCGAATTCGTCGACGTCACCTGGCCCGGCGGCAGGTCGGAGCGGTTCGTTCCGCCCCTCGACCGGATCACCGTCCTCGAGGAAGGGCGGGGGAAATGACGGCGGTTCAAAAGCTGCGTCGCTCCACGTCCGCCTGGGTGACGTCCTCGACGCCCGGACAGTCGCGGACCATCAGGTCGCGCACGTGATCCAGCACGAACCGCAGGGCGCTGTCCGGCCGCTCGGCGCGGACGTGGTCGACGTCGGCCCGGCTGATGTCCTCGAGGTGTATCGCCGGGCGGTACTCGCCGGCGTCGAAGGTCAGGTCCGCGTCGTGCAGCGACAGACCGGCGACGTGGCGCGCGAACAGCCCGTATGACGGCATGCGGCCGAACATGTCCGGCTCTGGATAGGCGTGTTCCTTCTCCTCCGGCTGGCGATTGGCGTCTGCCCTCGTGCCGCCCCCCCGGTACGCAATGTGGATGTTGCTGAGCCGGAGGTCCTCGATCGGGTGCCCCGGAATCCCGCTGATGACGATGCCCTGGGCGTCACTCACGCCGGAGGCGACGACATTACTGATCGTCACGCGCCGGATCACGCCGGGAGCCGGATGGTCCGGCCCCCGCGCCCGGTCGCCGAGGCGGACGAAGATCGGCGCCTGGGTGACATCGCGCATCGTCAGGTTGCTGACGGCAATGTCCTCGATCGCCCCGCCGTCCACGCTCTCGATGGCCAGCCCGCGGCTGTAGTCGAACACGCAGTTGGCAATGGTGATGTTCCTGAATCCTCCGTTGCTCTCGGTACCGAGCTTGATGCGTCCGGTCGTGCCGCGCCGGTACGTCACGGTCCGCTTGAACGTGCCGTCGAGCAGCGTCCCCTCGTCGTAGCCGCTGACCTGGGAGTTCGTGATCGTGACGTTTTCCGTGGCGCGCGCCACGCCCAGCCCGTAGCTGCTCTTCAGGCAGATCCCGTCGTCGAACGGCGAGTTCACGGTAACGTTCGAGATGCGGACGTTCCTGCAGGCGTCCACGTCGATGCCGTCGCGGTTCGTGTCGATTCTGACGTTGTCGATCGTCAGGTTGTCGGCACCGGTCGCCAGTATGGCGAAGTGGCCGCCGTGCAGGATCGAGATGTCGCGGATGGTGACGTTCCGGCTGTTCTTGAGGGCGATGGCCTTGTTGCCCGCGCCCTTCGGGGCATCGTTGAGGTGCACGAGACCGGTGCCGTGAATCAGTCCCGGGCCTTCGATCGAGACGTCCTCGACGCCCTCGCCCCAGATCAGGCTGTTGTGCCAGTGACTGTGGCCGAAGTCCTGGTACTTGTCCCAGGGGTTCGGCTCCGGCGGGTCGTAGGGGGTTCGCTCGTAAGAGACCGCCTCGATCGTGGCGCCCTGGTCGATGAAGAGCCGGACGTGGCTGCGCAGGTGGATGGAGGCCGACAGGTAGGTGCCCGCCGGGAACGTGACCGTGCCCCCTCCGGCGGCCGAGGCGGCGTCTATCGCCCGGTTGATGGCGTCCGTGTCGAGCGTCGCGCCGTCGCCAACGGCCCCGAAGGACCGCACGTCGTAGGGCGCCCCGGCGACACCGGTGGCGACGGCAGCCGACCCCATTGAACCTCCGCTGACGGCCACGAGCGCAACGGCCAGCAGCGTCCGGACACCACCGCTCCGCATGACAGTCCTCCTTTCCGTGCTCAGACCTCGATGCGCTCTCCAATCGGCAGCGTCCGCAGCCGCCTGCGGGTGGCGGCGAAGATCGCGTTGGTCAGGGCCGGCGCGAACGGCGGGAGCCCTGGCTCGCCGACGCCTGCGGGCAGCTCGGTGCTCGGCACGATCGTCACGTCGATGCTCTGGGGCGCGAGCGGCATCTGCGCGATGCGGAAATCGGTGAAGTTGCTCTGCACGGCCCGCCCCTTCTCGAATGTGAGGCTGCCGTACAGGGCCAGGCTGAGGCCCATGATCGCCGCGCCTTCCATCTGCGACCTGATGCGGTCCGGGTTGGCGGGATAGCCGCAATCGACCGCCGTCCAGACGCCGGGGACCGACAGCGTGCCATCGGTTGCCACCGCGACTTCCACGACCGTCGCGACATAGGTCAGGAAGCTCCGGTGCGCCGCGATCCCGAGGCCGTGGCCCTTGGGCAGGCTCCTTCCCCACTTCGCACGCTGAGCCACCACCTCGATGACGTGGCGCAGGCGCGCGGTGTCGAGCGGGAACCTCGACGGCGCTTCCCCGTAGTTCCAGTCCTTGACGCCGGAAGCCGTCAGGTCGATGTGGCGGTCGGGACCGAGGAGGGCGAGCAGGAAGTCCTTCGGGTCGCGCCCCGCGGCATGCGCCAGCTCGTCGGCGAACGAACAGGCGGCAAAGGCATTCGGGATGTTGCAGACGGAGCGGAACCATCCAACGCGCACGTGTGCCGGCGCATCGCAGGCCTCGCAGCGCATGTTGGGGATGTCGAACGGCACGTCGGTCGCCCCCATCGCCATCTCGCCATCCGAAGGGCCCTGCTGGCCGGGGGCGAACGTCGCGCCGATGGCCGGAAACGCCGCCCGATGCAGCCACGCGGTCACCGTGCCCGACGCGTCGAGCCCCGCCTCGAGGTGCTCGGCCGCCACGGTGTGGTAGAAGCCGTGCCGGATCTCGTCCTCGCGGGTCCAGGTCACCTTGACGGGCGCGCCGACCTCCCGCGACAGCAGTGCGGCCTCCACGATGAAATCGGGTTTCGACTTCCGGCCGAACCCGCCACCGAGCAGCGTCGTGTGCACCGTCACCTGCTCGGCAGGAACACCGAGCGCACCGGCAATCTCGTCGCGTGCGCCGGCCGGGTTCTGCGTGCAGGCCCAGGCTTCGACCCTGCCGTCGGCCACCCTGGCCAG
Source organism: Vicinamibacteria bacterium (assembly GCA_963837165.1). Classification (GTDB taxonomy): domain Bacteria; phylum Acidobacteriota; class Vicinamibacteria; order Vicinamibacterales; family JAENWD01; genus JAENWD01. The sequence continues at coordinate 354,294 of CAWIMD010000004.1, forward strand.
CGCGGCTGGCGGCTCCATCGGCGCGTGCGCCAGATGCGGCACGTAGTAGTCGGCTGTCACTTTCTTCGCCGCCGCCGCGAGCGCCGTGTCCACCTCGCCCTGGTTCCGGGCCACCCGGCCGGGCGCCCTGGACGATCGCTCGAGCTCGGCACGATAGGCCGTCGAGTCGTACGAGGCGTTCGGTCCGTCCTCCCAGGTGATGTCCAGCTTCTCGCGGCCCTGGATGGCGGCCCAGGTGGTGCGGGCGATCACCGCGACGCCGCCGAGCGGGCGGAACCCGGTCGGTGGCGGCGGCGACGGCAGCGCGACGATGCGTTCGACACCGGGCACCTTTTCGGCCGCCGACGAGTCGAGGTGCGCGACCTTGCCGCCGTACACGGGCGGCCGCGCGATGACGGCGAACAGCATGCCCGGCACCGAGGCGTCGATGCCGAAGCCTGCGCGGCCGGTGGTGATGGCGTCGCGGTTGTCGGGCGGGACGCTCTTTCCCAGGTGCGGCAGCGAGGCAATCGGCCTGAGGTGCAGGTCGGCCTTTGCCGGAACCGGGAGCCCGGCGGCCTTCGACGCGAGCGCGCCGAAGCCGAGGATGCGGCCCGACGGTCGGTGCGCCACCTCGTGGACGCGGGTCTCGACCTCGGAGACCGGGACCTGCCACTCGCGCGCCGCGGCCTCCTCCAGCATCTGGCGGGCCGTGGCCCCCATCTCGCGCATCGAGTCGAGGAAGTCGCGGATGCTGTGCGAGCCGTCGGTGTCCTGCGATCCGTATTTCTTGGCATCGCCGGGCGCCTGGAGGATCCTGACCCGGGACCAGTCGGCGCCGAGCTCGTCGGCGAGCGCGACGGCCAGCGTCACCCGGGTGCCCTGCCCCATCTCGGATCGATGGACGGTGATGGCGACCTGCCCGGTCCCGTCCAGCGCGACGAACGCGTTGGGCTCGAAGGCTTCCTCGCTCGCCTCGGCATCGCGGGCGCTGAGAATCCGGCCGGCGGGCAGCGTGGCTACGAGCCCCAGCACGCCCGACGCTGTCAGGCCGCCAAGAAAATGACGCCGGGAGACCAGGGGGCTCATCGGGAGCCTCCCTGCACGCCGGCGGCCTGACGAATCGCGGCCCGGATGCGGGTGTAGGTCCCGCACCGGCAAAGGTTCATCTTCATCGCGTCGTCGATCTGGCTGTCGGATGGCCTGGGCGTGGCGGCCAGCAAGGCAGCCGCCTGCATGATCTGGCCCGGCTGGCAGTAGCCGCACTGCGGGACATCGATGGTCTGCCAGGCGCGCTGGAGCGGGTGGCTCCCGTCCGGGCTGAGCCCTTCGATCGTGGTCACCGTCCGGCCCTCGGCATTGCCGACGCCGGTCACGCAGGCCCGAACGGCCTGTCCGTCGAGATGGACGGTGCAGGCGCCGCACTGGGCCACGCCGCACCCGTACTTCGTACCTGTCAGACCCAGCACGTCGCGCAAGTACCACAACAGCGGCATGCCTGGATCGCCGTCGAACGTGCGATCCGCTCCGTTCACCTGCAGTCGAATCATCGCTCTGCTCCCTGATGGGTGGCGCCGGTGTGGCAGAATCGCGCCGATGCAATCCTACTGGAGCGTGGCGGCTCTCGTCGCGGCAATTGCTGCAGGGCTCGCGCCCGCGCCGATCCCGCCTGCGGACGGACTCCCCATCGATCGCGGCGCCGCCAGTGCGTGGCAGGCCATCAACAAGCTTCGCACGACCGGCAGCCTGCTCCAGACCACCGCTCACCCCGACGACGAGCAGGGCGGAATGCTGGCGCTCGCCAGCCGCCGCTGGGGCGCCCGGACGGCCCTGCTGACGCTCAACCGCGGCGAGGCGGGAGACAACGCCATCGGGCCCGAGCTGTTCGACGCCCTCGGCCTGATCCGGACCGACGAGCTTCTGCAGGCGGACCAATTCTACGGCCTCGACGAACAGTACTTCACGCTCGCCGCCGACTACGGGTTTTCCAAGCGCATGGACGAAGCGCTCGAGCGGTGGGACCGGCACGCACTGCTCGGGGACATGGTGCGCGTCATTCGGGCCTTCCGGCCGATCGTCGTCGTGTCGCGATGGGAAGGCACGCCGCGCGACGGTCATGGGCAGCACCAGGCGGCCGGTGCGCTGACGCCCGAGGCCGTCGCGGCGGCCGCCGATCCCGCGGCCTACCCGGAGCTCGCCGCCGAGGGGCTGGCGCCGTGGACGGTACTGCGCCTGTACGTCGGGGGCGCCCGGGAGAACGAGGCCTGGCAGGTACGTGTGGACCCGGGCCAGTACGATCCGGTGATCGGCGATTCGGTACGCGAACCTGGCCCGACGCGGTCTGGCGCGGCAGCGATCGCAGACGAGCGGACGGCTCGTCCTGGCCGATGGTCCGGCGCCGCTGTACTTCTCGTGGCGAGGAGAGGGGGCGACACCGCCGCGAGGCGAGAGCTTCTTCGAGGGGCTTCCGATCGGACTGGCCGACGCGTATCGCCTGCTCGGCCGCGCGGCGCCGACTGGCGCGGAGAATCGGCTCGCGTCGATTGCGCGCCAGGTCGAGAGCGCCCGGGAAGGCTTCCGGTGGACGGATCCGGCCGCCTCGGCTCCGGCCCTGGCGCGCGGCCTGGCACTGTCGCGTGAAGCCGCAGCCATCACGAGCGATGCGGATGTGCGCCACATCCTGAACGTGAAGACGCACCAGTTCGAGGACGCACTCGCCGCCGCGCTTGGGCTGTCGTTGTCGGCAGTCGCCGAGCCAGCCGCGCCCACGGTCGACCTCGTCGCACCGGGCCAGACCGTCGGCGTCTCGTTGACCTTCACGGCGCGCGGGGCGCCGGGCGTCATCCTCGAGCGCCTGGACGTCTCTGGCCTTGCCGCAGCGGCCGACACCGTCCGGTCGGTGTCGCTGACGATGGCCAGGAACCAGCCGGTCACACGCACCGTACGTGTGACTGTTCCGCCGGATGCCATGCCGACACGGCCCTACTTCGCACGGACCTCCACCGACGCCACGCGCTACGAGCTGCTGGACCCCTCGTCTGCCGGCCGCGCGTGGGGCCGTCCGCCACTCTCCGCCACGGCTCACTATCGCTTCGAGGGCGTCGATGGGTCCGTCTCCGCCGATATGCTTCGGCGCGTCGCGCAGTTCCCGCGCGGGTACGCAATGCAGCCGGTCGATATTGCCGCACCGGTCAGCCTGCGCGTGACGCCTGCCGTCCGCGTGCTGCGACCGTCCGGTACCCGGAGCTTCGACGTGGACGTCGAGGTCACCTCGCGCTCCCGGAGCGGCGGTGTCGTTGCGCTCGCGCTGCCCTCCGGATGGACGTCGGCGCCGGCGCAGATCGTCCTGCCGGCGGGCGAGCCGGGCACCTGTCTCGCGCATTTCCGCGTGACGCCTGCTCCCCTGTCCGGGGGACGCTGGCGTGTCGGTGTCAGGGCCACGGTGGACGGCACCACCTACGACTCGACGTATCAGCGCATCCACCACGAGGGGCTGCCGGATCGCACGCTGGTCTCGGAAGCGGCCGCCATCGTGGTGGCCGTGGACGTGCAGGTGCCGACGCCGGTCCGTGTGGGGTACGTCATGGGGATTGGCGACGAGGTGCCCGCGGCACTCGCCCAGCTGGGCGCCGAGGTCACGTTGCTGGACACGGCGGCGCTCGCGTCGGGCGATCTGGCACGGTTCGACACCATCATCACGGGCACGCGTGCCTATGCCGTGCGGGCCGACCTCGGCCACAACAACCGGCGCCTCCTCGACTGGGTGCGCGCAGGCGGCAATATGGTGGTGCTGTACAACACGCCGGAATTCGACCCGAACGAGTTCGCGCCGTATCCAGCCACGCTGCCGCCGGATCCCGAGGAGGTGTGCGAGGAGCGGGCGATGGTCACGATCCTGGCGCCCGACCACCCGCTGCTCACCACGCCCAATCGCATCGGTCCAGCCGACTTCGAGGGATGGGTGGAACAGCGCGGCTCGAAATTTCTCGCCGCGTGGGATGCGGCCTACGTGCCGCTCGTCGAGAGCCACGACCGCGGACAGGCCCCGCAGCGCGGCGGGTGGGTCACGGCGCGGTACGGCCGCGGCCGCTGGACCTACATGGCGTATGCGCTGCACCGCCAGCTCCCGGCGGGCGTGCAGGGGGCCTACCGTCTGCTGGCGAACCTGATCGCGGGGCGGGAAGGTATGCCACAATCGCCGCCATGAACACCCGGCGCATCTGGATGATTCCTGCGCTGGCCGCCACCCTCCTCGCGGCTGCGCTCGAGGCGCAGGCGCCCACGCATCCTGCTCACGAGTCCGACGTCGCGCTCCAGCCGTTCGCGGTGCTGACGCGGCGCGTCGTCAGCGCGCTGGACACTCTCGGCGAGCCGCTCTCACCGGCCGACAAGACGGACCTCGCCATCGCGCTGTCCTCGGACGACACCGACGGGCTCGTGCGCGCGCAGGCAATCCTCGATCGACGTGTCCTGGCGCGCGTGGAGATCAACCCCGAGGCGCGCGTGAAGGTGCTTCCGGGCGACGCGCGACCGATGCTGGTCCAGGCAGGGACGCGCGTGTTCCTCGTCAAGGTCGTGAACCAGGCCGGGCTCACCGCGCCCCTCCGCGTGAGCAGCCCGCAGAGCGGACCGGTGTCGATCAGCTCGTGGGCGGGCGACCTCACCCCGGAACCGGCGCACACGATCTCGCCGCACGACATCGCCGATCGGTGGACGGACGTCTCGCTGTTCGACAAGCCGCCGCTCGCGCCGGCCCTCTCCGGCCTCGGGCTCGAGTACCGGATTCTGCAGGTCTACAGCCGCGATGCCGGGCAGCGCGCGGCCGTCCTGGCCTTCGACGTCGGTCAGGGCACCGAGGATCTCGGCTACCGCGCGGATCTCGCGGTGGTCTTCACCGCGACGCCCGCGCGCCGGATCACCGTGCGGATCGAGGACGAGCACGGCACGCCGGCGATCGCACGCCTGCTGATTCACGACGCGAGCGGACGCGTGTACCCGGCGCAGTCCAAGCGCCTGGCGCCCGACTTCCCGTTCCAGCCACAGATCTACCGTGCCGACGGCGAATCCATCGTCCTGCCAGACGGCCGGTACGATCTCGCCTGGTCCGGCGGACCCGACTTCGTGACCGGCCATCGCGCGATCGAGGTCGGCCGGACCGGCCCTGAAGAAGTCTGGCTGAGGCTCGAGCGGTGGATCGACACCGCGGCGCGCGGCTGGTACGCCGGCGATCATCACGTCCACGCCGCGGGATGCTCGCACTACCAGGACCCCGCGCAGGGTGTCGGCCCCGAGGACATCGCCCGGCAGGTGCGCGGCGAAGGCCTGAACGTCGGCAGCATCCTCACGTGGGGTCCCTGCTACTACCACCAGCGCCAGTTCTTCTCGGGGCACGACGACGCGCAGTCCACCGATCGGACGAAGATCCGGTACGACCTCGAGATTTCAGGTTTCCCGTCCAGCCACGCGGGACACCTCGTCCTGCTCGGGCTCGAGAGCCAGGACTACCCCGGCACCAGGCGGCTCGAGGACTGGCCGTCGTGGACGATTCCGGTGCTGCGCTGGGCGAAGCAGCAGGGCGCGACGACGGGTTACGCGCACTCGGGTTGGGGCCTGCAGATTGCCGACCGGCACATCCCCTCCGACGAGGTGCCCGCCTTCGACGGCATTGGCGCCAACGAATACATCGTCTCGGTCACCGAGCCGGGGCTCGTCGACTTCATCTCGGCGGTGGACACGCCGTGGCCCTGGGAGCTGAACATCTGGTATCACGCGCTGAACGTCGGGTTCCGCACACGTATCAGCGGTGAGACCGACTTCCCCTGCATCTACGACGATCGCGTGGGGCTTGGGCGCACCTACGCACACCTGGACCACCTCACGTTCGACGGGTGGGTGAAGGCGATCCGCGCCGGCCGGACCTACGTCTCCGACGGCCGCAGCCACCTGATGGACTTCGCCGCCAACGGCACCGAAGTCGGCACGGGCGGCGTCGCCACGCCGGACGGGCACGTCCGGCTCACCGTGGACGCGGCGGCGCGGCTCGACCAGGTGCCCGACCCGGCACTGGCGCGCAAGCCCGCCGACGAGAAGCCGGTACTGGGACGTGGAGCGCGCACGGGTGGGCACGTCCCGCACCGTGCGCGTCGAGTTCATTGCCAACGGCCGCGTGATCGCGGAGCGGCTGCTCGACGCCGACGGCGCCGTGCACCCGCTCTCGGTGGACGTGACCCTGCCGGACAGCGCGTGGGTCGCGGCGCGCATCCTGCCGTCCTCGCACACGAACCCGATCTGGATCACCGTGGCAGGCCGCCGGTTCCGGCCCCTGCGGCGGAGCGTGCAATGGTGCCTCAAGGCCGTCGATCAGTGCTGGCGGCAGAAACGGGATCAGATTCGGGAGGCCGAGCGGCCCGAGGCCCAGGCCGCCTACGACAAGGCCCGCGCCGTGTACCAGCGACTGCTCGAGACCGGAGTGGACGAATGACGATGAGACGCCTGCTGTGTACGTTGGCGATCCCGGCGGCCTGCCTCGTCACAGGGCAACTGCACGTGCAGGCCGACGGTCCAGGGGGCGCCGCCGAGGGCATCGCTCAGGACCATCGCCTTGGCACGCTGCGGACGCTGGACGACGACTTCCCGTTCACAGCGCCCGAGAACGCGGCCGAGTGGGAAACACGGACGAGCGAGGTGCGCCGGCGGATCCAGGTGGCGCTCGGCCTCTGGCCCATGCCGGAGCGGACGCCGCTCAACGCCGTCGTCCACGGCCGCGTTGCGCGAGAGGGCTACACCGTCGAGAAGGTGTACTTCGAGAGCCTGCCCGGCCACTTCGTGACCGGCAGCCTCTATCGGCCGTCTGGTTCATCCGGGCGCCTGCCTGCCCTGAGCCTGTCGCCCCTCGACCCGGCTCGGGGCGACCCTGAGGCTCTCGAAGGGTCGAAGCGGCCGGCCGTGCTCCTGCCCCACGGGCACTGGGACGGCGGCCGGTTCAACGAGGCGTCCGAGGCCGACGTGCGGCACGCCATCGTCACCGGCGCGGAACGCTTCGCGCAGAGCGGCCGCTATCCGCTGCAGGCCGGCGCCGTCCAGCTCGCGCGCATGGGCGTCGTCGCGTTCCTGTTCGATCTGGAAGGCTATGCCGACAGCGTGCAGATCCCGATCGACGTCGCGCACTCAGCCAGCCACGGACGCCCGGCTCGTTCGCCGGCCGCGCCCGGGCTGTTCTTCAGCGCCGACGCCGAGCTCAGGCTCGAGTCGATCATGGGCCTGCAGACGTGGAATGCGTCGCGAGCGCTCGACTTCCTGCTGTCGCTGCCCGACGTGGATCCGAAACGCGTCGCCGTCAGCGGCGCCAGCGGCGGCGGCACGCAGACGTTCATCCTGGGCGCGCTCGACGCGCGGCCGGCCACGCTGTTCCCGATGGTGATGGTCGGCACGCGCATGCAGGGCGGCTGCACCTGCGAGAACGCGGACTACCTCCGGATCGGCACGGGCAACGTGGAGATTGCCGGCCTTGCCGCCCCGCGTCCGCTCGGCATGACCACGGCGGACGACTGGACGAAGACGATGCCGGAGACCGGCTTCCCGGGGCTGCAGCGGCTCTACGCCCTCCTCGGCGCACCCACGGAGGTCGCGATCTTTCCGTTCCCCCAGTTTCCACACAACTACAACTACGTCAGCCGATCGGCGATGTACGCCTGGATGAACAGCCACCTCGGCCTCGGGCTGCCCGAGCCCGTCGTCCAGGAGGATTTCGTGCCGCTGACGCGCGGCGAAGCCAGCGTGTGGGATGCCGAGCACCCGATGCCGGCAAGCGGCGACGCGGAGGAGCGGCGGGTCACGTCGTGGTGGGCGAAGGTGTCGGAGGACCAGATGGCGCGGTTGACGCCGCGCGATCAGGATTCGATGGCGCGGTATCGTGAGATTGTGGGCGGCGCGGTCGCGGTGATGATCGGCCGCGACCTGCCGGGGCCCTCCGACGTCGTCGGCGATGTGATCGGATCCAGCCACGCCGCGGGCGTGACGGTGCGTCGCGGGCTGCTCAGGCAGCCACGCTGGCACGAGGTCACACCCTTCGTCGAACTGGTGCCAGCCGCCCCGAACGGCGAAGCCATCGTCTGGCTGGACGCGCGTGGGACCGCCGCGCTCCTGGATGGCACGGGCCATCCCGTGCCGGCCGTTGCCGAGGCGCTGAAGCGCGGGGCGCGCGTGATCGGGATCGACGTGTTCCTGACCGGGGCCTTTCTGGCCGAGGGCCAGACGGCCGCCAACCGGCTGGTGGACGGCCCGAAGTTCGCGCCCTACACCTTCGGCTACAACCCGCCGCTGATCGTGGAACGCGTGCACGACGTCATGGCCGCGCTGCGGTTCGCGCGGAGCGGGGACACGCCGGTCCTGGAGCCGTTGTCCATCACCCCGCAGTCCCCGACGGAGGCCAGGGATCTGCCGCCCGCCGGGGAGCGGCAGTCCGCACCGACGCGGGTTTACCTCGTCGGCCTGGGACCGGATGCCGGGGTCTGGGCGCTGCTCGCCCGCGCAATGGCGCCGGCGCTGCTGGACGGCGCGGCCATCGACACCGCGGGATTCCGATTCGGCGCCGTCACGGCGATCGACGATCCGGCCATGCTGCCCGGCGGCGTGAAGTACGGGGATGTTCCCGCGCTGCTGGCGCTCGGCGCGCCAGGACGGCTCTGGCTGGCCGGAGAAGGCAAGGCGGCGCCGGCGGTGGTCGCTGCCGCGTATCAGGCAACCGGCGCGCGACAGGCGCTGACCATGGCGACTCCGTCAAGCGCATCCGCCGCACGGGCCGCGGTCAGGTGGATGTTGCAGTAGGCAGCCGGCGGATGCGCGCCGCGTCCGGGCAGGCCTGAAGGTCTGCGCTACATAGGAAACGGAGTTCGGTTCCTACGTGCGGTCCTGCTCCTTCTCGAAGTCCCACTCGACGATTCGCTTCTCGCGGATCGATCGGTTGACCATGTGCGCGCAGGCGGCGGCGCGGTGGCCGTACAGCGCGTCCTCGACGGGCTGGCGGCGGGTGCGCACGCAGTCGAGGAAGTTGGCGATGTGCAGGTAGTCGGCGTCGCGTCCCTGCGACTGCCAGTGCTCCTCCCCGCCCACCATGGTCCCGGGCCACGTCCCCGGTGATTCCACCTGCTGCACCTTGGGATCGTCGTAGTAGGCCTGCTCCAGCTTCTCCGGCCACGAGTCCACGATCCACCGGTTGTCTTCCCGCCGCGGCTCGGGGCGCACCGTCAGGCCGCCGTCCCGCAGGAGAATGCTCCCCTCGGTGCCGAGGATCTCCAGGCCCGACTGGCTGCCGAACTGGTTGTTGAACGTGCAGCACAGGCTGGCCGTGAAACCCTCCGGATACTCCAGCAGCGCATTCACCGTGTCGGGGACCTCGTGGGTCTGCTTGTGCCGGTAGTTCTCGCCCGTGGCCACGATGCTGCGGGGCATCTTGGCGTCCACGGCGAAGTCGAGCCAGGAGACCAGGTGCACGAAGAGGTCCGTCGCGATGCCGCCCGAGTAGTCCCGGTAGCAGCGCCAGCGGAAGAACCGCTCGAGGTCGAACGGGCGCTTTGGCGCCGGGCCCAGGAACGCGTCCCAGTTCACGGTCTCGGGACTGGCGTCGGGCGGGATCGGGTACAGCCACGCGCCCCCGTCGCTATTCCGGTTGTAGGCGGCCCGCACCATCGTCACCTGGCCGATGCGCCCCGCCTTGATCAGCTCCCGCGCCTTGGCCATGTCAGCGCCGCTGACGCCCTGGCTGCCGACCTGCAGGATCCGATCGGACTCGCGAACCGCCTGGAGAATGGCGAGGCCGTCGGCGACGGAGTAGCTCATGGGCTTTTCGAGGTAGACGTCCTTCTTCGCCTGCACGGCCTCCACCGTCATCGTCTTGTGCCAGTGGTCGGGCGTGACGATGAAGACGGCGTCGATGGACGGGTTGGCGAGAATCTCGTGGTAGTCCTTGACGATGGCGGCGCCGGTGCGGGCCCTGGCGCGCTCGGCGCGGCCCCGATAGGCATCGGCCACGGCCACGACCTCGACACCCGGCATGCCGTCCATGGTCTGCAGGTGCTGGTGGGCCCGTGCGCCGCAGCCGATGAAGCCCACCGTGATGCGGTCGCCGGGCGGGACGGCGGCGGTGGCCGAACCGGGTCGCACCAGGGCGGCCGTGGTCCCGGCCAACACCGTGGTCTTCATGAAGTCTCGTCGATTCATGGCGCCTCGCTCGTGGGAAGTGACGGCGTCAGTATACCCACGGGCAGAAGGAGGATGGGAGGATGGGAGGATGGGAGGATGGGAGGATGGGAGGATGGGAGGCGGCATCCCCAGATCCCCAGATCCCCAGATCCCCAGATCCCCAGATCCCCAGATCCCCAGATCCCCAGATCCCCAGATCCCCAGATCCCCAGATCCCCAGATCCCTGGATCCCCGTCCTCAGTCCACGCAGGACACGCCCTGGAGGGCCTCGAGCGGACTCGGGACCTGCACCGGGCGGCGAATGAGCTCGAGGAATTCGCTCCGGGTGCGCGCGTTGTCGCGGAAGGCGCCCAGCATCGCGCTGGTCGTCGCGAACGAGTTCTGCTTCTCCACGCCGCGCATCGACATGCAGAGGTGCGTACCCTCCATGACGACCGCAACGCCGAGCGGCTGGACCTTCTCCTCGATGACCTGCGCGATCTGGTGCGTCAGCCGCTCCTGCACCTGCAGCCGCCGCGCGAACACGTCCACGAGGCGGGGGATCTTGCTCAGGCCGATCACGCGGTCGCGCGGGATGTAGGCGATGTGGCACTTCCCGAAGAAGGGCAGCAGGTGGTGCTCGCAGAGGCTGTAGAAGTCGATGTCCTTGACGATGACCATCTCGCTGTAATCGACGGAGAACAGCGCGTTGTTGATGATCTCGTCGATATCGGCATGGTAGCCGCTCGTCAGGAACCGCAGCGACTTCTCGACGCGCTTGGGGGTGTCCCGCAGGCCCTCGCGCTCCGGATCCTCGCCGAGCGCCCTCAGCATCTCGCCGATGAACTCCTGCATTCGATCATCTTACCGCATGGCTGCGAGCCGCCGTGCGCGGTACAATCCCAGATCCCCAGATCCCCAGATCCCCAGATCCCCAGATCCCCAGATCCCCAGATCCCCAGATCCCCAGATCCCCAGATCCCCAGATCCCCAGATCCCCAGATCCCCAGATCCCCAATCCCAGATCCCCAGATCCCCAGATCCCCAGATCCCCAGATCCCCAGATCCCCAGATCCCCAGATCCCCAGATCCCCAGATCCCCGTAGACTCAACCCATGTCCCGCGCCTCCCTGACGCTCGCTCTCGTCGCCGCCGCCGCCGTGACCCTGGCGGCGCAGACGCCAGCCCTCTATCGCGATCCGTCCGCACCGGTCGAGCGGCGTGTGGCCGACCTGCTGTCGCGCATGAGCCTGGAAGAGAAGGTCGCGCAGACGCTCGCGATCTGGCAGCAGAAGGTCGCGATTGCCGATCAGGCCGGAAACTTCGACCCGGCGAAGGCCCAGCCCGTGCTGGGACACGGCATCGGCCAGGTGACCCGGCCGAGCGACGGCGTGGAACGGGGCGGCCGGCGCCGCTCGCCGCGTGAGACCGTGGAATTCGTCAACGCCATCCAGCACTGGGTCATCGAACACACGCGGCTCGGCGTGCCGGTGATGTTCCACGAGGAGGCGCTGCACGGCCTGGCCGCCGTGAAAGGGACCCACTTCCCTGTCGCAATCGGCCTCGCCAGCTCGTGGGATCCGGCCCTCGTGGAGCGCGTCTTCACCGTCGTCGCCCGCGAGGCGCGCGCCCGCGGTGCGCAGCAGGTGCTGGCGCCGGTCCTGGACCTGGCGCGCGACCCCCGCTGGGGCCGCACCGAGGAGACCTACGGCGAAGACCCCCAGCTCGTCTCCGAGATCGCGCTCGCCGCCGTCCGCGGGTACCAGGGGCCAATGCCGGTGCTGACGCCGGGTCACGTCTTCGCCACGGCGAAGCACTTCGCCGCGCACGGGCCGAACGAGGGCGGCATCAATGCCGCGCCCACCCAGGTCCCCGAGCGCGAGCTGCGCGAGGAGCTGCTCTGGCCCTTCGAGCGCGCGATCGAGGAAGGCCACATCGCGGCCGTCATGCCGTCCTACAACGAAGTGGACGGCATCCCGTCCACGGCCAGCCGCTTTCTCCTCGAGCGGATCCTCCGTCAGGAGTGGGGCTTCCAGGGCATGGTGGTGTCGGACTACAACGCGATCGAGCAGCTCGCCGAACGCCACCACGTGGCTGCCTCGATGGCCGAGGCCGCCAGGCTGGCCCTGGAAGCGGGCGTCGACCTGGAGCTGCCGGACCGGCGCGCGTACCTGACCCTCGTGGACCAGGTGCGCTCGGGACAGATCGACGAGCGGCTGGTCGATCGGGCGGCCGCGCGCGTCCTGCGGCTGAAGTTCCTCGCCGGCCTGTTCGAGCACCCCTATGCGGAGCCGGACGAGGCCGAGCGCGTGACCAACACGCCTGAGTCCCAGGCCCTCGCCCTCGACGCGGCGCGGGAATCCCTGATCCTCCTGAAGAACGACACCGGTACGCTGCCCCTGAACCGCGCGGCGCTGCACACCCTGGCCGTCGTCGGCCCCGATGCCGCGGACGTGCACCTGGGCGGGTACAGCGACAATCCGGGTCGCGGCGTCAGCATCCTGCAGGGCATCAGGGACAAGGCCGGCGCCATGAAGGTCGTCTATGCCGAAGGCTGCCGGATCACCGAGGAGCCGCCCGACTGGAACCGCAACGAAGTCGTGCCGGCCGACCCAGGGAAGAATCGCCAGCGCATTGCGGAGGCGGCGCGCGTCGCCCGGACGGCCGACGCGGTGGTCGCCGTGATCGGCACCAACGAGTCCACCTCGCGCGAGGCCTGGGCCGACAACCACCTGGGCGACGCCGCCACGCTGGATCTGATCAGCCAGCAGGACGACCTGGTGGATGCGCTCGTGGCCACGGGCAAGCCGGTGATCGTGGTGCTCATGAACGGCCGGCCGCTCTCGATCGTCAACGTCGCGAAGACCGTGCCCGCCATTCTGGAAGTATGGTACCCGGGACAGGAGGGGGGCACGGCGGTGGCCGAGGCCCTGTTCGGCGACGTCAACCCGGGCGGCAAGCTGCCCATCAGCGTGCCCCGCACGGTCGGGCAGCTGCCGATTTACTACGACCGGAAGCCGACCTCGTTCAGGAACTACCTGTTCGAGCCGCGGGCGCCGCTGTTCCCCTTCGGCTTCGGCCTGAGCTACACGACGTTCTCGCTCGACAACCTGCAGCTCGCCAATGCCGAGATCGGTCCGGGAGGACGCACGAGCGTCAGCGTCACGGTCACGAACACGGGCCGCCGGGCCGGCGACGAGGTGGTGCAGATGTACGTGCACGATCTGGTCGCATCGGTCACCCGCCCGGTCGAGCAGCTGCGTGGCTTCTCGCGCGTCTCGCTCGAGCCCGGAGAGTCGACGGTCGTCACGCTGCCGATCGGGCCCGAGGCCCTCTGGCTGATCGATCGGCACATGGATCGGGTCGTCGAGCCCGGGCAGTTCGAGATCCTGATCGGCACCAGCTCGGAGACGACGCTCAAGGCGGTGCTCGATGTCCAGGGCCCTGGTTCAAGTCCGCAAGGCTTTTCAATCCTCAATCGTCAATGATCAATCGTCAATTTCAATCGCCATCGCCATCCCCATCCCCCCGCTCACGCAGAGCGTCGCCAGGCCGCGACCGAGACCGCGGCGCTTCAGCGCGTAGAGGAGCGTGACCAGGATCCGTGTGCCGGTGCAGCCGATCGGGTGCCCCAGCGCGATTGCGCCGCCGTTGACGTTGAGGCGCTCGGGATCGATCGGCAGGTCCTGCAGTACCGCGAGCACCTGGGGCGCGAACGCCTCGTTCAGCTCGACGAGATCGAAGTCGTCGAGCGTCATCGACAGCCGCTCGAGCAGGGCCCGCACCGCCGGGACCGGTCCGATCCCCATCCGCGTCGGATCCACTCCGGCGCTCGTCCAGCCCAGGATCCGCGCCAGGGGGCGCAGCCCGCGCGCGGCGATCGTCTCGAGCCCGGCGAGCACGACGGCCGCGCCGCCGTCCGTGATGCCCGAGGCGCTGCCCGCGGTGATGATTCCCGGCGCACCATCCAGGGTAAAGACCGGAGGCAGGCGCGCAAGGCTCGCGGCGGTCGTGTCCGGACGGGGGTGCTCGTCTGAGGTCACGACGACGCTCCCGTGCGGCCCGTCCACGGTCACCGGCGTCAGCTCGGGCTCGAACGCTCCCTCGGCAATGGCGCGCGCCGCACGCTGCTGACTGAGCAGCGCGAAGCGATCCGACGCCGCTCGGCCGATGCTCCGGTCGCGCGCCAGCAGCTCGGCTGTCTCCCCCATCACCAGATCGCACAGCGAGCACCGGAACCCGTCCCGGTACATCGCGTCCACCAGCGGAAAGTGGCCCATGCGATGGCCCCAGCGCGAGTTTTCGGGGTCCAGCAGATACGGCATCCGGCTCATCGATTCGATGCCGCCGGCCAGTACCACTTCCGCCTCACCGAGCAGGATCGAGCGCGCGCCCGAGGCCACGGCCTCCAGTCCGGACGCACACGCCTTGTTCACGGTCGTTGCGGGCACGGCGTCCGGGAGGCCGGCGAGCCGTCCGACCTGGCGCGCCGGATTGGGGCCCGAGCCCGCCTGCCGGGCGTGGCCGATGACGACTTCGTGCACGTCGGCCGGATCGATGCCGGCGCGCGCCATCGCGGCGCGCGCGGCCGCCGCGCCGAGCGACGCGGGATGCACGTCGCGGAATGCGCCGCCGTAGCGGCCGATGGGCGTCCGCGCCGCGCCGAGGATGAAGACCGGGGCCGGGAGCATGCGGGATTGTACCCAGCCGGGCGTCACCACGGCGAGCTGTCCGCTCGACCGGGCTGACTTCATCGCGGGGGCAAACCGAGAGACTGCGCAGGCCCAGTCGCGGAGATCGCGGAGTGCAAGAGTTCGCAGAGGCGGCAGCGACGGCGAGACCGGCGTCGCGGCAAAGCCGCGACAGAAGCGAGGGGCGCACCCCGGAGCGAAAAAGGGCGGGGCGGACAGAGACCCTTCTTCGCTCCGGGGTGCGCCCCTCGCTTTGCCGGCCGCGTTGCGGCCGGCGCCGGTCTCGCCGGTGTCGGCGCCGCGATCTTCTCCGCGGTCCCTTGCCCTCTTGCGGTCTCTGCGATGAACCGACGCCGCGGCGGACTCCGCGCCCTCGGCGCCCGGGACCGAACGCCGTTCCATTGTGACGGACGGCAGCCATGGCGCGCTCCGGCGCTCCCGCCACACGCTCCGCGGACGCCCGGCGCTACGGCGGATTGGACGCGACACGGGGCCGAATCCTGATTTCCGGTGGACGGGACCCGTTCGTCGCCGTGCCCTCCGCCGGCCGCCTCGTGTCGTCACGCCGCTGGTCACGCGGGCCGAGGACTCGTCCCGTGCGCAGCACGGTTCACGTCAGGATCGCGCCGCCGGCAGATGGTGTGACGAGTGGCGGTCCGACGGCACGCGGCCTGCGACATCTCATCCCTCGACCGCCGCGCCCGGCGGTCCCCGTGACCGACCGCGTCACGGGGACGAACCGCGTCCCACCCGTGACGAACGTGCGGGGATGGCCGCGGTCGGGCGTGACCTCCATTGACCGCGAAAGGAGCACTCGAGATGACAGGTCTTTCCCCACGGACCGGCCCCGGACGGTTCGTCCTGGCGCTGGCCGTCCTGGCCCTGGCGCTGTCGGCGCCGAGGACCTTTGCACAGGAGCGATTCAGCGGGCTCACCGGTGTGGTCAGAGACGCGAGCGGCGCCGTGCTGCCCGGCGCCACGGTGACCATCACCAACAAGGCAACGGCCAAGGTGTACACGGCCGTGAGCGGCGCCGACGGCGTCTATCGTGTGCTCGATCTCGAGCCCGGCCGCTACAGCATGCGGTTCGAGCTCTCCGGCTTCCAGGCGAGCGAGGTGCCCGACGTGGTGCTGCTGCTCGGCAACACGCTGTCGCTGGACTCGACGCTGAAGGTGGGCGGCGTGCAGGAGGCGGTGAGCGTGACCGCCGAATCGCCGCTGATCGACACCAGGAACACCACCATTGCCCACAACGTGACGGCCGAGGAGATCGACCGCATTCCGAAGGGCCGCACGTTCCAGAACCTGGCGGTCGCCTCACCGTCGGTGAACAGCGGGCAGATCGAGGGTGGCATCCAGGTGAACGGCGCCAGCGGCGCCGAGAACTCGTTCACGATCGACGGCGTCGTGACGAACAGCCTCATCGACGGGCACTCCCGCCAGGACGCCGTCTTCGAGTACCTGCAGGAGGTGCAGGTGAAGACCGGCGGCATCAGCGCGGAGTACGGCGGTGCGCTCGGCGGCGTGATCAGCGCGGTCACCAAGTCGGGCGGCAACGCGTTCCACGGCGAGGGACACTACTACTTCAGCGGCGATGCGACGTCGTCGGGGCCCGTGAAGCGGCTGGTGCTGAACCCGGCCGACGACCATACCGTGGCCTACATCCAGGACGCCGAGCAGCCGAACAAGACGCACGACGTCGGCGGCTCGATCGGCGGCCCGATCGTGCGCGACAAGCTGTTCTTCTTCGGGTCGTGGTCGCCGCGGTACGTTCGCCGGTCGAACAGCTACACGTTCGCCGGCGGCGATGTCGGCACCATCGACCAGAAGCAGACCGTCAACAGCGGGTTCGGCAAGGTCAGCTACGATCCGACGAGCCGCCTGCGCACCAATTTCTCGGTACTCTGGACGCCGACGACCTCCAGCGGCACGCTGCCGGCCTACAACGGCTTCGCGCCGAATACCATCTCCAGCACGCTGGCCTCCAACGAGCCGCAGAAGACGCGTGGCTACAAGAGTCCCCAGACGAGCTATTCCGGGACGGTCGACTACACGCTGACGGATACCTCGCTCCTCAGCTTCCGCGGCGGCTACTTCGATGACAACTACATGGACACCGGCATCCCGCAGGTGAGCAGCGTCACGTACCAGGCCCCGAACATCGGCCTGCCGTACGGGACTCCGGCGGACCTGGTCGGCGGCATCGGCTTCCAGAACACCCCCCGCGTGCAGTTCGCGTCGATGGACCACACCAAGCGCGGCTACGCGGGCGTCGACTACATCAAGGCGTTCACCGCCGGCGGCAACCACAACCTCAAGGCCGGCTTCGGCTACCAGCGGACGTCGAACGAGGTGGACAACACCTACCCCGGCGGCGGCTATGTGTATGTCTGGTGGGACAAGTCGTTCACGAGCAACGTCACCGGCATCTCGGACCGCGGGCAGTACGGCTACTACGAGGTGGATGACTTCGGCACCCGCGGGTCGGCGCAGTCGGACATCTGGTCGCTCTACGTGCAGGACCAGTGGACGGTGAACCGGCTGACGCTGAACCTCGGCGTGCGCACGGAGCGCGAGGTGATCCCCTCGTTCCGCACCGACATCAAGGCCAACGCGTTCGAGTTCGGGTTCGGCGACAAGATCGCGCCGCGCCTGGGCGCGAGCTACGACGTCCGCGGCGACGGCCGGCTGAAGGTGTACGGGAGCTGGGGCCGGTACTTCGACTGGACCAAGTATGAGCTGGCGCGCGGCAGCTTCGGCGGCGACATCTGGAAGGTGTACTACCGCTCGCTCGACACGCTCGACGTCTTCTCGCTGAGCGGCACCAACCTGCCGGGCCGGAACCTGTGGACGAGCGATCCGAGCAGCTTCCGCGATCGTCGCGTTCCGAACTTCGACTCGGTCGATCCGAACATCAAGCCGATGAGCCAGGACGCGCTGAACGGAGGCATGGAGTACCAGCTCCGCAACAACACGACCCTGACCGTCAACTACACGCACAACAGCCTGCGCCGCACGATCGAGGACATGGGCGTGCTCGTGAACGGCGACGAGGTCTACAAGTACGTCAATCCCGGGGAGGGCATCGCGGCCACCATGGTGCCCTCGGGCCAGACCTCGGAGTTCGCCACGCCGAAGCCGAAGCGGCAGTATGACGCGCTCGAGGTCTCGCTCGAGAAGCGGTTCTCGGACAACTGGTTCGCGAGCGCGAGCTACGTCTACAGCCGGCTGTACGGCAACTATGCCGGCCTCGCCAACTCCGACGAGATCCGCACGCCGACCACCGGCACCAGCTCGGCGACGACGCAGCAGCAGGCGGGCAGCATCGCGCGTCCGGGCAGCAGCGCGAACCGGGCGTGGGACCTCGACGAGCTCGTGTGGGACTCGCACGGCCACCTGAACGTGCTTGGCGATCTCGCCACCGACCGGCCGAACGTGGTGAAGCTGTACGGGTCCTACATGCTGCCGACCGGCACGCAAGTGGGGGCGTTCTTCTACGCGGGCAGTGGCACGCCCGTGAGCCGGACGGTCTACACCGTGAACGGCATTCCCGTGCTCGTGGACGGCCGCGGCAGCCTGGGCCGCACGCCGGCGCTCACGCAGACGGATTTGCTCGTCACGCACGACCTCAAGATGGGCGGCGCCAAGCGGGTCCGGCTCGAGGCGAACGTGCTCAACCTGTTCAACCAGCAGACGGCACGTCACGTGTTCGACAACCTGAACCGGAACCGCCAGTCGTCGTCCATCAACCTGGCGAACACGGATCTGGCCCAGGGGTACGACTACAGTGCGCTGATCGCGGCGACCCCGGACGGGCAGGACGCGTACGACCCGCGCCACGGCATGGAGGATCTGTTCAACCCGGGCCTGACCGCGCGGTTCAGCGTGAGGTTCATCTTTTAGGAGGATGGGAGGATAGGAGGATGGGAGGATAGGTCCCATCCTCCTATCGTTCCCATCTTCCCATCCTCCTTTGGGGCCGGGCGTTCCCGCGCGGGGCGTCCGGCCTTTTTTGCGTACAACGGTTGAGCACTGAATGGATCCCGAGCCTTGCTGCCGGGGCTCCTCGTGGCAGTCCCGGGGCACCTCACAGGGCCTCGCCATACCGGGTGTGACGGTCACGGTGACCGGCGACCAGGGATCGAACGGCCGAAATTCGTCCCGATCGAATTTGTGGCCCCTGCCCCCTGGCCCCCGTTACCTGGCACCTGGCCCCTGCCTTGGGTGTCCAGTCGGCTGCCGGCCGTGACAAACGCGATCCAATAATTCGTAGTGCAGTTCGTCAAATCCAAGAAACCGCTCGTCACTCGCCTGAGATGCTCGTACCTAAGTTACTGTAATTAAAGGTCTTAGTACCTCGGCAGTCGCTGGTACGGGCTTTCCATATACCGCGGCGGGACCGGGACCCGCCTGTACCGCCCGATCCGTTGCTGTTCGACCTCAAGAGGAGGATGGGAGAATGTTGAAGCGTGCTGTCTACGCTCTCGCGTGCGTGCTGGCGCTGTCGATGCCGGCGCTGGCGCAGGAGCAGACCGGCTCGATTGTCGGCATCGTAAAAGATACGTCCGGTGCCGTGCTGCCGGGTGTGACGGTCGAGGCCAAGAGCCTGGCGACCGGCTCGGTCGCCGCCACGGCGGTGAGCGACGCGACCGGGGCGTACCGGTTCGTCGGTCTGCGCCCGGGCAAATACGAAGTCACGGCGCGGCTGACCGGCTTCACGCCGGCGCTCGTCCAGAACATCGACCTGCGTCTCGGTCAGATCCTGACGATCGACGTGGCGATGGCGGTGGGCGGTGTGGCCGAGACGGTGTCCGTCACGGCAGAATCGCCGATCATCGACACCAAGCAGGCCGCACGGCAGTCGAACATCCGCGATGAGCAGATTGCTCTGCTGCCCCACGGGCGCGACTTCACCACGCTGGTGACGCAGGCGCCCGGTGCCAACAACGAGCCCAAGCTCGGTGGGCTGTCGATCGACGGCGCGAGCGCCGGCGAGAACCGGTTCATCGTGGACGGCATCGAGACTACCAACCTCCAGAGCGGCCTGTCGGGCACGAACCTGATCGTGGACTTCGTGGACGAGCTGCAGGTGAAGTCGAGCGGCTACACCGCGGAGTACGGCGGCGCGCTCGGCGGCGTCATCAGCGCCGTCACCAAGAGCGGCACGAACAACTACCACGGGGTGGCGCTCTTCAACTTCGAGGGCGACAGGCTGACGGGCAACAACACGCCCACGCTGCGCACCTCGCTGACCAACTCGGACGTATCCGAGTACATCACGTACCCGGAAGATTCGCGGACGCGCGTGGAGCCCGGCTTTGCCCTCGGCGGCCCGATCTTCAAGGACAAGATGTGGTTCTTCGGCGCGTACCAGCCGGCCCTGACGAACATCACGCGCAACGTGGATCCGTCGTCGGCCTCGAACCCGGCAGCGGCCACCAGCGAGACGAAGCAGAAGCAGCAGGTCCAGTACATCACGGCGAGCCAGACGTCGCAAATCGGCAACAGCATCCGGACGCGCGTGGCGTACAACAACAGCTGGTCCAAGAGTGACGGGATACTCGCCTCTCAGAACGGCCTGGATCCGGCTGGCACGCCTTACGACAAGGGTACGACGTTCCCCAACTGGTCCCTCTCAGGCGACATGAACTGGGTGGCAACGCCCAACCTCGTGTTTGGCGTGCGCGGCGGCTATCGCGTCGCCGATATCCATGACTACAATGCCCCAACCGTGCCACGGTACAACTGGACCACGACCACGAACGTCGGGTTCCTGGACGTGCCGGCGTCGCTGCAGCACGGCACCGGGTTCTCGGTGTTTCCTTCCGGCGCCGCTTTTGCGACCGATCACGACCAGCAGAACCGCGCTTCTCTCCACGCGGACGGGACGGCCTACATCCACGGTGGCGGCGAGCACCAGGTCAAGTTCGGCGTGCAGGCCGACCGCGTCGGCAACAGCGTGCTGAGCGGTGAGCTTGCCCCGCGCGTTACCATCCGGTGGGACCTCGATCTGAACGGCGACCGCGGCCCGTACGGCTACTACTCGGTCCGCAGCCAGGCCGTCGACCCGAGCAAGGGCTTCATCACCGAAGGCGACATCCACACCACGAACATCGGCCTGTTCGTGCAGGACGCGTGGACGATCAACAACCGGCTGACGGTGAACGCGGGCGTCCGCACCGAGCGTGAGCAGGTTCCGACGTACGCGAACGGCGTCGGGATCCCGAAGTTCGGTGTGGAGTTCGGGTTCAAGGACAAGCTGGCACCACGCGTGGGCGCCGCGTACGACCTCGCCGGTGACGGCAGGTGGAAGGTCTTCGGGTCGTGGGGCTACTTCTACGACTTCTTCAAGCTCGAGCTGCCGCGCGGCAGCTTCGGCGGGGACAAGTGGATCGAGTACTACTACACGCTCGACACCTACGACTGGCCGAACCTGCTCGCCGGCTCGGGGTGCCCGCCAGCCTGCCCGGGCACGCTGCTTCGCTCCACCGACTTCCGCCACCCGTCGTTCGGGTCGGACTCGATTCAGCCGGGGCTGAAGCCGATGAAGAGCGAAGAGGCCACAGTCGGTCTCGACCACGAGCTCAACGCCACCATGTCGGTCGGGGTGCATTACGTCCACAAGAAGCTGCTGGAAGGCATCGAGGACACGGGCTCGCAGGACGCCGACGGGAACGAGATCTACATCATCGCCAACCCCGGCTCTGGCCTGACCCAGCTCGCATACACGAACCCCAACGTCAACCTGCCGCGCCCGAAGCGTGATTACGACAGCGTCGAGTTCCTGCTCGACAAGCGCTTCGCGGACAACTGGTCGCTCCGCGCCAGCTATCTGTGGAGCCGGCTCTACGGCAATTACCCCGGCCTGACGCAGTCGGACGAGAACGGCCGCACCAGCCCGAACGTCGGCCGGTCGTGGGACTACCCGGCGATGATGTTCACCGAGCACGGTCAGCCGAACTTCGGCCCGCTGCCGACCGATCGGCCGCACCAGTTCAAGGTGCAGGGCATCTACCAGTTCGACTTCGGCACGTCGGTGGGCGTCAACGAGTACGTCTCGAGCGGCCTGCCGGTCACGCGTGAAATCGGCATCCTGGCACCCAGCAACTACCCGAACCAGTACCTGGGTCGTGGCAGCGACGGGCGCACGGACGTGTTCTCGCAGACCGACATGTACTTCCAGCACCCGCTCAAGCTGGGAGGCGGCCGGCGGCTCGAGTTCAACTTCACGATCTTCAACCTCTTCAACCAGGAAGCGGGGATCAACAAGTTCTCGACCTACCAGAAGAACAACGGCATCGCCTTCGACGAGACCGCGTTCTACCTGGGCCAGCTCGACTTCGACCAGCTGATCGCGGCGCAGAACGTCGCCAAGGACCCGCGCTTCCTGCTCTACCAGGGGTTCCAGGCGCCGATCTCGGCCCGCTTCGGCGTGAAGTTCGTCTTCTAGCCCTTCGACACCGCGCGACGCGCGGTGCTCGAGGCCACTGGCTTTGTCGCCCCGCGGGTTCCGGCCCGCGGGGCTTTTTTCTTCGGGGAGGTCCCATGCAGCGCATCCTCCTGGCCGCCGTGCTGACGCTGGCCGCCGCCCCGGCGGCTCTCGCACAGCCTCCCGGCCGCACCAACGCCGATTTCGAGCGCGCGCGGGAGCACTACATGAACGGCTGGCAGCAGATGCGCGCCGAGTCGTTCGACCAGGCCGCGGCCGAGTTCCAGCAGGCCATCGACCTGCAGCCGAAATACGCCATGGCGTTCTACGGGCTCGGCCGTGCCAACCTGGCGCTCCGCCGGTACGTCGAAGCCACCAATGCCCTGACCGTGTGTCGTGACCTCTACTCGGCGAAGACCAGTCAGAAGTTCAACAGTCAAATGGACGCGCAGCGCTATCGCCAGGACCGGCTGCTGGAACTCAACGACCTGAAGGCTCAGGTGGGCAAGGGGCCGCAGTCCGTGCAGACGCAGGACATGATGCGGCAGGTCGACAACGCGATCCGGCAGACCAACGAGACCATGTCCCGCGAGCTCAACGTCGCCATCGAAAACCCGGTCCCCTCGTTCGTGTCCCTGTCGCTCGGCAGCGCGCTCTTCCGGGCGCAGCGCTTCGAGGAGGCCGAGCAGGCCTACAAGGCCGCCATCGCGGTGGACACGAAGGCCGGCGAGGCCCACAACAACCTCGCCGTGATCTACCTGATGAAAGCGCAGTACGCCGATGCCATGACGGAAGTGAAGGCGGCCGAGAAGGCCGGCTTCCGGGTGAACCCGGACCTGAAGGACGAGATCAAGGCGAAGATGGGGAACTGAATGGTGGTCAGTAATCAGTTGTCAGTTATCAGTTATCAGTTATCAGTTATCAGAAAGACCGAGGCTGACAACTGAGAACTGAAGACTGACAACTACCGCGCCACATACAGCGCATTGAACAGCAACTTGAACGTGCCGTGCGGCTGCGCGCGGAACTGCGGACGGAACGCGAAGAGCAGCACCCGGCCGCGGCCGTACGGCACGTCCAGCAGGGCATGACGGCCCGACAGGCGATCCGCCCCGAGCAGCCATCCGCTCATCAGCAGGTCCGCCGCCGGAGCATACCGGACGACGCTCACGACCGAGGGGTCGTCGGTCTCGAAGCCGCGCGAGTTCGCGAAGAACGCCGCGGCCTCCGGCTCCATCCCGAACGCCGCCGGCGCGTCGGGATCGACCAGCACTTTCAGCACCGATCCCGGGCAGTAGAACTGCCGGCGATCGAGCGGCCCGACCGTGTCGCGGATCTGGTCGAACACGCGCCCGAAGCGCTCGACGACGAGGTCGCTCGCCGCGTCGAAGGTGACGAGCGTCCCGCCGCCGTCCACGAACTGCCGGAGCGCCTCGACCCCCTCGTCGCCAATGCCGCCCCGGTACTCCGGCGGCACGGGACCCCACGGGCGGTTCTTCGGCGGTGGTCCGGCCTGGTGCCCATCGACGATGAGCCGCGGCGCCTGTGACGGCAGCACGATGACGTCGAAGCGCTCGCCGAGCGCGCCGTGCCGGACGTCCTCGTTCGTGAGGCTGGTGTAGCCAAACCCGTACTGCTCGAGCAGCCACCGCGTCCAGCCCTCGTCGATGTTCGCGACCCAGCTCTTGTACAGGCCGATGCGGGCGGGCCGCAGCACGCCGAAGCGCGGGATCTGGGGGGCCTGGGATCTGGGGGGCTGGGTAGGCCACCGCGTGGCGTGCACGGCGGTGACGCCCCGCTCGGCCACGGCGCTGGCCAGCCGCGAGGCCTCCGCGGGCGTGCGCGCACGGACGATGAACGCGCCGGGCGCGGGCTGGGGATCTGGGAATCTGGGGATCTGGGCGACTGGGGGCGTGCCGTTTCGCCTGACCTCGATCCCGGCCGCCAGCAGGTCGTTGACGACAATGAACGTGTTGTTCGTCGCGGGGCTGAGAATGTAGGTGCTCTCGCTGAGGGCAGGCTTTGACGCACGGCGAACCGCACCGGGGCCGTTCAGAATGCGGCCGACAACGCGCGGCGGCTCCTCCAGCCGCGCGAGCGACGCCTCGAACGGCTTCTCCACGGGCACCGCCCGGACGCCCATCTGGTAGGCCAGCGTCCAGCCCGCCGTGTCGTACGGCGGGATGGGCGGCCCGCCGGGACTGCTCCGCATGTCCGGGTAGTGCTGCGACGCCAGCATGTCGAGTGCGAAGGGCCGGAACGGCTGGTCCATCCGGACCACCCAGCTTCCAGCCGCGTAGGGTTGGCCGTCGGCGATGAAGTCTGCCAGGGCCCGGTGCACTTCCACGCCGCCGAGCATGAGCGTCTCGACGAGGCGCGCGGCCACCGGCGGATCGTGCTGCCCGGCCGGGATCACGAACGCGACCGGCGCCTCGGAGCCGCCCTTCCGGACCTGCCGCGCCCCGACGTCGTAGATGTCGTACAGGAACTGGGACCGGTACTTCGCCGCCACCTCCAGGACGGCCAGCGACCCGGTGAGCATGTAGTCCACCGCGTCGGCCAGGTGCAGCGTACCGCCGAGCCAGGGATGCGGGTACGTCGTGGAGGGCTGGAGCGTCGAGACGCCGTTGTCGAGCGCCTTCGGGAAATCGGCCGGGTCGTAGGTGAACGGCGTGGCCGAGGCGTGCCCGGTCTCCGTCAGGATGCCCACCATGTTGTGGAAGTACGCCGTTGTCCTGATCGAGCCGTCGTACCAGGTGGAGAACTCGTAGCGCGAGATCACGCCGTCCTTGCCCTCACGTTCGAACCGGTGCAGCATCGCGCCGCCGACGAGGTCGATTCCACGCATCACGAGCGGGTCGATGTTCGGGTTGAACGGATCGGGGAACGGCGGCACGAAGATCCGCGGCGGCCAGGTGCCCTGGTGCTGGTTGTAGGTGACCTCGGGCAGCCAGTCGCGGTACAGGAGGCGGCTGAGCACGCGCGTCTCCTGCTGCGTCTGCATGTAGAAGTCCCGGTTGTTGTCGTGCCCGACGTACTTCTGGTACAGCCACGGGAGCGGGCTGTCCTGGTAGGGTGTTCCGAGGTTCCGGCGGTACCAGTGCGCCACCATGTCCAGGCCGTCCGGGTTGATCGCCGGCAGCAGCACGAGGATCACGTTGTCCCGGATCTGCCGCATCTCCGGACTCTCGTCGGTCGCCACGCGGTACGCCAGCAGCATCGAGTGCTGCGCCGTGGCCACCTCGCTGGCATGCAAACCGTTGTCGATCCATACGATGGCCTTGCCCTCGGCCGCCAGGGCCCGCGCCTCGTCGGGCGCGACGCCCCGCACGAGCGCCAGGCGCCGGGCGATGTTCTTGTAGTGCTCGAGCCGCGCAAGGTTTGCCTCGGACGAGATGACCGCCACGAGCATCTCGCGGCCTTCGGTGGATTCGCCCGCCGAGGTCACCCGCACGCGATCGGACGCCGCATCGAGCTTCTGGAAGTAGTCGCGAAGCTGGCTGAAATCAGCGAGCCTGTAGTCGTCGCCGGGGGTGAAGCCCAGCACCTCTCGCGGGGCGGGGATGACCGACTGCGCCAGAGGAGGCGCCGACGCGGCGGCCAGGCACAGTAGAGCCGCCAGAAGGACGGGGGGGAGGCGGCGCATCATCATCGGTGCTGAAGGTGCTGGGGTGCTGAAGATGCTGAAGGTCGGGTGCTGGAGTGCCGGGAGTGCTGAGGTGCGGTAGCCAGAGTGCCGGGAGTGCTGAGGTGTGGTAGCCAGAGTGCCGCGAGTGTTTGAGCTGCGTGACCGGAGTGCGGCGCAGTGACGCTGGTGCCGCACCCTCAGCACAATCGGCACCTGCAGCACCGCACCCTCAGCACGACAGCACCCTGAGCACCTTCAGCACCTTCAGCGTCGACTAGATCTCCACCACGTCGATTTGCGCGCGCTGGAGCTTGCCGCTGAAGTCGACGTAGACCGACTTCCACTCGGAGAAGACGTCCAGCGCCGCCTGCCCCGCCTCGCGGTGACCATTCCCCGTGGCCTTCGTGCCGCCGAACGGCAGGTGCACCTCGGCGCCAATGGTCGGCGCATTCACGTAGAACAGGCCCGTGTAGATGTCGCGCATGGCCGTGAACGCCCGGTTGATGTCCTGCGTGTAGATCGAGGCCGACAGGCCGTACGCGACGTCGTTGGCGATGTCGATGGCCTCCTCGAACGAGGTGCACGGGACGACCGCCACGACCGGCCCGAAGATCTCCTCGCGCGCGATCCGCATCGTCCGGCTCACGTCCCCGAAGATCGTCGGCTGGTGGAAGAAGCCCTTCGCCCAGTCCCCGGTCGTCAGGGGGTGGCCTCCGGTGACGAGCGTGGCGCCCTCCTCCTGACCGACCTTCACGTACTCCATGACCCGCTCGAGCTGCGCGCGGCTGACGCTGGGGCCCATCTGCGTGCCGGCGGCCAAACCGTCGCCCACCTGCAGGGCCCGGGCGCGATCCATGAACGCCCGGACGAACGGGACGTAGACCTTCTCGTGGACGATCACGCGGCTGGCCGCCGTGCACCGCTGCCCCGTGGTGCCGAACCCTCCCCAGAGCGCGCCGTCCACCGCCAGGTCGAGGTTCGCATCGTCCATGACGAGAATGGCGTTCTTGCCGCCCATCTCGAGGTGCACCTTCTTGAACGTGGGAGCCGCCGCTTCGTTCACGAGCCGCCCGGTCTCGGTGGAGCCGGTGAACGACACGACCTGCACGTCGGGGTGCGCGACCAGCGGCGCACCCGTCCCCGGGCCATCGCCGAGCACCAGGTTGAGCACGCCCGGGGGCACGCCGGCATCGGCGAGCGCCTGCACGAAATTGACCGCGGAGTGCGGGGCCTCCTCGGCCGGCTTGAAGACGACCGTGTTGCCGCAGACCAGCGCAGGGAGGATCTTCCACGAGGGGACGGCGATCGGAAAGTTCCACGCCGTGATCATCCCGCAGACGCCGATCGGCTGGCGCAGCGACATCGCGAACTTGTCGCGCAGCTCCGAGGGCACCGTCTGCCCGAACATCCGGCGCCCCTCACCTGCCATCAGATAACTCATGTCGATGGCTTCCTGCACGTCGCCACGAGTTTCGTCCAGGACCTTGCCCATCTCCCGGGTCATCGTCCTGGCCAGGGCTTCCTTGCGCTCGGACAAGATCTGCGCGGCACGGTACAGGATCTCTGCACGCTTCGGCGCCGGCACGAGCCGCCAGCGCGGGAAGGCGTCAGCCGCCGCGTCGACTGCCTGGCCGACATCGTCGGGACCCGAGCGGGGCACGACTCCCACCAGGTCGTCCTGGTTCGCCGGGTTACGGTTGTCGAAAGTATCGCCAGAAGACGAAGGGACCCACTCGCCGTTGATGAAGTTGCGGTATGGAGATGTGGGTGTTTCAGGAATGGACATGCCGCCCAGAGTGCCGTACTCGGACACCGTGCGCAAGGTCGAGCCGGAACTTCCTCCGCCTCGTTACGTCAGCATCTGAAGAGTCTGCGGCTTCGTGCCGATTTTCAGGGCGTCGGGCTGAAACCCGGGTGTGGGACGCGGTGTCTCACGAGTACAGGAGTCCACTAAAGATGCCGCGAAGTGGCAGTTCCTGCGCTGCAGAGACGTTCCGCGGCGGTGGACACCCGCGCCAGGGTGGCGCAAAACGGGCAGGCAGACTCGGCAGTCGGGTGGCTCGATTCTTGAATCGTCAGGGTGCAGAGGTCAACGTGCAGACCATCGAGCGGGGACAGGCGACATTTCCGGCGCGGTTGCTGAAGCGGGTGGTTGTGGTGGACGGGAACCAGGACGTCCTCGATCTGCTCGAAGTGGCACTCGAGGGCGGTCAGTACGACCTGGTCTTCGCCGAAGCCGGTCACCACGCGTACTCGGTCATCCGGCGCGAGCAGCCCGACCTCGTGGTGCTGTCGATGCGCATCGATACGATGGGCGGCTTCCAGCTCCTGTCGATGTTGAAGCTCGACCCCGACACGAAAGACATCCCCATCGTCACTTACGCGTCGGACGTCGAGAGAGCGTCCGAGCAGGACACCGACACGGACGACGACCACGCCGATTACGCGGCGCTGCCACCCCTCCGGCTGCATTGACGTCTGCCGGCCGGATTTCGCCGATCTGGTATATTTCCTCCCACATGCCAGAAGGCCGGCGCGATTTCGAGCGCATCCAGATCCTCGGCGACCTCCCCGGCGCTGCATCGGTGCAGCAGAGCCTCCATATCAAAGAACTCAGTCGGGGTGGGGCACAAATCGAGACCTCGTTCCCGTTGCAGCTGAATTCCTTGCACGACTTCCGATTGTCGCTCGGCAGCGTGACCGTCGTGGTGAAGGGACGTGTGGTCCATTGCCGGATCGAGGATGTGGACCCGGAGGGCGTGCTCTATCGGGCCGGCATCGAATTCGTGGACGTGCCCGAGTGGGTGGCCTTGGCGATTGGCGAGTTCGTGGAGGCCATCAAGACGGGGAGGCAGGCATAGGACGGGTGCTGAAGGTGCTGAGGGTGCTGGGGTGCCGAAGGTGCGGTGCTGAGGGTGCTGGGGTGCCGAGGTGCGGTGCCGATGGTGCTGAGCACTAAGGGACGGTCTTCACTGGCTGCAGGGGGCGCGACGGCATCACGTAGGCGCTGACGAGGCTCTCGTTGCCTGCGGCGTCCACGGCCGCGACCGCCACCACGACATCGTCGATCGAGACATCCGGCAGTGTCGCTTCCGATGCGACGCCGACCGTCCGCTCATGCTCCCAGTCGGCGGCCCAGGCGCTCCGCCAGAACACGCGATAGGCGGCGGCGCCAGGCGAGGGCGCCCACTCGAGGTGGGCGTCGTAACCGCTCGCGCCGCGTGACAGCCGCGGTCTGCCGTGATCGTCCACCACGTCCGGTGACGGCGGCGCCAACGCCAGCGACGCGAGAGCCGCGGCATCCATCCGGGCATTACGCTGCAGGTAGCCCGCATCCACACCGTCGGGCGTGTCGTCCACGCTGTGCTGCCGGCTGTAGTTCTCGCGCGCCTCGGTGACGCGGACGGCCGCGAACCCCTGCTGGTTGAACGGGGTGTGGTCGCCGCCGCGACCGAACCGGTCGGCACGGGCGACCAGTACCACGTCGTGTCCGGGCTCGTACCGCGCCCCCTGGCGGCGGACGTATCGGGCCAGCGCCCTCGACGGCGAGTCTTCCGGGCCCTCTGAGAACACCCGCACCCGATCGCTTGCGACCAGTCCGCCTCCGCCGCGGCTGCCGCCGACGATGTCGTTGTTCAGGACCGCGTCAATCGGCCAGTGCCCGGCTGCGGCGCGCGCCGCGTGGAGACTCGAGCCGATCAGCCCTTCCTCTTCGCCGGCAAACGCGACGAAGACGATGGTCGCGTCGAAGTCCACGCCGCTCTGCCCGATGGCCCGCGCAAGCTCGAGCACGACCGCGGTGCCGCTCCCGTCGTCGTTGGCGCCGGGCGCGTCGTTGTCGGCGCGCGTCCAGTCGAAGCCGCCCGGGCCGCCCGTTCCGTCCGTGCGCCTGGCGACCGAGTCGTAGTGCCCGCTCACGTAGATTCGACGCGGCGACCTGCCCGGGAGCACCGCGACGACATTCCGCAGCTCCACGTCGCGCGGCAGGCGCCCGCCCTGCGCGGCCACCTGATAGGTGTCGAACGCAACCTGCAGGCGCGGGCTGGCGGCAATGAGCTGCTGGCGAATCCACTCGCGCGCCGCGCCGATGCCTCGTGTCGGCGACTCGGCATCCGAGTAGAGGTGCCGTGTGCCGAACCCGGCGAGCCGGGCGACGGTTTCGGCGAGACGGTTGGCGGAGACGGCCGATACAATCTGCTCCACCCTGGGGTCGCGCGGCGGCGTCTGTGCGTCGAGCGCAACGCCGGCCAGCAGGCAGAGGGTCAACGTGAAGGAACGGAGTCGCACTCCCTACCTGACCCGCAGGTATCCGAGGTAGTCGCCCGATTCGATGCGGGGCGCATGGCCGAGCGGCGCGTTGTAGAAGTAGGCCCACGCGTCGGCCGACGTGCCGTCCTCCAGATACACGGGGATGAGGCGACGCACGTACAGGCTCGTGTCCGGGTCGTCCGGCCGGAAGCCTTCAATCTCGTCCAGGGCTCCAAGCACCGTCCCGGCGTCGTCGAGCGCGAACACCTCGCCCCACACCTTGCTGTCGGAGGCGGGCACGGCTGCCGGATACAAGCCCAGGTCGAAGAGCGCGGCCTGGATCCAGCCGCGCCCCCGGAAGGACATCCTGGCATCCATGCCGAGGCGGCGCCGCCGGTCGAAGCCGGTCATCAGCGTGCCGTAGAAGAACCCCAGCTCGGAAGACATCGGCAGATCAGCCGGGGAGAGTGTAGATCGAGGGGGACGGGGCCACAAGGAGGATGGGAGGATAGGAGGATGGGAGGATGGGAGGATGGGATCCCATCCTCCTATCCTCCCATCCTCCCATCCTCCTAGTCAGTCCTCGGCGCGCTTGTGCGGGCCCATGAGGCCGATGACCTCGCTGGGGACCTCGAACGCCAGCGACACGGTCTTGCCCTGGCCCGAGAGCTGCAGCGAGTTGACGAGCGCCTGCATTTCGGGCTTCGAGCCGGCCTGCATGCGGGCGAGCGCCAGGAACCCGTTGACCACGTCGCGCAGATTCTGCCCGGCCTGCTCGTCGCGTGCCTCGGCGCGAATCGTGCCCCGCAGCCCGCCATTCACGTGGGCGCTGGCCGAGAACCATTTCACGGACGGAATCTGGTTCTTCACGCCTTCGGGGAGCGCGGCCTGGCTGACGAGCGCGTCGAAGCGGCCGACCGCCCAGGCGCTGTTGTTGTCCAGGTCCTTCACCAGGTCCATCATCTCGTGATTGTCGAGGACGCTCTGGCCGCCCTGCCGATCGATCGCCTGCCGGATCGCGCTGGTGCCGCCCACGGCCACGAGGCCTGGCGAGAGAAACGCCACCGCGAACCTGTGGTCGGTATCGTTCGCCGTCTCAGGCGCCTTCTCCTCCGGCTCGTCGCCGTCGTGATACCCGCCCAGCATCGTCACCAGCCGCCGGCCCTTGTAGTCCTCGGCGTGGCCACCATGCTCGCGGGCGAGCGCCTCCAGTTTGCCCTGATCGAACCGGCCGGCGGCCAGGAGCATCCCCTTGTCGTGCGACTCTCCCCCCGGCTCGGTGAACGCCACGACGTGGTCGATGTCGTGCTCGATGTCGATGCCGGTCTGGCGCTGGAACTCCCTCTGGCCGTCCTCGTTCTGGCCGAGCGCGCTGTGGATCTTCTGGCGGAACTCCGAACGCATGACCTCCTGCACGTCCGCGTATGCGACGACGGAGGCATCCGGCGGCACGTACCGCAGTTCGGCGGGACCGGTCGTGCCGCCGAAGGCTCCCATCGGCATGCCGGTGTAGTAGGCCACCAGGCCGGTGCAGAGCCCCACGAGCAGCACGGTGACCGAGCCGAAGACGAAGTAGCGGGTCCGCCTGGTCATTCTGGAGAGTCCTCTGGCTGGTTATACGGCCCTGGGGCGAGTCGAGTTCCGCAGTCCGGCCCGGTTATTGCTCCAGCACGTACTCGCGCCGCTCCACGGCGCGAGCCGCCAGGAACAGGGCCAGCGCGGCCACACCAGCCAGGGTCACCAAAGCCTGCGCCGCCGAAACGTCCTCCCGGAAGAACGACTGCAGGACCGAGAGCAGATCCTGCTGCGGCATGGCATGCGGGACCAGCCCCTGCGTGTAGAACGCCACGGTGAAACGCTTCAGGTACCCCGGCAGCGCCATGGCGAAGTTTTCCCACCCGAAGGCGAAGAAAAGGCCAAACAGGACCGGCCTGCGGATCCAGGCCCCGACGGCGGCGAACAGGGCCCCGTAGACGCACAGTCCGACGGCCAGCAGGCCGAGGTCCCGCAGCAGGTCCGGGAACGTCGAGGCAATGCTGCCCCCGCCAATCGGCACCACCAGGAAATACACGAGCATCACCGAGGGCAGCACGATCAGCACCGTCGACGCGAGGTACGCGAGGAACTTGCCGACCAGTACGGCGGCCCGTGGAATCGGCCTGGTGAAGAGGTACGTGATCGTCTTGTCCTCCACCTCGTCGGCAATCAGCGACGTGCCGTAAAAGATGCCGAGGATCGGGACGATGAAGCGCAGGAACAGGAACCAGAGAATCAGCCCGAAGATGCCCGGCCCGCCCATGCGGACGCCGTTCACCCTGAGGGCCGGGATCTGCATGAGCTCGACGATGCGGAGGATTACGGCGATGACGACGGGCCCGCCGACCACGAGCGCCAGGAAGACGGTCCGGCGCGACCAGAGCATCTCGGCCAGCGACAGGTCGAATACGCGCAGCGACGCCGTCATCATCGACGGCGTGCGCGGCGTGGCCGCGGGCGCTTCCCCTCCGACGACCGGCTCGGGCCGGGTCCCTGCGTCGCTCATCGTGTCGGCCTTCAATCGTCAATCGTCAATCGTCAATCGTCAATGGTCAATGCGGAACGCTACTTGACGAGGTATTCGAACACCGCCTGGAGGTTGTCGTCCGGCGAGGTGACCTCGTCGACGTCCCCGGCTTCGCCCGTCGCGGCCAGCTCGGTCAGCCGCGTGTAGAACACGTCGGGTCTGCCGGTCTGGATGATGAGCGCGCCCGGATCGAACTTCAGGCTGAGGATGTTGTCGTCCGCCAGGAAGCGGCGGGCCAGCGCCCGCGGATCCGCGGCCTTGATGTAGACGGTGTGCGGGTGCTCGTCGATCAGGTCCCGGATCTGGTGGACGTTGCCCTCCGCCAGGATGCGGCCGTTGTGGACCAGGAGGATGTTCGACGTCATCGCCTCGATCTCGTGCAGGATGTGGCTCGAGACCAGGATGCTCTTGCCGGCGCGCGCCCATTCCTTGATCAGGCGGATCGTCTTGCGCCGCATGATCGGGTCCATGCCGGAGAGGGGCTCGTCGAGGATCAGCAGCTCGGGATCGTGGACGAGGGCCTGGGCCAGCTTCACACGCTGTCGCATGCCCTTGCTGTAAGCCCCGATGCGCTTGTCGGCCGCCGGCAGCAGGTCCACCCTGTCGAGGGCGGTGCGTGCCGCGGCGAGCGCGTCCTGCTCGCCCAGGCCGTTCAGGCGGACGAGCGCCGACACCCACTCGAGGCCTGTCATCCGTTCGTAGAAGGCGTCCTGCTCCGGGCAGAATCCGATGCGGAAGAAGAGTCCGGGATTCCCCCAGATCGGCTGGCCCAGCACACGGACGGTGCCCTTGCTCGGCTTCAGCTGCCCGGTGACGAGCTTCATGAAGGTGGACTTGCCCGCGCCGTTCGGGCCGAGCAGGCCCGTGATGCCGGGCGGCACCTGGACCGACACGTCGTTCAGGCCGATGACCTGGCCGTACCACTTGCTCAGGTGGTCCGCTTCGATGATCGCCGGGCCGTCGGGCGTCACGCGACGACCTCCACGCCGCGAATGCGGCGCTCCAGGATCAGCGCCGAGCCGGCCACCAGCGCGACGATCACGAGCAGCGAGCCGAGCGTCGGGGTGTCGTACCGCGGCTGGACGCGGAAGATGGCGTCGCCGAGCTGCGCCAGGGTTTGCGTGGGCGAAACGAGCGAGGCGCTGCTCGCGTTCATCAGGTACTTGAGCGTGGCGAAGATCGCGTCGGTGAAGAAGATCAGGCCCGCATACATGATGCCGACGAAGCGGGCGCTCTTCGAGAGCGACGAGAGCGCCAGCATCGTGAAGGTCGCCAGCATGACCTGCATGAACGAGTAGACGGTGATGGCCGGGAACAGGAACGCGTTCTTCTGCAGGAACGCGAAGCTGCCGGCGAACAGGATTTGCACGACGAGCAGGAGCATCGCCGGCAGCCAGGTGACGGCCAGCAGGAACAGGAGGAGCGTCGCGGCCTTGCCGGCCACGTACTCCAGCCGGGTCAGCGGCTTCGAGAGGTAGATCTGCAGCGCGTTGGCACGCCGGTCGTTGGCGATCAGCCCTGCACCGACGAAGATCGTGATGAAGAAGACGAAGATCTCCTGCTGCTCGAGGTACTCGCGGAAGGTCTGCGCGGTGGGGGCGAGGAAGGCGACCTGGGCGAAGTTCGCCGACAGGTAGATCTGGACGCAGCGGAACAGGAAATTGCCATACGAGACGAGGAGCAGCCCCAGGAAGAGACGACGGGCGACGAGCGAGCGGATGCCCGCGCCGGCAATCACCATCCACGCGCGCCCGACCTGGTCGCGCCGGCCGCCGAACCGCCGGTAGCCCTGGTCGTGTATTGGCATCAGTCCTCTCCGACGGCCCGGGCGAAGACGTCCTCGAGCGTGGGCACGCTCGGCCGCAGGTGTCTGAGCTGGAGCCCCTCGCGCGCGGCGAGCGCGAACAGGTCATGGGGCCCCTGCCCTTCGGGCACGAACACGCGCATCACGTCCTCGTCGGTCTCGTGGCACTCGTAGCCGGCGCCGCGACAGGCGGCGACCAGCCGATCCTGGCCGCTCTTGGCGCGGATCTCGAACACGCGGCCGCGCGGGCCCTTGAGCTCGGCGATCGGGCCCTGGGCCGCCACGCGGCCCTTGTCCATCACCACCACCTCGTCGCAGCAGAACTCGACGTCGGGCAGCAGGTGCGAACAGAGGATCAGGTTCATGCCCTTCCGGTGGCCGAGATCGCGGATGAGCTCCAGCATCTCGTCGCGCCCGCGCGGGTCCATCCCGTTGGTCGGCTCGTCGAGGAACAGCAGATCGGGATCGTGCACCAGGGCCTGTGCGAGCTTGATGCGCTGCTTCATGCCTGTCGAGTAGGTCTCGAGTTTCCGGTAACGCGCCTCGCCGAGGCCCACGTAGTACAGCACCTCGTGGGCGCGCTGTATCGAGTCCACGCGGCCGAGGCCGGCCAGCTCGCCGCAGTACGCCACGAAGGCGACCGCCGTCATGCCGGGGATGTGCCCGTCGGTCTCGGGCATGTAGCCGATGCGCGCGCGGATCTCGAGCGGGTGGGCCGCCACGTCCAGGCCGAGCACGCGCAGCGATCCGCCGGCTGGCGTGAGAAAGCCGAGCAGGCTCTTGATGAGCGTGCTCTTGCCGGCGCCGTTCGGGCCGAGCAGGCCGGTGGCGCCCGCGCGGAAGGTGGCCGATACGTCCCGCAAGGCCCAGTTCCGCCCGTAGTTGACGCTCAGGGCCTGCAGGTCGACCACCGGCGTGGCGTCGTCCACCACACCCGGGGCGGAGGTCTCCGTCTCAGCCATGCTCCTCTTCCTGATACGCGCCGGCCGCGGGCGAAGTTCGGGCCTGTCCTGCGCGACGTTCGTCCTTCGACACGCTCAGGACGAACGGGGTGTCGAAGGGCCCGCGAGCCCGAGCGAGGCGGCCTGCTCGCGCATGAACCGGATGACGTTGGCGACGTGCGTCTCGAGCGGCAGCCCCAGTTCCTCTGCGCCGCGCCTGAGATCCTCGCGGCTGACCGCGCGGGCGAATGCCTTGTCCTTCATCCGCTTCAGCACGGACGACGCCTCCAGGTCCAGCAGGCTCTTGCTTGGACGGACCAGGGCGGCGGCGGTGACGAAGCCCGACATCTCGTCGCAGGCAAACAGCGTGTGCTCGAGCCGCGTCTCGCGCGGAACGCCGCTGTAGTCGGCATGGGACAGGATGGCGCGCGTCACCCATGCCGGATAGCCGAGCCGCGTGAGGTGATCCACGCCGCGGAACGGGTGGTTCTCCTGGTCCGGGTGGCGCTCGTAGTCGAAATCGTGCAGCAGAGCCACCACACCCCATGCGGTCGCGTCCTCGCCCCACTCGCGCGCATACCCGCGCACCGCCGCCTCGACGGCGAGCATGTGCTTCCGGAGACTCTCGCTCGCCGTCCACTCGGTCACCAGCGCCCAGGCCGCCTCACGGCTGAGGGCCGTGGAAAGGTCGTCAACTCCCATCCTCCCATCCTCCTATCCTCCCATCCTCCTATCCTCCCATCCTCCTATACTCCCATCCTCCTATCTCACCCAATTGATGAACCCCGTGATCAGCAACCCGTTGGTGAAGTCGATGAAGAACGCCCCCACCATCGGGACGACGAGGAACGCGCGCGGGGCGGGCCCGTAGCGGGCCGTCAGCGCTTCCATGTTCGCCACCGCGTTGGGCGTGGCCCCCAGTCCGAAGCCGCAGTGACCTCCCGCCATGACCGCGGCATCGTAGTCGCCGCCCATGACGCGGAAGGTAATCAGGTACGCGAAGGCGCCCATGATGACCACCTGCATCGCCAGGATGGCAAGGAGCGGCAGCGCCAGGTCCACGAGCTCCCACAGGCGCAGCGACATCAGCGCCATCGCCAGGAACAGCGCGAGCGCAATGCTTCCGAGATCGTCCACGATACGCTGCCGGATCAGGGCGCGGCCGCTCAGGTCCGCGGCATTGCGAATCGCCGAGGCCACCAGCATGGCGCCGATGTAGGCCGGCAGCGTCATCCAGCGACCCAGCCAACCGCTCAGGACCGCTCCCAGGGCCATGGCCACGAGGATCACCGTCATCGTACCCAGCAGGCTGTACGCGGTGGGCGCCTCCCCGGCCATCTCGGTATCGATCTCCTCGTCCAGGGCCGCGTGCGACAGGCCGGCCACGGTCGGGGAACCCTGCGGCAGGTGAGCCGGGTGATGGCGGCGCAGCAGCCAGGTGGCCACCGGGCCACCCAGCAGGCCGCCCGACACCAGGCCGAACGTCGCGGCGGCCATCGCGAGCGGGAGGGCGCCGGCGAAGCCGTACTGCTGCTCGAGCAGCCGACCGAAGGCCGCACCGGTGCCGTGACCTCCGGTCATGGTGATGGAGCCGGCCACGAGGCCGAGCATCGGGCTCACGCCGAGCGCGCGGGCCGCGGTGACTCCGGCGAGGTTCTGCACGGCCGCCAGCACCGTGGCGAGCAGCCAGAAGACGGCCACCTGGGGGCCGCCGCGTCGGAGCAGGCTCAGGCTGGCACCAAGGCCGACGGTCGTGAAGAACGCCACCATGAGCGGTGCCTGCAGCGTGGTGTCGAATCGGACGGTCAGGGCGCCCGCCGCGCGCAGTGTCAGGGCCAGGGCGGCAAAGAGAAACCCGCCGACCACGGGGGCGGGAATGTTGTAGGTGTCCAGCACGCCGACGCGCTTGCGGACCGCGTAGCCGACGAACAGCAGCACGGCGGCGAGCGCGAGCGTCTGGATCATGTCGAGCTCCAGGCTCGCCCCCGAAGTCATGGCCGCTGCATGATATAGCCGTAGTGACGGGTTCTCGGTTCGCAGGTTCTTTCAATCGTCAATCGTCAATCATCAATGATCAATGAAACGCGTCGGGGACCATCGACAGCGCGCGCTCGATCACCGCGAGCGCCTTGGGCGTGAGCCGGTAACCCGCCAGATCCGTCGGCTCGACGAGCACGGCGTCGGCCACGTCCGATCCGGCCGCCAGCCGGCCGCCGAGCGGCCGGCAGAGGTAGTCCACCAGGACGAAGTGGTACCGAACGCGGCCTCCGGTGTCGAGGAGGATGCGATCGAAGACCTCGACCACCGGCCCGACCTCGACCTCGACGCCGGTCTCCTCGCGCAGCTCGCGCGCGACGCCCGACTCGAGCGACTCGCCCAGTTCCAGCGTGCCGCCGGGCAGGCTCCACTGGCCCGCGAGGGGCTCGTACTTCCGCTTGATCAGGACGACCCGCCCGTCGTCCACGATCACGCCGCCCACGCCCACCACGGGGCGGGGCGGGTACTGCCGCGACGGCGTCACGACGTCGGCCGGGGGCGGCATCGAATCGGGGACCGGGGGGCCATCGGAGGCGACCTCCCGCTGGGTGAGGATGTGGCTCCCGTCCACGACGAAGTCGCTGTATCCGCGACGCTCCCGCACCACGCCTTCCGGCTGCTTGCGCTCGCGCTCGATCCACTCGGCGTGAATCAGCCCGCTCTCGACCCGGCCGATCATCCGCACGCGGCGCCGGATGCCGCCGTCGAGCGCGGGCTGCCACTCGGCGAAGTGCCGCCCGATCACCGCGCGGATCCCGTCCCGGCTCTGCGTCAGCCCGTCGTCCTGTTCGAGCGAGGCGGTGGGCCCGTAGTAGGCCTCGAGCAGGTCCAGCTCCCCGCGGTTATAGGCGGCGAACCAGTCGCGCACCAGATCGAACGGATCGGGGCTCATGCCTCGCCCATCACCTTGACGACCACGCGCTTGCGGCGCTGGCCGTCGAACTCCGCGTAGAACAGCTGCTCCCAGGGCCCGAGGTCGAGGGCGCCGGCCGTGATCGGCAGGACGACCTGGTGACCGACGATCATGCGCTTCAGGTGCGCATCGGCGTTGTCCTCGCCGGTCTGGTGGTGGCGGTAGTCGGGCCGTGCGGGCGCCAGCTGCTCCAGCCAGTCCTGGATGTCGGCGATGAGCCCGCTCTCCCAGTCGTTCACGTAGACACCGGCGGTGATGTGCATGGCCGACACGAGCACCATCCCCTCGCGGACGCCGCTCCGGCTGACGATGGCGGCGACCTCGTCCGTGATCCGGACGATCTCGCGGCGGCGCTTCGTCTCGAACCAGAGATAGTCGGTGTGCACCGTCATCGCACGGCCATCATACCGTCCCGCCACGCTGGGGCGCTTCTGCTGTGCGCCGGCGTGCCGGCACGGTCCGCGCCCCGGCCCGAGGCGCGCCCGCCCGGGAGGGCGGCGCTGCCGGGCCTGGCACGGCTCTTGACCCTGCGTCCCGCATCGAGCCCGCCGCGCCCTGCGCGGCGGCATGGAGGAGACGAGCATGCGAACGACACTGCAGGTACTGACGCTCGCGGGAGCCCTGGCACTGCCCGCGGCCGTGGTGACGGCGGCCCCGGCGGCGGGCCACAAGCCGAAGACCGCGTCGATGGCGGCGACCGGGACCATCGAGAAGTTCGACGGCGCCAGCAAGACCCTCACGGTGAAGACCAGCAAGGGCGACGAGAACTTCGTCCTCGGCGACTCGACGAGCGTCCATCAGGGGTCGAAGACGATGACAGCCGACCAGCTCTCGTCTCTGAACGGCCAGCCCGTCAAGGTCCGGTTCACCCAGGCCAACGGGGTGCAGACCGCCACGTCGGTCATGGTCGGCGCGGCAATCAAGCATCACCACGCGCCGGCTGCCGGCGACACCCACCCGTCGGCGACGCCCCAGAAGTAGTCGGCGCTCGACGCTCGGAGTCACGTCGGAGGCCGGGGCGTGAGCGGGGCCCCGGCCTTCGTTCCTCATGAGCGCTCCGTGTCGGCGCCGGAGCTCCCGGGCAGGGCGAGGCCGAAGCGCTCCGCCATGCGGTAGAGCGTGCGCCGGTCGATGCCCAGCGTCTCGGCGGCGCGGGTGCGATTGCCCCCGACGGCCGCCAGCACGTGGCCCAGATAGCGCCGCTCGAGCTCGTCGAGCGTGGGCAGGCCGTCGAACAGCAGGCGCTCGAGGTCGGGCCGGCCCAGCCGCGGATCCGCCGGCCCGGACGCCTGGGACACGTCGTCGGCGGTGATCACGTAACCGCGGGCGGTGAGCACCAGGCGCTCGATCGTGTTCTCGAGCTCGCGTACGTTGCCCGGCCAGTCATGGGCGACCAGCCGGTCGAGCGCCGAGGGCGACAGGGCGATGCTGCGGCCCGCGCGTCCGCAGGCGCCCCTGAGGAAGCGGTCCACGAGCAGCGGGATGTCCTCACGGCGCGCGCTGAGCGGCGGGACGCGGACCACCAGCACGTTCAGCCGATAGAACAGATCCTGGCGGAAGCGGCCCGCGGCCACCGCCTGCTCGAGATCGGTGTTGGTCGCGGCGAGCACGCGCACGTCCACCTTCACCGTCCGGCTGCCACCGACCGGCCGCACCTCGCCTTCCTGCAGCACGCGCAGCAGCTTCACCTGGAGCGCCGGCGAGGTCTCGCCCACTTCGTCCAGGAAGATGGTGCCGCCCTGCGCCTGCTCGAAGACGCCGCGCGCGTCGCTGACCGCGCCGGTGAAGGACCCGCGGGTGTGGCCGAAGAGCTCGGACTCGAGGAGCGTCTCGGTGAGCGCGCCGCAGTTGACGGGGACGAACGGCCGTGCCGCGCGACGGCCGTGGCGATGGATGGCGCGGGCGACGAGCTCCTTGCCCGTGCCGCTCTCGCCGACAATCAGGACCGGGGCGTCGGCATTGGCGGCGTGCGCCACCAGCTTGTAGACGGCCAGCATGGCCGCCGAGCGGCCGATGAGCCCGGGCGGGGCGTTCACGGGCTCGGGCGCATCTTCCGGCGCCTCCGGCGCGCTGAGCGCGCGCTCGACGGTCGCCTTGACCTCGGCAATGTCGAACGGCTTGCTGATGTAGTCGAAGGCGCCGTTCCGCACCGCGTCCACCGCGGTCTCGAGCGTGCCGAAGCCGCTGATCAGGACCACGCGTGCCCGGCTGCCGGCGTTGCGCAGCGCGCGCAGCAGGTCGAGGCCGCTGCGATCCGCGTTCAGGTTGATGTCCGACACGACCACGTCCGGGTCGCGCTCCCGCGCGAGGCCAAGGGCCTGGTCCGGCGTGGTGGCGCTCAGGATCCTGCGGCCGGGGCCGGCGAGCAGCTCCTCGATGAACCGCACGGTCTCGGGGTCGTCGTCAACGATCAGCAGGGTGGCCATGGTCCGGAGATGCGCCGTCGTGGAGCGGCAAGGTGATGGTGAACGCGGTGCCGCCGCCCGCGGCCCGTTCGGCCACGATCGCGCCGCCGAGGCGGGTCACCACGTCGCGCGTGATGCTCAGCCCGAGGCCGGTGCCGTGGCCGGGCGGCTTGGTCGTGACCCACGGCTCGAAGATCCGTGGCAGGAGCTCAGGCGGAATGCCGCCTCCCGTGTCCGTCACCGTGACCCTCACGCCATCGTCTCCCGCGTCGGCGGCCAGGCGCAAGTCGCCCCCGTCGGGCATGGCATCGATCGCGTTGGTCATCAGATTGAGCAGCGCCATCTCGAGCTCGTCGCTGTCGCCCACGACGGCGGGCAGGGCGGGCGGGATGCCGAGCGAGAGTCGGATGCCCAGGGCCGCCAGCCGGGGACGGACGAGATCCGCAATCGACTGCAGCAGCGCCGCGACGTCCACGGCCGCCGGCTCGGCATGACGGCGGGTCCGCTGCACGAGGCCGCGCACCGCGTCGGCGACCCGGTGGATCTGCTGCTGCACGAGCTCGAGCCGGCGCGCGAGATCGGGGTCCAGCCCCTCGCGCGCCAGCAGCAGCTGCACGTGGCCTGAAATCAGGTTGAGCGGCGTGCCGATCTGGTGCGCCACGCTGGCCGCCGTCTGGCCGACCGCCGCCAGCCGTTCCGCGCGCGCGAGCTCGTCGCGCAGCCACAGCATCCGCTGGGAGTCGGCGATGCGCTGCGCGTGGGTGCGATCGAGCTCGCCGGTGACCGCCTCGATACGCTCGCCGAGCGTCCGGTTGAAGTCGGCCAGGCGGTCGAGCATGTGATTGAGCCCGGAGGCGACCTCTCCCATCTCGTCCGTCCTCGCGACCTCGACGCGCGCGGCGAGGTCGCCGGCGCCGGCCCGCACCATCGTCTGACGGAGCGACCTGATCGGGCGATAGACGAGTCGGCGCAGCACCTGATCGAGCACCAGCGTGAGCACGACGATCGCGATCGGCACGAGCCAGAGCGATACCAGGCGCCCCCGCGTACGCAGCTGGGCCATCGACGCGAGCGACACGGTCACGACCACCGCCGCCGGGCCGTCGCCCGCCGGCGCCGTGCGCAGCGCGAGCCGCGCCATCGCGCCGTCGTCGCGCCACCCCTGGTCGCCGTATCGCAGGGTGTCGGCCGCCAGGGCCAGCGCCGCATCCGATTCGCCGGACGTGGTGCTGCCGACGATCGCGGGCCGATCGTGGTCCAGCCGGACGACGGAGATGGCGCGAATCGACGGCGCGCTGCGCGCGAACTCGTGCAGTCCCTCGGTGATCTCGTCGGCCGGCCAGGGGCTCGAGCGCAGCTCGAGGTCGTCGACGACGGCCTGGGCCGTGACCAGGCCCGTCTCGCGCAGCTCGCGGGCGGTCGCCCCCTCGAAGAGACGGATCTCGAGCACCGACTCCAGGCCGAGCACGAGCGCGACGACGAGCGAGACGGCCAGGACGAGCCGCGTGCGAAGCGACCAGGACGCCGCGCCGCGCGCCATCCCGTGATCCACCACGTCAGAGCGCAAGGCTGGCGTCGGCGTTGAGGTCGGCGCCTGCGCGCACGCCGGCGGCGAAGCGGCGCAGGCCGGCGGCCGCGATCATGGCCGCGTTGTCCGTGGAGAGCGACAGTCTCGGGATGAAGACCGGCAGGCCGGCGCGCTCGCCGCGCGCCAGCGCATCGGCGCGCAGGCGCGAGTTGGCCGAGACGCCGCCCGCGATCCCGACGCTCCTGGCGCCCAGACGCCCGGCCGCCTCGAACAGGCGATCGAGCAGCGACTGGACGACGACCCGCTGGAAGCTCGCGCAGAGGTCCGCGACCTCCTGATCGGCCAGCGGCCAGCCACCCGACTCCCGCCGGCGGTCGACGTGCCGGAGCACGGCCGTCTTCAACCCGCTGTAGCTGAAGTCGAGCGCCCCGGGGACCCCGGGAGCGTTCCGGTCGCGGTGCGTGATCCGGGTGGAGGGCAGGTCCACGGCGCGATCGTTCCCGCCTCTGGCGAGCCGGTCCACAATCGGCCCTCCCGGGTACCCGAGGCCCACCAGCTTGGCCACTTTGTCGTACGCCTCTCCGGCGGCATCGTCCCGGGTGCGGCCGACGAGATCGTACGAGCCCGGCACGGCGATGCGGTAGAGGCTCGTGTGCCCGCCGGAGACGACCAGCACGGCGGCCGGCAGCGGCAGCGGCCCGTGGTCGAGCGCCAGCGACTCGATGTGCCCGGCCAGATGGTGTGTCGGCACGAGCGGCACCTGCAGGGCGGCCGCCAGCGACTTCGCGAACGCCACGCCCACCAGCAGCGATCCGACGAGGCCGGGCCCCTGGGTGACCGCAATAGCGTCCACCTGGTCGAGCCCGATGGCGGCATCGGCCAGCGCCTGCTCGACGACTCCGCAGATGTCACGGACGTGCTGGCGTGAGGCCAGCTCCGGGACGACGCCGCCCCATTCGCGATGGATGGCCGCCTGCGACGCGACCACGTTCGACCGCAGGCGCCAGGGGCGCGACTCGTCCGCCACGTCCTCCACCACCGCGGCCGCGGTCTCGTCGCACGATGTCTCGATGCCGAGCATTCGCATCGTTGGGTTTCTGGGGATCTGGGGATCTGGGGATCTGGGATCTGGTTATGCCTGCGCACTGGCGGCGACGGACCGGCCGACAATCGCCGCGAGCGAGTCGGTGTACGGCGGCCGGGCAATTCCCCGCTCGGTGATGATGCCGGCGATCAGGCGGTGCGGCGTGACGTCGAAGGCCGGGTTGTAGACCCTGGCGCCTTCCGGCGCGAGCCGGACGGACTTGACGTGCGTCACCTCGCGGGCGCTGCGCTCCTCGATCGGGATGCGCGTGCCGTCGGGCGTGTCGAGGTCGATCGTGGAGATGGGTGCGGCCACGTAGAAGGGCACCTGATGCTCGCCCGCCGCCAGGGCCACCGCGTAGGTGCCGATCTTGTTCGCGGTATCGCCGTTGGCCGCAATGCGGTCCGCCCCGACCACGACCAGATCGATCCGGCCGTCGCGCATCAGCGGGGCGGCCATGCTGTCGGTGATGACGGTGGTGTCGATGCCGTCCCGCACCAGCTCCCACGCCGTGAGCCTGGCGCCCTGCAGGAACGGCCGCGTTTCATCGGCGAACACAACCACCCGCTTGCCGCGCTCGACCGCGCAGCGGATCACGCCGAGCGCCGTCCCGTAGCCGGCCGTGGCCAGCGCGCCGGCATTGCAGTGCGTGAGCACACGGGCGTCGTCGGGCACGATCGAGGCTCCATGGGCGCCGATGGCGCGGCAGCCGGCGACGTCTTCGTCGTGGATCGCCGTGGCCTCGACAGTCAGCCTGGCCTGCAGCTGCTCGACGGACTCGCCGGCGGCCACGCCGGCGGCAAACGCCCTCTTCATGCGATCGATGGCCCAGAACAGGTTCACGGCCGTGGGACGCGTGGCAGCCATCAGCTCGCAGAGCTTGTAGAACTCGGCCGCCAGCTTCTGGGTGCCGCTCGCCTTCGACCCGTTGACGCCGAGGGCCAGCCCCATCGCCGCGGCCACGCCAATGGCGGGCGCGCCGCGGATCACCATGGTCTTGATGGCGCGCGCCACTTCGGCCGCCGTCCGGCAGGAGACGTACACCTCGTCGGCGGGCAGCTTGCGCTGATCGATCATCACCACGGCGTCGCCGCGCCACTCGATCGTCGGGAACATGGGGGAATTGTACTGCAGGGGGGATGGGAGGATAGGAGGATGGGAGGATAGGAGGATGGGAGGATGGGAGGATGGGAGGATAGGAGGATGGGACGCTAGGTTTGGCTACTGAGGCGGCTCTGGCGCCGGAT
Organism: Vicinamibacteria bacterium; assembly: GCA_963837165.1. Classification (GTDB taxonomy): domain Bacteria; phylum Acidobacteriota; class Vicinamibacteria; order Vicinamibacterales; family JAENWD01; genus JAENWD01. The sequence goes on from CAWIMD010000004.1 coordinate 398,971, forward strand.
CAGACCAATCAGCGGAGCCGCGACACGCCGGATGTCGGATTCGAGTTCCAGTCGTATGGTCTCCGAGAGATATCCCAGTCGGTGGGCCACATGGACGTAGTACCCCACTTCGGCAAGGGACGAGAGGGCGATGCGCAGAAATTGCCTCGCCTCCGTCCGGTGGTGGCGGGCAGTTCCTTCAACGATGTTGGCCGGAACCGAAAGCGCCGCCCGTCGCAATTGCGCCGTCAGTACGAACCGCTCCTGCTCCGGAATGGCGTGAGCGGCAACGTGATGGAGGCGAACGAACAAATCGTCAGCGCGCTGCCAGGCGACGAGAGTTCGGTACTTGGGTTCACTGAGCATGCGAGGCTATCGAGCAATCCTTGTGCCTCCCATCCTCCTATCCTCCCATCCTCCCATCCTCCTATCCTCCTATCCTCCTATCCTCCTATCCTCCTATCCCGCCGTCCGCCCATCGAACGGCAACGGGTACAGGTCGGCCAGGCGGTAGCGGCCGGTCTCGCGGCGGAGGTTCGCGACGATCACCTCGAGATCACCGCCGAACTCCCAGAGGATCTGGCGGCAGGGGCCGCAGGGCGTGGCCGGAATCTTCGCGTCGGCCACGACGGCAATGCGCCGGAACCTGCGGTGGCCGGCGGCCAGCGCGGCGTACATCGCCACGCGCTCGGCGCACAGCGTGAGGCCATAGGACGCGTTCTCGATGTTGCAGCCGGTGATGATGGACCCGTCGGGGGTCTCGAGCGCCGCCCCGACCTTGAAGCCCGAGTAGCGCGCCAGCGCGCGGGTCCTGGCGCGACGGGCGGCGGTCACGAGCGGATCAGAGGCGGCCAATGATGCCCTCCAGCAGGCTGGCGAACTGGCCCGACACGCGGTGCGCCACCTCCATGACTTCGTCGTGGCGGAGCGGCTCGCGCATCACGCCGGCGGCCGGGTTGGTGATGCAGGAGATGCCGAGCACGGCGAGACCCATGTGACGGGCGACTATAGCCTCGGGCACGGTGGACATGCCGACCGCGTCGGCGCCGATGGCGCGGAGGTAGCGGATTTCGGCCGGCGTCTCGTAGCTCGGCCCGTGGAGGCCGACGTACACGCCGTGCCGCACGGGAATGTCGAGCTCGGCCGCTGCGAGGTCGGCGCCCTCACGCAGCCCCGGATCGTACACGTGGGTCATGTCGGGAAAGCGTGGACCGAACCGCTCGTCGTTCGATCCGATCAGCGGGTTGCCGCCCATGAGATTGATGTGATCATCGAGAATCATCAGCGTGCCGGGTGTGAACCCCTCGTTGATGCCCCCGGCGGCGTTGGTCAGGACGATCCTGGGAACGCCGAGTCGTCCCATTACGCGCGTCGCGAACGTCACGCGCTCGAGCGTGTGCCCCTCGTAGAAATGGGCACGCCCCGACAGCGCGGCCACCAGGCGTCCGGCCAGCCGCCCGACGACCAGCCGCCCGGCGTGCCCCACCACCCGCGCCGGCGGCCAGTGAGGCAGCCGGTCGTACTCGAAGACCACCGGGTCCTCCAGGCGCTCGGCGAACGCGCCCAGCCCGGACCCGAGCACGACCGCGGCGTCAGGGGCCCGCGGCACCTGCCGGCCGATGACGGCGACGGCCTCAGATACGTCCTCGAACAGCCCCATGTGGCCTCACGCGCGCCGGCGTCAGGGCGCCAGGAACATCGACGCAATCGACGCGTTGATCAGCGTGGCAATGAACCCCCCCAGCAGCGCGCGGCTCCCGAGCCGCGCCAGGTCGCTGCGACGGGTCGGCGCCATGGCGCCGATGCCCCCGAGCTGGATCCCGATGGACCCGAGGTTGGCAAACCCGGTCAGCGCGTAGGTGGCCAGCACGTAAGATCGCGGCGTAATCGCGGTCTTGTACTGCGACGTCAGCTTGACGAACGCGACGAACTCGTTCGCCACGAGCTTGGTGCCCAGCAGGTCTGCCATCATGCCGACGTCCGCCTTCGGCACTCCCATCAGCACCGCCACCGGCGAGAACAGGATGGAGAAGATTCCCGCCAGCGACAGCGACGGCGAAATCCGGCCGAGCAGGTAGTCGACCAGCGCGATGAACGCCAGGAACGCGATGAGCATCGCGGCGACGTTCAGCGCCAGCATCAGCCCGTCGGACGCCCCGGTGGCCGCCGCGTCGATGACGTTGACGTGCTGCCGCTCGACCACCATCTTCACACGGCCGCGCGTCTCGGGCTCGTGCAGCTCCGGCAGCAGAATCTTCGACAGGTACAGGCCGCAGGGCGCCGCCATCACGCTCGTCGTGAGGATGGCCACCGGGTCGGCGCCGAGGCTGATGTAGACGGCCATCACGCCGCCGGAGATCGTCGCCATGCCGCCGACCATCATCGCCAGCAGCTCCGACTCGGTCATGCGCGGCACGTACGGCTTGACGATGATCGGCGCCTCGGTCTGCCCCATGAACACGTTGGCCGCCGCCGAGAGCGTCTCGGCGCCGCTCGTCCGGAGCAGGTACATCATCGCCCGCGCCATCAGCGCCACGATCAGCTGCAGCACCCCGAAGTAGTACAGGACCGTGAAGAACGACGAGACGAAGATGATCGTCGGCAGCGCCGTGAACGCGAACACGAAGCCGTTCGGCAGGACGCGGCCGAGGACGTCCTGTCGGGCGAGGTCGCCGAACACGAACTGCGATCCCGCGTTGGTGAACTCGAGGAAGCGCTTGACGACCCCCGCCAGCTCGCTGAAGAAGAGGTATCCGGGCCTGACCCCGCCGACGCGGATTTCCAGGATGAGCAGCGCCAGAAGCAGCTGCAGGCCCATGCCCCAGGCCACGGTCCGCACGTTCACCGCCCGGAGGTTCGTCGAGCAGGCGGCCGCCACGAGGATGAATGCCACGACGCCGACGCCGGCCTGCACCCGCGGGTCCACGAGGCCCTGGAGCAGGTAGGCGGCGGTGGTCAGGAGGACGGCGGTGGCCCCGCAGGCGAGCCTGAGCGTCCGGTCGGGAGCCGCGGGCGAAGGGGTCATGCGACGACGTCGAGCACCATGGGGTGGACGGGGGGCGCCTGGTCGGCGATGGTGAACGCGGCGGCCGCCAGGGCCGACGCCCGCGTGCTGTCGCGGCCGGCGCCCACATGAAGATCGGCGAGCGGCGTTCCCGCGCCGACGCGCTCGCCCGGCCGCACCTTGAGGACGACGCCCGCACCGTAGTCGATCGACGCGTCCACCCGCTCGCGCCCGGCCCCGAGCAGCATCGACGCGCGCCCGATGGCCCCGGCATCCACCGCCGCGACGAGCCCGGCGTGAGGCGCGGTGATGGTCTCGACCCGGGCAGCCCGTGGCAGGCGTCGGTAGTCGTTGACGACGGCGGGGTCGCCGCCCTGCCGCGCCACGAGGGCCGCGAACCGCTCCACTCCGGCGCCCGAGCCGAGGGCCGCCTCGGCGCGCGCCTGCGCGGCGTCGAGGTCCGGCGCAAGACCGCCGGCAACCAGCAGCTGGCCCGTCAGGCAGAGGCACAGCTCCCGAAAGTCCGGCGGGCCGCCGCCCTTCAGGGTGTCGATGGCCTCGATGACCTCGAGCGCGTTGCCGACGGCACGGCCGAGCGGCGCGTCCATCGCGGTCAGCACGGCGCGCGTCGGCAGGCGGTGGCGCCTGCCGATGGCGACCATCGCCCGGGCCAGCACCTGTCCGTCCTCCACGGTCTTCATGAAGGCGCCGCGGCCGATCTTGACGTCCAGCACCAGGGCGTCGGTCCCCTCGGCGATCTTCTTGCTCATGATCGACGAGGCAATCAGCGGCACGCTCTCGACGGTCCCGGTTACGTCGCGCAGCGCGTACAGCTTCTTGTCGGCCGGCGCAAGCGAGGCGGACTGCCCCACGATGGCGCAGCCGATGGCCGCGAGCTGGTCGAGGAACTCCGCGGCCGTCAGCGCGATCCGGAAGCCGGGAATGGCCTCGAGCTTGTCGAGGGTGCCTCCCGAGTGGCCAAGCGCGCGGCCGGAGCTCTTTGGCGCGATTGCGCCGCAGGCGGCGACGAGCGGCACCACGACGAGCGAGGTCTTGTCGCCCACGCCGCCGGTGCTGTGCTTGCCCACCTTCACGCCCGGCAGGACGGAGAGGTCGACGCGTCCCCCCGAGCGGATCATGGCGTCGGTCAGCCAGGCGGTCTCGTCCTCGCCGAGCCCGCGGAAGACCACGGCCATGAGGAGCGCTGCCGCCTGATAGTCGGGAATCGTGCCGCTGGTGACGCCGGCCACGAACCACTCGATGTCCTCGCGGGACAGCCGGCCGCCGTCACGCTTTCGCAGGATCAGTTCGACGGCGCGCATCGAGGGGGGAGTATAGCAGCCGGGGTTCACGGTTCTCGGTTCTCGGTCCTCGGTTCGCGGGTTCCGCAGTGCCACGCCCGGTGCGTGCCCTCCGTGCCCTGCGTGTCCTTCGTGTCCTTTGTGTCCTTCGTGTCCTTCGTCCTTTGTGTTCTTTGTGTCCTTTGTGTTCTTTGTGTTCTTTGTCTCCTTCGTGCCCCTCGTGTTCCCGGGTAGAATACGCGCCGGGGACTGCTTCCCCGCTCCCGAGCCGCATGTCCCACGGACCGCCTGCCGAGCCGCTCGCGCCGGACGTTGCCCAGCGGCTGACCGACTTCGCGCGATCGTGCAAGGCCGCCGCCCGCTCGGTCACCCTGTACCCGGAAGGCCATCCCGCGATTGTCGGGTCGCTGGCGCGCCTCGTGGACGCCGCCCGCCGCGCCACGAGCCCGGGCACGATGACGATTGCCGTGCTGCCCGATCGCCTGACCGTGGACGGCCGGGCCCCGGCGCGCGAGGACCCGGCGCTCGGCGAGCTGGCCGCGCTGCTCCATGGCCACCTGGTCGGCGAGCTGCGCCTGAGCGATGGCGCCGATCCAGCCGCGTGGCGCGGCTTCCTCCTGCTGCTCGCCCGGCCGAGCGAGGAGCTGCTCCTCGAGGGCGGCATCGGACGCCTCTGGGCCGCCACCGGCGGCCAGCACGTGCAACTGCGGGAGATCGACTACGCCGAGGTCCTGCGGGAGCGGAAGAGCGGGCTCGATGCCGCCTGGCAGTCCATCATCCAGTACTGCCTCGAAGGTGACGCGGTGGACCTGGACGAGGAGACGCTCAAGACCCTCGCCGACATTGCCGGGGATCACGAGCGGTTGTCGGAGCTCACCCGCCGCATCAACGACGAGTCCGCCGAGGGCGGCGGTGCGCCCGGCCAGGCCCAGGCGCTCGTCCGCCTCCTGAGGCTCATGGCGCGCGCGGTGCTCGACACGGATCCCGAGCGCCTGGAAGCGGTGCTCCAGAACGCCGCGGTCGCGGCCGGCAACCTGTCGCCTGACGTCATGCTGGAGCTGCTCACGCAGCGCTACCAGACACCTCCGGGCGGCCCCCTGGACGTGGTCGGGGCGGTCCTGGAGCGTATGAGCGACGCGACCATCGCCACGTTCGTGGCCAGTGCCGTCGTGACGGAGCGGGGAGCCACCGCCCGGCTCGCGCAGGCGTTCCAGGCGCTCGTGACCGAGGACGAGCGCCGGGGCACGCTCCTGGAGCTGGCGCAGGACGAGGTGCTGAAGACACCGCTCGGGCACGAGACCACGTTCCAGGAGCTCTGGCAGCGGGCATCGCAGATGCTGCTGTCGTACCGCGACGAGAAGTTCGTCTCGGCCGACTACGCGCGCGAGCTGACGACGGCGCGCACGCAGGCCATCGACGTGGACCGGGTGAGCGACGATCCGCCCGAACGGGTCGCGGCCTGGATGGCCTCGGTTGCGGATGCCGAGGTGCGGGCGCTCGACCTGCAGCTGCTGCTCGACCTGTTGCGGATCGAGGGCGACGCCGCACGCTGGCACGAGGTGGTCGAGCCCGTGGTGGCGCACGTGGACGACCTCGTGCTCCTGGGCGACGTCGAGTCGGCCGTGCCGCTTGTCGAGGCGCTGGCCGCGGAGGCCGGCCGGGACGGGACGCCAGGCAGGCGGCCGCACGCCGCCACCGCCCTCGAGCGGCTCGCCAACGGCCACCTGATGTCGTCCATGGTCGGTCATCTCCGGACGGTGGACGACGCGGTCGCCGCCCATGCCAAGGCGCTCTGTCACGCGCTCGGCGGTGGCGTCATCCGGCCGCTGGCCGACGCCCTGGCCGCCGAGGAGCGCGGTCTGGCCTATCGACGCCTGACCGACATCCTCGTCAGCTTCGGGAGCCGCGGCCGGGACGCGGTCGAGCAGCTGAAGACGTCGGCCAATCCCGCGGTGCGGCGCACCGCCATTCACCTGCTCCGGGAATTCGGCGGCAACGACGCGCTGGCCGACCTGGCGCCCCTCATCGAGGACCGCGAGCCGAACGTGCAGCGGGAGGCCATCCGTGCGATCGTGAACATCGGCACCGAGGAGGCCTTCGGCGCGCTCGAACGGGCCCTGACGACAGGCAGCGACCGGGCGAGGTCGGCGGTGACGGCGGCCCTGCTCTCGACGCGCGACGAGCGGGCGATCCCGCTCTTCGCGCACATCCTCCGGACGCGGGAGAACCGGCGGCGGCTGCGTCCGGTGTACGAATCGGCCGTCGACACGCTCGGCGCGCTGGGCGGCGCCGATGCGATCGCGGCACTCCGGGCGGCGCTGTACGATGGCGAGTGGTGGGCGCCGTTCCGGACGGCGGCCATCCGCGGCCGTGCCGCGGCGGCGCTCGGACACACCGCCTCGCCCGAGGCCCTGGCGGTGCTGGAAGAGGCCGCGTCGCAGGGCTCGCGCGGCATCCGGTCGGCAGCAAGGCAGGCGCTCGCACGCGGCGGTCGCGCCGTCCGGCAGCGACGGGAGCCCGAAGGCCCATGATCGACCACAACCGGCGGGTCCAGCTGGCCGACGAGCTGCTGCGGCGCTTCGCCTCGGCGCTCCGCGGGGCGCAGCTCTATTCGCCGACCCACCCGCTCGTCTCGCGCAACACGGTCGCCTTCACCGAGGTCGTCGGCCTCGTCATCGGCAAGCAGCGCTCCATCACCCTCGGCGTCGTCGGCGAGGACTTCATCGTGGGCGACGTGCCGGTGCCCCGGGCAGGCGGCACCATGGGCGACCTGCTGAAGCGGCTGCACCGCCTGGGCGTCGAGCGGATCGTCATCGATCGGGAGGTGGGGCACGACGAGATTACCGGGCTCGTCACCGCCCTGGCCTCCGAGCGACGCCAGGACAACGACCTGCCCGAGCTGCCGGCGTTTCCGCACATCCAGATCGGCCGGATCCAGGTCGAGCAGCGCGTGGATGCCACGCTCGCCGATACGCAAGCCATCCGCCGCATGTACGGCGACGTGTCGAAGGTGGCCGAGCGGCTCTGGGAACAGTCCGTCGTCGAAGGACGCCCCGACCCGGGGGCGGCCCGCGGGATGGTCGACACGCTGGCGCAGGCGGTGGCGCAGAACCGGACCGCGCTCGTGGCGCTGACCGCGCTGAAGCACTACGACAACTACACGTTCACCCACATGGTGAACGTGTCGATTCTCACGATGGCGCAGGCCCGCGCCCTCGGGATCGACGGGCCGCTCCTGCGCGAGTTCGGGCTGGCCGGCCTGATGCACGACATCGGGAAGGTCCGCACGCCGGCGGAGATCCTGAACAAACCGGACAAGCTGACCGACGCCGAGTTCGCCGTCATGAAACAGCACGCGGTCAACGGCGCGGAGATCCTGCGCCGGACGCCCGAGATCCCCGCCATTGCCCCGGTGGTCGCCTTCGAGCACCACCTGCGCCGCGACGGATCCGGGTACCCGAACGGGGTCCGACGGTCCACGCTCAACGTCGCCACGGTGCTCTGCTCGATCGCGGACGTCTACGACGCGATGCGCTCGCAGCGGAAGTACCAGCAGTCGTTCCCGAGCGAGCGCGTCAGGGTGATCCTCGAGAAGAACGACGGCCAGCAGTTCGATCCGCATCTCGTGCGCCGGTTCGTGCAGCTCATCGGCATCTATCCCCCGGGCAACCTGGTGAAGCTGAACACCGGTGAAGTGGCGGTCGTGCTGCGCGTGTATGCGCCCGACCCGCACCGGCCACGGGTACGGGTGGTGCTGGACCGCGCGGGCCAGCGGCTCGAGCGGCCCTACGAGGTCAACCTGTGGGAGAGCCCTCCCGGCGGCGAATGGCCGGAGTCGGTGATCACGCCCCTCGACGGGGCAGACTACGGCATCGACCCGCTCGCGTACATCTGAAAGAGGGGTGCTGGGTGCTGGGCGCTGAATGAGCAAGCTGGCCGTGATTGCGACCGGGCTGATCGGGATGCTGACAGCGCTGGTGGGCTGCGCCGTGCGGCCGGCGCCGGCATCGCTCGTGGTGTACGGCGGCACCATCTACACCGTGAATCCGGCGCAGCCGACGGCCGAGGCCGTGGCGGTGCGTGGCGGCCGCATCGTCCGCGTGGGGCGGCGACACGACGTCGAGCCGCTGCTCGGCCCTGACACCGAGCGCCTCGATCTCCACGGCGCGACCGTCGTCCCCGGACTCGCCGATGCGCACGGCCACGTGCTGGGGCTCGGCACCGCGCTCGACCAACTGGACCTCGTCGATACGCCCGACCTGGCGCACGTGCTGTCGCTGGTCGAGTCGCGGGTCCGCTCGGCGGCGCCCGGCGCATGGGTGATCGGTCGCGGCTGGGACCAGAACGACTGGCCGACGACGAGCTGGCCCACGCGCGCCGACCTCGATCGCGTCGCGCCCGACAACCCGGTCTTCCTCACGCGCATCGACGGCCACGCGGCCTGGGTGAACAGCCGGGCGCTCGCCCTGGCCGGGGTCACCGCGGCCACGCCCGATCCGCCCGGCGGACGACTGATTCGCGATGACAGGGGCGCACCGACGGGCCTGCTGATCGACAACGCGAAACCTCTGGTCGCGGACCGCATCCCGCCGCCCTCCGCGGCCGAGATCGAGTCGCGCATCCTCGCTGCCGACCGCCTCTTCGGACGCGTCGGCCTGACGATGGTGCACGACCCCGGCGTGCCGCTGGCGACGACCGCGGCGTACGAGCGGCTGCACGCCGGGGGCCGACTGGCCACGCGCCTGTACGTGATGATCGACAGCGCGCCGGAGACGACCTCCGTCTGGTTCGCACGCGGCCCCCTCATCGACCCCGAGGACCGGCTGACCATTCGCGCGGTCAAGATGTACGCCGACGGCGCGCTCGGGTCGCGCGGCGCGGCCCTGCTCGAAGACTACAGCGACGAGCCCGGCAACCGCGGCCTGCTGGTGACGCCGCCCGATCGGCTCGAGTCGATCACGCGTGCGGCGGCGCGTGCGGGCTTCCAGCCCTGCACCCACGCGATCGGCGATCGGGCGAACCGGCTGATGCTCGACATCTACGAGCGCGTCGAGCGCGAGGTGCCCTCCGCCCGCGCACTGCGGCCGCGGATCGAGCACGCGCAGATCCTCGACCGCACCGACATCCCCCGCTTCGCGGCGCTGGGGGTCATCGCCTCGATGCAGCCGACGCACTGCACCTCGGACATGCCGTGGGCGCCGGCGCGGCTCGGGAACGCCCGGATCGAGGAGGGCGGCTACGTCTGGCAGACGCTGCTCCGGAGCGGCGCGCGGCTGGCCGCCGGATCGGACTTCCCGGTCGAGCGCCCGGACCCGCTCCCGGGGATCTACGCGGCCGTCACGCGCCAGGACCGCAACGGGCAACCGCCCGGTGGCTGGGCGCCGGACCAGCGGCTCACGCGCGACGAGGCGTTGCACGCGTTCACTCTCGACGCGGCGTTCGCGGCACACGTCGAGCGCGATCTGGGGTCGATCGAGCCCGGCAAGTTCGCGGACTTCGTCGTCCTGTCACGCGACATCATGACCGTCCCGCCGCGCGAGATCCTCGAGACGCGGGTCCTGCGTACCATCATCGGCGGCCACACCGTGTACGACGCGTCGAATGACGCCGGAGGTTCCACGCGATGATTGTCCGCCGCTTCGCCGTCCTGCTCGTCGCAGTCGGTCTGCTGGCGCCGGCGCCCGGGCTCGGGGCCGATGCCGCCCCTCCGCGGCTGGTCGTGCTGATCGTCGTCGATCAGATGCGGCGGGACTACGTGGAGGACTACGGCGGGCGCTGGACGCGAGGCCTCCGGCGCATCGTCGACGAGGGCGCGTGGTTCGTCAACGCGGCCTATCCCTACACCGCGACGATCACCTGCGCCGGACACGCCACGATCTCGACCGGGGCCCTGCCGTCCACGCACGGGATCATCAGCAACAGCTGGTGGGATCGAAGCGCCCAGCGCGTGACGTCGTGCACGGCGGACCCGTCCGTCAGGGAAGTGCCGTACGGCGATCGCGAGGTGCATGGCGGGGCCAGCGCGCGGCTGCTCGAGGCGCCGGCCTTCGCGAGCGTCCTGGCCGACGCCCAGCAGGGCCGCGGGCGCGTGGTGACCCTGTCGATCAAGGCGGCGGCGGCCGCGATGCTGGCAGGACGGCGAGCCGACGCGGCGCTCTGGTTCCAGGGCACGGGCTTCAGCTCGTCCACGGCCTACGGCGACGCGCCCGAGAAGTCGCTGCTGCGCTACATCGACTCGCATCCCATCGAGACCGACTTCGGCCAGTCCTGGCACACGATGGGCAAGTCCGCCGACTACAAGTACGTGGACGACGCGACTGGCGAGAAGCCCCCTGACGAGTGGGACCGTGCCATGCCGCATCGCCTGCAGCCGCGTTCCGGCAAGCCGACCACGTTCTTCTACAAGGCCTGGTGCGAGAGCCCCTACGCCGACGCCTATCTGGGCCACCTGGCCGAGGCCGCCGTCGACGGGATGAAGCTGGGCCAGGGCGAGGGCACCGACTTCCTCGGCATCAGCTTCTCCGCCCTCGACATCGTCGGCCATGATTTCGGCCCGCGCAGTTTCGAAGTGCAGGACGTCCTGCGGCGCCTCGACGGGACGATCGGCGACCTGCTGGATCGCCTCGACAAGAAGGTCGGGCCCGGAAACTACGTCCTCGCGTTCACTGGGGACCACGGCGTCGCCGTGATTCCCGAGCAGGCCGCCTCCGAGGGACTCGACGCCGGGCGCGTGAAGATGGGCGACATCACCTCGAGGGTGGATGCGCTCGTGACCGGGGCGTTCGGGCCAGGGAACTGGGTGGCGACCGAGACGTACACAGAGTTCTACTTCCGCGCCGGGGCCTTCGATCGGATCCTCGCAACGCCGGGCCTGCTCGAGCACATCAAGGAGTCGGTTCGCGGGATTCCGGGGGTTTACGAGGTCCTCGACGGTCCGACGCTCGCCTCCGCCACCCACATGGACGACCCGGCGTCCGAGGCCGCGCGCCTCAGTTACCGGGCCGGCCGGAGCGGCGATCTCCTGATTCTGTTGAAGCCGAACTGGATCTTCGTCTCGGACGACAAATCCCTGATTCCGGGCAACGCCACCACGCACGGCAGCCCCTATCCCTACGATCAGCAGGTACCTCTCGTGCTGATGGGCCGGGGCATCACGCGCGGACACTACCCGCAGACGGCGAGTCCCGCCGACATTGCCCCCACCCTGGCCAGGCTCTGCGCCGTCCCCCTGCCGACGGCGACCGGCCGCGTCCTGGAGGAAGCCCTGGCGCCCCTCTCGACGCGATGACGCGGCTGACGACCCTGTTCACGCGCCGCGTGATCGCCGCGGCCCGGCGCATCCCGGTCGGGCGGGTCGCGACCTACGGCGACATCGCCAGGCTGGCCGGACGGCCGGCCGCGGCGCGGGCGGTCGGCAACATCATGCGCGGGGGCGGCGCGCCCGGCGTTCCCTACCATCGCGTGGTCGCCTCCGGTGGGCGGGTCGGAGGATACGGCGGGAACGAAGCGCTGAAGGAGGCACTGCTTCGCAGCGAAGGTCTGCACGTCTCGCGGGGCCGCATCCGGCAGTTTCGCGCGGTGCGCTGGCCCGGAGACCCCGGCAGGCGCTGAACCTCCGGAGTTTGGGGACGTAGATCCAGGAGTGCCGTGCCGCAGTGCCGGAGGCCGGGCAACGCCGATCGACCATGCCGCCGTCTAACCCTGCAGAAGCCGATCGTGCCGCCGAGACGGCACTGGTGGCCCGGTGCCAGGCCGGTGACGCGGGAGCCTTCGAGGAGCTCTATCGGCGCCACGCCGCGAAGATCTACAGCCTGGCGTGCCGGCTGACCGGCTCGGCCGCCGACGGCGAGGACCTGCTGCAGGAGATCTTCCTGCTCGTCCACCGGAAGATCGGGGGCTTCAAGGGCGAAGCGGCCCTGGGCACCTGGATCTACCGGCTCGCCACCAACTGCTGCCTGGACTTCCTGCGGAGCCGGCAGCATCGGGAGCAGCAGGCCACCGGGACGCTGGACGAGACGGCCCCGGTCGGGCCGCGGGCGGGCGCCGCCCTGCGGGTCGAGCGGCTGGATCTGGAGCGCGCCATCGCGCAGCTGGCGCCCGGCTACCGGGCGGCGTTCGTGCTGCACGACGTGGAGGGGTTCGACCATGCCGAGGTCGCCCGCCTGCTCGACGTGGCCGAGGGCACGTCGAAGTCGCAGGTCCACAAGGCGCGGATGCGGCTGCGTGCGTTGCTCGCGCCGGGGCACGATCCGGGCGCGGGCGGGTGAACCGATGATGCACTGCGAGGACCATCGCCCCGCAATCGACGCCCTCGTGGACGGGACGCTCCCGGGCGCCGCACGGACCGAGCTCGAGGCACACCTGGCCGCGTGCCCGGCCTGCAGCGCGCTGCTCGAGGATCTGCTCGTCGTGCGGCGCGCGGCGCGGGCCCTGCCGCCGCTGGAGCCGCCCGCCCGCGCCTGGGAGCGGCTGGCGGCGGCCGTCGGCGGCGCGCCGGCTCCGGCGGCCGCGCCCCCGGCGACCTGGCGGCAGCGGTTCGCTGGGCCGCTGGCCGTCGCCGCGGTGCTCGTGGCCGCGGTGGCGCTCACGCTGGTAGCCCGACACGAACGCTCGCAGCCCGCTCCCGGGGCTGCTCCCGCCACGGCTGCGACGTCCCCTGTGCCGGCGGCCGCGACCGACGCCGACCTGGGTTCGATCCAGGACGAGCTGAAGCAGGCCGAAACGCACTACGTCAACGCCATCGACAAGCTCGAGGTGCTGGCGCGCGATCAGCGCTCGCTCGATCCTGCCGTGGCCGCCGACCTGCAGAAGAACCTGCTCATCATCGACCGCGCGATCGGGGAGAGCCGGGCGGCCCTCCAGGCCCAGCCGGCCAGCGAGCGCGCCCAGGAGAGCCTCTTCGAGGCCTTCCGCTCGAAGATCGCGCTGCTGCAGGACACGATCGCCCTCATCAACGAAATGCGTAAAGGCAACGAGGCCGGAACGGCCCGCATTGCCGAAGGCCTGGACAAGTCGTAGTCCTGGCCGGGACCGGAGACCCATGACTGCCCGATTCGGAATCGCCGCCGCCGCCCTCCTCCTGCTGCCGCCGGCGCTGGCATCGGCCCAGGGCGCGCCACACCCCCCGATCCGTCCGGCGCCGGACCGCGCGGCATGGCTGGAGCGCTATCAGGAAGCGCGGCACGGGTCGCCCTCGACCGGCGCGTTCTCGAAGACGTTCACGGTCGGGCCCTCGGGCTCCCTCGACATCGTCAACATGTCCGGTGACATCGTGGTCACGGGCGTCGCCGGGGACCGGATCTCTGTCAATGCCGTGAAGGAGGCCTGGGGGAAGGGCACCCTGGACGATGTGGTGGTTGATGCGAGCCAGACAGCCGGCCGCGTCGAGGTGCGCGGCGCGGTGCGCGGCCGCCGGGACGCAAAGACCGAGGTGACGTTCAGCATCGAGGTGCCGTACGGCACGGCCGTGACCGCCCGCACCCTCGCCGGCGACATCAAGGTGGTGAACGTGAAGGGCGAGGTCCAGATAGACAGCACGAGCGGCACCGTCGAGGCGCTCGGCACGCCGCGCCTGATTCGGTTGAAGACCGTATCGGGCGACGTGAGGATGGAGGATGCCGCCGCGGCCGACACCCTGTCCGCCTCGACGATCAGCGGCGACCTGGTCGCCAGGGCGCTGACGGCGCGGACGCTCGAGATCGTCACCGTGAGCGGCGACGTCACCCTGAAGAACGCGGTCTGCGAGCGGGCGTCTCTCCGTTCGGTGAACGGGGACGTGGAGTACGTCGGACCGGTCGCCAGGGGCGGCCGCTACGAGTTCAACAGCCACTCCGGTGACGTCCACTTCGCGCTGATGGGGGGCGGGGGCTTCGAGCTGTCGGCACGCACGTTCAACGGCGAAATCCGCGCCGAGATGCCACTGGTCATGGCGCCCCGGGCCGACGACCCCGACCTGCCGGGCATGCCCGGGAACCGCGAGGTCCGCGGAAGATTCGGCGACGGCAGCGCGCTCATCGTCGTGAAGACGTTCAGCGGCGACGTGGTCATCGGACGTGCCGAAATCGGGTCGCGCAAGGAAAAGCTCGACAAGAAGCCGGAGTGACCGTCCAGCTCTGCTACCTGAGCTTCGGTATAATCGAGGAGCAAGGCGCCCGGCCACCGCTGGCCGATCGCGCGCGTGTCATGGCTGAGGAGGCGACGATGAAGCAAGCGTTTCTGGTGGGCGTTCTGGCCGCCGTGATCGGGTTCGCGGGCAGCGCTCCGGCGACGGCCCAGACCGCCACGGCACTCGGAACGGTCACGCTCTCGCGCAAGGTCCTGGCGGACGGCAAGCCTCTCGCGCCTGGTACTTACAGCGTGCGGCTGACTGACGAAACGGCATCCGCCGTCGTCGGCGAATCCACCGGATCGGAACGGTGGGTGGAGTTCCTGCGCGGCGGCAAGGTGATGGGCCGCGAGGTGGCCACCGTCGTCTCGGACGGGGAGATCGGCACGATCGCCGAAGGCAACGACAAGCCGGCCAAGGGCGGGCACCGCGTGACGATGCTGAAGGGGAACGATTTCCTGCGGGTCTGGATCAACCGCGGGGGGTACAACTACCTGATTCACCTGCCGCCGGCGTGACAAGGAGGGTAGGAGGATGGGCTCCCATCCTCCCTACCCTATCGCCATCAGATCGAACTGCTCGTGATGCAGGTGGACGTCGGGCCGGAGCGTGAGCGGACGCCCCAGTGACTGCTCCAGGTCCCGCAGCACGCCGTGCTCCTCCTCTTTCAGGGCACGCGCGATGTCGGGATTCACGCGCAGCACGACGCCGTGCCCGTTGAGGTCGAGGTTGAGCTTCTTGACCTCGGCGAGGATCTCGTAACAGATCGTGGAGCTCGACTTGATCACGCCGCTGCCCGAGCAGTAGGGGCAGGGCTCGGTGAGCACGCGCTCGAGGCTCTGCTTCACCCGCTTGCGCGTGACGACGATCAGGCCGAAGTCGGACACCTGGACGGCCTTCGAGGGCGCGCGATCGCGGCGCAGTTCCTGCTCGAGCGCCTGGAAGACCTTCTGGCGGTTCTTCTTCTCCTCCATGTCGATGAAATCGAGCACGATGATGCCGCCGAGGTCCCGCAGGCGCATCTGGCGCACGATCTCCCGCGCCGCTTCCAGGTTCGTCTTGACGATCGTGTCCTCGAGCCGGCCGGCGGCCGATCGCTTGCCCACGTAGCGGCCGGTGTTCACGTCCACGGCCACGAGGGCCTCGGTCTGGTTGATGACGATCGAGCCGCCTGACTTGAGCCAGACCTTGCTGCGCAGGGCCTTGTCGAGCTCGGCCTGCACGCCGTATTCCTCGAAGATCGGGAAGTTCTTGCTGTAGTGCTTCACCTTGCTCGACAGGGTGGGCATCATGCGGTCCACGAGCTCGAGGACCCGCTGGTACTCCTGATAGCTGTCGATGCGGATGGCCGTGTAGTCCTCGGTCAGGAGGTCCCGCAGCAGCTTGGCGACCAGGCTCTGCTCCCGGTACACGACGACGGGCGCCCTGAGAGCGTCCATCTTCTGACGGATGTCCTTCCAGACCTTGTTGAAGAACTGCAGGTCGGCCACGATGTCCTCGCGCGGACGCCCGGCCGCGGCGGTGCGGATGATGATGCCGCCGCCGAACCCTTCCTGCTCGCGGAACTCGCGGACGATGCCGCGAAGCCGGCTGCGCTCCTCGCGCGACTCGATCTTGCGCGACACGCCCACGTGGTCCACGGTCGGCATGAAGACGAGGAAGCGGCCGGCCAGCGAGGCGTGACAGGTCAGGCGGGCGCCCTTGGTGCCGAGCGGCTCCTTGACGACCTGGACCAGGATCTCCTGGCCTTCCTTCACGAGGGACTCGATCCGCGGCTCGTCCTTCGCGGCGTCTTCCTCGCGCCCGCGGCCGCTCCGGCCACGTCCGCGCTCCGGCTTCGCCTCGCCGGCGCGGGACGCCTCGCCGGCCTCGCCGTCGGTCTCGTCCTGCGACTCGTCGAGGTCGTCGAAGCTGGCCACGACGTCGGACACGTACAGGAAGCCGTCCCGCTCGAGGCCGAGGTCCACGAAGGCGGACTGCATCCCCGGCAGCACCTTCGACACGCGGCCCTTGTAGAGGTTGCCGACGACGCCGCGCTGCCGCTCGCGCTCGACGAACAGCTCCGCGACCAGGTCGTCCTCGAGAATGGCGACCCGCGTCTCGTGATCGTTCGAGGAGATGATCATCTCCTTGGTCATGGAGCGTCCTCAGGGGTCAGACCCTGTTAAGAATGTTAATCAGCGCTTCCCGTTAACATTCTTAACAGGGTCTGACCCCGACTATTGATCAATTCGTGAACCGGCGCATCCGGACGTTCAGGATGAGCCCGAACCCGACCAGTGTCGCGATCAGCGACGAGCCGCCGTAGCTCATGAGCGGCAGCGTGAGCCCCTTCACGGGCGCGAGCCCCGCCGACATCGCGATGTTGTAGAACACCTGGAACGCGAAACTCGCCAGGACGCCGACCACGAGGTACCCCCCGAGCCGGTCCTTGGCCAGGCGGGCCGATTGCAGCGACCGCGCGATCACGAACAGATACAGACCCAGGGCGACCATGACGCCCACGAACCCCTGCTCCTCGGCCCAGGCCGAGAAGATGAAGTCGGTGAACGCCACGGGCAGGAACCGCAGCTGGCCCTGTGTGCCCTTCATGAAGCCCTTGCCCCAGAAGCCGCCCGAGCCGACGGTGATGCGGGCCTGAATCTGCTGGTAGCCCGCGCCCCGGGTGTCCTTGGACGGATCGATGAAGGTCAGGATGCGCGACTTCTGGTAGTCCTTCAGCGCGAACTGCCAGACCACCGGCGCTGCGAGCACGCCGATGAGCGCCAGCACGCCCAGCAGGCGCATCGGCAGGCCCGCCACGAAGGCCACCGCCAGGAACACCGCCGCCAGCGTGACGGCCGTCCCGAGGTCGGGCTGGCGCGCGATGAGGAGCAGCGGAATGCCGGCCAGGACCGCGGCCGTGGCGAGATCCGCGCGCGTCGGCGACTGGCGACGGCTGTCGCCGAAGAACTTCGCCAGCACGAGGGCCACGGCCACCTTGGCGAACTCCGAGGGCTGCAGGTTGAAGCTGCCGACCGGAATCCACCGGCGCGCCCCGCCGTGCACGTCGCCGAAGAGCATGACGTAGACCAGCAGCCCCACCGTCAGGGCATAGAGCCAGTGCGACTTGTCCGCCAGCGTCCGGTAGTCGATCGCGAGGGCCACCAGGAGCGCGCCCAGGCCGAGGCCGAGCGCGTAGAACTGCGACATGAACAGCCGCGACGCGTGCGTCGCGCTGTAGATCATCGTGATCCCCATCGCGCAGATGAGGAGCATCGCGCCCAGCAGCAGCCAGTCGAAATGGAAGAAGAGCCGTCGCTCGATGAAGGCCACGGTCAATGGCCTCCGCCCGCCGGCGCGGGCGCCGCCGCCCGCGCCACGGGACGTCCGTCGGCGGGCGCGGGGACTTCCTCAGGCGCCGCGGGCGTCGGCGCCGCGCCGGGCGGCGTGAACACCGGGATGGGCCTGCCGTCCTGCTTCGCGAAGAACGTCGTCATGATGTGGCGCGCGATGATCGCCGGCAATGTCCCGTGCTGGGCATGCTCGGCGAAGACAACGCCCGCAATCAGCGGATGGTCCCGCGGCGCGAAGAACACGAACCAGCCGTTGTCGAACAAATCCTTCCGCTGCATGCCCGCCGCCGCCCGCCCCTTGTTGGAGATGACCTGCGCGGTGCCGGTCTTGCCGCTCACGTCACGGCCGGCAATCTGCGCAACGCGAGCCGTACCTCCGGCGTTGACGACCATCCACAGCCCGTCGCGGATGGCCCGGAGAGCGTCGGGCGCCATCTGGATCGTCGATTGCGGTTCGGGAGTCGGCACCGGCGTCCATCCGTGCCCGTTGTCCTCGGCCTTGATGAGGTGCGGCGTGACACGGACGCCGCCGTTGGCGAGCGTCGCCATGTAGACCGCCATCGAGATCGGCGTCACGGACACCTGGCCCTGCCCGATGGCTACGGAAATCGTCTCGCCGGCGTACCACTTCTCGCCGCGGGCCCGCCGCTTCCACTCGGTGGACGGCACGAGCCCGGTCACTTCGTTGGGCAGGTCGATGCCGCTCGGGACGCCGAGGCCCAGCAGGGTGGCCCACTTGTGGATCCGGTCGACGCCGAGCATGTTGCCGACGGTATAGAAATAGACGTCGCAGGACTGCTCGATCGCGTGCCTGAGATCGACGGTGCCGTGTCCGCCCTTGCGCCAGCACTTGAAATAGCGGCCGTAGAACGTCGCACCACCCGAGCAATGCACCTTGAAGTCGGGCGTAATCACGCCCTCCTCGAGGGCCGCCAGCGCCACGGCCATCTTGAACGTCGACCCCGGCGAGTAGCGCCCCTGGATGGCGCGGTCGGTCAGCGGGTGCTGCTCGTCCGTGTTCAGCGCCTGCCAGGCGCCCCGGTCGATGCCGTTGGCGAACGCGTTCGGGTCGTACGCGGGCCGGCTGGTGAACGCGAGCACCTCCCCGTTGTTCGGGTCCAGGACGACGGCCGCGCCGTTGTACCCGAGCTGGTTGAAGGCGTCCTCGGCGGCCTTCTGCACGTCGTAGTCGATCGTCAGCTGCAGACGGCGCCCCTCGACCGGCTCGACGCGCTCGAGCTCCCCCATCTCGCGCCCCACGCTGTTCACGATCACGGTCCGGGCGCCGTCCTTGCCCATCAGCAGCGCGTTGTGCGCTTTCTCCAGCCCCGACTGACCGACGATGTCGCCGGTCTTGACGGCCTGGTCGGCATCCACCTGCACGTCGGTCGCCTCGCCGACGTAACCGAACAGGTGCGCGCCGAGCTGATCGGCCGGGTACTGCCGGGTCGGCACCTGCTGGACGACGACGTCGGGCAGCTCGAAGTCCAGCCGGCGGGCGGTGATGGCCGCCACCTGCGCGAGCGTCGCGTTCTCGATGACGACGATGGGCCGGTACGACGGCTCGTGCCGGTGCCGATCCACGAGCTCGCGGATGCCGGTCTCGTCCACGCCGGCCACGGCCGACAGCAGCCGGATCGTCCGATCCAGGTCGGTGGTCTTCAGGCGGACGATCGAGACGTTGAAGGCCGGCCGGTTCTCCACGAGCACGCGGCCGTTCCTGTCGAACAGCACCCCGCGGGGCGCCCGGAGGGCGAGCTCCCGCTGGTGGTTGTTCTCGGCCATCTCGTTGAACTGCTCGTGCTCGACGATCTGGAAGAACCAGAACGTGCCGGCGAGCAGCGCAAACCCGAACGCGACGGCCACCTGCAGCACCGCCAGGCGGATCGTCGAGACCTTTCGTTCCTCGCTCGTTCGAATGGTTACCACGTGATTAATCCAGCCGCCGGCTCGCACGGAACGTGTCGCCGCGGCGTTCCTTCCGACGCTCGGCCGCCCCCGGCAGCAGCTCGAGCGCCTGCAGAATCACGATGCCCACCACGGCGTTGGCCACGCCCTGGCCGGCAATCCCGCCCCAGGGGAACCCGAAGTGCGCCACGCCGAGCAGCTCGTACAGCCCGATGAAGATCGCCGCGTGGAGCACCGTGCTGCCGAAGAAGGCCACGAACCGCGGGAGCGGCCCCGCGACGATGAACTGGAGGCCCGCCTGGCCGACGACGTAGCCGATCACCGTGTTGGCCAGGCCGCCGATCCCGATAATGATGCCACCGCTCAGGGCATCCTGCGCCAGCCCGGCGCACATTCCTGCAAGCAGGCCGACGGTCGGGCCAAGCGTCAGCGCCAGATAGACGACGGCAATGAGCCCCAGATCGAGCGGCGCCGTGCCGAGCACCAGCACGCCGCGCAGCTGGGTCTGGAGGATGAAGGCGGTCCCCAGGGCCAGGACGACCTGCAGCGTCTTCACGGGCGGCCTCCAGGCGTCGCGGCCGTGGTGTCGGGCACGACGGGGGTCAGCACGACGAGCACGTCCTCCAGGCTGGAGAAATCCACGGCGGGCTGGATCTGGATGTCCCGATAGGCGCCGCCCGAGCGCTCCACCACGCTCACCCGCCCGATGACGAAGCCCTTCGGGTAGATGCCGTCGATGCCGGAGGTCACGATGGTGTCGCCGACGCGGACGTCGGCGGTATCGACGACGAAGCCGAGGCGCAGCAGCGGGCCGCCCTGGCCCAGCGCGACGCCCTGGGCCCGCGAGCGCTCGACCAGCGCGCCGGCGGCCGCGTTGCGATCCACGAGCAGCTGCACCTTCGACGCGCCGGCGCTCGGCACGATCACGCGGCCGACCACGCCTTTCGGCGCGAGGACGGCCATGTCGGGGCGGAGCCCGTCGGCGGCGCCCTTGCCAATCGTGATCGTGCGGAATGCGGGAGTGGCCGACCCGGCCAGGACCTCGGCGGCAGCCGTCTCGAGGGACGTGCGGTTCTTCAGGTCGAGCAGGCGCGCCAGCTCCTGGCTGCGCTGCGCGAGCGCGCGCTCCTGCTGCAGGCCGATCTCGGCCCGGCCCAGCTCGCGCTGCAGCTCCGCGTTCCTCGCGCGGATCCCGCGCAGGTCGACGTAGCCGTACCAGGCGGCCGAGAGCCCGCCGACGACCGACGCGCCCAGGCGCTGGACTTGCGCAACCAGGCCGAAGGCGACGGCCTGCAGGACGGGCGCCCCCGATTTTGACGTGACCTGCGCCGAGATCAGCACGAGGTGGCCGACGACGACCACGACGAAGAGAAACGTGCTGCCCCGGCGCCTGAGCTCGACGATGGCCATGAATTCCCGGCGATCTCAGAGACTGCTGAGAAGAACGTCAACTCCCAACTCCCAAGTCCCAATTCCCAACTGAATCTTGCGACGTGTCCTGCTTGGGAGTTGGACGTTGGAGGTTGGGAGTTGATGTGTTCACCGCGCTCAGTCGATCGAGATCTTCCGCAGCAGGTTGAAATCCGAGAGCATCTTTCCGGCGCCGAGCACGACCGAGGACAGCGGATCCTCGGCCATCGCCAGCGGCAGGCCGGTCTCCTCGCGGAGGCGCTTGTCGAGGTTCTTCAGCAGCGCGCCGCCCCCGGTCAGGACGATGCCACGATCCACGATGTCGGCGGAGAGCTCCGGGGGCGTGCGCTCGAGCGCGACGCGCACGGCGTCCACGATGACGCTGACGGTCTCGGCCAGCGACTCCCGGATCTCCTCGTCGCTGATCGTGATGGTCTTCGGGACGCCCTCGATCAGGTGCCGCCCCTTGATCTCCATCGTCATGCGCTCCTCGAGCGGGTACGCCGAGCCGATCTCCATCTTGATCTGCTCCGCCGTGCGCTCGCCGATGAGCAGGTTGTACGTCTTCTTGATGTAGTGGATGATCGCCTCGTCCATCTCGTTGCCGGCCACGCGCACCGCCTTGCTGTAGACGATGCCCGCCAGCGAGATGACGGCGATGTCGGTGGTGCCGCCCCCGATGTCCACGATCATGTTGCCCGAGGGCTCCGTGATGGGCATGCCGGCGCCGATCGCGGCGGCCATGGCCTCCTCGACCAGGTGCACCTCGCTCGCCTTGGCCCGGTAGGCGCTGTCCTTCACCGCGCGCTTCTCGACCTGGGTGATCTCCGACGGCACGCCGATGACGATGCGCGGCCGCACCCAGACGTTGCGGTTGTTGTGCGCCTTACGGATGAAGTACGCCAGCATCTTCTCGGTGACCTCGAAGTCGGCGATGACACCGTCCTTCATCGGCTTGATGGCCACGATGTTGCCCGGCGTCCGGCCGAGCATCTCCTTGGCCTCCTTGCCGACCGCCTCCACGCGGCCGTTCACCTTGTTGATCGCGACGATCGAGGGCTCGTTCACGACGATGCCCTTGCCGCGCACGTAGACGCACGTGTTGGCCGTCCCGAGGTCAATGGCGAGGTCGCTCGAGAAGAGGGAGAACAGGGAACGCGGTGCCAAAGGCTGGACTCCTTGCGACCGTCAGTCGGCCGCCAGCTGAATGCCGTTCTTGCCGGTCATCTTGACCTTGTACATGGCGCGATCCGCCGCCTGGACCAGCTCCTCGGCCGAGGCCGCCACTTCGGGCAGCGTCGCGATGCCGACCGAGGCGGTGAGGTGCACGTCCAGGGCGTCGGCCGCCAGGAACCGATGCGCCGCGATCCGGTCCCGCACGCGCTCGGCCACCATGATGGCGCCCTCGCGCGCGGTCTCGGGCAGGATCACCGCGAACTCGTCGCCGCCAAAGCGCGCGACCACGTCTGTCTCGCGCGCGCAGCTGCGAATCACCGCCGCCGCCTCGACCAGCGCGCGGCTGCCACAGAGGTGGCCGTAGGTGTCGTTGACGGCCTTGAAGCCGTCGAGATCGATGAACAGCAGCGACAGCGTGTTGCCCGTGCGCACCGCGCGCTTGGTCTCGCGCCGCAGCGACTGGTTCAGGTATCGTGAATTGTAGAGCCGCGTGAGGTCGTCGGTCACCGACAACGCTTCGGCGCGCTCGATGAGCATCGCGTTCTCGAGGGCCACGCCCGCCGGCAACAGCAGCTCGTGCCAGGCCGATGTCACCCGGCGGCTGATCACCAGGTCGCGCGAGGGCCGCCGGTCGAGGCCGACCAGCGCGCCGACGGCACGGGCGCGGCCGAGGAGCGGAAATCCGAGGGCGCTCACGCCGGCCAGCGGACCCGGCAGCCGGTGATCGCTCCGGAGGTCGCCGCCGGCGAAGACGTCGCCGCTGTGCATCACCCAGCCGGCCACGGCCTGCACCGTCGACGCCAGCCCGTCGGCGACCCCGCGCTCGGCCAGAATGCTGAGCTGCTCGTCGGCGTCCGAGGAGACGACGGCCCAGCTGGACAGGGGCCACCAGCCCGGCGCCCAGCCGACGAGGAACTCGGCCACGCGCTGCGGGTCGAGCGACGTGCTGGTGGACAGCACGACCTCCGCCAGGGACTCCCGGCTGGTCAGACGCCGGCGAATCGTCGCCTGGCGCTCGCCAATCCGAGCCGCCAGGTCGGGCCCCGCCTGCCGCGGGGCCGGCACACGCGTGGAGGCACGAGGACGGCCCCGGCGGGCGGGTTTGGGCCCTGCGGCGGGGGGAGTCATGGGCGTGGGTCGTCCTGGGCGCGCGGCGTGAACACTTCCGCTAAGTGCTTCTCTCGGACGAAAATAATAACACGCCACCCCGGCCCGTCCGTGGCGGGATGTGGGCGCGACGAGCGGCTCACACGCCAGCCCGTACGAGGGGCTGCTCTGATGGTTATCGGACGGAGCCTTCCCGTTGACAGTGGCTGCCGCCGGGAGTGACAATTCAAGGTTATCTGAGCGCCCGATGGACCGGGCGGAAGGACCCCGAATCCCATGACGATGCTCGACCGGATGCGCCGCCACAAGGGCTGGCTCAAGTGGAGCCTGTTCCTGGTCGTGCTGGCCTTCATTTTCTTCTACGTGCCCGACTTCCTGCGGCCCCGGACCGGCGGCGCCGCCGCCAGCGAGGAGGTTGCCGTCGTCGGCAGCGAGAGCATCACCGCGCGGCAGTTCCGGCGGGCCTACCAGCAGCAGATGCTGTCGTATCGATCGGCGTACGGCGCGAACTTCAACGAGGACATGCTCAAGCAGATGGGCATCGAGCAGCAGATCCTGCGGCAGCTCGTCGACGAGAGCGCGGCGGTGGTCGAGGCCCGGCGTCTGGGGCTGCGCGTCAGCGATGCCGAGGTGGCGCAGCGGATCTTCGCCATCCCGGCGTTCCAGCAGAACGGCGTGTTCGCGGGTGAAGAGGTGTACTCGCGCGTGCTCGCGGCGCAGAACCCGCCGCTGTCGAAGGGCGAGTTCGAGGACAGCCTGCGGCGGTCGCTGCTCGTGGACAAGCTGCGGTCGGCGCTGACCGAGTGGCTGACCGTGTCCGATGCGGACGTGAAAGCCGAGTACGCGCGCCGGAACGAGAAGGTCAAGGTGGAGCTGGTCGCGATCTCCGCCGACGCGCTGCGCGACAAGGTCCAGGCGACCGACCAGGACCTGACGGCCTGGTTCGACGCCCACAAGGAGGACTACCGCATCGGCGAGAAGCGGAAGATCCGGTTCCTGGTGATTGACGTGGAGAAGCTGCGGGCGAAGGTGAGCGTCCCGCCGGCCGAGGTCGAGCAGTACTACCGGGACAACGCCTCGCAGTTCACCACGCCCGAGCAGGTGCGCGCGAGCCACATCCTGCTGAAGACCGAAGGCAAGGACGAGGCCGCCGTGAAGGCCAGGGCCGAGAGCCTGCTGAAACAGATCCGCGCCGGGGCGGACTTCGCGACGCTGGCGAAGAAGTACTCGGAGGACGAGCAGTCGGCGAAGCTCGGCGGCGACCTCGACTACTTCGGGCGCGGCCGCATGGTGAAGCAGTTCGAGGACGTCGCCTTCAGCCTGGAGCCGGGGCAGGTGAGCGACGTGGTGCAGACGCCCTTCGGCTTCCACATCATCAAGGTCGTGGACAAGAAGCCCGAGGCAGTGCGCCCGCTGTCGGAGGCCCGGCAGCAGATCGTGGATCAGCTCGCCTACCAGCAGGCGCAGGCGCAGGCCACGGCACTGGCCGACGAGGTCGGCAAGCAGCTGAAGACGGCCGCCGACCTCGACAAGGTCGCGGCGGCGCACGGCCTCACCGTGGAGGAGTCAGGCTTCTTCCAGAAGGACGAGCCCGTCGCGGGCCTGGGCCCGGCGCCGGAGGTGACCGAGCAGGCATTCACGACGAAGGAGGGCACGGTGGCAGGCCCGGCGCGCGTCGCGCGCGGCCTGGTCTTCTTCTCGCCGGTCGCGAGCCAGCCCTCGCGACTGCCGACGCTCGCCGAGGTGAACGACAAGGTCAGAGACGACGTGGTGAAGCAGAAGGCGCAGGAGATGGCCACGGCGCGCGCGAAAGAGCTGGCGGCGTCGCTGCAGGGCAACTTCGCGAAGGCGGCAAAGGCCGCCGGCCTCGAGGTCAAGACGACCGAGCTGGTCACGCGGGGCACGCCGTGGCCCGGGGTGGGGATCAGCCCCGCCGTCGACGAGGCGATCTTCGCGCAGCCGGCCGGGGGGACCACCGGCCCGGTCACGACCGACACCGCCACCGTCATCGCGCACGTCCTGGAGCACCCGGTCGTCACGCCCGGGGAAGAGGCCGCGGCCAGCGCGTCGCTGCGCCAGGAGCTGGAGAACGACCGCCGCTCCCGCTTCTTCGGCGCCTACATGCAGAAGGCGCGGAACCGGATGAAGATCGAGGTGAACGAAGAGGTGCTCAAGGCGATCACCGGCTAGCCCATTGACGATTGATCATTGACGATTGACGATTGGGATCGTCGACTCGGTGAGTTCTTTCAATCGTCAATCGTCAATCATCAATGATCAATCGACGAAGATGGCCGGCATGAGCGCCAGCGTCTCGTTGGGGCGGAACAGGCGCAGCGGTGAGAGCGCGAGACCGAGCGCGCGGCGCTCCTCGGCCGGCAGCAGCCACGTGAGCAGGCTCCCCTGCTCGGCCTTGAACCCCCGCGACAACAGCTCGTAAACGGATCGCCGCGGCGGGTAGACGACGAGCTGCACGTCGCTCTCGGCCGGAATCTTCGCGCGCTGCTTGGCTGCGGCGATGGCCTCCTTCAGCCCCCCGAGCTCGTCCACCAGGCCGATGGCCTTGGCCTGCCGGCCCGTCCAGACGCGGCCCTGGCCGACGGCATCCACTTTCTCGGCCGCCATGTGGCGGGCCGCGGCCGCCTTCTCGATGAACTGATCGTAGGTTTCCTCGATCAGGCTCTCGACCTTCTTCCGCTCGCTGTCGTTGAACGGGCGCGCAGGCGAGGCGAGTTCGGCGTTCTTCCCCTCGCTCACGGTCTCGATGTTCGCGCCGAGCTTGTTGTACACGCCGCCGGTGACCATCTTGCCGGTGATGACGCCAATCGACCCGGTGAGCGTGGCGGGCTGCGCGACGATGTACGGCGCAGCCAGCGCCATCCAGTACCCGCCCGACGCCGCGAGATCGGACATCGATACCACGAGCGGGCGGTCGTGGCGCTCGTCGCGGGTGATGACGAGCTCGCGCCAGATCGCGTCCGATGCGGTGGCGGAGCCGCCCGGGCTGTCGATGCGGAGCACGATGGCGCGGATCGACGAATCGGCGCGGGCCTCGCGGATGTAGTCGATGAGCGTGTCGGAGCCGAGCACGCCGCCCATCAGCGGGTCGTACCCGCCGCGGCCCGACATGATGACGCCCGAAGCGTAGATCACCGCGATCCGCGGGCCGCGGTTCATCCCGAGCGACTCGAGCGACACGCGGGCGTAGTCGGTGCCCTCGAGCCGCGAGATGCTGCCGCCGGGCAGCTTGACCTTGTCGTCGATCTGGTCGGCGTACGCGAGGTCGTCCACCAGGCCCACCCGCAGCGCCTCGTCGGGCAGGAAGGGGCCCTGATCGATGAGGGTCCGCACCTCGGCTTCGCTCTTCCGCCGCCCGCGTGCGATGCCGGTGACCATCTGGTTGAAGAGGTCGTGCGTCATCGACTCGACCTCCTCGCGGTGCGCGGGGGTGAATCCCTTCTCGGTGAACATGTTGTAGGCGGTCTTGTAGTCGCCGATGTGCAGGAAGTCGGGATAGGCGCCGATCTTGTCCAGCGTCCCGCGCAGGAAGACCTGGTAGCTGGCCAGCCCGTTGAGATCGAGCGTGGCGCTCGGCATCAACAGGATCTTGCTGCACGCGGTGGCAATGTAGTACTCGCGCTCGCCGGCGTACTCGAGAAACGCGATGGCCGGCTTGCCCGACGCGCGGTAGTCGAGGATCGCGTCGTGCACCTCCTGCACCTTGGCCCAGTACGGCGCGCTGAGGCCCGTCGGCACGATCACGACGGCCTTGATCCGCGGGTCCGCCTTGGCCTTGCGGAGGTTGTCGAGCACCGCCTTGAGCCCGGTGGGCTCGTTGCCCGCCAGGAGCTGCTGTACGACGCCGTCGCTCGGCACCTCGTGCAGGTCGTCGTCCAGCCGCACGAACAGCGTGGAATTGGCGCTCACCGAAGGCTGCCGGCTCGCGGCAAAGTAGACGATCACCAGCCCGGCCATCGAGACGAGCACGGCCATGACGATGAACCCGAGGACGAGGCGAACACCACGCTTGGCCACGATGGCAGCTCCTTGGAAAGCGTCACGGCCAGTATAGACGGGAGACGTCCGGGCGGAGTGGATTGGGCCCAAATCTGCTACACTAGGAAGCTCTGCTTCGCACGATCCTTCGACCACGCGGAAGTGGCGGAATTGGCAGACGCGCTAGCCTCAGGAGCTAGTCCGGGCAACCGGGTGGAGGTTCGAGTCCTCTCTTCCGCACCACTCGACTCGCCGCTTCGCGGCTCGCTCGTGGCAGGCCGCGCCACTGACTGCAGTCGAGTGGTGCGCCCTGAGCGAGCCCCGAAGGGGCGAGTCGAAGGGCAGACCGTTCGGCGAGCCACAGGCTCGCCCGTGGCAGGCCACGTCGAGTGGTGCGCCCTGAGCCCCTCGACTGGGCTCGCCTTTCGGCTCCGCTCGAGGCGACCCTGAGCTCGGTCGAAGGGCCTTTCCAAATCTCATTGACGATGGCATCGTCGTCCCGATGCCGTGGGTCTACATCCTCCGCTGCTCCGACGGTTCCTTCTATGTCGGCCACACGGATGACGTCGCAGCACGCGTCGCCCGTCACAATTCGGGGTTCGCGTCCCGGTACACGGCACGGCGTCGGCCTGTTGTTCTCGCGTGGGTGGAAGAGCAGGGCACTCAATTGGTAGCGATCGCGCGTGAGCGCCAGCTGAAACGTTGGTCGGCCGGTAAGAAAGAAGCGTTGATTGCTGGCGACCGAGCCGCGCTGAAGCGACTCAGCAGGAGCCGGCAGATACGTCATCGGAGACCCTAGTCAGGACTATTCATGAAGTGGATGGGACTGCCAGCACTTGATGCGCGATGGAACCCAGCCGCGCGCGGGTCTCCGACGACATGCGGCGGCAGAAGTCGGTGCTTGCGCGACCACCTCGCGGAATGAACGCGCCCTGCAACGACCGGCGTGACCGCTTGGAGCCGTTGATACCCTGGCCGTGCCACGTGGATCCATTGAACACGAGCAGCGATCCTGCTGGCCCGCAGGCCGACACCAGTTGCGCGGTGTACTCCTGCATTCGACGATCCCCTTGGTGGGTCGCCCCAGTGGTGCGAGCCGGGGATGAAGCGCGTGGCGCCGTTGTCCGGCGTGAACGCGTCGATCATGAGGATGAAGCCGAGTAGCGGCCAGTCGGTTGAGTCGCGTTCCACGTCGACGTGGATGTCCAGCACTGCCGACCCTGGCCGAAGGGTTCGCGCGTTCAACGAACTGAGCTTGAACGACCGGCCGACGAGCCGAGCCGCGGCGTCAAGCAGCGGCGGATAAACGTACACCGGATCGAACAACGGGCCACGGTTGACGAAGTCCACCGCCCGAGTCGATGTGGATCCTATTCGGATGTCATCTCCAACGGCGGCGCCGACCTCCGCATCGTAGGCGTCCGCGACCACACCGAGTCGCTCGACAGGATAGGGCCCCGCAAGCACGACGAAGCCGGACTCTTGCAGAGCGGCTATCGCAGCAGGAGGCAGTCCGCCGGATACCGCCCGCATTGGCGGCCTTTCCGCTTCCATGGCGCCGAGAATACCGTGAACTATGGTCCAGCCCCACGGAAACCGTCCGAGTCCACGCTCGCGACCACACGTGCCTCCAACTCCCAACTCCCTCCAACCCCTCATTGACGTGGCATCGTCGTCACGATGGCGTGGGCCTTCATCCTCCTCGGGCGCTGTAGAATCGGCCACTGGAGCGTGCCCATGAAGACCCGGCCCGTACGCAGTTCGCTGATCGGCCTCGTCACCGTGCTCTCGGTTGCTGTCATTGGGGGCGCACCCCGGCGCGTGGGGGCACACGGCAGTCCCGGCGCGCCCGACATCGCCCCGGGCACCGTGCTGGTGAGGTTTCCGCTCGGGCAAGGCCAGCCTCCCGCCGACATCACGCTCCAGCAGCTCATGGACACATTCAACGTGCCCGGGCTGAGCGTGGCAGTAATCGACAACTACCAGATCGCGTGGGCCAGGGGATTTGGCGTCACCGAACGCGGCGGCCGCACTCCGGTCACGACGACGACACTCTTCCAGGCGGGCTCGATCTCGAAACCGGTCGCCGCCGTGGGCGCCATGGTGCTGGTCGAGCAGGGCAAGCTTTCGCTCGACGAGGACGTCAACAAGAAGCTCACGACGTGGAAGGTGCCGGAAAACGAGTTCACGAGAGACCAGAAGGTCACGCTGCGCCGGCTGATGAGTCACTCCGCCGGGCTGACCGTGCACGGCTTCCCCGGATACGGCGTGAACGAGCCCGTGCCCACGCTGGTGCAGATCTTCGACGGCGAGAACCCGGCCAACACCGAACCCATCCGCGTGGATTTTGTGCCCGGGACGAAGATGCGCTACTCGGGTGGCGGCGTGACCATCGAGCAGCAGCTCATGATCGACGTTACCGGCACGCCGTTTCCGCAGCTCATGGAGCAGACGGTGCTGAGCAGGATCGGCATGACCGACAGCTCGTACGAGCAGCCGTTGCCGTCGGCGCGTGCGGCGCTCACCGCCACCGGAACGCGCGCGGACGGCGCGCGTGTAGAGGGGCGCTGGCACATCTACCCGGAGATGGCTGCCGCGGGCCTCTGGACCACACCCACTGACCTTGCCAGATTTGCCATCGAGATTGCCCTTTCGACGCAGGGCAGGGGCAACCATGTGCTGTCGCAGAAGAGCGTGCAGGAGATGCTCACCCCCCAGATCGCGGCCGAAGGGGGCGATGAGCATGTGGGACTGGCGTTCTTCCTCGAGGACAGGATTCCAGGCGAGTTCGGCCACAACGGCGCCGACGAGGGCTTCCAGGCGCTGCTGACCATGAATTCCCGGACCGGTCGGGGCATCGCCATCATGGGCAACTCGGATGCATTCTTCCGTGTCGCACCCTATGTGCACGATGCCGTGCAACGGGTGCGCGGCTGGACGAGCGCGACCGAGCCGCACTCGGCCCAAGATGCCGTGTCGCTGGCGTTGGCCCTGAAGGGCACACAAGCGGCGCTCGACACGTTCCACCGTCTCGAGCAGGGCGCGATCCCCGGGTACAGCTCGCCGAACGAAGGCACGCTCAATCAGCTTGGGTACACCCTGCTGCGCGACAAGAAGGTCAACGATGCGATCAGGGTCTTTCAGTTGAATGTTCAGGAGTACCCGCAGGGCTGGAACGGCTACGACAGCCTGGCCGAGGCCTACATGAACGCCGGTCAGAAGGACCTCGCGATCAAGAACTACGAACGGTCGCTGGAGCTGAACGCGAAGAACGAGAACGCGGTGGAGATGCTGAAGAGATTGAGGGGCCAGTAGTCTTCAGACCTCCCGGCGGGCCCTGGTCGTCGGTCCGAAGTACGATCAATATACCGCCGGAAGCTGAAGTTCGGCCCTTGCCGCTAGAACCGGTAGCGCACGCCGACGGTCAGCGGCACCGTCCAGCGGCTGCTGCTGTCGTTGATGTTCTCGAGGCCAGTGCCGGCGAGCCCCTCGCCCTCGGCCATGCCGCCGATGTGCCGGATGCCGATCTGCCCCTTCACGTCGACACGATCCGTCAGCGCGTAGAGCACGCCGCCGTTCACGCCGAACGTGAGCGCGGCGCCGCCGTCGTAGAACGGAAGAGCCGCGACCGAGGCGTCGGCGTCGGGCACGGCGAGGTCGGCGTTGATGTCCGGCAGAATCGCCAGGCCAATCGTCGCACCGCCGTACGGCCGCATCCGTTCGGAGGCGTCCGCGAAGTAACGCCGATAGCCGCCCTCGATCGACACCGCCCTGTAGTCGTCAAGGGTCGCATACAACGCCGACGGGCCGGACGAGCCGATGCGACGGAGCTCGGCGCCGGCCGAATCGATCGACAGTTCGCCTCGCACCTCGGCCATGTCGTCCAGGCGATAGCCGCCCCCGAGATTGACGCGAACGCCGGTGCCGAAGATGTCGCCGTAGGACTGGTCCTCGATCACGGTCGCGCGATCGAAGATCGTTCCGATGCCCGACGACAGAACGTTCCCGCCCGCGGGAAACGCCCAGCCCACCGAGGCTTCCGCGCTCCACGTGCTGTCGCTTGGCACCTGGGCGGCGGCAACGGCGGGAATGGCGAGAGAGGCAACGGCCGCGAGCACAGCACGACGGATTACGGATGGCGACATGTATGACTCCTTGGGACGCACGGTCCGCCCGGGACCGGATGAGACGGACCGCTCGGGGAATACCCCATCTTAGCCGCCGCGGCCGCGGCGACGCGAGTGAGCCGCACGCCCTCCGGGCTCCAGCTCAGCGGACGGGCAGCCGCAGCACGGTCAGCGAGTGCGGCGCCAGCGTGTGCGCGGTTGCGCCGTCCGGCGCGGCGGGCAGTGCGGCAGTCGTCGGCACGACCGCGCGCGGCTCCGCCAGGGAGTTCTCCGCGTCGGAGGAACCGTTCAGCGTGATGGCGCGGCCCGCGCCGGCCACCATCGCGCCGGCCACGTCCACGCGCACGTCGCGGGGCTGATCGCCGGGATTGACGACCTTGATCACGATCTCGTGGGCCGGCGCGTCGAGCGCCGCGCTCGTGAACAGGCCGCCGTGTCCATCGGCCGCGTCGCCGTCCACGGTCACCGGCAGCACCGTCGTCCCGCGGTTGCTCCCGAAGACCTGCTGCACGTAGTAGCTCGGCGTGCCGTAGGACGCGAGGTTGTCGAACCAGATCAGGTTCGGCGTCCACTGCCAGGCGTCCACATGCGCGAACAGCGGGGCGTACGACGACATCCGGACGATGTCGGCGTTGCGCTCGAAGCCGGTCATGAACACGGCCTCGGCCAGGGCCGCCGTGAGCGTGGACGGCCGCATGTGATCGGGGCCCCGTGCCGGCAGGTGCGCGGCGTACTCGCCGACGAAGATCTTCGGGCCGGTCCTCGGATAAGTGGCGTAGCGATCGGCATGGCCGTAGAACCAGTCCGGCGGCCGGTAGAAGTGCTCGTCGACGAAGTCGG
This sequence comes from Vicinamibacteria bacterium, assembly GCA_963837165.1. Classification (GTDB taxonomy): domain Bacteria; phylum Acidobacteriota; class Vicinamibacteria; order Vicinamibacterales; family JAENWD01; genus JAENWD01. The sequence goes on from CAWIMD010000004.1 coordinate 431,259, forward strand.
CGCCAATGCGGCGCAGGCCGGCCCACTGCTGCGTGAAGTTCTCGCGCTCGGTGAACGGGTCCGCGCTGGCCACCAGCCGAATCTCCGGATGCTTCGCGGTGAGCACGGCGTGGAAGCGCTCGTACCGCTCGAGATACTGCGGCCCCCACTGCTCGTTGCCCACTCCCAGCATCGTCAGGTGGAACGGGGCCGGGTGGCCGAGCGCCGCCCGCTTCGCGCCCCACTCGCTCGTCACCGGAGCGTTGGCGAACTCGATCAGGTCGAGCGCGTCCTGGATGTAGCGATCCAGCGTGTCCACCGGCGCCAGCTCTCCCGAGTTGAACTGGCACGCCATGCCGCAGTTGAGAATCGGCAGCGGCGCCGCGCCGATGTCCTCCGCCAGGCGGAAGTACTCGTAGAACCCCAGGCCGAACGACTGGTAGTAGTCCGGCGTCGCCCGGGCGGCGAACTCGTCGTTCCAGCGATTGATGAGCAGCGCCCGCTCGGACGGATCGCCGATGGTCTTCTTCCACTGGTACCGCCCGTCCAGATACCGCCCCTCGACGATGCAGCCACCCGGGAACCGGAGGAACCCCGGGTGGAGGTCCTTCAGCAGTTGGACGAGGTCGGGACGGAGACCGTTCTCGCGGTGCTCCCAGGTGTCTTCCGGAAAGAGCGACACCATGTCCACGTCGACCGCCCCCGGCCCGCCGGTCAGCACGCGCACCCTGGCGTGGAGATCGGTCGCCTCGGCGGTGAGCGTGCCGGAGAACCGCCGCCACGCGGCGGTGAGGCCGGCGATCGTGACGCCGCCGAGCGGCGCATTCCGCACGTTCTCGAGCTCCACGCGGACGCTCGACGGTCCGTCCACGCCGCGCCGGGCGAGCAGGTGGACCGTGTAGCGGGCGCCGCTGCGGATGCCGACGCCGCGGAACCCTTCGTTGCTCACGCCGTAGGTGCCGGCGGTGGACGTGATGCGCAGGTAGTGGCGGTTGGCCGGGCTCGCCGGACGATCGGTTTGGACCTCGAACCGCCCCGCGGAGCCGTCAACCATGGCGCGCCGCCAGCCCATGAGCGGATCGGGGAACTCGAAGGAGCGGTTCTTGACGCGCTCGGGATAGATGCCGCCGTCGGCCGCGAAGTTGATGTCTTCGAAGAAGATGCCGAAGAGCGTCGCCGGGATGTCGGCCCCGGGATGGTCGGCCGCCACCCGGATGGCCGCCGGCGCGGGCGCCTGACGGGCCGGCGTCCGCACGGCAAAGACTGGCACGATCGCGACGAGGACGAGCGCCAGGAGGGCGCGGCGTGGCATGCGTCAGGATCCCGGGAACGTGTTGCAGTCGTCAATCCGGCCCGATTCGAGGCCGCGGCGGAACCATCGCACGCGGTCCGCGGACGACCCGTGCGTGAACGACTCGGGGTGGACCGTGCGCCCCGACATCCGCTGGAGGCGATCGTCGCCGATCGACGCGGCGGCGTTCAGCGCCTCCTCGACATCGCCCGGCTCGAGGACGTTGCGCTCGTTGGCGGAGTGGCCCCAGATGCCGGCGTAGCAGTCGGCCTGCAGCTCGAGGCGCACCGACAGCACGTTGGCGGCGTCTGGCCGCGACTGCTGCAGCTCGCGCACGCGGCCCTCAATGCCGATCAGGTGCTGCACGTGATGTCCGAGCTCGTGGGCGATCACGTAGGCCTGCGCGAAGTCGCCCGACGCGCCGAACCGGCGCCGCAGCTCGTCATAGAAGCCCAGATCGATGAACACCTTCTCGTCGCCGGGACAGTAGAACGGCCCGCTGGCCGTCTGCCCCAGACCGCAGGCCGTCGGCGTCGCGTCGGTGAACAGCACCAGTTGGGCATGGCGATATCGGCCGGGCAGCTCCCGATCCCACATCTCCTGCGCATCGTCCAGCACGAAGGAGACGAACCTCACGAGCTGGTCCTCCGCGGGCGAGTCCGCCGGCGCGTTCGCCGTCGTGGCGTCGCCGCCGGTGTCGGCGCCGCCCGTATCGAGCAGGGAGAGGAAGTTGCGCCCTGTCAGCAGGCTCAAGACGAGGAGCACCAGCACCACGCCCAGTCCCACGGGCCCCCGGATGCCGCCCCCTCCCCCGCCGCGACGGTCCTCGATGTCCTGGCTGACTCTGCCCGGTGTCCACCGCATAGTTTCCACCTCGCTCCGGAGCCACTCATTATGGCGCGACGGGAGACATCTGGTCCCGCGGCGCGGAAGATTCCGCACTCCGCGCCGGGGAATTTCGCGCAGCCTGAGGCGACATCGTGTTCCGGCGCCCGTCCACTCCCGCGAACGCCGTGGATTCTCCAGAAGCCCGCCGAATTCCAGGAGTTGCCACCTGGGAACGCGCCTTGCACCCGGGTCTGGCGGCCGGGACCCGACAACGCTTGCGGATTCCCCCGGCAGTCGCTATCGTGACACTGATGATTCGTCCGTCCCAGCCGGTTGCCACCAGCCTGATGGCTGGCCTCGGGGCCGTGGTGCGGCCGCGCACCCGGATTGGCCGGGTCGCGCAGCAGCTGCTGCGGACGGCTGCCGGGGCCGGCGTGGCGGGCCTCGTGGCGTTTCACGGATGGCTCCTCTGGGACAGGCTGGCCGGCGGGGATCTCCTCGATCCCGGGGTCGCCTTCCGGTGGAGCGTCGCCGCGCTGCTGGTCCTCGCGCTCGCCGGCCTGCAGCGTGCCGGCGCACCGCTCGTGCGCGGCCGGCGCGCACTGGTCGTCTGGCTGCTCGTCGCGCTGCTGCACTGGAGCACCGGAACCACGGCTGCGCCGACGGCCGCCCTGACCTCGTCGCCGGCATCGGTCATCTTCGTCCTTCCAACGACGGGCGCCGCGGCCCTCATGGGCCTGGGCCTGCTGGCCGCCCTGATTGCGGCGCGCCGGCGCACAACGCCTGTCTTCCGCTGCCTGTGTACCCTCGAGCCCATCGTCATCGCGCGCCCGGCCGTCGGGTGGCGTGACGGCGGCGCCTCTCGGGCTCCTCCCTCCGCCTTCGCCTGACGTCCACGCCGCGGCACGTCGATCGCCGCGGCATCCGTAGACCCTGGCCATCGCACGCCGCCGTTCACCGGCGCCGTGCGGGCCGGTCGGTTCGTCGCAGAAGGAAGAGGGTGGAGGCAGTCATGCACCTCCTGCTCGCCGGGATGAGTCACCGGTCGGCGTCGCTGACGGAGCGCGAGTCGCTCGCGCTCGACGCGGACGGGATCGCCCGCGTGCTCGCCGGCATCGCGCGTCGCGGCGGCGTCACCGAAGCGGTGGTGCTGTCGACGTGCAATCGCACCGAGCTCTACGGTCTTTCGGCCGATCCGGACGGCGCCTACGAGGCGCTCCGCGCCGCCGTGGGCGAGGAGAAGGGCGCGGACGTGCTCGCGCCGGGTCCGGCCGTCTACCGGCTCGAGGGCCGCGACGCCGTCCGGCACGCGTTCCGCGTCGCGGCCGGCCTCGACTCGATGGTCCTCGGGGACCTGCAGATCCTGGGTCAGGTGAAGGACGCCTACGGCGCCGCCAAGGATGCCGGCGCCACCGGCCCGTGGCTCGAGCGCATGTTCGAGTCCGCGCTGCGCGCCGGCAAGCGCGTCCGGACCGAGTCGTCCATCGGCACCGGCATCGTCTCGGTGGCGTCGGCCGCCTGCGAGCTGGCGCGGCGGCACATGAGCACGCTGGACGGGCGGCGCGTGCTCGTCATCGGCACCGGTGAGACCGGCCGGCTCGCCGCGAAGCACCTGGCGCATCACTGCCCCGGCAGGGTCACGGTGGTGAACCGGACCTACGCGCACGCCGAGCAGTGCGCCGCCGAGGTCGGCGCCCGCGCCGTCCCGATCGAGCAGCTCGGGGCGGTGCTCGCCGACGCGGATCTCGTGCTGTCCGCCACGCGCGCCCCCCACCCGATCGTGACCGGGCAGGCCGTCGCCGACGCCATGGCCGATCGTCCCGGCCGTCCCATCGTCATCATCGACCTGGCCGTGCCCCGAGACGTCGAGGCGGGCGCCGCCGGGATTCCCGGCGTCACGCTGCATTCCATCGACGACATCCAGGACGTGGTCGATCGGACGCTGGCGCGGCGTGCGGCGGAGGTGCCGAAGGTCGAGGCCATCCTGGACGAGGAAGTGGCGAAGTTCGAGGCGTGGCACCGGGCGCTGGACGCGGCGCCGGTCGTCCGCGATTTGCGCGACCACTTCGAGCGCGTGCGGCTCGAGGAGCTGGAGCGTGCCCTGGCCAACGTCAGCGCCGAGGAGCGTGCGCGCGCCGAGCGGCTGACGCGCGCGCTGGTGAACCGCCTGCTGCATCTTCCGACCGTCCGCCTGAAGGATCTGGATCCGGCCTCCGACGAAGGCGCCCACCGGCTGCGCGCGGCGCGCGAGCTGTTCGCCCTCGAGGGGCGGGATCATGTCGCCTGATCGCGTGCTGCGGGTCGGCACCCGCGCGAGCAGGCTCGCCCTCTGGCAGACCGACACGGTCATCGCGCGTCTGGAGGCGGCGTGGCCCGGGCTGGCCATCGAGCGCGTCCCGATCTCGACGGTCGGCGACCGCGTGCTGGACGTGGCCTTGTCGCGGATCGGCGACAAGGGACTGTTCACGCGCGAGCTCGAGGACGGCCTGCGGAGCGGCGCCATCGACCTGGCGGTGCACAGCCTGAAGGACCTGCCGACCGAGGCGCCCGACGGCCTCGCCCTCGGCGCGATCCTCGAGCGGGAGGACCCGCGCGACGCGCTGGTCTCGACGGGCGGCCGCCTCGAGGCACTCCCGGCGGGTGCCCGTATCGGCACCTCGTCGCTCCGCCGGCGCGCCCAGCTCGCCGCGCTCCGGCGCGATCTCGACATCGTGGACCTGCGCGGCAACGTCCCCACGCGCGTCGGCAAGGTGACCGAGGGCGACCTGGATGCCGCCGTGCTGGCGCTGGCCGGCCTCAAGCGCCTCGGCCTCGAGCACCGGGTGGCGGAGATCTTCGACCCCGCGCGCCTCGTCCCCGCGCCGGGACAGGGCGCGATGGCGGTGCAGGTCCGCGCCGGCGATGCCGGGGTGTCGCGGCTGGTCGCGCCGCTGGATCACGGGCCGACGCGCCTGGCGACCACTGCGGAGCGCGCGCTGCTCGGGTTCCTCGAAGGCGGCTGCCAGGTGCCGGTGGGCGCGTTCACCCGGACCGACGCCGACGGCACGCTGCGCCTGTTCGGGTGCGTCGCCAGCCTGGACGGCGCGTCCGTCGTGCGGCGGGACGCCTCGGCCCTGGTCCGCACCGCCGAGGATGCCGGCGCGCTGGGAGAAGCGCTGGCGCGCGACCTCGTGGACGCCGGTGCGCGCGCCATCCTGGACGCGATCCGGCTGTCCGCGACGGCGCCGACGGCGGCGGAGGATCGCGGATGACGCGCCGACGGCCGCGCGTCGCGAACACGCGCGACGAGGCGCCCGACGGGCCGCTGGCGCGCGCCCTCGCCGAGGCGGGCCTGGATTCGCTGCCCTGCCCGACGATCGCGATCGCGCCGCCCGACAACCCGCGCGATCTCGGCGCCGCGCTCGAGACGCTCGAGCGCTTCGACTGGGTCGTCTTCACGAGCGCGCACGCCGTGGACGCCGCCTGCGGGCGCCCCGAATGGACGGCCGCCGCGCGCACCGGCGGACTGCCGCGCCTGGCCGTCCTCGGCGCGGCCACGGCGCGCCACCTCGCCTCGTTCGGCCACCAGCCCGACGTCCTCCCACGGCGCGCGGGCGCCAGCGTGCTGGCGCCGGCAATCGCGGGCGCCGCCGGCACGCTCGAGGGCGCCCGGATTCTCTGGCCGCGATCCGACCTGGCGCGCCGCGACCTGGCGACCGCTCTCACCCGTGCAGGTGCCACCGTCGTCGCGCCCGTGGCGTATCGCACCGTGCCGGGCCGCCCGGAGTCGCTGGCGGCGTTGGCGGCCGCGATCGGAGAGCGGCGGCTCGACGCGATCGCGTTCTGCTCGCCGTCGAGCGCGGAGCACCTGGTCCGCGGCCTCGCCGTCCCCGATCTCGCGACGTTGACCGAGGGCCTGGTCGTCGGTTCGATCGGCCCGACGACGACGGCGGCGCTGGCGGCGCTGGGCCGGTCGCCGGACGTCGAGGCCCCCGAGCCGTCCGCTCGGGGACTGGCCGCGGCGCTTGCCGAGCGGCTCGGCACCGCACACGGAGGCCGCTCGTGAGCTTTCCCGTCCATCGCCCGCGGCGACTGCGTCGCACCGGGGCGCTGCGCGGCCTCGTCCGCGAGACGCGGCTGTCGCCCGAACAGCTCGTCGCGCCGCTCTTCGTGTGCGGTGGCGAGGGGCAGCGCCGGGAGATCGCCGCGATGCCCGGCTGCTTCCAGCTGAGCCCGGACCTTGTCGTCACCGAGGCACGCGAGCTCGCCGCGGTGGGGGTGCCGGCCGTGATCCTGTTCGGCATCCCCGACCACAAGGATTCCGAGGGCTACGGGGCCGCCGATCCGGAAGGGCCGGTGCCGGTGGCGCTGACGGCGCTGAGGCGGGAGCTGCCGGATTTGTCCCTCTGGGCCGACGTCTGCCTGTGCGAGTACACCGATCACGGGCACTGCGGTCCGATTGCGATGGGACTGGACGGCCGGCCCGAGGTGAGCAACGACGCCGCCCTGCCCCGGCTGGCCGAGGCGGCGCTGGCCTACGCCCGCGCCGGCGCCGACGTCGTGGCGCCGTCGGACATGATGGATGGCCGGGTCGCCGCCATTCGCACGGCCCTCGACGACGCGGGCCGCGATGACGTCGTGATCGTGTCCTACGCGGCGAAGTACGCGTCGGCGTTCTACGGCCCGTTCCGCGAGGCCGCCGGTTCGGCGCCCGCGTTCGGCGATCGCCGGAGCTACCAGATGGATCCGGCCAACGGAGGCGAGGCCCTGGTCGAAGTGGCAGCCGACCTCGCAGAAGGGGCCGACGTCGTCATGGTGAAGCCGGCCCTGGCGTATCTGGACATCGTGTGGCGGGTGAAGGAGCGCTTCGGGGTTCCCGTGGCGGCCTACAACGTGTCGGGCGAGTACTCGATGATCCAGGCCGCGGCGCGGCTCGGGTGGGTGGATGGGGCCAGGGCGGCGATGGAGGTGCTGCTGAGCATCCGCCGCGCCGGGGCCGACATCATCCTCACGTACCACGCGAAGGAGGCGGCGCGCCTGCTCGGCTGAGCGGGGCGCACGACGGGGAATGCCGACGACCACTGGTGAGAAGACGGGCAATCCGTCGAGCGAGGCGCTCTTCGCACGCGCCGACTCGGTGCTGCCCGGCGGCGTGAACTCGCCGGTCCGCGCGTTCCGCGCCGTCGGCGGCACGCCGCGCTTCATCGCGCGGGCAGCAGGCGCGCGCGTGTGGGACGAGGACGGTCACGAGCTCATCGACTACCTCGGCGCCTGGGGCCCGATGATTCTCGGGCACCGGCCGCCGGCGGTGATGGCCGCCCTCGAGCGCCAGCTCGCGCTGGGCCTGGCCTACGGCGCACCCACGGCCCTCGAAGTCGAGCTCGCCGAGGCCATCGCCCGGCTGGTGCCGTCGATCGAGATGGTGCGCCTCGTGAGCTCCGGCACCGAGGCCACGATGGCCGCGGTTCGCCTGGCACGCGCCGCGACGGGTCGCGACCGCATCCTGAAGTTCGAGGGCTGCTACCACGGGCACGGGGACAGCTTCCTGGTGAAGGCGGGCTCGGGGGCGGCGACGTTCGGCACGCCCGACAGCCCGGGGGTCACCGCCTCGACCGCGCGCGACACGCTCACGGCGCGGTTCAACGACGCCGGCAGCGTCCGCGAGCTCTTCGCCTCACACCCGGGCGAGGTGGCGGCCGTCATCGTCGAGCCGGTGGTCGGCAACATGGGCGTGGTCGAGCCCGCCTGGGGGTTCCTGCAGGATCTGCGGGACCTGTGCACCGCCGAGGGCGCGCTGCTCGTCTTCGACGAGGTGATGACCGGCTTCCGCGTGGCGCGCGGCGGCGCACAGGAGCGCTACGGCGTCACACCCGACCTGACGACGCTCGGCAAGATCATCGGCGGCGGCCTGCCCGTCGGCGCCTACGGCGGCCCGGTGGACCTGATGCGCCGCATTTCGCCGTCGGGGCCCGTGTATCAGGCCGGCACGATGTCGGGCCACCCGCTCGCGATGGCCGCCGGCCTGGCGACGCTCGCGGTGCTGGAGGGCGACGGCGGGTTCTACGATCGGCTGGACGCCCTCGGCGTGGCGCTCGAGCGGGGCGTCGGCGGGGCGCTGGCGGGCAGGCAGGACTGCCGACTCGCCCGCGTGGGGTCGATGTGGACGCTCTTCTTCACACCCGGTCCGGTCGTGGACTGGACGACGGCGGCGCGCGCCGATCGGGTGCGGTACGGCCGGTTCTTCCATGGGATGCTGCGGCGCGGCATCTCGCTGGCGCCCTCGCAGTTCGAAGCGAACTTCATCTCGGCCGCCCACACGCCGGCCGACATCGCGCAGACGGTGGACGCCATTGCCGGCGCGCTCGAGGACAGCCGTGCGTGATCGGACCGAGGCGGCCGCCGGCGTGGCGGCGGCGCCCGAAGCCAGCGGCGGGGACTCCGTGTTCCTGCGTGCATGCCGCCGCGAGGCGGTCGAGCGCACCCCCGTGTGGATCATGCGTCAGGCCGGGCGCTACCTGCCGGAGTACCGCGGGCTGCGGGCGCAGCACGAGTTCCTGACCTGCTGCCGCACGCCGGAGCTGGCCTGTGAGATCACGCTGCAGCCGGTCCGCCGGCTCGGCGTGGACGCCGCGATCCTCTTCTCCGACATCCTCGTGCCGCTGCCGGGCATGGGCGTCGAGGTGACCTTCAGCCCCGGTCCCCACCTGGCGCACCCGGTCCGGACGGCGGCCGACATTGCTCGCCTGCGCGTGCCGGACCCGCAGGAGACGACCGGCTACGTGCTCGATGCCGTGCGGCTGATCCGTCGCGAGCTGGCGGGACGCGTGCCGCTCATCGGCTTTGCCGGCGCGCCGTTCACGATGGCCACCTACCTGGTGGAGGGCGGCGGCTCGAAGCAGTTCTCGGCCGTCAAGCGGCTGCTTTTCACCGAGCCCGCGCTGGCGCACCAGCTGCTCGCCACCTGCGCGGAGACTGTCGGGAGCTACCTGGCGGCGCAGGTCGAGGCCGGTGCCGAGGCGGCCATGCTCTTCGACACCTGGGCGGGGCTGCTCTCGCCGCTCGACTACCGCACGTTCGGGCTGCCGTACGTCCGGCGCGTGTTCGAGCGCGTCGCGGGGACCGCAGCGGCCCGGGGACGCGACGTCCCGCGCATCTACTACGCAGGTGACGCGGCCGGCTGGCTGGCGGAATGCCGTGATGCCATGGCCACCGTGATCGGCCTCGACTGGCGCCTCGATCTCGCGCCTGCCAGGGCCGCGCTGGGGCCGGACCTCGCGGTGCAGGGCAATCTCGATCCGGCGGTCCTGCTGGGACCGCCGACCCTGATCCGTGAGCGGGCCCGGGCCGTGCTCGACGCGGCGGGCCCGGTGGGCCACGTCTTCAACCTGGGGCACGGCATCCTGCCGGAGACGCCCCCCGAACACGCGCGCGCGCTCGTCGAGTGCGTGGCGGAGCTCTCCCGGAGGACTTCATGACCCCGTCCTCGTCGTCGGCGCCGCTGCGGTTCGTGCCGCGGGAGCCGGATGCGCCGGCGTCGCCGGAATTCCAGGCGCTGGTCGCCCTCATTCACCAGTACGACCGTCCCGGGCCCCGCTACACGTCGTACCCGACCGCGGTCGAGTTCAGCGAGCAGTTCGACGAGCCTGCGTACCGGGAGCAGCTCACGCGGGCGGCCGGCCGGCCCGATCCGCTCTCGCTCTACCTGCACCTGCCGTTCTGCGAGGAGCGATGCTCCTTCTGCGGGTGCTCGGTCATCATCACGAAGAAGCGGGACGTGGCGGCGCACTACCTGGAGTACCTCCACCGCGAGATCGGCATGCTGGCCGACGCGTTGGCCGGCAGGCGCCGGGTGGTCCAGTATCACTGGGGCGGCGGCACGCCCACCTACCTGGCGCCCGACCAGATGGCGGCCCTTCACGAGCGGGTCACGCGTCATTTCGATCTGCAGCCGGGCGCCGAGGTCGCCATCGAGGTGGATCCGCGCGTCACCTCGTTCGAGCAGCTCGCCCTGCTGCGGCAGATGGGCTTCAACCGGCTGTCGCTCGGCGTGCAGGACTTCACGCCCGAGGTGCAGGCCGCGGTCAACCGGATTCAGTCCGAGACGATGACGCGCGCGCTCTACGACGAGGCGCGGCGGCTCGGCTTCGAGTCGATCAACGTGGACCTCATCTACGGGCTGCCGCTGCAGACGCGCGTCAGCTTCGCGGGCACGCTGGAGCGCGTGATCGCCATGCGCCCCGATCGGGTGGCCGTGTACTCGTTCGCGCATGTGCCGTGGATTCGCGGCAACCAGAAGAAGCTGAACCCGGCGGACCTGCCGGCCGCCGAGCGGAAGATCGAGCTCTTCGTCGAGGCCATCGAGCGGTTCCGCGGCGCGGGCTACCAGCAGATCGGCATGGATCACTTCGCGCTGCCCGACGACGAGCTGGCACGGGCATCGGCCGCCGGGCGGCTGCACCGCAACTTCATGGGCTACACGACGCGTCCGGCCCCCGACATGGTGGCGGCCGGCGTCTCGGCGATCGGGGACGTGTGCGGCGCCTTCGCGCAGAACACGAAGAAGCTGTCCACCTACTACGCGGCGCTCGATGCCGGCCGCTTCCCGGTGGAGCGCGGCTACCGGCTCGACGCGGACGACCACCTGCGGCGGCACGTCATCGCCGATCTGATGTGCAACTTCCAGGTGGACATCCCCGAGGTCGAGTCACGCTTCGACATCGGATTCGCCGAGTACTTCGCGCGCGAGCTCGAGGAGCTGAGCACCGGTCCGGCCCGGGATGGTTTCCTGCGCATCGGGCCCGGCCGGCTCGAGGTCACGCCGATCGGGCGGCTGTTCGTGCGCAACGTGGCGATGGCGTTCGACCGCCATCTGCGCGCGCGCGCCGGCGACACGCCCGTGTTCTCGAGGACCATCTGACGTGCCGCAGCCGTCCGCGGAGCCATGCCCCGCGTAGCCATTGTCGGCGCCGGCATTGCCGGCCTCACGATCGCCCGCCATCTGGCGGTCCACGCCGGCGTGGATGTCCTCGTGCTGGAACAGGCCGACCGGCCCGGGGGCAACCTCCGCAGCGAATCGATCGACGGCTTCCTCTGTGAATGGGGGCCCAACGGCTTCCTGGACAACGCCCCGGACACGCTCGCGCTGGTGAAGGAGCTGGGGCTCGAGCACGCGCTGCTGCCGAGCGACGCCCGCGCACGGCGCCGGTTCATCTTCAGGAACGGCCGCCTGCACCTGCTGCCCCACTCGCCCGCGTCGTTCCTGACCTCGGGCCTGCTCTCCGCCCGGGGCAAGCTGCGGATTGCGGTCGAACCGTTCGCCAGGAGGCGGCCGGAGGGCGACGAGACGATTCACGCGTTCGCCGCGCGGCGGATCGGGCCCGAGGCGGCCGACGCCCTCATCGATCCGATGGTGTCGGGCATCTTCGGCGGTGACGCGCGACGGCTCTCTCTGCGCGCCGCGCTTCCGAAGATGTGGGAGCTCGAGACGGAGCACGGCGGCCTGTTTCGCGCGCTCTGGGCCCGCCGGGCGGCTGCCCGGGCGTCCTCGGCGCCGATGGGCTCTCCGCTCGGCCGGCTCACGTCGTTCGCCGGCGGGATCGAGACGCTGACGACGACCCTTGCCGCCCAGCTCGGTGCGCGGCTCCGTCTCGCGACGCCGGTGACCGCGATTGCGCGGTCCGGGGCCGGCGGCTGGCGGCTCGAGATCGCGGGGTCGCAGGCGGTCGACGCCGACGCGCTCGTCCTCACGAGCAGTCCGGCGATCGCGTCGCGGCTCACGCGCCCGCTCGATCCCGAGATGGCCGGAACGCTCGCCGAGATCCCGAGCGCCCCGCTCATCGTGGCCGCGCTCGGATATGACGTGCTCGCCCTCGACCACCCGCTCGACGGGTTCGGGTTCCTGGTGCCGCGCCGGGAGGGCCCCCGCATCCTCGGTGCGCTGTGGGACTCGAGCGTGTATCCCGGCCGCGCGCCGCGCGGGCAGGCGCTGCTGCGGGTGATGATCGGGGGCGCCCACGACCCGGCCGTGCTGGATCTCGGCGACGACGAGATCGCGCGCATCGTGCGCACGGACCTGCGCCTGGTGATGGGCGTTTCGGCGGTGCCGCGGTTCGTCCGGGTCATCCGGCATCCCGCCGGCATCCCCCAGTACACGGTCGGGCACCTCGACCGGCTGGCCCGCATCGATCGCGCGCTGGAACGGTGGCCCGGCCTGTACCTGGCCGGCAACGGGTACCGCGGCGTCGCCATCAACAGCTGCGTGGCCGACGCGGGGCCGCTCGCCGCGCGCGTCCTCGAGCGGCTGCGGGACAGTTTCGCCGCCTGAGGCATAATACGCGTCCGTAACGGGGCGCGTCCCCTCCCGGAGGCTGGCCTGTCATGCATTCTCGCATCCTCGCACCCACTGTCGCGGCCATCGTGCTCATGCTCGGCACCGCCGTCGCCACGCGCGCACCGGTACCGGCGCAACAGACGCTCCACGCCCACGACGCCCAGGTGAAGGCGCTGCTGGGCCGCATGACGCTGGCGGAGAAGATCGGCCAGATGACCGAGCCGGATCAGCTGTTCCTCAAGGACCCGGCCGACGTCGAGACCTATTTCGTGGGGTCCGTGCTGAGCGGCGGCGACTCGGACCCGAAGACGAACACGGTCGAGGACTGGGCCGACATGTACGACCGGAACCAGGCCTACGCCCTCAGGACGCGGTTGAAGATCCCGATCCTCTACGGCGTGGACGCCGTTCACGGCCACAGCAACGTGATTGGCGCGGTGGTCTTCCCGCACCACATCGGGCTGGGCGCCACCCGCGACCCGAAGCTCGTCGAAGAGATCGGCCGCTTGACCGCGCTCGAGGTACGGGCGACGGGCATCAACTGGGCGTTCGCACCCTGCGTGACGGTGCCGCGCGACGAGCGCTGGGGCCGTACGTACGAAGGATTCAGCGAGGACCCGACCCTCGTCGCCGAGCTCGGCGAGGCGGAAGTGCGCGGCCTGCAGGGCAGGAGCCTGAGTGCGCCGACCGGCGTGCTCGCCTGCGCGAAGCACTTCGTCGGCGACGGCGGCACGACGTTCGGGACGGGCATCCCGAACGCGGATCAGCCCGGAGGCCACTACCCGCTGGACCAGGGGGACACGCGGCTCTCCGAGGCGGAGCTGAAGCGCATTCACCTGCAGGGCTACGTCACGGCCATCGCCGCGGGCGTGGCCTCGATCATGCCGTCATACAGCAGCTGGAACGGCGAGAAGGTCTCGGGCGACAAGCACCTGCTGACCGACGTCCTCAAGGGCGAGCTCGGCTTCGAGGGCTTCCTCATCTCGGACTACAACGCGATCGACGAGCTGCCCGGCGACTTCCCGGCGCAGATCGAGCGATCGGTCAACGCGGGCATGGACATGTTCATGGTCCCCTCGAAGTACCGGGAGTTCATCGCCGAGCTCACGCGCCTGGTCACGTCGGGGCGGGTGCCGATGGCGCGCATCGACGACGCGGTCTCGCGCATCCTGCGGGTGAAGTTCGCGATGGGGCTGATGGAGCCCGGCCGCGACCTCAAGGCGGATCGCCGGCTGCTCGACAGCTTCGGGTCGGCGGCCCACCGGGAGGTCGCACGCCAGGCGGTGCGCGAGTCCCTGGTGCTGTTGAAGAACGAGCACGGCGCGCTGCCGCTCTCCCGGTCGGCCAAGCGGATTCACGTGGCCGGGGAGAGCGCGAACGACATCGGCGACCAGTGCGGGGGCTGGACGATCACGTGGCAGGGATCCAGCGGTCCGACCACGCAGGGCACCACGATCTACGCGGCCATCCGACAGCTGGCGGGCCCGCATACCCAGGTGACCTACTCGGCCGACGGCACCGGCGCCGAGGGCGCTGCGGTCACCGTCGTGGTCGTCGGCGAGCACCCGTACGCCGAGATGCTCGGCGACCGGCGCGATCTGGCGCTGTCCGAGAGGGACAGGACAGTCATTGCCAACGCGAAGAAGGCAGGGGGACCCGTGGTGATCGTCCTGCTCTCGGGACGGCCGCTGATCGTCAACGATGCGCTCGCCCAGGCCGACGCCTTCGTCGCGGCCTGGCTGCCCGGCACCGAGGGGCTTGGCGTCGCCGACGTGCTCTTCGGCGACCACAAGCCGACCGGGAAGCTTCCGATGAGCTGGCCGCGCTCGATGGACCAGATTCCGATCAATGTGGGCGATCCGGGGTACGATCCCCTGTTTGCGTACGGATTCGGGATGTCGTACTAGTGGAACCGATGGACCCTCAGGACCCGTTGGGCTAGGATCACTGTCTCCGGTCGCCTCTGAAGGAGGGCACCCACATGTTGCGTTTCGCTGCTGCTGCGGTGATCGTCGTCGGGCTCGTGGCCGTCAAGCCCGCGTCTGCCGCCGACACCACCAAGACCGCCAAGGGCATTGTGAAGTCGGTGGCGGCCGACAGCCTGACCATTACCGACAAGGACAACAAGGACTGGACGTTCACGATCGGCACGAAGACGAAGGTGATCGCCACGGGCGGCTCGCACAAGACCGCGGCCACCAGGGCCATGGGCAAGGTGCCCATGATCACCGACGAGGTGAAGACGGGCGCGAAGGTACAGGTGAAGTACTGGGATGGCAGCGGTGGCACGATGGAAGCCGCTGAAGTCAAGGTTCTCTGAACCGGCCCCGTCCGGGCCGCCGCGGCACTCACGGCGTTTGGCCGGGTGACGCGGCGGTCCTCGCCGGGCCCGCCGGCCTTCTTCGTTGCTCGCCAACGCCTCCCCCCTCGAACCCCGCCGATCGAGGATTCGCGCGACCGCCGCACGGCTCGGGCGCTTTGGCGCGCGCCATCGGGCGGTCCTCTGGTGGACGCACAGTGCGTGGGCGCTCGCCTGGGGCATCGCGGCCATGTGGCTTGGAGCGCGGCACTTTGCGTTCCTGCGGCTGGCCGTCCTGTACACGGCGGTGGTGTGGGGGCTGTCGCTCACGACGCCGCGCGCCGGGACGCCGCCGCCGAGAAACCGCGCCGCGCACTGGCTCCGGACCGGCATCGCCTACGTGAGCCGGAACGCCTACCAGCAAGTGCTGTTCTTCCTGCTGCCGATCTACTACGCCAGCGCCACGGCGGGCACGCTGAACATGATCTTCGTCGCGATGGTGGCGGCCTCGGCGCTGCTCTCGACGCTCGACGTGATCTACGATCGGCATCTCTCGACCAACCGCGACCTGGTCTCGGTCTTCTTCACCCTCAACCTGTTCGCGTGCCTCACGGCGGCGCTGCCGATCCTGTGGCACATCGGTCCACGCACGGCCGTCCGCGCGGGCGCGGGCCTGGCGTTTGTCGGCTACGTGTCCTTTCATGTGGGCCGGCGGCCGCACCGCCTGGCACCCTGGCTTCTGCTGGCGGCGTCCGCCCTGCTTCTCGCCCTGGTGGCCGGGCCCGGGCAGCGCCTCGTTCCGCCGGTACCCCTGCAGCTCGTCTCGACCGATTTCGGCGACGGCGTGGACCGCGAGACACTCACGATGGCGACCCGGTTCGACACCCTGCCCGCAGGCTGGTCGGGCACGCTCGACGCGGTGACGGCGGTGCGCGCGCCGATGGGCCTGCAGGAGGGCGTGCGCCACCGGTGGCGCGTCAACGGCGTGCTGGTGCGAACCACCAGCAGCTACCGCGTCCAGGGCGGGCGTCCGGGCGGCTTCCGGATCTGGACGGCGCTGCCGATCGATGACGCGCCCTCCGGCGCCTGGATCGCGCTCGACGTGGAAACGGTGGGCGGCCAGATCATCGGCCGGCGCATCCTGCGCGTCGCGCCGCGAAGGCGCTGAGCGGACGGTTCACTCGGCCTCCGCCAGGTTGACCCAGCGACTCGGCAGAGGCTACGCTGGGCGGTTATGGATCGTTACGCCGGTCAGCTTCCCTTGCCCGATCGCATCGCGCGTCTGCGAGAGCTCGCCCTGGATCTGTCGTGGAGCTGGAACGTCGAGGCGCGGCAGGTCTTTCGTACCCTCGATTACCCGCTGTGGCGCGCCACCGCGCACAATCCGGTCCGCATGCTCCGCATCATGCCGCAGGCGCGGCTCGAAACCGCGGCGGCGGATCCGGCCTTCCTGGCGCTCTACGATGTCAGCCTCACGCGTCTGGACGACGCGCGCCGGGCGAGCAACACCTGGTGGGCACGCAGCTTCCCCGACCTGGAGAGCCAGTCCATCGCCTATTTCTCCGCGGAGTTCGCGCTGCATCAATCGCTGCCCATCTACGCGGGCGGCCTGGGCGTGCTGGCCGGCGATCACTGCAAGGAGGCCAGCGACCTCGGCGTGCCCCTCATCGCGATCGGCTTCATGTACCCGCAGGGCTACTTCCACCAGCACGTCTCGGCGGAGGGCTGGCAGGAGGAGTCGTACGAAAAGCTGTCCTGGGCCGACACGCCCGTCGAGCCGGCCCTCACCGCCGAGGGCCAGCCCTGCATCGTCCCGGTCCCGCTCGGAGACCGGTCGGTGCTGGTGGCGGTGTGGCGGGTGCGGCTTGGCCGCGCGAAGCTGTACCTCCTCGACACCGATCTCGAGGAGAACGCGCCGTGGGACCGCCAGCTGTCCGCGCGCCTGTACGGCGGGGACCGCGAGACGCGCGCGCAGCAGGAGATCATCCTCGGCATCGGCGGCGTCCGCGTGCTCCGGGCGCTGGGATCCTGTCCGGCCGTCTACCACCTCAACGAAGGCCACGCGGCGTTCGTCGTGCTGCAGCGGATCCGCGAGTTCATCGACGACGGCCGATCGTTCGACGACGCGCTGGCCGAAGTGCAGCGGACGACGGTGTTCACCACGCATACGCCGGTGCCCGCGGGCCACGATGCGTTTCCGTTCCACATGGTCGAGAAGCACCTGGCCGGCGGCTGGGGCACGCTCGGCGAGCACCGCGCGCGCTTCCTGGCGCTCGGCGAGTACGACAACGGCAGCGGAGCGCAGTTCAACATGACCGCGCTCGCGCTGCGGTCGTCGGGCGCGGTGAACGCGGTCAGCGAGCTGCACGGCCAGGTGACGCGCGCGATGTGGGCGCCGGTCTGGCCGGACGTGCCGCCCGACCGGGCGCCGGTCCTGACCGTCACGAACGGCGTGCACGCGCCGACCTGGGTGTCGAGCGAGATGGCGGCGCTGTTCGAGCGGCATCTCGGCCGCGACTGGATCGACCGGCACGACGACGCGCAGTTCTGGGACGGAGTCCTCGAGATCCCGGACGAGGAGCTCTGGGACGTGCGGACGGCGCTCCGGCAGTACCTGTTTGCCTTCATCCGGGAGCGGGCGCGGCGCCTCTGGACCGAAGACCGCGTGAGCCCCGGCCGCGTGCTGGCCGCCGGGCCGATGCTCGACACGGCGGGCCTGACGATCGGCTTCGCGCGCCGCTTCACGGGCTACAAGCGGCCCTCGCTCGTCTTCCACGACCCCGACCGGCTGGCGCGCATTCTGAACCAGCCCGGACGGCCCGTGCAGCTCGTCTTCGCCGGCAAGGCGCACCCGGCCGACGACACCGGCAAGCACCACCTGCAGGACGTGTATCGGCGGGCCCTGGACCCGGCCTTCGCCGGGCGCGTCGCGTTCGTCGAGGACTACGACCTGCACGTCGCGCACTTCCTGGTGCAGGGCTGCGACGTGTGGCTGAACAACCCGCGAAAGCCGCTCGAGGCCAGCGGCACCAGCGGGATGAAGGCGTGCATGAACGGCGTGCCGCAGCTGAGCATCGGCGACGGCTGGTGGGCCGAGGGCTACAACGGCCGGAACGGCTGGACGATCGAGAGCCACCTGCCGCCGCAGGACGAGGCCGGCATGGACCGCGCGGACGCCGAGGCGCTCTACCAGCTCCTCGAAACCGAGGTGGTGCCTGCCTTCTACGATCGGGACCCACGGGGCATCCCGCACCGCTGGCTGGGCATCGTCAGGGAAGCCATCCGGTCGGTGACGCCGACCTTCTCGACCCGCCGGATGGTCAAGGAATACGTGGAGCGGATGTACGCGCCGGCCATGCGCCAGCCGGCGGCCCGCTGAATCCGTCCGGTCCGGGAGATCCACACGATGTCACGAAAGTCCGTCGGCAAGTCCCGCTGCGCGCTGTGCGGCGCCAAGGAGGTCTCCGAGCCGCGAGGGGAGGAGAAGTACTGTCGCGACTGCTGGGAGAAGAAGATCGCGGTCGAGGAGATTGTCGCGCGCGAGTTCGCGTTGAAGCGCTACATCCGCGCGCACAGCGCGGAGAAGTACCTCGTGTACCACTCGACGCTGAAGCGGCCCTGCGGGCAGATCCTCGTCATCGACGACGGGTACGACCTGTTCCTGTCGGTGATCCTCTATCCGACCTTCGGGTGGGACGAGGCCGCGTACCATCTGGAGGGTGACCCCGAGGGGCGCACGTTTGCCGAGATCATCGTGGACGTGATTGCCACCGAGATCATCGAGCCCTGGGGCGGCGGCAAGTGGCACCTGGAGATTTCGCGATCGATCAACCCCGAGCCGGAGGAGTGGAACGGCGAGATGTGAGGCGCGCCAGCGCGCGATCGGTCCAGTCGGCGAACAGCGGCAGGCGGACGTCCACACCGTGCGCGGCCTGCCAGAGGCAGACCGCCCACAGGATCAGCCCGGCCAGGAGGACCCCCTGGGCCAGGCGCTGCAGCACGAAGAAGCCGGCGGCCGAGACGAGCAGGATCGCGAAGCTGCCCACCCAGCAGATCATCCACGCCAGCCACACGGTGCCGAACGCCACGATCGACTGCATCGCGTGGAACCGCACCCCGGGCCGGTCCCGCTCGAGCAGGTACACGATGGCCCCGCTCACCCACCAGGCCGCGTAGGCGGCCGTCGTGGGCACGCGCGGATCGGGACCGAGGGGCTGCGGTCGATCGGCCTCGGACATCACGTGATCCGGAACTGGACCCGCCGCGACACGGAGGGCGTCTTGCCGGCGCGCGACGTGGCGGCCACCGTCAGGACGTAGACGCCCGGCGGGAAGTCGGCCGTGGCGATCTGGGCCAGGTGGCCGTAGCCGCCCGACGCGCTGCCCTGCAGCTCGCTGGACTGGCGCGTCTCGCTCGCCGTGAACATGGTGCGCCCGTCCTCGCCCACCACGGTCGTGGTGATGTCCACCGCGTGCGGCGTCTTGAGATCGTTGTCGTAGACCTCTGCGTAGATGGCCAGGTTGTCGCCTCGCGGAAACTCGCGCGTCGCGACCGGCGCTGCCGGCAGCACGGCCTTCAGCTCCTCGTCGGACTTGACCGTCGACACCCGGGCGCCGGAGGCGGACGCGACCGCGACGCCGCTCATGGTGAGCGGCTCTTTGCCGAAGTCGGGCACGTCGAGGTCCTCGGTCACGAGCCCGACACGGCCCGTCCCGCCCTCCCGCGCGGCAATGCGCAGCTGATAGCGTCCCGGCGGCACGTGGATCCGCGTGGACAGCCTGACGCCGGTGGCGGTGAACTGCGGCAGGCGATCGGGCTGCAGGGCGAAGTCGACGAAATTGCGGTCGCCGCCGCGAATCTTGCCCTGGCGGTCCACGGCAATCGTCGAGACCTCGAGGTCGCTGAGGTACTTGCCGTCCTTCGGCGTGAACCCGAACGAGCTGCCGTCGGCCTCGACCGTGACCGAGACGTCGGCGTTGGGGGCGGCGCCCTTGAACGGCGCAGCGAACGCGCGCAGGCGCAGGCCCGAGAGCGGCAGCGGGCTGTTCAGCGCCTCGCGCACCGCCGGCGACGTCTTGTCGCCCGGGGGCGCCTTCGGGAGCTCCGGCGGCTTGCCCCGCGGGGCCGTGTACCCGCGACGGTAGCGCACGTCCAGCCCCGGGCGCTTGACCCGGACCTCGATGTGGCGGAACCGGCCGTCGCGGCGATCGTTCCCCGGGTAGTAGCCGAGCACGTAGTAGGCGCTGTTGTCCTTCACGACGCGCGAGAAGGCCTTGGTGAAATCGTTGCTGCTCACCGCCGCGAACCCGCCGGTCTCCTCCGACAGGCTCCGCAGGCTGTTCTGGGCCAGCCGCAGCGAGTCCTGGAACGACTGCATGCTGAGGTTCAGGGAGGGATCGTCCGGGAAGCCGCCGGAGACGCCGATCGCCTCGTCGCCCAGCATGGTCAGGCCGCGCGGGTCGATCGAGTAGATGCTGACGTCGGAGCGCGTGGCCGCGGCGATCACGTCGCGCATCTTCTCCTGGACGGTGGACGCCTCGCGCTTCTGGAAGTCGTAGATGTTGTAGTCGATGCCCTCGCTGAACCAGATGATCGCCTTCCGCCGGCCGCGGATGCTGCCGACCCAGTCGGAAATCTTGGCGATCGTCTCGAGCGCGACCCGCGCGTCGTAGCCGCGTTCCATGTCGTCGGGATCGTCGATGCGCGAGGTGGGCCCGACGGGAACGGACTGCTGGCGCTGGTACTGCTCGAGCCGCGACTCGGTCTCGGACCGCAGCTTCATCCCGCCGAAGGCCTCGACCGCCCGCCGGAGGAGGCGCTTGTTGCTCGTGAAGTCCTGCGTGGCGTCGAGCACGCCGCTCGTGGTCAGGACGGCGGCCATGTCGTTGGCGGCCATGTATTTGTCGATGAACTGGAGGGCGGCCTTCTTCACGAGCGGTCCCCGCAGCGCCGCCGTGTGCTTGTCGTCGAGGATGATCACGTACACGCGCCCGTCGAACGGCTTCGCATTGGAGACGACGTCGGGCTCGATCGGCCGGCTCACCTGGAGCGGCGGCGGCTCGGGCGTCTCAATCGGGATGTCCACCTGGGTGAACGACGTGATGTCCTGGGGCTTGCCGTCCTCGAACACCTCGAAGTCGTCGCGCTTCAGCCCGGGGACGAACTGCCCCTGGCGATCGAAGACCGCCGCATCCACTTCGACGTAGTTGACTTCCAGCTTGAACGTGACCTGGGGGCGTTCGGCCGCCTGCGGGGGCGCAGGCTGCCGGGCCATGATCCCGGCGCTGCCGAGGAGACCGAGGACGAGACCAGTTCCGAGACGACGGGACCGAGCACTCATGTCAAACCACCATTATTGCCCATCGCCCCCCACTCCGCATTCCTCACTCCGCACTCCTCACTGATTCCGCACTCCGCATTCCCCATTCCGCATTGGTTGGACGTCCGGCCCGTCCCGGCGGCCGTGGGATCCAGACCTGCCGGGCCCGGAGGCATCCGTCCCTGCCCTCCCGGCCAGGCCCGGTCCATGTCGCAGCGTATACTGGACGGCATGGCGCTCGACATCGTCGCGGTCCAGGCGGCGCTCGCCGAGGACGGCCTCGACGGCTGGCTCCTCTACGACTTTCACGGCTCGAATCCCATCGCCCGCTCCCTCGTCGGCCTGAACGGCGGCGGCAAGATGACGACGCGCCGCTGGTACTACCTGATTCCGGCCTCCGGCGAGCCGCGGGCGCTCGTGCACGCGATCGAGCCGCACACGCTGGAGGGTCTGCCCGGCCGAGTGGACGTCTACGCCAGCCGCGACGCCCTGGCGCGCGGCCTCGACGGGCTGACGCGCGGCCTCAAGCGCGTGGCCATGGAGTACTCCCCCGGCAACGCGATTCCCTACGTCGGGCGCGTGGACGCGGGCACGGTCGAAACCGTCCGGCAGCGCGGGGTGGACGTGGTCTCGTCGGGCGATCTGGTGCAGCGGTTCGAGGCCGTATGGACGGACGACGGGCTCGAGACGCACCTGGCCGCGTCGGCCGCACTGTATCGGGTCAAGGACCGCGCGTTCGAGGCCCTGCGACGCCGGATCGCCGCGGGAACTCCGACCACCGAGCACGAGATCCAGCAGTTGATGGTGGGCTGGCTCCGCGACGAGGGCCTGACGAGCGACGGACCGCCGGTCGTCGCCTCGATGCAGAACGCGGGCAACCCCCACTACATGCCGGCGGCGGCGGGCAGCCGGTCGATCCGCGCGGATGAGCTCGTCCTGCTGGACCTGTGGGGCAAGCAGACGATCGCCGGCGCCATCTACGCCGACATCACCTGGGTCGGCTTCACGGGAACGCGCGTGCCCGACGAGTTCGCGGCGGCCTTCGACGCCATTGCCCGCGCGCGCGATGCTGCGGTGGCGATCATCCAGGACGCGGCACGCGCGCAGCGGGATGTGCGCGGCTGGCAGGTCGATCGTGCCGCACGCGACGTCCTGGACGCCGCCGGCTACGGGGCCCACGTGCTCCACCGCACGGGCCACAGCCTCGGGACCGAAGTCCACGGCAACGGCGCGCACATGGACGACTACGAGACCCACGACGACCGGCGGCTGCTGCCCGGGACGGGCTTCACCGTCGAGCCGGGGCTCTACTTCGACCGGTTCGGCGTGCGGACCGAGATCAACGTGTATTTCGGCCGGGGCGACGCGCGCGTGAGCGGACCGTCGCAGGGGGCCATCGTCGCGCTCGGGTAGAGGCCGGCGGGCGCCGGCAGTCAGGCGGGAACCGCCGGTTCCCCGGAGGACGCAATGTCAACGCGGAAGACCACACTGTTCTACACCGTGCTCGTCGCCGTCGCCTCGCTGGCGGTGGGCATGGTCATCGCATCGCGGCTCGATCTGTCGACGGAGTCCTCCGCGCAGACCATGTCGGTGCCTTCCGCCAATACCGCGCCCATTTCCGGGCCAGTGGACGCGCTGACGTTTCGGACGATCGCCAAGGCGGTCTCGCCAGCCGTCGTCAACATCCGCACCGAGTCGCACCAGCGGGAGCAGGACCTGACCGAGTTCTTCGACGGGGGCGACGACCTGTTCCGCCGCTTCTTCGGTCAGCCCCATAAGCCCGACAGCAAGAACGCGCAGGTCTCGGTGGCCGCCGGCACCGGGTTCATCATCGCCAAGGAAGGCCTCATCCTCACGAACAACCACGTGGTCGAGGGCGCCGACAAGGTCGAGGTCTCGCTCTATGGGGAAGACGACGACGTGAAGTACCCGGGCGCGGGTGGTCGGGCGCGACGCCCTTACCGATTCCGCGCTGATCGAGCTCACCGAGAAGCCCGATCACATCCTGCCCGAGGTCAAGTTCGGCGACTCGAGCCAGATGGAGCCGGGCGACTGGGTGATGGCCATCGGCAACCCGTTCAACCTGTCGCACACGGTGAGCGTCGGCGTGGTCAGCGCGTTGAAGCGTCCGTTCCCGGTCGCCAACGGCCGGTTCGTGGACATGATCCAGACCGACGCGGCCATCAACCCCGGCAACTCCGGCGGCCCGTTGCTGAACGTGCGCGGCGAGGTGATCGGGATGAACACCGCGATCTACGCCGACGCCCGGCAGTCGGGCAACATCGGCATCGGCTTCGCCGTGCCGATCAACACGGTGCGCAACCTCCTGCCGCAGCTCCGCACGGGGAAGGTCACCCGCGGCATGATTGGCGTGCAGGTGACGCCGGTGCCGCGCGACGCGCTGGACGAGTTCGGCCTGAAGGACCGCCGGGGGGCGCTGGTTGTCACCGTGAGCGGCAGCGGACCGGCCGAAAAGGCGGGCGTGAAACCCGGCGACGTGATCGTGGACGTCAACGGCAAGCCGATCCCGTCCCGCGACGATCTGGTGCAGACCGTCATGGGCCTCAAGCCGGGTACCACGGTGCCCCTGACGGTGGTACGCGACAAGCAGCCGCAGTCCCTGAACATCACGATCGGCGAGCTGAACCTCGAGTCGGAATCGCAGGCGTCCGGGGAAGAGGAGGAGCCGAGCGAGGACACGACCACCGGCTTCGGCATGACGCTGGGCAACCTGACGGCCGACCGCGCCCGCCGGCTCGAGCTGCCGGCCGGCACGACCGGGGCGCTGATCATGGACCTCGACGCCAGCGGCAGCGGGGCGCGGGCGGGGCTGGCGCAGGGCGACGTGATCCTCCAGGTGAACCGCCACAAGGTCGGCTCGGCCGCCGAGGCCGGGCGCGAGCTGCAGAAGGTGCCGTCCGGCGGCACCGCGCTGATGCTCATCTGGCGGCGGAACCAGGAGATCTTCCTGACGGTCAAGAAGGACTGAACGGCTCGCGAGTTTGCACGGTAGATGGGTTGATGGGTGGATGGGTGGATGGGTTGATGGGCACTTCGAGCACCGAAAACCCCATAAACCCACAAACCCGTAAACCACAAACCCATAAACGCCCGGTGACGGGGGAGTTGTCATTCCCCCGCGTATTGGGGTACATAGCCCGGCTATGAGCACTCCGACGACGGTCGAGCGGGAAGTGAAGCTCAGGTTCGAGTCGGTGGAAGCCGCGCGAGAGGCGATTCTCGCGGCCGGCGCGGCGCCGCTGCGCTGTCGCCGGCTGCAGGAGGACGCGCTGCTGGACGATCGCGACGAGTCGCTCCGGAAGCGGCGCTGCGTGCTCCGGGTGCGCGTGGAATCCGGCCGGAGCCTGCTCACCTTCAAGGGCCCGGTCCAGCCCTCGCCCATGAAGCTTCGCGAGGAGATCGAGACCGTCGTCGGCGACGGCGAGACGATGCTGCGGTGCTTCGAGCAGCTGGGGTACGCCGTGTGGTTCCGGTATCAGAAGTACCGGGAGGAGTACGCGCTCGGCGAGGCCATCGTCGCCGTGGACGAGACGCCGGTCGGAGTGTTCGTCGAAGTGGAGGGCGAGGAGCACGGGATCGTCGAGGCCACGCACGCGCTCGGCCGCTCTCCCGACGACTTCGTCCTCGACTCCTACCGATCGCTCTTCATGGAGCATCGCCGCGCGCACGGCCTGCCGGCCACCGACATGCTCTTCGACGAGGACTGAGCCCGTGTCGTCGCCCGGCACGGCGCTGCTGCTGGCCGCCGGACGTGGAACCCGCCTTCGCCCACTGACCGCCCGGCTCGCCAAGCCCGCCCTGCCTGTGGCCGGCTGCTCGCTCGTCGAGCGCAGCCTCTCGTGGCTCGCCCGATCCGGCGTGCATGACGCCCTGGTGAACCTGCACTACCGCCCCGAGACGATCGCGAGCCTGCTCGGCGACGGCACCGGACATGGGGTCCGCGTGCGGTACTCGTGGGAGCAGCCGTTGCTCGGATCGGCGGGCGGCCCGCGCCGCGCGTTCGCGCTCGTGACCGACGATCGGCTCTGGTTGATCAACGCGGACACGATCGCCGAGGTCGATCTCGGGGCCATGGCGGCCGCGCACGACGCGTCCGGCGCGATTGTGACGATGGCGGTGATCCCGAACCCGGATCCGGAGCGGTACGGTGGCGTGCGGGTGAGCGAGGCGGGCGCCGTGACCGGGTTCACGCCGCGAGGGGCGCCGGGGCCGTCGTGGCACTTCGTCGGCGTCCAGATCGCCGATCGTGCCGCCTTCGAGGGCCTGCCCGACGGCCGGCCAGCCGAGAGCGTGGCAGACCTGTACCCGTCGCTCATCGCGCGGCGGCCCGGCAGCATCTGGGCCTACCGGACCAGCGTCCCGTTCCACGACATCGGAACGCCGGCCGACTACCTGGCGGCCTGCCTGGCCTTCGCGGGCGACGACTCGTCCCGGCTGGCCGCGGCGGGCGTCGTCGTGGCGCCCGGCGCACTAGTCGATCGAACCGTGCTCTGGGAGGACGTGACGGTCGGCCCCGGGGTTCGGCTGTCTGAGTGCATCGTGATGAGCGGCGCGCGCGTGCCGGCGGGCTTCAGCGCGAACCGCCGCGTGGTGGCGGCGGACCTGTCGCTGACGCCGCTCGCGTAACGGGGGCCGGAGGATGGAACACGACAGCAGGGACCCGGGCGGCCGCATCGCGGCCTACCTCGCACGGGCCGGCCTGACGGCGCAGGTGACGAGCGTGCTGCCGCTCACCGGCGACGCATCGGATCGGAAGTACTTCCGCGTGCTGAGGCGCGGCGCGCCGTCGCTCGTCCTCGCGCTCCACCTCGAGCCGTTCGACGCCGATGGACTTCCCTTCCTGCGCGTAGCCGCCCTGCTGCGGTCGATGCCGCTGCCGATCCCCACCGTGCTCGACCGCGCCGGCGATCTCGGCCTGCTGGTGCTGGAAGACCTCGGCGACGTCACGCTGCAGGCGCACGTCGGCGCCGCCCCGGCCGAGCACCAGCGGCTCTACCGTCACGCCGTGGCGCTCATCGACGTCCTGCAGCGGCGCGGGCGGGAGCTCGCCTCGCCCGAGTACCCGCCGTACGCGATCGCGTTCGACGGGGAGAAGCTGCGCTGGGAGCTCGACTTCTTCACGAAACACTACGTGGAGGGCTACCGCGGTGCGGCGATCCCGGCACCGGCACGGGCAGCGCTGGAGGAGGAGTGGGGCACGCTCGCCGCGGAGCTGGCGGCCGAGCCGCGCGTGCTGTGTCACCGCGATTACCACAGCCGCAACCTGATGCTCCACCAGGGCGAGCTGTACATCATCGACTTCCAGGACGCGCGGATGGGTCCGGACACCTACGACCTGGTGTCGCTGCTGCGGGACTCCTACGTCGATCTGACCGAGGCGGCCGTGGACGACCTGGTGGCGTACTTCGTGGCCCTGAAGCGGCCGCAGGGCGGCTCGCCCGAGTGGAGCGCGTGGGAGCAGGATTTCCGCCGCCGGTTCGACGTGATGGCGCTGCAGCGCAACCTGAAAGCGCTGGGCACGTTCGGCTACCAGACGATCACGCGCCAGAACACCGTCTACATCCAGTACATCCCGCGGACCATCCGGCACGTCCGCACGAACCTGGAGAGGCATCCACGGTTCGGCCGGCTCCGGGAGATCCTGGCCGGGGTCGTCGGCGAGCTGGGCTGACACCGGGGCGAACTGCTAGACTATCGGGTTTGTGAGTCGTCAGCTGTCAGCGATCAGTCGTCAGTCGTCAGTTATCAGTCGTCAGTTATCAGTTGGCAGTCACGAAGGCTGAAGACTGAAGACCGACTAAAACTGACAACTGAAAACTGACAACTGAAAACTGAAAACTGAAGACTGAAAACTGGCAGCTGCTGAGAACCGACAGCTGAACCCGTCCCATGCAGTTCGGCATCTCCACGCACCTCTATCACGGCGTCCGCCTCGATCGCGACCACCTGGTCGAGATCGCCGCGCATGGCTTCGATGCGGTCGAGATCTTCGCGACACGTACGCACTTCGACTACCACGACGAGCGGGCGGTTGTCGGGATCGCAGGCCACCTGGCGGATGCCGGCCTGCGCGCCCACGCCGTGCACGCGCCGACGACGGAGAGCTACCGCGACGGCGTCTGGGGCGCCAGCTACTCGGTGGCCCACGGCGACGAGGCCCGCCGGCGTGCCGCGGTGGAGGAGGCCGGGGCGGCCATCCGCGCCGCCCACGGGCTCGGCGCCGGCCTCGTCGTGGTGCACCCGGGCATCCCCACGGCGCAGTCACCGGCCACGCGGGACAACCGGCGGGACGCGTTCGTCCGCAGCGTCGAGGAGCTTCAGCACGTCGCTGCTCCTCTGGGCGTGCGCCTGGCGCTCGAAGTGATCCCCAACCCGATTGCGGACGCCGACGCGCTCGTCCGGCTGCTCGAGGACGAGATCGAGCCGGATGGCGTCGGCATCTGCCTCGACACCGGACACGCGTTCATGCAGGGCGACGTCGCCGACGCAATCGAGACCATCTCCGGCTACCTGATCACGACGCACCTGCACGACAACGACGGGGAGCACGACAGCCATCAGGTGCCGTTCGCCGGCCGGATCAACTGGACGACGACGATGATGGCGTTCCGGAAGGTCGGGTACGACGGGACGTGGATCTTCGAGGTGGCCGGTCCCGAGCAGCCGCGCGTCATTCTCGAGCGGGTCCAGCGCGCCCGCGCACGCATGGAACAGCTGCTCTCGAGCTGAGCGAACTTCCGGCCCGTGTGTAGCGCAGGCCTTCAAGCCTGCCAGCGGGCGCCGGGCAGACCCGAGGGTCTGCGCTACAGACGGCTACCGGGCTGACATATGACCTACATCCAGGACATCGCGACGCACGAAGGCCAGACGGTGACGATCCGCGGCTGGCTCCACAACCGGCGATCGAGCGGCAAGATCCACTTCCTCCAGATCCGCGACGGCAGCGGGTTCATCCAGGCCGTGATGTCGAAGGCCGCCGTCGGCGACGAGGTGTTCAAGGCAGCAGATCACCTGTCGCAGGAAACTTCGCTCTCGGTGACCGGCACCGTCCGCGCCGACCAGCGGGCGCCCGGCGGCTACGAGCTCGACGTCAGCGCGCTCGAGGTGCATCAGGAGGCGCACGACTTCCCGATCACCCCGAAGGAGCACGGCGTCGACTTCCTGCTGGATCGCCGGCACCTCTGGATTCGCACCCAGCGGCAGCACGCGATTCTCCGCGTGCGGCACGAGATCATCAACGCCGTCCGCGACTACTTCAACGAGCGCGACTTCATCCTCGCCGACACGCCCGTTTTCACGCCGGCCGCCTGCGAGGGCACGACCACCCTGTTCCCGGTGCAGTACTTCGAGGACACGACGGCGTACCTCACCCAGAGCGGGCAGCTGTACAACGAGGCCAACGCCATGGCCCTCGGGCGCGTCTACTGCTTCGGGCCGACCTTCCGCGCCGAGAAGTCGAAGACGCGCCGCCACCTGACCGAGTTCTGGATGGTCGAGCCCGAGGTCGCCTACGCCACGCTGGACGACGTCATGGAGCTGGCCGAGGGGCTGGTCGTAGCCGTCGTGCAGCGCGTGCTCGAGCGCCGGCAGAAGGAGCTGAAGACGCTCGAGCGCGACACCTCGAAGCTCGAGTCCGTGAAGGCGCCGTTTCCGCGCCTCTCGTACGACGACGCGGCGAAGCTGCTCGTCGACAAGGGCCTGCCCTTCCAGTACGGTTCGGACTTCGGCGGCACCGACGAGACGGTGCTCTCGGAGCACTACGATCGGCCGGTCTGTGTCCACCGGTATCCGGCCGCGGTGAAGGCCTTCTACATGAAGCCCGATCCCGAGCACCCGGACAAGGCGCTCTGCGTCGACGTGCTCGCGCCGGAGGGCTACGGCGAGATCATCGGCGGCGGTGAGCGCCTGGCCGACTACGACCTGCTGTTGCAGCGGATCGACGAGCACAAGCTGCCGCGCGAGGCCTTCGAGTGGTACCTCGACCTGCGGCGCTACGGCTCGGTGCCCCACGGCGGCTTCGGCATGGGCATCGAGCGCGTCGTCGGCTGGATCTGCGGGCTGGAGCACGTCAGGGAGACGATTCCGTATCCCCGGATGCTGTACAGGCTGTACCCCTGATAACAATGCGGAGTGCGGAGTGCGGAATGCGGAATAGGTGACAAGCCCTGAAGGACTTGCTACGCTGTTCCCAATCCATCCATGACGTTCCTGAAAGTCCTGCCGACCGAGGGGCTGCGCGCGCAGCCGGCCTTCGTCACCACGGCAGCCGAGGTGGCGTTCGCCGAGGGCTTCTACCCGGAGGAGCGTGACGACACGCAGGAATTCCGGTGGATGGGCCCACGGGGCCGGATCACCTTCGCGCCGGATCCGTCGCCGCGCTTCCTCGAGTTCTGGGCGTTCTCCGAGTTCCACGACCTCAGCCAGCGGCTCGAGACGAGCCTCGACGGCGAGGCCTGCGAGCTCGTGCACGGCTGGTCACCGATTTCCCTCCAGGTGCCCGGGGGCGTGGACCACGTGGACCTGCGCGCGTCGAAGATCTTCCCGCGGGCCTACTATCCCGCCGACAGGCGCACGCTGGCAGCGCGCGTGCGGGCGCCGCGCCTGCACAAGGATGCGATCCGGCACGCGGCGGTGCGGCGCCAGTTCGAGAACGCGGTGCGCAACGCCACCGAGGCGCTCGCCGCCCGCACCGAGCTCGGCTCCACGCCCACCAGCCTCGGCATCGACATGTACGGCGTCTGCAACGTGAAGCCGCCCTGCGTGTACTGCGAGTGGGACTACAACAAGGCGCTCGAGGGCGAGCACGTCACGGCCCCCTTCACGCCCGATACCCTGAAGGAATGGGGACCGTTCTTCGACAACTCGGTCAGCCTCGTCAACTGCTCGATCGGCGAGCCGTTCATGATGAAGCAGATCGACGACCTGCTCGACGTCTTCGGCAACACCGGCAAGGTGCTGGAGATGACGACCAACGGGCAGATTCTCACCGAGCGCAACATCCAGAAGCTGCTCGGCCGGCCGATCCTCCTCTACATCTCGCTCGACGCGGCGACGCCGGGCACCTACGCGCGCCTGCGCAACGACGCCTTCGACCGCATCCTCGTCAACCTGCGCCGGCTCATAGCCGCCAAGGGGGGCAAGGGAGGCTTCCCGAAGGTGCATCTGGTGTTCATGCCGATGCGCTGCAACGTGCACGAGCTCGACGCATTCGTTCGCATCTGCGCCGAGCTGGGCGTCGATCGCATGATCCTGCGGCCACTGAACTTCTCCCCGGCGACCTCGCTCGACTGGACCCGCGCCGGCTACCGGTTCGAGTACCACAAGGAGCTGCTGCCGTTCGAGGAGCTCGTCCGCGTCAGCGGACGCGCGGCCCGACTCGCGCGGGATCTCGGCGTGGAGCTCTCCGATCAGATGGACTTCGGCGGGACGATGCGGGAGCTGTTCCAGGAGCAGTTCGACCTCGGCGCCAGCGAGGTGGGCATCG
The DNA here is from genome assembly GCA_963837165.1 of Vicinamibacteria bacterium. Taxonomy (GTDB): domain Bacteria; phylum Acidobacteriota; class Vicinamibacteria; order Vicinamibacterales; family JAENWD01; genus JAENWD01. The sequence goes on from CAWIMD010000004.1 coordinate 461,789, forward strand.
CGGCCGCGGCGCCAATACCGGCCGGCGCGCTGGCGCCGTCGCCGGCGGCCTCCGCTCCGCTGGTGGCCGCGACGCCGGACGAGCCGTCGCCCGACGCGAACACCGGGTCCGACGAGCCGCAGCCCTCGCTGGGCGGCGAACAGCTGCCGGCCTGCCTGGAACCCTGGAAGAGCCTCTACATCCTCCGCCGCGGCGTCATGCCCTGCTGCTATGGCGGCAGGCCCATCGCGCCGATGGAGGACTACAAGTCGGCCTGGAACGGGCCGTTGATGCAGGAGATCCGCGGCGAGCTGGCGGCAGGCCGCTTCCACGATTACTGCCTGGCGTCCCCGGCGTGCCCGATCGTGCGCAAATCGGCGCGGGCGCGCACGCTGCCCATCGGACAGCGGATGCTGCTCGCTGCCCGGGAGCTCTGGGGCCGCCTCGACCGGCGTCTCGGCGGCATCCCGGGGCAGGTCTGGCGTCCCCTGAAGCGCGGCGCTCATGTCGTCCGCGTGGTGGTGACCGATCCTGGGCGCGCGCCCCGCCTTCTGATGCGCCGCGCCGGTCGGCGGTAGCAACCTGGCCCCTCTTGGCGGGCGTTCCCGGCGCCCGGTTCCCCCGCTCCTGTACCTGTACAATGGGTGATTCGGCCCGCCGGGACGGATGGCGACGACAGGACGTGAAACGCGCATGAAGGTAGGCATGATCTCGCTCGGCTGCCCCAAGAATCTCGTGGATTCCGAGGTGATGCTGGGGCTGGCCGAGCAGGCCGGACACACGCTGACCGCGGAGGCCGCCGAGGCCGAGGTGCTCATCGTCAACACGTGCGCGTTCATCGACCGGGCGAAGCAGGAGTCGGTGGACACCATCCTGGAGATGGCGGAGCTGAAGAAGGCCGGCGCGTGCCGGCGGCTGGTGGTGACCGGCTGCCTGGGCGAGCGCTATCGCGACGAGCTCGCCGCGCAGATTCCCGAAATCGATGCCGTGCTCGGCACAGGCGACGTGGCCGGGATCGTCGCGGCGCTCGGCGGCCCGGCTGGTTCCCACCCGGCCAGTCCCCCAGTCCCCGAGCCCCCCAACTCCCTGCCCATGACGCTGCATCCGCCGAGGCGCCGCGGCCACCAGCCGCTCGGCTCCAGGCAGGAGCTGCCGACGTATCTCTACGACGCGGGCACACCGCGCCGGCTCGCCACGCCCGGCCACTACGCGTACGTGAAGGTGGCCGAAGGCTGCGACTACACCTGCGCGTTCTGCATCATCCCGCGGCTGCGGGGACATTACCGGTCGCGCCCGGCGGACAGCATCCTGCGCGAGGCGCACGATCTGGCCGCGCGGGGGGTGAAAGAGCTGCTGCTCATCAGCCAGGACACGACGTTCTACGGCCACGACCGCGGCGAGCGCGGCGCCCTCGGACGCCTCCTGCGCGAGCTGAACGGCGTGGACGGGATCGAGTGGATCCGCCTGCTCTACCTCTACCCGACCACTATCGACGCCGCCATGCTCGACGCCATGGCCGAATGCGACAAGGTCTGCCAGTACATCGACCTGCCCCTGCAGCACGCCTCCGATGCGGTGCTCAAGCGGATGGGGCGCCCCGGGACACGCCGCGCCTACGAGCGGCTGCTCGCCGACATCCGCGCGCGCATGCCGCGGGTCGCCCTCAGGACCACGTTCATCGCGGGCTTCCCGGGGGAGACGGAGGCCGACGTCGAGGCGCTCGGCGAGTTCCTGGACGCCGTCCGGTTCGACCATGTCGGCGTGTTCACCTACTCGCACGAGGAAGGCACACGGGCCGGGGACTGGGACGACGACGTGCCGGCGGTCGAGAAGCGCCGGCGGCGCGACTGGCTGATGGCGCGGCAGCAGGCCCTGGTCGCCGCGGCCCAGCTCGCGCGGGTCGGCAGTCGCGCGCGGCTCGTGGTGGATGGCCCGGCGCCGGATCACCCGCTCGTCCTCCGGGGCCGGCTGGCCTCGCAGGCGCCGGAGATCGACCCGATCGTGTACCTGACCGAGTGCGAGCCGTCGGCCTTCGCACCCGGCGCCTTCGTGGACGTGGAGGTGGTCGGCGCGAACGGCTACGACCTGGTGGCGCGGCCGTTGTCGGAGGCCGGAGGGGCTGTGCTATAATTTGATGTTCGAATACGTCCCGAAGGGCAACCTGAGTGGGCTTTGGCCCACTTTTTTGTTTTAGGGGGAACTTCGGCCGGATGGACGCCCTCGCCCGGATTCGGGCCGCAGCCGAACGGGTGGTCGCCTCGCACGGCCTGGAGCTGTTCGACCTCATGGTGACGCGGGAATCGCCCGGGTGGGTGGTGCGGGTCACCATCGACCGGCCGGGGCCGGCGGCATCACCAGAGGACAGCGTGGGCATCGAGGATTGCGCGCTCGTGAGTCGCGAGCTCGGGACCATCCTCGACGTGGAGGACCCGCTGGACCGGACGTACACTCTGGAAGTGACCTCGCCGGGGCTGGATCGCCCGCTCCGGCACGAGGGGGACTTCCGGCGGTTTGCGGGGCGCATGGCCAGCCTCGTGCTCGATGCGCCCGTGGACGGCCAGACCTTCTTCAACGGCCGCATCCAGGAGGTCGACGGCGGTGACGTCGTCCTCGTGGTCGGCAAGAAGAGCCGCGCGCACCGGATTCCGCTTTCGTGCATCAAGCGCGCGCGGCTCGACGTGGAGTTTTGAACGCGGCAACCGACGGACAGCAATGACGAGCCCCCTGCAGCAACTGATCGAAACGATCGCGAAGGAAAAGGGCATCGAGCCCACGGTCATCATCTCGGCCATCGAGGACGCCGTGCTGGCGGCCTCGAAGAAGGCCTACAAGTCCACCGAGAACCTGAAGGCGCGGTTCAACGCCGAGTCGGGGCAGGTGGACCTGTTCGCGGTGAAGCAGATCGTCGAGGCGGTCAACGACCCGGCGATCGAGATCTCCCTCGAGGAGGCCCAGCAGCTCTACGGCGAAGAGGCCGAAGTCGACATGGAGATCGAGTACCCCAAGCCGACCGACGTGCTGGGCCGCATCGCCGCGCAGACCGCCAAGCAGGTGATCTTCCAGAAGGTGCGGGAGGCCGAGCGCGAGAACATCTTCGCCGAGTACAACCAGCGCGTCGGCGAGGTCGTCAACGCCACGGTGAAGCGCTTCGAGACCGGCGACATGATCGCGGAGATCGGCAACCGCGTCGAGGCGGTGCTGCCGCGCAAGGAGCAGTCGCGCGCGGAGAGCTACAACCCCGGCGATCGCCTGCGGGCCGTGATCAAGGGCGTCAACCGGGCGGCCAAGGGCCCGCAGATCGTCCTCTCGCGAACCGACCCGGCCCTCCTCATCAAGCTCTTCGAGCAGGAAGTGCCGGAGATCTACGACGGCACCGTCCTGATCCGCGGGGCCGTGCGCGAGGCCGGCGATCGGGCGAAGGTGGCCGTCTACTCGCGCGAGCGCGACGTGGACCCGGTCGGCGCGTGCGTCGGCATGAAGGGCACGCGCGTCCAGGCCATCATCCGCGAGCTTCGCGGCGAGAAGATCGACATCGTCGAGTTCTCGGACGACCCGGTCACGTTCGTCACCAACGCGCTCAGCCCCGCGAAGGTGCAGCGCGTCTCGATTGCCGACGATGGCGACAAGGTGATGGAAGTTGTGGTCGAGGACAAGCAGTTGTCGCTGGCCATCGGGAAGAAGGGACAGAACGTGCGCCTGGCCGCCAAGCTGACCGGCTGGCGGATCGACATCAAGAGCGAGGAGGAGAAGCGCCGCGAGATCGAGGCACAGTTCGAGGGCCTGTCGCTGGGTGGCCCCGCGGAGCCGGCCGAGCCCGGCGCGTCAGTGGTCTGGCCCGGCGAAGCCCCGCCTGAGGCGGCGCCTGAGGCCACGGCCGAGCCATCCGCCGAGGTGCAGGCCGACACCGGGTCGGCGGCGCCGGAGGCCGAACGGACTCCTGAGCCGGCTGAGGCTCCCGAGCCGGCGGCCGAACCCGTGGAGGCGGTCGAGACCGTGGACGCGGCGGAGACCGAGGGGCGATAGGCACGACCGGCGGCCCGCGTGCCGCCATGGAACAATCGAGGTACCTGTTTGGCCACTGTCCGGATCTACAGAGTCGCTGAGCTGCTGAACACGACGAGCCAGGAAGTGATGGCGCTGCTGAAGCGCGATCACGGTATCGAGGTGAAGAGCGCCTCGAGCACCATCGAGGAGGTCGTCGGGCGCCAGTTCGTCGAGCGCCTGGCGAGGCAGCGCGACATCACACTGCCGGGCGGGGACCTCTTCGCCGACGGCGCCAGCGCGAAGGCCGGCAAGAAGTCGGGCACCACGAAGAAGGGGGCCGCCGAGCCGGCCAAGCCGGCCGCACCATCGCTGGGCCCGCCTCGCCTGGTGAAGTCTGCCAAGGCGGTCCATCAGGCCGAGCGGGCGGCTGCCGCCGCGGCGCACGACGCCGAACTGGCCGTCGAGCCGGCCGACGAAACGCTTTTCGAAACGCGGGCCGACCAGCCGGAGGTCGAGGCGGACGTGCCGGCCGAAGCCGCGGCCGAGCCGATCACGGAGACGCCGGCCGAACCGGCCGCCGAGCCGGAGCCGGCCGTGGCCCAGCCGGCGGCGGCCGCCGAGTCGGAGGGCCCGGCCGAGGAGACACCCGAGGCGCATCCGGCCGCGGCATCGGCGCCACCGGCCCCGACGGGCCGGGTGGTGCCGCCGACGATTCGCCTGCGTGTGGAAGAGGCAGGCGCGCCGCGCCCGGCGCCGGCGCCGCGACCGTCAGCGCAGCCGCGGTCCCCGGTTGCCGCGCGCTCCGGCGCGCCCGGTGCACCCGTCATCAAGGGACCCGCCTCCAGAACCGGCACGCCAACCGTCGCACCGCCCCGGCCCGGCCCGCCGCCGCCCCCGCGTCCGAGCTACCCCTCGGCCCAGCTGGGAGGCCCGCGGCCCCTGCCCTCGCAGCCCGTCCGCCCGCAGACGCCGGGGTATCCACCGCGGCCCGGCATGCCCGCCCGTCCCGGCATGCCGTCGCGGCCCGGCGGGGGGTACCGCCCGACCCACCGGCCGTCCGGCCAGCGTCGGTCCGGCCGGCCGAGCGAGCGGCCCTCGGCAGCCCCGCAGCCCGTGGCGCTGCCTCCGGTCACCCGGGCCATCACGCTCGCCGAAGGCATGACCGTCAAGGACCTGGCGGACAAGCTGGACACGAAGGTGAAGGACGTGCTCAAGAAGCTGCTCGACAAGGGGAAGATGATGACCATCAACTCCACGCTCGACAGCGAGACCGCGATGTCGGTCGCCCGTGAGTTCGGGGCCGACGTCCAGATGCGGACGTTCGAAGAGGAGATGGTCGACGTCGAGTCGGGCGACAGCCGGCCCGAGGATCTCGTGGCGCGCGCGCCCGTGGTCACGGTCATGGGCCACGTCGACCACGGCAAGACGACGTTGCTCGACGCGATTCGCGAGACGCGTGTCGCCGAGCGCGAGGCCGGCGGAATCACGCAGCACATCGGCGCCTATCACGTGCAGGTCGGCGACCGCTCGGTCGTGTTCCTCGACACGCCGGGTCACGAAGCGTTCACGATGATGCGCGCGCGCGGCGCGAAGGTGACCGACATCGTCGTGCTCGTCGTGGCGGCCGACGATGGCGTGATGCCGCAGACGCGTGAGGCGATCAACCACGCGAAGGCCGCCAACGTGCCGATCGTGGTCGCGGTGAACAAGATCGACAAGCCGGGTGCCAATCCGGACAACGTGAAGCGCGAGCTGGCCGACCTCGGCCTCATGCCGGAGGCCTGGGGCGGCACGACCGTCATGGTGGACGTCTCGGCCAAGAAGCGGCAGAACCTGGAGCTGCTGCTCGAGATGATCCTCCTCTCGTCGGATATCCTCGAGCTCAAGGCCAACCCGAAGAAGGGGGCCATGGGCACGGTGCTGGAGGCCAAGCTCGATCGCGGCCGCGGACCGGTGGCGAGCGTCCTCGTGCAGGACGGCACGCTTCACGTCGGCGACACCTTCATCGCCGGCTCGATGGTCGGCAAGGTGCGCGCGCTCATCGACGATCGCGGCCACCAGGTGAAGCAGGCGCCGCCGTCCACGCCGGTGGAGGTGCTGGGCCTCACGGGCCTGCCGCAGCCGGGCGATACCCTGCAGGCGGTGGTCGACCCGGCCAAGGCGCGGCAGATCGCCCTCTTCCGGCAGGAGCAGGCGAAGGTCAAGGCTCTCGGCACCAAGGGCGGCCGGCTCACGCTGGAGTCGCTCAAGGAGCAGATCGCCGAGGGCAGCGTGAAGGAGCTGCCGATCATCATCAAGGCCGACGTGCAGGGCTCGGCCGAAGTGCTCGCCGACTCGCTGCAGAAGCTGAGCGACGACCGCGTGAAGATCCGGATCATCCACTCCGGTGTCGGCGCGATCAGCGAGTTCGACGTGCTGCTCGCCTCCGCCAGCAACGCCATCGTGATCGGCTTCAACGTGCGGCCCGACCGCAATGCCGCCGAGGTCGCCGATCGCGAGACGGTGGACGTCCGGCTGCACTCGGTCATCTACAACGTGACCGAGGAGATCAAGAAGGCGATGGAAGGCCTGCTCGAGCCCACCTTGAAGGAGGTGCGCCTCGGCACGGCCGAAGTGCGCGAGCTGTTCAAGGTGCCGAAGATCGGCACGATCGCGGGCTGCATCGTCACCGACGGCCGCATCTCGCGGTCGGGCGACGCGCAGGCGCGCCTGCTGCGCGACAACGTCGTGATCTTCGAGGGCCGCATCTCGTCGCTCCGCCGCTTCAAGGACGACGTGTCCGAAGTGAAGTCGGGGCTCGAGTGCGGTATCGGCCTCGAGCGCTACAACGATCTGAAGGTCGGCGACGTCATCGAGGTGTTCGCCGTCGAGAAGGTGGCGGCCGCCGTCTGACGCAGCGGAGCGGTGGTCATCGGCCTGCTCACGATCGAGTGCCACCTCCCGATGGCACGGTCCCTCAAGGACAAGCGGATGGTGATCCGCAGCATGAGGGACCGCCTCGGGCGCTTCAACGTGGCGATCGCCGAGACCGCGCACCAGGACGTCTGGCAGCGCGCCGCGCTCGCCGTCGTCACCGTCGCGGCCAGTGAGGCCCTCGCGGAGCGGGAGCTGACGGGCGTTCTGGACGAGATCGACCGGCGCGAGCCCGGCCTCGTGATTCGCAGCGACATCGAGTTCCTCGGCTGATTCCTGACCACCTGACCGTGTCCCGCACCGAACGCCTCAGCGAACAGATCCGCATGGAAGTGAGCGACATCCTGGCGAGGGGCGTCCGCGACCCCGGCGTGGGCTTCGTCACCCTGACCCGCGTCCGCGTGACCGAGGACCTGCTGCAGGCCCGCATCTACTACACGACGCTGGGGGGCGCCGACCAGCGGCAGCGGACGGCGCGCGCCCTGGAGCGCGCCCAGCCGTTCATCCGGCGGTCGCTCGCAAGCCGGCTGCGCCTGCGGCGGGTGCCCGAGATTGCCTTCGCGTTCGACCAGTCGATTGCCCACCAGGCCCGCGTCGAGGAGCTGATCGAGCAAATCCACCGCGAGGACGCCGAACGCGCGGAACACGAAGAACACGACGAACACAAAGGACACGAAGGACACGAAGAACACGAAGAACACGAAGAAGAACACGAAAAACACGAAGAACGCGAAGGGCACGAACAAGACGAAGGACACGAAGAAGACGAAGGACACGAACGGACACGCCCGGGGAAAGGCAGCGGAGATGAGTGAACGGGCGTCGGCGATTGCCGCAATCGTGGAGGCCGTCGGCCGCCGCTCGCGGTTCGTGCTGAGCTCGCACGCCAGGCCCGACGGCGATGCGCTCGGGTCGGAGCTGGCGCTGGCCTTCGCGCTCGACGCGCTGGGCAAGGACGTCACCATCGTCAACCGGGATCCGGTGCCGGGACCGCTGGCCGCGTTTCCGGGAGCGGACCGCATCCGGGTCGCGCCCGAGGTGCACGAGGCCTTCGATGCGGCCGTCATCCTCGAGTGCAGCACGCTCGACCGTACGGGCGTGTCCGGCCTGGACCGCTCCTACGTGATCAACATCGACCACCACCAGGGCAACACGAGCTACGGGCAGCTGAACTGGTTCGACGCGTCGGCGGCAGCCTGCGCGGAAATGGTGTTCGATCTCGTCGAGGCGCTGGGCGTGCCGCTGACGCCGGTGATTGCCACGCACGTCTACGTGGGCATCCTGACGGACACCGGCTCGTTCCACTACTCCTCGATTTCGGCGCGCACGTTCGAGATCTGCCGGCGCCTGGTGGAGGCGGGACTGGATCCGCCGCGCGTGGCCCGCACGGTCTTCGACAGCAACACGCTCGGCCGCCTGCTGCTGTTCGGCGCCGTGCTGAGCGCCATCGAGCTCGAGCAGGACGGCCGGCTCGCGGTCATGCGGGTGGACCATGCCATGACGGCGAACGCAGGCGGCTCCTATGAAGACACCGAAGGCCTGATCAACCTGCCGTTGACCGTCAAGGAGATCCGCGCGTCCGTGTTCTTCAAGGAGCTCGGGCCCGCCGAGTACCGCGTGAGCCTGCGGTCCAAGGGATCGATCGATGTGGCGGCGGTCGCGCGACAGTTCGGCGGCGGCGGTCACCGGAATGCGGCCGGGTGCACCGTGCCGGGGACGTTTGCGGAGGCGCGGGCGGCCGTGGTGGCCGCCCTGGAGCCGGCGATCGCGCTCGGGCTGGCGCACGATCCGGACGTCCCCGCTCCCGCATGACGCGCCGGGTGGCGGCGCCCGGCGCGCCCGAGGGCGGGCTCGTCATCGACAAGCCCTCCGGGATCACCTCCCACGACGTCGTCGCGATCGCGAGGCGCGCGCTCGGCCAGCCCCGTATCGGCCACACCGGCACCCTGGACCCGCTGGCCTCGGGAGTGCTGCCGCTTCTGCTGGGCCGCGCCACGCGCCTGGCGCAGTTTCTCGTGGCCGACGACAAGGCCTACGACGCCGTCGTCCGGGTCGGCCGGGGTACCACGACGTGCGATGCGGACGGCGAGCCGATCGGCGACGCGATCGAATGGCAGGGAGACGCCGCAAGCGTCGAGGCCGCGCTCTCGAGGTTTCGCGGTGTGTTCCTGCAGACGCCCCCGGCCGTCTCGGCCAAGCGCGTGGGCGGCCGCCGGGCCTACGAGCTCGCGCGCGCCAGGCTGCCGGTCTCGCTCGCGCCGGTGGAGGTCCGGGTCGATCGCCTCATGCTGACGCGCATCGACGGCGCCGATCTCCACCTGGCGCTGACCTGCTCGTCGGGCTTCTACGTCCGGACGCTGGCCAGCGACCTCGGCGCGGCGCTCGGTGCCGGAGCCCACCTGGTCGCCCTGCGCAGGGTCAGGAGCGGCGCGTTCACGCTTGAAGGGGCACTCGACATCGATCGCCTGACGCGGCATCCCGAGGCGGCACGGGCTGCCACGCGGCCGCTGGCCGACCTGGCGACCCACCTGCCCGCCGTTGCGGTCTCGGACGAGGGGGCCGGGCGCCTGTCGCACGGGCGCGCCATCCACGCGGAGCACCTGGTCGGCGGGGCCCCGCCCGCCTGCGGGCAGGCCCGGATCCTGGGCCCGGACGGCCGGCTGCTGGCGATCGCGGAATGCGGGCCCGATGCTTTGCATCCCGTGCTGGTGTTGATGTAAACTGTGGTGTTTCTGATTGCTCCGAAACAGGTTACGGCGGTCTGGTCACGACTGGACCGTGCGTGGAGGACAGCAACTTGGCCCTGACGAAGGATCGCAAGACCGAACTGATCGGGTCTTACCGCACCCACGACAGCGACACCGGGTCCCCCGAGGTGCAGGTAGCCATTCTCAGCGAGCGCATCAGCTATCTCACCGAGCACTTCAAGAGCCACGCCAAGGACCACCATTCGCGCCGAGGCCTGCTGAAGCTGGTCGGCCAGCGTCGCCGGCTGCTCGATTACCTGAAGCAGAAGGACGCCGAACGCTACGCGGACCTGATCCACAAGCTCGGGATTCGCAAGTGACGGCCCGGGGTCTGTCCAGACCCGCTGGCGCCGGCCCGAATCGCCCCGGAGCGGACCGCCCGGCCGGGCGGTGTCGCCCCTGATGCAACCTCACCCACTCTCGATTCCTGGTCTTCCAATGCACACCCGCGAACTTCAGATCGGCTCGCAAACGCTCTCCCTCGAGACCGGCAAGCTGGCCAAGCAGGCCGATGGTTCCGTCGTCGTCCGCTACGGTGATTCCGTGGTGCTGGTGACCGCGTGCCGCTCGGCCAACGCACGAGAGAACATCGACTTCCTGCCCCTCACGGTGGACTATCGTGAGTACGCCTACGCCTCCGGCCGGATCCCGGGCGGTTTCTTCAAGCGCGAAGGCAAGATGGCCGACAAGGAGGTCCTGACCTCGCGCATGATCGACCGGCCCATCCGGCCGTTGTTCCCGTCGGGCTGGCGGCACGAGACGCAGATCATCGCGCTGGTGCTGTCCGCGGACAAGGAGAACGACCCGGACGTCCTGGCGATCACGGGTGCCTCGGCGGCGCTCGCGCTGTCGGAGATTCCGTTCCACAGCACGATTGCCGGCGTGCGCGTCGGCCTGGTGGACGGCGAGTACGTCATCAATCCGACCTACGAGCAGCGCAAGCGAAGCGCCGTGGACATCATCCTCGCGGGCAGCAAGGACGGGCTGGTGATGGTGGAGGCCGGCGCCAGGGAAGTGCCCGAGGCGCAGGTGGCCACGGCCCTCGAGGCCGGCCACTCCGCCATCAAGAAGATCGTCGCGGCCATCGACTCGCTCGCCAGCGACGCCGGCAAGACCAAGCGGCAGGTGGCGGTCAAGGACGTGGACGCGGACCTGGCGCGCGAGGTCGAGCAGAAGGCCCTGGCGCCGCTCACCGAGGCGATGCGGCTGCGCCACAAGCTCGAGAACTACGCGCGCGTCGACAAGGTGCAGGAAGAGCTCCTCGCCACCTTCGGGGAGGACGAGGCGCCGCGCAAGGCCGAGGCCAAGTCGGTCTTCAAGGGGCTGAAGGAGAAGGTGCTGCGGGACGAGGTGCTGGAGCGGCGCATCCGGCTCGACGGCCGCAAGTTCGATGAGATCCGGCCCATCTGGACGGAGGCCGGTGTGCTGCCGCGGACGCACGGCTCGGTGGTGTTCACGCGCGGCGAGACGCAGGCGCTCGTCACCTGCACGCTCGGCACGGCCGACGACCAGCAGAAGATCGAGCACGTCGACGGCGAGTACTACAAGCGCTTCATGCTGCACTACAACTTCCCGCCGTTCTCGGTGGGCGAGGTGCAGTTCATGCGCGGCCCCGGCCGGCGCGAGGTCGGACACGGGGCGCTGGCCGAACGGGCGCTGACCCCGGTCGTCCCGCCGGAAGAGAAGTTCCCCTACACGATCCGCCTGGTGTCGGACATCCTCGAGAGCAACGGCAGCTCGTCGATGGCCACCGTATGCGGCGGGTCGATGGCGATGATGGACGCCGGGGTTCCCCTCGGCTCCCCGGTGGCCGGCATCGCGATGGGCCTGATCATGGACGAGGCCTCGGGCAAGTACGCGATCCTCAGCGACATCGCCGGCGCCGAGGACCACTACGGCGACATGGACTTCAAGGTGGCCGGCACGGCCCAGGGCATCACCGCGCTGCAGATGGACATCAAGGTCACCGGCATCACCGCCGAGATCATGCGGGAAGCGCTCGAGCAGGCACGGGCGGGCCGGATGCACATCCTCGGCAAGATGGCCGAGACGCTGGGCGAGTCGCGGACGAGCGTGTCGCCCATCGCCCCGCGCATCGTGACGATCAAGATCCCGGTGGACAAGATCCGCGACGTGATCGGGCCTGGCGGCAAGATGATCCGCTCGATCATCGAACGCACGGGCGTCAAGATCGACGTGGAGGACGATGGCCGGGTCAACGTCGCGTCTGCGGATGAAGCCGCCGCACAGAAGGCCATCGGCATCATCCAGGAGCTGACGGCGACGCCCGAGCTGAACAAGACCTACATGGGCAAGGTGCAGCGCATCACCGACTTCGGCGCGTTCGTCGAGATCATGCCCGGCACCGATGGCCTGCTGCACGTCTCGGAGATCGCGAACCACCGGGTGAAGGACGTGCGCGACGAGCTGAAGGAAGGCGAGCAGGTGCTGGTCAAGGTGATCAACATCGACCCGACCGGCAAGATTCGCCTGAGTCGAAAGGCGCTCTTGAACGAGGGGGCCGACGGTGAGCCGCCGGCCCCGGCGCCCGTCGGCGAGCGATCCGATCGACCGGAACGCAACGACCACCCGCGTCGCGACGACCGCGGCCGCCGACACCACTGATCTGAATGCGGAGTGCGGAATGCGGAGTGCGGAATTCCGCATTCCGTATCAATTCCGCACTCCGCATCAATCCGCACTCCGCATCAATCCGCACTCCGCATCAATCCGCACTCCGCATCAATCCGCACTCCGCATCAATTCCGCACTCCGCATTCCGCATTCCGCATTTCGGGTTACCATTCCCCATCCCCGGCCGCTCCCCTGCCGGAGCCGTCTGAACTACGGGGTGCCCTGAAATGCCGCTGCACGTGGAATCGACGACAATCACCCGTGGGAGCTGGGTCCTCGCCGGCGCCCTGGCCGCGGTGATGCTGCCGGGGCTCGGGGCCAGCGCCCGGCAGGAGCCGCCCGCGCAGCCCCAGCGCACCTTCGAGGTGGTCGCCCGCAAGTACGCGTTCGAGCCGGCCCGGATCGAGGTCGATCAGAACGACCTGGTGAAGGTGACGCTCCGGAGCGCCGACATCGCCCACAGCTTCACGGTCGACGGCTACCGGATTGCCAAGCGCGTGGGCCCGGGGCAGACGGTGATCTTCGAGTTCCGGGCGGACCAGCCGGGCACGTTCCGTATCTACTGCAACCTGAAACAGGACGAGCGCTGCAAGGAAATGGAGGGCGAGCTCGTCGTGCACGCCAAGCATTGATCATTGAGGATTGATGATTGACGATTGATGATTGGAGTGGTCAGGACGCTCGCGTCCGTTCCCAGCGACGCGCCGCTTCCAGCCGCTCTTCGAGGGGCGGATGGCTGTAGAACAGCCACTGCACGAGCCTGGACGGGGTCTCTTCCGCCAGGTTCTGGGCACCGAGGCGCCGCATCGCCGACTGGAACGCGGCAGCATTGCCGGTCAGGGCCAGCGCGAATCGATCGGCCCGACGCTCGTGGCGCCGCGACAGCGCGAGGCCGAGCGGCATCAGTCCCACTGAGACGGCTGCCGCCGCGGCGGCGACCAGCGGCAGCCCCGCCGGATCGGCGCGGCCCTCGAGCCCCGTCAGCGGGCCGAGCCTGGCGAGGGCGATCTCGGCGGCCAGGCACCCGGCCACCACGAGAACCGACTCGAGCGCCAGCGCGCGCCAGATGTCGTTGTGCACGTGGTGTCCCAGCTCGTGCGCCAGCACCACCTCGATCTCGTCGTCCGAGTACTGCTCGAGCATCGTGTCCGACACGATGATGCGCCGCGTGGGCCCCACGCCCGTGAGCGCGGCGTTCGCCTTCCGGGTCTTTGCCCCGATCGCCCACTCGTAGACGCCGACGATGCGGGTCCCTGCGCGCGCGGCGAGCGTTTCCAGTCGCAGGCGGAGGGCCTCCCGGCTGAGGGGCGTGAAGCTGAAGAAGAGCGGGAGCAGCAGCACCGGCGCCAGCTGGGCGAGACCCACCGTCAGCAGCGCGACGATGGCCCCGGCAGCCAGCCACCACCAGCCGCCCGCCCACGCCATCGCGCCGTACACGATCAACGCGCCCGCCACGGCGAGCACCAGGCCGAGCGCGCTGCCCTTCAGGTGATCCGACAGCCAGCCGACTGTGCCCTGGCGGGACAGCCCGTAGCGGTGCTCGAGCGCGAAGCCGCTGTACCACGAGAGCGGCAGCGCCACGATCTCGTGCGCGACCACCAGGCAGGCCGCCAGCAGCGCCGCCGTGGCGTACGCGCGACCGCCGGTGAGCCCGCGAATCACCGTGCGCAGGAAGACGGCACCGCCGCTGGCCGAGAGACCGATGAGGAGCGCGGCTCCCCAGAGGATGCCCGCCACCTCGGCCCGGCGCTTGAGGCGGTGGTACCGTCTGGACTTGTCCTCGGTCACTTCCCCGTGAGGCGGATGCCACCGTTCGTGGTCGAGAGATCGATCGGAGGGCCACCGCCGTTCAGCCGCCCCTCGAGGTGGCGCCGGTTCTGGTCGCCGGTGGTCTCGACCCGGAGGTTGTCGATCCCGATGCCGCCGTTGGTGACGTGCACCGACACGTCGGCCTTCGCGTCGGCGGGGATCTCGACGGCGACACCGCCGTTGGTCGTGCTGGCCCGGACGCCGTCCTTGCCGAGGCTCGTCATCGCCAGGTCGATGCCGCCGTTGGTCGAGCGGGCCGTGACGCTGCCGGAGAGCCGTTCGCCGTGCACGCCGCCGTTCGTTGTGGACGCGTCGACGTCGTTGCTGAGGGCGGTCAGCCGGATCCTGCCGTTCGTCGTTCCGGGCACGATGTGGAGGCCCGCGGGCACCTTCACGAAGTACTTCACCTCGACGCCGCCGCGCCCGAAGGATCGCGGCGTCTTCGTCTCGAGCCGCACGCTGTCGGCGGCGACGGCCTCGACGATTTCCACCTTGGCGAGCAGCGCCTTGGCGTCCTCGTCGGTCGACGCCCGGGCCGTCCGCTCGGCGCGGACTTCGACCGTGGGCTCAGTGCTCTGCTCGACTTCGATGATGCCGTTGGTGTTCTGGATTTCCACGCGGCCGCCGGGGGCCACGGTGTAGGACCGCGTCCAGGTGTCGGACGCGCGGCCCGAGGCGCCCAGGCCGAACTCGCCGTTTCCGAGGCTGACGTCGCAGCCGGCGGTCAGGATGGTCAGCAGGCTGATTCCAAGGACGAGTGCCGGGTGGCGTCGCGACAGGACGTTCATGGGGACCCCTCCACCGGAGTTATACGCCGAACCAGGGCCCAGGGTTCAGGGATCAGCGGCCAGGGAATACGCAGAGGCCGGTCTTCAGTTCAGCCTGACCGAGATGAGCCGTGACACGCCGGGCTCCTCCATTGTCACGCCGTACAGCCGGTCGGCGATCTCCATCGTCTTCCGGTTGTGGGTGATGAGGATGAACTGCGTGTGGTGCAGCATGGCCTTCAGCATTTCGACGAAGCGGCCGATGTTGGCGTCGTCGAGCGGCGCGTCGATCTCGTCGAGCAGACAGAAGGGGCTCGGCTTGTACTTGAAGATCGCGAACATCAGCGCGATCGCCGTGAGGGCCTTTTCACCACCCGAGAGCAGCTGGACGCTCTGGAGTCGCTTGCCGGGGGGGCTGGCGACGATGTCGATGCCGCTCTCGAGCGGATCCGACTCGTCGAGCAGGGTGAGGCCGGCGCGGCCGCCGCCGAAGAGCGTCGAGAAGGTGCCCTGGAAGTTCTGGTTGATGGCCTGGAACGCCTCCTGGAACCGCGTCTTCGACGTTTCGTCGATGCGGCGGATGGCCTCGTTGGTGGCGGCGATCGAGTCCACGAGGTCCTTGCGCTGGGTCGTCAGGAACTCGTGCCGCGCCTCGAGTTCGTCGAACTGCTCGATGGCCATCATGTTGACCGGGCCCAGCCGATCGATCTTGTCGCGCAGGCCGGTGATGGCGTCTTCGGCAGTCAGGATCCGCGGGGGGGCCGGGGGCGCGTCGGCAACGGCCACGCCCTCGACAGCGGGCGTGCCGGCGGCGATGGCCCCGCCCTCCTCCTCGTCGGCCTCGTCGTCCTCGCCGGCTGCCTCGAGGGCGGTGACGTCGGGCACCACGTCCCCGTCCCGTTCCAGTTCGTCGACTTCCGCCAGGACGTCGCCGAGCGAGGCGTGCACGGTCTCTGCGCAGCTCGCCTCGAGGTGGGCCAGGTCGCTTTCCGAGGTGGCGCGGGCGACCTCGAGGGCGGAGGCCGCCGAACGGGCGTCGTCGAGGCCGTCCCTGGCTTCCCGGACCCCGGCCTCTTCGGCGTCCACCCGCGTGCGCAGCGTGGCCGCGGCGTCCTCGGCCGCACGAACGTCGTGACGGAGGGCGTCGAGCGCGCCGACGGCGCGATCCAGGCGCGCCAGGGCCTCGGCGGTCGCCACATCGAGGGCGGCCTGCTCCTCAGCCTTCTGGACCTGTTCGGCCGCGCGCACGGCGAGCCGCTCCTCGAGCTCGCGCGCGGCCTCTTCGAGGCGGACAATCTCGGCCGCAATCGCCGTCGCACGCTCGACGAGCGCCGCGTGCGACGCCCGCGCCTCGGCCGCGCGGTGGGCGAGCGCCTCGACGTGCTCGCGCGCGGCCGCCAGCCGCTGCTGCGCGGCCTCGAACCGTGCCTCCGCCTCCCGCCGTCGCACCTCGATCGCCGCGGTGGATTCGCGCGCCTCGGCGTGCCGCTCGTCGATGCGCGCGATCTCCTCGTCCGAGCGCCGCCGCTCGATCGTCAGCATCTCGCCCTTCCGCCCGAGCCGGAGCCCGTCCTCGCGGGTCCGCGTCACGGCGGCCTCGAAGGCGACGATGGCCTTCTCGTGCTCGTGGAGTTCTGCGCCGCGCGCCTGGACGGCATCGGCGGTGGCGGACACGCGCGCGGCGGCCTGGACCGCGTCGGCCGCGAGGGCGGCGACGGCGCCGCGCTCGACGTCGAGCCGCGTGCGAAGCTCCCGAATCTCGCCCTTCGTCGCGAGAATCCCCCGGCCTTCGCGCCGCCCGCCGCCGACCACGACGTGCGCACCACGGACGAGATCGCCGTCGAGCGTCGCCACACTGGCGCCGGTCGCTCGCCCTGCCGCGACGGCAGCGTCGAACGAGTCGGCGATGTAGCCGCGCGGCAGGAGGCCGTCGATCGTCGCCGCATGCGGGCCGATGGCGCGTGCGACCGCGGTCACCGGCTGCAGGCCCGCGATGTCGGCGAGGGCGTCCCGTCCCGCCACGGGATCGGAGACCACCACGAAGCCGCAGCGTCCGGCGCCCTGGTCGCGCAGCAGCTCGAGTCCTGCGGCCGCATGGGCGTGTGTGGGCACGACCACGTGCTGCAGGAGGTCTCCCGCCAGCGCCTCCACCGCGCGCTCGTACCGGCGATCCACTTCGAGCCAGTCGGCGACGGCGCCGTGCTGCTGGACGGATCCGTTGGCCTCGGCGAGCACCACGCGTGCCGCGTCGGTGAAACCGGCACGCGCCGCTTCGAGCTCCTCGAGCGACGTCAGTCGAGCGGTCAGCGCGGCAAGCTCGTGTTCCCGCGTCCGCAGCGCCTGGTCCAGGGCGGCCTGCGCGGCGCGCGCCGTCGCAAGATCGCCTTCGAGCGCCGCCCGGCTCTCGCGAGTCCGCTGGAGCGCGGCCCGGGCGGCGTCGAGGCCCTGCTCGGCCGCGAGCCGTTCCTCCGCGAGATGCTGGCTCTCCACGCGCAGGTCCGTCTCCTCGACGTCGAGGCGCGCCAGCGATTCCTGGGCGCGCTCGCGCGCCGCGGCCGCGCTGTCCATCGCGTGCTCGAGCGCGGATGTCTGGCTGATGAGGCCGAAGACGTCGTGCCGCGCCGTCTCGACGTCCCCCTCGAGCCCCTCGATGTCGCGCGCCGCGAGCTGCTGCGCCTCCTGCTCGGCGACCAGGTGGGCCGCCGCCTCGCCGCGCGCGGTCTCGGCGCGGGCCGCAGCGTCCCGGCGCGCGTCGAGCTCGCCCCGCTGCGGCTCCCGACGCGCCTCGAGGGCGGCCACCTCGCGTTCGATCTCGGCGATGCGCGTCCCGAGGGCGCCGATGTGCTGCCGGTTCAGCTCGACCTGCTGCTCGGTGCGCCGGATCTCGAGCTCGTGCTCGTGCGCGCGATCCCGGGCGGCAGTGGCGCGCACGTCGGCCTCGGCCACCTCGATGCGCAGACCGCTCAGCGACGCCTCGACCGCCGCCACCCGCGCGTGCGCCGCCTCCTCGCGCTCGCGCGCACCGGCCAGGCGGTGCCGCGTCGTTTCAATGGTGCCGGCCAGCTCGCGGAACTTCCGCGCGAACTGCACCTTCTCCCAGCGCCGCAGCTCGTCGCGCAGCCGCTGGTAGCGCCGCGCCTTGGCGGCCTGGCGCTTCAGGCTGCCGCGCTGCTTTTCGACCTCGAACACGATGTCGTCGATGCGCGTGAGGTTCTGCTGAGCGGCCTCGAGCTTGAGCTCGGCCGAGCGCCGGCGCGCCTTGTACTTCGTGATCCCGGCGGCCTCTTCGATGAGCTGACGCCGGTCCGTGGGCCGCGAGGAGAGGATCATCCCGATCTTGCCCTGCTCGATGATGGCGTAGGCCTTCGCGCCGAGGCCGGTGTCCATCAGCAGCTCGTGGATGTCCTTGAGCCGGCAGTGCTCGCCGTCGATGAGGTACTCGCTCTCGCCCGACCGGTAGAGCCGGCGGATGAGCTCCACGTCACGGCCGACCGGCACGAAGGCCGCGATGTCGTCCGGCAGCGGCGCCATCGTGCCGTGGCCGTTGCCGCTGGCGATCGCCGGACCGTGACCGTCGGCCGGCGCGCTCGTCACGTCCGCGAGTCGCAGCCGCACTTCCGCTGTCGCGGTCGGCTTGCGCACGTCCGATCCGTTGAAGATCACGTCCTCCATCCGCTCACCGCGAAGGCTCTTGGCGCTCTGCTCGCCCAGCACCCAGGTGATCGCGTCGGCGACGTTGCTCTTCCCGCAGCCGTTCGGCCCGACGATCGCCGTCACGCCGCGATCGAAGGCCAGCTCGGATCGATCGGAGAAGGACTTGAAACCGGCAATTTCGAGACGCTCGAGCCGCATGCCACTCCTCAGTACGTCGGTACGTCAGTCACGACGACCCGCGGGCGCCCCGGCCATGCCGGCACGAGGCCGGTGGCAGGACACGCCGCGCCAGCTCCTCTCGCAGCCGCTGGGACAGGTGCGGAAGACAGGTCTCGTCGGTTCGGGAATACGCCCGGACACAATGACTGGCGCCGCCGGTCCTTTCACACCCCGGGAGGGGGCATGGCCCCGGGACCGGCCAGATTGCGCGCCAGTGTAGCAAGGCCTACCAGTAGTGGCAAGCCGGAAGAAGGACCCAACGCCTTGTAGGAGGATGGGAAGAGGATGGGAGGATGGGACGATAGGAGGATGGGAGGATGGGAGGATGGGGAAATCGCCCCGTTCTCCTATCCTCCCATCCTCCTATCCTCCCATCCTCCTGTCCTCCTACTCCTCCTATACCCTCCCATCCTCCTACCGCAGCCGCGCCGACTTCGACCTGGACAGCTCCGTGAGCTGTTCGGCCTCCTTGAACAGGCTCAACGCGAATTGGGCCTGCGGGTCGGTCTCGGTCAGGTGCTGTCGCGCGGTTTCCACGCCGAACAGGGACAAGTCGAGGTCGTAACGCACCATGGCCCTGATGAACGGCAGGTCGGCGTCCCACGCCGGCTCGTCCACCGTCAGCCCGCTCTCGGTGACGAACGTCTTGAACTCGCCGAGCATGCGATCGGTCACGGCGAAGTCCGGCGCGAGGTACTCGCGGTTCTTGCCACCGGCGCCGGGCCGTGTATCGCCGACGGCGGAGAACCGCTGGGCGAAGCCGGAGAACAACTGGCGCGCGTAGACCGTGCGCCCGAAGTGCGAGGGGTTGAAGCCCTCGATCGGCCCGTCGAGCCGCCGATCGGGCTCGATGCCGCCGCCGCCGTACACCCGCCGCCCGCTGTCGGTGTACTTCAGGTCCTTGGGATCGTGCGGCCGCTCATCGTCCTGATCGCGCAGCGTGTACGTCAGGTACTCGTCGAAGGTGCCGTCCCACGGGCGCTGGATCAGGCGGCCGCTCGGCGTGTAATAGCGCGCGGTCGTCAGCGCGAGCCCGGCGCCCTCGCTGATGCGGTAGATCGACTGCACGAGCGCCTTGCCGAATGTCGTCTCGCCGACAATGAGCGCGCGATCGTGATCCTGGAGAGCGCCCGACACGATCTCCGACGCGCTGGCGGAGTTGCGGTTCACCAGCACGATGAGCGGCAGTGTCGTGTAGTCGCTCTCCTCGGTCGCGTTGTAGTCCTGGTCGGAGTTGGCGACGCGTCCGCGCGTGTACACGATCAGATCGCCCTTCTTCAGGAAGCGGTTGGCGACGTGAATCGCCTGATCGAGCGGACCGCCGGGATTGCCCCGGATGTCGAGCAGCAGCCGCTTCATGCCCTTGCCGCGCATCTCGTCCAGCGCGCGGCCGAGATCGCGGTCGGTGTTCTCGGCGAAGTCCTGCAAGCGGATGTACCCGGTCTGTCCGTCCACCATGAAGGCGGCCGGAATCGTCGGGATGTTGATCTCGTCGCGCGTCACCGCGATCGGGATCAGGCCCTCGAAGCCCGAGCGCTTGATCGAGACCTGCACCGACGTGCCCTTCGGCCCGCGCAGCTTCCGCACCGCCTGATCGCTCGTCCAGCCCTTCGCGTCCTCGTCGTCGATCTTCGAGATGATGTCGCCGCGCCGGATGCCCTGCTTGTACGCGGGGGAGCCCTCGAACAGCGACTGGACCGTGATGTCGCCGTCGATCACCTGGATCGTGATGCCGAGCCCGTAGTAGTGACCTTCCTGCCGCTCGCGCAGCTGCGCGTAGGCACGAGGGTCCATGAAATTCGAGTGCGGGTCGAGCGTCTGGAGCATGCCCGAAATCGCGCTGTAGACCAGCCGATCGGACTCGACCTTCTTGTCGACGTATTTCGACTCGACGGCCGCCAGCGCCGCCGAGAACGTGCGGTAGTCGTCCTGCAGACGATCCTGGGAGGCGGCGACGCTGCGGCCCATCAACCCGCCAATCACGGCGGAGGCGGCGATGGTCAGTGCGCCTACGGGAAGAAGCCGGGAACGAGCCATGCTTGATGCTAGCAAATAACCCCTGTACCAGCAATGATTTCCGCCCTCTTTCGGGGAACCGACCTACCTTGACCGGAGACGAGCCGCGTCCCTATAATGTGAAGGTCGGTCCACCTTCTCTGGAGCTCGTACAAATGTTCGGTTCTATCGGCATGCCGGAGCTGATCGTCATTTTCGTGATCGCCCTGATCATCTTCGGCCCGCGCAAGCTGCCGGAGCTGGGTCGCTCGCTCGGGCGCAGCATCAACGAGTTCAAGCGCGCGTCGAACGAGTTGAAGAACACGCTCGAAGAGGAGATCCGGCTCGAGGATCAGAAGCCGGCCGAACCGGCCAAGGCCGCCGCTGCCGCGGCCCCCGCACCTGCCTCGACGGTGCCGGCTGACGACCAGTCGGTCTCGCGCTCGTCGGGCACTACCGCCTGAGTCGTCCGCGCGATGGCGCTCATTCCGTTCCCCGGGGCCGGCTCGGCCCAGCGGTTGCCCGACGACGACCCGGACGACAATCTCGACCCCACGGAGTCGTCCGGCGGCAAGATGTCGTTCCTGGAGCATCTCGACGAGCTCCGGCGGCGTCTCGTGGTCTCCGTGTCGGCCATCGTGGTCGGCTTCCTGATCTGCCTGCTCTTCATCGACCGCATCTTCGGGTTCATCATGCGGCCGCTGCAGGCGATCCTCCCCGACGGCGGCCGGCTCGTTTACACCGAGCCGACCGAAGCCTTCATGCTCCAGCTGAAGGTCGCCGGGCTGGCAGGCGTCGTCCTGGCCGCGCCGGTGATCATGTGGCAGCTCTGGCTGTTCATCGCACCGGGGCTCTATTCGCGTGAGAAGCGGTTCGCGGCGCCGTTCGTCCTCTTCTCGACCATCTCGTTCGTGGCCGGGGCCGCCTTCTCCCACTACGTGGTGTTCCCCGCCGCCTGGAAGTTCTTCGCCAGCTTCAACAACGACTACCTGCAGTTCCTGCCCAAGGTGTCGGAAGCCTTCGGCCTCTACGCGTACATGCTGCTTGCCTTCGGCATCATCTTCCAGATGCCGACGCTCGTCCTGGCGCTTGCCCGCATGGGTATGGTGACCGCCGGCTTCCTCTGGCGGCATACGAAATACGCGGTCCTCATCATCTTCATCCTCGCCGCCGTCATCACCCCCTCGAGCGACGTCGTCAACCAGACGCTCATGGCCGGGCCGATGATCGTCCTCTACCTGCTCAGCATCGGCATCGCCTGGATATTCGGCCGGAAGCGTACCGCTGACTAGCTGGAATCCGCTAATTGCTGAGTTGCTGGGAGTTACGCTTTGACTGTCCGTTCAAGAGGACGTAGAATAGCCCCCGATGCACGATCATCCCGGGAGCGTGGCGACATGCGAAAACTGCTGAGGTTGGCGGCGATTTGCGCCGTGATCGGGTCCTCGACCGGCGCCTACGCGCAGTCGACCCCGCCCGAGCCCGCGCAGCCGGCTTCATCCACGTCGCCGGACACGGGCACCTCGACCGACACACGCCCGGCGACGAATACCTTCCTTGGCGATACGGGACTCTGGTTCGTCCCGACCGGTGAGGTGCTCCCGCAGAAGAAGGCTTCCGGCGGCTTCTACTACGTCAACCAGGATTTCGTCGAAGCGTTCGCCGACGTGGCCGACTTCGCCGGTGTCGCGGCGTACGGCCTCGGCAACCGCGCCGAGATCTTCGGCGCCTTCGACTTCTACCGTCGCATCGACGCCGATCGCCGGCCCGTGCTCTCGGGCGGCGTGCCGGTCGAGTACCCGAACTTCGCCTCGGGCTGGCAGACCGGCGTCGGCGACATCTTCGTCGGCGCCAAGGTCAACCTGGCATCGCAGGCCGACCAGAAGCCCGCGGCCTTCGGCGTGCGCGGGATCCTGAAGCTGCCCTCGGCCAGCTATGACTCCGGCCTGGGCAGCGGCAAGGTCGGCTTTCTGGCCGACGCCATCGTCAGCAAGGAAGTCAACGAGCGCGTCGAGGTGTCGGGGTTCGCGGGATTCGCGGCGCGGCAGTCCCCCACCGCGCTGGATCTGCCCGCCGGCTTCCGCTACGGTTTCGGCGTGGCCGTCCCGACGCGCCAGCAGTTCCGGTTCACGGCCGAGGCGTTCGGCGAGAAGTACTTCGACGACACGGTGACGGTGGCTGAACCAACGCCGCTCGGCGCGGACCCGACGCTCGGCTCGCTGCCGGCATCGTTCACGCTGAAGGATCCGTTCGACGTCCTGCTCGGCGTCGACTGGATCTCCAGGAAGGGCTTCTTCGTGGGCGCCGGCTTCCGCGCCAACCTCAACTTCGACAGCCGGTCGAGCCTGGTGCCAGGCGCGGCCGATCGCACCGGCGACAACATGGGCGGCCAGGTGCGCCTGGGCTTCCACCCCGGCGTGCGAGTCTACACGCCGCCCCCGCCGCCTCCGCCGCCGCCCCCGCCGCCTCCGGCCAACCGGCCGCCGACGGTGAAGGCCCGCTGCGAGCCCTGCGTGGTGCAGGTGGGCAAGAGCTCGACCGTCACCGCCGACGCCCAGGATCCGGACGGCGACACGCTCACGTACAAGTGGAGCGTGCCCACCGGGTCGCTCGCGAACCCCGGCGATCGCCAGACCCTCTGGACGGCACCCGAACAGGAAGGCTCTGTGCCGGTGACCGTCACGGTGGACGACGGCAAGGGCGGGACCGCGACCGACACGGTCACCATCCAGGTGGTGAAGCCGCCAGTCAAGGAATACAAGTTCGAGGACGTGCACTTCGACTTCGATCGCTATACGCTCAGGCCGGAGGCCACGCGCGTGCTGGACGAAGCGGTCCGCGCCATGGCCGACAACCCCGAGCTCAAGATCGAGATCGAGGGACACACCTGCAGCATCGGGACGGCGGAGTACAACCTCGCCCTCGGCGAGCGCCGGGCGCAGGCCGTCCACGAGTACCTCATCTCGCGCGGCGTCGGTGCCGACCGGCTGAAGACGGTCAGCTACGGCGAGGAACGGCCGAAGTACGACAACTCACGCGAGGAGACCAGGCGGTTGAATCGCAGGGCCGCGCTGATCGTGCGTCTCACCCAGTAGCGGCGGCCGAGACCGCCGCAACGGTGCCCGGACAAGGCACGGTTCCCCCCGGAGGGGACCGTGCCTTTTCTTGTCCGGCCTCCCCGCGGCCCTCGTGTCGCGCACGCCCTGCGGACCCGAAGCGACGCGCTACACTAGAGTCGGTGGCCATCCGCAGTTCAGCCAGTCAGGAGGTCCGCCGCCTGGTGGCGGACCTGACCGCTCCAGACGGCCCGGGATCGGCCCGCCATGACGCCGCTGTCGCGCGCCTGACGGTGATCGGCACCAGGGCGGTCCGGCAGCTGCTCGACGCGCTGGCGTCCGGCGACCGTCCGGAGGCGCGGGCCAGCCTGCTGCTCGCGCTCGAGGCGATCCCCAATCCGCGCGCCGTCGAGCCCGTCCTCGGCGCCCTCCGGCCCGGCGAAGCGCCCGCGGTCCGCCGGGCGGCGGCGCGGGCCGCCCGCGGGCTGCTCTCGCTGCCGCAGGGCGCGGGCGTCCTCGATCGGCTCACCGCGCTGGCCCTCGAGCGCACCGAATCGCCGGCCCTGCGAGCCCTCGCCCTCGAGGCGCTGGTGTCGCTGCCGGCCCGGACCGTCAGGCCGGTCCTCGACCGCTTGAAGGACGACGCGACACCGGAGATCCGGGCGGCGCTCCGCCAGCAGGGCGCGGTCGTGGAAGACCCGGTCGCGGACCTGGAGGAAGCCTCTGACGGCTGGCTGCCGAGGGACCCCTCCGCCGTGCTGCAGCTGGTTGCGCGCGCCGCGGCAGCCGCGCCCCTCTCGACACTGCACCGGCTCGTCGAGCGCGTGCGCTCCAAGGAGGACGAAGGGCGACGCCCCCGCAGGCGGGACTGGCTTGCCGTCCGTGGCGCGCTGCACCTGGCGCTGGCACGTCGCGGCAGCCGCGTGGCGCTCTACGATCTGCGGGAGGCCGTCGAGCAGGCGACCGAGCCGCTGCCACCGGACTTCCTGGAGGCGCTGCGGCTCGTCCCGGATCCGACGGTTCTCGAGCCGCTGGCCGCCGCCTACGTGCACTCGGTGGCCATGCCCGACGCCGAAGCCTGGCGCCGCAGCCTTGCGCAGGTGTTCCAGCAGGTCGTCGAGCAGCTCGGGATCACGCGCCGCCACGGCGCGATGAAGCGCGTGATGGCCCGCCTGGGGCCGCTCGTGCGCGACCTGGCGCCCGGCGTCAGTACCGACTTCGCGAACCGCGCTTCGGTGACGGCCGGCGCGTCACAGCGCACGCAGCTGCCGCCGGGCTCCTGCTCGAACGGCAGGTTGCGGATCGTCGCCTGCGTCTCGGCCTTGATCGCCGCCTCGCACGAGTCCTGCCCGCACCACCGCGCGACGACGAAGCCGGGACGGCCCTCCATCACTTCCACGAACTCGGCCCAGTTCGCGACACGCGTGGTGTGGTCGTCCCGGAACGCGAGGGCTCTGGCGAACAGGTCCCGCTGGATCGCCTCGAGCAGCTCGACGACGCGCGCCGCCAGGCCGTCCATCGGCGCAGGCAGCTTCTCGCGCGTATCGCGGCGCGCCAGCACCACCTGCCCCTTCTCGATGTCCTTGGGGCCAATCTCGAGCCGGATCGGCACGCCGCGCATCTCCCACTCCGAGAACTTCCAGCCGGGCGTGTAGGCGTCGCGCGCGTCGAGGAACACGCGCAGGCCGGCGGACTGCAGCGCGGCCTGCACCTGTCTGGCGGGCGGCAGCACCGTCTCCTGCCAGTTCCCGCGCGGGATGGGCACGATCACCACCTGGTGCGGCGCCACCCGCGGCGGCAGCACCAGCCCGCTGTCGTCGCCGTGGGTCATGATCACGCCGCCAATGAGCCGCGTGGAGACGCCCCAGGAGGTCGTCCACGCGTATTGCAGCGTCTTGTCGCGGCCCTGGAACTGGATCTCGAACGCACGCGCGAAGTTCTGCCCCAGGTTGTGCGAAGTGCCCGCCTGGAGCGCCCGCCCGTCGCCCATCAGGGCCTCGATCGAGTAGGTGCGCGAGGCGCCGGCGAACTTCTCGCTGGAGCTTTTCTGGCCGTCGAGCACGGGCATCGCCAGCACGTCCTCGGCGAACGACTTGTAGACGCCGAGCATCTGCCGCGTTTCCGCTTCCGCTTCCTCCTCGGTCTCGTGTGCCGTGTGCCCCTCCTGCCACAGGAACTCCGTCGTGCGCAGGAACGGCCGCGTGACCTTCTCCCAGCGGACCACGTTGGCCCACTGGTTGATCAGCACCGGCAGGTCACGCCAGGACTGGATCCATTTCGCGTACATCGTGCCGATGATGGCTTCCGACGTGGGGCGGATCGCGAGCTTCTCCTCCAGCTTCTCGGTGCCTCCCTGAGTGACCCACGCCACCTGCGGCGCAAAGCCCTCCACGTGCTCGGCCTCCCGCATGATGAGGCCCTCGGGGATGAACAGCGGGAAGTAGGCGTTCACGTGGCCGGTGGCCTTGAACCGCGCGTCGAGCTGCTGCTGGATGAGCTCCCAGATCGCGTAGCCGTACGGCCGGATGACCATGCAGCCCTTCACGGGCGAGTAGTCGGCGAGCTCCGCCCGGCGCACGACGTCGAGATACCAGCGGGAGAAGTCCTCCGACTGGGGGGTGATCTCGGTCACGAACGACTCCTGCTTGGCCATCTCTCGTCGGGCTCCTGATCGATCAGGGGGCGGATGACCGCGCGGGAAGGCTCCCGGCTGCTGGGCGGTCCGCGCAATGGATCTTCCAGTGTAGATCGTCCCGGTCCGGGAAGTCGGTCCGACGGTGACCGCCGCGGCTCTCCTCGCGCCGCAGCGCGGCCCGGGCGATGAGCGCGCCGACGCGCGCCAGGTTGGCGGCACGCAAGGCGCCAGGCGGCGCCGCGCCCTCGTCGGCCACATGCTCGAGCGTGCGCGCGGCGGCAGCCAGCTGCGGGACGACGCGCGAGAGTCCCGCCGCGTCACGCAGCAGCCCGACATGTCGCCACATCAGCGCCGGCACGTCCACGGAGGCGGCCTCGAGGCCGTCGAGCGCCGGGGCCGTGTCGGCGTCCACAGCCTCGCGCGCCGGCGGCAGGGCCGCGGCCCGCTCCGGGCCGGCCATCGCCCGTGCCGCCCGCGCGCCGAACACCAGGCCTTCGAGCAGCGAGTTGCTCGCGAGGCGATTGGCGCCGTGCACCCGCGTGCACGCCACCTCGCCGGCGGCGAACAGGCCGGCGAGCGAGGTTCGGCCGTCCAGATCCGTGTCCACGCCGCCGCACAGATAATGCGCGGCCGGACTGACCGGGAGGGGATCGCGGGCGAAATCGAGCCCGGCGCGCTCGCAGACCTCGGCGATCCCTGGAAAGCGGGCGCGCGCCCAGCCGGCGTCGAGCCGGGCGAGCGACAGGTACACGGGACGGCCGGTGCGAGACGCTTCCTGCACCATGGCGGTGGCCACCACATCCCGGGGCGCCAGATCGCCGCGCGCGTCGTAGCGGGTCGTGAACGCGTCGCCGTCGGCGTTGAGCAGCCGCGCGCCTTCGCCGCGCACGGCTTCGGACACGAGGAACCTCGGCGCGCCGGGCACGTCGAGCACGGTCGGGTGGAACTGCACGAACTCGACGTCGGATACGCGCGCGCCAACGCGCCACGCCATCGCCAGCCCGTCGCCGGTGGCGATGGCCGGATTCGTCGTCTGCGAGAACACCTGGCCGGCGCCGCCGGTGGCGAGCAGCACGGCGTGCGCCTCGATGTCGAGCAGCGACCCGTCCGCCTGGCGAAGTGCGGCGCCGGCCACCCGCCCGCCGACCAGCCGGAGTCCTGTCACGAGGGCGTGGTCGAGCACGGTGACGTCGCCGACGCCGGCGAGCCGCGCGTGGAGCGTGCGCGCAATCTCGCGGCCGGTCGCGTCGTGCGCGTGCAGCACGCGCCGGACGCTGTGCGCGCCTTCACGACCCAGCGCGGGACCGCCGTCGGGCAGTCGATCGAATGCGGCGCCCCAGTCCATCAGTTGCCGCACGTACGCCGGCCCTTCGCCGACCAGCACCGACACGGCGGCCGGGTCGGACAGCCCGGCACCCGCCGCCAGCGTGTCCTTCAGGTGCAGCTCGGGCGAGTCGTCGGGACCGAGGGCGGCGGCGATCCCACCCTGCGCATAGCCGGTGTTGCTCTCGGACCCGGCGGCCTTGGTTACGAGCAACGTGCGCCCGTGCGCGGCCAGCTCGATCGCCGCCCGCAGTCCCGCGATGCCGCCGCCGATGACGAGGAAATCAGCTCGAATCCGCACCGGATGGTATCCTACCACCCGGTATCAGACCGCTACGTCTTCGCCATCGCCCGTGTCCACCGAACGCATCGTCGTAGCCACGCCGACCCCGTATCCGATCGACATCGGTCCGGGTTACCTGGAGCGCCTCGGTCCGCTGCTGGACGCGTCCGGATTTCCGGCCCACCGCGTCATCGTCTCGAGCCCCGCGGTGTGGAAGCTGCACGGCGCCGTGGTCTCCTCGACGCTGCCGGACGCACCCGTCGTGCAGGTTCCCGACGGGGAGCGCAGCAAGACCCTGCACACGGTCGAGCGCGTCTACGATGCGCTCCTCAAGCACGGGATCGACCGCGGCTCGGGCCTGGTGGCCGTCGGCGGTGGAGTGCTCGGCGACACCGCGGGGTTCGCGGCCGCGACCTTCCTGCGGGGGCTCGCGCTCGCCCAGGTGCCGACGACACTGCTGGCGCAGGTGGACAGCGCGATCGGCGGCAAGGTGGGCGTGAACCACCCGCTCGGCAAGAACCTCATCGGGGCCTTCCATCAGCCCCGCCACGTGATCGTCGATCCTCTCGTGCTGACGACGCTGCCGCGCCGCGAGTTCCGCGCAGGACTCTACGAGGTGGTGAAGTACGGCATGACGTCGAGCGCGAGCCTGTTCGAGCGGCTGTCGCACACGACACGCGATGTCACCCGACGGTCCCCCGACGCGCTGGTGCCCATCATCGCGGAGAGCTGCCGGATCAAGGGCGCGGTCGTCACGGAGGACGAGCGGGAAGCAGGCCCGCGACGGGTGCTCAATTTCGGCCACACCGCCGGACACGCGATCGAAGCGGTCACCCGCTACCGCCGGTTCCGGCACGGCGAAGCCGTCGCCTACGGGATGCTCGTGGCCGCGGACCTCGCCGTCGCGCGCGGGCGTCTCGCCGACGCCGATCGTGAGGCATTGGCGTCGGTCGTTCGCCGGCTGGGGCCCTTGCCGGCGATTGCCGATCTGCCCGCCAAGGACATCGTCACCGCCGCCCGTCGTGACAAGAAGATCATCTCGGGCCGCTTGTACTTCGTGCTGGCGACCGGGATCGGCGCGTGGGCGATTGCCGACGATGTGACCGAGGACGAGCTCGAGGCGGCGCTGCTGCGCGTGGGGTTCGCGGCCGCCCGCGGGTAGCGCCGCCTCACTCCAGGCCGTACTCCTTCATCTTCTGCAGCAGGGTCTTGTAGCTCACCTGCAGCAGATCCGCGGCGCGCGGCTTCTGCCCGCCGGCCTCCTTCAACGCCGCGGAAATCCTCCGGGGCTCGGCTTCGGCCAGCACGCGGCGCAAGGCGGCGGCCAGCGTGCCCGAGAGATCGATCTGATCCCACGGGTCCGGCGCCCCCTCGGCGGCCACGCCCGCACGGAACGACAGGCTCAGATGCCTCGGACGGATCGTCTCGCCGTCGGCGAGGATGACCGCGCGCTCGATGCAGTTCTGCAGCTCGCGGACGTTGCCGGGCCATTCGTAGGAGG
Source organism: Vicinamibacteria bacterium (assembly GCA_963837165.1). Lineage (GTDB taxonomy): Bacteria > Acidobacteriota > Vicinamibacteria > Vicinamibacterales > JAENWD01 > JAENWD01. Next base: position 491,288 of record CAWIMD010000004.1, read on the forward strand.
CCAGATCGTCAATCGCCTCGGCCGAGAGGATCATCGACCTCTTCTTGAGGTCGCGGCAGAAACGGTCGACGAAGTGGCGCGCCAGGATCTCGACGTCGCCGGGCCGGTCGCGCAGCGGCGGGATGTCCACCGGGAAGACCGAGAGGCGGAAGAACAGATCCTCGCGGAACTGGCGCGCCGCCACGGCCGCCTTGAGGTTCCGGTTGGTGGCAGCCACCACGCGGACATCCACCTGCAGGCTCTGCGTGCCGCCGACGCGCTCGAAGCGCTTTTCCTCGAGCGCCCGGAGGATCTTCGCCTGCAGGCCGACCGGCAGGTCGCCAATCTCGTCGAGAAAGAGCGTGCCGCGGTGTGCGAGCTCGAACCGTCCCGGCTTGCGCGCGTTGGCGCCTGTGAACGCGCCCTTCTCGTGGCCGAAGAGCTCTGTCTCGAGCAGCGTCTCGGGGATCGCCGCACAGTTGATCGCGACGAACGGGCCGTCGGCGCGCGGGCTGAACGCGTGCAGCGTGCGCGCGAAGAGCTCCTTCCCGGTGCCGCTCTCGCCCAGCAGCAGCACCGTCGTGTCGGTGCCGGCGGCCCGGTGCAGGGTGTCCACGACCCGCGTCAGGGACGCGGCCGACCCGATGATCGCCGGCGCGCCGCGCCGGACCGCAAGCTCTTCCCGGAGGACCCGGTTCTCGGCCGCCAGCCGGCGCTGCGCCAGCGCCCGCTCCACGAGCAGCAGCAGGTGATCCGGGTCGACCGGCTTGGACAGGAAGTCGAGGGCGCCCTCTTTCATCGCCATCACGGCGTCCTGCACTCCGCCGTAGGCGGTGAGCACGATCACGGGCAGCTCGGGATCGATCTCCTTGGCGCCCTTCAGCACGCCGACGCCGTCCCCGGCGTTCAGCCGCAGGTCCGACAGGACGAGATCGGGCCGGCCCTCGCGGATCTGCCGCAGCGCCTCGGCCTCGTCGGCGGCCTCGAGGACGGTGTGCCCCTGCTCCTCGAGCGCATGCCGGAGCATCGCGCGGAGGGAGTCCTTGTCCTCGACGATCAGGATGGGGGCGGAGGGGCGGCCTACCGGAGCCATCCGGGCGGCACGCCGGCCTTGTGCGCCTCGTCCTCGAGGTCGGCAATGGCCTTCTTCTCGGTCTCGATCTCGGTCTTCACGCGCTCGTACTCGGCGAGCGCTTTCTTGCGCTCCCCTTCGATCTGCGCGCGCTGTGCCGGGTCGTCACGTGCGGTGAAGTCGGCCCAGAGCGCGTTGATCCGGCTCTGCAGCGCTTCCAGGTACATCTGGCTGCGATCGAGCGCCGTCCGCGCGTCGCCCATCTTCTTGCGCCAGGTCGCCTCGTCGTCCTGCTGGCTCTCGCCACCGGCATCGCCGGGCTTCGCCTCGTCGGGGGCAGCGGTCGCCGTGCCGGTGGGGGCGGGTGCCGGCGCCTGGTCGGCGGCCGGGGGGGGCGGAGCCTCGGAGGGCTTGAGAATCCTTGTTGGTGAGGACCTTCGAGGGGGCCTTGATGTGCTGGCGGCGCGCCTCTTCGCGGCGCGCCACGTCGGCCAGCGACTGGGCCGCCGCGGATCCCGCCACGGCCACCAGAATCGCGGCCAGCAGCACTCGCGTGAGTGGAGTCTTCATCTTCCCGGTATTTCGGCCTGTGAGCCGGTGGGCTTCAGCCCCCGCCTCCTTCAATCGTCAATCCTCAATCAATCGTCAATCCTCAATCGTCAATCGTCAATGGAAAGATAGGCTCTGCGCGGGAGGCAGGGTCGACGGCACGCCCGGGGAGCCCTCCAGGGGCGGCTGGAGCCGCGCCAGGTGCGCCCGGACAGCCGGAGCCTGCGAGTCCCCTGGGGCCAGGTCCAGGAAGCGTGTGTAGGCCGCTCGGGCGTCCTGGGCGCGGCGCGCCGCCTCATAGGCCATCCCGAGCGTCAACTGGAACGACGGCTCCTGCGGCTGGAGGGAGGCCACGCGTTCGAGGACCGGCAGCGCCTCGTCCGGCTGCCCGGCTTTCTGCAGGGCCAGGGCGAGGTTGAACAGGGTCGGGTAGTCGTCGGGGAACAGCACGTCCGCCCGACGGTAGTCCTCCGCCGCGCCGGCCCAGTCCCCGGAGAGGCCGCGCGCCCGGGCCAGGTTGAATCGGTAGGCCCAGCTCTGCGGGTTCAGGGCCACCGCCTTGAGCAGGGGGACGAGCGCGTCGCCGGGGCGGCCCTGGCGCACGAGCATCTGCCCGAGATTGTTCAGAGCGGCAGCGTCCTCGGGGTTCGCCTCGACGGCCCGTCCGAATCCGGCCATCGCGCCCGAGAGGTCGCCCTGGGTATAGGCGGCGACGCCGTCGCGGTTGGCTTCGCGGGCGGTGGTCGGCGCTGCAGCCGCGCTCGTCGGCTCGGCGGCCCGCGGGGTGTCCACCGTCGGCAGCGGCGGTGGAGCCGCCGCCAGCGCATGCGGCGGGCGCGGCCAGGCAACCATCGTCCCGACGACGGCGGCGCAGATCGCCAGCGCGACGAAGAGCGGCCACGCCGGCGCACCCGGGGCCGATGGACGGCGGTCGTCCACCTGTGCGGCGCCTTGGGGGCGTGGCGGGAGCTCCGCCGCGCACCGCTGGCAGCGGCGCCACTCCGGGTGGTTCTTCGCCCGGCACCGGCGGCAGACGAGGGGCTGGCCCCTCAGCGGATGTCGCGCCACGACAGGATGCGCACGCCGACGTCACCGACGCCGTTGTTGAAGTCGGTCGGATCGCCCATCATCTCAATCTTGCTGCCCGCGCCGAACGCCAGGTGCTGGTCCACGATGAACGGCGCCGTCGCGCGGCCCGCACCCACCAGGGTCCTGACCTTCGGCGACTCGTTCTTGCTCACCTTGTCGTCGCCCGTCGCGTCGTAGGCGGCGCCGCCGATGAACGTCAGCGCGTACAGGTTGGCGTCGGCACTGGTGCACGGCACCTGCGGCTTGAAGGACGTCGTGCTGAAGAACACGATGTCGCCCGCCACCGCCGGGAACGACGAGACCTTCTCGTCGTCGCCGGTGCCGTCGGTCTTGGTGAGCGCCACCTCGAAGGTCTTGCTGCCGGTTGTGCCCTGGTCGAGGACGCCGAGCAGCTTGTACTGCGTGCTGACCCCGTTGGACGGCAGCAGGTCGCTGCCGGTCCCGACGAAGATGTACTCCTGGCTGCTCACCGACACGGCGGCCATCGACGAGAAGATGGGCTGGTCGGCGCCGGCGCCATAGAGCTTCACCGCCGACCCGCTGAAGGTGGAGTTCCCGCTCGTGTCGTGGCTGATGTCGAACCGCCAGATGTTGCCGTCGAGATCGCCGATGTAGGCCATCGTGATGAAGCGCGAGTCGGACGGTCCTGTGGCCACCGGGTCGGCCTGGAGCGCGTTCTTGAACTTGGTGCATCCGTAGGCGGCCAGCTGGCAGTCGTCGTCGGTTTCGGCCACGCCGTCGCTCGCCGGGCTGCTCGTGGTGGTCGCGAACGGCAAGCCCGTCTCGAGGTCGAGGAGATAGAGGTTGCGTCCGGCCGAGACGCCGGCGCGGACCGTGCCGTTCTCCACCGACCGGGGCAGGAAGCCTGAGCCGACGACCATCGTGAACTTGCCGGTCGTGTCCTTCACCTGGCCGATGGCCGGATCGGACCAGGTCTGTCCCACCGTCCGCTCGGTGGCCGTGGAGGAGGCGTTGAGGTCGCCGTACGGCGCGGCCGTCGTGCTGGTCGTGTAGTCGAAGTGCGAATACTGCGGGAACGCCCACAGCAACGGAATCCGGCCCGAGTCGCTGAAGTAGCTGAGCAGCGTCGAGACCGAGTCAGAGTCCTGCGGGATCGAGCTCTGGATGTCGTCCAGCGACGCGTCGAATGCCTGGTAGAACGTGCCGCCCGGCCCCTCGCCGAACACGACCATCGTCCGCCAGCTGCCGTTCAGCTTCACGTCGGCCACCTTCGCGGACGCGTCCACGGCGTAGGCAAAGCCATCGATGGGCTGGCCGTCTCGCAGGGTGCGCAGCTTCGGCAGCAGGTTGAACGGGACGAACGCCCAGACCTCGACGCCGGTACGGCCGTCGATCGCGTGCATCATGCCGTCGTTGGCCCCCACGAAGATCATGGAGCGTCGATCCTTGTGGTCCTCGGAGAAGACCGGGTAGTCGGGGTCCGGGGGCGGGTCGAGCGAGGGCGGATCCATGAACGCCGGCGTCGAGCTCACGATCGGCCCCAGCGGCTGGGTGCGGATGAAGTCGATCAGCCCGGCGGCGTCCCAGGAGTTCAGGTACGGGCTGAGCGTCGCAGCGTTGGCGGCCGTGAAGGCGACCATCGTGCCGTTCGGCAGCACGGTGAAGATGTTGCGGCAGCTCGCCGTGGCGTCGTTGCAGTAGTCCGCCATGGGGCTCTTGGCGACCCAGAGCGCCGTGCCGTCGGCGTCGAAGCGGTACCCGGAGGGCTTGGTCGTGTCCGCGACCGGCTTGTAGACCCGGAAGGCGCGCAGGCGCATGTCGAAGCCGGGCAGGGCGAAGCCCGACGTGACCATTACGTTTGCGCGCTGCGGGATTTCCTCGCCGCTCAGCGTGTTGGTCACCTTCGTGTTCGGCAGGGTCGCTCCGGCGAGGCTGACAGCGCTCTGCAGGTTCACGGTGCCCACGATGGGGCTGGTCACCTGGTACTCGGTCTGCGGCCCGTAGGGCAGCGACGCCGTCGGTGCGGTGTTCACGTCCGAGGGGCTCGCGAACCCGTGCTGCACGGCCGTGTCGATGGCCCGCACCACCTTGGGCACGGGCACGCCGGCGGCAACGGCCGCCGCGATCTCGCTGCTGCTGACTTCGAAGTACTGCCCGCCGCTGTTGGCGGCGATGGCCTGGAGCTGGGCGACCTCCGAGGCGGGCGGCGCGATCGCGATGACGTAGATGGGCACACGGCGGCTGGAGATGCTCAGGAAGCCGGAGGCCAGAGACGCGGCGGAGCTGGCCGGCGTCGCGCTGTTGCCTTCGCCGCCGCCCGTGATGAGCACCGCGATGGTGTTCCGGCAGTACGTGTCCGCGGTAATGATGCGGGATGCCTCCGTCTTGAGATCGCTCACCAGGTATGCGAGCGGCGCATCCACGCGGCTGGCGGCGTCGTTGCCGGCAGGCAGCAGCGCGCCGCTCGTGCTCGGCGTCTTGCCCACGAGCGTCAGGACGTCCGCATTGGCGGTGGCCGAGTCCGACTTCACGCGGGGTGTCGCCGCGGGCGCGGCGGCGTTGTCCGTGTCCACCACCGGCCGGGTAATCTTCCACAGGCCGGGCCCCACGCCATCAGTCGGGAAGCCCTGCCCGAGATCGTCGTCCTGGACGTCGCCATCGTTGAGGGCGGAGACGATCCGCGGGTTCGACTGCCGCATCGCGACCACGCCGAAGCGGGCCGAGGTGGTGTTCTCGCCAACGGCCTGGGCGAGTGCCGCCCGCGCAACGCCCATCCGCGTCGCCGCGTAGAAGTTGGCATAGGCGGTGGCCGAGTCGTTGCCGACCGCGGCAATCGTGGAGGTCTGGTACTTCGGCGAACCGCCCGACGGGAACGTCAGCGCCTTGTAGATGCGGCGGAACTTCGTGGCGCTCGCGCTCACGGCGAGCGTGCTGTCCCACAGGTTGCCCGCGGCGTAGTCGTTCGGGTCGTAGTAGTTGCCGTCGGCGTCCGACTGCATCCGCCGCGAGGTGTCCACGGCCACGATAACGTGTGTCCGGTACGTCGTCGTGGTCAGCGTGGGCAGCGTCCGCTTGATGATGAGCAGCGGGTCGAGCTGCGCCTCGGCGGGCTTCGGCAGCCCCACGAGGCACACTGCCAGCAGCAGCCAGAAGAGTGGGCCGCGGGCGCCCGGGCCGGAGACGCGTGTGAGGAGTGTCAGTCGCTGCATGATGCCGTCCCTAGAACGCCTGCCTGGTCATGCCGCCGCCGAGCGTCATCTCGGATCGCGTCAGGCCCTTGCCCGGCGTCTGTACGGCGGCCTTGCGGGCGCGCCGGTTCTGCTCGTCCTGGCCGCGCTGGCCGGTGTAGCCGCGCTCGATCTCCGTCGTGTCGGTCTTGGAGATCGTGGCTTCGATGACGTGGTGCACGCCGCCGCCGCCGAAGGCTTCCGCACGAAGCGACAGCACGCCGGCGCCGGTGTTCGCCGCCGCGGCGTTGGCGGGCGGGTCGCCGTCCCGGTTCGGGTTGTTGTCGTTCTCCGCCGCGTCGTCGGCCACCCAGACCGCCACGTAGTACGGCGAGTTGATGGTGCCGGTCGGGACCAGGTCGTTCACGGGGCCCCAGGCATACAGGCGGAACCGCGGGTTGTTCACACCCCAGGGCCGGTCCAGCGTGCTCGTGTTCATGTCGGCGTCCGAGCACGCCGTGGTCTTGGCGCAGTTGATCATGTTGGTCGCCGCCCCGAGGTCGATGGTGCGGCCGTCGGGGAGCGTGATGGAGGTCACGTTGCTGCTGCCGATGAACGCGGACGTCACGCCGGCCTTGACTCCGTCCGGCGAGGTCAGCAGGGTGTTCCAATCGGGGACGGTGAGCACGTCGTCCATGACGCGCTCGAGGCCGGCGTCGGCCACGTATTCCGACTCGGCCGCGTCCCGGTAGTTGGCGCTGATCATCGTCTCGGTCTGCGAGTTGAGCATCAGCGCCATGCCGAGCGCGGTCATCAGGACAATCGCGAGCAGCGCCACGATGAGCGCGATCCCGGCCTCGTCGGAGGCACGGGGTCGCGTCCAGCGGGCGTGGGGTGTGGCGGCGGAAGCGTTGGTCGTCACTGGAGCCTCACCGTCCGAGGTTCATGTTGCGGGGGGAGATGTCGAACCGGACTTCCTCGTCCGGCACGAAGCGGTTGCCGCCCTTCGACGTCCCGGCATGCCGGAAGAGCGTGCCCGCCGGGCCACGCAGGACGTCATTGGCCACCTGCACGCGGAGGGTGATCCGCACGCGGCGCACCCGCAGCATGTCCGCGTCGTACTTGTTGGGCATCGCGTCTCCGGACGTGTTCACGTCGGCCGGGCACCATGGCCCGTCGGTCAGCATCGAGGCCGACATCTTCACCGGCGGCCCGTTGGCGGCCCCGAGCGTCTGGATTTCCGGGCGCGGCACCTGCAGGCCGGTGGCACCGTCCACCTCGAAGACGCAGTTCTCGCCGGACGCCCAGATGTCCTTGGAGTTGTCGATGCCCAGTGCCGGCGGGCGTGGTCCGTACGTCGTCCAGGGGCCGACCGTGTCGGTGGCGGGCCTGAGCACCTGCGGCGGCGAGGGGTCGCCGAAGAACTCCACGCGGAAGTCGACCACGTTGTCCACGAGGGGCAGGTCGGTCTCGAAGCCGTCGTAGTGCCGGAGCTGGAACGTGTCGGTGCCGTTGTCCTCGAGGTAGTACGTGTGCGACACGATCTGGGTGATCCAGGATCCGGCCGGATAGGCCGTCGTGAACTTGTCGTCCCGGTGCTGCAGGTGGAGCGCCGCCGACTGGACATTGGTGATCGTGAAGATGTCGTAGTCGCCGGACGGATTCATGATCAGGACGCGCATGCCCTCCTTGAATCCGCAGAGGTCGTCGCCCACGGGGCAGCCCGGCTGCTGGTCCACCTTGAGCTCTGCCGAGGGCGTCGGCATATCGTTGGAGATCGTCGTCTGCGCGGTGGTCGTCGGGACGTACATGATCGTGACGGCCGACGCGCACGTGGTCGGACACTGGGGATTCGCGCGGAAGGTGCCCGCCGGGTCCGCGTTGATCGTGCCGACCCGGTGCGGCAGGAGCGGCGAGAAGTAGGAGTCGAGCGTGCCGACCATCGCGCCGGAGTACATGCCCGCGCCGGCCATCACGAGATCGGTCTGGATGGTGTCGGCCGCCACGCGCATCCGCTGCTGCATGTCGGCCACTTCCGGCTGCGCCTGGAACGTCCCGTAGGACGGGTTCAGCAGCGAGAACACGCTGGCGGTGACGAGCAGCATGATCGCCGTCGAGACGAGCAGCTCGATCAACGTGAAGCCGGCCTCTCCGCGCGCCGCCGTCCTGGTGGTCCTCATTTCGTCTTCCTCGTCTTGACGGTCATGAGCCGCGCCTCTTCGGGCAGGCGCGTGACGTTGCCGGCGTCGGCGGCCGCTCCACGCGTGGCCCGGCGGGTGACCAGCACCTGGAGGATCAGCGTGTTGTTCGGGTTCGTCGGCAGCGGCTCGACCGACCAGCGGCGGATGTAGACCGTGCCGTTGGGGGCGTTGGCGCTGCCGCCCAGGACGCACCCGTTCGCGTCGAGGTAGTCCACGTAGCCCGCGTAGCTGGTCGTCAGGCTCCCGGCCGGTGACGGCGAGAGGCCGACTCCGGAGCCGCCGCCGGCAGGCGTCGGGCACCCGGACTGCTGCGCGACCGCGGTCAGGTCGGTCGACAGATCGCTCATGGGCAGGCCGAGTGTGTCGAAGCCCCAGGTGAGCCCCCGGAGCTGTTCGAGCTTCTGCTGCGCCAGGATGGCCGTGTACGTCGTCGATCTCGCGCCCACGTTCGAGCGCGTGGAGAGTGCGAACAGCTGCGCGAGCGACAGCAGACCGACGCTGAGGATGGCCATCGCCACCATCGTCTCGGCCAGCGTGAAGCCGCGGTCGCTACTGAAGCGTGATCTTGCCAAGGCCGTTCACCGTGATGGATGTCGTCATCGTCGACTGGTGGTCCACGTCGTACAACGTCAGCGTGATGCCCTCGGCCGGAATGACGGTCCAGGCACCGCCGCTCTCGATGTACGTCGTCCCGTCGGCCCGGAACTCCAGGGGCTGCACCGTGCCGAAGCTCACCTTCGTCGGGAGCTGGCGGATGGGCCCGTCGTTGTTCGGCAGCGCGAAGAACGAAGGGTCCTGGTCCGGGTACGGGTAGTTCGCTTCGCTGCAGCGCGCGACGGCCCGGGCATCCCAGTCGTCGCCCGCCTGCGCGTCGATCGAGCCGAGGAGCTCCACGGCCCGGAACTGCCCGGCCGCCGGGCAGTTGAACCGCAGTCTCACCGGCCGGTTGCCGCGCACCGCCTTCATCCGCGCGGTCTGCAACTCGCGCTCCACCTGTCGAGTGGCCGTATTGAGCCGCATCTGCGCCGACGTGCTGAGAATCTGGGGTACGGCCATCGCCCCGATGACGCCAAGAACTGCCACCACGAGCAGGAGCTCGATGAGCGTGAAGCCGCGGGCGGTCGAGGGTTGCTGCATGGGCGTGTCGGGAATCGGCGCGCCGGCGCCGTCCGTCCTCCCCTGCTGAGGCAAGGGCACTGCCATCGCCGTCGGAATGGTTCCAGACGGGCCGGAAGCGATTGATTGTGGGGAATTAGCGGAGCTGGCCGCGTCCGGCGGCCAGATTGGAGCGCCGGCCGACGCCGCCAAAACTGTTACCAAAGGTAACAATCGTGGAAGTCCCCGAAATCCGCCCCGAAATCCGATCGGGACGAATTTCCGGGTTCCCTCTGGCAACCCGTGACTGCTGAATAGCTTCTGGAAATCCGTCCCGATCGAAACAGCCGTCGGGCAGGAAATTCGTCCCGATCGAATTTCAGGGCAGGGGCAGGGTCACCGTCATCGTCGTGCCGCCTGTAGGTGCGGGCCCGACCTGGACCCGGCCGTTGTGGGTGACGACGATCTTCTGGACCAGGGACAGTCCGAGGCCGGTCCCCTTCTGCTTGGTGGTGAAGAACGGCCGGAACACGCGCTCGCGCAGCGCCGGATCGATCCCGGGACCGTTGTCGCTGACCAGCACGCGCTGGACGGCGGCCTCACGGTCCACCTCGCCGCGAATCGTGACGTGCGGCGGCACGCCGGCATCGCGCGCCGCCTCCACACCGTTCCGCATCAGGTTGCTGAACGCCTGCCGGAGCAGGACCTCGTCGCCATCCACCGTCCCCCACTCCCCCGCCACGGTGACCTCGCCCCCGAGCCGCGTCGCTTCCCCCCGGACGTCCTCCGCCGCACGCTCCAGCACCTGCTCCATCGGCACCGGAGCCACGGCGAGCTCGGCGGGGCGTGCAAAATTCAGGAAGTTCGTGACGATCGCGCCGAGCGAGTCGGTCTCCTCGCGAATCCCGTCCACGTACGTCCGCTGGTTCGGCGCGAGCTGCTCGCGATCGATCAGCCGGCTGTACCCATGAATCGTCGCGAGCCCGTTCCGGAACTCGTGAGCGAGGCCCGCCGTCAGCTCTCCCAGCCGAGACAGCGTGTCGCGGATCCGGAGCTGTTCCTCGAGGTCCACCACCTTCGAGAGATCCGTGAACAGGCAGATCACGCCGCCCGGCGCGCCGGCTTCGTCCAGCAGCGGCGAGACGGTGACGCCGACGTGCGTGACGTCGGTCCGCGGATCGTGGAGCTCCAGCGACCGCCGGACGATGGGCGCTCCCTCCCGGAGACACTCCTCGATCACGGCCGTCAGCGGCGAATCGCCGCCGAGCACCTCGCGGACGGTTCCCTCGAGGGGACCGTCGACCAGCCCCAGCAGCTTCCGGCTGGACGGATTGACGATGCGGACGCGGCCATCGAGGTCGGTCACGACGAGCCCGGCGGTGAGGCTCGCGACAATCTGGCCGCTGAGGCGCTCGGAGGCCTCGGCGCGGGCGGCCATCGCGCGCTCCTGGGCCTTGAGGTGCGCGATGGCGTCCTCGAGCGCCGCCGACAGCAGGGCCGTTTCCCTGCCGGCCTCGCCGAGGTGCCGGCGGGTGTCCCGCGCGGCCGCTGCGAATCGCAGGACCGCGAACACGAGGATCCCGATGAGCCCGGCCACGAGGGCCGTCAGCCCGATGACGGCGTACGTCTGCTGCGGCATCGGGCCCGCCATTACCCGAACATCCGCGCCGCGTACCACGCGACCAGGGGCTCGCCGACGAGCGCCGCCGCGACGCCCCCGATCGCGAGAAACGACCCGAGCGGGATCTGGTAGTCGCGGTCGCGCAGGATGGCCACCATCGCGATCCCGATCAGGCTGCCCAGGGTGGAGGCGAGGAAGAGCGAGACGAGCGTGAGCCGCCAGCCGAGAAAGGCGCCCATCATGGCGACCATCTTCACGTCGCCGAAGCCGAGCGCGTCTTTGCCGAGCAGCCGGCCCACCGCTTCGCCCGTGCCCCAGAGCGCCAGGCTGCAGGCGACGGCGCCGATCAGCGCGTCGCGAACGCCCGGGGGAAGGACCATGCTGAACGCCAGGCCGACGACAATCCCCGGCAGCGTGATGACGTTCGGGAGCAGACGCTCGTTAAGGTCGATCGTGAACAGGACGATCATCGCCGCCGCGAAGATCAGCCGATCGACCAGCAGCAGCGTGGGCCCGAATGCCCACGCGCAGAGCGCGAACAGGACCCCCGTGCCGAGCTCGACGATCGGGTACTGCATCGCAATCGGCGCCCGGCATCCGGCGCACCGGCCGCCGAGCGCCACCCAGCTCGCGACCGGGATGTTCTCCCAGGCACGGATCTGGCGCCCACACGACCGGCAGACCGATCGGCCCCACAGCACGGTCTGGCGCTGCGGCAGGCGGTAGATGCAGACGTTCAGGAAGGACCCGATCAGCAGGCCGACCACGCCGACGAGGGCGGCGAACGTGACAGCAGTCACGGGCGGGCCGCCGCTCTGCCCGCGGGTTCCTGAGGCAGCGGCGCGTACTTCGATGGACGACGCAGGTCGGCGCGGCCCGACGCCTGGTCGATCACGAACGGGACGCCGTCCGGATCCGCCGGCAGCCGCGTGAGCCACCCGGCTTCGACCAGGGATTCGAACGACTCGGCCCGGTGGCCGGTCTTCGCCTCGTATTGCGCCAGCAGTGAGGAGAGCCGGTCCGCGGCATCGGCCATGTCGAGCTGCGTCAGGTGAAACTCGGCGTTGGTCCGCATGTACTCCTGCTCGGCGCTGTCGCGAATCTGTCGCCAGAGGAACCGCGAGCCGCGCCGGTCGCCCCCCTGCGCCAGCATGAACGCCGCCAGCCCGGGCATCCAGTCGGGGGATCCCGGTAATGTGGCCGCCTCGCTGAACCAGTGCGCCGCGGCCTGGTAGTCGCCGATCGCCCAGTAATAGACGAAGGCCTTGTCGTACACGTACTGCCACTTCGTCGGATTGGCCGCAAAGCCCTTGTCGAGCAGCTTCACCGCCAGATCGGGCCGGCCGGGCCCGTTGGGATACCCCTCGGCGAGGAAGATCGACCCGAACCGGTAGGCGATGTTGAACTGCGGATCGAGCGATGTCGTGACGTCGAGCAGCGGATAGAGCAGGTCGTACGACGCGGTGCTGGACGACTCGCGGCCCGCTGCCCGGTCCGCCCGGGCGTCAAGGCGCGTGCCGCCGAAGTACTGGACGGCGCGAATCCAGTACACATCGGCAAGCACGGCGTTGTACGAGAGCGCCATCCGTCCGACGGTGTCCCCGTTGGTGAAGTAGAGCTCCTGGACGGGTGAGGCCACCTCGGGATACCAGCGGTCGCGGGCCGCCTGGAGGGCGACGGCGGTCGCGAGGCAGGCGGCGATGACGGTGGCGAGGAGGAGGCGGGGCATCGGTATCAGTTGTCAGTTATCAGTTGTCAGTTATCAGTTGTCAGTTGTCAGTTGTCAGTTGTCAGTGCGCCGATTGGGCGGGCCTAGCCGATCCATCAGGCTCCTGGTCATACGCGCGATCTGATCGCCCTCGTCAATGAGCGTTCTTGTCGGAGTCGATTGGAGCGTTGGGAACAGCCGCAAGGACAACTCCAGGCAGGTCGCAATTTCCTTGAGCGAGCGGTAAGCGTAGCCGAGAAATCGTGCAAACTCCGGATTGCTGTTGCAGCCCGCTCCCTCGGCGATGTTCAGTGGGACCGATACGGTGGCCTTGCGGAGCTGTGCAGTCAAGTTGTAACGCTCCTCGTCGGGCCACTGCGCCGACAGGCGATACAGATCGACTGCATAGGTCATCGACCGCTGCCAGATGTCGAGCTGATGATGGTCTTGCATAGCTCAGTGTTGCGCGTCCATTTTCCAGCTTTCAGTTCTCAGTCTTCAGTTCGCATCCAACTGACAACTGATTACTGAAGACTGACAACTGATTACTGAAGACTGACAACTGATTACTGAAGACTGACAACTGGCACCTGGTTTATCGGAAATCCCGCCGCGCGAAAATCCAGACCGACGCCGCGACCAGCGCCGTGATGTAGCAGGCCGCGTACGCCGTCGCGGTCAGCACGTACCCGGCGGGCACGGGCTGGCCATGCACGACCGCGCTCTTCACGTCGAAGATCGCCATGTTCGGGAGCAGGTAGTAAATCGCACGTGTCGCGTACTTCACCGCCGCGTTGTCCACGACCACGTCGAAGTGCTTGAGGTCGGCGCCGAAGTGCCCCGCGACGTACAGCCCGAAGGTGAACACCGCGGCGAACATCGGGCTGGCGAACGTCGAGAAGAACAGGGCCAGGGCGATCACGAGCATGAGCTGGACGAAGATGAGGTACACGGCCACCAGCATGCGCGGATCGGTCGCCGGAGCCTCCCACGCGCGCTTGAACGCCTCGTTCTCGATCGACGAGAGGTAGCCGAGCACGCCGTACCAGACCAGCGCCATCACCGCGAGGTTGATGGCGATGGTCAGCACCAGCCCGGCGTACTTGCCGAGCACCAGCTCCGAGCGGCGCACCGGCTTGGCAATCAGGCTGTAGATGCTGCGGCGCTCGACCTCCTTCGACACCAGGCCGATGCCGATGAAGATCGCGATGAACAGGCCGAAGACCGACATGGCCGCGAGCCCGACGTCCTTGATGATCTTGAAGTCCTGCCCCGCCGTGAGCTGACCGATCAGGTAGGAGGTGCCAATCACGATCAGCGCAAATCCGACCAGGTTGTAGAGAACGCGGTCGCGCACCGATTCACGGAAGACGGCACGCGCCACGCGGCCGATGGTGGCGACGTTCATCGCACCGCCTCCCGGGCCGACCCGGCCCGCGCTACCTGCTGGACGAAGACCTCCTCGAGCGTCGTGTGGAGCGGGGTGACCGACACCAGGGCCGCGCCGAGCCCGGTCATCTCCGCGATCAGGCGTTCCGGGCGGGCCTCCCTGGGCAGCTCGAACGCGTACCGCCCCTCGGCGACCGCGGTGGCGCGGATGGGGGCATCCTGCACGCGGGCGATCGCGTCGGCCGGGACGCCCGTCATCACCACTTCCCACCCCCGCAGCTCGTAGCCGGCCATCTCCTGCAACCGGCCCACCGTGGCCAGCCGGCCTCCCGCAAGAATGGCGACGCGGCTGCAGAGCGCTTCGGCGTCGGAGAGGATGTGGGAGCTGAAGAAGACGGTGGCGCCCCGGTCGCGCAGTCGCAGGATCAGCGCCCGCATGTCCTTGCGGCCGAGGGGGTCCAGGCCCGACATCGGCTCGTCCAGGAAGACGACCTCGGGATCGTTCACGAGCGCCTGCGCCACCCCGACCCGCTGCACCATGCCCTTGGAGTACTTCCGGAGCTGCAGCCGGCGCTCCGACCCGATGCCGACCTCGTCCAGCAGCCGGCTGGCACGGGCGCGGCGATCGGCCGCGCCATAGCCGAAGAGAGAGGCAAAGTACTGCAGCAACTCCTCGGCGGAGAGGTTGTCGTAGAAGTACGGATTCTCGGGCAGGTAGCCGATGCGGCGTCTGGCCCCGAGGTCACCGAGCGGGCGGCCCAGGATCCGGGCCTGGCCCGAGGTCGGGAAGACCAGCTGCATCAGCAGCTTGAGGGTGGTGGTCTTGCCGGCGCCGTTCGGGCCCAGGAACCCGAACACCTCGCCGGCCTCCACGCCGAGGGTCAGCCGGTCGAGCGCCCGGTACGGCCGCTTCCGCCAGAAGCCGACGGGGTAGTCCTTCGTCAGATCTTCGATGTCGATAGCGAGTGCCATACCCGAATCATGTCGGCCGCCTGCGAAGAAACGTCAATTCCCAACGCCCAATCCCCAACTCCGAAAGGAAAACGGGCAGAATCCTTCGAGAAGTCCTGCTTGGGAGTTGGTCGTTGGAAGTTGGGAGTTGACTCGTTCACATCCTTTCAGTGGTTCAGCTCGTACGCGACGGCCGCATCAAAGTACTCGGGCTTAACGATCGGAATCCTTACACCGTTGATGAAGAACGTCGGCGTCCCGTGCACCTGGAGCGAGGCGCCGAGGGCGATGTCGCCCTTCACCAGGTCCAGCACTTTGGGGTATTCCGCGTCGAAGTCGGTCACCCCGGCCACGCTGCGGACGGCCTGCCTGACCAGGTCGGGAGTCAGCTGCGGCTGGTTGGCGAACAGCCACTCTTCCATCGCTTCCCCGCGCCCCTTGGCCCTGGCGAGCCGGACGGCGACGGCGGCCTCGCAGGACGCCTGGTGCATGCCGCCGGGGACCGTGCTGTTGCACTCCGGGTCGAGCGGGAAGTCCTTGGTCACGAACTTGACCTTGCCGGGATACTGGCCCTGATACTTGGCAATGATCGGCTTGTACTGCTCGTACGTCATGCGGCAGGGCGGGCACTGGTAGTCGTTGAACTTGACGATCAGCACCTTCGCGCCGTCATTGGGCACGGCAAGCGGGATCCGCGGCAGCGACGAGTACCAGCGCTCGAACTCGCTCTGCTGGTTCTGCGTGATGATGGGCAGCGGCGCCGCCGTGGTTCCGGCGCCGCTGGTGGCGTCCACCTGCCGGGGGAACAGCGCCACGAGGGCAATGGCGCCCGCGGCGAACAGCCCCGACAGGCCGAGACCCACCGGAGACGTGAAGAGCCGGCGGACATCACGCGCGGCACGACGACCGAGATGACTCATGGATGCATCCGCCGCCGCGCCAGACACCAGGAAGAGTCCGGCCACGGCAATGTAGGTGAGAAGACAGAAAACGCAATACGTCTTGAGGACGAACACCGAGACATAACCAAGATAGAGGACCGCCGAGAGTCCCACCAGCGACACGAGGAACACATAGCCGGTCAGCCGGCCCGCCAGCTCCGGGTCGCGGCCCGACTGCACCAGTCCGGCCACCACCAGCAGCGTCACGGCCGCCGACCAGAGCACCCCGCCGACGGCCACCGGCACGCCGTGGAAGTCCCCGTAGCTGCTCTCGTAGATCTGGGAGCAGTTCCACGTCTCGTTGATGTCGCAGACGCTGTGATAGGTGCGGTCGGAGAGCAGGCGGTAGTGGACGACGGCGGCCGAGGTCGAGGCGCCGAGCGCGAGGACCGAAAAGAGCAGCAGGGCCAGGCCGGTACGGCGGGTCATTTAGTGGAGTGTCCTATCGAAACGTGACGCGGGTCGCTCCGATGTCGCGCCCCGGGATCGCGTTCGACCGTCGTTGCCAGCCCTGCGCAGATGGCTACCGTCCACTAGAGAGATCGTAGGCGCCGGATTCGAGCACTGTCAACCGGCCGTACAGACAACGGGGGAGGCACGTTCGGCGTGCCTCCCCCGGAGTGTTGCGTGGCCTCCGGCTTACTGGAGCACCGTGCCGCTGGCGGGCGCGCCGGCCTGCACCGCAGCGATGGTCGCGATATCCCAGTAGATCGAGCCCGAGCCGTTGATGAAGAAGTACCGCGTGCCGGTGCTGCCGGCCGTCGTCGGGTCGGCATTGGCCGCGAAGGTGTCCGCCGTCGTCGCGGCGCTGCAGACGATGGTCGGCGTGGTCGCGTTGCCGGGCGTCAGCGTGATCGTGTAGCCGCTCTTGGTGGCCGGGTCGGCCGCCGAGAGGTCGGGGCTGATGAAGCCGTCGCCGCCCGCCGTCGGGGCCAGGCCGAGATTCACGAGCGAGTCGGCGTAGTTGTTCATGCCACAGTTCGCGTAGAAGTTCGTCTCACCGCTGTGCACCGCACGCAGCGAGCCGATGGCCGAAGTCTCGTTGCCCGACATCCGCGCCCGGAGCAGCCCTGGCACCGCGATGGCGGCGATGATGCCGATGATCGCGACGACGATCAGCAGCTCGATGAGCGTGAAACCCTTCTCGTTGCGAAGCTTCATGATTCTGTCTCTCCTCTGGTAAACCCTCAGTCGCTTCGGACTGAAACCCTGGTACGGTGATTCGGGGCTGTTGACAGCCGCCGTCTGGTCGCCGTTGACGCCGGCGGCCGTCGACGCCCGGGGAAGAGCAACCCGGGTGCCAGCCCGATCCGCGCCGCCCGGAGAGCCTGCTATCTCTCGGTTCTACGCCAGTTATTCGACGATTTCCGGGGCGAATCGGCCGGCGCCGGAGACGCGCCCGGCCGGTGAACCGACAAACCGTGTCAGCGCCCCGCGGCAGAAAGTGTCGACCCGCCGGCTGTGGGCGCTGCAACTTTGGGGATCTGGGGGGCTGGGGGGCTGGCGGGCTCAGAATCTGGGGGTTGCCCCTCAGCCTCCCAGATCCCCAGATCCCCAGATCCCCAGATCCCCAGATCCCCAGATCCCCAGATCCCCAGATCCCCAGATCCCCAGATCCCCAGATCCCCAGATCCCCAGATCCCCAGATCCCCAGATCCCCAGATCCCCAGATCCCCAGATCCTCAGATCCTCAGATCCTCAGATCCTCAGCGAAGATTGTACTTCTTCGCGTAGTACCTGAACGACCGGAAACTCATACCCAGCAGCTCCGCCGCGCGCACCTGCACCCCCCCCGCCCGCTCCAGCGCCTGCGCCAGGTAGCGCCGCTCGACGCTCTGGACGTGCTGCTCCAGGTCGAACCCGCCCTCCGGCAGCGCCGCCAGGTCCGCCGATCCTGCGGCCGCCGCGGTCGAACCGCTCTGGACCTGCGCCGGCAGGCTCTCGGGCAGGATGGCGGGCGTCCGCTCCAGGGCGACCGCCCGTTCCACGACGTTCTCCAGCTCCCGGATGTTGCCCGGCCAGTGATACCGCTGGAGCACCTCCATGGCGGCTCCCGAGATGCCGACGAGCGGCTTGCCCATCTGCTGCCGGAACTTCTCCAGGAAGTGCTCGGCAATGAGCGGGATGTCCTCGCGGCGTTCCCTGAGCGCCGGCAGCTGGATGGGGATGACGTTGATCCGGTAGTAGAGGTCCTCCCGGAACCGGCCCTCGGCCACGAGTTTGGGCAGGTCCTGGTTGGTCGCGGCCACCACCCGGATGTCGGCCTCGATCTCCTCGAGCCCGCCGACGCGCCGGAAGCGCCGCTCCTGCAGGACGCGCAGCAGCTTCACCTGCATCATCGGCGTCATCTCGCCGATCTCGTCCAGGAAGATCGTGCCGCCTTCGGCGATCTCCACGAGCCCCTTCTTCGTGGACTCGGCGCCGGTGAACGCGCCGCGCATGTGGCCGAAGAGCTCCGACTCGAGGAGCGTCTCGGGCAGCGCGCCGCAGTTCAGCGCGACGAACGGCCGGTCCCGCCTCAGGGACTGGAAGTGCAGCGCCCGCGCGACGAGCTCCTTGCCCGTCCCCGACTCGCCGGTCACCAGCACCGTGCTCGTGGTCTTCGCGACCGACTCGAGCAGGTCGAAGACCGCCAGCATCGGCGCGCTCCGGCCGATGATGCCGGCCACGACGTGCGGCTGGTTCAGCGTCCGCCTGAGCAGCACGTTCTCCTGCCGGAGCTGACGGGCCTCGAGCTTTTCGCGGACCTTCAACTTCAGCTCGTCCACGTCGAACGGCTTGATCAGGTAGTCGCAGGCCCCGAGCCGCATGGCCTCGACAGCGGTATCCGTGCTCGCGAAGGCCGTCATCATGATCGTCGGCAGACTCACGTCGACCGCCTTGGCGGCCCGCAACACCTCGACGCCGCTCATGTCTGGCATCTTGATGTCGGAGATCACCAGATCCACGTGCCCGGCCTGGAGCGCCGCGAGCGCCTGCTGCCCGTTCTCGGCCAGCAGCACCTCGTAGCCCTCGCGCTTCAGCACGATCGCCAGCAGTTCCCGCATCGACCGCTCATCGTCGGCGACCAGGATGCGGGCGGCGGGCGGCGGACTGCTGGCAGCCGGCAGCAGGCGGCTGCCGGCAGGGGCCGGGCCGAGGGGCGCGGACGGCACTCGAGAGGGAGAGGGCATCTGGACAGTAGGCAGTAGGCAGTAGGCAGTCAGAACGCAGTCAGGTCGTCATCTCGCGAGAGCATTGCCGAGGCCAGTAATGAGTCGCCCGACCTCTGCCGCGATGTTCAGGATGTGTTCCTCATCTGCCCTCGTTACGAACCGAAGACGACCGGCCAGGATTGCGCACGTCTCCACCTCGCGGACCGAGCCGTGTGCAATCGAGAGAAACCGTGCGAACTCGCGGGTCGTTCGACGGCCTTGCCCTTCCGCGATGTTCAATGGCACCGACACCGCCGCACGCCGGAGCTGCGCGATCAGGCCATACAACTCTTCTTTCGGCAGGTGTTGGCTGAAGGCGTAGGTGTCCTCGGCGAGGTTCATCGCCTTCTGCCACGCAATCAGGTGCCTACTTACTGCCTACTGCCTGCTGCCTGCTGCCTGCCGCCTGCCGCTCGCCGCTCCCTCCCGGCAGCCGCACCACAACGCGCGTGCCCTTCCCCACCTCCGACTCCACCCGCACTTCCCCCCGGTGGTCGCTGACGATGCGGTGGACGATGGCCAGACCGAGGCCGGAGCCGCCGGCGAAAGACCCCCGGAACGGCTGGAAGAGCGTGTCGAGCTGGGCCGTGTCGATGCCCACCCCCTGATCGGCGACCTCCACGACCGTGGACAGGCGTTCTGCGGCCGGGTCCCTCGCGGCTCGCAGGAGCAGGCGGCCGCCTTCAGGCATGGCCCGCAGGCCGTTGGTCGCCAGGTTCCAGATGACCTGTCGAAGCTGGGCGTCGTCAGCCTCGAGGACCAGCCCCTCGTCTGGCGCGTCGACGGCGATCTCGTGGGACGGCAGGACGTCCGGGCTGTTCCGCAGCAGCGTGGCCGTGTCGTGCAGGAGCCGGCTGACGTCCATGGCGGCAGGGGCCGGCGGCTTGGGCCGCGCGTACGACAGGAACGCCTGGATTGTCTCGTTCAGCCGGTCCGACTCCCGCAGGACGATGTCCATGAGCCGCGCCTGCTCGTCCGAGAGGTCGAGCTCGGTGCGGAGCACCTGGATCGACCCGCGCATCGAGGCCAGCGGGTTCCGGATCTCGTGGGCGATGCCAGCGGCCATCTCCCCCACGGCCGCCAGCCGCTGGCGACGGCGCGCCTCGTGCTCCAGGCGCCGGACCTCGGTCACGTCCTGGAAGGTGAGCAGGTAGCCGGCGCGCCCGTCCGGCGTCACCAGATGCGCCGCGCTGAGGCCGATGGACCGAGAGGTGCCGTCCCCGGCGCGATAGGCGTAGTCCACCCGCCGCGCGCGCGCTCCCCCCAGGTCCTCGTCGAGCAGCGCCGCGAACTCCGCGGGCAGCTGCAGCACCTGGGCCGCGGGCTGCCCCATGACGGTGGAAGCGTGCGCGCCGGCGATGGCCTCGGCCGCGCGGTTGAAAGTCAGGATCCGTCCGGATCGATCCGTGGTGGCCAGACCACTCGTGAGGCTCTCGATCACGTGCTGGTTGTAGGCCTGCAGATCGGCCAGCGCCAGCGAGGCGTCCGCCAGACTCTGGTTGACCGTGCGCAGCCGGTCGGCCAGCGACCCGGCCAGCAGCGCCACCGCGAACATCGCCGTGCCGTCGGCCGCCACGGTGAACGCCGCCACCCGGACCGGCGGCAGCAGCGCGCGGACGTCCGCGACCCACAGGCCGCCGACGTAGCCGGGGCTGCCCGCGTACTCGATGAGGACCAGGCTCCCATACAGCACGGTGCTCAGGACGGCCGTCCTGAGGCCGCCCGACTTGAACTGGAGGGAGGCGGCGCCGATCACCGGCAGCACGTACAACAGCGAGAAGTAGCTCGTGACGCCGCCGGTGAAGTAGATGAACGCCGTGACGATGCCGCCGTCACACGCGAACTGCAGGTCGATCAGCCACCGCCAGCGTTCGGTGTAGTCCAGCGTGATGGCGTAGAGGACGCTGAGGCAGTACGTGAGGCCGATGAGGAAGAAGTACGGGTCGATCGGGAGCAACCCCGGCTTGCTGATCTGCAGGACGGTGGCGGATCCGAGCAGCAGGGTGCCAACGACGACGCGCGCCCAGATCAGCCAGATCAGCCGGCGCCGCCGTTCTCCCCCCCCACCGCTCGCGTCCGCCCGTCAGCCCGTCAGCTTGCTGATGAGGTCGAAGATCGGCATGTACATCGCGATGACGATGCCGCCCACGACGATGCCAAGAAAGGCGATCATCACCGGCTCGAGCAGCGTCAGCAGCCCCGCGACGGCCGTGTCCACCTCCTCCTCGTAGAAATCGGCGATCTTCGCGAGCATCGTGTCGAGCGCGCCCGTCGCCTCGCCGACGCCGATCATCTGCACGACCATCGGCGGAAAGACGTTGGTCTCCTTGAGGGGCGCCGCGATCGTGTTGCCGCCCTCGATGCTCCTCCGGGTGGACAGGATCGCGTCCTCGACGATGGCGTTCCCCGAGGTGCGGGCCGTGATGTCGAGGCCGTCGAGGATGGGCACGCCCGAGCTGATGAGCGTCGCCAGCGTGCGGCAGAAGCGCGCGACGGCGATCTTGCGCATGATCGCGCCGAGGATCGGCAGCTTGAGCACCGTGCCGTCCACGGTGTGGCGGCCGGCGTCGGTCTGGTAGTAGCTCCGGAACGCCCACCCGAGCGCGACGAACGCGATGATGCCAATCCAGCCGAACCGGACCAGGTAGTTGCTCATCGCGATGACGACGCGCGTCGGCAGCGGGAGCTCGGCGCCGAGCGAGGCGAACATGCCGGCGAATGTCGGAATGACCTTCCAGAGGATCACCGCCACGACGACGCCGGCAATACCGATGACGGCGATCGGGTACACCATCGCCGACTTGACCTGCGACTTCAGCTTGACCGCCTTCTCGATGTAGGTGGCCAGGCGCTTGAGGATCGTATCGAGGATGCCGCCCGCTTCGCCCGCCGCCACCATGTTCGTGAACAACGGGTCGAAGGTCTTCGGGTGCTTCCGCATGGCATCGGCCAGGGACTGGCCGTTCTCGACGTCCGCGCGGGTCTGCAGGATGGAGGCCGCGAAGTTGGCGTCTTCTTCCTGGGTGCCCAGGATTTCCAGGCACTGCACCAGCGGCAGGCCGGCGTCGATCATGACCGAGAACTGCCGGGTGAAGATCGCCAGGGACCTCGGCGAGGCGGACTTCCCCAGCTTGCCCTTCTTCGGGCCCGCTTCGGCCTTTGCTTTCGAGGGCGCCACCTTCGTCACGAGCACCTGCTCGCGGCGCAGCATGGCGACCACGGCGTCCATCGTCTCGGCAACCCGTTCGCCGGTCACGGTTTCGCCGGAACGCGTCCGTCCGGTAAAGGCAAAAGTGGGCATCGTCAGGACCTTGCGTGCACGTCGAGTAGTTCCCTATCTACGTATCGGCGGAACTGCCGTCGGCCGCAGTCCCGTCCGCCCGGCCATTCCCGCCCCGGGCACCACGCCCACCCCGCGACTGATCATTTCCTGCAGCTCCTGGGGGTTCGAGCTGGCCAGCAGCGCCGTATCCAGCGTGACCTTGCCACTGAGGTGCAGGCTGGCGAGGCACTGGTTGGCCGTCTGCATGCCCGCCTTCTCCTGGCCGGTCTGCATGGCGGAGTAGATCTGGTGGATCTTGTCCTCGCGAATGAGGTTGCGGATCGCGGGGGTCGGCACGAGGATCTCGAGCGACACGACACGGCCGCCGCCCGCCTTCGGCAGCAGCGCCTGGCAGACGATGCCCTCGAGGACCATGGAGAGCTGGGTGCGGATCTGGCCCTGCTGGTGCGCGGGGAAGACGTCGATGATGCGGTTGATCGTCTGGGCCGCCGAGTTGGTGTGGAGCGTGGCCAGTGTCAGGTGGCCGGTCTCGGCAATGCGCAGGGCGGACTCGATGGTCTCGAGGTCGCGCATCTCGCCGATGAGGACGACGTCGGGGTCCTCGCGCAGGGCGGCGCGCAGGGCCATGGAGAAGCTCTGCGTGTCGCTGTGCAGCTCGCGCTGGTTGACGATGCACCGCTTGTGCGGGTGGATGTACTCGATGGGATCCTCGATGGTGAGGATGTGCTCGCTGCGCTCGGAGTTGACCTTGTCGATCATCGCGGCCAGCGTCGTGGACTTGCCGCTGCCGGTCGGTCCGGTCACGAGCACGAGGCCGCGCGGCTTCTCGGCGAGCCTGGTGAGCACCTGGGGCAGGTTCAGCTCCTCGAACGTCCGGATCCGCTCGGGGATCAGCCGGTAGACGGCGGCGACGGCGCCGCGCTGGTTGAACATGTTGCAGCGGAAGCGCGCCAGCCCCTTGATGCCGAACGAGAAGTCGAGCTCCAGCGCCTCCTCGAACCGCTTCTTCTGCGCGTCGGTCAGCACGCTGTAGGTGAGCTGCTTGGTCTCCGCGGGGGACAGGTCCGGCAGCTCCAGCCGGTTCAGCTTGCCGTCCACGCGCACCTGCGGCGGGGTGTTCGTCGTCAGATGGAGGTCCGATCCCCCGCGGTCGACCGTCGTCTTGAGCAGTTCGGGAAGCGTTGGCATATGTGTCCTATCGTTATCGGATGATGGGAGGATGGGAGTTATGGGAGGAGGGGATCCCATCCTCCCATCCTCCCATCCTCCCATCCTCCCATCCTCCTACTTCACCGTTTCGCGGGCGACCTCCTCGACCGTCGTGACGCCGTCTTTGACCTTGCGCAGGCCGCTCTGGCGGAGGGTGATCATGCCCTCGTCGATCGCCTTGCGTCGCAGCTCCAGCGCCGAGGCGCCGACCAGCACGAGCTCCCGGAGCTCGTCGGTGATTTCCATCACTTCGTACAGGCCCACGCGGCCCTTGTAGCCGGTGTTGTTGCACTTCTCGCAGCCGCGGCCGTGCATCGGCGCCACCGATTCGGCGTCCTCGGGCGAGTAGCCCGCCTGGACGAGGGCCGGTGCCGGCAGGTGCTGGGGTTCCTTGCAGTTGGCGCAGACACGCCGCACGAGGCGCTGCGCGCAGATCAGGTTCACCGAGCTGGCCACCAGGAACGGCTCGATGCCCATGTTCATCAGCCGGTTCACCGTGCTCGGGGCGTCGTTGGTGTGCAGCGTCGAAAGCACCAGGTGGCCCGTCAGGGCGGCCTTCACCGCGATCTCGGCCGTCTCGAAGTCGCGGATTTCTCCCACCAGGATGATGTTCGGGTCCTGCCGGAGGAAGGCGCGCAGCGCGGCGGCGAAGTTGAGGCCGATGTTCTCGCGGACCTGCACCTGGTTGATGCCCGGCAGGTTGAACTCGACCGGGTCCTCCGCGGTCATGATGTTCGTGTCCATCGTGTTGATGCGGGAGATGGACGAGTACAGCGTGTTGGTCTTTCCGCTGCCGGTCGGGCCCGTGACGAGCACCATGCCCCACGGCTTCTTGATTGCCACTTCGAATTTCGACAGCGACTCGGATTCGAAGCCGAGCCTCGTCATGTCGAGCATCAGCTTGTCCTTGTCGAGCAGCCGCATGACGATCTTCTCGCCGAACAACGTCGGCAGACAGCTGACGCGGAAGTCGATGTCCTTGGTGTTGCCGTCGTCGGCGAAGCGGATCTTGATGCGCCCGTCCTGCGGGAGCCGCTTTTCCGCGATGTCGAGCTTCGACATGATCTTGATGCGCGAGGTGATCGCATCGCGGAACTTCATGGGCGGCGCCATGATGTTGTAGAGGATGCCGTCCACCCGGTAGCGGACCCGCAGCTCCTTCTCGTACGGCTCGATGTGGATGTCGCTGGCGCCCTTCTGGATGGCCGACATCAGGATCACGTTCACGAGCTTGATGACCGGCGCGTCCTCGCCCTGGCGCTGCAGCGCCTCGGCGCTGATCTCCTCGAGCTCGTCGAGCACTTCGACGTCGGCCGAGGTGGTGTCGAGCGGCATCTCCTCGAGCGCGCGTGCCGCGGCGTCGAGCGCGCTCGGCCCCGTCTCCACCTTCTTGATCTGCGAGGGGTAGTACTTCTCGAGGGCGCCGATCACCGCGCTCTCCGAGGCCACGACCGGCTCGACGTTGTAGCCCGTCATGAACTTGACGTCGTCCATGGCGAACACGTTGGTCGGGTCGGTCATCGCGATCGTGAGCGTGGCGCCCGATCGCGAGAGCGGGATGATCTGGTACTTGTGCGAGGTCTCGGCGGGAATCAGCTTGATGACGGCCGGATCGATCTCGAACTGCGTCAGGTTGATCGACGGCACGCCGTACTGCTTGCTGAGCAGCGCCGTGATCTCGTCGTCCTTCACGAAGCCGAGCTTGACCAGAATCAGGCCGAGCTTCCCCCCGTTGGCCTTTTGATGGGCCAGGACCTCCTGCAACTGCTCGGGAGTGATGCGCTTCTCTTTGAGAAGCAGTTCGCCGATGCGGACGGGCATGTGCGCGCGATCGCCAGAAATCCTTCAGAACCCTGGCGGGCGCGGCGTGCCGCGACCCGCTAGAACATCACGTGGGCCGACACGCCCCAGCCGCGGGTGCTCGAGTCCCCGCCGCCGGTCGCCTCGGCCTCGATCCAGATCCCCCCGGCCACCGCCACGCTGGCCCCCGCTGAGGCGGCGGGCCTGGCCTCGTCCACGGTGCTTGCCCGCACGCCGCCCCGGATGCCGACGCGCCGATCGCGGAACCACCGCTCGGCGCCTGCCGCCACGTCGCGTCGATCCCCGGCCGCCGTGGTCGTCGTCGTCAGATCCGCGTCGAGCGACACGACCCAGAGCTGCCGACCGGACCGCGCCGACTCGCTCACCACCGCCGCGCCGACCCTGACGGCCCGGTCGAGCCGCCATGACGACCCGTCGGCCGCCGTGAACGCGGGCTCGGCCAGGTTTCGGGCGGCGAGCCCGACACGCACCCGAGACAGGCGCACCAGCACACCCACGTCCACGTCGCCCTTCGTGGCCGCGTGGGCAGCGGCATCGGCCGCGGCGTCGAGCGCCGCGTCGGCGTTCACGGCATCCGGGAAGCGCGCGAGCCCGAGGCTGCCGCGGATCAGACGGGCCGTGGCCCCGACCGTCACCGCATCCCCGAGCGACTGGACGACGCTCAGCCCGAACTGGTGGGTAAGCAGCGACCGGCCGGTCTGGGCTGTTCGCGGATCTTGTCGGCCGGGATCGATGGCGCCTGTAGCCGGCACGACCTCGGACTGGCGAACCCGGTAATAGCTGGCGCCGATCGCCGGGAAGGCGAAGGCGACGCCTGTGGCGCCCGTCTGAAGACCCGGCTCCTCTTCAGAAATCGGCGTGTGGCGATGGTCGATGAGCCGGCTGGACTCGAAGTCGATAAGCCCGTCTACAATGAACGAGTTCGGAAGGCCGGCCGGGTTCCACCAGGTGGCGCTGGCGTCGTCGGCCACCGCGACAAAGGCCCCGGCCATGCCCCGCGCCCGCGTGCCGGCTGCGTCGAACGGCTGGGCTGCAGCAGCCGCTGGAAAGCTGAGGAGCAGGGCCGCCGCAATCAGGGCGAGGCGCGGCCTCCGAAGGAAAGCCAATTGCTGCAGAATTGGCAAATGTGATATCATGTTGATAGCATCCGGTGTTCGTTTTCGGGAAACAAGAGGCGCGCAGTCGGCGTATATATCCGTAGTCGTTTCATCCCTGAGCCAATCCCCTGACCTGCCGCCTTCTACATCCTGACGTCCCGGCTTCGCCACGGAAGGTTGGTCCATGACTGAGACTGTGTCACCGGACGCGGCACCGGCCGCCTCCGACAACGTGTTCTCCCGGCTCATCGGGGTGATCGTGTCGCCCCGCCCGACGTTCGCGCGCATCATCGACCGGCCCCGCTGGTTTGCCGCGATGGCACTCGTCACGGTGCTCGTGGCCGGCGCGCAGTTCGCGTTCCTGAGCACGAGCAAGGGCCAGGATGCGATGTTGGATCAGCAGGTGCGCCAGGCCGAGCAGTGGACCGGCAGCGTCAGCGATCAGCAGTATCAGAACATGGAGCGCATGGCGCCTCTCCAGCGCTACATCGTACCCGGGACGATCCTGGTGTTCGGCCCGCTGATGACGTTCATCGTGTCGGGGATCCTGCTCGGGGTGTTCAACGCCCTGCTCGGCGGGAGCGCCCGGTACGGGCAGGTGCTGGGCATTGTCGCCTATTCCGGCGCGGTAAACCTGCTGCAGACGCTGTTCGTGCAGCCGCTGAACTACCTCCGGGGGTCGATGGCCAGCGCGACCAACCTGGGCGTGTTCGTGCAGTTCCTGGACGAGACGAACTTCGTTGCGCGGTTCCTCGGCATGATGGATGTGTTCATCATCTGGTCGCTGGTCGTGACGGCCGTCGGCCTGGCGGTGCTCTACAAGCGGAAGACTGCGCCGATCGTCTGGTCGCTCATGGGTGTCTACGTCGCCATCGCGCTGGTCTTCTCGACCGTGATGATGGTGATGTCTGGAGGGAGATAAGCGTGTTCCGGAAGAAATGGGTCATTGCCCTGCTCGTCATCCTGGTCCTCGGCGCGATCGCGGGCGCCAACTTCTACTTCAAGAAGAGCGACGCGGTCTCGGTGAACGCCGAGCAGGTGAAGAAGCGGAACCTCGAGGCGATCGTCACGGCGTCAGGCACCATACAGGCCAAGCGGTTCGTCAACATGAGCGCCGTGCAGATGGGCCGCGTGACCAAGCTGGCGGTGGAGGAAGGCGACCGGGTCAAGGCCGGCCAGTTCCTGCTGGAGATCGACCCGAACACGCTGCGCGGCACGGTGGAGCGCGGCCAGGCCTCGGTCGAGGCGGCCCGGGCCGGGCTGGCGCAGGCGCGGGTCAACGTGGAAACGGCGAAGGCCAACCTGCAGCTCTCCCGGGACCAGGTCAAGCGGCAGCGCGACCTGTGGGCCCAGCAGCTGACGACCAAGGAGAACCTGGACAAGGCCGAGTCCGATCTCAGGGTCCGCGAGACCGAGCTGCAGGCGCGGATGACCGACATCACCTCGCGCGAGCAGATGATCAAGCAGGAGGAGGCCTCGCTGGACAGCAGCAAGTACAACCTGCGTCAGGTGACGCTGGTGGCCCCCTTCGACGGTATCGTGACACGCCGCAACATCGAGGAAGGCGAGAACGTCGTCGTCGGCACGATGAACAACGCCGGCACGCAGCTGCTGACCGTGGCGGACATGTCCGTGATCCAGGCCGAGATCGAGGTGGACGAGACCGACGTCCCGTCCCTGGCCATCGGCCAGCCCGCCAAGATCACGATTGACGCGCTGTCCGACAAGACGTTCACGGGCAAGGTCAGCGAGATCGGCAACAGCCCGATCCAGCAGACGGCGACGGCGCAGGCCGGACAGCAGGCGACCAACTTCAAGGTCAAGGTGGTGATCGACGGGACGATTCCCGAGGTGCGGCCCGGCATGACGTGCTCGGCCTCGATCACGACCGCCACGCGGCAGCAGGCGCTCTCGGTGCCCATCCAGGCGATGGCCGCGCGCGAGCTGGTGTTCGACAAGGATGGCAAGATCGTCCGCGAGCCGCGCGACCCGAAGGAGCGGCGGCGCCGGCCGTCAGCGACCGCCGACGCGGGCACGCTGGCCGAGCTCAAGCCCGGCCAGACCCGCAAGGAAACCGAGGGTGTGTTCGTCCTGCGCGACAAGCAGGTCGAGTTCATCCCGGTGAAGGTCGGCATCGCCGGCGACAAGTATTTCGAGGTCCTGTCCGGGTTGAAGGACGGCGACCGGGTGGTCACCGGGCCGTTCAACTCGGTCCGCAATCTGAAAGACGGCGACGAAGTGAAGATCGACACCAAGCAGCCCGGGGCCGCACGGAGCTGAGTCGTTGACACCGATACTCGACGCCATCGGCATCGCGCTCTCCTCCATCTGGGTGAACAAGATTCGCTCGTTCATGATGGTGCTGGGGAACATCGTCGCCGTGACCTCGATCATCGCGGTCGTGTCGCTGCTGCAGGGCATGAACACCTACGTGGCCACGGCGATCCTGAGCGACGTGGGCGTGGGGACGTTCAAGGTCGACAAGATTGGCGTGGTCACCGACGCCGACGAGGAGCGGACGGCGTGGCGCCGGAACCCGAACGTCACGTTGCTGGACGCGAGGGCCATCGAGAACTTCGACCCGACCCTGATCGATTCCGTGATGGCCGAGGCCGGCGCGGGCGCCAACATCACGTACGGGACCGAGACGCTGGAGAGCACGCGCGTGCGGGGCGTCACCGCCTCCTACGAGGATTTCAGCGGCTACACCGCGGAGGAAGGGCGGCTGCCGAGCCGGCTCGAGATGGAACGCGGCCGCCCAGTGGCCTTGATCGGCTGGGACACGGCCGACAAGCTGTTCAAGGGCCGTAATCCCGTGGACAGGGTGATCCAGGTCAACCATGTCCACTTCACGGTGGTGGGGGTCAGCGAGCGCAAGGGCTCGATCTTCGGCAATTCGCAGGACGAGTTCGTGCTGGTCCCGCTCGCCCAGTTCCAGCATCTGTTCGGCTCGCGGCGGTCGCTCGAGATCACGGTCAAGCCGGCCAAGCCCGAGCTGGTGGAGCCGGCGATGGATGCGGCGCGAGTCGCCCTCCGCGTGAAGCGGCACCTGCGGCCGCGGGACGCCGACAACTTCGGCATGTACACCTCGGACACGCTGCTGGACCTGTGGAAGACCTTTTCCCAGGGCATTTTCGCGATCCTGGTCGGCGTCGTGTCCCTCTCCCTGGTCGTCGGCGGCATCGTCATCATGAACATCATGCTGATGGTCGTCTCGGAGCGCACCAGGGAGATCGGGCTGAGGAAGGCCCTCGGCGCGAAGAAGCGCGACATCATCTGGCAGGTGATGACCGAGTCCACCACGCTGTCGATGGTGGGCGGCCTGCTCGGCACGCTGCTCGGGTTCGGACTGGCGATGATCGTCGCGGCGCTGACGCCGCTGCCGGCGCACATCGAGCCCTGGTCGGTGCCGCTCGGCCTCGGCATGACCGCCGGGGTGGGCATGTTCTTCGGCCTCTACCCCGCCGTGCGGGCCGCCTCGCTCGATCCGATCGAGGCGCTGAGGAAGGAATAGATGGCTCGTTTCCGCACGGGCCTCCTCGCGGAGGTCCTCTCGATGGCCGTCGACACGCTGCGCACGAACAAGTTGCGCTCGGCGCTGACGGTGCTTGGCGTCGTGATCGGCGTGACATCCATCGTGGGGATGACGTCGCTCATCCGCGGGTTCGGCGACCAGATGGAGCAGCTGATCAACCAGCTGGGCGCCAACAGCATCTACGTCGCGAAGATGAGCATCTCGAGCTTCGCCAGCGGGAAGAGCTTCATCGAGATGCTCCGGCGGCCGAACATTACCGAGGAGGACGCGCGCGCCATCAAGGCCGGGGCGCCCGGAGCGATGCTGGTGGGCTGGCAGCTCGGCAACGGGCCCGGCGGACAGCAGCAGCGCCTGTCGTACCGGGGCGTGGACACGAAGCTCATCCCGATCGTCGGCGCCTCGGCGAACTTCGCGGAAATCAATTACATCGGCCTCGATACGGGCCGGTTCTTCAACACCTTCGAGGTGGACCACCGCCGGAACGTCGCGGTGCTCGGCTACTCGGTGGCGCAGACGCTGTTCCCGGCCGTCGATCCGCTGGACAAGAAGGTGCGCCTGGGCGACGAGCAGTTCACGGTGGTGGGCGTCATGGCGAAGCGCCCGAGCCCGCTCGGCGGCGATCCGGATGCCTTCGCCGTCATCCCGTCGACCACCTACGACAAGATCTTCGACCCGCCGCGGATCCGCGGCATGCTGCAGCGCTTCCTGATGCTGGGGATCGTGTCGTACCCCGGAGTGTCGCGCGACGAACTCATCTCCCAGGTGCAGGAAGTGATGCGCGCACGCCACCGCCTGAAGGTCGATCAGGAGGACGACTTCGACATCGTGACGTCCGACATGATCATGAACATCTTCGACAGGTTCACGCGCGCCATCTTCCTGGCGCTGGTCGTGATCTCGTCGATTGCGCTCATGGTCGGCGGCATCGGCGTGATGGCCATCATGACCATCTCGGTGACCGAGCGGACGCGGGAGATCGGCATCAGGAAGGCGCTGGGCGCCAGGCGGCGCGAGATCCTGTGGCAGTTCCTGCTCGAGGCCGTGTTCCTGACCTCGCTCGGTGGCCTGCTCGGCATCGCCCTGGGGTCCGCCATCGGCCTCATCGTCCACCTCGCCGCAGGATTCCCCGTGTCGCTGCCGTGGTGGTCGTTCGCCATCGGCATCGGCTTCTCGGCAACGGTGGGAATCTTCTTCGGGATGTGGCCCGCCTTCAAGGCGGCTCGGCTGGATCCGATCGAAGCGCTCAGGTACGAGTAGCGCGCTCAGTCCGTCACGCCGAAGCGCCGGACCAGCTGCTCCACTTCCTTCCGCAGGAACGGAAACGACGGGATCACGAACAGCAGCTCCTGCATGCGGGACGCGTCGTAGTCGGTCTCGATCACCTCGTCGGTGACGAAGGGCCGGTGCTCGACCGCCGGCGAGAGGGAGAACGGGATCTCCCCCAGCGACGACAGGATCCCGGCGCCGAAGATCTTCGTCCCGCCTGCCTCTTCGATCAGGCCGAACTCGATCGAGAACCAGCTCAATCGCTTGAGCGCCAGCACCTGATCGCCGGACTTCACGCGCACCGCCGCCTTGCCGATGAGCGTCAGCAGCGCGGCGTAGTCGTGGTTCACGAGCGGCGGCACGTGGCCCAGGCAGTCGTGGATCATGTCGGGTTCCGGTGTGAATTCCGGCTTGCTGCCGTGGCGCAGGAACTGGGTCACGGGGAACCCGCGCTCGGCGATGTACGAGTAGAACGTGCGGTACGGGATCGGCCCTTCCGCCGGCACCAGGTGCATGCCGCTCATCTGCTGGAGCTGCCCGCTCAGGTGCCGGATCTGCGGGATGTCCTGCTCGCTGATGCCGAGATCGCGCCTGGCGCCGAGATAGATCGCGCTGGCGTGCTGCGCGTGGAGGGCATCGAGCTCCGGCGTGACCTCGCGCCAGATCCGGCGCTCTTCGTCGGTGTAGGCGATGAGCGGCGGCCCCAGGGTCTTCAGCCGATGCTCGCGGCACAGGGCAAACAGCTCGCGCCGCCGCTCGAGATACGCGGCGTCTCCCAGCCCGGGGTGGCCCGGCTCGAGCTCCAGCTCAGTCACATCCGGCGGGTTGGCGTAGATGTCGTTGCCGGTGTCACGTGCGGCCTGGTCCATGGGTCCTGCCATCCATTGCGACGGCTGATGGAATCAGAAGAAAAACTGATTACATCCATCAGGATACCATGCGCTCATCGAGCGGAAATTCGTCCCGATCGAATTTCGGCGGCGCAGGATACCACGGGGTCAGGCCCTGTTAAGACTCTTAACAGGGCCTGACCCCCCAAGGAGAGCCAGGGTGTATGATCCGCCCAATGTAGTGGTCAGACCGCACTATTTCCCTCGAATTCTCGAGCCTGATACGGCCCCCGGGCCGCCGTCCGGGGGCGGAGGATATCCGCCATGAAGGCCTACGACACTGGGAGCATCCGCAACGTCGCTGTAGTCGGCCACGGCGGCGCGGGCAAGACCCAGTTGACCGCCGCCCTCCTGTTCACGGCCGGCGCCACTCCCCGCCTCGGTCGCGTCGACGACGGCACGACCGCCACCGATTACGACGACGAGGAAATCGCCCGCAAACACACGCTCTCCGCCTCGGTGGCCTGGGCCGAGTGGAACAAGACCAAGATCAACCTCATCGACACGCCGGGGATGGGGAATTTCCTCGCCGACGCCCGCGCCGGCTTGCAGGTGGCCGACGCCGCCCTGCTGGTCGTGGACGCCGTGGCCGGCGTCGAGGTCCAGACCGAGAAGGTCTGGGCCGAGGCCGAGCGCCTCAAACTCCCCCGGCTCGTGGTCGTCACCCGCCTGGATCGCGACCGCGCGAGCCTCGGACGCACCCTCGCCTCGCTGCGCGACGCCTGCAGCCGCACGGTGGTCCCGCTCCAGCTCCCGATCGGCGAGGAAAAGGACTTCTCCGGCGTCGTGGACCTCGTGGCCATGAAGACCTGGACCTTCGCCGCCGACGCGAGCGGCACGTCCACCGAGGGCCCGGTGCCGGCCGCCCTCCACGCACAGGCCACTGCCGCGAGGGAGAGCCTCATCGAGATGGTGGCCGAGGCCGACGATGCCTTGATGGAGAAGTTCTTCGAGGCCGGGACGCTGTCGCAGGAGGACCTGGTCGCCGGCCTGCGTGCGGCCGTGCTGGCCGGGCGCGTCTTCCCGCTCCTCTGCGCGTCAGCGATTGCGAACATCGGCATGCCGCAGCTGCTCGATGCGGTCGTGGACTACCTGCCGTCGCCGCTCGATCGCCCGTTCACCGCCACCGACACGAAGACCGGCGAGACCGTGACGGTGACACCCGACCCGTCGGCCCCCTACTCCGCGTTCGTCTGGAAGACGGTCGCCGATCCGTTCGCCGGACGCATCACGCTGTTCCGCGTCATGACGGGCACGCTGACTTCGGACGCCACCGTGCACAACCTGACGCGATCGAGCAGCGAGCGGCTCGGCCACCTGGCGGTGATGTGCGGGAAGACGTCGACGAACGTCGCGGAGCTCCAGGCCGGCGACCTGGGCGCGGTCGCCAAGTTGCGGGACACGCTGACCAACGACACGCTGGCCGAGAGGGACGGGCTGGCGTGCCCGCCGATCGCGTTCCCCGAGCCGGTGCTCTCGTATGCGATCGAGCCGCGCAGCCGCGGAGACGAAGACAAGATCAGCACGGCGATGCATCGGCTCGAGGAAGAGGACTCGACGATCCGCTACGCGCGCGACCCGCAGACCCACGAGCTCCTGCTCTCGGGCCAGGGCCAGCTCCACATCGAGGTCACCGTCGCCAAGCTCAAGCGCCGTTTCGGGGTTGAAGTGAACCTCAAGCCGCCGCGGATCCCGTACCTGGAGACGATCACCGCGCCTGCCGAAGCGCACGGCCGCCACAAGAAGCAGACCGGCGGCCATGGCCAGTTCGGCGACTGCAAGATCCGCCTGGAGCCGCTCGGCCGCGGGGAGAACTTCGAGTTCGTGGACGACATCTTCGGCGGCGCCATCCCCCGGCAGTACGTGCCGGCCGTCGAGAAGGGGATCCAGGACGCGCGGATGCGCGGCTACCTGGCCGGCTACCCGGTCGTCGATTTCCGCGTGACCGTGTTCGACGGCTCGTTTCACGCCGTGGACAGCAACGAACTGTCCTTCAAGATGGCCGGCTCGCTGGCGTTCAAGGACGGCATGAGCCGCGCGCGGCCCACGATTCTCGAGCCGATCATGTCCGTGGAAATTCACGCCCCCAGCGACTACGCGGGCGACCTGATGGGCGACCTGAACGGCCGCCGCGGCCGCATCAGCGGCATGGACACCCGCGGCCAGATGACCGTCGTGCGCGCGCAGGTACCGATGGCCGAGATGCTGACCTACGAACAGCACCTGACCTCGGCCACGGGGGGCCGCGGGTCCTATCACATGGAGTTCTCGCACTACGAGGAGGTCCCGGCGCACCTCCAGCAGAAGATCATCGCCGCGGCGAAGGCCGAGCGCGGCGCCGAGGTCGAGGAAGTCTAGCGAGGCCCTGCCTCGGAGCGGCGGGCCTGATGCGCCGGAACAGCGCGCAGAGCGCGCCTCTCACCGCGGTCCACGCCACGCCGCGAGGATGGCCGGGACAGCGTAGAGCAGCAGGAAGAGCCGCCAGGCCAGGCCGGGGAGCAGGATGTTGAAGTCCAGGTGCGCCCTCCCGATCCAGATGGCGACCAGCACCACGCTCGGGAAGGTCGTGAGCGTGGCGTGAGCGCGCCAGATGTCGGCCGGTTCGCCGAGGCCGCCGACACGGCTCTGCAGCAGGAACACCGTGGCCGCCAGCGTGAGGGCCAGGCCGACGTCGATGGCTCCCCCCCAGCGCGGCAGCGGCGGCGGCGTGGTGCTCGCCCAGATCAGCAGACCGAACGAGGCGACCGCCTGCGCCCCCAGCACCATCACGATCGCCCGTCCTCTCACGCGTTCACCTCCCGTGTCAGTTCCCCGTGGCGAGCGCCCGCTGTCCGGTGGATTCCTCCGACGGTCCGCCGCCGGCCGGCTGCAGCGCGATGATCACTTCCCGCGCCTCGATGCGGAACGACGGCAGGCGCGTACCGAACAGCGCCGCCCCTGCCAGGCACGCGACGCCACCAATGGCGACGGTCAGCGGCGCGCCGATGCGCCCCGCGACCGCGCCGGCAAACAGGGCCCCGAACGGCGCCATCCCCATGAACATCATCGAGTAGATGGCCATGACGCGGCCTCGAAGGTGATCCGGCACCATCGACTGGATGAGCGTGTTGGACGAGGCCATCTGGACCATCATCGTGCACCCGACCGGCACCAGGAGCACCGCCGACAGCCAGAACGACCGTGAGGCCGCGAACAGCACCAGGCTCGCGCCAAAGCCCGCCGACGACCACGCGACCCAGCGGCCCAGGCCCCGGAGCCCCTGCCGGGACGCGAGCGCCAGGGCGCCGGCCAGCGCACCCAGCCCCGATCCGCCCATCAGCACGCCGAGCCCGGCCGCGCCGCCGTGCAGGATCTGGTCGGCGAACACGGGCATCAGCACCGCGTAGGGCATCCCCGTCAAGCTCGCGAGGCCGAGCAGCAGCATCAGCAACCGCATGGGCCGTGTCCTCCACACGTAGGAGAACCCCTCGGCGATCCGGGCGAGCGCCGATCCCTCCTGGCGGCGCGCCGGCGGCGGCGGCACCGTCATGAGCAGCAGTCCGCCAATCACGCCCAGGTAGCTCAGCGCGTTCAGCAGGAAACACCAGCCCTCTCCGATCGCGGCCACCAGCACGCCGGCAATCGCCGGGCCCGCGATGCGCGCGCCGTTGACCATCGACGAGTTGAGCGCGATCGCGTTCAGCAGGTCGTCGCGGCCGACCATCTCGACGATAAAGCTCTGGCGCGCCGGGATGTCGAAGGCGTTCACCGACCCGAGGAGCGCCGCCAGCACGTACACCTGCCAGATCGCGATGCGGCCGGTCAGGGTCAGCCCGGCCAGCACGCCGGCCAGCAGCATGGACATCGTCTGCGTCGCGACGACCACGCGATGACGGTGCCAGCGGTCCGCCACGGCGCCTCCGATGGGCGCCAGCAGGAAGACCGGGAACTGGCTGGCGAAGCCGACAAGGCCGAGCTCGATGGTCGAACCGGTGAGCCGGTAGACGAGCCACGACTGCGCCACCGACTGCATCCACGTGCCGGTGAGCGAGATGAGCTGCCCGCCGAAGAAGAGCTGGAAGTTGCGATGCCTGAGGGCGCGGACCATCGGGCGCGGGACGGCAGCAGGCATCAGAAAATTCTACATGGCCGGTTGCGTGCCGCCGTCGAGCTCAGTGCCACAGGATGACGGCCATCCCGGCCAGTCCCACCAGCGTGGCCAGGCCCCAGCCTGCGATCGCGAAGCGCAGCCACCGGTCGTACGGGACGCCGGCCGCCAGCAGCACCGCCATCAGGGCGCCGTTGGTCGGTGTCAGCAGCTCCATGAGACCTGCGCCCGTCTGGTAGGCCAGGACGGGGATCTGGCGCGACAGGCCGAGCAGGTCGGCGAGCGGCACCATGATCGGCAGCGTCATCACCGCCTGACCGCTGACGCTCGGCACGGGGACGTGCACGATCGACTGCACCGGCACCATCAGCACGGCCGACCACGCGCCTGGTATGCCTGCCAGCGGGCTGGCAAGGCCGTGCAGCAGCGAGTCGATGATGCGGCCGTCGGCGAGCACAATCGAGATGCTGCGCGCGACGCCGATCAGCACCGAGGCCGGCAGCACGCCCTGCATGCCCTCGAGATACGCGGTGGACGTGCCCCCGACGCCAAGGCCGCCCACCAGGCCCGCGGTCCAGGCCGCCGCGAAGAACGCTCCCGACAGCTCGTTGAATCCCCAGTCCAGCCGCATCGAGCCGTAGACGTACGCGGCAATCGGCGCCAGCATGAGTGCCAGGATCAGCAGATCCCTGGCGGTGACCGGCGGCGGCGTGTCCGCATCGCCGCCGACGAGCGGCGCGTGCCGGTTCCGCGCGGCGTGGACCATCGTCCAGGCCACCCACAGGCCGACCCCGGCCACGAACATCACCAGTCGCAGCCCGCCCGCCGCGAACTGCGGCAGCTCGGCGACGCGCATGGCGATGCCGGCCTGGAAGGGGTTCACGGGGCTGAAGGCGCTGCCGATCATGGCGGCACCGGCGCTCATCGAAACCACCGACACCGGGTCGAGGCCCACGCTGCCGCCGAGCAGCAGGAGCACGGGCACGAGCGGGATGATCTCCTCCTGCATGTTCTCGACGCCGCCCATCGTGGCGAAGGCGAGCGACACGACCGGGATGATCAGCAGGCCGCGCCGCCTGAACCGCCAGGCGACCCGGCCCATGGTCCTCGACAGCGTGCCGAGGCGGTCCACGACCACCCAGGCGCCGCCGACCAGCAGCACGAGCATGATGACGTCGGCGGCGGCGACGAGGCCTCGGACGATGGCCACGCACGCCGCGAACGGTCCGACCGGACGGGCATCGACGCGATGGAAGGTGCCGGCCACGACGACGACCCGCCCGGTGGCCGGGTCCTGGTGCCGCTCGTACTGGCCGGCCGGCGCGACCCACGTCATGGCGGTCGCGACGGCGACGGTGCCGAGCAGGAGGACCAGCGGATGAGGAAGGCGCGGGATCACGGCACCGCCCTGGTGGCCCCGCGCCTCACGGTCACTTCTCGAACACGATGTTGTCGACGGCGATGGTCCCCTGCCAGTTCACCGTGCATGACTCGCAGAACGCGGTGACGCGCACGGCCGTGAGCTGGCTGAGGATCTTGTTGGGATCGACGCGATTCTCGACCCAGCCGGGCTGCGAGAACGCCTTGAGCGCGAGCTTGTACGTGCTGAGCCCTTCCCGCACCTTGAAGGCCATCTGCGGGTAGCCCTCGGTGAAGTGCGGCGGGATCGCGCGAAACTCGACGTCATGGCCATGGCTGACGAGCTCCACGCGCATTCTGGGAATGCCCTTCGCGAACACCTGCATCGAGATGTCCTTGTAGCCCGCCACGTCGTCGGCCACGGGCTTGCCGTCCTGGTCCGGCTGACCGTGCACCTCGAGTGACACCCCGGCCTCGGCATTGGGCGCCGACAAGGCGTAGTCGAACTTCGCGAGGCGGTTCGGGTCGTCCTGCTTGATGCGCACGAGCTCCGGCGCCGGAGGGTCCGCCCCGTCCAGCCCCTTGAACGTGCTCCGGTTCGGGTCGCTCTGCTGGTATCCGACGAGCTCGACGAGCCCGCCGCGGGCACTGACGGGGCGGCCGTCCTTGACCTCCTCGAAATCGGCGTAGACGAGCTTCTTGTCGTCCGCGTGCACCGCGAGCGGCCTGGCTGCGACCAGGCACGCCGCTGCAGCAGCGGCGGTCATGATGAGACGATTCACGGAGGATGCCTCCTTCCTGGACCCGAACGACTCCGGGCAGGTGTCCACTCGCCGCGATGCTAGCATGGCTGCCCCCGGTCACTGCCGGTGGTCGCGGACGGGCTGATTTTCGCCCTCGGCGAGGCGCTCCACCTCAGGCAGCCGAAACCGCATCATCCGGCCGTGCCCCGCTCGCGTGCCACGGCCTCGAGCCACGCCGCCTGGCGCGCCAGGTACCCGGCGAGATCGGCGGCCCGCGGCGCAGAGCGGGCCCGATCGCGCCAGAACGCGTCGAGGGCGGCGGCGATGGCCGCGCGATCCGTCTCACGGGTGGGACGCTCTCGCACGTGCTCGAGATAGGCCACGATCGCGCCCGCCTCTTCGCGGGTGAACACCGAGAGCCGGTAGCGGGCGTAGTCCATGAAGGTGCTGGCGCCGTACCGGCGCGGGTTCGTGAACTGTGAGCCGCCCGTGCGGATGACGAAGCGCCGGCCGCCCACGTCATGGTCCACCGAGGTGTCGCTGAACCCCTGCGCGAGGTGAAACACGGGATCGGCGGTTTGCAGCCGATCCGCGAGGTCGGCGAGGAGATAGGCCGGCAGGTAGAAGCGAAAGCCTGCCTCGGAGAAGAAGCTCAGGGCCGCGTAGTGGCCGTCCAGGAACCCGGCGTCGGGCGTCCGCCAGTCGGGGTACGACCGAAACGGCCCGACCTCGTCCTCCGGCTCGCATCCCTCGCTGCTGCCGACGATCCACCGGTCACCGGGGTACTCGTTCGTCCCGAATGCGTCGTTGATGGCCGCGACCACGGCGTCCAGGTGCATGCCTGCCTCGTGCGGTAGGGCGTCACGCGCCCGCGGATTCCGATCATACGCCGCGGGGTTCCTCGACGTCCCGGCCACTGCTGGCGGCCCACTTCGCGCAGGCCGTCGCCCGAGATCAGTCGCCGCGCTCGCGGTAGAAGGCGATGAGGTCCAGGCTCTTCGGAGGAGCGGCACCGAGGTTTCGCAGCAGGGTCACCACCTGGCCGGAATGGTACGTCGCGTGGTTCACCACGTGCTGCAGCATGTGCCGGAATCGCGAGGCGCCGGGCTGGCCGCTGAACAGCGTGTACTCCACCACCCGGTCGAGCGCCGCGTCGTCGAGTCCCGCCACGTAGTCCCTGACCTCGCGCTCGAGCGCGATCCACGCCTCGCGGATGGCCGGCAGGCTGCCGAGCGCTTCGGCGCCGGGGAGCCCGGACGGCGAATGGCCCTTCCAGCGCTGCATCCACGCCCACTCGGCGCCGTACATGTGCACCAGCGTATTGCGTACCGAGTGGAAGCTGCCGCCGACGGCCCGGTGCAGCTCGTCGGCCGTGAGAGGCTCGATCGCGGCGAGCAGGCGATCGCGGGCCCAGTAGTGATAGTCGACCAGGTCGTCCAGGTCCTGGCGCGTCATCGGGGCCAGAGCCAGCCGAACGTGCCCGCCGTCAGGCCCGCGTAGATCAACCCGTCAAACATCGTCTTGAGCGTCATGCCCCAGTTCCGCTTCCACCAGATCGAGTTCTGGAGCAGGGCGACCGAGTAGGCCAGGAACGCCGCGCAGCCGGCGAAGCGGAACACGTTCAGGTAGTGCGCTCCGGGCCCGAGCGCCCGCCCGGCGATGTAACCGGCGCAGAGGCTCACGAAGACGATGTAGACGAACCACAGCGCGAGGTTGGCGCCCATCGCGGGGGGACCGCTCGGCGCCACGGTGATGAACGCCACCGGGCCTCGCGTCATCTTGTCGATGAACGCCGCATCCTTCATGCCGGCGGGTGACCCGGCATGCGGGAGGGCGTAGTCGCCCGGCTTCAGGTTGAACGGCCCGAGCGCCGCCAGCACCTGGTCCTCCTGCGGCAGCTTTCGCAGGTCGTTCCGGTGGATGGGCAGCACCATGTGGATGACGAAGCTCGCCAGGAACACGAACACCGCGGACAGCAGGATCGGGACGAGGAGCGACGTCAACGGGACCATGGTTGTACCTCCTGGCAGGACTAGCTGCGGCTCTGGTACAAGGCGACCAGCGCGGCGCCAATGGCCGGCGACAGGTCGCCCAGGGTCGCCGGGACGATGGCCATCCGCGCGCGCTGCGCGGCCCACAGATAGGGATCGGCGGTCTCGCGCACGACGCGCAGGTACCGCTCGCGGAACTCGCTCGTCGTCGCCTCGGGGTCCATCAGGCCGCCGCCGATGACGACGAACGCGGGATCCAGCGC
This sequence comes from Vicinamibacteria bacterium, assembly GCA_963837165.1. GTDB lineage: Bacteria > Acidobacteriota > Vicinamibacteria > Vicinamibacterales > JAENWD01 > JAENWD01. Next base: position 531,749 of record CAWIMD010000004.1, read on the forward strand.
CATGGCGAGAGTGGCCACGTGAAGCCCGAGGGCCTTTGCCTGGAAATCGAACAGCTCGAGTGCGAGGCCATCGCCCTTCTGTGCCAGGCCGCGGAGCGCCATCGCGCGCTCGCGCGGTCCGAGCGGGGACCGTGCGAGCTCGTGATCGGGGTGCTCGGCCAGCGTCGCGGCAAGCAGCAGGTGCAGGCCCGACAAGGTGGTGTAGGCCTCGACACAGCCCCAGGTCCGGCCACAGCCGCACGGCAGCGCCTCGACGCCGAGCAGGTGAATCGGCGCCGGCATGTGCGCGGCCTCCATCCCGGCGAGACTGTCGCCCGTGAGCGGCAGCCCGCGCCGATCCACGTAGGCACAGCCCAGCCCGGAGCCAGGCGCCAGCATCACCACGGTGCCCGTGCCCGTGCCGCGGACGCGGTGCGCCTCGGCCACGCCGCCCAGGTCGCCGTCGTTGCCGACCGTCAGCGGCACGGCCCGGCCAGCCCGCTCGGCAAGCGCGTTGCTATAGGCCGTGTGGATGTCGAAGCCGGTGAAGGTCGGCGGCAGGTTGGCGGAGCGGTCGAGCACGCCATACCGCTGAAACGGGCCAGGGATCGCCAGGCCCACGCCAAGCACGTGACTCCAGCGCAGCCCGTTGGCCGCGAGGTAGTCGGTGATGGCTTCGACCCAGGAGGTGACGACCGAGTCGGGCCCCTGCGACGCGTTGGTCGGGCGCTGCAGGAGCCGCGTGGACACGGTCGTGCCGTCGTCCCAGACGGCTCCGACCTTCGACGTGGTGGCGCCGCTGTCGGTGCCGACATAGACGGACCGGCTGTCGCTCATCCGGTGGAGCTTACCTCAACCACCGCCCGTCGTCACCGGCTCAGCCCCCGAGGAGCGCCGAGCGCAGCCTCGGGCTAGTGGAGGCGCCCATCGACGTCCACGGCCGCCCGGAAGCCGAGACTGAAGCCGGAATCCTGCGGTCGGTGCGTGTATCGCAGCGCACACCGTGCGCTGTCCGCGTTGAAGTGCCAGCTTCCGCCCCGGATCACGCGATATTCCGTGCGGCACTCGCCTGTCGGATCCGTCACGTCGCCGGACGGGTACTCGCAATGCCAGTCCTGGCACCACTCCCACACGTTGCCGTGCATGTCGTACAGGCCCCAGGCGTTCGGCGGGTACGACCCCACCGGCATCGTGCGATCGGGCGCCGGGCCGGCGACGCCGCCCGCGCCGGGAAACCGCGCGTCGTAGTTGGCCTGGCTCGGGCTGAGCGTCGCGCCCGTCGAAAAGGACGTCGTGGTGCCGGCGCGACAGGCGTACTCCCATTCGGCCTCGGTCGGCAGGCGGAAGTGGTGGCCCGACCGGTCCGACAGTCGGCTGAGAAACGCCTGGACGTCGTACCAGTTCACGCGTTCGACCGGCAGCCTCCCCGCGTCGTCACGGAAGTGGCTGGGATTGGAGCCCATGACGGCTGTCCACTCGCGCTCGGTCACCTCGAAGCGTCCCAGGTAGAACGGCCGTGTGAGCGTCACGCCGTGCGGGCGCTCCTGGGGCTCGCGCCCCGGCTCGTCCGCGGGCGATCCCATGGTGAAGTGTCCCGCGGGGATCAGCACCAGCGCCATTCCGGTCACCGGGTCCCGCCACTCTGACGGCGGGGCCGCACCTTCGGGTGGGTGCCACGCGACGACCAGCACGATCGCGGCGAGGAGATGGCGCGCCGCAGGCATCAGCGAATCCAGCTCCGATCCTACGCCGTGCGGCGGGCCCGCCGCGGCCAGGCGTACACCAGCAGATTGACTGCCGCGACGGCCGCGGCCAGCGTCCACTGCCACGCCGGCGTGAGACCGTCGGGATAGATGATCGGGATCAGGTAGTGCTCGGCGAAGCCGCCCGAGTAACCGGCCTCCCCCGCGCGCATCGCGAGCCCGTTCTCGAGAGGTGTCAGCGGGCAGATGATGCCGGGCGCCGCCTCGACGTAGATGGCCCAGGCGACCGCGAGCAGGTGGACCAGCATCAGCCAACGTCGTCGCCGCGCCAGCACGCCACCGACGACAACGAACACGATGAACAGAAAGTGCAGGATGACCGTGGCGCTGGCGAGGAGACGCCAGAACATCTCGTGCCGGCCTCAGCGCCGGCGCAGGCCGAAGCCCGTCGGCCTGCCATCTGGTCCAACCGAGAGCCGGGCGAGGAACCCTCGGTCGCCGTATCCGATCAGGTAGGTGAAGACGTGGTCGTCGCCGAGCTCCCGGCGCTGCGCCAGATCGATGCGCGTCGTGGCACCGAGCGGGCCGAGCATTCCCCGGAGCTCCCGGGCCCGGTCCGGGAAGAGCCCTCGCGGCACGACGCCGAAGTCGGCCGGCTCGAGCGTCCCCCGGCCGGCCTTCTCCAGCAGCTCGCGAAGACGGCGCGTGACCTCGGGGTCCCGATCGGGGATCGGCCCGAGCTCCGGCGGGGCCAGCGCCGGATCGAGGATGCCGGCAATGCCGTCCACGAACCGTTCGGGATCGGCCTGCGCCAGGTTGCAGAGGACGATGACCGTCAGGTCGTCGCTGAGGTATCGGGACATGTAGGTGTTGAAGCCCTGCCACGAGCCGCCGTGGTGCTGGCGCGGCTGGCCGCCGGCCGTATCGATCTCCCAGCCGAAGCCGTACGGGTAGGTCTTCCCGCTCGTCAGCGTCGCCGGTGTGAAGATCCGGGCCCAGCTCTCTGGCCGCAGAATGGCGTGTTCCCTGATGCCGCGATCCCAGTCCCGCACGCTGAAGTACAACGACCCGTCGGCGGTCGAGTTCAGCGACGGCGACACCCACTCCTGGTTCTGGAGCGCGCCGTTCGCCAGCCGGTAGCCCGCGGCGCGATGCACCACGATGTCGTCCTCGCTGATGATGCGGGCCGTGGCCATGCCGAGGGGCCGGAACACACGCTGGGCAAGCACGGCGCCGTAGAACTCGCCCGACACCGTGTGGACGATGGTCCCGAGCAGCACGTAGCCGGTGTTGCTGTAGCTCCAGCGCTTCACACGGGGACCTGGAGCGCGACGTTGGCCAGGCCGAGCCCCTCGGCCGCGACGACCTCGCCGTGCCGCACGATGGCAAAGGCGACGCCGCACGCGGTCGAGCGGCGCGGACTGGCCGCGTGCCGGCAGACCGCTCGTCACGGCAGCCGCGACGCACAAAACGAGCAGCAGCGTCCGGGCGATGGGCATGGCGGCCGTCAGTGCGGGGCCGTCAGCGCGGTGTTGCTGACGAAGGCAATCCGCGTGCTGTCCGGGGACCACGAGGGGACGTTCATCGTGCCCTGGCCGCCGTAGACATAGGCAAGCACGCGGGCGTGAGCCCCCTCGAGATCCATCTGGCGGATGTACACCTGCTTGTAGAAGGGATGCTCCGACGGGTCCACGTCCGGGAGGAACGACACCACGACCAGCGATTTGCCGTCGGGGGCGATGTGCGGGAACCAGTTGTTGAACTCGTCGCCGGTGATCTGCTGCTCGTCGCTGCCGTCAGGCCTCATCTTCCAGATCTGCATCCGTCCCGTGCGCGTCGAGTTGAAGTAGATCCATTTGCCGTCCGGGGTGGACTCCGGGCCATCGTCCAGGCCCTTGGCGGTGGTCAGGCGCGTCTCCTCGCCGCCCGCAGCCGGGATGCCGTAGATGTCGAAATCGCCGTTCCGCTGCGCCGTGTAGAACAGCGTCCTTCCATCGAGAGACCAGCTGTGACAATAGGATGGGGCCAATTTCGTGACCCGCGTCGGCGAGCCGCCGGCGAGCGGCACGGTGTAGACGATGGAGTTTTCATCGGCCGCCGGTCCGTGGCTGCTGATGCCGAGCATCGTGCCGTCGAACGACAGCACGTGGTCGTTGTTGTTCTGGACGACCGTGCCGGTGTCGATGGGCGCCGGGCTCCGGGTCGCGAGGTCGAAGCGGAACAGCCGGCCGCTGCCGTTGTAGACCAGCGCCTTGCCGTCGCGCGTCCAGTTCGGCGCCTGGAAGGACCCCGGCTCCGTGTACAGGACCGTCCGTGACGGATCGTCCACGCTCATCACCTCGAGGTTGCTCCCGATGTAGTCGCGATAGGGGCGCCAGCCCTCCGGTGGCGGCACGACGATGCGGACGTTGCTGAACACCGCGCGCTCGGTGACCTTGGGGTTGTGCGCGCAGACGAACAGGCCGACGTACACCTCGTCGCCGAGGTCGAGCTCGCTGAGCTCGGTGCGCGTGAACGGGTCGCCGTACCGCGCGACCGACATGATGAACATCGTCCCGCGCCGCTCGAGCTGAATTACGTCGGGGTGGGTGAGGGCCGACGGCAGCTGCCGCGTGGCGCCGCCCTTCACCGTCCGGAACTGGAGAGAGGCGAGGCCATCGCCGTGGATGGCCGCATCCGCATACGTGGCGTCCGGGTCGAGGGAGCTCCGGACGATCCATCCCAGCTTGCGGTGGGCTTCGACCCCTTCACCGAGGAACTTCGCGTGGGTCCTGACGATGAAGTCGCCCTTCATCCTGCGCCACACGAACTGGAACTCGTCTCTGTCGAGCCACATGTTCGTGCCGGAGCCGGCGACCGCGTAGGCCTGCGCGCCGGGGTCGTAGGAGGCCGACCCCGCAATGGCGGGACTGCCGACGTCGGCACTGGACTCGAAGTAGCCGAGGGTGCCCTGGGTCGCCACGCCCGCCGGGGCCAGCATCACGAGCGCCAGGGAGACCAGCGCGATCACGCTCGCCGCCCACGCCACACGACCGCGATCAGCTCTGAACATGTCTCCTCCGGAAAGTGGCCGGCCCGCCTGCGGCTCCGGCGGGCCAATGCTCCCACGCTCAGGCGGGAAGTTCAAATCGCGGATGAGAAGGTGGGAGGATGGGAGGCTGGGAGCCCTCCTTCCTCCCGCGGCGGTGGAGTCGAGGACCGGACTGGCTCGTGCCAGAGCCGTGCTGACCACGAACCAGCAACATGAGGAGCCCGATCACCACGAGCGGATGTGGGCGCCGAGCCAATGACCTGGGTTGTAACGATTCTCGGCCCATTCCCGGTACTCCTCGATCGGATCGGGTTCCCGGAAATGATGCGGCTTCGTCACGATCCTCTTATCGGCCTATCCCCATCCTCCCATCCTCCCATCCTCCCATCCTCCTATCCTCCTATCCTCCCATCCTCCTATCCTCCCATCCTCCCATCCTCCCATCCTCCCCTCCGTCACTCGAGCACGCGGATGCGGTGTGCCTCACTGTCGGCGACGTAGACGACGCCGCGGGCGTCCACGAGCACGCCGTGCGGCCGCGACAACGCGCAGCGCAGCGGATCCGGCTCGGGCCCGTCGCCGCGCCGGCCCGTGCCGAGGACCGTGCGAATCATGCCCGAACCGAGGTCGATCCGGCGGATCGCGTGGTTCTCGGTGTCGGCCACGTACAGCGCACCGCGGTGCCACGCCAGCCCCTTCGGTCCGGCCAGCGCCGCCTCCCGCGCCTGGCCGCCGTCACCCTCATAGCCCTGCCGGCCGCTGCCCGCGACGTGATGAATCGTGCCCGTGCGCATATCGATGCGGTAGATGGCGTTGCCTTCGCGGAGCGCCAGGTACGCGTCTCCGGATGCATCGAAGGCGACGGTCCGCGGGCCGTTCAACGGCACGTCCCGGACGGCCGCGCCGTCGGGCGTCGGCGCCCGATCGCCGGTTCCTCCCATCGTGTCGATCGTGCCGGACGCCAGGTCGACGCGGCGGATGCGGTGATTGCCGGTGTCGCAGATGAGGAGGCTGCCGCGGCGGCCATCGACCGCAATGCTGTGCGGCTGTCGCAACATCGCGCGCGACGCCGGCCCGCCATCGCCGGAAAATCCGGCGGCGCCCACGCCGGCCAGCGTGCCCAGCGCGCCGGTCCTGGCGTCCACCCTGCGGACGACGTGGTTGTCGCGCTCGGCAACGTAGAGGTGGCCGGCCGCATCGAACTGGAGCTCGTGCGGCATGTTGAGCGCAGCGTCGATGGCCAGCCCGCCGTCGCCCGCGTAGCCGGCGGTGCCGTTCCCGGCGACGGTCGTCACGCGCCTCGTCGTGCGGTCGATTCTCCGGATCCGCTGGTTCCCGAGATCGCAGAAGTAGAGGGCAAGGTCCGGACCGATGGCCAGGCCGTACGGGTTGTTCACCTCGCGGTCCGAGGAGCCTGCTGCTCCGGTCCCGAGGAGCGTCGTGACGCGCGCACCCGCCGCCGCGATGCGCGGCTCGAGGACTGCGAGGAGCGTGGTGCGCAGGAGGTCGCGCGGGGTCATGCCACCGGGCGTCACGGCGACGGCTTCAAATGCCCGTGTACCAGGCCCATCCGTTCCGGATGTTCCCCTTCTCTCCGCCGTCATCGAAGTCGTCGGACACGACGATTCGGTGCACGTATTTCATGCTCTTGTAGCCCATCTGGCGCTCGACGCGCAGGCGCACCGGTGCCCCGTGCGGGAGGGCGAGATCGCGTCCGTTCATGCCGTAGGCGAGGATCGTCTGCGGGTGCAGCGCGTCCAGCAGATCGATGCTGTCCACCCAGTCGTCGAACGAGTACAACACCACGAACCTCGCCGAGGGGAGGATGCCCACCGCGTCGAGCACCGCGCCGAGCGGCACGCCAATCCATTGGCCGATGGCCGTCCACCCCTCCTCGCAGGTGTGCCGCGTGATCTGCGTGCGCGACGGCAGGGATTTCAAGTCCGCGAGCGAGAACGACCTCGGTCGCGCCACGCGGCCTTCCACCGTGAGCCGCCACTCCCTGAACGCGCCGTCGTGCAGGCGGCGGTACTCCCCCGCAAGAGGCAGCGTGCTGCTCGTGCCGGGATTCGTGGTGCCCGTGGCGGGAAACGACGTGATGTCCTGGAACGTGTACTCCCTGACGAGCGCGTCCTGCGACAGCAGCGCGCGGTGCGCGGCATACGTCAGGTCGTCGCCGGCGCGCAGCAGACTGCCGTACGTGGGCGGCAGCGGCTTCGGGGAGCGGAAGGCCACGAGGCCGCCGACCGAAGCCAGTCCCGTGAGCAGGACCCGGCGCCGCGTGATGAGGCGGCCGCTCTTCATATCATCCCCCGAAGGTCATCGCCCGGACCTGGCGCCAGAAGCCGGATACCGTGACCATCACGACGTGCACGAAGACGAACAGCAGCAGGCCCGCGAAGGCCAGGAAGTGCAGCGTACGGGCGGACTGGTATCCGCCGAACAGACGCTCCACGACGGGCAGGGCCGCGGTGACGGCCGGTGACATCGCCAGGCCGGTGAGCACGACGAGGGGCACGGCCACGAACAGCACGAGCGAGTAGGCGGCCTTCTGGAGCAGGTTGTACCGGGGGCCACCGGCGGCCGGAGGTCTGAGGAAGCGGAGGTGGTCGATCACGTCCTGCCAGACCAGATGCGGCCTCAGCTCCGCCGCCCTGGGCCAGATGTGCGCTCGGAAGTGGCCGAGGAGGAGGCCGATCCCCAGATAAGCGGCACCGACGAGCACGAGGCCCCAGGCGGCAAGAAAGTGCAGGCTCCGGGCCCAGCCGTTCTCGTTGAAGATGTCGTAGGTCCGGTTGGCGCTGACGGGACCGTCGGCGCGCCCGAAGAAGGGCGCGCGGTCCTCGTAGCCGGCGTGCTTGTAGTTACGGCTGATCGGCAGCTCGAGGAGCGCCGGCGTGAGATCGTTGCCGGCCACGCCCCAGTAGAGCCTCGGATGCGCCATGAGGATGACGAACCCGCTGAAGGCGAGCGCCAATACCGTCGCGGTCGCGATCCAGTGGGAGACCCGGACCCAGCGGGCGTGCCTGGTCACGGGGCGACCCTGCGGCAGTTCGGTCAGTGCCTCGGGCATCCGCTCGCTCCGCGCATCGACCAGCGGTTCATGTGGCGTCGCGCCCGGAAAGCGGCGACGGATGCGCCGGCTGGTAGAGCCCCAGCTCGCCGCCGCTCGGCAGATGGATCGTGGTCCTGATGCCCCAGTCTTCGCGCTCGATTTCGGTGGACTCGACGCCTTTGGCGGTCAGATCTCGGAGAGTGGCCTCGAGATCGTCGCACATCAGGTAGAGCACGGCGCCCAACAGCTCGTGCGAGGCGTGGCGTTGCGCGAAGCTGGCCTCGGCCGGATGGACGGCGATCTCGGACGGAGGCAGGGCCAGGATCAGCCACCCGCCTCCGGCATCGACACCGGCGAACCCGAGCACGTCGCGCAGGAACCGCCGGTCCTCGTCGGCCTTCGTGCTGTAGAGGAGAAAGTGGGCGCCCGTAATCATTGCGAGGCAGGCCTCCTCCGACTTCCGATGTGACGACAGCGGCGACGAGCACGAGCTCCGCATCGTCGATTCCGACACCAGTGGGTCGGGTTCCGAGCGCAGCCATACGGCCTCCGGAGCGCGGCAACGGTATCACGATTCCCCCACTCTCGCCCGCTTCGCGCGGCTCCCATGCCACCCAGTACACGCCAGTGCTGCACGGCCTGTACGCCTGGCAGATCTACGCCGGCCCCACCTGGGAGGGCCCGGCGCGGTGGACGTACGACCGCTGGATGCACGTCAGGGTCGTGGTGTCGGGCGCCCGCGCCGAACTGTACGTGGACGGCGACAGCCCGGTGCAGGTCATTCCGCGGCTCCGCGGTCCGCAGGGCGCCGGTGAGGTGGGCATCCTCGCGGGTGCCGGAGCCGTTCCCGCCGTCCCGGACTCCACGCCCGCCACCATCGTGCGCAGCTGGCGCGTGTCCACACCGTTCGCCGAGTCGTTGATGACTGGCGTCGCGGACCTGCCAGAGCTGCCGGAGCAGGTGACCTGGGACACGCTCGGCATCGAGGAGCGTGGCATCGCCAACCTGGCGCGGCTCGCGGGGAACGGGAGTGCAGGCAATACGGTCGTCGCCGCCGTTACGATCACCTCCGACCGCGCACGGACCGTGCCGGTGCGATTCGGCTTCAGCGACCGCGTGCGCCTCTACCTCAACGGCCGGATGCTCTACGCCGGGAACGACGGGTTCGGCACCCACGATCCCGACTTCCTGGGCATCGTCGGGCTGTTCGACGAGCTGCCCCTGCCGCTCAACCGCGGGCCGAACGAGCTGTGGTTTGCCGTGAGCGAGACGTTCGGCGGGTGGGCAATCACGGCCGCGTGGGCGTCACTCCGGCCAGGTCCTGCACCTCGCGAATCAGGTGCGACTGGTCGGCGTAGCCGTGGTCAGCGGCGAGTGCAGCCCAGGATGGGCGCGGGACCAGATCCGAGGAGCGCAGCAGCGCGTGGAACTGCTGGATGCGCGCGAAGTGTCGCGGCGAGATCCCGGTTTCGCCCACCATCAGGCGACGCAGATGCCGGTCGCTCACGCCAAGCCATTCTGCCAGGGCCGCCACGCGCGGTGCGCCCGCCCCGCGGCGCAGCGACTCCATGCTGACCCGCAGCGCCACAAGGGCTCGTGCGGTCGTCCACGCCTCCGGCCGGGCAGCGCGCCGCTCGCGCAGGAAGGCCACCATCAACCGCAAGGCATGGGTGGGCTCCGTGGTCCGCATCAACCGCTCGTCCAGCGGCGTGGCGAGGTCTGGCCGGATGTCGGCGTAGCACGGCTCGCCGCGCACGTCTTCCGAGGGCGCCACGCCCAGAAGCGGCCGGCACCACTCCAGCTTGAGGCGGTACGGCGGGCGCGCCGGGAAAGACAAAGGCGCGATGGTCCTCGGACCACCGCGCCCGTGAGGTTGGTACCGGCCGAACTGAAGTTCGGCCCTGCGTACGAGGTCTTACGAGCCGCCGGCCTTTCGCGGCGTCGTCACCTTGCGCGCGGCGCCGCGCGAGGGCTTCGGCGCCTTCTCCCCCTCGTCCTTCTTGCCCCGGACCCGTTCGGCCGCGGCCTTGAGGCGCGCGCCGACGCCCTTCTTCGGGCCGGACGGCTTCTCCGACCCGCCGCCCTTCTTCTCGACTTCGGCGTTCGGGTCGTACTCGCTGCCGACCAGCTCCACCTGCGCGACGTCGGCCGCGTCACCGCGGCGGAAGCCCACGCGGAGCAGCCGCGTGTAGCCGCCCGGACGCGTCTCGAACCGCGGCGCGATCTGGTCGAACAGCTTGCCGACGACGGCGCGGTCCTGGATCTGGGTCAGGACCAGCCGCCGGGCGTTCAGGGCCTTGATGTTGCCTTCGCCGGCCGCCAGCCCCCGCTTGGCGATCGTGATCAGCCGCTCCACGAACGGCCGCAGCTCCTTCGCCTTCGGCACCGTCGTCTGAATCCGCTCGTGGCGGATGAGGGCAGTGGCCTGATTGCGGAGCAGGGCGAGCCGGTGCTCGGTGACGCGCCCCAGTTTGCGATGTGCGATCTTGTGCGGCATCTCAGCTCTCGCATTGATCATTGATCATTGACGATTGATTATTGACGATTGACGATTGAACGGCCGGTGGAGAACCCGTCAATCGTCAATCGTCAATCGTCAATCGTCAATCGTCAATCGTCTCAATGATCAAATCGTCAATGGCTACTCGGCAGCCGTCGGCTGGTCGAGCCGCATCCCGAGACTGAGGCCCATCGACTGCAGGATCTCCTTGATCTCGTTCAGCGACTTCCGGCCGAAGTTCTTCGTCTTCAGCATCTCGGCTTCGGTCTTCTGGACGAGCTCGCGGATGGTCCGGATGTTCGCGTTCTTGAGGCAGTTGTAGGAGCGGACCGAGAGCTCCAGCTCCTCAACGCTCTTGTCGAGGTGCTCGTTGAGCGCGCCGACGCGCGCCGGCTCGGCCTGCGCGTCCGGCGGCGTCTCGAGCGTCTCCTCGAGGTTGATGAAGATGTTCAGGTGGTCGCGCACGAGCTTGGCCGCCAGCGACACGGCATCGCGCGGGTGCACGGAGCCGTTGGTCCAGACGTCGAGCGTGAGCTTGTCGTAATCGGTCGTCTGGCCCAGACGGGCGGCTTCGACCAGGTAGTTCACCTTCTTGACCGGCGAGTGGATCGAGTCCACCGGGATCCAGCCGATGCCGAGGTCCTCGTCGAAGTTCTTGTCGGCCGAGACGTAGCCGCGGCCGCGCTTCAGGCGCAGCTCCATGTGGAGCTTGCCGCCGTCGGCGACGGTCGCGATGTGGGCGTCGGGCTCGAGGATCTCGACGTCGGCGTCGCCCTCGATGTCGCGCGCCCGGACCTCGCCCGACTTGTCCACGCGCAGGTACAGCGTCTTCGTGTAGTCGACGTGCAGCTTCAGCGGGATCTGCTTCAGGTTGAGGATGATGTCAGTGGCGTCCTCGACCACGCCGGGGATCGGGGAGAACTCGTGCAGCACGCCGTCGATCTTCACGGCCGTGATCGCGGCTCCCTCGATGGAGGAGAGCAGCACCCGGCGGACGGCGTTGCCGATGGTCGTGCCGAAGCCGCGCTCGAAGGGCTGCGCGTGAAACCGGCCGAACCGTTCCGTGAGGGTCTCGCGCTCGACCTCGAGCCGCTTGGGACGCTGAAAGCCTTTCCAGAGCATCATGTCTTCCTTTCGCTGACGGGCCGACAGCCTCGGCCTCCAGACCTGCTGGTGGAACCACCGGCCGCCCGCCGCAGGTCTGCAAGGCTGCTGGGCCAGTGGGTGCGAACCTCAACATTGAGGATTGACGATTGACAATTGACGATTGAAAGGCTGAGGGTTAACCCGTCAATCGTCAATCGTCAATCGTCAATCGTCAATGATCAATGGACTACTTCGAGTACAACTCGACGATCAGCTGCTCCTGGACGGGGAGGTTGATCTGCTCGCGCGTCGGCAGCGACATCACCTTGCCGGCGGCGCCGTCGAACGTGAGCCACCCCGGGATCCCGCGCCCCTTCACCTCTTCCATCGCGTGGGCGATCGTGACGTTCTTCTCGCTGGTCGCCTTGATGGTCACCGTGTCGCCCGCGCGGAGCGAGTACGACGGGATGTCCACCTTCTTTCCGTTCACCTGGAAGTGGCCGTGGCGCACGAGCTGGCGTGCCTGCGCGCGCGAGGTGGCCAGGCCCAACCGGTAGATCACGTTGTCGAACCGGCGCTCGAGCAGCTGCAGCAGCGTCTCGCCCGTGATGCCGCGTGTCCGGTCGGCCGCCTCGAAGTAGCGGCGGAACTGGTCCTCGAGCACGCCGTAGATGCGCTTGACCTTCTGCTTCTCCCGCAGCTGGATGCCGTAGCCGGCCAGCTTCTGCCGCCGCGACTTGCCGTGCTGGCCCGGCGGGAAGTTGCGCTTCTCGATGGCGCACTTCTCGGTGTAGCAGCGCTCCCCCTTGAGGAACAGCTTCATGCCTTCCCGGCGGCACAGCCGGCACACGGGCCCAGTGTATCTAGCCATTCAGTTCGATCCCTCACTCCTCAATCGTCAATCATCAATCATCAATGACCAATGCTAGACCCGTCGCCGCTTCGGCGGCCGGCACCCGTTGTGCGGGATCGGCGTGACGTCGCGGATCGACCGCACGTCGATGCCAATCGTCTGCAGCGCACGAATCGCCGACTCGCGGCCCGAGCCCGGGCCGGTGACGTGCACCTCCAGGGAGCGCAGCCCCATGGCCTTGGCCGCGTTGCCCGCGTTGATCGCCGCCTGCGTGGCGGCGAACGGCGTCCCCTTGCGCGACCCCTTGAACCCGATCGCGCCGGCGCTCGACCATGCCACGACGTTGCCCTCGGTGTCGGTGATCGTGATGATCGTGTTGTTGAACGACGCCTGAATGTGGGCGAGGCCGGAGTGGATCACGCGCTTCTCGCCGCGCTTCTTGAACGTCTTCTTCTTCTTGCCGGCCTTTTCGGCGCCGGCGGCTTCACTCTTCGCCATGGTTTAGACCGTCTTCTTCTTGGCGACCGCACCCTTGCGCGGACCCTTCCGCGTGCGGGCATTGGTCCGGGTCCGCTGGCCGCGCGCCGGCAGGTTGCGGCGGTGCCGCAGGCCGCGGTAGCAGCCGATCTCCATCAGGCGCTTGATGTTGAGCGAGATCTCCTTGCGGAGGTCGCCCTCCACGCGGCCCTGCTCCTCGATGACCCGGCTGATCTTCCGGACATCGTCTTCCGAGAGGTCCTTCACCCGGATGTCCGGGCTCACCCCGGCCGCCTCGAGGATGCCGTTCGACCGCATACGGCCGATGCCGTAGATGTAGGTCAGCCCGATTTCGACCCGCTTGGTTCGCGGGAGATCGACGCCTGCGATACGTGCCATTCTGCTGATCCTTGTTAGTAGGCAGTAGGCAGTAGGCAGTGCTGCCTACTGCCTACTGCCTACTGTTCCTACCCCTGCCGCTGCTTGTGCTTCGGGTTCGTGCAGATCACCCGCACGACGCCCTCTCGGCGGACGACCTTGCACTTGGCGCACATGCGCTTCACCGACGCTCGTACCTTCATCGCTCTGGTTCCCCGCGACATCCTGCCAGCTGCGCCCTGCCAGCCGCCGGCTACCGTCCCACGACGCCCACGATCCGGCCGCGCGTCAGGTCGCCTGGGGCCAGCACCAGGCGCACCCGATCGCCGACCAGCACGCGGATGAAATTCCGCCTCGGGCTGCCCCCGAGATGCGCGGTGACGTCCCGCCCGTCCACGTTCACGCGGTACAGCGCGCTCGGCAGCTGCGCGACCACGGTCCCCTCGACTTCCCTGACCCCTGGGGACGAACTTTCCATTGTCTCACGAACGGACGGCCTGGGGCGAGGGCCAGTACCCGTCCGCCCCGGCCACCATCGCCCCGCCCGGTGAGGTCAGCACCAGGGGTCCTCTGGCCGTCACGGCCACGGTGTGCTCGAAATGGGCCGACAACTGGCCATCCCGGGTCACCGCCGTCCACCCGTCCGACAGCACGCGGACCGCCGCGGTGCCCATGTTCACCATTGGCTCGATGGCCAGCACCATGCCCTCGGCCAGCCGCGGCCCGCGGCCGGGCGTGCCGTAGTTCGGGATCTGCGGCTCCTCGTGCAGCTTGCTGCCGATGCCGTGGCCCACGAACTCGCGCACGACGCTGAAGCCGTGCTGCTCGACGTGCGCCTGCACCGCGTGCCCGAGGTCGGAGATCCGGCCGCCGACTCTCACCTGGGCGATCGCCCGGTGCAGCGACTCCTCGGTCACCCGGAGGAGCTCGGCCGCCCGCTCGGTCACCCGGCCCACCGGCACGGTGATCGCCGAGTCCCCGTAGTACCCCTCCAGCAGGGCCCCGAGGTCGATCGAGATCACGTCGCCCTCGACCAGCTCGCGGCCCGACGGGATGCCGTGAATCACTTCCTCGTTCACGGAGGAGCAAATCGTGGCCGGGAACCCGTGATAGCCCTTGAACGCCGGCTCGGCGCCCGCCGCACGAATCTTCGACTCGGCCAGCGCGTCCAGGTCGCCCGTCGTGACGCCGGGCGCCACCGCCTCCCGCAGCGCCACCAGTACGTCGGCGACGACCTGGTTGGCCGCCTTCATCCGCTCCAGTTCTGCCGGCGACTTGCAGACGATCATGCGCGTGCCCTGCCGCGGCCCTCGGCACCGGGGACGGTCGACGCCGCCTCGATCGCCCGGTGCAGGTCCGCGGTCACCTGATCGGGCGCCTGCAACCCGTTCAAAATGACGCAGGTCGGCCGATCCCTGTAAAAATCCACCAGCGGCGCGGTCTGGCTCGCGAACACCTCGAGCCGGTCGCGAATCACCGCGGCGTTGTCGTCGGCGCGCTGCACGAGCGGGCCGCCGCACTTGCGGCAGCGGCCCGACTCGACCGGGCCCTCGCCGCCGCGCTCGCCGGTCAGCTCCGGCGTGTCCGTGCCGCCGTAGATCGTGCCGCAGTCGGCGCAGACCCGGCGCCACGTCATCCGCCGCACGAGCTCGTCGTGCGGCACTTCCAGCACCACCACCACCAGCGGACCGCGGCTCTCGAGCATCTCGTCGAGCGCGCGTGCCTGCACCACGGTGCGAGGGAACCCGTCGAGCACGAACCCGTTCTGGACGTCCGCCTTCGCCAGCCGCTCGCGAACGACGGCGATGATGATCTCGTCGCTCACCAGCCGGCCGGCCCCGATCGTGTGCTTCACCTGGCGCCCGAGCGCCGAGCCCGCGACGACCGCCTCGCGCAGCATGTCGCCCGTCGAGATCTTCGGGATCCCGTAGTGCCGGCAGAGCCGGCCCGCCTGGGTTCCCTTGCCCGCGCCCGGCGGGCCGATCATCACGAGGTTCAGCGCCATTCGACGGTCGCTCGTCCGGCCACCCTTGCCTGCGTCCGCCTCAGCTCCGGCGCCCGCGGATCCGCGTCTTCTTCATGAACCCGTCGTAATGCCGCATGATGAGCTGCGATTCCACCTGCTGCACGGTGTCCATCGCCACGCCCACGATGATGAGCAGCGAGGTGCCGCCGAAGTAGAACGTCACGTTCATGCCCTGCGTGACCCATTCGGGCAGCATCGCGTCGAGCCACTCGCCGACGAACGGGATCGGGGCCACCTTGAACCCGGTGAGCAGGAACATGGGCAGGATCGCGATGAGCGCCAGGTACACCGCGCCGACCAGCGTGATCCGCGTCAGGATCGTGTCGATGTACTCGGCGGTCCGCTTCCCCGGCCGGATGCCCGGCACGAACCCGCCGTACTTCCGCATGTTCTCGGCCACGTCATCGGGATTGAAGATGATGGCCGTGTAGAAGTAGGCGAAGAAGATGATGCCGCCGACGTACAGCAGGTTGTACAGCGGCATGCCGTACGCCAGCTGCTGCAGCACCTTCTGCCCCCAGCCCTCGGCAGGGAACACGCCCGCGAAGGTCGCCGGCAGCGCCAGCAGTGAGCTGGCGAAGATCACCGGGATGACGCCGCCCGTGTTCACCTTCAGCGGAATGTGCGTGCTCGTGCCGCCGTACATCCGGCGGCCGACGAGTCGCTTGGCGTACTGCACGGTGACTTTCCGTTGTCCCCGCTCCACGAACACGATCGCCCCGATGACGATGATCATCATTACCACCAGCAGCACCAGCCGCAGCAGGCTCATCTGCCCCGTCCGCAGCTGATCGAACGTCGTCAGCGCTGCCCGCGGCAGCCCGACGATGATGCCGGCGAAGATGATGAGCGACATGCCATTGCCGATGCCCTGCTCGGTGATTTGCTCGCCGATCCACATCACCAGGGCCGAGCCCGTCGTCAGCGTGAGGATCGTCATCAGCCGGAAGCCCCAGCCGCCGGCGTAGACCAGCGGCAGGCCTCCGGCGATGTTGGTCTGCTTCTCGAGAAAGAGGGCGATGGCCGCCGCCTGCACGACCGACAGCATCAGCGTGCCGTAGCGGGTGTATTGCGTGATCTTCCGGCGGCCCAGCTCGCCCTCGTGCGACAGCCGCTCGAGGTACGGCCACACCACCGTCAGCAGCTGCAGGATGATCGACGCGCTGATGTAGGGCATGATGCCCAGCGCGAAGATCGTCATCTTCGACAGGTTCTGCCCGGAGAACATGTCGTACAGGCCGAACATGGTGTTCTTGGCCTGCTCGGCCAGCAAGGCCAGCGCCTGCGTGTTCACACCGGGCACCACGACGTGGTTGCCCACGCGATACACCGCGAGCATGCCCAGGGTGAACAGCACCCGGTTCCTCAGCTCGCCGACCTGGAAGATGTTGCGCAGACTCTCGATCATTGCAATCCACCAACGCGGCAGGTGTCCCGCCGCCGTCTGCCCTGTGGCCGAACCGGCCGGCCTCCGCTGACGCTGCGGCGCCCGCCGAAGCCGCGGCGAAGGGCCGGAGTTCGGCCGGTCCGATCAGCTCGCCAGCACCTCGGTCGTGCCGCCGGCGGCCGCGATCTTCTCGGCCGCCTTGCCGCTGAACTTGTGCGCCTTGATCGTCAGCGCCTTCGAGACGTCGCCGCGGGCCAGCACCTTCACCTTCGGCTCGTGGCCCTGCAGCAGCCCCTTCTCCCGCAGCAGCTCCGGCGTCACGACGGCGCCGCCGTCGAACACCTCGGCAATCCGGTCCAGGTTCACCACCGCGTACTCGACGCGGAAGATGTTCGTGAAGCCGCGCTTCGGCACACGGCGGTGCAGCGGCATCTGGCCGCCCTCGAAGCCGCGCTTCGACTTCCAGCCCGACCGCGACTGCGCGCCCTTGTGCCCGCGGCCGGCCGTCTTGCCGTTGCCCGAGCCCTGGCCCCGCCCCACGCGGAAGTGCTTCTTCTTCGACCCGTCGGCCGGCCGCAGATCGTGCAGCCCGAACGGCTTCTTTGCCTGCTCCATGGCCCTAGTTCCCTTCCACCGTGACGAGGTGCCGCACCTTCAGGATCTGGCCGCGCACGGCCGGCGTGTCGGGCAGCGTCACCGAGTGCCGGATGCGCCGCAGGCCCAGGCTCTCGACCACCTTCGCCTGCTTCTCGTTGAAGCCGATGGTGCTCTTCACGAGCGTGATCTTCAGCAACTTCTTGTCGGTCATGACGGGTCCTACGCCGAGACGACGGCCATCTCCTCGAGAGTCTTGCCGCGGAGCCGCGCCACGGTCACCGGGTCCTTCAGCTGCGACAGGCCCGTGAACGCCGCCCGCACCACGTTGTGCGGGTTGGCCGAGCCGAGCGACTTGGTCAGGACGTTGGCGACGCCGGCCGACTCCACCACGGCGCGCACGGCGGCGCCGGCGATGATGCCGGTGCCGTCGGGCGCCGGCTTCAGCAGCACGGACCCGGCGCCGAAGTGTCCGACGATCGCGTGCGGAATCGTCGTGCCCTGCAGGGGGACGCGGATGAGGGCCTTCTTGGCGGCCTCGATGCCCTTCTTGATGGCCGAGGGCACTTCCTTGGCCTTCCCCACGCCGAAGCCCACCACGCCGTGGCCGTCGCCCACCACGACCAGCGCGCTGAAGCTCAGGTTCTTGCCGCCCTTGACGACCTTGGTGACCCGGTTGATCGAGACCACCGTGTCGCGGAGGTCGAGCTGCGAGGCGTCGATCCGTTCGCGCGTTCTCATCGGTTAGAACTCCAGCCCGGCCTGGCGGGCCGCGTCGGCCACGGCCTTGATCCGGCCGTGATACAGAAACCCGTTCCGGTCGAAAACGACCTTCGTGATACCCCTGGCCTTCAGCCGCTCGGCGATGGCCTTGCCGACGGCCTCCGCGCCGTGGACGTTGCCGCCCTTCGCCCCGGAGGCCAGCGCCGCTCTGACCGTCGGCTCGGCGGTCGAGGCGGAGACGAGCGTCGTGCCCGCGCGGTCGTCGATGACCTGCACGTAGATGTGCGAGAGGCTGCGGAACACCGACAGCCGCGGCCGGTCGGCCGTGCCGTTGATCCGCTTCCGCAGCCGCAGCTTGATCCGGTCGCGCCGATCTTCCTTGGTCTGAATCTTCATCGTCGTTACGCCCCGGTCTTCCCGACCTTCTTCTTCAGCACTTCGCCCGTGTAGCGCACGCCCTTCTGCTTGTACGGATCCGGGCGGCGAAGCTGCCGGATGTTGGCCGCGACCTGCCCGACCAGCTGCCGGTCCACCCCGGTGACCGTGATGTGCGTCTGGCTGCTGACCACCACCTCGATGCCCTGGGGGATCTCGAACACCACCGGGTGCGAGTAGCCCAGCGCGAACACCACCTGCCGGCCCTTGGCCTCGGCGCGGTAGCCGACGCCGACGATGTCGAGCTCCTTCTTGAAGCCCTCGGTGACGCCCTGCACGGCATTGGCCACGAGCGTGCGGCCCAGCCCGTGGAACTTGCCGAGCGCCTTCTCGTCGCGGATCGTCTTTGCCAGCAGGCGGCCGTCCGCCAGCTCGAACACGATGCCGGGCGGCAGCGGCTGCCGCAGCTGCCCCTTGGGGCCCTTCACGTCAACCGCGCCCTCGCTCACCTGGACCGTGACGCCCTTGGGGACGGGGATGGGCTTTTTTCCGATGCGGGACATCTCTGGATCCTCGTCTCAGTCGGTACGTTCCTCACCACACGTTGCAGAGCACTTCGCCACCGACGCCGGCCTTCACGGCCTCGCGGCCGCTCATCACGCCGCGCGAGGTGGTCAGGATGCTCATGCCGAGGCCGCCGAGCACGTTCGGCACGTACTCGCGGCCGAAGTACACGCGCCGCCCGGGCCGGCTCACCCGCTGGATGCCGGTGATGACGCGCTCGCCGCGCGGCCCGTACTTCAGGAAGATGCGGATGACCTGCCGCGGGCTCCCGTGCGGCGTCTTCTCGTCCACCATCTTGAACCCGTGAATGTACCCCTCGTCGGTCAGGATCCGGGCAATCTCGCCCTTGAGCTTCGACGCCGGGATGTCCACGCGGGTGTGCTTGGCGACGACCGCGTTGCGGACGCGCGTCAGCATGTCGGAAATCGGATCAGTCATACGTCGTTACCCTGGGCCTGAGCTATGGATGTCCGCGTGCCTACCAACTGCTCTTCGTGACGCCGGTGACGTCGCCCTCGAGGGCGAGCTTGCGGAAGCACAGCCGGCAGAGCGCGAACTTCCGCATGTACGCCCGGGGGCGCCCGCACTGCTTGCAGCGGTTCCGGGCGCGGATCTTGTACTTGGGCGTCTTCGCTTCTTTGGCAATCTTGGCCGTCGTCGCCATGGTCAGTTGCTCCTGAAGGGCAGCCCGATGAGCTGCAGCAGCTTCCGGGCCTCCTCGTCGGTCTTCGCCGTGGTGATGACCGACACGTTCATGCCCCTCGCCTTGTCCACCTTCATGTAGTCGATCTCCGGGAAGATGATCTGGTCGCGGAGGCCGAGCGTGTAGTTGCCGCGGCCATCGAAGCCCTTCGCCGAGATCCCCCGGAAGTCGCGCACGCGCGGCAGGGCGATGCTGACCAGGCGGTCGAGGAACTCGTACATCCGCTCGCCGCGCAGGGTGACCATCGCGCCGACCGGCATGCCCTCGCGCACCTTGAAGGCCGCAATGGACTTCTTCGCGCGCCGGACGGCCGCCTTCTGGCCGGTGATCTTCGACAGCTCGTCCAGGGCGGTGTCCACGATCTTCGCGTTGCTCGTCGCCTCGCCAAGGCCCATGTTGACGGTCACCTTGGCGATCCGCGGGATGGCCATGACGTTGCCGTAGCCGAACTCCTGCTTCAGGGCCGGCGCCACTTCCTTCTGGTACTTCTCTCTGAGGCGGCTCATTTGTCCACCACTCCATTGCACTTGCGGCAGATCCGGACCTTGCGTCCGTCGTCGAGCCACTTGTGGCCGACGCGGGTATGCGCCCCGCACTCGGGGCAGACGAGCTGCACGTTGCTGGCGTGCAGGGTCGCCTCGCGCTGCACCACCCCGCCCTTGATGTTCTTGGCCGGGTTGGGCCGCGTGTGGCGCTTCACGAGGTTGACGCCCTCGACCAGCACGCGATTCTTCTCGGGCACCACGCGGATCACGCGGCCCTTCTTGCCGCGGTCCTTGCCCGTGGTCACGAGCACGGTGTCGTTGCGCCGGATTGGCGTCTGCAGACGAGACATGACTTACAGCACCTCGGGCGCGAGGGAGATGATCTTCATGAACTTCCGCTCGCGCAGCTCGCGGGCGACGGGCCCGAACACGCGCGTCCCGATCGGCTCGCCCTGGTCGTTCACCAGCACCGCCGCATTCCGGTCGAACCGGATGTAGCTGCCGTCGCGGCGCCGCTGCTCCTTCCGGGTCCGGACGATCACCGCCTTGACCACCTGCCCCTTCTTCACGGTGCCGTCCGGCGTGGCCTCCTTCACCGAGGCGGTGACGATGTCGCCGAGCCGCGCGTAGCGGCCGGCGGCGCCGCCGATGGGATTGATGACCGAGATCTTCCGCGCGCCGGAGTTGTCGGCGACGTCGAGGATCGACCGCATCTGGATCATGGCGTCCTCCTAGACTCCGACGGCCTTCCGCACGACCCGGGCCACCATCCACCGCTTCCGGCGGCTGAGCGGCCGGCTCTCGACGATGACGACCTGGTCGCCGGTCTTCGCGCCGTGCTCGTCGTGGGCGAGGAACTTCGTCGTGCGGCGCTCGCCCTTGCCGTACACCTCGTGGCGCACGAGGCGCTCGACCGCGACGACCACGGTCTTGGCCATCTTGTCGCTCACCACGGTGCCACGCTTCTCTGCTTTGCTCATCGCGCTAGCCCTTCTTCTCCCGGAGCAGCGTCTTCACCCGCGCCAGGTCGCGGCGCACGCCCCGCACCTTCAGCGGCACGTCCAGCTGGCCCATCGACTTCTGGATGCGCAGCCGGAACAGCTGATCGTCCAGATCGTGCTCCCGGATCCGGAGCTCGTCCACCGAGAGATCCCTGAGCTCGCCAATCTTGGCCATCACACCCGCTCCTCGGCGAACCGCATCGCGAAGCGCGTCCGGATGGGCAGCTTCGCCGCGGCGAGCCTCATCGCCTCGCGCGCGTCCGCCTCGCTGACGCCCTCCATCTCGAACATCACGCGCCCGGGCCGCACCACGCACACCCACTGCTCGGGTGCGCCCTTGCCCTTGCCCATGCGCGTTTCCTGCGGCTTCTTGGTGATGGGCTTGTCGGGGAACACGCGCACCCAGATCTTGCCGCCGCGCTTGATGAAGCGGGTCATCGCCACGCGCGCCGCCTCGATCTGCCGGTCGGTCAGCCAGCAGGGTTCGAGGGCTTTCAGGCCGTAGTCGCCGAACGACACGTCCGAGCCCCGCCAGGCCATACCGGCCATGCGCCCGCGCTGCTGCTTCCTGAACTTGACCTTCTTCGGCATCAACATGATGCGTTGTCCTCAATCGCCAATCGTCAATCGTCAATCATCAATTGACAATGCGCTACCGCCGTCCGGTGGGCGCCGGCCGCCGCGGCCCGCGCTCGCGGTACTCTTCCTCGCGCCCGATGCGCGGCCGCAGCCGCTCGCCCTTGAAGAGCCACACCTTCACGCCGATCTGGCCGTAGGTCGTGTTGGCCTCGGCGAACCCGTAGTCGATGTCCGCGCGCAGAGTCTGCAGCGGCAGCTGCCCGTGGAGGTACCACTCCGAGCGCGCGATCTCGGCCCCGTTCAGCCGGCCCGACACGCGCACCTTGATCCCCCGGGCACCGAAGCGCAGCGCCGATTCCACCGCCTTGCGCATCGCGCGGCGGAACGCCACGCGCTTCTCGAGCTGCATGGCCACCGACTCGGCGATGAGCTGGCTGTCGAGCTCGGGCTTCTGGATCTCCTGGATGTTGACGAAGACCTCGCGGCTGGTCCGCTTCTGGACCTCCTGCTTCAGCTTGTCGACCTCGCTGCCCTTCCGGCCGATGATGATGCCGGGCCGGCTGGTGTAGATGTCGATCTTCAGCTTGTTGGCCGCGCGCTCGGTCTCGATCTTCGACACGCCCGCGTGCTGGAAGCGCTTCTTGAGATCCTGGCGGAGGTTCAGGTCCTCGTGCAGCAGCTTGGCGTAGTCACGATCCGAATACCACCGCGACCGCCAGGTCTTGTTGAACCCGAGCCGGAACCCGTACGGGTGAACCTTCTGACCCACGAGCTACTCCTTCTCCGCTTTGGGAGCGCGCGCCTTTTTGGGCGCCCTGGTCCTGGCCGCCTTGCCCGTGCCCGGCGCGGCAACCGCCGGCACCTTGACGGCCTTCTCGCTGACGGCCACGGTCAGGTGCGTCGTCCGCTTCACGACGCGGAACGCCCGGCCCATGGGCGCCGGCCGCACCCGCTTCTGCGACGGGCCCTGGTTGGCATAGCAGGCCGAGACGAACAGCCGGTCCACGTCGCCGCCGAAGCCCTCCTTCAGCTGGGCGTTCGCGATGGCCGAGTGCAGCACCTTCGCGATGTCCCGCGCCACGCTCTTCTTCGTGAAGCGCAGGGTCGCCAGGGCCTCGTTCACATTGCGGCCCCGGATGAGGGCGAGCACGAGCCCGGCCTTCTGGGCCGAGGTCCGCACGAACCGCGCGGTGGCTTCCGCTTGCAGCATGTCGTCTCTCCGCCTACTTCCCGACCGGCGTCGCCGACTTCTCGGACTTCGCCGCGTGGCCCTTGAACGTCCGCGTCGGCGCGAACTCTCCGAGCTTGTGGCCCACCATGTTCTCGGTCACGTACACGGGGATGAACTTGCGGCCGTTGTGCACGGCCAGGGTGTGCCCGACCATCTCCGGCACGATCGTGGAGCGGCGCGACCAGGTCTTGATGACCTTCTTGTCGCCGCCGTGGTTCATCGCCTCCACCTTCTCGAGCAACGGAGTGTCGACGAACGGACCCTTCTTGAGTGATCTGCTCATTGCTGATCCTTGTAGCTGACAGCCGCTACTTCTTCTTCCTCCGCGTCACGATGAACGCGTCGCTGCGCTTGTTCGTGCGCGTCTTGAAGCCCTTGGTCGGCTGTCCCCACGGCGACACCGGATGACGGCCGCCCGAGGTCTTGCCCTCGCCGCCGCCGAGCGGGTGGTCCACCGGGTTCATCGCGACGCCGCGCACGTGCGGCCGCCGCCCGAGCCACCGGCTGCGCCCCGCCTTGCCGAGCGAGACGTTCTCGTGATCGACGTTGCCGACCTGCCCGATGGTGGCCGTGCACTCCAGGTTGATCCGCCGCACCTCGCCCGAGGGCAGCTTCACCGAGGCGTACTCGCCCTCCTTGGCCACCAGCTGCACGGAGGACCCGGCCGAGCGCGCGATCTGCCCGCCCTTGCCCGCCTTCAGCTCCACGTTGTGGATGAGCGTGCCGAGGGGGATGTTCCGGAGCGGCAGCGCGTTGCCCGGCAGGATGTCCACGCCGGCACCGGCCACCACCGTGTCGCCGACCTTCACGCCGGCCGGCTGCAGGATGTAGCGTTTCTCGCCGTCGGCATAGGTGATGAGCGCGATCCGCGCCGAGCGGTTCGGGTCGTACTCGATCGTCGACACCTTCGCCGGGATGTCGCGCTTGTCGCGTTTGAAGTCGATCACCCGGTACACGCGCTTGTGGCCGCCGCCCCGCCACCAGGAGGTCAGCTCGCCGCGGTTGTTGCGGCCGCCGGACTTCTTCAGCGGCTCGGTGAGCGGCTTGTGCGGCTGCGTCTCGGTGATCTCGTCGAACACCTGGACGGTCTGGAACCGCCGGCCGGCCGACGTGGGCTTGTATGAGCGAATGGGCATCGACCTCAGGCCCCCTCGATGAACTCCGGCAGCTTCTCGCCGTCGCGCAGCCGGACGTATGCCTTCTTCCAGTCCGCCCGGCGGCCGGCGTGGCGGCCCTGCCGCTTCAGCTTGCCCAGCACGGACGCCGTACGAACCTGGGCCACCTTCGAGCCGAACAGCTGCTCGACGGCGCGCCGGATCTCCACCTTGTTGGCGGCCGTGGCCACCTGCAGCACGAGCGTCCGGCCATCCTCGCGGAGGATCGTCGTCTTCTCGGTGATGAGCGGCCGGCGGATCACGTCGGTCAGCTTCACGACAGCACCTCCTGCAGCCGCTCGATGGCGGCGCGCGTCGCCAGCAGCCGCGTCGTGTCCACGACGTCGCGCGCCGTGACGCGATTGGCGGGCACCATCCGCACGCCGGCGATGTTTCTCACCGCGAGCGAGAACTTCGGGTCGGGCGTGACGTCGATGATCAGCGTCTTGCCGGTGACGCCAAGACCGTCGAGCAGCTCGACGGCGATCTTCGTCTTCGCCTCCTCGACAGCCAGCGCGTCCACCACGGTCACGACGCCGTCCCTGAGCTTCTGCGTCAGCGCCGCGCGCAGCGCGCCCTTCTCCACTTTCTTCGGCACGTGGTAGTCGTAGCTCCTGGGCTGCGGGCCGAAGACCGTGCCGCCCTTCCGCCACAGCGGATTCCGGATCTCGCCGACGCGGGCCCTGCCGGTGCCCTTCTGCCGCCACGGCTTCTTGCCGCTGCCGCTCACGGCGGCGCGGGTCTTCGTCGCGTGCGTGCCGCGGCGCTCGCTGGCGTTCTGCCGTGTCACCGACTCCCAGATCAGGTCGGTCTTCACGCGGCCGCCGAACACCTCGTCGCGCACGTCGAGGCTGCCGACTTTCTCGTTCTGCGAATTGACGACATCTACGGTCATGACGGCTGTCCTGCTGCCTACGGCCTACTGCCTACTTCTTCGCCTTCGCCCGGCCCTTGGTCGGCGCTTCCACCTGAGGCTTCGGCTCGGGCTTGGCGGCAACGGCCTTGCGGATGAGCACGTACCCGCGCGCCGCGCCCGGCACCGCGCCGCGCACGATCAGCAGGTTGTTCTCCGCGTCCACCTTCACCACCCGCAGGTTCCGCGTCGTGACGCGGCGCGCGCCCATGTGGCCGGCGGCACGCATGCCCTTCACGACCCGCGAGGGATACGAACTCGCGCCGATCGACCCGGGCGCCCGGTGAAACATCGACCCGTGGGTTGCCGCGCCGCCGGCGAAGTTGTGGCGCTTCATGACACCCTGGAAACCGAGCCCGCGGCTGGTGCCGATGACGTCCACGCGCTCGCCTTCCGCGAAGACGGTCCCGACGAGCACCTGCGTGCCGGCGAGCGGAGCCTCGGCGCCCTTGGCCACCTTCACCTCGCGGCGAACCCGCGTGGGGGGCAGACCGGCCTTCTTGTAGTGGCCGGCCGTCGGCTTGTTGACCTTCGGCGTGCGCTCCTCGACCAGGCCGATCTGGACCGCCTCGTACCCGTCGGTCTGCGCGTTCTTGGCCTGCACGACCACGCAGGGGCCCGCCTTGAGGACGGTGGCCGGCTGCACGGTGCCGTCCGCGGCGAACAACTGCGTCATCCCGAGCTTCCTGCCGATGATTCCGTTCACCATGGATGCCTACTTCCCGTGTTCCTTCCCGAACGCCTTGATCTCCACGTCCACGCCGGCGGGCAGATCGAGCTTCATCAGCGCGTCCACCGTCTGCGGCGTCGGCTCGAAGATGTCGATGAGCCGCTTGTGCGTCCGGATCTCGAACTGCTCGCGCGACTTCTTGTCCACGTGCGGCGATCGCAGCACGGTCCAGCGGTTGCGCTCGGTCGGCAGCGGGATGGGGCCGGCCAGCCTGGCGCCGGTCCGCCGCGCCGTCTCCACGATCTCGCCGGTGGACTGGTCGAGCACGCGGTAGTCGTAGGCCTTCAGGCGGATGCGAATCTTGTCGTTGAACATCTCTGCCTCAGTAGTCGGTCGTCAGTCGTCAGTCGTCAGTCGTCAGTCGTCAGGGCAGCGGGACAGCGTGATCCCACTGACTACTGGCTACTGGCCACTGATTACTGCTCTTACGCCAGAATCTCCGTGATCGTGCCGGCGCCCACCGTCCGGCCGCCCTCGCGAATCGCGAACCGCGCGCCCTTCTCCAGCGCCACCGGCGTGATCAGCTCCGCCGTGATCGACGTGTTGTCGCCCGGCATCACCATCTCCACGCCCTCCGGCAGGTTCAGCGTCCCCGTCACGTCCGTCGTCCGGATGTAGAACTGCGGCCGATACCCGTTGAAAAACGGCGTGTGCCGCCCGCCCTCCTCCTTCGACAGGATGTACACCTCGCCCTTGAACTTCGTGTGCGGCGTGATCGACCCCGGCTTGGCCAGCACCTGCCCCCGCTCCACGTCGTCTTTCTCCACGCCCCGCAGCAGCACCCCGATGTTGTCCCCCGCCACTCCTTCGTCGAGCAGCTTCCGGAACATCTCCACGCCCGTCACCACTTTCTTCACCGTCGGCCGGAAGCCCACGATCTCGACCTCCTCGCCCACTTTCACCTTCCCCCGGTCCACCCGCCCCGTCACCACCGTCCCGCGGCCCGAGATCGAGAACACGTCCTCGATCGGCATCAGGAACGGCTTGTCCACTTCCCGCAGCGGCAGCGGCACGTAGCTGTCCAGCGCCTCCATCAGCTTCAGGATGCTCTCCACCCCCGCTGCGTCCCCGTTCAACGCCCCCAGCGCGCTCACCCGCACCACCGGCACGTCGTCGCCCGGGAACCCATACGTCTTCAGCAGGTCCCGGACCTCCAGCTCCACCAGGTCCAGCAGCTCCGGGTCGTCCACCGCGTCCACCTTGTTCAGCGCCACCACCAGGCACGGCACGTCCACCTGCCGCGCCAGCAGCACGTGCTCCCGCGTCTGCGGCATCGGCCCGTCCACCGCGCTCACCACCAGGATCCCGCCGTCCATCTGCGCCGCCCCGGTGATCATGTTCTTGATGTAGTCGGCGTGCCCCGGGCAGTCCACGTGCGCGTAGTGCCGGTTCGGCGTCGAATACTCCACGTGCGACGTCGCAATCGTCAGGATCTTCGTCGCATCCCGCCGCCCCTGCGACTCGCTCGCCTTCGCCACCTCGTCATACGGCACGAACTTCGCCCACCCCTTGTCCGCCGCCACCTTCGTCAGCGCCGCCGTCAGCGTCGTCTTCCCGTGGTCGATGTGCCCAATCGTCCCCACGTTCACGTGCGGCTTGGACCGATCAAACTTTTCCTTCGCCATGTGCGCTGCTCCGATAATCGGCCGAACTGAAGTTCGGCCCCACGAACTATTCAAGAACTCCGCAATCCGCGATCCGCAAGCCGCAATGCGGACTACGCCCTGCCCTGCACGCGGGCCACGACTTCCTCGCTCACGTGCTGTGGCGCCTGCTCGTAGGTGTCGAAATGCATCGAGTAGGTCGCACGCCCCTGCGTGCGCGACCGGAGATCCGTCGCGTAACCGAACATCTCCGACAGCGGCACCCGGGCATTCACGATCTGCGTGCCGCCCCGGTCGT
The DNA here is from genome assembly GCA_963837165.1 of Vicinamibacteria bacterium. GTDB lineage: Bacteria > Acidobacteriota > Vicinamibacteria > Vicinamibacterales > JAENWD01 > JAENWD01. The sequence continues at coordinate 559,178 of CAWIMD010000004.1, forward strand.
CCTGCGACTGAATGCGGCCCCGCCGGCTGGCCAGGTCGCCCATCACGTCGCCGATGAACTCCTTTGGCACGACCACCTCGACCCGCATCACCGGCTCGAGCAGGACCGGCTTGGCCTTCTTCGCCGCGTCCTGGAACGCCATCGAGCCGGCGATCTTGAATGCCATTTCGGACGAGTCCACCTCGTGGTGCTTGCCGTCGTAGAGTTCGATCCGCACATCGTCGATCGGGTAGCCCGCCAGCACGCCGCGCGTGAGGGCTTCCTTGATGCCCTCGTCCACCGGCTTGATGTACTCGCGCGGGATCGATCCGCCCGAGATCTCGTTCTCGAAGACGTACCCGGTCCCCGGCTCGCCCGGATACAGCCGGATCTTGACCTCGGCGAACTGCCCGCGGCCGCCGGTCTGCTTCGCGTACCGCATCTCACCCTCTGACGGCCGGGTGAGCGTCTCCTTGTAGGCGACTTGCGGCTTGCCGACGCTGGCCTCGACGTTGAACTCGCGCTTGAGCCGGTCGACGATGATCTCGAGGTGCAGCTCGCCCATGCCGCCGATGACGACCTGACCGGTCTGCTCGTCGGTCTTGACCCGGAACGTCGGGTCCTCCTGCATCAGCTTCTGCAGCCCGGTGCCGAGCTTCTCCTGGTCGGCCTTGGTCTTCGGCTCGATGGCCAGCGAGATGACCGGCTCGGGGAAGTCCATCGACTCGAGGACGATCGGCTTCTTCTCGTCGCACAGCGTGTCGCCGGTGATGACGCTCTTGAGGCCGACCGCGGCTGCGATGTCGCCCGCGTAGACCTCCTTGATCTCTTCCCGCTTGTTGGCGTGCATCTTCAGCAGCCGGCCGATGCGCTCGGTCTTGCCCTTGGTGGCATTGAGCACGGCGCTGCCGGCGTGGAGCACGCCCGAATACACGCGGAAGAACGTCAGCTGCCCGACGAACGGGTCGGTCATGATCTTGAAGGCCAGCGCGCTGAACGGGGCCTCGTCGGAGGCGGGCCGCTCGATGCGATTGGCCTCCGGGTCGTTCGCGTCGACCTTCTTGTCCGGGTCGATGCCCGCGATGGCCGGCACGTCGAGCGGCGAGGGCAGGAAATCGACGACCGCGTCGAGCAGGGGCTGCACGCCCTTGTTCTTGAACGCCGAGCCGCAGATGACCGGCACGAACGCCGGCTCGGTCTTGCCGGCGCTGCCGCCGCGAACCGAGCTGTTCACGCGCGTCCGCAGGGCTGCCTTGATCTCGTCCTCGGTCGGCTCTTCACCCTTCAGGTATTTCTCGAGAATATGGTCGTCGGCTTCGCTGACCTTCTCGATGAGCTGTTCGCGGTAATGCTTCGCTTCGTCCAGCATCCCGGCGGGGATCTCGTCGACGATGTAGTCCGCGCCCAGGGTCTCGTCCTTGTACGTGATCGCCTTCATCCTGATGAGGTCGATGACGCCGAGGAACTTGTCCTCTGACCCGATGGGGAGCTGGATCGCGACCGGGTTCGCCTCGAGCTTGGTGACGATCTGGTCGAACGTCCGCTTGAAGTTCGCCCCGACGCGGTCCATTTTGTTCACGAAGCAGATGCGCGGGACGCGGTACTTGTCGGCCTGCCGCCACACCGTCTCGGACTGCGGCTCGACGCCCGCGACCGAGTCGAAGACCGCCACCGCGCCGTCGAGGACGCGCAGCGATCGCTCGACCTCCGCGGTGAAATCCACGTGGCCGGGCGTGTCGATGATGTTGACGCGGTGCTCGCGCCAGAAGCAGGTCGTCGCCGCGGAGGTGATCGTGATCCCCCGCTCCTGCTCCTGCTCCATCCAGTCCATGACCGCGGTGCCTTCGTGCACCTCACCGATCTTGTAGGTGATCCCCGTATAGAAGAGGATGCGCTCGGTCGTGGTGGTCTTGCCGGCATCGATGTGCGCCATGATGCCGATGTTCCGCGTCCGATTCAGTGGTACTTGCCTGGGCATTGCGAATCACTCGAGCGGCCGAACTGACTGCGGCCCTGCGTACTGTCTACGTGCCTACCAGCGATAGTGGGCGAACGCCTTGTTCGCCTCGGCCATCCGGTGCGTATCCTCGCGCTTCTTCACCGCGCCGCCGCGCAGGTTCGAGGCGTCGAGCAGCTCGTTGGCCAGCTTCTCCTGCATCGTCTTGCCGTCGCCCCGCGAGCGCGCGTGGCCAACCAGCCAGCGGATGCTCAGCGAGAGCCGCCGGTTCGGGTTGACCTCGATCGGCACCTGGTAGTTGCTCCCGCCGACGCGACGCGACTTCACCTCGAGGCTGGGCTTCACGTTGTCGACGGCCTTCTTGAACACCTTCATCGGGTCGTCGCCCGTGCGCTCTTTGATGATGTCGAGGCTCTGGTACAGGATGCGCTGGGCCACGCTCCGCTTGCCATCCCGCATGACCGTGCTCACGAACTTGGTCAACAGGGAGCTGGCATAGATCGGATCCGGCGGGGGCTCGCGCTTCGGGATTTCTCGTCTACGTGGCATGTCTCGTACCTTCAGTAGGCAGTAGGCAGTAGGCAGTAGGCAGTGGGCAGTAGCAGTTCGGCCTACGCCTTGGGCCGCTTCGCGCCGTACTTGGACCGGCCCTGCTTCCGGCCCTGGACGCCGACCGCGTCGAGCGTGCCGCGGACGACGTGGTAGCGCACGCCAGGCAGGTCCTTCACGCGGCCGCCGCGGATGAGCACCAGCGAGTGCTCCTGCAGGTTGTGCCCGACGCCGGGGATGTAGGTCGTCACCTCGATGCCGTTCGTCAGCCGCACGCGCGCCACCTTGCGGAGCGCCGAGTTCGGCTTCTTCGGCGTCTGGGTGAAGACGCGCACGCAGACACCGCGCTTCTGCGGGCTGTCCTGCAGCGCAGGGCTCTTGGTCTTGATCTCAATCTTCTCGCGACCCTTGCGAACGAGCTGGCTGATCGTCGGCACAGTGACTCCAGGCCTCCCGGGCGCACGGCCCGATGGCACTGCCGGCACGGCGCCCGGGTGCGGGCGCCGGCCTTCGCTTGCGGACATCACGACCGTCCCGATGGCAAGCCCGGCCACCGGACGGCGTCTCCGGCCTAAGAGCCTCGCGGCTCGGCGCCAGAAACTTCGGTCACCCTATGTGTTGAATTGCCCGGCACGACTCCGCGGCGACAGACGCCGGGGGGCCCGGGCACTCGAAGACGCCTCGCGGCTCGGGGGCCACCCGCGTCTTCCTGCGTCAGGACCGCTCCCAGATAGGGTTTCCTGGAAGCGACAGAACCTGACGAGCATACCTAAAACTGACCAGTTCGGTCAAGACCTCGCCGGCAGCGAAGCAACGGTAAAGGCTACTTCAGACGCGCGAGGGCGCGGGTCGCCAGCATCTTCACGAGAGGCCCGTCCTGGGAGAGCCGCCCGTCGGCCTGGCTGGCGGCCGTGTACGACCGGAGCGCGCCCGCCCGGTCGCCGGCCCGCTCGGCGGCCTCGCCCCGCAGGAAGTCCAGCGTGCCCTTGGACACACCGGGGCCGGCCGGCAGGCTGGCCTTTTCGAGCACGCCCTGGGCGCCGGTGGCATCCCCGGCCCTGAGGAGCGCCGCCCCCAGGTTCAGCTGGAGGGCGGGCTGTTCGGCCGCAGGCGCCGAGGACAGACGTGACCGCAGGATGGCCACCAACGCGCTGGCCGGCATGAAGCGGTCCGTGCCCGCCGACAGGACGGGCACCCGCTGGATGGCCGCCGAGACGGGGCGCGTGGCCCCGCCGGGCGACCGGACCACGAGCGAGACCTTGTCGGTGGGCTGGTGCGCCGCAAGGCGGTTCTCGAAGTCCGACACGCTGGTCACGGCCTGGCCGTCCAGCGATTCGATGATCTCCCCGGGCTTCAGTCCGGCCTGGGCGCCCGGCCTGCCGTCTTCGACGTCCAGGAGGACGGCCCCGTTCACGTCGAGCACGTCCACAGTGGTGACGCCGATGGAGCCCCGGGTCAGGACGATTGGGGCGTCGAAGCGGTTCAGGGCCTGGCTGACACTGGCGGCCTGGTCGAGCGCCACGGTGAGCACGTCGGGGACGGCGGCGCCGGGGACCTCCATCGCGATCTGCATCTCGGTCCCGCCGGGTGTCGTGGGCCGGATCCAGGCAATGCCCTGCGCATCGAAGGCGTCGGCGAGCTGCTGCAGACGGCCGCGGCGGTCACCGGGCGGCAGGTCGAACTGCCCGGGCGCCAGGCCGAACCACTCGTCGTTCACGGGAGTGTCCTGGACCGCCTTCCTGGCGGCCTCCGTCGGCGGCGCGTAGAGGAGCACGTTCCGGGTGCCGGCGAACGCCTTCTCGACGGCCAGCCGGACATCGGCGCCCGGCGCGGCCGGCGCCGGCAGCAGGGCGAAGGCGGGGCGAACCCGGCCCCGCACGGTCACCGAGGCGCCCGACTCGAGCTTCACCCGCTCGATGCCCCGTCCGGCGGCCCCTCTGAACTCCACGATGTGATCGCCGGCGCAGACGCCATCCAGCGTCACCGGCGCGGTGCCCTTCGACTCCCCGTCCAGCCAGACGGTGGCGCCCGCCGGCTCACTATCGATGGCCAGCGTGCCGACCGACGCCTTCAGGACCACCGGGTCGAGCATCACGTCGCTGAGGCCCTCGACCGTGACCTGCCGGTGCTCCGTGCCGTAGCAGGGCCGCCGCAGCTCGATGTCGAGGACGCCGGTTCCCAGACCGGTGACCGCCAGGGGCTGCGACAGCTGGTCGGGGGGAACGCCGAGCTGCGGCCGGAAGGCCCGTCAGCGACGGCGCGAGGGGACCGCTGGCCGTCGCGCCCTTGGGGGCGCCGTTCACCGCGACCTCGACATCCGGCGGCGAGGTCACCACCGTCAGCACCGTGGACACGCGCTCGAGCGTCAGCCGCAGCGGCACGCTCTGCCCGGCGGTGATGACCAGGGGCTGATCGATCGACCGGTACCCGGGGCGGCTCACGGTCAGCGTATGCGCGCCCGAGGCGAGCCCGACCTTGCCACCGGCCGCATTGGCGGGAGCCCCGTCCACGAGCACCGTCACGTCGCCCGGATCGGTCGAGAGCTCGACGGTGCCGATCGTGGTCGCCTTCACCTCGTCGAGCAGCGCGACGATGCGCGGCGAAACGCCCTCGCCGAGCTGAAAGCTCGGGTCGATCGCCAGCAGGGATCGGAAGTCCGCCGAGGCGCCGTCGCGGTTGCCGATGCCGAACCGGGCGCGCGCGCGCATCTCGTAGGCCGACACGAGCGCCTTGCGCGACGCCTGGTCGCGCGCCGCGGTCAGCTCGAGGCCGGCAATGGCGCGATCGAGGAGCGGGATCGCCTGCTCGTACTCGAGCGCGTCGAACAGCTGGCGCGCCTGGCCGAGCTCGGGCGGCTCGGCCTGCCGCGCGCCGAGCCGCACGTCCAGCGCGGCGACGGCCACCAGGACCACGATCGCCGCCGCGCGCGCGATGCGGCGCACGCTACTGGTAGATGAGCACACGTCCAAGGGAATCGTCATAGACGTACAACCGCGCCGCCTGGTCGAGGGCGAGCGCCTGGCCGTTCTTGAAGGCACTGGAAGCGTCGGGCGTGAAGGAGACCAGGAGCTTGCCGCCTGGGGCGAACACGAGCACCTTGTCGCGATCGAGCACGTACACGTCATCGAACATGTCGAAGCACACGTCCGAGGGGGAGCTCATCTCGTAGCCGGTGCCGCGCTGCGACACGCGCCACAGGACCTTGCCCGTGCGGTCGGTCACGCTCACGCCCTTCTGGTCGGTGTCGAGCAGCGCCACCTCGTCGGAGAGGCTCACCGAGACGCGGCCGATGCGGCCCGACGCGAAGGCCGCCAGGAACTGGCCCGAGGCGTTGAACCGGTAGGCGCCGCGGAGGTCGTGGTCGGCGACGACGAACTCTCCGGTCGAGAGCGCGCCGCCGGCGCTGATGTCCTGCAGCAGCTTGGGGCCGCCGGTCGTGTTGGCGGTCAGCGCCAGGCGCTGCATGCCGCGGTCGGTCTCGCGCAGGATGATCGTCCGCTCGAACACGATGATGCGGCCGCGCGAATCGAAGACGAACTGGCGCGGCTCGGTGGCGGGCGCCTGCCGGCTCACCGCGCCCTTGTCGTCGAGGATGAGGATGCCCGCCCTGGTCGCCAGCCCCAGCTTGCCGTCGGGCCCCATCGCGATGGACTCGACGTCCCGGAACTTGCCCCCCTGTCCCGCCAGGCTGCGTCCCGAGGACGCGAAGGAGGGCTCGGCGGGGGGCCGCACGTACAGGCGGTAGAGGGTGGTGTTCCACGCCTCGGCGATCGTCGCCTCGTCGCCCGACGGGAAGCCGCGGACGACGCGCTGCAGCGAGCGCATCGCTTCCCTGGGCTCGCCGCCGCTCACGAGCAGCCGCGATTCGAGCAGGGCCGCGCGCGCCGCCCAGTTCGCCCGGGGGTACTGGAGCGACACGTCCCGCAGCCGATCGAGCGCCTGGTCCATGTGCCCGGCGCGCCGGTCCACCTCGGCCCCGTAGTAGAGCGCCGGCGCCACCGCGTCGCTCGACGGGAACAGGCGCGGCACGCGATCGAAGCTGGCCAGCGCCGAGTCGAGCCCGGCCGGCGTCTGGTCGATTTCCATCGTCGCCCGCCCCATCACGATGTAGCCCATGGGAGCGGAATCCGACGTCGCGTACTTCTTGATCAGGGCATCGGCCGTCGAACGCGCCGAGATCGGGTCCCGCTGGATTTCCAGCTGGTACTGCGCGATGGCCAGCATGGCATCGTCGGCCACGGTGGACGTCGCGTACCCTTCGGCCACCGTCTGGAAGTCCTTGAGCGCCTCGGCATACCGGCCGGCCCGGTAGAACTCCTGGCCGCTCTCGAGCTGGCGGTGCGCCTGCTCTTCCACGTTGGCCTGCCCGTGGAGCACCGCGACGCCGCCGCCGCACGCGGCCAGCGCCAGCAGCGCCCCTCGTAGTCGTCGTCCCATCATCGAATCACTTCCGTGTGGGTCTGTCCGGCGGCGATCGCCACGCGCGCCGACTTGCCGTCGCCCTCGGGGCACTTCATCTGGACCTCGTAGGACCCGGCGGCCAGCGGCAGCTCGTTCAGGGGCGGATAGCCGAAGTCACGGCCGCCGATCACCACCTTGCAGGTCTCGAGCGTCGTGCGGAGCGTCAGCCGCCCGAGGGGCGGCGCGTCGGCGCTGACCCGGCTGCCGGACGCCCCGTCCACCTTCACGGCCGTATCGAGCAGGTACTCCGGCGCGCGCAGGCGCAGCGTCCGCGCCGAGTCGAGGTTGAGCTCGTGATGGGAGGCCGACGACGAGATCCTCTTCGACCCGTCCCAGACCTCGAACGCGTAGCTGCCGTTCAACTGGACGGCAATGCCGGTCGGCTCCACCTCGAGCTTCACGAGCACCACGCCGTCACTCACCTGCGACGCCGACGGCCGCACGTCGAGTGCCTTGTAGCCCCGCTTGGCCAGGCGCACGCGGCCGTCGCGCAGGTCGGCCAGCGACACGTCGGCCGGGGTCAGCCCCGCGTCCTGGCCGGCAACCAGAATGCGTGCGCCTTCCGGCTCCGAGACGAGCTTCACGTGCTCACCCGCGACGGCTGCGCCGGGCGAGGGGGCGGCGGGCGCAGCCGGAGGCACGGCGGGCGTGCCGCCTGCGGCCGGCACCGGCGTCGCGCCGGTCGGCGAGCTCGAACCGCGTCCCGTCAGGGCGATCGCCACGGCCACGGCGGCCAGGCCCAGGCCGGCCACCGCGAGCCAGGTGGACGTGCGGCCGCCCTTCACGATCACGGTGTGCGGCGTCGTCCCCGCGCCCGGCGTGAGCGCCGCCTGGCCGGCCGGCTCGTGCGGCGTCGGGGGAGTCGCGGCAGTGGCGGTGCCGGCCTGATTGGTCCCGCTCGGGATGAAGATGGTCTGGGCCAGATCCTCGCGATCGGCCGTCACCGTGTCCGACCCGCGCTCGGCCGACAGGCGCAGCAGCCTGAGCTCGGCGCCGAAATCGCCGGCGTGCGGGAAGCGGCGCGCCGGCTCCTTCGCCAGCGACTTCATCACGGCGGCCACGAGAGGCGCCGGCAGATCGGTCACCCACTTGGTGATCGGCTGCGGCTCCTCGTTGACGATCTTCATCATCACGACCGTCGGCGACTCGCCCTCGAACGGCCGATGGTTGCTCAGCAGCTCGTAGAGCACGACGCCGGCGGCGAAGATGTCGGCGCGGCCGTCCACCTCGCGGCCCGACACCTGCTCGGGCGCCATGTAGAACGCGCTGCCGAGCACGCTGCCGGCGCTCGTCATCGTCGAGGCGGCGATCTTCGCGATGCCGAAGTCGAGGAGCTTGACGGTGCCGTCGTCGAGCAGCCAGATGTTGGCCGGCTTCACGTCGCGGTGAACGATGCCCTGCTCGTGGGCGTAGTGGAGCCCGGTCAGCAGCTGGGTGACGATATCGAGCTTCTGCACGAGCGACAGCGGCGGACCGGCCTGCATCCGCTGCGAGAGGCTCTGGCCGCGCAGGAACTCCATCGAGATGTACGGCGTGCCGTTGTCCTCGGCGAACTCGAAGATCGTGACGATGTTCCGGTGCTGCAGGCGGGCCGACGCGCGGGCCTCGCGGTAGAAGCGGGAGCGCGCGGACTCCTCGGCCGTGAAGTCGCCGGCCATCACCTTGATGGCGACCTCCCGGTCCAGCACCGGATCGCGCCCGCGGTACAGCACGCCCATCCCGCCGCGGCCAACGCGTTCGATGACCTCGTATCGACCGATCGTCCGTGGTGTCTCCACCTACGACTCCCTCACTCGAGCGGCGTGTCGTCGAAGATCAGCCGGTAGGGGCCGATCATGACGGGCACGCCCGCCTGCAGTTCCACGCGGTCCACACGCCGCGACTCGATCCACGTCCCGTTCTGGCTGCCGAGATCGACGAGCACCCATCGCTCGTCCTCCCACCGCACCTCGGCGTGAAATCTCGACACCAGGCGGTCCGGGTCGTCGAGCAGCAAGTCGTTCCCGGCACCGCGCCCGATCGACAGGCCCCGGCTGCCCAACTCCACGGCGCGCTGCACCGCGTCGTTCCGGAACACCAGGATCCGTGCGCCGGCGACCGCCCTAGGCCTGGGACTGGTCATCGCGTTCGAGCGCCCGCGCCGTGGTCCGCGCAATCAGCGACGCCACCATCAGCCCCGCGACGATCGCCGCGAGCAGCGGGGCCGCCAGCATCCGGGCGAGGACGCCGCCCGGCACCGGTCCGGACACGCTCGTGAACCAGTTCAGCATCGGGACCACGGCAATCAGGAACACCACGATGGCGAGGAGCATCCCCTGTCCGAGCACACGCAGCCCCCACGGGCTCGCCAGCAGGTCGCGCACGCCGAATCCCACCGCGGGGGCGGACCGCGGCCCGGCGCCGGCGGTCCGCAGGTGATCGGACGTCCGGATGGTGGCCTCCCCGGCATCCCTCGGCCGCGGCACGGCGCTCGCTGGCAGAATGCCGGACGGCGTGGACGACAGCGGGCCGGACGGCGTGGACGACAGGGCGACGGGCACGGGCACGACACGCGTGCGGTCGTCCTCGAAGCCGTCCTTCACCTGCACGCCTTCCACGGGACGCGGTGCCACCGACCGGAGCGCCTGGCCCGCGGGCTCCGACGGCGCGTCGTCGATGAACCGGACGGCGAGATGCGCGATCTCGACGAGATCTCCGGGCGAGAGCTGCGCTTCCTGCACCGGACGCCCGTTGAGGCGGACGCCGTTGCGGCTGTCGAGGTCCCGGACGACCAGGCCGCGCGGCGTGACGAGGAACTCGGCGTGCCGCCGCGACAGGCGCGGATCGGCGTCCGAGACGTCACAGCCGGGATCCCGGCCGACGACGATGCGCTCGCGCAGGACGAGGTCGCGCTCGGTGCGCCCGTCGTCCAGCACCAGGCGGCGGCTCACGAGACGGCTCCCATTTCGCGCAATCGTCCGAGTTCCTCCATCACTTCGGCCCGCCGGCTGGCCAGGTCCGTCCTGACCTCGACGAGGGTGCTCCGGCGGAAGGGGACGACGCCGAGCGCGTCGGCGCCGCGCTCCTCGAGCATCGGGTAGCGATCGAGCAGCGCGTCGCTGAACGGCGAGTCGCTGGCGTCCGTGATCACGCCGAGCCGGTCCGCCAGCGCCAGACGCTCGTGGACCAGGCGCGTGAGCTCCTCCGCCTCCCGACGGGCGCTCGAGGCCAGCTCGCGGGACTCCCGGTCGTATTCCCGCTCGAAGAGCACCAGGTCCCCCAGCAGCGCGCCCATGTCCTTGTATCGGTCGGTCGTGGACTTGGCCAGCGCCCGGGACAGGATCCGCCACAGCCCGGCCGGGGCCTCCTCGGCCGTCGGCGCCACCGGGTCTACGTTGCTGACCTTGTGCAGGACGGCAGGCAGGTCGGGCGCGGAAAAGGGCTTTCGTCCGGTGAGCATGTAGTAGAAGACGGCGCCGGCGGAGAACACGTCCGAGCGCTGGTCGATCGGCTTGCCGCGGGCCTGCTCGGGCGACATGAAGTCCGGCGTCCCGACGATGAAGCCGCTGGCGGTCATGCTGGAGTTCGCGAGCCGCGCCACCCCGAAATCCAGAATCTTCACGCCGCCGTCGGTCATGACGAAGAGGTTGCCCGGCTTGATGTCGCGGTGGACGATGCCGTGCGCGTGGGCAACGGCGAGGCCTTCGCACACCTGCATCATCACGTCGAGCGAGCGCTCGAGCGTGAGCCGGCCGACCCGCTTCAGGTGGTCGCCGAGCGTCTCGCCCTGAAGCAGCTCCATGACCATGAAGAGCCGCCCGTCCTCCTCGCCCATCTCGTAGACGTTGATGATGTTGCGGTGCAGGAGTTCGCCGGCGACCTTGGCTTCGCGCTCGAACCGGATCCGGGTCTCGCGGTCGCCCTCGAGGTCCGCCATCATCACCTTGAGCGCGACCGGTCGCCCGTCCCGCTCGTCCCGTGCGCTGTAGACGACACCCATGGCGCCGCGGCCGATACGGTCGGTGATGCGATAGTGCGCGATGCGTTCGGGCAGGGGACGCTGGGAGGGGCCGGCCGCTCCGGGCCAGGAGCCGCCGGTCACCCTTCCTCTCCCATCCGCAGGACCAGGGCGGTCACGTTGTCGCGCGCGCCCCGATCCAGCGCCTGGCGGACCAGCGCGGCCGCGGCGGCCTTGGGGCTCGACGCCGAGGACAGCAGCTCGCGCATCAGGCCGTCCCCGAGCGGATCGTACAACCCATCGGAGCAGAGCAGGAAGCAATCGCCCGGCCCGATCGGCATCTCCGTGACGTGGACGGTCACCTGGTCGCGCGCGCCGACGACATTGGTCAGGACGTGCCGCATCGGGTGTCGCGAGAGCTCCTCGTGCGACAGCCCCTGCGCCCTGAGCGCAGCCGCCCACGAGTCGTCCTGCGTCACCGGGCCGAAATCGCTGCCCGAGAGCCGGTAGATCCGGCTGTCGCCGACGTGCCCCAGAATCACGCGCTGGTCGGTCAGGAGCAGGCTCACCAGCGTCGTGCCCATCCCGGTGTAGTCGTCGCGGCTCTCGGCCGCCCGGAACACGCGGCGGTTGGCGAGGTTGATGCCCGTGCGCAGGCGGTTGGCCTGGAAGGACAGCTCCGGATCCACGCCGTAGGGCCACGACAGATCGGAGTCGGTCGCCGACCGTCCGACGAACCCGGCCAGCGCGTCGAGGGCGAGCCGGCTCGCCACCTCACCCGCGTTGTGGCCGCCCATCCCGTCGGCGACGGCGTACAGGCCGAACTCGGCCTGAATGAGCCAGCTGTCTTCGTTGACGGTCCGAACCGGACCAGTATCGGACTCTGCGTGTGCGTCGATCATGCAAGGAACCCCGAAGGCGTCCGGGGTGGGCGTAGTATAGCAAGCCCATCCTCGCCGGCCCACTGTTCCGGGCGGGCGCCGGCCCGGACTCCGATTTCCCGGTCTGCCGGTCGCAGGCCCCCACCGGGCGCCAGGCGTTCCGACGGCCGGGACGTGCCCGGCCCCGTCGGACCGGGGCCCGGGGTCTGGCCAATCGGCCATGGCAGTGCCCGGGACACGGTCTGGTCGCCGTGGGCGGATCTCCCCTGATGACAAACGGGGCGGCAGCCGTCGTGGCTGCCGCCCCGTGGCGTGGTGCGTCCTGGTCGTGGCGGCCCGGACTACTCGATCTTGTCCCCCGCCGGGCCCAGGGCTTCCTCGGGCTCCACGAGGTACTCCATCTCGCGCTCCAGGTCGAGTTCGTCGTCGGTCGGCTGGACCGGCGGCGGGGGCGGCGGCGGCTCGTCGGGCGGGATCCGGACGTTCCGGTACCACTCGAAGCCCGTCCCGGCCGGGATGAGGCGGCCCATCGTGACGTTCTCCTTGAGCCCGCGCAGGTGGTCCACCTTGCCGGAGATCGACGCCTCGGTGAGCACGCGCGTCGTCTCCTGGAAGGAGGCGGCCGAGATGAACGACTCGGTGGAGAGCGAGGCCTTCGTGATGCCGAGCAGCAGCGGCTTGCCGGTGGCCGGCCGGCCGCCGTCGCCGATCACGCGCTCGTTCTCCTCGAGGAACCGGAACTTGTCCACCTGCTCCTCGATGAGGAACTCGGTGTCGCCCACCTCCTCGATCTTCACCCAGCGCAGCATCTGACGGACGATCGTCTCGATGTGCTTGTCGTTGATGTTGACGCCCTGGAGCCGGTAGACCTCCTGGATCTCGTTCACCAGGTAGCTCTGGAGCGCCTTCTCGCCGAGGACGTTCAGGATGTCGTGCGGGTTGCTCGGGCCGTCCATCAGCGCCTCGCCGGCTCGCACCTTCTCGCCCTCCTGCACGTTCACGTGGACACCGCGCGGCAGTGAGTACTCGCGCTGTTCGCCGCCGTCCTCGGGGACCACGATGATCTTCCGCAGGCCCTTGACGATGCCGCCGTGGCGGACGACGCCGTCGATCTCGCTGATCACGGCGGTCTCGCGCGGCTTGCGGGCCTCGAAGAGCTCCACCACGCGCGGCAGGCCGCCCGTGATGTCCTTGGTCTTGGTGGTCTCGCGGGGGATCTTCGCCAGCACGGCGCCCGGCTTGACCATGTCACCGTCGTCCACCATCAGGTGGGCGCGCGACGGCATGTGGTAGCGGCGGGCCACCTTGCCCGCCGCGTCGCGGATCTCGACCATCGGCTGCTTCTTCTCGTCGGGCGAGTCGATGATGATGCGCCGCGACAGGCCGGTGATCTCGTCGGTCTCCTCGTGCACGGTCAGGCCGTCCACGATGTCCTTGAAGCGCACCGACCCGGCCTCCTCGGTAAGGATCGAGAAGGTGTACGGGTCCCACTCGAGGAGCAGGTCGCCGGCCTTGACGGCCTGGCCGTCGCGGACGCGCAGCCGCGCGCCGTAGATGACGGGGTAGCGCTCGCGGTCGCGGCCCTTGTCGTCGTGCACCACCAGCGTGCCGGTGCGATTCATGACGACCAGTTCCAGCTTGCCCTGCGGCGCGCCGGCATCGACCACCTGGATGCTCTCGAAGCGGGCGGTGCCGTCGTACTTGGCCTCCTGCCCCGACTGCTCGGAGACGCGCGACGCCGTGCCGCCGATGTGGAAGGTCCGCATCGTCAGCTGCGTGCCCGGCTCGCCGATGGACTGGGCCGCGATGACGCCCACGGCCTGTCCGAGCTCGACCATCCGGCCGGTGGCCAGGTCGCGCCCGTAGCACTTCGTGCAGACGCCGCGCCGGCTCGCGCACGTGAGCACGGAGCGCATCTTGATGCGCTCGATGCCCGCCTCCTCGATGCGCTGCGCGAGATCCTCGGTGATCTCCTCGTTGGCCTCGATGATCGTCTCGCCGTTGAACGGGTCGATGAGCCGCTCGAGGGTGACGCGGCCGATGATGCGGTCGCGCAGCGGCTCGATGATCTCGCCGCCCTCGACGATCGCCTGCGCGGCGATGCCGTCGAGCGCGCCGCAGTCCAGCTCGGTGATGATGACGTCCTGCGCCACGTCGACGAGGCGCCGCGTCAGGTAGCCCGAGTCGGCCGTCTTCAGCGCGGTGTCGGCCAGGCCCTTCCGCGCGCCGTGCGTCGAGATGAAATACTGCAGCACCGTCAGCCCTTCTCGGAAGTTCGACGTGATGGGCGTCTCGATGATCTCGCCGGACGGCTTGGCCATCAGGCCGCGCATGCCGGCCAGCTGCCGGATCTGCTGCTTGCTGCCGCGCGCGCCCGAGTCGGCCATGATGTAGACCGAGTTGAACCGGCCCGCGCGGTCCTGCTCCTTCATCTCCTCGAACATCTCGTCGGAGATCTTCTCGGTGGCCTCCGACCAGATGGCGATGACCTTGTTGCGCCGCTCGCCGTAGGTGATGGCGCCCTCGAGGTACTGCTGCTCGACGCGGATCACCTCGTGGTTCGCCTTGGCCACGACGTTCCGCTTCTCGTCCGGGATGACCAGATCGTCGATGCCGATCGACAGGCCCGAGCGCGTCGCGTACGTGAAGCCGAGCGTCTTGAGGCTGTCGAGCATCTCGACGGTCCGCGCGATCCCGTGGCGCAGGTAGCAGAACTGCACCAGCATCTGCAGGCCCTTCTTCTTCAGGAGCCCGTTCACGAAGGGCAGCCCCGGCGGCACCGCGTCGTTGAAGATCACGCGGCCGACGGTGGTCGAGATGATCTTGGACGTGACGTTCTGCACCTCGGCGCGCAGCACGTCCTGGTCGTCGCGCGCGGCGGCCAGGTCGAGCAGCTCGCCCGTGTAGCGCAGGCGGATGGGCGTCAGCGTCTCCACCTCGCCGGCTTCGAGCGCCAGCAGCACGTCGTCGGCGCAGGCGAAGGCACGGCCCTCGCCCTTTCCGCCCGTCTTGGCCTTCGTCAGGTAGTAGCAGCCGAGCACGATGTCCTGCGAGGGCACGGCAATCGGGGCGCCGTTGGCCGGCGACAGGATGTTGTTGCTCGACATCATCAGCACCGAGGCCTCGATCTGCGCCTCGGGCGACAGCGGGATGTGTACCGCCATCTGGTCCCCGTCGAAGTCCGCGTTGAACGCCGTGCAGACGAGCGGGTGGATTCGGATGGCCTTGCCCTCGACGAGCGTCGGCTCGAACGCCTGGATGCCCAGCCGGTGCAGCGTGGGCGCGCGGTTCAGGAGCACCGGGTGCTCCTTGATGACCTCCTCGAGGATGTCCCACACCTCGGGCTTCTGCTGCTCGACCATCTCCTTGGCCTGTTTGATCGTCGCGACCAGGCCCCGCTCCTCGAGCTTGTTGTAGATGAACGGCTTGAACAGCTCGAGCGCCATCTTCTTGGGCAGCCCGCACTGGTGCAGCTTCAGCTCGGGGCCGACGACGATGACCGAGCGGCCCGAGTAGTCCACGCGCTTGCCGAGCAGGTTCTGGCGGAACCGGCCCTGCTTGCCCTTCAGCGTGTCGGACAGCGACTTCAGCGGCCGGTTGTTGGCGCCGCGCAGCACGCGGCCGCGCCGGCCGTTGTCGAACAGCGCGTCCACGGCCTCCTGCAGCATCCGCTTCTCGTTGCGGATGATGACGTCGGGCGCCTTCAGCTCGATGAGCTTCTTCAGCCGGTTGTTCCGGTTGATCACCCGACGGTAGAGGTCGTTCAGGTCCGAGGTCGCGAAGCGCCCGCCGTCGAGCGGCACCAGCGGGCGCAGCTCCGGCGGAATCACGGGGATGACGTCCAGGATCATCCAGTTCGGCTGGTTGCTGGACTTCCGGAACGAGTCGACCACCTTCAGCCGCTTGGCGTGCTTCAGCTTCTTCTGGGCCGAGGTTTCCGCGCGCATCCTCACGCGCAGCTCCTCGGCGAGAAGCTCCACGTTCACGCGCTTCAACAGCTCCTTGATGGCTTCCGCGCCCATCTGGGCCTTGAACTTGTGCGCGTAGTCCTCGCGCGCCTTCCGGTACTGGTCCTCGGTCAGCAGCTGGTTCTGCTTCAGCTCGGTGTCACCCGGATCGATGACGACGTAGGCCTCGAAGTACAGCACGCGCTCGAGGTCCCGGAGCGAGATGTCGAGCAGGTGCCCGATGCGGCTCGGCAGCCCCTTGAAGAACCAGACGTGGCTGACGGGCGTCGCCAGGGTGATGTGGCCCATGCGCTCGCGGCGCACCTTGGCCTGGGTCACCTCGACGCCGCACTTGTCGCAGATCACGCCGCGGTGCTTCATGCGCTTGTACTTGCCGCACAGGCACTCCCAGTCGGTGATCGGCCCGAAGATCTTCGCGCAGAACAGGCCGTCGCGCTCCGGCTTGAACGTCCGGTAGTTGATCGTCTCCGGCTTGGTCACCTCGCCGTGCGACCACGACAGGATCTTCTCGGGCGACGCCAGGCTGATGCGGATGGCGTCGAAGTCGGTGCGCAGCTGCGTCTTGCTATCGTGCAGGCTTGGTCTCATTGGGCTTCCTCTATACCTGCTCCAGCACGGGCTCGGCCGGCGCTTCAGGCTCGGCCGGCCGGCGCTTGGTCGGGATGAGCTCCACGTCCAGGCAGAGCGACTGGAGCTCCCGGATGAGCACGTTGAACGACTCGGGCAGGCCCGGCGTGTAGTTGGCGTCGCCCTTCACGATGGCCTCGTAGATCTTCGCGCGCCCCGTGACATCGTCGGACTTGGCCGTGAGCAGCTCCTGGAGGATGTGCGCCGAGCCGTAGGCCTCGAGCGCCCAGACCTCCATCTCGCCGAACCGCTGGCCGCCGAACTGGGCCTTGCCGCCCAGCGGCTGCTGCGTGATGAGGGAGTACGGCCCGATGGAGCGGGCGTGGATCTTGTCGTCGACCAGGTGCGACAGCTTGAGCATGTAGATGTAGCCCACCGTCACTTCCTGCTCGAACCCGTCGCCCGACATCCCGTCGTAGAGCCGCGTCTTGCCGCCCATCGGCAGCCCGGCGTCCTCGAGCCGGTGCTTGATCTCGCTCTCCGTCGCCCCGTCGAAGACCGGCGTCGCGAAGTAGAGGCCGAGCGCGTGTGCGGCCCATCCGAGGTGCGTCTCGAGAATCTGGCCCACGTTCATGCGCGAGGGCACGCCGAGCGGGTTCAGCACGATCTCCACCGGCGTCCCGTCCGGCAGGTACGGCATGTCCTCCTCGGGCAGGATCCGCGCGATGACGCCCTTGTTCCCGTGCCGGCCGGCCATCTTGTCGCCCACCGACAGCTTGCGCTTCATGGCGACGTAGGCCTTGACCAGCTTGATGACGCCCGGCGGCAGCTCGTCGCCGCGCCGGATCTTCTCCTTCTTCTCCTCGAAGAGCTGGCGGATGACCTCGACCTGCCGCTCGGTGCGCGCCTCGAGCAGCCGGAGCTCGTCCTCGAGGCCGGGGTCGTCGCTCTGCACCTTCAGCCGGATCATCCGGTCGTACGGCAGATCGGCCAGGAGCTCCTCGGTGAGCGCGGTGCCCTTCCGGAGCAGCCGCTCGCGGCCGAACTCGTCGAACAGATCCATCCGCAGGGTGTGGCCCTGCAGCATCCGGACGACGCGCTTCTTGACCTCGTCGTGCAGGATGCGGATCTCGTCCTGGAGGTTCTTCTCCATCATCTCGAGCTCGTCGGCCTCGATGGCCTTGGCCCGGTCGTCCTTCTCGATGCCCTTCCGGGAGAAGATCTTCACGCCGACGATGATCCCCTCGATGCCCGGCGGGCAGATCAGGGACGCGTCGCGCACGTCGCCGGCCTTCTCGCCGAAGATCGCGCGCAGCAGCTTCTCCTCGGGCGTCAGCTGGGTCTCGCCCTTCGGCGTGACCTTGCCCACCAGGATGTCGCCCGGCTTGACGTAGGCGCCAATCCGGATGATGCCGCTGTCGTCGAGGTCGCGCAGGTAGGTCTCCGACACGTTCGGGATGTCCCGCGTGATCTCCTCGGGCCCGAGCTTCGTGTCGCGCGCCTCGATCTCGAACTCCTCGATGTGGATGGACGTGTAGTAGTCGTCCTTCACCAGCTTCTCGGAGACGAGGATGGCGTCCTCGAAGTTGTACCCGCGCCACGGCATGAACGCGACGAGCACGTTCCGGCCGAGCGCCAGCTCGCCGAGCTCGGTGCACGGTCCGTCGGCCAGCACCTGGCCGGTGTGCACCTTCTGCCCCTCGCCGACGATGGGCTTCTGGCTGATGCAGGTGTTCTGGTTGCTGCGCTTGAACTTCGTGAGGTTGTAGATGTCGGCGCCCATCTCCTTGCTGACGCCTTCCTCCTCCCCTTCCACGCGCACCACGATGCGCTGGCTGTCCACGTAGTCCACCGTCCCCGACCGGCGCGCCAGGACGACGGCGCCCGAGTCGCGGGCGGTGACGTACTCCATGCCCGTCCCGACGTAGGGGGCGCGCGCCCGGAGCAGCGGCACGGCCTGGCGCTGCATGTTGCTCCCCATCAGCGCGCGGTTCGCGTCGTCGTTCTCGAGGAACGGGATGAGCGAGGCCGCCACCGAGACGAGCTGCTTGGGCGACACGTCGATGAACTGCACGTCCTTCGGCTCGGCCAGCACGAAGTTGCCGGCCTCCCGGGCGTTGACGCGCTCGCCGACGATCTGCAGCTTCTCGTTCAGCTGCACGTTGGCCTGCGCGACGATGTACTGGTCCTCCTCCCACGCCGACAGGTAGAACGAGTGGGGCTCGAATTCCAGGCCCTTCTTCTTGGACCGCCCGTCGGCCCCCACGATCTCGTCGGCCTCGACGATGTCGCCCACCTTGTATTTCTGGTGGCCGCCGGTGTTGGTGACCGCGACGTAGTCGATCACCCGGCCGTCCTTCACCTTCCGGTAGGGCGACTCGATGAAGCCGAACTCGTTGATCCGCGAGAAGCACGACAGCGACGAGATGAGGCCGATGTTCGGACCTTCAGGCGTCTCGATCGGGCAGATGCGGCCGTAGTGCGTCGTGTGCACGTCGCGCACCTCGAAGCCGGCGCGCTCGCGCGACAGCCCGCCCGGCCCGAGGGCCGACAGCCGGCGCTTGTGCGTGATCTCCGAGAGCGGGTTGGTCTGGTCCATGAACTGCGACAGCTGCGACGACCCGAAGAACTCGCGAATCGCGGCCATGACCGGCTTCGCGTTGATCAGGTCGTGCGGCATGGCGGTCGCCATTTCCTGGTAGACCGACATCTTCTCCTTGATCGCCCGCTCCATCCGGACCAGACCGATCCGGAACTGGTTCTCCAGCAGCTCGCCCACCGATCGCACGCGGCGGTTGCCCAGGTGATCGATATCGTCCACGTTGGCCGGGTTGCGCCGGAGCTTCAGCAGGTACTCGATGACCTCGTAGAAGTCCTGCGGGTGCAGGATCTTCTCGTCGAGCGGCGTCTTCAGCTCGAGCTTGGTGTTCAGCTTCAGGCGGCCGACGCGCGAGAAGTCGTACTTCTGCGGGTTGAAGAACATGTTCTCGAAGAGCGATCGCGACGAGTCGAGCGTCGGCGGATCCCCGGGCCGGAGGCGGCGGTAGATCTCGATGAGCGCCTCCTCGTGCGTCTTGATCGCGTCCTTGCGCAGCGTGGCCGAGATGATCGGGCCGACCTCGTCGCGCTCGGGGAAGAAGACCTCGAGCCGGTCGATGTTCTTCTCCTGCGCCATCGAGATGACGCGCGGCGTCAGCTCGTCGTTGGCCTCGAGGATCACCTCGCCGGTCGCCGGGTCCACGATGTCGGCGGCGGCAAAGGCGCCTTCGAGCGCCTCGTCCACGACCTCGATCGCCTCGACGTTGGCCTTCTTCAGGGCCGCGATCGCCGAGGCGCTGATCTTCCGGCCCTCGCCGATCGTCACCTCGGTGCCGGGCACCTTGATCTCCTTCTTCGCGCGCAGGCCGATCAGGCTCTCGCCCACGCCCCAGTAGATCGAGCCCCCCTTGAGGTGCAGCCGATCCACGGTGTAGAAGGTGCGGATGATCTCGTCGGCCCCGCGCAGCCCGAGCGCACGCAGGAAGACCGTGGCGAGGAACTTGCGCTTGCGGTCGATGCGCACGTAGAGCAGGTTCTTCGCGTCGTACTCGAACTCCACCCAGGAGCCGCGGTACGGGATGATCTGCGCGATGTAGAGCTGCTTGTCCTCCGAGTGGAAGAACGCGCCCGGCGAGCGGTGCAGCTGGCTGACGATCACGCGCTCGGTGCCGTTGATGATGAAGGTCCCGTGCTCCGCCATCAGCGGGATGTCGCCGAAGTAGACCTCCTGCTCCTTGATGTCGCGGATGGTCTTGACCCCGGTCTCCGGGTCCTTGTTCCAGACCACCAGGCGGATGGTGACCTTGAGCGGCACGGCGTAGGTCATGCCGCGCTCCTGGCACTCGTCGACGTCGTACTTCAGCTTCATCCCGACCGTCTGGCCGCAGATGTCGCAGACGTCGCCCCGCGCGTGGTTGGGAGTGCCGCACTGCGGGCAGAGCACCTCCCGATCGCCGTACGGGTCGGCGACGAGCGTGGCGCCGCAGTGGGTGCAGGGCTTCCGCAGGTGCTGCAGGCCCTGGAGCTTGCCGCACTTGCACTCCCAGTTGCCGATGGAGTACTCGATGAACTCGAGCGACGAGTTCTCCCGGAAGTCGCTGATCGGAAACACCGACTTGAAGACGGACTGCAGCCCGACGTCCTCCCGCTCGGAGGGCAGCCGGTTCATCTGCAGGAACCGCTCGTAGGACTTCTTCTGGATTTCGATCAGGTTCGGAATCGGGATCGTCGTCTTGATCTTCGAGAAATCGATGCGCTCGCGGTAGATGTTCTTCGGCAGGCTGTACATGCGTTCCGATCCCCGCTCCGGCCCCTGGTACGGCCGGAAAGGAAAAGCTGCTTACGCCGGGTACCAGGACCAGACATCAGGGCCAGGGGCCGGAGCCCCCGGCACGCGATGCCGGCGGTGGAACCCGGAAAAAAAACGAATCACGGCGGCGCCAGGATCGCCCGATCCCCGGCTCCCGGACCCTGATCCCTACTTGATCTCGACCTTGGCGCCGGCCTCTTCGAACTTCTTCTTGATGGCCTGGGCCTCGTCCTTCGACACGCCTTCCTTGATCGCCTTGGGCGCGCTCTCGACGAGATCCTTGGCCTCCTTCAACCCGAGGCTGGTCACCTCGCGGACGACCTTGATCACGTTGATCTTGTTGCCGCCGATCTCGGTCAGCGTCACGGTGAACTCCGTCTGCTCTTCGACGGGCGCGGCCGCGGCGCCGCCGCCGACACCTGCCACGACGATCGGCGCGGCGGCGGCGGCCGAGACACCGAGCTCGGACTCCAGCGTCTTCACGAGCTGTGACAGCTCGAGCACGCTGATGTTCTTGATGTAGTCGACCACCTGCTCCTGCGTCAGTTCCGCCATTACCGTTGCTCCTGTTTCGGTTAGCCCGTGCTCGCGGCCCATCGGGACCGCATGTCCAATGAGTCCCGTGTCCCGCCTACGCTCCCTGCTTCTTCTTCTCCACTTCGCTCAGCACCGTCATCAGGTCGCGCGGTGCCGCGTTGAGGACGCTCACGAACTGCACCATCGGCGCCTGCAGCACGTAGAGCAGCTTCGCCAGCAGCTCGGGCTTGCCCGGCAGCGTGGCCAGGTCGAGGACCTCGGCTGCCTTCACCGCGCGGCCCTGCACCACCGCGGCCTTGATCGTCACCGCCGGCACGCCCTTGGCGAACGTCGTCAGCGTCTTGGCCAGCGCGACCGGGTCGTCCCCGGTGTAGGCCACCGCCGTCGTCCCCACGAAGAACTCGTCGAGGGGCGCGAAGGTCGTGCCCTTCAGCGCGCGACGCGCCAGCGTGTTCTTGACGACCTTGTACTCCGCCTTCACCGCACGCAGCTGGCGGCGGAGCTCGGTCACCTGCGGCACGTCGAGCCCCCGGTAGTCCACCAGGATGGCGGTCTCCACGCCGGCGAAGGCGCCCTCCAGCTCCTTCAACTGCGCTTCCTTGCTCGCTCTCGTGACAGCCATTTGCTGATCCTCGTCCTGCCCTAGTGCTTCACCGTCTCGACGCTCCCCGTGTCGACCCGGATCCCGGGCCCCATCGTGGACGACACGGTGATGCTCTTCACGTAGCGCCCCTTGGCCGCCGGCGGTTTGGCCTTGACGATGCTCTCCACGAGGGCGTGCGCGTTGGCCACGAGCGCCTCGATCGAGAACGACGCCTTGCCGACCGGCGCGTGGACGATGCCGGTCTTGTCGACGCGGAACTCCACCTTGCCGGCCTTGATCTCGCGGACGGCCTTGCTGATGTCGTTGGTGACGGTGCCCGTCTTCGGGTTGGGCATCAGGCCACGGGGCCCGAGCACGCGGCCGAGCCGGCCGACGCCGCGCATCATGTCCGGCGTGGCCACCACGGCGTCGAAGTCCATCCAGCCGCCGAGGATCTTCTCCACGGTCTCGTCGCCGCCGACCACGTCGGCGCCGGCCTCCTGCGCCTCTTTCTGCTTCTCGGCGCCCGCGATCACGAGCACGCGCTTGCTCTTGCCGAGCCCGTGCGGCAGCACGACGGTGCCGCGCACCATCTGGTCGGCGTGCTTGGGATCGACCCCGAGCCGCACCGAGAGCTCCACGGTCTCGTCGAACTTGGCGAACGTGATCTGCTTGACGAGCGGCAGGGCCTCCTCGAGCGTGTAGGGCCGCTCCTCGACCCGGGCCTTGGCCGCCTCGAACTGCTTCCCCATCTCTCCGTCACTTTCTCAGCCTCCCACCCCGCGGTGGTCAATGCAGCGACGCCGGACGACGGGCTGAGCGTCGTCCTGACGCTTTCCATTGACGATTGATGATTGACGATTGACGATTGAAATTGCCGGATGCACCCCGGCAACTCCGCGCCAGTCGTCGTTGTCAATCGTCCTTCACGAGATCACGTCGAGACCCATGGAGCGGGCGGTGCCGGCGATGGTGCGCACGGCCGACTCGATGGAGTCCGTGTTGAGGTCGGGCAGCTTGAGCCGCGCGATCTCCTCGACCTGCTTGGCGGTGACCGTGCCCACCTTGTTCTTGTTGGGCTCGGCCGACCCCTTCGCCAGGTTCGCCGCGCGCTTCAGCAGCACCGGCGCCGGCGGCGTCTTCGTGATGAAGGAGTACGAACGGTCCGCGTACACCGTCACCACGACGGGGATGATGAGGCCGTCCTGCGCAGCCGTCTTGGCGTTGAAGTTCTTGCAGAAATCCATGATGTTCACGCCGTGGGGCCCGAGGGCCGTGCCGACCGGCGGCGCGGGCGTCGCCTTGCCCGCGGGAATCTGCAGCTTCACCATTGCCTGAACTTTTTTCGACACGCCCTCAGCTCCTCACCGCAATTCGCAACTCGCCACGGCCCAATTCCCAATTCCCATTCCGCAATCCACAATCCGCAATCCGCACTGGCTAGACTTTCTCCACCTGGAGGAAGTCCAGCTCCACGGGCGTGGACCGCCCGAAGATCGTGACCATGACCTTCAGCGTGTTCTTGTCGAGATTCACCTCGTCGACCACGCCGTTGAAGCTCGTGAAGGGCCCCTCGTTGATCCGCACCTGCTCGCCCTTCTCGAACATGTATTTCGGCTTCGGCTTCTCGGCGGCCGATCGCACCTGCGTGAGGATCTGCTCGACCTCGTCGCTGCTGAGCGGAGTGGGCCGCGTGCCGGCGCCGACGAAGCCGGTGACCTTCGGCGTGTTCTTCACCACGTGCCACGCGTGGTCGGTCATGTTCATCTCGACCAGGATGTAGCCGGGGAAGAACCGCTTCGGCGTGACGACCTTCCGGCCGCCGCGCATCTCGACCACGTCCTCGGTCGGGATGAGGACCTCGCCAATGTCCTCCTGCAGTCCGTAGGCCTGCACGCGCTGCTGGAGCGACTCGGCCACCTTCTTCTCGAACCCCGAGTAGGTGTGGACGATGTACCAGTGCTTCGAGACGTCTTCCGTCATGCCTGCGCGGCTCCAAGCTTGGCCAGCAGCCAGTGCACCGCGCCGGACAGCGCCAGGTCCACCACCCACAGATACAGGCCGAAAAAGATCGACACGAGGATGACGACGAAGGTCGTCGCGTACACTTCGCGGCTCGACGGCCACGTGACGCGCTTCATCTCGTTGCGCACTTCCGTCAGGAAGGTGCGGGTGCGCCCCCACCACTGGACGGGGCGCGAGGCGAGGCCTCCGGATTCAGCCGCCTCACGCCGCCCGGCCGAGCTCTTCACGGAATCGAGCGTGCCTGTCTTCACGTCGTGGTCCTTGCAGCGTCTCTCACCAAGTGGCAGGCCAAGAGGGGCTCGAACCCCCAACCCCCGGTTTTGGAGACCGGTGCTCTACCAGTTGAGCTATTGGCCTCTATCCATTGACGATTGCAGATTGAGGATTGACGATTGGAGGCAGCCGGATGCACCCGGGCGGCACGCCAGTTCATCAATCGTCAATTGTCGATCGTCAATCGTCAATGCTCAATGCTTCTACTTCGACTCGCGATGGGCCGTGTGCTTCCGGCAGAACCGGCAGTACTTGCTCATCTCGAGCCGCTCGGTCGTCTTCTTCTTGTTCTTGGTCGTGCTGTAGTTCCGACGCTTGCAGTCGGTGCACGCCAGGGACACGATGTCGCGCATGCTGAATCCTCGTCAGTAGGCAGCAGGCAGTAGGCAGCAGGCAGCCAGCAGGCCTCTACGCCAGAATCTCCGTAATCGTGCCGGCGCCCACCGTCCGGCCGCCCTCGCGAATCGCGAACCGCGCGCCCTTCTCCAGCGCCACCGGCGTGATCAGTTCCGCCGTGATCGACGTGTTGTCGCCCGGCATCACCATCTCCACGCCCTCCGGCAGGTTCAGCGTCCCCGTCACGTCCGTCGTCCGGATGTAGAACTGCGGCCGATACCCGTTGAAAAACGGCGTGTGCCGCCCGCCCTCCTCCTTCGACAGGATGTACACCTCGCCCTTGAACTTCGTGTGCGGCGTGATCGACCCCGGCTTGGCCAGCACCTGCCCCCGCTCCACGTCGTCTTTCTCCACCCCGCGCAGCAGCACCCCGATGTTGTCCCCCGCCACTCCTTCGTCGAGCAGCTTCCGGAACATCTCCACGCCCGTCACCACCTTCTTCACCGTCGGCCGGAAGCCCACGATCTCGACCTCCTCGCCCACTTTCACCTTCCCCCGGTCCACCCGCCCCGTCACCACCGTCCCGCGCCCCGAGATCGAGAACACGTCCTCGATCGGCATCAGGAACGGCTTGTCCACTTCCCGCAGCGGCAGCGGCACGTAGCTGTCCAGCGCCTCCATCAGCTTCAGGATGCTCTCCACCCCCGCTGCGTCCCCGTTCAACGCCCCCAGCGCGCTCACCCGCACCACCGGCACGTCGTCGCCCGGGAACCCATACGTCTTCAGCAGGTCCCGGACCTCCAGCTCCACCAGGTCCAGCAGCTCCGGGTCGTCCACCGCGTCCACCTTGTTCAGCGCCACCACCAGGCACGGCACGTCCACCTGCCGCGCCAGCAGCACGTGCTCCCGCGTCTGCGGCATCGGCCCGTCCACCGCGCTCACCACCAGGATCCCGCCGTCCATCTGCGCCGCCCCGGTGATCATGTTCTTGATGTAGTCGGCGTGCCCCGGGCAGTCCACGTGCGCGTAGTGCCGGTTCGGCGTCGAATACTCCACGTGCGACGTCGCAATCGTCAGGATCTTCGTCGCATCCCGCCGCCCCTGCGACTCGCTCGCCTTCGCCACCTCGTCATACGGCACGAACTTCGCCCACCCCTTGTCCGCCGCCACCTTCGTCAGCGCCGCCGTCAGCGTCGTCTTCCCGTGGTCGATGTGCCCAATCGTCCCCACGTTCACGTGCGGCTTGGACCGATCAAACTTTTCCTTCGCCATCGAAGTGTGTCTCCCGTTCGTCGCTCGACGTCAGCCGTTGTCGTTCAGTCGTCCGTTCGAGCCAGCCGCAGCTCGTCACTTACAGCCCGCCTTCGCGCGGGGCGCCACGGCGGGCAACCCTCACCTGGCCTGCCAACCGTAGCTCACGCGCTCGTTGGCAGGCGTGAGCGAAGGTTGGAGCCGATGACCAGGATTGAACTGGTGACCTCGTCCTTACCAAGGACGCGCTCTGCCAACTGAGCTACATCGGCCTTCGCTACCGCTCGCTCCGCTCGCAGCTACAGCCGGCAGGTCGGCCTGGTCCCCATGCGCCCGCGTCGCTCGCAGCGACGGCCCGATAAGTCGGCCTGCCCCTCAGCGCCAGTCCGCCTCCGCCGCCGGGCGGCTACGGCGTGACAGCCTTCCCGTGGCTTGCCGACCGTAGCTCGCGACTGCCCGCCTGCGCGCTTTGCGCGCTTCGGCGGGCAACCTCCGCACTCGACAGCGAGCGGAGGTTGGAGCGGGAGACGGGGATCGAACCCGCGACCAACAGCTTGGAAGGCTGTGACTCTACCACTGAGTTACTCCCGCCTTCGCGCTCGCCTCTGACGCTTTCTCGCGCTTCGGCGGGCAAGCCCGCCCATCTCCTCGCGCTCCGGCGCGCAAGCCGCCTTGTCGTGCGACTCCACCTGGCCTGCCGAGCCGAAGCTCGCGCGACAGGTCGGGCGCGAGCGAAGGCTGGTGGCGAGGGGAGGATTCGAACCTCCGAAGCCGCTAGGGCGACAGATTTACAGTCTGCTGCGTTTGACCGCTCCGCAACCTCGCCTGGCACGTGTCCTTCGGCTCCCATCAGCCAGCCGGCGGCAGGCAGCTTGCGCCGCCTCCAAACTGGGAGCGTTTCCTGAAAGTTGTTTATGCTCTGCTGTTTATGGCGCTCAACCTGCAGGCTCCACGCGCCCCGCAACGCTGGAGCTGGCGGAGGGATTCGAACCCCCGACCGGCTGATTACAAATCAGCTGCTCTACCGGGCTGAGCTACGCCAGCCGGACAAAAACGGGAGTGTAGCACGTCTTATGCCAGTCAAGCAAGTCAGCGGCGGGACGCTCGGAGCCAGCCTCGGCAGGAGGCTGCAGGCGGGTGGCCGTCGTTTCAATTGTAGCGCAGGCACATCCGGTAAGATGCCGGCGGGTTCCGCGCGGTCCATGCCCCCACGGCTCCGCCTCGTTCACGCCATCCACGATTTTCTGCCCCGGCACCAGGCCGGTTCCGAGCTGTACGCGGCCGATCTGGCCGCGGCCCTCCAGGCCCGGGGGCATCACGTCACGGTCCTCGCGGCCGAACACGATCCGGCCCGGCGGCACGGCGAGGTGCGCTGGCGCGTCCACGACGGCCTGTCGGTCGTCGAGATCGTGAACAACTGGCAATTCAGCTCGTTCGAGGAGGCCTGGTCGTCGCCCGCCCTGCTCGAGACCCTCGGACACGTCCTGCGGGCGACCGGGCCGGACGTGCTCCACGTCCACAGCCTGTTGAACCTGTCCCTGGAGCTGCCGGCCCTCGCGCGCAGCCGCGGGATCCCTGTGATGGCCACGCTCCACGATCACACGCTGGCCTGCCCTTCGGGCGGACAGCGGCTGCACGAGGCCGAGTCGCACGTCTGCCACACGATCGAGGTCGAGCGCTGCGCCCGCTGTTTCCGCGAGTCGCCATTCCACGCGCAGATAGCCCTGGGCGCGGCGCTCGGATCCCCGCTGGGGCGCATTGCCGGACGGGCGGCCGGGACGCTGCGCGCGCGCGCGCCCGCGCTGCTGCGCCCGCTGGCCCGCGTCGCCCGTCATGCGCCTGGCGCGACCGGGCCGTCGCCGGCCGACATCGCCACGCGTCTCGACCGCGCGCGCCGGGCGCTGGCGCTCGCCGACTGCGTTGCGGCTCCGTCGGCGTCCATCGCCCGCGCGTTCGTGGACGCCGGCTTTCCCCCCGATCGCCTGCACGTCGAAGACTACGGCCTGCGGCAG
Organism: Vicinamibacteria bacterium; assembly: GCA_963837165.1. Classification (GTDB taxonomy): domain Bacteria; phylum Acidobacteriota; class Vicinamibacteria; order Vicinamibacterales; family JAENWD01; genus JAENWD01. The sequence continues at coordinate 586,842 of CAWIMD010000004.1, forward strand.
CTCGAGCGACCGGCGCGCCGACCGTCGCGTCCGGGCGGTGGGCTGCGGATTGGCTTCGTCGGCACGATCGTCCCGCACAAGGGCGCGCACGTGCTCGTCGAAGCCGTCCGGCGCCTTGGCACACGGCCCGTCGAGGTGGAGGTGTTCGGGGACCTCAGCACGTTCCCGGCCTACGCGAGCCGACTCGCCAGGGAGGCGGCCGGCCTGCCGATCCGCTTCATGGGCCGGTTCGAGCGCGCGGACGTCGCCCGCATCTACGCCCGGATGGACGTGCTCGTCGTGCCCTCGCTCTGGCTCGAGAACTCGCCGCTCGTCATCCACGAGGCCTTCCAGACCGGCGTCCCGGTGGTCGGCGCCCGCATGGGCGGCATCGCCAATCTCATCCGTCACGACGAGACCGGCCTGCTCTACGACGCGCCGGCGCCCGAGGCGCTCGCCGCCGCGCTCGCGCGACTGCTCGATGAGCCGGGCCTCCTCGAGCGGCTGGCCGCACAGGCTCCTGCCTGGACCGCGATCGACGACGATGCGGCACGATGGGAGGCTCGGTACCTGGCGGCGATTGCCGGACGCCGGCGGCACGAGGCCCACCCCTCGTGAGCACGCCCCGCGCGTCGATCGTGCTCCTCACGCGCAACGGCGGAGCCCGGCTCCGGACGGTGCTCGACGCGATCGCGTCGCAGCCGTGCCGCCATCAGGTGGAGGTACTCGCCGTCGATTCGTCCTCGACCGACGGCTCGCGCCTCCTCCTCGCGGAGCGCGCGGACGTCGTCCTGGATATCGCACCGACCGACTTCAACCATGGGACCACGCGCAACCTCGGCGTGGGGCGGGCACGCGCGCCGATCGCGGTGCTGCTGGTTCAGGACGCGGTCCCCCAGTCTTCCCGCTGGCTCGAGCGACTCATCGCGCCGCTCGAGCAGGACGCACGGCTCGCCGGTACCTTCGCCCGTCAGATTCCCCGCGCCGACGCGTCGCCCGTCGTCCGCCATCACCTGGCGCACTGGGTGGCCGCCGGCGCCGAGGCGCGCGTCGTGTTCGCCGATTCGGCCGCCCTCGATCGCCTGAGCCCCATGGAGCGCCTGACGCGCTGTGCGTTCGACAACGTGTGCGCGGCCATCCGACGCGAGGTCTGGACACGTCACCCGTTCGTCGCCACGGCCATTGGCGAGGACATCGCGTGGGGACGAGAGGTGCTGCTGGCCGGCTATGGCCTGGCCTACGTGCCCGAGTCGATCGTCGAGCACTCGCACGATCGCTCGGCCTGGTACGAGCTGAAGCGCACGTGGGCGCTCCACCAGCAGCTGCACCGGCTCTTCGGCCTGCGAACGATCCGGACGCCGGCGGATCTGGCCCGGGCGGTGGCGAGCACGGCGGCGCTCCATCGGCGGCTGGTCTCGGCTGCCGGCGGCGGCGCGGCCGCTCACACGCGGGCGGCGGCGCTGGCGCTGGCATGGCCGCTCGGGCAATACGCCGGCGCGCTGACGGCGGCCCGTGGCCGGTACGGCTGGAGGCCGGGGGACGCCTGATGCGCGTGCTGGTCGTCGTGAACGGCTGGCCCCCCGCCGACCGGGGCGGCGCCGCCATCTACGCGCAGCAGCACGCGCGAATGCTGGCGCGCCGGCACGGCGACGAGGTCAGCGTGCTCACGCGGGAGGCCGACCCCGCGCGCCCCGAGTACGACGTGCGGGAATCGAACGCGAACGGACTGCGTCTCGTCACCGTGAACAACACGTTCCGCGACGTGCGGCAGTTCGCCGACTCGTATGCCCCTCCGGCCGTCGATCGGCTGGCCGAGCGTCTGATCGCCGAGCTCGAACCCGATGTGGCCCACGTTCATCACCTCACGGGACTCTCCACGTCGATCGTCCCGCTGCTGGCCGCGGCCAACGTGCCGACGGTCCTCACGCTGCACGACTACTGGCTGCTCTGTCATCGGGGGCAGCTCCTCGACGTCGATCTCACGCCGTGCGCCGGCCCGACGCCGGCCGGCTGCACCCGCTGCATCGGAGCGGCCGCGATGGCACCGCCCCTCGTGTCGGCGGTCGCCCCCGTCCTGCGTCGTGCCGCGCGGCTGCTTCCCGCGGCGCCGGCGTTCCGGCTGCGCGAGGCCGCGGGGCACGCGCTCGGCCGACTGGCCGGCGGCGAGCGCCACGACGTCGCCCGCACGCGGATCGAGCACATGCGGGACATCGGCTGCATGCCGGCGAGGCTGCTGGCCCCCTCGGCGCACATGCGTGAGCGGGCGCTCGGGTTCGGCCTGCCCGCCGACCGGATCATCGTCTGGCCGTATGGATTCGACCACGAGCGGTTCGCCGGTGCGTCGAAGAGCGACGGCGGTCCCCTGCGTATCGCATTTCTCGGATCGCTGATGGTGTCGAAGGCGCCGCACGTGCTGATCGAGGCGTTCGCCCGCCTCCCGGCCGGCCGCGCGACGCTCACGCTCGTCGGTCAGGTGACGGCCTATCACGGCGATGCATCGTACGCCCGGAGACTGGACGCGTTCGCGGGCATCCCTGGGCTCAACCTGCGGGGGCCGGTGTCGCATGACGAGATTCCGGGCGTGCTGGCCGACGCGGATGTCCTCGTCGTGCCCTCCATCTGGGAGGAGAACAGTCCGCTGGTCATCGGCGAGGCATTCCTCGCCGGCGTCCCCGTGGTCGCATCACGGACGGGCGGCATCCCGGAGGCGGTCACCGACGGCGTCAACGGGCTGCTCGTCGCTCCGGGAAGCGTGGACGAGCTCCACCGTGCGTTGGCGCGTCTCGTGGACGACCCGCGGCTCCTCCCGCGGTTGCGCTCGGGAGTGCCCGAGGTCCGCCGGCTCGACGAGGACGTGGACGCGACGCGGAGCCTCTATCGTGTCCTGGTCGGAGCCGATCGTCCCGCCGCACCGGCAGCCCGGGTCGCCGCCGTCGTTCTCAACTACCGGACATCCGACGACACGCTCCTCGCGGTGCGATCGATTGCCGCGTCGCGGATGCCCGTGTCGGACATCATCGTCGTCGACCAGGCGAGCGACGGATCGTGCCGCACGGCGCTCGATGGCGTCGGTGCCGATCTGGTCCTGCTGGAGCAGCGCGCCAACCTGGGCTTCCCGGCGGGCGCGAACGTCGGGATCCGTGTGGCGCTCGAACGGGGCGCCACGCACGTGCTGCTCGTGAACAGCGACGTGATCCTCCCGCCCGACACCACGGCTGCGCTGGTCGCGTCGCTCGCCGGACATCCGGGCGCCGGCATCGCGGCGCCGGTCCTGCTCTCACGTGCGCGGCCCGGGGTCATCGCATCCGCCGGCATGACGTACGCGCCGCGAAGCGGCCGCATGCGCCACCCCGGCGCAGGCAGGCCGTATGACGCCGCGGCCGCGCCGCGGTGGATCGAAGTGGACGGGGTCAGCGGCGGTGTGATGCTCGTGGAGGCGTCGGTGTTCGCGCGCCTGGGGCTCCTGCCGGAGGAGTACTTCTTCTCCTTCGAGGACCTGGCCTTCTGTCTTCGCGCCCGCGACGCGGGCATCCGGTGCGGCATTGCCGGTCACGCCGTCGCGTATCACGAAGGTGCCAGGACCATGGGCGCCGGCTCCCCGCGACGCCTGTACTTCGCGGCGCGAAACCACCTGCACCTGGCCTCCGGGGTGCCGGCGGGCGGCCCGCTGACCGCCGCGCTTCGCAGCGCCAGCATCGTCGGCCTCAATCTCGCCCATGCCGTTCGCGCTCCCGGCGCGCACCTCACGGCGCGCGTCGGTGCCGTGGTGCGCGGAATCCGCGATCACTTCCGCGGACGCTACGGCCCTGGACCGGCCGCCTGACCGCCGAGCAGCGCCAACCGTCGCACGCCCGCCCACAGCAGGCCGAGCACCACCGTGGCCTCGAACGGCGACAGCAGGTGGAAATGTCGTCCACCGGGAGTCGTGCTGTAGAACGGGTCCGAGACGAGCGGCCCGAGGCCCACCGCCGCCACGGCGATCGGCGCCAGCACGAAGAACGCCAGCCCCGGCGTGGCGGACCGTGGGCGCGTACGCGCGACCCATGCGAGGGCGAGCACCACGCCGAGCACCGCCCCGATGGCGTTCAGGACGATGTCGTTCGCGTCGAGGTAGGCGGGCGTCCCGCGCGGCAGGACGGCGTGCTGGTAGGCCTCGTCCACGAAGCCGAGACCGACCGCGCCCAGCCACGCGTCCTCGATTCCGAGCCCTGCCCGGATCAGCAGCAGGCTGAGCAGTGCATATTGCGGATAGTGGATGTTCTCGATCGCGGAGACGAGGAGCACTGCCCTGGCCAGGCCCGCCGCCAGCAGGACGCCGCCGAGGCCCAGCCGCACCGCGCGCCGATGGGCGGCCGGCAGGACCCACACCGCCGCGACGAGCGCGACGCCGAGCGCGACGAACACCAGCTGAGTCGCCCGATCGTATGCCTCGAACCCGAACCGCTTCGCCAGTTGGTCGCAGACGTCGGTGACGGGCAGGTGCGCCGCCAGGTCGGCGGTGAAGAGCGCGATCGCCGCCGCCAGCCAGGCCCAGGAGATCCGCCGATCGGCCACTCAGACGGCCTCGTCGGACCAGCCGGCGGTCTCGCGCGGACGCATGCTGTGATCCGGCGATGCCGGGTGCCTCACTGCCCGTCTGGTCGTCCAGGCGAGGAGCGCCGCGACCCAGGCGGCGTCCCGCGCCAGGTGGAAGACGGGGAACGCCAGCGCCGCCGGATCGCCAAAGCGCCGCCAGGCACGCAGGCCTGCCACGGCTCGCTCGAGGAGCAGTGCGGCAACGAGCGCCCATCCGGCCCGGGCCCCCGCGGCAGGGACTCCGGCCAGCGCGCCGATCATCGGCGCCGCAATCGCCGCACAGCACGCGAGCGGGTGGATCATCATCTTCGGTGGCGAGACCGCATCGCCGGCGAACCGTCCCGGATGACGGGAGACGACGTCGAGACGGCCGTAGCCGACGCCGTACTGTTGCGCCAGGTAGCCGGCGACGCCTTCGCGCCAGTGATGGCGGCTGGTGGCCTCGCGCGCCAGGATCAGCCGGAAGCCGGCCCGCGCGAGACGGTAGCTGACGTCGTTGTCGTATCCGTAGCCGAGCGACTCGTCGAAGCCGCCGATGGCTTCCAGCGCGGACGCGCGATACAGCGTGTTGCCCGTGCAGACGTGATCCGTCACGTCGCCCGGGATCCGCTCGTACCGCTGCTCGAGATCGAGCCCCATCACGCGGGCGACAAGCGATGCCTCGCGATCGGTCAGGTAGTAGCCCTGCGCGGCCGCGACGCTGTCGTCGTCGAGCTGCCGGCGCAGCACGCGCAACCAGGCGGGCCCCGGCACCACGTCCTGGTCGACCTGCGCGATCAACGTGTGGCGTGCGCCGGCCACACCGCGATTGATGGCCGCCGCGGCGCCGCGCCTGGGGCCGTCGAGCACGCGGACGCGCCGGTCCCCCGCGTACGCGGCGAGCACTGCCCTCGACCCGTCCGTGCTGCCGTCGTCCACGACGAGCACCTCGAAGGCGCCGCCCGGATCCTGGGCGAGGACGGCGTCGAGGACCTCGACGAGCCAGCGCGCGCCATTCCTGACGGGCACGACGACCGAAACGCCGTCAGTGCGCCGCACTGAGCTCGTGATAGAGGGCATCGAGTTGAGCCGCAACCGTAGCGCCAGCGAATCGGGCCCGGACGTGAGAGGCTCCCCCGGCCGCCCGCGTGCGCCAGTCGCCGCGAGCGGACAGGATCTGGCGGATCGCGACGGCGAAGGCGTCAACGTCGCCCTCGGGGACCACGAGGCCGCCGCCAGCGGATCGAACGATTTCTCCCGCGCCCGAGTCGTCGGCAACGACCACGGGGATCCCGACGAGCAATGCCTCGAGCGGGGCCAGGCCGAAGATCTCGTCCGCGCCGGGGTGGGCGACCAGATCGGCATCGGCCATCGCCTCGAGGCGCTCGGGTCCCGCGAGCAGGCCGGTGAACAGCACACGGCTCGAGACGCCGAGCCGGGCGGCCAGGCGGCGCAGCCCGTCGAGGCTCCCCAGGTCGTTGCCGACGACGGCGAGGTGCACCTCGGGGTCCAGGCGGGCCAGCGCGCGAACCAGGACATCCACCCGCTTCCGCGGCGTGAGCTTGCCGACGCACATCACGAGCGGGACGTCGCCCAGCCCGTGGCGCGCGCGAAACCGGCCGCGCGCCGGTGGCGCGGCGTGCTCGTCCAGGTCGAGCGGGTTGGGCACGAGCCGGATTCGAGAGGCCGGCACGCCGAGCGACTCGAGCTGCACACGCTCGGCGACGGTCACTGCCAGGATCCCCGCCGCGCGGTCGAGGTCGCCTCGGCCCACCGTATGGTCGTACATCCACTTGGCCAGCCTGCGGCGCTCGAGCCTGGGCGCCGTCCCGTTCGGCGCGAGCACGTACGGTACGCGGGCGCGTCGAAGGTGGAAGGCCGCCATCGACACCGGCAGGTTGCGGCAGGCGTGGAGGTGCGCGACGTCGAACGACGCCGCGTGGGCGGCCAGGTACGCGTTGAGGCCCCGCGGCAGGAAGCACTGCGCGTGGAAGGCGAGCCGGTTCGAGAGATTCGGGAATACCCGGACGTCGAGCCCGGGGGGGCTGCTCCCGGCCGCCCGAGGCGCGGCGCGATGGGCGGCATCGGCGACATCGGTGGTGCACACGGTCACGTGGTGGCCCCGGCGCTGGAGCTCCCGTGCGAGCGTCGTGGCAATGCGAGGGATACCACCGTAACCCCAGGCGTCCTGGAAATAGGGCGTGACGTGGAGTATACGGAGAGACATTTGTGTTGCAAGAAAGATACACAGAGCCAGAGTTTGCAGAATTGTAAGCGCCGGTCGGTTTCTAGACTTACCACCGTCGCCGCATGCCTCGCCAGGTCCCCCCCAAGCAATCTCCACGCCCGCCCGGCCGCGGGCGGTACTGGTGGCTGGCCGGCCTGGCCGTCGTCTACTCGGGGCTGATTTACGTCAACGCCCTGCACAACCCGTACGTCTACGACGACAACCGCACCGTCCTGAACAACCCGTCCATTGCCGATATCACCGAGTTCAAGCGCATCGTGCTCCGGGAGTCGATGCGTCCGCTCGTGAACTACTCCTATGCGCTCGACCGGGCGGTGTGGCCCAGCCAGCCGCTCGGGCACCACGCGACGAGCGTGCTGCTGCACATGCTGAACGTCCTGCTGCTCTTCCAGCTGGCCTGGGTCGCCACGGAGGACATCGGGCGGCGTGCTCCGCCAGGGGCGGCGGCGCGGATGAACCCGACGATCGTCGCGTTCGTGGCGGCATCGGTGTTCGGCCTGCACCCGATGATGACCGAGGCCGTCGGGTACATCAGCGGTCGCTCGGAAGTGCTGTACTCGGCCTTCTTCCTGCTGGCGCTCCTCGCGTGCCGGCGGTGGATGCGTGGGGACGGCACGCGCTGGCTGATGGTGTCGGTGGGCCTGTGGGTCGCGGCCCTCTTTTCGAAGGAAGTGGCCATCTTCTGGCCCGTGGTCGCCTCGCTGTACGACCACTACGTCCTCGGGGCGTCGGAGACCGGGTGGAAACACCGGTTCCGCCGGGTGTATCTGCCGCTGCTCCTGTTGACGATTGCCGCCGGCGTGGCGCGGCTGGGCATCCTGCTGCTCGTGGAGAACCCGGACCAGACGGAGATCATCTGGCGCTTCGCGCCCCTCGAGATCATCGTGGCGTTCCGCTATTTCTGGATGCTGGTGGCGCCGGCGGGCCAGTCGATCTTCCATGAAGTGGAGGACCTGCGGAGCGTGCTGGACGTGCGCCTGTATCTGGCGCTGGCCTGGCTGGCCGGCTGGCTGTCTCTGGCCTGGCGGCTGCGACGCCGGAATGCGCTGGTGGCCGTGGGAATGGTGTGGTTCCTGCTGCTGCTGGTGCCTTCGGCGGTGCTGGTGCTGCTCGACCTCGGCGAGCCGATGGCCGAACACCGGGTCTATCTCGCGGGCGCCGGCCTCTGCCTGGCGACGGGAGCGGGGCTCGCCTGGGCGTGGGCCCATGTGAACACGGGGAGCCAGCTGGCGCGGATCCTGCTACGGTGTGCGCTGGCGGCCTGGCTGACGGTGCTCGGAGGCCTGACCGTCATGCGGAACGGGGTCTGGGCCAATCCGGTACGCCTCTGGCTGGATGCGGTGGAGAAGGCGCCCGACGTGTGGGTACCGCACCTGCTGCTGGGTGAAGCGCTCCACGATGTGGGCTCGCGGGAGGAAGCGCTGGGCGAGTATCGTATGGCCATCAAGCTGCGGCCCGTCGAGCCGGTGCCGTACATGAAGCTCGGATTGTGCCTGGCGGAGCTGCACCGGCTGGACGAAGCCGTCGGCGCGTTCCGTCAGCTCGAGCAGGTCCAGCCGGCGTCGGTGGTCGCTCGCAACGGGCTGGGTGCGGTGGCCATGCTGGCCGGCCGGTACGAAGAAGCCCGGGTGCACTACCGCGACGCCCTCGCGGTGCATCCCGACGACGTGGCCGCGCGGCAGTCGCTGGCGCTCATTGCGGAGTCGGTGGATCACGATCCGGCCGAGGCGCTGCGCCTGTGTGAGGAAGTGGCGCGGATCGCGCCGGAGACGCCGGGGAATGACGACTGCCTCGAGAGGAATCGCCGCGCGCTCGCAACCGGCCAGCCTGTCAGGTGACGTCGATCGGGCCCGCGCGGGCCGGGTGGCGGTGCCCGGGCTGGTCTGGACGCTCGTCCGCACCGACTTCAAGGCCAGGTACCATGGCACGCTCAGCGGCTTCGTCTGGGCCCTGCTCAAGCCGACGCTCATGTTCGTCGTGCTGGTGGCCGTGTTCTCCCTGGTGTTCGCCTCGGATCCCACCTACAAGCTCGATCTGATCATCGGATTGTTCCTGTGGGATTTCTTCGCCGAGGGCACCAAGACCGGCATGACCTCCCTCCACGCGAAGGGCTTCCTGCTGTCGAAAGCCCGCTTCCCCTCGTGGATCGTGGTGGTCACCTCGCTCTCGAACGCGCTCATCACGCTCACGGTCTTCAGCGTGGTCATCGCCGTGTTCCTCACGTGGTCCGGTCGCCCGCCGGGCGGCGCCGCCCTGGTGCTGTTCGCCCTGTACCTGGTGCACCTGGTGGCGCTGGTCGCCGGCTTCTCGCTGGCAACGAGCGTGCTCTTCCTGCGCTATCGGGATCTCAACCAGGTCTGGGAGGTGGTGGTGCAGGCCGGCTTCTTCGTGGCCCCGATCATCTACCCGCTGGGCGTCATCCCGGTGCGATTCCACCTCCTCCTGTACCTCTGGCCGCCCACGCCGGTGATCGAGTTCTCGCGTGCGGTGCTGGTGGACGGCTCGGTGCCGACGCTGCGCGCGCATGCGGATCTCACGCTGATGGCGGTGGCGATGCTCACGGTGGGCGTCCTGGTATTCCGGCGCTTCGCGCCGCGTGCGGCGGAGTACCTGTGAGCCGCGCGCTGATCGAGGTGGCGGGCGTGAGCAAGACGTTCGAGATCCCCAGCGTCAGGCGCACGACCGTCCGCGAGCACGTGTTCGGCCTCTTCGAGCGGAGGCGCTTCGACCCGCTGCGCGCGCTGGACGAGGTGAGCCTCGAGCTGCAGCCGGGCGAGACGCTGGGCATCATGGGCCGCAACGGCTGCGGCAAGAGCACGCTGCTGAAGATCATCTGCGGCATCTACCAGCCGGACGGCGGGCGGGTTCTCGTGCACGCGGGCCTGACGCCAATCCTCGAGCTGGGGGTCGGCTGGAACCTGGAGCTGGACGCGATCGACAATGTCTATCTCATCGGGGCGGTGATGGGGTTGTCGCTGAAGGAGATTCGCGACGCCCTCGAGCCGATCCTCGCGTTCGCGGAGCTGGAGCGCTTCGCGCGGATGAAGCTGAAGCACTACTCGAGCGGGATGGCGTCGCGCCTCGCCTATTCGGTGGCATTCAGGGCGGTTCGCGACGTGCTGGTGCTGGACGAGATCTTCGCGGTGGGCGACGCGGGGTTCCGGGCGCGGTGCGAGGAACGGTACCGCGAGTTGCGCGCGGCCGGGCATGCCGTGCTGCTCGTCAGCCACGACCCGCGAACGATCACCAGGTTCTGCGACCGCGCGATTCTGCTCGATGCGGGGCGCGTGGTAGCGGAAGGCGATCCCGGAGAGGTCGCTTCGAGCTACCAGCGGGTATTGGCCTCCGGCGAACCACGCGGGCGCGCCCACTGACCTCGGTTGCCGACATGCCGCGCGTTTCCGTGATCGTGGCGTGCAGCGACCGCGGCACCGAGCTGCACGAGACGCTCGACGCCGTGGCAGCCCAGACCTTCCAGGACTTCGAGTGCATCGTCGTGCGCGACGCGCGCGACGGCGCGGCCTTGCCGGACCTCCTGGCGGCGAACGGGAGCCGCGGGCGCGTGGTGCACGTCGCGGGCAGCGGCTGGGCAGCGGCGCGCAATGCCGGCCTTCGCGAAGCTCGCAGCGAGCTGGTCTGCGCGCTCGAGGCCGAGGACCGTCCGGTCCCGACCTTTCTCGAACGGTCCGTCCGGGCGCTCGACGAACATCCGGACGCCGCCTTCGCATCCCACTGGTTGGAGAGCTGCGAGGGTCCGAACGCGTCGGTCGACTGCGACTTCCCGGCCCTGCTGGCCGAAAACACGGTGAGCGACGCGGCACTCGTTCGACGACCGTCGCTTGAAGCGGTTGGCGGGCTGGACGAACGGCTTCCGCAGCGGTACGCGGCCTGGGACCTGTGGATCAGGCTCGTCGAGGCGGGCCGCCACGGCGTCATCGTCCCCGAAGTGCTGCTTCACAGCCGCAGCGAAGATCCAGCCGACCTCCCTCCGCGGCTCGATACTGATGCCGATGCCGTTGCCGAGGCCGGCGTCCTGCGGCAGTGGCTGCTGGCGCACGCCGGGACATTTCTCGCGCACCTGCCGGAGGTGCTTGCCGCCCGGGAAGAGCTGATTGGCAGGCACGCACGCGACAACGCAACGCTGGAACAGGATCTCGCACGAGACTCCCGCGTCGCGCTGCAGCTCGCCGACGATATGTCGGTCCTCGAGCGTAGGGTCCGGGACGTACTCTGCGTTGGACGGGCTCGGGAGCAGGCCGAGTCGCTTGCGCGCGAGGTGGCGGCACTCCGCTCGTCGGCGAGCTGGCGCCTCACTGCGCCGCTGAGGGCGTTGCTCGACCTGATCCGAGGTGGCCGCCGGTGACTCCGGGGATCGGGCTCGTGGTGCGGTGCGGCCGCCTGGCGCATCGGCTCTTCGACACGATTCGGTCGATCGAGCGGCAGGACGCCGGCGCTGCAGGCGTGGTGCTGGTCTCCGACAGGACGACGCCATCTGCGGTGCGTCCCTGGCTCGACGCGTTCGCCCGCCATCGGGAGCTTCCCCTGGTCGAGTCCTTCTCCGACACGCCAGGCGCCGCGTGGAACGCGGGCGTGCGAGGCACGAGCGCTCCGCTGCTGTCGTGCCTGGAGGCCGGAGATCAGCTCGACCGGCGTTTCACGCGGTTGTCGACGGACTTGATGCTCGCCGATCCGGCGCCATCGCTCGTGTCCACGGGCTGGGTCGTCTGCGGCGTGGCTGGCGAGTCCCGGCGAACGTCTCCGGCCTGCCTTGACGCAGGCGGCCTGATCGCCGATTTCGACGCGGCACATCGCTCCTCGGTGTTCCGCCGAACGTCGTTCGACGCCGTGGGGGGGTTCGACGAGACCCTGCCGCTGCTCGCCTCGTTCGAGTTCTTTCTCCGGCTGGTGCTCGCCAGCGGTGCGGGCGTAGCGCACCGGCTCACGCTCGTGGAGCAAGAGGACGAGGCCGCCTCCCACGATCCGCGCGCACGCGCCCGGGCGGTCGCCGCCATCATCGCGCGTCATCGCGGGACGTTCTCCACGTTCTGGCTCGATGCGTTGTCCGGCCAACACACACGCGCGCACGATGTGAGCCTGCGACGTCGTGCGCTCTGCCACCAACGGCGCGCGACGACAGCATCGATGGACGCGACGCGCCGGCGCATCGAAACGGCCAGGGCGACCCTCGCGGATGATGGCCGGGCCGACATCCCGTGGGGGGGGCACCGGCGCCTGGCTCCGCTCTCCAATCAGTGGGGCTTCGACCGCGGGCTCCCGGTGGACCGGTCCTACATCGTCGACTTTCTCCGGCGGCACGCCGACGACATCCACGGCACGGTCCTGGAAGTGCAGGAACCGGTGTACTCGCGCCAGTTCGGCGGATTGCGCGTCACGCTGAGCGACGTCCTCGACATCTCTCCCGAGAACCAGGCGGCAACGATCGTCGCCGACCTCAGGGCCGCGCCAAACATTCCCGATGACGCCTACGATTGCCTCATCCTGACGCAGACGCTCCATGCAATCGACGACATGACGGCCGCAATCCGCGAGTGCGCCCGCGTGCTCAGGCCGGGAGGGGTTCTCCTGGCGACGTTCCCGGCTGCGAGCCTGACGTCCGTCGAGTACGGGCGGGGGCGGGACTTCTGGCGTCTGACGGAGGATGGCGTGAGGCAGCTCGGCGCGGCGGCATTTCCGTCAGGCGAGATTCACGTCACCTCGTACGGCAACGTGCTCACCACGAGCGCGTCGCTCTACGGCGTCGCGAGCCACGAGCTCACCGAGGCGGAGCTCTGGACGCACGACCGCCTGGCAGCGACCGTGCTGGCGATGCGGGCCGTCAAGCCGGATGAGGCGAGCGGTCTGCCTCCGCGGGTCGTCCCCAGGTCCTGAGCGGGTCCGTGCAGCGGTAGCACGTGCCGGGGATGCCCGACTGGGTCAGGAAGGCGCGCCGCAGCCGGACGTACGCCTCGCCGTTCCACACCTCCTCGATCGACTGCTGCGTGAGGTTGCCCATCGACTGGCGGAGCGTGCAGCAGGTGCGGACGCTGCCGTCCGCCCTGGCATGAAGGACCTTCCAGGGCGCCGTGCAGGTGAGCCAGGGCGGATTCGCCGGCGGCGGCGGCTCGACCGCCAGCAGGCCGCGGCGGCCCCTGAAGTGGAGGCCGTTCGAGTAGGCAACCCACGTTGCCTCGATTCGGGGCAGCTGTGCCTCGAAGGTCTGCCGATCCGACTCGTCGAGAACGAACGCTTCCTCTTCCGGCACCTCGGGGTCCTCGTCGTAGAAGTACACGTGCTCGACGCCGTACGTCTTCGCGAGAACGAAGATATTCGCCAGGTCGTGGATGTTCCGCTTCGACATCGTGGACGAGAATGTCAGCATCGGGTGGGGGCGGCTCCCCTTTCGCTCCTGCACCAGCCTGAGGCTGGCCAGCAGGTCCTCGAACCGGATGCCGCGGCGGATGCGCTCGAACACGTCCTTCGTCCCGCCGTCCACCGAGAACTGCAGCCCGACATTCTCGAACAGCGCGGCATCGACGAAGGCCGGAGATACGCGCTTGCCATTGGTAGACAGGCAGATCTTCGCGTGGGCGGGTGCCCGCCGACGCACCTCTCCAACCATCTGCACCATCCCGGCGGCCAGAGTCGGCTCGCCACTCGAGAACAGATTGATCTGCGAGGCGGTGGACACGAGCGGCGCGAGCGTCTCGAACAGGGCCGGCGGCATGTCGAGACCGGAATCGCCCGGCGCGCGGAACGACACCGGGCACATGACGCAGCGGGCGTTACAGCGCGAGGACGGATCGATGATCAGGAACTGCGGCCGCGACGCCAGCACCGACCTGCCTGCCGCAATTTCGTGACGCGAGAGCTGATCGTTCTGGGTCCACGTGGCCCGAACCCGTTGATTGGCGGCCCCGGGAGCGACCGGCGCGGTAACCGAGAGCGCGGGCCCGCGGCTTTCCCTGCCGACATCGAACAGGCGATCGAGCGCCACGGCGAACCCCTCCGCCGGCGCCTCGAGGCGCGGCAGCCGCATGGGGTCGCTGTCGGCCGTCACGACGCCGGGCTGCACGGTCACCGCCAGCAGGTGCGGCGTGGCGCGCACTATCTCGCCGAGCGCCGTGTCGTGCTCTCCGAAGGGATAGGCGAACGACACGACGGCGCGGTCGAGCAGCGCCTCCAGCGAGCGCTTCGCGCGGGCCAGTTCGGCGCGCTGCACGTCCGGCGGGTGCCGGGGCAACAGCAGGTGGTGCTCCGAATGTGATCCAACCTCCATGCCCGGCATCCGGGAGAGCGCCAGAATCTCGTCGGCCAACAGCACACGGTAGTCTTCACGCCGAGCGCGGCCCACGCCCTTCGAGAGTGCCAATGCTTCGAGGATGGCATCGCGCTCGGCTGCAGATGCCGGCAGCAGCACGCCGTGGAGGGCACGCTGCGCCTGACGGCGACCCTCCGGCGTGCCGAGCTCGAGGTGCAGTGGACCGGAGGGAGTCGGAATCCGGATCGCCTGCAGGGATGCAGCGTCGAACAGCATGCGCTCGACCTCGTCGTGCCACCCCTCGTGCGATTCGTCGATGCGGTCTGTATTCACAAAGAACGTCGCCGGCAGCCCTGCCTCGGCCAGCAGCGGCGCGGCCGTCGTCAGCGCGTCGCGATACCCGTCGTCGAACGTCAGTGCCACGGCCCGGGGGGGCAGCGCGCCGCTGCGGGATGCCAGAAAGAAGTCCACCAGCGGCATCACCGTGCAGTGGTCGGCGAGATAGCGGATGTGCTCGCGGAACTGCTCCGGCCTGATGCAGAGCTTGTGGGAGTCGGGTGAAAGTGCCGCGATGCGGTGGTAGCCGAGCACCACGCCTGCTGTGTCCCTCGCGACTGGCGCCGTGCGCCGGGACCAGGTCAACCGGGGGAGCGCCGGGCACCCGACGCGCGCGCAGGCCGAGACCAGAACGCCACCTCTCCCGTCCACGTCAAACGCCCTCATCGGGAGCACCCGTGCGAGGGCAGTGCGCAGCCGGATCGCGGCGGGCGCCTCGCCGTCTCCGGCTTCAGCAATGGCCGCCGCGCCACTCCCGGCTGCCATGAGCATCAGCGTCCCACCGGGCTTCAGGGTCCGCAGCACCCCCGCGAGGTCGGCTTCCGACGGTTCTGCCCCGAGCGCGAGGATGATCAGGGTGTCGAGCGATGCCGCCTCGAGAGCAGCCGAGTCGTTCAGGAGGCGGCGCCTCCCGGATGGAATGGGTTCGTCAGCGTCCCAGGGGAGGACGTCCATTCCGCCAAGGGCCCAGAGGGCATCGCTCAGCACCGCGGTCCGGCCCCGGATCAGCCATCGTCGTTCTTGAAGGCCCGCGTCGATAGCGCGTTTCAGAGCGCTGTCGGCCCAGGCGACCCGCTCGCCATCCGCGAGTCCACCCGCCGGCCCGGGCAACGCAAGCCCACGGCGGGCAGCCGCGACGCGAGATTCGAGATCATCGAGCTCGCCCTCGAGGGCGGCGCGACGCTGAGCGAGGTGGCGGTGATGTGCGGCGAGCTCGGCCAGGAAGTCATCCTTGTCGGCCAGGACCTCCGTCCCAAACGTCTCGAGCACGTCAGCGTGCCTGTCGAGGATGCGGCTCATGGCGGCGCGGTACGCCGCAGGCTCGATCCCGCGGTGGAATCGAGAGTCCGGCCGGACGCGATAGAGGAGCAACGGTTCGTCCACGATCTGTCCGGTGAACCCCCTGCCGATCGCCTGGAGCCAGAAGTCGAGATCCTCATACGCGGTCAGGACCGGGTCGAAGCCGCCAACCGCGTTCCAGAGACTGCGCCGGAACAACGAGCTGATGTGGACCGATCCACGCGTGAGCGTCCCCGGGAGTGACGTGGACGGCGGCGTCCAGCGATAATCGGCGCCCTCGAACGCCTGGACACCGCTGGAGACGAAGCCCAAGGAGGCATCGAGATCGAGCCGTTCTCCCAGCCGCTCGAGATACCGCGGTGTCATCACGTCGTCGGCGTCGAGCAGCGCGATGTACTCGGCGCGGGTCACGGCGACGCCGGTGTTCCTCGCAACTGCAACTCCTCGGTGGGGCGCCGAGACGACACGAGTCGCCGGCCGCACGAGTTGCTCGATGACCTGCCTCGTGTACACATCGGTCGATCCATCGTCAATCACGACGATTCTCGGCCGGGCGGCGCGTCTGCGCGAGCGCGCTGTCCACGGTCTCCTCGAGCGTACGACCGAGGTCATGGCAGGGGATGACGACGGCGATGTCAGGAAGAGGCGCGGCCATTGGCCTATCCGTCGGCCTTTGGCGCCACGAACCGCCGTCGTGCCGCCAGTAACAGATCGTACGCCCCGCGGAGGGGCGCCGTCACACGCCAGCTCCACGAGGAACGCAGCGCGTCCACTTCGGCCCGGGCGGCGGCGAGCGCATGGGCAAGGGGGGCAGGCGCGGAGCCGGTGGCTGGGCCGCCGCCAGCGAGCGCCTCGAGCTGCGCCAGCTCCGCCCGCCCGGCCTCGACCAGCGGCTCGAGATGCAGGGTCAGGTCGTGCTCGATGCGGCGGTTCTCGCGCAGGAGGCGTCCGCACTCGTCCTCCTGCAGCAGCAGCACGTCGCGCAGGTGCCTTGTGTAGCTGTCCCGGTGCTTCTCGAGCAGCGTGCGCCAGACCCGGCTGCGAATCGCGGGGTCCTCCGCGATGCGCCGCATCGATCCCTGCCGCTGGCGATACTGGAACAGAACCTCGGGAAGGACCACGCCGCGATATCCGCGCTCGACCAGCGAAATCCAGAGATCCCAGTCCTCAGAGCCGTACAGATACGCGCGCTCGTCGTATCCGCCGACCGCCTCGACGGCCGACCGCCTCACCGGAGCTGCCGTCAGCACGACGCACTCGGCGAGCAGCGCCGGGAAATCACAGCGTTCCTGCCGCCATGTCCACTGCTCCAGCCCGAAGCACTCCGCCCATGTGGACACGAAGGCCACGCCGGAGTCGCTGTCGAGCACCGCGAGCGTCTTCTCGAAGAACGACGGGTGCAACCTGTCGTCGGCATCGAGCGCGCAGACGTACCGTCCACGGGCATGGGCGAGGGCGAGATTGCGGGCTGCGGGCAGACCGCGGTTCCCGGTGGCGAGGACGGTCGTGCGCGGGTAGTCCAGCGCGCCCAGGATCCGATTGGTCTCCTCATCAGTCGAGCCATCGTTGACGACGACGATCTCGAAGTCCTGCCGGCTCTGGGCGAGCACGCTCTCGATCGCGTCGCGAACGTACCTGCCCAGGTTGTAGCACGACATGATGACCGACACGGCGGGCGCCGTCGTTGGCGCGCCTGACCGGGCGAGCGGGGCGGCCATCTCAGTATCCCCTGAGCACGCGCAGCAGTGCGCGGACCGGGCGGGTCCACCGCCAGCTCAAGGATCGCTCAATGGCCTGCAGCGTGCGCGTGCGCTCTCCCAGCTCGGACTCGAGCCGGGAGATCTCCTCGTTCGCGGCCGTCGCGACCTCATCCAGCTCACGCGCGCGGCGGGTCTCTCGCGCCAGATCGACCGTGGCCCGCTGCAACGCTTCCCTTGCGTCGGCAATCGCCTGCTGCTGGCTCGCGAGGTGCCGCACGGCCATCTCCGCCCGCTGCGCCACGGCATCGTATCGGGCCAGCGTCTGCGGATCGCGGATGAAGCCGGTAGTGACCGACACGCCGTCGTACTGCACGTGCCAACCCCTGGCACGCTCTTCGGGCCTGAACCGCGGCCGGCGCTCATGAAGGATCTTGCGCTCGCCATGGTGCTGGCTGCGCACCGGATAGTGCCGCAACACGAACGGCAGGGGGAACACGCGGCGCCCCTCGAATGCCGCCTCGTGTCCGCCGCTGGTCACGAGGTCTACCGGTTGCGAACCCCGCTTCCAGCAGTTGACGCGTACGCGATCGTACGGTGCGGCCGGCTCGCAGAACGTGAGCACCTGCCGGACGTCGTCGCCCGGCTGGAACGCGTCGTCGGTAGGCCGGAAGTCGAGGCACTGAAACGCGATGGCGTTGAACCCGAGCGCGTCGACGACCGCGATGCCCTCGCGAAGCGAGCACCCGATCCAGGGCGTCTCGCGGAACTCGTCGGCATCCTGGTGGATGAACCAGTCGGCATCCAGCCTGAGCGCCAGATCGGCCTTCCGCTGCAGGATGCGCTCCCAGTCGAACCGGTTGGAGGCCTCGACGCCATGCGGCAGTTGCTCGATGCCCAGCACGCCGTTCCCGACGAGCGGCTCGATCTCCTCGAGCGTCCCGTCGGTCGAGCCATCGTCCATGAAGTACACCTGGATTTCCTGGGCGACCAGGTCGCGCACGACGCTGCCGACGATGTCGGCCTCGTTGTAGGCGGAGAGGAGGGCAACGACCGAGACGTCGGGCATGATCTCGCCCGGCAATTCTACGCCGTCACAGGCTCAGCCGCCGCTGCCGCGCGGCCTCGAACAGCACCACCCCCGCCGCTACCGACACGTTCAGGCTGCTCACGCGGCCGCCCATCGGGATCGCCACCAGCCGATCGCAGCGCTCCCGC
Organism: Vicinamibacteria bacterium; assembly: GCA_963837165.1. Taxonomy (GTDB): domain Bacteria; phylum Acidobacteriota; class Vicinamibacteria; order Vicinamibacterales; family JAENWD01; genus JAENWD01. The sequence continues at coordinate 605,152 of CAWIMD010000004.1, forward strand.
ACGAGCCGGCGCAGGCCGCTCCCCTCCGCCCCGAGGACGATCGCGCTCGGCAGCGTCCAGTCCACCTCGTCGTAGCACTCGGGCGCGTCGTCCATCAGGCCGATCGTCCACACACCCAGCCCCTTCAGCTCCTCGAGCGCGCGCGCGATGTTCACCACGTCCACGACCGGCACGTGCGCCACGGCGCCCGCCGAGGCCTTCGCCGCCGCGCCGTCGAGCGCCGCCGCGCGTCGCGTCTGGCGGACCAGACCCGTGCCGCCGACGCCATCCACGCTGCGGACGATGGCGCCGACGTTGTGCGGATCCTCGACGCCGTCGAGCACCACGAACAGCGGCGCCCCGGGCGACTCGCGCAGGAGGTCCGCCATCCCGCGCCCACGCGGCGCCTCCACGTCGGCCACCACGCCCTGGTGCACGCCGCCGCGACTGAGCCGATCCAGCACGGCGGCGTCCACCTGCTCGACGGCCACCGAATGGCGTCCCGCTTCACTCAGCACCTGCTGCACGCGGCGATCCGAGCGGCTGCCCACGCGCAGCCGCGTGACGCGCCCGCCCTTCAGCGCCTCGAGCACCGGGTTGATGCCGAACACCTGCATCAGAGCCCCAGCGCCGCCACGAACTGCTCCGCGCGCTCGCGGCAGCCGATGACCGGCGCCAGGCCCGCGTCGGCCGGCAGCAGCACCGCGCGCTCGATGGCCGGCACGAGCAGGTCCAGCTCGGGGCCGTCGGCCTCGCCGGTCAAGGCCACGCGAATGGGATGGAAGAGACCGCGTCCCTTCTGCCCCGTCCGCCCGCGCACCCGCTGGGCGAGCGCACGGAACGACTCGCGATCGACGAGGCGCGGCGCGCCGGCCAGCTCCTCCGCGAGCGTGCGCGCCACCGTCCGCGGCGCCTCGGAGCCGAACTCCGCCCGCACCGGGTCCCGCGCCGCGGCCAGCGCCGCGTCGAACGCGAAGATCAGGTGCAGGCGCGAGGGCACCTCCGACAGCCGATCCACCGACCCGGTCGCCATCGGCAGCGCGGATTCGAGCCAGCGCGCCAGCTCGGGTCCTGGCTGGGCGACGGTCAGCATCCCGGCCTGCTGCAGGTAGGGCACCGCCAGGGACGCGAGGCGCGCCCCGTCCGCCTCCTTCAGGTAGTGCCGGTTGACCCAGGCCAGCTTCTCCTCGTCGAAGACGCCGGCGCTGTGGCTCACCGCGTCGAGCGAGAAGCGGCGCGCGAGCTCCGGCAGCCTCAGCAGCTCGTCTCCGCCACCCGGCGACCACCCGATGAGCGCCAGGTAGTTCACCAGCGCCTCCGGCAGGTAACCCTTCGCCCTGAATTCCGCGACCGACGTGGCGCCGTGACGCTTGGAGAGCGGGGCGTGATCGGGACCAAGCACCAGCGACACGTGCGCGAATCGCGGCGCGGCATACCCGAGCGCCTCGTACAGCAGGATCTGCCTGAACGTGTTCGAGATGTGATCCTCGCCGCGGATCACATCCGTGATGCTCATCGCCGCATCGTCCACGACGACGGCGAAGTTGTAGGCGGGCGTGCCATCGGACCGCACGAGGATCGGGTCGCCGATCTCGTCGCTGGCCACGACAATCCGTCCGCGGACCAGGTCGTCGAACGCGAGCTCGCGACGGTCCGGCACCAAAAAGCGGATCGCGGCCGGCTCGCCGTCCTGCCGCCTGCGCGCGGCATCGGCCGGCGGCACGCCACGGCAGCGCCCGCTGTAGCGGGGCGGCGTTCCAGCTGCGAGCGCCGCCTGGCGGTCGGCGTCGAGCTGTCCGGGGGAGCAGAAGCAGTAGTACGCGCGACCGTCCGCCAGGAGCCGTGCCGCGTGCTCCGCGTAGATCGGGGCCCGCTCCGACTGCCGGTACGGGCCGTGCGGGCCGCCGCGGTCAGGCCCTTCGTCCCAGTCGAGCCCCAGCCAGCGCAGGTCGTCGAGGATCGCCCGCTCCGACTCGGCCGTCGAGCGCTCGCGGTCGGTGTCCTCGATCCGGAGCACGAATGCGCCCTGCCGCCCGCGCGCGAGCAGCCAGTTGAACAGCGCCGTCCTGGCGTTGCCCACGTGCAGGTGCCCCGTCGGGCTGGGCGCGAAGCGCAATCTCATTGATGATTGATGATTGACGATTGACGATTGAGGTTCAGACGCGGCGCAGCAACGCGACGGCGTGCGACGCCATGGCCTCGCCGCGGCCGACCTCCCCCATGCCCTCGTTGGTCTTGCCCTTGACGCTCACCGCGTCGGGCAGGACGCCGAGCGCGCCGGCCAGCGTGGCGCGGATGCGGTCCACGTACGGCGCCAGCTTCGGCAGCTCGGTGATCACGACGGCGTCCACGTTCTCCACCGCATACCCCGCCGTGCGGACGATGGCGACGGCCTGGCGCAGCAGCTCCAGGCTGTTGGCCCCCGCGCAGCGCGGGTCGGTGTCTGGAAAGTGGCGGCCGATGTCGCCCTCGGCGGCCGCGCCGAGCACGGCATCGGTGATGGCATGGCAGAGCACGTCGCCGTCGGAATGCCCTTTGAGGCCCGCCGTGTGCGGGATGCGCTCGCCGCCGAGCACCAGCGCCCGGCCTTCGATCAGGCGATGCGAGTCGTAGCCGATTCCCACGCGGAACATCTCAGACACGCTCTCCCCGTTCGAGGAGCAGGCCGCGAGCGAACGCCAGATCGGCGGCCGTCGTGATCTTCAGGTTGGACGGATCGCCCGGCACGATGAGGACGGTCGCGCCCGCCTGCTCGGCCAGCGTGGCCTCGTCGGTCGCGTCGGCGCCCTCCTGCCCGAGCGCAATGGCGCGCGCGAGCACGTCGCGGCGGAACGCCTGCGGCGTCTGTGCCAGGTAGATCGTCTCCCGCGGCAACGTGCGCTTCACCGCGGGCACGGCGGCGGACGGGGCTCGGTCACGTCCGGCCAGCTTCACGGTGTCCCTGGCCTGCAGTGCGCAGATGGCCGCCCCGCCGGACGCTGCGGCGGCAATCGTCCGCTCGATCGTCACCCGGTCCACGAACGGGCGCGCCGCGTCGTGGATGACGACGACTTCGGCCTCGAGCGGCACCGCCGCGAAGGCGTTGGCGACGGAGTCCTGCCGCCGGTCGCCGCCCGCGACCACGACGACCTTGTCCGCCTGCCGCGTCAAATACGAGGGCGGCCGCGCCGCCACCTCTGGAGCCAGCGCGACAACCACCAGCTCGATCAGCGGGCACTCCAGGAGCGCCGACACGCTCCGCTCGAGGATCGGCCGGCCGCCAAGATCGAGGAACTGCTTCGGCCGGGCCGTGCCCAGCCGCGTTCCCCGGCCGCCGGCGGCGACGATGGCCACTACGCGCATGCGGCGGTGGACGGTGCCGGGGTGCGGTGCGGGGCTGCGGGGCGCGGGCCGGCCACGCCGGAAATTATATGACGGCCCGCTCCGATACCTGCGCACCGGTGAACCGGGCGAGGCGGGCCGCCGTGGAGTCGAGCACGGAATCCAGGCGAGCAGGCCCGGTGCGGGCGGGCGCAAACACGACGCACAGCGCCGCGCGCGTCGACGAGGTGACCATCGCTCGCGCGGAGTCCGACGTCGGGTTGCCGAACGGCCCGCGATTGTCGGCCAGGGTCAGGCGGCCGGCAACGTGGACGACGTCCTTGCGGATGCCCTCGTACTCTTCGCCGTCGCGCCCGATACGGAGCTCGACCGGCGGCGACACGCGCTCGAGGTCGTACAGCCCGTACGGCAGCTGGAACTCGAGGGAGCACCAGTTGACGACGTCCACGAGAGGGTTGATGCGCGGCAGGGGATTCCCCTTCCGGATCCGCCGGAGCAGGGCTTCAGACGAGGGCCGCGTGCGCGTCGGGTCGAGGCCGATCCGGCGGTACATGGCGCGGACGGCCTGGGGATCGCCGTCCGGCCCCTGGCGGGCCGCCGCTTCCGCCGCGGCAAGCCCGGGGTCCAGCTCCGGGTGACGCGTGCCGTTGTCGGCGCCGGCCACGACGAGCACGCCGAGCCGGACCACCTCCGCGAGGTCCGGCGCCACGTGCACGCGCACGTCAGGCCTTGTCGCCCTTCTTCGGCATCTCGATCTTGCCGTTGAACGTCGCGCCCTCGGCCATCGTCACCTTCGGCGCGACCAGCTGGCCTTCCATCGACCCGCCGGCCCGCAGCTCGAATTTGTCCTTGACCGTCACGTTCCCGTTGACGGTGCCGAGAATGATCACGGCCTTCGCGATGATCTCGGCGTTGAGGTTGGCGTTGGCACCCACCGTGAGCACGTGATCGGGCAGGCTGATCTTGCCCTCGACGCGGCCGTCGAGCGCCAGGTCCTCTCCACCGCTGAGCTCACCCTTGATGATCAAAGACTGTCCCATGTTCATTTGCGCGATCCCTCCCGTGCGGCGACCAGAGATCGCACGCGACCTTGCCGGCTGTTTCGGCGCCTGGAGGCCGGCGCATTAGAGCCCGGAGGCCGTTTCTATCACATTTCCTGCGCCGCCTCGACCACGGTCGAGCGGGCGCGCTCCGCCAGCGTCCGGGCGGCGCCGGCCTCGAGTCCCGACGTCTCGATTGGCGCGTGCGCGGTCAGCCGCACATGGCCGGGCGTCGCCGTCAACTGCCCCTTTTTCATGACGCGCCGCGTGCCGTCGATCGAGAGCGGCACCACCGGCAGGCCGGCTTCGATCGCCAGCAGGAAGCTGCCGGCCTTGAACGAGCCGACCCGCCCGTCCACGCTGCGCGTGCCCTCCGGAAAGATCATGAGCGAAAGCCCGTCCCCGACGAGTGCCCGCCAGCGCTGGAGGATGCCGGCGCGATCGGGGCGCCGGCGGTCCACCAGCAGGTGCCCCGTGCGCCGCAGGTGCCACCCCAGGAACGGAAACGACCCGAGCGACTCCTTGGCGATGATCCGCACCTGGTACGGGAGCGAGGCGAACAACACCGGAATGTCGTAGAGGCTCTGGTGATTGGCCACGAAGATGTAGGTGCTGTCGCGCGCGAGCTGCTCGAAGCCGGACATCTCCACGCTGACGCCCGTCGTCGCCAGGATCAGCCACGACCAGGCGCGCGCACACCAGTGCGCGAAGTGCCCGCGCCGCTCGAAGAGGCTCGACGCCAGCGACAGCGTGCCGAGAACAGTCGTGTAGACCGCGATGGTGGGGATGAGGAAGAAGATCGTCCGCCACCAGTGGAACGACGGCAGGCGCACCGCGCGCGTCCTACCCCTGCGAGCGGCGCTCGCCCCCCGCGGCGCGATCGCCGTGGCCCGCCGATGCCGGCGCGACCTCCCGGTCGGCGCCCGCAGGAGTCTGCGGTTGCGGGTGCGGCGCCACGCGCTGCCGCCGCGGCGGCACGGGCTCGTCGGAGCCCTGCGCCGCCTGGGCCGCCGCCACGCTGGGATCCACGAACCGCCCGAAGATCATCTTGCCCGCCGTGGTCTGCAGGACGCTCGTCACGACCACGTCGATCGTCTTGCCGATGAGCTTTCGTGCGTTGTCCACGACGACCATCGTCCCGTCGTCCAGGTACGCGACGCCCTGGTTGTACTCCTTGCCTTCCTTCAGGATGAAGACCCGCATGATCTCGCCCGGGAGCACGACGGGCTTGAGCGAGTTGGCGAGCTCGTTGATGTTCAGGACGGACACGCCGCGAAGCTGCGCCACCTTGTTCAGGTTGAAGTCGTTCGTCACGATCTTGCCCTGCAGGGTGCGCCCCAGCTCGATCAGCTTCAGGTCCACCTCGCGCACCTCGGGGAAGTCGATGTCGGAGATCATGACGTCGAGGCCGGCCATCTTCTGGATCTTCTGGAGGATGTCGAGCCCGCGCCGGCCGCGGTTGCGCTTGAGCGAGTCGGCGGAGTCGGCGACGAGCTGCAGTTCCTTCAGCACGAACTGCGGCACCACCAGCGTGCCGTCGAGGAAGCCCGTCTCGCAGATGTCGGCCACGCGGCCGTCGATGATCACGCTCGTGTCGAGAATGCGGTAGCGCCGCTCGGGTCCGGCCGCGCGGAACAGCCCCACCAGGCGGCCGGGCTCCAGCCACTCGCCCCTGCGACCCCCGATGAGGAGCCCGAGATACGGCAGGGCCAGAAGAATGAAGGCATGCAGAAAGACGATGCGCTCATCGTTGGTGTTGGCCCAGAACAGCGCGGTCCCGACCGTCTTGGCAGTCGCCAGCCCGAGGCCGCCGCCGATCATCGCCCCCAGCATGCTGGTCACGGCGGTGTGCTTCAGGCGGACTTCGAAGGCCACGAACAGCCCCGCCAGCACCAGACCGAAGGCGGCATTCGGGACGAGCGACGCGTGGAACGGGCGGAGCAGAATCGCGGAGTAGGTGACCGCCGCTACGAAGAGCAGACGCGCAAGGACGAACCAGGCCATGCCGACACTCCGTCATGAAGGGCGCGAGTATGAACCACGACGGCGTTATACGAGGAGCGCATCCAGCGCCTCGGACACGGTAGAGACGGGGAGCAGCTCGCAGCCGCCGTCCGCGAGCATCCGGTCCGAAGGATCGAGATTCGCTCGGGGCAGGATACACCGCCTGAACCCCAGCTGGGCAGCCTCGCGGACCCGGAGGGAGGCCCGGGTGATGCCGCGGATCTCGCCGGCAAGCCCGATTTCCCCGAAAACAGCCGTCGCGGAAGCCACTGGCCGGTTCCGGAGGCTCGACGCCACGGCCGCGGCGACGCTCAGATCCGCCGCCGGCTCGTCCAGCCGCATGCCTCCGGCAACGTTCACGAACACGTCCTCGCCGCCCAGAATCAGCCCGGCACGCTTCTCGAGAACGGCCAGCAGCAGGGCAAGACGGGCCTGATCCACGCCCGAGGCCATCCTGCGCGCGTTGCCGAACGTGCTGGCACTGACGAGCGCCTGGACCTCGACCAGCAGGGGACGCGAGCCCTCGATCGAGCAGTGCACGGCCGATCCCGGCGCGTCCACGGGCCGCTCGGCCAGAAAGAGCGCCGACGGGTTGGGCACCGCTCGCAGTCCCTCCCCCGTCATCTCGAACACGCCGAGCTCGCTGATGGCGCCGAACCGGTTCTTCACCGCGCGGACGACGCGGTGCGAGTGGTGGCGCTCCCCCTCGAAGTAGAGCACCGTATCCACGACGTGCTCGAGCGCCTTGGGTCCGGCCAGCGTGCCGTCCTTGGTCACGTGCCCGACCACGAAGGTCGGCACGTTCTGGCTCTTCGCCGCGAACAGCAGCTGCGTGGCCGCCTCGCGCACCTGGCCGATGCTGCCGGGAGCCGATTGCATCTTGAGCGAGAAGATGGTCTGGATCGAGTCGACCACGAGCAGGACGGGGCGGACGCGTGCGAGCTCTTCGAGGATCCGCTCGAGGCAGGTCTCGGCGAGCAGGTACAGCGGCGCCCGGCCGACGCCGAGCCGCTCGCCACGCGACTTGATCTGGTGCTCCGACTCCTCCCCCGAGCTGTACAGCACCGGACCCGTCGTCCGGGCCAGGTTCGCGGCGGCCTGCAGCAGCAGCGTGGACTTGCCGATGCCCGGCTCGCCGCCGAGCAGCACCATCGAGCCCGGGACGATGCCTCCGCCCAGCACGCGGTCGAGCTCGCCGATGCCGGTGGGAACGCGGGCCGCGGTGCTGAGCTCGACGTCCGCGTACAAGTGCGCCCCTCCACCGCCGGGAACGAGGGCATCGTACCGGTTGCCGGCGGGCGCCGTCGCGGGTGTGGCGACGCGCTCCTCGACAAGCGAGTTCCAGGCCCCGCAGTCGGGGCAGCGCCCGAGCCACTTGGGCGACTGGCTGCCGCATTCCTGGCAGACGAACACGTGCTTCGGGCGCATGGGAACGATTATGGCTCGGCTTGCCGCCCGCGGGAGCGTGGGCGGTGCATCAGGCCGAAGGACAGGCCGAAGCCCAGCAACAGGCCCTCGAACGCGCTGACGATCGTCCGGGTGACCGGCCGGAGCTGCCCCTCGCCGAAGAACCGGGCCAGGGGGTCGAGGCCGACGCCCGAGCCGGCGAACGCCTTGGCGACGAGATCCAGGCTCGCGGCGACCAGCTCGCCACCGCTCCAGGCGAGCCCGGCCCCTGCGACCGCGCCCGCCACGGCGGGCCACGCGGCCGCTCGCCAGCGTTCGGCCCCTCGGGGCGCGGCCATGCCGCCTTCGGCGAGCCGGCGGGTGGCGGCGGCGTAGCCGGCGCCGATTGCCGCACCGAGCACGAGTCCCTCCAGCGCACCACCGAGCGCCCGCACCTCGCGACCGAAGACGGCCGTGAGCACGGCGCGCGCGGCGGCGTGCGCCACGAAGCCGGCGGCCAGGCCGCCGAGCCCGCCACCAATCGGCAGCACGATCAGGCGGGCCGAGCGCGCGAGCATTTCGGCGGATGCGAGCCCGCCGCCGATGCCCGCCGCACCGGCGCACCCGGCCAGCGCGCCGATGACCGCGAGCGCGGCCACCACGCCGCCATCGAGCCGCGACTGCGGCGTGAGCCCGAGCGCGATACCGCCGCAGATGCCGGCGACGGCGCCCGTGACCGCGGCCCCGGCGACGGCGGCGGCCCAGCGCGCGGCGGCGAGACGGCGGCCGTGACGCACGCGAAGCCCGATGACGTCCACGATCGCGGCCAGCCGTCCCGCCGGGCGCAGCAGGGGCACGGGTCCCGCTCCGGCCACGTCCCACCGGGCGTCGCGCAGGATGGCCACGGCAGCTTCATGCCCCGGCCGTCCGGCCAGCCGCCGAAGCGCCTCCTCGGTCCCGAGCTCGTGCAGCGCGGCGGCCGCCTCGTACCTTTCGTCCTCGCTGACTGCACCGCCGGAGGCGTCTCCCAGGAGCACGGCCAGCAGCGGGGACCAGGGATCGGCGTCGGGGTCGCCGGAGACAGCGGGTGGGCGCCCGGCGGGGGCTTGAGCAAGCGGCGTGTCAGCGGTGGGCAGGGGCCCGTCGTCCGGCTCGGCGGCGACCTCGGACGCCACGAACTGGTAGCCGTGGCGGGACACGGTGCGGATGAACTGCGAGGTCTGGGCGCGGTCGTCCAGCGCGCGCCGGATGGTGCGGACCGCCTGGGTCAGGGCGCCATCGGAGACGACCACGTCGCTCCAGGCGCGATCGAAGATCTCCTGGCGGCTCACGGCGCGGTGGCGCTCGTCCACCAGGAGCACCAGCAGGTCGAAGTAGCGCGGGATGAGCCGGACCGGCCGGCCGTCGCGCAGCAGCACGCGGTGTGCCGGCGAGAGGACGAACCGGCCGAAGCGATAGCGCACAGCGAAATGCTAGATCACCGCGTTGCCGCCTGCTGACACAGATCTCACCCCGCGGTCACCTTCCGGTCAGGACTTTTCGGCGCCGATCGGCGACAACACCGGGTCGGAGGAACCCGATGACGACGACTCGACTGATAGCGATTGCCGTGATCTACCTGGTGTCGGCGCTGGCCTGGGGCACCCTGGGCGCATCCCTCGTCGCGCGGACGGGCGAGTCGGACGCCCGACTGGGCCGCGAGGTGACCCAGCTCTGGGGCGGGCGCCACCGCCAGGCCGCGCCTCGCGTGTGGGTGGAGCGGCCGCGGGAGGTGACCGAGCAGGTGCCGGTCTCCCAGCATGAGTCGTCGGCCTCGACGTGGAAGTCCGTCACCAGGACGGTCGTGGACCAGGCACCCGTCCGTCTCGACAAGAGCCGCATCGCGGTCGATCTCGGCCTGGCGCACCGGCAGAAGGGCCTGCTGTGGTACGACACGTACCGCGTCGGATTCCACGGTCGCTACGCGGCCATCAACCCCGACGCTGTCGAGCGGACCGTGGGAGTCGAGTTCCGCTTCCCGTCGGCCGACGCCCTGTACGATGGCTTCGACTTCCGGGTGAACGGCAGCCCGGCACCGCCGGCGGACCTGTCGAAGGGAATCACCACGCGCGTCGCGGTCCCCCCGGGCGGGCAGGTCGAGATCGAGATCCGCTACAGGTCGCGCGGTCTCGACGACTGGGCCTACGCGTTCGCCGAGACCGGCGTCGGCGAGGTGTCCGACTTCGAGCTGGTCGCGACGACGAACGTCAGGGGCGTGGACTTCCCCGCCGGCAGCGTGTCGCCGTCGGAGGAAGCGCCCATTCCGGGCGGGTGGCGGCTCACGTGGCGCTTCGATCACCTCGTCACGGGCCAGCACATCGGGATCGACCTGCCGAATCTGCAGAACCCCGGTCCGCTGGCCGCCCGCATCACCGCCTTCGCGCCGATCGCCCTGCTGTTCTTCCTCGCGGTCACCATCGTGGTCGGCGTGCTGGGCGGTTTCAGCCTCCACCCGATGAACTACGCGTTCGTCTCGGCCGGCTTCTTCGCGTTCCACCTGCTGCTGGCGTACCTGGTGGATCACATCTCCATACACCTGGCGTTCGCCATCTCGTCGGCCGTGAGCGTCCTGCTCGTGGTGTCCTACCTTCGGCTCGTCGCCGGCACGCGCTTCGCCGTGGCGCGCGCGGGGCTCGCGCAGCTGATCTTCCTCGTGCTCTTCAGCTACAGCTTCTTCTTCGAGGGATACGCCGGCCTCACGATCGCGATTGGGGCGGTCCTCACGCTGTTCGTGCTGATGCAGGCGACGGCGCGCGTGGACTGGGGCTCGGTGTTCTCGGCACGGGCCGGGCGGGAGGCGTGATGCACACCGCCATCATCATGGACGGCAACGGCCGGTGGGCCGCGGCGCGTGGCCTCCCGCGCTCGGCAGGGCACGAGCAGGGCGTGCGCCGCGTGCGTGAGATCGTCGAGGCCTCGCCGGGGCTCGGCATCCGCGCGCTGACGCTGTACGCGTTCTCCGCCGACAACTGGAAGCGGCCTCGGGCGGAAGTCGCAATGCTCCTGGCGCTCTTCGACCGTTATCTGCGGACCGAGACAGCGGTGCTCGTCGAGGCCGGCGTCCGACTTCGCGGCGTCGGCCGGCGGGACCGGCTGACGCCGGCGCTCCGCGGGTCGCTCGAGCGCGTCGAGGCGGCCACCGCGCAGGAGTCCCGCCTGGAGGTCCGCCTGGCCATCGACTACTCGGGGCGCGAGGCCATCCGCCTGGCTGCCGCGGCCTGGGCCGCGGCAGGTGCCGAGCCGGGCTCGTTCGAGCGCCGCGTCGGCAGCGGCCGGGGTGCCATCGACCCGGCCCCCGACGTGGACCTGCTGGTTCGCACCGGCGGCGAGCAGCGGCTCAGCGACTTCCTGCTGTGGGAATGCGCGTACGCCGAGCTGTGGTTCACCCCGACCGCGTGGCCCGACTTCTCGCCCATCGATCTGGCATCGGCCGTGGCGGCGTTCAGGCGGCGGGAGCGCCGGTTCGGCGGCCTGTCGTCGCAGGGAGGGGCGGCGTGCATGCGGGGCTGAAGCCCCGCGGCACCGCGTCACCGCGTCGGCTACGCGCGCGAGTTGTAGACGCGCTCGATGCGGCTGCCGAGCCGGCACAGGATCTCCCACGGAATCGTGCCGATCGACGCGGCCATCTCGCGCACGTCGATGCGCTCGTTCCCCTGCCGGCCGAGAATCACCACCTCGTCGCCGGGGTAGGCTTCGATGTCGGTCATGTCGATGAGCAGCATGTCCATGCAGACCGCGCCCACGATCGGCGCCCGCCGCCCGCGGACGATGACGGCGCCGTTGCCGGCGAGGCGCATGTCGATGCCGTCGGCGTAGCCGGCGGGCACGACGGCAATCCGCGTGGGGCGATCGGCCACGAAGTGCGCGCCGTAGCTGACGCTCTCGCCGGGCCGGATGTGCTTCACGGCCACGACGTGGCTGCGCAGCGACAGCGCCGGCACGAGGTCGAGCGTGGACGCCAGCGGCGGCGGCACCAGACCGTACAGGAGCAGCCCCGGGCGGACCAGGTCGTACCAGACGCGAGAGTCGCGCAGCAGCGCGGCGCTGTTGGCGGCGTGCACGAGCGGCGGCTGGATGCCGCCGGCGGCCAGCTCCGCGCGCACGCGCTCGAACCGCTGTCGCTGCACCTCCATCAGCGGATGCTCGGGCATGTCCGCCGTCGCGAAGTGCGTGTAGAGGCCCGCCAGCTCGAGGTTGGGGCTGCCGGCGAGTGGCGGCAGCGTGCGTGACAGGTTGTCGTGCCGCAGCCCCAGCCGGTTCATGCCCGTGTCGATCTTCAGGTGGTAACGGAGGCGGACGCCGCGGCGCTCGGCCGCCTCCTGGAGCGCCCTGCCCGCCGACGGCGTGGACACCGTTGGCGTCAGGCGGTAGTCGAACACGCCGGTGACGTCGCTCACGCCGAGCGCGCCGAACACGAGGATCTCCGCGCGCAGGCCGGCCCGGCGGAGCGAAACGGCCTCCTCGATGTCGGCGCAGGCGACCATCGTGGCACCCGCGCGCTCGAGGGCCAGCGCCACCGGGCCGGCGCCGTGGCCGTAGGCGTTCGCCTTCACGACGGCGAGGATGCCCGGAGGCCGCGCACCCTCGACCGCGGGCGGCTCGGCGGCCAGGAAGCGGCCGATCTCCCGGAAGTTGTGCGCGACCGCGTCCAGGTCGACGTCGGCAATCGTCGATCGGACCACGGCTACTCCGGGCGATACGTGAGGTTCTGGAACCGCGTGTACTCGCGCAGGAAGGCGAGGTTCACCGTGCCGGTCGGGCCGTTCCGCTGCTTGGCGATGATGAGCTCGGCCGTGCCCTTCTCCTCTTCCTTGCAGTCCGGGTACATCTCCGGCCGGAAGATCATCAGCACCACGTCGGCGTCCTGCTCGAGCGCGCCCGACTCGCGCAGGTCCGACAGCAGCGGGCGATGGTCGGAGCGCGCCTCGGGCGCGCGGCTCAGCTGCGAGAGCGCCAGGACCGGGACGCTCAGCTCCTTCGCGAGGCCTTTGAGGCCGCGGGAGATGGCGGCCAGTTCGAGCGTCCGGTTGTCGAAGCGGCCGCGCCCGGTCATCAGCTGCAGGTAGTCCACCACGAGCAGGCTCAGCCCATGCTCGGCGGCCAGGCGGCGCGCTTTCGCGCGCATCTCGAGGACGCCCAGCCCCGGCGTGTCGTCGATGTAGATCGGCGCCTCGCTCAGCCGGCTGATGCCGGTGGACAGCCTGTCGTAGTCCCGCTGGCCGATATGGCCGGTCTGCAGCTTGTGGGCATCGATCTGCGAGACCGACGTGAGCAGGCGGATGAAGAGCTGTTCCTTCGACATCTCGAGGCTGAAGAAGCCGACGGTCAGCCCGTGCTCGAGCGAGGCGTGCTCGGCCATGTTCAGCACGAGGCTGGTCTTGCCCATCGAGGGCCGGGCCGCGACGATCACGAGGTCCGACGGCTGCAGGCCGCGCATCAGGCCGTCGAGGTCCACGAAGCCGGTCGGAACGCCGGTGATCAGCTTCTTGTGCTCGAAGATCTGCTCGATCTTCGGCAGGCTCTCGTCCACGATCTGGCGCATCGAGACGAAGCCGACGCGCGCGCGGTCCTCGGCGATGGAGAAGATCGTCTTCTCCGCATCGTCGAGGATGACGTTGGGGTCGTCTTCGGCCTCCCACGCGCGCTCGGCGATCACGGTGCTGGCGTGGATCAGCGCGCGGAGCGTGGACTTCTCCTTGACGATGCGCGCGTAGTACTCGACGTTGGTGGACCGGGGTACGCCGTCGACGAGCGAGGCGATATAGGCGGGACCGCCGACGTCCTCGAGCTCGCCGGCCTGCGCCAGCGCCTCCTTGAGCGTGATGAGATCGATGGCCTCGCTGCGCTCGCCGAGGACGATCATCTTCTCGAAGATGCGGCGGTGCGCGTCGCGGAAGAAGTCTCCGGGGCGGACGATCTCGACGGCGTAGTTGAAGGCTTCGTTGTGAATCAGGACGGCGCCGAGCACCGACCGTTCGGCTTCGAGATTGTGCGGCAGCGCACGGGCCGGAGCGGCGACGGTGTCTGGCATGGCAGGGCGATCCTAGCACGCCGTTACGAGGGGGCGATGACGAGCGAGCGCGCCAGTCGTCTGTGGCGCGCCCGCCGTCCCGAGCGTCAGTCCTGCTTGACGACGGCCACCTTCAGCGTGGCCGTGACGTCGCGGTGCAGCCTCACCGGCACGCTGAACTCGCCGAGCGTCTTGATCGGCTCCTCCAGCTGAATCTTGCGGCGATCGAGATCGAGGCCCTTCTCGCCGAGCGCGTCGGCGAGGTCCGCCGTCGTGACCGACCCGTACAGGTGCTCGGTCTCGCCGACGCGGCGCGCGATCGTCAGCTCCAGCTGGCCGATGCGCGTGGCGAACGCCTCGGCCTGCTGGCGCTCTTCCAGCTCCCGGACCTCGGCCTTCCGGTGTTCGCTCTGGATGATCTTGCGGTTGCCGGGAGTCACCAGCAGGGCCAGCTTGCGCGGCAGGAGGTAGTTGCGCGCGTATCCGGCCGCGACTTTCACCACCTCGCCGCGCCGGCCGAGATTGTCCACGTGCTCACGAAGAATGACGTCCATGGTCCTGATCCTCGAAGGGCGCCCGGGTCAGTCCGCCAGGTACGGCAGCATGGCCAGCACCCGCGCCCGCATGATCGCCACGCGCAGCTTGCGCTGGTGCTTCGCGCACGTACCCGAGATGCGGCGCGGCAGCACCTTGGCGCGCTCGGGGACGAACGAAGCCAGCAGCTTCACGTCCTTGTAGTTGATGTCGTCGATCTTGTCCGCGCAGAACTTGCAGACCTTGCGGCGGCGGAAGAGCGTCCGCCGCTGACCGCCCGATCGCTCGCGGGTGGACGACGCGCGCCCACGACTCCCGCTGCCCGACTTCCTGCTTCCGGTCGCCATGACTACGCCTCCGCTCTTTCCGAGTCACCCGAGTCGTCGTCGCCCGAGGACGGCCGCTCGGACGGATCGGGCTGCGGCGGCAGGCCCCGGGCCACGCGGCGCCGTGACTGGAACGCCTGCCGGCGCGTTCGCGTGCGATCGACCACGCGCTGTTCGTCGTCCACGCGGACGATCAGGTGGCGGATGACCTGGTCGGTCACCTTCAGCCGGCGATCCAGCTCCTTCATCAGCTCGCCCCCGCCCTCGAGCACCTCGAGGACGTAGACGCCTTCCTTGTGATGGCCGATCTCATAGGCGAGCTTCCGCCGGCCCCAGTTGTCGGTCTTCACGAGGACACCCTGCAGGCGCTGGGCGATCTGCTCGACCTGCTCGTGCACGGCCGCGACCTGTTCCTCGGTCGCCTCCGGGTTCACGATGTACACGAGCTCATACGTGCGCAGTGCGCTCATTGCGGCTCCCTCTGGACGTTGCAACCACGCGGTCCCGCTCCGGAACCGCTGAACGGCCGCCGGTCGCGCGCCGTACGGCGCGGCCGGAGGCAAGGAGTCAAGTTCGACGTTCGGCCCGCCTTCGCCCGCTTTCGCGGGCTGCGGCGAGACGACCCGTATCAGGATTGACCGTCCTTCGTGCTGCCGGCCTCTTCTTCCGGCAACGTCTGCTGTCCGGCTTTCGCGGCGTCCGCGTTGAACCGGTTCATCACGCCCTCGATCCCGTCCGCCAGAAACGTTTCCACCGCGTCGGCCGCCCGCACGATGGCCTCGTCGATCACGGGCCGTTCGTCGGCGTCGAACCTGGCCAGCACGTGGTCCGCCAGATCGCGCCGCTCGTCGCCGCGTCCGACCCCCACGCGCAGCCGCGCGTACTGCTCGGTACCCAGCTGCTCGGCGATCGACTTCAACCCATTGTGCCCGCCCGACGATCCGCCCGGCCTCGCCCGCAGCCGTCCGAGCGGCAGGTTCACGTCGTCGGTGACGACGAGCAGGTCCGGCGTCTCGATCCGGTAGTACCGCACCAGCGCGCTGACGGCGCCGCCGCTCAGGTTCATGAACGTGAGCGGCTTCACCAGGAGCATGGGCGCCGGCGCCCGCACCCGGGCGACCAGCGCGTCGGCGGGAGCGCTCTCGAACGCCGCGCCCGCGCGCCGCGCCACTTCGTCGGCCACAAGGAAGCCCACGTTGTGGCGGGTGTCCCGGTACTTCGCGCCGGGATTGCCCAGCCCGACGACCAGCTTCAGCTCTTCGCCTCGTCCTTCTCGGTCTTGCCCTTCTTGATGACCTCGGGCTCCGCCGTCGCCGTCGGCGTGACGGCGACCTCGGCCGCCGGCGCCTCCTCGACACGCAGCGCCACGACGTGCACGAGCATCGTGTCGGGCTCGCTGACCGGCGTCCACTTCGCGCCCTGCGCCACGTCGCGGATGCGGATGCCCTGGCCCATCATCAGCTCGGTGACGTCCACTTCGACATGCTCGGGGATGTCCGCCGGCAGGCACTCGACCTCGAACTGGCGGGTGACGAAGTCGAGCACGCCGTTCTGCTGCTTGACGCCGCGCGCCTCGCCCTTGACCGTGACGGGCACGGTCACCGTCAGCTTGCGGTCCATCGCGACGCGGTACAGGTCGGCGTGGAGCAACGCGTGCGTGACCGGGTGGAGCAGGAAGTCTTTGACGAGCACCCGAGTGGCCTCGCCGTCCAGCTCGAGCGAGATGATGGTGTTGGCGCCGGACTCGGAGTGCAGGATCCGCGAGAGTGCCTTCGGATCCACCGTTACCGAGACCGCCGGCCCGATGCCGCCGCCCGCAACCGGCCCGTACAGGACCGCCGGCAGCCGCCCGGCCGCGCGATGACGCCGCGCCTCGTTCTTGCCCTTGTCCGCCCGCTTCTCTGCCTGCAGTGTCGCTTCCATGAGGACCTCTTGCCGAACTGCCTACTGCCTACTGCCTACTGCCTACTGCCTACCGCCTACTGCCTACACAAACAGCGAAGAGACCGAGGTCTCCTCGTGGATGCTGCGGATCGCCTGCCCGAGCAGGCGCGCCACCGACAGCACCTGAATCTTGCCGCACTGCAGCCGCTCGTCCGTCATCGGGATCGTGTTGGTCACGATCAGCGTCTCGAGCGCGGACCTCTCGATGCGCTCGAGCGCCGGTCCCGACAGGACCCCGTGCACGGCGCACCCCATGACGCGGGCGGCGCCGTTCGTCTTCAGCGCGTCGGCCGCCTTCTGGATCGTGCCCGCGGTGTCGATGATGTCGTCCTGAATGATGCAGGTGCGGCCCTGCACGTCACCCACGACGTTCATCACTTCCGCCGTCCCGTCGTCGGTGCGGCGCTTGTCGATCACCGCCAGCTCAGCGCTCAGCCGCTTGGCGTAGGCCCGCGCCCGCTCCGCGCCGCCCGCGTCCGGCGCGACAATCGTCAGGTTCGGGTAGTTCTTCCGCGCCAGGTGCTCGATGATCACCGGCGCGGCGAACAGATGGTCCACCGGGATGTCGAAGAACGCCTGGATCTGCGCTTTGTGCAGGTCCATCGTCAGCACCCGGTTCACGCCGGCCGCGCTGAGCACGTTGGCCACCAGCTTGGCCGAGATCGGCACGCGGGGCTTGTCCTTCCGGTCCTGCCGCGCGTAGCCGTAGTACGGGATCACCGCGGTGATGCGAGCCGCCGACGACCGACGGAACGCGTCGGTCATGATCATCAGCTCCATCAGCGCCTGGTCCACCGACCCGCCGCCCGGCGTGGCGCAGGTGGGCTGGACGATGAAGACGTCGGTGCCGCGGATGTTCTCGTCGATCTGGAACGACACCTCCGTGTCCGGAAAGCGCCGCAGCCGCGCCTGCCCCGTCGAGATGCCCAGATAGTCGGCGATCTCGCGCGCCAGCTGCGGATGCGCGCTGCCGGAAAAGATCTTCAGCTCGCCGAACCCGGTCGGCATCAACGACGTCCCTGTGCCTGGCGCACCCGTGTCTCCATCAGTCTGCGTCAGTGCCGACACACGATCCGCCGGCTGCATGAGTGGTTGGGGCGGAAGGATTCGAACCTTCGAATACGGGATCCAAAGTCCCGCGCCTTACCGCTTGGCCACGCCCCATCGTCGCCCGACGGGCGCACTGCGCGCTCGAGGAGGTCGCGTCCGAACGGACCCGGCCGCGGCCGCCGGGACCCGGGCGCCTCCCGTGTCCGCGTCTCGTCCTCGTCCGGGGAGATGCCGACCTGCAGGAGCGGGTTCAACCACGGTCGTGCAAAACCCTGATTTTATACGACCCGGCCGTGGCCGGCAAGCCGCCCGGCCTGGGCGCCGCGCCCGGAAGTGCTCGTGGCAACGGCCTGCCACCCCTTCACGCGAAGGGCCCGCGCGGCTCGCGCCGCGGCGGCGGCCGTCGCGAACAGGCCGAATGACGCCGAGCCGCTCCCCGACATCCTGGCCACCAGCGCGCCCAGATCCTCCAGGGCGCGTCGGATTTCCGCGATCTCAGGCCGTCGCGCTTCCACCGGGTCCTGCAGGTCGTTGTGTAAAGAGTGAAACCGTCCGGCGAGGATCCCCAACATGTTGGGTTCCGCCGTCCACTCCGCCACATTTGGGGACAGTCCCCGATTCCCGCCGGGATTGGGGACAGTCCCCGTTTTGGGGGCAGTTCCCGGTTTAGGGGGAGTGACCCACGAGTAAGCCTCGGAGGTCGAGACGCCGCGCTCCGGCCAGGCCACGACGACGGGATGGGGTGGCAGATCGGTCAGCGGGAACAGGCGTTCGCCGCGGCCCAGGCCGAGCGCCGTGCCGCCGACGAGAAAAAACGGCACGTCGGACCCGAGGCCGGCCGCGACGTCGGCGAGATCCGCGAGCGGCAGGCCCAGGCGCCAGACCCGGTTCAGCGCCACGAGCGCCGCCGCCGCATCACTGCTGCCTCCGCCGAGACCCGCTGCCGGGGGCAGGCGCTTGCGGATGGCGATACAGGCGCCGCGCGCGGCGCCGGACTTCCCGGCCGCACGCCAGAGCGCGCCGGCCGCCCGCCACGCGAGATTCGACTCGTCGAGCGGCATCTTCGACGCGTCGCCGCGCAGCTCGAGGCTGCCGCGCGTCGCCCGGACGATCACCGTGTCGTGCAGCGCGATCGCCTGCAGCACTGTCGCGACCTCGTGATAGCCGTCCCTCCGGCGGCCGAGCAGGCGCAGGTCGAGGTTGATCTTCCCGTGCGCCCTGACCGCGACGTGCGAGGCAGCCGCCACTCAGCGCTCCTTGCCCGCGGCGCGGAGCGGGCCGGAGTCGCGCAGCTCGTCGAGCGTGATCGGCTGCGCCGAGGCCGGCACATCGACCGTGAACGCCTCGGGACCGAGCGCGACGTTGGTCTCCACCTGATTGAGCGCGAGGCGGACATCGAGCGCGGGCGTGCTCTCGCCACCTTGACCCCGGATCCGCACGCGACCGGGCCCCGTGGCCGTGTAGTCGGTCAGTTCGACGACGAGCCGCCCCGACACGGTCTCGACCAGCCGCCAGCGATCGCCGTGCCGCAGCCACACGGATCCGCCAGCCGTCCCCGCGATCCGAATCCAGTCCGTCCCGTACTGCGACGCTGTCGCCGGCGCGAATCCTTCGGACGGGCAGCCTGACAGCCAGCGCCGGAGATCGGCGGGGCTGACGGCGAGGCCGGCGAGCGCGTCGAGAATCGCCGCCGGATCGGCATGATCGAGCACGCGGTCATCGCGCGGCAGCCACAGCGTCGCCTGCCCGCCGTGCCCCGCCAGCACGAACACCGGCGCGCCGAATGGCGCGACTGCCTCGACGCGCAGCGCATCCGGCGCGGCGAACCCGGCCTGCAGACGGCCGCGCAGCTTGACGTGCCCCACACGTCCCGACAGGCCGATCTCCGCCGTGACCGACCGGAGTCCCGCGCAGTGCGCGGTGGCCTCGTCCAGCATCGGCGCGGGGGTGCTCAGGGGCGTCGAGGGACCAGTGGGCAGGTGCAGCGGGGCGGGCGCGCACGCGGCTGCCAGGGCCAGCAGGGCCAGGACGGCGGTGCCGCGTGCTCCTCCCCGCACGCGCTACTTCGCCTTCTGGATCTTCTTCTCGACCAGCTTGACGTCGAGGTCTTCGCGATCGCCGTCGAGCGCGCGCCGCCACGCGGCCACCGCGTCCTGCCGGCGACCGGTCGCCCACAGCAGGTCGCCGAGGTGGTCCTGGACGACGGAGTTGGTGGGCAACTCGGCCGCCGCCTTGCGCAGCAGTGGCTCGGCGTCGTCGTACCGCTTCTGCTGCATGTAGGCCCAGCCGAGGCTGTCCAGGTACGAGCTGTTGTCGGGGTCGATCTTGAGCGCCCGCTCGACGAGCGAGACCGCCTCGTCGAGGCGCTCGCCGCGCTCGGCCAGCATGTAGCCGAGGTAGTTCAGGCTCGGCGCGTGGTTGGGATCCTTGTCGAGCGCATCGCGGAATGCCGCTTCGGCGGCGACGAAGTCCTTGCGCTGCTCGAGCAGGGCGCCGCGCTCGAAGGCGACGCGCACGTCGGACGGGAACTTCGACGCCACCCTGTCGAGGGTCTGGTCCGATTCGGACGTCCGCCCGGCGTCCTCCAGCATCTGCACGAGGGCGAGTTGTGCGCCGACATCGTCCGGGTTGGCCGTAGCGGAATCCCTCAGGACGACCACCGCGCGATCCTTCCGGCCGGCCTGGTCGAGCGCGCGCGCCTCGAGCTGGGCGAACTGCGGCTCGTCGGGCTGCCTGAGGCTGGCGGCGTGCGCCAGCGACGCCGCCTGGTCGTATTTCTTGGCCCCCAGGTACGCCTGGATCAGCGACGTCTCGAACCCGTGACGATCGTGGGACAGCTCGCGTGCCCGCTTGAACGTGTCGACTGCGGCATCGCCCCGGCCCGCCTGGAGCTGGGCGTAGCCAAGATGCGCGAGCAGCGTCAGCAGATCCCCGCCGGGCGACCCGGTGTCGCCGGCCGAGTCGAGCCGGGCCACCGCCGGCTGCAGGACGTCGGCCGCCTTGCCATAGAGATGCTGGGCCTCGTATACCTGCGCGAGCGCAAACGGTCCGGTGGACCCGTGGGGGTCCAGCGCCACGAGGCGCCGCGCGGCCGTTTCAGCCGCGCTGTAATGGTGCAGCTGCCGCTCGGCCGTGGCCAGCAGGTACAAGGGCCGGGCGTCGGTTGGCGTAGCGGCCGTCACCTGCTGCAGCAGATCGCGCGCCCTGGTCGCGCTCTCCGTGTGGCCCTCCTGCAGCAGCGCCGTCGCCCAGCGCGTCTTCACGTCGGTGTTCGCGGGCGCGAACGCCGAGAGCCGCTCGTAGACGCGGGCGGCCTCGCGCCACTGGTGCTGGTTCTCGTACAGCCCGGCGAGCGGCATCATCAGGCGTGGGTTGGACTGCGACGCCTCCTCGAGCGCGCCGACGGCGCGCTCCGGATGGCCGAGCGCCGTCTCGGCCCGGGCCAGCAGCAGGTAGGTCTCGCCCGCTCCCGGCTCGTACTCGATCACGCGCCGGAGGACTTCGGCCGCCTTCTGCGGCTCGTCCACCTGGAGATACATCCGCGCGAGCGTCAGGTCGAGCCCGGCGTCGCGGTCGGTGCCGTCGGCGTGCTGCGCCTGCTCGAGCTCGCCGATCGCCTGCCGCGCCGCGGCCTCCGATCCCGCGCCGGCCCCGCCGCTCCCCTCTTCGGGTTCGGCGATGGAGGCGTAGATGCCGCCGAGCACCCGATGGGCGTCGACGTTGTGCGAGTCGATCTTCAGCGCCCCCTCGGCCGTGGCGCGAGCCTCCTGCAGACGGCCCTGTCGCCAGTACATGGCGGCCATCTCGGCCGGGATCTCCGCCGATTCAGGGTCCAGGGCCTCGGCACGGCGATAGGCGGCGACCGCCTGCTCGACATCGCCCTCGCCCTCGTAGTGCCGGGCGAGCAGAAACTGGTAGTAGGCAGCCGACGCGCCGTCCTCGGACGGGCTGGCGCCGACGCTCGACGCCGGCGTGTTCGTGCCCTGCGGGGCGACCGCGGCGGGCGCCGCGGCCGCTGCCGACACGATCACCGCTGCGGCAAAGCGGACGAGCAGTCGCACCACGAATCGATTGTTTCACGAGTCGGCCGATTCTGTCAGCCCGGGCCGGCCGAGCCGGGCTTTGCGCTATAGTGGCGACACCTGCGGCCGCGGGCCGCGAGGAGGTGTCATGGCGGTCGACCCGGAGCTCCTCGCCATCCTGGCGTGCCCGGAATGCAAGCTTCCCGTCACGCCCGTGAAAGGCGGGACGGCGCTCAAGTGCGAGCGCTGCAAGCGCGTCTATCCGGTGAAGGACGACATCCCGGTGATGCTGCTGGACGAGGCCACCATCGAGCCGTGACGACGGTCCGATGCAGATTCTGCTGATCCGGCTCCGCCTGATCGGGGACGTCGTGTTCACGACGCCTGTCATCCGGGCGCTCCGCCGCAGGTTTCCGGACGCCAGGATCAGCTATCTGGTCGAAGAGTCCGCCGCTCCGGTGGTCCTCGGCCACGCCGATCTCGACGACGTCATCGTCATTCCTCTCACGTTCGGCCTGCGGCGGATGGCCGACGACCTGCGGATCGGCCGGGCGCTCGCCCGCCGGCGCTTCGATCTCGTGATCGACTTCCACGGCGGACCGCGCGGCTCCTGGCTGTCGTGGCTCACGCGGGCGCGCGAGCGGATCGGCTACACCGTGATCGGGCGCAGCTGGATGTACACGTGCGCCGTGCCTCGCCCGCGAGGCCTGCGTCCCCGGCACTCGGTGCAGAACCAGTGGGACCTGCTGACGCCGCTCGGCATCGGCCCCCCATCGCCCGCGGCCGATCCGGTCCAGATGACCGAATCCCGCGACGCCCGACGACGCGTGGAGGCACGGCTCGCGGCCTCGGGCGTTCCGGAGGCCGCGCCGCTGATCGTCATGCACGTCAGCGCGGGCAACCCGTTTCGCCGGTGGCCGGCCGATCGGTTCGCCGAGGTGGCAGCGGCGCTCGTGTCCGAGGCCCCCGACCGATACGTGGTCCTCAGCTCCGGTCCGTCGGATCGCGACGCGGCGGACCAGGTCGGCGAGGCCGCGCGCCGCCGCCTCCCCGCAGGAATGGCCGGACGGATTGCGCAGTGCGGCGAATTCGATCTCGGGGAGCTGCGCGCGCTGGTCGGCCGAGCGGCGCTCTTCATCGGCGGCGACACCGGTCCACTCCACGTCGCCAGCACCACCGGGACGGCCATCGTCGGCCTGTACGGGCCCACGCTGCCGGTGCGCTCGGCCCCGTGGCGCAACCCGGCCATTCCGTCGGCGGCCGTCGAGCCGCCGGCGCTCGCCTGCCGTCCGTGCGATCAGCGGGTGTGCGTGCACGGAGACTTTCGCTGCCTGGCCTCGATCAGCTCGAGGGCCGTCCTCGATGCCGCGCGACGCGTGCTCGACGCGGAGCAGCGGGCCGACGGTCCACGAGAGGACGCGCTCCATGCGGGCAGGTGACCGGAGGAGGCCCCGCGTGGCACACTGCGGATCGCACTCATGACCACGATGAGCCTGGTGGCGGGGGCGCCGCCGCGCGATCGCCTCGAATGGACGGCGGTGGCCGGCCTGCTGGGGTTCGTCGCGGCGCTGCAGCTGTCCATTGCGATTGCCGGCATCTGCCTCGCGTTGACGCTGGCCTGCTGGGCAGGCACGCTCATGCTCGGGCAGGAGCGCTGGGACGCCCCGCGGTTCTTCTGGCCGCTGATGGCCTACGCCGGGTGGACGCTGATCTCGGCGGCGTTCTCGCCCGATCCGCGCACGAGCTTCGTCGATTCCAAGCAGCTGGTGCTGTTCCTGGTCGTGCCCGCCGTGTACCAGCTCGCACGCGGGAGCCGCGCGGTTACCGTCTTCAACGTCATCATCACCGTGGGTGCCGCCAGCGCGGTGCTCGGCATCGTCCAGTACGGCCTGCTCAACTATGACCACCTCGGCCAGCGTCCGCAGGGGACACTCGGCCATTACATGACGTACTCGGGGCTGCTGGTGCTGGTGATTTGTGCGGTGGTGGCGCGCGTCCTGTTCGACGTGCGGCACTGCGCGTGGGCAGCCATCGTGCTGCCGGCGCTCGCCGTGGCGCTGGCCCTGACCTTCACGCGGAGCGCGTGGGTGGGCGCGACGGTGGCGGTGGCGGTGCTCTTCATCCTGCGAGACAGGCGCCTGCTGCTGCTCGTCCCGGCGATCGCGGCGGTGTTCCTGCTGCTGGCGCCGCAGCGGATCACCAGCCGCTTCTACTCCACGTTCGACGCGCACGACCCGACCAGCCGCGATCGAATCGCGATGCTGCACGAGGGGCGCTCCATGATTGCCGCGCACCCGCTGACCGGCGTCGGCCCGAACATGGTGGAGCGCGTGTATCAGCAGTATCGCGACCCGAGGGCGGTGGCCAAGGTGAACCCGCACCTGCACAACGTGCCGATGCAGATTGCCGCCGAGCGGGGCCTGCCGGCGCTGGCGATCTGGATCTGGTTCGTCGCGACCGCCACCGTGGATCTGTGGCGTCGGCATCGCACGGGCAGGCACCGATTCCTCGTCGTTGCCGCGCTGGCTGCCATCGCGGGGATGCTCGCGGCGGGGTTGTTCGAGCACAACTTCGGCGACTCCGAGTTCCTGATGCTGTTCCTGGTGCTCCTGACGCTGCCGTTCGCCGCCGACCGGACCGACCTGCCGTGACCGCGCGCCCGCTCGCCGCCCTGACGGCGGCCCGCGCACGCTCGATCGCCGATGGCTTCGCCGGCGCCAGGGTTCTGGTGTTCGGCGACGTCATGCTGGATCAGTTCCTGATCGGGCGCGTCACGCGCATCTCGCCGGAAGCGCCGGTGCCCATCGTGCAGTTCGGGCGCGAGGAGCACCGCATCGGCGGCGCGGCCAACGTGGCACACAACATCGTCGCGCTCGGCGGCCGTGCGGACCTCGTGGGCCTGGTCGGCCGCGATACGGCGGCGGCCTCGCTCGGTCGCGCGCTCGAGGCGGCGTCGATTGGCACGCGCGGGCTCGTCGAGGACCCGTCGCGGCCGACGACGACGAAGGTGCGCGTGGTGACCGACCGCCACCAGCAGGTCGCACGCGTGGACTACGAGCGGGACGACGAGGCGGGCGGGGAGGTCGAGGCCGCGCTCGTCCGCTCGGCGACGGCGCTCACCCCCGGCGCCGGCGCCATCGTCGTCTCCGACTACCTGAAGGGCGCGGTCACGCGCGGTGTGGTGGAAGCGCTGGCGCGGTTGGCGCGGGACGCGGGTCTGCCGCTGCTCGTGGATCCCAAGATTCCCCACATCGACTACTACGCGGGCGCGACGCTCGTCACGCCCAATCACCATGAGGCGGAGGTCGCCACGCACTCGCGGATCCGGAGCGACGAGGAGGCCCGGACGGCGGCGCGCGCGTTTCGCGATCGCGCCCGGGCGCGCGGCGTCCTCGTCACGCGCGGCGAGGCGGGGATGTGGCTGCTGGACGAGGGTGCCGAGGGCGCTCTGGCGGCAACGGCGCGCGAGGTGGCCGACGTGACCGGCGCGGGAGATACCGTCATCGCCACCCTGGCGCTGGCGCTGGCTGCCGGTGCCACGACGGCAGAGGCCGCCTGCCTGGCCAACCACGCCGCCGGCGTCGTCGTGGGTAAGTTCGGTCCGGCCACGACGACCGTGGCCGAGATCCTGGCGGACCTGGCGTCCGCCTGATATTCGTCCCGATCCAATTTCCCCAGGGTCTCACGGCTCTCCGCCGTGCGGGCCGGAACTTCGGGAAATTCGTCCCGATCGAATTTCGGTGAATTTCCGGTCAGCCGAGGACGAGACGGGAGGCGAACAGCACCAGCCAGAACGCGACGGGACCCCAGGGCCAGGTGCGGTCCAGCGCAGCGGCCCAGCGGGCGCACCGGGGGAACCAGGCGCACGCGACGGCGGTGCCGCCCGCACCGGCCAGGACGTACGCGACGAACGTGTAGCGGTCCGACCGCTGGTCGCGCGACGCCGCGACGCCAATCGTCGCCGCCGTGGCGAGCAGCCCGAACAGAATCCAGGCCCGCCGCCGACGATCCGGATCGACCCAGGTGCGGCGGACGCACGCGGCCCAGGCCAGCAGCACGCTCCAGGGTGCCGCGTACCAGGCCACGTGCGCGGCGTACCACAGGGCGTTCCACGCCTTGTCCAGCGGGAAAGGCAAATCGGCGCCGCTGCTGGACCCGCCGCCCAGCGACAGCCGAAGGCCGAAGTAGTAGCCGAAGAACGACTGGCCCGTCGCCCCCACGTACGCGCGCTCGTACGCAATCGCCAGGAGCGGTGAGGCGACCAGCATCGAGGCGACGGCCAGCCAGCCCCAGGCGGACCGCCCTCCGGACGGCGTTGGCGTCACCACCAGCCACACCACGGCAATCACCGGCACGAGCAGCGCGAACAGCCCCTTCACCAGCAGCGCGTACACGAATCCGGCAAGCGCCACGACCATCCAGGACGGCCGCGTCCTCGCGCGCTCGACGCCGTACACCGCCAGCAGCAGCCCCGCCAGCAGCAGATACTCCTGATTCGCGCGGATCCGGAAGACGAACGCGATCGGCAGCACCTGCAGCGTCCAGGCCAGCGCGCGGCTCTCCGCCTCGGGGACGAGCCGCGATGCGAGCGCAACCAGGAGCATCAGGCACGCGACCTGGGCCGCCAGCGTCACGACAAACGACGCCTCGGACGCGGGCACCCCGGCGCGTATCAGCAGCACCGGCAGGAGGAACGTCCCGATCGGGTGCTCGCGATAGAGCCCCTCCATGCCCCAGACGCCCCACCACTGCGGCGCGATCCACTTCGAGACGGGAGCCTCGGCGAGCCGGCCGGCGATCGTGAGATAGACGCGTGAATCGGCGTCGCGGGTGTGGAAGCCGGTCGCAAGGAGCAGCGCCGATGCGGCGACCAGGCCCAGGATCCAGCAGACCGTTGTCGCGGCACCGCCGCGAAAATCGCGCGTGCGCATGCCCGCCTATCATATGGGACCCGCGGGCGCGCACGGCGCGGTGACGTGAGGACACTTCGGCGGACGAGGCGGCGCAGGTCGTCCGCGCGACCGCCGGTCAGGCCGGCACGAGCAGATCGAACGTATCAGGCGGGAGGTCGGCCATCGACCTGGTGACCACGTCGGCGTCGAGCGGACCGTGGGCCGCAATGCCAATGGTCCGCATGCCGGCCCGCCGGCCCGCCTCGACGCCCACCGCCGCATCCTCGACCACCACGGACCGCGCAGGCCGCACGCCCAGCTTCCCGGCCGCGCAGAGGAAGACGTCCGGCGCGGGCTTGCCGTGCTCCACTTCCTCGGCCGAGACCATCGCCTCGAGGAGCGACCCGAGATGCAGCATCTCGACGAGGACCTCGATGTTGGCCGGCGGCGCGGACGAGGCGACCGCCTGCCGCCAGCCCTGGTCGTGCAGCCTCGCCAGCCAGTCGCCGACACCGGGCAGCAGCGTGATGCCCCGCTCCCGCACCATGGCCCGGTACCGCTGCTCCTTCTCCTCGCCAATCCGGGCAATCTCGCCGGCCGGCATCTCCGGAAAGTACTTCGTCAGGATGCGATCGTTGCGCGAGCCGAACCAGCCGCGAAATTCCGCGTCCGTCAGCGCGACGTCGAGGCCGGCCAGCGTGTCGCGCCAGGTGAGCCAGTGGTACTCGGCCGAGTCGATGAGCGTGCCGTCCATGTCCCACAGGACGGCTCTCGCATTGACGATTGACAATTGATGATTGACGATTGGATGGAGTCAGTGGCGGAAATGACGGCGTCCCGTGAACACCATCGTGATGCCGTGCTCGTCGGCGGCGGCAACGACCTCCGAGTCCCGCATCGACCCGCCGGGCTGGACGACGGCCTGCGCACCGGCTGCAACGACCGAGTCGAGCCCGTCCCGGAACGGGAAGAACGCGTCGGAGGCCACCACGGACCCGTGGAGGATGTTCCGATCCGGCGCGTCGGCCTTCGCCTTGAGCACGGCCGTCTTCACGGCATCCACGCGACTCATCTGGCCGGCGCCAATCGCCAGGGTCTGCCGGTCGTCGGTGAAGATGACGGCGTTCGACTTCACGTGCGCGCACACCCGCCAGGCGAACCTCAGCGCCCGCCATTCGCGCTCGGTCGGCTGGCGCTTCGTCACGACGCGAAGGTCCGTGAGGTCGGACGCCGGCCACTCGCCGCGCGCCTCAGTGACGACGTCGCGCTGCTGCACCAGCACGGCACCGAGGATGGAGCGCACCTCGGGCGCCGACCCTGCGGCCAGCGCGTCGAACTCCACCACCACCACCCGCATGTTGGCCTTCTTCGCCAGGATCGGACGCGCCGCGTCGTCGATGCCCGGCGCGATGACGGCTTCGATGAACGTGGACGTGATGGCCTGCGCCGTCTCGACGTCGATCGTCCGGTTCAGCCCGACGATGCCGCCGAACGCGGAGAGCGGATCGGCCTGACGGGCACGCACGTACGCATCGGCGGCCGACTCGCCGGTGGCTGCGCCGCAGGGATTCGTGTGCTTGATCACGGCCGCGGCCGGCTCCCCGAACTCCAGGACGATGCGCGCCGCCGAGTCGAGATCGAGCAGGTTCGTGAACGACAGTTCCTTGCCCTGGAGCACCTCGACGGCGCCGAAGCCCTGCCGCCCGCGCGAGTACCATGCGGCCTTCTGGTGCGGGTTCTCGCCATAACGCAAGTCGCGCACCTTCGGCAGGTCCAGGACGAGCCTGGGCGGAAGCGACTGATCGCCGGGCGCGGGACGCACGAGGCCGGCCGCGCCGGACTCGACGGTGCTCAGCGTGGTCGCGATGGCAGCATCATAGGTGGCCGTCTGCGCGAACGCCTTGCGGGCCAGGTCGAACCGGAATGCCTCCGTCGGCCCGCCCGCCCCGTCGAGCGCGGCCAGCAGGGCCTCGTAGTCCGCCGGGTCCACGACAACCAGCACATGCCGGAAATTCTTGGCCGCGGCACGGACCATGCTCGGTCCGCCGATGTCGATCTGCTCGATCAGGTCGTCGAAGCCCACATCCGGATTCGCCGCCGTCTTCACGAACGGGTAGAGATTCACGACGACCAGGTCGATGAGGCCGATGTCGTGGGCGCGGGCGGCCTCGAGGTCGTCAGGGTGGTCCCGTCGCGCCAGGATGCCGCCGTGTACGAGCGGGTGCAGCGTCTTGACGCGGCCGTCCATCATCTCGGGGAACCGGGTGATCTCGGAGACGTTCGTCACCGGCAGGCCAGCCTCGGCCAGGGCGCGGGCGGTGCCGCCGGTCGAGACCAGCTCGAAGCCGCGGCGGTGGAGGCCTTCGCCGAGTGCGGTGAGGCCGGTCTTGTCGGACACGCTGAGAAGAGCTCTGGGCATGGGAGTGATGTAAATTCCGGGTAACTGCTGGGCAGTGCGGCGGTTGGCACCGGTCGGCCATCTCGCCATTCTAGCCCAGCCATCTCGTCTTAACTGTTAGAAAAACATAAAGATATGTTGACAAAACCACCTGGACCTGCGAGCATTTCGATGGGGTGTCGAGCGGGCTCTGACGCTCTGAGGGCCGCACAGGCGGTCCTTTTTTTGTGCCCCAGGCGGAACATGGCCTGGGGTCGGTAGGAACGATGCGGCCGGAGCCTTCGCGGCGACGGGCGCGGAACTGCACGCAGGAAGAGAACGATGCGCATCACAGGCAAGGTCAAGTGGTTCAACAACGCCAAGGGCTACGGTTTCATCGAGCGCGAAGGCGGCAGCGACGTCTTCGTCCACTACTCGGCGATTTCGGGTGCCGGCTTCCGGTCGCTCGAAGAGGGCCAGGCGGTGGAATTCGAGATCGTTGACGGTCCCAAGGGCCCGCAGGCCGGCAACGTCATCAAGATCTGACGCTTCGCTTCCCGAAGCTGGCGCTTGGCCGATGGGGCCGGGCGCCAGCGCAGTCGCCTAGTCTCCCCCTCCCGCTCCCTTCACCCCACGCGCCGTAAAGCTCACCTTGCCGTCCTTGACGGCCACGCGGAACGCGACTTCCTGGCTGCCCTTCTGCCGGAGCCGGGTCACCTGATCTTTCACCAGATCGGCGAACTTGTGAAATGGCACCGCGTCCTCGCCGGCCGTTCGCCGTGCCTCCGCCAATCGATCGTACAGCTCGCGCAACTTGTCGGTCTCCGCCGACGGGTCGCGGATCGCGGCCACGTGGAGCACGCCGGGCTCGGTCGGGCTCTCCGGGCCCGGGCTGCGCCGCGCAGTCCCGGCCGGCGCTGGCGCGGCGGTGGCCGTCGTCACACGTCCCCGGAACGGACCGGGCCGTCCCTCCTCGCGCGCGCGCATCCCGCGCTCCCAGAGGTCGAGAAACTTGTGGAAGCGGGCCTGCAGCCCGGCGAACCGGAAGCGGTCGGCGTAGTTGCTGATGTGCGCCCGGTCGAGGCGGCGGACGAGTGCCGTCACGCGGTTGCGGGTCTCGACGGGCGGCCGCGGCTGCCGGCCGGCGAAGTACATGTTGTATTCCGCCTCCAGCCGCCGCAGGTCGGCTTCGAGGACGCTGAGATCGCGATCGAGTTCCGTGACTTCGGGCACAGGGGCTAACGCGGGAGCAGGAACCACAGGAGCGGGAGCCACAGCTCCCGCGCAAACGGGATCGGACGGCCGTCCACGAGCACCTCGCAGGCGCCAGGCCCGTCCACGATCTGGAAGAGGTCGCGCAGCTGCGCGGCGTCCGTCGAGTAGAAGGTGGCGCGGTGACGGTGGTCGGCGCCGCGGCCGATCTCGCGATACTCGCGCGCGGCGCGGGCGAGCTCGAGTGCCCGCGGAAAACCGGCACCGTCGAAGCTCGTGAACTGCAGCGTGATCGAGAACGGCCCGGGCGCACTGCCGAACAGCGCCGCGTGCAGATCGGGGTCGAGCGCGGCCAGCTCCTCGGGCGAGGGCTCTTCCGGCAACTCGTCGTACGGCCAGAAGCGCTCCAGCGGACGCGTGGGCGGCTGCGCCGGCCCGCGCGGCGGCGACGACTCGGGATCGGCTGGTCGGGACATCTTCTGGCCGGAACGGAAATGGTATCCTGCCCCGGCGCCCCCGGCAAGCATGCCTGACTTCCGCGTCATTCCCTCGATCGAGCAGCTGCGGCAGCGTGCATCGGCCCTGGCGCTGTCGGCCTTGCACGGGCGCGAGGCCGTCGTCGAGGCGCTTCGGGAAGAAGCCGGTCGCCTGCGCGAGCGCGTCGCTGCCGGGGATCCAGCGCCGGCGACGCCCGAGGACGCCGCGGATCTCATCGAGCGCCGGGCGGCCGAGCGGCTGCGACGACTCACGTCACTCCGGCGCGTGATCAACGCGACGGGCGTGATCGTCCACACCAATCTGGGCCGGGCGCCGCTGGCGGCCTCCGCCGTCGCGCGGATCGCCGCGCTGGCCGCCGGGTACACGAATCTCGAGTACGACCTGGGAGCCGGCAGGCGGGGCGCGCGCGATGTCCATGCCGAGCGCCTCCTCTGCCAGCTGACTGGCGCCGAGGCCGCCGTGGTGGTGAACAACAACGCCGCGGCGACGCTCCTCGTGCTGGCCGCGCTCTGCCGCGACCGAGACGTGCTGGTCTCCCGCGGCGAGCTCGTCGAGATCGGCGGCGGATTTCGCGTGCCGGACGTGATGACGCAGTCGGGCGCACGGCTCGTCGAAGTGGGCACGACCAACCGGACGCGGATCGGCGACTTCGCGCTCGCGATTGGCGAGCGGACGGGCGCCATCCTGCGCGTGCACCCGTCGAACTTCAGGATGGAAGGATTCACCGAGCGCGCGTCGCTGGACGATCTCGTCGCGCTCGGCCGCCGGTTCCAGGTACCCGTCATCGAGGACCTCGGAAGCGGCATGCTGACCGAGGCCGACGCGGACGGCCGTCCGCCGTCGGGCGCCCTTGCGGCCGAGCCGACCGTCCGGGCTGTCGTTGCCGCCGGCGCGAACGTCGTCTGCTTCAGCGGCGACAAGCTGCTCGGCGGTCCGCAGGCCGGCCTCGTCGTCGGCCGACGGGACCTGATCGAGCGGGTGCGGAGGCACCCGCTCATGCGCGCGGTGCGCGTGGACAAGCTGACCTATGCCGCGCTCGAGGCGACGCTGGCGGAGCACCTCGCCGGGCGCGCCACCGAGACCGTGCCGGTCCTGCGGATGGCCACGATGCCGCTCGACGCCATCGGCGCGCGAGCCGACGCGCTCGCCGCACGGCTGCGCGAAGGCGGCTTCTCCGCCGAGGTGATCGACGGCTTCTCCACGATCGGTGGCGGCAGCGCGCCGGGCAGCGAGCTGCCGACCCGCCTGGTCGCCACCAGTCTGGCCGGCGTCTCTGCCGCCGCGCTGGAAGCGCGGCTGCGTCAGCTCGATCCTCCCGTCATCGCGCGGATTCACGACGATCGCGTGGTCCTCGATCTCCGGACGGTTGCGCCGGAGGACGACGAGGTGATTGGGAGGGCTGGGATGAACCCGGACCACATGTAGCGCGGGCCTTCTGGCCTGCCCGTTCACTGCGGCGCGTGGTGATACCCCTCGAGCCAACGACCGTTGACGCACGTGGCCACCTTGTCCAGTTCACCGGCAATCGGCATCACGCCGCCTTCCGACGTCACATCAATCTCCGACTCGCCGTAGTAGCAGAAGGAAACGGGCCGCCCACCAGGCGGGACGGGCGGGGCTGATGGTGAGAGATACGAGCGCGGCACCGTCGCCTTCGGGATTCCGAGCGCTGCGTTGAAGGACGTCGCGCGCTCGTCGAGCGGTGCCGTCCACCGCGAGCCGTCGTCGAAGGTGACGCCGAGGATGCCGAGCATGAGCAGACCGCGTGTGCCGAGCGCGCGCACCTCGGGAACACGATCGACAGGGAAGAGATCGGCCTCGAGGACCTGTGATCTGACCCGGCTCGATCGCGGCGCCAACTGGATTCGATCTCGTCAGCGATACCTGCTGCGCGCCCTGGGAGTCGATGAACGCGACGCCGGGGAGACCACGAGGAGTACCTACACCGTATTTCAGGGAGAGTCTATAATGCGCTGACCCTGCAACAGACAGGATACTGGCCGGCCCGCGTTCGGGGCGTGCGCACAGGAGGCGGGATGATTGTCAGGCGGGCCGCAGAGTCACTGCTGACCAGCGCTGCGCACGTGGGATGGGCAGCCATTCAGGCGGTCAATCGCCTGAAGGCCCCGCGACGCTTCCAACCGAACTGGGCGCCCCGCCCGCTCCTCCGCAGTGAGCACAAGACCTCGCCGGCCCTCGGCTGGCCCCGCACGACCGATTCACTCTGCCCCGACTGCGTGCGCGAGGCCCGCGCGCGGATCCTGGCCGGCCTCGACAGCCACGAGCTCCTCCGGACCAGCCGCGTCGGCGAGATAGCTGCCCGGATCTTCGAAGAGGACGGGATCGTCCGCATCGAGAAGACGTGCGAGACGCACGGCACCTACCGCGACGTCCTCTCGATCGATCCGGCGTTCCTGCGGCGGATCGAATCCCAGTTCCCGGGACGGGACCTCGAGGCCGTGACCTCGCTGCACAATCACGGCACGTCGTCGATCAAGTACGGCCGCGGGTCGGTCCTGACGATCGATCTCACCAACCGCTGCAACATGATGTGCGACCCGTGCTTCATGGACGCCAACCAGGTCGGGTACGTCCACGAGCTGACGTTCGACGAGGTGAAGAAGCTGCTCGACGATGCGGCGAGCGTGAAGCCGCGCCGGCAGATGACGGTGCAGTTCTCGGGCGGAGAGCCGACGCTCTCGCCCCATCTTTCTCGAGTCGGTGGCCTACGCGCGCCAGATCGGGTACTTCGCCGCGCAGGCGGCGACCAACGGCATCCGGTTCGCGCAGGACCCCGCGTTTGCGGTGGCCGCGAAGGCGGCCGGCCTGCGCATCGCGTACCTCCAGTTCGACGGCGTGGGCGAAGATGGCCAACGCCCACCGCAAGGTCGGGAACCTCTTCGACGTGAAGCTGCAGCGCGATCGAGAACCTCTGGCGGGCCGGCATCGACATCGCGCTGGTCGCGACGATCGTCAACACGGTCAACAACCATCAGATCGGGCCGATTATCCGGTTCGCGCTCGACAACTGCGACAAGATCAGCTTCGTGTCGTTCCAGCCCGTGTCGTTCACGGGCCGCGACGAGGAGATCGACGACGAGACGCGCGCACGCGCAGCGGTACACGCTCTCGCACCTGGCGCAGGACGTCAAGGCGCAGACCGGCGTGATCGAGCCGCTGCGGGACTGGTTTCCGCTCTCGGCCGCCGGGGCGTTCGCCGATTTGACGGACATGCTGCAGGGCCCCGGCGAGGACTGGGGCACGATGAAGTGCGGCTGTCACCCGGACTGCGGCATCGGCACGGCGCTGCTGGTCAGCAAGAAGACGAAGCGCTGGGTGCCGCTCACGAGACTCGTCAACATCGACCGCCTGCTCGCCGACGCGCGCCGCATCGTGGATGCCGGCCGCGGGCCGGCCATGACGAAGCTGCAGATCGCCCTCAGCCTGCTCCGCAACTACCGCCCGATCGCGCGCGCCTGAAGGCCTCGCGGCTGGGCGATCTGGTCAGGAAGTTCGACAAGCAGAGCGGCGGCGCGCTCGGCGGCGTCGGCCTGCCCGCCGACGGCAACCGGAAGAGCGACGAGTGGCTCGTGCTGTTCGTGGCGGGCATGTGGTTCCAGGACCTGTGGACGTACGACTTCCGGCGCACCGAGATGTGCATCATTCCGTACGCGACACAGATGGGCGAGGTCTCGTTCTGCGCCTACAACACGGGCGTCGGCTGGCGTCACATCGTCGAGAAGATGCACCAGAACGCAACCGTCGCCGAGTGGTACCGGGAACACGGCAGGCACGCCGTCTACGCCAACCCGCGCAAGGGCGTGCCGCTCGGCGACCTGCCGCCGCCCGCGCTGGTGATTCCACCCGACGGGCGGCTCATCCCAATCGACAGCCTGCGCAGGCACCCGCGGCCGCGCCGCGTCGGCGACGTCGCGCCCGAGATGACCGGCTGAGCGCCGGGATCCCTACGGAACGGCCGACAACACCAGGGCGGCGTCATTGCCGCCGAAGGCGAGCGACGTGGAGACGCCGTGCCGGATGCGGGCGGCACGTGCCGTGTTCGCGACGATTTCGAGCCGGCACTCGGGGTCGGTGGCGTCGTGATGGATCGTCGGCGGGATGACGCCGCGGTCGATCGAGAGCGCGAGTATCGCCGCCTCGATGGCCCCCGCGGCTCCCAGGCAGTGCCCAATCATGGACTTCACGGAGGTCACGGGCAGCCGGCTGGCCCGCGGCCCGAACACCGCGTGGAGCGCGCGCGCCTCGGCGAGGTCGTTCTGCGGCGTCGCCGTCCCATGCGCATTCACGTGGTCGACGTCCGAGGCGTCGAGTCGCGCCGCGGCCAGCGCGCCGCTGATGGCCGAGACGACGGCCCGCCCCTGCGGCTCCGGCGACGTCGCGTGGTAGGCCTCGCAGGCGGCCGCGTAGCTTGCGACCTCGGCATACATCCGCGCGCCGCGGCGCCGGGCCGACTCGAGATCCTCGAGCACGAGCACGGCGCCCGCTTCGCCGATGTTCATGCCGGCGCGGCTGACGTCGAAGGGGCGGCACGGCGTCACGTCGACCAGACGCAGGGCATTGAACCCGCTCACCGTCAGATGGCAGAGGACGTCCGCCCCGCCGGCCAGCATGGCATCGGCCTGCGCGGTGCGCACCAGGTCGGCCGCCTGCCCGATTGCGACCGTGCTCGAGGAGCACGCGGCGACCACGCAGTTCCTGGGACCGCCGTACCGAACCATTCGCCCACGGCCTCGACCGGCGCGTTCGAGAAGAAGTTGACGACCAGCGACAGGCGGGCGCGCTCGAACCCGCGGCGTCTCACGTCGCTGAGATACTCCTCGTTGCGGCGCAGGTCCGCGGTGCCGGCGCCGAGAATCACGCCGGTCCGCTCCGGCTCGACGCGGCCGGCGAGGCCGGCATCGGCCACCGCCTCCGCGGCGGCCACAATCGCGATCTGGTCGGAACGGGAGAGGCGCCGGCGCTGGTGCGGGGTGAAGCGGGTGTCCGCGCCGTAGTCCGCGATCTCGGCCGCAAGCTCACTGCGATAGCCGGTGGAATCGAAATGGATCGGCTTCCGGATCCCGCAGGTCCCCGCGACGACGGCGTCCCAGACCGCCTCGCGGCCGGTGCCCAGGCTCGAGACGAGCCCGATGCCGGTGATGACGACCCGCCGGTCCGCCACGTGACTCAGGACTCCGCCGCCTCGACCCGCGGCTCCTCGAAGCCCGGCCCGGGCACGCCGGCGGCGAGCGCCGCGCGCGAGCGCCGCACCTGCCCGGCCTCGCCGCGCTTCAGCTCGAGCGCGACGATGGCCGGCACGAACTGCATCGGCAGGAGCGCCAGCGAGCACAGCGCGGAGACGAGCCGCCGCGCCGGCTGCAGGTCCTGCCGCTCGAGGCCTGCGAGCGACAGCCAGAACCTCACGATGACGCCGTAGATCTCGCTCGTCGCCCGCCACACCTCACCGTGCGCGCCGCCCGGGGTGCCACGGCCCGCGCGTACGCTGGCGAGGAACTCGTCGCGCGTGGCACCGGGCGCCTCCGTGTACGTCCTCCCCACCCACCGCAGCGTGTGCGCGTCGCTCCCGGCCATGACAATCGGCAGTGTGCCCGCCGCGGACCTGGCGCCCTCGACGAGCTCCGCAATCAGGCCGTTGTGGGCGGCCGACATGGCGCCGTTCCGCACCTCCACGCCCGGCGCGATCGCGAGCATATCCGCCACGTAGCGCCGATCCGGCACCTGGCCGCGGTAGAAGAAGAACAGGTGGTTGACCGCGAAGAGCACCTCCTGCTGCCGCAGGTATGCGGCGGCCGCGAACACGTCGTCGCGCAGGGGCTGGATGGCGCGATGCACCGGCTCGGTCATGCCGAGGGCGCCAAGATGGACGCGCAGCGCCGGCGCGTCGGGCACCCGGCACTCGATCTCCTCGCCCGCGATGAAGTCGTCGGCGTCGGGATTGCGGTTCAGGAACTCCAGGCAGCCGTCGAGCGTGTCGTGGTCGGTGAGGCAGACGAGATCCATGCCCCGGGCCCTGGCGGTGCGATACACCGCATCGGGCGACGAGTAGCACTCGCGTGAACGCAGGAAGCGCAGCTGCGACGCGTAGCCCGAATGATACGAATGGACGTGCAGGTCGGCCTTCACGTCGGCCTCACGACGATGCGGGCGACGAGCGGGACGCCTCGATGAAGGCGGCGATCGAATCGACCGACCGCAGGACGCGCTTGCCCAGCTCCTGATCGCCGATGGCCACGCCGAACGTGCGCTCGATCTCGAGCACCAGCTCCAGCGCGTCGATCGAGTCGAGGCCGAGCCCTTCGCCGAACAACGGGATGTCGTCCGCGATGTCGGCCGGGTTCATCGTCAGCCGCAGGCTGGTGACGAGGACCTGCTTGATCTGCAGTTTGAGTGCGGTGCTCATGTCTGTCTCGCACGAACCTCTCTCAGGGCATCCCGCCGTCGACGGCCAGGATCTGCCCCGTGACGTAGCTCGCGCCCTCCGACGCGAGAAACCCGACGACCGACGCGATCTCGGCGGGGGCGCCCGGCCGGTTCAGCGCGACCTGCTGCAGGAGCGACGCCCGCGCGGCCGCCGTCAGGTGCGCCGTCATGTCGGTCTCGACGAACCCCGGCGTGACCGCATTGACGAGCACGCCGTGCGGGGCGACTTCACGGGCGAGCGCGCGGGTGAAGCCGAACAGCCCCGCCTTCGACGCCGCGTAGTTGACCTGGCCGGCGACGCCCAGCCGGCCGCTGGCCGACCCGATGTTGATGATGCGGCCCCACCGGCGCACCATCATGCCGCGAACGACCGCCCGCGCGCACAGGTAGGCGCCCGTCAGGTTGACCTCGATGACCCGGTCCCAGCGGGCGCGATCCATGAACATCAGGACGCTGTCGTCGGACACGCCGGCGTTGTTCACGAGGATGTCCACCGGCCCGAGCGCCGCGGTGACGACGTCGAAGAAGGCCGCAACCTCGCCTTCGTCGCCGACATCGCACGCCCGCGCGACCGCGCGCCCGCCGGCCGACTCGATCGCCTGCACCACCTCGTCGGCGCCGGTGCCAGCGGTCCGGAACGACAGGCCGACGGCGGCCCCCCACCGGGCGAACTCGAGGGCGATCGCCCGGCCAATCCCGCCACCGCCGCCGGTCACCGCGGCCACACGCCCCGCCAGCGAGTCGCGGCGGTCGCTCATGCGCTCACCGCGAGCGAGTAGCTCGTGCCTCCGCTCGCGAAGCTGTTGACAAGCGCCAGCGTGGGGCCGGGGGCCAGCGGCCGCCCGTCCCCCGACACGTCCACCGGGCAGTCAGGATCCGGCTGCTCGTAGCCGGCCGTCGGCGGCAGGCGCCGGCACCGGAGCGCGTGGAGCGCCGCCTGCACTCCGGCGGCGCCCGCGGCGCCGCTTTCCCCGACCGCGCCCTTGAGGGCGACGATCGGCACGCCCCTATCGCCGAACACGGCGGCGATTGCCGCCGCCTCCACGCGGTCGAGCGCGACGGTCGAGTTCGCCGAGGCGAACACGGCGGCGACATCGGCCGGACTGGCGCCGGCGGCCCCGAGCGCGTCGCGCATGGCCCGCGCGAGTGCGCCGGCGTCGCGGGGCCAGGCGTTCAGGCCCGCCGGCGCCGCGGTGGCGCCCACGCCGCGCAGCCATCCGAGCACCCGCGCGCCGCGCGCGGCGGCGAAGGCGGCGCGCTCGAGGGCGACGAGAAAGCTGCCGCTGCCCATCACGAAGCCGTTGCGGCGCCGGTCGAACGGACGCGAGGCCTCGCCGTCGCCCGCGTCATGGGCGAGCGCACCGCAGGCGTCGTGCACGGCGAAATACATCGCTTCGAAGTCGTCCACGCCACCCGTCAGGAGCGCGTCGGCCTGCCCGCCGGCGAGCAGCCCCACGGCCGCCGCCAAGGCGCCCGCGGCCGACGCCTCCTTGCAGGCGAGCGTCACGTTCGGCCCGCGCAGGCCGAGCTCGAGCCCCGAGAGGCTGCCCGCCGCGTTGCCGACCGTGTTGCTGAAGTCCATCGCCGAGGCGCCCGCGCGGCCGCGCTGGGCAAGCCCGTCGAGATAGCTCACCAGCGTGTGCAGTCCCGCCGTCGCGCTGCCGATCACGACGCCCGCGCGCGTGGCGTCGATCGAATCGCCCGGCGCGAGCCGCGCGTCGTCGAGCGCGAGCCGAGCGCCGGCGATCGCGAGCTGTCCGATGCGATCGATCCGCCGGAGTTTCGCCGCCGGAATGTAGCGGGCCGGATCGAAGTCGGCGATGATGGCGCCGGTGCGAGCCCGCGTGCGCGGTTCCGCGAAGGGCACCGGCGCGATGGCGGTGCGCCCCGCCGCCAGCCCGGACTCGAACGACGCGCCGCCGATGCCCAGACCGGACACGCTGCTCTGTCCCGTGATTGCGAGTGGCCGCATCAGTCAGTCGGGGATTATATCCTCCGGCGGGACCGGGGTCCCCGTCGGCTATACTGTCGGCTCTAACAGCGGCGCACGGGCCGCGAGCGCTGCGCCATTCCAGCCCCGATGGAACTCGCATACCGACGCCTGCTGGTCGCGGCGTACCGGCATGGCCACGCCACGCTGGGGCTCGCGGCGATCATCGCGATTCTCGCGATGGCCGGCGTCACCTCGGTGTCGTTCGATTCGAACGTCCTCGACCTGCTGCCGCAGCGCGCGCCGGCCTTCCAGGCCTTCCGCACGTACCTCGACACCTTCGGTAGCCTCGATCGGCTGTTCGTCGCGATGACCGCGCCGGAAGGGCACGCGATCGCGGAGTACGACGGCGCCGTGGCGCGGTTTCTGGCCCGGCTCCGCGGACTGCCCGAGCTGCGCGATGTGCACGGCGGGGTGGACGATCCGGGACGCGACTGGAGCTACCTGCTGGATCACCGCCTCCTCCTGCTGGATCCGGCGGCGGCGCGGGAGGCGCTCGATCGACTGGAACGACCCGCACTCGACGCCGCGCTCGCCGACGCGCGCAATCGCCTGACCGTCCCGAGCGCGGACATGCGCGAGCTCGTGCAGCGCGATCCGCTCGGCTGGCTCGTCCTCGTGCGGGATCGGCTGCGGAGCGAGGGCCTGCCGCTCGGCTGGGGCGGTGACGGCCACGGCTACGTGTCGCCGGACGGACGCAGCCGGCTCGTCATTGCCCGGCCGGCCCAACCGCCGCAGAACGTCGGCTTCTCCCGCCGTCTGAACGCCCGCCTCGACGCCATTGCCGCCGAGACCGTCGCCGACCCGAGAGACGAAGCGGGCGATCCGCTGCCGCCGCTCACGATCGAGGAAGGCGGCGGCTACCGCATCGCCCCCGAGGTCGAGGCGGTCGTCCGGACTGAGAGCATCAGCAACAGCCTCGCGTCCTTCGTCGCCGTGAGCCTGCTCGTCGTCCTCGTGTTCCGCAGCGGGCGGCCGCTCGTGCTGGTCGCCGCGCCCATCGTGCTGGCCGCGCTCGTGACGGTCGCGCTCTGCGGCGCGTTCCAGCCGCTCTCGACGGCGGCGAGCGGCAGCGCGGCCATGCTGTTCGGGCTCGGCGTGGACGGCACGCTGTTGCTGTACGTCGCCTATCTCGCGGGCCGCCGGCGCGGAGAGGACGCCGAGGCGGCCGTCGCGGGGCTCGGCGCGCCGGCCGTGAGCCTGACCATCGGCTTCGTGACGACCGCCGCGACGTTTCTGGCGCTCATGGTGCCGGACTTCCCCGCGCTCGCCGGGGTTGGCCGCATCGTCGGCATCGGGATCCTGCTGTGCGGCGTCTTTACCCTCGCCATGGTGCCTGCCCTGGTGCCGCGCCACCCGGCGCCGGGCCAGCTCCGGCGTCTGGAGACGCCGTGGCTGCCGGCGCTCGTCTCGCGCCGGCAACGGCTGATCGTGGTCGCCGCCGGCGCGCTGACTGTGGTTTGCGCAATCGCCGCACCATCCCTCCGGATCGTGCCGACGCTCGATCGCCTGAAGACCCACACGGCCGGCGAGGCGGTAGACGCCCGGCTCACGGAGCGTTTCGGCCTTCCGTCCGACACTCTGATCGTCCTGGCCACCGGCCCAAAACTCGAGGCGCTCCTCGACGTGCAGGGCCGCCTGGAAGGCGCGCTGCAGGAGGCGCCGGGCGTGCCGATCAGCGCGGCCTCGACCCTGCTTCCGTCGCGCGCCCGGCAGGAGGCCGTCGCAGGCCTCCTGTCCACCGCGCGCGCCTCGCTCGATGCGCTGCCGGACCGCGTGGCCCTGGCGGCCGACGCCGCGGGCTTCCGTCCCGGCGCGCTCGACGCGTTCACGGCGAGGCTGCCCGTGCTGCTCGACCCGGCGCAGCGCCTGACAATCGACGGCTATCGAACGCACGGGCTGGCCAATCTCCTCGGCCAGTTCGTGCAGCGCAGCGGGAACGGGTACGCCACCGTGAGCTACGTGTTTCCACGCTCCGACTCCGAGCGCGCGCGCGTGGGGGAGGCCGTGGCGCGGGTGGGGCCGCCACTCCGCCTGACTGGCATCGGCCCCGTGAACGCGGAGCTCGCGCACTGCTTCTGGCCGACGTTTCTCACGGGCGCCGTGATCGGCGCCGTCGGGGTCGTCCTCCTCGTGAGCGTCGCGTTCCGTGATGCCCGGGTCGTCGCGCTGTCGCTCGTGCCGACGGCCCTCAGCCTGCTCTGGTCGGCCGGCCTGCTCGCGCTGTGGCGGGTCCAGCTCGACCTCTTCAGCGTCTTCGCGCTCCTGATGTCGGTCGGCATCAGCATGGACTACGGGGTGCACCTGCTCCACCGGACACTGCACGCCGGGGCGGACGGCCTGGCGGTCGCGCTCACCGACATGGCGCCGGCGATTCTGCTGGCGGGGGCTTCCACAATCCTCGGCTTCGGCTCGCTCGCGTTCTCGAGCTATCCGCCGCTGCGCCTCCTGGGTTTCGTGACGACGCTCACGGTGTTCGGCAGCCTCGTGGCGTCGCTCCTCGTCCTGCCGGCGATCGCGATGGGACGAGGATGAGGATCGCGGCGCTGATCCCCGCATTCAACGAGTGCCCGACCATCGAAGGCGTGGTGCGCGGTCTGCAGCCACACGTCGCGGCGGTCCTCGTCGTCGATGACGGGTCCACCGACGGGACGCACCAGCGTGCCGAGGCGGCCGGGGCCGAGGTCCTGCGCCAGCCGCGGAACGCCGGCAAGGGGGCGGCGATCCGCGCGGGACTCGCGACGCTGCTCCCCCGCGACTTCACACACGTGCTGTTCATCGACGGCGACCTGCAGCACGACCCCGCCGACGCGCCCGCGCTCATCGAGGCGGCGCGCTCGGGGCAGGGCGATCTCGTCATCGGCGCGCGGCCGTTCGACCGTCGCCTGATGCCGGCCTCGCGCTACTACACGAACACCATCAGCAGCCGCGTGATGTCGGCGATCTTCGTCGGCGTCCCGGTGCGCGATGCGCAGTCGGGCTACCGCCTGATCGCGAGCGACCTGCTCCGGCAGGTGCGGTTGACCGGGCGCGGCTACGGGATCGAGACGGAGATCCTGATCAAGCTGGCCCGGCGCGGCGCCCGGATTGCGCACGCGCCCATCCGGATGCGGTACGGCTCGACGAGCAAGCTCCGGCCGGTGCGGGACACGACGCGGACCTGCTTCCTGGCCGTCCGCTACCGCTTCTTCCACGAGTCGCCGTAGCATGGCCCCTTCGACGCCCGCGCCGCCCCGCTGGCATCCGCGCGGCCTCAACAACGCCCTCATCTTCGGCGCCACCTATCACGGCGTCTCGCGCTTGCCGCGCTGGATGACCTACTCCATGGGCCATGTCGGCGCGTGGGTCGCGTACCACCTCCAGACGACCGGCCGGCGGTCACTCATCGAGAATCTCCGCGTCGTGCGACCCGGGGCCCCCGAGGCCGACCTCGAGCGCCTGGCCCTGACGACCTATCGCAACTACGCCCGTGACGTGATCGATTTCCTGCGCAGCCTCTCCCGCCGTCCTGAGCAACTGCAGGCGATGATCGGACGGCAGGACACCGCGTCGTTCGACGACGCCATGCGCGCGGGCCGCGGCGTGCTGGGCGTCTCGGCCCACTTCGGGAACTGGGAGATCGGCGGCGTCTTCCTCCGCCAGCTGACCAGCCACGGGCTCTCGGTGGTGGCCATGCGCGAGCCGAGCGACTCGGTGACGCGGCGGCGGCGCGAGTTCCGCGCCTCGCTCGGGATCGGCACGATCGAGGTGCGCCAGAGCCTCGAGACGGGACTCCGGATCCGCGAGCACCTCGCCCGGAACGAGGTCGTGGCGCTGCTCGTGGATCGTCACGTCGGCCGCGACCGCGTGGCCGTGACCTTCTTCGGCCGGCGCGCCTATTTCCTCCGCACGCCGGCGCTGGTCGCCTCCTGGACTGGCGCGCCGCTCGTGCCGATGGCCGTGTTCCGGCTGCCTGACGGACGCTTCGCGATCGAGAGCGGGCCGGTCATTCGGGTGGACAGCGATGGCGACCGGCACGCGGCGATCGCCGGCGCGACGCAGGCCGTTGCACGCTTCTTCGAAGCCAGGATCGCGTCGCATCCCGAATCCTGGTACCAGTTCTATCCCTTCTGGGCCACGCAGGACGACGACCTCCAGCCGTCCGGCGAATCGGCAAGGCCCGCCGGACGTTGAGCCCGGATCGGGTCACCCGGCGCGGAGGAGGGAGGCCGCTCCGCACGGCGGCCGTACATCAGGACGTTGGCCGAGCGGCGCGCAGACCCGGCCGACCTGGATCGCTCGACCGTCAACCCTCGCCGACGGAGGGCCCTCGTCCAGTCGTCCGCCGTGCGGAACGCGAATCGCCGGCCCGGCCGGCCTTCGCACGCGGCCCGCAGCCAGTTCGTCCAGCGCACGATCCGCAGCCGCCAGCCCGCGGCCCCGTCACCCTCGCGCAGCACGAGGACGCCGCCAGGCCGGAGCGCCGCCGCCATCCGGTCGAGCAACTGCTCCTGCGCATCGGGTCGCAGCATCTGCAGGACGTCGAAGGCGAGCAGCGCATCGCACGGCGGGAGATCCAGCTGGAGGACGTCGCCGGTCACGATGTCGGCGTCGGCGGCCAGCGCCTTGCGGGCCTTCGCGGCAATGCGGGGCGCAGCTCGATCCCGAGGAGTTGCACATCGCGCGGCGGAGTCGGGACGTCGGCAGGCCAGCGCCCGGTGTTGCCCAACTCCCGCGCCCTCGCCAACAGCGCGAGCATCAGCCCCTGGCCGCAGCCCAGGTCCACGACCATGCCGCGGGCGGGCAGAACGTCCTCCCGAAAGACGGTCTCGTAGACGGGATCCAGTCGCAGCTTTGCCGAGGCGAACTCCCACGCGGCAATCCCGACGGACAGGAACCGCTCGGCCGCGGCGTCCAGCACTGGCTGGAGAGCGCGCGTCGGACGGGTCGCGAGCACACTGTAGGTCAGCAGCCCGCCCGCAACCGCGAGCGCGCAGCCCACGACGAGCGTGCCGATCGCCAGATCGGCCGTGACGGCGAGCGGCCGCACGCCCGCGAACCCGAATGTCGTGTAGAAGTGGCCGCGCCGAAGCCAGGACCCGACCTGCAGCTCCGCCGTCACCAGAAACGGCGCGATGACTGGATTCGAGATGTTGGCCGCGAGGTAGATCTTGAGTCTGTTCAGGCGGAACGCCCAGCCCAGACCCATGGACATGGCCAGGTGCAGGCCGAACAGCGGGGTCGCGCCGATGAACAGGCCCAGCGCCACCGACCACGCCTGGCGGGCGGGGCTGGCAGCTTCCGTGCGGAGCCGGTGAAGGGCCCGGACGAAGCGTTCCGAATGGCTGCCCGGCACGCGCGCAACCTTCTCGTTCGTCCGGATCAGGGCTGGCCGGGCGTGACGCGTGCCAGCGTCACCTCGCCGGCCGCGACCGGACGCCGTCCGCGGTGA
Organism: Vicinamibacteria bacterium; assembly: GCA_963837165.1. GTDB lineage: Bacteria > Acidobacteriota > Vicinamibacteria > Vicinamibacterales > JAENWD01 > JAENWD01. The sequence continues at coordinate 649,648 of CAWIMD010000004.1, forward strand.
CCGTCCCTTCGATGCGAAGCAGCGCCCCCATGGCGCCGGCGACCCGCGCGGTCGTCTTGAGCAGCGCCCCCCGCGCCGACGAGCGGGGAACTTGAACTGGCCGACCGCGGCAACGCGTATGAGAGCGGCGTGGCGTCGCCGGCGCCCACCGCGAGCCCGCCGGTCTGCGCCACGAGCTCGATCAGCACGATCGCGGGCACCACGGGCCGGCGGGGAAAATGGCCGTCGAATAACCAGTCGTCGTGCCGGGCGCGGCGCCGGGTGCGCGCCATCGCCCCGGGCACGACTTCCACCACGTCCTCGACGGCCGCTGGGCAGCCGGTCCGGCAGCAGCGCGAGCATCTCGTCCGGAGAACGCACGTCCATATCTTACTGGAGTCGCGGGGCCAACGCTGTCACAACCTGGACTACTTGAGAGGTAAGGTCGACAACGGCCAGCGAATCCGGTTCGATGTTGTCCCTGTCCAATGGCCGAAGGCGCTGCATCTCCCTGAGAGCAAGCGTCTCGGTTACGATTCCCATCTGGCCGTGCCCCTTCCACGCGCCAGCCGCTATTGTGATCTTGATGTAGGACGTTGACCGGCGTCCCACGCTTGATCGATTTCGGAGTTCTTCTCATTGGAACGAAGAACGTGTCGTCCGGGGTCCAGCTTCAACGCGAGATACCGTGCGTTGTCCATGTCCAGGAGTTTCTGCTCGTCGAGGAACACGGACGGTTCCAATGTCTTTCCGAAGAATTTGCCCGGTCGTAAATGTACACGGTCGCCTTGGAGCCATCATGGCCGACTGCGGCTGAAACACCGGCCGGAGATGCTGCGCGTGGCGAGGTCGGTGAAGTTGGTGTTCGTGCGGAAGCCTTGATCATCGCCTCGATGGCGACATCCGGCACCCCTGCGGCCTTGAGGACCGCAAGCGCGTCCGGCGACGTGTCGAACTGAACGCTGGAGGTCTCGATCTTCAGGACGATCGCCTCCGCGGACAAGTGGGCGGTCGCCATCGACACGATGTCCGCGTTGTGGAGCGCCTGCTGGTTCTGCCCATACAGCGTGGCGCCCAGCCCGAGTGCCAGCACGAAGACCGCACCTGCCCTCCAGCCACACGAGGCCGAGCGGACCGGTCTGACGCAAGCAGGGAGCATATGAGACCTCAACTTCTCCAGTCGATTGGTACGCTGGTCCAGGGCATCGGCGAACGCCTGCCGTTCGCGGACGCGCAACTTCGACTTCGTGACGATGGCCCATGGCATCGCGCGCGAGCAGGCCCGTGCCGGTGCCGACGTCGAGCATCGTCATTCCCGGCGCGAGGCCGGCCCGCATCAGGGCCGCGCGGCGGGAGCTGGGGCGCTGCCCCACGTCAGCGCACCACCGGGCCGTCGACGGCCGACTCGCGGCTCTGCCCGGTCGCGCGCGGCGCTCCACTGAACGACGGCGCGAATCGGAACCATCGCTGGAGCCGGACCAGGCCGAAGAAGGCGCCGACCCACAGCCGCGTCGCGAGCGACGGCCGCCAGTACCCGGCGAACACGGTGACGAGCGCGCGGAACAGCCGGGGCGGCGGATCCTGGGCGAAGAACAGGTCCCGGAACTCCGGCGTGTAGAAGCCCAGGACGAAGCGGCGGAAGCACCGGTATCGCTGGCGCTGGCGGCGCGCGTAGCGGGCGAACTGTGCTCGCGACAGATCGCCGGTCGCCAGTCCGCGGGCCATGGCCTGACCGGCCTCGACGCCCGACTCGAGCGCGATGGCCACGCCGGTCGAGAACACCGGATCGAGAAACGAGCCGGCATCGCCGGCGAGCACCCATCGATTGCCCGTGTACGCGCGCGACCGGAACGAAAAATCCTTCTCGACCCTGACCGGCCATTCACGCCTGGCCGCGGCGAGCAGGCGCGCGACAACGGGCGTCTCCGCGGTCACCTGCTCGAGCACTGCGGCAGGCTCCGTGGACGGCAGGGCGCGAAACGCGCGCATGGGCAGGACGATGCCGACGCTCGTCAGATCGTCGGAGACGGGGATGAGCCAGAACCAGCCCAGATCGGGTCGCGAGACGATCCGGATGTCGCCGGCGCGGCGTCCGGACGCACGCGGAATGCCCGAATAGTGCGCGAAGATGGCGATGCTCGCCAGGCGCGGCTCCTCGACGCGCAAGCCGAACTGGCGCGCGAGCAGCGCGCCACGCCCCGACGCATCGATGAACGCGCGCGCCCGCACGGTGCGCGCCTCCCGTTCTCCGGCCTGGTGCTGCACGGTCACGGTCACGCCGTCGCCGTCGAACGCGACGCCAACGACTCGATGACCTTCGCTGACCGTCGCGCCGCTCTCGGCGGCGTGCCGGAGCAGCAGCGCATCGAACTCGGCGCGCGGGACCTGCCATGTCTGCGGCCTGGCCACGCCGGGCGCGACGCCGAAGTCCGCGTAGCGCTCGACGCTGCCGTCGCCCGGCATGAACGTCGCGCCCCATTTCTGCGGAAATCCCGCCTCGCGCACCCGCTGGTCCGCGCCGATGGCCGCGAGCGCGTCGTTCACCGAGGCCAGCAGCGATTCGCCGATGTGAAAGCGGGGAAAAATGTCCCGCTCGTAGAGCCTCACCGAATGGCCGGCGCGCGCGAGCCATGCCGACGCGGCCGAGCCGGCCGGACCTCCCCCCGCGACGACCACGTCACACTCGTACGCGGCGCGGGCTGGCATGCTGGCGACAGTATGCCACCGAACCGCAGCACGCTCGACCGCGCCGTTGTGACACGCGAGGCGGCCGACGCGTGTAGTAGAATCGCCGCCAAAATGCACCCCAGCGCGGTCCTCCCGCTGCGGCCCGTGCCACCGGCCTGGGTCTTCGATCTGTTCCCGGAGAGCGATGCGGCGGGGCGGGAGATCGAGGGCCAGGGAGGCATGGCGCTGGTGTCCCGGCGCGCTACGCGGTTCTCGCTCGTGAGCGGCACGATTGCCGCGGCGGTCTTCCTCCCGGCCGCCGCGCTCCGCGATCAGGTGGCCCGGCTCTACGGCGACCTGTTGCACGAGATCCGTCGCCAACAGCGCCACTGCGTGCGCGTCTGGAATTTCGTCCCCGATATTCACGGGCTGCTCGGCGACGAGAACCGGTACATGACGTTCAACGCCGGGCGCTTTGCGGCGTACTGCGAGTGGTTCGGCGGCGCCGACCGGTTCCCCGGAGCCCTGCCGACGGCGTCAGCCGTCGGCGCCCACAGCGAGGCGCTCTCGATCCACATGCTGGCGGCCGACGACCCCGGTCTGGCGCTCGAGAATCCCCGCCAGATTCCTGCCTATCGGTATTCCCGGCGTTACGGACGCCGTCCGCCGTGCTTCTCGCGCGCGACGCGGCTCGGCGCCACCGTGCTCATCGGCGGGACCGCCAGCATTCTCCGGCAGCAGTCGGAGCACCAGGGCGACCTGGACGGACAAGCGCGCGAGACGCTCCGCAACATCGAGTCCCTGATCGGTGCGGCCTCGCGGTCCGGCTCGGAGGGACTCGACGCCTTGCGCAGCCTGCGTGTGCACGTGCGCCATGCCGACGACACCGCCGGGATCCAGCGTGCGGTGGATCGCCTCGCGCCAGGCGTCCCGGTCGTCGAGTACGTCGAGGCGTGCCTGTGCCGGCGCGAGCTGCTCGTGGAAATCGAGGGCGTCGCCGTTCTCGAGTCGTAGCGTCCGCGCGTGACGCGCCGGCGCCCGCCTGCTAGAGCGGCTTCAGCAGCAGCAGCTGCACCACCACCGATCCGGTCCCGCGATACAGATCCGGAATGAAGCTTTTCCCGATGTCGGCGGTGAACATGGTGTCCCAGGGCGCCTTGAACGTCAGCGCCACGCCGGTGCCCGTCACCGGGCGCCAGGCCGAGCGGTCGAACGGGTCGCGCCCGCGGGCGTGGTCGACGAACAGATCGAGACGGTAGATGTCGAGGAGATTGAACGAGTAGGACCCGCGGAACAGCACGAGCTCGTCGAAGCGGATGCCGGCCGAGGGAACGCCGTGCATGCGCACCTCGTCGAACAGCCCGAACTGGTACCGGCTGAAGCGATCCAGGTGCGCGCCGCCGTACCACGCCACGCCGCCGTGGACCGACTGGAAGGGGCCCAGCAGCACGTCCTTCGATCCGCCGACCGAATACCGGCGGTAGGTCTTCGCGCCAGGCGTGTAGTCACCGGGCCGGCCCCACAGCTTCCACGAGGTCCGGGCGAACGCCGAGGCGGTCGCCTTGACGCTGTAGCCGTGGCGGCTGAACTCGTAGGCGAGCGTCGCACCGTGCGTGGCGGTCCGGGATGGAATCACGAAGTCCTCGGCTGTGTCCGGCGCGTTGAAGTACCAGTCGTAGCGCAGGGAATAGCCGAACGAGACCTTCTGGAAGGGCGTGAACTGGTAGCCGAGGTTCAGCCCGGTGGACATCGGGATGTTGAGCACCCGCTCGTCCACGCGTTCTCCGCCGGCGTCGTACCGCTGATCGGTGCCGGGCACGGCAATCCCGTAGAAGTCCACGCTCGCGTCCAGCGGCGTCCGACCGATCTTCGGCGTCTGCAGATTGCCCGCCACGAAGACGCCGGCGAACAGCAGCGCCAGCTGGCTGCCGGTTCCCTTCACGTCGAAACTCAGGTAGTTGATGCCGAAGATTGGCAGCGGGAACTGGAACGCCGGGTCGATCGTGGTGCCCATGGCCAGCGCACGGCTCGAGGTGCGGATGCGATCGCTCACGACGCGCTCGTCGCCCTTCTTCACCAGATAGCGCACGCCCAGATCGGTGTCGCGGAACATCAGGTGGTCGCTCGCGTGCGCGGTGCGCCGTTCGGCCTCGAAGTCCGGGGCGTCCACGCGGAAGTCCGAGTACCACTGCTCCTTCTCGAGCAGCAGGTTGCGGCCGGCGATGAGCAGCGTCTGCTTCGTCGAGACGCGCGCCGGCAGCAGCAACGGCGTCTTGCCCTGCGCCTGCACCGGCTCGAACAGCGTCGTTTCCTCGCTCGAGACGATGACGCCCGCAAGGTGCGTCTCAATCGTCTGCAGCTTGAGGCGCAGGAAGGTCTCCGTGTCGATCCAGACGCGGCCGCGGTAGCGCGCCGCCGCCCGTTCGGTGGGCTCGAACGACACCACATAGCAGCGCCGGTCCCCGACGGTCTGGACCCCCTCCAGGGCGTACCGGTAGTCGGCGTTCAGCCGCAGGTCCAGCGGCAGCGTCAGCACCTTCTCGGCCTGCAGCAGCGGCAGCCCCGGGTGGTTCGGGCCCCACTTTGCCCCGTTCACCGAGAAGGATCGCTCCTCCCACTCGACGGCGTCCGGCGCGTAGAAAAAGCGGTTCTCGGAGATGACGTCGAAGACCTGCGTGGGCGACGGACGGAAATGGAGCTCCTGGCGAAGCGACGCCATGTAGGTCGTGAACGCGTTCGACTGGGCCGCCTGCGCCGTCTGATGCCTGGCGACGATCTCCTCGACTGCGAGCGTGCCCCCCGCGGTCACGTCGGCCCGGCTCGTGAACGCGCCTGATGCGCCGTGGGTGAAATCGATCACCACGGGCGACTCGGACGCGGGGACCGTCATGCGCGATGTCTTCGTGGCCTCGCTCCAGGAGAAGTCCTGGACGGGCCTGGCTCCGCCGCCGATCGGGTCCCGGAGCATCGGCGATCGGCCGGCCGGATCGGTGAGCGCGATCGTCAGTCGATCGGCTCCGGACTCGACGCCCCAGTAGACGAGGTAGGTTGCGCCGATGGCCGCGTCGTACAGGACCCGGTGAGGGACGACGCTGGTGACGCGGGCGCCCCGCATCTCCAGCACCAGCGACACCGACTGATCGTCGAGACCGATGAGGTCGCCGGTCAGGAAATCCTTCACCCGGACGGCCGCATCGAGCGCGGGCGCCATCGCATCGACGCTGCCGGTGAAGGTGGCGCCGGCGACGCCCGGCTCGCCCAGCGTCGCGAACACCGTGGCCAGCAGTCGTCCACTGGCGCGTGGCGCGGTCCCGGCGACCTCGACGCCGACGTGGAGCGTCGCGGCCGACGGATCCCGGTCGCGTATCAGCGCATCCACGCGCGCCAGCGCGTCTCCCGCCGAGGGCTCCGGAGCCGCCAGCGGCGCCAGGTCGACGTACGGCGCCGTGCCCTCGGCGTACACCGCGGTGAGCCAGCCAAGATCGTCCGGCCGGACCGTCGCTTGGGCAATGAGCGCGCGCGGATCCACGGCGCGAATGCGCACCGACGCCAGCTTGAGCTGGAACGCGTACTCACGGGCGTCGCGCGCCGCGGTGTCGGCCTCGATCTGATACGCGGCGATCCCGCCGCGGAGGTGCTCGGCCAGGGCCTGGACGACGGGCAGCCAGCGGTCCGCCCCCGCGACGGTGCCGTCACGCGGCCCGACCGCCAGCAGGACGGGCAGGGTGCGCTGCGCGTAGGCGCCCAGCCGTTCGTCGAGCACGGCCCAGCCCTCGGCGGACGCGCGCTCGAGCATCGGCCACGACACGCGCAGCCGCACGAAGATCGGCACATCTGCCGGACCCCGAGGCAGCCGGTCGAGCACCTGCAACGCGAGCGAAGGCGCGTCCAGCCGATCGTCGATCCCGATACGGCCACGCAGCCCGTCCGCTGAGGTGGATTGGGCGAGCGCCGCAGGGGCCGCAAGAAAGGCGGCCGCGAACACGAGCAGGCGGATCATGACCGGGTGGCAGCGGCCAATGGTCCGAGGGGACCGAATGGCGCGCGCCGTAGAATCGCCTCGAGGCGGCCGGCGAATCCCGGCAGGCGGAAGAAGTGCGCGAAATGCCTGCCGGCGGAGAGCCGCACCGACGGCGGGTCCGGGTCGATCTCCCAGGGGTGGACCCAGAACACGCTCGTCACGCCAGCGCGCGCCCGCGCGTCGAGCTCGCGCAGGACGGCGCGCGGCCTGCGCATGCGCAGGCCCCAGCCTCCCCCGAACGGCATGTCCCAGCCGAACCGGCGGATGACGGCGGGTGGGCACTCGAGAATCGACCCCGAGGCCGTCTGCCGCCGATGAGGCGTGCGCGGGTAGGCTGGATTGCCGACAATCCGCATCGGCGCCATGCTCGAGTCGTAGACAAAGCCCTTGCGCGCCAGGACGTCGAGCGCCCACAACGACCGGTCGTTGATCGACCATTCCGGCGCGCGGAAGCCCTGCACGCCGGCAACGCCGCAAGCCGCGAGCGCGGCCAGGCTGCGATCGAGATCGGCCGCAAAGGTCTCAGGGGTCAACTCGTACACGCGCAGGTGCATGTGGCCGTGCGAGCCGATCTCGTGGCCGGCGCCGCCAATCCGTTCGAGCAGCCGGGGATGGCGTTCGGCCACGTACCCGAGCACGAAGAACGTGCCCGTGACCTGCACGCGATCGAGCAGGTCGAGCAGACGGTCCGTGGTCTCGACGACCCGGGTGGGCAGCGCGGGCCACCGGTCCGGCGCCAGCGCATCGTCGTCGCCGCAGACGTGGAACCACTCTTCGACGTCGACGGTGAGGACGTTCGGCGCGGGGCCCGACATCAGGCCACGGCGGGACGGAGCGGCAGTCGCAGAATCGTCACGAGCCTCGTGCCGACGCGCGGAGCGCACCGCCCGCCAGCTCCGGACCACGCTATCATATTCGTGTCGCGCGCTGCAGGGCAGTCGTGCCACATCCCGTGAAGATACTGTGCCCCCTGCTGGCGGCGTGCTGCTCGCGGTTCCGGGCGCGAGCGCGCGGCGGGCCGGCGATCCGCTCGACGATCTGTTCGCACGCGCGAGAGCCACGCGCGATTCGGTCAGGACGCTCACGGCCTCGTTCACGGAAACGACCGTCTCGACGCTGCTGCGCGAGCCGCTCGTGGCGAGCGGCACGCTCGTCGTCGCGCTGCCGCTGCGGGTCGTCATGACTTACACGGCGCCGGTCGCGAAAACAGTGGCGCTGGACGAGTCGCGCCTGGTCGTCGTGGGGCCCGGGCCCCACGACCGTGAAACGATCGACATCGCCGCCGTGCAGTCGCGCGTGAACAAGTACTTCCGCGATGCCTCGCCGGAGGCGCTCCGCCAGACGTTCACGATCACGCTGGCTCCCGATCCGGGCGGCCGGAATCCGTATCGGCTCGATCTCGTGCCGAAGCGCAAGCAGGTGGCCGAAGGCGTGTCGCACCTGCGGCTCTGGATCGACCCTACGCGGCTGCTGCTCGTCAGGATGACGCTGGACTACCCGAGCGGCGACAGCAAGACGTTCGACCTGCACGACGTCCGGACGAACGTGCCGCTCGTCGACGACGCCTTCGCGGTGCTGCGGCAGGACTGACGGCGTGAGAACAAGTCAACTTCCAACTCCCAACCTCCAACTCCCAAAATACAAGTTCCTGAACGATTTCGCTCGACGCGCTTGGGCGTTGGGCGTTGGGAATTGTCGAATTCTTCCCAAGCTCCGGAGATCAGCCGGCCAGCGCCTGCGGCTCGGCCTCCGGCGGCCGCAGCGCGTGGTCGCGGACGTAGTGGTCGGGCTGCAGCATCCGCTGCGTCCGCCGGAGGACCCGCAGCAGGTGCGCCCAGTGGCGGGGCCGTGCGTGGGCCAGCCAGTGCCAGATCTTCTTCTCGCCGTTCAGGTTCAGGACCGAGCGGCGCCACGTCTCGCAGTACAGCTCGAAGAAGCGCTCGACGCCGAGGCGCGGCTCCCAGAGCAGGTGATGCATGTCGAACTGCGACCATCGGACGGCCCGGATCCGCTCCTGCATCGAGTCGTAATACGCGGTGCCAGGCAGGGGCGTGAGGATCGTGAAGCCCGCGCGGCCGAGCCCGTGACGGTCGACGAAGGCCCACAGGTTCTCGAAGTCCGCTTCGGTCCAGTCCGGGTCGATCACGAAATTGCCGGTGACGCCGTAACGGAGCCGGCGTGCCAGGGCGACCGCGCTGGCCGTCTGGTCGATCGTGGCGTCCTTCGTCAGGGTCGCCAGGCCGGCGTTGGTGGCAGCCTCGAGGCCGAAAAAGATGTCGAATTCCCGGGCGAGCGGCCGCCACGCCTCGAGCAGCTCGGGATGCCTGGCGACGGTGTCCACGCGGGACTGCACCAGGATCCAGTCCTTGCGCAGGCCGCGCGCCAGGAGCGCCCTGGCGAGCGCGAGGCTTCGCGATGGGTGATGCCAGAACAGATCGTCGGCGATGAAGATCTCGTCGCCGGTGGAGGCGAAGTCGTCGCAGACCGACTGGATCGAGCGTTCGCGCACCGACCGGTCGAACAGCTGCCAGACCGAACAGAACGAGCACCGGAACGGACAGCCCCTCGCGGTCTCGATCAGGTACGCCGGCCGATGATGAAAGCAGGCGTATTGTCGCCGCCAGCCGGCCACCAGATGCCGCGCCGGCAGGGGCACGTCGTCGAGCTGGAACTCCGTCTCGGGCTCGGGCGTCCTGCGCCAGCCCGTCCGGCCGGCCACGAGCCAGCCAGGCACGTGCTCCAAAGGCGACCCGGCCGATATCGCATCCACCAGCGCAGGGACCGCGCGCTCGCCGTCGTCCAGGCACACGGCATCGACTCCGGTGTCGAGGAACGGCGAAGGAAACGCGGCCGCCGAGTGACCGCCGACAATCACGGTCGCCCCGGACGCGATCGCGCGCACGCGGGCGACCACGTCGCGGACGTCGTCGATCTCGAGCGCGTGCATGCAGGCGATGCCGACGACCTTCGGCCGGAAGGACCGTATCATCGAGCCGAGGGGCCCGGCGAAGCGCAGGTCCCGCAGCATGACGCGATGCCCGCGGGCCTCGAGCGCGGCGGCGATGTACTCCATCCCGAGAGGTTCGATCCTGAAGAACGGGCCGAGGCCGAACCGCTCGTTGCCGGGCGCCGGGCGCAGCAGGAGAATATTCATCCGAAAGGTACGGCATTATACTGCCCGCGATCGCCCACGATGCCGAGCTCGATTGCCGAAGCGTTCCACCGACTCGCGGGTGAAGGCCCCGATCGTCCGGCCGTCCACGTTCCCGCGAGCGGTCGGACGCTGACGCGGCAGCAGGTGGCGGCGGACGCGCGCACGCTGCGCGAGGCGCTCGCCCGCTGCGGCCTCCACTCCCGCCGCTGCATCGTCGCCGCCCTGGGCAACCGGCCGGCGTTGCTGGCGTTCCTGCTCGCCGCGCTCGAGGCCGACGCCGCCGTGGTGCTGCTCGATGGCGAGGCCGGCCTTGCCCATGCGCTCGCCACCGGCAGCCGTTTCGGGGCCGATGCCGTTGTCGTTCGCGCTGACGCGGTCGCAGACGGCGTCACGCCGCATCGAAAGCTGCCGCTGGGCCTTGCCTTGGTGCCCACCGCGCTCGCCGCGGACCACTGGCGGCGCCCCGCCTCCGACGGGCCCGTCCTGCTGAAGATGACGTCGGGATCCACCGGCCTCGCGCGCGCGGTCGTCGCGCACGAGTCGCACCTCGGATACGACGCGGCGCAGATTGCCGAGGCCATGGACATCGGCCCGGCCGACGTCAACTTCGCGGCCGTCCCGCTCTCACACGCCTACGGCCTCAGCAACCTGGTGATGCCGCTCCTCCTGCAGGGCGCCGCGCTGGTGCTCCGCGACCGGTTCTCGCCGCGCGAGCTCGCCGCGGACGTCGAGCGCTACGGCGTGACGACGTTCCCGGGCGTGCCGTACATCTTCGAGTACCTTCGCCGCAACGGCCTGGCCCGGGCGATCGCCGGCGTTCGCCTGCTGATCACCGCCGGCGCGCCCATCGCGTCCGACACGGTGCAGTACTTCAAGCAGGTCGTCGGGCGAAAGATCCACTCGCTGTACGGCACGAGCGAGACCGGCGGCATCAGCTTCGACGATTCGGATGACGTCACGACGCCGCTCGGCGTCGGGAGGCCCCTGCCCCGGACTTGTGTCGAGCTGCTGGCTCGGCCTGGCGGTGGCGAACCGGATCGCATCTTCGTCCGCGGCGACGCCGTCACCGCGGGGTACGCGGGATCGGAAGGAGTCGACGGCGACGCGGCCTTCACGGACGGTGGATTCCTGACCGCCGATCTCGGCCGATTCACGCCGGACGGGCGGCTGGTGCTCCTCGGCCGTATCTCCGGCTTCATCAACGTCGCGGGGCGGAAGGTCGATCCGGCCGAAGTCGAGGCGGTGCTGCGGTCGATTCCGGGAGTGGAGGGCGCGACGGTGATTGGGCTCCCGTGCGAAACCCGCGGTCAACAGGTCGTCGCCCACGTGCGAGCGAGGACCACGGCCCTCACCGAAACTGACGTCCGCCAGTACTGCGCGGCGCGCTTGTCACCTCACAAGGTGCCTCGCCACGTGCTCATGGACGACGAACTACCCGCCGATGCCCGCGGGAAGATCGACCGAGTCGAGCTGGAGCGCCTGATCGCCGGACGGCCTGAGATGCCGGCAGCGGAGGAATAGCACGCCGGCTCGCGCAGACGGCGTCGAGGCCAGGCGGATCGCTGAATGATTGCGATGGGATGGCGCGCTCAGAAGATCGTCCCGACCGACCCCGCGGCGAGGTCGATGAGGCGGCTGGGGAGAATCCCCAGATAGAAGATCGCGATCGTCGAGGCGACGAGTGCCAGCAAAGGTACGGTGCCGATAGCCGGGCGGGCCTGCGATTCGCCGGGCTCGGCCATGTACATCATCACGACGACGCGCAGGTAGAAGAAGACCGAGATCACGCTCGTCAGCATGCCGACGATCGCCAGGTCGTAGTGCCCGGCGCGGACGGCGGCGCTGAAGATGTACCACTTGCCCACGAAGCCCGCCGTCGGCGGCAGACCGCCCAGCGACAACAGGAACACCGTCATCAGCGCGGCGAGGGCCGGCCGCGAGTACCACAGCCCGGTGAAGTCCCGGAGCTCCTCGTGCGGCCGGTCGGCCGTGCTGAGCAGCGCGATGATGCCGAACGCGCCGAGGTTGGTCACGGCGTAGACGAGGAGGTAGAAGAGGATGGCCGCCTTCCCCACCTCGTTGGCCGCCACCAGACCCACCAGCAGATAGCCCGCGTGCGCGATGCTCGAGTACGCGAGCATGCGCTTGAGATTCGTCTGCGCCACCCCCACGACGGTCCCCAGGATCATCGTCAGTATGGCGAGGCCCCAGACCACGGGAATCCAGTCACCGCGGAGCGGCTCGTACGCCGAGAGGAACACGCGAACGAAGGCGGCGAACGCCGCCGCCTTCACGCCGGTGGACATGAAGCCGGTGACCACCGTCGGCGCCCCCTCGTAGGCATCGGGCGTCCACATGTGGAACGGCACGGCCGACACCTTGAAGGCGAAGCCGACGAGCAGCAGGCCGGCGGCGGCCAGCATCATCGGCGAGACGTTCATCCCCTCGGCGGCCATCCAGGTGCCGATGCGATCGAGCCGCGTCGATCCGGTCAGCGTGTATGTGAGCGCGATGCCGTAGAGGAAGAACGCGCTCGAGAAGGCGCCGAGCAGGAAGTACTTGAACGCCGCCTCGATGCCCTTCGGCGAGTCGCGGCGCAGTCCGGTCAGCACGTAGACGGCAATCGAGAGGATCTCGAGCGCGATGAAGATCGTGAGCAGGTCCGACGCCGTCGCCATGAGCATCATGCCGGCGATCGAGAACAGGAGCAGCGTGTAGTACTCGCCGGCGGGCAGGCGCTCCCGGCGGATGGCCTCGCTCGAGAACGCAATCGTCAGCAGGCCCACGATGACGAGCGTGATCGTGATGAACAGGCCGAAGTTGTCGGCCCGGACCATCCCGAAGCTGGTGGCGTTGCGGCCCCACAGCAGCACCGAGGCCGCCAGCGCGAACAGCAGCCCGATGACGCCGAGCCCGCCAATGGGCATCTGCTCGTCTTTCGCGCGAAAGGCTTCGGCGACCATGGCGGCCAGGGCCGCCAGGGTGACGCAGAGCATGGGGACGATGGCAGCGAAGGAGGAGTCCAGCATCAGCGTTCCGCGTGGACGTTGCGGGAGATGGCCATCCGGGCCGACGCCTTCTCGAGCGAGGCGGCCGTCGGATGGAGGAACACCATGGGGGCGAGGCCCATGAAGATGGCCATGGCCACGACCGGCGCAATGACCGCCCACTCACGCGGCGACAGGTCCGGCAGCGTCCGGTTCTTCTCGTGCGTCACCTCGCCGTAGTACACGCGCTGCACCATCCAGAGCATGTAGACGGCCGAGAGGATCACGCCGCTGGCGGCGAAGGCGGCGAAGGTCGTGTTCCACCGGAAGGTTCCCAGCAGCACCAGGAACTCGCCGATGAAGCCGTTCAGGCTCGGCAGCCCGATCGACGACAGGGTGATCACGAGGAACACCGCCGAGAGCTTCGGGATGACGCCCTTCAAGCCGCCGAACTCGGCGATGAGGCGCGTGTGCCGCCGGTCCGAGAGCATGCCGACCACGAGGAACAGGCCGCCCGTGCTCACGCCGTGCGCCACCATCTGGTAGACGGCGCCCTCCAGGCCGTTCACGTTCATCGCGCAGATGCCCAGGACGACGAAGCCCAGGTGGCTGACGGAGCTGTACGCCACCAGCTTCTTCATGTCCGGCTGCACCATCGCGACGAGCGCGCCGTAGATGATGCCGATGACCGCCAGCGTGGCCAGGTAGGGCGCGAAGAAGACCGCCGCGTCGGGGAACAGCTGGAAGGCGAAGCGGATCAGGCCGTAGGTGCCCATCTTCAGCAGCACCCCGGCCAGGATGACCGAGCCGGCCGTCGGCGCCTGGACGTGGGCGTCGGGCAGCCACGTGTGGAACGGGAACAGCGGCACCTTGATGGCGAACGCCACCGCGAACGCGAGGAAGAACCAGAACTGGGTGGCCGGCGCGATCCGCAGCGCGAGCAGCCGCTCGTAGTCGAACGAGTAGGTCCCCGTCGCCTGGCTGTTCAGGTAGGCGAGGCCCAGGATGGCGACGAGCATCAGCACGCTGCCCGCCATCGTGTAGAGCATGAACTTGATCGCGGCGTAGATGCGGCGGTCGTAGCCCCAGATCCCGATGAGGAAGTACATCGGGATGAGCATCGCGTCCCAGAACACGTAGAACAGGAAGAGGTCCAGCGACACGAACACGCCCAGCATGGACGCCTCGAGCGCCAGCACGAAGAAAGTGAACTCCTTCACCTTCTTCCCGATCGACTCCCAGGACGACAGGAGCGAGATGGGCGTCAGGAATCCGGTCAGCACGACCAGCAGCAGGCTGATGCCGTCCACGCCGAGGTGGTACTCGATGCCGAACGCCGGGATCCACGCGGCGCGCTCGACGAACTGGAAGTCGGCCGATGCGGCCTGGAACCGGGCCCACAGGAGCAGGGTGAGGAAAAACGCCACCAGCGAGATGACGAGCCCGAGCTGCCGGATCAGCGGCGCGCCGGAGTCCTCGCGGTTCGGGACCAGCAGCACCAGCAGCGCGCCGGCCAGCGGCAGGAAGACGATGAGCGAAAGCAGGTGGGCGGTCATGTCCTAGAAGGTGGCCATCTCGGCGAAGCGCCAGATGTAGTAGCCGAGCACCAGCACGACGCCCAGCATCAGCGACGCCGCGTAGACCCGCACCGATCCGGTCTGCAGCCGCCGCAGGAGCGCCGCCCCGGCGTCGACGACCGTGCCGGCGCCGTTCACGATGCCGTCGATGATCCCGGCATCGACGACCTTCCACAGCCCGCCGCGCGAGACCCCGAGGATGGGCTGCACGATCGCGGCGTCGTAGATCTCGTCCACGTAGTACTTGTGCAGCAGCAGGGTGTGGATGGGCGCGGCCGATTCAGCCAGCTCGTCGGCCGCCTTCGGACTGCGGACGAAGAAGTACCAGGCCACGCCGATGCCGGCGAACGCGGCCAGGATGGACACGCCCATCAGCGTGAACTCGCCGAGCCCGCCCTCGCCGGCGCCATGTTCGCCAGCAGCCGCACCGGTTTCCGTGGCAGGGCTGAAGCCCTGTGCTACATGTGATTCAGCCTCCGTGCCGGCCGCGCCGAAGGTCGCATGCATCTCGGGCATCGGCGCGCGGAAGCTCGGCGCCAGGTAGTGCTCGATCTCGTTGTGCCCGCCCAGGGCCGCCGGGACGCCGACGTAGCCCGCCGCCACCGAGCCGACGGCCAGCACGATCAGCGCCACCGCCATCGCGGGCGGCGCGTCGTGCAGGTGGCCGTGCCCGCGGGGACTGTCCCCCTCGTGATGCGCGGGCGACTGTCCCCGCCGTTCCCCGTGGAATGTCAGGAACACCAGCCGGAACATGTAGGTCGCCGTCAGCAGCGCGGTTGCGACGCCGATCACCCACAGCGTCGTGTGGCCCGTCGCGTACGCCTGGCCGAGAATCTCGTCCTTGCTGAAGAAGCCCGACAGCCCGGGGACGCCGGCGATCGCGATCGCGCCGATCAGGAACGTCCAGTACGTGATGGGCAGCTCCTTCTTGAGGCCGCCCATGCGCCGCATGTCCTGCTCGCCGTGCAGCGCGTGGATCACGGCGCCGCTGCCGAGGAAGAGCAGAGCCTTGAAGAATGCGTGCGTGTAGAGATGGAAGATGCCCGCGGAGAACGCCCCCACGCCCATCGCCAGGAACATGTAGCCGAGCTGCGAGACCGTCGAATACGCGAGCACGCGCTTGATGTCGTTCTGGACCAGGCCGATTGTGCCGGCGAACATCGCGGTCGCCGCGCCGATGACGGCGACGACTTGCAGCGTCTCGGGCGCGTGGGTGAAGATCACCGCGTTGCGCCCGATCATGTACACGCCCGCCGTGACCATCGTGGCCGCGTGGATGAGGGCCGAGACGGGCGTCGGGCCCTCCATGGCGTCCGGCAGCCATACGTACAGGGGAATCTGCGCGGACTTGCCGGTGGCGCCGATGAAGAGCAGCAGTGTCGCCACGGACAGGACGCCCCAGCCGGCCTCCACCGGGAGGGCGGAGGCCTTGAGCGCCACGCCCTGGAAGTCCAGGGTGCCGAACTGCGTGAAGATCAGCAGCGTCCCGAGGATGAACGCGAAGTCGCCGATGCGGTTGACGATGAAGGCCTTCTTGCCGGCGTCGATCGCGGACGGCTTCCGGTACCAGAAGCCGATCAGCAGGTAGGAGCAGAGGCCGACGCCTTCCCAGCCGACGAACAGCATCGGGAAGTTCGACCCGAGCACCAGCACGAGCATGAACGCGGCGAACAGGTTCAGGTACGAGAAGTACCGCGCGTACTCGCTGTCGGTCTCTTCGTGCATGTAGGCGAGCGAGTAGATGTGGATCAGCGAGCCGATGCCGGTGATGACCAGGATCATCACCGAGGCCAGCGGATCCACCCGGAACGACGCGCCAACCGTGAGGTCGCCCGAGGCAATCCAGGTGTAGAGCGTCTGCTCGATCGCCCGGTCCGGCGTGCCGAGCATCGTGAGCACGGCAGCCAGCGATACGCCGAACGCGGCCACCATCACGGCACACGCCACGCCCCCCGAGACCGCCTTCGGCAGGCGCCGCCCGGCAAAGGCGTTGACGAGGAAGCCGGTCAACGGGAGCAGCGGAATCAGGGCAAGCACGGTGTCAGCGGTCTCCGGACCTCACCACTTGAGGCTGGTGAACGCCTCGGGATTCAACGACTCCCGGTGGCGGAAGAGCGCGATCACGATGGCCAGGCCGACGGCGGCTTCCGCCGCTGCCACGGTCATCACGAAGAAGACGATCACCTGGCCGTCCACGGCGGCGAACTGCCGGCCGGCCGCGATGAAGGTCAGGTTGACGGCATTCAGCATGATCTCGATCGACAGCAGGACGGTGATCACGTTCCTGCGCAGGAACACGCCGAGGCTCCCGATCGTGAAGAGGACCGCCGAGAGCACCAGGTAGTGGTTGAGGGTGACGGCCATGGCTCCAGTGAAACCCCGCTAGTCCTGCTCCCGCCGCGCCAGGATCACCGCGCCCACCATGGCGGCCAGGATGAGCACGGACGTGGCCTCGAACGGAAACGCGTAGTCGGTGAAGATCGACCGGCCGATGGCGGCCACCGAGCTCACGGCGCCGGCCGAGGTGGCCCTGAGCGCCGTGGTCTGGCGCGTGCTCACGTGCCACACGGCCCAGCCAATCTCCACGAGGAAGAGCGCCGACAGCGCCGCGCCGAATCGCCGCACGCCCGGCCGGTTCAGCGGATGGCCGCTGTTCCATTCGGTCGCGTCCTCGCGCGGCACGTTGAGCAGCATGACCACGAAGAGGAACAGCACCATGATCGCGCCGGCGTAGACGATCATCTGCGTCACGGCGGCGAACGGCGCGTCGAGCAGGACGTAGAGCCCCGACAGCGCCCCGAAGGACGCGATCAGCAGCAGGACGCTGTAGATCGGGTTCCGCTGCCCGATGACGAGCACCGACGCGCCGACGGCCAGCGCGGCGAATACGTAGAAGAAGACGGTGTCAAGCGCCAAAGTACAGCACTCCGGCCGCGGTCACGAGCAGGTTGACGACCGACAGCGGCAGCAGGAACTTCCAGCCGAACTGCATCAGCTGGTCGTACCGGTAGCGCGGCAGCGTCCAGCGGATCCACAGGTAGCAGAAGAGGAGCACGGACAGCTTCATGAACCACCAGACGATGCCCAGCGACTCGGGCAGCGGCGGCAGGTGCCATCCGCCGAGGAACAGGTTGGTGGCCACGGCCGAGACGGTGACCATGTTCACGTACTCGGCCAGGAAGAACAGCGCGAAGCTCATGCTCGAGTACTCGGTGTGGTACCCGGCCACCAGCTCCTGCTCCGCCTCGGGAAAGTCGAACGGCGCCCGGTTGGTCTCGGCGATCCCGGCCGTCATGTAGATGAAGAAGCCGACCGGCTGCACGAACAGGAACCAGCGCGGCAGGATCGGCAGCCCGAACAGGTGCCACTCCCCGGCCTGCGCGTTCACGACCTGCTGCAGCGACAGCGAATTGGCCACGAGCAGCACCGAGGCCAGCGCCATCCCGTAGCTCAGCTCGTAGCTGATCATCTGCGCCGACGACCGGAGGGCCCCGAGCAGCGAGTACTTGCTGTTCGAGCTCCAGCCCGCCAGGACGATGCCGTAGACGCCCATCGAGGCGATCGCGAACACCACCAGGATCGCCACGTTCACGTCGGCGACGTACAGCGGCACGGGCCGGTCCAGCAGCCCGAACAGCGTGGTCGGCGGCCCGAACGGGACGACGCAGAAGGCCAGGAAGGCGGTGGTCGCCGAGATGACCGGCGCGATGTAGAAGAGCACCGCGTCGCTGGCACGCGGCCGCAGCTCCTCCTTGAAGAACAGCTTCAGGACGTCGGCAAAAGGCTGCAGCAGCCCGGCCGGGCCGGCCATCGTCGGGCCGAACCGCTGCTGCAGGCGCGCGGCGACCTTGCGCTCGGCCCAGACCATGCCGGCGGCCGAGAGGAGCAGCGCCTGAAACACGACGAGGACGAGCGCGATCTGGACGATGAAGACCGGGTCGATGGAAGGCACTAGTGGGCTCCCACCGCGTCCCGCGCGCGCCAGTCGGCCGGGCAGGTGCAGCGGCCCTCGCGGACGTGCGCCTCGTACTCGTGCCGGAACTGCTTGATCGTGGTGAGCACCGGCGTGGCGGCGGCATCGCCGAACGCGCAGAGCGTCTTGCCGGCGATGTTGTCGGCCACGCTCACGAGCAGGTCGATGTCGCGCATCGTGCCGTCGCCGCGCTCGATCTTGTCCAGCATCCGCAGCAGCCAGTCGCCGCCCTCGCGGCAGGGCGTGCACTTGCCGCAGGATTCGTGGCGGTAGAAATGCAGCAGGTTCTTCGCGGCCCAGACCATGCAGGTCGTCTCGTCCATGACGATCATGCCGGCCGAGCCGAGCAGCGACCCGGCCTTCATGAGGCCGTCGAAGCTGGCGGGCACGTCGATCTGGTGCGGCAGGAGGATCGGCACCGAGGACCCGCCGGGAATGACGGCCTTCAGCTGGCGGCCGCCGGCGATGCCGCCGGCGTGGTCGTAGATCAGCTCCTTGACCGTCGTGTGCATCGTCGCTTCGAACACGCCCGGCCTGGCCACGTGGCCGCTGACGCAGAACAGCTTCGGCCCGCCGTTCTTCTCGGGACCGAGCGCGGCGAACCACTCCGGGCCGTTCATCACGATGGGCGGGACGTTGCACAGCGTCTCGACGTTGTTCACGGCGGTCGGGCAGTTGTACAGGCCCTCGGCGGCGGGAAAGGGCGGCTTGATCCGCGGCTGGGCGCGTTTGCCCTCGAGCGATTCGATGAGCGCGGTTTCCTCGCCGGCTTCGTAGGCGCCGGCTCCGCGGTGCATATAGACGTCGCAGTCGAACCCGCTGCCGAGGATGTTCTTCCCCAGGTGGCCGGCCGCGTAGGCCTCGGCAATCGCGGCCTCGAGCACGTGCTGGACGTGCAGGAACTCGCCGCGGATGTAGATGTAGGCGATCCGGGCTCCGATGGCATAGCAGGAGATCGCGCAGCCCTCGACGAGCAGATGCGGGTTGCGCTCCATCAGGAGGTGGTCCTTGAACGTGCCGGGCTCGCTCTCGTCGGCGTTGCAGCAGATGTAGCGCGGCCTTCCCGACTTCTTGTCCACGAACTGCCACTTCATGCCCGTGGGAAAGCCCGCACCGCCTCGCCCCCGCAGGCCCGACTGCTTGACCGCATCGATGATCGCGTCCGGCGTCATCCCCAGCGCTTTCTTCAACGCCTCGTAGCCCTGGTGCTGGAGATAGAAGTCGAGGGTGAAGCTGTTGGGCTCCCTGACATGGCGGGTGAGCACGGGTTCCATCTACGCCTTCTCCACCTTGTGCACGCAGCCCGAGAGCGCGGCATCTCCCCGCGCCTTCACCGCGTCGAGCAGCGCCACGGCGTCCTCGGGCTTCAGGCACTCGTGCCAGCCGTCGTTCACCATCACCACCGGCGCGCGGTCGCAGGCGCCGAGGCACTCGACCTCCAGGAGCGTGAAGGTGCCGCTCGGGTCCGTCTCGCCCGGCTGGATCGCCAGGTGACGCGCGATCGCCTCGGTGACCCGCTCGGCGCCCCTGAGCGCGCAGGACAGCGTGCGGCACACCTGAATCACATGGGCGCCGACGGGCTGCTTGTAGAACATCGCGTAGTAGCTCGCGGCATCCTCGACCTCGGCCGGCGTGCAGCCAATCACCTCGGCCACGTGGCGCATGCCCTCGGCCGAGAGATACCCGATCCGCGCCTGCACCATGTACAGCGCGTAGAGAATCGCCGACTGCCGCCGTTCCGGCGGATAGTGCGATGCCAGCTCCTCGAATCTCCGGCGCTCCTCCGGCGTGAACGCGAACGGCTCGCCCTCGGGCGAGAGCGAGCGCTCCGACTTGTGGAACGCGGTCTCGTAGGGAATGCTCGGATGGAAGGTCACCGGTCCACGTCTCCCATGACGATGTCGGTCGATCCGATGATGGCGACGACGTCGGCGATGAGCGCGCCGACGACCATGGGCTCCATCGCCTGGCAGGCCAGCAGCGACGGCGGCCGGAGGTGGACGCGCACGGGCCGGTTCGTGCCGTCCGACACCACGTAGACGCCGTGCTCGCCGCGCGGGCCCTCCACCGGCACGAAGGCCTCGCCGGCGGGGACGGTGAAGCCCTGGGAGTAGATCAGGAAGTGCTGGATGAGCGCTTCCATCTCCGTGTACACCTTGTCCTTCGGCGGCGGGACGACGCGGTAGTCGTCCACCTGGAAGAGGCCGGTCGGCGTGATCCGCTCGAGCGCCTGCCGGGCAATCTTGACGCTCTCGTACATCTCCTTGACACGCGCGCGGTACCGATCGAAGACGTCGGCGCCCTGGTAGGTGGCGACCTCGAAGTCGAACGTCTCGTAGCCGCTGTAGGGATACGCCTTCCGCACATCGTAGGTCGATCCCGCCGCCCGCGCCATCGGCCCGACCAGCCCGTACTGGTAGCAGCGGTCGAGCGGGAACACGCCGACGCCCTGCGTGCGCCGGGTGAAGATCGGGTTGCCGGTGAGCAGGTCTTCGTACTCCCGGAGCTTCTGCGGCATCCGCTGCAGCAGCTCGCGCACGGCCTCGTGGAAACCGCGCGGCAGGTCCTCGCGCAGGCCCCCGATCCGGATGTAGCTGGGGAACATCCGAAAGCCCGCGATGAGCTCGTTGATGTTGAGCAGCAGCTCCCGCTCGCGGAAGCAGTAGAGCATCACCGACACGGCGCCGAGATCCATGGCGTGCGTGCCGAGCCAGACGAGATGGCTGTTGAGCCGCTGGAGCTCGGCGAGCAGGACGCGGATCCACTTCACCCGGTCGGGCATGTCGAGGCCGAGCAGCCGCTCGACCGAGAGCGCGTACGACAACGAGTTCGACTGGGCGGCCAGATAGTCGGTGCGCTCGATGAGCGGCACCACCTGCTGCCACTTCTTGTTCTCGGACGTCTTCTCGATGCCGGTGTGCAGGTACCCGACCGTGGACCTGGCCGAGACAACGACCTCGCCGTCGAGCTCCAGCACGAGCCGGTACACCCCGTGGGTGCTGGGGTGCTGCGGCCCCATGTTGACGGTCATCGTTTCCGTGCGCAGTTCAGGCATGTCTCACAATTCCGCTTCCACCAGCTCGCAGATCGCGTGGAGCTGCGTCCGGTGCACTTCCTGCACGCGCGCCGTGGAGGGGTCCGCCACGTTCACGTGGATGTCGGCCAGACGGCCGGCTTCCCCGCCGTCGCGCCCGGTGAGCGCCACGACGATGAGGCCGCGCGCCTTCGCCACCCGGAAGGCCTCGAGCACGTCCGGCGACCCGCCGCTGGTCGTGATCCCGAACGCCACGTCCCCCGAGCCCCCCAGCGCTTCGACCTGCCGCGCGAACACCCGGTCGAACGAGTAGTCGTTGCCAATCGCCGTCAGGATGCTCGTGTCGGTCGTCAGCGCGATGGCCGGCACGGCGCGGCGCTCGCGCTGGAACCGCCCGACGAGCTCCGCGGCGAAGTGCTGCGCATCGGCCGCGGACCCTCCGTTGCCGAACACCAGCAGACGATGCCCCGCATCGAAGGCCTCCGCGATGACCTCGGCCGCCTTCACGAGCGGCGCCTGATCCGCCGCCCGCGCGGCCTCGTGCACCCGGATGGCGCCCGCGAAGACCCGGTCCACCCTGTCGAAGCGTTCGTCCGCCACGGCCGCCGCCCCTAGGGCCGCCGCACCCGGCGGTCGGACTCGACGTTGGCGCGGAACTCCTCTTCCGTGAGCTGCAGCGGCTCGTACGTCCGCACCGGCAGCTTCACCTGCACCGGGTAGTCCTTCCGGAGCGGATGGCCTTCCCAGTCTTCGGGCGTCAGCAGCCGTTCCAGGTTCGGGTGGCCGGCAAACACGATGCCGAACAGGTCCCAGACCTCCCGCTCCTGCCAGTTCGCCGAGAGCCAAACGCCGGAGACGGTCGGCAGCTCCGGGGCGCGGCCGTCGAGCCGCACGCGCACGCGAAGCGTGAACGGGGTCTCGGTGGCGACCAGGTGGTACACGACGTCGAACCGCGGCGCGCGCGGATGATGGTCGGCGGCCGTCACATCGAGACACACGTTGAAGCCCAGTGCGGGGTGATCCCGCAGCGTCGTCATGATCGAGACGAGCGCGTCCGGCGCGACCGTAATCGTGGGAATGCCGTCGAGCGAGGGCGTTGGCTCGAACGCACCAGCGGGCAGGGCATCCTCGAGCGGCGGTGGCGCGAACGTGGTGGTCATAGGGCGTGGCGACTGGCGACGGACGAGCCGGGCTACAGCTTCGACGCGGTGATCTTCTTCTGCAGCTGCACGATCCCGTAGATGAGCGACTCGGGACGCGGCGGGCAGCCGGGCACGAACACGTCCACGGGCACGACCTGGTCCACGCCCTGGACGATGGCGTAATTGTCGAAGACGCCGCCGATCGACGCGCAGGCGCCCATGGAGATGACCCACTTCGGCTCGGGCATCTGGTCGTAGATGCGGCGGAGCACCGGCGCCATCTTCCGCGACAGCCGGCCGGCGATGATCATGAGGTCCGCCTGGCGAGGGGAGGCGCGGAACACCTCGGCGCCGAACCGGGCCACGTCGTACCGCGAACAGCTCATCGCCATCATCTCGATGGCGCAGCAGGCCAGGCCGAAGGTGACCGGCCAGATGGCCGATCGCCGCGCCCAGTGGACCACCTTCTCGACGGTGGTCGTCAGAACCGGAATGTCAAGCTGCTGTTCGAGACCCATCGTTCACCTTGGTCATGCGCGCCGCGAGCCGCGCGCGTGCCTCGCGGGGGCCCCAGTCGAGGACGCCCTTGCGCCAGATGTAGACATACCCGGCCAGCAGGATCGTCATGAACGTGACGATCTGGAAGAAGCCGGTCCAGCCCAGGTCGCGCAGGGCCATCGCCCAGGGATAGAGGAATGCCACCTCGATGTCGAAGAGCAGGAACACCATCGCCACGAGGTAGAACTTCACGGACTGCCGTTCGCGGGCGTCGCCGACCGGAGGCACGCCGCATTCGTAGGGCGCCTGCTTCTCCGGAGTGGCGACCCGCGGACCCAGCCACTGGGAAATGAAGACGGTAAAGGCTCCGAACCCGACGGCGACAACGAATAGCAGAAGAATGGACAGCCAGCTCTGCATGAGTGGTCCAGGTCACGCCCGCAAAGCGCGTCGAGGTCCGACGCGCGGCGACCCTGGGGTCGGGCAGGTGCGCCGGACGGCTTGTGAAGATTTTCGCAAACCGCCCAACCCCCATGCTACCGGACGGTTACACGCCAAGTCAACGCGACGTCCCGCGACGCCTCGCCCTGCTGCCACACGGCCCCGATTCCGGCGTAGGATGCCAACGGCCCCGCGGCCCGCCGACCCATGCGCCTCGCGATCTTCTCGCCGCTGCCTCCCGTGGCCAGCGGCATTGCCGACTACACGGCCGATCTCGTCCGGCTGCTCGCGACGCGCCACGAGGTGCACGCCTTTGCGGCGTCCGCCGATGAGCTGACCGCGGAGGCGCTCCAGGGCTGCGCGACCGTGTCGAGCGCGCACGACTTCCCCTGGCGCCAGCACCGGACCCCCTTCGATCTGATCGTGTACCAGATGGGCAACGCGTGGTGCCACGATTTCATGTGGCCCTACCTCTTTCGGTACCCCGGGCTCGTCGTCCTCCACGACGGCCAGCTCCACCATGCGCGCGCGTGGTCGCTGCTGCGGCGGCACCGCACGTCGGAGTACAGGGCCGAGCTCCTCTTCAACCACCCGGGGCTGCCACCGGAGGCCGCCGACCCGGCCATTGCCGGCATGCCGGGTCTGCTCTACTACCTGTGGCCGATGCTGCGCAGCGTGATCGCCGCCTCTCGGGCGGTCGCCGTCCACAACCGGCGCCTGGCCGACGACCTGCGCCGCGAGCACCCGGGCGCCGCCGTGGACGCGATCAGGATGGGCGTCCCGGGGCCTGTCGCGACCCGGCCGGAGATCGCCGCCGTCCGTGCACGACATGGCGTGGCTGCCGATGCCATCGTGGTCATGGCGTTCGGCGGCATCACGCCCGAGAAACGGCTCGGGCCGCTCATGCGGGCCGCCTCGGTCGCGCGACGCTCCGAGCCTCGACTGCGGCTCCTGTTCGTCGGCAGTCCGCCGTCGGGCTACGACGTCGAGGCAGACGCGGCTGCTGCCGGAGTCGCCGACATCCTCACCCTGACAGGACGCGTGGCCGAGCGCGACATCGCCGCCTATCTGGGAGCCGCCGACATCGTCACGTGCCTGCGCTGGCCCTCGGCGCGCGAGACGTCGGCCTCGTGGCTGCGCGCGCTCGCGGCGGGCCGCCCCACGCTGGTCACCGAGCTCGCGCAGCAGGTCGACGTGCCGACGCTGGACCCGAGGAGCTGGACGACGCGCCACGTGCAGCCCACGCTCGGCGCGGTCGCGCCCGTGGCGGTCGGCATCGACGTGATGGACGAGGAGCACTCGCTGCGGCTCGCGCTGAAGCGGCTCGTCACCGACGCTGCGCTGCGGTGTGCGCTTGGCGCCGAGGCGCGGCGCGCCTGGCAGGACGATCACACGCTGGACGTGATGAGGGCGGACTACGAGCGGGTGCTGGCGCGGGCCTCGCGGCTGCCGCTGCCGTCACCGGACCTGCCGGCGCACCTCAGGGTGGATGGCCTGGAGGGCGCCCGGGAAACCCTGGCGCCCTTCGGGCTGTCGTTGACGGACGTGTTCGGGGACGTGGCGCCGCGGAACTGACCGGCGGGCACGCGCCGCGCGCGTGCTGACGGAGAGCGGCGGTGTGTCTGGATCGCGCGTCAGGCCAGAGCGGCCTTGACCGTGCTGATGCGCTTGTCGAGCTCGGCGATCGCCTGGGCGAGCTGCGTCTTGCGCGCCTGGTGCGTGGCTGCCTCGAGCTGCCGCGCCGCCTCGGCGCGCGCCAGCTTCAGTGATTCAAGCTGTCGTGCCTGTTCCGGATCCTTGACGATGTGCGTCTTGCCCTTGGCCCGGGCGAGCGCCAGTTCATCCATCCGTTCCTGAATTCGCGCATCGGCATCAATCAGTCCTTCGCCGGCGTCACCCATCGGTTCATGTCCCTTTCGGAAGAATTAGACCCTTCGACAATCGACATTATAGCAATAACATCGTCTCCATGCCCTTTCGTCCCGCCGTCGACCAGTGGCTGCGTGAGGCGTTCGGCGGGCCCACGCCGGCGCAGGCGCAGGGCTGGCCGCCCATCGAGCGCGGCGATCACACGCTCGTGCTCGCGCCGACGGGCAGCGGGAAGACGCTTGCGGCCTTCCTCGCCTGCATCGACCGGCTCATGTTCCGCCCGCTGCCCGAGCCGCGGGCGCGGTGCAGGGTGGTGTACGTGTCGCCGCTCAAGGCCCTGGCGGTGGACGTCGAGCGCAACCTGCGCGCGCCGCTGGCCGGCATCAGCCGGATCGCGGCGGGCCGGGGCGACTGGCACACGATGCCCGAGATCGCCATCCGCACGGGCGACACGCCGGCTGCGGCGCGCGCCCGCTTCACGCGCACGCCCGCCGACATCCTGATCACGACGCCCGAGTCGCTGTTCCTGCTCCTCTGCTCCCGCGCGCGTGAGGTCCTGGCCTCGGTCGAGACGGTGATCATCGACGAGATCCACGCGCTGGCCCCCACCAAGCGCGGGGCACACCTTGCGCTGTCGCTCGAGCGGCTGGATCGGCTCACGGCGGGCCGCCTGCAGCGTATCGGCCTGTCCGCGACGGCGCGTCCCGTGGACGAGGTCGCGCGCTTCCTCGGCGGCGTGACCTCCTCCGCGGCGCCCGAGGACGCTCCGGTGCGCTGGCGCGACGTCACCATCGTGGACGCGCGGCAGCCCAAGCGGCTCGATATCACGGTCGAGATCCCGATTGAAGATGTCGCGCGCGCGGCCGGACCGCCCTCCATCCCGAGCGGCCCCGCCTCGCAGGCGCCGTCGCGCACGTCCATCTGGGCGAGCATTCACCCGCGCCTGCTCGAGCTCGTGCGAGCCCACCGCTCCACGCTGCTCTTCGTGAACAGCCGGCGCCTGGCCGAGCGGCTGGCCGCCGCGCTCAACGAGCTCGCCGGCGAGCCGCTCGTGCGCTCGCACCACGGCTCGCTGGCGCGGGAGCAGCGGCAGGAGGTGGAGGACCTGCTGAAGACGGGTCGCCTGCGCGCCCTCGTCGCGACCTCGTCGCTCGAGCTCGGCATCGACATGGGCGCGATCGATCTGGTGATCCAGATCGAGGCGCCGCCCTCCGTCGCCAGCGGCCTGCAGCGCATCGGACGCGCGAGCCACCAGGTGGGGGCCGCCAGCACCGGGGTCATCGTCCCCAAGTTCCGGGGCGACCTGCTGGCCGCTGCGGCAGTGGCCTCGGCCATGCGGGCGGGCGAGGTCGAGGCCATGCACGGGCCGCGCAACCCGCTGGACGTGCTCGCGCAGCACCTGGTGGCGATGGCGGCAACGGGGACCTGGCACGTGGACGACCTGTACGCGGCGGTCCGCGGCGCCGCGCCGTTCGCCTCGCTCGGACGGCGCGCCTTCGAGGGCGTCCTGGACCTGCTGTCGGGGCGCTACCCGTCGGACGAGTTCGCCGAGCTGCGCCCGCGCCTCACGTGGGATCGGCTCACCGGGCAGCTGACCGCACGGCAGGGCGCGCTCAAGGTGGCCATCGCCAACGCCGGAACCATTCCCGATCGCGGGCTCTACGGCGTCTTTCTGGCCGGCGCTCGGCCGGGGTCGGGCCGGGTCGGCGAGCTGGACGAGGAGATGGTCTTCGAGTCGCGCGTGGGCGAGACGTTCCTGCTCGGCGCTTCGAGCTGGCGCATCGAGGAGATCACGCACGATCGCGTGGTCGTGTCGCCGGCGCCCGGCGAGCCGGGGAAGATGCCGTTCTGGAAAGGCGATGCGCCCGGACGGCCGCGGGAGCTCGGGCTGGCCATCGGCCGGCTCACCCGCGAGCTCCGGGAGTCCTCGCCGGCGGCCGCCCTCGAGCGGCTCGACCGCCTGCATCACCTCGATCGCGTCGCGGCCGACTACCTGCTGGAGTACGTCAACGACCAGGCCGCTGCCACGCGCGCCGTGCCGGACGACCGCACGGTCGTGGTCGAGCGCTGCCGCGACGAGGTCGGCGACTGGCGCGTGCTGGTGCTGTCGCCCCTCGGGGGGCGCGTGCTGATCCCCTGGTGCCTTGCCGTCGTGGCGCATCTGCGGGAGACCCGTCACCTCGACGTGGACACCATGTGGAGCGACGACGGGTTCGTGGTGCGAATGCCGGACATGGACGAGCCGCCCGACCTGCACTGGTTCGTCCCCTCGTCCGGGGAGGTGGAGTCCCTCGTGCTCCGCCAGCTGGGCGCCAGCGCGCTGTTCGCCGGCCGCTTCCGCGAAGCGGCGGGACGTGCCCTGCTGCTGCCCCGTCGGCGCGCCGGCGCGCGCACCGCGCTCTGGCAGCAGCGCAAGCGGGCGGCGGACCTGCTGGCGGTCGCGGCGCGCTTCCCGTCGTTCCCGCTGATTCTCGAAGCGTACCGCGAGTGCCTGCGCGACGTCTTCGATCTGCCGGCGCTGGTGGACACGCTGCGCCTGATCGAGCGGGGTGCGATGAACGTCGTCGCAGCCGACACGCCACGGCCGTCGCCATTCGGGGCATCGCTGCTGTTCAACTATGTCGCCACCTTCCTCTACGACGGCGACGCACCGCTCGCCGAACGGCGCGCCCAGGCGCTGGCGGTCGATCACGCGCAGCTGAGCGAGCTGCTGGGCGAGGCCGAGCTGCGCGAGCTGCTGGACCGCGAAGTGCTCGAGGCGCTCGAGCGGCAGCTTCAGGCGCTGGACGAGTCGCGCCGCGCCGGGTCGGCCGACGCCCTGCACGACCTGCTGCTCCGCATTGGCGACCTGTCCGGGGCCGAGATCGAGGCCCGGGTCGAGCATGCGTGGGTGGCGCGCAGCATCGACGAGCTCCTCGCGGCACGCCGTGCCATCCCGGTCACCGTGGCCGGCGAGTCCCGCGTGGCCGCGGTCGAAGACGCGCCGCGCTACCGGGACGCACTGGGCGTCCCACTCCCCGCCGGCCTTCCTCAGGCGCTCCTCGAGCCGGTGGCGGACCCGCTCGCCGATCTCCTGCGTCGCTATGCGCGCACGCATGGCCCGTTCACGGCGGCGGCATGTGCGGACCGATTCGGCCTCGCTCCGGGGGTGGTCGAGCCGGAGCTCGCGCGGCTGGCCAGGGACGGCCGCCTGCTCCAGGGCGAGTTCCGGCCTGAAGGCACGGAGCGGGAATGGTGCGATGCGGGCGTCCTGAACACGCTGCGCCAGCGGTCGCTGGCCCGCCTCCGAAAGCAGGTGGCGCCGGTGGATGCGGCGGCGCTCGGGCGGTTCGCCGTCGCCTGGCACGGAACGGTCCGGTCCCGGCCCGGTCTGGACGCGCTGCTCGACGCCATCGAACAGCTGCAGGGCACGCCCGTGCCCGCGTCGGAGCTCGAGCGCGAGATCCTGCCGGCCCGCGTCGAGGGCTATCGCCCGGCCGATCTGGATCGCCTGCTCTCGGCGGGCGAGGTGGTCTGGATTGGGCTCGAGCCGCTGGGCGACCGCGATGGCCGGCTGGCGCTCTTTCTCGCGGACCACGTCCACCTGCTCGCGCCGCTGGCGGCGCCGGAGCCGCCGGCCACGGACATCGAACGGCGACTCGTCGAGCACCTCGAGCGCGCGGGCGCGTCGTTCTTTCCTGCTTTGCGCGAGGCCGCCGGCGGCGGGTTTCCCCAGGAGGTCGTGGACGCGCTCTGGCGCCTGGTCTGGCGCGGGCTCGTGACCAACGACTCGCTGCATGCCATGCGGGCCTTCTGCGAGGCGCCGGATCGCAGTCGGCGGCGCGAACCGGCGGCGTACCGATCCCGCCGCGTCACGCCGGTCGCCGCCCAGGGTCGATGGTCGCTGCTGGCCGGGCGGCTCGGAACGCGGCCCTCGCCCACGGAATGGGCCACCGCGGTCGCGCGCCAGCTCCTTTCGCGCCATGGGGTCCTCACGCGCGAGGCCATGGCCATCGAGCAGGTGCCCGGCGGGTACGGCGCCATCTATCCGGTGCTGCGCGGGCTCGAGGACGCCGGCCGCATCCGTCGGGGACTGTTCGTCGGCGGGCTCGGCGCCGCGCAGTTCGCACTGGCGCCCGCGCTCGAGCTGCTGCGCGCGGGGACCGAGCCTCCCGAGCACCCGGTGGCCGTCACGCTTGCGTCAACGGATCCGGCCAACCCGTACGGGGGCATCCTGCGATGGCCGGCGCCGCCGGATGCGGGTCGCGGTGCGACGCGCTCGGTCGGTACGCGCGTGTTCCTCGTCGATGGCGCGCTGGTGGCGTGGATGAGCCGACGCGACAGGCAGCTCCTCGTCTGGCTGGCCGACGAGGAACCGCGGCGGACAGGGCAGCTCCGCGGGCTGGCAGCCGCGCTGGCCCGGCTCGCGTCCGATGGCGCCGAACGCCAGGGGCTGCTCGTGGGCGACGTGAACGGCCGGCCCGTGGACGAGCACCCGCTGGCGCCGTTTCTCGCCGAGGCGGGCTTCACGCGCGGAGCGCTGGGCATGGCGCACCCGCGGCGGAGGGAGGGCTAAAAAGGGGGCTGGGGATCTGGGGGGCTGGGGATCTGGGGGGCTGGGGATCTGGGGGGCTGGGGATCTGGGGATCTGGGGATCTGGGGATCTGGGGGGCTCGGGGGCTGGGGATCTGGGGGGGTCCGAACCGGTTACATAGGTAACACAGCAGACCGGATACATGGGTAACAGATCAGCCAGGCATCGGCCAGACTGGACGAATGCCTTGGCCGGAGACCTGTCCCATGGATCAGCGCGTGGCCTTATCGCGGATTGGCTGCAAGACGAGTGGACGATGACCGAATTGGCGGCGCGGTACCGGATTAGTCGCAAAACGGCCTACAAGTGGACCGATCGGTACGAGGCGGACCCGGCGGCGGGGCTGGGCGACCGCTCGCGGGCCCCGAAGATCTACGGCCGCGCGATGGCCGACCCAATCCGCGAGGCGATCCTGGCGCTGCGACGCGGGCACCCGCACTGGGGGCCGAAGAAACTGCGGGCGATCTTGAGGGCCCGGCAGCCGCGTACTGCCTGGCCGGCCGCGAGCACGATGGGCGACCTGTTGCGGCGAGCCGGGCTCAGTGAGCCCCGTCGACGGGTACGGTACGTCGTCCCGTTGACGCAGCCGTTGGCGGCAGTGCAGGCGCCGAATGACGTCTGGACGGCCGACTTCAAAGGCTGGTTCCGCACGGCCGATCGGACGCGGTGCGATCCACTGACCGTCGCCGACGCTTATAGTCGATTCGTGTTCTGTTGTCGCATTGTGGCGCCCAGCGCGCGCGGGGTGCGGCCGTGGTTCGAGCGGGCGTTTCGGGAGTATGGGTTGCCGCGCGCCTTACGCACCGACAACGGCTCGCCGTTTGCGACGACCGGGGTCGGGCAGCTGTCGCATCTGGCGGTCTGGTGGTTGAAGCTCGGCATTCAGCTGGATCGCATTGATCGCGGCCATCCTGAGCAGAATGGCCGACATGAACGGTTCCATCTCACGCTGCAGCAGGAGACGACCACCCCGCCGGCCGCCACGCCGCGGCAGCAGCAACGCCGGTTTGATCGGATGCGGCGTGAATTCAACACGGTGCGTCCGCACGAAGCGCTCGGGCAAACGCCGCCCGCGGGGCACTATGTGCCGTCGCCGCGCGCCTACCCCCGCACGCTCGAGGACGCGTGGTATGACGCCACGCATCAGGTCCGCCGGGTGCGCCCCCGCGGGGAAATCAAGTGGCAAGGGGATTCCGTGTTCATCAGCGAGGCCGTGCGCGGGGAACTCGTCGGCCTGGCCGAAACCGAGCGGGCGACTGGACGGTGAAATTCCTCCGCATGGAGCTGGGCCGCATCGACCGGCAGACGCGACGGTTTACAGCCGTGGCACGGGCGACGCATCGGCTGAGTGCCGAGAGAACGTCGCTGTGGAAATGCCGCGCCGATGGAAAGCCCAGAACGCTTTCCACAGGCGCTTGGAAATCTCGCACAGCACGCGAGATTCCCACATTCCCACAAGCGAATCACCTTCTGGTTCCTGAGACACCGAGAAGAAAACCGGATGCAGTGTTACCCATGTATCCGGTCAGTCTTGTTACCTATGTTTCCGGTTGCGCAGGATCCGGATCCCAGATCCCTAGATCCCCAGATCCCCAGATCCCCAGATCCCCAGATCCCTAGATCCCCAGATCCCTAGATCCCCAGATCCCCAGATCCCCAGATCCCTAGATCCCCAGAGAAATGCCCGAAGGCGACACGATCTTCCGCGCGGCACGCACGCTGGACCTGGCACTCGGCGGCCACGTGGTCACTGCCTTCCGGACGGTGTTGCCCCAGCTCGCCCGCGTCGATGACGACGCGCCCGTGGCCGGGCGGCGGATCGAGCGCGTGCGATCGGCAGGCAAGCACCTGCTCATGACGTTCTCGGGCGACCTGATCCTGCGCACGCACATGCGCATGCACGGCAGCTGGCACGTCTATCGACCGGGGGAGCGCTGGCAGGCCCCGGCGCGCGACATGCGCATCCTCGTCGGCACCGCCGCGTTCGAGGCCGTGGCGTTCCGCGTCCCCGTGGCGGAATTTCGCACGCAGGCGGCGCTCAATCGCGATCCGGCACTCCGCGATCTCGGGCCCGATCTACTGGCGCCAGACTTCGACGCCGCCGGGGTGCTCCAGCGGCTGTGCGGGCTGGGCCAGGTGGCCATCGCCGACGCCCTGCTCATGCAGCGCGTCGTGGCCGGGATCGGCAACGTGTTCAAGTCGGAGATCCTTTTCGAGGCGCGCCTCTCGCCGTTTCGCCCGGTCGGCGATGTGCCGGGGGACCGGCTCGCCGGCCTGCTCGCGATCGCGAGGCGGCAGTTGAGGGCCAGCGTGGATGACGAGGACATCGCCCGCGCGGATGCGCCCTGGCGACGGACGACGGGGCGGTTGAACCCGGACGAACGTCTCTGGGTCTACGGCCGTGCGGGCCGGCCCTGCCTGTGCTGCGGGACCACCGTCCGGCGGGCCAGACAGGGGGGCGACGCGCGGATCACCTACTACTGTCCGACCTGTCAGGAAACCGGACCATGACGGCCCGCCGTGCTCAGGAATGACGCGCAGCGCCGCCGTCGACCATGACCTTGCGCACGGTGGCCACCATGTCGTCGGGCAGGCACGGCTTGATCAGGAAGGCGTCGCAGCCGGCCTCCCGCGCGGCGCCGGGGGCATCGGCGCGCCCGTGGCCGGTGAGCGCCACGACCGGGATGCCGGCCGTGCGCGTGTTCCGCTTCAGCGTCCGCGTGGCCGTCCAGCCATCCATGCCCGGCAGCGACAGGTCCATCAGGATCACGTCGGGCAGCAGCTCGAGCGCCTTGGCCACGGCTTCGTCGCCGGTTTCGGCCTCGGCCACGCTGAACCCGCAGGCGCCCAGACACTCGGCGTACATCTCCCGGGCGTCCTGGTAGTCGTCCACCACCAGCACGAGAGGCATACGCAGGCGTTCTGCTACCATGGCCTCCGGACGCCGGGCACCGGCGTGAGTCTCTGCATGGCCCAGCTCAATTCCTTCGACATCACCTCGACCGTGGATCTCCAGGAGGTCGACAACGCCCTCAACCAGGCGCGCAAGGAGATCGCCCAGCGCTACGATTTCAAGGGAGCGCGCGCCGACATCGACTTCGATCGCGGGGAGCATACCATCACGATCGTGTCGGATGACAACTTCAAGCTGGAGGCGATCTGGGAAATCATCCAGTCGCGCCTCGTGCGCCGCCAGGTGCCGGTCAAGAACCTGAAGCCCGGCGACGTCGAGACCGTGGGCGGCGGCGCGGTGCGGCGGGTCGTGTCGCTGCAGCAGGGCATCCCGGCCGAGGCGGCCAGGGACATCGTCAAGTTTCTGAAGGAGCGCAAGCTCAGGAAGGTGCAGGCTGCCATCCAGGCCGACCAGATCCGCCTGTCGTCGCCGTCGAAGGACGAGCTGCAGGACGCGATGCGGCTGCTGCGGGACGAGGACTTCGGGATCGCGCTCCAGTTCGGGAACTACCGATAGCTCACGCCGCGCGGCCGGGGCAGCGCTTCCTGCTTGTTCCCCCGCGTCGAGTGGCTTTGGCAGGAAGTCGCTGGCGCCCTGCTTCATGGCCGCGACTGCGGAGTCGAGCGTGCCTGCCCCGTCACGATGACGATGTCGCACCGCGGGCGGTCGTGCCTGAGCGCGGCGAGCGTCGCCATCCCGCTGCCATCGGGGAACGACAGGTCGAGCATGGCCGCATCGGGCCGCAGGCCCCCGGGCAGATCGACCGGCGGCGCGGAATCTTGAGGCGCCGCCGGATTCTACTTGCGTCTCTCCAGGAACCCTCTGCCCTCGAATATCGCCGGCATCGCTTTTTCGATTCGCGCCACCCGCGTCGCCGACTGTTTGGCCGCGGCAAAGTGGTACAGGTAACTCCGTTGCCGCCCGGGCGTCAGCGCCTCGAAGGCGCGCTTGAAACGCGGGGCTCTTCGGAACCGTTCCTTCAGCTCATCGGGAACAGGACAATCGGAGGTCTTCTTCGGCTTCATCCGCAGCCCAGCGTTCTCGACCGCGATGGCCTCGCGCACGTAGGCCTTGATGGTCTCCGCCTTCGCCGCGATGTCTTTCGCGCTGGTGAACTTCATTACGCGCCCGGCGTGCACCTGGCCGAGCTGCACCAGCACCTTCTTCGAGTCCTTCAGCAGGGCGCCTTGGAAGAAGGCCAGCCCGAAGTAGTCTTTGAAGCCCTGCATGATGACGATGTTCTTCCCATCGACTGTGTAGGTGGGCTTACCCCACTTACACTCCTCCTGCATCCCAAGGCCGCCGAGCACCCGCCGCATCTCCGCGATCTCCGCCTCCCACCGCCCTCGATACGCCATCTCCATGCAAGCACCACCTTCTCTGATCTCTTGGCACAACGTCTCGGTTCTTCAGAGTGATGTTTGATTAGGGCCGCACCCGACCGCCGAACCAGGATGGGATGGGCAGGCTCCGCATCGTGTGCAGGCCGGGCGCGGCAGCGAGTACCTTCGGGATGGAGTTGACCGTGATCGAGGCGGTGGCCACGTCGCCGTGCACGCCGCCGGCGATCTTCATCGACAGGGGCGGGCTGCCCTTCACGTCCACCGAGTCGTACGACTCCGGCGCGCCGAGATACGCCTCCATGTGCAGGCGGATGATCGGCTCGCCCTTCACGTAGCCCGTGCCATCCTGAATCAGGCCGCAGACGCGGCCGGCCTCGACGGTGAGGAACTCGCTCGACACGGCCGTCTCGGCGCACTTCGGGACGATCGCGTCGGTCACCCGATCGAGCGTCCATCCCATCGCGTCGGCGATCATGGCGATCGACTCGGTCAGGCCCACGTGGCGCACGCGCCCGTCGTCCACGCGGGCCTGGAACTCGGCCCGCCTCAGGCCGCAGCCGATCTTCTGCTGGAATGGCAGGCGCCGGGATCGCGCGTCCTGGATCCGGTTGACGGCAATCGCGTCCACGCGCTCGCAGACGCCGGTCAGCGTGATCGGCAGCGCATCCATCGTGAACCCGGGATTCACGCCCGTGCCGAGCACGGCGACCTTCGCCTTCCGCGCCGCGGCATCGATCACCGCGGCCAGGCGCCGGTTCGTGTAGGCCGGGTACGCCAGCTCCTCGGTGGTCGAGACGATCGGAATCCTGAGCCGCAGCAGCTCCTCGATCTGCGGCCACACTTTCTTGAGCGACGAGCTCGTGCACAGCGCGACCACATCGGGCCTGGCGGCCTTGACGGCCGCGCGGAGATCACCGGTGACCTTCA
Organism: Vicinamibacteria bacterium; assembly: GCA_963837165.1. GTDB lineage: Bacteria > Acidobacteriota > Vicinamibacteria > Vicinamibacterales > JAENWD01 > JAENWD01. Next base: position 684,786 of record CAWIMD010000004.1, read on the forward strand.
CCCGCAGCGTCTTCCCGAGCCCTGCGACCTCGCCCAGGTCGCGTCCCGCCTTCGCCGGATCGATGTCTACGCCCGCCACGGCCGTGAACCCGGGCCGCGTCGCCACCTGCCGCACCACGGCCGCACCAATGGGCCCGAGCCCCATGTGCATCACACGAATACGCATTCGATGAGCGCTCCCTGAAACGGACGATTATAGCGGCCTATCCTCCTATCCTCCTATCCTCCCATCCTCCTATCGTCCCCCTCCCCCTGCTGGTGTAGCATGCGCCGGTATGCGCCCAGCCGGTCTCGCGCCGCTCCTCGCGGGAGTCGCCGCCGCGGCACTCTGCGGCCCGGCGCTCCTTGCGCGGCAGCCCGCGACCGCCGTGCCCGCGCCCACTGCGCAGCCCGGCGGCGCGGAGGCCGGAGAGGCCGCGGCGCGGTCGCCGCGCAACGCCAGCTATTCGATCGACGTGGATCTCGACCCCGGCTCGCACTCGGTGACGGGGCGGGAGGTGATCACCTGGCGGAACATCACGTCGAAGCCCACATCCGAGCTCCGCTTCCACACGTACTGGAACGCCTGGCGCGACGCGCACTCGACCTGGATGCGCGAGCGCATCCGCGCCGCCAAGGCCTCCGGCGCGGACCTGTCGGACCTCGTCGACCGTCCGGCCGGCGACTGGAGCCGCATCGACGTGTCGGCGGTGCGACTGCTCGCCGGCGGCGCGACGCCGATGACCGACCTGACCAGCGCGGTCCGTTACATCGCGCCCGACGACGGCAACGGGGACGACAGGACGGTACTGGCCGTGCCGCTGCCGAAGCCGGCGGCGCCCGGCGATACGCTGACCATCGAGGTGGCCTGGACGTCGCACGTGCCGCGCACGTTCGCGCGGACCGGTGTCATCGGCCGCTTCTACTTCATCGCACAATGGTTCCCCAAGCTCGGCGTGCTCGAGGACGCCGGCTGGAACGCGCATCAGTTCCACGCGGGCACCGAGTTCTTCTCGGATTACGGCGTCTACGACGTGCGCATGACGGTGCCCCGCGGCTGGGTCGTCGGCGCCACGGGACGCGAGCAGTCGCGCACGGACACGCCCTCCGGAAAGACGGTGCATCACTATGTCGAGCACGACGTCCACGACTTCGCGTGGACGACGAGCCCCGACTTCCTGGTGCGCACGGAGAAATTCGAGCATCCGCGGCTGCCGGCGGTCGAGATGCGGCTGCTGCTCCAGCCCGAGCATGCCGGCCAGGCCGAGCGCCATTTCGCCGCCACGCGCGCCACGCTCAGCTCGTATGGCGATTGGTACGGCCCCTACCCGTACGGCCACATCACCATCGTCGATCCCGCGTGGCAGAGCCGCGCCGGCGGGATGGAGTACCCCACGCTGTTCACGGCCGGCACGCGCTGGATTGCACCGGCCAGCGTGAACACGCCGGAGGGCGTGACGGTCCACGAGTGCGGCCACCAGTTCTGGTACGGGCTGTCCGGCAACAACGAGTTCGAAGACGCCTGGATGGACGAAGGGCTGAACACCTTCTCCACGGCACGCGTCCTGGACGAGACCTTCTCGCCGGCGTTCCAGTCCATGCGTCTGTTCGGCGGCTTCGTCCCGTGGGTCTTCCGCGACCTGCCGGTCTCGCGCGTGGTGGACGGCGACCGGATCGCGGGCTACCGCAGCGTGGCGACCTCCGACGTGCAGTCCACGCCGTCGTGGCGGTACTTCCCCGGCTCGGGTGGCGCGATCACCTACAACAAGACGGCGCTGTGGCTGCACACTCTGGAGCGGCTGATTGGGTGGCGGCGCCTGGATCGCGGGCTCGCCGCGTTCTTCGGGCGCGCGGAGTTCCATCACCCCTCGCCGGATCAGCTGTTCGGGGCGCTGAGCCAGGGGGCGGGCACCAACCTGGGCTGGTACTTCGACGAGGTCTACCGGTCGTCGAACGCGTTCGATTACGCGGTGTCGGAGCTGACCACGACGGCGTCGCACGACGGCTTCCATACCGAGGTCGTCGTGGCGCGCCGCGCGGGTGGCGTGTTCCCGGTCGACCTCCTGGTGCGTTTTGCGGACGGCTCGACGGCACGGGAGCGCTGGGACGGACGCGACCGGTGGAGGTTGTACACCTACGACCGCGGGTCCGCGGCCGTCTCGGCGGAGGTGGATCCCGATCGCGTGCTCCTGCTCGACCTGGACTTCACCAACAACAGCCGTACCCTGACGCCGGCGTCGTCCGCGGCGGCGCGGCGCTGGGCGGCGCGGTGGCTCGTGTGGGCGCAGGATCTGGTGATGACGTATGCCTTCTTCGCCTGACGCCTCGCGCGCGTTCCGGCGCGGGTGGGGCCGTGTGCTGGGGGCGCCGGCGCTCGTCGCGGGCGCGTGGATCGCCACCTGGCTCGTGGCGCTGCCGGCGGCCGTGGCGGTGCACCAGGCGATCGAGCGCCAGCTCGGATCCAGCCTGGTCGCCGCACGCGTGGCGAACGGAGTGGATGTGGCCTGGTGGGAAGAGTTCCGCGCACAGGCGCGCGGCGTCGCGTCCACCTTCGAGCCGTCGGTGATTGGCGCGGCGGCGCCGCTCGCCAACTGGTCGGCGTTCGTGGACCACCCGCGTGTTGCCGCCCCGCTCGTCGCCACGATCGCGGCGGGGCTGCTGGCGTGGGTCTTCCTCACCGGCGGGCTCGTGGATCGCCTCGCCCGCGGACGCCCGATCGGCGCGCGCGCCTTCTTCGGCGCCTGCGGCGTGTTCTTCTTCCGGTTCCTCCGCCTCGGGATCCTCGCCGGGCTCGTGTATCTGCTCCTGGCCGGTCCCTGGCATCGCGTCCTCTTCGACCACCTGTATCCGTGGATCACCCGCAACACGTCGGTCGAGCGCGTCTCGTTCGCGTGGCGCCTGGCGATGTACGCGGCGTGGCTCCTGCCTCTCGTGGCCGCGAACCTGGTCCTGGACTACGCCAAGATCCGCGCGGTGGTCGAGGATCGGCGGAGCATGATCGGCGCGCTGGCGGCCGGAGCGCGCTTCCTCTGGCGTCATCCCGTGCCGGCGATCAGTCTCTACCTCGCCAACACGCTCGCCCTGGGCGTGGCATTCGCGATCTACGTGCTCGCGGCTCCGGGCGTGCGGGCCGGCGACCTCGGGATGCTGGTGGCGCTGGCGGCCGGGCAGGCCTGGATTCTCGCGCGCGTGGCGACGAAGCTCGCGTTTCTCTCCACGGCGGCTGTCCTGCTGCAGGACGGCCTGTCGCATGCCGATCACACCGCCGCCCCCCTGCCCGTCTGGCCGGAATCGCCCGCAGCGGAGGCCATCGAGAACGCGGCGAAGTACGGGATCCGGCCCCAGGCCTGATGCGATCGCCGGGGCCGGTCCGCCCGGGCGCTGCTGGTAAGATCGGGACATGGTCGGGAGCACGATCCAGCACTATCGGATCCGGGACCGCCTCGGCGCGGGCGGGATGGGCGAGGTCTATCTCGCCGAAGACACCCGGCTCGGCCGTGAGGTCGCGCTCAAGTTCCTGCCTGCCGACGCACAGGCCGATCAGGAGCGGCGCAGCCGCTTCCTGACAGAGGCCCGCGCGGCATCGGCGCTCCGCTCGTCGAACATCGCCGCGATCTACGACATCGGCCAGCACGAGGGCGCCGATTACATCGTGATGGAGTACGTCGAGGGCGAAGTGCTGTCGGCCCTCATCCGCCGCGGACCGATGGCCGTTCCCGAGGCGCTCGACATCGGCTCCCAGGTCGCCGACGCGCTGATCGAGGCCCACGGGCGCGGGATCGTGCACCGCGACATCAAGAGCGCCAACATCATCGTGACGGCCCGCGGACACGTGAAGGTGCTGGACTTCGGGCTCGCCAAGTTCCTGCAGCCGCCCTCCGGCCGCGCCTCGCTGGACGCGGCGCTGACGATCGGCGAGGACACCATGGCCGGCACGGTGCTCGGCACGGCGTCGTACATGGCGCCGGAACAGGCCCTCGGGCGCAGCGTGGACCAGCGCTCGGACCTGTTCTCCACGGGCGTCGTGCTGTACGAGATGCTGGCGGGCCGCCTGCCATTCGAGGGCCGCACCTTCGGCGAGGTGATCGACGCGATCCTCCACCAGCCGCCGCCGGTGCTGGCACGCCTCAATCCGGCGGTCGGGCCCGAGGTCGACGGCATGGTGCTGAAGGCGCTCGAGAAGAACCCCGAGCACCGATACCAGACCGCGCGCGATCTGTTCGCGGACCTCCGCCGTGTCCGTGCATATCTCGAGGAGGTCGAACGTCACGGGTCGCGGGTTCGGAGCGGCACGACACTGCTGGCCGGCGCTGCGGCGACGCCGGACAACTCGATCGCCGTCGTGACCTTCGCGAACATCACGCGCGAGCCGGCGGACGAGTGGATCGGATCGGGAATCGCGGAAACCGTGAGCGCCGACCTCAAGAACGTCCGCGGGCTGACCGTGATCGGGCGTGAGCGGGTGTTCGATGCCCTGCGCAACCTCGAGCCGGCCGACTCGGGTGCGCAGGCCGACCGGTTCGCCATCGAGATCGGGCGGGGTCTCGGGGCCCGCTGGATCGTCGCCGGCGCCTTCCAGCGGCTCGGCGAGACCATCCGCATCACGGCGCGCTTCGTGGAGATCGCCACGGGGGCCGTCCTGCGCAACGTGAAGATCGACGGTCGCCTCGCGGAGATCTTCGCGCTGCAGGACCGCATCGTGTTCGAGCTCACGCGCGACCTGCACCTGACGCTGGAACCCTCGGCAATCGACGAGATCGAGCGTCCGGAAACCCGGTCCGTCGAGGCGTACGAGCTCTACTCGCGCGGCATGCTCAGCCTGCGGATGGCGTCGCGCGATGCGCCGGATCGCGCCATTCACCTGTTCGAGAAGGCGCTCGCGGTCGATCCCGACTACGCCGGGGCCTGGGTGGGCCTGGGCGCGGCGCACCGGATCAAGGGAACGTTCCTGGGGTTGCCGGAGGCGCTGCAGAAGGCGCTGGACGCCGCGGACCACGCGCTCACGCTGGATCCGCACCTGCCGGACGCGCACGTGGAGCGCGGCAGCGCCCTCTTCCTGCTCGGGCGCCCGGACGATGCGCTGCGCGCGCTGGCCGAGGCGATCGCGCTGGATCCCAAGCACGCCCGCGCCCACGCGACGCTGGCCCGGGTACACTGGGTCGGACGGGGCGACCTGGCCGCCGGCATCGCCGAGCTGGAGCGGGCCGTGGCCATCAACCCGCAGTTCGGCTACGCCCACCACCAGCTCGCGTATCTCTATACGGAGACGGGCGACTACGCCAAGGCCGAGGACCATGCGCGCCAGGCGGTGGAGCTGCAGGAGCAGTTCATCTCCGGCGAAGAAGGGTTCCTCGTCGTCGGCGCGCACACGCGCCTCGGCTACGCCTACTACCGGCAGGGCCGGTACGAAGAGGCGCTCGCCGAGTACCAGACCGAGCTGCTGTTCCTCTCGTCCAGCGACCACGTCCTCAAGGACCGCAGCCTGATCGAGCTCCACCAGAAGCTGGGAGCGGCGCTCGTGCGCCTCGGTCGGCCCGATGAAGCGAGGCGGCATCTCCGGCTCGCGATCCGGAGGTCCGAGGAGCGCGCCGCCATCGGCGAGACGGAAGCGGCGACTGGCTACTACGTCGCGGCTGCCTATGCCCTGCTGGACGATGCGGAGCAGGCGGTGAGAATCGTGCAGGCGTCGGTGGGAAAGCAGCCGCTGTACCGTCGGCGGCTCGCCAACGATCCGGACTTCGAGGCCCTGCGCCCGGCACTGGGCGCCCTCGGCCTGCTCGACGCCGTCCCCGCCTGACGCCTGACGGTCCGCGCATCCGGCCCCGAAGCGCCGCGCTGCCTGTGGAAAAGGCGCGTTTTCCCCCGAGCGGCGAGGATCAGTCGTCCGACGCGATCAGTCGCAGGGCGCTCGCGCGCGTCTCGTGCGCGTCTCGCCGCAGCTCGGAGCGGCGGCACGGATGGTTCGCCGGTCCGGTCGCCTGGAGCGGGATTGCCGGCGCCGGCTGGGGCGTGAGCTCCCACATCACCAGAGTGGATACCCGCGCGGCCCGCCCACGCCGCGGCAGGTCGTCCACGCCCAGCAGCAGCGCGGCCGCTTCCGAGGTGCTCCTGTCCAGGTGGAACCTGAGCGCTCTCGGCGGACGGCCGCCGGCGGCCGAGACGTCAATAAGGTGCCGCCGGAGCGCTGCGGGCAGGAACAGGGGTGACCGCTCGGGATCGCCGCTCCTGAGCACCAGCCAGGCCTCGGGGGCGGCGGCCAGCACAGTGCCGTCTTCGTCGACGGCAATGGCGCCCCACGAGCCGTGCTCCATGGCGCGCGCCTCGTGCGCCGCCTGGCGCGCATCGGAGGCCCGGGCAAGCTGGTGCCGCAAAAAGGCCGCCAGGCCGCTGCTCCGCTTCCGATGGCGGAAGATCCAGGCTTCGCACTCCGCCCGCCGGGCGGCGTATCGCTGCGCGTCGGCCAGGCTGGCGTACAGGTTCCCGACCAGGACGAGGCACTCGGCAAGCATCGACTGTCGGCGTGGCATGCGATGGGCTCGTTCGGACAAACGTCGAGCCGGCGCGGAACCGAACACCTGGTGCGCACGGATGCATGAGCCGGGGTGACCCGGCCCCGGCGGCGGGGATCAGAGACTGGAGCGCGCGGAGACCTGGACGCCCGGACCGGCGTCGGCCAGGACGGCCCGGACGCCCTCGGCGTCGAGCGACTCGACGGCGAGGAGCTCCTCGGCAAGTGCCGCCACGGCGTCGCGGTGCCTGGCGACGAGCTGACGGGCCGTTTCGTAGCCGCCCATCACAAGGCCTCGAATCTCCTGGTCTACGCGGCGCGCGGTCTCCTCGCTGAAGCCGGCCCCGGCGGCATCCTCCCACGGTGCGCCGGGACGGCGGAACGCCACCGGCCCGAACGACGACATCCCGAACTCGCAGACCATCCGGCGGGCGATGTCCGTCGCGCGCTCGATGTCGTTGCTGGCACCGCTCGTGATCCGGCCGGTGAAGGCCTCCTCGGCCACCCGGCCACCCATCAGGATCGCGAGCTGCGCCTCGAGGTACTCCTTCGAGTGGGTGTGCCGATCCTGCTCTGGCAGCTGCATCGTCACGCCCAGCGCCTGGCCTCGCGGGACGATGGTGACCTTGTGGAGCGGGTCGGCCTGCGGCAGGAGGACCGCCACCACCGCGTGGCCTGCTTCGTGATACGCGGTCGTCCTGCGCTCGTCGTCGGTCATGACCAGCGATCGGCGCTCGACGCCCATGAGCACCTTGTCCCGGGCACGGTCCAGATCGGCGGCATCGACGGCCTGGCGTTCCTCGCGGGCGGCAATGAGCGCGGCCTCGTTGACCAGGTTGGCGAGATCCGCGCCGGAGAACCCGGGCGTCCCGCGCGCAATGGCGTCCAGGTCCAGGCCAGGCACGGTCTTCACGTGCGCAACGTGGACGCGGAGGATTTCCCGCCGTCCGCGCAGGTCCGGGTGGCCGACGGTCACCTGCCGGTCGAAGCGCCCGGGCCGGAGCAGGGCACGATCGAGGATGTCGGGCCGGTTCGTGGCGGCCACGACGACGATGCCCTGGTTGGCGGCAAATCCGTCCATCTCGACCAGCAGCTGGTTCAGCGTCTGCTCGCGCTCTTCGTGACTGAGCGACTGGCTGCCGCGGCTGCGGCCGACGGCGTCGAGCTCGTCGATGAAGATGATGCAGGGGCGGCGCCGCCTGGCGTCCTTGAACAGCCGTCGGATGCGCGCTGCGCCCACGCCGGCGAACATCTCGACGAAGTCCAATCCGCTGGCGAACAGGAAGGGCACTCCGGCCTCCCCGGCAATGGACCGGGCGAGGAGCGTCTTGCCGGTGCCGGGGGGGCCGACGAGGAGCACGCCTTTCGGGACGCGGCCACCCAGGGTGCCGAAGCGTCCCGGCTCGCGGAGGAAATCGACGATTTCGCGGACCTCGTCCTTGGCCTCGTCCACCCCTGCCACGTCGGAGAAGGTGATCTGGGGCTGGGTCTTGTCGGCCAGGCGCGCCTCGCCTTCCATGGACGGCAGCCGGCCGCCGCTGAGCCGGTACACCGCGAAACCGAGAGTGCCGAGGAAGGCCAGGGTGAGGACGAACGCGCTGGCGTTCATGGCTGACGAGCCGGCGGGCCGGACTTCCACGTGGATGCCGCGCCGGACCAGGTCCGGCACGAACGAGCTGGAAGCCACGTAGCCGGCGGGGATGATCGAGCGGACGACCTCGCCGCTGGCGAGAGCTGCCGTCAGGGCGTCGGGCCCGAGCACCACGGTGCGGACGCGGCCGGCGTCGATTTCGGTCGAGAGCTCGGAGAACGCCAGTTCACGCGGCGCCGGGCGGCTGCTCCGCAGGCCGAGGAACAGCCCGAGTGCGAGCACCAGGAGGCCGGCACTGAAGATCAGGGTCGAACGGGCCGTGACAGAGGGCAGGCGCACGCGTGAGCTCCGAATCCGAAAAGGGACGTGCCGGCTGTTGGTGAGTATCGGCACCGCCGGCGTCCGTGTGCACCCCTGCACAGCAAGCGGGGGGCCACCGTCGAGTCGCGGCTCGCAGCATGAGGGTATGCAGCGATGCTCGTGGAAGTCGTTGCTGGCCGGCTAGTTGTCGGAATCGCGCTGTCGAGTCCGCGGAACGGTTGAGCGTCGATTTGCCGACAGCGGCTTCGGCCGCCCCCCAAATTCGCCCCAAATTCGATCGGGACGAATTTCCAGTCAGGATTCTGAAACCACTGGCCGGCCAAGAGGTTAGCGAAATCCGTCCCGATCGGATCTGGATCGCGCCGCGAAATGGGTCCCGATCGAATTCAGGCGCCGAGGATGCGGATCTGAGCCTGGCGGGCGGACTCCTGCACGAGCGAATCCTCGTCGCTGGCGAGACGGACGAGGGCGGCCTCGAATTCAGCCAGGCGCAGCGTACCGATGGCATACGCACCGCTCGCCCGCATTCGCGGATCCTCGCTGGTGAGCAGGACCCTTACGGCGTCTCGGGGGCTGGCGATTCCGGTGCCGAGCACCCGGTTGGCCAGCGCCACCCGCTCCGTCATCGAGACCTGGCTGTCGAGCAGCGGCACGAGCAGCCCCCGCACCTCGGGCGGCAGGATGTGCTCGAGGAACTCGAGCGCGTTGTCGTGCACGACGGCGCTCTTGGACTGCACGCCAACGTAGGCGCTGTGCAGGTCCTGGTGGGGGAAGAGGAGCTTGAGCAGCCGGAAGATCCGCTCCTGCTCACGCTGCATGCCATCGCGCAGCGCCTCGGCGCTCGATGCCGAATCCGCCAGCGCGCGGTCGAGCGATTCGACGACCTGGCACGAGCGCAGGTGCCCCATGATCTCGCCGGTGAGCAGATCCTGGATCTGCGACTTGTCGAGCGGCCAGCCCGGATGCAGGTCCTGCAGCTTGTTGAGGGCGCTGATCACGCGGAACCGCACCCTCGCGTCCCGATCCTTCACGCCTTCCGCCAGGACGGAGTAGGCCGACTGCGATCCGATCCGCCACAGGACGCGGGGAATGTGCCGCCTGGCCTCCACCGGCGTAGCTTCGTCGGTCAGGTGGTCGCGAAGCGTCCCCACCACCCGATCCCCGAATGCCACCAGCGCGTCGACCGCATCGGGTGACAGACCCGGTTCTCCCAGCCGCTCGACGACGCGCGTCACGAGCTTCCGTTTGCGCAGGCGTCCGACGGCGCGAATGGCGGCCCGCACCTGCTCGGGAGAGGTGGAGCCGAGCACGTCCCGGATCTGGCTTTCGAACTCGTCCGGCAGCAGCTCGAGCAGCCGCGCGGCCTCCAGCTGCGTCCGCGGGTCGTCGTCCTGCAGCATGCGCTCCAGCAGCAGGCGGGCCGCCTCGAGGTTCTCGTGCGCGCCGGGCTGCGCGAGGAAGGTCACCATGGCGGCGCGGATCGAGAAGTCCTCGAACTCGCCGAGCTGCTCGATGCGATCCAGTGGATCGAGCTGGGTGTGGTGGGCGACGTACAGAAGCGCCTGCGTGCGCACGTGCAGGTCCTCGTCGTAGAGCGCCTTCTCGATGAAGCCCCGCGCGTCGGTGTCGGCGCCCTCGTCGAGCAGGCGGATGGCCTCCCGTCGGACGTCCGAGGACGGGTGCGCGACCAGGCCGCGCACGGCCGGATGCATGACGTGGGCGCCGCCCGCCCCCAGCATGCGCAGCGCGTAGAGCACCTCCGCGGGGTCGTCCCCGGCCAGCTGCGTGGTGAGCATCTGCTCGGCATTCCTGTCCAGGCCAGCCGCGACCGCGCGCTCGGCGTCGAGGCGGTAGTGCTGGATGCTGTCGCGCAGGTTGAGGACGTACTGCCGCTGCGCCACCCAGGCCGAGGTCAGCCAGCCGCCGAGCAGCACCAGGTTCACCCAGGTCACTTGCACGGCCGCCATCTGTCCGAGGCCGGCGGCCACGAGGATCGTCAGCCCGGCCAGCCCGTCCCCGAGCCGCCAGACGACCGTATCGATGAACGACTTGACCGCGAGCGTCTGCTCGGCGGGCACGGGCAGGTACAGGAGCTCGACCGTGGGCTTGTCGATCGAGTAGCGGAGCACCTGGTCGATGCCGCGGAGCGCCACCACCGCCGCCAGCGACTGGAAGGTCAGCAGGCCGATCGAGCCGAGCGTCAGGCCGACCGGTACGACGAAGAGTGCGAGGCCCAGGCCGAACTTCCGTAGCAGCCGGCCGGTGAGCAGCCACTGGAGGCCGAACGACAGCAGGCCGGCGTAGAAATTGAACCGCCCGAAGAAGACCGCGAGCTGGTCGCGGCCTCCCATCGACGCCGCCGAAAGCGCCTTGAACTGCCACCCCGCCACGGCCGTCGTGTACGACGAGAGCAGGATCACGGCGGCAATCGCCAGCAGGTACCTGGACCCCCCAATCAGCCGCAGGCTGGCCCAGACGCCGGGCCTGACCTCGTGGGCGTCGCCGGACGGCTCGCGGTTCACCGGCCGGTGCTGGAGGAGGCGATTGGCGAACCCGGCCGACACGAGCAGCGCCACGGCCATGCCGACCAGCGTGGCCTCCGCCCCGAAACGCCTGGCGGTGATCTGCGTCAGGTAGCCGCCAACGATCCAGCCGGCCGTCGCCCCGCTCCCGATGAAGCCGTAGAGGCGCTTGGCTTCCCGCGTCGTCAGCACGTAGTTGGCGAGCGTCCAGACCTGCGCGGGCGCGACAACGCCGAACATCCCGACCCAGACGTAGATGACCGGCGTGAGCCACGGCGCGTGCGTGGCGCGGCTGAGAAGCCAGAAAACGAGGCAATTGGCGGCGAAGAACGCCAGGCTGCCCACGACGAGCGTGCGCAGGCTGACCTTCGCCGCCAGCCGCAGGTACACCGTGACCCACAGGCCGACCAGCAGGGCCACCGCGATGTCGGCGTACGGCAGCAGCAGGGCGCCGAACTCATCGAGGAAGAGGGCGTCCCTGACGGCCTTCCCGACGACGAAGCTGGCGATGACGAGGAACAGGTAGCCGAAGAGAAGCAGGCCACGTTCGAGCTCGCCAGACCGCAGGTCGAGTACGCGTTCGAGTCGACGGAGCATGAAGAGGCCGCCCCGGAGCCGGCGCGGCAGTGCGGAGTTTACCCGATCGGGCCGCCGCACGCGGCTTGCCGGCCCGGGTCGCACAGTTTAAGATGCGCCGGTCGCCCCGACCCCCATGACCGCCGCCCTGCGGAAGATTCTCTCCCCGGTCGTCGAACTGCGCGAGCGCGAGGTCTCGACGGCGCTCATGATGTTCGCCTACTCGTTCCTGGTCATGACGGCCTACACGCCCTCAAGCCGGTGACGCGGTCGCAGTTCATCAAGGACCTGGGCGCCGACAACCTGCCGGTCGTTCAGGTCGCCTTCGGAATCCTGATCGGCTTCATCATGCAGGGCTACTCGACCATTGTCGGGCGGCTGCCTCGTCGCTGGGCCCTGCCGATAGTGATCGGGGGGCTGGCGGCCCTGCTGGTGGGCTTCTGGCTCTGGTTCCAGACCGGCTCGCAATGGGCCTCGACCGGCTTCTACTTCTTTGGCTGTCTTCCTGGGCATCCTCGTCATCAGCCAGTTCTGGACGCTGGCCAACGAAGTGTACGACCCGCGGCAGGCCAAACGCATGTTCGGCTTCATCGGCGCCGGGTCGAGCCTGGGGGGCATCGCCGGCTCCGCGCTGACGCTGCAGGCCGAACGGATCGGCACGACGAATCTGCTGCTGGTCGAGCGCGGCCCTGATGGCCGTTTGCGTCGTGCTGGTAGTCGGGATCATCGGCCGCGAGAGACCGGCACTCGGCGGGGGTCGTGGGCAGGGTCGAAGAGAAGGGGGTCAGCGGCGCCGGCGAGGCGTTGCGCCTCCTGCGCAACAGCCGCCATCTCCAGACCATCGCACTCATCATCGGGTTTGCCGCCATCGGCGCCGCCATCATCGAGCAGCAGCTCAACATGGCCACCGCCACCACCAAGGGCGCCACGAACACCGACGCGATCACGAGCTTCCTCGGCGAGGTGCAGCTCTACACTTCGGTCATCGGCTTCGTCATCCAGGTGTGGCTGACGAGCAAGATCCAGCGGTACCTGGGCATCGGCTTCGCGCTGATGATCCTGCCGACCAGCCTCGGCCTGACCGGCACGCTCATGCTCGTGAACGGCGCGCTCTGGACGGCCGGCCTGGCGCGGGTCTCGGACACGTCGCTGCGCTACACCATCGACAAGACGACGCGCGAGATCCTGTTCCTGCCGCTGCCGAACGAGCTCAAGCAGCAGGCCAAGCCGTTCGTGGACGTCACCGTGGACCGCTCCTCGAAGGGCATCGGGGCGCTGCTCGTGCTGGTGCTGATCAAGGAGTGGGGGTTCGGTCTGAGCTGGCAGCAACTGAGCTGGGCCAGCCTCACGATGACGGGGCTGTGGGTGATGGCCGCCCTGCGCGCCCGCCGCGAGTACCGGGCCATTTTCCGGCGATCGCTCGACCGGCAGGACGTCGCCCCCGAGGCCCTGCGGCTGAACGAGGCCGACCTCTCCACCATCGAAACGCTTGTCGAGGAGCAGAGCCATCCGGATCCGCGGCACGTGATCTACGCGATCGACATGCTCGAGTCCCTGGACAAGCGCCGCCTGATCAGCCCGCTCCTCCTGAATCACGAAGCGTCCGACGTGCGGCTCCGCGCGCTGGGCACGGTGGAACGGGCGTCGCCGGAGGTTCGCGATCGCTGGGTGCCCGGCGTGGAGCGGCTGCTGAAGGACCCGGCGCCCGACGTGCGGGCCGGCGCGGTCCGGACGCTCGCGGCGGTCCGCGGCGACGACGTGGCGCCGATGGTGCGGCCCTATCTCGCCGATCGGGACCCGCGCCTGGTGGTCACGGCGGCGCTCGCGCTCTCCGGCAGCGCGACGCCGGCGGACGTGCAGGCCGCCATCGAGGCGCTCGAATCGCTGGCCGGGGACGTACGCCCGGCCGGCGCGGCGGCACGCCGCGAGGTCGCGCAGGTGCTCGGCGACATCAGGGTGCCGGAGTTCAGGCGGCTGCTGGTGCCGCTGATGATGGACCCGCAGCGCGAGGTGGCGCTCGAGGCCATCCGCAGCGCGGGCCGCCTGGGCGGCGACGACTATCTGCTCGTGCCGCCGCTGGTATCGCTTCTCCGGAACCGCTTGCTGAAGGCGGCCGCGCGCGACGTGCTCGTGGGCTACGGTCCGGGCGTCGTGGACTCGCTGGCCTACTTCCTGCGGGACCAGGACGAGGACCCGTGGGTGCGGCGGCACATTCCGTCCACGCTGGCCAGGATCCCCGGGCAGCACACGATGGACATCCTCGTGGACGTGCTCGGAGACCGCGACGGCTTTCTCGGGTTCGAGGTGATCCGCGCCATCGGCCGCCTGCGGCGGGCACACCCCGAGCTGACGGTGCCGCCCGACCGCGTGCACCGCCTGGCGGTGCAGGAGGCACATCGGTACTTCACGTCGCTCGGGCTCCGCTACAACCTCGAACGCGGCGATGCCGCGGCGCGGGACACGCTGCTGGTGCGCGCGCTGGCGCAGAAACTGGACCGGACCCGCGATCGGATCTACCGCCTGCTGGGACTCATCTATCCCTGGCGCGATGTCGCGGCCGCTCGCTGGTCGCTCGAGCACGGCGAGCCGAGGATCCGCGCGAGCGCGGCCGAGTACCTCGACAACGTGCTCGACTCGAACCTCCGCAAGCACGTGATGCCGGTGCTCGAGGACCTGCCGCTCGAGGACAAGGTGCGACGGGGCAACGTGCTCATCAAGTCGCGCGTCCGTGACGTGGAGGAGACGCTCGCCCAGCTCGTGCACGACGACGACCAGGTGCTCGCCACGACCGCAATCCACTTCGTCGAGCGACGAGGCCTCTGGGCCCTTGCCGACGATCTCGAGTACGCCCTCGAGCATCGCGACGCGAAGGACTGGTACGTGTTCGAGTCCGCGTCGTGGGCACTGGCCGGCCGGCGCCTCTCGATCGAAGCACGCCGGAGCCGCTGGCTCGAGCCCCTGCCGGCCGTGGAGGTGGCCGACCGCCTCAGCCGCCTGCCCCTCTTCGCGTTCACGTCGGTGGACGAGCTCTTCCGCATCGCGGGCACCGGCCGCCAGGTGCGGCACGAGCAGGGCCGTACCAATCTACGACGCCGACCAGCGCGCCGAAACCGTCGAGTTCCTGCTGGACGGCACGCTCACGGCCGACGCGGGCTCAGGCGGCTCGACCGAGGTCGTGGCGCCCGCCGCTCCCGGCTTCGATGATGCGTTCGAGGCGACCGCCCAGGGCGCGACGGTGCGGGCGGCCGGGATTGCGATCTGCCTGTCCCTGTCGGTCGATCAGTTTCTCGGTCTGCTCTCGGAGAACACCGACCTGGCGCAGGGCATTTTCCGGCAGCTGCTTGACACGCACGGCGGGGCGGCGGGACGCCAGGTGCTGTCCGGCGCGATCAGGCCTCCTTCGGAGGCGCACCTGCGCGACGGCCTGCAGCCGATCGAGAAGGTGCTCCTGCTCGAGGAGCTCCCCCTGTTCTCGCGCGCCACCTCCGATCAGCTGGCCGCGATGGCCGCCATCGCCCGCGTGGTGAAGATGGCGCAGGGTGACGTGCTCTTCCGCGAGGGCGACGCGCCCGCCATCACGATGGTGCTCGAGGGGGCGTTGACGCTCGAGTCGATGTCCGGCGGCGAGCCGCTCGACGCCGGTCCGGGCGACGCGATCGGCATGTACGAGACGCTGGGCGGCCTCGAGGGGACCGGCTGGCGTGGCCACGTCACGAAGCAGGGGGTCGTCCTGCGCATCGAGCGTGAGGCGCTGTTCGATCTGCTGGCCGATCAGATCGACCTGCTGCAGGGCTTTTTCAGCGGCCTGCGGCGACGCGACACGCCCGCCGCGGTCGTGCGGGCGGGAGAGGGAGGCCTATGACTGGGCGCGTGCTGGTCGGCGCGGCGATCGCCGGCCTGATGCTCTCCACCGCGCCCCGAGCGCAGGCACCGGCGCCGGCGCCCGAGGCGGCGTCCGCGGTCGGCTCGAAGGTCTGGATCGGTCACGAGGCGGAGTACGAGAACTTCATCCGCACCGCGCCCGTCATCCGCATGGACGACGTGCCTGTCGGCGTGACGCACCCCAGGCGGTGCTATTTCGCGCCCGGAGGGCTGGCCGGCAGCATCGTCTTCAAGCCCCTGCAGCCCGGCCGCGAGCACGGGTTCTTCGAGAGCTACAAGTCCGAGATCGCCGCATATGAGCTCGACCGGCTGCTCGGTCTCGGCATGGTGCCGCCGACCGTCGAGCGGAAGGTGAAGGGCGAGAGCGGCTCGGCGCAGCTCTGGGTGGAGAACTGCGTCATCCTCCACACGAAAGACACCTCGGGCGCACCCGACACGGCCGCGTGGAACAGGCAGGTCTACCGTCAGCGGGTGTGGGACGACCTGGTCGGGAACATCGACCGCAACCAGGGCAACCTGCTGCTGGACCCGGCGTGGAACCTGATCCTCATCGATCACTCGCGCGCCTTCACGGCCACGACCGAGATGCCGTTTCCCGCGCGGAAGATCGACCGCGAGCTCTACCGGAAACTGAAGGCACTCGACGAGGCCACGATCAAGGCGCGGCTCGGCAAGCTGCTCTTCGATGGGCCCAAGCCCCTGCTGCGGCGTCGCGACAAGCTGCTCGGCGAGCTCGACGCGCTGATCGCGCAGTACGGCGAGGCCGCCGTCTTCATCGACTGACGGGCGCGCCGATCGTCCTGACCGCCCCGGCAATCGCGGCGGCGGAGATGCCGAACCGATCCAGCAGCTCCTCGGGCTTGCCGCTGCGCGGAATCTCGCGCACGGCGAGCCGCTGCACCGTGAATCCGGCCGGCGCCAGCGCTTCGGCCACCGCGTCCCCCAGGCCGCCGGCCGCGTAGTGATCCTCGACCGTGATCACGCGTCCGCCCGTCGCGCGCGCCGCCTCGGTGAGCGTCTCGCGATCGATGGGCTGCACCGAGTAGGCGTCGATCACGCGCACGGCAATCCCCTCGCGTCCGAGCGCCTCGTGCGCCTTCAGGGCCTCGAAGAGGGTCACGCCGGCGCCGACGATGGTGACGCGGTCGTCGGCCGACTGGCGCAGCACCTTCGAGCCGCCGACCGTGAACCGCTCGTCGGCGCCGTACAGGATTGGCGTCTTCGGCCGGCTCGTGCGGATGTAGACGGGACCGGGGTGATAGGCGGCCAGCTCCACCAGCCGCTCCGCCGAGACCGCGTCGCTCGGGTACAGCACCGTGAAGTTCGGCTGCGCCCGCATCGTCGCGAGATCCTCGAGCGCCATCTGCGAGGGGCCGTCCTCGCCGATCGACACGCCCGCGTGCGAGCCGGCCAGCTTCACGTTCAGGTTGCTGATCGCGGCCATCCGGATGAAGTCGTAGGCACGGCTCAGGAAGCAGGCGAACGTGGACGGGAACGGGATCGCGCCGCGCGCCGCGAGCCCCATGGCGGCGCCGACCATCGCCTGCTCGGCGATGTAGTTCTCGAAGAAGCGATCGGGCACCGCCTTCTCGAACCGCTCGCTGAACGTGGAGTTGCCCACGTCCGCGTCGAGCGCGACGATGCGCGGGTCGGCCTGGCCGAGGCGGGCGAGCGCGGTGCCGTAGGCCTCACGCGTGGCGACCTGGTCGCCGGGCTTGTACGCGGGCGTCACCGTCGCCGGCGTCGGCGCCGCGGCGTTCGCGGGGGCGGGCTTCGGGATCTCGGCGCGGAGCCGCGCGACCGCGTCGGCCGGCACGGGCTGGAGCGTCGCCTGGAGCTCGCCGATTGCGCGCTCGGCCTCGTCGGCCTTGAGCGCCTTGCCGTGCCATCCCTCCTTGTCCTGGAGAAACGACACGCCGTAGCCCTTGAACGTCCGGGCCAGGATCATCGTCGGCCGGCCCTTCACGACGCGCGCCTCGGCGAGCGCGTCGAGGATGGCGGTCATGTCGTGGCCGTCGATGACGATCGTGTGCCAGCCGAAGCCGCGCCAGCGGCCGGCGATCGCCTCCATGTCGTGCTGCCACATCGTCGGGCGGCTCTGGCCGAGCCGGTTGACGTCGGTGATGCCGACCAGGTTGTCGAGCTTGAACAACGTGCCCGAGTCGGCCGCTTCCCAGACCGATCCTTCCGCGGTCTCGCCGTCGCCCATCAGCACGTACGTGCGGTAGTCCGACCCGATGCGGCGCGCGTTCAGGGCGCAGCCGATGCCGGCCGCCAGGCCCTGTCCGAGCGAGCCGGTCGCCACGTCCACGAACGCGAGGCGCGGCGTGGGATGCCCTTCGAGATCGCTGTCGATCTCGCGCAGCGTGAGCAGCTCGGCCTCGGGCACGAAGCCGACCGCGGCCCAGGCCGCGTACAGGAGCGGCGCAGCGTGGCCCTTCGAGAGGATGAAGCGATCGTTGTGCGGCTGCCGCGGCTCGGCGGGATCGAAGCGCATCTCGGCGAAGAACAGCGCGGCCACCACGTCGGCGGCCGACGCGCACGAGGTCGGATGGCCGCTGCCGGCCGCGGTCGTCTCGCGAATCGAGTCGACGCGGAGCTTCGTGGCGATGTTGTGGAGCACGGGGAGCAGCCGGGCGCGATCCTGCGGCACGGGGATACCTCCGGGTCAACTCCCGACTTCCAACTCCCAACTCCCACGAGACAAGTCAACGGGTTCTCGGTCGATGCACTTTGGGAATTGACGGTTGGGAATTGGGAGTTGGGAGTTGGGAGTTGACGAGTTCTTCTACAACCCCGAAAGTCTATCAGAGCGCCGGCCGCGCCGGCTCAGGCGGGGCGGGGCCGGTGACCTCGGCGACGGCCAGCGCGTACGGCGCGCCGAAGAGCCCGTGCTCGCGGTACGCCACGGTCTGGGCACGGAGCGTGTCGAGCGCCCGTTCCTGGAGCGTCAGGTCGCCCGTCAACCGCGACAGCCGTGCCAGCGCGCGGGCGGCCTGGCAGTTCGGCCCGAGCGGCTTCAGCGGATCGGCGAGCAGGCCAATGGCGTCGTCCTGTCCGGGAAGGCGATCGAAGAAGCCGCCCCCCGCCTCGTCCCAGAGCGTGCGCAGCGCCGTGCGCATCAGCTCCTCGGCGAGCATCGAGAACGTCGGGTTGGCCGTGGCGTCGTGCAGCACCAGCAGCGCCCAGGCGGCGTGCGCCTGATCGGTGAGCAGGCCGCGGACCCCGGGCCGGCCGTCGAACCAGTGCGCGACGCCGTGGCCGGGCTGGTAGGTCCGCGCGAGGACCTGGTCCAGGGCGCGCGCCCCGAACTCGGCGAGCGACGGCATGCCCGCGAGCGCGCCGGCGCGAATCCAGGCGGCCGCGGCCCGCGCGGTGGCATCGGTGTAGCAGGTCCGATCGAGCGGCGGCGGATCCAGCGTGCGGCGCAGCGCGCCGGTGCGCAGCTGGTAATAGGCCTCGTCTGCGGCCTGGCTGCCGAAGAAGCGCCCATCCTCCGCGTCGGCCAGCGTGGACGTGACGAACGCGATGACCTCGCGACCCACCTCGGCCCAGCGATCACTGCCGAACACCCGGGCCGCCTCGAGGTAGAGGAGGGCCATTCCGACCTGATCGTCGAGCATCTTCTCGGTGTGCGGCCGCGTCCAGTCGGCGCCGGCGGCGTACCGGAAGAAGCCGCCGCCAATCTGATCCCGGATGTCGCCCTCGGCCATGCCGTCGAGCGTGCGCGTGAGGACGGCGCGGATTGCGGGGTCTGTGGTGCGCTCGAACTCGGCGAGCGCCACCGCGAGCGCCGCGATATGGAGGAACTTGCCGCCGGCACCGAAGCCGCCGTGATCCGGGTCCGACTCGTCGAGCACGCGGCGCGCGATCCACGTCGGCGCCAGCAGGTCGGGTTCCACCCCCGCCGCGGAGGCCCGCGGACGCTGCCGGCGGGCTGCCGCGATCTCGGCCGCACGCGCGTCGAGCGCATCGCGGCCCTCGGCATACGCGTCAGCCACCTCCGCGAGCATCCGCCCGAGCGCGTCCGGCGGCAGGTACGTGCTCCCCGTCAGCAGCTCACCCGAGGCGGTGAGGACGGCGGTGGTGGGCCACCCATCCAGGTTGTAGCGCTCGTTCACGTCGGGGCGCCGATCGGCGTCCACCCGGACCGCGACGAATCGATCGCCGATGGTACGCGCGATCTCGGGCGTGCCGTAGCTCACGCGATCCATGACGGCGCAGCCGTGGCACCAGCTTGCGGTAATCGAGAGCAGCACGGGCTTGCCGTCGGCCCGGGCCGCGGCAAAGGCGTCAGGGCCCCAATCGAGCCAGCGGATCGGTCGTGGAGGGGCTGAAGACTCTGGAGGCACGGGATTCACGGGAGTCACCGGGGCGGGGCCGCCCGACGCGGGCCTGCAGGAGCCCGGATCGGTCCGCGGAACCTCACTATAATACCGGTATGACGGCGCTCCGGTACGCGTACGTCCTGGCGCTGGTGGTCTGGCTTGGCGGCATGATCGTGATTGGGGCCGTCGTGGCTCCGGCGACCTTCCACGCGCTCGAGCAGGGCGACGCGGTGGCAGGCCGGGCGCGCGCGGCAACGGCGGTCGGCGAGGTGCTGCGCCGCTTCCACGTCGTGTCGTATGTGGCGGGCGCCGTGCTGCTGGCCGCGCTCGTCATGATGAAACTGGTCGGACCGCGGCCGCTGGGGTTCGGTGTGCGGGTGGGCATCGTCGCCCTGATGCTGCTGGCCGGCCTGCTGTCGGGGCTCGTCGTCGACCGCCGGATCGCGGCGCTGCGCGACTCGATCGGCGCACCGGTCTCCACGCTCGCTCCCGACGACCCGCGGCGCCTGGCCTTCGGCCGGCTGCACGCGACCTCGATTTCGCTGATGGCCGTCGCCGCGCTCGGCGGCCTGGCCCTGTGCTACTGGGAGACGCGCGAGTAGCCCCGGGGCCTTCGACGATGATCCACACGATCACGCTCATTGCCGGCGACGGCATCGGTCCGGAGGTCACCGACGCGGTGATGCGGGTGCTCCACGCGGCCGGCGTGGAGGTCGACTGGGACCGGCAGGAGGCCGGCGTCACCGCGTTCGAGCGGTACCAGACGGCGCTCCCGGTGGAGCTGCTGGACTCGATCAAGCGGACGAAGGTCGCCCTCAAGGGCCCCGTGACGACGCCGATCGGCGAGGGCTTCACGAGCGTGAACGTCGGACTCCGGAAGGCGCTGGACCTCTACGCGAACCTGCGGCCGGTCTGGACGATCCCGGGCATCCCCACGCGTTTCTCGGGCATCGACCTCGTCATCGTCCGCGAGAACACCGAGGATCTGTACTCCGGGCTCGAGCACGAAGTCGTGCCGGGCGTGGTCGAGAGCCTGAAGATCATCTCCGAGCGGGCGTCGCGCCGGATTGCCGAGTTCGCCTTCACCTACGCGCGCGCCCACGGCCGCCGCATGGTGACGGCCGTCCACAAGGCCAATATCATGAAGCTGGGCGATGGCCTGTTCCTGCGCACGGTGCGTGACGTGGCGCGGGCCCATCCCGACATCGGGTTCGAGGAGCGCATCGTGGACGCCGCCTGCATGCACCTGGTCATGCGGCCCGAGACGTTCGACGTGCTCGTGCTGCCGAATCTCTACGGCGACATCGTGTCGGATCTCTGCGCGGGCCTGGTGGGCGGGCTCGGCGTGGTTCCCGGCGCCAACCTCGGCCACGACGCGGCGGTGTTCGAGGCGGTGCACGGCAGCGCGCCGGACATTGCCGGCCAGAACCTCGCCAACCCCACGGCGCTGCTGCTGTCGGCCCTGCTGATGCTGGAACACCTCGAGGAGCACGCGGCCGCCGCGCGCATCCGCGCCGCCCTGCACACGGTGCTCGGGGCCGGCGAAGTGCGCACCCGTGACCTCGGCGGCACGGCGTCCACGACGGAGTTCACCGCGGCCGTCTGCCGCGCCGTCGACGCCGGAGCCTGACGTGGCGGTCCGCCGCGACCTTTCGCTCGACGAGATCTCACGGGCCGTGCTGGCCCGGGCGGAGGTCGTCGCCTATCTGAACGGCAGTCACGGCCAGTCGGGGGTCGAGGCCGAGGAGCGCGTCCACGGGTACCTCGACGAGCTTCGCACGCGGCAGCGCTACGCCATCTACCGCGCCCTCAAACACCCGCTCTACCCGATTCTCCGGAAGATCACCCGCATCGCGGAGCACGTGGACATCGTGCGCGCGGCAACGGCGCGCGGGCGCGTGGTGTACATCTCGAACCACCGCAGCCACACCGACTACCTGATCGAGCCGCTCGTGCTCGACGAGCAGGGCATCCGCCCGCCGGTGATTGCCGCCGGCATCAACCTGTTCGGCGGGCCGCTGGGGCTCGTGCACCGGCACGTGACCGGCGCGATCCCCATCCGGCGCGACACGAAGGATCCGGCGTACTTCATCACGCTCAAGGCGTACGTCGCCGAGATCCTGAGGCGGCACGACCTGATGTTCTACATCGAGGGCGGGCGGAGCTACAGCGGCGAGCTGAAGCCGCCCAAGACCGGCCTCGTGCACGCCGCGCTGGAGGCGGGCCAGCCCGACCTCGTGTTCGTCCCCTGCGCCGTGTCCTACGACCTGGTGCTCGAGGACTTCATCCTGTCGCGCCAGAAGGTGAAACGGCAGCAGCGGCCGTTCTCGCTGGAGCTCGCCGAGATGGTGCGCTACGCGGTCGGCTACAAGTCGCGCGCGTTCGTGACCTTCGGCGAGCCGATCCCTGTCGGCGGGATCGATCCGGAATCCCGCCGGGAGATGCTCGCTCTCGCACACCTCGTGCGCACGCGGATCGGCCGGCTGATGAAGGTGATGCCGACCTCGCTCGTCGCCGCGTGCCTGCGGCCGTCGATGGCGCGCGCGGACCTCACCGCACGGGTGCGGACGCTGATCGAGCTGCTCGCCGGTGTCGGCGCGAACCTGGAGACGACCGACGCCGATGCAGCCGTCGAGGACGCGACGCGGCTGTTCGAGGCGCGCGGCATCCTCGTGAACGAGCAGGGCGTCCTGCGCGTCCGCCAGCGCACCGTGCTGCGCTACTACGGCCGCACGCTCGATCACCTGCTGCCCGGCGCCGACGGCAAGGCGCACTGAATGATCGACGCGGCATCGAAAGCCGTGTTTCACCTGCTCGCGCGAAGCCGGATCCTGCAGCGGCTCGCCTCGCGCTACGGGCTCTCGTCGCCCAGCGGGTTCGCCCGCCGGTTCATTGCCGGCGAGACCGTCGAGGAGGCGGTCGCCGCCGCCCGCACCCTCGAAGCGCGGGGCCTCGCCCACACACTCGACTACCTGGGCGAGAGCGTCGGCAGCGTGGCCGAAGCCGACAAGGCGACGCGCAACTACATCGGTCTCGTCGCGCGCATCGTGCAGTCGGGCATCGGCCGGAACATCTCGCTGAAGCTCACGCAGCTCGGGCTGGACCTGGATTGCGTCACCGCGGTGGACAACCTCCGGCGCATTCTCGAGCCGGCGACCGCCGCCGGGTTCTTCGTGCGCATCGACATGGAGAACTCGCCGTACACCGACGTCACCCTCGACATCTTCGAGACGCTCCGGGGCCTCGGGTACCGCAATCTCGGAATCGTCCTGCAATCGGCGCTCTACCGCACCGACGACGACCTGGCCCGCATGCTGCGCGTGGGCGCCCGCGTGCGACTGGTGAAGGGGGCGTACAAGGAGCCGCCGTCGGTCGCGCACCAGAGAAAGGCCGACGTGGACGCCGCCTACGAACGTCTCATGACGCGGCTGCTGCGCGAGGGCGAGTTCCCAGCGTTCGCGACGCACGATCCGGCCCTGATCGACTCGGCGTGCGCGCTGGTGGATCGCGAGCACATGGCGAAGGACCGCTTCGAGTTCCAGATGCTGTACGGCGTGCGGCGCGATCTCCAGAGCAGCCTGGCCGCCGCCGGCTACGGGATGCGCGTCTACGTCCCCTTCGGCCGCCAGTGGTTCCCGTATTTCATGCGCCGGCTCGGGGAGCGCCCCGCCAACGTCGCATTCGTGGTGCGAAGCCTGCTCCGAGAACGCTGAGCCGCCCGCCCCGCCGCTCCGGATGTCCTGCCGGCAGAGTGGAAGCAAAGCAGACAACCAATCGTCTGGATTGCATTCACTTTTCTGCACGCCGGGGTCCCCTCCCGACAGGTCCAAGGAATGTACTAACATCCTTTTATACAGTCACTTACGCCATTGGAAGTCTGGCTGGCAGGAGGTTTGTAGCTGTCGGAGTCGCGGGAGCGGCTGGAAACGCCGACCCGGATAGCGGCGTCCTATTCAATGAAAGGGCAAGGAGCCTGCGAGCGCCATGGCGACGAATCTCCAGCACGTCATATCCAACATCGATCAGGTCATCGGGGAGATCGCGCCCGCTCCCGCCTCAGGCCGGCTGGTTCGCAGCCTGTGGGACCGGGCAACCCGCTCCATCCAGAGCGCAGTGTGCGGACTGCACGGGCACGATCCGCTCCTGCAGGTGGAAGGCAATCGGATGTTCCTCCGCTGCTCGTCGTGCGGCCACGAGACGCCGGGATGGCTCACCGCCGAGCGTGCGCCGCGTGCGCGGTTCGCGGGAGACCACGCGCGGCATCGGTTGAACTAGCGGTCTTCCCGGCGCCGGTCCGGACCTCCGGGCCGGCGCGGGAGACGGGGCCGGGTCCGGCGCGGTATACGCGCCCGCACCCGGCCTTGATCCGTACGGCACCCGGCGGTCGCTGCGTAATGCTACGATCGTCGGGCTCGAGATGTCTGACGACCAGTCCTCACGAGTGGCGCCGACGCGCCACGTCGCGGGGCGTCTTCGCCCCATCCTGCTCTACACGCTCGTTGGAGTCTCGCTGAGCGGCCTGACCGTGGCCACCGCCACCGCCGCCAGGACCTGGCGGAACGAGCGGGCCGCCCGGTCGCACGCCCTCTATCAGGAAGGGCTCGCGCTCGTCGGCTCGGGCCACGCCGCCGACGCGCTCGAAGCCTTCCGCGTGGCGCTCGAGCTGGAGCACGACACCACCGAGTACCAGCGCACTCTGGCGACGACGCTGGCCGGGCTCGGCCGCCGCAACGAGGCGCGTGCCTACCTCGGCAGCCTGCTCGCGCAGGACCCCACCGACGGTCCGGCGAATTTCCTGATGGCACGCATCGCGGACGACGAGTCGCACGTCGTCGAGGCGCGGCGCTACTACCAGCGCGCCATCTACGGCGCCTGGACGCCCGGCCAGGACGCGGCCCGCACCGAGTCACGCGTGGCGTTCGCGGAGTTCCTGCACCGGACCGGATCGCGCTCGGAGCTGCTGGCCGAGCTGCTGCGCCTCAACACGGAGCTCGCGCCGGAAGATCCGCATCGCCGGCGCGTCGGCGCGCTGCTGCTGGAGGCAGGCGCCTCCCGTGAGGCGGCCGGCGTCTTCCAGGCCCTCACGAAGACCGATCCCGGCGACGCCGACGCGTGGGCGGGCCTGTCGGCGGCCGACGTCGGTGAGCGCCGATACCTGCAGGCGCGGGAGGCCAGCCGCCGCGCGGTGCAGATCGCGCCGGACCGCGCCGACTTCGGCGCCGCGCTCGCGCGCGCCGAGGCAATCGTCGCGCTGATGCCCTCCGCCCGGGGCCTTTCCCGCCGCGAGCGGGAAGCGCGCGCGGAGCGTCTCTTCGAGGTGGCCGCCGGCGCGTGGACGCGCTGCCCGGGCACGCCGGAAATGCTCACCGAGCAGACGCGGGCGCTGCTGGCCGCGACCACGGCGCCCAGGCGACGGACCGGGGAACGTCCCGAAGTCGCCACGCTGCTCGGGGCCGCCGACGAGCTCTGGCAGGGCCGCCGCCTGCCCTGCCCCTCCGGCTCGCCCGAGGAGCAGGCGGCCGGCGTGCTGCTGCAGCAGGACGCGGGGCAATGACGACCGCGGCCGCCCCGGTTCGCGCCGAACCCACCCCCAGCCTCAGCGAGACACAACGCTTCCTGCTCCTGGCCGTCCTCATCGGCGCGTTTGCCGGGCTCCTCATCGTGTGCTTTCACGTGGCGATCGAGATGATCTCCTGGCGCACGATCGGGATCCTCCCCGGCGCGTCGCCCCTCTGGACGATTTTCTCGCCGGCGCTCGGCGCCGCGTTGGCCGCGCTCATCGTGCTCGTGGGATTCCCGGCCGCGCACGGCAGTGGCGTCAATTACACGAAGTCCGCGCTCTTCGTCTCGAACGGGTACATCCCGTTCAGCACGGTCGTGGGCAAGTTCCTGGCCTGCAGCATCTCGCTCGGCAGCGGCGTGTCGCTGGGACCCGAGGACCCGGCGCTGCAGATGGGGGCCGGGCTCGCGTCCTGGCTCGGCCGGGCGTTCCGGCTGCCGCGCGAGCACCTGCGCCTGGTCGCGCCGGTGGGCGCGGCGGCCGCGATTGCCGCGGCGTTCAACACCCCCATCACGGCCGTCCTCTTCACGATCGAGGAAATCGTCGGCGCCTGGAACACGGCCGTGCTCGGGTCGATCGTGCTCTCGGCCGTGTCGGCGGTGGTCACCGAGCGCATCTTCCTGGGCGACGCGCCGCTCTTCCGCGTGCCGCTGGCCGGCCTGGCGCATCCGTCGGAGCTGCTGGTCCACGCGTTCGTCGGGATCGTGAGCGGCCTGCTGGCCGTGGCGTTCATCCGCACGGCGGCGCGCCTGCGGCGCATCACGGCGCACCGGGATCGGCGGCAGACGCCACTCATGGCGCTCGGCGCCGGCTTCATCGTCGGCCTCGTGGCGCTGAAGGTGCCGCAGGTCGCCGGCGTGGGGTACGCCACGGTGGACAGCGCCCTGCACAACCAGTACGGCTGGCAGATGCTGCTCCTGATCGCGGCGGCGAAGGTCTTCGTCACGATCGTGTGCTTCTCGGCCGGCGCGCCCGGCGGCATGTTCGCGCCGGTCCTGTTCGTGGGCGCGATGCTGGGCGGCGCCAGCGGCGCGCTGGCGCACGCGTACTGGCCGCTGCCGACGGCGGGCCTCTCCACCTACGTCCTGGTGGGCATGGGCGCCTTCTTCGGCGCCGTGTTCCGCGCGCCGATGACGGCGACGTTCATGGTATTCGAGCTGAGCGCGAGCTACGTGGTCGTCCTGCCCGTGCTCGTGGCCAACACGCTCGCGTATCTGGTCTCGCGGCGCTTCCAGCAGCAGAACTTCTTCGACGCGATTGCCGGCATCGAGGGCGTGACGCTGCCGTCGCAGGAGGTGACGCGCGAGACGCGGCCGCTGCGCGTGGAGGATGCCCTTCCCGAGCTGCCGCCTCTCGTCCTCGATCCCGCCCTGCCGGTGGTGAACGCCATGGCCAGGCTCGAGGGCCACGCGCGCGTCATCCTGGCCGGCACCGACACGGGACCGTGGCGTCCGGTGGACCGGCACGCCATCGCCGGCGCCACGACGGGAGAGACGATCGGGAGCCTGGTGGTGGAGCGGCCGCTGCCGGTCGTCCACCCGGACCAGTCGCTCGACGCGGCGCTGCGGGTCCTCGGCCCGCACCGGCTGCTCGCCGTGAGCCGCCGATCGGATGGGCGACTGCTCGGCGCGATCACGATCGCCGACATCCTGGCGGCCTACGGTGTCGCCGCGCGCACGCCGCCCGGGGTGGGTGTCGAAAGCCAGGTCTGAAGCACGTCGCGGCAGGCCGCGACGTCGTCCATGCGCACGTGCTCTTCGGCGCTGTGCAGCCCGGCGCCTCGCGGGCCGAAGAGCACCGTCGGCGTGCCCGCCAGGCCCAGAATGGCGGCGTCGGTCCAGTAGCTGAGGCCCGCCTCGGCCACCGGGCCAAATCGCGCGGCGGCCGCGGCCGCCACCGATCGGATGACCGCCGCGCCCGGTGGCGTGCGATACGGCGGTCGCGCGAGCAGCAGGCGCACGTCGAACGAGAACCCCTGGGCGCGATCGATGGCCGCTCGAGCGCAGGCCGTCAGCTCGTCCACGGCAATCGCGAGCGGCTCTCCGGGCACCGTGCGCCGCTCGACGTGCAGGATGCAGCGTGCGGGATACACGCTCAGCTCGGCGCCGCCCTCGATCGTGCCCGCGTGCAGCGACGGCGTGCCCACGAGCTCGTCAGGGGTGCGCGCCTGCAGCTCGCCATTCAGCGCGTCGAGCCGCGCGAGCACGCGGCCCATCGCCATGATGGCGTCGCGTCCCTCGTCCGGGCGGCTCCCGTGCGCCGCGCGCCCGTGAACAACGATCTCGGCACAGGAGAAGCCCTTGTGCGCGACGCCGAGCACGAGCCCGGTTGGCTCCGGGATCACCGCCTCGTCGGCCCGCCAGCGCGCCGCGAGGCGTTCGGCGCCGAGGCTCGCGTACTCCTCGTCGGCGACGGCCGCGACGATCACCCGTCCCGCGCCGGCCCGGTCGCCTGCCGCCCATCGCGCGGCGGCGTCGAGCATCGCGGCGAGGCCCGCTTTCATGTCCTGCGCGCCGCGACCGAACAGACACCCGTCGCGCACCACCGGCGTGAACGGCGCCGTCATGCCGTCGACGCCGACCGTGTCCGTGTGCCCGCACAAGAGGCGCGTCGGACCGGGCCCGCGGCCCTCGACGATGCCGACGATATTGGGCCGGCCGGGGGCGACGTCCTCGACGTCCACGTCGAAGCCGTGCCGCCGCAGCCACGACGCGATGTAGTCGCCGATGGCGGCCTCGCCCGCGGCGCCCGGCACGAGCGAGGGGTTCACCGAGTCGATGGCGACCAGGTCGCTCAGCAGGCGTAGCAGATCGTCGGACATGTCAACTTCCAACTCCCAACTCCCAACTTCCAATCCCAAGGCGCGAACCTCGCGGGCCGGGTTCCGCACGTCCGCGGCCAGGCTCCCATTCGCCCTGCAAACCGGCTCCGCAGGCCGGAAAACGCGCCTCCGCTCGCTGCCCTTCCGCCCGCGCGGCGGTCAGGGTCATCCGCACATCGCAGGCAAGCGAAGAGCGGCAACGGGGAGATCCATGCCTCCAGATTCCGGGCGCAGACCGCCGCGGATGACTCGCTGCGCCGCGTTTTCGTGCACCTGGCCGGCCTGCTGCGCATGGTTTGCCGGGCAAACGGGAGCCTGGCCGCTGGAGCCATCCCAGTATGCCCGCTCTCCCGTACACGGCCGTGTTGACGCCGCTGAACGCCTTTGCACAGATCTCCCGTCTTCGCCAAGGATCCGACGGACCCGATGAAGCCCGCAGGGTGAAGTCGGTCCTCTCGCCCGCCGCGCCCAAATGGCGAGCGCACGGGGGACGGCAGGCGTGTTGACGGAGATCGCGAGCCGTGTGGAGCACGCCGACAGAACGCGAGCACGAAAATGCGGCGCAGCGAGCGTTCCGCAGCGGTCTGCCCGAAACAGCTCGATGCGTGGTGCATCCGGCCGTTGCTCATCGTTAGATGTCGTTCGCGAAGCCCGGACCGCTGCGTGAGCGAAAGAGTACCGAGTCGGAGACGCATTTTCCGGCGTGCGGAACCGGCTCGCGAGCTCCGTCAACACGGCTGCCAATCAGCCTCACGCGCGAGCGAAGATGCGTGCGGCCGTCGGGCTCGGCCCCGCGCCTACTCCCTCCACTTCGCGATGAACACATTCGTGTCCCCCGGCTTGGCGTCGTGCCGGTTCGACGCGAACACCAGCTTCCTGCCGTCGGGCGAGAACATCGGGAAGCCGTCGAAGGTCGGGTTGTACGTGATCCGCTCCAGGCCGCTGCCGTCCACGTTCACCAGGTACAGCTCGAAGTCGCGGCCCTTCGGGTCGTCCTTGTTCGACGCGAAGATGATCCGCGTGCCGTCGGCCGTGAAATACGGCGCGAAGTTCGCGCCTCCCAGCGAGGTCACCTGCCGCACGTTCGAGCCATCGGCGTTCATCACGAAAATCTCGAGCGACGTCGGCCGCCACAGTCCGTCCCTGAAGCAACGCCAGGTAGTCGTTCAGCTCGGGGCCGGGCGGCAGCGGGTGGCCGCGGAAAACGATCTGCGTCCCGTCGGGCGAGAAGAACGGGCCGCCGTCGGGGCCCGGGCGGTGCGTCAGGCGCTTCACGTCGGTCCCATCGCCGGCCATCGAATAGATTTCCATGTCACCGTCGCGCACGCTGGTGAAGACGATGTGGCCGTCGCGGCTGATGGTGGCCTCGGCGTCGTAGCCGGGAGTCGAGGTCAGGCGCGTGATGCCGCTGCCGTCCGGGTTGGCCTTGAAGATGTCGTAGTCGTGATAGACCGGCCAGACGTAGCCGTGGCTGAAGTCGGGCTTCGGTGGGCAGGCGGCACCGCCGAGATAGGTGGAGGCGTACAGCACGTGCCGGGCGTCCGGGTAGAAGAACGAGCAGGTCGTGCGGCCCTGGCCGTTGCTGATCCGGCGGACGTCGCTCCCGTCGGTCTTCATCGCGTAGATCTGGTCACAGGCGTTGCCGTCGCGCGTGGACTGGAAGATCAGCTGCGAGCCGTCGAACGAGAAGTAGGCCTCGGCGTTCTCGCCGCCGAAGGTGAGCTGCTTCACGTTGGCCAGGTGTGTTTCGCGCGAGGTGTCCGGCCCGGGCGCTGCTTCCTGCTGCCGCGCCGTCAATCCCGCCGTCGTCGCCAGCGCCGCGGCCAGCGCCAGCGTTCCCCACGATCGCGTCACCGCAGTCTCCCTCCGTGCCGGTATCCCGCCGGCGCCTGATGGTACCATCGCGGCGCATGGCTGACGCCGCCGATCCGCTCGCGACTGCCACCGCGCTTGCCGCCGTCATCCGGCGCGAAGGCGGCCGTGCGCTCGTCGTCGGAGGCTTCGTGCGGGACCGGCTGCTCGGCCACGCCTCGAAGGATCTCGATCTCGAGGTGTTCGGCATTCCCGCCGATCGGCTGCCGGCGCTGCTGGCGGAAGTCGGCCGGCCCGATCCCGTCGGCCGCAGCTTTCCCGTCTACAAGGTGGCCGGCATCGACGTGGCGCTGCCGCGGCGCGAGTCGAAGACCGGGCGCGGCCACACCGGCTTCACCGTCGTCGGCGAGCCCGACATGTCGTTCGAGGAGGCGGCCCGGCGGCGCGACTTCACGATCAACGCCATCGGATGGGATCCGCTGAAGGACGAGTATCTCGATCCGCATGGGGGGCGCGCCGATCTCGAGGCCAGGCGGCTGCGGGTGGTCGATCGGCGGACGTTCGGGGACGACAGCCTGCGCGTCCTGCGCGCGCTGCAGTTCGCGGCGCGGTTCGAGCTGGAGCCCGACGAGGAGCTGCGGGATCTCTGCCGGGCGATCCCGCTGGACGACCTCCCTGCCGAGCGGATCTGGGGAGAGATCGAGAAGCTGCTGCTGCTGGCGCGGCGGCCGTCGATTGGCTTCCGCCTGGCGCTCGAGGTGGGCGTCATCGAGCGGCTGCTGCCGGAGCTGCTGACGCTGGTGGGCTGCGAGCAGGACGTGCGTGGCATCCCGAGGGCGACGTGTGGGTGCACACGCTGATGGTGATCGACGAGGCGCGGCGGCGCATCGACGACCTGCCGCGCTCCGCGCAGGTGGCGATCATGCTGGGCGCCGTCTGCCACGATCTCGGCAAGCCGTCCACGACCGCGTTCATCGACGGGCACATCCGGTCGCCCGGGCACGAGGAAGCCGGCGTCGCGCCCGCGACTGCCCTGCTCGATCGCCTGAACGTCAACTCGATCGACGGCGTGGACGTGCGCTGCCAGGTCCTGGGGATGGTGGCGCACCATCTGAAGCCCGGCTCCTGGCACAAGGTCTGCGACGAGGTGGGCGACGGCGCGTTCCGGCGCCTCGCGCAGAAGGTGGACCTGGAGCTGCTCGCGCGGCTGGCGGAGGCCGACTGCACCGGCCGTGCGGGCCCGTTCGACTGCTCGGCGATGGCGTGGTTCCTGGAGCGCTCACGTCAGCTCGGCGTCGAGCACCGCCCGCCCGCGCCGCTGGTTCTCGGCCGGCACCTGCTGGAATTGGGCATGGCGCCCGGCCCGGCGATGGGCGCGCTGCTGAAGCAGATCTACGAGCGGCAGCTGGATGGGGCGGTGACGACGGTGGAGCAGGGAGTCGCGCTGGCGCGGGAGGTGTTGGGGCGGGGATGACGGGCGCGGCGCCGTGTCGCATGTAGCGCAGGCCTTCAGGCCTGCCTTTCAGTCTGGGGACACGGCGGACGACAGCTCCTGAACGAACTGTGTCATCGACGCTCTGCCACGATCATGACTCGAGGTGCCAACTGATTGAGATACCTGCATTGTGCGTGGGAGGCTTGCAGTGCTCCGGATCGAAACCTGGCCGTTCACAGCTGCTGAACAGGAGCGGTGGTACGAGGGCAGTTCGCGGCTTCTGGACCAGTCCAAAGCATCGGCCCTCATTAAGCGAGTCCTCCGGAAGAAGCACCGGGTACGGCCGCATCGGTTCTTCGGCGAAGCTTTGGTTGCCGCTAGGCTCGAACAAGTGTCACCGCATCGAGTAGAACTGGCTGGGCTGAGGTATCTCGGTGGCGTTGGCACTTGGTGCGGACTTGGTCGGCCGCTCAGAACTTGCGTATCCGAACGCCGACACGGCCGGACTATCCTCCACCTGTGACCAGCTCCTCAGAGCCGTTGCGGGCATTTTCCGCATATTACGGTGCGAGTGTCGCGACGTTCCTTACCGCCTCCCCGAAGGAAGTGATTGGGCGACTGGCACTGGCGGATTCCCACCGCTCGCTTGAAGCTACCCAGCGGCAAGCCTGGGAGGAAGAGATCCACATCCTACGTGACGCGCTGACCGGCCTGTCCGGCATGTTGTTCTTGGAGTTTGATGTTCCGCGTCTGGGCAGTCGGATCGATGCCGCGGTCATCACGGGGCCAGCCGTGCTCGTCATTGAGTTCAAGTGCGGAGAGAAGCGGTTCACCACGGAAGCGTACAACCAGGCCTGGGACTACGGCCTGGACCTCAAGAACTTCCACCAGGCGAGCCACGAGGCGCCCATCTTTCCTGTGCTCGTCGCCACCGCGGCCACGGGTGGCGATGACTGCTGGAGGATGGCCCACCCGGATGGAGTTCGGCCGCCACGCAGAGCAACGCCGAGTGGACTCCGTCGCGCAATTGACGAGGCGCTCCTCTCGCTGCCTGGCCCGCAACTCGACGGCGCTGCCTGGGGACGTGCGCGGTATCAGCCGACACCGACGATCATCGAGGCTGCCCGTGCACTCTACTCACGGCATACGGTCGACGCCATTACTCGGAACGATGCCGGCGCCAAGAACCTTCAGGTTACCTCGGGCACCGTCGAGGAGATCATTGAGAACGCCAAGTCCAGGCGTGAAAAGGCCATCGTCTTCGTGACGGGCGTGCCGGGAGCCGGCAAGACGCTGGTTGGTCTGAACGTTGCCACTCGTCGGCGCGACTTTGGAGAAGCGCGTGCGGTCTTTCTCTCCGGAAACGGTCCACTCGTGTCCGTGCTGCGGGAAGCGCTGACTCGCGACGAGTTCGAACGTCAGAACCGCGCCCTGCGCAAGGGCGTCATTCGTCAGCAGGTCAAGCCCTTCATCCAGAATGTTCATCACTTCCGCGACGATGGCGTCCGCGACCCCTCGGCCCCGGGTGACCATGTCGTCATCTTCGACGAGGCGCAGCGTGCCTGGAACCTGGAGAAGACGGCCGACTTCATGAAGCGGCGCAAGGGCCGGCCGGACTTCTCGCAGTCTGAGTCGGAGTTCCTGATCTCGTACCTCGACCGTCACGAATCCTGGGCCGTCATCGTGTGCCTCGTGGGTGGCGGGCAGGAGATCCACACGGGCGAAGCCGGTATCGCCGCGTGGCTCGAGGCCGTCAGCAAGGTCTTTCCGCACTGGCGAACGTACGTGTCTCCAGATCTTTCTGGGTCGGAGTACGACGCCCAACCGGCGATCGACGCCCTCGCCGCCGGGGACCGTCTGGTGCAAGACGCACGACTGCACCTTTCCACATCGATGCGGTCGTTTCGCTCCGAGCGGGTCTCCGCATTCGTCAAGGCGCTGCTTGACTGTGACGAAGCGGGTGCACGCGACCTCTTGGAGCAAGTCGCAGCGCGCTACCCGATTGCGGTCACGCGCGACCTGGCACTCGCCAAGGCCTGGATCCGCAGCCACGCACGCGGGTCTGAACAGTTCGGGCTGGTCGCTTCGTCCCAGGCCATGCGGCTCAAGCCACACGCGATCGATGTCCGCGTGAGCGTGGATCCGATTCACTGGTTCCTGGCGGACCGGTCTGACACGCGTTCGAGCTACTACCTCGAGGATGCCGCCACGGAGTTCCAGGTCCAGGGCCTGGAGGTGGATTGGGCTTGTGTAACGTGGGATGCTGACCTGCGTCTGCGAGGAGGTCGGTGGGGCCACCACTCATTCCGGGGCGACGTGTGGACGAACATCAACAAGCCCGACCGCCAGCGCTATCTGCAAAATGCCTATCGCGTCTTGCTCACACGGGCTCGGCAGGGGATGGTCGTGTTCGTCCCGCCCGGCGATCGCAGCGACCCGACGCGCCTGCCGGAGTTCTACGACGAGACGTTCGCCTTCTTGTCCAACATTGGCCTGCCCGTCCTGTAAGCCGACTCGGGCCCTTATATCCTGGGTGTGGGTTTCACGCACCTTCTGGCCGTGTAGACCAACGCGACGGGTTGTTTTGGGTTACATGTAGCTCCCATGCCGACCGGCTCAGGCAAGTCGTCCAGGGACAAGGTCCGGGCCCACCGGGAGAGGCTCCGCAGGCAGGGACTGCGCCCGATCCAGATCTGGGTGCCCGACGTCCGATCCAAGACGTTCGCCCGCGAAGCACGCAGGCAATCGCGGCCGTCGCCCGCAGCGAGCAGGAACACGACGATCAGGCGTACATCGACGCCATCTCCGCGTGGAGCGAGGAGTAGTCCAGGTCCGTCTTTGACGGATATACGTCTCAGACGTATACTCTGGGTGACGTGCTGACCTTCGTGGAAACGCGCCTGTTCACGTCCCTCATCCACCGATACCTGCCGGACGATGAGTACGCGGCCTTGCAGGCACGCGCTCGCGGACAATCCGGAAGCAGGCGATCTGATCCGTGGCTCCGGCGGCGTCCGGAAGCTTCGGTGGGCGGTCGCCAGGACGCGGGAAGCGTGGTGGGATTCGGGTGATCTATTACCTCCGATCGCGCCAGGGGGAGATCTGGATGCTGACCGTATACGCAAAGAACGAAGCGGAGAGTATCCCAGGGCACGTTCTGAGGAAGATCAGGGAGGAGATCGATGGCAGCGCCTAAGCGGCGAAATATCGGCGCAGAGATTCTCGAGGGGCTCCGAGAGCTCAAGCGGGGCGAACACGGCCGCGTCACAACCAGACCATCGGTGGCGACGATCCGCGAGGGCACTGGCCTGTCGCAGCCGAGATTTGCTCAACTCCTGGGCGTCTCCGTGCGGACGCTTCAAGAGTGGGAACAGGGACGGCGCGCGCCGTCGGGAGCGGCCCGCACCCTGCTGATGATTGCCGCGAAGAACCCACGGGCGCTCATCGACGTGGCGTAGGCAGGCAGAAGCAGCGACTATGGCAGCGGTGCACGGCCCTAGCCGCCCGGAAGGGGCTGACGCGGCCTAACGTCACCTGCATTCCTGGACCGTGTTGCCCGCCCCAGCAGTGGTATCGCGCGCTCAATTTCTCCAGCGGCGCGCGAACGGGACCGACGACGACCGTCAACGGAGTCTTCCTGCCCGACAATCGGGCGCAGGGCCAGGTGTCGTTTCAGGACTATCCCGGTTGCGGAAGCGCCGCGGGAGTGGAGTGGACAGCGACGAGAACCCGCGCGCGATGACTGACGTGGCGTAGGTAGACAGAATTCAGTATCGCCGAGGCTCGAGAGGCGCCCATGATCGAGCGATACACGGAACATGCGCGCTGTTGGGTAGTGGTGGCCATGCTGGCGCCAGCCTGCGAGCTTCATCCGCCTTGCGCCCTCGCAGCTCGTGGGCCATTCCACCCTTGGCGACGCAGGCGAATGCATGGTGGGGCTGGCGACACCGAGGAGTGATTTACGGCACGTGATCTTTACGGCCCGGCCGGGCGAGCATCGCACGCCAGAGGCACGACGCCATCCAGATGAACCCGCAGGAAGTTCAGGATCTGCTCCACCGCGTCCCGCGCGGCGACGCCGTCGTCATCCAGATCGAACGCATGCGGTGCCGCGGGCAGGTTGACGACCGTCAGCGCCAGGTTGGCCGCCAGCGCCGCGGGCACGAAGCGATCGATGGACTCGTTCACGCCCGCGATAGCGTCCTGGCCTGCGCGGACGATGAAGAGCGGCGTCTCCGGTTGAAGGTCCGCCACGGTCCGGCCGCTGGTCGGGTTGGCAAATCGCCAGGTGCGCGCCGCGTCCGCCACGCCCGTTGCACCGTTCAGATCCAGCATGAGCCCGTAACAGAGGACCGCGCACCGGATCGAGGCCCGGCCGCACATCAGCGCCGACAGCGCCGTCGGAACGTGGCTGGAACAGGCCCATAACCCGAGACGTGACGCATCGACGCCGTGCCTGCTGCCCCCGGCCTTTAGGAAATCCAGGACGCGCGTGACGTCCGCGGCCGGGTCGTCGCTGGTCGTGTACGTGATGCCCATCAGGCCGTGCGCCGCGACGAGGCGGCCCCACGACACGAACGACTCCATCTCGTTGATCCGGCAGCCGAGCATCTTCAGCGCGCCGGCGTCCGGGAGGCCGGACACGAACACGACGGCCGGCAACGGGTTTTCGCCGTTCGATCCCAGCGGAGCATAGAAGTCGAGCGTCGCGCCATCGGGGGAATACGGGCATCCGCGCCGGACTTCGACCTGCGCGGTTCCCGGCACGTCATACACCACGCGCTTCCGGGTCGCGGGGTGCCGTTCGGTCATGCGGTCGCCTCCACGCCGCCCATCCTGGAGGAATTGACGGCGCAGAACTAGACTGGTAGTGTGGCGACTGTTCGTCCGACGACCGGGTCGCTGGCACGTTGGACTGCGCCGCCGGCTTGGTGGTGATCCCCGCACTCCTCTTCGATCTTTACGAGACACTCGTGACCGAGCGAGGCACCACGCCTGCTCGCGCAGGCTCGCTCGGCGAGCGCCTCGGACTCGACCCGGCCGCCTTTCGCAAGGCCTGGAGGCCACAGCGACTCCGCGTCATCCGCGGGCAGGTGTCGTTCGCCGACGCGTTGGTCGAAATCGGGACGGCGCTCGGCCGCGCGCCGGATGTCCGGTTGGTCTCCGCTCTCGCCGAGCAACGTCGTCTCGAGAAGACGGCCCTGTTCCAGAACATCGATCCGATCGCACTGAGCGCTCTCCGACACTTGCGCCAGCGTGGGTGCAGGCTGGCCATCGTCAGCAACTGCTTCGCTGAAGACGTGGCGGCGTGGCCGGAGTGCGCCGCGTCAGCGTGCTTCGACGCGTCCGTGTTCTCGTTCGAGGTCGGCACTGCCAAGCCGGAGCCGCGCATCTACGCGGAAGCCCTGCGCCGACTCGGCGTCGACGCCTTTCCACGCGGCCTTCATCGGCGACGGCGGAGACGACGAACTCCTGGGCGCCGAGCGAGCGGGCCTGCGCGCCGCCCAGTCGGCCTGGTTTCGAGGCGAGCTTGCCGGCCTGCCGCCGCGTATGCCGCGGCTCCCGTCCTGGCCGGCGGTCCTCGAGTTCGCGGGAGCTGGCGGTGCTGCAGTGCCGTAGAGCAGGGTGTGCAGTGTGCGGTGCGGCGTGGCGGCCGTTTGGGCCGTGCACCGTCGGAGCAGGCCGTCGCGAGGCATGAAAGATGCGCGGAGCGAGGAGCCGCGGCGGTCTGCCGGCGGCAGCTCGAGGCCGGGATCACCCGGAGGCCGCTCTTCGCTTGCCTCTGACCGTCGGGTCACCCGGACCGCCGCGTGAGCGAAGCGTACAGTGCGCAATTCGAACTGGTGGCCGTGCCCGGTCTTCACTATGCTTCTCTGCAATCGTGCCGCGTGACCGGAGCCTCCGGACATGAGCTCAGCCGAGACCGTTTCACAACATCCTGGCCACGTCCTTGCGTTCTTCCGCGTCCGTCACGACGAGGCGACCGGCGCGTCAGATGGAGGTGAGAAGTGAAGGCCCAGAGCACCTTGCCGACGACCATCGACGAGTACATCGCCGCGTGCCCGCCCGACGTCAGGCCGATCCTCCGGCGCATCCGCGCCACGGTTCGCAAGGCGGTCCCTGACGGACAGGAAGCCATCAGCTACCGCATGCCCACCGTCAAGCGCAACGGCGTCGTGCTGTACTTCGCCGCCTTCAAGGAGCACATCGGCGTCTTCCCGCCCGTGCGGGGCAGCGCCGCCCTGATGAAGCGGCTCGCGCCGTACGCCGGCCCCAAGGGCAACCTGCGGTTCCCGCTCGACCGCCGCATCCCATACGGCCTGATCGCCGAGATTGCCAGAGTGCAGGCGCGCCAGAACGCATTGAAACGGACGCCGCGCAAGGCCGCGGGCCGCGCCTGACCGGCGCAACCGACACCGATGCTGCCGACGCCCCGGTGGCCGCCGCCGATCCGGCAACGGCTCGTTCCGGACCAGCCGCCACCGGCCTGCTCATGCTCGTGCAGGACTTCGTCGTGAAGCACATCCTCGAGGATCACCTCGCCGGCCCTGGCGACGAGGCACCCAGCGCGGCGTTCCGCGACGCGTCTGCGTTGTCGGGCAAGCTCACGTTCCTCTTCGGGATCTACTACCTGCAGCACGTCATCAACACCCGGCTGGCCACCGAGCCGGCACGGTAACGGCGAGCGCGCCATGCACGTGTTTATCCGGCGACGGCCGTGGACCCGTCGCGTTCATGCCAATCGCACCCGGACTGATCCGGCACGCGCTCCCGGGCCTCGCCATGCTGCTGTGTGTGGCAACATGCGGCGCATGACGACCACTCGTCCGCAGCCGGCCGCGCCGTTCCGAGTCCTGATGCGTGTGCCGGTGCCCTGGGTCTTCGTCCTCGCCTACCTGTGCGGGGTCGTCCTGCAGCGCATGGTTCCGCCCGGCCGGCCGGCTGCTCGGTGGATTGGCTACGCGGGCGTAGCGGTCTTCGTAGTCGGCACGGCGCTGGCGGGCTGGTGCCTCTCGCTCTTCCACAAGTCGCGGACCACCACGACGCCGGGCGAGGCTTCGAAGGCCCTGGTGACGTGGGGGCCGTATCGATTCAGCCGCAACCCCATGTATGTCAGCCTGACACTGGCATACATCGGCGAGGCCGGCATCCTGCAGCAGGCCTGGCCGCTGGCGCTCCTGCCGCTGGTGCTCGCGTATCTGAACTGGGTCGTGATCCCCGTCGAGGAGGC
Source organism: Vicinamibacteria bacterium (assembly GCA_963837165.1). Lineage (GTDB taxonomy): Bacteria > Acidobacteriota > Vicinamibacteria > Vicinamibacterales > JAENWD01 > JAENWD01. The sequence goes on from CAWIMD010000004.1 coordinate 723,352, forward strand.
CAGGCTGACCGAAGTGTTCGGAGACGGGTACCGCGCGTACCGAGCGCGCGTCCGGCGCTGGGTCTGACACGCCGTGGCGGCAATCTTGCACCGTCACGCCGCATGCAGGCGTATCGGCAGACGCGCGTCGGCTGGGGCGAACTGCTGAGGTGCACGCTCTCGGAAGTGAAGTCGGACGACGGGCTCGGGTCGGCCGCCAAGCTGGCCTATTACTTCTTCCTCGCCCTCTTCCCGGCGCTGCTGTTCCTGATCGCGCTCGCCAGCTTCAGCGCGCACGGGGACCTGCTCACCCACCTGGTGAAGCTGGCGAGCGGCAAAGCGCCGCCGAGCGTCGTGCACATCCTTCGCACTCAGCTGACGGCCCTCGCGGGCCAGCACCACGGCGGCCTGCTGACCTTCGGCGCGGCCGCGGCGCTCTGGAGCAGCTCAGCCGCAATGGTCGCGCTCATCGACGCGCTCAATCGGGCCTACGACGTCGAGGACGGCCGGTCCTGGCTGAAGCGCCGGGGCATCGCCATTCTCCTGACGCTTGGCCTTGCCGTTTTCCTCCTGGTCTCGATCACCCTCGTCGTCGCGGGACCGGAGCTTGCAAGCTACGTCACGCGACAGGCCGGGCTCGGCGCCGCCGTCGAGTGGACCTGGAAGATCGCGCAATGGCCGCTCGTCTTCTGCCTCATCGTGACGGCCTTCAGCCTGATCTACCGCTTTGCGCCGGACGTGGACCAGCCGTTCGTCTGGCTGTCGCCGGGGTCGCTGGCGGCGACCGCGCTCTGGATCGGCGGCTCGCTGGGATTCCGGTACTACGCCGTCAACTTCGGGACCTACAACGAGACCTACGGCACCATCGGCGGCGTGATGGTGCTGCTGCTCTGGCTCTACCTGACCGGGCTCGCCATCGTCATCGGCGGCGACATGAACGCCGTGCTCGCGCACGCGGCGGCCCGGCGCGGAGAAGAGGCGCCCGGCGAGGAGCTCGCGCCGGCGGCGCCGGAGCGTGAGTCACGGCCCGGGAGAGAGGCGCCGCCTGGGAGAACTGTTATGCCGGACTACGATCAGTCGCTCGTTGACCTCATCAAGACCACCGTGCGCGATGCGCAGGATCTCGTGCGCAGCGAGATCGCCCTCGCCAAGGCGGAGGTGCGCGACGAAGCGCAGCGGCTCGGCCGCGGCGTCGTGCTGCTGGCCGCAGCGGCCGTCGCGGCCGTGCTCGCCGTCGTCTTTCTGCTGACCACGATCGCGTGGGGCATGTTCGCGTGGTTGGGGTGGCCGGTCTGGACCGGCTTCGCCGTCGTCACGGGCCTCATGATCGTCGCCGCCGCGGTGCTGGCGCAGCTCGGGCGCGACAAGCTGGCCGCCAGGCGGCACCTTCCCAACACGACCGACACCATGAAGGAGAACGCGCAATGGGTGCGAGCACGGACGTCCTAGCCGACACCGTCCGCGCGAAGCGGACCGCCGTGGACAACGACCTCGAGCTGCTGCGGGTGCGCGCCGAGTCGGTGGACCCGCGGCGCCTTGCGTCGCGGTGGGTCCCCGCGGCCGCACCGGTCGCCGTGCCAATCGCCGTCGGAGCGACGGCGCTCTGGCTGTGGCGGCGGCGGCGCCGGTCGGTGACCTCGCTGCGCGACCTGCTGCGGCACTCGCTGATCGAGCTGTACCGCGCGGAGCGGTACCTCGTGCCGGCGCTGGGACGCATGCGCCGCGCCGCGTCGAACCCGGATCTCGAGAGCATCTTCGCCCGGCACTTCGAGGAGACGAAGTCGCAGGCGCGCCGGCTGGAACGGGCGCTGCGCTCCGTGGGCGACGAGGCGCGCGAGGGCAGGTCCGCGTCGATGGCCGCCATCGAGGACGAGGGCAGGCGCGTGCTGAACCGGGAACGCGACCGCGACGTCCGCGACGCGACGCTCATCGCGATGGCGCAGCGCATCGAGCACGTGGAGATCGCCAACTACGGCACGGCGCGAACCTTCGCCGACACGCTCGGCTACACGCATGCCTCGGAGCTGCTGCAGCAGACGCTCGAAGAGGAACGGGCGATGGACGAGCAGCTCACGCGGCTGGCCGAGCGCTTCGTCAACCCGGAGACGATCCGATGAGCCGAGGCGGCGAAGCCGCCGCCGGGGAGGAGGCAGATGGGCAACGCGGTGAGCTTCGCCGCCGGCATCCTGGCCGGAAGCACCACCAAGCTGACGCGGGCGGTCACTCGCCGCGCCATGCGCGACCCGAACGGCACGCCGCGCCTGCCGGCGGCCGCACGCCGCCGCAGCGGGGTCGGGACGATGCTGCTGTGGGCGGTGGCCGTGGGGGTGCTGCTGGCGGTGGCCGACATCCTTCGGGAACAGCGCGAGGCCGCCACGCCGGAACAGTGATGGTGGTGAGCGCGGGCTGAAGCCCCGCGCTACACGTCAGCCAGCAGCGCCGCCAGCCGATCCATGGCTACGTTGCCGCCGCTGACGATCGCGACGTGGACGCCCGGCGATCCGGGAGGCGCCATCCGCATCGCCCCTGCCACGCTGGCGGCGCCGCTCGGTTCGGCGACCACCTTCGCATGAGCCGCCAGGAATCGCACGCCGGCCGCGATCTCGCCTTCCGAAACGGTCACGACCTCGTCCACGAGCGCGCGCACATGCGCGAACGTCAGGTCGCCCGGCCGGACGGCCATCAGGCCATCGGCCATCGTCTGCACCGAATCCAACGTGACGGGATGGCCGGCCGCGAGCGATCGCGACATCTTCGGCGCGCCTTCCGGCTCGACGCCGACCACGCGCACGCCGGCGCGGAGGCTCTTGACGGCCGCCGCAACGCCCGATGCGAGCCCGCCGCCGCCCAGCGGGACGTAGACCGTCGTCACGTCGGGCTGCTGGGCGACGATTTCCAGGCCGACGGTGCCCTGCCCCGCGATGATCCGCGGGTCGTCGAACGGCGGCACCATCGCCATCCCGCGCTCGCGCTGGAGCGCCTCGGCCGCCAGCTGACGGTCGATCGTCGTGAGCCCGGCGAACCGGACCTCGGCGCCGAGCGCACGCGCGCCCTCCACCTTCACCGCCGGCGCCGTCGTCGGCATCACGACGATCGAGGCGAGTGAGAGCCGCCGTGCAGCCCAGGCCACGGCCTGCCCGTGGTTCCCTGACGAGTACGTGAGGACGCCGCGGCTCCGCGCATCCGGATCGAGCTGGCTGATGAAGTTGAACGCGCCGCGCAGCTTGAACGCGCCCGCCAGCTGCAGGTTCTCGCACTTGAGCCTGACGTGCCGCCAGCCCTCGTCGGTGGAGGCGGTCAGCACGGGCGTGAGCCGGGCCACGCCGTGCAGGCGCTCGGCCGCTCCGCGAATGGCGTCGAGCGTGACCAGCGCGGGCGCCGCGGCCGTGCTCACTTCGTGTGCTGTCGCAGGAACGCGATCGTGAGCGGCCACGCCTGCTCGGCAGCCTTCATGTTCGCGCCGTCGCGGCCCGACTGGGCGCGCAGGAAGCCGTGGCCGGCGCCCTCGAAAACGTGCGGGTCGTACGGCTTCCCGAGCTTCGCCATCTCCGCCTTCGTCGCGTCCACGGTCGAGGTAACGCGCGCGTCGTCTCCGCCATAGAGGCCCAGGACGGGCGGGTCGATCCGGGCGAGCGCCTCGGGATCCGGCGCGGTGCCGTAATACACGACCGCGGCGTCGAGCGCCGGCTGCTCGGTGGCGTAGCGGAAGCTCGTTGACCCGCCCCAGCAGAAGCCGATCGACGCGCTCTTGCCGTTGGCGGCCGGCAGCTTGATCGCGTAGGCGCGCACGGCATTCAAGCGCGTGGTCACCTCGCCGGGATCCAGCTCGCGAATCGCCTTCACGACGTCGTCGCGGCTGCCGAGCGAGTCGGTGCCGCCGCCGTTCGGGCCTTTGCCGCTCAGCAGATCCGGCGCGATCGCGATGAAGCCGTCCGCGGCCAGCTTGTCCGCGACCGCGCGAACCCAGTCGGACTCGCCGAAGATCTCGTGGATCACGACGACGACCGGCGCCTTGTCGCTCCGTTCTGGATAGACGATCCACGACCGCACCGGCGCGCCGGACGGCATCGCGACCTCCACCCACTCGCCATGACGCGGCGAGTGATCGAGGGCCGCCTTGGCGCCTTCCTCGCCCGGCGGCAGCGCCTGATTTCCCGGGGCAGACTGACTGGTCATTGGTGCGACCTCCGCGTCGTGCCCGGCATGGGCGTCCTGGGCCGAGGCGGGCGCCGCGGCGAGCAGGCCGAGCGTGATGACGGCTGCAGCGTGTCTCATGAGTGTGCTCCCTTCAGCGCGTCGCGCGCCATTCCTCGAGCAGGCGCTGAACGTTGCCGGCTACGGACTTGAGCGCGGGCGTCCAGCCGAGCGCACGCGCCCGCGGGCCGCGGACGAGCTGATCGAGCGCGAGCACGTCGGCATACGGCCCCATCTTCGCCCGCGCTTCCTCGATCCGCACGAAGCGGATGTCGGGCCGATGTGTGGTGTTGCGGCCCAGCGCCTCGACGATGTCGAGCACCGTCTCGTCGGCTTCGTCGGACGCATGATAGATGCCGGACGCGGCGGGGTTGGCGAGCACGCGCAGATACAGATCCGCGAGATCGCGGCTGTAGACGCAGGCCCAATGGTTCCGTCCCTCCCCGATGATGCGCACGAGCCCGTTGGTGCCGTCGCGCAGCAGGTCCGAGACAATGCCGCGCCCTCCGCCGTACACGAAGCCGGGCCGAATGACGATCGGGCCGGATCACCGGGCGCTTCGAGGACGAGCCGCTCCATGGCGAGCCGCCACGCCGAGTGCGCGGGGGGATTCAGCGGCGCGTCTTCGAAGGCCGGCGCGCGCGTGCTGCCGAGCACCCAGGTGCCGGAGGTTGCCACGACAGGCGTTCCGACGCCCACCTTCATGGCGACCGAGATCAGGGCCTCGAGCGCCGGCTGGTCAATCTCGATGCCCCGCGCCGACGATTCGAAGGCCGCGTGCACGTAGGCGTCGTGGCCGGCCGCCGCCGGCTTCCAGGATTCCGGCTGCGCGAGATCGCCGATGACCGCTGTCGCGCCCGCCCTCTCGATCTTGCGCGCCTTCCGGGTGTCGCGCACGAGGGCCGACACGTCGTGGCCGGCGCGCACGGCAGCCTCGAGCACGGCACTGCCGATGTAGCCGGTACCGCCCGTCAGGAAGATCCGCATGATCGGATAGTGGACGTCAGTGATGACAGGGAACCGCCATTGTAGCCGACCCGGGCACGGGCCGGCGCGTTTCTGGCATCCGCGGTTCGACGACGATCAGGGCCGCGACAACGGAGCGGCCACACCAGCATCGCCTGCCGATACTCCGCTAAATGTCCCAGATCTTGGTACGGTCGTGGAAACTGATCAGGCCGTCCTCGCTGACCTTCAGCACCGGGCCGTACTGACTGGCGGTCATCGCCGCGGTCGTGCGCGCGCCCTCGATGATGAACGACTCGTCGCTGGCCGGATCGCCTGCGTGCTTGAGGATGGCGCCCGCCGAGATGAGCCGGCCGGCCGGATCCGTCACCGTCGCGCCGTCGAGCGACGCCAGCGCCGCGAGCACCGACGGCTCCAGATCGATCACGGACCCGGTCGTCAGCAGATCCAGCAGGTCGCGTCGGGTCGGCGCGGCACCGGGTTGCGCCGGCGCGGAAGGCGGCGCGAGGTCCGCGCGGTCGGCGTCGGCCACCAGAATGGGAACGGCCATCTCCGGGTCGCGCACGACCACGAACAGGGCGCCTTGCCGGGCATCGGCGAGCTCGAGCGCGGTGTGGAAGAGCCGTTCCGCCAGCGGGCGGTTCTCCACGGCGTCGACCCAGAGCTCGAACTTCGCCCGCAGGTCGAGCAGGTGCCAGTGCGCGTGCCGGAACGCGAGCACCTGTGCACCTTCGGCAAAGATCTTGATCTCGTGGGAGGGGCTGAGCACCACGCAGACGTGTCCGCCGGTCAGCGTGGCGCGGGCGTGCGGCTCGTACGCCGAGGGTCCGGGCGCCGGCAGCGGCCCGCCTCCCGCGGCCTCGGCCCATTGCTTCACGTCCACGATGTCGAGCAGCTTGCCCGTACGGCTCACGAGGAAGAGCGTCCGCAGGCCGTCCACCAGACGGAAGAAGCTCTTCACGCCCGTCAGCGCCTGCGAGTACTCGTGGGGCGCCTGCGCAACGTCGCGTCCGGGCTCCAGCGGATCCGTATCGGTGCCGAGGATCAGCACGCCCGACGAGATGGCGCGGTTCTCGTAGCTCGACAGCGCCGCGACGCGGAGCACCTCGATGGCGAGCGCGATCCGATCCGCCCGCGTGTCCCCCGCGCCGAGCGGGTACGGCCGGCCCTCGGCAAAAGCCCCGACGTATCGATCTTCGATCGCCCCGCGAAAGAGCTCGCCGCGCTCGACCATGGTCTTCGGGTTCATGATCGCGTGATACCGCGCCGCGAGCACCGACCCGATCGATCGCGCCAGCCGGATCTCGTGCGGCGTGAACGGCCGGCGTGCGGGCACGCGCAGGACGTAGCGCGTGCCGAACCACCGCACGTACATGACCGACGGATCGTCGGTGGGCTCGATTGCCAGCCGGCCGTCCGAGCTGACCGACAGCATCGGCTCGGTCTCGAACGTCGCGCGCCCGAAGAACTGACGGAGCGCAGCCTGCAGGAAGCTGTCGTAGAGCGCCCCGACGACGAGCGCCGGCGGCAGGTTCTGGGACTGCACGGCAGGTATCATAGTCCACCGATGCGCCGCGATACGCTGCTCGACTTCTTCGACGACCTCGAAAACGCCCGCGGCGTGTTCCTGGCCTACGACAACGGCTTCCGGCGTCGCGAACACACGTACGCCGAGGTCGCACGCGCCGCGAAGGGGTTCGCCGCCCGGCTGCACGCGGCCGGGCTCCGCAAGGGCGACACCGTGCTCATCTGGTCCGAGAACCGCCCCGAATGGGTCGCCGCCCTCTGGGGCTGCCTGCTGCAGGGCGTGGTGGCCGTCCCGATCGACTATCGGACCTCGGTGGACTTCCTCCTGCGCGTCGCGGAGATCGTCAAGCCGAAGGCGACGCTGATCGGCGACGACGTCGAGGCCGAGGGCCTCATCCGGCGCCTGCCGGAGGTCTGGCCGCTCGGGCACCTGGACTGGCACGCGACCACCTCGGCGCCGCGTGCGACGGTCGGGCGCGACGACACGGCCGAGATCATCTTCACGTCGGGCGCCACCTCGGAGCCGAAAGGCGTCGTGATCACTCATCGCAACGTGCTGGCCAACATCGTGCCCGTCGAGCGGGAAGTGATGAAGTACCGCGCCTACGCGCGCCCCTTCTCGCCCATCCGGTTCCTGAACCTGCTGCCGCTCTCGCACATGTTCGGGCAGTCGATGGCCACCTTCGTGCCGCCGATGCTCGCCGGGACGGTGATCTTCATCCGCGGCTACAACCCGCAGGACATCGTCCGCCAGATCAGGACTCGGCGCGTCTCCGTGCTGGTGTCGGTGCCCAAGATTCTCGACGTGCTCCGCGAGCACATCGTGCGCGTGGCGCCCGTCGCGGCCCAGCCGCCGCCGGCCGGCGAGAAGTTCCTCCGGCGCTGGTGGCGGTACCGGACGGTGCACCGCGCGTTCGGCTGGAAATTCTGGAGCTTCGTGGTCGGCGCTGCGCCGCTCGACCCGGCACTGGAAGCGTTCTGGACCGGACTCGGGTACGCGGTGGTCCAGGGCTACGGCCTCACCGAGACGGCGCCCATCGTCAGCCTCAATCACCCGTTCAGCACGAGCCGCGGGTCGGTCGGCAAGGCGATCGCCGGCGTCGAGCTGAAGATCGCCGACGACGGGGAGATCCTCGTGCGCGGCGACAACGTCACGCGCGGCTACCTCGGCCAGCAGGCCGCGACCGCCGAGGCGTTCGAGGGCGGATGGTTCCACACCGGCGACATCGGCGAGGTAGATGCCCAGGGCCGTCTGTTCATCAAGGGGCGCAAGAAGGAGATGATCGTCACGCCCGAGGGGCTGAACGTCTTCCCCGAGGACGTGGAGCGCGTCGTGGCGGCCATTCCGGGCGTGCGGGATGTCGCCGTCGTCGGGGCGCGCGAGGCGGGAGAGGAGCGGGTGCACGCCGTGGTCGTCCTCGATCCGGGAGTCGACCCGCAGGCCGTCGTGCGCCAGGCCAACACGACGCTCGCCGATCACCAGAAGATTCGCGGCATCTCCGTCTGGCCGGCCGGGGAGCTCCCGCGCACCGAGGGCACGCGCAAGCTCAGGCGCCGGGAGATCCACGACTGGGTCGCGACCGGCCACAAGCCGCAGGCCGCGGCTGGACCGGCCACCAGCGTGGCGTCGCTCATCTCACAGTTCGCGGGCGGACGCGAGGTCGCGCCGGGGACCACCCTCGACGAGCTGGGCCTGAGCTCGCTCGAGCGGGTGGAGCTGATGGTGGCCCTCGAAGAGAAGTTCGGCGCGCCGATCGACGAAGCGGCCTTCAGCGGCGCGCGGGACGTGGCCGCGCTCGAGCAGGTAGTGCAGCAGGCCCCGGCCGCGGCCGGGGAGAGCGGCGAGCCGGTGGATTTCCCCACCTGGAATCGCACGTGGCCGGCACGGGCGCTCCGCCGCGTCAGCCTGCCCACCTGGATCCTGCCGCTCGCGCGGGCGTTCGCGTGGATCCGCGTGGACGGCCTGGAGCACCTCGACGGCATCGACGGGCCGGTGGTCTTCGCGTCCAACCACCAGAGCCACATGGACACGCCGGCGATCCTGTGGGCCCTCCCGCCACGGTGGCGCTACCGCGTCGCTCCGGCGATGGCCAAGGAATTCTTCAAAGCCCACTTCTTCCCCGCCGATTACGGATGGCGTGCACGCCTGACCAACGGTCTGAACTATTATCTGGCGAGCCTCTTCTTCAACGCCTTCCCCCTTCCACAACGCGAGGCGGGCGCCCGGCAGACGCTGCGCTACATCGGCGACCTGCTGGGCGATGGCTGGTCGGTCCTGATTTTTCCGGAGGGCCGTCGAGCCGGGGAGAGTGCCATCGGCGAGTTCCGGCCGGGCGTCGGGATGATTGGGGCCAAGCTGGAGGTGCCAATCGTGCCAGTGCGCCTCTCAGGGCTGGACCAGGTGCTGGCGCCGTCGGCCAGAATGGCGACGCCGGGGCCGGTCCGGGTGGCGTTCGGGCGACCGATCAGGCTCGAGGGCGAGGATTACCAGGAGCTGGCCTGGCGGGTGGAAGAGGCCGTTCGGGCTCTCTGAACCTAAAGAAATCACGCGACTTGTGCCCCGGACAGCCATGTGGCAAAATAGTTGCAAGAAAGGACAGAAGGTTTGAGCAAGGACGATCTGATAGACATTCAGGGAACAGTGGTCGCCGTGCACAGCGGCGGGCTGTACCGAGTCCAGTCGGATGCCGGCCACGAGGTACTCGCCCAGCTCAGCGGGCGCATGCGCCGATTCCGCATCAAGGTCGTGCCCGGCGATCGGGTGACCGTAGGCGTTTCGCCCTACGACCCGGTCCGCGGCATCATTACCTTCCGTGCACGTTAGCATTGACCCCGAAGACAACTGATCATTCATCCCCCCGCCGCCGTCCCGGACGCCCGGGCGGCTCGTCGCGGCCGCGAGGACCCAGGACCGCGCCGCTGCCGGTCCCGTCCACCTATTCCGCGCGGACCCAGGCGGACTACGACGCCTCGCCACGCGGATTCGACACGTTCGGCCTGCACACATCGCTGACACGGGGCCTGGCCGACCTGGGATTCAAGGAGACGCGCCCGGTCCAGAGCGCGGTGATCCCCTACGCGCTGACCGGCGACGACGTGATCGCGTGCGCCGAGACCGGCACCGGCAAGACCGCGGCCTTCGTCCTGCCCATCCTGCAGCGCCTCATCGCGGCGTCCGAGCACGGCGTGCCGCCGCAGGGCACGCGGGCGCTGGTCCTGGCGCCCACGCGCGAGCTGGCCGTCCAGATCGAGGACGCCATCCAGGGGCTCATCTACCACACGGCACTGACGAGCGTGGCCGTGTACGGCGGCGTCACGATGGACCCGCAGGATCGGGCGCTTCGCGCCGGCGCCCATGTGGTGGTGGCAACGCCAGGGCGCCTCATGGATCACATGCGCTCGAGCGTGCCGGATTTCTCAGCCCTCGAGGTGCTGGTGCTGGACGAGGCGGATCGCATGATGGACATGGGCTTCTGGCCCGACGTCCAGCGAATCGTCCGCGAGCTGCCGGCCATCAGGCAGACCCTGCTCTTCTCCGCGACGATGCCGGACGAGATGATACGGCTGACGGCCGAAATCGTGCGCGACCCGAGGTACATCGAGCTCGGTCGAGCCGGCGGCCCGGCGAGGACCATCACGCATACCGTCGAGACGGTCGAGTCGCGGGAGAAGCCGCAGTGGCTCGCGCGTTTCCTGAAGAACGCCGAGGGGCCGACGCTCGTCTTCGTACGCACCAAGCACGGCGCCGATCGGCTGGCACGACAGCTGCACACCTTCGGGGTGCGCGCCGTCGCGCTGCACGGCGACCGATCCCAGCAGGAGCGCATGCGCGCGGTGGAAGGGTTCCGGAGCGGCCGGCACCGGGTGCTCGTCGCGACCGACATTGCCGCCCGCGGGCTCGACATCGAGGGGATCACGCACGTCGTGAACTACGAGGTGCCATCGACGGCCGAGGCGTACGTCCACCGTGTGGGACGGACCGGCCGTGACTTGACGGCAGGGACGGCCCTGACGCTGGCCGCGCCCGAGGAACTGCGCGCGTTGCGCGCGCTGGAGAAATCGGTTGGCGTCCAACTACAGTAGCGATCAAGGCGACGTGCCGGTCCCGTCCGATACGGCCGTGACACCCGAGACTCCCGACGCGTCGGGGGCCTCGGCGGCCACGATGAAGTTCCGATCCTGCCGCTGGCGCCGCGCGCCGGATGAAGGCCCGGAGTGCTGCACCCATCGCGACGTGCTGCCGATTGCGGGCACGTCGGGGTTCAAGCCCGAGGCCTGGTGTCCGGACTGCCAGTACTTCAAGCTCCGCCGCTCGCCGCGCAAGCGCGAGCGCGATCCCTGGGGCCTACTGCCACCCTGTCTGCGCTCCAGGCTCAGCTGTCTATCTCGGTGAACTCGCGGGCCAGCTCGGCCCAGGCGCCGTCGGGCGCGAGCCGACGGTAGGCCTCCCAGTGCGGACGGGCGTCGGTGGACGACTCGAGCTTCTCGAAGGTCACCGCCAGATAGAAATGGGCCTCGGCATGGTCCGAGTCCACGACGAGCGCCGCCTGGTACGCGGACGCCGCTTCCTCGAACCGGCCGACGTCGTGCAGCGCATTGGCCCGGTTGTATTGCGCCTCGAAGAAATCCGGCGCCAGCGCCGCTGCCTGCTCGTAGAGCGCAAGCGCCTCGGGCAGGTGGCCCTGTCCGTAGTGCAGGTTGCCCAGGTTGATGATCGCGGCGACCAGATCCGGGTCGGCGAGCAGCGCCCGCCGATAGAGCTCCGCCGCGCGCTCGACGGCTGCCGGCTGATCCGTATTGAGCGTTGACGCTTCGGTGAACAGCGCATCGGCCAGCGCGGCGTCCTCGGACTCGTCGGACCGCTGGCCTGCAGCCGTCGCCTGCCGGGTCGTGAGCGCGAGGATCCGCGCGGGCTGCACGTCGAGCCGGAAGTCCAGGGCGAGCTGCCCGTTGCGCTCCGCTTCCAGCTGGCGCACGACGGCCCGGAACGAGCGCCCGTCGGCCAGCGCCGCGGCCGTCTGTCGGATCACGGCGAGATCGGCGAAGCCGTAGCTCCGACCCGCGGCGCCGCGGATGGGGCGCACCAGCCCCCACTTCTCGAGATACCGCAGGTGGTCGTCGCGCAGGCCGGGATACCGCGCGATGATGTCGCGTGCGCTGAGGTCGGCTGCGTCGGACACCTTCCGAATCATAACGCGCTTCGGATTACAATCCGTCGGTCATGCTGCTGGCCGGAGACGTTGGAGGAACCAAGACACTGCTCGGGCTGTTCACGCGGGCGCCGCACCGGCCTGCGCCGGCGTCGGTCGCGTCGTTCCCCACGCTCGAGTACGAGGGGCTCGTGCCGATGATTCGCGAGTTCCTCGGACGACAGCCCGGAGGCGAACCGTCGATCGAGGCGGCGTGCTTCGGCGTCGCCGGCCCCATCATGGGCGACACGGCCTGGATGACCAACGTGCCCTGGAAGCTCGACGGGAAAGCCGTGGCCGTGGCGTTCGGGTTGTCCCACGTGCGCCTGCTGAACGATCTGGTGTCGATCGCGCACTCGGTCGCCGTGCTGCATCCCGAGGAGCTGCACGTGCTGCAGGAGGGCGAGCCGAACCTATCGGGCAACGCGGGGTTGCTGGCCGCCGGGACCGGGATGGGCCAGGCGTTCCTGTTCAACGACGGTCGGCGCCTGGTGCCGGCGCCCTCCGAAGGCGGCCACGCGGACTTTCCCGCGCGCACGCGCCGCGAGTGGCAGCTGGTGGAGTGGCTGACGGCCCGCCACGGCCGCGCCGAAGTGGAGATGGTCGTCTCGGGCATCGGCCTGACGAACCTGTACCATTTCACGCACGAGGACCACCCGTGCGTGCCGCTCGATGCCGTCCCGCCCGCCGACCTGCCGCGTGTCGCCTCGGAGCGCGCGCACGATCGGTCGTGCCCGCACTGCATGGAGACGATGGCCATCTTCGTGGCGGCGTACGGCGCGGAGGCCGGGAACCTCGCCGTCCGCACCGTCGCGACGCGGGGGCTCTACATCGGCGGGGGCATCGCTCCCAAGAACATCCCGCTGCTGGAGCAGCCGGTGTTCCTCGAGGCTTTTCTCGCGAAGGGCTTCATGACCGAGCTCCTCCGCATCGTCCCGATCAAGGTGATCACGAATTCGCAGTCCGGCCTGCTGGGCGCCGCGACCGTGGCGAACGGGATGTAGCTGGGGATCTGGGGATCTGGGGGGCTGGGGATCTGGGGGGCTGGGGATCTGGGGGGCTGGGGATCTGGCGGGGATCTGGATCGGGGAGGAGGCTGCCCACCTGGCCCAGCATCGCGCGGCGGATGAGGGGCAGCGGCAGCGGCCCGAGCTCGAGGAAGCGATCGTGGAATCCTTCGAGCGTGAAGCCGTTCCCCATCTTCGCGCGGTAGTCGTCGCGCAGCTTCAGGATCATCAGCTTGCCAAGAGTGTAGTACCCGTACGTGGGGTCCGACGTGCCCCGCTTCGCCTCCGCCAGGGCCACCGGCGGCTCCTGATAGCCCTGTGCCTCGAACATCGTCTCGGCCTCGTCGACCGTCATCTTCCCCGTGTGCAGCTGGATGCCGACGATGAAGCGGACGTCCCGCAGCAACGCGTCCTGGAGCTGAGCCAGGCGGTACTTCGGGTCGTTGCCGGCGGCTCCCTCGTCCAGCATCATCTGCTCGCAATAGTGCGCCCAGCCCTCGACGTTCGAGTTGGTCCAGAACACCTTGCGGAGCTTCGACGGGAAGCGCGGCGCGAACAGGAACTGCGTGTAGTGGCCCGGGTAGACCTCGTGCACCGACACGTTGGCAATCTCGGCCGGATACCAGGCGCGCATGTACGATTCGATCTTCGATGCCGGCCAGGCGGGATCCGGAAGGGTCACGTTGTAGAACGCCTCGCTGGCGCCCTTCTCGAAGGGTCCCGGCGGATCCATCGACGCGATGGTCACGGCCCGCATGAACGGCGGCGTCTCCTCGACGGTCGCCGGCGCCGCGCCGGGAATCGTCACGAGGTGGTGTTCCGTGATGAACTCCCGCAGGCCGTCGAGCTCGCGCTGGTTCGCGGCCAGCAGCTGGTTCGGCGCGGGGTGCTCCCGGCTGATGCGCTCGAGCGCCGCGCGCGGCGGCAGGCCCGGCGCGATGAGCGCCGCCGTCGTCCGGAAAGCGTCGAGGTTTCTCGCGAGGTCGGCGCGGGCGACGGCCATGAGCCCGTCGAGCGGCAGATCGACCAGCTCGTCGGCTTTGAACTTCGACGCGAGAGCCTGGGCCCCGATGGCGGACGAGCCCCTGGATCGCGGCGCGAGATCCTGCTCGAGGTACGCCTTGTAGGCGCCGAGCGCGGAGACGACCGCCTGGTTCGCCGTGTGGAAGTCGGCCAGGAGCGCCGAGTCGGTCACCGCGGTGAACGCGGCGGGCACGGAGGACTTGAAGAACTCCGTGTTGCCGTCCAGCTGCTCGATCGCGATCTCGGTGTAGACGGCCGGCGGGTTCTCGAGGTTCTTCCGCGCCGCGTCGAGCGTCGCCACCATCGCCTGCTCACGGGCGACGAGCGCCTTCAGGCGCACCTCGGGAGGCGCGAAGCTGCGCTTGATCAGCATGAACGCGGCCTCGGTGATCCCGCTGCTGTACGTGTCGGGGTTGGTGGCCCAGGACCTGATCACCGTGAGCTCGAGCAGCTGCCCGTCGATGGCCGACAACGCCTGCTCGCGATCGAGCTGGCGGGGCGGCTCGAGCGTCGCCGGATCGATCGCCGCGAACTCACGGCGGAACTGCTGCAGCGCCGCCACTTCCGCGTCCACGCCGGCGCGCGTCGGATCGGGCAGCCGATCGTCGTAGTCATGGACGCCAAGGTAGGTGGCCTGGACCGGATGGCGTTGCAGCCAGTCGGCAACGAAGCGGTCGGAGAGCTCCTGGAACGCACCGTTGGCGTCTGCCGACGCAGGGGTCGTGGGCGTCGGCCCACGCGTGCAGGCGGCGAGCGCGACGCCGGCCACGAGAGCCAGGCGGACACGGGACAGCCCCCTCATCGTCGTTCCCCGGGCTCCATCGTGCCCGGCGTACCCTTTGTGCCCTTCGTGCCCTTTGTGCCCTTTGTGCCCTTTGTGTCCTTTGTGTCCTTTGTGTTCTTTGTGTTCCTACGCATCAGCGCCTCGATCTCGTCGGGCTCTGCCGGCGCAAATGCCGACAGGTTCTCGTAGCCGTCGGTGGTGATGACGAGCACGTCCTCGAGGCGGACGTACACGCGATCGTCGGGGATGGTGAGCGCCGGCTCGATCGTGAACACCATCCCCGGCTCCAGCTGCTCGTAGGGCGGGTTCACGTCGTGCACGTCCATCCCGACCTGGTGCCCGAGGCTGTTGGCCGTGGACTGCCGATATCGCTCGACGAAGGCTTCGGCAGCCCGCCGGCGCGTGTCGTCAGTGAAGCGGAATCCGGCCAGTACACGGTCCATCTTCGCGACGGCATCGCGGACGATGTCGCGGGGCGCAGCGTGCGGGCGGATGGACCGCATGAGCGACTGGTACAGCCGGAGGTAGACCGTATAGAGTTCCCGCTGGCCCGGCGTGAAGCGGCCGTTGGCGGGGAACATGCGCGTGACGTCGGAGGTGTAGTAGTTGAAATCGGGAGCGTAGTCGAACAGGACGAGGTCGCCGTCCTTCAGCAGCCCCGTGCCGGCGTGGTAGTGCGGCCACGACGCGTTGATGCCGTCGGCGACCAGCGCGAAGTAGGCGACACCGAATGCGCCCCCACGCTTGAACACGTAGTCGGCACTGGCCTCGACCTCGTACTCGTGCATCCCGGGGCGGGCCGAGCGCATGCCCTCCATGATGCCGCGTCCCGCCAGCCGTGTCGCCTCGCGGATCAGCGCCACTTCGCGCGGGCTCTTGATCAGGCGCAGCCGATCGAGGATCGGGTCCAGGTCCTGGACCGGCGCGCCGGGTACGGCCGCCTCGAGCTTCTCGACGAACCGCGCGGCGCGCGAGGGCCGGCCGTCCCACGGATCGGCGGCCACCGCCGCCGCATGCGCGGCCGCCGCCTGCGGTGTGGCCGCCCCGAGGCTCTCGGCCCGGAACGGCACGTACAGCGTCCGGCCGCCGGCCACGCTCGCCGAAAGCGCCGCGCCGAAGTCATCCCGCGGCCGCACGGACTCGATTCCGGTCAGCCGCTCGGCTTCCGATCCCGGGGCGAGCACCGGGCCTTCGGAGCGCTCGAGGCGCTCGTTGGACGGCTGCAGGAACAACTGCGTGCGCCGCGTGCGGCCGTCGAGCAGCACGAGCGCGCGCGGCACCTCCACGCCGGTCAGGTAGTAGAACTGGTTGTTCTGGCGGAACCGAACGTAGGCGGGATACTCGGCCGCGCCCTCGAGCACGGCGACACCGTCGCCAATCGCGTCGAATACCTTCGCGCGCCGGGCCGCGAACTCCGCGGCGGGCAGCGTGCTCGTGAACAGCGGCGGCTGGCCCGCGCCGTCGGCCGTCCCGAGCCCCGCGATTGCCGCCAGCAGTACGACACCAAGCCCGTGCCTGCGCATGCACCCTCCCCGGGAATCCATCGAGTCTACCGGTACCGTGGGCTCGGATCCTGATCGCCCGCAGAAATTCACGCCCCGCAGCCTGTAGACTTGCAGCTCGAACCGAGCCCGACACCACCGACCCCAGACCGACCGGACATGTTGCGCGACCGTCTGTTCACCAACCTGCTCTTCGACCTCCTGCTGGCGGCCTGGGTGCTGCACGACGCCCGGGCCCGACACGCCGCCAAGCCACTGTTCGCGGCGTTCCTGGCCCTGCTGTGGGGCCCGCTCGGCCTTTCATTCTGGGCGTCGGAGCGACCGCTCGCGATGGGTGAGCGCCGGCACGGCGGGCGCGGCTGGGTCCTGGCGAAGACGTTCGTGCTGACCTGGTCCGCGCTCGTTCCCTCGATCGTCGTCCTCGTCGTCTCCGACATCCGCGAGCGCTCCGTCGTCCCGGGCAGCCTCGGCGCGACCCTGGGGATCGGGCCCGTTTCGGCGATCGTCACGCTCGTCATCTGGGGTGCGCCGGCTCTCGTGGCCTTTGCCCTGGGTGCGCTGGTGAGGCGGCGTGCACGCGTCGAAACGGGCACGACGGCGGTCCCCCGCGCCAGGCCATCGCTCGGTGTCGCGCTCGTCCTGAGCGGCCTGGCGGCCTGTGTCTTCGCGCTCACGCGGTGAGTGGCCCCGCGTCTCCGAGGAGATCCCGATGTCCAATCGCCCGACCCGCCTGTTCCCGGCCGTCGGTCCCGCACTGCTGGCGGCGGTGTGTCTGGCGGCCGGACCCGGCCCCCGCGTCGCCTGGACGCACCTGTCTTCGGCCACCGGCGACCTGCCGGTGCCCGGCCCGTCGACGCAGCAGACCGGCGCGCTGGTCACCGACCTCGACGGCGACGGCGTCAAGGACTTCGTCCTCAGCTTCCGCCAGGTCGCGCCGGCGCTGGTCGGATATCGCCGTGCCGCGAAGGGGTGGGACCGCGTGGTCATCGAGCCGGACTTCCTGACGGTGGAAGCGGGCGGCGCGGCGTTCGACATCGACGGCGACGGCGATGTCGACCTCGTCTTCGGAGGCGACTGGCAGAGCGCAGACGTCTGGTGGTGGGAAAATCCCGGCCCACGCGCCGCGACGAACGGCCGCTGGACGCGGCGGCTGGTGAAGACGGGCGGAGCCACCCAGCACCACGACCAGCTGTTCGGTGACTTCCTCGGCACGGGCCACGCGCAGCTCGCCTTCTGGAACCAGAACGCCAAGGCGATCCTCCTGGCGCCCATCCCGGCCGACCCGAAGGCCACTGCGCCGTGGCCCTCCCGGACCATCTTCTCGGGAGCGGCCGGCGAACCCGGCGGGCTCTACCCCGAGGGGCTGGCGTCAGCGGACATCGACGGCGACGGGCGCGTGGACCTGCTGGCCGGCAACGCCTGGTTCACGGTCGAGGACGGCGTGTTCCACCCCGTCAGGGTGGCGTCGCTCGGCGGCCGCATTGCCGCCGGGCAGCTCGTGGAGGGCGGCCGGCCCGAGATCGTGATTGCGCCCGGCGACGGCACCGGCCCGCTCCGCTGGTATTCGTGCGCCGGGGACCCGACGGACGCCGCCGCATGGACCGGACACGACCTGGTCGGCCGCGACGTGGTGCACGGCCACAGCCTCGCGCTCGGCGACGTGGATGGCGACGGTCACCTCGACGTGTTCGCCGCCGAGATGGCCAAGTGGAAGGAATCGGCGACAGCGCCGGACAATCCCGACGCGATGGCGTGGATGTTCTACGGCGACGGGGCGGGCCACTTCACCGCCACCGGGTTCGCGCGCGGGATTGACTTCCACGAGGCGCGGCTCGCCGATCTCGACGGTGACGGGCGACTGGACGTCCTCGACAAGCCGTACAACTGGCACGCGCCGCGGATCGACGTCTGGCTGAATCGGCGACCGTGACGAACGCTACGCCTGGACCAGCGACTTCACCCGCTCGCTGACCACCTCGCCGTTTCTGGCCACGAGCGTCTCACGCGTGATCTCGTCCTGCAGGTCCAGGACGAGTGCGCCGTCCTTCACGAGATGCGTCACGAACGTCGTGACGTTCTTCGCGTACATCTGACTGGCGTGGTACGGCACGGTCGCCGGCAGGTTGGTGGGCCCGAGAATCGTGACGCCGTGCTCGATCACCGTCTCGTCGGCGCGCGTCAGCTCGCAGTTGCCGCCGCGCTCGGCCGCCAGGTCGACGATCACCGACCCGGGCGCCATCTTCGCCACCATGTCGCCCGTGATGAGCACTGGCGAACGCTTGCCCGGAATCGCCGCCGTGGTGATCACCACGTCGCTGCCGGCGACCACGCGCGCCATCACCTCACGCTGCCGCGAGTAGAACGACTCGTCCTGGGCCTTGGCGTACCCGGCCCTGTCCTCGGTGTCGGCGGCCTCGAGCGGCAGCTCGACGAACTTCGCCCCGACGCTCTGCACCTGTTCCTTGACGGCGGGCCGGACGTCGTAGGCGTCCACCGGCGCGCCCAGGCGGCGGGCGGTGGCAATGGCCTGCAGGCCGGCGACGCCGGCGCCAATCACGAACACGCGGGACGGCGTCAGCGTGCCGGCCGCCGTGGTCAGCATCGGGAACATCCGCGGCAGCGTACTGGCGGCGAGCAGCACGGCCTTGTAGCCGGCAATCGTGGCCATCGACGACAGCGCGTCCATGCTCTGAGCCCGGGTGGTCCGCGGCATCAGCTCCATCGAAAAGGCCGTCACGCCGCGCTCGGCCACCGCCTTCGACAGCGCCGGCTCGTTGAGCGGGTCCAGGAAGGCGACGAGCGCCTGGCCCTGGCGCATCAGGCTCAAATCCGCGTGCCCCGCGGTGGTGTCCGGCGGCGAGAGGCGCACGCGCAGCAGCAGCTCGGCGCGCGCCACCACGTCGGCGGCGGTGTGGACGACCTCGGCTCCCTTCTCGGCGTACGCCGCGTCGGTGAAGCCGGCGGGAAGACCGGCCCCGCTCTGGATGATGACCGAGATACCAGCCTTGGCGAGTGCCGGGAGCACGGCCGGCACGAGCGCCACGCGCCGTTCGCCGGCCAGTGTCTCGGTGAGAACTCCTGCAATCATGAGGTTCGCTCCCGCGGAATGAAGGGGTCGCCCGCGGCGCTATTGTATACACCTCTGCGCTCGGACCGGCGGCTCGATTGACCCCTCGGCTCCGGTGGCAGTACGCTAACGGATCTGTGGGGCACCGCGGCGTCCGCGGCGCCGCGACCTGGTGACAGCGGCCGGCGAACGTGCGGATCAGGCTCAACGGAGAACCACACGACCTCGACGGCCCGGTCACGATCCGGGGCCTGCTCGACCGCCTCGGCATCGACGCCCGCCGCGTGGCCGTTGAACACAACCTCGTCGTGGTGCGCCGCGCCCTGTACGACACGGAGACGGTCGGCGAGGGCGACGAGGTGGAGATCGTCAACTTCGTCGGAGGCGGGTCGCCCATCATGGATTCTCTCGTCATTGCCGGCCGATCGTTCGGGTCCCGCCTGATCGTCGGCACCGGGAAATACCCCTCGAACCCGGTGATGGTGCAGGCGCTCGAGGCGTCCGGCGCCGAGATGGTCACGGTGGCCGTCCGCCGCGTGAACGTGTCGGACCGATCCCGTGAATCGCTGCTCGACTACATCGACCCGTCGAAGTACGTCCTGCTGCCGAACACGGCCGGCTGCTACACGGCCGACGAAGCCGTGCGTACGGCGCGTCTGGCACGCGAGGCGGGGCTCTCGAACTGGATCAAGCTCGAGGTGATCGGCGACGAGCGAACGCTCTTTCCCGACAACGAGGCCCTGGTCCAGGCCACCCGGGTGCTCGTGCAGGAGGGCTTCGTCGTGCTTCCCTACACGACCGACGATCCCATCGTCTGCCGCAAGCTCGAGGACGCGGGCGCAGCGGCGGTGATGCCGCTCGGGGCGCCCATCGGGTCGGGCCTGGGCGTGCAGAACGCGAACAACATCCGGATCATCCGCGAGTTCGCCGGCGTGCCGGTGATCGTCGATGCCGGGGTGGGCACGGCGTCGGACGCCGCGCTGGCAATGGAGCTGGGCGCTGACGCCGTGCTGATGAACACGGCGATTGCGCAGGCCGCCGATCCGGTGGCGATGGCCAGGGCGATGCGCCTGGCCGTCGAGGCGGGCTACCTCGCGTCGCGCGCCGGCCGGATCCCCCGCCGCCGGTACGCGAACGCCAGCAGCCCGGTCGAGGGCCTGGTGGGCCGCTGACGCGATGCTGACGCGGCCGGTCACCTCCGAGGCGCTGGCGCGCCTGCGCGACGAGCGCGACGCGGCCGATCGCGGTTACAACGACGCGCTGACCGACGTCGATCGCGCGCTGCCGCGGGCGCCGGACATCCCGCAGCCGCCGGCCGTGCCGGCCCGCGATCGCCCGGATCGGCTCGCCAGCGCGCACGTCGTGCTCGCAGGCACCGCCCTGCCGCCCGCACGCGGCCTCCGCACGCGCCTGGCCCACTTCGTCTGGCGGCTCGTCGCGCCGGTGTTCGAGCGGCAGCAGGCGTTCAACGCGCTCGTCGCCGAGGAGCTGAACGCGGTACGCCACACGGAGCGGCAGACGTCGGCCGCGCTGGGCGAGCTCGCCACCACCCTGCGCGATCAGGCCGCCGCACTCGCGACCTTCCAGTCGCAGCTGATCCGCTACTTCCAGCAGGTCACGTGGTACGTGGACAGCAAGGACCGGCTGGCCGCCGGCAGTCTCATGGCGGTCTACGACGCGTCGATCAACGCGCTCACCGGCGAGCTGCTGCGGCGCGCCGAGGCGACCGCGGTCGCCGGCGCCAGGGTCGAGGGCCGGGTAGAGGCGGTCGCCGGAGCCCACGAGGACCTGCGACGCTCGCTCGCCATCGTCCAGCAGGCCACGCAGACGCTGAAGCGGGAAATGGAACGGATGGTCGAGGCCGGACGCGGAACCCGCCCTGCCGAACCCGTGGCCCCCCTGGAACCGGGCGAACGGCTCGAGAGCTACAAGTACGTCTGCTTCGAGGACCTGTTTCGCGGGTCGCGCGACGAAATCCGCGAGCGGCTTCGATCCTACGTGCCGATGTTCGCCGGCGCCTCCGATGTCCTGGACGTGGGCTGCGGCCGCGGCGAACTGCTCGACCTGCTGCGCGCCGAGGGCATCGGCGCACGCGGCATCGATCTCAACCACGAGATGGTCGAGGGCTGCCGCACGCGTGGCCTCGACGTCGTGGAAGCCGACCTCCTCGGGTATCTCTCGGGCATCCCGGACGGCAGCCTGGGGGGACTGATCGCCGTCCAGGTGGTCGAGCACCTGGAGCCCGCGTACCTGATGCGCGCACTCGACGTCGCGTTCCACAAGCTCCGGCCGGGCGCGCCCGTTGTCCTCGAGACGATCAACGTGTCCTGCTGGTACGCCTTCTTCGCCAGCTACATCCGCGACCTCACGCACGTGCGCCCGCTCCACCCCGAGACGCTGCAGTACCTGCTCACGGCCAGTGGGTTCCAGCGAGCCCGGATCGAGTACCGTGCCCCGTATCCGGCGGCCGAGAAGCTCCAGCACGTCCCCCCGGCGCTCGACGGCGATCCGCGCCTGGTGGCAGACTTTGCGGATACGTTCAACGCGAACGTCGACCGGCTGAACGGCCTGCTGTTCACCGATCTCGACTACGCGGCAATCGCCGAGCGGCCGTAACAGTCTTCAGTGAAGACTTTCAGCTGACCCCTGACGGCTGAGAACTGACCACCATGGAACGCGTCGACGTCGTCGTCGTGGGCGGGGGTGTCACCGGACTGGCATCCGCCAGGGCCGTGGCCGAGCGGTGGCCCGACCGCGCCGTCTGCCTGCTCGAGCGGCATCCCCACGCCGGGATGGAGACGAGCACGCACAACAGCGGCGTGATCCACGCCGGCATTTACTATCCAGGCGGGACGTTGAAGGCGCGGCTCTGCGTGGACGGGGCGCGCCGGCTGTACCAGGTACTGCGCGGCAAGGAACGTGCCCCACACGCGCTGCGGCAAGTTCATCGTCGCCGCGCACCAGGACCAACTGCAGGAGCTCGAGGGTCTGGTCGTGCGCGGCCGTGCGAACGGCGTGGAAGGCCTGGAGCTGGTCGATGCCGCGTTCGTCGCGAAGCGCGAGCCACACGTGCGGGCGACCGCAGCCATCTGGTCGCCGAACTCCGGCATCGTCGAAGCCGAGTCCCTGGTTCGGGCGCTCGCGGCCGATTGCGATGCGCTCGGGGTCGTGAGGCTGAACCACACCGCCCTGGTCTCGGGCGGAGAGAGCGCCGATGAGCTCGTGCTCGACACCGGTCGGGAGCAGATCGGGTCCCGCGTGGCAATCAACGCCGCCGGACTCTACGCCGACGAGATCTCCGCGCTGCTCGGCGGGGAGACGTTCACCATTCATCCCGCACGGGGCGAGTACTGCGAGCTCGTGCCGTCGCGCCGCGACCTCGTGCAATGGCTGGTGTATCCGCTGCCCCATCCGAAGGGGCACAGCCTGGGCGTGCACCTGATGCGAACGACGCGAGGCAACGTGCAGGTAGGGCCCACCGTGCGCTTCCAGGACGGGAAGGACGACTACGAGCTCGATCGCGAGCCGGTGGAGGCGTTCTACGAGCCGACTCGCGAGCTGCTGCCCGAGCTCCAGCCCAGCGATCTCCACCTGGGCGGCAGCGGCATCCGCGCGAAGCTGCACGGACCGGAGGGATCGTTCGAGGACTTCCTGATCCGGCGGGACCGGGCGAACCCGCGCCTCGTGCAGGCCGCGGGCATCGACTCGCCGGGCCTGACGTCGTGCCTCGCCGTGGGCGCCCTGGTGAGCGACCTTGTCGGCGAGGCGTTCGACGCCGGCCACGTGTAGCGCGGGGCTCGGCCCCGCACCTCAGAGCCCCGCCAGGATTCCCGTGATCCGCTTCTTCTGCGCCTCGTCCTGCACCATGCCGAGCGCCTTCCGGTAGCTGGCCGCCGCCTCGGCCTTCTCGCCCCTGGCCGCCAGTGCCTCGCCCAGGCTGTCGTACGCGTTCCACGACTCGGGATGCCGCCGGACGTTGTCGCGGAAGGTGCCGATGGCATCCTCCACCTTGCCAGCCTGGAGCAGCTGGTAGCCCAGCAGGTTCAGGTCCGCCTCGCTGGCCTGGTCCAGCGAGCGCTTCCGGAGGGCTTCCGCGGCCGCCGCGTCTCCTTTCCTGTCGAGCACGGCCGCCTTCGCGCGCAGCGTGGTGAAGTTCTGCTGAATGCCGAGCGCTCTGTCCGCCCACTGCTGCGCCTCGTCCAGACGCACGTCGTTGGCGGCGCACCACTCGGCCGCCTGCGCCAGCCGCTGCCAGCTGAATCCCGGGAGGCCGCGCAGTTGCGTATGCAGGCTCCCGCCCACCACCTCGCTCGTGTTCACGTCGATCGGAATCGGGACCGCCAGCTTCTCCCATCGCAGCGTCACGATCACGGAATGGTCCGTCGGGTCGTCGAGGGTGTAGGCGAGGTGCTCCTCGAACCCGGCCGGCGACGGGGTGACGGTCACGCGCGCCGCGTCATCGGCGCTGTCGTAGAAGAAGCTGCCCCAGGCCCGCGACTCGCGGTTGAAGACGACCGTCCACTCGTGGGCGGTCGGGATCATATGGAGGCCGTAGGCGCCGGCGGGCAGCGCGAACCCCGCAACCGTCACCGGTGTGCTGAAGCGGATGACGGTGTTCTCGTTCGCGCCCGCACGCCACACCTGTCCGTATGGGACCAGCGCACCCCAGATCTCGCGGTGGTTCACGGCCGGGCGGTGATAACTGATGTCGATGTCGGTCAGGCCGATGCGCTGGCCGACGGTGGCCGCCTGGCTCGGCTGCGGCAGGACGAGGGGCGGCTGCGCCGCGGCCGTGCCGGCACCGACGATGGGAATCACAAGGCAGCCCCACAGGGCGAGTGTAGCGATGCGAGAGCGTGTGCGGCGCATGGACGGCCTCCTGGCGCGATGCCGTCGCGACCTTAGCACCAGGCGACCGGACGGTGGTGCGGCCTGTCACGGAATGGCCTCGGCCGGTCCCATCCGTAAGGGCCCGGGCCGATCGCCACGTCTCTGCGGGGATGAACGGTGTGACGACCGGAGGCCCTAACGCCCGGTGCGGGCGCGGAGGTACCGGCGGATCGCGTCCTGCCATGGGGGCATGTTCACCCCGGCCGCCCGCAGCTTCTCGTTCGAGAGCGCGCAGAACAGCGGCCGGGCCGCGCGCATCCGCACGTCGGCCGCACGGACGCGCTCGAGCCGGCCATCCCTGCCGAGGAGGCGTGCGATCTCGACGCCCAGGTCGTACCACGACGCCGACCCGCTGTTGACGACGTGGTAGACGCCTGGTGGTGCGCGCCGGTCCAGGAGCTCCCACGTCGCATCGACGACGTCGTCGACGTAGCTGGGTGACACCACGCGATCGGTGAAGACCCGTGCCGGCTGCCCGCAGTGGAGCGAAGTGATGATGCGGTCGATGCTGCTCCGCGCCGCCGGCCCGCCGAACAGGCTCTCCACCCGCAGCACATATACGCCCGGCGACTCGAGCGCGAGCCACTCTCCCACCAGCTTCGACTGCCCGTACACGCTCAGCGGGTTCGCGCGGTCCGTCTCCACGTACGGGGTGCTCGCGCGGCCGTCGAACACGAAGTCGGTGCCGTAGTGCACGCAGCGTGGCGCCGAGGTCCCCCGCAACCCGCGCCAGGGTGTGCGGGGCAAACGCATTGACGGCAAGGGCTGCGGCCGGCTCGTCCTCGGCGCGGTCGACGGCGTTGTACGCCGCGCAGTTGAGCACGACGTCCGGGCGATGCGTGCCCAGCACCTCCGCCACGCGCGCGTCGTCGGTCAGGTCCAGGTCGGCGTGGGTGAGCGACAGAACCTCCGCACGGCTGCCCAGGCGACCGACGGCGGCGGCGCCGAGCTGGCCGCCGGCACCGACGACCATCACTCTGCGTGGACTCATGCGGCCTTGAACGAGCGCATCTGCTCGTCGTCGAACTCGCCTTCCCAGCGCGCGACGACGACGGTGGCCAGGCAGTTGCCCATCACGTTGACGGCCGTGCGGCCCATGTCGAGGAGCTGGTCGATGCCGAGCAGGATCGCGGCTCCCTCGAGCGGCAGGTGGAAACTGGCCAGCGTCGCGGTGAGGATCACGAGGCTGGCGCGCGGGACGCCGGCGACGCCCTTGCTCGTCACCATGAGCGTCAGCATCATCACGAGCTGCTGGCCGATGGACATGTGCACGCCGGCCAGCTGCGCGATGAAGACCGACGCGACGGAGAGGTACAGGGTGGAGCCGTCGAGGTTGAAGCTGTAGCCCGTCGGCAGCACGAAGCTCACGATGCGCTTGGGCACGCCGAAGCGCTCCATCACCTCCAGCGCCTTCGGCAGCGCCGCCTCGCTGCTGGCCGTCGTGAAGGCAATCAGGAACGGCTCACGAATCGCGCGGACGAACGCCAGGAACGGGACCCGCGCCACCGCCGCCGCCCCGCCGATCACGATGATCACGAACAGGATCAGGCCGGCGTACATCGTGCCGACCAGCGCGCCCAGCGTGACGAGGACGCCGAGGCCGCGTCCGCCGACCGTGGCGGCCATGGC
Source organism: Vicinamibacteria bacterium (assembly GCA_963837165.1). GTDB lineage: Bacteria > Acidobacteriota > Vicinamibacteria > Vicinamibacterales > JAENWD01 > JAENWD01. The sequence goes on from CAWIMD010000004.1 coordinate 749,109, forward strand.
CGCGAACACGCCCACCGGCGCAAAGCGCATCACGTAGCCGGTGAACCGGAACATCACCTGCGCAACGCTGTCGAGCAGCCCGACGAGCGGGGCGCCCTTCGGGCCGATGGCCGCCAGCGCGATGCCGAAGAACGACGAGAACACCACGACCTGGAGGATGTCACCGCGCGCCATCGCATCCACGACCGAGGTCGGCACCATGTGGAGCAGCAGGTCCCAGGCGGACTGCTGCTGGTGCGCCATGGCCGTGAGCGTCGAGGTGTCGGCGCCCCCGACGGGCACGGCCACGCCCGCGCCGGGGCGAATCACGTTCACGAGCAGCAGCCCGATCGCCAGTGCTACCGTGGTCGCCAGCTCGAACCACACGATCGCCTTCAGGCCGATGCGGCCGACGGCCTTCAGGTCGCCCGTCCCCGCGATGCCGACCACCAGCGTGGAGAAGATGAGCGGCGCGATGATCATCTTGATCATCCGCAGGAAGAGGTCGGCCAGCGGCCGGACGGCAACGCCGGTGTCTGGAAACAGGGCGCCGAGGGCGATGCCCGCCAGCAGGCCGAGGAAGATCTGCGCCGTCAGGCCGGGCATGCGGCCGCGGCCCGACCCGCTGCCGCCGCCGGCCGCCGTCACGACCTGCCGGTCCCTTCCTCGAGCGCGGAGGCAAGCGCGTGGACGACGTGCGCCTGTTGCGCCTCGGTGAGCTCCGGATAGATCGGCAGCGCCAGCGTCTCGTCGGCTGCGCGCTCGGCCTCGGGGAACGCGCCGCGTCGATAGCCGAGCCCCTGGAAGCACTCCTGGAGGTGGAAGGGCACCGGGTAGTAGACGGCCGTGCCGACGCCCCGGCGTGCGAGGGCCTCCTTCACGGCATCCCGACGGGGGACACGGACGACGAACTGGTTGTAGATGTGGTACCGCCCGGATACCTCGACGGGCAGGCCAATCCGACCCTCGAGGCCGGCATCAGCGATGAGCCCGCGATAGCGCGCGGCGTTCCGGCGGCGGGCCTCCGTCCACCCGGCCAGGCGCGGCGCCTTCACGCGCAGCACGGCCGCCTGCAGGGCGTCGATCCGGAAGTTGCCCCCGACGACGCGATGGAAGTACTGGCGCTCGGCGCCATGGCTGCGCAGCAACCGCAGGCGCCCGGCACAGGCGCCGTCGTTGGTCGTGACGAGGCCCGCATCGCCGAACGCCCCGAGGTTCTTGCTCGGGAAGAACGAGAAGCAGCCTGTCAGACCGATGGCCCCGGCCTGCCGGCCGCCGATCCGGCTGCCAATCGCCTGGGCCGCGTCCTCGATCACCGGGACCCCGGCCCGCCGCGCCAGCGTCTCGATGGCGTCCATGTCGGCGCACTGCCCGTACAGGTGGACGGGCATGATCGCTCGCGTCCGCGGCGTCAGCGCGGACTCGACGGCGGCCGGGACCAGGTTGAAGGTGATCGGGTCGATGTCCACGAGCACCGGCGTGGCACCGGCACGAACGATCGAGCCGGCAGTCGCGAAGAACGAGTAGGTGCTGGTGATCACCTGGTCGCCGGGGCCGATGTCGAGCGCCATCAGGGCGGCCAGGAGCGCGTCGGTGCCCGACGAGACGCCGACCGCGTGGCCGACGCCGATGGACGAGGCCAGCTCCCCTTCGAGCGCCTCGACCTCCGCGCCCAGAATGAACCGCTGGGAGTCGCAGACGCGGGTGATGGCGGCCAGGGCCTCGTCCCGGAGGGAGGCCCACTGCGCCGTCAGGTCCAGCAGGGGAACCTCGAGCGCCGGCGTCGGGTCGGTGCGGGTCGTCACGCCTACCGCTTGCTGTAGATGCGTGGCTCGCCCCAGACGGCGAAGTCGTTCTCGGTGCTGGCGCCGCCCGTGGCGCCGGGGTCGGTGTTGAAGATCAGCTTCACCTGGCGGCCCTGGTACGCCGACAGGTCGAGCCGGGCCGAAATCCAGCGGCGATCGCCCCGCTTGGGGTTCACGTACTGGCGCAGGATCTCCTCGTACGAGCGTCCGTCGGACACGCCGACCCGGAACTGCGCCCCGTCGCCGGGCAAATCCCAGGAATCGGGGCGCATCGCGAAGCTCAGCTCGAGCCACGCATCCGGCGGGATCTGGACCGAGTAGATGAGGCGCGCGAACGGTTTGGCCAGGATTGTCCGCTTCGCCTGACCGTCGATCGTGACGTTCCCGATCTCGAACGCCGCCTCGGCCGGCTGGCTGTTCGACCGGTGCTCCGCCTTCGGGAACTGCTCGATCAGATCGATGGCGCTGGTGCGCGTGCCCTGGCGGGAGTACAGCCACCAGCCCACCACGAGGGCGACGGCGGCAACGGCGACCAGAATCCTCGTGCTCGATTTCATGCGGGCATCCCGTGAGTGAACACAGTGGCTCCAGGGATCAGAGGCGGAAGATGTGAGGCTCGGGGCGGCCCTTGAGCGCGTTGCGCGTGTCGACGATGAGCCGGGCGTGCCGGATGATGGCCGCGTAGTCGAACGCGCGGTGGTTCGTCACGATGACCGCGCAGTCGATGCCCCGCTCGAGCGCGGCGGCCTCGGGCACGCCGGTCAGCACGACCCCGTGCTCGTCCACCTCGGGCACGTGCGGATCGCTGTAGCTCACCTCGGCCCCTCGATCGGCGAGCAGCCGCGCGATGTCGACGGCCGGCGACTCGCGGTAGTCACCCACGTCGGCCTTGTAGGCCATCCCGAACAGGTGCACGCGGGAACCCTTGATCGGCCGGCCGACGCTGTTGAGCGCCTCCCCGACGCGCTCCACCACGTAACGCGGCATCGACCCGTTGACGTGACCGGCGAGCTCGATGAAGCGGCTCTCGAACCCGCTCTGGCGCGCCTTCCAGCTCAGATAGAACGGGTCGATCGGGATGCAGTGCCCGCCCAGACCGGGGCCGGGATAGAAGGCCATGAAGCCGAACGGCTTGGTCCGTGCGGCGTCGATGACCTCCCAGACGTCGATGCCCATCTGGCGGCACATGAGCGCGAGCTCGTTCACGAGCCCGATGTTCACGGCCCGGAACGTGTTCTCGAGCAGCTTCACCATCTCGGCCACGCCGGTGGACGACACCGGCACGGTGGTCGTGACGATCTGCTGATACAGCGCGCAGGCGACCTCGGTGGACGCGCGATCGACGCCGCCGACGACCTTCGGCGTGTTGCCGGTATGCCACTGCGGGTTGGCCGGATCCACACGCTCGGGCGAGAAGGCGAGGAAGAAATCGCGCCCGGCCACCAGGCCGCCCCGTTCGAGCATCGGCCGGACGACTTCCTCCGTCGTGCCCGGGTAGGTGGTGGACTCGAGCACGACGAGCTGCCCGGGGCGCAAGTGCCGGGCCACCTGCTCGACGGCGGCGACGACGAACGAGAGATCCGGGTCCTTGGTCTTCCGCAGGGGCGTCGGCACGCAGATGCTGATGGCATCCACGTCCGCGAGGGCCGCAAAGTCGGTGGTGGGCGCCAACCGGCCGGCATCGACCACCCGGGCCAGCCGCTCGGTCGGCACGTCCGGGATGTACGAGACGCCGCGCCGGAGGCTGTCCACTTTCACGGGGTCCACGTCCACCGTCGTGACGTGCAGGCCCGCGTCGGCGAACTCGACCGCGAGCGGGAGCCCGACGTACCCGAGGCCGATGACGGCTACGCGCGCCTGTTTGGTCGCGAGTCGCTCGATCAGGTCGCGCGCGGCAACGGCGCCTTCCCGCGGCGCGGTGACAGCGGACGGAATTGGCTGGGCCATGGGTTTCTGCATGCAGGCCGGGGGCTCGGACACTTACTATACCAACGAATCCACGGGGCAGCCGAGCCGCCAGGCCAGTGCCTGCACGCCGCGTGATACCCTGATCGACACACTTGCCGCAATGGTTCGCGTCTTCACGCGCTCGCGGGCGCGCGGCTGGCTCCGGCGACTGCCCGCGTTCGCAGCACTCCTTCCCCTCGGTTCGGTCTGCATTCAGCCCTCGACGCCGTGGGTGGTGCGGCTGGCGGCCGCGGGGCTCGCGATCCTCTCCTGGTGTCAGCCATCCTCGGGCGTCCTGACCGCAATCGCCCTCGTTCCCTTCGGTGAGCTCCTCGGGTGGCTGGCCGGGACGGGGCCCCTCGGAGAGGTGATCGTGCTCTCGGCCATCGCGCCGGCCTGGTGGCGGTTGGCCGACTCGCCCGCCTGGGAAGATGCGCGAGTGCAGCGGATCCTGTGGCCCGCCATCATCCTGGCAAGCGTGGTCGTCGCAGCGCTCCTCGTGGGGGTGTCGGTCGCTCAGTTGCGGACGGACTATCCCCTCGAGTTCCTGCGCCATGATGCGCTGCGCCTGCTGGCGGGGGACCCGCATCTGGCCGAGCGGACGGGAATGTCGTGGACGGCCCGCCTGATACTCGAGGGAGTGGCGCTGATGCTCGTGGTCGCCGTGACGGCCCGATCGAGCGAACGCGAGCCCGACCGGGTGGCACGCATGATCCTCGCCGGCGGCTCCGGCGTGGCGATGCTGAGCGTGTACCGTCTGATCGAGACGTCCCTGCGGACGGGCGATCTCTTGAGCGGAATGTTGGAGCGGTGGTCCCGGCTGCGCGTCGCCATCGCGATTCCGGATGTCAACGCCGCGGGTTCGTATTTCGCGCTCCTGCTCCCGCTTGCCGCCGCCCTTGCACCCGCGAGTCCAGGCGTCATCCTGCCCGCGGCCGGGTTGCTGGCGATCGGCCTGTGGCTCACCGCGTCCCGGGCAGCGCTGGTCGCCGTGCCGGCGGCCGTGGTCGCCTGGCTGCTGCTGCATGGGCGACCACGCGCGCGCCAGTTCGCCGCCGCGGGACTCATCGTGCTGGTGATGATCGGCGCCGCCGCGGTCTACCCTCGCGACAACCCGGATCGCGCGGCCGGGTCGGCGGTGCGCGTCCGACTGGAGCTGGCACGTGTGGCCCTCAGAATGTTCGAGACGGCGCCCGTGTTCGGGGTGGGGCTGGGCACCTTTTACGAGCGGTCCGCCGAGTTCATCCCGACCGATCTCCGTCCAACCTACCCGCGGGAGAACGCGCACAACCAGTTTCTCCAGGTGCTCGCCGAACTGGGCCTGGCGGGCCTTGGCGCGTTCCTCTGGCTGGTCGCAGCCTCGCTCGGCCCCGCCCCGGCGGCCGATCGCGCGCTGCACGTCGGACTGTGGGTCGGACTGGTGGCCTTTCTGATCACGGCGCTCGGAGGGCACCCGTTGCTCACCCGCGAGGTGGCGCTGACCTTCTTCCCCGGGCTCGGCCTGGCCGCGGCGCTGCGTGAGGCGCCGCACGGGCCACCGACCTGGCCCCGCCGGGTGGCGATGGCATGTGCGGTCGTCGTCCTGCTGTCGGTGATGCCCCGCGCGGTGGCAGCGCGGCGTGCCGAGGACCTCGAGCACCTCGGGTACGGCGTGGGACCGTGGCAGCGGTCCGCAGATGGCACGCTCGTATCGCCTCGCCACGGGCCAGGCGCGGGTCTTCCTCCCGGGCCGGGCTGGCCAGGCCGTCCTGACGGTCGCTTCGGTGGGCGCGGCGCAGGCCCAGCTGTCGCTGGCGGTCAACGGCGTGGAGGTGGCCAGCCTGCCGGTCGGGCCGGAATGGAAACGAGTCCCGCTCCTGCTCCCCGGAGACGCCGGCTTGCCGTATATGACCATCGATTTGCTGGCACGCTCCGGCGGGCGTGCCTGTGCCGTCCGGATCGGAAAGGTCAGCTGGTCCGAATAGCCATCGGCAGGAGTGGCGGTGCGCCGTGCGACAACTTCCTGTGGCAGCCGGCGGCAAAATCCTGGATAATCTGTCGGCCCTCAGATTTACCTGACAGATGCCGATTGCGACGCTCCTTCGTGAGTGGCCGGCGGCGCTCGCGGTGAGCGCCCTGCTGATGGCGGTGCCCGCCGATGGCGCAGCGCAGGTCATCGCCTCCCCCGACGCAATCAGCCGCGGCTGGGCGGCAATCGAAGCGGGCCGGTACGCCGACGCGGTGGCAGCCGCCAATGCGAGCCTGCAGACGTTCCCGCGCAGCCACGCGGCAATCGTGCTGAAGATTGCCGCGCTCGCCGCCGGGGACCGGACGGCCGCCGCGTTCGATGCCTATCAGTCCTGGGCGGCCGGCCGCCGGAACGACGACCGGTACCTCGTCGGCATGATTGCCGAAGGCGTTCTGCGCCGTCTCGGGGCGTCCGCGTCCGATCCGGCGATCCGCGTCAAGGCGTTGCAGGCGCTTGCCTCGGCCGGCGACCGCGGCGCCGCCGACTCGTTGTCGAAGCTCTCGAGTGGACTCGACCGGGATGCCGCCCTTGCCGCCCTGGGCGATGAGTCGGCCGCACGTGCCGTGGTGGCGGCCGTCGGCCGCAGCGAGGGCTCGAGGAAGGCCGACGCCATCGACGCGGCGGCCCGGGTCGGCGGACCCGGTGCGGAGTCGGCCATCCAGCCGCTCCTCGCCAGCCCCGACCCGGCGATCCGGGCGGCGGCAGCCGAGGCCGTCGGGCGGATGGGGGCCGCCGGTTCCGGGGATGCCCTGCTCCCGTTGCTGGAGGACGAAATGCCCGAGGTCAAGCGCAACGCCGCTGTGGCCCTGGCGAGGCTCGGCCGGCCGGAGGGAGACGCCCTGATTGGCACGCTGCTGGATTCCGGGGTTCCCGACGTGGTGCTCGGGATTGCCGAGGGTCTGCCGGACCATGTGTCCCGCTGGCAGGCGCAGGTGGAGCCCCTGCTGCAGACGGAGAACCCCATCGACCGCCTCCGTGCGGCGCGTCTGCTGAAGGATGTGTTGCCCGACGCGGCCGAGGCCGTGCTGACCGGAGGGCTGGCCGACAGCAACGTGGCTGTACGGGAGGAAGCCAGCCGGGCCCTGGACGAGATTGGGCTGAGGGGCAAGGCGCCGGACTGGCCGGCGCTGCTGACCGACGCCAGCCCGTGGGTTCGCCTGGAGGCCGCGCGGACCCTGTTCCAGCAGGTGCTGGAATAGCGGCTACAGTCGTGCGGACGGGGCGCCGATAGGACGGGGAGTGGCATTCCGGCCAGGCCATGGTCGCATTGGTGAAAAGGGAGACTGATGAGAGGTAACGCTCGTTCGGGCTGGGCCCTGTTTTGCGCGTTGGCGGTGGGGGTTGGGGGGGCGGGCCCTGCAGCGGCGGCCGTGCGCGGCGCCGCGGCGACGGTTCCAACGACGACGGGCAGCGGTGTGCGCTACCCAGACGTCGCCTACGACCCGGACTCGGACGCCTATCTGGCCGTCACCGGCAAGGGTAAGGTGCAGGGCGCCTGGGTGTCTCCCGCGGGAACCATTCTGAAAGCCGCGTTCAACCTGACGACGGCGACGCCGTACCAGCAGGCACCAGCGGCGGCGTGCAGCGACACCGGCGTGTGTCTGGTGGTGTGGCACGAGGGAAGCAGCGGGACGACGCCGATGGCTCGTGTGCTGAGCTACGACGGCGGATTCCTGAGCGCGCCGATCGCGCTCGGCCCCAAGGGCTCGAACTGGGAGATGACCGCAGGCGTCACCTACTCCCCAACGAGCCACCAGTTCCTGATCACGTGGATGGGTGACTACCCGTCCAGCTCCGCGGAACGGAACAACATCTGGGTCGCCCGCGTGGCCGAGTCGGGCAGTCTGGCCTCCAGCGGCCGCCTGACGTCCGGCTCGAGCTATGAGCGCGCGCCCACCGCGGTGTACAACCCGTACAGCGACGAGTTCCTGGTCGTGTACTGCGGCGTGGTGTCCGGCGGCGCCTATGCCTATGCCGCGGCGCGGCGGATCGACATGGGCGGGGCGCAGGTGGGCAGCACGATCACGCTCGACCAGTCGGGTGCGGATTACATCGCCAGCGCGGAGTACGACCCGGAGACGCATTCGGTGCTCGCGACGTGGAACCGCGGCTCCAAGCGGATCTACGGGCGCGAGGTCCGCGCCGACGGCACGACCGGCTCCTTCCTGACGCTCTCGTCCACCTACGGCGCCTACGACGCACTGGACAGCGCGTTCAACCCCGTCACGAAGAGCTTCCTGATCGTGACGCACGGCTCGTCGGTCGAGGACATCGGCCTGGAAGTCTCGTCGACGATGGCGCCGCTGATGGCGTTCACGCTCACGGCCAATGGCGGGAACGGCAACTACAACCCGCGGCTGGCCACCAGCACGGTGGACCACGCATGGTTTACGGTGACGTCGAAGAGCTTCGTGTCGCTGATTGGCCAGTTCGCAACGAGTGCGGCGGATGCGGGCGCCGGCGGGTCGCCGCCACCACCGCCGCCACCGCCACCGCCGCCGCCGTGCACGATCACGACGTCGCCCTCCAGCGCCACGGCCTCCGGGTTCGGTGACACCGGCAGCATCACCGTGACGACGAGCACCTCGCCGTGCGCCTGGACGGCGTCGAGCAACGCCGGTTGGCTCACGCCGTCGCCGACGTCCGGCTCCACGAGCGGCTCGGTGTCCTGGACGGCAACGGCCAACACCACCGGCGCCTCGCGCACGGCGACGGTGACCATCGGCGGCAAGACCACCACGGTCACGCAGAGCGTGCCCGTCAACACGCTGCAGTTCGACGGGGCGGGCGGCGGTGACGTCCTGACCTACAACAGCGGCAGCGGCGCGTGGGTGGAATACCTGAACGACGGGTCCGGAGTCACCACCGGTGCGAGCGGCACCTGGCAGGCCGGGTGGCAGATCTTCCCGGCGCGGTTCAACTCCGACGACCTGACGGATCTGTTCTACTACAACCCCACGACCGGGGCCTGGCGGAAGGGGATCAACACGGGGGGCGGAAACTTCTCGTACTACTTCCCCGCGGCCGACCTCGACCCGGGCCTCTCCATCACCGTGCTCGACTTCAACGGCGATGGCCTGTCGGACGTCTTCCTCTACAACGCAGCGACGGGTGTCTGGAGGCGCGGCGTCTCGTCGAGCGGCCTCACCGACTTCACGTACGTGAACGGCAACATCACCTGGGCGCCCGGCTGGCAGGTCTACAAGGCCAACTTCAACAACGACGGACGGGACGACCTGTTCCTGTACAACAGCTTCTCGGGCTGGGCCGGCCTGTGGTTCAAGGTGACCACGCTCGCCAACGGCAGCTTTGGCTACATCGCCGGCGACACGACATGGGACGCGAACTGGCAGATCTACCCGGGTGACTTCGACGGCGATGGCCTGACCGACCTGTTCATCTACCGCACGACCGACGGACAGGCGTTCCGGGTCACGTTCACCGCGACGTCGGCGAGCTACGTCGGCCAGGTGTGGGGCAGGAACTGGGTGATCAAGACCGGCGACTTCAACGGTGACGGCAGGACCGACCTGTTCCTCTTCGATCCGACGGTCGGCGGACGCTGGGCCGTGCCGGTGGCGAACGCCTCGTGGTTCACGATCTACTACGGCGACGCGAACGCGGGAGCCGACTGGGAGCCGCATCCGACGCTGCTGGACGGCGACAACATGAGCGACGTCCTCTGGTACCGGCCGTCCACCGGAGACACGACCGTCTGGATCGCCGGGACGGTCCCGACGTTCACGGTCGCCGTCGGCCCCACGATCGGGGCGAACTTGACCCTGATCCTCGATCCGCCCTAGAGCGAGCCGGCCTCAGAACACGAACCTGGAAGGCCGCCACACGCGGAGTGGCGGGCTTCCGGGTGCCGCCTGCACCGTCCGGGCGTAGAACACGTGGGTCAGCCGCTCGGGGCCGGCGCACGGGACCTCCCACCGCCGGCCGTCCACGACCGCCGTCGTCTGTTTGGCGGTGAGACACTGCACCGCGTAGGCGCCAAACGTGTGAGAGACGGTCGGTCCGACCGGCTCGTAGACCGAGAGGGGCGAGCCGGCCTTCCCCAGAAAGAGCAGCGGGTAGTCGAGGTAGTAGGCGTGGGCCACCGCCTGGCCAATCGGCGCCAGGAACTGGTAGCGCACCTGGTCGAACGGCGGGCTGCCGTCGCGGCGCGCCACGGCCTTCCGACGCCGGCCCACTGCTAGGCCGCGGATTGACCGCCGTGAGATCGAACGTCGGGTCGAGCAGCACCCAGGGAACCGATCCTGCGCGGTTATCTCAGCGTGTGGCAGTCGTAGCGGTTGGTCGGGTTCAGGCACGTGTTCACGAATTCGATCCGAAGGTCGAGGCCCGCCTGGGGCAGCAGCCGTGTCAGCCAACCGCGTAGTCGGTGCAGAACGCCGTCTTCCGCCCGCCGCCTCGCGAATCGCACCACCCGGGCGAGGGAAGCTGCGGCCGGGACATTGGCGCGACGCCATCGCGCGCACGGCGGCGGTCCAGCGGAGCGAGGCCTCCGGGGCGCCATGGCCCGGCCCATGCGGCGTGGCAACAAAGGCGAACTCGGTCGAGCGCCAGCGCCGTTGACCAGCGCGGCAGGCGACCGTAGGCGATCGTCGAGCGGCAGGTCGGGCGCGAACCTCCGCCGACCACGAGAGGGCCCGTCGAGCAAGTCCGCACGGCCTGGTGCCGTCCCGATGCGCAACTGTAGCCGGTGGCCCCCCGGACCGGCGACCATCGGACCGGCCAGTCCAAGTCGGCAGCGGCCGCCGCGCGTCCGCCGGATACGGTACTGACGGGGTGCCCGGCGGATGGGCGCCGGTGCTGAACGCCAACGTTTGACGGACTGGCTCGCCCGCGAACAGGTCTGTATGCGCGCAAACAGGGGCCCGGCCGGCAATTGTGCGCCGCGTAGCTCGCGGACTGCCTCTCGCCCGTGTCCAGCACGTCCGGCCGCCCGGCCGTAGGCCGACCAGCAGCCGATATGCGCGCGCACCAGGCGCCGGAGTCCAGGCAAACGTACGTGTCGTCACCGTCCCGCTCATATCGTCCACGGGATAGACGAACATGGCCCAGGCCGAAGGTGGCGCACTGGTACTGGTGAATCGTACCGTGCTCTGCGAACTGCCCGTGGAGACGCTCGCGGACAACTGTTCCGACGGCGGCAGCGACTCCAGGCGGTAACGCGCTTCCCGCAGATCCGGTGCGTCGACGAGGACGCGGCCGCGACTGGTCGTCACCGTGAGGTGAGAGGCGCGAGGGCCTTCCGGCAGCTCCCATCGCAGCTCGAGCGGCGCCGCAACGCTTCTGGCGCCGTCCTTCGGCCACACCCACTGAGCAGCAGACCGCGCCCCGACAACGGGAGCCTGGGCGTCGGGCCGCTCAACGACGAGGGGTCGGAGAAGCAACCCGGCCGACAGGGTCAGGGTCGTGGCGGCTGCCGCGAACACTCCGAGCGAACGCCTGGTGAAATGGCTCATCGAACGCAATGCGCATCTTATCCCGTTGAGCCGGTGTGGTCGCGACGCGCGGGCCGTAGGTGCCAATCCACATGATGCAGAGGCTTCGAGTGCCTGTGATAGCGTGACGGCGATGGCGTTGTCGACGTTGCTGTCAGTCGCCGAGACGGGGCCCGAACCCACCCCGGCGTCCGTCAGCGTCGGGCTCAGGCGATGGTGGCAGGGGTGCATGGGCTGGCGGTGTGCCGGCCGACGCTGGCGGTTCTCGGCGTTGTCAGCGGTTCTGCTCGTCGGGCTTGCCGTCGTCGTCGAGCGGGTGCAACCGGACGTGGTGTTTGCCGGCGAGAGCCATGCGCGGCTGTCTCTCACCATGGCCATCGACAGGGCGTTCTGCGGCAGCGTGCGTCTGCCGGCGGGCGATCCGACGCCAACGATGACCAGGCTCCGCGCGGATCCGTCGCTGCGATTCCGTCCGATCCGTCAGTTGCTGCCGCTCGACGGGGGAACGCTTGCGAGCTACTGCTCGACCGCGACCCGCCCCGTCGTCAACAACGAGAACTCGCTGATGCTGCTGGAGCGCGTGCTGCTGTGGGCGCGGCCGAATGCGTCGGTTGCCGAGATCGGGTCCGCCCTGCTGGCCGTTCGGCTGTTGATGCTGGCGCTTTTCGGGTCCGCGCTGCTGTTCGCCGGCGCGGGGTGGATTCCCACGTTCGCGCTCCTGGCTGCGGCACTCGAGACCGAAGCGGCGATGTCCGTCTACCACTATTCGGTCTACCCGTTTCTGCTGCCCTTGCTGCTGGCGCACCTGGCGGTGTACCTGACCGCGGCTCATCTTCAGCTGAGCACCCGGCCGCGGGCCGAACTGCCGCTGCTCGCCGCGACGGGCCTGCTGACCGGGTTTGCCGTGAACATGCGCAGCAGCCACCTCCCAATCTACGGCGCTCTTCTGCTACTTTACGTCGCGGCGACCGCTCGAGCCCGTGCGACGGCCACGTGGCCACAGGGGCTGCGCCGCATAGGCCGCCTGGGCATAGCCAGTGTCCTGCTGTTCGGTCTTGGATACTGGGGCTTCCGGGCCGCATTCATAGCGCCTCTGGTGCCTCCGACGCCGACGACGAACTACACCTACCACGTCGTCGCTCATCCGCTCGTCCTCGGATTGGCCGAGCCGCCGAACGCCCTGGCGGCGCGGGAGGGGATCAAGTGGAACGATTCGGTTGGACTCGTGCTCGCGCTGCGGGCAGACCCCTCGGCAACGTTCCTGGGTCCCAAGTACGAGAAGGCGCTGTGGCAGGACGACGAAGGGCTCTGGAAACGCTATCCGTACGAGATGGCTGCGCTCTACGCGACGAAGTTCTCGGTGGCGGGGACCCAGCTGCTCGGGCTGGCCCGGCAAGATCGAATCGCGGGGCTCGTGCTGGCGCCAGCGCTCCTGCCCTGGGCGCTGATCGCCAAGGGCTGGCTGCTGCTCCTGCTGCTTGCAGGGGCAGGCGCCGTGGGCCTGGCCGCCTGGGGCCGTCATGGCTCACGTCCGGGATTCTTCCTCGCTCAGGCCGCCGCCATTGCCGTGCTGATTCAGGTTGAATCGTCCGTGATTATCCCCCGGTTCGTGCCGCATTACCACGCTGGTCTCGTCTTCGGACTGGCGGCTCTCACACTGGTCGGCGGCCCGCTCCTGTGCGGACGGCTCGCGGCGTGGGTCGACGTCAGGCCCGGCGCCCGAATCGCGGCCGTCCAGGCGGCCCTTGCCGCCGTGGCCGCCGTTTCAATGGCCGCTTTCCTGCATCTGCTCGTCCCGACGACGCCCGCGATTCCACAGGCGTTGATCTGGGCGGTCATCGGCGGCGGCCTGTTCGTCGTGTTCAGGGCATGGTCGGGCGGTTGGCCGGCGCTGGTTGCGGCGGTGACCCTGTGCCTGATTCTGGAGGCGTCGAACAACCGGGCGCCGTTGCCGGAGCTCATGGCGGGCGGCCTCTTCTGCTGGGCACTCGCGCTGAGCGGCCTCTGCCTGTCACATCAGGTGTCCAGGCCTGAATCGCCGCTGCTGGTTCTGGGATGCGTCCTCCTGACGGGAATCCTGCTGGCGAGCCTCGGAGCGTCGTTCCCTGCGCTGTTGCTCCTCGCGGTCACGACCGCCGTGGCCGCACGTCGCGAATTCCGTCGTCGCTGGCACTACGGCGTGGCTGGCGCGCTGGTTCTCCTCCTCGTGTCCGGTGCGGTGCGTGTAGGGAACAACGGCCGCGAGCGCAGCGTCGCAGCCATTCTCTGGATGGCCGGAACAGACGACGCAGCGCTCGGCATCCGGGCAAGGACGAGTCCACTGCCCCCTCCATTGGCCGCGTGGTATTCCGCGGTCGGGCTGACCACCGGCTCCTCGTGGATTGGGTACGGCTCCGGCGCCGAGAACGGGCTGCGCTTCCTGGCATCCCGCCCCGCGGACGTACTTCAACGCCTGCGATCGTCGGTGCGTTCGCGACTCGTCCGGTGGGGCACTTTGGCGCCCGGCCATCACGCTCAGCTGGCGGCCAGTCTGACGGCTGCAGTGACCGTGGGTATTCGCGCTTGCTGTGGTGCTCACCGCGACCTGCGGCACGCCTGACGCCGTCTGGCTGCTGCTGCTGACAGGGAGCGGCCTCGTCGGGGTTCCGGGCTGGGGCGCCTTCGTCGATCGCCTCGCTGCATTCGTGGCGATTGGCGTGAGCGCCGCGGTTCTCCTTCAACATGCCAGCGCACTGGCGGTCCGCGGATACCGGCCTGACCCGCGCCAGATTCGACGCGGTGCCGCGTTCGCGGCGATCATCGTCGTTTGCTGGGTCGCCCCTGACGCGGCTGCCTCGGCCCTGCAGAAGAAGCTGACTGACAATCGCCTCAGGGCGAGCACCGACCGGCCGGTTCGCCGTGTCCAGGGCGGGTTCGAAGAGCTGACGGGCGAGCGCCGCCTGGTGTGGCATCCTGCGTCGCCAGTCGCACCAGGATCCGAGCTGGCCCTGCATTTCCTGAACGACGGCTGTGGACAGTCGGTTGCCATTCCGGTGATTCGATACGTGTCAGCTGGCTTGCCCGACATGTCGTACCGCCTTGCAGTCCCGTTGGCGCCGCATCGACGGATCAGCCTCGTGTTGCCCGTCTTCCACCTCGAGGCGCCGGCCAGGACCGGCACACACTCGACGGCTGATTTTCGTGGCATCGAGCTCGAGCCTGAACAACTGCCGTGCCTGCTGGCCGTGACCGAAGCTCGCCCGGGCGGATTCCCGGATGCCGGCGTGGTAATGACGGCCGAGGACGGCACACAGTCTTTCGGCCCGCTCCCGGACGTGCAACCATGGCCTGCCCGGGTTGTCTATGCCGCTCGAGGTACGTCGGATCGGTCGACAGGTGTCGACTCCTCCTTCAGCCTCGCCCCGATCGCGCGCTACGTAGCACCAGACGCACGGCTCGGGGCGGGGCGCCTGCGCATCGACGGTGCCGCGACCGGCGCGTTCGCGTATCTGTACAGCTCGGCTGCGATCGCGGTGCCGGCGGACAGGGTCCTGGTGGTGGAAGGCGAGCTGTTGGCGGGCGGATTGACCGTGGGGCTGGTGAGCGGAGGCCATTGGGCCGATCACATCAACATCACACGCCCTGGAGAATTCCGCGTGCTGGTGTCATCCCCCGGCGGGAGCGACGTGCACGTCGTGATTGCCAACTGCCTCCGGGGCGACGAGCGGCGGACGACCGCGGTCGTCGATGGCGTTGCCTGGCGGCACGCTCCAAAGGATGCGCGACCGTGACACGAGGGCCGACACGTCCGGACCAGCTCAGGGACCGCACCATTGCCGACTTCGGCGAGCAGTGGACCCGGTATACCGACGATGGCGGCTACTATGGGTCGACGGATATCTTCCGCGACGTGTTCGGGCCACTCGTCGCCGCCGACGAGCTCCAAGGGGCCGCCGTGGCGGAGATTGGCGCCGGTACCGGACGTTACGTCAAGGTGCTGCTCTCGCTGGGGGTCACGCGGATCGTCGCCGTCGAGCCGTCGGCCGCGTGTTCGGTCCTAGCAGGGATCCGCGATCCCCGTCTCACGATTCTGCGGGTCCCTGGCGATCGGCTGCCGCAGGACGAGAACCTGGACTACGTCTTCTCGATAGGTGTCCTGCACCACATTCCGGATCCGAAACCGGTGGTTGCGGCTGCGAGCGGCGCACTCAAGCCTGGCGGGCGGCTTTGTATCTGGCTCTACGGGCGCGAGGGCAACGCCCTCTATCTGGCACTGGCGCTGCCTCTGCGCGCCGTGACGCGGCGGCTGCCCCACTCGGCTCTGGCGGGTCTGGTCTGGCTGCTATACTGGCCGTTGCGCGCGTATACGTGGCTCGCCCGGCTGCTGCCGATGCCGTTGTCGGATATCTTCAGGGACGTGTACGGCCGACTCACGCCGGACAAGCAGCGGCTGGTGCTCTACGATCAGCTGAACCCCGCGTATGCGCGTTACTACACCGAAACCGAAGCTCGTGCGCTCCTTGAGGAGGCAGGCTTCGTGGATGTGACCTCGTTCCATCGGCACCGCTACAGCTGGGCGGTCGTGGGTCGACGCCCCATCACCACCGCATGATGACACCTGACCCAGGACCATCCTGGACGCCGCAGGCACCGGCGTCGGAGCGCCCGCTCGTCAGCGTCGTGGCGCCGGTGTTCAACGAGTCGGCAACCCTGCCCCAGTTCGTGAAACGGCTCGGCGCGGCCGCCGACGGGCTCGACCATCGATACCGGTTCGAGTTCGTGCTCGTCGACGACGGAAGCACCGACGACAGCCTGGGCTGCGCCAGGGGGCTGGTGCTTGCCGAGCCCCGGCTCCGCGTAATCGAGTTGCGGAGGAACTTCGGCCAGACCGCGGCCCTCCAGGCCGGTCTGACCGCCGCGGACGGCGCGATCATCGTCTCGATGGATTCCGACCTGCAGCACTTTCCGGAAGACCTTCCGCACTTTCTCGACGCGCTCGAAGGCGGCTTCGACCTCGTCTGTGGTTGGCGCCGCGCACGGCAGGAAGGCCCGATCCGGCGGTGGCCCTCGAGGATCGCGAACCTGATCGTCCGTCGTGTGACGGGGCTTCGGATTCACGACTTCGGCACGACATACCGGGCTTACAGGCGGGATCTCGTCCAGCACGTGAAGCTGCTCGGCGAACAGCACCGCTTCGTTCCGGCGCTGGCGCATATGGTGGGGGCGCGCGTCGCCGAAATCCCCATTCAGAATATCGAGCGACCAGTGGGCACGTCGAACTACGGCATCGGCCGGACGGTCAGCGTGGCGCTCGACATCGTGTATCTATACTTCAGCCGACGCTATCTCGACCGGCCGCTCAAGGCGTTCGGGAAGCTCGCCATCCTGTTCTTCGGCTCGAGCGTGGCCATCCTGTCGGTGCTGATGATGACCGCCTATCTCACCGGCCTCGAAACGGTGCGGAGCCACAGCGGGTGGTTTCTGCTGTCGCTCGTGCTGCTGCTGGCGAGCCTGCAACTGCTGCTGGCCGGCATCCTCGCCGAAATCATCGTCCGCATCTACTACGGCGTCCGAGGCAACGATGGCTACGTGGTCCGCCGCGAATGGAACCGGGCGCACCTCGAGGCGGCGGATCGAGGGAGGCCGGGGACTCCAGTCGGTCCGTGAGCGAGTTAACCGCTCGGTGCATCGTGTGCGGGGGTGATCTTCGGGCGTGGTTCGTGCGGCACGGCCGTCAGGTATGGCGCTGCCCCTCCTGCGGTCACATTGCCGTGCTGGACGGCGTTGCGATGGCGCCCGACGGCCGGAGTATCTACGAGAGCGCCGACGCCGTGTTCCAGCGGGATGGCAACGCCGAGTACTACCTGGACGAGACGAACGTGGACGCGGCCGATGCCAAGGCCAGGCTGGTCCGGCGATATTGGGACGGCCCCGGCCGGCTGCTGGACGTCGGGGCCAGCTTCGGACACTTCCTCGAGGCGATCGGCGATTCGTGCGACGCCCGGGGAGTCGAGAATCTCTCCGGCGGCGGTCGAGTGGAGCATCCGGCGATTGGGCGTTCGGAACGAAGTGGGATTGGTGTACCGGCTGCCCTCGTCGGTGGCCGGCCCCTTTGATGCCGTGACGGCGTGGGACGTCATCGAGCACTTGGACGACCCCCGCGCCGCGCTGGCTGCAGTCCGGGAGCGACTGCGGCCGGGCGGGTGGCTCTTCGTGTCCTCGCCGGACGCCGGCTCCCTCGTCGGGCGGGCGCTCGGCCGGCATTGGCACTACATCGACCCTGAACAGCACCTGCACCTGCTCTCGATGCGGAATCTCGGCCGCCTGCTGGCCGAATCCGGATTCGACGTGCGGGCGATGGGACATCTCGGGCATGGCTACAAGGTCAGATACGTCCTCAATCGATTGGCCCACCTCGGTAACGGCTCCCGCACAGGACGAATGCTCGGCCGCACCGCCGCCGGTCTTCCGGAGGTGCTGGCGCGGCGCCGCGTGCACATCAAGCTCTGGGACGTGATGTTCGTCGCAGCCTGCCTGCGCTGAAGGTACGGAAGGTGTGCGGCATCCTGGGGCACTTCAGCAGCGACGGCGTAATCACCGATCCAGCGCGTCTTGCCCGCCTGACCAACCTCCTCCGACACCGCGGGCCGGACGACGGCGCGTACTGGCACGAGGACCCGTTCCTCCTGGGGCACCGGCGGCTCGCGATCATCAATCTCTCCGATGCGGGTGCCCAGCCCATGTCGACGACGGACGGGCGCTACGTCATTACGTACAACGGCGAAATCTACAACTTCGAGGCGCTTCGCGCCGAGCTCGAGGCGGGCGGCCGAACCTTGACCTCTCAATCCGACACCGAGGTCCTGCTGCACGGCTACGCCGAGTGGGGCCCGGACCTGCTGCGGCGACTCGTGGGCATGTTCGCGTTCGGCATCGCGGACCGTCGCGATCAGTCGCTGTTCCTGGCGCGCGACCGGTTCGGCGAAAAGCCGCTTCTGTACAGCGAGAGCGACCGAGGCATCTCCTTTGCGTCGGAGCTGGCGCCGCTTGCGGTCCTGGCCAGGGACCGCCGCATCGACATCGCGGCCCTTTCGGGCTTTCTGTGCCTCAATTACGTGCCGGGAGACCGCACGCTGTTCGAGGGCGTTCGCCGGCTCGAGCCCGGCACGTGGCGACGGTACCCGCCGGTCGGGTCGCATCGAATCCGGGCGGTATTTCGACCCCTTCGCAGACAGTGGTGCCGCGCCGGCCGACGTCGGCAGTGCGCTGGAGGAACTCGAACACCGGCTGGACGCTGCGGTCCGGGACGCGCTCCGAAGCGACGTGCCGGTAGGCCTGTTCCTGTCGGGCGGCATCGACTCCGCCCTCGTGGCGGCGAGCGCGGCGCCGACCGGCAGGCTTTCGCACGCGTACTGCCTCACGTTCCCCGACTCCGGATACAGCGAGTGGGACCGGGCCGCCGAAACGGCCAGCCGCTTCGGGATCCCGTTGACGCGCGTCGAGCTGACGCCTTCCCGGCTTGCGAGTTTCGTCGAGCTCGCCAGCCATGCGGACGATCCGCTCGCCGATTCCTCCGCGCTCGCCGTCTGGGGCATCTCGCAGGCCGCCGCGCAGTCGTACAAGGTCGTCCTGAGCGGCGATGGCGGGGACGAGCTCTTCGGAGGCTATCTCACGTACAGAGCCACGGCGCTGCATGGTCGGCTCACCGACCGAATGCCGGCACGCCTGGCGCACCTCGTCGCGTGGTCGGGCAGGCATCTGCCTACCACCGAAACGAAGGTCTCGACGACCTTCAAGCTGATGCGCTATCTCCGGGCCGTGGATCTGCGCCCAGCGGCCGCGCACCGGACGTGGAACGGCTGCTGGCTGCCGAGCGACGCGGCGGCCCTGGTGATACCTGAGCTGCGCGCGGCCGTGCAGCGCGCGATCAGCGACATCGTAAGGCGGCACGCGCTGCCTGACAGACCGACGCTGAGGGAGCTGCAGGCCCTGGATCTCACCGAGTACCTGCCGAATGACATCCTCGCGAAGACTGATCGCATGAGCATGGCCCATGGGCTCGAGGTCCGCGCCCCACTGCTGTCGCCGGCGCTGGCGGCATTCGCCCTCGCGCTCCCCGATCGGCTCAAGTGCGGTGTCACGGGCCCGCCCAAGCGCCTGCTGCGCCGGCTGGCCCGTCGCCGGTGCGGCACGGGCGTCGCCACCGCCGCCAAGCAGGGCTTCAGCATCCCCATCCACGGCTGGCTCCGGGGACCCGCCCGCGGTCAGGTCGAAGAACTGCTGTGCGAGTCCCGGCTGGCGGCCATTGGCGGGCTCGACGTGCGGGCGGTTCGGCAAGTGGTCGCTCAGCACATGTCGGGCCGGCGCTCCTATGGCTGGGAACTCTGGGGGCTGATGATCCTCTCGGCCTGGCACGCGGCGCGCATCGCGGCCGTACCGACGGAACCCGCCGATGCCGTGCGACGGATTGGTCGCCCGTGAAGGCCTGAACCGGGGCGTGCTGCCTCAGTGCTCGCCCACGCCCGGAGCGGCCGTCAGCGGGCGCAGCCGGAAGTCGAACTGCAGCAGGCCCGTCCCGCTCTCGTAGCAGGTGGCGTGGACCTGCCGCATGCGATCGGGGTCGAGCTTCTCGGTGCTCACGATGATCAGATCGATCGTGTGCTGCCCGATGACCCGCGCCAGGCGGTCCAGTCCCCCGAACACCGGCAGCCCCGCCAGCCGCTTCCCGCTCTTCGATCCATCGTCGTCGATGAAGCCGACAACCTGATAGTCGTACCGCGGATTGCGACGCAGCTCGTTCAGCAGCAACGCACCGCCTTCCCCCGCGCCGTAGATCAGGACGCGGTAGGTTCCCGGACGCCGCCGGGCGGTCATGTCGCTGATCAGGCGGAAGGAATAGCGTGAGCCGACCACCAGCAGCAGCAGCGCCATGGCGTCGATCAGGAAGACCGAGCGGGAGTATCCGACGAAGCGATAGAGGTACAGGAGCGCCAGCAGGCTCGTCACCGAGCCCAGCGCCACCGCCTTGACGTACGTGAGCACGTCGGCGCCGCTGAAGTAGTGCCACACGCCGCGATAGACGCCGGCGATGAAGAAGCTGGCCAGCTGGCACGCAATCACGATCGGCAGCGAGGCGACGAACAGCTCGTGATTGCGGGGAAACTGCTGGTCGAACCGGATGACGTAGGCGCCGTAGTACGCCAGCGTGACCAGGCCGAAGTCCAGGAGCACCTCGAAGACCCGCCGCTTGTATGCAATGTCGAGCAGGAGCGGGGTGAAGGCCTTGCCCTTGAGCACCGCGAGGTCGTCGTTCCCGTACACCCGCACGCGCGCCAGCTGGACCCCCATCAGGGTGAGGACCACGAGCAGCAGCCCGATGACGACGTTGGCCTCGCGCACGTTGGCGCGATCGAGGGCCACCGCAGCCCCGCCGGCGGCGGCCGCCAGCGCGTAGAGCAGCAGCACCGCCTGACGATCGGAGAAGCCGAGCGCCACCAGCCGGTGCGACGTGTGGTCGCGTCCGCCGACGGCGGCCGGCCGGAGCGCCAGCCGGCGAAACAGGGTCACGAAGACAGTGTCGAAGATCGGGATGAGCAGCACCAGGACGGGCACTGCGATGGCGGCGAGAATGCTGGTGTGGGCCCTCGGCCCGGGGTCCAGCGTCAGCAGTGCCAGCGAGGCTCCGAGAAACAGGCTGCCGCTGTCGCCCATGAAGATCGACGCGGGCCGGAAGTTGAACAGCAGGAACCCGGCGCACGCCCCGGCGAGCGCCGCGGCCAGCACGAACCGTGGCGAGGAGGGATCGCCGATGCTGGCGCAGACCGCAACCGCCGCGATGGCCGCCACGCCCGCGCAGAGGCCGTCCATGTTGTCGAGCAGGTTGAAGGCGTTGGTGATCGCGACGAACCACGCCAGCGAGATGATCGCGTCGAGGGCCGCGCGCCCCGTCCATCCGAACGTGGCGCCTGCCACGATGGCGAAGCACCCGACCGTGATCTGGGCGGTCAGCTTCGTGGCCGGTTTGATCTGCAGCCAGTCGTCCACGGCGCCGATGCCGAAGGCGCCCATGCCGGTGGCGAGCAGGGGGGCGAGCGAGGCGAGCTGCCGGAGAGGCAGCAGCAGGCCGACAACCGTGAGGGTCGAGAGGGCAATCGCGATCCCGCCGAGCAGGGGCACCGGCCGGCCGTGCCATCGATCGAGGCGCGGAGGATCGATGACGCCGAGTCTGATCCCCGCCTCGCGCACGACGAGCGTGGTCAGGGCGCCGACTGCCACTGCGGCGGCAAACGGCACGACACCGGGGCCGATCATGGCGGAGTCCCGACCGCGCCGACCTCGGCCTCCAGGACGACGAACGCCCAGGGATCGACCGAGCCGGCGGAGGTGACCGACAGCTCCCAGCCGCGTGCGACGAAGTGGAACCAGTCGGGGTTCACCGTGAAGTACGGCACGAACGGCTGTTTGTACAGATCCGGGAGGCCGATGCCGATGGAGGCCATCCATGACCCGCTGCTGAGCGTGAGCGGATCCACGACGGCCCGAAGCGTACCCGTCCGGGCGGGAAGCGATACGCGATCCCTGGCAATGCAGGCGGCTGCCGTGCTCCCCGCGCGCTGGAGCGTCACGGCGAACGTCACATCCCCGGGCGCATCGGGCGCCATGACCACGTAATCCACCTCGATCACGAGACGGCTCCCGCGACGGATCTCGACGAGGGCGCCTCCGGCGCCATCCAGCCAGCGGACTGCCGCCATTCTAACCGCTCCGCTCCCGTATTGTCCGTCCTGGGCCGGGGCGTGCGCGATCTCGACCGATCCGTCCAGTGGGATGCGTCGATGCTGCCAGCCGGGTCCCGGCGTCAGCGTGACGGAGGCCAGCGTATCGCCGGCATCCGAGCTGACGACCAGCTCGGTCAGGTCACGGCCCTCGTAGAGCCAGTCCAGCGCGAAGCTCTGCAGGCCCTCGCTGCGAGGGATCGACACGGCCCATTCCGCCTTGTGGAAGATGGCGCCGTACGGCTCGAGCACGCGACACGTCCGGCCGGCCAGCGACGTCGGCGCGCCCAGGTTCCCCTCGGGCAGCAGCGACCAGCCGGGCGTCGGCACCGCCAGGTCGTGCACCACGGAGAGGCCGTCCTCGTAGACGAGCTGCATCCGGGACAACGCCAGCGGCGCGTCCAGCGCGAATCCGGAGCGGCTCCGCACGAGCACGCGCAAGCCGGTCGGCAGCGCGCGGCCGCCCAGCGTCATGTGGTGGCGGCGGCGCAGCCGCTCCTCTTCCTGCGCCTTGATGGAGGCCTCGTATGCGGCCACGGTCTCGCGCCCGTTGCCCTCGAACTGCACGGCCCCGCGATCGATCCAGAGGAAGCGCTCGCAGAGGTTCATGGCGGCGTACAGATCGTGGGTCACCAGCAGCAGGGTCGTCCCCGACTGCTCGCACATCCGGCGCATCCGCTCGAAGCTCTTGTGGGAGAAATACCCGTCGCCAACGCCGAGCAGCTCGTCGATGACGAGAATGTCGGGGTCCACGGCCGTGGCGGTCGAGAACATCAGTCGCGCCGCCATGCCCGTCGAGTACGTCTTCATCGGCTGATCGATGAACGCCTCGAGCTCCGAGAACTCGAGGATCCCGTCGAAGCATCGGTCGGCGGCCTCGCCGGTCACGCCCATGTGCGCCAGGCTGGCGTAGACGTTCTGCCGTCCGCTGAAATCGCCGTGGAAGCCGGTGCCGATCTGGAGCAGGGGGCTGATCCGCCCGGTCACGGTGAACTGTCCGCTCGTGGGCTGCAGGCCCCCGGTCACGACCTTCAGCAGCGTGCTCTTGCCGGCGCCGTTCCGCCCGATCACGGCGACCTTCTCCCCGCGCCGGACCGACATCGACACATCGCGGAGCGCGGCATGCTCGCGGTAGTACTCCGGCCCCGACGGGCACAATCCGAACAGGTCGAGCAGCTTGTACGCCGGGCGCTCGTACAGGCGGTACACCTTGGAGATCCGCTCGAGCAGGATCGCCGGCGCCCCGGTCTCGCCGCTACTCATAGTCGCTGAAGATCGGCATGACGGTCCGGAAGAACGTGAGACCGAGGGCGGCCAGCACGAGAGACGCCGCGCCGAACAGCGCGTCGTGCCAGAGCGGCGTTTCGCGGACGCCGAGCAGGGCGAATCGGAAGCTCTCGATGAGGTACGTCATCGGGTTCACGTACACGGCGAGCCGCGCGGACGCGGGCACCTGCGACACCGCGAACCCGATCGGGGAGACGAACATGAACAGCAGGAGGAGGAGATTCACGACGTAGGCCGTGTCCGGGACCAGGACCGCCGTGGCCGACAGCGCCCAGACGAGCCCCGCCGTGAACAGCAGGAGCAGGGCCAGCGGCACCGGCAGATACAACAGATGCCAGCCGAGAAACGCGGTGGGGACGATGAGGACGAGGAGCACGGCCAGGCTGAACACCAGGCCCGCCATCGAGACCAGCAGCGTGCGAATCGGGATCAGCTCCACGGGGAAGATCGTGTTGCGCACCAGGGCGAGGTTCGGCTTGAGCGACGGCGTGCAGGCGCTGACCGCCTCGCTGAATCCCATGTAGGGCACGAGCCCGGCAAAGATGAAGAGCACGTAGTCGTAGCGGCCGAAGTCGCTGTAACGCGCCTGGAAGATCACCATGTAGACGAAGCTGTACACGGCGAGCAGGAGCATCGCATACAGCGGATACCACAGCACGCCGAGGATGGAGCCCGCGTACTTCTTCCGGTAGTCCACGACGGTCACGGCGAGCATCGTGTGCCGCGCCGCCCAGAAGCGCCGCGCGGCGGCGCCGGTTTCACGCGCCACCGCGCGCGGCACCCGCGGCAGCCAGCGCCAGGGCCTCAGCACCTCGACCCGGGTCTCGCTCATGGCAGCACAGCCTCGAGGGCCGTCCAGGCCTCGAGAATGGCGGGAGCCCACGGGGCCCTGCCGGCGCGCACCACCGCGAAGCGCCAGGACGCTGCGCCCTGCAGGACCACCCGGCAACGGACATCCAGGGTGGCCACCGGCACCCGAACGCCGTACGAGGGTGAGTACCAGTCCTCTCCGGCGTGGCCAGCCAACCCGTCGGGCAGGATCAGGCTGAGCCCCTCGCCGCCCGGCCACCGCACGCGGGCGCCGTCCGGCATGGGCGTGACGTCGACGCCGGGCGCCCAGTGGAAGTGCCAGCGGACCTCGTGACCGCCCGCCCCGGTGAGCCGGTCGACCCAGACCAGCGCGCCGGGCCCAGGCAGCAGGCGAAAGGCGCGGGCGTGGACGACGGGGGACGCCAGCCGCGCATATCCATGGTGCCGGCCCGCGTACGTCAACCCCTCGCGGTCCCAGTGCACATGCTCGGCATGCGCCGTCTCGAAGAGGCGGAACAGCCACTCGGGCCGCAGCTCGTTCTGTTCCTGGTCATCCAGACCCAGCGTGTTGTGGGCACCCGTCGAACGGAAGCGATTGCGGGCCTCCGGGTTGCCCGTGTAGACGAAGCTGCCCGGATCCACGAGCACGGGGCGTCCGTCGACGTGGTACTCGAACCCGAGCTGGTCGTTGTGTTTGTGGTTGCCGAAGCCCTTCGTGCCGACGCGGCCGTTGGTCACGACCAGGTACTGCGCCCCCTCGCGCATCACGGCGATGCCGGCATCCGGGAACAGGCGCGCGCCGTCGCTCGGCGGCTGCGGCTCGGGCCAGGGCTCGCCGTCGAGCTGCCACCAACCGGCTTCCCAACGGCTCGCCGGCCCTCCGAGCGCCCGCCAGGCCGCGACGTCGAAGAAGGCACCGGCCACGCCCAGCAGGTGCCGTGGGTCCTGCGGGGCCCAGCGCCCATAGTCCGTCAGCACGTGAAGCCGGCCGTCATCGGCATCGCCCACAATGGGCATCAGGCCGTCGGGACGGAGCACGGCGACGAGGTACTCGATCATCCGGCCGAGCCGCTGCAGCGTCGTGGCATCGAGGGGACGCCCTCGCAGGGCGCCCAGCCTGGCGCACCCGAGGATCAGCTCGGCCACCAGGCGGTGGTACGGAACGGACGACTCGAAGTCGGCCCCGTCGGGCAGCACCTGCAGGTTCACCTCCCGCCCCAGCGCCTCCTCCGCGAACCGCAGCCACGATGCACCCTCCGGCACCGGCTCGAACAGCCAGCCCAGGTAGTAGAGCCCGACGACGTTCGTCAGGAAGTGGTTGCTGGTGACCTCGTAGCGATCCTCCAGGTTCGCCCGGATGAACCGGCCGTGCTCGAAGACCGCGGACCAGCCGCGCTCGACGTTCGTTGCCGCGCAGGGCGCGTCGGCCACGAGCTCCAGCGCCAGCGCCCACGACACGGCCCTGAGCGCCACGTCCATCGTGCACGTCCAGTGGATGCCGCGTCCGGTCGGATTCGCGGCGAGGAAGTCGTCGAGCTCGTCCCTGACCTCGGCCGCATACCGCGCATCGCCGGTGAGGCGCCACGCCTGCCCCAGCGTCACCCAGTGCTGGCATCGGGCGAGCTCCCAGGGCAGCTTGATGTCGGCGTGGCCTGGACGCATCCGCATCAGGTCCCACTCCGACGGCGCAAAGGTCGGCGGCGGAAAGCGCAGGCCGGAGACCGGATCGAGGCGCCAGTCGATTGGCGCATACGCCGCAGGTCCGGGCGCTCGGTCGGGGTCCGTCGGGACCCACGGCGCGCTCCCCAGCAGGTCGAACTCGTGCGCCAGCACGCGGTCGGCGGCGCGTACGGTCTGCTCCGCCTCCAGGGGGCACCGTTCCGCCAGCGCTCGCACGGCGACGGACGGGAGCGTCGTGTAGAAGACGGTCGTCGCCTGGCCCCGTCCCGCCAGCCAGCCCGCGACGGCATCACGGGCCTCCGGGATCGCTGGCGCCTCGGCCGGACCTGCGCCGCGCCGTGCCAGTCGCGTCCGCAGCCAGTCGCCAATCATCGCGGACGGGCGGCCTTCACGACGAGGTTCCATCCGGCGATGCGGCCAACCAGGTCTGCAGAGAGCCAGCGGAGCGGACCGATGAGCTCGGGCCTGGTCGCCTGGCGCTGCCGCAGCTGCACCTTCGCAAATCGCCCGAACATGGTCCGCAGCCGCCGGCGCGAGTAGACCTTGACCAGCGGAAGCGCGTCGGTGCCCGAGCGCTCGACGCCCTGGGACATCACCTCGCCCATCGACCACTGCTCCAGCCTTCCCTCGTGGAGGCCGTGCCGCAGCACCTGCACGCCCCAGTAGTGCAGGGAGCGCTCGGCGTACACCATCACGATGGCCCGGCCGCCCGGCCTGAGCACGCGGAAGATCTCGTCCACGGCGCGCTGCGTGTTGGGCGTGTGATGGATCACGCCGTTGCTGTAGACGAGATCGAAGCTCGCGTCTGGAAACGGGAGGGTTTCGGCATCGTGGTGGAGAAACGTGCCGCAGAGTCCCCGCAGGCGGAAGTTCTCACGCGCCAGTTCCAGGTGCCCGGCGGAGAGATCGAGGTCGGTCACGATGGCGCCGTGGCGCGCGAACTGGGCCAGGTCGGTGCCGAGCCCGCCGCCCACCTCCAGCACGCGCTCGCCGCCGTGCCGCGCGAACTCCATCGTCTCGGGCATCCACGGCGCGTACTCGCCGTACCGGTGCGCCTCGACCTCCAGGTACCACTCGAGCGTATGTCGCTGGGCGCGCTTGACGTAGTGCGATCCAGCCGGATCGTTGTTCCACTGCTGCTGGACCTGGTCCTTGTAGCGATCGCCGGTCTCGATCAGCGCGGGCGCCCCGGCGCTTCCGGCGTCGGCCGGGCCGGCTGCCGCCGCCACCATCTCGGCGCGCCGAACGGGACGGTAGTCGAGCTTCTCGACAGCCTGCCCGGACAGCGCCTCGAGAGTGCGGCGAATGTGGTGATTCCATGCGAAGTAGCCGGTCACCGCCTCTCTCGCATTTCTGCCCAGCGCTCGAGCGACCATCGGCCGGTCGGCCAGAGCGACCACTGCACGCACGAACGGCTCGACCTCGCCCGGTGGCACGAGGACCGCCCGCTCGTCGGTCACGCCGACCCCGGGTGCTTCGACGGCCTCGAGCGTCAGCGCGGGAGAGAGCACGTCTCCGAGCTGCTCCAGATCGCTCGCGACGATGCCGCCCGCCATCGCCATGTACTCGAACAGCTTGGTCGGGGATCCGAAGAAGCGGCTGTCGATCATGTGGCTGCTGTGCGGCGAGACGAACAGGTCGCACGCCCCGAGCAGCCGGGCACCCTCCTGCTGCGGCACGCGCCCGGCGCAGTGTACCTGGCCGCCGAGACGGTGCTCGGCAATCACGCGATCGATGCGGCCCTTGAGATTGCCGTCCCCAATCAGCAGGAACCGGATGCCGGGCCGCGCCCGGCAGATCGCCGGCAGGGCCGCCGACAGCACGTCGATGCCATGCCAGCCCCCGAACGTGCCGGTGAATCCGACGACGGTGTGCGAGTCGTCCCACCCGAGCGAATGGCGGAGCGCCTGCCGCTCGCCGGCCGCGGGCGGCGCATAACGGCGCACGTCCGCGCCATTCGGGTTCACGAGAATCCGGGCGGGATCGATGCCGCGGGCGGCCAGCTCGCGCTTGAGGACCTCGGACACCACGGTGATGAGCGTCGCCTGGCGGAAGGCGAGCGCCTCGGCCTTCCGGTAGATCTCCTCGAAGCGGTACCCGGTGCCTTCGAAGCTCCGGCGCATCGAGATCTCCGATCCGTTGTACTCGACGATGTACGGCACGCCGAGCTCACGGCACAGCCGGGCCGCCACGTAGTTTCCGAGGCAGAGCCGCTCGTACACGTATGCCGGGCGCACCGCTTCGAGGGTCACCCGCAGCGCGGCGTAGTACGGCGCGTTCGCACGGAGCAGGTCCTCCTCGTTCTGCGAGGCAGAGGGCAGATCCAGCACCACCTGACGGAGCCCCATCTCGTCGAGCAGCGGAAAGCGGTGCGCCATCAGGCACGTGACGTGCTCGGTAACCGCCGCCAGCTCCTGCGCCACGAAGCAGGTGTGGCCGTAGCTGCCGCCCGAGGTGATCGGCGCCCAGAAGTCCGTTCTCAGGTACACCCCGGTCCCGGGCAGCGGATCGCGCGGCCCCGGCACCCGGGCCCACGGCCACCCGGCAGGCCTCGCCTGCTCGATCGCCGCGTCGAGCGCGCGAAGGTGGCGAGCCTCGATTTCCGACGCGGTCCCGCCGCCGTGGTCCACGGCGGGACGGCCCCCGAGCAGCCGCCGGGCACCCCCGTACGCCTTGGCCGCGGCCCAGAGCCGCCAGAGGCTGCGCAGCCGCTCGCGGTCCACCACCTCGACCGCCTGCTCCTCGGGCCAGTAGAACCACACGCGACGGCCCTCGTCGAGCAGCCGGCGCGCCATCCGCAGATGGACGCGGCCGGGCCAGCCGCGGCTCATCTCGAGGACCACGCCGTCGCCACCGGAGGCCGCCAGCGCCGAGGTCGCCGGCGCCCGGGTGCCGCGGCTGACCCTGGCCAGCGACAGCCGGTGCCGCTCGGAGGTGCCCAGCAGCCGCGGTTCATCGAGCCGGGTGGCGTGCTGCAGGTCGGAAGTGACGTACAGCGACCCGCTCATGCCTGCCAGCCGTCCTGTCCGGCGCGGCCGTGAATCAGGTCCTCGACGTGAAGCGCCACGGCACTGGTCTCGAAGATCTCGTCCGGTGGAATCGGCCCGCTGCCGCCCGACCGCAGGCTGTCGGCGAGCGCACCGATCTCCGCCCGGTGTCCCTTGTCGGGCTCGCCGGACTGCCACAGCACCTCGCCCGTGGAGGCCTGCGTCAGCGAGCGGAAGTCGTCGAGTATGAAGGCCTCGCCATCCGCAAAGACCTCGAGCCGTTCCTTGCCGAGGCCCTCGCGAGGACCGAGCGCCGTGTACACCAGCCCGGCGAGGCTGCCGTCCTCGTAGCGGAGACTCGCCGAGAAATTGTCGCGCCGTCCGTATGGGAGGGCTCCGGCGTCAATCGCGGCCGCATGGATGCCGGTGACGGGCCTGCCCACGAGGAACCGGAACACGTCGTACATGTGGCAGGCTTCGCCGAGGTTCCTGCCGCCTCCCTCGGGTCCCTGCACCCAGTGATCGGGCGGCAGATAACCGGCGTTGACACGGTAGTTGAGGACGAGCGGGGCGCGCCGACCCTGCAGCCGCCGCTTGAGCAGCTGAAGCGCCGGGGAGAACCGCCGGTTGAAGCCCACCATCAGCAGCGACGTCCGGTCCGGCTTCTCATGAGCCTCCACGACAGCGTCGAGCTCGTCCCACGTGAGCGCGAGGGGCTTCTCCACGAAGACGTGCTTGCCGGCGGCCAGCGCCGCCGAGACGGCGGCGGCGTGCGTGTGATGACGGGTGGCAATCACGACGAGGTCGATGTCGGGATCCTCGAGCACGCGGCCGAGCTCCGTGCTGACGACCTCGACCTGCCGGGCTCGGGCGAAATTGCCGGCTCGCGTCGAGTCGTGGCTGACGACGCCGCGCAGGAAGAAGGCATCCGGCCGCCGCTGCATCTCGGGCACCAGCATCGACGTGCCGAAGGCCCCGACGCCGACGAGCGCGTAACGGAGCGGCTGCCCCGATGCGACGCGATGGCCACGCACCTCGATGCGGGTGGACTCCGTCGAGACGGTGGCGTCTTCCTCCGGATACCGCAACAGCACTCCCAGCGGCGCCTCGCTGCCGCGCCGGGCCAGCTCCGCATAGGCGGCCGGTGCTTCGTCGATGCCGACCGTGCGATCGACCAGGCCCGCGACGTCCACCCGCCCTGCCGCAACCAGCTCCAGGAAAGCCTCGAGGTTCCGGTTGAGAGTCCACCGCACGTAGGCGTACGGGTAATCTCGCCCGCCCTGCTCGTACGCGCGGTCATAGCGGCCCGGCCCGTACGAGGTGCTCATCAGGAGGTCGATCTCCTTGCGGTAGAACGCGGCGCGCTCCACGTTGAGGCCGACGTCGCCGACAACGACGACGCGCCCGCGCCGCCTGGTCACGTCCATGGCGAGGTTGACGACGGTGTCGCTCTTCGTGGCAGCGGCGATGATCGTCGCATCAGCGCCGTGTCCCGCCGTGCGATCGCGCACGAGCCGGACCAGGTCGTCGGGGCCGGTCGCGCCCCCGGCCATGCCGAGGCGGCGGGCCCGTTCCACGCGATGGGCGTCCAGATCCATGCCGAGCACCGTGCAGCCGTTCGCTCGCAGCAGCTGTACGGTGAGCTGGCCGATGAGGCCGAGGCCCAGGACGGCGATGCGCTCGCCCAGCGCAGGCGCGGTGCGGCGGACCCCCTGCAGGGCGATGGCGCCCACGGTGGCGGTCGCGGCGTGCTCGAGCGCGCACCCGTCGGGCACGCGACAGACGAGATTCCTCGGCACGGCGATCACTTCGGCATGGTTGGCGTAGCCGGCGCCGGCGCAGGCCACCCGATCGCCCGGGCGAAGGTCCGTGATGTCGTCGCCAACGGCCAGCACCACGCCGGCCGCCGAATAGCCGACGTTCCAGCCCTGCTGGTCGAGCTCGGACTGCGGCAGGCCGTCCACGAGCGGCGGCGCCATGACCACGCTCACCTCGTCGAGCGCCATCGTGCAGGCCCGCCCAGCGCCGGCGGCCGCCACGACGATCGTGATCTCGGAGGATCCTGTGGGGTCGAAGATCAGCCGATCGGCGAACTCTCCG
Source organism: Vicinamibacteria bacterium (assembly GCA_963837165.1). Taxonomy (GTDB): domain Bacteria; phylum Acidobacteriota; class Vicinamibacteria; order Vicinamibacterales; family JAENWD01; genus JAENWD01. The sequence goes on from CAWIMD010000004.1 coordinate 779,919, forward strand.
GGCGGATAAGCGCGGATGCCCAGCCAGGCGGCGCGCGTGTCGTCCAACAAGCCGATCGCCACCGGACCGTCCTCGACGCGCCCGCGCACGTGCACCACCGGGACGCGGCCCGGCGTGACGGCAATCGGCTGCGACAGCACCTGGTACGACCCGGCGGAGTCGTCGGTGGTCACACGCAGCCGCCGCGCCGACACGTCGACCGACGACGCGGCCGCCCTGGTCCAGGCGAGGTCCCCGATCGTCACGACAGGCGCCGGGGAGCTCCCGAGACCGCTCAGCCGCTCGCGCGCGAGGCCGACGACCCGGCTCGCGGCCTTGCGCGGCTGGCGCAATGCGGCGCCGAGATAGCGGCGGGCCAGGCGTGCCTGTTGCTGGATCCGCTCAGCGGGGGCTGCGGCATCGGCGCCGGAGGCGGGCCCGAGCGTCGCCAGCTCGGTGCCGGTGCTGATGAGCGAATACCGGACGCCGACGAGCACAGTGCCGGGCTCCAGCGCCGGCCGCGGCATCCTCGCCACCACGGCGCCCCTGGCATTCAGGAGAATTTGTCGCATCAACTCCGGGCGCGCGCGGCGCGTGGGCAGGCGGGACGCGGGAGCGGGCGACCCGCACCCGACAGCATATCGCAAGACGTTCGGGCGGCGCGCGGCTCAGCGTTGCCCGAGCCGGGCAAGGATGCCGTCGACGTGCTGGCGCCACGTGTGGCTCGTGAGCGCCCGTCGTCTCGCGTTCCGACCAAGAGCCCGTCGGAGCTCCGGGTGATTGACGAGCAGGCGAATGCCCGCCTCGAGCTCGGCCGGGCTCCCCGGCGCCACCAGCACGGCCAGCGCCTCGTCCGCGCGCCCGTCGGGCGCGTCCGTCAGGCGCCATGCGGGACGCAGCACCTCGCCGATCTGCTCCAGATCGCTCGCTACGATTCCGCGGCCCATGGCCATGTACTCGAACAGCTTGGTCGGCGACCCGAAGAACCGCGAGCCGTCCGGGTTGGGGACGTGCGGCGACAGCAGCACGTCGCAGGCGGCGAGCATGGCCGGCGCCCGGTCCTGGGGCACCAGACCGGTCAGTGTGACGTATCGCGCGACCTCGGGCCGGTCGAGATGTCGCCGCACGTCGGGCATGAACTGGCCGTCGCCGACGAGCAGGAAGTGCGCGCGCGCGGCCGTCATCCACGCGGGATCGGCCGAGGCGAGCCGCGCGATCGTCTCGGCCAGGAGCACGACGCCGTGCCATGCACCGAAGGTCCCGATGAAGCCACAGACGACCGCATCGGGCGGAATGCCGAGCTCGCGCCTGATTGCCGACACCCGCGCGGTGTCGAACCGCGCCGGGTCGAACACGTCCGGATCGACGCCGTTGGGCTGCACGACGATGCGGTGGTCGGGGATGCCGTTCGCGCGCAGCTCGCCGGCAAGGACGTCCGACACCACCACGATCAGATCGGCGCCCGCAAGCGCCACGCGCTCGGCGCGCGCGGCCAGCCGCTCGAATCGAAGGGGCCGTCCCCAGTGCCGCGCCACCCATACCTCCGAGCCGTTGTACTCCAGGATCAGCGGCACCCCGAGCCGGCGCGCCAGGCGGACGCCGGAGTAGTTGGCCACACTCAACCGGTGGTAGATGGCGTCTGGCCGCTCGTCGAGGAGCGCGCGGCCGACCGTCGTGACGAATCGCCGGTGGTACGCGAAGTAGCTCAGCTCGTACGGGTACCCGTACGCGGCCACGTTCGGCACGTCCACGGACTCGACCGCCGCGTCCACGAGCGGCGGGCGCTCGACGGCGAACACACGCACGCCGATGCCCCGGCGGCTCAGGCCGTTCACTACGCCCGCGACGTGACCGACCGAGCCGCCGGCCTTCAACCCATACCAGAGATTGGTCTTGAGGTACGCGATTCGCCGCGGCGCCGCCGGGACGGATGCCGGGGAGCGCAGGCCGACGGGCCGGCGGAGATCGACCGCGCATGCGATCGCCGACCACGCGCCCGCGACGGTCGCGCGGGCGATCCCGAGACCGGCCGCAAGGGCGGAGGCGCGCGACATCGGCCGGCGGTCACCCTCCGGGCCCATTGCGGCGAGCGTGCGGCAGCGTGTCAGCCCGAGCAGGAGCGAGAGGATGGGCAGCAGCGGGGTGGTGGACCGGTCCTCGACGAGCACGACGCCGACCGGGGCGTCCAGGGCGCGCAGCGCCGCCAGGATGTCGGCGATCCGGCGCCGGCGCAACTCGGCGAGCACGATCACGCGAGGCCTGGCGCCAAGCGTCGCTTCCACCCGATCGAGATAGCCGGCCGATACCGGCTGCGCGGCGAGCGCAATGACCGGTGAGGTCCCCGTCACGTCCCGTGCTGCGCGGCAATCGACGCCAGCGCGTGTTCCGCGCACCACGTGGCCCAGTAGCCGTCCTCGGCCGTCACCTCGAGCGGCGAGCGGCCGGAGATCGCGTCATGGAAATGCGCGATGAGCTCTTGGTGGCCCTTGCGTGACCCGCGCTCGCGCTCGTGCCGCACGGTGGCCTCGTGGATACCGAGGTTCCTGAAATCCTCGAGCACGATCGCCTCGCCCCCGGCGACGATCTCGATCCGTTCCTTGGGCAACGAGGATGGCCCCGTGCCTATGTAGTGAATCGTCGCGAGCGAGCCGTCGTCGAAGCGAAGGGTGACAGTCGCGCTGTCGGGGTCCGCCGTGCCCGCGAGGCCCAGTGCCTCTGCGGTGACGCGGACGACCGGGGCACCGACGAGCCAGCGGACCAGGTCGAAGAAGTGCACGCCTTCGCCGCGGAGCCGGCCGCCGCCTTCCTCCGGGTCGCGCAGCCAGTGGTCCGGCGCGAGCCGTCCGGCGTTCACGCGGTAGACGATCGTCTTCGGCTCCGCGATGCGGGCCACCCAATCGCGCGCGGTGCGCGCCAGCGGGGCGAAACGCCGGTTGAACCCCACCGCCACGAGACGATCCGTACGGCTGGCGGCCTCGAGCACCCGGCGGCACTCCGCGACCGTCAGGCCGAGCGGTTTTTCCACCAGCACGTGCTTGCCGGCCTCGAGCGCCCGGCAGGTCCACTCGGCGTGCAGGTCGTGGCGCGTGGCAATCAGCACCGCATCGACGTCCGGATCGGCCAGGATCTCGTCGGCCGAGGTCGTGACGAGAGGAATGCCCGCAGCCCGGGCCGTGTCGTGGGCGCCCAGCCCGGAACGCGTCGCCAGATACTTGATGCTGAAGCCGCCGTGCCGTTGCAGGTTCGGGAGGTGGACGCCGCGGAAGAAGCTGCCGGCGCCAATCACCCCCAGCACGACCTTCCCGGCGGCGCGCGGCGCCACGGTCGACAGCGCGACGGTCGGTGCCGGCAGGGCGGGCGTGCCAGACGCTCCCGGGTACTGCAGCACGACCGCAACAGGCGCCTCTGGACCGCGCAGCCGTTCGTACGCCTCCGGTGCCTCGTCCACCGGCAGCACGGCCCCGCTCAGCGCCTCGACGTTCAGGTCTCCGGCCGCGAGCAGCCGCAGCACCTCGGCGAGGTTCCGCCCTTCGGTCCACCGGACCCAGGCGCGGGGGTAGTCGATCCCGCGCTCCTCGTAGTCGGGATCGTACCGGCCGGGCCCGTACGCGCACGAGATCAGGAAGTCGAGCTCCTTGCGATAGATGCGCTCCCTGCTGATCCGGATCGGGACGTCACCGACGAGCACCAGGCGTCCCTTGCGGCGCAGCAGGTCGAAGGAGCGATTCAGCAGTCCGCCGTCGCCGCCCCCGGCACAGACGATCACGCCATCGGCCATGTGTCCGCCGGTCCACTCGGCACACTCCTGCTCCATGCCGCGCTCGCCCGTCGAGCCGCGGGACATGCCGAGGGAGCCGGCCAGCGCGACGCGTGAGCGTCGCGGGTCCACGCCGTACACGCGGCAGCCGGAGCGGGCCAGCAACTGCACGGTCAGCTGCCCGAGCAACCCCAGCCCGACGACGACCACCTGGTCGCCCAGTCCCGGGGCCAGCCGCCGGACGCCCTGGAGGGCGATCGCCCCCACCGTGGCAAAGGCGGCGTGCGCGGTCGGCACGGTGGCCGGGATCGGCGCGACGAGGTTGCGCGGCACGAAGTCGATCTCCGCGTGATTCGCGTAGCCGGCCCCGGCGCACGCGACGCGATCGCCGACGCGGAAGCCCGTGACGCCGGCACCGACCGCGACGATGTCGCCGGCGGCGCTGTAACCGAGCGGCAGCGAGGACTGCTGCCGGGCGCGCACCAGATCGGCGGTCTGCCTCACGCCCACGGCCTGCACCTTGTCCCAGACGCGACGCACGAGCTGCGGATCCCCGGCCGCCCGCGCGAGCAGCCGGAGTGTGCTGCCCGAGGTCGTCGTGGTCGCCAGCTCGGTCCCGCTGCTGATCAGCGAGTGCGCGACGCGCACCAGGACCCCGCGCGGGACGCAGGCCGGGGGCGGCACATCGGCGACGGTGATGCGGCCTTCGCGAAGCACGACCTGCTTCACGAGGCTGGCTCCATCGCGGCGCGCAGCGCGGAGAGATCGAGCGTGCGCGGGTCGCGCCTGCTGATGGCCATCGTCATTGTCGCCGGCAGCTGGCAGGAGCCGGCCAGCCGCATGGCGGACGTCTCGATCCTGACCCCGTACGATGGCGACACCCAGGCCGCCTCGATACGCAGGTCGAGCCCGGCCGGCCGATCGAGAACGGTCACCCAGGCCTCCTCGCCAGTGGACGGCTGGCGGAGACGGATCGTGTCGTCGTGGACCCGCGCCTCGAGGCCCGGCGCGAAGTGCAGTCGCGCGGAGACGGCGTGCGAGGTCCGGCCCGCGAGGTGATCGCGAATCAGCACCGCGGCCGGATCAACGGTGAGCGCCACTTCGCGGCGGTGGGTCACGGGATCGGCGAGCCGGCGATAGCCGGTGTGCGAGGCGGCGAAGTAGTCGCCCGCCGCACCGGGGCGCCACACGATCGACTCCGGCTTGGCATCATAGCGCAAGGCCCAGAGGTCGTCCGGATCCGCCAGCCGGTTCAGCTCCGCCTCGTCAATCTGCACGGTGTTGTGGGCGGCCGTGCTCCTGAACCGGTTCCTCCACTCGGGCGAGGCCGTGTACACGTAGGCACCGCAGTCGGTCACGACGTTCAGGCCGTCGAGCGTGAGCTCGAAGGAGAGGACGTCGTTGTGGCCGTGACCGCCGCGACCGCGCAGACCGACTTCAGCCGCGTCGATGACGAGGTGCGAGCGGCCGTGGCGCATCACGTAGATGCCGCCGTCGGGAAACGCCCGCGAGCAGGCGGGGGCCCCCCCAACGAGCGCGGCAAACCGTTCTCCCGCGTCCGGCCCCAGCAGCCAGAACGCCTCGTCCCGCCAGCCGCCCGCCGCACGGGCGAGGTCCGGGCGATCGAAGAGCACGGCCGCCGCGGCCAGCAGGTAGCGGTGATCGCCGATGGGCTGCAGACCGAGTGCCTGCACCCGGCCATCGTCCGCATCGCCGATGAGCGGCGCGCGTCCGTCCGGCTTCACGTAGGCGGCGACGAACTCGCACATGCGCTCGAGTCGGTCCCAGGCGGCCGGCGGTACGTCGCGGCCCGCGCGCCGAAGGACCAGGAACGCCGTCAGGAAGCACTCGAGCACCAGGCGGTGATACGCGATCGCCTGCTCGTGATCCACGCCGTCGGGGTGGACCTGACGCTCGATCTCTTCGCAGAGCATCGAGCGTCCCAGCTCGAGCCATCGACGGCCCTGAAACGTGTCGCCGAAGAACGCGCCGAGGCACACCAGGCCCACCGCGTCGGCCAGGTAGTGGTTGCCATTGACGTCGGCGACTTCCAGATTGGCCGCGATGTGCTCGCCGTGCAGCCAGAGGGCGGCCACGAACGTGCGACGGAACCCGGGTGACGCACAGGGCGGGGCCTCGGCGAAGAACCCGAAGGCCCACAGCCAGCCCACGGCGCGGAGCGCCACGTCCATCGTGCAGATCCAGTTGACGCCGTACTCCCACGGGTTTTCGGCGACCCAGTCCTCGATCTCCGTCACGAATTCCACCGCGTAGCGGTCATCGCCCGAAAGCCACCAGGCCTGTCCCAGATGCGCGAGGTGCTGGCACCGGCTGAGCTCCCAGGGCACCTTCACGTCGGAGGGCAGGTGCAACTCGTCGTACGCCAGGCTGTGCGCGTAGGCCAATGGCCACCGGCGGCCGACCTTGAAGTCGTCGTGCCAGGGCAGCCGAGGGCCAAGGGAGCCTCGGGCCCGACCCGAGCAGGTTGAACTCGTGCCTGAGGACCGCATCGGCCCGATCGATCAGCGCCTGTCCGCGCCCGGGAAATTGCGTGGCGAATCCTCCGGCGAAAGCCGCCCGCCGGCGCGCGTCCAGGAGGCCGGGCCGCTCGAGGCGGCGCTCCCACACGGCCTCGAACGACGGCAGCCGCGTGAGCGCGCACAGGGAACGCTCGGTGAGCCAGCGCGGGCGCAGGCGGTAGTACGGGCGCGCGGCCTGGCGGCGCAGCTCCCGTCCCACGCGCGCGGCGACCACGCGCAACGGCCGGTGGCGCGCCTTGCGGGCGAGAGCCATGAAGCGGCCGAGCGGGATCGCCATCAGTCCATCCAGCGGTCGTACCAGGCCGCCAGGTTGTAGAGCGTCCAGATCGGCACGCTCGTGTCGCGCCCGGAGCGGTGCATCGCGAAGAGCTGACCGATGCGGCCCGGCTCGAACAGCCCCTCGCGGGCGAGCCGACCGCGCAGCACCGCCGCCTCGGCCTCTCTGCCGAACTCGCCGCGCAGCCATTCCGCCATGGGCGCTCCGAAGCCGCGCTTCTCACGATCGATCACGGCGTCGGGAATCAGCCCGCGGCAGGCGGCCCTGAGCAGCGCCTTGCGCCGTCCGCCCGGAACCTTGGCAGCGCGCGGCAGCCCCATCGTGAAACGCACGAGCGACGGGTCGAGGAACGGCACGCGCGCCTCCACCGACGTGGACATCGTGATCTTGTCCACGCGCATCAGCAGCAGCTCGGGGAGACGCTGCTTGAGCTCGAGGTACGTCATGCGCATGAGGATGTCGTGCGCGGGCGCCTGGCGCTGGAGCTCGGCGACATGGTACTGCACCACCGCGTGACTGTCGGACCCGCAGAACGCGGCTGGCAGCAGGCCGCCCAGCCACTCGGGCGGCTCCGTCGCAGGGCGGCCTCCAGCCAGGAGCAGCCGCTTCTGCGACTCCCAGAACGCGATGGCGCCGCCCCAGAACAGCTCCTGCCCGGCCGCCGCGCGCGCGGGAATGTCGCTGTACAAGGCGAGGTCCGGCCGGTGGGCGCCCACCCTGGCCGCCACGGCCGCTCCGGCCCGCCGCACGCTGAGCGGCGCACGCCGCCAGGGCCGCCAGTAGCGGTCGTGCAGGCGTAGGTAGCCCATGTAGCTGCGATAGCCGCAGAACTCCTCGTCGGCTCCCTCCCCCACCAGCGTGACGATGGTGCCGCTGTCGCGCACCAGCTTCGACACGAAATAGAGCGGGATGCACACCCAGTCGGCGATGGGCTCGTCCTGGCTGGTGACGAGCTGCGGCAGGTATCGCCGCATGTCGCCTTCGTCGACCAGCACCTCGTGGTGATCCGTCCCGAAGTGTTGCGAGACGCGGCGGGCCTCGTCCAGCTCGTTGAGCCGCGTGTGATCCGAGTAGCCGACGGTGAACGTGCGAACCGCGCCGCCGGCATGCCTCGAGGCCAGCGCGGTTATCGCCGACGAGTCGATGCCGCCCGAGAGCAGGACGCCGAGCGGCACGTCGCTCATGAGCCGCTTGGCGACGGCCCGATCGAGCAGCGCGCGAACGGTCCCGACCGTATCTGCCTGCCGCAGTGAGGCGTCCGGGTCGGCCTCCGTCCCGGGCAGCGCATCCCAGTACCGGTCGGGAGCGAGCCGCCCATCGGCCTGCCGCGCCGACGCCCGGTAACCGGCTGGGAGCTTGTAGATTCCCTCGAACAGCGTGAGCGGCGCCGGCGGCACCATGAAGCTGAGGTAGTGGTGCAGGGCCGCGGGATCCAGGCGCCGGGCCACGGCCGGGTGGTGCAGCAGCGCCTTGATCTCGGATCCGAACAGCAGGGCCCCCGTCGTCCGCGTCACGTAGAGCGGCTTGATGCCGACACGGTCGCGCGCCAGCAGCAGCGTGCGCGCCGGGGCATCCCACACGCCGATGGCGAACATCCCGTCCAGATGCACGACCACGTCGGCGCCCCACTGCTCGTAGCCGTGGACGATGACCTCGGTGTCGGAGTGATCCGTCCTGAAGCGATGCCCGTGCGCCTCGAGCTCGGTCCGCAGCGCGCGATGGTTGTAGATCTCGCCATTGAAGACGACCTGCACGGTGCCGTCCTCGTTGGCCATCGGCTGGCCGGCCGCCGCGGACAGATCGACGATGGCCAGCCGCCTGAAGCCCAGGCCGACCGAGCGGTCATCGGACTGCCAGAGCCCGCAGCCGTCCGGACCGCGATGCGCGAGGGCATCCCGCATCCGGCCGAGCACGACCGGATCCACGTCCGGTCCGCCGCCCACGCGCAGCCAGCCCACGATGCCGCACATCAGGCGGCTCCGTGCCCGGCGCACGCCGCACGAACGGTCTCGACGACGCGGGATGCCTGGGTCTTGCGCGAGTAGTGCTGTGCCACGAACGGCGGGCCGGCTGCCGACATCGCCGCGCGGGCGTCAGGGTCGGCCCGCAGATCCCGGATCGCCGCGACCAGGGCGTCGGCGTCGCCAGGCGGCACGAACCGCCCGGCACCGGACGCCTCCAGCACCTCGCGGGCCTCGCCGTCCACCATGAGCAGCACGGGCCGCCCGCAGGCCATCGCGTCGAAGAGCTTCGACGGCACGAACATCCGGAACACCGGGTTGGCGTTCAGCGGGACGAGGAGCACGTCGGACGCGCAGAGATGCGCGGCACAGCGCTCGACCGGCACCGCCGGCAGGAAGGTCACGTTGTCCAACCCCCGCCCGCGTGCGGCGGCCATCAGATCCGCCTTCACCGGTCCCTCGCCGATGAACGCGAACCGCACGTCCTCCGCCGCCAGGCGCCCGGCCGCGTCGAGCACGACGCCGAGGCCCTGGGCGATGCCATGAAGACCGGCATAGGTCACCAGGAAGCCCGGCGGCAGGCCCAGCGGCCCGCGGCCGCCCGCGGCCGACGGGTCCGGCCTGAAGACATCCAGGTGCGCTCCGTTCGGCACGTGGACGATGCGGGAGGCCGGGACGCCCCGCGACACGAGGTTGCGGGCGAACGCCTGCGTGGTGACCAGGATGCGCGTGGCGCCCGCGTAGAGCCGCCGCTCGAGCCAGCCCGCGGCACGGAGCAGGGAGGGCTGCCGGAGCTCGCCGAGCGCGCCGGCTGCCAGCGGCCACAGGTCGCGCACGTCGAGCACGAACCGCGCGCGCGTGAGCCGCGCCAGCGCGAGCCCCGCAGCCGCGGCGGTCAGCGGCGGCGACGTGGCCAGCACCACGTCGTACCGGCGCGCGAGGCGCGGGCGCGCCGCCAGGGCCATCAGCGTGAAGCTGAGATAGAAGGCCAGCCGTCTCGCAAACGTCTTCCGCGGGGACGCGACAACCCGCACGCGGATCACGCGAAAGCCGTCCATCGCACGCTCGTCGAACCAGCGGCCCCGGTAACCGGCGGCGATCAGGCCCGAGGGATGGTTCGGCACCTCGGTCAGCACGTCGGTCTCGATGCCGGCGTCCACCAGGGCCCGCGCGAACGCGTGGAGGCGGTTCTGCGTGGCACCGATCTCCGGGGGGAAGTACTGGGTGACGAGGAGCACTCTCATACGTCGAGCCGCGCCCGCAGGACGGCCACGATGCGATCCGCCGTGTGGCCGTCCCAGAGGGCCGGCCGCCGCGCGGCCGACGGGCGATCGAGCGCCAGTGAGCACGCCCTCCAGGATGACCGCCGGATCCACGCCGACGAGGCGGTTGGTCCCCTCGGTGATCGTAGTCGGGCGCTCGGTGTTCTCACGCAGCGTGAGGCACGGGATCCCGAGGGCCGTCGTTTCCTCCTGCAACCCGCCCGAGTCGGTCAGGACCAGCCGCGCGTTCGAGGTGAGCGCCAGGAAATCCAGGTACCCGAGCGGCTCGGTGAGGATCACGCCGTCCAGCGCGGAGTCGAGGCCGGTGCCGGCCAGCGTGGCCCGCGTGCGGGGGTGGACGGGAAACACGACGGGCATGCGCCGCGCGAGGTCCCGGATGGCCGACAGGATGCCGCCAAGCGTCGCCTGGTCATCCACGTTCGAGGGCCGGTGCAGCGTGAGCACCACATAGCCGCCCGGCTGGATCGGAAACCGGGCCACGCGCTCGAAGCGGGCATGCGGGAGGTGCGCGAACAGCGTATCGATCATGATATTGCCGACCCGGTGGATGCGCGCCTCCGCGATGCCCTCACGACGGAGGTTGGCGTCGGCATCGGGCGAGGGCGTGAGAAGGATGTCCGCCAGCTGGTCGGTGACCAGCCGGTTCAGCTCCTCCGGCATCGTCCGGTCGAAGCTTCGAAGGCCGGCCTCGACGTGCGCCACGGGGATCCGGAGCTTGGCCGCGACGAGCGTGCAGGCGAGCGTCGAGTTGACGTCGCCAACGACGACGACGAGGTCGGGCGCGACCTCGAGGCAGACCGGCTCGAACGCGGCCATGACCCGCGCCGTCTGCGCGGCGTGGCTGCCCGAACCGACCTCGAGATCCCGGTCCGGGTGCGGCAGGCCCAGCTCGCGGAAGAAGACCGACGCCATCTGCTCGTCGTAGTGCTGGCCCGTGTTGACGAGCACCTGGCGCACGTTGGCGACGGGCGCCAGCGCACGCATCAGGGGCGCGATCTTCATGAAGTTCGGACGCGCGCCGGCCACGTGCAGAATCGTGCGGCCGCTCACGGCTGGCCTCCCCCGACCGGCAGACGCCCGGCATCCGGGGCGTCGGAACTCTGCGCCCACCCAATCCGGTCCAGCGTGACATCGCTCGACCCGCCAGCCGGCAGGAAGTCGGCGACGACCAGTCGCACCCGGACACCGGGTGTTGCCTTCAGGACGACGGTGAACGGGCCGGGCGTCCCGACGTTCGCGAAGGTGGCCCAACGGCCGTCCGGGGCGAGGAGCCCGACGGTGATCCCGCCGCGCTGCACCCGGCCGGCGGCAATTGCCATCTCGCCGCGAGCGGTGAGGTGGGCCCGGCTGACACCAAGGTACCCGAACGGGCGGTCCGCGGTGCCGCTGATCCGCCAGTGCTCTCCTGCGGAGGCCATGCGGCGGGAAACGCGCTCGAAGCCGGCAAACGTGACCGGCGCCGTGAGGATGGCGCGGCTGACTGGAGTGCCCTCGGGACGGACGTAGGTACTCGACAATCCGCCCGCCGGGGAGTGGCCAGGGCGCGTGCTGCAGGCGCTGGTAGAGCGGCAACGTCTCCCATCCGAAGGGCAGGCCCACCGACAGCAGCAGCGGCGTGTCGCGCGGGGGGTCGACCAGTCTCGTTTCCGCCAGGCAGGCTGCCTGAGCGCTCGACAGTTCCACGCCATCGAACTCTGTCGTGACCACGTCGCTGCCGGACGGGAACGTGAGCCGGTAGACAGGTACGAAGACGGTCGCGACGCCGGCGAGGAACGCGCCAGGCGACCACGTGGCCGTGAAGTCATTGGCCGCGATCGGGCTGCGGTACCGCAGCGTGAGCGGGAAGGTCACGAATCCGCACCGAGGTCCGCGAAAGTCGAATCGGAGGAACGCAGTCGCCATCGTCGAGAGCCGCTCGCCGCCGCTGAACAGGGGCGCCTCGGGAGACAGGACCACCTGATCGTCGCTCGCCGTCTCGCGAAAGGAGACCACGTGCGCCGGCGCCTCGAGGTATCCGCGAAAGAGCTGCTCGAGCCTGCCTTGCTGGTACCAGCGGAGCCCGAACAGAGTCACTGGCATGGCGAGCCCGATGGCGCCGATCAGCATCAGTCCGGCACCGCATGAGTGCCAGGCGGTCCGGACCATGTGCCGGAGGTCCGGGCGTTCGCGCCGCCGGCCGGGATGCCTCGCAACGTGCCATGCCCACGCGACGCCGACCGACAGCGAGGTCAGGAGGACCCACCAGCCGACGAACTCGAGATAGAAGAAGTGGCGCGGGTTGAACTGGAGCGCGGCGCCGCACAGGAACACGCCGCACAGCAGGACAAACCCGGCCGCGGCTTTCGGGCGACGGAGCGCCAGCACCACGACGAACAGGGCTGTCACGGCCGGGGCCAGCGGCGCGAGGGCGTGACTGGCGGTGGACACCACATGTCCTGGATCGAGCCACCCCCACCAGTACGTCACGGGCAGAGCGGACGCATGCGGCGTGAACGGCGACTTCAACACCTCGATCGCCGCCGCACCGCCCCGGACCAGGAGGTCGGCGGGCACGAGCGCGGCCGTACGCCGGAGAACGTCCATCGTCGCCGCGTCATACTCCGCGCTGCCGATCTTGAGCAGCGCGTCGCCGCCGCGCACCCGATCGACCTCGCTGCTGACCAGCGCGAGCACGTACCCGTCCCGATAGAGGTGACCGATCTCGTACGGGCCGGGCACGATACCGAGAGGCCGCTCGAACGGCGCCGTCAGGCCCAGCATGACGACATGTCCCGAGTTGTTGCCGGCCCGGTAGGCCGCGATGATCGGTGCTCCGGCCGCAAGAAAGGTGGAGACACACAGCACGACCGACCAGAGCCGGTGTCTGATCGAGTACCCCGACGGCACCAGTACGGCCAGCGTCAGCAGCAGGGGCGCAATCGCCAGGAGCAGGTCGTTCCGGAATCCCAGGCCGATGCCCAGCACGAGCCCGGCCGCGACCGCCAGCGCGGCCAGGCGCCCGGGCCGCGCGGGCCAGACGATCATCCAGGCGATGAGGAGCAGGAGCACCAGGAGAAACGGCGCCTTCGCGTAGTCGCGGAGTCCCGGCAGATAGGTGACGTGGAGCGGCGAGGTCACGACCAGCAGCGTGCCGACGGCGGCCAGCGCCGCGCCGGTGCCCAGTCGGAACAGACCGTACAGCGCCGCCGCGACGATCGCGGCGAAGATCGCGTAGAGCACGTCGAGCGCGGACCAGGAGATCCCGCGCATGGACCACACCGCGGCGACCGACAGCTCGAGGTACCGGCTGATGGACGCAAAGGCCGTCGGAGCGCTCAGGCGGGCGCCGGCGGGGAGCTGTGCGCAGGAGAACGAGTCCGCCTGCAGCTGCAGGAAGGCGGCGAGGCCGGGCGTCTCGCGGCTCGGGCTGCCGAACCCCAGACCGCAGGTGACGGCAACCGCCGGACCGAACTCTCCCTGGTAGAAGAACGGCTGGCGACCTGTCGCCGCCATCTCGCGGGGCGCGGCGCGCCCCACCGTGGCGGCGACCGCGACGCAGATCGTCAGGGCGGCCAGATCGAGCCAGCGGCGGGCTGGCTGGCCGCCGAGCCAGCCGCCGGCGCGGGACAGGACGGCGGTCGTCATCGGACCCGGGCCACGGCGAACAGCGACGTGCCGATTGGGAGCGTGCGCCATCGGCGGACCCAGCGCGCCTCCTGCGACAGGAGGCGGGCCAGCGCGCCGTTCAGTCCGGTCCGGACCCTGAGCTCCTGACGAAGGCGATCCGCGCCGGTCGCCGCCGAGGCGCCGCGGGCGCGCCAGTCGTGCAGGCGCCGGCCAATGAGCGCCGCCGGGTACAGCAGCGTCATGAAAGGCGTGAGGTACTCGACGGTGTAGCCGGCGCCCCGCAGCGCTTCCTCCAGCAGCGACGCGCTGTAGCGGCGTACGTGCTGCGCGGCGACGTCGGTGGCGCTCCAGAGCCGCTGGTCGGCGGGCACGGTCAGTGCCAGCCATCCGCCCGGTGTGAGCAGCCGGCGCAGCGCGTCGAGCGTGGCGTGGTCGTCCTCGATGTGCTCGAGCACGTCGAACATGCCAATCAGGTGAAACGGCGTGCGGAAGGGCGGCGCCTCGGCGCGCGCGCACACCAGGGCGCCGGCATGCCGCCGGCGGGCCACGGCCAGCGCCTCCGGATGGCCGTCCATGCCGACGAGCAGGGCATCCGGGCTGGCGGCTGCCAGCGCCCGCATGGTGTTGCCGGTCCCGCACCCCACTTCCAGGAGCCGCGGCCGGCCGGGCAGCCGGGCTGTCACTGGCTGCAGAGCCGCCGTGATGATGGCATTGCGGGACGTGAACCAGAAGTGGCGATCCTCGACGCGTTCGATCACGCCGAAATACGCGGCGTCGTACCTGACCGTCATGCGCTGCCGGCCCACTGTCCGGCCGGCGCCGGCCGGAACGCCCTGACCGCCTCCACCACGCGGGTCTGGTCGGCCTCAGTGAGACAGTTGTAGAACGGCAGTCGTACCAGCCGGTCGCTCACGTCGCGCGTAATCGGACAGGGGCGATGGCTTCGACCCGCGACACGGGCGCCCATCGTGGACGCGTCGAGCGGCAGGTAATGGAAGACGGCAAGGATGCCGCGCGCGCGGAGATGGCCGATGAGAGCCGTGCGCGCGTCGAGCGAGGGCATCAGCAGGTAGAACATGTGATACGTCTGCTCGATCCCGTCGGGCACGACCGGCAGGCGGACCGCGTGCTCGGCAGCCCAGGCGCCGAGCTCGCGCGAGTAGCGCTCCCAGATAGCCCGCCGTGCCGCCTGAATGGCGTCCCGCGCCTCGAGCTGGGCGCTGAGCATCGCCGCCAGGAGGTCCGACGGCAGGTAGCTCGACCCCACGTCCACCCATCCGTACTTGTCCACGAGGCCGCGGAAGAACCGGGTGCGATCGGTGCCCTTTTCCCGCAGGATCTCGGCGCGCTCGACGAGCGACGGGTCGTTCACGAGCAGGGCTCCGCCCTCCCCGCAGGTGAAGTTCTTCGTCTCGTGGAAGCTGAGCGTGGCCAGCGTCCCCAGGCTGCCGAGCATCCGGCCACGATAGCGGCCGAACAGGCCGTGCGCGTTGTCTTCCACCACCGGAATGCGCCGCTCCCCCGCCACGCGCAGGATCTCGTCCATTTCGCAGGCCACCCCCGCGTAGTGCACGACGACGATGGCCCGCGTACGGTCCGTGATGAGCGAGGGGAGCGCACGCTCGTCCAGGTTGAGCGTATCGGGACGGATGTCGGCGAACACCGGCGTGGCGCCGCGGAGGACGAAGGCGTTGGCGGTGGAGACGAACGTGAAGGACGGAAGGATGACTTCGTCGCCGGGTCCCACCTCGAGCAGCAGCGCCGCCATCTCGAGCGCATGCGTGCACGACGTGGTCAGCAGGGCGCGCCCGACGCCGAGCGCGCGCTCGAGCAGCTGGGAGCAGGAGCGGGTGTACGGCCCGTCGCCCGAGATGTGGCCCGCGGCGACCGCGGCCGTCATGCGTGCCACCTCGTCACCGACGAAGGACGGGCGGTTGAACGGGATGGTGATGTCCGTCATGCCCGTGGCTCCTCGCGCCACCAGTGCCACCACAGCTCCAGGCGTCCCGCCGTGAAGCCGCACCGCTCGTACAGTCGGACGGCGCCACGATTGCGCCCCTGCGTGACGACCCGCACGGGTGCCGCACCCCGCGCCGACAGCCAGCGGAGCGCCTCGCCGACGAGATCGGTGCCAATCCCGCGCCCGCGGGCACCCTCGGCCAGGCCGACCAGCCCGAGCTCGGCAGACCCGTCCTCCCGGACGTGGCAGCTCACGTAGCCGCTCGGCGCCCCGTCGATCTCGGGCACGAGCACCACGTCCGCCCCGCCCTCGAGCGCCCGGGTGATCCACCGCACGTAGAGCTCCCGCACCCGCGCCGGTGGAAACCGCGGATCCACCGCGAACCGCGTGTCTCCGTAGGCCGCCGACGCGATCCGCTGCAGCGCTGGCAGATCCGACGGCCGCGCGGGCCGGATCGCAGCGGCGGACTCCCTCGCCGGAGCCGCGGATCCGTGCTCGAGGGTCAGCCGGACGTCGACGAACCTGAACCCCTGGTCGGCGGCATGCCGTGCCGACGAGAGGTCCGCGGCGTCCACGAGGAGGTACAGGCAGTCGACGCCGGCCTCGCGCGCGGCGCGCGTCACCGCGCGGGCGGCCTCCTGGTCGAGCGGCGCATCCACCCGGCCGATGCGCAGCCCGAAGAACCCGGAATCCCAGTCGAGCATCCGCCACCGCACGCGCGAGAGCGCATCGGCACTCACGGCTGCTCGACCGCCGCCGGCGAGGTCACGCGCGCGCGCACGGCGTAGCTCGGGCGCTCCATCATCCTGAAATGCATGCGGGCCAGGTATTCGCCGATGATGCCCAGGGCGAACAGCTGGACGCCGGCGAAGATCGCGACGGTCGAGGCAATGAACGTGAACCCCTGCACGGCGCCGCCGTGCAGGAAGTAGTAGCCGAGCACGAACGCCAGGATCCCGAACCCGAAGAGCATCGCCAGGAACCCGAGCAGACTGGCGACCTGGAGCGGAAGCACGCTGAAGCCGGTCACCATGTTGCTCGTGTGCACCAGCAGCTTGCGGAGCGTGTACCTGGGACGTGCCCATCCGCCGCGGGTCGTGCTGAACCTGGCAGTAGCCGAAGCGCGCGGCTCCCCACGTCAGCAGGACGTCGATGTTCACGTAGGGCTGGCGGTAGTCGGCGAATGCCTCCCGGACCACGGTGCGGAACGCACGGAACGCGCTGATGTGCCGGGCCGTGTCCGCGCCGAGGACGCTCTGCAGCGCCATCTTCGTCACCCGCGATGCGAGCGCGCGCCACCGGTCGTGCTGCTCGTCGGCGGGCGCACCGTACACGACGTCGAACCCCTGCTCGAGCAGGTCGAGCAGCTTCGGGATTTCCTCGGGCGGGTTCTGCAGATCGTCGTCCATCGTCACGATGACGCTGAAGGCGGCGGCCCGGATGCCGCAGAGCACGGCGTTGTGCTGGCCGTAGTTCCGCATCAGGGCCAGGCCGCGGATCCAGGGTTCCCCGGCGGCGAGACGCTCGATCGCGTCCCAGCTCCCGTCCCGGCTGCCGTCGTCCACCAGCAGCAGCTCGCACGGGGACGGCAGCAACGGGCGCACGGCCGCAATCCGCGAGACGAGGGCCTCGAGGCCGTCGGCCGAGTTGAAGACCGGGATGACGATCGAGACGCCGGGCGCCTCAGAGACAGTCCTCATGCCCCTCGATCCAGGACGCGTGCCAGAGCACCGCGTTCATCACCGTCCAGAGATGAAAGCTGTAGCCGCCGCCGCCCGCCATCTGGCGCCGCAGCAGCCCTCGGAAGTAATCGCCGTCGATGAGCCCGTCGCCTGCGAGGGGCGAGCAATCGAAGGCCGCCAGGCAGCGGCGGCCGAAGTCGCCTTCCTGGAACCACTCCTCCATGGGTGCGCCGAAGCCCTGCTTGCGGCGGTACACCAGGTCGTCGTCCAGGTAGCGGGCGGCCACTTTCTTCACGAGCCACTTGCCGACACCGTCCCGAAGCTTGTACCGGAGAGGCAGGCGGCGCGCGAACTCCACCACGTCCGGGTCCAGAAACGGCACCCGCGCCTCGACGGCGTGCGCCATGGTCAGCTTGTCCACGCGCATGAGGAGGTGCTCCGGCAGGCGGAGCTTGAGCTCCATGTAGGGGATCTTCTGGAGCACGTCGGGCCGGGCCAGCGCGGGCAGGTTCGAGAGGTAGTGGGCCGCGACCTCATGGCTGTCGGTGTGGGCGAACGCCTCGGGCATCAGACCAGGCACGGGGCAGCGTGTGCCGCCCGCGAAGCGCTCGGGGTGCGGCGTCAGGCGACGGCGCATCTCGCCCCACCAGCACACCGCGCCCCCCCAGAAGAGCTCCTGCCCGGCTTCGGCCCGTGCGGCGATCTCGGCGTCTTCCCCCGCCAGGGCGGTCGCGGCGGCCGCACGGTGGAGGATCCGCTGCCAGCCCGAACGGCCGCGCAGCGCCGGGGTGTAGACGTCCTCGTGCTTGCGCCGGTAGTGCTCGCACCACCAGTAGCCGAGGAAGTTCTCGTCGGCGCCCTCGCCCACCTGCACCACGGTGGTGCCCGATCGCTTGACGAGGCCGGCGAGGAAGTACAGGGGGATGCAGACGTTGTCGGCGATGGGCTCGTCCTGCAGCCGGACGAGCAGCGGCAGGAAGGCCTGCATCTGGTCGCGGGTGATCTCGGTCTCGTGATGCTCGGTGCCGTAGCGTGCGCTGACGCGCCGGGCATGCGGGAACTCGTTGTAGTCCGCCTTGCCCTCGTAGCCGATCGTGAACGTCGTGACGGGCCGGGTCATCAGCTCGCTCATGAGGGCGACGTTCAGCGACGAGTCCACCCCGCCCGACAGCAGCACGCCGAACGGCACGTCCGACACCATGCGCCGGGCGATCGACTGCCGCAGCAGCCGGAGGAGCTCGGTGGCGGCCTCCTCTTCGCCCAGGTCGGATTCCAACCAGGTGTCGGCCGCCGAGGGCCTCGGATCCCAGTATTGGCGCGCCGCCGCGCGGCCGTCGTGGCCAATCGTGACCAGGTGCCCCGCAGGCAGTTTGTAAATACCCTCGAAGAGGGTCATGGGCGCCGGCGTGACGATGAACGTCAGGTAGTGCCAGAGGGCCGACCGATCCATCGCCGGGCTGACCGCATGATGGGCGAGCAGGGCACGGATTTCCGAGGCGAACAGCCACTCGCCGGCGGTGGTGCGGGTGAAGTACAGCGGCTTGACGCCCACCCGGTCGCGGACCAAGTGCAGCACCGGGCGGTCGGGCTCGCGCGCGTCGTAGATCGCGACGGCGAACATCCCCTGGAAGCGGTGGACGCACTCGACGCCCCACTGTTCGTACGCCCGAAGGAGCACCTCGGTGTCGGAGTGATCCGTGCGCCACCGGGCGTGGCCCAGGGCGATGAGCTCGCGCCGGAGCTCGGCGTGATTGTAGATCTCGCCGTTGTAGACGACGGCAAGCCGGCCGTCGGCGCTGACCATCGGCTGTGCCGCCTCGTCGGACAGGTCGATGATCGACAGGCGCCGGTGGCCGAGCGTGCAGTGACGATCGGCAGCCTGCCAGACGCCGCTGCCATCGGGCCCGCGGTGCGCCATGCGGTCGCACATCCGGGTCATCTCGTCAGGCGGGCATGCATGCCCGAGCGGCTGGAAGGACCCGCCTATGCCGCACACGTTGCTCGCCCTCCGCGCGCTAGGTCCGCGCTCCGCTCCGGCGCGCGAGCCGCTCGAGGTCCGCGTCCACCATCATCCGCACCAGCTCCTCGAAATCCACCGTCGGCGCCCAGCCCAGCACGCGGCGCGCCTTTGACGCGTCGCCGATCAGGTGGTCGACCTCCGCGGGCCGCAGGAACGTCGAGTCGGTCCGCACGTAGCTGCGCCAGTCGAGGCCGACGTGCCCGAACGCCGCCTCCACCAGGTCCCGGACGGAGTGGCTCACGCCGGTCGCGACCACGTAGTCCTCGGGCGTGTCCTGCTGCAGCATCAGCCACATCGCCCGCACGTAGTCGCCGGCAAACCCCCAGTCGCGCTGGGCGTCGAGGTTGCCAAGGCCGAGGTGATCGGCCAGCCCGAGCTTGATCCGGGCCACGCCGTCGGTCACCTTGCGCGTCACGAACTCGAGCCCGCGGCGCGGCGACTCGTGGTTGAACAGGATGCCCGAGCAGGCGAACAGGCCATAGCTCTCCCGGTAGTTGACCGTGATGTAGTGCCCGAAGACCTTCGAGACGCCGTACGGGCTGCGCGGGTAGAACGGCGTCAGCTCGGTCTGCGGCACCTCGCGCACTTTCCCGTACATCTCCGACGACGAGGCCTGATACAGGCGGATCGACGGATCCACGTGCCGGATGGCCTCGAGCACGCGCGTGACCCCCTGCGCGTTGAACTCCCCCGTCAGGAACGGCTGATCCCAGGACGCGGGCACGAACGACATGGCCGCGAGGTTGTAGAGCTCGTGCGGACGCACGGCGGCGATCACGCGGATCAGCGAGAGCTGGTCGAGCAGGTCGGCCGGAACCAGGCGGACCCGGTCGAGCAGGTGCTCGATGCGCCAGTAGTTGGCGGCGCTCAGTCGCCGCGTGACGCCGATGACCTCGTAGCCCTCGCCGAGCAGCAGCTCGGCAAGATAGGACCCGTCCTGGCCGGTGATCCCGGTGATGATGGCGCGTCGCGTCATTGGACCCTGTCGGGAACGGCCCGGGGAAGTCGGGCCTAAGTGCTTGAAAGTCTAAAAGATTGCGACGACGAGCGTCAACGCGGGCGGCCGCTCCGGTTACCGGCTGCGCGCCTTCACCGCGGCGCGCGTCTCGCGATCCACTTCCCGCTTCCGGATGGCCTCGCGCTTGTCGTGCGCCTGCTTGCCCTTGGCCAGGCTCACGGCGATCTTCACCCGGCCGTTCTTGAAGTACACGCGCAGCGGCACCAGCGTCATCCCGCGCTCCACGGTCTTGCCGATCAGCTTCCGGATCTCCTGCCGGTTGAGCAGCAGCTTTCGCCGGCGGGTCGGCTCGTGATCTGCATAGCCCCGGTGCGTGTACGGGCTGATGTGGATGTTGTAGACGAAGACTTCGCCGTCCTCGACGCGGGCGAAACTGTCGCGCAGGTTGACGCGCCCGTCGCGGATGGACTTCACCTCCGTGCCCTGCAGGACCACCCCCGCCTCGAACGTCTCGAGGATGTGATAGTCGTGCAGCGCCTTGCGGTTCTCCGCGACCAGCCGCTGCGCCTTTTCCCGCTCGGTCAGCTCCGCCATTCAGGTCCGTCGCTTTCGGCCCACCGGCCCCGCGCCAGCCGCGCAGCCAGGCGCACCGCCGCAATCATCGAGCCCGGGTCTGCCGTGCCCCTGCCGGCAATGTCGAACGCGGTGCCGTGATCGACCGAGGTGCGCACGAGGGGCAGGCCGAGCGTGACGTTCACCGCGTGACCGAACGCCAGCAGCTTCACGGGAATCAGGCCCTGGTCATGGTAGCAGGCCACGACCGCGTCGAACTCGCCGCGATGCGCCCGCACGAAGACGGTGTCGGCGGGAAACGGCCCGGATACATCGACGCCGTCGGCCCGGCAGGCCTCGACGGCCGGCCGGATCACCTCGTCGTCCTCGGTGCCCATCAGGCCGTGCTCGCCCGCGTGCGGGTTGAGCGCGGCCATGGCCAGCCGCGGCGCACGCACGCCGAACCGGGGCAGCTCCCGGGCCGTGAGCCGGATCGTCCGCGACACCAGGTCGCCCGTCAGCTGCCGGGGCACGTCGGCGAGCGCCACGTGCACGGTCGCCAGCACGACCTTGAGCGCGGGCGAGTCGAACATCATGGCCACGAACGGCGCGCCGGTCAGGTGCGCGAGCAGGTCCGTGTGACCCTTCCACGGCAGGCCCGCCAGGTGGAACGCCTCCTTGCTGACGGGCGCCGTCGCGATCGCGTCCACCTCGCCCTGGCGCGCGGCCTCCACGGCGCGGACGATGACGTCGTACGCGGCGCGGCCGGCGCCGGCGTCGAGCCGGCCCGGCTCGAATCGCCGGGCGTCGGGCGGCGCGTAAAGGACCGGCTCGCAGACCTCGCGGACCCCCTCGTCAGCGGCGGCGCGGGCCGCGATCTCGGGGCCGATACCGGCCGGGTCACCGACGGTCACCGCCACGCGGGGCAGGCGCATCAGGCGATCGTAGCACCGGGCGGGCGCTCAGCCGCCGCAGCCGTGGCACCCGGTGCCGCAGCCGCCGGGGTGTTTGCAGCCGCCGTCCTCGCCGCATCCGCCGCGCACGACGCCCTTGCTGTTGGGCAGCTCGTAGCGCAGGCAGCACTTCAGCCGCCCGCAGAGACCGGAGAGTTTCGAGGGGTTGAGCGCCAGGTCCTGCTGCTTCGCCATCCGGATCGACACGGGCTGGAAGCCGTTCAGCCATGTCGTGCAGCAGAGCGGCCGACCGCACGATCCGTAGCCGCCCAGCAGGCGCGCTTCGTCGCGGATCCCGATCTGGCGCATCTCGATCCGCGTGTGGAACCGCGCGCCGAGGTCGCGCACGAGCTCACGGAAGTCGATGCGGCTCTCGGCGGTGAAGTAGAAGATGAGGCGCGACCCGTCGAGCAGCGCCTCCACCTTCGATAGCTTCATGGGAAGCTCGAGCGCGCGGATCCGGTCGACGGCGTACCGTCGCGCCTCGCGCTCCCGGTGCTCGTGCTTGAGTCGCGTGGTGAGGTCTGCGGCCGTGGGCCGTCTCAGGCCCGCCGCCGGCGTCCCGAGCGCGCCGCGCTTCGCCAGCACTGCTGCGGGCAGGGGCTCGATGCGGCCAGCCGCAGGCGTGCGGTCCACGGTGACCACGGCGTCGTCTCCCGGGGCGAGCGGGGGATCGGGTGGCGCCGCCAGCAGGAACGTCTGGACGCGCCCGGCGGGACCGAAGCGCACCGATACGTAGGCGGACGAGGGGACGGCAGTCACGGGTATCAGCTCTCAGCTCTCAGCTCTCAGCTGAAACTACGCTAGCATCATATCCGTCCCATGCCATTTCGAGACATCCTCGGGCACACGGCGACGATCGGCCTGCTCTCCCGAGCAGTCTCCGCCGGCACCCTGCCGCCGAGCCTGATCTTCGGGGGCCCTGATGGGGTCGGCAAGCGCCTCACCGCGCTCGCCGTAGCGCAGGCGCTCAACTGCCTCGACCCGGTGCGGCCCGCGCCGTGGCCGGCGCCCTCGACCGGGGAGCCGCTGCCGCTCGACGCGTGCGGCGTCTGCCCCGCGTGCCGCCGCATCGCCAGGCTCACCCACCCCGACGTACAGGTCATCCAGCCGGGCGAGACGGGGACGATCAGGATCGACGCCGTCCGCGAGATCGTCCGGCAGGTGGGGTTCAAGCCGTTCGAGGCGCGCCGACGCGTCGTGGTGTTCGACTCGGCCGAGTCGCTGCTCGCCGACTCGCAGGACGCGCTGCTCAAGACGCTCGAGGAACCGCCGCCGGGATCCGTGCTCCTCCTGGTCACCGCGCAGGCGGGCGCGCTGCTGCCGACGGTCCGCTCGCGCTGTCCGACCGTGCGCTTCGGCCCCCTGCCGGTCGCCGACGTCACCGCCTGGCTGATGGGTCAGGCGGGGCTCGGGGAGCCCGAGGCGCGCGCCGTGGCGGCGATCGCGCAAGGCAGCCTGGGCGCCGCCGGACGTCTGGCGGACGAAGCGGCGGGGGCCGAGAGTCACCGCACCGCCGCGCGCCGCGTCCTGGAACAGCTGGCCAGAGCCGGAGATGCCCGCGCCAGGCTCGGGTCGACCCGGGAGATCGTCGGCAAGGGCCGTGGCTCCGGCGCCAGCGAGCGCGAGTCGCTGGCCCGTTACCTTCAGGCGCTGGCGGCGCTCGTGCGCGACGTCGGCCTGCTGTCCACCCGCGCGGATACCGCCTCGGTGGTGAATGCCGACCTGTTGCCTGCCCTGCAGGCGCTGGTGCCGCACTATCCCACCGATCGGGCGCTTCGGGCGTTTGCGGCCGTTGACCGCGCCCTTGACGCGCTCGAGCGGAACGCCAGCCCGAAGACCGTTGCGGACTGGATCGTGCTGAACGTGTAGCGCGAGGCCGGTACGAGCTGACACCTCACTTCGGCTTCGGCGCGTCGTCCTTCTGGTCCTTCTTGTCCTTCTTGTCGTGCAGACCGAACAGGCGGGCCCAGAACCCGCGCTTCTCGGTCGGCTCCTCTGCGGACTTCTCCTGCGCCTTCGCGGCAGCGGCGGGCGCAGCCTCCGGCGCCGCCAGGGCGGGGAGCGTGGGCACCTTCGACGCCGGGATGGGGGCGGGGCGGGAATGCTCGTGTCCGAACAGCTCGGCCAGCCGATCGATGAGCGAATTGCCGGGATGGAGCGGGCAGGTCTCGAGCGGCTGCTGCCCGCGCGGGAAGTAGTCCGTGTACACCATCGAGCGGTGCGAGACCTCCCCCGAGTCGCTCACGACTTCCACGTCGTCACACCCGGCGGCGGGACGCTTGCCCGAGAGACGGCAGACGTCCACGGCAACCAGCCCCGGCGTCGGCGAGTACCAGGCGGGCTTGTCGCCGCGGGTGGCCTCCTTCATGAAGCGCGCCCAGAGCGGCACGGCGATGTCGCCGGCGTAGCCGCCCGGAAGTATCGTCTGCGGCTGATCGAAGCCAATCCAGACGCCGGTGACGATTGAGGGCGTGTACCCGACGAACCACGCATCCACGTAGTCGTTGGTGGTGCCCGTCTTGCCCGCGGCCGGCAGCGTGAACCCCGCCTGCCGCGCCTTCCACGCCGTGCCGTAGTTCACGACGTCGCTCAGCATGCTCGACAGGAGAAAGGCCGTCTGCTCCGAGACGGCGCGGACGTCGTGCGGCTGTGCGTCGAACAGCACCTGGCCATCCCAATCCTCCACGCGACGCACCAGGACGGGCGCGTGAAACACCCCCTTGTCGGCGAAAGTGGCGTAGGCGGCCGTGAGCCCCTCGAGCGTGACCTCGCCGGAGCCGAGCGCAAGCGAGGGCACGCTCGGGACCGAGCCGAGGCCGACCTTCGAGGCGACGTCCAGCGTGTGCTGGAGCCCGACCTGCTGCAGCAGCTGCACGGCGGCCCGGTTGCTCGACATGCGCAGCGCGTTGCGGAGCGTCATCTCGGGCGTGTCGGCGTGCTCGTCCTCCGGCATCCAGTCGCCCTGGAGCGTCGGCACCGGCTCGTCGAGGTGATCGATGGTCGAGGCCGGCAGCCAGCCGGCCTCGAGGGCGGCGGCGTACACGAACGGCTTGAAGGCCGAGCCCGGCTGCCGGTGCGCCTGGGTGGCGCGGTCGAAGTTGCTCCGGCTGAAGTCCCGGCCGCCGACCAGCGCCCGGACTTCCCCGGTGCCGGGATCCATGGCCACGAGAGCGCCCTGGAGCGGGTCCCGGTCGTCGTCCGGCTGGTCGGGCTCGTCGGCCTTGGCTTTCGCGGCGCGCTTCGCGCGCGCGCGGCGCCGTGCCTCGATGGCGTCCAGCGCGCCGAGCACGAGGCGTTCGGACGCGGCCTGCAGCGTGGGATCGACCGTGGTGTGGACAATCAGGCCGCCTTCGTAGACGCGGTCGAGGCCGAACTGCGCGACGAGCTGACGCCGGACCTCCTCCTTGAACCACGCGCCGTGGGGATCGTCGCGGCCGAGGCTGTCCTTCAGCACGACCGGCTCCGACGCGGCCCGCGTCGCCGCCTCCCTCGAGATGGCGCCGTCGTCCACCATGGCCTGCAGCACGACCTCGCGACGGGCCACGGCGCGGTCCAGGTTGACCGTGGGGGCGTAGGCCGACGGCGACTTGACCAGTCCGGCCAGCAGCGCCGCCTGGGACAGCGAGAGATCCGAGGCGTGCGTGCCGAAGAACCCGCGCGCCGCGGCCTCGATCCCGTGGAGGCCGTCGCCGAAATACACTTTGTTCAGGTAGAGCTCGATGATCTCGTCCTTCGAGTACTCGGACTCGAGCTCGGCGGCCAGGATGACCTCCTTCAGCTTGCGGCGCAGCGTCTTGTCGCGGGTGAGGAAGCTCTGACGGGCGAGCTGCTGGGTCAGCGTGCTGCCGCCCTGCGCCCGCCGCCCGGCCCGGAGGTTCGCGATCGCCGATCCGACGATTCGAACGGCGTCCACGCCGCGATGTTCGTAGAAGCGCTGGTCCTCGATGGCGATGATGGCCTTGACGACGAGCGGCGAGATCTGCGCGAGCGGGACCTCGATGCGCTGCTCCTTGAATATCGTGAACGCCGGCCTGTCGTTCACGTCGAGGAGCACCGTCGCCTCGGCCATGTCGCCGATGTGCCGGAGCGCATTCCGGTTGGGGATCGTGGTGATGACGTCGATCGAGAACGCGATGAAGAGCGCCGACGTCACCCAGGACGCAAGCACCGCGGCGGCGAGGAGGCCGCGGGAGAGCGCAGGACGATCCGACAGGCGAGCGCTCAGCCCGTCCACGCTACGGCTGAGCCGCTCGCGCCAGTTGCCCACTGATCCACTGTAGCAGGCCGCGGCTGGCCGTGGGTAACTCGGGAACCGAGGGGCGGCCACGCAGCCGCCCCCCGAGGCTGCCTCCTACTGCGCAGGCGCGTTCGCCAGGCAGAAGGCCTGGAGGCTGGCCTCGTCGCTGAAGCCGCTGGACGGGTCTTCGACCTGACCGAGGAAGGCGCCGGTCCCGGCGTCGAAGTAGTCGCACACGGTGAAGGTGCTGCCGTTTCCGGTGATCTTGCTGCTGCCCGTGATGAACAGGCCATCGGACGTGAAGCTGGTCTTGGTGACACCCTTTGCCAGCAGCATCGCCGGCAGAAGCAGACTCAGGGCGAGTGCGGTGAAGCCAACTTTCCTGTGCATTCGAACCTCCTCAGGTGGCGGCGTTGTGTGGAGTCTCGCATCGCGGCTGCAACTGCGGTACCGCAGGCGGCGGCGCCTTTTGTTCGCGGGCGGGAGCTGTGAAGACGGTCGAGGCGTACTGAACTCGTAAGCGCTTTCCTTTGGAGTAAACAGCTCAGCACTCACGTGCTGCTGACGTTCATCGATCAGCAGAGCGCCGTCGCCCAGTCGCGCATCAACAACTTGTGGCAGATCGAGGCTCGCGGTTAGGTCCGGCGGCTACAGAACGGGATCCTGTTCGACCCGTTGCCGGAGGGGTCCTACAGCGGCTCGGGCACCAACGGTTACTCGGCCGATTCGAACGGCCGGCGCAACGGCGCGACGGGCCCGGACTTCTTCCAGCTCGACACGGGGGGTCGCCTACCGCCTGCACCTGCCCGGCTCGCAGACGCTCGACATCTTCGCGGAGGCATTCAACCTGACGAACCGGCCCAGCTTCGCGCCGCCCAGCGCCGATCGCCGTTCAACGAACTTCCTCGTCCTGACGGACCTGAGACCGGGGGCAGTGGCGAGAACGGGCCCGATCGGGGTGCGGCTCGGCTTCTAATCCCGGACGGGTGCGTCGAGGCTCCCGGAGGTGACCTGCACAGGAGCCGCCCGCCTCCGAACGTGCCGCCTGCGCGGCCGCCTGCCCTCACGATCCCGCCTGCGAGATCGTCACCACCTTGTCGCGCACGGTGATCGTGCCCGTTCGCGCGGCGCCGGTGCCGTTGGGCGCCACCGTGAAGGCCACCGGGTTGTCGCCCTGGCGCGGCATGCTGCTCGTGATCGTGATCCAGGAGACCGACGGTTTCGCGGACCAGACGCACGCGTCCTGCAGCGGGCCGCCGCAGATCATCGGCTCGCTCTCCTGCAGCACGTCGAAGGTCCCCGATCCGCCCGCCGCGCCGATGCTGATCGACGTCTTGCTGACTCCGTAGTGGCAGCCGGCCTGATCGATCAGGAGGTTCTGGCCCAGGGTGGGTGCGGACCACCGGACCAGGACCTTGCCGTCCCGCGGTGCGTTGTAGTTCTCGGAGAAGGTGATCGTCAGATCCGCCGAGCCGGTACCCGACGTCCTGCTGACCTTCAACCACGAGGCGTCCGGGTTGGCGGTCCACGAGCAACCGGCCGCCGTCGTCACGCGGGCCGACACCGACCCTGCCGGCATGCACGGCTCGAACTGGACGGGCGAGACCGAGAACGTGCAGATGCCGGTGTCGCCCGCCTGGCTCAGAGCAAATACCTGGTCGGCGATCGCGATCTTCGCGGAGCGATCGATGGCGCTGGTGTTCCGCGCGACGGAGTACGAGACGGTCCCGTCGCCCGAGCCGGACCGTCCCGACGTCACCGTGAGCCAGCTTTCGTCGCTCACGGCGGTCCACGCGCATCCGGCCGGCGCGCGCACCGAGACGTGGCCATCTGCCTCGTCCTTCGAGTACTCGGCGCGGGTCGGCGACAGGCTGTACGTGCAGGTCGTCGCCGGTCGCCCGCGCTGCGAGACCGCATGGGCCTGCCCCGCCACCATGACCGTGGCCGCGCGGCTGTCGGGCTGCGCGTTGGCGCCGACGCTGTAGGCGAGCGTCCCCGGACCGGTGCCGCTGCCACCCGCGGCGAACGTGATCCAGTCGACGTTCGTGCTGGCCGTCCACGCGCAGGTCGCCGCCGTCGAGACCGTCACGTTCCCGGCGCCGCCGGCGTCGGCGAAGTCGAGCGTGGCCGGCGAGATCGAGTACGTGCACACGGGAGTGGGCCGTGTCGGCGAGCTCTTGTCACACGCAGCCGCCAGGCAGAACCCGATGCACAAGAACGGCAGAATCCGGCGCATGTCGCACCTCGCTCCTGAAAGACGCCCGCACCGTCACTCGAATGGCGCCGGCGCCGGGGTGCGATCCGAAGACGGAGGCAGGATCGGCAGGGCGAACGACGGCTGATCGCCGGTCAGCGTCCGGAGGAAGGCGACGATCGTGGCGTTGTCCTCGTTGGTGAACCGGCGCCCGAGCTGCACGCGGCCCATCACGTCCACCGCGTCGTGCAGCGTGGCCGCCGCGCCGTCGTGGAAGTACGGATAAGTCAGCTCGACGTTCCGGAGCGTCGGCACCTTGAACGAGAACCGATCGGCCTCGTTGCGCGTGACCGCCACGCGCCCCTCGGCGGGGTTCGCGGTCGCGTAGGGCTGCACGAGGCCCATCTTCTGGAACGAGGCGCTGCCGACCGCCGGACCGTTGTGGCACATGACGCACCCGCTCGCCTTGAACAGCTGATAGCCGGACAGCTCGGCGCTCGTGATCGCCGTCATGTCGCCGTTGAGCCACTCGTCGAATCGCGCGTTGGGCGTGACGAGGGTTTCCTCGAAGGCGGCAATCGCGCCGGTCATGCGGGCGACGGTGACCTCGGGGCTGTCGTAGACGCGCTGGAACTCCTCGACGTAGCCCGGAATCGAGCTCACCACCTTCACGGCGAGCTCGTGACTGAACGCCATCTCACGCGGGTTCGCGATGGGGCCCCCGGCCTGCTCCTGCAGCGTCTTCGCCCGTCCGTCCCAGAACTGGGCGATGTTCATGCGGGAGTTGAGGACCGTGGGCGCGTTGATCGGGCCCTTCTGCCACTGGTGGCCAATCGAGGTCGGGAGGTTGTCGGTGCCGCCCATGCTCAGGTTGTGGCAGGAGTTGCAGGAGATGAAGCCGGACTTCGACAGCCGGGGGTCGAAATAGAGCTGCTTGCCGAGTTCGACCATCGCGGGGTTGGCAATGACCGCGGGCGCAACGGGCTGAATCGGTTCGTTCCTGGCGGCCGGCGTGCCTCCGGCGACGGCGAGCAACGTGACAAACAGCGGACCTGACAGCGCTCTCATGACGGGGCCTCCCGGAAAGCCGATGCTGGCCTCCCCAAATGCAAGCGCCGTCCCACGTGCGGATTCCCAGGAAAAACGGCGGGGTGATGCCTCCGAGGGGGGCACTTGCCGGGTATCCGGCAGGTGGAGCGTGCGGGGCGTTCAGTCGCCGAGGCAGGTGCCGACGGCCCTGGCCGCGGCCACCCAGGGGTGATCGAGGGGGATCGGCTTCCGGTTGCCGGCGACCTGGTCGAGCGGCACCGGGACGGCGCGGTCGCCCTGGGACGCGACCATGACGCCGAACTCGCGCCGCTCGATCAGGTCCGCACAGGCCGTACCCAGGCGCGTCGCGAGCAGGCGGTCCGCCGCCGAGGGCGTCCCGCCGCGCTGCACGTAGCCCAGGATGCTGACGCGGCACTCGAGCCCGGTCAGCTCCTCGAGCTCCCGGGACAGCCGCATCGTGTTCCCGGCGTGGTGTTCGTCGAGCGCGGCCAGCTCGGCCCGTGCGGCGTCGAGCGCCTCCTCCGTCTTGGCCTTGGACCTGCGCGACTTGGCCTCGCGGAACTGCTCGGCGTACTCGCGCGACAGCGCGCCCTCGGCGATGGCCACGATGCTGAAGCTCGTGCCCATCTCGTTTCTCTGCCGGATCGCCTTGGCGATCTGCTTCACGCTGTACGGGATCTCCGGAATCAGGATGACGTCTGCGCCGCCCGCGATGCCGGCGCCCAGTGCGAGCCAGCCCACGCGATGTCCCATCAGCTCCACGACGATGATGCGGTGGTGGCTGTGCGCCGTGCTATGGAGCCGGTCGACGGCGTCCGTGGCGACGCCGAGCGCCGTATCGAACCCGAAGCTCGCATCGGTCATCACGACGTCGTTGTCGATCGTCTTCGGCAGCGTGATGACGTTGAGGCCCTTCTCGACGAGGCGGATGGCGTTGCGCTGCGTGCCGTCGCCGCCGATGCACACCACGGCGTCGAGGCCCAGCCGCTCGCAGTTGTCGAGGATCGTGTCGCGAACGTCGCGCACGCGGCCGTTGAGCTCCATCCGGTGCGGCTTGACGCGGCTGGTGCCGAGGAACGTGCCGCCGAGCGTGAGGATGCCGGAGAGGGAATGCCGATCCAGCGGCACGGTATGGTTCTCGACGAGGCCGAGAAAGCCGTCGCGGATGCCGACGACCTCGATGCTGCGTTGCAGCGCCGCCTTGCCGACGGCGCGGATGGCGGCGTTCAGTCCCGGGCAGTCGCCGCCGGCGGTGAGGATGCCGATTCGCTTGACGCGCTTCATGAGTCCTGCGTCAGCACGGCTGCCGCGCCCACGCGACGCCCATTGTGGCGCGTCAGCGCGACGGATTCAAATGGGCGCGCCTCTCTGGGGCAGCCCTCCGCGTGTGTGGCGTCCGGTGATAGCATCCCGGCATCCCGGAGGAGCCGACATGCCGACAATCGTTGGATATCACGACATCACGAAGGGTCAGGATCACTGGCTGCGCTCGCCGAAGCGCAAGGAACTGTTTGGACCGCTTGGCATCACCAATATCCGGACGTTCGTGGATCCGCAGAACCCGACGCGGGTGGCAGTGGTGATGGATGTGCCGGACTTGAAGGCGTTGAACGCGGTCATGCAGACCCCGGCCGCCGCCGAGGCAATGGCGCATGATGGCGTCGTTCCCGAGACACTGGTGCTTCTCGTCGAAGCGTGATCCGCGGTGGGAGGCGGCCGCCGCGGAGGCCACCGGGCTCCGCGGCGCGCCTGAGATTGTCCGCCTTCGCCGGTTCGCGGCTACGGCGAGACAACTTCGCGTGGCTTGCCAACCGCAGCTCACGCGTTGGCTGGCAAGCGTGAGCGAAGGTTGGCGGGGTCGACGGGACTCGAACCCGCGGCCTCCGGCGTGACAGGCCGGCGTTCTAACCAACTGAACTACGACCCCTAGAGACATTGACGATTGGAGATTGACGATTGACGATTGACGATGAATCGTCGCTCGCTCCTCGAATCCCCATTCCACGGCACCTGTCACCGGTGCGATGGCGTGCCAGCCGAAGCTGGCGTGAGCCAGCGAAGGCTGGTGGGCGGTACAGGACTCGAACCTGTGACAGCCGGCGTGTAAAGCCGGTGCTCTACCAACTGAGCTAACCGCCCGGCCCACAGGGACGACCGTTCCGCGTCCGCCAAAACGCCAATTATAGACGGCCGAATCGAACCTCGTCAACGCGACGTCGTCCAGAGCAATCGCCCCGCCAGCAGCAGGATGAAGAGGACCAGACCGGCACACGCGCGGTATTCCCGGTTCCGCCATGCCCGCTCGAGGCTGAATCGCCGCTCCACATGCGGCGCCCGCGCTTCGGCGTAGGCGTCGTACGCGTCCCCGAACCGCTCCCGCAGGAACGCTTCCTCGGTCCGGATGGCGGCCGCGATGGTCAGGGTCATGTACGCCGCGACCAGCGCCGCCACCACCAGCGACCGGCACCCGATCGCGACGCCCGCGGACATGACCGACGACCCCAGATACAGCGGATGACGCGTGAAGCGGTACGGCCCGGAGGTCGTCACCTCGCGGCTCTTCTCGAGGTGACCGGCCGCCCAGATCCGGATGGCCTCACCCACCATCGCCACGCCCGCGCCGGCCACGATCGACGTCCAGGTCGGGCGCGCGAAGTAGACAACGGCCACCGCGAACACGAAGCCAAGCGTCACGCGCCGGCGGGCGAGGACCTGCGAGAGCGGCGTCACCCGGCCGCGCTCCCGAGCCGGTCGGTGACCGCGGAGGCGACCTCGCCCACCTCGATGCGGCCCAGGCACCAGCGCGCCGCCGTGCAGCGCCGCTTGTGGTGGCACTCGCAGAGGGCGAACCGCGAGAGGCACCGGTCGGCCGGCAACCAGGGGCCGTTGCGCGCCGGGTTCGTGGGCCCGTAGATGCCGACGATCGGGCGCCCTGCCGCCGCCGCCAGATGGATCGGCCCCGTGTCGCCCGACACGACAAGGCGCGCGCCCGCGAGGAGCCGGACGAGGTCCGCGATCGACGTCGCCGGCGCCAGCGACGCGGCGCCCCGCGACGCCTCCACCACCTCCTCGGCCAGCACACGCTCGCCAGGCCCCCACGTAACCAGCGATCGGATGCCGCGCTCGCGCGCGATGACCGCCGCCAGCTCGCCGAAGCGCTCCGGCGGCCAGCGCTTGTTCGGCCAGCCCGCCCCGGGGTTGAGGACGACGGGCGCGGACCCACCCGGAGACACGGGCGGCCGGACCGCCGGCGACAACGGCAGCCGGACCTCGCGATCGCGAACGTCGAGCGCGGCGAGCAGGGCGAGGTTCTTCTGGACGATGTGCAGGTCGAGCGCGACGGGCACCGACTCGGTGTAGCAGGCGGCGGCGAGCGGCTCGCGCAGGGCGGCGCGCGCGAAGCCCACGACCCGCCGCGCGCCCGACGCACGGGCCAGCAGCGCCGACTTCAGCAGGCCCTGAAAATCGATCGCGACGTCGTACCGCTCCGTGCGCAGGCGGCCGACGACGGCCAGCGTCTCGCGCCACGATCCGGACGGGTCGACGGTCACCCGCGCAACCGGCAGGTCAAAGACCTCGAGCACGGCGGCATGGCGGCGATCGACCAGCCAGTCGATCCGCGCCGCCCTGGCTGCCGCCAGCGCCGCCACCGCCGGCACGGTGTGGACGATGTCGCCGAGGGCCCCCAGCCGGACCACCAGGACCCTCACCCGCCAATCCTCTTCAGCAGGTCCTTCGTGGAGTGATCCTTGGGGTCGCCGCAGATCGCGGTGCGCCCGCCGTAGGCGCGGACGACCTCCCGCTCGGGCACGGTCTCGATTGTGTAGTCGGTGCCCTTGCAGTGCACGTCGGGACGAAGCCGCTCAAGGAGCGGCCCCACGGTGTCGTCGTCGAAGACGACCACGTAGTCCACGCCGCGCAGCGCGGCGACGACCTCCGCGCGAGCCCCCTGGTCGAGGACGGGACGTCCCGGGCCCTTCAGCCGCCGCACGGAGGCATCGGCGTTCACGGCGACAATCAGCCGATCGGCCTCGGCCGCCGCCGCCTGGAGGTACCGGACGTGGCCCACGTGCAGCAGATCGAAGACGCCGTTGGCGAACGCGATGGTGCGCCTGGCCGCCCGGTCCGCGGCCAGGAGCCCCTCGAGCGCGTCCAGGGCGACCACGGGCACGTCAACGTCCTCCGCGCTCGAGGTCGCGCCGGATCGCCGCGGTCAGCTCGTCTGGCGACACGGTGGCCGTCCCCCGCTTCATGACCACCAGCCCGCCGGCATAGTTGGCCAGGCGCGCGGCTTCGTACATGGTCGCGCCGGCCGCCAGGGCGAGCGTCAGCGTGGCGATGACGGTGTCGCCCGCCCCGGTGACATCCGCGATTTCGTCGCTGCCGAAGATCGGGATGTGAGCGGTCGGCCGGCGGGGCTCGAACAACGCCATCCCGCGACTGCCGCGCGTCACGAGCACCGCGTCCATGCCGGTGCGCCGCAGGAGCATCCGGCCCGCCCGCTCGAGCGCCTCGGGCTCGTCGTCAATCACGACGCCGAGCAGCTGCTCGACCTCGGACTCGTTCGGCGTGCACGCCGTCAGGCCGCGATAGCGCAGGGTGTCGTGGCGCGAGTCCAGCAGCACGGGCACGCGCCGGCCGCCCGCGACCCGCGCGAGCCGGCGGCGGAGGGCGTCCACGAGTGCCGGTGTCACCAGCCCCAATCCGTAGTCGGACACCAGCACGGCATCCGCGCCGTCGAGCGCGGCGGTGGCGGCACGAAGGACCTGCCGCCGCATGCCCTCGCGGGGCGCACCCGCGGTCATGCGATCGATGCGCACCACCTGCTGCTTGGCCGAGTGGATCCCGCCGGCCAGGATGCGGGTCTTGAGCGGCGTCTCGTAGCCGGGCGGGCGGACGAGCGACGCGCGGCCAATCCGTCGCGGGAGGCCGGCCACCAGCCGCCGTCCGGCGGGATCGCGCCCGACCAGTGCCGCCAGCGACACCCGGCCGCCCAGGTCGGCCGCGTTGCCCGCGGCGTTGCCGGCGCCTCCGGGCACCACAATCGTCTGGTCGTAGCGGAGGATCAGGACGGGCGCCTCGCGGGAGACGCGCTCCACGCGGCCGTAGATGAACTCGTCGGCGAGCAGGTCGCCGACCACGACGATGCGGCGGGCGCGGAAGGCGCGGACCAGCGACAGCAGGCGCGCGGCGATCGGCGCTCCGGCGCCGGCAATGCGTTCAGCCATGGGTTGCCACTCGGCCGCGATCTCCGCCGGTCACGATGAGCTCGGCAGCCTCCCGCAGCGTATCCACGATGCCGGCCGGCTCGAGGCCAGGAGGCACGGCGCCTTCGACGCCCGCGCCGTACCCGGTGCGCACGAGGATGCCGCGTGCGCCAGCGTTGCGCGCGAGCTCCACGTCGAGCCACTTGTCGCCGACCACGTACGACCGCGCGAGGTCGAGACCGAGGTCCGCCGCGGCCTGCTCCACCATCCCGGGCCCGGGCTTGCGGCAGCGGCAGGCGCGTCGATACTCGGCCACCACGCCGTCGGGATGGTGCGGGCAGTAATAGTATCCGTCGAGCGCAAGATCCTCGCGCGCCAGCAGCTCCGCCAGGTGCCGGTGTGCGTCCCGCACGAACGCTTCGTCGAAGTAGCCGCGGGCGACGCCGGCCTGGTTCGTGACGAGCACCAGCGCGTAACCCGCCTCGCGCAGGCGCCGCAGCGCGCCCGGCGTGTAGGGAAACGGCGCGATCAGATCGAGCCGGTCCAGGTACCCGCGCTCCTCGATGAGCGTGCCGTCGCGATCGAGGAAGACCGCCGGCCTCACGGCGCCCCCCCGCTCGCGCGCACCGGCGGGCGCCCCAGCAGCCGCTCGATTTCCGCCGCGACGCGGTCCGCCCCGATGCTCGTCATGCACCGATGATCGATCGGACACGTGCGGAGTCCGCACGGCCGGCACCAGGCCTGGCCGGTCACAATCGACACGGGCGCGCGCGAGGGGTGCGGCAGGGGCGCCGTCGCCGTCTCGTCGGTCGGGCCGAAGATGGCCGCCAGCGGCGCACCGACCGCGGCCGCCACGTGCATGGCGCCGGAATCGTTCGAGACGACGGCGGCCGACTCGGCGAGCACCGCGGCCAGCAGCGGCAGGTCCGTGCGCCCGGTGAGGTCGATGGGGGTCCTCACGCGGTCGCCGCCCATCGAGCGCCGGAAGGCGCCGGCAACCTCCCGTGCGGTGCGGGCGTCGGCTGGCGAGCCCACGACGACGGCCGTCGCGGCCCGATGGCCCGCAATCCTGGCCGCCGCCGCGCCCACCCGGTCAGGAGGCCATCGCTTCGCCGCCCCGTACGCGGCGCCCGGCGCAAACGCGATCAGCGGGTCGCCGCGCCATCCGTGTTCCTGCAGGAGGGATCGCGCGCGCTCGCGGAGCGCGTCGCCGATCCGCAGCGATGCCATCAGCGGCGCCGGCGGCGCCCCGAGGGCCGTTGCCAGCGCCATGTCGTACTCCGCCTGGTGCAGGCGCTGCCGCGGTCGTGGCAGCGCGCGCGTCAGCAGCCGGGTGCGCAGATCGGTGGCGAATCCCCAGCGCTCGGGGATGCCCGCCCGGCGGGCGATCCACGCGGCGTGGAATGAGTTGGGAAAGAGAATCGCCGTGGAGTAGTCGCCGGCGCCCAGCGCGGCGTGGTCGGTTCCCTTCAGGATGGCGGCCCAGCCGCGGCCGTCCCCGAGGGTCAGCACGTCGTCCACGCCGTCCACCAGCGTGAAGAGCGGCGCCACTGCGGCACGGGCGGCGACGGTCAGTCGCGCGTCCGGGCGCCACCGCCGGATCGACACGAGCGCCGGCAGCAGCATGACGGCGTCGCCCAGCCAGTTGGGCGCCAGCACCACCAGATCGCCCGTCGCCGGCCTCATGCCGACGGCTCCCCGGATTCGGCGCGCGCGTGCGGGAACATGCCCGGCGTTCCAGCGGGCACGGGGGCGTCGCGCCAGCGCCGGTGCATCCAGAGCCAGAGCGAGGGATGGCGCCGGACGTACATCTCCAGCACGTCGGTGCAGCGCTGCGTGAACTCGCGGACGGCGTCCGGCGAGTCGCTGTCGGGCGGCGGGACCGGGTGCTCGTAGATCAGGCGATACCGCCCGCCGGGCAGCGGCAGTGCGAACACCGGCACGACGGCCGCGCCGGTCCGCAGCGCCAGCGCCGCCAGCATCGACGTCGTCGCGGCCGGCCGCTCGAAGAAGTCCACGTAGATCGCGTCGGGGCTGTGCATGTGCTGATCGATCAGCAGCGCGACGCCCTGGCCGGCGGCGAGCGCGCGGAGCACGCGGCGCACGGCGCCCTGACGGTAGATCACGAAGTTGCCCGTCTGCGATCGGACCTGTTCGAGCAGCTCGTTCAGCATCGGGTTGTCGAGGGCGCGCGCCAGCACGCCGATCGGCTGGATCTCGAGGCCGTGCCCGATCGCGTGGATCTCCCAGTATCCGAAGTGGCCCGTGAAGAACAGGACCCCCTTGCCGTGCGCGTAGGCGGCCCGCGCGCGCTCCTCGCCCTCGAACTCGATGCGCCGCCGCATGCCGTCCGGCGTGAGCGAGCTGAAGCGGAGCAGCTCGAACAGCAGGCGTCCGAAGTGGACGAACATCGCGCGGGTGATCCGCCGCCGCTCGGCGGGCGTCCGCGCCGGGAACGCCATGGCCAGGTTCGCGTCGGCCACGCGCCGGTGCACGCGGTCGAGCGCGTAGAAGGTCAGCCCGAGCGCGGCCCCGAAGCCGCGCGCGACCGCCGAGGGCAGCACCCGCACCATCGCCCTGACGGCGCGCACGCCCGCGTGCTCGACCCGGTGCCTCACGCGTCCGGCTCCGGCGCGCGCTCGCCCCGCGCGGACCGCACGCGCCCGAGGAGCCAGGGCTCGAACTCGTCGCCGGCGACGTGCACGGCGAGCGGCCTGACCGCCACGCGAAACGGCCACGGCCTCAGCGGCAGCAGTCGCATGAGGTCCTTGTCGGTCGTCAGGACGAGCGCCGCGCCGACCGCGCTCACCTCGCGAGACACGCGCGCGACGTCGTCCGGCGTGTAGCGATGGTGATCGCGAAACGCCACCGCCGCCGCCACATCGTATCCGGCCGCGCGGACCTCGACCTCGAACCGCTCCGGGCGGGCGATGCCGCTGACGAGCACCACGCGGCAGCCGCGGGGGACCTGGTGAATGCCGTCGAGCGCGTCCTCCACCGCCGCTCCGCCCTGGCGCACGAGCCCGAACGCACGCCGAGCGCCCGTGCGGGCCGCCAGATCGGCCAGGTCGGCCGACGGATCCGTGACGAGGAGCGCATCGGCATCCTGCAGCACCGAGACGGGCTCACGCAGGCGTCCCGCCGGCAGCGTCCGCGGGTGCTCGAGGTCGGCCGGATCCACCAGCACGAGATCGACGTCTCTGGCCAGCCCGAAGTGCTGGAACCCGTCGTCCAGGATGTGGACGGTGGCGCCGAGAGCGAGCTCCGCGAGGCGTCCGGCCAGGTAGCGATCGGCAGACACGACGACGGGCACCTTCGGCAGGCGGCGGGCGAGCATGAGCGGCTCGTCGCCGGCGCGATCGAGGTCGGCGAGCAGCCGCGCGCCGTCGCTCACGACGGTCACGCCGTCGTCGGGCAGCCGGCGCCCGTAGCCGCGGCTCAGGATCGCCGGCCGTTCGCCGGCAGCGAGCAGGCGCCCGGCGATGAAGGCCACGAGCGGCGTCTTGCCGGTGCCCCCGACCGCCAGGTTTCCCACCGACACGACGGGCCGGGACAATCGGCGGGCACGGTCCGGGTGGCGGCGCGCGACGGACCTGCGCGTGCGAGCGCCGAACGCGTAGAGCTGGCTGGCAATCGTCAGCACGAAACCGTCGGCGCTCCAGGGGGCAGGCCGCCGCGCATCAGCTCAGTGCACCCGGCGGAACGGCCGCACGACGGCGGGCCTGGGAAGCAGCCGCGCGAGCATGTCGAGCGTGCGGCCCGTGGCGCCCCGGTTGGCATCCACCAGCGCGCGCGCCGCGGCGCCGAGCGCGGCGCGCCGGACCGGATCCGCCGTCAGGTCCGTGAGCGCATGCTCGAGGCCGGCCGCGTCGGCCACCTGCACGGCCGCGCCCTGCGCCAGGAAGAGCTCGGCAATCTCCGCGAAGTTCGACATCGACGGCCCGAACACAATCGGCCGGCCGTGCACCGCCGGCTCGAGGATGTTGTGCCCGCCGGTGGACACCAGGCTCCCGCCGACGAACGCCACCGTGGCGACCTGGTACAGGGCTGCGAGCTCGCCAATCGTGTCGAGCACCACGACGTCGGCCCTGGGCTCGGTGTCCACGGCCAGCTCGCTCCTGCGCTCGGTGGCAAAGCCCTCGCCCCGCGAGAGGTGCATCACCTCGGTGAAGCGGTCCTGATGACGCGGCGCGATCACGAGCAGGGCCTGAGGCAGGGCGGCCTTGACCCGTCGGAACGCCGCCAGCAGGGCCGTTTCCTCGCCCCGCATCGTGCTGCCCGCCACGATCACCACGCGGGAGGGCGGCACGCGGAAGTACCGCAGCACGCGGTCGCGCGGCCGTCCCGCCACGGCGGGCGCCGGCACGTGGGCCGCGTCGAACTTGAGGCTGCCCGTGACCTCCACGCGCGCCGGATCCGCACCGAGCGCGATCATCCGGCGGGCCGCCTCCTCGCTCTGCATGCAGAAGGCGTCCACGTCGCCCAGGACGTGGCGCAGCCAGGGCGTGATCAGCCGGTAGCGCGCGTAGGAGCGCGACGACACGCGGCCGTTCGCCACGGCCGTCTTCACGCCGCGCCGCCGGCATTCGCGCAGCACGTGCGGCCAGATCTCACCCTCCATGAGGACGAGCATCCGGGGCCGCACCTGTTCGAGCACGCGGCGCACGACGAACGCGAAGTCCATCGGGAAGAAGAACACCGCGTCGGCTTCGGGCATCTGGCGCCTGGCGAGCTGCTGCCCGGCGGCGGTGGTCGTCGAGACCAACAGCCGGAAGCCGGGGTAGCGGGCTCGCAACCCGTCGGCGAGGGGCCGGGCCGCCAGGACCTCCCCGACCGACACGGCGTGGATCCAGATCGAGGGCTCGCCATCCAGGTTGAGCGCCACGGGCAGGTCGCCGAAGCGCTGGCGGAGGCTGCCGACGTACTTCCGGCGGCGGATGCCCTGGTACAGGAACCACGGCGCACCGACCAGGAGGGCCAGCGCCAGCACGACGCTGTAGATGGCGTACATGAGGCGAGTTGGAAACCGTGAACGCGCGGGATTATGGGCGTTTATCGAGACCTGAGTATAGTCGCGGGTTTGACCGTGCGCAAGCCGGCCCACTACAATCTGACGTTTGACACGGTAGGCACGACCCGCACTACTACCACACGTTCCACGACTCTCGCGGAGGCACGTTCATGGGTCTCAAGGTCGGCATCAACGGTTTCGGGCGCATCGGCCGCAACATCCTCCGAGCCGCCCTCGGCAACGCGGAGCTGGACTTCGTCGCGGTCAATGACCTCACCAGCACCGAGACCCTGGCGCACCTGCTGAAGTACGACTCGATACTGGGCAACCTCACGGTGCCGGTCTCGGCGGCGGGCGACACGATCACGGTGGCTGGGGACACCTTCAAGGTGCTCTCGGTGAAGGATCCGGCGGAGCTGCCCTGGAAGTCGATGGGCGTCGACATCGTCTTCGAGTCCACGGGGCGGTTCACGGACCGCGACTCGGCGGCCAAGCACCTCGCAGCCGGGGCGAAGAAGGTCATCATCACCGCACCGGCCAAGAAGCCGGACATCACGATCGTGCTCGGCGTGAACGCCGACAAGTACGACCCGAAGACGCACCACATCATCTCGAACGCGTCCTGCACGACCAACTGCCTGGCGCCGTTCGCGAAGGTCCTCCACGAGCAGTTCGGCATCGTCCGCGGCTGGATGACGACGGTGCACTCGTACACGAACGATCAGAACCTGCTCGATCTGCCGCACAAGGATCTGCGGCGGGCCCGCGCGGCCGCCCTGTCGATCATCCCGACCACGACCGGCGCCGCCTCGGCCGTGGGCGAAGTGCTGCCCGAGCTGAAGGGCCGTCTCGACGGCATCGCGATGCGGGTGCCGACCGCCAACGTCTCGGTCGTGGACCTGGTCGCCCAGATCTCGAAGAAGGCCACCCCCGACGAGATCAACAACGCGTTTCGCGCCGCCGCGGCCGGCCCGCTGAAGGGCATCCTGGCCGTCGAGGACGCGCCGCTGGTCTCGATCGACTTCCGCGGCAACAGCCACTCGTCCATCGTGGACTCGGCCTACACGAAGGTGATCGACGGTGACTTCGTGAAGGTGATGTCCTGGTACGACAACGAGTGGGGCTACTCGAGCCGCTGCGTGGATCTGGCGCTGGTCCTGGGGAAGAAGGGGTTCTAGCCGCCGATGAAGCGCTCGATTGCCGACCTCGATCTCGCGGGCAAACGCGTCTTCATCCGCGTGGACTTCAACGTGCCGATCAAGAACGGCACGATTGGCGACGACACGCGGATCCGGGCGTCGCTCGACACGATCCGCTACGCGCTCGACAAGGGCGCCACGGCCATCCTCGCCTCGCATCTCGGCCGGCCGAAGGGGAAGCCGTCGCCCGAGTTCAGCCTGCGGCCCGTCGCCGACCGCCTCGCGCAGCTGCTCGGCCGGCCGGTCGTCTTCGCCTCGGACTGCATCGGTGCGGCCGCCTCGCGCGCCGTGGCCGAGGCCGCGGCGGGCCCGCACGTCGCGCTGCTGGAGAACCTCCGCTTCCACGCCGGGGAGGAGAAGAACGATCCGGCGTTCGCCGCCGCCCTGGCATCGCTGGCGGATCTCTACGTGGACGACGCGTTCGGGTCGGCGCACCGCGCGCACGCCTCGGTCGAGGGCATCGTGCGGGCCATGGGAGGCGGCGCGGCCGGCTTCCTGATGGCGAAGGAGCTCCAGTACCTCGGCGACGCGATCGAGCGCCCGGTGCGGCCCTTCGTGGCCATCCTGGGTGGCGCGAAGGTCTCGGACAAGATCCAGGTGATCGAGAACCTGCTCGGGAAGGTGGACGTGCTGCTCATCGGCGGCGCGATGGCCTACACGTTCTTCAAGGCGCAGAACCTGCCCGTCGGCACGTCGCTCGTGGAGGCCGAACGCCTCGGCAGCGCGCGCGACATCGTGGCCATGGCCGGGCAGCGCAAGGTCCGGCTGGAGCTGCCGCAGGATCACGTGGTCGCCCCGCGGCTCGAGGCCGGCGTGCCGACCGAGGTCCTGGCGGTCACGGATCCCGCCATTGGCGACCGGATGGGCCTCGACATCGGCCCGAAAACGGCGACGGCTTACGCAGACGTGCTGAAGACGGCCAGGACGGTGGTCTGGAACGGGCCGATGGGCGTCTTCGAGATCCCGGAGTTCGCGCACGGCACCGAAGCGGTGGCCCGTGCGGTGGCGGCCGTGAACGGCACGACCATCGTCGGCGGCGGCGACTCGATTGCCGCCGTCAACGCGGTGGGCGTGGCCGACCAGATCACCCACATCTCGACGGGCGGGGGCGCCTCGCTGGAGTTCCTGGGCGGCCAGGTGCTGCCGGGCGTGGCCGCGCTCAGCGACAAGAGCTAGCCCGATGCGTTATCCCTTCATCGCCGGCAACTGGAAGATGTTCAAGACCGTCCACGAGACGGTCGTGTACGTGAAGGAATTCCGCAGCCTCGTGAAGGATATCGAGGACGTGGAGATCGTCCTGGCGCCCCCGTTCACCGCCCTCCACGCCGCCGCGGAGGCGGCGCGGAACTCGAACGTGGGCATCGCGGCGCAGGACCTCTACTGGGAGCGGGAAGGCGCGTTCACCGGACAGGTCAGCGCCGGCATGGTTCGGGAGGCCGGCGCCGACTACGTGATCGTCGGCCACTCCGAGCGCCGGACGCTGTTCGGCGAAACCGATGCGTCGGTGAACCGCAGGATCGGCGCGGCGATCGCGGCCGGACTCGTCCCCATCGTCTGCATCGGGGAGCGGCTGGAAGAGCGTGAGGCGGGCCAGACGCTCACGGTGCTCGACCGGCAGATCACGGGCGCATTCGACCATGTGACCGGCGAGCAGATCGGCGCGCTCGTGATTGCCTACGAGCCCGTCTGGGCCATCGGCACGGGGCGGACCGCGACGGCGGCCCAGGCCCAGGAGGCGCACGCGCACGTGCGGCAGCGCCTGCGTCAGTGGTTCGGCGCGACCGCGGCCGACGAGTGCCACGTCATCTACGGCGGCAGCGTGAAGCCCGAGAACGCCCGCGAGCTCGTCGGCCAGCCCGACGTGGACGGCGCGCTCGTCGGCGGCGCGTCGCTGGATGTCACGGCCTTTGCGGAGATCGTGACTCGGGCGCGCGGCTGACCGCGCGCTCCTCCTGCGCGTCGCTTCCCCCGCAGGACTCCCTCACCATCATCCGCCCGTGCAGCAGGATGTCGCGCGGGGGCAACGCCGGATTCGCCACCCGTTCCACCATCGCGGCCATCGCCGCCACTCCTATTTCGCGGCACGGCTGGCGAAGCGTGGAGAGCGGGACCGGCAGCAGCGGCGCGTACTCCACGTCGTCGATGCCGACGATGCGGACGTTCCCCGGCACGTCCGTGCCCAGATCCAGCAGCGTCCGCATCAGCACGCCCGCCGTACGGTCGCTGGCGCAGACGATGCCGTCCGGCGCATGGCGGCGAAGGAAGACGTCGATCGCGGCGCGATCCGACGGATCGGCGCGGAGGACGCTGTCGGGTCCGATCGGCAGCCGCCGTCGCTGGACGGCCTCGCGATAGCCGGCTTCGCGCGCGTCCACGGTGGAGGCGGCGCCGGGCAGACCGACGAAGGTCGGCCGCTCGCAGCCGAGATCGAGCAGGTGCTCGGTCACCAGCGCGCCGGCGCGGCGGTTGTCGAGCCCGACCAGATCGTGGCGGCCGCGCCGCGGAAACGGCTCGATGGAGCGGTCGATCAGGACCACGGGAATCCCCGCCTCGTCCAGCGCGGCCGCCATGCGGCGGTTGAGCGCGTGCCGATCGGGCAGATACTCGAACGGAACCAGGAACACGCCATCGACCTTGCGCTCGATGTGCTGCTGACACGCGCGCCAGGCGCGACCCTCCGGCCCTCCGGTCGCCTGGCCGACGGCCGCCCAGGCCAGCGTGTGCGCCTTCGCCTCGGGCGCCTCGATCATCCCGCGACAGATGCCGCTCAGGACTTCGACCTCGCCGAAGTCCGGCATGAGCATGCCGAACAGGAGCGGGCGCTCGACCGATGGGCGTCCAGCGCGGACATAGGTCCCGGACCCCGCGCGGCGCTCGACGAGCCCGGCGAGCTGCAGGTCGCGTACGGCGCGCGCGACGGTGATGCGCGACGCGCCGAACTGACGTCCCAGGTCGGCCTCGCTCGGCAGCCGTCCGCCGGGGCCGACATGCCCGCCTTCGATCTGCGCCAGGAGCGCGTCGTACACCTGCCGGTACTTGGGGCGGTCGGGCATGCGGCAATGGTATGACAACTATACGAAGTGGTCAAGTCAGCATGTCAGCCGTGAGAATTTCGGCATTTTTGCTATATATTTGGTCGCTTCAGGTGCTCATCTTGACTGCTTTCCCCAGCTGCTGCTATGCTGTTGCCAGTTAGATTGATATAGCAATTATTTTCTCGTTATCATCCAAGGGAGTGCCCCGCAATGACTGGCACTGTCGAAGCCACCCCTCGCCATTACCTGTTCGCGTCGGATTTCGATCAGACCTTGAGCTTCCACGACTCCGGCCGGGTGCTGGCGGAGCTGCTGGGCGTCTCGGACTTCGATGAGAAAGTCGCGGGCCTGGCACGCAGCAACCTGGTGCAGCAGGGCGGCGAGCTCGCGTACCTCGTGCGCCACGAT
Source organism: Vicinamibacteria bacterium (assembly GCA_963837165.1). Lineage (GTDB taxonomy): Bacteria > Acidobacteriota > Vicinamibacteria > Vicinamibacterales > JAENWD01 > JAENWD01. The sequence continues at coordinate 823,791 of CAWIMD010000004.1, forward strand.
CCTGCCTTCAGGAGCGTCCGCCGCGAGCAGCTCGCCGAGGCCGGGCGCCGCGTACGCCTCCGGACGCACATCCCGCAGCTGGTGGACTTCCTCTCGAAGGGCATCGATGGCCACCGCTTCTCGTTCTACGTGATCTCGGCGGCGCCGCGTGAGGTCGTCCTGGCCGCGCTCGACGGCATCGTGCCGGCGGACCACGTCCTCGGGACCGAGCTCGACTACGACCCGGTCAGCGGCGAAGTGCGGTCCATCGTCCGCGTGCCGGCCGGCTACGGCAAGGTGGCCGCGGTCGAGCGGCTGGAGACCGAGCTCGGCATCAGCCCCGACCGCACGATCTACGTCGGCGACGGCAGTTCCGACGTCCACGTGATGCTGCACGTCAACAACCGCGACGGGTTCACCATTGCGGTGTCGGAGAACAAGCACATCGCGCGCATCGCGCGGCGGACGGTGCTGAGCGACAACGCGTTCGGCGTGCTGGTCCCGGTGCTCGAGCAGATCGTCGGCTGCCCGCCTGCGGCCATCCGTGGCGTGTTCGAGTCGTACGGCCTCACGCTCAGGGAGTGGGAGCGGGCGCGCACCGACTGGCTGACCGTGGGCGAGCTGCCGCCTGCGCCGCCCGAGGCGGATGCGGCGGTGGCGTAGCCATGTCCGTGCATGCCGCCGACATCGTCGGGTGGATGGCCGCGGCGGTCTTCGTCGCGTCGTACGCGTTCCAGCAGCCCGGCATGCTGCGGCGCGTGCAGATGGCCGGTGCGGCGCTCTGGATTGGCTATGGCCTGCTGATGCAGGCGCCGCCCATCATCGTCACGAACGTGCTCGTGGTAGCGGCGGCGGCCTGGGCGTCCCGCCGCCGCCCGAAATTCGATCGGGACGAATTTGCCAGCCGCGCCCCCGGTTCGATCGGGACGAATTTCCCGTAACCGATACTTCGGCGGGCAGATACGGTTCGGCGCCCCGGGGACGCGCCGCCATTGGATCGGGACGAATTTCGTCCACGACCGTGCTAAACTCGGGGATTCGGGCGGCTCGGCCGCCGCGGACGGACCCCATGCTCTACTACATCGTTGCGACGCTTTTCGTGGTCACCTGTTTCGTGCTGATGCTGGTGGTGCTCGTCCAGCAGGGCAAGGGCGGGGATCTCGCCTCGGCTTTCGGCGGCGGCGGCAGCAGCCAGGCGGCCTTCGGCGCCCGGACCGGCGCCACCCTGCTGACGAAAGTCACCTGGATCTGCGCGGCACTCTTCGTGATCGGCGCCCTCGCGCTGTCGGTCATCCACCAGCGCGGACCCAGCTCCGTCCTGGGTGCCGTGCCCATGCCGAAGCCCGCAGCCACGGCTCCGGCACCCGCACCGCCCCAGCCGACGACGCCGGCGCCCGCGGGACCGCAGCAGTCGACCCCGACGCCCCCCCAGCAGACGCCCAAACCCTGACCGGGCGCGCCGCGCCGCCGGACCCGCGCGGCCGCCGTCTCAGACGCGCGCCACGACCTCCGCGATCTCGCGAATGAGCGTCGTCGTGTTGTACGGCTTGGCGACATGCCCTTGAAAGCCGGCCTCGCGACACCGGTCCCGATACTCGTCCGACGCGTACGCCGTGACGGCCAGCACCGGGACATCCCGCGCCCTGACATCGTCGAGCGTGCGGATCCGCCGGAGCACGTCGAAGCCGTCCATGCCCGGCATCGCCAGATCGCAGAGCACGATCGACGGCCGTTCGCGCCTGATCTGGTCCAGCGCCTGCATGCCCGACGTGGCGGTGCGCACCCGCGCACCCGCGACGCTCAGCGCCGACGCCAGCACGTCCAGCGCGTCGGGGTTGTCGTCCACCGCGAGCACCTGGATGCCGTCGAGCCGCGCGTACTCGTCCTCCACGTCGCCGGACGACGCCGCGTCCGACAGGCCGCCGACCAGCCGCGGCACGGTGATCGTGAACGTCGCGCCACGCCCCGGTCCGGGGCTCGTCGCGCGGACCGTCCCGCCGTGCAGCTCCGTCAGCTCCTTGACGATCGCCAGCCCCAGGCCCAGACCGCCGTGCTCGCGGGTCGTCGATCCATCGGCCTGACGGAACCGCTCGAACACGTGCGGCAGGAACGTGGGGGCGATGCCCATGCCGGTATCCGTCACGCTGACGGCATAGCCGCGCTCTTCGTCGCCCAGCCGGGTGCTCACGACCCCGCCGGCGGAGGTGAACTTCACCGCGTTGGACAGCAGGTTCCACAGCACCTGCCGGATGCGATCGAAGTCGCCCTGCACGACGCACGGCAGCGCCGGCGCGATGAGCTCGAGATGCACGCCCTTGGCCGACGCGACCGGCGTGATGACCTCCACCGCCGACTCCATCGCCGATCGCAGATCCACGGCCGTGAGCGTCAGCTGCAGCTTGCCGGTGATGATGCGCGAGACGTCGAGCAGGTCCTCGATCACGCGGTTCTGCGCCCGCGCGTTCCTCAGCAGGCTCGCGATCGCCTTCGCGAGGATCTCGTCGGTCGGCTTCGTACTGGCCAGCACCTGCGTCCAGCCGAGGATGGCGTTCAGCGGCGTCCGGAGCTCGTGGGACACCGCGGCGAGGAACTCGTCCTTCAGGCGGCTGGCCTCACGCTCCCTCGACAGGAGCTCCTCGCGCTCGGCCTGCATCCGGCGCCGCTCTTCCACTTCGGCCGTGAGCGCGCGGTTCGACGTCATCAGCCGGCGGACCATGTCCGAGAAGGCCTGGACGAGCTCGCCGGTCTCGTCCGGCGGCGCCGCCACCGGAGGCATCTCGGTCAGCTCCCCGCGGCCGATCTCCCGGGCCGCGCGGGCGAGCTGCACGATCGGCCGCGAGATCAGCACCTGCATCCACCGGGCCAGGCCAAACGCCAGTACGCCGGCCAGCAGCAGCATGAACAACCCCGCGGCGGTCGTGGCGATCACCCGCCCCGGCAGGTCGCTCAGCGTGCGCTCCACGTAGACGGCACCCACCTCCCTGCCGTTGCGGACGACGGGCACGCGGCTCGACACTGCGTGCCAGCTCCGGGCGGGCACCGGCGTCGCGGGGCAGCGCAGGTCCGAGGACCGGTAGTAACCGGCCAGCAGCGTGCCGTCGGCCCGATAGACGCAGGCCCGCGACACCACCGGCAGTCCCTCGACGCTCCGCAGCATCTGCCGGGCGGCCTCCGCGTCGTCGAACACGATGGCGGCCGCGGCGTTCTCCGAGATGACCTGCGCGAGCACGTGGGCGCCCTCGGTCGAGGTGCTTCGAAACCTGGCGACGTCGAACGCCAGCAGTCCGGCCATCGCCGCCAGCAGCGCTGCCGTGCTGACGGCCAGCGCCATGGCAATCAGCTTGCGGTGGATCGGCAGGGAGGCGAACCACCGGATCACGACTCACCTCCGCGCACCGTCATCGCCAGCTGCAGCAGCTGCGAGCTGATCCTGAGCCCCACCCGCCTGGCGGCCTCGGCGTTGATGTCGAACCGGATGCGCCCCTCCACCAGGCGCAGCCGGACGATGCCGCCTTCGTCCAGGATCCGCTGATCGTCGCTGATGGTCAGGATTGGCAGCCCGACGGCTTTCCGCAGCAGGGGGCGCCGGGCGGCAAGAGTGCCCTCGGGTACGTACAGGAGGGAGCATCCCTCGACGTCGGCCTCCTGCTCCACGTTCCGGACGACGAGCCGGCGTCCGTCGAGGGACTCGCCTTCGACCAGTTCCCGCAGGTCCGGGCCGAACGGGTCCGGCGAGGCCACGCAGATGTCCATCGTCCGGCGTTCGCCGAACGCCCCGGGCGGCCACTGCACGAACTGCGGGAGCTTCGAGACGATCGCGGCCTTCAGCTTCAGCTGCAGCGTGGCCTCGGCGGCAGTCACCCGCGATCCGCCCGTCAGAGCGGCGAGGACAGCGAGCCCGAGGACCGGAGCAGCGTGGCGGTGCATTGCGTGGGACCGGGGTCAGGGCCGCCAGGTGATGCGGGCGTAGACCGACCGCTCGATGCCGATGTTCGGCCACTCGAGGTGGTGACCGTGGAACAGATCCTGGCCGACGACCGACAGCTCGACGTGCGGATCGAGCCGCCAGCCGACGCGCACGTCGGACGCGGTGTACGCCGGCACGGGCCCGGCCGGGAGCGCCGACACGTAGCGGAACATCCAGTCGGCCGACCAGCGGGAGATGTCCACCGAGGCACCCGCCTGCACCTGGTGATGCGGGATTCGTGCCTCGTACGTCCGCTCCTGCGACACGTCGTTGCCGCCCGGGTCCTTCGTCATGGAGACGTCGAGGTAGCTGTAGTTTGCCGTCAGGCGCCACCAGGGGACCGGGCGGAAGTCCCCCGTCACCTCACCGCCCTGGCTGTGGCCGTGGAGGCCATTGCCGAACTCGACCGGCAGGACGAGACGCGCAGGCCCGCCGGACCCGGGCTCGACGAACGCGTTCAGCAGCTCGGTGCTGAGCGTGTCCTGCAGGTCGTTGTAGAAGCCGGCGACCGCGACATAGATCGACTCCATCGGCCGCATGCGATACCCCGCCTCGTACGCCACCAGGCCTTCAGGCATGAAGTCCGGATTGGGCATCAGGCGGACGAATATCGGGGGAGCGGCGCCCGAGACGTAGCTCGTCGTGGTGTAGTCCGTCTCGACGCGGGAGGGGGTACGCACGGCCCGCGTGATGGCGGCCCAGAGCATGTTGGCGGTGTCGGGGGTCCATGCCACGCGCGCCGTGGGCTGGATCTCGAACGCGCTGTAGTCGTTGTGCTCGACCTTGGACCCGACCGTCAGCTGCAGCCGCCCGGGCACGAGCGAGAGCTCGTCGTTCGCGAACGCGGTGTAGAGATTGTCGGTCCGCCTGGCGGGCACGAAGGCGCTCGGTGCGACCGCGGTGATCCGGCCCGAGGTCACGCGGTACTCGGCGCCCCACGTGATCGTGTTCCGGTTCCAGTGGCGCAGCGTCTGCTGGAAATCGAAATCGCCGGTGTCGCGCGCCTCGCCAACCGGAATCTCGTCCCGGTTCGTGCGGTCGTAGTACATCTGGAGCCGGTAGTCGCTCTTGGATCCGCTGCCGCTCAGCCTGGCGATCACGTTGCCGCCCGACAGCGGGGCGCGCACGTTCGTGGACTGGCTGAACGGGCTCGTGTAGGACGAGACCGTCGGCCGTTCGCCCAGCCGCCCCACGTAGGTGTCCCCCTGGAGCGTGAAGCTCCGGCGGCTGCTCAGGTGCCAGTCCGCGCGAAAGCCGCCCTGCCCCGCGCGCCAGCCGTCGTAGTCGTTCCCGTCGGGATGGAACTCGGGGCCGCGGTCGAAGGCCTTGAAATAACCGCGATAGCTGAGCGAACCGGAGGATCCGCCGTACCGGACGGACCCGAACGCGCGATCCTCCGATCCGGCGCCCGCGTCCACCAGCAGCCCCTGGGTCTCGGCGGCGGGCTTCGTGATGATGTTGATGATCCCGTTGACCGCGTTGGCGCCCCAGAGCGTGCCGCCGGGACCGCGGATGACCTCGATGTGGTCGATGTCGGCGAGCACCGTGTCCTGGGTCTCCCAGTAGGTGCCGGCAAACAGCGGCGAGTACACGGCGCGGCCGTCGATCAGCACCAGCATCGATCGTGCGAGCCGATCGGCGAACCCGCGGATGCCAATGGACCAGGTGCCGCCGCTCATGCGGGCCACCTGCACCCCCGGTGCGAGGCGGAGCAGCTGCGGGATCGAGGTCGCGCCCGAGCGCCGGATGTCCTCGTGCGTGATGACGTAGACGGCGGCGGGGGCGGTCGCCGAGTTCTGCGGCACCCGCGAGACGGTCGTCACCTGGATCTCGAGGATCTGATCCAGGCGCATCCGCTTGAGGTCCTGCGTGCTCGTCTGCGCGTCGGCGGGAACGCCGGCCAACGCGATGAACACGCCCACAATGACCGCGAACAGCCTCGGCATGACAGCGCGCTCCCCGGCGACACCGCGGCAGTGCCGTCCTGTCAGCGATCCGCAGCCCGATAGTCGGGGCCGCCAGCAGGCGGCAAATTGCCGCAGTGTAGTGCATTCGGCGTTAGGCGCGGCGGCCGTTCAGTGGATGAGTTGTCGGGGTCCGGGCTACTCTTCTATACTGAACGACGCGGGATTCACGGCAGTTCGAGCCGGTCCCCGGCCTCCACGCGGAAGTGGCGGAACTGGCAGACGCACCAGCTTGAGGGGCTGGCGTTCGCAAGAACGTGGGGGTTCGAATCCCCCCTTCCGCACCACCTTTAGAATCAATTACATACAGCCAGAATGACCACCTGAAATGGGTGGTCATTGCTGGTCAAGTGGTCAAGTCAGTGGTCAAGTCAGTGGTCAATATCGGGACAGGCCGCCTTGCCTGGGAGACCCGGGCCAGATGGAGGCCCCCCGAGCCGGGTCGTATAATCGCGCCTATGGGCTTCGACGATTACAAGGTCGTGCTGTATCGGCAAGACGACGGGGCCTGGGTGGCCGAGATCCCGGCTCTCTGAGGCTGCTACGCGCTCATGGACACCCGCGAAGCGGCGCTGGCCGAACTCGAACACGTGTTCGCGCTGATCGCGCAAGAGCATCTTGACCGCGGGATGGCCCTCCCAAAGGACACCACCGAAATCGTGCATGCCTAGCGCGACCGCGCGGGAATTTCAGCGGGTCGCGGCGGCACTCGCCTTCGTAAGGCGACGGCCGGAGTGTCACCATCCCTCTACATGGCGGGCGCGACATCGGACCGCCGCTCTTCTTCAAGATCCTTCGACAACTGGCCATCTCGCAGGAGGAGTTCGACCGACTTCGGTGACGACCGGGCCAGGCTGGTGTCGCTCGCCGCGCCGCTCATCGGGACCGAGCGCGTTCCTTCCCCTTCAACTTCGTATAATCGAGACGGTTTCAAGCGTGGCACTCAATCCCGGCACCCGCCTCAGTTCATACGAAATCAACGCGCAGATCGGGTTGGGCGGGATGGGCGAGGTCTACCGCGCAACCGATACGAAGCTGAAGCGGCAGGTCGCCATCAAGGTGCTGCCCACGGCGGTGGCAAATGATGTCGAGCGCTTGGCCCGTCTTCAGCGTGAAGCCGAAGTGCTCGCATCGTTGAATCACCCCGGCATCGCACACATCTACGGCCTCGAAGACGCGGACGGTTCCAAGGCCCTCGTGATGGAGCTGGTCGAGGGGCCGACCCTGGCGGACCGCATCGCCCAGGGCCCGCTCCCAGTCGACGAGGCCATTCCCATTGCCAAGCAGATCGCCGAGGCCCTGGAAGCCGCGCACGAGCAGGGCATCATCCATCGCGACCTGAAGCCGGCCAACGTCAAGGTGCGCGACGACGGTATCGTGAAGGTCTTGGATTTCGGCCTCGCCAAGGCGCTGGAACCCGCGGGCATGACCGCCTCGACGAGCGCCCCGATGTCACCAACGATCACCTCGCCGGCCATGACCGAGATGGGCATGATCCTCGGCACGGCGGCCTACATGTCACCCGAACAGGCGCGCGGCAAGGCCGTGGACAAGCGCGCGGACATCTGGGCCTTTGGGTGTGTGTTGTTCGAGATGCTGGCGGGGCGGCGGCTCTTCTCCGGCGACACATTGAGCGACACGCTGGCGGCAGTGCTCACGCGCGAACCGGACTGGACGAGGCTCCCCGCCTCGACACGACCGGGCGTCCGGCGTCTGCTCGCCCGTTGTCTGGAACGTGATCCACGAACGCGCCTTCGCGACATTGGCGACGCGAAACTCGATCTCGAAGATGTCGGCCCTGCGGTCGACGCCTCGGCGTTTGCACGCAACCGCCCGCTTGCCCATGCGTTGCCCTGGGGACTGGCCGCTGTCCTGCTGGTGTTTGCCGGCTGGGCGTTCTGGAGTCGGCCAGACGCCGACGCGACTGCCGGCCACCCAACGTACGTCGACATTGCGCGCCCGGCGGATGTGGAACCTGTCTCTTTCCCTCCTCAGATCGCTCCCGACGGTCGAACGATCGCCTTCGCCGGTGCCAAGGATGGCGTTCGCCGCTTGTTTCTTCGTGACCTCGATGGCGCGGACATCACGGAGGTATCCGGCGGGGGCGGGGTCGATGCGGTCGCGTTCTCGCCCGACGGTCGGAACTTGGCGTTCTGTGCGGCCACCGGCGAGCTCATTGTTTACTCTCTGATCGATCATTCGAGGAGGGTGCTGACCGGCGGTGCGGACCCCGTGACCAGTCCCGCTTGGGGCCCTGCGGGCATCGTGTTCGGCCGCGCCGGCGCCCTGTGGATCGTGCCGGCAGAAGGGGGCGAACCCCGCCCGCTGACCGCGCTCGATGCCGCCCGCGGCGAAGTACTCCACGAGCACCCGCTTGTGCTGCCGGGAGGGCGTTTCGTTCTCTTCTCGAGCCTGACGGCCGCGGCAGGTACCGAGCGCATCGAGGCCGTGTCGATCGACAGTGGATCGCGGTCGGTGGTCGCCGAACGCGCGATAAGCCCCGTTTGGTCACCGACAAACCACCTGCTGTTCTTCCGAGATGGAGCGTTGGTTGCGGTGCGGCTCGATCCTCACACGGCGAGGGTGGCCGGTGAGGCCGTGCCGGTCCTGCCTTCCGGCGTCGTGGGATCGGACGTGACCGGCAAGCTTTTGTTGAGTCTCTCTTCCACGGGAACTCTCCTCTATGCGCCGGTCGGCTTCCTGGAGAATCGCGTGGTCTCTGTGGGACGAGATGGCAGGGCGCTGGCTCTTGGCCTGCCTTCCGGCGAGTACGCAAACCCACGCCTCTCACCCGACGGACGTCGCCTCCTCGTTGAAGATGGAGGGCGCTTCCTCGAGGTTCTGGACCTGATGCGGGGAACGCGCGCACAGCTGACGGCGGCAGGGGTCGGCACGGCGTTCGCCACGTGGACGAGTGACGGCAAGCGCGTCGTGGCCCGGCGGTTCGGCGTCCCGTCCTGGATTGTCGCCGATGGCAGCGGCAAGTCGGCAGTCTTGCCCGGTGCGTCCAGCAACGACTATCCCTCGTCTCCGGGGCCTGATCCGGACTCCGTGATGGTCGTTCGCGTCAAACCCGACACGGCGGGAGACATCTTCCAGATGTCGTTGAGCGGCGCCTTCGAGCCGCGATCACTGCTCGCGACGCCTGCGTATGACGGCGGCCCGCAGCTTTCACCAGATGGGCACTGGCTGCTGTATCAGTCGAACCCGTCGGGTCAGGCGGCGATCTTCGTTCGACGCTATCCTGGGCTCGATCGCCCGTATCCAGTCTCTTCTGGCGGCGGCGTGCAGGCGCGCTGGAGTCGCACGGGCCGCGAGATCTACTACCGCGACGGCCGGCACATGGTCGCCGTCAGTGTCGATACGTCCGGCGCGGAACCGATCTTCGGAGCCCCCACACCTCTCTTCGCCGACGAGTACGACTTCGGTTTGGGTGCCAGTATTCCGAGCTACGACGTCACGTCTGACGGGCACTTCCTCATGCTGCAGCGCGGCGCGAACGGCGGCACCTTGCGCCTGGTCATCAACTGGGCCGAGGGGCTGAAGCGCCTCGTGCCGACCGGGAACTGAGCCGATCCACCGTCCTGCAAAGCCAGCGGGCCGATAGGTAGCGTGAGTCGCGCAGTATTGACCTATCGGACAGGTCATTGTTGGTCGTTGACCCTACAGGTATCGTCTTGAGGGGCTGGCGTTCGCAAGAACGTGGGGGTTCGAATCCCCCCTTCCGCACCATTCGACTCGCCTGCGGCTACCTTCGGCGAGCCGCAGGCTCGCTCATGGCAGGCCACGTCGAATGGTGCGCCCTGAGCGAGCGCCGCGAGTCGAAGGGCTCGTGGCAGGCCCCGCCGACTTCATTCGACTCTCCGCTTCGCGGCTCGCTCGTGGCAGGCCGTTGTCACCGACCTCAATCGACTGGCGTCCTGAGCCCCGAACGGGCGAGTCGAAGGCCTGCCCGCCGGAGCCTTGGCGAAGGGCCTGCCCGCCGAAGCCTTGGCGAAGGGCCTGTCCGCCGAAGCCTTGGCGAAGGGAGTGCCCGCCGGAGCCTTGGCGAAGGGCCTGCCCGCCGAGCTCCGAGCGGTGCCGTCCATGTGCCCGCGGTATCGCCGTTAGGCCCGACGGTGCCAACGCAGCCATAAATGAACTGTTTTCCGAAAGAGACTGAAAGCCCACGGCGCGCGCGTCGAGGTCGCGCGTGATCTCGATAAGATGGGCGAGGGAGCGCCCGAGCCGATCCAGTTTCCAGACGACGAGGACGTCGTCTGGCTTCATGTACGCCAGCGCCTCATCGAGACCGGGACGGCGGCCTGTAATGCCTGAGATTCGGTCCTCGAAGATCCGGACCCATCGCGCCTTTCGCAGGGCCTGCCGTTGCAGGTCAAGATCCTGATCTTCCGTCGATATGCGCGCGTAGCCGATCTTCGCGGGTTTCTTTGTGGGACAGATTGGGGCGACGCGCAAGGGAATGATTGCGCCCTGCGCTTCCGTCCCGAAAAGTAGCGCTTTCGGGACGGTCGAAAATCAACGGGTGTGTTTGGTCGGCCGGCAATCGACCTGCACGTTTGAACGGGCCGTCGCGCGGTCGCCGTAAAATACTCCGATGGCCAGACGCGAGGCATCTTCCGGCGAGCCGCTGATCATCGACCGCGCCGCCGCTGCGGAAATCCCGTCCGCCGACGCCATGGGGGAATGGGCGCAGGGCAAACGCGGATTCATTTCCAGCGTGATGGCGGAGCTGCCGGCGGAGCGGCAGGCAGCGGCCGAGGCAATCCGCGCGGTGGGTGCGACGCCGATCATGTTCGAGTTGTTCGGCGGGCGCGACGCCGACCCTGAGGACGCGTACCTGGGCGAGGTAGAGACCTCGGACATCTACGTCGGCGTGATCGGCCGGCGCTATGGCAAGCCGCTGCCCAAAAGGTATTCGGCCACGCACGCGGAATACCTGCACGCGGAGAAATCGGGGCTGCGAATTGCGGTGTGGTGCTCCAACATCACGGATCGTGAAGGCCACGAGGAGTCGTTCCTCACTGAAGTCCGGGCGTTCCACGTCGTGCCGTCCTTCGCGTCACCAGCCGATCTCCGTTCACAAATCGAGGAACGCCTTCGGGCCATCGCGGCCGAAGACCTTGCGCCGTGGTGCAAGCTCGCAGAGATCGTGTTTCGCGCCAGCGAGGTGGCCGATCACGGCGGCGAGCTGCAGGTGACGGCTCGCGTCCGCAACGATGAAGTGGCGCTCGCACTCGAAGCGCTGCGCGGTGACAGGTTTGGGGGAAACGACGCGCGGTTCACATGGGCCGGGCGGAGCAAATTCGTCCGTGTGCAGGCGGTCAAATCGACCACGACGACGGCGAGGTCCAGGACCATTCACCTGCAACTGGAGGCACGCGAGCCGCAATCTGATCCCCTTGTCGAGATGAGCTTCAACGGCCGTTCGGCCGCCGAGCTGACGGAATTGGCGCTGCGCACGGCGCTGTTCGGCGAGCGCAATCCGCTGGCTGACCAGCACATGGGTTTCTTTGCGGAAATTGCCGATCCGTTGGAATCGCTGCGCGCCGCGCGCGTCCCCGATGAAATTGCCCGGCAACTGACGGAACTCTTGATCGTCGATGCCCTCGTCGGCTCCGGCCGCGCGGCGCGTGTGACTGAATTCAGGCTCGGCGCCGCTGTCTGCGGGGAGAGGCGGCTGATGCTGTCCTGGGAGCCGCCGCGCCATTACTCGAATGAGCGCGTTGCCGCCAGAACCATCGAAGGGCAGGTGCGCCTGTAAACCGTCGCACTCGGGACAGCATAGATGCCATCGGATTCCACCATGAATGTCGTCGTCGCAACGAAGCGTTACGTCTCAGATGACCGGTACAAGCTGCGCCTGTTCGAGGCGGTCGGCGAGGAAGTCCGGCGGGTTTCAGCGCTGCTTCACGAAGAGCGGTTTTCGCTCACAGGAGGGTGGTCGGACGAAGAGTTCCGGAAGCGGATTCCCAGCTTTGACGAGATCGTCGCCGACCTTTGCCGTGTGGAGGCCCTGATCTGCCGCTGGGGCAGCGACGCTCCCATGGAGACGCTGATGCTCCCCGTCAAGCGACTGTGCGATCGGATTCAGGGCGGCAGCGGGAACAGCGGGTGGCTTGAAACCCAGTGGTATCCGGTTCTGGAGCTTTTCTATGCGTGTGGCATTTCCGCCGTGGCCACCGGCCGTTACACGGCGCTGGCGGCATTGATGCACGCGCCGGTCATCGCTTCCGGAAACGACAAGCAGCTCGTAACCGCGGTAACGGAAGGGCTGAATAGCCGGACGCGGACGTTTCAGCTGCTGCCCGGACTGGAGCGCCACCATACGCCTTGCAGCGATCACCTGTTCGAAGTGCTCAAGCCGTTGCTCGATGACTTGCTGTTCCTGGGCCCGGAATACGAGAGAGCGTTCGACACTTTCGAAGTGCTGTACGCGTTTGAATACGCATGCCAATCGGACCGGGGCTGGGGGCCGATTGGCCGGTTCGGATCGAAGGGCGTTCGGAGTGACTCGAGTCCGCTGCTTCGCGTCATCAAAGAAGCCGAAACAGCCGGCGAGGCTTGGCCGCCGTTGAGAGCGGGACTCTGCGGCGGCTCAATCGACAAATTCAAGTCCGTCGCGCGCGTGTTCACAGAGCAGGTAGCCCGCAATCCGTGGTAGATGCCATGGCTCCTTGGACGGCAGCCGAAGAAGGCGACCCGCGCAGAACATCCACCACAAGCTGCGCATGGCTGGCGGCGGTGGAGATCGGACGGTTGTCGTCTTTGAGCACCTTCAGCCAGTTGGCGATGTAGCTGGCGTGGTCCTCGCGCGGCTTGACCGCCAAGTCGAAATCGGCACACAGAAACGCCGCACCCAGTTCCGCGACGAGTTCCTCGACGGCATAGCCTTCCGAGCCAAGACGCTTCGAGCCGAAGTCGCGCCAAAGACGCGATTCGTGCCCGGTCGCGTGGCAGCATTCATGACCGAGCGTCGCGTTAGGGCCCGTCAGGAAACAACTGTGAGACCTGTTCGAGGCGTGGCGGGGTGGATGGTGTAGTTCCAGTCGCCGTGGAACCGATGCCGTTCGAGGCGTATCGGTGGCCATCTGCGCATCGGTCACGGTGACACCGGCCGGGTAGTGTCCACGATCGAGTTCGGCGCGGACGTGCAGGCCGGCCTCGACTGTGTGTCGACCCGATGAGGCTGACGATGGTGGCGAGGTCGACCAGCGGGGTGCCTCGCCAGTTCATGGCGATGTGGGAGAACAGGCGATGTTCGATCTTGTTCCACTTGCTCGTGCCCGGCGGGAAGTGACAGACCGTGATGGCGAGCCCGGTCCGGTTCGCGAACTGCTGGAGTTCCCATTTCCAGAGGCGCAGCCGCGCGCCGTTGCTGCCCCCGGCGTCCGCGGTGATGAGCAGCGACGTGGCGTCCCGATAGACCGGCCGGCCCATGTGCTGCCACCAGCGCCGAATCGAGCGCACCGCGAAGGTCGCCGTGTCGTGGTCGATGCCCACACTGACCCAGCCTTCGTTGCGATGCAGATCGTAGACGCCGTACGGAATGGCCTTGCCGCCCGTCGCGCCCGGAATGACGAAGTCGTGCACGCGGACGCGCTGCGGGGTCTTGGCGGGCCGCCACGCGCGGCCGCCGTTCTTGAACGGCCCGACGAGTTCTTTCTTCTTGGTGTCGACGGAGATCGTCGGCTGCTGGCGGCGCTGGGCGGCCTGCACCTGCCGCGCGATGTAGCGAAACTGCGCGTCTCGGTCCGGATGTTGGCGGCCCTCGCGCGTCTTGACGTTCCCCTGCAGACTGTAGCCGAGGCCGTGCAGCAACTCCGCCACCACCGTGTGGCTCACGGCATGGCCGAGCGCCTCGAGGGCCACGGCCAACGTGCGCGTGCTCAAGCACGTCCACCGCAGCGGCGAGTCCGGATCGCCCGGCGCGGTCGGTTCGACCAGCGCCTCCAGGTCGCGCAACAACGTCGGGTGGTGAGTGGTCGCCCGCTTGCGCCCTCCGCCCGGCTTGCGCACCCGGTCGCCGGGCAAGGGCGCGTCGGCGTCGAGCTCCGCCAGCCCGCGGCTGATAGTCGCCGGCGAGAGGCCCGTCGCGCGGGCCACCGCGGCGATCCCGCCGTAGCCGAGGGCGCGCGCCTCCGTGGCCGCCCACAGCCGTCGCGACCGCTCGGTGAACACCGCGCGCAGCGCCGCATGTTTCGCGCGGAGCGTGGCGACAGGCACGCCGCACCGTACTACGTCCCCTCAAAAAGTACAAGTCACTTCTTATACTTATTTCCTGACAGGCCCTTAGTAGCTCTCCGCGTCCTTGAACGCCTCGATCATCGGCATCACGATCCTGTCGGTTGACGGCCGGTAGAAGGCGCCGCTGCCGCCGTGGCTGACAGCGATGCCGGTGGCTGCGAAGAAGAGCTCGGCATGTTTGATAGGCGTGGGCGGATCGAGGCGCGGCTCGGTGGTTGGCGCATAAGGTCAGTCGGGAGGTGGAAAAGTGACACCGAAGCGTCACGAGCTTCGCGGGGAGCAGGGCGAATGTCACGCGCTTGTCGCTGATGGCAAGTAGCCCATGGGCCTTGATGCTCGCCGCCAGCTCGTCGATCGCGGCCTTGTTCTGGACTCTGCGTACGTTGCCCTTCCAGGCTGTCAGCTTGTTGAGGGGGATGTTGGTGGTGTCAGTCATGTTGATGCTCCTGTTTGCTGGATGGTTGGTTGGCTTGTCGCCTCCGTCACGTAACAGATGCGGAAGTCCTTGTGGTCGTCGTCCTCGATCTGGCCTGCCCAGTAGGCGTGGTGGAGGTCGTCGAGGTGCTCGGCGAGAGCGGCCTCTGCTTGTTCAGCCGTGACGAGGGTCTCCGGGCGCATCACGCCGTCGAGATCCTGGTAGAACCATGTATTGGTCCAGCCGTCGACCAGCGCGTAGGTCTGTATTTCGTAAGGCATGTTTGGTCTCTCCTTTCTTGGTTGGGTTCGCTCTCTCACAAAGCCGGAGAGCGAACTCAACGAAACAGGAGGAGAAATAGCATCAGCCCTGATGGCGAGAACCCGTTGCAGAGGGCGTGACAACTTCTTTGCTGGCGCGACCTATGCGAAACCGCGATGGAGAGCCTCAGGGCTGACGCGAACAGCCCTGCGAGAGAAAGGGAAAGGAAGGACGCCAGAGGGCACTTACGCGATGCGCAGGACGCGCGCGGGCTCTGTGGCGATGAACAGGAAGATCTGGTGGAAGGGACCGAAGTCGCCGTCGAGAAAACGGCTGATCTCCGCGGCGGCGTCCTCAAACGACTGAAACCGGGTCTCAGCCGGAGGATTGTAGAGCCAGGCCAGGTTGTAGGACACGAGCAACGACAAATCGTCGAAGCCGAGACCAGCGTTGGCGTAATGAGCGATCTTGTCGGAGATCAATTCACGCAGGGGCTCCAGCATGATGTCGGGGGAGAAAGCGCCGCCGCGCATTGGAAAGGTGATCCAGTCGATACCGTCAGGCCACTGCTCGATTTCACCGTGCGCATTCCACCCATCGTGATCAGTCCGTCCACGCCATCGTGATCACGGGGACCACGGCATCGTGATCGAAGCGAAGCGACGCTGAGCTGCGGGATAGGTTATCCGGTGTTCGCCTCCAGGGATAGTGCCTCAATGTCCGGTCGGTGTTCGTTCTGCGTTCTTCTCCTGTTCATGATCCGATGATGGCGGTGGGCGGTGTGGGAAACCGCGGCCGCGCGGTTTTCCAAAGACCTGTGGGCGCGTCTGCGCGTCCATGGGTCTGGCACCGTCCACGGCCCGTCGGTCATCAGGCCTTCTCCTTCCGGCGCGACGGGCCCTTCAGCGTGATCGGAAACGCATTGTGGACGAGGCGATCGAGGACGGCGTCGGCGATCGTCGGGTCGCCCAGATACGCGTGCCACTGATCGCGCGGGAGTTCGGCTCGTGATGATCGTCGAGCGGGTCGCATCACGATCCTCCATCACTTCGAGGAGATCCTGGCGCTGGACGTCGGTCACGGCGGCGAGGCCCCAGTCATCGAGGATCAGGACGTCGATGCGCGCCAGTCGCGCGAGCAGGGTCGTGTAGGAGCCATCGGCGCGCGCGAGCGCCAGTTCCTGAAAGAAGCGCGGCACGCGCCGATAGAGCGCCCGGTGGCCCTGCCGACACGCGTGCTGGCCGAGCGCGCACCCCAGTACGTCTTGCTGACGCCGGTCGCGCCGGTGATGAGGACGTTACGGCGTTCGGTGATCCAGCGACCGGTGGCCAGCTGTCGGATCAGCGCCCGATCGAGTTCGCGGCGCGGCGCGTATCCAGGTCCTCGAGACACGCGTTCGGGATCCGCAGCTTGGCTTCCTTCAGGCGTCGGGTGAGTTTGCGATTGTCGCGCGAGAGATGTTCGGCGTCGACGAGCATCCCGACGCGTTCGTCGAAGCTGAGTGCCCGGATCGCCGGGTCCTGCAATTGCGTGCGATAGGCGTCGGCCATCGCGCCGAGCCGGAGGGCGCGGAGACGATCGAGGGTCGGTTCGGTCAGCATGAGCGGTCTCCTTCGGGATCCGACGGTTCGTAGTACGCGGAGCCGCGGACGTTGGCATGCACCGGCCGCGCGATCGGCGCGGGCTCGTCGTCCAGGGGCAGCCGGTCCAGGCCGTGTTTGAGGATCGAGTCGACGTGCCGATACGAGCGCGCGCCGGCGGCGAGCGCGCGGGCGCACGCGGCGTTTAGCCGCTCGGGGCCGTGCTGCTTCGCCAGCCGGAGGATGCCCAGGCACGAGCGATAGCCTTGTTCCGGATGGGGCCGGCTCTCGAGCAAGGCCTGGACGAGCGCCTCCGTGTGGCGCCCGATGGTGGCGCCCCAGCCGATCAAGCGGGAGGGACTCCACTCCAGATGCGCGCGGTGCGCCTTCGGCATGTGGTCCGGGATCGTCGTGTGACGACCGGGCACATAGCTGCGCACGTGGAGCCACACACGCGCGCCGCGCAGCAGCACGTCGACCGTCGTCGCCGTCAGGCAGATTCGACGGCGGCGTGAATCAAGGCGTGCGGGACGGAGTAATAGTGCCGGTCGACCTCGACGTGATAATCGATATTGACGCGTGCGTGGGACCAGTCGGCGTGGACGTAGCGATCGCGCGGGAGCGGCTGCAGCGCCGGCCGATCGAAACGCTCGAAGAGCGCGCGCCGCGAAGCGCCGCCGTACCCTTTCATCGGACGGTCGTTGAGATCGAGGAGGAGCTCGGCGATCCGGGCGTTCAACGCGGCCAGGGTGAAGAAGGTCTCGTTGCGCAGCCGCGCGAGAATCCAGCGCTCGGCGACCTGCACGGCGACTTCGACCTTCGCTTTGTCGCGAGGCTTCGCGGGCCGTGCGGGCACGATCGCCGTGCCGTAGTGCCACGCCCAGTCCGTGTACGTCCGCTGGACCCGCGGCTCATACCGGCAGGGATCCGTGACGCCCGTCCGGAGTTGATCCGGCACGACCACCGCGGAGACACCGCCAAAGTACTCCACGGTGTGCGTGTGACTCTGGATGAAATCAACGCTCCGCTGCGTGAGGGTCGCCTCGGCGTAGGTGTAGTTGGAAGCGCCGAGCACGGCCACGAAGAGTTCGACCGGCACGATCTCGCCGGTCGCCGCGTCGACCAACGACGGCCGCTGGCCCGCGTAGTCGACAAACGTTTTCTCGCCCGCCGTGTGGACCTGACGCATCGAGGTGCGCTGCTGCGCCAGCCAGCGCCGGTAGTGCCCGCAGAACGCCGAATACCGGTAGCCGTCCGGATGCGTCGCCAGATACTCGAGATGCAGGAGCTCCAGCGTCACGCCCGGCCGGCGCAGCTCCGTGTGCATCCAGACCAGATCCGGACCCGGCCGGACCACGGTCAGCCCGAGCTTCGGCCCATACAGCGTGCGCTCCAACGCGTCGTCGCTGAGCGTGCCGACGGCGTCCCAGGTGAGCGCCATCGCCTTGGCCCGGGTCACCACCGAGGCGACTGCGCCCGCACTGATCCCCAGACTCCCGGCCGTGTCCCGGTGACTCCGGCGTAACGTCCACTTCAACCGCAGAATCTCTCGAATGTGTCGCATGAGCAGTCGTTCCGTGGCCATCGCACTCCTTGGGCATCTTCCCAACGACACGATGGCAGAACCCGATGCTCAGCGTTGTCCGACCGGTGATCACGAGGCGTGGAATCGGTGATCACGACCCGTGGAACGGGTGATCACGATGGCGTGGAATGAGTGATCACGATGCCGTGGAACAGGTGATCACGATGGCGTGGCGCGCGCATCACCGGTCAGGGAATGGCGCCTGGGCCACAGCTTGATGGCGTTGAAGTATTGCCGAGAAGCGGATAGGCGGCCAGTTCGTCGTTCACGAGCTGATGCCCCTGCGGGCTCTGCCAGAAGCGCTCGTTGGGCCAGCGGACGTCGCAGTCGTGAATACAGGAAAAGAGCTGCGCGCGAAACGTCGCCACTTTCCCCGGCTTGATGCGGGCCTTTGGCTTCGGGTGAAGCCAGACGTAATAGATGTGTTCGCTGTTGTTGTTGCCCTGTCAGTCTTCGCCTCGATGTCGGGAAAGTCTTTCTCATCCTCCGGCTGCCACCACTCCGCCAGCGGCTCGCCGGCGAACGCCGGCTCTGTCCGGACGAAAGCCCCGAAGATGCCACGCTCATGTTCTCGCTTGGTCACGCCGGGCAATCCTTCGGCTAGCGTTAGGTTGCGGGCTCCGCGTCGCCAAGCGCCTCCACGATCTCCTTGGTGAGATGGTCGTGGCCGAAGCCGAGACGGATGACCTCCATCATCAGCTTGCGCCCCTGTATGGCCTGCTTCGGCGACGGTTGCCCGCCGCGGCCCTGCAGCCGGCCCAGCGAATAGGCGAGGCTCCGCTGCCAGGGAAGCAGCGTGCCGGTGTCTTTCGCCCACTTCGAGGCCGCGAGCCACACGTCGGACGGGACGGCTGCAACCGCGATTACGGTGCCGTCCGCGTTCGTCGGCTGATGCGGTCGCTGCGCGGCCGGAATCCAGGTGTCGGCGGTGGCGCCGTCGATGGCGACGGGAAGCGCGAGAATGGCGGACCAGCAGTCCTCCCGCTTGCACCATTCCGTAATGTTGCGGTTGCCGGGCGGCTGCGTGATCACATCGCGCACGCCGACGATGACCTTCGCGAGCGAGGCCTTGATGTCGTCTGGAATTTCCTGATCTTTCCAGATCTCACCGAAGGGCAGCCGCCGGCCGAGAGCGTGCGACAGGCGGGCGATCGCATAGGTCACCACCTGGGCGCGATATCCCTGATAGCCCATCTCGCCATAGAGCCTCTCGGCGCGGCGAAACAGCGTGGCGAGGCCGGCAATCCTTTCGAATTCGGCCGCGTCCGGCGGCGGGCGGCGCTCGCGCTGAACCCGGTTCATGAAATCGACAAAGCATTTCTGCGCGCCCCGGCTGACGATGGCCGGCTGCTGATCCCAGGTCAGCACGTACCTGGCCAGATCCGTCTTCGTGAACTTCTGCGACGTGGGATTTTCCGTCCGGAAGCGGCGGCGGCCGGCGGGCGTGCCCTGGCTGGCCAGTTCGTCGGCGTATTGCCCGCGCGAGCGCTCGTAAAACCAGCGCGTGCCGCGCGGCGTCTCGGCGGTGGGTTTTGTCCAAGTGCTGCGTGACAGGCGTTCGAGCTCGATGTGCCAGGGATGGTTGGCGCTGAAATCCGCTTCCTGAATCCGGTTTTGCGTGTTCGCGAATTTCGAGATCAGCGGTACGAACTCGTCGAGCCGGTCGGGCGGCACGACGGTCAGTTTCATGGCGACGGACACGCCGCTGACGTCAACATGATCGCGGCGCGCGCAGCTCGCGATGGACGCGGTGGTCTGGCCGCCGTTGACGATCTGGAAGTCCTTGACGGCGCGGATGCGCGCGAGACCCGATCCGAAATCCTCAAGATCCACGATCGAGGCGGTCGCGGAGAGGCCGTTGTTGTAGGAGAGGAACCTCGTCGGCCGCTCGATAACCGTCTCGCGGATGCCCTTGTTCACCTTTCCCGTGAACTGCAGGAACGAGCGCACGTTGCGCTCAAGAAGGCGGCTCCGGTAGGTGTTGTAGATCTGGGCAATGATGTCGCCGCGGATCCAGGTCATGAACACCTGCAGGCCGTCGTCCGTTTTCGGCGTCACGAGGCACGGGAGCGACAGGCCGAACTCCCCGAGGAAATCGATGGCAGGCCGCTCCTCGCCGTCGCCGCCGCAGGTCTTGACTAGGCGATCGAGATCCCAGACCTCCCGCTCAAGGCCCTTCTTCTGCTCGCTGGTCGCCGCGCGCTCGGACACCATGCCGAGTGCCAGGACATTGAGAGCGATTTTCTGGCCGGCGTCCGCCGCGCCGTGGACGAGATCGAAAAGCTCCGACGCGGGCTGCGAGGGTTCGAGATCCGGCGCGCGATCCGCTTGGGCGAGCTTGACGAAGGCTTCCAGTCGGCGGAAGGCGCGGTCAAGCAGATCCTTTGAAATGTTTCCCGCCGACGCCGGATCGCCCAGTGGGACGTCCTCGTTGGCGTCGACGAGGTAGAAGAGCGAAATGATGTCGTCTTCGGTGTCGCAGGCGTAGGCGTGCACCTCCGCGTGGACGTTGGCGCGCTCGTGCCGGTAGTACGCGATCTGGCTGTCGGCGGAAACGCCGGCTTCCTCAAGGCGGTCGAGCACGGCGCGCGCGAGCGCCGGCACGCGCAGCCCCCCGATCTCGGCATCGTTGGCGATGTCGAAGGCGTCGCTGCGGACCTGATCGAGAAAGCGCTGCGGATCCGCCACGTCAGACCGCCTCGGTATCCGGCATGCGGTCGCCGATGATCGCGGCGGCGGCGGTCTGGAAAGGCGCCAGCGCGGGCAGGCTCAGGGAAAAGCGCACGTTCAGGACGCCCGGCGGCACATCGACGGAGCGTATGCGCGGAAATCCAGGCGTCACTGCATACGTCGTCACCGGACCCGCGATGAAGCGCCTGACGTAAAGCTGCGCGTGAGCGGCCAGATATCCCGCCGTGGCAAGCCGCTCTTCGAGAACGCCCGCGGCGGCCGTGTCGCCGCCGATGACAGCGGTGGCCCTCGCCACGAATTCCCCAAGCGTATAGCCCTGCGCCTCCGACGGCGTCAGGCGGACGGCGGCAAGATAGACGGGCCGCTGCGCGACGACGTCGAGCTGATCGGGCGATGACATCATGACGGTTGCCGCATCGTCACCCTGATACGTCTTCACTTCGACCGACGTATCGGGCAATTCGAAATCCCGCAGCGCGCGATCCGGCCCCGTCCACGCGGCAAGCGCCGCATCGGCACCAAAGCGCTGCGCGCACCGGCAGAGCACCACCAGCTCGCCGATCAGACCCTGAACCTCCTCGTCCGACAGCGGCTCGCCCTTGCGCTCGACGAATCGCCGCCATCGATCGATGCAGCGCAGCGCGGACTGCAGCGTCGTCTGGCTCTCCGCGGCCGACTTGATGGCGTTCAGCACGTCGCTGGCGAGCACCTCGAAGAGGTCGGCGAAGGCGCGATCTTTCAGTTCGATGATCAATCCCCATCGCCCGACCGGCAGCCCCTTCAGGGACGGCGTGGACATCTGGAAAGCCCGCGTGATCAACGTCCTGAAGACGCGGGGCCGGACGGCGTCCGGCAATTCCAGAAGCAGGGCCGGCAAGCCATCCGTCGCCGTGACGGCCGCGAACGCCCGCACGTCGGCGCTGCTGAAGACGAGCCGCAGGCGGATGTCCGCCGCGGCGGGTCCCGTTTCACCGATCAGTTCGATCCAGGATTCACGCAGGTTGATCGTCATCGGGCTCGTCAATGAGGCCGTACTGCTGCTTCCACACTTCGTTGACGGTGTAGGACAGCGGCGCGGCCGTGCCGGATGCCGGGAAGCTGAGGGCGACGGCGGGAATGAAATCCTCGCCGGGCTGCAGGTCCTCCCCACGCACCTTCAGAGGATAGATAAGGAGCAGGCCCCGCGTGGCCGGACGCTGGTTGCGGACGGTCTCGCGGAATTTCGGCGCGTCCTCCTCCTTTGAAGCGCGGGCCTTGTCCGCGACCTCGTATTCCGTCGGCGAAAGATCGAGTGCCTCTTCCTCGCTGCCGACGACGCCGCGCATGCGCAGCCGATCCGCGGGCGTCGCGGTCGCGTCCTTGCCTCTCTCGACCAGGTTCACGTCGTAAGCGCCGAGCCTGACCTGGCGGGGGCTCGTCCGTTTCGAAACGACGGCGACGGTCCATTCGGTCAGCTCGCCCTTTTCGACCTGCTGGCGGATGTAGTTGCGGATAGCACTGCAGCGCGCGAAGAAGCTCGGCGTGGCGAAAGCCTCGTAGCGGCTGAGGAACTCAAGCACCTTCTCGACGCCGACCTTGTGCCAGAGCAGGTGCGGCGAGCGCTCGCCCCGCACCGTGCGCTCGGCGGCGCCCAGTTGCTCGACGAGCTTTTTGACGCCGGCGCGGTTCTCTATCGCCTGATCGCCCGTGCGCGGAATCTCGAGGGTCTGGATGATTGAATCCGCAAAGCGCACCTGGACGGGATTGCCGCGGCGGATCTTGTTCGCCGACGTGATCACGAGGCCGTCTTGCGGCGTGCGCACGCGCAGCCCGAAATCGAGGGGCGTCTTCTTGGTATCCGCCATGAGGTCGAGATCGGCGCGCAGATCCTCCATCGCGAGCGCGATTTCCCGGAATGCGGAATAGAGCGTCGGGGTCGTGTACACGCGGCAGAGATCCGCATACCCCGGCCGGTATCCGAACCAGCGGCCCATTTGCAGCAGCGTGTCGAACATGTTGGATGTGCGCAGGAAGTAGCTGACGGACAGCCCTTCCAGCGTGAGGCCGCGACTGAGCTTGTCGCCGCCGATGGCGATGACGTAGACGCCCTCCGGGTTCTTCGAGTACTTGAGCGCGTCGGCCGAGGTGCCGTTGAGCCGCATCACGGTGATGCGCTTGAGGGCCGCGCCGACCCTGGGCCAGACCTCGTCCCACTCCGGCAGCGGCGGGCAGCCTTCGCCGAGCTGCACCCGGAAGTCCTCGTGCTTTTTGAGGACGTGCCTGCGCCAGATTTCCTTCAACGTCTCGCGCTCGGACTGGCTGCTGCCGGCGGCACCGAAGCTCAGGACGTTGCGCAGCCCGTTGAGCTCCGCCTCCATCTGCTCTGCCACGCGGCTCTGCACGTTGACGAATCTCGTCGCGTGAACCAGCATTGAGTTATGGACCTGCTCGTCGCCGCGCGCGGCCCGCGCGGCGCAGGCGAGCACGAACAGCCGGACGGCTTCCTGAAGCGTCGGGGGGACGGTGCCGGGATAGTGATCCTTCTTGTGCTTGTCCGGCATCCAGGTGCCGGCGTCCCGCACGGCAATGAACATCGGCAACGGCGGGCGTTCGGGGATGTTGATGGACTCATCCCCCGGATGCCCGAACACGAGATCCGGCCCGATGTAATCGGAGGGCGGCTTGAGGTTGACGATAAAGGAACGCGGAAAGAGATCCTCGCCGTAGCGCGCCAGGTTGGCCGGCGTGACGTCGACGGGAATGAAGATATTCGCGAACGGTGTTGCCGTGTATCCCACCAGCGACACGCGGTCGAAGCTGTTCAGCAGCTCGCGGATCAGGCGGTTGATCGTCGTCGGATCCTGCTCGGGATCTCTCGTGTTGATCGAGGCGTGATCGGCTTCGTCGTCGACCACGAGCGTGGGCGCTGGAATGCGCCGGTCGGGGCCGCCGGTGCCCGGCGTCGTGTTTTGCAAACGCATCCAGTCGACCAGGTTGCGCAAGATGGTCGCGTTCTTCTTCACGACCATGACCAGGCGCGATCCCTGTCCCACCGGCAGGCCGACCTGCGTCGCCACCGCCGTCTTGAAATCTCCCGTGTCGTTTGAATTCGTGCAGGTGAGGATGGAGATGGCCGGATCCGGCACGCCGCGCTTCACGTCAAAGTCGCTGACGCCGATGCGCTGGCCGCTTTCAACCGTGGTCCGCTGCTGGCGAACGGCTTCCAGCAATGCGGCGGAATCCCGTCCAATGAGGTATTCGTCGATCCGTTCATGCGTCTGGGCGCGAAGACTGTTGTGAACGCCGGCAAGGATGATGATGATCTGGTAACCGGCATCGAGGCCCTTCGCGGCGACGGCTGTGTAATGGGATGTCTTCCCGGACTGGACGTGGCCGACAACCAGCCCGCGGCGATCCCAGCGCCCTTCGCGTTCGGGTGATTCCAGCAGCTCCAGCGTCTTGTCCGTCGAGCGATCCAGCTCAAGCACTTTCGCCGGTTCCAGTTCATCGACGCGCCGCAGATAGCGCTCGAGCCTCGGCCAGAATTTCCACGGCGTCCGGTCGACGCCACCCAGCCAGTCGACGTGGCCGGCGTTGTCCGACAGCACGGAGGAGACGCCGACGCGCACCCGGATCCGCCTCAGAATGTCGTCGATGATGGCCTGGCGGTAGGGGCGCAGCGCGGCGAAGAGGCCCGACAGCAGCCGGTCGACCTCCGCCTCGACTTCCGCCGGGGTCGGCTCGCGCTCGATCTTGAGCACCTGCATCAGGAGATCGACCACGTTCTCCGCCGAGAAGCCGCCAAAAGGGGAATCGCCGTCCACTAAGGGCTCGCGCAAGAATTAGTACTCCAAGTCAGTGCCGCGGCGCGATGGTGTAATTCCAGTCGCCGTGAAACGCGTGTGGCGTGATCCGCAGGCGCGCGAAGACCTCGTCGGGCACCTGCACGGCTGGCTCGTAGCGGCGCGTGTCGAGGGCTGCTTTCACCCGTAAGCCGGTCCGAGTGGTCGTCGCGGCGATTAGATTGACGACCGCCTGATGGCTGACCAGAGGTTTCCCACGCCAGTTCTGCGAGATGAAGCTAAAGAGGCGATGTTCGATCTTGTTCCATTTGCTAGTGCCGGGCGGAAAGTGACAGATCGACAGCGTCAGATCGAAGTCGTCGGCCACACGCTGAAGCGCCCACTTCCAGAGCCGCGATCGCGGGCCGTTGCTGCCCCCGCCATCGGCCGTGATCACGAGGCGGCGGGCGCGTGGAAACCGATGCCGGCCCATCCGGGTCCACCACAGGCGAATGGCATTGGCGGCAAATTCCGCGGTGTCGTGGTCAAGGCCGACGCTCACCCAGCCTTCGTTGTGGGCGAGGTCGTAGACCCCATAGGGGATCGCCTTGCCGAGCGTCGGGTCGAGAAAGTCATGCACGCGGACCGGCAGGGGCCGGCCCTGGGGCCGCCATTCGCGCCCGCCGTTCTTGAAATCGCCGACCAGCTCCTTCTTCTTCGTATCGACGGAGATGGCCGGCTGCCGGTCCCGATGGCACGCCGTGATCAAGCCGGCGAAGTACCGAAACTGGGCGTCGCGATCAGGATGCCGGGCGCCTTCGCGCGTTTTCCGGTTGGCCTGCAGACTGTAGCCCGCCTCTTTGAGCAGGGTGGCGACCGTGCGGGGGCTCACCGGATGGTGTTGGCGCGTAAGTGCATCGGCCAACTGGGCCGTGCTCTTACAGGTCCAGCGCAACGGCGACTCCGGATCGCCGCGCGTCATCGGGTCGATCAGCGCCAACAGGGCGGTGAGCAGAGCGGGGTCGCTCGTCGTCAGACGTCGCCGCCCGCCGCCCGCGCCACGGATCCGGTGGGCGGCCTTCGCGCGTTGTCGTCGGGACGCCCGCAGATCGCGCAAGCCGGCATGGATGGTCGACCGCGCCAATCCCGTCGCGCGCGCCACCACGCTCACGCCGCCATAGCCGAACTCCCGGGCCTCCGCCGCCGCCCACTGCCGCCGGCGTCGCTCATCCAATTCCGGCGCGACGACGCGATACTTGCGCCGAATCCGCGCGACCGCTGGCGGCTCTCGCACGCCACCGTTATGCCACAAGCGCGCCGCGAGTACAAGGTTTACTTGTAGGAGTTATTTCTGCGCGAGCCCTAAGACACCTCGCGCATGGCTTTATGGTTGCTGCAGCCGTTCTGACAAGAGGTCGCGGAACCGCACAAAAGGCTCGGCGCCCAGCACGATTTGCCGTGCGTCCGCGGGCGTCTTGCCAGCGGACACGAGGAAGCGTTCAGCATGCAGCACCATGTCGACGAACTTCTCTGCCGCCTTTTCGTCGATGTCGAGCGCGGCGCCCTCGACGGCCTTCACGGGATCTTGCAGCATCGTGGCGATCGGCACGGTGCGCTCGATCAGATCGAGCACCTCGCCGAGCAGGCGGGCATGCTCGCAGCCGCCGTGCAGCAGGGCCTGCACGACGGGATGCGTGCGGTCGATGCGATACCGCACCGCGCCCTTGCTTTCCTGCCGCTTCCACACGAAGCGGTGCGGCGGCGCGTTGGCCGGCGCGTGCCGCTCGCCTCTGAAGCGGTAGACCTCGGCCGCCTGCACCCGGACGTTGCGCGCGATCCGCGCGAATTCATCGCGGAGCGCGGCCGGCGCCGCGACCTGCGACTTCGTGACGTTCAGGTGCCATTCGGCATCCATGCTGTTGGGCAGATCGACCTGGATGCGCGCCAGCTTGAAATGCTCTTCCTTGCGCAGATGCAGGTTCAGCCAGGAGCCCGGTAGGATCAGGCGCTTGCAGCGATAGAGATAGAAACCCTGATGCGCGTTCCATCCCTGCGGCCCCGCGGCGTCGTCGTGCTCGTCGTCGGTGAGATGGCTGTGGTGCGGGAGCACGTAGGGGAGGATTTCGACGACCTTGCCCAGAAGCGTCAGGCGCTCGGCGGCAAGCTTCGTCGACTGCTTCTTCAGGAATGGATCCCAGGCCGGCAGCGCCGTCGGGCCGAGTCTGATGGTGACGCCGCTCTCGATGAAGCGGTGAAAGACCATCGACAGATGGCGCCGCACGGCATCGAGGCTGCGCCCGAAATGCTGATGCACGTCGCCGGCGGCGACTTTCAGGTACGTCGCGCGATCCAGATCCTCCACAATCACGGCCGTGCCCGAGCGCATCTTGTCGACCGCGTCGACGAAGGGTGTCGCGATCGCGGTCGCGTCGGTCAGCAGCTCCCATTTGCCGCTCTTGCGGATGTGCGCGAGATCCCAGCGCCTGACCAGCGTGGGCTTGCCGGCCGGTTTGGTGACGACCGTCAGGCGCGTTCCCTGCGACAGGGACGCCGTCTTCATGCCGAGTCCGAAGCGGCCCAGATCGTTATCGCTCCGTGCGGCCAGCGGGCCGCGGGTGCCCATGCGCATGGCCTCGACCAGGGTCTTTTCGTTCATCCCGCAGCCGTTGTCGACGACGGCGATGTAGGAGTCGGCGCCTTTGGCCTCCAGATGGATGTCGATCGCGGTCGCATTCGCGGTCAGGCTGTTGTCGACCAGATCGGCGAGCGCTGAGGGCAGCGTGTAGCCGAAGTCGCGCAGCGATTCGACAAGGTCGCCGGGTTTGGGGGCGATTTCCTCACCGGGATGCACCTCGGGCGCTTTCGCCGGAAGGCTGCCTTTGGAGTGGCTGTGGGGCATGCTGTAGGTTAACCGGCGAAGAATGCCACCCTTATGGCACGGGCTGGGTCCTGACGTACTCTGTTCGCCGCGCTGTCCAGTGCAGTGGCGAGTCTTTCTGTCAAGGCGTCGCGGTCTTGCGCCTGGCATTCCCAAATGACGACGACGCGCCAGCCAAGCCGCCGCAGCTCTTTCCGGTTGCGGGCGTCGCGCGAGACGTTGCCAGAAAATTTCCCGGACCAAAAGGCGACGTTGCTCTTGGGTTGATAGGCCAGCGGGCAGCCGCGATGGCGGTGCCAGAAACACCCGTGGACAAACACCACGGTGCGGTGGCGCGCCAGCACGATGTCCGGTCGCCCCGGCAAACGCCCCGCGTGAAGCCGGAAGCGAAAGCCCAGCCCGTGCAGGACCGAACGCACGGCCAGTTCGAGCCGCGTGTTGCGCCCCTTGATGCGCGACATGTTCCAGCTGCGTCTGTCCGGGGTGAGGCTGTCCATGCGCGCTATTCGGCAAGGCCGTTCCTTTTCAATAACGTCCAGACCATGCGGGCGATGCCGTGCGCCAGCAGCGGCGGAACCGCGTTGCCGACCTGCACGTATTGCTGCGTGCGCGGGCCGCGGAACAGGTAATTGTCGGGAAACGTCTGCAGGCGCGCCGCCTCGCGCACCGTCAGGCTGCGGCACTGGCGCGGATCGGGATGGATGAAGCCGTGGCCGTCTTTCGAGATATGGCTGGTGATCGTCGTGGCGGAGCGCTGGCGCAATTGCACGCGGAATCTGTCCGCGAAATAACCGTGGCTGTTGAGCGCCAGGTGGACGTTGCTGTGCTCGGGGAGCAGGTCGGTCGGGAAATCGCGCAGCGTCGGCGAATGCCCGCGGCATTCCGCGAAGCAGGCGGCATACAGGTACCGATGGAGGTCGCGCGGCATGTGTTCGCGGGTCGAGTGATTGCACACGCCTTCGAGCTTCCTGTCCGTGAACCAGTCGGGCCGGTAGGCAGGCTCGAAATCGCCGCCGATGAATTCGGCGCCGCGATCATGCCTTGGCACCGACAGCTTCCTGATCGTGTCCGAGATCAGATCCTGAACATCCGATCCGCCGATGGTCGCGGCGCTTTTCAGCCAGCGACGATCACGCGCATCGCGGATCGCGTCGATCCAGGCCTCGCGATCATCGGCGCCGGCCCGAAACGACAGTCCGCTTCTGACCGCAGGCAGCCGGTCGAGCACCTTGCGGGCCGGAACTTCGTCGACGGTCGGCAGGTGCTGCTCCGGCGACAGACCGGGCGCGCCGAGATCGTCGCGAACGCCGAGCAGGACGAGACGGTGACGCGCCTGCGGCACGCCATGACGCTCGGCCTGCACCACGAAATCGCCGACATCGAGATCCTCAAAGAGGCTGCCGCGGGGGTCGAGCGAGAAGATTGTGTAGTTATGGGATCGCCCGTTCGAGCGCCGCCCCGTCGCGCGTGCGGGAGAGGTCAGGTCCTCGTGAATCAGCTCGAACATGTGCCGGCCGCGAAGCTTGGCCGAGAGCAGGCCCTTCACGTTCTCCATCACGAAGATGGCCGGCCAGTGATTGGCGATGATCTCCAGGTATTCGGTGTAGAGGTATTGCCGCTGGTCGTGGTCGGCGCGGTAGCCTTCTATCCCTTTGTTGCGCGACCGGCCGACAACCGAGTAAGCCTGACACGGCGGCCCGCCGACGAGAACCCATTCCTTCGCAGCTGCGAGCGCTGTCTCGATCCGGCAGCGGACGTCCCTCGAGTTCTCGACGCCGAGTTCTGCATGCCACGCTTCGGCCTCCGCGTTGGCGGCTTGTTCGGGAAACTTCGCGTAGACCGAATCGGCGTCGGTCGCGCCGCGCAGCAGGTCGTAATACTTTCCGGGAAGCTGGTTCGGCGGGAACTGCCGGACGAAAGCGCGCAGTTCAAGCGTCTTGTGGGCCCACGGATCTTTTTCGATGGAGAGCTTCACATCGAAGCACTCCCGTCCGCCGTGCGTGCGCAGGGCGGAGAAGCCCTCGCCGAGGCCGCCCGGCCCCGCAAATAAATCGACGACCGGAACAGCGCGATGCGTGGACATCTATGCGGCGTTGCGTACTGCCGTTGAGCGATCCGTTATGCCTGGTCTTGACCTGCTCTTGCTTGCCCGTGCCGGCTCGCCACGGGCGTGAGGTCAGTTGTTTCCGCTGGCGCGGTTTGGATTCTAGCAAGTCCTCGCGGTGCCGCATGGACGGTCACTCGCGTCGCGATGCCGTTCGTTCTTGCTGTCGCAAATGCGACCCGTTCCGGGCGCGGTTCCCCTGGTCGGCCACGTAGCGAACAAACAGCGAATATGATACCATCGCCGGCCGAAATGACCGTGCGCGCCTGCACCTGAGCTTGGCGGGCCGGTCGACCCCGCTCACGCTTGCACTCCTCCAGCGTGAGCTACGGCTCGGCAGGCCTGGCGGAGGCTGCGCGCCGAAGCCGAAGGGCGAAGGCGGGCCAATCCTCAGCTCGCCGAGAGTTTCGGCTGGCAGGCCGCGTCTTCAGGCACGAATCCCCCTTCCACCATTCGACTCTCCGCTTCGCGGCTCGCTCGTGGCAGGCCGTGTCACCGACTTCAATCGACTGGCGTCCTGAGCCCCGAACGGGCGAGTCGAAGGCCTGTCCGCCGAAGCCTTGGCGAAGGGCCTGCCCGCCGGAGCCTTGGCGAAGGGCCTGTCCGCCGAAGCCTTGGCGAAGGCGTGGCGAAATGTGAGAAGATAGGCAGATCGGTCAACGAAGCAAAGGAGAGCAATGACAGGAACGATCAAGACGTTGCGAACGGAAAAAGGGTTCGGATTCATCAGTGATGGCGCCGGCAAGGAGTTCTTCTTCCACCAGAGCGCCATCTACGGCGAGGGCATCGACATGCTCCGCGAAGGCGACAGCGTGGAATTCGATGTCGGCGCGGCCGGCCCGAAGGGCCCGCGGGCCGAGAACGTCAGGCGCACGTCCACCTAGACTGGCCGCAGGATCACCAGGTTCCAGCCGGGACGTCGTCGTTCCGGGCTGGGGCCGTCACCGGGCAAACTGCAAGTCGAAGGCCGCGAGCCCGTGCCGGCAGTGCGGGCGCGCGCCGGGTGTGTGTGTTGGCTATCCCGGCAGCCGCAGCGCCGCTCGCAGCCCCCCGAGCGGGGACGCCTCGAGCGACACGCCCCCGCCGTACACCGCGGCCAGGTCCGACACGATCGCCAGGCCGATACCCGAGCCGCCGCGCTGTTCGTCCGCTCTGACGCCGCGCTGCAGCACGGCCCGCCTCATCGCCTCCGGCAGCCCCGGCCCGTCGTCGTCCACCGTCACGACGACCGCAGCCTCCGCGCGAACGGCCGTCACCGTGACCCGCGTGCGGGCGTAGCGGACCGCGTTCTCCAGCAGGTTGCCGAGCATCTCGTCGACGTCTTCGCGCTCGACCCGGACCGCCATCGCGGCATCGACGTCCACGACGATCGCGGGACCGGACCCGTCGTGCAGTCGCGTCAGGACGCGGGCAATGCCGTCGGCCGACTCCCTGATCGACGACCGGGCCGTGGACGACCGGCCCGAGGCGGACGCCCGCGCCCTCGCCAGATGCAGATCCATCTGGCGGCTCATGCGATCCACCTGCTGGTGGATGGACGCGGCGACCTCGGGGCACCCGGCCGCGTCGGCCCGCACGGCGTCCTGACGCAGGAGCGCCAGGGGCGTCTTGAGGCCGTGCGCCAGATCGCCGGCGGTCGCCACGGCGCGGCTGACGGCCTGATCGCGCTCGTCGAGCAGCGCATTGAGATCGGCCACCAGCGGCTGCACTTCGCTGGGATAGCGGCCCTCGATCCGGCGCTCGCGGCCCTCGTGAAGAGCGCGCAGCCGCGGGCGCAGGCTGTCGACGCCGGACAGGCCGATCCGCACCTGCCACGCGCCAAGCACCAGCAGCGCGACGGCGGTCACGACGGTGATCGGGTGCATGAACCAGCCGTGGACCGTCGCGGGAGCATGCGGGTGCACCCGCATCACCAGCGTCAGGGCCACCCCCGCGAGCACGAAGAGGCCCCCGGTCCAGAACACGGCGCCGAGCACCACGCGGCTGCGCAGGGACAGCAGGCTCACCGCGCGACCCGATAGCCGAAGCCGCGGATGGTTTCGATGGCGTGCGTCCCGAGCTTCCGCCGCAGCCGCGCGACGAACACTTCGACGGTGTTCGACCCGCGCTCGACCTCCTCGGCGTACAGGTGCTCGGTCAGTTCACCCTGCGACACGACGCGGTCGCGATGGTGGAGGAGGTACGAGAGCACGCGGTACTCGTGGCTGGTCAGCCGGACCGGCCGGTCGTCCAGCGTCACGCGGCTGAGTCGAGGGTCGAGCGCGAGCGGCCCCGATCGCAGCACCGGCTGCACCTGGCCGGCGGCGCGGCGGATCAGCGCGCGCAGGCGCGCCTGCACCTCCTCGATCCGGAACGGCTTGGTCACGTAGTCGTCCGCCCCGTCGTCGATTCCCCGCACCTTGTCGTGCCAGCTGCCACGGGCCGTCAGCACGAGCACCGGAACCGACAGCCCGGCGTCGCGCCAGCCGCGCAGCAGCGACAGGCCGTCGACACGCGGCAGGCCGAGGTCGAGGACGATGGCGTCGTAGGCCTCGGTGTGGGCGAGGAAGTCGGCGCGATCGCCGTCGGCGGCCTCGTCCACGGCGTAGGTGCCGCCGAGCGCGCTCGCCAGCTCGGCGCGAAGGACGGGCTCGTCTTCGGCGATCAGGATCCGCATGGCCGCAAGGCTCCTCGTGGAGTTATAGCGCATGGGTGCCTGAACGGGCGCTGAACGGCGCGTTCACGGCCCGTTCAGCGGCATGCCGCTACGCTCGGCCCATGACGACCCCGTTCACCTACGACTTCGGGTACAGCTGGCCGGTGGCCTGGGGCCACGCGGTGCCGGCTGTCGTGTTCGCCGTGCTCCTCGGACTGGCACTGTGGCGGCACTGGCCGGCCTGGCTGGCGGCAATCTTCGGGGTGGTCACCGCGTGGGCGGTGACCGCCGTGTTCGCGATCCAGGTGCTGCTCGGCATCAACCTGCCGGTGCGCATCCCGAGCGCGCAGTTCATGCCGGGCGGCGCCGGGCGTGTCCTCGACATCGGCGCCGGGTCGGGACGCGCGACGATTGGACTCCTGCTGGCGCGGCCCGGGCTCCGCGTCACGGCCGTGGACATCTACTCGGGGTACTACGGGATCGACGACAACACCCCGGGCCGCCTGCTCGAGAACGCCCGCCGGGCCGGAGTTGGCGATCGCGTGGAGGTGAAGGTCGGCGACGCCCGGCAGCTGCCCTTCGAAGCGGCGACGTTCGACGGCGCGATCAGCACCTACGCCATCGACCACATGAACTGGCAGGGCACCACCGACGCCGTGCAGGAGGTCGTCCCGCGTCCTGAAACCAGGCGGGCAGTTCCTGATCGAGATCATCAACGCGGACGCCTGGGTGCATGTCGTGCTGCCGCTGCACGTTCACGGACACTTCAGGCCGTCACGCGAGCGGTGGCGCACGCTCCTTCGGGGCAGCGGCTTCGACGTCGTCGAGGAGGGCACCGAGCCGGCAACGCTCTACTGGGTGGTGCGCAAGCGATCGTGACACGACGGGTCGCGCCTGCGCGGCACCGGCCAGTCGGACAAGCGGGAGCGCAGCCGTTGACCATGCCCCGGAAGGTCGTGATCGAGAAGGACGGCGCTCAGGGCACGTCCTGCATGCCGGGCTACAATAGCGTCCGATGACTGCACGGACACCGCTCCTCACGGCCCTCTGCCTCGCCGCGCTGGCCAGCGCGGGCCTCCGGGCGGATCCCGCATCGGTGGTCGTCCGGCCGCGGGAGATTCACGACGTGCTCGTGAATCCCGGCATGGGGATCCAGACCTTCCAGCGCTTTGCCGGCCAGCCGATCAACCCGGGGCTGAAGTGGTCGGAGGAGGGGCCGCTGGCGAAAGGCGCGACGGAAGCGACCCCGACGGACTTTCCCGGTTCCTCGATTGCCTATTGCCGCTGGTTCTGGGAGACGCTCGAGCCGCAGCAGGGGCATGTCCGGTGGGACATCATCGACTCGGCCCTGGCCGAGGCGCGCGCGCACGGGCAGACGCTCGCGATCCGGCTGATGCCGTACGACGAACACCATCCGCTGCCGGCCTGGTATCGAACCTCCGGCGCACGCCGTGCCAACGCCGATGCCGACAAGGATGGCGGGATCTGGCAGCCGGACTTCTCGGATCCGCGGTACCTCCGGGACTGGGGCGCGCTGGTGGCCGAGGCCGGCCGGCGGTACGACGGCCACCCGGATCTGGACACGGTCGACATCTCGTCGGTCGGCTACTGGGGCGAGGGCTGGAGCCGCTACATGCCGGCGTTCCCGTTTCAGCAGGCCCTGATCGACATCTACCTGAAGGCGTTCACGCGCACGAGGCTCCTCATGAACTTCGACGAGCCGGACGCGCTCCGCTACGGCACGGCGCACGGGGCCGGCTGGCGTCTCGACTGCCTCGGCGACATGCGGATGAAGTCCGGCGACCGCACCTTCGAGCCCGAGATGCTCGACGTGTACCCGCAGCAGGTCGTCCGCGCCGGCATCCAGGACGTGTGGACGCGCAGCCCGGTGTCGCTCGAGACCTGCTGGGTGCCCGCCTACTGGAAGCAGCAGGGCTGGGACGTGGACTACATCCTCGACCAGGCGCTGCGCTGGCACGTGACGTCGGTGAACATCAAGTCGTCCGCGATCCCTCCCGAGTGGAAGGCGCGCTTCGACGACTTCCAGACGCGCATGGGCTATCGGCTGATCCTCCGCCGGCTCGAGTACCCGGCATCGGCGCGGGCCGGGTCGATGATGCCCGTGTCGATGTGGTGGCTGAACGCGGGCGTTGCTCCGCCCTACCGTCCCTTCGTGCTGGCCCTGGAGCTGAGATCGTCGTCGACGGCAGCCGTCATCCGCCTGCCGGCGGACGTGCGGACCTGGCTCCCGGGCGACGCCGTGTGGGACGGCACCGTGCACGTGCCCGACACGCTGACGCCGGGCGACTATCGGGTGCGGGCCGCGCTGCTCGATCCGCGCACCCTCCAGCCGGCGGTCCGCCTCGCCATCGAGGGCCGGGATCCGGATGGCTGGTACGGGCTCGGCACGCTGACGATCCCGTAATCGCGGGCCAGCGGCGGCCCACGCTAGAATGGGCCATCATGCCCACGAGCCGTTCCGTCCAATCTTATCGGCCGTCCAGCCTCGTTCTGACCACCGTCGTCACGCTCGCCGCCATCGCCGCGCCCGGCGCACAGGGCGCCAGGTCAACGGCCGCCCCTGACGCCTACCGGACCGCCATGGAGGAGGCCGACCAGAAGATCGCCGCCGCCGAGGACCAGCACTCCGAGGTCATGGCGAACGAGGAGTACCTCACCACGTTCATCGGTCCGCGCCTCACCGGGTCCGAGGGCATGCAGAAGGCGAGCGAGTGGACGCTGTCCATGTTCCGGAAATACGGGCTCGACGCGCACCTCGAGACGGCCGAGATCCCTCACGCATGGACCCGCGGCAACGACTGGGGGGCGCTCGTGACGCCCGTGGAGCACTGGATGACCGTCAGGTCGGCCGCGTGGAGCAAGGCCACCGACGGCCCGGTGACCGGTCCACTGGCGGTCGTGGACGACAAGACGACGGCCGAGGCGATCACCGCACACGCCGCGAAGTACAGGAACGCGATCGTCCTCTCTGACGAGGACACCGGTCCGGCGCTGCTGCCGGAGAGCCCCCCGAACGCCTACAACGCGGTGATTCCCGAGCCGCACGGCGTGCCCGCCGGCGAGGCCCGGTCTGTACCGCGCGCGGTTCATGCGCCTGGCCGGGATTGCCGGCGCCCTGTCGAAGGCCGGCGCCGCGGCGATGCTGCGCGACAGCCGCAAGCCCGACGCGATGCTCGTCAGCGGCAGCGCGGGGTTCCCGGCGTATCAGCCGTCCGCCCTCCCAATCGCGTACCTGTCACATCCGGACTACCAGTGGCTGCTCCGTCTTGCGAAGGCCGGGCAGGGCACGTTCCGGATCAACCTGGCCGGGACGCTCAGCGAAGGCCCCGGCCACGCGTCGATCACGGTCGCCAGCATCACGGGCACCGAGCATCCCGAGCAGCAGGTCATCGTGGGCGGCCACCTCGACTCGTGGGACCTCGGCGAGGGCGCCGTGGACAACGGCACCGGCGCGATGGCGACGCTCGAGGCGGCCCGGCTGCTGACCTCGCTCGGGTGGAAACCGAAGCGTACGCTCACCTTCATCCTGTTCACCGGCGAGGAGCAGGGCGGCATCGGCGTCCGCACGTACCTGAAGAACCACGCCGCCGACATCGAGAACATCGACGCCGTCTTCGTGGACGACACGGGCACCGGCCGGATCGCGAGCATCTCGCTGGAGAACTTCTGGGAGACCGGACCGCTCATGGAGCGCGTCTACACGCCGCTGCGGGAGGTCTTCAATCTCGACCCGATGAGCACCCAGTACTTCGGGTCGTCGGACCACGTCGCCTTCCAGCGCGAGGGCGTGCCGGCGTACTTCGCCGTCCAGGAGCCCGCGCACTACGGCGAGGCCCACCACAGCACGGGCGACGTGTTCGAGATCGTCAACGCCGACGCGATGAAGCAGCAGTCAGCACTGCTCGCCGCGTGGCTGTGGAACCTGTCGGAGCTGCCCGAGACGCTGCCGCATCACGCGAAGCAGAGCCAGCCGACGTTCTGACGGCCCGCCCCTTCCTTCTCAGGGCCGGAGCCAGCGGTCGCGCCCTTCGCTGACGAAGTCGTCATCGTTCAAATGGGGATAGGCCCTGCACACGCGGGTGATCTCGTCGGCCTGCCCCGGACTCAGCGTCTCGTGCGGATCGAGGCACCAGATGCCCTCCAGCAGACCTTGCCTGCGCAAGACCTCGTGCAGACCCGCGATACAGCCGGCAAAGCCGTGCGCGGCGTCGAACACTGCGGCGTTGCTGTCGGTGACTTCGGCGCTCCTTCGCAGCAGGTCATTCGACACGGCGGCCGACTCTCGCGCGACGGCGTGGCACTCCTGCAGGAGCTCCACGGCACGGTGAGTCCAGACGGCCCAATGGCCCAGGAGCCCTCCGACGATCCGGCGCGCCTGCGACCGGCCGTCGACCTGGAAGACGAAAGGCGTGACGAGATCCAGGACGATGTTGTCGTCGTTGCCGGTGTAGAGGGCGATGTCTCGTCCGGATTCGGCGACTGCACGCACGACGTCGAGCGTCCGGTAACGGTTGAAGGGGGCGATCTTGATGGCGATGACGTTCTCGATCTCGACGAGATCCCGCCAGAACTCATACGAGAGCACGCGCCCTCCCACCGCTGGTTGCAGATAGAACCCGATGATCGGAACGACGTTCGCCACGCGTCGGCAGTGAGCCAGCAGAGCGGCGTCGTCGGCGCCCTTCATCGCAGCCAGACTCAACAGACCCGCGTGGTATCGCAGATCCGCGAGCAACTGGGCCTCGCGGACGGCCTGTGACGTGTCTCCGCAAATACCACCGATGCGGAGCAGCGGCTCCGCGCGCGTCGCGTCGGCCCGGTCCATTTCTCGAGCCGCCAGTTCCAGCACCGGTGCGAAGAGCCCGATGCGAGGCTCCCGGATGGCGAACTGTGTCGTGTGCACCCCAACGGCCAGGCCGCCGGCGCCGGCGGCGATGTAGTACCGCGTCAGCGCGCGCTGGCGCCGCTCGTCGAGACGGCGCCCCGAGGTGAGCGCAAGCGGATGCGCGGGGATGACCGTGCCCCGCGTGAGCACCTGCCGGCGCTTCTGATCCAGCGGTGTCATGTCGAGCGTCCCCGCGTCGGCTTCTCCGGCATTCTGCTAGAAGCGCCCGGAACGTTCCTCGAAGTGCGTGGGTTTTGCGAGCGTCTCTCCACCGCGAGCCACCCAATCGGCGATCCAGGCGATCATCTGCTCGGCGTCCACTCGAGGGGGGCCGAACAGGTCGTCCGCCTGTCTGGCGTTGCTCAACAGGGCGTCGTCCGATTCGCCGCCTTCGAAGCGAACCGGCCTGTGCAGACGTTCACCAAACTGCTGGGCCACTCGGCGCACGCTGAGCAACTCCGGCCCGGCGATGTTGATGACGAACGGAGGCACCGACGCGCAGCCGAGAGACTGCAGGCTCATGGCACACGCATCGCCCTGCCAGATGGCGTTCAGATAACCCATGGACAGGGGGACGGCGTGCCCGGCGTAGACACGCTGCGCGATGTCCACCAGCACGCCATAGCGGAGCTCGGTCGAGTAATTCAGCCGGAGAATCGACATCCTGGTACGGTTCGCGCGACTGAAGTGCTCGAAGATTCGCTCGCGGCCAAGACAGCTCATGGCGTATTCGCCCACGGGATTCGGAGGGTCTCCTTCCACCGAGCCACCACCCGAGACAGGCGACAAGCCGTAGACGTTGCCAGTGGAGAACGCCGCAATTCGACTCGTGGGGAATCTCTCGCTCACCATCCCGGGCAGGAAGCTGTTCATGGCCCAGGTCAGAGATTCCTGGCCGGTAGACCCGAACTTCATGCCCGCCATGAAGATGACGTTGGCGGCATCGGGGAGATCGGCGAGCGCCCGTCGGTCCATCAGCTCGCAGGAGAGGGTCTCCACTCCCCACGAGTGCAGCCGTGACATCAGGGTGGGGGAAGTGAATCGCGAGACCCCGATCACGCGGCGGGAGATGCCGGCGGCGTCGAATGCCCTCCTCGTCATGCGGGCAAGGGTCGGCCCCATCTTGCCACCGACGCCCAGGATGAGGACGTCGCCTTCGAGTGTCGCCAGGGCACGCGTGGCTCCCTCGGTCGGCTGGCTCAACAGATCGTCGAGCGCTTCGACGTCGCGGATCGATGTCTTGTCGTGAAGGATTGCCACTCGGGTCTCGTTTCGTTCCGATTGTACGTCGTCTCTGCGGGCGGTCTCATCGGCTTACAATCTTCGTGTGAATACGGCCACCATGCGGCTGCGCGCGATGACGATCGCGGACATTCCAGCCGGAATGCGGTTGAAGGAACTTGCGGGGTGGAACCAGACGGCGGCCGACTGGCGGCGATTTCTCGCGTGCAGCCCGCATGGATGCTTCGTCGCTGAAGTCGACGCGCAGGTCTGCGGCACGGTGGCGACCATTCCCTTCGAGGATCGATTTGCCTGGATTGGGATGGTCCTCGTTGATCCCGAGTACCGCGGCCGAGGCTTCGGAACGACGCTGCTCGAAACGGCGATCGACGCCCTCGAGAGGCTGAATCTTGCAGCCCTCAAGCTCGACGCGACGCCGCAGGGAAAACCTCTCTACGAGAAACTGGGGTTCCGATCCGAGTACGAAATCGGGCGATGGACGCGCCGGCGCTCTCCATCCGGCTCCGCGAATTCGTCGACCGCCGCGCGCGAATCGGTCTCCCCGGAGCTCCTCGAAAGCATTTGTGAATTCGACCGACACGTGTTTGGAGCCGATCGCCGCTACCTGTTGACGTCTCTCCACGAAGAAGCGCCCGAGTTCACGCGGGGAATTCTCAGGGACGGGACGCTGAGAGGCTATACCTTCGGGCGGCGAGGCTCTTTCGCCGATCACCTCGGTCCGTGGATGGCGACCGATGCCGGCACCGCCCGTCACCTGCTCCAGGACTTCCTGGCGAGCTCTTCGCGAGAGGTGCAGATCGCGGATTGTCCGAGTGCACACGCGGCGGCGGGCGATCTGCTGACGTCTGTCGGGTTCAGCCACACACGCCAGCTCATTCGAATGTTTCGCGGCTCGAACGATTACCCGGGCCGGCCGGAGCTTCTGTACGCGATACTCGGCCCGGAGTTCGGCTGAACGACCCCGCATGACCGACCGGCAGCCAACGCGCATCTTCTACGGCTGGTGGATTGTTGCCGCCGCGTTTCTGAACCTGTTCTTCGGGGTCGGCATCATCTTTTACGGATTCCCGGTCTTCTATCCCGCGCTGGTGGAGTCTCTGGGCTTCACGCGCGCTCAGGTCACGCAGGGATTCCTGCTCGGATTTCTGATCGTCGGTCTGCCGTTCGGATTCCTGGCCGGAGCGGTGATCGACCGCGTTGGCGCGCGCGGGGTGATCCTCGCGGGAATCGCCTTCGTCGGGGTGTCCCTGCTCCTGATGGGGACGATGACCAGGCTCTGGCACTACGAGCTGCTGTGCATCACCGAAGTCATCGGCTACGTGCTCGCCGGGCCCATCGCGAATCAGGTGCTCGTCGCCCGATGGTTTCGAATGCGGCGCGGCCGCGCCATGGGCTACGCGTATCTCGGCCTGGGGCTTGGCGGCGTGTGCGCCCCGCTGCTCGTCAATTTCCTGCTGCGGAATTACGGCTGGCGACACGCCCTCGAGATCGTCGGTGTGCTCATCCTGGTGGTCCTTTTTCCCGTGGGGATCTGGATCACGCGCTCGACTCCGGCCGACCTGGGTCTTCTGCCGGATGGGATGTCGACCGACCGTGCGGCCGACCAACCCGACACGATCGTCTCTCCAGCGCTCGGAGTCGGCGCGGCCATTCGCACCGCAAACTTCTGGCTCATCCTCGCGGGATCCACCCTTGTGATGGGCGCCATCGGCTCGGTGATCCAACACTTCATTCTCTTCCTCGAAGATGCGGGGTACTCGGCGACGATGGCGTCGCGGTTCTTGACGGGGCTGCTGGTGTCGAGCCTTGGCGGCCGGGTCGTCGTGGGCTATGTGGCGGACCGCTTCACCAGGAAGAACATCACGGCGCTCTTCTACGCATTGCTCAGCGCATCGCTCCTCCTGCTCGCCGCGGCGCGAGAGCCGGCGGTCGTGTGGGCCTTCGCCGCGGTGTTCGGCTTTGCCATGGGCGCGGATTACATGCTGATTCCGCTCGTCACCGCGGAGTGCTTCGGGACGTCATCGCTCGGGAAGCTGCTGGCGTTGATCATCATGGGCTACTCGCTCGGCCAGTGGGGCGGCCCGTGGATTGCCGGCAGAATCTTCGACGCGCGGCACAGCTACGACCTCGCGTGGCACATCATGGCCGCGGCGGGGGTGCTGGGAGCCGCCGCGATCTACGCCGTCCATACACCGCCAGGCAAGTCGCGGATCTGACGAGCAGAGGGTATGCGGACAACCGGCCGGACGCCTCAGCGTGAGCCGCGCGGCGTCCCCGTCGCCGTGGACCCGATGAACGCGGCGACGTCCTTGTGCAGCGCCTCGAGCGACGGCTGGTGCGCGTACACCATGTGGCCCGACTCGTAGTACCGGTACTCGATGTTGCGTTGCAGCGCCGCCGGAATCGTCAGGTGGTGCATCTCGTACCAGCCCTGGTAGAAGGGCGTCGCCAGATCGAAGTAGCCTCCGGTCAGCAGCACTTTCAGATCCGGGTTCGTCTTGAGCGCCATCGCCAGGTCGGGCAGCGTGTTGGGGGCCTGGAAGGGCGGGAAGTTCGATCCGGGCACCTTGTGTTTCATGTCCCACGACCCGAAGAGCTCGGCGGTCGGGCGGTACGTCTTGTCCTTCCCGTAGTTCAACGTATCCCGGA
Source organism: Vicinamibacteria bacterium (assembly GCA_963837165.1). Classification (GTDB taxonomy): domain Bacteria; phylum Acidobacteriota; class Vicinamibacteria; order Vicinamibacterales; family JAENWD01; genus JAENWD01. The sequence goes on from CAWIMD010000004.1 coordinate 864,655, forward strand.
CGTAGTCGTTGAACGCCGACACGTATGCCGAGCTGATCGCGGCCGACTGCGGGTCGTACTGCGCCGCCTGGCTGAGCGGATCGATTGTCGCGCCAGAGAAGCGCGAGTCGAGCCGGCCCGTCGTGGTGCCGCTGTCGTCCTGCAGCGTCTTCGCGAACTCGCCGCCGTTGATCCGGAGATTGGCCTTGAGGATGTACGCCTCGGGCAGGCCGGTGTACCCGTGGAGCTTTGCGGCGATCGCCGTGCGCTCGGGATCGGCCAGCGCGTTACCCTGCGCGAGCGCCCGCGCGTAGTCCGTCATCGCGAACGTCTCGACCTCCTTCAGGAAGGGCTCGAGCTGCGCCGGACGCGTGCCCTCGGGCAGCTTGTGGTGGTACCACGCCGTGGCGGCGTAGGTCGGCAGCGCCAGCTGGTACGGCAGATCCACGCCCGGGTTGTTCTCGGGGCCATCGATGAACAGGTCGAAGTTCAGGATCTGCGACAGCATGATCACGCCGTTGAAGTCCATCGAGTAGTCCGTCTGGAGCTCGTTGACGAGCACCGCCGCGCGCGGCGTCCCGTAGCTCTCCCCGAACAGGTACTTCGGCGAGTTCCATCGGCCGTACTTCGAGAGGAACATCGAGATGAACTCGGCGAAGGCGTGCGCGTCGGGATCCACGCCGTAGAATGCCTTCTCCTTGTCCTTGCCCGCGATGCGGCTGAATCCGGTGCCGGGCGCATCCACGAACACCAGGTCGCTCGCGTCGAGCAGGCTCTGATCGTTGTTGACCAGGTCGTACGGCGCCGGCCGCGTGTGGCTGTCGTCCGCCGTGACCACGCGCCGCGGGCCGAACGCGCCCATGTGCAGCCAGATGGTCGCCGAGCCGGGCCCCCCGTTGAAGAGGAACGTGATCGGCCGGCCGCTCGCCTCGGCGCCGTGCTTGAAGTAGGCCACGTAGAACATCGAGGCCTCGGCCTTCGGCTCGTGGTCCGACTCGCCCTCCTTCGACTCCTTCCCCTTCGGCGGCTCCACGTCGTCCCAGCCCTTCGGGTGGACGACGAGCGTGCCGGCCATGGCGTCGTAGTCGATCCGCGTGCCGCCGACGGTGACACTGCCCGTGGTCGTGGTGGACTCCGGCGTGAAGACGTGTACGGACGAGGGCTGTTCCTTCGAGGGGGACTCCTGCGCCGGCGAGGCAATCGCGACGCCGGGACCGGCCGCCAGCAGACCGAGCAGCACGAACGATGGGAGCACGGGGCGTGTCATGGATGATGCATCCTCACTGGATGAGTCGTGCCAGGCGTCACGCGAGATCGCGAACCGCCGGCCATCCGGGGACGGCGGTCGCCTGTTCGACCGCACGCCTGATCGCGGTGGCGAGCACGTCGGCGGCCACGGACCCCAGGACGGTCAGCGGCACGTCTCGACGGACGCCGTTGGTGGACACGGCGTAGACCTGGTCGCCGTCTCCCTCCGTGTGGTACGGCGCGATCGCCCTCGCCACGCCGGTATTCACCATCATGGCGAGCTTGGTGAGCCGCGTCTTGTCGACCGCGATGTTCGTGGCGACGACCGACAGCGTGGTGCTGTGCAGCGGCTCGTCCTGGATCGAGATCGCGGCGGATCGTCCGGCGCGACCGAACGCCTCGCGCAGGCGGACGCGGCTGTCCGCGAACCCCCTGCCGTCCTTCGTCCGGGCACCTGCGACGATGCGCCCTGTACGGAAATCGAGGATGTCGCCCGCGGCGTTCACGACGGCCAGCGCCGCGACGACCAGGTCGCCGTCGCGCACCGATGCCGTGCCGAGGCCGCCCTTCATTCCCGACAGCCCCTCCCCGCGGAACATCTTCCCGACGGTCGCACCGGCGCCGGCACCGACGGACCCCTCGGCAACGGGTCCGCCGCCGGCCGCCTTGCACGCCTGCTCGGCCGCATCGGGATCGGGCCGGATGTGGCCGTCGCCGACGGCCAGGTCGTCGATGACCGCGCCGACCACGATCGGCACGCGCACGCCAGGCACGCCCCAGTCGTAGCCCATGTTGCGGGCCTCGAGCCACCGGACGGCACCGGCCACCGCACCGAGCCCCATGGGACCGCCGCCAGTGAGCAGGATGCCGTGAATCCGATCCAGCGGGCTCACCGGCTGCAGCATGACGCCGAGCATCTCGCCCGGCGCCGTGCCGTCGTAGTCCGCACCGGCGGTGGCGGGCTCGTCGAACAGGATCGCGGTGCAGCCCGTCGGCCGGCGGGGGTCCGTAAAGTGGCCGACGCGGATGCCGGCGACGTCGGTGAGCGATCCGGCCGGCGCCCCCGGCTGGGCCCGCGACGGCCGCGCGGAGAGGGCCGCGGGCACGGCAAGGCCCGAGGCGCCGAGATATCGGCCGAACCGTCGGCGAGTCATGCGGGACATGGGCTCCATCAGCCGGAATGCTATCACCGCGGTCGATGCGCCAGCCGTCCGGGCCTACGGCCGGTCCCTGACAATCGCGCCCGCCACGTGCGCGACGGTGTCCACCCACACGCCCCGGGACGGGTCGCTGACGTACGGCAGCAACGCCTTCAGCATCGAGACGCGGGTGACCTGGCGACCCGGTCCGGCGCCGATGTCGTGGCCGGCCAGGACCAGCCACTGTCCGCGGGCAATCGCATCGTCCACCACGGGCTCGAGCGCGTCGAACTCCACGTCGTCCATCGGGTACCCGAAGACCTGCGCGAGATCGACGGCCTCCGGATCGTTCGGGCCCTCGTCCATCCAGCCGCGGCCGGCCAGAAACATCCCGCTGACGACCGGCACGTCGCTCCGCACGGCAGCGCCTCGTCCCACGAACTTCTGTCCGCACGGATAGGCGAAGGTGACGGGGTGGACGCCCGTCGCCTCGGCGATGGCGCGATTCGCGTCCGACATCTCGCCGCGGATGCGTTCGAGCGTCGCGTCCTCGAGCGCCCGGTCGCGCGACCACGCGAAGTTGCCGGAGCAGGGATGCGTCATGGTGTGGTTGCCCAGCTCGTGGCCCGCGGCGGCGGCGGCGCGCCAGTCGGACGCGTGCGCCGCCACGTTCTGCCCGGTCAGGTAGAACGTGACCCTGGTCTTCAGCTGCGCGAAGAGCGGCACGCCCTCGGTGAGCTGCGACGGGCGCGCGTCGTCGAAGCTGAGGCTGAGCGCCGCCCGCTTGCCGTGGGGCCAGTGGAACGATGATGACGCCGGTCGCGAGGCGGCCTGGGGCGTCGCCGAAGTGGAGAGCTCGACGAACCCGATCGCACAGGTCTCTCCGCCCTGGCCGCGCAGGAGCCGGTCCCAGTCCGGCGCCTGCTCGAATCCCGTGTAGAAGACCGTATAGCGCCCGCCGCCTTCGTCCACCAGCCCGAGCGGCGTCCGCACGTCCTTCGCCCACTCGCCCGGCGTCGGCTGGACGACGAGCGCGTGGCCCGGCTGCCAGTCGACGCCGTCGGCCGACCACGACCAGCCGATGGCGTCGGGCGCCTCGGTGTCGTAGACGGCAAAGTACCCTCCGCCAGGGGCGGGGGTCACGATCGGGTTCTCGATGAAGCGCGTCTCGATGGGGACGGGACTGTGCGCCGGCACACGCATCCAGGGGCCGTCGAGGGCCGGCGCCTCCGCCAGCCCGACGAGCCAGTGCTCGATGGGCAGATGCTGCGACTGGGCGCTCCCGTACAGCGCGTGCCAGCGGCCATCACGATGCCACGGAAAGAACGAGTCGGTGCCCTGCAGGCCCTCCCACGGCAGCGAGTCGGCTCCCGGCTTCATCACGACGCCGACATCGTCGTAGGGGCCGGCAATCCCGTCCGGTCCCGGCGCTCGCGACACCGCCCGCCAGATGCGCCCGTCGTAGTTGAGGGTGAATGCGGTCCCGTCACCCGGCCGCGAGCGATACGCCACGTAGAACAGGTTCCAGCGATTGGCGTCTTCGTCCCACACCGGGAGCGGGGACCAGAGCGCCGCCCGGGTGTCGGCGCCGGTGAACTCGCCGCTCGATGTGCGGATCGTGCCAAGGCGGGTCCAGTGGAGCCGGTCCGTGCTGGTCCAGTAGCCGAGCGTCATCCGCACCCAGATCGGGTCGTCCACCATCTCCGACGTGAACAGGTGGTAGGTGCCTCCGACCTTGACCACGCGACCGCCTTCGAAGCCGAAGCGGTTGTGCCCGGCGCCCGGCGATCGGGTGGTGACCACGGGACCGGGGTGCTGCGCCACCAGGCGCAGCGCGGGCGGAGTGGCAGACGCCGCGACAGGGAGTCGGGCGGCGGCGGCCAGGGCCAGGATCGCCGTGGCGGCAAGCGCGGGAACGTGTCGCACTACTTCATCACGACGGCGGCCTCGCCCTCGCTGGCGATGAGCTTGTCGATCTCCTTCTTCATGTCGTCGCGCCTGGCGATAATCGCCTTGATGGCCCCCTTGTCGAGCCACTGTCCGGCCGGAGACGCCGTCAGGCTCTCTGGCGTGAGGGCGAGCATCTTGTCCCACAGCGCACCATCGATCCGCGTCAGCTTGTGGGGACGGGTCTTCGTGTTCGTGAGGGCGCGGGAGTGGTCGATGAGAATGAGGTCCCAGGACGGATCGAACAGCCAGTTGCCCAGGTTCGGGTCCGTGTTGCCGATCAGGTCGTCGAACATCTTGGCCCGGACGACCTGCTTGTTCCACGCGGCGAAGAACTGGGGCGGGGGGGTCGGCATGCCGCCGAAGTCATGGAAGCTGTGGACGGGCGTGGCCCACATGACTGCCGCGCCCAGGTCGCCGTTGACGCGCCGCTCGACGGTCGGCGGCACCATGTCGAGGCCGAGCAGCTTGTCCAGCTCGTAGGCGGCGATCTCGGACTTGTAGCTCTCCCAGAAGCCGTTGTACATGCCCGGGCGAATCGGCTTCCAGGCCATGCTCTCGAAGAGACCGCCCGGCGCGAGGTGCGCCCGGCGAGGGTGCGTGACGCCGAGACCGACGTCCTCCATCTTGACCACCTCCGCGGTCCGCAGGTAGTCCTCGTACTCCGCCGCCTTGCCGATCCAGATCTTGGAGCCGGTCTCGTCGGCCGCGGCGGGCGCCTGGGCGACGAGGGATGCCGATGAGAGGAATAACGCCAGAACGCCGAGCACGCCGGACGCCGTCGGGCCGCCGATTCGAACGGACCTCATGATCCGCAGTCCCCTTTCCGCTGCAGGGCAGCAGGGCTGGGATTATACGGTAGCCCGGCCATTGTGGCGCCCGGTCGTGAACGCCGCGTAGAGTAGGCCCATGCCCAGCCGGCGGACGGCCGTCGCCCTCTTCCTGTCATTGAGCCTCACGCATTCCGCGCATGCCGCGGGCCCCACCGACACGGTCATCCAGTACCTGTCCGGCACCGACAAAGATCACACGGTGCCATGGGACTTCATGGTCACCGGCGGCCGGCGGGCGGGCGAATGGACGACGATCCCGGTGCCGTCGAACTGGGAGCTGCAGGGGTTCGGCACCTACAACTACGGCACCGAGCGGAACAAGGCCGACGAGCAGGGGCGCTACCGCACGCGCTTCTCCGTGCCCGGGGACTGGCGCGGCCGGAGCGTCTACCTGGTGTTCGAGGGCTCGATGACCGACACCGAGGCCCGCGTGAACGGCCTGCCGGCCGGGCCGGTGCACCAGGGGGCGTTCTACGAGTTCCGGTACGACGTGACGCGGCTCGTGCGCGTCGGCGGGGAGAACCTGCTCGAGGTCACGGTGAGCAAGCAGTCCGCCGATGCCTCAGTGAACCGCGCCGAGCGCGACGCCGACTTCTGGGTGTTCGGCGGCATCTTCCGCCCCGTGTACCTCGCGGCGGCGCCGGCGGAGCACGTGAATCGCGTGGCCATCGACGCGAACGCAGAGGGATCACTCCGCGCGGAGGTGACGCTGGCGGGCGTGACGGCGCCGGCAGCCCTGGTCGGACGTGTCGAGGCGGCCGACGGCAGCAGCCGTGGCCGCTCGTTCGCGGTGCCCGTTTCGGCGGGAAGCGACCACGTCACGCTGTCGGCCCAGGTGCCAGGCATCACCGCCTGGAGTGCCGAGCGGCCCACGCTCTATCGCCTGCGCGTGTCGCTCGTGCGCGCCCAGCGCGTGCTGCACACGGCGTCGGAGCGATTCGGGTTCCGCACGATCGAGGTGCGGCCGAGGGACGGCATCTACGTCAACGGCGTGAAGGTGATCCTGAAGGGGGTGGATCACCACGAGTTCTGGCCCGAGTCGGGCCGGACGTCGAGCCGCGCGCGGAGCATGGAGGACGTCAGGCTGATCAAGGACATGAACATGAACGCCGTGCGCATGTCGCACTACCCGCCAGACCGCCGGTTCCTGGACGCCTGCGACGAGCTCGGCCTCTACGTGCTCGACGAGCTCACCGGGTGGCAGGCCGCCTACGACACGGACGTCGGCACGCGGCTGGTGAAGGAGATGGTCCAGCGCGACGTGAACCACCCCTCGATCCTGTTCTGGGACAACGGCAACGAGGGCGGCTTCAACACCGACCTCGATTCGCTCTTCGCGCTCCACGACCCGCAGCACCGGACCGTCCTGCACCCGTGGGCCACGTTCGGCGGCATCGACACCACCCACTATCAGTCGTTCGACTGCTGTGCAGGACAGTATGCCCACGGCCGCGAGCTCGTCATGCCGACCGAGTTCCAGCACGGCCTCTACGACGGCGGCGCCGGTGCGGGCCTGCGCGACATGTGGGGGGAGATCGCGCGCGACCCGCTCGGCGCGGGCGGCTTCATCTGGGTGTTCGCCGACGAAGGGGTCGTGCGAACGGACCGGCACGGCGAGATCGACACGCACGGCAACAACGCGCCGGACGGCATACTCGGGCCGCACCACGAGAAGGAGGCCAGCTTCTTCACGGTGAAGGCGCTCTGGTCGCCGGTCCAGATCGACAGGACGGTCATTCCGCCGACGTTCGACGGTCGCCTCGACGTGGAGAACCGCTACAGCTTCACCAGCCTGCAGGCCTGCCGGTTCCGGTGGCAGCTGCTCGACTTCCCCGGACCCGCCGAGGCGGCCGCGGGCCACCGCCCGGCCGCCGGCGGTGTGGCGGTGTCGCCGCCGGTGCCGCCCGGCGGGCGCGGGACGCTCAGGCTGGACCTCCCCGCCGGCTGGCGCAACCACGACGCGCTCGAGGTGACTGCGTGGGATCCGGGCGGAGCCGAGCTGTGGACCTGGCGCTGGATGCTGCGATCCCCGGCGGTGATTGCCCGCCGGATCGTGCCGGTCGCGAGCGGCGGTGCGACGTATCGCGACACGGGCGACACGATCACGCTCGAAGCCGCCGGAACGACCGTACGGATTGCCAGGGCCACCGCCCGGCTGGTTGCCGTCGAGCGCGGCGGACGCGCGCTCTCGCTCACCAACGGTCCACGTCTGGTCGAGGGCGACGCCACCCTGCGCTCCCTGCAGCACTCGACGGACGGCGATGCGCAGGTGATCGACGCCGAGTTCGACGGCGCCCTGCGTCGGCTGCGCTGGCGGCTCTCGGGAAGCGGCTGGCTGACGCTGGAGTACGCGCTCCGGCCGTCAGGCGGCCCGCACGACTATATCGGGTTGACGTTCGACTACCCCGCCGCGAAGGTGCGGGGAATGCGATGGCTGGGTCGGGGCCCCTACCGGGTGTGGCGGAACCGCATGGACGGCGTGACCTTCGACGTCTGGCAGAAGGCCGCCAACGACGGCGAGACCGGCGTGGTCTGGCAGTACCCCGAGTTCACCGGCCACCATGCGGACCTGTACTGGGCCGTCGTGGACACGACCGAGGGCGGCCTGACGATCGTGAGCGAGACCGAGGGGCTCTTCCTGCGGATGCTGACGCCGCGATTTCCGGACGACGCGCGCTACACGAAGGTGGCGTTCCCCGACGGCGACCTCTCGATCCTGCACGCGATTCCGCCCATCGGCACGAAGTTCCAGCCGCCCTCGGCGCTCGGCCCGAGCGGGCAGGCGAACCTCGTGAACGGCCGGACGGGGATTTACGAGGGGCGGCTGGATTTCTTCTTCGGCCCGCTCAGGTAGGCCCGCTCATGTAGCGCAGGCCTTCAGGCCTGCCAGCAGCCTCGCATGATTTCAACTCTCAATTCCCGACTCCCAGGCAATCTGTCCCTGGAGTTGGAGATTGGGAGTTGTGATCGGCGGGGCAGACCTGAAGGTCTGCGCTACATGCGGCTCACCGCGTGAACACGGTCGCCTCGACCGACATGCCGGGCCGCAGCATGTGCTGCGGGTCCTGGCCGGCCTCGATCGCGATCTTCACCGGGACGCGCTGCACGACTTTCACGAAGTTGCCGCTGGCGTTCTCGGGCGGCAGCAGGCTGAAGCGCGCGCCGGTCGCCGCGGCAATGCTGTCCACCTTGCCCTTGAACGTCCGGCCGCCGTAGGCGTCCACGCCGATCTCGGCCTCCTGTCCCGGGCGGATGTCGGCCAGCTGCGTTTCCTTGAAGTTCGCCGTGACCCACACGTCCGACAGCGGCACGAGCGCCATGAGCGGCTGGCCCGGCTGCACGATCTGCCCGACCTCGACGCTCTTGCGGCTGACGCGCCCGGCCACCGGCGCGCGGATCGTCGCGTACTCCAGGTTCAGCGTCGCCTGCGCGACCGCCGCTTCCTCCCGGGCAACCCTGGCATCGGCCGATGCGGCATTCGCCTCGATGACGTGGACCTGGCCGGGAACCGTCGCCGCCGCCTGAACGGAAGAGGACGCCTGCGTGACGCGGCCCCGCGCCTGGGCCTTGCGGCTCTGGGCGATGTCCACGGCCTTCTGCGCCTCGACGACCGACGCACGGGCCGAATCCACGGAGGCTTTCTCCGCTTCTTCCGTCGTCACGGTGAGGTCGTACTGCTGCTGCGACACCTCGTTCTTGGCCACGAGCGGCTCGAGACGCTGGCGGTCCTTGGCCGCCTTCGCCAGGTTGGCCTCCGCCTCGCGCTGGCGGGCTTCTGCCGCGTTCAGCTTCGCCCGGGCCGCCTCGATGTCGCGCTCGGCCAGGTCCACGCCCGTTTCCGCGTTCTCCTGCTCGGCTCGCGCCCCGGCCAGCTGGCTGTGGGCGACGGTGGTGTTGACGGCGCCCCCGGCGTGCGCCGCCTGGGCCGTGGCGCGCGCGTCGTCCAGGTCCGCCTGCGCGCGGTCGAGCGCCACCTGCAGGTCGCGCTTGTCGATCTCGACGAGGATGTCGCCCGCCTGCACGGTCTGGTTGTCCCCCACGAGCACCGTGGCAATGCTGCCGCCCACCCGGGCGGCAATGGGGCTGATGTGGCCGTCGATCTGTGCGTCGTCGGTGGACTCGCGGCCTGACAGGTGGATCCACGCCGCGACGATCACGAGCAGCAGGACGAGCACGCCCGCCAGGATCCAGCGGGCGCGGCCGTTCGCCCCGAGGCGCGCCGCGATCCGGGTCAATGAGCGGTCGGCCATGCGGGGGTCCCCTCCAGGAGCTGCAGAAACTCGTGCTCGCCCCCACCGAGGGCGCGGGCCATTGCCACCTTCGCGACGTTGTGCGCGTAGAGGCTCGAGATGTAGTTCTCACGCGCGCCGGTCAGCGCCTGCTGCGCCTGCACCACCTCGAGGTTGCCCGCGACACCGGCCTTGAACCGGTCCTCGGCCTGGCCGAGCGCCTGGTCGGCCACCGTGACCGCCTCCCGCGCCACGGACACCTGCGCCGAGGCCGCGGTCAGGTCGAGCGACGCCGCCTCGATGTCGTAATAGATGCGCGCGCGGAGGTCCTCGGCTTCGCTGCGGCGTCGCTGCAGCTCCGCGTCGGCCGCCAGCGTCCGCGCCCTGGCCTTGCCCGCCTCGAAGATCGGCACGTGGACGTTGGCCGACACGGCGAAGGTGGGCAGCGAGGAGTCGAACGTGTTCCCGATGACGCCGTAGTCCGCGTCGACGGTCAGCGACGGAAGACGCGACAGCCGGGCCGCGCGCGCGTCGGCTTCCGCCGCGGCGAGCTGCGCCTGTGCCGCGCGATAGTCGTCGCGCGCGGCCAGCGCCTGCCCGGCCGCCGCGTCCACGTTGAGCGCCGGCGCCGGGGCGAACGGCACCGAGTCGGCCAGCGTGAACACCTGGCCGAGGGGGAGGCCGATCGCCCGGGCCAGCGCGAGCTTGTCCTTGTCCAGCTCGTTCTTCGCGACGATCAGGCGCTGGCTCGCGCCGCGCCGCTCGACGTCCGCGCGAAGCGCGTCCAGCCTGGGAACGAGACCCGCGCTGTTCTGGTCCACGGCGAGCTGGTACACCGTCTGCGCCGTGGTCTCGGCCGCCTCGGCCGCCTGGACACGGCTCTGGTCCGAGACGGCGACGAGGTACATGTTCGCGACGGCGGCAACGACAAGGCTGCGGGCGTCGGCGTAGCGGTCCCTGGCGGCCTCGAAGGCGTGAGCGCCGGCGGTCAGGCTGCTGGCCGCGCTGAGGTCGATGACGGGCTGCGACAGGCGCACCCGCGCGTCGTACACGTTGAACGGGCCCACCACTTCCGGGATGCCCGGCGCGGTGAAGCCGAACGCCGCAAGATTGATCTTCTGCCGCGCCGCCGACAGCGAGGCCGAGACGTCGGGCAGCACGGCGGTGAGCGCCTGCCAGCGGCCGCTCTCGGCGGTCCGCACGCTCTGCGCCTCGATCAGCAGGCTCAGGTTGTTCTTCAGGCCCCGCTCGACGGCGTCGAGCAGCGTCAGCTCGAGCGGGGTCTCGGAGCGCTCGCCGGTAGGTACCCCGCCGGCCATGGCCAATCCAGCGAGCCCGGCCGGCCGCATCGGCTGCGACACCTCCTGCGCCAGGGCCGGCGCCGCCACGAGGCAGAGCGCCACGGTTCCACTCCAGAGTGCTTGTCGGTTCATCGTCCCGCCACTCCCAGCCACGCGAAGCGCACCATGCTCTCGATGTCGGCGTCGAGGCTCGAGGTGGACCAGCCGCGGAGGCGTCGCGTGATCACGCCGTAGGTCAGCGCGCCGATGGCAAGGCAGACGCTCTGCAGGTCCGCCCGGTCCGGGAAGTCAGCCCGCAGCCCGGCCTCGAGCGCCTGCACCTGCTCGAGATAGAACCGGTTGCTGTTCTCGTGCACGTCGGTCGAGTGCTCCGCCAGGTCGCAGAGCTCCGCGTAGTAGAGCCGGAAGAAGTCCGCGTGCTGGTCGAAATAGCGGGCCTTGGTCGCGATGAACGCCCTGACCTTGTCGTGGGCCGTCGGCGCCTTGCGGAGCTCGCCGAGTATCTGATCGTGCAACGCGCGCAGGCCCTCTTCGGCGGCCGCCCCGTACACGTCGCCCTTCAATCGGTAGTACAGGTAGATCGTGCCCTTGGCTATGCCCGCCTCGCGCGCGATGTCGTCCATGGTGGCCGCGGCAAACCCATGGCCGGCGAACACCCGTCGGGCGGCGTCGAGGATCTCCCCGCGCCGGAACCCGGACACCACGTCCTTCTTCGTCGGACGCCTTTCCGGACCGTCGCCGGTCTGACTGACCATACGGTCATTATACTATTCCAGGTGGTCATTCCACTGGCCCATACGGTTCAGCTTGGCGGATTGCTTGAAGGGACAGCGGCTACGAAGGCCGACGGGCGCGAACCAGCTGGACCGCCATCGGCACCAGGGACACCGCGATGATCCCCAGCGCGACGAGTGAGAAGTTGCTGCGGACGACGGGGACATTGCCGAAGGCGTACCCGGCGCCGACGCACAGCCCCACCCACAGCACGCCGCCCAGCACGTTGTACACAGCAAAGCTGCGGTACGTCATGGCGCCGCCACCGGCGACGAACGGGACGAAGGTGCGCACGATGGGCACGAACCGCGCGAGGACGATGGCACGCCCGCCATGCCGTTCGAAGAAGGCGTGGGCCTGGGCGAGGTGCTCGCGGTTGAGCGCCCGATGCAGCACCCCCGCATGGTCCTCTGCCGTGAAGACGCGGGACCCCAGATAGTGGCCGATCGCGTAGTTCACGGCGTCGCCCAGCACGGCAGCCCCCGCCAGCAGCGCCAGCACGGTCGTGACGTCGAGGCTGCCTGTCGCCGCCAGCGCGCCGCACGCAAAGAGCAGGGAATCGCCGGGGAGGAACGGCGTCACGACCAGCCCCGTCTCCGCAAAGACGATGAGGAAGAGGATGCCGTAGATCCAGGGACCATACGAGGCGGTCAGCTCGCCGAGATGCGCGTCGAGGTGCAGGAACAGGTCGATCAGGCCGGCCATGAACGCGACATTGTCGCACGGGCGACACCGCCCCTTCCCCGGCCGGGCTGCGGGCGGCGCCGCGTGCTACGATCCAGGGATGCCCTCGATCTGGAGCTTGCTATGAACCGCTTTGACACCGTGACGCCGTTTCCCCAGACCGCGCTCGACAGTTCCGAGCGCATCACGGCGTTCCTCAAGGCCGCCTACGGCTGGATGTGCGTCGGGCTGCTCGTGACGGCTGTCGTGGCGTGGTTTCTCGCCTCCTCGGAATCGCTGTTGCTGGCCATCGTCCGGTCGCCGCTGATCTGGGTGCTCTTCATCGGCCAGCTCGGGGTCGTCTTCTACCTGTCGGCGCGCGTGAACCGGATTGCCCCCGGCACGGCCGCAGGTCTCTTCATCGGCTACTCCGCACTGACAGGCATCACCTTTGCCACGATCCTCTTCGCCTACACGCGCGAGTCGGTGGCGACGACGTTCTTCGTGACGGCGGGGATGTTCGGAGCGCTCGCGCTCTACGGCACGACGACTCGCCGCAGCCTGGCGGGAATGGGCCAGTTCCTGTTCATGGGGCTCATCGGGATCGTGATCGCCTCGGTCGTCGGGGTCTTCTGGCACAACGACGGCTTCCAGTTCGTCCTGTCGTTCCTGGGCGTGATTCTCTTCACCGCCTTGACCGCCTACGATGCCCAGCGACTGAAGGCGATGGCCCTGTCCCTCCCCGAAGGGCAGACCGGCTCCTATGCCATCGTGGGCGCGCTGAGCCTCTACCTCGATTTCATCAACCTCTTCCTGTTCCTGTTGCGGTTCCTCGGCAGCCGCCGCGACTGATTCCAGATCGCCGCGCGGCGGCTGGCAGGCCTGAAGGCCTGCGCTACATGTGCCCGGCAGGCCTGAAGGCCTGCGCTACATGTGTCCCCGGCGGCTTCAGCGCGGGCGCCTGTAGCGCAGACCTTCAGGTCTGCCCGTGTGCACCGATCACGGGGACCCGTCGTCGGACCACAGCAGCGCGACGGGTACCGGACCGAGCGCGTCACGAGCCCGAAGCCAGGCGGTGCCGTCGTGCTCGATCGGCTCGATCCGTTCGCCGGTGAGCACGTTGAGGAGCGGCTGGTCCCCGAGCGTGTCCGGCAGCGCCACGCGGGCCGAGCCCCACGAGCCGGCGTCGAGAGGATCGCCGCCCCCGAGACGCCGCGGGACAACGGCGATCAGGGAACGCCCGCCGGCCGACCGGGCACACGACACGAGCTCGCCGCCGAAGTCGGCGTGATCCACGTCCAGGCCCTGATACTCGCCGTCGAGCAGGACGTCCGGATAGGCCCGCCGCAGCCGGAGGCCGGCCGCGGTCACCAGCAGCTTGATCCGGCCATCGTGCCAGGTCCGGGCCAGGGCGGCCACCTGGTCGGCATGATGTCCGGAGGGCACCTGGCGGCCCCGCGCGGGGACGGCGCGGAGCAGCGGGTCGAGACCGGCCAGCATCGCGGCGTGCCCGCCGAAAGCGACCGGCCGGCGATTGTCGGGGTCGACGAGCGTCAGCGCCCAGAGCTCCGTGCCCTGGTACACGTCGGCGACGCCGGGTGCGACCAGCTTGCACACGAGCTGCGCGAGCGAGGTCGTCATCGCCACGGGGGCGAGCGCGCCGACGATGTCCACGAGCTGAGGGAGGAACCGCCGGCTCTCGGGACCGGTGAGCGTGCGCTCCACGAATCGCTCGATCGCCGACTGGTACTCGACGTGCTGGTTCACCCAGCTCGTGTGGAGCTTGGCCTCGCGCGCCGCCTTGATCATGTAGGCCGTGAGGCGGCCGACGAATTCCGGCGTGACCGCCTCGGGCCCGCTCCATTCCCACGGCCAGCATCCGACGAGCACCTGGAAGTACCGGGTACTGATCGTTGCGGTCGGGCGCCGCGCCGGTCTCGGTCGGCAGCTGCGCACCGGCTGTCGTCCGGGACCATCGGAACACCGCCTGGCGCCAGCGCGCGGGCATCTGGCTCATGGCATCGATGCGGGCCCGCGTGTCCTCGCCCAGCTTGGTGTCATGCGTGCTCGTGGCCAGCATGTCGAGCGGCCACTCGCGCCGGCGCCGGGCGTTGGCGCGGTGGAAGTGCTCGACGCCGTCCGGCGCGGCATCGGGATCGCCGCCGACCTCGTTCAGCGACAGCAGCGGGATGTGGCGGTAGAACGCGGTGTCCTCGAGACCCTTGGCTTCGACCGGCGCGGTGTACTGCTGAAGCTTCATGGACAGTTCCAGCCGGTCCGCGACAGCCGGCGGCCATACCTCGCGCGGCTCCCGGGCGGCACGACCGAGGGCCTCGGGCAGGAGCACCCCCTCGATGAACGTGAACACGGACGGCTCGATGGCCGGGTTGCGGACCCGTGCCCGGCGAATCGCCAGCTCGATGATGCGCCGGTCCTCTTCGGTCCAGCCGCGATCGGTCACGTAGGTCCGGTACACCGGGAACGCGGCGACCACTTCCGCGAGCGCGTCGCGCAGCGCGTTCAGCGTGTAGTCCCTCGAGCGGCGATCGAGCTCCGACAGCCGGTTCAGCGCGTCGGCCAGCACGTTGAGCTCGCTCGACATCGCCGTGTCCATGATGAGCGTCTTGCTCTCGTAGGCGACGTCCTCGAAGGGCATGAGACGCCCGGTGAAACGGCGGTAGATCCGCCCGAGCTCCTTGAGGCCGTCTCCGTGGACGAACAGACGGTTCAGCAGCGTCAGGAACGCGTAGCCGGTGGTGCCGTCCACCGGCCACGCCGCCCGCAGCTGCTCGTCCCCGGTCAGGATCTTCTCGGCGACGATCCACCCGCCGGGCGCCAGGCCGCGCAGCCGCTCGAAGTACTGCTCGGGGTCGTACAGGCCGTCGGGATGATCGACGCGAATACCGGTCACCAGGCCGCGCGTCACCGCGTCGGCGAGCCAGCCGTGGGTGGCGGCGAACACGTCCTCGTGCTCCACGCGCAGTCCGGCAAGCTCGTTGATGTCGAAGAAGCGGCGGTAGTTGATCTCGTGCGAGGCCGTACGCCAGTACGCGAGGCGGTACACCTGCCGCTCGAGCAGCGCATGCAGCAGGTCGAAGCTGGCCGACTCGCCCACCGTGCCGTTGGCGATGGTCAGCGCCCGCTCGACGTGCCGGCGGACCGGCTCCGAACGTGCCGTGAGCCGGGCCAGCCGTTCCCGGAGCACTTCCTTCTCGCGGCTGCGCTCCTCGATCCGGGCGCGATCGGTCTCGGTGAACGGGGGCAGGTGGTCGAGGCCGGTCAGGATGCTGAGCAGCTCGCGCAGATCCGGATGGTCGGCGCCGAGCCCGGCTTCGAGCGCTTCGAGGTCCTGGCGAAGGACGAGCGGTGCGCTCCGGGGCGTGACGGGCAGCACGTGATCGAAATAGCGGACGATCAGCCGCCCGTCGTCGTAATCGAGCCGCAGCTCGCCGCGCTCGAGCACGGCGCCGTACTGGTCGCCGAGGATCGGCAGGAGGAGCCGCCCCTCGATCTCGGGCTTCAACGGATGCCAGTCGATGGCGAAGTAATCGGCGTGCGGCGAGCAGGCACCGTTCTCCAGCACCTCGGCCCACCAGTGGTTCTGCGAGGCGTCGGCCGCCATGTGGTTGGGCACGAAGTCCACCACCAGCCCCATGCCGCGCCGGGCGACCTCCCCTGCCAGCGCCTCGAACGCGACCTGGCCGCCAAGCTCCGGGTCCACCTGGTTGTGGTCGACGATGTCGTAGCCGTGCGGGCTGCCGGGCTTGCTCTTCAGGCACGGCGACAGATACACGGCGCCGACGCCCAGCGCGTCCAGGTACGGCACCACCCGTACGGCGTCGGCCAGCGTGAACGCTGCCGAGAGCTGCAGTCGGTAGGTGCTCGAGGGCACTCGACGAGAGGCGACCGCCGGGCTCACATCCGCCCCCTGCCGCGCCACTCGAGCGCCACGCCGCCGGGACGGGAGAATCCCAGCCGCAGTGCCCCGCCGTCGACCTCCACCGCCACCGGCGACGGTGTGCTGGCGAATGCCGGCGCCTCAGTGGTCAGGACCACCTCGGGGGACCCGTCCAGCCTCCATGATGCGAGCTGCGAGGGCTCCAGGCGAACGTCCCCAGCCCCGCGCAGCCAGACAACGGCCAGCCGGAGCACGAGCGGGTCGGCGCGGTAGACAACGAACACACCGCCGTCGCCGGCCGCTGCCGCGTTCACGTCGCGCCGGGACGCGCGTGCCGGCTGCCATTCACGGCGCAACGCCAGCAGGGCGCGGTAGAGATCGCGGACGGCACGATGGGGCTCCCGATCCGCCTCGCGCCAGTCGAGACGGCTCCGCTCGAAGGTCGAGGGTGCCTGCGGATCGGGGATCTCCGTACCCCGACGCGCGAAGGCTTCGAAGCGGGCGAACTCCCGGCGCCGGCCCTCCGTCACCAGCCGACCGAGCTCCGGCTCGTGATCGGTGAAGTACTGGAACGGGGTGGACGCGGCCCATTCCTGGCCCATGAAGACGAGCGGCAGCTCCGGCGCCAGCAGGAGCAGCATCGAGGCCGCCCGGTAGCTCGCGGCGTCGATCGAGGCGGAGAGCCGATCGCCGAACGCCCGGTTGCCGACCTGGTCGTGGTTCTGGATGGCGATCACGAACTGCGCGTAGTCCAGCGGTTCGGGGTCGGATCCGCGCGGCGTCTCATGGTACGCGGACCGCTGCCCCCGGTAGAACCAGCCCTGCCGCACGGTGGCCGCGATGTCGTCCGGACGGCCCGTGAAGTCGGCGTAGTACCCGTCCGAGTCGCCGGCCAGGCAGCGACGCACCTGGTGATGGAAGTCGTCGGCCCACACCGCGTCGAATCCGAGCCCCCCCTCCGCCGGCGGTTCCACCGTCATCGCCAGATTCCGGTGATCCTCGGCCATCAGCTGGACGCGCCGGCCCGTCACCGCGGCCCTGACGGCCGTAGTCGCGGCCGCCAGCACGTGAGCCCGGCTGTCGTCCACGATCGCGTGGGTGGCATCGAACCGCAGCCCGTCGAGGTGGAACTCGGTGATCCAGTACACGGCGTTCTCGATCACCACCCGTCGCAGCAGCTCGCTCCCCTCGTCATCGAAGTTCAGCCCGCGTCCCCAGGGGCTCGCGTGGCGGCTCGAGAAGATGGTGGGCAGGAGCGCGGCGAGGTAGGCGCCGTCGGGCCCGAGGTGGTTGTAGACGACGTCGAGGTAGACGGCGAGGCGGAGGGCGTGGGCGCGATCGACGAAGGCACGGAAGTCGTCCGGCCGGCCGTAGACCCGTGCCGGGGCGAACAGGGACACGCCGTCGTAGCCCCAGTTCCAGCGACCCGGAAAGTCGGCGACCGGCATGAGCTCGACAGCGGTCACGCCGAGCGAGGCGAGATCCGGCAACCGAGCCCGCGCGGCCGCGAAGGTCCCCTCGGGTGTGAAGGTGCCCACGTGCAGCTCGTAGACGACGGCGTCCACGACGTCGATGCCCGTCCACCCGTGGTCTTCCCACCCATACGCCGCCGGATCGACGATCTCGGAAGGTCCGTGCACCCCCCGGGGCTGGAACCGCGACGCCGGATCGGGCCACGCCGGGCCGTCGTCCACGCGGAACTGATACCAGTCCCCCGCGCCGGCGCCTGCCACGACGGCCGACCACGTGCCGTCGGCCTGCTTGTCGAGCGGGTGCCAGCGTGCCGGGCCGCCCGGCGGCCCCACGCGCACGTCCGCAGTGATTGCCGCGGGCGCGGGAAGGACGAACCGGCTTCCCTGCCGACCGACCGACGCACCCCACGACAGTCCGCCGCCGGCGGCGGCCGACGTCATGGGCGCTCCGTCGTGCCCGGTTCGGCCAGGCGCAGCAGTGCCACCGAGCGGCCCTGGAGATCGTAGGTGGCGCGTCCGCGGTGTCGGCGGTTCTCACGCTCGCGGCCGGCGGTGTCGACAAGGGTGAGCCACGAACCGCGCGGGCGGTACGCCGGCAGCTTGAACGGGACGGCGTCCACGCCGGCGTTGTACAGGATGAGCAGCGTATCGCCCACGACTGCCCGACCTTCGTCGTCGGTCTCGGCGAGGGCGTGCCCGTCGAGGCGCATGCCCAGGCACCGGGCGGCCGGCGACTGCCACGCCTCGTCGTCCATCTCGCGGCCGTCGGAGTTGAGCCACGCGACGTCGCGGACGAGCGTGCCGCGGATGAGCCGGCCGCTGAGGAAGCGGCGGCGCTTGAGGACCGGCTGGCTGCGCCGGATGGCGACCAGCTTCCGGGTGAACGCGAGCAGCGCGCGGTCCGACTCCGACAGGCCCCAGTCGATCCAGCTCGTCTGGTTGTCCTGGCAGTAGGCGTTGTTGTTGCCGTGCTGCGTGCGGCCCATCTCGTCGCCGGAGGTGAGCATCGGGACGCCCAGCGAGAACATCAGCGTAGCCAGGAAGTTGCGCTTCTGACGGTCGCGCAGCGCGAGGACTGCCGGATCGTCGGTCGGGCCCTCGACGCCGCAGTTCCAGCTCAGGTTGTTCGACTCGCCGTCGCGATTGTCCTCGCCGTTGGTTTCGTTGTGCTTCTCGTTGTAGCTGACGAGATCCTGCAGGGTGAAGCCGTCGTGCGCCGTGACGAAGTTGATCGTCGAGTACGGGTGCCTCCCGCTGTGGCCGTACAGGTCGCTGCTCCCCGCCAGCCGCGTCGCCAGCTCCGAGACGACTCCGCCGTCGCCTTTCCAGAAGCGGCGGACCGTGTCGCGATAGCGGCCGTTCCACTCGGTCCACAGGACCGGGAAGTTGCCGACCTGGTACCCGCCGGCGCCGAGGTCCCACGGCTCGGCGATGAGCTTCACCTGCGAAATGATCGGGTCCTGATGGATGATGTCGAAGAACGCGCCGAGCTTGTCCACCTCGTACAGCTCGCGCGCCAGCGCGCTGGCCAGGTCGAACCGGAAGCCGTCCACGTGCATCTCTGTGACCCAGTAGCGCAGGCTGTCCATGATGAGCTGCAGGACGCGCGGGTGCTGCATGTTGAGCGTGTTGCCGGTGCCGGTGAAGTCCTGGTAGTAGCGCGGGTCGTTCCAGAGGCGGTAGTACGCCGCGTTGTCCACGCCGCGCAGGCTGAGGGTCGGGCCGAGGTGGTTGCCCTCGGCGGTGTGGTTGTACACGACGTCCAGAATCACCTCGAGGCCCGCGGCGTGCAGCGCCCGCACCATCATCTTGAACTCGCGCACCGACTCGACCGGGTACTGCGAATCCGAGAAGCGCAGGTCGGGCGCGAAGAACCCGAGCGTGTTGTAGCCCCAGTAGTTGGTCAGGCCGCGCTCGACCAGGTGCCGATCGTCCACGTGGTGGTGCACGGGCATCAGCTCGACCGCCGTGACCCCGAGGCCCTTCAGATGCGCCAGCACCGGCATCAGCGTGAGCGCGTTGTACGTGCCCCTCAGCGATTCGGGCACGAGCGGGTGCCGGCGCGTGAACCCGCCCACGTGCAGCTCGTAGATGACCGTCTCGTGCCAGGGCGTCCGGGGCGGCTGGTCGGCGCCCCAGGTGAACGCGGGGTCGATGACGACGGCCAGCGGCGCGAAGGGGGCGCTGTCGCGGTCGTCGAACGACAGGTCGGCGTCCGGATCGCCGAGGCGGTACCCGAACAGCGAGTCGTCCCACTGCGTCATGCGGCCGATGGCTTTGGCGTAGGGATCGAGCAGCACCTTGTGCGGGTTGAACCGCAGGCCACGGTGCGGCTCGAACGGCCCGTGCACGCGGTACCCGTACAGCTGTCCGGGACGCACGTCGGGCAGGTACAGGTGCCAGACCTGGTCGGTCTGCTCGGCGGTCACGAGGCGATCGGTTTCGACACCCTCGGCGTCGAACAGGCACAGCTCCACCGTCGTGGCCTGCTCGGAGAAGATGGCGAAATTGACGCCCATGCCATCCCATGTGGCACCGAGCGGATACGGGGCACCTGGATACTGGCGCATGCGGGCGGGTCACCTCCCGGAGGCTCCGGGGCGCGTGCACCCGGAGCGCACCGCGATTGTAGTCGACGCGCGCCGACGGCCGGCCGAGCTGTTCGAGCCAATTCGTCGGCAACCGGTTCCGTAGGAGTTGGGAGTTGGGAATTGGGAGTTGGGAGTTGGGAATTGGGAGTTTGAAGTTGATGTCGCCGTGCGCTCTCAGGCGGGGAGGCCCACGGGGCAGCTCACCCCGGTGCCGCCGAGCCCGCAGTAGCCGTTCGGATTTCGCGCCAGGTACTGCTGGTGGTAGTCCTCCGCGTAGTAGAACGGGGGCGCCGGCGCGATCTCGGTGGTGATGGGGCCGTACCCGGCGTCGCTGAGCTTCCGCTGGTACGCGTCGCGGGACGTGTTGGCCGCCTCCAGCTGGGCGTCCGTGTACGTGTAGATCGCGGATCGATATTGAGTGCCGACGTCGTTTCCCTGCCGCATGCCTTGCGTGGGATCGTGGCTCTCCCAGAACACGCGCAGCAGCTCCTCGTAGGTGACCTCGCCCGGCTCGTACACGACCAGCACCACTTCGGCGTGGCCGGTGCGCCCGGAGCAGACCTCCTCATAGGTGGGGTTCCGGGTGAACCCGCCGGCATACCCGACGGCCGTCGTGTAGACGCCCGCCATCTGCCAGAACTTTCGCTCGGCTCCCCAGAAGCAGCCCATCCCGAACACCGCCTGGGCCTTGCCCGGGAACGGCCCCTCGAGCGGGGCGCCGGTCACCAGGTGGCGTTCCGGCACCGGTACGCGGGCGTCACGCCCGGGGAGCGCCTCGGCGGCATTGGGCATCCTGAGCTTCGACGCGCTGAACCACATGTGGAACCTCCCTCAGATCCCCAGATCCCCAGATCCCCAGATCCCCAGATCCCCAGATCCCCAGATCCCCAGATCCCCAGATCCCCAGATCCCCAGATCCCCAGATCCCCAGATCCCCAGATCCCCAGCCTCACAGCTCGCCCTGCTTCATCCGCTCGAGCAGGTGGTCCGTCGAGCGGACGGCAAGGGCCATCATCGTCAGCGTCGGGTTGGTCCAGCCGCCCGAGGGGAAGCTCGACCCGTCCATCACGAAAGCGTTCGGCACCTCGTGCAGCTGCTGGAACGGCGTGAGCACCGAGGACGTCGGATCCGCGCCCATGCGCGCGGTGCCGACCTCGTGGCTGGCCCAGCGCGGCGACACGTGGGTGCGGACGTTGCGGCCGCCGGCGGCCTCGAGCATCTCGCCCGCGGCAAGCGCCATGTCCTGCAGCATGAGGCGCTCGTTCTCGCGGTAAGTGATTGCGATCCGCACGACGGGAATCCCCCAGGCATCGACCACCGACGGATCGATCTCCACGCGGTTGTCCTCGTGCGGCAGGCACTCGCCGAAGCCCTGGAACGAGACGTGCGCGGGGCTCGGCTGCTGGACGGCCTGCTTGAAGTCGTTGCCGTAGCCGGGCGCGTGGAACCGGAACGGCACGCTCGCGCCGCCCTGGTAGCCGTACCCGCGCAGGAAGCCCGATCGCGGGCCGTCGGGCAGGTTGCGGAAGCGCGGCACGTAGATGCCATTCGGCCGGTTGGCGTCGCCCAGCGAGGGCCGTCCGGTGAACTCGGGAAACTCCGCCGAGGCGCCCGCGTCGGTGAAATGCACCTGCAGGTACCGGCCCAGCAGGCCGCTCGAGTTGCCGAGGCCGCCCGAGGCGCCCCGGGGCGACGAGTTCAGCAGGATCCGGGTGGACTCGAACGTCTGTGCGCAGAGGATCACCACCCGGGCCTCCACCTCGCGCGGCTGGCGCGTGGCGCGATCCACGTACTCCACGCCGCGCGCGCGGCCGGCGGCGTTGGTCAGCACGCGGTGGACCATCGCGCCGGTGACCAGGGTCAGGCGCCCCGTCCGCTGCGCATCGGCCACCGTGGTGTACGTCGAGTTGAAGTAGGAGTGCGTCACGCAGCCGCGCTCGCACGGCCCGCAGTAGTGGCAGGGCGCCCGGCCGTTCACCGGCCGCGTGATATTCGCCGCGCGGCCGATCGTGACGAGCCGCCCGAGGGCCTTGCCGACGCGGTCGCGGACGGCGCGCTCGGGACAGGTCATCGGCATCGGAGGCAGATAGTGGCCGTCGGGCAGCCACGGGTAGCCTTCGGGCTGGCCCGACACGCCGATGTAATCCTCGACGAGGTCGTAGTACGGCGCGAGATCCGCGTAGGTCAGCGGCCAGTCAATTCCCACGCCGTCGCGGGACGCGGCCTTGAAATCGAGGTCGCTGAAGCGGTAGCTCTGGCGGCCCCACACGTTCGACCGCCCGCCCACCATGCGGATGCGGCCGACCCAGGGGAACGGCGCGTCCGCCGGCGTGGTGTAGGGCTCCTCGAGATCGTTGGCGTAGAACGCCGCGTTCCACTCGTCGCACGCGTACGACTGCGACTGCTGCGGGCGCTCCCGGGCCAGGGGGCGTTTGGTGAGGCCGTGATACCTGAGATCCGACGCCGGCACGTGTTCGCGGTAGTCGGCATCGGAGGACGGACGCCCGGCTTCGAGCATGGCCACTCGAAGGCCCGCCGCGGTCAGGCGCTTGGCCACCCAGCCTCCGGTCGCCCCCGATCCCACGACGATTGCGTCGAACACTGCGCCGACCTCCGAAGTTGTGCGTCCGCTACCGACCAGCCTATCATTCGACCCGCCGCACGGCGACCCCAGCAATTGGTGCCTCGCGGGCAGGTGCGCGCGCTCTGCCCCGCCGTGCAGGTGCTGTACGTCTCGGGACACAGCGAGTCGAGCGTCACGGGATGGCGTTCCCGACTCGTCGGTGGAGTACCTGCCCAAGCCGTTCACGCCGGAACAGAGTGCCCGCCGGGGGCCGGGTGGTATGCTGGCGTGGATCGTCTGCGGTCATGAGTGACGAAGCCCCGAAGAGCGCCTACGAGCTGGCCATGGAGCGGCTCCGCCGCAAGGACGCCGAGGCCGGTGTCGTGCAGGCGACGCTGACCGACGAGCAGAAGGCGGAGATCGCCGAGGTGCGCCGGAAGGCGGAGGCGCGCCTGGCCGAGCTGGAAATCCTCCACAAGGCAAAGACGGCCGGGCTCTTCGACCCTGCAGCGCTCGCGCCGCTGGAGCAGGAATACCGGCGAGAGACCCAGCGGGTCATCGACACGCGCGAGGCGACCATCCTGCGGCTGCGTGAACGGCCGTCATGACCGACGGGCACGACCCGGATCGTCCCCAGGAGGGCGGCAGGCCCATCCTGCGTGCGCTGCTTGCCGTCGCCGTGGCGATCGCGCTGGGTGCGCTGCTGGCCTGGTGGCTCCACCCTCGCCCGCCCGCCGCGCCGCCGGCAACGGCCGGGCCCGCCACCGTGCCCGCGCCGACCACGGAAGCGCCGGCCACCGAGCCCGCGCCCGCCCCGGCCCCCAGAGCGTCCCGCCGCGAGGCCGAGCCCGCGAAGCCGGTCGAGACCGCGCCGCCGCCCGCATCGGCAGCCGCGAAGCCCGTCGTCCGGGTCACCAGCGACGTCGACGGCGCGTTCGTGTTCGTCGATCGCCGCTTCCTCGGCAAGACGCCCCTCGAGACCACGGACGTGAGCTCGGGCCATCACCAGCTCAACGTCTCCGCGGACGGATACGACGGCGTGTCGGAAGGCCTCGACGTGCCCGACACCGGATCCACCGACGTGCACGTGGCCCTGAAGACCGTCCGCCTCAATGCGTCGGTCGACGTCGTGCACAAGCACGGGATTGGCTCGTGTGACGGGCATCTCGTCGCGACGGTGGACGGCCTCCGGTACGAGACTTCCAACAGCGACGATGCGTTCACGCTGCGGTTCGATCAGATCGAGGCGTTCTCGCTGGACTACAAGGAGAAGAACCTGCGCGTGAAGAAGCGCGGCGGTCGGACCTGGAACTTCACCAGACGTGACGACAACGCCGACGCGCTGCTGGTGTTCACCCGTGAGGTGGACAAGGCTCGCGCGAAGCTCGCGCGCCAGGGCGCCGCGCGCTGAGCGCGTGTCCGCGGGTTCCCGGCTCCGGCGTGCTAAGGTCGATCGATGCCTCGCGCGCTTGGACTGACCGGGTGGCTGCTGGTCGCCTCTCTCGGCGCGACGCCGGCGGCGCAACGCGGCGAGGCGGCGCCGGCCATCGATCGCGAGGCGTTCGGCGCCTGGCTCACGGGCGTGCGGCGCGAAGCCCTGGCGGCCGGCATCAGCGCCGACACGCTCGACCGCGCGTTCGACGGGCTCGAGCCGGTCGAGCGCGTGATCGAACGTGACCGCAGCCAGCCGGAATTTACCCTGAACCTGCAGGCGTATCTGAAGCGGCGCCTGACTCCCGGGACCGTGCGGACCGCCCGGCGCCTGTTTCAGCGCCATGCACGCATCATCCAGCAGGTGGCGCGCGCGTACGGCGTCGACGCGCGAACCCAGATCGCCGTCTGGGGGCTCGAGTCGAACTTCGGCCGGTTCAGCGGCGTGCGACCCGGCGTGCCCACGCTGGCCACGCTGGCCTTCGACCAGCGTCGATCGGACCTGTTCCGCGGCGAGCTGCTCGACGCCCTGCGGATCGTGGACCGTGGCGACGTCGAGGTCGAGCGGCTCCGCGGGTCGTGGGCCGGCGCCCTTGGCCAGGTGCAGTTCCTGCCGTCGAGCTATCTCGCCTGGGCCGTGGACTTCGACAGAGACGGCGACCGCGACATCTGGTCGTCCCTGCCGGACGTGTTCGGATCGATCGCGAACTACCTGCGCGGGCACGGCTGGACGTCGGGGCTGGCGTGGGGCTACGACGTGTCGGTGCCGGCCGAGGCCCGCCAGGCGGCCGGCGAAGTGCCGCTGCGCACGAGCGGCTGCCGCGCGGTGCGGGCGCTCTCCGAGCCGCGGCCGCTGCGCGACTGGAAGGCGCGGGGACTGCGGCGGACCGGGTCCCGGGCGCTGCCGGCCTCCGACGTGCCGGCCTCCCTGCTCGAAGTGGACGATCACGCGTGGCTGGTGACCGGGAACTACGAGGCGCTGCTCGCCTACAACTGCTCGCACGCCTACGCGATGAGCGTGGTCACGCTCGCAGGGCGGCTGCCGGCTCGCTGAGGGGCCGCGCGGCAATCCATAATCCGCCCATGCGGATGCTTCTCTTCGTCCCCCTCGCGATCGCGGCCCTCGCCGCCTCTCCTCGTCCCGCGCCGCCGGCACAGGCGGCGCCGGCGCCTCCGCCGGGATTCCGCGCGCTGTTCAACGGAAGCGACCTGACCGGGTGGTACGGCCGGCCGCACGTGGATCCGCGCAGCATCTGGGTGCTGTCGCCCGAGGCTCAGGCCAGGCGGAAGGCGGAGGACCGTCCCGCGTTCGAGGCGCACTGGCACGTCGAGGACGCCGCGCTCGTGAACGACGGCCAGGGCCCGTACGCGACCACCGAGGACGAGTTCGGCGACATGGAATTGCGCCTCGAGTACCGCACGGTGGCCAAGGCCGACAGCGGCGTGTACCTCCGCGGGAATCCGCAGGTGCAGATCTGGGACACGACCGAGGCGGGCGGCAAGTGGGACCGGGGCGCGCAGTACGGGTCCGGCGCCCTGTGGAACAACTCGCCCGGCGCGCCGGGCAAAGACCCCCTCGTCAAGGCCGACCGGCCCTTCGGCCAGTGGAACGCGCTGCGGATCATCCAGATCGGAGAGCGCACCTGGGTGTGGCTGAACGGGCAGGTGGTGGTGGACGGCGCGCGCATGGAGAACTACTGGGATCGGCACGCGCCGCTCTGGCCCCGGGGCCCGATCCAGCTGCAGACGCACGGCGGCGAGATCCGGTGGCGGAACGTCTTCGTGCGCGACATCGGAGCCGCGGAGGCCACCCGCCGCCTGGCGGCGCGGGACGCCGACGGGTTCGTGCCGGTCTTCAACGGCAGGGACTGGACCGGCTGGGACGGCCCCGTGGACAACTACGAGATCGCCGACGGGGCGATCCGGTGCCAGAAGGGCAAGGGGGGCACCATCTTCACGAAACAGGAGTACGCAAATTTCGCGGCCCGCGTGGAGATCAAGCTGCCGCCGGGCGGCAACAACGGGCTCGCCATCCGCTACCCCGGCAGCGGCGACACGGCGTACGTCGGAATGTGCGAGATCCAGACGCTCGACAATGACGCGCCGCAGTATGCCCATCTGGACGCGCGCCAGTACCACGGATCGGTGTACGGCATGGTGGCGGCCGTCCGCGGCTACCTGCGGCCCGTCGGCGAGTGGAACTTCGAGGAGGTCACCGTCCAGGGCTCGACGATCACGGTCGAACTGAACGGCACGCGCATCACCGACGCGGACGTCTCGACCGTCACCGAGTTCATGGACAACCGCGAACACCCGGGCAAGGATCGCACGTCGGGCCACTTCGGCTTCGCCGGCCACAACGACCCGGTGGCGTACCGGAACGTGTCGATTCGCGAAGTGAAATAGGCGCGGTCAGCGCGTGCTGGTCGAGGCGTCCAGCCGCGGCCTGCCCGGGGCGTTGGCCAGCGTCCACGCGGTGGCGAGCACGGTTCGCGCCACCCGCTGGAGCTTCGCGAAGTCGATCCGGCCCACCTCGTCCGACGGTTTGTGATAGTCGGCGTGGAGGCCGGTGAAGAAGAACGCCACCGGAATGCCCTTGCGCGCGTACTCGTAGTGATCGCTGCGCTCGTAAATGCGCTCGGGATCGTCCGGCGCGTCGTACGTGTAGTCGATCGTCATCCCGCTGAACGAGCGCGCCACGCGCTGGCAGACGTCGCCGAGCTCGCGGCTGAGACGGCGGGAGCCCACCACGTACATCTCGTTCGGCTCCGTGAGCGCCCGGTCGAGCGGGTTCCTGTCGTCGGGCGCGCGGGACCGGCCAATCATGTCCACGTTCAGCTGCGCCACGATGCGCTGGAGCGGAACGGTCGGGAACGCGGTGAAGTACTGCGCGCCCCAGCTCCCCTCCTCCTCGCCGGTGTGCCACACGAACAACAGTGATCGGCGCGGGTGCGGACCGGCGGCCACCGCTTCGGCCATCTGCAGCAGCGCCACGACGCCCGAGCCGTCGTCGTCAGCGCCGTTGTTGATGTCGTCGTCGCCTGCGGAGGCCTCGTCGTCCGATGCGGCGCGGCGCCGCCGTCCGATGTGATCGAGGTGCGCACCAAGGGCGACGTACTCGTGCCGCAGCTCGGGATCGGATCCGGGGATGACCGCGATCACGTTCGTCGTGTCCTCCAGCTCCATTGTCGAGGGCAGCTCGAGCGTGAGCTGCTTCCGGGCGGCAAGGGCGAAGCCGGCCCCGGGATCGCGGCGCGCGGCGCGGTCCGCAACCGCCGTGCCGTCGGCCGGCTCCCCGCGGAAGAGCGCCGTGACCAGGCGCGGCCCGGCCAGAATGGTGGGTATGTCGTTCCCGGCCGGCTCCAGTCGATCGACCTGGAACGTGCCGCGCGACTCGCGGTCCCGGTCGCGTGACCAGGTCGAGAGCTGCTGGTACGGGGCCACTTCCACCAGGCCGACCGCGCCGACCGCCCGCGCGCTGTCGGGCAGACTGCTCGCCTCACCCCGCGCGGAATCGGCCGCGGACTCCGGCGTCACGACGAGGATGCGTCCCTCGAGCGGAGGACCGACGGCCGCCTCGCCCGCAACCGGCGGGCGGCGCCAGCCCGCGCCCGCGTACGTCAGCGCGGCACTCGCCCGGCCGGGCGAGCGGACGAGGAAGTCCTCGCCGTGGCGGTAGCGTTCGCCGTCGAGCGTGACCGACACCCCATCCCCGTCGATGGTGGTGTGCCTGATGGCGACGTGCTGCAGGTAGGAGCCGTGGTCCCCGGCAGGCGTCGCCCCGATGCGATCGAGCGTCGCGACGAGGTACTCGGCCGCCGCGCGGAACCCCGGCGAGAGCGCCTCGCGCCCCTCGAGAGCGTCCGAGGCGATGAAGCGCAGGTGTCGCTCGAGGCCGGGGATCGTGATGGCATCGGTCGGCCCGAATCGGGAGGCGTCCGGGCCGGCCGAGATCGCCGACCAGCCGATGACGAGGCTGGCCACGAGGCCAACCGGCCGGGCGAACGCGCGCGTCACCCCGGGATCATCCCACAACTCGGCGCCGGTCTCTTTTGAGCGCCCCGCCACGGACGAGATGGCTGCCTTGACCGCAATTCGCAGTCTGTGAAAGACTTCTGGTCGGAACAGCCCGCCCGAGTCTCGTTTCGCACGTCCATTCAGCCCACGGTCCGACAAGGGACCTCTCCTGAGTCACATTTGACGGGCGCTGTCCCTGTGCACTGATGTCACGCGCGCTTCGCTTCACGATCGGGGTCATGGCCGGTCTCGGCCTGCTGGTCCTGGCGAGCTCGTACTTCGTGAGCCAGACGCTCAACGACTGGTTCGAAGGCGATCTGGCCGGCAGGGCGGATCTCGTCCTGGCTGGCGCGCACGATCAGCTCGTCGAGGACTGGTCGGGCACCTCGTCTTCGCGCATGA
Organism: Vicinamibacteria bacterium; assembly: GCA_963837165.1. GTDB lineage: Bacteria > Acidobacteriota > Vicinamibacteria > Vicinamibacterales > JAENWD01 > JAENWD01. Next base: position 893,142 of record CAWIMD010000004.1, read on the forward strand.
CGGCCCTGCTCACCGCGCTCACCCACGACGAACGCATGCTCGCGGCGGCCGCCTGCAGCGCCGAGGGCGCGCTCGTCGCGGCGACCGCCAGCTGGCCCGACGACGTGTCGTGCACGACCATCGCGCCGTTCGTGCGCACGCGCGCCGGGGCCTCGCCGTCCGAATGGACGAAGTGGCGTTCGGTCGTCGAGGTGCAGGGCGGTCCGGCCTATCTGAGCGCGCTGCCGCTGGTGCAGGACGAGACGGCCTTCGGCTTCGTCCTGCTGCTGCACGACTTCTCCTTCGCCGAGCAGCGGGAGGCCCGGATCCAGCGGCTGCTCGTGGGCACCTTCGCCGTGCTGGCCGGCACGGCATCGCTGCTGACCGTGTTCATCCGCCGCGTCTCATGGCGGGGCTGGACGACGGAGATTCGACGCGTGCTCCGCGGCGGGGCGCACAAGCCCGAGTTCCAGCCGCTGCTGAAGGAGGTGCGAGAGCTGGTCGATCAGATCAGCGACGAGCGCGACCTCGACGGCACCGGCGTCCAGTGGACGCCGCAGCGGCTGCGCGACTCCATGCGCCGGTACCTGCTCGGCGAGCGCGTGGTCGTGCTGGCGAATCGCGAGCCCTACATCCACGAGCACCAGCCCGACGGCTCCGTCTCCGTCCGCCATCCCGCCAGCGGCCTGGTCACGGCGCTGGAGCCGGTGATGCGGGCGTGCTCGGGGGTGTGGGTGGCGCACGGGGGCGGCTCGGCGGACCGCGAGGTCGTGGACGCGAAGGACCACATCCGGGTGCCGCCGGGCGAGGAGGCGTACCTGCTCCGGCGCGTGTGGCTGTCGGAGCAGGAGGAGCAGGGCTACTACTACGGGCTCGCGAACGAGGGTCTGTGGCCGCTCTGCCACATCGCGGACACGCGGCCGATCTTCCGGTCGTCCGACTGGGAGTACTACCAGACGGTCAACGAGCGCTTCGCGCAGGCCGTCAGCGAGGAGGTGGACGCCGAGGACGCCATCGTGCTGGTGCAGGACTACCACTTCGCGCTGGCGCCGCGGCTCATCCGTCAGCGGCTGCCGAAGGCGACGATCATCACGTTCTGGCACATCCCGTGGCCCAACTTCGAGCGGCTGGGCATCTGCCCGTACACCGAGCAGATCATGGACGGGCTGCTGGGCAGCAGCATTCTGGGCTTCCATACCCAGTTCCACTGCAACAACTTCATCGACGCCATCGACCGCTATCTCGAGGCGCGCATCGACCGCGAGTTCCACGCCGTGCACTACGGCGGCGTACGGACGCTCGTCCGGCCATACCCGATCTCGATCGACTGGCCCAACCGGTGGGCGCTCGCCACGCCGCCGGCCGCCGACTGCCGGCGCGCCGTCTTCGAGGAGCTCGGCCTTCCGCCGGGCGCACTGCTCGGCGTGGGCGTCGACCGGCTCGACTACACCAAGGGGATCGAGGAGCGGCTGCTCACCGTGGAGCGGCTGCTCGAGCGCTTCCCGCAGTACCGCGGCCGGTTCACGTTCGTGCAGCTGGCGGCGCCGAGCCGGTCCACGATTCCGCAGTACAAGGCCCTGAACGAGCGCGTCGAGCGGATGACGGCGCGCGTGAACGATCATTTCGGCACCGGCAGCTACAAACCGGTCATTCTGCTGCGGGCCCATCACGAGCCGCCGCGGGTCTTCCAGTTCCTGAAGGCGGCCGACCTCACCTACGTCAGCAGCCTGCACGATGGCATGAACCTGGTCGCCAAGGAATTCATCGCCGCGCGCGACGACGAACGCGGCGTGCTGGTGCTGAGCTCGTTCACGGGCGCCTCGCGCGAGCTGCCCGAATCGCTGATCGTCAACCCGTACGACCTGGACGAGGCGAGCGACGCCCTGGCGGCGGCGCTTGTGATGCCGGATGAGGAGCAGATGGTCCGGATGCGCGCCATGCGGCGGTACGTCGCCGAGTTCAATATCTACCGGTGGGCGGCGCGGATGCTTCGTGACGCGGAGCGACTGCGCCGGCGCGACCGCATGGCGGGCCGGTTCGAGGGCCGGGAAGTGAGCCTGCCCGGGCTCGAGGCGTAGCCTCGGGTGCGCTACCTGTTCGGTCCGGGAGGTGCCCGGAGGCTCGCCGCGCTCGTAGCGACCGATCCGCTGTTCGCCTTCGACTTCGACGGCACGCTGGCGCCGCTGACGGAACAGCCGTCCAGGGCGCACATGCGCCCCGGCACGCGGCGCCGACTCACCCGCCTCGCGCGCCGCCATCCCGTCGTCATCATTTCCGGCCGGGCGCTGGCCGACGTCGAGCCGCGGTTCGCGGGGATTCCGGTGGCGGGCGCGACCGGCAATCACGGGCTCGAGCCCTGGGCGGAGCTGCCCGAGCTGGAGCGGCTCGTGGCCGGCTGGCGCGAGCGGCTCGAAGCCGAGCTGGGGCACCTGCCGGGCGTGATGATCCAGGACAAGCACTGGTCCCTCACGATCGACTACCGTCACGCGCCAGACCTGGAGCGCACGGCGAAGATCATTCAGGACCTCTGCCTGCGCCTGCCGCGGGCGCGCCTGCTCGGCGGCCGGCACGCCGACTACAATATCGCGCCCGACGGTCCGGTCAACAAGGGCACGGCCCTGACGAAGTACCTGCAGAAGTTCCGCCGCCGCACCGCGCTGTACGTGGGCGATGACCGGACCGATGAGGACGTGTTCCGGCTCTCCAACGAGGACCTGATGAGCGTGCGCGTAGGGGATCGCCGCGGCTCGGCGGCGGCGTTCTTCCTGCGGGAGCAGCCTGAAATCGATCGGCTGCTCACGCTGCTCCTCGACCTCGGCACGGCCGACGCGGGGAGATCATGGTGAGCGAGGACCGCCCGATCTGGGGGCGCCGTCCCGAGGCCGACGCGGTCCACGGCAAGTTCCGTGCGTGGACGTGAAGTCGAGCCTCGACTGATAATGGGCTGACCGCATGTCGGGACCGACCGTCTCGGGCCTCGGCCGGTGGTGGCACCGCCTTTCGCCTCTCATCGGTCTGGTCCTCTTCGTGGCCGCACTGGCCGTGCTCGGGCGCGAACTGCGGCACATGCCGCCGGCGCGCCTGGCCGCGGCCATCCGGCAGTTCCCGCCCCAGGCCGTCGCGCTCGCGGTCCTGTTCACCTGCCTGAACTACCTGATTCTCACCGGCTACGACCAGCTGGCGTTCGTCTACATCCGCCGGCCGATCGCGCGCTGGCAGATTGCGATGGCGTCGTTCGTGGGCTACGCCATCGCGAACAACGTCGGGTTCGCGCTGCTGTCGGGGACCTCCGCCCGGTACCGCTTCTATTCGCGCTGGGGACTGAGCGGGCAGGAGATCTCACGGGTCGTCATCTTCTACTCGGGCACGTTCTGGCTCGGCCTGTTCGTCCTGGGCGGATGGACGCTGGCCATGGGCCCCGAAATGGGATTCGAGGCATTCGGGCCGCTCTGGGTGGCCCGGGCCGCCGGCTGGCTGCTGCTGGCGACGGCGGTGGCCTACCCGTTCTTTGCGATCGTGCGCCGGGAGGTCGTCGTCGCCGGGACGGAGATCCCGTTGCCGCGGATCGGCCTGGTACTCGGCCAGTTCGTGCTCTCGGTCCTGGACTGGACGCTGGCGGCGGCGGTGCTCTACGTGCTGCTCGGGGACCCGCGTCCCGATTTCGTGATCTTCGTCGGGACGTTCATGGCCGCTCAGCTGATCGCGCTCGTGAGCCACGTACCGGGCGGGCTCGGCGTGTTCGAGTCGCTGATGATCCTGCTGTTGGGCCTGCCCGCCGAGACGGCTCTGCCCGCGTTGGCGATGTTCCGCGTCATCTACTACCTGGGCCCGCTCGCGGTCGCGCTGCTGGTGCTCACGGTGGACGAGTTCTACCAGCGGCGGCACGCCGTCGGCCAGTGGGGCAACGCGTTCGGCACGCTGACCACGTCGGTCGCCCCCAAGCTGCTGGCCGTGTTCATGATGCTCGGCGGCGCGGTGCTCATGTTCTCCGGGGCGACGCCTTCCACGGCCTCGCGCATGCACTGGATCCACGCGGCAGTGCCGCTGCCGATCATCGAGCTGTCCCATTTCATGGGCAGCATCGTCGGCGTCGGGCTGCTCGTGGTGGCGTGGGGGCTGGCGCGCCGGCTCGACGCGGCCTGGGTGCTCGGCACGATCGGCCTGGTCGTCGGGATCGCGGTGTCGCTCCTGAAGGGCGCCGACTACGAGGAGGCCACCGTCCTCGGCGCGCTGCTGCTCGCGCTGCTCGCGAGCCGCGACGAGTTCGACCGCCGGGCCGCGATCTTCGACATCCCGTTCTCCACCAACTGGGTGATCTCGGCCCTGGTCGTCGTGGGGGCGTCGATCGGCCTGGGCCTGTTCGCGTTCCGCCACGTCGAGTACACGAGCGATCTCTGGTGGCGGTTCGAGCTGGATCAGGACGCGCCGCGCTTCCTGCGCGCCACGGTCGGCGTGCTGCTGGCGATGCTGTTCGTGGGCGTCCGCCGGCTGATGCGCCCCGCCCGGCCCGAGGTGGCCCGTCCCGACGAGCGGGATCTCGCCGATGCCGCGCGCGTGGTGGAGGGCTCGGCCCGCAGCTCTGCCAGCCTGGTGTTTTTGGGGGACAAGGGCCTGCTCTGGAATGATGCCCGCACGGCATTCCTGATGTACGGCGTGCAGGGCCGCACATGGGTCGCCCTTGGCGATCCCGTCGGCGAGGAGGGCACGGCGGAGCCACTCGTCAAGGCGTTCCTCGAACGCTGCGACGACTATCAGGGCGTCCCGGTCTTCTACGAGGCCTCGAAGCAATGGCTGCACGTCTACGCGGACTTCGGCCTGACATTCGCGAAGCTCGGGGAGGAGGCGCGGGTCTTCCTGCCGCACTTCGCGCTCGAGGGCAGCGGTCACCGCAAGCTGCGCACGACGCTGAGCCGGCTCACCAGGGGCGGGGCCTCGCTGCGCATCGTGGATGCCGCGAGAGTCCCGGCCTTGCTGCCCGAGCTGAAGGAGATCTCGGATGCCTGGCTCGCGGACAAGGCAGCCGCCGAGAAGGGCTTCTCGCTGGGTTTCTTCAACCCGGACTACCTGCGCCGGTTCCCTGTCGCCGTGCTGGAGCAGGGAGGCCGGATCCAGGCGTTCGCGAACATCTGGCCGAGCCCGCAGAAGATCGAGGTCTCGCTCGATCTCATGCGGTTCCGGCCGTCGGCGCCGAACGGCGTCATGGACGGGCTCTTCGCCTGGCTGCTCGTGTGGGCCAGGCAGGAGGGCTACCAGTGGTTCAACCTGGGGATGGCCCCGCTCTCGGGCCTCGAGGCCTCACCGGTGGCGCCGCTGTGGGCGCGCGTGGGCCGGTTCGTGTACGGCCACGGCGAGTCGTTCTACAACTTCCAGGGCCTGCGCGCCTACAAGCAGAAGTTCGATCCCGTCTGGGAGCCGCGCTACCTGGCGTACCCGGGCGGCCTCGCGCTGCCACGCGTGGTCGCGGACATCACCGCCCTCATCGCCGGCGGCTACCGACGGATCATCCGGCAGCACTGACGGGCATTCGCCGGCCACCGTCCGGCGTCCGCCGTCCAAAGGGCGACCGGGGAGAGACGTGGAGGACACATCATGCGCACCGGACTTCCGATCCTCGCCGGCCTCGTGGTTCTGTCGGTCGCAACCGCCGCGGCGGCCCAGCCTCTGTCGCGCACCGGGCCGGCAGGCGAATCAGCGGCCAGCCTCGGGCAGCCGGGCGGCCTGCCGGCGGGCTCGGCGGTCGGCTTCGTGGACCTGGCTCGCGTCGCGGCGATGTCGACCGAGGGCAAGGCCCTGACGAGCCGCCTCGTGGAGCTGCGGGAGAAGAAGGCGGCCGAGGTCGCGGATCACGGGCGCGAGGTGCAGGCGCTGCAGTCGCGGTTGAGCGGCCCCGATTCGCACCTGAGCGACAGCGCCAGGGAGCAGCTCCGCAGGCAGTTCGAGCGGGCGCAGGTGGACTTCCAGCGGTTCAGCCAGGACGCCGACGACGAGGTACGGCGCATGCGGGAGGAGCTGCAGCAGGCGTTCGCCACGAAGCTGTTCCCCGTCATCGGCGACGTGGCGAAGGAGAAGAACCTCTGGGCGGTGTTCAGCACCGAGACCGAGGGGCTGCTGTGGCACGATCCTGCGCTCGATCTCTCGGACGAGGTCGCCCGGCGGATGGACGCGTCGACGGCGAAGACGCCGTAGCGTTCGGCCGCACCTATCGCAGGTTGAAGCAGACCAGCTTCAGGTTCGTCATCTCCTCGATCGCGAAACGCACGCCCTCGCGCCCGATCCCGCTCATGCGGTTGCCGCCGTACGGCATCTGATCGACCCGGAAGATCGACGTGTCGTTCACCATGACGCCGCCGACGTCCAGCGCCGCGACCGCCCGGAACGCCTTGCGCAGGTCCTGGGTGTAGACGCCGGCCTGAAGCCCGTACGGCGAGTCGGCGAGCATCGCGAGCGCCTCGTCGAAATCGCGGTACACGACCACCGACACGAGCGGCGCAAACGCCTCGCGGCACATCACCTTCATGTCGGGACGCGTGTCGGTGAGGACCACCGGCCAGAGCAGGCGTCCCTCCCGGCGCGGGGGCGTCAGCGCCCGCGCACCTTCCGCGAGTGCCTCGCTGATCCACGCCTCGGCCCGATCGGCGGCCTCGTCGGAGATCATCGGGCCGACATCGCAGTCGCGATCGAGCGGGTTGCCGACCTTCTGCGCCAGCGTCTGGGCCACGAACTGCTCCAGGAATGGCTGCGCGATCGCCTCGTGGACGTAGAGCCGCTGCAGGCTGATGCAGACCTGGCCGGCATTGGCGAAGGCAGAGACGACCGTGCGAGGGACGGCCTGCGACAGGTCGGCATCGGGCTCGACGATCGTGCCCGAGTTGTTCCCGAGCTCGAGGGTCACGCGCTTCAGACCCGCCGCCTGCAGGATGTGCGCGCCGACGGGCGGGCTGCCGGTGAACGAGACCTTCGCGGGCCCGGGATGCCGCACGAGCGCCTCTCCGGTCGTCGGCCCGTCGCCGTGGACGAGCTCGAGCACGCCCTCCGGCAGCCCGGCCTCGCGGAGGCACTCGGCCAGAATCACGGCCGTGAGAGGCGTTTCCTCGGCCGGCTTGAGCACGACCGAGTTGGCGGCCGCCAGCGCCGGCGCCACCTTGTGGGCGACGAGGTTCAACGGGAAGTTGAACGGCGTGATGGCCGACACGACGCCGAGCGGCGCGCGGAGGTAGAAGCCGACGCGGCCCTCGCCGAACGCGGAGGCGTCCATCGGCACTGTTTCTCCGTGGATGCGCCTGGCTTCCTCTCCCGCGAACGTGAACGTCTCGATACCGCGCGCCACCTCGCCGGCCGCGTGCTTCCAGGCCTTGCCGGCCTCGCGCGCGATGACGGCGGTGAGCTCGTCGCGTCTGGCGTCGATGCGTGCGGCCGCCGCCAGCAGGATCGCGGCCCGCTGGTGCGCCGGCGCGGCCGACCAGGTCTTGAAGGCGTGGGCCGCGCGGGTGACCGCCAGGTCCACGGCGGCGGCATCCGCCGCGGGAACCGCACCCATCACTTCGCCGGTGAACTTGTCCAGGACGTCGAGGACCGCCATCGTCAGACCTCCGTGGCGTCCGGCAGGACGGGCTCCTGACGGCGGCCCGGTTCCATGCGGCCGTCCCACCGCGGCCCTTCCACATGGATGTCGAAGAGGTCGAGCATCCGAACGGCGACGTGATCGACGAGGTCGGCAATGCTTCGCGGGCGCGTGTAGAACGCGGGCACCGGCGGCGCGACAATCGCGCCCATGCGCGACAGCGTCAGCATGTGCCCGAGGTGAATCTCGTGCAGCGGCGCCTCGCGCACGCCGAGCACGAGCCGCCGGCGCTCCTTGAGCACGACGTCAGCCGCGCGCGGCAGCAGCGACTCGCCTGTCGCCGTGGCGATCTCGCCGAGGGTCTTCACGCTGCACGGCAGGATCACCATCCCCATCGTGACGAACGACCCGCTGGAGATCGCGGCGCCCTGATCGCCGGCTGCGTACACCGTGTGGGCGAGCCGCTGGACGTCCTCGACCGTGTAGTCCGTTTCGTGGACCAGCGTCCGCGCGCCCCACCGGCTCAGGACCAGGTGCGCCTCCACGTCGGTCTCGCGCAGACGCTCGAGCAGGCGGATGCCGAACGCGGACCCGCTGGCGCCGGTGATGCCGACCACGAGCCGTCGCGGTGAGCGGGTCATGCCGGGGGCTCCGTTCCGGATCGGCGAAAGCGGATCCCGCTCACGATCGCAGCCTGCGGCTCGCGCGCGGCATCGACCGCATCCGCCAGCACCTGGACGATGCGCAGGGGGAACACGACCGTCCGGCCGGATGCGCTGCCGGCGGCGGCCGTGCCGTCAACCGACGCCTTCACGTACCAGACGCCTTCCTCGTCGATGAAGCTGAGCGTGGCCGTTCCACCGCGGCGGAGGTTCGCGGCGGTCCGGCTGGCGCCGGCCACCGACAGGCGGAGCTCCTGCGGACCGGCCGCCTCGATCTCGCGGTACGTCAACAGGGCGGGGTGCGGAAAGCCGTCGTCGTCCACGGTCGCGAGGGCGACTGCCGTGTCCGCGGGGGTGGCGCCGGGCTCGCCGGAGAGCCTCGCACGGAGGGGCGCCGGCAGCGTCGTACCGAGAACGGTGGACATGCGGATTCCGTCTGCCAGTCTGTCGCGCGGGTGCAAGGGGCGTCAACCCGGCGTCTCGCGCCGTCTCTATAATGGGCGGATGCGTCTGGGCTCGGACGAGCTGCTTGCCTCCGGCCGCCTGCAGGGCCAGCGGGTCGGGATCGTGGCGAACCCGGCGTCGATCGACGCGGAGTTCCGCCACGTCGTGGACCGGATCGCGGCGGTCCCGGGCGTCACGCTCGGCGCGATCTTCGGTCCGCAGCACGGCTTCGACGCGGACCTGCAGGACAACATGGTCGAGACGCCGCATGGCGAGGACGCCGTGCGGCGCGTTCCCGTCTACTCGTTGTACAGCGAAACGCGTGAGCCGACCGCCGAGATGCTGGCCGGCCTCGATGTGCTCGTGATCGACCTGCAGGACATCGGCGCCCGGATCTACACGTTCGTCTACACCATGGCGAACTGCCTGCGCGCCGCGCGGCGCCATGGCGTCCCGGTCATCGTCTGCGACAGGCCGAATCCGATCGGCGGCGTCGAGGTGGAAGGCCCCACGCTCGAACCGGGGTTCGAGTCGTTCGTCGGCCAGTTCCCGATCCCGATGCGCCACGGGATGACGATCGCGGAGCTGGCGCGGCTCTTCAACGACGGCTTCGGCATCGGGGCCGAGCTCGACGTGGTCCCGATGGCGGGCTGGAAACGCGAGGAATACTGGGACCGGACGGGGGTGCCGTGGATCCTGCCGTCGCCGAACATGCCCACGCTCGACGCGGCGATCGTCTACCCGGGGACGGTGCTGTTCGAGGGGACGCTGCTCTCCGAGGGCCGCGGAACCACGCGTCCGTTCGAGCTGGTTGGCGCGCCCTGGATCGACGCGACGCGGTTCGCGGCCCGGATGAACGCGCTCGGGCTGGCTGGCGTCCACTTTCGTCCCGCCACGTTCGAGCCGACGTTCCAGAAGCACGCGCGCGCGGCATGCGGCGGCTGCCAGATCCACGTCACTGATCGGGAGGCCTTCCGTCCGGTGGCCTGTGGCGCCGCGCTCATCGGCGAGTTCCGCCGGTATGATCCGGATCGCTTCTCGTGGCGTCCGCCGCCATACGAGTACGAGCACGACAAGATGCCGATCGACATCCTGGCGGGCCGGTCGACCTTGCGCGCGCAAATCGAAGCGGACACGCCGCTGGCGGAGATCGTCGAGAGCTGGCGGGTCGGCGAAGAGCGCTTCCGTGCCATCCGCGCTCCCCATCTCCTGTATTAGGTCATTCCCCCAATCGGGGACTGTCCCCAATGCCCATGGGAATCGGGGACTGTCCCCAATCCCCGTCGGAATCGGGGACTGTCCCCAATCGTGAGCCGATCACAGAGGACCCCCAGATCTTGTGGATCAGGAGGCAGATCTTGCCCGGCGGATCTGACCTGCGTGCTTGTGGGCATGCTCGGCGTAGATCCCCAGCCAGTCCAGGACGGTGTACCGCCCCGACTCGCTGTGGGTGCCCTCGCGCGCCCACTCGGCGTCGCTCATGCCCTCGAGGATCTCGGCCGTCGTCTCCCGCGCCGCCCTGAACGCCGCCAGCGACGCCGCGATCGGCCGGTCGTAATGCAGGCGCCTGGCGAACGCCTCCTGGTCGTAGCCGACGATGACGGCGCCGTCTTCGGCGAGCAGGCGGCGCAGCCGGATGGCGGAGGTCATCTCGCTGTCGGCCAGGTGATGGACGATCTCGCGCGCCGACCACGTCCCCGGACGCGGCCGCCGATCGAGGTCGGCCTCCGCCGCGCCGTCGAGCGCCTCCACGACCATGTCGTAGCCCTCCCTGTACCGCTGCACCAGGCCGTCCCGCGTCGTCTTGTCCATGAGTGGTCCACTCCCGCTGCTATGATGCCATCCGCGCGGGCGTCGGACCCGGCCTCCAGTCACGTGGCCGCGATTCCTGTGATCGGCGATGTGACGAGATGAGCGAAACGCCGCAGATCCGCAAGGTCCTCGGTCTCTGGGACGTGGTCGCGATGAACGTCGTCGCGGTCGTCGGGCTGCGCTGGATCGCGCGCAGCGCCCGGGTGGGCGCGCCGTCGGTCACCCTCTGGATCCTGGCCTGGGGCGCCTTCTTCCTGCCGATGGCCGCCTCGGTGATCGAGCTGTCGAGCCGATATCCCGAGCAGGGGGGGCTGTACAGCTGGACGCGCCGCGCGTTCGGGCCGCTGCACGGGTTCATCTGCGGCTGGTGCCTCTGGGTCAACAACCTGTTCTACTTCCCGTCCCTGCTGCTCTTCGTCGCCGCGAACGCCCTGCTGATGTTCGGCCCGGACGCCGGATCGATCGCGGACAGCCGCCTCTACTCCGCCGTGTTCGTGCTCGCGGCGTTGTGGTTCTGCGTAGGGCTGAACCTCCTCGGCCTGGGGGCGGGACGCTGGCTCCAGAGCCTCGGCTCGTTCAGCATCTGGCTGCCCGCGCTGCTGCTCATCGTCTCCGGCGTGGCGGCCGCGCTGACGGTCGGATCGGCCACCAGCTTCCGTCCCTCTGAGCTGGTGCCGCAGGAGGACTTCTGGAGCACGGTCAGCCTGTGGTCGGCCATGTGCTTCGCGTTTGCCGGCTTCGAGATCGGCGCCTTCGTCGGCGAGGAGATCAAGGACGCCCGCAGGACGCTGCCGCTGGGCATCGCGATTGCCGGCCTGATCGCGACGGTCATCTACGTCGCCGGGTCGGCGTCGGTGCTGGTGGCGCTCCCGGCCGGCGCCCTGCACGAGCGGAGCGGCATCGCGGATGCCGTCGCACTCAGCAGCCGCCACCTCGGGCTGGCCGGCCTCGGCGCGATCACCGGAGGCCTGCTCGCGCTCGGGAACCTGGCGGGGACCAACATCTGGTTCGGAGGTGCGGCACGCGTGCCATTTGCCGCCGGCGTCGATCGCGCGCTGCCGGCGTGGTTCGCCCGGCTCAGCCCGCGACGCGGCGCGCCGGTCAACGCGATCCTCGTCCAGGGCGTAGCCTCGACGCTGGTGTTCATGGCCAGCCTCTTCCTGTCGGTGTCGGGCGGGCAGACCAGTATCCAGGAGGCGTACGACATCATGGTCAACCTGACCATCCTGGTGTACTTCGTGCCCTACCTGTATCTCTTCCTGACGCTGGTCCGTCTCCGCGGACGAGGCGAGCAGCAGGACCCGTCCGTCCGCCTCGTGCCTGGCGGCCGCGCCGGGCTCTGGCTCGCCGCGTCGCTGGGCTTTGCGGCCACGGCGATCTCGGTCGTCCTCGTCTTCATCCCGCCCACGGGCACCGAGCGCGTCCTCAACTACGAGGCGAACCTGATTGGGCAGGCCGTCCTCGTGCTCGGCGCTGGAGCGCTCATCTACTGGATCGGCACGCGGCGAGTGCCGGGCTGACGCCGCAGGTCAGGGCGCGGCGAGCCGCTGGAGCTTCAGAAAGTTGGCCGCGGGCCGCTCGAGATCCTGGTGGACGCTGACGAAGACGACCTCGGCGCCAGCCGGCAGCAGGCCGCGCTGCACGAGGAGCTGGCCGATGGCACGGCCAGTCTGATCCACGTTCTCGCCGAGCTCGGTCACCAGCGGCGTCACGCCCCGATAGAGCATCAGGCGCCGGGCGACGTCCACGCTGGCCGTGGCCGCCAGGATCTGCGCGTTCGGGCGGAAGGCCGACAGCATGCGGGCGGTGTTGCCTTCGCGCGTCACGGCGACGATCGCATCGGCCTGGCCGCGCTCGGCAAGCGTGACTGCGGCCTCGCACAGCGCGCGTCCGTGCTCGGCGTGCATCAGGCTCGCCAGCGAGGGCACCGCCAGCGGCGGCAGGGTCTCGGCGTCGCGGATGATGGCGTCGAGCGTCCGGACGGCCTCCACCGGATACTCGCCGGCAGCCGTCTCGCCGGCAAGCATGATCCCGTCCACCCCGTCGTCCACGGCATTGGCGGCATCGCTGACCTCGGCCCGCGTCGGACGGGGCTCGTGGCGCATCGACTCGAGCACCTGCGTGGCGACAATCACGGGACGGCCGAGGGCGCGCGCGTGCCGGGTGATCTCCTTCTGCAGGCGCGGCACCCGCTCGAGCGGCACCTCGAGACCGAGATCGCCCCGCGCCACCATCACGCCGTCGGCGGCCTCCAGGATCGCGTCCAGGTGCGCGATGGCCTCGGGCCGCTCCAGCTTGGCAATGATTGGCGTGGCGCCGCGGCCGAGCCGCTCCATCTCGGCCCGCGCCGTCGCCACGTCGCCGGCGGTCTGCACGAACGACAGGGCCACGGCATCGACCCCGAGCGAGAGGCCGAACTGCAGGTCCTCCCCATCCTTGGGCGTCAGGCCGGACGACGGCAGCGCCACGCCGGGGGCGTTGATGCCCTTGTGCTCACCCAGCTCGGATCCGTGCACCACGGTCGTGACAATCTCGCCTGCCGTCGCCCGCTCCACCTGCAGCACGACTCGTCCGTCGTCGAGCAGCAGCTGCCGACCCGGACCCACGCTGGCCGCCAGCGGCGCGTAGGTCGTGTAGACCAGGCCGGGGCGGCCCTCGCCCTCGCCGACGAGAATCCGCAGCTCGTCGCCCCGGTGCAGGGCGATCGGCCGTCCGCCGGCGAGCCGGCCCGTCCGGATCTTGGGGCCCGACAGGTCCTGCAGGATGGCCACGAGGCGTTGCTCGGCCTCGGCGGCGGCGCGGATTCGTGCGAATGTCGCCGCCTGCCACTGCTGGGTGCCGTGGGAGAAGTTCAGCCGGAACACGTCGACGCCCCCACGGATCAGGGACCGCAGCAACTCGGGCGAGTCGCACGCGGGTCCCACCGTGGCGACGATCCGTGTGTGACGCATGTGGAGGCTCCAGCTTACAATCGGAGTTCGCGATGCGCCAGATCCTCCCTGTGCCGCTTGGCCACTATCTCGCCGACCTGCATCCACCCGTCGATGCGCTGCTCGAGACGATCCGCACCGAGGGCCTGGCGGCCGGCCTGCCGCTCGTGGAGCCGGAGACCGCCCGTCTGCTGCGCAGCCTGGTGATTGCCACCGGCGCCCGGCGGGTGCTCGAGATCGGCACCGCGATTGGCTACTCGGCCATCTGGATGGGCCAGGTGCTGCCGGCCGGCGGGCTGCTGATCTCGATGGAGGTCAGCGCAGACCGGGCCGCCACGGCCCGTCGGAATTTCGAGCGCGCCGGCATCGCCGGCAAGGCCTCGGTGATGGTCGGCGACGCATCGCGGTTCCTGCACAAGGTCTCCGGGCCCTTCGATTCTGATCTTCCAGGACGGCGACAAGCAGCTCTACGAGCCGATGCTGCCGCAGCTCATCGATCACCTGCGCCCCGGCGGCGTCCTGGTGACCGACAACGTTCTCTGGGACGGAGAGGTCGTTGACGGACTGGTGCGGGAGCCGCGCCACGACCAGGCGTCCACCGTGGCCATCCGCTTGTACAATCGCCGGCTCGCCTCAGAGCCGCGCCTCCTGACGACAATCCTGCCGCTCGGGGACGGGGTTTCCGTGTCGGTGAGAGTCGAGGGCGTGCCGCAGGAGGGGTCGCAATGAGCCAATCACCCGGGCGACGGGATGTGCGTCCGTTCGAGGCCTGGCGCGACTGGGCCACCGCCGACGCCGCCAGTCGACCGCTGCCCTCGCTCGCCGCGCTGGTCGACGGCCTGGCCGGGGGCACTGCGCAACTCCGTGCCGCCGGCTGGAATGACGACGCCGAGCGGCGGGACGGCGGGGTCGTGACGCACCATGGCAGGCGTTGAGGATCTGGCCACGCTGACGCTGCTCGAGGCCGGTCACCGCCTTCGGACCGGCACGCTGACATCCGTTGTCCTCACCGAGGCCTGCCTGGCGCGAATTGCCGAGCTCGATCCCCGGCTGCGTGCGTTCGTCACCGTGACCGCCGACTGGGCGCTGGCGTCGGCCGCCTTGCTGGACCGGGAGCTCGCCGCGGGCCGCGACCGCGGACCGCTGCACGGCATCCCGATCTCGCTCAAGGATCTGATCGACCAGGAAGGCGTCGCGACGACTGCCGGCTCTCGTGTGCCCGCCGCGCGCGCCGCCGTCGCGGATGCCACCGTCACCGCGCGCCTGAAGGCGGCCGGCGCCGTCCTGATCGGGAAGACGAACCTGCACGAGTTCGCCTTCGGGACGACCAGCGAGGACAGCGCATTCGGTGCGGTCCGTCATCCGCTGGACGACTCGCGCTCGGCGGGAGGGTCGAGTGGCGGCTCTGCGGTCGCGGTGGCCAGCGGCATGTCGCTGGCCTCCATCGGGACGGACACGGGCGGCTCCGTGCGGATTCCCTCCGCGGTCTGCGGGCTGGTAGGGCTGAAGCCGGTCACCGGCGAGGTGCCGACCGACGGCGTCGTGCCCCTCAGCCGCACGCTCGATCACGTCGGGCCGATCGGCCGTTCCGTCGCCGACGTGGCGGCGGTGTTCAACGTGCTCACGAGAACGTCGATGCGTCCGCCGACACCGGTGCCGGCGTCCGGCCTGACGCTGGGGCGGCTGGGAGGCTACGTCGAGGCCCGGCTCGAGGCGGCAGTGCGCGCGGCCTATGAGCAGGGCATCGAGCACTTGCGGCGGGCCGGCGCAACGATCGTGGACCGCGAGCTGCCGCATGCCGACGAGATCGCGGCCGTCTATCTCCACATCGTCCTGCCAGAGGCGTCCGCCTACCACGCGGCCACGCTCGAGCGCTGTCCGGAGCGATACACGCCCGCCGTGCGCCTGCGGCTCGAGATGGGGCGGTACGTGCTGGCCGAGGACTACCTGCGGGCGCTCGCGGGTCGCGACGTGATCCGGGCCGGAGTGGACGCGGCGCTGGCCGACGTGGACGCGCTCATCCTGCCGGCCCTGCCGATCGTGGCACCGCCGCTGGGGGCCGACTCGGTCCGCATCGAGGGCGCCGACGAGCCGGTGCGCACGATGATGCTCCGGCTGACCCAGCCGTTCAACCTGTCCGGCCATCCAGCCCTCGTGCTGCCGGTCGGGCAGAGTCCCGACGGCCTGCCCGTCGGCCTGCAGCTCGTGGCCAACCGGACGCCGCGGCTGCTCGACGTCGCCGCCGGCGTGGAGCTGGCGCTCCGGTGACCACACGCACGCATCTTCCGGCGAGCGTCACGAGTCCGAAGGTGCCCACGGCGCACGGCGAGATCCTCCGGTATCCGGAGGCCGCGCGGGGCGAGGTGATCGAGAAACACTTCGGCCACCGGATTGCCGACCCGTATCGCTGGCTCGAGGACCCGAACAGCCCCGATACGAACGCGTGGGTCGAGGCCGAGAACGCGCTCACGTTCGGCTACCTCGAGCAGGTGCCAGACCGCGAGCGCATCCGCGAGCGGCTCACCGCGCTCTGGAACTACGAGCGGTTCTCCCCGCCGTCCAGGGAAGGCGACTGGTACATCTTCGCCAGGAACGACGGGCTGCAGAGCCAGGCGGTCGTCTACAAGACGACGTCTCCAGAGGCCGAGCCCGCGGTCCTGATCGATCCGAACACGCTGTCGCCGGACGGCACCGTGGCGCTTGGCGGCACGTCGTTCACAGACGATGGCCGGTTCATGGCGTACTCGCTGACCTCGAGCGGCTCCGACTGGCTCGAGTGGCACGTGCGCGACGTGGCCACCGGGATCGATCTGCCGGACGTCGTCATGTGGTCCAAGTTCAGCGGGGCGGCGTGGCTCAAGGACGGCTCGGGATTCTTCTACAGCCGGTATGACGCGCCACGGGAGGGCGAGACCTTCACCGGCGTGAACAAGTTCCAGAAGGTGTGCTTCCACCGGATCGGCACCTCTCAGCAGGACGACACGCTGATCTTCGAGCGGAAGGACCAGCCGGACTGGGGCTTCGGCGCCGATGTCACGGAGGACGGGCGGTTCCTGCTCATTTACCAGAGCGAAGGTACGCGCCCGGAGAACCGGATCTTCGTGAAGGACCTCTCCCGGCCCGCCGGCGCCATTGAGCCCTTTCTCGACCACTTCGACGCGGAGTACACCGTCGTCGGGAACGACGGCGCGCGGTTCTACGTGCGGACCGACAAGGAGGCACCGCGCCGGCGCATCGTCGCCATCGACCTGGCGGCGCCGGAGGCATCCGCCTGGACGACCGTGATCCCCGAGGCGCCCGGACGGGACGTCCTCGCGGGCGCGTCGATGGTCGCCGACCGCTTCGTCACGCAGTGGATGACGGACGCCCACGAGGTGCTGAAGCTGTACGCACGCGACGGCACGTTCGAACGCGAGATCGGGCTGCCCGGGATCGGCTCGATCGGCGGCTTCACCGGGCGGCGCCGGGATCGCGAAGGGTTCTACGCGTTCTCGTCCTTTGCGCATCCGGGCACGATCTACCGCTACGATTTCGACCGCGGGACGAGCACGGTCTTCAGCCAGCCGACGGTGTGCTTCGTGCCCGACGACTTCGAGACCGTCCAGGTCTTCTACCCGTCGAAGGACGGCACGAAGATTCCCATGTTCCTGACCTGGCGCAAGGGGCTGGTCCGGAACGGCAGCAACCCGACGTACCTGTACGGCTACGGAGGGTTCGACATCTCCCTGACGCCGGCATTCTCGCCGGCGCCGATCGCGTGGATGGAGGCCGGCGGCATCTTTGCCCAGCCCAACCTGCGGGGCGGCGGCGAATACGGACGGGCGTGGTACGACGCCGGCCGGCTGGCGCACAAGCAGAACGTGTTCGACGACTTCATCGCGGCGGCCGAGTACCTGATTCGCGAGCGCTACACGTCCACGCCGAAGCTGGCGATCGCCGGGGGCAGCAACGGCGGCCTGCTCGTGGGCGCCTGCCTGACGCAACGGCCCGACCTGTTCGGCGCGGCGGTGCCCGCCGTGGGCGTGCTCGACATGCTGCGGTTCGACAGGTTCACGATCGGGTGGGCCTGGAAGTCGGACTATGGGGACCCGGCCGTGCAGGCGGACTTCGAGACGCTCCTGAAGTACTCGCCGCTGCAGAACCTCCAGAACGGCACGTCCTATCCGCCGACGCTCATCACGACGTCGGACCACGACGACCGGGTCGCGCCGGCGCACAGCTTCAAGTTCGCGGCCGCCCTCCAGGCCGCGCAGGCCGGACCGGCGCCGATCCTGATCCGCATCGAGACCAGGGCCGGCCACGGCGCCGGCAAGCCAACCGGCAAGATCATCGAGGAGCGCGCCGACGTGCATGCGTTCCTGGCGCACGCGCTCGGCTTCAGCATGAGTCCCTAGTCCCGTTTTTCAATCGTCAATCGTCAATCCTCAATCACTCAATGCTTTCCCTGTTCTTCCATGCCTGGGAGCGCCGCCTCGCGGACGTCTCGAAAGACCGCGTCGTGCGTCCGTTCGAGTGGGGCACCGAGTGGATTGACGACAACGGCCACGGGACGGACGGCACCGCGCGCGCGGCCGTGGAGGCCTACGTCGCGCGGGTGCTCGAGCACACCGATGCGTGGTTCACCGCGCCTCCGACCGACGAGTACGGCGTCAGCGCCCTCGGCGACGGCACCTCCTGGGTCACCTTCCCCACCGCACGCCCGACGCCGCATCACGAGAACGACCTCGTCACGACGCGGTTCTTCCCGGCCAGGACCGATGACGGCCGCCGGCGCGCCGTGCTGGTGCTGCCCCAGTGGAACTCGGACGGCGACGGCCACGTCGGCCTCTGCCAGCTGCTCACGCGCTTCGGGATGGCGGCGCTCCGGCTGAGCCTTCCGTATCACGATCGGCGCATGCCGGCCGAGTTGACGCGCGCCGACTTCATCGTCAGCGCGAACATCGTGCGGACGCTGGAGGTGTGCCGCCAGGCCGTGCTCGACGCCCGCCGCGCCATCGCGTGGCTCGCGCGGGAGGGATTCGAGCGCATCGGGATTCTCGGCACGAGCCTGGGCTCGTGCCTGGCGATGCTGACGGCGTGCCACGAGCCGCTCGTGCGGGCGCAGGCGCTGAACCACATCTCGCCGTACTTCGCCGACGTCGTCTGGCGCGGGCTGTCCACACGGCACGTCCGTGCGGGGCTGGACGGCCACGTGACGCTCGACGAGCTGCGACAGCTGTGGATGCCGATCAGCCCCGAGCACTACCTGCCCACGCTGCGCGGCACGACGAAGAAGACCCTGCTCGTGTACGCGAGGTACAATCTCACCTTCCCCGTGGACCTTTCACGACACCTGGTGGACGGGTTCGGGGCACACGGAATTCCTCATCGTGTCGCGGTGCTCCCCTGCGGGCACTACAGTACGGGGTCGGCGCCGTTCAAGTACATGGATGGCGCCCTGCTGACGCGCTTCCTGCACGCGAGCCTGTAGGTCTCCGGACCGCACGTGAGTTTGCCTGTAGCGCAGACCTTCAGGTCTGCCCGCGCGCCTGTTGGCAGGCCTGAAGGCCTGCGCTACACGAGGCCCCGCGACTCGAGGGCGCATGCTACTCGAGTGCGTTCCGGGGATGTTCTGGGGCCGGTCTCGGGAGTCACTCGCACCGGCGCGGGCGAACGGCGTAGAGTGACCGAGGAACGGTTCGATGTCAGCGCGCATGCGGTGGCGGCTCTTGGGCGTGCACGACGGCTGTGACGACCTGTGCGGCTCCGGAGGGATCGTCGTCACGTCGTCGAACGCCATTCACGTGAATTCCGGACTGCTGTTGGAATACCATCCTTCCGCTGACGCGCTAGGACCGACCGTGCGCCCGTTGGAGCCGCGAGATTGATCACACTCGAGACGCCCCGCCTGCTCCTGCGTCCGCTGGTCAGCGCGGACGCCGCGCCGTTCCTGGAAATCCACGAGGACCCGGAGGTCAAACAGTTCGTGACGTTGGGTGCTCCTCCTGGAGGGCTTTCCGGCGCCTGGCGCAACATCGCGATGATGCTCGGCCACTGGACGCTCCGCGGCTACGGGCCGTGGACGCTGGTGGAGCGATCGAGCGGACTCGTGCTGGGCCGGGCCGGGTTCTGGAACCCGGAGGGCTGGCCGGGACTCGAGATTGGCTGGGTGGTCCGCCGCTCGCACTGGGGGCGAGGGCTGGCGACCGAGGCCGCCATCGCCTGCCTCGACTGGCTGTGGACCCAGACGCCCGTGGACCACGTCATCAGCATCATCCAGCCGGACAACCACCGGTCGATTCGCGTCGCCCTGAAGATCGGCGAGGCGTTCGAGCGCGAGAGCACCCTCAATGGCGTGCCCGTGCATGTATACGGCATGGAACGACCCGGTCTATGATGTGCCGGCCCCACCGACGCCCGGCCTGGACGTCGCGCAGCGGGCGCCTGGGAGGCTTCGCATGCGCGCCAGAACCGCTCTCGTGACATTCATCGCCCTCGCATTCGTGGCCGCGTGGGGCACGGTCGGCCGGGCCGCCGATGTGGACGGCAAGTGGGAAGGCACCATCCAGGGTCCGCAGGGCGACTTTCCCCTGACGTTCGACTTCAAGGCGGACGGCGAGGCGCTGACCGGCACCGTCGAGTCGGCGATGGGCAAGGTGCCGATCTCGAATGGGAAGATCTCGGACCACGGGATCACGTTCGACGTGAAGCTGGACGACGGCAGCGTCATCACGCACGATGCGACGCTCAACGGCGACACGATGGACGTCAAGTCCCACGGCCCGTGGGGCGACTCCGAGTTCACGCTGAAGCGCGCCGCCGAGAAGCCCGCCGGCCAGTAGCCGGGCGTATACTCGGTTCGTGCCTCCTGACGCCGAACCCGGGCCGGACGTCGAGCTGGTCCCGGTGCTCGTGACCGGCGAGGAGGGCCTGTTCCTGCTCGCACGATCCGTGCTGGAGGCCCAGGGGATCGAGTACCTCGTCCGCGGCGAGAACCTGGCCGACCAGTTCAGCGGAGGCCGCGTCGGATCGGTCTTCAACCTCGTGACCGGCGCGGCCGAGTTGCTGGTGCGTCCGGAGGACGCCGATCGCGCCGCGGCGCTCCTGCAGGACCTGGAGCAGGCGCCGGCCACCCCGATTCCTTCGCCGCCAAGACCCCGGTCCGGCCGCCCGCAAGCCGGCGAGTATCCTGCCTACGCGGCGCCGGACATCGACCTCGTCGAGGGTGAGGATGCCGCCGAGGCGCTGCGGGCGCAGTCGGAGGCGCTGCAGGCCCTCTTCGACCCGTTGGACGACGCGCTCGTCAGCGGGCTCACCTATGCCGACGGCAACTGGACGGTGAAACAGGTGCTGGGGCACCTGTGCGACGACGAGCGCATTTTCGCCTACCGGCTGCTGTGCATCGCACGAGGCGACGAGCGGCCGCTCGCCGGGTTCGACGAGAAGGCCTACATGCGCGACGCCGGCTTCGAGTCGCGTCCCCTCGACGACCTGCTCGAGGAGTACCGGACCGTGCGGCAGGCCACGCTCTCGCTGCTCGACGGCCTGCCTGCACTGGCGTGGCAGCGGCGCGGCACGGCGAACGGACATCCCGTCTCGGTGCGCGGCCTCGCCTTTCACATCGCAGGACACGAGCTCCGGCACCTGCGGTTGCTTCGCGAACGCTACCTGCCGCTCGTCGGCTGATTCCGATCAACAGGACGTCGTGGCGCCGAGGCCGAACTTCAGTTCGGCCGGCCCACCAGGTCGTCGAGCGCCGCGGAGATGTTGCGAAGCCCTCGCGACAGCAGGAGCGCGCGCATGCCGAAGCTGAACCTGACATGCCGCGGCGCCTCGAAGAAGCGGCCCGGCACGATCAGGGTCGAGTACCGGGTGCGCAGGTGGTCGGCCAATCGATCGGCGTCGAGCCCGCGAGGCAGGCGCGGAAACACGACGTTGCCTCCCGACGGCACGACGGCGTCGAGCCGGGGCTCCCGGGCGAAGAAGCGGCGGACGAGCGCGAGGTTCGGATCGAGAATCCCGTGGCTCCGCCGGCTGATGGCCCTGAGCCGTCGGAACGCCGCGAGCTCGAGCTGCTCGCCTGGCGCGACGCCGTTGTTGCCCAGCATGTCGTGAATGAGCGCCGCCCGCCGGATGACGTCTCGTGGACCGAGCAGCCAGCCCGCCCTCAGCCCGTCGAGCCCGTAGGCCTTCGTCAGGCTGTTGGCGGTGATCACGTTCGGCCCGGCGTGCACGGAGGAACGGGTGCGCCGGGCGAACGTGCACTCCAGGTACACCTCGTCCACCAGCAGCCGCGCCCCCACGCGATCGAGCAGCGCGGCCATCCGCGACAGCGTGCGCCGATCGATCCCCGCTCCGGTCGGGTTGTGCAGGTTCGACACGATGGCCAGCCGCGTCCGAGGCGTGATCAGTGACGCGAACCGCTCCAGGTCGATGGCCCAGTCCTCGTCGAATCGCCGGTCCAGCCGGCGGATCCGGACGCCGAACGACTGCGGAATCCTCAGCAGGGGCTCATAGGCAGGCCGCTCCACGATCACTTCCGCGCCCCGCGGCGCGTCGTCCAGCACCGCCGCGCACGCCAGCCAGTCGGCCAGGCTGGTGCCGCCCGACACGGTGAACACGCGGGCCGTCGCCACGCGATACCGTGACGCGATCGCCTCGACCAGCGGGGCGTAGCCCCAGCGAACCGGCAGGTTCACGACGAGGTCCGCCGGGCGCACGCCGAGGAGCGAGGCCGGGCAATGCTCGATCCCGCTCCGCGCCAGGTTCACCTCGGCCGCCGGCATCGTCTTGGCCCAGGTCATGTACTCCAGCTCGCGAAATCTCATGTCCCGACCGGTCGCGCCTTTGGCATGACCCGGTAGACCACGGCCGCCAGCGCGAGGATGGCCGACCCGATGAGCGACTGCGTCGGGTAGGCGAAGAAGCTGTTCACGACGACGCCGACCGCCACCAGCACGAAGGCGCCCGTCGTATACGGATGCCCGGGCGCCGGCACCAGGCCGGGCGCCTGCTGCCCGCGCGCCCGCACGACGAACAGGACGCCGGCCGTGAGGCCGAAGAACAGCCAGTCGGCGAACACGGTGTACGACAGCAGCTGGTCGTAGGTGTTCGTCGTCAGCAGGACCAGCGAGACGGACGCCTGGAACCAGAGCGCGAAGGTGGGGGTCTGAAACCGGGGGTGCAGCTCGCCTGCCGCCGGGAAGAACACGCCGTCGCGCGCCATCGCGTAGTACAGCCGCGGGCCGGTGAGAATCGTGACCGCCAGGAAGCCCAGGCTGGAGATCACGATCAACACGGCAACGAAACGCGCGCCCGCCGCTCCGGCCACCACCCGCGCCATGTCCGCGGCCAGGGCGGGCGACCGGGCGATCTGGTCCGCCGTCAGGACGTGGAGGTACGCGACGTTCAGCGACAGGTACAGCACGATCACCACGAGGACGCCGACGACGTTGGCGCGCGCCAGGTTGCGCGCCGGATTGCGGATCTCGGCGGCCATCGCGCCGCAGTTCTGCCAGCCGCCGTACGCGAACAGGATGGGCACGAGGGCTGTGAACAGGAGCGGCACGAAAGCCGAGCCGCCCCGGAGCGACGCCAGCTCGTAGCGGCTGGCCGGGTGGACGCCGGGCGTGAACGCCAGGCCGACGAGGAGGAGGATGCCGGCGACCTTCACGGCCATCAGCGCGTTGTTCGTGCGCGTGCCGGCGCGCACGCCCAGCGTGTTGATCACGGTCAGGACGACCAGGGCCGACGCCGCCAGCAGACGCACTCCGCGCGGACCGACCGCGACGAGCGATTGATCGACGTAGGTGGCAAACAGGATGGCGACCGCGGCCAGCGATCCGCCGTTGATGATGAAGAGGAGCGCGACGCCGTACAGGAATCCGACGATGGGCGGGTACGCGCGCGTCAGGTAGACGTACTGCCCGCCGACCACCGGGAACCTCGAGCCGAGCTCCGCCCAGACGAAGCCGCCGATCAGCGCCACCAGTCCCCCGACCGCCCAGGCGAGCAGGATCAGCGCCGGCGTATCGAGGATTCGCGCGACATTCGAGGGGTTGGCAAAGATCCCGACGCCGATGATGCCTCCGGCGACGACGACGATCGCGTCGAGCAGGCCGAGCTCACGGCGGAAACCCGCGTCGGCGGAGGTCATCAGGCACGGAGAGTCTAGCCGAAGCGTCTCCCGGTGTAGAGTGGACGCGCTCGGGCAGGGGTCCGGGGTGGAGGCATCGTATGCGGGCTGGTGCAGTCACGTGTGCCGTTCAGGGCATCCTCCTCGCGCGCATGGCGCTGCCGGTCTCGGCGCAGCCGGTGTCCGGGTACTCCGCCGGCGATGCAGTGCGCGGCACTCTCGGATCTGCGGCTGCCGGAGGTGACCATTTCGTCTGCGTCGGAGGTGGCGGGGCCGGAACCCCGGTCTCCGGTGACGGTTCCGCACTGCAGGGTCAGCGGGGTGATCGGCACCGAGATCAGGTTCGAGGTGCTCCTTCCCGACCGGTGGAACGGCCGGTTCGTGATGGGCGGTGCGGGCGGCTTCGCCGGCAGCGTGGACAACCAGGCCGCCTTCGCCGTGAATGCCGGGTACGCCTCGGCCGCCACCGACACGGGACACGCAGGGTCGGGGATCGAAGCGTCCTGGGCGCTCGGTCACCGCGAGCGGCTGGTCAACTACGGCTACCTGGCCGTGCATCGCACGACCGAGATCGCCGCGGCAATCGTCCGCGCCTATTATGGCTCGGCCGCCTCGCACGCGTACTTCGTGGGCTGCTCGAACGGCGGGCGTGAGGCGCTGATGGAGGCGCAGCGATTTCCGGATGACTACGACGGGATCGTGTCGGGCGCGCCCGCGTACGATTTCACGAGCATTGCGGCGTCGTTCATCCGCCACGCGCAGGTGACGTTTCCGGATCCGCATCACCTGGACACGTCGACGATCCCCGCTGACGCGCTGAGGACCGTGGCCAATGCCGCGCTGGACGCCTGCGATGCCGGCGACGGCGTGAAGGACGGCGTCATCGGCGATCCGTCGCGCTGCCGGTTCCCGGTGGACCGCGTGCGCGCCTGCCCCGGCGACACTCCGCAGCCGGGCTGCCTGACGGTCGCCGAGCGCACGGCGGTGGCCGCCATCTACGCGCCGACGACGGGCGTGGACGGCGAGATCTACCCGGGTCAGCCGCCGGGCGGCGAGGCGGATCAGGGCGGCTGGCGCGCGTGGATCACGGGCGTCGACCCCGGGCTCTTCGCGGGCACCAACCGGCGCTTTCCGTCGCTGCAGTTCGCGTTCGGCACGGAGTTCTATCGGAACATCGTGTTCGGAGAGCCGGCCTGGGACTACTCCACCTATCGCGTCGCGGGCTCGCCCCGTGACACGCAGCCGGTCGCGGGCATCCTGAACGCGGACAACCCGGACCTGTCGGCTTTCAAGGCGCACGGCGGCAAGCTTCTGCTGTGGCACGGCTGGTCCGACCCGGCGCTGAACGTGCGCAGCACGATCGCGTACTACGAGCGTGTCGAGGCACGCGACCGATCGCTCCGCGATTTCGCCCGGCTCTTCCCCATGCCGGGCGTGCTGCACTGTGGCGGCGGCGCGGGGCCCGATCAGGTGGACTGGCTCGCTGCCGTTGTCGCGTGGGTCGAGCACGGGAAGGCGCCGGAGCGGCTCGTCGCCTCGAAGCCCGGAGAGGGCGGCGCGGTCACCCGATCGCGCCCGATCTGCCCGTATCCCCTCCGCGCGGTCTACGGCGGCACCGGCAGCACCGATGACGAGGCGAGCTTCACCTGCAACGCGCGCTGAGCGGCGGACCTCGCGCCGTCCGGCGGCGCCGCGCCCACGCACGTTCAGCGGCCCCGACGCGTTCCGCGACTGGCTCGCCCGGCATCACGCCGTCAAGACCGAGATCGTCGTCCGCTGCTTCAAGACCTCGGCGGCAGGCCGCGGGCTCACGTATTCGGACGCGCTGGACGAGGCCCTCGCATACGGCTGGATCGACGGCGTTCGCCGCGGGGTGGACGAGGTGTCCTTCAGCACGCGCTTCACGCCGCGCCGGCCCCGCAGCATCTGGAGCCGTGTCAACGTCGCCCGGGTCGAGGCGCTCGCCAGCAGGGGCCGCATGATGCCCTCGGGGCTCGCCGCGTTCAACGCGCGCGAGGTCGCCCGCACCGGCGTGTACTCCTTCGAGCGTGCGGCCGCCGAGCTCCCGCCCGATTTCCTGACGCGGCTCCGCGCCAACCGCGCCGCGTGGTCGTACTTCAACAGCGAGGCGCCCTGGTACCGAAGAACGAGCACGCACTGGGTCATGAGCGCGAAGAAGGAAGAGACCCGGCTGCGGCGCCTGGCCCACCTGATCGAGTGCTCTGCGAGGGCAGAGCGGATCGGGCCGCTGAAGCGGACGTGAGAGCCGGGGCAGGCCTGGGCAGGCCTGAAGGCCTGCGCGACAGGTGGCTGAAGAGCCGCGCCGGCAGGCCTGAAGGCCTGCGCTACAGGTACTTGAGGATGCCCTGGAAGGCGGAATAGAGGACGGTGGCCAGCTCCTGCACGAGCGGCGACACCTGTCCCTGGTTGACCGATTCGGCCACGGTGACCGGGTCGGTCAACAGCAGCCAGATCGTGGCCCCGGCAAAAAGCGCCGCGAGGACCGCGACCGTGCCGAACAGGCTCGCACTCAGGCGGGCAAGGCGCATCGGGGGTAGCCTACCACTCCCGTGTTACGTCGGTTAGACCCCGAAATACGCGAACCGGTCGGGAAAGTTTCGCGGTTCGGCGCCCGTCGGGACACTACAGCTGCAAGACGACCTTCCCGAAGTGCTGCCGGGACTCCAGCCGCCGGTGGGCGTCTGCTGCGTCCGCCAGGGGCAGCACCGAATCCACCACCGGCCGGACGCGCCGGGCCGCCAGCTCCCCCACGGCGGCCGCGAGCTCAGCCCTGGTTCCCATGTAGGACCCCAGGAGCGACAGCTGCCGGACGAAGAGCACCCGCAGGTCGACCCGGCCGTGGAAGCCCGTCGTGGCACCACACGTCACGAGCCGCCCTCCTGGCGCCAGGGACCTCACCGCCCGCTCCCACACCGCCTCGCCGACATGCTCGACGACCACGTCCACGCCGCGTGTGCCGGTCAGGCGCCGGACCTCGTCCGCCAGGTCGCTCCGGGAGTGGTCAATCGCAGCCGTCGCCCCGAGCTCCAGCGCCGCCTCGAGCTTTCCCGCCCCGCTCGCCGACGCGAGCACCGTCGCCCCCTGCAGCCGCGCGATCTGAATGGCGGCCTGGCCGACGCCGCTGCCGGCTCCGATGACGAGTACCGTCTCGCCCTGCCGCAGGCGGGCCCGTGACACGAGCATGTGCCATGCGGTCAGGAAGGTGAGCGGAAATGCCGCGCCCTCGACGAAGTCGATCCCGGGTGGCAGCGGCAGCAGGTTCCGGGCGGGCACCGCGACCATCTCGGCGTACCCGCCCTCGCTCTGGTACCCAACTACGCCAAAGGCGGGGCACAGGTTATCGTCGCCCGCGAGGCATGCGGGACATTGCCCGCAGCTCAATCCCGGATAGATCAGCACGCGGGCGCCGGCGACCAGGTCCGAGCCGCCGGGGTCCAGCAGGTCGCCGGCGATATCGCTGCCCGGGATGTGGGGCAGGGGAATGGTCACGCGATCGAGGCCGCGCCGCTGCCAGAGGTCGAGGTGGTTGAGCGCGCAGGCGCGGACGCGCACCAGGGCCTCACCCGGCCGGCAGGCCGGGCCGGCCACCTCCTGGAGCTGCAGTACCTCGGGCCCGCCGTGCCGCGGGATGGGAACCGCCCGCATGGCCGTCAGGAGACGGCGCCTGCGACCGGCTCCCCGAGCTCGAGTGCGCCCAGTGTCGGCTCGACCCTGCTCCGGTCGCCGACGACGAGCGTGACGAGACGGTCGGGGTGAAGGTGCCGAACGGCCGCGTCGTGAATGGCCCCGAGTCCGAGCGACTGCACGCGCGAGACGAACGTGACGAAGTAGTCGTCGGGAAGGTTGTAGAGCGCCAGCTGGGCCACCGAGCGGGCCACCTGGTCGGCGGTCTCGAAGTTGCGCGGGTACCCGCGCGTCAGGGCGGCCCGCGCGACCTCCAGCTCGGCGGTCGTGACCGGCCGGTCGCCACGCATGGCCGCCACTTCCGCCAGCGCTTCGCGAATCGCCTCGGCCGTCACTTCGGTCTGCACGCTCGCCTGCATCTGGAACGGCCCGCGTCCCAGGCGGAATTCAAACGATGACCGCGCGCCGTAGGTGTAGCCCTTGTCCTCGCGCAGGTTCATGTTCAGGCGGCTGACGAACTGGCCGCCGAGCACCAGGTTCAGCAGCAGCAACGCGTGGTAGTGCGGCGTCTGGCGCGCCACGCCGAGATGGCCGATGCGCAGCTCCGATTGCGCGGCGCCCGGGCGGTCCACCACCAGCAACCGGGAGGCCGGGGCTGGCGGATCGGCGAGCGCGGCCTCGGTACCGGCCTGATCGCCCGGCACGGGCGGCGGCGTCCAGCCGCCGAACGCCTCGGCGGCCGCCGCCTCGATCTCGGTGGCATCCCCGTCGCCCACGACGACCAGCACCGACCCGTCGGGGGAGAATCTGTCCCGGTGGAACTCGCGCACTTCCTCCACCGTGAGGCCCTCGAGCGTCGCCATGTTCCCGATCGCGAGGTGGCCATATGGGTGGGTCCCATAGAGCGCCTTGGCGAATGCACGGTCCGCGACCGCCGCCGGCACGTTCAGGAGCTGGAGCAGGCGGCTCATGCGCAGCGAGCGGACGCGATCGAACTCGTCGGTATCGAAGGTCGGCCGGCACGCGATGTCGGCCAGCAGCGAGAACGCGCGCGCCCGGAAGCGTGACAGCGACGTGAGCGTGAGGAACGTGGCGTCCGGGCCGACCTCGGTGTCGAACTGGGCGCCAATGCGTGCCAGCGCGCCGCTCAAGTCCAGCGCCCCCAGATCCCCCGCGCCCTCGTCCAGCATGTCGCCGGTCAGAGAGGCCAGGCCGGGACGGCCCAGCGGGTCGGCCGACGATCCCACGCGCAGCATCAGCACCATCGTCTCGACAGGAATGTTGCGGTGACGCACCGTCCAGACCGCCAGCCCGTTGGGCAGCATCCCCTTTCGGATCGCGGGGAACGTGAAGGGCGCGTCAGCCCGGAGCGGCGGAAGGCGCGAACGATCGGCCACCTCAGCGCACCTCGCCCGGCGTCGAGCCTGAGAGTGCGCGCCCGGCCTGCCCCTGCGGCACCACGCTGACGGCGACGCTGGCAGCGGCTGTCAGGTAGCGCCGCGCCGCCCCGGCCAGGCTCGCCGGCGTGGCCTCGAGGTACCGCTGCAGGTCGCGCTCGAAGAACGTGGCATTCCCGAGGAACACGTTGTACGCGTTCAGCTGGTCGCTCTTGCCGCCGAAGCCACCCACGGTCTGCAGCCGGTACACGAACTGGGCCTCGGCCTGTGCCATCACGCGTTCCATCTCCTCCTCGTCGGGTCCCTCGGCCGCGAACCGCTCGATCTCGGACCTCAGCGCCTGTTCCACGTC
Source organism: Vicinamibacteria bacterium (assembly GCA_963837165.1). Classification (GTDB taxonomy): domain Bacteria; phylum Acidobacteriota; class Vicinamibacteria; order Vicinamibacterales; family JAENWD01; genus JAENWD01. The sequence goes on from CAWIMD010000004.1 coordinate 922,038, forward strand.
GTCCAGGGAGCGGCCGGGCGCCGCCGTGGCAATGACCTGAAAGAAGCTGGTGGCCTCCCGTGACTGCTGGAAGGCGGCGACTTCGGTGGCCACGCGCGACTCGTACACCAGCCGGCGGTACAGCCTCGACATCTTGCCGCTTGCAAGCACGTCCGCCACCAGGTCCAGCTCCGCATCGTCGGGCGCGAACATGGCCGGCGAGTGCCAGGCCAGGTACAGCCGCGGAAGCTCTACGCGATCCTCGAGCCACAGGCGCTGGTCGGCCAGCAATCCGACCACCGGAAGGGGCGGCGCGTCGGACGAGGGGCCCGGAGGCAGGTCGCCGAAGTACTGCGCCGCGAGGTCGAACGCGCGGGCGGGCTCGATGGCGCCGGCAATGGCCAGCGATGCGTTGCCCGGGTGATAGTGCGCGGCGAAGAACGCCCGCACCTCGTCGAGCGTCGTCGCGCGCAGGTCGTCGGCCGAGCCAATCGTCAGCCAGTGGTACGGGTGCTCGGGCGGATAGAGCGCGGCGAGCGTCGCCATCCCGGCGAGCCCGTACGGGCGGTTCTCGTAGTTCTGGCGCCGCTCGTTGAGGACCACGTCGCGCTGGTTGGCGAACTTCGTCCCGGTCAGGGCCGGCAGCAGGAACCCCATCCGATCCGACTCGAGCCACAGCGCCAGCTCGAGCGCGCCGGTCGGCACCACCTCCCAATAGTTGGTGCGGTCCGAGTTGGTCGAACCGTTCAGCAGCGCTCCGGCCGCCTGCAGCGGCTGGAAGTAGCCCGAGTCATGGTGCTCGGACCCCTCGAACATCAGGTGCTCGAACAGATGAGCCAGTCCGGTGCGGCCGGGTCGTTCGTTCTTCGAACCGACGTGATACCAGACACTGACGGCCACGATCGGGCAGGTGTCATCCTCGTGCACCAGCACCGGAAGGCCGTTTGGGAGTACCTGTTGTTCCGCGCGAATCTCCACGTCTGGTCCGTCTCCTGGTCCGTCTCCGCGGCCGGTCTCAGCCGACCTTCTTCTTCACGCCGCAGTCCGGCATGGCCTTCCCGTAGTAGGGGTTGCGAACGTTCTCGCCCTTCTGCAGCCACGATTTCTTCACCATCGGACAGTACATCGTCGCGACGCCGGCGCCCGGGCTGGCATGAGTCGCCTCTGAATATGCAATAACGGCGTCACTGAGCTTCCCGAACGCCAGACGGGCCGAGTCGAGGTCGGCGGCCTGCGCCAGCTCGGCCGCCGCGGCGGCCATCGGCTTGCCCGCCTCACCCATCGCCCCGGCCTGCTTGCCCAGCTCGTGCGCGTCCGCCTTGAGTGCGTCGGTGCGGTCGTCCACGAGCGCGCTCTGGATGCGGAAGTAGGGGTCGAGAAGGGCCTGGAACGGGTCCGAGGCGCGCGCGGTGACTGCCAGGGCGAGGCTGGCAACAGCGACGAACAGCGTGCGGGTCATGATGCGCATCGTGGTCCTCTGCTATCTGACGGGCGTGAGCGGAATGACGCGGGTGAAGCTCGCGATCGAAATCTGGGCCGCCGCCTGCTCGGCCACGCTGACGAACGCGCGGGCGGCAATCGAGTCCGGCTCAGCCAGCACGATCGGGTGACCCGTGTCGCCGCCGACCCGAATGGGCTGGTAAATCGGCAACCGGCCCAGGAAGGGGATCTGCAGGTCCCGCGCGAGCCCCTCGCCGGCGCCCTTGCCGAAGATATCGGACTCGTGCCCGCAGTGCGGGCACGCGAAATGGCTCATGTTCTCGATGAGCCCGAGGGGCCGCACGTTGAGCTTCTCGTACATCCGGACGGCACGCCGGGTGTCCGCGAGCGACACCTGCTGCGGGGTGGTCACGACAATGGCACCGGAGACGGGCACGGACTGGCTGAGGCTCAGGGCGACATCGCCGGTGCCCGGCGGCAGGTCCACGATCAGGTAGTCGAGCTCGCCCCACGCGACCTGCCGGAAGAACTGCTGAATGGCGCCGTGCAGCATCGGGCCGCGCCAGATGACGGCCGAGTCTTCCTTCGTGAGAAAGCCCATCGACACGGTGCGGACGCCGTAGGCCTCGGCCGGGATGATCCGCCCTTGCTCGTCGGCCAGCAGCTCCGCCGAAAGGCCGAGCATGATCGGCACATTGGGCCCGTAGAGGTCGCCGTCGATTATCCCCACGCGGCTGCCCGATCGGGCGAGCGCCACCGCGAGATTCACGGCGACGGTAGTCTTGCCAACGCCGCCTTTGCCGGCGCCGACCGCAATCACGTTCTTGACGCCGGGAATCGGCGCACGGCCGCCCTCGGGCAGGGCCGCCACCCGCACGGCGGCCGTCATCTCCACCGCCACGGAGGTCACGCCGGGCAGGGCCGAGACCACCGCCTTCGCCTGGGCCTCGAGCTTCTCCTTCACCGGACATGCGGGCGTCGTCAGCTCGATGGCGAAGTGCACGTCGCCGGCGTCGCCGATCGCCAGGCGTTTGACGAAGCCGAGGCCGACAATGTCCTTGCCGAGATCGGGGTCGATGACGGCACGCAGAGCGTCGAGAACGGCGGCCTGATCTACACGCGCTGGCATGGGGTCTCCGGGGAAGCAGTCGCGAGGAGCGCTGACACCAGCTTACCTAGCTCCGGCGGCGGCGACAAGAAACGTCGGATCTGTCGGCTTTTGCGTCAGTCCTCGCCGGGGAAGGCTGGAAATCCCGTTCAGCTTCCGGTAGACTCCGCGCGACCACTTCCGGTCCCGTTCAAGCGGCAAGGAGCCTCCTCGCATGACTGACGCGACCACACCCGGCACCCAGTCGAGCAACCGGGGCATCATGATCGTGCTCTCCTATCTCTGGCTGCTGGCACTCGTGCCGCTGCTCGTGGAGAAGGAGGACAAAGAAGTCCAGTGGCACGCCAAGCACGGGATCGTGCTGATGGTCGCCGAAATCGTGCTCTGGATTGCCATCACCATCGTCACCTTCATCATCAGCTCGATCAGCACGGCGCTCGGCTGCGTCGTCAGCGTGCTGACGTTCGGCCTCTGGCTCGGCATCCTCGTCGTGCACGTGCTGTGCATCGTCAAGGGTGTGAACGGCCAGCGGTTCCTGATCCCCGGCGTCAGCGAGTACGCGAACCGCTTCTGAGCTCGCCGCGCACGTCCGGCTTCACGATTTCCGGGACGTCCGGCTCGGGCCGGCCGTTCCGGGATCGACGGAGCCCGCGCAATGCCAGTCCCCTCGACCCCACCGCTGTCCAGGCGGCGACTGGCGGTCGCCGCCGTCGTCCTGCTGATGCTGCTGGCCGCCGATCTGGCGCGACCTGCCGACCGCCAGCTGAGCGCCTCGATCCTCCGGGGCGGCATTCACGTGTACCAGCACACGCTGTCGCAGGCGATGCCGGGCATCGGCATCCAGTGCCGGTTCACGCCGACCTGCAGCCACTACGCCGACGCCGTCATCGCACGGCACGGGGCGCTGGTCGGATCGTGGATGACGTTCCGTCGCCTGCTCCGCTGCGGACCGTGGACGCCGATGGGCACCGTGGACCCGCCGCGCTAGCGCGGCCCTTCCATCTATAGCGCCGCCTTCCATCTGTGGCGCAGCCCTCCATGTGTAGCGCAGCCCTCCATCTGTAGCGCAGCCCTTCAGGGCTGCTGGTACGCGGCGTCTGCGGGGCGGAGTGTTACTCGCCGGTGAAGCGACGACGCGTCTCGTCGTGCAGGAGCACCCAGAGCGTGTAGCCGCCGAGCGCGGTGCCGAGCGGCACCAGCGGCAGGTTGAACAGGCCCAGCGCGAGCCCGAGGAGCCGTGCCCACGGCCGCAGGTCCCGCAGCCCCCGGGCGCACAGGTAGTGCACGCCGCCCCAGGTGAACGCCGCCAGCGCCAGCACGGCCAGCGTCGCGGCCGTGATGCCGGCCGCCACTTCGGATCCGGGGCTCTCGGCCCCTGCCGTCATTGCGAGCGAGGCGGCCGCGATGGCAAAGGCGAGGACCGCAATACCAATGATGCCGTTGAAGGCGCTCCAGGCGAGGAGCAGGCGGTACAGGAACGCGAGATGTCGGGCCACGACCCCCGGTCAGGACACCGAGACGGTGACTTCGACGCGGGTCGGTCGCACGGCCGGTGGTGCCACGAAGAACCGGAAACGGGCGCCGTCGGCGACGCCGGGCGGCAGCGCCAGCCGGAAGTGATGCGGTCGCGGGCGCTCGCCGGTGCCGGCGCAGTCCTCGCACGGCTCGGCCCACGATTCGCCGCGTCCGCCGCACCCGCCGCAGAGCCCGCGCAGCCCGAGCTCCAGCGGGACGATGGCCCCGTCGCAGGCCTGACGGCTCGTCAGCGCCACCTCGGCGATGAGCGCGGCATGCGCGTCCTCGCCGGAGATGAACGTCTCGCGCATGCGATCCACTGCCGGCGCGATCGACGGGAAATCAATCGCGATCTCGTCGGCAAAGCACGTCCGCGTCAGGCTGAGCGTGGCGCGATCGGCCAGCGGAACGGGCACCGAGTCGCCCGGCAACGGTCGTGGGAAATCGTTCACGGTGATGCACCGCCCCATGAGGGCTTTGGGTACTTTGGGACCCGCGCTTCGCCTTGTCAAGGCTGGAACGCGGTAGTACCATCGGCCGCCGTGGCAAGGAGCGCCTGATGGCGAACACACCGATGCCCGCGATCCCGACCTGCCCCGATTGTGGCGGCCTCCTGCACGCGGTGCGCGCCGAGCCGCTCACGAGCGCGGAAGTGGCGAGCGAAGAGGCCTCCGATCCGACGATCCTCTGCCAGTGCCTGCTGTGCGGCTACGAGGAGCGCCGGCCGATCGAGGAGGCACCCGGCGAGCGGCCGGCCATCGCATGACCGAGCCGTCGCGCGAGTGTCCCCTCTGCGGCGAGATGATGCGCCTCGTCGAGCGCACCGTCGTTGACCGCGTCCCCGGAACGTCCGAGGAGAAGGCGTCGCACTTCTACGAGTGGGTCTGCCCGGAGTGTGACTACTTCGAAGAAAAGGAAGACGAGACCGGGAACCGTTAGGGCGGAACGGGCAGAGGGTCAGCGGGCGCCAATCGTCAGGAGCACTTCACGGCGAATCGTATCGTCGAGATCCTCGAGCTTGAGCGCGCTATCGCACTCGTCACAGAGCACTTCGAGCACCGCCGGCCGGCTTTCCTCCGATACCTCCACGCGTGAGTCCTCCACGTGCACCACGTGCATCTGGAGGGATTTCACCAGGAAGTTCTTGTCGTTCCCGCAGTTCGGACAGGTCAGGGCCACTTCGGCGCTCCTCTCACCGGCAACAGGGATAACAGCCATTAAGCCAGATTGTAGGGGATGCCGGCGGGCAACGTAAACAAGAAACGTGCCTCGGACACGTGCAGGGGATCAGCGGGATCCTTCCGGGATTCCTGCCTGGGGCTCCTCTGGATACGCCAGCAGCCCCGTCACAGACGCTTCCGGGGCGAGGGCCTGGACCGCCCGGACGTAGGCATCCAGCTGGGCGCCGTGCTCCGGCCGCCTCCGGCCGGTCTTGAATTCCACCACGGTCACCGCTCCCCCGCTGCCGAGCACCACCACGTCGGCGGAGCCGCGCACGACACGGTCCCCCTCGCGGATGGCCAGTGGCACCTCGTGCAGGGCTTCTCCGCTGCCGAAGAGCGCCTTGACGGAGGGCTGTGCCGACAACGCCTGGTACCGGGCGACCGTCGTCCGAATCACGATGCCAACTTCGCCGGCGGCAATCCGCTCGTCAGGTCGGATCAGGCCTTCGGCGGCGGCCTCGAGCGCGGCGTCCGCGACCGGCGCGTCGGCGCGGGACTGTTGGTCGAACAGGCGATGAACCAGCGTGCCGACCAGCCGGGGATCGGCCGGTGCGGGCCCCCTGGGATCGACTTCGTCCGGCGCCCGCCGCCCGCCGAGTCCCCCCACCTCGACGCGCTCGATTCGCGGGGCGGCTAACGGCGCAGCGCGCCCGCCTCCGACGTGGGCCACCGGCGGAGGCGGCGCAATCGGCTGGCCGTCCGCCGCCTCGGGAACGGGACAGATGCGGAATCGATGAGTCGTGCCGTCGGGAGCCGGCCAATCGACCCGCTCCCGGCCCGGGCCGCCCGACGCGAACACGCGCCTGAAGTCCGGCGGCAGGATCTCGCCGAGGCCGCCGCGACCCGCGGCGAACGTCCCGTCCCGGCCGAGCACCGTTCCGAGGTACAGGCGGTCGCGCGCGCGGGTGATGGCCACGTACAGCATCCGCTTCGATTCCTCGCGCTCGCGCAGGAGGGCGTCCTCGTCGGCCGCCGACTTGAAGTCCCCGACGGCAACGGCCGGTGCCTCGTCGGGCGTGACGCCCGTCAGACGGATCGGATCGCGGCCGCCGCCGGCGCCCTTCCCGAGGTTCACGACGAAAACGACAGGGAACTCCAACCCCTTGGCCGCATGGACGGTCATCAGGCTGACGGCGTCGAGCGCGTCGATGGCCGCATTGGACTCGTCGCCGGCCGACAGCCGATCCAGGTGCTCGCTGGCCCGCGCCAGCGTGAGATACCCGCGGTTCTGGATGCGGCGGAGGAGCGCGCGGATCTTCTTCAGGTTCTCGCGCGCCTGCCGCTGTCGCGGACCGGCGAGCTCGTACTCGTAGCCCGATTCGGCAATCACGCGATCGAGCAGCTCGACCGGCGGGACGCGGTCCGCCAGCGCACGCCACTCCGGCATCGACCGGCGGACCTCGGCCATCACGGCCCGATCGTCGGGCTCGAGCGCCGCGTCGCCCTCGACCGGCTCGACCAGGGAAGCAGCCAGCCGCGGCGCCAGCACGGAAAGCCCGTGATCCGACAGCCGGACAAACCGCGATCGAAGGAAGGCGGCCGCACGCAGGTCCGACGACGGGTCGGCGAAGCAGGCGAGCGCGGCGACGACGTCCTTCACTTCGTCGGTGTCGAAGAAGCCCAGGCCCTTGTAGACATAGCTCGCGATGCCCTCCGCCTCGAGCGCGGACTCGAAGGCCTGGTGGCCCTCGCGCGAGCGGAACAGGATGGCCACGTCGCTCGCCTTCGCGGCGCGGGCCACACCGGTCTGCCGGTCGCGCACGACGCCGTCGCGCACGAGCCGCGCGATCTCGGCGGCCACGGCCCTGGCCGATCCCGCGGCGTCGGCGGTCGCGATCAACCCGAGCCGCGGCTCCACCTCACCGCCGATGTCGGGAACGGGAAACCGATCCGAGTCCTCATAGGTGAAGGCGTCGAGACGCTCGGGCGCCTTCTCGATCGCGCCGCAGAGGGCGTTGGTGAACGCCAGCAGCTCCGGGACGGCCCTGAAGCTGCGCCTGATCGCGCGGCGGACCGGGTCGCGGGTCGCCCTGAGCTCGGAGATCCGGCCCGCCGCCCGGCGGAGCACGCCCACGTCGGCGTCCCGGAAGCCGTAAATCGACTGCTTCCGGTCGCCCACCACGAAGATGGTCGGCTCGAGGGGCAGGTCTGAGGCGAGCCCTGCGCCTTCCCGCCATGCCTGCACGAGCTGCCACACGAGCCGCCACTGCGCGTCGCTGGTGTCCTGGAACTCGTCCACGAGCAGGTGGTGGTACCGCGATTCCAGCAGGAATCGGCTGCGGGTGAACTCCTCCATCTCCCCGACGAGCGCCAGGGCGCGGGCGAGCGCTTCTGGGAAGTCGACAACGGCGTGGTGTTCGAGCGTGCGGCGGTACTCGGACGCCGCAATGCCGAAGCAGCGCCAGACGCCTCGCGCGAGCAACCCGTTCAGATCGCCGAGGAACACGTTGATCGCCTCGGCCAGCCTGGGAGCGACGGTTTCGACGATCGCCAGGTGCCGGCGCCGGGCCTGGTCGGAGGCGAACCGATCCTTCGTGTACGCGAGCCGTTTGCGCGGCGTGTTCGACTGCGTGAAGAAGTGGTGGCGCAGCCCGTCCAGCAGCACCCGCCCGAAGCGGAAGGCGTCGTCATCCGACGGCGGGCTGGCGCCAGCCAGCCGCACGAGATCGGCCGCCAGCAGCTGGAACCCGGGATGGCGCGGGCCGCTGCGGACGAACAGATCGAGGCCGCCGTCGGCGTCGAACGCGGTCCGTATCCGTTGCAGCAGCTGCCGCACCGCCTGCGCCGCGGATCCGCCGTCGGGCAGGTGGCGGACGGCACGCGCCAGTGCGTCACCAGCGACGAGGCGCCGGTCCAGCAGGTCCGCGAGCCCCTTCCGCAGCTGAAACTCTCCCAGGCTCGCCAGCACCAGCGCGATGGACGCGTCCTCGCGCGCCCCGGCGCGGCAGATCCGCATCGCGCGGTCGAGCGCCTCGTCCACGAGCCGCGCCGACTCGGTCTCGTCGGCCATCCCGAACCCCGGGTCGAGGTCGGCCTCGAGCGGAAACTCGTGCAGCAGCGAAAGGCAGAACGCGTCGATCGTGCCGATGTCCACGTCCCCGAGCCGATCGGCCAGCTCGCGCCAGCGTGTCGCCGAAAGGCCGCCCTCGTCGGCGGCCCGGCGCAGGGTGAGCAGGATGCGCTCCCGCATTTCCGCGGCCGCCTTCCTCGTGAACGTGATCGCGAGGATGTTCCGCGGGTTCACGCCAGCGCGGACGAGGTTGACGTACCGATCGACCAGGACCCTCGTCTTCCCCGTGCCGGCCGAGGCCTCGAGGACGACGTTCAGCCGCGGATCGACGGCGGCGCTGCGATCGGCGGCGTCGGGCGGGACCGGGGCGGCCGGGACCGGATCGTCAAACGGCAGGCGCGGGATCGTCGGCTTCGACATAGTCCTTCCGGCACACGGTGGCCCAGCCGCAGGTCGTGCAGAAGCTTCGCTGCTTCGGGCGCGGCGGGAACTCGCCGCGCGCGATCCCGTCCACCAGGGTCACGAACCGCGCCTCCTCCTCCGCGAGCACCCGTTCGACCTCGGCGGCCGAGCGGCCGAGCGGCCGGGCGGGCGGGTCCTCCCGAAACGCCAGGTAGGCCGCCTCGCCAAGCGCCCACTGACGCCCGCGGTAATCCGCGAGCCGCTGCCGCAGCGCCGTGGCGTAGATCGCCAGCTGCAGCGGCCCCGGCGCGCGCGACGACTTGTAGTCGATCACGCGGAAGGTGCCGTCGGCCAGCAGGTCCACGCGGTCGGCAATGCCGCGAATGTCGACCGTCCGCACGCCGCCGTCCTCGGTCCTGAGCGCAACGGACCCGTCGAGCCGGTGCTCCATCCAGCGCTCGACGACGGCCTCGTCACGCCCGGCTTCCATGCGCAGGACGACCTCGATCAGACCCGGCGCGATGGGCGAGCCGAGGAACCGGGTCCGCTCGAGCGCGGCATCCGACGGCGCCAGCGGAGCGAGGCACGACTCGAGCACCTCGCCGGCCAGCGACCGCGCCGCGTCGAGCCGGTCGGCCGTGACCGTCCGGTGGCCGCGTGCCTGCCACTGGTGATAGAAGCGCTCGAATACCTCGTGGATGAGCTGCCCGCGCTCGAGCGGCGTGAGGCCCTCCTCTTCGGGCCGCTCCTCGGCGAGGCGCAACACGTAGCGGGCAAAGAACTTGAACGGGCAGCGGTCGTACTGGTCGATCGCGCTCACCGACCACGCCCGGCGCGCCGGCGGCCGCGCCTGGCCGTGGAAGGCCGCCGACGAGGGATCCGGGCGTCGCGCGCGCAGCGCGGCCCACGACGCCGCCGTTCCAGAAACGGCGCCGGGCGGGACGGGGCGCAGCGCCAGCGCCTCGTGCGTGAAGATCGTCTGCGGACCGAACGCGAGCGGCACTTGTGACAGCCCGGCGCGGCCCGCCTCGTGCAGCAGCGGCGACGGCTCCACGAGCGCATCGTCTTCGAGCGCGAACTCCGAGAGCGTGACGTGCGAACGAGCGGACTGGAGCAGGTCCACGAAGGCGGCGCGCCCGGCCGCGGAGCGATCGGGATCGCGCGGCCAGCCGAGGCCCGCGAGCAGCGCGTTCGAGTAGAAGACGTTGCGCCGGGCACGGGCCGGCCACTCGCCGTCCACGAGCCCGGCCAGGTGCAGGTCCACGAACTCACCGAAGGGCGCAGCGGCCCTGTCCACCAGCAGGACGCCCGCGCCGGAGGCGGCGGCGAACGTCTCGCTCTCGACCCAGCGCCGCACGCACGCGCCGAGCTCGTCCACGGTCCACAACGGGTCGTGATGGCGGCTGAACGCGCGGGCAAGCCCGTCGAGCAGCGTGAACACCGCGCTGCGCGCCCGCTGCTCGCGTTCCGCGAGCGGATCGACAGGCGCCACGGGCCGGGCATGGCGGTCGAGGAAGTCGAGCAGGCGCCGGAGCGCCGCGCTTGCCGGGCCGTGGACGGCAACGGGCGCCAGCGCGCGGATCACGCGGGCGGCTTCGCGAGCGGCGCGGGCGGCGCGGACGCGATCCCATCGCGGGTCCCTCGGCGGGGCGACGGCCCCGTCGGCCCAGGCCGTGGCCAGCGAATCCAGGCGGTCGGCGTCGCCCCCGAAATCGAATGCCGAGGCACCCACCTCGAGCGCCGCCACGTCCTCGAGCGCCAGCGGATCGTCGTGGGCGCCGAAGGCGAAGTGCGGCGACCGGAGCAGCGCGGCCAGGGGCGCCGCGCCGAAGCCGGTGCTCATCGCCGAGAAGACCAGATCGAGCGCGGCGGCAAACGGCTCGCCCGCCAGGGGCAGGGCGTCCCGCGATTCGAGCGGGACACCGCCGGAGGCGAAGACCTCGCGGGCCAGATACACATACGGCAGCGGCCGTCCCACCACGACGCCGACGCGATCGAGCGGCACCTCGGACGGCTCGACGAGCGCCCGGACGCGGCGGACCAGGTCCACGAGCTCGTCCTCGCGGTCCCGGCTCCGAAACGCCACCGGGCCCGTGCCGTCGTCCCGGGGCACGACGAGCACCGGCGCGTCCATGGCCGCGGCGGGCTGCGGCACGCGCACCTCGTCGAGGCCGGGCAGCAGGTCGTGCAGGCGCTCGAGCAGTCCGGTCGCCAGCTGCTCCTCGGTCGCGACCAGGTCGATCGACTGCAGGCCCGGCAGCCGCGTGAGCAGCGCGTAGTCCGCGCTCCAGAGGCCGCCGGGTTCGTGTGCCACATCTCCAACCGCCACGACGATGGCCCGGTACGGGCGGTCCGGCTCGGCGCTGAGGAGCGCCTCGCGAAGCGTGTGCTCGTCGAGCTCCTGCAGTTCGCCGACGCGGCGCTCGTAGGCGTGGAAGGCCCGGGCGAGAAACCGCGTCTGGCGCAGCAGGCGCTCGGCCCCGCGGTCGTAGTCCACGGCGGAGTCGAACTCCGAGCTCAGCTGCTCCTCGAAGCGGGCGACCGTCCGCTGGTTCCTGCGGAGGCCGTCGTACAGGTCCAGGATCTCGCCGATGAGGGCGGGACGCAGGTGGAACGGCGGGGTGTCGCCCTCGGTGATCGCCTCGTGCGCGGCGCCCTCGACGAGCACCTCGCGCTCGACGGCGGTGAGCAGGCGCGGCAGGCGTCCGGCCCGCTGGTGCAGCCGCTCGTACCACTCGCCGCGCGTGAGGAGGTCGGGCAGCACGAGCGCCGCTCCCGACGCGAGCCGGTCCTCGAGCGACCGCCGGAGCAGCTCGGCCGCCGACCGCGTGGGTACCAGCACCGCCGTGGCGCGCGCGCGCAGGAGATCGGAGGTTGGCAGCAGGGCGGACAGCGCGGCGCGGAAGGCGGGCAGGCTCGGGGCGCGATGGAGTCGCGTGCGGCGCTCGGTGGTCACTTCGGGCCGGGGGGCGCCAGCGCGCGCTCGAGGTCCTGCCGCGCGCGGTCGAGGAGCATCAGCGAGCCCGCGGCGGCCGACGAGGCCTGCCAGGCGAGGTCCATGGTGCCGCGCCCGACGGCGGTCTGGCGCGTCGAGACGGCCTGCGCCGCCAGCCGGGCGGCCGTCTGGAAGAGCGAGTGCACGTCGCCCAGGCCGGGGGGCGGCACGACGTGGTCGAGCGTCCGCAGCACGTCGGACATCCGGTCGCGGAGCCTCGGCAGCTCGGCGGCGTCGGGTCCGGCCAGTCGCTTGATGTCATCGAGGGCGGCGCCCGTCAGGTCGAGGCTGGCGAGCGGTCCGCGCAGCTCGCGCCGATAACGCCGGTACGCGCCGATCTGCAGGGACCACCGATCGCGCGCGAGGCGGAGCCGGCGCGCGGCATCCAGCTCGTCGCGCAGCGTCGCCAGGATCGCGGACACCTCGCGAGGACGGGTGCCGCCGAGGCGGCGGTCCTCGCGCTCGACGCGCCCGATCAGGCGCTCGACGGCGCGGACGTCGGCGCGCGACGCGTTGACTCGGGCGGCCGACGTCGTCTCGGACGCCAGATGGGCGTAGGCGGCCTCCGTGGCGCGCTCGGCACGCAGCCAATCGCGCACCTGGGCCCGCAGGTAGGTGGCCACGGCCGGCGAGAGGTCCGGCGCCGAGATGTCGAGCGCGGTGGCCAGCCCCTCGAGCAGGGCGAGCCGCTCGCTCGGGTCGTCGGCCACGTCGGCCAGCGCCGTCGCGGTGGCCAGCGACTCGGCCACGGTCGGCTCCGCCAGCGGCGCCATGAGGACCGGCGCCTGGACGTTGGCCACGAGATTCAGGTCGAATTGCCGTTCCCCGGCCTCCGCACGCAGCTCCGAGATGGCTTCGTCCACGAGCTGCACGATCTGTCGCACGTCATCGGCGCGGTAGTTGTAGTGCTCCAGCGGCCAGGCGGTCAGCCGGCGTCTGGCGTCCTGCGCCAGGGCCAGCTTGCGCGACGGGCTGCCGGCGAGCGCGATCTCGTTCAGCACGGCCGCGACGTCGCCGGCGAGCGCGGCGAAGTCGGCCTCCCCGCGTGTGTCGGCGTACCGCGCGGCCCTGAGGGACGCCGCGTACTGGTCGGTGCGCGTCCAGTCCACCTCGGAGGCCGGCAGCGACATCAGCGACGGCGCGCTCTTCGGCCCGAGCGACAGGGTGAAGACGACGCGGTCGCCGACGCGCGCGTATTCCCCGAGGCAGACGACCGCCGTGCCGTTGGTGAGGAAGAGGCGGAAGAGCGCCGGCACGTCGGCCGCCGCCGGGCGCGCGAGGGCGACGAGCGCGAGGATCACCACGGCGAGCGTCCGCCGGCGGACGCCAGCAGAGGCCCGGCCGAAGCGGATCACGCGCCTGCCCACCTCGTGAGCGTAGTCGTGGGACCGGAGAGGGTCAAGAAGGGGGCTGTGGAAAAGATGTGGACGAACGGTGGATAGTCTGTGGACGCGGCGTGGACGGAAAAAGATCTCGCGCGCGTTCCGGCCGGAATGTGCCGGTTCGCGGGTTGTGGAGGGCGTCTTCGCGGCTCCTTTCGCTTGATTGCACCGCGTGGGCGCCTACAATGTCCACCCTGTCGTGCAGCGAGCGCGCGACACCTGACAGCGGACGGATCCCACACTCGTGCATCACATCGACGAAGTCATCGAAGGCCGGACGTACCACATCGAAGTGTCACGGGTCGCGCGGGACCGCTGGCGGGCCCACATCGCGCGGGCGCCGGGCGTGCCGACGGCGATGATGCCGTTCTACGGACCGACGCCGGCCGAGGCCGCGCGGATGCTGAGCAACTGGCTGACGCTGGCGCATCGGACGGTGCGTGGCGGGGTTCCGGGGGCCTGACGCAGATCCTGCGTGGTATACTTGGGGGTTCGTAGCATCCGCCGAGTGGGCCTGTAGCGCAGTTGGGAGCGCGCCTGAATGGCATTCAGGAGGTCACCGGTTCGATCCCGGTCAGGTCCACCAAATTTTCATTCCCGGTCTCAATCTCCCGCAAGTAGCTGAAAGCCGGTGCGGTTACGGCGGTTCGAACAAAGCCGTTCCCCTCGAACGCGATTCCCTCCGGAAAGAACAGCTGTTGGAACCGCTGACGCTGTTCGAGTGACGCCTGCACCCAGAGATCGGCGGCGCGCGGCAGAACGCGTTCTGCGAACGCCAGGATGCCCTCCACGTCGAGTTCTTCGAGCTGGCCTGAGTGACGGTCGATCCGCGCGAGCGTGAGCTCCTCGCGCAGTTTCTCGGCGTGACGGTCGTACGTCTCGATGTCGAGCGTTCTGCGACCGATGCCTTGAGGCACTCGGCGCCGGTCATCGGCGACACGGTGGCGACGAGTACCCGAGTTCGCTGGGCGGCGGCGCGGCGATGAACTTCGCTACTGTGGCAGCTTCTCGAGCACTTTCGTCGCGGCCGCCTTTGCTTTCGCCAAACCACCGTCGGATTCGACGTCGACGTCGACGAGATACTTGCCTTTGACGAAGGAGAGTTTGCTGAAGGTCGTGTCCCAGTAGGCCTCGTCGCCGACGCCGGCGACGGTCTCCGGGGAGCCGGCATTCTTGCGAGCCATCTCGAGACTGTCTTTTGCCTGTGCCACCGGCCCGGCGTAGTACGCGCCCTCCTGGCCCGTCATGACCGACAGGGTCAACCGCTGCGAGATCGGGCGTCCGCCCACTTGAGGGGCCGAAGGATCGCCGAAAGAACAGGTGACCAGCGGTCCGACTTCCTCTTTAAGGCCGTCGAGCGCTGGCTTGCCGACAATCGCTTCGACGTCGAGCTTCGTCAGTAGCGTGCAGGCATCGACGGGAACGAACGGAGTCGCCGTCGCAGACGGTTTGGGCGCGGCCCCCGGCTGCCCGGCTGGAGCCGACGCCGCGGGCTTCTCAGCCTCCGACCCACAGCCTCCAATCAACAACGAACTGACGACGAGCAATCCTGGCACCGCGGCGGCCAACGAACCGTATCCGCACACATCTTTTCTCATGAGGCCTCCAGAATTCCTCCTCGGTGTTCGGGCTTCGGCGTCGCAGCCTTTACGAGCGCCATGGAATCTCCTCGAACGTCACCTCGTCCGCTCCTCTAAAGCCCTGGTGTCCCGGCGACACTCTTCGAACATCATCTGTCGGCTGGGGTCGAACCCCGAGGCTGATGAAACATTCCGAAGACCCTGAAATTCCGTTCTGCCTCAACCACGTGACAGGAGGGCGCTCGCGACGTGTCTGTAGTCTGTGGGAGAGCGGCCATCGGCGCAAGCGGCTCAAAGTTCGCCCGATATCATCAACTGCACAGACGAGATGCGACTCGCGGCCGTGGCTGGTGGCGCCGATGTGCTCGTCACGGGGGATGCGGCTGTGCTGAAGCTTGGCAGCGTGCCGCTGCCGGCCTGGCTCCCCACGCGGGCTCTGGGATTTGTTTCGCGGCTCCGAACCGCGACGGCGATTCGGGGACCGCGTGGCCACCTCATCGCGGGAGGCAGCGAGGTTCACGCGGCGACAATCTTCAGGCCCTCGAGCCGCCTGAGCCAGGCGCTCACCCGATCGAGGTCATCCCCGTCGCCTGACGCCAGAGGCCCACAGTTGACAGCCTCTCCCCGGAGGGAGGAAACTTCTCTCTTCCATAGTTCGTCTATGCAAAGAGGAACTGATGAAAGAAACCAGGACGAAGAGCAGGAACGAGCTCCTTCCGGGCACGCTCGAGATGCTGATTCTGAAGACGCTGTCGATCGCGTCGATGCACGGCTACGGCATCGCGCAGCACATCCAGATGCTGTCGGCGGACGTGCTGACGATCGAAGAGGGATCGCTCTATCCGGCGCTGCAACGGATGCTCGTCAAGGGATGGGTGTTGGCCGAGTGGAAGATGTCGGCGAACAACCGGCGCGCGCGCTTCTACACGCTCACGACGGCCGGGAAGACGCAGCTCGGCGTCGAGGAATCGCGATTCTCCCAGATGTTCGGCGCGATCATGCGCGTGATGAAGACGACGTAGTGTCCTGACGCTCAGGAGGGTGCCGTGGGTTCTGTGCTCCGACGTCTGCTGTTCTTCTTCCAGCGGAATCAGTTCGATCGGGATCTGGAAGACGAGCTGCGCTTTCACGAGGACATGAAGGCGCACGCCCTCGCCGATGCGGATGGCATGAGCCGCGACGAAGCGCGCGCGGCCGCGCGGCGGCGGATGGGCGATCCGCTGCGGCTGCGCGAACAGTCGCGCGAAGCGTGGACCTTCCCGACGCTCGAAACCTTCGCGCAGGACGTGCGTCACGCGCTGCGACTGATGCGGCGCGATCCGGCGTTCACCGTCACCGCCCTCGCCACCCTCGCGCTCGGCATCGGCCTCAACACCGCGATCTTCTCGGTTGCCTACGGCGTGCTCTGGCGTCCGCTGCCGTATCCCAGTCCCGATCGCCTCATCGTCCTCCAGTCAGCGCAGCAGACCGACAAGGGCGTCAAGACGTTCTCGACCTGGTCGCCCGTGTCGTACCGAGGGGCTGCGCCCGCGCGTCACCGCGCTCGACGATCTCGCGGCCTACACGTCGAGCGACGTGCAGCTCACCGGACGCGGCGAGCCGCTGCAGCTGCACGCGCTCGACGTGAGTCCGAATTTCTTCGCCATTCTTGGCGTCAACCCCACGCGCGGGCGCGCGTTCCTCACCGGCGCCGCGGCGGCAGACGACGATGGCAGCGCGATGGTCAGCGATCGGCTGTGGCGCACGTCGCTCGAGGCGGATCCGGCCGTCGTCGGACGGTCCCTCACCATCGACGGCGTGCCCCGTACCATCGCCGGCGTGCTGCCGCCGGGCTTCAGCTTCAGGCCGGTGGTTCCCCGGCTCGGCGCGCTGCCGGAAGCGGACATCTATCTGCCCAATCGTTGGCCCGGCGACACCGGCAGGAGCGCATTTCTCTGGCTGCTGGGCCGCATGAAGTCAGGGGTGACCGAGGAGCGCACGGAAGCGGAATTGACGGCGCTGGTGAACGATACGTCGATCGTGCCCGCTGGCGCACTCGCACCCGAGGGCGCCCGCGCGGCGAACGTCCGCACGCGGGCGCGCGTGGTCGGCTTGCAGGCGTACGGCACGGAGTCGGTGCGCACGCTGCTGCTGATCCTGCTCGGGGCGGTGTCGTTCGTGCTGCTGATCGCCTGCGTCAACGTCGGGAACCTGCAGATGGCCCGCCTCACCGCCCGCCGCGGCGAGCTGTCCGTGCGCATGGCCATCGGCGCGGGACGCGGGCGGATCGTGCGTCAGTTGCTGACGGAAGCCGTCGTCTTGTCGCTGCTGGGCGCGTTGCTCGGCGTGATGCTCGCGCAGGTCGCGATCCACGTCACGCTGCCGTTCGTGCCGCAATTCCTGCTCCCGCGCGTCACCGGCATCGTGATCGACGCGCGCGTGATGGCGTTCTGCGTCGGCGTGTCGCTCGTCGCGACGCTGCTCGTCGGCCTCGTGCCGGCGCTGCGCGGCAGCGGAGCGGCATTTGGCGAACGGCTCGCACTGCACGCCGGCGAAGCGCGCACGACCGGAGATCGTCAGGGTGAGCGGCTGCGGACGCTGCTGGTCGCCGCGCAGATCGCGATGACGCTCGTCCTCCTGATCGGCGCCGGCCTGCTGATTCACAGCTTCGTGCGTCTCACGTCGGTGTCGCCAGGCTTCGAATCGAGCGGGCGCGACGGCGTCGTGCAGACCGTGAAGGTGACACTGCCCGAGCGCCTCTTCGACGGGCCCGACCGCATCCATGCGTTCGCGCGCGAGGTGCTCGATCGCATCCAGTCCCTGCCGGGCGTGACGTCGGCGAGCCTGATCAACTCGGCGCCGTTTGGCATGATGTTCATCCAGGGCGACTTCGACATCGAGGGGCAGCCGAAGCCGACGATCATGGCCGGCCAGCCGAAGATCGACGCGGGCTATTTCAAGACCATGGGGATTCCGCTGCTGGCGGGACGCGAGTTCACCGCACGAGACACTGCGGGAGCGCCGAACGTGGCGATCGTCAGCGAGCGCATCGTGCGCGAATGTTTGCCGGGCGGTCCGGGCGAAGCGCTGGGCCGGCGCGTGCACCTGGAATTCGGCGGCGGCGGCGAGTGGCTGACGGTGGTGGGCGTGGTGGCGGACATCCATCAGAGAGGACTCGATCGGGGCGTGCAGCCAATGATCTACATGCCGTTCCAGCAGGATCGCGGCGGCTTCATCCGGTTCGTGTCGTTCGTCGTGCGCACGGCCACGCCGATCAGCGTCGTCGAAGGCGTGCGCGCCGAGATCCGGCGCGCCGCGCCCGATCTGCCGATCGAGAGCACGGTCACGATGGACGAAGCGGTCGCGAAGTCGGTGGCGGAGCCGCGCTTCAGGATGCTGGTGCTGGCGCTGTTCGCGATCGCCGCGACGCTGATCGCGACGTGCGGGATCTACGGACTGATGGCCTACGCGGTCTCGCAGCGCCGGCGCGAGATCGGCGTGCGCATGGCGCTCGGCGCCGAACGCGGCGATGTGCTCCGCCTCGTGCTCACGCGCGCGCTCCGCATCGTCGTCGCCGGCGTGATCGTCGGCCTGGCCGGAGCCGCCGGCGTGACGCGCGTGCTGCAGCGGTTCCTGTTCGGGGTGACGCCGACCGATCCGATCGCCTTCACGATCGTCACGCTGCTGCTGATGGCGGTGGGACTGATGGCGGCATGGCTGCCCGCGCGCCGCGCGACGAGGATCGACCCGTGCGCCGCGCTGCGCGCGGAATAGTGGGGAGCGGAATGGACCCCATCAGGTCCGCACCACCACTTCGACGCACGTCCCCCTCCTCGCCCTTCCCCTGTCGCCGTCTGGACTGACCGGCAAGCAGGCGAACTCCCTGGCCGTCCGATGAGGCTTGCGTTGTCGAATGAACCATGATGTAATATTAATGAACATGTTCACTGAAAATGATCAAGCCAAGAAGACGAGGACGCCCACCGGGGCGGACGGCTCAGGGCACTGAGACGAGAGACCGCTTGTACGCCACCGCGATGGGGTCGATCACCCGGCGCGGATACGAGGCGACAACCCTTCGGGAGATTGCCAAAGAGGCGAACGTCAGCGTCGGGCTGCTGTATCGCTACTTCCCGAGCAAACAGGCGGTCATCCTTGCCTTCTACGACGAGCTGTCGGCCGATTTCGCGCGTCGAGCCGTGAGCATGCGGCCTGGGCGGTGGCGCGACCGCTTCATCTTCGCGCTCACGACGAGTCTTCGCGTGCTCGAGCCGCACCGCGTGGCCCTGCGAGCGCTGGCGCCGGTGCTCGTCGGTGACCCGGACGAGGGCGTGTTTTCGGAGCGGACGGCCTTCTCGCGTCAGCGTGTTCAGCCTGTATTCGCGGATGCCGTGGTCGGCGCGACCGACGCACCGACACAGCCGCTGGCTGAAGCGCTCGGCCACCTCTTGTACCTGATTCACCTCGCTGTCCTGTTGTGGTGGCTCCTGGACAAGAGCTCGAAGCAGCGCGCCACGGCAGCCCTCGTCTCGTTGACGGCGCAGCTTCTGCCGTCCGCGGCTCTCGCGCTTCGTGTGCCGCCTGTTCGCCGGTTCCTGATCTCCATCGACGATCTGATTCGCGAAGCGCTCATCGGCGATCCGCTCTCAGCGTGAGGCATTCATGATCCTGGCTCGACGCTTCCTCTGCGAGTGGCCGCCCTGGGCAGTGATGTGGACACTGGCACTGGCCATCTACACCGGCTGCAAGTGGCTGACGTGGCACAGAACGCCCGCTCGAGACGCACCCGCCTGGAGACAGGCGGCGTATCTGCTGGCGTGGCCGGGGATGGACGCCGCGAGCTTTCTCGAAGAGGGGCACGTATCGAACCGTTCGACATGCCGCCCGATCGAATGGCTCTCGGCGGCGACGAGGCTCACGTGCGGCGTAGCTCTCCTGTTCGGGTGTGCTCGACTGATCCCTCCGCGACACGCGTACATCGTGGGGTGGATCGGAATGATCGCCATCGTCCTGATCCTACATTTCGGCATCTTTCATCTGCTCTCATGTGCCTGGCGAAGCATCGGCCTGCAGGCGCGGCCAGTGATGAACCATCCATTCGCATCCACCAGTCTCAGCGAATTCTGGGGCCGCCGCTGGAACACCGCGTTCAGGGACCTGACGTATCAGTTTCTCTTTCGCCCCAGCGCGTCATGGTTCGGGCCGCGTTGGGGCATCATGGCCGGATTTCTGTTCAGCGGCGCGATCCACGATCTCGTCATCTCCGTTCCGGCTCGGGGCGGGTACGGGGGGCCGTCACTCTTCTTTGCGATTCAGGGAGCGGCCATGGTGATCGAGCGCAGTGACTTCGGCCGCCGGGC
Organism: Vicinamibacteria bacterium; assembly: GCA_963837165.1. Lineage (GTDB taxonomy): Bacteria > Acidobacteriota > Vicinamibacteria > Vicinamibacterales > JAENWD01 > JAENWD01. Next base: position 942,011 of record CAWIMD010000004.1, read on the forward strand.
TGGGCTGGGTGCCGGTTGGCCAGGACGATTGTTTGCGATCGCGGTATTGCTCGCACCGGCAGGATGGCTGTTCCATCGTCCGTTCGTTGAAGGAGTCATCGTGCCGTTCATGCGGGTCGTGGGAGCGATCTGATGGATACCGTGCTCACCCGTCTGATCTTCCTTGCCGGTATCGGGCAACTGGGCGTTCTGGTCGCCTCGGCACTTGTTCCGTTCCGACTGCACTGGCGCGAAGAGTTGCGCGGCTTGTCACGCCTCCACCGTCAGATGTACTGGGTCTACGGCGGCTACGTGGTCCTGTCGATCGCGGCATTCGCGGCGCTGAGCATCTTTGACTCGCGCGAACTGGGGAGCGGGGGCCGCCTCGCACGCGGGTTCTGCGCCTATGTCGCAGTGTTCTGGGCTATTCGCCTTGGGCTGCAGGCTGTCTTCGATGTCAAAGATCACTTGACGGCCTGGTGGCTCAAGCTTGGGTACTTCGCGTTGACGGTGATGTTCGCAGGATTCACCCTCGTCTACGCGTGGGCCGCCCTGCAGTCCGGCGTCGCGGGACGAGGGTGAGACCCATCGTCGAGTTTCGGTACCCGGACGACTCGCTCATGCGGACGCGAGTTCGTGAAACGTCGAGATGGCGCTCCACACCCCCAGACCGATGCCACTGGCCATCTGCTGCAGCTCCACCATGTTGTGTGACAGAAAGATCAGGACGGAGTTGTCGGTCGGGTCCGCCTGCCACCAGCCGCCATACGCGCCGGCCCATCCGACCGTCCCGATTCCGCCGCGACACGTCAGCGGATCCGCCTTGTCGGGCTCCATCACCACCGCGACGCCCATGCCGTATCCGTGGCCGGCCGCAAACACCGGCCGGCCGAGCATTCGAGCTGTCGTCCGCTGGTGAGGCGTGAGCTGGTTCGAGGCCATCATGGCGCGGGTTGCAGGGCGCAGCAGGCGCACACCGTCCACCGTTCCATTGCCGAGGAAGATTCGGGCGAAGGCAAGATAGTCGTCCAGCGTCGACCAGAGCCCCTGACCTCCCGACTCGAAGGTCATCTCGTCAGGCCGTTCCGCGAGCGCGTGCCCGCCAGGCGTCGTCGGCAGCGCGACCAGCTGCCCCTCGGCATCGAACCCGCAGAGGCCCGCGCGCCGCGCCCGCTTCTCTCGAGGAACGACGAAACCCGTGTCGCGCATGCCCAGCGGCCTGAAGACGCGCCGCTCGAGGACCACGCCGAGTGGTGCCCCTTCGAGCCGCGCGATCAGAAAGCCGAGCAGGTCGGTCGACAGCCCATAGTGAAACCCTCGCCCCGGCTGATCGATCAGCGGCAGGGTGGCGAGTCGTGCGATCCACGCGTCGGGGCCGAGTGGGTTGTCGATCGTCGCGCCGACCGCGTCGGCGCAGGCGCGAGACATCGGACCACGATGGAACTCGCCGTAGGTGAGGCCCGAGCGGTGGGTCAGGAGATGGCCGAACGTGATCGGCCGCTCCGCCGCGTCCGTCTGGTCCAGAGGCCCATTCGGATCGCGCAGGACGCGAAGGCGGGCGAACTCCGGGGCATGGCGCGCGATTGGCTCGTCCAGTGCGAATCGACCTTCGTCGTACAGCGTCAAGGCGGCCACGGTCGTCAGCGGCTTCGTCATCGACGCGATCCGAAAAATCGTGTCCCGCTCGACCGGCAGACTCGTCACGAGATCCCGACGGCCCACGCTGGCCGTGTGCACGAGGCGTCCGTCGCGCCACCCCAGCGTCGCGGCGCCGGCGAGGGAGCCGGAATCCACATGGGCTCGAAGAGCGGCTTCAATCGAATCCCGGCCGGGCATAGCTGAATAATATTTACATTATTAAATAAGTCAACTATTATTTCGCCATGGCAGTGAAGAAGACGGAGTCCTCGCGTCGTAAACCCAAAGGCGACAAGCGCGATCGCACCCGAGCCACGCTGCTTGAAGCGGCGCGGGCCATCGTTCGGGAAAAGGGCCACGCGCGCACCACGCTCGCAGCGGTTGCGCGGCGCGCCGGCATGTCCACCGGGGCGATCTACGGGAACTTCAAGAACCGCGACGAGCTCTTCATCGCGCTCGGCCAGACCTACTGGGCTCCGGTCAAACCACGGATCAAGCCTGGTGCGACGTTCGCCGAGGTGATGCACGCAATGGCGGAGGCGACGCTCGAGGCAATCCCGGAGCGCACGACGGCGGCGGTGGGACGGTTGACAGGCCTGGCTTACGCGCTGACCAGCCCGGGGTTGCGCGCGCGAGTCCACGCGATCACCGCCGGCAGTTACGAGCGTGGCGCGGAATGGCTGCGTACACTCGGAGACGAACGCCAGCTACCCATGCCGCCGGAGCAGCTCGTCTGTGTGATTCACGCCCTGATCGAGGGACTCGTCCTGCAACGGATTCTGACCCCGGAGCTTTGCCCTGACGAAGTGTTTTTCGCGGCCTTCGGGGCCCTGGCCGATCACCGTGGAGAACGCAGTTTCAACGCGTCACCTGTCGCCGAGCCGGGTGCTGGCACGGGGCCGCGTCCGCCTAGGCGGCGATTGCGGTCCTGAGCGCCCTGTCGGATCAGGCCGGTCGTCAGAGGCCCGTCGGATAGGTCTCGGGCAGGTCGGCCTCGTGGTGCGCCCACTTCTCGAGCGGCTCGAGCGCGCGGGTGCGGTCGACGTGGACGACGAGATCGAACTGCGAGGGCAGGCGCGCCGGGAAGTAGTGGCTCGGGCGCTCGGTCTCGGGCCAGTACAGCACGCCAATCGCGCGCTCGAGGCGGCGGTGACCTCCCTTTCGTGCGTCGTCTGGCCGATCGCGCAGCAGGCACGGGCGAAGGTTGGGCAATTCGAGTGCCTGTCGAGCTCCGTTCGGGCGCTTCAGCGGCCTTGTCCGATCGATGAGCTGCGGGCGGCAGCCGTTCCCTGTATCCTCCGGGATCGTGGAGCCGATCCTGGACGTCCGCGATCTCTCCGTCCGATTCGGGAGCACGACCGTCCTCCGCAATCTGAGCTTCAACGTCGAGCGCGGCGACTCGCTGGCGGTGCTCGGGCCGAACGCGGCGGGCAAAACGGTGCTCTTCAGGGCGCTGGTCGGGGCGATTCGCTTCGAGGGCACCGTGCGGTGGGCACCGGGAACCCGCCTCGGCTATGTCCCGCAGACGCTGGACCTCGAGCGCGATATTCCGATGAGCGGCCTCGATTTCCTGAGGGCCCGCGCGGCGCTGGTGCCTGGCCGGGGCAATGCTGCCAGCACCATCGGCCGGACGCTCGCGCTGGTCGGCGTCACGCGCGAGGCGGCCGGCCACACCATCGGCACGCTCTCCGGCGGCCAGTTCCAGCGTCTCCTCATCGCCTTCGCTCTCGTCGGCGAGCCGGACGTGCTCCTGCTCGACGAGCCGATGGCGGGCATCGACGCACCGGGCCAGGAGCATTTGACGGCGCTCGTGCGACGCCTGCAGGCCGAACAGGGCCTGACGGTGCTGTTCATCTCGCACGAGCTCTCGGTCGTCTATCGCTCTGCCAGCCGCGTGCTGTGCCTCAATCGCGAACGCATCTGCCTGGGGCCCCCGCGTTCCGTCCTCACGCCCGATCTGCTCCACGAGGTGTACGGGACGCCCGTCGACTATCACGTCCATGACGACTGAAGCGCTGCTGCTGTCGGTCGCGATGGCCGCCGCCGCCGGACTGGTCGGCAGCTTCGCGGTGATGCGCCGGATGGCCCTGGCGGCTGACGCCCTGTCGCATGTGGCGCTGCCCGGCATCGGCGTGGCGCTCGCGCTCCACGTCAACCCCGTGTTCGGCGCCGCCGCGATGCTGTTCTTCGGCGCGCTGCTGGTCTGGGCGCTGGAGGACCACGCCCGCCTCGCCACCGAGACCATCGTCGGCGTCGTCTTCTCGACGGCGCTTGCCGTCGGCGGCATGATGACATCCGGCGAGGACCTGATCGATGCGCTGTTCGGCCATCCGGCGGCGTTACGTCAGTCGGAGGCCGTGTTCGGCATCCTGGGAGCCGCCGCGGTGATCGGGTTCATCGTCACCCAGCGCAACCGGCTGGTCGTGATGCTCGTCTCGCCGGAGGTCGCCCGCACCGCGGGGATCGACGTGCGCCTGATGAACCTGCTGTACTTGCAGGCATTCGCTCTCACCATCGCCCTGGGCCTCCGCTTCCTCGGGGTGCTGCTGATGGGCGCCCTGATCATCATTCCGCCCGCCGCCGCCAAGCGCGTCTCAGGAAACCTGCGGCAAATGCTCACAACGGCCGTGGTCATCGCCACGGCGGCGACGATCGTCGGCACGCTCGTCGCCATGCGGCTGCACCGGGACACGGGCCCCATCATCGTCTCCGCGGCGGCGGCTGGATTTCTGCTGAGTTTGTTGGTCCGGCAACGCTGAGCTCAGGGATTTCCCTGACGAGGCGGGACATTCTCCGGATAGGCGGGGCGGACGCCATGTGAAATGCTCTAGCTTCACGTATTTCGCGCCCGGGACCGGAGCGCCTGATCGCGTGCACGCCTTCCGCATGCGCCACGACACAGCCTGCAGGTTCCTGCTGAACCGCCTGCACGCATCGGAGCAGCAGATGAGAACCATCGATGACTCCGATGTGGATATCGGGCGCGAACTGGATCTGCGCGCGGAAGCCCCACCCGACTACGGACGCGAGCACCACGCCTTCGATCTGCTGGCCGCGGACCTCGCCGAGGACCCCCGGCGGATGTTGCAGACGCTGGCCGAAGCGGCGCTCGATCTGTGCGACGCCGACACCGCGCTCGTCAGCGTGCTCGCCGACGGGGTGTTCCGGTGGGAAGGCGCGGCCGGTGTCTTCGCCTCTGCGCGCGGGAGCGCCATGCTCCGCACCGAGAGCCCCTCGGCCGCGTGCATCGAGCGCGACACCACGCTGCTGATGTCGCTGCCGGATCGGGTCTTCCCGGCCATCCGCATGGAGCCGCGCTTCCTGGAGGCGCTGCTGGTCCCGTTCCACGTCCGTGGTACGCCGCGCGGCGTCCTGTGGGTCGTCAGCCACTCACCCGACCGCCACTTCACACGCGGCCATGAACGCGTGCTCAAGACCCTGGAGAGCCTTGCGTCGGCGGCATGCCAGCTCCGCACCGCGTCCGACATGCTCGGCGCCGTGATCCGTCGTCAGGACACCCTGCTGGCCACGCTCGGTCACGAGTTGCGCGGACCACTGGGCGTGATCACCACGGCAGCCTCGGTGCTCCAGCACCGGCCGTCGAGAGACGACGTCTCCGCCAGGTCGGTGGCGGCCATCGCCCGCCAGTGCACGCACATCACCAGGCTTGCAGACGATCTGCTGGACGCCGGCCGGATCGGGACCGGCAAGCTGCAGCTGCAGATGACCCCGCTCGACATCCGGGGAGCCATTCTCGAGGCGATCGAGATGTGCCGCCCGAAGCTGGCGGATCACGCGCTCTCTCTGCAGACGGAGCTTGACGGATCGCCCGTCCGCATCACCGGAGACCGGGTGCGACTCATCCAGATGTTCGCGAACCTGCTCGACAACGCCGCAAAGTACACGCCGCCCGGCGGACAGGTCAGCATCAGGTGCACGACGGACCACGACGCCGCCGTGGTGTCGGTGATCGATACCGGCCAGGGGATCCCCGTTGATCAGCTGGGGCGCATCTTCGAGCCCTTCGCCCAGGTCCGCGACTCGTCGGGCGGAGGTGTCGGCCTCGGCCTCTCGCTGGTGCGCGACCTGGCGCAGCTGCATGGCGGGTCGGTCGACGTCGCGAGCGACGGATCAGGGCTCGGGAGCCGCTTCACGATCCGACTGCCGCTGCAGCTGCTGGCGATCGGCGCACGCGAGCCGGGCGACGCCGCCGTTCAATACTGAACCTCCGACCGTTCCCGCCCAGCCGTCGCATCAGGCGTCGGCCTGTCGCCCCAGGCCCGTGGGCGCTGCAATGTATTACTTGCGCGTCGTCCACGACGGACGAGCGACCTCATCCCTCGAACGCCCGGGAAACGCCCCTCGATGGCGGGAATTCTGCGCTGGCACGGGACTTGGACCGTCTCCGGCGGGCACGGGTGCAGCGCCCGTTGCCGGTGGAGGTTAGCTCATGCGAAGCGTCAACATCGTCGTGCGCACGGCAGCGGCCGCCGTGGCTCTCTGCCTCGTCCTCGCGGCCACCGCGCTCGCGGCGGATCGGCCCGACTCGTGGATCACGATGAAGACCAAGCTGGCGTTGATGACGACCGAAGGCGTGGACTCGTGGGACGTGAACGTCGACACCGTCAACGGCGCAGTGACTCTGCACGGCAAGGTCGCGAGCGACGCAGCCAGGCAGAAGGCGGAGACCGTCGCGAAGGGCATCGAGGGCGTCGCGAGCGTGAAGAACATGCTCCAGGTCGTCGCGAAGCCGGACCGCGACGCCGTCGACGCGAGCGACGACGCGATCAAGGACCAGGTGCAGAAAGCCCTGGACGCCGACCCGATGATCAAGGACTCGGGCATCGACGTGGCGTCGGTGAACCGCGGGGTGGTCCTGCTGTCGGGCTCGGCGAAATCGCTCGAGGCCCAGGTGAAGGCGGTCGAGGCCGCGCGCCAGGTGCCGGGCGTACGCCGCGTCTCGAGCGAGATCACGCTGGACGCGGGCAGTCAGTAGCGCAGACGACAACCGAGGTCGTGCGCAGAGGCGCGCATGACAGGAGGATATCGATGGCAACGCTGAACAGCGACGTTCTGAAGGGCAAGTGGCAGCAGGTCAAGGGAGCCGCCCGCGCGAAGTGGGGGCAGCTCACCGACGATGACCTGGATCAGATCCAGGGCAACGCGGAGGTGCTCGCTGGCAAGCTCCAGGAGCGTTACGGCTACGCACGCGAGGAGGCGCGCCGTCAGGCCGACGAGTTCATCAACCAGTCGGCCTAGCAGCACGCAGCATCGGGCGGGCGGGCCGGCATATCGGCCCGCCCCACCGTTCGACACCTGAGGAGAATGGCCATGCTTTACACGCTCGCAGTGATCCTGCTCATCGCCTGGCTCATCGGCCTGGCGGGGGTGTACACGGTCGGCGCATTCGTTCACGTGCTGCTCGTCATCGCGATCGTCCTGTTCATCGCCGGGCTGGTGTCCGGCCGCCGGCCGGTGGTCTGAGCCCGGCCGCCCGAGGTGAGGCGGGCCGGCCCATGCCGACGCGACGTACGCGGTCGAAGTCCCCGCGGGGAGCCTCGCCGCTACTGGAGAACATCCGGGCCGTCGCCGATGTGGAGCAGAGCAGTCTGCGCGACCGCTCGGTCGCCCACCGCTTCGGCGACGCCCTCACGCGCGCGACGGGGAGCACACCCTTCGCAATCACTCATGTGGTGTTCTTCGCCGCGTGGCTGATCGTGAACGACGGTCTCACGCCGTATGCGCCCTTCGATCCCTACCCGTTCAACTTCCTGACGCTGGTGGTCTCGCTCGAGGCCATCTTCCTGACCGTGTTCGTGCTGATGTCGCAGAACCGCATGGCGCGGCTGGCCGACCGGCGGGCGCACCTCGACCTGCAGGTGGATCTGCTGGCCGAGCGGGAGCTGACCCTCTCGCTGCGCCTGGTCCACGCGCTCTGCCAGCGTGAGGGCGTGGAGCTGGACGGGAAATTGAAAGACGAGCTCGGACAGCTGCTCAAGGAGACGAACGTCCGCGAAATCGTGTCCGACCTCGAGGTCCGACTCCCCGAAACCCGAACCGACGACTGATCACAGCCGGCGGTCACCCGATCGGAGCCGGGATCCTGCCCGGAGCGCAGCTATACTGGGCCGGCACTCCCCTCGAGGCTCGAGCATTCTCCATGGGCCGCACACTGGTCGCGATCGCGATCATGCTCACGTCATCGGCCGCGGTGTTCGCGATTGACCTCGTGAGCAAGCGACTGGTGACGCGGAGCGCTGCCGCGCGGCCTGCCGGGGTCGGCCGCGTGGTGCGTATCCGTCCGGTGCTGAATCCTCGCGCGTGGGGCGGGTGGACGCCGATGGCGGGTCTGGCACTGTGGGCCGCCATTGCAGCCGCGCTGACGCTCGGTCTCGCCTCGTCGGCCGCCCCTTTCGACCGGGCCGCGGTGCAGGCGGCGCTCGGGATGGCGCTTGGCGGGGCGCTGGGAAACCTCGTCGACCGACTGCGGCGCGGTGCCGTGCTCGACTTCATCGATCTCGGGTGGTGGCCGGTGTTCAACCTGGGCGACGTGGCCATCGTTGGGGGCGCGGCGGCCGCGGCCTGGTGCCTGTTCGTGGGTCACTGACCGGGCGCCGGGCCCTCCCGCGACGGCACGACGCCGAAGTGCACCGCCAGGTCCGCGGGCGTGAGGTCGTAGCAGACTGGCAGGGGCGGGTCCACGCCGCCAAGCGCATGCGCGATGAGGGCCGCACAGTTCTGCCGCGGCCAGTCGCCGCGCACCCGTCCGCCCGACAGCAGCGCGAGCCCGTAGAGGAGCGGTCCCCAGCGGCCGTACGGGCGGCCCAGTGCGCCCAACGCCTGGTGCACCACCCGCCGCCGCTCATCGAGCGACAGATCCAGCCGCACCAGGTGATACTCGAACGGCCGGTACTTCTCCAGGTCGGTGATCACCACGCCGGCGGCGACGACTTCGGCCAGGCGGCCCGCGTGGCCGACGACGAGGGCAGCGTGGCTCCAGATGCGGGCCGCCGAGCCGCGCCGGGCCCTGCCCTTGAGGCGCTGCGCCATCCGGACGGCCGTGCTCGCCACGGAGCGGCCGCGAACGAGGATGAAGTCGCCCGGAGCGATGTGCGGGGCCGTCTCTCCCGGTGGATAGAGGTGAATGCCAGCCGTCATGGGCCCGTCAGCTGTCCGGCCATCACGTCGTTGTCGATGGACACCGACAGCAGGGCGGCCTTGTACGCCTTGAGGCCCTGCAGCCTGCCCTTGAACGGGAAGAGCGGCGCCGGTTGCTCCGGCGCTCCCATCCCGACGAGCAGCGACGAGGTCGTATTCACGGCATACGCCGTGTCCAGCTGCGCGTCGGGCGTGCCGTCGGTGTCGTTCGAGCCGTTCACGTACAGCTTCAGCGTCGTGCCGTCGTACGAGATCGCCAGGTGCGTGACGTCGAACTCCACGGGCGGCCCGAGGAGCATCTGCCACTGCGCGCCCGCCGTGCCGTCGCCCAGCCACACCTGCCAGTACACGGTGAGGTCCGCCGGATCGAGCAGGTTGGGGCCCGCATAGAGCGTGTATCCGCGGGGCGCCGTCGCCGCGACCTCGCGCGACGACAGCACACAGCGGTACGGCTTGCGCGGGCCGACCATCTCGGCCGGGTCCCATTCCGGAAGCACCCACACCAGGAACGTGAACTGGGGCGTATTCAGCGTGTCGCTGAACGGCACCTCCACGTAGCCGCCGTCCACCTGCACGCACGTCTCGGCGGGAGCCGCGGCGAGCAATCCCGGTGCGCCCAGGTTGAGAACAGGTGGCGAGGCGGTCGGGGGGGACTGGGATGCGTCGTTCTCCGCCAGCGTGGTCGTCGTGTAATGGCCGGGGTTCGGCCCGAACGTATCAGTGGCCGTCGACGATCCGGGCGCGTCACCGAGGGGCCATACGCTGACCAGATCTGGGCTGGCGATGCCGCTCACGTCGAAGGAGCAGCCGACGAACCCGAACAGGGCGACGATGGCCAGCAACGCGAGCGCGTAAACGAGCAGAAACGAGTCGGGCATGGTTGAGTGCTCCTCGCGAACGATCCGGAGAGTCGCGTCGCACAGCCGCCAATCGAGGCCGGCATCGCGGACGCGCCGCCCGTCACGGTCCCGTCAGCTGCCCCGCCATCACGTGGTTGTCGATGGACACGGCCGGCAGGGCGGCCTTGTATGCCTTGACATCCTGCAGCCTGCCCTTGAACGGGAAGCGCGGCGCCGGCTGCTCCGGCGCCCCCATCCCGATCAGCAATGACGAGGTCGTGTTCACCGCGTAGCCCGTGTCCAGCTGCGCGTCGGGCGTGCCGTCGGTGTCGTTCGAGCCGTTCACGTACAGCTTCAGCGTCGTGCCGTCGTACGAGATCGCCAGGTGCGTGACGTCGAACTCCACGGGCGGCCCGAGGAGCATCTGCCACTGTGCGCCCGGCGTGCCGTCGCCGAGCCACGCCTGCCAGTAGACGGTGAGGTCCGCCGGATCGAGCAGGTTGGGGCCCGCATAGAGCGTGTACCCGCGGGGCGCCGTCGCCGCGACCTCGCGCGACGACAGGACGCAGCGGTACGGCTTGCGCGCGCCCACCATCTCGGCCGGGTCCCATTCCGGGAGCACCCACACCAGGAACGTGAACTGGGGCGTGTTCAGCGTGTCGCTGAACGGCACCTCCACGTAGCCGCCGTCCACCTGCACGCACGTGGCGGCGGGCGACGAGTCGAGCAGGCTCGCCGTCCCGAGGTTCAGTACCGGCGGCGATGCGGTGGCCGGTGACTGCGACGGGACGTTCTCGGCCAGCGTGGCCGTCTTGTAGACACCCGGATTCGGGCCGAACGTGTCGACGGCCGTGGACGACCCCGGCGCATCCCCGAGCGGCCACTCGCTGACCAGATCGGGCGGGGAAATCGCTCCGGGATTGAAGCTGCAGCCGACGAACCCCAACAGGGCGACGATCGCCAGCAGCGCGAGCGCGGAAACGAGCAGAGCCGAGGCGGGCATGCTGCCTACTTCTGGCGGCCAGTGCGCTCGATGACCGGCGGCTGCGGCGGCCGCGGCGGCTCCTTGAGGTGGTCGGGCGCCTTGCAGCGCTCGTAGTGGCACGGCGGATCGGGCTCCGGCGGCGGGCAGCACTTCTCGATCTGCTGCTTGAGCTGCTCCTCCCGCTCCAGCACGAGCGCGGCCTCGGCGTGCGCCGCCGCCGTCAGCGCCGCGAGCCGCTTCACGCTCTCCTCGATCGAGCGCTGCAGCCGCGTCTGCACGGCCGCCTCGTTCACCAGGGTGCAGGTGTGTTTGGAGATGTGCTCCAGGATGCAGATGATCGTCTCGTTCTGCCTCGCGTTCTGGTACAGCGCGTCGTTCGCGTACGCCTCCAGCGTCACCAGCGAGTCAACCGACGCCTTGAGCGACAGCAGCTCGCCCTTGATCTGTTCCAGGCGCACATTCGCGCCCTGCAGCTCGTGATAGAAATCGCTCGCCGATGGCATGGGGCCTCCTTGTTACCGCGCTCTTACCAGCAGGCACGTCACCGAGAACGCGACCAGCAGAACCGAAATGGCCTGGTGGACGGAGACGCGCCCAATCCGATCCGTCGATTCCTTGAAAGGCTCGAGCACCGACCGCCCCAGCCCGTAGCCGCCGAGCGCGATCAGGAACACCTCGCCATCGAAGCCGCGCCACCGCCAGACGGCCGCCAGGCCGAGCAGGAGGGCGGCGGCCAGGGCAGACTCGAGCAGCTGGGTGGGCACGCGACGCTTCCGGATCCCGCGTGCGTTCGCCAGTGGCAGCGCCAGCCATCCGTCGGTGGGACGCCCGCCACAGCAGCCGTTCAGCAGGCAGCCGATCTTCGTGAACACCATGCCGACGAGGATCGTGACCGCGGCGACGTCCCAGAACGCGCCCGCCGCCAAGCGCAACCATCCGAGAACGAGCGGCGAGATCACAAGCGAGAGGGCAAGTCCGCCGTACAGCGCCGCCCCACCATCGGACCTCGACCAGAGGCGGACCGGGTCGGCCGCAAAGCTCCGCCAGTTGAGCGCCAGGAACAGGAGACGGGCGCCAATGAGCGCGGGACAGATGAGCAGGACGGTCGCCAGCGTGACCGCATCCGCGTCGAGTCCGGCCGAGGCCGCCAGCGCGTGGCCTGCGGCCACGCCGGCCACCAGGCCGATGTAGAGCAAGGTCGGATAGGCGTAGAGCGTGAGTCGCCCCCACCGAAACAGCACTCGACGCACTCAGAGCCTTTCGCACAGCCGCAGGGACGCGAGTGCCGCGACTTCGGCTAGGCTGCTGGGGACCCGCGGATTATGCATGAGTGGTCCGGATGAGGCGAGCGGATTCTATGGCTGAGTCACAAGCTGATCCTTGTGAAGCCGCGCGCGGTGCACGACCCGTGCGCGTCGGCTTGATCGGGTACGGCCTCGGCGGCCGCGTCTTCCACGCGCCGCTCATCGCGACCACGCCCAGGCTCAGCCTCGACTGCATCGTCACGGCCAACCCGGAGCGCCGCGCGGAGGCGGCCCACGACCATCCGGCCGCTCGCATCCTGTCCACCTCCGACGAGCTGTTCGAGGCGCGCGAGTCGCTGGACCTGGTGGTGATCGCGACGCCCAACCGCAGCCATACGGCACTCGCGGAACGCGCACTCGAGGCGCGCTTCCACGTCGTCGTGGACAAGCCGTTCACGCCGACGCTCGAGGAGGCGGAGCGGTTGATTCGCCAGGCGTCGGCGGCGGGCGTCGTGCTGACGGTGTTTCACAACCGGCGATGGGATGGCGACTTCCTGACGGTCGCCGGGTTGGTCGCCGACGGGACGCTCGGCGCCGTGGCGCGCTTCGAGTCACGGTACGAGCGCTGGCGACCCACGCCGCGCCAGACCTGGCGCGAACACGGCGATGCGCGGGACGCCGGCGGGCTGCTGTTCGATCTCGGCAGCCACCTGATCGACCAGGCGCTCGCGCTCTTCGGACCCGCCGTGGACGTCTACGCGGAGCTCGATCGGCGGCGCCCCGGTGTGCTGGTGGACGACGATGCGTTCGTCGCGCTGAGCCACGCGTCAGGCGTGCGGTCCCATCTCTGGACGAGCAACGTCGCGGCTCACGCGGGGCCGCGGTTCCGGGTCCTCGGCAGCCGTGCCGCGTATGTAAAGGCGGGGCTCGACCTGCAGGAGGCTCGCCTGCGCGCGGGAGAGCGCCCCGGACCGGGATGGGGCGTGGAGCCGCGCGATGCGTGGGGCGCGTTGTGGGTCGACGGCGACTGCCGGCCGATCGAGACCGTGGCCGGCGCCTATCCGCACTTCTACGAGGGGGTGGCCGCCGCCCTCCTGGACGGCAGCCCACCGCCGGTTTCCCCCGTGGACGCGAAGGCCGTCATCGCCATCGTGGAGGCGGCGCGGCGCTCGGCGCGGGAAGGCTCCGTGGTTGGCCTGACCCCTTGAATTGCCGCGGGGGTTCTGCATACGCTTCAGTCTGGCGAATGGGCGCCGTTTCTCCCCGCAGGAGCTCATGCTCTATACCCTGTTGAAATATCTCCACGTGCTGCTGGCCATCGTCGCGGTCGGCTTCAACTCGTCGTTCGGTCTGATTCTCGGGCGCGCGTCCCACGGCGGTGCGGATGGGCGCGAAATGAAGTTCGCGCTCGGCACGGTGCGCACGATGGCGATCATCGCGCACGCGTGCTACCTGCTCCTGCTGCTGACCGGCATCGCGATGGTGTACGTCGCGGGGTATCCGTGGTCGCTCAAGTGGATTCACGGATCGGTCGCGTTGTTCGTGGTGGCGTTTCTCGTGGCCACCTTCACGCTGCTTCCGATGATGCGACGGCGGCTCGCGATTCTCGACGCGCGCGGGCCCGTCGATCCGGAGTTCCTGGCGCTGTCGAAGGGAAGCGCGATGATTGCCGCCGTCCTCACGCTGATGACGCTGGTGATCCTGTGGCTCATGGTGGCCAAGCCCGCGTGAGGCACCGCCGATGCTGTATGTCGTCCTGAAGTACCTGCACATCGTCCTCGCGATCGTCGCGGTGGGGTTCAACGCCAGCTACGGGCTGATCCTCGGACGCGCGCGGGCGGCCGACCGGGACGGCCGCGAGATGCGATTCGCCCTGCGGACGGTGCAGGTGATGGACGACTACGTGGCGAATCCCTGCTATGTGCTGCTGCTCCTGACCGGCATCGGGATGGTGCACGCGGCCGGGTACCCGTGGTCCCGCCTGTGGATCTGGCTGTCGCTCGCGCTGCTGGCCGCGGTGGCCGTCATCGGCTTCGGAGTCTACACGCCCACGCTTCGACGGCAGATCGCCGCACTCGAGGCGCACGGCCCGGACAGCGTGGAGTTCCGGCGCCTCTCGAAATCCGGCGCGATCCAGGGCGGCGTGCTCGGCGTCCTGGTGATGGTCATCGTCGCGCTCATGGTGTTCAAGCCCGCATGACGGAAGGGGGAGAGATGCATCGACGTGAGTTCCTGCGGCACTCGGCGGCGGCAGCCGCGGCCCTGAGCGCATCGGGCACGGCGGTGGCCGCGAGCGGCTCTCCGGCCCCCGTCGCCGGTCGCGCGTTCACGCTCAAGTACGCGCCGCATATCGGCATGTTCGAGAGCTCAGCAGGCAAGGACCCGCTGGATCAGATCCGGTTCATGGCCGATGCCGGCTTCAGGGCGTTCGAGGACAACGGCATGATGAAGCGGCCGGTCGCCCTGCAGCAGCAGATGGGCGACCTGCTCGCCAGCCGCGGCATGACGATGGGCGTCTTCGTCATCGACGGGGGCGACAACTGGAAGGTGTCGCTGGCCACGGGGAAGCCCGAGTTCACCGACGTATTCCTGAAGACGTGCCGCGAGGCGGTGGACGTGGCGCAGCGCGTGCACGCCCGCTGGATGACCGTGGTGCCGGGCTACTTCGAGCGGAACCTTCCCATCGGCATCCAGACCGGGCACGTGATCGACGCGCTCCGGCGGGGTGCGGAGATCCTCGAGCCGCATGGGCTGGTCATGGTGCTCGAGTCGCTGAGCGACAATCCGGACCTGTTCCTTCGAACGTCCGATCAGGGTTACATGCTGTGCCGTGCGGTGAACACCCCGGCCTGCAAGACGTTGTTCGACATGTACCACATGCAGCGGAACGAAGGCCGCATGATCGAGCACATCGACTGGGCGTGGGACGAGATCGGCTACTTCCAGATTGGCGACGTGCCGGGCCGCAAGGAGCCGGGCACGGGCGAAATGAACTACCGCAACATCTTCAAGCACATCGCCGGGAAGTCGGCGGAGACCGGCCGTGAGCTCGTGCTCGGCATGGAGCACGGCAACTCGGTGCCTGGCGCCGAGGGCGAGCGGAAGCTCATCGACGCCTACGTCGCCGCCGACGATTTCTGACCGCCCTCGCACGCCGCGCGATCGATCGCCCGTGGCACCATAGAGGCATCATGGTCGCCACAGGGATCCCGGCGGCGCCGGCCGATCCGTCGGTTCGGCACGTCGATGCCGAAGGCTGGCCGCTGCTGGGGCCGACGCTCCTGTCGATCCACCGGACGTCGCCGGACGACGTGAAGGATCGGCAGGTGATCTTCAGCCTGGACGGCGAGAGGATCGGCACGCTGCTGTTCGGCCAGCGCCTCACCCGCGAGATCCCGCCGGGCCGCCATCGGCTTCGCGCGAACAACACGCTGGTGTGGAAGACCGTGGAGTTCGAGGCGGCTCCAGGGGCGCACGTGCACTTCACCTGCGTGAACCGCGCACCGGCGAGCCTCTACTTCATGCTGTTCCTCTTCGGCGTGGCGCCGCTCTACGTCACGCTGGAGCCGGGCGCGCCGTCCGCCGGGCGCTGACGCGCCGCGGCAGCCCGATACCCGGTGAACGCGGGGAGCCTCCAGGAAATCAGGACCGATCCGAGCATCGCCAGCGCCCCGCCCGAGACGACCGACACCCGGATCCCGGCCAGCGCCGCCACCAGGCCGGCCTCCAGGTGGCCGAGCAGCGGCCCGGAGAGGTAGCTGATCTGCTCGATGCCGGCGAGCCGGCCCCGCAGGCGGTCGGGAATCGTCTGGTTCCAGATGGTGGACCGGAACAGCCCGCTCACCATGTCCGCCCCGCCGGCGACGGCGAGCCACGCCAGCGAGACCCAGAGCGACCGCGCCAGCCCGAAACCGATGATCCCCGCGCCCCACACGGTGGCCGCCATCGCCACGGCCAGACCGTGCCGCGACACGCGCGTCGTCCATCCGCTCGTCAACGTCACGAGGAGCGCCCCCACGGCCGGCGCCGAATAGAAGAGGCCCACTACGCGGCTGCCGCCATGCCATGCCGCCATCGCAGGGAAGAGCGCCATGGGCATGCCGAAGACCATCGCGTTCATGTCCACGAGGTAGGTGCCGAGCAGCAGCGGCCGGCTGGCCGCGTAGCGGAGTCCTTCCCTGATCGCCGCCAGGCCCGGCCGCCCGGCGCCGTCCGGCGGTGGCACGTCCCCGACGAACGACAGCGCGACGAGTGACACGACGAACGTGGCCAGGTCGAAGGCGTAGGTCGCGGTCATGCCCCCGCTGGCGATCAGGAGGCCGCCAATCGCTGGCCCGGCGATCATGCCGAGGTTGCCGCGGAACGAATGCAGGGCGGCGGCCGCCGACATCAGGTCGGGGCCGAGCAGGCGCGGCGTCATCGCCTCGAGCGCGGGGCGGTGCAGGCCGCCGAGGCCGGCCATGAGCGCCGCCAGGACGAAGATGGCGCCCACGCTCGGGCGCGCGAGCCCGGCGTTGGCCGCCAGCAGCGCGCAGCAGATCGACAGGCCGGTCTCGGCCACGAGCACCATGCGGCGGCGATCGTGGGCGTCGGCCAGCGCGCCGCCGAGCAGCGCGAGGGCCAGCATCGGGCCGAGCTCGGCCGCGCCAAGCAGCCCGACGGCAAGCGTAGAACCCGTGAGCACGTACACCTGGTACGGCACGGCGACATAGGTGACCATGCTGCCCAGGAAGGAGACCGCCTGTCCGATGTAGATCAGCCGGAAGTCGCGGCTGATCGCGAGCGGCGTCAGGTCGAAGGCGATCGCGCGCACGAGCGCGCGAAGCGAGCGCCACATGTCCGCGTCGCCTCAGCCGGGTGGCATCGGACCGACGAGCCGCCGGTACTCGTCCGGCGTATCGATGTCCTGCAGGACACCCGGGTCCTCGACGGGCACGTCGATCGCCTGAGGCGCGAAGGCCCGCACCACGGGTCGGGCCCCACCCGATGGATCGGCACGGCGAAGACGCTCGAGCAGCGCCACACCGAAGATCACCGGGTGCCCGTGGCGGCCTGCGAGAACGGGCCTCACGAGCGGCGCGTGCGACGTGCGCCAGGCGTCGAGCAGCATGGTCACGGTCTCACGGCGCACCAGCGGCACGTCCACCAGCGTGACCAGCGCCGCCTCCGGCAGCGGCTCCAGCGCGTCGATGCCGCAGGCGAGCGACGACAGCTGTCCGCGATCCGGATCCGGATTGACCACCACGCGGCACCGGCTCGCGCGCGCGCCCGGCCAGGCGGCACGGACGTCGAGACCGGGACGTGCCACCACGACGAGCGGATCGAGCCCGGCCGCCGCCAGCGTGTCCAGCACCCGCCCGAGCAGCGTCCCGCCCGGCTCGGCCGGCAGCAGCGCCTTGGGCCGGCCCATCCGGGTCGAGGCGCCGGCCGCCAGCACGATGGCGGGTATCACTTTCCCTCCTCGTGTCGATCGAGACGTAGGCGCCAGCAGCGGCCGTGTGCCTCGACGAAGAAGACCTGGTGGGAGCGATCGGCCAGGTACTCGTTGATCCGTCGGCTCGTGTCGTAGTCACGATGGATCACGTACTCACCCATCGACTTGTCCACCTCCGTGCCCGGCCGCGCGAGCGCCTGCCCGACGTCCTGGAAGAGGCCCACGCGGAACTCGTCGTCGCTGATCCGGAACAGCGGCGCCACGTCCTGGCACTGTGCCGGGCTCGCCACCAGCGTGGGCGATTTCGGGAAGAAGCCGAGCCGTTCCATCTCCTTGCCCGCGCGGAGCATCGCGTCGCCCTCGCTGAGGCCTCGTGCCCTGCCGGCTGCAACGAGATCGTCGTAGGTGCGGTGCAGCGTCTGGGCGCGCTCGATGGCTTCCCGGCGCGACTCGGCCGCGAGCAGTGCGGGGGTGATGCCGTCCGGGAAGCGGGCGGTACAGGCGGAGGTTTCGGCGAGGGCGCGCGCCGTACCGGCCTTCGCATCGAGGATCACGACCCCGCACGGCAACTGCTCCTCGCCACGCGGCGAGAGCACCTCGAGCTGGCCGGACAGCTGGCCGGGCTCATCTCCACCCATGGCCGGCGTGCCCGGCTGCCACGCCGACTCCACGAAGGCCCCCGTCCGGGCATTCCAGCGTCGGCTCAGCACGAAGGTCCGGCTCAGCGGGGTGTCGTGGCGTGTCACCGCGAGCTCGAATTCCAGGTGGTTGGGATCCGCCCAGCGCAGGTGGCCCCGTGCCTCACCGAAGATTGCGCCGTGGTAGGCATCGAAGCCGCGCCCTTCGAGCGGCGATGGGGGGAACTCCCGGACCACCGTCGCCCGGCCGTCGGCGAGGCGCAGGCGCACCAGCGCGAACCGGTCGCGGTGCAGCCAGACGTGGGCCGGCGGGGTCCACATCTCGTAGCCGAAGCCCACGATGGTGGCATTGACGGTCCGGACGATGACCAGGACAGACTGGCCATCGGGGGCGAAAACCGGGCCAAAATAGCCGCGGCCGCGCCTGGAGGTGAGCGCCAGGACAACCGCGGCTGTCACGACCAGCAGCACGACCAGGGCCGCCACCGTCCGCCGGAGCATGCGGCCACTGTAGCGCAGTCGCGTGGCGGGGGTTTCCGGTGGGAAATTACCCGCGAACTCGTGTGACGCTAACCCACGTGAAATCGTTGACTTGGGTGGGGATTGGACCTATAGTGCCCGGGGATTTCTCAGGTCGACAGGACCGTTGTCCCGTGAAGCAAAACACCGCGTCATCGGGGCGCGGATGGCCGTCCGCGGCGCTGCCGTCGTGGCTGGCTCGAGGCGTTCGGGCGCCGAACCATGGCGGGATACGTCTCCGCCTGCCTCCCCCAGAGATCCTCACGAGACGTCTATCGGAGGGACACGGGTATGCCGACCGGCACAATTGCACGGCTCCTGATTGACAAGGGGTTCGGATTCATCCGCGACGAGAGCGGCGTCGAACACTTCTTCCACCGCAGCGCAGTGCGGGGGGCGGTGTTCGAGCTGCTGCGAGAAGGACAGCGGGTGGAGTTCGTGCCCGAGGAATCAGCCAAAGGCCCTCGTGCGGGCGACATCCGCCTGATCGAGAACTGATCGCCGCCGGCATCCCGGCCCCGCGACCGGGGCCGGGGCCACGCGTTCCACTCCCGCCTTCCGCCTCACTCCCAGCGTTTCGGTTTCACGGAAGCGAACGGGGCCCGGTGGCCCTCCCGGTCTTCAAAATCGGCTGCTCTCCGCTTGCCGGGGAGGCTGGGTTCGACTCCCAGGCGCTTCCGCCATGCTTTCGCGGCCGGCTCGATCTCGCTGCACAATTTATTTCTTCGTGCTCGGCTGTTGAAAAGTTCGCACGGATACACTGGTGCGGTGCCCCGGCGCGTCGGGTTCTATCGGCTCTTCGGACGTGACCAGGGGCCCAAGCGAACCATCCTGGGGGTAGCGGTCGCCACGGCGAGCATGGCCTGCGCCCTCGCGCTGACCCATGTTCTCTGGCGAGCTGTTCAGTACACGCCGTTCTTGTTGGCCTTCGCCGCGGTGATTGTGAGCACCCGCGTCGGTGGCCGCACGACGGGCTTGCTCGCCGTGCTCATCGGCATCATTGGGTATTCCTGGTTTCCGCCGCCGTTGCCGGCCGCCGGGTTCGGGCGTCTGCTCGTCGGCTTTTCGCTTGTCTCCGCCACTTTCAGTTGGCTCGTCGCGCGTCGCGACGACATTGAGATCGATCTGCGGGCCAGCCAGGCACTTGCGCAGCGGAGCGAGCGCCGCCTACAGGCCATCATTGACGCCGAACCCGCCTGCGTGAAAATCGTGTCCCGGGACGGGCTGCTGCTCGACATGAATCGGGCGGGGCTTGATCTGGTCGGCGCGGATGAGCTCTCGCAACTGGCCGGGCGATCGATCGTCGACTTGGTCCATCCCGAGGACCGGAGCCGGTATCTCGAACGACACCGCGCCGCGCTGGATGGCACACCCGGCAGACTGGAATTTCGAGTGACGGGCCTCAAGGGCGAGGAGCGGTGGGTCGATTCCCGCGCGGTCCCGTTCGACCCGAGCATCGCCGGGTCACGTCCCGGCCGCGCGGTGTTGAGCGTGTCTAGCGATACGACCGACCGCAAGCGCCTGGAGGCAGCGGTAGCGGGCGCACAACGGATGGAAGCCATCGGTCGACTCGCCGGCGGCATCTCTCATGACTTCAACAATGTGCTGACGGCCATCAGTGGCTTCACGGACCTGGTGCTGCACACGCTCGAGGAGACCGATCCTCGGCGAACGGACTTGCTCGAGGTGCAGAAGGCCGCGGCGCGGGCGGGCGCCCTGACGCATCAGCTGCTCGCCTTGAGCCGACGACAAGTACTGCAGCCCAGGGTACTCGACCTGAACGCGCTGGTGGCCAACGTCGAAAAGTTGCTGCATCGGACGATCGGGGAAGACATCGACCTGATGCTCAGCTTCGACCCGAGCTTGGAGCCCGTGCTCGCGGACCCGAGCCAACTCGAACAGGTCCTGCTCAACCTCGCGGTCAATGCGAGAGATGCCATGCCACAGGGGGGCCAGTTGCGATTTCTCACCGAGATGGTCGAGCTGGAACCTGTCGCGGCGCACGAGCGCACGCCGATGCTCCCGGGGCGGTACGTGCGGCTGACGGTCACGGATACCGGGGTCGGGATCCCGGCCGATGTCGCCCCCCATGTTTTCGAACCGTTCTTCACAACCAAGGGGCAGAAGGGCACCGGACTCGGATTGGCGACCGTCTATGGCATCGTCAAGCAGAGTGGCGGGTTCGTCTGGGTAACCAGCCAGGTCGGCATGGGCACATCTGTTGAGATCGATCTCCCGTCCGTTCAGGAAGACGTCGAGCCGCTCTTCCGCCTGACACAGCCCGCGCCTGCTCTCGGCGGCGTCGAAACGATTCTGATCGCCGAAGACGACGGCGCCGTTCGACGACTCGCGAGAACGGTGCTGGGTCAGCACGGATACACGGTGCTCGAGGCGCGGGATGGAGACGAAGCCTTGCAGCTCGCGCTCACCGATCCGCATCGGCACGTCGATCTGCTGATCGCGGACATCGTGATGCCAGGGTTGAGCGGGCACGAGTTGGCGGCGGAACTGGCGTCGGTGCGCCCCACCATGCGCGTACTCTACACGACAGGATATGCCGAGAGTCTCATGCACGCGCGCACGGACGCAGACCTCCCATTTCTGGCGAAGCCGTTTCTCCCCGAAGACCTTCTCCGTCTCGTTCGCCAGAAGTTGGACAAGGCAGCATCGCCGCACGACAGCCAGGGCTGATGCCTCTGGTCGCTCTCGCAGATTCGATCCGAAGTGTCCGGACGACATCGCCAGGGTGAAACACCGCCGGACACATTGATCGGTCGTCGCTTCATTTATGACTAAACCGCATGTACACAACGAGCCGGCTCCGCCGCTCTCGTACCGCATCGACGAGACGCGGGGCCTTGTCTACCTGGAGTACCACGCGCAGCCCACGGCGCTCCAGTGGTGCGCCGTGCTGGACCGCGTCAGGGCCGATCCGGCGTTTCGCCGCGGCATGCCGCTCGTCAGCGACCGACGTCGGCTCGGCGCGACGGCGATGACGCCGAACACGCTGCATGCCATGACCGCCTACGCGCGGCTGCACCGCGAGGACTTCGCCTCGGCCCGATGGGCGATCGTGCTGGTGCCGGCCGCCGAAGCTGAATACGGGATGATCCGGATGGCTGGGGCGCTCTTCGAGGCCGCGCAGACGACAATCGACGTCCGGCCGTTCACAGATCTGGACCAGGCGGTGCGCTGGGTGACTGCGGGCGCAGTGGAGTGACCGTCGCGGCGTGATCGTCAGATTGCCGCCAGCACGGCCGCGGTATCCGACAGATCCTCGAACACGACGTCGGCGCCGGCCGCCTCCAGCGCGGCACTGCCATACTCGCCGGTGGCCACTGCAATCACGCGTGCGCCGTGCGCGCGGGCGCAGGCGATGTCTCGGGGCGTGTCGCCGATGATCACGACGTGCCCGCCCTCGACCGCCGGCGGCAGACCGCAGGCCCGAGCGCGGCTCAGGGCCACTGGCACCAGCTGGTTCCGGTCGTGGGCGTCGTCTCCAAAAGCGCCGCACCGGAAATAGCGCCAGAGATCGAAGTGGCCCAGCTTGACCTCGGCCGCATCGGCGAAGTTGCCGGTCAGCAGACCCAGCAACCGGTCGCGCCGGGTGGCCAGTGCTTCGAGCAGCGGCTCGATGCCGGGCAGCACGCGCTTGCCGGTTCCCGGCCTGGGCACCTCTTCGCGCAGGCAGGCGAGATAGCGGGAGCGAAATCCGTCGAGCGCGTCGGGCTCCGCGGTCAGACCGTGCCGTCCCAGGGCGTCGGCCAGAATGCTGGTGTCGGTGCGGCCGGCCATCTCGATGCCGGCCAGCGCGTCGGGGATGCCGTACACGTCGGCAAACGCCCGTGTCATCGCCCGCTGGCCGGCGCCACCGGTCAGGATGAGCGTGCCGTCGATGTCGAAGAGCAGCAGTCGTTCCACGCCCGTCGTGTCTCCTCAGCCGTTGTACCGCGCACCCTGCCCTGAGCCTGTCGAAGGGCCTGTCGGGGTAAGATGCAGGCCCGCTCGCGTCGCGCGGGCACGAGGAGGCTTCAGATGCAGCATCGCACCAGGTTTGCCGTGGCGGTTGCCCTCACGCTCGGCACCGCATCGATTGGCGCCAGGCCGCAGGCCGGCCAGGCCGCGCACGACATGGCAACGCCCGTGGCCGAGGCCACGGCCACCATCGCGGGCCAGGGCATTACCGGCATGGCCACGCTCGCCGAATACCAGCACGGCGCCAGCCGTGTCGTCCAAGTCCACCTGACGGCCTCGGGGCTCGCGCCCGGCCGGCACGGCGTCCATCTGCACGCGGTGGGACAGTGCGAGCCGGCGTTCACCGCGGCGGCCGGGCATTTCGACCCGGGCCCGGCGGGCAACACCGACCCGGACGCGAATCATCCCTTCCACATGGGCGATCTGCCGAACCTCGAGGT
This sequence comes from Vicinamibacteria bacterium, assembly GCA_963837165.1. Classification (GTDB taxonomy): domain Bacteria; phylum Acidobacteriota; class Vicinamibacteria; order Vicinamibacterales; family JAENWD01; genus JAENWD01. Next base: position 964,860 of record CAWIMD010000004.1, read on the forward strand.
GGGCGCCGACGGGAAAGGCGTGCTCGACGCCACGACCACGCGCGTGACCTTGACCGATTCGCCGGTCACGCTGTTCGACGCCGACGGCGCTGCGATCATCATCCACGGGAATCCGGACCAGGGGATCACCGGCGAGCCGAAATCGGGCGTGAGCGGGGGCCCGAGGGTGGCGTGCGGCGTGATCATCAAGAAATAACCCCTAACGGCCGAGCAGGCGCCCGAACAGGCCGCTCCTCGCCTCGCTCAGCTCGCCGGTCGAGGCGTTGAGCTGCAGCACGTGTGTCACGAATGGCCGGGCGGAGTCGGGGTGTGCGGCCAGCACGACCATGCCCAGACGGCGCTCTTCGACGAGGGCCGCCAGGTCGGAGGCCAGCGGGCCCACCTCCGACGCCGGCAGTCCTGCCAGCGGGTGCTCGAGCAGCAGGACCGCCGGGTTGGCGGCAATGGCGCGCGCCAGCCGGACCCGATGGCGATCGGCGGGCGAGGCGGACTGCATGGGACGGGCGAGCGTCTGGGGAGTCAGCCCCACCTCGCGCGCCAGCCCGTCCACGGCCGTCAGCACCTCGGGCGGCGCCGGGTCGATGTCGAGCGTCAGCGACATCGCGACGTTCTGGGCGGCGGTGTAGCTGTCGAGCAGCACGATCCGGTTGCTGACGAGGCCGAAGCGATCCACGGTGGCGAGCCACTCGGCGCTGTCGGCGATCTCCGACGTCGCGCGGCCGAACACCCGGACGCGCCCCTCCTCCGGCAGCGTCGCACCGGTCACGAGGTTGACGAACAGCTCGGCCATCGTCTCGTCGAACCCGGCGAGCGCCACGCGCTCCCCGTCGTCCAGCGCAAACCGTTTCAGTCGGAGCGGACGGAGCGCGCCATAGGACTTGCTGAGCGCGTCGATTTCGAGGACGGGGGTGGGCATCGGCGTGCGGGTGCGTCAGTCGCCCGGTCCGCGGCGAGCGGCCCCGCGCCGGGCCGTGAAGTGCTCGAAGGCGTCGGGCGGCAGCGCGACCGCGCCGAGGCGTGCGCGGTCGCCGCGGCCGTCCGCGTGAAAGTCGGATCCTCCGGTCACCGCCAAGCCGAGCGATCGGGCCAGCGCGCAGTACCGCGCCGTGGCTGCGGCATCGTGATCGCTGTGATAGGCCTCCAGCGCGTCGAGGCCCGCGGCCGCCCAGGCGGAGATTCCCGCATCGCAGTTGTTCAAGGCCGGGTGCGCGAGCGAGGCGAGGCCGCCGGCCTCGTGAACGCGCGCCACTACCTCGGTGACGCTCGTGCCGCTGCGCGCCACGAAGGCCGCGCCGCCACGGCCGAGATAGCGATCGAACGCCTCGGAAATCGTGGCGACGTGGCGCGAGGCGACGAGCGCGGCTGCCAGCGCCGGACGTCCGATGGCGTCGTCCCGGCCCGCGCGGCGGAGGATGCGGTCCACGTCCACGGGGGCGCCCAGCTCGGCCAGCCGCCTGCCCATGGCGTGGATCCAATCGACGCGCGCCGCGCGCTGTTGCGCGAGGAACGCGTCGAGCGTATCGGCCCGGACGAAGTAGCCGAGGACGTGGACGTCGCGATCGTCCTCCACCGCCGTGATCTCGACGCCGCCGACCAGCGTCAGTCCGATGGCGTCGGCCTCTCCCTGCGCCTCGGCCAGCCCGGCCAGCGTGTCGTGGTCGGTGACACCGAGGATCGTCACGCCGGCCTGCCGTGCCCGACGGACCAGCTCCCGGGGCGACAACCCGCCGTCGGATGCGAGCGTATGCGTGTGGAGGTCGATCACCGAACGAACGAGCGCCTCATCGCGAAGCGGACCGGCGCGATGCGGCCCCGCCGGCTCCGGTGCGGCCGGCCCGGGCCCGGGCCCGTCCCTGGCGTTTCACGAGCGCCTTGTACTCGCGAATCAGCAGCTCGAGGTGCGCCCGTTCCTCCTGGGCGAACTCGAGGAAGATCTGCTGGCCCTCGGAGTCCTCGAAGCGCTCGCCGTAGCGCTTGAAGAAGCGGTGGGAGCCGCGCTCGCAGCGAATCCCAATCAGATAGGCCTGCTGATCGTTCACGCCGCGGCCGAGCCGCTCGGTCCCTTCCGAGAAGAGGCCGTTGGCCGCGCCCTTGAAGAACAGGAACGTGGGCCGCGACTCGAGCTGAGGGTCACGCTCGAGGAGGCGCTTGTACCGCGCTTCGAGCGTCCCGAGATGCTCCTTCTCCTCTTCGGCAAGCTTGTGGAACACCGCGCGGCCGCGCGCGTCGCGCGTAATGGACGAGGCGCGGGTATAGAACTCGAGGCCGCTCCGCTCGGTGGCGATGGCAATGCGGAGCGCGTCACGCGCGAAGAGCAGTTCCGTCGTGGCGCCATTGATTGGGGCCGCGTGGCGGCCGGCGCGGCACTCCTCGCATTCACCGTAGATCTGCAGGACGCTCTGCCGGGCGGCGAAGTGCCGGGCCGAGGCGACCTCCTCGATGAGCGCCTCGATATCGGAGCTGAGGAACTCGGACGACTGGTTGCAGGTCTTGCAGATCAGGTGGAAGTGGCGCGGGTGTCGGTACGAGTGCTCGAAACGGAATCGCCCTTCACCGAAGTCCACCTTGCGGGCGATGCCGGCGTCCACCATCCACTGCAGGGTGCGGTACACGGTCGCGCGGCTGATCCGCTGGTCCTCGCGGCGGATGAGATCCACGAGATCGTCGGCGCTCAGGTGCCCCTCCTGCCGGAGGAACACGTTGACGATGAGATCCCGCTTGCCGGAGCGCTTGCCGCCGGCCGGGCGCAGCTGTTCGAGATCGACTGGGGCTGCTGTCATCGAGTGGCCACCGAGCGACCGCCGTCCGCACGCCTCGGGCAGGCTCCCGCTGGTGCCACCCCGCCACACGGCGCGAAGGTGGACTCAGACGCTGAAGGACTGCCCGCACCCGCAGGTCGAGACTGCGTTCGGGTTCTTGATCGTGAATCCGCCGCCGGTCACCGTGTCGACGAAGTCGACCTCGGCGCCGTTGAGATACCTGACGCTGATCGGGTCGATGTAGAGCCGGACGCCGTTGCTTTCGAAGACCTCGTCGCCGAAGCTGTTGCCCTCGTCGATCATGAGGCCGTACTGGAATCCCGAGCACCCGCCGCCCTGGACAAACACCCTGAGCCCGCTGCCGTCCTTCTGCTCTTCGGCGAGCAATTCCGAAATCTTTGACGCGGCTGTCTGGGTGACATTAATCATCTGCTAAGCTCTCCTACCTGATTATAGCGGCCACCCGGCCGGGCCAGCAAGCCGCCCGGGTCCTCCCCAGGGCCGCGGACATAACAGTCAACTCCTTGCCGATCAACCAGTTGCACGATGACGTACGCCTCCGCCGCGAGCGTGCGCAGGCGCGCTGGGCCGAGGTGGCCGCCGCCCGGCCCGGCCTGGGACGGGCGCTCGACCTGCAGCGGCGCCTCGTGGGCCGGCAGCTCGATCTGCTCGCCATGATCGGTCCGGAAGTGGCTGCGCTCACGCCGCCGCCGGAAGCGCGCGTCCTTGATCTGCTGGCCGACGGCTTCCCCGTACTGCGCGGCGACATCGGGCCGCTGCCGGTGGACCTGCTGACGCCCGCCATGGCGGATCTCGCCCGCGATATCGCCGCGGTCAGCGGCTATCACGCCGCGACGCGGGTTGCCGACGCCCTCGCGGCCGGCGGACTCGACCCCGCGGCCCTCCTGGCGCACGTCTACCAGCGCGATCAGGACGCCGTGCGCCAGATGGCCACCGAGCTGCACCTGGTCGTGGACCTGCTCTGGCTGGTGGGTGACCTCGCGGCGGCGCCCGTCGTGCACGTCGAGCAGGCGATGGCGCTCAGGGAAGGCGTGGCAGACTCGCCGATCCGCGAGGCGCTCGACCGCTGGGACCAGGGCTACTGTCCCGCGTGCGGCTCGTGGCCGGCGCTGGCGCAGGTCCTCTTCGGCGAGCGGCTGCTCCGCTGCGCCTTCTGCGCGGCAACCTGGCGGCTGCTGTCGGACCGCTGCATCTACTGCAGTGAGCACGGCACCGAGCACCGGACGCTCGTGCCCGACCGGGAGCACCCGGGCAGGCGCCTCGAGGTCTGCCGCGTATGCGGCGGCTTCCTGAAAACCCTGGACCTGCCGCACCTGGTCCCCTTCCCGCTCATCGCGATCGAGGACCTGGCCAGCTCCGATCTGGATCAGGCCGCACTGCACCATGGCTTCCGGCGCCTGGAGCTGCCGCGCCTGCAGCGGCGGACGTGAGACCTGCGGCCGCGCTCCATGTGTGGCGCTCGATATGTAGCGCAGGCCTTCAGGCCTGCCAACGGGCGCGGGGGGCAGACCTGAAGGTCTGCGCTACATGCGTTGCAGCGCCCTCGTGTAGCGCAGGCCTTCATATGTAGCGCAGGCCTTCAGGCCTGCCAACGGGCGCGGGGGGCAGACCTGAAGGTCTGCGCTACATGCGTTGCGGCGCCCTCGTGTAGCGCAGGCCTTCAGGCCTGCCAGACGCGCGTTGGGGAGACCTGAAGTTTCGCGCGACAGGCGAATGACTCTACCCCCGCGCCGCCAGCTCGGCAAGGTGCTTCCCCGACTCGGTCTCGATGTCCGTGTGCAGGCTCCGTCCGGAGGCGTCCATCGTGACGATGGCCGGAAAGTCCTTCACCCGCAGGTGCCACATCGCCTCGGGCGTCCCGAACTCGAGCAGCGACACGCCTTCCACCCCCTCGATCGCGCGCGCGTAGAACTGCGCGGCGCCCCCGATGGCATTCAGGTACACGGCGCCCGCGCGCTGGAGCGCGGCCAGCGTCTTGGCCCCCATGCCGCCCTTGCCGATCACGGCGCGAACGCCATAGCGCTCGATGATGTCGGACTGGTAGGGCTCCTCGCGGATGCTGGTGGTCGGCCCGGCCGCCGTCACACTCCAGGACTCCCCGTCCTTCCGGACGACCGGCCCGCAGTGATAGAGCACGGCGCCATGCAGGTCCACCGGCGGCTCGTGCTTCACTAGGTACGCGTGCACGGCGTCGCGGCCCGTGAACATGCGCCCCGAGACCAGCACGACATCGCCCACGTTCAGCGATCGGACGGTCGCCTCGTCCAGCGGGGTGGTGAGCGCCACCTCGCGCCCGGTCCGCTGGAAGCCGGCCTGGTCGATCATCGGGATGACGGGCGATGCCGGATCGCGATACAGCCACCGCGTGATCGCGCCCGTCCGTGCGTCCAGCACCACGCCGAGCCGACGGAACGCCCAGCAGTCGTACGCGACGGACACGAAGAAGCTCGCGGGCAGCCGGTTCAGCGCGCCGATCTTGCACCCGATGAGCGAGACGCCGCCGCCGAACCCCATCGTCCCCACGCCGAGCGTGTTGACGGTGCGCATGACCTCGGCCTCGAGCGCCGCCAGCCGCGGGTCGGGGTTCACATCGTCCAGGGTGCGGAAGAGCTGCTGCTTGGCCGCCGCGTAGCCGGAGGTGCGGTCGCCGCCGACAGCGACGCCGACCGCGCCCGGCGCACAGCCTTTGCCCTGCGCCTGCCACACGGCGTGCAGGATGCACTTGCGGACGCCCTCGAGCGTCCGGTCCGCGGGGCCGAGATGCGCCAGCTCCGACGGCAGCGAGTACTGCGCGTTCATGTTCTCGCAGCCGCCGCCCTTCAGGATCAGCCTGATCTCGATCTCGTCGTCCGCCTCCCACTGGTGAAAGTGGAGGATGGGCGTGCCAGGGCCGAGGTTGTCGCCGCTGTTTTCGCCGGTGATCGAGTCCACGGAATTGGGCCGAAGCTTCCCGCGGCGGGTGGCCTCGGCGACGGCGTCCCGGATCGTCTTCGCCACGGCAAGGTGGCTGACGCCCACCGGGGTGGTCACCTCGAAGGTGGGCATCCCGGTGTCCTGGCAGATGGCCCCCTCGCCCCCGGCAGCGAGATCGATGTTCTGCGCGATGATCGCCAGCGCCTGCGCCGATCGGGTGCCGTCCGGCTCCTCGCGGGCAGCCATCCGCATGGCCGCGCGCACGTCCGGCGGCAGCTCCGTGGAGGTCTTCACGACCAGCTCGAGGACGGAGTCGAACAGGTGGGCCTGCATGCCAGCAGTATAATTTCAATGACGGTTCGCCAATGTCCTACCGCATCGAGCACGACTCCCTGGGCGAGATGCGGGTGCCCGCCGGCGTCTACTACGGCATCCAGACGGCACGGGCGCTCGAGAACTTCCCCATCAGCGGCTTCGGGCCGCATCCCGATCTCGTCACGGCCACGATCCAGGTGAAGAAGTGCGCGGCCGAGGCGAATGCCGCCCTCGGGCGCCTGCCGGCCGACATCGCGCGCGCGATCGGCGAGGCCGCCGACGAGGTGCTCGGGGGGACGCTGCGCGATCAGTTCGTCGTGGACGTCTACCAGGCCGGCGCCGGCACCTCGCACAACATGAACGCGAACGAGGTGCTGGCCAACCGGGCCGCCGAGCGGCTCGGCGGCGCGCCGGGGACCTACGATCGCGTCCACCCGAACGACCACGTCAACATGGGGCAGTCGACAAACGACGTGTTCCCCACCGCGACGCGGCTGGCCCTGCTGCCGGGGCTGGATCGGCTGGTGGCCGCCGCACGCCGGCTGGCAGCCGCCCTCGACGACAAGGCATCCCGTCTCGCGCACGTGCTGAAGGTCGGGCGGACGCACCTGCAGGACGCGGTGCCCATCACGCTCGGCCAGGAGCTGGGCGGCTACGCCGCATCCATCACCCGCGGGGCCGACGACGTGAGCCGGGCGGCCGAGCAGCTGCTGGAGCTGAACCTGGGATCCACGGCGGTCGGCACGGGGCTGAACGCGGGCGACGACTACGTCGCGGAAGTGTTCGCGGCGCTCGTGCGCGAGACCGGGCGTCCCGTGCGTCCGGCCGCCAATCGGTTCCGTGTCACGCAGAGCATGGGCGACGTCGTGGCGGTCAGCGGCGCGGTCCGGCGGCTCGCCATCGAGGTGAATCGGCTGGCGAGCGATCTGCGGCTCCTGGTCATGGGACCCCGTGCCGGCCTCGCGGAGATCCGGCTCCCCGCGGTCCAGCCGGGATCGTCGATCATGCCGGGCAAGGTGAACCCGTCGATTGCCGAGATGGTCAACCAGGTGTGCTATCAGGTGGCCGGCTGCGACCACACCATCGCGGCGGCCGCCGACGCCGGGCAGCTCGAGCTGAACGTGATGATGCCGGTGATCGCCTGGAACGCGCTGCACGCGGTCGGCATCCTCGGCAGGGCGCTGGACGTGCTCCGCGAGCGTGCGGTCGAGGGTCTCGAGGCGGACGAGGCACGCTGCCGCGAACTGCTGGACCGGAGCACCGCGGTGGCGACGGCGCTCAGTCCGTACCTGGGCTACGCCGAGACGGCCGAGATCGCCAAGACCGCCGTGGCAACGGGGTCCTCGATTCGCCAGGTGGTGCTGGCGCGCGGCCTCATGGACGAGAAGCGGCTCGACGAGATCCTCTCCCCGGCCGCGATGACCGAGCCGGGTGTGGCGGGGAGACGCACGTGACGCGGGGCGCTGCCGCGCTCGCCGCGCTGCTGGCGATCTTCGTGCTGTGCCCGGGTGCGGCCGGCCAGGAGCGCGGGCGGCGTCTTTTCCGGCCCGAGGAGCTGGGCGAACTCGAGGGGCCGGACCGTGATGCGTGGCAGAAGCCCGACCTGATCATGGACGCGCTGCGGATTGGCGATGGCTCTGTCGTTGCGGACGTCGGCGCCGGGGGCGGCTGGTTCACCGTACGGCTCGCGCGCCGTGTCGGGCCGAACGGCCGCGTCTACGCGCAGGACGTGCAGGCGCAGATGCTCGAATCGATCCGGCGGCGCATCGATCGCGAGGGATTCCGCAACGTGCAGTACGTCCGCGGCGAGGCTGCGGATCCCCGGCTGCCGCCGCTCGCGCTCGACGCTGTCCTGCTCGTGGATACCTACCACGAGATGCCCAACCCGGTGCCGCTGCTCCGGCATCTCGGCGAGTCGCTCAAGCCGGGCGGCCGCATCGGCATCGTGAACTTCACGACGGAAGGCGGCGGCCCCGGGCCCCCGATGAACCAGCGCGTGGACTCGCAGCGCGTGACCGACGAAGCGCAACAGGCCGGGTTGCACCTGCTCAGCCGGGAGACGTTCCTGGACTTTCAGTACATGCTGATCTTCGGCATGTGATCACCGGATTAGGGTGGAGGGATGCAGGGCGGATTCAGGGATAGGAACCACAGATTACAGTGACTACACGGATTGATATGGGAGATTACGAGAGCCGGTGGCCGGCTCGCAGAATCGTCCCAATCAATCTGGGCAATTACCGTAATCCCAGTTTCTATCCCAAAATCGCGTCAAATCCTTCCCATCAAATCCTGCCAATCAGCCGCCACGCCGCAGGCATGATGGCGGCCGCGACGAGCAGCTTGGCGCAGTCGGCGAGGACGAACGGATAGAATCCGGCGGCCACGGCGGCGTCGAACGAGCGAGAGGCCGCGCCGGGCGCGAACAGGGCGAGCCAGGTCACACCCCCGCTGAAGATGACGACGAGGCCGGCGGCCATGGCGAGGACGGACGTGAGGTAGCGGCGATCGAGGCCTCGGCGGGCGAGCGCGCCGGCGACGAACGCGGCGAGCGGATAGCTCATGAGATATCCGCCGGTCGGACCGAGCAGCCGTGCGATGCCCTGCGGGAGCTCGGGTGACGCCGCGAAGACCGGCAGGCCCGCGATGCCCGCGCCCAGATAGAGGATCTGGCTCACGAGGCCGAGCTCGGGGCCCAGCACGGCGCCGGCGAGCAGCACCACCATCGGCTGGAACGTGAACGGCACGGGCGTGAACGGCAGCGGCATGCTGATCTGGGCCGCGGCGGCCGTGGCGACCATCGCGAACAGGGTGGCGGCCAGCTTGAGCGGCGTGGCCAGCGAGTCGGCGCCGGCCGAAGCCAGCGCCGCGTCGACGAACAGGGCTCGGCGGGAAAGCTGCATGACGGCGAAATTCTAGCGTATGGCCACTGCACTGACAATCGCGGGCAGCGACTCGGGGGGCGGGGCCGGCATCCAGGCGGACCTGAAGACGTTTGCCGCGTTTGGCGTCCACGGGGCGAGTGCTGTCGCGGCCTTGACCGCCCAGAACACCCGGCGCGTGGTCGCCGTCCGGCTCGTCCCACCCGCCTTCGTGGCCGCGCAGATCGACGCGGTAGCCGACGACCTCACCATTGACGCGGTGAAGACAGGGATGCTCGGCAGCGCGGCCGTCGTGATCGCGGTGGCCGACGCTATCCGCCGTCATCGGCTCCCCCACGTCGTCGTCGATCCGGTGATGGTCGCCAAGAGCGGTGACCGCCTTCTCGACGAGGACGCGGTGGAGGCCGTGCGACGCGCGCTGGTCCCGATGGCTGCGGTGCTGACGCCAAATCGCCTCGAGGCCGAGGTCCTGACCGGCCGGGAGGTCCGCACGCGCGACCAGGCCCGCGAGGCCGCGCGTGCCCTGTCGGATCTCGGCGCGCGCGCCGTCGTGATCAAGGGCGGCCATTTCGACGAGCCGGACGTCGTGGACCTGCTGTACGACGGCGAGGCGTTTCACGAGCTGCGGCATCCCCGGCTCGCCTCGACGGCCACGCACGGCACGGGCTGCACGTTCGCTTCGGCGATTGCGGCTGGCCTGGCGCTCGGCAGCGACCTGCGCGCCGCGGTGGCCGGTGCCGTGGACTACGTTGCCGGCGCCATCGCGCACGGCCGCCACGTGGGGAGCGGCCACGGCGTCCTGGATCACTTGTGGCGGCTCCGGAAGGTGCGCTGACCTGGCCCTTTCACTCGTGTGCGCGGCGGCGCTGATGCTGGCAGCCAATTCCGGGCCGCGGGCCGTGCGATGATGTCGCCATGCCGCGCGGCTGAAGCCGCGATCGTCAGGGCTGATGGCCGACTCGATAGTGAGGGATTGGTCGATGGCGAAGATCGCCGCCAAACGTGTGACCGCGAAGATTGAAGGGGATTTCGTGGTGTTCTTGATCGGCATGCGGATCAACAAGCCATGGAAGCTCCACAAGTGGCTGCCCGCCTTCCAGGCGATGCCACGAATGATTCGTGAGCTCGAGGCCCGTCCCGAATCCGGCTTCCTGGGCCACATCGCGAGTCTGGGTGTTATCGTCCAGTACTGGCGCTCATTCGAACATCTGGAAGCCTACGCACGAGACCACAATCAACGGCATTGGCCGGCGTGGGTGGACTTCAACAGGCGCGTCGGGGCGAGTCGAGGCGACGTCGGTATCTGGCATGAGACCTATCGGGTTCGGGACGGTGAGTACCAGTGCGTGTACAGCGGGATGCCACCCTTCGGTCTGGCAAAGGCGAGTGCCACCGTCGAAGCAGTCGGACGGCTCGATTCTGCTCGGGGGCGCCTCGACGCGACCACGTCGCGCCAGTCATCGCCACCGGGGACGTAATCCATCCACGTCCACATGGAGCCGGCGCGCCGGTTACGCTGAGTGAGGAAGTCTGTTTAACAGGCCCTGGCAGCAGGCGACTGCGTGGGTGCTTCTTTCGGACCCGCAACGAGTAAGCGTGCATCGCTCTGGTGGGTTGGTGTGCCGCCGGCTGACAGGCGGCCTCGACGCTTCGTGGCATAATTGCGTGTTATGCCGCATCCGCGGATGGCCGTCGCCGCGGCTCCGCTCTCCCTCGACGATCTGACGGCGTCGGTCTCCAGCGCCGTGACCGGCCCGGTGGGCGCCTACGCCAGCTTCGTGGGCGTCGTGCGCGGCGAGAACGCCGGCCGATCGGTGAGCTTCCTCGAGTACGAGGCCTACGAGCCCCTGGCGGTGAAGGCGTTCGAGCGCGTGGAAGCCGAGGCGCTGGCCGCGTGGCCGGGCGTGACGCTCGGCATCTGGCACCGGACCGGACGCCTGGCAATCGGCGAGGCCAGCATCGCGATCGTCGCCGCCTCGGCACACCGGGCGGAGGCGCTCGCGGCCTGCCGCTATGCGATCGAGCGCGTGAAGCAGATCGCGCCGGTCTGGAAGCACGAGCACTTCGACGGCGGCCAGGCCTGGATCGAGGGCGCCACGGCCGACCCGGACGACGTCACGGCCCGCGAAGAGGCACGGCGGCGGGCATGCGTGTGAGCATCCGCCTGTTCGCCCGGCTGCGCGAGATCGTCGGCGCGTCCGAGGTCGAGCGCGAAGTGCCCGATGGCGCGACGCTCGGCGCGGTCTGGGAGCTGCTCGCCGGTGAGCACCCGGCGCTGGCGTCGTACACCCGATCGATTTCCGGGGCCATCAACGCCGATTACGCGCACATGGACGCGCCGGTCAGGGACGGCGACGAGATCGCCTTCCTGCCGCCCGTGTCGGGCGGCTGAGCCGCCGATCGGGATCCTGACCAACACATATGTTCGACAAGCTCAACTCCGTCGAGGCCCGCTACGGCGAGCTGCTCTCGCTGATCGCCGATCCGTCCGTCCAGAGCGACGCCTCCAGGTACCGCGAGCACGCCAAGGCCCTGGCCGAGCTCGAGCCGCTGGTCGGGAAGTACCGCGAATTCAAGACGGTGGACAGCCAGATCGCCGACGCGCAGGAGATGGCGCGCGGCGGCGACGCCGAGATGGCCGCGCTCGCGCGCGAGGAGCTCAAGGACCTCGAACCGCGGCGGCAGGCCATCCTCGACGACATCAAGGTCCTGCTCCTGCCGCGCGACCCGAACGACGAGAAGAACGTGCTGCTCGAGATCCGGGCCGGCACCGGCGGCGACGAGGCGGCGCTGTTCGCGGGCGAGCTGTTCCGGATGTATTCACGTTACGCCGAGCGCCAGGGCTGGAAGATGGAGGTGATGTCGCTGAGCGAGACCGGCATCGGCGGCATCAAGGAGGCGGTGGCCTCGATCGAAGGCAAGCGGGTGTACAGCGCCCTCAAGTACGAGAGCGGTGTCCACCGCGTGCAGCGCGTGCCGGCCACCGAGGCCAGCGGCCGCATCCACACGTCGACAGCAACGGTCGCGGTGCTGCCGGAGGCCGAGGAAGTCGACGTCCAGATCAACGAGAAGGACATCCGCGTCGATACCTTCTGCTCGAGCGGTCCGGGCGGCCAGAGCGTCAACACCACCTACTCGGCCGTGCGCATCACGCACATCCCGACCGGCCTCGTCGTATCGCAACAGGACGAAAAGTCTCAGATCAAGAACCGCGCGAAGGCGATGAAAGTCCTGCGCGCCCGGCTGTACGAGATCGAGATGCGCAAGCAGCAGGAAGCCATCGCCAGGGACCGCCGCAGCCAGGTGGGCACGGGAGAGCGGTCCGAGAAGATCCGCACGTACAACTTCCCGCAGAGCCGCATTACCGACCACCGGATCAACTTCACGACCCACCAGCTCGTCAACGTCCTCAACGGCGACCTCGACGAGCTCATCGAGGCCGTCGCCTCGCACTACAACGCCGAGCGGTTGAAGGACGCCACGGCGGCGCAGTCGTAACGGTGAAGAGAGTCAACTCCCAATTCCCAACTCCCAACTCCCAATTCGCAGCCGTGGCGCGAGAAGTCGTTCGGGAATGTCCCCGGGGAGTTGGGAGTTGGAAGTTGGAGGTTGGGCGTTGACGCATGCGACCAACGCACCCATGACCTGGCTCCAGCTCGTGGTGGGCGCTCGCGAGCGCTTCGTGCGCGCCGGGATTCCGCCTGACCAGGCTGCCATCGACGCCGAAGTCCTCGCGCGGCACGCCACCGGGTGGGACCGTGCCACCTACCTCTCGCGCCGTCTCGAGGATCTTCCGGCCGGGGCAGGCGACGCCTACGAGGCCGTCGTCGCGCGTCGTGAGCGCCGCGAACCCGTGGCATACATCACCGGACACCGGGAGTTCTGGGGGCTCGACTTCCAGGTGACGCCCGCCGTGCTCATCCCCCGTCCCGAGACCGAGCTGATTGTCGAGGCGGCGCTCGATCGGCTGGAGCGGGCGAACGGCCGGGCGTGGCGCATCGCGGAGGCCGGGACGGGCAGCGGGTGCATTGCCGTCAGCCTCGCCCTGGAGCGGCCGCAGGCGACCGTCGTCGCCACCGACATCTCCGCGGAGGCGCTTGCCGTCGCTCGCGGCAACGGGGTACGACTCGGGGCGGCCGGCCGGATCGCGTGGGTCCGCACGTCGATGCTGGAGGGCGTCGCCGGCCCGTTCGATCTCATCGTGTCGAACCCGCCATACGTCCCGCGAGAGGCCCGGGCCGGCCTGCCGCCCGACGTGCGGGACTTCGAGCCCGATCAGGCGCTCTACGGCGTCGGGACCGACGGCCTGGATCTCGTCCGCGACCTGCTGGGCCAGGCCGCCGATCGGCTGGCGCCGGGCGGTTGGCTGCTGATGGAGTTCGGTATGGGACAGGGCGACGCGGTCCGCGCCGCCGTCGAATCGATCCGGACGCTCGTGCTCATCGACGTGCTCGGCGACCTGCAGGGCCACCAACGCACGATCGTCGCGCAATCGTCAATCGTCAATCATCAATGATCAATCATCAATGAGTTAGCCCGGCGGCCACCCCATGGCCCGGCCGGCGAGCAGGTGCAGGTGCACGTGGAAGACGGTCTGCCCGGCCTCCGCGTTGCAGTTGAAGACCGTCCGGTACCCGCGATCGGCGTAGCCCGCGTTGCCAGCGATCGCCGCCGCCCGCCGGACGAGCACCCCGATCAGCGCCTGATCACCCTCCGTCAGATCGTTCAGCGTCGAGACGTGACGCTTCGGCACGACGAGCACGTGCATCGGCGCCTGCGGGTTGATGTCGTTGAAGGCGAGCACCTCGTCGTCTTCGTACACCTTCGACGCGGGGATTTCGCCGGAGACGATGCGGCAGAAGAGGCAGGACATCTCAGGATTATAGGGATCTGGGGATCTGGGGATCTGGGGATCTGGGGATCTGGGGATCTAGGGATCTGGGGTTCCTCTCCTCCCGTGTCAGCAGATACCGACCGCGGGAGCGATCGGCGGCCAGCTTGAAATCCACCGCCCGGAAACCGCGGCCGAAGTAGTGCTCGAAGAGGGCCCGCGTCTCCTGCCGCCACGCGAGCGCCAGCTCGGGGGCCTCGGCCAGCATGCCCGTGAAGTCGCCTGGAATCTCGACCAGCAGCCGGCGATCGTCACGATCGCGCTCGAAGCCTGACGGCGCGAGCCGCTGGCCCGCAGGAGACGTCCGGTTCACCACCGGCGCGTCGGCCGCCTCGCGAGAGATGGCGGTGATCGCCGGCGGGAACAGCCGGCGCTCGACGTGCGGCCGGCGAATCCACCACTGGCACACGAAGCGGTCCGTCGGCAGCCCGCCGTGCAGCGGGCTCGGCGACTCGCCGTACACGTTCTCCTCGTACTCCTCGACGATGACGCCAAGCCGCGCGAAGTTGAGATGCGCATTCAGGGCCTGCAGCGGATCGACGGTCCACTCAATCAGATCGAGGCCCAGCGCGAGTGCCCGCTCGCGCTGGGCCAGCTTGAGCCGGCGCCCCAGGCCGCGGCCACGGTAGTCACAGTGGACGCCCAGCATGTGCGACCAGTGCGACGGCGCGGCCTGACCGGGCCGCACGGCCGGAAACGAGTAGACGAACCCCGCCATGCACGCGCCGTCGAACGCGCCCACGAGAATCGCGCCGCGCTTCACGCTGACGGCGAGAATCGGCACGGGCACCAGGTCGATCGGTCCCCAGATCTCCCCCTCGAGCCGCTCGACGGCGCGGAAGTCCTCGAGCGCCTGCAGGTCGCGCAGTTCCAGCGCGATCACAGGAGCGGCACCAGCTCGCGGAGAGAGCCGATGACGGGAACAGCCGGAAACTCGGCCGGTGCGGCACGGTCGTCGTGCGACTCGGCGCCGCGCCGAACCAGCACGGCGCGCATGCCGACCGCAAGCGCGCCGGCCACGTCCTGCCCGAGGCTGTCGCCGACCATCACGGCCTCGGCGGCCGGGACGCCCATCAGCTGGAGCGCCGCCTGGAAGATGCTCGGGTGCGGCTTCATGTAGCCGTGATCCGAGGAGGACAGCGTCGCGCTGACGAGACCCTCCAGCTCGAAGTGGCTCTGGAACGACGCCAGGCAGCGATGGCTGTTCGAGATGAGCCCCATGCGGATGCCGCGCGCGGCCAGCGTCTTCAGCACGTCCGGCACGTCGTCGTAGAGGTGGAAGTGGTGGTTCGACGCCCACTCGGAGTAGATCTCGACGGCACACGCGTCCACGGCCGCCCCGGTGCCGCCCATGGCCCGGATGATGAGCGCGGTGTACCGGTGGAAGATGGCCGGGTCGTATATCTCGCCCTGCGCGACGTCGAGCACGGGCGCGGCCTGACGGACGGCCTCGTCGAACCGCCCTGGATCCAGGTCCAGCCCGTGCCGCTGGCCGAACAGCCGATAGCCCTCGCCGCGAAAGGTAGGACCGGGATAGATCAGGGTGAAGTCGACGTCGAAGAAGACCGCCGTCGTCACGGGCCGGCCACCGCGACGGCCGCCCGATCCGGCGAGAGGAACGTGCGCGCGACCTCGTTCACCTCGTCCAGGGTCACTCGCTCGAGCAGGAGGGGGAGACGGCGGTCGAAGTCCAGGCCAAGGCCGAAATACTCGGCCGTGTGCAGGAACCCGGCAATGCCCGCGTTTGTCTCGAGCACGCGCGGCATCGAGTACACGAGATATCGCTGCGAATCGGCGAGCTCGGCCGCCGTCACGCCCTCGCGGCCGAGCCGCCCGATTTCCTCGTCGATCGACGCGATGGTCCGGTCCACGTTGCCTGGACTGACGCCGGCCCGGACGACCAGGGGCCCCTCGGCCACGTTCGCATCGAAGGCACTGAACACGTAGTACGCCATCCCCTGCCGCTCCCGGATGCTGTCCCCCAGGCGTCCGCCGAGGGCGTACTGGCCGAGGACGTTGTTCACGAGCGTGAGGGCGTAATAGCGCGGATCGGGGCGCACGATTGTGGTGAAACCGTAGGCAATGTCCGACTGCGGCTTGCCGGGCACGAGGTGGCGCACCACCTGCCGCGCGCCGGCCGGCCGTACGGGCAGCGGCGCGAGCGGCTCCCCGCCACCGGCATCCCAATCCCCGAACGCAGCCTCGACGATGTCCGCCAGGCGTGGCGGCTCGACGTCCCCGACCACGACGAGCCGGAGACCCCGGGGGGCGACATGCACGCGATGGAAGGCCAGCAGGTCTTCGCGGCCGAGCCCGGTGACCGTCGGCACCGTGCCGCGCGCCGGACGCCCGTACGGGTGCCCGCCAGGGTAGAGGAGGCCCATCAGCGCGTCATTGGCCACGGCAGCCGGGTTGTCCTGGTCCTGCCCGATTGCCGTGACGACCGCGGCCCGGCGCCGCTCCACCTGCTCCGGTGCGAACGCCGGGCGGCGGAAGATGTCGGCGACCAGATCGAGCACGTCCGCGATGTCCTCGGCAAGGCACGTGCAGCCGATGGACAGGTGGTGGCGCGTGACACCGGTCGAGAGCGAGACACCGCGCGCGTCCAGCGCCTCGGCGAGCTCGTCGGCCGGGCGCCGCTCGGTCCCGCGATCGATCACTGCGCTGACGAAGTTCGCGAGCCCGAGACCCGCATCCGGATCGAAGCCGCTGCCCGCCTCGACCGTGGCGTAGATCGTGGCCGCCGGGTGCGTGGCCGTGCGCTGGGCGACCAGCGTGGCGCCGTTCGCGAGGCGGTGCCGGACCGGCGACAGGCCAGCGGCCGCCGTGGGCGTCATGCGCCCTCCACCTCGCGAGTGGGCTCGAACCATCCGACCGTGCAGCTGGCCGGATCGAGGTACCTGCGCGCGACCCGGGCCACGTCCTCGAGCGTGACGGCCGCGAGTCGGCACTCGAGATCGCGATAGACGTCCAACGCGCCAATAGTGTGGAAGTAGCCGATCTGATGCGCGATGTTCGTCACGCTGTCGGCCTCGAACACGAACCGCGCCTTCAGCTGGTGCCTCGCGCGATCGAGCTCGAGACGGGTGATGCCGCCGAGCCGCACGGCGTCCAGCGCCTCGCGAGCCGCAGCTTCCAGCGGGGCGAGCCCCACGCCGTCGGTGGCGGTGCCCGACACCGTGTACAGAAACGGCTGTTCGGTCGGCAGGATGGCCCCGGAGACGGCCGACGCCAGGCCGGCATCCACCAGCGCCCGATACAGGCGGGTGCTCCGCTGCGGCGGGTTCCTGAACGACGCCCACAGGTTCACGCCCTTGGCGCCGGTCAACACGGCGTCCAGCACGAGCATGGTCCCGAAGTCGCGGTCCGCGACCGCCGGCGCACGCCACGCCAGCTTCAGGTACCGCGTCGTGCCTGGACGCTCGACACGCACCCGCCGCTCCCCGAGCGGCTCGGGCTCCGCGGTCGCGATGCGCCTCGGGAGCGCACCCGGTGCGATCGCCCCGAAATGCCGCGCGACCAGCCCGAGCGCCTCATCGCGATCCACGTCCCCGACGATGACCAGCGCGGCGTTGTTCGGCACATACCACGTCCGGTAGAAACCATAGAGATCGTCGCGGGACATCGTCTCGAGGTCGCTCCTCCAGCCGATCGTCGGATGGTGGTAGCCGTGCGCCTTGATGGCGGCGGCGGTGACCTCGGTGTCGAGCAGCTGCTCCGGGTCGTTGTCGCCGCCTTCCAGCTCGGCGATGATCACCGTGCGCTCCGACTCGCAGTCGTCCGGGTGATAGAGACCATTGGCCATTCGCTCGGCCTCGATGAACAGCATGCGGTCCAGCGCGTCGCTGGATGCGGTCTCGAGGTACGTCGTCTGATCGATCCAGGTGTAGCCGTTCCAGCTGCCGCCGAACTGCTCGATGATCCCCTTCACCTGCTCTCGCGGGATGTTGGTCGTGCCTTTGAAGTTCATGTGCTCGACCCAGTGCGCCACGCCCGTGAGGCCCCGCCCTTCGTCCTTCGACCCGACCTTGTACCAGCACCACACCGAGGCGAGCGGTGCCTGGTGCGCCTCCTGCACGAACACCGTCAGGCCGTTGTCGAGGACGACCGGCTGCAGCGGAGACGGCGCGGTTGGGGCGAGGACTTGCGAGGCCATTGGTCCATTATAGCGACGGGTGGTGTCTCGCCCGGAGACAGCCTGGCTGGAATTGCTTGAGTTAACTTCTTTCTGTAGAATGCCTTACGAGCTGGCCACTATGGCCAGCGCTTTGCAATCCTCTGGGGACGAAAGGAGCTGGCAAATGAGCAGATTCTGGATAGCCGCTGTGCTGGCGGCCCTCGTGGCGGTGCCGGCGGCGCCAGCTGCGGCACAGGTTGGAGCTACGTTCGTCCTGCGATCGGGCGAGACGGTCAGGGGCAGCCTCGTCGACATGAACGCGCGAGGGATCGTCGCCACGGTTTCGGGCGCCGAGCGGGCCTGGCCGGTGTCCTCCCTGGCGGTCGTCGCCTTCACGGGCGGCACCAACTTCCCCGCCGACGAAGTCAACAAGGTCACCAACGGTGCCCATGTGCTGGCGCTTCGCGACGGCTCCGTCATCGTCGGCCAGCTGACCGACATCGGCGGCACGAACCCCCTGCGGATCACTTTCGATTCCTCGGGCGTGAAGAAAGACTACCCGTCGAACCGCGTGGCGCGCATCTACTTCGCCCGGCCGGGCACGACGTCGCAGGTCACGTCGAACGCGGGCGGGATCCAGGTGCCGGCCAACGGCGGCTGGGTCAACACGGGCATCATGGTGACGAAGGGGCAGACCGTGAACATCTCGAGCTCCGGCCAGGTGCAGCTGAGCGCGGATTCGTCGGATGTCGCCGGACCCGCGGGGTCCAAGCAGGGTCACACCGCGCCGGCGGGCGCGCCACTGCCCGGGACCCTGACCGGGGCGCTCGTTGGACGGGTTGGCACGGGCCAGCCGTTCGGCATCGGCAACCAGTCGTCGTTCCCGGCCCCGGCGAGCGGCATGCTGTTCCTGGCGGTGAACGACAACTACGGGGGCGACAACGTCGGCGCCTTCGGCGTCACCGTGAACCCGCTCCCGTACCGTCCGCGCTAATCGCGGCCCGCGTCCATCCGGGCCGGCCCGTCGCCGCCGGGGTTGCCGCCAGGCATTCCCCGGCGCGTCCGGGCCCGGGCTCGCCCGTCCAGCCCTTCGGCCATGGGGATACAATTGGGGATTCCCATGGCGGACTGGAAGGACACCCTCAACCTGCCGCGCACGTCGTTCCCCATGAAGGCGAACCTCCAGGCCGCCGAGCCGGCGATGATCGCCTGGTGGAACGAGATCGGCCTGTACGGGCGCATCCGTGCCCAGCGGGCCGGTGCGCCCCGTTACGTGCTGCACGACGGCCCACCCTACGCGAACGGCCAGATTCACCTCGGGACCGCGCTCAACAAGATCCTCAAGGACCTGGTGGTGAAGTCGCGCTCCATGGCCGGCTTCGACGCGCCCTACGTGCCAGGGTACGACTGTCACGGGCTGCCGATTGAGCTCAAGGTGGACCGCGAACTCGGCGCCCGCAAGCGCGAGATGCCGGTGGCCGACTTCCGCCGGGCGTGCCGCGCCTACGCCGAGCGCTACATCGGCGTGATGAGCGAAGAGTTTCAGCGGCTCGGAGTCTTCGGGGACTGGGCCAACCCGTACCTGACGATGAACTTCCGCTATCAGGCGGCGATCGCGCGAGCGCTCGGCCGCTGCGTGGAGCGGAGGCTCGTCTACAAGGGACGCAAGCCGGTGCACTGGTGCATCCATTGCCGTACCGCGCTCGCAGAGGCGGAAGTCGAGTACCGAGGACCACACCTCGCCTTCGATCTACGTGACCTTCCCCCTGGGCGACGACAGCCGGGACCTGCTCGCGTCCCGGGTGCCCGAGCTGGCCGGTCGCGCGGTCGAGGCCCTCATCTGGACGACCACGCCCTGGACGATTCCGTCGAACCTGGCCGTGGCGTTCCACCCGGACTTCGTCTACGGCGCATACGAAGTGGACGGCACGATCGTCCTCATGGCCGAGGATCTGGCGCCGCGCGTCGCCGCCGGCACCCGCCGGCACCTCGGCGAGCCGCTCGCCCGCGCGACGGGCGAGACGTTCGAGGACCTCCGGTTCCGGCATCCGCTCTACGACCGGCCGTCGGTCGCGGTCCTGGCCGACTACGTCACGCTCGAGCAGGGCACCGGCATCGTGCACACCGCGCCCGGCCACGGCGCCGACGACTTCGCCACGGGCATCAAGTACGGGCTCGACATCTACGCACCGGTCGGGCCGGACGGCCGGTTCCTGGACGACGTGGGTCTGTTTGCCGGCGAGCAGGTGTTCGAGGCGAACCCGCAAGTGGTCGAAGCGCTGACCGAGCGCGGCCGGCTCTGGCACTACGAGCCCTACCAGCACTCGTATCCGCACTGCTGGCGGTGCCACAACCCCGTCATCTTCCTGGCCACGTCGCAGTGGTTCATCCGGATGGACGGCGAGCCGGTGGTCACGCCGGATGGAGGCTCGCCGCGGACGCTGCGCGCCGCCGCGCTGCACGCCATCGACGAAGAGGTCGAGTGGATTCCGGCGTGGGGCCACGATCGCATCTACAACATGGTCGCAAACCGCCCCGACTGGTGCATCTCGCGCCAGCGGGCGTGGGGCGTTCCGATCCCCGCGCTCGACTGCGCCCAATGCGGCGAGGCCCTGTTGACGCCGGCCATCGTGGAGCAGGCGGCCCGCGTGTTCGACGAGTACGGCGCCGATGCCTGGTACGAGCGGGCGATCGACGAGTTCGTGCCGGCGGGGCTGCACTGTCCGCGCTGCGGCGGCCACGCCTTCGAACGCGAGGCCAACATCCTGGACGTCTGGTTCGACTCGGGATCGAGCCATGAGGCGGTCCTGCCGTTCCGGCCGGAGCTCACGTGGCCAGCGGACATGTACCTCGAGGGCAGCGACCAGCATCGCGGCTGGTTCCAGAGCTCGCTGCTCGTCGGCCTCGGCACGCGGGGCCGTCCGCCCTATCGCGCCGTCCTCACCCACGGTTTCGTCGTGGACGAGGAAGGCCGCAAGATGTCCAAGTCGCTCGGCAACGCCACCGAGCCGCAGGAGGTGATCGCGAAGAGCGGCGCGGAGATCCTGCGCCTCTGGACGGCCATGGTGGACTACCGCGAAGAGGTCCGCATCGGCGCGGAGATCCTGTCCCGCGTGGTCGAGGCCTACCGGAAGCTGCGGAACACGTGCCGGATCCTCGTGGCGAACCTGTACGACTTCGACCCGGCGGTGGACGCGGTGCCGGCCGGCTCGCTCGAGCCGGTGGACCGCTACATGCTGTCGCGCTACGCCGAGCTGGGGCTCGAGGCGATCACGAGCTTCGACGCGTTCGAATTCCAGTCGGTCGTGCACCGGCTCAGCGCGTTCGCGACCGTGGACCTGAGCGCGTTCTACGTGGACGTCTCGAAGGACCGCCTGTACACGCTGGCCGCCGGCTCGTCCGGCCGGCGCTCCGCGCAGACGGCGCTGTACGTGATCGCCGACGGGCTCACGCGCCTTCTCGCTCCGATCCTGCCCGTCACGGCCGAGCAGCTGTGGAAGGCGCTGCCCGGCCAGCGGGAGCCGTCGGTGCACATGGCGGAGTTCCCCTCCCGCGCCGGTCTCGAGGCGATGGTGGACGCCGGCCTGTCGGCGGAGTGGCGGCGGCTGCTGGCGCTCCGTGACCTGGTGAACGCCGAGATCGAGTCGCGCCGCCGCGCCAAGCAGTTCGGCACGTCGCTGGCGGCCCGGGTCGTCCTCGAGGCCACCGGCGAGGATCTGGCTCTCGCCCGCGCGTACGCCGGGAGCCTGCCGATGCTCTTCATCGTCTCGGCGGTGGACGTCCGGGAAGGCGGTGCGCCCGGGGCGCCGACCGTGACCGCCACCAGGGCTGACGGCGTCAAGTGCGATCGCTGCTGGCGGATCGTGCCGTCGGTCGCCCTCGAGGGCGAGCACGCCGGCCTGTGCGACCGCTGCGTCGACGCGCTCGCGGAGCCGGTCCGTACGTGAGGCGACGGCTGGAAGTGGCGGTCGTCCTGGCCGTGGCGCTCGCCGACCAGGTGGCCAAGCAGCTGATCGTCGCCAGGATCGGCCTGTTGCACTCGGTGACGGTGATCCCGGGTCTGCTGAGCCTGACACACGTCCGGAACTCGGGCGTCGCGTTCGGCGTGCTCAACGCGACGGATTTCGCCTTCAAGCAGGTGCTCATGGCGGTGCTGGCGCTGGCGGCGCTCGTTGGCGTCGGCTTCTACGCGGCGGAGCTGCCGATCGAGCGCCGGTGGGCGCGGGTGGGGCTGGCGCTGATCCTGGGCGGCGCGGCCGGCAACCTCGTGGACCGCGCCCGGCAGGGTTACGTCGTCGACTTCGTGGACGCGTACTGGCGCGGCTGGCACTTCTGGGCGTTCAACGTCGCCGACGCGGCCATTTCCGTGGGCGTGGCAATCCTGATCGCGGACCTGCTGTGGCCGGCCCGGCCCGCGCCGCGACGTGAGGGGGACGAGTGTATCCGGAACTGCTGACGATCGGACCGCTCACCGTCTACACCTATGGTGTCCTGCTCGCCGCCGCCTACCTGCTCGGGCTTCGCCTGGCCATGTCCCGGGCGAAAGCGCGCGGCATCGACCCCAGCCGTGCGCTGGATCTCGGGATTGCCATCATCGTCTCGGCGCTGGTCGGCGCCAAGCTCCTGCTGGTGCTGGTGGACTTCGGCCGCTACCGGCAGAACCCGGCCGAGATCCTGTCGGTCCTGCGCTCGGGCGGGGTGTTCTACGGCGGGCTCATAGCGGCAGTGGCCGTTGCCTTCTGGTACATGCGCCGCCACCGCATGCCGCTCTGGACCACCTGCGACGTGTTCGCGCCCGGGATCGCGCTCGGCCACGCGGTCGGGCGCCTCGGATGCCTGGCGGCCGGGTGCTGCTTCGGCCGCGCGGCTTCCGTGCCCTGGGCCGTCACGTTCACCAACCCGGTGGCCCAGCTCAACTCGGGCACACCGCTCGGCGTCCCCCTGCACCCGACGCAGCTGTACGAGGCCGCCGCGGAGCTGCTGATCCTCGCCGTGCTGCTGGCCACCGAGAAGGCGGGCCGCCCGTTCCCGGGCCGCACGTTCTGGAGCTACATGGTCCTGTACGGCGTTTCCCGGTTCGCCATCGAGTTCTTCCGGGGCGACGATCGCGGCATGGTGTTCGGGACGGTCTCGACCTCGCAGTTCATCTCGCTGCTGCTCGTGCCTGCCGCCATCGCGATGCTGTTCCATCTCACCCGCCGGCAGGATGCGCCGGCGCCGGCCCGGACCCGATCCGTTCGACGCGCGGGCTGACCCATGGCCGGCGTTTCGCTGGAAGTGGCCGCCGAGCAGGCCGGGGAGCGGCTCGACCGCTACCTGGCTGCCGTGCTCCCCGGGATGTCCCGCTCGCAGGTGCAGCGCTTCATCGAGCAGGGACTGGTGCAGGTGGGCGGCCGCCAGGCGAAGGCCAACCTCACGGTGAAGACAGGCGACCGTATTGCCGTCGAGATTCCCGAGCCGGTCGCCGCGACCCCGGCGCCCGAGAACATCCCGCTCGAGGTGCTCTACGAGGATCCCGATCTCATCGTCGTGGACAAGCCAGCCGGAATGGTCGTGCATCCGGCGGCCGGTCACGACTCCGGCACGCTCGTGAACGCGCTGCTGCACCACGTGACCGATCTGAGCGGCGTCGGTGGGGAGCGGCGCCCGGGCATCGTCCACCGTCTCGACAAGGGCACATCGGGCGTGATGGTGGTGGCGAAACACGATGCCGCGCACGACGCGCTGTCGCGGCAGTTCCACGATCGGGAGGTCGAGAAGGAGTACATCGCGCTGGTCTGGGGCGTGGTGCAGGCCGGACGGCGCATCGACCTGCCCATCGGCCGCGATCCCGGCGATCGGCAGCGCATGTCGGCGCGCGCGCGGCGGGCACGTAGCGCCGTGACCCGGATCACGAAGGCCCATCACCTGGGGGGCGTGACGCTCTGCCATATCGCAATCGCCACCGGACGGACCCACCAGATCCGCGTTCATCTGAGCGCGATTGGCCATCCGATCGTCGGGGACGCCACCTATGGCGGCATACGGTCGCGCGTGGCCGCGGACCTGCGGCCCGTCCTCGGGCTGACCCGTCCGTTCCTGCACGCCTTCCGGCTGGCGTTCACGCACCCGACCGACGCCCGCCGGCTGGTGTTCGAGGCGCCGCTGGCCGCCGATCTGCAGGGCGTCCTGGATGCGCTCGAGGAACGGAGCTCGCCATGAACACGGGACAGGTCCTCTCGACGCGGGTGATCTACGAGGGTCGGATCTTCGACGTGCTGGTCGAGCGCGTGCGCCTGCCGCACGGTCGTGAGGCGGAGGTCGAGCTCGTGCGGCACGGCGGCTCGGTCGTGCTGCTGCCGATCGAGGACGACGGCCGCGTGCTGCTGGTCCGGCAGTACCGGCACGCCGTCGGCGCATTTCTCTGGGAGCTGCCGGCGGGCAGCCTCGAGTCGGGCGAGGATCCGGATCGGGGGGCGGCGCGCGAGTGCCAGGAGGAGCTCGGGCTGGTGCCCGGCAGGCTGACGCGCCTGCAGACCTTCTACTCGACGCCGGGCTTCTGCACCGAGACGATGACGTACTACCGGGCCACCGCGCTCAGGGCGCCAGGCCCCGACGACCCGCCCGCCCATCAGGACGAGGACGAGTCGATCGAGGTGGGACGCTTCACGCGCGAGGACCTGCGCCGGATGATCGCGGCCGGCGAGATCGCCGACCTGAAGACCGTGGCGGGGTTGTCGATAGCTTTCGGCTTTCAGCTTTGAGCTGTGAGCTCTGACAGCGGCGTCATCGCGTCTCCTGCAGCTCGGGTGTGGGCGCCGGCTTCGGCGTGAGCGCCATCGCCAGCACCTCGTCGATGGTGGACACGAGGTGGATCGTGAGGTCGGCCCGCAGCACGGGGGTCAGGTCCTCGTTCACGTTCTTCTCGTTCTGCCGCGGCAGGATGACCTCGCGGATGCCGACGCGACGCGCGGCGAGCACCTTCTCCTTGATGCCGCCGACGGGCAGTACCCGGCCCGACAGCGTGATCTCGCCGGTCATGGCGATGTCGCCGCGCACCGGGCGCCCCGTCAGCTCCGACACGAGCGCGGTGGTCATGGTGACACCGGCGGACGGCCCGTCCTTCGGGATCGCCCCGGACGGCACGTGCAGGTGGATTTCGGCCGACTTGTAGAAGTCGGGGTCGATCCCGAGCCTCGTCGCGTGGGCGCGGGTCCACGAGAGCGCCGCCCGCGCCGATTCCTTCATGACGTCGCCGAGCGAGCCGGTCAGCGTCAGCGCCGCGCTGCCGGTCATCCGCGACGCCTCGATGAAGAGCACGTCGCCGCCGGCCGGCGTCCAGGCGAGGCCAATGGCCACGCCCGGGTCCTTCGTGCGCTCCTCCATCTCCTCGTCCAGGAACCGGGGCGCGCCGAGCATCTCGATCACGACGTCGCGGGTGATCTCCAGCGGCTCGAGCTGCCCTTCGGCACGCCGGCGGGCAGCCTTGCGGCAGAGCGCGCCAATCTCCCGTTCGAGGTTGCGGACACCGGCCTCCCGCGTGTAGCCGCGGATCACGGCGCTCAGCGCCTCTTCGGTGAACGTGATCATCTCGGGCGTGAGCCCGTGATTGGCGACCTGCTTGGCGACGAGGTGCTCGCGGGCGATCTGGAGCTTTTCCTCCTCGGTGTAGCCGGGCAGCTCCAGCACCTCCATGCGGTCGCGCAGCGCCGGCGGGACCGGATCGAGCACGTTGGCCGTCGTGATGAACAGCACCTCCGACAGATCGAAGGGCACGTCCAGGTAGTGATCGCGGAAGGTGTCGTTCTGCTCGGGATCGAGCACCTCGAGGAGCGCCGAGCTCGGGTCGCCTCGGAAGTCGGAGCCGAGCTTGTCGACCTCGTCCAGGACGAACACCGGGTTCTTCGACTCGGCGCGCCTGAGTCCCTGGATGATCTGGCCGGGCAGGGCGCCGATGTACGTTCGCCGGTGACCGCGGATCTCCGCCTCGTCGCGCATGCCGCCCAGCGACACGCGGACGACCTTGCGGTCGAGCGAGGTGGCAATCGACTTGGCGAGCGACGTCTTCCCCACTCCGGGCGGCCCGACGAAGCAGAGGATCGGCCCCTTGACGCCCGGGTTCAGCTTGCGGACGGCGAGGTACTCGAGGATGCGGTCCTTGGCCCGCGCCAGGCCTGAATGCTCCTCGTCCAGCACGCGTTTGGTCCGGGCCAGGTCGATCGTCTCCTCCGTGCGCTTGTTCCATGGGAGGGCGACCAGCCAGTCGAGGTAGGTGCGCGAGACCGTGTACTCGGCCGCGGCGGCAGGCATGCGCGACAGCCGGTCGAGCTCGCGGTTGGCCTCTTTCAGGACGGCCTCGGGCATGCCGACCGCCTGGATCTTCTCGCGGAGCTCGTCGATTTCCTTCTGCTGGTCGTCGTCTTCGCCGAGCTCCTTCTGGATCGCCTTGAGCTGCTCGCGCAGGAAATACTCCCGCTGGTTGCGGCCGACTTCGGACTGCACCTGGGACTGGATCTTGGAGCCGAGCTCGAGCACTTCGAGCTCCTTGATGAGGATCCGGTTCAGGTTGTCCATGCGCGCGCGCACGTCCAGCGTCTCGAGCACCTCCTGCTTGGTGGCGGTGCTGATGGTGCTGAGACTCGAGGCGATGAAGTCAGCGAGCCGCGCCGGCTCCTCGATGTTGAGAGCCAGCGTCTGAAGATCGTCGGAGAGCAGCGGCGACAGCGAGACCACCTTCTGGAAGTTGCTCTTGATGTTGCGCAGCAGCGCGTCGATCTCGAGGCGGTCGGGCTCCTTGAGCTCGTCCTCGGCCGCCGAGACCCGGGCATGCAGGTACGGCTTGATGGCCACGACCTCGTCCAGCCGGATGCGCGAGAGGCCCTGCACGATCAGCCGGAGGCTGCCGTCGGGCAGCCGGAACATCTTGTGGATGTGGGTGGCGGTGCCAATCGGGTAGAGGTCGGCCTGCAGCGGATCGTCCAGCGCGGGATCGCGCTGCGCGAACACCCCAATCAGCTTGCCGTTGGCGATGGCCTCGTCAATCAGCCGCACGGAGCTCTCGCGGGCCACCGCGAGCGGCATGAACGAGTTCGGAAAGAGCACCGTGTCCCGCAGCGGGAGCACGGGCAGCTCCGATGGCAGGGCCGCGACGCGGTCCTCCGCGACGGCCACCACGGGTTCAGATGTTGAATCGGTACGATCGCTCATGGCGATCCTCCGGGAAGTCTCTGCGCCTCGATGAAACGAAAAAGGGGTCAGGTGCCCTGTCGCACCGGATCGGCGACAGGGGACCTGACCCCTTCGCCTCCCGCCGGCATCGCTGCAGCCGCGCGGGAGGAAGCCTGCAACCGCAGGCTCCAGCCTGGGCGGAGCCTGCGGCCGGAAGCGGGCCTAGTCTAGCTGGACATGTCCATGAAAAGCGAGGCCCCACCGCGGCGCTGCTGCCAGAGGCGCTCGCGCTCGGCGGCGACTTCTCTCGCCTCCTCGCAGTCCTTGCAGCGGACGGCGAACGGCAGCGCCCGGAGGCGGGCCTCCGCGATCTCCTCGCCGCACTCGAAGCAGTTGCCGTAGGCGCCGTCCTCGAGCCGCACCAGGGCCTCGTTGATCTTGTTCAGCGTCTCGGCCTTCATCTGGATCAGGGCGAACTCGATGTCCTCCTGGATGTCGGCCTCGGAGCTCTCGCCGGCGTCGAACACCTCGTTGAGCTTGCTGTGGCTGCCCTCGGCGCGGACGTCCCGAATCTTGCCCTGGACCTCGGTCAGGATTTCACGCCGCCGGTCCTCCAGGATCTTCTTGAGATCGAGGTAACGGCTGCTCTTGCTCGTCGTGGTCTTGTCAGCCTTCTTTTTCATCGCCCGCGCTCCCTTCGGTCTCCCTCATCACCTATGTATGATGCCGGCCGTTTCATGCAAACCCATTGCCGCGATCCGCCTCGCCGTTGACGGGCCGAATGTCGTTCCTGTCACCGGCTCAGTCGCGGGCCCCATCCTCGACTCTGTCGGTCGAACGCCGGTGAAGTTCCCTCGTCAATCATCTCTGAGGCTTCCTCGATTGGTTCGCACAACTCTATGAAGAATAAACAGTTACGAACGTGTTAACCGTCCAGCCCTGCTGGAGCCCGCGTGGGATATTCGTTTAGACGCCTCTCCCCGATAACTGGTTCGAGCCAGATCAGCCTTGCCTTATGTCAACTGTAGAGGACAGTTACAGAGAGGCGGTACGTCTGCTACGCCGTGGCGAAATCGCCACAGCCACCCGGAGTGCGCGGGAGTATAGCACGGGACCGCTGCCCCAACGACGGAAAGCAGTGTAAGTATTGCCCTGCCCGAAGTCGGCGGCTATTGCGGCCGGAGCGGGTGGATCGGCCCGGGGACAAAGCCCCGGTCGACCAGGAGACAGGCATCCCGACGGCTGCCGGTCCGGACCCATCGTTCGTACAGGCGGAGCAGGTCACGATTCGAGCCGAGCGACGCCCGATCGCTGATGTCGGCCAGGACGTCGGCGAGCGGCGCGAACTTCTCGGCCATCTCGCCGAACACATCGGCGAAGGCGTCGTCTTCCGAGGCGGCGAGGCGGGCGTACGCGGATCCCCCCAGCGAACTGTAGTAGTCGACGTCCACCAGACGCCGGTTGAGGCTGTCGGCAAAGAAGCCGACGAGGAACAGCGACGCGTCCGCCACGCTCCTGAGCGCCTGGCGCCGCGTGGGTCCGTCGCTGTTGATGGCCCTGACCCACCGGACACCGAGCGGCTCGCCCTCCAGGCTCGCGCTGCGCGCGTCGAGGGCGACGAAGCCTGCCAGCATGTTCACGACGTAATACGCCGTCCATTCGGAGGTCTTCAGGTGCTGACGCTCCATCGCGCCCTCGACCTGTTGCTTGAAGAACTCCAGTGGCGACTCGCTGCGAACCAGTGATTCCGCCATCCACGCCTCCCCCGAAAGGTATGCCTTCGGCCGAGAGCCTGCGCTGCCTTCGAGCCAGTGCAACTGCCGTTCCCGATAGCGGTCACGCGAATTTCGGGCGATTATAGAGGCAGCCCGGCTGTTGCGCAACAGCCGGCTCTACCGCTGTGCCTGTTTCTGACATTTCTTGTCATGGGGTCAGACCCTGTAAGAGACTTTCGGCCCGCGTAGCGGGGTCAGACCCCAAGACGCTAGGATCGAAGTAGATGTCCACTCGGTGTCCTCTGTGCGGGATCCGCCCGGCGCGCCGGCGCTGTCCGGCCCTCGGCCAGACGATCTGTGCCGTGTGCTGCGGCACCAAGCGACAGGTCGAGATCCGCTGCACCCCTGACTGCGGGTATCTGGCCAGCGCCAAGCAGCATCCGCCGGCCGTCGTGAAGCGGCGCCACGAGCTGGACGTCGCTCTGCTGATGCCGGCGGTAGCCGACCTCACCGATCGGCAGTCGCGCTTCTTCTTCCTCTTCCAGTCCATCGTCGCGCGGCAGCCGGACGATGCGCTGCGGCCGCTCGTGGACGCCGACGTGGCGGAAGCCGCCGCGAGCCTGTCGAAGACGCTCGAGACGTCGGCCCGCGGCGTCATCTACGAGCAGACGCCGCAGTCGCTTCCCGCCCAGGCCCTCGTGACGGCTCTTCGGCGCGCATACGACGAGGTGGTCGGAACACTCGAAGGCCCTCGAACGCCGCTCGAGCGGGACGCGGCCCGGGCGCTGGCCGCGCTCGCGGACGCCGCCCGGAAGGTGGGACCGCTCGCCGGGAACGAACGGCAGGGGCTGCTGGAGCTGGCACGGCGGCTGTTGCGGCCTGCCCCTGACAATCGAGGCCCGATGGAGGCCGATGTGGCGGCACCGGACCAGGGAACGGGCATCATCCTCCCCTGACCCTCTGAAGACTGGCCGTTTGGCGTGGCTCCGGTCGGACTGCTATAATTCGATGTTTCTCCCGCTGCCGGCCCCGGCGGCAGACGGGTGCGGGCCCGGCGACGCTTCCCCGGGCGTTCTGGACGGAATCCGACCATGGCCAAGCGCTGCGAGATTTGTGACAAGAAGCCCGTCGTGGGCCGCACCATCAGCCACGCCCACAACGTCCACCCGCGCCGGTTCGAGCCGAACCTGCAGACGGTCCGGGCGATGGTGAACGGCGGCGTGCGGCGGCTCCGCGTCTGCACGCGCTGCCTGCGGTCCGGCAAGGTCGTCAAGGCCGCCTGAGCGCCCGGCCGTGCGCGACGCCATCGCCACCGATCAGGCGCCCAGGGCCATCGGCCCGTACTCCCAGGCCGTCCGCACCGGCCGGCTTGTCTTCTGCTCGGGTCAGATCCCGCTGGAGCCGACGACCGGGGCGATGGTGGACGGCGATATCGCGGCGCAGACGCGCCAGGTGCTGCAGAATCTGGGAGCCGTGCTCGAGGCCGCCGGGGCCACGCTCGACTCGGTCGTCAAGACGACCGTCTTTCTCGCCGACATGAACGACTTCGCCGCGATGAACGAGGTCTACGCGACCTTCTTCACCTCGCCGGCACCCGCCCGCTCGACCGTCCAGGCCGCCCGGCTGCCGAAGGACGCGCGTATCGAGATCGACGTCATCGCGTACGTGAAGTAGGCAGCAGGCAGCAGGCAGTAGGCAGTTCCAGGCCACCTCCCAACTCCGCAACTCCGAACTCCCAGGGAGGTGAGCGATTTGGCTCGTACGCCTGAGAATTGGGAAATGGGAGAGTCCCGGCGGCCCAGTGGGCGGAGCAGCCTGGCGGCAATCCCATGGTCGCGGTTCGCACAGTGGACGATCCGGCGCCGCTCACACCCGTCTTCCGTGCAGTCGTGCACGAGGTGATCCCCGCGCTGGCGCTCGGATCCGTCATGACGATGGAGGCGCCGGTTGAGCGAGCAGCTCGCCAGGCCGCGGCTCTACTCGGTCCTGCTCGCGCTGTTTGGAGGACTTGCCATCGCGATTGCAGGCGTGGGCCTGTTCGGGGTGCTGGCGTGGAGTGTCGCTCAGCGGACGCGCGAGTTGGCCGTGCGAGCGGCGCTGGGCGCGACGCCGGGACGGCTGCTGGCGCTCGTCCTGCGGTCAGGGCGTCGGCGTCACGGCGGTAGGGCTCGGCGCGGGCCTGCTGCTCGCCGTCGTGGCCGCCAGATCGGCCGGCACGCTGCTCTACGGCGTGAGCTCGCGGGATCCGGTGAGCTATCTCGGAGCGGCCGCGTTCGTTCTCATCGTCGCGGCGACGGCGTGCCTAGTCCCGGCGTTGCGCGCCGCGCGGCTGAAACCGCCTACTGCCTACTGCCTACTGCCTACTGCCTACCGCCTACTGCCAACTGCCTACTACCGGACCGACCGCTCCACCCCCAGCACACCCTCCACCGACTTCAGCGACTTCATCACCTTCTCCAGGTGCTTCAGGTCGCTGATCTCGACGGTCATGTCGATGCGGCCGCGGTGATCCTCGTCGGTGGTGGCATCGACGCTGGTGATGTTGGTGTTGATGTCGGCCACCTTGGCGCTGAGGTCGGCGAGGATCCCCTTCCGGTCCTCGACCTGCATCGTCAGGCGGACGGTGTAGCGCGGCGCTTGCTCGGTGCTCTTCTCCCACTCGACGGCAATCCGGCGCTCGGGGTCGTACAGCAGGTTCACGACGTTGGGGCAGTTGGCGGAGTGGACGGCGACGCCCTTGCCGCGGCTGATGTAACCGACGATCTTCTCGCCGCGGATCGGGTTGCAGCAGCGCGCGCGGTACACGAGCAGGTCGTCCACGCCGTTGACCTTGATCCGGTCCTCGCCGGGGCGCAGCACGCGTTTGACGGCCGAGACGACCCGGTTGTCGGCCGGCTTCTCCTGCAGCTGGTCGGCCGGGACCAGCCTGGTGAGCACGGTGCGGGCCGCCAGGCGGCCGTATCCCAGCGAGGCCATCAGCTCGTCGGCCTTGCCCCCGCCGTACTCCTCGGCCAGCTTCGCGAATTCGGGCGTGTCCACCAACGTCTTCGCGTTCAGGCCGAAGCGCCGCGCCTCCTTCTCGAACAGCTTGCGCCCGAGATCGATGCTCCGCGCCTTCTCCTCCTGCTGCACGAAGTGGCGGATCTTCTGCCGCGCGCGCGAGGTGACCACCGAGCCGAGCCAGTCACGGCTGGGCGTATGGCCGGCCTGCGTGACGATCTCGACGATGTCGCCGTTCTTGAGGCGCGTCCGCAGCGGCACCATCTTGCCGTTGACGCGCGCGCCGACGCAGCGGTGCCCCACGTCGGTGTGGATGGCGTAGGCGAAGTCGATGGGCGTCGCCCCGCGCGGCAGCGCCTTGACCTCGCCGCGGGGCGTGAAGATGTAGACCTCCTCGGGATAGAGGTCGATCTTCAGGTTGTTGATGAACTCCTGGGGATCGTGGACCTCCTGCTGCCACTCGAGCAGCTGCCGCATCCACTTGAAGTAACGCTCGTCGCGCTGGTCGCCGACGCGGCCCTCCTTGTACTTCCAGTGTGCGGCAATGCCCTCCTCGGCCTGCTGGTGCATCTCCCCGGTCCGGATCTGGACCTCGAACGGGGTGCCCTTCTCGCTGATCACGGACGTGTGCAGCGCCTGGTACCCGTTCGGCCGCGGCATCGCGATGAAGTCCTTGATGCGGCCGGGCACCGGCGACCACGTGTTGTGGATGATGCCGAGCACCGCGTAGCAGTCACGGACCGAGCGGGTGATGATGCGGAGCGCGACGAAGTCGTACACCTGGTCGAGCTCGATCTTCTGCTTCTTCAGCTTCTGCCAGATGCTGTACAGACGCTTGATGCGGCCGTCGATGGCCACAAACGGCACCTGCGCCTCGGCGAGCTTCGCCTCGATTGTGGCCTTCAGCCCCTCGATCAGGCTCTCCGCCGACCGCCGCCTGGCCTCGACGCGCCCGCGCAGCGACTCGAACGCCTTCGGCTCCAGGTACCGGAAGCACAGCTCCTCGAGCTCGTTCTTCACCTTGCTCATCCCGAGCCGGTTGGCTATGGGCGCGTAGATGTCGAGGGTCTCCTGCGCAATCTTCAGCCGCCGGTCCTCGGGCAGGTGGTGCAGGGTCCGCATGTTGTGCAGCCGGTCCGCCAGCTTGACCAGGATGACGCGGATGTCGTCCACCATGGCCAGCAGCATCTTGCGGAAGTTCTCGGCCTGCCGCTCCTCGCTCGAGGAGAACGGGATCGTGCTGATCTTGGTCACCCCCTCGACGACGTGCGCGACCTCGGGGCCGAACAGCTCCTGGATCCGCTCGATGGTCGTCAGGGTGTCCTCGACGACGTCGTGCAGGAGCCCCGCGGCGATGGCGACCGCGTCGAGGCGCATGTCGGCCAGCAGGTCCGCCACCTCGAGCGGGTGGACCATATAGGGCTCGCCGGAATGGCGCACCTGTCCCTTGTGCTCGAAGGCCGAGAACACGTAGGCGCGCCTGAGCAGTTCGAGGTCGGCGTCGGGGTTGTAGGCCCGCACCTTCTCGACCAGATCCTCGAAGCGAATCATGAGAAGCGGTGTCTAATGAGGAAAGGCTCCGTCTGGCTCATCATAGCAGGGCGCCCTCGGGGCGCACCGTGGCGGGACGCCGGCTTCGCGATCGCGGCTTGACGCTGGTTTTTTGGCTTCACTATACTGGCCCGGTTTCGGCAGTTCCCCTGACCGGCCGAGGGGGGGCCGTTGATCGGCATTATCTGAAACCGACGTTCAGGGGGAGATCGGATGCGAATGCATTCCCGCGCAGTGCTGGTGGCTGCCGCACTCGCCGTGGCGGCCCTCGGCACCACCGCCTGCGGCAAGATCGAGATGCTCAAGGGCCAGATGGCGCTCAAGGACGCCAACGCCGCCTATCAGGCCCAGGACTACCAGAAGGCGGTGGACAAGTACCAGCAGGCGATCGGGCACAACCCGCAGCTGCACGACGCCTACTTCTACCTGGCCAACAGCTACGACAACCTGTACAAGCCCGCGCGCAAAGGAGAAGCCCAGAACGACGCCAATCTCCAGCACGCGGTCGAGTACTACAAGAAGGCCACCGAGACCATCAACGACAACCCCAAGCTGCGGAAGCTGTCGTACCAGTACCTGGTGGCCTGCTACGGCCAGGACAAGCTGAACGACCCGTCGCAGGCCGAGCCCATCCTCCAGAAAATGATTCAGATGGATCCGACGGACCCGTCGAACTACTTCGCTCTCGCCAAGATCTACGAGGACGCCGGCCGGTATGACGACGCCGAGGCGACGATCCTCAAGGCGCGCGACGCCAGGCCGAAGGACCCGGCGGTATACATGCAGCTGGCCGGCTACTACAACCGCCAGGGACAGTTCGACAAGACGATCGACGCCCTCGAGCAGCGCGCGGCGGCCGACCCCCAGAACCCCGAGGGCTACTACACGATCGCGGTCTACTACTGGGACAAGACGTTCCGCGACAAGTCGCTCAAGGATCCGGAGAAGCGCAAGTACGTCACCGCGGGCATCCAGGCCGCCGACAAGGCCGTCAAGATCAAGCCGGACTACCTCGAGGCCATCGTCTACAAGGGGCTGCTGCTCCGCGTCCAGGCGACCCTCGAGAAGGACCGCAAGGCGCAGCTCGAGCTGCTGAAGCAGGCCGACGCCCTGCGCGACCAGGCCAAGGCCCTCCAGAAGAAGAAGACCACCGGCGCCGGGAACTGACGTCCCGGCCGGGCGACAACCCCCGCACACCGGGGAATAATCCGCAAGAGGCCGTGCCATCGCACGGCCTCTTGTCGTTTCAGGCCGCAATTTCCGCCACAGGCCGCGCCTCCCGGGCGGCACAGGTGCTGCTACTGCAAGGGCCGGGAGGACCCAATGCCCCTTGCGACCCTGGACGGCAACGAGGCCGCCGCGCGCGTGGCGTACGCGCTCGACGAAGTCATCGCCATTTATCCGATCACACCCTCGTCGCCGATGGGCGAGCTCGCCGACCAGTGGGCCAGCGAAGGCCGCCCGAATCTCTGGGGCGTCGTGCCCCGCATCGTGGAGATGCAGAGCGAGGGCGGCGCGGCCGGCGCGGTGCACGGCGCTCTGCAGGCCGGGGCACTCACCACCACCTTCACGGCGTCACAGGGCCTGCTCCTGATGCTGCCCAACCTGTACAAGATTGCCGGCGAGCTGACCTCCGCGGTAATCCATGTGGCGGCGCGGTCGCTGGCGGCCCAGGCGCTCTCGATCTTCGGCGATCACCAGGACGTCATGGCGTGCCGGGCCACCGGGGCGGCCCTGCTCTGCTCCGGCTCCGTCCAGGAAGCGCACGATCTGGCCGTCGTGGCCCACCTGGCGACCCTCGAGGGCCGGGTACCCTTCCTGCATTTCTTCGACGGCTTCCGCACGTCGCACGAGCTGAACAAGATTGCCCTGGTCGGCGAGGACGACCTGGCAGCGCTGGTGGATTCGCGGCTCGTGCAGGCGCACCGGCAGCGGGCGCTCTCGCCCGATCATCCGGTCATCCGCGGCACCGCCCAGAATCCCGACGTCTACTTCCAGGGACGCGAATCGGTCGGCCCCTACTACCGCGCCCTGCCCCGCATCGTGCAGCTGGCGATGGACCGGTTCGCGGCGCGCGTGGGACGCACGTACCGCCTCTTCGACTACGTGGGCGCCCCGGACGCCGAGCGCGTGATCGTGATGATGGGATCCGGCGCCGAGGCCGCGCACGAGGCCGTTGACGCCCTGGTCGCCCGGGGCGAGAAGGTCGGCCTGCTGAAGGTCCGCCTCTACAGGCCGTTTGCCGGCGAGGCCTTCGCCGCCGCGCTGCCGGAGACGGTGCGCGCGGTGGCGGTCCTCGACCGCACGAAGGAGCCGGGGAGCGTGGGCGAGCCGCTCTATCTCGACGTGATCGCCGCCCTCGACGAGTGGCCGCGGCGAGGCGTCGCGCCCGCGGTGACCGGCGGGCGGTATGGTCTCGGATCGAAGGAGTTCACGCCGGCCATGGCGGCCGCCGTGTTCGCCGAGCTGAGCGGCGCCGCGCCGAAGCGCCACTTCACCGTCGGGATCGACGACGACGTGTCGCAGACGAGCCTGACCGTGGATACCGCGTTCTCCACGGCGGACCCGGACGTCACTTCCGCGGTCTTCTTCGGCCTCGGATCGGACGGGACCGTGTCGGCCAACAAGAACTCGATCAAGATCATCGGCGAGGAGACTGACCTCTACGCACAGGGCTACTTCGTGTACGACTCGAAGAAGGCGGGCTCGACGACCGTGTCGCACCTGCGATTCGGCCCGCGGCCGATCCGGTCCACGTACCTCGTCGCACAGGCCGCCTTCGTCGCGTGCCACCAGTTCGAGCTGCTGTCGCAGCTGGACGTCCTCGGCACGGCGCTCCCCGGGGCGACCGTTCTGCTGAACAGCCCCTGGGGGCCCTCGGAAATCTGGGACCGGCTCCCGCGGTCCGCGCAGCAGCAGCTGATCGACGGGCGGCTGCGCCTGTTCGTGATCGACGCCGCCGCGCTCGCCGGTGAGCTGGGGATGGGACGCCGGATCAACACGATCATGCAGACCTGCTTCTTCGCGCTGAGCGGCGTGCTGCCGCGCGAGGATGCCATCACGGCGATCAAGCACTCGATCGAGAAGACGTACGGCAAGCGCGGCGAGGCGGTCGTCGCGAGAAACCACGCGGCCGTGGACCGGACGCTGTCGGCGCTCGTCGAGGTGCCGATCCCGAAGACCGCCACCAGCCGCTTCGACACGCTGCGCCTCGTGGACGAGCGCGCGCCGGAGTTCGTGCGGACGGTCACCGCGAGCCTGATGGCCGGCGGAGGCAACCAGCTCCCGGTCAGCGCCATGCCCGCCGACGGCACCTGGCCGGTCGGGACCGCGGCCTACGAGAAGCGGAACATCGCGCTCGAGGCGCCCGTGTGGGAGCCGGACATCTGCATCCAGTGCGGCAAGTGCGTCCTGGTGTGCCCGCACGGCGTCATCCGCGCGAAGCTGGCAACGGATCAGGCCCTCCGGGAGGCGCCCGAGGGCTTCCTGACGTCGGCGGCGCGCTGGAAGGGCCGGGAATCCGAGCGGTACACGCTGCAGGTGGCGGCCGAGGACTGCACCGGCTGCAGCCTGTGTGTCGAGGTCTGCCCGGCCAAGAGCAAGTCGGAGGCCCGGAAGAAGGCCCTCAACATGGTGCCGCGCGCGCCGGCGGAGCGCCCGGCCGAGCGGGCCCGCTGGGACTTCTTCCTGTCGCTGCCGGAGGCGCCGCGCGAAGGCCTCAATCACGCGCAGGTCAAGGACATCCAGCTGCTGCAGCCCCTGTTCGAGTTCTCGGGCGCCTGCGCGGGGTGCGGAGAAACACCGTATCTCAAGCTCGTGACCCAGCTGTTCGGCGACCGGGCCATCGTGGCCAACGCCACGGGCTGCTCCTCCATCTACGGCGGCAACCTGCCGACGACGCCCTGGACGGCCAACGCCGAGGGCCGCGGACCCGCCTGGTCGAACTCGCTGTTCGAGGACAACGCGGAGTTCGGCCTGGGCATGCGGCTGGCGGTGGACGCGCAGGCCCGGCAGGCGCGGCACCTGCTCGACGGCCTGCGGCCGCAACTGGGCGACGGCTTCGTGGACACCCTGGCCGACGGCGGCCGCGACGAGGACGCGGTCACGCGGCAGCGCGGCCGCGTCGCCGAGCTCAAGGCCAGGCTCACCCGGCTGGCCGACCCCAGGAGCGCGGACCTGCTGGCGGTCGCCGATGCCCTCGTGCGGCGGAGCGTCTGGATCGTCGGCGGCGACGGGTGGGCCTACGACATCGGGTTCGGCGGCCTCGATCACGTGATTGCTTCCGGCGAAGACGTGAACCTGCTCGTGCTCGACACCGAGGTGTACTCGAACACGGGGGGGCAGATGTCGAAGGCTACGCCCCGGGGCGCGGTGGCCAAGTTCGCCGCCGCCGGGAAACGGACCGGCAAGAAGGACCTGGCCGCCATGGCGATGACGTACGGCACCGCCTACGTCGCGCGAATCGCGCTAGGCGCAAGCGACATGCACACGCTGCGGGTGCTGCGCGAGGCGGAAGCGTTCCCCGGCCCCTCGCTCGTCATCGCCTACAGCCCCTGCATCGCGCACGGCTACGACATGGTCCACGGGCTGGACCAGCAGAAGGCGGCCGTGGCCAGCGGCTACTGGCCGCTGTTCCGGTTCGACCCGAGGCGGCGGGCCGAGGGCCTCAACCCGCTGCAGCTGGACTCCAAGCCGCCGACGCTGCCGCTCAAGAGCTACGCCTACAACGAGACGCGATACACGATGCTCGCTCAGTCCAGCCCCGACGACGCCGCGCGCCTGCTCTCCGAGGCGCAGGACGAGGTGCTCGCGCGCTGGCGATGGTACGAGCGGGAGGCGGAGACACCGACCGTGGCGGCCGCACCGGCCGCGGGAGCACGCTCATGATCGACCTGACCACGAGCTGGCTGGGCCTGCCGCTGAGCAACCCGCTCGTCTGCTCGGCCTCGCCGCTGGCCGAGCACCTCGACGCAATCCGGCGCATGGAAGACGCCGGCGCGGGCGCGATCGTCCTCCACTCGCTGTTCGAGGAGCAGCTCACCGCGGAGAGCCGTGACCTGGACCGGTTCCTCTCGATCGGCGAGAGCTACGCCGAGTCCACGTCGTACTTCCCCGACATGACCAGCTACAACCTCGGTCCCGACGGCTATCTCGAACACGTGCGGCAGGCGCGGGAGGCGGTCCGGGTGCCTGTCATCGCGAGCCTGAACGGCGTGTCGCGCGGCGGCTGGATCGACTTCGCCAGGCGCATCGAGCAGGCCGGCGCGTCGGCGCTCGAGCTGAACATCTACCGGATTCCGACGAGCGCCTCCGAGCCGGCCTCGTCGGTCGAGGACGCGTACGTCGACCTCGTCTCGGCGGTGCGCCAGGCGGTGCGGCTGCCGCTCGCCGTGAAGCTCGGCCCCTACTTCAGCGCGCCGGCCCATATCGCGGCCCGCCTGGACGATGCGGGGGCGGACGGCCTCGTGCTGTTCAACCGCTTCTACCAGCCGGACTTCGACCTGGAGGCCCTGGACGTCCGGCCGCACCTGTCCCTCAGCAGCTCGGACGAGCTGCTGCTCCGCCTGCACTGGGTGGCCATCCTCCACGGCCGGCTCCGGTCCGATCTGGGGGTCACCGGCGGCGTGCACACCGCGCGCGACGTGCTGAAGACGATGATGGCCGGAGCGCGCGTCGCGATGATGACCTCGGCGCTGCTCCAGCGCGGCATCGACCACCTGTCGGCCGTCCGCGAGCAGATGGTCCGGTGGATGGCGGAGCACGAGTACGAGTCGGTGCGCCAGATGTTCGGCAGCCTGAGCTACCGGAACGTGCCGGACCCGGCGGCCTTCGAGCGGGCGAACTACCTGCGGGTGCTGCGATCGCACGCGCTCGGGCTGGCGAAGCACGTCTGAGCGAACGTGGGTATCCAGCGCAGGTCTTTCAGGCCTGCCGCATGTGGTGCTCATGGACCGGGCAGGCCTGAAGGCCTGCGCTACAGGTGGACCGGGCAGGCCTGAAGGCCTGCGCCACAGATGCCGGGCGAGCTGAAGCGTCCGGTTCAGTGGAAGATGAGGTCCTCGTCTTCGGGGGTCTCGATCTGGGCGGGCTGCAGCTCCAGGGCCGCAATCTGCCCGGCGGCGTTCAGCTTGTCCTGCGCCGACACCACCAGCCCGTTCACCGCGTCCATCACCTCGGGATCGAATTCGTAGCACCAGTCCCGCGGGACGGTCTGCGAGGCGCCGTCGGCGAGCGGCAGCGCCTGGTCGAGGATCACCTGTCCCGACGCGCCGTCGATGCCGAGCGCGGTGGCGGGGCGCAGGCGCGGAAACGCGCCTGGCTCCTTGACGAGGATGAGCTTTCCGGTCCTGGGCATCTGCCGTTGAAACGAAGAACGGCCACCCCGGGGGTCGCCGCGGGTGGCCGTGCGCTTCGGGAGCCGTGGGGCGCAGGTGCTGGTAGCCTGTCCCCCTAGTCGCTCTTCGCGGCGACCCCGGCTTCCTTCCTCATGCCGTCGGTGATGATGCCGACCTTCTCGACGCCGGCACCCTTCGCGGCGTCGATCACGTTGACGATCTCACCGTAGCGCAACGTGCCGGCGCCCGCGATGAAGAGGGTCTTGTCGCGGCGTTGCTCGTAGATCGTGCGCAGCTTGTTCTCGAGGTCGCGCAGGCTCGTGTCCTGCTTGTTCACCGAGATCCGGCGGTCGGCCGTGAACTCCAGCACGATCTGGTCGGTCTGCGCGGTGTCCGGCTTCGACTCGGCCTGGGCCGGGAGGTTGATGTCGAGGCCCTTCTGGGTGAGCGGCAGCGCCGCCATGAAGATCACCAGCAGCACGAGCAGCACGTCGATGAGCGGCGTGACGTTCATGTCCGCCGAGACGTGCGGCGCCTCGCCGCGGACGATGATTTCGGCCCCGTGGTGCTTGTGGGCGTGCTTCATGTCAATTGCCTCCCTGCTGCCCCGGCCTGATCTTGCGCTCGGTGACGAGGCCCATGTCCTCGACCTGCGCCTTGCGCAGGGCGTCCATAGCGGCCATCACACGGGCGTACGGCGCGTCCTCGTCCGCCTTGATCAGGACGATCTTCGCCTTCTTCGATTCGAGCTTGTCGGTCACACGCCGCGCCAGGTCGTTCTCGGGCACTTCGACGGTGTCCAGGAACAGCCGCCCGTCCGCCGAGACGGCCACGACCGTCTGGTCCTGCGTCTCCGGCTTGTCGACGGTGTTCGAGGCGGTGGGCAGCTTCACGTCGACACCTTTCTGGAGCATGGGCGCGATGATCATCATGATGATCAGCAGCACCAGCATGACGTCCACGAGGGGCGTCACGTTGATGTCCGACTTGACTCCGCCTTTCCCGCCGAGCTGCATGGCCATGGCCTGTACTCCCTCGTTCCAGTGTAGCCCGCCACGGCGGGTCCGGAGACCCGCCTGCCGGCGGACACGTGCTGCCTTACGCGGTCTTCTTGATGAAGTAGTCGACCAGCTCGGACGACGAGTTGTCCATCTCGACGTTGAAGTAGTCGAGACGGCCCGTCAGGTAGTTGTAGAACCAGACCGCCGGGATGGCCACGATCAGGCCGAGCGCGGTCTCGACCAGTGCCTCGGCGATGCCGCCCGAGACGGCGCCGATGCCGCCCGACCCGGTGGCCGCGATGCCGACGAATGCGTTGATGACGCCGACGACCGTGCCGAGCAGGCCGACGAACGGGGCGGTCGTGCCGATGGTCGCCAGCGTGTTGACGCCCTTCTTCAGGTCCGATTGCGTCAGCGCCGTGGCCCGCTGGATCGAACGGCGGACGCTGTCGACCATGTCCTCACGACTGAGCCCGCCGCCGGTCTCCTGCTGGAACTGGTACTCCTGCAGGCCCGCCAGGACGACCTTGGCGAGGTGGCTGTAGCGGAACGTCTTCGACGAGGACAGGGCGATCGCGTCCTTCAACCGGCCGTCCTTCAGGTGCTTGGCGACCTGGGGCGCGTAGGCCTTGGACTGGCTCCGGGCCTGGGTGAACGTGTAGATGCGCTCGATTGCGACGCCGAACGACCACATGGACATGAAGAACAGGATGAAGGCGACGCCCTTGGCCACCCAGGTCATCGAGCCCCACAGGTCAATCAGGTTCAAACCACCTTCCATCGTTCCATCCTCCGCTGAAATTTGAATACGCGTGACCGGGTGACCGCTACTGCAGGGTGAACTGCACCGTGACTGTCATGATGACCGGGACCGGCACGCCGTTGAGGAGCGTCGGCGTGAACTCCCACTGCTTCACCGCGTCGAGCGCCGCCTGATCGAGGAGCGGGATCGACCGCAGGACCTTGGCGTCGGTGACCCGTCCATTGGGTCCGATCGTCGCTTCGATGATCACGATTCCCTGCACACGCGCCGACTGGGCAATTGGCGGGTAGACGGGATTGACCATCTTCGTCTTGGTCGGGGCCTTGATGTTGCCGCCGACGCGGACCGGCGCCGCCGGGGGCGGCGGTGGCGCTTCCGGCAGTCCGCCCACGACGCCGCCGACCACCCCACCCGGCACGCCGCCTTCGACGCCCCCGGCCACACCTTCAAAGCCGGTGTCGATGCTGGCCTCGCGCCGGATCTCCTTCGGCGCCTCGATGGGCGCGGCGTTCGGGTTGACGTTGGTCGGGGTCACCGGTTGCGGGGCGGCGGAGGCCGGCGGAGGCGGCGGGGGCGGCGGCGGCGGCGGGGGCGGCGGAGTCGCCACGAACGCCATCATCGACGGCACTTCAGGCAGCGCGTTGGCCGCCAGGAGCGGGATGATGATGACGGCCGCGATGAGGACCGTGTGAACGAGGATGGACAGCGGAACGGTGTACCACTTCTGGCCGCCCACCCTGATCGACGGGTGGACAACGTCGCCGAAGATGTCGCGTGCCACGAACGTCTCCTCCTTCAGACCGTCGAACGGCCCGTGTGGCCGGGTCAACCGTTCCGTCGGGAACCGGCCCGGGCAGCTGCCGGCGCCTCGGCCTGCTGCAGCGTACCCGGTTAGACACCGGGCGATCGAATTCGGCTCCGAGTCCCCACCTCAACCGCGGCCTGATGACGGCCGCATCGCGGCCCGTGACGAACGGCTGAAGACCGCCTCAGCGAGGCGGCCGCGTCATGGCCAGACCGACAGCAGCGCTCACTCGAGGTTGCCTCGACCACACCCGGACCGCCGGATTCCGGACGACTGCTCGGCCGAGGAAGCGTCGCTGCCAGCCTGGGAAAAACCGGCCGGATGCCCCCCGGCCCGTCGGAACCGCCCCGAACGGGTCGAAAACCCCGGCATTCTAGCGGCCGCATTCCCGCGAAGTCAACATCCCTCAACCGGTTACGCCCGGCGTTGCTCCCGCTGGATGCGCATGCCGTAGAACGACCGCCAGACGAAATACGCAGACACCGCGAAGAACCCTGCCGCCAGCAGGGTCGTCAGACCGTCTCCGTGCTGGTTCGACAGGCTCACGGCCAGTTCCAC
The DNA here is from genome assembly GCA_963837165.1 of Vicinamibacteria bacterium. GTDB lineage: Bacteria > Acidobacteriota > Vicinamibacteria > Vicinamibacterales > JAENWD01 > JAENWD01. The sequence continues at coordinate 1,007,633 of CAWIMD010000004.1, forward strand.
CGCCAGCAGCCCGAACAGCGTCGTGAACTTGATCACCGGGTTCATGGCCACCGACGATGTGTCCTTGAACGGGTCACCGACCGTGTCGCCCACGACCGTCGCGTCGTGCAGGGGCGAGCCCTTCTGCTTCAGCTCGACCTCCACGACCTTCTTGGCATTATCCCAGGCGCCGCCGGCATTGGCCATGAATATCGCCTGATACAGGCCGAAAAGCGCAATCGATACCAGGTAGCCGATGAAGAAGAACGGCTCCACGAACGCGAACGCCAGCGTCCCGAAGAACACGCCGAGGAAGATGTTGAACATCCCGCGCTGCGCGTACTGCGTGCAGATCTCGACCACCTTCTTGCTGTCGCTCACCGAGGCCTTCGTGGCGCCCTCCAGCCGGATGTTGGCCTTGATGAACTCCACCGCTCGGTACGCGCCCGTCGTCACCGCCTGGGTCGAGGCGCCGGTGAACCAGTAGATCATCGCGCCGCCCGTGATGAGGCCGAGCAGGAACGGCGGGTGCAGCAGCGAGAGCTTCGCCACCAGGTCCGGCTTCAGCCCCTCGGTGAGCGCCACGATGATCGAGAAGATCATGGTCGTCGCGCCGACCACGGCCGTGCCGATGAGGACCGGCTTCGCCGTGGCCTTGAACGTGTTGCCGGCGCCGTCGTTCTCCTCGAGGTGCTGCTTGGCGCGCTCGAAGTCGGGGGTGAAGCCGAACGTGGCCCGGATGTCGGTCTCGATGCCGGGGAGCTGCTCGATCGTCGAGAGCTCGAACACCGACTGCGCGTTGTCGGTCACCGGGCCGTACGAGTCCACGGCGATGGTCACCGGGCCCATGCCGAGGAACCCGAACGCCACCAGGCCGAAGGCGAAGACCGCCGGCGCGATCATCCCGACGTCGCCCAGGCCCATCTCGCTCACCTTGTAGGCGATGGCCATCAGCGCCAGGATGCTCATGCCCAGCCAGTAGGCCGAGAAGTTGCCCGCCACGAACCCGGACAGGATGTTGAGCGATGCGCCGCCCTCCTCGGAGGACGTGACGATCTCGCGCACGTGCAGCGACTCGGTGGACGTGAAGACCTTGACGAGCTCCGGGATGACCGCCCCCGCGAGCGTGCCGCACGTGATGACCGTGGAGAGCTTCCACCAGAGGCTGCCGTCGCCCAGCGTCGGGATGAGGAAGTACGAGGTGAGGTAGGTGAAGCCGATCGACACGAAGGAGGTCAGCCAGACCAGCCGCGTCAGCGGAGCCTCGAAGTTCATGACGGCCGCCCGGGCGTACTGCCCCTTCGCCCATGCCTCGTTCACGAGGTACGACAGGCCCGAGGCCACCACCATCACGATGCGCATCACGAAGATCCACACGAGCAGCTGGATCTGCGTGGTCGGGTTGTTCACGGCGAGCAGGATGAACGAGATGAGCGCCACGCCGGTGACGCCGTAGGTCTCGAACCCGTCGGCCGACGGCCCGACCGAGTCGCCCGCGTTGTCGCCCGTGCAGTCCGCGATCACGCCGGGATTGCGCGCGTCGTCTTCCTTGATCTTGAAGACGATCTTCATGAGATCCGACCCGATGTCGGCGATCTTCGTGAAGATGCCGCCGGCAATCCGGAGGGCGGCGGCGCCGAGCGACTCGCCGATGGCGAAGCCGATGAAGCACGGGCCGGCGTAGTCGCCGGGGATGAACAGCAGGATGAAGAGCATCATCAGCAGCTCGACGCTGATGAGCATCATGCCGATGCTCATGCCCGCCTTGAGCGGGATTGCGTAGCAGGGATACGGCAGGCCCTGGAGGCTGGCGAACGCCGTGCGCGAGTTCGCGAACGTGTTCACGCGGATGCCGAACCAGGCGACGCCGTAGCTGCCGCCGATGCCGATCAGGCTGAAGAGCAGGATGATGCCCACCTTCATTGGGCTCAAATGCTGCAGCACGCCGAAGTAGAACGCGATGATCACCCCGATGAAGAGCTCGAGGATCAGCAGGAACTTGCCCTGCTGCAGCAGATACGTCTTGCAGGTCTCGTAAATCAGCTCGGAGACCTCGCGCATCGACTCGTGCACGGGAAGGTTCTTGAGCTGCACGTAGATCACCAGGCCGAACAGCAGCCCCAGCGCGCAGACCAGCAGCCCGAACAGCAGCAGGGTGTGGCCGTCGAAGCCCAGGAACTGCACCGCGCCCAGGTCGGGCAGCACCAGGTTGGCCTCGCCCCCATGGTGCTCGGCGGCGGCCGGCTGGGCCGCCAGGGCCCGGACGGGCGCGAGCGCCACTGCCGCAAGTCCTGCGGCGGCCGCGATCAGCCGGCCGGCGCCGGTGCGGACGTCGCGGGGCGCCGTCGGCGTTTCACACACGCTCATGGAGTCCATCCTCGAAGAGTCACGGCCGGCAAGGCCGGCCCCGCTGGGCCCACCGACGGGCGGCGCTTCCGGGCGGAACGCACCCGGTCCGCGCAAACGAGCGATTATAGCTGAGACCGGTCCGGCCTCACACCCCCCGACGCGAGCTCGGCGGCCGCCCGCCGCCCCTCCACCCGGCCCGGCAGTGCCATGCCGCCGGTCAGGAAGATCCGGACCCCTTCCTCGACCGTCAGGTCGGGAAACACGACATCCTCGCGGGCGTAGATGCGGACGTCGCCCAGGTAGACGTGATTGGTCGGCACGTAGACGGCCACGAGCGCCTGCGTCGTTCCGCCGGCAGCCACGCTGAACTCCCGGGTGAGGAACCCGATGACGTACCCGCCTTGCGGGTCGGTCACCAGCACGACCTGCTTGAAGCCGTACTCGTTCTCGGGCGAGAACGCCAGGACGAGCTGCCGCACCGGCGCGTACACGGTGCGGAACAGCGGCACCAGCATGAGCCAGTGCTCGACCCGCAGGAGCAGGCGCCGCCCGATCACGTTGGTCGCCACGATCCCCACGAGCAGCACGGCCACGATCGTCGTCGCCAGTCCGAGCCCGGGCAGCGTGCGGCCGAGCACGCGCGTGTAGATCGGCGAGGTGAAGCCGTCCACGACGCGAAACACCCAGACGAGCGCCAGGACGGTCGCGATGACCGGGACGGTGACGAAGAAGCCGGCGATGAACCGCCGGCGCAGCCACTGAATCACCCGGGCCTCCCCCTAGGACGTCAGAGATGGAGCCACACGAGGGTCACGCCCGCCAGGGCGATGCGGTACCAGGCGAACACGGCGAGCCTGTGGCCCGCCAGGTAGCGCAGGAAATACTTCACCGTCGCGTAGCCCACCACGCCCGAGACGACGATGCCCACCAGGAACACCTGCAGCGTGGCCGCGTCCATCGGCTGGCCGAGCATCCGGTGTCCCTCGTGGGCAGCGGCGGCCAGCATCGCCGGCGCGCCCAGCAGGAAGGAGAACCGCGCCGCGGCCTCGCGCTCGAGGCCGAGGGCCAGGCCGACGGTGATCGTGGCACCGGACCGCGACACGCCGGGAACGAGCGCCATCGCCTGGGCGACGCCCAGCCCGACGGCCTCGGTCGGGCCGAGGTCCTCGGCCGGACGCGTGCCCCGGCCGAGCCGTTCCGCCACGAGCATGGCGACGCCGACCAGGGCGAGCGTGGCCACGATGACGGGCGGCGTCCTGAGGGCGTCCTCGCGGTCGGCGAGCACGAGCCCGATCGGCACGAGCGGAATCGTCCCCAGCACGACCAGCCAGAGCAGGCGCGCCGGGCGGTCGCGCGGCGTGCGCAGCAGCCGCGGGACGGCCGCGGCCATCGCGGTGAGGTCGGCCCGGAAATAGATCAGGATGGCGGCGAGCGTGCCGACGTGGCACGCCACGTCGAACGGCCGCCCGAACTGCTCGGCATCCCAGCCGAAGAACGTCCGCGCGAGGATGAGGTGCGCGGAGCTCGACACCGGCAGGAACTCGGTGAGTCCCTGCACGACGCCGAGCAGCGCCGCTTCGAGCAGCAGCACCGGCGTCGGCGCCTACGAGACGCGCACGTTGCGGCCGCGGCCGCCCTTGCGGGGGCGCCCGGCGGCCTCTTCGACCGGCGCGGCCGCGCGCCCGGCCGACGCGCGCCGGCCGCTCAGGATGATCGCGATCGTGGCGGCGATGAACACGGTGGAGTAGGTGCCGCTGATGACACCCACCAGCATCGTGAACGCGAAGCCGCGCAGCACCTCGCCGCCGAACACGTACAGGGCCAGCACCGCGAGGAACGTCGTGCCCGACGTGATGATGGTGCGGCCGAGCGTCTGGTTCACGCTCAGGTTCACCACCTTGTCGAGCGGCTCCCGGCGCAGCAGGCGCGAGTTCTCGCGGACCCGGTCGAAGATGACAATCGTGTCGTTCACCGAGTAGCCGGTGATCGTCAGGATCGCCGCCACGATGTTCAGCGTCAGCTCGTATCCGAAGAAGTTGAGCATCGCGAACACGATGAAGATGTCGTGGAACGTGGCGATGATCGCGCCGACGGCGAACACGAACCGGAACCGGAGGGCGATGTAGATCGTCAGCCCGACGATGGACGCCAGCGTCGCGTAGATGCCTTTCTTCTGCAGATCGGCGCCGATGATGGGCCCGACCACGTCGGTGCTGATCACCTCGAAGGCCGGCAGCCCCGCCTTCTTGATGGCGTCCACCGCTGCCTGGCCGCCCTGTTCCAGGCTGAAGCCGTGCTCGGCGTCCTTCACCTGCGGCAGCCGGATGAGGATCTCGTGCTGCGCCGGGTCGCCGTACTTCTGCACGATCTTCTCGCCGGCGACGACGTCGAGCGCGTGGCGGACCTGATCCTCGGCGACGGGCTGGCTGAACTTCACCACGACCATCGTGCCGCCGGAGAAGTCGATGCCGAGCGGCACGCCACCGCGCACCAGGCTCAGGACGAAGCCGCCGATGATGATGGCCGACGACAGGATCAGCGCGTGCCAGCGCCACCGGATGAAGTCGTAGCTCGCGTTGTGGAAGATCTGCATGGATACCCCGGCGGTCGCTAGATGCTGAGACGCGCGGTCTTGGCGCGGCCCAGCGCCAGCTCGAACATCGCCCGCGACACGAACACCGACGTGAACACGTTGGTCAGCAGGCCGATCGACAGCGTGGTCGCGAACCCGCGGATCGGGCCGGTGCCGAACTGGAACAGGAAGCCCGCCGCGATGAGCGAGGCCACGTGCGTGTCGAGGATCGTCAGGAACACGCGGTCGAAGCCCGCCGCGACCGCCGCCCGCACGCCCTTGCTGGCGAGCAGCTCCTCCTTGATGCGCTCGAAGATGAGCACGTTGCTGTCCACCCCCATGCCGATCGTCAGGATGAACCCGGCGATGCCCGGCAGCGTCATCGTCGCGTGGAAGTAGACCATCAGCGCGAGCAGCACGAGCAGGTTGATCCCCATCGCCACGATCGCGTTGATGCCCGACAGCTTGTAGAACGTGAGCATGAACACCACGACGAGCGTCAGGCCGACCAGCGACGCCATGACGCCCGCGCGGATCGAATCGGCCCCGAGCGTCGGGCCGACGGTGCGCTCCTCGAGGTACGTGAGCGAGGCCGGCAGCGCGCCGGACCGGAGCGTCAGCGCGAGGTCGTTGGCCTCCTGCTGCGTGAAGTTACCGGAAATCCGCCCCTCGTCGTTGATGCGCCCCTCGATCACCGGCGCCGAGTAGACGCGGTGGTCCAGCACGATGGCCAGGTAGCTGCCCACGTGGCTGCCGGTGAAGTTGCCGAACTTCGTGGCCCCCTCCGGCTTCAGCGAGAAGCTGACGGCCGGCCGGTTGTTCTCGTCGAGGCTCGGTCGCGCGTTCCGGAGGTCGCGGCCGCTCACCACGGGGTTCTTGATCACCCGGTAGTAGACCACGCCGCCCGGCTCGCCCGTCCGGGTCGAGCTCACGCCAGGCAGGATCTCCGTGCCCTGCGGCTCCTGCCCGTCCGTGAGGAGCTGCGCGCGGTCGCTCACCGGCCCCTGCTCGACCTGCTTGAGCTCGAGCAGCGACGTCGAGCGGATGATCTCCTTGGCGCGCGCCACGTCGGTCACCCCGGGCAGCTGCACCAGGATCTGGTCGAGCGCGCCCTGCCGGGCGACCACGGGCTCGCTCACGCCCAGCTCGTTCACGCGGCGCTCGATGGTCTGGATGGCCTGATCCACCGTCTCCTGCCGCAGCTGGTTGGCGATGTTCGGCTTCATCCGGAACGCGTACGTGCCGTTCACGCCCGACTCGCGGTTGTAGGTGGCCTCGACCTCGGTGGCCGCCTGCCGCAGCACCGCATCCTGCTCGGGCGGCACGCCCGCCACCTGGAACTCGGTCGGGGACGGCGCCGTGGCCGTGACGGCGGTCGCCCCCGCCTTCACGAGAGCCTCCCGGATCCGGGTCATCGACGTCTCGGTCTCCAGCCGCAGCGCATCGTCGGTCTGGACGCGCAGCACCAGGTGCACCCCGCCCTTCAGGTCCAGGCCCAGGCGGACCTTCGTGGACGGCGGGTAGATCGTCCAGATGCACAACGCGACGACGCCGAGGATGGCGAGGATCTTCCAGCGGAGATTCTTGTTCATGATGAGTGCGGGCGACGCCTACCGCGCCGCGCCCTCCGTGCCGGCGACGGGCGCCTGCCCCTGATACCCGACCACCGACGCGCGCGAGACCTCCACGCGCACCTTGTCGGCGATCTGCAGCTGCAGGGACGACTCGCCCATCTTGACGATGCTGCCGTAGATGCCGCCCGAGGTGACGACCTTGTCGCCCACCTTGAGCGCCCCGAGGAACTCGTCCACTTTCTTCTGACGCCGCCGCATCGGCATCAGGATGATGAAATAGAAGATCGCCAGGACGAGCGCGAAGGGAATGAGCTGGACCCACGGGCTGACGGTGCCTCCGTCCGGAGGCGCCGCGATGGCCACGATGAGGCCGTGCGCGAACGCGGGCGTCGGGTTCATGTCTCGAGCGCGGGGCGGTCGCGGGCCCGATGGAAATCCTGTCTGAATCCTTCGAAGCGACCGAAACCAATAGCCTCCCTGATCGCCTCCATGGTGTCAAGGTAGAACTGGACGTTGTGCAGGCTGTTGAGCGTGGCGGCCGTCATCTCCCCGCTCACGTAGAGGTGGCGGAGGTACGCGCGCGAGACGGTGCGGCAGGTGTAGCAGCCGCAGGCCTCGTCCACCGGCCGCGGGTCCTCGGCATAGCGCGCGTTCTTGATGTTGATCCGCCCCGTCCGGGTGAACAGCTGGCCGTTCCGGGCATTGCGGGTCGGCAGCACGCAGTCGAACATGTCGATCCCGCGCGCCACGGCTTCGACCAGGTTCGCCGGCGTCCCGACGCCCATGAGGTACCGGGGCCGATCGACGGGCAGGCCCGCGACCGTGTGCTCGACCGTCGCATACAGATCGTCGGCCGGCTCGCCCACGCTCAGGCCGCCAAGGGCGTAGCCCTCGAACCCGATCTCGACGGTGGCCGCTGCGGACCAGGCGCGAAGATCGGGAAAGGTGCCCCCCTGCACGATCCCGAACTGGGCCTGGTCCGGCGTCACGAGCGGGACAGGGGCGGTCGGCGCTCCGTCGGCGGAGGGGGACTCGCACCCCTCGCGCAGCGCGAGCATCCGTGCCCGCGCGCGCCGCGCCCATCGGGCGGTGAGCTCGGTCGAGGCGCGCACCGCGTCGTGCGCCGCCGGCCAGGACAGGCACTCGTCGAGGACCATGGCGATGTCGGATCCCAGCGCCGCCTGCACGTCCACGGCGCCCTCGGGGGAGAGAAAGTGCGCGCTGCCGTCCAGATGCGAGCGGAACTCGACGCCGCGCTCCGAGACCGTGCGCCGCTCGGCCAGGCTGAACACCTGGTAGCCTCCCGAGTCGGTGAGCACGGCGCCGTCCCATCCCATGAACCGATGCAGCCCGCCCAACCTGGCGATTGGCCCTTCCCCGGGCCGGAGATGCAGATGGTAGGTGTTGGCGAGCACGAGTCGCGCGCCGGCCGAGGCGAGGTCCCGGGCCGTCAATGCCTTGACGGCCGCCTGCGTCCCCACGGGCATGAAGACCGGGGTCTCGATGGCGCCGTGCGGGGTCAGCAGGCGCCCCCGGCGGGCGGATCCGTCCGTGGCGTTCAGCTGGAATGCGAAGGGCATGCGACGCGGCGGCGGGGGCGGGCCGGACCGCTAGGCTATATTAGTACGGGTACGCGTCGGGCGTCTGCCGGCGCGCTGCATCCCGGGTGACGGGTGAAAAAGCTACGCGTTGGCGTCATTTACGGTGGCCGCTCGGGCGAGCACGAAGTGTCGGTGGCCTCCGCCGCCGCCGTCTTCAAGCACCTCGATCGCACGCGGTACGAGCCGGTGGCCATCCGGATCGAGAAGGACGGCCGCTGGGGCCTGCCCGACCGTCCGCCGGCGGCGCTGGCCGCCTCCGAGGTCATCGAGCAGAGCCGCGTCGGCTCGGCGCACGTGGTGCGGCCGGGTCGTGAGGCCCACCTGGTGGCCTATCCGGCCGAGGACAGCGTCATCACGATCGATCGACGGAAAGGCGACGCGGAGGACAGCGCGCGCGTCACGGGCCTCGGGCTCGACGTCGTGTTTCCGGTCCTCCACGGGCCCCAGGGCGAGGACGGCACCGTCCAGGGGCTGCTCGAGCTGGCGAACCTTCCGTACGTGGGCGCCGGCGTGCTGGCCTCGGCGGTCGGCATGGACAAGGCCTTCATGAAGCTGGCGTTCTCGGCGCGCGGCCTGCCGGTCGGGGCCTATGCCGTGCTGCGGGCGCACGAGTGGGCGGCCGATGCGGCGGCAGTCGTCGGCCGCCTGAAAGAGCTGGGATATCCGATGTTCGTCAAGCCGGCCAACATGGGCTCGAGCGTCGGCATTTCGAAGGTGGCCGACGCCGGCCAGCTCGCGCCGGCCGTCGAGCTGGCCCTCCACTACGATCTGAAGGTCATCGTCGAGGCCGCAGTGCCCGCGGCGCGGGAGATCGAGGTCGGGGTCCTGGGGAACGACGAGCCCGAAGCGTCGGTGGCCGGTGAGATCGTGCCCGGCCGGGAGTTCTACGACTACGAGGCCAAGTATCTCGACGGGGGTTCCAGCCTGCAGATCCCGGCGGACCTGCCCGAGGCGCAGGCGGCCGAGGTCCGCCGGCTCGCCCTCGAGGCGTTCAAGGCGGTGGACTGCGCAGGGATGGCGCGCGTGGACTTCCTGCTGTCGCGGACGTCCGGGACGTTGTTGGTGAACGAGATCAACACGATTCCGGGCTTCACCACGATCAGCATGTACTCGAAGCTCTGGGCTGCCACCGGCCTGGACTACCCGGCCCTGCTCGACCGTCTGATCCAGCTGGCAGTGGAGCGGCACGCACAGAAGCAGCGGCTCAAGACGAGCACGCCGTGACCCGGCCGCGAGCGGCCGCTGCGACGCTCGCGATTGCCGTCCTGCTCCTCGCGGGCGCTCCCCGTGCCGCCGGGCTCGCCGGCATCGACCGGCTGTCGGCCGCCTACGACCTGGTCCTCGACGCGCGATTCGCCGAGGCGGAGCGCGTCCTGGCCACGGCGTGCGGCGCCGGTTCCGGGCAGGCGCCCGCCCCGGCCTGTCAGGTCCTGGGCGCTACGGCCATCTGGTGGCGCATCCTGCTCGATCCGAATGATCGGCACCTCGATCGCGCGTTCGTCACGCGTGCCGACGCTGCCGTGGAGGCGTGCGATCGCTGGACGGAGCGAGCGCCCCGCGAGGCGCAGGCCTGGTTCTATCTCGGGGCCGCGTACGGCGTCCGCGTCTCGTGGAAGGTGCAGCGAGGGGAGCGCGTCTCGGCCGCGCGCGATGGCAAGCACATCAAGGAGTCGCTGGAGCGGGCGCTCGAGCTCGATCCCGCGCTGCAGGATGCGCGGTTCGGCATCGGGCTCTACAAGTACTACGCCGACATCGCCCCGGCGTTCGCGAAGTTCCTGCGCTTCTTCCTGCTGCTGCCCGGCGGCGATCGGGTGGCAGGGCTGCGCGACATGGAGGCGGTGCACAAGCAGGGACAGCTGCTCCAGGGCGAAGCGGACTACCAGCTCCACTGGATCTATCTGTGGTACGAGCACCAGCCGCGCCAGGCCCGCGACCTGCTCGTCTCCCTGCGGGCGCGCTATCCGGACAACCCGCACCTCGTCGCACGGCTGGCGGTCGTGGACCGCGAGTACTTCCACGATCCTGCCGGCAGCCTCGCCGACTGGCGGCTGGCGGTGACGGGCGCGGCGCATATGGGAGATCGGGTGCTGGCCGAGACGTCCGGCCGGCTGGGGGCCTCCGAAGAGCTCGACGCCCTGTTCGAGACCGACCGCGCGCTCGAGGAAACGCGACAGGTGATCGCCCGCGCACCCGACCGGCCGTACGGCGCGCTCGCCCGGGCCCGGCTGCTCGAGGGACGCTGGCTCGATCGGCTGGGTCAGCGGCCCGAGGCGGTGGCCGCGTACAAGGCGGCGCTGGCTGCGGTGCCGGACCGCGACCCGGACCACATTGCCGACCAGGCGCACACCGGTCTGGCCGAGGTGCCCGATCCGCGCGCGGCCGACGCCTACCGGACGAGCCTCCAGGGATGGCGCGCCTACCAGCGCGGCTCGTTCGACGACGCCTCCACGCTGCTCACCCGCGCCCGCGACGCGTCGCCCGCCGACGCCATGATCGCGGTCCGGGCGGCACGGGTGCTCCAGGCGCGGCACCGGCCCGACGAGGCGCTCGCCGCCTTCGACGACGTGATCGCGCGCCGGGCGTCGGTATCGCCGATCGCGCTCAGCGCCGCGTGGACCTGGAGCGGAGAGCTGCTCGAGTCGCGCGGCGACATCGGCGGCGCCCGCGCCCGCTATCGCGCTGCCACGGGCGTCTTCGCCGGCGATTCGCGCCTCGCGCGCCGCGCGGCGCGCGCGCTCGATCGACTCGGCGCGCGTTGACGCGCCTCGCGTCCCTTTCTACAGTTCTGCGCGCGTCGGGCCGAGAGATCGCAATACGGCGCACGTGGATGGGCGCGTGGTGAGGCGTGCGGGACACGCACGACGCGCGCGCGCCGTCGATCGGACGAGAGCCAGACGCATCGAGACGCAGAGCGCGCATCGCGCGCGCAGTTCCCGGCGTCTCACGGTGTCAAGTCTTGACACTCTGCGAAAGTTTGTGCTTGACATCCGTTTTTTCTCATCCATAATCTACATCTTGTATGAGGGCGTAACGCTCAGGCCACCCGTAGTAACGACTGCGTGGTGGCTGTCGAGCGGGACACCTTCTCTTAGGAGGAAGAATGGCGAAGAAGACTGCGAAGAAGGCGGCCAAGAAGAAGGCTGCGAAGAAGCGGTAAGCACGTGACCGCGCGGGGGTGGCCAGTGGGTCACCCCCAACTTCTTTCAGGCCACTTTCTGAAACGGCCTCACATGAGATCACCACCCGGCACGCGTCGCGCGCGACGCCCGGTGGGTTCGAGGCGGAAGACACTGCAGCCGGCGATCGTGAGCCAGGCGGCTGAAGGATCGGGACCAGCTGCGGTGCGGTCTGACGCGCACCCTACGCTCGGAAGGGGGGGATCAGGAGCAATGGCAAAGAAAGCCAAGAAGACCGCCAAGAAGGCGGCGAAGAAGCGGTAACACGCTTCCGCCGGATGGAAGACCAGGGGCCCGCTCGCGGGCCCCTTTTTTTTTCGCTATCGGGTGGCGCCTGACGCGGGCGTTCCGTCCCAGACGCGGATGCCGCGAATCAGATCGCCCTGAGCGAGGTGGTCCACGACGTCCATGCCCGAGACGACGTGGCCGATCACGGTGTACTTCGCGTCGAGGTGCGGCTGCGGCGACGTGGTGATGAAGAACTGGCTCCCGCCCGTGTCGGGCCCGGCGAGTGCCATCCCCACCGTGCCGCGCAGGTACGCGTGCTCGTTCAGCTCGTCGCGCAGCGAGAAGCCGGGGCCGCCGGCGCCGTCGCCCCGCGGATCCCCGTCCTGCACGACGAAGTCGGGGACGACGCGATGAAGGGTCACGCCGCCGAAGTAGCCCTGTCGTGCCAGATCGGTCATCGCCTTGATCGTGAGCGGCGCGTCGAGCACGGCGAGCTCGACCTGCACGGTGCCGCGATCGGTGTCGATGTAGAGCTCGGTCGAGACCTTCGGGGCCACGACGTCCGGCGCCGTGTAGGCCGACGGCGGGAAATGGCTCGGGGCCGGCCTGATCGCGTGGGCGTCGTCGCGGCTCGGGTCGAGCGTGTGCAGCAGCTCGGCGGCGTGGAGGCGAACGCCCCAGTCCTTGTCGGCGAGCGCCGCGGTCAGCGGGCCCTCGGCCGCGTCCCGCCCGAACTCCGCCAGCGCGGTCAGGGCCGCGGTGCGGGCCACGTCCAGGGCATCGCGCTCGGCGAATCGTGCCGCATCGCTCAGGGCCTGGACCGCGCCATCCGGCTTGAGCCTGCCGAGCGCTTCGGCCGCCGCCCCGCGGACGACCGGGTCGTCCGCCTTCAGCTTGTCGAACGCGGCCTGGGCCGCGTGCTGGGCCTTGCAGGCCACGAGCGCCTCGAGCACGGCGGGCAGGACGCGCTGATCCTCGTCCTGGAGCATCGGCTCGAGCAGCGGCGCCGCCGCCTCGGCCGGCAGCGTTCCGAGTGCCGAGGCCACCGCCGCGCGCACCTGCCACTGCGGATCCGGGCCGAGCCCCGAGAGCGTGAAGAGGAACCGCTGGGTGTCGCTCGCCGCCAGGGCGCCGACGGCGGCCGCGCGCACGACCGGCGCCCGATCCGACATCAGGTCGAGCAGCGGGTCCACGGCGGCCGGATCGTGCAGCTTGCCAATCGCGGTGACGGTGTCGGCACGGATGCCCGGGGGGACGTCGGGCGCCTTGAGCACCTCCACGAGCACCGGCAGCGCCCCCGGCGGCGCGATGTCACCGATGGCGCGCACGGCTTCGACCGCCGGTCCCGGCTCGCGGGCGACGGCGGCCGCGAGCGGCTTCAGCAGTCGGAGGGCGTCGCGGTCGTGCAGGCGTCCGAGCCCGCGAGCGGCGAAGCTCTTCGTGGACGTGCCGTCACCCTGGACGAGCTGCCGCAGCACGGGAATCGCACGCGCGTCGCCCACGCGCGAGAACGCATAGGCGATCGGCCACCAGCGGGTGACGGGTGTGCCGCCCTTCAGGACGGCGCCGGCGAGGGCGTCATAGGCCTCGAGCCTGGTCAGCGCGTATACGCCGAGCGCGATGGCCTGCGCATCGCTGCCGGCCGATTCGGGACTGTCGTCCGGCCCGATCGTCGCCAGCGCACCCGCGTTGACGGGCGCCGCGATCATCGCCCCGATCGCCGCGGCACTCGACCTGCTCCCGATGAGCCCGAGCGCCTGGGCGGCGCGGCCCCGGACGATGGCCGCCTGGTCGCCGAGCGCGGTCTCGAGCGGCGCCGTGGCGTCGGCGCTGCCGATGAGGCCCAGGGCGAAGGCCGCCATCTGCCGCACCTCGGCCTCCGGATCCGAGGCGAGCAGCGGGACGAGCGGCGCCACGCCCTCGGCCAGGCGCACCCGGCCAATCGCGAGCGCGGCCCGACGACGGACGCGCGAGTCGGGGTCGCGCGTGAGCCCCGCCAGGTCCGCGGCCGGCGGCGGCGCGGGCATGGTGGCCACGCCGCGCACCGGCTGCGAGGCCGGCTGGGCCGCCTGGGCGGCCGGGTCCCGCAGAATCCGGTGATCCTCGAGCCGCAGGATCCACGAGAGCTTCTGTTCGTAGGTGACCGCAGGGGCCGCGGGTGGGGCCGGCGGCGCGCTCATGCAGCCGTCGAGCAGCAGCAGCACGCCCGCGACACGGAGCAGAGGGCGACTGGTCACGAGGCAGTGATCTCCGTGCGCCTGAGCGTGGCGCGCTCGACGCGTTCGGGCACGACGCGAACGCCGATGCCCGGGCCATCCGCCGGCACGGCCACGGTGCCGTCGGGAGCGACCTCGATCGGCAGATCGATCAGGTCCGGATCGTAGTATCGCCGGCTGGCCGCGATGTCGCCGGGCAGCCGGAAGTTCGGGAGCGAGGAGAGATGCAGGTTGTGCGCGCGGCCGATCCCCGACTCGAGCATGCCGCCGTGCCACACCGGCAGACCGCGGGAATCGGCCAGATCGTGCACGCGGACGGACTCGGCGTGGCCGCCGAGCCGACCGGGCTTGACGTTGATGACGCGGCAGGCGCCCGCGTCCATGGCGATCCGCGCCACCCGCGGCGAGGTGATCGACTCGTCCAGGCACACCGGTGTCGTAATTCCCCGCTGCAGCGCCGCATGGTCCAGCACATCGTCGTAGTCGAGGGGCTGCTCGATCATCATCAGGCCGAAGCGGTCCAGCCCGGCCAGATGCGCCGCATCGTCCAGCGTGTAGGCGCCGTTGGCGTCCACCATGAGCGGGATGTCCCCGAACTGCGATCGAATGCGCTCGACGGCCGCGATGTCCCACCCGGGCTTGATCTTGATCTTGACGCGCTGGTAGCCCGCCTCGCGCTCGACGGAGACGCGGTCGGCCAGCTCGTCGAGCGAGTCCTGGATGCCAATCGAGACGCCGGAGGCCACCGGCATGCCCGACCCGCCCAGCACCTGCCAGAGTGGCACGCCTTCCTGCCGCGCATACAGATCCCAGGCCGCCATCTCGAGCACGGCTTTGGCCATGTTGTGCCCGCGCACGCGCGCGAGCGCCTGGAAGATGTCGCGCGGATGTCCGAATGCGCGGCCGAGCACCAGCGGCGCCAGGAACTCGGTGAGCACGTGCCAGACGGTTTCGGTGGTCTCGCTGCTGTAGTACGGGTTGTCGTCCGCCACCGACTCGCCCCAGCCGTCGACGCCGCCGCCGTGAACCCTCGCCAGCAGAAACGTACGGTGGTACGAGCGCCCGAAGCTGGTCTCGAAATGACGGACCAGCGGCAGGCGGAGGACGCGGACTTCGAGGCGATCGATGGTCACAGGCCGGGGGCAGGTGGGCGGCCGAGGCCGCGCGAACCTCGGCGGGGCGCCGGGCGTCGTCGCGAATCATAGCATGCCCGACTGGCTTGCCTGAGCTGGAAGCCGGCCGCTATACTCCGCCCACGTTGGACTTCCGCCACATCGCACTCGAGGGCCCGATTGGCGTCGGCAAGTCCGCGCTGGCCGAGCGCCTCGCCGCCCGGCTGGACGCGACGCTCGTCCTCGAGGAGACCGAGAACCCATTCCTGGCGGACTTCTACGCCGACCGTCCGGGCGCAGGTCTCCAGGCGCAGCTCTTCTTCCTGCTCGGGCGGCACCGCCAGCAGAGCGGGCTCAGACAGTCGGACCTGTTCGCCCAGGCCACCGTCTGCGACTATCTGTTCGACCGCGACAAGATCTACGCCTACCTCAACCTGGACGACAACGAGCTGTTCATCTACCAGCGCCTGTTCGACCTGCTGGCCCGCGACGTGCCCGCGCCCGACCTGGTCATCTACCTGCAGGCGCCGACCGACGTGCTGATCCGCCGGCTGCGCGAGAAGAACCGCGATGCCGAGGAAGAGGTCCTGATCCCGGACGAGGCCTATCTCCAGGAACTGAACGAGGCGTACCACCACTTCTTCTTCCACTACAGCGCCAGCCCGCTGCTCGTGGTCGAGACGTCGGGATTCGGGCCCGCCGCCACCGACGAGATGGTGGACGACTTGATTCGGCAGGTCGAGGACATGGGCGGCGGCACCCGGTATTACGTCCCCCGCACCCGAACCTGAGAACTCGGATCCCAGATCCCCAGATCCCCAGATCCCCAGATCCCCGATCCCAGATCCCCAGATCCCCAGATCCCCAGATCCCCAGATCCCCAGATCCCCAGATCCCCAGATCCCAGATCCCCAGCCCCCCAGCCCCCCAGACCCCGAACACCTGTAGTACGCTCCCCCCATGGCGTGGTTCAAGAAGAACCGCCGGCCGATCGAGGCGCAGGCCGACAAGCAGAGCAAGATTCCCGAGGGGCTCTGGGTCAAGTGCCCGGGCTGCTCCCAGGTCATCTACAACAAGGATCTGGCGGCGAGCCTGCAGGTGTGCCCCAAGTGCGGGCACCACTTTCGCCTCTCGGCTGTCGAGCGGCTGAAGAGCCTGTTCGACGAAGGCGCCTACGAGGAACACGACCCCGGGCTGATCTCGCTGGACCCGCTCGCCTTCACCGACACCAAACCGTACGGCGCGCGGCTCGCGGCCGGGCGGGCGGCCACCGGCCTGGGCGATGCGATCATCTCGGCGACCGGCTCGATCGAGGGGCGCCCGGTCGTCGTCGCCGCGATGGAATACGGCTTCATCGGCGGCAGCATGGGCGTGGTCGTCGGCGAGAAGATCACCCGCGCAATCGAGCGGGCCCTCGAGGCGCGCACGGCGGTGATCGTCGTGTCGTGCTCGGGCGGCGCACGCATGATGGAAGGGGCGCTGTCGCTGATGCAGATGGCGAAGATCAGCGCCGCGCTCGCGCGCCTCGACCGCGCGGGACTGCCGTACCTCTCCATCCTCACCGATCCGACCACGGGCGGCGTCACGGCCAGCTTCGCCATGCTGGGCGACCTGAACATCGCCGAGCCGCGGGCGCTCATCGGCTTCGCCGGGCCGCGGGTCATCGAGCAGACCATCCGCCAGAAGCTGCCGGACGGGTTCCAGCGGAGCGAGTTCCTGCTCGATCATGGCTTCGTGGATCTCGTCGTGGATCGCCGCGAGCTGAAGGGCACGATTGCCAGGGCGCTCACGTTCATGCTGCCGGACCTGGCACCCGACGCAGGCGTACGCGCGCCGAGCGACGCCACCGAGACTCCGGCCTGAGGCGGTCTCCGGGATCCGGGTCCCGCATGTCCGACCGCGACTGGCTCGCCGATCTCGAGTTCACCGGCATCAAGCTCGGCCTCGAGACGATCCGCCGGCTGACCTCCGCGCTCGGACATCCCGAGCGCTTCGCTCCGGCCGTCCACATCGCCGGCACCAACGGCAAGGGGTCCACGGCGGCCATGGTCGCCGAGGGGCTGCGTGCCGCCGGCCACCGGACTGGCCGCTACACGTCCCCACACCTGGTCCACCTCGAGGAACGCGCGGCGATTGACGGACTCTCCGTGTCTGCGGAGGCGCTCGACCGCGCGCTCGCCCGCGTCCGCCTCGCGGCGGCGGACCTGCGCCTGCCGGACGGCGCACCGCTGGAGCCGACCTACTTCGAGGTGACGACGGCGGCGGCGTTCGAGGTTTTCAGGGACGCCGGCGTCGAGGTCTCGGTGCTCGAGGTGGGACTGGGCGGCCGCTACGACGCGACGAACGTCGTCACGCCCATCGTGAGCGCGATCACGACCATCGATTTCGATCACCAGTCCTATCTGGGAACGACTCTCGAGGCGATCGCCGGGGAGAAGGCGGGCATCGTCAAGCCTGGCGTCCCGGTCGTCGTGGGCGCCCTCCTGGCGCCGGCGCTGGCGATTGTCGAGGAAACGGCGTCGGAGGTCGGCGCGCCCTTCGTGCGCACGACGGCTGCCTGCGACGTGAGGGCCCGCCCGATCGGCGGCGGACGTTACGAAGTGTTGATCCGGACCGCGGCGGCGGCCTACGGTCCGCTGCCGCTGGGCCTTCGAGGCGCGCACCAGGCGGCGAATGCCGCCGTGGCCGCGCTGGTCCTCGAGGCCGTGAACGCGTCGGGGCTCGCGGTGCCGGCGCAGGCCATCGAGGCCGGGCTGCGCGACGCCGAATGGCCCGGGCGCCTCGACCTGGTGGACCTCGGCGGGCGGGCGCTGCTGGTGGATGGCGCCCACAACCCGGCGGGCGCGCGCGCGCTGGCCGCGTACCTCGAGGAAGTGCATCCCGCCGGAGTGCCGGTCGTGTTCGGCGTCATGGGAGACAAGGACGTGGACGGAATGCTCGCGCCGCTCGCCGGGTTCGCGCGACCGCTGGTGATCACACGTGCGCCCGGCCGCCGGGCCGCGGACCCCGATCGAGTCGCCGCCGCCGCGCGCGCGCTCCCGTGTCCTCCCGAGATCCTCGTCGTCTCCGGGATCGGCCCCGCGCTGGATGCCGCGTGGGATCGGGCGACGACGATCGTCGTCGCCGGGTCGCTGTACCTCGCCGGCGAAGTGCTGGCTCTGGTCGGGCGGGCGACGTGAGATGGGGTCACGGTTCAAACGGGTTCACGGGTTCGCGGGTTCACGGGTTCGCGGGTTCGGGGAGCGCAATCGATTGCCCGTGCCTGAATCGGCGTGGTATCGTGGCCGGAAGTTGCGCGTGCCCTTCCTGCTGGCGCTGCCTGCCCGCCTGCCGGACCATTCACTGACGATGCGCGTCGTTTCGCGTGCGAGCCTGCTGGCGTCGTTGACGGCCGCTGCCTGGTGCTGGGCGCAGCCCGCCGCGGCGCAGCAGTTCGCCAACTGCCAGAGCACCAAGCAGTGGACGATGGAGCAGGTCACCAGGGATCACCTGAAGCTGACCGGGCAGGTCGAGGTGCTCTGCGGCGAGCAGTCGTTCGCCGCCGACGAGATCGAGCTGTTCCAGGACGAGCACCGCCTGGTCGCCACGGGCAGCGTCGTGTTCACCGACGGCGGGAACCGCATCGCGGCGGATCGGCTGGAGTACAACACCGAGACGAAGACCGGC
Organism: Vicinamibacteria bacterium; assembly: GCA_963837165.1. Classification (GTDB taxonomy): domain Bacteria; phylum Acidobacteriota; class Vicinamibacteria; order Vicinamibacterales; family JAENWD01; genus JAENWD01. The sequence goes on from CAWIMD010000004.1 coordinate 1,026,106, forward strand.
ACGTTCTTCAACGCCACCGGCACGGCGACGCTCCAGTCCCAGGAGAAGAGCCGTCCCGGCCGACCGGCCCAGAAATCGATGTTCGGCACGCAGGAGCCGGACGTCTATTTCTACGGGGAGAAGATCTCGAAGGTCGCGACGGAAAAGTACCGGATCACCAACGGCGGCTTCACGACCTGCGTGCAGCCGACGCCGCGGTGGAGGCTCACGTCCGGGTCGGTGGTCCTCAACCTGGAGCACTACGCCATCCTGACCAACTCCCTGTTCAGGGTGAAGAGCGTCCCGGTCTTCTACCTGCCCGTCTTTTACTATCCGATCAGCAAGGACGATCGGGCGACCGGCTTCCTGATCCCGACCTACGGCTCGTCGACCATCCGCGGCCAGACGCTCAGCAATGCCTTCTTCTGGGCGATCGGCCGCAGCCAGGACGCGACGTTCCTCCACGACTGGTACTCGCGCACGGGCCAGGGAGCCGGGGGCGAGTACCGCTACGTGGCCGGTGCCGGGTCGGACGGCCAGATCCGCTATTACCGGCTGGACGAGCACGAGGCCGAGTACGCGAACTCGTCGGGCGGCGTGACGACGACGCCCGCCCGCCAGAGCTACCAGATCCAGGGCAGCCTGTCGCAGAAGATGCCGGGCACCTTCCGCGCGCGCGGGCGGATCAACTACTTCTCCGACATCAGCGTGCAGCAGACGTACAACCAGAACGTCTACAACGCCTCGCAGCGCCAGCGCGCGATGTCGGGATCGGTCAGCGGCGTGGTGGGCACGTGGAGCCTCACGGGCAGCTACGACCGCAGCGAGTTCTTCTACGGCACGACGCAGTCCACGGTGAAGGGCGGCACGCCCAGGGTGACCTTCCAGCGCGGTGACAAGCCGCTCTTCGGGAGCCCCGTGTACTTCTCGCTCTCCGGCGAGGGCGCCAGCCTCCTGGCGCGCCGCATCACGACCGCGAAGACCGTGGACCAGAGCCTGTCGCGCTTCGACATCTTCCCGCGCATCCGGTTTCCCTTCACGAAGTGGCCGTTCCTGACGATCTCGACCAGCGCGGCCTTCCGCGAGACGTACTGGACCCAGCAGCGGGACACCAAGACGGGGCTGAACCTCGACGATCCGATCAACCGCAACTACTACGACCTGTCGATGCAGGTCACCGGCCCGGTGTTCAGCCGCATCTTCGACCGTACGGGGAGTCAGTACGCCTCGAAGCTGAAGCACTCCATCGAGCCGTACTTCAACCTGGAGCGTGTGTCGCCGATCGACGACTTCAGCCAGTACGTGCAGATCGACGGCACCGATACCGTGGTCGGCAAGGTCACCCGGATGTCGTACGGCGTGAACAACCGCCTGTTCCGGAAGCCGGGCGACGGCGGGAACTCGCGGGAGATGGTGACGATCGCGCTCGGCCAGAGCTACTACAGCGACGCCAAGGCCTCGCAGTACGACAAGAACTACCAGACGTCGTACGGCACGGCGCCGAGCCACCTCTCGCCGCTCACGCTCCAGGTGCGCGCGACGCCGACCGAGAAGATCACCGCCCAGTACCGGGCCGAGTACGACACCAAGTACCGCGCGTTCCGGACCATGTCGGCCGACGGGACCGTGGCGATCTCCGACTGGCTGCACGCCACGGCGGGCTGGAGCCAGCGGCGGTTCATCGACGGACTGCCCGGCTTCGACAATCCCGCACGGCTCGACCACTACCTGAACAGCGCCACGACCTGGAAGGCCTGGAACAACCGGGTGGGGGGCGTCTACAACTTCAACTACGACATCCTGCACGGGCGATTCCTGCAGCAGCGCATGCTGACCTACTACAACGCGCAGTGCTGTGGCATCGCGATGGAGTATCAGCAGTACAATTTCTCCGGCGTCTCGACGAGCCCGGTCCCGCAGGACCACCGGCTGAACTTCACGGTCACCCTGGCGGGCATCGGGACGTTCTCCAACATCTTCGGCGCCTTCGGGGGCGGCGGGGGCGGCGGCGCCGGGAACAGCTACTGAACGGCGACGCCATCAGCCGAGGTAGACGACACGATGACCGAAGTCCTCGTCACGGGCGGCGCCGGGTTCATCGGCAGCAACTTCGTGCGTTTCGCGCTGGCGACGCATGCCGACTGGCACGTCACCACGCTCGACAAGCTGACCTACGCAGGGCGGCTCGAGAACCTCCGGGACGTCAGGGACAACCCGCGCCACACGTTCGTCCACGGCGATATCGGCGAGGCGGCCGTCTCGGCGCCGCTCGTCGAGCGCGCCGCGATCGTGGTGCACTTCGCGGCCGAGACCCACGTGGACCGGTCGATCGCCTCCGCCGCCGACTTCATCCACACCGACGTGGTCGGCACCTCGGTGCTGCTCGAGGCCGCCAGGAACGCGCCCGGCCTCCGCCGGTTCGTCCAGATCTCGACCGACGAAGTCTACGGCAGCGTGGAGGCGGGCCTCAGCCGCGAGACCGACGAGATCAGGCCGCGCAATCCGTATTCGGCGAGCAAGGCGGGCGCCGATCGCCTCGCCTACAGCTACAGCGCCACCTATGGCGTGCCGGTGATCATCACGCGGGCGTCGAACAATTACGGGCCCAACCAGTTTCCGGAGAAGGTCATCCCGCTGTTCGTCACCAACGCGATCGATGGCCTGCCGCTGCCGCTCTACGGCGACGGCGGCAACGTGCGCGACTGGCTGCACGTGGAGGACCACTGCCGGGCGATCGATCGGCTCATCGACGCGGGCGTGAACGGCGAGGTCTACAACGTCGGCGGCGGCAACGAGGTGAAGAACGTCGATCTCGCCCACGCGATCCTGGAGCTGACGGGACGTCCCGACACGCTGCTCCAGCCGGTCAGGGATCGCCCCGGACACGACAGGCGGTACGCGCTGGACACGGCGAAGCTGCGCCGGACCGGCTGGTCGCCCGCCGTGCCGTTCGCCGACGGGCTCCGGCAGACCGTCGACTGGTACCGGGCGAACGAGTGGTGGTGGCGGCCGATCAAGGACCATGACCCGGCGTTCAGGGCCTACTATCAGTCGCAGTACGGAGGACGAGAGCGGTAGATGCCTGGCGCGGCGCTCGTCACGGGTGCTTCCGGGTTTGCGGGGAGCCATCTCGTCGACCTGCTCGCGGCCGAGGGGGCGGAACTGATCGCGTGGAGCCGTCGTGGAGGCCCGCCCCCGACGGCGAACGGGACGGCGCGCTGGCGGGCCGTGGACCTGGTGGACCCGGCCGACGTCGACGCCGCAGTCGCGGAGTGCCGTCCCCTCGTCGTGTATCACTGCGCGGGCAACGCGCGGTCGAGCGGCTCCCCCGCCGATGCCGGCGCCACGCTCGAAGTCAACGTGCGCGGCACCCGCCACCTCCTGCTCGCGCTTCGCCGCCACAGCCCCGCCGCGCGAGTCATCGTCACCGGCTCGGCGCTGGTGTACGAACCGACCGGCGCCGCGCTCGAGGAGTCGTCGCCGGTCGGGCCGAGAGGGCCGTACGGCGTGAGCAAGCTGGCGCAGGAGATGGTCGCCCTGCGGGCGGCCGCTCTCGACGGCCTCGACGTCCTGGTCGCGCGATCGTTCAACCACATCGGACCGCGCCAGTCGCCCGACTTCGTCGCGGCGAGCGTGGCCCGCCAGATCGCGCTCGTCGAGCGCGGGGACGCCGAGCCCCGCCTGCTCGTGGGCAACCTCGAGGCGTCCCGCGACCTGAGCGACGTCCGTGACACCGTGCGCGCGTACCGGTTGCTGGCCGACCGGGGATCGGCCGGCGAGGTCTACAACGTGTGCCGCGGCGAGGCGGTGAGGATCCGGAGCCTCGTGGACGCGCTCGTCGCGCGGGCGCGGACCCACATCGAGATCGTCGTCGATCCCTCGCGCCTCCGTCCGTCCGACGTGCCCATGCTCGTCGGGTCGAACCGCAAGATCGCCGCCGCGACCGGCTGGCGTCCCGTGATTTCACTCGATCAGTCGCTCGACGACCTGCTCGGCTACTGGCGCGCGGCCGTGGCCCGCTGACCGGTCCGGCGAGGGACACGGCGAGGGACTGGTGTTGACACGGGGAATTCCCCGCGGCATGATGGTGGCGAACAAACCACGAAACGCGCCGTTTTCCCAGCCATCATGCGCCAGGAACTGCTGTTCCCGCTCAGGGTCCTTCCCACCACGCGCGGCGTGGCGGACGCCGTTCGTGAAGGCGGTGTGGCCGCCCTTCCAAGCGCCGAACGGAAGGGGGATGCGGCGACATATCAGGAAGTCCGCTGCCGCTCGGCGCTCAACGCGGTCCGCGGCATGCCCTTTCCGTGGACCCTCAATCCGTACCGCGGGTGCACGCACGCCTGCCACTACTGCTTCGCCCGGCGGTACCACGTCCAGTTCGAGCTCGACGGCGACGACCAGTTCGCCTCGGTGATTCTCGTGAAGGTGAACTTCGTCGACGTGCTCGCGCGAGAGCTCGCGAAGCCATCGTGGGGGCGCGAGCTGGTGGCGCTCGGGACGGCCACCGACCCGTACCAGCCGATTGAAGGGCAGTACAAGCTCACCCGCGGCGCTCTCGGCCAGCTCGCCGCGGCGAAGACGCCGGTGGGCCTCGTGACGAAGGGACCGATGGTGGTGCGCGACGTGGACGTGCTGCAGGAGGCCACGCGCGCGGCGTCGTGCACGGTGTACGTCAGCGTGCCTACGGTGGACGAGGACGCCTGGCGGAGGCTCGAACCCGGCACGGCGCACCCGCGGCAGCGGCTGCGCGCCGTGCGCGAGCTGACGCGCGCGGGCATTCGTGCCGGCGTGCTGATGGCGCCGATGGTCCCCGGCGTCACGACGAGCCGCCGCTCGCTCGACGCCACGCTCTCCGCCATCACCGAGCACGGCGCAGCGTTCGTCGGCGCCAATGTCCTGCACCTCGAGGGGGGCACCCGCGATCACTTCTTCGCGTTCCTGGCCCGCGAGTACCCGCACCTGGTCGAAGGCTACGAGCGCCTGTACGCCGGAGGAGCCAAGCGCGTCCCGCGCACGTATTCCGAGGCCGTCCACGACGTGCTGGCCGAGGCGAGGAAGAGTGCGGGGCTGCCGGAACGGGACCGGCGCCCCTGAGAGCGTCCGTCCTTCGTGCCCTTCGTGCCCTTCGTGCCCTTCGTGCCCTTCGTGCCCTTCGTGCCCTTCGTGTCCTTCGTGTCCTTCGTGTACCCGCGGGGCACGAGGCGGCGCCGGACATTGGCCGGTCGCTGGAGCTCGTGACCCGCTGGCGGAGACCCGGCGCCGTGCGCTAGGTCCCGTAGGCGAGGCTGGCGACCAGGAGGGGCCCGCCGGTCTCGAGGACCACCTGGCCGTTCTCGGTCGTGAAGCGGAAGTGCGCGCCCTCCGACCAGCGCGCGCTGATTGGCATGCGGATCCGGTCGTCGATCACGCGCTTCAGGAAGCGGGCGCCGTACTCGAGGCTGTGGCCCTCCTCGACGAGCGCCTCGAGCGCGTCGGGCTCGACGGTCAGCGTGCGACGGCGCCCCTTGAGCGTCTGCTCCAGCCGCGCGAGGTGGTGCCTGGCGATCTCGCGCACCTCGTCGCGCGTGAGCGGCGAGAAGAGCACCACCTGATCGATGCGGTTCCTGAACTCGGGCGAGAACCGGCGCTCCATCTCGCGCCGTACCTCGTTCTCCACGTCCTTCAGGTTTGTCTTGCTCGACTTGAACCCGAGCGGGCTCGAGAGCTTGCGGAAGTGGTCCGCGCCGGCGTTCGACGTCATGATGACGATCGCGTCGCTCAGGTAGACGCGGCGGCCCCGCCCATCGGTGATCCAGCCCTCGTCGAAGGCCTGCAGGAACACGTTCAGCAGCGTGGGGCTGGCCTTCTCCACTTCGTCCAGCAGGACGACCGAGTACGGGTTGTCGCGGAGCTGGTTGGTCAGCAGCCCGCCGCGCTCGGACCCGACGATGCCGCGCGGCATGCCAATCAGCTTGTCCACCGCCACCGCACCGTCCTGGTACTCGGACATGTCGATGCGGATCATCTTCTTCTCGTCGCCGAACAGGAACTCGGCCACGGCCTTGGCCAGCTCCGTCTTGCCGACGCCGGTCGGACCGAGGAAGAGCAGCACGCCGTCGGGGCGATCGAAGCCGTCCTTGAGCGGCCCCTTGTTCAGCACGAGCCGCTCGGCGACCGCGCGCACGGCCTGCTTCTGGCCGACCACGCGGCCGGCCAGCCGGTCCTCGATGTCGCGGAAGCGGTCCGACACCTCGCGAAAGACCATGTCCTCCGGAATGCGCGCCGCGTGCGAGATCACGGACACGACGTCGCTGGACCGCACCTCGGGACGGTGGTCGATCTCGGCGCGCACGGCCGCCGTGTCGAGCCAGCCGATCGCCTTGTCGGGCAGCCGCAGGTGCCGCATGTAGCGCGGCGACATCTGCAGCGCCGTCTCGATCGCGTCGTCGTCGATGCGGATGCCATAATTGCGCTCGAGCCGCGGACGCACGTGCATGAGGATGCGGCGCGTCTCGTCGATGGACGGCTCGGCGACGTGCACCGTCCGGAACCGCCGCGAGAGCGCCTCGTCTTCCTGGATGAACTCCTTGTACTCGCTGAGCGTGGTCGCGCCGAGGATGCGCACCTCGCCGCGTGCGAGCACGCCCTTCAGGACGTTGGCGGCGTCGGCCGGCGCGCCCAGCGCCGACCCGGCGCCAATCAGCGTGTGCGCCTCGTCGATGAAGAGCACCAGGTTGGGCCGCTCCTTCAGCTCGCGCAGCACGTTCTGGATCCGATCCTCGAACATCCCGCGCAGCATGGTGCCGGCCACCAGGCTGTTCAGCTGCAGGTTCACGATCTGGCACTCGCGAAGCCGGACGGGCAGCGTCTCGGGCTCGAACTCGATCCGCCGGGCCAGCCCCTCGGCAATCGCCGTCTTGCCCACGCCGGGCTCGCCGACCAGCATGACGGAGTTCGCGCGCTCGCGGTGGCTCAGGATCTCGACGACCTGCTGGATCTCGAAGTCACGGCCGAAGACGGGCGGCAGCCGATCCTGACGTGCGAGCAGGTTCAGATTCGTCGCGAAATGCTTGAGGAACGGCGGCAGCTCGAACTGCCGGCGCAGGCGCTCGTCGTCCTGTTCCAGATCGCGGACGCGCGACGTGATACGCGCCACGAGGGTCTCGGGCTCGACGCCGGCCTTGCGCAGGACCGACGCCGGGATGCCCTGCGTGTCCTCGAAAAGCGCCGCAAACAGGTCCGTCGCCTCGAGGGTCTGCCGGCCGGCGCGCGTCGCGTGATGATACGCGAGCTTGAAGACCAGTTTCGCGGCAGGCGTCACGCGCGGCTCACGCGCGTCGCCCCGCGGCTGGACGGTGAGCTCGGCCTCCACGGCATGCAGCACGGCATGCGGGTTCAGGTCGAAATCGCGCATGACGTGCGCGAACGTATCCCATTCGGACCGGGCGAAGGCGACCAGCAGATGCTCGTTGCCGACAATCGAGTGCTCCCGCCGGCGCGCATCCTCAACGGCCCGGTCGGCGAGGCGCTGGGCCGTCTCTCCTATCTTGTTGGGAGCGATATCAAAGTCTTCCACGGCAACCCCCTCGGTCCTGTCACCCTTCGGAAGCAAGAACGGGTCCATGCGGAGTACACACGGGGGAACCGGTCGGGGCGTAGTACAAGTATGTGCTGCGTCTCAATTTAGGTCCGCATGTCTCGATCCGGGCAGCTGGACCGAACTGCGCACGCTTTCCAAACCGGAGGACTGGACGTGCGGACCTCAGGTGACGTGGAGTGGCGGCGGGCGGCTCGCCGCGATCGCGGACTGCTTGGGCCGGGACACTAGGGCAGGTCGCGTGCGAGCCCTGCCACCAGCGCCGCGCGAAACGGCAGAGTGTCGAGATCCACGCGCTCGTCGAGCGCGTGCGCCCCGGCGCCGTCGGGGCCGAGGCCGTCCAGCGTGGGCACGCCGAGGGCGGCCGTGAAGTTTCCGTCGGATGCGCCTCCGGTCGCGCCTTCGGGAAGTTCCCGCCCGACCGACGCCGCCAACCGGCTGGCGCGGAGATACAGCGCTTCGACGCCGGGCGTGCGTTCCATTGGCGGCCGGTTGATGCCGCCGGTCACCGTCAACCGTACGCGGGCGTCGCGCGGCGTCAGCGTGGTGATGGCAGCAGCGACCCGATCCGCGTCAGAGATCGTCGGAATCCTGACATCGACATCGATTGCCGCTTCGTCCGCCACGACGTTCGGCCGCGAGCCGCCCGTGAAGCGCCCCACGTTCACGGTGAGGCCGTGCGGCCGATCCTCGAGTTCGAGCAGGCGCTGCACCTGCCAGGCGAGTTCGTGCACGGCGCTGGCGCCGCGACCCGGTTCGACGCCGGCGTGTGCGGCAATACCCCGCGCGGTGATGCGGAAATCGCCGACGCCTTTGCGTGCGGTCTTCACGCCGCCACCCGGCAGCGCGGGCTCGAGCACCAGCACGGCCCGACTGCGGCGGGCCTCGGCCTCGATCGCGCCGCGGGAGCTGCCGCTGCCCACTTCCTCGTCGCTCGTCCAGAGCATGACGACGCGATGGCCGGGCGCGGGCAAGGCGGCCAGGAGGCGAGCCGCGAGCACTGCGGCGGCAATCCCGGCCTTCATGTCGTAGGCGCCCGGTCCGTAGAGATACCGCCCGTCGCGGCGGAGCGGCATGCGCTCGAGCTGCCCGATGGGCCAGACCGTGTCGAAATGACCCAACACCAGGACCTGCGCCTCGCCCCGGCCGAGTTCCGCGCGGAGGTGATCGGCCGTCTGCCCGCCGTCGACCGTCGTCACGCGCAATCCCAGCTCCACCAGGAGGCGGGCGAGCTCGGCGCTGCAGCGGTCCAGCGCGACCTTGTCGGTGGACGGCGACTCCAGCCGGACCAGGTCCTCGATGAGATCGATCGCCCACGCGCGATGGGCTTCGGCGGCCGACAGGAGCGACTGCATCACGGCAGGCACCGGGTCACGAGCGTGCACCTATAATGTGGGGATGACGAGCCTGGCTGTGGCCGCGTTTGCCGCGACGCTCGCGGCCCAGGCCGCGGCGCCCGCACCGAGTCCTGCCCGGTCGGCTGCCCCGCCGGCAGCGGTTGCCATCCTGCTTCCGGACGAGCCCGCGCCCAGTGAGGCGGTGCTCGGAGTGACCGTGTACCCGACCTCCCAGTTCCTCGGCTCCTACGACGCGGGCCGCGGCCAGCGATTCTACCTGTACGGCACGACGGCGAGCTTCACGGAGATGCTGGCGTACTACCGGACGCTGCTGAGACAGAGGGGCTCCTCCATCTTCGACACGCCGCCTGTCTACATCTTCGAGACGGGCAGGTACGACGAGGACCAGATGGCGTTCCCGCCGAGCGTGACGGTGAAGGACTACTCCGGCGACGGCGCCGGCGGGTATCTGAACCCGAAGCCCGGCGCTTCGCCCGAACGCTTTCCGACCATCCTGCAGATCGTGCCGGCGTCGCCCGCCTCGCGCTGACTGGCGTCAGATGCCGGGGCCGACGTAGCGGCACCGCAGGGCGCCCGCGGCTGCGGTCGCCTTGCTCACTCGGTGGATCTGGCGACGTAGATCTCGCGCTTCTTCAGGAACTCTTCCGACTTTTCCGCCAGTCCCGCCTCGATGGCATCGGCCGGCTGGAGACCGTGCGTGGCGGCGTATTCGCGGACCTGGGCGGTGATCTCCATCGAGCAGAACCTGGGGCCGCACATCGAGCAGAAGTGCGCGACCTTGGCGCCTTCGGCGGGCAGCGTCTGGTCGTGGTACGCGCGAGCGGTCACCGGATCGAGGGCGAGGTTGAACTGGTCCTCCCATCGGAACTCGAAGCGCGCCTTCGACAGGGCATCGTCCCAGACCTGCGCGCGCGGGTGCCCCTTGGCGAGATCCGCCGCGTGCGCCGCGATCTTGTAGGCGACAACGCCGGCCTTCACGTCGTCCCGGTTCGGGAGCCCGAGGTGTTCTTTCGGCGTGACGTAGCACAGCATGGCGGTCCCGTACCAGCCGATCATCGCCGCGCCAATCGCCGAGGTGATGTGGTCGTAGCCGGGGGCGATGTCGGTGGTCAGGGGGCCGAGCGTGTAGAACGGCGCCTCGCTGCACCACTCGAGCTGCTTCTCCATGTTCTCGCGAATGAGGTGCATCGGCACGTGGCCGGGGCCCTCGTTCATCACCTGCACGTCGTGCTCCCAGGCAATCCGCGTGAGCTCACCCTGGGTCTCGAGCTCGGCGAACTGGGCCTCGTCGTTGGCGTCGGCGATGGAGCCGGGCCTGAGGCCGTCGCCCAGCGAGAAGCTGACGTCGTAGGCGCGCATGATCTCGCAGATCTCGCGGAAGCGGGTGTAGAGGAAGCTCTCCTGATGGTGGGACAGGCACCACTTGGCGATGATCGATCCGCCGCGTGACACGATGCCCGTGACGCGCCGCGCCGTGAGCGGCACGTAGCGCAGCAGCACGCCCGCATGCACCGTGAAGTAGTCCACGCCCTGCTCGGCCTGTTCGATGAGCGTGTCGCGGTAGATCTCCCACGTCAGTTCCTCGGGCCGGCCGCCGACCTTCTCGAGGGCCTGGTAGATCGGCACGGTGCCGATCGGCACCGGCGAGTTGCGCAGGATCCACTCGCGGGTCTCGTGGATGTGCCTGCCGGTGGACAGGTCCATCACCGTGTCGGCGCCCCAGAGCGTCGCCCAGCGGAGCTTCTCGACCTCCTCCTCGATCGAGGAAGTGACGGCCGAATTGCCGATGTTGGCGTTGATCTTCACCAGGAAGTTCCGGCCGATGATCATCGGCTCGAGCTCGGGATGGTTCACGTTGGCGGGGATGATGGCGCGCCCGCGGGCGACCTCGCTCCGCACGAACTCGGCGTCGAGACCTTCGCGGAGGGCGATGAACTCCATCTCGGGCGTGATCGCGCCCTCGCGCGCGTAGCGCAGCTGCGTCACCGCGCCGCGTCCTCGCCAGGTCGGCCTCGCCAAGCCGGGCGGCATCTCGGGACCCGGGGAGGCGGCCGGCGCGCGCCGGGAGCGTTCGACGGCCTCGACCTCGCCGCGCGCGGCAATCCACGCTCCCCGCAGCGGGGGAAGCCCCTCTCGCACGTCCACTCCTTGCGGACCGCTCGAGTCGTAGACCCGCAACGGCGGCTCACCGCCCGAGAGCGCGATCTCCCGCATCGGTACCGAGACGCCGTGGCGGGCGCCGGCGACATGCACCTTGCGCGAGTTGGGGAAAGCCGAGCCGTAGTTCGTCGCTGCCATGTCGTGCCTCGTGTCTTCTCCGGCCTCCAGTGACTATAGCACCGCCCCAGAGGACGGCCATCGCACGGGCGACACGCTCGCCCGTGCGCCACTGGTCCTGATCGGCACGGAGCGGCGGAGTCAGCCGGACGTGCCGGATGCCGGCGTCCTCAGCTCGAACACGAGGAACGGCGCATGCTCCAACACGCGCGCGTCGGTGAGATCCCTGAACGCGAAGGCGGCATCCGGCGTCTCGAGCAGCCCGTGCGCGTTCAGCCGCGAGGCCCACTCGACCGCCAGCGCCGCGCGCTCGTCGCCGTACCCGCAGTTGGCCAGGCCGCTGACCAGCGAGGCGTCGGCCACGTCGAAGCCCAGCGAGCGCCAGCCGTCGAGCGCCGCCGGCTCGTCCGCCGCGAACGACTGGACCATGGCGTCGCCGGTCCACGCGAGGATCGCCAGTGCAGGCCCCGCGGCGTCGAGCCGGGCCTCGCTCGCGAACGCGCGCAGGCACGCCAGGTCGGTCCAGAGGCCGAGCGACGAATAAGCTGGCGTGCCGGGCGGCACCGCGACGGTCCCGACGTGACGCGGCACGCCCATGCCCGGCGGCACGTGCAGCTGCCAGAAACGGGACGGCCAGACCATGGGATCGACCGACAACGGGTGCGCCACGTCCTGGCGCAACAGGAACTGACGCCGCCGCTCGGGGCCCCACGACAGGCTCGCGACCGCCGGATCGACGCGCAGGTCGTACCCGACGAGGTACGGCGCGGTCATGTCACGGCATTATGCCCGGAGCCCGCGCGCGCGTAGTAGCATCCGGTAGGGTGCCATGACCGAAGGACTCCTGTGGCTCGCCGCGCTGATCGGAATCGTCTGGGTCGCGAGCGGCCTGAAGGGCCGGCGCCGCCGGGGCATCGGGCCGGCCGCTGTCGGCTCGGTCTACGGGATGCTGAACGAGGACAAGCGCAACGCGGTCGAGATCGTGGTCGAGGGTCGCGCCGAGGCGCGGGATCCGGAGCACGCCGACGGGAATCTGCCGGACCTGCAGGATCCGGCGCGCCGGGCGCCGGGCGGTCCTACGGACAGCGGCAATAGGCGCGGATGAAGAACGGGCGATCGCCGATCTGCAGGCCCGGCCGCTTGACCGGCCCGAACACGGCGCACAGATCGTAGTGCTCTTCGACCCAGCGCATGAGGGCGACGGCGTAATCACGCCCGAACACGGGCGCCCCGAACTCGGAGGTCGGCCGGTTCGTCAGCAGCACCAGGGGGGCCCGGGATGCGGCCAGCCGCGCGATCGCCTCCCATTCGAAGCGACCCTCGATCAGACCGGGCGTCGTGATCTCCTCGCGCAACGGGTTGCGCCGGTCGGTCAGGAAGTCGAGGGACGTGCCCTCCGGCAGCACCGCGACGGGCGCAGCAGGCGCGGTCCGCGTGGCGATGAAGTGGATCGCCTCCCGCCACGCCTGCCCCACGTCCTGCTCGGCGACCATCGTGCCGCGCGAGGTGCGAATCTCGGTCTGATAGCGGGTTCGATAGCGGTAGGCGAGCAGGCCTCCGGTGGCCACGGCATCCGCGATGATCAGCCAGACGGCAATGCTCGCGCCGAGCCGGCCGGAGCCCCGCCGCTCCAGCCAGTCGCCAAACGGCTCGTGCCACACGTAGGTGAACAGCACGACGGACAGCGGCAACAGGTACGAGCCGTAGGCGCCGCCGCTGCGGACGTGGAGCATCATGCGCGCCAGGCTCGCGAGAGCGTAGGCGGCAAAGACGACGAGCGTCCGGGTCTTCAGCCGGGTGATCGTGTCCTGCGCCAGGCCGTGTCGCAGTCGCGGGACCACGGCCGCGAGCAGGCCGCCGAGCACGAGGGGCATCGCGAGGTACGGCCCCTTGTCCCAGTCGAGCCCGGTGGTGAACGCGAGCAGCAGCAGCAGGACCGCCGCGCCGGCAATCAGCCGCAGCGGCGAGGCGCCGGCCGGACTCCCCATGCGACGCCTCGTCACGACCAGGCTGATCGCGGCGAGCACCGCCGCCAGCGTGCCGAGCTTCACGGCGGCGAGCAGCATCCGCCCCACCGAGCGGAGGGGATGGTCGAATCCCGAGATCCAGGCGTTGTAGTGTGCGAGACCCGCCGGCACGTTGTAGAGGAACAGGAAGTTGTCGTCGGCGAGCGCCTTCCACCCGATCTCGGCGGCGAACCATGCGTAGATGGCCGCCGCCAGTCCAAGCGCGGGGAAGAGGAACGCCGCCACGTGTCCCGACGTCCGGCGGGCGGCCGGATACCCGGACACCACCGCGGCGACGATCCCGGCGGTCAGGGCGGCGAGCCCCATCTCCGTCTTGGCCGCCAGCGCGAGGCCCGCGCCGAGACCCGCGATCGCGAACGCGGTGCGTGCCTGCGTGGCCAGCGCCCATACCAGCAGCACCAGCGTCAGCAGCCCCAGCACGGTGCCGTGGAGCGCGTTGTACGAGTAGGGAAAGATGTAGTTGCCGGCCGGCTTGAACGCGCAGAGCCACATCACGGCGAGAGCAGCCGCTCCGGCGGGCCGCGGCGGCATGATCCGGCGCCCGAGCCAGTACACGAGGACGATGGCCGCAATCGCGCAGACGATGCCGTCCGCGTAGAGAACCGTCAGTCCCGGTCCGAACAGTCGGTAGAGCGCCGCGTGCAGGTAGGGCGAGAGCGGACCGTAGAGGTGCCGCACGTCCGAGTACAGCATCTCGCCTCGGGCCAGACGCAGGGGCAGGTTCATCTCGCGCCCGCAGTCGATCAGCGGGTTTCCCCACCGCTCCCACGAGACGGCGAGGCCGAACAGGAACGACGCGGCGAGAATGCCGGCCCAGGTGAGATCGCGTCGGTCGGATCGGGCGATCACGGTGGTCCGGATTATAGGAGACCGGGCCGGCTCCCGTTAGACTGATGGCGGTGACACCCACGGTTCGCGAGCTCGCGCTGACGCTGTGGAACTACCACCAGCTGCGCCATCCGCTGGAGCGAAGCGACGCCATCCTGGTGCTCTGCAGCCACGACACGGCGGTCGCCGACCGCGCGGCCGAGCTGTATCTCGGCGGCTGGGCGCCGCTCGTGATCTTCTCCGGCGGCCTCGGCGCCATCACCAGTCACCTCTGGAGCGGGTCCGAGGCGGAGCGCTTTGCGGAAATCGCGAGCGATCGCGGCGTTCCCGCCGGGCGCATGCTGCTCGAGACCCGCTCGACCAACACCGGCGAGAACGTCGCCTTCACGCGGCAACTGCTCCAGGATCGGGGCCTGGATCCGGCCACCTTCCTGCTCGTGCAGAAGCCGTACATGGAGCGGCGCAGCTACGCCACGTTCCGTCGGGTCTGGCCCGGGAAGGCGGTGCGCGTCACGTCTCCCCAGGTGAGCTTCGACGAGTACCTCGCCGGCTACACCCACCGCACGCTGTCGGCCGACGACGTGGTGAGCATCATGGTGGGCGACCTGCAGCGCATCCGGATCTACCCGGCCCGCGGTTTCCAGATCGAGCAGGAGATCCCGGTCGACGTGTGGACCGCGTACGAAGCGCTCGTCGCGGCGGGCTACGATCGCCACCTGGTGCGGGAGGACTGACGTGGCCGGGCTCGATGCTGAGGACGTCACATCCATGCCATCCGTCACCGTGCGACGCGCAACCGGAGGGGACGTGCCGGCGCTGTCGGTGCTCAGCGCCGAGCTCGGATATCCGGTGGACGAGGCCGCAATTGCCGCGCGTCTGGCTGTGCTCTCGGACCGCGACGATCAGGTGGTGTACGTGGCCTGCGACGGGGAGGGCGTCGTCAGCGGGTGGATCCACGGCGCCGAGCAGATGCTGCTCGAGTGCGGCGTCCGCTGCGAGATCCTCGGGCTGGTCGTGTCGAGCCGCTGCCGGCGGCAGGGCGTCGGCCACCGGCTCGCCGACGCGGTCGAGCGGTGGGCGGCCGAGCGCGGCCTGCCGGAGGTCTCGGTCAGGAGCAACATCGTCCGCGTCGAGTCACACCCGTTCTATGAAACGCGCGGCTACGCGCGCGTGAAGACGCAGCACGCGTATCGCAAGCGCCTCGCGGCCCCTCAACCTGCAGGAGGACGGTCATGAACGCCAGGTGGCACAAGGCCCACCCCATGCCGGCGCGTCCCACGCTCGACCAGCGACTTCGCTGGCATGCCGCGCATGCCACGGTCTGCCACTGCCGGGAGATGCCCGCGGGCATCGCGGCCGAGCTCGCCCGGCGGCGCAAGATCCGCGCGTCTCGGGCGCGGAGACCGTCTCGCACAATCCGCGGCGAGTAATCGTCCGGTCGCCTCCGACACCTGCTCGCGAACGGACGCCTCACGCGAACTCAGTATTTCTCACGGTTTCTCACCCCAGACTCAGGACATCGCGGCGGCACACGCCTACTCTGGCTCTCGAGGAGGGTCCATGGCTGCCGATGACGACCTCGTCACGTTCGTGAGACTGGCGCTCGACCGCCGCACGCCGCGTCCGGTTGTCGCTGAGATCCTGGAGCGCGCCGGCTGGCAGCGCGCGCAGGTGCAGGCCGCGCTCGGCGCGTTTGCCGACGTCGACTTCCCGATTCCGGTGCCGCGACCGAAGCGGCAAGTCTCGGCGCGGGAAGCCTTCCTGTACCTGGTGCTCTTCACGACGCTCTATGTCGCGGCCGTCAACCTTGGACGGCTCGCCTTCGTGCTCATCGATCGCGCCTTTCCCGACCCGGCGGCAACCTGGGCGCCCGCTGCGGAGTACATCGCGATCCAGGCGCGGTGGGCCGTCGCCGCGCTCGTCGTCTCCCTGCCCGTATTTCTCCATGTCTCGGTGCTGACGACGCGGGAGGCGGCTGCCGACCCGCTGCGGCGCACGTCAGCCGTACGCCGGTGGCTCACCTACGCCACGCTCTTCAACGGGGCGACGGTCGTCATCTGCGATCTCGTGACGCTGGTGTATTACCTGCTCGGCGGCGAACTGACGGTGCGATTCGTGCTCAAGGCGGCGGTCGTCGGCGCGATTGCGGGCGGCATCTTCGGGTACTACCTGTGGGACATGCGGGGCGACGAGGCGCCCCGGTCGTGAGCGCCGTTCGGAGACTGGCGGCCGCGAGCCTCGCGACGGCCGGTGTTGCGGCGGTGATGGCCGGTCTGAATCTGGCGGGATCACCTGGCGAGGCGCGGCTGCGGCGACTGGACGAACGCCGTGTGAGTGATCTCCAGCACCTCGCGTCGGCGGTTGACGCGGCGCGGATGCGCGAGGGGCGACTCCCCGCGACACTGTCCGCGCTCGAGTCGCGCGGCGTGCCGGGCACGGCGCGGCGGGATCCGGCGACCGGCGTTCCGTACGACTACCGGCTTGTCGACGAAGACCGCTATGAGCTGTGCGCCGTGTTCGACCGGGACGGCGGCGAGGGCGCCGGGGCCGTGTGGGCGCATCCCGCCGGCCGTCAGTGCTTCACGCTGGCGGCCCGGGTGCCCGACCGGTAGCTGGACCGTCTAACCGCGCGCCCGCCGGACGACGAACTTCTCGGCAGTGTGGGAGCCGGCGAGCCCCGCGGAGCGGACGAGCGCTTCCGGCACGTCGCCTGGCTTCCCCGCCCACCTCTCGCGTCCGGTCCGAGTGAAAAATCGTCAATCATCAATCATCAATCATCAATGCTCAATGCTCAATGCTTGCGGAGAACGACGCACTTCAGGTAGTAGCTCTCCGGCTCGGTGAGCAGGACCGGATGGTCGCGGGCCTGCATGCGCTTCTCGAGGATCGTCACGTGGGCCCGGGCGTCGGCGGCCGCCTCGGTGAGGACGCCGAGGAACACCGACTCGTTCACGTTATAGGAGCAGCTGCAGGTCACGAGCACGCCGCCGGGGTTCAGGATTCTGAGCGCCCGCAGGTTGATGTCCTTGTAGCCCGAGAGCGCCTTCGGCACGGCGGCCTTGTTCTTCGCGAACGCGGGCGGGTCGAGGACGATTGTGTCGAAGCGCTCGCCGGCGCGCTCGTAGTGCCGCAGCTCGTCGAAGACGTTGGCCTCGGCGGTCGTGACGTTCGACAGGCCGTTCCGGCCCGCGTTGGCGGCAATCCGCGCGACGGCGTCGGCCGACGCGTCAATCGCATGCACGGTGGCCACCTTCGGCGCGAGGCGGAGGGCGAACCCGCCGTTGTAGCTGAAGCAGTCGAGCGCGCGCCCGGCCGCGTAGGCCAGCGCCGCCTCGCGGTTCTCACGCTGATCCAGGAACAGGCCCGTTTTCTGCCCGTGCCGGAGGTCCACCTCCCAGCTCAGTGGTCCCTCCCGAACCTCCACCAGCGGCGGGACCTCGCCGTGCACGACCTCGACGGTCTGCGCCAGTCCCTCGAGCGCGCGGACCTTCGGGTCGTTCCTCGCGATCACGCCGCGGGGCGCGAGCAGGTCCACCAGAGCGGCCACGATCTCGCGCAGGCGGCGGTCCGTTCCCTGCGACAGCGTCTGGACCACGAGGTACTCGCCGTAGCGATCGACGACGAGGGACGGCAGTCGATCGGACTCGCCGTGGACGAGACGACATGCCGTCGCGTCGATTGCCAGGGAGTCGCGAAAGGCGATGGCTTCGACGAGCCGGTCGCGCCAGACGCCGTCGCCGACCGGGGCCTCGTCCACGGTCATCATCCGCAGCGCGATCTGCGACCGGTCGCTCCAGAGCGCCTGCCCGAGGCGGCGCTCACGCGGGCCGAGGACGGTCACGAGATCGCCGGCCTCGGCGGTGGCCGAGACGACGTCGCTGCGATAAATCCAGGGATGGCCGCTGCGAATGCGGTCTTCGCCCCGGTGTGAGACGACGGCGAGCGGGCCGGGAGCAGTCATGGCGTGGGCGGGGGGGACACGCGAGTCGGCGCCCGGCCCTATAGTACAATTCCCGGGCCATGTCCACGACGCTCTCCCTCACCTCGCGCACGCTCGCAGACGTCGACCCGGACGTCGCGGCGGCGATCCGTCAGGAGACCATGCGGCAGAATTCCGGGCTCGAGCTCATCGCCTCGGAGAACTTCGTGAGCCAGGCGATCCTCGAGGCGACCGGCTCGGTCTTCACGAACAAGTACGCGGAGGGTTACCCGGGCCGGCGCTACTACGGCGGCTGCGAATACGTGGACGTCGTCGAGTCGCTGGCCATCGCGCGGGCGAAGGCGCTGTTCGGCGCCGAGCACGCCAACGTGCAGCCGCACTCGGGCGCGCAGGCGAACATGTCGGTGCTTCTCGCCACGCTGAAGCCTGGCGACACCCTCCTCGGCATGAACCTGGCGCACGGCGGTCATCTGACGCACGGACATCCGCTGAACTTCTCGGGCAAGTACTTCAAGGTCGTGCCGTACGGCGTGCGGAAAGACGACGAACGGCTGGACTACGACGAGCTGGCGCGGCTGGCGCGCGAGCACAGGCCGCGGCTCATCATCGTGGGCGCGAGCGCCTATCCACGCGTGCTGGAGTTCGCCCGGGTGCGGCAGGTCGCCGACGAGGTGGGTGCGCTGCTGATGACCGACATGGCGCACATCGCGGGCCTGGTGGCCGGCGGCGTGCACCCAAGCCCCGTTCCGCACTCGGATTTCGTCACGACGACCACCCACAAGACGCTGCGCGGGCCCCGCGCGGGCCTGGTGCTCTGCCGGCAGGCCTACGCGAAGGATCTCGACCGCGCGGTATTCCCCGGCGTGCAGGGCGGCCCGCTGGTCCACGTGGTCGCCGCCAAGGCCGTCTGCCTGAAGGAGGCGTCCGAGCCGGCGTTCGCGACCTACCAGCGCCAGATCGTCGCCAATGCGCAGCGGCTGTCGGAGGTGATTGCGGCCGGCGGGTTCCGTCTCGTCAGCGGCGGCACCGACACGCACCTGATGCTCGTGGACGTCTTCTCGAAGGGGCTCACCGGCAAGGCGGCCGAGGCGGCGCTCGGCAAGGCCGGCATCACCGTCAACAAGAACGCCATTCCCTTCGACCAGAACCCGCCGATGGTGGCCAGCGGCATCCGCATCGGCACGCCGGCCGTCACGACCCGCGGCATGGGCACGTCCGAGATGGAGCAGATTGGCGAGCTCATCCTCCGGGTGCTTTCGACCCCCGAGGACGAGTCGGTCCTGTCGGCCGTCAGGAGCGACGTGGAGGCCCTGACCGCGCGGTTCCCGCTGTATTGAGGTCATGGGGGGCTGGGGATCTGGGCATCCGGGAATCCGGGCATGACGCGGCCATCGATCTTGCCGGCGAAGTAGCGCTCGTCTTCGCCAGCGAGGGCCCGCTCGCGCGGACCGTGCCGGACTTCGAGCCGCGCGACTCACAGCGACAGATGGCGGCCGCCGTTGCCGACGGCCTGCGGGCCGGCGGCACGCTGCTCGTCGAGGCCGGCACCGGAACGGGCAAGACGCTGGCCTACCTGGTTCCCGCCATCCTGAGCGGCCGCCGCGTGCTGGTCTCGACGGGAACCAAGAACCTCCAGGAGCAGATCGTCCAGAAGGACCTGCCGCTGCTGGTCTCGGCGCTGCCAATACCGTTCACGGCGACGGTCATGAAGGGCCGCGGCAATTACCTGTGCCTGCACCGCTTCCAGTCGCTGCGGAGCGGGGCCCTGCCCCGGCAGCAGCGGCTGGGCGGCCTCGGCGGACGCGGCAACGAGGTGGACGAGCGGATCCTGCTGCCCATTCTGGAGACGTGGGCGTCGGGCACCGAGACGGGCGATCGCGCGGAGCTGGAGGAACTGCCCGAGGACCTGCCGCTCTGGGCCGACATCTCGGCGTCGGCCGAGAACTGCCTCGGCGCGACGTGTCCGCAGCACGCGGACTGCTTCGTCACGCGCATGCGGCAGCGTGCGGCCGCCTCCGACCTGGTGATCGTGAATCACCACCTGCTCTTCGCGGACGCCGCCGTGCGGCAGAGCGCGTACGGCGAGGTGATCCCCGACTGCCAGGCCGCCGTGCTCGACGAGGCGCACCAGCTCGAGGACGTCGCGACCCAGTACTTCGGCGTGGCGGTCAGCAACTACCGCCTCGACGATCTGGCTCGCGATGCCGCGAGCCAGGTGGCCCGCTGGCCCGACGTGGATCAGGGCGCGCCGCTGCTGCGCAGCCTCGATCGGATGCGCGATCGGAGCCGTGACCTGTTCGCGAGGCTGGAGCCCCCGCGCCGGGGGCACGGCGACGAGCGGGTGCGCGTCACCGCCGACTCGCTCGCCGATGCCCAGGAGCCCGGGCTGGCCCTGTCCGGCCTGCTCGAAGCCGTGGAAGCGGGCCTGGCGCTCCTCAAGGAGGCGCCGGCGGACGGCGCGGTGCCGGCCGGGCTGCTGGACGACCTCTCGGCGATCGCGGCGCGGACGCGCGCGGTCCGGCTCGATCTCGAGATGCTGCTCGGCGCGCGCGACCCGGACTACGTCTTCTTTCTCGAAGTACGCGGCCGCGGCGTCTTCCTCCGCGCCGCCCCCATCGACGTCTCCGGCATCGTCCGCGAGCACGTGCTGGAGCGGTTCGGGACCACGGTGCTCACGTCGGCGACCCTGTCGGTGGATGGCGGGTTCGAGTACCTGCGCGGCCGGCTGGGGATCCGGCAGGCCGTGGCCCTGCGCCTGCCGTCGGAGTTCGACTACGCCACCCAGGCGGTGCTGTACCTGCCGCGCCGGATGCCGTCGCCGAAGACCGGCGCCTACGCCGAGGCAGTGGCGCGCGAGGTGGTCGGCCTGCTCCGCGCGACCGAAGGCCGCGCCTTCGTGCTGTTCACGAGCTACGCCATGCTGCGCGCGGTCGAGCCCGTGGTGGAGCAGGCGATCGACTACCCGGTGCTGGTGCAGGGGCGGGCGCCGCGGTCGGCCCTGCTCGCCGAGTTCAAGCGCACGCCGCACGCGGTGCTCCTGGCGACTTCGAGCTTCTGGCAGGGCGTCGACGTGGTGGGCGACGCCCTGAGCGCGGTCATCATCGACAAGCTGCCGTTCGCCTCACCCGGCGATCCGGTGACGGCCGCACGCATGGAGACCCTGCAGGCGCAGGGTGGCGACCCGTTCGGGGAGTTCCAGGTCCCGCTCGCGATTCTGACCCTGCTCCAGGGACTGGGCCGGCTCCTGCGGCATCGGCAGGACCGCGGCGTGCTGGCGGTGCTGGATCCCCGGCTGCAGTCGATGGGGTACGGCCGGAGATTCCTGGCGTCGATGCCGCCCGCGCCGGTGACTCACGACCTCGCGGAGGTCCGACGGTTTCTGGCAGGGTGACGTTTGAAACAGTAGGCAGTAGGCAGTAGGCGGTAGGCAGCAGGCGGTAGGCAGTAAGCCGTGAGTAGTAGGCGAGAGCCCACATGCGATGGAAGGTCATTGGCACCCTGGCGTTGATGGCGGTCATGGCCGCGCGTCCCGTGGCAGGTACGGCGGGCGGGGCGCTGGTCCTCGGCACCTCGGGCTCCAGGTTCACCGTGGATGGCACGTCACGGTTCCTGGTGTTCGTGAGCTACTTCGACGCGATGGACGCGAAGGACCTCGATGCCGATCTCGACTACCTCGCGGGCAGGGTGGATGGCGTCCGCGTCTTCGCCAACTGGTGGAACTTCGCGGACACGAAGACGTGCCGGTTGCGGTTCTCCCCGGGCACCCTCATCGGGGTGGACGCCGACGGCCGGGTCAGCGTCCGGCCCGATCGGCTCGAGCGGTTGAAGACGGTGCTCGACGCGGCGCGCGCGCACGGGCTGCTCGTGGATTTGACGTTCGCGGCCGAGACGGTGCAGGGGCTCTCGACGCTGGACGCGGGCCCGGATGGCGCCGTGTGCCCGCCCGATGACTTCACCAACACGGTCCGCTGGCGGGAGTACGCGCCGGCGGTGGGCGCGGTCGCGGCGGCGCTCGAGGCCCCGCGGTACCGCCACGTCCTGTTCGACCTGCAGAACGAGGCAGGCCATCGACTGAATGGCGCCACGGCCGACGACCTGGCGCTCGTCGCCGACGCCGTGCGCCGCGCCGACGCCGACCGCCTCCTGTCCGTGTCCATGTTCGATCCCGACGCGTCGCGCCAGGTCGCCGTGGTCGAACGCCTCCACCTGGCCTGCCTGAATTTTCATGACTGGCCGCGAGGGCGGGGCTGGGGGGAGCGGACCGGCGATCAGGTGCGGAAGTTTCGCGGGGCGCTCGACCGGGCCGGCCTGCGGATACCGATCTACGACGGCGAGCCGGATGCGGGCGCGTATGGACAGGGGCCGGCCGAGTTCCGCGCCTCGCTCCGCGGGGCCCGCACGGCCGGTGCGGCCGCCTGGACGTTCCACACGCGCGCGGCGCACGACCTGTCCGGGCGCACCCTCGAGCAGGCGCTCGATGCCGCGGCGCGGACGTTCCTGGACGCGCGCGCCGACTGACAGGGCGATGGCGGGCCGCGCCGGGACCCGAGGACGGCTTTGGGGGTAAACTAGCCGCACTTCGGCATCATTTCGCGTCATTCCGACGCAGTGGAGGGCAGTCCCATGGTTGGGAGGAGACTGGGCCGGCACGTCACCGGGGCTCTGGCCGTCCTGGCGGTGCTCATGTGGGCCGCAACCGCGACGGCGCAGACAGGGATGATCAAGGGAACGGTCACCGGGGCCGACGGCAAGCCGGTCGAGGGCGCCACGGTCACGATCACGCAGCGCGGCACGAACAACGCGCGGACCGTCAAGACGAACAAGAAGGGCGAATACGTGCAGCTCGGAATCTTCCCGGGCGAGTACACGGTCGCCGCCGAGAAGAACGAGCTCAAGGCCTCGGTGGACATGCACCTGGGCCTGGGCGAGAACAACGTGCCGTTGAAGCTCGCCCCCGCCGGTCCGTCGGCCGAACAGAAGGCGCGCGGGGAGAAGCTCCAGAAGGCATTCGACGAGGGCGTCGAGGCCAGCAAAGCCGAGAAGTTCGACGAGGCGATTGCGAAGTTCAACGAAGCCCTCGTGATGGCGCCGAACTGCGCGGACTGCTACTACAACATCGGATTCGCGAACTCGCAGAAGAAGGAGTGGGACGCCGCCGAGGCCGCCTACAAGAAGGCCACGGAGATCAAGCCGGATTACGTCGAGGCGTGGAACGGCCTGGCGAACGTCTACAACCAGGAGAACAAGCCGGACCTCGCCATGGAGGCCGCCTCCAAGGCGGGCCAGTACTCCGGCGGCGGTGCCGGCGGCGGTGGCAGCGCGGCCTCGCTGTACAACCAGGGCGTCATCCTCTGGAACCAGAACAAGTTCGCCGAAGCGAAGGAGAAGTTCGAGGCCGCCACGAAGGCCGACGCCTCCTACGCCGACGCCCACTACCGGCTCGGAATGGCGGACCTCAACCTCGGCGACATGCCGGGCGCCATTGCGGCCTTCGAGGGGTACCTGAAGGCCGCTCCCGACGGGCCGCACGCCGCGGAGGTGAAGGCTACGCTGGCGGCGTTGAAGAAGTAGGTTCATGGGTTCATGGGTTGATGGGTTCATGGGTTGAGATCCCCCGCAATCTCGCGACGGTGCGTGCGCGGCTGGAGACGGCCGCGCACGCCGCCGGACGCGACCCCGCCTCCGTTCGCCTCGTCGCCGTCTCGAAGACGTTCCCCGCCGACGCGGTCCGCGCCGCTGCAGATGCCGGTCAGGTCGATTTCGGCGAGAACCGGGTGCAGGAAGGCCTACAGAAGATCCGTGCAACGTCCGATCTAAGGATCAGGTGGCACCTCATCGGGCACCTGCAGTCGAACAAGGTCCGGAAGGCGGCCGCGTTCCAGTCAATTCACTCGATTGACGGCCTCGATCTGCTGCGCAAGGTCGACGAGGCGGCCGTGGAGGCCGGCTGTCGGCCGGAGCTGCTGATCCAGGTGGACCTGGCAGGTGAAGCGACCAAGTTCGGCGCGGTGGAAGGGGACCTGGACGCCATCTTTGCGGCGGTCGGGACGCTCCGGGCCGCACGGCTGGTCGGCCTGATGCTGCTGCCGCCCTTCGCGGAGGACCCGGAGGACGCCCGGCCATGGTTCCGGCGGCTTCGGGAGATCCGGGACCGGCTCGCCGACCGTGGCGCGCCGGCGACGGCCCTTCGCGAGTTGTCCATGGGCATGAGTCACGACTTCCACGTGGCCGTCGAGGAAGGCGCGACGATTGTCCGCGTCGGCACGGCGATATTCGGCCAGCGCACTCCCACGCCCGGGGCCGGGCAGGATGCGCCGGCAGGCACGGAGAACAGTCAATGAAGGTGACCCCTCTCGACTTGCGGCAGCAGAAGTTCCGGAGCGTGATGCGCGGCTACGATCGCGCCGAGGTGGAGTCGTTCCTGGCCGAGACGGCCGACGACTACGAGCAGGCGCTGCGCGACGCGGACCGGCTGCGCGACGAGCTGGCCAAGGCGCAGGCCGCCCTGGACGAGCACCGCGAGGGTGAGCGCAACCTGCGGAACACACTGCTGACGGCCCAGCGCCTTGCCGACGAGATCAAGCTCAGCGCCGAGGCCGAGGCCAAGCGCATCGTCCGCGAAGCCGAGGGGCGCGCCGACCTGCTGCAGTCGAAGACGCAGTCGCGCGCGGACGAAATCCAGCGGGAGATCGACGGGCTGCGGCTGAAGCGCCGCGACGTCGAGAACTCGCTCGAGGCGACGATCTCGGCGCTCCGCAACTCGCTCGAGTTCGTCCGCGAGCAGGATCAGAAGGAGCGCGAGGACAAGGTGCTGCTGCACCGGCCGCGGCCGGCCGAGGCTCAGCCCGCGTTCGCGTCGCTGCGCGTCCTGGACGAGCCCAAGGCCGCCGAAGCCTGAGCGGCCGCGCCGTGCCTGCGACCGTGACCGTCCGCGTCACGCCGCGCGCCGGACGGACCGCGATCACCGCCTGGGCCGACGGCATCCTTCACGTGAAGCTGGCGGCGCCCCCGGTCGAGGGCGCCGCCAACGACGCCCTCCTCCACCTGTTGGCCGACGTCCTCGACGTCGGCGCCCAATCCATCCGCATCGTGTCCGGTCAGCACGGCCGCCTGAAGCGCGTCGAGATCGTGACGCGCGAGCAGGCGGATGTCGACGCGCGCCTGACGGATTTCGCAGATTGAAGGCGGATTGCGCAGATGCAACGGGATTACGGTGATTACTGAGATTGATTGGGGAGAGTGCGCCGTGTGGGACGACGGGGCTGGCGCCGCGGCGAAGCCGCGACGGCGCGGGGTGAGGGCATGCGGGAACGAGGGCCGCTCATGACACGCCCGAAGGCCCTCGTTCCCGCATGCCCTCACCCCGCGCTGCCGGCCGCCTTGCGGCCGGCAGCAGCCCTCGCCCCAAATCAATCTGTGTAATCACTGTAATCCCGTTCCTATCCCCAAATCCCCGTCAAATCCCCAAATCCTGCGCCGGGCTGCTATCCTCCCGGCGTGGACGCCGATTTCCTGATCCTCCACGCGGACGAGATCTTCACCTGCCGCGGCCCGGCGCCTCGCCTGGGCCGCGAGGTCCGGGATGCCGGACGGATCACCGACGCGGCGCTGGCCGCCGCGGACGGCCGCATCGTCTTTGTCGGGTCCACCGCCGAGTGCGAGCGGACGGTCACGCCGACGTCCGGTGCCACCATTATCGATGCGCGCGGCCTGTCGGTCGTGCCGGGGTTCGTGGACCCGCACACGCACGTGATCTTCGCGGGCGATCGGCGCGAGGAGCTGCGGCGGCGCCTTGCGGGCGCGAGCTACGCGGAGATCGCGGCCGAAGGCGGCGGCATCCTCGCGACCGTGCGCGCCACGCGAGCCGCGAGCGTGGAGGACCTCGTCGAGGCGGCCCTTCCCCGCCTGTCGTCCATGCTGGCGTCCGGCACGACGACCGCCGAAGCCAAGAGCGGCTACGGGCTGACCGTGGCCTCGGAGCTCGTGCAGCTGCGCGCGATCCGCCGGCTCTCCGAGGTCCAGCCAATCGCGCTCGTCGCGACGCTGCTCGGTGCGCACGAGATTCCCCCGGAGTACCGCGACAACCGCGAGGCGTACGTCCGGTTGATCGTCGACGAGATGATCCCGGCCGTCGCCGCCGAAGGCCTGGCCGAGTGGTGCGACGTGTTCTGCGAGCGCGGCGTCTTCACGCCCGAGGAGTCCGAGCACATCTTGAGGGCGGCACAGTCCGCCGGGCTCGGCGTACGGATTCACGCCAACGAGCTTGGCAGCACCGGCGGTGCTGCGGTGGCCGCCCGCGTGGGCGCACGGTCGGCCGATCACCTCGTGTTCGCCGACAATGGCGACGTCCGGGCGCTGGCACAGGCCGGTGTCGTGGCGACCTTGCTGCCGGCCGCCGCCTTCTACCTGAAACTCGGCCGGTACGCTCCCGCACGGGCGCTGATCGACGCCGGCGTGGCCGTGGCCCTCGCCACGGACGTGAACCCGGGCGGCGGACTCACGCCGTCCATGCCGTTCGTGATGACGCTTGCCTGCTTCCAGATGGGACTGACCTTCGAGGAGGCCCTCGTCGCATCGACGCTGAACGCCGCGTACGCGCTCGACCGCGCGTCGCGGGTCGGCAGCCTGGAGGCGGGCAAGCAGTGCGACGCGGTGCTGGTGGCGGGCCCGGCCGTGGACCTGCTGCGCGTGGGTGGCAGTGCCGTCCGGATTGTGGTCAAAGCCGGCGGGATCGTGAAATTGGTACACTCCGGTCCATGTCCCGCCTGACCGAGCGTCCCTTTCGGGAGCTGCTGGCGGCCTTTGCCGACTCGGGACCGACGCCGGGCGGCGGGTCGGCCGCGGCGCTCACGGCCTCGGTCGGCCTGTCGCTGCTCGCCATGGTCTCGTCCATGCACCGGACGCGAAACGGCACCGACGAGGACCGGGCGGTGCTCGATGACGCGCACGAGGCCCTCGAACACCTGACGGACCACGCCGTGAACCTCGTGGACGACGACTCGGCAGCCTACGATGCGGTGGTCGCGGCCTATCGCCGGCCGCGCTCGACCGAGG
Organism: Vicinamibacteria bacterium; assembly: GCA_963837165.1. Taxonomy (GTDB): domain Bacteria; phylum Acidobacteriota; class Vicinamibacteria; order Vicinamibacterales; family JAENWD01; genus JAENWD01. The sequence continues at coordinate 1,053,148 of CAWIMD010000004.1, forward strand.
AGGAGCGCGCCGAGCGCCAGCAGGCCATTCAGGCCGCACTTCGCGGCGCCGTGGAGGTGCCGCTGGAGGTCATGCGGAGCTGCCGCGCCGGTCTGGCGGCCGCGGTGAACGTGGCGCGCGCGGGCAACCCGTCGGCGGCCAGCGACGTGGGCGTCGCCCTGGAGCTGCTCGGCGCCGCCTCGCGCAGCGCCGCTCTCAACGTCAGGATCAACCTGCCGAGCCTGTCAGACGCCGGTTTCGTCTCGGGCGTCGCCGACGAAACCGCCCATCTCGAGACGAGCGTCGCCGCCCTGGCGACCGAGGCGCAGACGGCCCTCAGTTGAGCGTCAGGACCACCACGTGAAGCTTGAACTCCCAGTGGCGCACGTAGCGCGGGAGCAGCTGCACGTCCCGGATGTAGACCGCGTTCACCTCGATCCGGCGATTCCCGCGCGTGACCGACAGATCATCCTGGCTGAGGGGGATGTCCTGGGCACTGGCGAGCTCCATTACCTTGTCGCGAATCTCGTTGGCGGTGGCGTGCTCGGAGAACTGGGCCATCTGCTGGATCGAGTCCTCGAACTGGTAGTGATCCCAGTACGCGTCGGCGACGTGATAGATCGCGAAGCCGAGGAGCACGACAACGACCAGCTTGATGAGCGTACGAATCATCTCTCCGGTCCTCGCCCGGCCGCCCGCATCAGGTCAGTGAATCTGGTGCAGCAGCCGGTCCCAGCGCGTGCGCGTGAAAAAATGCGTGAGCACCGAGGCCGCGCCCGAGACCTCGGCGCCCAGACCGTCCTGCTCGTAGTCCTCCCGGTCGGACTCGTAGGACCAGTAGACGAGCAGCGCCTTCCCCTTGATGTAGTCACGCGGCAGGAAGCCCCAGGTACCGGCTGTCCTGCGAGTTGTCGCGGTTGTCGCCCATCACGAAATACTGGCGATCGGGTACCGTCACCGGGCCGTACTGCTCCCGGACGTCATAAGCGGCGAACTCCTGGGCGTGCGAGCTCGGGGGCACCAGGAAGTGCACATAGGGCTCGTCGAGCGGCCGGCCGTTGATGAAGACCTTCTTGTGCCTGAGCTCGATCGTGTCCCCCGGCAGCCCGATCACCCGCTTGATGAAGTCCCGCTCGGGCTCCTCCGGATACTTGAACACCACGATATCGCCGCGCGTGACGGTCGTCTCCGGCAGCAGCGTCCGCTCCAGGCCGGACTCCGAGGGCCCGAAGACGAACTTGTTCACCAGCAGGTGGTCACCCACCAGCAGGTTGTTCTCCATGGACCCGGTCGGGATCTTGAACGCCTGCACGACGAAGGTCCGGATGAAAAGCGCCAGGATGACGGCGATGACGATGGACTCGAAGTACTCGCGGAGGGTCGATTTTCGTGCCGTGGGGCTCATGACGTGCCTGTTCACCCTATCGTGGCCGCGGCGCCTGCTGGATCGACGTGCGGCAAACCTGTATCACGTGAAGCAGAATCCGTATCGAAACCGACACGGCGATCGCCTAGTCAGTCCCCGACCTTCAACACCGCGAGAAAAGCCTCCTGCGGAATCTCGACCTGGCCCACGCGCTTCATCCGCTTCTTGCCTTCCTTCTGCTTCTCGAGCAGCTTGCGCTTGCGCGTGATGTCGCCGCCGTAGCACTTGGCCAACACGTTCTTGCGGAGCGCCTTGACGGACTCGCGCGCGATGATGCGCGTGCCGATCGCCGCCTGGATGGCCACCTCGAACATCTGCCGCGGGATGAGCTCTCGCATCTTCGAGACCAGCGCCTTGCCGCGCTCGTACGCCGTGTCGCGGTGGACGATGAGCGAGAGGGCGTCCACCGGGTCGCCGTTGACGAGGATGTCCATCTTGACGAGCGGCGACTCCCAGAAGCCGGTCACGTGGTAGTCGAGAGACGCATACCCACGCGACAAAGTCTTCAGCTTGTCGTAGAAGTCGAGGACGACCTCGGCGAACGGCAGCTCGTAGGTGACGAGGACCCGGTTCGAGGACAGGTACTCCAGCCCCTTCTGCACGCCGCGCTTGTCCTGGCAGAGCTGCAGGATCCCGCCCACGTGTTCCGATGGCGTCAGGATCAGGGCGGTGATGACGGGCTCCTCGAGCCGCGTGACGCGGCCCGGGTCGGGCAGCTTGGCCGGGCTGTCGATCTCCTGCACCTCCCCGTCGGTCGTGGTCACCCGGTACAACACGCCCGGCGCCGTCGTCACCAGGTCCATATCGAATTCGCGCTCGAGCCGCTCCTGGACGATCTCCATGTGCAGCAGGCCCAGGAAGCCGCAGCGGAACCCGAAGCCGAGCGCCGTGGAGGTCTCCGGCTCGTAGAAGAGCGAGCTGTCGTTCAGCCGCAGCTTCTCGAGCGCCTCGCGGAGGTTCGCGTACTCGTGGCCCTCGACCGGGTAGAGCCCGGCGAACACCATCGGCTTCAGTTCCTTGAATCCGGGGCAGGGCTCGGTCGTCTGACGCGCGGTCTCGGTGACCGTGTCGCCGATCTGCGCGTCGCGGACGGTCTTGATGTTCGCCGTGAGGAAGCCGACCTCGCCGGGGCCGAGCTCGTCCACCGGGATCGGCTTGGGCGAGAAGACGCCGATCGATTCGATCGGGTAGTCCTGGGCGGCCGCCATCAGGCGCACCTTCATGCCCGGTTTCAGCACGCCGTCGATCACGCGCACCACGATGATGACGCCGCGGTACGAGTCGTACCAGGAGTCGAAGATGAGCGCCTTGAGCGGCGCCGCCTCGTCGCCCCTGGGCCGGGGCAGCCGCGAGACGATGGCCTCGAGGATCTCCTCGGTCCCGGTGCCCTCCTTGGCGCTGGCGAGGATCGCGCCGCTCGCGTCGAGGCCGACGACCTCCTCGAGCTGGCGCCTGGCCTCCTCAGGCTGCGCGCCGGGGAGGTCGATCTTGTTGATGACGGGGATGATCTCGAGATTGTTGTCGACCGCCAGGTAAGCATTGGCCAGCGTCTGCGCTTCGACGCCCTGCGAGGCGTCCACGAGCAGCAGCGCGCCCTCGCACGCGGCCAGTGACCGCGTCACCTCGTACGAGAAGTCCACATGGCCCGGCGTGTCGATGAGGTTCAGGACGTACGTATTGCCGTCCTTCGCCTTGTAGTTCAGGCGGACCGGGTGCGCCTTGATCGTGATCCCCCGCTCGCGCTCGAGGTCCATCGTGTCGAGCACCTGCGCCTCCATCTCGCGCGCCTGCAGGGCACCGGTGAACTCGAGGAAGCGGTCGGCCAGCGTGGACTTGCCGTGATCGATGTGCGCGATGATGGAGAAATTGCGTATGTGCTGCTGATTCAATGACTTGGCTCTGCCTCACGTGCGGGGCGACAAAGTCGCATTATGACACGGGAGGCGCGGGTTCCAGGGGTTCCAGGGTTCCAGGGGAACCAGGGAGCGAGGGTTCAGCGGGTTGACGGGTTCCAGGGTTCTGGGTTCGGCGGGTTCTTGTTCCTCGGGTTCGGTTCCTCGGGTTTGGTTCCTCGGGTTTGGTTCCTCGGTTCGGTTCCCCGAGGGAGTGTCAGGAATTCTGTGTGTGAGGCGTTCTTCTGTCTGCCTTCCAAGTTGACGATGAGGCGTGTGGGCGCTGTGGGAAACCGCGTTCTGTGCGGTGTTCCAAGTCCCTGTGGGCGCGTTCTTGGCGTCCAGAGGGACGGCAGCGTCCATGCGCTCTTCGCCGCCATTCTACGCGTTCGGCGCCGTGAAGCGATCCCCGTAGAGAATCGCGAATTGATTCATGGCGTCTTTCCACGTCCGGGCGCCGCGCACCCAGGTCGCCGTGATGTTGCGCAGGGCCAGCCAAATCAGCTTGGTCGCCGCCTCGTCGTTCGGGAAATGGCCGCGAGTCTTGATGATCTTGCGCAGGCGCGCGTGGACGCTCTCGAGCGCATTCGTGGTGTAGATCACGCGACGCACCTCGGGCGGAAAAGCGAAAAACGGAATCACGTGTGTCCACGCGCGGCGCCAGGCCGCGACGACTGTCGGAAAGCGCACGCCCCACGGGCCGCGCTCGAACGCGTCGAGCACCAGGAGCGCCGCGTCCGCGCTCGCCGCGGTGTAGATCGGCCGCAGCGCCGCCGCCAGCGGCTTGCGTTCCTTCCAATTCGCAAAGTCGAGGCTGTTGCGCAGCAAATGGACGATACACGTCTGGAGCGTCGTGGCCGGATAGATGGCCGCCAGCGCCTCACTCATGCCCTTGAGGCCGTCCGTGACGGCGATCAGGATGTCCTGACAGCCACGCGTCTGCAGATCCGTGAAGACCTTCATCCAGAACTTCGCGCCTTCGGTCTGCTCGATCCAGATCCCGAGGACGTCGCGCGTGCCATCCGGCAAGACGGCGAGGGCCAGATAGACGGCCTTGCTGCGGACGACCGCTTCGTCGCGAATCTTCACGCGGAGGGCATCGAAGAAGACGACCGGATACATCAGCCTCGAGCGGACGCGCCTGCCAGGCCGTGACCTCGGCGACCACGGCGTCGGTGACCGTGCTGATCAGATCCGGCGAAACCTCGACGCCGTACATCTCGCCGAGAAACGCCTGAATCTCGCGGACCGTCAGGCCGCGGGCGTACAGCGCGATCACTTTGTCGTCGAATCCGGTGAAGCGGCGCTCGTGCTTCCCGATCAGGCGTGGCTCGAAGGTGCCGGCGCGGTCGCGGGGGACGGCGAGCGCCAACGGACCATCGTCGGTCAGCACCGTCTTCCCGCTCGTCCCATTGCGATGATTCGTCGTGTCGTCGGGCCGATCCCCACCGCGGGCGTATCCCAAGTGGTGCGTCAGCTCGCCGCCGAGCGCCCGCTCGATGATGGCCTTCTTGAACCGCCGCACCACCGCATCGAGCTCCTCAGGCGTCAGCGGTCCCTGGCCGACGAATTGATCGAGAATTTCGGAAGGAATCGGCGCCAGCGGCGCCTCAGGCGTGGACGATTTCGGTTTGCGGGGCATCAACACTCCTCATGTTATGCCCCACACACAAAATTCCGGACAGGCTCTTCCCCGACGCAGCGGCCAACGCCGAGCCAACCGCACCCGATCCCGCCGCACTCGTCGAACCGCACCCGTCGAACAAGAACCGGGAGAACCCAGAACCATGGAACCAGACAACCCGATGAACAGGCATGGTTCCACTGTGGAACCCTGGAACCCTGGAACCCTGGGCCCCGTGTCACTTGATCGGCTGCGCGAAGGTGACCAGGTAGCCGTCCGGGTCGAAGACGGCGAACTCGCGCATGCCGTAGAACTGGTCCTTGAGCGGCATGGCAATCCGCGCGCGGTCCTTCACCTGCTCGAACAGGGCGTCCACGTGGTCCACGACGATGAAGAGCGTGGACGTGTCGCCGGTCCGAAGGCTGGGGAACTCGTCACGGACGGTGCCGATCCCGTTCACGAAGAACTCGATGCCGTCCCGCTTCAAACTGGCGAACACGTACGGCGGTTCAGCGGGCACCTTGAGATGCACCTCGAAGCCGAAGACGTCGCGGTAGAACGCCACGCTGGCCATCACATCGGCCACGAGCAGGTTGGGGGTCAGCCCCTCGAACTTCACGGTTGTCGTCATGATCTGCTCCGGAGGGCGCGGCGGGAAACCAAGGCGCTGGCGGATCCAGGGGCCCGGGCACACGTCGCGCGCGTGCTCGCAACCACCTGCATCCGCTACCCCTGCGAGGAAGGCGGCGGGTACGGCCTCATTGGACGACAGAGGCCTGCCAGGAACGGAAGAAGTCTAGCACATTGACGATTGTTGATTGACGATTGACGATTGACGGATTGGCTCAGTTGGCCGCTTTGGGGGTCGAGGGCGCAGCGTCCGTCACGCGGAATGCCACGTCGCGTGTGGCGGTCGTCGTGCCATCGGACACGCTGACGGCGAGCTGGTACGTGCCCGCGCTCAGCGTCCTGGCCGGAATCGTGCCCGTGTACGTGATGCGGCCGTCCGCATCGGCGTGCGGCAGTTGAATGGGCGTGCGCGCGATCGGCTGGCCGTCCTGCAGCACCGTTGCCTCGGCGCGTAGTGTTGGCGGCGACATCGTCTGCAGCACGAACGCGAAGGTTAGATCATGCCCCGCATCGACGGGTTCCCCGAGGTTGGGGACCAGGAGACGATCGCCTGCACGGAGACTTCCGGGCACTCGCGTAGGGCTCGTGACAGGTGGCGCCGCCCGCACAACGAACACGGTGCCAACCATGGGCCTCGCGGTGGCGGCGAACGCACGTCCATCGTCGCCAGCCGGACGCTCGCCCGCGCCGAATTCTCGTCGTACGCGGCGACTTCGAGGGAATACACGCCGGGATCCAGCTCGATTTCGCGGTCGAAGAGGACATCCGCCGAATCGTCGTGATCCGGTTTCCGTTCGAGCTCGTAGCGTTCGCTGCCGGCTTTCACCACGCGCCCGTCTTCGTCCTTGACGCGGGCGAGGATTGTCAACGCTGCGGTCCGGCCTGCCGCCCCTTCACGCCACGTCAGTGCGCCCGCTGCAACGCGAGCCACGATGGCCGTCCGGGTACTGCACCCGGGCTGAGGGTATCGTCAGCGTGCCCATGGCAAACGGGAAAGCGTTTACCACGTGCGGATTCTCGAGCGCGAGGAGCGGTCCGACTTCGTACGTCCGGATGGGCACGACGTCCGGCTTCGCGTCGGCTTTGTAGCCTTTCCTGGCCAGCACCTCCACGTCCGGCCGTCGCACGCGAACGGTTATGTGGCGGTACTTGCCGTCGAGTTCCGCATTCGTGGAAGCGTACCCAAGCAGGTAGTAGTGGTGGAGGTCATCGCCCACTCTCCGGGCACCAACCGCGAGGTCGTTCGTGTTCTCGACGAAGGCGCCGCCGGTCTCCTCGGCCAGCGTCTGCAATCCGACGTAGGGAGCACACCCGAAGCAGGCGCGCGAGTTGGGCCTTCGATGCGGAGACCCTTGGCGTCGAAAGTGTAGAACGCGACATGAGCGCGGTTGGCGCGTTCGAAGACCCTGAACAGGTGATCCCGCCTGCTGTCCTCGAGCCAGGAATCGTGATCGCGAAACGGCGACGCGAATGTCGCCGTGTACGTCGATTGGGCGAGGAAGCCCTGTCCCGAAGGTCGCCGCCGAGGGCGAATCCCTCCGAGAAGAGCACGACCGCTTTGCGGCCCGGCAGCGGCTGCAGCGACGCGATCAACTGCTCCAGAGCATCGAAGGTTGCCTGTCCCCGAATCGACTGCTTTTCATTGAGCGTGGCCTGCGACCCAGCGGCGTCCGCATCCTTGTACTCCGCGCCTGGCACACCTCCGGCAAACTCGAGCGCGTAGCCCGGCCGCAATGTGGCACTCCTCACACCATCCAGCAATGTCGCCTTGTCGTTGGTGTACGGCGTGATGACGTGAACCGCGCGATCCACGAAGAACACCCCCGCGTAGTCTGCGCCCGTCGCCGGATCATTGATGAACGCTCTCGCGGCCTCCTCGGACAGCTGTCGAGCTTCAGGGCTCAGTTGTTCGAAGACGAGCGCGGTGACGGCTGGAACCTGCTGAGGCTCAGGCGACCTGTGCGCGTCGGCTGCGGAAGGGCCCGGTGGGACGTCTGACGCCAAACCCGTGGTATCCGACAAGCGACTTGTTCGTTGATCCTTCGGGCAGCGCCGAACTTGGTGCTGCTGACAATACGCCCCCCCCCGGGCGGTTCGTCAACCAATTCCGACTATCGATCTGTTCGATCGGGCGGCCGATGTGGTCGTTCTTGCCGCCATTGCTGAGCTCTGCGCGCTCGATGCCGCGTTCGCTGCAGCGACCGCTGACGTTTGATAGAGCATGAACGACGCGCAGGTCTGTCGACCCGATTCAGCGCGGCGTGACAGGCGATCGACGGCGGTCACGGCCGCGCTCGACTTCATCGTCGATCATTTTCGTGAGCCGCTCACCACAACGGGAATCGCGCGGGCCATCGGCCTGTCACGGTCGTACCTGGCCACGATTGTGCGCAGGCAGACCGGCAAGACACTGCACATGCATATCGTAGAATTCCGCCTGGCTGAAGCGTCACGGCGGATCGCGGCCGGGGAGAAGATCGAGGCCGTGGCGCTCGAGGTCGGGTTCCATAGCCAAGCGGCGCTCTACAAGCAATTCAAGGCGCACACGCATGACACGCCCGCCGAATCGTGCTCAGAGCAGCCGCTCGAGAATTGTCGCCGGCACCTGGGCGCGCAGCGCGGGATTGGCTTCGATGATGCGGGCGATGTCGGCCAGGTCCTTCTGCCGTTTGCTGGCGCGCCGGGTCGTGTCGCTGGCGGCCCAGATCTTCCCCTGCAGCACGTCCTGAAGGCGTGCAACGCGCAGCAGTGTGCCGAGTATCCGTCTCTCGGAGGCGACCTCGATGAACTCCGCGTAGCGTGGATCGAGCTGGATCTGCACCCGCAGATCGGAGCCCGCGAGTGACACGTCGAGGCTGTGGGGGAACCGCTCGACGCGAAATCGATTCGCAAGCAGCGGCTGGAGCCGTGCCAAATCCGCCACGGCGATCGCGACGTCGAGATCCAGGCTGACGACAGGCTCCGCGTACACGTTCACAGCCTGGCCGCCGATCACGCAATACCTGACGCCCTCCTCCTCGAGCAGGGACACGAACCGTCCGAGCAGGTCCGCACCGTCCACGGTGACTGCCTTCCAGAATGCCTGCGCCTTCATAGGAAGAAACCGACCGCTGGCGATTGTAGCAGCGTTCGGGCGGCTCAGTACGGGATGCGCACTCCCGGCTCGCTCGGCGGAAAGTCCCTGCTGTTACGGGTGACCAGCAGCGCCGATTCGCTGCGCGCCGTGGCCCAGACGATCGCGTCGGGAAGGCGGATGCGATGGGCCTTCCGGATGTCGATCGCCTCGCGGGCGATGGGGCGGGTGATGTCCACCGTCCGGAAGTCGCGGAGAAGCATCTCGATCACGTCCGCCTCGGCGTCGTCTCTGGCGCCGATGAGCACTTCCATCCACGTGACGACGCTGATGAGGCGCGTGCGATAGCGCTCGATCTCGGCTCTGGCTTCTTCGATCCCCTTCAGGTAATCGATCAAGAGGTTCGTATCGAACAGCGCGTTCATCGGCGCCCGCCGCGCCGAGGCCGATCCCACTCGCGCCTGAGCTCCCGCTGGTATGCGAGGCCGTCAACACGCCGGCCGCGCCAGAGCCCGAAGGCGGGAGCAGCATCGGCCTGGTGCCGCTTCAGGTGCTCCGCGACGGCACGGCGGACCACCTCGGCGCGAGAGAGGCCTTCGCGGCGGCGCAAGGCGTCGAGGGCCTCGACGTGCGCGTCAGGAAGATCCACGATGGTCCGCATGGCGTCATCATATCACGTCATCAGATGACGGCAGATTGGGGTCAGACCCTGTTAAGAGCCTTAACAGGGCCTGACCCCATCAACTCTCGCGCAGGACCTCGATGGGATCGATGCTGGCCGCCCGCCGCGCCGGGATCCAGGCCGCGACGGTGCCCACGATCACCAGGATCAGCGCCGCGCCGGCAAGCGTCGCCGGATCGCGCGGCTCGAGGCCGAACAGCAGCTCGCCGACGTAGCGCCCGACCCACAGGCTCAGCCCCGCCCCGATGGCGACGCCGAGACCGATGAGCAGCGCCATGCGCCCCAGTACCAGCCGCATCACCCGTCGCGCGTCGGCGCCAAGCGCCATGCGAACGCCAATCTCCGTTCGCCGCAGGCCGACCGCGTACGACGTGACGCCGTACAGACCGACGGCTGCCAGGAGCAGCGCCAGGCCCCCGAAGAAGCCGGACAGCATCGCGAGCACGCGCTCACGGATCATCCCGGCGCGCACCTGGTCCGACAGCAGCTGGAAGCGCAGCGAGACGTTGGGATCGACCTTGGTCAAGGCCGCCGTGAGGCTGCGCGTGAGGGCCGAGGGCGATCCGGTCGCCGCCTTCACGCTGATCGCCCCGAACGGCCAGTACCCCTCGTCGTCGGCCTGCTGCGCCATGGGCACGAAGACGGTGGGCTCGGCAGCGTCACGCACCGACCGGTAGGCCGTGTCCTCGACGATGCCGACGACTTCCATGGGCGGGGGCGTGCGATCGGGCCGGCCGGACTGTTGAAGCGGTTGTCCGAGCGGGTTCCTGCCCCGCATGAACTTCCTGACGAACGCCTGGTTCACGATGGCGACGTGCGGGCCGCCGGCCCGGTCGTCGGACGTGAAGTTCCGTCCCGAGACGAGGTGGACGCCGTAGGTCGCGAGCCACTCCGGCGTGATCGCGTTGATCCACGAGAGGCGCTCGCGTTCGGGCAGGGATGGCTGATCCGGGAACTCGAACGAGTTGTTCCACCCCGCGCCACTGACGGGTGTGAGCGGGGACACGGCCGCGCTCTTCACGCCGGGCATGGCCGCCGCCGCCTCGCGAAGCCGCTCGTAGAGCTGCCCCCACTGCTCCTGCGGGACCGCGCTCGTGCTGACGTCCAGGTTCACCAGCAGCACCGGGTCCGGATCGAACCCCAGGTCCTTGCCGGCCAGCGCCGTGAACGTGCGCATGAAGAGCCCCGCGCCGACCACGAGCACGAGCGACAGCGCAATCTGCGCGACGACGAGCGGGTTGGCGAGAAAACGGCGTCCGGCACCCGCCAGGCCCCTGCCCTGCTCCTTGATCGCCTCGATGGGCGCCAGCGTCCTGGCGCGCAGGGCGGGCACGGTGCCGAACAGGAGCGCCGTGGCCACGGCGACCGCCATCGTGAATGCGAGCACGCGCCAGTCGGGCGAGAGATCGAGCCTCAGCGTGTCGGACTGGGTCGAGAGCTGCGACACGAGCAGCCCGCTTCCCCACTGCGCAAAGGCCAGACCAAGGGCGGCCCCGGCGCCGGCGAGCAGCAGGCTCTCGGTGAGCAGTTGACGCGTCAGCCGGCCGTCCGACGCCCCGAGCGCCAGCCGCATCGTGAGCTCGTGCCGGCGGCTGTTGGCGCGCGCCATCATGAGGTTGGCGATGTTGGCGCAGGCGATGAGCAGCACGAGCGCGACCACGGCCATGATGATGAGCAGCGGCTGCTGATACCGGCTGCGCAGGTAGCCGGGCCCCTGCGCGGCGGGCACGAAGGTGAGCCCTTCGCGCAGGTATTCCTTCAAGTGCTGTGGCGGCCAGTGTTCGGGAAGCGTCGCGTCCCTTATCTGCGGCTGCACGGCGCGCAAAGCGGCGGTGGCCCCGTCCACGGTCTGGCCGGGCTTCAGGCGCGCCGCGATCTGCAGCCACCAGGTGGAACGGCCGTCGAGCCGGTCCTCGTGCCCCTTGATGAGCAGAGGCGCGGTGCCGAGGGGCACCGCCACGTCAAACGATCGGCCGATCAGCGGGCCCATGAACCGGGCGGTCGTCACGCCAATCACGGTGAAGGGGACCCGGTTGAGGGTCAGCGTGCGACCGAGGACACCAGGATCGCCGCCGAAGTGCCGCTGCCAGAAGTCGTAACTCAGCACCGCAACCGTTGTCTCCTGGGCGCCACCACGACGATCGTTGGCCAGCGTGACCGGCCGCCCGATCGCCATCGGGACACCGATGAGCGAGAAGAAGTCGCCGCTTACGAGCAAGCCGTTCACCGGCTCGGCCTGCCCGCCCCTGGCCAGATCGAGCGACTCGTCGGCCCACGCGGCCGCGCCGTCGAACAGCTGGTGCTGCCGATCGCGGATCTGCTCCCAGATGGGATTGGTCCACGAGCCCTTGTCGAGCAGCACGAGGCGGTCCGGCTCCCGGACGGGAAGGGAACGCAGCAGGAGGCCGTTCACCAGCGTGAAGATCGCGGTGTTCGCCCCGATGCCGAGCGCGAGCGACAGCACCGCCACCAGCGTGAAGACCTTGTGGTGGGCGAGGATCCGGACGCCGTAGCGGGCGTCGGTCCACGCGTCGGTGAGCCATCGCGTGCGGCGCACGTCGCGGCAGTATTCCTTGGCCTGATCGACACCGCCGAAATTCGCGGCGGCCTTGCGGCGGGCTTCGGCATCCGCGAACCCCGCGGCCTTGTAGTCGGCGATCTGCCGGTCGAGATGGTCCCGGATCTCGGCATCGAGGTCGCGTTCGGGATCCCGGCGCCCGATAAGCCTGCGCCACAGGGTCATGGCAGCTCTCCCTCGTTCTGTAGAATCAGGCCGACCGCCTGGGTGAGCCGCTGCCAGCTCTTTGTCTCGCTCTCGAGCTGCGCACGGCCCCGCGCGGTCAGCCGGTAGAACTTCGCCTCGCGACCGGTGTCGGAGGCCTTCCATTCAGCGGCCAGGGCGCCGCGCTTCTCCAGCCGGTGGAGCGCGGGGTAGAGCGTGCCCTGCTGGACGATGACGACGTCGCGGGAGACCTGCTGCAGGCGCTGCGCGATGGCGTAGCCGTGCATGGGACCGAGCGCGACGGTCTTGAGAATCAGGAGATCGAGCGTGCCTTGCGGGAGATCGGGCTTGGTTGGTGCCATATACCTTGATCTTCGACACATACTACGGGAGAGATGTGTAGAAGGTCAAGGTATTGGAGAGTGCTGGGTGCTGGGTGCTGGGTGCGAGGTGCGGTGCGGGGTGCTGGGTGCGGGGTGCGGTGCTGGGTGCGGGGTGCGGACCTACGTAGGGCCGAACGTCAGTTCGGCCGTGCGAGACCAGGCGGGTTGGCCAAGGCCGAACTGACGTTCGGCCCAACGACAGCCTGTGACAGCTACCGCTGGTCGAGCGGCACCCAGCGTTGGGGCACGGTGGGTCCGGTGTACTCGGCGCGCGGGCGGATGAGGCGGTTGTTGGCGTACTGCTCGAGGATGTGCGCGGTCCAGCCCGAGGTGCGGCTCACGGCGAAGATCGGGGTGTAGAGCGCGACGGGGATGCCGAGCGCGTAGTACATCGACGCGGAGTAGAAATCCACGTTCGCGTTCAGCGTCTTCTCGGCCTTCACGATCGACTCGATCCGCTCCGACATCTCGACCCACTGCGGCTGTCCCGATCGCTTGCCGAGGTCCTTCGAAAGCTGGCGCAGGTGCACGGCGCGCGGGTCCATCGTGTGGTACACGCGGTGGCCGAAACCGGGGATCTTCTCCTTCTTCGCCAGCTTGCCCCGGATCGTCGCCTCGACGCGATCGGGCGACGCGTCGGCGCCCAGCTCCAGCAGCATGCGCATCACGTCCGCGTTGGCGCCGCCATGCAGCGGCCCCTTCAGCGCGCAGATGCCCGCGACGACGGCCGAGTGGATGTCGGTGAGCGTGGCCGCGGCCACGCGGGCCGCAAACGTGGACGCGTTCAGCTCGTGGTCCGCGTGCAGGACGAGCGCACAGTCGAACGCCCGGACCGCGAGCGCGTCCGGGCGGCGTCCCGTCAGCGTGTAGAGGAAGTTCGCCGCGAACCCGAGCGCCGGATCGGGGTCGATGGGCGACTGGTTCTGCTCGACGCGGCCGATGGCGGCGACGAGGCTCCCGATCTGCGCCGTGAGACGCACGGCCTTCCGGTAGCTCGCCGCGGCGGAGTTGTCCGCGGCGTCGCGGTCGTACAGGCCGAGCGCCGAGGCCAGCGTCCGCAGCGTGTCCATCGCGTTGCCCGCCGGCAGCTGGCGCATCAGGCGCGTGATGCCATCCGGCAGCGCGCGGCCGGCCGCCAGCTCGGACTGGACCTGCCCCAGCTCCGCGCGCGTCGGCAGGTGCCCGTGCCAGAGCAGGAAGCAGACCTCCTCGAACGTGGCGTTGGACGCCAGGTCGTGGATGTCGTAGCCCCGATAGGCCAGGATTCCGCGATCCCCGTCGATGAAGCAGATCGCCGAGGACGTGGCGACGACGTCCTCGAGGCCGGTCTTGGCTGCGGATGTCACGGGACGATCATACCAGTGCAGAGTGCGGACTGCGGAGTGCGGAATGAATGCGGATTGCGGAGTTCATTCCGCACGCCGCACTCCGCATTCCGCACTGTTCTCGTACCCGGCGCAAATCACGACGGGCAGGGTCGGATAGCGGGCGTAGCGGGGATCGGTGTCGCTGAGGCCGCAGCGGTAGAAGCGCAGGCCGCGGTCCGACTCGAGGATGCGGGCGTGGCGGCACGTGGCGCACAGACCCGCGGGCACGGAAGGGGGCGGATCGGAGGTCGTCAGCACTCCCTCGGGCCGTCGAGCCACGGCGGGGCGGCAAGCGGCGCGAGCGAAGCGGTCGGAACCGGCTGCGCCAGCACCTCGCCGAACACGCCGACCGCGCGGCGCATCTCGTCCATGGTGCCGATGGTGACGCGCGCGTAGGTGAGCAGCGGCGGGAACGGGCGCGCCACGCCGATGCCACGCTGCCGGCAGGCCTGCTGGAACACCCGGATGTCGCGCCGGACGTTCACCATCAGGAAATTCGCCTGCGAGGCCACCGGCGGATAGCCCGCGTCGGTGAGCGCCCGGACCGTGAACGCCTTCGCCTCCTGGTTGAGCCGATGCTGCTCGGCCGGCCGCGCCCGATCCTCGAGCGCCGCCAGGGCCGCCGTCGTGCTGAGGCAGCCGAGCCTGAGGTCGTCCAGGTGCACGCTCATCGCGCGCAGGGTGTCGGGCTGCCCGATGGCGTAGCCGACGCGCATGCCGGCCAGACCGTAGATCTTCGAGAACGTCCGGGCGACGATCACGCGCGGGTTCGCGAGCGCCAGCGGGATCGCGGTGCGGTAGTCCGCGCGGTCCACGTACTCGTGATACGCCTCGTCGATCAGGATCGTCGCACGCGGCTCCCGGGCCAGCACGTCGGTGACGAACCGCTCGATGGCATCGCCGCCGTGCAGCGTGCCGGTGGGATTGTTGGGGTTGCAGACGTACACCAGGCCGGCGCCGGCAGCCGAGGCGACCATCTGCGGCAGATCCAGCGCCAGATCGGCGGTGACGGGCACGTCCACCACCGGGTGCCCCAGGCGCCGCGCGCGGTCACCCGCCAGTTCGAAGGTCGGCGCCGCGGTGACCAGCCCCCGATCGGGCGCGGTGAACGCGAGGACGGCGGCGTCGAGGATCTCGCTCGAGCCGCAGCCGAGGATCATCTGCTCCGGCGAGACGCTCCGCGCCTGGGCGATGGCCGCGGTCAGTCGATGGGTGGCCTCGAACGGGTAGCGGTTGACGACACCGAAGGCCGACTGCACGGCCTCGAGCACGCGGCTGCCCGGGCCGTAGGAATTCTCGTTGGCGCTGAGGCGGACGAGCCCGTCGGCGGGGACCGACGGCGGATGGGACGCCGCGACGGGCGCGCGCATCGCGGCCGATTTCGGGGCGCACGCCCCGGCGGCTGCCGCGAGCCCGTTCGCGCCGACCAGTTGCAGGAAGGATCGCCTGGACGTCGCCATGCCACAGCCTCCTGGCGTAGCGCGGGCGTCAGCCCGCGCGCACGCGCCTGCGGCCCTGAAGGGCCGCGCTACACATATGTGACACGGTCAATCGCCGCCGGCCACCTGTGTATTGAGCGCCACGCTGTCGTCGGCGAACTGCTGGACGATCGACAGCAGGCCCGTGTAGAGGAAGCCGACCTGGAACAGCACCAGGAAGGGCAGGGTGCCGTAGATGCGGTTCGACAGGGCGTAGAACACGGTGAAGGTGAAGTACAGGCCGAGCAGCAGCTCGACGATCGGCTGGACGATGTTGGCCTGGCGGTAGCGCTTGCCGATCCACTCGTCGGTGCTGTCCACGATGCGGTACTTCGGCGTGCGGGTGAACTCGGTCTGCTTGCCGGCCATCGCCTCGAACACCGCGCGGGTGTTGTTGATGGCGAGCCCGATCCCGATCGACATCAGGAACGGCAGGTACTTGAGGCGTGCCACCCACTCGGTCGGGTACACCTCGCGCTGGCAGACGATGTAGAAGTTGGCGACCGACGCGGTGGCGGCGAAGAACATCGGCACGTCGATGAGCAGCATCTCCGACCAGCCCATGTTGTAGCGGATCACCATGGACGGGAACATCAGGATGGAGAGCAGCACCATCAGCACGTAGTTGAAGTTGGCGGTCAGGTGGATGAACGCCTCGGCCTTCACTCCGAAGGGCTGCCGGGACTGCAGGATGCGGGGCAGCAGCTTGCGGCAGGTCTGGATGGAGCCTTTGGCCCAGCGGTGCTGCTGCGACTTGAAGGCGTTCATCTCGACGGGCAGCTCGGCCGGCACGACCACGTCGGGCAGGAAATGGAAGGTCCAGCCGTTGAGCTGCGCGCGATAGCTGAGGTCCAGGTCCTCGGTCAGCGTGTCGTGCTGCCAGCCGCCGGCGTCCTCGATCGCGGCCCGGCGCCAGATGCCGGCGGTGCCGTTGAAGTTGAAGAAGTGGCCGGCGCGGTTGCGGCCACCGTGCTCCAGGACGAAGTGCGCGTCCAGCAGGATCGACTGGATCTTCGTCAGCAGCGAGTAGTCGGCGTTGATGTGCCCCCACCGGCCCTGGACGACGCCGACCTTCGGGTCGGTGAAGTGGTGGATCGTCTGGTGGAGGAAGCCGGGCGTCGGCAGGAAGTCGGCGTCGAAGATCGCGATGAACTCACCGGTGGCCGTCTGCAGGCCTGCTTCGAGCGCGCCGGCCTTGTAGCCGACGCGATCGGCCCGGTGGTGATACGAGATGTCGAGACCGCGGTCGGCGGCGCGCCGGACCGCGAGCTCCGCGATCGAGCGGGTCTCGTCGATCGAATCGTCGAGGACCTGCACCTGGAGCAGCGCTCGCGGGTACTCGAGACGTCCCACCGCCTCGATCAACCGGTCCACGACGTACATCTCGTTGTAGATCGGCAGCTGCACGGTCACGCGCGGCAGCGCCTCGAAGTGCCCCGCCGGCGTCGGCACCTTGTCCCGGTGCTTCATGTACACGTAAACGAGGTAGTACCGGTGCCACCCGTATCCGGCGAGCACGATCAGGATGAAGAAATACGCGGCGAGGATGAGGGTATCCAGAGGGGTCATCGGACGGAGCTAGGCGGCTCGCACAAGGCCCAATCGAACGATTATACTTTTGAGGCCCGTAAAGTCAAAGAATGCAAGGATCTTCAGCAGGTCCGCCCACATGAACTCAACCGAGATCCGCGCGCTGCTCGAGCAGCTCACGCGGGGCGAGCTGAGCCTCGATGCCACCGTCGTCGAGCTGGCGACCCGGTACCGGACACATCCCCTCGAGGACCTCGGCTTCGCGCGTGTCGACCATCACCGGGCGTCGCGGCAGGGCTTCCCGGAGGTCGTGCTCGGGCTGGGCAAGACGCCGGCGCAGGTCGCAGCCATTGCGGCCCGCATCGTCGCGCGCGGCCACTCCCTGCTGGTGACGCGCGCCGACCGCGTCATGTTCGACGCGGTGCAGGCCGAGGTGCCCGGCGCGACCTACCACGAGCTGGCGCGCGCGGTGACCCTGTCGCAGGGCGAGATCGCGCCAGGCGGCGGCGGTGTGCTCGTCGCCGCGGCCGGCACGTCCGACCTGCCCGTCGCCGAAGAGGCAGCCGTCACCGCCGAGGTGATGGGCAACACCGTGGACCGGCTGTACGACGTCGGCGTCGCGGGGCTGCACCGGCTGCTCCGCGAGCACGAGCGGCTCGCCGCCGCCCGCGTCATCGTGGTCGTCGCCGGCATGGAGGGCGCCCTGCCGAGCGTCGTGGCCGGCCTGGTGGGCGTGCCCGTGATCGCGGTGCCGACCAGCATCGGCTACGGCGCGAGCTTCGGCGGGCTGGCCGCGCTGCTCGGGATGCTGAACAGCTGCGCGAACGGGGTGTCGGTGGTGAACATCGACAACGGCTTCGGCGGCGGCTGCATTGCGAGCCTCATCAACCACCTGCCGTAACGCCACACGCCGATCCCATGAGTCATCGACAGCTGCTGGAAGCGATTGCCCGGCGCGCCATGGAGCGATACGGGCTGGAGCCCGACTTCCCGCCCGACGCGCTGGCCGAGTCGTCCGAATCCAGACCGGCGGAAACCGAGGGACTGCGGGATCTCACGAACCTGCCGTGGTCATCCATCGACAACGACGAGTCGCGGGACCTCGATCAGCTCGAGGTGTGCGAGCCGGACGCGAACGGACGTTCGAGGATCCTCGTGGCCATTGCCGACGTGGACGTGCTCGTGCGGCGCGACGGCGCGGTGGACCGCCACGCCCGCGCGAACACCACGACCGTGTACACCACCGCGCGCATCTTCCCGATGCTGCCCGAGGTGCTGTCCACGAATCGCACGTCGCTGCTGCCGTCGGTCGACCGTCCCGCCCTCGTGATTGCACTCGAGG
Organism: Vicinamibacteria bacterium; assembly: GCA_963837165.1. Lineage (GTDB taxonomy): Bacteria > Acidobacteriota > Vicinamibacteria > Vicinamibacterales > JAENWD01 > JAENWD01. The sequence continues at coordinate 1,071,276 of CAWIMD010000004.1, forward strand.
TCGGCGCGGACGGAGACGTGACGGGCTCCGACGTGTTCCGTGCCATGGTGCGCAATCGCGCGAAGCTGGCCTACGGCGACGTGAGCGCGTGGCTCGATGGCCGGGCGGCCCCGCCGCATGCGTTGAGCGCGGTCGCCGGCCTCGATCGCCAGGTGCGGGAGCAGGATCGGATTGCGGCCGCCCTGCGCCGTCAACGGCAGGCGCGTGGCGCGCTGGACTTCGACCGCACCGAGCTGAAGCCGGTGTTTGCGGACGACCGCGTGAGCCGCCTCGACGAGGAGCGGCCCGGGCGCGCGCGGGATCTGGTCGAGGACCTGATGATCGCCGCCAATGGCGCGACGTCGCGCTATCTCGGCGAACGCGGCCTGCCGTCGCTCCGGCGCGTGGTCCGCACGCCGCAGCGCTGGCCGCGGATCGTCCGCGTGGCGGCGGAGCGCGGCACGGCGCTGCCCGGCGAGCCCGATGCGGCGGCGCTCGAGGCGTTCCTCGCGACCGAGCGGCAACGCGCGCCGGACACGTTCGACGAGCTCTCGCTGAGCATCATCAAACTGCTCGGGCGCGGCGAATACGCCGTGGGCACGGCGGGGTCCGGCGGGGGCCATTTCGCCCTGGCCGTCACCAGCTACACGCACTCGACCGCCCCGAACCGGCGGTACCCGGACCTGGTGATGCAACGCCTGCTGAAGGCCGCCGGCGCCGACGATCCGCCGCCTTACACCGCCGACGAGCTCACCGCCCTCGCCAGCCACTGCACTGCCCAGGAGGATGCGGCCAACAAGGTCGAACGGCTGGTGCGGAAGGCGGCCGCCGCCCTCTGGCTGTCATCCCGGATCGGCGAGGAGTTCGATGCGGTCGTCACCGGAGCCTCGGCCAAGGGCACCTGGGTGCGGGTCCGCCAGCCCACGGTCGAGGGCAAGCTGGAGCGGGGTTTCGAGGGCCTGGACGTGGGCGATCGCGTCCGGGTACGGCTGATTTCAACCAGCCCGGAGCGGGGGTTCATCGACTTCGCCAGGGCTTGACGGATCGGGCTGCCTTTCCTATACTTAGAGGTTGCCTCTTGGGGCCAGTGCAGGCGGCCTTCGGCCGGCTTGCCCACCCCTTCCCATCGACACCGATCCCGCATGCACGCAGGCGGCCTGAAGGCCCTGGAATTCGACCGGATCGTCGCCGCCGTGCGGAGCTTCGCGCTCACGCCGACCGGGGCGGCGGAGCTCGAGCGGCTCGCGCCGTCGCGCGAGCCGGCCGAGGTACGTGAACGGCTCGCCGCCACCACGGAGGCCGTCGCCTATCTCGCCGCCAATCCGGTGTTTCCGCTCAGGGCGCCCGAAGATCTCGAAGAGCTGCTCGCTCTGGTCGAGGTGCCGCACAGGGCGCTGGCGCCGCTGCAGCTGCTGGCACTGGGCACCTATCTGGAATCCATCGAGCTGGCGGCCGCGGCCGTCCGGCGTGCCCAGGGCGATTTTCCGCGACTGCGCCAGCTCGTCGGGCAGGTGGCCTCGTTCGGTCGGGAGATTGCCGACATCCGCCACCGGATCACCCCGGCCGGGGAGGTCGCCGACCACGCGAGCCCCCGCCTGGCCGCCATTCGGGACCGGCTCCGCCGCCTGCGTGCCAGCCTGCGGCAGACCCTCGACAGTTACCTGCGCGGTCGGGAGACCGCGAAGTACCTCCAGGACCAGGTCGTCACCGAGCGGAACGGGCGCTACGTGCTGCTGGTGAAAGCCGAGCACCGGACGTCGCTGCCCGGGCTGGTTCACGGCAGCTCCTCGAGCGGGCAGACGCTCTATCTGGAGCCGCTCGCGACGGTCGAGATCAACAACGAGGTCGTGGCCCTCGAAGCCGAGGAAGCGGAAGAAGTCCACCGGATCCTGCTCGAGCTCACCGACGCGATTCGCGCCAGGCGCGACGAGCTGGGCGACTGCGAGCGCGTCGCCACGGCGCTCGACGTTCTGCAGGCCAAGGCGCGGCTCGCCGAGATCACCGGCGCGAGCGCCCCGGCGCTCTCGGCCGACGGGCGTCTCGAGCTGCTGGCCGCGCGCCATCCCCTCCTGATGCGGGCGGTGGTCGGGCGCTACTCGGACGAGCTCTCGGGGCTGCCGGAGCACCCGAAACCGGTGGACATCACACTGGTGCCCCCCGACACGACGCTCCTCATCACCGGCCCGAACACCGGTGGCAAGACCGTCGCGCTCAAGACCGCGGGGCTGCTGGCGCTCATGGCGCAGGCGGGCCTGCACGTGCCCGCCGAGCCGGGGTCCTCGGTCCCGGTGTTCCGGTCGGTGTTCGCGGACATCGGCGACGAGCAGTCGATCGCGGCCAGTCTCAGCACGTTCGGCTGGCACATCACCAACATCGCGGCGATGGACCGCGACCTCGACCTGCCCGCCCTGGTGTTGCTCGACGAGATTGGCGCCGGCACGGACCCGATCGAGGGCGGCGCGCTCGGCGTGGCCATCGTCGATCATTTCCGGACCCGCGGGGCGCTGGTCGTCGGGACGACGCACTACGACGCGCTGAAGACCTACGCGCAGACGACGCCCGGCGTGATGTGCGCCGCGTTCGCCTTCGACCCGGACGGGTTCGCGCCCACCTACGAGCTGGTGTACGGCACGCCCGGCCGGAGCCTGGCGCTCGAGATGGCGGCGCGGCTCGGCATGGATCGGGCGATCGTCGATCGGGCCCGCCAGGCCATGGGCGCCCGCGAGGCCCGGCTGGCGGTGCAGCTCGAGCGCGTGGATCGCGAGCTCGCGCGACTGGCCGACGATCGGCGGCAGGTCGAGCAGGAACGCGAGGCCGCCTCGCGCGCCAGAGCACGTGCGGAGGAGCGCGAGGCGGACATGGCGGCGCGCGAAGCGCAGTTCAAGCGCAGGCTGAACGACCGCATCGACGATCGCGTGCGTGCGGCCACCCGCGAGATCGACGATGTCGTCAAGGCGCTGAAGCGCCAGACGACGGCCCTGGCGTCGAGCGAGGCGAAGCCGCGGCTCTCCACCGGCGATCAGGGATCCCTGAAAGCGCACGCGCGGGCGGCCGTCCAGGCTGCCGCGGCACGCGCGGTGGACGACCGCGCCACCACGGCGGCCGAAACCGCTCCTGCGCCGCAGCCCGTCGAGCGGCGCGCCGTCGCCGGCGATCGCGTCATCGTGCCGCCGTTCGGCCTCGAGGGCACGGTCAGATCGGTGAGCGGCGGCCACGCGGACGTCGACGTCCAGGGCAAGCGCCTGCGGGCGGCCGTCAAGGACCTGGTGGTGCTCGGCGGCGCTCCGGAACGGGGCGGCCGGACAGGCAGCGCGGTGAAGGTGAACGTGGACCTGGCACCACGCGATGCCCTGGCGTCGGATCTCAACGTGATCGGCCTGACCGTGGACGAAGCGCTGACGAAGGCCGAGCGCTTCCTCGACGACACGCTCGTCACCGATCAGCGGACCGTGCGTCTGATCCACGGACACGGCACGGGAAAGCTGCGGAAGGCGCTCGCAGGATTCCTGAAGGCGCACCCGCTGGTGGCGGCGTTCCGCGCGGCCCCTCTCGAGCAGGGTGGCGGCGGCGTGACCGTCGTCGAGCTGAAGGACTGATGGCCCGGCTGCCCCAGGCGTTCCTCGACGACCTGCACCTGCACGCCGACATCGTGCAGGTGGTGGGCGACGTGGTGTCGCTCCGCCGGTCGGGCGCGACATGGAAGGGGCTCTGCCCGTTCCACGGGGAGCGGACGCCGTCGTTTCACGTCAACCGGGAGAAGGGCTTCTTCCACTGCTTCGGCTGTGGCGTGGGGGGCGATGTCCTCAAGTTCGTGGAGCTGCACGAGAAGGTGGGCTTCATGGACGCGGTGCGGATGCTGGCCGGCCGGTTCGGCCTGGCCGTGCCGGAGTTGTCGGACGAGGCGACAGGACCGACCGCCGCCGAGCGCGAGGCGCTGCTGAAGGTGCACGAGGTGGCGGCGGCCTGGTTCCAGGAGCAGCTGGCGACGCCGGCGGGCTCGCGCGTCCGGCAGCAGCTGTCGGCGCGCGGCATCACGGAGGGCACGGCGACGATGCTCGGCCTGGGGTTCGCGCCATCCTCGCGGGACGCGCTGAAGACGTACCTGCTGGGGAAGGGGTTCGCGCCGACGCTGCTGCTGAGGAGCGGCCTGGTGGTGCAGCGGGACAGCGGTCCCTCGACGAGCTCGGGACCGCCCCGAGCAGAGTCGAGGGGCGGCGAGAGCGTGGACCGCTTCCGCGGGCGGCTGATGATCCCGATCTGCCGTGACAGCGGGTCGGTCATCGCGTTCGGAGGGCGCGCCACCGAGGCGGGCCAGGAGCCGAAATACCTGAACTCGCCCGAGACGCCCATCTACTCTAAGAGCCGGACGCTCTACGGGCTGCACCTCTCGAAGGCCGCCATCCGCAAGGTGAGTTTCGCGGTGCTCGTGGAGGGGTACTTCGACTTCGGCCAGCTCGTACAGGCGGGCGTCTCGCCCGTCGTGGCCTCGTGCGGCACGGCGCTGACGCCCCAGCAGGCGCAGCTGCTCCGTCGCTTCACGTCGAAGGTCGTGCTGAGCTTCGACCCGGATGCGGCCGGACAGGGCGCGGCCGTGCGGTCGTGCGAGCTGCTGGTGAGCGAGGGCTTCGAGGTGAACGTGGCCGTGCTGCCGTCGGGAATGGACCCCGACACGTTCGTCCAGCGGAACGGGCGCGACGCGTACCAGGATCGCCTGCGGGCGTCGGTGCCGTACCTGGAGTTCCTGCTGGGTCGTGCGGCCTCCGCGCACGATCTCGGGTCCGACGAGGGGCGCCGCCGGTTCCTGCACGAGATGCTGGCCGTGGCCGCGCGGATCCCGGACGCGGCGACGCGCGACCAGTTCGCGGACCGGCTGGCGCACGCGTCGCGGATTACGGAAGAAGTGGTCAGGGGCGAGATTCGTAAGGCTGCGGCCGCCAGGAAGACGGAGCTGCCGGCACGGGCGCTGGCTCCGGCCGTCCCCCTGAAGACTGCCGAGCGGGGGCTCATCTGGGCGCTCATGCACGACCCGGACGGCTCGCGGCCCTTGATCGGCGAGCTGGAAGATGATGATCTGGAAGAGCTTACAGTTGGCGAGGTGCTCGACGCCGCCCGTGATCTGCAGGAGGTGACCGGGGCGAGCTTCCCATCTGCGCTCCTCGAGCGTCTAAATGATCGACTGGCCCGGCAGGTGGCGGCCGTGGCCGCCGAAGGGGGGGCCCCGGCTCCGGCGGCTGACTGCATACGGGCGCTGAAATTGCTGCGGTACGACCGCGAGCGGGCGGAGCTGCAGCGCGAGATCGACCGGCTGCGCGATGACGGATCGGCCGAGACGGCCGCGCGGATCGAGCAGCTGTACGGACGAAAAGTGGACTTGAAGCGACGGATCGAGGCTTTGTCGGCCGACTGAGGCCGCAAGGGCACGACCCGAGCCTGACGTCGCATGGCGCGTGGTACGGCACTCATAAGGCTGACCCGGCAGGGTCAGCGGGACTGCAAGGAGGACACCCTTGTCGATTGAAGACAAGTACGACGAGGTACGGCAGCTCATCAACATCGGCAAGGAGAAGGGTTACCTGCTCTACGACGAAGTCAACGAGCTGCTTCCGGCCGAGATCACCTCGTCGGAGGAACTGGATGATCTGTTCAACCAGTTCGGCAGCGCGGGCATCGAGGTGCTCGACTCGGACAAGAACTTCCGGGACGAGAAGCCGTTTGACCGGACCGCCGAAGGCAGCGAGGAGATCGAGCTCGACCTGACGCCGGGCGCCCTCGACAAGACCAACGATCCCGTCCGCATGTACCTGCGGGAGATGGGCACCGTGCCGCTGCTGACCCGCGAGGGCGAGGTGGCGATCGCCAAGCGCATCGAGCAGGGCAAGCTCTCGGTGATCAAGTCCATCTCGCGGACGCCGATGGTCACGCGCAAGGTGCTGCAGCTGGGCGACGACCTGAAGAACGATCAGCGCACCATCCGCGAGCTGGTGACCTTCTCGGACGAGGAGCTGACCGAGGACAAGATCGAGGACCGCAAGCGCGAGGTGCTGCGCCAGATCGATGCGGTGCGGAAGGCGCGGCAGGTCGTCGAGAAGACCGAGGAGAAGCTGTCCGGGATCCTGAAGAAGGACAAGAAGAAGTACCGCCGGGCGCGCTGGAAGATGCTGCGCGCGCGGGTGGAGCTGAGCCAGCGGATTCGCCAGATCGAGTTCACCGAGCTCGTGAAGCGGCGGATGATCGAGGAGATCAAGGACCAGGTCGAGGTCGTCCAGCGGACCGAGCGGGAGATCCACCACGTCGAGCGGCAGCTCGATCCGCCAAAGGGCCGGCGGCCGCTCAAGCTGCGCGAGGAGGACAAGAAGCTCTTCCAGAAGCGGCTCAAGGACCTGAAGTCGCAGCTCAAGGCGCAGGCCGACGAGCTGCAGGAGACGCCCGAGCAGCTGCGCCGTACGCTCGACACGATCACGCGGGGCGAGTGGCAGGCCGAGCAGGCCAAGAAGGAGCTCGTCGAGGCCAACCTCCGGCTGGTCGTCTCGATCGCGAAGAAGTACACGAACCGGGGCCTGCAGTTCCTGGACCTGATTCAGGAGGGCAACATCGGCCTGATGAAGGCGGTGGACAAGTTCGAGTACCGTCGCGGCTACAAGTTCTCGACGTACGCGACGTGGTGGATCCGGCAGGCCATCACGCGCGCGATTGCCGACCAGGCGCGGACGATTCGCATCCCGGTCCACATGATCGAGACCATCAACAAGCTCATTCGCACCAGCCGCGCGCTGGTGCAGGAGCTGGGCCGCGAACCGACCTCCGAGGAGATCGCGCAGCGGATGGACATCCCGGTGAGCAAGGTCCGGAAGGTGCTGAAGATCGCCCAGGAGCCGATCTCGCTCGAGACGCCCATCGGCGAGGAGGAAGACTCGCACCTCGGTGATTTCATCGAGGACCGCGGCATCGTCTCGCCGGCCGATGCGGTGATCAACCTGAACCTGAAGGAGCAGACCGACGCGGTGCTGAAGACGCTCACGCCGCGTGAGGAAAAGGTGATCAAGATGCGCTTCGGCGTGGGCGACGGCTCGGAGCACACGCTGGAGGAGGTCGGCCAGAACTTCGCCGTCACCCGCGAGCGCATCCGGCAGATCGAGGCCAAGGCGCTCCGCAAGCTGCGGCACCCCTCACGCAGCCGCAAGCTGCGGGCGTTCCTGGAGGGAAGGACGTAAAGATTGCGGAATGCGGAGTGCGGAGTGCGGAGTGCGGAATTGCGCATTCCACTCCGCATTCCACTCCGCATTCCGCAATTCGCATTCCGCAATGTTGCGGGCCCTTAGCTCAGTGGTCAGAGCTGCCGGCTCATAACCGGCTCGTCCCAGGTTCGAATCCTGGAGGGCCCACCAGCCTCCGTTACGGTGCTCGCTCGCTGGCGGGGCCGTCCAGGCTTCAGCGCGGCGGCCCACGCTGCGGCACGTCGGTCCTCGATGACCGGAACCTACGGCCCGCCTCGACGTCCTGCACCCGCTCTGATTGCGTCGAGCTCGTGCGCGAGCTGCACGGCACGCTTGTGATAGTCGTACGCGAGGTACGCCACGAAGGCGATCGTCGCCACCACCACTGCGACGAGCATGCCGTATTCGAGACCTCTCTGACGCGCCTGCGCGGCCCGTCTCGCGGGCAGATCCCGATAGAACCGCGCGAGCTTCGCCTGGCTCGGCGTCGGGTACCGCGGCAAGCGGTAGGCGCCTGGATTCCGTACCTGCGCCGCTGCGCCTGACGCGGCGCGCGCGGCCGCGGCGGAGACCGCCCCCTGACTTCCGTTCAGGCTCTCGCCCGAGACGGGCCGCACGCTCCCGGAGCCGGACACCTCCCACCAGGCACCGGTGTCGCGGGCGAGCGCGGCGCGAGGAGCCACTACCAGCCGGGCGCCGCCCGGGCCCAGAGCGGCTCGCAATCGGGCGGCGGTTTCGGCACGCGCCGTGAGGGTCCCAATCCGACCCAGATCGGCCGCGGTGAGCGCGACGACGCCATCGGGCGTCAGGGCTCCGCTCGTGCTTTCGAGGCGCGACGGATCGCCACCGAGGAAGACCAGGTGCTGGGCGACATCTTCGTGTTCGAGCGCGCCTTCCAGGCATCGGACCGAACAGGCTCTCATCGCCGAGGCCGGCAAGCGTCGCGCTGGCGAGGTAGTCGCGCAGGTTCTGCGGGCCGGCGCTGAAGAGCAGATGATGCACCGCCTTCGGCCCGACGAATCCCCTCTCGTCCCGCGGGAGCGGCCTCAGGGTGTCGGCCAGCAGGGGCGCGGTCGCGCGCCAGACCTCGGTCCCGCGATTGATCAGCGCGCGGCGGGTCACGTCCCGCCGGCCATCGGCCTGGACGACCTCGAACTCCATCCACTCCGCCACGAAGGTGGTGGAGGACCCGCCGCCAAAGGCGTCCAGGAACCCCGACGACCCTTCGGACTCGCCGACGTCAATGGCATCGCCCTTCTCGGTGTCGTCGCCCAGCAGCAGCATCGGCGTCCAACGATCTGCGCCGTCAGCGCCGCCGACGCCGAGACCCATGGTCGGTTTTGCTGCGGGCGCATGAAGCAGAAAGACGTCGCGGTTGATGAACTCCACGACGGGTCGCGTCACGGTCAGGACGGGCGCCACCTGCAACTGACCGTCGACGAGCCGCTCAGCGAGCACGCGGACGATGATGCGCTGGTACCAATCGGCCGGCATCGCATCCACGGTCTGCGACACCTGCGCGTACCTCTTTCCCGGCGTCGCATCCGGGAATGCGGTATCGAGGTCCTGCCACTGGCCGGCGACATTGGCCTGCAGCCAGACGTGCCGTGCGATATCGTCGCGAGCCTGGGTGCGGGCAGGAGAGCCGATCTCGGACAACGCCGATCCGATGGCAGTCCTGATCACGGGATAGTCCCTGCTCGCTCTCCTGGACACTCGTGTGAAGAACGTGCTCTGCGACGCGATCGCCGCCATGGGCGGCGGGGCCGTGAAGCCGTCGAACATGTGCGCGAACAACGCGTCCACGCGATCCGGTGGCAGCGTCCCCACCGCAAACCGGACCGTGATCCCCTGCACCTGAAGCAGGCGCGCCAGCAGTCGCGACCGATCGAACCCATTGCCCGCGCCAGCCGCAAGCGCGCCCTCCGCATCGCGCAGGACGCCGGAGTAGGCCTCGTATCGAACCTGATCCCGCACGAACGCAAAGGCCTTGTCAATCGAGGCACCCAGTGCCCGGGCCTGTGCGTCGAGGTCGTACCGCGCTGTCGACGCGATCGGCTCCAGTGCGTCGAACGAGGCCGACAGCGCCTCGGGACTGGGCGCCTCGGCCGGGAGGGCCGGCACGTCGAGCGTCGCATCGAGCGGCACGGCATCGATCGTGACCGATGGCGCGCCGGCCTCCTGGTCTCTGTGTGCGGCAGGATTCGCCGAGGCGGCGGTACCGCCCGGGGCGGGAACGCTGGAGCTGGCCGTCGAACGGGCAGGCGCAGACCAGCCGCCCGAACACGCGACGGACAGCGAGGTCGACAGGGCGATCAGCGATCGGGCTGGCCGTCTGGGGAATGACACGTCGACGGTTCTCGCGAGGATTACGTGTCATGGCCCCGGAACGGAACGAGGCACTCTCGCCGCGAGGCGCCGCCAGGCCTGACGCAGTCCCTCGGGCTCTTCCATTCCGGCGGGGGCCGCGCTTTCTGGCGGGCGATCACGGCAGCGTCACGACCTTTGCCGCGTCCGCGGTCCAGGGTGTATCCGGCTCGACCACCCCGTTCAGCACCAGGATCCGCTTCTTCGGCGGTGACAGGATCGCGATCACCTCGTGCGCGGCCTTGTGCATCCTGAACCAGGGTCCGGTCATCGTGATGGCCTCTCCGCCGTCCACCTCGATCGCGGGCCCCTCGTTCACGAACCGCTCGTAGTCTCCCCCGGTAATCACCACGCTCTGGTTCCCCGTCAGCCGCATGTTCGCGCGGTAGACGGCGTCGGCGTCCTCGTTCGAGCAGAAGATCGAGTCGAGGTGGACGGTGCTGCCCGAGATGATGAAGGGGAGGATCTGCCCCTTCCCATGCACGAACAGGTTGCTGAAGACGCCGCCGCCGCTGTTGGCGATCGCGACCGCCGTGGGCCAGTTCGCGAAGCTGCTGTCGCGGATGCTGGTGATCGACACGTTCGTGCTGAGCGCGATTCCCGCCTTGGCGTAGGGCTGCTCGTTCGAGGCGACGTGCAGGTCGGTGAACGAGTCGAGGAAATTGGCCTCGCGTCCGCTGATGCCGTAGATGCCGCCGGAAATCGAGAGGTGGTGGAAGTGCGAGAGGATGACGCCATGCAGCCAGATGCCGATCCCCGCGCCCGGATTCAGCAGGAGGTGCGAGACCTCGAGGTGCAGCAGCAGACCGGGCAGCGTCGGATACGTCGGCAGCCAGGTCGGACCCGACGCGGTCTGGACGATCGAGAAGCCGGGCGTCTCGTGGTCGAAGTTCTCGACGAGGAGCGTGGCGGTGTCGAACGGCAGCTTGGAGCCCGGCACCTTGAACGGCGCGGTGTAGCGCGCGGTCCTCGACAGCCGGAGCGAGTCGACAGTGGCTTCGGGCACGTCCGTGTACCGCCCGCCGTGCGGCCATTGCCCGTGGCGGCCGCCCACGGGCATGAGCTCGTACGGCCCCTGGCTGATCCCGCCGGCGGCCTCCTCGCTGCCGACCAGCCCGCTCGTCTTCCCGGGCACGCCGAGGAAGAACCGCACGGTGCGCCCGTCGTAGCTGAGAGCCGCGTGATAGACCCGGTGCAGTTCCAGCGCCTCGGACGAGATCGTGTGCACCTGGCCGTCCAGCGTGAGCCGCGCCTTGAGGTGGAGCTTGTCGTCGAAGTCGAACGCGAAGGCGCTGTGCGTGGGATCGGTCCCGCCGAGCGATCCGGACGAGGCCCAGAGGGTGGGCATGTTCGGGTTGAGGTCGTCGAGCTCGAAGAAGAGCTCCGCCGTGAACGCCCGCAGGCCGTCGAGCCTGGCCGGCGCGGCGTCTTCCAGATCGATGAAGGTCGCCGTGTCCTGCGTCGCCGTGGAGAGTCTCAGCGCCCGGCCTGGGCCCTTGACGAGGCTGTCGGTGAAAGGCATCGCGGCGGCCCCGGGTGCCGATGCATGGATCAGCGGACCGGCAAATCCCGTCGAGGTGAGGCAGGTCCCCTGGTTCGCCGTCGACGCGCTCTCGCCTTCGAGGCGCAGGCCCGCCGCCCGGAGCTGGAGCGGCGCGCTGATCAGATAGCACCCGCTGCCGGCGGGCAGGAAGACTCGCCCGCGCGTCGGGTTGCCCGCGGCCGTGTCGATGGCCTCCTGGATGGCCGCCGTGCTGTCGGTCACGCCGTCGCCGACCGCGCCGAAATCGGCGACGTTCAGGCCCGGAGCTGCTGCCGCCGGCGATGTCTCGTCACGGGCATGCGCGACGGCCACGGCCGCGACGAGCACCGCCGCCACGCAGGTCACGTGCATTCCAGTGCCTCCCATCGTCCCATCCTCCTATCCTCCTCCTCCCTCCCCATCCTCCCATCCTCCCATCCTCTCCTCCCATCCTCCTATCCTCCCATCCTCCCACGCTCCCTTGCTCCTATCGTCCCGTGGTACAGTCCCCCTGTGCACCCCGATCTCGAACGGCTGATACGGCTGCAGGCCCTGGACCTGCGGATTGCCGAGGCGCGGCGGCGCCAGACGACCATCCCAGACACGCAGCGCGCCCTCGACGAGAGGCTCGAGGGAGCGCAGGCCGACGTGGCGGCGGCCAGGGAACGCCAGGCCGCCAACAATACCGACCGCCGCGCCCTCGAAAAAGACCTCGCCGCCATCCAGACCCGCCTCTCCCGCTACAAAGACCAGCTGATGGAAGTGAAGACGAACCGCGAATATCACGCCATGCAGCACGAGATCGAAACGGCGCAGGGCGAGGTACAGCGGCTCGAGGACCAGATGCTGGAGCTCATGCTCGCGGGCGACGAGGTGACCGGCGGGTTGAAGGCCGCCGAGTCGGGCGTCAAGCAGGCCGAAGTGCAGGTCACGCGCGAGCGCGCCGACCTCGACGCCGAGCTGGTGTCGATTGCCGGCGAGCTCGAGCGGCTGCTGCGCGATCGCGCGGCGCTCGTCGCCGAGATTCCCGCGCAGCCGATGGCGATGTACGAGCAGGTCGCACGCGGCCGGAAGGGCATCGCCGTGGCGGCCGCCCGTGACGGCCTCTGCTCGGAATGTCACGTACGCCTCCGGCCGATGGTGTACGCGGAGGTCCGCCACAACGCGACCCTCGTCCAGTGCGATCACTGCCAGCGGATCCTGTACTTCGTGCCGCCGCCATCGGAGGCGATGGCGCCCGGCGCATGATCACGGCGTACATCGACGGCGGCTCCCGCGGGAATCCTGGCCCGGCCGGCTACGGCGTCCAGATCGTGAACGACGACGGGACGGTCGAGGCCGAGCTGCACGAGTTCGTGGGCGTGGCCACCAACAACATCGCCGAGTACCGGGGCCTCGTCGCGGCGCTGACCTGGGCGAAGGCACGCGAGCTCCGCGCGCTGCACATCCGGTCCGACTCCGAGCTCCTCGTCAAGCAGCTGAGGGGCGAATACCGCGTCAAGAACCCGGGACTGCAGCCGCTCTACCAGCAGGCCCGCGCGCTCATCGGCGACATCGGCCGCGTGTCGTTCGAGCACGTCCGCCGCGAGCTGAACACGGAAGCCGACCGGCTCGCGAACGTGGCGATGGACGAGGGAATGGACGTACGTAGGGCCGAACTGTAGTTCGGCCTCTGCCGGATGCGCTGCGCGATCGCCCATCCGTGCATCGGCTCGAGGGCGACGATCTTCAGGATGAGCAGGTCGAGCGTGCCGTGCACGAGGTCGGTCGGTTTGCTCACGCGCTCATCCGGCTCGCGCCGATGCAGCCCGCGATGCGGCCGGCGCCAGGCCCGTCGCGCCGGTAGGACGGGAACCAGGCGGGATGGCACGCCGTGCACAGCCCCGACACGAACACGCGCGCCGGGTCGACCCCGGCCGCAATCAGCTGGTCGCGGTTCGCCGCCCAGAGATCGAGGAAGAGACCGCCGTCCCGCGCGGTGAACCACGCGCCGTGCTCCCGCGGCCAGCGCGCGCCAAACGCGTCGCGGACCTCCTCACCGACACGATAGCAGCAGGGTCCGATCGACGGGCCAATCGCAGCGACAGTACAGGGGTCAGGCCCCGTAAAGGGCGGCGCGACACCCGATCCGGGGTCAGACCCCATGACATCGAGGAGCGCGCGGACGGCCGTGCCGGCCACGTCGGCGGCCGTACCTCGCCAGCCGGCATGCGCGGCGGCCACGGCGCCGGCGGCCGAGTCGGCCAGGAGCAGCGGCACGCAATCGGCGACCTGGACGGCCAGCGCCAGCGACGGATCGCTGGTCACGGCGATGTCGGCTTCGGGCGGTGCGCCGGGGAGCGCGCCCGCCGCATGGTACACGCCGGCGCGGTGCACCTGGCGCAGACGCACGAGCCGCCCCGTCCCGACGCCAGCCGCGGCGGCCACGGCCGACCATCCCTCCGGGGCTGTCTGCGCCAGCTCCAGCGCTCGCGTGGTCCACCCGTGGGGAAAACGTGCAAGGGCGTCGGCCCTGAGCATGACGCCCCAGTCGGCGTCAACCCACCGGAAGCCGGGCGCTGTGGGGGGAGGCGTCGCGCCGGTCATGCGATGCAGGGATCGCCGCTCATTGTAGAGTACGCCCATGCACATCGTCGGGCTGGGCATGGATGCCACCGAGGTTCCGCGGATCGCGGAGTCGCTGGCGCGGTACGGCGACCGGTTCCTGCGGCGCGTGTTCACCGACAACGAGATCGCCTACTGCATGCGCCGGCGCAACCCCGCACCGCACCTTGCGGGCCGCTTCGCCGCCAAAGAGGCTGGCATGAAAGCCATCGGCACCGGGCACGCCTTCGGCGTGCTGTGGCGCGACCTCGAGGTGGTGCGGCACGGCGGTCCACCGCAACTGCAGTTTCACAATGCCGCCGGCGTCCACTTCGCGCGGCTCGGCGCCACAAGTGCCCTGCTGACCATCACTCACACCGACACGCTTGCGCTGGCGCACGTGATCCTCGTCGGCGACGCCGGTAACCGCAGTTAACAGCCGAGTACGCCCGCCGAGCGGCCCCGCTGTCGGGCCGCTCGGGCACTGCACACAAACCTCGATCCGCCAGTCACTTGGACCGACCTCCCGTGGGCCGGCGTCAGCGGCACGAGGCTTGAGTCCTCCCATCACGAGCCGCGCCGGTCGTGGGCAGCGGCAGGGAGGAGTAGGTGCCGTGCTCGTGAAAATCGTCCTCAACGACAAGGGAAACCCGCCGGGGAAGCTGGCCGACGCGGAGTTGCACTTCACCGAAGGCGTACTCGAAGGGCTCAAGCTGATTGGCTTCTCGGTCTGGGAGCGCCGAAGCGGCAATGGCCGGAACGTGACGTTCCCCGCACGCCAGGTACTCGGTCAACGGCGAGCGCCGCAGCTTTGCCCTGCTGCGGCCGCTGGTGGATGCCACGGCCCAGGACCGCGTGCGCGACCTGATCCTGCAGGCCTACGCGGAGCAGGAAGCCGAACAGGCGGTGACCACCTAGTGGCGCCCGGGCCTCTCCCGTTGCGCGAGCCCCGCGAGGGGTGGCTCCTGGACGACGAGGCGGGAGACGAGCTGGGCGCGATCAGCGTGCCGCGGCTGCGCCGGCGGCGCTGGCGCGCCGCCGGGTGCTACCTGGTGTTCCGCGAGCGGTCGGGCCCGGCTCCGGCGCCCAGCGCCGGGCGCTGCGCCAATCAGCCCTCGTGCTGCCGGCGCAGGAATGCGGGCACGTCGAGCGGCGACGGCTCGTCCATTCCGTCGAACGACTGAGACTCGCCGCCGACCGCCATCGCCAGCGGCGCCGGCAGCTCGATGCCGGGCCTTCGGGTCACCGTGCGCGGCGGCACCGGCACGCCGGCAGGCTCGGACGCGCGGACGCGCGTGGTGTAGTGCGCCAGGTCCACAGGGGTCTGGCTCGTGCTCGCCGACGGCACGCGCGAGCTGGTGGTGAGATCGAATCCGGTGGCAATCACCGTGATCTTGACCCGGCCCTGGAGCGTCGGGTCGATGACGGCACCGAAGATGATGTTCGCGTCCTCGTGGGCCGCCTCCTGGATGATCGTGGAGGCCTCGCTCACCTCGAGCAACGACAGGTCGGGACCGCCCGTGACGTTGATGATCACGCCGCGCGCGCCCTGGACCGAGGCGCCTTCGAGCAGCGGGCTCGAGATCGCCCGGCGGGCCGCGTCCATGGACCGCGTCTCGCCCTCGGCGATGCCCGTGCCCATCATGGCGATGCCCATGCCCGCCATGATCGTCTTCACGTCGGCGAAGTCCAGGTTGATCAGCCCGGGCACCAGGATCAGATCCGAGATTCCCTGGATGGCCTGCCGCAGCACGTCATCCGCCGTCATGAACGCGTCGTTCAGGCTGGTATGGCGGTCGATGATGGTCAGCAGGCGCTCGTTCGGGATGGTGATCACCGTGTCCACGCATTCACGGAGCGCGTCGAGACCCAGGCCGGCCTGCTGCAGCCGCTTGCGGCCCTCGAACTTGAACGGCTTGGTGACCACGGCAATCGTCAAGGCGCCAAGCTCCGAGGCGAGGCTCGCGATCACCGGCGCCGCGCCGGTCCCGGTGCCGCCCCCCAGGCCCGTCGTCACGAAGACCATGTCGGCGCCGTCGAGGGCCTGGATCAGCTTGTCGGTGTCCTCCAGGGCGGCCTGCCGCCCCACGTCCGGGTCCGCGCCCGCGCCGAGGCCCTTGGTCAGCTTGCCGCCGATCTGGATCTTCACTGGCGCGGGGTTCACCTGCAGCGCCTGCAAGTCGGTGTTCGCGACGATGAACTCGACCCCCTCGAACCCGCTCTGGACCATGCGGGCCACGGCGTTGCTCCCGCCGCCGCCGATGCCAATCACCTTGATGCGCGCACCGGCGCGCCGGTCATCCGCCAGGCGGAGCCGGAGCTCGGCGGCCTCGATGTCCTTGAAAATGGGTGTCACGTTGAAATCCTGCGACATTCGTGCTCCTCCGCGCCCGGACCGGGCGCCCTCAGAAGAACTCCCGGAACAATCCCTTGAGGCGACCCGTCATTCGGCTGAACGCGCCGGCGCCAATCGCGCGCGCGGCCTCGACCACGTGGTGGCGATGTCCGTAGACGACCAGGCCGACCGGCGTGGCGAACGCCGGACTCGAGACGTGGTCGGCAAGCCCGCCGATGCCGGTCGGCGCGCCACGCCTGATCGGCAGGTCGAAGATCTGCTCGGCGATCTCCGGCATGCCCTCGAGAATCCCGCCGCCGCCGGTCAGAACGATGCCGGAGTTCAGCGATTTCTCGTAGCCGGCGCGGCGGATCTCGTCCCAGACGAGGTGGAAGATCTCCTCGGCCCGCGGCTGCAGGATCTCGGAAAGAATCCGGCGCGCCATTACGCGCGGCCGCCGTCCCCCGACGCTGGCCACGTCCATCGTCTCGTCCTCGTCCACCATCGCGGAGAGGGCGCAGCCGCACTTGCGTTTGAGCTTCTCGGCGTCGGGGATCGGCATCCGGAGCCCGACGGCGATGTCGCTGGTGAAGTGATCGCCGCCCACGCCGATGACGGCGGTGTGCCAGAGGCTGCCGCGCTCGAAGATGGCGACGTCGGTGGTGCCGCCGCCGATGTCCACGAGGGCGACGCCGAGCTCCTTCTCGTCGGCCGTCAGCACCGCCTCGGCCGCGGCGATCTGCTCGATGACGGTGTCGATCACGCCGACGCCCGCGCGGTTCACGCACGACACCATGTTCTGCGTGGCGGTGGCGCTGCTCGTCACGATGTGCACGTTCACCTCGAGCCGCGCGCCTGTCATGCCGACCGGCGCCCCGATGCCATCCTGCTCGTCCACGACGAAGTCCTGCGGCAGCACGTGCAGGATCTCGCGGCCGGCGGGCAGCGAGACGGCCTTGGCGGCCTCGATCGCCCGCCGCACGTCGTCCCGGGTGATCTCCCGGCTCTTGCCGGCCACGGCGATGACGCCGCGGCTGTTGAAACCCTTGATGTGGGGCCCCGCCATGGAGAGGTGGACGGCGTCGATCTCGACGCCCGCCATGAGCTCGGCCTCCTCGACCGCCTTCTTGATCGATTCGACGGCCGCTTCGAGGTTGACGATCACGCCGCGCCGGATGCCGCGCGACTCCGCCACGCCGATGCCGACCACGTCCAGCCCGCCGTCCTCGACGAGCTCGCCGACGATCGCGCACACCTTCGACGTGCCGACGTCGAGGCCCACCAGATAGCGATCCTTGCGTGCCACGTCTCCTCCTCAGTTCCGATCGGCCCGATCGGCCGGCCTCGACGAGCGGTGCCGCGAGCCTGACGCCGGCCGCACGTATACGCGGTCGGCAAAACGCAGATCGACGTAGGCGATGTCGGGCACCCGGGCCCGGATCGCCTCGGCGAGGCCGAAATAGGTCTGCAGCCGTTCGAGGAACCGCTCGTCGCCCACGTGGATGACGGCGGTGTCCGAGTCCAGCGCCACGACGGCGTCGTGCGGGTTGTGCACGTCGATCTGCGAGACGCGCGCGAGCACATCGGGCTTTCCGCCGAGATCGGCAATGGCGCGCGAGGCCAGCTCCGCACGCGCCGGGTCTGGCTCGGGCACCCCGCCGGCCCGCCCGTCGGCCAGCCCGTCCACGATCGGCAGGTCCAGCTGCGCGTAGTTGGGCCCGTACTCGTCGATCACGAGGCCCTCGTCGTCGATCAGGTAGAGGCCATCAGCCGAACCGTGCGAGCGCCATCGGCCGCCGCTCCTGGATGGCCACTTCGACGGTCGCCGGCAGCACCCGCCGGAGCGCGGCGTCTGCGACCCACGGCGACGCGAGCAGCCGCTGCCGCCACCCGCGCAGATCGAGGGTGAGGATGTGCTGCCCGCGGAGCCCGTCGACGAGCGCCAGCACCTCGCCCTCGGCCAGGTGGTGATTGCCACGCACGCGGATCGTGCTCACCGTGAGCGCCCGCGCCTCGACCGCCGCATGCGCGGCGTAGTACCCGCCGCCGACGACGGCGACCACGACCGCGCCCGTGCGGATTGTGCGCGCGAGCCGCACCGGCCAGAGCCTCCGCTGCCGCGCCGGCTTCACGTGTGCGCGTCGGAAGCGCCAATCCGAGGGCGCCGTCACCGGCATCGTTCGAGCTCCTCGAGGATGCGGGGGCCGAGCGATCCCACCGAGCCGGCGCCGAGCGTGATCACCAGGTCGCCGGGTCCTGCCAGGCGCGCCACCTCCGCCGGCACGTCATCGAGGCGTGGGACCACGTGGACCGGATGGCTCGTGGCGCGGCGGACCGCGTCGGCGAGCGCCTCGACCGTCACACCCGGCCGCGGGTCCTCGCCCGCCGGGTAGATGTCGGTCAGGACGATCGCGTCCGCCGCAGACAGCGCGGGCCCGAACCGATCCATCAGCTGCTCGGTGCGCGAGTAGCGGTGCGGCTGGAAGACCGCGACGATCCGCGTGGCGCCCGCCTCGCGCGCGGCACGCAGCACGGCGGCCAGCTCCGTCGGGTGGTGGCCATAGTCGTCCACCACCGTCACGCCGTTCGCCTGGCCTTTGCGCTCGAAGCGGCGCTCGGCGCCGCGGAACCCGGCGAGCGCTGCGGCGGCGATGCCGAAGGGCACGCCGAGCTCGAGAGCCACCGCGATGGCCGCCAGGGCGTTCAGGACGTTGTGGCGGCCGGGCACGGCCAGGCTCACCTCTCCCAGCTCGGAGTCGCCGGCATCGCCTCGGCGGCGGAGCACGTGAAAGCGGGAGCCGTAGCCCTCGACCCGGATCGCGCCGGCCCGGAGCATCGCGCCCTGCTCCTCGATGGCATACGACACGACGCGGGCCGCGACCGTCTCGGCCAGGCGGGCCAGGTGCGGGTCGTCGGTGCAGAGCACCGCCGCGCCCTCCGGCGGCGTGGACTCGATGAAGCGCTCGAAGGCATCGATCAGGCCGTCGAACCCGCGGTAGCTCTCGAGGTGCTCCTCATCGATGTTGGTGACCACGGCCACTTCGGGCCTGAGGAGCAGGAACGACCGGTCGCTCTCGTCGGACTCGGCGACGAGGATCGGGCTGGCGCCGACGCGCGCGTGGCTCCCGAACTCGGAGAACCGCCCGCCAATCACGACGGTCGGATCCAGGCCGGCCCGCGCGAGCACGAGGCCGACCATGGCGGTCGTGGTGGTCTTGCCGTGCGCGCCGGCCACGGCAATTCCGCGCCGCGTCGCCATCAGCTCGGCGAGCAGCTGGCCGCGCAGGATCACCGGAATCCCCCGCCGCTCCGCCTCGGCGACTTCCGCGTTGTCCAGCCGCACGGCGGACGACCGGACGACGACGTCCGGGTGTCCGACGTGGCGGGCCTCGTGCCCCTCGTGGAACACGAGCCCGAGCGACTGGAGATGTGCGGTCACCACCGTGGATCTCATGTCCGTTCCCGACACGTGTACGCCCTGCCGCAGCAGGATCTCGGCCAGTGGGCTCATGCCGCTGCCGCCGACCCCGATGAAGTGCACCGTCTTCCGCTGCGGTCCTGCCACACCCTCACGCCCCCGCCAGCTCCAGCGCCCGGCGCGCGATCACCGTCGCCGCGTCGGGCCGTGCCAGCGTCCGGGCCGCTTCACTCATCACGCGCCGGCCGTCCGCGTCAGCGGCCAGTGCGAAGATCCGCACGGCAAGGCTGTTGCCGCTCAGCATCCGCTGCTCGATCAGCTCCGCGGCGCCGGCCGTTGCCAGCGCCTCGGCGTTCCTCCGCTGGTGGTCGTCGGTGGCCGTCGGCAGCGGGATCAGGATCGACGGCTTCCCGGCTGCCGCGATCTCGGCCAGCGTCGTCGCACCCGCGCGCGACACGATCAGGTCGGCGGCGCTCATCTCCCGATCCATCTCGTACAGGAACGGTTCGACGCGGGCGACCAGCCCGGCCCGGCGGTAGCCCTCGCGAACCATCGCCAGGTCTCGCTCCCCGGTCTGGTGGGTGATCGAGAGTGGCCGGGGAGCGGCCGCCAGCTTCTCCGCTGCCTCCACAGCGGCCACGTTGATCGCGTGCGCGCCCTGAGAGCCGCCAAAGATCAGCACCCGGAGCGCCTGGTCCGGCGCTCGACGGGCCTGGACGGGATCGACGCGCAGGAACGCGGCGCGCACGGGGTTGCCGGCCAGGAATCCCTTTCCGCGGAAGTACGGCAGCGTCTGTTCATAGGTCACCGCGGCCGCCCGCACCAGGCGGGCGAGCAGCCGGTTGGTCAGGCCCGGGATGGCGTTCTGTTCCAGCAGCAGCGTGGGGATCCCCCGCAGCGCCGCCATGGCGACGACGGGGCCCGAGCTGTACCCGCCGACGCCAATCACGAGGCGGGGCGCACGACGGGACAGCAGGCGCCAGGCGTCGGCGCCCGACAGCGGCAGCAGTCCCAGTCCTCGCATGCGCTCGCCCATCGACTTGCCCTTCAACCCTCCGCTGCGAATCACGTCCAGCTCGAATCCCTCGTGCGGCACGACCCGCGCCTCGATGCCGCGGGCGGTCCCCGCGAAGGTCACCCGCGCGTCCGGACGCAGGTTGAGGATCTCGCGCGCCACGGCAATTCCCGGGTAGAGGTGCCCGCCCGTGCCGCCCCCGGCCACCACCACCGCGAGTCCGCCCGCGGCCGTCACCGCCCCACTCCGTCCGGGCGTCGCCGACCCTCGCGCATCGCCTAGGCCTCATGCACTGCCGAGGCGTGCTGCGAGACGTTCAACAGGATCCCCATGCCGACCAGGTTGATGAGCAGCGACGATCCGCCGGCGCTCACGAACGGGAGCGGAATGCCCTTGGTCGGCATCAGCCCGAGCACGACGCTCAGGTTGATGAACGCCTGCACGGCGACCATGCCCGTCAGGCCGAGCGCCAGCAGCGCGCCGAAGCGGTCCGGCGCGCGTCCCGCCACCTGCACACCGCGCCACGTGATCACCAGGAAGGCGGCCAGCGTCAGCGTCGCCCCGATCAGACCGAGCTCCTCGGCGATGACCGCATAGATGAAGTCGGTGTGCGGCTCCGGCAGGTAGAACAGCTTCTGGACGCCGGCCATCAGGCCCTTGCCGCCGACGCCGCCGGTGCCGACCGCGATCAGCGATTGCAGCAGCTGGAACCCCGCACCCGTCGGATCGCACTCGGGGCAGAGGAACGCGGTGAGGCGCTTCAGCCGGTAGTCCGCGCTGACCAGGGCCACGACCGACGGCGGCACGATGGCCAGCGCCGCATAGAACACGTATTTCAGGTTCAGGCCGGCTCCGAAGACCATCAGCGCGGCCACCGCCAGGATCGTCGCGGCCGTCCCGAAGTCCGGCTCGAGCAGCACGAGGATCGCGATCGCGCCGACGACGAGGGCGATGGGCAGCAGCGAGTAGCGGACCTCGTCGATCCGGTGCATGCGGCGCTCGAGCAGCGCCGCCGTGAAGAAGATCGCCGCCAGCTTCGCCACCTCCGACGGCTGCACGCCGAAGCCGCCCACGCCGAACCACCGCCGCGTGCCGTTGATGGGGCTGCTGAACAGCACGGCGACCAGGGACAGCGTGACGGCGCCCAGCGACAGCCAGATGAGGAGCGGCTGCTTCCAGGTGCGGTAGTCCACGCGCATGACGACCCCGAGCATGGCCAGGCCGAGCGACGCCCACATCACCTGCTTGATGAGGAAGAGGTAGGGGCGATGAAACCGCTCCATGGCAACCACCGCCGAGGCGCTGTACACCATCACGATGCTCGCCAGCACCAGCAGCAGCGTCGCCAGAAAGAGCAGCTTGTCGGACTTCAGTTTTCGCGCCATACTCTCCGACCCCGGGCCGCGCGGCCCGGTCGGCAGGTCCGGGCCCTAAAGCCCGGCCGGCCATCGCCCGAAACAACAGCCCGTGAACAGTCAGCAGTCATCAGTCAGCCAGGGGTCGGGACACCAGCTTCGCAGACCGGGGCAGCCTGCGTTCCCAGCAGCCAGCTCACGATCGCCGCAAGCTGACTGACGACTGCTCACTGCTCACGGGCGGCCCGCCGTTCCCCGGCGAGCCGCGACACTTCCTCCTTGAACCGCCGTCCGCGCTCCGCGTAGTCGCGGAACATGTCGAAGCTCGAGCACGCGGGCGCGAGCACCACGGTGCCGCCCGGCGGCGCCGCGCGGAACGCCGCGCGGACTGCCTCGGCCATGGAACCGGCACGCACCACGCGCACGAGGTGCCCCAGGGCCGCATCCACGCGATCGGCCGCTTCGCCAATCGCGACGACGGATCCTGCGCGCGCCACCAGGGGCGGCCCCAGCTCGGCGAACTCGCCGCCCTTGTAGCGTCCGCCGACGATGGCGACGACGCCACCGGGCAGGCTCTCGATCGATCGCCGCGCCGACTCCACGTTGGTCGCCTTCGAGTCGTTCACGAAGTGCACGCGTTCGATCTCGCCGGCGATCTCCATCGCGTGCTCGAGGCCGCGAAACGCACGCGTGGCGGCCGTCATCGCCGCGGCGTCCGCGCCGGCGGTCCGGCTGATGGAGGTGGCCGCGATGACGTCGCTCAGGATGTGGCGCCCGGGCACCTGCACCGCGGAGACCGGCACGAGGGCTTCGCTCGATCCGCCGCGGCGCTCGACAATCGCGTCGCCGTCGACGGTGTAGCCGTCGCCCTGCAGTGCGAGCCCGTAGTTGATCCGCTCTGCGCGCGCGCCGGCGGCCAGCCGCGCCGCGGGCTCGTCGTCGGCGTTCACGACGGCCCAGTCCGCGGCGCCCTGGTTGGCGAAGATGCGCGCCTTGGCCGCCATGTAGGCCTCGACCGACTCGTGCCGGTCGAGGTGATCCGGCGAGACGTTCAGCAGCGCCGCGATCCACGGGTGGAATGTGTCGGTCGCCTCCAGCTGGAAGCTGCTGGCCTCGACCACGTGGATCGTCTCCGGCGTGGAGTCGTCCACCTGGTCGGCCAGAGGCACGCCGATGTTGCCGCCCACCAGGACCCGGAAGCCGGCGGCCTCGAGCATTCGTCCCGTCAGCGTGGTCGTGGTGGACTTGCCTTTCGTGCCGGTGATGGCCACGATGCGGCCGCTGATCCATCGCGAGGCCAGCTCCAGCTCGCCGATGACGGGCACGCCGGCCTGCCGCGCCGCGGCAATGGCCGGTTGCTGCAGCGGCACGCCGGGGCTCACCACGACGAGATCGGCCGAGGCGAGCGACTCCGGGCGGTGACCGCCCAGCTCGAGGCGCACGCCGAGGCCGGCCAGCGTGTCCGCCGACTCGATCTCCGGGTTCCGGTCGGTCACCGTCACGCGCGCCCCTCTCCGCGCCAGCAGCGCCGCGGCCGCCCGGCCGCTGCGCGCCGCGCCCACCACCACGACCTGTCGGCCTTCCACCGGGAAGGCCATGTCACCGAGCTCCGTCCCATCGCGTCACCATCCCGCGTCATCTCAACTTCAGCGTCGTCAGGCTCAGGAGCGCGAAGATCACGCCGACGATCACGAAGCGGGCGATGATCTTCGGCTCGCTCCAGCCGATGAGCTCGAAGTGGTGATGCAGCGGGGCCATGCGGAACACCCGCTGGCCCGTGAGCCGGAAGGAGGCGACCTGCACGATGACCGAGAGCGCCTCGGCCACGAACACGCCACCGACGACCACGAGCAGCAGCTCCTGCTTGATCAGGATCGCCACCGTGCCCAGCGCGCCGCCGAGCGCCAGCGATCCCACGTCGCCCATGAAGATGTCGGCGGGATACGAGTTGTACCAGAGGAACCCCAGGCTCGCGCCGACCAGCGCGCCGCAGAAGATCGTCAGTTCGCCGGCCGGGGCGAACCGGACGAGCAGCAGGTACTCCGCCAGGATGCGGTGGCCCGTGACGTAGGCCAGGGCCGTGAACGCCGAGGCCACGATCGCGAACGTGGAGATGGCCAGGCCGTCGAGTCCGTCGGTGAGGTTCACGGCGTTGCTGGCGCCGACCAGCACCAGCACCGTGAACGGCACGTAGAACCAGCCCAGATCCGGGATGAGCCACTTGAAGAACGGGAAGATCAGGCGGGTCGAATAGAGGCTGTGGTCCGCCAGGACCATCAGCATCAGCCCCACGGCCAGCGCGACGGCGATCTGCGCGCCCATCTTGTAGCGGGGGATCAGCCCGTGGTGCGAGTGGCGGACGATCTTCAGGTAGTCGTCCGCGAAGCCGATCGCGCCGAACGCCGCCGTGGTGACCACGGCAATCCACACGTACACGTTGGTCAGGTCCGCCCAGAGCAGCGTCGGCACGAGCGACGCCGTCAGGATCAGCAGCCCGCCCATCGTCGGGGTACCTGCCTTGGTGCGGTGCGTGGCGGGGCCCTCGTGGCGGATTACCTGGCCGATCTGGAACTCGCGCAGCGTGCGGATCAGCCAGGGGCCCATCAGCAGGCTGATCGCCAGCGCGGTCAGGCTGGCGGCTGCCGTTCGGAACGTGATGTACCGGGTGACGTTGAGCACCGAGAACGTCGTGTGGAGGGGGAAGAGCAGGTGGTAGAGCATCAGACCCACTCCGCCTTCACGCGATCCGCCACGATGTCGGTGCGAGTGCCGCGCGATCCCTTCACCAGCACCACGTCGCCGGGGGCCAGCAGCGCCGCGACGGCAGACGCCGCCTCGTCGCTCGATTCGAAGTAGTGCACCTGTGCCGCTGGGCAGGCCCGCCTCGACCGCCGCGTCGGCCAGTGCCCGAGCGGGCGGGCCACCCACCGCCACCAGCAGATCCACGCGGGCCGCGGCCGCGCGCCGCCCGGATTCGGCGTGCAGCGACATCGAGAAGTCGCCGAGCTCCCGCATCTCGCCGATCACCGCCACGCGCCGGCCCGCCGGCCGCTCGCTGACGAGCGCGTCGAGTGCGAGCGCCAGCGCGGCGGGGCTCGAGTTGTAGGAGTCGTCCACGAGCGTCACGCCGCGCCCGAGCGTGACGACTTCTCCGCGGCGCGGCGCCGGAGTGAGCGTTGCCGCGCGGGCCACGATGGCCGCCAGGGGCACCTCGAACGCCAGGGCGACCGCGGCGGCGGCCAGCACGTTCATGAGCGGGCCCCGACCGGGCAGCGGCACCGTGAGCTCGGCCGTACCGACCGGCGACTCGAGCTGCGCGTGCGTGCCCGCCAGACCGCGATCGACCACCTCTCGTGCGCGGAGGTCGGCGCCCTCGCCGAGGCCGAACGTCGTGGTGACTCCCGGAAAGCCGGCCACCCGTGCCATCACGCGCGGGTCGTCGAAGTTGGCCACGAAGCGGGTGGAGCGATCGGCGCCTTCGAGCACCTCGGCCTTCGCCTCGGCGATGGCGTCCACGGATGCGAAATGGCCCAGGTGCGCGTCGCCGACGTTGGTCCACACCCGGACCTCCGGTTCGGCCAGCGCCACCAGCTGCCTGAGCTCGCCCGCGTGGTTCATCCCCAGCTCGACCACCGCCACGTCCGGGCGCGCTGCCAGGTCCAGCAACGACAACGGGAGCCCGATGTGGTTGTTGAGGTTTCCCGGGTTGCGATACACCGTGTACCGCGCCGCGAGAAACGCCGCCGCCGCTTCCTTCGTCGACGTCTTACCCGCACTGCCCGTGATGGCCACGACCCGCGCCCCCGACGCGCGCCGCACGGCGTGTCCCAGGCGCTGCAACCCGGCCAGCGTGTCGTTCACCTCGATCACGACGGCGTCGGCGCCCGCCTCCACTGCCGTGCCGGTCGGCACCATCACGCCGACCGCTCCGGCCGCGAGGGCGGCGCCGGCGAACCGCGCGCCGTCGAACCGCTCGCCGGCAAGCGCGATGAACAGCTGCCCGCGCCTGACCCGCCGCGAGTCGGTCGTGAACCCGTCGATCCGGACATCCGGACCGCCCCGCCGCAGCCGGCCGCCGGCCGCCTCCGCCACCCTCCCCGCCGTCAGCGCGAGCGGCGTTCGGTCCGCGTGCACCTCAGCTCGCCCATCGGCCCAGGCGTCGCCTGGCCAGGGCCGCCTGCGCGACTGCCACATCGTCGAAGGGCAGCTCGCGCTCGCCGATGACCTGCGTCTTCTCATGGCCCTTGCCGGCGATCACCACGAGATCGCCCGGGCGGGCCCCGCCGATGGCGCGCGCGACCGCCTCGCCGCGGTCCACGATGGCCAGCACCTCGGGGCCTTTCGACGCGGCCCGCGCACCCGGCCGTGCCGGCGCGCGTTCCCCCGCACCGGGGATGCCGCGCTGCACCTCCTCGATGATCCGCACCGGGTCCTCGCTCCGCGGGTTGTCGGAGGTGATCACCACGACGTCGCTGAGACGCCCGGCCACGGCGCCCATCAGCGGCCGCTTCGTGCGATCGCGATCGCCGCCGCAGCCGAAAACCGTCACCAGCCGCGACGAGGAGAGCGCCCGCGCGGTCTCGAGCAGATTTCGCAGCGCGTCGTCGGTGTGCGCGTAGTCCACGACGACGCTGACGTCGTCTTCGCCGGTCGAGACGAGCTGGAAGCGCCCGGGCACGCCAGGCAGCGCCTCGATGCCCCGCTCGATCGCGTCGGGCGGCAGGTCGAGGGCCACGGCCGTCGCGATGGCGGCGAGCAGGTTGTACACGTTGGGCCGGCCGACCAGCCTCGAACGCACGGCCACGTCTCCCCGCGGCGTGCGCGCGGTGAACGTCAGGCCGGCCAGCGTGATCTCCACGCCGTCGGGCGTCACGTCGGCATGCGTCCGGATGGCATAGGTGATCGCGCGTCGCGGCACGGCGGCGAGCCCGGCCCCGCGCGGATCGTCGAGGTTCACGATGCCGGGCGACTCCGGCGGCAGCAGCTCGAACAGCCGGCGCTTGGCGGCGAAGTACGACTCCATGTCGCCGTGGAAGTCGAGGTGATCGCGGGTCAGGTTGGTGAAGATGGCGGCCGCGAAGCGCGTGCTGTCCACGCGCCTGAGCGCCAGCGCGTGGCTCGAGACCTCCATCACCGCCGCGGTGCAGCCGTTGTCCACCATCCGCCGCAGCATCCGCTGGACGTCCGACGCCTCAGGCGTGGTGCGCGTGGCTTCGCGGTCCTCGCGTCCGACGCTGTAGACGACGGTGCCGAGCAGACCGCAGGTCCGCCCGGCAGCCTCGAGAATCGACCGGAGCAGATAGGCGGTGGTCGTCTTGCCGTTGGTGCCCGTAATCCCGACGACCTGCAACGCCCCGCTCGGGTGGTTCGCATGGTGATCGGCGAGCACGGCGAGCGCCAGTCTCGCGTCGGGCACGACAATCCAGGGCGTGGTCGTCCCGGGCGGCGCCGGCGTTTCCGCGAGGACGGCAATCGCGCCGCGGGCAATCGCCTGCGGTGCGAACCGGGCGCCGTCGGCCTTCTGCCCGCGAAGGGCCACGAACACCGCGCCCGGCGCCGCGCGCCGCGAGTCGTACGCGATCGCCGTCACCGCGGCCGAGGCGGCCGCCGGCGGCAGGGCCGGCGGAGCGTCGAGCAGACCCGGGGCGGACAGGGCCGCCAGGAGTGCCGCCAGCGTCATGGGCGGGCCGGCTCCCCGTCGGGATCGGGCGGCTCGCGATCGAGGGCGAGGTCGACCCGGGTGCCGTCGTCGAGCGGTGCGCCCGCCTCGGGGTGCTGGTCGGCGACGAATCCGTTGCCCTTCAGGTGCGGGACGAGACCCACGCGCGCCAGAATCCGGACGGCGGCCCGCGCGCTCAGCCCGCGCACGTCGGGCATCACGCCGTCGCGGGCCGGCACGTCGCTTCGCGGCTGCACCGCGACGAAGGTGACCGGCCGCGGCGCGCTCGCCGACGAGGGCGGCGGAATGATCACCGGCGCTTCGGGGTCGATCGTCCGGGGGATGCCGAGGTGGCGGATGGCGACCTCTGCGATCCGCTTGAACACCGGCCCGGATACCGAGCCGCCATAGTAGGTACCCGTTCGCGGCGTGTCGATGACGACCAAAATGGTCACCACCGGCTTGCGCGACGGCAGGAACCCCACGAACGACGCCATGTAGTCGCGCTTCGAGTACTGGCCGTCCTCGAGCTTCGCTGCCGTGCCCGTCTTGCCCGCAATGGTGTAGCCGTCGAGGCGGGCCGCGGTGGCCGTGCCGTGATCGACCACCCCTTCCATGATCCCGGTGAGCGTGGCGGCCGTGCCGGCGCTGATTGTCCGGCGGACCGCCTCGGGAGCCTCGAGATGCCGCACGCCGTCGGCAATCGTCGCGCGGACGATGTGCGGCCGCATCAGCACGCCGCCGTTGGCGATGGAGCTGACCGCCGTGATCATCTGCAGTGGCGTCACGCTGACCTGGTAGCCCATCGAGACCGACGCCAGCGCACTGTCGCTGAGGCTCGACCAGACGATGCCAGGCGACTCGGCCGGCAGCTCGCCCATCAGGCGGGAGCCGAAGCCGAACCGGCGGACGTACTTCTCGAGCCGATCGGGTCCGATCCGGAAGCCCGCCTTGATCGCGCCCACGTTGCTCGACTTCACCAGCACGTCGGTGAAGGTCATCACGCCGTGCGGGTGCGTGTCGTGCACGCGGCGCCGACCGATGTCGATATACCCAGGCGCGCAGTCGATCAGCGAGTCGGGCGTGAGGACATCCTGGTCGAGGGCAGCCGACGCGGTCACCGTCTTGAAGGTGGACCCGGGCTCGTAGATCTCCTCGACGGCGCGGTTCCGGCGCAGCTTCATCGGCACCTTGCCGAAGACGTTCGGGTTGAACGACGGCTCGCTGGCCATCGCGAGGATTTCGCCGTTCCACGGGTTCATGACGATGGCGACACCAGCGTCGGCCCGGTTGGCCTCGATGCCGGCCAGCAGCTCGCGCTCGACCTCGTGCTGCAGGACGCCGTCGATCGTGAGCTCGATGGACGCGCCGGCCGAGGGCGGCCGCTCGACCCGGTCGAACGCGTGCTTCTTCGCGTCGGTCACGACGACCACCGTCCCGTCCGTGCCGCGAATCCGATCGTTGTAGGTCAGCTCGATGCCGCCAAGCCCCGTGTTGTCCAGGCCGACGTAGCCGAGGACCGCGCCGAGCAGGTCGCGGTTGGGGTAGAAGCGGTGGCTCTCCGTCGTGAACCCGATCCCGTCCAGCTTCAGCGCCCGGACCGCGTCCGCCTCTTCCGGCGAGACGTGCCGCTTCACGTACTGGAAGGGCCGCTGCCTCGAGAAGCGATCCACGAGCTGGGCGGCGAACTCGGGCGTGCAGTCGTCGAGGGCATGGCACAGCGCCCGCGCCGTGCCCTTCGGATCGTCGATCTCGGTGGGCACGGCGTAGATCGTCGACACGTCGGCGCTCGTCGCGAGCACGCGGTCGTTGCGATCGACGATGTCACCCCGCAGCGCGGGCACGGTGATCGTCCGCATGTGCTGGCGCTCGGCCTTGGCGACGTAGTCGTCGTGCCGGTACACCTGCAGGTAGACGAGCCGCGCTTCGATGCCCGCCGACCACGTCAGGAAGACGATCAGCACGGCAATCAGGCGCGTCCGCAGGGCCGACCGCCAGGCGTCAGGTTGTGGCGTCTCCACCATGTCCGCCCTCACTGCCGCTCGGCGACCATCGAGCGCGCCGGCGGGTCGGCCGGGCGCACGCGCTCGAGGATGAAGGTGTCGTCGCGCCCCGGCTGCACCATCTTCAGACGCGTGGTCGCGAGCTGCTCGATGCGGTCGGGCCGCTCCAGCGTCTGGATGGTGAGGCGCAGGTGGCGGTTGAGCTGCTCCTCCGACGCGCGGGCCTTCTGCACGTCGTCGATGCGGTACCCGAACCGGATCAGCTCGAAGTGCTGCCACGCCGACAGGAGCAGGATCACGACGACGAGGCCGCCGACCGTCGCGGAGCGCCACATCTCGTGGAGCCGCGCCTCGTCGACTTCACGGACGATGGGGTTGTTGCGGATGTCCTTCTTGATCGCGTATTCGAAGGCTTCCATCGCGCCCCCTCCTCAGACTGTCTCGCGGGCCAGCACGCGCAGCCGGGCGCTGCGCGCCCGCGGGTTCCTTCGCGCCTCGTCCTCGCCGGGCACCACCGGCTTTTTCGTGAGGACGCGCAGGGCCTCGTCACCGGCCGCCAGCCCGCGCATCGTGTGCTTCACGATCCGGTCCTCGAGGGAATGGAACGCGATCACCGCGAGTCGTCCGCCCGGCGCCAGCCGGCCCGCGGCGTCGCGCACGAACGCCTCGAGACCGTCGAGCTCGTCGTTCACCCAGATGCGGAGCGCCTGGAACGTCCGCGTGGCCGGGTCGATCCGCTGCCAGGTCCTGGCGTGCACGGCGCGGCGCACCAGCGCGGCCAGCTCACCCGTCGTCCGGACGGGCCGGTGCGCGACCAGCAGGCGGGCGACCCGCCGCGAGCGACGCTCCTCGCCGAACCGGAAGATCACGTCGGCCAGCTCGTCCTCGGGTGCGGCGTTCACGAGATCGGCGGCCGTCGGTCCGGTGCTGCGGTCCATGCGCATGTCGAGCGGCTCGTCCCGCCTGAAGCTGAAGCCGCGGCCCTCGCCGTCGAGCTGCAGCGAGCTGACCCCCAGATCCGCCAGGATGCCGTCCACGCCGGCGAGGCCTCGTGCGTCGAGCACCTGGCCGAGTGCCTTGAAATCCGCGTGCACGGTCTCGAGCCGAGCGCCGAACGCCGCCAGCGACTCCGCGGCGCGAGCGAGCGCGTCGGCGTCCCGATCAATCCCGATCACCCGGTGCGCCCCGCGTTCGATCAGAGCCCGCGAGTGTCCGCCCAGCCCCAGCGTGCAATCGACGAAGGTGCCTCCGCGCTCCGGCTGCAGAAATCCGAGGACCTCCTCGAGCAGCACCGGCTCGTGGATCGCCCGGCCGCTCGCGGCGTCCGATTCCAGCTCGTCGCGCGTCGTTCGTCGCTCCGTCGCCGCTATGGGCCTGAATCCGCCGGAGCCGTGCTACCAGCTGCGACGCGTCGACCGCGATCGGCGGCCGCGACAACGGAGCGGCTGGTCCTGAGTCGCAAGAGACACCCGCTAAATCCCGAACTCCGCGAGCGCGCGTGCGTCGTCATCGCCGAACGGCTCGCGCTGGAGCTTCGCGGTGAAGCGCTCGTGGTTCCACACCTCGAGGTAGTTGAACTGGCCGATGACGTCGACCTCGCCCGCCATCGAGGCCGAGTCGCGCAGCCGCGTCTGAATGAGCACGCGGCCCTGTGAGTCGATCTCGGCGACCTGCCCGAAGTAGTTCACGCGATCGAGGAAGCGCAGGCGCGCGGGGTGCGTGGAGGGCATCTGTCCGAGCTTGGCCTCCACCGCCTGCCAGACCGCCATGGGGTACACCCGGACGCTCTCGCCCGTCAGGCTCGTCACGAACAGCTCGCGTCCGTAGGCCTGCTGCACGAGCGCACGAAACCCGTTCGGGACCTTGAGTCGCCCCTTATCATCAATTTTCGCCGGAGCATTGCCCCGGAGGATGGCGTCAGACTCCACTTTAGTCCACTCTGGTCCACCGAGATGGTAGAGATTGACCTGGGGGTTGTCAACGGAAATTCCATGGACTCAGTGACTTACGTTAAAGTTTCGCCTGAGTCACAGTCCAGGGAGGGGTGGGCACCCCTAGGGCTTGTAGGAGCGGCATGAAGGGAGCCGAAAGTCGCGTGCTAGCATGTATCGTTTTGGCTCGCCGGCCCGGGCCTGGCAGCCTGAGAAGGACGCGGCAGACGCCGCCGGGCGACCTGGGACCGGGACGAAATCGAATGCTTCGCGCTGCGCTGATTGGGTTTCCAGCCACAGGCAAGACCACGCTGTTTCAGCTCATGACCGCCGTCCGCGAAACCGGACGCGCCGGCCACGGGCGTGGCGAGGTACAGATCGGCATCTCGAAAGTGCCCGATGCCAGGCTCGACCGGCTGACGGCGATGTTCAACCCGCGCAAGCGCGTGCCCGCGACGGTGGAGTTCGCCGACATCGCGGGGGCCGGCGGCGGTGCGCAGGCCCTGGTGGACGTGGCCGCATACAGGAACGCCGACGCCCTCGTGCACGTCGTCCGCGCGTTCCGGGACGACGCGGTCGCCCACGCGTCGGGGAGCGTCGATCCGGCGCGGGATGCGCAGGCCATGGAGGACGAGCTGATCCTCGCCGATCTGGGCGTCGCCGAGCGCCGCCTGGAGCGCCTCGACAAGGACCTGAAGAAGACGCGGTCGGCCGAGCTGGAGCAGGAACGCGCGCTCATGGTGCGCTGCCGCGCGGCGCTCGAGGACGGCACTCCGCTGCGCGCGCTCGGGCTCGCCGGGGACGAGCTGAAGCGGCTGCGCGGGTTTCAGCTGCTCTCGGCCAAGCCGCTCCTGGTCGTCATCAACCTCGACGAACAGGACGTGCCGGCGCTGGGCGCCGACGTCGAGCACGCGGCGGCTCACACCGGCCTGACGTCGTTTCTCTCCCGCGCGTCCACGCGCGCGGTCGCCGTCTGCGCCAGGATCGAGCTGGAGATCGCGGATCTCGAGCCCGAGGACGCCCGGTCGTTCCTGGCGGACCTGGGCCTCGAGGAGTCGGGGCTCGACCGGGTGATCCGCGCCACCTACGACCTGCTGGGCTACATGTCGTTCTTCACCGTGGGCGACGACGAGTGCCGGGCGTGGTCGATCCCGCGCGGCACGATCGCGCAGGTGGCCGCGGGCGAGATCCACTCGGACATCGCGCGGGGCTTCATCCGCGCCGAGGTGGTCGGCTGCGATGCGCTGCTCGCCCGGGGGTCGCTGGCCGCCTGCCGCGACCACGGCGAGATGCGGCTCGAGGGCAAGGAGTACGTGGTCGCCGACGGCGACGTGATCAACTTCCGCCATGCCACCTAGCGGCCTGTCGGGTACCGGCGCCGGCCCTCGATGAGCATCCGGACCGTCGTGGTCTGCGAGGCCCAGGTGCCGTTCGTGGAGGGCGGCGCCGAGATCCACGTGCGGGCGCTGGTCCGTGAGCTCTCGGCCCACGGCTACGAGGTGGCGCGTGTTGCGCTGCCCTTCAAGTGGTACCCGAAGCCCGAGATCATGCGGCACGCCGCCGCCTGGCGGCTGCTGGACCTCTCCGAGGCCAACGGCCGGCCCGTCGATCTGGTCATCGGCACCAAGTTTCCCTCCTACTTCGCGCGGCACCCCAACAAGGTCGCGTGGTTGATTCACCAGTACCGCGCCGCCTACGAGCTCTGCGGCACCGAGTTCAGCGATTTCGATCACCTCGAAGGGGACGTGGGCCTCCGCGCCACCCTCCTCGACCTCGACACCCGCACCCTCGGCGAGTGCCGCCGGATCTTCACGAACGCGGCGAACACCGCCGGACGCCTCGCAAAGTACAACGGGCTTCGGGCCGAGCCGCTGTATCATCCGCCTCAGCTCGCGGGCCGGCTGCGGCCGGGGCCGTACGGCAACTACGTGCTCGCCGTCGGCCGGCTCGAGTCGGTGAAGCGGCCGCACCTGGTCATCGACGCCATGAGGCGGGTGGATCCGGGCCTCACGCTGGTGCTGGCGGGCGAGGGCACGCAGCGCGGCAACGCGGAAGCACGTGCGGCGCAGCTGGGCGTCTCGGATCGCGTCCGGTTTCTCGGGGCCGTCTCCGACGATGACCTGCTGGACCTCTACGCCGGAGCGCTGGCGGTCGCATACGTGCCCTACGACGAGGACTTCGGCTACGTGACGCTCGAGGCCTTTCTGGCGCGCAAACCAGTCGTGACGGCGCGCGATTCCGGGGGCACTCTCGAGTTCGTCGAGGACGGGGTCAACGGCGCGATCGTGGATCCGACCCCCGAGGCCGTGGCGGCCGCGATCAACCAGTACGGCGCGAACCGGCGGCTGGCCGCGTCCCACGGCGACGCCGGGGCGGCCCGGGCCGCGCTGGTCACCTGGGACGGGGTCATCGAGCGGCTCATCGAGGCAGGGAGCTAGCGGAGCAGGAACCGGGATGGCGAAGCTCATCATCCAGATGCCGTGCCTCAACGAGGCCGAGACGCTGCCCGGCACGCTGGCCGACCTGCCGACGCAGCTGCCCGGCGTCGACGTGATCGAGCTGCTCGTGATCGACGACGGATCGCGCGACGGCACCGCGGAGGTCGCCCGGGCGCACGGCGTGCAGCACGTGGTCCGGTTGCGCCGGCGGAAGGGGCTGGCGGCCGCGTTCATGGCCGGCATCGATGCCGCGGTGAAGCTCGGCGCGGACTACATCGTCAACACCGACGCGGACAACCAGTACGTCGGGGAAGACATCGGCCTCCTGCTCGATCCGCTGGTGCGAGGCGAAGCCGACATCGTGATCGGGGATCGCAACATCCGGGCGCTGTCGGAGATGAGCCCGCACAAGAAGCGGCTGCAGCGGCTTGGCAGCTGGGTGGTGCGGCAGGTCTCCGGCACGCAGGTCCCCGACACGACGAGCGGCTTCCGCGCCTACACGCGCGAGGCCGCGCTCAGGATGACGATCGTCTCGGAGTTCTCCTACACGCTCGAATCGATCATCCAGGCCGGCAAGAAGCGGATGGCCATCGCGCACGTGCCGGTGCGCACGAACCCGCGTGCCCGTCCGTCACGGCTGTTCGACAGCACCTGGTCCTACGTGAAGGCCTCGTCGGCCACCATCGTGCGCATCTACGCGATGTACGAACCGCTGAAGGTGTTCTCGTACATCGGCGGCACGGTGTTCGCCCTGGGGCTGGCGCTGACGGCGCGGTTCCTCTACTACTACGTCACCGGCACCGGCCGGGGGCACGTGCAGTCGCTCATCATCTCGGCGGTGCTGATGATCGTCGGCTTCCAGGTACTGCTGATCGGCCTGGTGTCCGACATGATTTCGGGCAGCCGCAAGCTGCTCGAGGACCTGCTCTACCGCGTGCGATCGCTGGAGATCGCCACCCGCCCGGTCGGGCACGGGGCGGACGAGCGCGAGGACAGCCGCGCCGGAGCGGGCCGTGGCTGAACCCTCCGCAGCCTCCATCGTCGTGCCGGCGCTGAACGAGGCCGGCATCGTCGCCTCGGTGGTCGGCGCCCTCCGTGCCGCCGCCCCCTGGCACGAGATCATCGTCGTGGACGACGGATCGAGCGACGGCACGGGGGATCTGGCGCGGGAGGCCGGCGCCATCGTCGTGCGCCATCCCTACAACAAGGGCAACGGCGCGGCGGTCAAGTCGGGCATCCGGCGAGCCACCGGCGAGGTGGTGCTCGTCCTGGACGGTGACGGACAGCATCGGCCCGCCGACGCCGCCCGCCTCGTCTCCCACGTGGGCGAGTACGACCTCGTCGTCGGCGCGCGCGCCACCGCCACGCAGGCCACGCTGGGACGCCGCGTGGGGAACGCTCTGCTGAACCGGCTCGCCAGCTACCTGACCGAGCGGCACATCCCCGACCTGACCTCGGGCTTCCGCGCGGCCCGCCGCGAGTGCCTGGTCGAGTTCCTGCACCTGCTCCCGAACGGCTTCTCGACCCCGACGACGACCACGCTGGCCTTCATCAAGGCGGGATACAGCGTGCGGTTCGAGCCCATCGAGGCCGAGCGGCGCGTGGGCACGTCGAAGATTCGCCTCGCGCGCGACGGGGCGAAGTTCTTCCTCATCCTGCTGAAGATCGTGACGCTCTTCAGCCCCCTGAAGGTCTTCGTGCCGGTGAGCCTCGGCTGTTTTGCCGTGGGCGCAGCCTATGCTGTCTGGACGGTCGCGACGCAGTCGCACATCACCAACTCGTCCGTCCTGCTGATCGTGCTCTCGGTCGTGATCTTCCTGGTCGGCCTGGTGTCCGAGCAGATCTCGGCGCTCAGGTTCGAGCGGCGGCAGTGATCCGGCGGTCGGAAACCGCCGGCGCGCGCCGCGCCGTCCTCATCGCGGTGGTGGCGGCTGCGGCGCTCCGGCTCGCGTTCGGCTTCGGTTACTGGGTCGGCAAGCCCCTCACGCACGACGAACGCGAATACCTGGACCTCGGCACGAACCTGGCCGCGGGCCGGGGCTTCTCGTACGGCCGGGGGGACGGGTCCGTCGAGCGATTCGGGCGAGCGCCGATGTATCCGCTGTTCGTGGCCGGCCTGGCGTCGCTGGTGCCGGGTCCGCGCCTGCCGGATGCCATCAAGCTGGCACAGGCGCTGGCCGGGGCGGCGGTCGTGCTGCTGCTGGCGATGCTCGCTCGCCGGCTGTCGGGACCACGGGCGGCGCAGGTGACGGCCTGGCTCGCCGCTGTCTACCCGCCGCTCGTCTGGATCTCGGCCTACGTGTGGTCCGAGTCGCTGTACATGGTGATCGCGTGGGGCAACGTGCTCGTCCTGGCGCCGGCGATCGACGGCGGGTCGCGCCGCGAGGGCACCGGACCCGCACCACCGATCACCGGCCGGCTGCTCGCCGGCGGCCTGCTCGGCGGCCTGGCGTCGCTGACCCGTCCCGCCCACCTGTTCTTCCTGCTGCTCGTCGGGATCCGCCTGCTGGCCATGCGGCAGGTGCGGTGGGCCGCCATCGTGGCGCTCGGAGCGCTCCTGGCGATCCTGCCGTGGACGGTGCGCAACTTCGAGGCCTACGGCCGCTTCGTGCTGATTGCGTCCGAGGGCGGCGTGACGTTCTGGACGGGCAACCACCCGCTGGCAACCGGCGACGGCGACATGGCGGCCAACCCGGCGATCAAGCGTGACAACCTGCGCCTGCGCGCCGAGCATCCGGGCCTGTCGCCGGAGGCGCTGGAGCCCGTCTACTACGGGGAAGCGCTCCGCTCCATCGGCACTCACCCCGTGCGGTGGCTCGCGCTCGAGCTGCGAAAGCTGTTCTACCTCGTCGTGCCGGTGGGTCCGTCCTATACTCTCCACTCGACGTTGTACCTGGCCGCGACGTGGGTCTCGTACGGGCTGCTCCTGCCGATCGGCTCGGCCGGCCTCGTCCTCCGGTCGCGCCGGGGCGCCCGGCCGATGACGCTCCTGCTCCTGATGGGATCCACCGTGCTCGTCTGCCTCGTGTTCCTCACCCAGGAGCGGTTCCGCCTGCCCGTGATCGACCCGGCGCTGCTGGTCGGCGCCGGGTGCCTGCTGGCCGTTCAGCCGTATGGCGACCCGTTGAGGGGCAGGCCTGTCCCATGACCGCTCTCGTCGTCATACCCACCTACAACGAGCGGGACAACATCGCGGAGCTGGTGCGCGCCGTGCTCGCGCACGACGGCACGCGCGTCCTGATCGTGGACGACCAGTCGCCCGATGGAACCGGCGCCATCGCGGACGCGCTGGCCCACGAGCTGCCCGACCGGGTGGAGGTGCTGCACCGCACCGGCCGCCGCGGGCTGGGCCGATCGTACGTGGACGGGCTGCAGCTGGCACTCGCGCGCGGCGCCGACCTCGTCTGCCAGATGGACGCCGACTGGTCGCACGATCCCCAGTATCTGCCGGCGATGATGGCCGCGTGCCGCGATCACGACGTCGTCATCGGATCCCGGTACCTGCGCGGCGTCTCGGTGGTGAACTGGCCGCTGCGGCGCATCGTGCTCAGCGCGTTCGCCAATCGGTACATCCGCGCCATCACGGGGCTGGCCCCGCGCGACTGCACCAGCGGGTATCGCTGCTGGCGCCGAGAGATGCTGGCGCAGATCCCGCTCGACCGCGTCGTCTCGGACGGCTATGCCTTCCTGGTGGAGCTTCTGTTCGAGGCCCACCTGCGCGGGGCACGCGTCGGCGAAGTGCCAATCATCTTCGTCGAGCGCAGACTGGGCGTTTCCAAGCTGTCTGGCAGCGTGCTGGTCGAGTCGGGCCTCACGCCCTGGCGCCTGCGCCTTCGTTCGCTCGTGCGGAGACGGGAGTGACGCCACGCCACCGCGTTCTGATGGTGGCGTCTTCGTACCCCCGCTACCCGGGCGACACCGTCGGCACCTTCATGGAGCCGATCGCACGGGGGCTCGCCGCGCGCGGCCACGCGGTGCACCTGGTGCTGCCCTGGCATCCCCGCTGGGCGCGTGCACCCGTCGAGGACGGCGTCCGCTTTCACCTGTTCCGGTACGCACCGTCGGCGGCGTTCAACGTGTTCGGCTACGCGGGTGCGCTGCGCGCGGACGTCTCGCTCCGCGGCCGCACGCTCGTCGCCGCCCCGCTGGCCCTCGCCGCCGGCTGGCGGACCGCCCGGCGCGTGGCGCGTGAGGTGGGCGCGACGCTCATGCACGGGCACTGGGTCGTGCCAGGCGGAGTGATCGCCGCGGCTGCCTCTCCCGCGCTTCCGCTCGTCATCAGCCTGCACGGGTCCGATGCGTACGTGGCGGAGCGGCACGGCTCGATCGGCGCGGTCGCCGGCTGGGCGCTGCGGCGGGCGGCGTACGTGACCGCGTGCAGCGACGACCTGCGGCGCCGCGCCCAGGCGCTCGGCGCAGACCCGGATCGGTCGGTCACCATCCCGTACGGCGTCGACGCCACGCGCTTCCGTCCGGACGCCGCGACACGCGCGGCAACCCGCGCGGCCTGGCGCATCCCGCCGGACGCGGAGGTGGTGTTCTCCGCCGGCCGGTTCGTCCGGAAGAAGGGCTTCGAGTACCTGCTCGACGCCGTTGCGAGCCTCGTGCCCGGACGTCCCCGCCTGGTGCTCGTGCTCGCCGGCGGCGGCGACCTCGCGGGAGAGCTCCACGATCGGCTCGAGCGCCTCGGCATCGGCGGCCGCGCCGTGCTCCCGGGCGTCCTGTCGCAGGATCAGGTCGCTGCCTGGCTGGCCGCCGCCGACGTCGCGGTGATTCCGTCAGTGCGCGACGATGCCGGCAACGTGGACGGCCTGCCGAACGTCGTGATGGAGGCGATGGCGTCGGCAACGCCGCTCGTCGCCACGTCGGCGGGCGGCATCGGCAGCGTCGTCGCGCACGGGCAGACGGGCCTGCTGGTCGGCGAGCGCGACGTGGCCGCGCTGGCGTCCGCCATCGAACGGGTGCTCAGCGATCCAGCGCTCGGGACGGCGCTGGGCAGCGCCGCGCGCGCGCGGGTGATCGCCACGGCGAACTGGGACGATGTGGCCGCCCGGTTCGAGGAAGTCTATGCGAGGGCGAGCGATCGGAGGCTCTGACGACGCGGCGCTTCAGGGCGTGGGCTGCAGATGCACGCCGTGCTGCTCCAGCGTGGCTCCGACGGAGCGGTCGAAGATCGAGATCGCCTGGTTGAGGTCGGTGCGGGCGCGCAGCTCGAGCGCCTGCGCAGTCACCAGGGCCGTCTGTCGCTGCAGCACGAGGAACACGGTACTGAGCCCCGAATCGAACCGTCGGCGCTCGCTCGCGTACTGCTCCTCCGCGTTGCGGCGCGCCGCGGATGCGGACCGCAGCCGCTCGTTGGAGGACTGCACGGCCTGGATCGCGTTGCGGACCTCCACCTGGATCGACTGCTCGAGCTGCTGACGCTGGCGCCTGAGCTCGGTTTCCTCGAGGCGGCTGCGCGCCAGCCTGGCCTGCGCCGTCCGGTTCCCCAGCGGAAGATCGAGCTGGACCTGCACGGCGGCGGTCGGATACCTGCGGTTCCAGATGTTCGCCAGCGAGTCCCAGTAGTCGCCGACCAGGAAGGGCGGCAGCGGGGCGGTGGCGCCCTGGGTGAGGACGACGTCGGGCAGGCCTGCGCGGAGCGACAGCTCGTTGAGCCGCGACACCACGGCGGCATCGGTCCTGCCGGCGGTGCTCGTGGGCGTGATGCTGGGGCCGGCCAGCCCCGCGAGCGCGTACTGGCCGACCAGGTCGACGCGCGGACGCGCCTGGTCGGCAAAATACCGGCGATCGATGGCGTTGGCCGCCAGGTCGAGTTGCAGCGACGCGAGCTCCGGCCGGCGGGCGATTGCCAGCCCGACCGCTTGGTCCAGCGAGAGTTGCGGCACGGCGCGGTCGGTCGCCTCCGCGGGCAGCAGGGCCCGGTTCCAGAGGGCCTGGCTGCGATCGGCCAGCACGAGGTTCTTCAGCCGGTTCTCGGCCTCCGTGAGGCTCCGTCTGGCGCCCGCCACGGCCTGCTCGAAGTTGGCCACCTGCGTGGCCGCTTCGACCACGTCAATCACCGCGAGACGGCCTTCCTTCACCTGCCGCTCGTTGCTCTCGACCTGACGCCGCGCCTGGGCGAGGGCAGTCACCTGGACGTCGAGGTTGCCGCGCGCGAAGACCAGATCCCAGTAGGCCTGCTCCACCAGCGACAGCTGATCCATCAAGACCAGCCGCAGCCCTTCGTCGCTGAGGTCGGCGGCCTTCCGGGAGATCAGCACCTGGCGGCGCGCGTCGTCGATATCGCGTCCTCGGACGATCGGCTGGGTGTAGGAGACGCCGAGCGCCGACGGGAACTGCGGGTTCAGGCGCAGGTTGGTGTTGCTGCTGAGGACCCGGGAGGAGGAAAAATCCACCGCGAATCGGCCGCCGGCCCAGGGCGACAGGCCGCTGAGCTCGACGGCACCGTCCGCCCGCTTCTCTTCCAGCTTCCCGTTCGACGCGCCCCCGATCGACGAGGCCACCGGCGTGACGGTGCGACGCACGCCGAACGTGGGCAGGAACCGCGGGTCGAAGGCGCCGAGGGCCGCACGCACGTCCTGGCGGGCCGCATCGGCTTCGAGCCGGGCAATGGCCACATCGTTGTTCTGTTCGAGGGCCAGGCGGATGGCGGCGTCGAGCGTGAGGTCCATCGGAGGCCCCGAGACGCCGACGCGGCCGGCGTCGTCGGGCGGGACCGGCGGCTGGGGCAGCGCGGCGAGCGTCTCGCGGCTCGAGACAGGGCCGGCCGCGTCCTGCGCCGCGAGCGCGCCGGGAGGGAGCAGGAGCAGCGCAATCCAGAGCGCCGCACCACGCCTCATCGCTCGACCCCTTCGCCGGCCGGCTGGAGGCGCCGGCCCATCCGTCCGAACCGGCCCACCAGGCGGCTCCACGCCGGCGACTGGCCGGCATCGTCGAACAGCGAGTAGAAGACCGGCACCGCCAGCAGCGTGAGCAGCAGGCAGAGCGACTGCCCGCCGACGACGAGCAGGCCGATGGAGTGGTTGGTCGCCGCGCCGGGGCCCGAGCCCACGCAGAGCGGCGTCATGCCGGCGACGAGCGCCATCGTGGTCATCAGGATCGGGCGCAGGCGGTCGCGGTTGGCCTGGATGATCGCCGCGTGCCGCGGCAGGCCCTTGGCGCGCAGCCCGATCGTGTGATCGATCTGCAGGATCGCGTTCTTCTTCACGATCCCGAACAACAGCAGGACACCGAGCGCGGAGTAGATGTTCAGGTTCTGCCCGAACGCGAGCGAGGCGAGCAGGCCGAATGGCACCGACAGCGGCAACGTCAGGAGGATGGTCACCGGGTGGATGAACGACTCGAACTGGGCCGCCAGCACCATGTACATGAACACGAACGAGAGGGCGAACGCGATGGCGAAGTAGTACGTCGCACGCCCGAGCTCGCGCGACTGCCCACTCGAGATCACGTGATAGCCCGGCTCCATGCCAATGCGGTCGAAGGCGTCCTGGATGACCTGCTGGGCCTCGGCCTGCGAGTGCCCGGGCGCCCAGTTCGCCGACACGGTGATCTGGCGCTGCCGGTTCAGCCGATCCACGGCCGCCGGTCCTTCCCCCGAGTTCAGCGACACGAGCGTGCGCAGCTGCACGAGCTCGCCGCCGGCGGTCCGGACGGTGGACGAGGCGAGCGTCTCGGC
The DNA here is from genome assembly GCA_963837165.1 of Vicinamibacteria bacterium. Taxonomy (GTDB): domain Bacteria; phylum Acidobacteriota; class Vicinamibacteria; order Vicinamibacterales; family JAENWD01; genus JAENWD01. The sequence continues at coordinate 1,112,776 of CAWIMD010000004.1, forward strand.
GGCGCGGCGGAACGCGTCCTGCGCCTTCAGGACAACGTCGTACTGGTCGTTGGCCGAGCTGAACGTCGTCACTTTCTGCCCGGCCAGCAGGGCATTGACGGTCTGTGACACGTCTTCCACGCGGATGCCGAGGTCGGCGGCGCGCTGGCGGTCGATGACCACCCGGACCTCGGGGCGGCCCGGCACGTAGCTCCGCGTGGCGTCCACGACAATCGGGCTCTGCTCGATGATGTCGAGCGCCTTCTGCGTGTACCGGTCCAGCTTCTCGAGATCGGGTCCCGACAGCGCGTACTGGATGCCGCCGGCGCCGCCCCCCGAGCCGCCGAAGGCGAAGCTGATCGGGTTCTGCACGGCGATCTTCGCTTCCGTGCGGTACGGCTTCAGCAGCTCGCGCGCCCGGACGATGAGCTGCGCCTGCGAGATCCGCCGCTGGTCGATCGGCGTGAGCCGCGCCAGCACCGTGCCCTGGTTCGTTTGCCCGCCCGAGCGGCCGAACGCGGCAATGGCGAGGGTGTTCGAGATGCCGGGCAGCTGGTCGCGGATGTCGCGCGCGATGCGATCGAGGAGCGACTGCGTCGCCGCGAGGCTCGAGCCGACCGGCAGCTGCGCGTAGACCTGGAAGCGCGACTCGTCCTCGTCCGGGACGAAGTTCACGCCCGACATCCTGAAGAGCGGGTAGGTCGCCGACACCACCGCGACGCACGTCGCGACGATGACCCAGCGGTGCCCCATCGCCCACCCCAGCAGGCGGGTGTAGTTGCGGTCGATGGCGCCATAGAAGCCCCTGCGGGACACCTCGTAGTGGGTGTGGTCGGGCGTCACCGCGATCCAGCGCGCGGCCAGCATCGGCGTCAGCGTGAACGACACGAGCAGGCTGATCGCGATCGCGGCCGCCGACGTGAGGCCGAACGACGACATGAACCGCCCGACGATACCGCCCATGAAGCCGACCGGCAGGAACACCGCGAGCAGCGAGAGCGTGGTCGCCATGACGGCCAGCCCGATCTCCCGCGTGCCCTCGATGGCCGCCTGGAACGGCGACATCCCCTTCTCCTCGACGAACCGGTAGATGTTCTCCAGCACCACGATCGCGTCGTCGATGACGATGCCCACCATGAGCGTGAGGGCCAGCATCGTCATCTGGTTGAGCGTGAAGCCGAGCGCGGCCATGACGGCGAACGCGCCGATCGTGGACACGGGGATCGCCACCGCGGCGATCAGCGTGGAGCGGAAGTTGCGCAGGAACAGGAGCACGACCAGCGCGGCGAAGAACGCGCCGAGCACCAGGTGCTCCTCGATGGAGTCCAGCGAGGCGCGGATGAACTCCGAGTCGTCGCGCACGAGACGGACGTCGAAGGTCGGCGGCAGCGTCAGCTCGACCTCTGCCATGCGGGTCTTGATCGCGTCCACCAGCGCCACCGTGTTGACGCCGCTCTGCTTGCGGATCGCCACGGTGACCGCCGGGCGCCCGTTGAGCACCGAGACCGAGGTCGGATCGGCGCCGCCGTCCACCACCTGGCCGATGTCGCTGATGGTCACGGCATAGCCGTTCCGCGTCGCGACGACGACGTCGGCAAAATCGGCCGGCCTCGGCAGGAGGCCCAGGGTGCGGACCGACAGGTCGCGCGTGCCCTCCTCGATCCGGCCGCCCGGCAGCTCCAGGTTCTGCGCGCGCAGCGCGGCCGCCACGTCGGTGGTGGTGAGGCCGTACGCGTTCAGCAGGTCGGGGTTGATGCGCACCTGCACCTGCCGGCGGCGGCTGCCGTAGAGCACCACCTCGCCCACGCCGTTCACCGATTCCAGGCGCTTCTGGACGTTCTGCTCGATGTAGGTGGTCAGCTCCACCACGGGCATCGGCGCGGCAATCGAGTACAGGATGACCGGCGTGGCGTCGGGGTCCTGCTTCTGCACGATCGGCGGATCGGCCGTCTTGGGCAGGTCCCGGATCACCGGGTCCACCTTCGCGCGGACCTCCTGCGCAGCGATGTCGGGGTCCTTCGACAGGTCGAAGGTGATGGTGACGCGCGACTGCCCCTCGGTGGACGTCGAGCGCAGCTCGTCGATGCCGGCCACCGTGTTCACGGCGGCCTCGATCCGGTCGGTGATCTCGGTCTCGATGCTCTGCGGCGTGGCCCCGGGATTGACCGTGGTGACCGAGATCACCGGCATCTCGATGCGGGGGTAGCGATCCACGCCGAGGACGAAGAACGACACGCCGCCCACCACCGTCAGCGCCGCCACCAGCATGGTCGCGAAGACCGGCCGTCGGACGCAGATTTCAGCGAGCTTCTGCATGGAGGCTTCCCCGGCGCCGGATCACTGGCCGCGTGCCGCGTCCGCCGCCGGCCCGGTCACGACGTTCACGTGCGCCGAGTCGTACAGCTTGGCCAGGTTGGTGACGGCGACGCGATCGCCCTCGGCGATCCCGGAGACGAGCCGGATCGACGTGCCGGACTGGCGCGGTGCGAGCAGCACGACCCTCAGGCGTGCCCGCCCGTCGACGTCCACGATGAAAACCCGGTAGGAGCTGGTGTTCACGTCCTCGATGACGGCCTGCTTCGGCACGTAGAGCGCGCGGATCGTGCGGCCCTGATCGATCTGCGAGACGGCGAACATCCCGGGCTTCAGCACGGCGTCGGGGTTTCTCACACGGGCCTCGACGAGCAGCGACCGCGACGCCTGCACGATCGCCGGGTTCACGGCCGTGATCTGCCCCGCGAACGTGCGGCCGGGGTACGCGTCCACCGTGGCCGTCACGGGCTGGCCGAGCGAGATGCGGCCGGTCTCGAGGCCGGGGACGGTGAGCTGCAGCCGGAGGGGATCAACCTTCAGCAGCGTGACCACAGGCGTGGACGGCTGCACGTACTCGCCGACCGAGACCAGCCGCGCGCTGATGTACCCCGAGAACGGCGCCGCCACGACGACGTCCGCGTACGCCTTCTCGGCGATCGCAAGCGCCGCGCGCGCTTCAGCGACCGACGCACGGGCGGTGTTCACGCTCTGCCGCGAGGTCTCGGACTGGGTCCGCGCCTGGTCGGCCACCTCGCGCGAGAGGTCGCCAGTCGCCAGCAGGCGCTCGTACCGTTCGGCGGTGGTCTGCGCCAGGGCATTCTGCAGCTCGGCGAGCTTCAGGGCCGCCTCCGTGCGCGCCACCGCGGCCCTGGCGCCGTCGAGCTTCAGGCCCGCATCGACGCCCTGCAGGCGCACGAGCACGTCGCCGCCCCGCACGAACTGGCCCACGTCCACCGGCGTGGCCACGACGCGGCCCGACGCCTCCGGCGCGACGTCCGACGCCTCGTCGGCCACGAAGCTGCCCGTGGCCTGGAGCGTCACCGGCTCGTCGCGTCCGGTGACCGTGGCCGCCTGCACGTCCACCGGTGCGGCGGCCGCGGCCCGCGCGGTCTCCACGTCCGTCGAGCGACAGCCGCCGGCCAGTCCCAGACAGGCACCCATGAGGGCGGCGCGGGCGAGGCTCGATGTTCGCATCCCGGTCAGCAGCCTCCGGCGGTCGCACCGCCGCGGATCCCGGCGGCGCGCTGCCCGCCAGCACGAACGATACGCCCTCGTCGACGGGGGCGCAGCCCATGGATTCTGGTCGACCTCGGTCGTGCCAGTGGTTAAGCGCTGGCAAAGAGATTGTAAAGGATGTTAACGCCGGGCCGTGGCACGCCACAGGGCCTGCCAGTGTCCCGGCCCAGTGATTCGTGGCATCAGTCGCAACGCCGCGAGGCGGGATGCGCCGCCCGCGAATTTTGTCGCGAATCACTGGGCCGGGACACTAGACTCCCATGAGATGTCCGCCCCACTCGCCGCCCGTGGATCCGGAGAGGAGCCCCTGCCCGCGGCATGATCCGAATCGCCTGGACGCTGCTGCTCGTCGGCTACGTTCCGGGCGCGGCGATCTTCCGGGTGCCCGCCTGGAACCGCGCCCGCCGCGAGACGCTCGACCCGGAGGAACGATTGTTCTGGGCGGTGATCCTGAGCGCCGCCTGGTCCCTGATCGTGGGATTCGCGCTGGCGCTGGCCGGTCGTTACACGTTCACGAGGCTCCTGCTCGCCAACGCCGGCCTTGGGTGTGTCATTGCCCTCCGCTGGCGGGGACGCCTCGGGTTCGGGAACGCCACGCGCCCCGGCGCCGGGCTGCTCGCGCCGGCGGCGCTCGTCGCGCTCGTCGTATGGCTCTACCCGCCGCCCGCCGAGTACATCGTCGGCGGCAAGGACCCCGGCGTGTACATGAACGCCGGCATCCAGATCGCCCAGCGCGGGTCGCTGGTGACGACCGACCGGACCGTCTCGTCGCTGCCGGTGGACGCCCGGCCGCTGTTCTTTCCCCTGTATCCGGACCAGCCGTACTACAGCCCGAGGTTCATGGGCTTCTTCGTCCTCGACCCCGACACGGGGACCGTGATCGACCAGTTTCCCCATCTCTATGCGGTGGCGATCGCGATCGGGTACGGCGTGAACGGGCTGACCGGCGCCCGATACGCGAGCGTCGCGGCGGCGGTGCTGGGCGTGCTGGCGGTGTACGTGCTCGCGACGCGCCTCGGCGGCCGATGGGTGGGCACGGTGGCCGGTGGGCTGCTGGCCGTGCACGTGATTCAGGTCTGGTATGCGCGGTACCCGAACTCGGAAATCCTGACCCAGGCGCTGGGCCTGGCGGGCCTGGTGGCACTCGCACGGGCCGATGTGGACGACGACCCGTTCTTCGCGCCCGTGGCAGGGGTGATCCTCGGGCTGCTGCCGTTCGCGCGCTTCGACGCGGTGCTGATCGCGGGCCTGGCCGCCACCGGCGTCCTGCTGCACTGGATGGTGGGCGGCCGCCTCCGCGCCGCCTTCTTCGTGCCGCTGATCGCCGGCGCGGCCGCCTTTGCCGTGTACCTGCTCGAGTGGCTCGCGCCGTACGCCGCCCTGCCGCGCATCTGGTTCGGCGTCCACCGCATGGCGTTTCTGGCCGCCGCCGTCGCAGCCGTCGCGCTGGTACCGTGCGCCGTCTGGTTGCGGCGGCGCGACCGCGTGCGCCACGTGGTCACGGCATGGGTGCCACCGGCGCTGACGGCCCTGGCGCTGGGGCTCGCCGCGTACGCGTGGTTCCTCCGTCAACCTGGCGGCGCCCTTGCGCCGCACGACGCCTTTGCGTTCAGGAGCTTCGGGTGGTACGTGGCGCCGCCCGCCCTGGCGGCCGCCGCCATCGGGCTGGGGGTGCTCCTGAGACGAAGCTTCTGGCGCGACCCGTCGTTCTTCATGGTCTTCGTCGGCATGTCGTGGTTCGTGTTCTACCGGCTGCGCATCGTGCCCGAGCACTTCTGGGCGGCCCGCCGGTTCGTGCCCGTCGTCGTGCCGGGAGTGATGATCTGCCTGGCGGCGATCCTGGCGCCGGTCGTGCCCGGCCGGGGTGCCCGGTGGCAGCTCGTGCCGGTCCTGCGCCAGGGAATCCGGCTGGCGCTGCTCGCGCTGGTCGCCGGCAGCTTCTGGGCGGCTACCGCGCTCATCCTCCAGCACGTCGAGTATGCCGGCGTGATCGCCCGGCTCGAACGGCTCGCCTCGAGGTTCGGTCCCGACGACCTGCTGGTGGTCGAGTCCAGGAACGCCTCGGATCTCCACGTGCTGGCGCTGCCGCTCGCCTATGTCTACGCCAGGCCCGTGCTCGTGCTCGCCACGCCGAAACCCGACAGCCTGCGGTTCGCGGCGTTCCTGCGATGGGCGCGCGCGCACTATCGCGGCGTGTACTTCCTCGGGGGCGGCGGAACCGACCTGCTGTCGCGGGAGGTGGCGGTCGAGCCGATCGCCGGCGAGCGGTTCCAGGTCCCCGAATACGAGTCCCTGCGCAACGCGTATCCCACCCACGTGCGCCGCAAGGAGTTCGACTTCGGCATCTACCGCTTCGTGGACCCGGGGCAACCATCGCGAGGATTGTCGCTCGACATCGGCGAGATGGACGACCTGTACGTCGTGCGCTTCCACGCGAAGGAGCGGGACGCGCGCGGCACGTTCCGCTGGACGCGCGGGCAGTCGTACCTGTCGCTGCTCGGCATCTCGCCGGCCATGCGCGAGCTCGTGCTCTGGATGGAAGACGGCGGCCGGCCCCCAAACGCCGTGCCGGCGCAGATCGAGGTCCTCATCGGGGCCAGCTCGCTCGGACGCGTGCGCGTGGGGTCCACGCGACAGCCCTATTCCTTCCTCATCCCCGAGACGCTTGCGGCGCAGGCGGCGGCCAGCCTCGACGCCACGACCGTCCGCCTGGTCAGCACGACCTGGAATCCCCGCGCCCTGACGGGCGCCGACGATGACCGGGACCTCGGTGTTATGGTGGATCGCGTGGAGCTCGTCCCCGTCGGGGCCGCGCCCTGACCGCCGCATGTTGGACCACCTGGACATCTACGATCCCGGCGAGCGCTTCCTCGTGGGAGCCGCCGACGCGCTGGTCCTCGCCGGGACGCTGCCGTTCCGATGGCGGCGGCCGGCGAAGCGCCCGCCGCGACGCATCCTCCTGCTCCGGCTCGAACGCATTGGCGACCTCCTGATGTCCCTCGGCGGCATTGCCGCCGTCCGTCGCCTCGCCCCCGACGCCAGGATCGATCTCGTCGTGGGCAGCTGGAACGAGGAGGTGGCGCGGCTGCTGCCGACGGTGGATGCCGTGGAGGCGCTGGACGCCGCCTGGCTGGCGCGCGGCGCCGGCGGCAGGTCCCTTCCCGATCTCTGGCGGGAGGCCGCCGGCTGGCGGGCGCGCCGCTACGACCTGTCGATCAACTTCGAGGGCGACATCCGATCCCACACGCTCCCCCTGATGGCGGCGGCGGCCAGGCGCGTGGGGTTCGGGATGGCGGGCGGCGGTCCCATGTTGACCGACGTGGTGGCACACGACCCGGGGCGACACGTGGCGGCCAACGGCATGGCGCTGGTGGAACGCGCGTTCGACCTGCCGTCCGGGTCCCTGCCCGCGCCGCCGGCCGCCGACGCCCTGGCGGACTGGCGGCTGCGGCTGCCCGACCGTGCGCTGGCTGGCGCCGACGTGTGCCTGGCGCAGCTGGCGGGCGGCACGGCACCCTCGCGCCTCGTCGCGCTCCACGCGCCCGGCGGCCGCGCGATCAAGCAGTGGCCGCCGGAGCGATTCGCGGAGGCCGCGCTCCGGGTGTCCCAGGCGCTCGGCGCGATGCTCGTGCTCACGGGAGCACCCGACGATCACGCGATCGTGGACGAGGTCGCGATGCGGCTCACCTCCGCGGGTGCGCGGCACCTGCGCGTGCAGGGAACCCTGGATCTCGTGCTGCTGGCGGCGGTGCTCGCGCGGTGCCGGCTGCTCATCAGCGGCGACACCGGGCCGATGCACCTGGCGGCGGCGGTCGGTACGCCGGTCGTCGCGGTGTTCGGACCGTCGATGCCGTGGCGGTACGGCCCCCTCGGCGTCCATCGCGTGGTCCGGGTGGACCTGCCCTGCAGTCCCTGCAATCGCATCCGCCTCCCGCCGGCACGGTGCCAGGGCCACACTCCCGACTGCCTGGACGCGGTGCGCGTCGAGGACGTGGTGCGCGCGGCGCACGAGCTCGAGGCCATGCGCGAGGGCGAGGCGGGCCGATGAGCGGCGGAGGCATCACGATCGACGGCGTGATCGACGCCGATGCCGCGGAACGGGCTGAAGCCGACGCCAACCGCTGGATCAAGGGCCTGCGGCGCCTGACGGTCGATGGCGAGCCCCTGCGGGACCGCTTCACTTGTCGCGGCGACTCGCTCTGGTGGTTCGCGGAGCTCTACCTGCACAAGCAGCGGGTGATCGTGAATGCGCTGCGGGCGCTGTATGCGCTGGAGGGCCGCGCCGCCGCGGACCCGAACGGCGGCTGGCAGCTCGACGGCGCCGATCGCGTCGTCTCGTACGTCGCCCGCGAGGTGGCGCGGCGCCACGGCATCCGCTGCGGCGGGATCCCGGCGCACGAGCGAGGGCCCCGGATCGGGCAATCCGCCAAGGCGCTGTTCCACGCAACCACGGCCTTCCTGGATCGGCTGCGGCCGCAACGTGCGCCCGAGGGGCTGCCGACCGGCGGCGTTGCGGCCTTCGTGCACAGCGCGTTTGCGCGGGGCGCCGGAGGCGCCGACGCGTACGTGGGCCCCGTGCTGCAGGAGATCGAGGCGCGACTGGGTCCCGGGCGCGTCGCGCTCGTCGGGCTTGGACCGCGGACGAACTTCCGCGTGCGGCAATGGCATCATCGGGCGCGCGAGTTCGCGGACCCTGCCGCGAGCGCCCTGCCGCTGACGCCCGTCGAGGCGTTCGCCCCCTGGGCCGACCTCGAGGCCTCGGTCGGCCAGTGGCGCGCGCGGCGGACAGTCGGCCGGGCGCTGGCGTCCAGCCGGGAAATCCGCGCCGCGGCCGTCGTCGGCGGGATCGATCTCTGGCCGCTGATTTTGCCCGAGCTCGACGGCGTGGCCACCCTGCAGTTCCCGTGGTCGGTCCGCGCGATGGATGAAGCCGGCGCCGCCCTCGACCGGCTGCGACCCTCCGTGGTGGTCACCTATGCCGAGGCCGGCGGATGGGGGCGGGCGCTCGTCCTCGAGGCCCGCCGCCGCGCCATCCCGGTCGCGGCGCTGCAGCACGGGTTCATCTACCGGCACTGGCTCAACTACCTGCACGAGCCCGACGAGATGGTCCCCTCGGCCACGCACCCGGAAGATCGCGGCTGTCCGGTGCCCGACCTGACGCTGCTCTTCGACGAGCTCGCGCGCGGCCACCTCATCGAGCGGGGGCACTATCCCCCCGAGCGGCTGGCGGTGACTGGCAGCCCACGCCTCGACGCGATCGTCGCGTCGGCCCGCGGAATGGACGACGAGGCGCGTGCCGCGGTCCGAGTCGCCGTAGGCGCAGGGCCCGACGCGCCGATCGTGGTGGTCGCGGCGAAATACACGCAGCTGGCGGCCGCGTTCCCGGCGCTCGTGTCGGAGGCCGCGGCGCTCCCGGACGTGGTCCTGGTGGTCAAGCCGCACCCGGCCGAAGGTCCGGGTCCGTACGAGCAGGCAGCACAAGGAGCCGCCAACGTCCGCATGGCACCCGCGGGCGTCGATCTGGCGGCCTTGACGTCGGTGGCCGCGGCCCTGGTGACGGTGAACTCCACGGCGGCCATCGAGGCCATTCCCCTCGACGTGCCGGCGCTCGTCGTGGGCCTGCCGAACAACCTGTCGCCGTTCGTGGCGGCGGGGGTCATGGCGGGGGCTGGAACGCCGTCCGAGATCGGGCCGGCGCTCAGGGGACTGCTGTATGATCGGGAGGTGCGCGGCCGGCTGGCCGCCGCCCGACAGGCGTTTGCCGCCCGCTATGGCATCGTAGCCGACGGCGGGGCCGCGTCCCGGGCCGCCGACCTGATTGTCGGGCTCTCGAGACGCTGACCAACACGTGCGCGCATTCATCACGGGCGGTGCGGGCTTCATCGGGTCGCACCTGGCCGAGGCCCTGCTCGCTGCCGGGCATCAGGTGTCGGTGCTCGACAACCTGTCGACTGGTTCCATCGCCAACATCGAGCCGCTGAAGCGCCGTCCCGGATTCCATTACGCGATCGACAGCGTGACCAACGAGCCGCTGCTCGCCGAGCTCGTGGACGGCTGCGACGTGGTGTTCCACCTGGCGGCCGCCGTCGGCGTCAAGCTGATCGTCGAGGCGCCGGTCCACACCATCGAGACCAACGTGCACGGCACCGAGGTGGTGCTGCGGCACGCGAACAAGAAGAAGAAGCTGGTGGTGATCGCGTCGACCTCCGAGGTCTACGGCAAGAGCACGGCGGTGCCGTTCCACGAGGACGCCGACCTCGTGCTCGGCCCCACGACCAAGCACCGGTGGGCGTACGCGTGCAGCAAGGCCATTGACGAGTTCCTGGCGCTGGCGTACTGGAAGGAGAAGAAGCTGCCGGTCGTGATCACGCGGTTCTTCAACACCGTCGGGCCGCGCCAGACCGGCCGGTACGGCATGGTGATCCCCAACTTCGTGCGGCAGGGGCTGTCCGGGCAGCCAATCACGGTGCACGGCGACGGCCGCCAGACGCGCAGCTTCTGCCACGTGAGCGACGTCGTGGACGCGCTGCAGCGGCTGGTCGCCGAGCCGCGGGCGATCGGACAGGTGTTCAACGTGGGCAACGACCAGGAGATCAGCATCATGGCGCTGGCCGAACGGGTCCGGGCGCTCACCGGCGGCCGCTCCGACATCGTGACCATCCCCTACGATCAGGCGTACGAGTCGGGCTTCGAGGACATGCCGCGCCGCGTGCCCGATCTGACCAAGATCCGCGCGCTGGTCGGCTTCACGGCGCAGTCCGACCTCGACGGCATTCTCGCCGGCGTGATCGACTACTTCCAGCGACAGTGAGAGGCCGCAGGTGATCTCGACCATCAGGCGGAAGGCGCGGGCGGCCGGCGAAGCAGGCCTGAGGCGCAACGCCTGGCTCGTGCGGCGATTGATGCTCGCCACCGGGCGCGACGAGGCGCCGCTGCCCGAGATCGTCCAGATCGAGAGCACCAACATCTGCAACGCGAAATGCGTGTTCTGTCCCCGCGACGACATGGCGCGGAAGCAGGGGATCATGGACATGGCGCTGTTCCGCAAGGTCGTCGATGAGTGCGCGGAGCTCGGGATCGAGCACGTCCGGATGCACAACTACGGCGAGCCCTTCGTCGACCGCGGCCTCGTCGAGAAGGTCCGCTACGCGAAGTCGCGCGGCATTCCGCAGGTGGGGATGATCAGCAACGGATCGCTCATCACCGAGGCCGCCGCCCGCGGGATGATCGAGGCCGGGCTCGATGCGATCAACATCAGCGTGGACGCGTCGGGCAAGGAGGTCTTCGAGCGCACGCGCGTCGGCCTGAAGTACGACAAGGTCATCGCCAACGTCGAGCGCCTGCTGGCGCTCCGGGAGGAGGCCGGCAAGCGACGCCCCAAGCTGATCCTGTCGTTCGTGCGCCAGGGCAACTCCGCCGACGAGCAGGCGTTCATCGAGCACTGGCGCCGGCGGGCCGACAAGATCCACGTCACGGACCTGCACAACTGGGCGGGCACCCTCAACACGCACTCCGACGTCACCTACCCGTGCTACCGCCCGTGGCTGACGTTCACCGCGCTCTGGGACGGCCGGGTCTCGCTCTGCTGCGCGGACTTCGACGGACGCACGATCCTCGGCGACCTCAGGGCGTCCTCGATCCGCGAGATCTGGAACTCCGAGACGTACCGCGCCGTGCGGCGGGCCCACCTGGATCACGGCGGCCCCGACATCTGCCGGTCCTGCGACCTGCCGAAGAAGGACTCGCCTTTCTGGGTCCGGCGCCTGCTCTGAGCGCCGGCCCCGCCGGCCCCCGGGGGTATACTGGCACCGTGCTCGTCCCGGTCAGGTGTCGCGTCCTCGGAATGCTGGCCGCACTCGTGTGCCTGGCCGTGCCGTGCACTGCGGCTGCCCAGGTCTCGGTCGTCCTGAAAGACGGCCGTGCCACGGTCATCGCGCACGACGCCACGCTGCGCCAGGTGCTCGCCGAGTGGGCCCGGGTCGGCCAGACGCGAATTGTCAACCTGGAGAAGGTCCCCGGCGGACCGATGACGATCGAGCTCCGCGACCTGCCGGAGGCGCGCGCCCTCACGGTGCTCCTCCAGTCGGTGGCCGGCTACATAGCCGCGCCGCGTCCGATGGACGTGCCCAACGCGTCGCGCTTCGATCGAATCCTGATCCTGCCGACGAGTGTCGCCGCGGCGGCGCCCGTCGCGATGCGGCCCGCCACGTACACGCCGCAGCCGCCCACCGTGTTCCAGGTGCCCGATCCGACGGCGCTCGCCAACGACGAGCCGGGTGAGACGCCTGAGGTCGCGCCGGCGCCGGTGTTCCCCGGGAGCGGGCTGCCGCCGGGCGCCACCCCCGGCAGCGCGCCCGTGCAGGGGCCGCCGGTGCAGCAGTACGCCCCGCCGCCCGTGCCATCCCCGGCCGCGCAGCCGCAGGCGCCGCCGCTGCTGCCCACGCCCGGGCAGATGACATCGCCCGCGCCCGGCGTGCTCCCCGTGCCGGCCCCGCAGCAGCCGCCGCAGCAACCGCAGCGGTGACGTGGCTCCGGAGACGCACGCCCCAACCGGTGAGTATGCGAGCCGGGGCGACTACCACCGCGCTCCGAGCCCGGACTGGGACTACTACCCCACTTACATCGCCAAGCTCGCCTGGGTCAGGAACTACCTGAACGGGCTGCCACCCGCCACGCGAGTGCTCGACGCGGGCTGCGGCGAGGGCGTACTGGTCGAGGAGTTCGCCGGGCGGCTCGCCATCGAGGGCCTCGACGAACACTACAGCTCGGCGCGCGTGAGACGCGGCTCTCTGCTCGCGCTGCCGTACCCCGATGCCGCCTTCGATCGCGTCCTCTGTCTCGACGTGCTCGAGCATCTGACGTTTGCCGACCAGCCGGCAGCGCTTGCCGAGCTGCGGCGGGTGCTGGCGCCGGAAGGTGAGTTGCTCGTGTCGGTGCCCAACCTGGCCCACCTGCAGTCGCGCCTGAACTTCCTGCTCGGCGGTCGGCTCATCCGCACCGCGAGTGAGATCAAGCACCCGGGCGACCGTCCGCTCCGCGACTACCTGGCCCTGGCGCGGCGCGCCGGCTTCGAGCTGGCCGGATCGACGGGCATCTTCCCGACCTTCCCGGTCCTGACGCCCTGGATTCGGCGCCGCCCCGCCGAGCGCGCCTGGGTGCATCGCCTGCTGACCCGGCTCGTGCCCGTGCCGGGCTGGTGCTTCCTCGCGCTGCTGCGGCTGCGCCCGCGGGCGACGGCCTGAACGTGTTCCGGCGACTGAAGGAGCTGTTCGGCAACCTGGTGGTCTACGGGCTCGGCGATACGGCCACCCAGATCGTCAGCTTCTTCCTGCTCCCGCTGTACGCGCGCTATCTCTCGACGACCGACTACGGCATCCTGGCGCTGCTGCTGACGGTGGAAGTGGCCGCCAAGGTCACGTTCCGCTGGGGCATCGACGGCGCGTTCATGCGGCTGTACTTCGACTGCCCCGATCGGGCGGTCAGGCAGCGGCTGGCGAGCACGCAGTTCTTCTTCCTCTTCGTCGTCAATGGGTCCCTGCTGGCCGCGGGCCTCGCCGGCGCTGGATGGCTCGGGCCGTACCTGTTCGAGACGCACCAGTACCGACTGGACGGTCCGCCTCGTCCTGATCAACACGTTCGTCGTCGGCTTCTACTATCTGCCCTTCCATGTCATGCGCATCGAGGGCCGCACCCGGACGTTCATCGCCCTCGGCTTCAGCCGCTCGCTGGCCACGATCGTGATGCGGATCGTCCTGGTGATTGCCCTGCAACTCGGCGTGCACGGGGTGATCCTGGCCGACATCGGCGTGACGTCGGTGTTCACGCTCGTCATGCTGCGCTGGTTCGCGCCGCTCATCCGGCCGGTGTTCTCGACACGGCTGCTGAAAGAGTCCCTCCGCTTCGGGCTGCCGCGTCTGCCGCACGGCGTGGCGCATCAGATCATCGGCTCCTCCGACCGCTACATCCTCGGCCGGTTCGTCACGCTGCACGAGGTGGGGCTCTACTCCACCGGCTCGAGCCTCGGCATGGGCCTGAAGCTGTTCCTGAGCTCCTTCGAGCAGGCGTGGGCCCCCTTCTACTTCGGCGTCATGGGCGAGCCGGACGCGAAGGAGACGTTCAGCCGCGTGACCACCTACGGGGCGCTGATCCTGGGGCTGCTCGCCGCGGGGCTGGCCGCCTGCTCGCGCGATCTGATCGACGCCGCCATGCCGTCCGCCTTCCACCCGGCCGCGCAGGTGGTGCCGTGGATCGGCCTGGGCGTGGCGCTGCAGGGCATGTACCTGCTCACCTCGATTGGCCTCAACATCACCAAGCACACCGAGTACTACCCGATGGCGACCGGGATCGCGGCGGCCACGAGCGTGGGCGCCAACCTCCTGCTCGTGCCCACGTTCGGCATCATCGGCGCCGCCTGGGCCAACGCGCTCGCCTACGGCGTGCTGGCGTTCGTCTCCTGGCGGTTCGCCAGCCGGTTCTTCCCGATCGACTACGAGACGGGGCGGCTCGTGCGGGTCGTCGGCGCCGCGCTCCTGTCGGTCTCCGCGGCGGTGTGGGCCGTGCCGCCGCTGCCGCCGGTGGCCGGCTTCTTCGCCCGCGGGGCGACGGTCGTCATCGTCTACGTCGCCGTCCTCGTCGGGACGCGCTTCTTCATCCCCCACGAAATCGCCCAGATGTCGGTGCTCGTCACGCGCGTCCGGCGGCGCAAGGTCATCGAGGAGCCCGTGGACGCCAGCGAGCTCGCCGGCGAGCTCGTGAGCGCGCCCACGTCGGACGTCGCCATCGAGATGGACGGCACCGAGCCCGAGCGTGAGGCATCGGTGTGACGGGCGAGGCACGGGCGTCCGCGCTCCACCGTGCCGACCTCGCGATCCTGGCGGCGCTTGCCGTGCTCGCGGCGTGGCTCCGCCTGCGAGGGCTCGCCTTCGGCCTGCCCGCCGTGTACAACCCGGACGAGGTCGCCATCATGTCCCGCGCGCTCTCGTTCGCGACGGGCGGCCCCAACCCGCACAACTTCCTGTACCCGACGCTGTACTTCTACGGGCTCTTCGCCTGGGAAGGCGCGTACTTCCTCGTCGCGCGGCTCGCGGGGAGCCTCCCCTCGCTGGCGGCCTTCAAGGCGTCGTTCTTCACGGACCCGACGGGCATCTACCTCGCCGGGCGGGCGCTGACCGTGTGCTGCGGCGTCGCGACGGTCGTCGCGACCTGGCGACTGGGCCGTGACGTGGGTGGGCGGCCCGCCGGATTCGCGGCGGCGCTGTTCATGGCCGCGGCGCCGTTCGCCGTGCAGGACAGCCACTACGTGAAGCACGACGTGCCGACCACGCTCGCGATCACCGCGGCGATGCTGGCGATCCTGCGGTTGTCGGACGCCGCTCCGTCTGCACGGCGAGGCTGGCTCTGGCTGGCGGGCGGACTCGCCGGCATCGCCACCTCGATGCATTACTACGCGGTGTTCCTCGGCGTGCCGCTCGCGATAGCCGTCGTCCTGGCCTGGCGCGAGGCCCGATGGTCCGTGCGTGCCGCGCGGGTCGCCGCGAGTGCGGGGGTGGCCGCGGCGGCATTCGTCCTGGGCTCGCCGTTTCTCCTCGCCGAGCCGCTGACCGCCTGGCGGGACATTCGCGCCAACCGCCGGATCGTGATGGACCGCGCGGTCGAGGCCACGCACGCCTTCGGCAGCGCGGGCGCCTACCTGACGATGCTCTGGAACGACGCGATGGGATGGCCCGTGTGCCTCCTGGCGATCGCCGGCGCCGTCGTGCTCGTCAGGAGGGCGCCGCTCCGGGCGCTCCTGTTCGCCTCGTTTCCAGTCGTGTTCTTCCTGTTCATCAGCAATACGGTGGCCGCGACGCGCTATCTCAATCCGGTGCTGCCGTTTCTGGCGGTCCTGGCCGCAATCGGCGCCGTCACCGGCACCTCGATCGTGCGCCGCGGGCGCCCGGGCACCATCGACGCGGCCGTCATCGCTGCCGCCGCAGCGGTCCCCGGACTGGTGATGTCGTGGCACCTCGGCACCTTCTTCCGGCAGACGGACACCAGGAGCGAGGCGCTGGCCTGGATCGAGTCGCACGTATCGGCCGGCACCGCCGTGCTCGTGCAGCCGTATTCCGTGCCGCTCCGGCAGTCGCGGGCGGGGCTGGTCGAGGCGCTCACGTTGCACCTCGGCGATCCGGCCAGGGCCTCCATCAAATTCCGGACGGAACTGGGCCTCGAAGACTGGCCCGATCCGGCCTACCGTGTGCTCTATCTGGGCAGCGGCGGCCTGGATGTGGACAAGATCTACGTGGACTACGCCGGGCTCGGTGGCGCCGCCGGCCTGGCCACGCTCTCAGGCCTCGGGGTGCGGTACGTCGTCCTGAAACGCTACAATGTCGAGTCACCGGCGCTGGCGCCCCTGATAGAGGCGCTCGGCCATGACGCGCGCCTGGCGGCGAGGTTCTCGCCCTACCGGGAGCGCGGGGACTCCAGGACCGTCGAACCGTTCCTGCACAACACCGACGCCCGACTCGACGCCGCGCTGGAGCGTCCAGGGCCCGTTATCGAAATCTGGCAACTGTCGTGACCAGGCTCCGCCGCCTTCGTGAAGCCGTCGTGGCCGTCGTGCGCCGCCGCCCGCTGGCGCAGCGCGCATGGGCTCGCCTGCGCAAACGCCGGTACGACGCGCACGTCTCGCGATTCCTGCGGGACGGAACCGGGCGCGCCGATCGGCTGCCGGCAGGCGTCGTCTACGAGGCGACCATGCGGTGCAACCTGCACTGCGAGTTCTGCTACGTCGGCGACCTGCTGAACGTCGAGGGCGAGTGGCGCGAGGAGCTGGCCATCGAGCAGCTCCGGAAGGCCTTCCCGGACGAGCAGGGACTCCAGGTCAACCTGACCGGCGGCGAGATCTTCATGCGCAAGGACATCCTCGCGGTGCTCGCGCTGTTCGAGGAGAAGGGCTACGCCTGCGGCTGTCTCACCACCAACGGCACCATCATCAGCGAGGAGCGGGCCGAGGCCCTCGCCGACCTCGCGCTCAAGGGCTTCCTGAAGCACATCTCCGTGTCGATTGACGGCCCGCGCGACCTGCACGACGTGGCCCGTGGACAGAAGGGCACGTTCGATCGGACCACGGCCGGATTGCGGCGGCTGCAGGATGCGGCCCGCCGCAAGGGCGCGCCGCTGCGCATCGGGATCAACACGACCGTGGCGCACGAGAGCCTCGATACGCTCGACCAGATGGTGGACGTCGCCGCCGAGCTCGGCATCGAGGCCATCGGGCTGAACCACCTGATGTACAGCACGCCGCAGGAAGTGCAGGAGACGCTGGCGATGATCGGGAGTACCGATCCGTCGGTCATCGCGACCTTCGTCACGGCCGACCCGATGGTGGCGGCCGGTGCGGTCCGCGAGAAGGTGGCGGCGCTCCGCGAGAAGTCCCTCGCCCGCGGCATCCGCTTCGACGTCCGGCCCAAGGTCGTGACGGCGATCATGGACAACTACTACGCGCCGGGCGCCGCGCTGAACGGCCGCTGCTTCTACCCGTTCAACTGGGCGCGGGTGTCGTTCAGCGGCAAGGTGTACTTCTGCCCGTTCATCCGGGTCGAAGTCGGCGACCTCACGACGCAGTCGCTCGAGCAGGTCTGGAACGGGGAGCGCTACGTGGCGCTGCGCAAGCGCCTGCTCGACGAGACGCTCTTTCCGGTCTGCCGGCGCTGCTGCAAGGTGGAGCTGTCGCCCGAGCCGGCGTCGGCGGTCGCGCACGCCGCCTCGCCCGTGCGTGCGATCCCGCTCACCGTCATCCGATAGGTCCCGACCCCCATGTCCGCTCAGCAGGTCCTGCTCGTCAACCCGCCGCTCATCAACGGCGTGGCCTTCACACGCCAGGGCCGCTGCCAGGAGCGCGAGGAGGTGCTGGGCACGACCAAGCCGCCCTATTCGCTGCTCGTGATCGCGGCGCTGCTCCGCGAGCGGGGCGTGTCCTTCCGCCTCGTGGACCTCACCGCCGAGCAGCGCGACACGGCCAGCCTCGTCGCCGAGCTGGAACGGGACCGCTTCCGCCCGGATCTGGTGATCTTCCCGTCCACGACGCCCACGCTCGCGGCGGATGCGGCCGAGATGTCGGCGTTCAAGGCGACCTTCGGCGCGCGGCTGGTGTGCTTCGGGCCCCACGCGTCCACCGTGCCGGTCGAGTCCATGCGGCAGGCGCCGGTGGTGGACGCCATGCTCGTCGGCGAGCCGGAGGACGCCGCGATCGCGCTGGCAACGAGCACGTCGCCGGAAGACCTGGCCGGCGTTGCCGGGCTCGTGCGCCGCGCGCCGGACGGGTCGGTCGTTCCGCCGCAGGGCCACGGCACGTTCAGCGGCTTTCTGGCGATGCCGTTCCCGGCCTGGGACCTGCTGCCGCTGACCAACTACCGCCTGCCCATGGTCAGCGAGCCCTACGTCATCGTCGAGACGAGCCGCGGCTGTCCCTACTCGTGCGACTTCTGCGTCGCGCCCATCCACCAGGGCCACAAGTTCCGCGAGCGGGACCCGAAGGCGCTCGTGGACGAGATTCGAGCGGGCACGCCGGGAGCTCGGCGTCCGGTACTTCTACCTGTGGGGCGATACGGTCACGCTCAACCAGAAGACCTTCGGCGCGTTCTGCGAGGAGCTCATCACGCGCGACCTCGGGATCCGGTGGTTCGGGAATGCCCGTGCGGACAACCTGACGGACCCGGCGTTCGTCCAGCGGCTGCGGCGGTCCGGCTGCTGGATGCTCGCCATGGGCATCGAGTCGTCCTCACCCGAGATCCGCAAGGACATGGTGAAGCGGCTCGAGGAGCAGAAGATCCGGGCCGCGTTCGCGAACCTGCGCGAGGCCGGGATCAAGTCGTTCGCCTTCTTCATCTTCGGCTATCCCGGCGACACGCCCGACTCGATGGAGGCCACCATCGATTACGCGATCGACCTCTCTCCCGACTTCGCCAACTTCTATCCCGCCGTGCCGTACCCGGGCACGGCGCTCTACGAGAAGGTGCGGCGTGAGGGTCTGCTGCGGACCGAGGACTGGTCGAAGATGGAGTACTCGTATTACGTGCTCGACGGTCACGGACTGAACGCGCGGATCGTCATGGCGGCCATCAACAAGGCCAGGCGCCGGTTCTTCCTGCGGCCCGCCTATCTCGGCCGACACCTCGGCGATCTCGCCCGCCTCGCCTGGACCAAGCCCAGCATCGTCACGCACCTGGCCTCGCGCGTGCTCCTCGGCCAGAAGGTGGTCGATGCCACACCGTCTGCGGCAGCGCTGCATCAGCAGCGCGTGTAGCGCGACGCATCAGCGTCCCGTCCGGGGGGCCGGCAGGGTCAGCCGGATGTAGCCGACGCGTTTGCCGCGCCCCTCACCGAGGAACCGGAGCGCGTACAGCTGGCGGAGCTGGGTGAGATACCCGGCCGCTTCCCTCAGGCTCATCTTGCTCTGACCCGTGGTCCGGTCCACGAAGACGTACGGGACCTCGGCGACCGAGCGCACCGGACTCCGCAGCAGCAGCTCCAGGCAGATCTTGAACCCGCCGGCGGCGATCTCCACGCCCTCCACCCGGTCGCGCCGGATGAGGAAGAAGCCCGAGGTCGCGTCCCGCACCGGCGTGAGCGGCCTGGCGACGCTGCAGGCCAGCCGCGACATGAGCAGGCGCGCCAGCGGCCAGTGCTCGACGCGTCCGCCGGCAACATAGCGGCTGCCCACCACGGCGTCCGCTCCCGTGTCGCACATGGCGGCGTAGAGGGTCGCCAGCCCCTCGGGCGGGTGGCTGAAGTCGGCGTCCATCACCCCCACGACCGCCGCGTGGGACGCGAGAAAGCCCTCCATCACCGCGGTGCCCAGACCCAGCTTTCCCGCGCGGTGGACGGCGACGAGTCGCGGGCCGCGCTGCCCGGCGAGCGAGTCCACGACTGCGCCCGTGCCGTCCGGCGAGTTGTCGTCCACCACGACCAGCTCGCCGTCGAGACCGGCTGCCGTAAAGACGCGGAACACCGCGTCCACCAGCTCCGCGATCCTCGTTCGCTCGTTGTAGGTCGGCACGACGACGCTCAGGGCGGGTGCGCCGGCAGGGGGAGACGGGGAGATGGGCACGGTGTAGTACCGATTCTCATCCATCTTGCCCATCGCCACCAACCGACGGGCTCTTCTCGCGTGGGCGCTCCTCGCCGGTCTGCTGGCCTTCCGCCTGCCGTCGCTGGTGGAGCCGGCGGGCGCGGACCAGGCGCTGTACACGTACGTCGGGCAGCGGATCCTGGCCGGCGAGGTCCCCTATCGCGACGCGTGGGACCAGAAGCCCCCCGGCGTCCACCTGGCCTACGCGGCGCTCGTTGCGATCTGGCCGCACGAGTCCGTCGTGGCCGGCGCCGATCTCGCCATCGCGGCGCTGACGGCGCTGTTGCTGGTGGGCCTGGGCCGCCGGTTGTCGGGGTCGACCGCTACCGGCGTCGCCGCGGCGGCGATCTTCCTGCTGCTGGGCAACCCTGCGCTCGGACGGCTGAGCGGGGTCAGGGTGCGCGCGCAGTGCGAGGTCTTCATCGCCCTCGCCGTGGCCCTCGCGCTCGCCGCCGCGTGGCGCGCGGCGCACGCCCCCGGATCGCGACGCGCGTGGCTCCTGGTGGCGGGAGCCCTCGTCGGCCTCGGCGCAGTGCTGAAGTACAACGCCGCCGTGTACGGCCTGCCCGTTGGGTTCATGGCCGCGATGCCGGCCGAGGGCGAGCCGCGGATCAGCTCCGCCGAGGTGGTCAGGCGGACGGCCTGGATGGCCGCAGGCGCGGCGGTGCCGGTCGCGATGACGGTCGCGTGGATGGCGGGGGCCGGCGCGCTGGACGATCTGTACGAGGCGACGATCGTCTACAACCTTCGCTACTCCGGCGAAACCTACGCCAGCCATCTGGGGATGTTGACCTATCTGCTCACGTTCCCGGTGCGGTTCGCGCGTGTCGATGCCCTGTGGTTCGCCGGCGGGCTCGGTTCGGCGGTGCTGGCGCTCGGTCCCGCGTGGCGTGACCGTCGGCTGGCGGTCGCGCCGCTGTGGGTGGCCACGGCGTGCCTGGCCATCGCGATCAACGGCAGCCGCGGACTGCCGCAGTACTTCGTGCAGGCGGGGCCGGCGCTGGCGCTGGCCGCCGGGCTGGCCGGCGGCTGGGCGTGGCCGCGCGTCGGCCGTGCCGGCGGGATCCTGCTGAGCCTGGTCCTCGTCGTGGCCATCGCCCGGATCGCAAGTTTTCCGAAGCTGGTGGACAACACCGCCTACGATCTCCAGTACATGCGCGGTGAGCTCAGCCGCCGGGAGTACCTGGCACGCTTCGGCAATCCCGATTCCGGGGACAAGTACTCGGCGCTGGCCGTCGCCGAGCTCGCCTCGCTCCTGCGCGAGCGGACCGCGCCCTCCGATCGTGTGCTCGTGTTCGGCTTCTCGCCCTGGGCGTACGTCGGGTCGGGCCGCGCGAGTGCGTCGCGCTTCTTCTGGAGCCGCCCTGTCATCATCGGGTTCCTCGCCGATCGACCCGGGTACGGCGTCTCGGGGCTGCTGCGCGAGCTGGCGGCGCAGCCGCCGCGCCTGGTCGTCCTGCAGGACCGCGACTGGGATCCGGACGGGCCCAACTCGTCGGACTTCTTCCTCGCGGATGCGCAGCTCTCCTCGTGGCTGGAATCGCGGTACGTGCCGGCGGGACGGCTCCACAACTTCCGCATCTGGATGCGACGCGAGCGCCAGTGAGCCAGGGGCCCGATCTCTCGTCGCGCCGCTTCGTGGCGTCGCTGCTGGCCGTCGCCGCCCTGGCGATCGTGCTGCGGACGGTCTTCCCGACCGCCGATCCCCCTTGGCACACGCCGGTCGGGATCACCTGGCACGACGAAGGGCCATGGGTCCACAACGCGCGGAACCGCGCCCTGTTCGGGCAGTGGAGCCTCGACCGCTGGAATCCCATGTACCTGGCGCCCGTCTTCACCGGCCTCGAATACGGGTCCTTTGCGGCGTTCGGGGTCGGCACCTGGCAGGCGCGCCTGGTCTCCGAGGCCATGGGGACGCTCTCGGTGCTGCTCCTGGCGGCGGGGGTCGCCGCGATTGGCGGCCGGAGGGCCGGCGTCATAGCGGGAGCGCTGCTCGCGACCAACTACATCTACGTCATGTGGGATCGCGCGGCGCTGATGGAAGCCACGATGACGGCGTTCCTGGTGGCGGCCTGGGCCGCGTATGCCCTGGCAGGCACCCGGCGTCCGGCGTGGGGCGCGGCGGCCGGCGTGGCCGCTCTGCTGGCCTTCTTCACGAAGGCGGCGGCGGCGTTCTTCGTCGCGGCGATCGGGCTCGAGGCGATCGCGACGCTCCTGTTGACGTATCGCACAGCGTTCTCGGTGCCCGAGGCACGCCACGCCAGGGACGCCGCGCTCTGGACACTGGCGGGGCTCGCGACGGCCGGCGTCGTGGCGCTCGGCGTGTTCGTCGTGCCACACTGGGCGGAGTTCCGCTTCTACAACTGGCAGATGTCGGTCACGCGGAAGCCGTCCTACTCGGTCAGAGCGGTACTCGACCGCGTGTCGTGGATCCCGATCATCCACGACTTCTTCACGCGACAATGGGCGCTCACCATCCTCACGCTCGCCAGCTGCCTGGCGCTGCTCGCCCGATGGCGGCGGGTCGCGCCGGCCGAGCGCCTGCTGGGGCTGTGGGTGGGCCTTGGGCTGCTCGAGCTCATCGCGCACGACGTCGGCAACGAGCGGCGGTTCGTGTTCCTGATCCCGGCATTCGTGGCGATGTCGGCCCTCGTGATCGCGCGCGATCGACGCCTGCTGCCCGCCTCGCTTGCAGGCGTGAGCCGGCGTCAGGCGCTCGTGGCGGCGCCACTCATCCTGTTCGGGCTCTATGTGGTGGCCGGCGCCGTCGTGCGGCTGGCGCATCTCTACGAGGTCAGGCCCGGCGTGCATGGCGCGGCGCTGGCGGCGGTCCTGGCGTTCGCGGCCCTGTGGATATGGTGGCCTGCGATTCTTGGCTGGCTGGCGAGCGGCCCGTGGACACCCGCCGCGGGTCTGGCGCTCGTCGCAGTCCTCATGGCCGGCGACCTGATCGAGTTCACGCAGTGGGCGGTCCTGCGGACCTACAAGAACGTCACCGCTTCCCGGGACCTCGGGACGTGGCTCCCGCCCGGCACGGTCGTGCAGGGCAAGCTGGCCAACGGGCTGGATCTCGAGAACCGCATCCGTCCCGTGTTCGTCGGCCGCGGGTTCGGCAACTACGATGACCGCCTCGCGCGGTCCGACATCCGCTACATCCTCACCTACACGTCGCCGCGGCTCGGCTACGAGGGCCCCGTCATCCTGGACGTGCTGACCGCCCGCCCGGGCTGGCGGATCGTGCGCGAGTTCGACGTCGCCGAGACAGCCGGCGGGCACGACCGCGCGGCGCTCATCGAGAAGCCGTGATGTCTGCCCGCGCGTGGTGGCGCGTGCCCCGTGCAATCGACTGGTGCCTGATCGCGCTGGCGGCCGTGGAGGCGGCCGCGTACTTCGCGCGCGCCGAGCACCACGTCACGTTTCCGGGGTTTCCGCTGGACGATTCCTGGATCCACCTGCAGTTCGCGAGGAATCTTGCCGAAGGCCACGGGTTCTCCTTCAACCCCGGCGTCCCCGTGGCGGGCTCGACCGCGCCGCTCTGGACCCTGGTCCTCACGGTGCCGGCGTGGTGGCACCTCGACCCGGTCGCCAGCGCGAAGCTGATCGGGCTCGCGCTGACGATCGTCACGGTGCTGCTGGCGTCCAGGCTGACCGAGCGGCTGACCGGGTCCCGCCTGGCGGGGCTGTTCGCCGCGCTGGCGCTGGCGCTCTCGCCGCGCATGACCTGGGGCAGCCTGTCGGGAATGGAGGTGTCGCTCTACGCCGCGCTGGCGACCGGCGCGGTCCTCGCCTACCTGTCGGCGCTGGACACCGGATCGCCGTGGTGGGGCCTGCTGGCAGGGCTGGCAGGCACAGCGCGTCCCGAGGTGTTCGTCTTCTTCCCCGTGCTCGCGTGCGACTGGGTGGTGAGGGCCTGGACGGGACGGCTGCCAATCCGCGGCGCGCGGGTGCTGGCGCCGTTTGTGGCCTTCGCGATCCCGGCGGGCGCCTTCGTCTGGCTGAACATGGCCATCAGCGGCCACCCGCTGCCGGTCACCTTCTACGCGAAGACGTACGGGATGGGCACGCTGCTGTCGTTCACCGAGGGCCGGTGGCTCGACGCGCTGGTGGACGTGTGGCGCTACCCGCCGCAGTTCCTGCGTGAGCTGCTCGGCTGGTTCGAGACCGAGTTCCCGGACCTCGCACTCACCTCGCTGGTGGGTGCCGCAGCGGTCGCCGGACTCACCCGCAGGCCCGATGCGCCCCGCGGCGGATACCTGGTTCCAGTGCTCCTGCTGGCGGCGCCCCTCTTCAAGGCGCTCGTCGCGCCCGAGCCGCCGCTGCTCGTCCACGAGGGGCGCTACCTCTTTCACCTGCTCGTCCTGTTCGTCGCGATGTCCGTCTCGGGCGTGGTCGAGCTCGGGCGGTGGGTGCGCCCCCGGTGGCTCCCCTGGCTCTTCCTGCTCGCCGTCCTGATCCGTCTCGTGCACGCCCTCTCCTGGTCGGCGCCCGACTACGCAGCGCGCGTGAAGAACATCAACGACCTCGAAGTCGCCACCGCACGGTGGGTCGCGCGAGCGACCAGCCCCGGCGCGCGCATTGCCACCAACGACATCGGCGCCATCGGGTACTTCTCGGGTCGCTTCGTCATCGACACCGAGGGCCTCGTCACCCCCGAGGCCATTCAGCCCAAGCGGATGCGACGGCTCGTGCCCTTCCTGGCCAGCGAGCGTCCTGACCTGCTGATCATCTTCCCCGCGTGGTACCCGGAGATCGTGGCGAGGCAGGACGTCTTTCACGAGGTGTTCCGGATTCACGCCCTGCAGGTGGCGGCCGGCGGTCCCGACCTGGTGGTGTACGGGATGCCCTGGACGCGGAGTGAGGCCGTCAGGGGCGTGCTGGAGCCGGAGGCCCGGCCGGGTGGGGCAAGGTAGAATGGCCCGTTTGCCCCGAGGCCGAGACGAACAGCCGTGCGCCAGGTAGACGACCAGCGGATCAGAGAGCACGCGGATCGTCGATTCCGCTCCGAGTACGACTACGCGCTGTTCGAGTACCACCGCAGCGCCAAGGTGCTGGCCCACCTGAATCGCGTGGGCGCGCAGGTTGGCGGGCGCGTGCTGGACGCCGGCTGCGGCGGCGGCGGCATGCCGCTGTCATTTGCGGAGGAAGCCGCCTCCGTCACCGCGATCGACCTGGTGAACCGGTTCGGCGCGGCCGGCGTCGTGCTGGCGCGCGAACGCGGCCTGACGAACCTCCACTTCCTGCAGGCCGACGGCCAGGCACTGCCCTTCGGGCCGTCCAGCTTCGACTGGGTGTTCTCGCACGCCGTCATCGAGCACGTCGCCGACGCGCCGAAGTACCTCCGCGAGTGTGCGCGGGTGCTCGCGCCCGGGGGGCGGATGTACCTGTCCACCGCGCCCTACCTGTCGTTTGCCGGGGCGCACCTGCCGCGCCTGATCGTGCCGGTGCCGCTCCACCTGCTCATCGGCCGGCGCGCCTCGTTTGCCGCCTTCACGTTCCTGGCGCGCCACGCCGAGTGGGCGCTCCGCGAGAAGGCCGACGAGAATTCCTTCATCAAGATCGCCCGGCAGAACCGTCGCAAGCACGACGACCTGCTCGAGCTGGTCCGCATTCGGCGGCTGCGGCGCCAGATTGCCGAGGCCGGGTTCGAAGTCCTGGACGAGGACCTGTACGTCACGAGCACGTTCCGGCGACTGCCCGGACCGGCGATGCGTTGGCTGCGCGACAGCGCACTGACGCAGGACATCGTGATCGGACACGTGCAGTACGTCCTCGGCGGGGGGTGAGCCGGCGCCGGGACCCGGGTCCGGCCATCGTGTACAATTGCCGTCCGCCTCCAGTCCGCGCACGCTTCATGGCAGACATCGACCGCTATCGCCAGGACGACCGCCGCGCCGTGGACACGCTCTACCGACGGGTGTTCGGCCCCGATGCCGCCGAGGCGAATCGCCTGCGCTGGGAATGGCAGTACCGCCGCAACCCGAACAACCCGGGCGGCACCCCCATCATCTGGCTCGCGCGCGAAGGCACGAGCATCGTCGGGCAGTACGCCACGATGCCCGTGCGACTGCAGGTGAACGGCATCGAGCTCGACGCCTCGTGGGGCATGGACGTGATGGTCGCGCCCGAGCGGCAGCGCCAGGGGATCGGCGAGGTGCTGTTCCGGACCTGGGACCGGCACGTCGGCGCATCGCTCGGCCTGGGCCTGTCCGATTCGTCCCATCGCCTCTTCCGGAAGCTTCGCTGGCCGGAGCCCGGGCCGATTCCGTGCCTCGTCAAGCCCCTGACCCGGCGGGCTCTGAGGCGTCCCCAGTGGCCCGAGCCGCTGAACCGGCTCGTCTCGGCGGTCACCCTGCCATTCGTGCGCCTCGTCGCGCGATCGCGCCCCCTGCGTGCCGAGATCGAGGTCATCCGCCGCTTCTCTTCCGAGTTCAACGGCCTCTGGGCCCGGCTCGCACCCCGGTTCGACTTCGCCGTCCGGCGTGACGCCGCCTATCTCAACTGGAAGTTCGTCGAAGCACCGCACGTCCGCTACTCGCTCATCGCGCTCCGGCGCAGCGGGGAATTGCACGGGTACGCCGTCTACCGCCACGTCCAGGAACCGCGCGGCCGCGTCACGATCCTCGTGGACTTCCTGGTCGACCCCGACGACGAGAGCGGGCTGAAGACGATCGCGCGATGGCTGGATCGGGAAGCACACGCGGCCGACTCGGACAAGGTCCGCACGTTCTGTCTGCACGCCGGCTACCGTCGCGTGCTGCGCCGCTGCGGCTACTTCCCCGTGAAGTCGACCATGGAGTTCACCGTGAAGGTGAACGGCGTGCACGTGCCGGCGGACTTCTACACCAGCACCGATCGCTGGCACGTGACCCTGGGCGACTCCGACCAGGACCGGTGACGCCGTGACGCCGCACCTGCTCGTCGGGATCGACACCGAGGGCGACAACCAGTGGGACGCGGCAGCGCGGGAGCACCAGACGTTCGAGAACATCTACGCGCTTCCCGCCCTGAACGCCGTGTTCGAGCGCCACGGCGTGCGGCCCACCTATCTGGTGACCTGGCCGGTGGCCACCGACGAGCGCTCGCAGGAGGTGCTTCGATTCCTGCGCCTGCGGGGGCAATGCGAGATCGGCGCGCACCACCACGCCTGGGAGACGCCCCCCTGCTCCTCGGAGGACGTACGACGCCACCCCTACGCGTCATCTCTCGGCGCCGAGCAGTTCGAAGCGCAGGTGGCGGAGCTGACGGCCGCCGTCAGCCGTGCCATGGGCGAGCCACCCGTGTCGTACCGCTCCGGCCGCTTCGGGTTCGACGGCTCGCACGTCGCCGTGCTCGAGCGATACGGGTACATGGTCGAGTCGAGCGTGGCCCCGCTCTTCTGCGAGCGACACAAGGGAGGCCCGGACTTCGTCGAGGCGCCCCTGACGCCGTATTTCCTGTCCTACGACTCGGCGGTGCGGCCCGGCACGAGCCGGGTCCTCGAGATCCCGTGCTCCGCCGCGCTCGATCGGGACCTCCCGGCAGCGTTGGCGCACGCGTATGCGCGGGCGCCGTGGCCGTACACGACGAAGCGGATCCTGCGCATGCTGGGCGTGGCGCGCGTCGAGTGGCTGCGCCCGTCCTACTCGTCGTTCGATGCCATGTGCGCGCTGGCACGACGGCTGGTCGATCGTGGCGTGCCCGTCCTCAACATGCTGTTTCACTCGAGCGAAGCCATCGTCGGGGGCAGCCCCTACAACCGCACCCAGGGCGAGCTCGATGCGTTCCTCGACCGGCTCGAGCGTTTTCTCCGGGTGGCCGTCGTCGACCTTGGCGCTCACCCGTCGACATTCCGGGAGTTCCACGCGCGCTACACGGCGCCCGTGCCCATGGCCGCGCAGGTCTGAATCCACGGGCCGTGCGCATCTGCCATATCACCCCGCACCTGCCGCCGGACCAGGCCGCCAATGCCCTGCTGCCGTACCATCTCGGCTGCTGGGCCCGCGACCGCGGCGACGACGTGTGCTACCTGGCCCATCCGCCGCGCGCCTCGACGGGCGCGGCCGGCCAACAGGCACTGCCGGGACCGGTCACGTGGGTGGCGCCGTCCGGAGGAAGCGCTCTCGCACGTGCGGTCCGTCTGTCGAGCGCACTGGCCGCACGCCGGATTGCCCGCGCCGCGCGGCCTCTGATCGACGCGGCCGACGTCGTGCACGTGCACAGCAACGGACTCATTGCGGAAATCGGGGCGTGGACGGCGGCCCGCGCCGGCAAGCCGTACGTGCTCACGCTGTACGGCACCGAGATCTGGCACTATGCGCCCAAGCGCGGCAGACCGGACCTGTTCACCCGTGCCTACCAGCGGGCGTCGCACGTGACCTTCTACAGCCACGGCCTGCAGACCAGGGCCGTCGAGCTCGGATTGGGGCGGCGGGCGACCTCGGTCGTGTATCCACCGGTCGCGCGCGAGTTCGACTTCTACGACGCCGCACAACAGGAGGACGCGCGCCGGGCCCTGGGCATCCGACAGCGGCATGTGCTCGTCAACGTCAAGCGGCTGCACCCGCTCGCCGGGCAGCGCTTCCTGCTCGAGGCGCTGGGCGAGGTGGTGCGCACGCACCCCGATACACGGCTCTTCATCTGCGGCACGGGCCCGCTGCTCGAGGAGCTGAGGGCCGTCGCACGCGCCAACGGCGTCGAACGGCACGTCACGTTCACCGGGCTCCTCGAGAACCAGGTCATCGCCCAGTACGACGCCGCCGCCGACGTGTTCGTCCTGCCATCGCTTCTCGAGGCCTGCCCGACCGTCGCGCTCGAGGCGCTCGCGTCCGGCACGCCCGTGATCACCGCCGACAACCCGGGCGGCCTGGAGCTCCACGACGTCTTCGGCTACGACGTGGCGGTCGTCCCCCGCGAGAATGCCCTGGCGCTGGCGCAGGCCATCATGGCCCTCCTCGATTCGCCCCGGCGGGTGCGCGACGCGACCATGCGCGTGATCGCCCAGGAGTTCAGGCCGGCGGCCGTCGACCGCCAGTTCCAGGCGATCTACCGGTCGGTCCTCGGCGGGGATGCCGGCCCGTGACCCGCCGGATCGCGCTCGCGATCGGGTGCGCGCTGTTCGGCGCGATGGCGGGAGCGGCCGCCGTCGTGCTGCTGTACGCCTGGCGCCCCACGCTCACGGTCGACATGGATCACGATCGGCCCGGCCTGCTCCAGGGGTTCTACAAAGGGGAGCGCACGGGGGATTTGACGTTCGCGTGGACGGCCCAGCGCGGCGACCTGCCGCTGCCGGGCCTCGACCGGAGCATCGAGTGGACGGCCACGGTGCGCGTCCGCGGCGCGCGCCAGGACCCCGCAACCCTGCCGAGGATAACCGTGCTCGCCGACGGCGTGCCCCTGGCCACCCGGTCCACCTCCAATGAGTTCGAGGACGTGCGCGTGGCAGTGCCCCGGCGACCGGGCAGCGTGAAGAGCCTGATGCTGTCCATTGCCTCGTCGAACACGTTCGTACCCGGACCCGGCGACACGCGGCAGCTCGGCGTGCAGGTGGATCGGATTGTCCTCGAGCCGTCGGGCCGTGGCGTGTTTCCCCCCAGACGTGCGGTCGCCGCGACCGCCCTCGCCGCGGCGGTGTTCGGCGCGGTCTTCGGTCTGCTCGGCGCGACCGCCACCACGGCCGTGGCGGCCGCCGTGGTGCTCGCCGTGGCCGAGGCCTCGGTCATCCGCGTCGGGCTCGCGCCGTTCACGCCGTTTCTCCAGGTCATTACTCCCCTGGCAGGCGGCATCGGCATCGCGCTGCTGGCGGCGGCATTCGGGATCGAGAGCTGGCGCGGCGAGCGGCTGCGCAACACGGCCCGCTTCGCGCTGATGTTCACCGGGTCGGCGCTGTTCCTGAAGCTGCTCGTCCTGTTTCATCCGGACAAGTGGCTCATCGACGCCGTGTTCCACGCGCATCGCCTCGAAGCCGTCATGGGCGGCAACTACCTGTTCACCTCGATTGCCCCGGGCGGATACCAGTTCCCGTACCCGGTGGCGCTCTACCTGACCGCATTGCCGCTGGCGCACGTGGTGGCCGACCACGTGCTCCTGCTCCGGCTCGTGGCCTCCGGCGCGGAGGCCATCTCGTGTCTGTTCTTCTACTGGATGATCGTCAGGGGCACGGGAGATCGCCTGACGGCCGCCGTGGCGGTCGCGATGCTGCAGCTGATGCCGCTCGGGTTCGGCGTCCTCGCGGCCGCCAACCTGACCCAGGTGTTCGGACAGGCCATGGCCGTCATCTCGATGGGGCTGGCGCTCGAGGTCGTGCTCGCCGGCCGCCGCCCGGCGCCCGTCATCACCGCCGCGGCCGCGGTGACGCTCTGGGCCTTCCTCGCGCACACGAGCACGTTCGCGACGCTCGTCGGGATGCTCGGGGCTTCCGGCGTGCTCGTCGCGGTCGCCGGCGAGGGGCAACGGCGGGCTGGCGTGCGCGTGCTCGCGGTGCTGGCCGTCGCGGTCCTGCTGGCCGTGGCGCTCTACTATGGCCACTTCGGATCCACGTACCGGGCCGAGTACGCGCGGATCACGGGCGAGATGTCCGGCGCCGCGCCGTCGCCGGCTTCCCCGCGGCTCTATCAGCCGGGGAGTGCGCCGCTCGTCGCGCGCATCCAGGCGGTCCCGAGTCTGGCCGAGGGCTACTACACGTGGCCGTTCGTGGCGCTGGCGATCGTCGGTCTGTTCGTCGGTCCGCGCAAGTCGTGGCGCGACGGGTTCTGGCTGCTGATTGCCGGCTGGCTGCTGGCGTGCGCGGGCTTTCTCGTCCTGGGCGTGCTGACGCCGGTGGATTTCCGGCACTACTATGCCGCGATGCCGGCGGTCGCGGTGCTCGCGGCCGGGGCCGCGGTCGTGCTCTGGCGACAGGGGGGCGGGCTGCGCGCGGTCGCCGCGGGCCTGTCTGCAGGGGGCGCCCTGCTCGGCGTCAACCACTGGCTCGGGATTCTCGGGGCCCGGCTGTTCTGACCGGCGCTATCGCTGTTCCACCTTCACCTGGAGGCTTGGTGTGGCCCTCATCGACGACATCACCCGCAACATCAGTGCGGCCATCAAGGCGCGGGACCAGGACAGCCTGGGCACGCTGCGCATGCTCAAGTCGGCGCTCACGATGAAAGAGGTCGAGAAAGGTCGGGGGCTCGAGCCGGCCGAGGAACTGGCGGTCGTCGCCGCGCTGGTCAAGCAGCGGCGCGATTCGATCGAGCAGTTCACGAAGGGGAACCGCCCGGAGCTGGCCGAAAGGGAAGCCCGGGAAATCCTCGTCCTGGAACGATTCCAGCCACCCGCTGCTACCCCGGAAGACCTCGCGGCGGCCGTCGACGCGGCGGTGGCGGAAACTGGAGCCAGCTCGCAAAAGGACTTCGGAAAGGTCATGAAGGCAGCCATGGCCCGGCTGGCCGGCAAGACCGCCGACGGCAAGGCCGTTTCAGACGCCGTCCGCAAGCGGCTGGGCTGAAGAGCAAACTTTCCGGGATGAAGGTCCGTCTACAGAAGTGGGAACACCCACTTCCCATCCTCCTCTTGGGGTCGACGGGCCACCGGCGACCCCCTTTTTTTTGCCCGATATTCGTCGCTGTGACTTTCCTTGTCATGGGGTCAGGTCCTGTAAAGTCTCTTAACAGGGCCTGACCCCGTTGCCACCTCAGCCGTTGACTGCAGCCCCGGCCCCGCGCGTCTCCGGCAAGCTCGCCCGTTCGGCCGGCCTCATCGGCGCCGCCACCATGACCAGCCGGATCCTGGGGCTGGTCCGGGAACAGGTCATGGCGTACCTGTTCGGCGCCGGCGACGCCGTGGACGCCTTCAACGTCGCGTTCCGGATCCCCAATCTCGTGCGCGACCTGTTCGCCGAAGGCGCGATGAGCGCGGCGTTCGTGCCGGCCTTCACCCGCGCGCTCGCCGCCGAGGGCCGCCCGGCGGCCTGGCGCCTGGGCAACCACGTCGTGAACGCCCTGCTGGCGACGACCGGGCTGCTGGTCGTCCTCGGCCTCGTGTTCGCCCATCCGCTGGTGATGCTCCTCGCGGGCGACTTCGCGACGGTGCCCGGGAAGGTCGAGCTCACCGTGCTCCTCACGCGCGTGATGCTGCCGTTCCTCATGACGGTGGCCATCGCGGCGGCGGCCATGGGCATGCTGAACTCGCTGGACCGGTACTTCGTCCCGGCCATGGCGCCGGCGGTCTTCAACGCCGGCAGCATCGCCACGGTCCTCCTGATGGTCCCGGTCCTGACACGGCTGGGACTCCCGACGATTCTCTCGATGGCGGCCGGCGTCGTGGTGGGCGGCGTCGGTCAGGTACTGCTCCAGTGGCCGGCGCTCGGTGCGGCCGGGTACCGCTATGAGCCCGTGCTCGACCCGCGCGCGCCGGGCCTGCGCGAGGTGCTGGTCCTCATGGGACCTGGCACGCTGGGACTGGCCGCCACGCAGGTGAACGTCTTCGTGAACACGTGGCTCGCCACCAGCGAAGGCACCGGCGCCGTGTCGTGGCTGAACTACGCGTTCCGGCTGATGTACCTGCCGCTTGGCGTGTTCGGCGTCTCCATTGCCACCGCGTCCATTCCGGCCATTGCACGTCGTGCCGCCGGTCGAGACGAGGAGGGCCTGCGGCATGCGGTGGCCGGCGGAGTGTCGATGATGCTGGCGATGACCATCCCCGCCACGCTCGGGCTCATCGTCCTGGCGCAGCCGATCGTGGCGCTGCTGTTCGAGCGCGGGCGCTTCACCGCGGGCGATACGGCCGCGACCTCCGGCGCGCTCGTGTGCTACGCGATCGGGCTGGCCGGCTATGCGATCGTCAAGGTGGCAACCCCGACGTTCTACGCCCTCGGCGACGCCCGAACCCCGGTCACGGTGAGCGTGGCGTCGGTGGCGGTCAACGTGGTGCTCAATCTGGTGCTCGTGCGCTCGTACGGCTACCGGGCGCTCGCGCTGGGCACTTCGATCGCGGCGCTGGCGAACGCCGGGGCGCTGCTTCTCCTGCTGTCGCGGAGGCTGCACGGCCTGCACGGCAGCCATCTCGCCTCGGTCGCCGCCAGAATGGTGCTCGCCGGTGCCGTGATGGCAGCCGTGGCGTGGGGCGCACAGCACGAGCTGGCCGTGCTCCTGCCCGGCTCCGCGGTTGGTTTGAGGGCGGCCCGGGTGGGCGGTGCCATAGGCGCCGGCCTGGTCACGCTCTGGGTGACAGCGCGCGCCGCAGGAGTGGGCGAGTTCACCGAGATCGCGTCGGCACTGGCGGCCCGCGTCACGGGTCGGCAGGGCCGCGCCTGAGCACGCCTCGCGAACGGGCGTGCCGGGCCGGGGCCTGTGGTACGATCCGGCCGGGATGCCTCGCTACCCTTCTCAGGTGACCTACTCCTTCGGCCCGGGCGGCATCACGCCCGCCGTGAAGGCGATCATCATCGCGAACGTGGCGATGTTCGTCGGGACGGTGCTCGCGCCGTCACTGATGTTCCCCCTGGCCCTCACGCCGGTGGACGTCGTCACCCGCGGTGCCGTCTGGCAGCCGGTGACCTACCTGTTCCTGCACGCCGGCGTGTTCCACATCCTGTTCAACATGCTGGCGCTCTGGATGTTCGGCGTGGAGCTGGAGCGGATGTGGGGGACGCCGTTCTTCGTGAAGTACTACGCGATCACGGGCATCGGCGCCGGCCTGGTGACGGTCGCCGTGTCGCTCCTGCCGTTTCCGTTCGCGCTGCCCATCTACATCGGCTCGACGGTTGGCGCGTCGGGCGCCGTCTACGGGCTGCTCCTGGCGTACGGGCTCTACTTCCCGGACCGGCCGATCTACCTGTATTTCATCTTCATGATCCCGGCGCGATGGTTCGTCATCATCGTCGGCGCCGTGGCGTTCGTCTCGTCGCTGAGCAGCTCCGGCAGCAACCTCGCCCATTTCGCGCACCTGGGTGGGCTGGTCATCGGCTATCTCTACCTGCGCGGCAGGCGCCTGGCGCGCTTCAACCTGTTCGCCGAGCTCAGGTATCGATACATCAAATGGAAGATCGGCCGGATGCGCCGCCGCTTCGACGTGCACGACGGCGGCCGCTCGAACGACTGGGACCATCGAATCCACTGAGCGGATGGCGACGCCCCGCGCCCGCCTGGCGCTCGCAGCCCTGATCGCTCTCGCCCAGTTCGGCCTGTTCGAGGCGGGCCTCCGCCTCGCCGGCGGCTCGGAAGCCGGTCCCGCGTTTCAGCAGCTCTTCATGCCGGATCCGGCGATCGGCTACCGGCTGCGCCCTTCGACCTCCATCCGCTTCACCACGAGCGAGTTCTCGACCCGGATCTCCATCAATCCCGCCGGTGTGCGCGACGACCCGATCGGGCCCAAAGGCGCCGGAGAGCGGCGGATCGTCGTGCTGGGCGACTCGCTCGTCATGGCCGTGCAGGTGCCGCTCGGTGAGACCTTCTGCCGCCAGCTCCAGGATCGGCTGAACCGGCGGGCTGCGGGCGGCCTCCGCTATCGGGTGATCGACGCGGGCGTGCAGGGGTACGGGCCGGACGAGGAGGCCCTCTTCTACGAGCGGGTGGCCTCGCGCTTCGAGCCCGACCTGGTGCTCGTCGTGACCTTCGTCGCCAACGACGCCGTGGAGGCCGTGGACCGCGCGTTCCGCCTACGTGGAGAGATCGCGTCGCCGGTTGCCGCCCGCGAGCGCCTCCGGGACCGGCTGCGGCGGGTGGCCCGGCACAGCATGGTGCTGCAGATCGTCAGCCAGCGCATCGCGCAGCTCAGGGAACGGTTTCGGGGCGGCCGCCGAGCGCGACCCGACCGGCGCCTGCTCACGTACGCGACGCCGCTGCCGGCCGACGTGGAGCGCGGCCTCGGCATCTCGAAAGAGGCGATTGGCCGGATCGCCCGCGGTGCGTCCGTCGCGGGCGCACGCACCGCCATCGTCCTCATGCCCGCGCGTTTTCAGCTCGATGACGAAGAATACGAGCGCATGCGGGCCGTGGTGGAGCCGGCGGGCTATCACATGACGATCGACGGGGCGACGGATCGGTTCCGCGCGGCCCTCTCGCCGCTCGGCCTGCCGGTCCTCGACCTGCTGCCCGCGTTCCGCGCGGCCGCCGATCCGCGTGCGATCTTCTTCGAGTCCACGGTGCACCTCACCCCCGAGGGACACCGGGTGGCGGCCGGGGCCATCGACGCGTTCCTCCGCGCGTCGCACCTGGTGCCCTGACCGGCGGCGATGGTCTTCAACTCGATCCAGTTCGCCGTCTTCTTCGTGGTGGTCTACGGCCTGTACCGGCTGCTGCCCCACCGCGCCCAGAACTGGCTGCTGCTCGTCGCGAGCTACGGGTTCTACGCGGCCTGGAGCTGGCGGTTCCTCGGCCTGCTGATCGCGTCCACGGTGGTGGACTACTCGGTCGCCCGCTATCTCGACCGCCAGCAGGATCCAGCCACGCGCCGGCGCGTGCTCTGGATCAGCCTCGGGTTCAACCTTGGCGTGCTCGGCTTCTTCAAGTACGCGGGCTTCTTCGCCGAGAACCTGCAGGCGCTCCTCAACGCATTCGGGCTCCAGGCGTCGCTGCCCGTGCTCCACGTCGTGCTCCCGATCGGCATCTCCTTCTACACGTTCATGACGATGAGCTATGTCATCGACGTGTACAGGCGCCACATCCCGGCAACCCGGCATCCGATCGACTTCGCGTTGTTCGTGGCCTACTTTCCGCACCTGGTGGCCGGCCCGATCCTCAGGGCGCCCATCCTGCTGCCGCAGATCGCGGCACCCCGCGTCATCACGCGGCAGCAGGTCACCGAGGGGCTGTGGCTGGTGGGGCGGGGCCTGTTCAAGAAGATCTTCGTCGCCGACAATCTCGGGCCGCTGGTGGACGCCATCTTCGCGGGCGGACGCCATCCCTCGGGCGGCGAGGTGCTCATCGGGATCTACGCGTTTGCCTTCCAGATCTACGGAGACTTCTCGGGCTACACCGACATCGCGCGCGGCGTTTCGAAGTTGATGGGCATCGAGCTGAACCTCAACTTCCGGTTCCCGTATTTCGTGCGATCCCCGCAGGCGTTCTGGCGGCACTGGCACATCAGCCTGTCCACGTGGCTGCGCGACTACCTGTACATCCCGCTCGGCGGCAACCGTGGGTCGCGTCTCGCCACCTATCGCAACCTGATGATCACGATGGTCCTCGGTGGGCTGTGGCATGGCGCCGCCTGGCCGTTCGTCTTCTGGGGGGCGTACCAGGGCGGCCTCCTGGTGCTGTACCGGTGGGCCGCCGAGCGCTGGTCCGGATCGCCGTGGATGGCGGCGCTCGAGCGGCCGGTCTGGCGCGCGGCGGGCTGGGCGGTGATGTTCCACCTGACCTGCTACGGGTGGCTGCTGTTCCGGGCGCGCTCGGCCGGCCAGATCGCGTCGATGTCCGCGGCGCTCGTCGCCGGGTGGGGTCACGGCGCGGCGCCCGCCCTCAATCACGCCGCGACCCTGGCCTTCTACGCGGCGCCCCTCGTGCTGCTCAACCTGTGGGAATGGCTCCGCGACGATCTCGACGCCGTCCAGCGGCTGCCGCTCGTGCCGAGATACGGTGTGTACGTGTGCCTGTTCTACCTGACGCTGCTCTTCGGAGAGTTCGGGGGATCGCAGTTCATTTACTTTCAGTTCTAAGGTTTACGGGGTTTATGGGTTTGTGGGTCGATGGGTCGATGAGTGTGGGTTTGTGAGGCCTCCCACCAACCCATGAACCCATCAACCCTACGTCCTGTGAAAGTAGTCGTCGGTGCCGTTCAGCCAGTCGTGGCGTATGGGGCTGAAGATATCGAGCGTGAGGGTGTCGTCCATCGCCTCGGCCTGGTGCTCGATCCACGACGGGATCAGCAGCACCTCCCCTTCGCGGACGATGACCTCCTCGCCGCCGACGAGGAAGCGCAGCGCTCCCTGCATCACGTAGGTGAGCTGCTCGCTCTCGTGCTTGTGCATCGGGACGAGGGCGCCGCGCTTGAGGTAAATCTGCGAGAGCATTTCGCGCTCGCCGGTGACGATCTTGCGGGAGATGACCTCGGTGACTTTCTCGAGCGCGATTTCATCCCACCGGTGCAACCGGACGCCTTCGGCCATGCTGGTGCCTTCCTGACGCGCGCGATCGCTCTAAGTGGTTGACGAATCTCGCTCCTGAAGCTGCCGCTCCGCCTCGCGCACGCCGATTGTAGCATCCGGCCGAATGGTGTAATTTGGTTCGTGTGCCGGGGCCGCTCGGCCCTGCCGACAATGCCTCGCACGCCAGTGGCGGTCGGGGCTCGTACCGGACCCCGTCGAGGCTTCCTGATGAAGGTTTCGGCCACCCGTCACGCCAGCGAACGCGCACTCCAGGATCCCTCGAACCCGACGCCCACCGCGACCGACCTCGGAGCCGACGACCTTCGCACGGCGTACCGGCTCATGCTCCAGTCGCGACGGCTCGACGACAAGGAGATTCAGCTCAAGAACCAGAGCCACATCTTCTTCCAGATCAGCGGGGCGGGGCACGAAGCGATCCTCGTGGCCGCCGGCATGTCGCTCCGGGCAGGCTACGACTGGTTCTGCGCGTACTACCGGGACCGCGGGCTCTGCCTGGCCCTCGGCGTCCCGCCGTACGACATGCTGCTGCAGGCGGTGGGCGCGAGCGACGACCCGGCATCGCACGGACGCCAGATGCCCTCGCACTGGGGCAACCCGGACCTCCACATCGTGTCGCAGGGCAGCCCTACCGGCACGCAGTGCCTGCAGGCCGTCGGGCTGGCGGAGGCCGGCCTTCTCTACGAGCGCATCGAGTCGATCCCCGATCGCGAGACGAGGTTCCACGCCGACGAGGTGGTCTACTGCTCGGTCGGCGACGGCGCGACCAGCGAAGGCGAGTTCTGGGAGGCATTGAGCGCCGCGTCGCTCCACCAGCTGCCGGTCGTCTTTCTCGTCGAGGACAACGGCTACGCCATTTCGGTGCCCGTCGAGGCGCAGACGCCGGGCGGCTCGATTTCCGCGCTGGTCGACCGCTTCCCGCACCTGAAAGTCGTCAAGGTGGACGGCTGCGACTTCCTCGCCAGCCTCGCCGCCATGCAGGAGGCCGTGCAGTGGGCCCGCGAGCGCAACGGTCCCGCGCTCGTGCATGCCACGGTGGTCCGCCCCTACTCGCACTCGCTGTCCGACGACGAGCGGCTCTACAAGACGCCGGCGGAGCGGGCCGCCGAGGCCGAGCGCGATCCGCTGGCGCGGATGCGCGCGCTGCTGCTCTCCGAGGGACTCGCCACCGACGCCGACCTGGCCCGGATGGCCCAGGAGGTGGACCGCGAGATTGCCGACGCGACGGCCAGGGCGCTGGCGGCCGAAAAGCCCGTGCGATCGTCGGCCGCCGACTGGGTCTTCTCGCCGGATGTCGATCCGACCACCGAGGTGTTCGACACGGCTGCCGAGACGCACGGCAAGCCCGACACGATGGTTGCGGCGATCAACCGCACGCTGCGCGACGAGATGTCGCACAACCCGCGGATCGTGATCTTCGGCGAGGACGTCGCGGACTGCAGTCGCGAGGATCACCTCGCCGAGATCCCGGGCAAAGGCGGCGTCTTCAAGGTCACGCACGGCCTCCAGCGGAAGTTCGGCGGCACGCGCGTCTTCAACTCCCCGCTCGCCGAAGCCAGCATCGTCGGGCGCGCCTTCGGGATGGCCGTGCGCGGAATCAAGCCGGTGGTCGAGATTCAGTTCTTCGACTACATCTGGCCGGCGATGATGCAGATCCGTGACGAGGTCACGATGCTGCGGTACCGCTCCGGCAACACGTTCGCCTGCCCGATGGTCATCCGCGTGCCCATCGGCGCCTACCTCCGCGGCGGCGCGCCGTACCACAGCCAGTCGGGCGAGAGCATCTTCGCGCACTGCCCGGGTATCCGCATCGTGTACCCCTGCACGGCCCGCGATGCGGCCGGCCTCCTGCGGACCTCGATCCGCTGCGACGACCCGGTCCTCTTCCTGGAACACAAGCACCTCTACCGGCAGACGTACAACAAGGGCGAGTACCCGGGACCCGGCTACATGGTGCCGTTCGGAAAGGGAACGGTCCGCAGGGAGGGAACCGACGTCGTCGTCCTGACCTGGGGCGCCCTCGTGCAGCGCAGCCTGCTGGCCGCGCAACAGGCGGAGAAGGAAGGGTTCAGCGTGGCCGTGTTCGACCTGCGCACGCTCATCCCGTACGACTGGGCGGGCATCAGCGCGCTGGTGCAGCGCACCAACCGCGTGATCGTCGCACACGAGGACCAGCTGACGTGCGGCTTCGGCGCCGAGCTCGCCGCGCGGGTCGCCGAGGAGCTCTTCCACTACCTGGACGCGCCCATCCGCCGCGTGGCGGCCCTCGACTGCCCCGTGGCGTACGCGCCCGATCTGGAGGAAGAGATCCTGCCGCAGGCCGCCGACGTCCTGCACGCGATCCGTGAAGTGTGCCGGTACTGAGTCTGGCAGGCCTGAAGGCCTGCGCTACATGGGCGCTACATGAGGGCGGGCGTCAGCGACGAGGCGCGGCCAGCGTGAACGCAGGCGCCGGAACCGCGGTCGACTCGGCGCCGCGCTCGAGCTGCTTCTGGATGGCGTCGCGCCAGATCTCGGCAATCCGCTGGTAGCCTTCCGCCGTCGGATGCAGGCCGTCGGCGCCGATGTAGCCCTTCCATGTGCCCATCTCGCCGAACAGGTCGACGAGCGTGGCGCCTTCATCGGCGGCAGTCCGGGCGATCTGGTCGTTCAGCTCCGGCAGCAGGTTGGCGTGATGGCCGTTCTTGCCGGCGGGATTCTGCGGCGGCAGCGTCGCCAGGAACACCACCGCCCCGCGGCTCCTGGCGTCGCTCACCATCTGCTCGAGGGAGCCGACGATGTGCGTAATGGACGGTTCGCCATACGTGTTCAGGTCGTTGGCGCCTTCCATGAGCAGCAGAACCTGCGGTCGATCGGCGCGCATCGCGTCCTGGAACCGCGAGAAGTCCGTCTCGACAAAGTGACCCGGTGCGCCCTCGTTGATCATCGTGATGGTCTGATCGAGGTAGCGTCCGCTCAGCAGGGCCAGCAGCTTCGTGGGATACGAGTCTTCGAGATCGAGCACCAGCACGGTCGGAGCCGGCGAGGTCGTGCCGGCCGTCAGGCTGTCGCCGAAGGCCATGAACTTCGTCTTCGTGATCTGCGGAACCGCATCGACCGTCACAGTGAAGTCGCAGGTGCCGGTGCGGCTGCCAGCGTCGGTGGCCGTGCAGGTCACCGACGAGTCGCCGAGCGGAAATTTCGTGCCCGACGCGGGGCTGCACGCCACGCCCACGGGCGCCTGGCCGCCCTGCGCCACCGGCGTGTCGAAGGTCACCGTGGGCAGGACACCCTTGTGGGCGAGCGCTTCGACCGTCGCGGGGCACGTGATGGTGGGCGCTGAAGGATTCGGAGGGGGATCGGGCTGCGTAGACCCGCCGCCGCAGCTACCGACCAGAGCCATCCCGAGCCCGGCAACCACTCCGTGGATCCACCGGACCGACCTGCCTCCCGTTCGTTCGCTCATGCTGTCGTGGCCAACTGTGACCGGACCGTCGAATCTCCGCCGCAGGCCCGGTCCCGTAAATCCCGGGCTCAGAGGCACACGACCGGAGGCTCTCGGCTGATGCAGAGCTTACGATTTTACACGATCGTTGCCCTGTTCCTGCTCTCGGCGGAGACCGGCCGGGTCGAGACGCTCCGCTCGGTGGCCGCCCTGCCCGCCCATCTGGCCGCCAGCTTCCGGGAGCCGGACGGGTTCGTGGAGCTGCGCTCCGGCGAGTACCTCGTGGCGGATCGACGGGGCCACACGGTGTATCTCGTCGCCCGCGACATGGGTTCGGCACAGCCTGTCGTCCGAATCGGCCAGGAACCCGGGAACATCCTGCGGCCGTTCGGATTCGACGTGGACCGGGACGCCGGCCTGATCGTGATCGGGGACAGTCCCGGACCCACGGACCGGATCCAGGTGTTCACGACGTCCGGCTCGCGTGTGGCAGGGTTCACCCTGCCGCCGCGGTCGGGCCCCCAGCTGCGCATGGACGGCTACGTCATCAACGGAGTCACGGCGCTGCGCGCGACCCCCACGCACACCGTCCTCGTCAACCGGCCCGATACCGGCGTGCTCATCACGGAGTACGACTACTACGGCCGGCTGGTCGGCACCATCGGGCGACCGCGTGCCACGAGCCGCGACGATGACCCGGCGCTCCGCCTCGCGCTGAACACCGGCCTTGCGCTGCCGGTGCCCTCGGGCGGCTACTACTTCGTCTTCCAGGCGGGCGAGCCGCGCTTCCTGCGGTTCGACGCGTCGGGCGCCCTGCAGTACGAGCGCGTCATCCAGGGACGCGAGCTGGACTCCCTGCTGCTGTCGCAGCCGACCACCTGGCCGCGTGAAACCGGGACCAGCGGGGAGCACGTGCCGCTCGTGAAGTCGATCGTGCGGGCCGCGGCGGTGGACGCACAGGATCGGCTCTGGGTCGCGCTCGCCGTGCCGTACGCCTACGTCTACGACGCTGACGGAGACAAAGTGCGCACGGTGCAGTTCCGGGCGGCGGGCACGCTCCAGCCGACCAGTCTCTCGTTCGCGCCGGACGGGAGGCTGCTTGCGACGCCGGGGGGGTACGTGTTTGAGCCTTGAGCCGGTTCTCAGGTTCTCAGGTTCTCGGGTTCTCGGGTTCAGGGTAGGATGCCGCAGATGACCTCTGACCAGCAGCGGGTTGCCGAGGCCAACGCCGCGTTCTACCGGGCCCTGACGAACCGGGATCTGCCGGCCATGGAACAGCTCTGGTTCCCGGCCGACTGGGTTGAGTGCGTGCACCCTGGGATGACGCCGCTGCGCGGCTGGGAGGCGGTTCGCATCAGCTGGGCCGAGCTCTTCGCGGCCGCCGGCAGCCTCATGGTGGGTTGCGCGGACGAGCACGTGCGCCTGCTGGGCGACGTTGCATGGGTCACCTGCGGCGAGCGGATTGCCACGCGTGCGGACGGCCAGCTGGTCTCGTCGATGGCCCACGCCACCAACGTGTTCGTCCGCCATGACGGCGAGTGGCGGCTCGTGGTGCATCATGCCTCGCCGATGCCCTTTGCCTCGCCGCCCATCCCCGAGGGCGGCATGGCGGTGAATTAGTGGACCATCTCCGGGCGATGCCGCTCGCCTTGATCACGCTCGCGATCCCGATGGCCGGCCCGATGCCAGAATCCGACCCCCAACGACTCGCTCACCGCCGTCGAGGGGCTCGCGGTCGGGCACTACACCCTGACCGACCGCCCCACGGGCTGCACGGTCGTTCTCGCCGATCCGGCCGCGGTGGCGGGCGTGGACGTCCGAGGCGCGGCGCCGGGGACGCGCGAGACGGACCTGCTGGCGCCCGTGAACACGGTCGAGCGCATCAACGGGATCGTCCTGGCCGGCGGCAGTGCCTTCGGCCTGGATGCGGCGTCGGGCACCGTTCGCTGGCTCGAGGAACACGGCCGGGGATTCGACGTCGGCGCGGTGCGGGTGCCCATCGTGCCCGCGGCCATCCTGTTCGACCTCGGCGTGGGCGACGCGCACGTCCGCCCGACGGCCGAGTGCGGCTATCGCGCCGCGGCGGCCGCGACGACGGCGCCCGTCGTCGAGGGAAACGTCGGCGCCGGCGCGGGAGCCACCGTCGGCAAGGCGCTCGGCCTCGGCCGCGCGATGAAGGCCGGCATCGGCTCGGCAGCCATCCGCCTGCCCGATGGCCTCGTCGTGGCCGCGCTCGTGGCCGCCAATGCCTACGGCGACGTCATCGACCCGTCGACGGGCGCCACCATCGCCGGCGTGCGATCCGAGGACGGCCGCGGCTTCCTCGACGTCCGCCGCATGCTTCGCGAGGGACGGCTGCGCACGGGCGCCGTGGGCGGTCAGACGACGCTCGTCGTCGTGGCGACCAATGCACAGCTCACGAAGACGCAGGCCACGAAGGTGGCGCAGATGGCCCACGACGGCATCGCGCGCGCGATCGTCCCGGCGCACACGCCGGTGGACGGCGATACGGCGTTCGCCGTCGCCACGGGCACCCTTGGCAGGACCGCCGATCTGCTGCTCGTCGGCTCGCTGGCCGCAGATGCCACTGCGCAGGCGATCGTTCGAGCGGCCCGCGCGGCCGGGAGCCTGCCCGGCCTGCCCGCCGCACGGGATCTTCACCCCTGACGATGACGTCGTACGTGGTCCTGCTTGGCGTCTTCATCGCCGTGCAGATCGGCGTCGGCGTCTGGGTGGGACGTCGGGTTCGCGACACGTCCGAGTTCTTCGTCGCCGGCCGTCGGCTGCCCGCGCGCCTGGTGTTCGCGACGTTCCTCGCCGCCAACATCGGGGCCGGATCGACCGTGGGCGCTGCCAGCCTCGGCTACAGCCTCGGGCTGAGCGCGTGGTGGTGGAACGCGTCGGCCGGCCTTGGCTCCCTGGTGCTGGCGGCGTGGGCGGGACCGCGCCTCTGGGCGCTCGCGCGCGAGCATGGGTTTCTGACGCTCGGCGACTTCCTCGACTGGCGCTTCGGCCGCTCGGTCCGCGGCATCGCGAGCGCCGTGCTCTGGATTGCCACGCTCTGGATCCTCGCCGCCCAGCTGATTGGCGCGTCCTCCATCCTCCAGGCAGTCGCCGGCCTGCCGCGCGAGACCGGCGCCATCGTCGGCGGCCTGGTGATGGTCACCTACTTCGTCGCAGGCGGCCTGCTGAGCTCGGCGTGGGTGAACCTGGTGCAGCTGGCCGTCCTGCTCTGCGGGTTCGGCATTGCGCTGCCCCTGGCGCTGCACGGCATCGGCGGCTGGGCCGGGCTGCGCGGCGCGGAGGGTGCGGCGCCGGCGGCGCGGTTCGAGCTGATGGGAGCCGGCTGGTGGTGGCTGACCACGGCCGCCACTCTCGTGCCGTCGTTCATCGTGTCGCCCGGGCTGGTGCAGAAGGCGTACGGGGCCTCGAGCGCGCGGGCCGTGCGTCTCGGCGTGGGCATCAACGGCCTCGCGCTGCTCGTGTTCGCGCTGTTCCCGGCCCTCCTCGGCATGATCGCGCACGCCTGGCATCCAGCCCTGCCGTCACCCGACCTGGCGCTGCCCACCCTGCTCGCGCGCGATCTGCCGCCCGAGGTGGGCGCGGTGGCGCTGGCCGCCGTGTTCGCGGCGGAGGTCAGCTCGGCCGACGCGGTGCTGTTCATGCTCGCCACGTCGCTGTCGCAGGATCTCTATCGTCGATTCATCGCACCTGCGGCATCGGATGCCCGCGTGCTGCTCGTCGCGAGGTCCACGGCCGTCGTGGGCGGCGCGGCAGCCATTCTCATCGCGCTCGTCATGCCGACGGTGGTGTCGTCGCTGCTTGTCTTCTACAGCCTGCTGACCGTCCTGCTCTTCGTTCCGGTCGTGGCGGGGCTCGCGCTGCCGCAGGCGGGCACTCGCGAAGCGCTGGTGTCCATGGCGGCAGGTACGCTCGTCCTGGGAGTCGTTCACGTGGCGACCGGCGGCGCGGGGATTGGGGGGTGGAAGCCGCCGACGCTCGGCCTGGCGGCAGCGGTGACGGGCCTGGTCATCAGTCTCGGGATCCGGAGACCAGCGTGATCACGGCGCGCGGCCTTACCCGCAGCTTCGGCGATCGCGTCGCCGTCGAGGACGTCACCTTCGACGTGGCCAGGGGTGAGATCTTCGGCCTGCTGGGCCCTAATGGCGCGGGCAAGACGACGACGCTCAGGATGCTGGCAGGGCTGATTGCGCCGTCGAGCGGCGAGGCATCGGTGGCGGGAGTGCCGTTGACCCGTGAGACGATCGACCGCGTCCGCGGACACGTCGGCTTCCTCACGGAAGCGCCGGGGCTGTGGGATCGCCTCACCGTGCGGATGAACCTCCTGACCTATGCGCGCCTGCACCTGCTGCCCGATCCCGAGGCGGTCGTTGATGCCTCGCTTGCGCGGTTCGGGCTGGCCGATCGGGCCGACAGCCTGGCGGCCGAGCTCTCGAAGGGCCTGAAGCAGCGCGTGGCCATCGCGCGCACGCTGCTGCACAATCCGCCCGTGGTGCTGCTGGACGAGCCCACCTCG
This sequence comes from Vicinamibacteria bacterium, assembly GCA_963837165.1. Lineage (GTDB taxonomy): Bacteria > Acidobacteriota > Vicinamibacteria > Vicinamibacterales > JAENWD01 > JAENWD01. The sequence goes on from CAWIMD010000004.1 coordinate 1,157,435, forward strand.
GGCCTGGATCCGCAGAGCGCCAGGCTCGTGCGGGACCTGGTCCGCGAGCTCAGGACCAGGGGCCACGCGGTGATCATTTCCACGCACAACCTGGACGAGGCCGAGCGCGTTGCGGATCGCGTGGGGGTGCTGCGGCGCCGGTTCGTCGCGATTGCCAGTCCGGCCGACCTGCGCCGGCGCGTCTTCGGCACCAGGATCACCGTGACGCTCGGGGTGGATGCGGCGCCGTATACGGGCGCTGTCGCAGGCGCCGGAGCGCGTGATGTCGCGGTGGCCGGGCGAGCGCTCTCGTTCGGCCTGCAGGATCCGGAGGCCGACACACCCGGCGTCGTCCGGGCGCTCGTGGAAGCGGGCGCCCCGATCGTGTCGGTCACGCCGGCCGATCAGCCGCTCGAGGACGTGTACTTCGCGCTGGTCGGCGACGAGGGCGAGTCCGCCATGGAGAGGCCGTGAAGAGATGGCGTCAACTCCCAACTCCCAACTCCCAAGGCCCAACTCCCAAAACCCAACGCCCAAACCGCTCGAGATAGTTGGAAGTTGGGAGTTGGGAGTTGGGAGTTGGGAGTTGACGGGATCCTTGGCACTTTGGGAGGAGTCGGAGCCATGATTCGGTCGGACGCGTCACGGCGCTGCTCCGCAAGGAGATCGCGGAGCTCTCGCGCAACCGATCGGCCCTGCTGCCGGTGGTGGTCGTCGGCCTGATCACGACCGCGCTGCCGTTCTTCGTCGCGATTGTCGGGCCGCGGCTGTCCGGGCACGCGCTGTCGGCCGACACCGATCTGCTGCGGTCGGTGACGTCGGCGTCGAGCGAGCTGCCTGGGGTCTATCAGCTCAGCGACGAAGGCGCGGTCCAGGCGTTCATCTTCAGCCGCTTCCTCGTGATGACGCTGCTCGTGCCCGTGACCGGAGCGATTACGTTCGCCGGGCACAGCCTCGTGGGCGAGAAGCTCGGGCGCTCGCTCGAGCCGCTCCTGGCCACGCCGATCACGACGGCGGAGCTGATGCTGGCAAAGGTGATCGGGGCGCTCCTGCCGTCGCTGGCGATCATGGCGCTGACCGTCGGCGTGTACCTGACGGGCGTCGGCATCTTCGCGGAACCGGGCGTCCTGCGGACGCTGCTGTCGCCGAAGACCGCGCTGCTCGTGCTGTCACTCGGGCCGCTCACGTCGGCCGTCGCGCTGCAGGTCGGGGTCATCGTGTCGGCGCGGGTGAACGATCCGCGCACGGCGCAGCAGTTCGGCGCGCTGTTCATCCTGCCGCTGACAGGTCTTTTCATGGCGCAGATGTCGGGCGCGTTCGTGCTGAGCCTCGGCCTCGGGCTGCTCATCTCGCTCGGCCTGGTGATCGTCTGGGTGCTGCTGCTGCTGTTCGGGATCGCGATCTTCCAGCGGGAGACGATCTTGACGAGGTGGAAGTGACTTGTGCTGGGGGTGCCGCAGTCGCCGTCAGAGGATTGTGAACCGCCTGTTCCGGGCCCACCTGTAGACCGTGAAGTCGCGATCGAACGTGAGGATTCGTGCCTCGCCATGAATCTCGGCGGACCGGATGAGACAGGCGTCCGCCAGGGAGATTGGCCGATCCGTGTACTTTCGCAGGAGCGACTCGATGCTCGTCCAGTGCTCATCGACAGCGATTGCCATTTCGAACACGCGCCGGTGCCCGAGCGCAGCCACCTCGGCCGGCGCTGACCGGTGCACCTTCCTCAGTAAGTAGCACGCCTCGGCAATCACGGCCTCGCAGGATCGCAGTGGCGGCCGGCATTCGGCGAAGAGCCGCCTCGCGCGTTCGTGGTTCGCGTCCGCGCTCGACAGCACGGCAACGAGGGGACCTGTGTCCAGCAGGACGCCGGCGGCGTTCACGCGCCGAAGCCTTCGAGGTGGCTCCGGCCGGTCGACAAGTCGCGCGGACCGCCCTTGAAGCGCCCGGCGGTCTCACCAACCAGTTCCAGCGCGCTGCGGCGGCCCTTCTCCTCCTCGGCGACCAGCCGCAGGCCCCGCCGCACGAGCTCCGATTCGGATGAGCCCGTGGAGCGTTTCAGCACGTCGAGGATTTGACGATCCTCCTTGCCGAGCCGTGAATGGATGTAGGTCTTCACGGCACCACAGTAGCACATGACGCGGCTCATGTGCTACATCAGCGCTCGGCGCGGGGCCGGACGCTCGTGTGGTCCGTCACCTGGTGAACGTGAAATTTGGTCTCGGAGAACAGGCCTCGACGGGAGCACGCTGCCCTGTCATCTCTGAACGCTCTCCACCTTCACATGTGACGCGTATCCCTGACTTTGGAGATCACCGCATGACTTGTCCTGAAGGTCGTCGCTTGGTGGCGAGCGCTGGACGTCCGTCAGTTCGCGTCGCTCGACAACCGGCCGGCAACGATCGAGGCGTGGCGCGTCGATTACAATCAGCGCCGGCTTGGTGCCATAACGTTGACGGCATCTGTTTATCGCTTCCGACTCGGCGGAGAGTTTTCCCAAGAACCTTCTCGGCGCCACGATTAAGCAGCCGCGGGTGAAAGGACCTCTCCAGTCTCGCGGTTGACGAGTTCGAAGCCGAGCGTGGCGGCGCCCTGGCGCAGGCGGCGCAGGACACGCGCGCGCTGTTGGCCGCCGTAGACGTCGGCTCCGGGATCGCGGTACACCAGGGTGCCTTTCAGGGCGCGATAGACCAGGATGGCGAGTTTGCGGGCGGGTTTGCCGCCAATCGACGCTGTTGCACGTCGAATCTCTCAGCCACGACTGCCTGATCGGCGAAGACCACCTCGACGCGGTGTGCCACCCCGTCGTTGTCGAGGGCCAACGAGCCGCGGGGCTGCGCTTCGGCGACCGCCGCGTCCTGGCCCTGATGCAGACGACGATCGATACTGGTCTCCATGACTGTCTCACTGGGAATCGGTGGGCAGACGGATCGGATCCCGTGACGGCTTCCGCCGTCGACGGCGATTCACCATGGCGACAAGGCCCAGGCTCAGGAGGCCCAGGGAGGCAGGCTCGGGAACCGGCTGTGGCGAAGCAGTCGCTCCGTAGTCTATCCCGGGGGACTCTGAAATGACGGCCCCGTTCGGCAGCAGATTTCCAGCGGCGTCCAATATCTCTACGCCTGACAGGACGGCTGTATTGAAGAAATCGGCAGTGTACTGACAGGTATAAGAAGTGGTGGTGGCGGCGACCCCAGCGCTCAACGTGACGTCGAATGGCGCAAACGTGCCGAACAAGTACGGAATGTCGGCGGTGAGGATCGTAGCGCCGGTGAGAGTCGATGATGTCGTCGTGGTTCCGTTACTCAGCGAGAACAACCCACGGAATGCGCGGGTGCCCCCGAAGTATGGCGCGCCGAGGCAGCCGAAACTGAATGCACCGTCCGGATTGGCCGGATCGGTGATTCGGATTGTTTCGTAAGGGTTCGCGAGCACTCCGTCGATGTCGAACGTCACGCGCAGAAACCCGGGGTCTCCGACCGTTCCGCCTGTGAGCATGATCGAGTCCTCGTAGCGACTGCTGCCGGTCGCAGTGGCGGTCCAGTCCGTTCCCCCGCTCAGGGTGAGATCCGCGATCGCGCCAAGGGTCAGCCCAACACTGGTGTCAAACACGCCCTGCGCTCCGATAGTGCTGGTGTAGGACGCGTCAAGGACGCTTCGAACACACGGGATGCTGAGCGCACCCCCTGCGGCCGCGTCGACTGAGAGAGAGCTCTCGCAGGTCACTCCGCTGGGGAATGGATCCGTCGGGCCAGGGGGATCCCCCTCATAGAAACTCCAAGACGTGCCGGACAGAGTGATGGTGGCCGCGCTCGCGGGAGCGCAACACACGATCGTCAGAATCACCGTCGATGTGAAGGAGACGACTTCCTTCACGCAACCCTCCGCCGGTATCCCACTCCAGCGCCCATCAGTCCGGTGCCAAGCAGCAGTAGTGAGGCCGGTTCCGGCACAGGCGCTGGACTCTCGCCAGGGTAGACGAGGCCTGAGGCGGAGATGACGCGGCCATCCGACAAGAGCTCCTTGTCGGCATCCAACACTTCTGCGCTGGTCAGTGTCACCGTGTGTGCAAAGTCTCCGAGCAGGGTCATGTGGTCTCCGTACGCGAACTGAGCAAACCCTTGGATGTCCAGGAGTACCAGGAGCGAGTCCTGTTGGCCGAAAATATAGGGCACGTCGAGGACCACGGTGCTGGATCCAGAGTCGAGACCGAAGTACTGGCCGCCGGTGCTGCTGGCCCCGTAAATGGAAGCATCGGCCGATGGGAAGAAATCGCAGGTCGTGGTGCCGCCGCCGACGAGTGACGTACAGGCAATATCACCGTCGATGTCAAACACCAGCTCCAGGTATCCAGCTTGCCCATCCACGCCACCCGTCAGGGTAACCAGGTCCGTGAACTTCGCGGTCGAGAGCGCAGCGGCGTCATAGGGATGCTCTACGAATGTGCCGTACGGAGTCAGGCTGGCATCTAGAGAAATCCCCGCCCCAAGACTGAGAGTACCGTTGAACGTCCCGGTCGCCGTTGCCGTGCCGTCGAAAGACCCCGTGCTGGACGACGACGGCACGGCAAGGCTGCCCGAGCAGGTCGTCGTCAGCGTGCTAGCAGTGGACGTCGTGTCGCTGCAGTCCTGCACATTGACGTACGGGTCGGAGGTGTCGCCGTATCCGTACCCTTCAGTGACCCGGGTATACAGCGAGATGGTCGAACCGTGGGCTGGCAGGGGCGTCACAACTGCCGCGCAGAGCACGGACAGGAGCACAAGGATCCGAGGCGCCTGAGTCGACTCTCTCAGGATGGGTCGCATGTCTGTCCTCACTCGAAGTACCGGCTCAGCCCGATCGCAGTCGAGTGCCCGACGTTGCTGACGACCACAACCTTCATGACGCCGCCGTCATCCTGCACCGCGAGGTTGCCGGGATACGTGTAAGCACCAGCGAAGTCCGTAAACGTGAACCCTCCGGAGCCGAAGGTAGTGTCAAGCGCGCCGTCGGACATGAATCGTGATACGACCGTCTCCGCCATGGTGAAGTCGCTCGAAGTGGCTTCCGCCGAGACGATGATGCGTCCGTCGGCCTGAATGGCCAGGCCGTGAATGACGTCGAAGGTGCCGTTGATGTCCTGCATCACCTTGCCGCCAGCGCCGAAGCTCGGATCGAGGGCACCCGTGGGCAGGAACCGCACGAGCCCCAGATCGGTCAGCGGCGGCGCGCGGTTCACCGGCGTGTCCGCCCGGCCCCCGGCGACGATGCGGCCCGCGGCATCAATTGCCACCGACGTGAAGGAGTCTCCCGAGCCGCCCGCGTAGTCGACCGTGGTCCAGCCCTTTGTATCCAGGGCTCCTGCGGCCGTCAGGCGAACGACCAGCGCGTTCTGGTAGAGGCCGCCGACGAGTACCAGACGGCCAGAACCGTCGACCACCATCGACTGGATTCCCGGGCCTTGGCGCCGGTCGACGATGGTGGAGAAGGTGGCTTTGCCGCCCGAGCCGAAGCCGGCATCGAGCGCGCCCGTCGTGGTCAGCCTGGCGACTGCCAGGACGCCACCGCTCTGTCCGGCAACGACGATCTGTCCAGCGGGCAGGACGGCCAGGGCCTCGACCCAGCCGTCGGTGCGGTTGGTAAAGGTGAAGCTGACAACCCCTCCGCTGCCGAACGTGGTGTCCAGCGAACCGTCCGCGTTGTATCGGAGTACGGCAAACGCCTCGGAGTCCTTCTTCGAGGTCGGCGGCATCTGGGCGGCCACGACGATCTTGCCGTCACCCTGAAGGGCGACATCCGTCAGCCTCTCGGTGTCCGTGGCGGTGGCCGTCAGCCGTGTCTTCACGACGCCGGCGCCCCCGAAACTCGAGTCGAGCGCCGAACCATCGGCCAGGTACCGGGCCAGGAACAACTCGGTGCCCGACGAGCCTTCCACCCGTGAGTAGCCGCCGACGACGATCCGCCCGTCGGCCTGTACACCGACCACGTTCGCCGCCTGAAATGCCGAGGCGCCAGTGACGTCCGTCTGGACGTAGCCGTCCTGACCGAAGCAGGTATCGAGGCTGCCCGGAGCAGTGCTCGCCGGCACGCACGTGCTCTGGGCACCGGCCTCACCGCAGAACGCGAACACCAACGGAAGCGCCCAGACGATGGACGGCCATGCCGCAACGCGCCGCTTCTTCATGACGACCTCATGTGATGGACGAGCTTTGCCGTGCGTGGCCACACCCTGACGGAATGCCGCGTGACCGCCAAGTACCATTTGGGACTAATCGGCGCCGCCTCCGGGATTTGTCGGATGGTCTGGCGAACCGACCGGCTGGCGGAGAATCAGCCGGACGAGTTCCGCCTGACGGTGGGTCCCGGTCTTCCCGAATATCGTCTTCAGTCGCGTACGAACCGTGCCCGTCGTGAGGTTCAGCCGGGCGGCGGCGCCCTCAACCGTGAGACCTTCGGCCAGAAGGCGGACGAGCCGAGCTTCGCCAGCCGTGAGATCGAGCAACGCCATGATCTGCTGTTCGGACGGCAGCGGCTGGAGCTCGGGATCGGTAACCACGATCATCGCCCCGGCATGCGGCGCGAACGGGGACGGCGCCTTCGATGACACGGGCCCCACGACGACCTGGAGCGGCAATCGGCCGGATGGCCGTCCCACGCTGAGGCATCCGCCCGATCCGAGGCCCGCGCCCTGCGTGGCGCCAATCGCGGATCCGATCAGCGTGCGAAGCGCGTCGGTCAGTGCGGAAGACGACGCACGCAGCTCGTGTCTCTCAACCCTGAGGCCGTCGGCCGCGTTCAGGATCAACGCCGCCGTGCGATTGGTCTCGACGACCCGTCCGGCGGAATCGAGGATGAGGATGCCGTGCCAGGTGAGGTCCAGCGCCTCACGCGTGGTCTTCAACGCCGACTCCGCGCTGGCGATGCGCCTGTGGAGCTGCAGCGCGCGCTGCAAGTGGGGCATGAGCGCCCGCAGTAGCGCCACGTCCTCGGGGCCGAATGCTGCCCTGGCATCCGAGGCGTTGATTGAGACGACCGACAGTGCATGCGCGCCGGCTTCGATTGTCCCGGCCAGGCATTGGGTGACGTCGTATTCCCGCCCGAAGTCGTTGAAGAACGCCGTTTTCGCGAGGTCCCGACGGCTGATCAACTGGTCGCCGCTGACGACCGATCCGCCCGTCAGCCCTCGCGATTTCGCGCTGTACGCCCACGGGTCCTCCCGTCCCCAATGCGCGAGGTAGTCTCGGAGCGCGGTTGGATCCGTCCGGACATTGACGGCGATCGCCGGACGCCTCGCCGTCAAGTCGTGGCTGATGAAGCTGGCCTGGGAGCCGTCCAGACTGCCGCAGAGGTCTCCCAGGAACCGATGCCATGACGCCTCGTCGCCGGGCGCGGCATAAAGGGCCTGAATCAGCCCGAGCAGCTGGTCCCGTGTGTCCATGACCCACCGGTCTCGCTTCCTACCGTCTCAGCACTCTGCCTGCCGCTACTCGCACTCCCTGGTGAGCCGGAAGCCCTGAGTGCTTCGGCAGCCCCGCGCAGATGCCGGGGTCTGCAGGGAGCGGCTGCAGCGTTCCGGCGTAGGTCGGCTGTCGGCGAGGCTGGAGGTACTGCTCCACCGCGTAGGCGAACGACAGGAGCTTCGGCTCCTCGAGGAACCCCGCGTACATCCACATACCGGCCGGACGGCCCTGGCTGTTGATGCCGCACGGAATCGAGATGTTCGGATATCCGGCCACCGCGGCCGGTTGGGTCGCCAGCGTGTAGGTTGGCGCGACGATGGCGTCGATGCCCGGGCCCAAGACGGCATCGATTCCCTGCGTCCGCGACAGGCTCAGACAGTTCGCGCGGGCCGCCAGGTACGCCGGATCGGTGAGGTCGCCGTTGGTGGCATCGGCCCACTCGAACACTTCCTGGCCGATGTACTGCATCTCGTCGGCGCAGTGCGCGAGGTTGAACGCGATCAGGTCCGACAGCGTTCGCATCGACGTGTGTCCGAGCGTCGCCAGGTATTCCGCGATCTGCGCCTTGAATTCCTGCAGCAGCACGGTGAACTCGTCGCCGCCGTAGAGGAAGATGTCGCCGGTGTCGCAGTCGACCAGCGTCGCGCCCAGGTCCTCGAGGGCGTTCAGCCCCTGGTTGAACGCTTCGAGCGTGTTCGGGTTGACAGGAAATGCGTAGTCCGGATCGGTGACGTACCGAAGGTCGACGCCGATGACCTTGCCCTGGAGGCTGGTCGCATCCAGGAACTGGGTGTAGTCGGCTGGCAGGGCGTGCCCGAGGACAGAGCCGAACGGGCTCTGCATGACACCGAGCATGATTGCCACGTCGGTGACGGTCCTCGCGATCGGGCCCGCCGTATCCTGGCTGTGCCCGATTGGGATGATGCCGCCTTGGGAGATCAGGCCCACGGTGGGCTTGAGGCCGAACACCAGGTTGTTGCCGGCGGGGCAGACGATCGACCCGTCCGTCTCGGTGCCGACGGCGGCTGCGCACAGATTGGCAGCGGCGGCGACGGCCGATCCCGAGCTCGACCCGCAGGGGTCGAAGCCAAGGAGGTAGGGGTCGCGCGTCTTGCCGCCGCGGGCGCTCCAGCCGTTGAAGTCCCACGGCGGAGCGCCGCGGAAGTTGGCCCACTCGGACAGGTTTGCCTTGCCGAGGATCACCGCTCCCGCGGTCCGCAGCCGCGCCACCAGCGGCGCGTCCCCGGGGACCCTGGACCCCACAAGTGCCAGCGAGCCCGCCGTCGTCTCCGTGTTGTCGTACGTCGCGATGTTGTCCTTGATCAGGACCGGAATGCCATGCAGGGGCCCACGAAGGAGTCCCTTCTTGCGGTCGTTGTCGAGCGCACTGGCGATGGCGACCGCCTGCGGGTTGGTCTCGATGACCGCGTGCAGCAGGGGGTTCAACTCGTTGATGCGCTTCAGGTACCCGAGCGTCAGCTCACGACTGGTCAGGTCGCCAGCCGCCATGAGCGCCTGGAGCTCGTGGATGCTCTTCTCCACCCACACGCCGTCCGAAGCCGCCGCCAGGGCCCGGGACGGGGTCAGAAAGGACAGGCCGCTTCCCAGGAGGGCGGCCCCACTGGCAACGGTCCCACCGAGAAAGGCCCGACGCGAGACGTCCCGGCGCGGCGTTCCGATGCCCGCATCGACTCCACGCGAAATCTGTTTGCTCATATGGCACCTGGGATCGCGGTCACTCTGGACTCCTTACGTTCGGGGCCACAACCCCCAAACGGGGGCTACGCGAGATCGTCGTCGCGGCCCCGGGGCTCGCGGTTTGGTGAGGGCGTCTGATTACAAAGGCGCAACAATCGCGGACCTGGATCACCACAGCCTGGCAGTCCGCGCGTAGTGAATCGGCGCGCGACAGACGTTAGGCGGCCTGGCACAACCAGTCACTACCCAAATGGGTAGTTCGCGTGCAAAATGGCTCTGCCTCGGATCCGCGCCTTCAAGTGGGGCTCACGGTGACTGACCAGGCGACCCTTTTGAGCATCATTGACGCCATCTATGACGCCGCCTGCGACGTCTCACTCTGGTCTGTCGTTCTCGAAAGGGTCACCTGTCTACTGGGAGGGTCTGGCGCGGATATCGCCGCCTTTGACTTGCAGAAGCCGGCATTCGCGTTTCATGCGGCGGTTGGCATCATCAGCTCGGAGTTCCAGCGGGACTATGGCCACTATCTGCCTTCGGATCCGATCGTCCGGGCGGCGAGCACGCGCCCGGAGCTTCTTCGTGCCGGAGCCATTACGACCGGCGAAGAACTTGTGCCTCTGTCTCAGCTCAAGCGCACGGCGTTCTACCAGGAGTTCGCGCGTCGACACGATTACGTGGGCGGCCTGACGGCAATCATTTCCAGTACCGGAACCGGCGGCTCCGCAATCAACGTGTGCCGTCGTGAGTCTCATCCGTTCTCCGACACCGACCTGAAGTTGATGCGCGTGTTGCTGCCACACCTGCAGCGCGCAATGAATGTACACAGCAGATTGGTCGAGGCCGCTGTGCGCGAGCACACCTTCTGCGAGACACTGGATCAGCTCACGACCGGTACGGTTCTGGTGGGACCGACGAGCCTGGTGATCTGGACCAACAGGGCCGCACGCCACCTGATTGACGCCCACGACGGGCTCGCAATCGATCGGGGGCTTCTCAGGGCAGCGACGCCGACGGAGTCCCATGCCCTTCATCGACTCGTGGCGGAAGCGTCGTCGGCTACGACGACCGCAACGAGTTCATCGCAGGGTGCGTTTGCGCTTGGCCGCCCTTCGGGCAAACGCCCGCTTCAAATCGTCGCGAGCCCGCTCTCGAGCCACGAAGGTCTGAACGTTCCCGCGGGCGCGTCGGCGGTGGTCTTCGTCAGCGACCCGGATGTAACGCCGGCAACCGACGTCGCCCGGATGCGCGCGACTCTGGGCATCAGTTCAGCCGAGGCCCGAGTCGCACGATTGCTGCTCGAGGACAAGACCCCCTCTGAAATCGGAGATTTGCTCGGCATCGGCGCCAACACCGTCCGCTTCCACATGAAGCAGATGTTTTCGAAGACGGGCACGCGCCGCCAGAGCGAACTCGTTCGCCTGCTGACGGCAACGGCCCAGGTCAGCATCCGCTAGAAGTTGCACGCCCACGACGCCGATCAGCCGTTCGTCGGCCTCGCGAACGTCAGGGCCAGACGAAGCAGCTCACTCTGACGGTGGGTGTCAGTCTTCTGAAAGATCACCTTCAGCCGCTTGCGCGCGGTTTCCGGCCGAATGTTTAGGCGCTCGGCCGACTCGGCCAGCGTCAGACCCGACACCAGCAGGGTCAGCAGCCGTGCCTCGCCCGGGGTCAGCTGAAACGCGATCCGCAGCGCCTCCCCGTCGGGTACGGACTCGCGGTCGGGATCGGTCACGAAGACGACGGCGCCTGTCGCGTCATTGCCGAGCGTGAGTCGGTTTGCCGGCATCGGTCCGATCAGGACGGAGAGCGGACGGCCACTGGAGACCCGCGATATCGGAATCATGGGCGAAATCGCTCCCATCGACGGGCTCAGCACGACCTTCTGCAAAGCAGCCTGAAGCGCCGCATCGTCGGCGCGCGAGACGGCGGCGAGGCGCCCCCGGTTGGTCTTCAGGCCGTCGCCCGCCGTCAGGATCGCGTCAGCCGATCGATTGGCCGCAAGCACTCTGCCCTGGCGGGAAACGAATATGATCCCGTGGGACAGCCGGTCGATCACCGACGCAATGTTCGCGAGCGCAACGGTGGTGCCCTCGAGCCTCGCGTGCACCTGCAATGCCCGTTGCAGGTGTGGCTTCAGCGCCCGCACGAGATCGAGATCCGCGCTTGCCCATTGCCCGAACGAGAACTGGCTGATGGATAAGGCCGCAAGTACACCATCCGGTTCCAGGATGACCGAGATGCCACCAACGACCCGATACCGCCGGCCCAGATCGTTGTAGAACTCGGTTCGCGAGAGCTCCGATGAGGGGACGATGTCTTCTCCGAAGCCCATCATGCCCCCGTGAAGTGGCCCGTTCCCCTGGAGACGAGCGACCCAGGGGTCTACCGCCCAGTAGTGCTCCATGTACTGGGCCATGAACTCAGGGTCCATCCGGGCAGTAACCGCGAGATTCACACAGCTGTTCGATGGGTCAATGAACGACAGATTGACGTTGTGGCCGTTCAGGGCCTCGGCAAGGCGTTCCAGGAACTGCGGCCAGAGGCGTTGATCGACGGCAGCTTCGTAGAGGAGATCTATCAGCGCCAGCACGAGCTCGTCGGAATGCACCGGTACGTCCCTCGCAAGCAGTGTGCGATGTCACCCGATTGGGCCGCCCGCCGGACTGTCGTCCAGCGCCGCCGCGAGCCACGCACGCGCGAACGTCCAGTCGCGTTTGACGGTGCCTGGCGACAGCCCGAGCTCTTCGGCTGCCTCCTGGGTGGTCATTCCAGCGAGGAACCGGAGCTGGACGACGTGAGCGGCACGCGGAAAGGTGCTGCTCAGCTCAACGAGGGCTTTGTCCAGGCGGGCGAGCGTGGCCTCGATGTCGTCGGGCTGCTGTCGCGCGGGAATACCAGCGGAGGTTGAAATCGGCTCGTGGATGATGCCGCCGCCGCGCTTGGTCGTCAGCCGACGACGGGCGTGATCGATCAGCCGGCAGCGCATCTCGGCAGCCATGAGCCGAAAGAAGGCGTCGCGCGTGTCGGCGGTTCCCGGCCCTTTCCGCAGCAGGCGAAGGTAGGCTTCGTGCAGGAGCGCGGTGGTCTGCAGCGTGTGGTGCTGCCGCTCGCGGCGCTGGAATCCGTGCGCAACCCTCCGCAGTTCCGCGTAGGTGCGCGCGACGACTTCCTCCCCTGCGCCCGCGTCCCCGGCTCTCCAAGCCTCCAGCAGCTTTGAGATTTCTCCAGGCACGGCCCCTCCAGACGAAGGCTTGCCGGTCCCTACCGGTCACATGACGCGGGTAGTATACTCACCGCCCGCCAGAGCCAATTCATATTCAGGCGGCACAATGATCGACCCCGCCGACCTCCGTGACATGTTCGACCGGGCGGCCAGCCTGCCGCCGCAGGATCGCGCTGCGTTTCTGGCACAGGCGTGCGGCGGCAATCTCGCGCTCCGCCAGGAGGTCCAGCGGCTGCTGGCAGCGGATGCGCGAGCGGGATCCGTCTTCAGCACCGACTCGAGTGCCAGCGGGAGTGGTTCCGGCAATTCCGCCACCGACGAACAACCGGGCCTTGCGCCCGGCGCGCGCCTGGGTCCCTATGTCGTCATCAGCGCGCTCGGCGCCGGCGGCATGGGCGAAGTCTACAAGGCGCGCGACACGCGTCTGGATCGCTCCGTGGCAATCAAGGTGCTGCCCGCGGCGCTCGTCGCCAGCCCCAATGCCCGCCAGCGGCTCGAGCGGGAGGCACGAGCCGTTGGTGCACTCTCGCACCCGAACATCTGTCCCCTCTTCGACATCGGCCGCCAGGGTGAACGCGACTACCTGGTGATGGAATGCCTCGCGGGCGAGACGCTGGCCGAGCGGCTCCGCAGAGGTCCCCTCGCCCTGAAGGAGGCACTCGAGGCTGCCAGCCAGATTGCCAGTGCCCTCAGCGCCGCCCATCGCGCGGGCATCGTCCACCGCGACCTCAAGCCCGGGAACGTCATGCTGACCGAGACGGGTGTGCGACTACTCGACTTCGGCCTCGCCCGGCATCCGGACGCGCATGAAGAGGACATGACGACAGCCGGCGGTCTCGAGCCTCTCACAGGCACCGGAACGATCGTCGGCACCCTGCCGTACATGGCGCCGGAGCAGATCGAGGGCCGGACGGTTGACGCGCGGACAGACATCTTTGCATTCGGCGTGGTGCTCTACGAGATGGTGACCGGCCGCCGTGCGTTCGATGCCCCGAGCCGTGCGGCGCTCATCGGCAGCATTCTCCGCGACTATCCGCCATCGCTTCGAAGCGTCGACCCGACATTGCCGACTGCGCTGGACCGGGCAATCCGTCGGTGTCTCGCCAAGGATCCGGAGGCGCGCTGGCAGTCAGTCGATGAGATCCAGGCCGCACTCACGGCGGCGGGGCCCGTCAGGCGACGTTGGGTTCCAATCGCGGCGGGCGCCATCGTGACTGTGGCCGTTGTTTTCGTTCTCGTTGCCGTGTCGCAGGGCACCCGATCCGTTCCGAAGGTTACACGGATCCACCGGCTGACTCATGACCCGACAATCAAGGAAACGCCGTATTCGGACGCGACGCACGTGTACTACACATACTGGCGAACTGGACTGGCGGGAACGTCTGTCTTCCAGGTACCGACCACCGGCGGAGAATCGATCGCCTTCGAGACTCCATTCGGCAATCCATACCTCTACGACATCGCGCCAACCCGAGGGGAGCTGCTTCTCAGCGACAAGCAGGGGTCGCAGCTCTACACGATGTCGACCATCGGTGGCCAGCCACGACCAGTCGGTCAGATCCGCGCAGACTGGGCGGCTGTGTCACACGATGGTCGACGGATCGCCTTCAGCAGGGGCCGCGAGCTCTTCGTCTCGGCGGTCGACGGATCCGGAGTGCGGCGGCTACTGACGTCGCCGGATCTCGTCTATGAGCCGAGATGGTCGCGCGACGACCGGCGAATCCGATACACGGCCGTTGCCAACCAGAATGAGCATGCGCTCTGGGAGGTGTCCGCTGAGGGCACAGGCGCGCACGAGCTTCTGCCGGGCTGGAAGGTCGCATGCTGCGGCGCGTGGACGCTGGACGGACGGTATTTCGTCTTCGAGGCGGAACGGGACGGTGACTATGGCCTGTGGGTTCTGCCCGAACAGTGGCCGTGGTGGCGAGGGGGCACGACGGGCCCCCTCCCCGTGAAGCTCACGGATGGCCCGATGCGATACGAAAACGCGATGCCCTCGTCCGACGGGCGCATCTTCCTTGCGCTCGGAACGGCCCCAAGCACCGGAGAACTCGTGCGGTTCGACAAGCGCTCGGGCCAGTTCGTCACCATGCTCTCTGGTCTCAATGCACGGGACCTGGACTTCTCCAGGGACGGACAGTGGATCACGTACGTGAATCACGCGGACTCAACGATCTGGCGGAGCAGGTCGGACGGGACGGATCGACGACAACTCACGTTTCCGCCGGCGCTCGCCTCCTGGCCCCGGTGGTCACCAGAGGGATCCCGGATCCTGTATTCGTCGCGAGCAGCAGGCGGCCCGCACAGCCTGTTCATCGTTGCCGCGCACGGCGGACTGCCGAGCCGGCTCACAAAGGAGGACCGGACCGAAGCCGACGCGACCTGGTCCCCCGATGGACGACGCATCGTGTTCGCGGGGGCGCCCGTTCACGGCTCGAATGGCCCGGTTCAAATTCAAATTGAGGACCTGCAGTCGGGCCAGATTTTGACCCTTCCGGGTTCTGACAATATCTTCAGCCCCCGGTGGTCCCCGGATGGCCGATCGATTGCCGCCTTGACGGCAGGCTCCTTCGAGTTGGTGGTGTATCAGTTCGCCACCGAGCGGTGGAGAAAGGTCGTTGGCAACGCCAGCGGGTTCGCTTGGCCGTCGTGGACGCGGGACTCCAAGGAGATTCAGGCACAGCACGGACAGATGATCGTCCGCATTCGCGTGGCCGACGGACAGATGACGCCCGTCGTGACCCTGAAGGGCATGCGGCAGGTGATTCTGCCGGGTGGTGAGTCATGGATCGGCGTTGCACCCGACTACGCGCCGATGGTCCTTCGGGAGGTCACCTCGCCGCCGGAAATCTATGCGCTGGAGGTCGACTGGCCGTGAGCGGACCAGCGTTCAGCCGGTCGGGTTTCGCTTCTCCAGTCGACATCTCGCTACTGGACCACGTCGAGTTGACCCAGCTTGGACGGCGATGATCGATCCCAGCGACCTGCGTGACGTGTTCGACCGGGCGGCCAGCCTCGCGCCGCAGGACCGAGCCGCGTTCCTCGCCCAGGTCTGCGGCGACAACTCGGCGCTGCGTCAGGAAGTCGAGCGCCTCCTGGCGGCGGATGCGCGCGCCGGGTCGGTGTTCAGTAGCGATTCCAGCGAGGGAGGCAGTGAGTCCAGTGAGACTGCCGCCGGAGCCCACCCGGGCCTCTCGCCAGGCACCCGCCTCGGGCCCTACGTCGTCATCAGCGCGCTCGGCGCCGGCGGCATGGGCGAGGTCTACAGGGGGCGGGACACGCGCCTCGATCGAACCGTCGCGATCAAGGTCCTCGCGCCTGATCTGGTGGGGAGCCCGGAGGCACGCCAGCGGTTCAACCGCGAAGCGAAGGCCGCCGCCGCCCTCGCCCACCCACGCATCTGCCGCCTGCTCGATGTCGGCCGCGAGGGGACGATCGACTATCTGGTGATGGAGTACCTCGAGGGCGAAACGCTGGCCGCGCGCCTCCTGCGCGGCAGGTTGCCCCGCAGCGAGGCGCTCACCGTCGGCACCCAGATCGCCGACGCGCTCGCCACGGCGCACCGCGTGGGCATCGTCCACCGCGACCTCAAGCCCGGCAACATCATGCTGACGCCCGCCGGTGCCATGCTGCTCGACTTCGGCCTGGCCCGGCAGGCCGCGCCGCTGGCGCTGGATGGGCCCACGGCGAGCGTTGAGGGGCCGATCACGCGCACCGGCGTGATTCTCGGCACCGTGCAGTACATGGCGCCCGAGCAGCTGGAAGGGCGCCCCGTGGACGCCCGGACGGACATCTTCGCGCTCGGCGTGGTGCTTTACGAGATGCTCACGGGCCGGCGTGCGTTTGAAGGCTCCAGTCACGCGTCGGTCATCGGCAACATCCTGCACGCCGACCCGCCGTCGTTGGAGTCCATCGAAGCGACATCGCCCCCGGCGCTCGACCTCCTCGTGCGGAAGTGCCTGGCCAAGGACCCGGCAGGCCGATGGCAGACAGCGACCGACGTGCACGCGAGGCTCGAGACACTGGAGGATCTGCTTCACGACCGCACCGGGGCGGCACGACTGCCGAAGCCGAGCATCGCACGTCGGCCTTTTCGACGTTCGGTATGGGTTGCTTCCGCCCTGTGCCTTGCGATTGCAGGCGGACTCGTCGTCTGGCGTCTTGGGGGACGATCTCGTCCGCAGGCAGCAGAAGGGTTGTCTCAAGCGCGCACGGTGGATCACCCCTTGTCGCGGCTGACATTTGACAGCGGTCTGCAGACCGATCCAGCCATCTCGCCTGATGGTCGCTACGTGGCCTACGCGTCCGACAAGAATGGCAACTTCGACATCTACGTGCAGCCCATGGCTGGTGGCGATCCCGTGCAGGTCACGAAATCGCCGGCGCACGACACACAGCCTGCGTGGTCGCCGGACGGGAACACCATCGTGTTCCGCTCCGAGCGCGATGGCGGAGGCTTGTATCTCGTGCCAATGACCGGCGGTACTGAGCGTCTGGTTGCGAACCACGGCGTCTATCCGTCATGGTCGCCGGATGGCCGTGAAGTCCGCTTCCAGGCGGAACGGTTCACGTCGTCAGATGCGAGGATGTTCTCGATTCCACTGAGCGGGGACCCCGCGCATGAGGTGCTGCCGGAATTCACCGACTCGGGCTCATGGAGCTGGATTGGCTCACGCAGCGACGGCGGGATCAGCTTCCTTGGCACGCACAAGAAACTCGGTAACGGACTCTTCACGGTGGCAGCGGACGGCCGGGTCATCAAGACCGTCACCACAGGGGAGCCGTTCGATACGTCTTTCCGAGTGTTGCGTCCCAGATTTCGGTGGAGCAACGCGGGGGACATGTTGTGTCTCGAAAGCGGCCAAGGCATCTTCCAAACGCTTTGGCTTCTACGCGTGGAGCCGGGGACGTTACGCATCGTCTCGACCGAACGACTGGCCACGGGGTCGTTCAATGCACTGGCTCCTGGACTGTCTCCCGACGGGACACGCGTCGTTTTCAGCGGGCAGCAGAGTGGCCTTCGCACCTGGCGCTTTCCAGTCGATTCGGCCCGTGGCCGGCTCGGCGGAGGAACGCCGGTGACCGAGGATGGCGAACTGCAGCGGTCCCAAGTTGTTCCGGGGGGTCGCTGGCTGCACTACTGGCGGCTCAGACCAGGCGAGCGAGGCGAGGGACGTTTCTGGCGCGCGGACCTGCAATCGGGCCGTACGGAGCCATACAGTGGCCCCGGCGGCCTGGGCGGAGCGTGGACACGCGACGGTCGCGAAGTCGCGTATCACGAGCTCCGCTCAGAGCGCCCTGCAGGCTCGACCGCAGACGTCATCAACTGGCGGCTTGCGGCCCAAACACTTGACGGCGTCGTGCGCGCGGTCACCCCGTGGGCCCCTCGGGTCGTCCTGGAGTATGACTGGGTCGTTGACCACGAGGTGGTGCTCGCGACGAGGCAGATCGACGATGGCGGCGACATTGTCGCGTGGCGAATCGCGAGCGCTCCGTCAGAGTCTCCCTCGCGAGTTGTTTTCAGTATCCCTGGCGCCTCACTCTTCCAGGGCAGAATCTCTCCGGACCGGCGGTGGCTCGCCTTCGTGGCACTGTTGAACCATTCGACCCGCGCGGTGATCGGTATTACCGCCATGGAAGGCGCACCGCACCGGGAGTGGCATGAAGTAGAAGCGGGGCTCCTGACGAGCGATGTACCCCGCTGGTCTCCGGACGGGAAAACGCTGTACTTCGTCGGAGCCAGGCCGACCGCCTTTCTGAATGTCTTCGGGGTCGCCGTCGATCCGGAGCGTGGTATCCCGGTCGGCAAAGCGTTTCAAATGAGTGACTTCAACTCGCCCGCGTTCAGACTTCCCCCCTCACTCGACACCAACGTGATCAGTCCAGACGTCGTGCGCGATGGCATGTATCTGCCGATCCAGACCGCAGCTGGGAACATCTGGATGATCGAGAACGTGGATCGCTGACTTCAATCGACGATGATCGATCCCGCCGACCTGCGCGACGTCTTCGACCGGGCGGTCACCCTTCCGCCGCAGGATCGCGCGGCATTCCTCGCTCAGGCCTGCGGCGACAACCTGGCACTGCGCCAGGAGGTTGCGCGCCTGCTCGCTGCCGATGCGCGGCTGGGGTCCGTATTCGGGACGGCTGGCTCCGACAGCGGAGCAAAGCACGACGCACCGTCCTCGCCGGCCAACACTCCGGGCTTGGCGGCCGGCGCCCGCCTGGGACCCTACGTCATCGTGGGGCACGTGGGCGCCGGCGGCATGGGCGAGGTCTATCGCGCGCGCGACACCCGGCTGGACCGGTCCGTCGCACTCAAGGTCCTGCCGCATGACCTCATCGCCGATGCCACGGCGCGCCGTCGATTCGAACGCGAGGCGCGGGCGGCCGCCGCCCTCACCCACCCTCACATCTGCACAGTCCTCGACGTCGGGCGCCAGGACGCCCTCGACTACCTGGTCCTGGAGTTCGTCGATGGGGAGACCCTCGCGAGCTGCCTGGCCCGGGAACGGCTCCCGGTGCGCGAGACGCTGCGCATCGCCATCGAGATGGCCGAGGCCCTCGTCGCCGCGCATACGGTCGGCATCGTCCATCGGGACATCAAGCCCGGCAACGTGATGCTTCGCCCCGACGATCTTCGCCAACGACGTTGAGATAGCGGCGTGGTCGCAAGACGACAACTCCGTCGCGTACGTGCGGGTGCGGTGGGACTTGCTAGATGTATCCAATGGCAACGCGCCGACGTCCCTCGCGGTCAAGTCCATCGGCGGTACGGAGCAGGTCATCAGCGCGTGGGCCCGCGAGCCGTACCTCTGGCCTAGTGACTGGGTTCCGAATCGCCGCAGCATCCTGGTCACCCGCCAGGCGGCGAATCGACCTGCCGATCTCGTCGAGTGGCCGATCACAGACCCGCCGTCGCTCGAGCCGGCCCGCGTGGTGCTCGCCGATCCGAAGGGCCAGCTGTGGCAGGGGCACTTCTCGCCAGACGGTCGCTGGTTGAGCTTCACCATGGCGATGGCGGACGCGGCGGTCATCGGCGTCACAAGTGCCGAAGGACCGCCGGACAGACCTTGGCGGCGCATCGCAATCGATGCGAGTTGGGTGGACAAGCCACGGTGGGGCCGAGACGGTAGAACTCTGTATTTCCTGGCGTCGAAACCCAGCGCCTATCTCAACGTATTCGGTATCGCGTTCGATTCGACGACCGGTGTGACGATTGGCAGGCCCTTCCAGCTCACCGATTGGAGTTCGCCAGCATTCAGAGTCTCGCCCACCGTTCAGGGAACCGAGATGTCGGTCACGCCAGGCGCCGTCTTCCTGCCGATGATCACCAGCGCCGGCAATATCTGGATGCTGGACAACGTGGACCGTTGAGCAGCGGCAGACGTCCACCCTCACCGCGGGCGCGGAACTCGGCCCGTACTTCGTCGTCAGCCACCGCGGCGCCGGCGGTATGGGTGCCACGGCCCGCCACCGCTTCGAGCGCGAGGCGCGCATGTTTCGCGCGCCTCGGCGCCGGAGACGAGGTTCGTGGTTCGCTGGTTCTCCAGTTCGCTGCTTCAGCTGCGTGCGGGTGACGCCGGGCGGGGGCCCCCCGCCGCGCGGAGCGCCAGCGAGCACGGCGGGGGTGGACGGCGGCAGGACCCGCACGCAGGAGAGCGGCGCTCAAGAGATCGCACTGCCGCGGGTCTTGCAGCGAGCGCACCGCTTCTGGGCCGCCTCTAAAACCCCACGATCGACCCGAGCGTCCGGTCGAACCCCTCGAGCACCGACGAGCGGATCACGGCATTCGATTGATACAGCTCCCGAGACGCGACGACGCCGTCAGCAAACGTGATCACCTCGACCTCGCGGTCCAGCAGGTGCACCAGCCAGCACTCGCGCACGCCGTAGGTGGCAAACCACCGGAGCCGCTCCGCAATCGCTCCCACCCGCGGATCGGGGGACAGCACCTCGATCATCAGATCCGGCGCGCCGCGCATGCGATCCTGAATGATCGCCCGCCGCGCCTCGGACACGACCAGCAGGTCCGGCTGCACCACGAGCGCGCGATCGACGTCGAGAATCACGTCGATCGGCGCCAGCCAGACGCTGCCCGACTGCCGACCCTCCAGATACCGCGTCAGCGCCAGATACAGCTGCCCTACCGCCGCCTGATGCGGTACCAGCGGGGCATCTGCCACCCGGAGCACTCCGAACGCCAGCTCCTGGGGCCGCACCGTCTCGGCACTCCCCAGATACTCTGCGGTGGTCATGCGGCCTGCCTTTCTTCTCTTCGCCCGCGGGACATACGAGGTTGACACATGATCTCCACTTCTCGACCTCGACGACGACGATGCCATCGTCCGGCAGGCAATTCAAGAGGCAAGAATTGCCGCCCGATCCGGGTGAAAGTTGGCAGATTCTGAACACCCTGTCGCCAGCTGCGAAGTCGCGATATTCTCTGCGGATGCCCCGTTCAACCAGCCTTCCCACCCGTGCGGCGGTCCTGGCGTTGTGCCTGCTCGCTGCCGGTGTGTCCGATTCGATCGCGCAGCCCGCGCCCGCTCAGTCCACCGATCCGCTTGCGCTGCCCGCCACCGACGACGGGCTGCCGGGCGCCGGACCCATCCGCCGCTACGACTGGTTCAAGCAGGTCTGGCACGATCGGCGATCGGCCTGGGCCCGGGAGCGCGATCGGGATCATGGAGCGGTGGTGTTCCTCGGCGACTCGATCACGCAGGGCTGGGAGTCGGGCCTCGCTGCGGCCTTTCCGGACATGAAGGTCGCCAACCGCGGGATCAACGGCGACACCACCCGCGGCGTCCTCATCAGGCTGCACGACGATGTCGAGGTGCTCGATCCGGCGGCAGTCGTGCTGCTCATCGGCACCAACGACCTCGAGGAGGGCGCAACCCCGGACGTCATCGCGGGCAACCTGTCGCTGATCGTGCGCGCGCTCGAACAGCACGACCCCCGGATGCCGATCGTGCTGTGCCAGGTCTTCCCCAGCTCGGCCGCCAAGAGCCGCCCCGTGGACCAGATCAAGGCTGTCAACGCGCGCTACCTGGCAGGCGTGAAGGGCGATCGGCACGTCATCCCCCTCGATACCTGGGCGCTCTTCGCCGACGCCAACGGCGATGCGCCGGCCTCCGAGTTCCCGGACCTGCTCCACCCCAACGAGATTGGGTACGCGAAGTGGGCAGCTGCGCTCCGTCCGATCTTCGCGACGCTGGGGTTCGCTGACGCGAGCGCCGATGCCTTTACGCCGGAGGAAGGGTTCGAGATGCTCTTCAACGGGCACGACCTCACCGGGTGGGGATATCGTCCGACGTCACCCGCGGACCGCGAGTCGGCCCGGCAGTGGCAGGCCTCGGACCCGAACGCCGCAGCCTGGCCGTTCGTGGACGAGGCGGCCAGTTTCGACGGGCTGACCGCCTCGCCGGACGGGCGGTTCGTGGCGGTCAACGGCCGGCTGGTCGTCACGACGCCGCCCGAAGGACGGAAGATCCAGCAGCTCTGGACCACGCGGGAATTCCCGGACGACTTCGTGCTCAAGCTCGAGTTCCGGGCCACGCCGAATGCCGACAGCGGCGTGTTCGTGCGTGGGCCGCAGCTGCAGTGCCGGGACTACGCGCTGGCCGGGCCCTACAAGAACCTGGCGCATTACAGGCCGCAGGACTGGAACGAGCTGGTCGTCACGGTCCATGGCGGCGTGGCGCAGGCCACCGCCAACGGCGAAGTGCTCGAGACCAGCCTCGCCGTGCCCCCCACCGGCCCGATCGGCCTGGAAGGCGATCGGGGCCAGATGGAGTACCGCCGCATCCGGATCAAGCCGCTTTCACGCTGAGGCCGTGCGGTTTCGGCGGCCGCCTCAACTGTGTCAGCATGGTGCGGCGTGATCAGAATCACTTCGGCGGCCGTCCTCGGTGCGGGGACGATGGGCGCCCAGATTGCCGCGCACTTCGCCAATGCCGGCGTGCCGACGCTGCTGCTCGACCTCGACGCGAAGACCGCACGCGAGGGGTTCGAGCGCGCGCGGGCGCTCAGACCTGATCCTCTCTTCACACCGGGCACGGCCGCGCTGGTCTCGACGGACGGTTTCGATGCCGCCCTGGAGCGGGCCGCTCGCGCCGACTGGATCGTCGAGGCGATCGTCGAGCGCCTCGACGCCAAGCAGGCGCTCCTCGCCAGGCTCGATGCGCTGCGGGGGCCGGACACGATCGTCAGCTCCAACACCTCCGGCATCCCCATCGCGGCGCTGGCGGCCGGCCGCAGCGAGCAGTTCCGCCGGCACTTCCTGGGAACGCACTTCTTCAACCCTCCGCGGTACCTCCACCTGCTCGAGGTGATTCCGGCCGCCGAGACCGATCCGGCCGTCGTCTCGGCAATCTCGGAGTTCGCCGACCATCGGCTGGGCAAGGGCGTCGTCATCGCCAGGGACACACCCAACTTCATCGCCAACCACATCGCGCTCTACGGCGTGCTCCGGATGATCGAGGCGGTCGAGCGCGGCGACGTCTCGGTGGAGGAAGCCGACGCGATCACGGGCCCGATCCTCGGGCGCCCGAAGAGCGCGACGTTCAGGACGATGGACATCGCCGGCCTGGACGTGCTGGCGCTCGTGATCAGGAACCTCCACGAGCGGCTCGCGCCGGGCGAGCGCGATAGGTTCGCCGCGCCGCCGCTGCTCGAGCGCATGGTGGCGGCGGGCCTGCTTGGCGAGAAGACGAATGGCGGCTTCTACCGCCGGGTGACGCGGCCCGACGGCACGAGCGAGATCCTCGCGCTCGATCCGGCGACCCTCGACTACCATCCGCAGCGCCGCGTCACGCTGCCATCGCTCGAGGCCGCGGCGGCCCTGGACGATCTCGGCAAGCGCACGCGCACGCTGTTCATGGGCCGCGATCGTGCAGGCGCCTTTCTCAGGGCCACGCTGGCACCGCTGCTGGTCTACACGGCCCGCGTGGCGCCGGCGATCGCGAACCACGTGGACGATGTGGATCGCGTCCTGCAGTGGGGATTCGGCTGGACGCTCGGCCCCTTCGAGATGCTGGATGCCATCGGCATCCGCGAGACGCTCGACGCGTGGCATGCCACCGCCGGCGCCGATGCCGAGGCGCCTCCGCTGCTGGCGGACGCGCTTGCCGCGGGCCGGGCACGGCTCCGGTCGGCGCCGCTGCCGCTGCCCGGACCCGGCCTGCAGCTGCTGCGCGACGCCCGGGATCGCGGGCGCGTCGTCCGCCACAATCCCGGCGCGAGCCTGGTGGATCTCGGCGAGGGAGTACTCGCCGTCGAGTTCCACTCGAAGATGAACGCCATCGGCGGGGACACGATCGAGATGATCCAGGCCGGGATCGCCGAGGCCGAACGGAACTTCCAGGCGCTGGTCGTCGGCAGCGAGGCGGCGAACTTCTCGGCGGGCGCGAACCTGATGCTGCTCCTGCTCGAGGCGCAGGAGGGCAACTGGGACGAAGTGGACCTGATGGTCCGGGCGTTCCAGGGCGCCACGAGTGCCCTCCGGTATGCACGGGTACCGGTCGTGGTGGCGCCGGCAGGCCTGGCGCTCGGCGGCGGCTGCGAGGTCGCCCTGCACGGCGACCGGGTGCAGGCGGCGGCGGAAGCCTACGTGGGGCTTGTCGAGGTCGGCGTCGGGCTCATCCCCGCCGGCGGCGGCACGAAGGAGATGCTCGCGCGCGCGGTGGAGAGTCTGCCGCCGCGGGGGGATCTGCTGCCCGCCGTGCAGCAGGTGTTCGAGACCATCGGCTTCGGCAAGGTATCCTCGAGCGCGCTCGACGCGAAGCGGCTCGGGTACCTGCGCGAGGTGGACGGCATCTCGATGAATCGCGATCGGCTCATGGCGTCAGCGCGCCAGGCCGCCCTCGACCTGGCACGTGACGGATACCAGCCGCCGACGCCTCGGGCGGCCGTGAGGGTGGGCGGCGACGCCGTGCGGTCCACGCTCGCGCTTGGCGTGCACCTCGCGTGGCGCGCCGGACGGATCAGCGACCACGACGCGCTCATCGGCCGGAAGCTGGCGGCGATTCTCGCCGGAGGCGCCCTCCCGCACCCGACGGCCGTCAGTGAACAGCACCTGCTCGACCTCGAACGCGAGGCGTTCGTGAGCCTGTGCGGCGAGCCGAAGACCCTGGCGAGGATTGCCCATACCCTGAAGACCGGGAAGCCGCTCCGGAATTGATGATTGACGATTGACGATTGACGATTGGAATTGGGCGAAGATAGAAGGATGGGGATTGTTGACGTCGGCGCCGGTCCGCCTCTGGTGCTCGTTCCGGGCCTCCAGGGACGCTGGGAGTGGATGCGACCGACGGTGGACGCCCTCGCGGCGCACTTCCGCGTGCTGAGTTTCACGCTGGCCGGCGAGTGGACGAGCCGGCATGCCTTCGAGCCGCGACTGGGGTTCGACAACTACACCGTGCAGATCGATCGCACGCTGGAGGAGGCAGGCGTCGAGTCTGCGGTGATCTGCGGCGTCTCGTACGGCGGCCTCATCGCGCTTCGGTACGCGGCGAGGCGACCGGATCGTGTGCGACGGCTCGTGCTGGCGTCCGCGCTGCCTCCCGACTACGTCCCCGACGCCCGCTATCACTTCTACCGCCGGACGCCGTCGCTGCTCCTGCCGCTGTTTCTGCTCGACTCCTCGCGACGGGTGGCTCCCGAGCTGCGTGCCACGTTCCCCCGCTGGGTCGATCGCGCGCGCTTCGACGCGGTGCACGGCTGCCGGGTGCTGGCCGCGCCCGCCTCGCCGCGCCGGATGCGCGATCGCATGGAACTGCTCGGAACCACGAGCTTCGAGGCGGATGCCCGTCGGGTGGATGCCCCGACGTTCGTCGTGACCGGCGCCGAGGAGCTCGACCGGACGGTGCCGCCCGCGCTCACGCGCCGCTATCTCGAGCACATCCCCGACGCGACGGTCGGGGTCCTCGAGAACACCGGCCATCTCGGCACCGTGACACGTGCGGGTGAGTTCGCGGCCATGGTGGCGGGCTTCGTGTCGCAGCCCCGCGGGCGCCGGGTTGCCGACGCGCAGAAGCTGGCGGGCTGACGCAATGCTGCCGCCGGTTCGCGACATTCCGGGCCCGGCCGGACGCCTCGAGGCCCTCCTGGAGCTCCCGCCACGCGATCCCGATCGGCCGCCTCGCGCCGCGGTCGTCTTCGCCCATCCACTGCCGACCGACGGCGGCACCATGCACACCAAGGTGGTGTACCGTTCAGCCAAGGCATTGGCCCGCATCGGGTGCGCCATCCTCCGCTTCAACTTTCGAGGCGTGGGGCTGAGCGAGGGCGGGTGGGACGAGGGCCTCGGCGAGCTGGCCGACTTCCGCGCGGCGCTCGATTTCATGGCCGAGCGGTATCCCGAGGCCGAGCTCTGGGCCGGCGGGTTCTCGTTCGGATCCTACGTCGCGCTGACCGTCGGCGCGGTGGATCCGAGGGTCCGCGTGCTCATCGGCATCGCCCCGCCGCTCGACCGCTACGACTTCTCGGCGGTGGCCGTGAGCGCGAAGCCGAAGTTCTTCATCCAGGGCGACCGCGACGAGATCTGCCCGCTGAAGCGCCTGTACGAGTTCTACGGCGGCCTGCTGGAACCCAAGGAGCTGGTGGTCATCGACGGGGCGGATCACCTGTTCGACGGCAGGGTGCTCGAGGTCGGCGACGCGCTCGAGGATCTGCTGAGTGATTTCAGGACACCGACGAATTGAGGCAGTAGGCAGTAGGCAGTAGGCGGTCAGTAAGCTTTGGGAGTTGGGAGTTGGGAGTTGGGAGTTGTGATGAATGACGCGGTCATCGTCTCCGCCGTGCGCACCCCGGTTGGCAAGGCGCCGTCCGGCACCCTCAGGACCTCGAGGCCTGACGACCTGGCGGCCATCGTCCTGGCCGAGGCGCTCCGGCGCGCGCCCGGCGTCGAGCCCGGTGAGGTGGATGACGTGATCCTCGGGTGCGCGATGCCCGAGGCCGAGCAGGGCATGAACGTCGCGCGCATCGCCAGCCTGCGGGCCGGCCTGCCCGTCACGGCGTCCGCGGTCACGGTGAACCGGTTTTGTGCCTCCGGGCTGCAGGCGATCGCGCAGGCCGCCGAGCGCGTGATGGCGGGCGCGGCGACCGCCGTCCTCGCCGGCGGCACCGAGTCGATGAGCCTGGTGCCGATGGGTGGCCACACGATCGCACCGAATCCGACGCTGGTGGACACCTACCCGGACGTCTACCTGACGACCGGGCTGGTGGCCGAGAACCACGCGCGGGAATCGGACATCTCGCGCGAGGCACAGGACGCGTTCGCCCTCCGCAGCCACCAGCGCGCGCTCTCGGCCACCGACGAGGGGCGGTTCGAACAGGAGGTGGTGCCGGTGACGGTGAAGGTCACACGGCCTCCCGTCAACGGCGGCGGGCCCGTGGTCGAGGAGGTGCAGTTCAGCGTCGACGAAGGGCCGCGCCGCGACACCTCGGGCGAGGCGCTGGCCAGGCTCAAGCCCGCGTTCCACGCTCGCGGAACGGTCACGGCCGGGAATGCCTCGCAGATGAGCGACGGAGCGTCGGCGGTCCTGGTGATGTCCGGTGAGCGGGCGCGCGCGCTGGGACTGACGCCGCTCGCCAGGTTCGTCGCCTACGCGACCGCGGGAGTAGAGCCCGAGCGCTTCGGGCTCGGCCCGGTGCCGGCCGTCCGCAAGGTGCTCGCACGCGCCGGCCTGACCCTCGACCAGATGGATCTCGTGGAGCTGAACGAGGCCTTCGCGGCGCAGGTGCTGGCGTGCCTGGCGGAGCTGCCCATCGATCCGGACCGCCTGAACGTGAACGGCGGTGCCATCGCGCTGGGGCACCCGCTCGGCTGCACGGGCGCCAAGCTCACCACGACGCTCCTGCACGAGCTGGGCCGACGCCGCGCCCGGTACGGGCTGGTGACCATGTGCGTCGGCGGCGGCATGGGAGCCGCGGGCATTTTCGAACGCATGTGACCGGGCAGGCCTGAAGGTCCGCGCGGCATAGCTGATCGGTGATGGCAGGCCTGAAGGCCTGCGCTACATATGAGGCGGCTGACAGGACAATGACGATCGCAGTGACGAGCGCTAAGGGCGGAGGCTGGCTGCTGGACGGCCCGCAGTCGATCTTCACCTGGGAAACGCTGTCGGACGAGCATCGCCTGATCGTCCAGACGGCCTCGGCCTTCGCGGACAAGGAGGTCCTGCCGGCCGTCGAGCAGATGGAGCAGAAGGACTGGACGCTCGTCCGCGCGCTGCTCGTGAGGGCCGGCGAACTGGGCCTGCTGGGAGTCGATACGCCGGAGTCGTACGGCGGCGTCGGCCTCGACAAGGTCTCCTCGCTCATCGTCTCGCAGCACGTGGCGCGGTCGGCGTCGTTCGGCGCGACCTTTGGCGCGCAGGTGAACCTGTGCGTCCTGCCGATCGTGATGCTGGGCACCGACGAGCAGAAGGCGCGCTACCTGCCCAGGCTCGTCACCGGCGAGCTCACCGGCGCCTACGCCCTGAGCGAATCGGGCTCGGGATCGGATGCGCTCAGCGCGCGCGCCCGGGCCGATCGGCAGCCGGACGGCAGCTACCGGCTGTCGGGCGAGAAGATGTGGATCACCAACGGCGGCTTTGCCGACGTCTTCATCGTGTTCGCGAAGATCGCCGGCGAGCACTTCTCCGCCTTCATCGTCGAGCGCGCGTTCGGCGGCGTGACGAGCGGGCAGGAGGAGCACAAGATGGGACTCCACGGCTCGTCGACCACGCCGCTCCTGCTGCAGGACGTGCCGGTGCCGGCGGCCAACCTGCTCGGCGAGCCCGGCCGCGGGCACAAGGTCGCGTTCACCGTGCTCAACTTCGGCCGTTTCAAGCTGGGCGCGATGTGCCTGGGCGGCTGCCGCCTGGCAATCGGCGAGTCGGCCCGCTACGCCGCCGAACGCCGCCAGTTCGGACAGCCCATCGCGCGCTTCGGCGCCATCCGCCACAAGCTGGGCGAGATGACCGCCCGCACCTACGCGCTCGAGGCGCTCCTGTACCGCACGGCCGGCCTGATCGACGAGTCGCTGGCGTCCGGCGTCGGCGACGACGGGCAGGCACTGACGCGCCTGCTCGAGGAGCTTGCCGTCGAGGCGTCGATCGCGAAGGTGGCCGGGAGCGAAACGCTGGACTTCGTGCTGGACGAAAACGTGCAGATCCACGGCGGCAACGGGTTCGTGCACGACTACCCCGCCGAACGGCACTACCGCGATTCGCGCGTGAACCGGATCTTCGAGGGCACCAACGAGATCAACCGCCTCCTGATCCCGGGGCAGCTCCTGAAACGCGCCGTCAAGGGCGACCTGCCGCTGATTCCGGCGGCCAGGCAGCTGCTCGACGAGGTGATGTCCCCCTCGCCGGGCGTCCCGGCGAGCGGGTCCGAGACCCCGCTTGGAGCCGAGATGCGCGCGACCGAGGCCTTCCGGAAGGTCACGCTGCTCGGCCTCGGCGCCGCCATGCAGCGGTTCGGCGAGAAGCTCCATGACGAGCAGGAAGTGCTGCTCTGGCTGGCGGACCTCGCGATCGACACCTACGCCGCGGAAAGCGCGGTCGTCCGGGCGCGGCAGGCCGTCGCGGCCGGCCGGACGGACGCGGCGCTGCACGAAGCCGCGGCCGTCGTGTTCGCGAGCGACGCGGCACTCCGCGTCGAGGCCACCGCCAGGCAGCTGCTCGCGGCGCTGTCGGAAGGGGACACCCTCCGGACGAACCTTGCCGCTCTCCGTCGCCTGCTCAAGGTATCGCCGGCGAACACCGTCCGCGGACGGCGCCTGCTGGCCGATGCAACCGTCGCGCGCGGCGCGTACGTCTTCGAATAGGTCCGCCCATCCTTCGCCTCCGGCGCGCGGGCTGCTATCCTGTGGGTGACGTGCACCGTCCAACCGGTCACCGTGCGGCCCTCTCCCGCCGGGTCCTTTTGCCTCTCCTGATTCCAGTGCTGGGGCTCACGCTGGCCGTCACCGCGTGCTCGCCGGAGCCCGTCGACGACGAGGCCGGCTACGCCCGCGAGATCGCCGCGTTCCGCGCCTCGAAGGATGCGGCGTTCCGGCAGCCCGGGTCTCCGGTGCCGCCCGCCAAGCAGGAGTCGGTCCTGCCGCTCGTCTACTTTCCGCCGTCGCTGACGTATCGGGTGCCGGCGGTCCTCCGCGTCGAGCCCGACGAGACGACCATGGAGATGCCGACGTCAACGGGCCAGCGGCGGCTCATGCAACGCGTGGGGACGCTGGAGTTCTCGCTCAAGGGCCAGTCCCTGACGCTTGGCGCCTTCGTGGAGGCCGGCTCCTCCTCGTTCGAGCGCCTGTTCGTGCCGTTCACCGACCTGACCAGCGGCACCGAGACCTATCCGGCGGGCCGCTATCTCGATCTCGACCGCACGAAGACCGGTATCTACGTGATCGACTTCAATCGGGCCTACAACCCGTACTGCTACTACAACAACACGTACGACTGCCCGTATCCTCCCCGCGAGAACCGGCTCAAGGTGCCCATTCGCGCGGGCGAGAAAATGAAGGAGGGCCTGGAGCCCGTGGTGCCCGTCACGTGACCCTCGAGGCCGTGGTCTTCGACTTCGACGGCGTGCTCGCCAACAGCGAGCCGCTGCATCTCCGCGTGTACCAGCAGGTGCTGGCCGAGCAGGGCCTCGCCCTGACCACGGACGAGTACTACGCGACGTACCTCGGCTTCGACGATGTGGCGGCGTTCCGGATGATGGCGGAGACCAAGGGCCTGCCGCTCGACGGCGGCCGGCTCGAGCGCCTCGTGCAGCGGAAGACGGCCATCTTCCAGGCCATGGCGGCCTCGACCCACGTGCTCTTTGCCGGCGCGGCGGCGTGCCTGCGGTCGATGGCCGCCGCCTGTCCCATCGCGGTTGCATCGGGAGCGCTCAGGCACGAGATCGAGCTCATTCTCGGGGCAGCCGGGCTCCTCGACCTGGTGCCCGTCATCGTTGCGGCCGGCGACACGCCGCGGGGGAAGCCCGCGCCCGATCCGTTCGCACTGGCGCTCGAGCGGTTGTCGGGACACACCGGCCGGCCGCTGCGCGCCGCCCGGTCGGTGGGCATCGAAGACAGCCGGTGGGGGCTCGAGTCGGCCCGGGCCGCCGGCCTGCTCACCGTCGCGCTCACGACCAGCTATCCGGCCGGGGACCTCGGCGACGCCGACCTGGTGCTGCCGGGCATCGACGAGGTCACGCCTGACGTGCTGGAATCGCTCGCGAGCGGGCGCATCAAGGCGGGAGCCTGACGTGAACGCGAGGCTGATTGACGAGTTCGTCCGCGAGGCCGCGACGCCGGACGAGAGCCCGGCGCGCGCCGCGCTGGTGTTCGCGCGCGTTGCCTACCCCCGCTTGGACGTGGACCGCTGGATCGCCAGGCTCGACGAAATGGGCGACACCGCGCGGGAGCTGGTGGAGCTCGGCGTCGGCGTCAATCCGCCCAGAGCGCTGCGCCTCAGGGTCGTGTCGGAGTATTTCTTCGGACAGCTCGGGTTCGCCGGCAATCACGAACATTACGAGGACCCGCGCAACAGCTTCCTCAACGACGTGATCGCGCGCCGCACCGGCATCCCGATCACGCTGGCGGTGGTCTTCATCGAGATCGCGCGACGGGCCGGCCTGCGGGTCGAGGGCGTGAACTTCCCGGGCCACTTCCTGATGCGATGTCCGCCCGATCCCGGGGAGCCGCCAGGGGGCGAGCCGCTCGTCATCGACCCCTTCCACGCGGGTGCGGTGCTGGACGAGTGGGACTGCCGGCGTCTTCTGCGGACCTACGCGGGCGCGGACGCGCTGCTCGGAGCCGACGCGCTCGAGGCCGCGGGCAAGCGGCCGACGCTGCTCAGGATGCTGCTGAACCTGAAGCGTGCGCTGGTCCGCCAGCGCTCGTTCCAGCAGGCGCGAGACGTGGCCGACCTGCTGGTGGCGCTCGAGCCGGCGGCGTTGACCGAGCTCAGGGATCGCGGTCTGCTGGCGTCGCAGCTCAAGGACTACTCGGCCGCGCTCCGGGATCTGGAGGCGTGGCTGCGGCTCAACGGAGCAGCCGGCGAGGATCGGCGTGACGAGGTGCAGGAGGTGTGGGACCACATCAAGGTCCTGCGCCAGCGCCAGGCGTCGCTGAACTGATCCCGCGCCGCCCTACGTCACAATCGGCGGCAATCGGGCAGATCGCGCAGTGCGGCTGCACCTCGACGCACGTGGACTGCGCGTGGTGCGCCAGGTAGAGCAGCGCGTGCCGCCGTTGGTCGAGTCCCGACGGCAGCACCGCCGACAGGCGGCGCCTGACCGTGCGGGTCAGGCGGCGCACGTTCCCGCCGTCGGAAGCCAGCCCGAACCTCACCGCGAAACGGGAGAGCGCCGCGTCAACCGGCACCAGCGGGTGGCGTGATCCGAACAGCAGCAGCCGTGCCGCTCCGGCCTCGCCAAGCCGCGGCAGGTCGCCGGCGGCGAGCCAGGCCTGCTTCAGCGTGCCCTGCAGCTCCTCGGCGAAGTGCCGGCGCCTCCTGAACACGTCCACGCCGGTTTCAATCGCGCTGGCCCGCTCGTCGGCGAAGGGTCCCGAGAGCCGGGCGATCGCCTCGAGCTGACCGCGGCCGAGCTTGCGGACCGAGTCCGGCGTCATGGCCGGCACGCGGCGCAGCGCCTGGAGCGCGGCGTCACGGCGCCCCGCCGTCGTGCGCGTGCCGAGCACCTCCCACAGGAAGACGCCGAACGGGTCGGCCGGCGGGTGCGGCAGCGGCCCGTAGAAGGCCGCAAGTCGCGCCACCGGATCGGACTCAGGCCAGCTTGCCGATCTCATCGTAGAGGAATGCCGCCGCGATGATCCCGTTCTGGAAGTTGCCGAGGTCGAGCTTCTCGTTCGGCGCGTGCGCGTTCTCGTCGGGCAGGCCGACCCCGAAGAGCACCGACGGCACGCCGAGCTCCTCCTGGAACGTCGAGACCACCGGAATCGAGCCGCCCTCGCGGTTGAACACGGGCGCCTTCCCGAAACCCTGCTCGATCGCACGACCGGCCGCCTGCACGTAGGGGTTGTCGAAAGCGGCCATCCACGGCTTGCCGCCGTGCATGCGGGTGAGCGTCAGCTCGACCGTCTTCGGGGTGACCTTCTTCAGGTACGTGGCGAACAGCTCGGCCACGCGGTCCGGCTTCTGGTCCGGCACGAGCCGCATGCTGACCTTGGCCATGGCGGTGGCGGGAATGACGGTCTTGGCGCCCTCGCCGGTGAAGCCGGCCAGCAGCCCGTTGACCTCGAAGGTCGGGCGTGCCCAGACGCGCTCGAGAGTCGTGTAGCCCGTCTCGCCGAACAGCTTCGGGGCGCCGAGGTCCTTGCGATAGCGGGTCTCGTTGAATGGGAGGCGCTTCCACTCGCCCCGCTCCTCGTCGGTCAGCGCCCGCACGTCGTCGTAGAAGCCGGGGATCTTGATGCGTCCGCTGCGGTCCTTCATCTGGGCCAGGACCTGGGCGAGCACGAAGGCCGGATTGGCGACGGCCCCGCCGAACGAGCCCGAGTGGAGGTCGGAGCTGGTGCCCTTCAGATCGATCTGGAAGTACGCCAGGCCGCGCAGCCCGTAGCAGATCGACGGGATGCCGCGATCGAACATCGGCGAGTCGGAGATGACGACCACATCCGCCCGCAGCATGTCGCGGTTGTCGTGGACGAACGTGTCGAGATGCGTCGAGCCCACCTCTTCCTCGCCCTCGATGAACATCTTGATGTTCACGGGCAGGCGGCCGGCCTGCGACAGCCAGGCCTCGACGGCCTTGATGTGCATGAAGACCTGGCCCTTGTCGTCGGCCGATCCGCGGGCGTAGATCTCGCCGTCGCGAACCGTCGCCTCGAATGGCGGCGAGGTCCACTTGTCGAGCGGATCCACCGGCTGCACGTCGTAGTGCCCGTAGAAGAGGATGGTCGGCGCTCCGGCCGCTCCCAGCCACTCGCCGTACACGACCGGGTTCCCGGGCGTCTCGATCAGGCGGACCCCGGTGAGCCCGATGCGGGTGAGCTCGTCGGCCGTCCACTGCGCGCAGCGCGCGACATCGCCGGCGTGCTCGGGCAGCGCGCTGATGCTCGGGATGGCGAGGTACGACGTGAGCTCGTCGACGTACCGGTCACGATGCAGGTTGATGAAATCGACCACCTTGTTGGTCACGGGGCTCCTCAGGGCAGTAGGCAGAAGGCAGTAGGCAGTAGGCAGTAGGCAGTAGGCAGCAGGCAGTCGGCGGTGCCTACGGCGACGTCGGGTGCTCGATCGGCAAGTCGGTTCGATCGCCCCACTCGCGCCAGGAGCCCAGGTAGTTGCGCACCCTCGGGAAGCCAATCAGCCGCAGCGCCAGATAGGAGTGGGCGGCGCGGTACCCGCCCTGGCAGTAGGCCACGACCTCCCGGTCGGGGGTGATGCCGGCCGCGCTGTACATCGCCTTCAGATCGGCTGCCGGTTTGAAAGTACCGTCCGGTCCGAGGTTCTGCGTCCATTCCAGGTGAACGGCGCCAGGTATGGCGCCGCCCCGGGCGGCGCGCACGGTCGTTCCGCAGTACTCGCCGTCGGACCGCGTGTCGAGGATCGTTACGTCGGGCTTGCCGAGCCGATCGGCGACGTCCTGCCAGGTCGCCAGGCGCCCGGCATCGCGCCGACCCCGCCAGGTCGTGGCCACCGGGGCCTCGGCCTCGGTCGTCAGCGGGAGACCGGCGGCCGTCCAGGCGTGGACGCCGCCGTCCAGCATGCGGACATCGGGATGGCCGAAGAGCTCGAGGAACCAGAATGCCCGGGCCGCGCGGATGCCGGACGTGTCGTCGTAGACGACCACGGGACGATCCTGGGCGACGCCGCGCGTGGAGAGCAGGTGTTCGATGATCCAGAGAAACGACGCCAGCGGCGCCGGACTGGTGTCCGTGAGGCTGAGGCCGAACAGGTCGAGGTGCACCGCATGCGGCAGGTGCCCGCGGGCGAACTCCTCGGCCGGACGCAGGTCGAGCAGCACGGGTCGCGTGTCGCTTTCGAGGGCTGCGGCGAGCTCGGAGGGGGTCAGGAGGCCGGGCATCCGTTCAGGGTACACCCGGTCCACGATGGACGTCACCTGCACGGCGCCGCGGGCGGTCGCGTCGGGATCCGTGAAAATTGGATCGGGACGAATATCACGGAAGTGACTGAGTTTCCAGGGACATCCACGATCCGCGGACCTGGGACGCCGGCCGCCAGCATGTGGCAGCGGTACCCAATCCCTGCCATGAGGCTGATGCACTCGCCGGCATCCATGCCGGACACGAGCGCCAACAGGTGCGGGTGCAGCTCCGCCAGGACCACTGGACGGTCGCTCGCCAGCACGCCGGCGGCGCCGCGCAGCGCCAGCCCCTCGGCTCCTTCCACGTCCAGCCTGACGAATGACAGCGGCCGATCGAAGGCGAGGTCGTCCACACGCACGGTGGATACCTGCACCAGGGTCTCCCCGCGGAGCGCGGCCCGGCCCGTCGGAGGCAACCACGCATTCGCAGACTCCAGTCCTGGACCCCCGGCCACCAGATCGCGCTCCCCCGATGCGTCCGTGGCGGCCGCGCGCACGAGGCGGACGCGTTCGGTGAGCCCGTTCGCCTCGAGCGACAGCGCGAGGCACTCCGCGTGTCGGGGATGGGGCTCGATGGCGGTGACCGAGCCCCGCGAGCCGACGAGCGAGGCCATCCGGACCGTGTAGATGCCGATGTGTGCGCCGGCGTCGAGGACGTGCGCGCCCGGGCGGACGGCACGGTGGATGAAGTCCAGTTCGTTGCGCTCGTAGCGATTCGCCAGCACGTGGCTCGCGATCCGGCGGTCCGGCGGCTCGACCCAGAGTCGCAGCCCGTCGGGCAGGACCGCGACGGATCCGGCCATCAGCCCTTCGGATGGAGGGGCGTGTCGCCGACCGTGCCGCCATCGAGCCACTCGCGCCCGCTGCGCGCCATGAGCTCGAAGGCGTCCTGCGGACCCCACGTGCCCGCGGCGTAGTTCGGGAAATCGCGCGGCGGCAGCGCCTTCCAGACATCGAGAATCGGCCCGACGACGGTCCAGCCCGCCTCGACCATGTCGGCGCGCTGGAAGAGCGTGGCGTCGCCGGTCATGCAGTCGTAGAGCAGGCGCTCGTATCCCGTGCTGGGCGCCGACCCGAAGTAATCGCCGTAGTCGAACGCCATGTTGACGTTCCCCAGACGAAGCTGCGGACCAGGAATCTTGGCGCCGAAGCTGAGCGTGATGCCCTCGTCCGGCTGGATGTGGAGCACCAGCCGGTTCGCGTCGAGCTGCTCGACCGGCGTGTCGCGGAAGAGGAGGAACGGCGGACGCTTGAACTGAATGGTGATCGTCGTTTCGCGCTTGGGCAGGCACTTGCCGGTGCGCACGTAGAACGGCACGTCGGCCCAGCGCCAGCTGTCGATGTACAGCTTCAGCGCCACGAACGTCTCCGTGGTGGAGTCGCGGGTCACGTTCGGTTCGCCGCGATAGGCCGGCTGCGGGCGGCCCAGGACGACGCCTGCCCCATATTGTCCGCGGACGCTCCGCCGCAGCACTTCCTCGGGCGTGTACGACTGGAGCGCCCGCAGCACCTTCGCCTGCTCGTCACGGACCGCGTTGGCCTCGAAGGAGTTCGGCGGCTCCATCGCGGTCAGCGAGATCAGCTGGAACAGGTGGTTGGGCACCATGTCGCGAAGCGCGCCGGAGGTGTCGTAGTAGCCGCCGCGCTGTTCCACGCCGACGGTTTCGGCTGCGGTGATCTGCACGTGATCGATGTAGCGCCGGTTCCAGATCGGCTCGAACACGCCGTTGCCGAAGCGAAAGGCCAGGATGTTCTGGACCGTTTCCTTCCCCAGGTAGTGATCGATCCGGTAGGTCTGCGTCTCGGTCAGCACCTCGCTGACTTCGTGGTTGAGCGCACGGGCGGATTCCAGGTCCTGTCCGAACGGCTTCTCGATGATGACGCGGCGCCAGAAGTCCCCCGTCTCGTTCGCCAGACCCGAGCGCCCCAGGTTGGCGAGCACGGTCGAGAAGAGCGACGGTCCGATCGCGAAGTAGTACAGGTAGT
Source organism: Vicinamibacteria bacterium (assembly GCA_963837165.1). Lineage (GTDB taxonomy): Bacteria > Acidobacteriota > Vicinamibacteria > Vicinamibacterales > JAENWD01 > JAENWD01. Next base: position 1,193,804 of record CAWIMD010000004.1, read on the forward strand.
TGCCCGAAGTGCCGAACTCGGCGTCCATCGCGGCCAGCCGCTGCCCGATCTTCGGGTAGACCTCCGGTTGCTCGATGTCGCCGCCGAGGTAGAAGACGCGCTCGAGCAGCCAGCGGTCGCAGGCCGAATCGCGCGGCTTGCCGCATTCCGCGATGTCCTCGCTCACCCGGCGGCGGAACTCGTCGTCGGTGAACCGCTGGCGCGCCACGCCCAGCACCGCGAATTGATCGGGAAGGAGCCCCGTCTGGCGCAGGTTGTAGAGGGCCGGAATCAGCTTGCGCTTCGTCAGGTCTCCGGAGGCGCCGAAGATCACCATGACGCACGGCGGGGCCGGTCTGGACTTCGGTTGCTCTTCCACGGGCGTCCGTCGGCGCTCGTTGACGGCCCTGTCCTGATCCTCGTCCCTGACCCGCCGTGTTCGCGCGTTCTGCATGGTGGCCGGCCCGCTACCGAAGGGCCTGCTCGATGGCCTGCCTGAGCTCGGGCGCCTCGGGGGTGACCTGGCTCGGATAGAACGCCAGGATCCGGCCGTCGCGCGAGATGAGGTACTTGCTGAAGTTCCACTTCGGCAGGTTGCCCGACTGTCCCAGCCACTGGTAGATGGGCGACTGGTCGGGACCCGCCTTCGTGACGAGCTTCGAGAACATCGGGAACGTCACCTTGTAGTTCAGCTCGCAGAACGTCTTGATCTCCTCGGCGGTTCCCGGCTCCTGGCCGCCGAAGTCGTTGCTGGGGAACCCCAGGACGACGAACCCGCGAGGCGCCAGCTCCGTGTACAGGGCTTCGAGCCCCTTGTACTGGGGCGTGAAGCCGCACTTGCTCGCGGTGTTCACCACGAGCGCCACCTTGCCGGCGTACGTCTTCAGCGCGACGGGCTCGCCGCTGAGCCGCGTCGCCTGCAACTGGTAGAAGGAGGCCGCGGCGTCGGCCGCGTGTCCGATCATCGTGGTTCCCGCTCCCGCCGCGACGAGCACGGCCCCTGCAATCGCCGCCTGCCAACTGACCATCACCGCCCTCCTCCTGACCGCGGCCGGGATGGCCGAACCTCAGATGTTACTCCGACCGCCGAGGCGCCGGCTCAGCCGCTCCCGCGGCCGGGCCCTCCGGGGCGGAACTACTCGAGCCTGGCGCGCAGGTCGCCGCTCATCGGCACGGGACGGCCCTGCGCGTAGTCGTAGGCCACCTGGACGCTCCGCGCCTCGGCGAGGATCTCGCGCGTGCGGGCGTTCGCGATCTCGTAGACGACCGTGAAACTGGAGCGTCCCATTGCCTCGACCCGCAGGCGGATCGTGAGCCGATCGCCGGGCAGCGCGGGCTTGCGGTAGTCGATCTCGACACGGGCCACGATGAAGCCGTGATCCTGCAGGCCCGACGCGCCGAACACGCTGCGCCACCACGCGAACCGTGCCGCCTCGAGGTACGACAGGTACACCGCGTTGTTCACGTGACCCATCGGATCGCAGTCGCGGAACCGGACCTCGAGCTCGTGCTCGAATCGCCACATGACGGTCAGTCTACGGCAAGCGAGGCCGGGCGCACGTGGCCGGGCTCGTAGCCGCGGAACGCGGCCAGGGTGACCAGGCAGGCCGCCATCATCAGGCCCGCGGCCGAGAAGAAGGGCATGTTCCGGCCGAACTGGTCGAAGACGTATCCACCCCACAGCGGACCCACGATCCGCGCGAGGCTCCCGAGCGACTGCGACACGCCGAGCGTGCCTCCCTGGTCGGCGGGGTCGGCGAGCTGCGAAATCACCGACAGCATGGACGGGCTCTGGAAGCCCATCCCGACGGCGATGATGCCCATGGTCAGGACCAGGCCGGGGACGCTCGAGACGAGCGCCACGCCGCCGAGGCCGGCGCTGAGCAGCGCCACGGCCGCCGGCGCCAGCCTGTGCTCGCCGATCCGGCGCACCACGCGCCCGACGAGCAGGCCCTGGACGATCGAGAGCACCACGCCGACCCACGCGAAGAGGTACCCGATGCTGGAGGCGCCGAAGCCGAATCGCGAGTCGGCATAGAGTGCGAACATCGACTCGAAGCTCGAAAAGGCCATTACGATCAGGAAGAAGGCCAGGAGCACGACGGGCAGCCGCGGCCGTGCGAGCGCGTGCGTGAACACCTCCAGGCGACCGCGACGCCTCCTCGCGCCGCGCCGTGACGCGGGCAGCGATTCGGGCAGCAGCACGAGCGCGGCCAGCAGATTGGCGAACGAGAGCGCCGCGGCGAAGTAGGCCGGCGCCTGGTAGCTCCACCGGCTGAGGAATCCGCCGAGGGCGGGGCCGAAGATGAAGCCGAGGCCGAAGGCCGCGCCGACCAGCCCCATGCCCCTGGCCCGGTTCTCGGGCGTCGTGGAGTCGGCGATGAATGCCTGGGCCGTCGGGATGTTCGCGCCGGCAATGCCCGCCAGGCAGCGTGCGATGAACAGGACCGCCAACGACCGGGCCATGCCGAAGCCCAGGTACGAGACGGCCGATCCCGCCAGCCCGATGAGGATCACGGGCCTCCGGCCGATCACGTCGGACAGCCGCCCCCACATCGGCGCGAACAGGAACTGCATCAGCGAGAACGACATCGACAGCAGCCCCACGACGAACGCGGACGCGCCGTAGTGGAGCGCGTAGAAGGGCAGCAGCGGGATGATGATGCCGAAGCCGATGAGATCGATGAACACCGTGACGAAGACGATGACGAGCGGCGACACGCGCTAGAGTCTCCGGACAGCGGTCGGGAAGTCCCTCCAGACGGGGATGCCGCAGAAGTGGGTCCCCTCCGTGCAGCGCGGAGAGGCATGACCGTTGCGGACCACACACGGCGGACCCAGATACCTGGCCAGGCGCGGGTGCGCGCGCCGCACCGCCGCGAGCTCGTCCATCGAGGCGAGATAGATCTCCTCCTGCGCGTTGAAGCAGGTGCGGAGCGTCCACTTGTGGACCAGGGCCATGAGCGGCCCGGACTCGACCATCCGCACCACCTTGGCGTTCGGGAGCACGTACATCGCGAACTCGAGCGGCACGCCGAGCGCCAGCAGGCGGCGCTTCGCGTCCCAGGCGCAGCGCATGGCGCGGTCGAATGCGGCCGACGCCGCGGCGTTGGCGGCAATCAGCTTCGGCGTGACGTAGTCGGGCGCGACGGTGTCCACGAACGACATGACCGGCCGCGAGGCGGGCACCATCCGGTGGCGCTGGTCCTGCGAATCGGCCGTGTGACTGAGGCGCTTCTCGAACGTGTAGAACACGTGGTGGAGCGCCCGCATCAGGGGCGAATGATACGAGACGTTCATCACCTCGAGCCGATAGGGGTTCCGCGCCGGGTTCAGCACGCGGTCGATGGCCTCCTCGTCGCTCATGTCCTCCGGGGTGAGGCCGAACGTCACGCGAACCGCCTCGGCGACGGTGGCCTCGGCGTCGGGCGAGCACTCGACGAGGCGCGAGATGCGGCCGTCCAGGCGGCGATCGAACGCGCGGGCGAACGCGTCGGCCCCGGCGGCCGTCCGAGGGAAGGCGGTCTCCGGCAGTGCGTCGGCGTCGAGCTCGTCGCAGCCCACCTTCTCGAAGAAGAACGGATCGACCTCGCGGACCAGGTCCACCATGCGGCCGATGACCGCGCGCGCCTCGGTCGGCGCATCGCCGGAGGCCGCCATGCGCCGCAGCCGGTGCAGCGTGATCCCCGATACGGTGTGGACCATCGACGTGAACGCGGCAATCGGGATCACGTAGCGCGCCGTCTCGATGGCGCGCTTCTCGGCGTCCCGCTCGATCGCCTTGAGCCGCTCCGCGCTCGCACGCGGCGTCACATACCGCAGCTCCTTCAGGATCGCGAACGCATCGGCCTTCAACAGGGCCGACAGCTCCGCGTAGCTGTCCCATGCCGAGAGAATCGCGCGCTCGTAGACGTCGAGCGCCTCGCCCGAGAGGGGCGGCACGAAGGCGCGCGGCTCCTTCAGCTTCACGTAGCGCTGGCTCGACTGCTCGGAGTTGTAGAACGGATACGAGTGCAGCGCGGTCCAGACCAGCTGGCGCGAGATGTTCTCGAGACCGAACTCGAAGTGCGCGTGCTGGTAGACGGTGTGGTGTCCGGCGTCGAACGTGAGGGCGCCAATCGAGTCGCGCTGTCGCTCGGTGACCTCCGCCGCCTCGACGACGCGCGGCGAGTAGCACGTGCGGGCTGCGGCAATCGCGCCGTCGAACGGCTGCGCCGGCGCGTTCCGCAGCGTCACGACGGGTGGCGCCGTCTCGAGGCTCATGGTCGGGGCGTCTATTCCTTGTCCTTGGCCCAGTACCGCGAATACTCGTCGAGGAACGCCAGGGACTCGAACGACTTCATCCGGTCGACGAAGAGCACGCCGTTCAGGTGATCGTTCTCGTGCTGGACGACGCGGGCCGGAAAGTCCTCGAGCTCCATGTCGAGGGGCTCGCCGTGCCGATCGAAGCCGCGGACGCGGATGCGGCGGTTCCTGGGCACTCGGCCGCGGATGTCCGGAATGCTCAGGCAGCCTTCCCAGTCCTCGACCAGGTCCCGGCCGATCGGCGTGATCTCGGGATTGACGATCGCGATCGGGATGATCTCAACCTCGCCGGTCCGCCGGTCCTCTTCCTCGATGCCGGCGATGAAGACCCGCACTCCCTCGTGTACCTGCGGTGCCGCCAGCCCGATGCCGTGATACTCCTGCATGGTATCGATCAGGTCGTCGATGAGCTTCTGGACGACGGGCGAGCCGATCTCGGCGGGATCGATCGGCGTTGCCTTCGCGCGGAGCACCGGATGCCCCAGCCGCGCGACCTTCAGGATGGACATGATCGGGAATTATACTGTGCGCGATGTGGCGCAATGATCGAGACGTTCCGCTTCTGCCCGTCGTGCGGCGCCCCGCTCGCGCCGAGCGTCCTCAAGGCCGGTGATCGCGAGCGGCCGGCCTGCGCCGCGTGCGGCTTCGTCCACTACCTCGACCCCAAGGTCGCCGTCGGCACGATCATCGCCGACACGGGCGGGCGCATCGTCCTCGTCCGCCGCGCGATCGAGCCCGGCTACGGGAAGTGGGTGTTTCCGGGCGGCTACGTCGATCGCGGCGAGCTGCTGCGCGCGGCGGCCCTGCGCGAGGCGCTCGAGGAATGCGGGCTCGTCGTCCGGCTGGAAGGCCTGGTGGACATCTATTCCTACGCGGGCCGGACGCCCATCATCGTGGTCTTCGCGGCGAGCCTCGTGAGCGGGTCGCTGGCCGTGGACGACGAGGGACTCGAGGCCGACTGGTTCGCGCCGGCCGACCTGCCGTGGGGCCATCTCGCGTTCCAGAGCACCGGCGAGGCGCTCCGGGACTACCTCGACGGGCGCCGCCACGCGCTGAGATCTCTCTTGTAGCGCAGGCCTTCAGGCCTGCCAAGGGCGCGGCCAGACGCGACAACGCGGTTGCGACATCGGCGTCAGTCCGACAGCCCCTCCGCCTTCCGCTCGGCGGCCGTGATGATGCCGGCGGCCCAGCGGATCTCCGACTGACGCTCCGGCGCCGACGCCGTGGCGGTGACGAACCGCCGCACCGCGTCCGACGTGCCGCCGATGTTCAGCTTCCCCATGAGGAACGCAAAGCGCTCCTGGAGCGATGCGCCGATGGCGGTGCGGGTCGGCTCGTCCAGGCCCCACACGCGCGGCTTGAACGGGCCGATGGCCTTCTTCCGGGCCTTGTAGAGGAACTGCTGCTCGGTGTCGTTCGGCTTGCGCTCTTCGCCCGCGTGCTCCCGGATCCAGGCGTACATCTCGTCCTTGAGGGCCTTCGGGAACGCCGGGTGCTCGTACACCATGTTCTGGAAGTCGGTGGCCAGGTGAATCTCGCAGGCACCGGCCTTGGGGAAGGCGTCGAAGGCCTCGGCAGGGAGCGTGGACGCGCCGTGCTGGACGGCGCCGCCCAGCCCGTATTCCTTCCGCGCCACCGACGAGAGCTCCTCGAGCGCCACCAGGTCCAGCTTCACGTCCGTGCGGACCTTCCCGTCGGCGGCCACGAATCCTCCGTGGGCAGTGCCCGTCTGCACCGAGATCTTGCTGATGCCGGTCAGCGAACCGCCGCGCGCGGCCAGGGCCTCGAGGTAGCCGCGCATGAACGCATGCAGTTCGTGCACGTCGGAGTTCTTGCCACCGACCTCCCCGATCTCCCCGCCCACCGAGACGGTGACGCCCGCCGGCTCGTGCGCGCGGATGAACGCGGTGAAGTCGGCGCAGAGGTCGCAGTTCACGTGCTGCTGCTCGTCGAGGGTCGCCTTGTCGAGGTCCACGAGCGTCGAGGTGTCGATGTCGATGTTGTAGAAACCGGCCGCCATCTCCTCGCGGATCAGCATCTTGAGCGTCTCGAGCTCCTTCGCGCGCTCGGCCGACGCGTACTTCTTCGCGTTCACCTGGACGTGGTCGCCCTGGAAGAAGATCGGGCCCTCGAAGCCCTCGCGCAGCGCGGCCGCCAGCACGCTCGCCGCGTACTCGTGCGGCCGCTGCTCGGTGTAGCCGATCTCGGAGCGGGCGATCTCGAAGATGAACGCGCCGGCGCCGCAGGCCTTCGCGGCGCGGAAGACAGCCCGCGCGGTGTCGTAGGTCATCATGCGCAGGTTCATGGCCGGGACGGTGAACCCGCCGGTGTCACCACGGCCCATGGCAACGTAGAGATCGTGAATCGACGAGGGCTTCACGCCCCTGGCCGCGGCCAGGGCGCGGATCACCCAGCGGGCGGTGCCTTTCACCTCGGGGCTGCCTTCGAGCGCCGAGGTCTGCGCGAGCTGATCGATGAGGGCCGGCGTGGGCGTGCCGGTCACGGTGAGGGAGTCGCCGTCGACGCGGGCGACGGGGGCAACGGCGGCGGTGAGCGCCTCGACGGATGCAAACACGATGAGTCCCCTTGGCAAGATGACCGGTCCGGAGGGACCGGCAGCGACGGCCGACCGGCCGCCGAGCGTGGCGCCGGGCGTCAGGGCCGAACGGGCGATTGTACCATCGGGAACTTGAAGTCCTCCACCGACGCGCCGGTCACCGCCAGGTCGATGAGTTCGTCGACTGGCAATGATGCCTCGGCGGCATCGACCGAGCCGAGCGTCGATCGCGTCGCGGGCGCACGCGGCGTGAACAGCTGGCAGCAGTCCTCGTCGGGAAGCACCGAGACTTCGTAGGTCCCGATGCGCTGCGCGTCGGCGGTGATCTCTTCCTTGTCCATGCCGACGAGCGGACGGAGCACGGGGAGCGTCGCCGCTTGCCCGATCACCGTCAGGTTCTCGAGCGTCTGCGAGGCCACCTGCCCCACCGACTCGCCCGTGACGAGCGCCCGCGAGCCTTCCCAGCGAGCGAGCCGTCCGGCAATCCGCAGCATGAGACGCCGATAGACCACGATCCGGAGCGGCGCGGGCACGCCCAACACCACGCGCCGCTGGACCTCGCCGAACGGCACCAGGTACATCCGCGTGCGCTGCTGGTAACGGGTGAGCATCCGGGCCAGCTCGCGCACCTTCTCCTGCGAGGCATTCGAGACGAACGGGTAGCCGTGGAAGTGGATGATCTGCACGCGGCAGCCACGGCGCATCATGCGCCACGCCGCCACCGGCGAGTCGATGCCGCCCGACATCAGGCAGGCCACCCGGCCGCTGACGCCCGTCGGCAGGCCGCCGGCGCCACGGTGACGGCCGAAGGCGTAGAAGGCGCGGTCGCGCAGCATTTCCACGTGCACTGTGAGATCGGGGGCCCCGAGATCGACGGCCCAGCCGCGGGCCGCCTTGATCCGCGCACCCAGCCGCCGCTCGATCTCCGGCGACGGGATCGGATATCGCTTGTCGGACCGCCGCGCCGCGACGGCAAACGAACGCGGCGCCACGTCGCCCAGGTCGGCGAGGATCGCGTCGGCCAGCACGTCGAGATCGGAGCTCGTGCTGCCCGCCTTGGAGTAGTTCGCCACGCCGAACACCGTCGACAGCCGCTCGGACAGCACGGGCCAGTCGGCCGCCGGGCCGAGGGTGAGCTCGATGCGGCCCATCAGCGGGCGCACCTGCCGCACGTCGAGATCCGCCGTGGCGGCGCGCAGGTTGTGCACCAGGCGCTCGATGAACCACGGCCGATTGCGCCCCTTGAGCGCGATCTCCTGGTAGTGCACGATGACGGAGGTCATGGCAGGGCGGCCGCCCGATGTCCGCTGGCGACCGCACCCTCGATGGTAGCCGGCAGCCCCGTATCGGTCCAGTCGCCGGCCAGGAACAGCCGATCCACCGGCGTGCGGGGGCCAGGTCTGACCGGCTGGCCGGGCGCCAGGGAGAACGTCGCCCGCTTTTCCCGCACCGCTGTCGCGCGCAGCACTCTCGCGCCGGCCGCCGCGGGCAGCGCCTCGGCCAGCTCCGCCCGCGCCAGCTCCGCCAGGGCGTCGTTCGAGAGGGCCACGATCTCGTCCGCGCCGCTCGATACCAGCGACAGGTGCGAGGCCTGCTCCCCGAAGAGGCGCCCCTTGTCGAACGCCCACTGGAACGTGCGGCCGGGCAGGCCGATCAGCGGCCCGTCCGTGACGGGGCGGTCCAGCCACAGGTTGACCGTCACGATCGGCGAGGCGGCCATCGCCGAGGCGCCACGCACGATGTCGTCGAGCGCCGGCACGCGGCCGGCGAACGCGGAGAACGCAAACCACGGCACCGACGAGACGATGGCACCGGCTGCAATCCGCTCCCCGTTGACATCCACTCCGACGGCCGCTCCGCCCTCGACGATGAGCCGCGCCGCGTCTCCTACACGCACCGCGTGCCCCTTCGACTCCAGCCAGCGCCGCCCCGGCTCCGCGTACAGCTCGTCCAGCGGCTTCAGCGGCAGCGCGATGGCCGCGTCACGGCGCGATCCTGCGAACATGCGGGCCAGCACCTCCACGAAGGGCCCGGCCGAGGCCGTCGCGGGCGACTGGTTGAGCGCCGCAATCGCCAGCGGCCCCCACAACACCTCCCGCAGGCGGGGCGTCTGGCGCTGGGCGACGAGCCACTCGTCCACGGTCAGGCGGTCCAGGCCGCGCCGATCGGCGCCAGCCCCCCCGGCGCGCCCAAGGCCGCGAAGGATCCGCCCCAGTCGCACGGCCGCGAGGCGGTCCGCCATGCCGAGCGCCTTCCAGCGAAGCAGCCCGCCGACCAGATGGAGGGGCGAGGGCAGGCCCGGAAGCGACCTGAGCCGCGATCGCCGGCCGGCCCGGTCCACGATCTCGAGATCGAGCCGGTCGTCGAGCCGGACGTCGCCGGCGGCGCCAATCGCCTCGAGGAACGCGAACGTCTCGCGGTAGCAGCCGAACAGCGCGTGCTGACCGTTGTCGACCGGCTCGCCGCTGACAGGGTCCGGGAACGCCGTCGCGCGGCCACCGAGCCGGCGTCGCTCCTCGACGACGATCACGCGCGCGCCGCGGGAGGCCAGCCGCACGGCGGAGGCCAGCCCGGCGAACCCGGCCCCGACGACGACGACGTCAGGCGGGGACATCGAGGCCGATCCGGTTGCGCAGCCAGGCCGAGACGGCCGCGGCGGCCTGACGCGGCCGCGGCACGCGGACGCGCCCGGCGAGCACGTCGTATCCCCCGCGCTCGATGCGCGTCAGCAGCGCGTGGTAGATCGCCGCCATGATCTCGGCGGCAACGAGCCGGTGGCGGTCGGCGGCGGGCAGCGCCCGGCGGGCGCGCGCGTAGAACTCGTGCGCACGCGCGGCCTGGAAGGCCAGCAGCCGCCGCACGGGCTCCGTCACGACACCCGCACGCAGGTCGTCCTCGGTGCAGCCGAAGCGCGCCAGCTCGTCCTGCGGCAGGTACACACGCCCGCGCTCGAGATCCGAGCCGACGTCGCGCAGGATGTTGGTGAGCTGCAGGGCCACGCCCAGCTGCCGGGCGTATTCCCGCGCCGCTTCGCTCCGCGTGCCGAAGATCTCGATGCAGATGAACCCCACCGTCGAGGCCACTCGCCAGCAGTACCTGGTACAGCGCGTCGAACGTCTCGTAGCGGCGGCGATCGAGATCCATCTCGACGCCGTCCACCAGGTCCTCGAACGGCTGGCGCGTGAGCTGGCAGTGGCGGATCCAGGGCTGGAGTCCGCGGCCCTGCGGCGTCTGGGGATGTCCGCCGAAGCAGCGCTCGATCTCCTCGCGCCACGCCACGAGGCGCCGGCGCACGGCTTCGCGGCTCGCGTCGGAGGTCACCTGCGCCTCGTCCACCGTGTCGTCCACCGCACGGCAGAAGTCCCACACCGCGATCACCGCGTCGCGCCGATCGCGCGGCAGCACGAGAAACGCGTAGTAGAACGAGGTGGGACGGCTCATCGCCTCCACCAGAGCGCGTGCCAGGCCAGGCCCGGCACGTCGGCGGCCCCCAGCGTGGGGCGCCTGCGAAACACATCGAACTCGCAGGCTTCGAGCCGGTCGAGAATCCGCACGCCGCCCAGCCAGCTCGCCCGCAGCTCGTAGCGCAGCCGGCCGCTGACGCCATCGGCGACCGGACGCCCGCGGGCGAAGAGCGTCCGCGTCCGGGCGGCGCAGGCCGCCAGCGCCCGCCGCCAGGCATCGGTCCACTCGCCGCGATCGAGCGCGTCCAGCTCCGCTCCGGCCGCCTCGTGCGCTTCGGCGGGCACGTACAACCGGCCGCGGCGCCAGTCGATCGCCAGGTCCTGCCAGAAATTGGTCAGCTGCAGCGCCGTGCAGACCGCATCGGATGCCGCGTCCAGGGCGGGGTCCCGCCGCCCCGCGATTCGGAGCACCAGCCGCCCGACCGGGTTCGCCGAGCGGCGGCAGTAGTCGAGCAGGGCGGCCCACGAGGCGTAGCGCTTCACCGTGATATCCTGCCGGAACGCGCTGACGAGATCCTCGAAGAGCGGGATCGGCAGGTCGAGGGTGCGGATCGAGTGCGCCAGGGCCGTGAACACCGCTGGCGCCTGCGCCGCGCTGGCCGGGTCGAGGATCGTCGCGGGCACCCCGTCCACCTGCTCACCCGATGTCGACCGGCGCAACAGGCGCAGCCACTCGTCGAGCCGCTGATGCCTCACCTCTTCCGGCGCCTCACCCTCGTCCGCGATGTCATCGGCCAGCCGGGCATATCCGTACAGAGCGGCCACGTGCGGCCGCATCGGCGCCGGCAGCAGCCGTGACGCCACCGGGAAGTTCTCGTAGTGCGCGCGTGCCAGCTGCTCGCAGGCGGCGTACGCGTCCTCGAGCCTCACTCCCACTCCCGGTCGGGCACGCCGGCGCGGGCGTTGACCAGGCGGGCCAGGACGAACAACAAATCCGAGAGGCGGTTCACGTAGGCGAGCACCGTCGCGCCGGCGGCCGCGTCACCGAGGGTCACGATCTGCCGCTCGGCGCGCCGGCAGACCGTGCGCGCCAGATGGAGGATCGCTCCCGCGGGCGTTCCGCCCGGGACGATGAAGCGGCGGAGCGGCGGGAGCTCCGCGTCGGCCTCGTCAATCCAGCCCTCGAGTCGAGTGACGTCCTCCGCGGCGAGGTGCGCGCGCGTCACGCGCTCGGCGATCCGGGTGCGCGGGTCCGCCAGCGCCGCGCCGACGGCGAACAGGTCGCGCTGGATCCGGTCCAGCCGCTCGTCCACGTCGCCCGGCACGCCGGCGGCGCGCGCCTGCCCGAGCACCGCGTTGAGCTCGTCCACGTGGCCGTACGCGTCCACGCGCGGATCGGACTTGCTGACGCGCGTGCCGTCGAAGAGCGCCGTCTGGCCGGCATCCCCGGTGCGCGTGTAGATCTTCACCGCGTCGATTATACCGGGACCGATTGGGCCTGATGCCTCGGGAGACACCCGCCGTGCGCCGACGTCCGGCCCGTCCTCCGGTGCTGCCGACGCCGAGGGAACGGCGCCGGTTCCGCAGCGCGCTGCTGGCGTGGTACCGGCGTCACGGCCGTGCCCTGCCGTGGCGGGACACGGCCGACCCGTACCACATCCTGGTGTCCGAGGTGATGCTGCAGCAGACGCAGGTCGATCGCGTGCTGCCGAAGTACCACGAGTGGCTGGCGCGATTCCCCACGCTCGACGCGCTGGCCGCGGCCGACGAGGCGGAGGTGTCGGGCCTCTGGCGTCCCCTCGGCTACAACATCCGTCCTCGGCGCCTGCAGGCGATCGCACGCGAAGCCGTGGCCCGGTTCGGCGGGCTGCTGCCCCGCGACGAGGCGACGCTGCTCGGCTTCAAGGGCCTGGGACGCTACACGGTGGGCGCGATCAGAAGCTTCGCTTTTCGCGAGCGCGCCGCGATCCTCGATACCAACGTCGCCCGCGTGCTGCACCGGGTGTTCGTCGGACGTGGGGATCCCAAGCGCCACGCGGCCGTGCAGCACCTCTGGACGTTGTCCGAGACGCTGGTGCCGAGAAAGCACGTGTTCGACTTCAACCAGGCCCTGATGGACTTGGGCGCCACGGCGTGCACGGCCCGGAAACCTCGCTGCCCGACGTGCCCCATGCGGCGGTTCTGCGCGACGCTGAACGGGCCCCATCCGCCGGTCAGCCCACGCGCGAGCGGGTCATGAGCGAGCGCCAGTCTGGACCGGTTGTCGTGGCGGCAGCCGTCGTCGAGCGCGACGGCCAGTTCCTGCTCACGCGCCGCCTGGCCGGGACGCACCTGGCGGGCGCCTGGGAGTTCCCGGGCGGCAAGTGTGAGCCCGGGGAATCGCCGGAAGCGTGCCTGCGGCGCGAGATCCGGGAAGAGCTGGGCGTGGACATCCGGGTTGGCACGCGCCTGCTGGTGACCCGGCACGATTATCCCGGGCGCAGCGTGGAGCTGCACTTCTACCGCGGCACGATTGCGGGATCGCCGGCTCCGTTGCTCGGGCAGGAGATGCAGTGGGTGTTGCGGGCCGACCTCGAGTCGCTGGAGTTCCCCGAGGCCGATGCGGAACTGATCCACCGGCTGGCCGCCGGCGATTGACCCCAGATGTAGCGCACGCCTTCAGGCCTGCAGAATTGACCCCAGATGTAGCGCAGGCCTTCAGGCCTGCAAGATTGACCCAGATGTAGCGCAGGCCTTCAGGCCTGCAAGATTGACCCCAGATGTAGCGCAGGCCTTCAGGCCTGCAAGATTGACCCAGATGTAGCGCAGGCCTTCAGGCCTGCAAGATGCGGAACGGGCAGACCTGAAGGTCTGCGCTACAGGTGGACGGGCAGACCTGAAGGTCTTGCGCTACAAGTGGACGGGCAGACCTGAGGTCTGCGCGGCAGGTGGACCTACGTGCGGAACGGCAGCGTCGTCACCTCGGCACGTGTTCCACCCTCCAGCGTCACCAGCGTTCCGGGCTCGGTGGCCTCGCGATGGAGCATGGCGAGCGCGATCGGGCAGTCGCGCGCGGGCGATCTGACCGCGCTCGTCACGCGCCCCATGGGGCGCCCGTCGAGGCTGACCTCCTGCCCAGGGACGGGTGTCGGCGCGTCGGCTGGCAGCTGCAGCCCGACGAGCCGTCGCGCCACGCGCCCGTGGGCACGGTCGCGAATCCGGACGATGATCTCCTGGCCGACGTAGCAGCCCTTCGTCTGGCTCAAGAGGCGATCCAGGCCCGCCTCGAGCGGGATGGTCTCCTCGCTCGCATCGACGAGAAACCGCGGGATGCCGGCCTCCACCCTGAGGACCTCGGCCGTGTCATCGTCCAGCGGTCGCGCGCCGCCGTGCGCGAGCGCCTCCTCGATGCCGGCGGCGCGCGCTGCCGGCGCATGGACCCGCAGGCCCGTCACGCCCAGCGACGTATCGACCGCCACGATCAGGGCTCCGTCGCCGCTCGCAGCGGTCTGCTGGCCCTCCAGGCCGCGCAGGCGGCCGGCCGGAATGGCGTCGCCCAGGGCGGCCTCGACCGCGTCGGCCGCCGCAGGCCCGTAGACCCCGATCGACGTGGCTTCGGTATCGACGGCCACGCGGGCGTCCTCGGCGAAGATCAGCAGATCCAGCTTCTGCGCCAGCGTGCCGGCAATCGCCGCCGGGACGTCGAGCCACGCAAAGGAGCCCGTCTCGACGACTGTCGTGTCGGTGACCATCCGACCCTGTGGCGTGAGCCAGACGGCGTCGCATGCGCCGCCTCCGGCGACGACGTTCACGTCGTTGGTCAGGAGGCCCTGGAGCCATGCCAGGCGATCGCCGCCCGTGACCCGCAGCAGCGCCCGTTCGTGGCGCCTCCTGAATGCCGCCGCGTCGTGCGCCGCCGTGTATGCCGTGCCGCCCGCTACGGCCATGTGTCGTCCGCCCGTTCTGCTGATGATATTCTGGCCAATATGGCTGTGTTCCTCCGTCATTGTACGGGTCTCGCCCTTTCCGTCTCAATCGCGCTCGGCCTGGCGGCGCCTGCCGGCGCCCAGGAGACGGACGGTGAGGCGACGTTCCGGGTGTTCCTGCACGGCACCGCGGTCGGCACCGAGCAGGTGATCGTGCGGCACACGGCGGAGGGCTGGACGCTGAACGGAAACGGCCGGCTCGGGCCGCCGCTGGACCTCACCACGCGCAAGCTGGAGATCAGATACGACCACGAGTGGCACCCGCAGGAGCTGGTGCTCGACGCGTCCACGAAGGGCGCCACGATCAACCTCCACACGACGTTTTCCGGCACGCAGGCCCAGAGCGAGGTGAACCAGAGCGGCGTCGTGACCCGGAAGGCCGATACGGTCGCTCCAGACTCCATCGTGCTGCCCAACCTGTTCTTCGGGAGCTACGAGGCGCTGGCGCTGCGTCTGGCCTCGATCCCCGACGGCAGCACGTTCCGCGTGTATGTCGCGCCCCAGGCCGAGATCACGGTCAAGCAGAACGCGCGGTCCTCGCAGAAGATCGAGACTGCAAAGCGGATCGTGGACGTGCGCACGTACGCCCTGACGTTCAACAACCCCGGGACGCCGCTCGACGCGACCGTCTGGACCGACGAGGCCGGGCGGCTCGTGCGCTTCGAGGTGGCGGCGCAGGCGCTGCTCGTGGTCCGCGACGATTTCTCGTCCGTGGCGACGCGGGCGCAGCTCCTGAGCCGGGCCGGCGACCAGGGCGTCAGCATTCCCGCCAACGGCTTCTCGCTCGCCGGCACGCTGAGCCAGCCGTCGGGGCAGCCCGCGGCGGACCGCAAGGGCCGCTATCCGGCCATCGTCCTGGTCAGTGGCTCCGGTCCGGCGGACCGCGACGAGACGGTGGCCGGCATCCCGATTTTCGCGCAGCTGGCCGGCACGCTGGCCGACGGCGGCTACTACGTGCTGCGGTACGACAAGCGCGGCGTCGGCCAGAGCGGGGGGCGTCCCGAGTCGGCCACGCTCGAGGACTACGCGACCGACGTCCTGGCGGCGGTCAGGTTCCTGCGTGAACGAAAAGACATCGACGGGAAGCGCATCGTCCTCGTCGGGCACAGCGAAGGGGCCTGGACCTCGCTCATCGCGGCCAGCCGCGACGACGACATCGCGGCCGTGGCGCTGATAGCCGGGGCGTCGGGAACCGGAGGAGCTCTGGTGCTCGAACAGCAGCAGTACCTCCTGGATCGCAGCAACCTGAAGCCGGGCGATCGCCAGGCCAAGATCGAGCTCCAGAAGCAGATCCAGGCCGCCGTGCTCGGCCAGGGGAACTGGAGCGGCGTGCCGCTGCCGCTCCGCACGCAGGCCGAGACGCCGTGGTTCAAGAGCTTCCTGGCGTTCTCCCCGGCGACCGTCATGCCGAAGGTGAAGCAGCCGCTGCTGATCGTGCAGGGTGATCTCGACAAGCAGGTGCCGCCGCGGCACGCCGACGCCCTGGGCACGCTGGCCAGGGCCAGGAAGAAAGCGCCCGACGACTATGCGAAGGTGGTGCACCTGGGCGGCGTGAACCACCTGCTGGTGCCGGCGAAGACGGGCGACATCGAGGAGTACGCGAATCTGACGACGAACGTCGTGGATCCTCGCGTCGGCAAGTCGATTCTCGACTGGCTGGGACAGGCGCTGGCGCGGAAGAAGTAGGGCACGCGGGTTCCGGGGTTCCACGGGTTCCAGGGGAACTACTCGTCGGTTCATCGGGTTGACAGGTTCCAGGGTGCTGGGTTCCTCGCGTTCTCGTTCGGCAGGTTCGGTTCGGCAGGTTCGGTTCGGCAGGTTCGGTTCGACAGGTTCGGGTCGGCAGGTTCGGGTCGGCAGGTTCGGGTCGGCAGGTTCGGGTCGACTCCCGCCGCGACGTCCGAACCGAGGACTCAGGCGCGGGAACCGAACCGGCGAAACAAGAACCTGGCGAACCAGGAACCACAGGAACCCGCCAACCCGATGAACCGACGGGTCCGTCGTTCTCCTGAACCCGTGGAACCCCTGGAACCCGCGCTATTCGTAGCGCAGCGCTTCGATGGGATCGAGCCGCGAGGCCCGGATGGCGGGCAGCAGGCCCGCGACGAGCCCCACGAGCATCAGGATGCCGCTGCAGATCAGCAGGAGCTGGCCCGACAGCATGAGGTGAATGTCGAGGGCGTGCGTCGAGTCGTCCAGCAGCTCCGAGAGGAACGGCCGCGGGCTGAACATCCAGACGAGCACGAGCGAGAGCAGGACGCCCACCGCGCCGCCGGCCAGGCTGGTGGCGATGCCTTCGAAGAGGAACTGCAGCAGGATGTGGCGGCGCTTCGCCCCGAGCGCCTTGCGGATCCCGATCTCGCGGGTCCGCTCCTGCACCGACACGAACATGATGTTCATGACGCCCACGCCGCCAATCCCGAGCGTGAGCACGCCGATGAACCCGAGCACCAGCTTCAGACCCATCACCATCCCGCGGGTCACTTCCTCCGACTTCGCCGAGCCCCAGTTCCGCAGCGCGCGCTCGTCGTGCGGGTTGAAGTTGGCCAGCTTGCCGAGCAGCTCCGAGACCTGCCGCTCGGCCTTGTCGCCCTGCGACGCGTCCACGGCCTGCCAGACGACCACGTCCGTGTACGGCTGGTACCAGATCTGGCTCGCGACCGTGTAGGGCACGAAGATACTCTGCACGTCGGGGCGGAAGTAGTTCGAGAGCTGCGCCTTCTCCTTCATCACGCCAATCACCTCGAAGGAGAGGCCGCGGATGCGGATCGACTGGCCGACGGCGTTGCTCTCGCCGAACAGCTTCCGGTTCACCTCGGCGCCGATGAAGGCCACACGCCGGTGGAGGCGCACGTCCTCGTCGTCGAGGAAGCGGCCGCCGGGGAGCGGAATCTCCGTGCGCATACGGCCGTACGACGGGGCGACGGCCCGCACGAGATACGACGCCTGCTTCGTCCCGTAGGTGACCGACTGCTCTTCCACGAGCTCCGGGCTGACGGCCTTGACGAGCGGCAGCTCGGCGATCTGGAGCGCATCGGCCACGGTCACCCTGACCGGCCGGCCGGCGCGCTCGCCGCCGGCCTGCATGCTGGTCTGGCCGGGCCACGAGATCACCACGCCGCTGCCGAACGCGTTGGCGAACCCGGCCGCCAGGGCATCGCGGAAGCCGTTCCCGTACGCCAGCAGCATGACCACCGAGACGATGCCCCACGAGATGCCGAGCGTGGCCAGCCCCGCGCGGAAGCGGTTGCGCACCATCCCGTGCAGCGCCTCGCGCCACACCTCGACCAGGACGCGGGAGCCGTGCAGCCCGCGCGCCGGCGCACGAGCAATGGCGGGCCCGGGGAGGACGGCGTCGGTCGGCATCGCGCGATCCATCACTACATCTCGTACCGGAGGGCTTCGACCGGCGGCAGCTCCGCCGCGCGGCGGGCCGGGTAGAGCGCGGTCAGCACGCCGATGGCCACCAGCGAGCACACGGTGAGCGCCGCAGCCTGCGTGGAGAGGATCATCCCCTCGAAGCGCGTGGGCATCGGCAGCGTGTTGATGCCCGCGCAGAGCGCCAGCGCGATTCCAAGGCCAATGGACCCGCTGATGATCGTGATGAAGAACCCCTCGAGGAAGAACTGGCGCAGGACGGCGCTCGTGGTGGCCCCGAGCGCCTTCCGGACACCAATCTCGCGCGTCCGCTCCTTCACGGCAATGAGCATGATGTTCATCACACCAAGGCCGCCCAGCGCGAGCGTGATGAACCCGACCACCGTGAAGAAGTTCTTCATCGTGTCCACCATGCGGCCGAACATCAGCGAGTTCACCGACGTGTCCCACACCCAGATCGCCTCGCGATCGTCGGGGTCGAATCCCTTGTGCCTGGCCAGCGTCGCACGCATGTCCTTCTGGAGCGCCCAGTCGATGTCGCGGATGAGCCCGGTCCGCTCGTTGAGCTGGCGCGGCAGGTCGTCCACCACCCACTGGTACGGCGTAACGATGATGTTCGAGACCGCGTCTGGCTGCGCCGCGTTCGGGATCGGGAAGTCCTTCGCCATCGACGAGAACGGCACGAACACCTTGTCGTTGTCCGGTCCGCTGTAGTTGCTGTCCTGGTCCTTGTGCCGGATCTTGCCCACGATCGTGTAGCCGATGCCGTTGATGGTGATGGGCTGCCCGATGCCCTGACGCCCGGCGAACAGCTGCCTGTAGATGTCGTCGCCGAGGATGGCGACACGCCGCACCTGACGCTCGTCGGCCCAGTTGAGCTGCCGTCCGTCCTCGAGGTCCAGCGTGCGGATGTCCTGGTAGCTCGGTTCCACGCCGTGGACGCTGGGGGCGCCGGCGTTGTACGCGCTCTTCACCGACATCCCGCCGCGCTGGATCTCGGGCGTCGCCACCCGCACCAGCCGCGAATCCTGCCGGAGCACGCGCGCATCCTCGGCGGTCAGCGTGATGCGCCGGCCCGCGCGCTCGCCGCCCGCCTGCAGGCTGGTCCGGCCGCCCCAGACGATCGCGATGTTCTTGCCGAGCTCCGTCAGGACGTGCTCGTTGCCCTGCCGGAAGCCCTCGCCCGTCGCCGACAGGATGACGACCGAGATCACGCCCCACAGGATCCCGAACATCGTCAGGAAGCTGCGGAGCTTGTGCGCCCAGAGATTCTGGAAGGTCTCGACCAGGGCTTCGCGCATCGCAGGCCAATCGTCAATCAATCGTCAATCGTCAATCACCAATCGTCAATGTTCAGCTCGGCTGCACGACCTTCTGTCCCTGCTCGAGGCCGGTCAGTACCTGCGTCTTCGTGCCATTGCCGACGCCGGTCTTGATCGTGACCTTGCGGCGGCCGTTCTTCGCGGACGGGTCCAGCAGCTCCACCGTCGGGTTGCGCTGGGCGTCGTACGTGATGGCGCTCTCGGGGATGATCAGCGAGTTGGGGAACTCCTCGAGGATGATCTCGGCATTGGCCGTCATGTTGGCCTTGAGGGCGTTGCCGGGATTCTGGATCGACACTTTCACCTCGAAGGTGGTCACGTTGTCCTTCTCGGCGCCGATGGGCGAGATCTGCGTGACCCTGCCCTCGAACTTCCGGTCCTTGAAGGTCTCGACGGTGATGCGGGCCGGCTGGTCCAGCTTGACGTGGCCGATGTCGACCTCGTCCACCTTCCCACGCACGAAGACCTGGTTGATGTCGCCGAGCGTCATGACCAGCGTTGCCGCCGATCCCATGTTGAGGATCGACGAGACGGGGCTGCCGATCTCGACGTCGCGCGTGAGCACCGTCCCGCTGATCGGGGCCCGGATGGTGGCGTTGGCCAGCTGCTCCTCGGCGCGCTCGACGGCGGCCTGGGCCTGCGCCACGTTGGCCTGCGCCTCGCTCACCTTCGCCTCGCTGATGCCGAGCTGGACCTGCGCCGCGCTCCTCCGGTTCTCCGCCTGCTCTAGCGCGCTCTTCGCCTCGTCCAGTCCCTGGGGCGCGATGAGCTTCTCGTCGGCCAGCTGGGTGGCGCGATCGTAGTTGCGCTGGGCGAACTCGACGTCGGGCGCCACGGCTTCGACCTTGTTCTTCCGGAGCTGCGCCTGGGCGGCCTCCGCGGCGGCCCTGGCGGCCAGCAGGTTGGCCCGGGCCTCGCGCACCTGCGCACGCAGGTTTTCCTTGTCCAGCTCCACGAGGATGTCGCCGGCCTTGACGACCTGATCGACGTCCACGTTGAGCTTCTCGATGATGCCGTTGGCCTTCGACTTGATCTCGACCTTCGTGATGGGCTCGACCTTGCCCGTGGCCACCACGGAGCGGGTCATCGTGCCCCGCTCGACGGTCACGACGCGCGAGGCATCGATGGAGGGGGTGGCGCCGCTCAGGGTCGTGAAGCCCCAGATGCCGGCGACCAGAATGACCACGGCTGCTGTCAAAGCGAGCAGCCACTTGCGAGACTTCTTCATGCTGTCCTCGTCTGGGGCCGGAAGCGCGCACAACTCTCACGGCCTGTTGAAGATGACGAGGAAGCGGCCGGGGAAGTTTCACTCCGGCGCGGTATGATGTGGCCTGTATTGCATGTGGATCCTCGCCAGCACCGAAAATAGCAGCGAATCCGGCTCGTTCACCTTCCGCCTGACCCCTGGCGCGGTCAAGACCCTGGGACGAGCCACGCGGGCGGATTTCGTCGTGGAGGCGCCCCTCGTCTCGCGTTTCCACTGCCGATTCACCGTCAGCCCGGAGGGCGTCCTCGAAATCGAGGACCTGAAGAGCACCAACGGCACCTTCGTCAATGACGAACGGGTCACCCGGCTGGCGCTCAAGCCCGGCGATCGGGTGCGCACGGGGCGCGTGGAACTGGGCGTCTCGCGGGCGTCGGGCGCCGACTAGCGGAGTCCGCGGGCAGACCCGAAGGTCTGCGCTACATGCATCGCCCGCGCGCTCGTGTAGCGCTCATGTAGCGCAGGCCTTCAGGCCTGCCAACGGTCGCGAGCAGCAGACCCGAAGGTCTGCGCTGATGAGAGATTGCCTGAAGGCCTGCGCGACATGAGCGCTCAGCGCAGGAACGGGTTCTTCCGCCGCTCGTGCCCGATCGTGGTGGGCTCGCCGTGTCCCGAATACACCGGCACGTCGTCCCCGAACGCGAAGAGCACGCCGCGAATCGATCCGATGAGCGTGGAGTAGTCCCCGCCTGGCAGATCCGTCCGGCCAATCGATCCCGCGAAGAGCGCGTCTCCCACGAACAGGCTGGCGCCGTTCGCCGGATCGACGACTTCGAACGAGACGCCGCCTGGCGAGTGGCCCGGCGTCTCGTGGACGCGCCAAATGAGCCGCCCGACCTCTATCCTGTCCCCGTCGTGCAGCTCGGCATCCGGTGCCGGCTGGGCCTGCACGTCGATGCCGAACAGCCGCCCCTGCTCGACGACGCCGTCGTAGAGGAAGCGATCGGCGGGATGAAGGTAGACCGGCACGTCGAATGCCGCCTTCACCAGGTGGACGCCGGAGACGTGGTCCAGGTGGGCATGCGTGAGGAGGACCGCCTGCAGCGCAAAGCCCGAGGTGCGCACCGTCTCGAGCAGGCTCCCGGTTCCGTCGCCAGGGTCCACCGCGACCGCTCGCCCCGTGTCCGGGCACGACGCGAGGTAGGTGTTCTCGTAGAACGGCGGCGCGGGGAACACGGCGAGCCTCATCGCCTGAGGCTATCATCGTTCGGCAGATGGTCACCCTTGCCGACGTGGTCGCCGCCCGGGTACGAATCGGGCAGGCCCTGACCCGGACGCCGCTCGTTCGTTCGCACTGGCTCTCCGGCCTGGCGGGCGCCGACATCCGCCTCAAGCTGGAGTCCCTGCAGATCTCGCACTCGTTCAAGGTTCGTGGCGCGATGAACGCCGTCGCCCGGCTGGTCGAACGGTCCGGCGGCGCGACGCCGACGGTCGTCACCGCCTCGGCTGGGAATCACGGCCGGGCGATCGCGTGGGCAGCAGAGGGCGCTGGTCTTCCGGCGGTAGTGTTCACCCCGCGGCAGGCGCCGCGGACCAAGCTCGACGCGATCCGCCGCCACGGCGCGCGCCTCGAGGCGGTGGCCGACGACTACGAGCACGCCGAACGGCTGGCGCTCCAGTACGCGGCCGAGCGCGGTGCCGTCTTCATCTCGCCCTACAACAACGACGACGTGATTGCCGGCGGCGGGACGACAGGCCTCGAGATCGTCGAGGACTGGCCGGAGGTGGACTGCGTGCTCGTGCCGATCGGCGGCGGCGGATTGATCAGCGGCATTGCCGTCGCGGTGAGCGGGCTGGGACCGGATGTCGCGGTGATCGGCGTCGAAGCGGAGGCGTCGTGCGCTTTCTCGGCCGCGCGCGCCGCCGGCCGCCTGGTCACGATCGACGTCGAACCCACGATTGCGGACGGTCTGGGCGGCAACGTCGAGGCCGACTCTCGCACGTGGCCCTACATCCGCGATCTCGTGCGGGACGTAGTGACCGTGTCGGAGCAGGATCTGGCGGATGGAATCCGGGGACTGCTGGCGGAAGAGCATCTGGTCGCCGAAGGCGCGGGCATCGCGGCCATAGCGGCGGTGGTGGGCCGGCGCCTCCCGCTGGACGGACGCCGAGTGGCCATCGTCGTCAGCGGCTCGAACATCGACGTGGAAAAGCTGGTATCCGTGGTGGGGACGAGGCCTGCGTAACTTCCGCCTCTGCCAAGGCTTCGGCGGACCGCCGCAGCGTCAGCGCAGGCCGGTCAGTTCGGCCGCCCGCGACGCCGCTGCACGTCAATCTCGAACAGTTTCGGCCACAACTTGCCTGTGACGAACACACGGCCACGATCCGGATCGAACGCGATGCCGTTGAGGACGCCTTCCGGATCCATCCGGTAGGCGGGCGACAGCAGACCCGTCATGTCGATCCAGCCCACGACACGCCCGGAATCCGGGGCAATGCGGGCTATTCGATCCGTGTGCCACACGTTCGCGTAGATCTCTCCGCGAACGAACTCCAGCTCGTTCAGACTCGCCACGGGAAGGCCGCCGGCCTTCACCACGACGCGGCGACGCTCGGTGAACGACTCGGGATCCAGGAAGCGCAGCGTGGCGGTGCCGTCGCTCGTGACCAGGTGCGTGCCGTCACTCGTCAGGCCCCATCCTTCGCCCGAGTACCGGAAGGACCGCTCGAACCTGAACGTCTGCGCGTCATAGACAAACGCGAGATGGCTCTGCCAGGTCAGCTGAATCAGGCGACCTTTCCAGAGAGTCAGCCCCTCGGCAAAGTACCTCGAGTCGACCGGCTGTTGCTGAACGACCTCCCCGGTCTCGAGCCGGACCTTCCGCACCGACGAGTGGCCGTTCCGCCCGGTGCTCTCGAACAGGAATCCGTCGTGAAACAGCAGCCCCTGCGTGTACGCTCCCGGGTCGTGCGGGTAGCTGTTGACGATGCGGTACCCGTATTCGACGGGAGCACTGTCTGCAGTCGTTGCCGGAATGGCCGAAGCCGGCACGATGAGCGCGACGGCCCCGAGGAGGATCGACCCGCGAATGGCCGAACTGACCAGCCCACGCTGGAGATGCGACGGGCCGGCGGGACCTTGGCGAGGGCGGAAGTTCGGCCCCGCGTACAATCGCATCTGCGTTCGCGCCTCGTGTCCTTCGTGTCCTTCGTGTCCTTCGTGTCCTTCGTGCTCTTCGTGTTCTTCGTGTTCAAAACAAGCCCGCGATCGCACCCCACTCCCACCAGGCGACGAGCCCTCCCAGCACGAGCAGGAGGGCGATGACGAGGGCCTTCGATTGCCCTGTCGCGCCGGCGGGCGGCTCTGGCGGCGCCTGTCCGGCAACCTCCGCATCGAGTACGGACTTGACCAGGCGGAGGTCCTCGGCAAAGGCCGCGGCGCTCGGGTACCGGCGGTCCAGGCTCTTCGCCAGCGCCCGCGTCGTGATGACGTCGAGCTCGGCGGGCACCGCCGGCGTCCGGCTGCTGGGCGCGGGCGGCACTGCCTGCAGCACGGCGAGGACGATCTGATCCGACGTCGGGCGATCGAACGGCGACTCGCCGGTCAGCATCTCGTGCAGCACCGACCCGAGCGCGAACAGATCGCCGCGGGCGTCCATGCGCTCGCCGGCCGCCTGTTCCGGCGCGAGGTAGCGCAGGACCGGCGCGGCCGACGCCGGCAGCCCGCCGAGCCGCGCGCCGGCAGTCGCCCGGATCGCGCCGCCCGCCGTGAACGGCGCCAGCGCCGGATCAATCAGCTTCGCATGCCCCTTCGGGGTGATGACGATGTTGTCGGGCCGGAGATCGCCGTGCGTGAGTCCGGCCGCGTGCAGCGCCGCCAGCGCCTCGACGATCTCGAGGGCAATCCCGGTGGCGCGCCGGGGGTGCAACCCACGGCCGGCCGTGACCTCGACCAGCGTCTGTCCGGGCACGTACTCGGAGGCAAGGAACAACTCGCGCTCGGCCTCGCCGCACTCGTAGAGCTCGGCCAGGCCGGGATGCGAGACGTTCGAGAGCGCGGCGGCGAGCTTCTTGAGCGAAGCCGCCCGGACGGGGTCGGCCGACACGGCCGCCGGCACGACCTTGAGGGCGACGGTCCGCCCATGGACGGTATCGCGGGCGCGGAACACCTCGCCGAGCCCGCCGGCGCCGAGTCGCCCCAGAATCTGGTACGAGCCGATCGCGGCGGGCGTCGTGCCGCTCGCCAGGTGTGCGTCGCGCGCCGGATCGGTGCCGGACATCATTTCCGCGGAGGGCGCGATGGCCGGATCTCGACGCGGCTCGGCAGGCTGCGCGCGGGGTGGCGGACCAAATCGAGAATCACCTCGGCGACATCCTCGGGGGCCAGCTTCCATTCGGTACCGGCGGCGTCGCCGCCGGTCGAGAACCCCGTCCGCACCGAGCCCGGCATGACCGTCGCGACACGAATGCCCTCGTGGCGCAGCTCCAGCATCAGGGCCTCGGTGAACGCGTTGAGCCCCGCCTTCGACGCACAGTAGGCCGCCCCGCCGACGAACGGGTTCTTCGCCGCGAGGCTGCTGACGTTGATGATCCAGCCGCCGCCCCGCGCCTTCAAGTGCGGGATGGCGGCGTGACAGCAGTGAAACACGCCGGTCAGGTTCGTCTGGAGAATGCGCTGCCACTGGTCGCGGTCCATCGACGCGACCGGCGAAAAGCCGCCGACGCCGGCGTTGTTGACCAGGATGTCGAGGCCGCCGAAGCGGCCGACGGCGGCGGCGAACACCCGATCGACCTCGCCCGGCTCGCGCACGTCGGCGGTCAGGGCCGCGACGCGGTCCTTCCGCGAGCCGTCGCGCGACAGGCTGGCGGCCGCGGTCTCGAGCGTCGGCGTCTGCGTGCCGGTAATGACCACCGAGGCGCCCGCCGACAGAAGCGCATCCGCCGTCGCGAGGCCGATGCCGCGCGATCCGCCGGTTACGAGCGCCACCGTGCCGTCGAGAGTGGACATGGGAACCTGTCGGGAGCCGACGTATACAATACCGTAGCCATGCAGACGGTCGCCATCCTCGGCGCGGGCGAGCTCGGCGGCCTCGTGGCACGATCCCTCGCCTGCCGGGACGTCGTCCCCCGCATCCTCATCGTCGATGACGCCGGCGCCGTCGCCCGAGGCAAGGCCCTCGACATCCTTCAGAGCGGGCCCATCGAGCGCTTCGACACCCGCCTCGACGGCACCGATGATCCGATGATGGCCGCCGGCGCCGCCGTCGTGGTGCTCGCGGACCGGCTCGGCGGGGGCGAGTGGACCGGCGACGCGGCGCTCGAGCTCGTCCGCCGCGTGCATGCGCTGGCCCCTCGGGCGGTCATCGTCGCGGCCGGTGCGGCGCAGCGCGACGTGCTTCGCGCCGCCGCGGTGGAGGCCGGCGTTCCAGTGGTCCGCCTGGTCGGGTCGGCCCCGGTGGCGATGGCGTCCGCCGCCCGCGCGCTCGCCGCGCTGGAGCTGGACTGGTCGGCGCCCGATGTGTCGGTCACGCTCGTCGGCGTGCCGCCGCGATGGGTGGCGGTGTGGTCCGCGGCTGCGGCAGCGGGCACGCCGCTGACGCAGGTGCTCACGGCCGGACAGCTCGCCCGGATCGACGATCGGCTGCGGGCGAGCTGGCCGCCAGGTCCGTACCAGCTGGCATCGGCCGCCGCGACGGTCGTGCAGGCGATCCTCACCGCATCGCACCGCCGCCTGTGTTGTTTCGTAGCCGATCCGCACCGTCCTGGCGGCCCGGTGTTCGCGTCCATGCCCGCCGTCTTCGGTCCACAGGGGGTTGCCGGAATCGAGATGCCGCCCCTCGGGCCGCGCGAGCGCGTGGCGATGGAAGAAGCGAACGCCGGGTAGGACCGGCCGTTCCGGCCGAACTGAAGTTCAGCCCGTCAGCAAAGCGCGCGAGCCGGGCGGTGGTTTCCCCGGGGTCACTTGTGCCTCGGCGCCGGGGTGTGCATCATCTCGCACGTCGGCGGACTGATCTCACACCGAGGTCCCCAGCGTGTCGATACGAATCCCGATCGCCCTGGCTGCTCTTGTCACGGTTGCCGCGTCTGTTGGGGGATGTGGCGGTGGCGGCAGCCCGGCCAAACCGACTCCAACACCCGCGCCGACTCATGCCGCCATCAGCGGCACGATGACCGAAGTGTCGTCGCAGACGAGTAGTGGAGCCTACGAGTACACCGGCACTATCACTCTCAAGGAGACGGCGGGCGTCGGCGCGACGATCAACACGGTCACGATTCGACTCTTCAAGAACGGCAGCCTCTACGCGGAAACGGACCCGTTCGGGCCCGAGGCCTGGGTTGGCAGCTACAGCACGATCGGGCCGCGTGGAACGCTCACGTCGAATTACCTGGTGGCGTCGGATACCTCTCCGGACCGCCACGCGGATCGGGTCGATGCCGTGATCACCTTCACCGACGACAGTCAGACGAGCGGCTCGCTGACGCTGACCGCGCCCGTGCCGGCACTCATGACGACAGGCCCCGGGACCGGCGACCGCCTCGGCCTCGTCGCGGGTCCGGCGATCAGGCGGCTCCCGGGCAGAGTGAGTCAGTGATGCGAATCGCGTGACATCGCCGGCGGGAGGAGCCCTCAGCCGTGGGTGTTCGTGGCGGGAATGGGTTCGCCCATGGGGTTGCGGGCGAACACTGCCGCGAACGCGTCGGCAAACGGCGCCAGCGCGTCGGCCACGCCGACCTGGCGGCCGGCTTCGCGGGCGAGCGAGGTCACGCCCTTGTCGCGGATCCCGCACGGCACGATCAGATCGAAGTACTCGAGCCGCGTCGCGACGTTCAGCGCGATGCCGTGACTCGTGATCCACCGCGAGATCCGCACGCCGACCGCGCCAATCTTCCGGTCGCTGACCCAGGCCCCGCTGAGGCCGGCAATCCGGCCCGCCGTGACGCCGAAGGCGGCGCACGTGCGGATCATCGTCTCCTCGAGATCCCGCACGTAGCGGTGCACGTCGCAGCGATCCGGGCGCAGGTCGATCACCGGGTATGCGACGAGTTGACCGGGCCCGTGGTAGGTGACGTCACCGCCGCGGCCCGTCTCGAAGACCTCGACGCCGCGAGCGGCCAGCACGTCGGGCGGCGCCTGGACGTGCGAGCGGGCGGCGTCGCGCTTCACGCCGAGAGTGATCACGTGCGGGTGCTCGAGCAGGAGGAGCGTGTCGGGAGCCCGTCCGGCGCGACGGTCCTCGACGAGGGCGCGCTGGCGCTCCAGCCCCTCGGCGTACGGCACGGTGCCCAGCCACTGGACCGCGAGCGGCCGCGCGTCGCCGCCGGAAATCACATCCAGGACGCGTCGAAGCCTTCGAGCGTCGCCTTGAGCTTCGACAGGAACTGGTCGGCCACCGCCCCGTCCACGATGCGATGGTCGAAGCCGAGTGTCAGGTATCCCATCGGCCGGATGCCGATCGCGTCGTCCACGACGACGGCGCGCTTCTCGATCGCGCCGACGCCGAGGATGGCCACCTGCGGCTGGTTGATGATCGGCATGCCGAACTGCGCGCCGAAGATGCCGGGGTTGGTAATCGTGAAGGTGCCACCCTGCACGTCCTCCGGCTTCAGCTGCTTGGCGCGCGCCCGCGCCGCGAGATCGGCAATCGACCGGCTGAGGCCGAGCAGGTTCTTCTCGTCGGCGCCCTGGACCACGGGCACGATCAGCCCCCAGTCGAGCGCGACGGCGATGCCCAGGTTGACGTCCTTCTTGTAGACGACGTTGTCGCCGTCGATCGACGAATTGAGCAGCGGGAACGCGCTGATGGCGTCGATGACCGCCTTGGCGATGAACGCCAGGAACGTCAGCTTCGTCCCGTGACGCTCGTAGGCCGCCTTGTGCTCCTCGCGCAGCGCGGCAACCCGCGCGAAGTTCACCTCGAACACCGAGTGCACGTGAGCGGAGGTCCGCCGGCTGAGCACCATGTGCTCGGCGATCTTCTTCCGCATCACACCCATCGGCACGATTTCGACGCGCTCGCCTGGCCGGTACGCGGGCACGTGCCCGCCTGCCGGCGCGGCGCCTGCGGCCGGCCGCCGCTCCAGGTAGTCGAGGATGTCGCGCTTGGTCACCCGTCCGCCAACGCCGCTGCCCTGCAGGGCGGCGATCTCCACGTTGTGCTCACGGGCGATCCGCCGCACCAGCGGCGACGACCTCGTCCGGCGGACGTCGTCCGGGTGAGCCTCCTCGGCGGCTGCGGCGGCGCGGGGCCCGGCTTCCGTGCTCCCGGGCGACGGCGCGAGGGGCGCAGCCTCGACCGCGGCGTCCTGGGACGCCGCCTCGTCCAGGCGCGCAGTGCCGTCTCCAATCGTCGCGACGATGCTGTGCACCGGCACCGTCTCGCCTTCCCTCACCTTGATCTCGGCGAGAACGCCGGCCGCCGGCGAAGGGATCTCCGCGTCGACCTTGTCGGTGGAGATCTCGAAGAGCGGCTCGTCCTGCGCCACCGACTCTCCCACCTTCTTCATCCACCGGACGATGGTGCCCTCGGCGACCGACTCGCCCATCTGCGGCATCAGGACTGGAGTGGACATGGTCAGATGTGGATCGCGGCGCCGTGGGTGGCGTGCGCCGCCTCGCCGACTGCCTCCGACATGGTCGGGTGCGGGTGAATGGACCGGATCAGCTCTTCGACCGTGCACTCGGTACGGAGCGCCACCACCGCCTCCGCGATGAGCTCGGTCGCCCTGGGACCGATGATGTGGACCCCGAGCAGCTCATCGTACTTCCGGTCGGCCACGATCTTCACGAAACCGTCGGTCTCGTCCGCCATGCGCGCGCGGCCCAGTGCGCGGAACGGGAACGAGCCGGTGCCGACGTCGTAGCCGCGATCCTTCGCCGCCTGTTCGGTCAGGCCGACGCTGCCGATCTCCGGATCGCAGTACGTGCACCCCGGCACCTGGTCGTAGTTGATCGTGCGCGGCTCCTGCCCGGCGAGCCGCTCGGCGACGACGATGCCCTCGGCCGAGCTCACGTGCGCGAGCTGCGGGTGCCGCGATCCGTCGCCGAAGGTGATCACGTCGCCGATGGCGGAAATACCCTCGACGTTCGTGCGGAAGTAGCGGTCCACCTTCACGAAGCCCTTCTCGATCGACAGGCCGGCGGCCTCGGCGCCCAGGCCCTCCAGGACGGGCCCGCGGCCGGTCGCCACGAGCAGATAGTCGGCCTTCAGCGTCTCCGTCTTGCCGTCCGCCAGCTGCGCCTCGACGGTCACCGTGCTGTCCTTCACGTCGGCTCTGGTCACCGTCGCGCCGGTGTGGGATGTGATGCCCTGCTTGCGGAACGACCGCGCGAGCTCGGCCGACACGGCGTCGTCCTCGACGGGGACGAGCCGCGGCAGCAGCTCGAGAATCGTCACCTTGCTGCCGAAGCGGTTGAAGATCGACGCGAACTCCACCCCCACGGCGCCGCTGCCGAGGACCACGATTGACTTCGGCACCTCGTTCAGATGGATCGCCTCGTCGCTGGTGATGACGCGCGTGTGATCGACGGTGACGCCGGGCACGCTCCGCGGGGCCGACCCGGTTGCCACGATGATGTGCTTCGCGGTCAGTTCCTGCGTGTCCGCGCCAGTGACCTCGACGCGCCCGCCGCCGGCGAGGCGTGCCGTGCCCTTCACCCAGGTGATTCCGTGCTTCTTGAACAGCCCCTCGACGCCCTTGGTCAGACCGGACACGATCTTGTCCTGACGGGCGTGGACGGCGGCGATGTCGAGCACCGGCGTCGCGCCGCCGAGCCCGATGCCCCACGTGTCGGCGTGCTGGACGATCTTGAGCGCGTGGGCGTGCTCGAGCAGCGCCTTGGTGGGGATGCAGCCCCAGATCAGGCACGTGCCGCCGAGCGCCGTCTGGCGCTCCACGACGGCGGTCTTGAGGCCGAGCTGCGCGGCACGGATAGCGGCGACGTACCCGCCGGTGCCGGCGCCAATCACAACGACGTCGTAGGCCTGGGCCACGGAGCGGGCTCTCCTCGTGAGCGGGCACTCATCGCTTCAGCGACGAGAGCGGGATGAACGTGGTGGACGGGTCGGCGGCGGGCTCGGGCTCGCGGGATTCCTCGGGGTCGAGCCGCTTCACCTGCGACTTCAGCCGGCCGTGCTCATACCGCAGATCCCAGTAGGCCTGCTCGGCGCGCTCCAGCCGGCGCCGGGTGCCCCGCGCGGTCATCAGCGCGATCGCTGCGACCACGAGCGCCAGTGCTGCAACAAGGGTGGGCAGAAGCATGGCAGGGTCCCCGCCGGGCCAATCCCGTACAGTATCACACCGAAACGACGCACCTGAGAACCGTGAACCCGAGAACCGGAGGCAGCCCCACCCGTCGTGCCGTAGAATGGCCCCGCCCGTGTCCTCCCGCCCCCGAACCGTCCTGATCGTCGATCACGACGACGCCTGGCGCGAAGCGGTCGCCGCCGCGCTCAAGGCCGACTACCGGGTGCTGCGCGCGTCGAGCGGCGAATCGGCCCTGGCAATGCTCATGCGCGAGGACGTGGACGCCATGCTCCTCGACGTGGACCAGCCCGGGGTGAGCGGCTTCGAGATCCTCCGCATCGCGCGCGAGAACTTCGAGCTCACCGAGGTGGTGATGACGGCCGCCGGGTCCGACGTGAACCACGCCGTCGAGGCCGTCAAGCTCGGGGCTTTCCACTTCGCGCCCAAGACGGCGGGCGCCGAGTCGGTGCACGCCCTCATCAGCCGAGCGCTCGAGCGGCAGGCGCTCGCCCGGCAGGTGCAGGTGCTGTCGGCGGAAGCCGCCGACACGACGGGACGCGAGTTCGTCGTCGGCCCGAGCCGCCCGATGCACGACGTGGTGGACCTCATCCGCCGCGTGGCCCGGCTGTCGGCCACGGTGCTGATCCTGGGCGAGAGCGGCACGGGCAAGGAGCTGCTGGCCCGGCTGCTGCACCGCGAGGGCGAATCCCCCGACGGGCCGTTCGTCGCGGTGAACCTGGCCGCCATCCCGCAGGACCTCGTCGAGTCGGTGCTGTTCGGCCACGAGAAGGGCGCGTTCACCGGGGCCGTCCGGCAGCAGATCGGCAAGTTCGAGCTCGCCTCCGGCGGCACGCTGTTCCTCGACGAGATTGGCGACCTGCGCCTGGACCTCCAGTCGAAGCTGCTGCGCGCCATTCAGGAGGGCGAGGTCGAGCGCATCGGCAGCCAGCGCCCGATTAAGACCGACTTCCGCCTGGTGGCCGCCACCAACGTGGATCTCGACAAGGCGGTGAAAGAGGGCCGATTCCGGGACGACCTCTACTACCGCATCAACGTCATCCCGGTGAAGCTGCCGCCGCTCCGCGAGCGCGTGGACGACCTGCCGGAGCTGGTAGCGTTCTTCCTGAAACGCTACAACACGAAGTTCCGCAAGCACGTCGACGGCATTGCGGACGCCGCGCTCCGCATGCTGGCTACGTACTGGTGGCCTGGAAACATCCGCGAGCTGGAGAACCTGATCGAACGGCTCGTGGCCATCACCGACAAGCCCTGGATCACCGAGGATGACCTGCCGTTCGAGTTCCGGATGGCGGAGCTCGATCGCGCCGAGCGCCGCACCGACAGCCTGTTCCAGGACGCGATGACGGCGTTCGAGCGCAACCTGCTCGTGCGCGCGCTCGAGAAGAACGGCTGGAATGTCACGGCCACGGCCCGCCACCTGGGGCTGCCGCTCAGCACGCTGAAGTTCAAGCTGGAGAAGCTGGACGTGCGGGAGTTCGCGAAGCGACTGCGAGGAACCTGAACACGAAGGACACGAAGAACACGAAGGGCACGAAGAACACGAAGGGCACGAAGAACACGAAGGGGCCCGGCGACCCTGACCGGAAGGCCGCCGGACCCGTGGATGTCTCGACTACTTCCGCGGAAGGACCGCGTCCTTCAGTGCCTTCTGGATCCGGGCCTTGACGACGGTCTTGGCCGGAATCTTGATGGCCTCGCCAGTCGCCGGGTTTCGGCCCATACGCGCCTTGCGCTTCTGGACCACGAGCTTGACCATCCCGGGCAGCGTGAACTCGCCCGAGCGCTTGAGCTCCTTCTCGGCAAGAGCAGCGAGCTCGTCGAAGAACTCGCGGGACACCGTGCGCTTCACTTCGAAGCGCTCGGCGAAGTGCGAGAAGAGCTCGGACTTGCCCATCCTGCGGGCCTCTGCCATGTTGGTCCCCCTGACTGAGTGTGGTCGCGCGCCAAGCGTATGGACCGCAGCACCGAGCCGCGCGCGCAGGCGGCTCGCCACGGAAAATGGCCGAAATCCGGCGTATGCTAGCGCGCACCCGCACGGGTGTCAACGCGATTTCAGCGAGATTCCTAAGAAAATCGCGCGCGATGCTAGACTTTCTCCTGAGATGTCAAGCACGACATTAGAAACGTTTCCGAACCCCCGACCCGAACGCGAGTTCGAAATCGAGATCGACTGCCCCGAGTTCACGTCCATGTGTCCCAAAACGGGACTGCCCGATTTCGGGACGATCCACATCCGCTATGTGCCCGGCGATCGCTGCATCGAGTTGAAATCACTGAAGTACTACCTCCTGGACTACCGGAACAAGGGCATCTTCTACGAGAGCGCCACCAACCAGATCCTGGACGATCTGGTCGCCGCCTGTGCCCCCCGGCGCATGACGGTCGTGGGCGAGTTCACGCCGCGGGGTGGCATCAAGACGTCGGTCAGGGCGCAATACGGACAGTAGGAGGATGGGAGGATGGGCGGATGGGAGGATGGGAAATTCCCATCGAGGACACTCTCGACCTCCACAGCTTCGCGCCGCGGGACATCCCGTCAGTGGTCGATGAGTACCTGCGGGCGGCGCAGGAGGCAGGTTTTCGGGAAGTGCGCCTGATTCACGGGCGCGGCATCGGCGTGCAGCGGGCCCGCGTGCAGCAGGTGCTGCGCGACCACCCGGCCGTCGCCGCCCATCACGACGCACCCGGGAGCCACCTCGGCGCCACGATCGTGCAGCTCACCGGCGACTGACCCGGTCCTCCGCCGTTCGCTCCAGCACGACCCAGTTGCCGGCCCGGGCCGTCTCGCGCCAGTCCGGCGCCCGTTCCAGGCGGGCGGCCGTCGCCGACGACGGCGGAAGGGCGGCGCAGCGGATGTTCCAGCGCTGGAGCTCCTCATCGGACGCCCCTCGAACCTCCTGCGCGTGGTGCTCGCGGATCAGCGCCACGGGATAGGGATCCTGGCGCCCGTCCAGGAACACCCGCTGGCTCGGCGTGAACCAGATGAAGTACCCGCCGTCGTCATAGCGGTTGTAGAGGTTTCCGGGACAGCGATCCACGGCGGCAATGACCTCTGCCGGCAGGGGATTCCACCCGAGCCGCGGCGCGGGTCCCGTCCACGCCCGGCCGATTGCGACCAGCGCGACGGTTGCGGCCAGGACCGCCGCGATGCCGTGGGCCAGACGCGGAGGGCGCGCTGCGAGTCGAGGCTGCCAGATCGTCGCGTCGGCCGGCAGCAGGTACGAGATCGCCGGCAGCGCCGCCATGAGGAAAGGCGAGATGTTGCGGCCCGCGCTGACGGCCAGTGGCAATGTGGCCAGCGCCATGCCGCCAAGGATCGAGGTCTGGGTCCCCATCGTCCGCCGCGACCGCCACGTCAACGCCACGAACGCCAACGCCAGGATCCAGAAGGGCAGGTCCGCCGCGCGCAGGCTCGCAGGCTGCCATTCCGCGATGCCAAGCGACCGGATGCGCAGGAGCGAGGTGACCATCTCGGGCCACCAGCGGACCCCCAGGGGCGTGAGGCAGACGGCGACGGCGCTGAGGGCGAGTGTCGCGGCGGCGTGGGGGACGTGCCGGCGATCGCCCACCGCCGCCCCGGCCAGCGCACCACCGACGAGCACCACGCCGAGGAGCGCGCCGCCGTGGAAGTTGGCCCAGAGCGCCACGACGGGGGGCACCCACCACCAGCGTCGCGTGGATACGAGCCAGACGACCAGCCCGGTGAACCCGAGGCTGATCGCCTGCGGCCTCAGGCTCCAGAGCGTCGCGGCGGCCGGAATCGCCGTTGCAGCGAGCAGCAGCCGCACGGACGTCGTCCCCCTCATCGTCCGCCACGTCAGGACCCAGCCGCCGGTGACGGCCGCGGCACAGAGCACGGTGATGCCGGCCATGCCCGCGACGCGGTACGCGCCGTAGAAGGCCACCTGGGTCAGCCACTCGTGGTTGGGCCAGTACTGCCCGAAGACCGTGTGCGAGAACAGGTCTCGGTACAGCGGGTGCGCCGCGTTCCAGGCGTACTGTCCGGCGCGCAGCTGCCAGAACGTGTCGTTCTGCGCCGGCATCAGGCACGCGGTGGTCGCGATGACGATGAAGAGGAGCGTCGCGGCGAACCGGTTGAAGGTCAAGGCAGACTAGAACAACCCCGGTGCGACGCGCCAGCGGACCCGGGTCAGGTATTCCGCGTATTCCGCGTCCATCGACAGGGTGCGCTCTTCGTACGTCGCGCGGACCATCAGGGCCAGGTCGCTCACGACGACGAGCGCGAGGTTCCACGTGGTGGGGTGCGCCACGAGGAAGGCCGCGTGCGTCACGACGTAGCCGGCGTAGATGGGGTGCCGCACCACGCGGTAGATGCCGCGGCACACGATGCCGCGATTGGCCGGCATCAGGCCGAAGCTCCGGCCGAGCGTGACCTTGCCGACAATGATCACGAGCAGCCCGATCGCCGAGATTGCGGCCGTGACGACGTCCGGCGCGAGCGGCGCTCCGGTCGGGCGGATGAACGGGACTCCGAGGATCGACACGCCGGCGACAATGCGGGTGCCGAGCGCACGGTCCACGACGACGGCCGGCCGTCTGAAGACCGTGAGGGCGACCACCAGCAGCTCGCTCGTCAGCAGGAGCAGCCCGGTGAGGTGGCCGGTCTTCACGAACTCCGTCCCGATGCTGACCGCGAGCACCACGACCAGCGCGCTCGTGGTCGCGCGCGCGCCGAGCTCCGCCAGCCGTTCCCGGGATGCCCGGCGCGAGTCGTCGTCGCTCGTCACCGGCTGCGCGCCGGCCACTGCCGGCGTCAGGACAGCCATTCCTCGCTCCGTGCCGCCTCGCGCCGCTCGGCTCGCGGGCCGGCCTTCACGACAGTCATGTTCCGCCTGGCCGTCTGGCGTCCGGGCTGCTCCTCGAGGAAGTAGTTCCGGCAGGCCTGGTCGAGCAGGTCGCGCGAGAGCGCCGGCGGCCGGTTCTGGTAGCGGCAGATGTCCATCACCTGCTCGACGATGTCGCGCGGGTGGCAGCCGCGCATCTCCACGCCCCGCGGCTCGTAGTAGCGGCGGATCAGGTACTCGATGACGACCGGATCGTAGGGGATGCCCTTCCGACGGCAGTTCAGCTCGAAGATCCGGCCGAACTCGTCGGTGGTCGGGTTCTTCGCGAAGATCTTGTAGGGGATGCGGCGCAGGAACGCCTCGTCGGCCAGCGACTCCGGGTTCAGGTTGGTCGCGAAGACGATGAGCACGTCGAACGGCATCTCGAACTTCTTGCCCGTGTGCAACGTCAGGTAGTCCACGCGGCTCTCGAGCGGCACGATCCACCGGTTGAGCAGGTCGCGCGGCCGGATGCGCTGGCGGCCGAAGTCGTCCACGACGAACACGCCGCCGTTCGATTTCATCTGCAGCGGCGCCTCGTAGAACTTCGCGATCGCGTTGAAGCTGAGGTCCAGCATCTCCAGCGTGAGCTCGCCGCCCACCGTCACGACCGGACGCTTGATGCGGACCCAGCGGCGATCGCGTTCGACCGCCTTGATGATGCTGCCGGCCGCCTGCCCCTCGTCCTCGAGCGTCTCGTGGTTCACCGGATCGAAGATCGTGATGATCTGCCCGTCGACGTCGAGGGCCCAGGGCACGTACATGTCGCCGCCGAGCGCGCGCCCGATGCCTTCGGCGACCACGGTCTTGCCGTTGCCCGGCGGCCCGTACAGGAACACCGACTTGCCGGAGTTCACGGCCGGTCCGAGCTGGTCGAGCATCTCGGGGCTGACGACGAGATGGGTGAAGCCCTGGCCGATGCGCGAGCGATCCAGGAAGCCGCGCCCGGCCTTCAGCTTGTGCATCGCGGCCGTGTACTGCTTGATCGGCACGGGCGCCGGACCGACATAGCCGTTGGCCTCGAAGTACGCGCCCGCCCGCTCGCGGCCCATGTCGGTGAGGGCGTACCGGTAGCCGGCGGTGCCGGACCCGTTGGCGCCGCGTACCTCGACGAGCTTCTCGATGCGCAGGTGCTCTATCAGGGTCTCGAGCAACGCGTACGGCAGGCACAGCTTGTCGCCGAGCGCGAGGCCGCTCACCTCGCCGGCGAAAAGGGTCTTGACGACGAGCTGCTTGAGCGACTCGTAGCCGAGCCCCGTGTCGTCCATGGTGGCCGGCGCCGGCGGCACGGGCGCGCGGCGTTCCGGGCCCGGGGTGCTCGTGGCGTCGGCCGGTTCGGGTGTCACGTGGTCCTCACGTTCAGTCGGGCACTGCTCAGTGGTGCTTCATGTTTTCCGCGATCGGGAACAGCACCTGCACGAACTTGAT
Organism: Vicinamibacteria bacterium; assembly: GCA_963837165.1. Taxonomy (GTDB): domain Bacteria; phylum Acidobacteriota; class Vicinamibacteria; order Vicinamibacterales; family JAENWD01; genus JAENWD01. The sequence continues at coordinate 1,230,456 of CAWIMD010000004.1, forward strand.
GGCTGCCGGTCCGATCGTCACCACCCAGATCGCCGGAAAGATGCAGAAGACGAGCGGGAACACCATCTTGACGCCGGTCTTCGCCGCGGCTTCCTCCGCGCGCTGGCGCCGCTTGGTCCGCAGGGTGTCGGAAAACACCCGGAGGGACTGCGCGACGCTGGTACCGAATTTATCGGTCTGAATCAGCATCGTCGTGAGAGAGACGAGGTCCTCGAGGCCCGTCCGGTCGGCCAGGTTGCGCAGGGCTTCGCTTCGCGGCTTGCCCGCGCGCAGCTCGATGTTCACCAGCTTCAGCTCGTCGGACAGGTCGGGATACGCGAAGGCGAGCTCCTCGCTCACGCGGATCAGCGCCTGGTCGAGGCCGAGCCCGGCCTCCACGCTGACGACCATCAGGTCGAGGGCGTCGGCGAGGGCGAGCTGCATCTTGTGCTGCCGCTTCTTGGCCAGGCGGGCGAGCACGATGCCCGGCAGGAGGTAGCCGAGGAGCGAGCCGCCCAGGCCGAACGCGACGTTCGGCCGGAACAGGATCGGCGTGGCGAACAGCACGAAAGCGGCGCAGGCGACGGCGAACCGGGTGCCGTAGAAGATCGGGATGGCCTCGGCGCCGCGGTAGCCGGCCTGCACGAGGCGCAAGCGGACCTTGCCCATCTCGGACGGGGAGACCGGGACCTTGGACCCGAGTCTTCTCACCGCGTCTTTCACCGCGATGAACCGCGGGCCGGCGTTGGCCCGCTCGTGGGAGCCGGTCACCTCGGCCAGGCGGCGCTCGACGACCGATCCGCGGTTTCCCGCGAGGCGGAGCCCGACCGCCGCCACGCAGATCGTGGCGAACAGGAACGCGAGCAGCGGCAGCAGCAGGTTCATCGGCTATACCTCGATGGTGACGATCTTCTTGATCCAGACGTACCCGACCGTCTGCATCACGGCCGTCCCCATCAGCATGATCCGGCCCATGCGTTCGGTGAAGAGCAGGTTCATGTGCTCGGGATTGATGAACATGAGCGCCACGGCCAGGGCGGCAGGCAGCCCGAGGAGCACGTAGCCGGTCATCCGGCCGTGTGCGGTATAGACCCGCACCTGGCGCAGGATCTTGAAACGCTCACGCACGACGTACGCGAGGTTGTCGAGGATCTCGGAGAGGTTGCCGCCCGTCTCGCGCTGAATCAGCACGGCGGTCGCGAAGAACTTCACGTCGAGCAGGGGGATGCGCGTCGCCAGGTTGTTCAGCGCGTCCTTCAGGGCGAGGCCGAAGTTCTGCTCGTCGAACGTCTTCTTGAACTCCGGGCCGATCGGCTCGGCCGCATCGTCGGCGACCATGCCCATGGCGGTCGTGAACGCGTGGCCGGCCTTGATCGCCCGCGACAGCAGGTCCAGCGCCTCGGGGAACTGCTCCTCGAACTTCCGCATCCGCCGCGTCCGCTTGCGCATGAGCACCAGGAACGGAATGGCGGCGCCCGCCCCGAAGCCGGGCAGCAGCGCCCACGCCTCCCGCATCACCGCCGTGGCCAGGAACGAGACGGCCGCCCCGAGGGCGAGCGAGGCGATGAGGATCGTGCTGACGCCGACGGTGCTGCCGGCCTGGTCGATGAGCATGGCCAGCGACGAGCCGTACTTCGTGTCCGTCGCCAGGCGGTCCAGTCCGGGCAGGACGCCCTCCACCCGCTGCTTGACCAGGTTGAAGACCTCGGCGTCCTGCGGCTCGAGGTGGCGCGCCACGTCGTTCATGCGCTGCTGGACGCGGCGCTCGACCAGGTACTGCGGCAGGCGCGTGATGGCATAGTAGGCGCCGAGCACCAGCGCGACGCCCACGATGAAGAGGCCGAACGCCAGGAGCAGGGGGGCCATTAGCGCACCTCCGTCATCCCCTCGAACATGTCGGGGGGCAGGTGAATGCCGCTGGACTTCAGCCGCTCGGCCACCTTCGGCCGCACGCCGGTGGCGCGGAAGCGGCCGATGACCTTGCCGTCCTGGGTCATGCCCATCTTCTCGAAGATGAAGATCTCCTGCATGGTGATGATGTCGCCCTCCATGCCCGTGATCTCCGAGATGCTCGTCACCTTGCGCGAGCCGTCGGCCAGCCGGGTCTGCTGGACCACCACCTGGATGGCGGACGAGATCTGCTGGCGGATCGCCTTCTCGGGCAGGTTGACGGTGCCCATCGCGATCATCGTCTCCACGCGGCTCAGCGCGTCGCGCGCGGTGTTGGCGTGGATAGTCGTCAGCGAGCCGTCGTGGCCGGTGTTCATGGCCTGCAGCATGTCGAGCGCCTCCTCGCCGCGGACCTCGCCGACGACGATGCGATCGGGGCGCATGCGGAGGGCGTTGATCACGAGCTGGCGCTGCTTGACCGCGCCCTTGCCTTCCACGTTCGGGGGCCGCGTCTCGAGCCGCACCACGTGCTCCTGGTGCATCTGGAGCTCGGCGGCGTCCTCGATCGTCGCGATGCGCTCGTGCTCGCTGATGTAGCTCGACATCACGTTCAGCAGGGTCGTCTTGCCGGCACCGGTGCCGCCGCTGATGAGGCAGTTGAGCCGCGCGCGCACGCAGTGGCCGAGAAAGTCGAGCATCGGCCGCGTCATCGCGCGGAAGGCCACCAGGTCCTCGCCCTTCAGCCGCTCCTTCGGGAAGCGGCGGATCGAGAGCAGCGGCCCGTCCACCGCCAGGGGCGGGATGATCGCGTTGACGCGCGAGCCGTCGGCCAGGCGGGCGTCCACCATGGGCGAGCTGTCGTCCACGCGGCGCCCGACCGCCGACACGATGCGGTCGATGACGCGAAGCAGGTGGCGGTCGTCCTGAAAGGTCGTGGCCACCTTCTGGAGCACGCCGTTGCGCTCCACGTAGACCTGCTTGAAGGTGTTGACCAGGATGTCGTTGACGCTCGGGTCGCGCAGCAGCGGCTCGAGCGGGCCGAGGCCGAACACCTCGTCCAGGATGTCGCCGAGGATCTGCTCGCGCTCGGTCATGCTGACCGGCGTCGCCTCCTCGGCCATCAGCTCGAACACGAGCGTGCGGATCTCCGCTTCGGCGCGCTGGCGATCCACCGTCGCCAGCGCTTCGAGATTCAGCCGGTTCAGCAGCTTCTTGTGGACGTTCGCCTTGAGCTGGATGTACTGCGGCCGCGGCGCCGGCGCGAAGGGCGCCGCCGTCTGGCCGGGACCGTTCAGGGGAGCATGGGCGGTAGCGGACATGGCGACCTCGGGCTCTCTAGCTCAGGAAGCTGAAGGAGAAGCTGAACGCCGCGCGGCGCTTCTCCACGGCGGCCTTGTCGGCCACCTCGCCGGGCGAAATGAGCTGTCGGGTGAAGCTGCCGAACTGCTCGGCGATGTCGGAGTGGTTCGCGAGCGCCAGCGGCACGCCGGAGTTCAGCGCCGTGGACACGGTCTTGTAGTCGCTCGGGAACGTGTGGTGAATGCCGTACCCGAGCGCGGTCTCGATCTGCTTGGACCCGATCATGTTCTGGTCCGACGCCCGGTTCAGCAGGATGCGCACGCGCTCGCCGCCCACACCGAGCTGCCGGACGCGATCGACCAGGCGCTGCGCGTTGCGCACCGACGGCACGTCGGGGTTGGTCACCACGAAGATGGTGTCGGCTGCATACAGCGCCGCGATGCTGCACGAGGTGACCTGGTTCCCGGCGTCCACGACGATGTAGTCGTGGGCCTTGCCGAACACGCGGAAGAGCTCCTCGATGGCCCCGGCGTCCTGCGCCCCGGGCCGCTCGAACTGCTCGGAGCCGGCCAGGATCTCGAGGCCCGACTTGTGCTTCGCGCAGAGCTCCCGCAGGAAGTCCTTGTCCAGCCGGTGGAGGTTCTCGAGGGCGTCGAGCACCGTGAACCGCGGCCGCACGCCGAGGAACAGCGCCACCTCGCCGAAGCCCGGCTTCAGGTCCACGATGAGCGTCTGGCGCTTCGTGAGCCGCGCGAGCTCGACGGCGCAGTTGACGCTGACCGTCGTCGTCCCGGCGCCTCCCTTGGCGCCGAAGAACACCAGCGTCACCGAGGGCGGCTTGGCCGACGCGTTCGCCGTCTCGCGGCGGGTCGCCGTTCGGCGCACGGCGCCCTGGAAGGCGTCCTCGGGCACGGGCCACATGAAGAACTCGTTGGCGCCGGCCCGCATGGCCTGCAGGATCAGCTCCGGATCGGTCGTCTGCGCGACGGCGAAGATGGCCGTGGTCGAGTGGCCGGCCCGGAGCCGCTCGATGGCGGCCATGCCCGACGCGGCGTCGCCGCGGATGTCCACGACGACCAGATCCGGCAAGGTCTGGTCGGCGCCCGGCCGGCCTTCGATGACGCCGACGGGCACGCCGCCGGACCGAAGGAGACGGCCGACCTGATGACGGAATTCCTCGTCGTGGGTGACGACGAGGGCTGCAAGCTGGGCCATGGCTTCTACTCCACGAGACGAATGGCCTTCGGGAACGCACCCGTCGGCGCCGGTCCGCCGTTGCCCTTGACGAGCCCGGAGACCGGCGTGATGCGGCCGTAGACGTTGTTCCCTGACCGTCGCTCGATGAAGAAGCCCAGGTAGTTGGCGACCTTGAGATCGGCGTCGCGACCGTTCTGCTTGCCCGTGTCGTAGTAGATCGGGTCGTAGAGCGGGATGGCGACAACACGCGGGCTGGGGTTCATCGTGCTGACGACGCGGTTCTCGACCGTGTCCCAGTAGGCGCCGGGATCTGTGGCGAGCAGATCGTCCACGCCCTGGTTGGTCGGACCGACCATGTTGCCGGGCTCGGCGAGCAGCAGGTCGCCCCAGCCCATGAGGGTGGTGTTGCAGTTGGCGATGTTCCAGCGGTATTCCGAGCCGCCCGTGTCGCCGCCAATCGCATAGGAGAAATAGAAGCTCGGCGTGATGTTGTTGCCGGTGCCGGCGCGAATCATGAGCTGTGTGCCCTTGTCGCTCTCGGCGTTGTAGCCGGTGTAGCCGTCCTGGTCCGCGGGGATGTAGATGTCGGGATTGGCGAGCGCATGGCCCTTGTTGTCCACCATGTCGAAGGTGGAGTTCAGGGAGTCGAAACCGCCGGGATCCTGCTTCTCGATCCACCGGTCGGGGATCGTGAACGGCTTGACGCAGGTCATGGCGTTGGCCGGCGAGGCCTCCGCGGTCGCCTCCGCGTCGATATTCACCTGGGACACGCCGAAGAGCCGCCCCATCATCGTCGCCACGGGGTTGCCGCGCTCCGCGGTGCGGTACACGTGGACGTGCACCCGGTTGTTGAGGCCGGAGGGCGAAGTCGGGAACGTCACGTCGGACGGCTGCACGTTCACGCCCTGGGCGATCACCTGGTTGCCGCGCGCGGCGGCCAGCGCGCTCTGGACCGCCGGCCCGCCGCTGCTCCGGTCGTTGTAGTCGTCGAAGTAGAGCGCGACCGCGCCCGACAGGGCGCCGGCGTCGGCCGAGTTCTGGGCCTGGCTGCGCGCGGTCATGAACATGCCCACGTCGATCGCGAGCGTGGTGGCGGCCAGGAACGCCATGAAGCCCACCCCCACGAACACGAGGGACATGCCGCGCTCATCGCGCACCAGGCGGGTCAGTTTCAGTGTCGTCATGGCAGCAGGCCTCCGCGGGGAGCCGTTCGTTACCGTCGAATCGTCGTTCGCCGCTCGTCGTCAGTCGCTCGTGGCTACTGCTTGGGCGCCTGCTCGGGCGACTGGTTCTGCGCCTGGATCCTGGCGACTTCCTGCTCGTACGAGTGCTTGGCGGCATCCAGCTTCGCCTGCGCCTCGGCGATCTGCTCGGCCTGCTTGCTGGCGGCCTCGCCGTTCTTCCGATCGAGCTCGGCCTGGCGCCTGGCGGCCTCGGCGGCGCGGCGATCGAGCTCAGCCTGCACCTTGGCCTGCTCCTTCGCGACGCGCGCCGCCTGCTTGTGCGACTCCTCGGCCATCTTTGCCTCGGCGCGCGCCATCTTCTCGGCCTGCTTGCGGTCGGCCTCCGCCTGCCTGGCATCCTGCTTCTTCCGCTCCTCGTCGCGCTTCCGCGCGTCCTCGAGGGCCTTCTTCTCCGCCTTCGTCGGCGGCGCGGGCGGCGCGGCCTCGGGAGCCGGCGCGGCCTGCACCATGCCCGCGGGCACCGGCTGTGCGGCCGGCGCCGGGGTCACGGTCCGGGGCGCCGGAGATACGGCCTGGGGCGCGGGCGCTGGCGCCTGCGCGAGGGCCGGGGCCGAGATGCGCGGGGCCGGTGCCGTCTGGTCGGGTGCCGGCGCGGCGTTGCTGGTCTGCGGCGTGGCGCCGGGGTTCCAGGGCGCGGGTGTCGGCAGCGTCTTCTTGGGCGCCGGCATGAAGGGCTCGATCATGTCGGGCAGCTTCGGCGAGACGCCCGTGCTGCCGCGGCGCAGGATCTGCGGCGTGATCATCACGACCAGCTCGGTCTGATCCTTCTGCGCCGCCTTGCTGCGGAACAGCAGGCCCAGAATCGGGATGTCGCCGATGCCCGGGATCTTGGACATCTGCGACGTCACCGTGTTGTTCATCAGCCCGGCGATCGCGAACGTCTGGCCGTTCTCCAGCTCGACTTCGGTCTCGGTGCGGCGCGTGGAGATGGCCGGCACGCGGAAGCCCGCGATGTTCACGGCGTTGGCGAAGTCGAGCGAGCTCACCTCGGGGGCGACCTTCAGCTTGACCAGGTCGCCGCCGACGATGACCGGCGTGAAGTGCAGCTTGACGCCGAACTCCTTGAACTGGATGGTCACGGTCTGCCCGCCGCTCTGCCCCTGCACGACCGGGTAGGGGTACTCGCCGCCGGCCAGGAAGCTGGCTTCCTTGCCGTTCTCGGCGATCAGGTTCGGCTCGGCGAGGCTCTGGAAGAGGCCCTTGTTCTGCAGCGCCTTGATGACGCCCGTGAGGTTGTTCTTCGCGTCGAAGAGGAACAGGTTCAGGAAGTCGCTGAACACGAGCTTGCCGTCCTGGTCCCACTGCGGCGCGGCGAACTGCTGGGTCGTCGTGCGGCCGAACCAGCGGCCGTTCTTGAACCCGTCGGCGGCGAAGGACGCGCCGAGCTCGGTCATGGCCGTGCGGCTCACCTCGGCGAAGCGCACGCGGAGCAGCACCTGGTCGCTCGCGACGCCCTCGGCCTGCTTGAGCAGGTTCACGACGTCTTCCTTCTTCTCGACGTAGCCGGCGGCCACCTCGGCCGCCTTGTCCACGACGTACTTGCTCGACACGGTGCCGGAGATCACGACGTCCTTGCCGTTGCTGTGCACGCTGATCGGCTCGCCGGGGAAGAGCTGCTTGACCTGCTCCACCAGCTGGCTCAGGTCGCGTGTGACGACCACCTCGTACTTCCTGATGCCGCCGGTCTTGTCCCAGACGAACATCGAGATCGTGCCGGGCGCCTTCCCGTGGATCAGCAGCTGGTTCGGCGTGGTCACCATAGCGTCGGCCACGTTCGGGCTGGTGAGCGAGACGCGGGTGATGTTGGAGCCGCTCGTCAGCAGCGTCGAGCGGCCCACGAGGAGCTGCACCTGAGAGGTGTCGCTGTCGGAGGCGCCGGTCGCGGCCGCACCCGTCTCGGAATTCCGGGCGACGGGCTGCAGGTTCTGCGCGTGGACCTGGCCGACGGTCAGGGCCACGGCCATGAAGATCACGCTGGCGCGCGCTGGGCTCAACAGCCGGGGGGCGCCAGTCGTCAACTGGGCGTTCATGAGTTCCTCCTAGCGCACGACTTCTTCGGCGCGCTTGTCTCCACGGATGATTTCCACCGTCGGTTCGGGCATCGGGGCGGGCACGGCGGCCACGGTCGCGACCGGGCGGGGACGCGACGTGACGCCCTGCTTGACCTGTCCGGGCTTGGCCAGGCCGAGCAGCACGGCCGGGCGCACGCCCGGAGTCTCGGGCTCGGACTTGTCGAGCGGGTTGCGCAGCGCGAGCTGGATCTTGCCTTCCGTGGCGCCGAGAGTGAGGCGCTCGGACTGTTCCGGGTCGACCAGCAGGGTCACGACGTTCACGGCCATCGGCTTGCCCTGCTCGGTGTCCTGCTCCATCTTCGTGCCCGAGGCGAGCACCTGCACGTTCGACAGCACCAGCTTCGTGGTCGTGTCGGCCTGGCTGGTGGTGGGGCTGGCCGTCGCGAGCACGTCCACGCGGGTGCCCGGCAGCACGTAGCCGGCGACGCCGATGACGTCGTTCACGCGCACCGACACGGCGCGCATGCCCTCGGGGATGACGACCGGCAGGCCGGAGCCGGCATCCTTGCCCGCCAGCTTCATCGGGAGGATGGGCTCGTTCTGGATCACCGGCATCACCAGGCCGCGCCCGACGATCTCGTCCGGCGTCGAGAAGGCGCCCTCCGGCACGGAGCTCGCCGGCCACTGCACGACGCGGAGGTCGTCGGGGCGGACCTGGGCACCGAGCTCGAGGTCGGCTGCCGCCACCACGACCGGCGTGGTCGGGAGCGACACGGTCTTGACGGGCACGTTCTGCATGTAGCGATACGTGCCGAACGCGAGGCCGCCGCCCGCCGCGAGGGCCAGGAGCAGCACGAGGGTGATGCGCATGCGAGCCATGGGAGTTCTCCTACTCTCTGGTCAGGGCCTACTGCGACTCGTTCCGCATGACGGCCTGGGCGTGCATCACGACGGCTCCACCAAGCGAGGTCGAGGGAGCAACGAGCCGCGCCACGGGCTGCAGGACGATGAAGCTGAACGGGTAGTCGATGGTCACTTCCGACGCGGACACCGACCGGCCGTTCACGTCGAGGGTGGCCGAGCGGTTGACGCCGATGGTGGCCGAACCGGCGGCGCTCAGCTGACCGGCCTGCATGTACTCAAGCACCCGGGCTTCGGCATTGCCGGGCGTCGGGTCGGGCAGGACGGCGATGCGGGCGCCTTCGCGCGCGGCGTTGGTGAGGACTTGCCACGTCTGGTAGGCCCGGCCGAACTCGAAGATGCCGACCGACACCAGCAGCAGCATCGGAATCGTGATCGCCGCCTCGAGGAGCGCGGCGCCGCGTTCGGACTTGGTGCGTGTCATGGTCGGTCTCCTCCGGTCATTTCGTCAGGAGCGCCGCCGCGATGGCTCCGAGGGCCAGGGCCGGTCCGTAGGCGAACCGGCTCGCGTGCGCGGCTCCGTCAATCTCTCGCTTCGTCTCACCGGCCGCCGCGACGAGGCGTGCGGTGCGTGAGACGGTGGTGCCAAGGCGGCGCCGGTGGATCGCGTGGCCGACTGCCAGCAGGCCGCCCGCCACCGCGCCGTAGAGAAACGCCATCAGCACCCCAGCGGGTCCGAGCAGTGTCCCCAGCGCGGCGAGCAGCTTCACGTCGCCGGCGCCGGTGCCGCCGAGCAGATGCCCCGGCAGCATGAGCGCGAACCCGAGCATGGCGCCGACCAGGGCGCCGGCCATCGAGTGCCCCGACAGGCCGAAGCCCGCCAGCGCGAGCCCCGCGACAGCCGTGGCCGCCGTGAGGAGGTTCGGGATCCGGCCGGTCCGCAGGTCGATGGCGGCTGCGGTGCCGGAGGCCGCGACGACCGCGGCCAGCACGATCAGGTCAGATGTTCGAAGCGGCAATGGCCTGCCAGAACACGGTGTTGATCGTGTTGCCCAGGGTCTGTACGGCGCCGACTGCGACGAGCGCGATCAGGGCGCAGAGGATCGCGTACTCGAGCAGGTCCTGTCCGTCCTCCTGGCCTGCCCACGCCACGATTAAGCTCACGAGGCGATCCATGGTCTGGCTCTCGCTGTTCCTGGGGAGCGTAAGAGTCTGTCGAGCGCGCCCGGACCGGTACGCCGGCCCGGGCGCTGGATCTCCTGGATTCAACTAGATCGCGGAGGCGATCTGGTTGAAGATCGTGTTCACCTGCAGGCCGGCCGCGGTCACGGCGCCCACGGCGACCAGCGCGATCAGCGCGACCAGCAGCGCGTACTCGAGCAGGTCCTGGCCCTCTTCGTTGTTCAGCATGTGGATGAAGTTCAGCATCGTCGGTCTCCTCGGTTGATCCGGATTCGGGTCTGCGCGTCGGCTAGATCGCGGACGCGACCTGGTTGAAGATCGTGTTCACCTGCAGGCCGGCCGCGGTCACGGCGCCAACGGCCACGAGCGCGATGAGGGCGACGAGCAGCGCGTACTCGAGCAGGTCCTGGCCCTCGTCGTTGCGCGCCACCGAGTTGATGAAGTTCACAAGAGCCGTCATTGCATCCTCCTGAAGTGCATCGCCCCGCGCGATGCCTGGCTCGGGCGCGGTCCACGCCGCGAGCATTTCGGTTCACGTCCGCGGCGCTGCCCCTTCGCAGCCGAACCGCGCTCGGCACCTGCAGAGGCAACCGGCATGCCACGGGGGGGCGACCACGCAGGGCGCTCTCCCGCAATGCGGCCAGTTCAGGCGGAAATTGCGGCGATCGGCGCGGAGGCCGGACGCCCCGCGGCGAGGCACGGACCGCGGCCCGGAGACGAGCCAGGCCACCACATTCGTAATCACCGCCGCGCTTTTTGGTGACGCGGCACGCAGCCGCGGGCTGTCGCCGACGTCACTCGGGCCGATTACATTGGTGTTTCCGAGGGATCAGGATTGTCGATTGCATCCGCGACACCGGGCACGTCGCTTGCGTATCGCGCGGATGAAAGTGGACGTGTCTATGAGGAAAGCAGGCTTCGGCAAGCTGCGGACGCGGGACTGGGTGGGATCGGCGATCGGGTTCCTCGCAGTCCTGGGGGCGCTCGTGGCGTTCGACCCGCGCGTCGCGCACAGGATGTCACACCTCGTCGCTGGCGGCCGGGTGAGCGAGTTCAGGGGCGTGGCCGATCAGGCCGGCTCGCTGGGCTCGGCGCTGCTGATGGCGCTGAAGGACCAGAGCATCGACCACGCGCCGATGCTGGTGTTCACCGCCGTCGCCGTGCTGCTCGTCGCCTTCATGGTGAGGACCTGAGGTAGTGGCGCTCGTCCTGGTACTCGAGCCCGACGCGAAACAGGCGGCGATTCTGAAGCAGGTCGTGAGCGACCGGCTCGGGTCGGAATTCGTGCTCGTCGACTCGAAGGACGCGGCGCTCGCCACGATCGCCAGCCGTGTGCCCGATCTGATCCTGGTCACCGCCCTGCTGTCGCCGCGCGACGAGGCCGACCTCACCGACCACCTGCGAGACCTCGACGGCGCCGAGCACCTGCAGACGCTGACCATCCCGCTGCTGGCAGCCGGCACGGCCGCGCCGCCGAAGAAGAAGAAGCGCGGCCTGCTGAGCGCGCTCACCGGCGAGACCGAGGCGCCGACGCCGCCCTCGGGCTGCCTGCCCGGCGTCTTCGCCGAAGAAATCCGGAACTATCTCGCCCGCGCCGAGGAGCTGAAAGCCGCCGCGACCGAAGCGCAGCGCGGGCCGAGGAAGCGGACGCGCAGGTCCGCCGCGAGGGCCGCCGGGCATGATCCGGTCGAGACGGGCGGCGAGGCAACCGGCGCATCCGGCAGCGGCAGCTACTGGGCCTGGGATCCGCCCCCCGCCCCGCCGACCTCGTCCCCGGAGGACCGCGGCTCCACCGCACCGCCCGGCTACTCGTCGTGGGCGGACCCCTGGGCCGTGACGGGAAATGCTGCCCCGGAGCCCCCGGCGACTGCTGCGGCAGCCGTGCCCCAGGTCGCCCCGATCGCCCCTCCGGCGGACGTCGATTCCCGGCCTGCTCCGTCGGCCTCCGGATCGATCTACATCGATGATCACGAGCTGTCGGCCGCCGATACGCTCCCGGTGCCGCCCGTGGTGGACGCCATCGAGGCGCTGCTCGAGCGACCCGCACCGCCAACCGCCGGCGAGCTGCTGATCACGCCGGCAACCGGAGCGGGCGAGATCGGCGACGAGATCGACCTGTCAGGCCTGCTCGAGGTCGCACGAGATCCCTTCTTCACCGTGTCGCCGGACGGTCACGACATCGCCGCGCTGCTGAGCGCCGGGACGGCGTCGGCAGGCGGCGACCTGCGGACGGCGGGGAGCATGGCCGACGTCGCCGCGGCGGACGAGGCGCCCGCGCCCGCGATCGACAACGGCGAGCTCGTGCAGGGCGCCGCGCCGGTGGCGGAGCCGGTCGTTCAGGACGAGGCAGCCGTGTCCGCGCCGGATCTCGCCGCGTTCTCGGATGCGGCGGCCGACGTCGTTCAGGCTCCCGAGCGACTCCCTGCCAATCTCGCGATCGTCGAGGCCCTGCGGGCCGACCTCCAGCGGATGCGCGCGGATCGGGAGGCAGTGGAAACGGCCTTGAACGATGCCCGGGAGGCACAGCGGCGCGCAGAAGCGGCAGCGGCGGATGCCGCGGCCCGCGCGGCGAACGAGGCCGAACGCCACGCGCAGGAGCGAGCCCAGCAGGCCCGCGAGGAAGAAGTCGCCGAACGTCGCCGGCGCGAGCGCGACGAGCGGAAGGCCCGAGAGGAGGCCGAGCGGCGGGCCGACGCGGAGCGTGCGGCCCGCGCGGAGGCCGAGCGGCTCTCTCGAGAGGTCGAGGCGCGTATGCGCCAGGAAGCGGCCGCCGAACGCCGGCTGCGTGAAGAGGCGGAGCGCGAGGCGGCCACGGCGCGGGCCGCCGACGCGGCACGGCGGAGCGAGCGCGAATCTGCCGAGCGGAAGGCGCGGCTCGAGGCCGAGCGACGCGCCGAGGAGGAACGCCAGCGCCGGCAGCAGGCCGAGGCGCGTATCGACGCCGAGCGCAAGGCGCGGGAGCAGGTGGAGAAGCGGGCGCGGGAGCAGGCCGAGCGCCTGGCCCGGGAAGCCGAGGAGCGCCGCGTCGCCGAGGCCGCCGAGCGCAAGGGACGGGAACAGGCCGAGCGGCAGGCGCGTGAGGCCGAGCGGCAGGCCCGCGAAGCCGAGCGGCAGGCCAAGGAGCTGGAGCGCCAGGCCCGTGAGGCCGCCGAGCTGGGAACACGGACGCGCGCGCAGCGGCTCGTGCGGGAGGCCGAGGAGCGGCGCGCCCGCGAAGCCGCGGCGCTCAAGGCGCGCGAAGCGGCCGAGCGGATGGCCCGCGAGGACGCCGAGCGGCGCGCGGACGCCGAGCGTGCGGCGCGCGAGGAAGCCGAGCGGAAGGCGGCGCAGGAGGCCGAGCGGCGAGCGGAGGCGGAGCGCCGCGCGATCAGCGACGAGACGCACCGCAAGGCGCGTGAAGAGGCCGAACAGCGCGCGGATGCCGAGCGGAAGGCGCGGCTCGAGGCCGAGCATCAGGCACGCCGGGAAGCCGAGCGCCGCGCCGCGGCTGAGCGCCGCGCCGAGCAGGACGCGCAGCGGATGGCCGCCGAGGCGTCCAGAACCGCCAAGGAGGCCGCGAAGGCCGAGCGTCGTGCCCGCGAACAGGCCGAGAAGCGCGCGGCCGAGGAGCGCAAGGCGCGCGAGATGGCCGAGCGTCGCGCGCGCGAGGAAGCCACGCGCCGGGCCGCCGCCGAGGCTCGGGTCAGCGAGCAGGCCGAGCGCCGGGCCAGCGCGCAGGCGGCTCGTCCCGTCAAGAAGGCCACGGTGGTCCGTCGCGGCCGACGCCGCGCCGCGCCTGACGCACCACTCTACCGCCGGAGCCCCGGGGATGCCGACCGCCCGACGCAGGACGAATGGGGCCTGTTCGACCCGGACAAGTGCGGGTTTGGCGCGCTCTACGCCAAGCTCGAGGAAATCGAGGACGGCGCTCCGCCGCAGGAGGAGGCGCCGAGCGCAGGCGACATGGTCGTCGGCGCCGGGCAGTCGCCACATGTGAACGGCCGCTCCCCGCGACCGCTCTCGATGTGGGTCTGGCGCACGGATTCGGCACACGAGGCAGGGGCCAACGGATCCACGACGCGCGACGACCTGACCGCGCTGGTGGACGGCCTCGCGATCGCGCCCGCAGTGGCGGCCGTGCGCTACGCCTCGGGCGCCCGCATCCGCCGCGTCACCGTGCCACCCCCGGCTGAGCCGGCGCGGCCAGCGAAGGGCGAGGCGCCGGTGATCATCCTCTCTCGCAGGCTCCTCAACGCCGCGCGAAAACAGTCGGGCGGCGGCCGCCGCTTGACCGCCCGCCGCTAGATCGGCAAATTTCCCAAATTCGTCTCGATCGAATTTCCGCGCCGCCCTGCCTGAGGCGCGGCTGGCTCCCGGCGCCTCGCCGGCTCGCCTTTCCCTTCTACCGAGGGTGCTCGTGTCACACGACGAAGACAGGCGTGATCTGGAGTTCACCCGGCGCGACGCGTTGAAGACGCTGGCCCTCGGCATCGGCGCCGCGGCCATCGTGCCGCTGATGCCCGCCAGCATCGCGGAAGCCGCCCGGCAGGCCGTGGCCGCGCGGAAGGGCGGCGCGCCACTCACGTTCTTCACGCCGGCGCAGCACCGGACGGTGGACGTGCTGGCCGAGCTGCTCGGGTGCTCGTCCTCGAAGCCGGACGCCACGTGGACATGTACAAGGAACCGAAGACGATGGAGTGGCCGTACAACGCACCATTCCGCGGCGAGGTGCCCGCCTCCGAGCACGCGCTCAACGTGGCCGAGTACAACATGCGCGACCGGCCGTACGGGCTCGCGAACGAGCTGACGCCGTACAAGAAGGTGTACTCCTACGTCGGCAACCGCTACACGCGCCCGTGGATCGTCGACGAGCGTCAGAATCCCTTCAACGGCACGCCGTACGCCTGGGTGCGCGGCCGCATCCTCGGCGGCAAGACCCTCATCTGGGGGCGGGGCGCGCTGCGGCCGGCCCGCAGGACTTCAAGGCCAGGACCCACGACGGCTTCGGCCAGGACTGGCCGGTCAGCTACGAGGACATCGCGCCCTGGTACGACAAGGTGGACCGCCTGCTGGGCATGAGACGATGGAGTTCCGGGCGAAGGCCGTGGTGATGGCCGCCTCGACGCTCGAGACGACGCGGCTGCTGCTGGCGTCGAAGTCGCGGCTGTATCCCGACGGCCTGGCCAACTCCTCGGGAGCGGTCGGCCACTGCCTCTGCGAGCACATCATGGGCCCGCGCGGCACGGGCACGCCGCCGGCGCCGAGGACATCCGGGTCAGCCGCAACCTGCTGACCCCGGGCTGGTCGATCCACGAGCTCGGCACGGCGCGCATGGGAGAGGACCCGAAGACGTCGGCGGTGAACCAGAACCCCACGTGGACCATCCTCGCCCTGGCGATGCGCGGATCGGACCACCTGGGCGACGAGTTGAAGAAGGGAAACGTCTAGGCGCTGGCATACAATCGGCCCATGATCCGCCACAGTCTGATGACACTCGGCGTCGTGGCCGGCGCCGCGCTCGCCGCCCCGTCGGCGCCCGCGGCCGGCCGCGTCCCGTCGCCTGCTCCCTATACCGAGACCCTTCCCAATACCACCGTCACGTTCCAGATGGTACCCGTGCCCGCCGGCACGTTTGCCATGGGGTCGCCGCCGGGCGAGCCCGGGCGGCAGCCGGACGAAGGGCCGCAGCACCAGGTCACGCTGAAGGCGTTCTACCTCGGCGCGAAAGAGGTGTCCTGGGACGAGTTCGACGAGTTCGCGTTCAGCAAGGACCTGCTCCGCAAGCGCAAGCTGGGGCTGACGGGGCCGAAGGACGCCGGCGACGCCGTCTCGCGCCCGACACCGCCCTACGCCGATGAGTCGTGGGGCTGGGGCAAGGGCGCCCAGCCGGTGATCGGGATCACGGAATACGCGGCGGCGAAGTACTGCGAGTGGCTGTCCGCCAGGACCGGCAAGAAGTACCGCCTGCCGACCGAGGCCGAATGGGAGTATGCCGCGCGCGCCGGGACGACGACCGCCTACTCGTTCGGGGACGACCCGGCCACGCTCGATCAGTCCGCGTGGTACAAGGCCAACTCCGGCGAGCAGCCTCATCCGGGCGGCGAGAAGAAGGCCAACCCGTGGGGCCTGTTCGACATGCACGGCAACGTCGCGGAGTGGACCGGCGACAAGTACGAGGCCGACTTCTACGCGCGATCGCCGAAGGACAACCCGTTCAACGATCCCGGCAAGGCCCTCTACCCGCATGCCGTGCGCGGCGGGTCCTGGGACGATGATCCGGCCGCGCTCCGGAGCGCGGCCCGCCGTTCGTCGGTGGAGGCCTGGAGCCGCCGCGACCCGCAGATTCCCAAGAGCCTGTGGTGGCACACGGACGCGACCTTCGTCGGCTTCCGCGTCGTCGCCGAATTGGACAACTGAGGCCGGGAAGAGTAGGTTGTCAGACCACTACCAGCCGTCATCCACCCCTCTTCCACGGGAGTTCGCCATGGACCAGCGTGACCAGCAGGCCTCGGGCACCTCGAGGCGCGATTTCATCAAGACATCAGCCGCCCTGGTCGGCGGCACGGTGGCATCGACCTTCGTCGGCATTCCCGGCGCGTACGCCGCCGGCAGCGACGAGATCCGCGTCGGCATCGTCGGGTGCGGAGGGCGAGGCTCCGGCGCGTTGGACAACGTGCTGAACGCGGCCGAGGGCGTCCGGCTCGTGGCGATGGGCGACCTCTTCAAGGATCGCCTGGAGCAAAGCCTCGAAAACCTGCAGAAGCACGGCGCCAAGGTGGACGTGTCTGCGGATCGGCAGTTCGTCGGCTGGGATGCCTACAAGAAGGTCCTGGCGAGCGACATCAACTACGTCATCCTCGCGACGCCCCCCGGCTTCCGCCCCATCCACCTGAAGGCCGCCGCCGAGGCCGGCAAGAACATCTTCACCGAGAAGCCGGTGGCGGTGGATCCGGCCGGCATCAAGACGGTGCTCGAGGTGGCCGACCTGGCGAAACAGAAAGGGCTCGCGGTGGTCGCGGGCACGCAGCGGCGGCATCACGCCGCCTACCTGGAGGCCATGCGGCGCGTGCACGACGGCGCGATTGGCGATGTCACCTCGATGCGCGTCTTCTGGAACCAGGGCGGTCTCTGGACCAAGCCGCGGCAGCCGGAATGGAGCGACATGGAGTGGCAGCTGCGGAACTGGCTGTACTTCACCTGGCTGTCGGGCGATCACATCGTCGAGCAGCACATTCACAACATCGACGTGGCCAACTGGGTGATGGGCGGCAAGCCCGTGCGCGTGTTCGGCGTGGGCGGCCGGCAGGCGCGGACCGGGCCGGAATACGGCCACATCTACGATCACTTCGGCCTCGACTTCGAGTACGCGAACGGCGCACACGCCCTCAGCATGTGCCGCCAGCAGCCGGGCACGCCGGGATTGGTCGCGGAGTTCGCGGTCGGCACCAAGGGCAACTGCGACACGCAGGACGGCCGCCGGTACGAGATCACGGGCCCCAGCGCCTGGAAGTGGGAGGGCGACTTCACCAACCCCTACCAGCAGGAGCACACCGACCTGATCGCGAGCATCAGGAACGGCACGCCGCTCAACGAGCTGCATCGCGTGGCCGAGAGCACACTGACGGCCATCGCGGGCCGCGAGGCGGCGTACACGGGCCAGGTGATCACGCTCGACGAGCTGCTGGCGGCGCCCTTCAGCCTGATGCCGTCGAAGCTCGAGTTCGGCCCGATCCCGGTACCCGCCGTCGCGATTCCCGGCCAGGGCACCATGTAGGAACACGAAGAACACGAGAACACGAAGAACACGAAGGACACGAAGGACACGAAGAACACGAAGGGCACGAAGGGCACGAAGAACACGAAGGGCGCGAAGGGCACGAAGGGCACGAAGGGCACATGCAAGGCGTACAAAGGGCCGAACTTCCGCCTTCGCCAGGGCTCCGGCGGACCGCCGCAGCTTGAGCGAAGGCTGGTTAATTCGGCCATCGGTGGGCTGGAGTGAGATCCCTGGTACTGGCGGCCGTCACCATCGTGGCGGCCGCACTCTTTCCGTCAAGCCCTCTCACCCGCTTCGAGTACGCCGAACCCCACATGGGGACGACGTACCGGATCGTCCTTTACGCGGACACCCGGACCTCGGGAGATGCAGCCGCGCAACGGGCCTTCGAGCGGATCGCGGTCATCGATGCGCAACTGAGCGACTACCGGCCCGACAGCGAGCTCAGCCAAGTGACCGCGGAGGCGGTGAGGCATCCGGTCGCCGTCAGCCCGGATCTGCTGCGTCTTCTGGAGCGCGCGCAGCAGCTCGCGCGGGCGAGCGACGGCGCATTCGACATCACCGTCGGTCCCCTGACGCGCCTGTGGCGCCGGGCGCGCCGGCAGCTGGCTCTTCCATCGGCCGCGGATCTGGCTGCGGCGCGAGCCGTGACTGGTTATCGATTGCTTCACGTCGACCCGTCCGCCGGCACCGTCGAAGTCGACCGCCCGGGCATGCGGCTCGATCCGGGCGGCATTGCCAAGGGCTACGCCGCTGACGCCGCGCTCCAGGTGCTGCATGCCCATGGCCTCCGGCATGCGCTCGTCGCCGCCGGCGGCGATCTGGCGCTCGGCGCGCCGCCCCCGGGCGCCGCCGGGTGGGAGGTCGTGCTGGCGGGCCTCGAGTCTGGCGGCACGGCGCCCGACAGCCCGCTGCGGCTGGCGCAAGCCGGGGTGTCGACGTCAGGCGATGCCGAGCAGTGGGTGGAGATCGGCGGCGTCCGCTACTCCCACATCGTCGATCCGCGAACGGGGATCGGTGTGACCGGGCACACGTCGGTCACCGTCGTTGCGCCCGACGCGACGACTTCGGATATGCTGGCGACCGCGGCGAGCGTCCTGGGCCCGGAGGAAGGCCGGCGCCTGATCGATCGCTGGCCCGGCACCTCGGCGCTCATCGGCCGGAGCTCGCCCGGCGGCGATTGGTGGGGGCGCTCGAGGACCTGGCCGTCGCACGCGCCGCGCGGCGCCGGGTTGCGGCCGTACCGCTCGCCGCACGGCGACTCTCATCCTGGAGACTGACTCATGACCCGTTTCGTGCTCGCGCTCCCGCTGGCTGCCTGCGTCGCGGTCGCCCCGCTGCGCGCGGCGGATGCACCCGACAACACGCTGACCACCGACGAGAAGGCGAACGGCTGGCACCTGCTCTTCGACGGAACGACAACGGCCGGCTGGCACGGCTACAACCAGAACTCATTTCCCGACGGCTGGGCGGTCCGTGACGGCGCGCTCACCCGCGTGAGCGGCCCGACCGTGGATATCGTCACGGACAAGGAGTACGCGAACTTCGATCTCCAGTTCGACTGGAAGATTGCGCCAAAGGGCAACAGCGGGCTTTTCTTCCACGTGGTCGAGACCCCCGACCTGAAGAGCACCTATTTCAGCGGCCCCGAGTACCAGCTGATCGACAACGAGGGGCATCCTGACGGCAAGAACGGTCCCGACCGCTGGGCGGGCGCCAACTATGCCCTGCACCCACCGGCCCAGAACACGGCGCACCCGGTCGGCGAGTGGAACCACTCGGAGCTGGTCGTCGACAATGGGCACGTGGAGCACTGGCTGAACGGCGTGAAGGTGGTCGAGTACGAGCTCTGGAGCGAGGACTGGAAGCAGAAGGTCGCCAACAGCAAGTTCAAGCAGTGGCCGTCGTACGGCATGGCGAAGACCGGCCGCATCGCGCTCCAGGAGCACGGCGCAGAGATCGCGTTCAAGAACCTGAAGATCAAGGAACTCCCCTAGTACACGAAGGTCACAAAGAGCACAAAGATCACAAAGATCGCGAAGGGGCCACGAGGGACGGAGGACATGGCTGGAGCGGCAATGACGTCAACGACACGGTTGAAGCTCTCGGTGATGATGTTCCTGCAGTACTTCGTCTGGGGCGCGTGGTACGTGGCGATGAGCGCGTATCTGAACGAGACGCTCAAGTTCGATGGACAGCAGATCGGGCTCGCCTACGGGACGACGGCCCTGGCCGCGATGATTTCGCCGTTCTTCGTCGGGATGGTGGCGGACCGCTTCTTCGCCACCGAGCGGATCCTGGCGGCGCTGCACGTCGTCGGGGCGGCCCTGCTGCTCTGGACGGCCACGCTGCACCAGTTCGGCTCGTTCTACTGGGTCCTGCTCCTCTACACGCTCTGCTACATGCCCACGCTGGCGCTCACGAACTCCCTGTCGTTCCACCAGATGACCGACCCCGGCAAGGAGTTCCCGGGCATCCGCGTCCTCGGGACGATCGGCTGGATCGTGGCGGGCTACGCCGTGGACCTGATGGGCTTCGGCAGGAGCGCCGGCATGTTCGAGATCGCGGCGGTCGCCTCGCTGCTGCTCGGCTTCTTCTCCCTGAGCCTGCCGCACACGCCGCCGTCCAGGCTCGGGCACCCCGTGTCGGCGAAGGACATCCTCGGCCTCGACGCGCTGCAGCTGCTGCGCGACCGGTCGTTCGCCATCTTCGTGATCGGCTCCTTCCTGATCTGCATCCCGCTGCAGTTCTACTACACCTGGGCGAACGGCTTCCTCAGCGAGATCGGCGTCGCGAACCCGACGAGCCGCATGACCCTCGGGCAGTGGTCGGAGCTCTTCTTCATGCTCGTCATGCCGTGGTTCTTCAGGCGGCTCGGCGTCAAGTGGATGCTGATCGTCGGCATGCTCGCGTGGGCGGTCCGCTACACGTTGTTTGCGTACGGGAACGCGGGCCCGCTGGTCTGGATGCTGTACATCGGCATTCTCCTGCACGGCGTCTGCTACGACTTCTTCTTCGTGACGGGCCAGATCTACACGGACAAGAAGGCGTCGATCCAGATTCGGGCGGCGGCGCAGGGCTTCATCGCGTTCGTGACGCTGGGCGTCGGCATGTTCATCGGGTCGTATCTCTCGGGCTGGATCGTGGACCAGTACACGACGCCCGGCGGGCACGACTGGCGGATGATCTGGCTGATTCCGGCAGGAATGGCCGTGGCCGTGCTGGTGCTCTTCGCCGCGTTCTTCACTTACAGGGAGGAGGCAAAGGCCGCATGAACCGCAGGGACTTCCTGGCATCCTCCATCGCCGCGGCCGGCGTCGGCGCGCTCGGCTCCGACGCCGCGGCACGCACACCCACGACACCCATGCCTGACTACTACGAGCTCCGCCAGTATCACCTTCGCACCACCATGCGGCAGGAGTTCGGCGACTACCTCCGCGACGTGTCCGTGCCTGCGCTCAACCGCGTGGGCGTCGATCCGGTCGGGGTGTTCACCACGATGTTCGGCCCCGGGAGCCCCACGTTCTGGCTCCTGCTGCGCCACAAGGACATCGAGTCGTTCGCGACGCTCGACCAGCGGCTGTCCGCCGACCCCGGGTACCGCAGAGCCGGCGCCGCGCACCACGATCGGCCGTCGTCGAATCCCGCCTACGTGCGGATCGAGTCGCAGCTGATGCGGGCCTTCGACAGCATGCCGTCGATCGAGAAGCCGTCGGGCGACACCGCCGCCCCGTCGCGCGTGTTCGAGCTCCGGACCTACGAGAGCCACAGCAAGGCCGCGCACAAGAAGAAGATGGAGATGTTCAACACGGGTGAGATCGCCATCTTCCGCCGCACGGGCCTGACGCCCGTCTTCTTCGGGTCGAACATGGTCGGCCAGCGCCTGCCGAGCCTGACCTACATGCTCGTGTTCGAGAATCTGGCGGCACGCGAGACGCACTGGGGCCAGTTCGCCGGAGATCCGGAGTGGAAGACGTTGTCGACCACGCCCGGCTTCACCGACGCCGAAATCGTGACGAACATCACGTCACTCGTGCTGAGGCCGACCGGGTTCTCGCAGATCTGACCGCAGGCGCGGGGTGACTCACTGGTGTCCCCGCGCATCCCGTTCCAGCTTGCGCTCGATCCGCTCGAGTCGATCCAGCAGTTCGCGCTGGCGCGCCTCGCCCGTGCTGGGGGAATGGCGGAAGAACCAGATTGCGCCGCCGGGCTCGAGCACGGCCCGCTCGACCTCCTTCAGTGAGTCGAAGCCCTGCTTGTGCGCGGCTGCCGCGAGCTCGAATTTCGAGATGCCGTTCCTGCGCAGGCGAGCCTCCGCCAGCCGGCCGTCGGCGATCAGGGTGTCCGGCTGTCCTTCGAGCAGGCGTTCGAGCCGCTGGTGCCCGTACAGCCACCGCACCATCACGGTGTTCACGGCGAACAGCGTCAGCGCCGAGACGATGCCGCCGGTGAGGCTGTTGTCGCTGCCGATGATGGCGTTCTGCACGGTGTTGGACAGGATCAGCAGCACGACGAGATCGAACGGGTTCAGCTGAGCCAGGACGCGCTTGCCGACTGCGCGAAAGGCCCCAATCAGAAAGAAATAGACCAGCAGCGGTCGAAGGATCTTCTCGGCGAGCGGCGCCCCCAGGGCGAACATGTCGTGGGCGATCCGGGCGGTCGTGGCAGCACCCATGGCGTCAGGCCTCCAGCCCTTGCATTTCCGGGCCAACCCTCATTAGATACCGGCATGCTGCTCCGGTCACCCTTTCGATCCGTCGCGCTGGCGATCGCCCTCGCCGCTGCCGCTCCGACCCTGCACGCCGATGCCCCCACGCAGGACATCAACCCGGCGCTGCTCGCCCGGCAGTGGCCGGCGTACTGGATCCGCGCGGCGGGGACGAGCCCGCACGGGTTCGGCGTGTACCTGTTCCGGCGCACGTTCGACCTGCCGTCGGCGCCGAAGCGCTTCGTGGTGCACGTGACGGCGGACCAGCGATACGAGCTGTTCGTCAACGGGGCCCGCGTCGTGACCGGCCCGGCTCGCGGCGACCTCGACCACTGGCGCTTCGCGACGGTGGACATCGGCGGACGGCTCCGCGCCGGCAGCAACGTCCTCGCCGCCGTCGTGTGGAACTACGCAGACGAGGCGCCCATGGCGCAGATGACCCACGAGACCGGATTCCTCGTGCAGGGCGACACCGAGGCCGAGCGCATCGTCAACACCGGCACCGACTGGAAGGTGACGACCGACCCGGCCGTCTCGCTGCTCCCCATCGACCGCAACGCGATCTTCCACGCGTACTTCGTCGGCGGACCGGGCGAAATCGTGGACGCGAGCCGGCAGCCGTGGGGGTGGGAGCAGCCGGGCTTCGACGACTCGGGCTGGGGCACGGCCGAGCGCCTCACGCACGGAGGCCCGCGGGCGATCCGCGACACGCCGTCGCGCTGGTTCCTGGTGCCGCGTGCCATCCCCCTCATGGAAGACACGCCGGAACGCCTGGACCGCGTGGTCCGGACCGACGGCGGCGAGGTACCGTCGGGCGTCCTGCAGGGTTCTGAACCCTGGACCATACCGGCGCATGCGACGGTGACGGCGCTGCTCGACCGCGGACACCTGACGACGGCCTATCCGGAGATCGTGACGTCGGGCGGGCGCGGCGCCCGCATCACCGTGACGTATGCCGAGGCGCTGCACGCACGCCGGACGGACGGCAGGCAGGGCGAGAAGGGCAACCGCAACGACGTCGAAGGCAAGGTGATCGCCGGCCTGGCCGATCGCTTCCTGCCCGACGGCGGCACGGATCGGCTGTTCCGGCCGCTCTGGTGGCGGGCGTTCCGGTACGTCCAGGTTGCGGTCGAGACCGCGGACGAGCCGCTGACGATCACCGACATCCGGGCCGCGTTCAGCGCCTACCCGTTCGAGCGGCGGGCCGCGTTCACCGCGAGCGATCCCGTCCTCGATCGCATCTTCGACGTCGGCTGGCGCACGGCCCGTCTCTGCGCGCACGAGACATACATGGACACGCCGTACTGGGAACAGCTCCAGTACATCGGCGACACGCGCATTCAGGCGCTCGTGTCGTTGTACGCGGGCGGCGACGATCGCCTGGTCAGGAACGCCATCGAGTTGTTCGACGAGTCGCGGATCCCCGACGGCATCACCCAGAGCCGGTACCCGTCGGCGCTGCCGCAGTTCATCCCGCCGTTCTCGCTGTTCTGGATCGGCATGATGCACGACTACTGGTGGTACAGCGGCGACACCGCGTTCCTGAAGCCGTACCTCGGGGGCGCGCGCGGCGTCCTGGACTGGTTCGGCGCCCGCGTGTCGCCGTCTGGCCTGCTCGGGCCGCTGGAGTGGTGGAACTACGCCGACTGGGTGGAGTCGTTCCCGAACGGCGAGCCGCCCATGCAGAAGGACGGGCAGTCGGCGATCCTGAGCCTGCAGTTCGCGCTCGCGCTGCGCGAGGCCGCCGATCTCGAGCAGGCCTTCGGGTCGGCCTCTCAGGTGACCGCCTATCGCGCGCGAGCCGACCGGCTGGTCGCAGCGGTCGTCCGCCACTGCTGGAGCGCGGACAGGAAGCTGTTCGCCGACACGCCGGCGAAGACCAGCTGGAGCCAGCACGTCAACCTGCTCGCGGTGCTCGCCGACGCGGTCCCGGCCGCGGAACAGCGGGCGCTGATGACACGGGTTCTGGACGATGCCTCCCTGACCGAGACCACCTACTACTTCAAGTTCTACCTGTTCCGCGCCCTCGAGAAGGCTGGCCTCGCCGATCGGTATCTCGACCAGCTCGGCCCGTGGACGCACATGCTCGATCTCGGACTCACGACATGGGCCGAGAAGCCGGAGCCGACCAGGTCCGACTCGCACGCCTGGAGCGCGCATCCAACGGTGGACCTGCTGCGGCTGGTGGCCGGGGTCGAGCCGGCGGCAGCCGGGTTCGGCACGGTCCGCATCCGACCGCACCTTGGGACGCTGTCCGCGCTGAAGGCGACCGTGCCCACGCCGAAAGGCGATGTGCACGTCGACTATTCGCGGCAGGGCGGGGCGCTGAAGGCGACGGTCACGCTGCCGGCCGGCGTGACGGGCACGATTGCGCTGCACGGCGCGCCAGCGGCGCTCCGGCCGGGGCCGAACACCGTGACACTGCGTTGAGTCCCGCGCATGTAACGCAGGTCGTCTGGCCTGCCCTTCGCGTGCGCATGTAGCGCAGGCCTGAAGACCTGCCCTTCGCGTGCGCATGTAGCGCAGGCCTTCAGGCCTGCCCTTCGGACCTACAGCCCCGCCAGCAGCTGCCGCGCGATGGCGACGTAGGAATCGACCGCCCGCTCGAGCTCCTCAACCGCCACGTGCTCGTCGGCGGTGTGCGCCTGCAGGATCGACCCTGGACCGAACAGGACGGGGTCTCCCCACGCGTCGAGGAAGGGGATGTCGGTCGTGAACGGGAACGCGGCCGTCTCGAATCCCTCGACCAGCGTCAGCCGCACGGCCGGCACCTCGAGCACGGTTTCCGTGGCGAGGCCCGGACCAAGAGACGCGAGCACGGGCTCGAGTGCGGCGGCCGGCCCGACGGTCCTGAACATGACCTCGGCCTCGGCGTGCGGCGGAACCACGTTCGGCGCCACGCCGCCCGAAATCAGGCCCACGGTGTAGTAGGTGCGCCCGAGCCGCTCGTCCTCCGGCAGCGCGGCACCGCGGAGCCGGATCAATGCGTCGATCAGCTTCTCGATCGCCGAGTCCCCGGTCTCGGGCCGTGAGGTGTGGGCCGCCCGGCCCGTGGCGGTCAGCCGCGTCCTGAGCACGCCGCGATGCGCGGTGCCGAGCACGCTGGATGTCGGCTCACCGTTGACCAGATAGCGGCAGCCCGCCGCGAGCCGATGGGTGTTGGCCGTCCTCGCGCCATCGCTGCCCCGCTCCTCTCCGACGACGAAGAGGAGGCCGACGCGCCGTTCGCCCTCCGCCCTGAGGCGCTCGGCCGCGTGGATCTGCGCCGCGAGCGAGCCCTTGGCGTCTGACGATCCGCGGCCGTGAAGCCGGCCGGCCGCTTCCCGGCTGGCGAAGAACGGCGGCACGCAGTCGAAGTGGGTCGAGTAGACCAGCACGGGCGGGTCCACCCAGGCGACGATGTTCGATCGGCCGGCGGCCACGGCCTGCTCGTCCACCTGCCACCCGAGACCGCGCAGATACCGGGCCAGCCACGTGCCGCACTCGGCTTCGCGCCCGGTGGTGGAGTCGACGTCGATGAGCGCGCGGGTCAGCGGGACGAGCGCTAGCGGATCCACCGCTCGAGCTCCGCGCGGGTGTCGGTCTGGTCGTCCCGGTACTTCACGATGACGGGGGTGGCCAGCGACAGGCCCCATGCGACGCCGGGACCGACGGTCACCGCCCGGGCGCCCGGCACCACGACGGCGCGCGACGGAATGACGACGGGCAGGTCGGGGCCGGCTTTGATGATCTGGCCGTTCGTGAGGTCGTACACCGGCGTCGACCGCGTGATCACGGTGCCCGCGCCGATGACCGCGCTCTTCTTCACGACCACTCCCTCGTACAGCCCGGTATTGCCGCCGATGAAGGCATCGTCTTCGATGATGACGGGGAGGGCGCCCACCGGCTCGATGACGCCGCCGATCTGGGCGCCGGCGCTCACGTGGACCCGCGCGCCCACCTGCGCGCACGACCCGACGAGCACGTGCGAGTCGAGGAGCGTGCACTCGTCGACGAAAGCGCCGATGTTGACGTACATCGGCGGCATGCAGATCACGCCCTTGCCGACGAACGCGCCCTCGCGGATCGCCGAGCCACCGGGCACGAGCCGCACGTGGCGCTCGAGGCCGATCGTCTTCAGCGGCATCGTGTCCTTGTCGAAGAACGCCCAGCGGCCGTGGTCCATCGAGTGATCGACGAGACGGCCGAACCGGAAGCCGAGGAGGATCCCCTTCTTGACCCAGGCGTTGACCTTCCAGCCGGTGGGCTGCGACGCGTCCGGTTCGGCGGCGCGCACCTCGCCGTTGCCGAGGGCGTCCCGCAGCTTCATGAACGCGGCCCGCGCGGCCATCGCGTCGGCCTGATCGCCCTGCGCGTGCAGCTCGTCGACGTGGGCGGCGAATTCGTGGTCCAGCATGTCAGCGCACCAGGCCCAGGTCGATCAGCGTCTGCCTGATTCGGGCGCGGCTGGCGTCGCCGGGCGGAACCATCGGCAGGCGGTAGACCTCGGCGCAGAGGCCGAGCATGGCGAGCGCGGCCTTGACGGGAATGGGGTTGGACTCGATGAAGTTGACGAGCATCAGCGGCATCAGCGCCGCGTGCGCGGCCCGCGCGCTGGCGAAGTCGCCCGCCAGCGCGGCGTTCACCATGGCCGACATGCGATCCGGGACGATGTTGGACGCGACCGAGATGATGCCGCGTCCGCCCACCGCCATCAGCGGCAGCGTCAGCGCATCGTCTCCCGAGAGCACGGTGAACGTGTCGGGCACCAGCCGGCACACCTCGCACATCTGGGTCATGTTGCCGGAGGCTTCCTTGACGCCGACGATGTTGGGGATGGCGGCCAGCCGGGCGAGCGTACGGGGCTCCACGTTCACGCCCGTCCGCCCGGGCACGTTGTAGACGATGAGGGGCAGGGACGTCTTGGCCGCGATGGCGGCGTAGTGCTGGTAGAGGCCCTCCTGCGTCGGCTTGTTGTAGTAGGGGGTGACCGACAGCAGGCCCTGGACGCCGAGCGTCTCGGCGTGCGCCGCAAGCGCGGCGACTTCGGCGGTGTCGTAGCCGCCCACGCCCGCGAGCACGGGGATGCGTCCGCCGACGGTCTCGACCGTCAGTCGCACGATGCGGTCGCGCTCCTCCGGCGACAGCGTCGGCGTCTCGCCCGTCGTGCCGCACGGGACGACGAAGTGCACGCCGCCGGCGACCTGGCGTTCCACCAGCGCGCGGAACGCCGGCTCGTCAATGTCGCCTGACGACCGGAACGGCGTCACCAGTGCCGTGCCGACCCCCGCCCAGCTTTGTCCCATTCACCCGCTCCCCGGAAATTCGATCGGGACGAATTTTTCGAAGCTCGTAAATTGGATCGGGACGAATTTCAGGGACACCGGAAATTCGTCCCGATCCAATTTCTGCTAACTGCTTAGTACGTCACGCATTGTGTACCAGCCCCGCCGGCCCTTGATCCAGCGGGCCGCCAGCAGCGCACCCCGGGCGAACGTCCCGCGGTCGCGGACGCTATGACTCAGCGTGATCGTCTCGGACGGCCCGTCGAACCCGACCGTGTGAACCCCGGGCACGTGCCCGGCCCGCGAGCTCGCCACGTCAATCGTCCGCGGGTACCCCGCAGATTCCATCGCGGCGCGGATGCCGAGCGCCGTGCCCGACGGCGCGTCGAGCTTCCGATCGTGGTGAATCTCGTGAAGCCAGGCGCCGAAGTCCGGCTGCGACCCCACCAGTCGCGCGGCCGTGGCCGCGATCGACTCGAACAGCACGGCCCCGACCGAGAAGTTCGCCGCCGCGACCACTCCAATCCCCGACTCGACGGCCAGCGATCGCAGCGCCTCGCGATCCTCGGTCCAGCCGGTCGTGCCGACGACGGCGTTCAGCTTCAGCCGTGCGTACCGCCGGATATTCTGCCGCACCGCGGCCGGCGTGGTGAAGTCGATGGCGGCGTCCACGTCCTGCCACGCCCCGTCGCTCAGCCCCTGCCCCTCGGCGTTCAGGTCCTCGTCGAGCACACCAGCCACCTCGCACCCGAGCTCGGGCGCAAGGCGCTCCACGAGCCGGCCCATCCGGCCGTAACCGACGATGAGGACGCGGACGGGGGGCGCGGGCGGGGGAGACGTGGGCACCATGGGAACGGGACGCGGCGACTAGTGTACTCTCGGACCGCGGCGGCGGGCGACGTCAAATCGGCCTGAGAAGGCCCGCGCGCGTGGCCGCGTTGTTCCGAACGAGCAGCAGCACCGCCACGATCGCACCCAGCGGCACCACGCTGGCCGTCAGCAGGATCGGCGCGAACGACAGCCGGTCCGCAATCGCTCCGGTGATGTAGGTCGCGAGAATGGTCCCGATGCCGGCGCCGGTGCCACTCAGCCCGCTCACGGACGCCACCGAGCCGGTCGGGTACACGTCCGCCGGGAGATTCAGGATCATCGTCGAGAGCGCGGCATACGAGAACGTCGACACCGCGAAGCACGCGACCAGCACGCCGAACGAGTGGATGAACACCGTGGGAGCCAGCAGCGTCATCCCGAGTCCGCCGGCCACGACGACCGCCTTGCGGGCGCGGCCCACCGCCCAGCCGCGGGCGATCAGCCAGCTCGACGCGCCTCCGCCGGCGAAGTTTCCGAGGTCGGCCGCGAGGAACGGCACCCAGAAGGCGAGCAGGCTCTCCTCCAGGCGATAGCCCCTCGAAACCAGATAGATGGCGAACCAGTCGGTGATGAAGAACCAGACCGGATCGGTCAACGCCTTGCTGATGACGATGCCCCAGGTCTGCGGGAGCGAGAGCAGCGTGGCGTAGGGCAATGCCGGTCCCTGGCGCCCGCCCTCGTCGCGGCTGGCGAGAATCGCCGCCCGCTCGTCGGGCGAGATCCAGGGGTGCGTCTCCGGCGGATGGTAGAGCATGCGGAAGAGGACCAGCCATCCCAATCCCAGCAGGCCTGTCACGACGAACGCCGGACGCCAGGTGCCGGCCGCGGCGGTGACGCCCAGCACGATGAAGGGCGCCAGGGCGCCGCCGATCGACGACCCCGAGTCGAACAGCGCCACGGCCCAGCCGCTCTCCCGTCGCGGAAACCACTCGGAGACGGCCTTGGTCGCGCCGGGCCAGTTCGCGGATTCGCCGAGCCCGAGGCAGAACCGGCAGGCGGCAAAGCTCCGGAGGCCCCCGGCAAACGAGGTGAGCATCGCCGTGAGCGAATAGAAGGCGACGGTCAGCGTCAGCCCCGTCCGGGTCCCGACGCGATCGAGGAAGCGGCCCGCGACACCCTGCCCGCCGGCGTACGCGATCCGGAACGCGATGATGAGCAGGGCGAAGTCCGTGTTCGTCCACCCGAATTCGGTTTTCAGGTGGGGTCCGAGCACGTTGAGCGTCTGTCGGTCGATGTAGTTGATGACGGTCGAGAGGAACAGCAGTCCTCCGACGATCCAGCGGACCGGCAACCTAGCGGTCCGGACCGGCCGCCACGCGGCCCGTCAGCGACGTCAGGAGCGATGCCGACCCCCGATCGAGGTACAGCGTCGCCGCCGGATGCGTCTGGAGAATCGACGCCGGCACGAGCGGCGTCACCGGCCCCTCGACGGTCCCTCGCACGGCCTCCGCCTTCCTCAGGTCCGGCACGACCACCAGGATCCGGCGGGCCTTGAGGATCTGCTGCACCGACATGGAGATGGCACGCTGGGGCACCTCCTCGAGCGTCGCGAACCACCCCTCGCCCACCTGCTGGCGCCGGCAGGCCTCGTCGAGCGTGACCACGAGATACGGCTCGCGGGTCTCGAAATCCGCGGGCGGGTCGTTGAAGGCCAGGTGACCGTTCTCGCCGATGCCGACGAACGCGACGTCGATCGGCGCCTCGTCCAGGGCCCGCCCTGCCCCACGACACACCAGCTCCGGGTCGAGCTCGCCGTCGAGCAGGTGGACGGATCCGATCCCGGTGGGCTCGATCAGGCGGTCCAGCAGGTAGCGCCGGAAGCTGGCGCGGTGCGTCACGGGAATCCCGAGATACTCGTCGAGATGGAACAGCTCGACCTGGGCCCATGGAAGCTCGTGGTGGCCGGTCAGGGCTTCGAGAAAGTGCAGTTGGGAAGCGCCGGTGGCGGCAATGATGCGGGCGCGGCCGCGGCTGGCGACGGCGTCGTCGATGAGGGCGGCCGCATCGGAGGCGGCTGCCCGCCCAAGCGCGGCCGGGTCGTCGAAGAGTCGGAGATCCACAGCGGTCGGACAGTAGCCCGGTCGCCGTGCTGGGTCAAGACGCTAGCGTGTGACGAGCTTCAGGACGGCAATGACGGCCCAGGTGCCGCAGTTCAGCAGCAGGGCCTCGGCGGGATTCATGACCATCCGGCGCCGCAGGCGTTGCCATTCCAGATCGCTCAGGACTGCCTCGATATTTCGCATGTCCGTTCCTCGCTCAGACGGGTCGTGACAGGCGGATTCAGTGCAAACCAGGCGCCATGGCCATGTTGCGGGCATGTCTGGCCCCGGGAGAAATATCGGCCCGGGCGGTCGCAAGCCTTAGCTCAGCAATTCGAACTCGACATCACTCGTCGGGTCAAGGATTTACACGCCCACACGAGATATTTTTCGCACTGGCCGACATGGCCTACGCGGGGTTGCGCGATTCTCTGCCGGCGGGCAGACTACGGACGGTTCTCTGACACATGGGCAACTCTCGCGTCCGGCCTGCCGTTCCCGCGCACGAAAATTTCAAATCCGATCGGGACGAACTGGCAAAACTGCCGCTCGAGGGGCGATTCGACCGGATCTTCCGCCGAAACCTCTGGGGCGCCGCCTCACGGTCGGGCATCGGTTCCGAGCTGGCGTCGACGGCGTCGCTGCGCGAGCAGTTGCCGGGGTTCCTGGCCACCCTGCGCGTGCGCTCGCTGCTCGACGTGCCGTGCGGGGACTTCTCGTGGCTCAGCACGGTGGATTTGCCGGCGGACTACGTCGGCGCCGACATCGTGGCCGATCTTGTCGCCGCCAACGAGCGGCGCTTCGGCGGTCCGGGGCGCCGGTTCGTGCGGCTGGACCTGACCACCGATCCCCTGCCGCGCGCCGATCTCGTGCTCAGTCGCGACTGCCTCGTGCACCTGTCGTTCGGCAACATCGGCAGGGCGCTCGCCAACATCCGGCAGAGCGGCGCCGACTACCTGCTCACGACCACGTTCCTCGAGCACGACGAGAACCGCGACGTCGAGGACGGCGACTGGCGGCTGCTGAATCTCGAACGGCCGCCCTTCTCGCTCCCGGCTCCCGACGCCGTGCTCGTCGAGGGCTGCACGGAAGGCGAGGGCGCGTACGCCGACAAGGCGCTGGGACTGTGGCGCGTCTCGCGCCTGCCGGCCGCAGCGGCGGAACCACACCAGTCATGAGCGGGCTGCTCGGCTTCGTCGGCGCGACGCTCGGCGGCTGGATCGGCTGGTGGCTGGGCGCGTTCGTCGGCATCATGACGGCATTCTTCGTCAGCATCATCGGGTCGGGCGTCGGGCTCTATTACGGGCGCCGGCTCGCGCAATGGCTCATCGAATGAGAGGCACACGGAGATGAAGCGTCGAGCGATCCTGACGTGTCTGCTGGCTGGCGTCCTCGTCGCGCCGGCAACGGCGCGCCCCGCGCCGCGCGAGGCATTGACCGCGCACCAGGTGATTGAGCGAATCAAGACGCACGTCGGCATCCCGTGGATGGCCGAGACCGTGGACACCTTCAAGACCGGCAACCCCGACGAGCCGGTGACCGGCATCGCCGTAACGATGATGGCGACCTTCGACGTGCTCCGGCGGGCCGCCGCGGCGGGCGCGAACCTCGTGATCACGCACGAGCCGACCTTCTACGACCACCAGGATCCGACCGCCGAGCTCGAACGGGAGCACGACGCGGTGTATCGCGCCAAGGCGGACTTCATCGCCGCGCACCACATGGTGGTGTGGCGCTTCCACGACCACTGGCACCGCATGGCGCCCGACGGGATTCTGGCGGGAATGATCGACGCACTCGGCTGGAAGCCGTACCAGACTGGCGACGCGCCCAACGTCTTCGTGCTGCCCGAGACAACGCTCGCCGCGCTGGCGGCCGACATCAGCGCGAAGCTCGACGCCCGGACGCTCCGCGTCGTGGGGCCACCCGGCATGAAGGTCTCGAAGGTGGCGCTGGCGCCTGGCTACGCAGGCTTCCCGGCCAACCGCCACGTCCTGCAGCGCGACGACGTGCAGGTGGAGGTGATCGGGGAGGCGCGGGAATGGGAAGGCGTCGAATATGCCGCCGACGCCGTGGCCGCCGGCCTCGACAAGGCGCTCATCGTGGTCGGCCACATCCCGTCGGAGCAGGCAGGGATGGCGTACTGCGCGGACTGGCTGAAGACGTTCGTCACCGAGGTGCCGGTCACGTTCGTGCCGGCTAAGCAGGCGTTCTGGTCGCCGGCGGCCGGGCACTAGGCCGCCCGAGCCTCGAGCGGTTCGGTCGCGGGAGAAAGCGCCTGCCACAAAGAGACGGCCTCGAGCGTTCTTGGGGTGTGAACGCACAGAGCATGGCCGCCTCGAGCGAGATGGACGCGCCCGACCCGGCCGAACTGCATCGGATCTTCCGCGCGCACTACCAGCGCATCGCCCGCGTGATCGGCCGTGTCATTCACGACCAGGCCCGCGCGGAGGAACTGGCGGTCGACGTCTTCCTGAAGTGGTGGCCGAATTCCCGTGCGCATGGCGACGGGGCCGAAGGATGGTTGTACCGTACCGCGGTTCGCCTGGGGCTCGACGAACTGCGGCGCAGGAATCGCCGCAGCCGGCTGGACCGCGTGTTCGGCGCGTTCCGCCAGGCGCCTCCGACGCCCGAACACGTCTATGTCTCCACACTCGAGCAGAAGCAGGTACGCACAGTGCTCGCGGCGCTGACTCGTCGCCATGCGGAGCTGCTGCTCCTGAGAAGCCAGGGACTGACCTACCAGGAGCTGGCAGCCGCGCTCGCGATCAGTCCTTCGGTACGTTGGCAGCCTCCTCAATCGCGCGCAGGAGGCCTTCCGCACCGAATATCGGAGGCGCTATGGAATTGCATCGTGAAGATCGCTGGGTTGCCGATCGCCTGGCATCGATCGAACCGGGCTGGACACCCGACACGCGACGTGCGCACGCGGTGCTGCTCGGCAGCCTGACGGGCCGTCGACCGCGGAGGCGGCTTCTGGCCGCGATCGCTCTCGTCGCGGCCAGCGTGGCCGTCGCCATGCTCCCGGAGGTACGGACACTGGCGCAGGCGGCATGGACCCGGTTCGTCGTGAATGGGGTCGGCATCGTGCCGTTCGATCTGTCGCAGCTGCCGCTCCAACTGCACGTGACGACGGACGGCACGGTGGAACAGGTCGCCGACCTCGCGCAGGCCGCGGCCAAGGCGGGCTTCATGCCCCGTCTGCCGGCCGCAGGACTGCTGCCGGACACTCCGCGTCTGGTCGTCACTGGTCCAATGGTCATCTCGCAGACAGTGCACGTCAGCGAGCTGGTCGCCGCGCTCACTCGGGCGGGAGCTCGGGATGTCGAGATTCCAGCCAGCTGGGAGGGCGCGGTCCTGCGAGCCGACATCGGGCCGATGGTGGGCGCCAACTATTCGGATGGCACGGAAATCCTGCAGGTGCAGCCGATCACCCTCTCAGTCCCGGCGGGATTCGCGTTGGACCGGTTCGGAGAGGCGGCCTTCCGAAGCATCGGCGTTCCCGCCCCGATGGCGCGGACGATGGGCCGGGAGTTCGCCGCCCACCCGGTCTGGCTGCTCGATACCTCGGATGACACTCGGGTCACCGTGCAGGAAATCGGCCTGCGGACCGGGCTGGGATTGCTGGTCGAGGACCTGGATGACCGCGGGCGCGTGGCTCGCGCGACCATCGTCCGCGGCACGGCCGATCGCCTGTATGCGGTCGAGAGCCATTCGCGGGCGCTGACCTTCGCGGTCGCCGATGCACTGCCCTGAGGCGCCGCCGGCGCGGTCCCGATCCCAGCCGAGCGGGGCGTGGCCTATCCGCGCCGGTTCCGCCAGCCGTCCACGGCGACGGCAATCACGATGATGGCGCCGATGATGATCTCCTGGACGTAGTTCGGCCAGCCCATCTGCTGGCTGCCGTTCCTCAGCACGGCCATGATCACGGCGCCGACCATCGAGCCGAGGATCGTGCCCACGCCGCCGTTCAGCGATCCGCCGCCGATGACGACCGCCGCGATCACGTCGAGCTCGCTGCCGATGGCGACGGTCGGATCGCCCTGCCGGAGCCGCGACATCTGCATCACGCCCGCGAGGCCGACGAGCAGGCCGGAGATCGCGTAGATCCACACCTTGAGGCGGTCGACGGGGATGCCGCACGCGCGGGCGGCCGCCTCATTCGAGCCGATCGCGAAGACCCGCCGGCCGAACACGGTGTAGCGCAGCACCAGCGCCATCAGGACGGCCAGGATCAGCGTCACCCAGACGCCCGCCGCCACGATCAGCCAGTCCGGCTGCGGGAAGGTCACGGCGAGCTCGTTGACCCATGTCTGGGGCACGTTGACGGTCTGCTGGCCCGCAATCCACTTGGCCACGCCGCGCGCCATGCCGAGCGTGCCCAGTGTCGCGATGAACGGGATGACTTTCAGCCGGGTGACGAGCAGGCCGTTGACGATCCCGGCCACGCCGCCGGCCGCCACACCCTCGAGGACCGCGACGATGGGCGTCGTCCCGGTGCGAAGCGCCAGCGCCGTCACCACGCCGGTGAGCGCGATCACGGATCCGACCGACAGGTCGATGCCTCCGCTCACCATCACCATCGTCATGCCAATCGCGCCAAGCGCGACGATCACGGTCTGCGCGACCACGATGCGGAAGTTGCGGACGGAGAGGTACTGTTCCGGCGAGTCCATCATCACGGCGAAGACCACGATGACGACGACGAGCCCGATGAAGGGCCCGAGACGCGAGAGCCACGACCTGGCCGAGCCTGGGATGCCGTTCATCGATGCCCGTTCAGCAGGAGCCGCCGTGCCATTCACCACATCCACCCCTGTAGGAGCTCATTCGCCAATGCGTTCCGTCATCCATTCCGCACTCGGCATTCCGCACACGGCATTCCGCACTCGGCATTCCGCAATCCGCATTCCGCAATCCGCACTGTTTCAACCTTCCGCATTCCGCATTCCGCATTCCGCATTACGAGACGTCGATCGCCGCGTGGAGCACGAGCTCGGGCGTCCACTCGCGAATCGGCCGCGACTCCGACAGCCGTCCGCGGCTCATCACGGCGAGCCGATCGCACAGGCCGAACAGCTCCGGCAGGTACGAGCTCACCATGAGCACGGCCTTGCCGCGGCGCGCCGCCTCGGTGATGACTTCGTAGATCTGCGCCTTGCTGCCGATGTCCACGCCGCGGGTCGGCTCGTCGAGCAGGAGCACGTCGGCGTCCTGGTGCAGGAGCCGGCCCAGGGCGACCTTCTGCTGGTTGCCGCCCGAGAGCGTCCGCACCGGCTGGTCCGGGCCGCCGGCCTTGATGCCCAGGTCCCGGATCCACCGGCGCGCCTGGGCGCGCTGGTCGGCCAGACGCAGCCAGCCGGCCCTCGCGCAGGCGCCGAAGCCGGTCATCGTGAGGTTGTCGGCCACCGACATGGGCAGCGCGAGGCCTTCGCCCTTGCGGTCCTCGCTCAGGTATCCGACGCGCCGTCCGATCCGGTGTGAGGGCGTCTCGTGAGCGCCGGCGTCCACGCCGCCGATCCGCACGGCGCCGGCGGCGACGGGCGCCAGACCGAAGAGGGCGCGGACCATCTCCGTCCGCCCCAATCCCATCAGCCCGGCGATGCCGAGGATCTCGCCGCGCCGCAGCGTGAACGACGCGTGCCGCACGGCGGGGGGGGCGACCAGGTCGCGCACCTCGAGCACCACGTCGGCTGCCGCGGCGTGCCGCGGGGGGAACAGCTGGTCCACCGACCGCCCCACCATGTGGGCGACCAGCTCGGCGTTGGTGGCCGAGCCAATCGGGCCATTCGCCACGCTGCTGCCGTCGCGGAGCACGGTGAACACGTCGGCGATGTCGCGGACCTCCTCGAGGAAATGGCTGATGTAGATGATGCCGAGCCCTTCCTCCTTCAACCGTCGGATGAGCGCGAACAGGTGCGCCACGTCCTCGCGCTGCAGGCTGCTCGTGGGCTCGTCCATCAGGAGGATGCGCGCGCGGGCGGCAATCGCCCGGCAAATCTCGACGACCTGCCGCGCCGCCAGCGGCAGCCCGCCCACCAGCCGGTCCGGCTTCAGGTCCGGGTGCGAGAAGCTCCCGAGCACCTCGAGCGCGAGCCGCTCCGCTTCGGTGCGCCGGAAGACGCCCCATCGCGAGGGCTCCCGTCCGAGCAGCACGTTTTCGGCGACCGTCAGGTGCGGGCAGAGCGAGAGCTCCTGGTGGATCAGCGCGACGCCGGAGCGGCTCGCGTCGTGCGGCGACGCGGGCCGGTACGGCGCCCCGGCGAGCTCCATGCGCCCCTCGTCGGCCGGCAGCGCGCCCGCCAGCACGTTCATCAGCGTGCTCTTGCCCGCGCCGTTCTCCCCGATGAGCGCGTGCACCTCGCCGTCCTGCAGCGTGAACCCCACGCCGTCCAGGGCGACGGTGGGCCCGAAGTGCTTGCGAATCCCCTCGAGCCTGAGCAGCGGGGCCATCAGTCGGCGATCACCGGATTCGACAGGACGCCGAGCCCCTCGACCTCGATCTCGACGACGTCGCCGGCCTTCAGGAAGATGGGGGGCTTCCGCGCGAAGCCGACGCCGGGCGGCGTGCCCGTGGCAATGATGTCGCCCGGCTCGAGCGTCACGGTCTCGGTCAGGAACGCGATGACATGGTCCACGCCGAAAATCAGCTGCCTGGTGCTCGAGTCCTGCAGCGTCTCGCCGTTGACGCGGCAGCGGATCCGCAGGGCATGCGGGTCGGCGACGGCATCGCGCGTGACGATGTACGGGCCCGTCGGTGCGAACGTATCGCAGGACTTGCCTCGCTGCCACTGGCCGTCGGCGAATTGCAGGTCCCGCGCGCTGACGTCGTTCAGGTTCATGTAGCCGAGCACGCAGTCGAACGCGCGCTCGACGGGCACGTGTCGGGCCCGTCGGCCGATGACCACCGCGAGCTCCGCTTCGTAGTCCACCTGGGCGCTGGCCTTCGGCAGGCGAATCGGCTGGTCCGGACCGACAATCGCGGTCACGTACTTTGAGAAGGTCACCGGCGAGGAGGGCACCGGCATGTTGCTCTCGGCGGCGTGATCGCGGTAATTCAGTCCCACGCAGACGATCTTGCCCGGCCGGGGCACCGGCGGTCCGAGCGCCACGCGCTCCCTCGGCAGCACCGACCCGCGCGGAAGCGTCTCGGCACGCGCGGCGTCCTTCACCAGCGCATCGTGGATCTGCCGGACCTTCTGCAGCCACTCGTCGTCCAGGTCGTACCACGCGAGCAGCGGGACCTCGGCCGACGCGTCCACGGCGACGGCGAAGTTGAGGACGGAGGCCCCGTCGGGCAGCAGCGCGCCGGCGCGCGGCGCGGAGGTCGGCGCGGTGCGCGGAGTGAACGACACCAGATTCATGTGAGCTCCACCACTCCCTTGACGTAGTCGGGCGCCAGGTGCGCGCCGCCGAAGGCCGCCGGCACCTCGTCCAGCGAGTGGTATCGATGCGTGATGAACGGAGAGACCGCGATCCGGCCCGATTCGATCAGCGTAAGGGCCCGGCGGTAGGTGGACGGCCGCCCATCGGGCTCGAACCCGCCCGAGGCCCCCACCGGAGACAGCAGCAACGGCTCC
Source organism: Vicinamibacteria bacterium (assembly GCA_963837165.1). Lineage (GTDB taxonomy): Bacteria > Acidobacteriota > Vicinamibacteria > Vicinamibacterales > JAENWD01 > JAENWD01. The sequence goes on from CAWIMD010000004.1 coordinate 1,268,337, forward strand.
AGGAACTGCAGGTTGTTGAGAACCCCGAGGTCCACGCCGGTGTGGCCGTGCCCGTACAGGAGCACCGTGCCCTGCTTGCGCAGCAGGCGCGGCATCTCCTGGAAGATCGAGCCCGACCCGGCGGCATCGATCACGCACTCGGCCCGGCGGCCATCGGTCAGATCCAGCACCGCCGCGGTCAGGTCGGTCGTGGACGGATCGATGGGAGTCGCACCGAATCGCGCGGCGAGGGCGCGCTTGGCAGGCTGCGGGTCCGAGATCAGGATCTGCCCGTCGAAACCGAGCGCGGCGCGCAGGTACTGCGTGAACAGCAGGCCGGCCGGTCCGCCGCCGAAGATGAGCACGGTGCGCACGCGGCGCGACGGATCGGGGTCGGTCAGCCGGTAGCGGCTCGAGGCCTTCAGCAGCAGGTCGCTCGAGTGGACGATGCAGCCGAGCGGTTCGGTCAGGGCGAGCTCGGCGTCCGGCAGCGGCGCGCAGGTGCGGATGGCGTTCACGGCCGGCACGGTGATGAACTCGGCGAGGGCGCCGGGGAGCCCGGTGATCCCGTGCTCGGCGTAGTGCTCGCACTGGTGCGAGTCGCCCGTCGCGCAGTACTCGCAGAGGGGCTGCCGGTGCACGCTGACGCAGTTCCGGCCCTGGTCGGCAATCACGCGCGCGCCCGCGGCCAGCCCCGCGCCCGGCGCAGCCTCCTCGACGACGCCGACGAACTCGTGACCGAGGATTTGCGGCTGCTCGCCGAGCGGGATCGGGCGGCCGGCCGCGTCGGTGTGGTAGTTGCCGTGCCCGCTGAAGATGTGGAAGTCGGTGCCGCACAGGCCGACGGCAGCCACTCGCAGCAGCACCTCGCCCGGTCCCGGCGGCGCCACCGGCACGTCGCGGACTTCCATCCGGCCGACGCCAGCCAGCACCGCCGCCCGCATCACAGCGACACCGACTGCTCTGCCCAGATGCCGAACTCGCGGTGCTTGGTCTCCTCGGCCCTGGCCTGGATCTCGCCGGAGGCCACCCGCCGGACGTGCTCCAGCACGCGGGAGCCCACGTCCTCGATCGTCTCGGTGCCGTCGATGATGCCGCCGGCCGAGAGGTCGAGATCCCGCGACATCCGCTCGAAGATCGGCGTGTTCGACGCCAGCTTCACGACCGGCGCGATGGCGTTGCCGATGGTGGTGCCCCGGCCCGTCGTGAACACCACCACCTGCGCGCCGGCCGCGACCAGTCCGGGCGTGGACTCCTGGTCGTACCCCGGGCCCTGCATCAGCCACAACCCGCGTCCCGAGGGCACCTCGGCGTACCCGGTCACGCCCTCGACACGGGTGGTGCCCGCCTTGGCAATCGCGCCGAGCGACTTGATCGTGATGTTCAGCAGTCCGCCGGCGACGTTGCCGGGGCTCGGGTTCTCGTTCAGCACCGTGCCGAACTTCGACGCGTAGTCCTTGTACCAGTCCACCATCTGGTAGACGGCCTCGCCCGTGGCGCGATCCCTGGCGCGCTGGGCCAGGATGTGCTCGGCGCCGCAGAACTCGGGGACTTCCGTGATCACGACGGTGCCCCCGGAGCGCACCAGCAGGTCTGCGGCGCGGCCCAGGGCGGGGTTGGCCGACAGCCCGGAGAATCCGTCGGACCCGCCGCACTTCACGCCCAGCACCAGCTCCCGCAGCGACGCCGCGCTGCGGCGCGCCTCGTTCGCCACGGGCAGCATGGCGGCCACTTCCTTCAGCCCCCGGTCGATCACGGCCTGCGTGCCGCCGGTCTCCTGGATGCCGAACCGCACGACGGGCTTGCCCAGATCCCGGTGCTCCTTCTGCAGGTACTTCTCCACGGCCGTGAGATTGGTCTTCTCGCACCCGAGCCCGATGAAGATCACGCCGCCGACGTTGGGGTGTCCCGCGTAGTTCGACAGCGTCCGCAGCATCACCTCGATGTTCGAGCCGTCCGAGCAGCCGCAGCCCTTGTTGTGCGGGATGGCGACGACGCCGTCCACGTTCGGGTACTTCTCACGGCTGTAGAGCGTGAACTCGGCGATCGTGGCGATCTGCTGCGACTCGTGGCTCGCGCACATGCTGGTCGGCACGATCAGCACGAAGTTGCGCGTGCCGACCCGGCCGTCGGGGCGGCGGTAGCCCATCCAGGTGCCGACCTGGTCGTCGGGGAAGTAGACGGGCGGCGGCGTGTGCAGGTCGGGCGGCAGGTCGCGGACGACCGGCACGTCGTTGCTCATGTTGCCCGGCGAGATCGGGTCGCCCTCGGCGATGCCCTTCGACGTGCCAATCGGCTGGCCGTACTGCAGCACGAAGGTGCCGGCGGGAATCGCGCGGGTGGCGAAGCGGTGCCCGGGCGTGACCTCGCCGGTCACCGTCAGCGGCGCACGGCCGCTGACCGAGAGCAGGCGGCCGGCTTCGACGGCCAGTTTGGCGACGGCGACGTTGTCCGCCGGATCGACGATCACGGCGAGGTCGGCGATGGCGGTGGGGTGCATGTGGTGGGCCATGGCTCAAACCCTGAATTTTATCTCAAACGCCCGCGACATCCGGCGCTCGCGGGAGGTATCATCACCCTCTGCCCGGGCCGTGCCTCAGGTGGGCGTATGCGCCGGAGCGGGAAGGGACGGACCGGACGTGACGAGGCAGGATCTCCCGGGATTGGCGGCGCGGGTCGCGGTGGCCGCCGGTTTCGCGGCGCTGGCGCTGGCCTGCTCCGGCCGCAGCGGCCCGTCCGACGAGCTCAGGATTGCCGTCATCCCCAAGGGCACGACCCACGAGTTCTGGAAGTCGATCCATGCCGGCGCCATCAAGGCCGAGCGGGAGCTGTCCGGGAAAGGCACCAAAGTCGCCATCGAATGGAAGGGCCCGCTGCGCGAGGACGACCGCGAGCAGCAGGTGCAGGTCGTCGAGGGCTTCGTCAGCCAGAACATCTCGGGCATCGTCATCGCGCCGCTGGACGAGGCCGCCCTCGTGCGCCCCATCGAGGAGGCCGGGCGCGCGGGCATCCCGACCGTCGTCATCGACTCGGCGCTGGATTCCGACAAGATCGTGTCCTTCGTCGCCACCGACAACACGAAGGGCGGGGAACTGGCCGCCGATCGCATGGGCGAGCTGCTGGGCGGCAAGGGCAAGGTGCTCCTCCTCCGCTACCAGGAGGGATCCGCGAGCACGACGGATCGAGAGAGCGGCTTCATGAACCGGCTCAAGACGACTTATCCCGGCGTCGAGCTCATCTCCTCGGATCAGTACGCGGGTTCGACACGGGACACTGCCAAGCGCGCCTCCGAGAACCTGCTGAACCGCTACGGAAACGAGATCCAGGGCATCTTCTGCGTGAACGAGTCGTCCACGCACGGCATGCTCCTGGCGCTGCAGGACATCAACAAGGCCGGCAGGATCGCCTTCATCGGCTTCGACGCCAGCCAGACGTTCATCGACGCAATGAACAACGGCCAGATGCAGGGGCTGGTGGTGCAGAACCCGATGAACATGGGCTACCTGGGCGTGATGCGCATGGTCGATCACCTGCAGGGCAAGCCCGTCGAGCGGCGCATCGACACCGGCGTGTGGATGATCACGAAGGACAACCTGTCCCGGCCGCAGTCGGCCGATCTGCTCCATCCGCCGATCGACAAGTACCTCAACTAGCAATGGCCGCGCGCGCCCCGTCGCAGGTCCGGGTCGAAACCCTGGTGGCGCGGGGCCGCGTGGTCGTGGCCGGCTTCGCGCTGCTGGCCGGCCGGATCGGACCGGCCAGGCCGCCGGCCGCCGCGACGTTCATCACGCTGGCCTTCGCGGCCTACGCTCTCGCGCTGCTGCTGATCGTCCGCACGCGCGCGGCGTCCAGCCCGCACTACCCCAGCGCCACGCACGCCATCGATCTGGCGGCGTACGGCGCCTTCCTGTCGATCGCGGGCGGCACCTCGCCGCCGGTCCTGGCCTGGTTGCTCTTCGCATTGGTCGCCGCGACCCTGCGCTGGGGATGGCGGGGGGCCCTGACCACCGGGTCGATCGGCGTAGCCGTCCACGTGGCATTCGGCGCGCACGCGCTCGAGTACACGCGCGAACCCGCCGTCTCCGCGCGTCAGTTCATCGTGGTCGCCCTCCTGATGGGCGTGGTGACCGTCCTCGTGGGCCTGGTGGGGGCCTACGAAGACTGGCGGGCGACGCAGCTGGCGCGGCTGGCGGCGTGGACCGGGCCGGACCCGGACCGGCCGCGCGCCCTGCCGGCCGACATGCTCACCCAGGCGTCCGGAGTGCTCGAGGCGCCGCGCACCCTGCTGGTGTGGGAGGAGCAGGACGAGCCCTGGACCGAGGTGGCGATCTGGGACCAGGGCCGGGTCGAACAGACGCGGGAGGCCCCGGGCACGCTGGGCGACGTGGTCGCCGAACGGGTGGCTGGATCGGGGTTCTTCTGCCGGGACGTCAATCGGGACCCGCCCCTGACGTTCATCCGCGGACCGCGCGGCCTGAGCACCTGGCAGGGCCTGCCCATCGACCCCGCGCTCCGCGCGAGGTTCGACATTCGCGCGGTCGCGGCCTGGCCGCTCGCCGGCGAAACGTTCCGCGGGTGGCTGTTCTGTCTGGATCGCCCGGCGTTCTCGCTGCAGGACCTGACGGTGGGCGACGTCGTCGCCGACCTGTGCTCGACGCGGTTGTCGCAGGCGTATCTGATTGAGAGGCTGCGGGACACCGTGGTGACCACCGAGCGCGTCAGGCTGGCGCGCGATCTCCACGACGGCGTGCTGCAGACGCTCACCGGGGCCGCCCTCCAGCTGCAGGCCGCACGCCGCTCGCTCGCCTCCGACGTGACGGCGGCCGAGGAGCGACTGTCCCAGGTGCAGCGCATCATCGCCGCGGGCCAGAACGACCTGCGTTTCTTCATTCACCAGCTGGGGCCGCGCCGCCCCGCGGAAACGGCCGGGCCCATCGACCTGCAGGGCCGCGTTCACGAACTGGCCGACCGCATCCGTCGGCAGTGGGGCGTCCCGGTCACGGTGGCCACCGAGCCGGAATCGCTCGAGATCCCCGATCTGCTCGTGAACGACCTGTTCCTGCTGATCCACGAGGCGCTCGTCAACGCCGCGCGCCACGCGCGCGCCTCGTCCATTCAGCTGGCGATCCTGCGGGAGGCTCACCAGATCTCCATCGCCGTGGCCGACGACGGCCAGGGGTTCCCATTCAGGGGGCGCTACACGCTCCCAGAGCTGACGCAGGCGCAGATCGGGCCGCGGACGCTGCGCGAGCGCGTGTCCTCGCTGGGCGGCACGCTGCAGATCGAGACCGGCGAGGACGGCAGCCGGGTCCGGCTGACGGTGCCGCTGGTGCGCGAGGTCGCATGAAGCGCATCCGCATCGCGCTGGCCGACGACCACCCCATCGTCCTCGACGGCCTGGAGCAGCTGTTCAAGCTCGAGCCGGAATTCGAGGTGGTGAGCCGGGTCTCCACCGCCGAAGCCGCGGTCAACGCCGTCGAGGACCACCGGCCGGACGTGCTCGTGCTGGATCTCGCCATGCCCGGGAACGACGGCCTCTGGGTGCTGAAGCAGCTCGCGCCACGGGCGCTCGCCACGCGCATCGTCCTGCTGACGGCGCACGTGGACGAGGCCAGGCTGCTCGAGGCCGTCCGGCTGGGCGTCTCCGGCGTGGTGCTCAAGGAGATGGCGCCGCGTCTCCTGGTGGAGTGCGTGCGCAAGGTGCACGCCGGCGAGCGATGGCTGGAGAAGCAGTCGGTGGCGCGTGCCATGGATCGGATGCTGAAGCGGGAATCGGAGCTGGATCGGCTCCTGCGGCTGCTGACCCCTCGCGAGCTCGAGATCGTTCGCCTGGCGAGCGAGGGCCTTCGGAACAAGGAAATTGCCGAACGGCTGACGATCACTGAAGGCACCGTGAAAATCCACCTCCACAACATCTACGAGAAGCTGGGCGTCACGGGACGGACCCAGCTCATCCTGTACGCGACCAGGCAGGGCCTTGCCTGAAGCCGCCAGCTCAGCCATTTCCACCATCATTCTCGAGGTCCTGCGGGACCATCGATATAAGTAGCTCTACCGTTCGATAGAGGCCGGGCAAGCGGCCTCCCGGCTAAACTGCAGGGCTTCTTCCGGCAGGTCGCGAGCGCCGTGTCTTCCAGCACGGGCCGCCCGGCCGGAGCGTGTCTCGGCGAAAGGCAGGAGTCAGATGAAGACCCCCAGCACACATGACAGGGCGCGGCTCAGAGGCACCATCATCGTTTCGGCGACCGGCCTGGCCCTTGCCGTCGCCATGACGGCCCTGGCGGCAATCTCCGGCGCCATCTATACGAGCCTCGGTGATGGCACCGTGGTCAACCAGAACCTCTACAACCTCAAGTCCGACGTGTATCTCAACGGCGGCCCGCAGAACGAGCATGGATCAGGACTTCCGGATGGCACCTACTACTTCCAGGTGACCGATCCCAGCGGGGGAACGCTGCTCTCGAGCGATCCGGCGAAGTGCCGGCAGCTGATCGTCGCCGGCGGAGTGGTCGCCGGGCCCACGGGGCCCTGCCCCCACGCACCCGGCGTTACCAACCCCGCGAACGGCTCCACGTCGGTGCAGCTCATCCCGTTCGACGACACGCCGAACGCCGGCGGTGAATACAAGGTGTGGCTGATCCCGACGGGCGCCGCCTCGATCGTGGGGGATCTCGACACCTCGCCAGTCCTGAGCTTCACGAACAGCAATTCCAAGACCGACAACTTCAAGATCAAGCTGACCGAGCCGCCGCCGCCCGGAGAGACGTTCTCGATCTCCGGAAGGAAGTTCTACGACGCGAACCTCAACGGCATTTTCGAGCCAGGCCTGGGCGAAGTTGGCATCCAGGGCTGGAAGATCGAGCTCGGTGACGCCAGCGGCCCGCTGTCGAACACCACCACCGACGGACCGCCGACACCCGGCGAATACGAGTTCCTGAACCTCGACCCTGGCACGTATCAGGTCTGTGAGGTCATTCCCTCGCTCGCGCCCACATGGATCCCAACCACCGAGACGAACCTCGAGGCCACCATCGGTCCCGACTCGACGGGCAACGACTTCGGCAACGTCTGTCTGGGTCCCGGCGGCGGCAAGACGCTCGGCTTCTGGTCGAACAAGAACGGCGAAAAGGTATTCGGCAACATCAGCGGTCTGAGCATCCTCAACCCGCTGTACCTCCGGAACGGCGCTGGGACGAAAGTCACGCCGCTCGCGAGCTACGCCGCCTTCAGATCGTGGATCCTGAGTGCAACCGCCACGAACATGGCATACATGCTCTCGGCGCAGCTCGCCGCGATGGAGTTGAACGTCGGAGCCGGTTACGTGAGCGGCGGCGCGCTCGTCTTCGCCGGCGCGTGCGGGAACGCCGGGCCGAACAGCGCTTTCATCAGCATCAATGACCTGATGACCGATGCGGCCAGCCAGATCCAGCTGCACGGCCTGACCACCTCGGCCTCCGATCCAGTGAACCGGGCGATTCAGGGGTGCCTCAAGAACGCCCTGGACGACGCGAACAACAACAAGAACTTCGTGCAGGACTCGCCCTGTGACGTGAACTACAGCGGCCTGGAGCCATCCTGTCTGCAGCCCTGAGTGCGGCCGGCGCCTGACCCGAGCCGAAGACTCGTCCCGGACGGCCCAGGTTGGCCGTCCGGGGACTTCACGGGCCGCTGGACGGTCCGCCCCAGCTGATTCGGCCTGAAACGCCCGGAATGGAGAAAATCCCGCCGTCTATACCCCTCGATAGATACAGCGGCTCAGGGAGTTCTCTACACTGGACGAAGCCAAGGGACGCGCGTCGTTTGACCGGCGGCGCCAATCCTCAGACATCTGGTTCCCTGGCTGTCTCCTTGACTGCGACCCCGGTTGGGTGTGCTCGCCACCTGACCGGGGTTGGTTTGTTTTGGGGCTACTCGGCGATGGCTGCCAGGTAGCGCCGGAACGACCGGGCGGTCACCTCCCGCGCTCCCTCCAGAATCTGGTGCCCGGCCCACGCGCCGTACATCCGTTCGTACGCCAGCGGCGCCAGCGCGGCCTCGACGCGTCGGATGGCTGCCGGACCGACCGGGATGAGGTTCGGGTAGCTCCGCATCACGCTGACCGAACGGCAATCCCAGCCGACCTTCACGATGTCGCCGCTCAGGATGGCGCCACGGCCCTCGGCGGCCGCCGCCCAGTGAAGGACGGTGCCGCCCTCGAAGTGGCCCCCGCAGCGGACCAGCGTCAGGCCATCGGCCAGCGGGTAGGTCTCCCCGGCCCAGAACGTCACGGCCGCGTCCGGTCGGCAGACCCAGCGGGCATCGGCGTCGTGGATGTAGACGGGCACGTCGCCGAAGACGCGGCTCCACTCGATCATCACGCCGTAGTAGTGCGGATGTGAGATCGCAATGCCGGCGAGGCCGCCCAGCTCCCCGATCCGTTCGATGCTGCCTTCATCGACGAGCGACAGGCAGTCCCACAGGATGTTCCCGCCAGGATGCTGCACCAGCAGGGCGCGCTGTCCGATCGCGAAGGCGGGCCGCGTCTCGACGCTCCACAAGCCGGCCTCCAGCGCCTCCACGTGGTTCTCATGAGTTTCGGCCAGCGCCTCGATCGTCGTCCATTGCTGTCCGTGGAATCCCACGTACTGGCGTTCGTCCTCGCAGATGCGGCACGAGGCCGGCGGCTCGATCGACTCCGCGTGTTGCGTACCGCACGTGAGACAAATGTAGTTCATTGATGATTGATGATTGATGATTGACGATTGCTCGTGACGTCGGCCACGTCAATCCGGCGTCCCGTCCGCGCCGACTCGTAGATGGCGGCGGCCAGCGCCACGCTCCGGCGGCCCTCGCGGCCGCTGCAGAGGGGCTCGCGGTCGTCCCGGATCGCGGCGATGAAATCCTCGAGGATTCTCTGGTGCCCCCGCGCATCCGACACGACCGGGGACGACGCGCTCTCGTTGGCGTCTTCGTCGGGGGCATGGACAAGGTCGTCGGCAGGCTGCCGGAGGTCCACGGCCACGAGCCGATCGTGCTCGAGGATCACCGTCCCCTCAGTCCCGGTGAGCTCCACGCGGCGCTTGTAGCCGGGGTAGGCCGCCGTCGTCGCCTCGTAGCTGGCCACCGCGCCGCTGGCGAACTCGAGGATCGCGATCACCGTGTCCTCGACCTCGATCCGGTGGACGGCGGTGCGGGTCACGGCCGATACGCGGCTCACCGGACCCAGCACCCAGGCGAGCAGGTCCAGCGTGTGAATCCCCTGGTTCATCAGCGCGCCGCCGCCATCCAGCGCCCACGTGCCGCGCCAGCGCGACTGGCTGTAGTACTCGGGCGGCCGGTACCACTTCACCCGGGCCGACGCCAGGATGGGGCGGCCAAGCCGGCCGGCCGCCACCGCGGCATGCAGCCGGACGATGTCGGGCTGGGCGCGGTCCTGGAAGAAGACGCCGAGCTTGACGCGCGCGCGATCCGCGGCGGCTATCAGGCGATCGGCGCCCTCAGGGGTGATATCGATGGGCTTCTCGACCAGCACGTGGATCCCGCGATCGGCCGCGCGGACGCCCTGCTCGGCGTGCAGGCCCGACGGGCTGCCGATGGCGACGAGGTCCATCGGTACACCGAGGAACCGCTCGAGATCGGAAAACGCCTGCGCGCCATGGGCCGAGGCCAGCGTTGCCGCGCGTTCCAGGTTGCCGCCATGGACGGCGGTCACCTCGACGCCAGGTATCGCAGCCGCGGCGCGCGCGTGCGTCTGGCTGATATTGCCAGCCCCGAGAATGCCCACGCGGATGGTCACGACGCAATTCTAGCGGAGCGGTTTACGTATAATCCACGCACTCGTTGAAACCGCCGCGCCGGTCCGCGCCTGATGCCTGGGAGTCCTGTATGCGCCTGACACGGATTGCTCCGCTCTCGGTGGCCAAGGTGGCATTCGTGCTGTACGCACTGATTGGCCTGATCATCGGCGCCATTGTGGCGGTGGCCAGCCTGATCGGCGCCACGCTCGGCCTCGGCCAGCACGATGGCTCCGCCCTCTTCGGCGCAATCTTCGGCGTCGGGGCCATCGTCCTGCTGCCGATCCTGTACGGCGTCATCGGCACCATCGGCGCCCTGGTGATGGCGGGCATCTACAACCTGGCGGCGGGGCTGATGGGCGGGATCGAGCTCACGCTCGAGCCCATTACGCCGGGACGGTGATGCCGCGTCTCATCCAGGCACCCGCCGTCGTCCCGGCCGTCGGGACCAGGCCGAAGCGCATCGAGGAATACGCGGGACGCGTCAACTCCGGGCACACAGCCGTCAGCGTGGCCCGGATGGTGTCGCCCGGCGGCTGGGAAGAGCCCGGCCAGCGGCCGGAGTTCGAGGAGATCACGGTGGTGCTGCGCGGCCGGCTGCGCGTCGAGCACGAGGGCGGCGTCATGGACGTCACCGCGGGGCAGGCGGTGGTCACCCCTCCAGGCGAGTGGATCCGCTACAGCTCACCCGACGCCGACGGCGCCGAGTACGTGGCCGTGTGCCTGCCCGCCTTCTCGCCGGGAACGGTCCACCGGGACAAGTAATCGGATGTCGCACCTCGTCGACCGGCGGTCGTTCGTCCGGCGCGCTCTGGCGGGAGCAAGCGGGCTCATCCTGACGGGCCCGCGGGCCCTGCGCGGCGCGCCCGCCATCGTCCGGGCCGCAAGGGCGGTTCCCTCGTTGCCCTTCGGTGTATCGGCCGGACTCGCGGGCGTGGACCGCGCGGTGATCTGGAGCCGCTGCGATCGCGCCGCGCGCATGGTGGTCGAGGTACTCGACGACCGAGCGCTTTGCCGACGTCCGGCGCGTCGCCGGCCCCGCCGCGCTGGAGGGCTCCGACTTCACCGCACGGACCGTGCTCACCGGCCTCCCGCAGGGGCAGCACATCTTCTACCGGGTGAGATTCGAGGACCTCGCCGAGCTCGGGGCGTACAGCGACTCGATGCAGGGCGTCTTCAAGACGCCGTCCGCGGCTCCGGGCGATCGGGACCTGACGATCGCCTGGTCGGCGGATACCGTCGGGCAGGGCTGGGGCATCAACCCCGACTGGGGCGGCCTGCGGCTGTACGAGACGATGTTGCGCGCCGAGCCCGACGTCTTCATCAACGCCGGGGACACGATCTACGCCGACCAGCCGCTGCGGCCCGAGGTGAGGCTGGACGACGGCACCCTCTGGAAGAACGTGGTGACCGAGGCGAAGTCGAGGCCCTGCGAGCGGGTCGAGGACTTCCGCGGCGCCTACCAGTACAACCTGATGGACGGACACATGCGGCGGTTCAACGCCGCGGTCGGGCAGATCGTCCAGTGGGACGATCACGAAGTGCACGACAACTGGTACCCGACGCGCGATCTCGCCGCCGACGGCCGCTATCAGCTGACGAGCATGGCCCTGCTGGCCGCCCGCGCGCGGCAGGCGTTTCTCGAGTACAACCCGCTGCCGCTCGACGGCGAGGATCTCGAGCGCGTGCGGCGGATCGTGCGACTGGGCCCTCTCGCGGACGTGTTCGTGCTCGATCTCCGCAGCTATCGCGGGGCGAACGGCCCGAACCGCCAAGCGGCACCCGGACCGGACGCGGCGCTGATGGGGGCCAGCCAGCTCGAGTGGCTGAAGGCGGGGCTCGCCGCGTCGCGCGCGACGTGGAAGGTCATCGCCAGCGACCTGCCGATCGGGCTCGTCGTTCCGGACGGTCCGGTCGACTTCGAGTCATTTGCGAACCGCGACGACGGGCCGCCGCTCGGCCGGGAGCTCGAGCTGGCCGCGCTGCTGCGCGACATCCGCGACCACCGCGTCCGGAACGTCGTCTGGATCACCGCCGACGTGCACTACTGCGCGGCGCATCACTACGATCCGTCCCGGGCGACGTTCACCGAGTTCGATCCGTTCTGGGAGTTCGTCGCCGGCCCGCTCAACGCCGGCACCTTCGGCCCCAGTGCGCTGGACGCGACGTTCGGGCCGGAGGTGAGGTTCACCGGTATCCCGGCGGGGATGAAGGGCAACCGGCCGCCGAGCGACGGCCTGCAGTTCTTCGGCCGGTTGCGCATCGATCACCGGACGCTGGCGATGACCGCGACGCTGCACAACCTGACCGGCGAGACGCTGTTCTCGCAGGAGCTCCCGCCGAGCCATGAGTAGCGCAGGCCTTCAGGCCTGCCAGCGAGCTCCTACTTCGTCTCGCTCCAGGCCTTCCAGGCGGCCTCGGTCTGGGCCGCGGTCGGATTGCCGTCGATAATCAGCACGCGATAGCGGAACGTCGCGTGGCCCCCCGCGGGAATGCTGAAGTTCAGGACGCGCTTGCCGAGGCTCAGCTCCTTCTGGCCGAGTGGATTGGCCGCGAACAGGCCGTAGCCCCGGGCGTGCCAGTACGTGGGATAGCCGGGGTTCGACGGATGGTCGAGGATCGCGATGGCCACCGGCGCCCCGTCCACCTTCCCCGAGAGGACGCACCAGCGGCCGCGGGTGCCCCAGACGTCGCCCGTCTCGCCCTCGCTCGTGAGGTAGTTGCCGTTCACGCCGGTGTTGTCCAGCCTGGCCACGGTCGTCGGGCGGCCGGATGCGTCGGTGAAGACCTCGGGCTTGTTGGACGGGATCTCGAGCGCGCGCGTCACGCGCATCCCGAACACGCCCTCCTTGTTGTCGGGCAGAGGCACTGCCTTGTCGCCCGCGGTGAGCGTCGTGATGCGGTCGATCGTGCGCGTGTCGGCTGTGCCGCTGAAGACGAAAGCCGTGTGCTCCTTGAGCAGGATGGTGCCATCGGGAATGACCCAGTCGGCGTTCACTTCGAGCACGCCCTGCACCGGACCGCCGGTCGCCACGGTGACGGCGCGCTGGTAGATCGTGCCCATGTGGGGGCGCCGCTCGGGCTCGATCGCGTCGGAGTTGTTCCAGAAGTCGTACCCGGCCACGTCGCCGTAGTTGAACCACAGGCCGACGTGGTGGGGGTGATCGACGCGTTCGCCCGGACGCGGATCGAGCGGGAAGCCGCGGGTCACGATCGTCCCGTGCGCGGTGCGAATCGGGTAGAGCACCGGCTTCTTGATGGTCGTCGGCCAGATGTAGGACGTGAACGGGGTGCCGCCCACCGTGACGTCCACCCGGCGATCCGCCTCGTGCGTCGTCACGGCGACGGACTGCCCGCCGTCGGCCCGCGCACGGGATCCCAGTCCGGCCACCGCCACGATGCCGGCGCACGCGAGAAGAGTGCGAGTCATGATCGTCGGAGCTCCTGTCTCACCACGAGTGAATGGTGCCATCCAGCTTCCGGTTCACGGGCAGGTACGCCCGCTCGTAGGGATACTTTGCCGCCTCGGCCTCGTCGATGTCCACACCCAGTCCAGGCGTGTCGCCCGGGTACATCGTGCCGTCCTCGAACGTGTACGCGTGCGGGAACACCGCGTCGGTGACCGGGGCGTGCCGCATGTATTCCTGGATGCCGAAGTTGTGGACGCTGATGTCGAAGTGCAGCGCGGCTGCCAGGCAGACCGGGCTGAGGTCGGTGGCGCCGTGGCAGCCGGTCCGGACATGGTGGAGCTCGGCGAGCGCGGCGATCTTGCGCAGGTGCGAGATGCCGCCGGCGTGGACGACGGCCGTGCGCACGTAGTCGATCAGCTCTTCCTCGATGAGCTGCTGGCAGTCGTAGATCGTGTTGAACACCTCGCCGACGGCGATCGGCGTCGTCGTGTGCTGCCGGATCTGGCGGAACGCCTGCTGCGACTCGGCCGGCGTGGGATCTTCGAGCCACAGCAGGTGGTACGGCTCGAGCGCGCGGCCCAGCCGGCCGGCTTCGATGGGCGTGAGGCGGTGGTGCACGTCGTGCAGCAGGTGCAGGTCCTCGCCGAATTCGGCACGCAGGCGCTTGAAGAGGCCCGGCACGAAATTGAGGTACTGCTCGGTGCTCCAGAGATGCTCGGGCGGCAGCCCCTTCTCGGCCGGCTCGTAGTAGAGGTCGCCCTTGCCCACGCCGTAGGTGCTCGCCAGGCCGGGGATGCCGCTCTGGGCGCGGATGGCCTTGTACCCGAGCTCGGCGTACTGCGCCACGGCCGCCACGGTCTCTTCCACACCGCGGCCGTTGGCGTGGCCGTAGACCAGCACGGCGTCGCGTGACCGCCCGCCGAGGAGGTTGTACACGGGCGTGTCGAGCGACTTTCCCAGTACGTCCCAGAGGGCCATGTCCACGGCGCCGATCGAGGCCATGGTGACCGGGCCGCGCCGCCAGTACGCGCCTTTGTACAGGTACTGCCAGATGTCCTCGATGCGCCGGGCGTCGCGGCCGATGAGGCACGGCAGCACGTGGTCGGTCAGATAGCTCGCGACGGCGAGCTCACGGCCGTTCAGCGTGGCGTCGCCCAGGCCGTAGAGGCCGTCCTCCGTGAAGAGCTTCAGCGTGACGAAGTTGCGTCCGGGACACGTGATGATGACTCGGGCGTCGGTGATCCTCATACAATCAGGCTTCGTCGAGGTTGACCTGGGTGATGCGCGGCACGAGGAGGTGGATGATGCCCAGGGCCACGAGGTAGGCGCACCCGGCCATGAGGAAGATCGGGACGTAGCTGCCCGTGCGCTCCAGGATCTCGCCGACCGCGAGGGCGATCAGCATGCCGCCGAAGGCGCCCGCCATGCCGCCGATGCCCACGACCGAGCCGACGGCGCGCTTGGGGAACATGTCGGACGAGAAGGTGAAGATGTTCGCGGACCACGCCTGGTGCGCCGAGGCCGCGATGCCGATCAGCAGGACCGCAAGCCACATGTTCCTGGCGAAGGGCGCCAGCATGATGGGCAGCACGCAGAGCGCGGGCACGAGCATGGACGTCTTGCGTGCCGCATTCAGGGACCAGCCGCGGCCGAGCAGCCGCGACGGCAGCCATCCCCCGGCGATGCTGCCGATCGTAGCGATCTGGTAGATGACGAAGATCGGCAGCGCGCTCGCCTGCAGGTTGATGTGGTGGACGCGATGCAGGAAGTCGGGCACCCAGTAGAGGTACAGCCACCAGATCGGATCGGTCATGAACTTGCCGACGGCAAAGGCCCACGTCTGCCGGTGCGGCAGCAGACGGGACCACGCCACCGGCGTGACCGGCTCGATTGGATCGCTCTCGATGTAGGCCAGCTCGCCCGGCGACAGGCTCGGGTGTTCGCGCGGCGACCGGTAGACGAGGGCCCAGGCGACCAGCCACGCGAAGCCGAGGGCGCCGGTGATGATGAACGCCCATTCCCAGCCCCAGGTGAGCGTGATCCAGGGCACCGCCAGGGGCGCCACGAGGGCGCCGACGTTCGTGCCGGAGTTGAAGATGCCGGTCGCGAGGGCCCGTTCCTTCCGGGGAAACCACTCTGCCACCGCCTTGATGGACGCCGGGAAGTTGCCGGCCTCGCCGAGACCCAGCGCGAAGCGCGCCAGGCTGAAGCCGGCGACGCTGCCCGTCAGCGTGACGAAGGCGAACCCGGTGTGCGAGTCGAGCGTCAGCGACGGGATCGCCGGCCCGTGATACCGGTGGGCGACGGCGTGCGCGATGGCGGCCAGGCTCCAGAAGACGAGCGCCACGGCGTATCCGGTCTTCGTGCCGAGCCAGTCGATCACTCGGCCCATGACGAGCAGGCCGATGGCGTAGGCGAGCGAGAAGTTGAAGATGATGTAGCTGTAGTCGAGGTCGCTCCAGCCGAACCGGGCGCTGAGGGTGGGCCCGAGGAGCGACACCACCTGGCGATCGATGTAGTTGACGGTCGTCGCGAAGAACAGCAGACCGCAGATCACCCAGCGAAATCCACCGACCCGCGTGCCGTTGGTCATCGGCCTCCTACTGGTTGACGCCGCTTGCCAGGAACCCGCCGTCCACCACGAGCACCTCGCCGGTGACGAAGCTGGCGGCGTCGGACGAGAGAAACACGGCGGCACCCGCCAGCTCGTCGAGCCGGCCGAACCGCTTCATCGGCGTGCGCACCAGGAACTCGCGCCCGCGCTCGGTGCCGTCCAGCAGCGACTCGTTCAGCGGCGTGCGGAACACGCCGGGCGCAATGGCATTCACGCACACGCCGTACGGCGCCCATTCGATCGCGAGCTGCCGGGTCAGCGCGGCAACCGCCGCCTTGCTGGCCCCGTAGGCCGCCACTTCGAACAGCGCCACGAACGAGCTCAGGGACGCGATGTTCACGATGCGGCCGTAGCGCCGATCCACCATGTGCCGGCCGAACACCTGGGCGGCGCGGAGCGTGCCGGTCAGGTTGGTCTCGAGAATCGCGTTCCACTCCTCCTCGGCGAGCTCCAGCGTGGGCGTCCGCTTGGTGCGCCCGGCGCAGTTCACCATCACGTCGACCGTGCCGAACGCCTGGACGGCCGCGTCCAGCAGGGCGGCGAGCGAGGCCCGATCGGTCACGTCCGACGTCACGCGCAGGGTGCGGCGGCCGAGCGCCTCCACCTCGCGCGCGGTCTCGTCCACCATGTCGGCGCGCCGCGACGAGGGCACCACGTCGGCGCCGGCCTCGGCGAGGCCGCGGGCGATCACGCG
Organism: Vicinamibacteria bacterium; assembly: GCA_963837165.1. Classification (GTDB taxonomy): domain Bacteria; phylum Acidobacteriota; class Vicinamibacteria; order Vicinamibacterales; family JAENWD01; genus JAENWD01. Next base: position 1,284,807 of record CAWIMD010000004.1, read on the forward strand.
GCCGATGCCGGAGGTGCCGCCGATGACGACGGCCGTGCGCCCGGTGAGATCGAGGGGAGGATAGGGCATGGGCGTGGGCGCGAGGGTCGCCGCGCGACCGCGGGCGTCAGACGCGTCCGCTGACCGCAGCGCTCAGCGCGGCGGAGGGGACGCGGGGATCACGAGCCGGGGCGCGCGACGCGGCCGCACGATCGGGTCGGCCGACATCTGCATGGTCGGCGGGTTGAACCGGCGGTCCGGGCCGCCGCCCTCGAGCGCCTGCGCCTGCTGCGCGAGCGACAGGTGCTCGCTCATCGCCGCACGCGCGCGCTTGGCGTCGTGGGCACGGACCGCGTGATAGATGTTGCGATGGGCCTGCGCCGACTGCTTCAGGTCGCGGCCGTTGTTCACCGTCTTGCGACGCTGCTCGTAGAAGAGGGCCGAGACCATCTCCACCAGCGAGGCGAGGATCGGGTTGCCGGAGGCCGCCGCCACCGCCCGATGGAAGCGGATGTCGTGGATCAGAAACGTCTGCGCATCGTCGAGCGAGGCGAACATGCCGGTCACCTCTTCGGCAATGGTCGCGATCTGCTCGTCGGTGGCGCGCTCGGCGGCCAGCCCGGCGACGCCCACCTCGAGCGCGCGCCGCGCCTCGAACATCTCGTCGCGCGTGAAGCCATGGAGCGCGGCGAGGAAGCTGAGAGGCTCGCTCCCCAGCATCGGCGGACCGTCGGTGATGAACGTGCCCGCGCCGTGACGGGTCTGCAGGACGCCGATCGCGGCCAGGGAGCGCAAGCCCGCGCGCACGCTGGGGCGGCTGACCCCCAGCTGCACCGCCAGCTCGCGCTCGGGCGGCAGGCGGTCTCCCGGGCGCAACTCGCCCCGTTCGATCAGCGCGCGCACGTGCTGAACGACGATCTCCGCGGTCACACCTTCGGTTGGTTTCATGACTCTCAGCCTCATTGCCGCAGAGGTCAGACCAATACTTCCAGAGCCGGTTGAAACAGGACAATTCCTATCATCCGTAATCCCGGCTGTCAAGCCGTTCCTATTGGCGCAACCGGATACGTAGCGCCTGTCCGGTCGTGCACATCACCACCGGTGGTCCTGAGCCAATGAATTGAATCCGGCAATGGTCTGACCAGTCAATTTTTTGATTTTCCCACTGCCCGCGGCTCCGCAAGCGCCTGACTCGACATCTCCCCCGGCATGCCGCTTGCCGGACTTGCCGAGCGCCGCCCGTAAGTCGCGGCCCTCTGGAAGGGAGTACGCCGAATGCGCACGGAGCACCCCAATTGCGCCGCGCAGAAAGTGCCGACCCAGCCGGATTCCCCCGGCCGCCTCACGGCTCGCCGGTGGCCGTGGCGGCTGCGCCGCGCGCGTCAGGGAACCGCCTGCCAGGTCCTCGACGTCATGGCGCTGGTCCGCGGCGCCCCCGATCTGCAATCGCTCCTCACGCCGTTCGATTCGGTCGTCTGGCACCCGCGGAGCCGGCGCTGGGCGCGCGGCGCGCGGGGCGAACTCGCGGGGTTCCTGGGCGCTCCGCACGCCTGCTGGCCCGGCCAGCCGCTCGCGTGCCTCGACCGGGTCCGAACCGCGCCATGGGCCCACCAGCTGGAGCCGGCGCTGGCGCTCGTCGAGGGGCGCGGCACCCGCCTGCTCGTGGCCGATGCGGTCGGCCTCGGCAAGACGCTGACGGCCGCGCTCGTGCTGGCGGAGCTCTCGGCACGTGGCGTCGGGACCCACGCGCTCGTCCTGGTGCCCGCCGGGCTCCGGGATCAGTGGCGGGACGAGCTGGTCCGCCACGCGGGCCTCGAGGCGGACGTGGTGGACTGGGTCGCGCTCACACGACGGACACGCCAGGTCTTTGCCGGCGCCTCGCCGTGGTCGCCCCCCGGGTGCGCGATCGTGTCGCTCGACTTCGCCAAGCAGCCCGTGGTGCTTGCCGGGCTCGCCCGGACGTTCTGGGACGTGCTCGTCATCGACGAGGCGCACGCCGCCTCCGGCGACTCGGCGCGCACGGCCGCGGTGCTCCGTCTGGGCCGGCGCAGCCGCGTGGTCGTGCTGCTGACGGCCACGCCGCACAGCGGCGACCCGCGCGCGTTCCGTACGCTGACCGGCATCGGCGCGGTCGCGGGTGAGCCGATGCTCTGGTTCCGGCACGAGCGCGGGTCGGCCAGGCCGGGCGCACATCGCCGGACGCGGACCTGGAGCCTGCGTGCGTCTGGCGCGGAGCGCGCCATGCACGACGCGCTTCGACGGTACGGGAACCGCGTCGAGCGCACGGGCCGGGCCGATGCCCGCCTTGCCCTCGTCGTGCTGAAGAAGCGTGCCCTGTCGAGCGCGGCTGCACTCGGCCGGAGTCTCGAGCACCGCCGCCGGCTGCTGGCGGATGCGCCGGGGGCACAGATGCTGCTGCCGCTCGAGGGTCCGCCGGGCGAAACGGATGCCTCCGACGTCGAGCAGCCGCTGCTGCTCGGCGCGCCGGGATACGACGATCGCGGGAGCGAGCTGCACGAGCTCGACCATCTGGAGCGGCTCGCCCGGGAGGCCGCGCATGCCCCGTCCAAGTGGCGCACCATCGACCGGCTGCTTCGCGCGACTCGCGAGTCCGTCATCCTGTTCACGGAGTTTCGCGACACGCTGGCCGCCCTGGCGCAGCACCTGTCGCCGCGATTCTCGGTCGCGGTGCTCCACGGCGGCCTCAGCCGCGAGGAGCGAACGGCCGTCCTTGCCACCTTCACCGGCGGGCAGGCGCGCGTGCTCGTGGCCACCGACGCCGCCGCGGAGGGCTTGAACCTGCAGGCGCGCTGCCGGCTGGTCGTGAATGTCGAGCTGCCATGGACGCCGGTTCGTCTCGAGCAGCGCGTCGGGCGCGTGGATCGGATTGGCCAAACGCGCACCGTCCACGAGTGGCGGCTCGCCGGCCTGGACGGCCACGAAACCGCGGTCACCTCCGCGCTCGCGCGACGGGCGACGGCCATCCGGACCGACCTGGCGCGGCTCTCCGGACTGCACGGGCTGCCGTGGGCCGACCGAGTGCCGCCCCGATCGCAGCCCCGCGGCATCCGGGTGAGCGGGCCAGGCCTCTCCAGGCGCGCGGCTGCCCTCGCAATGGCTGCGGCAGATCCGGGAACCCTCGCTCACCACACGGGGCCAGGCCGGTCCGCCGCCGTTGACCGGACGCGGGAGCGGCCGCGGTTCGTCAGGCTGCGACGGCCTCCGGCCGGCATCGGGCGGGGCGTCATCGTGGTGTTTGGCGCGCTCCCCGGTGGCGCCGGCGACGTCGTGACGCGCGTGCCCGTCCACGTGGCGATGTCGCGACTGCCTGACGAGGCTCCGACTCGGTGGCTGCCCTGGGTGGTTGCCGCGGCCGCCCCGGTCGCGCGCGCGGCGCTGCCGCGCCCCGACGCGTTCGTCAGGGCCCTGATGGTACGGGAGCGCAACCTGCGCGCGAAGGAGCGCGGCGGCGGCTCGCGCCGCTGGCAGCCCTCTCTGTTCGATTGTCGTGCGGAGCGGATCCTCGCGGCCACTCGGGCCGATTCCTCGCGCCTCGTCCACGACAGCGACGAGCGGCTCTCGGATTTGGCGGCCACGCGGCGTGGCAGGCCGGAGATCGAGCCCCTTCTCGCGCTGCTGGTGCCCTGAGATGGACCGGCCGGTGTACGGTCCGCTGAAGCTCGGCCGCGGCGACGCATCGGCTGGACGCGCCCTCGCCCACGCGCGTTCGTACGCGCGGCTCCGTCTCGCCGCCGCGGCTGGCCTCGGACCGGCGTCTCCCGCCAGCGCCGTCCTGGAGACGGCCGTCGGACCCCTGGCCGCGTGGCTCGGCTGGCCGGCGGTCGAGACGGTGCCGCACCGGATTCCTCAGGGGCTCTGGGCAATGCTCGCCGACCGCGGGAGCGGCCCCGTCGCGCTGGTCACGATCGCCTGGCAGCGAAACCCGGATGGCGCTCTGCGCGCGGCCATCGAGCGGGTACTCGCCGAGGGCAGCCGCTGGGTGCTGATCTCGAACGGGCGAGTGCTACGGGTGGCGGATGCGTCGCGGCCGCCCGCGGCGTCCTGGCTCGAGTTCGACCTCGACCTGTGTCGCGGGGATGCCGGAGCCCTGGGCCACCTGCGGGCCATCGTCGGCCCCGAGGCTTTCCGCGTGGACCCGGCCGGACGCGTACCGCTCGAGGTTGCCGTGGAGGAGGCGGACGCGGCAGGAGTGCAGGTGTGCCGCGCGCTCAGACACGGCGTGCGCGGCGCGCTCGACGCGCTCAAGCTCGCCCTGGCGCGAGCCGCGGCGGACTCGAACGCCGCGGGCGCCGAAGCGCTGACCGCCGTCTACCGGCTGCTCTTCCTGCTGTTCGCCGAAGCGCGGGGCCTGGTGCCGTCGTGGCATCCGATCTACAGGCAGGGCTACACGCTGGCGGCCCTGGTGGCGCGGATCGAGGCCGGTCACGACCCCCGCGGCACCTGGGCGGCCCTGCAGGCCATCGCGCGACTCGCCCACGCCGGCTGCTCGGCCGGTCAGCTGCGCGTGCCGCCGTTCAACGGCCGCCTGTTCTCTCCGTCGCACGCCCCGCTCATCGATCGCATTCAGCTGGACGATGGGGCCGCGGCATCGGCGCTGGCGGCGCTCACCTCGACGGCGGACGGGCCGGCCGGGCGGCGGCGCGTGTCGTATGCCGACCTCGGCGTCGAAGAGCTGGGCTCCGTGTACGAGCAGCTGCTCGAGACCGAGGAGGGCGGCCGCGCGCTCCGCAAGGCGACCGGCAGCTTCTACACGCCGCGATCGATCACCGAATATCTGGTGCGCGCCACGCTCTCGCCGCTGGTGAGCGGGCGGACGTCGCGGGAGGTCCTCGCGCTGCGAGTGCTGGACCCCGCCATGGGCAGCGGGGCCTTTCTCGTGGCCGCCTGCCGCTTCCTGGCCGATGCGCTCGAGCGCGCGCTGGTGGCCGAAGGCGCGATCGCCGAGCACGATGTCGACGGGCCACTCCGGGCGGCGCTCCGCCGGCAGGTGGCGCAACGGTGCCTGTTCGGCGTCGACTCGAACCCGATGGCCGTGGAGCTCGCGCAGCTGTCGTTGTGGCTGGCTACGCTGGCCGGGGGACTCCCGCTCTCGTTCCTCGACCATCACCTCGCGTGCGGAGACAGCCTGATGGGCGCCAGTCCCGCCGATCTCGTCGATCGACGTCCGGGAGGGCGGTCACGCCGCGGCTCCACGCCGGCGCCGCTCGACGCGTTCTTCGACGCGTGTGACGCCATGGGATCGATCCTGCCGATGCGCGCCCGCCTCGAAGAGCGTCCGGACGATTCGGTCGAGTGCGTGCGGGACAAGGAACGCACGCTGGCCTCACTGCGCGCGCACCCCGCGCTCTCGCGATGGCGGAGCGCGTGCAGCCTCTGGTGCGGCCTGTGGTTTCCGGAGTGCGCCGCGTACCGCCCGCTGTATGCGGCGCTGCTCGATCACACCCTCGGCAGGCCGTGTGCGCTGCCGGCCGGAGCCGCCGGGCATGCCGCGACCCGGGTGCTCGAGGCCGCGCGCACGCACGGCTGCTTCCACTGGTCGCTGGAGTTCCCGGAGGTGTTCCTCGACACGAACGGACGCCCGCGAGCCGATGCCGGCTTCGACGCGGTGGTGGGGAACCCGCCCTGGGAGATGCTGAGAGCCGGCCAGGGCGCCCCGGCAGCCGCCGCCCTCGTCCGGTTCGCCAGGGACTCGGGCCTCTACCGGGCGCAGTCCGGCGGTCACGCAAACCAGTATCAGCTCTTCGTCGAGCGTGCCCTGCAGCTGCTGCGTCCGGGCGGACGGCTCGGGCTGCTGGTTCCCGCCGGCCTGTTGTCGGACGCGGGCTCTGCAGGGCTTCGACGCGTGCTCCTGACGAAGCACTCCTTCGAGTCGGCCGTCGTCTTCTCCAACCGGCTCGGCATCTTCCCGATCCATCGCGGCCTGCGGTTCGCGGCCATCACCGCCCAGCACTCGGGACCGTGCACCCTGGTCCGGTACCGGTGTGGCGTGGAACAGCCCGACGCGGTGGAACGGCTGGACCCGTCGACCGGCGCGGCGTTTCCTGTCGCGCTCACCCGGCCGCTGCTGGAACGGCTGGCAGGGCCCGAGCTGGCATTTCCCGACCTCCCCACCCGGCGCGACGCAGCCATCGTGGAGCGGATGGCGGCGCAGCATCCGCCGCTCGGATCGCCGAACGGGTGGGCGGTCAGCTTCGGCCGCGAGCTGAACGCGACCGATGATCGTGATTGCCTGACCGCGCAAGCGCACGCCGACGATCTGATCGTCGTGGAAGGCAAGCACCTTCAGTCGTTTCGCGTGCGGCTGGACCTGGCGACCACACGAGCCAGCCGTGCCCGCGTCGTCGAGCGGCTGGGTCGGCGTGCCCACGTCGTCGACGAGCCGCGGCTCGCCTATCGCGAAGTGTCCGCCGCCACGAACCGGACGACGCTCATCGCGGCGATCCTGCCGCCCGGCGTCGTCAGCGTCCACACGGTCTTCTGTCGGAGAGACAGGCTGTCGCGGGCGTCGGAGTGGGTGCTGTGCGCGCTGCTCAACAGCTACGTCGCGAACTACTGGGTGCGGCGCTGGGTCATGCTGCACGTGACCGCGACGGTGATGAGCCGCGTCCCCGTGCCGCGACCGACCGGCGGCCTGTTTGATGAGCTCGAAGCCGGGTGCCGCGCGCTCGCCTCTGGGCCCCGGCCCGATGTCGAGGCTCATCTCCAGGCCGCGTGCGCGGAAGCGTACGCGCTCGACCGCAGCGCGTTCGCGCACGTTCTCGACAGCTTTCCGCTCATTGAGCCGGGCGTACGGCAGGCGGCACTTGAAGCGTTCACTCGCCGGATGCGCGAAGGCTCCCGGTGACACCTGGGCTCCGGGCCTGCAGGCCTCCAGAATTGCGACGGGGCCGGCGATTCCTGACCGTCGCCTTCGTGATGGTCATGACCGTCGCGACCGTTGCAGCACCTGCTGACGGGTCGCCTCGGCTTGGAGCGCTCTAGCAGGGGCGGCGGGCCGTCGGTGCGGGCGCTGGCGCGCCTGAGCGGCCTGCCGGGTGATCGAACGGCGGCGCTGGCGCTGCAGCAAGAGGCCGCGCCTCCTGGCGCCGAGACGCAGACGGACGCGTCGATTCTGCTGATGATCATCGACAACCGGGAAGGTCGCCACGCGGACGCCATCGAGCGTCTGGCGCCGTTGCAACGTAGACACCCTCGGAACCAGCTGCTGCGCCTCAATGAGGGTGTCGCCGCTCTCGCCGCGCGGCGTGCCCGTTCACTGCGGCGCTCGCCGGAATGTCGCGTGCCGGCCTTCCAACGTGCCCGACATCAGCAGATCGCCTTTACGCGTGAGGGTTTCGTACCCGTCGGGGAGCTTCATCCGGACACTCGCGGAGTCCACCGTGTAGGAGCCCTCGACAGTCCCATGAGCAAAGAGCACGAGCAGGTACATCTGGCCGTCGCGCGTGTACGTCTCGAAGGCGGTAGCGCCAGTCGGGTGTGTATACGTCCACGTGCCGACCAGGGGCGGATCGCCCGGCGTGGCGGTGCCTACCCGCGTCATGGTAATGGGTTTCGACATCCGGTCGAACATGGCTCGCTCCTCTTGCGACAGTCGTTCGCGGGGAGGGGCGTCCGCCGGCGGCGCTTGTTGCTGGAGGGCTGTATCGCCCTCGACGTGCAGGGCGATCGGCGGCAGCTCCCGCTCGGTCCCCGTCACTCTCGTCCGCAACGAGGAGCCGTCGAATCGATACGTTCCGTCGAGGATCGCGCCGAAGCCATAGAGACAGGTGCCATCTTCGCGGAAGTCGATCCAGTTACCCAGCCCACCTTCCGTGCGGGCCTCTCCGAGCCATGTGCCGACGACTGAAGGAACGGCGCCGCCAGGCTGCGGCGACCATCCGCCGAAGAGACCCGTCGCCCAGACCGCAACCAAGACGGAGAGCATCGCGCGTCCTTCCGGCCCGCTCGAGGGCCTGCAATGTGCGAGTGGCGGGCGACCAGGGTTCGCGAACACTTTAGCGCCTGGCGCCTCCGCGGCCATCACGCGTGTTCATGACCGGCCGAACAGCCGCAGCAGTCCCGTCGTCAGCCACGGCACGTAGGTGATGATGAGCACACCGGTCCCGAGGATGGCGGTCATCGGGAGCGCGGCACGTGCGATGTCGAGCAGCGGCCGCTTGAAGCGGTACGACGCGAGGAAGAGGTTCAAGCCCACCGGGGGCGTCAGGTAGCCCAGCTCGAGATTCGCGATGAAGATGATGCCCAGGTGCACCGGGTGGATCCCGAAAGCCGCGCCAAGCGGCACGATGAGCGGCACCACCACCACCGTCGCCGAGAAGATGTCCATCAGGCAGCCGACGACCAGCAGGAACAGGTTCAAGCCGAGGAGGAACACGACCTTCGAGTGAACGTGAACCTGGGTCCACTCGAGCACGCGGGCAGGAATCTGCGCTCCCACCATGTAGTCCGTCAACCCGACGGCGACACCCAGGATGATCAGCACGCCACCGACAATGGCGATGCACTCCGCGAGCACCCGCCGGAGATCGCGGCGCACCGAGAGATCGCGGTGGACCAGAGTCTGGACCACGAACGCGTAGCCGGCCGTCAACGCCGCGGATTCGACCGGCGTGGCGTAGCCGCTGAAGATCGACGCCAGCACCACGACCGGCATCGCCAGCTCCCACTTCGCCTCCCAGGCCGACGCGAGCCCCTCGGGCAGGCCGAATGGCGTACGGGCCGTGCCGCCGGCGAGCCCTTCGCGCACGCCCCACGCGGCGACCATGCCCGTGAGCAGAATGCCCGGCACGACCCCGCCCAGGAACATGTCTTCGATCGGCCGCTGGGCGACAACGGCGTAGAGAATCAGGGGCAACGCGGGGGGCAGGAGCAGGCCGAGGGATCCCGAGGCCGTGAGCAGCCCCAGGGAGAAGCGCTCCCGATATCCCTCCCTGATCAACGCCGGGAAGAGCAGGCCGCCGAGCGCCAGGATCGTGACCCCGGACCCTCCGGTGAACACGGTGAAGAAGGAGCAGAGACAGGCGCAGACCACGGCAGTGCCGCCGGGGATCCAGCCGGCCCAGGCGCGAAACACGCGCAGCAGGCGCTCGGAGGAGCGCCCTTCCGCCAGCAGGAAGCCGGCAAACGTGAACAACGGGATGGCCGGCAGCGTCGGCGACACCGCCAGGGTGTAGGTGTTGATGAGAATGATGACCGGCGTGGAGCCCTGGGTGAGGAACAGCACCACGGCGGCGCCGCCGAGGACGGCGAAGATCGGCGCCCCAAGCACAGCGGCGGTGACAATGACCAGCAGGCCGGGCCACGCAGCGCGGCCCTCCAGCAGGCCGGGCCATCGCCACAGCGCGGCAGCGACGACCAGGCCTGAGGCGGCAGCAAGGCGTCCTCTCCAGCTCGCGCTCGCGCCCCACACGACTCGTGCCGTGATGAGCGCCAGGCCAACGGGCAGCGCGAGTTGCGCGATCCACGTTGGGAGCTGGGGTCCGATGGCGCCGCCGACCTCCCGCTCCGAGGCCACGAGCTGGAGCGCGCCCCAGAGCAGCAGCGCCGTAACCGCCGCCGTGACCGCGCCCCCGCCGATTGCCGCGACGTGGCGGAGCCGGCCTCTGGCGAGGACTCCACCCGTGGCCAGTGCGAGCAGCTTGCCCTCGCGCGCGGCGAGCGCCGCGCCGAGAAACCCGACCCACAGGGTCAGGTGCTGCACCATGGACACCGACCCCGGGATGCCGCCCCCGACCACTCGCCGGACGACGACCTCGCTGAGCGGGAGCGCGGCCATGGCCAGCAGCGCACAGCCGGCGATCCAGTCCTCGACCCGGCTCGACAGGCCGCTCATGGGGCGGTCGGCGTCGCCTTGCGGTACGCGTCGCGCGCCCTGACGGCCTGGTCGTAGACATCGGCCGGTACCATGGCGCCACGCATGGACTCGGCGAAGGCCCGTCCCATGGTGCGCCACTCCGGGCCCTCCGCCGCGGTCACGACAAGACCCCGCTTCTTCATCTCCTCGACCGAGGCGTTGTCCTGTCCGGGAATCCCGACCTCGAGCCGGTTTTCCATGGCCCTCGCCGCCTCGAACAGCCGCTCGCGATCGGCATCCGGAATCTCCTGCCAGGCCTTCTTCGTCATCACGACCGCGCCGATCACGGGAGCGATGCCGAGATCGAGCATGTATTTCGTCTGCCGGAACCATTGGAAGGCGTTGGCCACCGTGGGCGTGGTCGGCAGGCCCTCGATCATCCCGCTCGTCAGGCCGGTCAGGATGTCGGTCATCGCCAGCGCGCGCGGCTGGAAGCCGTTCGTCTTGTACCACTGCACCATGCGGTCATCCCCGGCGGAGGTGAACAGCTTGATTTGCTTCAGCTCCGCGACCGTTCTTACCGGTCTGGTCGTGAAGACATGCGCCCAGCCGCCGTTGGCCCAGGCGATGAAGACGAGATTCTGCCGATCGAGGCGCTGGGACAGCGTCGGGCGCATCCGATCGAGCACGGCATACAGCTCCTCGTACGAGTCGAAGAAGAACGGTGCGCTGAAGACACTGAACGCGTCGTCGATCCGCGAGAGCCCGATAACCGTGAGCGCCGCCACCTGCGGGTTGTTGAACCGCAGCCGCCGGACGATTTCCGTCTCGTCACCGAGCGCTCCCCCGGGAAAGATGTTGACCTTCATCCGGCCGCCCGACGCGGCGGTCCATTCCGACGCCATCCGTCTCAGGTTCTTGTCCCAGATGGATCCTTCGGGCGCCAGCGTGGCCATTCGGAGGGTGGTGGCGGGGCCTTGCGCGGCGGCCCCCCACGACATGATCACGCCGCAAGTCAGAGAGATCAGCCACAGGCGTCTCATGGGATGTCCTCCTTCGGGATATCCGGGGCAAACAGGTCGTCGACCCGCCGCAGCAGGTGCCGGGCGCGTTTCTGCGCGATGAGGGTGGCCAGCCTCGCGCTGGGATTGGCGTCCGGGTCGACGGCCAGGGCCCGATTGAGCAGGCTGACGAACTCCTCGCGGTCCTGCGCGGGCAGAGACACGCTTCCGGCCAGCGTGACGAAGGGGCCCGGATCCTGACCGCCCGACAGCTCGACGGCACGCCGGAAGTGCTCGCGCGCGCGCACCGTGGAGCCGCCCATCGCCGCCGGCAACGCCTCGAGGGAGACCATGGCCGCGTGGACGGCCCCCTTGCTGTAGTCCTCCTGCAGCGCCAGCGCGCTCGCCATCAGCGCTTTCACCGCCGGCACGTCAGACACGAGATCCGGCCGGTCGAGTCCGATGGCAATCGCCGCGCCCCAGCTGGCGCCCGTCCAATACAACGCGGGCACGTCGTCTTCCGAGGCCCACGACAGGGCGTGTGTCGGATCCACGCGCAACTGCTGCTCGACTCCCCGGTGCTTCAGCTCCAGCAGCCTGACGCAGTAGCCGCGGCCACGCAGGTACAGTTTCAGCGCGCGGTCCCTGAGCTGCAGTGCCCGTTCGTAGTCCTCGGGCTCGATGAGATCCGCGTCCGTCTGGACGAAGGCGTACGCGTACTGGGTAAAGCCGCTGCAGGTCGCCAGAAGGAGACCCTTGTGGTTCGGGAGGGAGTCCAGCAGCGACTCGTACGTCTTCAAGGCGAAGGGCACCGCGTCACGCACAAGCTCGGGGTCATCGTCCCGCGAGAACGTGTCGCCGCTCCGCGAGAGCGTATTGGCCACCGTCTTGACCGCCAGCGTCCGCAGCGAGCAACCGGACGCCGCCACGACGACGAGGGCAAGAAGGCTTGCGCCGATCGACCGGGTCATGTCAACCCCCACATCTGTGCGTAGTGGCGGTACCAGTCGCTCTGGAACACGTCGTCCGGGTCGTAGCGGCGCTTCAGCGCCAGGAACTCCGCCATCTGCGGGTAGCACGCCTCGACCTGGTCTCTCCGGGCCCAGCGATGGTAGGTCAGGTAGTAGCTGCCACCGTGGTGGATGGCGAGGTCGATGAGATCCCGGAAGGCGTCGGCGCCAGCCTGCAGCGCGGGAGGCGTGTGCTCGAGATGGAGGTTGAAGATGATGCAGGCGAACGGCTCGCGCGCCCACGCGAGGTAGCTCTCATCGTCTCGTTCGATCAGCCGGACGGTGCCGTAGATCACGTTGGCCCGTCGTTGGCGAAGTATCTTCCGCGCTTCTTCCATGAACGCCGCCAGGTTCTCCCGCCTGACGTACAGCTCCGAAATCATCTCGGTGGCCTTGACCTTGGCGTGCAGCGCCCGGTCGAGGTCCGCATGGTAGTTGTCGACGTAGGCCGCCGAGAGCTGCGAGTCCGCCCAGTACACCTGACCAGATGTCTTCAGGTAGCGTGAGGAGTACACGGCGAAGGCCCGCCCCTTGTACCGATGCGAGTAGAAGGTGAGCCGGGCCCAGTCTTCGGGCCGGAATCGTGTCGGGTTCGCAGTCAGCGGCGTTTCGTCCGGCACCGGCCGATAGCACGAGAAGACGCCCCGGCGGAGGAAGCTGTCGCGCCCGCTGTCGGTGGCGAACTGGAAGTCGCCGTACAGGTATCCGTCCCGGATCCGCTCCTCGAACCGGTCCATGATCGCCTCGGTACGGGCGATTTCGACGACCCGCCGCACCTTGACGCGCGGCCTGAGACGGAGCTGCACGCGCGTGATCACGCCGAACAGCCCGTAGCCGCCGATCGCCAGCCGGAACAGCTCCGGTCGCTCGGTCCGCGATGCCGTCCGGATCTCGCCGTCGGGACCGACGATGTCGATGCTCTCCACCTGCTGGATGATGGGTTTCAGGGTGAGCCCCCGCCCGTGCGCGTTGCAGGCAAGCGCGCCGGCGAGGCTCAGGCGATCGGCGCCCGTCTGCTTCTGATAGATCCCCCACTGCTTCGCGCGACCCTCCTGAGCCTCCTGGAGGTATCCCAGCAGTTGGGGCCACTGGATGCCGCCCTCCGCCGTAATGACGCCCCGTTCCTGGTCGAACGCCAGCACGCGGCTGAGTGCGCGCGTGTCGATCAGCACGCCGCCTTCGCCAAACTGCTGGCCGCCCATCGCATGACGGCCCCCGGCGACGCACACGGATTTCCCGCCGGCGTGAGCCGCCCGGATGACCGCCTGCACCTCGCCAACGGTCGCCGGCTTCACGATGGAGTCGACTCGGGTGGCATTGAGCTGCGAGTGCACGTCGTTCACGAGGGTGCTCGATGCCTCGAGGGGAATCGCCGACGCGTCGGGAGAATGCACAGCGATCGGCCGGGCCACACAGGCGGCTCCCCCAAGGGTGACCACGGCGGCCGACGAAACCTTCAGGAATTCGCGGCGATTCATCGTCCCTCCCTGCGGCCTGAACGCAGCAGCGTGCGGCGCTGATCAGGCGGTCGGTTCAAGGGACGACAATACGCCGCGAGACCGGACGCCGTCGTGAGCGAAGGGTGAAGAAAGGATGAAACAGCGTGAGGGCTAGCGGGCCCGCTCGGCCAGCCGGCTCAGAACGGTCCGGAACGAGGGCTCGGTACGCAGGGTGGCGAAGAACGGCTCGATGGGAATCGTCCAGCCCGCGAACCGCTCCGGCGGGGCGCCGCCGAACCGCTCCGGCGCCGACGCCGTTAGCTGGTCCAGCGCGCTAATCGCCTCGGCGGGGCGTTTGCACACGACGTGGCAGAAGGCCCCGGCCATGGCGCTCTCGGCCGAGCGTCCGCCCGAGCGGAGATCGGCGATCGCCTGCGTGGCGCGCTGGACGGCCGCGTCCCGCTGCGACTTGAGATCGGGGCTGTCGCACGCGGCTGCGAGCCCCAGCAGGGAGCGCGCGTGATCGGGGAACACCTCGAGCGCCCGACCGAACATCTCGCGAGCGCCCGCCGGGTCGCCGTTGCTCAGCCGCGCGAAGCCGTGGCCGTCGTACGCGTTCATGGCGAATTCGGCCGTGTAGACCTCGTGCCCGGCGGAGGCGAGCTCCCGGTCGAATTCGGCCCGTGCCTCGTCGGCGTCTCCGGATGCCAGTCGGATGAGCCCGAGCAGCCAATGGAGCCCGGCAGCCGGAAACCGATCGGCCGCCCGTTCCTTGCGGTCCTGGGCCGGCGTGCCGCGTCGAAGCAGGCTCTCGGCCTCGGTCAGGTCGCCGCGTGCGATGTGCACCATCGCCATCCCGTAGTAGGCATAGGCGAAGTCCGGATAGAGCTCCACCACGCGCGCAAACGCGGCGAGTCGTTCGTCACCCCAGGCGGCCACCCCCAGGCGGCAGTGGTTCCGCCAGTTGCCCGGCTCGAGCGCCACCGATCGCCGGCCGGCCACCGCCGCTTCGCCGGGGCGCCCCGCACTGGTCAACATCAACGCCAGCGCCGCGTGCGCTTCGGCCAGGTCCGGATCGAGGTCGAGGGCATGGTGCGCGTCGGCGATGGCAGCGACCAGGGCGTTGGCATCGGGCCGGTTACGCGCGCGCGTCATCTCGAACACCCAGAATCGCGCGTGCGCCAGGCCGACGTACGGCAGCGCGTACCGGGGATCGAGCGCCACGGCACGCTCGAAGTCCGCGATCGCGGCCTGCACCTGCGCGGCATCCATCATCTCCAGCTTCACCCGTCCCTCGGTGAAGGCGCGGTGAGCTTCGAGGCTGGAGGTCTCGCGCACCCCGGCACGCTCCATCGGCGGTCGCTGCGGAGATCGAATGTCCTGTAAGGCGCTTTCGTCAGTGGTCGGGGCCGTCTCCACCGCCGCGATGAAGCGGTACCCGCGTCGCGGGACCGTCTGGATGAATCGCGGTGCCGATGACGCATCGCCGAGCGTCTGGCGCAGATCTGACACGACCTGGGTCAAGGCGTTGTCGGTGACCGCGACGTCCGGCCACAGCGCGCGCATGATGTCGTCCTTGGAGACCAGCGCCCCCGGATGGGCGACGAGGAGGAGGAGGAGGTCCAGAGCCTTGGGCGCGAGCTGGACTGGGGAGCCCTCGCAGAAGAAGCGATAGCTGACCGGATCGAGACGGAAGGGGCCGAAACGATAGCCAACTCCCGGGCCTGACATGGGATCGGCGCATTATAGCCGGGGCTGTCCACTTCCTGGCCACGGAGGATCGTTCATCGCGGTGGGTGCCTTGAAGGCCTTCATCCGGCGAACGCGGCGATGAATCCGCTCGCCAGCAGCACGAGGACGATCCCCGTCCAGAGCACGAACCACCATTCGCGGCCGAGGAGGTAGCCGACAAACGACGCCGCGACGCGCGCGGCGGGCGTCAACAGCAGCACGACGATGCCGAACGACAGCAACGCGTGTGTGGCGGGCCGGTCCGGCGCGACGAACGAGCCCAGCAGGCCGAGCAGCAGCGCCGTTCCGCTGATCGTCATGCCGATCTTCAGCACGAGCCCGATCGCATGCTCCAGGCGATCCAGGTCGCTGCTCATCGGAGCGCCCTCAGCACCATCAGGACCGCGACGACGACGAGGACACCGGCCAGCAGGCGGCGAAGGCCGCCGGCTTGAGCGCGGGAAGCGAGGCGCATGCCCGCGGTCGAGCCCACCTGCGTCCCCACGATGGCGGCCGCGGCGAGGGCTGGAACCAGGTGGCCGTGTCCGTAGTAGATCACGGCGCCGGAGGTGGCGGTCACGCCGATCATGAAGGCGCTCGTGGCCGCCGCGACGCGCATCGGGACCCCGCACCACGTCACCAGGACGGGCACCTTGATGATTCCGCCGCCCACGCCGAGCAGGGTCGAGAGATTCCCGGCCAGGAATGACGCGACCAGGCCGACCGGCAGCCGCTGCACGCGATAGCGGACCGGCCGGCCCGTCGCCTCGTCAACGTACGCGCCCCCCAACGGCCCCAGGCTCCCGATCGGGCACACCATCTCCTCGGCCGGCTGGCGGCGCACGACGACCCAGGCCACGGCCACCGCGGTGGCCGCGAACAGCAGCTGCAGCGTCGCGGGCGAAAGAATGATCGCGGTGAGCCCCCCCGCGAGCCCGCCGGCCGCGGTGGCCACCTCGAGCAGCATGCCGAGCCGCAGGTTCATCAGGTGCCGCCCGGCCTTGGCCGCGGTCACCGTGCTGGAGGTCGCGATCACGGCCGCCAGGCTGACCGCCGCGGCCGATTTGAACGGAAGCCCGACGATGAGGACGAGAAAAGGTACGAGGAAGACGCCACCACCGATGCCCAGCATCGCGCCGAGCACGCCGGACAGCGCACCCATCGCGATCGTGATGGCGGCAACGAGCGGCGGAACGGACATCGGACCGCCCTAGCCTATCAGCAACCGCGCCGCTTGCTGCGTGCCGGCAGGTCGGCTACGCTCGGGCCCTTGCCATGCTGCGCGTCCGGCTCGTGCTGGTGGTCCTGGTGATGCTCGCAACCCGCGCGCCGGCCGCCTACGATCTGGCGATCCGGCACTGCCGCGCAGTCATCGGCGACGGCCGCGTGGTCCCGGACGCGACGGTGTTCATCGCCGGCGGGCGCATCGCGCGGATCGACGAGGGCAGGGCGGCCGATCGGGTGATCGCGGCGCGCTCGCTGGAGGCACGCGGCCGGACGCTGATTCCCGGCCTGATCGACGCGCACGTCCACGTCACGCCCTGGTCGGTGCGGCTCTTCCTCGAGCATGGCGTGACGTCGGTCCGCGACGTCCACAACGACCCGGACTACATCCTGCCGCTCGCGAGGGACGACTCGGCGGAGCGGCCGCGCATCGTGGCGGCCGGGGCGCTCCTCGATGGCCCGGGGAGCTTCTGGCGGAACGCCATTGTCGTGGACGACCTCGGGTCGGCTCGAGCAGCGGTTCGCCGGGAGGTCGCCGCAGGCGCGGGGGTGATCAAGGTGTACACCCGGCTCCGCCCGGCGATGATCGCGGAGATCGTGCAGGAGGCCCGGGCCCGCGGAGTCCCGGTCGCCGCGCACCTCGGGCGCACCACCGCCGTGCAGGCCGCGCTGGTGGGCGTCGCCAGCATCGAACACCTCACGGGCATTGCCGAATCGGCGTCCAGGACGCCCGATCGCCTCCTGGCCGCCCACGACGACTTCTTCGCGGGCTGGACCGACGCCGAGCTCGAATGGGCGCGGCTCGACCCCGCGGCGCTCGATCGCGTGGCGCGCACGCTGATCGAGCAGCAGGTCGTGATCGTGCCGACCCTCGTGCTGCACGAGGCGTTCTCCCGCCTCGCCGACCCGGCGCTGCTGGGTGACCCCGCGCTGGCCGAAGTGCCCGAACAGGTGCGCGACGTGGAGTGGGACCCGAGCGACATCATGCGGCGCGCGCACTGGACGCCGGCCACGCTGGTCGGATTCGCGCGCTCGCTGCCGGCGATGCAGCGGTTCGTGCGCCGCTACGTGCAGCTCGGCGGCCATGTGGCCGCGGGCACCGATACGCCGCAACAGTTCGTCGTTCCCGGCGTGAGCCTGCATCGCGAGCTCGAGCTGTACGTGGACGGCGGGCTGTCGCCGGCGGCGGCCCTGAAGACGGCGACCGCCGATGCCGCCACCCTGCTCGGCATCGCGGACCGCGCCGGCACGATCGCGGAGGGCAAGGACGCGGATCTCGTGCTGATCGCGGGCGACCCGCTGGCCGACATCCACGCGCTGTCGCACATCGTGACCGTGCTGCGGAAAGGTGAGGTCGTCGTCGCGCGGCCGTGATCGGGCGGGGCTGGCGGTCAGGCGCGCGCCGGCTGCTGGCACCGGAGCACGGCGTACAGCGTCTGCATGACGGGGACGGGCACGCCGACGCGCGCGGCACGGCGGACCACGGACCCCTGCAGCGCGTCGACCTCGATGGGCTTGCCCGCCTGCAGATCGATCAGCAGCGACGATCGCATCGTCTCCGGCACCTCGTCCACGTAGGCCACGATGCGGTCGAGGAGGTCCTCAGGGAGCGCCACGCCTTCGGCGCGCCCCACGCGATCCACTTCCGCGAAGGCGGCCAGCAGCTGCGGCCTGGCCGCCGGGTCGGCGCGCACCACGCCCACCGGCTGGCGGGACGCGCCGGTCATGCCGGCGAACGGCGCGAGGTAGACGAACTTCTCCCACAGTTGGATGCGCCCGTCGGCAACGACCTGGGCCTCGATGTCGGCCGCCGACAGCGTCCCGGCCAGCGCGGCCGCACGCGCGGTCACCGATCCCCGGGCCGCGAACGGCTCCCCGAACGCGATGCGCCTGTACGTCCCCGTCTGGTCGATCACCCCCGGGGCCGTCAATGCGGTCGCGATGTACGCCGCGCCCGCCAGCACGCGCTCCTCGCCCACCACCGCGGCCGTCTCCTCGGGGCCGTCCACCCCGTTCTGCAGGGTGAGCACGACCGTGGCCGGCCCGACGAGCGGAGCGAGCATCGGCAGGGCAGTGCCGTTGTCATACGCCTTGACGGCGACAAGGACGAGGTCGACGGGTCCGATGCGCCGCGTATCCGATTCGGCCGGAGCGCGGACGATGAAGTCACCCAGCGCACGGCGCACGTGCAGGCCGGCGTCTCGAATGGCGGACAGATGAGCGCCGCGGGCGACGAAGGTGACCTCGTGACCAGCTCTGGCGAGGAGGGCGCCGAAGTAGCCTCCCACGGCGCCTGAGCCAAGAACGGCGATACGCATGAGCGAGCCCGGCGACCATATCACAGGGCAGAGGGCGGGGCCCGCGAGCCATGCTAAGATGCCCGCCGCGCCCGGGCTCCCCGGCCTCGACGCGTCGGAACGCGGAGGCAGCATGGCGACCCGTCTGACCACCTACCTCGTCGTGCTCATCGTGACCGCAACAGTCGTCGCGGGTCTGATTGTCGGCGCTCAGCGCGCCGACGACGACGGGCCGGTCGACGTCGTGATCACGAACGGCCGGGTGTTCACCGGGGTGCCTGGCGCCGATGTCGCCGAGGCCGTCGCGATCCGCGGGAACAAGGTGCTCCGCGTCGGGTCCAACCACGACATCAAGCGGCTGGCGCGTCCCCAGACGCTGCGCATCGATGCGCACGGCGGCACGGTCATGGCCGGCTTCGACGACAGCCATGCGCATCTGCTGGACGGCGCACTGTCGATGTCGGAGCTCGACCTGTCCGGCGCCGGCACGCTCGACGCGGTCAGAACCGCGGTACGCGACTTCGCCGCCGCGCACCCCGATCGCGCCTGGGTGCTGGGCCGCGGCTGGGTCTACGAAGCGTTTCCCGAGGGATTGCCGACGAGGCAGATCCTCGATCAGCTCGTGCCCGATCGGCCCGCGTACCTCGAGGGCTACGACGGGCACACCGGCTGGGCCAACACGCGTGCACTGCTGGCGGCCGGCATTACCCGTCACACGAAGAACCCCGTGCGCGGCGAGATCGTCCGCGACGCCCTCGGGGAGCCGACCGGCGCGTTGAAGGAATCGGCCACTGCGCTCGTGGAGGCGGCCGAGCCAAAGCCAGGGAGAGCGGCGCAGCTCGACGCGCTGCGCCAGGCCATGACCCTGGCCCATTCGGTCGGGGTGACCAGCGTGCAGAACGCGAGCGGCACCGCCGGGGACTTCGCGCTGCTGGACGCACTGCGCCAGCGCGGTGAGCTGACGCTGCGCGTCTACGGCGCCCTCACCGCCGGGCCCGACCTCGATCAGGCCGAGCTCACGAAGTTCGACGCGATCCGGAAGCAGTTCCCCGACGATCCGCTGCTGAAGGCGGGGGCGGTGAAGCTCTTCGCCGACGGCGTGGTGGAGTCGTACACCGCGGCCCTGCTGGCGCCGTACGCAAACAAGCGGACCACGGGCGAGGCGAACTTCACGCCGGCGCAGATGAACCGCGTGGTCTCGCTGCTCGATCGGAACGGCTGGCAGATCTTCGCCCACGCCATTGGCGATCGCGCCGTGCGGATGACGCTCGACGCCTACGAGCAGGCGGCGCGGGTGAACCCGGCGCCGGCACAGGGCCGACGCCATCGCATCGAGCACATCGAGACGCTCGACCCGCAGGACCTTTCCCGCTTCGCCGCCCTCGGCGTGATCGCGTCGATCCAGCCGGACCACGGCGACCCCGCTCCCGGCTGGGTGTCGGTCTGGAAGACGAACCTCGGGGACGCGCGCGCCTCGCGCGGCTGGATGTCGGGGAGCCTGCTGAGGAGCGGCGCGCACCTGGCGTTCGGCAGCGACTGGCCCGTCGTCTCGCTCGATCCGCGGTATGGCCTCCACGTGGCCGTGACCAGGACCTCGCCGGACGGGACGCCGCCGGGCGGATGGATGCCCGAGGAGCGGGTCCCGCTGGCCGACGCCTTGCGTGCCTACACGGCGGGCGGGGCGTGGGCGTCGTTCGACGAGCAGCGCAAGGGCACGCTCGAGCCGGGCATGCTGGCCGACGTGGTCATCTTCACGAGCGACCTGTTCGCCCAGGATCCGCCGCACGTGCTCGAGTCGCAGGTGGCCGTCACGATCTTCGACGGGCAGGTCGTCTATCAGCGGGACCAGACGCCGTCCACCAACTGATCCTGCACTCCGGATCGCGCCGGAGAGCGGCGGGCGTCGTCAGAGTCGTACAGTCTCAGGCAGGTGGTCGGACAGACGCTGTCGCACTATCGCATCGTCGGCAGGCTGGGCGCCGGCGGCATGGGAGTGGTGTTCCAGGCCGTCGATCTGCGTCTGGGCCGGGCCGTCGCCTTGAAGTGCCTGCCGGACCACCTGGCCGACGACGCGCGCGCGGTCGAGCGGCTCCGGCGGGAGGCGAGGGCCGCCTCCTCGCTCAACCACCCCGGCATCTGCACCATCCACGACATCGACTCTCACGACGGCCGGCTCTTCATCGTCATGGAGCTGATGCGGGGCACGACGCTGAAAGAGCGGATCGCTGGACGGCCGATCGCCGCGCGCGCGCTGCTCGATCTGGCGGTCCAGATCGTCGACGCGCTCGAGGCAGCGCACGGGCGGGGAATCGTCCATCGGGACATCAAGCCGTCGAACATCTTCGTGACCGAGCGTGGGCAGGCCAAACTCCTCGACTTTGGCCTGGTGAAGGAGCCGTCAGGAGCCGGACCAGCCTCGCCCGACGATCCCACCATGACCCTGGCGGCGGACCTCACGAGGCGCGGCACCATCGTCGGCACCGTGGCCTACATGTCGCCCGAGCAAGCGCGCGGCGATGAAGTGGACGGCAGAACCGACCTGTTCTCGTTTGGCGTGGTCGCCTACGAGATGGCGACCGGGACCGTCCCGTTCAAGGGACCGACGGCGGCGGCGGTCGCCGAGGCAATCCAGTACATCGTGCCAACGCCTCCTTCACGGCTGAACGCCGACGTGTTGCCCGGGCTGGAGGCGATCATCCTCCGGGCCCTCGAGAAGGACCGGGCAGTGCGGTACCAGACGGCCGCGGATCTCAAGGCCGACCTGGAGCGCGTCAGGCGCCAGGGCGGGCACGCCGTCGTCTCCAGTCGCGTCCCGGCGCCGCAGCCCGCCGCCCCCACGATCACGCGATTCGCCGTCGGGACCTTCGAAAACCGGTCGGGTGATGCGCGGTTCGACCACATCGGCCGTCGCATCGCCGACCGTGTCGCGCAGGGCCTCGCCGACGTGCGCAGCCTCGAAGTCCTGGGCCCGGGGAGCGCCGACGCCGTCGTCAGCGGGTCCTACGACGTGGAGGGCGCGACGCTCGGACTCCGCGCGCAGATCCGCGCGGCGCGGGACGAGCGACTGCTTGCCACGATCGGGCCGGTCGAGGCCGAGGCCGCGGCTCCGGCCGCTGGGACCGCGCGGCTGACCGACGCCATCATGGGGCGCGCGGCGTCGTTTGCCGATCCGGTGCTCGCGTCCTACGCACGAGTCTTCCACCTGCCCGGTTTCGCGTCCTACAAGGAAGGCATCAAGGGCATCGAGTGTTTCCTGCGCAGCGACTACCGGACGGCTCTTCCCTTTCTGGAACGCGCCAACGATCTCGATCCGTCCTTCACGTGGGCGGCGATCACCAGAGGACATGCGCACTATCTGCTGCAGGAGTACGAAGAGGCCGACGGCGTCGCGCACCAGCTCGGGCGCAACCGAGCCGCCCTCACGGCGTACGAGCAGGCGGATCTGGACGTCCTCGAGTCGAGCCTGAGAGGCGATCGGGCGGGGGTGTATCGGGGCCAGCTGCGCAAGGCCGAGATCGTGCCGGTCGCCTTCCGCTTCTACTACCTGGCGGTGGCAGCCTTCACGCTGAATCGGCCCCAGGAGACGATCGACCTGCTGCTGGCTATCGACCCCATGGCCCCGGGCCTCCGCGACCTGTCGTACTACTGGGTGCTGCTGACGGGGGCCAGGCACACGCTCGGGGATCACGCGGCCGAGTTGGAGGACGCCCGACGCGGACGCAGGCTGATACCGGACAGCCTGGCGGTCCTCGAATGCGAGGCCAGGGCCCTGGCCTCGCTCGGACGATTCGACGAGATGGCCGCTCGGCTTCGCGAGGGCGCTACGCTGCCTCCGGATCCGACGCGGACGACCGGGCAGCTGATGGAAGGCATGGCCCTCGAGCTCAGAGCGCACGGACACGACGCGATCGCGCGTGCCGTGGTCGAGGATGCGATCGACTGGTATCGCGCGCGATCGGAGGCCGAGGCCCACAGGCCCGTGATCCGGGATGGCCTCGCCCGCGCCCTGTACGCCGCGGGCGAGTGGGAGTTGGCGCGGCGGCTGTTCCAGGGCCTCGTCGTCGAGTTTCCGGATCGCGTCGACTGGCAGGGCTGCCTGGGGGTCGTGGCCGCGCGGCAGGGGCGCCGTGAGGACGCGCTGGCCAGGGATGCGTGGCTGAGCGCGACGGATCCCCGTTACCGGTTCGGGGCCGCCGCGCTCTGGCGCGCACGCATCCAGTCGCTCCTGTGCGGCGGCGCGGCACTGGGGCTCCTGCGTGATGCGTTCGCCCAGGGGCAGCCGTTCGGCCTGTGGCTGCATGCGGATTCGGACTTCGAACCCCTGCGATCCGACGGCGCGTTCCTCGAGCTGCTGGCACCCAAGGGCTGAGGAGGCGCGTCTGATGGCCGAGGCCAGCCTAGCGGGCAACCGCGAGCGCGAAGCGGCGGATCGCGGCCGCCAGCCCCGCCTGATCGTTGGTCGCCGTCACGGGAAACCCCAGCGCCTTGAGCTCCGCCACCGCGTTGCCCATGACCACGGGCACGCCGGCGAAGGTGAGCATCGCCCGATCGTTGTGGTTGTCGCCGACGGCCATGATCTCGCTGGCGTCGTACTGGCGGTGACGGGCCCACCGGGCCAGGGTGGTGCCCTTGTCCACGTCGGCCCCGAGCACGTCGAGCAGCGTGAAGTCGTGCTTCTCGTATTCCGTGACGACCACCGTGTAGCGGTCGGCGCCGGGACGCGACGTCAACGCCGTGGCCAGACCCCGCATGGCCGACACGCTGCCGTTGAACATCACCTGCACGGGATCCTCGGTCAGGCACGACTCGAGGGGAGTCACGTCGCTGATCACCGAGGCGTGGAGCCGGTAGTACCCGCGGCGCTTCGGATGCAGCCAGTCCATGCCGCCCGCGACCACCTGCCCGGGTCCGGTCCGATCGAACACGACGGCGCGGGCATCCTGGAATGCGACGGTCGCGCCGAGCACCTCGTGCGCGACGTCGCGCGGCATGAGCCGCGCCAGGAGCGTGCGGCCGTCCCCGGCCTTGACGAGGGCGCCGTTGCTCACGATCAGCGTCAGCGGCGCCGGCAGCAGATCGACGACGGGACGCGCGAAGTGCAGCCCCCGGCCCGTGACGAGCGCCACCTCGATGCCGGCGGCCTGCGCCTCGGCGATCGCCTCGACGTTCTCGGCGGGCAGGTGACCGTGGCTGTCGAGGAGCGTGCCGTCGATGTCGATGGCGACGAGCCGGACCATCACCCGCGGACGCGGGCGGCGAACGCCTGGTAGGAGCCCGGGGCACGCGCCTCGAGGTAGGCGATGTACTCGCGGGCGGCGGCCTCGAGATTCGCCCAGTACATCGGGTCCTTGTGCTGCTCGCGGATGGCCGGCAGGATCCCCTCGATGCGGCCCCAGACGAGCAGCAGCTCGCGGCCGCTCTGGTAGAAGAGCTCACGGTTGAGCACGCCGCTCGTCAGGAACGAGGCGACCATCTCCCAGTAGGTGACGACCATCCGGTAGTAGGCGCTCTCGTCCGATCCGGGCGGACACAGGGCGGCCACCTCGCCGAGGGATTTCGGCTTGAAGCTGGCCGAGAACCACGCGCGGGCCCTGCGGAGGCGGTCCTCGCGCCGCGATTCGTACAGCCGCAGGATCAGCTCGGCATCGTCGTAGGTGGCCCTGGCGTGCATCGGTTGGTCTCCGTCCGGTCCGGCCCCGCGCCGGCCGGCGCCGGTCTTCGCGCGGGTGCGCAACGCCGTATGATGCCACAGGGAGGAGGCATGCCGTCAGCCGCGCCGTTCAGCCCGAAGGCCCTGGCGTTTCTCCGCGCGCTGGCGCGGAACAACGACCGTGCATGGTTCCACGCGCGCAAGGCCGACTACCAGGCCCACTTGAAGGAGCCGATGGTGCGGGTGATCGAGCGGGTCGGCGACGAGTTCCGCTCGTTTGCGCCGGAGCTGATGGCCGATCCGAAGAAGAGCCTCTACCGGATCTGGCGCGACACGCGGTTCAGCGAGGACAAGCGGCCACTGAAGACGAACGTTGCGGCCGTGTTCCCGCACCGGCGGGGCAACCGGCACACCTCGGCGGGCCTGTACCTGGAGATCGCCCCGAAATGGGTCTTTGCCGGCGGCGGCCTCTACATGCCTGACCCGGCGGCGCTGCTCGCGATTCGGCGACGCATCGCGGAGTCGCCGACGGCCTTCCGCGCGATCGTCGAGTCGCCGGCCCTCAGGCGGATCGGCGGCCTCCAGGGCGAGGCCCTGACGCGCGTGCCCCGTGGCTTCCCCGCCGATCACCCGGCGGCCGGCTACCTGAAGCACAAGCAGTTCCTCGCCTTTCGCGAATGGCCGCCGACGCTGGCGACGAGCCCGCGCTTCTGGCCGGAGCTGCTGTCGGTCTTCCGCGCGGTGGCGCCCCTGGTCGCGTTCCTGAACGGCGCCATCGACCTCGCCGGCGATCGGCCCACACGCACGCCGCCGGGTTAGGATGCGTACCGTGACGACCACGACGTCCGGGGCAACCGGGGAACGCCTGGCCGCGGCCATCGACGCCTATCGCGCCGCGACGCCCGGCTCGGCGGCCCTGCACGCCCGCGCGTCGGCGCGCCTGCCGGCGGGCGTGACGTCGAACGTGAAGTTCTTCCCCCCGTATCCCGTCTACGCGTCGCGCGCCGAGGGCGCGCACCTCACGGACGTGGACGGACGCGACTACGTGGATTACTGCCTTGCGTTCGGCCCGCTCATCGCGGGACACGGCCATCCGCGGGTGCTCGACGCGGTGCGGGCCGAGATCGCGCGCGCGGGGACGCTGATCTTCGGCGCGCCGACCGACCTCGAGCTGCGGCTTGCCGAGCGGCTGGCGGCGCTGGTCCCGTCGGCCGAGCGCGTGCGGTTCACCAGCTCCGGTACCGAGGCGACGCTGCATGCCGTTCGTCTGGCGCGGGGGGCGACCGGCCGGAGCTCCATCGTGAAGTTCGAGGGCCATTACCATGGCGTGCACGACCACGTGCTGTGGAACCTCGACCGGCCGCTGCCGCCCGCGCCGTCGAGCGACGGCATTCCCCACGCCACGGCGGCGCAGACCGTGGTGCTCCCGTTCGGCGACCTCGCGCCGGTATCGGCGACGCTCGAAGCGTCCACGGATATCGCGGCCATCATCGTCGAACCGGTCGCCAGGGGGGTGCTCCACCCGGATCCCGCGTTTCTCCGGGGGCTGCGCACGCTGGCCGATCGGCATCGCGTGGTGCTGATCTTCGACGAAGTGGTGGCGTGGCCGCGCGTCGGCCTGCACGGTGCGCAGGGGCTGTACGGGGTCACGCCGGACCTGACCACGCTGGGCAAGGCCGTGGGCGGCGGTCTTCCGCTCGCCGCGCTCGTCGGCCGCGCGGAGCTGATGGATCTGCTGGCGCCCCGCGCCGCCCGTGCGCCCGGCGACCAGCGCCCGTATGTCTTCCATGGAGGCACGTACAACGGCACGCCGGCCGCGCTGGCCGCGGGGCTCGCCACGCTCAATCTGCTGGAGGAGCCGGGCGCGATGGAGTCGCTCGATCGGCGGGCGACGGAGCTCAGGTCCGGCCTGACCGAAATCGGCCGCCGGCGCGGCGAGCCGCTGACGGTCCTTGGCACCGGCTCCTGCGTGGACTTCTACTTCACGGCCCAACCGGTCCGCTCGTCACGCGAGGTCTGGAGCTCCGACCTCGTCCGCCGCCGCACCCTCGATTATCGGCTGCTGTCGGCCGGGATCTACAACGCCCCCGTGCATCGGTATCACCTGTCGCTGGCCCACACGCCCGACGACATCGCGCGCACGCTGGAGCTCGTCGACCGGAGCCTCGAGGCATGAGCGATCCGGTCAGGACCACGCTGCCGGCGCGCTACTACACGGACGAGTCCCACTTCCGCCGTGAACGCGAGGCGTTCTTCGGCCGGATGTGGGTGGCGGTCGCGCGCGAGGAGGACGTGCGTGAGCCCGGCCAGTACGTGGCCGTGGAGGTGGCGGGCGAGAGCCTCATCGTGACGCGGGACCCGGCCGGCGAGCTGCGTGCCTTCTACAACGTCTGCCGGCATCGAGGCACGCGGCTGTGCGCCGAGCCGAAGGGACGGCTGGCCGGCCGTATCCAGTGCCCGTACCACGCGTGGACGTATGCGCTCGACGGACGGCTGGTCACCGCGCCGAACATGGACCAGACGCCCGGGTTCGTGTGCGAGGACATCCACCTGTCGGCCGCGGCGGCCGGTTCGTGGGACGGGCACGTGTTCGTCTCGCTGGACCCGTCCCCCGCGCCGCTGCTGGAGCAGGTGGGCGGCCTGGCGTCCAAGTTCGCGGCCTGGCGGACGGCCGAGCTCAGGCGGGCCTATCGCGTCGTCTACGACGTGAAGGCGAACTGGAAGCTGATCATCCAGAACTACTCCGAGTGCATGCACTGCCCCGTCATCCACCCGGCGCTGCAGCGGCTCTCGCACTACATGACGGGCGACAACGACCCGGCGACGCCGACGTGGCTCGGCGGCCGGATGGAGCTCAGGCCCGAGATCGGCACCATGAGCCGTGATGGACGGCTCCGGCGGCTCGCGCTGCCGGGACTCGACGCCGGCCAGCAGCGGCACGTCTACTACTACGCACTGCTGCCGAACCTCCTGCTGAGTCTGCACCCTGACTACGTGATGACGCACGTCCTCTGGCCGAAGGCCTGCGATCGAACGGAGGTGTGGTGCGAGTGGCACTTCCACCCGCGTGAGTTCGAGCACCCGGCGTTCGATCCGGCCGACGCCATCGATTTCTGGGACGACACCAACCGCGAGGACTGGCGCGTGTCGGAGCTCTCGCAGCTCGGCATCGGTTCCCGGGCCTATGTCCCCGGGCCGTACTCGTCGCGCGAGGGGTTGCTCTGGGATTTCGACCGGATCGTGGAGGCCCGGCTCGACGGACGCTGACCTCGGGGCGCGCGCTCGTCGGCCGGCGTCAAGGCCTGCGCCGCACGTGGGCGCGCGCGATCGCGACGAGCTCGTGCGGCGCGGTCACCAGGTGGTCCGGCCGCTCGGCTTCGAGCACGGATCGCGGGAAGGGCCCCCAGAGCACCGCGACGGTCCGCATCCCGGCGGCACGGCCGGCGGCGACGTCGTGGGTGCTGTCGCCGACGTAGATCACGCCACGCGGATCCACGCCGGCCCGTTCGGCGGCCAACAGCAGCGGGTCCGGCGCCGGCTTGTGCCTCGGCGTGTCGTCGTGGAAGACGCCGACCTCGAAATGCGCCTCGAGGCCGCACAGGCTGAGGCCCCGCCGGGCGAACCCTTCCATCTTGCTCGTCACCAGCCCGAGACGGTGCCCCTGATCGCGAAGCGCGGTCAGCATCTCGGGCACGCCGGGAAACGCCTGGACCATCGCGTCGTGATGCACGTGCTGGTACGCGCGGTACGTGTCCAGCAGGCTCAGCGTCGCCGTGTCCGGATCGGGAGCGCCCTCGCCCGCGGCCATCTCGCGGAAGGTGGCGGGCAGCGATCGGCCGAACGTCGCGATCAGCGCATCCCGCGTCGGCAGCCGTCCGGGGTAATGCGTGTCGAAGGTGTGGGCGAACGAGCGGAGGATCAGGTCGGTGGTGTCCACCAGCGTGCCGTCCAGGTCGAACAGGATCATGCCGGCTCCGATCGGCGCATCCCGGACGCGGCGTGTCTCGCCCGGGCTGCGATCATCGCGCCGGCGGCAAGCATGCCAGCGGCGGCCACAGGCACGATCATCGCCGTGCGGAAGCCGGCCAGGATGGCCGCGCGTCCGACCACCCAGGGCAGCACGATTCCCCCCAGCTGCGCGACCGACAGCAGAACGCCAATGGCCAGCCCGGTCCGCCGCGGATACCGATCGCCCGCGATCGCGATGATGCTGGGCGCCAGCGGACCCACGGCCAGGCCGGCCGCGAAGGCCGCCGCCATCAGCAGGGCCGGCGAGGAGGCGCCTGCCATGCCCCCGACGGCGATGGCGGCGAAGCTCGCCCCGACGGTCACCGTCGTGAGCTTCGAGGCGCGCGCGAGCACGGCCGGTGTGGCCGAGCGGCCGAGGCAGAGCCCGCCCCAGTACGCGGCGACCACCAGGCTGCCGCGGGCGACGGGAAGCACGGCCAGTGCGTACACCGCCGTCCAGCCGGCGAGCACGGCTTCCAGGCCGAACTCGATCGCCAGCAGCGCGATCAGTCCGCCGAGGGCGCGATCGTTCGCGAGGGCCGCCATCGCGCGGAACGACACGCCGGCGGCGATACGGGGCGCCGGTGCGACCAGGAGCGGCAGCAACGACGTCGCGGCGGCCACGACCGCCAGCGTCAACAGCCGGGGGCCGGCCCCGTGCGAACCCGGCGGCCCTGCGAAGCCGAGTGGCGCGGTCAGGGCGCCGATCGCGCCTGCCAGGCCCATCATCGACAGCATCGCGCCGCGGCGCGCGCCGAACGTCACCGAGACGAGGGTGTTCGTGGAGGCGTTGATCGAGGAGCCGCCTGCGGCCAGCACCGCCAGCGCGAGCATCGCCCCGGGCGCACCCGCCGCGCGCGACAGGACCAGGAAGCCGATGACCAGCAGCGCGCTGCCCGCCGCCAGCACACGGTGCGCGCCGGCGTGGTCCACTGCCACTCCGGCAACGGCCGTGCACACCAGCTGTCCCGTGAAGAAGACGGCGAGCAGGTTCGCCTGGGCCGCCACGTCGAGGCGGAGCGCCCCGGTCCAGGACGGGATGCCGAACAGCGTGCCCGGGAGTGCCAGGACGATGCCGAAGATGAACTGGCCCGCCACGGCCAGCGCGAACAGCCGCAGCGGCGAGGGCGCAAGGCGCACCGTCGGATGATAGCAGCGCCTACTCGCGCTGGATGGCGTCGATCGGCAGCAGGCGCGCGGCGCGGAGGGCCGGATAGGTGCCGAACACCAGGCCGACCACGATCGCCGCCGCGGCACTGACCGCGAGCGTCTGCCAGGTGGTCGCCGCGTAGACGAGCGCATGGGCCCTGGCGCGGATGAGGGCCGCGACCAGATACGCGCCGGACAGCCCGACGGCAACGCCGATCACGCTGCCCACGCTCGCGATCGCGACGGATTCGGCGAGGAACTGGCCGAGGATGTCCCGCCGCCGGGCTCCCACCGCCTTGCGGATGCCGATCTCGCGCGTCCGCTCGACGACCGAAGCGAGCAGCACGTTCATGATCCCGATGCCCCCCACCAGCAGGGAGATCCCGGTGAAGGCGCCCATGAGGATCTTGAAGGCGAGGATGCCCTGCTGCACGTCGCGCATGCGGCCGAGCCCGGTTGCCCGCACGGTCATCTGGTCGGTCCACGCGCGATGACCCCCGACCCAGCGCTCGACGACGTCGGTGACCGACTCGATCTCCTCGGCGCGGATCACCCAGACGATCAGCGTCGGAGCCCGTGGTCCACTCGGAGGCGCCATGCTCGCCTCGGCTCCGCCGAACGGCACGAGCGCCTCGAGCCAGACCTGCCCCTCGCGGGGCTCGAGAATCCCGACCACGGTGCGCGCCTGGCCCTGAATCGACACCTGTCGGCCGACGCGACCGGCGGTCCCCAGCGCCTGCGCGAGCGCATCCGAGAGCACGACGACCGGCGCGCCCGTCGCCATCTCGCCGGCCGACAACAGCCGGCCCTGCACCGGGCGTACGCGGAGCGCGCCGGGCGAGGACGCCAGGACTCCGCGGACGCGGGCCGCGCGCGGATGTGCGGGATCGGACGTCTGCACCAGGCCCACGCCTTCCAGCGCGAGCGTCACCTCGGCGCGCGATCCGAGCGTCGCCGACAGGTCGCGGGCGTCCGCGTCGGTGAGCACGGCATGGGTCGCGCGCGGCACCGACTGATGATCGATCGTGTCTGCGAGGATGGGAGCCACGCTGACGATCTGCACGCCCTCCTGCCCGATCCGCTGCCGGATAGCCAGCTCGGCGCCGTCGCCGAGCGCCAGCACCGCCACGAGCGAGCTGGCGCCCATTACGATGCCCAGCGTGGAGAGCACGGTCCGGAGCGGGTTCAGGCGGAGGGTCGCCAGCCCGAGGCGAAGCGCGGTGGCAGGATCGGGCATGGGCCTCAGCGGTCGTACGACTCGCGCCGGGACGAGTCGGTCAGCCGGATCAGGTACCGGGCCGGATCGGCCGTGAACAGCGCTCGCAGGCCCGCCAGGCTGTCGGCGCCGCCGTAGCTGATCGAGGAACAGAGGTGCTTGATCATCTCCTGGAAGACCGACCGCGCCGAGCCTCTGAGCGGCACGCTGACCTCGATGCCCTCGGCGCCGATCGCCTCGAGATCGACGACGCTGGCGTCTTCGACGTCGAGTCGATCCTTGATGGCCTCGATGGACGCCATGCCGCGCAGCACCTTGAAGGGCACCTTCACGGGCTTCTGCGACTCGGGGAGCAGCACCGACTTGCGCACCACCTCGCCGGGCGCTTCCGTCGTGCCGGCAAATGCGCTGCCCAGCATCACCGTGTCGCCGCCGCAGAGCAGCGCGAGGGCGATGGCGCCGTGCCGCCTGATGCCGCCATCGGCGATGAGCGGCAGCCCGGGGCCGACGGCGGCCCGGCACTCGACCAGCGCCTGCAGCTGCGGCACGCCGAAGCTCGTGGTCAACCGCGTCGTGCACCCGCCGCCCGGGCCAATCCCCACCTTCACGGCGCTGGCGCCTCGATCGGCCAGGAAGCGCGCGCCGTCGCCGGTGGCGACGTTGCCCGCAATCACGTCCATCTCGGGAAACCGCTTCCTGATCTCGCCGAGGGCGCGGTCCATGACGACCGAGTGGCCGTGGGCAATGTCGATGACGAGCGCGTCCACGCCGATCTTCACGAGCTCGGCGGCGCGCTCCAGGTAGTCGCCGCGGGCGCCGATCGCCGCGCCCACCCGGAGGCGGCCCTGGGCGTCACGAGTGGCAAACGGCCGGCGCTGCTGCCGCACGATGTCCCGCGACGTCATCAGCCCGAGGAGCCGTCCGCCCTCGTCCACCAGCGGCAGCTTCTTGATCTTCCGTGCCGCCATGACCGCGGCCGCCTCCTCCAGCGTCGCGTGGCCGCGGTGGACGACGAGCTGGCTGGCCGGCGTCATCCGCGTCGCGACCGCGTCGCCGGGCGCGTTGACGAAGCGCAGATCCCGTTCGGTGAGCAGACCGAGAAGCCGCCAGTTCTGGTCCACGACCACGAGCGTGCCGACGCGGGCGTGCTCCATCGCGCGCTGCGCCTCCACGAGGCTGGCCGTGGGACCGATCGTCAGCGGGTCCGGGATGATGGCGTGCTGCGAGCGCTTGACCTTCTGGACCTCGCGCACCTGCGGCTCGATGTCGCCGGGCCGGAATCCCCTGTCGATGATCCCGAGGCCGCCCTCCTCCGCCATGACCACCGCCATCTCTGCTCGCGTCACGGTGTCCATGTTGGCCGACACGAGAGGGCACCGCAGCAGCAGTCGATGGGTCAGGCGGGCCGACAGATCGATGCTGGCCGGATCGCGGCGATCGACCACGCTCAGTCGGGGCGCGAGCAGGAAATCGTCGAACGTGCAGCCGTGAACGGCCTCGATCAGGTTCATGCCCGCAGTGTGTCCCGAGCACGAGCCGGGGCGCAACGGCCGGGGCTCACGGCGCCTTGAGCAGGCGGTGGACGCGGCGCCGGAGCTCGGCGGGCGTGAAGGGCTTTTCGAGCACCTGCCGTCCGGGCGCCAGCCCGCCGCGGCCCATGAGGTCTTCTTCCGAGTAGCCGGACATGAACAGCACCCGGAGCCCCGGCCGGACGGCCACCAGGCGGTCCGCCAGCGCGCCCCCGCTCATCTGCGGCATGACGACGTCGGTGAGCAGCAGATCGATCGGGCTCTCGGTGGCGGCCAGGTGGAGGGCCTCGAGCGGGCCAGGCGCCGACAGCACCCTGATGCCTGCACCCGTCAACACCTCTTCCGCGAACTCGCGCACGCCGGGGTCGTCCTCGACCAGCAGCACGGTGCCGCTCACCTCGCGTCTCGAGGCTGGCGCTGCATGGGCCTCCCTGGACTCGGGGGCCGACGCGACCGGCAGGAACACCGTGAAGGTCGTCCCCCGCCCCGGCGATGTCTCGACCCACACGTCCCCGCCGCTCTGCTTCACGATGCCGTACACCGTGGCCAGCCCGAGGCCGGCGCCGTGCGCAGGCGGCTTCGTGGTGTAGAACGGCTCGAAGATGTGGGCCAGGGCATCCTGCGGGATGCCCTCACCCGTGTCGCGCACGGTGAGGGTGACCCAGCGGCCGGGTGCCAGATCCACCAGCAGCGCGCTGTCGGGGTCGCCGGCGGTCAGGCTGCCAGTGCTGATCGTGATCTCGCCGCCGCTCGGCATCGCGTCGCGGGCGTTGACGACGAGGTTCACGATCACGTGCTCGATCTGCGCCACGTCGGCGCGGACGGCCTCGAGCCCGTCCGCCAGCTCCGTCACGAGCCGGATGTCCTCTCCGATGAGCCGCCGCAGCATGGCATCCAGGTCTGTGACGGTCCGGTTCAGATCGAGGACCACGGGGTGGAGCAGCTGCCTCCGGCCGAAGGCGAGCAGCTGGCGCGTGACGGCGGCGGCGTGCTCTCCCGAGCGGCGGATCTGCGCGAGCCACTCGCGCGTCCGGCTGCCGGCCGGCGCTTCGTCCTCGGCCAGCGTGGCAAACCCGAGAATGGACGTGAGCAGGTTGTTGAAGTCGTGCGCCACGCCCCCCGCCAGCTTCCCCACGGCCTCCATCTTCTGGGCCTGCCGCAGATCCTGCTCGAGCCGGCGGCGCTCGCTGATGTTGCGGCCAATCGCCTGCAGCCGGACCGGCCCGCCATTGTGCTGGAGCCAGCTCGACAGCTCGAGCGTCACAGCGATGGCCATCGCGGGCGAGCAGCACGACTTCCACCGGAGACGGCGTGCTCCCGGCACGCGCCAGGGCAAACGGCGCCTCGGCTGCCGCGCGCGATTCCGGCGCCACCAGGGCCAGCAGCGGCGTCCCGAGCAGCGCGTCCCGCTCGTAGCCGGTCAGCCGCAGCCCCTCGTCGTTGATGGCCGCGATGCGGCCGTCCAGCTCGCAGGTGACGATGAGATCCGGCGCGTTCTCGACCAGATCGCGATAGCGCCGCTCGCTGTCGGCCAGGGCGGCCTCGGCCCGCCGGCGCGCGGTGACGTCGGTCAGGAGCACGACGTGGCCGGTGAGCTGCACGCCGTAGCCGGTCAGCGGCGTGGCGCGCACGTCGTAGATCCGCTCGCCATCCGGAGCGGCGAGCGTCACGTCTCCGCGGGCTTCGAGGCGCGAAAG
This sequence comes from Vicinamibacteria bacterium, assembly GCA_963837165.1. Classification (GTDB taxonomy): domain Bacteria; phylum Acidobacteriota; class Vicinamibacteria; order Vicinamibacterales; family JAENWD01; genus JAENWD01. The sequence continues at coordinate 1,318,551 of CAWIMD010000004.1, forward strand.
CTCGGGGTACGCCGGGAGCACCTCGGCGAGCCGCGCACCGGCGGCCTCTGCGCGGCGACGGCCGATCTGCCGCTCGGCGGCGCCGTTGAGGTCCGCAATGCGGCCCGACGCGTCCAGAATGAGCACGCCGTCGCCAATCACTTCGATGCGTGCGTCGCGCAGGGTGGGGATCGGGTCGAGCACGCGGTACCGGAAGACGGCCACCGCCGCGAGAATGGCCGTGCACGTGAACATGAACGGCGTGGGATCGACGCCGCCCGTCGCCTCGTTCGTGGTCAGAAAGACGACGTTCCCGAGCCAGGGCAGCAAGGTCGCGGTCACGATCACGATGGCCCGCGCGCGGTAGAGGAAGGGCGACTGGATCGCCTGGGCGATCAGGATGCCGATGCCCGTCCAGAGCGCACAGTACGTGTAGACGATGTTCACCCAGAATCCGGGGCCGCGCCCGACGAGCAGGGTGAATCGCGCGCCGTGGACCGTCGTGATCTGGCCCCAGAACAGGCCATGCCAGTCGTTCGTCCAGGCCAGGGCGAGGACGGCGACGGCAATCGCGGTCATCGGCCTGGTCACGCGCCGGATGAGCGCGCGGTCGCGGGCGACGAAGTCGAGGATGAAGCCAATCCACGCGAGTGGCAGCAGGACGACGCCGATGTATTTGAACTTGAGGGCGACAATCTTGCTGACGATGTCGGGCGTCGCCAGCTCGACCGCGTAGGCGGCACTCCAGACGGCAATGGCCACCAGCAGCAGCGCGTACCAGGCAGCGCCGCGAACGTGGCGCTGGCCGATGGCATGGGCTGCCAGCAGCAGGAGCAGGGCGGACCCGACAATCAGTGGTATCAGGGCGGGAAGCATGCAGCCCGGCTCACACGATTATCAGCGCCCTCCTGCACAGAACCTGCGCAATTTCCGCCGTCGGGAGGCCACGCGCTGCACGGAATGGCACACTCCTGCCGCCACGCGTGTCGATAGTGTGAAGGCGTGGCCGCCACGCCGCCGCGTTCGAAGGCTCACCGCCTGCCTATCTTCACGACGAAGTACCGGAATCGTCCGTTCACCGTCTTGAACCAGTGCGGCACGCCGGCCGCGATGGTGATCACGTCGCCCGCCGCGAGCTCGTGGCTCTCGCCGCCGTCGATCCCGGTGCCGCGGATCTCCCCGGCCGCGGTCGGGTGCGCGGCGACCATCGTGCCCCCGGTGACGAAGGTGGCCGTGCCCTCGAGCACATGGAAGATGTCCGAGTCGGTGGCGTGGAGCTCGGCTTCCCCGGCCCCCGTGCGCATCGCGGTCATCACTTTGGCGTTGTCGAGCGTCAGGAGCGTGCCGCCCCTGGCGAACGAGGCCTCGACCTCGGAGGCGGGGTAGTACCGCACGTCGTCAGGGGCGGCGGCAGTGGCGGAACCGACGGCGAGCAGGGTCACGAGAAGCAGCGGACGGGTCATGGAAGGTCTCCTTGGCGAGCCGTGAGGATAGAATACCCCCGCGCGAATGACCACTCGCCTGCTGCTCGTGCGCCATGGAGCGACCGTCCTGAGCGCGGAAGATCGGTTCGCCGGCTCGACCGACGTCGCGCTGTCGGACGAAGGGCGTCACCAGGCGCAGGGCCTGGCGGCACGTCTCCGGCACGAGGCCCTCGCAGCCGTGTACTGCTCCCCGATGCGCCGGACCCTCGAGACGGCGGGCATCGTCGCGGCGCCGCATGGCCTGGCGCCGGTCACACGCCCCGGCCTGCGAGAGATCGACCACGGGCACTGGGAAGGCCTCACGCGGCAGGACGTGGAGTCGCGGTTCGGCAACGAGTACACCCGCTGGGAGGCGGACCCGTTCACGGTGGCGCCCCAGGGTGGCGAGTGCGGAGTGGACGTGATGGCGAGGGCGCTCCCGATCATCCGCGCGATCGTGGAGGCCCATGCCGGTGAGCGTGTGCTGGTGGTGTCGCACAAGGCGACGATCCGCCTGGTGATCAGCAGCCTGCTCGGGTTCGACGCGCGAGGTTACCGCGACCGGCTGGACCAGGCCCCCGCGTGCCTCAACATCCTCGACTTCAAGGACCCGGTCCGCGCCCGGTTGATGCTGTTCAACGACGTGTCGCACTACACCACCCAGAACGACACGCCCCGTGCCGGGCTGTCGAAGTGGTGGGACCAGCCGTAGGATCACGCCGCGGCCGGCGGACTTCGTGTTCTAAGCGATCGGAGCGGGCGAGCTGGTCGGGGAGGGCGGGGCGACGTGGTGGCACGTCTCGCGCGGACGGGACGGCACGGTCCCGTGAAGGACGTCCGCGAGCCGGGCGCGGCCGCGGCTGACCTGAGACTTGATCGTTCCGAGCGGCACTCCCAGCCGCCCGGCTGCTTCCTCGTACGACAGCTCCTGCAGGTCGCGCAGGACGACCGCACGGCGCCAGGCAGGCGGCAGGCGCGTGAGCGCGGCTCGCAGGCAGCGGGCGGTCTCCGAGGCCTCGAATGCCGCGTCCGGCCGTCGCGGCGCCGCTCCCCACTGCGTCCGCCGGGGCTCCGGGCCGTCATCGGGCCATGGCGCCTCGAAGCGCCGGCGACGGAAGTGATCGACGCAACGGTTGCGGCTGAGCCGGTAGACCCAGACGTCGAAGGTGGCGGCGGAGGACAGGCGCGGGAGCGCCCGGACCAGCGTCAGCAGGATGTCCTGGGCCAGGTCCTCGGCGTCGGCCGCGCGGCCGGTGAAGAAGGCGGCCAGGCTCACGATACGGGGCCGCTGGAGCTCGAGCAGCCGTGCCAGAGCGGCCGCGTTTCCGCCCCTGGCGCTCTCGACGAGGGCCAGCGGTGTGGATCGGGCCGCCCGCGGGGTATACTCATTCAGCAACTTGATATCTCATTTCGTAAGATATCAAGAGGCTAAATGGAGTGGACGGTCGATGTCAAGACAGAAGCGGCGAGCGGATCTCGTGGCCGCCTTCGAGAACGAGTTCCGGCAGATGAGCACGGGCGCGGTGATGTTCCACCAGGCGATCGCGGATCGGCTGGGCCTCCACGCCACCGACCACAGGTGCACGGACCTCATCGCCCGCCACGGCTCGATGAGCGCCGGGACGCTCGCCGCCCTCACCGGGCTGACGAGCGGCGCGATCACCGGCGTGATCGATCGCCTCGAGGCCGCCGGATTCGCCCGGCGGGCGCCGGATCCGTCCGACCGGCGCCGGGTCATCGTGGAGCTCGTCCTGGAGAGCCGGAGGATCGAGCAGATCGGACATCTGTTCGAGGGTATCCGGCACGCGTCGCAGCAGCTGCTGACCCGGTACACGGAGCCCGAGCTCGAGCTGCTGCTCGACTTCATGCGCCGGTGCAACGCCATCGGCCGCGCCGAGACCCTGCGACTGCGCGCGGGAAGCGACGGGCCGCCCGACGCGGCGCCCGGCCCGGGCCACGCGCGGCCGAGACGCCGCGCCGCGCGCTGACGGATACTGGGCGGCGTGGTTCGGGTACGCCTGCCTCGTCTGTTCCTCCGAATCCTGCTTGTCGCCGTCCTCGCCGCGGTTGCGGCAGCGGGCGTCCTCGCGTGGCAGCTCTGGCCGGTTCTGGCGCCACGGCCGCAGGCGGAGCCGGGCCCGGGCTGGACGCCCGCCGTCACGCTGCTGGCCGGCGACGGCGCCCGGGGCGTCCGCGATGGCGAGCCGTTCGCTGCCGAGTTCTCTGATCCGTTCGCCGTCGCGATTGGCCCGGACGGCGCGGTGTACGTGGCGGACGGGGGCGACGCGAACGCCGTCCGGCGCATCGCCGCGGGTTCGGTCACCACGATTGCCGGCGGCGGGGAGGGCTTCGCGGACGGCGTGGGTGCTGCCGCTCGATTCAACACGCCGTCGGCAGTCGCCGTGGCGCCCGACGGGACGGTGTTCGTTGCCGACACCGGCAACCATGCCATCCGACGCGTGGAGCCCGGCGGCGCGGTGACGACGGTGGCTGGTGACGGCACGGCGGGGTGGCGCGACGGCCGGGGGGCGGATGCGAGGTTCGATGGGCCCATGGGCCTCGCGCTCGATACGCACGGCCGGCTCTATGTGGCAGACAGCTATAACGACCGGATCCGACTCGTCCAGCCTGACGGCACCGTGACCACGCTGGCAGGTGGCGATGTCCCCGGAGCTGTCGACGGGCCGGCCGCGGACGCCAGGTTCGATACGCCCACCGGCCTCGCGATCGCCCCGGGCGGGGCAATCTACATCGCCGATACGGGCAACGATCTCGTGCGGCAGCTCGGCACCGACGGGGTCGTCACGACGCTTGGCGGCATGCCGCAGGGTCCGGGAGTGCTGGCGGTGAGCCGGCCGATCGGCGTGGCCGTGACCGAGGACGGCCGCCTGTACGTCACGGACCGACGGGGATCGATTCTCGAGGCCAGCGCCGACGGCAGCGCGCGACCGCTGGCGGGAGGCGTCCCCGGGTTCGCCAACGGCCTCGGCACTGCGGCTCGCTTTCGTGATCCGGCGGGACTCGCGGTCGGGTCCGGCGGCGCGGTCATCGTCGCCGACAGGGGCAACCGGATGATCCGCCGCCTGGATCTGCCGTCGCGGCTGGGGGACGCGCCTCCGGCTCCTCCGGGACTGCAAACGGGATTCGACCTGGCACGATTCGCGCGCCATCCGCTCGTCTGGCCGCTCGATCCGCAGGAGGGTCCGCACGAGGTGGCCGGCACGCTCGGTGAGGCGCGCGGCAACCCCGGCGGCGAGGGGCACGAGCGGTTCCACGGCGGCGTAGACGTCCATGCCGACGAGGGCGAGCTCGTGCTCGCCGTCAGGGACGGCAAGGTCGATCAACCGATTGGGACCGGCAATTTCGGGACGCTGAACGAATACGTCAGCATCGGCCCGGTGACCTATGTCCACCTGCGGGTCGCGCGCGACAGACGCGACCTGTCCCTCGACGCCGGCGAGGTCGCCGTGCTGAGCGACATGGACGGCCGGCCCGCGCGCGCGCGGGTGCGGCGGGGATGGCGCGTGTACGCCGGCGAAGCGATTGGGACCGTCAACCGCTTCCGGCATGTGCACCTGAGCATCGGGCCATCCGGTGAGGAGGGCAACGCGCTGGACGTGGGGCTGCCGGGCTTCGTGGACACGATCGCGCCGACGATCGCGCCGCACGGCGTCCAGATGACCGACGTCGAGGGGCGGCCGCTGACCGAGCGCAGCGGTCGACGGCTGATCGTCTCCGGGCCGATCCGCATCGTCGTCGAGGCCTACGATCGCGTGAACGGCAACGCGGCCCGGCGGCGGCTTGGCGTCTACCGGGTCGGGTTCCAGCTGCTGGACGCGGATCTCCGGCCGGCGGCCGGGTTCGATCGGCCGCGGATGACGATCTGCTTCGATCGCCTGCCCGCCGATCCGCGCGCGCCGCTCGTCGTCTACGCGCCCGGGAGCGGCATCCCGTTCTACGGCGCGCGCCGTACCAGGTTCCGCTACGTGGTGACCATCGGGGTCGAGGACGAGCGGGTCGTCGAGGAGCCGTTCGATCCGCGCGCGTATCCGCCCGGCGCCTACGTCCTCCGCGCGGTCGTTGCCGATGCATCGGGCAATCAGGCGCGGCAGGATTTGCCGATCCTCCTCCGCTGATCGCAGGAAATCTGTACATCGGGGACTGTCCCCGCTGCCCACCGGAATCGGGGACTGTCCCCATTGGCACGAGATCCGTGCCAATGTTTGACAAGTGGATTGACCAGAATGGAAGATTGGCGCAAATCACATGAAACGAATCGGTGGGCAGGTTCGCGGTGGCTCGGACCAGGTCGTCGCCTACGTGCGCGGGCTGATTGAGAGCGGAGCCCTCCACTCCGGCGACCGGCTGCCGACCGAGCGCGAGATGGCCGCGCGCCTCGGAGTCAGCCGACCCACGGTGCGGGCCGGCCTTCGTGCGCTCGCCACGCTCGGCGTCGTCCGGTCACGCCGCGGATCCGGCACCTTCATCACCGATGGCCCCCCGGTCCTCGGCAGCGAGCCGTTGAGCTTTCTCGCCGCGCTCCACGGCTTCACGCGCAGCGAGATGTACGAAATCCGCCGGATCCTGGAGGTGGGCGCCGCCGGCCTCGCCGCCGAACGCGCCACCGGCGACCACATCGCGACGCTTGCCGACGAAGTCGCCGGCATGTTCTCCGCGCTCGACGACCCTCAGGCGTTCCTGTCGCACGACATCCGCTTCCACCGCACGGTGGGTGTCGCCTCGGGAAACCCGATCGTCGCGTCGCTGGCGGAAATGGTGTCGGGAATGTATTACGAGCAGCGGCGCGACACGGCGCAGAACGCCTCGGATCGAGATCTCAAGGAGGCGGCGGATGCGCATCGCCGGATCTACCAGGCGATCCGGTCGCGCGACATGCAGGTGGCGCGGGACGCGATGGACGAGCACCTGCGTACCGCCGAAGCTTTCCAGCAGGCCGAGCCCGGGCACCTCGTGACGACAGGTGCCGCCGCCGCGGCCGCCGGCACGCCGGGCCGGCACGACGCCTAGGGAACTATCGTCAGGGAAAGCGCCCCAGCGCCGCCAGCAGATCCAGGCGGGACCGCCGGACGTCGTCCTCGGCCACGGCGACGCCGGTGTCGGCATCACGGGCCCGGCGCTGCGCGTCGATGACGTCGAGATTCGTGGACGCGCCGGCCCTGAAGCTCACATCCGTGATCTGCAGCACCTGCGAGGCCTCCTCGGCCGCCGCGCGCGCGCTCTCCAGCACCCGCTCGCTGCGCCGGAGGCTTTCGTACGCGCGCCGGACCTCGGCCTTCGCCTGCCGCAGCTGGCCGACGAGCGACGCCTGCTGGCGCTGCAGGTCGGCTTCGCGAATCTCCTTCGCCCCGCGGCGGTCGCCCGAGTCGAAGATCGGCACGCCGAACTGGACGAGGGCCCGCCAGCTGGTCGTCGGCACCACGAGCGATCCGGGATGCTGATAGGCCGGCTGGAAGATGCCCGTCACCGACGGCAGCCAGTCCTTCCAGCTGTCGGTCACCACGCGCCGGGCCGCCGCGACCTGCAGATTCGAGAGCTTGATGTCGCTGCGCTGCTGGATGGCCTGATCCGTCGCGCTGACCATCGCCTGCTCGTCGGGGATCTGGAAGGCCGGCTCCACGGTCGAATCGATGGGCGTCTCGCCCGAGACCAGCACGCCCAGCGCCTCCTGCGCGTTGTAGAGGCCAAGCCGCGCCCGCTGCACGAGCGCCTCGTCGGAGGACAGCGTCTGCTGGGCCTGGAGAGCCGTCAGCCTGCTGGCTGCGCCGGCCACCAGCCGGTTGTGCGCGTAGTCATAGAACGCCTGCGCCGTGTCGCGGGCGCGCACCTGTGATTCCACCACGCGATGCGAGGCGACGACGGCGAGATAGGCCTGGGCGGTCGCGACGGCCACCTGCCGCCTGACGTCCTCGGCGGCGGCCTCGGCCACGTGCTGCTGGTCGAGCGCCTGTGCACGCCGGGCCCAGTCGGCGGGCGCGTAGATCGGCATCGACAGCGAAAGCGACGCGCTGAAAGTGTTCTGCGGCGTGAACACCTGGCCGCCGAGCCCGCGCGCATCGTCCAGCGTGGTGTTCGTCCCGTTGGCGGTGATGAGCGGCAGGGTCGCCGCCCGCGCCTGCCGCAGCAGGCCCTCGGCCTGGAGGATGTCGGCGGCCGCCGACGTGACCGACGGGTTCCGCGCCAGCGCGCGGCGAACGGCCTCGTCGAAGTCGAGCGGCACCGGCGCTGCCGCGGCGGCGGACGCCGCGGCGGCGTCCGGGCCCGGTCTCTGCGCCTGCGGCGCGGTCGACGGAGCGGTCGCCGGCGCGGTCGGGGGCGGCTGGGGCGGGGCCACGGCCTGCCCGCGGGCCGCACCTGCCAGCCCGACCAGGACCACGGCAGTCGCGCCGGCGAGGAGCCTATTCATGGGCCGCCTCCGTCGCGACGTGCTCCTCGAGCTCGCGGGTCCGGCCGGGCGCCAGGCCCCGCACGACGACGTACAGCACTGGAATGAACACCACGTTCAGCAGCGTGGACACCAGCATGCCGCCGAACACGGCGGTGCCCACCGAATGGCGCCCCGCCTCGCCGGCCCCCTTCGCGAAGACGAGGGGCAGGACGCCGAGGATGAACGCGAACGAGGTCATCAGGATCGGCCGGAGCCGGATGCGCGCCGCCTCGACGGCAGCCTCGGGAATCGTCAGGCCGCGCGCGCGAAGCTGCTCGGCGAACTCCACGATCAGGATGGCGTTCTTGGCCGAGAGCCCGATGAGCATGACGAGGCCCACCTGACAGTAGATGTCGTTGGCCAGCCCGCGGAGCCCCTGGGCACCGACGGCGCCGAGCACCGCAATCGGCACGGCCAGCAGGATGATGAACGGCAGCAGGAAGCTCTCGGTACTGCGCCGAGAGCGTCAGGTACACGAGCAGCAGTGCCAGGAGGAAGATGAGGCCGGCCTGGGAGCCCGCGTTGATCTCCTCCAGCGACTGCCCGGCCCAGGCGTACGTCATGCCCGTCGGCAGCTGGCGCTGGGCCAGCGCCTGCATCGCCTGCAGCGACTGGCCGGAGCTGTAGCCCGGCGCGGCCGCGCCGTTGATCTCGGCCGACCGGAACAGGTTGAAGTGGCTGATGACCTGCGGGGCGGTCGTTTCGGTGATGTGCACGAGGTTCGACAGCGGCACCATCTCGCCGTTTCCGGCGCGCGCGTAGAACTGGGCGAGCGCCGTCGGGTCGTTCCTGAAGCGCTGGTCCGCCTGCACGTAGACGCGATACGCGCGATTGTTGAAGTCGAAGTCGTTGACGTACTGCGAGCCCAGGAAGATCTGGAGCGCGTCGGTCACCTGGCTGAGCGGCATGTTCAGCGCCTTGACCCGCTCGCGGTCGATGTTCACGTACAGCTGGGGGTCGCCCGTCGTGAACGAGGTGAACAGCCCCTGCATCTGGGGCGTCTGATTGCCCTGCCGCACCAGCGATTGCGTGGCCGCCGCCAGTTGCTGGATGGGACCGCCGCTCTGGTCGAGGACCTCGAACTGGAAGCCGCCGAAGGCACCCAGGCCCCGGATGGGCGGGGGCAGGAACGGCACCGCAATGGCGCCGCTGATGCCGCCCAGCAGCGGCCCGCGCAGCCGGGCCACGATGGCCTGCGCCGACTGATCGTCCCGCGTGCGCTCGTCGTAGGGTTTCAGCCGGACGAAGAGGATCCCGCGATTCGGCGACGCGCCGGCGAAGCTGAATCCCGACACGGAGAACGCACTCGCGATGTCCTTCTCCTTCGAGAGCACCGATTCGACCTGCCGCGCAATGCGGCCCGTGTACTCGAGCGAGGCGCCCTCGGGCGCCTGGATCTGGACGATGAAGTAGCCCTGGTCCTCGTCGGGCAGGAACGCCGTCGGCACCGAGCGGTAGACCCACACCGTGAGCGCGATGATCGCCAGGAACGCGAGCACCATCAGCCACTTGAGCCGGACGACCCGGCGCGCGACGCCCACGTAGAGGTGCGTCCCGCCCTCGATCAGCCGCTCGAAGAACCGGAAGAACGCGCCCTTCTGCGCCTCCCGTCTCAGCAGCAGGGCCGACAGCGCCGGCGTGAGGGTGACGGCGTTGAAGGCCGAGAGCGCGACCGAGAACGCGATCGTCAGCGAGAACTGCTGATACAGCCGCCCGGTCGTGCCGGGGAAGAACGAGACCGGCACGAACACGGCAATCAGGACGAGGGCCGTCGCGATGACCGCACCCAGCACTTCGCTCATCGCGTCCGACGCCGCCTGCTTCGCCGTCCGCCCGTACTCGGTGATGTGCCGCTGGATGTTCTCGATCACCACGATGGCATCGTCCACCACGATGCCGGTGGCGAGGACGATGCCGAAGAGCGTGAGGGTGTTGATCGAGAAGTCGAGGGCCTTCACGAACGCGAACACGCCCACGAGCGACACGGGGATCGTCGCCGCCGGGATGATCGTGCTCCGCCAGTCCTGGAGGAACAGGAAGATCACGATGATGACGAGCAGAATCGCCTCACCGAGCGTCTTGAGGACCTCGCGGATCGAGTCCTTGACCACGGTGGCCGAGTCGAACGCGATCTCGTACTTCAGCCCGGGCGGGAAGTTCTTCGAGAGCCGGTCGAGCTCGGCGAGCACGTTGTTGTAGACGTCGAGCGCGTTGGCCGACGGCAGCTGGATGACCGCGAAGCCGACCGCTTCCACGCCGTTGAACCGCAGGTCGCTCGAGTAGGTCTCGGCGCCGAGCTCGGCGTGGCCGACGTCCTTCAGGCGCACCAGCGCCCCGTCCTGCCCCGTTTTCAGGATGATGTTGTCGAACTCGGCCGGCTCGGTGAGCCGCCCGGCGGCGCGCACGCTGATCTGGTAGAGCTGGCCCGCGGCCACCGGGGGCTGCCCCACCGCGCCGGCCGCCACCTGCACGTTCTGCTCGCGCAGCGCGTTGGTCACGTCGGCGGCCGTCAGCCCGCGGGCGGCCAGGCGTGTCGGATCCACCCAGATGCGCATCGCGTACTTGCGCTCGCCGAAGATGATGACGTCGGCCACGCCCGGGACGCGCTTCAGCGCGTCGCGCACGAAGACGTCGAGGTAGTTGCTGAGGAAGAGCGAGTCGTACTCGCCGTGCTCGGCATACACGCCGGCGGCGAGCGTGAAGCCGCTCGATGCCTTCGTGACGGTGACGCCGATCGTCTTGACCTCGTTCGGCAGGCGTCCGAGAGCCGTCGAGACGCGGTTCTGCACGTCCACCGCGGCCAGGTCCTGGTCCCGGCCGACCCGGAAGGTCGCCGTGATCTGCGCCGTGCCGCTGCTCGTGCTGGCCGAGGTCATGTACATCATGCCCTCGGCGCCGTTGATGGCCTGCTCGAGCGGGATGGTGACGGCCGACTCGACCGTCTGCGCGTTGGCGCCCGTGTACACCGCGGTGACGTTGACCTGCGGCGGCGCCAGCTCCGGATACTGCGCGATCGGAAGCGTGGGAATGGCGGCCGCGCCCGCCAGGATGACGACGAGCGAGAGGACGCTCGAGAGAATGGGCCGTCGGATGAAGACGTCGACGAACATGCGCGTTCCGGCTCCGTTCTGCCGTCAGCCCTGGAGCTGCACGGGTGCGCCGTCGCCGACCTTCTGGACGCCCGACACGATCAACCGATCCCCGGCCTTCAGTCCGCCCTCGACCACGTAGTCGTTGCCGATGAGCTGCCCGAGCGACACCGAGCGCTGTCGGGCGACGTATCCGCCGCCGTCGTGTGGCTCTGCCACGAACACGAAGTACTGGCCGTTGATGCGCGTCACCGCGACGGCGGGCACGGTCAGCGCGGGCTCCTGGCGCCAGAGGATCTTCGCGCGCACGAACTGCTCGGTACGGAGGCCCTTACCGCCGGGAACCGCCGCCTTCACGAGCACCGACTGCGTCTGGTCGCTCACCTGCGGCGAGACGAAGTCGATGGCGGTGTCGACCAGCACGTTCCCCTGGCTGTCCACGATCTGCACGGGCAGACCCGGCTTGAGCTCGGGCGACCGTTCGATGGGCACCTCGATATAGACCTCGAGCCCCGCGTTCTGATCGATCGTCGTCAGGATGGTGTCGGTCTTGACGCGGTCGCCGACGCGGACCGGGATGTCTCCCACGATGCCGCTCGTCGGCGCCGTGACCCGGTAGTACTGGAGCTGCACCCGACTCTCCTGCGAGTGCGCCTTGAGCGCGGCGAGCGACGCCGTCGCCGTCCGGAGCGCGCTGTCCGCCTGCTCGTATTCCTGCTGGCTGATCGCGCCGGCGCTCAGGAGTTGCTTGGCCCGATCGAACTGCTGCCGCGCGTACCGGACCGCCTCCTCCTGGGCCTGGCGACTGGCCTCGTCGCTCTCGAGCGCCGCCTCCTGCTTCGACGCGTCGATCTGGAGCAGCGGCTGTCCCTCTCCCACGTGGGCGCCGGACTTCACCATGATGCGCGTGACCACGCCCTCCACCTGCGGCCGCACCTGGCTCGAGCGGCGCGACCGGAGGACAGCCACGAACTCGGAGCTGATGACGACGGGCTTCGGCTCGAGCTGCTGCACGCCGACCGGCGTTGGCGGAGGCGTGGCCGGGCCGCCGCTCTGGGCGCCCCTGGAGCAGGCGGACGCGGCGGCGGCCGCCACCAGCACGGCCAGCCCTCCGACCCACAGCCGGGACGCGCGCACGATCTGGGACCGACGGAATTGTGAAGACATAGGAGACGGCAGACCGGAACTCACGGCAGGACTCGACGTGCCGGACGGTGCACAACCGCGAAGCCCCCATCATATTCCGCCCGGGGGGGCGCCGAAAAGACCTGCCGACGCAGTGGTCCCTGCCTGCTCGTCGAATGGGGACGCGCCCGATCGACAGCCGCCCCGGCGGGCGGCCTCCGGTCCGTCAGGCGCGCCCGACGCCCAGGGCGTCGGCGACCCGGTTGATGTAGTTGAACCAGCAGGCGATGAGCGTGATCTGGAGGATGCCCGTATCGTCGAACCCCGCCTGACGCAGCCGGTCCAGGTCCCCGGGGCCAAGCGCGGTCGAGTCGCGGGTGAGCCGATCCACGTAGTCCAGCATGACGTGTTCGCTGTCCGACACGGGCGCCGTGCGGTGGTCGCGCCGCAGCGCCTCCACCATGGTCTCGTCGAGCGTCACTCTACGCAGAAACTCTGCGTGCGATTCCAGTCAATAGAAGCAGCGGTTCACCGCCGAGACGACCGTGGCAATCATCTCGTGCTGCCGCCGCTCCAGCGGGAGGTCGGGCGACATGAGCACGCCCAGCAGGCCGAACGCGTGGAACAGGGCGTCCGGGATCAGCGTGTGCGACATCGTGATGCCGCCCCCCTGGCCTTCGTCCACGGCCTCCACCGGCACGTCGTACTCGGGAGGATACAGGGCGCGGGTCTGTTCGAAAATGCGCCGCAGCCGTTCGTCGGCGTGCTGCGGCAGGATGGTCTTGATCCATGTCATATCGAGGTCCCTTCGGCCGCTTCCAGCCGTTGCCGGCGCGGCAACAGGGCGGCCACCGGCAGCCCGAGCGCCACGACGAGCACGCCGCCAAGCGACTGGCGCGGGTTGCCGACGGCCACCACCAGGAGGAGCGTCGTGAGCAGGACGAGGAACGCGATTGGCGCGGCGGGATACCACGGCGAGACGTACGCCGGGGCGGTCCCGGGACGCCCGCGCAGCCTGAACACGCCGGCGACGGTCAGTCCAACGAACGCGACGGCCACGAAGACGAAATAGCCCACAATCTGGTCGAAGGTGCCCAGCGCGACGAGCAGGCTGGCGAGGCCCGCCTGAATCGCGATCGCGCGCGCGGGCGTGCCGAAGCGCGGGCTCAGCTCGCCGACGGCGGACGGGAACACGCCGTCACGCCCCATCGCGTAATAGACGCGCGGCGGACCCATCAGCGTGGCCAGCAGGCTCCCGGCGATCGACACCAGCACGATCAGCGTGAACACGGTCCCGCCGACCTCGCCGAACAGCGCCTCGCCCGCCTGAGCCGCGAACGCCTCGCCGCTCGTCACGCCCTCGAGCGGCACCAGGTACAGAAAGACGGCGGAGGTCGCCACGTACGCCACGGTGACGACGGCGATGCCAAGCACCAGCGCGCGCGGCACCGTCCGGGCCGGGTCGCGGACCTCGCCGGCGAGCTTGGTGGCCTCCCACCAGCCCCCGAAGGCGAAGAACGCGGCGAGAAGGCCGCCGGCGAGCGCCTCGGGCAGCGCCGGCGTTCCGGGCCGCGTGGACGCGAACGGCAGGAAGTGCCCCCAGTCGCCGCGCCCCAGCGCAAACCCGCCGAGCACGATCGCGCCAAGCGCGACGAGCTTGACGCCCGTCAACGCCTCGACGACGCGCGCGCCCGCCCTGGTGCCCAGAATGTTCACCGAGGCGGCAGCGGCAATCACGGCGATGGCCAGCATCCTCGACGCGCCGGCGCCCATCGGCACCAGATACGTGACGTACGCCGCCAGGCCGGCCGCGAGGGCCGCCGCGATGCCCGGATCCATCACGAGCAGGCACTGCCAGCCGTACAGGAAGGCGACGCGCGGCCCCCAGGCTTCGCGGAGGTACACGTACCCGCCGCCCGCCTCGGGATAGCGGGCGGCCAGTTCGCCGTAGACGAGCGCTCCGGCAATCGCGGTGGCGCCGATGAGCAGCCAGACCATCAGCACGAGCAGCGGCGACCCGAGCGTGCGCGCCATCGTCGCCGGCGTCAGGAAGATCCCGACGGCAACGACCTGTCCCACGACCACGGAGGTTGCCGCAAGCAGGCCGAGCCGTCGTTCCATCAGAACCTGACCCGGGCGGCCAGCTGGAAGGCGCGCGGCCCTCCGCTGCCGAAGACACCGCCCGCCGTGGACACCGCATGGCCGAAGGCGGACGAGGTCAGGTACCCCGGAGACCCGGGATCGGCGCCGTCCCGGATCAGCACGTTGGAGAACCCGGAGTAGTTCAGGTTGTTCACGCCCAGGACGTTGGTCACGTTGAAGAGGTTGAAGACCTCGAGCATCGGCTCCACTGTAGCAGCGCCGAGGCGGAAGGGCCGCGAGACCCGCAGGTCGACCGAGTTGAACGCGTCGTTGAACCGCGCGTCGGTGCCCACGAGCGGCAGCGGCTCGCCGTTCACGCCGCCGCTCGCGTTGAGCGCGGTCAGATAGGCGTTCAGGTCGGCGGCCGTCGTGAACTGGCGCCCGCCGGCGTTGCGCTGCAGTGCCGGAATCCGCGACTGCCCGTCGGGCATCAGGATGTCCATCGGGACGCCGGACGCCAGCGTCCAGATCGCCGACAGGCCGACGCCGGCCGGCGCCTCCCACGCCGCGGCGAACGAGAACCGGTGCCGCTGATCGTTCGGCGTCGGACCGTACTCGGCCCGCAGGTTGTTCGGGTCCACCGGGCCGTTGCTGAAGGGAATCTGGTCGTCGTTCGCGAAGTTGAACGCCTTCGACAGCGTGTACCAGGCGCGCAGGCCGAGCCCCGACGTGAAGCGCCGCTCGACGCTGGCGAGCAGCGCGTCGTACTTGGTGTAGACGCTCGACTCCAGGTTCACGACGCGGTCCGGACCGCCCACCACCGGGTTGAACACCTGGCCAATCGTCCGCCCGATGATGAAGTGCGTCCCGTACGCGTGGATGCCGTCCACGCGCGCCAGCCACCCTCCGGCGATCTCGTGCTCGAGGCCGAGGTTGAACTGCTGGACCATCGGGTTCTGCATCCCGTTGTCGATGATGTTGATGCCGGAGGCGCCGGCGCCCGGCAGGATGAAGCCGGAAAACGGGTTGTCATAGGATGGCGCGAACGGCGGGAACTGCCCGGTCGCCGGGTCGAGGAAGAAGACGTTGCCTGCGCGGACCTCGATCGGCAGCGTCCGGCCGTCGAGGCCCCGCTCGAGCGACTGGATTTCGAGCGTGATCCGGTCGTAGTAGATGCCGTACCCGCCGTGCACGCTGGTGCCGCCGCCGGGCGCGGACCAGTTGAACCCGAGCCGCGGCCCGAAGTTGTTGGTGTCGGCGTGCCGCTCGCCCTGCAGGAACGGCTGCACGATCGGGTTGATCTCGTCCACGCGGCTCACGTTCTTCACGTCGCTGTCCACTTCCCACCGCAGGCCCGCGTTGACGGTGAGCCGGTCGCCCAGCTTCCAGTCGTCCTGCACGAACAGGGCGGCGTGCGTGTTGTTGGCGTTCGGGATGGTGACACCCTGGTCCGGGTGGCCGCTCCGGAGGGTCACTGCGAAGAGCAGGTCGCTGTCGTTCACCACGCCGTCGCCGTTGTGGTCGAAATCGGGAAAGTCCTGCACGAACTCGATCCGGCCCTGGCGGAACACGTCGAGCCCGAAGCCCGCGAGTACGCGCTGCACCTCGCCGCCCATCTTGACCGTGTGGGCGCCCAGGCTCCGCGTCCAGGTATCCGCGACTTCCCAGCGCGTCTGATCCGTGGATTGCGGCACCCGGAACGAGGCGCCATCGGCCAGGCTGGGAAACGTCAGCTGCGGAGCCACGGCCGTGGGATCGATCGTGTTGTGGAACGTGCTCACGCTGACGCTGACGCTGTTCAGGCTGGTCGGCGAGAAGACGCGATTCCACGTGCCGAGCGCGGCGTTGTAGTGGTTCCGGCTCCGCTGGCGCTGGCTGGCCGTTCCGATCGCGCGGTCGAGCTTGGTGGCGCCGGTGTCGTCCACGCGCTCGCCCGAATAGCGCAGCGTCACCTGGTCGCTCGCGCCAGGCCGCCAGTCCACGCGCGCGGTCCCGAGCACGTCGTCCAGGGGGGCAGGCGCGAAGGAGCGCCGGATCTGCCTCGCCGCCGTGTCGCGGGTGCCGACCAGAACGGCTCCGTCCTGATTGCGGTATTCAACCGCCCCGTAACCGAAGAGCGTGCCGTGGCGGAGCGGGCCTCCGAGGGTTCCTGACACCTGTTCCCGGTCGAAGGGCACGTCGCCGGCGCTGCGGTCGTACGTGGCGGGCAGCGCCTGCAGCGCCGAGTCCCGGTAGAACAGGGACGTCGAGCCGTGCGCCTCGTCACCGCCGGATCGCGTGACGACGTTGATGACCGATCCGGCAGACCGCCCGAGCTCGGCCGAGAACCGGCTGGTCGCGATCTGGAACTCCTGCACGGAGTCTTCGGGCACGTTCATCAGCGGACCGCCCACCACGTCGTCGTTGTTGTCCATGCCGTCGATGGTGACGTTGCCCCCGCGCCCGAGCTGGCCGGCCGACGAGATCAGCACGGAGCTGCTCTTCGTCGGATCGAAATTCGGTGCGGGCGCATTTCCGGGGACCAGCAGCGCGAGCTCGAGGAAGTTGCGCCCGTTGAGGGGCAGACGGTCGATGGCCTGGGACGGGATCACCGCGTCCACGACGGAGCGTGCGGTGTCCACGACGCCGACGCCGCTGCCAGGAACCACGACGGCCTCCTTCACGCCGGCGAGGCTCAACTCGACGGGCAGGTCCAGCGTCTGGCCCACGCGCAGGCGGATGTCCGTGTAGCGCTGGTCGGCGAACCCCTGCGCGGTGACCGTGATCGTGTACTCGCCGGGAGCCAGATCGGAGAGCACGAACTCTCCCGCCGCGTCCACCGGCGCGTCGCGCGCGAGCCCCGTCTGCACCGCTGTCGCCTTCACGTGCGCCGCCGGCACGGGCCGGTCCATGGGATCGCGGACCGTGCCGCGGAGGGTTGCCGTGGCCGCCGACTGCGCGTACGCGCCGGCCGAGCCCACGATCCAAATCAGTACAGCAGCCGCCACCCGGCACACGTGCGGTTTCACTCGCGCCCTCCTTGGCTGGAACGGGGGAAGCCCGGAGTGTCTTACACGGCGCGGCGCCGCGGCCAGTACGCGAAGGGACTAGGCGCGCACTGCAATCAGCGTAGATCGATGCCTGGGGCAGGTGAGCGGTTACTCGCGCAGCGTGACGGCCGGGTCGACGCGTGCGGCCCGCAGGGCCGGCGCAAGGGATGCGATCAGGGCGACCAGCGCGACGACCGCCGGAACGACGGCGAAGCTCAGCGCGTCGTGGGCCGAGATGCCGAACAGCACGCGCGCCAGCAGGGGACCGAGCGCCCAGGCCGCCACCAGCCCCGTCCCCATGCCCGCGCCGACCATGACCCCCGCCTGGCGCAGCACGAGCCCGGCAATCGACTCGGCACGCGCGCCGAGGGCCATGCGAATGCCGATCTCGCGCGTCCGCTCGCCGACAAGGTACGCGATGACGCCGTACAGCCCGATGGCCGCCAGCACGAGTGCGAGGGCGGCAAACGAGGCGAGCAGCAGCATGGCGAACCGGCGGGGGGCCACCGACTCGGCGAGCCGGTGATCCATGCTGGCCACGTCGTACACGACGAGGTGCGGATCCAGGTCGCGCACGGTGCCGCGGACCGCGTCCACCACGGCGGCCTGCGCGAGCGTGGACCGCACGGCCAGGAACCCGAACGGGAGCGGCGCCTGTTCGAACGGCCGGTAGATCGCGTCGCGCACCTCGGCGCCCAGCCCGTCGTGCTTGGTGTCGGCCGCCACGCCGACCACGGTCATCGGCAGCGGCTGGCGCGGGCCGATGTGCAGGTGTCGGCCGATCGGGTCCCGCTCGCCCCAGAAGTGCCGCGCCATCGACTGGTTCACGATGACGACCCCGGGAGCACCGTCGCGATCCTCCGCGGTGAACGCCCGGCCGCGTACCACTGGAATGCCCATCGCGTGGAAATAGCCCGGGCTGGTGGACGTGATGGCGACCTCGGGCACGCGGCCCGAGGGCGGCAGCGCGTCTTCCACGCTGATGCCGCGCACGATCATCGAGTAGTCGTTCAGCGGAATCGTGTCGCCGTAGCCGGCCGCGCCAATCCCGGGGATGGCGTGGACGCGCCCGGCCAGCGTCCGGTAGAACGTGCGTACGGCCTCGGGGTCCGGATAGCGGCTCTCGTCGAGATCGATCGCAAACGTGGTGACGCCCTCCGGATGGAAGCCGGGATCGACGTTCATCAGACGCCCGAAGCTGCGCACCAGCAGCGTGGCGCCGATGAGGAGCACGATGGCGAGCCCCACTTCGGCGGCAACCAGCGTCGCCCTGAACCGCGCGCGTGTGGCGGCCCCCGTCGCGTGACCGCCCGTCCGGAGCGCCTCCTGCAGGTCGAATCGCGACGCCATCACCGCCGGAGCCAGCCCGACCAGGCTGCCCGACAGCAGCGAGACGGCCAGCGCGAAGAGCAGGACGGGCACGTTCATCCCGACCGGGAGCTGCGTGAACAGACCCGAGGCGATCCCGCGCGGGACCAGCGACAGCAGCGCGGCATCGAGCCACGCACCGAGCAGCACGCCGACCACGCCGCCAGCCAGGGCAATCGCCACGCTTTCGCTCAGCAGATGCCGCATCAGCCGCCGCCGCGACGCGCCGAGCGCGGCCCGGATGACGAGCTCTCGCTGCCTCGACGTGGCGCGCGCCAGCGCGAGGTTTGCGAGGTTCGCGCACGCGATGAGCAGGACGAAGCCCACCGTGGCGAGCAGCGCCAGGAGCTGCGGTTCGACGTCGCCGACGAGGCGGGTCTGGAGCGGCGTCACCTGCACCAGCACTTCGGGCCGGACGCGACGCGGGATCCGCACGCCAGGCCCGGCGCCGGGCACACCCGCTCCGGGCCCTGCCCCCGCCTGGCCACCGGCTCGGCCCAGGCCGTCGGGACCGGGTCCCGCGTCTGGCGGCGGGCCCTCCTGCACGACGATTCTGGCCGCCGCCGGCGGGTCCTCCCGGCCCCGGCCCGCCGAATCCGCCGGGCGCCGGCATCGGACCTGCGCCCGGGGGCGGCGCGGCCGCGCGAGCCGCCTCTTCGGCCTGCTTCTGAATCGTCCTCAGCTCGGCCTGCACCTCGGTGAGCGACCGGCCGGGACGCAGGCGTCCGATCGTGTGCACGATGGACATCTGGTGGCGGCCGCGCTCCCGCGCCTCGTCCAGCTGAAGCGGCCGCAGGATCTCCACGCGGGGCTGCTGGGGGAACAGGAAGCCGTCGGGCAGCACGCCGACCACCGTCACCAGGGCCTCCCCCATCCGCAGCGTCTTCGGAGCCTCGAACCCGGCGTCGGCCCCGAACACGCGGTGCCAGAGGGCTTTCGTCACGAGCGCCACGGGCGGCGCGCCGAGCTGGCCGTCCCCGGTGACGAAGTCCCGGCCGAGCGCGGGGCGCACGCCGAGCGTGTCGAGGAAGTTGGTGGAGATCCGCGTCACGACGACGCGTTCCGGACCCGTTGCCAGATCGACGGTCGTCCCCTGGGGATCGGTGAAAGCGCCGAGGGCGGCCAGCGTCCGGCTCCCGTCCCGCCAGTCGAGGAAGTCGGCGCCCGAGACCATCTCCGCACGGAAGCTCTGGATCACGTTGGTGACCCAGACGAGCTCACCCGGTGACCGGTAGGGAAGCGGCCGGAGCAGCAAGGCCTGCACGACCGAGAAAATCGCGACGTTCGCGCCGACTCCCAGGGCCGTCGTGAGCACGGCCACCAGGACGAACCCGGGCTGACGCATCAGTCCGCGCAATGTGTGGCGGAGCTCGCCAATCCACTCGGACATGGATCCCCCTTGTGCGGCCGGTCCGTCCGGCCGGCTCTTTGGACGGCCGAGGCGCCTCGCCGGCCGGCTCGGGAGTAAGATGGCCTACTTGCGCCGGGCGCGGACGCCTGGCGCCAAAGGAGCATTCCCCATGAAGAAGCTCGCGTGGCTCTCGTGTTGTGCCGTGCTGCTCAGCGCATCGCCTGCCCTGGCGCAGGGCGATCCGATGGCGCAGGCCATCAAGTCGCAGTTCGAGATCGTCAAGGGCTACCTGACCAAGACCGCGGCGCAGGTCTCCGAGGAGAACTACGCGTTCAAGGCGACGCCCGAGGTGCGGAGCCTCGGCGCAATCATCGGCCACGTCGCCGATGCCAACTTCAACATCTGCTCCACCGCGAGCGGCACGCCGAGCCCGATGAAGGCCAGCGTGGAGAAGACAATGACGACCAAGGCCGAGCTCTCGAAGGCGCTCGGCGACTCGCTCGCCTTCTGCGAGGCCGCGCTCGACGGGATGACAGCGGCCAAGAGCGCCGAGATGGTGAAGTTCTTCGGAAACGAGCAGCCGCGGCTGGCCGTGCTGGCCTTCGACGTGGCCCACAACTTCGAGCACTACGGCAACCTCGTCACCTACATGCGCCTCAAGGGCATGGTGCCGCCCTCGAGCCAGCGCAGCGGGATGTAGCGGCGTGCTGCGCGTCCCGATCGCGGTGCTGCCGGGCCACGACGATCTGCCGCTGCCCGCCTACCAGACCGCGCATGCCGCCGCCATGGATCTGCACGCTGCCGTGGCCGATCCGGTGATGCTCGGTCCGGGACAGATTGCCGTTGTCGGCTGCGGCTTCGCCATGGCGCTGCCCGACGGGTACGAGGGCCAGGTCCGTCCACGCTCGGGCCTGGCCTCGAAGTCGGGGGTCACGGTGATCAACAGTCCCGGGACCATCGACGCGGACTACCGGGGCGAGATCAAGGTGGCGCTCGTGAATCTGGGGTCCGCGCCGTTCGTCGTCGTGCGCGGCGCCCGCATCGCGCAGCTCGTGGTCGCGCCGGTCACCCGCGTGGCCTGGGAATCGGTGACCTCGCTCGCCGAGACCTCGCGCGGCGCCGGGGGCTTCGGTCATACCGGACTCGAGGGGACCCGCAACACGCCGTGAGAGGTCTGGCGGGCGCGCTCGTCGTGCTCGCGGCGGCGTGGCCGACACACCAGGCCTCCGTGCAGCAGCAACAGAGGCAGCACCGGCCGGGGTGGCCGTGCGTCGGCAGGCCCGATCCGGCGTACTTCAGGATCGCGGAAGCCTCGGGCGGCCAGGTCTTTCTCTTCAATCCGTCGGAAATCGGCGAGTCCTCGGTCCTCATGACCGAGGGCATGCGACACGAGCAGACCGTGGTGCGCGTGGCCGGGTCGCTGACCGAAGGCGTGCACACCTTCGACGTGCCGGTCGATTCCACGATCGAGAGCGCGCTGTTCTCGGTGTCCCTGCAGTGCCTGCAGGTGGTCGAGATCGCCCTGCCTGACGGCGCCCTGCTGAGGGAGGGCCTCGACGGCGTGAACGACCACCAGTTCCAGGCGGGCCGGATCGTCGTCGTGAACCACCCCACGGCGGGTACGTGGCACGTGACGGTCTCGGGCAGCGGCCTGTTCTTTCTCGTCGTCCAGGCGCGCACGCCGTTGTCCCTGGACCGCGTGGCGTTCGTGGCGCCCGGCGGACGTCCCGGCCACGAGGGACTCTTCCCAATCACGGGGTCGCCGGCCTACGGCATCGCGCAGTGGCTGGAGGTCACGCTCGACGGCGATGGTCGTGGGGAACGCTTCACCCTCATTTCAGGGGCCGGCGAGCTGCTGCAGTCCGTGGAGCTGCGCCCGGAGCCAGGCGGAAAGGCCGCCGTCGGAACCCGCACATTTCTAGGTCAAGTGACCCCGCGCGCCCGGCAGTTCCGGGTCAGCGTGACGGGGACTGATTCTGCAGGATTTCCCTACCAAAGAGTGCACGCGCCGCTCTACAGCACAGCTGGCTCCGAGTAGAATGCCCGCTCGTGCCCTACAGGCTCGACACCCGTAACTGGTACCCGGCGCCAGTCGACGAGGTCTTCGCGTTCTTCGCCGACGCGAGGAATCTCGAGGCGCTCACGCCTCCCTTTCTCCGCTTCGCCATCCTGACGCCGGACGTAGAGATGCGGAAGGGGGCGCGGCTCGAGTACAGGCTGCGGCTGCACGGGGTTCCCTTCCGGTGGCGCAGCGAGATCACCGTCTGGGAACCGAACGTCAGGTTCTGTGACGAGCAGCGGCAGGGCCCGTACCGCTACTGGCGGCATGCGCACCTGTTCCGCGAGGAGCGCGGCGGCACCCTCGTGGAGGACGGCGTGGACTACGACGTGCCCGGCGGGCGCCTGGTCCACCAGTGGCTCGTCGCCGGCGATCTCGTCGAGATCTTCCGCTATCGCCAGGAGCAGCTTGAGCGGACCTTCGGCCGGGATCCGCTGGACGGCGCACGCGTCGCGATCCTGAAGAAGCTCTGAGACGCCGGGCCGCGTCTCAGGACGCCCCAGCGCTCACCGGCGTCACCGCCGCCTGATCTTCCTCGCCGGTGCGAATCCGGAAGATCTTCTCCACGGGCAGGACGAAGATCTTCCCGTCTCCGACGACGCCCGTCCGCGCGGCCCTGACGATCGCCTGCACCGTGGGCTCGACGAAGTGGTTCGAGACGCCAATCTCGATGCGCACCTTCTCGGACAGCTCCATCTTCACCGTCGTGCCGCGATAGGTTTCCACCTGTTCGCGCTCGCCGCCGTGCCCCTGGACCCGGCTGATCGTCAACCCCTGCACTTCCGCCCGGAACAGCTCCTCGAGCACCGCGCTCAACCGTTCCGGACGCACGACCGCCACCACGAGTTTCATGAACGACCTCCAATCGCGGGTGATGCCGCCATGTCCGGCGACACGTGAACCACATCGGGCAGCACGAGGATGGCGCCTTCCCCGTCCCCGTACGCCTCCTCACCATGCTGGCTCACGTCGAGACCGAGCCCCTCTTCCGTCCGGTCCGCGCGCAGCGGGACGACGGCATTCACGAGCTTCAGGATGGCCCACGTCGCGACGCCGCTGTAGACGATCGTGGCGGCAACGGCCACTGCCTGCACCCAGAGCTGGCCCGGATTGCCGAAGAGCAGGCCGTCCGCGGTGGTGTTCCACGCCTTCTCGGCGAAGACGCCCGTGAGCAGGGCGCCCACCGTGCCGCCCAGGCCGTGCGCGGCGACCACGTCGAGCGAGTCGTCCAGTCGCGTGCGCACGCGATAGAGCAGCCCGTAATAGCTGGGGAACGCCGCCAGCACGCCGAGCGCGATTGCGCTGATCGGGCTCACGAATCCGGCCGCCGGCGTCACGGCGACCAGGCCAACGACAATCGCGGTGGCCCCGCCGACCGCCGTCGCCTTGCCGTTCCGGAACAGATCCAGCAGGGTCCAGACGACGAGCGTCGCCGCCGGGGCCAGCATCGTCGTCGTGAACGCGAGCGCGGCGGACGGGGACGCGGCCAGCGCGGAGCCCGCGTTGAAGCCGAACCACCCGAACCAGAGGAGGCCCGCGCCGAGCAGCGTGAACGGCACGTTGTGGGGCAGGAACGCCTGCCGCGCGAAGTCCTTCCGCGGGCCGACGACGGTGGCGGCCACGAACGCGGCCACCGCGGCGTTCACGTGGACGACGGTGCCGCCCGCGAAATCGAGCGCGCCCATCGAGCCGAGCCATCCGCCGCCCCAGACCCAGTGCGCCACCGGGCTGTAGACGACGAGCGACCAGATGACCAGGAACAGCAGATAGGCGCCGAACCGCATCCGCTCGACGATCGCGCCCGAGATCAGGGCGGCGGTGATGATCGCGAACGTGCCCTGGTAGCACATGAACAGGACGTGCGGGATCGTGCCCTGCGCCTCCAGCCCCACGCCGCGAAGGAAGAGGTGCGACGAGCCGCCAATCCACGCGGAGCCCGGGCTGAAGGCCAGCGAGTACCCGACCAGCGCCCAGGCGATGCCGATCGCGCCGAGCGCGGCGAAACTCATCATCATCGTGTTCAGGGCGTTCTTCGAGCGCACGAGCCCGCCGTAGAAGAAGGCGAGCGCCGGCGTCATCAGCAGGACGAGCGCGGTCGCCACGAGCATCCACGCGGTATCGGCCTGATTCATCGGCAGCACCTCTTGAATGGGGGTCCGGGTCCGCGGTTCCGACCCGGCGAAGGCGAGAGTCTATACCACCTGCCCGTTCGAGAGAACGCCTCCCTCGGGGCGGCGGCCGATCCGGTTCGACACCCGCCACCCGTGCCACCGGATGCACTCGAAGGCGACGCTCCCGTATCATCTGGACATGCACCCGCTGGCCGGCAAGGTGGCCCTCGTGATCGGCGGCGCCGGAGAAGTCGGCGAGGGGATCACGCATGCCCTGCTGACGGCCGGCGCGATCGTCGCGGTAGCCTCGCGGGACAACGACAAGCTGAGCGCGCTGCACGACCGGATTCCGGCCGAACAGGACGGGCAGTACGTGCCCATTCACGGCGACGTCGGCACGCCGGACGGGGTCGCCGCGGTGCGCGATCGCGTGGAGTTCGTCTGCCGGCGGCTGGACGCCGTGGTGATCTCGCTCGGCGCCTGGTGGCAGAAGGGGCCGGTCATCTTCTCGAGCCTCGCCGACTGGGACACGGTGCTCTCGAACAACCTGACGCCGCACTACCTGGCCGCCACGGCGTTCCTGCCGATGATCAACAAGCGGCCCGGCAGCAGCCTCATGTTCATCCATTCGGCCGCCGCGGACGTGCCGGTGCCCAACTCGGGCCTGGTCTCGATCGCGGCGCACGCGCAGTTGATGCTGATGCGCGTCCTCGCCTCGGAGCACCGGCACGAACCGGTGCGGATCAACTCGGTCGTGGTCGGCACGCCCGTCGTGAGCCCGAAGCGGCAGGACGGGGACCCGGACTGGCTGACGGTGGACGAGGTCGGTCGCTACGTGGCGTGGCTCGTCTCGGACCGCTCGGCCATGCGCGGGCAGATCGTCCGCCTGAACTCCCGGGCACAGCTGACCGACCTGCGCTGGCAATGATCCGCCGATGCTGACCGCCCGGAAGCCCGTCGTCCGATGCCTGTGGGCCGGCACCGACCCGCTGTACGTCGAGTACCACGACCGCGAATGGGGAGTGCCGTCGCGGGACCCGCAGCACCTGTTCGAGATGCTGGTGCTCGAGGGCGCGCAGGCGGGCCTCAGCTGGATCACCATCCTGCGGAAGCGGGAGCACTACCGGAGCGCCTTCGACGGTTTCAACCCAGAGCGGATCGCCCGCTACACGCCGGGCCGGGTCCGCACGCTCATGGCCGACCCGGGCCTCGTGCGGAACCGGCTGAAGATCGAGGGGACGATCCGCAACGCGCGCGCGTTCCTCGCGCTGCGGGAGCAAGACGACGTGGCAGCGTGGCTCTGGCAGTTCACGGGCGGGACACCCCGCGTGAACCGGTGGACCGGGTCCGGCAGGAATCGCGTGCCGGCGACCACGCCCGAGTCCGACGCGATGAGCCGCGCCCTGAAGCAGCGGGGCTTCACGTTCGTGGGATCGACGATCTGCTACTCGTTCATGCAGGCCACCGGGATGGTCAACGATCACCTGACGACGTGCTTCAGGTATCGCGAGGTGCAGGCCTGAAAAGAGCTGCAGAACCGCACCCCGCACCCGGCACCCCGCACCGCACCTTCAGCACCCGGCACCCCAGCACCTCGGCACATCGCGATCACAGTTTCCTGAGCCTCACCCCCGTGATGTCGTGGTTGGCGTCCTTGGCGATGATCAGGTGGGCGCGCTCGCGCGACGGCTCGATGTTCTCGACCAGGTTGCGGTAGTTGATCTCGCGCCAGATGCGGTGCGCGGTCTCGCGCGCCTCGGCGTCGGTGAGGCTGGCGTACCGGTGGAAGTACGAGTGGCTGTCGGCGAACACCGTCTCGCGGAACGCCATGAACCGCTCGATGTACCAGCGCTCGATGGCCTCGACCGCCGCGTCGATGTAGATCGAGAAGTCGAAGAAGTCCGACACGAACATCGAGCGGCCCTGCTGCCGCGGACCGGTGTGCAGCACGTTCAGGCCCTCGAGGATCAGGATGTCCGGCCGGTTCACCTCCTGCGAGGCGCCGGCCACGACGTCGTAGGCCAGGTGCGAGTACACGGGCGCCTTCACGTGCGCCTTGCCCGACTTGACGTCAATGAGGAACTCGATGACGCGGCGCACGTCGTAGCTCTCCGGAAACCCCTTCCGGTGCATCAGGCCGCGCGACTCGAGCACGGCGTTCGGGAAGAGGAAGCCGTCGGTCGTGACCAGGTCCACGTGCGGGTGCGCGGGCCACTCCGCCAGCAGCGCCTGGAGGATGCGCGCGGCCGTGCTCTTGCCCACCGCGACGCTGCCGGCGATGCCGACGACGTACGGCACACCCGATCCGGCGCTCCCGAGGAAAGTGTCCGTCGCGACGTGCAGCGTCTGCGTGGCGGCGACGTAGAGGTTCAGCAGCCGCGTGAGCGGCAGGTAGATCTGCTCGACCTCGCTGAGCGTGACCTGCTCGTTGACGCCGCGCAGCGCGTACAGCTCGGCCTCGGTGAGCGAGAGCGGCGTCTGGTTGCGCAGCTGCGCCCACTCGTCACGCGTGAAGGCCACGAACCGGGAGGCGCCGAGGGCATCGGTGGGCGTGTGCACGTCTCACTCGTCCAGGCGCGAGATCTCGACGTCCACGTCCTCGTCGTCCACGTGGGCACGGACCTGGATGGGCTGGCAGCACACCTGGCAGTCCTCGACGTAGCTCTGCGTCGGCCCGCCCGACTCGTCCACGACGAAGGTGAGGAGCTCGCCGCAGTACGGGCAGCTGATCTCGACGTCCATGGCCCTAGGGTACCCGGCGCAGCGGGACGCGGATGGTGAGATCCGCGTCGTCCCGGTGCACGGTGATCGCGGGGACATCGCCCCACAGGAAGCCGGCGGCCACCCGGTTGAGCGCCTCGCGGCTGTCGATGGCCACGCCGTCGATGGCCAGAATGACGTCCCCGACGGCGAGCGCCGCGCGGGACGCCGGCGAGTCCTTCTCCACGTCGATGATGCGACGCCGTCCGTTCTCCGCCGCAGCGGTGGACACGCCGAGCGAGGGCCAGGCGCTGTGCTTCTCGTAGGCCACGCCCCACACGTAGCTCGCATACGAGGCGCGCACCGCCGGGATCGGCCCGTCGTCGTCGGCGACGGGCACGGCGATGACCGATGCGATGGGCAGCGTGAACCACGCGTGCGCCTGACGTTCGATCCCCAGGCCGTAGGCGACGTGCCCGGACCCGACCAGCAGGACGACGGCGGCGGCCGGGTCGCCGGCGTCGAGCGCCCGCGTGGCGTTCCACGCCATGGCGCCATCCCAGGTGCACTGCGCGGCGAGCATGCCCTTGAGCGCGGCGTCCGGCATGCCGCCGTGCAGGCTGTCGCCTTCGTCGAGCGCGGCCTTGAAAAACGTCAGGTAGTCGTCGCTGTCGACGTCGATGCGGGGCGGCAGGTGGCCGGCCTGGTCGGCGGGCAGGCTTGCGAGGCCCTGCGTGCGCACGGCGGTCACGAGGTCGTGCGGAGCGTTGGCGGCGACCAGCCGGATGTGGTGCTCGCGCGCGTAGCGAAAGATCGCGCGGTAGTAGCGCCAGTTGTAGCCCCAGGCGTCGTACCAGTGGCTCCTGGTCACGAACTCGTCCTCGGTCCACGTGCCGTCGTTCCAGCCGTCGAGCGAGGCCTGGTCCGGATACGGGAACATCTCGAGCGCGAGGGTGACGTGGCGTCCCGCCTCGGTCAGTCCCCGGATGACCTGCAGCTCGGTGCGGTGCGACTCGACCGACGTGTGGGTCTCGCCCACCAGCACGAGGCGCGCGCCGGCCAGGCGCGTCGCCAGGGCGGCCGGATCGATCCGGTCTCCGGTGCGGGTGTCCACGATGGTGTCGAGCACGACGGGAATGTCGTGGTCGCGGCGCGCCGGGTCGCCGATGGCCAGCGTGTAGATCCTGCCGCTGCCCGCGGCCGGCGCCGCAGTCGCCAGGAGCGCCAGCACGGCCAGGAGGCGTCGGGAACGGGCCATCCGGAGGATGGTATACCTAGACCATCATTTCGGCGACGACCGCCCCGGCCGCGAGCTCGGCGAGGGTGGTGAGGGCCCCTCGGAGCCGATCGCGCGATCGCGGCGGCATCAGACAGACGCGAATCGCGCGCGGCGTGGCGCCGGGCTGCGCCATGAACGCCTCCGGTGCGCCCAGCAGCAGTCCCCGCGCGCGGGCCGCGTTGGCGAACTGCGAGGCCCGCCAGGGCAGGGTCAGCGGCAGCCACACGTGGGGGCTCGTCGGTGACGTGGCGGCGGGCAGCTGCGGCAGCAGCTGGCGCGCGAGGGCGACGCGTGCCCGCGCCTCGGCGCGCTTCCACGCCAGAATCTGATCCGCCAGCCCGTCGGCCATGAGGGACAGCGCCAGATCCACGGCCACCGGCGAGGCGGCCACGGCGGTCGCCCACAGTGACGACATCGCGCGCTCGACGAGCACCGGGCTCGCCGCGAGAAACCCCGTGCGGTAACCGGCGGCCAGGCTCTTCGACAGCCCCGTGACGTAGGCCCAGGGCCCGTCGAGATCGGCCACGAGCGGCCGCGTGTCGGGCACCAGGAAGCCGTACGTGTCGTCCTCGACCACCGTGAGCTGGTGACGGCGGACGAGCGCGAGGATCTCGCGGCGCCGCGCCGGCGTCATCGAGACGCCGGTCGGGTTGTGGAGCGACGGCTGCACCACGAGCACGCGCGCCCCGGACGCGTGAACTGCGGCGTCCAGCGCGTCGGCGCGCAGGCCCTGTTCGTCCACCGCGACCGGCACGGCCCGCGCGCCCAGGGTCCGCGCCGCCCCCAGCACGCCGCTGTAGGTGAGCTCCTCGACAAGGATCGGATCGCCCGGCAGCGCGGCGGCGCTCATCGCGCAGAAGAGCGCGTGCTGTGCACCCACCGTCACCATCACCTGCGAAGGCGGCACGGCGAGCCCGCGGCGGGCAATCCACTGCGCGCCGACCTCCCGGTGCTCGTCGCGCCCTCCGCGCGGCGGATAGTCGAGCAGCGCCGTGCGACGGGCGCCCGGCAGCGGATCGAGGCGCGCGGCGAGCTCCGAGATGTGCGCGTGCGGCGGCAGCGAGTTCAGCGACAGATCGAGCGGACCATCATCCGGGTCGCCGGCCTGCGCCAGCACGTAGGTGCCGCGCCCCACCTCGCCGGCGACCAGTCCCCGCCGCGCGGCAACCTGATAGCCGCGGGTGACCGTCCCCAGCGTCATGGCCAGCGAGTCGGCCAGATCCCGCTGCGGCGGCAGGCGGTCTCCGGGCAGGAGCCTGCCGGCCTGGATATCCCTGCCAATGGCGTCTGCAAGTCGCTGACATTCCGGTCCTTTGAGCCCAGTCAGATCTGGACGCCATATTGTCATGAATACAATATAGATATTGACACCGTATCAATCAAGGCTATTCTTGACTGTATGTCCGTCGACTTCTTTCAGATTGATGCCTTCGCGAACCGGCCGTTCGGCGGCAACCCGGCGGCGGTCTGCCTGCTCGAGGCGCCGGCCGACGCTCAGTGGATGCAGCACGTGGCCGCCGAGATGAACCTGGCCGAGACGGCTTTCATCGTGCCGCGCGCCTCCGATTTCGGTCTTCGCTGGTTCACGCCGACCGTGGAGGTGGGCCTCTGCGGGCACGCGACGCTGGCTTCGGCCCACGCGCTCTGGGAAAGCGGTCGCGTGGCCCCCGGCGTTCCGATTTCATTTCAGACCCTGAGCGGCGTGTTGACGGCGAGCCGCGACGGCGATCGGATCGCCATCTCGCTGCCGACGCGCGAGGTCGTGCCGTGTCCGACGCCCGAAGGGCTGGTGGAGGGCCTGGGGGCGACGCCGCGCGTCGTCACCGTCACCGCGGAGGGCGGCACTGCACACGGCAACGTGCTGGTGGAGTTCGAGGACGAGGCCGCGGTCCGCCGCCTCGCGCCGCGGTTCGAGATCCTGCGCCGGCTGTCGTTCGGCATCATTGCCACCTCGCGCGCCGCGCGTGCGCCGTACGACTTCGTCTCACGCTACTTCGCGGCGCCGTACGGCATCGACGAGGACCCCGTCACCGGCTCGGCGCACTGCTCGCTCGCGCCGTACTGGGCCGGCGTGCTCGGCAAGACGACGATGCTCGCCTGGCAGGCATCGGCGCGCGGCGGCGAGCTGCACGTGACGCTGCAAGGCGACCGCGTCCGCCTGTCCGGCCACGCCGTTACCGTGCTCAAGGGCGAACTGAACGCATAGTCATCGCACCCGGCACCCGGCACCCAGCACGGCACGCCGCACCCAGCACCCGGCACCCAGCACGTCTCAGCACAGTCCCCCCACCTCCAGTTCCTCGCTCGCCTGCCCCCACGCCGTCTCGAACTCGGCCTGGACGATGCGGGCGTCGTCGTCTCGGTTCTGTCGTCGCTGACCTTCGCCCGGGCGGCCTCGAACGTGTCGGCTTCGACCCGCGCGTCGGTCGCCTTCCCGGTCATGTGCAGCGCCAGTGCGCGGGCATACGCGTCGAAGGCGTAGACGAGCGTCTGCGCGACCGGCGGGCGCGGGGTCGACAGCGCGCGCGCATCGGCGTAGCGTCCCGTCAGCAGGTAGCCGACCATCGCGAAGTGAATATTGTGCCCGTAGTACATGAACGGGTAGAACCCTTCCGGGTGCGCGAGCTCGAAGTAGCGCTCGTCGGCCGCGGCGGCGTGCACGTTGATGGCGGCAATCCGGCCGATCTCGCCGGTATGCATGTAGATGTGCGTGGGCATGTGCAGCAGGTGCCCGGCCCCTGGCACGAGCGTCTCGAGCCGCGCGGCGCTCGCGAGACCCAGCTCCGGCGTTGGCGAGGCCTCGACGGCGCTCGTGGACCTGCTTCATGGCCTCGCGGTAGCGCTGGTTGAGAGCGTCGGGGTCGGCGGCCGGATCCAGCGAGTAGCGGGTCGCCAGCGCGTCGGCGAGCGCCGCTTCCAACCGCGATTTACACCTCCCCTATGCCGACAGCGGTCTACTGCCTGAGTTCATGGCTGCCCTCGAACTGCCCGCGCACAGACAGTGGAATCGGCCAGCTCACGCGACCTTCGCTCGAATGAATACGCACCACGAGTTCCGCGTTCGTGGCTCCCGCCAGTAAGAAACGGTTGTCGGAATCTCGCAGGGAGAATCCGAGCCAAAACACGTCGTAGTCGTAGTCTCGCTTCTCTACTCCCTCAAACGCCGGATTGCCCCTGGCTTCTCGAATGAGCGTACCTCGGCTGGACCTGCCCGAGGTCGGATCGACGCCTTCAGGTTGCAGGTATGCGGCCCAATCCAGCGGAATCACTCCAGACCCCTCGCGCGGATCGAGCTCGATCATGATGACCGTGTCCGCGAGCTGCTGGGCAGTTCGCAATGACTCGCGCGCAGCCGTTGGCAAGCGCCGATCCCGCAGCTGCGCGAACCGGACGGAAGCCCTCAGTACCTCCGGCGTGAACCAGGTGGCTCGCAGCTTGAAATTCTGCGCGCGCTCCGTATGCAGGCCCCGCACTCCCCAGAAGCCGCCAACACGGCCCGACACGCGCATACTCCGACCGATCTCGACCGTGGTCCCTTCGGTCCATTGGAGCCACGACTCGTCCGCCCCCTGCGCAAGCAGGGTTAGAGTTGCGGTGACGATAGCCACGAAGGTGGCTGTGGTGGCACGCACGCCTATCGCCTGACCCGGCGCGTAATCACAACGACCTCACTGCCGCCAATCGCGGTCTTCGAGACAGTGAGCCCGACGAACTCGAAGCCGGCTTCGCCCGCCTCATTCAGTTCCTTCTGCATCGTGCTCGTCTTCTTTGTCGCCAGAAGCCGATATTCATAGGAAGTGGCCGTCGTGTCTCTATTGTGTTCGAGGATCGCTACCACCTCGTCGCCGCCAAACATCGATCCAAAGACCGTTTGATCCCGATACTCGAATCCGGCGTCACCGGCTTCCTGCATCTCCTTCTGCATCGTCGACGTCTTCGTGGTGGCCAGCAGGCGGTACTCGAAGCCGGGACGCGCGGCGCCACTCCGAGTCATGATGGCAACGACCTCCTTGCCTCCTATCGCGGTATCGCCGCCCATGACACCGGCGAAACGAAATCCGTTGTCCGCCGCCTCATTCATCTCCTTCTGCATGGTCGATGTCTTGTTGGTCGCCAGCAGCTTGTACTCGACACCGAGATTCTGGCCACTTACACGACCGGCGGCGGCTTGCCAAACGAGTCCGCAGGTGAGCGCGATTGCAGTTCGACGAAAGGTCATTGGCCTGTTCTCCAGACTTCGTAGCACATGTGCGGCCGGCGGCTCATCGTCACTCCGTCTCGAACCCCTGCTGACTGAACTTCTTGGTTCGTTCGGCAACCGGTATGTCGACTCACGGCTTGTAACGGCCTCGGTGAGCGTATCGTGACACGGAGTGCCGCTCACACGAGGAACGAGGGCTGACGGTCAGATCCTCAGGTCCGGTGCAGGGCGAGGTCGAGGAACCCAGGAAACAACGTCCGGGGCCCTTTGAAAGGGCCGGCGGGCGCGACCGCTACTTCCCCACGGCAATGTGGTGGGATGACACCAGAGGCTCCATTTCCCGCCGGGACTCAGTGGCATTCGGCCGAATTACGGGTCCGGCGAGCACAGATTCCCGGCTGCCTGTACAATCTCGTCATGGAATCAATGCAGATCGGTGCCCTCGTGGAACATGCGGTGTGGGGCAGGGGCAAGGTCCTGGCGCTCCGATCGCCGAATGCGCAGGCGTATTTCCCCTCGCTCGAGCCCGCCGCGGGGGGTCCGGTCCGCCTGGTGCAGCTGGCCGTGCTGAAGCTGTCGCACGTGCAGTCGGACCCGGCGTTCGAGGGCGTCCCCGGCACGGTCGCCGGCGGGAAGACGGGCGCCCGGGCGCGCCGGCCGCCCAAGCGGCCCACCAACGACCTCGCCAAGGCCCTGGAGTGGTTCGGCGAAGAGTATCCGGGGCGGTTCTCGGACCCGCGCCTCGTGGCGGACGAAATCAAGCACAAGCGCGACGCCCACCAGCTGTTCGTGGATCGGCTGGGCGGCGAGGCGGGCCGCGCGCTGCTGTCGTCAGGCAACTTCGCGGAAGCGGGCACCGTGCTCGACGCGCTCTACCACTCGACGAACATCCCGTCCCGCTTCGAGGTCACGGCCATGCACGACGGGCTGAAGGCGCCCGAGGGCGCCGGGAAGATGCTCGACGGGCTGCTCGGGTTTCTCGAGACGCCCGGACCGCGCACTTTCGCGGCCTTCGCGGGCGCCGTCGGCAAGCTGCCCGAGCCGACGAAAGGCTCGCGCGTCCTGACCTGGCCGAACGTGACGATGGCCCCCTTCCTGGCGGATCCGGACCGCTTCATCGTGACCAAGCCGGAGATCACGAAGCAGGCGGCCGGGCGGATGGAGATCGATCTGCTCTACTCGAGCGCGGTCAAGTGGGACACCTATCAGCGCGTGCTCGACATGAGCCACCGCCTGCTGGACGCGTTGAAGCCGCTCGGCGCGACCGACTTCATCGACGTGCAGTCGTTCGTGTGGGTGACGCGCCGGCTGGCGTAGGCCCCTGAGCCCCCACCGGGGCCGTCGATGTCATCGATGCCCGGACCATTGCGCCTCGCCTTTCTCGGCTGTGGCTTCATCACCGGTGTGCACAGCCGCCATGTGAAGGCCCTTGGCGGCGAGATTGCCCCCAGCTACGCCAGTCGGGATCGGAGACGCGCCGAGGAATACCGCCGGCGCTTCGGCGGCGTCGGGACGTACGCCACGTACGGCGCCGCGCTGGAGGATCCCGCCATCGAGGCCGTGGTCGTGGCCGTCCCGCCGAAGTTCCACCTGGAGCTGACCCTGGCGGCGCTCCGGGCCGGCAAGCACGTGCTGGTCGAGAAGCCGGCCTTCGTCTCCCTGCAGGACTACGAGACCGTCCGCGTCGCCCGCAATGCTGCCGGACGCGTCGTGATGGTGGGCGAGAACGACCACTACAAGCCGCTCGCCATCACGCTGCGGCGGCTGCTTCGCGACGGCGCCATCGGCGAGATGGTCTTCGCGCACTTCACGACGCTGGTCTACCGCCTCAAGGCGGCCGAGGACTGGCGCAACGACGAGTCGATGGCCGGCGGCGATGCCTTCTTCGAGGAGGGCATTCACTGGCTGCACCTCGCCGGCAGCCTCGGCCCGGAGATCGTGACCGCGCACGGCTACCGCCCCCGCGCCTCCTCGACGGGGCCGGACCGGCGTTCCAAGAGCCTGATGGTCGCGTTCGAGTACGACAACCACGCGGTCGGCACGATCTACTATTCCCGCGAGGTGCCCTCGCTGCTGCGCGGCCTCCGGCTGTCGAAGATCTTCGGGCGTGACGGCATCATCACCTTCGAGAGCAACGGCGCGTTCGTCGTGGCGCGTGGACGCGGCCTGCCGCGCGTGATCGTGCCTGGCGTGCGCGACATCCGCGGATACCGGGCGATGTATGGCGACCTGCTGCGCGCCGTGCGGCAGGGGACCACGCCGGAGATGAGCCTCGAGCGGGCGATGCAGGACCACCGCCTCATGGACCAGATCTACGGAAGCCTCGCCCGGCCTCTCATTCCCGCCTGATGCGCACGAATCACTTCGACCTGGTCATCATCGGCACGGGCGCCGGCGGAGGGACGATGGCGCAGGCCCTCGCCGGCACGGGAGCGCGCATCCTGGTCGTCGAGCGGGGCGACTTCGTCCCCACCGAGGACCAGAACTGGGATCCGGAAGCCGTGTGGCGCGACCTCCGGTACCGCGCCACCGAACGGTGGATCGACGGCGATGGCGAATCGTTCGTGCCGTACATGCATTACGGCGTCGGCGGCAACACGAAGTTCTGGGGC
Organism: Vicinamibacteria bacterium; assembly: GCA_963837165.1. Taxonomy (GTDB): domain Bacteria; phylum Acidobacteriota; class Vicinamibacteria; order Vicinamibacterales; family JAENWD01; genus JAENWD01. The sequence goes on from CAWIMD010000004.1 coordinate 1,353,444, forward strand.
AGCGTGCTCTACCGCCTGCGCCGCGAGGACTTCCAGGCGGTGGAGCACGTGGACGGCGTGTCGCCGGCCTGGCCCATCGACTACGAGACGCTCGCGCCCTACTACGATCGCGCCGAGCGCCTCTATCAGGTACACGGCGCCGTCGGCGCCGATCCCACGGAGCCCCCGCGGGGCGCCTATCCCCATGCCGCAGTCCCCCATGCTCCGGGCATGGCCGTCCTCGTCGAACGGCTTCGGGCCGAAGGGCTCCATCCCTCGCCGCTGCCCCTGGGGCTGATGAACCTGGGCGAGCCCGGCGGCTGCGTCCTCTGCAACACGTGCAACTCGTTTCCCTGCAAGCTGCAGGCGAAGAGCGACGCGGAGGTGTGCGGCGTGCGCGCGGCGCTCACGCACGACAACGTCACGCTCTGGACCGGCGCGCGGGCCGAGCGGCTGCACACCTGCGCGAACGGATCCCGCGTGGACGCGGTCGAGATCACCCGCCGCGGCGAGACGATCCGGGTCCACACGCCGCTCGTTGTCGTCTCGTGCGGCGCGGTGAACTCCGCCGCGCTCCTCCTGCGCTCGACCTGCGACGCGCATCCCGACGGCCTGGCCAACGCCTCGGGCCTCGTCGGCCGCCGCTACATGGCCCATCTGGCGACCATGATGCAGGGCTTCCATCCGTGGCGCGTCAACGACACCGTGTTCCAGAAGACGGTGGCCATCAACGACTTCTATCTCGCCGGACCGGGCCGGCCGCACCCGCTCGGGCAGATCCAGTCGCAGGGGCGCACCCACGGCGTCATGGCGCAGGTGGTCGGCGACACGATCGTCCCCGGCATCCCGCTCCGGGCCTACGACTGGTGGGTGGCCCGCGGCGTGGACTGGCTGGTCATGTCCGAGGACCTGCCGCGCGACGAGAACCGGGTGATGGTCGGCGCGGACGGGCAGATCCGGCTCTCGTACACGCCGAACAACGTCGCCGCGCACCAGGCGCTCGTCGGCGAGACGCGGCGCATCCTGCGGCGCCTGGGCTTCTGGAAGGTGATGACACACTCGCACCGGAGCCAGAACACCACGCACCAGTGCGGAACGCTGGTGTTCGGGACCGACCCGCGGCGCTCGGTCCTCGACCCCTACTGCCGCGCGCACGACGTACCCAACCTCTTCGTCGTGGACGCCTCGTTCTTCCCGTCCTCGGCGGCGGTGAACCCGGGCCTCACCATCGTCGCGCAGGCGCTGCGGGTGGCCGACCACATTGCCTCGACCGAGCTCGGCCAGGCTCGGGCGGAGTCCTCATGAGAGCGCAGTCGTTCAGCCACGTCGGCATCACGGTGGCCGACTTCAACCGGTTCGTGCACTTCTACTGGGATGTGTTCGGCTGCCCGCTGGTGGGCGTGTCGGACACGCCGCCGGAGCGCGTGCGCAGCTTCTTCGGCGTGGACGCGCCCGCGCCGCGCTGCAAGATCGGGTGGATTCGCGTACCGGGCGGCGGCATCCTCGAGATCTTCGAGTTCCAGCCCCAGCTCGCCGGCACGTCCCTTCCCTGGAACCGCGTCGGGCAGACGCACTTCAGCCTCAACGTGCGGAACACGCAGAAGTGGCACGACTACCTGCAGCGCAAGGGCGTCGAGTGCCTGGGCCCTCCGGAGCAGTCCCCACGAGGTCACTGGTTCTTCTTCGCGAAAGATATCGACGGCAACCTGATCGAGCTGATCGACCTGCGGCACATGTACTACGTGCTGAAGTGGCTCGGTCCGCTGGGTGGATGGCTCTTCCGGCGGGGAATGTACAAGCAGGTACTACGAAACGCCCGCTCTCTGACGCCGCCGCGTCCTCACGAACGTCCCGCCTCTCCGAGCCTCGCGATCCTCGACACCAGGTCCTCGTGCAGCACGCGCATCAGGGTGCGAGTCTCCTCGTTCATCTGCCGCGCTTCTGACCGGGACTCGTCGATCAGCCCCCGCGTCTCGGCGCGCGCGTCGTCAATCGCCGTTCGGAACTCGACCCGCGACTCGGCAAACACCTGCTGCGCTTCCGCCCGGGACTCGTCGATCAGCCCCCGCGTCTCGGCGCGCGCTTCGTCAATCGCCGTTCGGAACTCGACCCGCGACTCGGCAAACACCTGCTGCGCTTCCGCCCGGGATTGCTCGATCAGCCCCCGCGTCTCGGCGCGCGCGTCCTCAATCGACGTGCGGGCCTCGACGCGTGACTTCTCGAACAGCTGCCGGGCCTCGACGCGCGATGCCTCGAACAACTGTCGCATCTCGGAGCGTGTCTCGTCGAACATGACCTGCGTCGCCCGGGACCCGGCATCGACGACCTCCAGAATGGCGCGCTGACTCTCCTGCATCAGACTCCGACACTCCTCGCGGGCGGCAGAAAATCCATCGGCCATCTCGGTGCGGAGTTGCACAATCTGCAACTCGACTCCACCTACCCGGTCGTCGAGCTGGCCGACGCTTGCCTCCAGCGACGACACGCGCCGGGGCAAATCTGCCAGCGATTCCACCGTTCTCTCGAGCCGGTTCACGCGATCGTCCAGGGTGTCGGGCGTCATCGGAGCCTCCCGGGCGCCTTTCTTCGGCCTCGCGCCCGCGAGCACTCCCCTGCCAGCTCCATGCCGGGGGACGGACGACGGTAGCATCGTCGGGCCACCGTCGCCAAGGGACAGCGCGCGCTACGGTCAATCGGTGACGGGCAGCGCGCGCTCGAGGGTGACCTCGGCGTTGTAGTCCGGTTCGAGCGAGTCGGGGTCGAGTCGGTCGCCCGCCAGCAGGACGTTGCCTTCCGGCCAGTGCACCTCGACGTTGCCCGGCTTGATTCGCGCCCGGCGCACACGACCCGTGAACTGGCCCCAGTCGGAGCGCAGCGTGACGACATCGCCCTCGGCGAGACCGAGCCGCGACAGGTCCTCGGTGCTGACGAAGACGTCGTCACGCCTCGCACCGGTGAGCGGGTCCACGTCGCGCTGCACCATCGAGTTGAACTGCTTGCCGCGGCGCGTCGAGACGACGAGGCGCCCGCCGGTTCGGATCCCGCCCGACAGCGTGACCGAGGAAAAGCGCGCCTTGCCGTCGGCCGTTGCGAATCGGCCGTCCGCGTAGAGCCTCGGGCCTCCCCACTGCACCTGATCGCCTGCGCGGGCGAACCTCTCGATGCCGGCGTAGCGGGGCACGGCCGCGGCAATCTCGCGCCGGATGGCTGCGGCATCCTCCAGCCCGACGAGCGCCGCCAGCTCCGGCCGGGCCCGCCTGACCACCTCACGGAACACCCACCACTCGGGCTTCGCGGACCCGATCCGCCGCCCCGGGATCTCGGGCGAGAAGATGATGCGCCGCTCGGTGGACGTCTCGCTGCCGCCACCGGGCGACTCGTAGCGCGTCGTGGCCGGCAGCAGCAGCACGTCGCCGTCGCTCCCGGCCAGCATCGCCGACGACAGGACGATGTCGTGGTGGATGCGGAGATGGGGCGCGCGGAGCGCGGCCAGCGACTGCCGCTCGTCGCCGAGCGTCTCGAGGAAGTTGCCGCCGACGATCCAGAACAGGTCCACGTCGCCCCGGGCGGCGTGCGCCACCATCTCGCCGGCCGTCCACCCTCGGACCGCCGGCACGGGAACCCGCCAGGCTCGTTCCATGTTCGCGGTCGTGTCGGTGTCGAGCCGCGGCACGCACCCGACCTCGGCCCCTCCCTGCACGCCCGAGTGGCCGCGGATCGGGACGAGGCCGCGGTGGGGCCGGCCCGGCAGCCCGCGAGCCAGGCCCACGTTGACGAGCGCCTTCACCGTGTCGGCGCCGTGCACGTGCTGTGTCAGCCCCATCGACCAGACGAAGACGGCGTTGGGTCGCGACACCAGCAGGCCGGCGAACTCGCCGATGCGTTCCCGCGTCATGCCGCTCGTTCCCGTGATGGCGTCCCAGCCCACGGCCGCGGCCATCGCGAGCGCCTCGTCGAACCCCGCGGTGCGTTCACGTACGTAGGCCTCGTCGATGCCGCCGCGCTCGGCCAGGGCCAGCAGCACGCCGAGCAGGAAGGCCAGGTCGCCACCGGTGTGCACCTCGAACCAGTCGTCGGCCAGCCTCGTCCCGAAAACCGCGCTCCTGGCAATCGACGGGATCCAGTAGCGCTCGAGCCCGGGCTCCCGAAGCGGGTTCACCACGGCAATGCGGGCGCCGTTCGCCTTCGCGACATGCAGGTACTTGGTGGCGACCGGCTGATTGTTGGCGAGGTTCGAGCCGAACAGGACGATCAGGTCGGCGTGCAGCCAGTCCGCGTAGCTGCACGTGCAGGCGCCGTAGCCCAGCATCGCCTTCATCGCCGTGGTCGACGCCGCGTGGCACAGGCGGGCGGAGTTGTCCACGTGGTTCGTGCCCAGCAACCGGGCCGCCTTCTGCGCGGCGTAGTAGACCTCGTTCGTGATGCCGCGCGAGGTCAGGTAGAAGGCCACGCGCTCGGGCGCGATCCCGCGGGCGGCATCGGCGATGCGCTCGATTGCGTCGGGCCAGCTCACGACGCGGAACCCCGGCTCGCCGCGTCGCCTGAGCATCGGCTCGGGCAGCCGGCCCAGCGCTCGAAGCTGCCGCGACGAGTGCCCCGCCAGCGCCGACACGTCGGCCAGCACCGACGTCGGCAGCGCGGGCGCCGTGTTCAGCCGCAGCAGCTCGAGGCGCACCATGCAGAGGTGGACGCCCGGAGAGCGTCCAGTCGGACAGGCCCGACGTGCCGAGCGCGCAGCCGTCACAGACGCCGCGTGTGAGGATGCGCCACGCAAACGGGAGCTGATCGCGGTTCTCCCAGGCGATGCCGGCGATCTCGGCGTAGTGGCGCGGCTTCTGCCGGTGGAGGCCGAAGAGTGGCATGGCAGCCGCTATCATATGGTCGGAGGGCAATCCATGATCGGCAGCCTCGACCCAGCGGAGTCCGTGCGCCGCGTGGAGGTCATCCGGAGCGGTGAGGCCCTGCCAACCAGCGATCAAGTCGCCGTCGAGTCGGCGCTCGAAGTGCGCGTCAACGGCGAGCCGCTGGCCGTGATCATGCGGACGCCGGGGTCGGACCGCGATCTCGCCCTGGGATTCCTGCTCAGCGAGGGCCTGGTCCGAAGCCGCTCGGACGTACAGCGCGTCGACCTGGACGAGCCGTCGGACCGCGTCAACGTCGTCTTCGCGCGCGGGCGGGCCGATGCCGTGGCCGAGGCGCTGGCGAACCGGCGACAGGTGACGATGAGCTCGTCGTGCGGCCTGTGCGGCCGCCGCAGCCACGAGGCGCTGGCCATCGACGCCGCCCCCGTGAGGCTCGACTGGTCGATTGCGCCGGCGGTCATCGACCGCCTGCCGCCGGGGCTCAGGCAGGTCCAGTCCGCGTTCGCGCAGACCGGCGGGCTGCACGCGGCCGGGCTCTTCGACCGCACCGGACAGCTCGTCGCCAGCGCCGAGGACGTCGGGCGGCACAACGCCGTGGACAAGCTGCTGGGCCGGATGTTCGAGGCCGGACGTGTTCCGCTGGCCGAGTCGCTGCTGCTCGTGAGCGGCCGGACATCGTTCGAGATCGTGCAGAAGGCCTGGATCGGCGGCATTCCGCTGGTGGCCGCCGTGTCAGCGCCGTCGAGCCTGGCCGTGGATCTGGCCCGGCAGGCGGGCATCACGCTGCTGGGATTCGTCCGGGATGGGCGGTTCAACATCTACACCCATCCCGAACGCCTGCGCTGATCGCGGGCGCAATCGTCAATCCTCAATCGTCAATCGTCAATGATCAATGATCAATGCCTCGCCCGCCGCTGCTACAGCGTCGGCAGCGCCGTCTTCTGCGGGGGATTGTAGAACGGCGTTTCGACGACCCTCGCGCGCGCACGGCGGCGAACCGCTTCCACCGTGATCTCCATCTCGAGCGGCGTGCCCGGAACGAAATGCGGCGCGTCGATGGTGGCCAGCGCAATCAGTTTCTTCACCGTGGGCGACCAGGTGGTCGAGGTGGCCTTTCCGACCTGGCGGCCGCCCCGGTAGACGGGCACGGCGACGCGAGACGCCGTCATCGGCACCTGCGGGGGCAGGCCCAGCGCGCTGAAGTGCCGCTCCACGTCGTCCCATTCGATGTGGAGGCCGACGACCTGTCGCTTCGGCCCCCGGGCACGCTCGGCCGCCAGCGCCGCGCGGCCGACGAACGGGCCCTTCTTCGCGGACACGAGCCGGCCCAGGCCCATCTCGTACGGCGTGTAGCGCTGCGGGTCGATCGGCACTTTCTTCGCGCCGTGGAAGTCCACGTCGATCAGGAGCAGGCCGGCCTCGATCCGTGCGACGTCCAGCGCCAGCATGCCCGCCGGCCTGGCATCGAACGCGCCGCCGACCGCGACGAGCCGGTCCCACACCTCCACCGCGCGCTCCCACGGCATCCAGATCTCGTATCCGAGATCGCCCGTGTATCCGGTGCGCGACACGTCCACCGGCACGCCGGCAATCCGACCGTGGGTCAGGCGGAAGTACTTGAGCGCCGACAGATCGACCTCGCCCGCCGCCGAGAGCAGCCGGGCCGAGGTCGGCCCCTGCACCGAGAGCGCGGCCACCTGCTCGGTGATCTCCTCGATCCGGACGTCGAGCCCCGAAGCGTTCTGCCTGAACCACCGCAGGTTCGGATCCGCCGCCGTCCAGCGCCACACCTGATCGTCCAGCCGCGACACCGTCCCGTCGTCGATCACCTTGCCCCGCTCGTCGCACCAGGGGGTGTAGATGACCTGCCCCACCGAGACCTTCGTGGCGTCGCGCGTGACGATGCGGTCCACCAGCCGCGTGGCGTCCGGCCCGGTCAGGAGGTACTTGAACAGGGGGGACACGTCGATGAGCGCCGCGCCGTTCCTGATGGCCGCGAACTCGTGCTCGTGGTGCGGCTCGTAGGCGCTGACCGCGTAGAACCCGGCCCAGTCGCGGTAGTTCAGGCTCTCACAGAGCGCCAGCGTGCGCGAATGGAAGGCGGTGCCGACGGGCATCCCCGCACTATACATTGGGGATTGGTGATTGACGATTGACGATTGGAATTCCCTGCGCTCCGTGCGCCGTATCTTTCAATCGTCAATCGTCAATCGTCAATCGTCAATCATCAATGGTCAATGTAGAATCCGGCCAATGGCGCGCTACGACGCGGTGGTGATCGGTGGAGGGCACAACGGCCTGGTGCACGCGGCGTACCTCGCCCGCGCGGGACGGCGCGTGCTCGTGCTGGAGCGCCGTCACGTGCTCGGCGGCGCGGCCGTCACCGAGGAGGTCTTCCCCGGCTTCAGGTTCTCGGTGTGCTCCTACGTGGTCTCGCTGCTCCGGCCGGAGATCATCCGCGAGCTGGACCTGCCCCGCCACGGGCTGGAGATCCTGCCCCTCGACGGCACGTTCACGCCGATGCCGAACGGCGACTACCTGTGGCGGATGAACGACCACGCCCGCACGCGCCGCGAGATCGCGCGGCACTCGCGCGTGGACGCGGAGGCCTACGACGAATACGCGCTGGCCATGGTCGAGATGGCGCGCTTCGTGAAGCCCATCCTCGAGATGACGCCGCCGGATCCCTGGTCGCTCAGCCTCCGCACGCTCGGCCGCCTGGCGTTCCTCGGCCGCCGTTTCCGCGGCCTGTCCGGAGAGGACCGTTACAACCAGGTCCAGCTGATGACCATGAGCGCGGTGGACTTCCTGGACCAGTGGTTCGAGACCGACGTGCTCAAGGCCACGATGTCGGCGAGCGGCATCATCGGGACGTTCCTGGGGGTGCGATCGCCCGGGACCGCCTACGTGCTGCTGCACCACTACATGGGCGAGATCGACGGCGCGTTCCGCTCCTGGGGCCTGGCCCGCGGCGGCACCGGGGCGATCTCCGACGCCATCGCGGCGGCGGCGCGCGAGGCAGGCGTGGAGATCCGGACCGAAGCGCCGGTCGCCAAGATCCTCGTCCACGACAACAAGGTCCGGGGCGTCGTCTCGTCCACCGGCGACGAGATCGAGGCGGACCTCGTCGTCTCGAGCGTGGACCCGCGCCTGACCTTCTGCCGGCTGCTCGACGCGGATCTGCTGCCCGACGAGTTCATGGAGGGCGTCAGGCGCTACAAGTTCCGCGGGTCGTCCGGCAAGGTGAACTTCGCGCTCGACGGCCTGCCCGACTTCACCTGCCTGCCGGGAGCCGGCCCCCACCTGCGCGGCGCGATCTCGATCTCCCCGGGCGTGGACTACATGGAACGCGCCTATGACGAGGCGAAGTACGGCCGGTTCTCGAGCCGGCCCTACATCGACATCGTCATTCCCTCGCTGACCGACCCGTCAGTGGCGCCGCCCGGCAAGCACGTGATGTCGTGCTTCGTGCAATACGCGCCCTATCACCTGGCCGAGGGGACCTGGGACGATCAGAAGCAGGCGTTCGGCGACACGGTGGTGGACACCATCGCCGGGTACGCGCCGAACTTCAGGAGCCTGATCCTGCATCGGCAGGTCGTCACGCCGCTCGACCTGGAGCGCACGTGGGGCCTCAGCGAAGGCAACATCTTTCAGGGCGAGCTCTCGCTCGAACAGCTGTTCTTCCTCCGGCCCGTGCCCGGCTGGGCCAGCTACCGGACCCCGATCGACGGCCTGATCATGTGCGGCTCGGCCACACATCCCGGGGGTGGGATCATGGGGGCGCCCGGCCGGAACTCGGCGCTGGCCGTCCTCGCGGGGAAGGCCTGATGGCGCGCTACGACGTCGCCATCGTGGGCGGCGGCCACAACGGCCTCGTCGCGGCGGCCCTGCTCGCCCGCGCCCGGCGCTCGGTGGTCGTCCTCGAACGCCGGGACGAGATTGGCGGCTGCGCCGTGACGCACGACATCGCGCCCGGATTCCGGGCGCCGGCGCTCGCGCACGCGCTGAACCTCGACCCGCGCGTGGCGGCCGACCTGAACCTCGCGTCGCAGGGCATTCACCTGGTGCGGCCCGCGATGAGCGTGTTTGCCAGCGGCGCAAACGGCCGCGGCCTGGCAATCTGGCGCGACACGATGCGAACGGCGCACGACCTGGCGCCATGGTCCGCGGCGGACGCGGCGCACTGGCCGGCGTTCGTCCAGCGCGCCAACGCCGTCGCCGGCGTCGTGGCTCACTTGCTCCGGCAGGTTCCGCCCTCGATCGACCGGCCGGACGCGCGCGGGCTGTTCGACCTGCTGACGGCGGGCCGCGCGCTGCGCGCGATCGGCCGCGAGGGTGTGTACCGGTTCCTCCGCTGGGGCCCGATGCCGGTGGGCGACCTCGCCGCGGAGTCGCTCGAAACGCCGCTGCTGCGGGCCGTGATTGCCGCGCGCGGCACTTTCGGGATGGCCGCCGGTCCGCGATCGGGGGGGACCGCCGCATCGTGGCTGCTGCAAGCCGCGCTCGAAGGCCATCCGGCCGGCGCGCCGACGTTTGCCGTCGGCGGACCCGGCTCGCTCGCCGCGGCGCTCGCCGTGGCGGCCACGAGCGCGGGCGCGATCGTCGAACGGGGCGCCGGGGTTGCCGCCATCGAGGTGGACGACGGCGGGGTGCGGGGCGTGCGGCTGGAGGGCGGTGCGTTCGTCGAGGCCGCGACCGTCGTCTCGAACGCCGATCCGAAGCACACGCTGCTGGATCTCGTCGATCCGATGCGGCTGCCGCCGTCGTTCCGCGAGAAGGTGCGCCGGTATCGGGCGCGCGGCGTCCTCGCGAAAGTGAACCTCGCGCTCTCGCGGCTCCCGCGCTTCGAGGGTACGACGCACGCTACGGCGCCGCCCGAGGAGCTGCTGGCCGGCCGCATTCACGTCGGTGCCGATCCCGACTACCTGGAACGCGCCTTCGACGCCTCGAAGTACGGCGAGATGTCGGCGGCGCCCTGGCTCGAGGCCGTGATCCCCACTCTGGCCGACCCGTCGCTCGCGCCGCCTGGACGGCATGTGATGTCCGTGTACGCGCAGTGGATGCCTTACCACCTTCGGCACGGGGACTGGAACGCCGAGCGGGAGCGGCTGGGCGATCTCGTGGTCGGGACGCTGGCTCGATGCGCACCGGACCTGCCGGCGTCGATCATCGCGCGCGAAGTGCTGACGCCCCTGGATCTGGAGCGGCGCTACGGCCTCACCGGCGGCCACATCTTCCACGGCGAGCACGCGCTCGATCAGCTGTACGCCATGCGTCCCGTCCTCGGCTGGGCGCAGCACCGCACGCCCCTGCCCGGACTCTACCTCTGCGGTGCAGGGACGCATCCCGGCGGCGGGCTCACCGGCACTCCCGGCGCCCATGCCGCGAAGGTGGTGCTGGCAGAGCGGTAGGCGGAGCCGCAGGATGTCATTTCGGCGGGTACGTCGCCAGGTACATGTACGCCGCCGTAATCTCCTCGTCATTCAGGTAGTAGAAGACGGGCATGCGCCCGCGGTGGAGCGTGCCGGCGTCGCCCATCCGGATCACGTCGCCGTCGCGCGCCTTTCGGACGAAATCGGCCACCGACTTCGTGGTGAGCAGCGACTGCAGCGACGGGATCGCGCCCCCCAGGATCGCGTCGTCACTGGGCCGCGGACCGACCGAGTCGTGGCAGATGTGGCACGTGCCCTTGACGGTGATCTCGCCAAGACGCGCCCAGCTGACGGTGCGGGTGGACTGGCGCTGGGCGTCCGGCGTCCCCGCCAGCTCCGTGAGGTACGCAAACAGCACGCGCATGTCGGCGTCCTGCAGGTAGTCGCGCGGCGGCATCCGCGTGCCGCCCTTGTGGAGCCGGATCAGGATCTGCTGATGCGCGCGGCTTGCCTCGGCACGGCCGTCGGTCGCCGCTGACGCGTCATGCGGCTGAAGCCGCCGTCGCACCAGCTCGAGAGACGATCCCTGGACCGGGCCGAGGAGCGAGTGAATCTCCGGCGGCGCGCCGGCGCCCGACTCGCGGTGACACGCCTGGCAGTTGAGACGATAGAGGTCGGCGCCCGTCAGCGCGATCGTCCGACGCACGCTGAGCGTCTCGGTGCGGGGCTCGCCGGCCTTGCCTGGCGTGGGACCGTACCCGTCCGGACCCCTGCCCGAGCCACGTGGTGCGCAGCGTGAGCCCGAGCTGATGCAGCCAGCTTCGACCCGAGACGGGCGTGACGGACGGATCCTCTCCCGCGTTTGGCCAGGGGAGCTTCTGCGCCTGCATCGTGCCTGCCGCCAGGGCGAGAACGGCCAGAAGGGCGAGCACGAGGCGCCAGGCGACGGACGTGTCCTGGCGGCTCACCGGAGACGGTCCGCGCATTGAAACCTCCATTCGAACGACGCGTGAGATCAATAGAGGGCGCAATGCCCGTGCCACGCCCTGGACGGCATCGGCGGACGTTTCCGCAGGATTCCGCGTCCGACGGGAGAGGACCCGGGGAATGTTCGCTCGTACGGTGCGGAGAATTCGGCGGAGTCGATTCAGGCGCGCTTGCGCGTGTCCGAGGACCTGGCGCTTTCGATCTGGCGCAGGTCGGGCAGATGCAGCGGTGCGCCGGAGCCGTAGACGCCCACGAAGGGCTGCTCCCGGCGCCGTGCGACGAGCTGGTCGGCGCCGGTCCTGAGCGCCTGGAGCAGGTCGATCTTCGGCGGCCCGCCACGGGGCGGCAGCTGCTCGAGCAGCGCCCCGGTGAAATGCCCGCGGCGCAGTGCCTCGCGGGAGAGCTCGTCGGATCCGCCCGCGGCAAACACCGCGGCGCACTCGCCTCCAGCCACCGAGCGGGAGAGACCAGCGAGCTCGCCCTTCGCCGCGACCGCGTTGCAGGCGTCAAGGATGAGCACGCGATGCCGGGCGCCGGCGCTGAGCCCGAGCGCGGCCGTGAGTATCTCCACGCCAATCGCCTCGGCAGGCGCATCCGGCGTATCACCGTTGGTCGCCAGCACGTGGAGCCGCCCCGCGCTCGACAGGTGGCCGGCCCAGTAGATCAGCAGCAGGTCGAGGTCGGCCTGGGCAATCGCGCGACGAAGCTCGGAGAGGATGCGGCTGCGGCTGGCGTGCTGATGGATCAGCAGGCGATGACAGGCGGGCGCGTCGTATCCCCAGCCTCGGAAGCGCTCGGAGACAGCCTTCGCGTCGCGGGCAGGCGCATGGAGCCACGTGCCCCCGGGCACGGCGTTGACGCCGACGAAGAGCAGCCGATAGCGGAAACCGTCTGGCAAGTCTCTTTCGCCTGATCTCCGCTATCGGACGGACGGGGGCGAAACTGTAGCGGAAGTGCTGGGTGCTGGGGGCTGGGTGCTGGGTGCCGTGCGAGGTGCCGGGTGCGAGGTGCGGCGCTGTGGTGCGAAGTGCCGGGTGCAGGGGGTGCCAGGCGCCGGGGTGCCAGGCGCCGGGGTGCCGGGTGCCGGGTGCCGGGTGCGCCAGGCACTGGCCGCGCTCAAGGGTTCGCCGGACAGCGCGCGCGCAGGGCGTTCAGCGACGCCAGCGCGGCCGACGCATCCACGTGCGCGCGCGCGAGTGCATCGGCCAAGGCCTGCCCTTTCGGCGTCAGGTCCACGCAATCGGTCACGGGGTTGAAGAACTCCTGACCGCCCGGGCTGTCGAGCAGCCGCTGGATCTCGTCGCACCCGACGCCCACGCGTCGCGCGACTTCCGCGGCGTGCTCACCATCGGGATACCGGCGCAGGTACTCCCCGTCCAGCAGGTCCAGCTGCGCCAGATCGCACGGCGGATATCCCTCGCACTCTCCGGGCAGGGTGCTCGACGCGGCTTCCCACGCGATTGCCTCGGCCGACGACGAGGCGCGGTAGCGATCATGGAGAGTCCAGATCGTGTCGATCTGCAGCAGCCACTCGCCTGCCGGCTCGCTGTACACCACGTCGGTCGCGTGTCGAGCCAGGAACTCGCGATAGGGCGACTGGTCCCGGCCGTCCATCGGGATCCTGGCGACCGCCGCGCGCATCGCCCGCACCCACAGGAGCGCGAGCCGTCCACCGGCTTCTGCAGCCTCGGCGTTGCCGATCGCCTGTCCCAGTTGGTCGGAAAGGCTCGCCATGGGCGGAAACGGATCGGCGCCCTCGGCCATTTGGCGCACGGCCTTCGCTTCCAGCTGCGACGCGTCGCTCGTCTGCTCAGCCGCGCTCGCGGACCACGCGCAGGAAAGGACTGCACCGAGCGTCAGCGCGCATGCGCTGGACCGGAACCGCATGCACCAATCCTACGCCTGCGGCGTGTGACCGCGCGATCGACCGTCGTGGCGGAGCGCGACATGGTCGGTGGCGGACCGTTCCGACTCGAGCCCGGCCGATGGACCGACCATTGCGCCAGCGGCACCTTGGTGGCCGCGTCGAGCAGAATGTGCCCGGTGAGGTCACTGGTCCACTCACCCTCCCAGGGCGTAGAATCCCCGCCTCGTGCGGTGCACGGCCGCCCGGACGCTCGGTCGAGACCAGAATGGGACGAAACAAGGAACTGATCCGCCAGTGGAACCTGCTCCGTCGCCTCGCGGCGGGCCGGACCAACACGATTCCACGGATGGCCGCCGATCTCGGCGTCACGACCCGCACGATCAGGCGCGATCTCGCGGCCCTTCAGACCGCCGGCTTCGCCATCTACGACCACACGGTCAACGGCACGAAGTTCTGGCGCATGGACGCGAAGGCGCTGGGCGCGCTCGCTCGAACCGGCCTGACCTTTGCGGAGCTGTGCGCGCTGTACTTCAGCCGCGCCCTGCTCGAGTGCTTCGCGGGATCGCACGTGCTCGGCGACCTCGAGTCCGCGCTCGACAAGTTCGAGGCGGCGCTCTCGCCGGCAATGAAGAAGTTCCTGGACAAGCTGCCGCGCGCCATCAAGGTCAAGGGCGTCAGCCCGAAGCGCGCGGGACGCGACGTCTACGACACGACGTCGCGGCTGCTGCAGGCCGTCATGCATCGCGAGGTCGTGGGGATGCGGTATCACTCGCTCTCCAGCGGCCGCGACAAGGACTACACGGTCCACCCCTACCGGCTCGTATACGCGCAGGGCGGCCTCTATCTCATGGCGTTCGTGCCGGCGTACTCGGAAATCCGCACGTTCGCCATCGACCGCATCAAGCGCCTGACCCCACGCGAAGAGACCTTCACGGCGGTGGCGGAGCTGGACGCCGAGCCGTTCGAGCACTCCCTCGGCGTGCACCGCGGACCCGCGACGAAGGTGCAGCTGCGCTTCAGGCCCGAGGTCGCACCGGCAATCCAGGAGCGGACCTGGCATCCGTCGCAGCAGTTCAGGGTGCGCGCCGACGGATCGGTCGTCATGACACTCGAGGTGTCTGACGACTACGCGCTCCGAGCCTGGATCATGGGCTTCGGTCACTACGTCCGCGTGCTGGCGCCCGCGTCGCTCGCCGACTGGGCCATCGACGAGCTCGAACGGGCCAGGGACCAGTACGCGGATGGGGGCAGCGCCAGGCGGTACGACTCGGACGCCCAGCCGGCGCTGCCGTTCCTGTTCAACCGTCTGGCCGAGGCCTAGGCACAGCTCAGAACCCAACGCCCGCGCCGGCGTACAGCCCCGACACGTTGATCGGCTCGCCGGTCTGCAGGAACTTCCGGAAACGGTAGCTGATGTCCACGTACACCCGGCCGTTCGACGCCGACACGCCGCCGCCGACCTCGAAGAGCACCTTGTTGAAGGTGATGTCGCCCCGGTCGAGATAGCCGAGAGAGTCCAGTAGATCGGTCACGTCCTCGCCGTCTACCTCGATGGTGCCGTTCACGCGGCCGTACCCGAACCCGCCCACGCCATACGGCCTGAATGATCCGCGTGGCGCGATGACCTTGACGCCGCCGATCGCAACGAACGTCGGCAGCCTGGCATTGACGTCCACCCCGTAGATGCTGCTGGCCAGGTCCACGATGTCCTGCAGATAACTCGGGGCAATGTCCCGATGCCAGTCGAACGACCCGTAGGCCTGCAGCATCGGCGCAACCTGGCCGCCTACTTCGACGCCGACGAGCGGCGCCGTCCTGGTGTCGAACGTCACGCCGCCGCGACCTACGATATAGGTGCGCGGCCACGTAGATTCGCGTCGGCGGACGGGCGCCAGCGGATATGTGGGCGGCGGCTGTGCGACGGGCTGCGTCGGCGGGGGCAGGGCGGTCGCCGGATTCCCGCTCACCGACAGGTCCATCGGCTCGAGGCCCGGGTGATGTACCCGCAGGTCCTTCGTGGCGACATACCCAACCCGCGGGCCCCACTGCGGATCGCGAAACCGCACCTGCGTCCACTCGCCGCTATCCCCAAGCACCTCGAACGTGGTGCCCTGCGCGGCGACGCGCAGCGGAGTCCGGGACGCGTCCGGGGCGATGTAGACCGGCGTGTTGGCAATAGCCGTGGCGGTGTCGGGAGTCTGTGCCGACGAGACGGCCGCGGCGAGCAGGATAGTAAGGACGAGCAGGGGACGGTACAACAGGCGCGTGTGCACTGGGAAGCCTCCTGCCGCCCAGTGAACCTCAGGGCCCTGACAGGACAGGTCAGCTCAATCCAGACAGATGCGAGGTGCGGCGGATTCAGCTCCGGAGATCGGCAATGCCCCTACCCTTCGGCCCGCAGCGTGACCGCCGGATCCACCGCGCAGGCGCGGCGGGCGGGCACGAGCGACGCGAGCACAGTGGCGGCGGCTACGAGGCCAAGGCCGGCGAGGAACGCGCCGAGATCGAGCCAGAGGACGTTGCGCAGCGGGACGAGGCTGCCCAGGATCCGGAGGACGGCCAGCGCGATGACGCTGCCGATGGCCGCGCCCATGCCGGCGAGCCGGGCCGACTGGGTCATCACCAGGCGGACGACCGCGGCCCCGGTCGCGCCCAGGGCCAGCCGGATCCCGATTTCCCGCGTTCGCTGGGAGATCACGTACGCCAGCATGCCGTAGAGCCCGGAGGCGCTGAGCGCCAGCGCGACGATGCCGAGCACGCTGCCGATCCACGCGGCCGCCTTCACCGGGAACATCTGCGCCTCACGCAGCTCGTCGATCGGCAGGAGCTCGAAGGCGAGCGGGTCGGGGTGGATGTCGCGCAGCACCGCACGCAGGTGCTCGAGAGGGAGGTCGCCTGAGCGGCCCCGAACGAGCAGGTGCGCCACGCGAGGTCCGGTGATGGCCGTCGGCAGGTACAGATGTGACGGGTCCAGTCCATCCACCATCAGGCCGCTGACCACGTCGCCCGCCACTCCCACCACCTGGACATCGAACGACTCGATGTCCCTGGCATCGCCGGTACCACGCTCCGCGAGCGTCGTTCCATCACGTGCGGTGTCGATGGGATCGACGCGCACCCGGAGCGTTCGCCCGATCGGATCGTGATCCGGCCAGAGCGTCTGCGCGGCGGCCGCGCTGACGACGGCCACGGGCGCCTCGGTGCGCGCCTCGGCTTCGGAGAACCCCCGGCCACGGAGAATCGGGATCCGGAGGATCGAGAGGTACTCCGGCGAGACGAACTGGTACGACGTCGCGACGACCGACGCGCCGGGCGCCGTGACGATGGGCATCTTCGGCAGCTGCTCCGACAACGGGTTGCGGCTCGACGCGGCGACCTCGCTGACGCGGGGATCGGCCCGCAACATCTCGCCAGCCTGCCAGACACGATCGACTGGCGCCGTGCGCGGCTTGAGCGAGATCACGCCGCGTGTCTCGAAGCCCAGGCGGGTCGCGTCGAGTGAAACCCCGTTGTGCACCACGGTGGCAGCGGCCACCACCAGCACGAGCGACACCGTCACCTGTGAGATCACCAGCGCGCTGCGCAGTCGCGAGCGTCGCGACGTGGCCCCGGTCTCATCCCGCAGCGCGGCCGTGAGCGCCAGACTCGTGGCCTGGCGTGCCGGCATCAGGGCGAACAGCAGCAGCGCGCTGCCGGCGGCTGCCAGGGCGCACGCGAAGACCCGGTGGTCCAGATCGAGCGGCGCGACCCGGACCATGGCGGCGACCGAGGACGGAAGCCCGGCAAAGAACACGGCCGTGCCCACACGCAGTGCCGTGACCGCCACCAGCACTCCGGCGACCGCCGCGAGGGCCGCAATCAGCAGTCCCTCCGTGACGAGCTGCCGCACCACGCGGCCCCGGCTCGCACCGAGCGACAGCCGCATCGCGATCTCCCGCCGCCGCACGCTCCCGCGGGCCAGCATCATGTTCGACACGTTCGCCGCCGCCGCCGCCAGCACGAGCAGGAAGGCCGCGAACACGGGCGACAGCGTCGCGACGAGATCGACGGTCAGCGGGTTCGGGGTTGCCAGCCATCGCGCCTCGGCGCGGACATCGTCTTGTCGTTTCGTCAGGCGTGGCATGAGCGGTGTCAGCGCCGCGTCGACCTCCGTGGGCGACACGCCACGGCGCAGCCTGGTGACAATGCCGACCCGCGGCGACGCCGTGCTCCCCAGCAGGTTGGTCTTCGCCACCTGGATCGACATCGTGATCGGCACGAACAGGTCGCGTGGCGTGTCGTCGAGGCCGGAGAACTCCGGCCGCAGAACCCCCACGACCGTGAGGCGCACGTCGTTCACCTCGATCGTCCGCCCGATGACGTCTGGCGCCCTGCCGAACATCCGCGCCCATCCGTCATCGCTCAACACCGCGACCGCGCTGGCTCCCGGGACGGCCGCGTCGAAGGGCTCGAGCATCCGCCCGAGACGGACGCGCGGCCCGAGCGCCTCGAAGTAGTCGCCCGACACGAACTGGGCGACCAGTGGGCGCCCTTTCGACGTCACGACCCAGGACGCCTGGGCGATGACGGCGTCGAACAGATCCGTGCGCCGGCGGAGCTCCTGGTAATCGATCCACTGGAATCGGCTGCCGGCGGCCTCGAGCGTCACCGGACCGACGGCGCGCCGGGCACCCGCGCGCCAGACGATCTGCCTGAGCGCGTACGGATCGCGAACGGCGAAGGGACGAAGGACGTACGCGTTGAACACCGCGAACGTCGCCGTCACCAGGCCGATGCCGACGGCGAGCGTCAGCACGGCGGTGATCAGGAACACCGGGCTCCGTCGCAGGCCACGCCACGCATAGCGAACGTCCTGGAGGAGCTGCTCGGCCCACAGCCAGGTGTGTGCGTCGTGGTACCGCTCCCGGGCAGCGAGGACGTTGCCGAAGGCACGACGCGCGGCATGCGCGGCTTCTTCCGGACTCATGCCGTCGGCGACCAGGCGGTCGGTCTCGAGGTCGAGGTGCGCGTCGATTTCCCGCGCAAAATCGCCTTCGCGGCGCCGCCCCACGCGCATCGCGTCAGGCCTCCTCGGGTCCGAGAATGCGGCCGATCGCCGCGGCGAGGCGCCGCCACTGCTGCGTGCCGGCGGTCAGCTGCCTGCGTCCGGCTTTCGTCAGCGTGTAGAAGCGGGCTTTGCGATTGTTATCGGACGTGCCCCATTCCGCGCTGATCCAGCCGCGCGCTTCGAGCCGCTGGAGCGCGGGATAGAGAGAGCCGTGGTCCACGAGCAGCGCGTCCTCGGCCTGCGCCTGGATCGCGCGGGCGATGCCCTGGCCGTGCTCGGGGCCGAAGAGGAGCGTGCGGAGAATCAGCAGGTCGAGCGTGCCCTGGAGCAGGGCGATGCGCTCGTCATCCGTGCGTCTGGTGGCCATTCGACCCAAGGATGCCCTGGCTCGGGTCGAATGTCAACCTGAAGCCGGCGGATTCAGCGCCGGAGATCGGCAATGCGGCCGGCCAGATCCACGCCTTTCCTGCGAACCGCGTACCGTGGGCGATGCGGCCGGCCGACGACGATGGCATCGTCGAGGGAGGGGCTGATATACATTCCTCGGGCGAGGTGACGATGACGCGGTGGGTGGCGGTGGCGATCGTGGCGGGAACGGCAGTCGTGGGCGCCCAGGCGCCGCGGGCCGGCTCGGGTTCCGCGCTGGCCGCGGACACCAGCGGGCTGTTCGGGTTCACGCCCGCATCGGCGGCCGCCGAGCGTGACCTGGAGCGCCGGTTTCTCGCGCTGCCCTCCGCCGACCGCGCCCGGGAGTTCCACCGGTTCCTCACGCTTGAACCCCACCTGGCCGGGTCGGACCGGAACCGCGTCCTCGCCGAGTGGATGCGCGACCGCTGGAAGCAATACGGGGTCGACGATGTGGAGATCGTCCAGCATGACGTGCTGCTGCCATGGCCCCAGACCGTGTCCGTAGAGATGACCGAGCCGAAGCACTGGCAGGCCCGGCTCACGGAAGACCCCATCCCGGGAGATCCCGACACCCAGCACCCGGTCCTGCACTACTCCGCCTATTCCGCCAACGGTGACATCACCGCGCCGATCGTCTACGCCGCCAGCGGCAACCCCGGGAACTACGACTGGCTCGCGGCGCACGGCATCGACGTGACCGGCAAGATCGTCCTCGTCCGCTACTCCGTGCCGTACAGCTATCGGGGATTCAAGGCCCTCACCGCCCAGCGTCGCGGGGCGGCGGGCATGATCGTCTACTCGGACCCGGCCGAGGACGGCGCCGGGAAGGGGCCGGTCTACCCCGACGGCCCCTGGGGCAACCTCAGTCACATCCAGTCCGGCGGCATCCCGTACGACTTCCTGGTGCCCGGCGACCCGCTGACGCCCGGCTGGGCGTCGGTGCCCGGCGCGAAGCAGATCGCCCGCGAGGACGCCGTCTCGCTGCCGACGATTCGTGTGCGCGCCGCTGTCGGCCCGCGACGCGAGCACGATCCTCGAGACGATGACCGGCCCCGAGGCGCCGGCGGACTGGCAGGGCGGGCTGCCGCTGAAGTACCACGTCGGACCGGGGGCCACGGTCCGGCTGCACGTGCAGCTCGACGACAAGATCCGGGCCATTCAGACGGTGATCGGCCGGATTCGCGGTACCGAGCACCCGGAAGACGAGGTGATCCTCGGCAACCATCGCGATGCCTGGATCTACGGCGGCGTGGACCCGTCGAGCGGCACGGCCTCGCTGATGGATCTCGTCCGCTCGCTCGGCGATCTCGCCCGCGCGGGCGTGCGGCCGAAGCGGACGATCGTCTTCGCGAGCTGGGACGCCGAGGAGTTCACGCTCACCTCGTCCACCGAGTGGGGCGAGCAGCACGAGCAGGAGCTTCACGATCACGCGATCGCCTACCTCAACGTGGACAGCTCGACGTCGGGCCCGAACTTCACGGCGGCGGCGGTGCCCGCGTTGAACCGCCTGGTGGACGAGGCCACCGCGTCCGTCGAGGACCCGAACACGGGGCTCACGGTGGCCGAGGCCAAGCGGCGGGGTGGCGCCGCCCAGCAGGGGTCGCTCCCGAACGCCTCCGGACGTGCGCTGGTGAACAATCGCCTGGGCAGCGGGTCGGATTACACCGTCTTCCTGAATTTCATCGGAATCCCGGTGCTGGACATGTCGTTCGACGGCCCGTACGGCGTGTATCACTCGCAGTACGACGATCACCAGTGGGTGGCCACGATTGGCGACCCGGATTTCAAATACCACGAGGCCATGACGAAGCTCTGGGGGCTGATGGCGTTGCGGCTCGCCAACGCGGACGCGCTCCCGCTCGACTACCGTCCCTACGCCGCGCGCGTCAGCGAGTTCACCTCCGAGCTGGAGCAGGCCTGGACGGAGAAGGCCGCCGATCGGTCCGCGCTGCTGCAGCCGCTGCACGAGGCCGTCGATCGCTTCACGGCGGCCGCGAACCGCGCGTCCGACGACCAGCAGCGGGCGCTGGCCTCGGGCGACGACGTCGCCCTGGCCGCGGTGAATGGCCGGCTGATGCGCGCCGAGCGCGGCCTGCTCGACCCCGACGGGCTGCCCGGCCGCCCGTGGTATCGCCACCAGATCTACGCGCCCAAACCGACATATGCTCCAGAGTTGCTGCCGGCGCTGGCCGAGGCGATCGACGCCGGCGACCCGGCCGGCGTCGCCGACGCGGCCCGCAAGGTGGCGGCCGCGGTGGACCGGGCCGCGGCAGCGCTCGGTGGCAGCCAGTAGCAGGGAGTTTCGGCCTCTCCAGACAATCCACATGACGCAGAAGATCACCTACGTGACCTCGGCCGACCGGATGGACGAGGTCCATCGCGAGTTCGATGCGGCCATCGACCGCGTGCGCGCCGGCTTCGGACGCGCGCACCCGATGCTCGTCGGCGGCAGGCCGGTGACGACCGGAAAGACCTTCGAGGACCGGAGCCCCATCGACACGCGCGTGTTGCTGGGCACCTTCCAGGAGGGCGACCGTCTGAATGCCAGCGAGGCCATCGTGGCGGCGCGCGCGGCGTTTGCCTCGTGGGGCTATCGCCCCTGGACCGAGCGGCTCGCCGTCATGCGCCGCGTGGCGGCCGCCGTTCGCGACCGTCGCTGGGATCTGGCCGTGCTGATGGCGTTCGAGTGCGGCAAGAACCGGCTCGAGTGCCTGGGCGACGTCGAGGAATCGGCGGACCTCATCGACTACTATGCCGACCAGATCGAGCAGGCCGACGGCTTCGTGCGCCCGATGCGTGCACTCGGGCCCACCGAGCGGAACACGAGCGTCCTGAAGCCGCACGGCGTCTTCGCGGTGATTTCGCCGTTCAACTTCCCGCTCGCGCTGGCCGCCGGCCCGGCCGGCGCCGCGCTGCTGGCGGGCAACACCGTCGTGCTGAAGCCGGCCAGCACCACGCCCTGGATCGCGCTCGAGTTCGCCGAGCTCGCCCGCGTTGCCGGACTGCCGTCCGGCGTCCTCAACGTCGTCACGGGCGGCGGCGGCACCGTCGGGCAGGAGCTCGTCGAGCATCCCGACGTGGACGGCATCGTCTTCACGGGATCGAAAGAGGTGGGCCTCCGGATCCTCCGGGAGAACGGCAGGCGGCCGGTGCCCCGGCCGGTGATCACCGAGATGGGCGGCAAGAACCCGGCCATCGTGATGCCGTCGGCCGATCTGGAGAAGGCCTCGACGGGGGTGATGCGATCGGCCTTCGGCGCGCAGGGACAGAAGTGCTCCGCCTGCTCGCGGGTCATCGTCCACGAGGCCGTCTACCAGCCGTTCGTCGAGCAGCTCGTGGAGAAGACGAGGCAGATCCGGATCGGCAACCCGCTCGAGCGCGACGTCTACATGGGGCCCGTCATCAACGAGGCCGCGGTGCGCACGTTCGAGGCGGCCATCGAGCGCGCCCGCGCGGATGGCGGCCGCATCCTCACGGGCGGCGTGCGCCTGACCGAGGATCCACTGTGCCACGGCTACTTCGTCGGGCCGACCGTCGTGGACGGCCTGCCCATCGATCACCAGATCTTCTCGGAAGAGCTGTTCGTGCCGGTGACCGCCGTGACCAGCGTGTCGGGGTTCGAGCAGGCGCTGGCCGTGGCGAACGCCACCGAGTACGGACTGACCGCCGGCATCTTCTCGGAGGACCCGGGCGAGGTGGACGCCTTCTTCGAGCGCATCGAGGCCGGCGTCACCTACGCCAACCGCGCGGCGGGCGCCACGACGGGTGCGTGGCCCGGCGTGAACCCGTTCGGCGGCTGGAAGGCGAGCGGGTCGAGCGGCAAGGGATCGGGCGGTCCGTATTACGTCCAGCAGTTCATGCGCGAGCAGAGCCGGGTACGGGCGTAACGAATCGTAAGGTGCTGAGGGTGCTGAAGGTGCTACAGTGTGGGGGTGCGGGTGCTGGGGGTGCGGTGCTGGGGGTGCGGTGCTGGGGGTGCGGTGCTGAGAGTGCTACAGGTGCTGAGGGTGCGGTGCTGAGGGCGGGGTGCCGCGGTCTGGGTCGTATCGGCGCAGCCATGGCGGTGGCGATGGCGGTGGCGGCGTCGGCGGCTGCCCAGGGCGGGTTCCGGGTCGGCGGCCAGTTCCCCGGCGGCGGGCAGGGGCCGGGGCCACGCGGCATGCGGGGAATGCGCGACGCGACGCCGCAGACGGGAACGGCCGTGCTGCGCGGGCGCGTCGTCGGCGGCGAGACCGGCGCACCGCTGCGACGGGCCATCGTCCGGCTGAACGGGGACGAGATCCGTGAGGGCAAGATCGCGTCCACCGACGAGCAGGGGCGGTGGGAGATCAAGGACCTGCCGGCGGGGCGCTACCACCTGACGGCGTCGAAGGCCGGCTACGTCACCCTGGATTTCGGCCAGCGCCGGCCGCTCGAGCAGGGACGCCCGATCGACATCAAGGACGGGCAGACGCTCGAGAACGTCAACTTCAACCTCCCGCGCGGCGGCGTGATTGCCGGCCGCGTGAACGACGAGTTCGGCGAACCGGTGGCCGACGCGATGGTGATGGCCATGCGCTACCGCTACTCCAACGGCCAGCGTCGCCTGGAGCCGGTCGGCCGCTTCGGCCAGACCGACGATCTGGGGAACTTCCGCATTTACGGTCTCGCGCCGGGCGACTACTACCTGAGCGCGACGCTCAGGAGCTTCATGTTCGGCGAGCAGTCGGAGAACCGCTCCGGCTACGCGCCGACCTACTATCCCGGCACCGGCAGCTCGCAGCAGGCGGAGAAGGTCACCGTCGCGCTGGGCGCCGAGGTGTCGGGCATCGCCTTCTCGCTGCTGCCGGTCAGGACGGCGAAGATCACGGGCACGGCGGTGGACTCGCAGGGCAAGCCGATGGCGGGCGCGTTCGTGCAGCTCATCGAGTCGTCCGGGGAGGCGGGCGGCCGCTTCATGATGTCGTTCGGCGGCGGCTCGCGCGTGACGGATTCGGGCCACTTCACGCTGACCAACGTCAGCCCGGGCGACTACACGATCATGGTGCGCGAGATGGGGCCCGGCCGTGAGGAGGCCGAAACGGCGCAGGCGCAGGTCAGTGTCGGCGGCGAGGACATCACCGGCCTCCTGCTGGTGGGGACGACCGGGTCGTCGCTGAGGGGCCAGGTGCTCTTCGACGTGCAGCCGCCCGCCGGCAGCGTGAAGCCGACCTCGGTGGCGGTGAACGCCGTGCCCAAGGATCCGGCGGCCGGCCCGCAGATGATGTTCGGCCCGGGCATGCGGGACCGCGTCAACGATGACTGGACGTTCGAGCTTCGTGCCATGACGAGCCCGGTGATGGTCCGCACCTTCCGCACGCCGTCCGGCTACTCGCTGAAGGGCGTCTTCCTGAACGGGCAGGACGTCACGGACTCCGGCATCAGTTTCCGCCCGGGCGAGGCGGTGAGCGGCCTGCAGATCGTCCTGACCGCGAAATCCACCAGCGTGTCGGGCGTGGTGACGGACGACAGGGGACAGCCGGTCACCGACTACGCCGCGGTCGTCTTCGCGGAGGACAGCTCGAAGTGGGGCTTCCTCTCGCGGTACGTCGCGCTGGCGCGGCCGGATCAGCAGGGCGGGTTCGAGATCAAGGCGCTGCCGCCCGCCAAGTACCTCGTCGCCGCCGTGGCCTACATCGAGGACGGCGAGCAGACGAATCCTGAAACGCTCGAGCGGCTGCGCAGCGTCGCCACGCCCTTCACGCTCGACGAGGGGGGCACGCAGGCGCTGACGGTGAAGGTCGTGAACACGTACTGAGGGCACCCAGTGCTGGGTGCCGGGTGCTGGGGTGCTGGGTGCCGTGCTGGG
This sequence comes from Vicinamibacteria bacterium, assembly GCA_963837165.1. Lineage (GTDB taxonomy): Bacteria > Acidobacteriota > Vicinamibacteria > Vicinamibacterales > JAENWD01 > JAENWD01. The sequence continues at coordinate 1,377,796 of CAWIMD010000004.1, forward strand.
GGCCGGGTGCTGGGTGCTGCGTGCCGCTGAGGCGTCAAAGCGAGGACCGGAGTCGAGTCACCGCGCCCATGGCACGTTCGGAGAGACGCCAGAGCTCGTCGAAGGTAGCCTGATCGAGCAGTCCCTGGCCACGTGCCGCGAGCAGGTGGTTCTGGGTTTCCGCCAGAGAGCCTCTGGCGATGCTGAGGAAGCGTGCGAAGTCGCGGTGGGTGTACCGGGCGAACCCCTCGGCGATGTTCGCCGGTACGGACGACACCGCCGATCGAAGCTGATCGCAGAATGTGACGTCACCCCGGAAGGGGCTCGAGCGAGAAATTGCCACTACGCGGTCGCGCAAGTCTGCAGACAGCTGCCAGGCCACGAGTTCCTGAAACGTCCTTGCACCCATGCGATCGTGCCAAGCACGTTACGGGCCATGCCGCACCCCGCACCCCGCACCCCGCACCCCGCACCCCGCACCCCGCACCCCGCGTCGCCGCACGCCGCACCCAGCACTCCGCACGGCACCCCGCACCCCGCACCCCGCACCCCGCACCTCCCGCGCCGGTCGCCGCACGCCGCACCCAGCACTCCGCACGGCACCCAGCACCCCGCACCCGGCACCCGGCACTGGGCGTCAGTCCGTCTTCGCCTTCCACGTCAGCGCGACGAGCTGCACGGTGATCCCGCCGCGCTTCGGCTTCACGGTGACGCTGTCAAGCGCTTCGGTCAACGGGTCGTACGTGGCATCGAGGGTCGCGATCTCGCTGGCGAGCGCCGCGTTCAGATCGTCGAGCTGCGCCTGGACGGCGGCGACGTTCTCGGCTGCGCGCGACACGTCGGACGACTGCTTCATCGCCCGTTCCACGCCGCGGGCGGCCGTGCCCATGCGCCCGACGTTCGCGGAGCTCAGGGTCTTGCGTCCCAGCAGGCCGCCGAGGATCGAGGTCCCGATCGAGATGGCCGCCTGGATCTTGCTGCCCGACGCCTGCTCCTCCTCGCGCTGCCGAGCCTGCTGCGCCCGGCGCAGCCGCTCCTGGATGGCGGCCGACTTCGGCGCGTACTTCTGCCGCAGGCGGTCCACTTCCTGGTCGCGGCGCTCCCGCGCCGCCAGCTGCAGGCGCGCGCGGAAGTCCCCCTCGCTCTCGGTGCCGTTCGACGTGACGGCGAGCGACGGGCTGCGGAACACGGCCAGCGACTGCGAGCTCGAGAGCCACGCGATGAACGCCCTGGACCAGTCGTCGTAGTTGTCCGCCTTGTTGGCTGCCGGCGGCAGCTCCTCGAACGTCGCACCCGCAGGCAGATCCGTTGACAGCTGATCGATCCGGAAGGTTGCCGGCTCGGCCTGCTCCCAGTCCACGGGAATCGGCCCGGATGTCAACGGCGTGAGGAAGACGAGCGGGCGAGTTGCGTCCAGTCCCGCCTTGCTGTCCGTGTAACGGACCGTCGCGGCGCCGGCAATCATCGGCGTGTACACCACGCCGCCGCGAGCCGGCGCGAAATACTGCCTGATGCCGGGCGGCAGCACCCAGTGCGCCGAGACGGCCGGGGAGCTGACGCCTGCCCCTCCAGCACCCTCGGCGCCTTTGGCAGCCTGCCCACCACCACCGGGCGACTGCATCAACGTCCGGATCTGTGCCCGGGTGAGCGGTCCGCGAAGGTACGACATCGCCCAGCGGCTCTCGAACACCTCCGGGTGGTCCTCGTGCACGTTGTGGAGGAGGAACTGCCGCTTGTCCAGCCCGGCAATCATGCGGCCCATGGCCGCCCGGTCGAAGGCGCCGCCCGCCGCGGCGTCGGCGCCTTCCAGGCCGTCGAGGACGCGCGACTGGTCGCGCTCGGTCTGCAGGCGGCCAATGAACCACGTGCCCGCGTTCGAGAGCGCCTTGTAGTCGAGGTCCACCGGATTCTGCGTGGCCAGCACCATGCCCACCCCGAACGCCCGCGCCTGCTTGAGCAGCGTCAGCATGGGCGTCTTCGACGCGGGATTCGCGACCGGCGGCAGATAGCCGGCGATCTCGTCCATGTAGATCACCGCCCGGAGGCTATTCGTCCCCGGCTGCTGTCGCATCCAGCCGAGCACCTGGGTGAGGAGCAGCGACACGAAGAACATCCGCTCGGCATCGGTCAGATGCGCGATCGAGAGGATCGCGATCCGCGGCTTGCCGGAGGCGGTGTGCAGCAGCCGTTGCACGTCGAGCGCCTCGCCTTCCATCCACGCGCCGAAGCCGGGCGCGGCCAGCAGGTTGTTCACCGCCATCGCGAGCTCGAACCGCTTGGCCGACGGATAGAACGCCTCCAGCTCCAGCACGCCAATGCGCTGCACGGGCGGCGTCTGGATGGCCTGGATGAGAGCGCTCAGGTCCAGGTCGCGGCCCTGCCGCCACACGGCGTCGATGATCGTCGAAAGGAGGATGTGCTCCCGGCTCTTGATCGGATCCGCATCGATGCCCAGCAGACCGAGCAGGCTCGTGGCGGTCGTCGCCACCCTCTCGCGCATCAGGTCCGCTTCGCCGATGAAATCGGGGGCAGGCGCCGCAAACGACCTCAGGATCGAGACCTGAAGACCCGACTGGGACCCCGGCGTGTAGATCGCGAAGTCGGCCGCCTCGCGCAGACGCCGGATCCGGTTGCCGTCCTGATCCCACTTCGCCAGGCCGTTCTTCCAGAGCTCGGCCTGCGCCGCCGCCCACTCGTCGGGCGACGTGCCATTGCGGCGCGCCTCGTCTTCGTCGATCCACGGCCGGAAGTCAGAGGGCGCGAGATCCGGAAACGTCAGCAGCAGGTTCCCGAGGTCGCCCTTGGGATCGATGGCGAGCGCCGGCACGCCGTCGATGGCGGCCTCCTCGAGCAGGTCCAGGCAGAGGCCGGTCTTGCCGCTGCCCGTCATCCCGACGCAGACCGCATGCGTCACCAGGTCGCGCGAGTCGTAGAGCAGGTAGCCCGGCTTCGCCGTGCCCGTGGCCGGATCAATCGGCCGGCCGAGGTAGAAGAGTCCCAGCTTCTCGTAGTCCTGCATACGTCATGTTCCCTCGGTCGAACCGAACGCCGGCCCTCTCCAGATCGCGATCCGCTGCTTCGTCCTCGCGAGCTGTCTCCGCCCTTCTTCGTGCCCCTCGTGTTTCAGCCTTCGTGGTCTTCGTGTCCAACCTTCGTGCCCTTCGTGCCCTTCGTGCCCTTCGTGTTCAGCCTTCGTGGTCTTCGTGTCCAACCTTCGTGCCCTTCGTGCCCTTCGTGTTCAGCCTTCGTGGTCTTCGTGTCCAACCTCCGTGCCCTTCGTGCCCTTCGTGCCCTTCGTGTTCAGCCTTCGTGCCCTTCGTGTACCGGCAACACCACGCGGGACGGGCGCGCGGCGTCGTGGAAGACGGTCTGCCTCGCCGGCACGAGGCGCGGCTCGATGGCCGAGGGCCGCCCGGTGTTCGGATTCCGATCCAGGTGCGGGAAGAAGCTGCTCGTCACCTGGACGCGGAGCCGATGTCCCTCGAGGAACCGGTTCGCCGTCAGGCCCAGCGTGAAGCCGAGCTCGACCGGGCGGCCGGGTGCCAGAAACTCCGGCTCCTGCTCGCCGTTGCGGTACTTCGCGCGCAGCACCTCCAGCGTGGGGCTCATCAGGTTCCACGCCGTGCCGTCGGGCTCGACGTCGAGCAGGCGGCAATAGAAGTCGGTGTCGGGCGCAGACGAGGCGATCCACAGACGGAAGTCGAGCGGCCCGATGACGTCGAGATCGGCCGGCAGCGGATCGCTGGTGAACGCAAGCACGTCGGCGCGGCCCTCGATCGCGCGCTGGTCGTGCGGACCCAGCCCCGCGTCGTAATGCGGATCCGTCACCGGATCGTTCGGATCGAACACGTAATGGTCGGCCGATTCGTCCGCCGCGGGAGCCTCCGACGTCAGCCGTCCACCGGCGCGCAGGTACCACGTCACCGGCCGTGCCGGCAGCGGCCATGTCGGGGCGTCGATCCAGCGGTTGGCACCCATCAGGAAGAGCCGCACCGGCGCCTGGGAACGCAGCCCGCGGTCGACGCCCTTGACGTGGAGGTCGCTCCAGTCGAGCACGAGGCCGTCGTAGTCGATGGCCGCGTCGGCGCCGAAGCTCCGGCTTCCCACGAGTCCGGTGCCGGGCGCGCCGTGGACCCAGGGGCCAATCATCAGCCGCGGCTGCCTGGCAGCCGGGGTGGCGGCCCGATCCCGCAGGCCCATGAAATTGTGCGTCGCGCCAATCGGTCCGTACCCCTCGTCGTGCCAGCCGCTGAAGTTGAAGATCGGCACGCGCACCCTGGCGTACCGCTGTTCGAGGTCCGCGAAGTCCCAGTACGGCCCGTCGTCGGGATGGTCCAGCCAGTCGAAGTAGAACGGCGTCACGTGCTCGAGCGCAGGCTGCGCGCGGAGGGGAACGCGTTCGAGTGCCTCGCGGCCGTGATCGCGCCACCAGCCCCGCGCCTCCCACGTCGTCCGGGGTCCGGTCGTCAGGCCCTTGCGCCGGCGGTCGTCCGGCGCGATGTTCTCGACCGTCCACGGCAGCCAGGACAGGTCGAACGCGCCGCCGAAATAGAAGAACTGTCGTCCGGACGAGAAGCACATCGCCGGAAACGCACACACGAGGTGCGGCGGGGCCTCGACCGCACTCAGCCACTGCACCGCGCCCGGGTACGACAGCCCGGCCGTCGCAATCCTGCCGTTCGACCACGGGCGACTCGCCAGCCACTCGGTGACGTCATAGCCGTCGGGCCCTTCGTGGCGATAAGCGTCGAACGTCCCGCCCGACTGGTACCGGCCCCTGACGTCGCACACGACGACGGCATAGCCGCGCTCGAGCGCACGCGCCACGAGATGCTCGTTCCGGTAGCCCTGCTTCCCGTACGGCGTGCGGACCAGCAGGACGGGCCGGCGCCCATCGCCGCCTGGCCAGTGCAGGTCCGCGGCGATGGAAATGCCGTCACGCATGGGGATGCGCAGGATCGTCGGCGTCTCAGCCATGTGGTCCAGAGCGGCGCCTTCGTGCTCGAGTGGCCGAACTGAAGTTCGGCCCAACGTACTACGTACTTCGTTCTTTGTGTTCTTTGTGTCTTTGTGTTCTCTGTGTTCTTCGTCTTCTTTGTGTCCTCTCCGTGCCCTTCGTGTACTCAGAAAGCGTCGCCGTGCCAGTAGAGCACGTCGGCGGCGGTCAGCGCCATCGGGACCTCCAGCGTTGGCACGAGCGGCTTCAGCATCATGACTTCGCGCGGCGCCGGACCGGGCGAGATCTCGAGCTGGGGCGGCTGCACGGACCATGGCCACCAGGCGCGAATCAGCGGATGCGGAGCGGCCGGCGTGCGCGCGAGGAGCACCTGCAGGAGGGCGCCGATGCGCGCGCCGGACGGATCGCGGTCGCCGCCCGCAGCCAGGCTCCACCGATCGGGCTGGCCACGCTCGCCGCGTCGCACCTGAATCAGCACGAACGCCACGGCCCGGCATCCTTCCTCGGCCACCTGGAACTCCACCGCACGGCGGCCGGTGGGATCCAGGCCCGCGAGCATGCGCTTCTTCGCGACGGAGTAGCGGATCCAGGCGGCGTCGGCAACGAGCGAGAACCGCGACAGTTCACCACGTCTGGCGCAGATGTCGGCAAGGTGGTCCGCGTCGCGATCCTCCCCTGCCCGGACGAGCATCGCCGGCGCGCCGTTCTTCACCCGAACCCTGATCGCTCCGGACTCCACCGGGATCGGCCGGTAGCCGAGCCGCTCATAGAACGACGGCCCGATCTCCGAGAAGAGCATCGAGGCCTCCGCACCGGCCTGGAGCGCCTCGGCCTCGAGCGCCGCAATCACCGCCTGCGCGTATCCGCGACCGCGAACGGCCGGTGGCGTGAACACCGCGCCAATGCCCACCGTGGGCACCAGCCGGCCGTCGATCCGCAGCGTCAGGTCGTACCGCTTCGCCGACGTGAGCACGCGATCGCCGTCCACGAGCGCAAGTCGCCTGAGGTGCGCGCGGCCCCACTCGGTCCGCTCCTGCGCCCTGTTCCATTGACCGTAGGCGCGGCGCGTCAGCCCGTCGCCCCAGAGCGGGAACGTGTCGTCCAGGATGTGTTCGAGGACGGGGCCGGCGGCGCGAATCAGCGTGGGCATCTCGCCGAAGCCTTGGCGAAGGCGGACGTTCGACCTACGAAGGGTGGGTGCTCTTGCGCAGCGCCCGGCCGCCGCGCGCGCCCGTCGGTCTCCCGTCCTGGAGCTCGACGACGCCGTTGACGACGACGGCATCGATGCCGAGCGGCGCCTGGGCGGGATCCTGCGGCGTGCCACGGTCGGCAATCGTCGCGGGGTCGAAAATGACGAGATCGGCCTTCCTGCCGACCGCCACGACCCCGCGGTCGGACAGGCCAATCCTGTGCGCCGTCTGCCCGGTCATCTTCGCGATCGCGTCCTCGAGGGTGATCACGTGCCGTTCGCGGACGTAGCGCGCCAGCACGCGCGGGAACGCGCCGTATCCACGTGGATGCCGCCCCTCGAGCGCACCGTCCGAGCAGATGAGCACGCCGGGGTGCGCGAGGATCGCGCGCATGTCGTCCTCGTCCATCGACGTCCCGATGATGCCGATGCCAGGCCCGGCCTCCTGCACCATCCGGACGATCAGCGACGCCGCGTCGGTGTGCTGCTGGTCGGCGAGCTCGGCCAGCGTGTGGCCGTTCCACGTCGCGTCGGGCGTGTAGCTGGTGACGAGCACGTTGCCGGGCCCGCCGATCTCGTCCAGCCCCTTCTGCCACTTCGCCGTGTTCTCGAAGTCGCGATCCGGGATGAGCACGTACATGGCGGACTGCCAGTAGGGATAGGGATACCAGTCGCCGGTCACGTCCACACCGTCGCGGCGCGCCTGGTCGATGATCTCGAGCGCCCGGCCTGACTGGCCCCAGACGGGCTTCGAGGCCAGTTTCATGTGCGAGATCTCGACGGGCACGCCGGCCCGCCGTCCGACGTTGATCGCCTCGGTCCATGCGGCGAACACCTCGTTCTCCTCGTCGCGGACGTGGCTGGCGTAGAAGCCGCCATACGGCTTCACCACGGAGGCGAGCGCGGCCAGCTCGTCCTCCGTGGAATAGAACCCCGGGTCGTACTCGAGCCCGCTCGAGAGTCCGAACGCGCCGTCCTTCATCCCCCGCTCGACCAGCGCCTTCATCGTCTCGACTTCGGCGGGCGTCGCCGCCCGCTTGAAGTCGGCGCCCATCACCAGGCCGCGGACGGTGCCATGCCCCACCATCGTCGCGATGTTGATGGCCGGCTTGGCCTCGGCGATGTCGTCGAGCATCTCCGAGACCGGAAGGTCGCCACCGCCGTCCTGCCCGACAAACGACGTCGTGATGCCCTGCTCCACCTGGCTGGTGGCCTCGGGATGCTCGATGAGCCCGCGGTCTGCGTGGCTGTGCATGTCGATGAAGCCGGGAGCCACGACCTGCCCGCGGGCGTCGATCACCTGCTCGCCCGGCTGCGCCTGCAGCCCCGTCCCGATCTCGGCGATCGAGTCACCGTCGATCCGCACGTCGGCTTGCCGGGCCGGCGCGCCGGTGCCGTCGATCAGCCGTCCGTTGGTGATGAGCAGGTGCGGGGAAGGCGCCGACTGCGCGCCCGGGCCGGAGGCCAGGACGGTCAGCACTGCGACGGTGGCGAGGAGCCGCATGGTGGACGACATTCTATAAGAGTGGGATTGACCGGCAGCTTCGTCCCGGGCAGACTCCCGTGCAACGGTTGCCGGGCCTCGACGCCGGCGCTTTGGGGATCTGGGGGGCTGGGGGGGCCGGGGGGCTGGGGATCTGGGGATCTGGGGATCCGGGGATCTGGGGATCTGGGGATCTGGGGATCTGGGGGGCTGGGGATCTGATATGGAATGACCCTTGTCAAGCCCCGATGATTCGACCGCGGCTTGGCAGTTGCCGAGCAAGCGTCAGCGTGCTCACATAAACGCACTCGACCGCGTGGTGGACGCGGGGTCCAGGGGCGCCGCAGGCGCCGCCCAGCGGGCGCGAAGCCCTGGAGGCCGTGTCCGCCACGCGGTATCTCGGATGCCGCTCGGTACGCGGACCGCGAAGACGACGGACGGTCGAGGGCGCTTCGACGACGAGTCACGCTGATATCCGGTGGTTACCGCGGTGGTCCGCGGCAGAGCACCCATGACAGTGCTTCGTCGGGAGGACGTGCTGTCTGGGGTCGCGAGTTGGGCCCGCAGGCCGGATCGCATGATCCCTGCGCCGATCCTCACAATCGTGCCTCTGATCATCCGCCGTCTTCGCGGTCCGTCACCGCACCGCCTCCTCAAGCCGTCACCCGCGGTGCCGGCATCGCTACTTCACCGGGACCGGCACCGGTTGAAGCGCCGCCCACAGAAACCCCGCGAGTTCCCGCGCGATCGCGACGGCGATCTTCGGGGCCGGTTTATGTTCGGCCGCCATTGTTCGGAACCGCCGACACAGCCGCTGCTGCGCCTTGTCCGCAATCGCAATGACGCGCCCTGGCTGTCCGGTGCGCCGCCGCCTCAATGCGACGCCGACACTCGGACGATGTTGATAGTGCCACGCCGTTTCGACCAACAGCCGTCGGACCAGCGCGTTCCCGGTACGCGTGATGCGGCCCCGCCGATGCTTTTCGCCGCTGGAGTCCTCGCCGGGCACCAGCCCGAGATACGCCATCAACGCCGGGGCCGACGCGAACCGTCGAACATCATGCAGCTCGGCCAGGATCAACATCGCCGTCAACGTATCGATGCCCCGAAAGCACCGCAACCAGCCGACCGGTTCCCGATACGGGGCGGTCTCGGCAATCGTCGCGAGGTGCGCATCCAATTCGATCAGCCGCGACTCGGTGTGATCGATCGCCAACAGATAGTCGTCGACCACGGCACGCTCGGCCGCGTGCGGCCAGGTGAGCCGCAGGAGCCAGTCGCGATGCCCACGCGTCCAGTTGCGGCCGTGGTAGTGCAGGCCGCGGCGCAGCAGCAACTTGCCCAGCCGATGCCGGCACCGCTGCAGATCTTCCCGCGCGTCGTCCCGCGCGCGCGCCAGGTCCCGCACCGCTTCGGCTTCGGGCGTCGGCGGCTGCACGGCGGTCAGCAACCCCGCGCGGCCGAGCTCCGCCAGCTTCCGCGCATCGCGGCGATTCGTCTTCACCCGCTCGCCGGGCTTGCGGGGGATCAGCGCCGGCGCGATGACGTCGCAGCTCACACGCGCCGTCGTCACCTGGCGCTGCAACGCGTACCCACACGGCCCGGCCTCGTAAAAGACGCGGATCGGCCCCGGCGTTTCGCGCTCGAGCTTCCGCACCAGCCGATGCACCGCCCTCGGTTCGTTCGCCAGCTGCCAGGTCACTGGCGTCTGCTCCGTGCCAATCAGCATCGCGACGAACAGATCCTTCTTGTGTGCATCGATACCCACGTACGTAGTAACGTGCTTCATGACCGGCTCCCTTCGATGCGGCTCTGGCGCTCTCGGGCGCTAACCCGCGATTCCGGTGGCTCTCGCCACCGGGTTGAGTGCTGCAAGCACTACAACGTTACGATGGAGAGCCGGTCATTCCATATTGTCTGGGGATCTGGGGATCTGGGGATCTCGGCAGGGCATGGCAATGAGCTCACGGCGCGTCTTCCTTCGTGACAGCGGCCTGGCTCTCCTGAGCCTTGGATTCGCACCGACGGTCCTGTCGCGGACGGTCGCGGCCGCGCCAGGCCGCAGGAAGCTCCTCGTTGCCGTCTTCCAGCGCGGCGCCGTCGACGGCCTCAACGTCGTGGTGCCCTATGGCGAGCGGGCCTACTACCAGCGCCGGCCGACGATTGCCGTTCCACGGCCGGGGCACGCCGACGATGGCGGGATCGATCTGGATGGCTTCTTCGCGTTCCATCCGCGGCTCGCGCCGCTTGCGCCGCTCTATCGCGACGGCACGCTCGCCGTCGTCCACGCCTGCGGCTCGCCGGACGGCACCCGGTCGCACTTCGACGCGCAGGATTACATGGAGTCTGGCACGCCCGGCGTGAGGAGCACCGAAGACGGCTGGCTGAACCGGACGCTCACCGTCGAACGCGAGGCGGACCGGTCGCCGTTCCGGGCGGTCGCGCTCGGACCGGTGCTGCCCCGCGCACTGCAGGGCACCGCACCCGCGCTCGCCATGGGGCAGATCGGGCAGTTTGCGTCGCAGTATCGCCCCTCGTCAGCGGCCAGCTACCCGCCGAGCGCATTCGGCCGGGCGTTGAAGCAGATCGCGCAGCTCGCCAGGTCGGACGTCGGCCTGGAGATCGCGTTTGCCGAGACGGGCAACTGGGATCACCACGTCAACGAAGGCGGCACGCAGGGGCTGCTGGCCGCGCGCCTGGACGACTTCGCGCGCGGACTCGCGGCGCTCGTCACCGATCTCGGCGATCGCATGAGCGACACCGTCATCGTCACGATGTCGGAGTTCGGGCGCGCACTGGCCGAGAACGGCAACCGCGGGACGGACCACGGTCATGGCAACGCGATGCTCGTGATGGGCGCGGGCGTGAAAGGCGGGAAGGTCTACACGCGCTGGCCGGGCCTGGATCGCCAGCACCTGTACGAGGGCCGCGACCTGGCAGTGACCACGGACTTCCGCGACGTGTTCGCCGAGATCGTGACCAGCCACCTGAGCGTGAAGGACCCGTCAGCCATCTTCCCCGGCTACGCGATCGACGCGCGGAACCGGCCGGGGTTCATGCGGCAGGCTCCCCGCTCACCCGATCCCCGCTTTTTGACCAGGTCCTGGTACACGGGCAGCCCCAGCAGGATGAGGCCGAGCCCAATCGCGGACTGGAGCGGCGCGGTGCTGAGCGTGTTCACGAGCAGCCACACGGTCACCAGGAGGAACACGGCCGGGACGACGGGATAGCCCCACGTCTTGTAGGGCCGCGGCACGTCGGGCCTGCGGTACCGCAGCACGAAGACAGACGATGCGGCCAGGCCGTAGAACACCCAGAGCGCGAAGATCGCATAGTCCGTGAGCGCGTCGTACGAACCTGACAGCGCAAGCACTCCCGACCAGACGCCCAGCGCGATCAAGGCTCGCACGGGGACGTGTGTCCGCGGCGAGACGACGGCGAGCGCCCTGAAGAAGATGCCGTCGCTGGCCATCGCATACGGGAAGCGGGCCGCTGCCAGGATCGACGTGTGCAGCGACCCGAGCGACGAGAGCATCAGCGCGGCGGCCATCAGCGAGAGAGCCGCGGCGCCCAGGAACCGGCCGGCCACTTCGGTGGCCACCGACGAGGACGTGGACACACTCGCGATCTCGGTGGGGGTGAGCACGTAGTAGTAGGCCAGGTTCGCGAACAGGTACAGCGCCCCGACGATCGCCGTGCCCAGCAGGAACGACCGCGGCAGGTTGCGCTGCGGGTCCCGCACTTCGCCGGCGAGCGGAGCCACGTTGTTCCAGCCGTCGTAGGCCCACAGGGCGCCGAGCATGGCCGCCCCGAAGCCCGCGAGGCCGCCGCGGGCGGCGGGGCTGACACCCTCGCAGGCCCCGCCGGCGTTGGCCAGCAGGAGGTGAGCCCAGTCCCCGCGCGCGACGATCAGGGCGCCGAGGCCAATCCCCACCACGAGCGCCACCTTGCCGGCGGTGAGCCACGACGCGACGGCGCCGCTCAGGCCGACGGCGCCACAGTTGATGAGGGTGGTCGCGGCCAGCACCGCCAGGGCGACGACCTGCAGATGGCCGAACGGGACCGGGTGGCCGAACACGTGCACGACCACGTAGACGCGATCCAGCGCGCCGCCCGTGAGGATATTGAGGAAGATGGCAAATCCGACGGCAAGCGCCGCCTGCGAGGCCGTCCGGGCGATGAGCACCTGCGTCCAGCCGAACAGGAACGCCCAGCGACGGCCGTACGCCTCCCGGATGTAGATGTAGTCGCCGCCGGCTTTCGGCATCATCGCCGAGAGCTCCGCATACGTCAGCGCCCCGGCAAACGCCAGCAGCCCGCCGCCGAGCCAGGCGAGCAGCACGAGGCCGGGCGTCCCGACGTTGCACGTCATCACGCGCGTCTTGAGGAAGACGCCCGTGCCGACCATGTTGGCGATGTTGACGGAGGTGGCGGCCGTCAGCCCGAGCCCGCGGACGAGTGTGGCGCCGGTGGCCGCAGCCGTCGAGCGGCTCGAATGAGGAGTGTTCATGTGGTGGCCGTGAGCGCCTTCAGCAGCTCCAGAACGACTGCGCGGGCGAGGAGGTACATTTCCGGCGCCCTGCTGGCGCGCGGTCCCGCGACATTCAGCTTCAGCGGTCGCGGCAGATACTCGCACCACTCCCTGGCGAACGCCACCGCCGCCGCCACGGTCATCTCCGCAAGGTCCAGCACGAGTACGGGGCGCTGGTAGGCACCCGCCAGCCGCCGCGTGACCTCCGTCCCCCCGGTGGGGTCTCCCATCGTCAGGATCAGGGTGGCGTCCGAGTCGCGCACGTTGCGCTCGGTACGGACGCTGTACTCGGCGGTCTCGGTCTCCACGAGGCCTTCATACCGCTCGGGCACCGCGCCATCCTCGGCGGCACGGCCTCGGGGAATCCATCCGCGGATCGGCACGCCGGCTTCGAGCGCGGCGTCGAATGCCGCGCGGTCCACGCCGGTCTGTCCGCCGGACCAGATTTCCATTCGCGGTGCCTGCCAGCTGCCAGCCATTCCGCCTACACTTCGGTCTGTGACCCTGACCGAGCTCTTCGCGCCCACCTTCCGCGACCGCGCCCGTACGGTGGCGCTCGAGTGGGCGTGCCAGGAATATACCTTCGGTGACCTCGACGTGCGCGCCGGACGCATGGCCGCCACGCTGTCGGCCCGGGGGCTCGCGCGCGGCGACCGGCTCGCCCTCTATCTCGCCAACCGACTCGAGTACCTCGACCTGTTCATCGGCGCCACGCGACTCGGCGTCATCGTCGTGCCAATCAACATTCTCTACCGCGGGCGGGAGGTGGGCCACATCCTGGCGGATGCGTCCCCGCGGGCGGTCGTGGCGGATAGTGAATTGGCCGTTCGCCAGGGGCGTGAACCGGGGGTCGATCTCTGGCAGGTGGACGAGCTGGCGGCCGATGCGCGCGGCCGAGCGCCCGCGCCGCCCGCACGCGACCTCGAGACCGGCACGCCCGCCGCGCTCGTGTACACCTCCGGCACGACCGGCCCGGCAAAAGGCGCCGTCATCACCCACGGCAACCTCGCCGCGAACGCCCGCAACCTGGTGGACGCGTGGCGCATCACGAGCGCCGACCGGTTCCTCCTCGCCCTCCCGCTGTTCCACGTGCACGGCCTCGGCAACGGCGTGCACTCCTGGCTCCTCGCCGGCTGCCGCGTGCGCCTGCTCGAGCGCTTCGATCAGGCCTCGGCGGCGGCGACGTTCCTCGACTTCCGCCCGACGCTCTTCTTCGGCGTCCCGACGATGTACGTGCGGATGCTCGGCATGGCGGCGGACCAGGCCGCCGCCGTCGGGTCCAGCCTGCGGCTCTGCGTGTCGGGCTCCGCGCCGCTGCCCCCGCAGGTGCTGGAGGACTTCAACGCGCGATTCGGCCAGCGCATCCTCGAGCGCTACGGCATGACCGAGACGTTGATGACGCTCGGCAACCCGTACGAGGGCGAGCGGCGGGCCGGCACGGTCGGCATGCCGCTGCCCGGCGTCGAGGCGCGAATCCTCGACGAGGCCGGCGTGGACGTGCCCGATGGCACGACCGGCGAGCTGCACGTGAAGTCACCAACGCTCTGTGCCGGGTACTGGAACCGGCCCGAGGCAACGTCCGCCGCGTTCCGCGAGGGATGGTTCAGGACCGGCGATCTTGCCGATCGGGCCCTCGACGGCTACTACACGCTCCGCGGCCGGCGCAGCGACCTGATCATCTCCGGCGGCTTCAACATCTACCCGCGCGAGATCGAGGAGCTGCTTGCCGAGCACGCTGCCGTCGCCGAGGCCGCCGTCACGGGCGTGCCGGACGCGGTGCGTGGCGAGGTGCCGGTGGCCTTCGTCGTGCCGGCGCCCGGCGCCACGCCGGACGCCGCCGCGCTCATCGCGCACTGCCGGACGTCGCTGGCGTCGTTCAAGGTGCCGCGCGCGGTCACGTTCGTGGACGTGTTGCCGAAGACGGCGCTGGGCAAGGTCGAGAAGCGAAAGCTCCGGGAGGCTTCGTGTTCCGGAGTAGAATCCACCCATGGCAAGACAGGACGTCAAGGCTGAAGCGGCGAAGCTCGAAGTGGGCGAGGCGCTCGGGATGATCGAGACCCGCGGCCTCGTCAGCCTGATCGAGGCCGCTGATGCGATGGTCAAGACCGCGAACGTCCTGATCGTTGGCTGGGAAAAGGTGGATGCCGGGCTGGTCACCGTCCTCGTGCGCGGGGACGTGGGGTCGGTCAAGGCGGCCACCGACGCCGGAGCCGCCGCCGCGCGCCGCGTCGGCGAGCTCGTCGGCGTGCACGTCATTCCCCGCCCGGCCGACGACCTCGAGCGCGTCTTCCCGATCACGCCCCGGTGACGTGTTCCTCCGCCCTCGTCGCGCCCTCGAAATCCTTCGCTGTCAGCCCGCCTTCGCTGTGCGTGCTGTACGAGAGCGTCACGCGCTTGTAGTTGATCGTGATGTCGGGATGGTGGTCGGCGGCCTCGCAGTCGGGCACCAGCCGCTCGACGAAGGCCACGGCCTCGGGAAATCCCGCGAAGGTGAACTGCTTGCGAATCGCGTTGCCGTCGCGAACCCACCCGTCGAGCGAGGAGAGCTGCCGGCCGATTTCGGCGGTGCTGAGCAGAGACATCGTTTAGTACTCCCCGAGACGCCCTGGCGCGCACGGCGCCAGGACCGGATCAAGAGCGGTGCCGCCGACGAGATCGGCCACCGCCCGGGCCGTCAGGGGCGCAAGCAGTGCGCCGTTGCGGAAGTGGCCCGTCGCGTAGACGAGCCCTTCGACGAGCGACGATGGGCCGATGATCGGCCGGTCGTCGGGTGACCCGGGACGGAGCCCGACGCGAACCTCCACGACCGCTGCGCGCCCGGCGCCGGGTACGAGCCGCGTCATCGCGCCACCCAGCGACGTCACGCCGTCGACTGTTGCGACCTCGTCGAAGCCGGCGTCCTCGACCGTGGCCCCGACGAGCACCGTGCCGTCGTCCCAGGGTACAGCGTAGCAGCCCGGTCCCCACACGGTCTGCCTCAACCGCTCGGATCGCCAGCCCAGCGCGAGCAGCTGCCCGCGCACCGGCTTCACGGGCAGCGAGGCCCCGCCCGGCAGGCTGATCCGCCCCGCCCAGCTGCCTGCCGCCAGCACCACGTGTGGCGCGTCAATCGGACCGTCGTCGGTCTGCACGCGGACGGTGCCGTGGCCCGGCGAGATGGCGGTAGCGGCGCTCATCCTCAGCTGTGCGCCCCGCTTCTCCGCCGCGTTCCAGAGCGACTCGACCAGCGGTGCGACCGCAACCGCGCCGTGCGCGGCCACGCGCAGCCCGGCGGCCGCCTCCGTGGTCAGCGCCGGCTCCTCGCGCGCCAGCATCGGACGATCGAGCCATGTGCAGGCGACGCCGTCCCGCTCCAGCTCGCGTGCGGTGGCCTGCAGCATCTCCGCGCCGGGCTCGTCGAGAGCGACGTCGAGCGACCCGTTCCGCGCGTAGCCCACCTGATGACCGTCGCTCCGGATCCGGTCGACGAACGCGTCGTACATCTGCAGGCTGCGCGCGCCCAGAGCCAGCATGACGGGATCGTGGCGCCCTTCGCTGAACGGCGCGAGCATCCCCGCCGACGCCTGGCTCGCGCCCTGGCAGATGCCGCGCGGATCCAGCACCATGACCTCGGCGCCGCGGCGCGTCAACTCGTCGGCGACGGCGCAGCCGACGATGCCGGCGCCGATGATGAGAACGTCAGGCACCGGTCGGCGGGGTCAGCGGCGGGGTGGCGTCGGATGCGCCGCGTCGCCCGTGCGCGCCGCGCCGCCGGCCCCGTCGTTCAGCGGACGGAGGTCCGTGTTCAGTGGCCGGAGATCGGTGTTGATGAAGCGTCCGACGCCGTGGTGGCTGCCGGGCGTCGCCGCGTTGCAGCTGCGACAGCGATGCGGGAGGACCGGGATGCCGACCAGCACGGGAACGACGACAACCTCGGGGACCACGGCCGCGGGCACCGGCTCGGCGTCGCCGTAACCCATGACGGCGACGTTCGACGCTGGAATCGCGACCGTTGCCGGCGGTGCCGCGGCGGCCGTGTCGTCGGGAGGCTCGACGGGAATGCGGACCCCGGCCGCCGACCGGCGGATGGCCTGCGCGATGATGCGATCGGACAGGCCCGCCTGCCGAAGGGCAAGCGCTTCGGTCCCGTCCACCCGTCCCTGCACGCCCGTCGCCTCGATGAGCGCGTCGAGCACCTCGTCGCCAAGCCCTGCCTGGTGCAGGCTCGCGAGCTCCTCGGGCGTAACCGCGTGGGCGGAGGTGGCCGTCGCGATGACGATCGCGCCGAGGATGGCTATGATCGGGCCGAACGGGCGCGGTGGCAGTGTGCGGACGATGGGCATGGCAAGACCCCGGCGGCAGGCGGCTGGATTCAATTCTGGGCGTCACTGCAAGGTTTTGCAACGCGCGACTGCCGCAGGCTGTCGGCGACTGGTGCCCGGACAGGACACCCGGCCTGAGGACAGGACAGATTCGGGTGCCCAAGCGACCAACGCCCAAGCCGCTCAGGCACTTGCGCCGGCAACAGGAGGGGCCGCCTAGGCACGGCCCTTGCTGATCTCAGCGGCTGGCAAGGAGTTCCAATGTTCAGCAACAAGGCGGCAATTGGCCTGGTCAGCGTGCTGGCCCTGGGAGGCGCTGCCGGCGCCGGTGCCTACCTGGCCTCCCGCCACGTCCAGGCTCCCGCGGCAGCCGCAGTGATTCCGCCGTCCACGACCCCGACGGCCGGAGGCGCCGTGGAAGCCACCGAAGCCGTCATGGACGACAAGGATGCCGCGCCGGCGCCCTCGTCCGCTCCGGCCGGGCACATCGACCATCCCACGCCGAAGCCCCATCGGGAGGCGCCGGTGCCGTCGCGGACCGAGCGCGAAACGCCCACCCGGAGTCAGCCGGTCCGCCCGGCACCCGTACGGCCGGGCCCGCCCGTCGCCAATCGCGGCGTCACTCCAGCGCCCGTCCCGCCACGCTCCGAGGCGCAGCCGACCATGGCGCGCGCCGAACGCCCGGCGGTGGATACCGTGGAGGATCTGCCTCCGGCGCCGCAATACCTCGAGGTCACCGTTCCGGCCGACTCGGTGGTGGGGCTGCAGATTGAGACGTCGATTACAAGCGATACCGCGCGCGTGGAGGACCGGGTCGAGGCGCGCGTCACGCGTGACGTCCGCGCGGACGGGCGCGTCGCCATCCCGGCCGGCTCGAAGGTGCTCGGCGCGGTGAGCATGGTGGAGCGCGGCGGGAAGATGAAGGACCAGGCGCGGCTGGGGGTGCGGTTCCACACCGTCATCCTTGCCGACGGCACCGAGCTCCCGCTGCAGACCGAGACCGTCTACCGCGTGGGCGAGGCGCCCGGGAATGCGAGCGCGGCCAAGGTCGGTGGCGGCGCGATTGGCGGCGCCATCCTCGGCGCGATTCTCGGCGGCGGCAAGGGTGCGGCAATCGGCGGCGCCATTGGCGCGGCGGGCGGCACGGCCGCGGTGATGGCCAGCGAGCGCCGCCCGGCGACGCTCAACGCCGGTTCGCCCATTACCGTCAAGGTGCTGTCGCCGGTGACGGTGACGGTGGAGAAGCCCTCCTTCTGAACCACCCGTTCTCGATTTTCGTCCAGCCGATGTGCTCGTAGTAGTGCTCGGCGATCACCGACGCGCGGAGCACCCACTGGATCTCGGGGGAGCGCGCCTCGCAGCGGGCGAGCAGCTCGCGCCCGATGCCCGCGCGCTGGCAGTCGGGGTGGACGGCGAGATCGCAGACGTAGCCGTCGAAGGCGCCGTCGGTCCACCCGCGCAGGATGCCCACGAGCCGCCCGCCGTCGCGTGCCGTGATGACGACCGGCGATCCCGCGTACATGCGCGCGATCCGATCCGGATCGCCGATCGGGCGCCGGAGCGACGCCGCCTCGTAGAGCGCCACGATTTCATCCACCTCCGGCCGCTCGTCCTCGCGGTACTGCATCTGGTCTCCTGGCTCGAAACCCGTATCTCTCATTGGCCGAACTGAAGTCCGGTTCTTCGTGCCCTCCGTGTTCTTTGTGCCCTTCGTGTTCTTTGTGCCCTTCGTGTTCTTTGTGCCCTTCGTGTTCTTTGTGTCCTTCGTGTTCTAAGATGGAGCCATGTGGCTCGCCTTCCTCCTCATGGCCCTCGTCGCGCAGGGCCCACCGGCCGATGCGCCGGCAGGCGCGAAGAACTATACCCGTATCAACGCCTCGTTCGCGTGCGCGGGCGCCACGGACCCGTCGGCCTTCCCGGCGCTCGTCCGGGAGGGGTTCCGCGCGGTCGTGAACCTCCGCACGAGCGGCGAGGACGGCGCGGACATCGAGGGCTCGCGCAGCGCGGCCGAAGCCGCGGGGCTGCGCTTCGTGCACATCCCGTTCGACGGGTCGTCACCGGATCCCGCCGTCCTCGATCGGTTCCTCGCGGCCGTGTCGGACCCCGCCAACCAGCCGGCCTACATCCACTGCGCCTCGGCCAACCGCGCCTCGGCCGCGTGGCTCGTCAAGCGGGTGATGCTCGACGGCTGGCCGGTCGCGCGCGCGATCGAAGAAGCCGAGCGGCTCGGTCTCAAGAGCGACAAGCTGAAGGACTTCGCGGTGGAGTACCTCGCCGCGCACGGCCGGATGTGATTCCGCCGCCGGATCCGCCGCCCGCCGGCGGCGACATGAGCCCGGAGGAGTTCCGCCGCCAGGGCCATCGCATCGTGGACTGGCTCGCCGAGTACTTCGCCTCGCCGGACCGGTATCCGGTGCTCTCGCAGGTCGCCCCCGGGGACGTGGCCCACGCGCTGCCGGCCGCGGCGCCCGAGCAGGGAGAACCCTTCGACGCCATCTTCGAGGATTTCGAGCGCGTCATCGTGCCCGGCCTCACGCACTGGAACCACCCGGGCTTCTTCGCGTACTTCGCCATCAGCGGCAGCGGTCCGGGCGTGCTGGCCGAGATGCTCGCCGCCGGGCTGAACGTCCAGGCGATGCTCTGGCGCACGTCGCCCTCGGCCACCGAGCTCGAAGCGGTCTCGCTCGGGTGGCTGCGGGAGCTGATTGGCCTGCCGTCCGAATTCGAGGGCGTCATCTACGACACGGCGTCGGTCTCGACGCTCCACGCGCTCGCCGCGGCGCGCGAGCGGGTCGTCCCCGAGATCAGGACGCGGGGCATGGCGGGCCGGCCCGACCTGCCGGCTCCGCGCGTCTACTGCTCCGATCACACCCACTCCTCGATCGACAAGGCCGTGCTCCTGCTCGGACTCGGCCGCAATGCGATTCACCGGGTCGAGGTGGACGCCTCGCATGCGATGCGTCCCGATCGGCTCGCCGACGCCATTGCCGCAGACCGCCGCGCCGGCTCCGTCCCGCTCGCTGCCGTCGCGACGGTCGGGACGACCTCCTCGACGGCCATCGATCCGGTGGCGGCCATCGCGGATGTCTGTCAGGCCGAGGGCGTGTGGCTGCACGTCGATGCGGCCTACGCCGGCGTGATGGCCATGGTGCCCGCATGGCGCCACATCCTCGACGGCGCCGCGCGGGCCGACTCGCTCGTCGTCAATCCTCACAAGTGGCTGTTCACGCCATTCGATCTGAGCGTGCTCTACTGCCGGCGGATGGACGTCGTGCGGCAGGCGTTCTCGCTGGTCGCGGAGTACCTGGAGACAAGCGAAGGAGCCGAGGTCAGGAACCTCATGGACACCGGCATCCAGCTCGGACGACGGTTCCGGTCGTTGAAACTGTGGATGGTGCTCCGCTACTTCGGCGCCGACGGGATCCGCCGGCGGCTCGAGGAGCATGTCAGGCTGGCCCGCCTGTTTGCCGCCTGCGTCGACGCCGCTCCTCCCTGGGAGCGGCTGGCGCCCGTCCCGTTCAGCGTGGTGTGCTTCCGGTATCACCCGGCGGGAATGGATGAGCCGGGACTCGACTCGCTGAACTCCCGGATCATGGACCGCGTCAATGGGTCGGGCGAGGCCTTCCTCTCGCACACCAGGCTCGATGGCAGGTTCGTCATCCGGCTCGCGGTGGGAAACATCCGCACGACCGAAGCCCATGTACGGCGCGCCTGGGAACTCCTCCGGCATGCCGCCGAGCTCGCGTAAAATCTACTCGTTGCGAGAATCTCCGTCGGACGTATCGATCGGAGTCACGCTCAGGACGGCCGCCGGGCGCTCGTGACCTGCCGGCCGGGTGGCACGCTGATTGAACGGTCAGCAGGCGGACCAAGCGCCCAGCCAACGCCGAGCCCTGCCTTACTTCCCAGGAGAATACGCCGATGAAACGACTGCTCATGATCAGCGTGCTGATGGCCGGGACCGGATTGCTGCTGCCGTCGGTCGCCCGCGCGGATGGGTACATCTCGCCCTATGTTGGAGTGAACTTCGGCGGTGATACGACGAAGAACAGCACGGACTTCGGCGGCAGCCTCGGCTATCTCGGGCACGGCGCGGGCTTCGAGGTGGACTTCGGCTACACGCCGGACTTCTTCGGCAGCGACACGCTCGACGTGGACGGCAAGGTCGCGACGCTGATGGGCAATCTCCTGATCGGCGGCCGCCATGAAGGCTTCTCGCCGTACGTCGCATTCGGCGCGGGGCTGATCCGGACCAACATCTCCGGGGCCACCGACGTGTTCGACTTCAGCGAGACGAAGAACAACTGGGGCGGGAACGTCGGGGGCGGCGCCTTCATCGGCAAGGGATCGGTCACCGTGCGCGGCGACGTCCGGTACTACAAGTCGTTCGACACGAGCGGCGACTTCCCCGAGATCACGGGCGACAAGCTGGGGTTCTGGCGCGCGAACGTGGGTGTCGGCTTCATGTGGTAGGGGCCGGCTCACGCCACCGCTCCACCCACCCACCGGCGATTCGTTCCAGCGCCACCACGCCGTGCTGGGGAAAGCCGGCGGTGCCGGCCGTGAGGCGCCGAAGCAGGGCGGGCAGGTACGGATAATGGCCGACGATCAGGAGATCGTCGGCCTCGCCTGCCAGCGCGTCGCCAATCCACTCCGGATCATCATCGGGCTGCAGGTGCCGGACGGCGCTGACGGGCGCCATCGGGTTCAGCAGCGCCGCGAGGATCGCGGCGGTCTCTTTCGCCCGCAGCTTGCCGCTGTGCCAGACCGCGAGCGGCTTCGCTGCTCGCGCGGCCACCCGGCGGGCCACGTCGGCCGCCTGAGCACGCCCCATCGCCGACAGCGGACGCATGGCGTCCACGTCGGCGCGGAGCGCGTCAGCGTGGTGTGCGAGGTACAGCCACATCCGCCTGCTGCCTACTCCTCGTCGAACAACCCCTTGATCTCCGGCGCCTGGAGCTCTCGTGTGGCCCTGTCCACGACGGTCGCCTCGGGGATCTCCTCGCCGTGCGCGGCGCCCAGCTCCCGGAAGCGCCGGGCCGTCACGAGCACGCGCGACTCGAGCGACGCGACCGACTTGTTGTAGGCGTCCACCGCCTTGTCGAGCCCGCGGCGGATCTCGTCGAAGTGGGTCACCATCACGAGGAGCCGGTCGTACAGCTGCCGGCCGAGATCGCTGATCTGCTGCGTGTTCTCCGCGATCCGCTCCTGGCGCCAGCCGTAGCCCACCGCCTTCAGCAGGGCGATGAGCGTCGTCGGGCTCGCGAGGACGACGCGATTGGCGATGCCGTGCTCGATGAGCAGCGGGTCCGCGGTGAGGGCCGCGCTGAAGAACGCCTCGCCCGGCAGGAACATCACGACGAATTCCGGCGTGTCGTTGAACTGGCTCCAGTACGCCTTGCTGCCGAGCCGCACCAGGTGATCGCGCACCTGGCGGGCGTGGTCCGCGAGCCGCGCGCCGCGCTCGGCATCGTCGGCCGCCTCGACCGCGTCGAAGTACGCGGACAGCGGCGCCTTGGCGTCCACGATCACGTGCTTGCCGCCCGGCAGACGGACGACGAGGTCGGGACGGATCCGGCCGTCCTCGGTGACCACGGTCCCCTGCTCGACGAAGTCGGTATGCTCGATCATGCCGGCCAGCTCCACGACCTGCCGGAGCTGGACCTCGCCCCAGTGTCCGCGCACGTGCGGCTGGCGGAGCGCCTTGACGAGCTTTCCCGTTTCGCCCTGCAGCATCATCAGGCCGCTGCCCAGCTGCCGGAGTTGCTCGGCGAGCGTGGCGCTCGAGACCGCGCGATCCTTCTCGACGGCCTCGAGGCGCGCGTCCACGGCCTTCAGGGTCTCGGCAATCGGCCGGACCATCTCCCCGATCGATTGCTGCCGCTGCGCCAGGTCGCCCTTCGCCTGCTCCTGGGTCCGCTGCAGCGACGAGGTCGCCAGCGTGAGGATGGACTGGCTGTTGGCCTGGAGGGCTTCGGAGGCGAGCGCGCGGAAGCTGTCGCGCAGCGTCTGCTCCGCCTGCGCGAGCAGCGACTGCCCGTCGGCGGCCATCTCGAGCCGCGCCTCCGCGGCAGCCACCCGCGCGGCGGCGTCCGAGGTCGCCTCCGCGAGCCGGCGCGCGAGGACCTGCTGCGCCACCAGCCACGCCACGGCGGCGCCGGCCAGGAAGGCGAGTCCCATCTCGACGAAGATCACGGGGAGATTGTACGACTTCGAGCGGGGATTGCGGCGTGAATCGAGCGGCGGGGTGCCGAGAACGCGGGCAGCGAAGGAAGAGGCGCAGCGAGCTTCGCCGCGCCTCAATCGTCAATCGTCAATCGTCAATCGTCAATGCGCAATGCTCACATCGTCGGCTTCATCGAGGTGACCTCGATGGTCTTCTTGCCATCCTTGTCGGCGACCGTGCCGGTGGCTTCCACGTCCTTGGCCACGAAATCGAGCAGCTTGGCGTTGTTGTTCGCGGCGTAGTCGCCGGTGATCGTGTAGACCGTGCCGTCCGATGAGAGAATGGCCAGCGCGGCTCCACGCTTCGCGCAACTCAGGGCGCAATCCGCGTGGTCGGCGCCGACGTTCGACGCCTTCTTCATGTGGCACATCACATCGATCACTTCGCCCTTGACCGTCGCGCTGTCGGCCCGGAGCGAGACTCCGAGGAACCCGACCACGGCGACGGCGCCAAGAGAGGCAAGCAGCTTGCGCATCATGAGATCCTCCAGCAATTGGGGGGAGAGCGGGTCCTGATTATACTTTGAGCCGGTCTGCTGGTCCCAGGAACCCTGCACCTGTCGACAACGGCCGGCACGGGTGGACGGAATGTGCCGCCCCGAGCCCGCCGCTTCCGATGCAGAACCCCGGGACAGGGCCGGTAATTCCCGACGGCTACTCCGGGCCGCGGCAGTCGCTTTCAAGGAGCGTCCGTGTCCACCGCTCGTTCGTCCCGATCCCTGGCATTTCTCGTGGTCAGCCTCTGCGCGCTCGGCGGGGCGCCAACGGGTCCCGCGCGGGCCGAGCCAGCTCAGGCGGAGCACATCCTGGCCATCACGCACGCCACGGTCCTGACGGTGACCCACGACCCGATCGAGGACGGCACGGTACTCGTCAGGAACGGCCGAATCACCGCCGTCGGACCGCACGTGGCGGTGCCGGCGGGCGCCGAGGTCGTGGACGGCACGGGCCGGTTCCTCTCCCCCGGCATCATCGACGAGCACTCCCACATCGCGGCCGACTCGATCAACGAGGGCGGCACGACGGTCAGCTCCATGACCGGCATCGAGGACGTGTTCGACCCGACCGACATCGACATCTACCGCGACCTGGCCGGGGGCGTCACGACCGCCAACGTCCTCCACGGCAGCGCCAACCCCATCGGCGGCAAGAACTTCGTGATCAAGCTCCGCTGGGGCAGGCCGCGCGCCGAGGATTTCCGGTTCGAGGGCGCCATGCCGGGCATCAAGTTCGCCCTCGGCGAGAACCCCAAGGACATGCGGCAGTTCGGCCAGCAGGGACCGAGGCGTTACCCCACGAGCCGGCCGGGCGTGGAGTTCGTCATCCGCGACGCGTTCACGCGGGCGAAGGCCTACCGGGCGGAGTGGACGCAGTACGAGACCCGGAAGAGGGCCGGCGAGCAGGTGCTGCCTCCGCGCCGCGACCTGCAGCTCGAGCCGCTCGTCGAGGTGCTCGAAGGCAAGCGGCTGGTCCACGCCCACTGCTATCGCGCCGACGAGATTCTCATGCTGCTGCGCCTGGCCGACGAGATCGGCTTCAAGGTCACGTCCCTGCAGCACGCGCTCGAGGCGTACCGCGTCATGCCCGAGATCAAGGCGCACGGCGCCGGCGTCTCGACGTTCGCGGACTGGTGGGGATACAAAGTGGAGGCGTCGGGCGCCACCCCGTACAACGCGGCAATGTGCCTGCGGTACGGGATCTCGACCTCCATCAACTCCGACAGCGCCGAGCACGCACGCCGACTGAACACCGAGGCCGCCAAAGCCATCAAGTGGGGCGGCCTGAGCGCGCAGGAGGCGCTGTCGCTCGTGACGATCGAACCGGCAAGGCAATTGAAGATCGACGGGCGCGTCGGGTCCATCGAGGTGGGCAAGGACGCAGACCTCGTGCTCTGGAACCACGACCCGCTCAGCAGCTACGCGCTCGCCGATCTCGTCTTCATCGACGGGCACGTCTACTACGACCGGACGAAGGAAGACGGACGCGTCGAGCAGATCGAGAAGACCAAGGCGGCCCTGCTCGAGGCCGAAAAGCGCGCCCGAAAGTCCGCCGGCGACAAGGGCAGCCCGGAGACGCGACACGAGGGCGCAGCGGCGGCCGAGGGCGGGGCGGCGGCCGAGGGCGGGGCGGCGGCCAAGCCCGCGGTTGCGTCCAGGGCGCCGGGACCGGTGCTTCCCGCACCGGACGCCGCGCCGGTGGCCTGGCATCCGTCGGTGCCGACCGCCACGATCGCGATCGTCAACGCGCGCATCGTCCCGGTGACCGCGGCGATCATCGAGCGCGGCACGATCGTGATTGCGAACGGGCGAATCCAGGCGATTGGTGCCGGCCTGAGCGCGCCGGCGGGGGCGGAGGTGATCGACGCATCGGGCGAGGAAGTCTACCCGGGGTGGATTGATCCGTCCTCGACGCTCGGCCTCGACGAGCCGGGCCCGCGGGGCTTCCAGGACACGAGCGAAGACGCGGTCTTCAACCCCGAGCTGCGGACGCGCGTGGCATTCCACACCGAGAGCGACGCGATACCGGTCGCGCGATCCAACGGCGTCACCACCGTGGGGCTGGCGCCTTCCGGCGGCATTCTGGGTGGGCAGGTCGGCGTCATGAACCTCGACGGCTGGACCTGGGAGCAGGCGACGCTGAGGCCGACGGCCGGGATCACGATGCAGTTCCCGTCGATCCGGCCGGCGCGGCGATTCGGCCGGAGCGCCAGCCGCGAGGAATCCTACGAAGACCTGAAGAAAGCCCGCGACAAGAAGCTGGCCGACGCGGCCGACCTGTTCGCGCGCGCGCGGGCCTACGCGGCCCTGCCTCCCGCGTCACGCCCCGCCGACTGGATGCTGTCGTCGCTCGTGCCCATCGTGGACGGTGCGATGCCCCTCTTCGTGCACGCCGACGTCGAGCCCGATATCCGCGAGGCCATCGCGTTCGCGGACCGCGAGCGGGTGCACATGGTGCTCGTCGGCGGCGCTGAATCGCCGCTGGTCGCGTCGCTGCTCCAGGAGAGGGGCATCCCGGTTGTCCTCGGCCCGGTGCAGGAGCTGCCCACGCGGCCCGACTTCCATCAGGCGGCCCGGTACAAGGCGGCCGCGGCACTGGCGGCGGCCGGCGTCGAGTTCGCCTTCACCGCGGGAGACGACGAGACATTTGCGAGGCTGCTGCCGTATGAGGCCGCGCAGTCGGTGGCCTGGGGCCTCTCGCGCGAGGCGGCACTCGACGCACTCACGATCAACGCGGCGAAGATCCTCGGCGTCGCCAGCGAGGTCGGCAGCCTCGAGAAGGGCAAGGTGGCCAACCTGCTCATCGCGCGCGGCGATCCGCTCGAGGTGCGAACCGAGGTCACCGAGGTCATCATCGCCGGCCGGCGCGTGGGCGTGGACAACATTCACCGCCAGTTCTACGAGAAGTGGTCGAAGCGGCCGGACGCGGCTCCGACGACGAGCAGTGTCAGTAGGCAGTAGGCAGTAGGCAGTAGGCAGACTTCGCCAAGGCTTCGGCGGACCGCTGTAGTTCAGCGGAGGCTGGTCAGTTCGGCCACGAGGCAACGGAGCGGACGTGGACATGAAGCGTGCACTGATGGCCGGCGCGGTCGCCGGCGGACTGATGCTGGTGACCCTGGGCACGGCGCGCGCGGTACTGGTGCCGGGCTACGCCATTACCGGCGTCAGGATCGTCACCGTGACCGGCACAACGATTCCGGCAGGTACCGTGGTCATCCGCCACGGTGTCATCGATCAGGTGAGCGAGGGGACGAGCGCCCCGGTCGGGGTCGAGCAGATCGACGGCACGGGCCTCACGGTCTACCCGGGCCTGATCGATCTCGACACGCACGTGGGCCTGGAATCGCCGTCGCGGGAGCCGCCGAAGGACCCCGACACGCGCGAGGTGACCGAGCGCTGGCGCCGCGACGAGCTGCTGCACCCCCAGTGGAGCGCCGCGGACCAGCTGCACGCGGACAGCGGCGACCTGGAGAAGCTGGCCGCCGCGGGCGTGACCAACGCGCTCGTGGTGCCCGCTGGAGACGGCCTCGCCGGCGAGAGCGCGTTCATCGACGTCGCCGCCCCCGAGCTCGACCCCCAGTACGGCCGCGTGGCCGTGAAGCCCGAAGGCCGCATGATCCTCCGGACGCCGGTCGCGCTCCATGTCTCGTTCCCGTCGCCGCGCGGCTTCGGCGGTCCGTACCCGGCATCGCTCATGGGCGGCATCGCGCTCGTACGGCAGGCGTTCCTCGACGCAAAGCGCTACGAGCTCGCGGCCTCGACGCCCGACGCCGGCGGCGATCGCCCGGCCTACGATCCCGCGATGGAGGCGATGGCAGGGGCATTCAAGGCGAAGCTGCCGGTGGTCTTCCAGGCCGACTCGGCCCGGCAGATCCGCCGCGTGCTGAAGTTCGCGAAGGACTTCTCGCTCGACCCGATCGTGCTGGCCGGGTACGGCGCCACCGACACGGCAGCCGAGCTCGAGGCAGCCGGCGCACGGGTCATCGTCAACATGGACTATCCCGAGCGCCCGAAGTGGCTGGCGCCGGACGCCGACGAGCCGCTCGAGCAGGTCGAGGCGCGGGCCAACGCGCGCAAGGCGGCGGCGGCGCTCGCGGCGGCCGGCGTGCCGTTCGGCTTCGGGTCCGCCGGCCTCAAGGACGTCGGGGCGTTCCTTCCGAACGTCCGCGCGGCCGTGGATCAGGGCGGCCTCGCCCCGGACGCCGCCATCAGAGCGCTGACGCTGGACGCGGCGACGCTGGCCGGCGTCGGCCACCGCCTCGGCGCCGTCGAACGCGGCCGGGCGGCGAACCTCGTGGTCACCGACGGCGACCTGCTGGCGGCCAAGACGAAGGTCAAGTTCGTCTTCGTCGAGGGGCGGCGGGTGGTGCTGCCGTGACGCGCCGGAACGTCGCGACCGGCACGCGATGGGAACCCATCATCGGCTACTCGCGCGCGGTGCGGGTCGGCGCCTGCGTGTATGTGTCGGGCACCACCGCCACCGACGAGGACGGCGCCGTGGTGGGCCCTGGCGACGCGGCGGCCCAGACCCGTCAGACCCTCGCCAACATCCGCGCCGCGCTCGAGCGCGCGGGCGCGCGGATCGAGGACGTGGTGCGGACCCGCATCTACGTGACCGACATCGCGCAGTGGGAAGCCATCGGGCGCGTGCATGGCGAGGTCTTCGGCACCATCCGTCCTGCGACGTCGATGGTCCAGGTCGCCGCGCTCATCTCCCCTGACATGCTCGTCGAGATCGAGGCCGATGCCGTTGTGGCCGGCGCGTGGGCCCAGGGTTAGCGCAGGCCTGGCCCGGGTCGTCCCTCCGTTCGTCCCCGCGTTTCCGTCCTCGGCGGCCACGTCTACGAAGATTTTCGTTGACAGCTACGAAGACTGTCGTAGAGTGAGTGGAGCGCCATGACACCACTTCCACGACCGACCGATGCAGAGCTCGCGATTCTGAGGGTGCTGTGGGCCCTGGGGCCCAGCACGGTGCGGCAGGTCCACGAAGCCCTGAACGAGACCCGACCCACCGGCTACACGACCGCCCTGAAGCTCCTCCAGATCATGACGGAGAAGGGCCTCGTCGGCCGCGACGAGACGGACCGCACGCACGTGTACGCGCCGCGGCTGACGGAAGCGGAAACGCAGCGCCAGCTGGTGGACGACCTGCTCGGGCGCGCATTCGGCGGATCGGCTTGGAAGCTCGTGATGCAGGCGCTCTCGGGGGCGAAGGCCACGCCCGAGGAACTGGCGCAGATTCGGCGGCTGCTGGACGAGAAGCAGGGAGGCGGGCAATGACGGACATGGATTCCGCGGTGGCGATCGTCGGCTGGACGCTCATCCACTTCGTCTGGCAGGGCACGGCCATCGCGATGGCACTCGGCTTCCTCCTCCTGCTGGTGCCGCGCGGGTTCGCCCGCCTGCGCTACGCGGCCGGATGCGCCGCGCTGGCGGCCATGGTCGTCGTGCCGGCGCTCACGGCGTGGTACCTCGCCGACCCGTCCCATCCTGCGGCGCGCTTCTACGGCCCATCCGCAGCCGAGCCGGCGTTGTCCACAGCCGTCCTGGAGCGTTCGAGCGCCTCGCAGCCGCAGGGCACCGACGAACCGCTGGACACCGGTGCGCCGGCGCCCGATCGCGTGAACCCGTCGCAGGTCATGCCGTGGGTGGTCGCCCTGTGGGCCCTTGGCGTCGTCGTCTGCTCGATCCGGCTGGCCGGGGGGTGGTGGCAGGTGCGGCGGCTCATCGCCGTGGGGGCGCGTCCGGCGCCGGCGACCTGGCAGGCAGTGAAAGCGGACCTCTCGGCGCGCCTCGGGCTGAGCCGCCCGGTGCGACTGCTCGAATCGGCACGCGTCCAGGTGCCCATGGTCGTCGGGTGGCTCAAGCCCGTGCTGCTCGTCCCGACGGCGGCGCTGGGCGGCGTCGCGCCGCAGCAGCTCGAGGCGGTGCTGGCGCACGAGCTGGCGCACATCCGCCGGTACGACTACCTCGTCAACCTGCTGCAATCCGCCGTCGAGATTCTGCTGTTCTACCATCCGGCGGTCTGGTGGACGTCGCGTGTGGTCCGAACCGAGCGCGAGCACTGCTGTGACGACCTGGCCGTGGCGGCATGCGGCGATGCCGTGCTCTACGCTCGCGCGCTGACCGCAATCGAGTCGCTTCGGCACGAGCCGGTCGGCATTGCCATGGCGGTCTCCGGCACGCCGCTGCTCGACCGCGTCCGGCGCCTGCTGGGTGTCAAGCCGCCGCGCCGCGTCTCGTCATCCGGCTGGGTGGTGGCGATCCTGACCGCGCTCATGGTGTCGGGCGCGGGCGTCACACGCCTCGTGCGCGGAGTGCCGCTGGACTTCGATACACCGGTCGACGCCTCTCCGGAGATCGCGGCGCAACAGGTGCGGAGGACACCCGTGGCTGCTTCGCCTGCACCGCGCGTCGGGCAGGTGGCTGCGCAGGAGGCCCCGTCGTCCCCGCCGGCGGCCGAGCAGGAGCCGACGGAAGACATGCAACGCGCGCTGGCGGATGCAGGCGCGGAGCTGTCGGCGCTCGCGCGGGATCGTGCGCTGCAGGACGCTCTGAGCGCCACCCAGCGACACCTTGCCGCGATTCAGCGCGACCTCATGCGCGGCGGCTCCGAAGAACGGGCGCGAGCCCTCGCGGCGGCCGACCAGGTGCGGGCGGCCCGCCTGACGGCGCTGGCGGCCCGTGACCTTGACCGCGAGCTGCTCCGGCAGACGCGTGCCGTCGGCGTGGAAGCGATGCGGCAGGCCCGCGAGATGCTGGGGGCCAGCCGGGATGCAATGCGCCAGGTCCAGTCGTCCCTGCGGCAGGCGCAGCGTCAGCTGCGCGCCGGGCTCGGCGACGAGGGCACGTCGTGGTCATGGGACTCCGACCAGGCTCCGCCGGCTCCTCCCGCGCCTCCGGCCCCGCCCGCGCCACCAGCACCGCCGGCACCCCCGGCACCGCAGGGCGCGCCCGCGCCGCCCGCCCCTCCGGCGCAACCCGCTCCGCCCGCGCCGCCCGCACCACCGGCACCGCCGAGCGGCATGTCGTGGGACACGCACAAGGACGGCACGTGGAACATGGTCTCGTCGCACGACGGGACGACCATCAAGATCTCCGCCCACGGGTCGTTCGAGTTCACCGACGACGACGCGGACGTGAAGAGCATGGCGCCGGGAGCGTACCTGACCGTCGAGAAGAGCACGGGCGGCTGGTTCTCGGGCGAGAGCCAGCGCTTCGAAGCCCGCGGCGCCAGCGGCGGCGTCGAACGGAAGTACTTCGCGAACGGGAAGGCGCTGGACGAGCAGGCCGGCAGGGCGTGGCTGAAGGCCTTCCTCCCTGATCTGCTGCGCGAGATGGCGGTGAACGCCGACAAGCGCGTCGCGCGCGAGCTGGCCCGGGGCGGCCCGTCCGCGGTCCTGGAGCTGGTGGGCCGCACCCACAACGGCTATGCGAAGAGCGCGTACATGCGCCAGCTCTACGCGCAGAAGACGCTGGACCAGCCGCTGCTGGCGCGCAGCCTCGAGCAGGCCGGGCGTGAGATCGAGTCCGACTACGATCTGGCCGAAACGCTGCGCACTGCCGCCGACCGGCAGCCGGTCGACCAGGCGATGGCGCCGTTCGTGCAGGCCTCGCGCACGATCCAGTCGGACTACGACCTGCGTCGCGTGCTGACGGTCGCGCTGGCCCGTCCGCTGTCACCCGAGTTGACGAGCGCCGTGCTCCAGGCGGCGACGCCGGGCGCGGACGGATCGGGCATCGGGTCCGATTACGACCTGGCGGAGCTGGTGATCTCCGCGTCGCCGGGACTGGCCGCCCACGCGCCGGACGCGTGGGGCCGGGCCGTCGCGTCGATTGGCTCGAGCTACGATCGGCGCCGCGCGATATCGGCGGTGCTCAGGGCCGGCGTCACGCCGGCCGTGGCCGGCGCCGCCATGCAGGCAGCGGCGGGCATCAGCGGCGACTACGATCTCGCGTCGCTGCTGGTCGATGCAGCGAAAGACGGCGTGCTGACCGACGCGACGTCCGCGAGCTACCTGGCCGCGGCCAGCCACGTCGGCGGCAGCTACGATCGCCGCCGCGTGATTGAAGCCGTTGCGAAGACGCCCGCCAGCGATCGGATCCTGGCCGAGACGACGCGACTGGCCGCCTCGACGTCCTCCGACTACGACCGTGCGGAGGCCCTCATCGCGATCAGCCGCGCGGGCGGCGTAGGTCCGGAGACCCGCAAGGCGCTCGTCGAGGCCGCCACGTCCATGCACGGCGACTACGATCGCGGCCGGGTGCTGGGTGCGCTGGCGAAGGCCGGCGTGCTGGTGCCGGCGACGAAGTAGGGCTGTGGGCTCTCGGCTTGGCCGCCGTTCTGATTCAATTGGTTGCGGGGGCCTGCAACCAGCGGTACTTGCAGATGTGGAGCGGGGCGGCGTGAGCCCAGCCTCCTGACTAGACCCGCGGGACAGGCGCGCTGGGGACCGCGCCCTGCCGTAAGAACAAGTCCTCCATCCCTTCGCTGGCATCAGTGTGACGACTCTGAACGTCCCGTCGTCGAGCCCGAGCGTGACTCTCACCTTGATGATGGGAATCACAGGTCGCCAGGGACTCCGATGCGATTCAGGAAATCGACAACTGGCCGCGGCGCGCCTTCGCTACCAACCTCAGCGGCCGTCCGATACCGCAGGCTCGCACTGCGGATAAGAATCATGCGGCGGCTTTCTCCCACCCCTCGCCGTCCATCCGCCGAACCATCGCCTCTTCCCTTTCTCGTGCAGAAGCGCGAAATGGGCGAACCTGAGCCATAATCGGCCATCCTGATGAACAACGGCCCCTGTGCGAGCCGAGACCCCACTGGTTTGCGCGTTGCCCCGACGTCGATGCGCCCGCTTGGGGTCCCGGCGGAGTGGACCGGAGCGGGCTCCGTCCGACGATATCCCGGAGCGCGGCTCGACGAGCTTGTCGAGCGGCAGGCCGGACGCACGCCCGACGCCATCGCCGTCTACGCCGAGTCCGGTACCGTCACCTACGCTAGCTTGGTCGCACAGGCTCGCTGTCTGGCGCGCGTGCTCCAGGGGCGCGGCGTCGGACGCGACGATATCGTTGCAGTTTGCACCAATCGATCTGTTCACCAAATCGTCGCCGCGCTGGGCATCCTGCTGGCGGGTGCGGCCTACCTGCCAATTGACCCGGAGAGTCCGCCCGACCGGCGACGTTTCATGCTGGAGGATTCCCGGCCGCGGGCGGTCATCGTCAATGCGGAGTCCGCCCCACGGGTCCCAATCGAGTTCCGCCGTTTCGTTATCAACCTCGATGCGGCCGAAGAGCGGCTCGAACGCGGTGACCATCCACCTCCGCCGCTCGGAACGCCACAGGATCTCGCATATGTGATCTACACATCAGGATCCACCGGTACACCAAAAGGCGTACTCAATCGGCACGACGGCGTCGCGAATCATCTGGCCTGGATGGCCGAAACATTCCCGCTCACAGCCAATGAGCGGGTGCTCGCGAAGACGCCGGCGATGTTCGACGTCTCGGTGTGGGAATGGTTTTGGCCGCTATCGCAAGGTGCATCACTCGTCCTCACGCGGGCTGGAGGCGAGAGGGACCCTCGGTATCTGATCGACACAATTGAATCGCATGGCGTCACGAACGTGCACTTCGTCCCAACGCTCCTGCGAGTCTTTCTGGAACGATCCGATCTGGATCGTTGCCGGTCCGTGCGGCGCTTGTTCTGTAGCGGCGAAGCGCTGACCGCGGATCTGCGGGATCGATTTTTCGAGCGGATGTCTGGACCGCCCGCGCTCATCAACCTCTACGGACCGACAGAAGCTGCGGTGCACGTCACCGGCTGGATCTGTACCCCTGATGAGACGGGACCGGTTCCGATCGGTCGTCCCCTCCCCAACGTCCGGGCCTACATCGTAGACGACGATCTGAGTCCGGTGGCGCAGGGGGTCCAAGGCGAGTTACTGATCGGCGGCATTCAGGTGGCGAGCGGTTACCTGGGGCGATCGGAGCTCACAACTGAACGATTCATTTCCGACCCATTTGCCGATTCGTGCGGATCGCGGTGCTACCGAACCGGCGATCGAGTCTCCTGGCGCGCAGACGGCGCGATCGAGTTCTTCGGGCGTTCCGACTCGCAGGTGCAACTTGGCGGGGCTCGCGTCGAACTGGGCGAGATCGAAGCGGCGCTCCGCAGGCATCCGGCAATCGCCGACGCAGCGGTCATCGTTCGTGACACGGGAAGGTCTCGGAGGCTGTATGCCTACTTGCACCGCGCGCACGCCGGCCAGGCGGATCCATCCCCAGAAATCGTGCGCCGCGCCCTCGCCGCCACCCTGCCGGACTACATGACGCCCGCCCGATATGTGTGGTTCGACGCCTTTCCCATCACCGTTACCGGCAAGGTCGATCGTCAAGCGCTGTCCGCGTCTGAGGCGCCGCGGCCGGTGATCGCTCAAGCATTCGAGGCGCCCTGGCCGGGCACAGAGACGCGCCTGGCCCGGCTGTGGTGCGATGAGCTTCAGGTCGAGCGTGTCGGACGGCACGACGAATTCCACCTGCTCGGTGGTGACTCACTGAGCACACTCCGACTATTCGAGGCGATGGCCGACGAGTTCGGCTTCGAGTTGTCCGCCGGCGAGCTTCTGCGATCACCGACGATTGCGACTCTGGCAGCGGTTGTGGACGCTCGCCAGCAACAGACGACGCTGATTGTTCCCCTTCGCGCGGGCCAGAACGGGCCGCCGCTCTACCTGCCGCCATCGATGGGTGGGCAACTTCTTTACTGGCGGGACCTCGTGGGTGCGCTGAGCCCAGGCCGTCCTATCTATGGATTCAGCCTCCCAACGCGCACTGACAGACCCACGAAAATCCGCACGCTCGCCGCCCTCTACGTCGAGCAGCTTCTTGCGTTCCAACCCGAAGGTCCCTATCACCTCGCCGGTTACTCGTTCAGCGCCGCCGTAGCGCTTGAGATGGCGCAGGAATTACGTGCGCTGGGCCACAGGGTCGGCGTCCTCGCCATGATCGACTACGGGCCGGGTGCGCCTGACAGCTGGTCCTTGCGTATTCGCAAGATGGGTCACTTCATCGAGAATCTGCCCTATTGGCTGCGCTACGACGTGCTGCAAGCCGGCTGGCCCGCGATTGCCGCGCGGA
The DNA here is from genome assembly GCA_963837165.1 of Vicinamibacteria bacterium. GTDB lineage: Bacteria > Acidobacteriota > Vicinamibacteria > Vicinamibacterales > JAENWD01 > JAENWD01. The sequence goes on from CAWIMD010000004.1 coordinate 1,412,100, forward strand.
CACGGCGCAAGATCGCCACACTCGGGGATAGAATGCTGACGTTCGGCCACGAGAGCGCCGCGCAACTCGCGGAGCGCGCGCTGGATGAAATGTTCGACCGCGAGCGCCTACCGGAGCCGCATCGGCGCCTGATGCTCGAGCACCTCGAGGCGTTTTATCGATACCAGCCCGTCGCGTATGACGGCCGGATTCTGTTGTTCTGGGCGCGCTGCCGGCCGCTGTTCCACTCGCTGTCACCCGACCTCGGATGGGCCCGCTACGCTGCATGCGGCTTCGATCGGATCGTCGTGGCCTGCAATCACGACAACATCCTGGCGCCGCCGCACGTCAATGCGGTCGCCGCCGGCCTCGATGGGGCGCTCAACACCTGGAACACGACACCCAGCGTCGAAGCCGTGCCGGTACGTCTTCGGACGTGAGCTCGGCGCTCGCTTGCGGTCGGTCGCGCCAGACGTACCATCTCCTGACGGCGCTCAGAACGGCTGGCGCCACGTTGACCGCGTCAGGAGTGGTCCCGCTGAATACGATGAAATGCCCGTCAGCACCTCTCGTGACGATCGAGTGCGAGCGCAGAAACCGGCCACACACCGGGTGCGACGGCTCGAGAAGCAAGCCGAAGCGAGTGAACTGCGGCGACCGCGCCGATAGGGTCGCTCCCCAATACGCCTTGTATTTGAGGATCCCATCGTCGAGATACGGCTCCACGCTGCCCAGCAGAATGCGGCGATGGCCGAGCGCCGCAGCGCGCTGGAAATTGAACCAGTACATCGCCGATATCGCACCGTTCTGGCGCATTGCCGGGTCGCCGTCGCGCCAGCCCGCGACCCACAACCGGTACCCGTCTGGCGTGGACCGGTTGAGGCTTCCCGCCACCCACCGTCCCTCCTGAAAGATGCGAAGTAGTTCGCTCCCCTCCGTTCCCGCGTAACGCGCCATGGCCCGCCTGCTGACCACGTACGCTCTGGCGCCGTGCCGGTTGCGCATCGAGGGCCGATGCATGCGACGCTGAAACTCCGCGGCCCATTCATCGCCGCTGACGACGTCGAAGGAGAACCCATTGCGCTGGACTCGCGCGATATTGGCCTTCGCCGACCGGCTCCAGAGGGCGCCTCGGCCTTCGAAGATGCTGGGAGTAGGCATGTCCATCTCGACGTCTACCGGAATCGTCAGGATCTCGGAGTCGAGACCGGACGGCGCTGAATCTCCGCAAAACGCGACCAATCCCCAGCGGGCGGCCAGGGTGCGGCACAGCTCCGCGGTTGCCGGACGATGCAAGGCGATGCGCGTGCGCAATTCGGCGGCGGAGGGAAGATACACCGCCGTGACACGATGGCGCGCCTTGAAACCGCCGAACAATGCGAACCCTTCGCGTTGATCCGGTGTAGATACCAGGACGTGGCTACGGCGGCTGCGTTGCTCGTCAATCGAGGACTGCGCGTCCCGCAGCCATCGCGTTGCGCCGGCAGTGAAGCGGCTGGTCACGTCCATCGCGCATTTCCGTCGCGCGCACGGCGCACGAGGCCGCGAAGCTGAAATCTGATGCTGCCGCGCACGTCGCGCCAATCGAAAACGGAATCCTTCGCGATAACCAAGTCCCGGCAGGAGTAGGCGATGTGCATGAAGCGGCTGACGTCGGGATAGTCCAATTCAGTCAGCCTTCCTTTCGCAGCCCACATCATGTGTCGCAGAAGGGTTCGCTTGTTCACGACGCGACGGCGGCGGCCGCGGGAGGGCGGGCCGATCGGCCCGATCCCGTAGGCTTGGAGCAAGAGGGCGGGCTCATCGAACCCCGTTCGGACTACTTTGTCAGTCGTGCCGCCCAGCCGAACATTGACCTCCAGGAAATGGGCGCGGTTCTCGGCCGGCGAGAACAGGAATTCGAAGTGGTAGCAGCCGGTGAGTCCGGCGAGCGTTGCGAAGTCGCGGCACCTTGCCTCGAGGCCATCGGGAAACGATCGCGGCTCGACCGTCAGGCTGACGCCTTCGAACTTTCTCGCTACCAGATAACAGCGCGTTGCGATCACCTCTCCCGTGACGGATCGCGCGCCGTGCACCAGGAGGTTGGGGAACGGCTTGAACGGCTGCGCGAGCAGCGGAGACGCAAGGCGGCATCCGCACATCGTGACCCGCAGTTGTTCCGCGGACTTGACCAGCTGCACCTTGAAGTCTGGCGACACGTCCCCCTGGCGATCTGGACGCAACACGAGCGGAAAGTCCGATGTCGGAATGGCGTCCGCGTCTTCCACGCTGGCCAACAGGTGTGTCGGCAACACTGAAATGCCGGCGTTTTTCGCCAGCTCCAACTGATGGCGCTTCGACAGGATCCTGACGAGCGATTCCGGTGACGGGGCGAGTACCTGGCAGGACGGCTCGAAGCGATCGCGATGCGTGGCGAGCCAGATCAACTCGCGATCGACAGTTGCAACGAGAGCAGACGCACCCACCTCGTGCGCGTATCGGCTAATGAGGTCGATCCCCTCCGCGGTTTCCACCAGACCTTCGGGAAGCGTCAGCGAGCCGGCGAGGGTGGGGCACGACCGCGGGGGATCGCACTGGCCGGAAGCTTGGAGCAGGTACACGCGGATGCCCTGCCGCTGCATGCTCCTCGTGAACGCGAGGGCCGAGGGCGCCCACGGCCCCACCAGCAGGACGTTCGTCATTCGCGGACATCCTGTGACAGGCGGAACAGGCAGGGAAGGACCCCGTGCGGCGATCTCGCCGGGCCCGAAGTGATGATCGTGCTGGCGCAGCTCAAGTGTCCCCACGGCCCTCATCCCGGCGTGCCTCGCCGAGAATCCACGAGCTATGAAGGTCCAAGGTGCGGCATTCGCGGAGTGTCTGGATACCGGTGCCCCGGAAACATTCCAGCACGAACTCGAGCTGTGCGTCGTCTGCGCCGGCGTAAACCACCAGACACCTGTCCGGACTCGTTCGGGCGTGTCGGCGGATCTTTTCAAACACCTGTCGCGTCAGTTTTGGCCCGAATGGGTTGAAGATGTACACCACGACCGGCCCGGACGGTACCTCGTAGTCCAATACATTCAGGCAGTTCACCTCAATCTCGGGCGCCGACGGATTACGTGAACGGAATATGGCGATATTGCGACAGGCGACGGTACACAGATCTGTGGACCACTCGACACCGACGATTCGCTTGAAAGGAAAAGCGGCCGCACAGAGCAGCGCCCGGCCTTTGCCGGAGCCGAAATCGACAAACGAGAAATCGCGGGGCTCCACATGGAGACTGCTGACGATGTTACGCAGAACAGCAGGATGCGTGGGTCCCGAGCGGACTACTTGACCGGGCGCTGGCGGATCGTCGGCCCGCACTGCGAAGACCGCGGCCGTGTCGGTCCCGTGCTGCCGATCGAACGCGGAATCATCGGGGCGAGCGCGATACAGGAGACTGATAAGAGCGCAGCGCACTGCGTCCCACAACCCCATGATCCCGGCATGCGTCCAGAACGTTCGCAGTTTGGACTGCGCGACAGGAAATCTGCCCTGTTCACGCCGCGGCGAGTTGTTTCGCAATCTCCTGGACCAGAACACCGAAGGTGTATCCCGCACACGGAGCGCTGTCTGACGCGAAGAAGTTGTCGTGCTTCCCAACGCGATCGATGCTCAAGAGGCAGCGCCGCATCGATCTTCCCTGTGCTCACTCCTTGACGGCAATCCATCCCGCGAAATTCAGCCATCGCCAGAAGCACTCGATGTGGCGAAAGCCAGCATCTCGGAGCAGATCCTCGTTCCAGCGGGCCGTCACGGGTACGAGCACTCCTTCCAATGCCAAGCGCTTGCGCTCGATTTGCTCGTTGGTGTAGCCGTTCCCCGCCTTCACCGCGTAGTATCGCTCGACGAACAATTCGTCGAGCTGGGAGGTTGATGCCAGCACCTTCTCCACGAGGATGAACGCGCCACCCGGCAGCGTATGTTCGAACACGCTCCTGACGATGCGATGGCGATACTCGATTGGAGTGAACTGAACGGTGAGCACCGCGAGCGTCACACTGGCCTTCTCCGGCGGATACGCTGTCCGCAAGTCGAGGTCGCGAATATCGACGATTCCAGCGTCGACCATCCCCGCGAACCTCTCACGCACTGCCGCAAGCATCGGGGGACTGACTTCGACACCAACGAAGCGGTTGCGCGCGCCGAACTGGCGCACAAATGGTGCCAGCGCCTCACCGCGCGAGCAACCGAGATCCACGATCGACGTGTGCGGCTTCACGAACTTCGCCCCGAGCTCGAAGACCGCCTCCCGCATCACGGCGTATTGCGGGATGGACCGGGCCAGCATGTTATCGAAGACATCGGTAACCGATCCGTCGAACTGCCAGCGCGCTCGGTCTGTTGGCAGTCCCTGATCAATGTCACGATCGTCGGCCACGGAGTCCTCCCGCGGGCGTGATCCGCGCTCTTCGGGGTTGAAATCGATCGCTCCGACGCGCTGCAGCCGTAGGCGCCAGGAAATACTACTAGAGCAGGCGCCAAACAAGGGCTGCGAAGACTCGCCGGAGACGGGCGACCCTCTCGCTGCAAGTCAAGATGGTTGCGGGGCGGGCCAGGCAACGCGGCGCTCACGAATTCACCGGCGCCGTGGTTGCCGGGAGGGAGACAGGGTTCAAATCCCGCTCTCAACCAAAATAGGAAAAGGGCGGCCACTGAATCCAGGGCCGCCCTTCAGATTTT
>CAWIMD010000005.1:0-344627 GCA_963837165.1 Vicinamibacteria bacterium
GGAGTGGCTGCAGGCGCGGCGGATGGCGCTGTTCGGCGAGGGCCAGCCGGCGCTGGCGCCGTAGGCAGTGGCTCCGCGGGGCTGGGGATCTGCGGGGCTGGGGCCGGTCAGCCCTGCAGGAGTTCCACCAACGCGCCGGCCGGATCGATGACGGGCACCGGTGAATCGGGAAATCCGTCCGGGTCTCGGGTGACGATCGCTTCGCACCCGGCCGCTTCCGCCGCCGCCGCGCACACGGCATCCTCGAAATCGGGCCATCCCAGCGCCAGCGCCTTGCGGACAACCGCCTCGTCGACCGGCGCGACGCCGAACACGCCGACCAGCTGCTCGAGACCACGCCGCGCGAAGCTGCGGCCCCGAGCTCTCTGTAGCAGGTAGAAGATCGTCGTCACACCGTGCGCGGCGATCAGGGCCCTGGCACGCCTGTTCTCGATCGCCGCCCACAGCGCAGACGCAGGTTCGACCCCGGGCGCACGCTCCAGAATGACGTCGAGAATGACGTTCAGGTCGATGAGGAGCGGCTTCACCGGTACTTGCGGGCCAGGTGCTTCCGCTGGGTATCGGCCGGCACGTCCTTCGCGGCCCCGCGGAGCAGGCGCAGCACCGGCGGCGCGGCCGACATGTCAATCGGCCTCGAGAGCTGGTCCAGATAGCGCTCTACCAGCTTCGACACCGACGTCCCCTGCGCCGAGGCGTACTTCTTCGCGCGCCGCACCACCCGATCGTCGACGCTCAACGTCAGCTTCGGCATATACGTATGATATCACATGCGCAATACGTATTGCGTGTCGTCATCCCGGGATCGGGTTGACGAGCGCCAGAACCAGGGCGGCGACAGCTGGACGCAAGGACGTCAACTCCCAACCTCCAACTCACAACTCCCAAGGAGGAGACGACACGCCTGTCACCCGGCCAGTTTGGGAGTTGGGCGTTGGGAGTTGGGAGTTGGGAGTTGACAAGATCATTCCGGCCGCTGCAGCTCGGCCGCCACATCCAGCCCGGTCGCCTCTGTCACCCTCCGGCACCACTCGTCGTCATCCAGCGCGCCGAGCGCGACCCACCCCTCGTCCGACAGGCGCTGCCGCCATCCCATCAGCACTGCGAAGTCAGGGCCCACCGGATGCCGAAGCGTCCGATCGTCCGACTCGATGAAGCGGCGAATCGCATCCGCGACGAGCTCCGGCGGCGCCTGGTACGCGCGGAAGGACGCTGCCAGGAGCGCGCGCAACCGTCGGTGATGCGGATACGCGGATTCGGGCAGCGGCGGACGCGCCTTCTTCAGGATGGGCGTGGCGATGACGCCGGGCTCGACAATGGCGACACGAATGCCGAAGCCGGCGACCTCCTGCGCGAGCGCCTCGCTCACGGCCTCGAGCGCGAACTTCGATGCGGCATATGGCCCGTGGGCGCCGATCACGAGGCGTCCCGCCAGCGACGTGACGTTCACGATGGCGCCGGAGCCGCGGGCACGCATCGCCGGCAGCACGGCGCGCGCGCATCGCACCGCGCCGAGCACGTTGGTCTCGAACGTCCGCCGGAACAGATCGAGCGGCGCCTCTTCGATCGGCCCGCTGCCGCCGATGCCGGCGTTGTTCACCAGCACGTCGATGCCGCCGTGGGTGGCGAGCGACGCCTCCACCGCGCGGTGGACCGACTCGTCGTCTTCGACGTCGAGAGCGGCAACGTGGAGCGCCAGGCGCTCTTCAGCAGCCAGTGCCGGCAGGTCCGGGTGGTCGTCGGGCCGGCGCATGGTCGCCACCACGGTGTGGCCCGTGCGGGCGAGCGTCACGGCGGTGACGCGGCCGATTCCGGTCGAACACCCTGTGATGAGAATGGTTCTCCGGTTCACGGGTTCACGGAGACTGTCAAGAAGCCCGCCAACTCCCAACTCCCAAATCCCAACCCCCAACTGCCAATTCCCAAACGTGTCGGGTGAAAGCGTTCGGAGATCCACGCCTTGGGAGTTGGTGGTTGGAAGTTGGGAGTTGATTTCGAGGGCTCATTCGTACCGCAGCGCTTCGACCGGGTTGACCCGCGTCGCACGCAGGGCCGGGACGAGCGTCGCGAGCACAGCGACGCCGAGCAGGCCGATCGCCACGCTCGCGAACGTCGCGGGGTCGGTCCGCGCGATGCCGAAGAGCTGCGCCTGCAGCACGCGCGTGAGCGCGAACGCGCCGGCGAGGCCGATGACGACCCCGGCGACGGCAAGAGTCAGGCCCTGGCGCAGCACCATCGCGAGTACCCGGCCGCGATCGGCGCCAAGCGCCATGCGCACGCCGATCTCCTGAATGCGGCGCGTCACGTCGAACGCCATCACGCCGTAGATGCCGAGCGCGGCCAGCACCATGGCGAGCGCGGCAAACGTCGCCAGCAGCGTCATCGAGAGCCGCCGCTGCCCCACCGCCTGATCCATCAGCTCGTCCATCGTGTGCACGTTGGCAATCGGCTGATCCGGATCCACCTGCTGGATGGCCGCTCGCACCGCGCCCACGATGGCCGCGGGCTCACCCGCCGTCCTGACCGCAAACGTCATGTCCGGTTGCGGGAACACGGGATAGGGAAAGTAGAGTTGCACGCGATGCTCGGCGTCCAGTCCCTCGTGCGCGGTGTGCTCGACGACGCCGACGACCGTGGTCCACTTCGCATCGGGCTTCGAGGCGTCGTCGAAGGTGATGCGGCGGCCGATCGGATCGACGTCCGGCCAGAACCGGCGCACGGCTTCCTCGTCGACAACCACCACGGGCGGGCTGTCGGCGCGATCGGCCGGCGAGGGGAACCGGCCCTTGACCAGGCGCACGCGCAGCGCTTCGAGAAAGCCCGGCGTGACGAGCCGCACGTCGCCCCACGGGCTCGGCTGACCCTTTGGCGGCTGATAGCCCTCCACGTTGAAGCTCGCCGTGGACCAGCTCCCGCCGAAGGGCAGCGTCGACGTCGCCCCGGCGGCGACGACCCCGGGAAGCGCCGCAATCCGTTCCCGCGCGGCCTCGAAAAAGGCGATCTTCGACTCCGGCGTCTTGTACTTGGCTTCGGGCAGCGTCACGCTCATCGTCGCGAGATGCGTGGGGTCGAAGCCCGGGTCCACGTGCTGCAGCCGCGCGAAGCTGCGCACCAGCAGCCCGGCCCCGACCAGCAGCGTCAGCGCCAGCGCCATCTCGGAGACGACGAGCACGCGCCGGACCCACTGCCCCCGGACGTCCCCAGCCGTGCGGGCGCCGTCCTTGAGCGCGTGCTGCAAATCGGCGCGCGAGGCCTGGATGGCCGGTGCCAGGCCGAAGAGGAGCCCGGTCACGAGCGCCAGGCCGAGCGTGTACAGCAACACGGTCGCGTCCACGTGAATCGCGTCCACGCGCAGCTGGTCCATCGGCGCCAGCGCGGTGAGCGCCCGGATCGCGCCCCAGGCCACGGCCAGGCCGGCCGCCGCGCCCACGAGCGACAGCAGCAGGCTCTCGGTCAGCAGCTGCCGGATCAACGTCTGCCGCGAGGCCCCGATCGCCGCGCGGACGGCCATCTCGCGCGTCCGGGCCGCGGACCGGCCGAGCAGCAGGTTGGCGATGTTGGCGCACGCGATGAGCAGCACGAACCCCACCGCGCCGAGCAGCACCAGGAGCGCCGGGCGCAGCCGCGCGGTGGCGAACTCGTCGAGCGACCGCGTGAGGATCGTCCACTGCTTCGAATAGGAGTCGGGATGATCGTGCTTCAGCCGCGCCGTGAACGCAGCCACGTCGCGCCGCGCCTGCTCCACGGTGATACCGGGCTTCAAGCGGTCCGACCGCGGCGAGGAACTCGTTCGTGCGGTGCGAGTCGGTGAACTGTTCGGGCTTGAACACGACCGGCGCCCAGAGCTCCGTCGGGCGGCGGAAGAAGTCGGTGAACCGCGCCGGCATGACGCCAATCACGTCGTACGGCTCGCCGTTCAACAGGATCTTCCGGCCGACGACCGACGGGTCGCTCCCGAATCGCCGCTGCCAGAGCCCGTGGCTGAGCACGACCACGTGGTCGCGGCCCGCCGTGTCTTCCCCGGGCGCGAACGTCCGGCCGGCGAGCGCCGGCACGCCGAACACCTTGAAGAAGTCCGCCGTGGCCATCGATCCGCGCAGCCGCTCCGGCTCGCCGCTTCCCGTCAGGTTGACGGACCAGTTCTGCGCGACGGCAAACGCGTCGAAATCGCGCATCTGCTGGCGGATGTCGTGGTAGGTCGGCACGGCAAATCCGGCCTCGAGGTTGTTCAGGTCGGGATAGTAGTGGTCGAGCGTGACGAGGCGCTCCGGATGATCGTAGGGCAGCGGCGTGAGCAGCACGGCGTTGACGAGCGAGAAGATGGCCGTGTTCGCGCCGATGCCGAGCGCCAGCGTCAGGATGACGATGCGCGCTGAAGCCCGGCTGGTGCAGCAGTCGGCGAATGGCATAGCGCATGGAGCAGCGTCCTCCTTCACTCGGCCTTCAGCGCCTCGATGGGATCGACGCGAACCGCTGCCCGGCCCGGCAGCGCGCTGGCCGCCGCCGCCACGGCGAGCAGCCCGAGCACGGCCGCAGACAGGGTCAACGGATCCGACGGCCTAACGTCGAACAGCAGGCCTCCGATTATCCTCCCGAGCGCCAAGCGCCGCCAGCAGCGCCCGCGCCGGCGCCGGCCGCCGCCGTGGCGAGCGACTGGCCGACGACCAGCCGGACCAGGCGTGCCGGCCCGGCGCCGAGCGCCGCGCGGATCGCCAGCTCGTTCCGGCGCTCGGTCACCGTGCACGTCATCACGGCGTAGATCCCGAGCGCCGCCAGCACCAGCCCGAGCCCCGCAAACAGCGTCAGCAGCGCCATTACCAGCCGGCGCGTCGCCACGGTCTGCGCGATCACTGCGGCCATCAGCCGGATCGCGCTGACCGGCACAGTCGAATCCACGCCGTGCACCGCCCGTTCGAGCGCCGGTCCGAGCGTCTCGAGCGGCTCTTCGGTCCTTACGACAATCGTCATGAAGTCGTTCGCGAAGCGCGTGTGCGGCCAGTACGTCATGGGCCGGGTCGGCACGTCGAGGCTGGCATGGTGCACGTCCCCGACGACCCCGACGATGCGGTCCGGCACGTCGCTGTCCCAGCTGATGAGCAGCTCGTGTCCAATCGGGTCCTGTCCGGGGAAGTACTGGCTGGCAAGCGCCTGGCTGATGACCACCACATGGGCGCGGTCGCCGGTGTCGGTCGGCTCGAACAGCCGGCCCCGGAGCAGTGGGATGCCCATGGTCCCGAAGTAGTCACCCGACACGATGCGGACCTCGGCGACCGGCTCCTGTCCGGCTTCCGGCGGACGCTGGCCCACGACAGTGAAGCTTGTGGCCGAGGCGAGGCCCGTCATCGGCAGGAAGCTGATGGCGCCGGCGTCCGCGACGCCCGGGCGCTCGCGCAACCCGCCGGATCACCTCGTCGTAGAAGGCAGTCCGCGCAGTCGGCTGCTCGTAGCGGTCGCCCGACACCGACACGCGCATCGTGACGACATCATCGATGGCGAAGCCAGGATTGACGTCGAGCAGTCGGACCAGGCTGCGCACGAGCAGGCCCGCGCCGGCAACGAGGACGACGGCGAGCGCGACCTCGAACGCGACGAGCACCGGCCGCATGCGCGCGCCCGCCGCCGACGTCGCGCCGCGGACGCCGTCCTTGATCGCGTCCACGAGCGTGAGCCGCGTGGCCGCCAACGCGGGCAGCAGGCCGGCCACGAGCGCCGCAGCCACCGAGAGCGCCACGGCAAAGCCCAGCACCCCCAGGTCCAGCGTGACGTCGGCCAGGCGCGGCACCGTGGCCGCATCGGTCACAGCACCCTTGATGATGCGCAGTCCGAGCGCGGCCAGCAGCCAGCCTGCGGCGCCGCCCATCCCCGCGAGCGCCAGGGCCTCCCCCACGAGCTGGCGCACGAGGCGCGCGCGATTCGCGCCGAGCGCCGCCCGCACCGCCAGCTCCCGTCGTCGGGCTGTGGCGCCGGCCAGCAGCAGGTTCGCCACGTTGGCGCAGGCGACCAGGAGCACGCAGCCGACCGCGCCGAGCAGCAGCAGCAGCGCCGGGCGAATGCGGCCCGTCACCTGCTGATGGAGCGGCACCACGCGGGCGCCCCAGCCGGTGTCGAAGTCCGGAAACTTCTGTGAGAGCTCGACGGCAATGGCCGCCATGTCCGACTGCGCGGATGCAACCGTGGCGTCGGGCCGGAGCCTGGCGACCGTCGCAAGCCACCGCCCTCGTGGGGTGCGCGACGCCTCGCTGAAGCCGACCGGGATCCAGAGATCGACGTCCGGGTCGAGGATGGAGAAGCCCGGCGGCATGACGCCGAGGACGGTGCGGGGCGTGCCCTCGATGCGGATGGCGCGCCCGAGGATGTCACGATCGCCGCCGCACCGCGTCTGCCAGTACCGGTGGCTGAGGACGACCACGCGGCTGTCGGGCACGTCTTCGGCGCGCGTGAACACCCGCCCAAGTTCCGCTCCAGCGCCGAGGATCGGGAAGAGCGAGGCCGACACGAGCTGTGCCGGCACCTGCTCGGGCGGCTGGCGAGGCGCGAGCACCGACAGGTTGAACGTCAGCCCGACCGCCGCCATGTCGGTGAACGAGTGATTGCGATCGCGCCAGTACAGGAAGTTCCCCGGCGAGGCGACGTTTTCCATCTGGCCCCGGTGCGGGTTCGTCTCCCAGATGACGACCAGCCGGCCTGGGTCCGTGTAGGGGAGGTCGCGCAGCAGGACGCTGTTGACGACGGAGAAGACGAGCGTCGAGGCGCCAGTCGCCAGGGCGAGCGCGGTCAGCGCCGCCGCCATCGAGAGCGGGTTGCGGGCGACGAGTCGGGTGAGTGCGCGCATCCGGGCCTCCCTTCGTTTAGGCTAAGAATTTAGCATACGTTCCGCCCGGATAGAATCTCAGCATGTCCTCACGCCCCGCCCGGCTCTCGGTCATCCTCATCACCGCCCTCGTAGGCGTCGGTCTGGCCGCCCAGGAGAAGGAGCCGCCCGACGCCTACGTGCGGGCGCATTACACGAAGTACGAGTTCCAGATTCCGATGCGCGACGGTGTGAAGCTGTTCACGGCCGTTTACGTGCCGAAGGATCGATCCCGGACCTGGCCGATCATGCTCGAGCGGACGCCCTACAGCGTGGGTCCGTACGGCGTGGACAACTACCCCAGGCGGCTCGGGCCGTCGGAGCTGTTCGAGAAGGACGGCTTCATCTTCGCCTACCAGGACGTCCGCGGCCGCTACATGTCCGAGGGGGAGTGGATGGAGATCCGGCCCCGCCGCACGGGCACGGAACGGACCGACACGGACGAGTCCACCGACGCCTGGGACACCATCGACTGGCTCGTGAAGCACGTGCCTGCCAACAACGGCAAGGTCGGCATGTGGGGCATCTCGTACCCCGGCTTCTACGTGGACGCCGCGCTCATCGATGCGCACCCCGCGCTCGTCGCCGCGTCACCGCAGGCGCCGGTGACCGATTACTACCTGGGCGACGATGCGTTCCACAACGGGGCGTTCCTGCTGGCGCACAACTTCAGCTTCTACGTCTTCTTTCGCCCCAGGGCCGGCGGGCCCACGCGGCCGGAAGAACGCGGGCAGTTCGACTACGGCACGCCGGACGGCTACGCGTTCTACCTCGGCATGGGCCCGCTCTCGAACTCGAACACGAAGTTCCTGAAGGGCGAAAACCCCTATTGGGACCTCAACCTCGATCACACGACGTACGACGCCTTCTGGAAGGCGCGATCGGTCTGGCGCCACTTCGATCACGTCACGCCCGCGGTCCTGACCGTCGGCGGCTGGTTCGACGCGGAAGATCTGCAGGGCGCGCTGCGCACCTACGCGACGGTGGAGCAGCGGAATCCGGGCGCGACCAACGCACTCGTCATGGGTCCGTGGACGCATGGCGGCTGGGCGCGGGGCCCCGGGAACCGCGTCGGCCACGTGGGCTTCGGCGCGAACACCGGCGAGTGGTTCCGGGAGCACGTCGAGCTGCCGTTCTTCAGGCAATACCTGAAGGGCGCCTCCGGCGAGCGGGTTGCCGAGGCGACGGTCTTCGAGACGGGCCGCAACGAGTGGCACCAGCTCGACGCCTGGCCACCGCCGGGCACGACGGCGAAGACGCTGTATTTCCAGGAATCGGGCGGGCTCTCGTGGACGGCGCCGCAGGCGCCCGCCGGCGTGGACGAGTACGTCAGCGATCCGGCCCACCCGGTGCCCCTGGTCGGCTACGTCGCGCAGAACATGCCCCGCGACTACATGACCGCCGACCAGCGCTTCGCGACGCGGCGCCCGGACGTCCTCGTCTACCAGACGCCGCCGCTCGACCACGACGTCACCGTCGCCGGCCCGGTCGAGGCGACGCTGCACGTCTCGACGACCGGCACCGACTCGGACTTCGTCGTGAAGCTGATTGACGTGTACCCGGCCGACTACCCGACGCCCGACACAAAGGATCCGGACGACGCATTCGACCCGGTGCCCATGGGCGGGTACCAGCAGCTCGTCCGGGGTGAGCCGTTCCGCGGGAAATTCAGGAACGGCTTCGACACACCGGAGCCGTTCGTGCCCGGCCAGCCGGCGCTGATCCACTACGCGATGCCGGACGTCTATCACACCTTCCGCACCGGGCATCGCGTCATGGTGCAGGTGCAGAGCAGCTGGCTGCCGTTCATCGATCGCAACCCGCAGAAGTTCATGGACATCCCGAGCGCCACGGACGCGGACTTCACGGTGGCCACCGAGCGCGTGTACCGATCGGCGTCCATGCCGTCGGGCGTCACGGTGCACGTGCTGCAGTAGACAGCCGAATGTAGCGCAGGCCTTCAGGCCTGCCGCGCGGGGCAGACCTGAAGGTCTGCGCTACATGTTCGGCAATCTATTGCTACGTACGGTCTATCGCTCGACCAGCGTGAACCGGATCTCCGGATCCGCCAGCCGTGCCCAGGGCAGCGTCAGGCGGAAGTCGTCGATGTCCTTGATGGGTGCGCTTGCGCCGCGGTGCCTCCTGGCCGTCGACGCGGCGAAGTCGCTGACCAGGCTCTCGGCGAGCGGCTTGACCTCGCCCGTCAGGTAGTCCTGCATCCGCAGCCGCTGGTCGGGGTCGAGCGCGTCGGGGTTCATCCGGTGCTCGCCCGCGTAGTCGGCTTCGGCCTCGGGTCGGACGACCGCCTGGTACACGAAGTCCACCACGAGGCGGTGCAGCAGGACCAGCGTGCGCGCCGACGCGAGCCGCGCGGCTGCAGGTGCCGTGCGCGCGCCCACGACGTCGAGGCCCGCCGACGCGAGCAGGGCCTGACACAGTGCCGCCGCCACGGTGCGATCGGCCGCGCCCTCGGCGGCGTACGCGAGCAGCCGCGGGAACAGGTGCCTGTTGCGAAGGGCCTCCACCAGCGGAATGGACGCTCCCTGACGCTCGCTTCCCTCCCCGGCGACGTCCGCGAGGGCCACCGCTCCCCCGGCGTCGAGCAGGCGGCGTGCCCGTTCGGCCGCGTCGGCCGCCGCGGCTGCCGAGGCCGGCGACGCGATGAGCAGCGTGACGTCTTCCGGGCCTGCCCTCGACACGGGCCGAGCCCCGGCAACGCCGACCAGCGCCCGCACGCCCTCGCCGGCGCCCTCGACCTGCACGCCCGTGTGGCGCTTCCGGAGATCGTCCAGAGCGCGCGCGATCAGCAGCCCGTCGATCCCGTCGGCGGCCGACACCAGGGCCGTGCGTCCTTCGAGCGCTGGCCGGGCGCGCGCCGCCTCGACGTCGGCTCGCTCGGCTGCCGCCAGGCCGCGCGGCTCCTCCCCGGACTCGAGGACCAGGTACCGGATCGCGCCGCCGGCTGCCAGGTCGAGCGCGGCCAGCGTCACGGCCGTGTCGCGCGCGCGGACCGCCAGATACGGGTCGAGCACGAGCGGCGGCAGTTGCTCGCGCAGCCGATTCCGCTCGGCCGCTTCGGCGGGATCGGTGGTGCCGGCCAGTGCCGCCCAGCGCTCCACCTTCGACAGCACGGCGGCCCTTCTCGGCACAGGCGCCGGCGCGAGGCGGAGCAGCCGGCCGAAGGCGTAGATGGGCAGCCCCGGCCGGCGCGCGGCGAGCCGCTCGATTGCGCGCAGCCGCTCGAGCGCCTTGTCCTGGGTGGGGACCGGTTGTCTCGACGCGGGGACGCCGCCGTAGGCCAGCATGTCGATCGAGACCACGACGGCGTCGGTCGTCCCACCGTCGAGCCCGTCGATCCATTCCACGATGCCGTCGGCGTCGCCGTCCTCGACGCGGCCGCCGAGCCGCGTCCGTGGCGGCGTGACGACCTCGACGCCCGCCGTTGCGGCGGCGAGCGCCACGTCCTGGAGGTTCACCGGCCGATCGTCGGCCGGGACCAGCGCCAGCCGCTCGGCCGTCAGCTCGGCTGTTTTCGCCGGCGTCGCCTGACCGCCGGCGGGGTGACTCGACAGCGCCAGCCACGTCCCGAATGCCATGGCCATTGCGGCCCGGCCCGGCTGGGCTGTCCGGCTGCTCATCCGTCGATTCTACCGGGGGACCAGCAGGGAGGCGGAGCCTCCGGGCTATTGAACGCGCGACCGTGCCGAGACTAGAGTCGAGAGATGAGAACCTCCCTCGTCTGCACGGGCCTGCTCAGCACGGTGGTCAGCGCCCACCTGCTGGCCCAGTCCACCCCGGCACACCGACGGTCCGCGGCATCCGCGGCGCCGACGACCGTGAGTTTCACCGTGACGGATCCGGGCGGCGCGCCCCTGTCGGGTGTGAAGGTGTCGGGCGCCGGGCCGGTATTCCGCGAGATGCAGACGACCGCGGGCGGAATCACGCGATTCCTGAACGTGAAGCCCGGCGACTATCGCCTGCGCCTCGAGTACGACGGGTTCATCACGCTGGAGCGCGACATCACGGTCAAGGGCGGCACGCCGCTCGCCGTGGACGTCACGCTCGACCCGGCCCCTGAAGCTCCGGCGCCGGCCGCCGAGCAGCCGCCGCGGTCCACCGATTCCACGTCGGCGCCGCCCGGCGAGCCGCGTTCGTTCGACCTGGTGAGCTTTCTCGAGCGGAACGGCCTCGGGAAGGACCCGATCAAGACCGATCGACTGGGCTGCACGGCGAGCGCCGCCACGTCGCTCGTGCAGGTGCGCGACGACGTGAAGGAGCAGTCACGGCCGGACGCGGACGAAGTGCTCTACGTCGTCGCAGGCGAGGGCACGCTGCGGCTCGGGAACAAGGACGTGCCCCTGTCGGCGGCCTCGCTTGCCGTCGTGCCGCGGGGCACGGCGCGCGGGCTGACCCGCCAGGGCAAGAACCCGCTCATTCTCCTGTCGGTGGTGTCGGGGAAGGCGTGCACGGCAAAGTAGGAGCATGGGAAGGATAGGAGGATGGGAGGATGGGAGGATGGGAGGATAGGATGATGGGTCAGGCCCTGCCCTCGATCTTCGCCCACGAGTCCTTGAGCGTGACGGTGCGGTTGTAGACGGGGTGGCCCGGGGTGGAGTCGGGGTCCACGGCAAAGTAGCCGAGGCGTTCGAACTGCACGCGCGTGCCGGCCGGGCGTGAGGCGAGCGAGGGCTCCAGCTTCGCGGCCGGCAGCACCACCAGCGAGCTCGGGTTCAGCAGCGTCCGCCAGTCCTTCCCCTCGTCGTCGGACGGGTCGGGCACCGAGAAGAGGCGATCGTAGAGGCGCACCTCGCCGTCCACGGCGTGCGCCGCCGAGACCCAGTGCAGCGTGGCCTTCACCTTGCGGCCGTCCGGCGCGTCGCCGCCGCGGGTGGCCGGATCGTAGGTGCACCGCAGCTCGACAATCTCGCCGGTGGCCGGGTCCTTGACCACGTCGCGGCAGGTCACGAGGTACGCGTTGCGCAGGCGCACCTCGCGCCCGGGCGCGAGCCGGAAGAACTTCTTCGGCGGGTCCTCGCGGAAGTCGTCCCGCTCGATGTAGAGCACGCGGGCGAACGGCACCTTGCGGGTGCCCGCCGACTCGTCCTCGGGGTTGTTCACGACGTCCATGTCCTCGACGAGGTCCTCCGGGTAGTTCTCGACGACCACCCGGAGCGGGTCGAGCACGGCCATCGCGCGCGGCGCGCGCTTGTTCAGGTCTTCGCGCACGCAATATTCCAGCAGCGCGAGATCGATGACGTTCTCCTTCTTGGCCACGCCGATGCGGTCGCAGAAGTCCCGGATCGCCTCCGGCGTGTAGCCGCGCCGGCGCAGCCCGCTGATCGTGGGCATCCGCGGGTCGTCCCAGCCCGAGACGTGCTTCGCCTCGACGAGCTGGAGCAGCTTGCGCTTGCTCATGAGGGTGTACGTGAGGTTCAGCCGCGCGAACTCGATCTGGCGCGGCCGCCCGGGCGTGCCCAGGGCCTCGATGACCCAGTCGTAGAACGGCCGGTGATCCTCGAACTCCAGCGTGCAGAGCGAGTGGGTGATGTCCTCGATCGCGTCTTCGATCGGGTGCGCGTAGTCGTACATCGGGTAGATACACCAGGCATCGCCCGTCCGGTGATGGCTGGCGTGGCGAATCCGGTACAGCGTCGGGTCCCGCAGGTTGATGTTCGGGGACGCCATGTCGATCTTCGCGCGCAGCACGCGCGAGCCGTCGGGGAACTCCCCGGCCTTCATGCGACGGAGCAGATCGAGGTTCTCCTCGACGGATCGGTTCCGGTACGGGCTCTCGCGCCCGGATTCGGTCAGCGTGCCCCGGTACTCGCGGATCTGCTCGGCCGTCAGATCGTCCACGTACGCCTTGCCCATCCGCACGAGCTGCTCCGCGTAGTCGTACATCTGCTGGAAATAGTCGGCGGCGTAGAGCACGCCGTCGTGCCACCTGAACCCGAGCCAGGCGACATCGCGCTCGATCGACTCGACGTACTCGATGTCCTCCTTCGTGGGGTTCGTGTCGTCCATGCGGAGGTTGCACCAGCCGCCGAACTCGTTCGCGACACCGAAGTTCAGGCAGATGGCCTTCGCATGCCCGATGTGCAGATAGCCGTTCGGCTCGGGCGGGAACCGCGTGTGGACGCGGCCGCCGTGCCGGCCGGCGGCGCGGTCGGACACGATGATCTCGCGGATGAAATCGAGCGGCTCGGCGCCCACAGCGGGCGGCGGCGGGGAGGATTCCATGCGCCAATTGTAGCCGGTGGTCGTAAGATCGGGCACGGCACGGGTCGATTCCGCGGCCGGAAACGGAGGGCAACGATGGCACGGTGGACGCGTCGGGGGTGGCTGGCGGCGGCAGGCACGGGGCTGGCAGCCCTGGCACGTCGGAGTGCGGTCGAGGCCGCCGAGCCCAGGCAGGCGGCGCCGGCAGCGGCCGACTCAGGCCGGCTGCCGCTCGTGGAATTCCAGCCGCGCAGCATGCTCCACGTGCCCGAGACGCCCGTCCCGCGCGCGCGCTATCCCGTCATCGACGTCCACACCCACGTGACCTTCCGCAGCCGGAGCAAGGCCGGGGTCCCGCTCGGCGAGGACGTCCGGATCAACGCCACCCCGGACGCACTGCTCGCCGGCATGGACAAGTCCAACCTGCGGATCATGGTGGACCTCACGGGGGGCGTCGGCACGGGGCTGGCGAAGAGCATCGCGACGTTCCAGACGCCTCATCCCGACCGCTTCGTCGTGTTCACCGAGCCGTCCTATGACCGCATCACCGACCCGGGCTACCCGCAGTGGCAGGCCGACGAGCTCCGCCGCGCGAAGGCGGCGGGCGCCCACGGCGTCAAGGTGCTGAAGACGCTGGGGCTCTACCTTCGAGAGCAGGTGACGTCAGGACCGCTCGTGCCCATCGACGACGCGCGCTTCGACCCCATGTGGGAGGAGGCCGGCGGGCTCGGCCTGCCGATCGCCATCCACATCGCGGATCCGGAGGCGTTCTTCCTGCCGGTGGACCGCTTCAACGAGCGGTACGAGGAACTCCACGCGCACCCCGACTGGTCCTTCCACGGCAAGGACTACCCGTCGTTCGACGAGCTGATCGCCGCGCGGGATCGCATGCTGGCGCGGCACCCGAAGACGACCTTCGTGTGCCTGCACGTGGGGCACGACTCGGAGAACCTGGCGGCCGTGAGCCAGGCGCTGGACCGCTTTCCCAACATGA
Source organism: Vicinamibacteria bacterium (assembly GCA_963837165.1). Lineage (GTDB taxonomy): Bacteria > Acidobacteriota > Vicinamibacteria > Vicinamibacterales > JAENWD01 > JAENWD01. The sequence goes on from CAWIMD010000005.1 coordinate 14,061, forward strand.
TGGTCGAAACGGCCGCCCGGATCGGCGAGCTCGGCCGGCAGCCGCGAGCCTCGCGGACGTTCTTCGATCGCTATCAGGACCGGATCCTCTTCGGCACCGACGCCTCGCCCGAAGCGACGAACACGCCGCAGCAGGTCTTCGGCGCCGCGATGTACTCGATCTACTTCCGCTTCCTCGAGACCGAGGACGAGTACTTCGACTACGCGCCGTCAGCCGTGCCGCCACAGGGCCGCTGGCGCATCTACGGCATCGGCCTGCCCGAGGAGATCCTCAGGAAGGTCTACTACGCCAACGCCGAGCGCGTGCTCGGCCTGTAAGTGGAAGGACCGGGACGGGAGGGTGGGCTCCATCCTCCCATCTCCCATCCTCCCATCCTCCCATCCATCCATCCTCCCATCCACCCCTATATGGGATTCCTGCCCTGAATCAGGCGGATCAGCAGCACCACGATCGCGATGACCAGCAGCAGGTGAATGAACCCGCCCAGGGTGTACGAGCTGACGACGCCGAGGAGCCACAGGACGAGCAGGATCACGAAGATCGTCCACAGCATTGAGTCACCTCCCGGGTGACGCCTGGTCGCAGGGACGGTGCCAAGCCGGGACCGGCTCAGCGGTATGCGTGCAACTGACTGTCGCACGGCCACTTCTGCGAATGCTGTGGGATGGTGCGGCCGTCTCACGCCGGAACGCAGTCGTGAAATAAGTGCACGCTCGAAGCTCAGCGGGATCGGTACCCGGGTCCGCGCAGGGGGCGCCCGGGACGCGCGTCGGTCATGCGGCCGTCGGCCACCACGAGCACGCCGTTCACTATCACGTCGCGCACGCCGATCGCGTAGTGATTCGGGTCCTCGAACGTCGCCGTATCGCGGATCGTGTCCGGGTCGAACACGGTGAGGTCGGCCGCCATCCCCGGCCGAATGACCCCACGATCGTGCAGGCCCACGCGGTTGGCCGGCTGCGACGTCATCTTGCGGATGGCGGCCTCGAGCGTCAGCAGGTGCTCGTCCCGCACGTACGTGCCGAGGATCCGGGCGAACGTGCCCCAGCCTCGCGGATGTGACTTCGAGCCGGCCAGCGGGCCGTCTTCCGCGCGCGCGCCCGAGTCGGTGCAGATGGAGACCAGGGGATGCGCGAGCGCCGCCCGCACGTCGGCCTCGCTCATGATGGCGATGATGCACTCGGTCTCGCCGTGGTCGGCGATGACGAGGTCCATCAGCGCGTCGCGCGGGTCCTTTCCCGTCTCGCGACCGATCTCGGTCATCGTCTTGCCTTCGTACTGCTTCAGCGCCGGGTTCAGGACGGCCGACACCATCACCCCGTCGCCGCCGCCGGATCCATACCACTGGTTCTCCCAGTCGGTATTCGGATCGGCCATTTCGCGGCGGATGCGGTCGCGGAGCGACGGGTCCTTGAGGCGGGCCACCATCTTGTCGGCCCCGCCTTCGCGCACCCAGAGCGGCAGGCACGCGTCGAGGCCGTTCGACGCCCGCGTATAGGGATAGACGTCCGCGGTGACGTCCAGACCCTGGCGCCGGGCCTCCTCGAGTCGGGCGAGCTCGGCCGGCATGCGCCCGAAGTTTGCCTTGTACGCCGTCTTGAAGTGCCAGATCTCCGCCGGGATCTTCGCTTCGCGCGCGATGCGGATCACCTCGTCTATCGACTGATCGATCGCGCCGCTCTCGGAGCGCTGGTGCGTCAGGTACACGCCGCCGTATTGCCGCGCCACCTGCGCCAGCGCGATGATTTCTTCGGTCGAGGCGAACCGATCGGGCACGTACTGCAGTGACGTGCTCAGCCCGAGTGCCCCCTCTTCCATCGCCTGCGCCACCAGGCGCTTCATGGCCTCGAGGTCCGCCGGCGTGGCCGGCCTGTCGTCACGGCCGATCACGTCGTCGCGGACACTGCCGGCGCCGACGAACGTGGCGATGTTGATGGCCGGATGATCGCGCGTCTCGAGGCGCTCGAAGTAGCCCGCCAGCGTCCGGAAGTCGCGCGTCAGGCCGTAGTGCTCCCAGACGGCGTTGCCCGCCTCGACCATGCGGTCGTTGACCGGCGCGATGGAGGTCCCCTCGCCGGTGATCTCGGTCGTCACGCCCATCATGACCTTCGACGCGGCGCGCGAGTCCACGAGGACGTTGAACTCGGACTGCCCCAGCATGTCGAGGAAGCCGGGCGCCACCACGAGGCCGGCTGCGTCGATGCGCCGCGTCGCCTCCGCCCCCGAGAGGTCGCCGATGGCCGCGATCCGGTCGCCGCGGATTCCGACGTCGCCCCGGTACCAGGGCGAGCCGGTGCCGTCCACGATCCGGCCGTTCGCGATGACCACATCGAACGGGGAGGCGGCGGGGGGCGCGGGCGCAGAGCTCGAACCCGGGCCGAGAAGGGCCACGATCGCAGCGGCGGCGGCAAGACGCATGCGGCGATGCTACCAGAGGTCGAGCCGCCGACGACGTGGAGGCGCGCTCAGTTCCCGCCGCAGGGCGACGCGGCTCCCGGGCCGGCGTCGAGGGTGAACGCCTCGACCCGCCGGTCCACGGCGGCCTGCGCCTCGGCGCGCTGGCGTTCCAGATCGGCCATCTGCTGCTGCAGCGTCCGCAGATGGTCCTCCTGCGCGTCGAGCTCCTTCACGTAGCGCTGGACCAGCGCCTTCTCCTCGCTCGATCCCTTCAGGCTCGCCAGGTTCTTCCGGATCCGCTCCTGATCCTGCTGGAGGTCGGTCACCTGCTGGCGGGCGACGTCCGACCTCGCGGCGAGCGCGGCAATGTCGGCCTTGGCGGTCATGATGTCAGACAGCGCCTGCTTCAGCGCGTCATTCAGCGGCAGGTCCTTCAGGTACACCCTGAGGTCATCGTCGGTCGCGGAGTTGAGCGCGATCTGCTGCGCGCCCGGGTGATAGGCGGTGACCGTCAGGCCCGCCGTCGTCTTCGGCGCGACGTCGAGCGCGAAGCGCCACAGGCCGGTGGCGGTCTCCGCGGGCGACGGTCCGTTCTCCACCAGCGTCCACCCGTCGGGCCGGGGATGTTCGATGACCAGGTGACGCGGTCTGCTGTCGTCGTTCCTGGCGACGTACTTGACCTGATTGCACTCGGTGAACTCGAGCGTCATGACGCCGTGCGCCAGCTGCGCCCGGTGAAATTGACCGCTGGCGCTGCCAGGCGACGCGTCGACCCGCATGCCCAGATCCACGGCGTACGAGACGAGCCGCCGCTCTCCCGGCTTCAGGCTGTCAACGAGTCCCTCGCCGGCGAACGTATCGGCGTCGAGGATGGTGACCGACCCGCCGTCCAGCGTCTGGCCCGTGTCGTTGGTCACCCACACCGCGCGGCGCGGGCGCGGCGAGCGGTCGGTGCGGTTCCAGAGCGACACGCGCTCGGCGCCGACATGGCTCGACACGATGGGCACCATCGCCGACTGGTTCTGACGGATGGTGACGGGCTGATTGAGCTTGTACTCGAACAGATCGCCCAGATCGCGCGCGGTTGCCGCCGACGACGTGGCCGTCAGCATCAGCTCGTTGACGTTGCCGCCGACTCTGGCGGGCGCGCCGCCGACAACGCCACCGACCACGCCGCCCCCGCTGCCACCCGTCATGGCCCTGTCAATGGCCACACCCGGCTGGAGTGCGCCCACGGTCACCGTCTCCGTCGTGCTGCCCACCTGAAGCGTGACCAGCTGCTCGACCCCAGGCTGGAGCGTTGCCTGCGCCTGCTTGAAGCCGCTCAACGTGAACTGCGCGCGGACGGGTCCCGAGTCGACGTCGGCGGCGAATCGGCCCTGAGCATCGGTGACGACAGATCGAAGGCGCCCGTTGGGCTCCGAGAGCCGTACCGACACCCCCGGAAGCACGGCGCCCGACGAATCCACGACGCGCGCCGCAATCGTCCGGCTCGCGCCCGTGATCGCGCCGCCGTGAAGCTGCGGCTGCGGCAGCAGGCCCGCCGACATCGGCACGGTCGGACGCCGGGCATAGAGCGGCTGCGACAGCGCCTGGATGAACGACTGCGGCGATCCGGCGACGAGCGAGAGCTCCACGCCCGTCCAGTCCTCGCCCACCGTGTTGTCCACGATCGCCCAGCCCTGGAGCCTCGGCGTGTCGCTGCCCGATGGGAGGATGAGACGATAGGTCGTTTTCCAGACCGGCACTTCGCTGACGTAGCTGACGTACAGCCGCCGCTGCCCCGAGCCAGACGTCGCAATGTCGAGCGTGCGACGGTCCTGTGCCGTTGACGCCGCGAGCAGCTCGAGGTAGCGCGTGACGCGCGCGTTCAGCGCGGGATCGGCAAAGCGGACCGTCGTGCCTGGCCCGAGGTCCATCGTGTGCACGGCACCAGCATCGGACACGATGGAGGCCGTTGCCACGTCCTCCGAGACGTCGCCGCGTGTACGCGTGCCCTGCTCGACGCTCAGCAGCCGGCCGCTCACCGTGGTGCCGCCGCGACCCAGTTCCAGCCGGGCGCCCCGAAGGCTGGCGAGAAAGCCCGCCAGCGTGCTGGCGTCGCCGACAGGAAGCCCGAGGTCGCCGAGCCGCCGATCGAGCGGCGCCTGCGAGTTGAAGCCCACCGACGACACGACGCCGCCATCCAGGTCCAGGACGGTCAGCGTCTTCAGCACGTCGTCCAGTTGGGCCGAGGTGAAGCCGACGGCGACCCGCTGGTTGCCGGTCACCCGGCCAACATGCTCGAAGAATCCAATTCCGCTTTTGTAGAGAACGACCCGCCGGATCGGCAGATCGGTCGCCGGACCCGCAGGCGCCTGGGCGCCAAGGCCCGCGAAACCTGCGGCAACGATGACGAGAAGCGTGCACAGAAGGCGTCGCATGGCGGCCTCCGGGAGGAAGGAGGCCGGTCGGCGCGACCGGCCCGCCCGCGACTGTTGCACACGCCGTACCGCGCCCGCCGGTGACTCGTTGACGGCCCACGTCAACTCCCAACCTCCAACCTCCAACTCCCAAAGCGACAAGTCCCAGGCGACTTGGCGGACCCGTTGGGAGTTGGGCGTTGGAAGTTGGGAGTTGGGCGTTGGAAGTTGGGCGTTGGAAGTTGGGCGTTGGGAGTTGGGAGTTGGGAGTTCTATCGCGTCTCCCTGGTGTAGAACCCCGCCTTCTCGCCGTCCTGGAAGAACTGGTCAACCTTCTCCAGTCCGATCGGGCCGAACTCGGCGGAGAGCGCGTTCCGGATGTCGAGCAGCGAGTGCTGCCCGTCGGCCCAGTTGCGCGCCTCCATGGCGTAATACCCGCTCAGGGGCGGTGGCGGTCCTTCCTGCGGACGGCGCCGGCGCGGCGGCTCCTTGCCGGGCACCTTCGACACGAACACCTTCGCGGCGGCGCGCTCGCGGATGTAGGCCTGGGTCACCACGTTCAGGGCCTCCTTGTAGCTGTCGTTCAGCGTGTCGGCGCCGCTGGTCGCGATGAGCAGGAGCGCGTTTCGCAGGTCGCCGGCGAGCCGGTCGCCGGCGTAGCCGAGCGCGACTTCCGCGGCCGACACGGCGGTGTCCGGGCCGGCGTTGGCAAAGACGCTCCCGATCGTCACCATCAGGAACGCCGCGCGCTTCATCTGCGTCGGGTCCTGGTTGGCGGGCGAGTCGTCGCTCGAGTGGTAGACGGCGTCGGGCCAGTTGCCGAACTGCACGGCAGGGATGCGCGGCTCCCAGTCGAGGTGCACCTGGTGGTCGCTGGACCCGTAGAACTTCTCGATGTGGTACCAGAACGGGTCGCGCGTGCCCTGCGGATCGAGGATGGGGTTCGCGAACGCGTACGCGATCCGCCGGTTGTGGAGCTTCTCGCGGTTCGTGTCGCCGACGTACTCGAAGAACTGGCGCGAGACGTCGTTCAGCACGCTCGGGATCGAATACGGCGTCTGGTTCAGGTGCAGCGAGTTGTGATTGATCGTCTGGTTCGCGCCGACCATGTCGGTCGAGACCGACGCCACGGCATGCGCGGCCAGATCGGCGTGCTTCTCGAGCCGCGCGAGCAGATCGAGACCCATGCGGAGCGACAGGATGAACCCCCAGGTCGTCTTCGCGCTCGGGTCGGATCCGGCGCTGATGCCGCTCCAGGCGATCTGGTCGGGCCGATCGACGGGCTTGCCCGTCCCGTTGTAGAAGCTGACGACGCCTTCGGCGCCGAGCGTGCGGACCGCCAGGTTGTGCGCCGCACCGACCGGACCGGAACAGAGGACGATCCTTCCCTTCACGTCCTTCCCGGCGTAGTCCTCGTCCTTGTCGCCGCGGCCGACGTAGATCAGATCGGCGGTCACGTCGCCGCTGCGGCTGCCGGTGGCGAGCGTGGCCGTGACGTCCCGATAACTGGTAATCAGCTCCGGCGGGCCCGGCTCGGTCACCCACAGCTCCGCCATCTCGCCATCCCACTGCTTCGACCCGAGCGGGAAGCGCTCGATGTGGACGTCACTGAAGCCGTATTCCTTCGCCCTGGCCTCCGCGTAGGTCGCTTCCCGGTACGTGCCCTGGTACTCCGCCGGCGGCCGATTCCGCTCGTAGGGGCACATCTCGAGCACGTTGAAATGGGCCTGGGCGCCCGACACGTGCTGAGCAATTGCGTTCAGCGTGCCGGCAGGAATCAGGGTCCGCGGATCGGGCTGCTCCTGCGCCGCCGCCCGCGGTGCGGCAGCGGCGAGGATCATCATGACGAGGGCGGCACGTCGCATCGAGGTCACTCCGTGAGAGGATGATGGGCCGATAGCGGGCGAATCGTAGCACGCGCGGTTTCGCGGGTCGGAGTACCCCCATGGGCAAAGCACGGCTCGAGGCGTTCAGCGACGGCGTGATTGCCATCATCATCACGATCATGGTGCTGGAGCTGCGTCCGCCCGAGGACACGACGTGGGCGGCGCTCGCGCACCTCCAGTGGAAGTTCCTCACGTACGTCCTCAGCTTCATCTATCTGGGGATCTACTGGAACAACCACCATCACATGCTGCACGCGGCCAGCCGGATCAACGGGGCGATCCTCTGGGCGAACCTGCACCTGCTGTTCTGGCTGTCGCTGGTGCCGTTCGTGACCGGCTGGATGGGCGAGCACCACTTCGCGCCGGTGCCGACCGCGGCCTACGGCATCGTCCTCATCATGGCGGCTGTGTCGTACACGATCCTGTCGAACAGGCTCATCGCCCAGGCGGGCCCGGATTCACTCCTGGCGCGCGCGACCGGCAGCGACCGGAAGGGCAAGCTCTCGCTGCTGCTCTACGCGCTCGCCATCCCCGCGGCGTTCGTCCACGAGGGGATTTCGGATCTGCTGTACGTGACGGTGGCGCTGATGTGGCTGGTGCCGGACCGGCGGATCGAGCGGATTCTGGGCGAATAGTCATCGTCAACTCGCAAGGCTCAGCTCTCAACGCCCAATGCCCAACTCCTAACGCCCAACGCCCAACGCCCAAGGCGGCGTCACGCGCGGCTGGCGTCGGCGGTCGAGAGCTCGCGGCCGATGTCGACGACGGCATCGACGAGCGCCTCGAGATCCTCGCGGTCGGTGCGGAAGTTGACGATGCAGGCGCGGAGCAGGAAGCGGCCGCCGACCACCGCGTTCGAGACGTAGGCGCGGCCGCTCTGCTGCAGGCGTTCCAGCAGGCGCTCGTTGAGCGCGTTGAGCGCCGCCGGGGGGCCGGTGCGATCGGCGCCGTCCGGCACGTAGCGGAACGTGGTGATGCTCAGGTGCGTGGTCACTGCCTCGAGCTCGGGGTGCCGAGCGGCCAGGTCGAACAGCTCACCCGCCAGGCGGATGTCGTCGCCAATCATCCGCGCGTACCCGCGCCGCCCGGCCTGCCGGAGCCCCGTCCAGACCTTCAGCGCGCGGAAGCCGCGCGAGTTCTGAGGTCCGAGCTCGTAATAGTTCGGCGGCACGTCGTCGCCGAGGCTCTCGAAGTGGTAGTAGACCGGGTGATACGAGAACGCACCGGCCAGCGTCGCCGGATCGCGGACGAGCGTGCAGCCGACCTCGAGCGGCGCGTAGAGCCACTTGTGCGGATCCACGGCCACCGAGTCGGCCTGGGCCATCGCCGCCAGGTCCGGCGGCGCGCCCTCGCTCACCACGGCGGGGGCGCCGTAGGCGCCGTCCACGTGGAACCACAGCCCTTCACGCCGGCAGACCGCCGCGATCTCCTGCAGCGGGTCCACCGCTCCCGTGCTGACCGTGCCGGCGGTCCCGACGACGAGAAAGGGGAGCCGCCCGTCGGCGCGATCAGCGGTGATGCGCGCGGCGAGCTCGCCGACGCGCATCCGCTGGTCCTCGTCTGCGGAGATCCAGCGCACGGCGTTCGTGCCGAGGCCCGACAGGTCCGCGGCCTTCTGGATCCAGGTGTGCGTTTCCGCGGAGCAATAGGCCGTGAGCGGGGCGCCGCCAGCGAGCCCGCCGGCGCGCACGTCGCGGCCGGCGCGCGCCGCGCGCGCGGCCCAGAAGGCGACCATGTTGGCCATGTTGCCGCCGCTGACGAGGATGCCGCCGGTGCCCTTCGGCAGACCGAGCAGCTCCGCGATCCACCGCACGGCCTGCTCCTCCACGAGCGTGCCGGCCGGCGACAGGCCGAAGCCGCCGCAGTTGGGGTTCACCGTCGAGGCGAGCAGGTCGGCCAGCGACCCGAGCGGCGCCGCCGACGAGGTGATGTACCCCATGAAGCGGGGATGGCCGTTGAAGAGCGAGTGGCCCAGGACGAACCGCACCGCAGCGTCGAGCACCGCCGCAGGGTCCTCGCCGTCCTCCGGCAGGCCGCCGCCGCCGAGCGCCTGCCGGAGCCCGGCCACGCTGTTGCCCGGGTGGACCGGACGGCCCGGCAGCTCGGCGAGGAAGTCGGCAAGCCGATCGACCAGGCCGTGGCCGAGCGCACGGAAGGCGTCGGGATCGAGCTCGATCGGCCGGTCGCGCACGCTCAGTGCTTGCCGCCGGTCGGCGTGCCGGCGGGCGCGGAGGCTCCGTCCTTCAGGTGCGCGTCGTACCACGCGAGCCGTCGCTCGAGCCGGTCGCGGATGTAGCTCGGCACCCGGATGCCGTGGTGCTGGCCCGGGTAGATCACGAGCCTGGTCTCGGTGCCGTTGCTGCGGAGCGCCTGATACATCTGCTCGGCGCCGGCGCAGGGCACGTTGAAGTCCTTCTCGCTGCACATGAACAGCGTGGGCGTCTTGATGCGATCGGCGTGGAAGAACGGGTAGCTCACCTTCAGCCAGACGTCTTCGGCCTTCCACGGCTGCCCCATCTCCGTGTCGTACTGCACCACGTACTGGTCGGTGCCGTACATCGACAGCTGGAGGGCGCTGCCGGCGCCGGAGTTGGCGGCCTTGAACCGCGCCGGATCGGTGGCAATGCTGTAGTCGGTGAGGATGCCGCCGTAGCTCCAGCCGCCGATGCCGAGCCGCCCGGGATCGGCGTTGCCGCTCTTGACGGCCCAGTCAACCCCGGCGAGCAGGTCCACGACCTCGAAGTGGCCCCAGTCGGCGTAGATGGCCTTCTGGTACTTGCCGCCCCGGCCGGAGCTGCCGCGGTAGTTCACCTGCAGCACGGCGTAGCCGTGCGCGGCGTAGGTCTCGCGCTCGTAGTCGAACGAGTGGTCGTCCTGGCCGTTGGGTCCGCCGTGGATCCACAGGATCATCGGGAGCTTCGTCCCCGCCGCGGCATCGGCGGGCCGCGAGAGCAGCCCGTTCACGACCGTGCCGTCCGACGCGGTGAACGTGACGTCCTCGACCTTCGAGAACGCGATGCCGGCCGTCCAGGCGTTCTGCTTCGTCAGCGGCCGGAGCTGCCGGTTGTCGAGGGCATACACCTCGGAGGGCGTGCCGTCGGTGGACATGAGGACGGCGGTCTCGCCGTCGCCGCCGACGCTGTAGTCGTTGACCACGCGCCGGCCGGTGGTCAGGGGCTCGAGGCTGCCGCCGCCGACCGGCACGCGGGCGAGATACTCGGCGCGATCGTCCTCGACGGTCACCATGATGGACGTTCCGTCACTGGAGAACGTCGGGTTCGCCACCGCCCGATCCAGCGTCGTCGTCAGGATCCGGGGGGTGCCGCCGGAGGCCGCCACAACGGCCAGCGTGTTCAGGTTGTAGGCGTAGTAGCGGGTCTGGTCGCCCTGGAGGTACGCGATCCACTGGCCGTCCGGGCTCCACGCCGGGCGCCCGCCGTCCACGCCGTCGAACGTCGTGACCTGCACGGGCGAGGCGCCGGCCTTCGCGTCGATCACGTAGATGTCCGAGTTCTGCACCCGATCGGGGTCCGTCGGCGCACGTTCGCTGACGAAGGCGATCTTCGTGCCGTCGGGCGACCAGGCCGGCTGCCGGTCGTCGTAGTCGCCTGAGGTGATCTGCTCGGCCTTCTTCGAGTCGAGGTCGAAGAGGTACAGGTGGGAGTGCAGGTGGGTCATGTAGCCGCCGAGGTCGCGCTTGAACGCGTAGCGATCGATCACGATGGGCGGGGCGGTCTTGCGCTTCCAGCCCTCCATCTTCTCGGGCTCGTCGGTCGGGTCCGGATCGTCCGCGACGAGCACGAGCGTGCGGCCGTCGGGCGACCAGGCGTACTCGTTCACGCCGCCCTTGACGTCCGTCAGCTTCTGGGCCTCGCCGCCGGCCCGGTTCAGCAGCCAGACCTGGGCGCCCTCTTTCTTCTTCTTCTCGTCCTCGTCGCCGCGCGACGAGACGAACGCGAGGTACTTGCCGTCGGGGCTCCAGCGCGGCTGCGACTCGCCGTCCTTGCTGGACGTCAACTGGATCTGCTGGCTGCCGTCCCAGCTCACCATCCACACGTCGGTGTCGCGCTTGTCCTTCTCGACATCCACGGTGCCGACCGTGTACGCCACCCACTTCCCGTCGGGCGACACCTGCGGGTCCGAGACGTTCCGGAGCTTCGCGAGGTCGTCGAGACTGAACGCGCGTGTGCCCGTCTGGGCGGCGACGGGCGGAGCGATGACGAGCGCGGCGCCGAGCACCACGCCGGCGGCATGCATGGTCTTCCGCATGACAAGGACCCTCTCTCGGATGGCGGCAGGAACGGGAACCTGAGAAGCCTATCGCAGACGCGGGGGCGGTGTCATCTGGTGCCCAGGCCCTGTCGGCTCCCTCCATGCGGTGCGTCAGCGCGAGTCAGTCCTCGGCGTCGCAGCACGCACCCCGCACCCGGCACCCGGCACGCACCCCGCACCCGGCACCCAGCACGCACCCCGCACCCAGCACCCAGCACGCACCCCGCACCCAGCACCCAGCACCCGGCACCCCTCTTCAGCGCCTCGTCAGGTCCCGGATGTAGATGTCCTTGAACTTCATGTTGCCCTGCCCGCCGGCGTGGAGCTGCAGGGCAATGCCGCCGTCGAACGACTTGGGGCTTGGATCGGTGAAGTCCACCATGGGCACGCCGTTCAGGCGCGACACGTAGTGGTTGCCGTGCACCTTCAGCAGGTACTCGTTCCACTCGCCCCTGCGGACGACCGTCTCGTTCTCGGCCAGCGGCCACACCACCCAGTTGCGTCCGTCGCCATAAATGCCGCCGGTGTGGCGGTTCAGCGTGCAGTCCACCTCGAACTGCAATCCCTGTGACACGTCGGCCGTGCCCGGCTTGAACGCGGTGTGGAAGAAGACGCCGCTGTTGCCGTCGCCCTCGCAGAGGAACTTCACCGCGAGATCGAAGTCGGTGTAGTGCTGCTCGGTCATCAGGTAGCCGTACTCCTTGGTGACCGCCTGCCCGTGGATGACGCCGTTCTCCACGGTCCATTTCTCCTTGCCGACCTCGGTCCAGCCGCTCAGGTCGGTGCCGTTGAACAGCGGCACCCAGTCCTCGCCGGGCGCTGGAGGCCGATTCTGCGCCGCCAGGGACGCGGCAGAAGCAATGAGCAGGCAGAGCGGAAGCACCAGTCGTCGCATTGATTTCACCCCCCAGATCCCCAGATCCCCAGATCCCCAGATCCCCAGATCCCCAGATCCCCAGATCCCTAGATCCCCATCGTGATCCTGCTCACCGACGCCCGCGGCAGCGTGAGCACCAGGCCCGAGGCGCCCACCGCTGGCGACGTCTCGACCGGATATGGGACCGCCTCGGGCTGGTCGAACGAGTTGTGCGCGTCGAGCGCGTCGGCGGTCAGCGTGCGCACGCGGCACGAGGCGACGCGCGCGCCCCGCACGGCGACGTCGGTCTCGCGCGCGTCGGTCGCGCTGGGATTCACCAGCGTGAGCGTGACCGTCCGGTCGCGGCGCGACGCCGAGCCGGCCAGCCCCCAGAACGTCGAGGGCTGCCCGTTGCGCTGGTACGACACGGTCGGCGCCGCGACCATCGTGCGCACCGACTCGGCGCCCATGTGATCCATGTACATCTGGAACACGTGGTAGTTGGGCGTCACGATGCATCGATCGCCGTGGGCGACGAACAGCGACTGCAGGCAGTTGACCAGCTGCGCGATGTTGGCCATGCCGATCTTGTCCGCGTGGCGCTGGAAGGTGTCGAGCGTCAGGCCCGCGAGCAGCGCGTCACGCAGGGTCGAGATCTGGCCGAGCGTGTCGGTGGGCGCCGCCTGCGTGCCGGGCCGGTGCCAGGAGCCCCACTCGTCCACCACGAGCTTCACGTGGTGGTCGCGGTCGAACTCACCGATCGTGAGCCAGTGAGCGTTGATGAAGGCGTCCATCTTGTCGCCTTCCTTCAGCAGCTCGTAATACTGCTCGGTGGTGAAGCCGACGGCGGGGCCCTTGCTCTCGTTCCAGTCGTTCGACCGGCCGCCGCTGACGTTGGTGGCGTAGTGATGGAACGAGAAGCCCCACAGCCGGTGCGCCATCCCGCGGTTCTCCGCCGTCAGCTTCGCGAAGAACCGGCGCGTCCACTCGACGTCGCCGTCGCTGGCCCCGGCGGCGATGTACCGCAGCGCCAGGTCATAGGAGGGCACCCACGCCGTGTAGCGTTTGAGCTCGGTCGCGTAGTCCTCGGCGCTGAAATCGCCGCCGCAGCCCCAGGGCTCGTTCCCGATGCCCCAGTAGATCACCTTCAGCGGGTCCCGCTCGCCCTCGGCCTCGCGCATTTTCGCCAGCGTGGTCGTCCCCGCCGGTGCGTTGCAGAACTCGACCCACTGGTAGAAGTCCCGGGCGGGCAGGCTGCGGATGTTCCCGGCCATGTAGGGCTGCGCGCCCGAGAGCCGACAGAACCGCGCGAACTCCACCGTGCCGAACGCGTTCGGATTGGTACTGCGACGGTGACGGCGGCACCTTCGTGTTGACCCAGAAATTGGTGCGCGTCGGCCGCCCGGCCCGCGCCCCGATGCCGTCGCGCCAGTCGTAGCTGTCGGCGAAGCACCCGCCCGGCCAGCGGATGACCGGCGCCTTGATGGCGTTCAGGCGATCGACGAGCGCCTTGCGGATGCCCCCCACGTTCGACACCGGAGACCCCTCGCCCACCCAGATGCCATCGTAGACGACGCCGCCGAGGTTCTCGGCGAAATGCCCGTACACCTCGGGTGCGATCGTGCCGATCGGCTCGTCGAGCAGCACGTCCACCCGCGAGTCGGCCGCTCGCGCGGCGCGGGGGGCGAGCACGAGCGCGGCACCGGTCGCCGCCACGGTCTGCAGGAAGTCGCGCCGCGTCGAACGCATCTGGGACATGCGCCGAACGATACACGGAACCGGGGGGCCGGACGCAAGGGTTCACGGGTGGCAGGGGGGCTGCGTCCTCCGGTGACATAATCCGCCGGCAGATGTCGATCGGGCGACGAGACGTGATCGCCGCGGTGGTGCTGGCACTGCTGGTCGGGTGCATTGCCTGGGTCCCGCACGTGGTGTACGGACGCCGCGTGGGAGGGCCCAGCTACTTCAAGGGCTCGTACGACGAAGGCACGTACTTCCGGCTGGCGCTGGGCGGCGGAAGCAGCGGCGCCTACCGGGCCCTGTCGGTGGGCGCCGCCCGCGCTGCTGGTCGCCGCCGGCGGCGGCGAGGCGTCGGGGCTCGCGCTGGCCGATCTCGTGTTTCCGCCCCTGGCCACGATTGCGGCCTTTCTTGCCGCGGCAGCCCTGGCGCGATCCCTGTCATCGCGGCTCGCCCTCACGCTGCTGCTGCTGTTCGGACAGGAGGTCGCGTCCTTCGGCTCCTCGGCGGTGACCCACCTGCTGCCCGGGCCGTTCACGCTCGGCTGGGTACGCACCGCGGCGGGGCCGTACTGGCAGCGACTCGTCCCGGACTACTACACCTCCTACTTCTCGCTCTTCCGCACGCCCGAGCCGCAGGTGAGCCTCGTCATCGGCTTCGTCACGCTGGCGCTCGTCATCGCGCTGGTCCGGGGAGTGCGATCGCCGCGGCTGGTGGCGTGCCTCGCGGCCATGCACCTCCTGCTGCCGTGGACCTACGTCTTCATCACGGCGCCGGTCGTCCTGTTCGAGGGCCTGCTGGCCGCGGACCTGGCCCTCACGCGTCGCACCGACGCGATGAGGACGCTCGCGGCCTGTCTGGGTGTCACGCTGGCGGTGTTCGCAGGACAGGCGGCGTGGGGCCTGACAACCGGCGGCGGCAGCGGGACGATCAGCCGCCATCTCTACGCCTCGTCGCTGCCGGTGGTGACCCCCGCGGTCGTCTACGCGGTCGCGCTGCTGGCCTGCTGCGTGGTCGTGCGCCGGACCGCTGACCGGACGATGCTCGGCCTGGCGGTCGCGGCCGGCGCCGTGCCGCTCGTGCTCACGAACCAGCAGCTGCTGACGCACCTGATGGCTTCCGCCAGGGACTTCGAGCGCTACAGCAACTACCCCCTGCTGGTGATTGGCGCCGCGGCGCTGGGCGTGGCCGTGCGAACGATTCCGGTCCATCGACCCCGCACGACAGCGCTGGCCCTGATCGTCACCGCCGCCATGCTGGCGCTCGTCGTCGAAGGGCAGCGCTACACGTACCGGGCGTTCACGCCCGCCAACGATCGAGCGTCGGCGGCGGCCTTCGGCCTTCGCGAGGCGCTCGAGGCCAGCCCCGCGCGGGTCGTGGTCCTCGCCGATCCGGGGCTTGCGCCCGATGTGGCCATCCGCCTGCCCGCGGCGCCTGTGCTGGAGTTCGTCCCGGACTACGCCGACGTGCCCCGGCGCCCGCTGGTCGACACCAGCACGGCCGGCGGACGCGCGAGCCGCGCGTACTTCAGGGGCCGGCTCTTCGAGTCGTTCGCGCGCTGGGGCTACTCGTGCGCCGACGTGCGCAGGGTGCTCGACCAGGAGGCCCGGACCATCGGCACCGGCCCGGCCATCCACCTGCAGTTCCTCTTCCATCTGTCGCGCGTGTGGTATCCGTTCAGCGACGCGCGCCTGCTGGACCGCACGGGAGTGATGGCGGAAATCGAGGGGATCTCGACCGCGTACGGGCAGTTCCTCGAGGCGAGGCCGCCCACGCTCGACCGGGTGGCGCTCCTGGTGCGGCCCTCTGCCGACGGTCCGCCCGTGGACGCCGGACTCTGGACCCACCGGCAGGTGGCGACCGGCCGCGCCGGCGCATCCGCGATGGTCGTCTACGAGCAGCGGCCGGCCTGGCTCACTGGACGTCCTGGCTCACGACTTGCCCGTTGATCAGGACTGCGACGACGTGTGACGTGAACTCGAACGGGTCGCCGTCGAACAGGGCCAGGTCGCCGTCCTTGCCCGCCTCGAGCGAGCCGACGCGCGCGTCGATCCCGAGGATCCGCGCCGCGTCGATCGTGACGAGCGACAGCGCCTCCTCGAACGACAGTCCGTTGGCCGCGGCCTCGGCCGCCTCGAAGAGCACCACGCGAGTCTTGGGCACATAGGTCTCGTAGCCGCTCTGCAGGGCCACGAGGATGCCCGCCTTCTTCAGCGTCGCCGGCGTCTCCATCGACAGGTTCTCGGTTTCGTCGCCGGCCCGGAACATCGTCGGGTGCACGATCACCGGCACCTTCGCCGCCTTGATCTGATCGAGCACGAGATACGACTCGGCAGCGCCGTCGAGGATCAGGCGGATGTCGAACTCGCGCGCGATGCGGAGCGCGTCCATGATGTCCATCGTGCGCTGCGCGGTCACCAGGAGCGGCAGCTCCCGGCTGACGACTTTCCCGAGGGCTTCGAGCCGGAGATCGCGCGACGGACGCTTGTCCTCGGGCCCGGCGAGCTTCGCCACGTATTCCCTGGCCTTGATCAGCTCTTCGCGGAGCATCGCCACGGCCTTGGACCGGGTGCCGGGAGACTTGCCGTGCTCGGCCAGGCCGTCGGCGCCCAGCGTGCAGGCGATCGCCGCGACCGGCACGATGGTGGCCTCCTCCACTTCGTCGCCGACCGTCTTCACGATCATGGTCTGGCCGGAGATCAGCGCGCCGGGCGCGTGGCCCGTGTGCACGGTCGTGATCCCGTGCGTGCGCAGCCACGCGACCAGCATCTCGCGGGCGTTGTAGGCGTCGATCGCGCGCAGCTCGGGCTGCATCGACGTGGAGAGCTCCAGCTGCATCTGATCGTGCGGCTGGTTCAGTGCCCCCGCCAGGCCGACCACCGAGTGCGCGTCCACCAGCCCGGGCGTGACCACCTTCGCCGTGAGCGTGCGGTAGCCGGGCGGGATGCTGACCGCCGCGGCCGGTCCGACGCGCTCGATTCTGCCGTCCTTCCCCACCAGCACCACGCCGTTCTCGATGGGCGGCCCGGCCATCGTGTGGAGGGTCTCCGCCTTCACGGCCACCTGCGCCAGAACGCCCGCCGGCCACAGGGCCAGCAGGAACGCCGCCACCGCCGCCCGGATCCGTCCTCGCCGCTCGTCAGTTGTCATTCGTCTCTCGAGGCTCATCGCGTGTCGCTCGCATCCCCAATCGTCAATCGTCAATCGTCAATCCTCAATGTTCAATGTCTTCCTCGTCGTCGTGCAGCGACTCGTCGCGGCCGGCGCCGTATCCGCCCGTGGCGTAGAGGCGATCCTCCGGCGTGCTGCGATCGAAGACCTTCGTTCCTTCGATCCAGGTCTGCTCGACGTGCGTGTAGACGCTCAGCGGATCGCCGGAGAGGACGATGAAGTCCGCGTCCTTTCCCTTCGCGAGCGACCCGATCCGCGAGTCGAGCCCGAGCATCCGCGCGCCGGCCATCGTCATCGCGTACAGGGCCTTGTCGCGCGGCATGCCCGCGCGGACCGCGAGGCCCGCCGAGCGCAGGAACAGGCGCGAGTCGGTGATGTAGTCGTCGGTGTGGAACCCCACGAGGACGCCGGCCCTGTCGAGCACGGCGCCGGTCTTCATCGCCACGTCGAGCGCCTCGAGCTTGCCGCCGGGCGAGTCAATGACGATGACCGAGGCGGGAAGGCCGGCCCTGGCGATCTCGTCGGCCACCTTCCAGCCCTCCGATACGTGGTGCAGCACCGGCTTGAACCCGAACTCCTGCGACAGGCGGATGACCGTCATGATGTCGTCGTGGCGATGCGTGTGGAAGTGCACCGTGCGCGTGCCGTCGAGCACCTCGACGAGCGCTTCCATGGCGAGATCGCGCGGGGGCAGTTTCGACGGGTCTCCGGCCGCCTTGCGCACCTTGTCGCGGTACTCGAGGGCCTTCACGAACTGCTCGCGGACCAGCGCGGCAGACTTCGCGCGCGTCCCCGGGAAGGGCCCCGTGCCGTTGGTGCGCATCGAGTTCGTCCCGTTGGCCATCTTCAGCCCGCCGGCAATCCGCCCGTCGGGCAGGTGGATCAGCAGGTCGTCGATCGTGTTGCCCAGCCTGAGCTTGAGGTAGAGCGTCTGGCCGCTCAGCAGGTGGCCGGACCCCGGCATGACGTTGGCGGTGGTGATGCCGCCTGCACGCGCGCGTCGAATGCTCGACGCGCGGACGTCGATCGCGTCCAGGACGCGCACGTCCGGCTGGATCGGCGCCGAGCCGTCGCCGCCCGCGGGGCTGCCGATGTGGCTGTGCGAGTCCACGAGGCCCGGCATCACCGTCTTGCCCGCGAGGTCGATCACCGTGCCCCCGCGCGGTGCGTTGACCGACGCGGTCGGACCGACAGCCAGGATCGTCGTGCCCTGCACGACCAGCGTGCCGTGCTCGATGGGTGGGCCGGCAATGGGAATGACGCGCGCGTTGGTGAAGACCGTCACCGGAGCCGGCTGCGCCTGTACGGCGATACCGGCGGCCAGCGCCGCGGCCGCCGCCGGCAGCACTGCCGTACGGAAGAGTCCGGAGCTATTCATGAGCTGCGACTGTAGTGCGCCGATGCCAGCCATGGCAACCGTGCGACGGCTGGAGCAGGCCGTGTAGGTTTGACGCGGCCGTCACGTCGCCCTCCGGATGGGCTCGGCTGCAGCTCGCACTGCCTCTGCCGTGCAACCGCCAGCCGAGGCGTCACTTGTCCGCCGGCGGCCCGCCCGGCGTCGAAGTTGCACGGACCGCAGTGGAGGTTGCCGATGAAGACGTTGATACTGGGAACGGTGCTGGCCCTTGGCGCCAGCGTGGGATTGGCCGCGCAGTCAACCACGGTGAAGCAGAAGTCGGAGCTCGAGGTGAAGGGCGGCAAGGACGTGACCGTCACGGGGTGCGTCCGCAATTCACCGTCGGGCACCGGCTACTTCCTCGCCGACGTGCGCGGGGAGCACGTCACGTCGAGAGCCTATACCCTGGTCGGCAAGAACGACGAGCTGTCGGAGCATGTCGGCCAGCTCGTGGAAATCAAGGGCAAGGCTGCCGACGTCGGCAATGACGGCAAGGTCGAAGTGCACACGAAGACCGAAGTCGAGCGGGAAGGCGCCGACGACAAGAAGGCCGAGTCGAGCACGCAGATGAAGGGCTCACTCGCGATCCCGCTCCTGGGTGTGGACGACGTGAAGGCGCTCGACCGGCCGTGTGAGCCGTAATAGGGCCTGACACGGGTCAACCTCCAACTTCCAACACCCAACTCCCAAGGGAACTCTGGACGCTTGGGAGTTGGGAGTTGGGAGTTGGGAGTTGGAGGTTGGGAGTTGGAGGTTGGGAGTTGGGAATCGAGGCCTGCTAGACTCGACGGATGAGCGGGCGGACGAAGCGGCGGCTGACGGGGCTGGGCCTCTTTGTCGTGCTGTTCGTGTATTTCCGGGTGGCGACGTCGCTCGAAGAGCGCGCGATTGCCGCGCAGCCGCCCGTCCCCGCCGCCGAGGCCGCCGTCGCGCGCCATGTCGATCGCGCGCGCCTGATGGGCGAGGTCACGCGGCTGGCGTCCGGAGACTTCGCCGGGCGGCGGACGGGCACGCCGGGCGGTCGGGCCGCGCGGGCGTGGGTGGTGGCGCAGTTCACGGCCATCGGCCTCGCGCCCGCCGGATCCTCCGGCTTCCTGGAACCGTTCGGCTTCACCCATCACAGCGGGCGCGCGCTGGTCACGCCGGGCCGCCCGTTCACCACCGAGTACGCGGACGCGGCCAACGTCGTCGGGCGCATTTCCGGACGCGCGTCCGGCCTGAAGGCCCTCGTCGTCAGTGCGCACTACGATCATCTGGGCGTGCAGGACGGCCGCATCTACTACGGCGCCGACGACAACGCATCGGGCGTGGCGACGCTGCTCGAGGCGGCCCGGTGGTTCATGGCGCACCCGCCGCAGCACCCGATGATCTTCGTCGCGTTCGACGCGGAGGAGCTTGGCCTGCGCGGCGCGCAGGCCTTTGTCGGATCCGGGCTGGCGCCTCGCCACCTCGCTGGCGCTCGACGTGAACCTGGACATGGTCTCGAGAAACGACCGGCGCGAGATCTTCGCGGCGGGCACCTACCAGTCGCCCTGGCTCAAGCCGATCCTCGAGGACGTGCAGCGCCGCTCCGCCGTCCGGATCCTCTTCGGGCACGACCGTCCGGTGCGTCTGGCCGGCGGGGTCGACGACTGGACCGATGAATCGGACCAGGGGCCGTTCAACGACGCGGGCGTCCCGTTCGTGTATTTCGGCGTCGAGGATCATGCCGACTATCACGAGCCCACGGACACGCCCGACAAGATCGAGCCGGGCTTCTTCGGCGACGCCGCCGACATGATCGTGGAGGCGATCGTCACGCTCGACGCGCGGATGAACAGTAGGCAGTAGGCAGTAGGCGGTAGGCAGTAGGCAGTAGGCAGTCGGCAGTCATTCCGCATTCCGCACTCCGCACTTCGCACTGTTGTAGACTCGCCCCGATGTCCCGGCCCGTTGGCGCGTGCCCGAACTGCGGGGCGCCCATAGAGTTCCGCTGGTCGAGCGCCGTCCAGACGGTGTGCCCGAACTGCCGGTCGGTGCTGGTGCGCCACGACGTGGACCTCCAGAAGGTCGGCGTGGTGGCCGATCTCCCGCCGGATGCGTCGCCGATCCAGGTCGGGACGGCCGGGCGGTTCGAGGGTGACCCGTTTCTCGTCACGGGCCGCATCGTCTACGAGTACGACCAGGGCACCTGGAACGAGTGGCACCTGGCGTTCGGCGACGGGTCCAGCGGCTGGCTGTCGGACGCGCAGCTCGGCTACGCCGTCTCGCGCGGCATCACGAATCCCGGCCCGCTGCCGGCGGCCGACTCGCTCGTCACCGGACAGCGCTACTCCTTCAACGGCATCCAGTTCCTCGTGACCACGCTGACCAGGGCGAGCTACCGCGGCGTGGAAGGCGAGCTGCCCTTCGAGTACCGGGACAAGGAGAAGGTGCTCTTCGCGGACCTCGCGTCGGTGGACGCCCATTTCGCGACCATCGACTACAGCGAGGACCCGGCGCGCCTCTTCGTGGGCGTGTTCGTCGAGTTCGACGACCTCGACCTGCGCGACCTGAAGCCCGAGGCGCGCGGGCCGGAGGCGGTGTCGTCCGGCTTCAACTGCCGGAACTGCGGCGCGGCGATCGAGCTGCGCGCGGTCGGCCTGACGAAGACGGTGGCCTGCACGAGCTGCGGCGCCATCCAGGCTCCGGACGACCCGAACCTGCTGGTGCTGCAGGAGGTCGCCCGGCGCCAGATCGCGCCGACGATTCCGCTCGGCAGCCGGGGCGCCCTCGAGGGGCACGAGTACGAGGTCATCGGCTTTCAGCGCCGCACCATCGAGGTGGACGGCGAGGAGTACGGCTGGAACGAGTATCTGCTGTTCAACCGCGAGCGCGGATTCCGCTACCTGAGCGAGTACCAGGGGCACTGGAACGACATCGTCCAGGTGCGATCGATGCCGCAGCCGGCCCGCTCGCACGGCAAGCCGGGCGCGCTCTACGACGGGCGCGCGTTCACGCTGTTCCAGACGGCGCTGGCCACCACCGCGTACGTGCTCGGCGAGTTCCCCTGGCAGGTGCGGGCGGGCGACATGGTGAACGTCAGTGACTACGTCGCGCCGCCGCTGATGCTCTCGGCCGAGCGCACCGAGGACGAGACGACGTGGTCGCTCGGTACGTACACGGACGGCCATGTTCTGTGGAAGGCGTTCGGGCTCACCGGGCCGCCGCCGCGTCCGGTGGGCGTCTTCGCCAACCAGCCCTCACCATATGCCGGTCGCCGGGCGTTCTACTGGGCCACATTCGCCGTGCTCACGGTGCTGCTCCTGGTGGTCGCTGCCGTGCGGATGCTGACCGCCGCCGAGACGCCGGTGTTCTCGGGCAGCTACACCTTCCGGCCGGGCGCGGCCGAGTCGTCGTTCGTCACGCCCGTGTTCGAGATTTCCGGCCGTCCGGCCAACGTCGAGGTGAAGGCCCAGACGGATCTCTCGAACAACTGGATCTATCTGAACCTGGCACTGATCAACGCGGATACTGGCGAGGCGTTCGACTTCGGCCGCGAGGTCGACTACTACTTCGGCAGGGACAGCGACGGGAACTGGACGGAGGGCTCCCGGCGGGATGCGGCCGTCCTCCCCACCGTCGCACCGGGACGATACTACCTCCGGGTGGAGCCCGAGGGAGACGCGAAGAGCCCTCCGGTCTCCTACTCGCTCACGGTGCTGCACGACGTGCCCTCGCCGTTGTACTACCTGATCGCGCTCGGGCTCATCGTCGTGCCGCCCGCCTTCGTCACGTTCCGCGCGGCGGCGTTCGAGACGCGGCGCTGGCAGGAGAGCGACTATGCGCCGAAGGATGACGACGATGACTGACGGGACCAGGGGCCGGGGATCAGGGCCCAGGGATCAGGGGACTGGAAGACTGAGGACGCTGCAATGATGCGAACCGTGTACCTGGTTTACGCGCTGCTCGTGCTGGCGACCGCCGCATTCGCCGACTACCGCGGGTGGAGCATTGTCAACCCCACGACGCTCCACAACGTGCCGAAATCCGTCCGCGACAACCCCGGGTCGTACCGATCGCTCTACCGCGCCTCACCGCGCTACTTTGGAGGCAAGTAAGCCCCATGACTCCCCTGCTCTCAGGCATGCTCGCGGCCATCGTGTTCGCCGTGCTCGGCATCGCGACGTTCATCGTGTCGTTCGTCGTCGTCGATCGGCTGACGCCGTACCAGCTCTGGAAGGAGATCATCGAGGAGCAGAACTCGGCCCTCGCGATCCTGATCGGCTTCGTGGCGCTGGGCCTGTCGATCATCATCGCCGCGGCGATTCACTGAATCAGGTGACCGCCGCGCTGCTCGTCTCCGTCCTGCTCATCGCCGCCTGCGGGCTCGTGTACGAGCTCATCGCGGGCACGCTGGCGAGCTACCTGCTGGGCGACAGCGTCCTGCAGTTCTCGACGGTCATCGGCTGCTACCTGGCGGCGATGGGCATCGGGTCGTGGCTGTCGCGGCACGTCAGGCGTGGAGTGGCAGCGCGGTTCGTGCTCGTGGAGCTGCTGGTGGGGCTCGTCGGCGGCTTCTCCTCGGCGGTGCTGTTCGTGGCATTCGCCTGGACCGCCAGCTTCCGGCTCGTGCTGTATCTCGTCGTGGTCGCGGTCGGAGTGCTGGTGGGGCTCGAGATCCCGCTCCTGATGCGGATCCTGCGCGACCGGTTCGACTTCAAGGACGTCATCGCGCACGTCCTGACCTTCGACTATCTCGGCGCGCTCGGCGCCTCCCTGCTCTTTCCGCTCGTCCTCGTTCCGCACGTCGGCCTCGTCCGATCGGCCGTCCTCTTCGGCCTGATCAACGCGGGCGTCGCGCTCTGGACGACCGTGATCCTCTCCAACGCGCTGCCGTCGAAGCGCTTCCTGCGCACGCTGGCGGTCGGGGTGATCCTGCTGCTCGGCGCCGGCTGGATCTGGGCCGACCGCATCCTCGAGCTCGGCGAGTCCAGCCTGTATGCGGACGATGTGGTGCTGGCGAGGAACACGCCGTACCAGCGGATCGTCCTGACCGCCTGGAAGGACGACCTGCGGCTCTTCCTGAACTCGCACCTGCAGTTCAGCTCGAAGGACGAGTACCGCTATCACGAAGCGCTGGTGCACCCCGGCCTGTCGGCCCAGCCCGAGGCGCGCCGCGTGCTCGTGCTGGGCGGCGGCGACGGCCTCGCGGTGCGCGAGATTCTCAAGCACCCGCGTGTCGATCACGTCACGCTCGTGGACCTCGATCCCGAGATGACGCGGCTGTTCTCGACGCACCCCGAGCTGACGCGCCTGAATCACGGCGCGTTCGCCGACCCGCGGGTGCACGTGGTCAACGCGGACGCATTCGTCTGGCTGCAGCGCACCACGGATCTGTTCGACTTCGCGGTCGTCGATTTCCCGGATCCGTCCACGTACTCGATCGGCAAGCTCTACACGACCGCGTTCTATCACGCGCTGCTGCGGCACCTCGTGCCGGACGGCCGGTTCGTCGTCCAGAGCACGTCGCCGATGTTCGCGCGGCGATCCTTCTGGTGTGTGGTGACCACCGTCGAAGCGAGCGGGGTCCAGGCGGCGCCGTATCACGTCTACGTGCCCTCGTTCGGCGAGTGGGGATTCGTGCTCGGCGGCAGGACGCCGTACCGGGCGCCCGACACCCTGCCGGCGGACCTCCGGTTCCTGACGGCCGCCGGCCTTCCCCAGCTGTTCACGTTTCCGCCCGACATGGCCCGCGTGCCCGTCGATCCGAACCGGCTCAACACCCAGGCGCTGGTCCGCTACTACGAACAGGACTGGGACGGCATCAACCGGTAGAGTTCGGTGCGCACCGCCCTCTTCACGGCGCTGGCCCTGGTCGCCTTTGCCGCCAACTCGGTCCTGTGCCGGATGGCGCTCAGGGACGGCGCGATCGACGCCGCGACGTTCTCCGCGATCCGGCTGGCCGCGGGCGCGGTGACGCTGGTGGTCATCGCCCGTGCGCTGGACGTGGGCGAGATGGGGCACGCCGGCTCGTGGCGCCCGGCCGCCGTGCTGTTCCTGTACGCCGTGCCGTTCTCGTTCGCGTACCTGCAGTTGACGACCGGCACCGGCGCGCTCATTCTGTTTGCCGGCGTGCAGCTCACGATGGTTGGCGGAGCGCTCGCGTCGGGCGAGCGGCCTCACGCTCGCCAGTGGACTGGCCTCGCCGTGGCGGTGGCCGGGCTGATCCACCTGCTGCGACCCGGACTGGCGGCGCCCGACCCGACAGGCGCCGCTTTGATGTCGGTGGCCGGCGTGGCGTGGGGGGTGTACTCGCTGATGGGGCGCGGGGAGCGGAATCCGCTGGCGAAGACCACGGGCAATTTCGTGCGGGCCGTTCCGCTGGCGCTCGCGGTCAACCTGCTGGCGCTGCCACAGGTGCACCTGTCGTGGCGCGGCGGCGTGCTTGCGGGCCTCTCCGGCGCGCTCGCCTCCGGAGTCGGTTACGTGGTGTGGTACAGCGCGCTGCGCGGTCTCACGGCTACCCGCGCCGCCATCGTGCAGCTGGCTGTCCCGGTGCTGGCCGCGGTCGGCGGCATCGTGCTGC
Source organism: Vicinamibacteria bacterium (assembly GCA_963837165.1). GTDB lineage: Bacteria > Acidobacteriota > Vicinamibacteria > Vicinamibacterales > JAENWD01 > JAENWD01. The sequence goes on from CAWIMD010000005.1 coordinate 38,726, forward strand.
TCGGCGAGCCCGCGACGTTGCGCCTGGCGATCGCGACAGCCCTGGTGCTGGGCGGGATCGCGTTGGCGGTGGCGAAACGCACATGACCCCTTCACAGCAGCTCGCCGGTTTCATTGCCAGGTTCAATCCGGAGGTGGCGCGGCTCATCCGTACGTCGCGCCGCGCCCTTCGCGCCCGGCTCCCCACCGCGATCGAGATCGTCTACGACAACTACAACGCGCTGGCGATCGGCTTCGGGTCCACCGAGCGCGCCTCGGACGCGATCGTCTCGCTGGCGGCCTACGCCAGGGGTGTGAACCTGTACTTCATCTACGGCGCGCGCCTGAAGGATCCGCGGAGGCTGCTGCGCGGCGCCGGCACGCGCGGCCGCTTCATCCCGCTCGAGAGCGCCAGGGACATCGATCGGCCGGACGTGTGCGCGCTGATCGAGGACGCCTGCCGCCTGGGCAAGGTGCCGCTGCCCGCGACCGGGCGCGGGCGGCTGGTGATCAAGTCGATCTCGGCGAAGCAGCGGCCGAGGCGTTGACGCGGTCAGCTGGCGGGACTACGATGTAAGGCGATGATTCCAAAGCACTTGCATCCGCTGTTCTGGGACACGGATGTCGAGAGCTTCCAGCCCGCGGCCCACCCCCGCTACACCATCGAGCGGGTGCTCGAACGCGGCGAGGACGCGGATGTCGCGTGGCTGATGCGCACGTTCGGCGCTGACCAGATTCGCGACGTGCTCCGCACCGATCGCCATCTGTCGGCGCGCTCGGCAACATTCTGGGCCCTCGTGTTCCACGTACCTCCAAGCGACGTCGCCGCCCTGCGCCCCTGACGTGCCCGACCATCGATTGGCGTGGCATCCGGAAGTCCTGCCCGACGCCTGGGTGCGCGCCGCGGAAGACCTCGCCGGCAGGTGCGTGCTCGACGGCTTCTATCTCGCCGGCGGCACCGGCCTCGCGCTCCAGTACGGGCACAGGCGTTCGGTCGATCTCGACCTGTTCCGCGAACGCGAGTTCGAGAGCGCGCGGCTCGGGGATCTGCTGCGTGGTCAGCAGGGTCTCGAGCGCGTGGCCCTGCAGAAGGGCACTGCGCACCTGACGCTGCACGGGGTGAAGGTGAGCCTGCTTCACTACCCGTACCCGGTGCTGTTTCCCCTCCGCTCTTACAGCGGGCTTCTGGTCGCGGACCCGCGGGACATCGGCTGCATGAAGATTCAGGCGATCGGCGATCGGGGCAGCCGCCGCGACTTCGTGGACTTGTATCTCGTCGCCTCGCGGCACGGGCTCGGCGATGTGTTCGACTGTTTCGCGAAGAAGTACGCGTCGGTCGCCTACAGCCGCACGCATTACCTCAAAGCACTTACCTATTTCGCCGACGCCGAGGCCGAGCCGATGCCGGCGATGCTGATTCCCTTGGAGTGGAAGACCGTGACGGGGTACTTCAGGACTGAGTCGCCACGCCTGGCGCGGCTGCCATAGGCGCGCCAAGGCTCGGACCGCAGCGCCAGCTCGGGCGTCAGTCGCGCGCGGTCGTGTCGGGCCTCGAGCGCCGCCACGATGTCCGCATCGACACTGGTGCGCGCGATGCCGTGTGCCGAGCTCTGGACTGATCCACTCACGTAGTAGGCCACGTCGAGCGCGTCGGCGATGGGCCGCACGGCCGCGGCGAGATCCGATGCGGTCATGGGTCGTGGCGCTGGTGGCGCCGGCGTTCGAGGTCCGACCGAAGCTCCCTCGCCAGCGCTGCGCCGTAGTGCTGCTCGATGAAGAGGAGATCCTGGCCCTCCTGTGAAACAGACGGGTGAGCGCGTGCGATCGCCCTTCGCGCGAGGGTGATCGCACCGGCGGACAGGCTGAACGCCAGATGCAGCCGCCGGGCGATCGGGGCCGCGCGGATGAGGGCCAGCTGGACGCGCTCCGCATCGGCGGTCGTATCGCTGGACCGCGTCGGGAAGGCCGGCGGCATCGCGCTCATGGTATCGCAGAGTCTGTCACGATTCCCGGGGGCGTTACTGCACGGTGAACGCTGCGCTGCGCGTCACGCGCACCGGGCCGCCGGCAACCGCCAGGGTCAGCGTGTAGCTGCCCGAAGGCAGGGAAGCCAGCGGGAGCCGACCGAGTGGAGGAGCCTTCGCCAACTCCACCCCGTTGTGAAGCAGCGTCACCGCAGCGTGCGTATCAACAAGCGTCTGATGTGTGGCGACCGCAATGACAAGGCTGTCGCCTGATTCGCGAATCCGCCCGGCCATTGCGCAGGTCCCATGCCATCAGGTCAAGCGAGTGAGTCCCAGGATTGATCCGGGCGACTCGCTACTTCGGTTGCTCGGGCTGCTCGACGACTCGGATCTCCATTTCTTTACTGACCGTAGTGCTGCCTTGTCCGAGGGTAACCCGCAGGACGTACGCGCCGGGAGCGACGGCAGCGAATGGAATCGTTCCAGAGACCTCTACCACCCCCGGCGTGCTCGTCGCGGTTGGCGCCAGGGCGCCCTCCCCTATCAGCGTGTGCCCCTGCAGCAGCGCGGCCCTTGCCACAACCGGTCGTTGCTGATCGAACGACCGGGCGCGCGTGAAGAACGCGGCGGCAGCTTCCGGACCGGCGACGAAGGTGCGATCGAATCGAGGGACGATCAGCCCGCCCTCGGTGGCCAGCACCGATGCGACGCCCTCCTCAGTTCCCGTTTGTCGTGGTGCAATGCGATCGACCAGCAACAGGTCGCCTAGCACCAATCCCGTGGACGCAGGCTCCGGAACGGTAACCGGCAGGTACCTCGCCGCGACCCGGTCGGCGTTCAGATCATGAATCGCACATTCCAGCATGTACGTGCCCGAGCGCAACGTCGGTTCTCGCACGAACACCACGGGCGTCGCCTGCCCAGTCGCGACGGTGCGCACCTCGCTCGCCTTCCGCACGACGACGCCGGACGCATCGCGCAGCTGCGCGGCAAACACGACTTCCACGTCCGGAGGGGCTGGGCGCGACGCGAGCGTGTCGTGCCTCAACACGTCGCTCCGCGTGCCAAGCGCCACAAGCACGTGCGGGTCACCCCTGCGATTCATGAGGTTGACCACAACGCCGTCGAACGGCAGGCCGCGCGGCAGCGGGCGCATCTCGAGCGCCGCCCACGCCTGCGCCTCGACCGCTGGTGTCGCCGGAGCGACCACAGTCGACAGGGCCATATAGCTGTTTCGAGAGAAGACCTTCACGCCGTGTCGGTGTACCCGTACCTCGAGCGTGCGAGTCTCGCCGTGGAACTCCTGATTGGTCGGCAGATAGGTCACCAGGTAGTAGAAGCGCCGATCGTCCTCGATCCGTCGGAGGCCCTTGGCCAGATCGTTCGTATTCTCGATCACGATACCGCCGGTGCCCGACGCGAGCCGATTGAACACCGCGCTCGTGGTACCGCCCTGCACGATGCCTTCACCGAGACCGATCGCCGCCCCGCCGCCGCCTGGGCTGGTAGCGTTGGCCTCGAAATCGCCGTTCGCTGCCTCCCGCAGCGCCGTCGCATTCGCAAGGTCCTGGCTGTGCACTCGGAGGCCAACGGTGTCGATGGGATAGACCGAGACATTGACGCGGTTCGCGAGCGCAATGACGGCATCGAGCTTCTCGCGAAACTCGCTGGCGCTGAACTTGAATCCCGGGGCGTACAACGCCAGGCCGTCCGAGAAGTACAGGATGGCCTTGCGGCCACGCACCGCCGACAGGGCCACCACCAGGCTGCGCAAGCCATCAAGAGAGGCAGATGTCTGCATTTTCACCGCGACGCCACGGGAGGTCTGCGCCTTGGCCGCCAGATCGGCCAGCGGGTCCGCGGCCATGCTGGCCGACAACAGGCCCCCTCCGAATTCAGCGCCGATGGTGGGAGGTAGGGAGCCGGTGCCAAGCCCGACCCGGTTCGCCTCGTTGAAAGACGTCGCGGAGGTGGCCGCCGCGCGAATGCCCGCCTCGAGTCGCCGCCGATCGGTCGTGAATGGCTGCACCACGCGCAGCGACAGATCCTGCACGAAGACGCCCTGGTAGTCGGCAGCGGTCGCGCTGCCGCTCTCGGCATACTGGAGCGCAGCCTTCATCGCGACCGAGCGGCTTTCCGGACTGAGCCGCTCGAACACGAGCGCGGTCACACTTGCGACACGCGCCATCTCCACCGTGGGCGTCGCAACGGGGGAGTCCGACCGGGCGACCTCGCCAGAGGTGCCTTTGGCGGCGGCTCTGGGTGTCCACATCCGCGTGACATCGCCGATGACCTGCTGCGTACCGTCTTCTCGCACCTCGAAGTCCGCCGGCGTGAGATCTGTGACCGGGCGACCTGCGCGATCGCGAACGACGACGTCGACCACGATGGCGGTCGCGTGCGTGTTGAAACGGGGAGGCTGGTCCGCAGCACGAGTCGGAGTCGTCGTCTGGGCAGAGGCGGCGGTGGCGCCAATCCCCAAGAGAGCGATTAGACCGATGTGGATCGGGCGCACCGCCGGACTCCAAAGCCCACGGCTACTCAAAGACCGGGGCACGTCAGCCGCAGTAAGCGCGCTGGCGATCGGGCCATGATCCGGCCGCGCGAGGCCTGTTGCGGGTTCGTGGCTTCTTGCCGTGTGCCTCCGGTCGACGAGCGTCGCCGTATCAGACTGCGCTCTTGCCGCGTGGGCGCCAGGACTGCGACCTTCGGGTATCCCCAATCCTGGCATCTTATACCCGCCTGACGAAGTTCGAGGCTGCGTCATCGTCAATCGCGCAGTGATGCGGTCAACGCAAGCAGGCCGGTTGAATGTGTGTGCGATCACATCGTTGGCGGGTCCGGTGCATGGCGGAGCGCGCCTCTCCGCAAGCTCATTCTCGCTGATGGCCCAGCGGCCCCGGAGCGACCCACGGATTGGCAGTCCCGCCCGGCCTTGCCTCACGGTCCGACGCTCGGACTTGACATTACTGAGACGAAACGCGCGTTCAGCGGTCGGTCATGAGACGCGTTGCGTCACGACTCCTCGCCGCGTCACTGCACCGTGAACGCCGTGCTGCGCGCCACGGGCACCGGCCCACCGATCACGGTAAGGGTCAGCGTGTAGCTGCCCGACGGAAGCGACGCCAGCGGGAGCTGAGCGAGTTGCTGGATGCGCCCGCTCGCGTCGGGCGCCGCCAGTGCGAGCGGGAGCGTGGCCAACGTCGTCCCGTTCTGCCCCAGGGACAACGACGCCGTCACTCGTGCGCTGTTCGGCAGAATCAGGACATAGAACGACAGCGTGCCAGTCTTCGGATACGGTTCGCCCAGGTTGGGATAGAGCTGCACGCCGCCCACGGTCAGCAGGTTTTCGTCGCCCTTCTCCGTCGCCGGCATCTTCTCTGTCCGCGCGATGAGCACGAGATCGCTGACGCGCGGACCGGCTGTCTCGGCCGGCACGGTCACGGGCACGTGGGTCACGCCCGCCTTCCGTGCCAGTGCGTCGTCGACAGCGACGTCGAGCGTGTACTGACCGGGCGGCAGCGTCGGCTGGCGATAGAACAGGACGTCGGCGGCTTTGGCCTTGTCCGTGTCGGCGAGCGGACCCGTCAGCCGGTACGGCTGGCTCGCCTTGCGGACCACCTCGCCGCTGGCATCCCGCAGGCGGGCGAGGAGCGTGAAATCGGTGTGGAACGCGTCACCTGTCGGCGTCGTGTCGAAGGCCATCGCAGACTCCGCAGTCTCGGCGATGACGGCAACGCGCGCGTCACCTACCGGCTGAGGGAAGACGAGCGCCGCGGCACGCACGGGCAGGTCGGCCGGCGGCGGCGTGCGCTCGAGGGCCGCGACGGCGCGGCCCTCGTACGCCAGCAGGGGAATGGCGCCGGATGTGCGCACCGCCAGATAGCCCGAGCGGGCGCGGATCCGGAGGTCCGGACGCGAGGGGATCCTTACGGTGATGGTCCGCCAGTCTCCATTGAAGTCGTCGTTCTTCGGCGTGTAGGTCAGCAGGTAATGAAAGCGCCGGTCCTGATCGATCCTGCGGAAGGCCGCAGCGAGGTCATTCGTGTTGTCAATGAGGAAGCCTCCTGTGTCCCGCGCGAGCATGCTCAGGCTGGTGTGCGGGTCCTTGCGCAGCGCGTCGTCCAGCCAATCCATGCGCCGGAGGCTGTTCCGTGGCGTGCCGTCGTCGCCGGTCTCGAGTCCCAAGGCGCCAATCGCATTCACACCGCGCCCGGTCTCCTGTTGGTGGCTTTGCACGCGGAGCCCGGCGGCGTCGATCGTATAGACCGAGACGTTGGCGCGATTGGCGGCCGCGACGACGCTCCGGAAATGCGGCATGACGGCCTCAGGTAACGCGAGCCCTTCCGCGAAGAACACCACGGTCTTACGGCCCGGCAGCGAGCCGAGTGCGGACACGAGGGCCATCAGGGCGTTCGTCGTCGAAAAGCCCTGGGCGTTCCGTTCGAGTCGTTCCCAGAGCTCATCGCCACGCCGTGTGACTCGTGCCGCCACCGACACCGGATCCGTACTCCTGAACTGCGATCGACCAGGCGACTCGGCGCCGGCGACGAACGGAACGCTCGGGTGATCGTCGCCGCAGTCGAGGCAGTCGCGCGACCTGATGGACGCGAGATCGAATGTCGATGTGGCTCTCGACGCCACATCCTTGAGCGCTTTGGCGATCCTCGTCCGGTCGTTCGTGTATGGCTGAACGGTCACGAGCGACAGGTCGGACAGGAATACGCCGGCGAAATCGCTGTCGTGTTGTGTGGCGAGATACGCCTGCGCGCCCTTGTACGCCAGGTAGCGCGCCTCGGGCGAGAGTCGATCGAAGACGAGCGCAACAAACGTGGGGGCCGACACCGCGGTGGGTGTCCGTTGCCCGGGAGTACCGTTCGAATCTGGGCCGCTGTGTGCCGCGGCCACGCTCGACGCAGCGCCCTCAGGCGGGGCGACGAGCTGGACATCACCGATGTCTTGACGGACGCTGTCCTCGTACAGGGCAAAGTCCGTTCTGATCAGATCCGTCACCGGCTTACCGTCACCGTCGCGCACCACGACATCTGCCGTAACGGCCGTCGTCGTAGTCCGAAGCGCTTGTCCCGGCGGCGATTCCTGGGCCGAGACACTTCCGGTGGCCACGAGGAACACGAGGTAGAAAAGCCGGTTCACAAAGGGCCTCCCGGGCTATCGGAGCCAGGGCCGCGAGCAATTCAACGGCGGCGGGTTGCACCGGCACGGTGGAATCGCTCGGCCAGGGCGACGTGGAAGCGCACATCCGCCTGACGCATCTCTTCGTCCGGCCAGCCGGGATCGCGCAGCAGCATCTGGCGCCGGAGCTCGTCCGTAACCCGAAGGCCCTCGAGGGCTCCGAGACGCACGATACGCTCGCCCCAGTAGATCTCCTTGCTTGCGCGAGCCGCCTCCCAGTCGCGGGCCACGAATTGGCGGATACCACGGGTGATCATGAGGGCATTGTACCGCCCCGGCCGCGGGAGCGCGCGGCTTGACGCGACGAGTCTTCAGAGCAGCTCGGACACGGGATTCAGATCGCCTTCCTCGAACCGCGTCGGCCGCAGCGGCGCAGCGTCGATCACGGTCGCGTGGCCGTCGAGGATGGTGATGACCGCGCCAGTCACCTTTGGGGTGGCTGTTGCTGGCCCATGTCCTCCAGCGTCCGCTCGCCTGGCATCGCAGAGGCCGTGATAGCGGCGCCCTTCAGGGTCACCTGGACACCGGAAATTTGGGGTCTCTGGCATACCTACGTCGAGGCTGCCGATCCTAAGCTGTTCGAGCGCCGCGGACGGCCCTGGCGCGCGAACTTCTTCACGCCTCGCCCCTACGTGGATGAGCTCTGTCGGCGCCCCTCCGGGCTGCACGGCTGAGCTTCTGCTCGTTTGGGCACTCCGTACTCGCGCCATTCCATCTCCTACAACGCTCGGGAAGGCACGCCCGAACACGTGGCGGCGAGCCTCGTAACCGCGCAGCGATCGACTTCAGGTTGTGAGCGGGCACGGGACCGGTTCCGGGCCGCGTGGCCTGGAGTCGGGAATCCTCAGCTCGGACACGGGATTCAGCTCGCCGTCCGCAAACCGCAAACGGCCGGAGCGGCGCCACGTCGATCGTGACGCGGCCGTCGAGGGTGATCTCGGCCAGCAGGTGCCCGAGCGCGACAGCGCTCCCCACGCCGGTGACGGCTCTGCCTCGGTGCTCTGGATACTGGTCCCTCCACCTTTGCTTAGCGCCAAGCTATACTGAGTGCCATGACGACCTCCGCCGCGGCACGGATATTGGGGCGCAAGGGGGGCCTGGCGCGCGCCAGGCGCCTCTCAGTGGCTGACAGGAGGCGGATTGCCTCGGCAGGCGGCCGCGCTCGGGCCCGTTCCCTGCGTGCGGCGCGCCGGCTGGCCGAGAACTTTCGGTACCTTCGCGCCCTCGAGCAGCTCAGGCCGCGGCCGCCCGTGAAGCGGCTGAATGCCTTCCGCGGGCCTCTACCGGGCCTCTACGCCGAGAAGCCCTGAATGGCCGGCGTCGAGAACCACCTCCGGACCGTCGGCGCGATCACCGATGGCCTGCGCGATCTCGGCCTGCAGCCCGTGCTCGTCGGGGGCATGGCCCTTGTGGTGCTGGGATCCCGGAGAGTGACCCGCGACTTCGATTTCGTCATCGGGCACCTGCGGCAGGATCTCGCGCGGACGGTCGACCTGTTCTACGACCGCGGCCTGCTGCTCGTCTCACGCCTGGACGACGTGGGCGAGGTGACCTCGACGATCTCGAACCGCAACGTCGCCGTGGCACGGCTTCAGATTGACAAGCCGGTCAGCGCGTACTTCTTCAATGCCGACACCGGACTCCGGATCGACCTGCTGTTCGATTTCCCGATTCCGGCGGCCGCGCTGGCTGGGCGCGCGATGCGAATCACGATTCAGCGGCATGCGTTCGACATCGCGTCCGAGCAGGACCTTCTGCGCCTGAAGAGAATCGCGCGGGCATCGCGAACGATGGCAGGCGATGCCGATGACATCGCGTTTCTCGAAGCACGCAAGAGGCGGTCGTGACGACTGCACGTCCCGCGGGCCTTGCAGCGCTGGCCGCCCGGACCGCACGCGACGTCAGAGCAGCTCGGAGACCGGGTTCAGATCGCCCTCGGCGAACCGCGTCGGCCGGAGCGGTGTGACGTCGATCGTCGTCGTACGGTCGTCGAGGACGATCTCCGCCAGCAGGTGCCCCAGCGCCGGCGCGTGCATCACGCCATGTCCCGATGAGCCGTTGATCAGATAGAGATTAGCGCAGCCCGGCGCGGCGCCCAGGATCGCATGCTTGTCGGGCGACATCTCGTACAGGCCCGCCCAGGAGCCGGCGCGATCAATCGGCACGTCGCGCAGGACCGGCACGCGGGCATGCGCGATCGCGGTCACGTGCGCGACCCAGTCGGGATCGAGCGAATCGTCGAACGGACGGCCGGGCACGCCGGGCGTGGGCATCAGCAGCAGCACGCGGCCGTCGCGCACGCGCAGGTGGAAGGCGTCGCCCGCGAAGATGGTCATCGGCATCATCGGCGGCAGCAGCTCCGTCGGCGCCGTGCGCGCCACCTGCCGCCGCAGCGGCGTCACGGGCACATCCGTCCCGCACGCGCGCGCAAGCTCGCCCGCCCACGCCCCAGACGCGTTCACGATGGCGCCGGCGGGCACCCGGCCGGTCCGCGTGCGCACGGCCACGGCCCGACCGCCCTCGTCACGCTCGATCCCGACCGCTTCGATGCCCCAGTCGACGCGCGCACCGAGTCGGCGGGCGGCCGACAGGTAGCCCTCGAGAATGCCCATTGGGCTGATGAAGCCATCTGTCGGACAAAACGCGCCGCCGACGATGCCGTCGAGCGAGATGGCGGGGTTGAGGCGAGCGATGGCGTCAGGGCTGACCTCGACGGCCTCGCGCAGGCCCTCCGCGTGCTGGACGGCACGGCCTTCAGCGAGCACGTCCAGCTCGCGGGCGCTGGACGCCAGCCAGAGATAGCCGGCCTGCTGGTAGCCGCAGTCGCCGCCGATCTCGTCCCGGAATCGCAGGAGCTTCTCGCGCGCCAGGAGCGACAGGCGCACGTTGATCGCGGTGGCGTACTGCGCGCGGAACCCGCCGGTCGCCCGGCTCGTGCTGCCGCCGCCGGGGGCGCCAGCACGATCGATCACGAGCACGTCGCGCGCCCCGCGTGCGGCCAGGTGATATGCGGCGCTCGCCCCCATCACGCCGCCGCCGACGATCACGATTGAAGGGACTGCCATCGTCCGCGGGTCCGCGGCGGATTATGCCACGCGCGGAAGATCGCGGAGTGAGCTCGCAGAGCAGACATCTCGCGGAGATCGCGGGAGGAGCGGAGATCGCCGAGGCGGCACGACGCCCGCGCCCGACTGCGAGACCGGCGCCGGCCGCAACGCGGCCGGCAAGGCGGGCGGGTGGCAGCGGGGGAGAAGAAGGCAGCGCCGTTCTTGAAACGCCTTCTTCTCCCCCGCTGCCACCCGCCCGCTCTGTCGCGGCTTCGCCGCGACGCCGGTCTCGCAGTCGCAGCCGGCAGCGTGACACCCTCTGCGGTCTCATGCCCTCGGCGTGCTCTGCGAGATGGTTTGCTCGGCGGCCTTTGCACCCTCGGCGTTCGCTTGCAGCGTCACGTATGCTGGGACGGCATGCCCGGCCCGCCGCTCTCCCGCCGCCAGTTCCTCGGCGTCACGCTCGTCGGCCTCACGCGCAAGAGCGGCCGCACGATCGAGGGCGAGCTGGTGCACGAATCGTGGGTCCAGGGGCACCGCCTGCGCGATGGCGGGCCGTTCCCCGCGCCCACCCGCGAACGCCGGACCTCCGTCGTGATCGTCGGCGGCGGCATCGCGGGACTCTCGGCCGCGTGGCGCCTGCAGAATCGCGGCGTCACCGATTTCGTGCTGCTCGAGATGGAGCCCGACGCGGGCGGCAACGCGCGCTCGGGCAGCAATGCCGTCTCGGCGTATCCCTGGGCCGCACACTACGTGCCCGTGCCCGGCCCGAAGGCGACGCTCGTGCGCGAGCTCTTCGCCGAGCTGGGCGTCCTCGGCGCCGACGGGACGTGGCGCGAGGAGACATTGTGCCAGGCGCCGCAGGAACGCCTGTTCCTCTACGGCCAGTGGCAGGATGGGCTGGAGCCGCGCATCGGGCCCTCACGCCGCGATCGCGACCAGTACGACAGGTTCGACGACCGCATGCGCGAGATGCGCGCGACGGGCGCTTTCACGATCCCGATGGCCCTGGGCGCGCCGGCCTCGTCAGACCTGGACGCGTTGTCGATGGCGTCGTGGATGGATCGCGAGGGCTTCGACTCGCCGTGGCTCCGCTGGTCGGTCGACTACGCCTGCCGCGACGACTACGGCGCCCTGGCCCGTGACGTGTCCGCCTGGGCCGGCCTGCACTACTTCGCCTCGCGCGACGCGGACGACCAGGGCCCGCTCACCTGGCCCGAGGGCAACGGCTGGATTACCAAGCGCCTGCTCGGGCGGGTGGGCCGGTTCGTCGAGACCAGGCAGATGGTGCATCGCGTGGCGCGCGACGGCCGCCGGTGGCGCGTCAGTGCCGGCGACTCGGCGTGGACCGCCGACGCCGTCATCTTCGCCGCACCCAGCTTCCTTGCCTCGCGCATCGTCGAAGGCGGCCCGGCCACGCCGGACTTCGCCTACTCGCCGTGGCTGACCGCGAACCTCACGCTGGATCGCTGGCCGAAGCCACGGGGTGTCCCGCCGGCATGGGACAACGTCATCTTCGACTCGCCGGGCCTCGGATACGTGGTGGACACGCACCAGTCACTGCGAACCTGGATCCCGCAGACGGTCTGGACCTATTACCGCTCGTTCGGGGAGCAGACGCCGGCGGACGCCCGGCGCCGCCTGCTCGCGGCGGATTGGCCGGCGCTGCGCGACCTGGTACTGGACGATCTGTCGCGCGCACATCCCGACATCCGCGACGTCGTCACGCGCGTCGACGTCTGTCGGATGGGGCACGCCATGATCCGCCCCACGCCGGGCTTCCTGTCGTCGGCCGTGCGGCACCAGCTCCGCGCCGCGCGCGAGGGCCTCTTCTACGCCCACTCGGATCTCAGCGGCTTGTCGCTCTTCGAGGAGGCGCAGTACCGCGGAGTGGCCGCGGCGGAGCTTGCGCTGAGGCACCTGGGGATCTAGGGGGCTGGGGATCTGGGGGGCTGGGGATCTGGGGGCTGGGGATCTGGGGATCTGGGGGCTGGGGATCTGGGCGGTCCACTGGTATGGTGTAGAACCGACCCACGAACCCATACGCCCATGCTCCCATCCTCCCATTCCCCCATCCTCCCATCCCCCGACCGCTACCCCATCGGCTTCTCCACGCTCGGCTGCCCGTCGTGGCCCTGGCCGAAGATCCTCGACCAGGCGGCCGCGCTCGGCTATGCGGCCATCGAGATCCGGGGGATCGAAGGCGAGATGGACCTGTCGAAACGGCCGGAGTTCTCGGCCGTCCGCATCGCCGAGACCCGCCGCCAGCTCGCGGATCACGGCCTGATCGTGAGCGACCTCGGCGCATCGGCGCACCTGCACGAGCGGCCCGGGCCCGCTCGCGAGAAGCAGCTGGACGAGGCGCGGCGGTTCGTCGATCTGGCCCGCGACATCGGCGCGCGATGGGTGCGCGTCTTCCCGAACGGGTACCTCGAGAGCGAGCCGCACGATGCCACGCTGCACCGGATTGGCGAAACGCTGGCCCAGCTCGGCTGGTTCGCGAAGGGCAGCGGCGTTGGCCTGCTGATGGAATCACACGGTGAGCTGACCGACTCCGCCAGCCTGGTGAAGGTCATGCAGGTAGCCGAGTCGGCGCCCGGCACCGGGCTGGTCTGGGACACGCATCACACCGTGGTCAGCGGCGGCGAAGCGCCGGCCGACACCTGGCGGCAGATCGGCAAGTGGGTCCGCCATACGCACATCAAGGATTCGGTCGCGCAGGGCGACGACCGGCACTACGTGCTGCTCGGCCAGGGCACAGTCGGCGCGCAGGAGATCGTGCGCACGCTGGCCGACGGCGGATACGACGGAATCTACAGCTTTGAATGGGAGAAGGTCTGGCACCCGGACATCGCCGAGCCCGAGGTCGCCATCCCGCAGTACGCGGAGGTCATGACGAAGTGGCTGGCCGAGGCGGGGGTGAAGGCAGCAGGCAGCAGGCAGTAGGCAGTAGGCAGTAGGCGGCGGTTACGCGGCCCTCCGCGACCGCCCGATCAGCACCTCCACGAGTGACACCACGTCGGCGGCTGCGGCCATATCGGCCCGCACGCAGTCCACCGACCGCCGCGCGATGGAGCCGAGATCCAGGGGCCGCACGGGCTGCTCCACGAGCGTCACGTCCAGCAGCATCGCGCCAATCGTCTTGCCCGCGACGCCGCCCATCAACAGGACGTACATCATGGTGATCAGCCCGAGCACGATGAAGAGCGCCACGCCCGCCTCGCGGACGAGCACGCCCATGCCGACGCCGCAGGAGGCCGCGGTCAGCGCGAGGATGGCGAGGTAGAGCGAAGCGAGCATCAGGCCGTCCACCGTGGCCGCGGCGAAGCGGCGCGGCCCCCGCCGCGCGACCACGCGGCGAGCGGGCGAGTCGATCTGGCGCCCGGCCACGCTGGCGTTGTGCCGGTCCAGCAGCTGCTTGAGCACCTGCATCCGCGCATCGGGGATCAGCTCGGCCGCGTCGGCCTGCGGGCGGCCTCGTTCCGCGGCGGCCGGGTGGGGCGCCAGGGCGGCCTGCGTAGCCGGCAGCTCGTCCGCCAGCTCGCCGAGGACGATGTCGGCATCCACACCGACGGCTTCGGCATACGCGCGGACGAACGCCCGCGCATAGAAGCCGGGGGGCAGCGCCTTGAAGTCGCCATCCTCGATATGCCTGAGATAGAGGACCCCGATCCGCGTCCGACGGCTGATCTCCGTCAGGCTCAGGCCCTTCGCCATCCGTGTCTTCCTGAGCTCGGCAATCGACATGCTGGTCCTCCCGCTCGGATATCGGGCGTTCGGTGCCAGGACATTACTCAGCAGGAAACGGTGTGCGGCCGCGTGCAGAAATTCCGTGCAGAATTGAGGCGTGACGGCCCTTGCCGACCTCGTCGCCACCTCGGCCGCGGTCAGCGCCGTCCGCAGCCGCCTCGAGAAGATCAACCGTCTCGCCGCGTTCCTCACCGGGCTGGCGCCCCACGAGGCGCCTGCGGCCATCGCCTTTCTCACCGGATCGACCCGCCAGGGTCGCATCGGCGTCGGCGGCGCCACGATTCGCGCGGCCCATGACGTGCCGCCGGCCTCCGAGGCGGTCCTGACGCTCGGCGACGTGGACGCGGCGTTCGCCGCGCTGGCGGCCATCTCGGGTGCCGGGTCCACGCGGGCCCGACAGGAGCGGCTGCGCCAGCTGTTCGAGCGCGCGACGGCGGACGAGCAGGCTTTCCTCGTGCGGCTGCTGTTCGGCGAGCTGCGACAGGGGGCGGTCGAGGGCGTGCTGCTGGACGCCGTCGCGCGCGCCGCCGCCGTCCCGGTGGTGCGGCTCCGGCGCGCCGCGATGCTGGCAGGCAATCTGGCCGACGTCGCCGGCGCTGCGCTCGCCGAGGGCGACGCCGGCCTGGATCGATTCCGCATCCGGGTGCTCACGCCCGTCCAGCCGATGCTCGCCGACACCGCCGAGGACATCGACAGCGCCGTGGCCGCGCTTGGCAGCCCGGCGCTCGAGTACAAGCTCGATGGCGCCCGGATCCAGGTGCACAAGGCGGGCGACCTCGTGAAGGTCTACTCGCGGGCGCTGCGGGAGGTGACGCCCGCCGTGCCGGAAGTCGTCAGCCTGGCCCGGCAGCTGCCGGCACGGGAGCTGATCCTGGACGGCGAGGTGCTCGCCCTGCGGCCCGACGGCACGCCGCGGACGTTCCAGGAAACGATGCGCCGCTTCGGGCGACGGCTCGACGTGGAGGCACTGGGGCGCGAGCTTCCGCTCACGCCGTTCTTCTTCGACCTGCTCGTGCTGGATGGCCGCGAGGTGCTGGACGAGCCGCAGGCGGACCGGTTCACCGCCCTTCGAGAGATCGTGCCCGGCGCCTCGGTGGTGCCGCACACGACGGGCGTCACGGTCGAGGCCGCGCGCGCGTTCCTCGAGGACGCCCTCAGGCGGGGCCACGAAGGCGTGATGGCCAAGCGGCCCTCGGCCCCCTACGTCGCCGGCAGCCGCGGATCCGCGTGGTTGAAGGTCAAGGCCGTGCACACCCTCGATCTCGTGGTGTTGGCAGCCGAGTGGGGCAGCGGGCGCCGACGGGGCTGGCTGAGCAACCTGCACCTTGGCGCGCGCGATGCGGATGGCGGCGGCTTCGTGATGCTCGGCAAGACGTTCAAGGGCCTCACCGACGAGCTCCTGGCCTGGCAGACGCGCGAGCTGCTCGCCCGCGAAGTCGCTCGCGAGGACCATATCGTCCACGTGCGCCCGGAGCTGGTGGTGGAGATCGCGTTCAACGACATCCAGGTCAGCCCGCAATACCCCGGCGGGCTCGCGCTGCGGTTTGCCCGGGTCCGCGGGTACCGTGGCGACAAGAGCGCGGTCGAAGCCGATACCATCGAGACCGTCCGCGCGATCCACCGGCAGCTCACCCGCCAGCCGCCGGAGGCCTGAGCCCAGATCCCAGATCCCCAGATCCCCAGATCCCCAGATCCCCAGATCCCCAGATCCCCAGATCCCCAGATCCCCAGATCCCCAGATCCCCAGATCCCCAGATCCCGCGTCCCGACGGACGTATACTGGAATCCTCTTCCCCCCAAGCGCCCCAGGAGGCTCGACGTGCCGCGATTCATCCCCTTCGCGATTGCCCTGGCCGTCGCGTCGGCGGCCCATCCAGATGCGCGGCAGAATCCCGAAGGCCCCCCGGACCGTCCCATCTTCCGGCTCTCGGTCTCGCTCGTGCAGCTCGACGCCGTCGTGACCGACTCGAAGGGCCGCCACGTCACCACGCTCGGCCCGGAGGACTTCGAAGTCTACCAGGACGGGCACGACCAGCCGGTCGTGGCGGTCTCCTACATCGAGACCGGCGATGCCTGGCACGACACCTCGGGCCTGCCTCCCCTGCCGCCAGAAGCCGTCAAGCCGGACGACGCGCGTCGCGTGATGGCAATCGTGGTGGACGATCTCCGGATGTCGTTCGAGAGCATGTACTACGCGCGGCGCGGTTTGAAGCGGTTCGTGGACGACGGCTTCGAGGCCGGCGATCGTGCGATGCTCGTGACGACGAGCGGCGCCGTCCGGCGCCCGGCGCTGACGTTTTCGGCGAACGTGCTGAAATCGGCGGTCAACCGGCTGCGCTTTTCGCTCTGGGGCGTGCGCGCGGCGAGCGCGCTGGACCCGGTGGACGGCGCGAATCCCTTCGACGCCTTCCAGAATTTCCAGGAGCACAACTTCGCCGAGAGCGCCATCGAGGGGATCGAGCGCTCGATCGACGCCCTCAAGCCGCTGCCCGGCAGGAAGTCGGTCATCCTCGTGTCGGAGGGCTTCTCGGTGTTCGGGTTCGGCATGGACAACGCGCTCATCCGCGACAGCCTGCAGCGGCTCGTGGACCATGCCAACCGCGCGGGGGTCGTCGTGTACGCCGTCGACCCGCGCGGGCTCGTGGTGACGGGTCCGACGGCCGCCGACAGCGGGTCGCCGCGCATGATGGCGGGCCTCGCGGACCGGCGCTCCTCCGCGCTCAGGGACTCGCAGGAGGGACTTCGCTACGTCGCGGGCGAGACGGGCGGCTTCGCGGTCGTCAACAACAACGACCTGGCCGCCGGCATGCGCCGCATCATGGCCGATCAGCAGGGGTATTACCTGATCGGCTACCAGCCGGAGGCCGGGACCGTGAGCGCCGATTCGAGCGGCCGGTTCCGTCACGTCCGCATCAAGGTGAAGCGCAAGGGGCTGAAGGTGCGGACACGCAGCGGGTTCTACGCGGTCGCGACGGAACCCTGAACCGTCACGGGTTCTCGGTTCACGGTTCACGGTTCACGGTTCGCAGAAGTCTTCGTAGGGCCGAACGCGAGATCGCCAGGCCCCCAGCGCTCTCACACGACATCCACCACCTGTAGCGCAGGCCTTCAGGCCTGCCAACACCCGCGCGGGCAGACCTGAAGGTCTGCGCTACATCAGTCCACATTCACCACCTGTAGCGCAGGCCTTGAGGCCTGCCACCACCCGCGCGGGCAGACCTGAAGGTCTGCGCTACATCAGTCCACATTCACCACCTGTAGCGAAGGCCTTCAGACCTGCCAACACCCGCGCGGGCAGACCTGAAGGTCTGCGCTACATCAGCCCACATTCACCACCTGTAGCGCAGGCCTTCAGGCCTGCCACCACGCACGAGCGGTGGTTGCGCCGCGACAGATGGCGAGGGGGCGCGTCGGGTATCCGGAGGCTGTCATATAGTGCTCATGACCATGGCACATGCTCCAACCACTTCGGGGCTGGCGATCGAGGCCCAGGCGCTCGTCAAGACCTACCCGCCGTCTGTCCGCGCGCTGGACGGTCTGACGTTCACCGTCCGCGCGGGCACGATCTTCGGCCTGCTGGGACCCAATGGCGCAGGCAAGTCCACCACGGTGAAGGTGCTGAACACGCTGTCGCGCCCCGACTCGGGCATCGCGCGCGTGGCGGGCTTCGACGTGGTGGCCTCGCCCGATGCCGTGCGGCGCGCAATCGGCTGCGTGGCGCAGAAGTCGGGCGTGGACATCAACGCGTCCGGGCGCGAGAACCTCTCGCTCCAGGGGCAGTTCTACGGCCTCTCGGGCAGCGCGTTGCGGGCCCGCGTGGACGAGCTGCTCGCGCGCTTCTCGCTGGCGGCCGCCTCCGATCGCGAGGCGCGCACCTACTCGGGCGGCATGAAGCGCAAGCTCGACGTGGCGATGGGCCTCATCCACAAGCCGCAGGTGCTTTTCCTGGACGAGCCGACGACGGGCCTCGACCCGGAGGCACGCGCCGATCTGTGGCGCGAGATCGAGCGGCTCTCGCGCGAGCAGGGGATCACCATCCTGCTCACGACGCACTACCTCGAGGAGGCCGACCAGCTCGCGGATCGGCTCGCGATCGTCGATCGCGGACGCGTCGTGACCGAGGGAACGCCGGATGCGCTCAAGAGCGAGCTGTCGGGCGACGCGGTGCAGGTCGATCTCGTCGAGGCACTCGACGACGGCCGCGTGCGCGCGGTGCTGGCCGGGATCACGGCGCTGCGTGAGCTGGTCGTGGCCGGCGCGGTCGTCCGCGCCCGGGCCGATCACGGGGGCAGCGCCGTGCCGGGCATGATCACCGCCCTCGAGGCCGGCGGCGCGCGCGTGGCGTCGGTGCGCGTCACGCGGCCGTCGCTCGACGATGTGTACCTGCGGCACACGGGCCGCTCGTTCAGCGAAGCGGATGCGGGAGGTGTGCGATGACGGCACTGCGGCACTCGTGGTACATGACCGTGCGCCATCTGCTCGCACTCAAGCGCCAGCCCTGGTGGATTGCCATCTCGCTGGCCCAGCCGGTGATCTACCTGGTGCTCTACGGCCAGCTCTTCTCGCGGATCGTGGAGCTGCCGGGATTCCACACCAGCAACTACGTCACCTACGTGACGCCCGGCGTCGTGATCATGATGGCGCTCTTCGGCGGCGGCTGGAACGGGATGGGCATCATCATGGAGATCGACGGCGGCGTGATGGACCGCTTCCTGGTCTCGCCAGTGAGCCGCGTCGCCATCATTGCCGGCCGGCTCGCGCAGATGAGCATCATCATGGTGGTGCAGGCCTCGCTCCTGCTGGCCCTGGGCTTCCTCATGGGCGCGCGGTTCGACGGCGGGATCGTCGGCGTGCTCGTGCTGCTGCTGTGCGGCGTGCTGCTCGGCGTGCCGTTCGGTGCGCTGTCGAATGCCATGGCGCTCGTGATCCGCCGAACCGAGTCGGTGATCGGGGCGTCGAACTTCGTGCTCCTGCCGCTGACGTTCCTGTCGCCCGTGTTCATGGCCACCGACCTGATGCCGGCGTGGATTCGGAAGGTCTCGCTGGTCAACCCGGTCGCGTGGAGCGTGGACGCGGCACGCAGCGCTCTGTCCACGCACCCGGACTGGGCGCTGATCGGCTCGCGCCTCCTGGCGCTGGTCGCGCTGTCGATCGTCAGCGCATGGCTGGCCACGCAGGCGTTCCGGTCGTATCAGCGCTCGGCGTAGGGATTCGATTGGAGGGATTCGATTGGAGGGATTCGATTGGAGGGATTTCACGGGGATTATCGGGATAGGAACCACAGATTACGGTGATGACGCAGATTGATTCGGGAGATGGCGTGGACCGGCGCCGGCCGCGGACAGCGGCCGGCAGCGTGGGCTGGGCGCCGCGGGGCAATGAGAGGTCGAAGGAACGGCAGGCAACCTCTCATTGCCCGGCGGCGGCCACCCACGCGGTCGCGGCTACGCCGCGACGCCGGTCCTCGGCGAGACTCCGTGACGTCATCCCGGAAATCAATCTGCGCAATCACCGTAATCCCGTTACCTCCCAAAATCCGCTCGCGAATCCCGTCAATCAAAGCACTGGAATGCCGCGACGGCGCTGGCACAAGATACGCCTCATGCGCCATTTCGCCGCCATCCCGATGCTCGCCTTGCTGCTGGTGCCTGCCATGGCTTCCGCCGACCCGCTCGCCGATCGCATCGCGTCGCTCACGAAGGACTTCAAGGGCACCGTCGTCCTCTACGCGAAGAACCTGAGGAGCGGCAGGGACGTCGCCATCGGCGCCGACACGAAGGTGAGGACGGCCAGCACGATCAAGCTGCCCATCCTGTGCACGCTCGAGCACCTCGTCGCGCAGGGCGCGGTGCGCTGGGATGAGCGGATCGTGCTGAAGCCGGAGGACAAGGTCACCGGGTCGGGCGTGCTGGGCAGCCTGGCCGACGGCACCGACCTGACCGTCCGCAACCTCGCCATCCTGATGATCATCGTCAGCGACAACACGGCCACGAACCTCATCCTCGACCGCATAACCGCCGACGCCGTGAACGACTACCTGGACTCGATTGGCATCACGACGACGCGGTCGAACCGGAAGGTGCGCGGCGACGGCAATCAGCTGAAGGCGCCGGAGGGCTGGAGCAGGGCCGGTCGGCAGGAGGAGAACGGCCGGTTCGGCCTTGGCGTGTCGACGCCCCGCGAGATGGTGCGCATCCTCGAGATGCTCGACCGGGGACAGATCGTCAGCCCAGCGGCGTCGAAGGACATCCTCGACATCATGAAGATGCAGCAGGTGCGCGACGGGATCGCCCGCCATGCGCCCGATGACCTGGTGATCGCGAGCAAGAGCGGCTCGCTCGACGCGCTCAGGAGCGACCTCGGGATCGTCTACGCGACGGGCGGGCCGATTGCCATGGCCATCACGGTGGACGACATGCCGGTGACCGACTACTCGCCCGACAACGTGGGCGACACGCTGATCTGGCAGATCGCCACCGTGATCACCGAGGGACTCGCCGCGCAGTGAGGGCGGCTGTCGGTCCCGTCAGTAGCGGAAGGTCACGCCCACGCTCGCGCGCGTGAAGTTGAAGGCGCCCGGCTGGAGATCGATGAGGTCGCTGATCGTGTTGCCCCCGAGCGTGCGGAAGTAGCGCAGGTCGCCGCGGATCCCGATGTTGCGGCTCACGAACACCATCACGCCGCCACCCACGTCGTAGCCGAGATCGCTGGCCGTGTATCCGACCAGCCCCCCGGCAAAATCCACCCGCTGACGGATCAGGCCGATGCCGGCAACGCCGTACGGGCGGACGCCGGGCCCGTTGTGGCTCTGCAGCGGGATGCCGAGCGTCAGGTTGCCCATCGCCGTCAGCACGTTGTTGCTGGCGAGGCTGATGGGCGCCCCGGCCAGCTGGATATCGGTGCCGAAGAACTTCGGCGTGTAGCCAAGGTCGCCCTCCACCCCGAAGATTCCCCCGCTCATGAGCGCGATGCTGCCGCCGAAGGTGGTCTTCGACTGGTTCCCGACGAAGTCGCCGAGCGGCGAACTGGCGGATCCGCCGAGGTTGCCACCGATGAACGGCGTCAGCAGGATGTCGGCCCGGGCGGCGTTCGACGTGAGCAGGAGCGTGAGGGCGGACGCGGCGGCAAGACGGAGGTACGGCATCTGCAGTCTCCAGACGAGGCGCTTGGCTGCCTGCATAGTACGCCGAGACGGGCCGGGCGGTCTCGCCGGTGATTGGCGCCGGTTAACTGTAGCGGTAAAGTATGTCGTTCAGGAGGTCCTCGATGCCCGCACCTCACCTCACCAGACGGCAATGGCTGGCAGCCGCCGGGCTGGCCCCGGTCGCCGCTGTGCTGCCCGGCGCTGCGCACGCCCGGCAGCGCGCGGACGGCGCGATCCCGGAATCGCCGCAGGACCGCTCGCGTGAGGAGCGGATGCGATGGTGGCACGAGGCGCGCTTCGGGATGTTCGTGCACTGGGGCCTCTACAGCGTGCTCGGCCGCCACGAGTGGGCCATGGAGAACGAGGCGATCCCGGTAGCCGAGTACGAACGCCTCGCCGATCGCTTCACGCCGCACGCCGACGCGCCGCGCTCGTTCGCCAGGCTGGCCCGTCGCGCCGGCGCCCGCTACGTCGTCATGACGACGAAGCACCACGAGGGATTCTGCCTGTTCAATTCGGCCTTGACGACGTACTGCGCTCCCAGGCGTGCGGCCGGCCGCGACCTGGTGCACGAGTACGTCGCGGCGCTCCGCGACGAGGGCCTCAGAGTCGGCTTCTACTACTCGTTGATGGACTGGCACCATCCCGACGGCGCGCGCTCGGCGACCGACGAGGCCGCGCGCCGGCGTTTCGTGGAGTACATCCACGGTCAGATCCGCGAGCTGCTCACCAACTACGGAACGATCGACGTCCTCTGGTACGACGTCGCGTGGCCGCTCGACGCGGACGGCTGGGAGTCCGAGCGCATGAACGACATGGTCTTCCAGCTGCAGCCGGAGATCATCGTCAACAACCGGAACAGGCTGCCCGGCGACTTCTCGACGCCCGAGCAGCGGATTCAGGCCGAGGAGGGCACGCGCGCCTGGGAGGCGTGCATGACCCTGAACAGCAGCTGGGGCTACCAGGCCAGCGACGACACCTGGAAGTCGCCGAAGGAGGTCATCCAGAACCTGACGACCTGCGCGCGGGACGGCGGGAACTACCTGCTGAACATCGGTCCGCGCGGCGACGGATCGATCCCGGAGCCGTCGGTCCACGTGTTCGAGGCGGTGGGGGAATGGCTGGCCCGCAACGAGGGCGCGATCCGCGGTGTGGACCGATGCCAGGTCCGGCGGTCCAACTACGCGAACTTCACGCGCAAGGGGTCGACGCTGTTCGTCCACGTCCGCTTCTGGCCGGGCGACACCGTCGTCGTCGCCGGCCTGAAGCAGAAGGTGAAGGCGGCGCGGCTGCTGGCGTCGGGCAAGCCCGTGCTGGTGGAGCAGGACATGTTCCGGGTTCGGCTGACGGGGATGCCAGCCGAGCCGCCCGACTCGCCGGTGACGGTGTTCGCGCTGGAGTGCGACGGGGTGCCGGAGCAGGACACCATCTGGGTGAGGACGGAGAAGCCCCGGACATAGGCAAGACGCGGGAAACTCCCGGTTGTCCGGCCGGTTGGGCCGGCGGTAGCATGCGACAGAACGCCCCCGAACGGGAGGAGATCCCATGCCCGCCCGCCGACCGTCCGCCCGCCGGTACAGCCTCTCCGTGGTGCTGGCCGTTCTGGCTGCGACGACTGCCGCGCTCTCGGCGCAGAGTCCCCAGGCGGCACGGTCTTCGTGGATGACACATCACTTTCGGGACGTGCTGACCCTGCACGACGCGGTGGTCAGGGGCGACCTGCGCGCCGCGCAGACGCTCGGGCAGCACATTGCCGTGGAACCGGATCCGCCGCGCCTGTCGGACGCGGGCCGCGCACGGGTGGGCCGCATCCGGGCGATGGCGAGCGACGTCGCCAACGCGCAGACGATCGAGACGGCGGCCGCCGCGACCGCCGGCATGGTGGCCACCTGCGGCGACTGCCACGACGCAAGGAGCACTCGCGTGCCGCTGCCGCCGGCGGCGCCGACCGCCGCTGTCGGCGGCATCGTGGGACACATGATCGTGCACCGCGAGGCACTCGAGGACCTGCTGGCGGGCCTCGTCATGCCGTCCGCAGCGGAGTGGCACGAGGGCGCCCGCCGGCTCGAGGGGGCGGCCCTGCCGGCACACAGTCTGCCGAGCGACCCGAAGCTGACCGCGTCGGTCAAGGCGGCCGACAGCCGGGTGCACCAGCTCGCCGGCGACGCCCTGGCGGCCACGACGCCCGATGCACGCGTCGCCGTCTACAGCAAGCTGCTGACGACCTGCGCGTCCTGCCACAGCCTGCATCCGAGCGTGTGGGGTCCGACCGCGCACTGACGCGGGTTCTCGCCCATCGACCCATCGACCCATGAACTAGAATGCCGCCCATGCGGATGTTCAGCCTCGCCCTGATGTCCGCGGGCGCGCTCGTCCTCGCCGGCACCGTCGGGTGGACCGGGCAGTCCGCCGTCGAGCCGTATCGCAACCCCGACCTGCTTTCCGACGTCCGGGCCGCGGATCTCGGTCTCCCGCATGACGGTGGACGAGAAGATCTCGCAGCTGATGAACGCGGCGCCCGCGATCCCGAGGCTGGGCATCGAGGCCTACGACTGGTGGAACGAGTGCCTGCACGGCGTGGCCCGGGCCGGGGCCGCCACGGTCTTCCCGCAGGCCATCGGCATGGCCGCCTCGTTCGACACGGTACTGATGCACGAGGTCGGCACGGTGGTGAGCGACGAGGCCCGCGCGAAGCACCACGAGTTCGAACGGCGCGGCGAGCACGCGCGCTACGAGGGCCTCACGTTCTGGTCGCCGAACATCAACATCTTCCGCGACCCGCGCTGGGGCCGCGGCCAGGAGACCTACGGCGAGGACCCGTACCTCACCGGGCGCATGGGCGTGGCGTTCGTCCTGGGCCTGCAGGGGAACGACCCGCGCTACCTGAAGGTCGTCGCGACGGCCAAGCACTTCGCCGTGCACAGCGGCCCCGAGTCCGACCGCCATCACTTCGACGTCCGCCCGAGCGAGCGCGACCTGCACGAGACCTACCTGCCGGCGTTTCGCGCGCTCGTCGAGGACGCCCACGTGCAGTCCGTCATGGGCGCCTACAACCGCGTGAACGGCGAGTCCGCGTCGGCCAGCCCGCGCCTGCTCGAGGACATCCTCCGGAAGGACTGGGGCTTCGACGGCTACGTCGTCTCCGACTGCGGCGCCATCGACGACATCTACCGCAACCACAAGATCGTCGCGACGCCGGAAGCCGCGGCGGCGCTCGGCGTGAAGAACGGCTGCGATCTCGAGTGCGGCGGCACGTACCGGCATCTCGAGGATGCCCTGACCCAGGGTCTGGTCTCCGAGCACGACCTCGACGTCGCGCTGACGCGCCTCATGCGGGCGCGGGTGAGGCTGGGGATGTTCGACCCGCCCGACCGCGTGCCGTACGCGCACATCCCGTACAGCGTGAACGAGTCGCCCGAGCACGACCGGCTCGCCCGGCGCATGGCGCAGGAGTCGATCGTCCTGCTCAAGAACGAGCACGTGCTGCCGCTTCCGCGATCGCTGAAGACTCTCGCCGTCATCGGCCCGAACGCCGACGAGCTGATGTCGCTGCTCGGCAACTACTACGGGACGCCGAGCCATCCAGTGACCGCGCTGGCCGGAATCCGCGACGCGGTGGGCCCGGACACGAAGGTGCTGTACGCGCGGGGTGCGGATCTCATCGAGGGCCGCGAGGACCCGGGCGCCATCCCCGTCATCGAGCCGGCGTACCTGCGGCCGTCGCCCGGGTCGTCGGAGCACGGGCTCGACGCCCGGTACTTCCGCGGACGCGACCTGGCGGGAGCACCCGTCCTCACGCGGACCGATCCGTCCGTCGACTTCCGCTGGTACCGCGGATCGCCGACGAGCAGCCTCGTCGCGCGCGGGGAGATCGGCCAGGACCACGCGCTGGACGACGACAACTACTCGGTGCGCTGGACCGGGCAGCTGCTGCCGCCGGCCACGGGCGAGTACGAGCTCTCGGTCACCGGAGACGACGGGTTCCGCCTCTTCGTGAACGGGCAGGCCGTGATCGACGAATGGACGCCCGGCTCGCGGGCACGGGCGCGGACGGCGATGGTCCGCCTCGAGACCGGCCATCCGGCGGACGTGCGCCTCGAGTACTTCGAGGCCGAGCGGGATGCCGAAGTGCACCTGGGCTGGCGGCTGCCCGACGCGAAGCCGCCTTTCGAGGCGGCGATGGATGCCGCACGCGCGGCCGACGCCGTGATCTTCGTGGGCGGCCTGACCGGCGACGTCGAGGGGGAGGAGATGCAGGTCTCGTATCCCGGCTTCGCCGGCGGCGACCGGACCGACATCGCCCTGCCCGCCACGCAGCAGAGGCTGCTCGAGGCGCTGGAGGGCACGGGCAAGCCGGTCGTGCTGGTGTTGATGACCGGGTCAGCCCTGGGCCTCGAGTGGGCGAAGGCCCACGTGCCGGCCATCCTCGTGGCGTGGTATCCGGGGCAGGAGGGCGGGCGCGCCATTGCGGATGTCCTCTTCGGCGATGCCAATCCCGGCGGGCGCCTGCCCGTCACCTTCTACCGCTCGGTGAGCGACCTGCCGCCCTTCAGCGACTACGACATGGCCGGCCGGACGTATCGCTATTTCAGCGGTACGCCGGTGTACCCGTTCGGCTACGGCCTGTCGTACACGCGATTCGAGTACTCCGGCCTGCAGCTCTCGCGGACCACGGCGGGGCCGGCGGATCCCGTGGAGGCCACGGTGACCGTCAGGAACGCCGGGGAAGTGGCGGGCGACGAGGTGCCTCAGCTGTACGTCCGCGCCGTCGATTCGGCCGTCCCGATGCCGATCAGGCAGCTCCGGGGGTTCCAGCGGGTGACGCTCGCGCCGGGCGAATCGCGGACCCTCCGCTTCAGCCTCACGCCATCCGCGGACTTCTCCCACTACGATCCGGCACGGCAGGCGTTCGTGGCCAGCCCGGGGACCTACGAGGTCGAGGTCGGCGCGTCGAGCGCGGACCTCCGGCAGACGGCCTCCATCCGGGTCGAGTGACGTACGGCGGCCCGTGCAGTACTATTTGGGCGATCGTGACTCATGTAGCGCAGGCCTTCAGGCCTGCCACCGCTGGGCAGACCCATGTAGCGCAGGCCTTCAGGCCTGCCACCGCCGGGCAGACCCATGTAGCGCAGGCCTTCAGGCCTGCCAGGCCGCGTCGCGCACGTAGCGCAGGCCTTGCGTCTTTTTCCTGCATCGGCCCGAGGAGGCACCCGCGATGACGGTGGCTCATCACAAGAACGTGGCAATACTCGTCGGCGGCGGCCCGGCCCCGGGCATCAACAGCGTGATCAGCGCGGCGACCATCCGCGCGGAGCTCGAGGGGATCGAGGTCGTCGGCATCCGTGACGGTTTCGAGTGGCTGATGCAGGGCAACATCGAGCACGTCGCGCCGCTCACGATCGACGGCGTCAGCCGCATTCATTTCCGCGGCGGATCGCACATCGGCATCTCGCGGGCCAACCCGACGCTCGACCCGGCGCACCTCGAGAACACCGTCATCTCGCTCCTCAGGCTGAACGTGTCGCAGCTCATCACGATCGGCGGCGACGACACGGCGTTCTCGGCAATGAAGCTCGAACAGAAGTCGCAGGGCCGCATCCGCGTGGTCCACGTGCCGAAGACGATCGACAACGACCTCGATCTGCCCCCGTACGTCGATACGTTCGGCTACCAGACGGCGCGGCATTACGGCGTCGAGATCGTGAAGAACCTGATGGTGGACGCCAAGACCACGTCGCGGTGGTACCTGGTGATCGCGATGGGCCGCAAGGCGGGCCACCTCGCGCTCGGCATCGGCAAGGCGTCCGGCGCCACCCTGACGATGATCCCGGAGGAGTTCCAGGACCAGAACATCCCGCTCAAGGCGATGGTCGACACGCTGGTGGGCGCGATCGTCAAGCGCCAGAGCTACGGCCGCCGCGACGGCGTGGCCATGATCGCCGAGGGCCTGGTCCTCGGCATCAATCCCGCCGATCTCGAAGCCCTCGAGGACGTCGAGCGTGACGCGCACGGCAACGTGCGGATCGCCGAGGTCAACATCGGCGAGATCCTCAAGGCGCAGGTGGCCAAGCGCCTGAAGGAGTTCGGGCTCAAGGCGACGCTCGTCGCGAAGAACATCGGCTACGAGCTCCGGTGCGCCGACCCGGTGCCGGCCGACATGGAGTACACGCGCGATCTCGGGTACTGCGCGGCCAAGTACCTGCTCGCGGGCGGCAATGGCGTCATGATCTCGATGCAGGGCGGACACTTCGTGCCGATCCCGTTCGAGAAGCTGATCGACCCGAACACCGGCCGCACCAAGGTCCGACTGGTGGATGTGCACTCCACGCGGTACGCGATCGCGCGCCGCTACATGATCCGGCTCCGCCGCGACGACTTCAACGACCCGCACGAGCTGGCGAAGTTCGCCGCCACGGCCAGCCTCTCGCTGCAGGACTTCCGCGGCCAGTTCGAGTATCTCGTGCAGTACGAGCCGCCGCCGCTCGCGCTCGACTCGGGCATGCACGGCTTCATCGACACCGAAGACGACATGTCGCCGAAGCCCGACGCCGCGCCCGAGACGCCGGCGGGCAAGCGGAAGCAGGAAGCCACCACGCAATAGGCGGCCGCCCGGGCCGCGACGGAGGGCAGATGATCCTGGTTGTGGGCGCGACCGGACGGCTCGGCGGCACGATCGCGCGGGAGCTGCTCGCGCGCGGGCGTGCCGTGCGGATTCTGGCGCGGCCGGGCTCGCCGTACGAGCCGCTGGCGGCGCTCGGCGCCCACGTCGCGATGGGCGACCTCCGCGACGGCTCGTCGCTCCGCGACGCGTGCCGCGACGTCGACACCGTCGTCACCACCGCCAACTCCGCGCGGCGCGGCGGCGCCGACACGGTCGAGACGGTGGACCTGCAGGGCACGCGTCACCTGCTCGATGCCGCGGTGGCCGCCGGCGTCGGCCGCATCGTCTACACCTCGGTGCTGGGCGTGACCGAGGCCAGCCCCGTGCCGTTTCTCGCGGCGAAAGCGCGGAGCGAAGCCGCCCTGCGCGCCAGCGGCACGCCCTGGACCATCCTCGCGCCCGACGCCTTCCAGGAGGCCTGGCCGCTGCGCGTCGTGGGTATTCCAGTGGCGTCGGGTCAGCCCGTCACGATCGTCGGTCAGGGCACGCGCCGGCACACGTGGGTGGCCGAGGCCGACGTGGCCGCGTTCGCCGTGGCGGCGGTCGAGTCGCCGGCCGCCGCCAATCGCCTGCTGCCCATCGGCGGCCCCGAGCCGCTCTCGTGGATGGACGTCGTCGCGGTGTACGAGCGGATCGTCGGACGGCCGATTGAGGTCAGGCATGTCGCGCCCGGCGATCCCGTGCCGGGCGTGCCGGCTGCCGTTCAGCCGCTGCTGGCAGCGTTCGACACCTACGAGACCCTCATCGACACCGCGCCGCTGGCGGCCGAGTTCGGGCTCACGCTGACGCCGCTCGAGACCGTCGCGCGCCGCGCGATGGCGGCCGCCGATACGCCGCGGTGACGCGCCCGGAAACGCTGCACACGGAAGTCGCGCCGGCCCGCCGGAATTGCGTGCGTCGCGCCGGGCATCCGCTATGATCGGCGCACCGGAGTTCCAGTTCCCGTGTCGTTGGAGTCGCCAGAATCCACTCTCCTGCTGCTCGAGCAGATCCGCGGCGGGGATCAGGTGGCGCTCGACCGTCTGCTGCGACGCTACCTGCCGCTGCTGACGCGCTGGGCGAGCGGACGGCTGCCGCACGGCGTCCGCGATCTCGCCGATACAGGCGACCTCGTCCAGGAGACCATCGTCAGCGCGCTGAGGCATCTGCACCACATCGAAATCCGGGGGGAGGGGGCGTTGCAGGCGTATCTCCGCCGCGCCGTCCTCAACCGGATCCGCGATGAACTGCGCCGCCATCGTCGTCGTGCCCCCGTCGCGCCGTTGAGCGATACACTGCGGGACGACCAGACGTCACCGCTGGACGAGGTCATCGGCCGCGAGGCCGTGGAGCGCTACGAGGACGCGCTCGCGCGGCTGTCGGCCACCGAGCGCGAGGCCATCATCGCGCGCATCGAGCTCGGACAGACCTACGCCGAAATCGCCGTCTCGATGGGAAAGCCCACGCCGGAAGCCGCCCGCATGGCGGTCAACCGGGCCGTGGCGCACCTGGCACGGCTGATGACGTGATGACCGAGGACGACCGGCGCATCCAGGCCCTCGTGGCCGCCGTCTCCGACGGCCTTCCAGTGGACTGGGCCCAGGCTGAATCCAGCGCGAAATCCGACCAGGAGCGGACCTTCGTCCGCCAGCTCTCGGTGCTCGCCACGGTCGGCACCGTGCACCGGAGCGGCGAGCAGACCGAAACCGGGGGTGGACCGCGCGACGCCACCGTGGACATGGAGGCGGCGCACCTGGAGCGCTGGGGCCCGCTGGAGCTCCGCGAGCTGGTCGGCACGGGCGGCTACGGGGCCGTCTACCGCGCGTGGGACCCTCGGCTGGATCGTGAGGTCGCCCTCAAGCTCCTCTCGAGCGCCCGCGCGGGGGACGACACGTTTCAGCAGTCGGTCGTGGCCGAGGGCCGCCTGCTGGCGCGCGTCCGGCACCCGAACGTCATCGTCGTCTACGGCGCCGACGCCCACGACGGCCGCGTCGGCTTCTGGATGGAGTTCCTCGAAGGCCAGACGCTCAGGCAGTGGATCGACGAGCACGGCCCGATGAGCTCGCGCGAGGCCACCATGGTCGGCATCGACGTGGCCCGGGCGCTGGCGGCGGTGCACGCGGCCGGCCTCGTGCACCGCGACGTCAAGGCGCAGAACGTCATGCGGGAGGCCGGCGGCCGGACGGTGCTCATGGACTTCGGCACCGGCGTGGAGACCGGGCAGTCAGCGGGCCTGGCCGGGACGCCGCTGTACA
Organism: Vicinamibacteria bacterium; assembly: GCA_963837165.1. Lineage (GTDB taxonomy): Bacteria > Acidobacteriota > Vicinamibacteria > Vicinamibacterales > JAENWD01 > JAENWD01. The sequence continues at coordinate 68,697 of CAWIMD010000005.1, forward strand.
TGGCCCCCGAGGTCCTCACAGGACGGTCCGCCACCCCGGCCAGCGACCTCTACAGCCTCGGCGTGATGCTCTATTACCTGGTATCCGGCCAGTTTCCCGTGTCGGGACTGTCGCTCGAGGCCATCCGCCAGGCACACGCCACCGTCGCGCGGTCGACGACCCTCCGCGATGTTCGCCCGAACCTTCCGGCGGCGTTTGTACAAGTGGTTGAGCGGGCTCTTGCGCCCGATCCGGCCATGCGGCCGGCCAGCGCGGGCCAGCTCGAGTCCGAGCTGGCGGCGTCGCTCGAGCTTCCGGCGGACGTCGCGGCTACGGCCGGGCCGGGAGTGGGCGGGTGGCGCGGGACGCGTCGCAGACTGATGATGACCTCACTTGGCGCCTCGGCGCTCATCGTCGCGCTCTGGATGGGTGGCGGCTTCACCCGTGTGGCGAACTACGTCTGGCCGCCGGCCGCCGTCAGAAGCCTGGCGGTCCTGCCGCTCGAAAACCTGGGCGGGAGCGATCAGGCGTACTTCGCCGACGGCATGACCGATCTGCTGACGACGAACCTGTCGAAGCTGAAGGCGCTGCGGGTGATCTCGAAGTCGTCGGTCGTGGGCTACGGGCACGGTGCGCGGCCGCTCAAGCGAGCTGGCGGCGTCGCTGGGCGTGGACGCGGTCGTCCGGGGTTCCATCCTGCGCGACGGCAACCGGCTCCGCGTCACGGCACAGCTCGTCTCGACGCGTGACGGGTCGTCGCTCTGGGCCGAGACCTACGAGCGCGACGTCCGCGACGCGTTCACGCTCGAGAGCGATCTGGCGCGCGACATCGCGCGCGGCATCAACCTGACGCTGACGCCGCAGGAGCAGCAGCATCTGCTGGCGCCCGGTCCGGCCAACCCGGACGCGCAGGACGAATTCCTCAAGGGCTACGTCGCCATGGAGCGTCTGACGCCGGAGCGCGCCACCGAGGCATCGGGCACTTCGAGAACGCGATTCGCCTCGATCCGAACTACGCACGCGCGTATTCCAGCCTCGCGTATGCCTACAGCCTGCTGCCGCGGTGGGCGGGGGCTCCGCAGGAGCAGACGTGGGCCAAGTCACGCGCGGCCGCGCTCAAGGCGCTCGAGCTCGACGACTCGCAGTCCGTCGCGCACTACGTGCTCGGCGTGGTGCAGTTCGAGCACGACTGGGACTGGCTTGGCGCGCAGGCCTCATTCGAGCGCGCGCTCGAGCTCGACCCGAACGATCCGGACGCGCAGACGCAGTATGGGGCCTATCTGGCAGCCTGCGGCAGGCTGCCCGAGGCGCTCGACCACATGCAGACGGCGCGCCTGCTGGATCCGCAGCAGTACACGCGACGATCGCTCGGTGGCCATGGTGTTCTACTACATGGGCCGCTACGACGAGGCGACGGCCGAATTGCAGGCGATACTTGCGGTGGACCCGAACAAGGCGGTCGCCCATCTCGGCCTTGGCCGGGTCTACGCGGCCAGGGGTATGACCACGGAGGCGCTGGCAGAGCTGCAGGCGGCCACTCCGCAAGCACCGTTGCGCGTCCGCGCGGAGATGGCGCGCGTGCTGGTGCACGCGGGCCGCACGGACGAGGCGCGCCAGATCCTGGACGGGCTCGAGGTGGAGGCCGACCGCGCGTCGGGGGAGGTCAGCTGGGACGTGTTGGCTCACGTGCACTCCGCACTCGGCCAGAAGGACCGCGCGTTCGACCTGCTCGAGCGCGCTGTGGCCGACCGCGCATCGACCCTGCTGTGGATCAACGTCGATCCCCGATTCGACCCGCTGCGATCGGACCCGCGTTTTTCACGGCTCGTTGCCGAAATCGGCGTTCCCTGAGGAGAGAACATGGCCAAGCGACCGACGTCGGGCAAGACGAAGTCCGCGCGTGCATCCAAGAGAGGAACGACTGCCGAAGTCAAGATCAGCCATCACCTCGAGCGACCGCTCGCCTCGCTGCTGAAGGAGGCGCGGGCGCTCAAAGGCAAGGTCGTCCAGCAGGATGAGCTGACCGCGCTGATTGCAAGCCTCGAGACGCTGCAGGCGAGCGCGTCCAGCAACTGCAGGCCGGACATCTGGGGCTCGCAACTTCACACTGAAGTCAGCGACGACCGCGAAGAAGCGGTGAAGTACCGGCGGGCGCCGACGCTCGTGTCGTACTGGGACGAGCGTCGGCTGATCGTCGAGAACTATCGCACCGGGCGCCGGGCGCCTGCCACGCCGATCCTGCTCCAGATCCTCGACACCTTCGCAGACTGGCGCACCGTCGAGGCTTTCCGGACGCTTCTGCCGAACACGTCCGCGCGCGATGCCCGACGGCTGGTGCGGGCGCTCGAGCGGGCCACGCTGCTCGAGCGCTTCCCGGGCGCCGGGACGGAGCGCGCATGGGGCCCATGGCTGCCGCATGCCGGGTTGCTGCATTTCGGGACGAAGGACGAGGCGTATAACCGCCGCCGCACTCCGACGCGGGACGCAGGCGCGAGCGTGCCAGGCGACCCGCCATGCTGCTGCCGCCAACGAAGTCGTACCGACGGCCTGACGACGAGATTCCGTTGCCGGCCGACCTGCCGCTCGGCGGTGCTCGCTGCGAGGACGCCCTGCTCGAGCGCCGCACGTGGCGCCGGTTCGGCCGCGCGCCGGTGCCGCTCGACGATCTCGCCACGCTGCTGCGGCTGACCTGGGGCGTCCAGCACCGGGCGATCGACGACCGAGGCCGGGAGCTCGTCTTGAAGACCTCGCCCTCGGGCGGCGCGACGCACCCGGGCGAGGTCTACGTCGCGGCCTTCAACGTGCGGTCCCTCGCTCGCGGCCTCTATCACTACGACGCCGCACGGCACCGGCTGACGAGGCTCGGCTCGCGGCGATCGGCAATCACGCCGCTCCGGTACCTGCCGCAGCAGCCGTGGTACCGCGGAGCGGCGGCACTGATGCTGATGACCGCGGTGGTCGCGCGGGAGCGCTGGAAGTATGCTTCGCCGAGGGCCTACCGCGCCCTGCTGATCGACGCGGGCCACCTGTGCCAGACGTTCTGCCTCGCGGCAACGGCGATGCGGCTCGCGCCGTTCTGCTCGATGGCGCTGGCCGACTCGACGGTCGAGGGTGACCTTGGCTTGGACGGGACGACCGAGATTGCGATTTACGCCGCCGGAGTCGGCATGCGGCCCAGGGATCGGAGGCTCACCACCGCGTCGTGATGTCGGCGGCCGCGCCGTCAGCGCTCAGCCGGAAGACGGACGCGGCGCCGGCATCGGCCACCCAGACGCGCCCGGCAGGCCCGACCGCAATGCCGGTGGGATCGTGGAACTGTGGAATCGCGGAGAAGCGGCTCACCCGGCCCGCGGGCGCAAGCGACAGCGCCCACACGGCCTCCTGCGCGGCGTCGGCCAGCAGCAGGCGGCGGCCGGAGGCGTCGATCGCCAGCGCGCGCAGCTCGGCGCCCTTGAACGACGCGGCCTCCCGAACCACGCCGGTATCGACCGCGAGCCCGTACACGCGCGGCAGGTCGGCGTCGGACACGAACAGCTCGCGCCCGACCGGGTCGAATGCCGCTGCCCCGAGCTGGCTGGCGCCGCGGATGCTGGCGACGTAACGCGGGGCCGCATCGCGCCGGTCGAGGGCGATCGCGAAGACCTCGTACGTCGTGGCATTGGCCACATAGCCCACGCCGCGCGCGGGGTCCACGCCCACGCCCACGTACAGCCCCCTGGACGGCAGCCAGGTCCAGATCTGCCTGCCCGCGGCCTGCTGGAGCAGCCAGCTGGCCCGCGTGTCGCCGGCGCGTGCGTAGACCGGCAGGCAGAGCATCCACGTGCCCCCGTTGTCCCACGCCACGGCCTCGAGCGCCTGATGGCTGAGCGGCACCTGGAACAGCCGGCGGCCCACCGCGCCGGTGCCGGCATCGAAGGACACGATCTGGCCGTCGCTCAGCAGCACCACGCCGCTCGAGCCGGTGAACGCGAGTGCCGCCAGCCGTGGGCGCATGCCGGCGGCGCCGCGGACGCCGCCCGCCGCGATCCCGAGCACCGCCGCAAGGGCGAGAACGATCGGCAGCCGTCGCATGCCCATCTGACGGCCTCCTAAGGGTTGGCTTTCGACGAGACGAACGGCAGCAGCTCGGCCGCGCGAAGGCCCATCACGCCGACGCCGATGCCGACCAGTGCGGTCGGCAGCGTCTGCCACGGATCGAGATCGAACCCGAACAGGACGAACCGGCTGTCGTTCGCGACGAGGAACATGCCGACGAGCTCGAGCACCGAGCCGAGCGCCAGGGCGATGGCGAACGCGCGCCACCGCCCGGTCCGTTTCGGCGCCAGCTTCGGCACGAGGAACGTCACCAGGCAGCCGAGGAGCACGCCGGCGACCAGCGTCAGGAAGAGGACGACCGGATCGGGCGCGAACCGCACGCGCCCGATCGCCGTCAGCGATTCGTCGCGGCCCTGCACCTCCGGGTTCACGTATCGGAACTCGGCTGTGACCTGCGCGTGCGGGGTCGTGGGCAGGCTCGGCCGCAGCGACGCGCGCGCGGCGGCCAGCGTGCTCGTCGGGCGGACCACGACGTCCACGAGCGCGGTCCTGCCCGGATCGATGCGGCGCGTGGACGTCGAATCGGCCGCCCAGACGCTCAGGAGCGTGTCATCGTCGGCCCGGACGATCGGCGGCAGGCTCACGTCGAGCGGTGTGTCGGTCAGCGCGTTTCTCAGCTCGAACCAGAGGTGCCGCTGGCCGTGCAGGCTGATGGCGTGCACGGCGTCGGGATGCACCTGGACGAGCTCGTCTCCATCGGCCTGCTGCGCCTGAACCGGCAGCCGAACGATCCCGGTGTCGCCCCTGCCGTCGAGCTCGACGTCGAACGCCACGTTCTCCCAGTGATCCGGATACCGGCCGGTGGGCTTGCCCTTCACCTTGAAGCGGGTCGTGACCGCGCCGCCGCGTGGCCGAACGTAGAACACGTAGTGCCGCAGGCACTGACAGTCTTCGACCCAGCTCAGCGACGAGAGATCGACCTCGTAGGCGAACAGCCCGGCCGCCGTCGTATCGTCGAGCTGGCGCGTGGTGCCGTCCTCGACAACCGCACCATCCGGCTCGGCGAACACGATGCCGCTGCCGTCTCTGCCGATGTCCACGGGATGGACGTGCAGCGACGGCAGGGGCTGGGCCATTGCGGCCGTGGTCCCCAGGGCAACACCCAGGCAGCACAGTGCCGACGCGCGGCAGATCTTCATGAATCGGGTCGCCCTGTGTGTGAAAACGACAGTACGGGGGGAAGCGAACGGCCGGGGAAGAGAGGGTGCTGAAGGTGCTGAAGGTGCTGAAGGTGCTGGGGTGCTGGGGTGCTGGAGGTGCGGTGCGGGGTGCTGGAGTGCTGAAGGTGCGGTGCTGGGTGCCGCTGGTCAGGCGTCTGACCGCCAACCCACAGAGCGCCGGGGAACAGACCTCCGGTAGCCGTCAGGCGCGCGTCTCAGGAGGCCGCTCGCCGGGAACATGACCGATGTCGAGGCTGATGTGCGGGCTGGCCTCATCGGCGAACAGGCCCTGAGATGGCCTTCCCCATCGGAAGACGCCCCGCCGTCCTGACACTTCGAGGGCCGCGACCAGCAAGGTAACGATTGTCACGAAGAAGAGCAGCGGCCCGACCCGTCCCAGGATCCGCAGTTCGAGCCGTGCTGGCAGGTAAGCGAACGCCCAGAGCCCGATCCCGTGTGCAGGGCGCTCCTGCCGAACCTGCGGCAGTAGGATTGTGCAATGGAGCCTACCAACCGCCAATCGCTGTTCACGCGCTTCGCGAAGTTCACATCGCACGTCGCCGGCCGGCCGGTTACTTTTCTCCTTGCCGTGGCCGTCGTCGTCGCCTGGGCGGCGACGGGACCGTATTTTCAGTACAGCAACACCTGGCAGCTGGTGATCAACACCGGAACGACGGTCGTCACGTTTCTCATGGTGTTCTTGATCCAGAACACCCAGAATCGCGATGCCTATGCCATGCACGTCAAGCTCGACGAGCTCATCCGCGCAATCGAAGGCGCGCACAACGCGCTGCTCGACCTCGAGGAGCTCGAAGACAAGGATCTGGCCAAGATTCGTGGCGGCTATCTGAAGCTGGCGACCACCGCCAGAGCGGCGCTGCGACGGGGAGAGGTCGACACAGGAAGTGAAGAGTCCACCAGGGCGCCAACCCGGAAACACGCCGGGTAGCCGTATTTCTCCAGGAGCACCTCGTTGGCGGCCGCGTCGTGGAAATCCCTGTGGCTCGGCGATCCACGGTGGATCGCGCCGTCTACTGGATGCGGCCAGCAAAGCAACGAGTACATGCGGAGGCTGCTCGCGGAATTCCAGCCCGGGCCGAGCTGCTCTATGTCGCCGCATGGCCTCGTCTACGTTGGGCCTGCCAAGCCTAGTCGCGGCACTTGAGCCGCTCATCCCGCCCGCTCCTTGACCGGTAACGAAACCTGTCCGTCACCACCTCCAGTCCCCTTATCGCACAGGCGTCAGCCGCACCACGAATCCCCCCCGCGCCAGCAGCTGGAACGGCAGCGAGTCGGCCGCGGTCACCTCGCGCGTCGAGGCGGTCAGGTGCCTCGGTCCGTCGCCGTCGGTCACGACGGAGGCGTGGTAGGTGCCCGGGCCGAGAAACGACAGCTTCAGGTCGAACGACTCCGGCGCGTCGAGGCCGCTGATCCCGCCGACGTACCAGCCGTCGTCGGCCCGGCGCGCGAAGGCGGCCAGCCGGCCCGGCTCGCCGGCAACGAGCCGCGTCTCCAGCCAGGCCGCGGGCACCTTCGAGAGGAACGCGCGCACCGGCTCGTCCAGCGCTCGATACGACTTGGCCGAATCGGCGAAGTGCTGGAGCCCCGACTCGAACACGACCGAGAGCGCCAGCTCGTGCGCGTTCGACGTCTGGTGCGGGAACTTGTGGTCGCTGAAGGTCACCGGCGTGAAGTCCATGCCGCCCACGACGTTCCGCGTGAAGGCGAGCACGGTGTTGTGCCACGGCGCCTTTGCCGCATAGTCCTTGTTGAACTTGTACTGCTCGGCTCCAGGCACCGCTTCCTGGGTCATCAGGTGCGGGTAGGTGCGCGACCAGCCGCGTGGGAGGGTGCAGCCGTGGAAGTCGACCATCAGGTGGTAGTCGGCCGCATCGCGCAGCAGATCCAGGTACTGCTGGATGCGGTCCTGCTTGTCGCTCTGCCAGAAATCGACTTTCACGCCCTTGACGCCCCACTGCTGCAGCGTGGCGAACTCGCGGCGGCGGACCTCGCGCTGGTACATGCGGTCGCGGGGCTGTTCGGTGACGACGTTGTGGGGGCCGCCGGAGTTGTACCAGAGCAGGATGCCGATCCGCTTCTCGCGGGCGTGCGCGAGGACGCGCTGCAGGGCCGCCGGATCCATCAGGTTCCAGTTCGCGTCGATGAGCGAGTACTCCCAGCCCATGTCGGCCGCCAGATCGACGAACGAGTCGAGCGCCGCTTCGTCGCGCGGGCTGTCATCGTCGGACCACCAGCTCCACGACACGCGACCGGGTGTGATCCAGCTCGTGTCCTTCACGACCGACGGCGGCGACACGTCGTCGACCATCGTGGACTCCGCAATGCCGGCGGGCGACGGCGCGACGATCAGGACGCGCCAGGGCAGCGTCCAGGGCAGCGGGGACCGCGGATCCACGGTGCCGACCCCCTGGCCCTCGTCCGCCTCGGGCAGGCGGAGGCGGTAGTGGCCGCCGGGCGCCGCCGCGTCCAGCCGCGACCCGCAGTAGCTCTCGTCGAGACCGGCTTCGGTCACGAGAACCCAGTCGCGGCCGCCGCCGATCGAGAAGAGCGCCGGCAGCGACCACCCCGACGGCGTGGGCGCCTGATCTCCGGCGGTGACGTCCACGAACAGGTTCTCGTAGGCGGGCGAATACTTGCCAGACGGCTGACGCGGCAGCATCCAGCCTTTGGAGCCCGACGGAATCGCGAAACCGGTGAGCTCGTCCACCACGCGGTGCCAGGTCGTATCGCGGTTCGGGAACCGGTACCTGAACGCCACGCCGCCGTTGGCGACCTGCACCACGAGATCCATCGGGGCGCCGCCGGCGTTGGCGAACGACAGCGCCTGCTCGCGCGCCTGGTGGTGCACGGTGCGGCGCTTGCCGTGGATGGCGGTGTAGGTCTCGTCAATCGTGCGGGCGGGCGCGGCGCCCACCGCGTGCAGGTGATCCACGAATGCCTGATCCTCCCGCCGCACGCCAAGCGGGGAGGCCGCGACGACCTCGTCGACCGAGGCGTCGTGCTTCAAGTGAACACGGTAGCTGAGCCGGCCATCGGTCCCGAGCGCCAGGTCGAAGGTGACATGCCCGTCCGGCGAGGCGACGGACCACGTCTGGGGTGCGGCCTCTGCCGCAGAAGCCGTCAGGACGGCGATCGAGAGGATGCTGGCGAGCCGGATCATCGTCGTGTTCCCTCCGTGGCGGGATTTCCTGCTTGCGTTAGGTGGCAACCTCGAATTATAGAACCCGCACCCCCATGATTCACGCCACATCGTCTCTCACCCTCACGCGCCGCGAAGCGCTGAAGCTCGCGACCGCGGCTCTCGTGCCCGCCGCGCTCAAGGCCCGCGCGCCGAAGCGCGTCATCATCGGCGGCGGCGGCATCGGCGGGCTCTGCTGCGGATACGAGCTGATGCGCCGCGGGCACGACGTCACCGTGCTCGAGGCCTCGGACCGGACGGGCGGTCACGTGTACACCGTGCGCGACGGCTTCGATGACGGGCTGTACGGCGACGGGGGGGCGGAGCACTTCACCAATCCCGGCTACGAGCGGTACCGCGCCTACGTCGACGAGTTCAAGCTTCCGTTCCTGTACTATCCGCGGCGCGAACGGCTGATCCGGCGGATCAAGGGCACGCTCTACACCGAGGCGATGCTGCAGGATCCCGCGGTGCTCCGCGGTTTCGGGCTCAACGCGCGGGAGCTCGCCTACCTGAAGGACCACCCCTTCGCGGAGCTGGCGGGCCTCTACTACACGCCCTACCTGGATGCCTTCCACGACGAGTACAAGCCGTTCGACGCCGGGCTGAACGAGCTCGACGCGATGACCACCACCGAGCTCTTCACACGCGACGGCGCCTCGCCGGGAGCGCTCGAGTTCATCGGCGGCCGCGGATCGGCCCTCCAGTCGGTGTGGCACGCGGCCATACTCGAGCTTCGCGGCGTGCCGCTGTTTCCACCGCATGTCTACCGGCTGGTGGGCGGCAACCAGAAGCTGCCCGACGCGTTCGCCGAGCGGCTGGGCGCGCGCGTGAAGCTGAACAATCCGGTGACGGCCATCGAGCATTCGCCGACCGGCGTGCGCATCACGGCGAAGGGGCCGAACGGCACCGCCGTCCACGAAGGCGACTATCTCGTCTGCGCCATGTCGGCGTGGATGCTGCGGCAGATCCCGGTCACGCCGGCCTGGCCGGCCGACAAGGCCTACGCCATCCAGAACGTGCCGTACTACTCGAACACCCGGCTGCTGTTCCAGACCGCCTCGAAGTTCTGGGATCGGGACGGGCTGAGCCCGAACATGGAATTCGATGACGCGCAGCTCTTCCAGATCTGGGCGACCGCCGACGAGGTGAAGACGTCGCGGGGCTTCTTCGCGGGCACCGCGTCGGGTCCCGCCACAGTGGAGGATTCGCTGAAGACCGTGCGCGCCTACTATCCGGGGAAGACCATCGACGTGCAGAAGTCAACGGCGGTCGTCTGGGCGACCGATCCGTGGCGCTCGGCGTGCGAGCGCACGGACTACGCGCCGGGCGAGCTCGGTCGGTTCTGGCCGCGGCTCATCGAGCCGCAGGGCCGCATCCACTTCTGCGGCGCCTACGCCGACAACCTGAACTGGGGACAGGAGGCGGCAACGCGATCGGCGAACCGCGTGGCAGACGCGATCGACAAGGCGTGACGTCAATCCCCAACTCCCAATTCCCAACGCCCAACGTATTCGGGAAATCGTTCGAAACCCTACTTGGGAGCTGGAAGTTGGGAGTTGACTGAAGTTCGGCCTTATCCCCGCATCTGCTTCCAGTTCGCGAGGCACTTCTCCGCACGCTGCAGCTGCTCGTCGGCCGGCCCGGCTTCCTGCTCGATCAGGTAGTACTCCACGCCGCCCGTCGATTCGGCCGCGGCGAAGATGTCCTTCCAGGGCGACGCGCCTTCGCCGAAGAGCACGGCGTACTGCTTGTCGGCGCTCCAGTCCTTGCAGTGGAGGCACCTGATGCGACCCGGGTTGGCGTTGATCCAGGCCACCGGGTCCGCGCCGGCCGCCACGCAGGTGCCCACGTCGAGCTGCAGGATCACATCCTTCCGTGTGTTGCCCGCGAGGATGTCCATGGGACGCTGGTCGCCCGAGACCTTGTCCCACTCGGGGCCGTGGTTGTGGTACCCGGCGGCCATGCGCAGCGGCTGGAGCTTCTCGGAGGCCCAGTCCAGCCGCTCGGCCACCTTCTTCCAGTCGTCGGCGGTCTCGACCTTGCCCGGGCTCGCCATCACGATGTAGCGGCTCCCAATCAGCTGGTTGAGCTCGATGGCCTTCGAGATGCCATCGGGCGTGAAGCTGTTCGGGCCGTTGTGCGTGGACCGGCATTGGAGGCCCACGTCGTCCATCAGCTTCCTCACGTCGGTCGCCTGCTGCGGGGTCCAGTCGTAGTACGGCGCGTAGAACTCCACGACCTGATAGCCAAGCTTCGCGACGGCCTTGACGGTTCCCGTGAGGTCCTTGGCAAGGAAGTCGCGGACCGAGTAGAGCTCGAGGCCGACCGGGATGCCGCCGCTGGCGGCAAAGGCCCTGGCCGCAAAGGGCAGCGTCCCGGCAAGCGCGAGGAACGAGCGGCGGGAGAGGGATGCGGGCGTCATGAGGGGACGCTATCACAAACGGGGAGGATGGGAGGATGGGAGGATGGGAGGATGGGAGGATGGGAGGATGGGAGGATGGGAGTGTGGCGCGAACGCAACACTCGTAAATTCGGCGTCTCGGACCTCCGATTTTACGCCGCCGTCACGTCGCCCCTCCACGACGATGGTCGAATGCGCGGTGCTGGCCTTCCAGTGGAGAGAACCAGAATGACGCATCGTGTCCGAGCAGTATTGGTCTTCGTCGCGCTCACGGCGGCGTTCGCGCGGCCGGCCTCGGCCCAGCACGGGACGCCCGCCAACTCGTCCGCCAACCGGCTCACGATCGCGGTGTTCGGGGACTGGCCGTACAGCCAGGCCATCCTGGACGCCGCCCCGACGCTGATTCACTCAATCAATAGCGACCCCAAGGTCCGACTCATCATTCATGTCGGCGACATCCACTCCGGAAGCATGCCCTGCACCGGGGCGGGCCTGACGCCGCTGCCCGCGATGGCCAATCCCGGCTGGAACATGGGCATCTACGACCTGTTCCAGCAGTTCGAGGATCCCTTCATCTACACGCCGGGCGACAACGAATGGTCGGATTGCCACAAGACCAAGGAGAAGTCCAGCGGCGCACCCCTGAACGAGCTGGCGGCGGTGCGGAGCCTGTTCTTCTCCAGCCCCGGCTACTCGCTCGGCGAACACGAGAAGCACGTGGTCAGCCAGGCGGAAGCATTCGATCCGGCTCATCCGGACGACGCGCAGTTCGTCGAGAACGTGATGTGGGAGGAGTCCCGGGTCGTCTTCGTGACGCTCAACGTGCCGGGCGGGTCGAACGACGACACCGTCCAGTGGACCGCTCCGTTTACCGACGACGCGGCACAGGCGGAGGAAGTCGCCACGCGCGACGCCGCCAACCTGCGCTGGCTGGCCGAGGCGTTTGCCGTGGCCGAGCGTGATGGCGCCGCCGGCGTGGTCGTTGCGCTGCAGGCCGACATGTGGGATCCAGAAGCCCTGCCGGCCAACGGCGGCACCGGACTGGACCACTACACGCCGCTCGTCACCGAGCTGGCGGGCCTCTCTCTCGAGTTCGGCCGGCCGGTGCTTCTCCTCAACGGCGACTCGCACATGTTCCGCGTAGACTACCCGTTGGCGGATCCGTCAGACGCCAACGGGATGATTCACGACACCGCCGCCGTGCCGAACCTGACGAGGATTGTCGTGCAGGGAAGCGCCGACTTCAGCCCGTGGGAGTGGCTGAAGCTGACGATCGACCCGAAGGATCCTGGCGTTTTCAGCTGGGAGAACGTCGTGTACGGACCGTAGCCAGGTTCTCGGTTCACGGGTTCTCGGTTCTCAGGTTCTGGTTCCCGGTTCCAGGACTCATCCGACTGCGGGTGACGCCGGACGGGGGACCCCCGCCGCGCGGAGCGCGAGCGAGCACGGTGGGGGTGGACGGCGGCAGGACCCGCACGCGGACGGTGCGCCGGCGTCGCTGAACCGGAGAACCGGAGAACCGAGAACCCCTGAACTACAATGGCGGCCCCCATGCGGATTCTACGTGTGGTCGCCGCGCTCGCGCTCGCCGCCGCGCTCGTCCCGCATCCCGGCGCGGAGCACCGGCCGCGCGCCCGGGATCTCGGCGTCCCGTTCCCCGGCACGCCCGGCCCCCTCAACGCCATCACCGACGTCGCAGGCGTGTCCGTCGGCCACACGACGCTGATTGCCGGCGACGGCCCGCTGCGGGTCGGCATCGGCCCGGTGCGGACGGGAGTGACGGCGATCCTGCCGCGGGGGCGCGACACGCTCTCCAGGCCGTCCTTCGCCGGCTGGTTCACCGAAAACGGCAACGGCGAGATGACCGGGACGACCTGGGTCGAGGAGTCGGGGTTCCTGGAAGGCCCGGTCATGATCACCAACACCCATTCGGTGGGCGTCGTGCGCGATGCGGTGATCGACTGGCGCGTCAAGGCCGGACCGCCCGACGCGTCGGGCTACTGGTGGTCGTTGCCCGTGGTCGCCGAGACCTACGACGGCTATCTCAACGACATCAACGGCTTCCACGTGAAGCCCGGGCACGTGTTCGCCGCGCTCGACTCGGCGCGCGGCGGCCCGGTGGCCGAAGGCTCGGTGGGCGGCGGCACGGGCATGGTGTGCTACGAGTTCAAGGGGGGCATCGGCACCTCGTCGCGCCACCTCGCGGACGACCAGGGCGGCTACACGGTCGGCGTGCTCCTGCAGGCGAACTTCGGCCGGCGATCGCAGCTGCTCGTGGCCGGCGTGCCGGTGGGACAGGAACTGCCGCTCACGGGACCCGATGCCTCGCTCTACGGATTGCGGGGAGAGCTCGGCTCGGTGATCGTCGTGGTCGCCACGGACGCGCCGCTGCTGCCGCACCAGCTGAAGCGTGTGGCACGGCACGTCGCGCTGGGCCTGGCGCGGACGGGAAGCACGGCAGGCAACGGGTCGGGCGACATCTTCATCGCCTTCTCGACCGCCAACCCGGACGCCTTCACCGCCGAGGGCGCCTCCACCGTGCGCATGCTGTCGAACGAGGAGATCGGCCCGGTCTTCGACGCGACGGTGTACGCGACCGAGGAGGCGGTCGTCAACGCGCTCGTGGCCGCCGATACGATGGTGGGCGCCGGCGGCCACCGCGTGGAGGGCCTTCCGCACGACCGGTTGCGCGAGATCTTGACGAAGTACAACCGGTTGCCAACGCGCCGTTGACGGAGGGCGCCGCATCTCCTAGGCTCAGCGCGTGCACGTTACGCGATGGCTGCAGGTGGCCGTCACGGCCGCGTCAGCCCTGCTCCTTTCCTCCGGCGCGCTCTTCGCGCAGGCACCCGCCGGCGGCCTGCCGGCCCCGGCCGCCCATCCCATCGACTTCACGCGCGAAATCGCGCCCATCCTGCGGGCCAGCTGCACGCGGTGCCACGCGCGCGGGCGCGACAAGGGCGGGCTGAGCATGGAAACGCGCGACAGCCTGCTCGCGGGCGGAGACGACGGCGCCGCGATCGTGCCGGGCGACAGCGCCTCCAGCCGGCTCATCGCGCTCGTCTCCGGGCTGGACCCCGACGAGGTCATGCCGAAGAAGGGCACCCGGCTGACGGCGGATCAGATCGGGCTGCTGCGGGCCTGGATCGATCAGGGCGCGCCCTGGGACGCGGCCGTCAGCTTCGCACGGACGCCGCCGCAGAACCTCGCGCCGCACGTGCCGGCGCTGCCGCCGGCCGTCTCGCACGCGACGCACCCGATCGACCGCCTGCTCGCGCCCTATCTCGCCGCCAACCACGTCATCGCGCCCGGACCCGAAGCCGACCGCCGGCTCGTGCGGCGGCTGTACCTCGACGCCATCGGGCTGCTGCCCTCGCCAGCCGACGTCCGGCGGTACGTGGACGATGACGCCCCCGACAGGGAAGCGCGCCTCGTCGATCGGCTGCTGGCCGACGACCGCGACTACGCCGCGCACTGGCTCACGACCTGGAACGACCTGCTGCGGAACGACTACAGGGGCACCGGCTACATCGACGGAGGCAGGAAGCAGGTGAGCGGATGGCTCTACGCCGCGCTCGCGAGCGACATGCCGTACGACCGCTTCGTGACCGCCCTGGTCAATCCCGTGCCGGGCACCGAGGGCTTCACGAAAGGGATCGTGTGGCGCGGCGTGGCGAACGCGAGCCAGCGGCCCGAGATGCAGGCCGCCCAGAACATCTCGCAGGTCTTCATGGGCGTGAACCTGAAGTGTGCCTCGTGCCACGACAGCTTCGTGAACGACTGGCGCCTCTCGGACGCGTACGGCCTGGCCGGCGTGTACGCGGACGCGCCGCTCGAGATGGTCGAGTGCGACCGGCCGACCGGACGGTACGCGCCGCTCAAGTTCCTGTACGACGGCCTCGGGACGATCGACCAGTCCGCGCCGCGATCGACCAGGCTCGCGCAGGTCGCCTCCGCCCTCGTGGGGCCCTCGAACGGCCGGCTGTCGCGCACCATCGTCAACCGGCTCTGGGCGCGGTTCATGGGCCGCGGCCTGGTCCTCACGCTGGACGACATGGATCGGCCCGCGTGGGATCCCGACCTGCTCGACTGGCTGGCCGAAGATCTCGCCGCGCACGGCTACGACCTGAAGCGGACCATCCGGCTGATCCTCACTTCGCGCGCCTACCAGGGTCAGGCGCTCGACGAGGCCCCCGTGGACGGCCCGTATGTGTACCGTGGACCGATCGCCCGGCGGATGAGCGCCGAGCAGTTCGTGGACGCGGTGAGCGAGGTGACCGGCCTCTGGCAGGGCAAGCCGGCCGGCGAATTCGACTTCTCGCACGTCGCGCCGGATGGCCGCCCGCTGCCGGGGCGCACCCGGGCGGCGCTGGTGAACGCGACGCCGCTCATGACGGCGCTCGGTCGGCCCAACCGCGAGCAGGTCGTCACGACGCGCGCCGACGCGCCGACAACGCTCCAGGGGCTCGAGCTCACCAACGGCGTGACGCTCGAGACTGCGCTCAGGCGCGGCGCGGAGCACCTGCTCGCCTCCGGCAGTCCCACCAGCGCGCAGATAGTGGACACGGTGTTCGCGCGGGCGCTCGGACGTCGCGCGACCGCCGACGAGCGCCGGCTCTGCCTCGAGCGGCTCGGATCCACGCCGGCGGTGGACGCCGTCGAGGACCTGCTCTGGAGCGTGGTGATGCTGCCGGAATTCCAGCTGGTGTCCTGATCATGGCGATCACGAGGCGCGACTTCCTCTCCACGGCGAGCGCGGCGACGTTGTCGGCGCTGGCGAGCGGGTTCCCGCGCACGGCCGCGGCCCAGGCGGTCGAGCAGATCGTGCCCACCGCCGACGCCGTGATCGTCCTGTGGATGGCCGGCGGCATGGCGCACACCGAGACCTTCGATCCCAAGCGCCACACGCCGTTCGCGCCCGGGCTGAAGCCCGCCGACGTCCTGAGCACGTTCCCCGCGATCGATACGGCGGTCGATCACATCAAGGTGTCGCAGGGCCTGGAACGGATTGGATCGGTGCTGGATCGCGGCACGCTGATCCGCAGCTACACCGCCGGCGACCTGGGCTTCATCCTGCACTCGCGGCACCAGTACCAGTGGCACACGGGCTACGCGCCGCCGCAGACCGTGGCGGCGCCGCACCTGGGCGCGGTGATCGCCCGCACGCTCGGGCCGAGGGAACCGGCGGTGCCGCCCTTCATCAACATCGGGCAGCGGCTCGACGTGGGCGAGGGCGAGGAGCTGAAGGCGTTCACCACTGCGGGGTTCCTCGGGACCGAGTTCGGCCCCTTCAACGTGCCGTACCCGGACGAGGCCGCCGACGTCGTCCGCCCGCCGGGGGGCATGTCTCCCGGCCGCTTCGAGAGCCGCGGCCGCTTCTTCCGGCGCCTGCTCGACGCCAGCCCCGTCGGCCGCCACGGCAGCGCGTACCAGCGCGACTCGCTGCTCCGCGCCTACGACAGCGCCCATCGGCTGCTGAGCTCGCCCTCGTCGAAGGCGTTCGATCTCGCGCTCGAGCCGCTCGACCACGTCCACAAGTACGTGCCCGGCTACCAGCCCGGCCAGCGGTTCGACGCGGCCGAGGATCGCTTCGGGGCGAAGTACGAGCAGCAGATGGTCGGCCGGTTCGGCCTCGGCTGCCTGCTGGCGCGCCGCCTGGTCGAGGCCGGCGCCCGCTACGTCGAAGTGACGACGGAGTACATCCCGTTCCTGAACTGGGACACCCACGAGAACGGCCACACGCGCACCGTGGAGATGAAGCGCCAGATCGACGCGCCGGTCTCGCAGCTGATCCTGGACCTCGAGGAGCGCGGCCTGCTGGATCGCACACTGGTGGTGCTGGCGAGCGAGTTCAGCCGCGACCTGCTGATTGAAGGAAAGCCCGATCGGCGGGTGAAGGACCAGGTCGAGGTGCCCGACGTGATCACGGAACCGAAGCACTACGGCATGCACCGGCACTTCACCGACGCCGGCTGCGTGCTCCTCTTCGGCGGCGGGATCCGCAAGGGCCACCTGCACGGCGTGACGGCCGACGAGCGTCCCTGCCGCACCCTCGAGGGCCGGGTCGTCATCGAGGACCTGCACGCCACCATCTACCGCGCGCTGGGCATCCCGCCCAACCTCGCCTACACCGTCGAGCAGCGGCCGTTCTACGTCACGCGGGACGGCAAGGGGCAGGCGATCGCGTCGTTGTTCGCGTGAGTGCGGCGGTGGGGCGGCCGAACTGACCAGCCTCCGCTGAAGCGTCGCCGGTCCGCCGGAGCCCTGGCGAAGGTGGATGTTCGGCCCTACGTACGCGTTCCCCGCGCTTCCTGGGCCCCGGCCAGCCGCTCCAGCAGGGGCTCGGTCTGCTCGATCGAGAGGCACGCGTCGGTGATGCTCTGCCCGTAGACGGCGGGCGTGGCGGGCGAGTAGTTCTGCCGGCCTTCGACGAGGTGGCTCTCGAGCATCACGCCCATGATCCGCCACGAGCCGCCGGCCACCTGCGCGGCGACGGACTCGGCGACCTCGGCCTGACGGCGGTGGTCCTTCTGGCTGTTCCCGTGCGAGCAGTCCACCATGAGCGCCTCGGGCAGGCCGCGCGAGGCGAGCCGGGACGAGACCGCCTCCACGTGCGCGGTGTCGTAGTTCGGCCCCGTGCGCGAGCCGCCGCGCAGGATCACGTGGCACGTCTCGTTGCCCGAGGTCTCGAAGATGGCCGAGACGCCCTGCTTGGTGACCGACGGGAACAGATGCGGGGACCGGGCGGACAGCACGGCGTCCACGGCGGTCTGCGTGTTGCCGTCGGTACTGTTCTTGAAACCGACCGGCATCGACAGGCCCGAGGCGAGCTCGCGGTGCACCTGGCTCTCGGCGGTCCGCGCGCCGATGGCGACCCAGGACGTCAGGTCCGCGATGAACTGGGGGATCTGCGTGTCGAGGAACTCGGAGGCCGTCGGCAGGCCCAGGTCGTTCACCTCGAGCAGCAGGCGCCGGGCCAGGCGCAACCCCTTGTTGATGTGGAAGCTGCCGTCGAGATCGGGGTCGTTGATCAGGCCCTTCCAGCCCACGGAGGTCCGCGGCTTCTCGAAGTAGCTGCGCATCACGATCACGAGTTGCCCGGCGAACCGCCGCGCCAGCACCTCGAGCCGCTCGGCGTACTCACGGGCGGCCCCCACGTCGTGAATCGAGCACGGGCCCACGATCGCGACGAGCCTCGGATCCTCGCCCGCGACGACCCGCGCGATGGCCTCGCGCGTGCCGGCAACCAGGTTCGACGCAGCTTCCGAGATCGGGATCTCTTCCAGGAGGATGGCGGGCGGCAGGAGCGGCCGCACCTGGGTGATACGGAGGTCGTCAGTCTGCTTGAACATCTGCGCTGCGAGTAGTTGTCAGTTCTCGGTCTTCAGCTATCAGTCTCCAATTCCTGGGCGCCGGGCTCGATCTTGTCTGAGAACTGGTGACTGACAACTGACCACTGACGCCCGACTCCGTCAATTATTCCACGTCGCGCGGCGCACCGGCAGTCCCGTGAACCGCTCGAACCGGTGCACCGCCGCCTCGATGGCCGCCAGCACGTCCGCATCCACGGAGCCGGACGGCCGGATCTCGAGCGTCACCGCCGAGGGGCCGTAGACGCGCTTCCAGGTGCCCGCGATCCGCCCGTCCACGAGGATCGAGTAGCCCAGGGCATCCGGGTCTCGCGCTTTCCGCATGCCGCCGGCGCCAGGCGCGGCGATCAGCGAGCGGTCGGCGTAGGCGACCGCGAGCTCGTCGAAATTCGGCAGCAGCCACGCGCGGACGCCGCCGTCGAGACGGGCGGCTGCCGCGCCCCGCGCGGCCCAGTACACGCGCCCGTCCACGCCGATGCGGGTCAGGCTGCCGCGCGCGCCCTCGACCCCGACCCTGGCGTCGGCCCGGGTCAGGCCCGACCACCAGCTGAAGTCCTCCACGCTGGCCGGCCCGTGGCTCCTGAAGTAGCGGCGGGCGAGCTCGGCGAGCGCCGCTTCACGGTCGAGCGGCGGCGATGGCGGCACGCGCTCGTCCAGCAGGGCATAAGTCACCTGTTTCCCGCGCTGCGGCCCGCTGCAGACGATCGCGTCGAGCTCGGCGCAGAACAGGAGGTGGCCCATGACCTGCGGCGACCCGAGCCGCGCGCGCGAGGCCGCCCCGGCCGCGACCAGCGCCGCGGCCAGCTCGGCCCTCGTCAGGTGCCGCCCGTCGCGAAGCGCGCGCGCCATGGCCGCCTGGCAGCGCGCGAGAAACCGCGAGTCGATGCCCGCCGCGCGCAGGGGGTACGCCGCGGCCGCCCTCACCCGGGGCGCGGTCAGCGCCAGCATCCAGCGGACGTCGGCCGCCGCCACCAGGTGCCAGGTCGGCCTGAGCACGTGCGTGCGGATCAGCGCGCCGGCGTCGCACGCCCCCAGGACGTCACGGTCGGTGGCGCCGCGAAGCCGCTGGCCCACGGCCCACCGCGACGAGGTGAAGTCCTGGGCCTGGACCGCGCCGAACCAGGCCACGAGATCGGCAGGGCGAGCGAACCGCCGCCGGGAGAGCTGCTGGCTCTCCAGCCGGCGGGCGAGGACATGAGCCGCGGTCACCGTGGCGTGCAGCGGCGGCGCAGCGACATCAGCGGGCGCTCCAGTACGCGTGCTGCCCGACGTAGTCATCGTCCGGGAAGCTGGCGAGGATGGCGCGCCTGGCCTCGAGGACGTCCATGGGGCCGCTGGCCTTGTAGAGCACCTTGCCGCCGGGGGCGATCACCATCGTGTACGGCACGCCGCCGTTCCACTCCGGATCGAACGCCCGCATGATCTCGTAAGGGTCCATGGACCCGGACAGCAGGTTGCGCGAGGAGGCGTGCTGTGACTCGAGGAACCGGCGGACGCCCTTCTCCTCGTCCGGGTAGTTGATGCTCACCGTCACCAGGTCGAAGGGACGCTTCCGGTACATCCGGAACGTCTTCTGGATCTCGGGGAACTCGGCCGTGCACGGCGCGCACCACGTGGCCCAGAAGTTCACCAGCAGCGTCTTCTCCGAGGCGTTGGCGCGGAGCGCCTTCACGCCGGCGGCATCCACCGTGGTGAGCGTGACCGGCTCCTGCTCGATCGCGCGCATCTCGGCGTCGTGCAGCGCTTCCTTGTCGAGCCACTTGATCGAGCAGCCCACGGTGGGCGTCGTCTCGACCGGCGCCGCGCGACCGTCGAGCACGGCGTCGATGGCGTTCCGCGCGTCGGGGACCTTGGCGTAGGCTTCGCGCGGGTTGCTGTCCACCCGCCCCTGGTAGCGCAGCGTCCGGTCCGCGTCGAACACGAACACGTGCGGCGTGGCCGTGGGTCCGTACTGGCGCGCGACGGCCTGGGTCTCGCCGTCGTAGAGGAACGGGAAGTTGAACTGGCGGAATTCGGCGCGGACCTTCATTTCGTCCAGCGAGTCGCCAAGGTCGGTGTAGCCCATCTCGTCGAGCCGCAGGGCGCGGGCGTTGTTCGGCTGGATGACCACGAACGCCACGTCCCTGCCCGCGTAGTCCCGCACGAGCTGCTTGATGCGGCCCTCGTACACCTCGGCCGTCGGGCAGTGCACCGCGGTGAAAATGACGACCAGGACCTTGCGCCCCTTGAACGTATCGAGCGTGTAGATCTTGCCGTCGATGCCCGGCAGGCTGAAGTCCGGCGCGCGCGACCCGATCGCCAGCGGCGACGGGTGGGTGTCGGCGGCTCGACCGCCGGCGGACAGGGGAAAGATCGCGGCGCCAGCGACAACGGCCGAGGCCACCAGCAGCCGGAGCACGGAGCCGTGGGACACAACGTGGGGCACGGGCCGACTCCTTTCGCGGGAAACGGCTCCGTCGGGGAAAATACCGCAGGCCGACGGGCCGGCCGTGCAAGGGTAGCAAACGGCGGGACCTGTGGCTATGATGGTGGCCGTCAAGCTGAGTCGGACATCCTGATGCGTGCTGTCCTTGCAGCCGTCGCCCTTGTCGCCTTGCAGCAAGCGGCGCCGATCCCGCCGACGCCGAGCGACCTGCTGTTCGCGCAATTTGCCGCGTACCTGGATGCCCTGCGTACGCAAGCCGGCATCCCCGGACTTTCCGCCGCGGTCGTGGGTGACAGTGACGTGCTGTGGGAGCGGGGCTTCGGCTACCAGGACCTGAGCCGATCGATCCCCGTCACCGCCGACACTCCGTTCCATCTCGACGGGCTGACCGAGACTGTCACCGCGTCGATCGTCCTGCGATGCGCCGAAGACGGCCACCTGTCGCTCGACGACCCGATCTCCGCCTTCGAGGACGCCACGCCGGACGGCGACGCCACGCTGCGCCAGATCCTCACGCACACATCGCCTGCGGGCGCCGGGCTCGTCTATGCCTATCGTCCCGAGCGGCTCGAGCCGCTGAAGACGGTCGTCCGCAAGTGCACGGGCGACTCGTATCGCGAGACGGTCGCGAACCTGCTGGCCCGCTTCGCGATGATCGATTCGGTCCCCGGCGTGGACGTGGTCGGCCTGACGCCGCCGGCCGAGGGCGTGCCGGATCCGGACGCCCAGGCGCGATATCTGGGCGTGCTGGCGCGGCTGACGACCTCGTACGCGGTGCCGGCGCCCGGCCGGGCGGCCGTGGCGGTCCATCCCGACGCGACGCTGTCGCCGGGGCGCGGCCTCATCGGCTCGCCGCGGGACGTGGCGAAGCTCGACATCGCGCTGCGGTCCGGCCTGTTGCTGCAGCCCGAGACGCTGGCGGCCGCATGGCAGCCGCCGGCCGGTCCCGCGGGTCAGCCGCTGCCGCACGGGATGGGCTGGTTTGCACAGACCTACGGCGGCAGCCAGGTGGTCTGGCAGTTCGGCGTCAGCGAGGGGGCATCATCGTCGATGGTGATCACACTGCCGGCGCGGGGCCTGACGCTGGTGCTGTTCGCGAACAGCGACGGGTTGGTGAAGTCCTTCGACCTCGGATTGGGTGACGTGACGACCTCGCCTTTCGCGCGGGTGTTCCTTGGGCTGTTCAACCGTTGATCGGCGCGGGCATGCTGCGATCGGTCGTGCTGGGCTGGGTCCTGGTCCTGCTGGCAACGGCCACCGCGTCGGCCGAGGCGCAGGCGAAGGGGTTTCTGGGTGTGACGTTTGGTGGTCACACGACGTTTGTCGATCCAGAGAAGGCGTCGGGTAAGAAGAACCCGGCGGTGGGTGCGAGCGTCACCTGGCTCGGCCAGGTGTTCGGAATCGAGGGAGAGATCAGCTACGGCCCCGGGTTCTTCCAGCGCGGCGAGCAGAAGCTGGTCGTGGACAGCAGCGTGGCTACGGGCACTGCGAGCTTCGTCGTGGCCGTGCCGCGGAAGTACTCGGGATACAGCCTGCGGCCGTACGCGTTGGCCGGCGGCGGGTTCATGCACGTCGCCATCAGCCAGAAGGTCGAAAACCTGAACGTGTCGGATACGCTGACAGCGGTGAGTTTCGGGGGTGGAGTGACCGGGTTCGTGACGAACCGGGCGGGGGTGAACTGGGACGTGCGCTACTTTCGCGGCATTGGCGGGCCTCCGGCGGGCCTGAGCTTTGGCACCGAGCGGCTGTCGGTACTGGCGCATCTCGATGGGAGTCGCCGTACGGCTCGGGGCGGCGCGGCCGTGACGCGGCGGCATGCGCTGCTGCTCGGCTCGGCGCTGCTGCTGGCGGCGGCCTCGCCGCGCGCCGACGAGAGCCTCCGGATCGTCCCGCTCGTGGACGGCAAGCAGGTGGTCGTGTCGCTCGAGCTGAACGACGCCTACAACGACGACGTGAAGGACATGATCGCCAGCGGGCTCCGGACGACGTTCACCTTCGACGTGGAGCTGCGGGCGGAAGTGGCCGGCTGGGTGGATCGGACGATTGCGACCACGGTAGTCAGCATCACGGATCAGTACGACAACCTGACGCGGCGTCACAGCCTGTCGCGGACGATCGACGGGCGGATGGACGAGTCGCTGGTGACCGAGGACGAGCAGGTCGTGTCGGACTGGCTGACGCACGTGACGCGCCTGCCGGTGTGCGCCACGTCGAAGCTGGAGAAGAACCGCGAGTACTACGTGCGGGTGAGCGCGCGAAAGAAACCGCAGCACTCGCTTCCGTTCGCCTGGGCCAGCTCGCTGACGGGGCAGGCGAAGTTCACGTTCATCCCGTAAGGCTGACGGGAGGTCTCGTTCACCTCACTTCGTCGCGACGAAGACCCGCGGGGCTCCAACGCTCGAGTGTCGCCCTCAGCTCGTTCCAGTCGATCGGCTTGCTGATGTAGTCGTCCATGCCGGACGCCAGGCAGCGGTCCCGGTCGCCCTCGAACGCGTTCGCCGTCATCGCGATGATCGTCGTGTGCTTCGACGTGCCCTCGCGCTTTCGAATCTCTTCGGTCGCTCCGTACCCGTCCATCTCCGGCATCTGAAGGTCCATCAGCACGAGGTCATAGCCGGCCTTCGCGAGCGCGTCGAGCGCCTCGA
Organism: Vicinamibacteria bacterium; assembly: GCA_963837165.1. Lineage (GTDB taxonomy): Bacteria > Acidobacteriota > Vicinamibacteria > Vicinamibacterales > JAENWD01 > JAENWD01. The sequence continues at coordinate 91,974 of CAWIMD010000005.1, forward strand.
GCCCGTTCAGGGCGACGTCCACCGAATAGCCCGACGCCGTGAGCCGGTGGACGACGAGCGTCCTGTTGACGGGATTGTCTTCGACAATGAGCACCCGGGTCGCTTCGCCGGCGTTCCGCCCGTGCTGGTGGCGGCCGATCGCGCTGCCTGGAGACGGGCCCGGCCTCTGGCACGCCGCCGTGTCCGCCGTCCCAGAGACGGCGGCCTCCAGACAGCGACGGAGCTGGGATCGCTTCAAAGGCTTGGTCAGCTGGGTGGCGACGGCTCCAGCGCGCGGGTTCGACCGGTGCCCGAGCGGGGCGAGCCGCAGGATGCGGGTGGCCTCGAGCGCCTCGTCCTCGCGGATCGCGTGCACGAGCTCCGGCCCGTCCAGCTCCGTCACGTTCGTGTCGACAATCGCGACGTCGTACGCGCGACCGGCGCTGGCTTCGCACCGCAACATCGCCAGCGCCTCGTCGCGTCCTCCGGCGTGGTCGACCACGCCGCACCAGGCGGATGCCAGCTGTCCGACGGCCCTCCCGACGGTCTCGGAGGCGTCGACAACGAGGACCCTCGCGCCTGCGAGGACCGCGCTGGGCGCGACGGGCGCGGCCGGCTGCACCTGCTTCTCGAGGCGGACTGTGAACCAGAAAGTCGATCCTTGTCCGACCTGGCTCTCGACCCCGATGGTTCCGTCCATGCACTGGACCAGCTGTTTCGAGATGGCGAGGCCGAGGCCGGTGCCGCCGTAGCGCCGGGTCGTCGACCCGTCGGCCTGCGTGAACGCGTCGAAGAGTCGTTGCCGGGCCTCCGGCGCGATTCCGATTCCCGTGTCGCGCACCGCGATTCGGATCGTGGCGTCGCGTGAGGTCTCCTCGTCGGCCGAGACGCTCACGACGATCTCGCCCCGGTCGGTGAACTTCACGGCATTGCCGACGAGATTCGCGAGCACCTGCCGGACGCGCCCGGGGTCGCCCCGCAGGTACGTCGGCACGTCCGCGTCGACGAAGGCCGCGATCTCGAGCCCCTTCGAGTATGCGCCCCCTGCGACGAGATCGAACGCGCCCTCGATCGTGGACCACAGGTCGAACTCCAGCACCTCGAATGCGAGCTTGCCCGCCTCGATCCTGGAGAAGTCGAGGATGTCGTTGATCAGCGTGAGCAGCGAGTCGGCGCAGGAGTGCGCCGTCTCGGCGAACTCGCGCTGTTCGGGCGTCAGGTCCGTGTCGGTGAGGAGGCTCGTCATCCCGAGCACGCCGTTCATCGGCGTCCGGATCTCGTGGCTCATGTTGGCCAGGAACTCGGACTTCAGCCGCGCGGATGCCAGCGCCGCATCACGCGCCCGCTCCAGATCGGCCTCGATGCGCATCCGCTCGCTGACGTCGCGCGTGTTGAGCACGAGCCCGCGGACGCTGGGCTCGTCGAGGAGGTTGGTCCCGATGCTCTCGACGTGCCGCCACGTGCCGTCTCGGTGCAGGAGGCGCCAGGCGAGTGGCTCGGTCACCCCCGGGCGTTCGGCCGACGCGGACACGAACTCGCGAACGCGCGGCGCATCGTCGGGGTGAACGAGCTCGAGCAGCACCGTTCCGACGATTGCGCCCGGCTCGTAGCCGAGGAGCCGCCCGATCGACGGGCTCACGTAACGCACGGTCGAGTCGGGTTCGAGCACGGCGATGAGGTCGGATGCGTGCCGGACGAGCGCGACGAACCGGTCCTCCGTCCTGCGGGCCGCCTCTTGCGCCCGGTCCCGCTCTCGAACGGCGGCAATCTGACGGACCACCGTGAGCGCGGTGAGGGCGATCGCGCCGACGACGAGGCCGCCGAGGGGCTCGGCCCACTCGTGTCGAAGAACGGCAATGAGCAACCCGTAGCCGATCAGGAGGGCGGCGTACGGCGCCAGGCTGAAAGGCACGGCCTGGTGAGGCGAGGGCGCCGCATTCGAAGGAGTCCGGCGGCGGAAGTACTGCGCGCCGGCGATGATGAACACGTCGCGCGCGATCCACATGGCAGTCAGCCACCGGCGGTCGGTCGCCGCGCCGTCGATACTCAGGTAGCTGTCCACCAGATCGCTCACCAGGAACGTGAGGAGGCCGACGGCGACCAGGGCGAGTGCACGGCGGCTCGTCTCTCCCGGCCGTCGCAGCAGAACGGCCATGCTGCCGAACAGGAGGACCAGGTCGCCGATCGGGTACGCAACCGCGACCGCGACGTCCAGCAGGCTGCTGGTCGTGTCGAGGGCGATCGGGCGCAGCACGAAGTACCACACCACCATCGTCCCGCTCAGCATCACGGTGCTTGTATCGAGCCAGAAGCGGGTGCGCTCCGAGGCGGTCCGCGGAGCGATGGGAAAGGAGAGCAGGCCCCACAGGATGACCGGGTAGACGAACAGGTTGACAATGTCGGGGAGGATGAACCCCGGCTCGGAACCCAGGACCTCACGGTGGTAGATGACCAGGCAGCTCACCGTCCAGTTCAGGAGCAGGCCGAGCGCGACCAGTCGCCAGGCGCGGCGGGTGTGCGGGTCGAGATCCGCCCGCGCGGCCGCGATCCAGCAGAACACGGCGGCGGCCAGATCGAGAGGGACGAAGGCGAGTTGCGTGACGAGCTCACGCTGCCCCGTGTCGAACCCAGGCACCACCGCCCAGATGAGATAGACGAGAAGATACCCGGTCGCGGCGATTGTGACCGCCCCGCACGCGTCTCCGATTCGCGCGGCGAACGAGCCGAGCGAGCCGGACGATGCGAAACGCTTACTCGTCATCGACCTGCACTTGAAATGACCATGTCCACCGGTGCGCCCTGGCTGCCGCAGGAGCCTACCACCCCACCTCTCCTTATCGACGCGATCGCCGCAAAACATGAGAGGGTGTCAGGCGCCTCTGTGCGGGCGGCTCTCGGGCATGCGATGGGCAGAATCAGCGCGGTGCCCGGGCTGGAGCCGCTGCAGGATCTGCCCCTCTCACGCGGCGTCGGCGAGACAATGCGCGAGCCAGCGGCCGGCACGCCATTCGCTTGCGCTGTGAGGACCGCTGACGGCACGTGCCAACCGACGCCACGACCGATCTGATCGGCGCGCTCCAGCGCCATTTCGGCCACGCCGCGTTCCGCGACGGCCAGCAGGAGCTCGTGCGCGCGGTCGTCGGCGGGCACGACCTGTTGGCGGTGATGCCGACCGGGTCCGGCAAGTCGCTGGGCTTTCAGCTGCCGGCCGTCCTGCTGCCAGGCGTCACCCTGGTGGTCTCGCCGCTGATCTCGCTGATGAAGGACCAGGTGGACGAGCTCGCCGCACGCGGCATTCCGGCGGCGGCGCTGCACTCGCAGGTCGACGCGTCCGAACGGCGGCGCATCTGCGACGCGGCCCGCCGGAGCGAGCTCCGCCTCCTGTACGTCGCGCCGGAGCGGTTCGCCTCGAAGCCATTCGGCTCGCTGCTGGCAGACGTGCCCGTGGCGCGGTTCGTCGTGGACGAGGCGCACTGCGTCTCGCAATGGGGGCACGACTTCCGGCCGGACTACCGCCGCCTGAACGCGGCAGCCCTGGCCTGTCGTCGCGCGGACGGAGGCGAAGGACGGCCGCCGATGGCGGCGTTCACGGCCACGGCCACGCCGGAGGTCCGTACGGATATCGTCACGCTCCTGGGTCTCCACGACCCGCGGGTCGTGGTCGCGGGCTTCGATCGGCCGAACATCCGCCTGGCCGTGGAACCGGTCGCGGACGACGTCGACAAACACCACCGGCTGCCGCGGCTCGTCGGCCGGCGCAGGTCGCTGGTCTATGCGGCGACCCGCCGCAACGCCGAAGCGGCCGCCGTGACGCTGGCGGCCGAGGGCCGTCCGGCCGCGGCGTATCACGCGGGCCTGCCCGCGGCCGAGCGGACGCGTGTGCAGGACGCCTTTGCGGCGGGCGATCTCCGAGTCGTGTGCGCCACCAACGCCTTCGGGATGGGCATCGATCGCCCGGACGTGGAGGTCGTCGTGCACTTCGATCTGCCAGGGTCGCTCGAGGCCTATTACCAGGAGATCGGGCGCGCCGGACGCGACGGGCGTCCGGCCACGGCCACGCTGCTCTGGCACTACGCCGACGTGAAGACGCGCGAGTTCCTGATCGATCACGGCCGCACCGGGCCAGCGCGATCGCCGCAGGCCGCCGACGCCGCCGAGCTGGCGCGAAGGAAAGAGCTCGATCACGCCAAGCTCCGGCGCATGGTGGCATACGCGGACAGCGCCGGCTGCCTGCGCGCCGCGATCCTGCGGTACTTCGGCGATCCGTCGGCGCGCGAACCGTGTGGCGCCTGCGGGAACTGCAGTCGCGCGGCCCCGCTCGACGAGGAGTCGCGCCTGCTGGTGCGGAAGATCCTGTCGGGCATCGCGCGGGCCGGGGAGCGCTACGGCCGTCGTCGCATCGTGGCCATGCTCGTGGGGGAGGTGGGCGAGCTGCCCGACGCGCTCGCGCGGCTCTCGACGACGGGCCTGCTGAGCGGCGAGCGGCCGCACACGGTGGAGCGCTGGATCGAGGCGGCGTGCGCCGCGGGCCTGGTGCGCGTCTCGACCGACCAGTACCGGACGCTCCGCCTGACGGATCGCGGCCGCGACGTGATGGCCGGGCGCGTCGAGGAGATCGTGATGCCGCTGCCGTACGTGCGGCCGGAGCCGCCGCGGCGACGGCGATTGCCGGGGTTCGGGCGGTGGCGTCAATAGTCGCGCCGGCGCCTCACGCCGGCAGCCGTTGCCGCCAAATCAGATAGGGATCGAGCGCCGTGCCCTTCCACCAGCGCTTCTCGGGACTCAGCTTGAACACGGCGAAATGGAGATGGGGCGCGTCTTCGGCGGCGTTGCCGGTCGATCCCACGAAGCCGATCGTGTGCCCGCGCTGAACCGATGCCCCTTCCTGCAGATCGGCCGCGTAGTGATCGAGATGCGCGTAGTAGTAGCAGTAGGTCTCGCCGGGATCGAACTGGTAGACCGTGAGCCCGCCGCGTTTGCTGGTGAACAGCTTTTCGATCCTGCCGTCCTCCACGGCAACGACCGGCGTGCCGCGCGACGCCATGATGTCCAGCGCCTCGTGCTCGCCCGTGGCACGCTGCTGATGGAACGTGGGGACGAGGTTTGACGTCGGTACGCCGAGGACCGGAATCTGCAGGTGACGTCGCCGCAGCTCGGCGATATCGCCGTCGAGAAGGCTGGAACCCGATTCGGTGGCGGAGGGCGACAGCCGGACCGCCCGTTGTCGGCTGTCCGGCGTGCTGACGGCCGCCGACCCGGGTACCGGCCGGGACGATCCGGCGTTCGTGGACGCCGAGAACTGGAACAGCTGCCACGCCAGCCACAGCGCTCCCGCGCCTGCGACCCAGAGCGCCAGCCAATCGCGCCACGCGATCCGACGCCGTCCTGCCGGGGTCATCTGAGAGTGACCCGGGTGCCCCGATCGACCAGGCCTGCCAGGCGCACGGCGTCCCAGTTGGTGAATCGTACACAGCCGTGCGATTCGGTCCGGCCGATCTGCGACGGCTCCGGTGTGCCGTGAAAGCCGAAATGCGGCCTGTTCAATCCGATCCACACCACACCGACCGGGTTGTTAGGCCCCGCCGCAATTCGCGCCTTTGGGTTCGAATCGTCCGCGTCCCAGAAGAGATCCGGGTTGTAGTTGAACACGGGCAAATCGACCACCTCGGTGACCGTCCAGTCGCCAACCGGCAACGGGTCCTGCTCGCTGCCGACTGTCGCCGGCGCGTACATCAGCACCGCGCCATGCGCGTCACGGACGACAACGGCGCGCGTCTCGTTCGTCAGTTCCACGGAAGCCGCGCGCGGCTGCGGCGCCGGATCGATCGCCGGCCGTTTCCCCTGCCGGGTCGGGGGCGCGAATGGTTCGACCGCGGGCACGAGAATGGTCGAGCCAGGCGTGAGCGGGCGGCCGGCATTCAGGTGGGCGAGCAACGCGAGACTCACGTGAAACCGCTCGGCGATCATCTCGTCCATCGAGCTGTACCCAAGCCTCGGCAATGTGGCCTGGTCCATGATGTCGTCTGGAATCGGACCGACGAACGGACCGGCCGCGTCCTGGTCTGTGATCGTGTATTCCGTGATCGGAGCGGCGAAGCTCGGGCCCAGCGCTTCCGTGACCCGGGGGTCCTCGAGCGCCAGTCCTGCGTGGCCATGCTCCTGACTGAACGCGGCGAGTGCCCGCCTGGTGAGCGCCCCCTCCTGCGCGTCGATCTCGCCGGGCGAGAAGTGCGCGCGATCCAGTGCGACTTGAACCGCAAGAGCGCGCGCCGCGGCCGGGGGAAGGGGAATCGGAGCTGATTCGCCTCGCGGCGACCGAGGCGGCACGACCGGCGGAGCGCCAGGTGTGGTCGCGAGCAGCGTCAGACTCGACCAGAAGACCAGCGCGGCAAGACCCCGGATCGCCTGAGCCATGCGATTCGGAGCTTCAAAGTGCGTTCCACCCGTGATGCGCCGTCAGGCGCCGAAAAGCGCTCGGGCCGCGTGAACAGCCGAGTTGCGAAACAAGCCCGACCGCGAACGTTCAGCGCGTGCTTCATTCAGCCTGATGATGGCGATGCGCGTGGGCGGCACCGGCGGCGACGCGCGGGATGGGTGGTAGAGTGCCGCGAATGCATGGCGCACAAGCATCCGGCACGGCAGTCTCGCGGCGCCGCTTCTTGTGCGACGCGGCGTCAGCGTTCACGGCGGCTGCGGTCGTCCGCGGGGCCGTTCCCCCAACCGCCAGGGCGCATGCCGCCGGGGGGCCGGCGACGCCGCCCTGGTATCGCCGCGCCTACCGCTGGGGGCAAACCAACATCACCGAGAAGGACCCGATCCGCTACGACATCGACTGGTGGCGCGCCTACTGGAAGCGCACGGCCACCCAGGCCGTCATCATCAACGCCGGCGGCATCGTCGCGTACTATCCGAGCCGCTTCCCGCTGCACCACCGCGCGGACTTTTTGAACGGCCGGGATCTGTTCGGCGAGCTCACGAAGGCCGCGCACGAGGACGGCCTGTTCGTGATGGCGCGGATGGACTCGAACCGGGTGTCGGACGACTTCTACGAGGCACACCCGGACTGGTTCGCGCGCAACCGCGAGGGCGACCCGTATCGCGCGGGCCCGCGCTACGTCACCTGCATCAACAGCCCGTACTACGACGAGTACCTGCCCGACGTCCTGCGCGAGATCATCGGGCGCTCGCGTCCGGATGGCTTCACCGACAACAGCTGGGCCGGCCTCGGGCGCGACAGCATCTGCTACTGCCCGAACTGCGAGGCGCGCTTCCGCGATCGCACCGGAGGCGCGCTGCCCGAGGCGGCCGACTGGGATGACCACGCCTACCGTGAGTGGATCCTGTGGAGCTACGACCGGCGCCTCGACGTGTGGGACCTCAACAACCGCACGACCCGCGAGGCGGGCGGCCCGGATTGCATCTGGTCGGGCATGAACAGCGGCTCGGTGACCGCCGAGGCCCGCTCGTTCCGCGACCTCCGTGCGATCTGCCGCCGCGCCGCGATCCTCATGCTCGACCACCAGCACCGCGACGATGACACGGGATTCCAGCAGAACGGAGACACGGGCAAGCGCGTGCATCAGCTGCTCGGGTGGGAGAAGCTGGCGCCCGAATCGATGGCGATGTACGAGTCGGGGCCCGGCTACTTCCGGCTCGCGGCCAAGCCGGCCGCCGAGGCCCGGCACTGGATGATCGAGGGCCTTGCCGGCGGCATCCAGCCCTGGTGGCACCACGTGGGCGCGTACGGACAGGACCGGCGGATGTATCGCACGGCCGGGCCGGTGACGCAGTGGTGCCAGGCGCACGAGTCCCTGCTGATCGACAGGATGCCAGTGGCGACAGTCGGCGTCGGCTGGACGCAACGCAACACCGATTTCTTCGGGCGCGACTTCGCGGCTGATCGCGTGGACGCCCCCTACACCGGCTTCATGCACGCGCTGGTGCGCGCCCGGATCCCCTACCTGCCGGTCCACCTCGACGACCTCGAGGAACAAGGGGCCGGACTCCGCCTGCTGATCCTCCCCAACGTGGGCGCCATGTCGGACGGGCAGGTGGCGGCCGTCCGATCGTTCGTCGCGCACGGCGGCTCGCTCCTCGCGACCGGCGTCGCCAGCCTCTACGACGAATGGGGTGATCCGCGGCCGGACTTCGCGCTGGCGGACCTGTTCGCCTGCCACCGCGCAGGCGACACGCCCAGGCTGGGCAGTCCGACCGACGACCGGTCGGCTGACGGCACGCGAGGCGTGTTCGCGCCGTCGCCGGACGTGCACACCTACCTGCGGCTGATTCCAGAGCTGCGCGCGCGCGTGGACGGGGCGCACGTCCCCGGCGAGCCGCCAGCCACGGGCACGCGGCATCCCGTCCTCCGAGGCTTCGACGACACCGACATCGTCGCCTTCGGCGGATCGCTGTCGCCGCTGAAGCTTGGGCCCGGCGCCGTCGTACCGCTGACCTTCGTGCCGCCGTTCCCGACCTATCCGCCGGAGACGGCGTGGATGCGGACGCCGACGACCGACATTCCCGGCCTGGTGCTGTCGGAGCGAGGCCGGTCACGCGTCGCGTATCTGCCTGCGGACATCGACCGACGCTACGCGCGGGACCTGCTGCCCGACCACTTCACGCTGTTGAGGAACATCGTGTCGTGGACCGTGGACGGCGACCTGCCGCTCGCGGTGGAGGGGCCCGGCCTGGTGGACTGCCACCTCTACGCGCAGCCCGGCCGGACGATCCTCCATCTCGTGAACCTCACGAGTGAGGCCTCGTGGCGCGCGCCGCTGAACGAGCTGATCCCGATCGGTCCGTTCACGGTCCGTGTGCGGCTCTCGCGCCGGCCGACACGGCGCGTGGCCCGGTTGCTCGTATCCGGAGCTGCACGGCCGTTCACGCTCGAGGGCAGCACCGCCGTGGTCGAGATCCCGGCAATCCTCGACCACGAAGTGGTCCTGATCGAGTGACATGGCTCGGGCAGGCCTGAAGGCCTGCGCTACAGGCGCGGCGCAGTCCTGGTCCAGTCACATGTAGCGCAGTCCTGGTCCAGTCACATGTAGCGCAGTCCTGGTCCAGTCACATGTAGCGCAGACCTTCAGGTCTGCCCCAGGGATGGCGGGTTGGCAGGCCTGAAGGCCTGCGCTACACGTGAGCGCGCGCCTTGGCCTGGAGGTCCCAGATGGCGAGCGCCGCCAGTGCCGCCAGGTCGGCGAACAGCAGCGGCGCGAACGGCGGCGCGCCGTAGAGCACCTGCAGGCCCAGATCGCCGGGCAGCCGCAGGTCGGCCCGCACGTGAAAGACGAAGCCCGCGATGGCGACGGCGACCTGGGCGCCCAGCACCCACAGCGTGACGCGCGCCAGCGTGCGGTCGGTCGGCCTGAGCAGCGCCATCAACAGGAAGCTCACGGCGAACGCCGCGGCGCAGACGGGAATCCACTCCCGTGCGTCGAAGAAGCCGTTCTGCGCGTGGTCGGCCAGCGACAGGGCGAGATTGCCGACGAAGCCGGCCCAGGCCAGGAAGAGCACCCACTGGCCCCAGGCGACCGAGTCGTGCGGCACCTGCCGGTTCGCGAGCACGAGGAATCCGAGGCCGGCAAAACTGAGAGGCGCGACGAATGGCGCCGTGTAGACCAGGTTCTTCAGTGTCTGCTGGTCGAAGAACGTGCTGCGGAGGTGCAGGAAGAGCCCGATGACGCCGACGAGAATGGCTGCCCAGCCCACGACGAACCCCGCCCAGCGCGCCGTTCGCCGCTGCAGGCTGAACGCGTCGACGACGAGGCCTCCGAGCAGCACCGCCGCGCCGATTGCGCCGAACCCGACCGGAATGCGCTCGATCGGGTAGTGGAACGCGTTGATCGAGTGGGCGATGAACACGTCCACCGTCAGGAAGGCCAGGTTCGAGATCGCGAACAGCTCCAGCAGCAGCGGCCGCGGCAGCCGGCGCGCCCGGTCAACGACCCGCATGCGCCTTTCGGAGCTCGGCCGCCTGCGCCTTCAGCTCCACCAGATGCGTGAGCAGCTCGTAGTTGCCGTGCCACTGCACGAAGTCGGCCCCGCCCATGAACGCGCCGTGCTTGGCCGTCCGGCCGAAGTAGTGCCAGAAGTCGAAGGCGGTAATCTCGATCGGCTCGTCGAACGGCGCGGGCGTGAGCAGGCCGTCCTTCCGCAGGCCGTCGACGATCCCGATGCCTTCGGCGACCTTCGCGTTGGTCGCGGCGACGACGGCTTCGGCTTCGGAATAGAACGCGTCGGTGCGCGACTTCACGTGGCAGGTGTTGCACACGTCCTTCATGTCGGCCTGCGCGGCCGCGTACGTTCGGCCGCTTGTCGGACACCGCGGCAAAGAGCCAGTAGGACAGCCGCTCGGAGGTGTCGTGCGTCACCTTCTGGCCGCCGAGCCCGCTCATGTGGCAGGTGGCACACGTGGGCACGGGCATGTCGGCAGGCGTCAGGCGGGCCGGCCGCGCGTCGAGGTTCATCGACGGCCGCAGCGCATTGAAGATGACGCCGTGCTTCGACTCGGTGTAGATCTCGATCTGGCTGTGGTCCGGTCCCATGTGGCACTGGCCGCAGGTTTCGGGCAGCCGGGCCAGCCGCACCGACGCCAGGTGACGTGAATGACACTGCGTGCACGTGCCGATCGACCCGTCGCCATTCGGCCTGCCGACCGAATGGCACGAGAAGCAGCCCTTCGCGGCCGCCGCTTCGCCTTCCAGGCCGACCAGCGGATTGGGCGCCCGCTTCACGGCGCCGTGGTGGTACTGCTCGGCAAACGCCACCTGCTCGGGCGTGAACGCCGATTCGCCCGCCACGGCCGCATACGCCGGTGCCGCGTGCCGGCTGCGCAGGAACTGCTGGTACTGGGCCTGATGGCACTGCGAGCAGTTGGCCGCCGTCAGGTGCTTCGCGATCGTGAAACCGCGGTGCTCCATCCCGTCCTGGTGCTCCTGCGGCCGGTGACAATCCAGGCAGGTCACCCCCATCGTCGCGTGGCGGCTGCGCTCGAACTCGACGACCATCGCCTCGGTCTCCTGGCGATGGCACTCGGCGCACTTGCCGCTGGCTCGCACCATCGCCGCATTCGGCTGCGCGGTTTCGACGGCGGGCCGGCGCGAGTTCACGATCAGGGCGGCGGCAATCAGCGCGACGCTGACGGCCACGGCAATGAAGACGGCGCGGAAAGGCACCAGCATGCCTCCAATGGCGGCGGGGACGGAATCCGTTGACGGAGCATAGTCAGCAGCAGAGAGCTTGGCAACCCGCGGTCGCGCTCGCCGCGTGCGTGCTGTTTTACGTCATCAACAACGGCATCTGGCTCTGGCTCGACGCCTCGTCGCCCTCCTACGACAAGGCGGCGCACGCGAGGTTCGCGCTGCAGTTCCTTCGCCTGTTCGAGGAGCCGTGGCGGCTGTCGCTGACCCGGGTGCTGGACGTGACGCAGGTCCTGGCCCCCGTTCTTCCACGTATCGAGCGTGCTCATCACGCTGCCCTTCGGCTTCTCGGTGACCAGCGTCGCAGCCACGAACTTCCTGTTCCTGCCGGTCGCGGTGGCAAGCCTCTTCGGTCTCGGACGCCGCCTGTTCGACGACGAGTGGACGGGCGCAGGCGCGGTCTGCTCACGCTGGCTATCCGATCGTCGTACGCGCATCGCGCGAACTGTCCTGGTGGATTTCGCGCTGATGACGATGGTCGCGCTGGCGTTGTGGACGGTGCTCTGGAGCGATGGCGGCCTGAACCCGCGGCGAAGCTGGGCCCTGGGCCTTGCGTTCGGCTGCGCGATGCTGACGAAGTGGACCGCGGTGGTGTTCGTGGCGGGCCCGGCGCTGCTGTGGTGCTGGCGCGGGCTTCGACGCGACCGACCCGGCATCCGCACCGCTCTCGTGGCGGTCTCCGTCGCCGCGCTCGTCTCGGCCCTCGTGGCGCTGCCGTGGTACGTACACTCGTTCGCCGCGTTCCTGCAGGGCGCCGGCGTGGCCTTCGGCTCGGATCCGGCGCAGGAAGGCGACCCCTCCCGCGTGCTGGATTCGATCTGGTGGTACTGGGGCGCGACGCGGGCGGCGCTGATCATGTGGCCGCTGCTCGTGCCGACCGCGGCGGGCACCGCCGCCTGCCTGATCTGGCGCCGCACGCGTCCGGCGCTGCTGTTCCTGGCCGCCTGGACCGTTCCGGCGGCCGTCTTCTTCGTCCTCATCCCCAACAAGGACGCACGTTTCGTCGTCCCCGCCCTGCCGGCCGTGGCGCTGGTGGCCGCCGCGGGGATCCGCGCGCTGCCGTGGCCGCGCGCCGGCACCGCGACCTGGGGGTACGTCGCCCTGGCGGGCGTCCTGCAGTTCTACGCGATCTCGTTCGGGTGGCCGGTGAAGACAGCCTATTTCTACACGGGCCCGCCGCGCCGGGCCGACTGGAAGGTGGGCGAAGTCGTGAAGGCGCTCGCGCAGGCGCACAGGAGCGGGCCCGCCCACGTGGCCGTGCTCTCGAACGATCCGGACTTCGAGCCGAACCTGTTCATTCTCCAGGCGTTGTGGCGGCGGCTGCCGCTGCAGATCGACGGCGTTGGCCAGACCGCAGAGCCGCTGGAGGAGTGGGCCCGCTACGACGCGATCGTGTCGAAGACCGGGAGGATCTCTCCTGCCTATTCAGCCGGTGCCCGCCGCGACCTGCGCGCCGAGCTCCGGCGCCGCGCGCGCGACCGCACGGGGTTCCCGAGATTCGTCCTCTGGAAGACGTGGCGGCTTCCGGACCGCTCGGTCGCCGAAGTCTACCTGGTCCGGTCCGATCGGGAGTCAGGCGTCGGTGCGCAGGGCGATCACCGGGTCCACGAGCGACGCCCGCCGCGCGGGTAGATACGTGGCGACGAGCGACACGGCGCCCAGTCCGATCGACACGGCCGCGTACGTGACCGGGTCCATCGGCCCGACGCCGAACAGCAGCGATGCCATGAGCCGCGTCAGACCAGCGGACGCCAGGACGCCAATCACCACGCCGGCGGCCACGAGTTTCATGCCCTGGCCGACGAAGAGCCGGCGGACGTCGGTCATTTGCGCGCCAAGGGCCATGCGCACGCCGATCTCGCGCGTCCGCTGGGCCGCGATGTACGCGATCACGCCGTAGATGCCGACGATGCCGAGGAGCAGCGCCACCGCCGCGGCAATGGCCAGCATCGTCAGCGCAAAGGAGGTCTGGGCCATGGACCCGGCGCGAATGTCGGCCAGCGAGCGGGCGTTCGCGATCGGCAGGCTGCCGTTGACCGACCAGACGGCCCGCTGCAGCTCGCGCATGAAGCTGGGCGACTGCATGCGATCCGAGCGGACGGCGTAGACGAGCGTGCGCCTGGCGAAGACCTTCTGGTCCCAGAAGTCGTTCACGATGAGCGGCCAGTACACGATCGTGGGCGCCGGAGCGCTCACGCCGTTGTCGCGCTCGTCACCGACGACGCCGACGATCTCGCGCCAGGGATTGCTCGGCGTATTGCGGATGCGCCGGCCGAGCGCCGCCCGCGGCGTGCCGTACAGCTCGCGCGCCAGGTTCTCCGACACCAGCACGACCGGCCGCCGCTCGTGCGCGTCCTGGAGCGTCAGCGTGCGACCGGCCACCAGGTGGTTGCCCATGGCGTGGAGATAGCCGGGGCCAATCCACTTGTACCGCCGGAGCGGAGGGATCGAGCCGCCCTCGGGCGTGATGTGCTCGGCGAAGATTGGATCGTTGCTGTTGTTGCCGTCCATCGTCACCGAGCTGGCGAGGCCGGTGGAGCGGACGCCGGGGACGCGCGCGACGGCCTCGGCAATCTGCTCGTGAACGCGAAGGGCCTGGTCGGGATCGGGCGCGAGCGCGTCGGGCACCGCGATCGTGAACGTCTCGACGGCCTCGGGATCGCGGAAGCCGGGATCGACGGCGCGCAGAGCCTGGAAGCTGCGGACCATCAGGCCCGACACGACGAGCAGGACCAGGGCCAGGGCAATTTCGGCGACGACCAGCACGTTGCGCGCGCGGTGGCGCGTCGGGCCCTCGCTGGCGGATCGACCGCCCTCCTTCAGGGCCACCACGCTCGGCTCGCCGAAGCGCAGGACCGGGATCAGCCCGGAGAGCAGGCCCGCCACGATCGAGGCGGCCAGCGTGAACAGGAGGACGGTCCCGTTGATCGCGATCTCGTTCAGCCGCGGCAGTCCGTCGGGCGCGAGCCACACGAGCAGCGCCAGGCCGGCGCGCGCCAGGAGAATGCCCAGCGCACCTCCGGCGAGCGCCAGCGCGAGCGCCTCCGACAGGAGACCCCGCGCGATCCGCCGCCGGCTGGCACCGAGCGCCGACTGGACGGCGAACTCCTGCTGACGGCCCTCGGCCCGTACCAGCGACAGGTTCGCGACGTTGGCGCACGCAATCAGCAGCACCATCCCGACGGTACCGAACAGGATCCAGAGCACCTGCCCGACGTCGCCGATGACGTCCGCTGCCAGCGGCCTGACGTTCGGCCCCGCGCGAAGGTTGTCGAACATGTCGCGGGTGAATCCGGGCGGCAGCGGGAACTCGTCGGCGAGGCGCGGCAGAATGCGGGCGATATCGGCGTTGGCCTGCTCGAGGGTCACGCCGGGCCGGAGCCTGCCGACGCCCATGTAGCTGAAGTTGCCGATGAAGGTCTTCGCGCGGTCGAACTGCAGGGGCAGCAGCAGCGCGGGGTCCGCGCGAAGGAACGTGAACGACTCCGGCAGGATGCCGATGATCTGCGTCGGATTTCCATCGATCGCGATCGACGTTCCCACGACGGAACCGCCGCCGAAGCGGCGCTGCCAGTAGCCGTAGGTCAGCACCGTGGTCGGCGCCGCGCCCGGGCTGTCGTCGGCCCTGGTGAAGAACCGGCCGGCCGCGGGGGCGACACCCAGCACCGAAAGCACGCCGTCGGTGACGTCCAGCGCGCGCACGCGCTCGGGCTCGCCGCGTCCAGTAATGGAGACTGAACCGGTGTCCCACACGCCCAGGTCGGTGAAGACACGGTTCTGCTCCCGTTCGAGGAAATACGTGGCCGGGCTCTGGTTGAGGAGCGGGAGGTTCATCCCGGGCGCCGTATGCCACACGCCGACGAGCCGATCGGGCTCGTCGAAGGGCAGCGGTTTCAGCAGGACGCCGTAGACGACGCTGAAGATGGCGGTGTTGGCGCCGATGCCCACGGCCAGGGTGACGAGGGTCACCACCGTGAACAACGGCGTTCGAAGCAGGCGGCGCACGCCGCGGCGGAAACCCGTGACACCCATACTCACCTCCGCGCCGCTCTCAGCCTGCCGGATCGAGCGCCTGAGATGTGTATACGGCCAGGCGCTCCCCACGGTTCAGGGCGGAACCTCGCTCACCAAGCCGTCACCGTCGCGCAGGCCTTCAGGCCTGCCCACCGATCATCTGTAGCGCAGGCCTTCAGGCCTGCCCACGCCGACCATCTGTAGCGCAGGCCTTCAGGCCTGCCCACGCCGACCATCCGGGGCGGATGCGCCATATCAGCCTTGGCGAGCCGTCCGGTCCGCCCGCACGCCCGTTGGCAGGCCTGAAGGCCTGCGCTACACGTGGCGGACGCGGCGCACGCGACGCCCGCACGCCCGTTGGCAGGCCTGAAGGCCTGCGCTACACGTGGCGGATGCGGCGCACGCGACGCCCGCACGCCAGTCGGCAGGCCTGAAGGCCTGCGCTACCAGGAGGGCAACAGGTGGCGGATGTGGCGCGCGACGCCTCGAGTGCGCTCGGCAATAGAATGGACCCATGTGCCGCAATATCCGGACGCTCTTCAATTTCGACCCGCCCGCCACGGACGAGGAGATCCGCGCCGCCTCGGTCCAGTTCGTCCGCAAGATCTCCGGCTTCACGAAGCCGTCGCAGGCGAACGCAGCCGCCTTCGACCGCGCCGTGGACGAGGTGGCTGACGTCGCGCGGCGGCTGGTCGATTCGCTGGTCACGACGGCAGCGCCGCGCGATCGGGAGGAGTGGGCGGCCCGCGCGAAGGCACGGGCGGCCGAAAGATATGGAAGGAGGGTAGGAGGATAGGAGGATGGGAGGATGGGAGGATGGGAGGATGGGAGGATGGGAGGATGGGAGGATGGGAGAACCCCTTGACGGTCTAGGGAGCAAAGCGTATCTTCCCTAGAGCGTCGGGGGGGCGCACCGCATGCCGCGTGGTCCGGCCCAGAATCTGCTCCAGGGAACGCTGGACCTGCTGGTCCTGCACGCGCTCCAGCGCGGTCCGCTGCACGGCTACGCCGTCGCCCAGACCATTCACCTGCTCTCCGATGACGTGCTGCGCGTGGAGGAGGGGTCGCTCTACCCCGCGCTGTACCGGCTCGAGCTCGACGGCGCCATCGAGTCGAGCTGGGGCGTCTCCGAGAACAACCGCAAGGCCAAGTACTACACCCTCACGAGGCGCGGCCGGAAGCTGCTGGCCTCCGAGCGCGAGACGTGGACCACGCTGTCGTCCGCCGTGGCCCGCGTGCTCGGGCGATAGGAGGCGCGATGCGGAGGCTCTGGCTGAAGCTGCTGCGCCGCCGCCGGCTGCACGACGATCTCGAGGCCGAGCTGGCGTTTCACCGCGACATGGCCGCGGCTCACGGCAATCCCATTCCCCTCGGCAACACGACGCGCATCACCGAGCAGTCGCTCGACCTCTGGCGGTTCGCCACGATCGAGAACCTCTGGCGGGACGTGGTCTACGCGGCACGCGGGCTCAGGCGAAGCCCGGGGCTGGTCCTGAGCGCGATCGTCTCGCTCGGCCTGGGCATTGGTGTGAACACCGCGATGTTCTCGCTCGGCGTGGAGTTTCTGCTCAGCGAGCCGAGCGTTCGCGATCCGGCCTCGCTCGTCTCGCTTCGGCTCAACAGCAGCAGCCACGCCCAGCCGGCGGTGCTCCGCGCGATCGACGAGAGCGGGGTCTTCGCGTCGGTCGCCGGCGAGAACGAGGAGGTCTTCGTCAACTGGAACGACGGCCGCGACACCCATCGCCTGTTCGCGGTGGTCGTGACGAAGAACTACTTCACGACGCTGGGAATTCCGATGGCGCTCGGCCGGGGGATCCGGCCCGACGACCCGACCGAGGTCGCCGTGCTGCGATACGACTTCTGGCGGAGCCGCTTCAAAGGCGACTCGTCGGTCGTCGGGCGGCGCATCCTGCTGAACGACAAGCCGTACGTCGTCGTGGGCGTGCTGCCGGAGCACAACCGCACGATCCTGGGCTTCGGCTTCGCCCCGGACGTCATCATCCCGCGCTATCTCGACGACATGGTGCTCGCGATGTACGCACGGCTGAAGCCGGGGATCAGCCTGCCGGTCGCCAGGGCCGAGCTCGAGGCGCTTGCGCCGGCCGTCGACGCACGCCTGCCGGACGGCCTCCGGGTGGAGCACGTGAACATGAGCGCCGTGGGCGGGTTGGCGAGGCTCCGCGACGAGCCCCAGATCATGACGGTCGGCCTCTTCTTTCTCGTGCTGCTGGCGGTGGTCGGCCTCGTCCTGCTCATTGCCTGCGTCAACGTGGCAGGGCTGCTCCTGGCTCGCGCGTCGGCGCGTCGGCGCGAGATCGCGGTCCGCCTCGCCCTCGGGGCGAGCCGCCGCCGCCTGCTCCAGCAATTGCTGGTCGAGAGCGTGCTCCTGGCGCTGCTGGGGGCGGCCAGCGGGCTGCTGATGGCCCAGGTTGTCGCGTCGCTGCTGGCACGCATCTCCCTGCCGCTGCCGCTGCCGTTCAGGCTCCAGATCACGCCGGACTGGCGAGTGGCCGGCTATGCGGCGCTGCTCACGATCGCGGCCACGCTGGCCACCGGCCTGCTACCGGCCTGGCAGTCGGTCAGGGAGGCGATTGCGCCGGACCTTGCCCGCGGTCGCCGGCTCCGTCTCCGCCGCGCGCTCGTGATCGGACAGACGGCCGTGTCCGTAATCGTGCTGGCGACGGCCGTCCTGTTCCTGAGAAACATGCTGCAGGCGAGCGGGATCGCGCCCGGCTTCGACGTGGTCCACACGCTGCGGGCGGACGTCTACCTGCCCCCCGAGCGATACGCCTCGCCCCAACCCATCCTCGCCTACGTCGACCGGTCCCTTGCCGAGCTGCGCGCGGTTCCCGGCATCACCTCCGCCGCCGCCGCGCGCATCGTCCCGTTCACCGACAGCACGCGGTTCGGCAGTGAGCTGACGTTCCCTGACGACGGCGCGAAGGTGCAGGCGATGTTCCAGTGGAACGCCGTCACCCCGAAGTATTTCGCCGCCATGAGCATTCCGCTGCTGCGCGGCCGCGCGTTTCTGGACAGCGACCGTGGCGCCCCGCGCGTCGTCGTCGTGAACAGGACGTTCGTGCGGCAGTACCTCCAGGGCAGACGGGCGGTGGGAGCCACGTTCCTCTGGGGCCCGGAGGGGAAGACGCCGTACCAGGTTGTCGGAGTCGTCGCCGATACGAAGAACATGACGATTGGAGAGGACGATCGCCCGCAGCTCTACGAACCGCTCGTGCAGATCAACAACACCCGGCCCAGGGTTCAGTTCGTCCTGCGATCGGCCACGCCACCGGCCCTGCAGATCGAGCCGGTGCGACGTGTGCTGCGGCAAATCGAGCCAGGCGCCGGCACGGAGGTCGCCACGCTGTACTCGAGCATCGGGCTCGCCTTCCTGCCGAGCCAGATTGGCGCCGCGCTGCTCGGATCGATCGGCCTGCTGGGGCTGGCGCTCTCGGCGGTGGGCCTGTACGGCACGCTCGCCTACTCGGTGGCGCGCCGCGTGCCGGAAATCGCCGTGCGGCAGGCGCTCGGCGCCACACCGCAGGCCATCGGCCGCATGGTGCTGATCGACGGCCTCAGGCTGGTCACGATCGGCCTGGTGATCGGCCTCCCATCCGCGATCCTCGTGACCCAGCCGCTCGCGCTCTTCCTGCTGCCCGACGTCCGTCCGGGAGACCCGCTGACGCTGGCCGCCGTGGCGCTCGCGCTGGCGCTCACCGCCGTGGCCGCGTCGCTGGGGCCGGTCCGAAACGCGCTGCGCGTCGAGCCGATGGTCGCGCTGCGGGAAGACTGACGCTCCGGCCCGGAAGGAGCACGATTTCAACTCCCAACTCCCAACTCCCAACTCCCAACCCCCAAGCGCGTCGAGCGAAATCGTTCAGCAACGTGTCCTTTGAGAGTTGGAAGTTGGAGGTTGGGAGTTGATTTCTTCTGAGGCCCTCAGGTACTCGGCAAACGCATCGTCGGGGTAGCAGTACATCCAGCGCTCGCCGGGCTCGGCCGATGCAATGACGGGATGTCCGCTGGCGTGCGCGTGCTTGGTCGCGTGGCGGTTCGGCGAGTTGTCGCAACAGAGCGTGGCGTCGCACGTCTGGCAGGTGCGCAGGTGGACCCACCGCGCGCCGATCTTGACGCACTCCTCGCACTCGTGACGTTTGGGCCGCTTCACGCTGGTAATCGCGGCCATGTGAGCGCAGGCGCCTGCTGGCATCGGGATCTCCTACGCGGAACCGCTTCCACGTGTAACGCAGGCCTTCAGGCCTGCCAACAGGCTTTCCACATGTAGCGCAGGCCTTCAGGCCTGCCAACAGGCTGTCCACATGTAGCGCAGGCCTTCAGGCCTGCCAACGGCCGCGCGAGCAGACCTGAACGTCTGCGCGACATGCGCAATCTTTATTCGTGCAGCACGCGGTGGACGAACGACACGGCAATCGACCCCTCGCCCACTGCCGAGGCGACGCGCTTCATGTTGCCCGCGCGCACGTCGCCGACCGCGAACACGCCCGGCAGGCTCGTCTCGAGCAGGTACGGACGCCGGGCCAGCGGCCACTTCGCGGCCGCCAGATCCGCATCCGTCAGATCCTGGCCGGTTCTGATGAACCCTTTCCCGTCCTGTGCCACGCAGCCCTGGAGCCACTGGGCCGACGGCGTGGCGCCGGTCATCACGAACACGTGGCGGACGTCGCGCGTCTCTTCCGTGCCGCTGGTGTCGTGACGCCAGCGGACGCGCTCCAGCGACTCGCCGCCCTCGAGCGCCACGATTTCCGTCCTGGTGCGGAGATCGATGTTCGGCGTGTCCTCGATTCGCCGGATCAGGTAGCGCGACATGCTCTCGGCGAGGCCGTCCGAGCGCACCAGTACATGCACCTTCCGGGCGTGCCCGGCCAGGAACACCGCCGCCTGGCCGGCGGAGTTGCCGCCCCCGACGACGATGACGTCGTCGCGTCCGCAGGCCTGGGCCTCGACGGCGGTGGCCGCGTAGTAGACGCCGGCGCCCTCGAACCGGCTCAGGTTCTCCAGCTGCAGCCGGCGATAGCGTGCGCCGGTCGCGATGATCACCGCCCGGGCCGGCACGCGGCTGTCCCCGTCGATCTCGATCGCGTACGGCGTGCGGTCGCAGGCGAGCCGCCGCGCGCCGCGGGTGACGAACACCTGCGCGCCGAACTTCTGCGCCTGGGTGAACGCCCGGGCGGTCAGGTCGCGGCCAGACACGCCCGTCGGGAACCCCAGGTAGTTCTCGATTCGCGAGCTGGCGCCCGCCTGTCCCCCCGGGAACTCCGACTCGAGCACGAGCACGTCCAGCCCCTCGGAGGCGCCGTAGACGGCCGCGGCCAGGCCCGACGGACCGGCCCCGACGATGACGAGATCGCGGACGTGGGTGGCGTCGATGCCCGCATTGAATCCGAGGCAGTCGGCGATCTCGTGGTTGGCGGGGTTCTTCAGGACCAGGGTGCCGCGGCAGATCAGCACCGGGACGTCCGACGTCGAGATCCGGAACCGGTCGAGCAGCTCCTGCACGTCCGCATCCCGGTCGAGATCGAGGTACCAGTACGGGTGCCCGTTGCGCGTGAGGAACTCCTTGATCCGCAGCGTCCCGGCCGAGTGGTTCGAGCCGACCAGGACCACGTCGCCCAGGCCTCGTGCGACCAGCTCCACGCGGCGCAGGATGAAGGCGCGCATCAGGATCTCGCTCAGCTCGGCGTCGCCCTGGACGAGACCCGTCAGTCGATCGCGCGCCAGCTCGATCAGCTCGCCGCCTTCCCGCATCCGCGCCTGGACCAGGGACCGGCGGCCCGTGATCATGTTCACCTCGCCGGTGAACTCGCCCGGGCCGTGGACGGTGATCAGCGTCTCGCCGCCCATGGCGGGCCGGACGATCTCGATGCGGCCGCTGACCACGACGAAGAAGGGCACCGATTCGTCCCCGGCGTCGATCAGCACCTCGCCCGGCTGCGCCACCCTGCCGCGGCCGTGGGCGGCAACCCGCGCGATCTGCGCGGCCGTCAGCGTGGGGAAGATCCGGTCCGGGCGGGAGGTCGCCGGCTGCAGCGGCGCCTGTCGGTCGCTCATGGCCACCGCCGGGCCTCGCGGACAACTTCGGCGAGCGTGAGGGCGTAGTGATCGGCGCTCCACTGGGCCACCGTCGCGAACCCCGCACGGGCCAGCATCGAGACCACCTGGTCGGGTTGGTATTTGTACGAGCTCTCGGTCCAGATCGACTCGCCGGCCTCGAGCGTGAGATCGAGATCCGCCGCGGGGATCCGCGCTCGCTGGCGCGCGCGACTGACCAGGTGCATCTCGACACGCGAGGCGGCCGGATCCCAGCGAACGTCGTGCGAGAAGGCGTCCAGGTCGAAATCGGCGCCCAGCTCGCGGTTGATGCGCACGAGCAGGTTGCGGTTGAAGGCCGCGGTCACGCCGAGCGGGTCGTCGTAGGCCAGGCGCAGCTCGGGCTCGGGCTTGACCAGGTCGGTCCCGAGCAGCAGGCGGCCGCCGGTACCTGTGGCCGCGCGAATCGAGCGGAGAAAGGCGTCCGCGCCGGGCGGGTCGAAGTTCCCGATGTTCGATCCCAGGAACAGCACCAGCCTGGGACCGTCGGGGCCCTCGGCGGCGTCTGCCAGGCCCGCCTCGTACTCGGCCAGGTGCGTGACGACCTCGACCTTGTGGCTCTCGATCGCCCGGGCCGACGTGCCGAGCGCCGTCGCGGAGACGTCCACGAGATGCACGCGCAGGGATCGGCGCGGAGGAGACGAGTCGAGGAGGGCGGCCAGCTTGGCCCCGCTGCCAGGCCCGAGCTCGATGAGCGACGCCGGCGCGGCGGGCCGCTGCAGGATGTCGGGGGCATGGCCGCGCAGCAGCTGCTCCTCGGTCCGGGTAATCCGGTACCAGGGCAGGCGGCAGATCGCCTCGAACAGCACCGAGCCCAGATCGTCGTACAGGTACCTGCGACGGCAGCTGCCGGGGGCTGAGCGTCAGGTAGTAACCGACGTCGTCGGCGAATCGCCGGACGTCAGGCGCGAGGGTGGCTCGATCCGTCCCTGACGCAGCGGAATGTCGCGTAGACATAGGGGTAGCGGGCGCGGAACCAATTGCGGAAGGTGGGGCGCAGCAGCCCGGCGGAGGTCGCCGTGGACGCGCCCTTCATGACGAAGTGCTCACCGTCGAAGAAGTCGGCCGAGTATTCGGGATAGGAAGCCGACGGGTGGAAGCCGGGGAACGGCCCGAACGGTGTGCTGGTCCATTCCCACCCGTTGCCCACGAGATCCTCGACGCCCCAGGCGCTGGCGCCTCGCGGGTGGCTGCCCGCCGGCAGCGGATCCCAGCTGACGAAATCGAACGCGCCGGCACCGGTCGCAGTGTCGCCATCCCACGGGTGGAGGCGTTCGCCCTCGGGCGAGCCGTACGCCGCACGCTGGAATTCCGCCTCGGTCGGCAGCCTCGCGCCCGACCAGCGGGCGAATGCCGAGGCCTCGGCCTGACTCACGTACACCGGCCACGCGGCCGGAAGCGGCACGCGATCGAACAGTCCTCGCCAGTACCAGCGGCCGTCCTCCTGCTCCCAGAAGAGCGGATGCGTGACGCCCTCGCGCTGGAGCCACTGCCAGTCCTCGTCGCGCCACCACCGGGAGTCGCGATAGCCGCCGGCGTCCACGAACTCCAGGAACCGCTGGTTCGTGACGTCGTGCCGCTGGATCGCGAACGGCGCCACCTCGGCGGCGTGATCCGGGTGCTCGTTGTCCCAGCCGAACGCAATCGCCCCGCGCTCCACGCCCATCGTCGCGCGCCCGCCGGGGACGGGCACCCACTCCTGCACGGGCGGCCGGCCGTCGGTGGTGGGACGGTAGCCTGAGGGCGCGTGCTTGTCCTGGAAGGGCAGCCGGTGCCACATGTAGAGCAGCGTCTCCTGGTGCATCTCCTCGTGCTCGAGGATGGCGTACGCCGCTTCCCCGTGGTCGAGCAGCGGGTCTCCCGGACGATCGAGCTCCTCGCGCTGCAGGGCCTCGACGATCTGCCGGTCCGCTTCGCGCGCAAACGCCTGGACCGCGGCCCGGGAAGGCCAGGCCTGCGCGGCGGCGCCGCCCGTGGACTCGTGCGGATCGATGCCGCGCGCGAAGAGACGCTCGAGAGCCGGGTCGATGGCGGGCCGGCCGAGCGCCTTCTTGATCAGCGTGTTGAAGCTGAAGGCCGGCAGGTGCCCCTCGTAGAAGACGACCGGGTGGCGCAGCGCAATCGGGCGGCTGTAGTAGGCATCCTCCGACAGCATGTCGAAGAGGGACTGGGACCGCTCGCGGTTTCGCAGATATCGTTGGACCAGTGCCTCTCGCGCCTGCATTGCCCCTTCTCCTGTAGCGGTCCTGTAGCGCAGGCCTTCAGGCCTGCCCCATCGGGTTGCTGGCAGGCCCGAAGGCCTGCGCTCTATATCCTCGATCATCGCAGACTTTTCTCCGAGACCCATCCTCCAATCGGGTAGCGCCGAGCCTGCGTCCCGGTCACCGCCTCAGCCGTGCCGTGAGGGCCAGGGCGTCCTGCGGCGCGTTGGCGCCCTGGTCGTTGTCGAAGTATTCAATGACCATCGGAGAGCCAGCGCACGAGGATGCCGTAGCCGACGCCGGCCGGGTCTGTCGTCTTCGCCACCTGGAAGGCCATGAAGCGGCCGTCGGTGGACACGACCGGGTTGCTGGCCTTGCCGCCCTCGTAGTCGTTGAAGTGCGTGAGCCGGACGAAGTCCGTGCCCGTGCCGTCCAGGCGAAGCTTCCAGATGTCGATGTTGCCCGAGCCGCGCGCCCCACCGAGCATGTCCACCTGACGGTCCGACTCGACCGTGGTGTACTCGCCGCCTGGGAAGATGCCCTCCACCTCATTGTACGTGCCGGGCTTGCGCGACTCGTTGGTCATGCGGCCGGTGGCGAGGTCCAGGCTCATCGCCGACGCCAGTCCCTCGGGCTCATAGCAGGTCGCGGTCAGCTTCCGGTCGTGCTGGTAGAAGTCCTGCGCCTCGAGCGTGCAGTTCCGGTCGGGGCTCTCGTAGAGGGTTTGCCGCTCGGCCAGCGAGGCGCGGCCGTCCGCGACGACGACGCGAGCGCTGATGAGGCGGGAGGCGCCGGGCGGCACGTCGGCCGATTGCTCGTGGGTCTGCGAGTACGCGATCCGCAGAGTGTCCTTCGAGACTGCCGCGCCCTCGCTGAGCTTCTCCCCGAGTTTCACGGGCGTCGACCCGCGGGCCCTGCCGAGGAACCACAGCTCGTTGTCCCTTGACCGGCTGACGTGGATGTCCTCGAAGTGATCGGGACCGATGAGCAGGTAGTCGCCTGACACCAGGTGCATGACGCGCAGGAACGCCGCGCCGGGCACGTTGCACGTGAGGCACGTGATCGTGCGGGTGGCCAGATCGACGAGCATCGCGTCGCCGAAGCTCTTGGCCATGAAGGCCACGCGCTGGTTGTCGGGCGAGATGTCGGCGCGCTCGCCGAAGTGCGTGAGGACCTCGGTCCCGGGCGACAGGTGGTCCAGCGGGTTGCCGGCGGTGCGGTGGGCCGGCTGGCCCACCGCGATGCACAGGACGGCTGCGAGCCACGCCAGCCGCATCAGACCGTCAGCGTCTTGAGGTAGGCCACGCTGTCGCGGGTGAGGTCCATGTTCTGCTCGACGAAGTAGCTCTGGACGCCCCCGACCTTCGCCGCCTCGAACGTCTTCTTCCAGTCGATGCTGCCCTTGCCGACGGGCACCTGCACCGGGCGTTCGGCCGTGGCGCCGGCCGCGTGGAGGTCCACGTCCTGCACGTGCATCGAGTTGAACCGCCCGGCGTACTTCGTGAAGTACTCGGCAGCGATGAACCCGGCGCTGATCGTGGACATCTGGAACTGGAACTTCACGAGCGCGGGATCGAGCAGGTCGAAGAGCACGTCGTAGGTGCGCCGGCCGTCCACCTGCGAGAGCTCGAAGCCCTCGTTGTGGAGCCCCTGCTGGATGCCTTCGCCGTGGGCCACGCCCGCGATGCGGTTGTACTCGTCCGCCGCCCGCTTCACGTCGTCCATGGTCGGCGGCGTGGGACCGCTGAGCGTGGCGGTCACCATGTGTGTGATGCCGACGTCGTGGGCCCAGGCGATGCTCTCGGCCTGCCGGGTCCGAAGCTCATGCATGCCGAAGTGGGCGCTGGTGCAGGTGAGGCCGTGGTCGGCAATCATGGCCCGGGTCTGTTTGCCGTCCTTGAGGCTGACGAATTCGTCGTAGTCGATCGGCGAGCAGAGCTCGATCGAGCCGACGCCCAGATCGGCGAGCGTTTTCAGCAGCCCGGCGAAGTTGCCGCTCTTGATCATCGCGCGGTGGGGCCAGGTCTGGCTCCCGATTGGAAGCCCGAGGGGGTTGGCGTGCAGCGTCATGGTGGTGGTCGTGGCCAGCAGACCGATCGCGGCCGCGTCGGTGCCGGCTTTCCTGAAGAAATCACGTCGTGTCAGCAGGGTCATGGCATCCCTCGACGGTGGAAGCACACGGACGAATCGGGGGATATACTCCCACAAAATCGACCGCGCGCGTTGCGCGCCCGCCGTTCCATCGCGTCACAAAGGAGGATCGATGTCCGGGATGACCCGTCGCCGCTTTCTCGGCAGCCTTGGCGCAGCCTCGACGCTCACCATCGTCCCGCGCCGTGTCCTGGGCCGCGGCCTGGTGCCGCCGAGCGACATGATCCTGATGGCCCAGGTGGGCTGCGGGACGCAGTCCCAGCGTCAGATCAGCACCGGGCTCGCCGCCCGGCCCGACCTCCAGTTCGTGGCGGTCGTCGATCCGAACCGCAACTCGCAGAACTACGTGGATTGGGGACCCTGGGGCAACCGCGACCGCATCCGGGAGTTCCTCGAGGAACCGGGCTGGGGCGGCAGCGACACCGGCATCCACGCCGGCCGCGAGGTGGCGCGAGGCATCCTCGAGACGTACTACCGTAAGCACGATCGCCCGTCGGCGGGCATTCGCGAGTACGAGGACTTCCGCGAGATGCTCGCGAAGGAGCCGGACATCCAGGGCGTCGTGAACATCACGCCGGACCACCAGCACGGCGCGATCAACATCTCGGCCCTGCGCGCGGGCCGCGCGGCGATCTCGCACAAGCCGGTGGCCAGCGTCCTGTACCGAGGTGCGGCGCGTGGTGGAGGCGGCGCGCGCGTCGCACGCACCGTCGCACCTGCTGGCCTACAGCAACAACCCGGACCGCCACACGCTCGAGGCGTGGATCACGGCCGGCGTGATCGGCACCGTGCGCGAGGTCCACAACTGGACCAACCGGCCGTTCTGGCCGCAGGGCATGCAGGCGTATCACGCATCGGGCCCGGCCGTGCCCGACGGCTTCAACTGGACCCTCTGGCAGGGACCCGAGCCCGATCGCGTCTACCACCCGAGCTACACGTTTGCCGTGTATCGCGGCTGGTACGCCTACGGCACGGGCTGCCTGGGCGACATGGGGCACTACAGCCTCTGGCAGCCCTACCGGATGCTGAAGCTCGGCGTCCCGACGTTCGTCGAAGCCCGTCCGAACAACGAGGCCTTCGTGGACCCGCACAACGTCAGCAGCGGTGGCGTGGTCTCGCAGGTCGCTTTCCCCCGGGCGAGCACCGTCCGCTGGCGCCACCCGGCCACCGCGGATCGCCCGTCGATCGACACGTTCTGGTACGACGGCGGCATGAAGCCGCAGACGCCCGAGGAGCTCTACGAGGACCACGAGGACCTCGAGGACGAGGGCATGCTGTTCATCGGCGACAAGGGCAAAATCCTCTGCGATTTCCGGGCCAACAAGCCGCGCCTCATCCCGAAGAGCCGACAGCAGGCCTTCGCAGGCGCGGTGACGGCGGGCGAGTACGACGAGACGAAGACCGACGACGAGTGGGTGCAGGCGATCCGGAACGGCACGAAGAGCCTGGGCAGCTTCGAGGAGGTCTCGGCCCTGGCCGAGGCGGTGACGCTGGCCGGCATCGCGCTCCGGGTGCCGTACCAGCGGCTGAACTGGGACGCGGCGACGATGACGTTCACGAACTCGGCGGAAGCGACCAAGCTCGTCCGGCGGGAGCAGTACCGCGAAGGCTGGGAAGCGCTGTTCGCGTGAAGACGATCGCAACGGAAGCGGAGGCCGCTGAGCAGGCCCAATCGCAGAGCACGCGGAGGAGCCGAGACACGCTGAGGACGTCCGAGAGTCGCCCAGTGGCTGCAAGACCGGCGTCGCGGCGAAGCCGCGATAGCGCGGGGGGAAGGGCCCGGGAGAAGAAGGACGGCAGTGTTCCCGTCATGCCCTTCTTCTCCCGGGCCCTTCCCCTCGCGCTGCCGGCCGCGTTGCGGCCGGCGCCGGTCTCACAGTGCAGTGGACGGGCGCTCTCTGCGGTCTCTAGCCCTCGGCGATCTCCGCGAGATGGCCCATCGGCGTTCTCTGCGCCCGGCTTGCCCGCGACCGGCGGTCATGATGTGATCGCCGGATGACCGACGCCGATATCCGCCGCACGATCGACGCGGTCTGGCGCATCGAGTCACCGCGAGTCATCGCGGTGCTCACGCGCATGGTCCGCGACATCGGCCTGGCGGAGGACCTCGCCCAGGATGCGCTGCTGGCCGCGCTGCAGCAGTGGCCCGAGTCGGGCGTGCCGCGGAACCCGGGTGCGTGGCTCACGGCCGCCGCCAAGCACCGCGCCATCGACCAATTCCGCCGGCACAAGCTGCTCGAGCGCAAGCACGAGGAGCTCGCACGCGATCTGGAGGAAGGCCGCGGCGACCCGGCTGCCGATCTCGAGGCCGCCCTGGACGACGAGGTCGGAGACGACGTGCTGCGGCTGGTGTTCACGGCGTGCCACCCGGTGCTCTCGCCCGAGGCGCGCGTCGCGCTCACGCTGCGGCTCCTGGGCGGCCTGACGACCGACGAGATCGCGCGGGCCTACCTCGTGGCAGAGCCGACGATCGCGCAGCGGATCGTGCGTGCCAAGCGCACGCTGGCGAAGGCGGGCGTGCCGTTCGAGGTGCCGCGGGGAGCGGACCGCGCCGAGCGACTGGCCTCGGTGCTGGAGGTCATCTACCTGATCTTCAACGAGGGCTATACCGCCACGGCGGGCGACGACTGGATGCGGCCGGCGCTCTGCGAAGACGCGCTGCGGCTCGGACGCATCCTCGCGGGCCTGACGCCCGAGGAGCCCGAGGTGCACGGCCTGGTCGCGCTGATGGAGATTCAGGCGTCGCGGGCGCACGCGCGGATCGGCCCGGCGGGCGAGCCCATCCTGCTGATGGAGCAGGACCGATCGCGCTGGGACCACCTCCTGATCCAGCGTGGACTGGCAGCACTCGAGCGTGCCGAGCGCCTGGGCGGTGCGCCCGGACCGTACGTCCTGCAGGCCGCGCTGGCGGCCTGTCACGCACGCGCCCGCACGCCGGAGGAGACCGACTGGCCGCGCATTGCCGCGCTCTATTTGGCGCTCGCCGCGATCGCACCGTCGCCGGTCGTGGAGCTCAATCGCGCGGTGGCGGTCGCCATGGCGGATGGGCCCCAGGCCGGGCTCGATGTCGTGGACCGGCTGGTGGACGAGCCGACGCTCAAGAGCTACCACCTGCTGCCCGGCGTGCGCGGCGACCTGCTCGAGAAGCTCGGGCGCGCCGACGAAGCGCGCGTCGAGTTCGAGCGCGCGGCCGATCTCACCCGCAACGCGCGCGAGCGCGAGATCCTGCTGGGCCGCGCGCGCGCGTGCGGGCCGGCGTAACGTCCCGCGTCACTGGACGCCTGATGCCCAGTTGAGCAGCACGTGGATCCGTTGCCGCTCGTTTCTGGAGGCGGCCACCCTCAGCAGGAATCGCTGGCCGTCGGCCGTGACGGCGTAATCGTCGTAGTCCGGGCCTTCGATCATGGCTTTGAGGCGGTCGGCCGGGATGAGCGTCGTGGGGATGCCGACAATCTGGCCGTACTTCCCGCGCTCGCCGAGGGTCGCGAGCGGTTGGCCGTTCCGGCTGATCCATTGGAGCTGAAGGTCGCTCGTGATGGCAGACAGCCAGGCCAGGCCGCCGTTGGCCGAGGCGGAAAACGCCCCCCACGTGGCGTCATTGCTCCAGGTCGCCACGCCAGTCGCGAGTGAAACCGGCGCGCCCGTGATAGCCAGGCGCTTCGGGTCGAACGCGCGCGCCGTGAGGATTCCGCCATGGACGGCGAGAAGATTTCCGGCGGCGTACACGAAGCGGGCCCCGTCCGGCAGCACCGCCCGCCTTTCCGAGGGCGTATCCAGCGACAGCGCGAAGAGGCCGGCGCGCGCCCCCCTTTGCGAACTGCCCACCGAGAAGAGAATCTGGCGGCCGCCGGGCAGGAACTGAGGCCACCAGTGCCCCGTCTCACCCCGCGACTGATCGAGCGTCGTGAGCGGAGCGGCGTCGCCACCCGCCGCTGGAACGTGGTACAGCGTCGCGGATGCGCCTCCGGACGAAAAGACGATCGTTCCGGCCTCACCCCACGTTCCTCCCGTCGCCGGTTCCCGCGGTGTCGCACAGACTCTCTGGACGACCCCGCCGTCGAGGGCAAGCTTTCTGACCTCTCCCGCCGCAAAGAACGCGACCGACGTGCTGTCAGGGGACCAGAATGGCAAGCCCCCCTCCTCGGTCCCTGTGAGCGGACGAGCCTCGAGAGAGTCAACGCGAGGGCGGCCCAGGCCCACCGTTCACGCGCTCGCCGTTGCTCCTGAAGCGGCAGCACTTCAGCGGCTGCGGCAGCTGGCACGGAATCGGCTCCCGCGACACCGCTCAGGACGTCTTGCAGTTCGAGCCGCGCCGTCCCCATGTCCGGCAGCCGGCGGCGTGGATCCTTTTGCAGACATCGCGCCACCAGCCGTCGCACCGCTGGCGGCGTCGCGTTCGGCAGCGCGGCGAGATCCGGCTCCCGTGTCACGACGGCCGCGATCACGTCGGTGATGGTGTCGCCAGTGAACAGCTTTCGCCCGGTGAGCATCTCCCACAGCAGCACGCCGAAGGCCCACACGTCGGCTCGCTTGTCGACCGGCTTGCCGCGCGCCTGTTCGGGCGACATGTACGCGGCGGTGCCGAGGATGACACCTGCCACCGTCCCGGTGAACGCGAGCGTCGGGGAATGAGAGACATCCGCCGACGCCGAACTCCCGTCCGCGCCGCCGCCCGCCCAGGCCTTCGCAAGACCGAAGTCGAGCACCTTGACCTTGCCGTCCGGTGTGAGCTTGACATTGGCGGGCTCCAGGTCGCGATGGACGATGCCCTTGTTGTGGGCTTCCTCCAGCGCTTCGGCGACCTGCAGGGCGATCGCCAGCGCTTCGTCGACTGATAGCGCCCCCTGTTTCAGGCGCTCCGAGAGATCGGCGCCCTCGACGAGCTCGAGCACGAGAAAAGGCTTCCCATTCGCGCCACTGCATGGCCTCCGGCGCATAGGCGTCGTATTCATCGTCGGCTGCCGAGGCGAAGACGGGAATCCAGGGCGAGTCGAGCAGAAACCGTCGTCCGTCCAGGTCCACGGGCCCGGCCAGCAGCACGAGCGATCGCACGTCGGGGTGCCGCTTCGCGGCGAGGACGCCTGCGTGACGCCGCAGCTGCCCCCGGCTACGCCCATGCGGGTGCATCGCGCGCGAGAATGGTCACGTCGCGAGGCGTGCCCGCGGCCGGGCTGGCGGCGGGCGCCGCGAGAGTCAACATCAGGGCGAACAGGACTGATCGCATGATGGGCTCCTGGATGGCAGAGCAACATACCGTAGCGGCACGTCAAGTGAAATGATGCCGGGAGGGGGATTGCGTGAATCGCGATCTTTTCGACGGCGAGTCGAGGGACGTAACGCTGGAGCCTGGCGCCATGCTGCTCGGCGGCTTCGCCTTGCCGGCGGAGGACGCGCTGCTGGCGGCTCTCGCGAGCGTGGCGGAACAGGCGCCGTTCCGACACATGCAGACACCCGGCGGCCGCAGGATGTCCGTGGCGATGACGAACTGCGGCGAGGTGGGGTGGGTCAGCGACGTGCACGGCTACCGGTACGACGCCCTCGACCCGTCCAGCGGGCGGTCGTGGCCGGCGATGCCTCTGGCATTCCGGGAGCTCGCGACCAGTGCCGCGGACCGTGCGGGTTTTTCCGGCTTCGCGCCCGACGCCTGCCTGGTCAACCGCTACGAGCCGGGCGCGAAGCTTTCACTGCATCAGGACCGGGACGAACAGGACTTCTCCGCACCCATCGTGTCGGTCTCGCTGGGACTGCCCGCCGTGTTCCTGTTCGGCGGCACCCGGCGCAATGACCCGACGGATCGCATCCCGCTGCGTCACGGTGATGTCGTCGTCTGGGGCGGACCGGCCCGGCTCCGCTACCACGGCGTCCAGCCGCTCGCGCCCGGCACCCATCCCGTCATGGGCCCCGTGCGGATCAACCTGACGTTCCGTAAGGCACGCTGAGCCCCATCCTCCCATCCTCCCATCCTCCCATCCTCCCATCCTCCCATCCTCCCATCCTCCCATCCTCCCAAACTGAGCCATAATCTCCAGCTGCATGAGCCTGGCCTCCGGAACCCGACTCGGTCCGTACGAAATCGTTGCGCCGCTCGGCGCGGGTGGCATGGGCGAGGTCTACCGCGCCCACGATTCGCGCCTCGGACGCGAAGTGGCCGTCAAGGTCCTCCCCGCCAGCTTCGCCGTGGACGGCGAGCGCCTGCGCCGGTTCGAGCAGGAAGCGCGGGCCACCGGCGCGCTCAATCACCCGAACATCCTCGGTGTCTACGACATCGGCACCCACGAGGGGTCCCCGTACGTCGTCTCGGAGCTGCTCGACGGCGAGACGCTGCGCACCCGGATCGGCGACTCGCCGCTGCCCGAGCGGAAGGCCATCGACTACGCCTCCCAGATTGCCAAGGGGCTGGCGGCGGCTCACGACAAGGGCATCGTCCACCGCGACCTCAAGCCGGACAACCTGTTCGTCACTCGCGACGGACGGGTGAAGATCCTCGACTTCGGCCTCGCGAAGATCGCCGAGGCGCCCGCCGTCGACTCGGAAACGGGACTCGCAACCGCCGGACCGCAGACCGGCGCGGGCACCGTGCTGGGGACCATCGGCTACATGTCGCCCGAGCAGGTGCGCGGGCACAAGGTCGACCACAGGTCGGACATCTTCTCCTTCGGCGTCGTGCTGTACGAGATGCTGACGGGGCGCCGCGCCTTCCAGGGGGACTCGGCGGTCGAGACGATGAACGCGATCCTCAAGGAGGATCCGCCTCTCACCGCCGACAGCGGGTCGGCCATCAGGCCGCCGCTCGATCGCATCGTCCTGCACTGCCTGGAGAAGAGCCCGGACGAGCGTTTCCAGTCGGCGCGCGACATCGCGTTCGACATCGAGACGCTCTCGGGGACGTCGAGTCAGGCCGCGCTGCAGTCGCCGCCCGTCCGGCGGCAATGGCTGCGGCCGGCCCTCGCCGGACTGGCGGCCCTCGTGGGCGGCGCCGCGCTGTTCGTCGCCGGCCGGTCCACGGCGACAGCGCCGGCGAGCCCGACGTTCGAGCCGCTGACGTTCAGGCGTGGCAACGTGACCATCGCCCGCTTTGCACCCGACGGGCGGACGATCGTGTATGCGGCGAGCTGGGAAGGCGGGCCGCTGGAGCTGTACTCCACGCAACCGGGCAGCCCCGAGTCACGGACCATCGGCCTGGAGGCCGACCTCCAGGGCGTCTCGAATCGGGGCGAAATGGCGGTGCTGCTGCCCAGGCCCGGCGGAAACAAGGTGCTGGCGCGCATGCCCATCGGCGGCGGCGCCCCGCGCGAGATTCTCGAGCACGTGCAGGCGGCGGACTGGGGTCCCGATAGCGATTCGCTGGCGGTCGTGCACACCGTGGACGGGCGCGATCGGATTGAGTTCCCGATTGGACGGGCCGTGTACGAGGCCCGCGGCTGGCTGAGCGACCTGGCGGTCTCCCCGAAAGGCGACCGCCTCGCGTTTGCCGAGCACCCGGTGGCCATCGACAACCGCGGCGACGTCGTGGTCGTCGACTTGAAAGGGAGCCGCACGGTCATTTCGTCGGGATGGGAGGACATCTTCGGGGTGCACTGGACCGCGGGAGGCGACGAGGTCTGGTTCAGCGCCTCGGGCGGTTCGGCGGGAGGGGGAAAGGCCGCCGGAACCGACCACGCGATCTTCGCGGCCACTCCCGCCGGCAGCATCAGAACGGTCATGAGCGCGCCCGGCAGCCTCGACGTGGAGGACATCGCACCGGACGGGCGCGTGCTCGTCGCGCACGGCAACAGGCGGCCGTCCATCATGATGCGTGCGCCCGGGGCAACGGACGAGCGCGAGCTGACCTGGATGGATTTCTCCTGGGTCAGCGACATCTCCGACGATGGGCGCCGGATCCTGTTCTCGGAGCAGGGCGTGGCCGGCGGACCCGGGTACGCGGTCTATCTCAGGGGCACGGATCGCTCGCCGGCAGTCCGCCTCGGCAAGGGTCTCTCGCAGTACCTCTCACCCGATGGCCGCTGGGCGCTCGCGATCGACCTGACGCAGAACACGCTGGTGATCCTGCCGACGGGACCCGGGGAGCCACGAACGGTCCCGGCGCACGGCATCAAGGCCTACTCGTTCGCCGGCTGGTTCCCCGATGGCAAACGCATCCTGTTCGCGGGATTCGAGGAAGGCAAGGCCTCGCGCATGTACGTGCAGGATCTGGACGGCGGCGCGCCGCGCGCGGTCACGCCCGAAGGAGTCGCCGTGCGATCGAACACGCTGTCTCCTGCGGGCACGTCGGTCGTGGCGCCCCTCAGAGGCGTGCTCACCGCGTTCCCGATCGAGGGCGGCGACCCGCAGCCCGTCAAGGGAGCCGAAAGCGAGGACGTCCCGGTCCGGTGGCGTGGCGATGGCAAGGTCCTGTTCGTCCGGCAGGGCAGGCTTCCAGCGCGGGTCTTCGCGCTCGATCTGCTGACGGGCCAGCGCACGCTGATCTACGAGATCGCGCCGCGCGACATCGTGGGGGTGGACGCGATTGGCGACATCCGGCTGACGCCGGACGGGAAGTGGTACGCCTACGTGTCCATCCAGAACCTGTACAGCCTGTACCAGGTCGGCGGATTGAAATGAGAACGGGGTCGGGATGATTGGTGAATCCGTCGCCCACTACAAGGTCACCAGCAAGCTCGGAGCTGGCGGCATGGGAGAAGTGTTCCGCGCCACCGATTCACGGCTGAATCGCGATGTGGCGCTGAAGCTGCTCCCCGAGCACCTGGCCAGCGATCGGGAGCGGATGACCCGCTTCCACCGCGAGGCACAGGTACTGGCTTCCTTGAGCCACCCGAACATCGCCGGCATCCACGGTCTCGAGGAGTCCGGGGGCCGCACTGCGCTCGTGATGGAACTGGTCGAGGGCGACGACCTGTCGGTGCGCCTCGGCCGCGGGCCGATTCCGCTCCTGGAGACGCTGCGCATCGCGCGGCAGATTGCCGAAGCGCTCGAAGCCGCCCACGACAAGGGCATCATCCACCGCGATCTGAAGCCCGCGAACATCAAGATCACGCCCGACGGCCAGGTGAAGGTGCTCGACTTCGGCCTCGCGAAGGCGCTCGAGGGCGGCACGGCCCTCGGTCCGGACTCCGGGGCCTCGGCGACGCTCAGCGTCGCCGCCACCCGCGCGGGAATCGTCATGGGCACGGTCGCCTACATGAGCCCGGAACAGGCGAGCGGGTCGCCCGTGGACAAGCGCACGGACATCTGGGCGTTCGGCGTCGTCCTGTTCGAGATGCTGGCGGGCCATCGGCTGTTCGAGGGCGAGACCACCTCGCACACGATGGCCGACGTGCTGCGCGGCGAGATCGACTGGAACCGCCTGCCGGCCTCCACACCCGGACCCATCCGCCGGCTCCTCGAGCGCTGTCTCGAGCGCGACCGCAAGCGCCGCCTGCAGGCGATCGGCGAGGCGCGCATCATCATCGAAGACTACCTCGCGAACGCATCGCCGTCCGGCGGCCGAAGCATCGCCGTGCCGACAGCCGCGACCACCCGCGCCTCGAAGACCATGGTGCCGTGGGTGGTGGCCACGGTGGCGACCGTCTGCCTGCTCGCGGCGCTCGGTCTGCTGTGGCGCCAGCGTGGCGGCAACACCGGTGGGCTCGTCCTGCGCGCCGACATGAAGATCTCGGATTCGCCGCTGTTCACCGACGTGGGTTCGAGCATCGAGCTGTCGCCGGATGCGACACACCTGGTGTACGTGGTAGGTGCCGGCCAGGCGCAGGTGCTCTACCTGCGCGCGCTCAACCAGCTCGACGGCACGAAGCTCGCGGAGGGCAACACCGGATCGACGTCCCCGTACCAGCCGTTCTTCTCGCCGGACGGGCAGTGGGTCGGCTACGTCACGGCGTCGGAGATACGGAAGGTGCCGGTCAGCGGGGGCACACCGCTGACGCTCTGCAAGGTCACGCGCAGCCGCGGCGCGAGCTGGGCACCGGACGGCACGATCATCTTCGCACCCAACCCGTCGAGCGGCCTGTTCCGCGTCTCGGCGGCCGGCGGCGAGCCGCAGCCCCTGACCACGCTCGACAAGGCGAAGAAGGAAGCCACCCACCGCTGGCCCCAGGTGCTGCCGGGCGGCAAGGCGGTCATCTTCACGTCGCACATCCAGTCGACCGCGGACTTCGACAACGCCACGATCGAAGCCCTCACGCTGGCGACCGGCGCGCGGAAGGTCCTGCTGAAGGGCGGCTCGTACGGCCGGTATGTACCCTCGGGGCACCTCGTCTACGTCAGCAAGGGTGCGCTCTTCGCGGTGCCGTTCGATGTGTCGCGGCTCGAGGTCACCGGCTCACCGGCGCCGGTCGTGCAGAACGTCTTCTGGAATCCCACGGAGGGCGCCGCGCAGTACACGTTCTCGTCCACCGGCGTGCTGACCTACCTGCGCGGCGGGCCGGAAGTGGCGACCTACCCGATTGTCTCGGTGGATCGCAAAGGTGGCACGACGAAGCTGATCGACGAGGCCGGCGCGTACGCCAACCCACGGCTGTCGCCCGACGGCAAGCGGCTCGCGCTCACCGTGCTCAAGGATGGCAACTTCGACGTCTGGGTCTACGACCTCGAGCGCGGGGTGCCGACCAGGCTGACGTTCGACGACGCCCCGGAGACCGAGCAGATATGGTCGCCCGATGGAAAGTATCTGGCGTTCAGCTCGGGGCGCGACGGCGCCGACAACCTCTATCGCAAGCGCGCCGACGGCTCGGGTGAGGAGGAGCGCCTCACCAAGAGCGACGATCCGATGTGGGCCAACTCGTGGTCGCACGACGGGCGGTCCCTCGTGTATGCCGTCATGGGCCCCAACGGCAACTTCGACGTCTCGATGCTGACCGTCGACGACAGGAAGGTGACGCCGCTGCTCACGTCGACGTTCCGGGAAGCCGATCCGGCGATCTCCCCCG
This sequence comes from Vicinamibacteria bacterium, assembly GCA_963837165.1. Classification (GTDB taxonomy): domain Bacteria; phylum Acidobacteriota; class Vicinamibacteria; order Vicinamibacterales; family JAENWD01; genus JAENWD01. The sequence continues at coordinate 128,547 of CAWIMD010000005.1, forward strand.
ATGGCCGCTGGCTCGCCTACACCTCCAGCGAATCGGGGCGTCTCGAGGTGTACATCCGGCCGTATCCCTCGGGAGCCGGCCGGTGGCAGGTCTCCGACAACGGTGGCGCCACGCCGCGATGGGCCGGCACTGGACGGGAGTTGTTCTACCGCGTGGACGACGGCGTGATGGCGGCGTCGATCGACGTCGTCGGCGACGGCCTCCGGACCGGGAAGCCCACGCGCCTGTTCGCCGGCGCCTTTCGCGGCGGGGTGTCGGGCCTCGCGATGGGCGGCAACAGCTTTGCGGACTACGACGTGTCCGCCGACGGGCAGCACTTCGTGATGTTTCCCTCCAGCGACACCGAGTCCACCAACCGGGGCATCGTCACGCTCACGACGCACTGGTTCGACGACCTGGCCCGCACGTTCGCGCCCGCGCGGTGACCTGGGCGCCCCGGCAGCTCGAAGGCACGGCGCTCAGGCGCCAGCCCGCGTCGGACGCGTCCTCCCGTGCTCGGTGGCCTGCTCGAAGGCGTGCGCCATCTGGAGGACGCTCCATTCATTGTCGTGCCGGCCGACGATCTGGATGCCGACAGGCAGTCCGCCTTCTGTGAACCCTGCGGGAACGGAGATCGCCGGGGTCGCCATGAACGACACGTACCAGCAGGACCGCATCCAGTCGATGGAGGTCGTCATCGGCGTTCCCGCGATTCGGCGGGAAACGGCGTGGTGACGTCGAACGGCGACACCTGGGTGGCGGGCAGGACGATCGTCGGCGCGCGCGGCGCCGGCCAGGTCGCAGAGGATGTCATTCCCGGCGCGAGTCGGCCGCAGCCCGTCGCCGGACGGCCCCGCACGGCCCATGCGCTATGTCCCAGCTTCGCCCAGCGGCATGGTGTAGCAGACGGCGGTGCCTTCCAGCACCACGGTCCCATCGTCTCGAACGACGCGGGTGGCCAGTTCCGTGATGGGTTTGTCCTCGCGCACGCGGGTGACCTCCACCTCCCCGGTGATCGTCTCGCCGGGGACGCACCGGCGCCTTGAAGCTCCAGTCCACGTGCAGGAACACCGTGCCGGGACCGGGCAGGTCCTCGGCCACCACCGCATTCAGAATCGCGCTGGTAATGCCGCCCTGGACGACAATGCCGCCGAACCGCGTCCGGGCGGCGAGCTGGGCGTCATAGTGGATCGGACCGTGTCGATCACGAGGGAGCCGGCGGGCGTCTCCGCGGGCGCGGAGGCCGTCGAAATGGTGGCATGACCTCAGTGGAATTAATTGTAGTACAATATTTCGGTGCGGTTCACCTGGGATCAGAGAAGAGCCGCGGCCAATCTCCGCAAGCATCGCGTCTCGTTCGCAGAGGCTGCTACGGCGTTCGATGATCCGCTGGGCGCGTACTATCCGGACTCTCTGCACGAGAGCAGGTTCATCCTGATCGGCTACTCGCGACTGCAGCGGTTGCTGTACGTGGTCCATGCGGAGGTCCAGCAGGACGTCATCCGAATCATCAGCGCCCGACGGGCGACCAGACATGAAAAAGCGCACTACGAAGACGACTGACCCGCTCGACGGCGCGGTCGACTTTGCCCGATTCGGCCCGGCGAGGCGCAACGCCTTCGCGGGCGCGGGCGAGACCGGCGGTCCGTCGCTCCTGGCGCTCTGGGAGATGCCGCAGCTTGCCGCCGGTGCCGTGCTGTTGCGGCGAGGCCGCCCGGGAAAGGGACATCGCAGGACGTCGACGGTCCGCTCGGTGCGGTTGCCGGAGGCGTTGTGGGCCGAATTGGAGCGGACCGGGCGTTCCAAGGGCCTGACCCTCCACCAGGCCATGCGCGCCGCGCTGCTTCGGTGGATCGGCCGGGCGGGCTGACTGCGTGAGGTCCGGCGGCCGCCACCCGTCCGGACGCCGCCTGGCCGCGCCGCCACCGTTCACCCGCTCACGACGATAGTCACGCCTGGACGGAACGCCCGGGCCACGTCCGCGGTGACACCGCGTCCCGAGACACGCAGCTCCCGCAGGTGCGGCAGCCGCGCCAGCGTCGCCACGCCATCGTTGGTCAGCGCGTGGCACGTGTCCAGCGTCACGCGCTCGAGCGACTCCATGCCCGCGAGCAGCGCCGGCGTCCGATCGGTGATGGCGGTGTAGCTGTTGAAATAGTCGGTCAGGTGACGCAGCCCGGCGATGTGTCCGGTCGCCTCATCCGTGGTGTCCCGGCAGTACATCAGGACGAGGGACTCGAGCCGCTCGCATCGGCCGATGTGTCGATAGCCGGCATCTGGCACGTCCATCGGCATCAGCTCGCGAAGCACCGGAAACGACGACAGCGCGGCAAGCCCTGTGTCGTCCACGTTCCGGCAGCTCACCGAGAGGCTGCGAAGCGCCGGCATCTCCGCGAGCGCCAGGAAGCCTCGCGTCCCGAGATGCTGGCAACGCCGGCCCCAGATGAGCTCGATCGAACGCGACCGGCTCAGCGCCACGAACCCGTCGTCGCCTGCGGTCGTGTCCTGGACGAGAAGGAACCGCAGATGGGGCATCTGGGCGAGGTACGGCATCCAGTCGTCCTTCGCGTCCACGCTCAGGCGCTCGAGGTGCGGCAGCGACACGAGCGGCTTCATGCCCGCGGCTGTGATCGCGAGGCGGCTGTCGTCCAGGTTCAGGTCGTAGAGCCCCTCGAGCGTCGCGAGGGACGGCAGGCCGCGGTCCGTGAACGTGCCGCGAAGCCAGAGCGCATTGGGCGCCCCGCTCTCCGTGAAGAGCCTCATCGGAACACCCGGGCCGCCGCGCCACGAGCGGAACACGGGCAGCTCGCCGAGGAGCGCCAGCCCTTCGTCCGTGACGCCGTTGCCCGTCAAGAGCTGCGACACGTCAGGCTTGCCGGCAAGCGCCCCGATCAGGCCATCGCCCGTGCGCGTCCAGGCGCAGTTGACACGACGCAGCCTGTGGCAGTCCGCCAGCACCGCGGCCCCGTCGTCTGTGACGTGGGTCATCGACAGTGAAATCGACTCGAGCGCGGGCAGTTCGCGCAGGACGGCGAGGCCGCGATCGGTGACGGCCGTCCGGCTCAGGTCGAGATGCTTCAGGTGCGCCAGTCCCGTCAGATGCCGAAGCCCCGCATCCGTCAGCGCCGCCGAGCCGCTGAGATCCAGCTCGGCGATGCCGTCCACGCGCGCAACGGCCGCGAGGATGGCATCGGTCATCTGCCCCTCGGCGCCGAGACGTGCGCCTGGCTGCGACGACAGACGGTCGAGGAGGGCGTCCCAGTCTCGCGTACGCAGGATCACCTGTGAGATCTCGGGTGCCTGGGGATCGATCATGCGCACCGGCTTCGCGGCCAATGGCGTCAGTGGGGACAGTCCCCACTTCGACGGCCTGACGGGAACAGTCCCCAGCGATTCGGTGAACGCCACCAGCGCGGGCCAGTCGTCGAAGCCGGTACTCGCGCGCGACGAGATACCGCGCGTCGTCCGGCGTGATCTCGACGTCGACATCTACGTCTGCCGACGCGGGAAGCTTGCCGAGATCGAGCTGCACGTAGCGGCGCATGCCCGACCAGGCCCGGCGGTGCCAGGTGTAGCGGTAGTGCCGCTCCATGGCCACTGGCGTACCGGTTCGGTACGCCTCGAGCAGCGCGTCGGCCATCGTCTCGTAGCGCGCGAGCGCCTCGGCGCCGGCGGCCGCGGGCGCAGGCTTTGCGTGTTCGACCGCGGCCTTGAGATCGGCCCACCCATCGAACCCCTGCTCCCGCGCGAGGGCGGCCTGCACGTCTCGCAGGCCCGGCTCGTCGGTCACTCCGCGACGCGCACGAGCGAAGCGGTCGCGGGCCTCGGCGTTTCCGGCCCGGATCGCGGCCAGCCAGCGCTTGGCTTCCTTCTTCAGGCTCTCGAGATTGCGGCGGGGCGCGGTGTCGTGCGACATGACCTTCCTCCAGTCAGGCCTGGCGTCCGCTGAAGACAGGCAGGAGAAAGGCAGAGCGACGATCTGTCGATGCCAGGTGGGTGGGAGGATTCCCTTGCCGCGGACAGGAGGCGCCCCACGAAGCGCGCTGCTCGGATTGTTGGAAAATCGGCTGCCCGACGTCAAGGACTCGCGCCGTCGAGTAGTCCGCGCCGGCGCGCCGCTATAATCCGGTCCGGTGACTCGCGGATGGGAGTGTGCGCTCGTCGTCTTGCTCGCGGCCGTCGGGGCCGGAACCGGCCGGGCGCCACAGGTCGGCGGGCCTCCGTCGGGTGAAGGCCTCGCGGCGGCCTATCGGCGTGACGCCGGCATCGGCGACGACCCGCGGGTGATCTTCGCCGACGACTTCGAGGGCTACGCGGCCGCGGCCGACCTCGATCGGCGCTGGAGCGCGCGCTACCACAACGTGTCGATCACGAGAGAGCCGGCGGGCGTCTACGCGGGCGCGCAGGCGGTCGAGATGGTGGCGCCGCAACAGGACACCGAGCTCTCGAATGGCATCGCGAAGGTCCTGACCCACGAGCTCGACACGCTCTACCTGCGCTACTATGCGAAGTTCGATACCACCTTCGACATCACCGGATCGAGCCATAACGGCGGGGGGATTTCCGCGCACTACTTCGACAACGGCCGCGCCACGCCCGGCGTGCCCGCCGACGGCACCAACAAGTTCCTGATCGAGTTCGAGAACTGGCGCGGCGAGGCGGCGACCAGATCGCCCGGCGAGCAGAACATTTACATCTACCACCCGGGCCAGCGGTCCAACTACGGCGACCATTTTTTCCCGGACGGGCGGGTGCTCCCGAACACGAGCATCGCCTGGCGACTTTGGTCCTGACTTCGTGCCGAGACCCAACTTCACGCCCGAGCTCGGCCGCTGGAACAGCTACGAGGTGATGCTCCACGCCAACACGCCGGGCCTCAGGGACGGCCGGGTGACCTGCTGGGTCGACGGGATCCTGATCGCCGACTTCCCCAACCTCCGCCTGCGCGACGTCGGCACCCTGACGATCGATCGGTTCGGACTCTCGCTCCACTCACGCAGCAATGGAACGCGCGAGACGCGCAAATGGTACGACAACGTCGTGGCGGCGACGGCGTACGTCGGGCCGATGGCGCGGTAGCCGCGGATCTCCCGGCCCGCGGCTCCGGCGTCCGAGGCGGCGTGATCGGCGGTATCGTAGACAGTGAATGTCTACGCGCGCCGTTCTCCTCGTCAACCTCGGATCGCCCGATTCTCCGTCCGTCCCTGACGTCCGCCGTTATCTCCGGGAGTTCCTCATGGACGGCCGGGTGCTGGACGCGCCCTGGCCGATCCGCTTCGGCGTGGTCCACTTCACCATCCTGCCCTCGCGCCCGAAGGAATCCGCCCACGCGTACTCGAAGATCTGGACCGGGAAAGGCTCCCCGCTCATCGTCACGAGCCAGCACGTGCGACGGCTGCTGCAGGACCGGCTGAGCGTTCCTGTCGAGCTCGCGATGCGGTATCAGAACCCCTCAATCGAGGAGGCGGTCAAGTCACTGGCGGCGCAGGCCGTCGCCGAGACGTTTCTCATTCCGCTCTTTCCGCACTACGCGATGTCGAGCTACGAGTCGGCGGTCGTGCGAGTGCAGGAAGTCGCGCGACGTCTCGCACCAGGCATGAACGTAGAAGTGATGCCGCCCTACTACGACCATCCGGATTACATCGCAGCCCTGGTCGCCTCGGCGCGCGAGGCGCTCGACACGCCGCACGACCAGGTCCTGTTCAGTTTCCACGGCCTGCCCGAGCGTCACATGCGCAAGGCTGATCCGACCGGGCACCACTGCCTGACGGCCCCGAACTGCTGCGAAATGCCGAGCGTGGCGCACAAGACCTGCTATCGCGCGCAGTGCTTCAAGACCGTGCGCGATTTCGTGGCGAGCGCGGGGATCCCGGCAAGCAGGTATTCGGTCTCCTTTCAGTCCCGCCTCGGCAGGGAGCCGTGGATGCGACCGTACACGGACGAGGTGCTGGTACGGCTCGCGGAGTCCGGCGTCAGGCGGCTGCTGGTGCTCTGCCCCGCCTTCGTGGCCGACTGCCTGGAGACTCTCGAAGAGATCGGGATGCGCGGGCGCGATGCGTTCCTGCAGGCCGGCGGCACCGAGCTGACACTGGTGCCCTGCATGAACGAGCACCCGAAATGGATCGACGCGCTCGAGCGGATGGTGACCGGCCGGTGGGGGGACGCTGCGCGGGACTGACGGAGGCCGGAGTGCAGGCTGGGTGCTGGGTGCTGAGTGCCGGGTGCGGGGTGCGGTGCTGAGTGCCGGGTGCGGGGTGCGGTGCTGAGTGCCGGGTGCGGGGTGCGGGGTGCGGTGAGGAAGACGTCCGCGTCCGAACGGTGACTGGCCCTGATGGACGTTCAGGTTTGGCGCCCTGCCCGAGGCGCTGGAGGTGCACGTGGGGTTCTGGGCGCCAGGGGGGATGGACGCTGGTGATCAGATCTTGAAGAAGATCCGCCGCCGGTACAGCCAGTAGCAGAGCCCCCACATGACGGACAGCACCACGAGGCGGTGCGGGATCTCGCCCGCGGCTCCCAGAAAGGCGAAACGCCTCGTGAAAGCCGCCAGGCCGTGGTCGAGCCAGCCAGCCAGGAGCTGCCAGAACGAGTAGATGAAGATCGAGTTCATTCCGATCACGACGAACGGGAAGGTCCACCGCCGCCATCCGCGCACCTCGATCAGCCAGTAGAACGCCGCGAGCATCAGGATCACCCAGGCGGCGCTGAGGCAGGTGAACGACGCCGTCCACAGCCGCTTGATCACTGGGTTGAACGGCTCGACGGCGAGTCCGGCCAGGGCCGATCCCGCCGCCGCCGCGCCAAGCGCCGCCAGGGTGAATGTGTGACCTCGGCGCGAGCGCAGCAGCAGTCCCGCCCAGCATCCGAACAGGATCGTCACCGTGTTGCCGAGGAAGTTGATGGTGACGTAGGAGCCCGAGTAGTTGTACCCGAGCACTGCCCGGTCGATGACCTGGCCGATGTTGCCCGCCTGCGAGAAGGCGCCCTGCGGCCCCGGGAACAGCACGAAGAGCGCCCACTGGCCGGCCAGCAGCAGCACGGCCGTCGCTGCCTGCCAGCCCAGGGGCACCTGGAGGATGAGGAAGCAGATCACGTAGCCGAAGGCGATCTGCGACAGCACGTTGATCAGCTCGAACTGCAGGTGGTTCTCGCCGAAGTTGGAAAACAGGTTGCTGAGGAGCACGAGCACCGCTGCGCGCCAGCAGACATGGCGGACGAGATCCGCGAACGTGGCCCCCTGTGCGCGGCGCCGCTCCAGCGCAAACGGCATGGCGATGCCCACCATGAACGTGAACGCCGGCTGAATCAGATCCCAGAACGTGATCCCCGTCCATGCCGAGTGATCCACCTGCCTGGCCAGCCACTGGAGGCCTGGAGACGACACGAGGGCCGACAAGCCGAACCCGTTGGAGACGAGCACGAGCATGACCGCCCCGCGATAGGCATCCAGGCTCAGGAATCGGCCGGCGGAGGGCGCAGGGATCGCGGCCATGGGTGTGCCAGGGCGCCCGACTATTGCGCACCCTCGGCGCGCACGCCCTGAGCCAGGAACCGGCGCAGCTCGTCGGTCCAGTGGGCGGCGACCAGCACGCCGGAACCGCTCGAGGCCGGAGCGACGACGGCGAAGCGCTTGCCGTCGGGCGCCACGTCGAAGTCCTCGCAGGAGTAGGGCAGACGCGCGACGATGTGGCGGCCGACAACGGCCAGGGTGGGCGCGGTCCGGAGCTCGGCGACTTCGAGCACGTTGCCGTTGGCGAAATAGAGGTGACGGCTGTCCGGCCCCCACGCCGGAGACTGGCCGCCGCTGTCGGTCACCTGCAGGATTCCCGCGCCCTCGAGGGGGCGCACATAGACCTCGTAGCTCCCCTCCTCTCCGAACGCCACCAGGCGACCATCGGGCGAGACGCGCGGCACGTTCGGCCAGGGAAGAGCCCCCGTTGACCCGGGAAGCAAGGGCGTCACCTTCGCGCCGTCATCGAGCGATACCCGGACCAGCTCGTCATGTGACTGCGTCACCGCCACCAGCGACCGGCCGTCCGGGGTCATGACGGGCCATTTCACGCCGCCCTCGATCCCGGCCAGGCGCGCTGCCTCGGCGCTGCCGTCGAGCGGCAGGGTCCAGACCTCACCCCGATGCTGGCGGGATTCGTCCTGGACGTAGACGATGCGGCGGCCATCGGGCGCCCAACCGGGTGCCGAGGCCGATCCGGTCTGGGTCAGGCGGGTGGCCTGTCCGGAATCGAGGGCGAACAGCCAGAGGTCCCGCGCCGCGTCGCGTCTGTAGCCGAGGCGGTCGCCGCCACGTCCGACCACGATGCGTCGTCGGTCGGGCGAGAAGCGCGGCAGCACGAACTCGCCGGCCTCGGTGCCGAGCGACTCGGAGCGCCCGTTCTCGTCGATCAGCATCAGCCGTGAAGTGGTCGAGCTCGGGCGGTAGACCAGATTTCCCGACTCCGAAAGGGCCACCCGCGTGCCGATTTCCGAGCTCGCGACCCGCTCGGGCAGCTCGATCGGCTCGCCCGTGACCCTCATCCGCCCGATGTCGAGCGGAACTACCATCAGGTTGCCGTCGGCTCGCGCGTAAATCAGCCGGCCGTCCACCATCCCCAGCGCCTGCACGCCTTCGACACCGAGCCGTGCCCGGCGGCCGTCGCCGAGCGAGTACATGGCCAGGGTCGTCCGGTCGCCAGCCGTGGCCCCCGTCGTGTGCTCGTCCGTCGTCGTGCTGGCGTACAGGACCATCCGTTCGCGCCGCAGCACGAAGGGCCTCCGCTGAACGGTCTCTCCAACCGTGGCGTCGAGGGGGACGAGTTCCCTCGGCGCGCCTCCGCTCGCACCCAAGCGGTGGATCCCTGTCTTCACATGCAGGACCTCGAGCAGGATCTCGTCGTCGGACGACCAGGCCAGCGCTGCCGAGAAGGTGGCAACGGTCCCGAGTTTGGTTGCCGCTCCGCCGCTGAGGCGCACCTTCCAGATCTCGTTGAGGTGGACCATGAACGCGATCCACTGTCCGTCCGGCGAGATGGCCGGCTGCGTGGCGCCCTCGGTATTCTCGAGCTCCCGCGCATCTGGGCTGTCGAGCGAACGCACCCACAGGTGGCGCTCGGAGCCGCCCTTCGTCCCCGTGAACACGACCGTCTGACCGTCGGGCGAGATCGCGAACGGGGTCGTGAACCCCGTCTCGACGAACAGGGACGGATCGGTGGCGAGCGGGAACCGGATCACGCGCGGCGCGACGGTCGGGGCGGCAGGAGCGCGGAACAGGGAGGCCGTGAAGAGGGAGGCGAAGACGACCGCCAGAGCGGCCAGAGCCCAGGTCACGCGGTTCGCTCGTCCAGCCACGGGCGACGTGGGCGTGCCCGTGTCGTGCAACTCTCCCGACCGCAGTTCTTCGAGCGCCAGGCGGGCGTCGCCGATGTCGCGCAGCCGGCTCTTCGGGTCGCGCGTGAGGCAGCGTCGCAGGAGCCGGCGAACGGCGGTCGGCGTGGCCGCTGGCAGCGTCCCGAAGTCGATCTCGTTCTTCAGTACGCCGGCAAGGATGTCGCTGATCGTCTCTCCGTCGAACAGCCGGCGGCCGGTCAACATCTCGACCAGCAGCACGCCGAAGGCCCAGATGTCCGTGCGCTTGTCCACCGGCTTGCCGCGCGCCTGTTCGGGCGACATGTAGGCCGCCGTGCCGAGGATCACGCCCGCCTCGGTCCCGCTGTGGAGAAGCGTGGGCGACTGCGAGACGTCCGCCGACGATCCGCCCGCGGATTCCCCCGCGTACGCCTTGGCCAGGCCGAAGTCCAGCACTTTCACTCTGCCGTCCGGCGTCACCTTCACGTTCGCCGGCTTCAGGTCGCGGTGGACGATCCCCTTCTCGTGCGCCTCCTCGAGGGCTTCGGCGACCTGCCGGGCCACGTCGAGCGCCTCGTCCACGGGGAGCGCGCCGCGCTTCAGCCGCCCGGCGAGGTCTTCGCCGTCCACCAGTTCCATGGCCAGGAAGTGCAGCGAGCCGCCCTCGGGAAGGGTCGCGTGCTCGAAGCCGTACACGTGCGCGATGTTGGGGTGGTTGAGCGAGGCCAGCAGCTTCGCCTCCCGCTCGAACCGCATCAGGCGATCCGGATCGGCCGCAAACGACGCGGGCAGGATCTTCAGGGCGACGTCGCGGCCGAGCGTCGTGTCGGCGGCCCGGTACACCTCGCCCATTCCGCCTGCGCCAAGCCGCTCGAAGACGCGATAGCGACCGAGGATGGCGCCGATCATCGCCGGATTCTACTCGACTCGACCGACGGGGACGGCCAAGAGCCCGATCGCCGCCGTCTGCCGAGCCGTGGTTATGGTAGTATTGCTCTATTATGGCACGAGTGACGTTCTCGCTGGACGATGAGACAGTCGCCCGGATCCGGCGAACGGCCGCACGTCTTCGGAAGGCCCAGAGCCACGTTGTCCGGGACGCCGTCGCCGACTATGCCGCGCGAGCCGACCGGCTCAGCGAGCGCGAACGCCAGCACGCGCTCGGCGTGCTCGAGCGCCTTCGCGACGCCAGGCCCACGCGACCCGCGGCCGACGTCGATCGGGAACTGCGATCCATACAGGCCGCGCGCCGCGCCGGCGGCCGCCGGCATCGTGCCGGATGATCGTCCACCTCGACACCTCGGCGCTGGTTGACGCCCTGACCGGGCCGCGCCGATCCCTCGACGTCCTCATCACCCTGACCGACAAGGGGCACCGCCTGATGCTCTCGACGATCGTCCTGTACGAGTGGCTTCGGGGTCCGCGCACGCGCGTCGAGCTGGCGGCGCAGGAGGATCTCTTTCCCAGCGAGGCCGCTGTCGCATTCGGCGCCGATGAAGCCGCACTGGCGTCGCGGCTGTACAAGCAGGTGCCGCGCGCACGGGGCCGCGAGATCGATCTCGCGGTGGCGGCGTGCGCCCTCGCCGCCGGCGGCGCGATCTGGACGCTCAACCCTGGCGATTTTCGGGACATCCCGGACCTGCGCCTCGTGTGAGGCGTGCTCCAGAATCCGACCCTACTCGGTCACGATCGGCAGTTCCACGAAGCTCGCCCGGCCCGGCGCGTGATACACCCGCTGGACCGCCTTCCGGTAGTCGCCCGGCTTCGCCCAGAAGATGCTGGGAACGAACGTCTGGGGGTTGCGGTCGTACAGCGGAAACCAGCTCGACTGTACCTGCACCATGACGCGGTGTCCGGGCAGGAACACATGGTTCGCCGTCGGCAGCGCGAAGCGGTATTCGAGCGGCGTGTCCGGCACGAGCGCCTTGGGATGCTCGAAGCTCTCGCGGTACCGCCCGCGGAAGATGTCCGCCGACACCATCAACTGGTATCCGCCCAGACCCGGCTGTCCCGCGACCTCGTCGGGATAGACGTCGATCACTTTCACGACCCAGTCCGCGTCGGTGCCGCTCGTGGACGCCACCAGGTGCGCTACCGGCTGCCCGCTGATCTTCATCGGCGACGTCAAGGGCTCCGAGACGAACGCGAGGACGTCCGGACGTCCGGATGCCTCGCGCTGGTCGTCCACGAGCCACTGCGACCAGGTCAGCTCACTCGTGTAACCCATCGGCTGGATCGGCCTGGCCCGGAAAGGCACCGGCCTGGCGGGGTCCGACACGTACTCGTCGAACGCGGGCCCGCCGGCGGCAGGCTCTGTGAACGTCACCGTGAGGCCCGAGCCGAGATAGGCGGGCGCCGGCCGCACCTGACAGCCGCTCGCGCACCCGGCAGGCCACGAGGGCAGCCGCCGCCAGGTATTGGTCCCGGTCTCGAACGCGGTCACCGGTGCGATGTCCGCGTTCGGCGCGTCGTCTTTGAGGTAGCGGTCGAGGAAGGGCCCGAGGATCTCCCGACGGAAGTACAACCCGGTGTCGCTGCCGAACCTGAGAGCGCCCAGCGTGCTGGCATCTTCGATTTCCTGGCCGTGATGCCACGGCCCCAGCACGAGGAACACCTTGTCGTTGCCGGTGTCCTTCGGCTCCAGCGCCTTGTAGACGGCAATCGCCCCGTAGATGTCCTCCTGGTCCCACAGGCTGTGCACCAGCATCACCGGCACCTTCAGCGGCTCGGCCGCCAGGACCCGGTCGACCGCCTGATCGCGCCAGAAGGCATCGTACGCCGGGTGTTCCAGTACCTTCCGCCAGAAGCCGACCTGCTCGAGACCGTGGCGCCGGCCGAGCTCCCCGGCCGACCCCGCCTCCATGTACACGTCGTAGTCGTCGAAGTGGCTGGTCCACCACTTCACGTCGTTGGCGCGCGTGCCGGCCTGCTCGTAGATGTACGGCATGTTCTGCTGGCGGAACGCGCCGTAGTGAAACCAGTCGTCGCCCATCCAGCCGTCGACCATAGGGTTCATCGGCACGGCGACCTTGAGTGCCGGATGCGGATTCACCAGCGCCATCAGCGGCAGGAACCCGTCGTACGAGATGCCCAGGATGCCCACGTTCCCGTTGCTTTCCGGGGTGTGCTTCACGAGCCAGTCGATCGTGTCCCACGTGTCGGTGGAGTTGTCTACGGGCGTAGGGTTCTGGGGCCCGTGCAACGGGCGGTTCATGACATAGTCCCCCTCCGACCCGTACTTGCCGCGCACGTCCTGCACGACGCGGATGTAGCCGCCCTCGACGATGACGTCGGTCGCGTTGTCGTAGCCGTTCAGAATCGGCCCGAGGTGCGAGCTGTTGGCGTGGCTCGTCAGCTCGGTGGCGTTGTAGGGCGTGCGCGTCAGCAGGATTGGCGCGCGGGACGCGCCCTTCGGGACGACGATCACCGTGTGGAGCTTCACCCCGTCCCGCATCGGGATCATCACGTCCCGCTTGACGTAGTCGAAGGTATCGGTGACCGGCACCAGCGTCGCGGGCGTCTCGCTCGGCAGCTCCGGGTACGTCCCGGGATGCTGCGACGGGGACTGGGCCGGAGCGGGCCGCACCGCCAGCACCCCGCTGATCACGGATGCAGTCAGGACACGGACGAGGCGAGCGCGAACATCCATATAGGAGTCTCCGTCTGCCGCAGTGTGCTTCCGCGGGCGCAATGTACCCAGCCGTCGCCCACAATCATTGCGCCAATCACCGTCGAGCGTCTCCGGGCGGATTCGGCCCCTCAACCGACAGTCCCAGCTTTTCCAGCAACGCCGCGAATCGCGGGTCCGACCGGAGCGGATCGAGGCCCGGTAATCCTATGAAGCAGAGAAAGGGGTGCAGTTCCTCTCGGGCGCGTTCGAGCACGTCGAGCGCCTCGTCGATCTGCCCGAGCGCGCCGAGCAGCCACGCCTCGGAGACCGCCGTTGGAGCCGACGCCGGCCGGGCGCCGAGCTCGTCTCGAATCGCCCGGGCTTCTTCGGTCCGGCCCGCCGCCGCCAGCGCCCACCCGAGCATCCCGAGGAAATGAGCGCCGCGGCCCGAGATCGCGACCAGGTGCTCCAGCGTCGCGATGCCGGCGTCGAACCGGCCCAGGGCGACGTTCGCGGCGGCCGTCGTGTACAGGGCCGAGACGTCCTCCTTCTCGAACGACAGCGCGTCGTCCAGGAAGGGCAGGGCGTCCTGCGGCCTGCCGGCGTCCAGCACCGCCAGTCCGGTGAGCATGTACGGGAAGGAGGCCAGCGGATCCACCGCACGGGCGCGGGCCAGCAACTGCAGCCCTTCTTCGCGTTTCCGGACGATGCAGAGGCTGATCCCGAACGAGCCCAGGGCCTGAACGTGGGTGGGCTGCAGATCAATCGCCTTGCGCCACGCGGTTTCCATGGCCGGCCATCGTCGTTCGACCAGTGCGAGGAAGGCCTCGACGTGGAGCGTGTCCGCCGACTCTCCCTGGAGTTCCACGGCCGTGGCCAGCGCGTTCCGCGCACTGGCGCAGGCCTCGCGTGCCGGGATCAGGCTGGTGTAAGCGGCGAGCAGAGTGCTCTCCGCCAGACCGGTCCACGACGGCGCGTGACCAGGGTCGAGGCGGATGGCCTCCTCGAAGGCGCGCATGGCGCCCGCATGGTCCTCCTTCGCGTGGCGAAGGTGTCGGCCTTTCAGGTACCAGCGGTAGGCCTCGAGGTTCGGGGGCTGCTGTCGGGCGGGAACGGCTCTCGCGCCCGGGGCAAGCCGGGCCTTCACCGCCTCGACGACGCCGGCGGCGATCTCGTCCTGGACGGCGAAGACGTCCACGGCCTCGCGATCGAAACGTTCCGACCAGAGATGGTAGCCGCTCGCGACCTCGGTGAGCTGTGCGGTGACGCGCAGGCGTGTTCCCGACGTACGCACGCTGCCCTCGAGGACGTGGCCCACGGACAGGGCATTGGCGATGGCCTTCAGACCGCCGCCGTCGTGCCCCGCGCGGAACGCCGAATTGCGGGACGCCACGCGGATCCCGTCGATCCGGACCAGCGCGTTCATGATCTCCTCGGCCATGCCCTCGCAGAGGTACTCCTGATCCTTCGCCGGGCTCATGTCGGAGAACGGCAGCACGGCGATAGCGACGGGCGCGGTCGTGGTGCCCTCGCCTGGGATCACCAGCCCCGCCTTTCGGAGGCCGTCCATCAGGTGCTCGACGAGCTCGGGCTGATACCACCGTCCGAACTCGTCCCGCACGACCGAGGCGAAGGCGGGTTCGAGTGCGAGCAGCTCGCGAAGAGCCCGGCCCGCCGCCTGGCGCTCCCCGAGCTGTCCGTAAACGGCCAGGAGGAGGGCGCGGGAGAAGGACGATGCGCCGCCGATCTGGCACTTGAGCGCAGGGGCGAGCGCGTCGCGGTAGGCGCCGTTGCGATACGCGTCGAGGCAGCCGACCGCCCAGTACCATCCCGGGTGATTCGGGTTCAGTTGCCGTGCCTGCTCTGCCAGCCGGCACCCGTGCTCCCAGTCGCCGGCAAAGGCCATCAGGTGGGCCATGTATTCGAGGGTGGACCCGTCCATCGGATTGAGCGCGATGGCCCGCTCCGCCGCGTTTCGGAAGGGGGGAAACTCCTTGCGGAAGAACAGCGCCTGGGCCAGGGCCAGGTACACCAGGTGATTGGAGGGTGAGGCGTCGGCGGCCCGCCGCGCCGCCTCGAGGGCGCGCCCCAGCGGGTCGGGCCCCACGTTGAAGTGGAAGCGGTATTCCTCGCCGTAGATCGTCGAGAGCATGGCCCAGGCATCCGCGTAACCCGGTGCCTGCTGGACGGCCCGTTCGAGCCCGGCCCGCACCGCGGCGTGCTCCTCCGGCGTGAAGCGCGCGAAGTAGCCGAAGCTGCGGAGCACGGCCTCGTACGGGCTCAACTCCTCGGGAGGCTTACTCCGAACCGCTTCGCTCATGCTGCGAGGCAGCGCGCCGTACCAGTCGGCCACGGTCGAGACGACTCGTGGAACCAGATCGTCTTGCAGCGCAAACACGTCCTCGGGACGGAACGGGCGCTCGTAGCTCTCGGCCCAGAGATGAGCCCCGGAGACCGTGTCGACGAGCTGCACTGCCAGGCGCAGCCTCGTGCCCGCCTGGCGGAGACTTCCCTCGATCACGTACCGCGCGCCGAGCTTCGCCCCGACCGCCTGTGCGTCCGCTGCCCCGCTCGCTTCCGGCAGCATGGATCCGTGGGCGATCACCCGGAGGTACGAGAATCGCGACAGCCCGGTCACGATCTCTTCGGACAATCCCTCGGCCAGCGCCGTGAGGTCGGCGTTGGTGCCGGCGTGCTTGAACGGGAGCACCGCGACCCAGAAGCCCTCGTCCTGGCGCGCTGCGCCCGACCCGGCGTCGGTCGACGCCCGAGCAGGACTGAGGACCGTCGACGAGGCGGGCCCGCGGGTCAGGTCGCAGAGCTCGTTGCTCACGTCGCGCGCGGTCTGGATACGGTTCCGCGCGTCCTTCTCCAGACACCGGCGGACGATGCGCGCGAGGTCGCCCGGCAGATCGGCTCGGGACCCGTCGACGGGCGGCGGCGGGTCGCGCAGAATCGCGGAGGCGAGCTCGGCCGACGATTCGCCCGTGAACGGACGATGTCCGCTCGCCATCTCGTAGAGCAATGCGCCGAGGGAGAAGATGTCGCTGCGGTGATCGACGGCGCGGCCGGTGACCTGCTCCGGCGACATATAGGCAGGCGTCCCCATCACGACGCCCGCCTGCGTCTGGCCCGCCGACGTATAGGTGGCGTCGGCCGGGTCTGGTGCGCGCAGCTCCTTCGCGAGGCCGAAATCGAGCACTTTCACGCGGCCGTCGGCCGTCACCATCACGTTGGCGGGCTTGAGGTCGCGATGGACGATGCCCTTCTCGTGCGCCGCCGCGAGGGCCTCGGCCACGGCGGTCCCTACCTCCACTATTCGCGCGACCGGCAGGCCGCCTTCGGGTATCAGGCGGTCGAGCGTCTGGCCCTCGACGAGCTGCATCGTCAGGAAGTGAACACCGTCGGCTTCCTCCACCGAGTGGATCGTGACGATGTTCGGATGGTCGAGAGCGGCGAGGGCCTTCGCTTCACGCTGAAAGCGCGCGAGCCGATCGGGGTCGCGGGCCGTCCCGGCGGGCAGGATCTTGAGCGCGACGCTGCGTCCAAGCTTCGTGTCCTCGGCCCGGTACACCTCCCCCATCCCTCCGGCGCCGATGGCCGAGGTGATGCGGTAGTGGGCAAGAGTGCGGCCGGAGGCCAGGGACACGCTGCTACGGCTCCTTCAGGGTGACGTTCCAGATGTTGCCGCGCTGCAGTTCCATGCTGAAGATGATCTCGTCGCGGCCGAGCGCGAATCGCTCGGGACTCCGTTGGGTCGAGACCATCGATCGGCGCGATCCGTGCAGGTGCAGGACGGCGAACTGGAGGCCGATCGGGTGCTTCGTGCGCGGGTCGAGGCGCCGGGCCCACAGGCACCGGCTGCCATCTCGCTCGGACACGAAGTACAGCAACTGGCCGTCGGGAGACCAGGCGTTCTCTTCGGCGACCGAGTCCTCGTCGCTCACGGCGATCCGGTCGGCTGGCGGCGCGGGAGCATCGCGAAACGGAAAGACGATGACGCGGGCGCGTTCTCCTGACGACCATTCCATGGCGCTCATCCAGCGTCCGTCGGGCGAGAGGTGGGCGTGCCCGTATGTCTGGCCCGGATCGCCGGACAGCAGTGGCCGCAGCGTCCCGGTGGCGAGATCCAGTGCCTCCAGGGTGTTCCAGCTTGCCGCACCCTCTCCACCCGTCACGAGCCACGACGCGGCGGGCCAGTCCCAGACCAGCTGGATATCCGGCGCGACAGGTGTCGCTTCGCCTCCGTTCACGGGCCGCACGACGAACCGGTGCTTGCCGTTCACGTCCGCCTGGAAGACGACCCGCTGACCGTCTGGACTGATGTTCGCCTGGAACCCTTCGACGGGTCCAAGTGGCGTCTCCTGCAAGGTGCCCAGGTCCTTGAGCCACAGGTCGAGGGACGACTGGCGGTTCGACAGGAACACCAGTCGTCTGCCATCGGCCGACACGCTGGGCCACACGTCACCGGCGGCTGTGTCCGTGAGGGGTTGCGGGTCGCCGAGGGCGCGCCCCTCGTTGGCGGCGACGGGCAGGCGGTACAGGTTCACGCGCCTGTCGAGGCTCGCGAAGTAGAGACGCTTTCCGTCATGTCCGGGCGCGACCGCTGGTGACTGGTCGAGGCCCGTACCGGCCGTGAGCCGACGCGCCGGTCCCGTGACCGTCGTGCCGTCCTTCGACAGTCCGACGGACCAGAGACTCTGGCTGTCGCCCGAGCCGGCGGAGAACACGACCTCGCCAGGCAGCCAGACGCCCATCTGCCCGAGGTCGAGGCCGACGGACTTCAAGAACGCCGTGGCGTGCATCGGCGACGCGGCCCCGGTAGCCACATCGACGCGGTACCAATCCGGGGGGGCACCGAGCGAGTCGTGCTGTTTCGCGACTCCCCTGATGCCGACGGCGGTGCCGTCGGGCGACCACACCGGGCTGCTGGCCGAGCGAAGGTCTTTTGCGAGCCTGACGGGCACGCCGCCTCCGTCGTCTGTGATCCAGAGTTCGTACACCGAGCCGCGCCCGCCACTCGTGTAGGCGACCCGTCGTCCATCGGGGGAATAGCGCGGACTCCGTCCTTTCGGGGCGACGAGGCGCTCGGCGCCGCCGAGCGCGGGCACCGCGTAGATCCCGCCGCCCTCGCGCTCGGAGCGGAACACGATGCGGCTGCCGTCCGGCGAGAAGCTGGGTTCGTGCGCGTCGGCATCGTCGTGGGTCACCTGCACCGGCTGCCCGCTCGGCAGCGGCTGCACCCAGATGTTCAGGCTGGAGCTGCCCCGGTCGGACGCGTACGCCAGCAGGGATCCGGTCGGCGAGACGGCCGGGTCGGTCGTCAGCCCCGAATCAGCGGTGACTCGGACCAGGTCGTTTCCGATCGGCATCTCCGCGACGGACGGTACCGAGCGCCGTGCAGCCCACCAGGTGATGCCGCTGGCCACCACGACAAGAGCGAACGCGCCGGCGACGGCCAGGCCGATGCCGGTGCGACGGCCATTCATCGCGGTTAGTGCCGACGGCTGCTCGCCGGCAGCACTGAGGGCGACCCGCGCTTCCCCGATGTCGCGCAGCCGCTGCTTCACGTCGCGGTCGAGACAGCGCTCGAGCAGCCGCCTGAGCCGAGGGGGCGTGTCGGCGGGCAGCGCCGCCCAGTCGATGTCCTGCCGCAACACGGCCGCGAGCACGTCCGATATCTCGTCGCCCGCGAAGGCTCGGGCGCCGGTCAGCATCTCGTACAGCACGACCCCGAAGGCCCAGATGTCGGCGCGCTTGTCCACTCTCTTGCCGCGCGCCTGTTCGGGCGACATGTACGCCGCCGTGCCGAGGATCATGCCCAACTGGGTCGCGTGCGCCGTGAGCGTGGGCGAGTTCATCGCATCCCCGCTCGACGCCCCGGCCGGGTCCAGCGCCTTGGCGAGGCCGAAGTCCAGCACCTTGACGGTGCCGTCCTCTTTCACCTTCACATTGGCCGGCTTCAGATCGCGATGGACGATGCCCGCCTCGTGCGCGGCTTCGAGCGCCTCGGCAATCTGCCTGGCGATGGGCAGGACCTCGGCGAGCGGGATTGGCCCGCGCGCGTTCAGCACCGACAGGTCGTCGCCCTCGACCAGCTCCATCACCAGCGCGCGGACACCGGCGGCCTCCTCCACGCCGTAGATCGTCGCGATGTTCGGGTGGTTCAGCGCGGCCAGGGTCTGCGCCTCGCGCGTGAACCGCGCCAGCCGCTCGGCGTCGGTCGCGAACACATCGGGCAGCACTTTGATCGCCACCTGGCGATTGAGCCTGGTGTCGGTGGCGAGATAGACCTCGCCCATGCCGCCGGCGCCCAGCTTCTCCAGGATTCGATATGGACCGAGTGTGGCGCCGATCATCGGGAGCCTCAATACGGCAGCACGCGCAGGCCTGGCACCCGCGAGAAGTCCCTCACGTTCCGCGTGATGAGCGGCGCGTCCTCGACGATCGCGGCCGTGGCGATGAGCAGGTCCATCGCGGCGATGCGTCCGCCCGCGCGTTCGATTCCAGCAAGCAGCCGCGCGTACACCGGGGGAAACCGCGCGTCGGGATATGTGACCAGCAGTCCCTCGAGCAGCCGGTCGAGCGCGGCGTGCTCCTGGAGCGGGCGCCGGGCCTGTTCGGCGCCTGCGCGCAGCTCGCACACGACATGTACCGACACGCCGAGCGCCTCGCCCTCGTCGAGCGACTCCATGATGTCGAAGGCCGGCCCTGGACGTTCACGCGCCGCTTCCCGCAGCAAGTCGATGAGGGTTGAGCTGTCGAGGTGGATCATCGCTTCGCCGACCGTGCCTGGTCCAGGCGGCGTGACTTGACCTGGCGGTCCATGGCGTCCAGCGCGTCGTCACCGAAGCGCACCTCGCGCAGCAGCGTCCGAAAGGCCCCGGCGGTCGGCATGGCACCGAAGTGGGCCTTGATCACGTCGGAGAACGACTGCCCGGCCGCCTTTCGGCGAGCGAGGAGCGTGTAGGCCTCGAGGTCGATGGTGATGGTCTTGACGGCCATGCACTTATCATGCACTTATAGGCGACACGCATCAACCTGGCTGGTATTCGAGACCCGAGCTCGGGTCCAACGCCTGCCGGCGCTTCGCGCTTTCCTTGTCGCCCTCTGACGTCGGACGATAGCCCCACGCCGTGAGGTCGTAGCGTCGAACAGACCCTCGAAGCCGGGTTCGGGCGTGAACCGGTCGGGTCACGCGAGCACGCGGGGCCTGGACAGGGCGAAGCGATTCATGCCGGGCAGCATACTTCGAACCTCGAGTCACGGGCGCGCCTTGACAACCCACGGCCACAGTATTACTGTATTAGTTAAGTAGTACAGTCATGCTGTTCCGGTCGAACTCATCTTCGGGCGTCCCCGTGTACCTCCAGCTCATCGAGCAGGTGAAGCACGCGGTCGATGTCGGCGCTCTGCGGACGGGCGACCAGTTGCCGGCCATCCGGCGCGTCGCCGAGGACCTGGTGATCAACCCGAATACGGTGGCCAGGGCCTACCGCGACCTGGAGCGCGACGGCGTGATCGAGCTGCGACAGGGCGCCGGCGCGTTCGTCGCCGACAACGGCCACGAAAGCCGAGTGACGAAGATCAAGACCGCGCAGCCGGTGCTTCAAGCGGCCCTCGACCGATTGGTCGCGGCCGGCCTTTCCCAGGACGAGATCCGCCGGCTGTTCGAGGCGGAGCTGCCGCGGCTGGCGGACGCTCCGCGGACGAGGAAGTGATGAGCACGTCAGACGTCGCGATCGAGATCCACGGCCTCCGCAAACGGTTCGGTGCGGTCGAGGCCCTTCGGGCCCTGGACCTCCGTGTGCCGGCCGGCTCCATCTATGGCTTCCTTGGCCGCAACGGCGCCGGCAAGACCACCACGATCAAGGCGCTGATGGGGATGCTCCGGCCTACCGCGGGCGAGGTCTGTGTCCTGGGGCACCGGCCGGGGGACACCGATGGCGTGGCCGTGCGGCGGCGGATCGGGTATGTGGGCGAGGATCGGACCGCGTGGCCATCAATGACGGCGGATCAGGTGCTGAAGATCTCCCGGCCCCTGTTTCCCGGCTGGCGGGTCGACCTCGAGCAGCAGTACCTGGATGGGTTCGAGATCCCGACGCGCCAGGGGATCGGCCGGTTCTCCAAGGGCACGCGGACGGCCTTTGCGCTCGTGCTCGCGCTCGCGCGGGGCGCGGACCTGCTGCTCCTGGACGAACCGACCGAGGGGCTCGATCCCGCCATGAACGAGCGGGCGCTCCAGGCGCTGGTCCGGGCATCGGCGGACCGTCCGGGACTCACGATCTTCTTCTCGTCTCATCGGCTCGACGAGGTGGAGCAGATTGCGGACCGCGTGGGCATCATCGAGCGCGGGCGTCTCGCGTTCGACGAGTCCCTCGACGATCTGCGGGCGGGCTACCGGCGCGTCGTCATGGTCTTCGATGGCAACCCGCCGGAAGACCTCTCGCGCGCTGCCGGCGTGAGGCAGGCCCGCAGCGAAGGGCGGATGTTGTCATTGCTCGTGAGCCATCACGTGGACGATCTGGTCGCGCAGGGAAGGGACCGTCATGCACGGGATATCGAGGTGACGCCGGTGACGCTGAGAGACATCTTCCTCGATGCGGCCGATCGGCCCGAGGTGTGACCGGGTGCGCGCAATCGACGCCAGACGAGTGTGGAGGTCGGTGATGTGGTACAAATCGTGGCTCGATACGCAGCGCTGGTTCATCCTCGGGCTGTGCCTGCTGTCGGCGCAGGTCCTGGCGCTGTACATGTCCTATCCGATGGACCCGATGACCTCGTACCCCGGCGGAGCGCTGGGCGTGCTGCCGCGCGAGATGGCGCGGCTCCGGACCGGGGGCGACTTTCAGGGCTACGTGTGGGTCCGCTGGTTCAGCACCACACTGCTCCTGTTCTGGCCGGTCTTCGCGATCGCGATGGCCGGCACCGGTTACGAATCGTCGATGGGCCGGGAGTACCTGCTGTCGCTGCCCCTCACTCGCCGCCGGGTGATGGTCACCCGCCTTGTGGTCGTCGTCGGCCAGATCGCGGCGCTGACCGTCCTTCCGACGTTGCTCCTGTGCGCGCTGGCGCCGCTGGTCGGCCAGCGCTATCCCCTGGGCGCGGCGCTCGCCCAGTGCGCGATCCTGCTGGCCGGCGGGCTCGGCCTCTTCGGCCTCACGATGTTCCTGCGGGTCATCACGACCGACGCCGCGGCGTACGTGGCGGCCGGCGGACTGCTGGTGCTGTGCATCCTGTTCACCTTCGTCGCGAAGGCGTTCACGCCCTACAGTTTCCTGCGGGTCCTGAACGGCGCGGACTACTTCTTCAATCAGCGGGTGCCCTGGACGGGCCTGGCCCTCAGCGCCGGGCTCGGCGGGGCGCTCATCTGGGCCTCCGTCCACGTCGTCGAGCGGCGCGACTTCTAGGAAGAGAAGGGAAATGGTCATGACCATGCCTTTCGCCCTGGTCTGGAAGGGCGATGCGCACCTCGAGCCGACGCAGAAGAACGCACCGATCGGCAAGGAGTTCGAAGGAGCGTGGGACGGTACGCTCGACGTCAACGGGACGACGCTGCGCCTGGCGATGAAGCTGTCGAACGGGGAGGGCGGCGCCAGCGGAACGCTGGTCAGCCTGGACCAGGGCGGAGCCGAGATTCCGATTGCCTCGATCACGCAGACGGGCGCGCACCTGAAGCTCGTCATCGCGACGATCGGGGCGACCTACGAGGGCGATCTCGCGGAGGCGCACATCGCCGGCACCTGGACGCAGGGACCGGCCGGTCTTCCGCTGACGTTCACGCGCGTCGCCAAATGAGCCCAACTCCCGGGCCGCGGGCTGTCAGCGGGACGCGTGGAGCGCAGGCGACGGGCGTGCCGACATCTCTCCTGTAAAGTCGGCATGACCGCCCTGCAACTTGAGTGCCGGAACACAGGGAACACTCGGAACACGAAGGGCACGAAGGCCACAAAGGGCACGACCTCTGCTTCTAATCCGATCTGAGCGCCTGGATCACGTCCACCCGCGACGCCCTGGCCGCCGGCAGCAGCGATGCCAGCACGGCGGCGGCCACCAGGATGAGGCCGGCAGCGACCATCGGGAGCGCTCCCGGCAGGCGGACGTCGGTGACGTAGGCGCCGACCGCTTTTGCCAGTGCGATGCCGCCGATCGCCCCGGCGACGATGCCGGCGGCGGCAATCACCGCGCCCTCTCCCAGCACACGCGCCAGCAGCTGCCGCGGCGCGGATCCAATCGCCAGCCGCACGCCGAATTCGCGCCTCCGCGCGCTCACCGAGAACGCCAGCACGCCCGCCACGCCGACGACGGCGATGAGCAGCGCGACGCCGGCAAAGACGCCGAAGACGAGCGCGTTCAGCCGGTCGGGCGCCAGCACCTCCGCGCGGACGTCCTCGAGCGTGGCGGCCTTCTCGACGGGCTGGTCGGCCGAGAGGCTGCGGATGATCTGCGTGATGCCGGCCACCAGCGAATACGGATCGGTGCGAGTGTGCACGAAGAGGCGCCCGCCGCCGATCTCCTGGTCGAACGGCTGATAGACGCTCATCGCCGGCCCCGGCACCACGTCCTCGTCGTCCACGTCGGCTGCCACGCCGACAATCCGGCGCGGGCCCGTGCTGACGTCGATGAACTGCATGACCGGGTCGGTCCACATGAAGTAGTGGTGCAGCGCGTCCTCGGTAGGGAACATCCGCCGGGCCAGGCTCTGGCTGATGATCACGACCTTCTCGGAATCGACACGGTCGGCCTCCGAGAAATCGCGGCCGGCGATGAGGGGCACGCCGAGCGCCTTGAAGAAGCCGGGCGACACCGTGCGGAAGCGCGCCCGCGGGTCTTCCTCACCGCTGGACCGCGCGTAGCCCTGCACCGAGAACTGGAACCCGGGCCCGAAGTTGCCCTTGTCGCGCCAGGGGACAGTCGTGCCGATGGCCACCTGGTCCACGCCGGGCATGGCCGCGATCCGCCGGATCACTTCCTTGTAGAAGCCGACGACCTGCTCCGGCGTGCGGCCGTAGGACATCACGGGCACGTTGACCGCCAGCACGCGTCGCATGTCGAAGGCGGTGGGCGCCGTCTGCAGCGCCAGCAGGGTCGTCAGCAGCATGCCCGAGCCGGCGAGGAGCACGAAGGATGCGGCAATCTGCGTGACGGCGAAGAGCCGAAGCCGGCGGTTGGTGCCCGAGGTCATCCGGACGCTCCCGCTCGAGAGCGTGATGCCGCTCGAGGCGTCGCCAGTCGGCAGCCTCGGGACGTAGGCCAGCAGCACCGCGGCGGCCGCAGCGAGGCCGACGCCAACCCACACGAGGCTCATGTCCACGGTGAGGTCGAGCGCGCGCACCGAGAAGCGCGCGGCATAACGTGCGAGCAGCGTCACCATCGGCCGCGCGATCGCGACGCCAAGAACAGCGCCCGCGCCGCAGAGCACGAGGCTCTCGGCGAGCAGCGTCCGGCGCAGCGCGCCGGAACTGGCCCCGAGCGCGGCGCGGACGGCCAGCTCGCCCTCGCGGCGCACCGATCGCGCCAGGATCAGGTTGGCCACGTTCGAGCAGGCGATGACGAAGACCAGCGCCGAGGCGGCCAGCAGCACGAGCAGCACGGTCCTGGCCGGCGCGGTGATCTGGTCCCGCAGCGGGACGGCCGAAATCGCGAACCTCGCGTTCGGCGAGTACGATTCCGGGTGCGCCTGGAGCATGGCGGAATGGACCGTCTGCAGCTCGGCGCGTGCCTGCTCGAGCGTCGCCCCCGGCGCCAGACGGCCGAACAGCTCCGTCATCCGGTGCACGCGGCCCGTGACCATCGTCGCCGAGAGATGGTGCGGGCTGGTCACCACGTTCGCGATGATCTCGGTCTCGGCCGGGTAGGGCACCGACGGCTCCAGCACGCCGACGACGGTGGCGGACCGCTCGCCGAGCCGCACCACCCGGCCGATGACCGATGGGTCGCCGCCCAGGTCGGTCGTCCAGAAGCGATACGTCAGGACGGCAGCGCCCGCGGCGTTCGGTCCGTCGTCACCGGGCCCGAGGAGCCGTCCGCGGAGGGGCTTGAGGCCCATGACCGCGAAATACGAGCCGCCCACGACGCCGGCACGGACGACCCGCGGCTCGCCGAGCCCCACCATCGTGAACCCGATGGTGGAGAAGTCGCCCAAGGCGGAGACCGTCCGGATCCGGCTGCGGAGATCCTGAATCTCGGGGACGGAGAACGTGGTGTTGTCGGTGCCGAGACCGGGGGCGCTCTGGCGGATGTAGACCAGGCGGTCCTCGTCGCGGTTGGCCAGCGGCTTCAGCAGCACGCCCCGGACGACGCTGAAAATGGCGGCGTTGGCCCCAATGCCGAGCGCAAGGGTCACGATGACCGTCAGAGCCAGGCCCTTGACACGGGTCAGGGAGCGGAGGGCGAATCGGAGGTCGGCGAGCATGCGCATTGGGGTGTTCTCGGTTCTCGGGTCCTCGGTTCTCGGGTTCCCCGGGATCGAGCGACGATAATACGTGCGCCGGGGCCCTGCTGGCACGTCGAACGACGGGAGGCCAAATCGACAGGGACGGCCGGCGGGACGGGTCGGGGTAAGCTGCTGGGACTCCGCCGTGACCCTCGACGACCTCCGCCGCTTCGCCGTCACCCGCAGTCTGTTCCCACCCCTCCCGCTCGCGGCCGCCGTCGATCGGCTCGGCTTCGTGCAGGCCGACCCCATCCGGGCACCCGCCAGGGCCCAGGACCTGACCCTGCGGCATCGGGTGAAGGACTACCGCGCGGGCGACCTGGAGCGGCGATATGCGTCGGTCGGCATCGAGGAGGACGTCTTCGTCAACTACGGGTTCGTATCGCGCACCGTGCACGCGCTCATGCACCCGCGCGTGGACGCGGCGGGGTGGCACCGGACGCGCCGGGCCCGTGCCGAGCTGGTGCTCGCGTTCGTACGGGAGCGCGGCGAGGTGCACCCGCGGGAGGTGGACGAGCAGTTCGCCCACGGGCGGATCACGAACTACTGGGGCGGCTCGTCGAACGCGACAACGCATCTGCTGGAGCACATGCACTATCGCGGCCTGCTTCGCGTCACGCGACGGGAGAAGGGTATCCGGCTCTATGCCGCCCGGGAGACGGCGACGCCTCCGCAGCTATCCCTGACGCCCCGCCAGCGGGTGGACGCCCTGGTGGACGTCGCGGTCCGCACGTATGCGCCGCTGCCGGGCCGCTCGCTCTCTTTCCTGGTCAGTCGCCTGCGCTATGGCGTGCCGCAGTGGCGGCGCGACCTCAAGCCGGCACTTGGGCGGGCGAAGGAGCGGCTCGCCCACGCGCGCATCGACAGCGTGGACTGGTACTGGCCGGCCGGCGAGCGTCCCGAGGCCGCAGCGCCCGACGATCGCGTGCGGCTGCTGGCGCCGTTCGATCCCATCGTCTGGGATCGGCGACGGTTCGAGCTGCTCTGGGGCTGGGCGTACCGCTTCGAGGCGTACACGCCCGTGGCGAAACGGAGGCTGGGCTACTACGCGCTGCCGATGCTCTGGAAGGACCGCGTGATCGGCTGGGGAAACCTGTCCGATGGGGGACGGCGCGCTTCGAGCCGAGCTCGGCTACGTGGCCTCGGCGCCCCGGCAACCGGTATTTCGCGCGGCACTGAGCGAGGAGCTCGCGCGGATAAGGGCGTTTCTCGGGATGGAGACATGACAGACACGTCGGCTGCACCGTCGGACAGACGCGGCGGGTCTCCTGAATGATTGCCACCCGCACCTATCTCGAGATGATCGAACCGGCGAACCTGCGCCCGGTGCCCGCCATCGGCGGTGTGGACGTCGTGCGCGAATCGCCCTGCGATCCGTCGCTGTACCGGCGGCTCTATCGAGACGTCGGCGGCGCGTACCGCTGGACCGACCGCGCGGCGTGGACCGAGGCCGAGATCGCCCGGCACGTGGACCAGCCGGAGATCGACGTCTGGACCGTGCACGTGGACGGCGCGCTCGCGGGCTTCTTCGAGCTTCGCCGTGTGCCCGAGGATGGTTCCGTGGAGCTCGCCTACTTCGGCCTGCTGCCCGCCTTCACGGGCCGAGGCCTCGGCGGTCACCTGCTGACCGTCGCGGTCAGGACGGCCTGGGCGCTGGGGCCGTCGCGGATCTGGGTGCACACGTGCACGCTGGATCACCCGGCCGCGCTGCCGAATTACCTGCGCCGGGGATTCGTCGTGGCGCGAGTCGAAGACTACGAGGTCCCGATCGTCGACGGCATGTGACTGGCCCCGGTCACTGGCCGAACGGCCCGCATTAGTGCTAGATCGCAGGAATGCCGCCAGTCCCGCTCAGTGAGGAGACGACGCGCCGCCTCGAGGCCTTGTTCGAGGGCGCCGCCCGGCGTGAGGCCGCCAGACTGCTGATGACGCAGTGCGCGGACAACCTGCCGCTGTGGAAACGGACCGACGAGAAGGGCCTCGAGCGCATACGCTTTGCCGTGCTGAAGCTGAGCGGAGGCGACCTGGCGAAGCTGCAGGATGCGGTGCGCCGCGCACAGGTGGACTGGCGCGACGTGCTCGTCGCCGCGGGCTTCGCCCATCACGTCTGGGCGCACGAATCGTGGTTCCCGTGACGCTGATGCCATCCCGTGCGCGGAAGGAAGGCGTACCGGTGTAGTCTCACGCCGTTGGATGCAGCGCGAATGCGTCTGGTCGCCCTCGCCCTCGCGGTGCTGGCTGTCCCGGTGATCCTCCACGCCCAGGGGCCGGTGCCCGCGCCGCTGGCGCGCCCCACCGCCGCGGATCTGGCCACCGGCCGGAAGGTCTTCGACACCTACTGCTCGCGCTGTCATGGCCTCGAGGGCAGCGGCGGCATGGGGCCCCGGCTGGCCGCGCCCAGACTCCGCCGGGCGCGCGACGAGGCCGGCGTCCTCGACATCCTCGTGAACGGCATCCCTGGCACGGCGATGATGCCCGCGTTCTGGCTGTCCAGTCCGGAGATGCAGCAGGTCGCCGCGTACGTCCGGTCCCTCGGACGACGTCCGGCCGAGCCCCTGCCAGGGGACCCGGGACGAGGGAGCCAGGTCTACGCGCGGTCCGGGTGCGCCGCCTGCCACATCGTGAGGGGCCAGGGCACCGCCGTCGGGCCGGAGCTGAGCGAGATTGGGGCGCTCAGAGGCGCAGCGTTCCTGCGGCAGTCCGTCGTCGATCCGGCGGCAGCCCGGCCCGACCGTCCCGTGCCGTACCGAGCCGTACAGTTACCCCGCGTTCGCGGTGTTCCGCGCACGTGCCCGAGACGGCGCGGAGGTCACCGGCATGCGCGTGAACGAGGATGCATTCACGATCCAGCTTCGCGATGCGCAGGGTCGCGTGAGCTCGCTCCGAAAGGCCGATCTCGAGTCGCTGCAGCCGCAGCCGGGGACGAGCCTGATGCCGGGCTACCGGGATCAGGTCAAGGGCCGGGACCTGGACGATCTCGGTGGCGTACCTCATGTCGCTCGGAGCCGCCCGATGAGCCGTGGACGACTGGTGTCCGCGCTCGTCACGGTGCTCGCCGCCTCGGCGTCGCTGGCCGCCCAGGTCCCCTACGCCCGGGTCGTCGCAGCCGCGCGCGAGCCTGGATCGTGGCTCACCTACTCGGGAAGCTACGCCAGCCATCGCTTCACGCCGCTGACCGAAGTCACGCCAGTCAATGTCGGCAGGCTCCGTCCGGCGTGGGTCTATCAGGTGCAGGAGCCCGGGCCGGTGGAAACCACGCCGCTCGTCGCCGACGGCGTCATGTACGTGACCGAGGCGAAGAGCCGGGTGGCCGCGCTCGACCTCCGCACGGGCCGGACGTTGTGGCGATACGAGCCGGCCGTCCCGAAGGACGTCCGGCTGATTGGGTTCGGCCCGACGAACCGCGGCGCGGCGCTGCTGGACGACCGCGTCTACGTCGCGACGCTGAACGCGCACCTCGTCGCGCTCGATGCGGCATCGGGCGCAGTGCGCTGGGACGTGGAAGTCGCCGACAACGCGCTCGGTTACGCCATCACGTCGGCGCCGCTGGCGATCGACGGAAAGGTCGTCATCGGCGTCAGCGGCGGGGAGGCGGGCATCCGCGGCTTCCTCGACGCCTACGACGCGAAGACCGGCGCGCGCGTGTGGCGGTTCAATACCGTTCCCGGTCCTGGGGAGCCCGGGCACCAGACCTGGGCCGGCGACAGCTGGAAGACGGGCGGAGCGCCGACGTGGCTGAGCGGCAGCTACGACCCCGATCTGGGCCTCGTCTACTGGGGCGTCGGCAACCCCGCGCCCGACTGGAACGGCGACGGGCGTGCGGGCGACAACCTCTATTCCTGCTCGCTCATTGCGCTGGACGAGGCGACGGGCGCGCTGCGGTGGCACTTCCAGTTCACGCCGCACGACACGCACGACTGGGACGCCAACCAGGTGCCCGTGCTGGTGGACGCGGCCGTCGACGGCCGCCCGCGACGGCTGGTCGTGACCGCGAACCGCAACGGCTTCTACTACGTCCTCGATCGCGCGACGGGCGAATTCCTCCGCGGCGCGGAGTACGCCACCCAGACCTGGGCGCGCGGGCTCGACGAGCACGGGCGGGCGATCGTCATCCCGGGGACCGAGCCTTCCGAGAAGGGCACGCTCGTCTGGCCGAGCCTCCAGGGCGCCACGAACTGGTTCAGTCCCGCGGCGGATGCGGCGCGGGGCCTGTTCTTCGTGCCGGTGCGGGAGATGGGCTCCCGGTACTTCAAGGCCGACGTGGACTACGAGGCGGGCAAGCCGTTCCTGGGTGGCGGCGAAGAGGTGGAGACCGGCGACCGCGTCTACGGCGCGGTCCGCGCGCTCGATCTGACGACGGGCGAGCGGCGCTGGGAGCACCGCCTGCTGTCGCCGCTCTGGGCCGGCCTGATGTCCACGGCGAGCGGCCTCGTCTTCGGCAGCACGAACGAAGGCAACGTGTTCGCCCTCGACTCGGCCACGGGCCAGGCCCTGTGGAACTTCCAGACCGGCGGGCAGTGCGTCGCGAATCCCATGGCCTTCGAGACCGAGGGTCACGAACACGTCGCCGTGGCGTGCGGCCAGGCGCTCGTCGTGTTTGCCTTGCCCTGAACACGAAGAACACAAAGACACAAAGACACAAAGACACAAAGACACAAAGACACAAGGGACACGAAGGACACGAAGGACACGAAGAATACAAAGGATACAGAGACACAAGAGCATTTAAGGGAGCGGTACAGGGGACGCGACGGCTTCGGGGGACGGACACATGGCGACCGTATCAACGTTCCGGATCTATCTGATGCGCGTCCTGTACGCGCTCATCGCGTTTGCGATGGGTGCGAACATCTGGCCGGCAGCGCTGAATCACGGTCAATGGGACCGGTGGCACGGCGTCGGCGTGAGCATGCTCGCCGCGCTGTCGCTCATGTGCGCGATCGGCATTCGCTACCCGCTCCAAATGCTGCCGATGCTGCTGTTCGAGTTCGCCTGGAAGACGATCTTCGTGCTGGCCATCGCGCTGCCCCCGTGGAGGGCCGGCCGGCTCGACGCCGCCACGCGTGAGACGGCATTCGAGTGCCTGGTGGGCGTGGTGCTCTGCCCGCTGGTCATTCCGTGGGGTTATGTCTGGACGAACTACGTGAAGAAGGCCGGCGACCGGTGGCGATGACGCCGGAACCCGCGATCCAGGCCATCTGGCTGGCCTGGTGGGTGTCCTGGCTGATCGCCGCCGCGTGGAGCGACCGCGCGGTGAAGCGGCCAGCCGCCAGGTTCCAGCTGGTCTACCGGCTTCTGGTCGCCCTGGGCGCCGTGCTGCTCTTCGGGATGTACCGCCACGATACCCGAGCCGAGGCCATCCTGTGGAGGGCGCCCGTCCCTCTCGCATGGGCGCTCGTGGCCGTCGTCCTCGCCGGCCTGCTCTTCACGTGGTGGGCGCGCATTCACCTGGGCAGGCTCTGGTCGAGCAGCGTCACGAGGAAGGCCGATCACCACGTGGTCGACACGGGTCCGTACGGGATCGTGCGCCACCCGATCTACACGGGGATCATCCTCTCGTCGGCCGCGACAGCCGCCATGCGCGGCACGGCGCTCGCGTGGCTGGGCGCGTGCGTGATGACGGTCGGATGGGTCACCAAGGCGCGGCTGGAGGAAGGGTTCCTGCGCGAACAACTCGGCGAGCAGGCGTACGGCGAGTACGCCAGCCGCGTGCCGATGCTCGTGCCGTTCGCCGGACGCAGGCCGCCTGAGAACCCGTGAACCTCGTCTATCCCCCCGCCATGGCCCCCACGACGAGGAAGGGCTCCTCGCCGGCGGCCACGGCCTCGGGCAGCGGATCGTCCGGCGGGTCGTGCGACAGGTCCTCCGCGCACGCGAAGTACCGCACGAACGGCCGCCGCTTGTGCGTGACGCGATCGCGAATCGTGCCGCGCAGGACCGGGTAGGTGGCCTCGACCGCGTCGAGCACCGCGCGCTGCGTGACGCGTTCGCCCACCTCGATGGCCACCTCCGGCCCGACCTTCGCCAGGGTCTGCAGGTGCTGCGGCAGCACCACGCGCACGGTCATGGCACCACCTGCGCCTCCACCGACAGCACGGCCGGCAGGTCGCGGACGATGGGCGTCCAGCGCTCGCCCCCATCCGCGGACCCGTACACCTGGCCGCCAGTGGTTCCGAAGTACACCCCGCACGGATCCAGCGTGTCGACCGACATCGCGTTCCGCAGCACGTTGACGTAGCAGTCCTTCTGCGGCAGCCCCTTGGTCATGGGCTCCCACTCGTCGCCGCCGGTGCGGCTGCGGTACACGCGCAGCTGCCCGTCGAGCGGGAAGTGCTCCGAGTCGCTCTTGATCGGCACGACGAAGATGGTCTCGGGCTCGTGCGCGTGCACGTCGATGGCGAACCCGAAGTCGGTGGGCAGGTTGCCGCTCACCTCCCGCCAGTGGTCACCGGCATCGTCGGTCCGCATCACGTCCCAGTGCTTCTGCATGAAGAGCACCGAGGGCCGCGAGGGATGCATGGCGATCCGGTGAACGCAGTGGCCGACCTCGGCCTCTTCCTTCGGGATGCCCTGCGACTTGAGGCCGCGGTTGATCGGCGTCCACGTCTCGCCGCCATCGTCGGTCCGGAAGGCGCCGGCCGCCGAAATGGCGATGAAGATGCGCTTCGGATTGGCGGGGTCGACCAGGATCGTGTGCAGGCACAGACCGCCGGCGCCCGGCTGCCAGTGCGGCCCCGACCCGTGGCCGCGCAGGCCGGGCCGCTCGTGCCAGGACGTGCCGCCGTCGGTGGTGCGGAACAACGCCGCGTCCTCGACCCCCGCGTATACCGTGTCGGGATCGCTCGCCGACGGCTCGAGGTGCCACACGCGCTTGAACTCCCACGGATGCGGCGTGCCGTCGTACCACTGGTGCGTCCCGGGCACGCCGTCGTACACGAACGTGTTGTCCATCGCCTCCCACGTCCTGCCGCCGTCGCTCGAGCGCTGGATGAGCTGACCAAACCAGCCGCTCGACTGCGACGCGTAGACGCGATTGGGATCGGCCGGCGATCCCTTGAGGTGGTAGATTTCCCACCCCGCGAAGTGCGGGCCGCTGACCTCCCAGTCCCTGCGCGCGCCGTCCGACGTCAGGACGAACGCTCCCTTCCGCGTTCCCACCAGCACTCGCACTCCGCTCATGGGCGGCTCCTCTCGATTGGGGCGATCCATCCTCGCGCGATCCACCGCCCCTGACAAGCCATCGGTCCCTGCACCTGCCCGCCTACTTCTTCAAGCCGGTTTCCATGTCCTTGAAGCGGTCGATGGCGTCGCCCGGCCCGAAGTCCTCGAGCTCGAAGAGCTGCCGCACCTCGATTTCGCCGTCCTTGCGGTCGCCGAAGGGTGCCGGGAACCGGCGGGCCCACTCGATCGCCTCGTCCCGCGACTTCACCTGGATCAGCGTGTAGCCGGCGACGATCTCCTTCGCCTCGGTGAACGGCCCGTCGACGACGGTCCGCTTCCCGGCGGCGTACTTCACCTTGAAACCCTTCGACGTGGGCTGCAGGCCCGTCGCATCGAGCAGCACGCCGGCTTTCGCCAGCTGCTCGTGGTAGTCGGCCATGGCCCTGAACAGGGACTCTTCGGGCATGACGCCCGCTTCCGTATCCGCGTTGCCCTTGACGATGATCATGAAGCGCACAACGAGTCTCCTCTCGTGGCGGCCTGGCGCGACCAAGGTGTCCCCGGCCTCCGCCGCCTCTCAACCGGTTCTGTCAGGACGTCGAACGGGGGCTCGCGGAATCGACACGGCGACGGAAGAGGGGGATCAGGAGCCCATGGGCGCACTGTCGAGCTGCTGCCGGCGTTCCCGGTGATACCGAGCCAGGGCATCGTTGGCGGTGGCGACCACTTCGAGCTCCCGGGCGACGTCGGGCAGCCGGCCGCCGGGGACCACCAGGTACAGCTCGTCGTCGCCGAGCTCCGTATAGACGCGGTTGCCGACGCAGCCGGCGCTCAGGACCGATCCGTGCGCCATGGCCGCGGGAAGGGCCATGCAGGTGGGACGCCCGAGCAGCGGGAGACTGGAGGCGGCGCCGGCCCGCATGGCGGCCTCCTGCAGCCGCATCAACGGTCCGGGCCGGCCGCTGAAGATGACCACGTCCGGATCGACGGGCGTCATGGCGAGGGGTGCGTAGCACGTGATGGGCGGCGTCCGCGCGAGTCGCGGGATGCCCGGCACCTCTTCCATGCGGAGGTAGCCCATACCGGCCATCAGCGAGAGCGTCTGCTCGAGCTCGCCGGTGCGATCCGCCGGCAGGTCGATCGCGTGGGTGTAGCTGCCGATGGGGCAGTTGTAGTGATCGGCGGGCGCCGTGTAGAACGCGCGACCGGCGGCCGCGAGCCGCCAGAAGCTGCAGCCCGACGGCACGGTGCCCGCGAAGCACTCGAGCCCCTCCGGCGGATCGTCGCGATAGGCCACGGCCACCGCGTGCAGGTCGCCAAGGCGGTCGTCAAGCAGCCGGTGGAGGGATGCCCACAAAGATGTCATGTGTCCTCTCGATGTGCTCGATCGACAAGCTTAGCGTGCCGCGGGCATCGATGCCAGGCTTGACACATCGATGCCAGCGCCTTGACAGCGCGCAGTGGCGCGGCCTACCGTGTGCTGGAGCGCGTCAAGGCGCCCGCGGGTTCGCGCGAAGGGCCAAGCCCACTGATCGTTCGTCCCATCGTGTTCCCGGCACTTCCGTGCTGCCTGTTTGCGAACCACAGGCTCAACAGCATGGAGGTGGTATGTCCCGCGAGCTCCCTGACCGTCCACATCTGGACAATCTGAAGAAGCAGGCCAAGTCGCTCCTGCACTCGGCGCAGGCGCACGATCCGTCGGCGCTCCGCCGATTCATGGAGCTGCCGGCCTTTGCGCAGACGCCGGTCGCCGATCTCGACGTCACGCGCCTGGCGCTCCACGACGCGCAGTCGGTGATCGCCCGCGAGCACGGGTTTCTCTCGTGGAACGCACTCCGGGAGGAGGTCGAGGCGCGCACGATGTCGTTCGACGCGGCGGTGGACGAGTTCGTCCGCTGCGCCACGGGCGGCGGCGCCGGTCGCGCGCACCGGCTGCTCGCGCTCAATCCCGGCATTGCCTCGGCCACGCTTCAGACCGCGCTCGTCCTGGGCGATTCGGCGGCTGTCGAGTCGCGGCTCCGCGACCGCCCGCAGCTGGCCACCGAGCCCGGCGGACCGCAGCAATGGGAGCCGCTGCTCTACGCGTGCCACACGTGCCTGGACACCGACGATCCGCGCCGCCTCGACGGGCTGGTGACCATCGCGCGCCTGCTGTGCGCCCTGGGCGCCAACCCCAACGCCGAGTATCACTGGAACTGGCATCCGGAGCTGCCGCGGACCGCGCTCTGGGCCAGCCTGTGCGCGATTCGGCACGTGCCCCTGGCCGCCGTGCTGCTCGAGGCGGGCGCGAACCCGACCGACGGCGTGTCGGCGCACATCGCCGGGGGCGGAGGCGACCTGGCCGCTCTCGAGCTGCTGTACCGTTTCGGACTGAACGTGAACGGCATTCCCGCAGGCGTGCCGCCGCTGGTCTACATGATGACATGGGCGACCAACGCGGCGGGGCCACGCTGGCTCGTCGAGCACGGCGCCGACCCGGACCTCGCATGGGGTGCGGCCGGCGAGGCGCCGCT
This sequence comes from Vicinamibacteria bacterium, assembly GCA_963837165.1. Classification (GTDB taxonomy): domain Bacteria; phylum Acidobacteriota; class Vicinamibacteria; order Vicinamibacterales; family JAENWD01; genus JAENWD01. Next base: position 163,582 of record CAWIMD010000005.1, read on the forward strand.
CCACGTCACGGCCCGCCGCTGGGACGTTCTCATGGCGGCCCTGCTCGTGGCGCACGGCGCCGACGTCGGTCGCCGGCGAGCCGACGGCGCGACAGCGCACACCCTGGCGGCGCTGTACGGCAACATCGACGTGGCGGCCTGGCTGCTGGCACACGGGGCGGCCGACGAGCTCTCGCTGATCGACCGCTTCGTCGCGTGCTGCGCCCGCGCGGATCGGGCCGCCGCCGACGCGATGCTCGCGGCGAATCCGGGCCTGCGCGACGCTCTCCGGCTCGAACATCACCTGATGCTCCACCGCCACGCCGAGAGCGGCAACGCGGCGGTGCTCGAGACGATGCTCGCGTGCGGGTTCGATCCGAGCGCCCGCGACACGGACAACGTCACGCCGCTGCATCGCGCGTCGATGGGCGGCCATCCGGAGGCTGTCCGCGTGCTCATCGCACACGGCGCGGATCTCGACGCGCTCGACGGCATGTTCGCCGCGCCGCCGCTCGTGTGGGCCGTGGAGGGACGGGAGCACGCGGAACCCGGCACGGACCACGTGGCCGTCGCACGGCTGTTGATGGCCGCCGGCTCGCCAGTGGAGTGGGCGCCGCCCGACGGCGCGCCGGGGCCCGAGCGGACGCTCGAAGGGCTGGCGGATTCTGAAGCGCGCCGCAGGGGACGTCGCGGGCGCGGAGGATGCAGGGCCAGCCGGGAGCCGGTAGGCACGCCCGGAGTCTCTGCGGTCCCGGCGGGCCCGGCGTGGTCAGAACGAGGGGCGGACGATGCCCAGCTTGCGCATCTTGGAGTTGAGGGTCGTCCGCTTCACGCCGAGCCGTGCCGCGGCACCGCCGGGCCCCGCGATGACGCCGCGCGATTCCCGGAGCGCCTGGAGGATGAGCTCGCGCTCACCGCTCTCCAGCGTGCGCCCGGGTGCCGGCGCCGAGAGGGACGGCGGAGACGTCGACGCCGCCTGCAGGGCCGCCGGGTCGATCTCGAGCACGTGGCCGGTGGAGAGGATGACCGCCCGCTCGATGACGTTCTGCAGCTCACGGATGTTGCCGGGCCAGGGCCAGCTGAGCAGGCGCTCCATGCTGCCCGTCGGAATGGACGTGATCTCGCGACCCATCTCCCGGGAGAACTTCCGGACGAAGTGCCAGACGAGCGCGGGGATGTCCTCGCGACGGCCCCGCAGCGGCGGCAGGTGGATGGGGATGACGCTCAGGCGGTAATAGAGGTCGCGGCGGAACGTGCCGGCCTCGACCATCTCTTCCAGGTTGCGATTCGTGGCCGCAATCAGGCGGACGTCCACGCGCTGCGTGCGCGTGCTGCCCAGCCGCTCGAACTCCTGCTCCTGCAGCGCACGCAGCAGCTTCGGCTGGAGATCGAGCGGCATGTCGCCGACCTCGTCCAGGAACAGCGTGCCGTGGTTGGCCAGCTCGATGCGCCCGAGCTTGGCGGTCGTGGCGCCCGTGAAGGCGCCCTTGTCGTAGCCGAACAGCTCGCTTTCCACGAGCGTCGCCGGGAGCGCGGCGGCGTTCACGCGGACGAACGTCTGCTGTTGCCGCCGGCTGCTGTCGTGGATGGCGCGCGCCACGAGCTCCTTGCCCGTCCCCGTCTCGCCGAGCAGCAGCACCGTCGCGTCGGTCGGCGCCACGGTGCGGATCTTGTGAAGCACGGCGCGAACGGCCGGGCTGCTGCCGGTAATGCCCGTCGCGTCCGACTGCTCGCCCAGCTGGTCCTCGAGGTAGACCTTCTCTTCCGCGAGCCGATCCTTGAGCGCCGCGATCTCCGAATACGCGACGGTGTTGTCCAGGGCCAGCGCAATCTGCCGGGCGATCTCGGCCAGCAGCGCGACGTCCCCCGGGCCGAACCCGGGTTCCGCGTAGCGCGCGAGGGTCATCGCGCCGCTGGCGCCGCGCGCGGTCACGAGCGGGACGCTGCAGGCGGCCTGGAACCCGGCGGCGCGGGCGTGCGGCATGGCGGCGAGGTCCAGCTGCTCGAGGGCCGCGGTGTCGAACAGGCGCGGCCGGCGATCGCGGAACGCCAGGCCGGCCGGCGTGCGATCCAGCGCGACGACCGCGCGTGGTTCGACGACGCCGCGCTCGTCGTAGAACGTGTACGCCTCGAGGCGGAGGTCGCCGGATGCGGGATCGAGGATCGAGAGACTCGCGTAGTCGTGCGGCACGGCGCGCTTCAGCGCCGCCAGCATCGACATCCTGAACGCGTGCGAGTCGAGGTGGCCGACGACGGCGTTGTTCACCTCGAGCAGCAGCTCGAGACGATCGCGTCCGGCGGCCGCCTCGCGCCTGAAGCGCTCGGCGGCCTCGAACTGCAGCGCGTTCTCGATGGCAATGGCGAGCTGCTGCGCGATCTGCTCCAGCAGGCGGATCTCGTCCTCGGGGAAATCCTCGTCGGCAGGGCGCGCGATGTTGAGCGTGCCGTGGCAGCCGCGCGGGGTCTGGAGCGGCACGCAGCACACCGAGTGGAGGCCTTCCAGGGTCATCACCTCCTGGGCACGCCCGCCGATCGCCTCCACGTCGGCCCAGCGGAACGCACGGGTGCGCCGGGTGCGGAAGACCTCGGCCGAGGGCGCGTCCGGGCTCACCAGGTTGCCCTGCTTGAGCACGCCGCGCCCGCTCTCGAAGACAAGCGCATGCCGTCGCAACGCTCGCGCGTCGGGATCCCAGAGCGTCAGGCTGACGAAGTGGTGCGTGACCTTCTCGCGCAGCAGGCGGGAGATCGTGGCCATCAGGGCCGGCAGGTCCCGCTCCGACGTGACGGCGTTGGCCAGCTCGAGCAGCAGCTGCAGGCGGTCGCGGCGGGCCGCCGCCTCCTGGCGGTACCGCTCGACCTGCTCGAACTGCAGGACGTTCTCGATCACAAGGGCGAGCTGGTAGGCCGCGCGCTCGAGGAGCCGCACCGCGTCGGCGGAGAACGCATCGGCGTCTTCGCTGGCCACCAGCAGCACGCCCAGGCGCTGCCGTGGCGTCTCCAGCACGACGCCGCAGCCGGACTGGAGACCCAGGGCCGTGACGAGCTCGACGATTTCGGGCAGCCGGATATCCTTCAGGGAGAATCGGATCGTGCGCCCGGCCTCGAACACCTGGGCCGCCGGCCACCCGGCCGGCACGGCCTGGCCGTACCGGGCCTGGAACGCCCGGAGCGCCTCGGTCGAGACGGGCTCGAACATGACATGGCGTCGGAGCTCCCCTGCGCGCTCGTCCCAGACCACCATGTTGGCCAGTCGATGGGGCACGACGTCCGCGAGCAGCCGTGAGACAGCCGCCACGAGTGCCTCGAGGTCGTGCGAAGACACGAGGCCATTGGTCAGATCGAGCAGGAGATGCGCACGATCCCGCTCCGCTTCCGCCGTACGGAGCGCGGCCGGGAGGTTCGCCGGGACCGGGTCGTCTTGGTTCTGCGACATGACCGAGGATGCCGGGACGGCCATGGTGCTCGCGGGATCGGCTATTCGTCAAGCGGTTTCGTCACCTGACGAAATGAAGTCATATTCAGGGCGCTTGGCCGCACTGGTAAATATTACAAATCGCTTCAATATAAGTATGTTACGTCTGTTTCACCCGTCTCGTACAAACCGGTACGGCTAGTGCTACTAGCCCGGGGCAATGACAGACCTGGAACTGCAGCTCCAGCGAGCGCAGGCCCTGGCCCTGGTCGGCCTGATGGCATCGTCGCTGGCGCACGACATCAACAATCTCCTCTTCGTCATCGGCACTTCTCTCGACCTCATCGAGACCGAACCCGGGCGGGTCCGGGAATACGCGGGGACCATGCGCAGCGCGCTCGTGCGCATGTCGGCCCTGAACTGTCAACTGCTGACCTGCGCCGCGCGATCCCAGAGCACCGACCCGGAGCTCGTGGACGTCTCGGCGGTCATCGCGGAGCTGTGGCCGATGTGCCAGCGGCTCGCCGGGCGGGCCGTCACGGTCACCTGCGCCTTCGACGAGCGGCCGAACCGCGTCCGGATCGGGCGGGGCCCCTTCGACCAGGTGCTGTTGAACCTGGTGGCCAACGCGCGGGACGCGATGCCGGGCGGCGGCACCATCGCCATCCGCGCCCGCCGGATCGAGTCGTCGGACGGGACGCTCGTCGCGGTGGAAGTCGCCGACGAGGGCGTCGGCATCGCGCCGGAGCTGCTGGACCACATCTTCGAGCCGTTCTTCACGACCAAGGAGCGCAGCACCGGCTCGGGCCTCGGCCTGCAGACGGTCAAGCGTGTCATCGAGGGCGCCGGCGGCCGCGTCGCGGTGTCCTCGCATCCAGGACAGGGCAGCACGTTCCGGCTGCTGCTGCCCATCGCCGCAGACGAGGAGCAGGCAATCGTATGAGAGCCAACGTGCTGGTAGTGGATGCCGACCCGTCGGTCGTCGCGCAGGTGCAGGCGGCGCTGCCCCCAGACGCCGTCGTCGCGGGGACGGCGCAGTCGCCCGAGACGGCGCTCCAGAGCGCCGCCGTCTTCCGCCCCGATCTGCTGGTGACCGACGTGGATCTGGGCCTGCAGGAACGCGGGATCGACCTGGCGGCGAGCATGAAGCGCCGCTGGGACACCACCACGGTGTTCCTGGCCGGCCACGTGACCCCATCGATCGTGCGCGCGGCGGCGATGGTCGGCGCGTACGGCATCCTCATGAAGCCGCTCGAGCCGCGGCAGCTCGAGGCCACCTTTCACCTGGCGGTTGAACGGTTGTCCACGCGTGACGAGCGGCACCGCACGGACTACCCGGGGCTCGAGCGGCTGCGGCCGCGCGAGCGCGAGGTGGTCCGCCTGCTGATCCAGCACATTCCCGTGCGCCAGATTGCCGAGCGGCTGGGCATCAGCCCGCAGACGGTCCGCAACCATCTCAAGGGCGCATTCCGGCGTACGGGCACCGGCACGCAGCACGAGCTGCTCCAGTGGCTGAGCGACCGGCGACAGTAGCCGTTCCGGCCAGTTTCAAGACAGTACCTCCTGAACCGATTTATCTGAGAGCTTCGGACAACTCCCAACTCCCAACTTCCAACTCCCAACTTCCAACTCCCAACTTCCAACGCCCAACTTCCAACGCCCAAGGGGCAATTGCTGTACGATTCGCTCGACGCGATTGGGACCCTGGGATTTGGAATTGGGAGTTGGGAATTGGGAGTTGGGAATTGGAGGTGAACGGCCGGGGAGATAGGTGACAAATTAGTCCAGCGACATGGGTAACAGCTGATCGATGGATTTACGCATTATCTTTCCGTTCTTAGGCGCAGGCGCGGAGCCAGCGAAGCTGGCGGAGCGCCCCACAGCGTACTGCGAAGCAATCGGATGAATCGAGCGATGCCGTTCGTCGTACCGCGCAAGTGCGGTCGTGGCATACCAGAGCGTCCAGACGCCGTCGTCGACTTCCTCGAAGGCGACATATTCGCCGGCGAGTGGCGTCGCGATAAACAGCGGCGCGCCCGCCCACGAGACACAGCCATTGCTGCTCACGAGCCGCTTTTCGGTGTGGCCGGCGTAGTCGAGCGGTGGCAGCCGGGTCGGCAGCGCGCGGCGCGACGGGGTATAGCAGCTCGCAGGCGTCTGGTCGTGCAGGGCTTCGTGCGGCCGTTCCTCGTTGTATTCCCGGACGAATCGGCGGAACCGTTGCTGTTGCGCCGAGCAATTCGCCGCGGGCGGCCGAGCGGTGTCGGCCTTCAACACGCGATGAAATTGCTCATGCGATCCATTCTGTTCGGGATGGCCGGGCGCGATGCGCTCCAGGCCGATGCCGAGGCGCAACCACCACACCGACAGTGCGGACAGGCCCGCCAAGCCCGGGCTGGCGAACGGCCCGCCGTTGTCGCTGCGGATGTGATCGGGCAAGCCGTACTCGCCGAACGCGCGTGCGAACCGGCGTTGCGTCGCGTCACTCGTCCGCCCGAGCAATCCGTCGCAGCGGAGGACGAACCGGCTGAAGCCGTCGCGCAGCGTGAGCGGGTAGCAATACACGCCATCGCCGGTCCGAAACTCGCCCTTGAAATCGGTCGTCCACACCTGGTTCACGGTCGTGATCGGCGCCAGCGCCGGCGACGGCACCTGCGGCGAGCGGGCGCGACGCCGTTGCGCCGTCACCAAGCCGCGCTGTTGCAGCAACGTGCACACGGTCGATCGACTCGGCCACGCGGCGTGCGGATCTCGCCGGGCCGCGATCGCCAGCAGCTTCTTCGCGCCCCAGCGCGGGTGACGGCGTCGCAGGGCGATCAATGCCTCGACCAAGTCGGCATCCGTCGCCTGCGGGCTGTGATGCGGCCGGCGCGAGCGATCGCCCAACCCACGCGCACCGGCCGCCTCGTAGGCGGCGAGCCATTTGTAGCCGGTTTTCCGGCTGATCCCGTACTGCGCCGCGAGCTCGGTCATCGTAAACAGCTCCGACTGGTACTCACGAACAAATTCCAGGCGTTGCTCCATGGGGCACGTCTCGCGCCACGGCATCGAAGCACCTCCGACTAGTACCTCGGCGCCGCGGCTGAAAAAGTGTTACCCCTGTCGCTGGACTGAAGTGTTACCTATGTCCCTGGACTGAACCGAATTGGGAGTTGGGAGTTGGGAGTTGGGAGTTTTCTGATAATGAAGTACGTCTGCCTGGTGTACATGGAGCCGGAGAAGCTGCGCGCGGTGCCCGACCGCGAGTGCATGGACTGCGGCGACGGCATGCGCAGCAAGGGCGTCCTCGTGGCCGCCGAGGCGCTGCAGCCGGTCGAGACCGCCCGGACGCTGCGCATCCGCCAGGGCCGCACGACGATTACCGACGGCCCGTTCACCGAGACCAAGGAACACCTGGCCGGCTTCTATCTGATCGAGGCGAAGGACTTCGACGAGGCGCTCGAGACCGCGTCGAAGATCCCTCCCGCGCGCGAAGGGAGCATCGAGATCCGGCCCGTCAGGGCACTGGAACCCTGACTCGGGCACGATACGACCCACCATGCGCGGATTCCTCCTCCTTGCCCTGGCGCTGCTGGCCGGCGCCACGGCCCCATCGAGCGACTGGCCGTCGTACGGCGGCGGCCCGGACCAGATTCGTTTCTCGCCGCTGACGCAGATAGCGCCGCAGAACGTCGCCTCCCTGCAGGTCGCGTGGACCTACGACACAGGCGATGCGTTCAAGGGCTCGGAGATGCAGTGTCAGCCCGTCGTGGCCCACGGCGTGCTGTACGCGACCTCCCCGACGCTGCGCGTCTTCGCGCTCGACGCGGCGACGGGCGCCCTGAAGTGGAGCTTCGATCCGAATGCCGGGGAGACCACGCCGAGCCGGACGCGCATTCGCGGCCTCATGTACTTCGAGCGTGGCGACGATCGCCGCATCTACTTCGGCGCCCGGCACTGGCTGTACGCGCTCGACGCCACCACGGGCCAGCCGCTGGCCGGCTTCGGCCGGGATGGCCGGATCGACCTGCGTGAGGGGTTCGAGGGCCGCGACCCGCGCACGCTCAGCGTCGGCGTCAACTCGCCCGGCGTCTTCTATCACGACCTCCTGATCCTCGGCTCCATCGTCCCCGAGGGGTTGCCGTCGGCCCCGGGCGACATCCGCGCCTTCGACGTGGACACCGGCCGCCAGCGCTGGTCGTTTCACACCATTCCGCACCCCGGCGAGCCCGGCTACGAGACGTGGCCGAAGGACGCCTGGACGTACACCGGCGGCGCGAACGCGTGGGCGGGCGTCTCGCTGGACGAGGCGCGCGGGCTCGTGTACGCCTCCACGGGATCGGCCGCCTACGATTTCTACGGCGCGAACCGGATCGGCGACGACCTGTACGCCAACACCATCCTCTGCCTCCGCGCGGCCACCGGCGAACGCGTGTGGCACTTCCAGGCGGTGCGGCACGACGTCTGGGACCGCGACTTCCCGGCTCCGCCCGCGCTCATCACCATCACGCACGACGGGCAGCGTCGCGACGTGATCGCCCAGACCGCCAAGAACGGGCACGTCTACGTGCTCGACCGCGAGACCGGCGCGTCGATTTTCCCCATGGAGGAGGTGACGCCGCCCGTCTCCGACGTGCCCGGCGAGCAGACGGCGACACGCCAGCTCCTGCCCACGCTGCCCCCGCCGTTCACGCGCCAGCGGTTCACCGAGGACCTCATCACCACGCGCACGCCGGAGGCGACGAAGGCCGTCCGCGAGGAGTGGCTGCGGCTGCGGAAGGGCGGCGAGTTCAATCCGCCGAGCCTGGGAGGCACGATCCTGTTTCCCGGCATGGACGGCGGCGGCGAGTGGGGCGGCGTGGCGTTCGATCCGGGGTCGGGGCTGCTCTACGTGAACGCCAACGAGATGGCCTGGCGCGTGAAGCTCGCCGAGCGCCAGATGCCGACCGGCGGCCCGACCACGGGCAAGGAGCTGTACCAGCGCTATTGCGCCTCCTGCCATCGGGCCGACCTGACGGGCAATCCGCCGGAGTTTCCGTCGCTCGTCGGCCTGGGCGCCCGGCGCAGCATCGAACAGGTCTCCGCGATAGTCTCCTCCGGCGGCGGCCGCATGCCGGCCTATGCCGAGCTGCACCGGGCCGTGCGCCGGGCCATCGTCGAGTACGTGCTGACGGGGACGTCGGTGGCGGTGAGCGCCGACCGGCCGTCGCCGTACGACGTGAAGTACACGCTCGACGGCGACATCCGGTTCACGGATCCGGACGGATTTCCCGCGATCACGCCGCCCTGGGGGACGCTCACGGCCATCGACATGAACAAGGCCGCAATCGCCTGGCAGGTGCCGCTCGGCGAGATGCCCGGATCGGGCCTGGCGAACACCGGCAGCGAGAACTACGGCGGGCCGGTGGTCACGGCGAGCGGGCTCGTGTTCATTGGCGCCACCGTCTACGACAACAAGTTCCACGCCTTCGACGCGGCCACCGGGAGGCTGCTGTGGGACACCGCGCTCCCGGCGGCGGGCAATGCCACCCCGGCCGTGTACGACGTGGACGGCCGCGAGTTCGTCGTGATTGCCGCCGGCGGCGGCAAGTGGGGCGCCGCCTCGGGCGGCACCTACGTGGCGTTCGCCCTGAAATAGTCCTGTCGATTTCCTCGGTGCTCGTTCGACGCCCTGTCAGAAAGGCGATTCGAGCCGGGAGGACAGGACAATGACGACGACTTCGAAGAGCGGGCAGAAGGTCACGGCCGTGCTGTGGACGGTTCAGGTGCTGCTGGCGGCGGTATTCCTGTTCGCCGGGGGCATGAAGCTCGTGCTTCCCGTGGAGGCATTGACTGCACAGACGCCGCTGCCGGGTGCGCTTCTCCGGTTCATCGGGACGGTGGAGGTGCTGGGCGCGCTCGGGCTGATGCTGCCGGGTCTCGTCCGCATCAGGACGGAGCTCACGCCGCTGGCAGCCGGCGGTCTCGTCATCATCATGAGCGGGGCGGTCGGTTTCACCCTCGCGGGCCACGACGCGCCGCTGGCGTGGATCCCGGGGGTCATCGGGCTGCTGGCCGCGGCCGTGGCATATGGCCGGTCGCGGCTGGTCCCTCTGCGCACGCGCCGCAGCACCGTCGGCACCTTCAGCACCGCACCCTCGGCACCTCGGCACGTCCAGCACCTTCAGCACCAGGCGTGAGGGCGGCCCCGTCGGTGCCCGTGCCCCGAAACGGCAGAGCTGGCCTCGGCGCGCGCTCCGGATGTAACCTGCGGGTCATGAGCCTGACCTCCGGCGCCGTCGTTCGTCGCGCCTTCGGCACGGGCACGACCTGCCTGCTGCTGCTCACGCCGGCCGTGGCGCGCTCGCAGGGCGGCGCCGTGACCTTCGAGCACGTGAACGTGTGCCAGCGGGTCTCCGGCGAGTCGGTCGCCCGCGCGGTCGCCGGGCGCCTGGTGGACGCACGCCCGGTGAACGTGAAGGACTTCGCCTCGGCGCGGTGCGTGTATGCCGTCGAAATCGGCGGCACCCGTAGGGCCTTCGTCCTCTGGTTCAATCCCCCGGCCGATTACGACGGCCTGCGGGAAGCGGCCGAGAAGCCGGTGCCCGTCGCGGGCATCGGCGATGCGGCGCACATGACGTTCGACACGGACACCAGCCGCTACTGGCTCACGGCGGTCGCCCGCGGCAAGGTGGCCCTGCAGGCCACGGGCGAGCGGCCGGAATGGGTCCAGGCACTGGCCAGGCTGGCGCTGTCGACGTTCTGAGCGGCCTACCGCCGAGCCGTCCTGGCGAGATTCCGGCTCGGCCGCACCGAAGCTGCTAGATTGGAACGACACCCACTCGAGAGGAACGCAATGCCCACGCACACGCTCGACGCAGACACCATCATCAACCGTGCCACGCCCCAGACACACCAGCACGCGCACGAAATCCAGCCCTACGGTCACCTGGTCCGGATGCCGATTGCGCTGCCCGAGAAGGCCTGCAGTGACGCCGTCGAAAACCTCAACCAGGTGCTGGCGGACACGATCACGCTGCGCGACCTGTACAAGAAGCACCACTGGCAGGTGGCCGGTCCGACCTTCTACCAGCTGCACCTGCTCTTCGACAAGCACGCCGGCGAGCAGAGCGAGCTGGTCGACGCCGTCGCCGAACGCATCCAGATGCTCGGCGGCATCAGCATCGCGATGGCGCCGGACATCGCCGAGCGGACACTCGTCCCGCGGCCGCCGAAGGGACGCGAGGAGGTGCCGGTCCAGATCTCGCGGCTCCTGCACGCGCACGAGATCGTCCTCAAGGAAGCCCGCACCATGGCGCGGCTGGCCGCCGAGGCGGGCGACGACGGGACCAACGATCTGCTGGTGTCGGACGTGATCCGCAGGAACGAGATGGAGGTCTGGTTCCTGGCCGAGCACGTCGTGTCGGAGCCGCTCACGCGCGCGAAGTAGGCCGCGCGCCGATCGGCGCCGCGGCAGTGTCGCGTTACAATCCGCGGGGATGATCCTCGCGCTGATCCTGGCCTCCGCCGTGACGATCACGGCGGCGGCCGGCCCGCCCGCCTCCACCCAGGCGTTGCCTCAGCAGGAGTCCACCGCTCCAGACGTCCAGCCGCCCGCGCCGCCGGAGGACTCGCGGACGCAGTACCCGCCGCTGCTGGCCAACGCCTACGTCGGCATCGACCTCGGCTCGATCAGCTACGCGTTCTCGAGCCGGCAGCTCGAGCCGGGCTTCGAGGCGCGAGCCGTTCGCATTCCACACGCGGCGGCGCACCTGGTCATCGGGCACGAGTTCGGGAAGTACCTGGGGGCGCAGATCGAGTACATGCGCCCGGTCCAGTGGGTGAATTACGAGTTCGTGAACGGCATTCCGGGACCTCACACGGTGTGGGTGGCCGTGGGAACATTTGCCGGCAGGGGGCGTGTGCCGATCACGTCGCGGCTGGCCGCCTACGGCGAAGGGGGCCTCGCCATCGTCAGCCGGACCGGCTTCAAGGTGGACGGGGCGCCGGCGGTGGCCAACGCGCACTTTCCGTCGCCGATGGCGGGCGGCGGCATCGAGTACACGCTGACCCCGGCCTGGGACCTGGTCGGCGGTGCGACGTACGTGCCGGCCAGCGGCGGGCACGAGCAGCCCGCCATCGCGCTGGGATCCGTCGGGATCCGGTACCATCTGCGGCCGCTGCCGCCCGAACGGGTCGCGGCCGCGCGCGAGAGCGGTTTCGTGGTGCCCAGGCACGTGGTGATGGCGGGGCTCGTCACCAACGGGCTCGGGTACGGATGGAATACGCTCGTCTCGGACACGGTGCCGATCTTCTTCGGCGGCCACGCCCGCATTGCCAGCGGACTGGCGGTCCGGTACCAGCAGAACATCTTCCACACGGCGCGCCGCTTCGCCGTCGACCTCGGCGCGAGCGCGTCCGTCCTGAAGACGGACCTCACTCGCGAGAGCGTCGCCGCCGTGTCGGTGTATCCCGTGGCACGGTGGACATTCCTCACGACTGGTCCGGCCGACGTCTTCGCGTCGTACTCGCTCGCCGGTCCGAGCTACCTCTCCCGACGGGTCATCGACGGCTTCGACACGAGCAGCCGCTTCACGTTCCAGGACATGCTGGCGTTCGGCGTCTACGCGGGCCGCCGCCGCCAGTACCTGGTCCAGGTGGACATCAGCCACTTCTCGAACGGCAACATCTTCCCGGGCAACCCGGGCGTGAAGGTGCCGCTCACCATCACCGTCGGCCGGGGCTTCTGACTCGATCCGGCGATCGCCGGGGCAGCCAGGTGCTCAGCCCGCCGCGGCCGTGCTGATCCGGTCCGCCGCTGCCCAGAGCCCGCGCTTTCGTGCCCAGTCGGCCGCTGTGCCGCCCGCCGTGCTGACCGCCGCCGGATTCGCTCCGGCCGCGAGCAGCAGGTCCACCACTCGCAGCGCCTTCTCCTCGTCGTCCGGCAGCCACCAGAGCAGCGTGGTGCCGTCGTCGAACGTCTGCCGCGCGAGGGCGGGATCGCCGCGCAGCACGTCGGCGAGGCGATCCACGTAGCCGCGGATCGCGAGCGTCGCCACGTTGCGGCTGTGGCGGCTCAGGAGGTCCAGCACCTCCCGGTGATCGCCGTGGGCGGCAAAGCCAATCGGCGTGGCGTTCCAGTTCGCCTCCCTGGGGTCGATCTCCGCGCCGCGCTCGATCAGCAGGGCCGCGGCCCGGACGGCGTTCCGCTCGGCGGCGGCATGCAGTGGCCGCGTGCGCCGCCGGTCCTGGACCTCGATCGGCACGCCGAGATCCAGGAGGAAGGCCAGGACGTCTGGACGATCGTGCTTCGCGGCGGCGAAGATCGCGTCGGTTGACGCGAGGTACTCAGGGTGGGCCGCGAGCATGGCGCGTGCCTGGTCCCGGTCGAGGCGGAAGCACGCGTCGCGGAACCGTTCGGCGTCGGTCAGTGCCGGCGTGGTCGGCGTGGCGCCGTAGCGCTCGAGCAGGCGCGCCATCTCCGGAAACTGCTCGAGCAGCGCGTCCTCGTACAGGCTGCGCTTCGAGAACCGGTGGTCGCGCGCGGGTGCCGCGTTCGGGTTGGCGCCATGCGCCAGGATCCAGCCGGCCAGCGTCAGGTCGCGTTTTCGGAGCGCCACTCCGAGCAGGAACCGCGCGCCGGAGCCGTACGGTCCCATGTCGAACATCAGCCATTCGGGGTCACGCCAGGCCGCTTCGTGCGGCGTGCCCTGGGTGCGCGCGTGCACCAGCTCGAGCCACCAGAGCACGTCGCCGCTGAAGTGCGTGTTGTAGAGCACCTGCACGTCGAACGGATCCGCGCCCCGCTCCAGGAGCAGATCGAACAGCTCGGGGGCGTACGGCTGGCGGGGCGCGTCCTGCTCGCCCTCCGCGGCGGCGCCGACGAGCGCCGTGTAGTGCGAGTCGCCCGCCATGTAGTAGTCGTTCGGGTCGGCGCCGTGATCGAGCAGGAGCCGGGCAATCGGGACGGCGTGGGCAAGGGTCCGCGGATGGCTGAATCGCGTGTAGCACGCGTACAGGATGGGCGTCCAGCCGCGCGGCCCTCCCGCCTGCCGCGCCGTGTCGGGTGCGTCGGCGAGCCGGCGTCTGACCTCGTCGATCTCGCCGCAGATGATGGCGGTGAACAGGCTCCGCCGGGCGATCTCGGGATGTGCGGCCAGGAGTCGTCCGGCGGCATGGTCGTACATCCGGTGGTCCGCCTTGCCGTGGACGCGGTGATCCCAGCAGGCGAATTCGACGAACGTTTCCTCGGTGGTCCTCTGCTGCGCGTCGGCCGCGCTTCGCGTGCCGGCGCCCCGCTCCACCAGAACCCTCGCCGACTGCTCCCTGCCACGGGCGAGCGCCCATTCCAGCGGCGTCTGGTCGGGCTGGGGGCACCACTGGCCCGGCGCCGGGATGCACGTGGCGTAGGCACGGAAGGGCCGGTCGATTGCGCCGGGATCCCGGTCGAGAATCGCGGCGACGCGGTCGGCCCGGTCGCAGGCGAGCGCGTCGAAGATGTCGATGTCGGCCTCGAGGATGAGGTCCCGGGTGGCCGCATGGCCAGCATAGTCGGCCCAGCCGGCCGGCGTGGCGCAGTACTTCCGGTCGCGCAGCCGCGGGTTCGCGCCGTGCTTCAGCAGGACGGCGGCCGCCACAGCATTGCCCTGGAACGCCGCGGCGTGGAGCGGCGTACAGCCGATCGCACCGTCGACCGACGTCTCGATCGACTCTTCGACGTTCACCGAAGCGCCGGCCGCCAGGAGCTGCTCGACGATGCGGCCCGGCGCATGCCGGCTGACGTGAATGATGAGCTGCTCCCAGCGGTGGCCGGCACGCACCGCTTCCGGATCCTCGCGCAACAGCCGCGCCACGTCGTCGGCCCGCTCGAGGCCGATCGCGGCCGGCAGGCCGAGCGCCGCGCCGTGCGCCAGCAGCGTGTCCGCCATACCGCGCTCGCCGGCAATGGCGGCCGTGTCGAGCGGCGTGAGCCGGGCGGCATCCAGGGCATTCGGATCGGCACCGAGCTCGAGCAGGGCAGCAAGCGCGCCCGGCTGGTGCTTGACGACCGCGAGGTGCAGCGGGCGCCTGTGCTGGTTCGCGCGGTCCATCGGGCGGTCGAGATCGGCGCCGGCCTGAGCCAGTGATCGAAGGGCATCCGTTGCGCCCGTCGCAACCGCCGAGGAGACCGTGTGGCGCGCGCCGTGCGCGAGGAGGTACTCGACGATCTCCGGCCGGGCGGTGCCGAAGCACGCCGCCCACCCGATCACCTGCAGCTCGTGGCCGTCGCCATCGCCAATCGTGTCGGCGCCGTGCTCGACGAGCAGCCGGATGACGGGGAAGTTCTCATGCTCGGCCGCGAAGTGCAGGGGGAAGGCGTTGTCGCCCTCGTCCCGGATATTGGGATCCGCGCCGCGCTCGAGGAGGGCGCGGATGACAGGCTCGTGTGCGACGCCGAAATGAAGCGCCGTCCGCAGGCCGATGTGGCCTTCCAGCAGCCCGCGCGCATCGATCAGGTCGGGCGAGGCGTCGAGGCGCGCGGCGACCTCCCCGGCGTCGCCGGCGGCGGCCGCAGCGAGCAGGGCCGTGAGCGGCGCGGGCGACGGTCCGGCTGGCTGCGCGGAGGCGGCGACCAGTTCCTTCCAGGCCACGAAGCCGCGCTCGCGCGCGAGCGCGTGCTGCACGTGGCGCAGCGTCGGCCGTGCGGGAGCGTTTGGGTACGCGCGGTCGAATCGCAGGCGCGCGTCGGCATCGCCGGCCTTCAGGGCGTTCAGCCAGCGGCGGGCACTCTTCCTCAGGTTGTCGAGGGTCGTCACGGGACACCTTCCTTCCGGTAGCGCCTGATGTCCGCTTCGTTCAGGCCGGAAGAAGGGTCTGGATTGTCGGTCGAGTCACCTGGGTGGGAGCAATCTCCCTTGCCGCGGACAGGAGGCGCCCCAGCGCGCGCTGGAGACGAGCCTCGCACGGTGCAGCGGCGCCTGTCAAACCTGCAGGGCGGTTCAGCTACTGCTCCCGCAGGACGATGAGCGGGTTCACGGCCATCGCCCGCCGCGTCGGTACATAGCACGCGATCAGCGACACGACCGACATGATCGCGGCCACGCCAAGATACGTGAGCGGATCGGTCGGGCTCACGCCGTACAGCTCGCTCGACAACAGACCGCTGAGGCCCAGCGCGCCGGCCACGCCGCAGCCCACGCCGACCAGGCACAGGAAGGCGCCGTCCTTGATCACCAGCCAGAACACGTCCCGGCGCTGGGCGCCGAGCGCCATTCTGATCCCCAGGTCCCGCGTCTGCCGCGACACCAGGAACGACAGGACGCCGTAGACGCCCACCGCTCCCAGCACGAGCGCCAGTCCCGCCATCGTCACGAGCAGCGATGTCGTGGCGGCGGGCGCAGCCACGGCGTCGCCGACCACCGCGCTCATCGGCCTGACCGCGGAGATGGCGGCCTGGCTCCCAGGCGTCCCGGCGAGCCGTCGCAGTGCCATCCCCACGGTGCCGGCATCCATCGACGTCCGGAGCGTGAGGGTCATGCTCGTGGGGATGCGGCCGTCCTCCAGCGTGGCGGCCGGCCCGTACGGGACGTAGATGGCGCCCTTGATCCAGGGAGGCACGTTCGTGGTGAGGTCGAAGGCGCGGACGTCCGCCACGACGCCGACGATGGTGTGCCAGGAGCTCTCGTTCGCGAACCGCACGTGCCGGCCGAGCGGGCTGCTGTCGGGCCAGAAACGCCGGGCGGTGGACGCGGTCACTATGGCGACGCGCGCGTTGGACGTCAGGTCCTCGGGCGTGAACGGCCGGCCCGACTGGAGCCGGATGTCCATGACGTGAAAATAGCCGGGCGTGATGGCGTGCAGCCAGAAGAGCGGCGTGCCGTCCTTGAACCCCTCGATCTCGAGGGAGCGCTTGGCCACGGCGCCGGTGAGCGGCAGCGTGTTGACGAGCGCCGCGCCGCGAATGCCTGGCGTGGCCTGGATCCGGGACTCGAAGTCGCGGTAGAAGGCGAGGCAGCGATCGCGCTCGGCGCACACTGTCTCGGTGGGCGACACGACCGCGGTGACGACCTGGCCGGCAGTGAAGCCCGGGTCGACGTGCGACAGCGACCAGAGGCTGCGGATCAGCAGTCCCGCCGCGATTACCAGGAGCACCGCGCAGGCGATCTGTGCGATGGTGAGCCCCGCGCGGAGCGGCCACGCGATCGCGCGGCGGCCGGCCCTTCCGCCCGCGTCCAGGCTCGCGCGCAGCTGGAGCCGGAGGGTCTGCAGCACCGGCGCCAGGCCGAAGGCGCATCCGGCGGCCACGGCGAGCGCCGCGGTGAACGCCAGTACGTGCCAGTTGATATGCGCCTCGGCCAGCCGGGGCGTCTCGGCGGGCAGCACCAGTCGCAGGACGTTCAGCGCCTCGACGGCGAAGAGCAGCCCCGCGCCGGCGCCCACCAGCGCGAGCAGGATGCTCTCGGTCAGCAGCTGGCGGGCGATCCGGCGCGGCCCCGCGCCGATGGCGGCGCGGATGCCAATCTCCCGCTCGCGGGCCACCGCGCGCGACAGGCTCAGGTTCGCGACGTTGGCGCACGCAATGACGAGCACCAGGGCGACGGCCGCCATGAAGATCAACAGCCGCGATCGGACGCCGCCGACGAGCGCCTCGTCCAGCGGCACCACCGCGATGTCGCGGTTCCAGTCGGCCGGCATCGGCCAGGGGAAGCGGGCGCCGATGCGCGACTGGAACAGCCGGACCTCGGCATTGGCCTGCGCCCGCGTCGCGCCCGGGCGCAGCCGGCCGACGATCGGCATGTAGTCGCCGGCCCAGTAGTGCGACACGTCGGTCGGATCGATGCCGAGCGGCACCCAGACGTCGGTCCGCGCGGAGGGGAACTGGAAGCCGGCCGGCATGACGGCAATGACCTGGCGCGCTACGCCCTCCAGCGTGATGAAGCGCCCCACGATGCCGGGATCGCCGAGGAACCGCGCCTGCCAGAGGGCATGGCTGAGGACGACGATACGGTCGGTGTTGGCGCGATCCTCGCCGGCGCGCGGCCAGCGCCCCAGTGCGGGCCTCACGCCGAGGATCGGCAGCAGCTCGGCCGAGATCAGCGTGACCGAGAGACGCATCGGCTCGCCGCCGCCGGTCAGCGTGAACGCATGGCCCTCGGCGTACGCGGCCACATCCAGCGTCCGCGCGGTGTCCCGCAGTGCCGCGAAGCCGCCGTTGGGATACGTGGCTTCGATGCTGACGAGACGCGAGGGATCGGCGAACGGGAGCGGCGACAGCAGGATGCCGTCCACGAGGCTGAAGACGGCGGTATTCGCCCCGATCCCGAGCGCGAGCGTCAGCACCGCCACGATCGTGAAGCCGGGACTGCGGCGCAGCATCCGGGCCCCGAACCTGAGGTCCTGGGCGATGGTGTCGACGACGGCGAGCGGGCGCTGGTCGCGGCACCGCTCCTTCACGCCATCGACGCCGCCGAGGGCGGCGAGCGCCAGGCGGCGCGCTTCCGACGGATCGAGCCCGCGCGCGATGCCGGCAGCCGTCTCGGCCTGCAGGTGATCTGCAATCTCGTCGTCCAGGTCGCGCTCGACCTGGCGGCGCTGCACGAGCGACCGCCACAGGAGAGGAACGGAGTCGAACAGCCGGTCGGGTTTCATGCGGCCTCCGTCGGACGCGAGGGCGATCGCTACGCCTCGGTCAGGTTCACGACGGCCGTGATGGCGGCCGACACACGGGACCAGTTGGCCGCCTCCTGCTGCAGGTGGCGCCGGCCCGCGCGGCTCAGGGCGTAGAACTTGCCGCGGCGATTGTGCTCGGTGCTCCGCCACGTGGCGGTGATCCAGCCCTGCCGCTCCAGCTTGTGCAGAGCAGGATAGAGCGAGCCGTCGCTCACGCGGAGCACGTCGCTCGACACCTGCCGCAGCCGCTGGCTGATCGCGTGGCCGTTGAGCGGCTGCAGCGCCAGGATCTTCAGGAGCAGCAGATCCAGCGTGCCCTGCATCAGGTCCTGCGGTTTGCTCATGGGTATCCTCGGTAACCGAGCGAAGCATACCGTGGCTCCGCTCGGTAAGCAAGGGGAGAATGGAGGTTGGGGGCGATGCCCTTAGCCGGCCAGGGTGAGGGCGCGCAGCCCGGCGACCCAGGCCGCGAGCGACACGACGACACGCACCCAGTTCACCGAGGCCCACAACGAGGCCTTCGCCGCCAGTACGCCGGGCGGCTGCCCATCGCCGTGCCTGACGAGCATCAGCATGATCCCCGGGATGAAGTAGGTGACCGTCGTCGCGATGACGAGCAGCTCGAGGGCGGTCGCCGCCATGCGCCAGGTGCGCCCGGCCGCCGGCGCTGCGCCGCTCAGGAGGAGCGCCGCCAGAGTGACGACCGCGAGCGTGGGCGTGAGGTACCGCCACCAGTTGAGGCCGGCGTCGGTGGCCACCCTGGTGTAGGGGTTGTCGGCCTGCAGCGAGGCCGGGGCGCCCGAGGCCCAGAGGGGGACGACGTTGCGCGCCTCATAGGTGCCGGCGCCGATGTCGATGCCGAGCAGGATCACGAAGAGCCACAACGTCGCACGCGCGAGCACCTGTCCCATGGATTGCCTCCATATTGAATAAAGGATTACTCTATTGAAGATGGCCAAGCGGGCGCAACCCCCGTCGCCGCGGCGCCGGTACGTCTCGCCGAAACGGACCGCCCGTGCCGCCGGGACGCGGCGCACGATTGCCGCGAGCGCGCGGCGCCTCTTCCATGAGCACGGCTATCAATCGACGTCGATCGAGGCGATCGCCGGCGCGGCCGGCGTCGCCGTGCAGACGGTGTACGCGACGTATCGAACCAAGCGCGCGATCCTGATGGCGATCCTGGAGGACGCCGAGGCGATGGCGGCCGTCGGCGCGATCCTGCAGCGGCTGCGGGACCATGGCGGGCAGCCGGCGCGGCAGCTGGCAGACCTGGTCGCGTTCACGGTGCGCTTCCACCGGGGGGCGATCGACCTGGTGGAGATCGCGCGAGCCGCTGGCGCGGCCGACCGTGACCTGGCGCATCTCTGGCAGGAAGGCGAGGGGCGCCGCCGGAAGGGGCAGGCCCCGATCGTCCGCGAGTGGGCCCGCCAGGGCTTCCTGGCGCCAGGTCTGTCGGCGACGTCTGCAGCCGACGTGCTGTGGGCGCTCACGGGCGCCGACGCCTATCGCCTGTTCGTCGTCGAATGCGAGTGGCGCCCCCGGCGGTTTGCGGTGTGGCTGGAAGCGACGCTGTCGCGCCTGCTCCTGTCGGAGTCGGCGCGGGTGGCCGCGCACCGTTCCTCCGGGGGCAGCTGAGGTGGCCGGGCCGGCGAGGGCCGGCAAGCCAGCCGAGCCGGCGTCGCCGGCTTGCGCCGTCGGGCCCGCAACGCCACAATCGTTCCTGACAGGAGACAGCGATGCGCACTGCCGCGGCGATGCTCGGCGTTCTGGCTCTGTGCACGACCGGCTGCGGCGGTGGCCGCGGCAGCAGCCCCGACACGCTGGCCACGCTCAACATCGTCATCACCGACTCGCCGTTCACGGAC
The DNA here is from genome assembly GCA_963837165.1 of Vicinamibacteria bacterium. Taxonomy (GTDB): domain Bacteria; phylum Acidobacteriota; class Vicinamibacteria; order Vicinamibacterales; family JAENWD01; genus JAENWD01. The sequence goes on from CAWIMD010000005.1 coordinate 183,445, forward strand.
GCGCAGGCCGTGCTGGTCAGCTTTTCGAGCGTGAGCGCCCACACCACGGGCGCCGACTTCATGCCGCTGGGCTTTGCCGGCGGCGCGGCCAGCCGCACGTGCGACCTGAAGCGGCTGGTCGGGGCCGAGGACGTGCTCGGCACCGGCGCGCTGCCGGCCGGGCACTACACGGGCCTGCGACTGGTCGTGGCCAGCCGGCGCGCTGTATTTCGACGGCGCGACCACCGGGTCGGCTTGTGCCACCGGGATCGCGGCGCCCGCCGGGCGGAGCGGGGCACTGACGATTCCATCGGGCGAGGTGCGCCTCAACCGGGAATTCGATCTCACCAGCGGGACGACCACGACGATCACGCTGGATTTCGACGGCGACGCCTCGATCCAGCTCGCCGGCGCGCAGTACATCCTGACGCCCGTCATCGGGGTCGTCAGCGTGCAGTAGATCCGCCGACGCGGGACCCCGAGGTGCCCTGCGTCTGCCAGCCGCCCCCGAGCGCCCGATAGAACTCGACGTAGGCGGCCAGCTCCGCGCGGCGCGCGTCGGCGAGCACGAGCTGGGCGTCGTAGAGCCGCGTGTCGCTGTCCAGCACCTCGAGGTAGCTGCTGACGCCGCCGCGATAGCGCGAATCCACGAGCCGGCGTGCCGCATCGGCCGACTGCACCAGTTGCTCCTGCTCCCCTCGGAACTGCTTCGCACCGCGGTAGCCGGCAATCGCGTCGGCCACCTCGCGAAACGCCTCGCGGATCGTGCGCTGGTACACGAGCGTCGCCTCCGTGCGGCGGGCCTCCGCCAGCGCCACCTCGGATTTCGTGCGCCCGGCGGTGAACACCGGCTGCGCGACGCTCGCGGCCGCGCTCCACACCGCCGTCGCCCCGCTCAACAGGCCCGACAGCGCGGTGCTGACGACGCCGCCGCTTCCGGTCAGGCCAATCTGTGGAAAGTACGCCGCCCTGGCCACGCCGATCTCCGCGTTGGCAGCGATCAGGTCCTGTTCGGCCTGCCGGATATCGGGACGCCGGGCGATCAGATCCGATGGCAGGCCCGCCGGCAGCTCCGGTGGATGCGGCTGCTCCACGAGCGGCTGGCCCCGCGTCACGTCGTCGGGATTCGATCCGAGCAGGACGCTGATGGCGTCCTCCTGCTGGGCGATCTGGCGATCCAGGTCGGCGATCACGCCGCCGGCGCCGTGCACCAGTTGCTCGGCCTGGTGCACGTCGACGAGCGACGTCAGGCCCCCCTGTTCGCGTGCCCGGGTCAGCCGCAGCGACTCCTGCCGCGACTCGAGCGTCTGCTTCGAGATGTCCAGCTCCAGGTCGAGCGCGCGCAGCGTGAAGTAGCTGTCGGCGACCTGGCTCACGAGGGTCGCCGCAACCGCGCGACGGCCCCATTCGGTCGCGAGGAGACGAGCCCGGGCGGCCTCCGTGGCGCGGCGGTACTTTCCCCAGAAGTCCAGCTGCCACGCGACGGTGACATCGGCCCGCCCGAGGTTCGCCGTAATGGGATCGGTGCCGGGAATCACGGCGACGCGCTCCCGCTCGATCGCGGCGTCGAGGCCGACCGACGGGAACTGGTCCGATCGCGTGATCCCCAGCTGCGCCTGGACCTGCAGAATGCGGGCGGCCGCAATCTGCAGATCCTCGTTGTGCGCGAGCGCGGTCCGAATCAGCCGCTGCAGCTCGTCGTCGGTGAAGACGCTCGCCCAGTACTCCGCCCCGAGCGAGGTCTCACCCGCCGCCTGCGCCCCCTGGCCGCGGTAGTGGTCGGGCGTCGTCACGGGCGGGCGCCGGTAGTCGGGCCCCACCGCGCAGGCCACTGACAGAACGGACAGGCCGCCGGCCAGCAGGAGTCGCCTCGGAACTGCGGCTCGCATCAACCGGCGGACCGCATCCACGCAAGCCGTGGCAACAGCCATTGCGCTTCGACCTCGAACCGAGGCCGCGACAGCGGAGCGGCCAGTAGTGCGTCGCAAGAGAAGCTCCATTAGTGTCCCAGGTTCAGCATGACCGCGCCGTAGACGCGGTGCCCGTAGCGGTTGTCGCGCCCGAAGAACGCCGGCGCATCGTCCTGCGACTGCACGGCGATGAACCGGTAGTCGGCGCGGAGGCCCCAGCGGCCGGCGTACCACTTCACGCCGCCGCCGACGTTACCGGTGAGAAACGTCTGCGTGTCGGCGACGTCGAAGGCGTCGTTCGACAGCAGGCTGAGCCCGCCGACGCCGCCGGTGACGTACGGCACGACCGAGGATCGGTTCGCGAACGAGACGACGGCGTTGCCGCTGTAGGACAGCATGTCGGGCGTGCGGACGTCGGTCGGGAAGCCGAAGTCGAGCGACTGCGAGACGCCGAGCGTGCTGCCCACCTCGCCCTCGACGCCGAAGTGCCTGTTCAGGTTGTAGGTGAACGCCCCGCCAAGCGAGTAGCTCCCGAAGCTCGGCGCCTGGGTGTCCGAGTTCTCCGTGAAGAACGTGGCGCCGGCCGGGATGAGGGTGATTTCGGCGCGGGCCGGACCGGCCGCCGCGATGTCCTGCGCACGGGCGTCGGTGGCGCCGGCCACCGCGAAGGTGAGAAGAGCGATGCCGAGAAATCGTGTCGTCGTTGTCATGATGCCTCCACACTCCGAAGCGTAGAGGCGACGGGCACGCACGACTACTGGCAGAACTGACAGCTTCGCGCGCAAAAAGGGGTCAGTCTGACGTGCGACCACCCTCGCATGTAGCGCAGACCTTCAGGTCTGCCCCCTCACATGTCCGCGCACCCGTTGGCAGGCCTGAAGGCCTGCGCTACATGAGCCCGCGCACCCGTTGGCAGGCCTGAAGGCCTGCGCTACATGAGCCCGCGCGCCTGTGGCAAGCCTGAGGGCCTGCGCTATACCAGCCCCAGCCGCACCGCGTGCCGCACCAGCTCGGCGCTGGTCTTCACGCCGAGCCGCTCCATCACGCGGTACTTGTGGAACTCCACGGTCTTGCTGCTGATGCCGAGGACGGCGGCCGCTTCCTTCATGGACTTGCCCTCGGCGAGCAGCTGGAGCACCTCCCGCTCGCGCGGCGTGAGCGTACCGGCAGGCGCGCCGCCGCGCCCAGGGCGCACGGGCTCGAGCGCGAGGCGCTCGGCGATGGCAGGCGACACGTAGCGCCGGCCGGCCAGGCTGTCTCGGATCGCGGCGACGAGGTCGACGGCAGCCGCTTCCTTCAGGACGTAGCCGTCCGCGTGCCGGCGCAGCGCGTCGCCGGCCACCCTGGGGTCGCGGTGCTGCGTGAGGTACACGATGCGCACTCCGGGCAGCGCCGCGCGGATCCGATCGCCGGCGTCGAGGCCGTTCAGCAGCGGCATGGCAATGTCGGCGACGACCACGTCGGGACCGAGACGGGTGGCCGCCTCGACGAGCGCGCGTCCGTCCCCGACCGTCCCGACGACGTCGAACTCAGCCTGCAGCAGGTGCTGCAGGGCTTCGACCATCAGCAGGTGATCGTCGGCCAGCAGGATCCGCGGTCGGGTCATCGTTCATTCCGTCCGGGTGGACGCCCCAGGGGGCCCACGCCTCGATACGCGTGCCGCTCGACGGCGACGAGTGGATCCGGATCGCGCCGCGGACGATCCGCATCCGCTCGCGCATGCTCACGAGGCCGAGGCTCGCGCCGGTGCCGCCTCCGTCTGGATCGAAGCCGGTGCCGGTGTCCTCTACCGCAATGCGGATGCCCTCGTCGTCGGCCTCGACCTTGACCGCCGCCGTGGCCGCGGCGCTGTGCCTGGCCACGTTCGTCAGGGCCTCCTCCACCACGCGGAACAGGCACAGCGCCTGCTCCGGCGGCACGGGGCGGTCGAACGGCTCGGCGGCAAAGCCGATCGAGATGCCGTGCCGCTCCGAGAATTCCGCGACGAGCCGCTCGAGGGCCCGGACGAGCCCCAGCTGCTCGAGCGCGGAGGAGTGGAGCCGGTGCGAGATCCGATAGACGTCCTCGATGGCCTCGCTGGCGTCCTGGCGCAGCCGGCCGACCGCGCCGGCCATCTCCGGGGGGGCCGTCGGGTCCAGGCGGAGCTGATCGAGGCGGATGGCCATCAGCGCGAGCTGCTGGCTGACGTGGTCGTGCAGCTCGCGCCCGATCCGGCTGCGCTCCTCCTCCTGCGCGTGGATGAGCCGGGCGGCCAGATCCTCGAGCGCTTGCGCGGCGCGCCGGCGCTCGGTCACGTCGCGGAAGCTCCACACGCGGCCGACCGTGATGCCGCCAATCCGCTGGGGCTGCGAGTAGCGCTCGAACACGCGCCCGTCGCCCAGCTCGATCACGTCGAAGCTCTCGTCGTCGGGCCGGGCGTAGATCTCGCGGATGCGCGCGAGGAAACCGGCAGGGTCTGCCAGCTGGCTCACGACGGCGGAGAGCGCCGCCTGATCGTCACGCGCGTCGAGCACGACGTCGGGAAGGCCCCACAGGTCGGCGAACTTCTGGTTGAAGATGACGATGCGCCCGTCGCCGTCGACGACGAGAATGCCGTCGGCCGTGGACTCCAGGGTCGCGCGGAGCAGCGAGAGCGACTGCCGGAGTGTCGCCTGGGCGCGGCGCCGGTCGGTGACGTCCCGCATGATCACCTGCACGGCGGCTTTCCCTTCGTAGCGGATGGGCGTCGCCCTGGCCTCGACGTCGCGCACGTCGCCGTCGAGCGTGACCATCCGCTCCTCGAGGGTGGGCACCTCCTCGCCGGCATCCAGCTTTCTGAGCCGATCCACGACGACCGGCACGGCATCGGGATGGATGAAGTCGAGCACGGGACGGCCAGTCAGGTCGGCCGCGTCTCTCGCGCGGAACAACCGGACGGCCGCCGGGTTCGCGTACAGGACCCGTCCGGCCCGGTGCACGCAAATCGCGGCCGGTGCGCTCTCGACGAGCACGCGATAGCGCTTTTCGCTGTCGAGCGCCTTGCCGGCGGCTGCGGCCGCCCGCCTGCGGGAGACGACGGCCCAGGCGAGCGCTGCGCCCGTCAGCCCGATCTCCGCGATGTAACGGATTTCACGCTTCATCACTGATGACCCATCACCGCGACACTGCGGCACCGCGGCACTGCCCCTGGGAATCCTCCCAGTTCCGCCGCGCTGGCGCGGCGTGCCACGATGCACGTATGTCTCGCCCGCGTATTCTCCTGGCAGACGATCACACCCTCCTGCTCGACGCGTTCCGCGCGCTGCTCGAGCCGGAGTTCGAGGTGGTGGCGACCGTCGTGGACGGCCGCTCGCTCCTCGACGAGTGCGCGCGACTGCACCCCGACGTCGTGGTGCTCGACATCGCCATGCCGCTCCTGAACGGTCTGGATGCCGGCCGCCAGCTGACGGCACGCCGCGACGCGCCGAAGCTCATCTACCTGACGATGAATCCCAATCCGGATCTTGCCGGGGAGGCCCTCAGGTTCGGTGCGGCAGGATACGTCCTGAAGAGCTCGGCTGCCACCGAGCTCACCCAGGCGATCCGCGAAGCGCTCAAGGGGCGATCGTACATCACCCCCCTCATCACGCGCGACGTGGTCGGATCTCTGGCGGGGCCCCGCGACGGCCGTCCCGAGCTGACCGTCCGGCAGCGGGAGGTGCTGCAGCTGCTGGCCGAGGGACGGTCGATGAAGGAAGTGGCCGACATCCTCAATGTCGCGCCGCGGACAGTCGCGTTCCACAAGTACCGGATGATGGAGCAGCTGCGGTTGAAGACCAGCGCCGAGCTGATCAGGTTTGCCGTGAAGGAAAGCCTGGTGGCCTCGTGAAGATGCAGGACTGCCGTCCCCGGGATGGCGCCGCCGACCGGGACCAGCCGGCCGGGCTGGCCCGGGTCCGCGTGATCGTGGCCGACGACCATCGGGCGATGCGCGACAGCCTCGTGGGCGTGCTGTCGCGCGAGCACGACGTCGTGGCGGCCGTCCCCGACGCGCAGGCCCTGATCGCGGCCGCCGAAGCGCTGGACCCGGACGTCCTCGTGCTGGACATCCAGATGCCGGGCCTCTGCGGCATCTCCGCCGCCCATGGCCTGAAGGGCGGCGGGTGCCGGGCGAAGGTCGTGTTCGTGACCGCGCAGGCCGAGCGCGGGTTCGTCCAGAACTGCATGGCGCTCGGACCCGTCGGCTTCGTCGTCAAGGACCGGGTGGCGATGGATTTTTTGTACGCCGTCCGCAGCGTGCTCGAAGGTCAGCCGTTCGTCTCCCCCTCCATCCCGCACTGACCCGTACGCCGCGCCATTCCTCCGGCCCGCAACTCATGTAGCGCAACGCATGCAGCGCAGACCTTCAGGTCTGCCCGCGCGCCCGTTGGCAGGCCTGAAGGCCTGCGCTACATGAGCCCGCGCGCCCGTTGGCAGGCCTGAAGGCCTGCGCTACATGAGCCCACGGGCCTGGTGGCAGGCCTGAAGGCCTGCGCTACACGCGAGCGCCCGTTCCGTCTGGGCGCTTTTTCCCACGTCCCTGTCAGTTCTGCCAGTAGTGCGCCGGCGGAGCCGTCCGTAATGTGTCTGTGACGAGTACGTATCAGTTCTGAGCGAGGGACGTCATGGCAAAGCGGATGATTGTGATGCTCGGGCTCGTCGTCGCGTTCATCGCGGCGCTCGGGTTCGTGAAGTTCCAGCAGTTCCAGGCGATGGCCCGGCAGGCGGCGGCCATGCAGCCGCCGCCGACCGCGGTCACGACCGTCGTCGCGGCCCGCGATACCTGGCCGGCCACCTTCAACGCCATCGGCACGGTGAGCGCGGTCCAGGGCGTGACGGTGAGCGCGGACCTGCCCGGCATCGTCGAGCAGATTGCCTTCGAGTCGGGGCGGTCCGTGCACGAGGGCGACGTCCTGGTGCGGCTCGACACCCGGCAGGAGCGCGCGCAGCTGGCGGCGGCCGAGGCCGAGAGCGAGCTGGCACGCGTCAACTTCGCCCGTATGGAGGCGCTCGTCAAGGAGCGCGCGATCTCGCGCGCCGACTACGACAAGGCCGCCGCGGAGCAGAAGTCGACCGAGGCCCGCGTGGGCGAGATCCGCGCGACGATTGCGCGCAAGACGATCCGCGCACCGTTCTCCGGCCTGCTGGGCATCCGCCAGGTGAATCTCGGGCAGTACCTCTCGGCCGGCGACCCGATCGTGCCGCTGCAGGCGCTGCACCCGGTGCACGTGGACTTCGGCGTGCCCCAGCAGGACGCCGGGCAGATGCGCATCGGACGCGCCGTGCGCGTCACCGCCGGGCCCCATGACGGCACCGCGTTCACGGGTCGTATCACGGCCCTCGACTCGGTGGTGGAGCAGTCCACCAGGAACGTGCAGGTGCAGGCGACGCTCGCGAACCAGCACGGCAGGCTCCGGCCCGGCATGTTCGTCCAGACGGAGATCACCGTCGGCGACAGCCGCTCGGTCGTCGCCCTCCCGGCCTCGGCCGTCGCCTACGCCCCGTACGGCGACTCGGTGTTCGTCGTGACGGACATGAAAGGCCCGGACGGACAGGCGTTTCGCGGCGTCACCCAGCAGTTCGTGACGCTCGCGGGCACCCGCGGCGACCAGGTGGCGGTGGTATCGGGTGTGAAGCCCGGAGACGAGGTCGTCACTTCGGGCGCGTTCAAGCTGCGGAACGGCGCCGCGGTGGTCGTCAACAACGCCGTGCAGCCGGCCAACAACCCCGCCCCCAGCCCCGAGGACAGTTGATGGAGTCTCTCTTCCACGTCAGCACTGGCCGCTCCGTTGTCGCGGCCGCAGATCACGGTCGACGCGCCGGCGCCGGTAGTACTGGCCCGGTGCAAACGGGACAATAAGATGCGGTTCACCGATCTCTTCATCAAGCGGCCGGTCCTCTCGATCGTCGTCAGTCTGGTGATCGTCATCGCCGGCCTGCAGTCGATCCGCACGCTGAGCGTCCGGCAGTACCCCCGCAGCGACATCGCGATCGTGCGCGTGTCGACCACGTACGTGGGCGCGAATGCCGATCTCGTCCGCGGCTTCATCACGACGCCGCTCGAGCGCGTGATCGCCAGCGCCGACGGCATCGACTACATGGAGTCGTCCAGCGCGCAGGGGCTGAGCGCGATCACGGTGCACCTGACGCTGAACTACGACACCAACGCCGCCCTCACGCAGATCCAGGCCAAGGTGGCGCAGGTGCGCAACGACCTGCCACCCGAGGCCGAGGCCCCGGTCATCGAGCTCGAGACGGCGGACAACCAGTTCGCGGCGATGTACCTGGGCTTCTCGTCGAAGGATCTCGACCAGAACCAGATCACCGATTACCTGACGCGTGTCGTCCAGCCGAAGCTGAGCGCGATTGCCGGCGTCCAGCGGGCGGAGATCCTGGGGAACCGCACGTTCGCGATGCGGATCTGGCTCAAGCCCGATCGGATGGCCGCCCTCGGCATCGCGCCCTCGGCGGTCCGCGACGCCCTGGCGAAGAACAACTACCTGTCGGCCCTGGGCAGAACGAAGGGCTCGATGGTGTCGGTGAATCTCGTCGCGAACACGGACCTCAGGACGCCCGAGGAGTTCCGGCAGCTCGTCGTCAAGCAGGACAAGGGTGTGGTCGTCCGTCTCGGTGACATCGCCGACGTGGCCCTCGGCGCCGAGAACTACGACGAGGACGTGCGGTTCAACGGTCAGACGGCCACGTTCATGGGCATCTGGGTCCTGCCGACGGCCAACACGCTCGACGTGATCCGGCAGGTGCGCGCCGAGATCCCGGGGATCCGAGCCGGGCTGCCGGCCGGGATGAAAGTCGGCATCCCGTACGACTCGACGGCCTACATCCAGGACGCCATCGACGAGGTGCTCTCGACGCTCACCGAGACGCTGCTCATCGTCATACTCGTGATCTTCCTGTTCCTGGGGTCGGTGCGCTCGGTGCTGATCCCGATCGTCGCGATTCCGGTGTCACTCATCGGCGCGGTGTTCCTGATGCTGGTGGCCGGGTTCACGATCAACCTGCTGACCCTGCTCGCCATCGTGCTCTCGGTCGGCCTCGTCGTGGACGACGCGATCGTGATGGTGGAGAACGTGGAACGCCACCTCCACGCCGGCAAGCCGCCCGTCAGGGCCGCCATCGATGCGGCCCGCGAGCTGGTGGGGCCGATCGTGGCGATGACGATCACGCTCGCCGCGGTCTACGCGCCCATCGGCATCCAGGGCGGCCTCACGGGGGCCCTCTTCCGCGAGTTCGCCTTCACGCTGGCCGGCGCCGTGCTGGTGTCGGGCGTGGTCGCGCTGACGCTCTCGCCGATGATGGGCGCCAGGCTGCTGCGCGCGGGCGACACCGAACGCGGGTTCGCCGGCTGGATCAACCGGCGGTTCGACGGCGTCCGGGGGACGTACACGCGGATGCTGGCGGGCACGCTCCGATACCGGCCCGTGGTGCTCGTGCTCTGGGCGATCGTGGCCCTGCTGATGGTGCCGTTCTACATGTTCTCGATGCGCGAGCTGGCGCCGAACGAGGACCAGGGCGTCGTGTTCGGCATCATCCAGGCGTCGCCGAATGCCACGCTCGACCAGACGAAGCTGTTCACCTCGCAGGTGTACGACGTCTACCACGCGTTCCCCGAGGCGGCGAGCATCTTCCAGATCACGTCGCCCAACGGCGGTTTCGGCGGAATGGTGACGACGCCCTGGAGCGATCGCTCGAAGACCACCCAGCAGCTGCTGATGGAGTCGATGGGGCCGCTCTCGAAGATTCCGGGCATCCGTGTCATCCCGATGACACCCCCCGCGCTGCCCGGCGGCGGAGACTTCCCGGTAGACCTGGTGCTCTCCACCGCGGCCGAGCCGCAGGTGCTCGTGAAGGCGGCCAACACGCTGGTCCAGAAGGCGTTCCAGAGCGGGATGTTCATCTTCGCCGACAGCGACCTGAAGTTCGACCAGCCGCAGGCGGAGGTCGTCTTCGACCGTGACAAGCTGCGCTCGCAGGGCGTCGACCTGCGCCAGGCCGGCCAGGATCTCGCTACGATGCTCGGAGGCAACTACGTGAACCGGTTCAGCATTCAGGGCCGGAGCTACAAGGTGATCCCGCAGGTGAAGCGCGCCGATCGGCTGACGCCGGATCAGCTCGAGCAGATGTACGTGACCGGCAACGACAAGACGCTCGTGCCGCTCTCCACGTTTGCGCGCCTGAAGACGACGGCGGAGCCGCGGGACTTGAAGAAGTTCCAGCAGCTCAACGCGGTGCGGATCCAGGGCGTGATTCCGCCGCCGGTGCCGCTGGACCAGGCGCTCGGGTTCCTCGAGCACGAGGCGAAGGGCCTGCTGCCGGAGGGCGTCACCATCGACTACGCGGGGCAGTCGCGGCAGCTCCGGGTCGAGGGATCGAAGTTCCTCGGCACGTTCCTGCTGTCGGCGGTGCTGATCTACCTGGTGCTCGCGGCGCAGTTCGAGAGCTTCCGCGATCCGTTCATCGTCCTCGCCGGGTCGGTCCCGCTCGCCGTCTCGGGCGCGCTGCTGTTCTCGTTCCTGGGACTGACGACGCTGAACATCTACAGCCAGGTGGGCCTGATCACGCTGGTGGGGCTGGTCGCGAAGAACGGGATCCTGATCGTCGAGTTCGCGAACCACCTGCAGGAGACGGGCCTCGACAAGCTGCACGCGGTTGTCGAGGCGGCGGGCACGAGGCTGCGGCCGATCCTGATGACCACCGCGGCGACGGTGATGGGGCACTTCCCCCTGGTCATTGCGACCGGTCCGGGCGCGGGCGCGAGGAACAGCATCGGCATCATGCTCGTGACCGGGATGATCATCGGCACGGCGTTCACGCTGTTCGTGGTGCCGTCGATCTACGTGCTCGTCGCGCGGACGAGGGTGCGGGTCCGTGACGAGGGGGCCGAGCCGGTGCTCGCCCCGTCGGGAGGCGTGCTGTCGGGTCAGTGGCGTGTGACGCCGGCGGGGCCGGCGTCGTAGGTCCGGTCCGCACGTCGTCGCGCGCGTTGTCGTGTGTAGCGCAGGCCTCGGCGCGGGGCAGACCTGAAGGTCTGCGCTACACACCAACTCGGGCAGACCTGAAGGTCTGCGCTACATACCAACTCGGGCAGACCTGAAGGTCTGCGCTACATACCAGTCAGGGGCGTGGAGGGCGTTCCAGCAGGACCTGCAGCGCGGCCAGGTCGATCGGCTTGACCAGGTGGTGGTCGAAGCCCGCCTCCTGCGAGCGGCGGCGGTGCTCCTCGTTGCCCCAGCCGGTGACCGCCACCAGCAGCACCTGCGGGCCGAGCCGCTCGCGCAGCCGCGCCGCCGCGTCATAGCCGCTCAGCCGGGGCATGCCGAGGTCGAGCAGCACGGCGTCGGGGCGCAGCGCCTCGGCCATCTCGAGGGCCACGACGCCGTCGTGAGCGGTGTGCGCCTCATGGCCCCGCAGCTTCAGCACTTCGGCCAGGCAGTCGGCCGCATCCCGGTTGTCGTCGACCACCAAAATGCGGCGCCCCCTCGTCAATCGGGCCTGCTGGCCGTCGGCACTGGCCAGCAACGCCTCCGCTGGCTCCTCGCCAACCCGGGTCGGCAACGTCACCACGAACTCGCTGCCGCGGCCCGGGCCGTCGCTTCGCGCTTCCACCGTCCCGCCGTGCATCTCCACCAGACGCCGCACGAGTGTCAGGCCGATCCCGAGTCCTCCGTGCGTCTTCTCGAGCGACCGGTCCACCTGCGTGAACATGTCGAAGATGCGCGTCAGCATGTGCGCGGGGATGCCGATCCCCGTGTCGCGGACCCGCACGACTGCGGTGGACCGCTCCGTGCCGGCCGAGAGGCTGATGCGGCCGCCCCGCGGCGTGTACTTGGCGGCGTTGTTCAGCAGGTTGGCGAACACCTGCGCCAGCCGCGTCGGGTCGGCCTCGAGCGGGATCGGTCCGGACGGCACGGTGACTGTCAGCTCGTGCCCGGCGTCCTCGATCGCGGGACGGCTCGTCTCGACGGCGTCGTAGATGACCGGCGCGAGCTCGGTCGCCTCCCGCTGCAGCTCCATCGTGCCACGGGTGATCCGCGAGATGTCGAGCAGGTCGTCCACGAGGCGCACCATCTGGTGCAGCTGGCGATCCATCACCTCGCACGCGTGCCCGCGGCGTCCTTCTGCCGATCCGCCTGCTGGAGATCGGTGTACAAGCGCGCGTTCTCGATCGCGATGCCGGCCCGGTACGCCAGCTCCTCGGCTACTGCGAGATCCGCGGGGCCGTACCGGCGCCTCGACTCGGACGTGAGCAGCGTCATCGCCCCCACGACACGGGCGCCCGCCTTCAAGGGCACAGAGATTGCCGACTTCAACCCCGCGGCCCGGAGCAGGCCGAGATGCTCCTCGTCGTACGCGCAGCCGACGAGCATCTCGTCGGTCACCTCGGGGATGAGCACGGACCGGCCGGTTCCAAGCACCGGACGCGGGCCGTACGGGTCTTCGGGGCGGGAGGGATACCGTCGCTCCATCTCCCGGGCAAACTCCGCCTTCGTCCGATCCCAGCACGCCAGCGCCAGGCGCCTGAGCTCGCCACCGGCCTCGACGAGGTCCACCGCACACCAGTCGGCCACGTCCGGCACGGCGAGATCGATGAAGCGATATTCGATCGCGTACGGATCGCCCGACTGCACCGCCTCCTGCCAGCGCTCGAGCGTCCGGTCCAGGTCGTCGGCGTAGAGAATGGGTGTCCAGCTGTCGCCATCGCGCGCGAACCCGGTGAAGTCGTACCAGCGCTCGTTGTAGTAGTCGACCTCGCCGTCCGGCCGCGCCATCCACACCATCTGCGGCAGGGCGTCGGCGAGCTGGCGGAAGAGCGCGTCCTTCTGCCGGATCACCGCTTCGGCCCGACGGCGATCGGTCACGTCCGCGACGACGGCAATGAACCCGGAGACGCGGCCATCGGCGCCGATCTCGGGCGCGAACTCTCCCCGCATGATGCGCGGCCCCGTGTCGTACGGCACCTCGATCTCGAACGCGACGGGCCGGCCGGCCAGCACCGCATCCACGTGCGTCCGGAGGCTCTCGTAGGCAGCCTCGCCCAGCACCTCCGCGATGGTCCGGCCGATCACGTCGGGCGGGGAGAGCTGGAAGCGCTCCGCAAACGGCAGGTTCACGAACCTGTAGCGCCGTTGCGCGTCGCAATGGGCGATGTAGACGGGCGCAACGTCCGTCACGAGCCTGAGCTGGGTCTCGCGTTCGCGCGCCGCCTGTTCGGCACGCAGGCGGTGCACCGCGAACGCCACCTGGGCCGCGATCACGTCGGCCATCGTCAGTTCCGGCTCAGACAGCGAGCGCGGTTCCGCGAAGTACAGCGTGAACTTCCCGATGACGCCGCCGATGCTCCGGAGCGGCACGAAGACCACGCCGGCAATGCCTTCCGCGGCGATGGCCGGCAGGTGCGGCGCGAGATCGGCGTCCGCCCCGACGTCGGGCACGACGATGATCGCGGCATCACGCGTCTCAGGCGTCCAGGGGGTGTGCCCCTCGACCGCACGGCGGTAGCCGTCCGACAGGCCGCGCCACGCCTTGAATCGCATCACCCGGTCATCGTCGAAGAGCAGGACGGACGCCCTGCGCACGCCGAGTCCGTCCGCGAATGCGTCGAAGGCCGCCTCGTAGATCGCCGTGAGGTCGCCGGCGCAGGTGATGGCCGCCATCAGCGAGCCCAGGACCGCCACGCCTGACGGGTCCGAGAGGGCGACGTCGGGTTCGTGCTGCATTGGGAAGGAGGTCTGCATCCTACACGCGCCGCGACGCAGACGCTACATCCCGCAATTGGCCGACTCGCGGACGCATGAGCTTAGTAACCGTGCCAGAGCCACTCCAGCGCCTCCGGCAGGGTCTGCTGCTTGACGATGTGCTCGGTGTGGCCGGCGTTCCGGACGAACAGGAACTGGTAGTGGTAGCCCTTGTCGGCCAGCACTCTGGCCATCCGCTCGTTGGCGACGACCCAGTCGTGCATGTCGTCCCGCATCACGTTCGGGTTGAACAGGTCCCTGTCGCCGACATGGAGCCAGATGCGGATCGGCTTGCGCGGACTCTCCGGGATGAGATGCTCGTGGAACTCCCACGCCCCGTGCGGCGTCCCGGCGCTGGGCGGCCACTGCTGGTTCACGTAGGTGCCTGAATAGCTGAGGACCCGGTGGTACAGCTCGGGGTGATACCACGCCATGGTCAACGCGGCAGCCGCTCCCGAGCTCCCGCCCATCGTCGCACGTCCCTCGGGATCCTTCGTCAGCGTGACGTGGCACTGCCGCTCGACGAGCGGCAGCACTTCCATCTCCACGAACTCGGCGTAGCGGCCCGACATCGTGTCGTATTCGAGGCCGCGCTCGCTGCCCTGCGCGTCTCCGCTGCCGTTGCCAATCGAGATCGCGACCATGGCCGGCACGCGCTTGTGCGCGATCAGGTTGTCGAGCGTCGCGAACAGCAGCGGGTCGGGGCCGTCGGCCCCGACGATGAACGGCGCCGGCGCACCGGCCGAGTAGCCGTGGGGCACGTACACCGACACCTTCCGCGTGTAGGGGGCCGGGTGGCTGGTCGTCACGACCAGCCGTGCCGGGTCGTTCGGATCGGGCGTGCCGAACGTGCCCGGATCGCGGGCGATGCCCGGGTACATCCGGCTGTCCTCGGAGTGCATCGTAATGTCGCATACCGTCCCCTGCGGCACGCCGGGCTGCGGGAGCGTTTCCGGGGCGGGCGTGTGCGTCGGCCCGACGATGAAGTTGCCCTCGACATCCGGCGAGGGCAGCGTGCCGTCGGGAAGCTCCGTGGCGTTCACATAGCCGGCCGTGTGCGGATCGCGCGTGGGCGGGGCCGGCCGTGGCGGCGTCCGGCCCGCGGCCGGAGTCTTCGAGGCCTGCAGCGCCTCGAGGCTGGGCCGCATCCGTGACGGGTCCGGCGGGTGGAGTGCGGCGCACCCGTCCGGCTCGGAGGTCCACATCAGGTTGCCGACCTTCCAGTCGTCGTCCTGCTTCACGAGGTCGAACACGTCGATGCCGCAGTGGTGGCTCGTGCCGTCGAGCCAGAACTGGTATGGCGCCCACACGACGGCCAGCCGGCCTCGGACGTGGACGACCGGATCCCAGTAGCGCTCACGATAGTCGCCCGGCGTCATGCCTCGCGCGTCGAAGCCCTGGCGCCGGATCACCGTTCCACCCGAGCCGTCAGGCCGTTCGACGGTCTCCACGGCCCCGGCCAGCATCATCGTGGAGAGCGTGGTGAAGTCGTTGGTCGAGAGGGCCGTGAGGACGCGGTCCACGGCGGCAAGCGCAGCCTTCTCTTCCGCGGAAGAATCGGCGGTCTGGCCCGCGGCGCCGGTCGCGCAGGCGGCGAGCAGGAGGGCGGTGAGCGACAGTGTCCTGAACACGCGGGCATTGTGCCCGGCCGGGCCGCGACGTGCAAGGCACCGTCGAGTCAGCTCGAGTGGTCGTGCTCGATCCGCCAGCCGTCGGCGGTGCGCGCCCACACGAGCGTGAACCAGCCTGTCTGATCCGGCTGGCCGTCGCCGCCCAGCACGTATCGCCCGGTCATGAGCGCGTGGTCGTCTCCCAGCGCGCGCACGACAATGCGTTCGAAGCGGAGAGGCCGGGGTTTCATGCCACCGCCGAAGTACTTCGACTGATAGCGCGCCCGCATGGCGGCCCAGTCGACGGGACCGTCGGCCGTCATGAACGTGCTGTCGTGCGCGTAGGGCGCGATGAACCCGTCCAGGTCACCGGCATTCCACTTCGCCGTCGTGGCCTGCAGCTCGGCTGCCAGGGCCACCGCGTCCAGGGCCGGTCCCCTGGATCGTTGCCGGGCGGCGCCCACACCCATCATGCAGAGCGCGGCGATAGCCGTGACCGCGGCGATCCGTCGTGACATGCGCATCCCTCCTGCGGCCGGCACCGGGACGGCGCGGCCCGAGGCGAAGTATAAGTGTCCCCATGCACATCGCCATCCTCACCAACGAGTACCCGCCAAACGTCTACGGCGGCGCCGGGGTGCACGTCGAGTACCTGACGCGGGAGCTGGCGGCGCTGGCCGGCGACCGTCACACCGTGCGCGTGCTCTGCTTCGGCGACCAGCACCTGCAGACGCCGGTGCTGTCGGTGCGGGGAGTGGAGCCGCCGGTGGAGATCCCCGTCCAGGACCCCCGGCACGGGCGATTCTTCTCGACGCTCCTCCAGAACCTCGTCATGGGTGGTGCGCTCGCCGGCATCGACATCGTCCACTGCCACACCTGGTACACGCACTTTGCCGGCTGCCTCACGAAGTACCTCCACGGCGTCCCGCTCGTGCTGACGACGCACTCGCTGGAGCCGCACCGTCCGTGGAAACAGGAGCAGCTGGGCTCGGCCTACCACGCGTCCACCTGGGTGGAGCGCACCGCGTACCAGAACGCCGACGGCGTCGTGGCGGTGTCGGAGGCCATGAAGCACGACGTGCAGTCGCTCTACGGCGTGGCGCCGACGCGGATTCGCGTGATTCACAACGGCATCGACCTGGCCCAGTACCGGCCGACGCCGAACCCGGCGACGCTTGCCGCGCTCGGGATTCGTCCCGACATCCCGTACGTGCTCTTCGTCGGCCGCATCACGCGCCAGAAGGGCATCGTGCACCTGGTCAACGCGATCAAGTATCTTCGCGCGGGCACGCAGGTCGTGCTGTGCGCGGGGGCCCCGGACACGCCCGCCATCGCCCGCGAGATGACCGACGCCGTCGCACGCGCACGTGCCGATTCGGCCAACGAGATCGTCTGGATTCCCGAGATGCTTCCGAAAGCACAAGTGATCACGCTGTACACGCACGCGGCCATCTTCGTCTGCCCGTCGGTCTACGAGCCGTTCGGCATCATCAACCTCGAGGCGATGGCGTGCGAGACGCCCGTCGTGGCGAGCGCCGTCGGCGGCATCCCGGAGGTGGTGGACCACGGCGAGACCGGCCTGCTGGTCCCGGTGGAGACGCTGGACGCGTCCGGGGCCGAGCCCCGTCACCCGGAGCAGTTCGCCCGGGACCTGGCCGGCGCCGTGAACGCTCTGCTGGCGGACCCGGCGCGCCGCGCGACGATGGCGCGCAAGGCGCGGGCGCGCGTGGAGCAGACGTTCAGCTGGACGAGCATCGCGCGCCAGACACTGGACTTCTATCAGGACCTGGTCAACGCCGCGCCGGCGGTCACCGGTTTCAGTTCGCCGGGTGCGAGCCGGCCAGATCCATGAGCAGCCGGTGCCAGTGGTCGAGGGCGTCGTAGAAGGACGTGACCGGCACCCGCTCGTTGAGGCCGTGGGCGAACTCGTCGCTGTGCTTGATGAAGATCCCGCTCACGCCATAGGTCGGGATGCCGACCGACCGGAAGAACAGGCCGTCGGTCGCGCCCGACTCCTGCGCCGGCACGATCGGGATGCCCGGATGACGGGCGTGCACGGCTCGCGTGACCGCGGCCACGACGTCCGGCCGGAGGGGCGACGGGTCGCTGGACGTCGGGTGGCCGACCGGGTCGATCGTGACCGCGGAGCCCACGAGATCCTGCAGGACCTGCTTCACGGAGTCCACCGCCACCCCGGGGAAGATCCGGCAGTTCACGGTGGCCGTTGCCGACTGCGGCAGGGCGTTGTCCGCGTGTCCGCCGCGCAGCCTCGTCGCGACGCAGGTCGTCCGCGTCTTGCCGACCTCGCTGGGTTCGTCGTAGAGCGCGTCCGCGGCGGCCTCGTCCCGCGGGTTGCCGGCGAACCGGGCCATGGCCTGGCCGAGCGGACCCGGCGTGACGGCCGCCTCCGCCTCGAGCTCGGCCAGCGTCGTGTCGCTCCAGCGTACGGGGAAGCGGTACCTGCGGATCTTCTCGATCGCGTCGGCCAGGTCGTAGATGGCGTTGTCCTTCCGTGGCAGCGAGCTGTGCCCGCCGGGGTTGTGCGTGGTGAGCTCGAAGGTCGCGTAGGTCTTCTCCGCCGTCTGCAGGAAGTAGATCTGCGGGTGCCCGGCCTCGTCCAGCGTGCCGCCCCCCGCGTCGGTGTTGAGCGCGAACTCCGCGTCGATCAGGTCGCGGTGGTTGGTCACGAGGTCGCGCGTCGTGTCCTGCTCGGTCTCCTCGTCGCCGGTGAAGACGATGATCAGGTCGCGCGTCGGGACGAAGCGTTCCGCCTTCAGGCGCAGGAACGTGCTGCTCAACGTCGTGACACCGTCTTTGACATCGTAGGTGCCACGGCCGTAGAAGAACCCGCCTTCCTCGATGAGCGTGAACGGATCGCGCTGCCAGTCCTCGGGCTTCGCCGTGACCACGTCCATGTGCGCCATGAGGGCAATCGGCCGACCGCCGGCCCCCGTGCCGCGATACCGCACGACCAGCGATGCGGTCTCCTTCAGCGGCACGACATGGATGTCGGCCTCGGGAAAGCCCGCGGCACGAAACAGGCCGGCCAGGTACGCCGCCATCGCCGGCACCTGGCCCTGCCCGATTTCGGTCTTGAACGAAATGACCCTG
The DNA here is from genome assembly GCA_963837165.1 of Vicinamibacteria bacterium. Lineage (GTDB taxonomy): Bacteria > Acidobacteriota > Vicinamibacteria > Vicinamibacterales > JAENWD01 > JAENWD01. Next base: position 201,805 of record CAWIMD010000005.1, read on the forward strand.
GCGAAGATCTCCCGCGCCTGCGCCTCGTAGGGAGCGGGCGCTGCCGCCTGGATGGGGATGGCGGCAAGGCACGCCAGTACGACCACGCGAAACTTCAACATGAAGGCTCCAGGACAGATTCTACCGGACCACGTCTCGACACGCCGGGCCGCTCCACGGCGCCGACGCACCCGGCCCACGACACTGCGCGTGGGCCGGTCCACGTCGGAACAGCCGGAAGGGGACGGGCGTCCGCCTACGGGAGGGTCACACGAAGAATCTGGCCGGACGGTGCGGCCTCGAAAATGCCGGAGCTGCCGGGAGTGACGGAGAACAGGCCCAGGTTGTCGAAGAAGAAGTTGCTTGTAAGCAATCGTGGTCCACCATGCTGTACCAGGTGCCGTCAGGCTCGAAGTCGTCTTCTTCCCGATGCGCGACCGGCTGCAGCAGTAGCGCGACGCCTGGAATCCGGTCAAGGTTCGCGGCTGACGCCGTGCGTGTCGGTATAATCGGCGCGATCACTGGAGGGATGCTCATGCTGTTCATGACGAGATACTCGCTCAACCCCGAGGATCGCGACGCGATGCAGGACCGCTTCAAGAAGACGGGCGGGTTGCCGGGACCCGGCGTGACGATGCTGGGACGATGGCACGACGTGGCCGGCTGCGCGGGGTTCGTGCTGGCGGAGACCACCGACAGCATCGCGCTCGGGAAGTGGCTGCAGGAGTGGACCGACGGGCTGACGTTCGAGGTGGTGCCCGTCAACAACGACGACGACGTGATGAAGATCCTGGGCGGCTGAGGCTCCGCGTGCCGAGCCGGGCCATCGCCCGGCTCGGTCGATGCGCGTGGCGTCGGGCGATTCTCATCGCCGGGCGGGACCAGCCATGGGCTTTCGTCCGGTCCAGGTCCAGCCGTGGATCAACCAGCCGCCGGCACCCTTCTTCAGCACGAACGTCATCTGCGCGTTCTCGTGCATGGCCGCACCCTTCAGCGTGTAGCTGTAGACCGCCGGAACCACGACGTAGGCCTCGTCGCCGCTGGTTTCGACACGTGTCGGTGGGCTGATCGCGACCGTCGGCCCGGTCACGCCGCGCCTGGTCGCGTCACTGCCGAGGTCGCCACTCCACGCCTGGAACGCCTGCGGGCCCCGCCACAGGTAGGGGGGGACCTCGTCGATGATCGTCAGGTCGGCTCCGGACGCATGCGTCGCCGCGGCGCCGGCCATGTCGCCCTTGTTGAACGTGTCCAGGAAAGTGCTGATGGGCGCCATCAGCTCGGCGTTCGATGTCTGCGCGCTGGCCGTGGCGCCCGGCAGCAGCAGGACGAGCGTGAGCATGCCAAGCATCGGGTTCCGCATTCGAGGTCTCCTCGCGTCAGGGTGATCAGGGAAAAGAATCCGGGTTCTCAGCGCGATCTCACGTCGCGGCCGGTTCGATATTGGCGTTCAGCCGGAAGAGGTTCGTCGGGTCGTACCGCGCTTTGATGGCCGCCACCCGCGCGTAGTTGACGCCATAGGCCTGCCGCACGCGGTCCTGTCCGTCGTCTCCACCGATCTCGTTCACGTACAGGCCGCCGGCGGCAAACGGGCGGATCCGCTGCCAGGTGTCGCGGACCCATGCCACGTTGGCGGCGTCCTGGTCGGCGGCATTCCAGAGCGCGTAGATGCCCAGGTGGATGCCACCGCGCTGCGGGAATGCCGTGGCGTCGACGGCCTTGCGGGCGGCCGCGCCGTGGATCGGGAAGAGCAGCAGGGTGGACATCGGCGACACCGCGCCGGCGTACGCGTCGACCCAGGTGTCGATGAACCCATCCGAGAGGGCGTCGAGGAATTCGGCCTTCCAGTAGTTCCGCTTGTCGGGCGGCATGGCGTTCTCGAGCAACGCCTGCTGCTGCAGGTACGGCAGCGGACCGATGGCGTCCATCACCGGCGAGCCGAACGCCTTGACGGGCCGGACCGCCTCCAGCCCCTCTTCGAGCGGGCCCGCATAGGCGCAGACCATCGCGCAGGCTTTGTTTCCGTCGGGCCCGGTCAGGATTGCGGCGGCGACCGTCAGCGGATCCGGCGCGGTCTTCAAGAGCTCTCCATAGAACTGCAGCATCTCGCGCGCAGCGGTGTACGGGTGGACGACCATGCCGCCGGCGATTGTCGGCCCGATGGCGTGCAGGCGGTACTCGAACGCGGTGACCACACCGAAGTTGCCGCCGCCGCCTCGAAGCGCCCAGAACAGATCCGGGTGCTCGTTCTCGCCGGCGTGCACGAGGCGGCCGTCGGCCAGCACGACGTCGGCGCCGGTCAGGTTGTCGACCGTCATGCCGAGGCTGCCCTCGAGCCAGCCGAAGCCGCCGCCGAGCGTGAGCCCGGCAATCCCCGTGTCGCCGATGGTCCCGCCCGTGGTCGCCAGGCCGTGCGCCTGGGTGGCGGTGTCGAGCTCGGTCCACTTCACGCCCGGCTCGGCGCGCGCGGTCCGGCGGTCCGGATCGACGGCAATCGCCTTCATCGACGAGAAGTCGATGACGAGCCCGGCGTCGCACGTCCCGGTGCCGGCAATGCCGTGAGCGCCCCCGCGAATGGCCAGCGGCAGCCGCTGGTCACGGGCAAAGGCGACGGCCTCGGCGACGTCGGCGGCCGAGCGCGGACGGACGATCAGCGCGGGCCGCCGGTCGATCATCGCGTTCCACACGCGCCGGGCCTTGTCGTACCCGGCATCGGCAGGCGTCACGATTTCGCCCCGGAACTGCTGCCGGAGCCTGTCAATCGAGGCAGTGGCGAGTGGCATGTGCGGTCTCCTCGTCTACAGCCGCGTGCGCGGACGCACGGCTCAGGGCGCAGTGGCGTGTGCGGTCAAGCGACCTTTACGGAAGCGCTACGCCGTGGCGAGCTTCGGGCGCCGCGCCAGCGCGGCATGCACGATGCGGTCGAGACCGGCAAAACGGCCGCTGCCCGTGAAGAAGATGACGGCCAGTGCGGCGATCTCCACGAGGTTCTTGTTGACGATCAGGTAGCTGCCCTCGGTGGGGATTGAGTAGAAGTAGCCCACGAACGGCGGGTTGCAGAGATAGAAGAGCAGGATGAACCCGATGCCGGCGAGGCTGGCCAGCCTCGTGAAGAGGCCCAGGATGAGGAGCACCCCCACGATCGTCAGCCCCCACATCGTGATGAGGTCGGCGTTGGCGAGCAGGTTCGGGTTGGCGGCAATCCCCCGGAACACCTCGGCAAAGGGCCCGCGCGCCTGCTTCATGTAACCGGCCGCCGACCACGACGTCGAGCTGAGCTTCGCGATGCCCTCATAGAGGAAGTGCCAGCCCACGAACACCCGCAGCAGGGTGATCGCGATCAATGGCGCGTTGGAGCGCGTGTCGTGCAGCATCGGTGTCGGGCTCCTCTAGACCTTGAAATCTTCCGGCTTGAACGGCAGCCACTGCCGTGCTTCGACGGCCTCGTTCACCTTGAGCACGGCGACACACGTCTGGAACGCCTCTTCGGACGGGCAGTTCAGCTGGGCCTTGCCGCGCACGGCGTCGAAGAAGTTCTGCAGGTGCGGCTGATGATAGGGGTCGCGCAGGGTCACCGGCACCAGGTGCTGGTCGGGCGCGACCGACTCGCGGACGTCGGCAACGGCGCCGCCGGAGGCCGCCTTGTCCGGCACCTCGCGGACCTTGGGGGCCGTGATGTAACCCTTCTGGACCCACTCGTCCCAGGCGGGGGCATTCGGGTCGCGATAGAGCTGCCCGGCGTAGTTCACCTCCGACTCGGAGATGAGCAGCGTGCCCTGGTCGCCCATGAAGTTCTCGAAGTACCCCTGGCTGCCGTTGGTCGTCTGGGTCTGGTAGTACGCCTTGGCGGGGCCGAGCGACGTCTGGTAGTCGTAGATCAGCATCACCGTGTCGTACCACTCGTGCGTCTTCGGCTCGTAGTAGAGCGTGCCGCCGCTGGCGATGACGCCGGTTGGGTTCGCGCCCAGGAACCAGCTGTAGATGTCGATCTGGTGCGAGCCCAGGTCCACGATGGGTCCGCCGCCCTTGCCCTTGTACCAGCGCCAGTTGCGGAACTGGTGCATGTCCTTGAAGCCGTACTTCTTCAGCCGGTCCTCCGGGATCGCGTAGCGGTCCGGAGCGCCGAGGTCAGGCGAGACCGCACGGTTCCACTGGCCGTTGACCGTCACGATGCGACCGAGCAGGTGCGCCTCGTTGAGGAGCTTGTTGTAGCAGTGCAGGTACCGCGGGTTCGATCGGCGCTGGTGGCCGATCTGCAGCAGCTTGCCGGTCTCGCGGGCGGCGGCCACCATGTGCCTGGCCCCCTCGACCGTCGTGGACATCTCCTTCTCGCAGTACACGTGCTTGCCGGCCTTCAGGCAGTCCACCGTGTGCTGCTCGTGCCAGAAGTCGGGCGTGGCGATGACGACCGCGTCGATGTCCTTCTCCTTGTCGAGCATCTCGCGGTAGTCCTCGTACCCGGTCACCTCGTGCTTGAACTTCTTCAGCGTGTTGACGACCCGCTTCTGGTTGTACTCGGTCCAGATGTCGCAGACGGCCCGGAAGCGCAGGCCCGGGATGCGCAGCATGGCGTCGGTGAGCACCTGGCCCTCGGCCCCGGCGCCGAGCAGCGCGACGTTGATCACCTGCAGATCGGCCGGCGCGACCGGCGGCGCCGCGGCCGCTTCCGCCACGGCCTGCTGGTACTCCCGCTGCGTGTGCCAGGCATAGCCGAACAGCCCCAGCGCCGGCACCGTGGACAGCCCCTTCAGCACCTCGCGCCGATCCAGCCGCCGCGGCGTCTCGGGCCCCTCCGGCGCGCCCGCCTTGTCTTTCCGGTCCTCTCCAGCCATTCCCATCTCCTGACGTTCCGCGATCCCCCCGAAGTATAGCTGGCATGGTAGACTCCGCGCACACATCCACAGGCCGGACGCTGCAGGATCCCGTGTACACGCAGTGTCCCGGCGGATCTGCGACCGGGCGCGCGGCAGGCGTGCGCCGTGGTAAGGAACACGTCCATGCAGCGTGTCACCCGAATGGCCCTCGCGGCGGGCCTGGTCGTCGGCGGCCTCTCGTTCAGCACGGCGGGCGGGGAGCAGGCGCCTCCGTCGGGGGTGCAGCCTCTCGAGCGGATTGCCGGCGCCACGCCCCGCAACGTCGTCTTCATCCTCTCGGACGACCATCGCTACGACGCGATGAGCTTCATGGGCCACCCCATCGCCAGGACGCCCAACATGGACCGCATCGCGCGGGCCGGCGTCCACCTGCGCAATGCGTTCGTGACAACGTCGCTCTGCTCGCCCAGCCGGGCCACGATCCTGACGGGCCTCTACGCGCATCAGCACCGGATCGTGGACAACAACTCGGCCACTCCGGAGGGCACGATCTTCTTCCCCGAGTACCTCCAGAAGGCCGGCTACCAGACGGCGTTCATCGGCAAGTGGCACATGGGCAACGACCAGGGCGGCCCGCAGCCAGGCTTCGACCACTGGGTCAGCTTCCGCGGACAGGGCGAGTACCTGCCGACGGCGGAAGGCCTGAACGTCGACGGGAAGAAGGTGCCGCAGAAGGGCTACATCACCGGCGAGCTCACCACCTATGCCCTGGACTGGCTGAAGGCGCGGGACCGGTCGAAGCCGTTCTTCCTGTATCTCTCGCACAAGGGCGTGCACGCCGACTTCGTTCCGGAAGACAAGTACAAGGGCACGCTCGCATCCCCGCGCCTCCAGCCTCCGGCCAGCCAGCACTATCCGCCCGAGGAGGAGAAGAAGCGCCCCCGCTGGGTCCGCGACCAGCGAAACAGCTGGCACGGCGTGGACTACCCGTACAACAGCCGCCTGGACATCACGGAGTACTTCGAGCGGTACGCCGAGACGCTCAGGAGCGTGGACGACAGCATCGGCCAGGTGCTCGATTACCTGCAGTCGGAGCACCTGCTCGACTCGACGCTCGTCATCTACATGGGCGACAACGGCTTCGCGTTCGGCGAGCACGGCATCATCGACAAGCGCACCGCCTACGAGGAGTCGATGCGCGTGCCCTTACTGATGCAGTGTCCCCAGCTGTTCTCAGGCGGCCGGACGGTGGATCAGGTAGTGGCGAATCTCGACATCGCCCCGACAGTCCTCGACGCAGCAGGCCTGAAGCCGCCCGCGTACACGGTCGGCGCGAGCATGCTGCCCCTGGCGGAGCAGAAGGCGGCCCCGTGGCGGACCGAGCTGCTCTACGAGTACTACTGGGAGCGCAACTTCCCGCAGACGCCGACGACGTTCGCGCTGCGCGGGGACCAGTACAAGTTCATCCGCTACTACGGCCGGTGGGACATCGACGAGCTGTACGACCTGAAGGCCGATCCGATGGAGATGCACAACCTGACGGACGATCCGTCGTTCACCCGGATCGCGAAGCAGATGAGCGACCACATGTTCGACATCCTGGGCAGGACGAAGGGGCGCTTCATTCCGCTCTACCCGGACGCCCCCTACGTCGCCCGCAAGCGGCTGGACGTGCCGGGGGCCCAGAAGGCGGCGGACTTTCCGCCGCAGCTGATCCTGAAGCCGGGAGAGCCGTCCTTCGAGCGCTGAGCGGAGCGCATGTAGCGCAGGCCTTCAGGCCTGCCCAGGTGTAGCGCCCGCGTGTAGCGCAGGCCTTCAGGCCTGCCCGGGTGTAGCGCCCACGTGTAGCGCAGGCCTTCAGGCCTGCCCGGGTGTAGCGCCCACGTGTTAGCGCAGGCCTTCAGGCCTGCCCACGCGACGCCCGTCACACCCGGGCGTCGAGCACCCGCACGTCGTACTCGTCGAACGCCGCGTCCGACGTCACGAGGGTCAGGCCTTCAACCCGCGCCTGCGCAACCAGCATCCGGTCGAACGGATCGTGGTGGTGTGCCGGCAACGAGGCCACGGCGACGGCATGTTCGACAGACACGCTCAACAGCAGGAATCCGTCGCGCTCCAGGCCTTCGGGCATCCAGGCCTCGAGTGGCTTCTTCAGCGTCAGGCGGCCAGACTGGATCTTGATCGCCATCTCCCACATGCTCGCGGCGCTCACCCGCACGGTCACCGCCTCGCTCTCGATGGCACGTCGGGCACGGCGTCCGAGCTTGCGGCTGCCCCCCTTCCACCAGAGGAGTGCCTGGGTGTCGAGGAGCAGATTCACCGCGTGGCGCCGAACGCCCGGAGGAGGTCGTCAGGAAGCGGCGCATCGAAATCGTCGGCGATCCGAATCTTGCCTCGAAGCGTGCCGAACCCCGTCCGACGGACCTTGCTGGCCACGGGGACAAGCCGGACCATGGGCTTGCCGCTCTTCGCGATGACCACGTCCTGGCCGGCCGCCGCTTCATCGACCAGCCGTGACAAGTGCGTCTTTGCCGCGTGCAGGTTCACCGTCTTCATGGACTAGGCTTAGTCCACGCACGAGGAGAGGTCAATCGCCGGGTCCACGGCCGAATTCATGCAGTTCGCCAGGCACTCGCGCATCAGCGGAGCCTTGCAGCATCCACGCCCGGACCCCCGGGCTTCGCGCGCAGAGATCCTCGATCTCCTCCGGCGCGAGCAGCATGAACGCCGTCGTCAGCGCGTCGGCGATGGCACTCGCCGCCAGCCGCGGGCCGTCCCGCGCCGTCGCCTCACGCGCCGCGTGCGGGCGCGGCACGGTCACCCACGCCGCCAGCCGCCCGCGGACGGGCTCGCCGGTGCGCGGATCGACGATGTGGTCCGTCTTGCGGATGCCGGAGGCGCCGAGCGCGGTCTGGCGCACCGACAGCCGCTCGAGCACCCGCGAGGGTGCGGCCGGGTCGCTGAGCGTCAGCGGCCAGCCGTCGCTCTCGGGCGGCGGCTCGAGGGCCAGTACGGAGCTGAACCCGCCGTGCACGAGCGCGCGCCCGATTCCCCACTCCTCGAGCAGCTCCGCCACCAGGTCCACCGCGTAGCCCTTGCCGACCCCGCCGAGGTCCACCCGCACGCCATTCGTGGTGGCGCGCACCTCGAACGTTTCGGGGTCGAGCGCCAGGGAAGGCAGGCCTGTGCCAATCGACACGTCGAACGCGCCGCCCGTCAGCTCGTACATGTGCCGCGCGATCACGAGGCACTCCAGCGTGGTCGGCGTGACCCTCGTCCGCTCGCCGGCCGCGAGGTGGCTGATCCGCTGGATATCGCTGTTCGGGATGAAGCGGCTCAGCTCGCGCTCGAGGCGATCCACGAGGTCGAAGGCGGCATGCGCCGCCTGCGCCGCGTACTGCCCGTCGTCGTGGACGACGAACACCTCGAAGACGGTAGCCATCGCCTCGTGCGAGAAGCGCCGCACGCCGCCCAGGCCGCCCCGCGATTCGATCGCGAGCCCGCCGTCGGGCTGGACTCGCGGGCGTGCCGGATCGGCGCGCCAGTTGCCGCCGGATTCCGGCACGTGGTCAGCCCCCGGGCGAGGCAGGCCTGAAGGCCTGCGCTACAGGTGATGGGCATCCGGCGTATGCAGCGCAGACCTTCAGGTCTGCCACACCGAAGCAGGCCCGAGTGGTCAGCTCCAGCGCGTACGCGTGAGGACGGGAGTCCGCATGCGTCGGGCAGGCCTGAAGGCCTGCCCTGCAGGTGATGGGCATCTGGCGTATGTAGCGCAGACCTTTCAGGTCTGCCACACCGAAGCAGGCCCGAGGCCTGCGCCACGTAGAACGCGAGCCTGGCGCTACAGCGACCAGCCGGCGCGGAACGTCGGCCGGATGAGCTGATCGGCGTCCGGCATGTTGGTGACCTTCATGTTCTCCGAGTCCCACATCAGCCGGGTGCCGGGATAGCGCAGCGCGACGTTGCCGAGCAGCACGACCTCGGCAAACGGACCCGCGTAGTCGAAGTTCGAGACGGCCTGGCCGTGCGTCCGGATGGCGTCGAGCCAGTTCTTCTCGTGGCCGTTGCGCCCTTCCGGGACGCGCGGCAGCGTCTTGGGCGGACGGGTGAACGCGGTCATGGCCGACTCGGGGATGAGCCGCGGGCTCTCCGAGTACGTCTCGCACCACATCTTGCCCTTGTCGCCGACGAAGATCGTGCCCGACTCGGGCATCTTGCGCTCGGGCTCGAGATCCTCGGGCCGCTCGGGCAGCAGGCCGCCGTCGTACCAGTGCAGCTTGACCGGCGGCATCTCGCCGCGCGCCGGGAACGACAGGTGGATCACTGTGGACGGCGGAAAGCTGTCGGTGTACTCGACCCGCGTGCCGTACCCGTGCTCGGCCGGCAGGACGATGTACGACTCGGTGGCGATCACGCTGGTCGGCGCGCCGAGCTTCAGCACCGTGAACGAGGCGTCCATCACATGGCACGCCATGTCGCCCATGGCCCCGGCGCCGAACGGCTGCCACGCACGCCAGCTGAACGGATGGTAGGCCGGGTTGTACGCGCGCATTGCCGCCGGGCCAATCCAGATGTCCCAGTCCAGCCCGTCGGGCACGGCCGGGGTGTCGGTCGGAGTGGGCATGCCCTGGGGCCAGATCGGCCGGTTCGTCCAGCAGTGCACCTCGCGCACGTCGCCAATCGCGCCGGCCGCCACCCATTCCTGCATGAGACGCAGGCCTTCTTCCGAGTGGCCCTGGTTGCCCATCTGGCTCACGACCTTGTACTTCCGCGCCGCCTCGGTCAGTGCCCGCGCCTCGGCAATCGTCCGCGTGAGCGGCTTCTGCACGTAGACGTGCTTCCCGTGCTGCATGGCCGCCATCGCCACGACGGCGTGGTTGTGGTCGGGAGTCGCCACCACGACCGCGTCGATGTCCTTCTGCTTCTCGAGCATCACGCGGAAGTCCTTGTAGTGCGCCGCCTTCGGGAACTTCTCCCACGTGCCCCGCCTCGTCAGCGCCTCGTGCGCCGCGGCGCTGTCGTCGCAGTCGCACAGCGCGACGATGTTGTCGCTCTTGGCGACGTTCATCAGGTTCGACGTACCCATGCCGTGGATGTAGCCGACGACCGCGACGTTCACGGTGTCGCTGGGCGCCTGGAACCCCTTGCCGAGCACGTGGCGCGGGACAATCGTGAGGCCGGCCGCGGTGGCGGCGGCGGTGGTCACGAAATCCCGGCGCGAGATCCCGGGGGATGATTGCTTCTCGTTGCTCATCGTGTGCACTCCTGCGCGGAAGATTCAGCCATTGGCGACGCGCTCGCGCCAAATGTATCCGAGATCGACCACTGCGCGCGCGAAGTCGAGCCAGCGCAGCTTCGATCCGGGTCTGTCGTGCCATGCGGGCAGCACCAGCTCGTACAGCCGGTCCCGGCGGGGGAGCTCGCCCGGGCCGACCGGCAGCCGGAGGTAGCGGGCGATCAGCTCCACGTCGAAGATCCACTCGCTGTGAAAGGGCGCGGCGAACATCGACGCCGTCGCCTCGTTGGCGCGGAGGACCTTCGCGCCGCACTGGGTGTCGTACACCGGAAGATCCAGGGCCAGCGACGCAGCGGTGGCAAACACCCGTCCCAGGTAGTGGCGCATCGGTTTCCGGCGGATGTCACGGCCCATCAGCATCACGCGCGAGCCGAGCACGAACTCGACGCCAGGCCGGCTGCCCAGCACGGCGAGGAAGTCGTCGATGGCCGCAATCGGCGTCGCGAGGTCCGCATCGAAGAACCCCACCAGCGCCGGCCGCCGGGACAGCGCCGCGAGGATCCCGGCCCGCACGGCCTCGGCCTTGCCCCGTCGCGGCGCGTGCCGGACCACGGTCACGGCCGCGGGGGCCACCCCGGCAATCCCCTCGAGCATCTCCCCCGTCCCGTCCGCGCTCCCATCGTCGACCATCACGAGATGGACGTGCGGGCGGGCGGCCACGCACCGGAGGAAGGCCGCCGGGTCCAGGCGGGACGCCTCGTTGTAGCACGGCACGACCAGGGCCAGTTGGGGCGGCGTCACGGCTCCGACCGCCACATTGCCACAGCCGGCCCCTGCCCGCAATGCTCCGCGACCTGCGCCAGGTACCGGTCCCACAGGCCGCGCTCGATGTAGAGCGCCAGCAGCACCCCTGGCCTGAGGCCGTGGAACTCCGACACGTAACGGTCGCCGAGCGCCGCGTCGAGTGCCGGCGTCTGGTCCACGGCGGCGACGATCACCGGGGCCTGCAGGGCCAGCGGGTCGCCGACGGAGGTCCAGTAGCCCACGTTCGGCATCGCCCGCAGGTACCAGGGCATCGGCCACTGCTCGTAGGGAGACGCAATGACCGACACCTGCATACCCACGCCATTGGGATCGATCGCGGCCAGGTCGCGAATGCGAGCGGCCATCCGGACGGTGTCAGGGACCGTCTGTGCGTAGACATAGGGATTGCGCGGATCGGCAGCGTACGTCACCGAAGCGCGCCAGGCCTGCCATCCCAGGTGCCCGCAGGCCGTCGCGAACAGCGCGACGAGCGCGGCGCGAGCCAGCCGTGACGTGGTGGCGTGAACGAGCCGCGAGAACCCGGCGCCCGCCACCACGATCACGCCGGCGTAGAACGGCAGCAGGTTCCACGGCGTCTTGTAGGGGATGGCTGAAAAGACGGCCGTGGCGAGAAGCGCGTAGGCGGAGAGATACCGTCCCCAGAACCGACGGGCGGGGAACGCCTGGTCGGGCCTGAGCCAGGCGGCCACGGCGCCGACCACCGCGAGAGCGAGGACGACGCCCTCGCTCCACCGCAGCCCTCCGGACGAGGAGTAGCCGAGCAGGCTCACGTAGTAGGACCACGGGTGCGCGTGGGCCGCCGGCTCGACGCCGCGCGCGAGGTAGGTGCCAGCCCCGCGGAAGGGCTCGAGGATCCCACCGGGGGCGCGGAGAAACGACGAGTAGAAGAGCGCCGCGACCACGCCCGCCGTGACGATGCCCGCGAGCGGTCCCGCCCACCAGGATCGCGCGCCCAAGCCGCTCCACGGCCCTTCACGCCCGACGGACCGCCACGCGATGGCGCAGGCGGCCAGCGCCGCCGGAAGCACGATGACCGAGGTCTCCTTGGTCGCCGCCGTCAGCCCCGCCGCCAGGCCCGCGAGGAGGTACCACGGCAGGCCGCCGCCCATGACGACCCGCCCGAGGGCGATCACGAAGGCGAGCGTGAAGCCGGCAAACAGCGGCTCCTGGATGTACATCCGGGAATAGAAGACCATCGCCGGCGACACCGCCAGCAGCCACGCGCCGGCCGCCACGGCCGTCCGGCCGATGCCGGCCGAGAGGAACGGCAGGAGGAGGATCGTCGCCGCGCCGGCGACAGCCGTGACGCCGCGGAGCGTGCGTTCGTCGAGCGAGGCGAGCGTGGCCTGGCCGCGGAGCCACGCCGCGGGCAGCGTCAGGTAGTAGAGCGTCGGGCCGTGGTGGTCGTGGAAGTCGTACCGGTACTCGCCGTGCTCGAGCAGCGCCCCGAACTTGACGGCCTGATTGGCCTCGTCGTGGTGCATCGGACGCGCGTCGAGCCGGGCGAGGCGCAGGGCCAGGCCGGCGGCGATCGCCAGCGCGACGAGGGCGCCGGCCAGCCCGCGGCTCATTTCGGCAGGCCGTAGACCTCCACCTCGACGTAGTGATTCAGGTCGTTCGTCGTGTTGCCGTTGGAATAGAGGCGCACGTAGCGGCCCTTGGCGCCCTTCGGGTCGAACAGCCTGCCTTCGGCGACCTCGATGTATTCCTTGTCGTGCCCGAGAGCGATCTTCGACGAGTTGTCGTGGTCGTTGTCGAACACGGTCGTGACGCCGGTCTTGAAGTTCGGGTCGTCGGAGACCTGGACGATGACGTCGCGGTAGACGCGCGCCTGGCTGTGATAGTGCCAGGCCAGGATGGCGTAGAGCGGGTGCGAGGCGCCGAGATCGATCTGGACCCATTGCGGGCCGGGCCCGAGCTCGATGAAGTACCCGTCGCCGCCGTTCTTCTCGCCGTCGGTGACCATGTCCAGCTCGCCGATGACGGGCGCCGAGTCGCTCGACGTGACCGTCTTGTGCAGCGACAGGAGCGTCGTGCCCTTGGGCACGTAGAACGGCCCGCGCGGCTTGCCGGTGATCGGCTCGAGGTTGGCGCTCTTGATGTTGGTCGGCGTGCCGATGAACATCGGCTTCGGCAGCGTGAGCTTCAGGACTTCCTTGCCGGGCCCGGGCTGCGCGGCGAGCGGCGCCACGGCAACGGCCAGGGTGAACGACAGCGAGGCTACGAGAGTGCGCATGGTCATTGAGGTCTCTGTTGTTGAGGGCGGTGGCTCCACCTGTGATCTTATACCGGTGCCGAACCCGCTCGCACGGCCGCCGGGTCACTCATCCGGCCGCCCGCTCACCGCGGGCAAAGGCAGTGATGCCGTCGACGACGGGCAGCGTCAGGGAACCAGCGCTGCCGGCCTCCCGTCGTGGTCGACTGATTTCGGTCGGGACCGACGGTGGTTCGGATGGCTCATCGCCCCATACAGCGCGTCCCGCAGCGCCACGTCCCGCGGATCGCCCGTCAGGCGCGTCCCCATGCGGTTCGTCACGTAGGCGTAGCCGACACCCGCCGCGGGATCGGCAAAGCCGAGCGCGCCGCCGGCGCCCGGTGCGCCGTACGACCCCGGAGTGCCGAATCGCAGCGCGGGCGTGGACTTCATGAAGCCGAGCGCGAACTGGATCCCTCGGGCCTTCATGCACTCGTCGTAGAAGCCGCGCGAGGGCGGAACCGCCGGCGCCGCCAGCAGGTCGAGCGTCTCGGGCAGGAGCGCCAAGCGCGCGGCCCCCGCTGGCGAAGACGCTGTACGCGCGGGCAATCGCACGGGCCGTGCCGACAGCGCCGCCGGAGGGAACCTCGAGGTCTCGGGCGTAGACGTGCTCGGCGTCGAGCGGAAGCTCGGATCCCCTGAGCGCCCGGACGATGTTGGACCGGCGGTTCAACGTGTCGAGCGCAAGGCGCAGCGGGAAGCCGCGGAACAGGTCGACGAGCGTCGGCCGCGTCATGGTCGCCAGTCGCGAGCCGGGAATCGATTCCGGAAGCCTGATATACACGTCGAGCCCGAGCGGCGAGGCGATCTCGTCCTGGAAGAACTGCCCCAGGCTGCGGTGCCGCGGATCGATGCGGCGCAGCAGCTCGTTCTCGTAGAACCCGAGCGTAATGGCGTGGTACGCCTGCCTCGCACCCGGCGCCCATGCCGGCTTCTGGCGCGCCAGCACCACGGCGAGGCGGTCGAGATCGGCGACAAGGCCGCGATCCAGCGGCTCGTCCAGCACGAACAGCCCGGCCTGGTGTGCGAGGAGCTGGCGGACGGTGACGCGGTCCTTGCCGTGCTGCGCGAATTCCGGCCAGTACCGGGATACCCGCTCCTCGTAGTCCAGCCATCCCCGGGAGTGGGCGAGCGCCAGTGTCATCGCCGCCAGGCCCTTGCTCGCGGAGTAGACGATCACCATGGTGTCCTGTCGCCAGGGGGCGCCCGTCTCCCCGTTGCGAAGGCCGCCCCAGAGGTCCACGACCTGCTCGCCGTGGACCCAGGCAGAACAGGCGCCGCCCAGCTCCTGCCGTCGAGTGAAGTTGGCGATGAACGCATCCCGTACCGCCTCGAATCCGCGGCTGACTTCTCCATTGACGAGCGGTGCTGCCTTCACGACAGGTGCCCTCCCGGCCGCCACCGGCGGCTTCCCACGAATGAAGGGCAAACCTCGTGCCTCGGTCGCGCACGCCAAAGGTGGGCGGCCAGTGGGATTCCCCCGGCCCCGGTCCCGTACGGGAGCGGGATTGCGCCGAAGACCCGCCAGATGGTGCGAAATGTCGGCGGTCCGCGCGCGGGTGTCGATGGGGGCCGCGTTCCCCTGAAGGAACGCCGGGAGCCGTGGAGGGAGGCCCGGCGTGTAGAATCGCCGCATGGCGGAGCCGGCCGCTCGGGAGCGCGAGACGGAGGATCAGGCGTTCGCGGCATTCGTGGCCGCCGAACCCGGCTACGCGTCGACGCACGCGCTGGACGACCTCAGGGCGCGCGAGTTCTCGCGCCTCGATGCGGCACACCACGTCTACGTCGATTACACCGGCAGCGGCCTCTACGGCGATTCGCAGGTACGTCGTCATGTCGAGCTGCTGCTCGGCCACGTCTACGGCAATCCGCACTCCGTGAACCCGACGTCGAGCGCGAGCACGGAGGCCGTCGAGCGGTGCCGGCGCCGGGTTCTCGCGTTCTTCAAGGCCGATCCGGCGGAGTACGGCGTCGTCTTCACCGCCAACGCGAGCCAGGCGCTGAAGCTGGTCGGCGAGGCGTACCCCTTCGGGCCCGGGGGCCGGTTCCTGCTCACCTTCGACAACCACAACTCGGTCAACGGCATCCGCGAGTTCGCGCGTGCACGTGGCGCCGCCACGCAGTACGTCCCGGTGTTCCCGCCGGACCTCAGGGGCCGCGACGACGGCGTGGAAGAGGCCCTCGCGCAGGCGGGCGGCGACCCGGGCCGGACGCTGTTCGCGTTTCCCGCGCAGTCGAACTTCTCGGGTGTCCAGCACCCCCTCGACTGGATCGACCGGGCGCACGCGCACGGGTGCGACGTCCTGCTCGACGCGGCAGCGTTCGCGCCCACCAGCCCGCTCGATCTCTCGCGGTGGACGCCGGACTTCGTGACCCTGTCGTTCTACAAGATGTTCGGGTACCCGACCGGCGTCGGGGCGCTCATCGCCCGGCACGAGGCGCTCGCGCGGCTCCGACGCCCGTGGTTTGCCGGCGGCACGATCGAGGTGGCGTCGGTGCAGGCCGACCGCTTCCGCTACGCGCCGGGGACCGCGGCGTTCGAGGACGGCACCTCGAACTTCCTCGCGCTGCCCGCCGTCGAACTGGGCTTCGACCTGCTCGAGTCGGCCGGCATCGACGTCGTGCACGAGCGGGTGAGGCTGCTGACGTCGTGGCTGCTCGGAGCGCTGCAGGCGCTCGCACACCCGGACGGCCGCCCGCTGGTCCGCGTGTATGGCCCAGTGGCTGCCGAGCGGCGCGGCGGGACGATCGCCTTCAACGTGGTGCACGCCGACGGCGGGCTCGTCGATCACGCGCTCGTGGACGAGCGGGCCTGCACGGACGGGATCTCGCTCCGGACCGGCTGCTTCTGCAATCCCGGGGCGGGTGAGCTGGCGTTTTCGCTCTCGAGGGACGAGATCGCCGCGTGTCTCGGGCCCCCCGAGGGCCGCATGACGTACGACGAGTTCCGCCACTGCATCGACCCGAAGGCCGCCGGTGCGGTCCGCGCCTCGCTCGGCATCGTCAGCACGTTTGGCGATGCGTGGCGGCTGGTCCGGTTCCTGGAGCGCTTCCGGGAGGACTAGCAGGCCGTGGCACAAGTCCAGGTTGCAGCACACCAAGGATGCTTTGACGCTTCGCCGCCGATTGGAGCGGTGAAACGATCAGGATCGCGTGAGGCGGGCCACCGCGCGTGTTCACCCGCGAGGACCGCGCGGCAGCCTCCGATCAGCCACAACAGCACGGCGACGAGGCGGCCCTGCAGGCCGGGTGGGGTCCCCACGCCCATCAGGCGGCGCATCAGGAGGCCGCGATTGAATGCGCTCGTCTGCACGTACGCGCACTTCAAAATATTCTCGTGCCCGCCCAGGTGCGTGCGCCGCATCGCGCCGGTGTCATGGACGTGCGCGAAGCCGCGTTCCAGGCGTTCGCCGCGCCGCCGCACTAGGCGCCCGCCGCGCGCCCCGCCAATCCGACGACGATTCGCATAGACCGCGTCGCGCGCCGCGGCCTGATCGTGCCACGACTGTCGCCCGCGGTCGGGCTCGCTGATGTAGGTGCGGAGTGCTGCCGACTGAGTTCCAAGATGACCGCCCGACTATGACAGCCCTTGTCGGCCACCACGTCGTCCGCGAGCGGCACCGGGTCGCCCTGCGGGTCCGTGACCTGATCGAGTTGCTGCACCGCGTCGGCCAAGGTCTGGGGCATCGTCGTCGTATCGCCATGGGCGGCGTCCTGCACCGTCACGCCGACGATCGCGCCGGTCTCCAGATCGACCGCGTGCTCCGCCTTATGCGCCAAGTGCGTGCGCCCGTCCTTCATCTTCGTAATCTTCGCGTCCGAATCCGACGGCGACGTCCAGTCGGCATCCGATCCCTTCTTCTTCCGCCAGCGGTCGAGCCGCGCGAGGTCGGCGCGCGTCGGCGTGCCGATTCCGGACGCCTTGGCAAGGCGCGTCAGAATCCGCGGCGCGCCAGGCGATCCCGCGCTCCGAATCAATGCCATCGAAGCAGCCGATCAGCAGCAACCGGAAGTAGATGCCCGGCGGCACCCCCGGCCGGCCCATCGTCTCGGCATAGAATTGAGCGCACTCAGCTTCGGCGAACGCGTCGGACCCGTGGTCACGCAGAACCTGATTCTACCGCCGGTAGAACGGATGGCTCGCCGCCGTCGGCAAGTCCGTGGTCGTGACCCATATCGGCGGCTGTCGATCTCGTGTGCGTCTGCCCATCGCCATGCGCGCAGTGTAGTACCAGACCGTACCCGTGTCGATCCCTGAGTACTCTCTTTCACGACGGACTGCTCGCTGCCGCATCCAACAAAGCGGCCCGAAGGAGAGGGCGTGAGATCTGCAGCGTTCCTCGTCGCGGTCTTCACCATCGTCGTTGGCATCGTGGGCCTCATTTCGCCCGAGAGTGGGACGACGGTTCGGCGGCTGTACTTCGCGACGCCCGTTGGACTCTATGCTGCCGGCGCTGTTCGCGTGGTCATGGGACTCGTGGTGATCCTGTCCGCCCCGGCCTCTCGTGCACCAAAGACGCTGCGCGCGTTAGGAGCCGTGATGTGCATCCAAGCACTCGCGGCCACACTTCTCGGGCCTGATCGCGCGAGAGCGGTCCTTGAATGGGAGACGATGCAGGGAACCGCACTCCTGCGCGTCGGGGCTGCAGTGGCTTTAGCCACCGGGGGCTTCGTAGCGTTTGCGGTTTCAGGCCACCGTCCTAATCTGACGACGCGCGAAGCAAAGTAGCCCACGACCGCGAGACCGCTAAGGCCACTTGCGCCACGGGCTGCTAGCGCGCGATCTCCTCCACGGCACGGCTCGAGCGGCCGGGGGGCCGCGCCCAGATCGAAGGCCATGATCATGCGCCCGCCCCATTGCCGGAGACACGGAGTGCTCAGGTCCATCGTTCTGGTCGGCGCGGCCGTCGTCGCCGGCTCGATGTCCGCCTGCACGCGAGGCGCCAGCCGGCCGACCGTGGTCGAGTCGCCGAACGGGAGGGTCCGGATCGTCGCCGCGGTGAGCGGGAATGCAGTGACCTATTCGGTCGAGCGAGCGGGCCACGTCCTGATTGCGGCGTCCTCGATTGAAGTCCGCCTGAAGGACCTGGGTCCGATCGCGGCCGGCGCCAGGCTTCTCGGCGTCTCGGACAGAGAGCTCGACGAATCGAGCGCGCTCCCCTGGGGCAAGGCTGCGAGTCTCCGGAATCACTGTCACGCCACGACGATGCGGCTCGAGAGCACCCGCGGCATTCAGTGGGACCTCGAGCTCCGCGCGTACGACGAGGGAGTCGCCTTGCGATACGGCTTTCCGCAGCAGACGCGGCTCCACGACGTGGTGATCGAAGACGAGGACACCGAATTCGCGCTGGAAGGCAACCCCGGCGTCATGCTGGCGACGTACGACACGTTCACGACCTCTCACGAAGCCCTGTACGGCCGGAGGCCGTTGTCGGATGTGCCAGTCCACAAACTCGTCGAAACGCCGATGCTCGCCACGTGGCCCGACGGGAGTGCCGCTGCCATCACCGAGGCCCGGCTGCGGGGTTTCGCGGGCATGTATCTGGAGCGGCCGGACGCTGGCAGAACGACACTGCGCAGCCGCCTCTCGCCGCTGCCGGGGAGAACGGATGCGGTCGTCGCCGCCGCCGCGCCGCTCTGGAGCCCATGGCGGGTGGTGTTGCTGGCCGATCGGGCCGGCCAGCTGATCGAAAGCAGCCTCCTGCTCGCGCTGAACGATCCGGCTCGGGGCGATTTCAGCTGGGCCAGGCCCGGCAAGACGACCTGGCACTGGTGGAACGGCGTCGTCGAGCACGGCACGATCTCCACGCCCGACGTGAACTTCGCGATTCACAAGAAGTACATCGACTTCTGCGCCGCTCACGGGATTGCCTACCACTCGGTCATCGGCGTCGCTGACAGCCGCCCCTGGTACGTGCAAAGCGGCGGGCCGGGCTACGATCCGCGGCCCGATACCGACATCCTGACGCCGCGGCCCGACCTCGGGATGCCCCGGATCCTGGAGTACGCACGACGGAAGCACGTGGGCATCCGGCTGTGGGTCTACTGGAAACCTCTCAGCGAGCGCCTGGAGGACGCCTTCAGCAGGTACGAGCAGTGGGGCATCAAGGGCCTGATGGTGGACTTCATGGATCGCGACGACGAGCGGATGGTCGAGTGGCAGGAGCAGGTGCTGCAGGCCGCCGCGCGACACCGGCTCCATGTGCAGTTTCACGGCTCGTACGCGTTCAGCGGGGAACAGCGCACGTATCCCAACCTGTTCAACCGCGAAGGCGTGCTGAACCTCGAGTATCTCAAGTGGGACGACAGGTGTACCCCGCAGCACGACGTGGATGTCGCCTACACGCGTGCACTGGCCGGCCCGGTCGATTACCACCTCGGAGGCTTTCGCGCCGTGGCCCGCGATCGTTTCCGCCCTCGCGAAGAGAAGCCGGAGATCCTGGGCACGCGGGCGCATCAGTTGGCGCTGTACGTGGTCTTCGAGAATCCGATGCCGATGGTGGCTGACTTTCCAGAAGCCTACGAGGGCCAGGCCGGGTTCGACTTCGTGGAGGACGTGCCGACCACGTGGGACGACACACGGTTCGTTGCCGGCCAGCCCGGCGAGTACGTGGTCGTCGCGCGGCGCAGCGGCACCCGCTGGTACCTGGGCGGCATCACGAACTGGACGAGTCGCGACGTCGAGCTGCCGCTCGATTTCCTGGGCAGCGGAACGTTCGAGGCCGACGTCCGCACGGACGATCGGCCCGACGGATCGGACCCCAATCGAATCAACCAGCACACGCAGACCGTGACGAAGACCCAGACGCTGACGGTCACCCTCGCGTCGGGTGGAGGCGTGGTTGCCGTGTTCCGCCAGACGCCGCGCCTCAGCGGGCGAGCAGCGCGCCCAGTGTGGCGAGGAACCGGCGGATGGCCGCGATCTGGTCGACGGACGCGATGAACTCGAACGCCGTGGCGCTCACGGCAGCGGTCCGCTTGTCGAGCAGCGCTCGGAGTGCGGCGGGCAGGACGGGACACTCGTCCAGCAGCCCGAGCAGCGCGGCCCACGCCGTGGTGTCGAGGATCGCGATCACGTCGAGCGCGTCGCGCGCGCGCCACGGCGTGCCGGCCGCGCGCTCTCGCGAGAGGAGACGGCGCAGATCCTGGACGCTCGACTGGGTCTCCGTGTCTCCGGCGGCAAGTTCGGCCAGGATCTCGAGGAGCCGGTCCGCGGCGCCGAGGCTCACCTGTTCGTGCAGCGCCGTCCAGCCGGCCTCGAATGCCCGCAGGAGGTTGGGACCGGCGTCGGGCCGGAGCTCGAGGCCCAGATTGCAGGTACACGCCGCCGCGTCGGACGCTTCCCGGGGCGTGAACGCCCGTTGTTGCACGGAGCACCCGGCCACGAGCGTGTTGGCGAGAAACGCCAGTTCACGGCTCCGTTCCAGGTACGACGCGGGATTCGAGCGGTGCAGCTCGCTCATCAGCGATCGGAGCGCAGGGAGGCGTGCGGTGTCGGGGCGGTCTGGCGCCTCGAGCAGCGCCCGCGATTGCTCGGGCACGAGCCCCGCCTCCGCGAGCAGCTCGACGATGTCCCGGACGGCCGCGGCATCGTCGGGATCCGTCGGAGGCGGGGCGTTCAGCAGATGAGCGGGCGCCGAGGCGACGTCCGGAATGGGCGCGGGCCCGGCTGACTCGCGCAAGTACGGCGCTGCGACAGCATTCGCCTCGGGCGCGCTCCTCGTACGCACGCCCATGGACTGGCGCGCCGCCTTCAGGAAGGCGCGAGCATCCGCCGGCGTCACGTAGCCCTGGATCGCCCGCCGGCCCTCGCGATCGAGCGTCACGTCGAGCTGCTGCTGCTCCGGCCCGAGCAGCAGGTCGTCGAGGCCGTCGAGTTCCCAGCCGTCGTTTGAACGCGCGCGACATCCGCTCATCAGGGCGTCGAAGCACTCGGCGTCGCTGTCGGCGAGCGTCATCAGCAGCGACACGATGGCGTCCCACGCGTCGGTTCTGCGCGCGCGCACGACGTAGCCGCCGATTTCACGGCCCGGATCCGCCGTCGTGCCGGCCGTGACGTCGGACGGCTCGTCGCCGGTGGACAGGTCTGCCGCCAGCGCGGCCGGATCGCACACGCGGATGTACCGGGAGAGGCCGGCGATGGCGAGCTGCCGATCCATGGCGGCGATCGTTCGCGCCGCCGTCCCCTCGTCATCGTTGACGAGCACCTCGATCCACTCGCCGAAGCGCGCCACGTCCAGCTGCTCGTCGAGGCCGGGACGGTCGCTCACCCAGAGGTCCAGATCGAGCAGGGTCGTGAGCTGCGCCGGTGTGGCTGAGGCGACCAGCTCCGTGCAGGCGTCGAGACCGCGGTGGACGATGACCCGGTGCAGGAGCTCGGGTGCGAGATGCGGGACGATCCGCGCCAGCGGGGCGGTATCGAGCAGCCGCGCCAGCCGGCGCTCGACAGACTCGGCGTCGCGCGAATCCGGGGTGTCCGGCATGAGCGCGCGATGATAGCGGGCTTGCCGCCGCAGAAACAGACTTGAACTGAGGGAGCGACCGGTCGATACTATTAGTGGCCGGTTCGCTTCCGCCGCGACGTGGCTCTCACCGTCCGACCTGCCCTCTTCTGATTCAGCACAAATCGATACGCTCCGGCAACCAGATCCCGCAGCGCGTCCGGGCGCACGCGCGCCAGTCGGACAAGGACGCACGGGTAGCCGACGTAGTGCTCCTTCAGGTAATAGGTATCGGGATCGTCCTCGATGAGCGCATCGCGATCGGCGATGTCCATCCGCACGACCAGCGTGTCAGGCTCGGCGGACTTGTGCGACGCGCCGCAGACGAACATCGTCCCCCGTACCTTCAGCGCCGGTTGTCCCCACGACGTCGTCACCTCGACGTCGGGCAGCGTGCGGCCGATGGCTGCGACGCGCGCGAAGCGGGACGATCGCCTTGGCGCGATCCTTCCGGTCATCCGACCTCCACTCAACGTCAGGCGGCCCGCCCGTTGCGGCCTGATCACGGGCCGATCGACCTCCGCCCCCGGTGGGCGAGCGGCCGCAGCTCTTCGGGATGCCGGCGGATGTAGTCGAGCAGCTTCCGCCGCTTCTCCTTGCCACGGATCTCCGCGGACGTGATGGTCGCCGGCGCCAGATCGGGGGCGCTCGCGGCCACGCGATCGTAAATGCTCCGCCACCGGCCTTTCACCGTCGCCTCGGCCACATGGAGGGCGCGCGCAAGCTGCGCGTCCGTGCGTCCGCCAATCGCAAGCTCCAGCAGCTGCTGCTCGCCCGGGCGGAAACCGAACCGGGGCGGCGTGTAGAGGAACAGCGGCGACATGATGGTCGTGCCGGGTTCCGCGGCCACCTCCTCGCGTCCGAGGCCGACCAGGCACGGGCCCCGGCCGGGCGGCGGGATCGGCGCCCCCTGGCTGGCGTAGAAGCCGGCGTAATCCGTGCGCACGCGCCCCCACCCCTGCGACACGAACCGAGGGTCTATCTCGTCCCAGAACTCCTGCAGCACTTCCTTCACGCAGTAGCCCCGGTGCGCCCAGAGGAACGACTCGAGCGTCAGGTACCGGACCTGACGCAGCGCCTCCTCGTCGAGATCGGCGGCTTCGCCGTAGTGGAGGATCACGACGTTCAGCCCGTCGCCGGCGTTGGCCTTCCGAATCGCCGTCGGCCGGAGGACGGGCGTGACGCCCTCGAGCTCGGCCCGAATCACGCGAGCCGTCAGATACGGCTCGGTGCCGGCACGGGCCTGACGCATGAACGCGCCGGTGACGAACACCGAGGCGCCGAACCCCAGGATGCGCGCGTCGACCGGAGGTGTCCGGTCCTCGACGATGCCAGCGACGAGGGCACCGTCCCTCAGCAGGCGCCGCCAGGCGCCGGGAAGGCGGGCCAGCGTGTCGCCGTCATACGCGAGGCGACCCGCGAGCAAGCTCATGCACTGAGGCAGGTCGGCCTCGCTCACGCCCCTGAACGCGAGGTCCATGCCGCGCAACATACATCCTTTTAGGACCTTCTTGCGGGACTGCCGACGGGACGAGGATGGCCTCCGCACGTGCCGGGTGCGGCCGGCACGGACACAACAGAAAGGAGCCTGGAATGAGACGAGCACGAGGCGCGTTCCCCCCCTCCGGTGTCCTCGTCGGCCTGATCGCGGGGCTGCTGCTGCCCGGCCGGGCGCTCGCCGCGGATCTCACGGGCGAGTACCGTGGCTTCTCGCGGAGCGACTCGACTCCCACGTACCACCCGCGAATGGATCTGACGATCGTCAGGCAGGACACGAGCGGGCGCCTGGCGGGCTTCCTCACGCGGTTCGGTGACGCGGAGGACCTGCGGTTCCCGTTCGAGGGCAAGGTACAGGACCGGACATTCAAGGGACGCATCTTCGACGAGAGCTTCGGCGAGGTGAAGTTCACCGGCGTCGTGCAACCCCTGGGCACGCGTGAGGACATGGGCGTGCTGGCTCGAGCCCACTACAAGGCGACCGATCCGTCGGGGCGCGTGGACCAGGGCGAGACGGTCCTGCTGCGCAGCTTCGTCCCGCCATCGGATTGTCTGCCGCCCGACCCCTGCACTCCGCTCCCGATGGATTGGAGCGGCACCGCGATGAGCGACTTCACGGGCGGCGCGATGGCCTTCACGCTGAGTATTGCCCAGAGCGGGACGAGCCTCACCGGCGCCGAAGAAGTCGAGGGCGTCGAACCCCAACCCTTCCTTACGGGGACCGACGGCGTGAAGCTGGCAGGCATCGAGCCCCAGCCGTTCCACGCGGACATCGTCGGCACGGTGATGGGGGTCGACCCCGAACCGTTTTTCGTCTACGTCGGCGTGGCCGACCAGGGCTGGGTGCTCGTTGGAGGGCGGGCCGCACGGGGCGGCTTGTCGGCCCGGTACATCCGCACGGTGGACGGCGCCGTCGATCTCGGGAGGTTCAGGGCGACTCCCGTGGTGAGGTAGGCGCAACTCCCAACTCCCAAATCCCAACTCCCAACCTCCAACGCCCAAGCTCCACATTGCTTTGGCTCGACGCGCTTGGGGGTTGGAGATTGGGAGCTGGGATTTGACGAATTCTTCAGGTTCCGAGTACCTGAAAAGCCATGCGATCGGTCACGTTGGCGGCAATTGTCGCGAGCCTCTGGGCGGCGGCGCCGCTGGCGCAGCCCGTTCAACCGGCGCAGAGATCGCGCCCCGGCAACGGGCCGATCTGCATCACGCGAGTGACGGTCGTGGACACCAGGACGGGCGCGCTGGCGCGCGATCAATCGGTGGTCGTGGACGGAGAGCGCATCGCCACGGTTGCTCCGTCCGCCGAAGTGGACCCGGGCCGTTGCGCCCAGGTCGTCGACGGAGCGGGCAGATACCTCATCCCCGGGCTGTGGGATGCGCACGTCCACTCGGCGGCGAGCGTCGGCTGGCATTTCCCGCTCTACATCGCGTACGGCATCACGAGCGTGCGCAACATGCACACCGGCGTCGATCGCCCGCTCGCCGCTGTCCTCTCGATCAAGCGGCGCGTCGCGTCGGGCGAGCTGCTCGGGCCGCGGTTCCTGGCCAACGGCGCCGTCGTCGATGGCGACCCGCCGGTGCACGGCGGGAGCGTGGTGGTCCGGAACGCCGAGGAAGCCCGTACCGCCGTGGACCGGCTGGCCGACGGCGGGGCCGATTTCATCAAGGTGTACGACCGCCTCACGCGCGAGGCGTACTTCGCCATTCTCGAGCGCGCGAAGCAGCGCGGGATCCCGGTGGATGGGCACCTGCCGCCCCTGGTCACTCCCGGAGAGGCGGCGGCCGCCGGCCAGCGCACCGTGGAGCACACGTCCGGGATCACCATGGGCTGTTCGAGGGAGGCCGACGCGATCCGCGCCGACTATGCCCGCTACCTGCAGCGGGTGCCAGCGATGCGGCCATTCCCGGATGCGGCGGTCGGGTTCTTCTCCCTGGTCCGACGCGCGCTGGACACCCGTGATCTCGACCTGTGCGGAAAGACCGTCAGCGCGTACCGCGAGCACGGTGTCGTCGTCGTCCCCACGCTGGTCGACGAAGCCATCGACCCGCAGGGGCTCGTCGCCAGCGCGGAACGCATGGCGCTGCTCCCGCCCGCAGTGCGGGAACGGTGGAGGGGGATGGCGAAGAGCCCCGATCCGATTGCAGAAACGCTCGGCCCCGGTGCCGCGACCGCCGGCTCGAGAACGTGCGCGTGCTGCACGAGGGAGGGGTGACAATCCTGGCCGGCACCGACGTCGGCAATGCCTTTCTGGTCCCGGGCCTCAGCCTGCACCGCGAGCTCGAGCGGCTGACCAAGGCTGGCCTGTCCTCGCTCGAAGCGCTGCAGGCCGCGACGCTCCTGCCGGCGCGGGTGTTCGGCCTCGAGGATTCGCTGGGCACGATCGAAGCGGGCAAGCTCGCCGACCTCGTCCTGCTCGACGCCAACCCGCTCGAAGCGATCTCTAACACCCGACGGATCCGCGCCGTCGTCGCCGACGGCCGGCTGTTCCGTCGTGCCGATCTCGACCGGCTGCCATCCCTGCGACACGAACCGCGGGTCGATCTCGTCCCAGAACTCCTGCAGCACTTCCGTCACGCGATAGCCCCGGTGCGCCCAGAGACACGCCTCGAGCGTCAGGTACCGGACCTGACGCAGCGCCTCCTCGTCGAGATCGGCGGCTTCGCCGTAGTGGAGGATCGCGACGTTCAGCCCGTCGCCGGCGCTGGCCTTCCGGATCGCCGCCGGCCGGAGGATGGGCGTGACGCCCTCGAGCTCGGCCCGAATCAGCCGAGCGGTCAGATACGGCTCGGTGCCGGCACCGGCCTGACGCATGAACGCGCCCGTGACGAACACCGAGGCCCCGAATCCCACGACGCGCGCGGCTCTCGGACGCGTCCGGTCCTCGATGACGGCCGCCACGAGCGCACCGTCGTTCAGCAGGCGCCGCCAGACGATGGGCAGGAGGGCCAGCAGCGCGTCGGCGTCATAGGCCAGGCGACGACGGTACAAGGAAGCATTAGCCGGGAAGTTTACTGAATGCTCATTCTGCGAACCACCCCCGATTGTGATTGCGCTCGCCCGAGTGCAGCGGTGCGAGCGCCGCAAGCCGTTCAGGACTCGACCGGCCGAGGCTGTGGCCCTTGCACGGATTCGCCAGCTGCGGCGCAAGCAGAAGGGGAAGCAGCGGCTCAGCGCTGACAGAAGAGAAGCTGCAGGGCTGGAGAGCGTTACTCGGCTCGCAACAACGACGCGGGTTCTGCCCGAGTCGCTCGCCAGACAGGCGCCACACACGCCAGTACTGACAGTGTGGCGACGGCCCCCAGGCCCGCCACAAACGCCGGCACGTCGAGCGTGGGCACGTCGACAAGCAGCGATTCCATGAAGCGCGTTGTCCAGAATGCGAGAATCAGTCCCGCACCGGTCCCGCTGAGCACCATCGCTCCCGCGGTCCGCATCGTCAAAAGGCCGACATGGGTGCGTCGAGCGCCGAGCGCGATCCGGATACCGAATTCGCGGTGACGTTCGGCCACGGTTTGCCCGACGGCGCCGTAGGTGCCAAGCGCGCCGATCAGCACCGCGAGCAGCGCGAACGAACCGACCAACTGGGTGATGAACCGCGGCTTGGCGAAGAACTCGGCATAGTCCGCTTCCACTGTTGCGATGCGCTGGATCGGCTGTTCTGGATCGACTGACCAGACCGCGTGGCGGATTGATGGCACCAGCGGAATCGGCTCCGCCACGGTTCGGACCACCAACGTCTCCAGCATGGCCACCCCTTCGGAAGGGCCGAGTGGCCGATAGAACGCGTCGCGCCGGTGCGGCGCCGCATAGTCCAACTGGTAGACGTCGCCGACCACGCCCACGACCGTGAGCCACGGCGCGTCGTGGTCGATACGCCAGCGCGCGCCGACGGCGGATCCATTCGGTCGCAGACGTCTCGCGAGCGACGCACTCACGATCACCGGGTTCTCCCTGCTGTGGGCATCGCTATCGTCGAACGTTCGCCCGGCTTGCAGCGGAATACCGAGCACGCCGAAGAACGCGGGCTCGACCTCAGAGAAGGGGATCTCCAGCCCAGGGTCAGCTGGCAGTGCCCCTCGGCCCTCGACCTCCAGGTGCACATCGAAATGGAACCCGCCGCCCGAAGGAGGGATGCCGCCGGTGAGCGTCGCCTCTCGCACGCCGGGCAGTTCGCGCACCCGATCCGCCAGGAGAGAGAGCATCTGCCATCGTGCCGCGCCTGTCTTGTACTTCCACGCGGGGACACCGAGGTCGACCCGCACCAGGTGGGAGGTCTCAAACCCTCTCGGGATCGAGACGAGCGTCGAGAGTGTTCTAGCCAGCAGGCCCGCACTGATGACGAGCACGAGCGACAGCGCCACCTGTGCTGCGACGAATCCCCCCCGCCACAGCCGTGCTCCCCTACGCCTGGTGGCGGAGCGTGTGCCCGAACCGACCGACACCGGGCCAGCGCGCGAGCTGCGCACTGCCGGGAGGAGCCCGGCGGCGAGGGCGGTGATTGCGCTGAGCGTAGCAGCGAAGAGCAGTACTCTCCAATCGAGTTGGAGACCTTCAATCGAGAAGAACAGAAGCGCCGTCGGCAAGAGGTGCGAGATCACACGAAGTGCCACGGACGCCAGCCCGATGCCAACGATTGCACCGACGCTGGTCAGAAGCGCCGTCCCAAGCAGGGACTCGCGCACCAATCGCCCGCACGACGCGCCGAGTGCAGCTCGAACCGCCGTTTCGTGTTCGCGTGTCGCCGCGTCGGCCAGCAGCATCATCGACACGTTGGCGCAGATGAGCAACACCATGGCCGTGACCGCCGCCATGAGCACCTGCAGCATTCGTTTGGTACGAGCGTCGCCATGCTCATCGAGGGGGCGCAGGTGCACGCGGTCATGTGTGGTCACGCCAGCAGGCAGTGGCGCAGCCGAGGCCAATGCGGTCGCACCGACACCGCCTCGCTCGGGCGTCACACCCGGGGCGAGCCGCATCACTGCCTGGACCGTCCCACTCACCGGCTTCTTTATGACCGTCCACAATCGCTGTGGGCTGTAGGGGAAACCGAAGCCCGGTGGCATGACGCCGACGATCTCATGAGACGCGCCGTCAAGGCGGACGTGCTGCCCGATGATGCCCGTGTCTGCGCCGAACTGACCTCGCCAAAGCGCATCGCTCAACACCACGACCAGCGGCGCCCGTGCCTCTTCATCTACTGGCAGAATCGTGCGTCCACGCCGCGCGTTCACGCCGAGCATGCCGAAGAGGCCGCCCGAGACCTCCGCACCAGGCAGTTGCGCCGTTGCGCCGTGGCCGGTCAGCGTGGGATTCCGTACCCTGAAGGTCTCGACCGCCGCGAACAATTCCGGGTGTGTTCGCCAAGACTTCACGGCATCGGGTAGCACGTACGGCGCGCCGTACTCGTCGCCGGATCTGACGAACGCTTGCACCAAGTCGTGCGGCTCACGATAGGGCAGCGGACGCAGCAGGACCGCGTCAAGCACCGAAAACGTGACGGTGCTGCCGGCAATGCCGAGCGCGATGATGCTCACGGCGAGCGCCGTCTGACCGCGTCGGCCGAGGAAGGGGCGAACGGCGAGTCGCAGGTCGCGGAGCACTGGTCGGCCTACGCCGCGATTCTACACCCTCTCCCCGACGCTGCGGCGCGACGACCCAATGCTCGGTAGGGCGACTGCGACGACCCAGCAGCCAGCCGATGCCGCTGGAACGTCCTGACGCCCTGACTGTCGAGACCTCAGCGTTGGCGAGTCTCGTCGATCATCTCGATCCAGAGGTCGAGCGTCAGGGGCGGCTGCGGCTGGTGAACGGGTTGCGGCGGGCTGCGTGATGGTCGGAGGGAACGCCGCTCCGGCGACACGTCAGCGCGATGCCTTCCGCGGTGTCGTTCGCGTAGTCGCGCCCTTACGAGGGCGCCCACCGAGCCGGCCGTTGGCCCGCGATGCACGCGCCTTCGCGTCGCTGCGCTTCGCGCCGACCAGAGCCGCAACGCCCACGACGCTGATTCGCGGCTTCTCCCGATCGGAGACACGGGCCACGCGGACTCGCGCATCTGGCCGACTGGCCGGGTGCGCGCTCAGGTACTCCGTCAGGACCGCGCGGATCGCACGTTCAGCCTTCGCGTGCGAATCGGCCGCCGCATACACGGGCAGCCCCGGCACGTAAGCGCTCACGGCGCCACTCTCCTCGGTTTCGAGGACGATCGGATAGAGCATGGTCATTCGACACCCGCCTCGCGCAGGATGCGATTACCTAGCCGCCCGGCATCTTTCTTCGTGTGAACGGCCACCCAGACTTCCGTGCCGGTCGTGGGATGTTTCAGGAGCAGATGGCTGCCTTTTCCTGACCGAACCTCGATGAACCCCGCAGCCTTCAGCTTGCGGATCACTTGGGCCCACGTCACTGTATGATCATAAACCCACCGTTAGGTTTCGTCAAACCACTACCGGTGCGCGAGACGGCGACAGGTTCGATTCCTGTCTGCGATCGCGGTCCCGAACGGTCGCAAGTGCTTGATGCATGAGGATCACGACCGCCGGCGCCGACAGCAGCGTGAGCACTTCCGTGATCGCCAGGACCGGGTCGGCGATCGGCTCGCGCAACCCGTGGCGCGCGAACCAGGCCGCCAGTGCGAGCACGTAGGCGGCGCCGATGCCCGCGAGCGCCACCGACGACCAGAATCCGAGGCGATTGGCTGCCACGTCCCCCGCGAATGGCGATTCGGCAGGCGATCAGGCCTCTGTCAGCGAATCAACCGGTCGAGCTCGCCCGCGTCGAGCCCGGTCTCACGATCGGACGTCCGCCGGCCCTGACGTTGAGTTGCGGCCGGCCAGGACCTCTGGCGGGATCTCGACTCGCCCGGCGAATCCGCAGCGCGCGAGGGTTGTACCACGAGAGGGAGTCGTGGCTGGCCTCATCCGCCACGTGCAGCGCGAGGGCGACCGTGGCCAGAAGCAGGTGAGCCCGAAAGCGGTTGCCGCTCCGCCAGCGATCACGAGGGCTCCCCGCCGTGGAACACCTCGGCGGTGACGATCAGGTCGTTCGCGCCAAAGATGAGGTTCTCGGACACGCGCTTTCGTCGGCCGCCGATCTCCGACGTGTAGATGATCGCCAGCTCCTGCGTGGCGGGATCCCACAGAACGCGATCGATCGTGAACCGCAGCGACTTCACGCGCGCGAGCGCCGTGTTCCAGTAGTCACCGAGCGCCTGCTTGCCGCGCAGGGTCGCCACGCCCACCTTGTCGCGGTCGCAGGTGCCAGCTCGGGCGCGCTCACGCCTACACGGTCGTAGATCGAGCCACAGCTCCTGGAGCTCGCGATCGGCGGGCGCACGGACGCGCAGCTGGCGCGCACGCTCCACATTGCCGAGCCCACGGTGAAGGGCCGGTGGCGGAGCCCGGGGCGGAAACCGAACCACGGCGGCGTCAACTCGCAATGTCGTGGATCCCCGCCACGTGTCGAAAGGTGGTTGGAAGTTGGGAGTTGATTTGTTCACACGCTCTCAGTGATCGAACTCGATCTGGACCCGAGGCGCTCGCCGCCGCACGGCGCAGCCTGGCGCTCGACCCCGACCTCGCCGAGGCGCACGCGGCGCTGGCGCTCGTCTTCGGCACGTACGTGTGGGACTGGGCCGAGGCCGAGCGCGAGTTCCAGCGGGCGCTGGCCCTCGACCCCACGGCGGCCGACACGCGAATCGCGTACGCCGCGTACCTGTCGCACATGCGCCGGTTCGACCACGCAATCCGGGAAGCGAGGCGAGCCCTTGCGCTCGATCCCGTCTCTCTGGCGGGCCGGACGCAGCTCTCGGTCATCCTGTACCGGGCACGTCGCTACGACGAGGCGCTCGCGGAGCTGCACGCGACGGAGGAGCTCGATCCGTTCTACCCCGTCACGTATCTCAACCGCGGGCTCGTGTACGCGGCGCAGGGCCGGCTCGGTGAGGCGACCGCCGCCTTCGAGGCCGGGCTGCGGCTCGATCCCGCGTCGGAGGATTTGTCCGCCCTGCTCGCGTACGCGCGGGCGCGCGCCGGGGAACCGGAGTCCGCGAAGGCGATACTGCGGCACGTCGAAGCCGGGCCGGCCGGCACCTTCCTGCAGCCACCGACGGTCGGCCTGGTGCACCTCGCGCTCGGCAACCGCGACGCCGCGCTGGACTGGCTCGAGCGCGGCTACGCCGAGCGGAGTTGGCAGACCGCGCTCATCAACGTCAACCCCGAGTTCGACCCGTTGCGCGGCGATCCACGGTTCGAGGCGCTCCGCAGGCGAATGCGCTTCCCGGAGTAGCGCGTGCCGCCGGCCCGCCCACGACGTGCGCGGGCGTCAACACACGTGCTGTCAGGGTCCAAACGGTCGCGGTCAGAACGGACGCCGCCACCGCAAGCCGCCGAAGCGGGCGAAGTCCCCATCCGTCGTGATCCACTCGCTGCCGGACTCCAGCGCCAGTGCAGCGAACCACGCGTCCTGGACGAGGTTTCCGGTCACGGCCGAGGTCCTGCACAGGTCCTCGAAGATGGAGAAATGCCTGGCGCCTGGCGCAACAGAGGTGCAGTGCGGCTGCTCCAGCAGCACGCGCGCGAAGGCGAGCACATCCTCGAGGCGGCTCGGCGACACGAAGACCCTCGGATGCGTCGACAGCCTGATGACCGAGCACAGCACCTGCGGCGACATCCCGTACGCCTCGGGGCCGTTGACCACATCATCCAGCCAGGCGCGATAACGTGCATGGTCGGCGCTGTCGTCACGAAAGGCGTACAGCAGGACGTTCACGTCGGGAAGGATCACCGCCGCCCTTCGACGATATCGAGAAGGGTCGCGCTGTCGTCGAGGTCGATCCCGGGCAGCGTGCCGCCGCCCGCACGGCACACGGGAATCTCGACGTGGCTTCTCGCGGCGTGCTTCTCGGGCCGGGCGAGGACGAGACGGAGGCCGCGCTCGATGAGGGCGGTCAGGGTCTCGCCCCGTCGCGCCGCCTCGCGCTTCGCCCGTTCAAGCAGCCGGTCATCCAGCCGGACCGTGGTGCGCATATGTCTAGACATACCAGAGAGACATCATGGCGTCAAGACGCCGGATCGCGAGCTGAGCCTGCGCTTCGCCGGCAGGCCTCGGTGCACCTCCGGTCCGCGCCTCACTCCGCGACCTGGTTGACACGCCGCCTCGCCGGGCGTCAAGGTGCGGGGCATGCGTCTCCCTCTGGTCCGGCTCGTGACGGCACTCGCCGGCGAGCGCCTCGTGCATCGCGACCGCAGCACATGACATGCGGCGACATCGTACGGCACGCGGACTATCCCCAGTGGGGACTCGGGTACGTCGTCCGCGTGAGGAAGACCGCTGCCGACGTCTTCTTTCACTGGGGCGGCAAACGCCATGTGCCGGCGAGCGAACCGCTGGAGGCGTCGCGGGCGGCAGGCGTTGACGCTGCGCTGTTCGCGCTCTGCGCCGGGGTGTCCACGCACGCCTGGTCGCGAGGCCATCACAGCCTCTACGCCGTCGAGCTCGACCGTGCGGTCTGGAAAAGCCGCACCTTCCGCGAGCGCAATCCAGGCGGCGCCGCCAGCGGGTGCCTGTACATTGGCGTGACGGGGCTCTCGCCCGAGGAGCGCTTCGAGCGGCACAGAGACGGGACCCAGTCGGGCCGCTTCGTCCGTACTCACGGGCGGCGCCTGCGGCTGGACCTGGTCGAGGGGTTCTCGCGGCTGCCGTTTCGGATTGCCGCCTGCATGGAGCCGAAGCTGGCGGCCTGGCTGCGGGCACAGGGGTTTGGGGTCTGGCAGAACTGACGCGGCGCGATCTGCGCCGCGCGCTTGGACCGCCATGCGGCCCGGAACACAAGTTGTGTTCGTTGCGAGCGACAGCATAGCGGTGCTGGCCCCGCAAGCGCGGCAAGAGATACTCGGTTTAGGATGGGCAGATGACCCGGACGTCACGTCGCCGAGGCGACGCCGACTTCCCCGCGGCGATCGTTGCCGCGTACGGCCCGGACAATATGCGGGCGACCAAGCTGGTGGTCTCGATACTGCAGCGCGCCGGCGACGGCGAGCCGCGCGCGATGCGGACATGGACGGCCCAAGGGACCGATCTCCGCTCCGACCCCGAGGTCGCCGCCGAGATCCTCGCGTTTGCGGCCCAGCACCGCGTCAGTCGCTCGGTGATTGCCGACCGCATCATCGGCTGCCCCCACGAGGAGGGCATCGATTACCCGATGGGACGCACGTGCCCGCAGTGTCCCTTCTGGGCGGACATCGATCGACTCACGCACGAGCTGATTCACCCACCGGAGCCGACGATGTCGGCCGAAGACGTCCTTCGAACCCTGGCCGAGGACTCGCCGGATCGATATGAGGATGCGCTGGAGTCTGCCGACGCGCATCGCGACGCGCTCACCCGCCCGCTGCTCGACGCGCTCGAGCGGGGTGTGGACGACCCGCTCCACGAGTCGGAACAGGACTCGTCCACCTTCTCGTACGCGCTCTACCTGCTGGCGAAGTGGCGGGAGCCGCGAGCGTACCCCTTCGTGGTCCGGTGGTTGAGCCTGCCCGAGGAACTGCCCTTCGAGATCGGGGGGGACATCGTCACGCAGGACGGCCCACGGATCCTGGCTGCGGTCTGCGACGGGAACCTCGATCCGATCAAGGCGCTCGTCCTGAATCGACAGGCCGATCAGTACGGGCGCAGCGCGGGCGTCACGGCCCTGGCGTATCTGGCCGCGTGGATCGAGGTGCCGCGAGCTCCGGTGATCGACTTCTTCCTGTGGCTCGCGCGCGAGGGTCTCGAGCGCGAGCCCGGCGCAGTGTGGGACAGCCTGGCCGCCGATTGCGCCGACATCGAGGCGTTGGAAGTCTTCCCCGAACTGCGCCGGGCCTACGACGAGGGGCTGATCGATTCCCGGTTCGTCGACCGATCGGAGCTGGATCGGGTGGAAGCCGGGCCTCGCGGCGAGTGGCTGCAGGACACGCGGGAGCGCCATCCGCCAATCGATGACGTCGCGTCCGCGATCGCCTGGTGGGATCGCGATGCGGACGATTTCGAGGAAGAGGACGATGTCGTCGACGGCCTGGACGACGGTCCGGACGAGTACGTCGATTTCCCTGAACCGTACCGCGCGCCGCCGAAAGTCGGCCGCAACGAGCCGTGCCCGTGCGGCAGTGGAAAGAAATACAAGAAGTGCTGCGGGCGATGACGTGCGCGTCACGGCGCACCGGTCGCGGCCGAGCGCCTGATGGCCGTGGGGCATCCCGCATGACGCGGCGGGAGCTTCTGGCGCTTCTCGGCGCCGGTGCGGCAGCCGCCACCGGCATTCCGGCCCGTGCGGACGTCCGAGCACAGAACCAGGTCGGAGCGGCGAAGCTGTCACCGTTCCCGCTCCAGGACGTCCGTCTCCTCGACGGCCCCTTCCTCGACGCCCAGCGGCGAGACCTCGAGTACCTCGTCTCGCTCGACCCCGACCGGATGCTCCACAACTTCCGGGCGAACGCCGGCCTCGAGCCGAAGGCGCCGGTGTACGGTGGCTGGGAGTCCGAGGAGCCCTGGGTGGACATCCGCTGCCAGGGTCACACGCTCGGGCATTACCTGAGCGCGGCGGCCATGATGCACGCCTCGACCGGCGATGCCAGGATGCACTCGCGCGTCGAGTACATCGTCGGCGAGCTCGGGGCGTGCCAGCAGGCGGCACGAAGCGGGCTGGTGTGCGGCTTTCCCGACGGCGCCGCGCAGCTCGAGAACGCCGTGGCGGGCCGGCGATTCATCGGCGTGCCCTGGTACACGATGCACAAGGTCTTCGCGGGCCTGCGCGACGCGCACGTCCACGCGGGCAGCCAGCCGGCGCTCGACGTCCTGACGAGGCTCGCCGCGTGGACGGCGGCGACGACCGCGCCGATGTCCGACGACCAGTTCCAGCACATGCTGCGCATCGAGCATGGCGGGATGAACGAGGTGCTGGCGGACGTCTCCGACCTGACGGGCGACCCGAAGTATCTGACCCTGGCGCGCCGGTTCTGTCACGAGGCGCTGCTCGCGCCGCTGGCGGAGGCGCGCGATCCGCTCGACGGACTGCACGCGAACACGCAGATCCCCAAAGTGGTCGGTTTCCAGCGGCTCGCAGAACTGACAGGCGCGGAGCGATACGCGCGCGCGGCTCGCTTCTTCTGGCAAACGGTGGTCGAGCGGCGCTCGTTCGTCACCGGAGGCCACGGAGACAACGAGCACTTCTTTCCGCCGGCCGAGTTCGCGAAGCATCTCCCGTCGGCCAAGACCATGGAAACGTGCGGCACGCACAACATGCTGCGGCTGACCCGGATGCTGTTCCAGCAGGACCCGTCCGTCGCGCACGCCGACTACTACGAGCGGGCGCTCTACAACGGCATCCTCGCGTCGCAGGACCCGGTGAGCGGGATGAACACCTACTTCCAGGCGACGCGGCCCGGATACGTGCGGCTCTTCCACACGCCGGACCGATCGTTCTGGTGCTGCACGGGCACGGGCATGGAGAACCACGCGAAGTACGGCGACTCGATCTACTTCCGCACGTCCGACGCGCTCCGGGTCAACCTGTTCATCCCGTCTGTCGTGACGTGGAAGGACAAGGGGCTCACCCTGCGCCAGACAACGGCCTTTCCCGAGGATCCGGCCACCCGGCTCGACATCGAGGTCGTGCGGCCGGTCCGGGCCACACTCGAGGTGCGGCAACCCGGCTGGTGCGAGGGCATGGCCGTGCGCGTGAACGGGCGGCCCTGGAATGCCGGCGCCGCGGCATCGGGTTACGCGGCCATCGATCGCGAGTGGCGGAACGGCGACCGCATCGACGTGAGCCTGCCGATGGCACTCCGCGCGGTGCCACTGCCGGGCGCCAGCGCTGTCGTGGCCTTCGTGTACGGCCCCATCGTGCTGGCCGGGCGCCTCGGTCGCGACGGCCTCAGCCCGGGAAGCCAGATCATCGTGAACGAGCGGGAGTCCGGGACGATGTTGAACGCCGACGTGGAGGTCCCGGTGCTCGCCGGCAGTGCGGTGACGCTGCCCGCGCGGATCCGGCGGGACCCGCACGACCCGCTGACATTCCGAACGGCCGGGATCGGACGGCCCCGCGACGTGGAGCTGGCGCCCTATTACCGTATGGCGCACGAGCGCTACAACCTGTACTGGACGGTGGAGGGACCATGACAGTGCCGTCACCGACGCAGGAACGCGTTGAGGACGCCGTAGAACGCCGGCTTCGGCGCGTACTGCTCGTCGAACAGCAGCGGGTCGTCCGCGCCGAACGTCGCGTCGATCCACGTATGCGCGTCGGTGAAGCCCCAGAAGGTCACGGCATCGCACGCCGGCTCGGCGACGCACACGCCCACAATCGAGTGGTAGACACCCTTCTGGACATCGAGCTTCGCCGCCTGTGTGCCGGGCACGTCCCGGAGCCGGACGTCCATCTCGCTGATGTTGACCCGCAGACCCAGCGAGGCGAGCCGGCTCATGTTCGCCGCCACGCTCGAGGCGTCCGGCGGGGCCGCCGCGCTGATGTGCATCTGGAGGCCGACCCCGTCGATCGGCACGCCGTGCTGGCGCAGGTCCCGCACCAGGTCGTAGATGCGGTCCGCCTTGGCGTTGAGCGCCTCGCCGCCGTAGTCGTTGTAGAAGAGCAGCGCCTGCGGATCGGCGTCGTGCGCCAGGCGGAACGCATCCGCGATGTACCCGTCGCCCAGCTTCTGCCGGAATACCGTGTCCCTCAGCCCTGACCCATCGTCGGCCACGGCTTCGTTGACGACGTCCCAGGCGTAGACCTGGCCGCGGTAGTGATCGGCGACGCTCCGGATGTGGCGCTCGAACGCAGCCCTGAAGGCATCGGGCGACAGGGCGTTCGCCCAGCGCGGCACGGCGCCGTGCCAGACGAGCGCGTGGCCCTTGACCCGCATGCCCGCGCCCATGGCGTAACCGGCAATGGCGTCGCCGCCGAAGAAGCTCTCCATACCCTGCGTCTGCTCGATGGGGTCCCACTTCATCTCGTACTCGGCCGTGACGTAGTTGAAGTGGCGGTCGAGAATCTCGGCGTAGCGCGGGTCGCTCAGGAACGACGACTGCACCGCCGCCCCCACCAGCTTCCCGGCCGACGCGGCGGCGTCGCGGAGCGGCGACACGTCCACCGGCGGCGTGACCGGCGGGATCGGCGTCGGGGAGGGCGAGACCGGCGATTTCGATCCGCCGCACGCGAGCTGCCCGGCCATGGCCATGGCGACGACCGCGCGGCCCGCATGCATCCGCATTTCTGAAGCCAGGGCTCAGCCGACGCGAGTGCCCGCCGCGGCGATCCGGGCACGCTCCCACGGCGTGGCGCCGGCGCTCTCGGCCTCACGCGTGAGCGCGGCGGCATCGGCATGGCCGAGCGCGCAGGCGGCGGTTGCCAGCGCGACGAGCGAGTCCACCTCGCTGGCCGTGAACGCCCACCCGAACTGAAACGACGACCTGGCGCGGAATTCGGCGATTGCCTCGTCGAGCGGCGCCCGATCCGCCGACGCGACGGCCAGCCCCGCCAGCGACTGGACCAGGTAGTGCCCGCCCCCGAGCGCCCGCGGGCGGCCCCGCAGGTGCGCCACGGCCTGGCCGAACAGCGCCGCCGCCGCCGACGGATCGCCGTCGTCCAGCGCGCAGCGCGCGAGCACGTCCAGGCAGAACGCCCGGTGCGTGTCGCGATACATGTTGTCGGCGCCTTCGACGCGCTCGAGCCCGCGGAGCGCGCACGCGCGGGCCGGTGCGGGTTCGCCGCGGCGGCGGTACGCCTCGGCGAGCGCTGCACCGGCGCCGACGATCGGCGCGCCGGGCATGACCTCCTGCGCCTCGCCCTGCTCGAAGCACCATCGAGCCTCGTCGGCCTGGTCGAGGCGCAGGTGATTGATCCCGAGCACCAGCCACGCGAAGGGGTACGCCTGGGACTTCGCGGCGGCCGCCTGCGCGAACCTCAGCGCGTCGCGCGGGCGGTCGAGGTCCAGCAGGATGGCGGCGATGAAATACGGCGCCTTGACGAGCGTGGCGTCTAGCGCGATGGCCGCGTGCTCCTCGTCCAGCGCCGCCTCCGGCCGGCCCAGCCGCCAGTACGCATATCCCCGCCAGACGTGCGCCTCACCGAGCGAGGGATCGGCGGCAAGCGCCCGCGACGCGTGGTCGATGGCGCGATCCAGCATCGCACGATCCGTGGTGAACGGGAACCGCATCGCCCAGAGTCCCGAGAGCGAGGCATGCGCCGCGGCGAGATCCGGGTCTTGAGCGACGGCCTGCTCCCAGAGCTCCCGCGCCTGGTCCATGGACCCCTTCTCGAGGCGATCGAACAGGCGGCGGCCGCGCACGTAGCACTCGTACGCGGACAGCGGCGGGGCCGCCGGCTGTGGAGGCGGCGTCGGCGCGCGCAGGTTCAGGGCCGCGACGACGTCGGAGGCCAGGCGATCCTGGAGAGCGAAGAGATCCTCGAGCGGCCCGTCGAACTTCCCGGCCCACGCCGTCCTGCCGCTGCCCACGTCGGCGAGGTGCGCCGCGATGCGGATCATCGGCCCGCTCTTCTGGAAGCTTCCGGCCAGCACCCACCGGCAGCCGAGCGCCTGGCCGACCTCGAGCGCGTCGGCGCCGGGGGCGGCGGCGGCCCGCGCTTTCAGGAACCGCTCGCGCGCCACGATCTGCAGGTCGTTCACGCGCGCGAGATCGGCGGCCACCGACTCGGCGATGCCGGTGCCCAGCCAGGCGTCCGCCGGGTCGCCGGCGAGGTTGTCGAAATCGGCCACGGTCAGCGTGTCGGTGCCCGCGGGCGCGGCGATGGTCCCCTGGCCTTCCGCGATGCGCCGCATCTCGCGCAGAAACTCGGCCGCAGAGGCGGGACGGTCGTCGCGTTCGCGCGACATCGCACGCGAGAGGAGCTGGGCCAGAGCGGCCGGCACCGGCGGCGAGGGCGCGGTCGGGATCGGGGCCGCCAGCACCGCGGCGATGCGCTCGGCCGCGGATCGTCCGGGAAACGCGGGACGCGCCGTGAGCAGCTCGAAGAGCAGGGTCGCCAGCGCAAAGAGGTCGGCGCGCGGATCCAGCAGATCGCCGCGCAGCTGCTCGGGCGCCATGTACCCAATCGTCCCGACGACGAGGCCTTCGGTCGTCAGCACCGCCCGCGTATCCCCGTCGTCGGGCAGGCTCATGGTGTGGGCCAGGCCGAAGTCGAGCAGCTTGACGGCGCCGTTCGGCCGGATCATCACGTTCTCCGGCTTCAGGTCCCGGTGCAACAGCCCCGCGGCGTGGGCGTGGGCGAGCGCCTCGAGCAGGCTGATGCCGATCGGGATGACCTCGGCCGGCGGCAGCGCGCCACGCGACAGCCGCGCCCGGAGCGTCTCGCCCTCGACGAGCTCGAGCGCCAGCCAGGCCAGGTCGCCCTCGAGCCCGCCGTCGTAGAACGTCGCGATGGCCGGGTGCTGGAGGCACGCGCTGGCCCGGGCCTCGGCGAGCAGGCGATCGCTGAGGCCTGCCTCGCCACCGGGCAGCATGAGCTTGAGAGCGGCGGGGCGGCCGAGCGCCAGGTCGGCCACGCGATAGACCTCCCCCATGCCGCCGTGGCCAAGACGGTCCTGGATCTCGTAATGGGCGATGCGCCGACCGATCATGGCAGGCGTGCCGGATCAGTCCGCCGGCGGCTTCGGATGCGAGGCCGTGCTGCCTTCGGTCATCCCCAGCGCCCACTTGATCGCCTCGAAGTACATCGTCCGGATGTCCGGGTCCTGCCAGCTCTCGTTCGTGTGGCCGAGCGTGGAATAGAAGACGCGGCCGTTGCCGTACATCTTGGCCCACGCGACCGCGAAGTCGCGATCGGCGCGGTGGACGCGCGGGTTGTTCTCGTAGTTCAACCGGCGTTCGTCGAGCCGCAGCAGCACGTTGACCTTGTCGCGGGACCACGCCTTGGCCTGATAGATCTCGTCGCGCTTGGTGAACTCGCGGGGGAAGTGGCGCACCGCGGGGAACGTCGGATCCTCGAGCACGATCGGGGCGTCGAAGGTCATCCAGGGGTGTTCGTCGAACCATCCGCCGATCATCTCGGCGTACTCCGGCCAGTCGTAGTTGGCATCGAGGGCCGCGTGCACGCCGACGAATCCCTTTCCGTCGTCGTGGACGAACGACAGCAGGTCCCGCTTCTGGCCATCGTCCAGCGTCATCGCGCCGGTGGTGTTCACGAACACCAGCGCGTCGAACGCGTCGAGGTTCTTCGCGTTGATGCCGGCCTTGCCCTTGGTGATGAGCTGATAGTCGGTGCGGAGGTACGCCTCCCACAGGCCGGTCTCGTGGCCCATCTGCCAGATCGTGGCCATGGCATCGGAGATCGAGTCGTGCTGCCAGCCCAGCGCCGCGCCGAGCACGAGGATTCGCTTCAGCGCGTGAGCCGGGGGCGGGGTCGCCGCGGGCCTGGCCTCGCCCGCCGGGGACCGGCCCGGCGGCTGCCCGGTACCGGATACCGCGGTCGAGAAGGTGGCGATCAGGGCGGCCAGGAAGACGATGCGCGGGGTTTTCATCCCCACCTTGTATGCGCTTCCCGGTCGCCTCGTCAAACGACCCGCGCCGACCGTCAGCCAGCCGTCTGGTCTATTCTCCAAAACATCAATCCATCCGAGGAGGCGCGATGCGGAAGGTGGTCTACGGCGGCGCGATGAGCCTCGACGGTTTCATTGCCGGGCCGAACGGCGAGTACGACTGGATCGTTCCCGATCCGGACATCGACTTTGCCGCGCTGCTGGGCCGGTTCGACACGTTCCTGATCGGCCGCAAGACGTTCGAGGTGATGCGACGGATGGGCAACGCCGCCCCGCCGGCGCGCGGGATCCGGCACTTCGTCTTCTCGCGGACGCTCCGCCCCGAGGACTGCCCGCAGGCGACGCTCAGCGACGATGCCGAGGGCGTCGTGGCCGATCTCCGGGCAAAGCCAGGCAAGGACATTGCGCTCTTCGGCGGCGGAGAACTGTTCCGAAGCCTGCTGGCCGCCGGCCTGGTGGACGAGGTGAGCGTCTCGGTGGTTCCGGTGCTGCTCGGCGGCGGGATTCCATTGCTGCCGTCCCCGGCCGACCGCGCTCGGCTCGCCCTGAAGTCGCACCGGGTGTACGCGAAGACCGGCACGGTCGGGCTCGAGTACGACATCGTGTCCGGGTGACCGGCGCACGGCAACCGCTGTCTTCGCCTGTCGCGCCGACACGAATCTGCCGAGAAACGTACTGACGCGAACGTTGATACCCGGGCCGCGGCGCCCTCAGGCCACAAGGTGCACACGAATTCACGCCTCGTGAGATGGCGTCGCACGGATCTGTCCTCCGTGCCGGCGTGTGGACAGGTCCCGCGGCGCTCTGTGCGACGCCTGGCAATCCTGTGTCTCGCGCTGGCCCTCCCGGCCGGGTGCGGGAAGCCGACGCCGGACACGTCACCTCGCCTCCTCACCACGATCCTCGACGTCCGCGCGCTGTCTTCCGAGATGGCGCGCCAGGGCTGGCCCGTGCACGTCCGTGGCGTGGTCACCTACGCCGACAGCGAATGGGGTCGCCTGTTCGTCCAGGATCGGGACAGCGCCCTCGCCATCGACATCAGCGGGAACCGTCAGGCCTATGCCCTCGGGGAGGTCCTGGACGTCGCCGGGTGGACCGGGGTCTCCGACATCGCTCGCGTGCCCATGGTCGTCCGTCCCACCATCGCGCGCGTCGGGACCACGTCGCTCGTGCCACCTCCTGTAGTACACCTGGCGGCCCTGAGCGCCACGACGTGTGACGGCCGCAGGATGCAGACCGCGGGTGTCGTGCAGGAGCAGTCGGTCTGGAACGGCTACCTGCGGCTTCGCCTCACCAGCGCGCAGCGCTCCGTGGAAGTGCGCGTGTTGGACTATCCCCTGATCGACATGACGAGCCTGGTCGGCGCCTCAATCCAGGCACGCGGCGTCTGTATGCCGGCCCCTGTGGCCGAGCCCAGAGTCGCGGACCTGCGCGTGATGGCGAGTGACTTGTCGGAACTTGGATTGCCCGACTCGTTGCGGGCCTCCCTGAGGCGCGGCGGCGCCAGCCTGCCCGTTTTGACTCGTGTGGACGCCATTCGGGACCTGTCGCGCGCCGAGGCGGGCCGGTTCTACCCCGTGCGTCTCACCGGTATCGCCACCTATATCGACCCCGCCTGGTCCATGTTGTTTCTCCAGGACGGAGCCAGTGGCATCTTCGTGGCCACGCGCGGCTCGCAGGGGGCGATTCGCGCGGGTGACCGGCTGGAGGTGACCGGCTGGACGGGCCCGGGCAACTTCGCGCCGGAGATTCTCCGCCCGTCGTTCCAGGTGCTCGGACCGTCCACGCTGCCTCCCGCACGGCCGGTACCGTACGACCGGCTGATGATGGGCGCCGAGGACAGCCAGTGGGTGTCGGTGCAAGGCATCGTCCGCGCGATGACGCGAACGGCGGACCAGCAGCTCGTGCTGGAGCTGATGTCCAGCGGCGCCAGGCTGACCGTCATGATTCCTCAGTATCACGACGACCTGCCCATATCTCTGATCGACGCGGCCGTCAGGGTACAGGCCGTGTGC
Organism: Vicinamibacteria bacterium; assembly: GCA_963837165.1. Lineage (GTDB taxonomy): Bacteria > Acidobacteriota > Vicinamibacteria > Vicinamibacterales > JAENWD01 > JAENWD01. The sequence continues at coordinate 244,455 of CAWIMD010000005.1, forward strand.
GGCAGCATCTTCAATCAGAGGGGCCAGATCATCGGGTTCCGCCTCTATGCTCCCGCGCTCGCACAGGTGGTAGTGGAGTCGCCGGCGACGGGCGATCCGTTCTCGGCACCGCTGCGGTCCGTCCAGGGGCTCCTGCAGTTCGACCCCAACTCGGGCGCACCGAGTCGCGAACGTATTCGTGGCGTGGTCACGATGCACAGCGGAGACCTGCTGTTCGTCCGCGACGCGTCAGGGGGCAGCATCCAGGTCATCGAGACCCTGACCCACGAGCCGGTCAGGCCAGGCGATGAGATCGAGGTGTCGGGTTTTCCGTCCCTGGGCGACTACAACGCCGTGATGCGGGACTCCCTGGTACGGGCGGTGGGACGGGCCTCGCGTCCGGCGCCGGTGAGCATCACCGCAGAGGAGGCGCTGACCGGCGGCCACGACGCCGAGCTGGTTCGCCTCCGAGGACGGCTCCTCGATCGCCTCGACACAGGCAGCGAGCACATGCTGGTGCTGCAGGACGGCGCTCACATCTTCGATGCGGTCTGGCAGACGGACGATCGGGACGATTGGGGCCGGACCGCATCGTTCAGGCAAGGCAGCGTCATCGACGTCGTCGGCGTCTGCCTGGTCGGAATCGACGAGGCCTCGAGCGAGCGCGCGCCACGGGAATTCAAGATCCTCCTGCAGTCGCCGGACGACGTGTCGCTGGTGCGGGCGGCGCCCTGGTGGACGGTGACGGGATTGCTGACGGCGGTCGGCATTCTGGTGGCCGTGGTGCTCGGGTCGATGGCCTGGGTGGTGGTGCTGCGCATTCGCGTGCGCAGGCAGACGGAGAAACTGCGGGAAGCCAAAGAGGCAGCCGAGACGGCCAACCGGGCCAAGAGCGAGTTCCTGGCCAACATGAGCCACGAAATCCGCACGCCGATGAACGGCGTGCTGGGGATGGTGGAACTGGCCCTCGACACGGACCTGCAGCCCGATCAGCGCGGCTACCTGCGGAAGGCCAAGGGTTCGGCCGAGACACTGCTGCGCGTCATCAACGACATTCTCGATTATTCGAAGGTCGAGGCGGGCCGCCTGGAGCTGGAGGACTCGCCGTTCGACATCCGCGAGGCCCTGGGTGAGACCGTTCGCGCGCTCGGGCACCGCGCCCATCGCAAGCATCTCGAACTGGTGCTGCAGGTGGACCCGGAGACGCCGGACACGCTGGTCGGCGACCGCCTGCGGCTCGGCCAGGTGCTGATGAATCTGGTGGGCAACGCCATCAAGTTCACGAATGCCGGTGAGATTGTCGTGCGCGCCAACGGCACGGCGACAGGCGACCGGTTCGAGCTCCACGTTGCGGTCTCGGACACCGGGCCCGGGATCCCGGCCGACAAGCAGGGGTTGATTTTTCAGGCGTTCAGCCAGGCGGACACGTCGACCGCGCGCCGGTTCGGCGGTACCGGCCTTGGCTTGAGCATCTCCGCGCAACTGGTGACGTTGATGGGCGGCCGCCTGAGCGTCGAGAGCGAGCCGGGCCACGGCGCGACCTTCTCCTTCACTGTGAATCTCAAAGTCCAGGAGGGGCAGTCGGAGGCGCCGCGGGCGCGTCACACCGACCTCGAGGGGCTTCCCGTCCTCGTCGTCGACGACAACCCGACGAATCTCGCGATTCTCCAGGAGATGCTGTCCCGCTGGCGCATGAGCCCCTCGGCCGTCTCCGACGGCTCCAGCGCTCTGGCCGCCCTGTCCTGTGCTCCCAACCCCTTCCCGCTCGTGCTGCTCGACGCGATGATGCCCGGCATGGACGGCTTCGCTCTGGCCCAGAGAATCAGGCAGGACCCCCGCCTCGTCGGCGCCACCATCATGATGCTGTCGTCGACCGATGCCCCTGGCGACGCGGAGCGGTGCCGCGCCCTCGGCATCGCGGCCTATCTCCAGAAACCGATCACGCAGTCCGAGCTGCTGGACGCGATTGTGCTTGCGCTGGGGAAGACCGCCGCCGCGGCGGCGCCGCCGGCCAGTCGCGCCGAGAGCGCCGTCACGCTCCCGAAGGGCCTGGCGGTGCTGCTTGCCGAAGACAACGCCGTCAACCAGGAACTGGCCATCGCCATCCTGGAACGGCGCGGCTGTCGCGTCGTGCTGGCGAGAAACGGCAGCGAGGCCGTGGCTCTCTGGAGACAGGAGTCGTTCGACATCGTCCTGATGGACGTGCAGATGCCCGAGATGGACGGCCTCGCCGCAACGCGAGCCATCCGTCAGATCGAGGAGGCGCGCGGCGTTCACACGCCGATCGTGGCCCTGACGGCCCATGCACTGGAAGGCGACAAGGACCGCTGTCTCGCAGCCGGAATGGACGCGTACGTGAGCAAGCCATTGCGCGTCGGCGAGCTCGTCCGCGTGATCGTGGACGTGCTGCCGCATACCGAGCCGACACGGACCGGCTGCGTGCCGCCCGAACTGGAAGCGTGCCTCGACGCCGTCGGTGGTGACATGGCACTCCTGGAGCAGGTCGTGACGCTGTTTCTGGAACAGTGCCCGGTGCTGATGGCGCAGATCCAGAACGCGATACGTGCGAGCGACGGCGCCGCCGCGGCAGCTGCGGCCCACACGCTGGGGGGCTCTCTGGGCGCGCTCGCGGCCCGACAGGCCTGGGAGGCGGCAAAGCGCGTCGAACAACTGGCCTCGCAGCGTGATCGCGCGGCGCTCGACGCTGCGGCACTCGTGCTCCAGCGGGAGATCGCCGAGACCGTTGGCAGGTTCGAGCGGTTCCAGGCCGCTGCCCGGCTGGCGCGCCCCGCCTGAGTGCCCGCACCGATAATGCTCGCCCGGTCCGAGGCGGAGGCTCGCTAGTGTTTCGGGGGGACGACGGTCTGCAACACCTCGGACAGATGCTTCGGCGTCATCGTCGCCTTCGCCAGGACCTGGGTGGCACCTAACGACCACAGTTCGTCGGTGCGGCTGCCGGTGTAGGAATTCGAGAAGACGATGACGGGCACGTGCATGAGGCCCGGGTCTGCCTTCAGACGGCGGAGCACCTCGAACCCGTCGATGACCGGCAACATCAGATCCAGCACAATCACGTCCGGCGTCGTTGCTGCCGCAGCGGCCAGCGCCGCCTCACCGTCCTTGGCGGTGTCCACGGTGAACCCGGCCATGCTCAGACCGCTCCGATAGACGGCCACCACGACCGGGTTGTCGTCGACCAGCAGCACCCGAGTCATCTGTAGGGCCATCCTCGTGCTTCGACCGATAGCTGTCAAGGTCGGTCGAGCGCGGGAGATCGGGATCCGTCCTGGCGCTCGGGGCGACCGGCGCCGCGGTCGTCCACCTCGTGGATGAGCCGGTCGGCCCGCCTCGCCGCCACGGTTGCGGCATCGCTCGTTCCGGCCCGCCGGGCCTGCGCGGTGGCTGATACTATCGCCCTTCCTATGAAAAGCCTGTGGCGGGTGGTCGTCTGGACGGGCGTGCTCGCCCTCTTGACGATGGTCTTCTTCATCGTCCGGTCCAACGTCAGGACGGCTGACTTCCAGAGCGCGGTTCGGGCGGGCGATGCCACGGAGGTCGCACGCCTTCTCGGAAAGCAGCCTGACCTGCTCAGCGATCACGTGATGCCGCAGGGGAGCCGCTCGACCACCGGCAAGATCCGGTGGCGCGGGCGCCGGCCGATGCACCTCCTGCTATCGGGCACGAGCGGCGATCCGGTCCTCACCGCCGACGCGATGCTCGCCGCCGGCCTGAATCTCGACGATCGCCTGAACGGCGAGTCGTACCTCCACGTAGCCGCCGAGGCCGGAGACCTGGCGCTGATGGCGTGGCTGCTCGACAAGGGCGTGGACGTCGACGTCCGCAACGGCTGCCAGCATCCGGAGGAGGCGCTCTGTTCCTCGGGCCGGTTTGCCGACTGGCCGCCCTTCGATCGGCAACGCGCCGGCGGCACCGTGTGCGCCGGCTGCGACCGGGAGGGGCAGACGCCGCTGCACGCGGCGCAGCGCTCGATGCGCGCCGACGAGGGGAGCCGCCTGTTGCTGGGACGCGGGGCCGACATCCAGGCCCGGGACGCCGCCGGCCGCACCGTGCTGCACGTCGCGGCGATGGAGGGGCGCACGAGCGACGAGGCGCGCCTGCTGTGCGGCTTCGGCGCCGACCCGGCTGTCCGTGACCGGAGTGGCAGGCTCGCGGCCGATCTGGCGCGCGAGGCCGAGGCGGCCAACTCCGTGGACCGCTATTCGCAGACCGGCCCCGGCGAGCTTGCCGGCTGGCTCGCTCCCGGCAGCGGCTGCGCCGCGCTCGCTGCCCGCGCCCATCCCGGCGCGCCAGTGCCAGACGCCGAGGTCGACGCGGCGTGGCGCACCTACGTCTGCACCCGCGACCCCAAATATTGCGCCGGGTAGCCGGGGCCTCCCCGACAGTTCACGCGACGTTCCGGCCGGACGACGCGAGACGGCCGGCGTGGCCCTCCAGCGCCAGCAGGCGGGCCTTCGCCTCCAGGCCGCCGGCAAACCCCGTCAGGCCGCCGGACGACCCGACGACGCGGTGACACGGCGTCACGATCGACACCGGATTCCGCCCGCTGGCCGCGCCGATGGCCCGTGCCGCCGTCGGACGGCCGATCTGCCCGGCGATGTCGCCGTAGGAGCGCGTCTCGCCGAACGGAATCGCCCGCAGTGCGTCCCACACCGCGCGCTGGAACGCCGTGCCAGAGACGTCGAGCGCCAGCGCGAACTCGGTGCGCCGGCCGGCGAAGTACTCCCGCAGCTGCCGCTCGGTCTCGAGGAGGACCGGATGGCGGTCCTCCTCGACGTCGAGGTGCACGGGCACACGGCCCGGGCGATCGTCCTCCCAGAGAATCGCGGCGAGCCCCTCGTCGCTGGCCACCAGCGTCAGGCGGCCGACGGGAGAGGCCATCCGCTTGTAGACGTGGCGCGTGCGTGAATGCCGGGTGCGATTGGCCATGAGCCCTCCAGTGATGATGACGGCCTGTGATCCGACCATAGCATCGGGGTCCCGTGCGGTCTGGCCATTTCCGGACATCTGGATCGACAATGATCTGGTGTCCGAAAATGGCTGGCGCAGCGGTGCCGGCCGCGGTAACGTGGAGCCGTGCTCCAGGATCAGCGCGGTTTCTACGAAGCCCTCGTCTCCCGTGACGCGCGGTTCGACGGCGTGTTCTTCGTCGGCGTCACGTCGACCGGGATCTACTGCCGTCCTGTCTGCCGCGTGCGCACGCCGAAGGCGGCCAACTGCCGATTCTTCGGCTCGCCCCAGCAGGCCGAGCTGGCGGGATTCCGCCCCTGCCTGCGCTGCCGCCCCGAGCTGGCGCCCGGCAGCGCGCCGATGGACGACGCGCAGCGGATCGCACAGCTGATCGTGAAGCGCCTCGAGGACGGGCAGCTCGACGAGCAGGCGGGCCTCGAGGCCATCGCCGACCAGTTCGAGCTGAGCTCCCGGCAGATCCGCCGCATCATCCGCCGGGAGCTCGGCGTGCCGCCGATTCAGCTCCTGCTCACGCGCCGGCTGCTGCTGGCCAAGCAGCTGCTGACCGACACCCGGCTGCCGATCACCGACGTGGCGTTTGCCAGCGGCTTTGCCAGCGTGCGCCGCTTCAACGACGCGTTCGTCGGCCGCTACCGGATGCCGCCGTCACGCCTCCGCCGGCGCGTCGCCGACGGTCCGTGGACGGCCGCCGAGGGCCCGACGTCGACGTTGCAGCTGGCGTATCGCCCTCCATACGACTGGCACGGCGTGCTCGCATTTCTCGCCGCCCGCGCGCTCGCGGGCGTGGAGCACGTGACCCAGCGTTCGTACGCGCGCACGGTGCGGCTCGGCGCCGCACGGGGCTGGATCCGGATCACCCAGGCCAGGACTCAGCAGGCATTGCTGGTGGAGTTCACGCACACGCTGACACCGGTCCTGCCGGCGCTGCTCAGCCGCGTCCGCGCGCTGTTCGACCTCGACGCGCGGCCCGACGTGATCGCACGGCGCCTTCGAGGGGACGCCCGGCTGGCGGGCGCCGTGCGGGCCAACCCCGGCCTGCGCGTGCCGGGGGCCTTCGACGGCTTCGAGATCGGCTGGCGCGCGATTGTCGGGCAGCAGGTGACGATCAAGGCGGCCACGACCATCGCGGGGCGGCTCGTCGAGGCATTCGGCGACCCGCTCGCCACGCCCATCCCGGAGCTGCGGCGTCTCGCGCCGTTGTCAACACGCCTCGCCGGGGCGGCTGCGGCCGACATCGCCCGCCACGGCATCGTGGCCGCACGGGCCAGGAGCATCGTCGCGCTGGCCAGAGCGCAGGAATCCGGCGCGATCGACCTGGATGGGGCCGGGCATCACGACCCGGAGGAAGTCATCCGGCGGATGGCCGAGCTGCCCGGGATCGGCCCCTGGACGGCCCACTACATCGCAATGCGCGCCATGCGGTGGCCCGACGCCTTCCCGAAGGAAGATATCGCCGTGCGGAATCGTCTGGGCGGCGTGTCGCCGAAGGAGGCCGACAGGCTGTCGCAGCCATGGCGGCCGTGGCGCAGCTACGCGGTGATGCACCTCTGGCAGGCCCCCGTCGTCGCGCGCGAGCTGATGTAGCGCAGGCCTTCAGGCCTGCCCCCGTGCATGTAGCGCAGGCCTTCAGGCCTGCCCCTCGACCGCCCCCCGGACTCCGGCGAACCCGCGATCAGGTCGCCGACTGGCTCGAACACGTCGTCGGGAACGCGCGTCCCGGAGACGAGCGTGAGCCCTCTGTCCACTCCGGCTCAGCGTGTGACCCGGCACTCGAACGACGACGCGTCCTCGGGGTTGCCCGCACCTTTGTACTGCGCATGCGAGGGGAACGGGCACAGCGGCCGGCTGCGTCCGGGCCAGCCTCGGCCCGTCGCGCGGATCGACTCGGGCGCGGCGTCCTTCTCGACCCAGTCAACGATCGCGCCGAGCATGTCGAACGTGTCGAGCGTGGCCGGTCCGCCGCCGCAGTGGCTCATCCCGGGGACGAGGAACAGGCGACTCCACCCGGCGACGGTCTCCGCGCCGCCATTCGCCTTCGTCATGCGCTCGTAGTAGTCCAGCGTGTCGAGCGCCGAGAACCACGGATCGCTCACCCCGTGATAGAAGAGGAGCTTCCCGCCGCGACCCGAGAACGTGTTCAGGTTCGTCCACGTCGCGGTCTGCGACAGCGCCGCCTGCGGGCTGGCGGCGGCCGCGTCCGCGCGCGCGTCGACGTCCATCTCGGTTGCGGTGAACGGCGGGCCGACAGGATTCATGCTGCCCGCCAGCAGGCCGGGGATGCCCTCGGTAGCCGCAATCCCGGTATCGAACGGGAAGCCCGGGTACACCTGGCGGCCCTTCGAGTCCTTCGGCCCGGCAAAGGCCGTGTGGAGCGCGTCCACCTGGGCTGCTGACAGGCAGGCGTCGGTCTTCGCACCGGTGCAGCGCAGCGTCGCCGGGTCGAACTGGCAACCGATCGGGTCGGCGATGAGGCCGTCCTTCACTCCGTCACGGCCGTCGCACGCGGCGAGCACCCCATCGATGATCGTCTTGCGCTCGCCGTCCGTGAACAGGTGCCGGACGTCGGGCTTCCCGGATGCGTCCACTGGCGCCGCCCGATTCAGCATGGTCGCGACCCACTCGTCGCCAATGCCCGAGGCGCTGGTGCGCATGGCCGGTGCGCCCACGATTACGCCGTCGAAGTAGGTGGGGTGGCGCTGGACCATCAGCATGCCCTCGCGGCCGCCGGTGGAGCAGCCCATGAAGTACGCGTGCGCGGCGGGCGTGCCGTAGTACTGCGCGAGGATCTGCCTCGCGAGCACGGCCACGCGACCCACGGCCTGGTAGGCGAAGTCGAGGCTGGCCTGCTGGTCCCGCATGAAGGACGGGTCGAACACGGCGCCCTTGTGCCCCGTGTCGGTGGTGACGACCGCAAACCCCCGGGCGAGAGCCGCGTCGCCCTGCCCGGTGCGGCCGAGCGGCGGCGCCACGCTGCCGTTCAACCCGCCGCCACCCTGGAACAGGAAGCGACCGTTCCAGGCCGCCGGCAGCGCCAGCGCGAACCCGATGCCGTAGCTCTTGCCATCCGCGCCCTCGCGCCGATCCAGCGTGGCGTCGAGCCGGCAGTAGGCGGGCAGCGCCACCGCCAGCGGCGGCACCCACGCGGGCTCGGCCGGCGGCGGCGCGCCGGCGGCGAACCACTCGCCTTGATCTCCGACAACGCGGCGCCGGGCACCTGCAGTTGCGCGAGCGCGCGACATGCGGACTCGTCGCGCTGGGCCTGGGCCAGGGCCGGGGTGGACTGCGCGAGCATCAGCATCACCGCGGCCGCCACAGTCAGGATGATCGGGAGTCGTCGCATGGGCACCTCCACCGCCGTGATTGTATGGCACGGGCACGGGCGGTATGCTCCCCCGGGGACGACAACGAGCAGACAGGAGGTACAACGATGAGGCACGGCTGGCTTGGAATGGCGCTGTTGCTGCTGGCGAGCGTGTGTTCCGCCCAGGACGCGGGCAACTTCCGCCCGGCGTCGACCAACGTCTGGGACGCGCAGTACCCCAGGGTCGACAGCACTGGACGGGTCGAGATCCGGATCAAGGCGCCCGAGGCCACCCACGTCCGCGTGAACTTCTGGAGCGGGCCGAAGCTGGACATGGAGAAGCAGGCGGACGGGTTCTGGACCGTGATCACGCCGCCTCTCGTTCCCGGACTGCACTACTACACGCTGATCATCGACGGCGCGGAGGTGGGCGACTTCGGGAGCCAGGCGTTCTTCGGCGGCGGCAAGTACGCCAGTGCGGTGGAAGTGCCGGAGCCTGGCACGACGTATTACGACATTCGAGAGGTCCCGCACGGCCAGGTGCGCGAGGTCTGGTACCACTCGACGGTGACCGGCACGTGGCGGCACGCGCTCGTCTACACGCCGCCCGGATACGACGGGAAGACGACGCGGTTTCCCGTGCTGTACCTCCAGCACGGCGGCGGCGAGGACGAGACCGGATGGGTCCGGCAGGGCCGCGCGAACTTCATCCTCGACAACCTGATTGCGGACGGCACCTCGAAGCCGATGATCGTCGTCATGGCCTACGGCTACGCCAGGCGCGCGGGAGCCGTGCCCCCCGATCTGGCAGGCAAGCCGTTCGGCTCGCCCGAGATGATGAAGGCCATGCAGGACATGGCCGCGGCCTTCGAGGCCGACGTGACCGAAGCGCTCATCCCGTTCGTCGACCGGACGTTCAGGACCATCGCCGACCGCGACCACCGCGCGATGGCCGGCCTCTCGATGGGTGGCATGCAGACGTGGCAGGTGACGTTGAATCACCTCGACCTGTTTTCGTACATCGGCGGATTCAGCGGGGCGGCCGGGCCGCTCGTGCTCGGCGGCCGGAGCCTGGAGCCGAAGACCGACTACGACGGGGTCTTCGCCGACCCGGCTGCGTTCGCCAAGAAGGTGCACCTGCTCTGGCTGGGCGTCGGCACGCACGAGCCCGAGCGCATGCGGACGGGCATCCAGAGACTGCACTCGGCGCTGACCGAGGCGAACATCGCGCACGTCTACTACGAGTCGCCAGGCACGGACCACGAGTGGCAGACGTGGCGGCGCGACCTCAAGGACTTCGCGCCGAGGCTGTTCCGATAGCCGGCGCCGGATTCGCGCAGGCTCAGGGCGCGTCCCGGACGGACAACCGGTCGGCCGTCGGGAAATCCGGCGGCACCGGCCAGGTCACCTCGCGCCCCGCCAGCCACTGGAGGGCGCGGACCACGACGGTCTGCAGGCCGGCGCACCGCATGCGCGCCGGCCGCGCGTCGCCCTTCCAGACGTGACCGAAGGTGGACGTGTAGACGCGGCCGCGGCCGTACATCGTCGTCCACTCGAGCGGCCAGTTCATGTGCGTGTCGGGATCGAATCCGTACGACAGCACCTCGAGATGCCGCGCCGGGCCGCGCGCGTAGTGGTAGACCTCGATGTCGGGCGTCAGCCACGCCCGCGGCAGCCCGGCGTGAATGGGGTGATCTCCGATCCGCCTGACGACGGTGTCGTGGCGGTCGCCGTGGCCGGTGTCGAGCCCCTCACCCGGAGGGATGCGAATCAGGCGGCCGTCCTCGCCGACGGCAATCGCGACGCCGAAATCCTTGCGTCGCCATCCCAGGCCGATCATCTCGTTGTACGCCGGCCAGTCTGTGAACGCGTTGTTGCCGGCATGCCAGACGTACACGCCTCCACCGTTTCGCACGAACCGCTCGAAATCCTCCTGCACCGCGCGGGGCCAGCCCGGACCGCCGCCGAGGTCGTTGCAGGTCTGGATCACCACGTCGTACTCGGAGAACGCCGGACGCCACGTGTCCCACCCTGGCGCATCCGCGGTCGCGGGCGCGGTGGAGACGGCGACAGTGAACAGACCGGTCGGCTCGAGGATGCCCCGGATGAGCGACGTCGTGAGGCGCCAGTCGTGATTGCTGTACCCGTCCACGATGAGCACCCGCACCGGCCGCTCGGCGGCCGCGCTGGCACGTGCGTCGATGAGGGGGGCCAGGCAGCAGACGATCGCGAGCACGCGGCTGAACATCGGTTTACGAGCTCCAATTGGATCAGCGGCGCAGGACCGCGTCCGCTACGCCGCAGAGCGCCGGTTCGGCGCGTACGACTCGACCCCCATCCTACGGCAGGTAGCCGTGGTGCGGCATGCGGTATCCTTCGCACGCGCGGCCTCACGCGCGGTGCGACTGGAACGGAGAGACGATGACCCTGATACGTGGGACGTGCCTGACCGTGTCGCTGTTCGCCAGCGGTCTTCTGCCCGCGCGATCCGCCTCGGCACAGATTTACAAGCTGGCGGAGATGAACACCCGCCAGATCCAGGCGCTCGACAGACAGCACACGGTGGTGTTGATCCCAGGCGGCATCCTGGAGGAGCACGGACCGTACCTGCCGTCGTACACCGACGGCTATGCGGACGAGGCATACACCGACGCGCTGGCGGCCGCCATCGTGGCTCGCCCGGGCTGGATCGTGCTGCAGTTCCCGCAGATCCCGCTGGGGACCGACCCGGCGAACACGATTGGGGCATTGCGCAGCTTTCCGGGAAGCTATCCCGTCCGCATGGCGACGCTGCGCGCGGTCTACATGGACCTGGCGGGCGAGCTCGGCGATCAGGGGTTTCGCTGGATCTTCCTCGTGCACAACCACGGGGCGCCCAATCACCACAAGGCGCTCAACGAGGCGTCGGACTACTTCCACGACACCTACGGCGGGACGATGGTGCATCTGTTCGGCCTGACGCCGGTATTCGCGTGCTGCGGGACCAAGGACATGTTCCTGTCGAAGGCGGCGCGCGCTGAGGAAGGCCTCAGCGTGCACGCCGGCGCGGACGAGCACAGTCAGTTGTTCTTCCTGCGTCCCGATCTGATCGCGCCCGATTTCGACAAGGCTCCATCGCTCACCGCGCACGATTTCGCCGACCATGTGCGCATCGCCAAGGCCGACGGCTGGCCCGGCTACTTCGGTGCGCCGCGATTCGCGAGTGCCGCCATGGGCGCGCAGGAGTTCACGCGGTCGTCAGGGAAGCTGATCGAGATCGCGTTGCAGATTCTGGACGGCCAGGATCCCCGCACCATGCCGCGCTACGCCGACCACATGGACCCTCTCAATGTGGCGGGCGAACAAGGCGAGCTCGACCACGAGCGGGCGATCGGCAGGCGACAGCAGGAGTGGCTCGAGGCGCACCACCTGCAGTGAGGCCGGCGGGGGTGACTCGGTCAGGACGCCGGCTTCACTTCCTCTTCGAACGGACGCACTTCGCACTCGCCCTCGAACGTCGGCCAGTGCTTCAGGTGCAGCTCCATGAAGCGCCGCGCCAGGTCGAGCGCCTCGTCGCGCGACTTCGCCTCCATGATGGCGTAGCCGCCGACAATCTCCTTCGACTCGATGAAGGGCCCGTCCACGACGCTGATCCTGCCCTTGCTGAGCTTCACACGCACGCCCGCCGCCAGCGGCTGGAGTCCGGCGCCCCCGACGAACTGCCCGCTCTTCGACGTCTCCTCGATGAACCTGCCCATGTCTTCGTAGAGGCCCGCAGGCACCTGGACCTTCCCGTAGTCCTCGGTGTGCTTGATGAACATCATGTAGCGCATCGCTCGTCAGCTCCTGTTCAGTTGGGCGTGCGGCCCGGCATCTCCGGACCGGCCGTCCAGCGCTCCGTCTTGACGTCGAACGAGGATGGGCAGAATCGACCGTCTGGGGGGCTGGGGATCTGGGGATCTGGGGATCTGGGGGGCGCCCGGTCGACCCGCGCGTCCACGTCAGCCGCTCACCAGAGCAGGTGCCGCGCCGGGACTGCAGCAGGGGGCGCCGGCCCGGCGGTCGGGCGTCGGCACGCAACACCCCGTTCGCTTCTGCAGGCGCTGCGCGTCGCGCCGGACCGTATCGGTATGGGACAGCGCGTGGTGCACCGCGTCCATGATGGCCGCCAGCACGGGATCCGCGAGTGTCCCGAGGCGGTAGTGGATCCAGAGCCCCTGGCGACGTGTCTCGACCAGGCCGGCCCGCCGCAGGTAGGCGAGGTGCCGGGACGTCTTCGATTGCGGGATCTTCAGGCTCTCGTGGATGTCGCAGACGCAGATCTCGCCCGCCAGCAGCAGCCCGAGGATGCGCAGGCGCGTGGCGTCTCCGAGCGCCTTGAACACGGTTTCCATCTCGATCAGCGGGCCGGCCATATGCGTGTTGACAAATATATCACATCCGGCATATCGTCCATATATTCGTTTGTGCAGATACAAGGAGTGTGCGATGCCCGACATCCAGCAGGCCGTCCGCGACCACTACGGCGCGATTGCCACGGCCCTCACCGAGACCACCCAGGCGCGGACCGGCTGTTGTGGGCCGTCCTGCGGGTGCGGCGACCCGATCACGTCGGACCTGTACTCCGAGGCGGAGACCTCGGGCCTGCCGGCGGCCGCCGTCGCGGCGTCGCTCGGCTGCGGCAACCCGACCGCGCTGGTGGCGTTGGAGGCCGGCCAGACGGTGCTCGACCTGGGGTCCGGCGGCGGCATCGACGTGCTGCTGTCGGCCAGGCGGGTCGGCCCCACGGGCACGGTCTACGGCCTGGACATGACCGATGAGATGCTGGCGCTCGCGCGCGAGAACCAGCGGAAGGCGGGCGCGACGAACGTCCAGTTCCTGAAGGGGACGATCGAGGCGATCCCGCTGCCGGCCGACTCGGTGGACGTCGTCATCTCGAACTGCGTGATCAACCTGTCCGCCGACAAGGACGCGGTGCTCCGCGAAGCGTTCCGCGTCCTGAAGCCGGGCGGCCGTTTCGCGGTCTCCGACGTGGTCGTTCGCGGAGACATCCCGCCCGGTGTGCGCCGCAGTATGGAGCTCTGGGTCGGCTGCGTCGCCGGCGCTCTCGGCGAGGGGGACTTCGCGGCGAAGCTCCGCGCGGCCGGCTTCGAGGACGTCGAGATCGAGCCGTGGCGCGTCTACCAGGTCGAGGACGCGCGGGCGTTCCTCGCCGAGGCGGGACTCGACGTCGACGCGCTGGCCCCTCAGGTGGAGGGACGCGTCGCGAGCGCGTTCATTCGCGGCCGGAAGCCGGCAGCCGTCCCCGAGCGGAGCTGCTGCGGCCCCACGTGCTGTGCATAGGCACGCCATGGACGCCACGACCGCTCACGGGCGCACCGCCCTCTCGTTCCTGGACCGGTACCTCACGGTCTGGATCTTCGCCGCGATGGCGCTCGGCGTCGCGCTGGGCTACGCGGCGCCGGGCGTCGTCTCGGCGCTGACGCGGTTGTCGGTCGGGACCACATCCATTCCGATCGCGATCGGCCTCATCCTGATGATGTACCCGCCGCTGGCCAAGGTGCGGTACGAGCGCCTCGGCGACGTCTTCCGGAACGTCCGGGTGCTGCTGCTCTCACTGGTCCTGAACTGGGTAGTGGGGCCGCTGCTGATGTTCGGCCTCGCCGTCACGCTCCTCGCAGGCTACCCGGAGTACACCATCGGGCTCATCCTGATCGGGCTCGCCCGCTGCATCGCGATGGTCATCGTCTGGAACGACCTGGCGGGCGGCGACCCGGACTATGCCGCCGGCCTGGTGGCGTTCAATTCGGTCTTCCAGGTGCTGTTCTACTCCGTGTTCGCGTTCGTCTTCATCAAGGTCCTGCCGCCGCGGTTCGGCATCGTCTTCGGCGACGTCGATCTGTCCGGCATCACGATGGGCGCGATCGCCGGGAGCGTGTTCGTGTACCTGGGCATCCCGTTTCTCGCGGGCATGCTGACACGCTGGATCGGCATTCGCGCGGGCGGCCGCACGTGGTACGAGGAGCGGTTCGTTCCGCGGATCGGCCGGCTGACGCTGGTCGCGCTGCTGTTCACGATCGTCGTGATGTTCTCGCTGAAGGGCGACGCCATCGTGAGAATTCCGCTCGACGTGGTGCGCATCGCGCTGCCGCTGGCGCTGTACTTCTTGGCCATGTTCCTCGTCTCGTTCTGGATCGCACGGCGCCTGGGGGCCGATTACGCGCAGACGGCGACGCTGTCGTTCACGGCGGCGAGCAACAACTTCGAGCTCGCGATTGCCGTGGCGGTGGCGGTGTTCGGCGTGAACTCCGGCGCCGCATTTGCCGCGGTGATTGGACCGCTCATCGAGGTGCCCGCGCTGATCCTCCTGGTCAACGTGGCGCGGTCCTTCCAGCGGCGCCTGTTCCTGCCGGTTGCGAGCCGGGCGGCGGTGGATCTGCCATGAACTCGGCGCCCGGTGCCGTGATTTTCGCCTGCGTGCACAACGCCGGGCGGTCGCAGATGGCAGCCGCGTTCTTCAACCTGCTCGCCGATCCCCGCAAGGCGCGGGCGCTGTCGGCGGGCACCGAGCCGGCCGGCCAGGTCCATCCCGAAGTCGTCGCCGTCATGCGCGAGGTCGGGCTCGATCTGAGCGGGGCGGTGCCGCAGTTGCTGACGCCGGGGCTCGCGGCAGGCACGGACTGGCTGATCACGATGGGGTGCGGCGAGTCGTGCCCCGTGGTGCCCGGGGCGAAGCGGGACGACTGGCCGATTCCCGATCCCAGGGGTCAGCCGCTCGACGTCGTTCGCGGCATTCGCGACGACATCCGCGAGCGGGTCGCGCGGTTCGTGGAGGCGCTCGGCGCTCGGTAGCTCGTGGGCAGCCACCGGTCGTGCGGCACGATTTCCTGTGGCCCCGTTTGACACTCTAATGAAGCGCCGTTATTCTATTTGGGTGTCTAATAAGGACCCGCACAAGGCCGACGTGCTCCAGGGAACGCTCGACCTCATGGTGCTGCAGACCGTCGCGACGCTCGGTCCCCTGCACGGGTACACGATTGCCACGCGGCTCGGGCAGGTGTCCGACGGCGCCCTCCAGCTGAACATGGGCACGCTGTACCCGGGACTGATGCGGCTGGAACAGCGCGGGCTGCTCCGCGCCGCCTGGGGAGTGACCGACACCAACCGCAGGGCCCGCTTCTACACCATCACCCCCGCGGGGCGGCGGCGGCTGGCCGAGGAACGTGCCGAATGGGATCGCATGACGTCGATCATGCGCGCCCTCTTCCAGCAGGGATAGCCGGTGCCGATCGCCCGTCTTCGTGAATGGCTGACGCGGCTCTGGTGGACGTTCCGCCCGGCCCGCGCCGACGACGACCTGGAACAGGAGCTGCGGCTGCATGCCGAGCTGGCGGCCGACGCCGCCCGGCGGCGCGGCCCCGGCCCCGAGGATCGCGACGCGGACACGGTGGCTGCCCGGCGTACCATCACGCAGGCGATGGACGGGCTGCGCGACCAGCGCGGCGCCCCCTGGCTCGACGACCTGCTCCGCGATCTGCGGTACGGCTGCCGCGTGCTGGGCCGGCAGCGGACCTTCACCGCGGTGGCGCTGCTGACGGTGGCGCTCGGCATCGGCGCGACCACGGCGGTCTTCAGCGTCGTCAACAGCGTGCTCCTGAAGCCGCTGGCGTATCCCGGGCCGGAGCAGCTCGTCGCGGTGTGGCAGACGGCGCCCGGCGCTCCGGGCCTGGCAGATGTCTCGGGCGACCTTCGCCTCTCGCCGTCGATGTTCTTCACCTACGCCGAGCACAACCGCACGTTTCAGCAGATCGGCGTGTGGTACTCGTCCGCGGCGACCGTGACCGGCGCCGGCGAGCCCGAACAGGTCCGCACCATCATGGTGTCGCAGGGAACCCTCGAGGCGCTCGGCGTTCCGCCGCTCGCCGGCCGGTGGCTCTCGCGCGCCGATCAGGATCCCGACGGGCAGCGCTCCGTGATGCTGACGTACGGGTACTGGCAACGCCGCTTCGGCGGCGAGCGGTCCGTGCTCGGACGTTTGCTGACCGTGGACGGCGTGCCCCTGGAGATCGTCGGCGTGATGCCGGAGGGCTTCCGTGTGCTGGACACGGCCGCCGACCTGATCGCCCCGATCCGGTTCGACCGCAGCCGCCTCATCCTGCCGGGCTTCGGCTTCGAGGGAGTCGCGCGCCTGAAGCCCGGCGTGACCATCGCCGATGCCAACGCGGACCTCGCCAGAATGGTGCCGATCTGGATGAACAGCTGGCCCGCGTTCCGCGGCGTCAACCCCCGCGTCTACGAGGCCTTCCGGATCGCGCCGGCGCTCCGTCCACTGCAGGAGGACGTCGTGGGCAGCGTGCGGAACGTGCTCTGGATTGTCATGGGCACGATAGCCATCGTCCTGCTGATTGCCTGTGCGAACGTGGCGAACCTGCTGCTCGTACGCGCCGAAGGCCGCCAGCAGGAACTCGCGGTGCGGGCGTCGCTGGGCGCCGGGCGCGCGCGCATCGTCCGCGGCCTGCTGCTCGAGAGCCTGGTCCTGGCGCTCGGCGGAGGCGTGCTCGGCGTGGCTCTCGCCTATGGCGGCCTGCGGGTGCTGGTGGCGATGGGTCCGGGCAATCTGCCACGTCTCAGCGAGATCGGGCTCGACCCCCGGGCGCTCGCGTTCGCGTCGGCGATCTCGCTCGGTTCAGGCCTCCTGTTCGGGCTGATACCCGCGCTGAAGTACTCCGGCCCGCGCATCTCGGACGCCCTGCGCGCCAGCGGACGCGGGGCCAGCGACAGCCGCGAGCGCCATCGCGCCCGCAACGTGCTGGTCGTGGCGCAGGTCGCCCTGGCAGTGGTCCTGCTCGTGAGCTCGGGGCTGATGATCCGGACGGCGCTGGCGCTGCGGCGCGTGGACCCCGGTTTTGCCGATCCGGCGTCCCTGCAGATCGTGCGGATCTCCGTGCCGGGCGGCCTCGTGGCCGAACCGGAACGGGTGGCGCGCCTGCAGCAGCAGATTGTCGGCGCGCTGTCGGCGATTCCCGGTGTTTCCGGCGTCGGGTACGCGAGCGTCATGCACATGGAAGGGCTCGGCACGCCATGGGACGCGATTGGCGCGGAGGGCGCGCCGCCGCTGGCCGCCGAGCTGCCGCCGATGCGGGTGTTCAAATCGGTGTCGCCGGGATTCTTTGCGACGACCGGCACGCGATTGATTGCGGGCCGCGACTACGAGTGGTCCGACTTGTACGGCCGCCGCCCGTTCGTGATCGTGTCCGAGAACCTCGCCCGCGAGCTGTGGGGCGACCCGCGGGACGCGATTGGGAAGCGGGTGCGGACGCTGATCCCCGGCGCGCCGTGGGAGGAAGTCATCGGCGTCGTCCAGGACGTCCGCGACAACGGCGTGGATCGCCCGGCGCCCGCCATCGTCTACTGGCCGGCGTTCGGCGACAGCTCGTATGCGGCGGGCCAGCCGATGGTGGCGCGCGACGTGACGTTCGCGATGCGGACGCCGCGGGCAGGCCACGAAGGCCTGCTGGCCGAGATCAAGCAGGCCGTGTGGGGCGTGAACGCCAGCCTGCCGCTCGCGTCGGTACGGACCATGCAGCAGGTGTACGACCGATCGATGGCGCGGACGTCGTTCACGCTGGTCATGCTGACGATTGCGGCCTCGATGGCGCTCGTGCTCGGCCTCGTGGGGATCTACGGCGCCATTGCCTATGCCGTGTCGCGGCGGACGCGCGAAATCGGGATCCGTCTCGCCCTGGGAGCGCCACAGGGCACCGTGACGCGCCTGTTCGTGCGCTCGGGGCTGGCGTTGACTGCCGCCGGCAGCGCGTTCGGGCTTGTCGCAGCGGCGGGCCTGACGCGCGCGATGTCGTCGGTGCTGTTCGGCGTCAGTCCGCTCGACCCGATGACATATGCGTCCATACCCGTCCTGCTGCTCGCGGCCGCGCTCGTGGCGAGCTACGTGCCGGCCCGGCGCGTGGCCGGGGTCGATCCCCTGGTGGCGCTGAAGGCCGAGTAGCGGGTCGGCCTCGCGATTTCCCTCGCTACGGCTTGCCGGGGCAGTCGCGGACCAGTTCGACCCGCCGGTTGTGGGCGCGCCCGGCGATGGTGTCGTTGGTCTCGACGGGTCGTTTCGCGCCGAAGCCGACCGACGTCAGTCGCGCCGGATCGAGCGAAAATCGTTGGACCAGCGCGGCTTCGACCGCCGCCGCCCGTCGCATCGACAGATTCTGATTGTAGGCGTCGCCGCCGCTGTTGTCGGTGTGTCCCTCGATACGGAGCCGCCACTGCGACTGCCGTCGCAGCAGTTCCGCAAGCATGCTCAGCGCTCGATTCGATTCCGGCTTGAGCGTCGCACGATCGAAATCGAAGTAGACCCCGGGCACTTCGACCCGGCACGACTCGACCAACGCCTTCTCCACCATGCGATCGTTGGCGGTCGGGAAATCGATGCGCACCACCTCGCGGGTGAATTCCGGCGTGAACGCCGCTCCGGCGCCGACTGGACCGTAGGCGAAGCGCAGGGTCAATGGATGCTTCGCATCATCCAGGATGCTCTGTTCCCACGGGCGGACCTTGTCGTTGTACTCGAGCATGCCGGTCACTCGAATCGCCGGCAGGGAGACGCGCCGGCCATTGACGAGCACCGGAAACGGAGTGGTCGTCGAACCGGCGCGCACCAGCATGCCGACGCTGGTCGCCTGGCCGCGGAAGTTCATCACCCGATACGACGCCTGCCCGGTGCTCCGCAGATCGCGCAGGATCGCCAGCGACGGCCCGAGCGAGGTCGAGTCGGAAATCTCGTTCGGATCGTCGGTGTGGAAGCCGAGGATCTGGCGCCGTGAGTCGTTCAGGTCGGCCGTCAGGACGCGGCGATGGATCGTCAGCTGCATCGGCTTCTGATTGTCGTCGACCGCTTCGATGCTGGTCGTCTCGTCGATGCCGCGCGCATCGACTCCGGTGATGGCGACGACGAGATCGTAGTCGCCCCGGGCAATGTGTCGTCCTGCGGCGCGACCTCCCGGAGGCTCCGCATTGTGCGCCGCGAGCACGACGGTCAATCCCGGCACCAGCGGAATCTGGGCGGAGTCGGCCTGAGCATCCGCGCGGTCCTGGCTGCCTGACAGTCCGACGGCGCAGAGTGTGGCCAACAGGCAGAATCGGCGTTGCAGGCTCATCGGCATCGCATCGTGTTCACCGCACCCGCTGCATCAGCGGCCATCCGCGGCCGGCAGGCCACCAAACCGAGGCTACTCTACACGGAAATCACCTGACACGGTGCCGGCGGCCTTCGAGGCTGCGGTACTACCTCGACCCGTCCGCCGCATCCCGCCCTCGAACAGCGTTGGCTCGTCGTCTTCGATCGTGAAATGATTGAACTGCACGTCCTACCACGCTCGCGTTGGGATGTCGCGTAGACCTTCAGGTCTGCCCGGACGAATGAGCACACGACCATGGCGATCGTCGGCAATGGCAGCCAGGACCTTCACGCGACGTGAGGTGCTCGGCAGCGGGCTGGCGGTTGTCGCCGCGGGCGCCGGGCGTGGGGCACGGGCGGGCGGCCGGCGCGCCGGCGGGGATCGGCCGTTCCAACTCGGCCTGGTCACCTACAACGCGGCCCGGGACTGGGACCTCGACACGATCCTTCGCGTGTGCCGCGAGGTCGGCATCGAGGGCGTCGAGTTCCGGACCACGCATCGCCACGGCGTCGAGCCCGCGCTCGATGCGGCGCAGCGGGCCAGCGTGCGTGAGCGCTGCAGGAACGCCGGACTGCGGCAGGTGAGCCTGGGCACGACCTGCGAGTTCCAGTCGCCGGACGCGGCCGAGGTGCGGCGCAATGTGGACGAGTGCGCGCGCTTCGCCGGCCTCGCGCGCGACATCGGCGCGCGCGGCGTCAAGGTGCGCCCGAACGGCCTGCCCGCCGGCGTGCCGCAGGAGCAGACGGTGGCGCAGATCGGCCGCGCGCTGGCCGAGTGCGGAGCGCACGCCGCAGCGCTCGGCGTCGAAATCTGGATGGAGGTGCACGGTCGCGACACCCAGGTGCCCGCAACGGCCAGAGCCATCATGGACGCGTGCGGGCACCCGAACGTCGGTGTCACGTGGAACTCCAATCCGACCGACGTGATCTCCGGCTCGATCCGGCCGTCGTTCGATCTGCTGCGGCCGTTCATCCGGTGCTGCCACATCTCGGACCTGTGGAGCGACTACCCGTACGCGGAGCTCTTCGCGCTGCTGGCCGCGTCCGGATACGACAGGTTCACCCTCTGCGAGTACGGGCAGCCGGTGGATGCCGCGGAGGGAGCCGCGTTCCTGCGCCGATACCGGGACCGCTGGCTCGCGCTCTGATCACTTGCGCCAGGGCAGCGCGTTGACTTCGTCCGCCACGCAGCGGCCCTGGTCGATGCCGTCGTAGATCGCCGAGTGGTAGTGGATGCCGGCATAGAGGCGAGAGATCGCCGTCTCGGTCATCGAGTCGGTGAGGCTCGCGAACGCGCGCGGCGCAAAGCTGTCGTTGTCGTGCGTGTGGTCGACATACGCGAGGTCGCCCCAGAGCTCGATCAGCGTGTTGATCGCGGCGCTCGTCTGGGCCGAGTGCGCGGACGTGTACTCGGGAAACGGAGGCGTCGGCAGCAGCGTGGTCCAGGCCGGGTCGATGTAGCGGTTGATGTAGGTCACCGGGCGAATCCAGTTGTACGTGTACTTCGACCACCAGACGGCGTAGACGCCGTCGGCCACCGCCAGGCCGACGCGCGCGTAGGTCTCGGCGGCGTCCGCGAGGTTGGCTCCGACCAGTTGAAGGAGCTGGGTGGCGGTCGAGAGCGAGTGGCCGGGGCCGTTGATCGACCCGGGGCCGTCGGCCCAGAACCGCGCGATGGTGATCTGCTCGGGCGTCAGGTTGTTCCGGGTCACGTACACCTCGAGCGCCTCCTGGTAGGCGTCGGATCCCGGGGCGCTCGAGAACGCGGGCGGGCCGTCCTCGCCGCAGTCGCCGGGCGTCAGCACGAACGGCGTCATCTCGTCCTTCCAGAACGGCTGCATCGCGATCTGCCCGGGCGCCGTGGGCACCCAGCAGCCGTCGCACTCCGGCGGCTCGTACTCGGCCGGGAAGTTCCTCAGGTAGCTGCGATCCTCGCCATCGTCGAGCGAGGTCTGGTAGATGGCGGCGCCGACGGCGCGGCCGTAGTCAATCGAACGGCGCGCGAGCGAGCCCCGGAGGTGGAGGCCGCTGGCGATCTGCTGTTCGAGCGAATCGATGTCCGCGACGTTCTGTGCGGCCACGTTGGTCGCGTCGCCCCAGAGCCCGCGCATCACCTCGGCCATCGCCGCGCTCGCGACGAGAGGCCAGTACTTGGCGCCGGAGTTCCTGGGAAGCGGCCCGACGCCGCGCAGCGAGCTCGCAATCGATCTGTTGCGCGGCATCCCGCCGACCACCGACTCGTAGAGGGCCAGACCCATGTAGGCAAAGATTCGCGCCTGCACCGGCGGCGAGATGCCGCCCGTGCGCTTCGAGAGGGCAAAGGAGAGGTCGTAGTACGCGAACGGCACGTCCATGCCGTACGCACTCGCGGGCGCGTCGGGAGGTACGCCCTGGCGAACCACAGGTTGCACGACCGCGCCGCTCGCGGTCGCGATCCCTGGGTGATGGTGCCCGGCGCTCACGCTCGGGCCCGATGGGTTCGGAGACAGCAGGGCGAGGAGTGTCGCCGCTGCCAGGTTGGTTCCGATTCGCATGGTCGCTTCCTCCTCGACCCAACCTACGGGCGCGAGGAGGCGCGCGCTAGTCCAACAATCGGACCGAGCCGGTTCACTTTTTGGACTGGTCCTGCCGATTCGTGCGTGCCACGATGCGCGCATGCAGAAGTACAACCAGGTACTGTCCCGTCTCGCGCGCAACGGAAATCCTCGGGGATCGATGGACGCTCCTCATCGTTCGCGAGATGATTCTCGGCAGTCATCACTTCAACGAGATCGAGCGCGGGCTGCCTGGAATCTCCCGGTCGCTGCTTGCGTCGCGCCTGCGCCACCTCGTCGATGCGGGCATCGTCGAACGGCTGCCCGCGGTGCATTCCGGGCTCCCGGTGTATCACCTGTCGGAGACGGGACGGGATCTCAAGAACGTGATCGAGGCGCTCGGCGCCTGGGGCGTGCGATGCGCGTTCGGCGAGCCGAGGCCGGAAGAGCTGGATCCCGTCCTGCTGGTCTGGAAGATTCACCAGCGGATCAACCGGGACCTGCTGCCCGAGCGGCGCACGGTCGTGGAGTTCGACTTCACCGGCCCTCGCCCGCACCGGGCGTGGCTGGTCCTGGAGCCGGCGGAGGTGTCGGTCTGTGCGACGCCGCCCGGCTTCGACGCCGATCTCGTGGTTCGGGCCGATCTGGCGCTGTTCTATCGGCTGTGGCTGGGCTACGTGGACTACGACGCCGCGCTTCGATCGGGCGCCGTCGTCATCGAGGGCGTCCCCGCCCTTGCGCGGGAGTTCCCGCGCTGGCTGATGTGGAGTCCGATGTCCCGATTCGTAAGGGAGCACGCCCGCGCGCACGGCCACGTCCCTGCCGTCACCTGACCTCCGGCGGTTTCCGGGAAGCTACCCCGTTCGCATGGCGACGCTGCGCGCGATCTACATGGACCTGGGGACCGAGCTCGGCGAGCAGGGATTTCGCTGGATCGTCCTCGTCCACAACCACGGAGCCCCCAACCACCACAAGGCGCTCAACCAGGCCTCGGACTACTTCCACGATTCGCCACGGCGGCGATGGGTGCCAGAGAGTTCCAGCGGTCGTCACAGAACCTGATCGCGGTGGCGCTCGACATCCTGGACGGGAAGGACTCCCGCACTATTGCGCGCTTCGCCGATCACATGGATGCTCTCAACGAGGAGGGAGAACAGCGGGAGCTGGACTACGAGAAGGCGGTGGAGAAGCGTCAGGCAGAGTGGCTTGCGTCGCACCATCTCCAGTGAGCGGTGGGCGTCCTGGCATCGGCGGTTGACAATTTCTAAACGTGTATTTGGATCCCAGATTCAATCACGAATCGCCCCTTCCGCCCCTGCCTGCTTCCACACGCTTGAAGCGGGGTAGCTGGCTTCGGCCTGTTCCCTCGTCTGGTGCATGTTCCAGAGCAGGTCGGCGAGATGGGCGGGTGTGACGACGGGCATCTCCCACACCGGCTCTCCCGCAGCTTTGGCCTTCACCATCTGGGTGTGGAAGGCACTGTGCTCGATAGCTGCGCCGATGTAGAGCATACCGACGTAGACGCCTTGCGGTGCCACCTCGGCGTGCAGGGATTGCAGGTAGTTGTGCTGAGCGGCCTGGGCGGGACCAGGGCCGCTCATGTTCGGCAGGCCTTGCCTGGTGCTGGCACCCTGCGCGGTCAGGATAGCGCCGTCGCCCCGTTCGATCATCTGCGGCAGGAACTCCTGCACGAGCGCCACAAGGGTGTAGAAGCTCAGCGGCATGAATTCCCGGGCGTACTGCGGGGTCAGTGTGACGGCGGGAACGAAGCCGCCGTCCGGGGTCGGTGCATAGTAAAAGGCGTCGAGGTCGCCGACCTCGGTGCGAATCCGCTTGGCCAGCTGGGGCGTTGCATCGGTGTGAGCCAGGTCGGCCGTGATGACGTGTGCGATTGCTCCCGCACCGGTGAGCTCCCCGGCCAGGCAGTCAAGTGCCTCACGACGGCGACCCACCAGGACGACGTCGTAACCCTCTCGCGCGTAGCGATGCGCGACGGCCTGGCCGAGGCCGGGACCCGCTCCGAACACGGCGATGGAATGGGACATCAAGATCGCTCCCGACAGGGCGTCACGGGATCACCAGCGGGATGACCCTGCACGCACGCAGCGCAGATTAGATCACGGCCCCGGAGCCAAACAAGCCTCCGCTGATGGCGCGCCGTAGTGACGCATCCGAGTCGGGCGACCGAGCCACGGAGCCCGATGTCGCGTTTCGTCCGGGAGTACGCTCGCGTGCGGGCGATCGCAGGCGGCGTCCGAGCCTCGACCGTAGCCTGATGCAGAACGGCGGCGGCGAAATCGTCAGGGCCAACGTCTATCATAGAGGCACGTACCCGCCCGATCAGGGCGTTCACCGAACGGATGAGGCCGATGCGCCGCGGCAGGCTGGCGGTCCAGATCGGCCACACGGACACACGCACATGAAGCCAAAGAACACCATCTGTCTCTGGTTCGACAAGGACGCGCAGGACGCGGCACGCTTCTACGCCGCCACGTTTCCGGATAGCAGGGTAACCGCCGTCCACAAGGCGCCGGGCGACTACCCGGGTGGCACCGAGGGCGACGTCCTGACGGTGGAGTTCACCGTGTTCGGCATCCCGTGTCTCGGTCTCAACGGCGGCCCGCAGTTCAGGCATAGCGAAGCCTTCTCGTTCCAGATCGCGACTGACACGCAGGAAGAGACGGACCGCTACTGGAACGCGATCGTCGGCAATGGCGGTGAAGAAAGCCAGTGCGGCTGGTGCAGGGACCGCTGGGGACTCTCCTGGCAGATCACCCCGCGCGCGCTGACCGACGCGCTCGCGGCCGGCGGAGCCGAGGCCAGGCGCGCCTTCGCCGCGATGATGCCGATGCGAAAGATCGACATCGCCGCCATCGAGGCGGCGCGGCGGGGCTGAGAGACTTACGCGTTCAGCGCGTCCGTGTCCGGCGCGTCACGAGGCGAGCGCCGCATTCAGGTTCTCGATCGCCTCGTCGATTTCCGCGGGACTCTTGTAGCCCACCGTGACGCAGTCCACGCCCGCCTGGCGGAACGCGAACCGCATCGCCTTCCGACGGTCCTCGCGGTCGAAGGTGCCCTCGCCCGCGAGCTTCATGGAAATCACGCCCATCCCTTCCTTGCGGACTTCCCGGACGTGGGTGACGACCTCGGGGACGTTGCCGAGCCCCTGCGTGGCGTAGTCCTCGGCGTCCATGCTCTTGCCCGTGTGGTTCATGCGGATCATGGCGACCTTGAGCCACTCGTTGCCCGGCACCTTGCGCAGCGCGGGCAGCCCGTGAACGGACGCGCCATGGCTGATCACGATCTTCCGTGACTGGGCCTCGAGGATCCCATCCTGCCAGCGCGCGGTGTCGGCCGGCCAGGTCGCCGTGTGCTGCCAGTGGAGCAGCATGATGTCGAAGTACTCGGTGTTCGCGAGCCGGCGGAGCTCGTCGAACTTCTCCTGCGGGTCCACGCCGCCGCGCGTGGTCACCTTCGACATGATCTGGTAGCTGTCGCGCGGGATGCCCTTCAGGGCGACGCCCAGCATCCGGTGCATCTCCCCGTACGACTCCGCGGTCTCGAAGAAGCGGATGCCGCTGTCG
Organism: Vicinamibacteria bacterium; assembly: GCA_963837165.1. Lineage (GTDB taxonomy): Bacteria > Acidobacteriota > Vicinamibacteria > Vicinamibacterales > JAENWD01 > JAENWD01. The sequence goes on from CAWIMD010000005.1 coordinate 270,006, forward strand.
TACGCGTGGCGCACCAGCCGCGTGAAACCCTCCTGCCCGAGCTGGCGCTGCACCTGGCCGCTGTACGTGCCCGTGCCGAACGCCAGCCGTGTGACCTTCACGCCGGAACGGCCCAGCGTGACCATGTCGGTCGCGCTCCCGCGCCGGGCGCTGAGGGGAAGACTTCCGGATACGGCAAGCGTTCCGGCGGCGAGTCCGGTCTTCAGGAATTCACGTCGTGTGAAATGCGCCATGTTCGTCCTCCACAGCCCGAATTGCCCGAATGGTATCAGAAGTTCGGGGGAGAACTGAGCCGTTCGGATCTCAGAGCGGCGAGGCCTGACCTGGCGCGAGCTCCGCCTGCGATGCTCAACTTGCCACATCCGCTTCGAAGGATGTCGGCGACAGATCCCGGTAGTGGAGGGTTGGCCGAGCGCCGGAGTAGCACGCCTTTCTGGATTGAACCGCGCCACGCGCCGGGATCTTCGTCGCCCGTGTGGGATCGCGGGTCAGTTCTGGGGCGCAATGCTGCACCAGCTGCTGCCGCCGCTTTGGACAGGGCCGGAAGGCGCAGTTCCCTTCACTTCAGGAGGCTCACGATGGCACTGACCATGACTCGCAGCGCCGGCATGCTCGTACTGGCTATCACCTCATCGTCATCGGGCTGGCCGCTCTGGCGCATCTGGCGATTCCTATCGGTGACCGCCCTCCTCGCATTGCTGGCCGGCGTCCTGATTCTGATCGGTCGGTAAGCGCAGAATGCGCCTGCGTCCCGGCGCAGGACGAGCTGCCTTTCCCGCGTCTCAGTGACGATAGGAAATATTGGCCGGTCTCTGGTCAACGGACCCGATCTTACCTGCCGCTCTCCCGCCTTGACTCAGGATCAGGAGATCGAGCGTGCCCTGACGAAGGTCCACACGGCCGCGGCCTCGGCGATTCTCGCTCATGGCCCCTCAGGTAGAAGTGCCAGAGGGGAGTGCCGTCTGGCCGCCGGACAGGAAGGAGTCGCGCCGTCAGTCCACGGCTGCCGCCGTCACATCGGTGTGGACGAAGTCGTCTCCCTTGAAGAGCAGTGGCTCTCCTGTCGAAATCGCGAGCGCGTACGAGAAGCAGTCGCCGTAATTCAAGCCCGCCCGATGTCGCCCCCTTCCGAAGCGGCTGAACGCGCTGCAGGCCACCTTGCCATGTTCCGCGTCGAGCGGGACGAGTTCGATGCCTGCGCGGCCGACGAAGTGGTCCAGGTCGCGCAGCCCTTCGCCGCCGTGTCGCGCCTCGATCACAATAGAGATCTCGACGAACGTGGCGACGGACATGAGCCGCGCATCGGCGGCCTCAATGGCTTCGATGAAGGCACGCCGTTCGGGTTCGCGTTGCAGGATGGCGACAAGGGCAGACGTGTCGATGACCATCTATCGCGGCAGCCCGTGCTCGTCGTAGTCGAGAATCTCCTCCGCGGGTCTGGCGTCGAGGATGGGGAGGTTCGCGCAGTGCTCCGCGATGGCCTCGAGCTCATCCGCCAAACGTCGACGAGAACGCTCGCGCCGCACCCGCGCGAGGCGATCGCGGAGGGCCTTGGTCACCGCTTCGGTCTTGGTTTCGCCGGTCTGCCTGGCCAGCTCGGCCGCGAGTCGTTCTGCTTCCGCGTTGCGGATGTTGAGAGCCATATCAATACGTGTAGACGTTAGGCTACAGTGTAGCACGCCCGGGAAAATCTGACACACAGGTTGGCGGCGCGCCGAACCACCGAGACGATTCGATCTGGGCCCATTGCGCGTCGGTCACCCGCACGCTGGCTCTGGCCACGAGCACCTCTCCGGCCAGGCTAGTACCGCAGCGCGAGAGAAAGTACAAGAGCTAACTGCCTCGTTACGAGGTTTTGAAACCACTTCTCGTCAGATCGCGTGTCGACCGTGGAGTTCGTCGCGGAAGACCGCAAAACAGAGAGACTCGCCGCGTACTACGCCCAGCTGACCGACGTGCAGCAGGCGGCCCTGCAGGCGGTGGCGATGGACATGTGGAGCCGTACGTCGGCGCCACCCGCGCCGGCCTGCCGAACGGCGGCGAGAAGATCGTCTTCGATCGGTTCCACATCATGCGAGACATGACGAAGGCGGTCGACACGGTGCAGAAGCAGGAGCGTCGTGAGTTCCTCCGCGCGGGCACGGACTCCCCACTGACTGACACGAAGTACGTGTAACGGACCCGGTCCGCGAGCCAGCGCGCCTTGTCCACTTTCTGTCCACCGATCTGCGCGCTCGCACCTTGGCCGAAAAGCGTGTCGATTTCCGCGCTACCATGTCGACGGCACTGCAGCGTCTGCTGCGACTCGGCGGAGAACGGAGCACGCACGTGGACGACACGTTGAAATCCGTGAAGCTCTGGTTGACGTTCGCCGGCGGCGTGCTCGTCGTCGCCGTTCTGTACTGGGCACAGGCCGTTCTCGTGCCGTTCGCGCTCGCCATCCTGCTCGCGTTCGTCCTGACGCCGCCCGTCAACTGGCTTCAACGGTGGGTCGGTCGCGTCCCTGCCGTGCTGTTGGTCGTCACGCTGGTGTTTGCGGTTCTCGGTCTCGCCGGCTTTGGTCTGACCTGGCAAATGAACCATCTGGTCGAAGACCTGCCCGGCTATCGTGCCAACATCCGAACCAAGATTGCCGACGTGCGTCTTGCGGGCCGGGGAAGCGGGGTCGAGAAGCTGCAGGAAACGTTGGAGGGCATCAAGTCTGGCGTGGAAACTTCGCGGGCATCCAAAGGCACCGTGTCGCGGCCCCTCGTGGTGACCTCCAGTCAGGTGACGGGGTTTCTGGGCTTCGAGTGGCTCGGGCCCGTCGTCGGGCCGTTGACCACGGCGGGGCTCGTCGCCGCGATGGTCGTCTTCATGCTGCTCGAACGCCGCGATCTGCGGGATCGCCTGATCGGGCTGATCGGGCACGGCCAGCTCGCCACGACGACGAAGGCATTCGACGAGGCCGGAAGTCGCGTCAGCCGGCAGTTGTTGATGCAGTCCCTGGTGAGCCTGCTGTACGGTATCGCGGTCTTCGTCGGACTGTACTTTCTCCATGTCCCGTACCCATTGGTGTGGGCGACGCTGGGCGCGGCGTTTCGATTCATCCCGTACATCGGTCCCGTGCTCGGAGCCGGCGCGCCGATCCTCGTCAGTCTCGCGGCCTTGGAGGGGTGGACCGGTCCAGCGATCGTCCTCGCCATGTTCGTCGGCCTCGAACTGTTCACGAATCTCGTGCTCGAAACAGTGCTGTATGCCGGGGCGGTCGGCGTGTCGCAGGTGGTGCTGCTCGTGTCCGTCGCGTTTTGGACGTGGCTGTGGGGACCGCTCGGGCTGCTGATGGCGTCACCGCTGACCGTCTGCGTCGTCGTGCTCGGCAAGCACGTGCCCGGCCTTGGGTTCGTCGGTCTGCTGATGGACGACACGGCAGCGCTGGCACCTGAGTATGGCTTCTATCAGCGGCTCGTTGCTCGCGACCAGAGCGAAGCGGCCGAACTGATCGACACCCACATCAAGACCGGGCCGCCCGCGTCGGTCTACGACGCCCTGCTGCTGCCGGCACTCAGTTATGCCGAGCGTGACCGCTTGGAGCACCGGCTCTCGGCGGAAGAAGAAGCGGCGGTCATCGATGCCACCCGGGAGTTGATCGCAGACGCGGCCGAGATCATCCGCCGCCACGCGGAGACGGAGCCGCCCGCCACGGCCGCCGATCCCTCGCCCCTGGGACCGCGCGAGCCGCTGCGCGTCCTGGGCTACGCGGTCAACGGTGCAGCCGACGAAGTGGCGCTCGCGATGCTGGCACATCTGATCGATGATCTGCCGATCGCGATGGAGATCACCGCTGCGCGCATGCAGGCGGTGGAGTTGGTGTCGTTAGTGAGAGACCGAAAGCTCTCTGTCGTCTGCTTCGCCGATCTCCCGCCCAGCTCATCGTCGAAAACACGGTATCTGGTGAGGAGACTTCACTCGACGCTGCCCGAGTTGCGCATCGCGGTGGGACGATGGGCACCGCCGGCGCTGGCGGACGAGAGCTCGCAAACGCTCCTGGACGCGGGCGCCGATCACGTCGCCTCCCTGTTGATCGAGAGTCGCAATTACTTTGGCGGCCTCCTGGAGATGCCGCGTCTTCCAATCCACGACACCGCGAATGCCGCCGGCCTCGCGGCACCGCCGCTTTCCATTGGTCGTGGGTCAGGGTGAACCGACCCCATCCCTCAGCGCGATCCCTCCCCATCGGAACCGCCGCGTCCTGAAGTCTGCCCGCGCGGTCCGGGGGCAAGCATACAGGTTGCGGGCCGTCTCAGCTGGTTTTGCGTGCCCGCCGCTCGCTGGACGTTCTACGATGGCGCCATGAAGCCTGCCAACCGCCGGCACCACGGTCATCACGTTTCTGATGGTGTTCGCCCTGCTCGACCTCGAGGAGCTCGAAGACAAGGATCTCGCCGCCATTCGCGGAGGCTATCTGAAGCTGGCCACGTCGGCCCGGGAGTCGCTCCGGAAGGGCAGGGCCGATACGGGGCGCGACGAGTCCAAACCGGCGCCAACCAGAGGCCTGTGACGGCACGAGCCTCTGATTCCGGGGCGTTGCCCGATGCGGCCATGCAGCCCGCTCGAGGCGAAGACGGCAAGCCCCTCCGCGCGTCGTTCACATGCACGATCAGCGTGCCCACCGGCAGCTTCTTCTTCCTCCATTCGGGGCAGGTGCGCACCGCGCCTTCGAGGCGTTCGAACCGCGATCGAGTCTGGCGGCCGGATGCGGATCGTGAAACGGCTCGCGCCGGCCGAGGAGTTCGCCGTTCTCGTGCACGAGGTGCTGCATCGAACCGCCGATCGGCCCGACTCACGCGGAACACGCATGACGCACCCCACGCCCGGCAACTGGCTACTTCTCCACCCCGGTCGGCATGCGCCACGCGCCAGTCTTCTGATCGAGCTTGTGGCAGTGCGTGCACGCTCCCTGGAAGAGCGCCAGGAACTGGTTCTTCGTGCCCGTGAGATGCACGGTGTGGATCAACGTGGCGAACGGAGGCGCGAGCGTCGAGCCCTTCTTGTGACAGGCACTCAGGCAGCTCTGCGGAATGTTCGCCCCCGGCTTTGGCACCGCCGGGTGCTTGCCCTTGACCTTCGCCGGATCGCCCGCGGACGCTTTCGCCCTGGCAAGCAGCGGCGGCTCGACCGAGGTCGTCCACCGCGTCATGAGCGTGCTGATTCGCGTGTCACCACGTGTTGACGTGGAGGTGTGGCAATCGACGCAGCCGTTCGGAAACGCGTCCCCGGCCGTGATGCCTGGAATCTGCGCGCCCTGAGCGGCCCCGGCGACCGGTGTCTGGACCGCGACGACCGCCAGCAAGGCGCAAGCAAGACCGACGGCCGGTGAATCGAATCGCGCAGTGAATCTCATGTGACCGACCCTCACTCTCCAGGTCCGCCTGAGTGATCCGCCGTGATGCGCACCAGACGATGCCAGGCCACATTCGTGACGCCCGTCTGCAGCAGCTGCGCGAACTGCGGCGCCATCACGGGTCGGCTGAAGTAGTGCCCCTGTCCTTCATCGCAGCCGTGGACCTGAAGAAACGCCAATTGCTCCGGCGTCTCCACCCCTTCGGCGATGACGCGGTGCCTGAGGCTCTGGCCCATGCCGATCACCGCGATGACGATGACCGCGTCGTCTGGGCTGGCGATGACTCCGCGCACGAACGACTGGTCGAGTTTCAGGGCGTCAATGGGGAAGCGGGTGAGATAGCTCAGGCTCGAATAGCCGGTCCCGAAGTCGTCGATCGCGAGCCGCACGCCGATGGCCCTGAGTCTGTCGAGCGCGAATGCGGTGGACTCGGCGTGTCGCATCAGCACGGTCTCGGTGAGTTCGAGTTCGAGGTACCGGGGATCGAGGCGGGACTCGTTCAGGGCCGCCTGCACGCCTTCGAGAAATTGCTCGCTCCGGAACTCCAGCGACGAGATGTTGACGGCCACCGGGACCGCCTGCACGCCCGCATCGAGCCATTCCCGCGTCTGCCGGCAGGCCTCGCGCAGCACCCACTGGCCGATGGCGCCCATCATGCCGCTGTCTTCGGCGACCGTCAGGAATTCCGCCGGTAGCAAGAGGCCGCGATCGGGGTGTTGCCAGCGAAGCAGCGCCTCGACGCTCGTGATCGCACCGGTCGTGAGATTGACCTTCGGCTGGTAGTGCAGCAGCAACTGGCTCTGTTCGAGCGCGACGCGCAGCTGGTTTTTCAGAGACTGGCGCTCGACCGCGCGCAGGTTCATGTCCCTGCGAAAGAACTGGTAGTTGTCGCGCCCGTGCTCCTTGGCGTGATACATCGCCGTGTCGGCATGCTTGAGCAGGTCGTCCGCATCGTCGCCGCAGTCGGGATAGGTGCTGATGCCGACGCTCACGGTCACGTCCAGCTCATGCCCGCCGACGCGGTGCACCTTCTTGAGTTCGGTGAGGATGTGCGCCGCCTTCACCGCGGCATCCGCCGGGTCGGTCAGCTCCGGGAGCAGGATCACGAATTCGTCACCGCCCTGTCGGCTGACGGTGTCGGACTCCCGGACACATGCCGTCAGGCGCTCGGCCACCGACTGCAGCAGCGCGTCGCCGAGCGCGTGGCCGAGCGAATCGTTGATTCGCTTGAAATGGTCCACGTCCAGGAACAGCAGGGCGAGGTGGCCGTGAGTGCGGCGTGCCAGCAGAATCGCCCGCGCGAGCCGGTCCTTCAACACCAGGCGGTTGGGCAGGTGGGTGAGCACGTCATGCTGGGCCAGATGCGACATCTCGAGCACCATGCTGCGTGCCATGCTCACGTCGTGAAACACGATCACCGCGCCGGTGAGCAGGCCATCACGATCGTGGATCGGCGCCGCGGAGTCTTCGATAGAGGACTCATGTCCGTCCCGTCGGATCAGGATGCAGTTCGCGCTGAGTCCGACCGACCTGTCGAGTTGAATCGCCAGGGCCAGCGGATTGGGTGACGGCTCACGCGTCACGCTGTCGATGATGCGAAACACCTCCATGAGGGGGTGCCCGATGGCGTCTCTCCGGGACCAGCCCGTCATCTGTTCCGCGACCACATTCAGGTAGGTGACGCAGCCTTTGATGTCCGTGCTCAGGACGGCGTCGCCGATGGAGTTCAACGTGACCTCGGCACGTTCCTTTTCGAGAAACAGTTCGTGCCGCGCCAGCTCACGCTCGGCGATGTTTCGCATGGCACGGGCAAAGGCGTAGGTGTCGAGGTGCCCCTCCAACAGATAGTCCTGCGCCCCTTGTGACAGGGCGGCCTGGCAGATGTCTGCGTCATCGACACCACCAAGGACGATGACCGGCGCGTTGGACGCGACCGACAGGACCCGGTTCAACGTGTTGGCATCGCGGCCGTCCGGCAGCGACAGGCTCAGGAAGACTGCTTTGACGCGATGGTCGGCGAGTGACTCGAGCCCGGTCGCGAGGCTCCGGACCCATTCGAGCTCCAGGAAATCATCACCGGCACCCGTCAGGGCCACTCGCATGGCCGCGGCGTGGGCCGGAAGATCGTCGATGAGCAGCACTGGGTGAGTGTCGGTTCGTCCCACCAGATGGCTCGATTCCATCCGGCATCCTCCCCAAGGGGGCCGTACCGGCGCTGTTCAATTCTGGACAATCGCGATATTAGTCCTGCGCCTGCAGGCGCACGGCCTTTTCAGGACCAGGTCATCTTGAGTCCTTCGCGCACGTCGTCACTTGGCGTGTCGTATCGGCCCGACGCAACGCGCTCTCGGACGAATGGTTCCAGTTCCGGCGTCACCATCACGGTTACGGTAAGCTGAGCGGACTTTGACATGTCAGATCCATTGTGCCACAGCGCTACCATTCGGATGACGGCTCAGTCGAGCGGTGGCTCCGCACTTGCGCCCCTGCGGAACGGAAACATCACGGGCTTGCACGCAGCAGTCCGCCGATGTACGCTCGTCTGGTGGGGCCCTGTCGCGACGCCCCGCTTACCGTCCGCGGCGGTCCCTCGCAAATACATGAGTCCAGCAGCGGAGTAGACCCGTGCGAATAGTTCTTGGTGGCTCACTGACGCTGGCTCTGCTTGTGCTGGGCTGCTCGAGCGCATTCGCGCAGCTCGACGTCGGGGACAGCGGTCTGAACGCGTGCTCGCAGATCGACGGTTTAAGTAAGGCCGGCAATTACTCGGCCGCTCACGAGAAAGCGCAGGCTTGCCTCCAGGCGCTCGATCAGAAGTTGCAAGGCGAGGTCGGCAAGCTCTTCCCGCAGACGGTCGCGGGCTGGACGCGAGGGGGCCTGGAGCAGAACACGGTGGCCGGCTTCAACAACCTCTCGGCGACCTACAAGAAGGGCGCGAACTCCGCCACGGTCTCCCTGACGGCGGGCAGCGCCGGTGGCGGCGCGATCGGCGGCCTGCTCGGGGGCATGGCCCGGCTCGGGATGCAGGCCGGACAGCAGGTGAAGGTCGCCGGCTTGCCCGCATCGGTCCAGACCGACGGCACGATTGTCGTGACGCTCGACAGCGGCGCCTTCCTGACCTTCAAATCCCCCGCCTTCTCGGACCAGCGGTCCGCGCTCGCGGGGCTGGGCGATCTAGTAAATGCGTTCCCGGTCGCACAGATTAACAAGAGTACTGCACTGACGCGCGACGCGGCGATCTCTCCAGACGATAGCAACTGTCTTCAAAGTCAAGCGTCGAGTTGACGGGTCTGTTGCCAGATCGTGTTCGTCCGCATCATCGCATTCAGGATCGTGAACAGCTTACGCATACAGGCGATGAGGGCGACCTTCTTTGGCTTTCCGGCCGCGAGCAGGCGCTGATACAACGCGCGAATGACCGGGTTGCGCCGGGCCGCCACCAGCGCGCTCATGTAGAGCACCGCGCGGTTCGGCGCGCGGCCGCCCCAGACGACGCGCTGGCCTCGGAGCGTGCCGCTGTCACGGGCGAGCGGCGCGACCCCAACGAGCGCCGCGATCTGTTGACGATTGAGCTGCCCGAGCTCGGGGCGGTCGGCCAGGAGCGTGCGGCTCAAGACGGCGCCGACGCCGGGTGCGGGACGAAGCAGGTTCTCTTTCGCCCGCCAGACCGGGCTCTTCTGGATGGTGTCATCGAGATCACGGTCGACGGCCGCGACACGGCGCTCGAGCCAGCGGATATGGCGAGTGATTCTCGACGGATGGGCGCCGCGGCGTGCTCCAGTCGAGTGCCCTCGGCGGTCAGCATGTCGAGGAGTTGACGGCGGCGCGTCATCAGGGCATCGAGGTGCCGGAGGACCGCATCCGGCAGCGGGCGGGGCGTCGGGTGCACCCGTTCCGCAAAGAGTGCGAGGAGCTGCGCATCCAGGCGGTCGGTCGTCGCGAGCTGCCCGGTGGCTTTGGCGAAGTCGCGGACTTGGCGCGGATTCGCCACCACCACGGGGAGGCCCGCCGCGGCCCCGGCCGCGACGAGCGCGGTTTCGTATCCGCCGGTGGCCTCAAGAACGACCAGGCTTGGCCTCAGCGCGCCCAGGCGGTCAACCGTGGGCCGCGATGCCCGCCGAATCATTGGTCGCCGTCCACGACGTCGGGTCTGGACGGCAGGCCACCACGAAGTCGCCCTTGGCGATGTCGATGCCCACGAAGATCGCGGTCGCTGTCATCGGCCCTCCACGTCACGCAGATTCGTCTTGGCCCGGCCTTGCGGATACGGGGTCACACCCCCACGCAACTGTGCGGGCTCACGACGAGGCGCCGACGACGCCCACGCTATCGTGCGGTCTCTGGTTAACGGACCCGAGCGTACCTGCCGCTCTCCGCCTTCGACAGTAAGGTTTGCCGTGCGCCTGGTTCGCGCGCCGCGGCGCTGACGTGTACTATTCCGTCGAGCGTGGCGACCTACACCGCAAAAGACATCACGGTTCTCGAAGGGCCTCGAGCCGGTGCGCCGCCGGCCGGGCATGTACATCGGCGGCGTCGGATCCACCGGGCTGCACCATCTGGTCTGGGAGATCGTCGACAACGCCGTCGACGAGGCGATGAACGGCCACGCGTCGAACATCGCCGTCACGCTGCACAAGGACGAATCGTCGATCACCGTCGAAGACGACGGGCGCGGGATTCCGGTCGACAAGCATCCGCACACGAAGACCAGCGCGCTCGAAGTGATCTTCACGACGCTGCACGCGGGCGGCAAGTTCGAGGGCCAGAACTACAAGACCGCGGGCGGTCTGCACGGCGTCGGCGCGAGCGGTCGTCAACGCGCTTTCGCGTGAGCTGATCGCCACGGTCAAGCGCGACGGCGTCGACCTGGGAGCAGAAGTACAAACAGGGCAATCCGGTCGGCGGCGTGAAGAAGATCGGCGCGGCGCGCGGCACGGGCACGACGGTGTTCTTCCGGCCCGACTCGACGATTTTTCCGAAGACGGAATTCGATCGCCGCGATCATCCGGGAGCGGCTCGAAATCGCGAGCTACCTGCACAAGGGCTGAAGATCACGTTCGAGAACGAAGCCGCGAAGGGCGACCAGCTCAAACGCGAGACGTTCGAGCACGCGGAGGGCATCGGCGAGTATCTGAAGAAGATTCTGAAAGAGCGCAAGGCGAAGGCCGGGGCACGAGGCGCCGTTCATCGTCTCGCGCGAGCACGACGAGAGCGGCATGAGGCTCGATCTCGTGCTGCAATGGACCGAGTCGACGGACGAGCATGTGCGCAGCTACGTCAACGGCATCCCGACGGGATCCGGCGGCACGCACGAGAACGGCCTGCGCGCCGGGCTCGGCAAGGCGATCCGCAACTACATCGACACGCACAACCTGTCGCCCAAAGGCGTCACGCTGACCGCCGGAGGACATTCGCGAAGGCGTCGACGGGGTGCTGAGCATCTTCATCAAGGAGCCGCAGTTTCAGGGACAGACGAAGGATCGGCTGAACAACCCGGTATACTCATGACGACTATCTCTTCTGACTCACAAGCGACGATGGCGATCATCGTGCGAGCCCGCGCTCGTATCCGAAGTATCCGTCTGTGCTATATAACGCAGAACATAAGAGGCAGCGCTAAAGATGCGCCGGCGGATCGGCGAAGCAGGGCTGCGACCGCGGCGACAGGCGATTCTGCCGTTGCGCGGCAAGGTGCTCGACGCGGAGAGCGCGTCGATCGCGAAGGTGCTGGAGAACAAGGAGCTGTCGGATCTAGTGACGGCGCTCGGCTGCGGGATCGGCAAGGGCTTCGAGCTGTCGAAGCTGCGGCACGGGCGCGTGATCGTCCTCGCCGACGCCGACTCGGACGGTCATCACATCGCGACTCTGCTGCTCACGTTCATCTACCGCCACATGCCGGGACTGATGACCGCCGGCAAAATCTTTCTCGCGCAGCCGCCGCTCTATCGCATCGACGCCGGCAAGGAGACGCACTGGGCGCTCGACGAGAAGCACAAGAAGGACATCCTCAAGCGCATCGGCGGCCGAGCGAAGCCGGAGATCACGCGCTTCAAGGGCCTCGGCGAGATGATGCCGAAGGTGTTGTGGGAGACGACCTTCGATCTCCGGACGCGACGGCTGCTGCGCGTGGAGATCGCGGATTAAATTGTGACGGACTGCGAAATAAATGAGTTAATGAGAAAGAATATTTATGAGAGTTTTAGATAATATATGGATAGAGAGAAAGAGATTGAAGAGATAAAAAAAAAAAAAAAAATATAGATGAGATTGAAGATATAAATAGAGATTTTATTTAGATTTATTAAATAGATAGATGAGAAATGATAAGATGATAGTTATATTTATATATATTATATTATATTATATTTTTTTTTTTTTTTTTTTTTTTTTTTTTTTTTTTTTTTTTTTTTTTTTTTTTTTTTTTTTTTTTTTTTTTTTTTTTTTTTTTTTTTTTTTTTTTTTTTTTTTTTTTTTTTTTTTTTTTTTTTTTTTTTTTTTTTTTTTTTTTTTTTTTTTTTTTTTTTTTTTTTTTTTTTTTTTTTTTTTTTTTTTTTTTTTTTTTTTTTTTTTTTTTTTTTTTTTTTTTTTTTTTTTTTTTTTTTTTTTTTTTTTTTTTTTTTTTTTTTTTTTTTTTTTTTTTTTTTTTTTTTTTTTTTTTTTTTTTTTTTTTTTTTTTTTTTTTTTTTTTTTTTTTTTTTTTTTTTTTTTTTTTTTTTTTTTTTTTTTTTTTTTTTTTTTTTTTTTTTTTTTTTTTTTTTTTTTTTTTTTTTTTTTTATATATTCGTCGATGCTGAGTACTCGATTGACTCTGGCGTGGTCGATTTCGTCGACCTCGGCGCGGAATAACTACGGCCTGACGCTCGGCGGTCGCCGTCGGCGCCGCGCGCGTCTACCGGACAGACGCCGACTCGCTGCGCGCGGCGCGTACGAGCGGGGCGTTCCGATCGGCGTTCGTCCAGAGACCGAGCAGCGTTCGTACGCCTTCCGGCTCTCGTCACGTTTGCTCATCGCCGCGTTCGCGCGCGCCACGCCGAGGTAGCTCAGCGCGTAGAGCGGTGACACCGGGTCCACTCCGACGTGATCGATCAGCTTCTGGAACTCGACCACCGCCAGTTCCGGCGCGTGCGCGGCCATGTAGGCGAGGCCGCGCAGGTACGGCGGCTCGAGTGACGCGTCCTGCCCGAACTCATACGGCAGCCCCGCTGACATTGCGCTCGTGACGTCCGCGGCTGACGGTGTGCCGCGCGCGACAAGCGCCCCGCGCACCATCGGGGTGTACATGCTGATCGAATACGTCGAGAGCGGATATAGCCGGCTCATCGTCGTCAACGACGCTTGTGCCGCCTCCGTGCGTCCCGCGCGCGCGTCCACCACGCCGACCGAACCGAAGATGATCTCGTTCTGACCGAGCGCCGCCGCGGCCGCCGCGTCGGCGAGCGCTTCGTCCGTTCGCCCGGCCAATGAATTGATGACCCCGTCGTAGCCGAGCGTGTCGCCGGCGCTTTCGGCGTTGCCGGCGCCGTGCTCGATGCGCGCCACTTCGCGAAACATCCGCGTCATGTCCGCGAACCGGCCGTGCAGGCCGGCGTCTTCGGCCTCGACGTAGAGCATCCCGGATTCGGCCGGATGCTGCGCGCCCCACGCCACCTCGCGGTCGGCCCCGGCGGCGTCCCCCGCGTGCCGCGCGATCGAATAGAGGGCGATGTGCGCCGAGACGTTGTCGGGCGTCCTCGCCAGGATCTGTTGCGCGGCGTCAGCGGCCCCCGTGAATCCGTTCAACCCCAAGTACGCGGTCATGAGATTCATGCGAGGGAACAGATGCGTCGAGTTGAGCGCCACCGCGCGCGTGGCGGCCTGCACCGCGACGTCGTAGCGGCCGATGAGGTTCGAGTCGTTGGCCATGGCGTTGAACGACAGCCATTCGCCGGGATAGAGGCCGCCCCACAGGCGATACGTCTCCACCGCCTTTTCGATCTCCCGCGTGATGATGTCGAAATAGCGCCCGGTGATGAAGAGGCGCTCGGGCTCCGTCGCGCGATCGCGCAGGTCGAACGCCTTGATCAGATACGGCGTGCCTTCGACCTCGTCGCCGATGTTGGAGTACGCCGAGCCCAGCTGCGCATAGGCCAGCGCGAATTGGGGATCGAGCGTGATCGCGGTCTTCAGCGCGGGAATGGCGCGGACGTTGTCGGCGCGCGATCGCAGATCCATGCCCAGATGAAACGCGCGGAGGGCCTCGATCGAATCCGTCGTCGACACGGGCACCGGCACGTCGTAGGCCTGCAGGGACTCCCGCGATTCGCCCAGCGCCGTGCGCACCTGCTCGAGTTCGTGGCCGAGCGCCGGCAGCACGTCGTCTTTCTTGGTGAACGTCTGCGTCTCGCGCGCGATCGAGCCGCCGGTGTCGCAGCGGGTGGCCTCGACGACCAGCGTGTAAGTATCGGCGGCCAGACTGATGTCGCCGTCCACCAGCAGCCCGCCCTGCGCGTGCGTGCAGACGTCGCGCGCGAGCGGTGCCGTCAGCGTGTCGTTCGGCGCGCGGCCGAGCGTCTGCAGCGTGTCGGCGACGGTCGCGTCGTCCATGACGGAAAGGAACGGCGACTGCCGCAGCGCCACCGACGCCGCACGGCGGAGCGAGCCGACGAAGACCGCGTCGCCCGTGCTGTTGTTGAACTCGGCGATCACGACGGGCACGCGGCCGGTCGGGGGCGCCTGATGCCGAGACGACCGCCAGATCATGATGCCCGCCGCGAGCACACCGACACCGGCGATCACTGCGACGGCGCGCGAGACCGCCAGGCGACGGAAGAATGGCTGGACCGCGAAGCGCTCGGCGCGCGGCGTCGGCGGTGATGTGATCGGCGCCATCGCCGGCGGCGACTCCACGGCCGACGCCGGTGGCGGTTGGAGCAGCGACACCGGTTCGACGGCCGGCGATACCGTCACCTCGAGCGCGGCGGTCTCGGTCGTCACCGGCGCGATGAACCGATAGCCACGCTTCGGGATCGTCTCGACGAATCGTGGATTGGCCGCATCGTCACCGAGCGCCGCTCGAACCTTCGCCAGCGCGACGCCAAGGCTTTTGTCGAACTCGACGAAGGTGTCACCCGGCCACAGGCGGTCGCGGAGTTCCTCCCGCGTGACGAGATCGCCGTGCCGCTCGAGCAGCGCGACCAGCACCTGGAACGGCTGTTCCTGAAGCCGCACGGCGCGGCCCCGCTTCACGAGGGTGCCCGCGTGCACGTCCGCTTCGAACAGGCCGAAGCGATATCGAATCCGATCGGACGACATCGTGGGATGTGCCATTCCAACGACGGGAGGCGTTGGGAGGCTCAGCGTAGCACAGCGCTTGCGGCGTCGAGTTCGCCGATCGGCGGCCCACAAGGCAGTTTGCCGTCGCTGCGAAGTTGAGGCCGATGAGTGAGTTACAGGTTAGTGCCCGGTTCGCGGCCGATTAGTTTGACGTCCACCGACACGCCGGTCGATTGTGGCGGCCGGGATGACGCGCATGCCAACCACACGTCGACTCGTCTCGATGATCGCCGTCATTGCCCTCGCGCTCGAGCCGGCGTGCGGCCGCAAGGAGGGCGCGCCCGCCCCGGCGCCACCGCCCGCAGGCGCGAGGACACCCGCGCCGCCGTCGCCTGCGGCAAGCGCGCCCGCGCCACTGCCGGCCTCGGCGCCCTGGCCGGGATTCCATCCAGAGGACGGCCCCATCCTCCAGGGTCGCGTGCTCTCGTACGCGTCGCTATCGGACACGGAAAAGAAGTTCGACGTCGCGCCTTCGCGCGGGCCCGACGTCGTCTATCAGGACCAGGTCGTTCTGATCGAGCACGGCGACAAGGTGATCAAGTCGGTCGCGGCCGACGGAATGAACTGGACGCTCGATGCGACCGATCCTCGCGTGGCCGCGCTCAAGGAAGGCGACGTCGTCTTTGCCACGACGAATTGCGTCGGCCAGATCTTGAAACTCCCGCGGACCGGCAACGACGTCAGCGTGATCCTGGGTCCGGCGCAGCTCACCGACATCATCAAGAAAGGCAATTTCCAGTACGACGCGCCGTTCGATCTCGACGCGATGACGGCCGTCGAAGATCCGGATTTCCCAGGCACGTTCGGATCAACCTATTCGACCATTCACAGGCGCAGGCCGGCGGCGCGGGATCGAGCGGATCCCAGCCGCCGCTGGTGATCGAAAAGGCGTCGGACTACATCGTGTCGCCGCAGGGCGAGTGGCGGCCAATGCGAACGGTTCGGCGCGACGGCACGGTCGTGCTTCCCGCCATGGAAGCGCCCATCGGGCCCTGCGGTGCTGCGGACGTCGTACACGCCGCAAGCACCGGACCACACCTTCAACAACGTGCTGTCCGCGAATCGCGCCGGCATGAGATCGACATCTTCGTCGTGCTGAAGCTGGCCGCGCCGCAGTTCAGCTTCGCGTTGCATCTGGACGGCCCGACGCCGCGAGCGCACATCGAGCTGAGCGGCGGCGCCGGGTTCCTGATGACGATTCAGGGCACGGCCGATCCGACGTTCACGTCCAATCTCAACGAGACCGGCGCTGTGCCCCTGATCTCACGCTCGGGCTGCAATTCGGCGCTGTGCCGCTGGTGCTGCACTACTACCAGGACGTCAGTCTCGCGACGGCATTCAGTGCCGAGACCTCCGTGTTGCAAGCCCGCGAAGACCTGCGTGTGACCGGCAAGCTCGGCTTCGATTTCGACGGCGCCAAATTCACGCCGCTGCCGCTCAGCGCCGAGTTCAACACGGATCCGAGCCACGACGTCAACGGCATTTCGATGGGCATCAACTCCATCGTGTCGGGGATCAGCCAGCGGCTCCTGATGGGCGTCGGCCGCGAGGGATTCGCCGTCGGCCCGTACGTCAGCCTCACGACGGCCGCCACCGCGTTGAAGCAGGCAACCGAAGCCTCGCACTTGATGCTGGCGCAGCCGGCGACCGGCGACTGCACGCAAGCGACACTCGTGATGCAGGTCTACGGCGGCATCGGCTACGCCCTGCCGAAGGTCGTCGTGAATGTCGTGAACTTCTTTGTGAAGATCTTTCACGCGAAGCCGATCTCGGAGACCGGATCGCTCTTCAAGTTCCTCCAGCCGTTCAACGTCCTCAATCAGCGATTCCAGCTGCCGGACGGCTGCGCCGGCGGGGCGGGCAAGTAGCGGCTTGAGAGGGACATGACATGACGCGGCTTTCACGTTCGTATGGCAAATCCGCGGTGTTGTCCGCCGGCGTCGGCGGATCGATTCTGACGATTGCGTGCTCGAACGCATCGACGCAGTCGGGTGCGACGGGCGCGGCCTCGACCGCGAGCGCATCGCCGGCGCCGGCCGCGACGCCGGCGCGCGCGCCCAGCGGCGCCACGTTCTGCGGGACGCTGCAGCCGCTCGTGCAGCCGCTCGTGAAACCGGCGTTGTCGCTGTTTCAGGCGTCCGACGCGACGACCGACGACCTCCACCGCGGCGAACCGCACTACGTCGATTGTGACTTCCGCTTCTCGAGCGGTCAGTTCGACGTCGGGTTGCATGATGACGCGGACCATCAATTCGATGACGCGACTGCCAAAGGCTACGCCCCGCTGCCGGGCTTCGGCGATCACGCGCGCTACCTCGTCAAGCAGCAGGAGATGCGCTGGGTGGACGTCGTCCGCGGATCGACGGCCTGCGAAGCGCGCTTCACGATGGCGGACTCGCAGATCAAGGGCGATTGGAAGCAGGCGGCTGGCAACGCCTGCAATGCCGCGTTGTCCGTGCGGTGACCGAGGAGGATCAGCAATGAAGAACACCGGCACTTTCACTCAACTCGTCGCGGGAGTCGCGTGTCTCGCCGTCACGTATGCGCCGCTTGCGCCCGTCGTCTGGGGCGCCCCCGCGGCGCCGGATGCGGCGGCGACGCTCGCCAACAGCCTGCGCGCGCTGCAGGACGGCGAGAACACCGCGCCGCGCGATCACTGGGATCCGAAGTACGTCGAAGCGCAGCTCGGCAACGATCCCGCGCGGACGTTCGCGTGGGTGCGCGATCACACGTACTGGATTCCGTATCACGGCATTCTGCGCGGGCCGGTCGGCGTGCTGATGGATCGGCAGGGCGACAGCCTCGACAGGGCGCTGCTGCTCGCGACGATGTTGAAAGACGAAGGGCAGACGGTGCGGCTCGCGCACGGCACGATGGCGGCCGCGCCGACGACATCCCTGGCGGTTGAAGCTGGAAACACCCGGCTCACGCGTCTGTTCGGTAACGCCAGACCGAAACGAGTCCCGGCGAGCGACCCGTGGTCCGCCGTCGCCGCAAGGTACCAGCTCGACGCGGCCGCGATTCAACGGACGTTGCAGGCACAAGAGGCGACCGTCACACGCCAGCAACAAACGCTGCGCTCGAGGCTGAACGATCAGGCGCGTCGTCTCAGAGCATCTGTCGGCGCACCCGTGGATAGTGGGGCGAAGAGCAACTTCAACGCGATGGTCGCCGCTCTTGCTGATCATTGGTGGGTCCAGGCGCAGACCGGGAGCGCGTGGCGCGATTGGGACGTCGACGCCAAGACTGTTGGCGCGGCGATGACAACCGTCGATCGCACGGCCGATCCAGCCAACCTGGCGCCGGACTTGTATCACCAGATCACGCTTCGGGTCGTGGCCGAACAGTGGACCAATGGGACCATGCGTGAGTCGGTCGTTCTGGAACACGCCTGGCGTCCCGCGTCGACCATCGGCGAGCCCGTCACGTTGACGTTCACGGCCAGCGCGTGGCCGGCGTCCTTTCCCTATTCCGGCATGACAGTCGATCAGTCCCTCCGCAGTACGCAGCTGACCAGCACGAATGGACGCCCCTGCTGGAGATTGGCAGGCAGCGCGTACAGCAGAGTGCGATTACCGACGCCGGCGAGCTCACGATGGCGACTGGCGGCGGGGATGCGCTTGCCGTGGCCAAGAACGCCACGCGAGGACTTGGCGCCGCGATCAACGATGTCTTCGGCTCGCCGGGCGCGACGCCCGCGCCGACGGCAGCCACCGGCCGGTATCTGACCGCGACGTGGCTCGAATATCGGATTGATAGTCCCGGCGACACGTCGAAAACGATCCGCCGCGATGTGTTCGACCTGATCGGGCCAGCAGCCCGCGCGGCCATGTCGTCGAAAGCCCCTGTGGTCGACGCCCGTGCCGCAGTGTCACGCGGATTGGCGCTGATGATGACCACCGACATCCTTCCCGTGGTCTCGGAGATCTCGCCGCAGTACGTCACGCACCTCGCCGCGCAGAGCGTGCTCGCCAACCGCACGATCATGACGGACGTCGTCGCCGGCAAGACGGGCGGCGATTTCCAGACGGCGCAGACCACCAGTCAGCATCTGACACTCGGTCCGAGCCCACTCTACGGCCTTGCCCTGGCGCGATTCTCGTTGAATCAGGTGAATGGTCTCGTTTTCGTTGACCGACCGAACATCCTGACGCGACATCAGTGGTTCGCGAATGCCGGATCCGCGCTGGTGCCGAAAACCGCGACGGATATCGTCGCGGCCGGGATCGGTGTCGATCCGCTCGTGCCGTCGCCGTTCGAGATGCGTCTCTCGCAGGGTGTCTTCGATACCAATGCCGAGGCCGTGATGACCTCGTTCACTCCCGATGCTGCCGGCGCGGCATGGGCCTATGACGGTGCCCGCGATTGGATCACCCTGACCGGGCCGGCCGACCCGAAGCTCGCCGCGCTCTTGCTCTCCGCCGATGTCCGCCAACGCATCTCCGCCGCTCTGGCTTCCGGCCACATCGTCGTCGCGCCGCGGGCACCCGTGAACGTCGCCGCCGGCCACTTCTCGGGATGGTGGCAGATCGACAAGCGCACCGGTGAGACGCTCGGCATGGGCGAGACGGGATGGGGTCAGGATCTTCCGGAGTTCGCCATCATCCTCGAAGCGGTCGCTATCGGTGCGGCGAAGGGATTCATGTTCGCGTACCTCACGTGCCTGTTGGCCGGCGGCAGCAACTGCATCAAGCCCGGCCTGATTGGCGGACTCATCGGCGGCGTGACAACGGGCCTCGGAATTGGAATGAGTGCCCTGGGCGGATCGGCAGGGGGCGGCACGGGCGGATTGGCCGGCGGCCTCGCAGTCGAACAGGGCGGTGTCGGATCGGGTCTTGTGGAGGGCGGCGGCGGGGCTGTAGAAGGCGGCGGCGGCGCAGCCGGCGGGGGTGGCGGCGGTGCAACAGGAGGCGGAGCAGGCGTTGGCGCGCCAGGCGCCCCTGGCGGGGCCGGCGGCGGCGTACCGGACCTGGCCGCCGCCGAACGACAGCTCTACCAGAAGTTCCTGCAAGCACATCTGGCGGGAGACGAGGCGTTGGCCGATCAGGACGCGTGGGAGCGGGCAGGAATCCTCGACGATCAAGCCGAGGCTGCAGGCTACCCCCGAACGGCGCAAGACGGTCTGCGCGCCAACGGCTATGGACTTCCGTTTGATTCGACGGGCATGTCGGACACCGTGCCCCAGACCGGCGGCTCTGTTCCGCCTGGCGGGAATGGTACATCACCCCTCGCGACGACTCAGAGTTCGCCGCTCGGCAGCAGTGTCCCGCCACCGGCCACCGGCGCCCCCTCGACTGGCACGGCCCCGCTGGTTCCCAACTGCCCCGCGCCGTGCACACCGGGCGGCACCGCGAACATGGTCGGCCTTGGCGGCGCGATGAACGCGCTCGGCGGGAGCTAGCCGATGCGCGCGCACACGACCTCACGCACGCGCGTCTTCGCGATCGCAATCGCCGCCGCCGTGGCGATCGCCGCCGGCGCACTGTCGCCGATCGCTGCGGCGTCGCACACCATCGTCGCCGCAACCGCGAGCGCCCCGACCTGGCCGCCACCGCAAACGCCCAAGCCGCGCACCGACAACCTCGTCGCGCTCGAGATGGGCGGCCGCGTCGAGAATCAACCGCTCCGACCAGGCGACCTCAAGTTCGTGCCCGAACGCGCGCTCGACGGCGATCCGACGACGATGTGGTTGGAAGTATTTCCGCCGCACGTGCTCACGCTCTCATTCATCGGCCACGACACCGCGCTCGTCGCGAGCGTCGCGATCGCCGATCCCGATCCGACGTCAACGCCGCTCTCCGGCGTCAATCTTGCCGGCGCGCGACCAGGCGGCGTCGAGATTGCGCTCTCGACGACGTCGCCGACGACGGGATTCGTGAAGGCGATCTCGGCGCCGCTGCCGCTCGACGGCAAGGAGCACACCGTGACGCTCCCGGCGCCGACCGAAGCGCGCTACGTCAGGCTCACGTTCTCGCCGCAGGCAGGATCGGTGTACGGCAAGAACGGCGTCGCGGTCGGTGAGATCGCCGTGCACGAAGGATCGCGCGCCGGCTACATGCCATTGCTTCAGCGTCATCCGGATCTGCAAGCGCTGCTTTCCTCGGGCACGCTTGAGCCGGACGCCGCCAGTCTCGCGTATCAGGCGCCCGGATCCGCGGGTGCGTCATGTGTCGCGCCGACGGTCGTGCCCGCCGAGTGTCCCGAGAGCAAGTCGGTCACGGTGATTACCGGGACGCCCACGCACTACTCTCCGGTGTCTGCCGCGATGGATCCAGCCTGGACGCCGCCGACGACTCGCTACTTCGCGCCCGGACCCGGTAAGGGCGTCGTCGACGAGTCCATTTACAAGCGCGCGAGCTACTGGCTTCAGCAGCCGGATCTCGTGCGGCCGGCGGCCTTCGTGCCGAGTGCGAAGGTCGATACCGTCGTGCTCGAGCAGGTGTGCGACATCAAGACGAGCGTGCGTGCGGACGTCAAGCAGGCGCTCGTCGCGTGGGTGGCCAACGGCAACAAGCTGATCATCTCGGACGCGGATTCGTGCGGGCCGGGCCAGGTGCCCGACTATTCGTTCCTCCCGTATTCGTTCGCGACGAGCAATCCCGGCGGCCGCGCGGCCGCGTCGGGGCTGTCGATCCTCGAGCAGAATTTTCTCGTCAGTCCAGACTCGCACGATCCGGCGTTCTTCGATGAGCCGTCGTGGCGCCTGAAACAGAACGGCAACGCGTCGAACGACTTCGGCGATTCGAACACCGTCGTGCAGTACGACGACCACTGGTGCGGCGCGCTCTTCGGCACGAACGCGATCGGCGGCAGCGGCTTCGTCATGGCCTACGCGCACTACGGGCGCGGCGTGATCATCTACGACGGCATCGATCGCGACCAGTACCAAAACCTTGCATATCAGCAGTACGCCGCCCGTCAACTGCTGCTGCCGTTCCGTCCGGACCCGCTGCCGTGCACGCTTCGCGTGGCGCCGTTTGCAATCACGACGGACGTCTCGCTGGTCAATCGCGAAGTGGGGATGGGGCAGTCGGTGACGTACCCGTTGACCGTGATCGGCGCCAAGCCCGACTTCGCCGGAACCGTCGCGCTGTCGATCGTTCCGCCGCAGGGCGCCACGATCGACGGCCACGTCGATCCCGTCAACGTCTCGCTCGGGAAAACCGCGCCGGCGACGCTCACGATGACGACGCCGGCGTCGCTGCCCAAGCCGCTCACGTTCGGCATGCGCGGCACGTCCGGAAGCGCGACCGGCACGCTGTGTCTGACGATCGATGCTCTGCGCCGCGGCCACCTCAGCGTCGTCGCCGACGTGGCGCCGGCCGCGACGCCGGTGTTGCCGGAGAAGACGCGCAAGAACCTGCTCGTCATCCTCGATCTCTCGGGATCGATGAACACCGCGCTCGGCAAGAGCACGCGCATCGCCACGGCGCGCCAGGTCCTGCACAACGTGCTGGCCACGGTGCCGGATGACTTCAACGTCGGGCTGCGGGTGTACGGCGACCGGTACGGCTCGAAGGAGAAAGAGACGTGCACGGATTCGCATCTGGTGCAGCCGGTGCAGAAGCTCGACCGCACGTCGCTCTTCAAGACGATCGACACGGCCAAGCCGCGCGGCGAAACGCCGCTGGTGATCGGTGCTGCAGGCGATCGCGGATCTCAAGCCGCCGGCGGCGGTTCCGTCGTGCTCATCACCGACGGCGAGGAAAGCTGCGGCGGCGACTTCGCGGCGGCTGCGGCGGCGATCAAGCAGTCCGGCCTCGACTTCCGGCTGAACATCGTCGGCTTCACGCTGCAGGGCCAGGCCGCGCAGAAGGCGCTCGGCGGCCTGGCCGCCAGCACCGGCGGCGCGTACTACGGCGCGGCAAACGGCGCGGCGCTGTCGCGCGCCCTCACCGCTGCGACGATTACGAAGTTCCCTTTCAGCGTGAAAGACGCGACCGGCAAGGTCGTGGCCCAAGGTGAAGCGGGCGACGCCGGTCACGATCTCGCGCCGGGCGATTACACGATCGTCGTCCAGGCCGGCGATCAGGCGCTCACGCTCGCGCACGTGACCGTCGCGACGGGCCAGACGGCGACCGTGCGCGTGACGCGCAAGGGCGACAGCTTTGTGCTGGGCCGCTGACACGGCCCCGCGTATGCCGACAGAGGTGCTGAAGTGACGACGACGATGCTCGTGCCAGCCATGCTCGTCTTCTGCGTGACGACCATCGGGGGCCAGGTGTTGACCAGGGACCCCGCGACAAACCTTCCGCTGATCCCGGCAACAGATTCTGGCGCGCGGTTCGGCAGCGGGCCCTACAACGATCCCACCAAGATGCCGGACGGCCACGTCTGCAAGAGTGCGATGCAGGCAAACTTCTATTCGCTCTTCAAGATCACAGTAGACGCGGCTACGGCCTGGTATGACACGCACCTCGCGGGCTTCAAGAAGGTGAGCGGCTACGGATATGGCCGGTCGGAAGTCGCGTTCTACAACTCGGACGGCACGCTCGTCGTGATCCTGACCGGCGATCGGGGCGCCAAGGGCGAAAACGCCGACGCATTCTCGGTGGCGTACGAACGCTATACGCCTGGCCTCTCCGCGAAAACTATCGCGTCGCTCACGCAAGAGAGAGTCATCTGCCAGTAGCAGACGACACACGTCACCGCGCGCCATCGCCGGCGCCGGCGTCAGGAGGAAGCCATGAGACCGAAATCTCGACGGATGCTGACGTTGATTGCAGCGGCTCTGCTCGGGCTGCCCGCGGCGGCGCACGCGCAAGCCGCAAACGGCCCGTGCAAACCCGTCTTCGACGCAATGCTCAAGGAGACGATGACGCCGCACCATTCCGTGACGACCCAGTCAGGTGAGCCGCCGATCGAATTGATCTCGACCGCCGACGCGACGTACGTCCAGATCAAAGGCCAGTGGCGCAAGAGTCCGAGGTCGCCGAAGGACTACCTCGCGCAGCAGCAGGAGAACATTCGGAACGTCACCGTGGCGTCGTGCACGGCGCTGCCAGGCGAGGTCGTCGCCGGCAAACCGGCCGTCGTGTATCAGGCGCATTACGAGCAGAAGGATCTCGGCGCCAGCGAGGCGAAGATCTGGATCGCCAGGAGTACGGGTCTGCCGATCCGTTCCGAGGCCACCCTGCAGGCCGGCCAGAAGGCGTCCACAGTGACGCTGTACGACTACGACCACATCACCGCGCCGATCGTGAAGTGAGAACAAGGAGTGCCTCATGAATCGGTCCAGGACCTGCCTGTTGAGTTCGGTCGCGATCGCCGTCACCGCTGCCGTCGCGGCGTGCGGTCCGTCGGCCGCTGCGACGTCCTCGACCGATCACGCGCCACCGGGGCAGACCCGCACGGTGCCGGCCAATCGTCCGATTCCGAATGTCTGCGACAGCAAGATCGTCGCGCCTGACGACCTGGTGGACGTGCTCTCGGGCCCGATCACCGCAAAGACGCTCCCGGGCGACCCGCAGACGTGCGAGTTTTCGGCGAACGACTATTCGAGCATTTCGATCACGGTGCGGCCCGGTCTCGGGAACGTCACGGTGTCGGAGTGGACCGGCGGCAAAATGCCGGTCGACGCGGGGATGATGAAGGGCGTCGGCGATCGCGCGGCCTGGCAGAGCACGCTGCACGAGTTGATCGCGACGAAGCACAACGTGCTGTGCGACATCGGGTCGCAGGGCACGAAAGGCACCGAGGCTGACCTGCAAGAGAAGTTCGGACAACTCTGCAACAAGATCTGGGCGGCACAATGACGACTCCACACAACTATCCACTGGCGGTTCGCAACAGCGGGTCCATCGCATCCTTCGGGCTGTTGGCGCGCAGCCTTCCATACGCGCTCATGCGTTTCGCGGTACTGCTCACGTTCTCCGTTGCCTGCATCGTCTGGATGGTAATCACGATCGGCGGATCGGCGTGGACGGGCACGCACATCGCGGGGGCGTTCGGCGTCGTCTGGTTCCTGTCCTGTGTGATCGCAGCCGGCTGGTTCTGGACGGCGATTCTGCGCTACGTGCTGCACCTCATCGAGTGCGGCCGCGTGGCGGTGTTGACCGAGCTCATCGTGCACGGCAGGGTCGGCAACGGCGGCGAGTCGATGTTCGCGTATGGCAAGCGCATCGTGACCGAGAAGTTCGGGCAGGTGAACGTGCTCTTCGCGATCAACCAGCTCGTGCGCGGCGTGGTCCACGTCGTGCATCGCACGATCGAAGGCGTCGGACACACCCTGCCGATTCCCGGGATCGAGTCGATCGCGAATCTGATCACCGCGATTCTGCGCGCGGCCACGCGCTACATGGACAAGGTGATCTTCTCCTACAACTCGCGAGCGGCGACGACAACCCCTGGCGGAGCGCGCAGCACGGGCTCGATGCCGGCCGCACCTGCAACGGCGGCAACCCGCCCGCCGAACTCCGCTTCCGCGACGTCAGCATCCCCAATCCGCGAAAGGACTCACCGCCGCGCGATCCTCGGGGCTCGTCAGAAGAAGTGGTTCATGGACCAGCTTCGTCAGTCCGCCGCCACCTGGAAGATCTGGGGCAATTCGCTGGGCGCCCTTGATTTGCAGGCCGACCCGGAGAACCTTCCCGATGAATGGCCAGGAACAAGTGGCCGGCCGACACCCTCGCGCAAATCGGCAGCGGCGATTGGGGCAGCGCCTACCACGAGCGTGGCGAAATCTATGAGTTTCTGGGCCGGCTATGCCGCCTCCCTATTGCCACCCGCCAGGTTCGAGCCGGTGGGACTCAGTTTCGTCGGCGCCTCGCTGGTCAGCCCTGGGGCGATAGAGGCGCTCGAGCACAATCTGCGGAAGGATCATCCGCTCCGTTCGCTGTTCCTGGCCGATCGGCCCGGCCTCCCGCCCGAATGGACCTACAACATGCTCCTCAAGCACGGCGTCCGCTCGTGCCTCGAGTACGCGAAGAGTTTCGACTTGAAGCGCGCTCACGCCGTTTCCAACCCAAACCTTTCCCCGCACCTCGAATTCGTGGATATGGGCGGTCACGGCTATGCGACCGTGCGGCTCACCAGCGATGAAATGCGGACCGAGTTCGTCTGCATTCCACGCCCGATCACGCGCAGCGATCGTCCCGATGGCGGCCCGCTTCGCTACCGGGTGGTCCACACGGCATCGCTCTGGAAACCGGGCGAGCGGCCTGTGCTGCGCCAGCACGTCATCGAGGGCGATCCCGGCCTTTCGATCTGAGCCTGGAACAGCGCCGTCGAACCGCCACGAAACTGCATCTCCCACTTCCCGGATCTGGGTCTGCAACGTCCCCGCCTTGCAGGGGCGTCTGCGAACCTCCCTACGCAGGCGGACAGATCAGCGGAATGGCCTCGCGCCTGTTGCGCCGGTATCCGCGGAAGTCTTCGACGTCGGTCGTGATGACGCTGTGCCGGGGATGCAGTTCGCTCATCCGGATCAGACAGAGGTCGGCGAGATCGGGCTGTCGGTCGGCATAGCGTTCGGCGAGCGCGGCGAGGTGCGGCACGTGCGCGCGAGCGTCGAACGCGGGCTGCACGAAGCCGTCCTCGACCATCTGAAGAACCAGGCGCGCATTCTGCAGGTGGAAGGCCGCCTCGGCGAGCACCGCCTCGCAAGTGAGCAGCGGCTCGGAGACCTGCTCGGCCAGACCGACCGCCCACGTGTGATGCCGATCGGATCCGTTGGCGAACGCCACTAGAAGACCCGTATCGGCGATCGCTTTCACGATCGCGAAAAACCTTTCCGCGTCGACGGCGTCCGGGGGCCCTTCACGGAGCCGGCCAGCCGCATGAACGGACGATCGCCGCCAGCCGCGCGGGCCTTTTCGAGCTGCTCGCGAACGATCTCGCCCTGGGAGCGTCCGGTCCGCGCCGCTGTCCGCTCCAGCCACTCGGCCAGAGCCGTCGTGAGGCGGATTGTGAATGTCTTACGCATTCGACAATATTGGAACACATGACGGTGAATGTCGGCATTCGGAGCGCGCGTTGCGGCATCGTACTCAAGGCGTCGGGTGCGCCGCCTTCCATTCCATGGCCGTGTGGACCCGCCGCTCGACCGACGGATGGTCGTAGAAGATGATCTCCTCGAGCCGCCCCGGCCGCGGGTAGCGGTACTCGGCGGTCTTCACGAGGCTGCTCGCCAGCGCATCGGGAAGGTTCTCGGTGCGCAGCGAATAACGGTCCGCCTGAGTCTCGAGCGTCCGGCTGAACGTGTTGAGCAGCGGTAAAGCGAGCAGCCCGAGCAGCGACGCGATGAACAGCAGCACCGGAGCGCCTCGAGGCTCGCTGATCGCCGCAGTCGTTCCGAAGGCGCGCGCGAAGCGCGGGTAGAGCTTCTCGGCGACCCAGAACAGGACGATCGCGAGGACCGAGAAGAACAGGACGCTCCACCAAGTGTGCTTGAGTACATAATGCCCGATCTCGTGTCCCGTGACGGCTCGGACCTCGGCAAGCGAGGCGTTCTTGAGCGCGACGTCGGAAATGGCCACGCGTGCGGTGCTCCCGACGCCGCCAGCGTTCGCCGTGAAATTGTTCGACTGGCGCGAACCGTCGAACATGTAGATCTTGTCGGGCGGGATTCCGGCGCGGCCGGCCATCTCCACCACCGCGTCGCGCACCTGCCCTGGCGGGACCGGCTCATATCTGTTGAACAACGGCTCGATCAGGATCGGCGCCAGCAGCATCACGAAGGCCAGCACGGCCGCCGTCAAGGCTCCGGACCACACCCACCAGGTCCGCCCCGCCTTGCGGATCAGCAGGTAAAGCAACATCAGGAAGATGCCGCCGATCGCGGCGCCGACCGCCAGCGACAGCATCCCCTGAAACAGAAAATCGCCGAGCGGCTGGCTCGTGCGCCCGTAGGATTTCTCCCGCCACCAGTCCGCATAAAGCGTCCACGGAAGAGTGAGGATTGTCGAGGCGACGAGATAGACGGCGCTGACGACCAGCGCTCGAAGCGCGAACGCGCGCCGCGCAAGCGTTGCCTCAATTCGACCGAGCAGCCCCGAGCGGACGATGAGCCAGGTCACGATCGCCGCAGCGACCAGCCCCCACAGCAGCATCCATTCCTTGCCGACGGTGTAATCGTGCGCCTTCTGAAGCGCGGCCGGGCCTAGACTGTCGATGTAGCGCGCCGCCGCGGCGTTCGGGTCGAATCCCATCCTGACTCCACTCCAATCCGGTGCGCAGCGTAACAGCCGTGCACCGGACAAACTGGAACGATTGCACGCGGCAGGCGATTGTCGGCCCATGGCCACCAGTGATGATGCGCCCGCGCCGATCGAAGCCTTGCTCCCGGGTCAGCCTCAGACAATCTACCAACGCCTGTCGGCAACCGCAGTGGGCCGGCAGCACACTTGCTCGCGAAGCGACCTCCCCTCCCGAAAACGTTGCGTATCGATTACGTCGGCGAGACAGCTTCGTCAGATGCGACTGCCATGCTTCACCGGCGGACGACGCGGGGTCGTCAGGATGAGGAGGCAGTCGATGACAACCGCGTTCCTGATGAAAAAACACGTCTCGTGGAAAACGTCCCAGGAAGACACTGACATCGACTATACGAACAACCAGGTCCTGCCGACGTCTCAGTGGACGGTGCCGCTCGTCAGCCATAACGGCAAATTCAGCGCCGCCGGCGCGTTCAACCTCTACAACTATTGACGATAGGAAATATTAGCCGGTCTCTGGTTGGAACGGGCTCCTCGTCGTCGGGGAGAAGGGCTATCTCACCTGCCCCGGGTGGTCGGGGATGCCGGGCCTGCTCCCGCTGGAGCTGCATCGCAGCTACAAGCGTCCGCCCAAGACGATTCCGCGTGTCGCGGGCCACCACGCCGACTGGCTGCAGGCCTGCAAGGGCGGCACGCCAGCGTGCAGCAACTTCGGCTACGGCGCTCGCCTCACCGAGTGCATGCTGCTCGGCAGCCTCGCCCTGCGGACCCGCAAAGTGCTGAAGTGGGACGCGGAAGCCATGCGCACCACCAACAACGCCGACACTTGAACGCTGGATCGCCGGGACGTACCGCAAGGGGTGGGACCTGCCGGTCTGATCGCGTCGGCAGGCGGCCTCACTCCGCTTCCAGGTCCAGCAGCGGATTCTTGAAGAGCGCCTGCCCGGCCAGCGAGACCACGAACCCGTACACCGCCACGCCGGCAAACAGGATCATCGTGGCGACCGACCATGAGAAGTACCAAGAGGACGTGTCCAGCGTCAGCGGGAAGGATCGCCACGACGAGAAGACCACGGCGGTCAGCATCGCAAACAGGCCCCACCGGGTGAGGATGAAGAGGCCCAGGCCGATGGTGGCGACGAACGGGATGGCGAACTCCGGCGGCGCGCCGATCAGCAGCAGGGCGCCAGGCACGACCGTCATGACGGCCACGGCCGCGATCCACGGGCGGCGGAAGACGGCGCGCAGGACCAGGAAGCCCAGCAGGAGGGCGACGGGCACGAGCAGTGACGTCTGCAGCACCGTCGCGTACTCGGCCACCAGGTGCCGGAACCCGCCAAGGGCGTCGAGGCCGACGGGGGACGGCAGAGGGGGCGGCAGCCCCAGCCACGGCGCCGCGTAGGGCAGCAGCCTGACGAGCGAGATCCCGACGCCCGCCAGCGCGCCCACGAGCACGTGTCGGCCGATCAGCGGATCGCGGAATCGCCCCTCGAGCATTCGCTGCCAGGCGATGAGTGTATCGGGCCACAGGCGGCGGACGTACGGCTCGATGGCCATGTACGCCAGCCAGATGACGAGGGCCAGGAAGATCTGCGCCGACAGGTTCCCGAAGAAGACCTCCAGGAACGCCTGCACCGAGGTCGACGTGCTGAGCAGGTCGCCGAGCGTTCCGGCCGCGGCAAACACCACCACCAGGCGCAGGGCGCCGGTGGGATTACCGCGGCCCAGGCGCGCGTTCCGCCGGGCCAGCAGGGCGGCGCTGACCAGCAGGAAGAGCACGAACGCGAAGAGCACGAGCTCCCCGGTTCGCTGGCCGAGCGGCGTCGGCGTCGGGGCGCCCGTGTCGGCGACCCGCCACGCGGGGATGACCTCGAACCAGTCGGGCAAACCGTGGAACGACGCGGCTTCCACCCTCAAGCGGCCCTTCACCCACGCCCGCTGCAGGTCGGCCGGGACGTTCGGCGGCGTCCACCGCGGGGCCGTCGGCTGGAACTCCGCCGGATTCAGGCCGGCCAGGCCAAACAGCGTCCTCCAGTCCGGCTCCTTCCAGGGTCCGGAGGACTCGGAGTAATCGGGCGGCACGGCCATGAAGACGAAGAGGTGGCCGGCGGGATCGAGTCGGACGAACACCATGCCGGCCGCGGTCATCGGCGGGTTGAACGACCCGGTCCGCCCCACGCCGCTGATCGGCACCAGGGGCACGGGGCTCTCCCGGTACCAGAAATAGGCCGCCGGAGGCACGGCGGTCCGCAGCCGGGTCCAGCGATTCGGAGACGTATCGTCGCGCACGATCTGTCTGACGGCGGCTTCGCTCCAGCCGAATCCGCTCGCCGTATCGACTGGCGGCGTCGTGTAGCCGATCGCTGCGATCGACGCTCGCGCCGATGCCGTCATTTCCGCGGGAGACAACGGCAGCGGGAGGTAGCGGAACATCGAGAAGTATCCCGTGCCGATCCACACCGCCACCAGCCCCACCAGCACGGTCGCGAGGCACGCGACGGCGACCGGCGGCCGCAGCGCGCCGGTGCCGCCCGCACGCGCCACCATTTCGGGCGACGGCGTTTCGCCGGCCGCCTGGGCCATCGCCAGCGGGTCGCCACCCGGCAGCGCCGCCGCCAGCGCGGCAGCCGATGCCGGACGATTGGCCGGATCGGGCGCCAGGCAGCGGAGAATGGCGCGCTCGATGGCGGGATCGAGGCTGCTGACGAGCGCGCAGGGGCTGGTCGGCGTCGACTGCTGCAGCCGGGCGAGGTCGGCGATCTTCCCCGCCTCGAAGGCCCGTTTGCCCGTGAACAGCTCGTAGAGCACGAGGCCCAGGGAATAGAGGTCCGTCTGCTTGGACAGCTCCCCGCCGGAAAGCTGTTCCGGCGCCATATATTGCGGCGTGCCGGCCCGCGCCTCGTGCCCCGTGATGCCCTCGGTCGCGCCCGCCAGGCCGAAGTCGGTGAGCCGCGCGCGGCCCCGGCCATCGAGCATGACGTTGGCCGGCTTCAGGTCCCGGTGCAGCACGCCCTCGGCGTGCGCCGCCTCGAGGCCGGCGCACAACTGCCGCGCGATCTCCACGGCCTTGTCCTCGGGGAGCCGGCCGATCCGCCGGAGCAGCGAGGCCAGATCCTCGCCGTCGACGTACTCCATCGAGAGGAAGTGCCGGCCCTCGGCCTGTCCGATGTCGTACACGCGGCAGACGTTGGGGTGGGTCACTCGGAGCGACAGCCGGACTTCGGTGAGGAAGCGCTCCAGCCGATCCGGCTCCGCCTCGACGTCGCGGGGCAGGAACTTGAGGGCGACCGGCTGACCGAGTTTCAAGTCGTCGGCCCGATAGACCTCGCCCATTCCGCCGCGGCCGAGCAGCCCGATCATCCGGTAGCGGCCCGCCATGACCGCCCCGGGGAGGAAGCGTCCGCGATCGCTCGCGCCGGCGGCTTTCCACAGGGGCGACTTCCCGGCCGGTGGCGGGCTCGTGACGGCGTCCGATCCGGACGCATCAAGGTCGGCGCCGCAGTGACCACAGTACCGTAGCCCGGGGCCGCGGCTCTGGCCGCAGGCGGGACAGGAATCCACGCGTGGAGTATACCGTCCCCGCTCCCGGCACTATTCCGCATTCCCATTCCGCATTCCGCACTCCGCAATCCGCGATACGATGTGTGCCCGCGGAGACCTCATGGAAATGACGGCAGCGGCACTCATCGACCGGCTGGCCGGGCTCAAGACGATGGGCACGGCGCCACGCGAGGAACTGGAGTGGCTGGCGTCGCACGGCACGGTGCGGCACCTGCAGGCCAACGAGATCCTGAGTGCCAAAGGGCAGCGGGTCGAGGCCATGTTCGTCCTGCTGTCGGGCCACGTCGCGATCTCGGTGGACCGTGGCGCCGGGCGGCACCGGATCCTGGAATGGCGCGAGGGGGACGCCACCGGCATGCTGCCCTACTCGCGCCTGGTCAGCCCGCCTGGCGATACGGTCGCCTTCGAGGCGACGACGATCCTGGCGATCCCACGCGACGACCTCCGGGAGATGATCGTGCAGTGCCCCGAGGTCACGACCACGGTGGTCCACATGTTGCGACGATAGGAAATATTGGCCGGTCTCTGGTTAGCGGACCCGAGCGTACCTGCCGCTCTCCCGCCTTCGACAGCTATCCCTGCGTCCTCGTCCGGCTCTCGCGCGTGCATCCCGACGCACTTCGGGACCTCGTCACCGGCGCGCACCGATACGTGAGCGCCAGGACCAGGCAGAAGTCGGTGCGACGAGGCAACAGAGGTACGGCTCGACGCTGACGTCGGTCATCGTCGTCGTGCCGAGCGCCGCATTAGGCGATGGACCGCACGCGACGGTAGCCTGTGTCTGCGCGTCAACGCTCGCGGCGAAGACGGGCCACATCAGCACGAGAAGGCGCAAGCCGGTCTGACGCCACGAGTCATCGCGCAGCTCACCGAAGGCACGACGAGCCGCAGGGGAGGAGGAATGAGCAACTGGGACGATGAGGTCAACCGTCACGCGGCGGAACTGGTGAGGCTTACTCTGAAGGCAGCCGACCAGGGACCGGAGCCGTTACCCGAGGACGAAGTTGCGGAACTCTGTGCGCGACCGGGCCGAGGGGTGCTTCTGGCGCCCCATCGAGGTCGCTCGCGATCAAGGGGCGAAGCGGATGGGAGTTGCGTCTGGACCTCACCCGGCTCGATGGGCCTGCGGGAAAGGCATTCAGGCGCCTGCGAAGGGGCACGACGTCCGTGCGCCCGGTCGTCCCCGCGGGCCGCACCCGTGCCCGTGGCAACGACTCGGGGCACCGACGGACGGGAGCGGCGGGCCGCCTCGCTCTCGTCGTCGTCGCGATGCTCGCCGCCGCGGATCTGCGGGGCGACACCATCGCCGTGCGTCACGCGGAAGGCACCGTCCATGGATTCCTCGCGCTGCGGTCGCTCGACGGGCGCACGATCGCCAACGGCGATCTCCACGCAGACCGTGCACGGGACCCGCGCCACCGTTCGGCTCGCGTTCCATTTCAAGGACGGATCGCTCCACGACGAGACGGCGGTGGTCTTCGGGAAGGAGCCCCCGACTCACACGTCTGGATCCTGGGGGGCGAGGTGCCGGCATTCCTCAAGTCGGAGCAGGCGCTCTACGTCGGCGGTCCGATGTGGCGCATCGAGCTCGTCAGCCCGACGTGGCCGTGAGCGAGAACCTCGCGGGACCGCCGATCGCGTACGGCGGCACGTGGCCGATCCAGTGGGGCGGCCGCACGCGCGGTGAGCGCGTGGCAAGTGCTGGCGATGGTCAGCGATCCCGGGCGCTGCGATCTGGCGGGCTGAGTCGACGCCGCCGGCGTATCCTCTGAGCCTCGGGTTTCGTATTGGTCACATGGCCACGCACTCCGACCTCGACTCGACGGGTCTCTTCGACGCGCGCTACAAGGCGTTCCTGGAGACGATGACCGAGCTCCGGCCGCGCCTGCACCGGTACTGCGCGCGGATGACCGGCTCGGTGCTGGACGGCGAAGACATCGTGCAGGAGGCGCTGTTCGAGGCCTACCGCAAGCTGGACACGTTCGACGAACGCCGCGCGCTCGCCCCGTGGCTGTTCCGAATCGCCCACAATCGCTGCATCGATTTCCTGCGGCGGCGCGGCGTGCGCGAGGAGGCCGAAACCGCCGCCGCGGGCCCGATCGCCGTGTCGCCCGAGGATCCGCCGGGCCTGACGGTCGGTCCGGCCGTCGAGCGCCTCGTGGTCACGCTGCCGCCAAAGGAGCGCGCCTGCGTGCTCCTGAAGGACGTCTTCGACTACTCGCTCGAGGAGATCTCGGAGTTCGTCGGGTCTTCGGTCGGCGCCGTGAAGGCGGCGCTCAACCGCGGCCGCTCGAAGCTGGCCGAGCTGCCGGACGCACCGTTGGCACCACCGCCAGCCAGGCCCGCCGCGAGCCCCGCGCTCGCCGAGCTGCTGCAGCTGTACGTCGAACGATTCAACCGGCGCGACTGGGACGGCCTGCGTGAGCTGATTCGCGCCGACGCGCGCGTCCGCGTCGCCGATTGCTTCGCGGGACGCTTCGAGGACGCGCCATACCTTGGCGAGTACGAGCGCGCGACGACGCCGTGGCACATGGCCGTCGGCGAAGTCGACGGCGAGCCGGTCGTCATCGTGCAGCAGCGCGACGACGAGCATCGCTGGACGCCGCGCGCGGCCGTACGCCTCAGCGTGAGTGACGGACGCGTCGAGCGCATCGCGGATTACATCTTCTGTCCCTGGATCCTTCCCGCCGCCGCCGTCGTCATCACCCATTCATAGAGGACCGGGACACATGCGCAGAACGGCTGTCGTCGTCGCGGTCCTGACCCTGGCAGGCGTGATCGTCGATCGCGCGCCCGCGCAGACGCAGGCGGCGTCGAAGTATCCGCCGCTCGGCGAATACATGATGCCGCGCGAGGCCGAGATGGCGCTCGCGAGAAGCGCGGCGCAGCCGAACATCTCGGGCCGCGCCACGATCAAGATCCTGACCACGTCCGGCTTCCAGGTCGCGCGCGACGGTGACAACGGCTTCGTCTGCCTCGTGATGCGCGGCTGGGCCGCGCCGACGTTCACGCCCGCGGCCGAGCGCGATCTCGTCTACGACGCCACGCTCCGCGCGCCGATCTGCTTCGACCCGCCCGCCACGCGCATGGTGCTGCCGTTCTACGAGCTGAAACACACGCTCGGGATGGAAGGCAAGACGCCAGATCAGATCGCGGACGGGATCCAGGCGGCGTACGCGCGCGGCGAGCTCCCGAGGCGGGACACCGTCTCGTTCGGCTACATGTGGTCCGCGGATCAGCAGCTCGGTCCGGGCGTGGGCCACTGGCATCCGCACATGATGGTCTTCGCACCGTACTACGACAACGCGATGCTGGGCGGCAACGAGGTCGGCGTCGTGCCGGTCGTCAACGACGATGCAGGGACGCCGTTCGCGGTGATCGTCATCCCGGTGGACGGCACGCTGGCGATCAAGGCACAGCAGAAATAGCGCGGCACGACCCCGCGGGCCGGCACCTTACCGTGGAGGCGACGCGAGGCGGTGGGTTGAGTCGTGGCACGATTCCGACATGACGCCGGTTTCCGGCCGTCCAATTGTTCAGCTAGCCGACCCACCGCAGAAAGCTGAACAAAGTCGGACCCTCAGGCTCCTTTTCAAAGGACCATGGACCGTTCCGTGACTTTCTGGCCCACAAGCCATTCATATCGAATGAGTTACGTGTCCGCCCCTGGCTGCACGAAATTTCACTGCGGGCATGAAAGTTGCACAGCCGCGCAGTTTACACGTCTCGAATCACCGCTGGCTTGTCGTTCCTGAAATCGACGGCAGTTCCTCCGTCGAAGGGAGATGGGCTGACGTTTCGTTCTTTGGCTGGTCAGGACAGAAGAAGGAAGGAGACGACGCGATGAGACGACTGCTCGTTGTGGCGACTGCTGTTGCGGGGCTCGCGGCTGGCGGGGCATTCGCGGGCGAGGTGAAGGGACCTCCGAACACTCTCAATAACACGAACGAGACGGGCGCTCTGAATCACGCGAACTCGGCCTGCGCCGCCAGCGGGCTGAATGACTTCGACCTGTCCGATCCAATGGGACAGACCGTGTCACAGGTTCAGACCGCGGCGGACTCCTGGAAGTTTTACGGGCTTCCAAAGGGCTCCCCAGGCACACTCGGACTCTGCAGGGGCGGAACAGGGGAACGCGGGGAGTAGATACGATCTCGTGGTTGGCCCCGTGTTCGGTCGGGGCCAGCCAACCTTCACTGATATCGCAGCGCTTCCATTGGATCGACTCTCGTGATCCGCCAGGCTGGCAGGAAACACGCCAGCACGGCTACCCCGGAGAGCACGGCGGCCGCACCTGCGATTGTCTGCGCGTCGTAGGTGCCGACGCCGAAGAGCATCGACGACAGGACGTCAGTCGCGGGTATCGTTCCCACCAGTCCAATCAAGAGTCCGATCACCGTCAGCCGCATCCCTCCCTGGAATATCAACTTGCGCAGGCTGCCAGCGCCGGCGCCTAGTGCCGCGCGAATGCCCATCTCGTACGTCCGCTGGGCGGCCGTGTAAGAAATCACGCCGTAGATGCCCAGGGCGGCCAGCGACAGCGCCATGGAGGCAAACGCCGTGAGGAGCGTGCTCGCGACGCGGTTGCCCAGCATGGATTGATCCACTATCTGTTCGAGCGTGCGGACATCACTGAGCGCCTGGTTCCGGTTGACGCGATCAACGGCCGACCGAACGGCTCTCTGCAAAGACTCGGGAGGCATGCCGGCCCGCACGATCAGGTTGATGCCGTAGGTCGGACTCTGCTGGTTCGAGACGTACATGCCGGCGCTGATCTCATCGCCGAGCCCGGTGATCTTCTCACCCGCAATGACGCCAACGATTTCCCAGGCGATCTCCGGGCCGAACTCGGTCTTGCCCGGTACGATCTCCCGTACCAGGATCCGGCGACCGATCGGGTTGTCATCGGGAAACTCCCGCCTGGCGAGCGTCTCGTTGATGAGCGCGACGGGCGGTGCGCCCGCCTTGTCGTGGTCGCTCAACACGCGTCCCACACGTAACTTGATGCCCAGTGCGTCGAAGTAAGACGGGCTGACGATCTTGAAGAACGCCGGGCGGCGATTGGCTCGGTCCGTCAGCTCGCGACCGGCGATCGCGTAGGGTACGCCGTAGCCCCAGCCCTGCAGCGGCAACGCCGAAGTCATGGCAGTCTCGCGAACGCCCGGCACGGCCTCCACCGCGGCGCCGATCGAGGCGAGATATGTGTTCAGTTCGACAGGATCGGGGTGCTGTTCCTGACTAATCGGCAGTCCAGCCGTCAGGACATTCGCCGCGTTGAACCCGGGATCGATGTCGAGCAGCTTGAAGAAACTGCGCATCAGCAGTCCCGACGCGACCAACAGCACGAATGCGAGCGCGATTTCTGCAACGACGAGCCCGCCGCGCACGCCCCGACGCGGGCTGCCCGCCGTCGTGCCGTGGCCGCCTTCCTTCAGCGCGCTGACCAGGCTCGGGTTCGACATCTGCGCTGCTGGCGCAACGCCGAACAGCAGACCTGTCACGACAGCAATGGTCAGCGTGAACAGCAGTACGGACGTATCCATTCTGATGTCCACCGCGGGGGGCAGCGTGTAAGGGGGAATCAACGACTGGATCCATTTCATCATGGCGTAACCAACGCCGACTCCCACGAGGCCACCGCAGATAGAGATCACGATGTTCTCGACCAGCAACTGGCGTACTAAGTGCCAGCGGCTTGCACCGAGCGCGGCGCGCACGGCCATTTCGCCTTCCCGTGAAATGGCGCGTGCAAGCGCGAGATTCGCCAGGTTGGCGCACCCGATGAGCAAGACGAACGCCGTGGCGGCGAACAAGACCGTGACGGCGGTGTGCAATCCCGGGCCGATCAGCACGTCGGCGAGACGGTCGACGGCAACGCCCCAGCCCGTGTTCGAGTCGGGATGGGCGTTGGCAATTCGCCGCCCGATAACGTCCATCTCGGCTTGCGCGTTCTCGAGCGTCACGCCCGGCTTGAGCTTGGCGCTCGCGCCGAGCCAGCGAAAATCTCGCGTCATGTTCGATGGCTGGAAGGCAAGGGGTGCCCAAATCTGGGCTGAGGCGCGATCGAAGGGACCGCCTTTCTGAAGGACGCCGATCACGGTGTATGCCTCGCCGTTCAACAGGACGTTTCGTCCCAGCATTGCGGGATCGGAACCGAAGCGGCTTTCCCAGAGCACGTGGCTCAGCAGCACAACATGATCGTTGCCGGGCCGGTCCTCGCCCGGAAGAAACGTGCGGCCCAGCGCTGGCTTCGCGCCGAAGATATCGAAGTAGTGCGCCGAGACGCGCGCGCCTCGGATCAAGACCGGCTCGTCCCCACCGGTCAACGTTGCCCGCCAACCAACTTCCGCGGCCATGTACTCGAAGACGCCGTTCTGGTTCGTCCAATCCAGATAGTTCAGCGTGGAGACGCCATTGATCCCGCCCCTCGGGAGCTTTTCGAGGACGCGCATGATGCGGTCCGATTCTGGATATGGCAGCGGGCTGAGTAACACGCCGTTCACAAAGCTGAACATTGCCGTATTCGCACCGATCGCGAGCGCGAGGGTGGCAATCGCGACCGCCGAGAAGCCCGGGCTGTTGCGAAGCCGGCGAATGGCGTAACGAAGGTCGTGAAGGACGCTAGAAAGGCCGTACATGAGACGCCACCTCGAGGAACGCCGTCATCTTGCCGGCGTCTCCTTCCCGATCCCGGGCGAGACGGAGGTGAAGGCCCACCCTTCCCTGAATCCGGCCTCTTTCTTCATCGCCTGGAATCTGTCGAAATCGTCTCCGCGCTCCGCAAGAATCTCCGTCACCTTGTCCTTCAGCTCCCGACGATCCTCCGCCCGCGCCGGCGGCTGGGCCGTTTCCAACAACGCTTGCATCTCCTCCCGCGTGGCGGCGAGCGCCGTGAACCGCTCCCGGTCGTGGGACACGAGGGCCTTGGCCATCTCGATCGCCAGTGCCTCGGGATTCGCGATGCGCGGGAGGGCTTTCTCAGGGAGAGCCACGCCCGGCGCGACGGAGATGAGCCCGAGAAGAAGACAGGCGGTGGCGGTTCGAGCGGTCATCCGGAGCTCCATTCAGGCTTGCGGGCCTGCGAGCGTACCGTACCATACCCGCTGATGAGACCCCGACGAAGGAATCCGCCGGCGTGCGGGGTCTGGCAGCGACCATCGAAGCATGGCGTGAGGCGTCAGGACTTCTGAGCACCGGCGACAACGAGCCCGATCAGCTCTTGCGCTTGAAGACGAGGGGACGGCCTCAAACTGAGCGCCCACCGCGCTGACGGGGAGCGTGACGTGGTCGGCGGCCTGTACGATTGTTGCGATCGGGATCTCGACGCCGCCCTGGTCGACGCTGACGACCGTGCCCGTGGCGCCATCGTCGTGGTTGGTGAGCGTGGCGATGAGCCTGAGCGTCGTGCCGTTCACGTCCAGCGCACCCTCCCAGGTGCGACGATAGGAAATATTAGCCGGGTCTCTGGTTAACGGACCCGAGCGTACCTGCCGCTCTGCCGCCTTCGACAGCGAGGATCGACGCCCGCTCAGGCGGCGATTCTCCCACAAGGCGGTCGGATTTGGCACGGGGTACCACCGTGGGCGACGCCTGGCGACGGTCACGAGGCACACCTCCGGCGCGCCGACAGTCGGGCCGAAGAGGCAGGCGATGTCAGGACCGGGCGTCGGACCCCGACGGCTCGTCGGGCCATCCAGAGCCGTCAGGAGCCTCCACCGGCAGGGGCGGCGCCCGCGCAGGGCGCGGCGCCGGGGTGGCCGTGCGCAGGCCGAGATGACGGAGGATGCGGTCGATGACGGCCGCCTCCTCGATGAGCGCCACCAGGCGCAGGCGTCCGCCACAGCGCGGACACCGCCAGCCGGCCCAGCAGCTCGACGGGGTCGAAGACCAGGTGGGTCGTCCCGTCGGCCCACCGATGCCGGAGGTGCAGCGTCACCTGCCGGTCGCCCGTGAACCGGAGGGCGATGGCTCCCTTCTACCGCGGCGTCGAGGAGCGTCCGCGTATCGACGCCTCCCAGAACCGAAGGGCGTCGAAGACTCATCCTTCGGCGCTCGTGCCCGTGCCGAGCCCGAAGCCGTGGCCGAGGTTCTTGTACTCGTGGAACGCCACCTCCGTGCCGGACCTGCGCAGGGAATCCGGACGATAGGAAATACTTGCCGGTCTCTGGTTAACGGACCCGAGCTTACCTGCCGCTCTCCCGCCTTCGTCATCACGAACGGCTGACCGCCGCCGGCCGGGACGCGCAGCAGGCCCGTCGTCTCGTTGTTGGTGCCGATCACATGCGACGTGCTCTCGCCGCCGATGCGCCGGTCGATGCGGCGGCCGGCCGCTTGCTCGGGCGACATGTACCCGGGCGTGCCGAGGATCGTGCCGGCGTGCGTCCAATCGGGAGCGGTGATCGTGGTCGCGTGCGAGAAGTCGCCGGACGGCTTCGCGAGCTCGAGCACCAGCGCATCCACCGAACCCGACTCCACGATGCCGTAGATGGCCCCGATATGAGGATGGTTCAGGGACGCGAGAACCTGCGCCTCGCGGGCGAATCGCTCCACGCGCGACGGGTCGTGCGTGACCGCGTCGGGCAGGACCTTGAGCGCGACGTCGCGGTTCAGCCTCGCGTCACGCGCGCGGTAGACCTCGCCCATCCCTCCCTTGCCGAGCGGAGCGAGCACCTCGTCGGCGCCGATGCGGACTCCAGGACTCAGGGGCACGGTCAGCAGATGCGGGGGAGCTGCTCGCCGCTGAACATCTCGACGATTCGCGAGGTGCCGATCGAGGTCTGCAGCGTGACGTGACGGCCTCGGCCGTCGCGTACCGTGCCGATACGGCAGGCCCCGGTCGCGACTGGATGGGCGGTCAGCAGAGCGAGTGCCCGTTCGGCGTCGGGAGCGGGGACAAAGGCGATGAAGCGGCCTTCGTTCGCCACGTACATCGGATCGAGCCCCAGCACTTCACAGGCGCCTCGAACGGCGGCATCGACTGGAATCGCGCGCTCCTCGAGGCCAATCGCAACATTGGCGGACTCTGCGATCTCGATGACTGCGCTGGCCAGCCCGCCGCGCGTCAAGTCCCTCAAGCAATGGACCTCCACGCCGGCCGCCAGGAGGGCAGTCACGGGCCCGTCGAGCGGAGCCGTGTCGCTCAGAGTCGCCATCTCGAATGCGAGTCCTTCTCGCGCAGACAGGACGGCGATGCCATGCCGGCCGATATCTCCCGACAGGAGGATGGCGTCTCCGACACGAACGCTCGCGGGAGCAATCTGAAGCGAATGCTCGAGGATCCCAATGCCCGCGGTGTTGACGAAGATCCCGTCGCCTTTCCCGTGGTCGACGACCTTGGTGTCGCCAGTGACGATCTCGGCGCCCACCGCGCGAGCTGCCGCCGCCATCGAGTCGAGGACGGTGCGAAAGGACTCGAGCGGGAACCCTTCTTCGAGGATGAACGCGGCACTCAACCACTTCGGGCGCGCCCCCGACATGGCGAGGTCGTTCACCGTGCCGTTGACCGCGAGCGTTCCGATATCGCCGCCCGGGAAGAAGGCCGGTCGGACCACATAGGAGTCGGTCGTGAAGGCAATCCGGGCCGACCCCACATCGAGCACAGCAGCGTCATGACCTGTATCCAGATGGCGATTCCGAAACGCGGGCACGACCAGCCGCTCGAGAAGCTGGTGCATCAGCCGGCCGCCGCCGCCATGGGCCAGCTGGATGGCCGTCGTGAACGAATTGGGAACCGGGCAGGAGCGCGCGAACTCCTCGCTCATCGTCTGACCTCAACGGGCGCGGAGCGGCGATAGCGATAGTACGCCGCACAGGCGCCCTCGGAAGAGACCATCGGAGCGCCGAGCGGCCGCTCCGGCGAGCAGCGCGTCGCAAACGCCGGGCAATCGGCCGGCTTCCTCAGCCCTCGCAGGACCTGGCCGGCAATGCACTCGGCGGACTCCTTGGCCGCCCCGAGCTCGATTGGAAAGCGCCGCAACGCATCGTGGGCGGCGTATGGCCCACGCAGAGACAGGCCGCTGGCGGCAATCTCGCCGATGCCACGCCAGGCCCTGGGGACGATCTCGAACACCTCGCGGATCAGGCGCTGCGCCTCGAGGTTGCCTTCGCGGCAGACCGAACGCGAGTACCTGATTCTCCAGGTCGCAGCGTCCTTCCTCGAGCTGCCGAACGCACATCGTGACGCCCTGCAGGATGTCGAGCGGCTCGAAGCCGGTCACCACGATGGGCACGCGATAGCGGCGCACGATCGGCTCGTACTCCTCGAAGCCCATGATGGTGCAGACGTGTCCCGCCGCGAGGAAGCCCTGCACGCGGTTGGCCGGCGATCCGAGGATGGCCTCGATTGCCGGCGGCACGAGCACGTGCGACACGAGCAGGGAGAAGTTGTGGAGATCCCCACGCGCCGCGTGGTACACGGCCATCGCGTTGGCCGGTGCCGTCGTTTCGAACCCGACCGCGAAGAAGACCACCTCGCGCGACGGATTGACTCTCGCGATCTCGACGGCGTCCAGCGGCGAATAGACCATCCGAACGTCGGCGCCGTGGGCTTTCGCCGAGAGCAGGTCGGTCTCGGTGCCGGGGACGCGCAGCATGTCGCCGAAGGAGGTGAAGATGACGCCCGGCCGCCGCGCGATTTCGATCGCCGCGTCAATCAGGGCGACGGGCGTGACGCACACGGGACAGCCGGGGCCGTGGACGAGCGTCACCTCGGGTGGAAGCAGCTCGTCCACTCCAAAGCGAACGATCGAGTGGGTCTGACCGCCGCAGACCTCCATGATGGTCCATGGCCGCGTGACCAGCCGACCGAGCGTGTCGGCGTAGCGTCGCGCATGGTCGGCGTCGCGGTACTCGTCCAGGAACTTCACGAGATCCCCTCTTCGAGCTCGCCGATTTCTCGCAGGTACTCGAAGACCCGGAGGGCTTCACGTTCGTCCACGCGCCCGATCGCGACACCGACGTGGACAAGAACATAGTCACCCAGGCCCGCCTCCGGGACCAGGGACAGGTTGATCGGCTTCAGCACGCCGCCGAAGTCCACCTTGCCGCACCGCGCAAGCGCGTCGTCCTCGGTCAGCTCGACGATTTTTCCGGGCACCGCCAGACACATACCTTCATCTCCTTGCAAGCGCCGCAAGCTGTCCGAGCGCAATCCCGCCGTCGTTGGGCGGCACACGCTGATGCCAGTACGGGCGGAAGCCGGCGGCACGGAGCTTGTCCACCGTCCGCTCGACCAGCGTGCGGTTCTGGAAGCAGCCGCCGCTCAGCGCCACCCTCTCGTCTCCCACGCGGGTCGCAACTCGCACGATGATCGACGCCAGGCTGTTGTGGAACCGGGCCGCGATTCGGCCGACAGGTACACCGCGTCTCACATCGCCGACGATCCCGCGCACGATTGGCTCCCAGTCCTCGTCAGCCACGTCATAGGTGTCTTCGGTTTCAAGACCTTGGAGCGAGCCCTCGAGCTCCATCGCCGCCTGCCCCTCGAATGCCGACGTCTGACGAATCCCGACAAGCGCCGCCACGGCGTCGAAGAGCCGCCCGGCGCTCGAGGTGCGCGGCGTGTGCAGGCCCCTCGACAGCATAGTCAGCAGCGTCGAGCGTTCCAGCGGGGACCACGAACGGACGGGCGTGAGGTCGTCCGGGAGGTCGGCGCCGTAAATCTCGAAGAGGACGCCAAGCGCCGCGCGACGCGGCTCGACCACGGCCTTCTCGCCGCCCGGGAGTCCGAACGTGCGGAGATGACCGACCCGCTCGAATCCGCGCTCGAGAACGTGGAGGAACTCGCCGCCCCACACGGTTCCGTCGACGCCCCACCCCGTGCCGTCCCAGGCCACCCCGAGCACGGGAGGATCGATCTCGTTCTCCGTCATGCAGGAGAGGATGTGGGCGTAGTGGTGCTGCACGCGCACGACCGGAAGGCCGAGCACGTCGGCGTGCTGCGTCGAACGGTAGTCAGGATGAAGATCGCTCGCCACGGCGGCGGGAGTGTGGGCGTAGAGCGCCGACAGGTCGCTGACCACTCGGCGAAAGTTCTCAAACGCCGGCGCCGATCCGAGATCGCCCAGATGCTGGCTGAGCACGGCGTCCCGTCCAACGGAGATCGCGATCGTCCCCTTGAGCTGCGCTCCGACGGCGAGAGCCGGACCCGTCGGCTGCGGCATCTGGACGGGCAACGGGGCAAAGCCACGCGCACGTCGAAGCACGGCCGGGCGGTCGGCGATCACGCACACGATCGAGTCGTCGATGGGTCGCGCAATCGGGCGGTTGTGAACGAGAAACACGTCGGCGATCCCGGCCAGTCGTTCCAGCGCCTCGCGGCCGTCGGTGGCAATCGGCTCCTCGGCGCGATTCCCGCTTGTCGCCACGACAGGGAAGCCCAACTCGCCGGCCAGCAAATGATGCAGCGGGTTCCCGGGGAGCATGATGCCGAGCCACGGGCTGCCGGGGGCCACCGAGGGAGCGACCCCGTCTTGTCCGCGCCGCACCAGCACGATGGGCGCTTCCGGCGATCTCATCAACAACGCTTCGAGCGGGGCCACCCGTGCGTCGGCCCGAGCGGCCTCGAGAGAGGGATACATGACCGCGAAGGGCTTCTCCTCGCGTCCCTTCCGCTGGCGCAGCGTCCGAACCGCCCGCTCCGAGCGCGCGTCGACCATCAGGTGGAAGCCACCAACTCCTTGAACCGCCACGATCGCGCCGTCGCGAATGGCCTCGATCGCTGAGCGCAGTGCCGCTTCACGAGTGGCCGACAGGAACCCGGCAGGCGTCCAGAGCTCGAGATGAGGTCCGCACGCAGGGCACGCCACGGGTTGTGCGTGGAATCGCCGATCCCGAGGGTCGTCGAATTCGGCCCGGCAGCGATCGCAGAGCGCGAAGCGCCTCATGGTTGTCCGTGCGCGATCGTACGGAAGCGATGCGACGATCGAATAGCGCGGTCCGCAGTTCGTGCAGTTCGTGAACGGATATCGGTAGCGCCGATCGGCGGGATCGCGCACCTCACGGAGGCAGTCGGCGCAGGTCGCGATGTCGGGCAACACCGTCGCGACAGGCGTGCCGGCAGTGTCACTCGCGTGAATCACGAACGGCTCGAGGCCACTGCACTCGGAACCAGGGTCACCCAGCGGGTCGAGAAACCTAGGCTCCATTCCGTGAATCGCGGCCCGCGGCGGCAGTTCGTCTGGAACGCGCCGCAGGAACGAGCCGACCGCATCGGAGGGCCCCTCGACTTCGCAGGTGACGCCTGAGGGGCCATTCCGGACCCA
Organism: Vicinamibacteria bacterium; assembly: GCA_963837165.1. Classification (GTDB taxonomy): domain Bacteria; phylum Acidobacteriota; class Vicinamibacteria; order Vicinamibacterales; family JAENWD01; genus JAENWD01. The sequence continues at coordinate 314,678 of CAWIMD010000005.1, forward strand.
GCCCGTCAGCTCGAGCTCCCGGGCCAGACGATAGAGGAACGGACGGAATCCCACGCCCTGAACGGCGCCACGGAAGTCAATGCGCAGCCGAGTCGTGGCAACGCTGAGGACCTCATGCATCAGGCGTCCTCGAGGTCGGCGGTCTCGAAGATCACGTCCTGGGCGCGCGGATCCGAGATGTCGGTGAGGAGCTCGATGTCGAGCACGGCGCCCTCGGCCACCGTGCCTCGGGCGGCCTGCTCGAAGTGTTCACGAAAATGGTCCGGAGAAAAATGTGAGAGCGCCCCCAGCTTGACGCCGACGCGCGTGACGCGGCTCCCGCCGTGCTCTCTGGCCAGCTGTTCGACCTTGCCGACCAGATTCTTCATCAGCGAGGCTTCATGCACGGTTCGTCGTCTCCTCGGCGACGCGCCTCACGACCTCGTCCACCGCTGCGTCGACGTCGGGAGAGAGCCCTTCTCCAGCCGTGAAGTCGCCTCCTTCGATTCCAAAGACGACGACCGACGCGGGGAGCCGTCCGAGCGCGCGCGCAAGCTCGACCGCCTCCGAAACGCCGAAAGAATGCGTCGACGATCGAGAGAACCCTGATGGCAGCGGGTGTTCGTGCGCGTCGTACCGCCGGATGGTTCCGGGCCTGGACCCCGACGAGGTGGCATCGATGACCACGACCCGGTCGGCACCATCCCAGTCATCGAGCAGGGAGGCGAGGCCCCCTTCCTTCAGTATCAACCGGACATCGTCGGACACCGATCCGCGCAGTCGCGCGGCCGTGGCCAAACCGGCCCCATCATCCTTCCGATAGGCGTTTCCAGCGCCCACGATGAGAGTCGAGGTCGCCATCACTCCTGGTTATCGAGCTGCAGTCTGAGGAAATGTGTTGCGCACGAGATACATGGATCGTAGTTGCGCACGGCCTGCTCGCACTTCCACGTCAGCGCGTCCTTGGTGAGCTGAAGATGGCGCTCGACGAATCGCACGAGGTCGTTTTCGATCGCCTTCTGGTTCTGGGACGTCGGCGGGACAATCTTTGCGTCGGCAATGGTTCCGTCGGCATTCAGGCGGTACCGGTGGAACAGGATGCCGCGTGGCGCCTCCGTGCAGCCGTACCCAGAGCCTTCGCCTGGTTCGGCGGGTTCAGCGGAACGCCCGGGCGGCTCGTACAGACGCGATGATCCGCAGCGCTTCGTCGACGGCATAGACGATCTCCACGGCACGGACGACGATGCTCTGAAACGGGTTGCGGCAGACGGGTGAGAGATGTGCGTCGCGCGCGGCCTCCTGGGCCAGGGGCGAGAGACGGTCGAAGTTCAAGCTGTAACGGGCCATCGGGCCGACGAAGTACGCGCCGCGCCCCTTGAGGATCGAGTGGAGGGCGTTCGAGTGCTCGACGTGCTCCTCGACGAAGTGGTCCTCGTAGTCGCGGACGGCAATGTCGAGCCCGTTGCTCGATACCAGGCGGCCTTCATTGAACGGATACTCCGTGGGATGGCGCAGCGCCACGAACTCGTACGCTTGCTCGAAGTCCGGCATGTCGAACGTCGAGACCCAGCGAACCGTGTCGAGCGCCAGCTCGCGAGCGCGTTCGAGGGTGGCGACCAGCGGCGCCAGCTCGGCGCGAGTCGGCGCCCGATGGAAGCCGCCGACACGCACGTTGACAGGATGAATCTCACGCCCGCCGACCACGCGGACGATCTCGTTTCCCGCCTTCTTGAGATCGAGCGCGCGCTGGACCTCTTTGGGATGGTCCTTCGCCATCCGGATGGCGTCCTCGTAACCGAGGAAGTCCGGCGCGTGCAGCATCGCGACGTGGAGCGTGTGGCTCTCAATCCATTCCCCGCAGTAGAGCAGGCGCCTGAGCTCGCGAACGCCGGGCGCGATCGTGATGCCCAGCGCGTCCTCGATCGCGTGAACCGCGCTCATCTGGTAGGCGACGGGGCAGATGCCGCAGATGCGTGCCGTGATATCCGGGGCTTCCTCGAAGGCGCGGCCCCTGAGGAAGGCCTCGAAGAAACGGGGCGGCTCGAATATCTGCAGGCGCACCTCTTCGACGCGGTCGCCCTTTACCCTGACGTAGAGGCCGCCCTCGCCCTCGACCCGCGCGAGGTACCCGACCTTGATGGTGCGGGTCTCACTCATGGGCCTCGCTCTCCTTCCGGAACGCGCCCGCGTTCGCGTTGAAGCTGCGGAACACACGCACGAGCCCGGGCGCCGAAGCGCCAAGCTGCGACCAGCGACGGGCCAGCGACGCGGTGTTCGGCGTCTCCATCGGGCCGAAGCACCCGTAACAGCCGCAATCGTAGGACGGACACAGGGCCCCACACCCCGCATGGGTGACCGGCCCGAGACATGCGGTGCCGTGGGCCGCCATCACGCAGACGATGCCACGCCGCTTGCACTCTATGCAGACGCTGTGCGCCGGAATGTGGGGCGCACGGCCGTGCAGGAACGCCGTCAGCACGTCGAGAAGTTGGTGCTTGTCGATAGGGCAGCCGCGGAGCTCGAAGTCGACCTTCACGTGATCGGCAATCGCCGTGGACGTGGCCAGCGTCTCGATGAAGTCGGGCCGCGCGTAGACGATCGAGGTGAACGCCTTCACGTCCTTGAAGTTCCGCAAGGCCTGAATCCCGCCGGCGGTGGCGCATGCGCCGATGGTCACCAGGGCCTTCGAGACCCGGCGGACCTCGCGGATGCGCTCGGCGTCGTGCGCCGTCGTAATCGACCCCTCGACGAGCGACAGATCGTACGGGCCGCGAACCGTCGCGCGTGTCGCCTCCATGAACTGTGCGATCTCGACCGCGCCGGCTACGGCGAGTAACTCGTCCTCGCAATCGAGGAGGCTCAGTTGGCACCCGTCGCACGACGCGAACTTCCAGACCGCCAACTTGGGCTTCCGCTTCACTGGCACTAGACCTCCCGAATTCGCAGATTGGCTGCGATGCGCGCGTACGAAAAGACCGGACCGTCTTTGCAGACAAAGGCAGGCCCGAATTGACAGTGGCCACAGACGCCCACGGCGCACTTCATGTTGCGCTCCATGGAGACGAAGAGCTGGTCCGGCATCACGCCACGATCGACCAGATCCGATGCGGCGAACCGCATCATGATCTCTGGACCGCAGATGAAGGCCGTGGTCATCGGCGGATCGAACGTCGCACGAGGGAGCAGTGCGGTGATCACCCCTACCTCGCCATTCCAGGCCCGATTGCCCGCATCAACGGTCACGTGCACGTCGAGATCGAACTGCGCGCGCCAGCGGGCCAGCTCGCGTGGGAAGAGCAGACTCGGCGGGGTGCGCGCTCCCACAAGGAGAACGACGCGGCCGAATTCGATGCGCCGGGTCACGATGGCCCGCAGGAGTGGACGGAGCGGGGCGAGCCCGATCCCGCCCGCCATGATGACGACGTCGCGGCCGAGCGCGGCCTGGATGGGCCAGCCTTCACCATAGGGGCCGCGAATACCCAGCACATCGCCCTTCTTTGCCGCACAGATGGCTTCCGTTACCGCGCCCACCGCCCGCACCGTGTGGACCAGCACGTCGGGCGCCGCCACGTCACCACTGATCGAGATCGGCACCTCGCCAGCCCCAAAAGCGTAGACCATGGTGAACTGGCCCGGCTGAAACCTGACAGGGCCTTCACCGTCCAGGGCTTCGAGCTCGAGCGTCCACACGTCGCGCAACTCGCGGCGGGCGCGTGCCACACGGAACGGGCGCGGCACGAGAGCCGCGCTATCTGGTCTGTTCAGGGCCATACACGTCGAGGAGTTGGCGTCTGGCAGCCTCGAGGCGGCTGGAAACTACGCGTGCCATGCGCTTCATGAGCTCGTAACCGAGCGCCGGATCCGCGTCACATTTGGTTCGCAGGCAGGTGCCATCGAAGACCGTCGCCCGAACGTCGTCCCGCGCACGGACATCGAACTGCGACACGTAAGGGGGAAACAGCCACGACCAGCCCAGGATCTCGCCCCGGCCAACCGTTTGGAACGTGACCGGGCCGCGTGAGGGACCGTAGGTCTCGACCGCGACGCTGCCGCCACGGATCGCGAAGAACCGGTCCGCCGGCTCGCCTTCCCGCACGAGATACTTGCCCGGCTCGACGTGGACGTTTTGTGCGCAGCCGGCGATCAGAGTCAGGTACTCCGGCTTCAGCCCGGTGAAGAACGGGTGTCGCGACAGCAGTTCATCGATCAGTTCCATGTGTCCCCTGATTTGCGCGGATCGCCGCGACCTCCTGAGTGAGATCGATCGCGACGGGACACCACGTGATGCATCGGCCGCAGCCCACGCATCCGGAGGTCCCGAACTGATCGTACCAGGTCGAAAGTTTGTGGGTCAGCCACTGGCGGTAACGCGCCTTCGTGGACGTGCGCACGCTGCCTCCGTGGAGGTGGGAGAAATCGATGGTGAAACACGAATCCCACGATCGCCACCGCTCGGCGTGATCCCCGGTGAGGTCCGTCGTATCCTCGACCGTGCTGCAGAAACAGGTCGGGCAGGCCAAGGTGCAGTTGCCGCAAGCCAGACACCGAGACGCGACTTCATCCCATCTGGGATGCTCCGGATTACTGGCAAGCAGCTCGCGGACGCCCGTGACGTCCATGGACCGACCCATCTGCCCCACCGCGCGCTCGGTGCACTGATCGGAGGCCGCGAGATCGACCGCAGCAGCCGCCTCGGTCGGCAGCATCTCCAGCAGCTCTCGGCCGCGCACAGAGCCCGCCTCGACGGTGAAGACATGACGGCCGTCTTCCAGAATCTCTGTCAACGAGAGGTCGAACCCGGACTGCGCCCGCGGACCCGTGTTCATGGAGACGCAAAAGCAGGTGCCGCCCGCCTGACCGCAGTTCACCGCGATGAGAAACGCCTGCTCGCGGTGCGCCCGATACCGGGCATCGGTGTCCATGAAGACGTTGTCCTGAATCGCGATCGCGTGGAGTTCACACGAGCGAACGCCCAGGAACGCGTACGGCGCGCCGTCGATCGGCTCCGGCCGCAACGTCAGCGCCTGTCCCTGTCGATCCGCCTGCCAAAGGCGGGTCCGCGGCGGGAACAGAAACTTCTTCCAGGAGTGTGGACCAACGTTGTAGCCGAAAAGCGCCGCGTCATTGCGCCGCTCCAGCCGATACGTGCCGCCGTCCTGCCGGTCGGTCCAGCCTTCGGGCAAGTCCGACGTCAGACGGATTTCGTCGTAGACGATCGCGGCGTCCCGGACCGTCGGCCCCACGATCCGGTGCCCGCGGCTGACGAGCGCGTCCAGCAGCTGCTGGAAGTCGCTGCGAAGGAGGACACGGACGGGGTTGGACAGCTCCATGACTCGAGTCACCTCGACGCGATTCTCTCAGAAGCCGAGGCAAGATGCGCAAAAACCCTCAATCGAGGAGATTCACGCCGGCGACGTCGTCCGGATCCCGGCCGGCCAGAAGCACTGGCATGGGGCGTCGCCGGACGCCTCGATGACGCACGTCGCGATCACCGAGCGGCGCGATGGCACGAGGGTGCAGTGGATGGAACAGGTGAGCGACGAGCAATACAACGGCCCGCAAGGCGCCGCCAGGAGGCCATCGGGAGACGTTCGGCCGCGGATCGCGCCCGGCCTCGCCACACTGACCGACGATGTGCTGTACGGCGACGTGTGGCAGCGTCCCGAACTGTCGCCACGGGATCGCAGCCTGGTGACGATCACGGCGTTGATCGCGACGGGAAAGACGGCGCCGCTGGCTGGCCACCTGGGGCGGGCGCTCGACGCCTACGATCGGGCATACACGGCGCGGAACGTCGACACGGCGGCACTGCGCGGCTCGAGCCCGCGGCTTCCCGCTCCCGCCTCGGCCGGCTCACGAGCCAGCGCGGTCACCGAGGAATTCGGAGCCGTCGCGCTGGTCCGGCGCCCAATGCGAGCTGCGCGCGGGAGGCATCGCCGTATTTCCTCGCTATTCCCGCCGGAAGAGTCCACGCTCTCTGACATGCGCCACCACGTCAACTTTCTTCCACGAGCCGTCGGCGTCCTCGTCGGGATTCTGCTGATGGCCGCCCAGCCGCTGCTCGGGGCCGACGCGCCGCGGAAGGCAAAGGAGAAGGAGGCGAAGCGGCTCACCAGCCTGGCCCGCACGCTCGAGAAGCAGGGCCACCTGCTCGAGGCGAGGGCGCAGTATCTCGCCTCGGAGCACGTGCTGTTCACGTCGGATGCCGAGCAGGGCCTGCACCATGTCGCGGAGGCCGCCGACCGCCAGGTGAAGGCACTGATGGCCCGCGCGGCGGAGGCGTACACGGCGGAGAACTTCTCGAAGGCCGCGCAGCTCCTCGCGAGCGCCGACGCGCTCCACCCGGGAAACCTCGGCATCACGTGCAACCTCGCGCTCACGACGTATCAGCAGGGCGATCACCGCGACGAGGCGCTGGCGCAGCTCGACGGGTGCGTGGGAGCGCTGCGCGAGAAGGATCCGCGGCGCCGGCTCGCCGAGCTGCTGACGGCCCTCCAGACCGGCGATCGGAGTGCCGTTGCACCGAACTTCAGGCCGCAGGTCGCGCTGCTGAACGACGCGATCCTGCTCGCGAGCGACAAGGATCCCCAGGCCGACGACGACGAACCCGGCATGTCGACTGCGCCGGGGGTGAGTCTGTGCACGCAGATGAAGCAGCTGCCGGCGGGGCTGCTCGAGACTCCGGCGATGCTCTTCAACCTCGCCAGCTGCGCCGAGTCGGAGGGCCGCTTCGACGTCGCGGCCCGGCTGCTCTCGCAATACCGCGACACCGCACCGGCCGCCGCGGACCTCGACGTCGTCGGGGCGCGACTCGTCGTGCTGAGCGACCTGGTGGCACTGCCGGACCCGCAGGGAGCGGCCGTCAGGACCCTCTATGCGAGCGCCGCGAAACACCTCGAGGCCAGGCGATACGACCAGGCGATCGCCGATTACCAGAAAGCCGCCGAGACCGTTCCGGCGTTCATGGAGAGCACGCGGCGGGTGGCGACGCTCCTCGAAGCGGAGGGGCAGATGGAGCGCGCGCGGACATACTGGCAACAGGTCGCCCTCTCCGACACCGTCACCGGGAGCCGGGAGGAGGCGCAGCTCGTGGTGAACGGACTCGACGGCGAGAAGGGACAGTACGACGCGCTGGTCGGCGATGCCAGGCAATTGCTCCAGGACCTGCTCGGACGCAGCGTCCTCGACGGAGAGCCCATCGGGCAGATCTACGCAGCGTACCGGCTGCAGCTCGCGAACGAGAAACTCTCGTCGGCCGAGTTCCTGCTGCCCCTCGCCCCCGAAGCGAACCTCCTTCAGGCCTTTACCTGCGCCCAGACGAACGACTTCCGCTGCGTGCGCGCCAGCTTCGATGCCCAGCGCTCGTTGACGCTGCCCGTGTCCTTCTATGCCTCGGTCTTCTACAAGGGAGTCGATCCCAAGAAGCGGGCGAAGGAGGAGCGGACGTACGGAAAGTTCGAGTTCGAGAACGGCACAGTGCGGTTCGCCGAGATCTCGATCGGGAAGCCGAAGAAGCAGACGGCGCAGGTCCCCGCGGTCGCCGCCGGCGAGGATCGGCTCGGACGACTGGGCGCAGCCGACGGGCTGCGGTCGGGACGATTCCAGGGCTTCACAGTACCGGCCCGGGCGGTGAAGCGGCTCGAAAATCAGGGGGGATCCTGTACCTGGAGCTGGACGACAAGAGCCTGAAGCATCGCAAGATGCTCATCGAACCGCTCAATTTCGTGCTCGACATCCCTCCAGGCGGCCCCGGGTCGCGCCGCTACATGAACAACTACATCCACATTGCCGAGACGTATGGCGGCGTGGCGAAGGCCAAGCTGGGGAAGGAATCGACCACCACCGGCGAGAAGCTGAAGATGGTCTACGGGTTCGCCTCGATCGGGCTCAGCGTGGGGTCCGTGATGTTCGGCGATTTCACGTCGGTCATCGACGTGGCGCGCGGGGTCAACAGCATCGGGCACCAGATCGGGCTCAACCAGCGGCAGGCCCGGCACCTGGTCGCGGAGCGGCGCCAGGCGATTCACGGGAACGCGTTCAGGGCGGTCCCGAGCGAACCGGTGAGCCTGGCGTTCAGGAAGGACCTGCAGTAGGCGGACTCGCGGGTACGCCTGTGTGCTACGCTGAACTCGAGCCGGATACGTTCCCCACCTAGCCCTGCCGTACGTTTCGCATTTCCGGGAGCGATCGATGACGCTGGAGTTGGCCGGCAACGTCTTGTGTTCGGCCGGCGTGAGCTACTTCCACGTCTATCCCAACGGCGACGTCTACCGCTGCCTGGCAGACTACAACGCCCGGCGGCCGCCGATGTTCAACCTGAAGCGCGACGGCTGGAAGAGTGCCGTCGAGCCCACGGTCTGTGACCACGAGCGCTGCTACAACGCCTGCGACCTCGACTGGACGACCAAGTGGCAGGTCGATGAGCAGGGCCGGCTGGAGAAGACCTTCGAAGGCCAGCGCAACAACATCGAGAAAGAGGTGTCGCGCTTCCTGTGCTCGCAACGACTGGAGGCGCCCGAGCGGCGCATGGCCTACTTCATCTGGTCGCCGACGCTGGCGTGCAACTACACCTGCGCCTACTGCGGCTGCGCGGCCGGAGAGAAGCGGAGGAACGAGTTTCCCTCCTCGGACCCCGAGCTGAGCGTCGACGAGTGGATCGACATCTGGAGCGACATCCTCGATCGCTTCGAATACGGCATCCTCAGCATCACCGGCGGGGAGCCGCTGCTCAGTGACGCGACGATTCCCGTGCTGGGCATGACGACGCAGAAGTTCGCCTGCTACGTGACGTCCAACATCAGCCGCAACATCATGGAGTTCACCCGCGACCGCATCCGCCCCGGGCGCGGGCCGTGTGTGGTGGAGGGCGTCGGCGAGGTGCCCATCGGCCTGTCCGGGATCAACTGCAGCCTGCACCCCACCTCCAAAGGGTTCAACTGGGAGCTCTTCAAGGGCTCGATCCTCGCGCTGAAGAGTGCGGGCTTCCATGTCTCGGTCAACTACGTGGGCTATCCGCTCCAGCTCTATCTGGCGCCCGAGTACAAGGCGTGGTGCGACGAGAACGACATCGCGTTCACGCTGTCGTCGTGGCAGGGCGTGGACAACGACGGTCGCATCGCGCGCTACTCCGCTCCCGAACGCGCCTTCTTCGAGAACATGGCGCCGGAGCACCGCAAGCAGGCCAACGAGCTGGTGTTCATGGATTGCAGCTACGACGTGACACTCGACCGCCCGGTCACGCGTGTGCTGATGAGCGATGTCCTGACGCTGACGGGTCGGATCCGCAACCTGTCCCACACCGCGTGGCAGGTCGGCAGCGGACCCGGCCGGTGGAGCCTCGCCGGCCACCTCACCCGCGTCGGGCGGCGCAAGCAGTGGCTGCGCGAGTTCCGCACCAGCCCGCCGGAGGGTCGCGTGCCGCACGACGGCGAACTGGAGTTCGCCGTGCCCATCGACACGCGCGGCCTGCCGGCCGGAGTCTACGAGGTGTGGTTCGACATGCTGATGGACACCGGAAACTGGATGGCGCTGCGCGGGGCGGTTCCGGTCGCCGCCACTCTGCGGATCGAGACGTTCAGCCACGAGATCGCGCTGGATGCCGACGCCCTGACGCTGTCGCCCGGCGGCACGGCCGTGCTGAGCGGAACCGTCCGCAACACCTGCGGCAAGCCGTGGCCCGAGGGTGCAGACGGCGAGCCGCTGAGACTCGGCGCCCGCCTGTTCCGGCGGTCCGCCGAGGGCGAGGCAGTGCGCGAATTCCGCGCTCCCCTCGAGGAGCTGCCGGAAACTGTGGAGGACGCGGTCACCTTCCGCCTGGTGTTCGATCCGGGAGAGCTGACGCCCGGCGACTACGACCTCAGCATCGACGTCGTGAAGGAGGACCAGTTCTGGCTGGCCGAGAAGGGGGCGACTCCCAGGGTCATCCCGGTGGTGATCGCGTGACGAACGGGCTCAGGACCACCACCCTCGCCCTCGCCCTGCCGGCCCTGGCCGCGGCCATCGGGATGGCCCAGCCGCCGGCCGACGCGCCCTTTCGCAACTCCGAGCTGGCGCCCGGGCAGCGGGCGGCGGATTCTGGTCTCGCGCATGACGCTCGAGGAGAAGGTGCTGCAGATGCAGAGCACCGCGCCGGCAATCCCGCGCCTCGGCGTGCCGGCCTACAACTGGTGGAACGAGGCCCTGCACGGCGTCATGCAGGGCCGGGCGACCGTGTTCCCGCAGGCCATCGGCCTGGCCGCCACCTGGGACACGACGCTGCTGCGGCAGGTGGCCGACGCGATCTCCACCGAGGCCCGCGCCAAGTACCACGACGCGCAAACGCGTCCGGCGCCATCGGGGCCAGACGCGCTGGCGACGCTGCCCGGCCGCACCGCCGGGCTGACGTACTGGTCGCCCAACATCAACATCTTCCGCGACCCGCGCTGGGGACGCGGCCAGGAGACCTACGGCGAGGATCCGTATCTCACGGCCCGCATGGGCGTGGCGTTCGTGACGGGGATGCAGGGAACCGACGCGCACTACCTGAAGGTGGTGGCGACGCCGAAGCACTACGCCGTGCACAGCGGACCGGAGCCGGCACGACACGGCTTCGACGCGCGCGTCGACGAGAGGGACCTCGTCGATACCTACCTGCCCGCATTCCGCGCCGCCATCGTCGAAGGCAAGGCGGCCTCGATCATGTGCGTCTACAACGCCGTGAACGGCGTCCCGGGATGCGCGAGCACGGACCTGCTGCAGGCCCGCCTGCGCGACCAGTGGCACTTCGCCGGCTACGTCGTCAGCGACTGCGGCGCCGTCAGTGACATCCTGCGAGGCCACCATTTCGTGCCGACAATTGGCGCGGCGGCCGTGGCCGCCGTCAAGGCCGGAACGGACCTGACGTGCGGCACCGAGTACAAGACGCTCGTGGACCAGGTGAAGGCAGGTACGATCGCCGAAGCCGAGATCACCCGCGCCGTCGAACGCCTGTTCGTCGCCCGTTTTCGCCTCGGCATGTTCGATCCGCCGGAACAGGTGCCGTTCTCGACGATCCCCATCTCGGTCAACGACTCCGCCGCACATCGTCAGATCGCCCGCAACGCCGCCCGGGAGGCCGTCGTCCTGCTGAAGAACGAGGGCGGGCTGTTGCCGCTGTCGCCGCGCGTGCGGCGGATCGCGGTCGTCGGGCCGTCGGCGAACGACCCTGTCGCCGTGCTCGGCAACTATAACGGCATCTCGTCGAAGCAGGTGACGCCGCTCGAGGGGATCGAGCGGCAGTTCGCGGCCGCGAGCGTCCGCTACGCGCTCGGCGCCACCTACACCAGCGCGACCCCGGCGCTCGTGTCCTCGACCGTGCTGACGCCGCCGGATGGCAAGGGGCACGGCGTGCTCGCCGAGTACTTCGACAACACCGACCTCCAGGGTGAGCCGAAGCTGCGCCGCGACGAACCCCGGCCCTACTTCGAGATGGAGATGGAGCCAGCCGACGTCATCGCCGCCGTGGGTCGTGAACGGTCCTCGATCCGCTGGTCGGCCACGCTGACCCCGGCGGCCAGCGGCGACTATCAGGTGACCGTCCGCACGAATCGCTGGAACCGGACCGGGAAGGCGCGGCTGTTTCTCGACGACGGAGAGCTCGAGTTCGGCGGCGGACCGCGGACGCAGGTGACCTCTACGACGGCCGGACCGTCGTCACGCCGATCGCCGCTGGCCACCGTGCGGCTGGAGGCTGGACACGCCTACCGCGTGCGCGTCGAGTTCCGCCAGACCGGCACGGGCGGCAAGATCCAGCTCGCGTGGATTCCGCCCGCCGACGGTGCGCTCGCCGAGGCCGAACGCGTCGTGAGGGACGCCGACGTCGCCATCGTCTGCGTGGGCCTGAGCGCGGACCTCGAGGGCGAGGAGATGCCGGGCCTGAACATCCCCGGGTTCCGCGGCGGCGACCGCACGAGCCTCGACCTGCCCGAGCCTCAGGAGACGCTCGTCAGGAAGATCATCGCGACCGGCACTCCCGTGGTCGTCGTACTGACCAGCGGCAGCGCCATCGCCGCGAACTACGCGGCCGCGCATGCGACCGCGATGCTGGCGGCCTGGTACGGCGGCGAGGAGGCGGGGACGGCGATCGCCGACACGCTGGCCGGCACCAACAACCCGGCAGGCCGCCTGCCGGTGACCTTCTACGCGAGCGCGGATCAACTGCCGCCGTTCACCGATTACGCGATGAAAGGGCGGACGTATCGCTACTTCTCCGGCACGCCGCTGTACCCGTTCGGGTTCGGGTTGAGCTACTCGACGTTCGCGTACTCGGATCTGCGGGCCACGCGAACGAGCACGGGAGCCGAAATCGAGGCCACGGTCCGGAACACCTCCACTCGTGACGGCGACGAGGTGGTCCAGCTGTACGTCGCCGGCGGGCCCGGCGACGGCGCACCGATTCGCAGCCTGCGCGGGTTCGAGCGCCTGCACCTGAACGCGGGCGAGAGCCGGCACGTGGCCTTCGCGGTCGCCGCGGCGGATCTGCCGAACGCGACGGTGGAGGTCAGCCTTGGCGGCGGGCAGCCGCTGGCCGGCACCCCCCACGTGACGGGCACGCTGACGCTGCCGTGACGACCGGGCTAGATGAGGTCCTCGAGCCCTGCCACGCGCAGCAGCCGGCTGTAGCGGCGATCCGACGCCAGGCCCGCGCGGTCGAACGGCATGTCCATGATCAGCCGCCGCAGGCGCCCCGGCCGGTGCGCGTAGGCGCGCTCGATCCAGGTGACGGCGTGGGACCATTCGCCGAGATCGGAGTAGGCCAGCGCGATGCGATCGCCGACCGAGCGCACGACCGGATGAGCCACGAACGGATCGCCTGCTTCCGCCTCGACGAGCAGCTGATCCAGATCGCGACGAAGGTCCAGCCGCCGCGCCTCGGCCGGACCGAGGCGCTCGATGTCCTCGGCCAGGCGCGCCGCGCGCGCGCGATCGCCGAGCGTGCGCAGGTACGACAGTCGGAAATCCGTGGCGCCGTCCAGGTCGCCGATCTGCGCGAGCTCGCGCTCGATCCGCTCGACCGAGGCGCCGAACGCCGGCTGCAGCGCGATGGCGCGCCGCAGCACGGCCACCGCGTCGGTGTGCCGGCCGGCGGCCCGCAACGCGTCCCCCAGCGCATTCAGGACCGACGGCAGCGTCGGATCGAGCGCCACCGCGGCTTCCGCCGCCTCGACGGCCGCCCCGGGCCTGCCCAGGATCTTGAGAATGATGCTGTGCGTGCGGAGGACTTCCGCGTCTGTCGGATCGAGCGCAATCGCCTTCGCCGCGTGCCGCTCGGCCGTATGGCAGTCATCGTCGTAGTACAGCGCCATCTTCGCCAGCGACGCGTGGACCTCTGCGATCTGATCGTCGGCCGCCAGGGCCGCCATGACCAGTTCCCGTCCCCGCGCGTCCGTTTCGGGTCCTGGGCGGAAGCCGAGCCGGCTCATCACGTAGTGCCAGTTGCCGTACAGGCACAACGCCCGCGCGTTGTTCGGCTCGGCGGCCAGCACGCGTTTCAGGTACACCTCGGCTTGATCGAGATGCATGCGCGCCGTGACGCTGTGACCACCCAGCCGGAGCGAGTGGGCGCCTTCGGCCAGCAGCCGGTCGATCTCCGGCGTGGCGGCCGCCGGCGCCGGCGCGGGACCGACCCGTGACCCCTCCCTAAGACGCCGCGCGACGTCCCCGGCGTCGGACGGGCGATCCGCCGGATCCTTGGCCAGCAGGCTCGTCATCAGCGCGTCGAGCGCGGGAGGCACGCGCACGCCGGCCCGCGCGATTGGCGGTGGCGGCGACGTCAGGTGCCGTCGAAAGATGTCGGCGGTCGATCCCGTGAACGGCGGCGCGCCGGTCAGCAGCTCGAACAGGACGCACCCGAGGCTGTAGAGGTCGGACCGGCCGTCGACCTCCAGTGACCCGGTCACCTGCTCGGGGCTCATGTACGAACAGGTGCCGACGACCGTCCCCGCGGTGGTGAGGGCTTCACGGCCCGCGCTCGTCTGCGCCTCCGCACCGGCCACCCCGGCCGACACGCTCGCGATTCCGAAGTCCGCCAGCACCGCGCGGCCGCCGACGATGAAGATGTTCTCGGGCTTGACGTCGCGATGGACGACGCCCGTGGCGTGGGCGAACGCGAGCGACTCCGCGACGTCCGCGCACGCGGAGCACGCCTCCTCCATGGTCAGCCGGTGCTCCCGGTGGAGGCGCGCGCGCAGCGTCTCGCCGGCCACGAGCGGCATGACGTAATAGAGCCGGCCATCCGCCACGCCGGAATCGAACAGGGATACGATCCCCGGGTGCGCGAGCCTGGCCGTCACGGCGATCTCACGCTCGAAGCGCTCGACGCCAATCACGGTCGACGCCGCCTGGGACAGCACCTTGATCGCGACGAAGCGATCCAGCTGGCTGTCATGGGCCCGGTAGACGACCGCCATCCCGCCGCGCCCGACTTCCTGTTCCAGACGGAATCGAGACGGCAGCCCGGGGAGCTCCGACATCGGTACGAGGATACTGCATCTGTCTGCGCCTGTTGTGCCGCAGGCGCCGGGCGGCCGGCGCCAGCGCGCTCGATCCGGCGATTGCACTGCCAGCGCAGCGCTCGCGAGTCCGCCGCCGACGCTGTCTGGTGGCCCTCATCGGCGGGCCGTTCTTCCTCGCATTCCCGATGATCTGGCTTCGCGCGCGGTTTCTTCGACGTCAGGACTCGAACTGGTTGCAATGAGCTGCAAGGGCTGGGCGTCCGCCTTCGCGTCAGGAGGCTCGCTTCGTGAAGGCAGCCTTCGCGGCTGGCCGCTTCGGCCAGGACGATTTCCGCAACCGGTTCGTCTCGAGCGCAGCCTGAGCCGACGAGTACTGCAGCGTCAGATCTCCAGCAGATCCGTCCCCAAGATGACCTTTCCGCGGAAGCGCGATTGCGCGGCTTCAATCCACATCCGATCGGTGACCTGAGGATCATCGGCAGGCACAAGGTGAGAGAGCACGAGCGTCTTGACACCGGCGGCCTCGGCAATTCGACCGGCATCTTGCGCTGATGTCTGATGCGCGAGGATGCTCTCCTTCAGCGCGGCGGCATTAGGAACGCGGCCGACGAGGCGATCGATGGCCGGCGGATACATCACGGAGTGCACGAGCACATCGGCACCTCGAGCGAGCTTCACGACATTGTCGGACGGCGCCGTGTCGCCGGAAGTCACGATCGAGCGGTCGCGAGCGTCAAAGCGGTAGCCGAATGCCGGAACAACCGGTGGGTGATCGACAAGCGCCGCCGTCACCTTCACGTTGTCATCGGACATCACCGCGCCACCGTTTCGAAACTCGTGAACGTGAACAAGCGGCCCGATCGGCGGCCTGCCCTCGTTTGAGATGCGCGTGTTGATGTCGTACGCGTTCATCTCGAAGAACAGCTTCGTCATCTTCGCAAGCGGCGGAGGTCCCCAGGTGTCGACGCGTGTGCTCAGGCCCGCGGTCCACGCCAGCCAGATTAAGTTGCCGTAATCGGCGTTGTGATCCGAGTGGTGATGCGTGATGAAGACGTGACGCAGCGTCGGGAGCGGCACTCCGGCCAATGCCAGCTGACGTGCGACGCCGTTGCCGCAGTCGATCACGTACGCGACGTTGTTGCTGATGATCACTTGCGCCGGGGCGGCCCGCGCTTTTTGTGGCCGCGGTCCTCCCGCAGTCCCGAGGAGAATGAGCCTCGTGGCCGGAGATTGAGCGGCGGCGGCTCGATATCGCATCGCGCCGCCAGCGGCGATCGTGCTCAGAAACGTTCGACGGCTGATGACGCGCAAAGCGAGGGCTCGGTCGACGTGCGGATCTTAACGGCTTTCAAATCGAGAATCGCTGACTGGTTGAGCTTGGCTGGGTGTTCGGGACGATTTCCGCAACTGGTTCGTCAGTCTCGCGCCATGATCGGCAGCGGATCGCTCAGAGTTTCAACGGCGGCCCTACGTTGACGATGCCATACAGCCGGTGCACCAGCTCCTTGTCCTCCGGCGAGCCATTACCGAAGTACTCACCCCGCTTTTCGAGGTCACGAAAGAACTGTTCGATTCTCACCGCGGGTGTGAATCCGATAAGGATTCGTCCCGGCCCCGCACCGTCATAAACAAACGCGTGCGGAACGCGTCGAGGTCCAAGGACCGAGTCGCCTGGGCCCAGCCGAAACCGCTGGTCGCCGATTTCGACGACGTACTCTCCGGCCAGGCAGTAGAACCACTCGTCTTGCTCTTCGTGGTAATGCTTCGGCGGTCCGGATCCACGGCGCTCGATCGGCTGCTCGGTCATGAAGAGCGCGCCACCGCTGTCCTGGGTTGCGACTTTGACGTGAATGCGGTCGCCGCCCGGCAGCTTGATGATTTCATTCGCCCGACCGGATCCGGCGGCCACCTTCCCGACGGGCGGGGTCGCCGTCTGGGCCGATAGAGCGACCCCTCCGAACGGAACCGCCACGAGCGCTTCGACGAACGAGCGACGTCCGAGACCGACGCTGACCATGCTGACCTCCGGAGGGGGTTCATTTCGGTAAACCTGTCCGGGATTCGAACGAGGACGATCGCTGGACCTTCTGCGGCCTAAGGTTAGCACTTGCACGCACGCGGGGGCTGATGCGTGTGAAATTTGTGGGAGATTCGAAAATCGAGCAACTGCCTACAGGACCGCGGTTTGCGGGTGCGTGTGGACAATGGCTGGGAGGCAGGGAGTCGTCCACCTCCGCGCTTCGCGCTACGGCGGACAACCTTCGACGGACGCTCGCGAGACGCGGCCTGCCAACCGTAGCCGCGAGCGAAGCGAGCGATTGGCGAAGGTTGGCTGGGTGTTAGGGACGGAATTCGCAACTGGCTGGTGACGGCTGCCTAACCTAACTCTCGTGCAACTGCTCTCGGCGCTTGGAGTTCGCGACAGTGCAGCACGAAGAACCGTCCGAAATATGTATACAGATTTCGGACAACCCGACGCGCTCACTTGGAAGAGCTCCGATTCCGCCGTCCATCAGTCCCCACGCGGACGCGACGATCAGTGCTTCAGCAGCGATCTCCATCCGCTTAACAATGTCAGCGGAGCGGCCTCCCCAGTCACTGCATTGACAACGAAACGCCCATCAGGCGCGACGTCGTACTGAAGCCCGATCAGTGCAGCCTCGATGATACGCGTCTGCGCGATCAGACGCGGCACTCCGGCTCGAACGGTCGTCGGGTCGAACTCGACCGCCATCAGCTTCTTGTCCGCGCTGATGAAGAACAGCTGTCGACCATCGCGACTCCACCGCGGCTGTGCGCCACCAGTGCCTGAGACGATCAGGCGTGGCGCACGCGCGGGGAATCGTTCGACGACAACTTGTCCTTGATCGATGTACGCAAGCCAGCTCGCATCGGGCGATACCTGCCCCTCAGCACCGGGCCCGAGCTCGACGACGTTATGCGTCGCAGGCGACGAAAGCGCCATCGAGACGACACCGTTGTGAGTGCCGAACGAGAGGATGTCGCCGTCCGGTAGCCAGCCAGTGGGGATATTCCGCCGCGACACGAATTGGGACGATCCAGATCCATCAGCGGCCACAGAGTAGATTCCCGCGCCGGACGAATACGCGATCGCGCGTCCTTCTCGAGACCACACGGGGTAGCGATCGTTCGGACCGGTGGTGATCCGGCTCTGAACGCCTCGCTCGAGGTCGAAGACGCAAATCGCGAGTGTGCCCCGACGCGGACCTTCGCACGATCCGGCGAGGCGATGACCGTCGGGCGAGATGGCCGGCCAGCCGTATTTCAGCGGGTGCGCATCCTGCTGCTCTTGTCCGCGCTCGTTCAGCCACACGAGCTGAGAGGGAGCGTCGGCCGACGATTGGAAGACAAGTACGCCGTTCGGCGACACGGCGAGGGCCGAGGGATAGAACGCGGGCGGCCCGGCGAGTTCGGCGGCAGCGATTGGGGCAGGCGGACCGCCAGTCCGTACCGACGTGGTGTCGAACGGCTGCGCGTACAACGTGCCGGCCCGAACGTACAGAAGATGACCCAGCGCGTACCCGACCGAACGCGCCCCTTCCCAACTGATCTGAGTCGATTCAATCGTGTCGAGCGATCCGACAAGGAGCTCCGGCGCAACGTCGGTCGGTGCCGCTGCACTGAACGCAACATACAGAAAGTGCCGGTTGTCGGGGAGAAAGGTCGGCCATCGATGACCGTGAAGTCCGGGTCCGTCTGGCGTGCGGCTCACGGGTACCGGCGTTCCACCGGTGGCAGCCACCCGATAGAGCGGCCCGTTGACGTCTGGCGCAAACACGATCACATCGCCTGTGTTCCAACTGCCGCCGCTGGGTCGACGCACATCGGCGATGACGCGAATCGTCCCGCCCGTGAGGTCAACGACTTTCAGCTTCCCATCGGAGAAAAAGCCGATGCGCTGGCGGTCCGGCGACCAGAAAGGAAATGTCGCGCCATCAGTGCCTGTGATAACGGTTGCCGTCGTTGCGGCCATCGCGCGAACCCACAAGGACCGAGAGCCATTCGCCGCTTCGGCGACGAAAGCCAGGTGCGCGCCATCGCGAGAGAGGGCGAGGCTGTGCGGAACGAACGCCATGCCTCCCGGAGGCACGAGCGAGGATCGTAGCACCGGATCTGGAACCGCACCCTCGGGCGCGTTGCTCGAACCGCGGCGCCACAGCGACAACGTGGCGGCGGCCAGGCCCAAAGCCACCATGGCGGCGCCTGCGATGAGAAGCCGACGTTGCGCCGAGGAGCCCTTCGCACGAAATCCGGCACGCGCCGTCTGAGGTGGAACGAAGACAGCAGGTTCCTCAGGGACACGCGCGGGTAGGTCCGGGGGATCGAGCGGCGCGATGAACCGGTATCCACGCTTCGGCAGGGTCTCGATGTAGCGGGGACTCGAGGCCGAGTCTGCGAGCGCTTCCCGAAGTCGATGGATGGCCTTGTTGAGGCCGCGCTCGAAGTCCACGAACGTATCCGCGGGCCACAACTGCTTCTGCAGCTCTTCGCGGCTGACCACCTCGCCGGGTCGCGCCAGGAGCATGGCAAGCACCGAAAAGGGTTGCTCGCTCAGCTTGAGCTTGGCGTCCCCTTTGCGCAATTCACCGGACCGCAGGTCGGCTTCGAACCCATCGAACCGGATGAGGCGTGCTGGCCCCGGCGCGGCTCCCAGATTCGGCGCGGCTTCCAGATTCATCGCCCGATCTCTACCTTCGAACCACCGTTCATTGGTCCAAGTGTAGACGGGGACACGACCGCCACATAAACGCCACACGCCGGGCATCGATCTTCTGGGGTATTCCGACCACAGTGGAGCCCGATCGCCTGGACTGGAGTGTCGGATGAATCTGAGCGTCTCCCGCGACCGTAGCCGCCTCTATGGTCTGACTGGCCTTGCCATCTTTGTCATCGCGCTAGTCGGATTTTCACGGACCTACTACCTGCGAACCTGGTTCGACGTGCCGCCGCTGACGATGCGTCTGCATCTGCACGGGCTGGTTCTAACGTTCTGGCTCGTGCTCTTCCTCGTCCAGTCGATGTTGATTTCAGTCGGCCGAAGGAGCCTGCATCGGCGACTGGGCTTCGCGGGAGTCGGTCTGGCTGCGGCGGTGATCGTGACGACGTACATGACGGCTGTCGAGGCGGCACAACTCGATGGCAGCCGCGGCGGCATCACTGCCGCCGATCGGCTCTACAGCACAATCGTGATCCTGGTGCTATTCGGTGTGTTCGTCGCCGTCGGCACGCTGTTCCGAAAGCGCCCGGACATCCACAAGCCGTCGATGCTCCTGGCGACGATCGCGATCGTCGGACCCGCCGCGACGCGCGCGACCGTGCTGCTCTTGGGACGGGGCATTCGCGATCCCCATGTCTTCGTGATGTCGGCGCTCTTGCTGCCCGCGGTCATTTCCGATTGGCGGACCCGTGGTCGACCCCACTGGTGGCTGGTCTGCGGGGCGTTAGTGTTGATGGCGTCGCAGGTCACACGACGGCTGATTGGTGGTACCGACGTGTGGCGCCTGATCGGCAACTGGTTGATCAGCTAGCGTGACCGGCCGAATCCGTTGTGCTCGGCGATTGTGCTCGATTCACCACTCACTGCGACGAAATCGCGCCGTAAGGTCCGGCCTGAACTTGCGTTCTATTGGAGTAGGGAGAGGTGTGTCTAGCGGTTGAGCTGGCTGGGTGTTAGGGACGATTTCCGCAACTGGTTGCTGACCGCCGCTTGAGGCGACTTTCATCGCCGTCGTGAGAAATCACGCCGCATGGTTTCCGTTCCCGGCCGTTCTGTGCGCCTAGCAGTCCCGATCGTGTCCGACATATGCATGTTTCGGAAAAACGTCGGACGTTCCAGGCGTCCGACATTTGTCGACAAATATCGGACAGATGTTGTCCTTCCAGGGACTCCGGCCGAATGTTCGCGACGATTTCCGCAGTGGCTGGAAAGAGCTCGCCGAGATTCGCGTGCCAGTTCGTTGGATCGTCATCGACCATCTGCGGAGCGGGAGACCTCCTCCAGAGCCGCGAAGCTCCAGTGCTTCTTCGCCCGCGCGAGGATACTGTCGAGGTCCTCAGCCAGCAGGTAACGCCTTCGAATCAAATCCATCGCCGACCTTCGAATTCGTTGAAGGTAGTCATCAACGCCTCGATATCGCTCTTCGAGGGACAAGCGCGGATCACCGTTGGCTTGCCGCGCCGCCCTGGTGGGCGCGAACGGAATGTAAGACCCCAAGAGTTGGTAGATGTCCCGTGGGTTGCCGACCGACGGATCGCGGAAGTTCCAACCGGTGGTCGTCGCCAGCGGCACCGCGACCTCCGGGTCGCGAATCCCAGCGAGGTCGTTTCCATCGCGATCGACCTGCGGGACCAGATGCGGCAGCGGAACAACCGTACCGCCGATCACGCGTGCGGGCCCGACGATCCGCCGCGGATCCGCGACACCTTTGATCGTGGGAAACCGGACTCCGTCAATCCTCACCAACGTGCGATCGCTCAGGCGCGGATATTGACTCGGCGGCGGCAGGGTCCCGGCAGCGGCCCATTCGTGCCAGGCGCGAAGCAGCGCCCGCATGACGTTGTTCTGCGGCGTGGGATTGTTCAACTGCTGCCCACCGCTTCGCGCCGCAGGGTTGGCCGCGCCGGACACGGGTGGAGTCCGAATGGGTGGAAATGGCGCGACGATGTGCTGCGTCCCGGCCAGGAGATACATCCTGACGTTGTCCGGCAGCTCGAGATCCCGTGTGCCATCGACCGTCGTGTGCGTGAGCGCCGCGGCTCGGCCGCCACCCCAGTATTCGACCGGGGTGTTCGTATAAAAGATCTTCGGGCGCTGATCCGGCCGATAGCGCGCTTGCATGCTGTCGCGCGTCCCGTCGACATCGACCTGCTCGACGTTGGCAAATGGAAACTGCGTCGCCGTGAACAACTTGGCGAGGGACGGCGTCGCAAACCGTTCGTTGACGCCGACGCGCGAAGCGCCGGCGATGTGCATCCACATGGCATCGAATACGCGCCGATCGCGCTCGTCGATGTTGAATCCCTCGTACAGGAACTGTCGAAGGACTCGTCCGGTCTGCGAGACGCCGAACGCGTACGCGTGTGTCCCGTGGATCAGCAGGTCGGATCGGTAGCGGAACGCGGCCGCCGCATCACGAATCGCGGCGAGTCCCACGCCGGCGACGAGCGGACCGGCGGCGCGGTAGGTCACGCGATAGTACCGCCCAGGCTCGAATCCCGTCTCGAGGCGCAACTTGGGCAGATTGTTGGGCCCGACAACGAAACGCCAGCGCTCGCGTGGGATCACTTCGCCGTTGTCCCAGAAACGATCGCGAACGGTGAGGACATCCGTCGGGCCCTGCCTGTCGGCCGGGAGATAGATGACCGGCGGGCGGCCTGCAGGATCGTCGACGAGAAAGACCTCGGAAACCCGCTCGTTGTGCATGATCTCGACGCTGAGTCGATCATCCGAGCCGGGAGGCAACAGGGCTGGCGGTGCCTCGATCCGGAGCAGCGGGGCGGGGACGTCGATCTCCCATCCGATCCACACCAACGTGTAGCCGTCGCGCATCAGCAGGCCATCGCCGAAATCGGCGACGGTGGTGGGGTTGTTGCTTGGCGCGGCCCGATTGAACCTTCCCAACAGGGTTCGACGGCCACGATTCGCGACGTCGAACAGCAGGACGCCATTGCCCTTCGACGGATCGGTCGGGCGAAGCACGTAGAGGTCGGAGGAGAAGTGCACGCGGCCGTCAGGATCACGTTGTGCGTGATTCAGATCGACGATGCCGGCGTTGTGAGGATCGTCAGGATCTAGCGCGAACTCGATACGGCCGACGAGCCTTTCGTAAGGCCCCGTAACTCCAAAGGACTGCCCGCCTGCCACGGTCGTGCGGGACGTCACGGTGACGCGCGTCACTTCCGCGGACGTCGAGAGCGGATGAACCAGCAGGCACAGAACGACGAAGATGAACCCTCGCATCGCAGAGTCTCCCGAGGGCATCAATACGGTCGATTGACCGCTCATGAACGCGGTTCGCCGAGCCCTCGGTACCTTCAGCGAGAAATCGGTCCTGAAACTACAACGAGCCGGAGGCTGGCGACGGTCTAATTCCGCGGCACCAGCCGCTTCAGCTCTTCCAACCAGTTCTGGACCAGCACGACATGTGTGATTGGCGGCTGCGGCAGGGGGTCTACCTGCTGGATCATCAAAAAGCGTCGGCCATCCGGCGCGATATCGTAGGATCTGCCGCCCGTGCCGCCAGGGTACCGCGTGCTCACCACCTCCCACAGCACGCGCGGTCTTCCCGCGGTGAACGGATCTCGCAGCCTGACGTCCACCACCATCATCCGCATCGTCCGCCCCGGGCCCGGCGCCCGGTAGAACAGCTCACGTCCGTCGCGGGCCCATACCGGTTGCCCGCCACCATCGGTCGACACCAGCTCTCGACGTCCCGATCGGGGGAATGGCTGCACGTAGACCTCCGATCGGCCTGACTGGTTGGACTCATACGCGAGATAGCGGCCATCAGGAGAGATCTCCGCGGACGGCTCGTCGGAGGCACTGACCAGGAACGGCCGTGCGGCGGGTATGGAGCCGCCGAGTGTGAGCATCCAGATGTCCCGACTGACGGATGCCGCCGATCCGAGTCGCTGCGTGAATACCAATGTGCGCCCATCAGACGACCACGAGGTGGGAACCTGAAGCCGGTGCGAGGATCGCGCGTTGGCGTCACTACTGGTGAGCCGCTCAGCCTCTCCGCTGCCATCGGCGCGCATCCAGTAGAGGTCTCCATCGACGCCGGTGAACGTGACACGCTCTCCATCCGGGTGCCAAGCCACAAGGCGGCGCTCTGAAGCGCTCCGGACGGTTGGCGACCCCCATGCTGAAGATGTAAGGAGCTGGAATGACCGCCGCGCCATATCGAATATCCCGATCCCCTCCAGAGAAGGAAACGCGATGCGGCGTCCGTCCGGGGATATCCGAGGACGACTGGCGACGGGGCGCGTCGGTATGCCGACCTCCGTCTCGGCGCCATGCCGATCCAGCCACACGGCGCCGTATTCGCCCTCGGGTGCGACACCGCCCGGCAGGTACGCCAACGCGCCATTCGACGCGACGCTGAACTGAGCCGTGCCAGAATTGCCGATCGTGAACACGCTGTTCACGTCCTGCATGACGTCCTCGACGACGCCGACCGGTTCGCCGGTGACCTCCAGCCGTGTCAGGTCGAAGGGCTGCGCCAGCAGCGTGCCCATGCGGGCGTAGACGATATGGCCACTCGTCACGTATCGCGCGTCGGCGCCGCCCTCCACGAGCAGCTTCTGCTCACCGGTGACAAGCGACCGGACAGCCACTTGCGTGTCATCCCAACCGCCTGATGATCGCTGGATGGTAAACAGCACGGCGCTGCCGTCCGGCAGCACGTGCGGAAGACGGTGGCTCAGCTCCCCCTTGGCGGGATCAGGTGTCGTCAACGCTTCCGGAGTGCCGCCTGCATCGGCCACCTGCCATAGACCACCGCCACCGTGGTTCGCGAAGATGATTCGGCCGTTCGGCCCCCAACTGATGCCCGCCGGGAGTGCCGTCCGACAGAGGGTCACGACCGGGCCTCCTGCGATTGAGACTTTCTTCAGCTCGCCGACGGGGGGCCGCGCGATGGTGTCCGGGCCGGCCTGCCAGAAACCGACCCACTGCCCATCGGGCGAGAAGAACGGGCTCTCCGCCCGATCCGTTCCCGCGATCGGCGTCGCCTGCAATCGATCCATCCTCCGCACATACAGCTGCCGCGCTCCTGCACCGGCTGCGGAGATGCCGGCCGCCGGGGGCGCCGATGCGTCTTTGCTGTCGGGGCTGCCGTCGGAGCCGCCGTCGGACGGTGCGCCGATGAACGCGAGCGACTGGCCGTCTGGTGACAACGCGATGGCCGAACGAAAAGGTCGCGCGTTGGGAAATTCGAGGGTGCGCGCGATCTGGCTCGCTGGCGACACGGGGATGAGCACGCGCGCAACGGCGCGGGGCGGCTCCTGCCGTGCGAGGCTCCAGGCGCCAAGCGCGGAGAGGGCCGCCGCCACCAGGACGGTGAACGCGGAAGCGATCACCCATCGCCAAGTCACCGGACGCGTGACGTCTGCTGATGTCGCGACATCGGCCGGAGCGGCACGCGCATCCTCAATGGCAATGCGTAGGCTCGCAGCGTCCTGCCAGCGGCGGCGCTGCTCCTTGTGCAGACAGTGCCGCAGCAGTGCGCGAATCCCAGGTGGGGTGGTCGACGGCAGCAGACCGAAGTCGGGTTCCCCCCGAACGATCAGGGCCAACGTGTCGCTAGTACCGTCTCCTTTGAATGGGACCCCGCCGGTGAGCATTTCGTACAGGACGCACCCAAAGGCCCAGATGTCGGTGGTCCTCGTCACCGGATTCCCCTTTGCCTGCTCCGGCGACATATAGGCCGCAGTGCCGAGGACGGTTCCAGCGACGGTGATCGCCCCTACACTCTGCTCGGGGCGCCCTAAGCGAAAGTCGGAGGGCGCGGGTGTCGTGAGTATCGGAGAGGCCGAGGAATCGCGACGGCCGACGTCGACACGTCGTTCGTCAGGGTGCTCTGGCGGGGGAACGGTGGCGAGGCCGAAGTCGAGCACCTTGACCGTGCCGTCATCGCGGATTTTGATGTTGCCTGGTTTCAGATCACGATGAACGATCCGCTGCTGATGGGCGGCGTCCAGCGCCTCGGCAACCTGCTGTGCGATTGCCAACGCTTCCTCGACCGGCAGCGGGCCAGCTGTCAGCTTCTCGGCCAGCGTGGGGCCTTCCACGAGCTCCAGCACGAGGCCGAATGCGGAGCCCGTGCGGCCATCGAGCGTCTCGAACCCGTAGATCGCGCCGATGTTGGGATGGTTGAGGGCGGCGAGCGCCTGTGCCTCGCGGCGGAACCGCGCAACCCATTCAGGATCAGCCGCGACGTCGGTCGGCAGGATCTTGATCGCCACCTGGCGGCCAAGGACCGTGTCAGTGGCCCGATAGACCGCCCCCATGCCGCCCGCGCCGAGCAGCGACTCCACCCGATACGGACCGAACTGCGCCCCAACCGCGACCGGCGTATCATCGTCCATCAGGTCGGCAATCGCCTCGTCGACCGGCCGATCGATCACTACCGGTTGGTCGACATCGGCCAGCATCGATTCCACCTGGCGCCGGAGAGCCGGATCGTCGGCACAGGCCTCGCGGACGAACGACAGTCGCTCGGCGGGCTCGAGGAGGACAGCGGCCTCGAATACGGCGGTCACGCGCTCCCCGTGGTTGTTCATGACACTTTCTCGCGCAGTCTCCCTGAACGTTTAGCGGAAAGGAAGCGCGAAACAGACAATATGGCGCGAGTCTAGGATGCATCGTCCCTCAGACGTGACGAAATTGCTCAAAGCGTGGCGTGACGGCGACCAGACGGCGCTCGAGCGCCTGACCCCGCTGGTCTACGACCACCTCCGCAGGCTCGGACGGCAATACGTCCGCAAGGAGCGCGCGGGCGCCCGCGCGGATGCGACCTCGCTCGTGCACCAAGCGTACGTGCGGCTGGTGGACGCCCGCACGGTGGACTGGCGGGACCGCGCCCACTTTTTCGCGGTCTCCTCGACGATCATGCGGCGCATTCTCGTCGATGCCGCGCGCGCCCGCGCCTCCACGAAGCGCGGCGGCCACCTGCAACGGGTCGAGGAGACCACCGCGTTGACGCTGGACTCGCTGCCGGCGACCGGTACGGATCGCGCCGCCGAAATCTGTGCGCTCAACGACACCTTGGACGCGCTCGCCAAACAGGAGCCGCGCCGTGCGAAGGTGATCGAGTTGCGGTATTTCGGCGGACTGAGCGTCGAGGAAACGGCCGAAGCGCTCGGCGTCTCCCCGCAAACCGTGTTGCGCGACTGGAAGCTGGCGCGGGCGTGGCTGGCGGTGGAGCTCAGGAACTCAAGTCGTCTGTAGCTTCACGCCGCGCTCTCGCTACAAACCATACGTCGACGACGAGCACACAACCTCTCGGCCGCCGCGGCTGACTCTTGAACGGCACCGCAGCCCGTTCGCTTAGTCGAAACGACATCAAGACAATTGCCGGCTGCTCGGCGACCACCATTCCGAAGGGATCAACGGGTTGACGTGAGCCTGTTCTCTGCCTGAACGCCATCGAAGAAATCCCGTAAGGGCCACCGAGTGACGGGAATACGCGTGCCGCCGAGCACAAACACCTCCCGCTCGAACACCGGACGGAACCCATCGAGCATCTCGCGTGTACCGGCCGGAGGGCTGCTCACCATCTCCTCGGTGACGCCGAATGCCGAGCGATGGGCAGCTAGTGCCAGGAATTTCCGCTGCACAAACGACGAGGCGTCGAATGACACCGCGATCATGTCCGGCGCCGCGCCGAACACGTCGGGATCCAGGCCGTCGACGATGCCGCGCCCTCGACTCTTGACGGCAAGGCCGCGGAACACCTCGCACAGCATCGTGGCGTAGAACAGGCGCTCTGGTGCGATGGTGCCCATCGCGCCACTCGAAAAGAACGCCGCCGTCGTGGCGCGCTGCACGGCCAGATGGTCGGGATGGTAGTAGCCGCCGTGCGGATCGAACGTGAGGATGACGTGCGGCGTCACGTCCTCGATGACGCGGCGAACCGCGGCTTCCACTTCCAACATGTCGACGTTCGCCAGCGCCCGGGGATCACCGTGTCGCTGGCGCTCACCACGCGCTGAGTCGTGGAAACCCAGGAACACGGGCGGATCGATGCCGAGCCGCTGGCACGACAGTCTCAGTTCTGCGACGCGCAGCGCCCCGAGATCGTCGACCGCTCCGACCGATGGATGCGCCTTGCCCGCCTCACCGTTGGTGGCGCAGACGAGCGTGACTCGAACACCCTGCTGACCGAGGTGCATCAGCATGCCGCCATGGAAGATCTCGTCGTCGGGATGCGCGAGCACTACGAGCAGTGACGCCCGGCGTGATGTAGTCATGAGCGTGCCTTCATTGGTCGACGCGCGTCACTCGACGCGGGTCAACGTGATGGTGATGGGATTGGACATCGGACCGGCTGGCGTCCGCATTTGGGTCAGCGTCATCAGGTCTCCCTTTCGGCGATAGGTGTAGACACTGACCGCGCCCGACGTCATGGCTGCGGGATTCTTCGCAACTGTCGCCTGCATCGTGATCGTGTCGTTGCCACTCACTTCAAAGGTGCCCGCCTCGCCAACGAAGGGTCCCCACACGGCGCGCAGCAGGTCGGCGGACGCGGTGGCCGGGTCGGCCAAGACCGGCCGCGGCTGTTCGGCATGCACCTCGACTCGGCTGTAGTGCCGGCCGTGGAAGATGGCCAGCGTCGCATCGGGCTTGAACGTGCGACCAGCGGGCCCGGGCACGACGACCTCAAGGGTTCGCCAAACCCCCTGGAACGCCGCATCCGGCTCTGCTGCGGATGGAGCGGCAGTTCTGCCGGCCACCATCGCGACGATCAGCGCCCCGCACGAAATCACGACCTTTGAGTGCGTCGTCATGGAAACCTCCTTGGGCCTTTCCCAACCAAAGCGAGTCGAAATGAGCTCGCACCGGCAGTTTCAACAGCGGTGCGCCGAGGCTCAAGCGCAACGACGCGCCGAAACGGCAATGGCGCGTAATGGCGCACTGGTGCGGTATCCTCGACCCGAGCATGAATCCACGTCCTGAAGACGGGCCGGACGAGCCTCGGTTCGACTCGTGGAAGGAAATCGCCTCGTACCTCGGGCGGGGGGTCCGCACGGTGCAACGGTGGGAGCGTGAGGAAGGCCTGCCGGTCCACCGCCTCGGTCACGCGAAACGCGGCAGCGTGTACGCCAGCCGTCGTGAGCTGACGGCGTGGTGGGAAAGCCGCCGCCGGCCGGACTCAGCCCGAGCCTCGACGAGTGCCACCTCATCAGCCCCACCGGAACGCGTCACCGCCACGGCGGCTGCGACATTCTGGCCGGCGTTGTCGTCCGACGCGCGGATGGTCGTCTATGTCTCCGATGCGGGCAAGGACGGCGAATCGCCGCAGGTATGGCTGCAGCAAGTCGGCGGGGCGGCGGTGCAGCTGACCGCCGGCCAGCGTGATTGTGCCGAGCCGACATTTTCCGGCGACGACACGCGCGTGCTGTTTACCGCGACCGGGGAGTCGACGCGAAATGTCTACGAGATCCCAACGCTTGGCGGGCAGCCGCGTCTGGTCAGACGTGCCGCCCGGAACGCCAAATACTCACCAGATGGGAAGTGGCTCGCTTACATCGCCATCGGAGCACGCGACTCGCTGCGAGTCGTGCCCACGGACGGTGGCGCAGAGCGCACTCTGGCCACAGACCTCGCTGACATTGCGTGCGCGACGTGGTCAGACGACGGCCGTCACGTCCTCGTGGTCGCGCATCCGGATCCGTCGGTCGAGCTCGACTGCTGGATCGTGCCGCTCGAAGGGGGTACCTCGCTCGGAACCGGCGTCATGACACAAGGCCGGCAGCAAGGCCTGCTTGTCATACGGCCGTCGCCAGCGTGGGGAGGCGACTCGGTTTTCTACACGGCGGCAGGCCGGCAGGGTGTGCAGATTTGGCGGCAGCGGGTCTCAACACAGACCTTCGACGCGATTGGCGCGCCGGAGGCCATGACACCGGGAGGCGATTACGCGTTCTTTCCGTCGGTGACCCGAGGGCATCTGTGTTTCGTCGGCACTCACGCCGACGTCAACCTCTGGTCGGTCGCCATCGACACCGCCACCGGCACGGCCCATGGTCCGCTCCGTCGCCTGACACGCGGCGCCGGCATCGTCAGTCACCTGACCCTGTCGCAGGACGGCCGGACGCTCGCGCATTTCGGCGTCGACATGACCGGCAGCCGGCTCCACATCAGGAATCTTGAAAACGGCTCCGACTCGAGGATAGAGGCAGAGCCAGGTGCCAACTGCGGGTTCCCGGCAATCTCGCCCAGTGGACAGAAGCTGGCATACAGCGCCGTAGTGCCCGGTCCACCCGTGCAGCGTCCCCTGTTCCTGACGAGCATTACGGGCGTAGAGACGCGGCTCGTCCGCAACGATTGTGGCGGTCGGCCGAAACTATGGCTCGATGAACAGACCCTGCTCATCGAAACCTTCGGCTCGGGCCTCAATGCATTTCTCATCGTCGAGATGCGCGATGGCGCGCAGCGTCCGCTGGTGTCGTCTGCAACCCGCAAGGTGTCGAACCCGCGGATCTCGCCCGACGGCCGCTGGCTGGCGTTCGACGCGACGACGCCCGGTGGATTACCCTCCATTGCCATCGCACCGCTTCGGCGAGACACCCCGGTGCAGGAGTCGGAGTGGATCTCATTCGCGAGTCGGCCAGCCATCCGTTCTGGTCACGCGATGGATGCCGCCTGTACTACCTGCCGACGTTCCCGAACATCGATATCCGGAGCCGTGTGTTCGCCCGAGGCTTCGATACGTCGACCGGTCGGGTCGTCAACGAGGCCACTGAAACTCTCACGCTCC
>CAWIMD010000006.1:0-275430 GCA_963837165.1 Vicinamibacteria bacterium
AATCCCGCCCCCGCAACCACCGCCATCCTAACCACGAGGTCGCCGGTATCCGGCGACCTCGTAGCATTTTGGGCCGCCCCCAACATCGCCGCCAGGTTTCCTCTCAGCTCGATGCGGAGGCCGCTGTCGCGTGCGGCGATGGCGGCTGGCGATCTACTAGCCCGCTGCGCCGCGAACGCCTCCAGGGCGCCCTCGGCGGGCGTGAGCACGATCGCATCGATGAGGCCCCGGATGGCCTCAGCTGCCTCGCTGCGCGTCTCCGGGTTCTCTAGCGCCTCGGCGAGCCGGGTCACCTTCTCGCGATACAGGTCCGCCATTCCGGGGTGGAGCAGCGGCAACGGCTCGCCTTCGTGCGCGAGCTGGGCCTGCAGGGCTGCCTTGCGCTCCTGGGTGGCATTCCACTCGACCTTCAGGTCCGCGTCGCCGAAGCCATCCTTGATGGCCTGGATCATCCGGCGGACATCGTGCTGGATGCGCTCGAGCTCCCGTTCGGCAGCGACGCGCCCGGCGCGGTGCTCCATGCGGAGCCGGTTCATCTCGCGCGTGAACTCCTCGCAGAACTCCTCGAACAGGTCCTGGCGCAGTAGCTTGTCCTTCAGCGCGGCGAGCACGCGCGCTTCCACCTCGTTGCGCTTGATGGTCAGCCGGTTGGTGCAGGTGCCGTGATCGCGTGCGCCGAAGCAGGCGAGTCGGTTGCCGTAGCTGAGCACGTACCCCGCGCCGCAGACCCCGCACTTCGTCAGGCCGGAGAAGAGAGACTTGGGCCGGTTCGCTGAGGCTAGCGTGCCGGCGGTCCGCATGACGTGTCGCGTGCGCGCCTGCCGTTCCTTGGCCGCGGTCCACAGGTCGTCCGGCACGATCCGGAGCTCCGGCACCTCCTTCACGATCCATTCGCTCGCGGGTTCATCCGCGCCACGCGTTTGCCCGTGTCCGGGTTCTTGACGAACCGCTGCCGGTTCCACACGAGACGTCCGACGTACAGCTCGTTGTTCAGCAGCCCGTGCCGCGCTTCGCGTTCCCGTTGATCGTGCTGGAACTCCATTTGCTGCCGAAGGGGCCGGGCACGGCCTCACGGTTCAGCGTCTGCGCGATCCGCTAGGGGGAGTGTCCGGCGACGAACTCGCGGAACACCCGCCCGACGATCGCGGCCTCGGCCGGCTCGATCTCCCGCTCGCCGGTGGACAGTTGCGTGCCCTGCATCGTCTTGATGACCCGGTAGCCGTAGCAGAGCCCTCCGCCGGACTTGCCGTCCTCGATCCGGCCGCGCAACCCTCGGTGCGTCTTCTCGGCGAGGTCCTTGAGGAACAGGGCGTTCATCGTGCCCTTGAAGCCGATGTGCAGGTGGGTGATGTCGCCCTCGGCGAGCGTGACGATGTTCACGCCGGCGAACGTGAGGCGCTTGAAGAGTCCCGCCGTGTCTTCCTGGTCGCGGCTGAAACGGTCCAGCGACTCGGCGAGCACGACGTCGAATCGCCGGTTCAGCGCATCGCGCATCAACGCCTGGAACCCGGCGCGCAGCAGTGTCGCGCCTGACACTGCGTGGTCCGCGTATTCCTCGCCGATCGCCCACCCCTGTCGCTCAGCGTACGCGCGGCACACGCGGAGTTGATCGGCGATCGATGCGTCGCGCTGGTTGTCCGAGGAGTAGCGCGCGTAGATGGCGACTTTCACGTCCTGCACCTCATTGAGTCGTTCGCGACTGCTGCTTCAATTCCAGCTCGAAGCACTCCCGTGCCGCTTGCCGCGCCAGCGCACGAACGAATGCGCGAAGCGACGCGTCCGCGCTTGCGCCACCGCGTCCCTTGTCGTTCGCACGAGCGTGAGTCCAGTGGCGCCGGCCGCATCCCGTTCGTGGTCGTCGTCTCTCGGCCATGATACGCCTGCACATTCTGAGCGTCGATGCTGCGGTTGTTCTCGCTTGAGATCGGGCGCACTGAGTGCAGCTCCTGGCGCATCGACACTGGCCGGCGTATCGCCGCGGCAGCGTGACGACTTCGACGTGGTTGCACGACCGGATCTGCACCTGGCCTGAGGCCGAAACGCAGTCCGGTTCGATCATCGGATTCGCGGACGTGACATCGCACGAACAGACGACCAGGAAGTGAGTTGGAAACTTGGGGAACGAACCGTGGCCTGAGACCAGCGATTCGAACGTGCTCCACACCGGGCGATGTGGAGGAGGCTGCAACCTGCAGCCGACTGAGATGATCAGAAGGTAGCGCCGCCGCTCGGCGTCGTCAAGCACTTCCGCTGCGGCCGTCGATAGTAGCTCAGAAACCGGCCCGCGAGTCGCGCGGTCAAGGCCGGCAGCCACGCGCAGCGTGGGCGGAGCGGAACAAGTGCGGCGCGCAGCGCCTTGAGCGCGCGAGTTGCGGGTCGCACAATCGCTGCGCGACGGCCGCTGTTCACGACGTGGATCCGCACTCCTCGGATGCGCCTCCCGGACGCACGCGTCCCGCGACGACCCGAGCCGGCTGAGGCAGAGACATGGTGGCGTGAGCGACCACAGCCGTGGCCGCGGGCCTGTCAGGCCAGGGGGTCTGAATAGGTGGTCGCTCACGCCACCGACCTGGCACTGGCGACCGCAACGGCGGTGGCGAAACTATGTGGGCGGCGAAGACCG
This sequence comes from Vicinamibacteria bacterium, assembly GCA_963837165.1. Lineage (GTDB taxonomy): Bacteria > Acidobacteriota > Vicinamibacteria > Vicinamibacterales > JAENWD01 > JAENWD01. The sequence goes on from CAWIMD010000006.1 coordinate 2,624, forward strand.
CCGCCCGTGTTCATTGCCGCGTAAGCGATACGGGCTATGGCAGTTGCGTCGGGGACTTGCTACGTTCCGCGGGCCTGCCTCGGGCGAAATCGGCGACGGCCACAGATGCCAGCCAGGGGGAACACCTCACGCGGAGGGGGTGTTCCCCCCCGCTGTTCCCCCTGCTGTCCCCCTTTTCAGGACTGACCGGATAGCGCCAACCCGTCGTTGACAGTTCCGGCTCCGCGCTGGGCGGGGACCGGCTGGCGAGTTATTCTTGCAGCATGCGAACCTTCAACGTGGTCATCGAACGCGACCCGGACACCGGCCTGTTCGTCGGCCATGTCCCCGGCTGGCCGGGCGCACACAGCCAGGCCGAGTCGCTCGATGAACTGCAGGCGAACCTGCAGGAAGTCGTCAGCATGCTCCTCGAGGATGGGGAGCCGAAATTCGAGTCCGAGTTCGTGGCGGTCCAGACCATCCGGGTCGCGTAAGTGGGCACGCTGCCCACGCTGAAACCTCGTGAGGTCGTCGCCCTTCTCGAGGGCCTGGGCTTCGCCGAGGTTCGGCAGAAAGGCTCGCACAAACAGTTCCGCCACGCGGATGGTCGAGGCACGACCGTTCCGTTCCACGGCGGACGCGACATCTCGCCCACGCTGCTGCGGAAGATTGCGAAGGACATTGGGTTAACGGCCGAACAACTCCTCAAAGGCAACCAGGGTGAATGAGAAGGTCGTGCACGGAACCGGGAACCTGTTCGCCGATCTTGGCTTCCCGGACGCCGCGGAACGTCAGGCGAAGCTCCGCCTTGCCTACGCCCTGAACCAGTTGCTCGACGGGCGGAAGCTCGCTCAGGCCGAAGCTGCCAGGGTGTTGGGAGTGTCGCAGCCGAAGGTCTCCGCTCTTCGCAACTACAAGCTGGCGGGCTTCTCCGTCGAGCGCCTGATGAACCTGCTGACGGCGCTCGATCAGGACGTCGAGATTGTGATTCGGAAGAAGCCTCGCTCCCGGAAGGCTGCCCGAATCAGCGTCGTCGCGGCATGAGCCGCCCACCGCAACGAAACGGGCGTCCGGAGCTAACCTCTCGCCGTCGACGACTGCCTCTTCATCGACGTCTCCCAAAACCGAACGGCGTCGAAGACCCATCCATCGGCGCTGGTGCCGGCGCCAAGCCCGAAGCCATGTGCAAGTCCCTTGTACTCGTGGTACTCCACCAGCGCGCCGGAGGTGCGTAGGGCCTCGACTCTCCGCTTCATCGTGGCAGGAGGAGCAATCCCGTCCTCCTCACCCACAACGACAAACGTGGGAGGCTCGACGGGCGCGTGATCCGAGTGGCCCGTGTACGCCATCACGACGGTTGACGGCTTTGGAGCGTTCACGCCTCCATAGCTCGCCACGCCGTGCGAACCGATCGCGGCGGCCATCCTCGCGCCAGCCGAACTGCCCCACAGGGAGTATCCGTTCGTGCCGACGCCGAGCGATGCGGCGTGGCCGATGATGTACGAGATGGCCGCGGCCATGTCCTCGGTTGCCGCGGTGCCACCCTGCCCCACTCGGTACCTGAGTACGAACGCGTTGTAGCCCTTGCTGCTGATGGCGGCCGCGTGCGGGAATCCCTCATGGAGAGAGGCGACATACGAAAACCCACCGCCCGGGGCAATGACCGCAAACGGCGCTCCGAGTTGTCCGCGGAAGAAGAACAAGCCCGTCTTGCCCTTCGCGGGCTGTTGCTGGGTCTGAGCGTCGGAGTAGAAGCGGTAGAACGCCGTCCGTCCGCTCGCTGCGTCGTCGATCAGCCGATTCAACCCGGCAACGACGACGCCGGGATCCACATGCGTGTGGTACGGCATGAGCGAGCCGATGCGGGTCAACGGCATCTGCTCGTCGTAGGTGCGATCGTCCCACGGCAGGAGCAGATCGGCACCGTGACCTACGCGTCCGATGCGACGCTGACCGTCCGCTTCCGTCGGGGGACGGTCTACCGCCATTTCACCGTGCCGCGCGCCATCCTCGAGGGGTTCCTCATGGCCCCATCGAAGGGCGCCTACTTCACGCGCCGCATTCGGAACACCTTGCCCCACACACAGGTCATCGAGCCCCCACCGCGGTCCTGACTCCCTGCTCATGGCGGAGCGTCGGTGCGGACCAGAATCCGACCTGGCCCGCCCGGGCCGACTGTCACATCAATGAACCTGACAAAGTAGTGCTAAGGGCTTGTCAGGGAATAACTGATTAAAGCGGTGTTGTACTTTCGGCGACGACATGGTACGGTGAGCCGTGTCGTTGGCGACGCTTCGGGCCAAGCATACGGCGTTGCGCGCCGTGTTCACGGAACGGTCGCGTCGTCTCTGGGCCGCCACGGAGGCACGGGCCTTGGGGTACGGCGGCATCACCCAGGTCGCGCGGGCCACCGGGATCTCGTCGTCCACGATTCGCCGCGGGCTCCGCGAACTCGACGCCGACGCGGAGGCACCGCTGCCGCCGGAGCGGACGCGACGGGTGGGCGGAGGCCGGAAGCGGACGACCACGCTCGATCCGACCTTGCTCGATCACCTGGAGACGTTGGTCGAACCGACGGCCCCTGGCGATCCGGACTCGCCGCTGCGCTGGACCTGCCTGAGCACCCGCACGCTGGCGGTCGCCCTCGAGGCGCTCGGGCACGCGGTCAGCCACACCCTGGTCGCCGAACTGCTGCACCACCTCGGCTACAGCCTGCAGGGCAACGTGAAGACGCGCGAAGGCCGCCAACATCCCGATCGAGACGCGCAGTTTCGGTACATCGCGCAGCAGGTACGCGCCGCCCAACGACGGGGCCAGCCGACGATCTCGGTCGACACCAAGAAGAAGGAACTGGTCGGGCCCTTCAAGAACGGCGGCCGGGCCTGGCGCCCCGCCAAGACGCCTCAGCGCGTGCGCGTGCACGACTTCGTGATCCCGGGCGCGACGGGCGGCAAGGCCATCCCGTACGGGGTCTACGATCTGCATCGCAACGAAGGCTGGGTCAGCGTCGGCATCGACCACGACACCGCGACCTTCGCGACGCGGTCGATTCGCCGCTGGTGGCAGACCATGGGGCGACCGGTCTATCGGGACGCTACGGCGCTCGTCATCACGGCCGATGCCGGCGGCAGCAACGGGGCGCGGCTGCGGCTGTGGAAATGGGAACTGCAGCAGCTCGCGACGCGCACGGGGCTGGCGATCACGGTATGCCACTTCCCGCCTGGTACCAGCAAGTGGAACAGGATCGAGCATCGCCTCTTCTCGCACATCGCGATGAACTGGCGCGGCACGCCACTCGTCGATCTGGCGACCGTCGTCAGCCTGATCGGCTCGACGCACAGCCGGGCCGGCTTGCACGTGCGGGCCGAACTCGACCGCGGGCTCTATCCCGCCGGTGTCACCGTCACGGATGCGCAGCTCGCAACCGTGCGACTCGAACGCCATCCGTTCCACGGCGACTGGAACTATACGATCTACCCGCAGCAAGATTCGTCAGTAACTCTCTGACGGGCCCTAACGTTCGCCAGTTGGAACCAGATCCACGGCTGGCTGAGACGTCTGGAGGGGCTCCGGGGCGCAGCGTGAAGCCGCGTGACGGCCGGCCTAGTTTGCCGTAATCTGGACTAAGGAGTTCCGACTATGGCATCGCTTGACTGGTCCCAGTGTCCAGCCGTCGAGAGCAGCCCGGGCAAGGTGAGCGGTGCCTGGGTGTTCAAAGGCACGCGCCTGCCCGTGGCCACGGTCATCGAGAACCTCGAGGATCTCAGCATCGACGAGGTCATCGAGCAGTTCGACGTGACGCGCGAGCAGGTGATGGCCGTGCTCGAGTTCGTGGCTGAGAGTCTTCGCGCGGACCCCGTCCCTACCGGTGCTCATCCTCTTTGACCACGGCACGCCGAAGGGACTGGCCCGTGCGTTGTCGGGGCACACAGTGCACACGGCGCAAGGCAAGGGCTGGGACACGCTCAGCAATGGCGAGCTCTTGAGCGCGGCTGAGGGAGCGGGGTTCGAGTTGCTGCTCACAACTGACCGCCGCATCCGCCACCAGCAGAACCTTCGCGTGCGCCGCATCGCCCTCGTTGTTCTAACGGGCAGCACCAAGTGGTCCCGCGTCCGGCAGCATGCCGAGCGCATCGCTGCCGTGGTGGCTTCCGCGACGCCTGGCAGCTACGCCGAGGTCGAGATTCCCTTCGAACCGAAAGCCGGTGGGGAGTGAATCGAAGCGATTCGATTCCTGGAGCAGTGAGACCGCATGTCGACACTAGTTACTGAACTCCGGAGACGATGGCTGCCAAGCCGACCGCTCGCCGCCGCTCTCGCAGCGATGTGCGTCTACTTTGGGGTGATTCTCGTTCCTGAGTGGCGGCCCAGCTTCGCAGGCACCGGTGTGTTCTTCGTCTACGTCCTCTCCATCCCGTTCACGCTTCTCGGCCTTCTCGGTCTCGCTATTTGGGGGATGGTCGGCGCGATCGCTGCGCACCGCCGGGGCTCGTCTATCAGCAGACGCCATCGTATCTCGGTGGCTTTACTCGTGGCTGGCGTGGTGATCTTCGCGTCCACGATGGTACTCGCTCGCGTGATCAAGGGAACGCTGCCGACAGGCTCTCACATGCTTGAGTTCGCGCCGGCGGTTTGGCGAGAGCAGAGTTCTTCGGAGTCTGTCCAAGGTGACATCACTCCACGACAGAAGATGCTCGGTAGTCTCGTCAAGCGCTTTAGCCATGCACAAGACCGTGCCGGACTTGAGGCACTCCTTGGGCCGTCCCTCGAAACCCCGTACTTCGCGAGCACAGGGCGAGATCTGATCTACATACTTGGCCCGGAGAGAGATTCGTTCTTCAGAATCGACTCCGAATGGCTTCTCATTTGGCTCGATGATTCCGGTCACTTCGCGCGATATGACATCTACACGGACTAGGTGAGGTGCTCTCGACAGTCATCCACAAGAGGGGGAACAGGAAGGGGAACAGGGCTCTGCGCGAGGTGTTCCCCCTCTCGCGCACCTACGTGAGCGTCCGTTCACAACCGATGCGAACACGCTCGGAGTGCGGATGCTTTGTTCCAACGTTAATCAGGGCTGCGACTTACCGGACAACCGCGTCGGGCGGCGCTCTTTGCCGCCCGCATCGACTGCGTGCGGTCGGCGAGTCGGTCAATGGCAGTACCGTGGCGTGAGCGACCACGAGATCTGACCCGGTTTGTGATCTCGCCCGCGGCCACCGAGGTGGTCGCTCACGCCACGCTGTCGCTGCCTCAGCCGAGCCGACCACTGAGACATCGTGACGCATGCGGCCGGTAAATATGCCGGAAATGCGTTCGCCGTGATCGGGCCGTCGGAGCCGATTGTGCGCTTCGTGAATCGCGCGCTCAAGGCGCTCCGCTTCGCTTCGCCCGCGCATGCGCGCGGCTGGCGGCCTTGACCGCCCGATTCACGAACCTTGACCAGCAATTGCGACGGCCCCCCGCTCGAAGCCCTTGACGACGCGCAGCGACGGCGGTATTGTCGAATTCTCTTCGACGGTTGCGACCCGCAACCCCCTCCACATCGACCGATGTGGAGCACACGAATCGGCGGTCCCAGAGCGCGATTTGTTTCTCGCCTAGTGTGCTTTCGGCAGATGACGGCGTGCCACGCGACGACCGTCACCGCGCGGAGCCCGGTTCCCCGCGGGTCGATGTCGGCAACAGCCGTCATCCGCGCTCCACGGACATGCGCGCCGACTCCAAGTCGGCGCGTCGGAGCGCGCTATCCCAGCACAACACGAAACGTCATGAATCGCCCTTCTTGGGGGACCTCTATGGATTTCGTTGATCGTGGGGATGACCGGCCGGAACCGATCTCGATTGCGCGGTGTCGCGAGCTGCTCGGCGATGAGGCCGACATGCTGACTGATCAGGACGTCGAACTGATCAGTCGGCACGCCGAGATGATGGCGCAGGTCGTGGTCCAGATGTATGTGGAGAGCCGTCGGATTCCTGGGTAATCACCGTGCCTTCTCGACACACGTTGCCCGCGCCCACGATTGGATCTAATCTGCCGCTGATGGTCGGCGCGGTGATCTACGTTCGCGTCAGTACCGAAGGAGCAGACGGAGAACCTCAGTCTGCCGACCCAGCTCCGTGCCTGTGAGAGTACTGCCGTCGCCAGGGCTACGAGATCCTCGAACGCTTCCACGAAGAAGGCGAAAGCGCCAAGACCACGGACCGCAGTCAGCTCCAGGCACTGCTGAAGTACTGCCGCACGCACAAGGGCGAAGTCCACTTCGTCGTCGTGTACAACCTCACGCGATTCGCGCGGGAGAAGTACGACCACTTCGCGCTCCGTGCCCACCTGAAATCGCTCGGCATCTCGCTGCGGTCGGCCACCGAGCCGATCGACGACACGTCCACCGGCAAGTTGATGGAAGGGGTGCTGGCGTCCTTCGCGCAGTTCGACAACGACGTGCGCTCTGACCGCACCCGCGCGGGCATGCGCGCCGCACTGGAACTCGGCCGATGGACCTTTCCTGCGCCGATTGGCTATCTGAACGCGCCGAAATGGTCCGGCAAGAGCCTGGCGCGGACCCGGAACGCGCGCCACTGATCGCGCGTGCGTTCGAGGACCTCGCAACGGGACGATTCACGAAGCAAGAAGTCATTGCCCGAATGACCGAGGCCGGCTTGCGCACGCGGCGTGGATTGGTGCTCTCGCCGCAAAGCTTCGGCCAGATGGTGCGGAACTCGATTTACGTCGGCAGGGTCGAGAGCCCGGACTATGGCGTGTCAAGCCGCGGCGATTTCGAGCCGCTGATCGACGAGGCCACGTTCTATCGGGTGCAGGCGGTTCTCGATGGCCGCGTCGTCGTCGCAGGGCCACGACCGCGGCATCATCCGGATTTTCCGCTCAGGGGATTCGTGCGGTGCGAGACGTGCGGCCGTCCGCTGACGGGCAGCTGGTCCAAGGGCCGGAACGGCCACTACGCGTACTACCACTGCCAGCGGCAGTGCCGGGCGGTCAACATCAGCAAGGCGACGCTGGAAGGGGCCTTCGTCGATGAGCTCGCATTGCTGCAGCCAACGCCTGGTTACATGCGGCTGGTCAAGGATCGAATCCTCTGCGTGTGGGAGCAGCGTCGGGCTGAAGCGAAGGACCGGACGACGGAACAGCAACGGCGGGTGAGTGCCATCCAGCAGAAGCTGGACAAGCTGGACGAGGCGTTCCTGTACGCGGAGGCGATCGACGTCACGACCTACGGCCGGCAACGCGACAAGCTCCGCGAGGAATTGACGCTCGCCAAGATCGACCACCACGCCGAAGCCGTCGATGAACTCGACGTAGAGGGCATCCTGGCCTTCGCAGAACGCATTCTGCCGCGCGCATCAGACCTCTGGGTGCAGGCGTCGCTCGACTACAAGCAGCGATTGCAGCAGCTGTTCTTCCCGGAAGGAATCGCGTACGACGGAAATCGATTTAATCGAACCGCCGTAACGGCACCACTTTTCAACTACTTGGCGCCGTCCGAGAGTGCTGATGAAAAGGTGGTGAGCCTAAATTTGCGCGAGTTGGAACCAGCTCACCGACTGGCTTCGGGCCGTGAACTCCGCCAAGCGCGCTGCCTGAACGGTCCAAGGCTCAGGCATGATGGGAGCCCGTCGGCGGACCCAGCTAGGGTGCGCGCCTGCGGAAGGTCCCGGCGTAAGACTCCTCTGGGGCTCAGCCAGGGGCAGTTGACGTGAATCTCACGTTGATCCAAAAACGCGAACCGATCTGTCCAGATCACCCGGGCCCGTTACTGGCCTGTGCGTCAATTCGCATGAAACGCCTCCGTCGATCGTTCTCATGCGTTTACGTCGCCTTCAATGCGTCAAGAGGATCGGCGCTTGCCGCGCGGCGTGCGGGGATGTACGCGGCGCTGACCACCACAGGGATCAGGATGAGAGCGACACCACAAAACGTCTGAAAGTCCCACGGGCTGACTTGGTACAAGAACGTTCCGAGCTGGGGCGTGAACATGGCGGAGATCAATAACCCGAAGCAGCCGCCGATCCCCGCGACCACCAGCCCGTCGCGGATTGCGAGCCAGATCAAGTGGCTCGCACTGGCACCGAGAGCCGCCCGGATGCTCAGCTCGCGTGCTCGTCCCTTGACGACCTGCGACGTGACCGCGTACACACCGGCGGCGGCGAGGAGCAACGCCAACGCGGCGAACGCCATCACGTGCTCGAGCAGGAACCGGCGCTCTGCAACCGCGTTGTCCAGCGCGTCCCGCAGCGTCGACACCTGAACGACTGGCAAGGAGGGGTCGACTTGTCGGACCACCGTCGTCACGGCGCTCGAGATCGCACGTGCGTCCAGTGGACTGCGCACGACGAACATCACGGGACTCGGCTTGGCGCTCTGAAACCAACGCAGCTCCCGGCCGGTGAGCTTCTGCATCAATCGCCGCTGATCGCCCGCCTGCGAAAACGGCTCGTAGTACTCCGCCCGAATGGCATCGTCGCGGGCGAAGCGGCGGATGTTGTCGACGACGCCGACCACCGTCTTCCAGGGATATAGCGGGCCGATACGCATGCGACGCCCGATCGGATCCACGTTCGACCAGTAGCGCTCGGCCATCGCCCGGTTGACGATCACGACCGGCGTGGTCGTCGCCGTATCCTGGGCGGTGAATTCGCGTCCCCGGAGCAGCGGGATGCGCATAGCCCGAAAGAACGCCGGACCCACCTCGCACGACAAGGTTGGATAGAACTCCAACGGCTTCGTTTCGGTCTGGCCCGGCGCCGGCGGGGGCGGCGGCGGCCTCACCCACCCGAGCGGCATCGGTTCGGGAGTTCCGGAGACTTTCACCGGCTGCTCGAAAAGGACGTATTGCATCTGCAGCGCGCCGGCGGCGAAGGGCAGGCTCGAGGTCGCTCCCACGGCCTCCACGCCCGGCAGCACCGCGACTCCCTCGGTCATCGAAGCGACGAATCGGGCGATGTCGGCGTCGGTCCGGTAGCGAACGGACGGAAGGTCGAAGCGGATTGAGGTGGCGTTCGCGCTCTCGTACCCCGGATTGAACGATTGAATTCTTGCAACACTCTTGACGAGCAATCCAGCCCCGACGAGGAGCATCATCGTCAACGCCAGCTGGATCGAGCCCGGAAGCCAATTAGCCGCAAACCAGCGCGGTTTCAGAGTCGCTTCCGGAACGACCATCCCACCCTTGAGCGCCGCGTCGACATCGAGCGTAGCCGTGACGCGCCGTGCAGGTCCGACGCTGAAGAGCAGGCCCGTGCTGACCGTCAGCAGCATAGCAAAGACGAACACGCGTCCATCCACCATTGCCATCGCGCCCACGGTGCTTGCCATCCCACCCTGAGTGAGGATGCCGCCACCGACGAGCGCGATCAATGCGCCCGCCACACCACCGGCCAATGAAAGCACCATGGCCTCGGTCACGAGCTGACGGATGATGCGCCCGCGCTCAGCGCCGAGCGCCAGGCGAACCGCCAGCTCCTGCCGCCGGTCGGCCGACCGGACGCTGAGAAGCGTCGCGAAATTAACGCAACACACCGCGAGAATCACAAGCGAGACCAGCGACAAGACTCTGATTGTCGGCCCGAACCCCCGGAACAGCCGCTCGCGCACGCTCTCCACGGCCGCGATCTGCCTCGGCCGCAAGTGACGAGTGGTGGAGGTCAGCAGCCATGCTACCTGGGAGGGTTGCAGGCCCGGCTTCAGCGACCCGAACACCTCCAAGGTGCGTGCGAATTCGTCGTAGGCGCCAGGCCCCGAGAGGATCAGCGGGGCGAGCACATCCCCGCTCGGAAAGAATTCGAACTCAGGTGGAAGGACACCGATGATGCGCGCGGAATTGCCATCCAAGGTGAGGGCTCGGCCCACAACGTCCACCGACGCCCCGAACCGCACCTGCCACAGCCGATGGCTGATGAGGAGAACGGGCTCGCTCGCCTCGTCGAACTCGGATTCCAGAAACGGGCGCCCGAGCGCGGGGCGGAGCGGACCGTTCAGACCCAGGAGCGCGAGTGCTCCGCGCGTGACCCGATGGCCCTTCACGAGCACGGCGTTGCCCGAAAATTCCGCGACGAAGTCGTGCGCTTCGGCGGCCGTCACGTGGTCGAGGCCAAAGTCGCGCTCGACCAGACGACGAAAGGCGGGCGCAGAGAAATACTGGCTGAGATCGGTCCGAATAACGACCAGCCGATCCGCGTTCGGGTACGGCCACTGCCGCAGCAGCGCGGCATCGACAAGCTGGAATGCGGCAGTCGAGCCCCCGATGCCCACGGCAATGGATGCGCACGCCGCGATTGCCAGTCCTGGCGATCGCGTCGCAAGGCGGACGCCGTGACGTATATCCTGTACCAGATCGTCCTCAAGTCGGCGACGCTGAAGGGCGAGCGCGTCCCAGGTCGAGCCTATGCTGTGTCGCATGAGCAGCCAGAGCGTCTGGTGCCGCTTTCGCCAAGTTGACGATTGCACTTCCTGATGCTCGAGCTCCGCCTCCCATTCGCGACGCCAGTCCGCACGCATGCGCTTCGGAACAATGGCGCTGACGATGCGGATAAACCACCGATGCGGCCGGAATCCCCCGCCGCGAGTCACCGCGCGCCGTCCTTGAGCATCGCGTTGCGCACGCGCGGGGGGGTTACCTGGCTCGCCAGCCCGCGATATCTGTCAAGCGCCGCCGCTAGCGCTTCCTCGCCCGCTTTGGTGATTTCGTAGTACTTCCGCGCGGGTCGGAGCTCGTTTCGCGCAACACGATGGTCTTCCCACCGGGACCGGAGCCAGCCCGTGTCCTCCAACCGGCGAAGGGCCGGATAGACTGTGCCGCTTGCGAGGCCTGTAATGCCCATGATGTCGAAGCCATGCCCGTGCCCATTGGCGACCGCGTGCAAGACAGCGGTTGCGGCATGCGAAAGCGACTTCATAGGCCGTATTCTACATAGGTAGCCGACAGACGCAAGATGATTCGCGAGCCTCAGCCGGTCTCCCTTGTACCGCGAGCACTCAGTCCAATATCTCGTCTAGGCAAGCGAGGCGGGAGCTTACGAACCACTTCCGGCTGATTGAGGCCGGTCTTCGGTGGCGGGGGAGCCGGTTGCTGAACACTCGAGCGTTAGTCGGAACCCAGCGTTGGTCGCCGCGAGTCCTGAGTACCACCCCAAAGAAAACGACATCTCCATCTTGCGGCGTGGACACGCTGCGCAACCAGCAGAAGACCTCAGCCTAACCTATTCAACGCGTAGTGCGATGACCGGCTCTACGCGTATGGCGCGGCGCGTGGGGACGTAGACCGCGATGAACGCCACTGCGATCAGGGCCGCCGCAGCCGAGGCAATGGGCACCGCCGCGCCAGCCGGAAGATTCTCGACGCTGCGCGCGGCGAATCGTGTACTCCAGAACGCCGTCGGCGCACCAAGAAGGAATCCCACGGTGACTAACCAGCCCGCACTCGTCGCCATCACGCGGCTCACGCGACCTCGGGTGGCGCCGAGAGCCATACGAATGCCGATCTCCTTCGTTTGGCGTGCGACGGTGTAGGCGAGCAACCCAAACAGACCAATTGCCGCCAGCAGCGCGCCGACCGCGCCGAAGAAGCCCGCCAGGGTTGCCAGCAACCGCTCGGGACCAATCGAGGCGTCGACCTGCTCGGCCAGGGTGGTCACTCGTCCGACCGAACTCGGTACCAAATACGTCGTCGACGAGGTGGCGGGCGTCGTCCGCGAGGCCCGCCCGACGGCCGCTCGTCCGCAGCGAGAGATCGCTCGACCCTCTGGACATCAGGCCGAACTGGTAGACGGTGGGAGGGGACGGAAGCCGAACGTCGTTATACTTCGCGTCGCCAGCGACGCCGATGATCTCGTAGGAATCGCGCTGATTCTCGAGCCAGACGTGACGCCCGAGAGGATCACGGCCGGGGAAGTACTTCCGGGCGAGCGCCTGATTGACGATGATACGGCGCGGCTGATCCATGTCGGAGTCGCGAAAGTCGCGTCCGGCCAGGAGTGGCGTGCCGTACGTGAGGAAATAGTTCGGCGACACGGTATTGAGGGACACACGCTGCCTGTCGTTCGCAGGCTCGTCGAATCCTTCGACCCTGACGAACGCGCTGCCAGCCGCGCCTGACATCGGCGTCATGCCGCTCGCCGCGACCGAGTCGACGCCGGGAATCGCCTGCAGGCGCGCGACGACATCTCTATAGAGCGCAGCGAGTTGCTCGCGGTTCTGGACGCGCGAGGTGTTCACCGACATCAGCAGCACGCGGGCGCGATCGAACCCGAGGCTTCGGTCGCGCAGATGACGCAGGTGGCCGATATAGAGCTGCGACACGCTCAATAGCGCCAAGGAGATCGCGACCTGCGCGACCACCAGGCCGTTGCCGAAGACGCGTCGGGATTTCGTCTGTGTTCCGCCCCCCTGTCGCAGCGCCGACGCCGGCGCGGACACGAACGCCGCGATCGCGGGCGCGAGCCCCAAGACCACCGCCGCCAGCATAGTGGTGCCGATCGTGAACACCAGCACGCGCCCATCGGGCGCGATCTCCAGACGCGGAGGAGGGCCGAGCGATTGGGTGCCCGAGGTCATGATCCGCGCCAACATGGTAGCGCCGAATCGTGCGCCGACCAGGCCCAGGGCGCCGCCGATCGAGGCCAGGAGCAGCGACTCGGCCAGCATCTGCCGCATCATGCGGAGACGTCCGGCGCCGAGCGAGATGCGCACCGCCATCTCCTGCTGGCGTGAGGCCCCGCGCGCGAGCAGCAGCCCGGCGATGTTGGCGCACGCGAGCAGCAGCAGAATGCCAACGATCGCCATTAACAGCGATAGGGGTCCGCCGAACTGGTCGGTGAGCGGAGTCGAAAGCCCCGCGCGCGCCGACGTCGCGTCGATCGCCACGTGTCGCCACTGCGGATCGCGCTGCGCCAACGCATCGAAGCTCGACTGGTTGAGCACGCGCATTTCTGCGCTCGCCTGCGCGATCGAAGCCCCCGGCTTCACTCGGGCCAGCAGCGACACGCCGGCCCTCGATCGCATAGCCGTGGGAATGGCGCCAAGAGATACCCAGACGTCCGACCGCATGCTGGCGGTCACGCCAGAAAAATCGCGTTCGGCTACGCCGACGACGGTCGCGTGCACGGGGCCGGGCAGGCGACGGTCTTTGATGTCAATGATGGCGCCGAGGGCTCGCGCCTCGCCGTTGAAGTGCGCCCGCCAGTACCGCCAGCTCACAACGGCGAGAGGGGGACCGCCCGGCGCGTCGTCGGAGACATCGAGCACGCGTCCCAGCGCGGGCCTCACGCCGAGCATCTGGAAGAAGTTCCCCGTCACCACCCAGGCGCCGATCGGCTCGCGGCCAGCTGACAGCTCCGTCCTCAGTGGCGCGAGGCCGACCATGTCCGAGAACACGGTGCTGCGCTCGCGATACCGCGTGCAGGTCTCGAGAGAAAAGTCGTTCAACGGCGAATCGCCGGGGTACCGAAAGGTGAACTGCACGAGGCTGCCGGGATCCCGAACCGGCAGATCGCGAAACACCAGCGGATTAACGAGGCTGAAGATCGCGGTGTTGGCGCCGATCGCCAGCGTGAGCGTGGCGATCGTCACCGCGGTGAAGACCGGCGCCCGGCGGAGCGTGCGCACACCGTAGCGGAGGTCCTGGATGGCGTCCTCGAGCCAGGGCAGGCCGCGCTGATCGCGGCACTGCTCCATCGCTTGCGCAACGCCGCCAGCCTGCAGCCTCGCCTCGCGGAGAGCCTCGTCGACCGAAAGACCGCCCCGCTGCAATCGGTCAGCGATCATGTCGACGTGGAGGCGCAGCTCTTCCTCCATCTCGGCGTCGTCCGGCGCCTTGTGGAACGTCCCGGCCAGCCGTCGCAACCACGCGCGGATGGCGGACATCAGTTCGGCTCCCCGAGCATCGACTGCATGATGGCGACCATACGATCCCACTCGCGCCTCTCGACGGCCAGTTGTTTCTTGCCGGCCGGCGTGAGTGCGTAGAACCGCGCCTTGCGGTTGCTTTCTGTCACACCCCACGTGCCGCGGACGAAGCCGCGCTGCTCGAGGCGCATGAGACCGGGATACAAGGTCCCCATGTTGAGCTGCACCCGGCCGCCCGAGACCTGTTCGATGCGTGCCGCTATGGCATAGCCATGCGACGGTCCCAGCGCCGCAAGCGTCTGCAGAACCATGATGTCGAGCGTGCCCTGCAGCACTTCAGCCCGTTCTCTATTAGGCACTCAAATGGAATAGCACCTGATTCATGGGGATGTCAACTCGGCTATCTGCGGGATCCTGGCCCGATTGGTATGTCAGGGCATCGTACTGTTCTTGCTTGGTTGCGAGCGCGGGGCGCATCTGACAGATCCGTCTCCGTCCGGCCTTCCATGTACTTGTTCACCAAAATCGTGCAGAATCACCTGGGATGTTGACCTCGCCTGTCACCCAAAAGACGTAGGCTGTAGCATGAGCGACCGATCGCCAATTGAATGGACGGATGCGACATGGAACCCGCTACGCGGCTGCACAAAGGTCAGCCCTGGTTGCAAATTCTGTTACGCAGAAGTCTTTGCTGAGCGTTTCCGTGGCGTCCCGGGACACCCGTTTCAACACGGCTTCGAACTGCGACTCGTGCCCGAGAAATTGGAGCAGCCGCTGCATTGGAAACGGCCGCGAAAGATCTTCGTGAACTCGATGAGCGACCTGTTTCATGAAGACGTGTCGGCCGAATTCATCGCACGCGTCGGCGACGTCATGCGGCGAGCCGACTGGCACGTGTTCCAGGTCCTCACCAAGCGCGACGGACGGATGCGTGAGCTCCTGTCAAATGAGCTTCGCTGGATGGCTGATCTCCAGAATGTTGCATACGGGGTCAGCGTCGAGGACCGGCGATATGGCCTGCCACGGATCCAGTCGCTCCAGAAAACTCCTGCAGCGATCAGATTCCTGTCCGTGGAGCCGCTGCTAGGCGATCTCGGTCAAGTGGATCTTCGTAACATCGATTGGGTGATCGTCGGCGGCGAGAGTGGCCCACACGCTCGGCCGATGCTTCGAGCGTGGGTGATCAACGTTCGGCGTCAGTGCCGCACACAGCGGGTACCCTTCTTCTTCAAGCAGTGGGGTGGCCCACGTAAGCACGAGACCGGCCGCAGCCTTGACGGCCGCACCTACGACGAGTTTCCCGTCGCCTTTCATCGTGTACTCGCGGCGAGCAGTGCATGACGAAACGGTCGGACCCGAATCCCGCGTATTGGGAGCAGTACGGGCCGTTCCAGCACGTCAAGCATGAACTGATTCGCTGCTATCTGAACGGCTGGTTCCCCAAGCTCGGAACTTGGGCAGGTCGTGTCCTGTACGTCGATACGCACGCTGGTCGTGGCCGGTACGAAAGCGGAGATCCAGGCTCTCCGCTCGTTGCCCTCCAGACTCTCCTCAACCACTGCTACCGAGAGAAGCTTCTGAAGGCGTCCGAATTCAACTTCCTCTTCATCGAGCGCGACCCAGCCAACCTGGCGGCGCTAGGGACTGAACTCGATCGGCTCCGCCCTCTTCCGGCGCGTGTGAACGTGAGCACGAGTGAAGGTGATGCGTTCGAAAGGCTATCGTCTATCCTCGCCGACCTCCGTCGAGATCGCGCCCGAATTGCCCCTGCCTTCCTGTTCGTCGACCCGTACGGATTCAAGATTCCCGCACAACTGCTCGGGGATCTGATGAAAGCAGGCCGGGTTGAGCTGTTCATCAACGTGATGTGGCGCGAACTCGACATGCTGGTCCAGCAAAGACCCGAACGCGGTACGCCGCCAGCGGAAACGCTCGACGAGATCTTCGGCTCAGACCGTTGGCGCACCGAAGTCATCGGCAGCGACGTGGATGAGAGGCTCGGTCGTGCGATTCCGCTAATTGCAAGGGGCATCGGCGCACGCTGGTGGACATCGGCGGTCCGAATGGTAACGGGCGGGCAAGCCACGCGGTATCTCTTGCTCCATCTGACGAACTCAGACGATGGCCGCGATCTAATGAAAGAATGCGCGTGGTCGGTGTCCCCGACTGGCGAATTCATGGTTCGGCGCTCTGACAACCCGGATCAACAGTTCCTCATCAAGCCAGAGGCCGACTTCGGTCCGCTACGCGATTGGATCATCGGGCGGCTCTCGCGTCGTCCTGAGCGGTGGCAGGATCTCCATGCCGCCGTCAGGCCGGAGTGGTGGTTGCCGAAGCACGTCAATGAAGTCGTTCGCGATCTGAAGAAGGGCCGCATCATCGCCGCAGACCCGGTTCCAGGCCGAAAATTTGGAGCCGCCGCGAACCCTTTACTCAGGCTTGCCCAATCCGAGGGTGGCACACGGCGTAAATGATCCAGTGCGATCTTGCTTTCCGAGAAGCAGAGGCGTATACAGCAAAAAGCAACTCTTGGTCGGCTGCGGGTCCATCGCAGTGCTGATGCACAGGATCGAACCTACACTCCGTCGCGCTAAGCGCCCGGAGCTGGGGTTCCAAAGGACCAGGCGCTGATCGCCGCGGCGAAACGCACCGGCGGCTCTGCGCTTCCCTGAAAACCCTCGCAGGAACTGCTAGGGCGCCTTCACGGACCACCAAAACAGCAGCACTCAAGCACCGGAGGCGAGCCATGTCCGATGCTCGATGGGATGATCCACGCGAACACGACGCGCGGGATCGCGACGAATGGCCGCGCGTATACGACGCGCGGGACCGGGATGGAAACGATCCTCGGGAAACCCTGATGCGCGATCTCGACTTGCCGCGCGGCGACGAGCGGGAGTTGGTTGTTGATCGCGAGCGAGTGTACGAGCTCGACGGCGAAGATAGCCGCACGCTCGCTGTCGTCGGTGTATTTCGCGTCGTACCGGAACACGATCTCGATGTTCCGCACGACACCCTGGACAACCTTCACGATCTGAGGCTCGTCGACCTCGTTGACCTGGGCGACAGCGAACGCGGATTGACGCTCACGACTGAAGGGCGAGACCTGCTCGATTCGCACTGTCTGGAGCGAGACCCTGAGTCGTCCCAGACCTTCTACGCCGGCGTCAGCCGCTCACGGGAAATCGACCACGACTCGAGTCTCTACGCGACGTTTCGTCAGGAAGAAGCTCGTCTTCGAGACGAGCACCCTGACCTCGAGATTCGACGTGTCATTCTCGAGCAAGATCTGAAGCGCGAGTACCAGGAGTTCCTGCAGGATCACAACCGCGACCGATCGGACAGCGACGGCCGGCCTGGCCGCGACGAGAAGGAGGTGCGGGACTGGGCGCGCGAACACGCTCTGCCTTACTTCGATGACCAGGTTCATTTCCCCGATTACCGGATCGAGTACGAGGTGGACGGCCGCGAGCTTCATCAGGACATCGAACTGTTCACGCCGCACTATCGCGGCGCCCACGCCGCCAGCCGGGCGAGGACCGGCTTCCGCATTTACGTCGTCGCCTCTCGCGGTAGCGGTGGTCGCTCCGGCCCGCGCCCGCGGGAGATGGAGGAGTTCCTGTGATGCACGAATACCCTCCCAACAGGGCCTTCGACAGCGTCAGCATCAGCCGCGTGGCCGCTCTGCGCGAGTACGGCTTCACGCTGCGGCAGCGTGAGTTCCTCGTGACCGTCATGGTCCACTCGGGATGTTTTCTGGAGCGCCAATACTGCGAGTTCACCGGCACGGTGCGCGGCCAGAACAGTCGTGAATTCATGGCCAGGCTGGTAGCCCGCGGATTCGCGCGAGCCATCGAGCCAGGCCCCGTCCGACGCGGACGCCTTTACCACGTCCACCACAGGCCGCTCTACGAAGCGGTTGGCCAACCAGACAATCGCAATCGTCGTCTGAGCACGATCGGCCGCATGGTCGAACGGGTGATGATTCTCGACGCGGTGTTGGGCGATCGTCGCCGCTGGTGGTTGAGTCCCGAATCCGACAAGCGAGCGTTCTTCGATGTCACTCAACAGACCGGACTGCGGCCGGAGGACTACCCGCACATCGCTTTCGGAGAGGCGCCGCGGAAGACGATCCGCTGCTTTCCCGACAAGTTGCCCATCGGCATCGAGAAGGACGACACGAGTCGGTTCCTGTTCCTGTACCTCGTGAACCGGCGCGTGCCGGTGGACTTCCGTCAGTTCCTCATTCGTCACGTCGATCTCTTCCGTTGTCTCCACCACTGGACGATCCGATTGCTCGTACCGCGGCGCTTCAGGAAAGCCGTGGCGCTGTACAAGTCCGCGGTCCGCGAAGAGCTCTGGACGCCTCTGAATCCGAGCCTGAGCAAGTCCCTGGAGACGTACTTTTACGAACGCAAGGAGCAGGGCGGACACCTCGGCGATCCGTCCGATCGCTACATCGCGCAGGAGTTCCGAAAGCAGGGCATGCCGAAGATCCAAGCCCTGTATCGCGCATGGCGACGAGCGGGCGATCAGGTGCTCTGGGAGTCGTGCTCGACGTGTCTGCGCGACGACTGGTCCTACGGGCGATCAGCGGTGGAGGTTCAGCCGCTGAACCGTCAGTACCTCCAGCTGTCCGGCTCGATGGACCGAGATGCGTGGGTCAAGAGGGGGGCCAAGCGAAAATCGCGTCAGGTTGGCCCCCCGGTTTCGGCGCCCTCGCCGGATGCTCTCTCAACCCTGGTGGCTCCGTGAACTCTCACCGCCTGCAAGCCTCTCTATCGCAGCGTCTTGCTTCGGGGCCGCGATCGCGGCGGCGCTTTGTGCCGCCGTCACCGCCGCTGTCAGGGTCGCAGTCGGTGAAACAACGATGGCGTGAACGACCCCGGTGTCCTGCCCCGCGTGTGACCCGAGACTGTTGAGATGGGGTCGTTCACGCCATCGTTGGGTGTGTCGCTCGTCGGCGTGTCCGCGCAGTGAATGTCCAGCGCGAACGCGCAGTCCGCGCGCATGTTTTCGTGTCGAGTTTCGCGGGAGGAATGCGGTCTGCAAATGGAACAGAAATCACTTCGTACCCATCGGCTATGTTCCTGGTAGAAACGTCACGCTTGCGAAGCCGGATTCAGGCATCGCAACCATCGCGCCTTCCATGCTGGCGCCGTGCTCAGCGTCGTCAATGCTCTCCGCTTCGCTTCGACCCGGCCGATGGCCGGGCCTTCGGGCATTGACGACGCCTCCGCGCGGCACCTTTTCGGCAACTACGCGATGGTCGGCAACTTGTCGATCGCTGGAAGAGGGTTGACGCCGGAATCGCGCAGGCGTATGTTGACATCATCGCGTCAGTGCCGCATAGCACTCCCTCCGGTCGCCGCTACGGCCAACGGAGCGCGCATCCAGCCAGCGCCCACAGGGCACGGCATCGAGCGCAACCCCCAACCATCGCAGACTGATGCACGACGACCGAGAGTGGTTCGTCGTCGCGTCGATTGAGCTGCGAACCTCGATGTCTCTCGCGGCGCATCATCCTCAGGATCATGGCCGCGACGAGGCTGCGTTCATCAGCGGAATCGCATTTGCCGCGGCATTACTGAACGCAATAGACGGTCGACCCATTCACGATCGTCGCCGCTCGGAGCATAGCTCCCTTCGGGACGGTGCCGGCTTCAGGCCCGCATCCGCGCTCACAACGCACATCGGCGCGTCGATGACACATCGACGCGCCAGAGCGCGAACCCATCCGACACGAATTGTCGCGACTCGCGTTCAAGGGGAGCGCCATGGACGTACCGGATCGTGCAGACGAAGAGCCGGAGCCGATCTCGATCGCGCGCTGTCGGGAATTGCTCGGCGATGACGCGCAGATCATGTCGGACGAAGAAGTTGTCGCGGTCGCGCGTCACGCCCAAACGCTGGCGCACATTCTGATCGTCGTCGCGTTGCAGGACGGTCGCGTCCACTAGCTGCCATGGCGAGAAGACGCACCTTGCCGGCGTCCGATGTTGGCGCTAAGCTGCCTGAGATGGTCGGCGCGGTGATCTACGTTCGCGTCAGCACGAAAGAGCAGACCGAGAACCTCAGCCTGCCGACGCAGCTACGCGCCTGTGAAGAGTACTGCCGACGCCACGGCTTTGAAGTCCTTCAGCGCTTCCATGAGCAAGGTGAGAGCGCCAAGACGACCGACCGCAGCGAGCTGCAGAATCTCCTGAAGTACTGCCGCACGCACAAGGGCAAGGTCCACTTCGTCATCGTGTACAACCTCACGCGGTTCGCACGAGAGAAGTACGATCACTTCGCGCTCCGAGCGCACCTGAAGTCCCTCGGCATTTCCCTCCGGTCGGCAACCGAACCGATCGACGACACATCAACCGGCAAGCTGATGGAAGGCGTGCTGGCTGCGTTCGCCCAGTTCGACAACGACGTGCGTTCGGACCGGACGCGCGCGGGGATGCGTGCCGCGCTGGAGCTCGGGCGCTGGACATTCCCGGCGCCGCTCGGATACTTGAATGCTCCGAAGTCGTCCGGCAAGAGTCTCGTTCACGATCCCGAGCGCGCGGCGCTGGTGAAGCAGGCGTTCGAGGATCTGGCGACCGGACAGTACACGAAGCAGGAAGTCATTACACGCGTGACCGCGGCAGGGTTGCGCAGCCGGAAAGGCCTGACGCTCTCGCCACAGAGCTTCGGGCAGATGATGCGAAACCCCATCTATATCGGGAAGATTGACAGCCCGGACTACGGCGTCTCAACGCAAGGCGACTTCGAACCAGTCGTCGATGAGGCGACGTTCTACCGGGCCCAGGCCGTGCTCGAAGGCCGCGTCGTGGTGTCCGGCCCGCGACAGCGGAACCATCCCGACTTTCCGTTGCGTGGTTTCGTGCGCTGCGACGTCTGCGGCCGTCCACTGACGGCCAGCTGGTCGAAGGGCCGCAACGGTCGTTACGCCTACTACCACTGTCAGCGGCAGTGCCGCGCCGTCAACGTCAGCAAAGCGGTGCTCGAAGGCGCGTTCGTCGACGAACTGGCGCTTCTGCAGCCGACGCCCGGCTACATGCGCCTGGTGAAGGATCGCATCCTCCACGTGTGGGAGCAGCGGCGGTCGGAAGCGAGCGAGCGGACGACGGAGCAGGAGCGCCGCGTAAAATCGATCCAGCAGAAGCTCGACCGGCTCGACGAAGCGTTTCTGTACTCGGAGTCGATCGACCTCACCAGCTACAGCCGTCAACGCGACAAGCTGCGCGAGGAATTGACGCTCGCGCAAATCGATCGCCACACCGAAGCGGTCGACGAACTCGACGTAGCAGGGCATCCTGGCGTTCGCAGAACGCATTCTGCCGCGCGCATCAGACCTGTGGGTCCAGGCGTCGCTGGACTACAAGCAGCGGCTGCAGGCGCTGTTCTTCCCGGAAGGAATCGCGTACGACGGAAATCGATTCAATCGAACCGCCGTAACGGCACCACTTTTCAACTACTTGGCGCCGTCCGAGAGTGCTGATGAAAAGGTGGTGAGCCAAATTGGCTCGAGTTGGAACCGCGTCGTCGACTGGCCGGCTCGACTCGATGGCCTGCGTCGCGCTGGGTCGCGCGTGTACGCGGCTGACTTGAAGCTATCCAAGGGTCAGCCGATCATCATTCCCCTGATCGCAATCAAGGTCAGGAATACCGCGCCGGACGCGGCGGCGATGAGAAACCCTCTCTGTATGTTGGTTTTCCGCGCGACGACGCCGATGATCATCGGAACCACCGTCCAGCCGACGGATGCGAAGAAGAAGAAGAATCCTACAGCGCGGCCCATGGTGTCGGGCTGCACGCTCAGCAGGACAACAGCCATCATCGTGGGGAACACGGGTCCGCAGGCCAGCCCGGCGAGGAGGATCGTCGCGGAGGTCGCCGCGCGGCCCCTCACAAATGCCAGCGCGAGCATCAGCGCCACGCAGGCGACGCCCAGCGTCACGAGCAGCGCCTGCTCGTTGGTCTTGCCAAGAACCCGCGTCAGGACGCCAGTGGCTCCGAGGATCGACACAATCAAGCGGCTGCCGGTGAATCCAAGCCAGAAGCAGGACAGCGTCAGCGCGGCAAATTGCTTCGCGCGTGCGTCTGGAACATCCGATGGAGTTTGGCGAAGGATGAGCGTGGTGGCCCAGCCGGCCGTGGACGTCTCCAGTGGCACGAAGAACAGGAAGGCGAATCCAAGTACCCAGAAGACCGGGCTCGAGAGGAGCGCCGCGGATCCACTTGTCGGCGCCGTCTGCCCGATCGGGACGGTCGCGGCCAGAACCTGCGGCGCCACCGGTGGAGGGTGCATCTCGGCGAAGGCGCCTAGCACCACAGGCGTCGTGGCGAGGATCGCCAGCAGCAGGAGCCCTTTCGTGTACTCGAGCCGTCGCAGGATCAGCGCCAGCAGCATCGGCGTGACGAATGCGCCAAAGCCGAAGGCGAAGTCGAAGAAATTCGTCGCCCACACGAGTTGCTCGCGCGGGCGGTCGGCAGGAACCGCCACCCGCATCAGGACGTTGCTCACGTTCACCTGCGCCGCCCATCCGATTCCCAACAGAACCACAGCAACCAGCGCGGCGCGGTAGGTCCGCGTGCGGGCGAGCATCAGGATGGAGACCGAGACAGCGGCGGAGCCTGCGAGCCAGACGCCCTTGCGGCCGACCGTGTCCGTCAGGAATCCGCACAGCAGGATGGTCGGGCCGAACATCGTTCCGAAGCCGCCGACGAGACGGCCTACCTTGGCTTCATCGATCTGCAGTCGATCGACCAGCGAGAGTTTCAACCCTCCGACCAGCGCATACGCCAGACCCATGATGGGCAGGCTTGCTGTGAGGAAGATCTGGAGGTAAGTGGGATGGGAAAAGTCCATGTGCAGCTGTTGTCGTGCGCGCCAAGAGCGGCGGCCGGACCTATTCTGACCGAAGTGCGATCACGGACTCCACTGCGAGCCTTCGAGGCCGTCTCTGGCTGCGTGTCGGAGAGCAGCCAGTTGTGGCTGTCGTCACTCGACCGCATGGGCACGCCGGGGTGGGCCTGATCCGATCTGGTGCACGGGTGAGTTAAGTCGAATCGGTTGTCAGGGCCGTCTCGTAAAAGCGTTCCGCTACGTGGCGGAGGTCTCCAGAGCAGAACGAACGTGGCAGGTGAGAATCCAGCCGAAGTGAGAAGTCGGCTTCGCATCTTGGGCGGCTCCCAGCATGGCCGCCAAGTCCCCTCACAGCTCGACTCCAAGCTTGTTCCCTCGCGGCATGAGGATGATCGCCTATACAAGCCCCCGCAGAGCCTCGGCGGCTTCCGTGCGGGTGGTGTGTGAGAATTGGCAGCGGACTTCCGGAACGAACCGGCGATTCCTCAGGAGGAACCCAACAGCCATGGTGATGCATCCGACACTCATTTCCGCACGGCGGAGCGTGTTCCGAGCGGCCATTCTGGTCGCGGCCTGCTCATTCGCGGCGCCGCTCTTCGCGCAGGTGAACGACACGATGACGCCGATCGCCACCCCCGATCAGCCGAATGCGATCGAGATTGGCACCGCGCCGCTCCCCGACGCGAAGGCTCCAGAATCGTGGCACTCCCAATACGGCAGCAAGTTCGCCCGCAACGTGACGGTGGCGACGATCACGCCGTTCCTGCCCGACCCGGCCAAGGCCAGCGGTGCCGCCGTCGTCGTGGCTCCGGGCGGCGGTTTTAGAACCCTGTCCATGGAGAACGAAGGCTGGAATGTCGCTCGCGCGCTGGCCGAGCGCGGCGTGGCGGCATTTGTCCTCAAGTACCGCCTGAACCAGACCCCGGCGGACATGCCCGGATTCGAACGCTCGATGAAGGAGATGTTCTCGAGCACCGCGCGCCCGCGCCCTGCTTCGCCTCCTGATCCGCAGCAGATGGCGGCTGGCCTCGCGCCGCAGCTCGAAGACGCGCGCGCCGCCTTCACCCTGATCCGGCGCCGCGCCGCCGAGTGGAAGATCGATCCGGACCGCATCGGTATGGTCGGTTTCTCTGCCGGCGCCATGCTGACCCTGCTGACCGAGCTGGCCGGGCAGGACGCCAAGCCGGCGTTCATCGGCATCATCTACGGTCCGTTGGCCGCGGTGACCGTCCCGGCCGACGCTCCGCCACTGTTCGTCGCGCTCGCCGCCGACGATCCCTTCTTCGCCAATGGCGGTTTCGGACTGATCGAGAGTTGGCGTGCGGCCAAGAAGCCCGCGGAGTTCCACCTCTATGAGCAGGGTGGTCACGGCTTCGGCATGTACCCCAAGGAAACGACCAGCACGGGCTGGTTCAATGCCTTCGTGAGCTGGCTTACGATGCACGGGATGGTCAAGCCCCAGGCCTGATCGCCACAATGCTCGCATCGCCCGCAGCGAGCCCGAACCTCACACAGCTTCAGCGAACCCCTTCAGGTGACGGGCGTACAGGGCTGAACGCCTACGGCTCACGCTGCCCCAATCCACATCGCTTGATAGCGTCGGTTGCGATTCCCCGCAACCAAGACTTGAAGGGCGGCCCTGGATTCAGCGGCCGCCCTTTTGTTTGGTGCCGAAGATTTGGCGGGGTCACGACGCGCCACGTCTGACGTCGTGTGACAATGGCGCGGTGCAGGTGCGGCGTGCGGGATGTGGCGACGAAGCCGTCCTTCGCGAGCTCCGACTGCAGGCGCTGACCGACGCGCCGGACGCGTTCGGACCCACGTATGAACGCGAGCTCGCTCGCACGGTCGAGGACTGGGGCCGGTGGCTGTCGCCCGGCGCCATGCGCGGATCGGGTGCGGCAGACGCGCTGGTGGCCGAGGTCATCGCGTGGGCACGAGCAGATGGGGCACGCCTGGTACGCCTGCAGGTTGTGCAGGAGAATGTGCGTGCTCAGCGCGTGTACGAACGCCACGGCTTCCGCCTCACAGGGCGGACGCGCGCGCGCCAGCGCGACGGCGCCATCGAAGTTGAAATGGAACGCGCTCTCAGCTAGCTCAATAGAATCTTCCGGGCCTCTGCTTCTGGATCGTTGACGATGCGACACGTCGCGTCGAAGACCATCGTCGGGCACCCATCCGGTGTGAACGGCGTCCACGGCAAACCGGGCTGGCTCGGATTCCCCATGCGCGCGAAGTTCGCCCAGGCCGTCGCCATCCGCCTGGCCAGCGCCTGAGCCTCCGGACCGTTACCCGTTCCTTGCGCGCACCGCGCGGTGTTGTCGAAGCAGAAGGCGAGCTCGGCGGTGTGCCACGCGCCGGCGTCCTCGAGCATCGGTGACTGCCAGCTGAAATACCACGTGAACACCGGCGCGCCCTGCTGCCCGTGCTTCATCGTCGCCATGCGGGTGACGTTGTTGCGCATGCCGAGGCCGTTCAACCCCACGCCACTGCACATGTAGGACAGCGTTCGGATGCTCTTGTGCGGGTACGCCTTCTTCAGCGCCGCCACGATCGCCGCGGCCTTCGTGTCCCCGTAGCTCCTGGTCAGCGTGGCCAGCCAGTCCGACTCGGTGGGTCGCGACGACATCCGGTTGCCCTCTTCGCTCACCGAGCCGATCAGCATCGGCACCTTCTTCGAGAACTCGGGCGCGCCCTCGAAGAACGCACGCATCGTGATGTTGCGGCCGTCGACTGTCGGGCCCCATCCGACGCGAGGCGGCGTGCCGGGAGCGGGGATTGGACCACTTGGAGACGGCGGCGGGTTCATCTTCGCGATCACGGAGTTGCCGACCTCGTTCAGCCTGGCCCACTCCACCTTCTGCAGCCCGGCGATGTCCGTGACGCCGAGCTCCGCAAACATCCGCCTGGAGAGCTCCCCGGACTGCTCGACGCCCGGGGGATTGCCGCCACCGCCGGATTGCGCTGACGCCCGGTGGATGAGTCCCTGCGCCGATGGCATGCCGAGCAGCGTCGTGACCTTCGAGCCGCCGCCCGACTGGCCGTAGATCATCACGCGATCCGGGTCGCCGCCGAAGTTCGCGATGTTGTCGCGCACCCACCGCAGCGCCGCCACGAGGTCGGTCATGCCGACGTTGGCCGAATCGGCGTAGGCAGCGCCGCCGAGCTCCGAGACGTCGAGGAAGCCGAGCGCGTTGAGCCGGTGGTTGACGGTCACCGAGACGACGTCGTGATGACGCGCCAACCGGGCGCCATCTTGCGACGCCAGCTCATACGCCGAGCCGAACGAGAACCCGCCGCCGTGGATGTAGAACATCACCGGACGCCTGCCGGTGAGACTTGGCGTCCAGATGTTCACCTTGAGCATGTCCTCGCTCTGCCAGCCGTCCGTCCACTGGAAGAGAAATGTCTGCTCGCTCACCCAGTCGTGCAGGCGCTGAGGGCAGTTGGCGCCGTAGATCAGTGCGGGATATTCGCCGTCCCACGGCGTCGGAGACTTCGCCGGCAGCCACCGGTTCTCGCCGCCTGTCGAGGCCCCGTATGGCACCCCCTTGAACGTGAACACGTCGTCCTCGACATAGCCGCGCACCTTGCCGTACTGCGTGGTCGCGACGGCCGAACGAGGCGTGCTGCACGTCCCCGCGGCAACCGACGGTCCGCGCGTCGTGTCGGCGAACGCACCATGGGTGGGCATCACGGCCCCGACTCCTACCGCGGTGGAGAGACGCAGCAGCTCGCGGCGGTTCAGCGCCGGGCCATTCGAGCGTGACGACTTGGACATTCAGTCTCCTCGGTTGACCGCATCGCGCGCGGCCGGGCGCAGTCTAAGCGCTTTCGAGACAAACGGCCAGCATGGCCGGCGGGCCGCCGGCGCCGAAGGGATTTGTTGGCGGTCTGCCAAGCAGTTACACTCAGCACCGGCGGTGCGCCGCTCGCCCGGATTCATGTACCGCGATGTCGCGATCGCGACGAAGACTCATGTCCACACCGAGAAGCGCCAGATGATGCCAGGATTGCGGATGCGACGGCGCGTCGCGGGCGCGTCTTTCATCGGAGCGATCGCCGCGGGCATCGTCGTCGCGGCGACGCAAGCGCCGCTCCCACCGCGTTTGATCGGGGCAGCGGCGCCACCCGCCGAGGCGCTGAGCCTGTGGTATCAGACGCCGGCTTCGGACCATCCGCTGCTCCCGCTGGATGCGCCACGGCAGAGCCGCCAGGCCGGCACCGCTGAGTGGGTTCGCGCCCTTCCAGTGGGCAACGGCCGGATCGGCGCGATGGTGTTCGGCGGCGTCGTCCACGAGCGCCTGCAGCTGAACGAGGACACGTTGTGGGCCGGGCGGCCGTACGACCCGGTGAATCCGGACGCGAAGGACGCGCTGCCCGAAGTCCGGCGTCTGCTCGCCGAGCGCAAGTACCCGGAGGCGGCGAAGCTCGTCGACGCGAAGGTCATGTCGAAGCCGCTCGGGCAGATGCCGTACGAGACGGTCGGCGATCTCGCGCTGACGTTTCCTGAGGTCGACTCGGCCGAGAACTACCGACGCGATCTCGACCTGACGACCGCCACCGCCCACGTGACCTTCACCAGCGGCGGCGTGACGTTCTCGCGCGAGGTGTTCGCGAGCGCCCCCGACCAGGTCATCGCCGTGCGGCTGACTGCCAGCCGTCCTGGACGGATCTCTTTCGAGGCGCGGATGCAGACGCCACAGCGCGCGACCGTCGAAGCGACCGCGGACGGCGATCTCGTCATGCGCGGCGTCAACGGGGAGGGCGTCGGCACGACCGCCGACGGCCGTCCCATGACCGGCGCACTGCGATTCGAAGCGCGCGTCCGCGTGGTCACGAGCGGGGGAATCCGCAGCGCCAATGGGGACGCCGTGGTCGTTCGCGACGCCGACGCCGTTACGTTGCTCATCGCGGCGGCGACCAGCTATCGGACCGGCGAAGACGTTGGCGCCGATCCCGCGGCGCGTGTCGCGGCGGCGCTCGATCCGGCCTCGCGCAAGAGCATCGACACGCTGCGCTCCGCGCACGTCCGCGACTACCAGCAGCTGTTCAACCGCGTCACGCTGGATCTCGGAGCCTCGAAGCACGTGCCGACCGACGAGCGCGTGCGTGCGTTTGCCGACGGCGACGACCCCGGGCTTGCGGCGCTCTACTTCCAGTACGGCCGCTACTTGCTGATTGCCAGCTCCCGCAGCGGGTCCCAGCCGGCGAACCTGCAAGGCCTGTGGAACGAAAGCATGTCGCCTCCCTGGGGCAGCAAGTACACCATCAACATCAACACCGAGATGAACTACTGGCCGGCGCTCTCGACCAACCTGGCCGAAACGATGGATCCGTTGACGGCACTGGTGTCGGACTTGTCGGTGACCGGTGCCCGGACGGCGCGTGAGATGTACGGCGCCGGCGGATGGGTGGCGCATCACAACACCGATCTGTGGCGCGCCACGGGACCGATCGACGGATCGCCCTACGGAATGTGGCCGACGGGCGGCGCATGGCTCACGCTGCCGCTCTGGGATCGCTACGAGTACACCGGCGATCGTGAGTATCTGAAACGCATCTACCCGTTGCTCAAAGGCGCCGCGCAGTTCTTCGTCGATACCCTCGTCGAAGAGCCAACGCACCGCTGGCTGGTCACCTCGCCGTCGCTGTCGCCCGAGAACGCGCACCCGTTCGGCGCATCGCTGGTGATGGGACCCACGATGGACCAGGCGATCCTGCGCGAGCTGTTCGCCGACGCGATCGACGCCGCCCGTACCCTCGGCACCGACGCCGGCCTGCAGCAGACGTGGAGCGCGACTCGGGCCAGGCTGGCGCCGCTACAAATCGGCGGCGCCGGCCAGTTGCAGGAATGGCTCGACGACTGGGACATGCAGGCGCCGGAGATCCACCACCGCCACGTGTCGCACCTGTTCAGTCTGTTCCCCGGGCACGACATCGACGTCCGCCGCACGCCCGCGCTGGCGGCAGCCGTGAAACGCTCGCTCGAGATCCGCGGCGATCAGGCAACGGGCTGGGCCACCGCGTGGCGGATCAACCTCTGGGCGAGGCTCGGCGACGGCAACCACGCGTTCGACATCCTGAAGTTCCTGCTCGGCCCGGAGCGCACCTACCCGAACATGTTCGACGCGCACCCGCCGTTTCAGATCGACGGCAACTTCGGCGGCACGTCGGCAGTCGCCGAGATGCTGTTGCAGTGCGACGAGGGAGAGATTCGACTGCTGCCGGCGCTTCCGGCGGCGTGGCCCGACGGTCACGTCACGGGCCTGAGAGCGCGCGGCGGGTTCGAGGTCGATCTGGCGTGGCAGCACGGCGCACTCGCGCGCGCGACCATTCGGTCGTTGCTCGGACAGCCGCTGCGTGTGCGCCGCGGCAACACGCTGCGCACCTCCGAGATCAGGCGCGATGCAACGCTCACGCTGGTCGGCGATGACTTGCGCCCCGATCCCCTGCGCTGACCCCAGCCGCCGGGACTGAGATCGTATGAGAACCGCGTGGCTTGCGCTCGTCGTGTTCTCGGCCGGATGGCTCGAGCCGCTCCAGCCCCAGGCGGCCGCTCAAGGTGGCTCTGGCTCTGGCGTTGCGATCCTTCAAGTCGACACCGACCGCCGTTTGGGCGCGATCGACCAGAAGATCTATGGCCAGTTCCTCGAGCACATCAACCACTCGGTCGTGGATGGTCTCTTCGCAGAACAGATCCGCGGCGCCGGCTTCGAGGGGCGCGACTTCGAGACCTACTGGACACCATTTGGCTCGCCCGGCGCGGTGCGTGTCGTTGACGCTCGGTTCGACAATGGCGCGAAAAGCGTGCGGATTGCCGCCGGCCGCCAGCCATCGGGAATCAGACAAGGACGAGTGTTCCTGGAATCGGGCCGGAGCTATGCCGGGTCGCTCTGGATCAGGATCGAGTCGGGCGCGCCACGCGTGTCGCTGCGTGTGCTGGCGGCGGATGGAAACGTGCTGGTGGATCTTCCGCTTCGGACGCGCGGATCGGCCTGGCAGGAAGTGCCCTTCGCGTTCGTGAGCGCGCGAAGCGATCGCGACGCGGCGGTCGAGATCGCCGCCGGCGGACACGGCGCTGTGCTCGTCGACTTCGTGTCGATGATGCGCGCGGACGTGCGCACGAGCGGCATGCTGCGTCCCGACCTCCTTGCAGCGATCCGCGGGCTGGCGCCCGCCTTCATCCGCTGGCCCGGCGGGTCGTTCGCCTCCACCTACAAATGGCAGGACGGCATTGGCCCGCTCGCATGGCGGGTGTACCACCCCAACGCCATATGGGGTGGCTACTCCGACTACTACGGCTTCGGCACCGACGAGTACCTGGCGCTGACGCACCAGCTTGGCGCGGATCCGCTGATCGTCCTGCCGGCGCCCGACGACAGTCCGACATCGGTCGAATACGCGATGAACTGGGTGCACTACGTGAACGATCCACCCACGACCACGTGGGGCCAGATGCGCGCGAGGAACGGACATGTCGAGCCGTACCGTGTTCGTTACTTCCAGATCGACAACGAGCCGATGAACAACGGCTTCACGCCGGAGCGCTACGCCGCCATCGTCAATCTCTACGGAAGCCGCCTGCGGCAGATCGCGCCCGAGGCCGTGATCATCGCCTGCGGTCAGAAGCGATCGAACGACATGGCGTGGAGCGAAAAAGTCATCGACCTCGCCGGGAGCAACTTCGACGTCCTGGGCGTCCACAACTACGAGTACGAGAGCGATCTCTTCGAGTCCGGCGTGCGCCGCATCCGCGATTCTCTGGTGAAGCTGCGCGATTACGTGCGCGCGTCGGCGCACCCCGGCATCAGGCTGGCCGTGCTCGAATGGAATCTGAGCCGGACCTACGACTGGCGCGCCGGCCTGCACGCCGCCGGCAGCCTCATCCTGTACGAGTCGCTGACCCCCGAATTGACGATGACGTGCCCGGCGCTGCTGATGCGGAACACGGCCGACGACCCGACCTGGTCCTCATTCATCTATCACGATCACGTCTCGTGGTTCCCTGGCGGCGGCTACGTGGTCGAAAAGCTCTTCCGTGAGCACTTCGCCGAGACGTATCTCGCATCGACATCGGGCACGTTCCGCGACATCGGCGACCGCGCGAGCTTCTTCGCCGACATATCCCAGATGAAGCCCGAGGGCTGGCAGCCTGGAACGGTGGACGCCATCGCGACGGCTTCTGCCGACGGCCGGCGAATCGTGATCAAGGCCGTGAACTACAGTGCCGGCGCGAACATCCTGCTCGTGCATTTGCAGGGCTCGCGCGTTCCGGCGGCGGCCACGGTCGACGTGTATACGGTGACGGCTGGCCTGCGCGATGCGGCATCACTCGAAGAGCCCGATCGCCTGAGGCCGGTAGAACATAGGCTCGGGTACAGTCGCGATTTGACGATCGATCTGCAACCCTATACGGTCGCCGTCGTCGAGATCTCGACGAGGTAGTCGGACGATTCGAGACCAGCAATGGCTGCGCGGTGGAGAGACCTTGGGGCGTGTCTCGGCGGCGTCGTATCGGTCGGACCACTGCTCGAGGTCGTCCGCATTGACGAGGAGCGGGCGTCTTGGACTCATGCGGGCGTCTTCTCCCACGTAGCGTCGCGGCCGGGCTTAACGCACCGCACTGCGCCCTCGAGACGCAGTTCACGCAGGGCGCGCGCGATCGTCGGTCGGCTGACCGCGGGGAGCGCTCGTTCGAGATCCGCGTACCGGAAACGGTTCGGCAGTCGACTGACTGCATCTCGGATCATGTCACGCTTCGCGCCGCGCCGCGCGGTCGTGACACCGACACGCTCCTCGAACCGCCGGTACACCTTCACCAGCATCACGCCGACGAAGTACTCCCACCAGGGCACCAGCGAGTGCCGGGCCTCGAACGGATGGATGCACAGGAAATCGAGCACGTACGTCGGCACCAGGAGCAGCGGATCGACCGCCGTCGCGTCGAGAGCCGCGCGGTACCGCTCATGGATCTGCGTCATCGCACCGGGCACGAGGTGCGGGGCCAACGGTTTGAAGCGGACGACCGTCGTTCCGTCGGGCCGCGTTTCGATGATGTCGTTGTCGGCGGCCTTCCAGCGTCCGCCACCGGCTGGTACGAACTGAAACAGGTCGCGATGCAGCTGCAGCACAAGATTCGACGTGAGCTGCATGCCCGCGAAATTCGTGTGGATTGTATTCAGAGCGTCACGGTATCCCGCGATCTCTTGTTCGGAGTGGTTCGCCGGTTCGGTGCGCTTGGCAACCAGATCGCGGATCCGCTGCGGAGGGGCCACAACGCCCTCGATGCGGTTCGAGGACTCAGTGCTTTGAATGACGGCGTTCTCCCGAAGGGCTTGGAGCACCTGCGGTGATTGCTGGCTGAACAGCGCTTCTTTGCCGCGGTATTCGCCGACCAGCCGCACGCTTTGCAGAAGGCTCTGGCTCAACACTTGTCGCGCTAAGACGCCATTCTCAAAGGACTTCGCCATGAACTAGATCGTATCACCCGGGTTGATGATCTAGTTAACGGCGCAATGATCCAATTCTCGTAAGACTCTGCAGGTAAGGCGCCCTTACTACTTCCCGGTCGCACCTCGCGGTTCACGCGGCCAGATCTCGCGTGCGTATCCGGTCCTTTCCCTCGGCGTCGCGGTCGAGAAGGGTTACAGGTCCATCAAAGCACCGTAGCCGACTCATCCTTCGGATCGCCGCGTCCCGACGTTGATGCTGATCGGGCACGCGTTCTACTATAGCGGCCCTCCCCGGCCTGAAAGGAGCCCTCGATGGCCGACAGTATGACCATCCTGCGCAGGGCCGGCGCTCCCGGCACGAAGCGGAACATCGCCGTGCTCGGCGACGGATTCGCCGCGGCCGACCAGGCCGCGTACAACCAGTGGGTCGACGACAAGCTGATCAAGGGCATCTTCGGTCACGACTACTACTCCGAGGACGCGTCGGCTTTCAACATCTTCCGCGTCAACCTCGAATCGGTGGACTCGGGGGTGAGCGTCCGGACCTACGACGAGAAGGGAACGGTCGATCCGAGCGACGACACGATCTCGTCCGAGACGATACGAAACACGGCACTCGGCATGCTCTTCAGCGGCTCATGGTCGCACTGCTGGCTCGAATACGGCCCCAACACCGAGACGCTTCTGCAGGCGGCGCTCAGCACGTGGGTGCCCGACGCCAACGAGATCCTCGTCGTCCTCAACAACCCGAACTACGGCGGGTGCGGCGGCGGCGGCCGGGCGCACGTGCCGATGGGTGTCGACTGGACGGTGATCGCCCACGAATTCGGTCACGGCATCGGCGGCTTCGCCGATGAATACTCGGTGACAGGGGCCTACACGGGCAGCGAGCAGGGGTGGATCAACCTGACCACCATCACGGATCGCGCGACGGCCAAGTGGCGGCAGTTCATCGCGCCACCGACACCGCTGCCCACGGGCGTCGGCTCGGGAGCCAACTACAACCAGGGCACGAGGCCGTCGACCTGGAGCAGCAACTTCGATGCGGGCCTCTTCGAGGGTGGAGGCACGATGAACACCGGCATCTACCGGCCGGTGGAGAACTGCCGCATGAAGGGCAACTCCCCGGAGTACTGCCCTGTGTGCTACACCTCAATCAAGACCCAGCTCGACGGCCAGACCAATCACCACTTCCGCGGCGCCCACGCCGGACGTTTCTTCGGAGGCACCCTGGACGACGTGCTCCTGCACCATGGGACATCGATCCAGCTGTTCAGGCGAACCGGCGCGGGCTTCGCGCACACGTTCAGCGGCGTCGAGCGCGTCCCGGGCTCGTGGCAATTCCAGGCAAACGATCAGATCGTCGTCGGGGACTTCAACGGCGACGGCGCCGACGAGGTCGTGATCTTCAACGGCGTGGACTGGGCGATTCCGTATCTGGGCCTGCTCGTGTCGGATGGAGCGGGCGGACTGCGGCTGATCGCGCGGTACGACGGCGACATCCCGGGCTGGGGCGGGTTCGCACGAAACGACCGGTTCTACGCCGCCGATCTCAACGGCGATGGCAGGGACGATCTCGTGGTGTTCAACGGTGACGACTGGTCGATGACCTACGTCGGTCTGCTCCGAAGCACGGGCACCGGGTTCTATCTGACGAACCGGTACGACGGCGATATCCACGGCTGGGGCGGACTGGCCAGGCACGACGAGGTCTTCGTGGGCGACCTCAACGGCGACGGCCGCGACGACGTCGTTCTCTTCAACGGCCTGGACTGGGCGATGGCGTACGTGGGGTTGTTCCGCGCGGGTGCATCCGGCTTGACGATGACGGCGCGCTACGATGGCGACATCCCGGGCTGGGGTGGCCTCGCCGCCCGCGACAAGCTGATTCTCGGCGACTTCGACGGCAACGGCCGCTGCGATCTGTTCATCTTCAACGGCGCCGACTGGGCGATGCCGTACCTGGGGATGTTCCGCGCCAGCGGCAGCGGACTCGCCTACGTGCAGCGCTACGATGGAGACGTGCCCGGATGGGGCGGGATGGCCCGCAATGATCGGTTCTTCGCCGCTGACCTCAATGGCGACGGCAGGTGCGATCTCTGGGCGTGGAATTACGAGGACTGGTCGACGGAGTATCTCGGCCGGATGATCTCGTCGGGCACGAGCCTCGCGGCCAGCTTTGCCGGAGACTGGATCGGCGAATGGAACCTCGGGCCGTCCGACGCGTTCGAGGTCGCGCGGTTCAGCGGCAAGACCGGGACCCCCCATCTGTACGTCCACAATACCGACTGGTTCGGCGTCATCAACGGCCGGCGCGGATACAGTCTGGACCGGATCTACTACCGTTGGATCCACGATTACCGGTACGGAAGAAACTGGTGAGGAGGGCGCCGTGATGAAGAAGATCAAAGGAAAGACGGCGATCCCGCCGGACGCAGGACGGCAGATGAAACCCGCCGCGCCGCCGGCTGGCGCACGCGTTCGCGCCGGTGACGTGCACGCCGTCGTCTCGCGCCAGGGGGCACCGGCCAAGACGGACACCATGCCGAAGCTCGCCAAAGGTCGCGACGATCACGTGAAGCCACCCGTACCTGCGGACGGCGCGAAACCGCCCCGCGAGCGCGGCACCTTCGTGGAACTTGCCAATCAGCGCCCGAGGCGTGAGGGTGGAGGGTCGCCCGCCCCCAAGGAGCAATACATCCGCCTGCGCGTCCGGGTTCGTGACGATCGCCTGTCGGTGGTCGACAGTCACCTGGTCGATGGGCCGCTCAGCCCCCCGCGGAGCTTTTCGGGTTCGAATGCCTACGATCTGACCCTTGACGACCGGCTGCTGGCTGCCGGAGACCTGCCGGATCTCGGCGTGCAGCGCTCCTTTGTCAATCCCGATCGGAAGGCACCGAAGGCACAGCACGGGCATCACATCACTGAACGCGGGGCGTTCGAGTTCACGGCGCGCCTGCCAGCAGCCGCGGTGACGCCTGACACACTCGGCCGAATCACGCTGCGGCTCTACCGGGTGAAGGAGGTGGCGGCGGCGGATCGCCTCGAGCCGGTGTCGCTTGGCAGGCAGTTCGAACGTCAGATGCGGCCGATCGCTGAACTCAAGGGCCTGCCGGAAGCGGCCCTGCCTGCGGCGATCGAGAAGCGAGGCGGCCGAACGCCCGGGATCTAAGGACTCGTCACTGCGGTCGTGGTGGGGGACCGCGAAGCCGCCGATCTGGGCCGCTATTGAGCCGTGCGCGCCCGCCAGCCTGGCGGGCGCACTGCGATTGCCCATTCACTGCCGCCGGCGCTACGATGTGACGCTTGGCACCCGCACGCCGGCGGTGCCGCAGGTTGCCCTGGACTGGAAAGGATCCCCCGATGCGACTCCTCGATGTCTCCGTGCTTGCGATTGCCGCCGTCATGCTCGCTCCCGCTCCGGGCGCGGCCCAGGAGACCAACCGCGCCGTGCAGGGAGGTGGCGTCACCGCCCCCGGCTGGACCGGGACGATCGACGCGAATGCCGAGAAGGCCGGCCAGACGCTCAAGGACACCAGGTTGACCAAGGACGGCAACGTGCTGCACGTGACGACGGGTCCGGCGGCGACGTTCTGGAACCCGGCGAACACCGCCTCAGGCGACTACGTTGTCAAGGCGACGTTCACCGAGCCGAAGTACATGAACCTGAACGATCATCCGCACCCGTACGGGATCGTCATCGCCGGCAACGACCTGGGGAAGCCGTCGCAGAGCTACCTGTATTGCGCCGCCTACGGCAACGGCAACTTCATCGTCCGGGGCTTCGGGCCGGAGCCCTTCCAGATGAACGGCCGCCACGGCGAAGCGAACCCTGCCGTGCACAAGGCGGCGGGACCCGGCGAGCCGGTCACCCAGGAGATCGCGATGTCGGTGAAGGGCAGCCGCGTCGATTGCGCGATCAACGGCACGGTGGTGGCGAGCTACGACAAGGGTGACGTGGTGGCGCCCGGCAAGCTGAAGTCGACCGATGGCGTGTACGGCATCCGCTTCGCGCACAACACGGACGCGACCGTCACGGGACTGACCGTGACGAAACCGTAGTGCGCTGTCGCCGGGCCACGCCACCATGAGAATCCTCTCCCTGCTCGCCTCGCTTCTGTTCGCGGGCGCCACGCTGACGGCGGCCCCGGGGGCGCCCTTCTCGTTCCCGCGGAGCTCGCCGGAAGCCCAGGGCGTGTCGTCCAAAGCCGTGCTCGCGTTCGTCGAGGCAGCCGGGCAGCGGGTGGACGCCATCCACAGCGTCATGCTGGTGCGGCACGGGAAGGTCGTCGCCGAAGGTTGGTGGTCGCCGTTCGCGGCCGACGAGCCGCACGTGATGTTCTCGCTGAGCAAGAGCTTCACCTCGACCGCCGTGGGGCTCGCGGTCGCGGAGGGCCGGCTGAACGTGCAGGACTCGGTGCTGGGCTTCTTCCCCGACCTGGCGCCCGCCGACCCGAGTGCGAACCTGCGCGCCATGCGCGTCCGCGACCTCCTGACGATGTCCACCGGGCATCACGAGGAGGACATCGCACGGTTCGCCTTCTTCGCGGACGAGGATCCGGTGAAGGCGTTTCTCGCGATCCCCGTGGCGCACAAGCCGGGAACGCTCTTCGTCTACAACACGCCGGCCAGCTACGTGCTGTCGGCCATCGTCCAGAAGGTCACCGGCCAGCCGGTCGTGGACTATCTGGGCCCGCGGCTGTTCGAGCCGCTGGGCATCGAGCCGCCGCTCTGGGAATCGAGCAGGCAGGGCGTGTCGCTCGGCGGCTTCGGCCTGAACCTGCGCACCGAGGACATCGCCCGGTTCGCGCAGCTGTATTTGCAGAAGGGGAACTGGCAGGGCACGCAGCTGCTCCCCGCATCGTGGGTCGAGGACGCGACCGCGCGTCAGATGTCGAACGGCAGCTCCCCGGCGAGCGACTGGGAGCAGGGCTACGGCTACCAGTTCTGGCGCTGCCGCCACGGCTTCTACCGCGGCGACGGCGCCTTCGGGCAGTTCGCGATCGTGATGCCGCAGTACGACGCGGTGCTCGCGATCACGAGCGGCACGCGCGACATGCAGCTCGTCATGAACCTGGCGTGGGATCTGCTGGTGCCGGGGATGAGGCCGAATGCGTTGCCGGCCGATCCGGCCTCGGACGAGCGGCTCCGCACGACGCTCACGAGCCTGCAGCTGCCGCCGCAGGCCGGCGAGCCGCGTCCCGCGGACTCAGGGGCCATCGTCGGCAAGCGGTTCGAGTTCGTGAAGAACGGTCAGGGCATGGACGCGCTCAGCCTCGACGCGATCGGACCGGACGGGACCGCGACGTTCACGGTCCGCCTCGCCGGCGCCGATCAGAAGGTCACCGCCGCACCGGGCGAGTGGCGCAAAGGCACGTTGACGCTCGGGAGCGTCGGCGTCTCCGGCGGCAGCCCGACCGCCATTGCGGCCAGCGGCGCGTGGACGGCGCCGGACACCTACACGCTGCAGATCGTCCAGTATCGGACGCCGTTTGCCGCCACGTACCGCCTGCATTTCACGGGAAACCAGTTGAGCGTGGAGTGCGAGCAGAACGTCGCGTTCACCGAGCAGCGCGTGACGCAGTGGGTCGGACGCTTGCCATTGACGATTGGTCATTGACGATTGACGATTGAAGATTGACGATTGACGATTGGGCAAGCCGAACTTCAGTTGATCGACACCGCATTCGACGTGCGTGCCCGGATGATCAGCCGGGCGCTCGTGCGGTCGATCTCATCGACGTGGAATCGCCACGCGCCATCCTGGTGCGCACTTCCTGCCGACAGGGGCAGCACCGCTTCAATCGTGCGTTTCGTCAGGCTCACACGCATCCGTCCGCGATACCGGGCGTCTCGGCCGGCGGCGCGATCGAGGTCGTGCTGGTGCATTGCAAGGAGCGTCACAGCTGGAGCGCTGGGCGGCCGCGGCTGCACGACCTCGCGTACATCGAGCAACCGCGCGACGACTCCACGCGTGGGATCCTCGTCGCCGTCCACGATGCCCTCGGATGCAGACGTCGGCCCGGGACTGTGAATCGTGGGCCCGTCCGTCACCTGCAATGTGCCCTGCACGGCTTGAACCGATCCTGACCACCCGGGCTCCAGATCGACGAGCCTGATGGGTGCCTGGATGAGAATCCACGATGGGCGGTTGGACCACGACCATTCGGTCCATCCCACGCGCGCCGGATCCGCTGCCAGGCGGACCGAGGACCCGCCATCGGGCCGGGGCGCCGCGCGGGTGGCGGCGAGGAGCGGCCATGGCCCGTACACGCCGGCGAGTACCGCGAGACACACGCCGGCCACGCCAGTGGCCACGGCGTGCACGCGCGAGCGTCGGTGATATTGAACCGACAGCATCGCGGCGGCCGCGAGCACGAGCAACAGCGTCATCACGATGAATCCCGCATCGACTGGGCCACCACGGCGAGCATCCGCGTGAACGGGATGCCGTACGCCGCCATCTGCGGCACGTCGGCGAGGGCCGGTAGAACGACGAGTGCCGTCACCAGCAGGAGCGCCTTCGAGCCGAGGAGCGTCATCGCCGGCACGGGCCGCGTCATCCAGAATGCAGTGCTTCCGACGACCGGGTGCGACTGCACAATCGTGGGCACGATGGTCACGAACAGCAGCAGCCACGCCCACCACAGGAGCGCACCAGCGAGGGCGATGGTCCAGGCGTGGCCGGGGTCGCCGGCCAGCAGCGGACTCGCAGCGCTCACGGCGGCGCACGCGACAATCACGGCGACCCAGACGAGCAGGATCACGCGATGATGCCGGACGTCCGCGGCGATCAGGTGCGCGAGCAGCCTCATCAGGCGTGCTCCGCCGATTTGAGCGCCATGTGCCGGCTCAGTGCGAGGCAGATGTCCCGAAGCGAAAGGGGTGACGTTGTGATGTCGGCGCCCGGGTAGGCGGTCCGGATGCGTTCCAGCGCGCCCGGCGTTGCGTGGTCGAGCGTCAGGCCGTTGACGGCTTCGGTGCGCCCGAATCGTCTCTTCAGATCGATCGTCTCGATGGCGAGGGACATCGCGCTGGCCGACCCCGATTAGCCGCCTACCGCGACGCCGCTGTCCGCCCCCGTGCACTCGGATCGCCGGTCGGCGGCGGCGCGTGATCCTCGGCGGCCGGCGGGCCCAGCAGCTCCTTGAGGAGCGGCTTCAACGCCGCACCCCAGACCTCGTAGCCCTGCAACGCCGGGTGCAGGTGGTCGGCGTTCATCATGCCGTCGTGCAGCCGGCCGTCTGTGTCGGCGAGCGTGTCGTTGACGTTCAGCCAGCGGATCGCCTTGCCGTCGGCGAGCCGCGCGATGGCCACGTTGATCCGATCGATCTCCGGCATCACCGCCACGTTGTCGTTCCGCGGGAAGAGGGCCGTCACCACGATCACGGCGTCGGGCGCCTTCTCGCGGCAGAGGTCCACGATCGCCTTGATCCCCCGCGCGATGTCCTCGACCTTTCCCGGGCCACCCGGTGTGGCGCCCACGTTGTTCGTCCCTGCCTGCAGCACGATCACTTTCGGATTGACGTCGTCCAGCTCACCGTGCCCGAGGCGCCAGAGGATGTTCTGCGTCGTGTCGCCGCCCCACGCGAAGTCCGCGGCATTCCAGCCGTGGAACGTCTCGTTCCAGTTCGCCAGCAGGGCAGGGTAGTCGGTCGCGCCCCATCGCCGGGTGATCGAGTCGCCCTCGAAGTACACGTCGATGCGGCCGGCCGTCTTCTTCTCCATGAGATCGGCGTGCGCGGTGAGCGAGTTGAGATCGAGCCGGGGCACGGGCACGTCCGCCGGCACGTCGCGCAGCGACTCGAGCCGCCACGGCTCGTGGCCGAGCAGCCGGTCCGCCCACGGGATGAAGTACTTCCAGTTCGGCCCGTCGGTGTGCCCCGCGTCGTGCTGACGCCAGGCGAGCTGGCCGTCGAGCAGTCCCACGTTCACCGGCGGCATCTTGGCCGTGTGGTAGTCCTCGGTCACGCCGAGGTCCTTCGCGCCGAGCAGGCGGAAGACCGGCCCGGCGGCGACGGTGGCCATGAAGCTGCCCTGGTGGTCCAGCCAGTGCGCGTCGCCCTTCTCGGGCACGCCGTAGCTGATGAAGGTCGGCCGCGGCGCGCAGAGCGCGATCAGCTCGTGCGCGTCCACCGGCAGGTCCTTCGCCGTCTTGCTCCCGAAGGTCGCCTCCGACGCGCCGTACTTCAGGAAGTTGCCCGCCATCCAGTGATACTCGCCGGTGCCGGTGAGGTTCTCGACCGCCTCGCCGAAGTTCCGCCGATGCAGCTTCGCGCCGCCCTCGCCCGACGAGCCCACGAGGACGACGGCAAACCGCGGGTCGAAGGCCATGGTGATGAGCGCGGCCTTGCCGTAGCGTGACACGCCGTCGATGCCGACGCGCCTGGCGTCAACGGCAGGATCGGCTTCGAAGTAGTCGAGCAGGCGCCCCGCGCCCCAGGCCCAGGCGCGCAGCGAGCCCCAGTCGTCCGGCTTTCTCGGCTGTCCCTTGTTGACCAGGCCGATGATGCCGCGCGTGAGCCCCGCGCCGTTGTCGGCCTGCACGCTGGACGGGTTCAGGTATGCGTAGCCCCAGCCGTCCGCGATGAGCTGCTCGCTGGCCGGCGGATCCGTCCCGAACATGCCCGGCGGCGGCTTGAACCCGCGGGGGAACGCGAACGGCTCTGTGCCGAGCGCCTGGCCGAGCGTGCCGCCGCGGAAGACGATCATCACCGGCACGGCCGCGGGCGCCTGGTCCGGCGTGACGAGCATCACGTCGATGTTGACGTCGATCTGCGGATACGACGAGTTGTCCACGTGCCCGACCAGATGGCGGCCGGTCACGGGGCGTCCGGCCACGCGGGCCGCCTGCGTCTCGGCGACCGTCCACGTGACCCTGGGCACGCTCGCCGGAATGCGTCCGACGACCTCGCGCTCGAAGTCCTCGACGATCTGGGGCCGTCGCTCGTGCCACCACATGGCCGGCGTCGTCACCCGGCGTCCGTCCTTCAGGATCAGCGGGTCCGGCAGGTCGGGATACGGGTTGGCGAGCGCCTCGTCGTAGTTGGCGTGATTGGGCGCCTTCGGATCGCCGCTCGGTCCCGGGCGAAGCACCTTGATGCCGAGCTGATCGAGCATGTGCTGGTGGTCCTGCTCGGCGGTCCACGTCATGGGCGGCGGCTGATCACGGGCAGCGCCGGCGGTCGGCTGCTGACGCGCGCCGGCGCCGCAGGGGAGCGCCGCGATCGAAAGAGCAGCCGCCCACCAGAGATCGCGCCGGGACGGATGGCGAAGGGACATGCGGCTAATCCTAGCCGAGACAGCCGGAAACCTGGGACGATCCGCGGTGCACGCGGCGGTCCCCGTGCTACGCTTCACCCGGCGGGCCGAGGGCAGCACCATGTCTCTTGAACCCGTGACCAGGCCCCTCCGCCTCCTCGCACGGCATCCCCGGTACTCCATCCTCGCCGTCCTCACGCTCGCGGCGGGCATCGGCGTCAACGCCGCGGTCTTCGGGCTTCTCGACGCCGTGTACTTCAGGCCGCTCCCGATCCGGGACGCCGGCCGCCTGGTGGACGTTCGGCTACAGGGCACCGACTCGCACTTCACGATGCTCTCGTATCCCGAGTTCCGCGAGATCGAGCAAAGCGTTCCCGCGTTCGCGGATGTCCTGGCGATTGGTCAGCGAGGCGTCACGCTGAACCGGCAGGGCGAGACCGACCTGCTCTCGGTTCACTACGTGTCGGGACGCTACTTCCAGTCACTCGGCATCCCCCTGGGGGCCGGGCGCGGCTTCACGCCCGACGACGACCGTCCGGGCGCGGCGCGGCCGCTCGTGGTCATCAACCACTACCTCTGGAAGGAACGCCTGGGCGCACCGCCGGACATCATCGGCCGGACGATCCAGTTGAACAGCACGATGTTCACGGTGATCGGCGTCACGGCGCCGGGCTTCGCGGGCCTCGATCGGATCGTCCGCACCGACGTCTGGGTGCCGATTGCCGAAGCGCGGCTTGTCGTGCCCGGACTCCAAGACGAGCTCGTCGACCGGCATCACCGCTGGTTCGACGTGATCGGACGGCTGGCCGACGGCGCCACGCTCGAGCAGGCCACGCGCGAGCTCGGCGCTCTCGCCGCCAGATGGCGGGCGGCCGATCCGCCCGCCTACCTGGGCGCGCGCCTGACGGCGCACCCTGAGCGGGATGCGGTCCGGCGGGCGGCGATCCGCGGCGTCGGCTTCCTCGGACTCGTCGGGCTGGTCCTGCTCATCGCCTGCGCCAACGTCGCCAACCTCACGCTCGCGCGCGCGGAGGGCCGGCGACGGGAGCTCGCGCTGCGTGCGGCACTGGGAGCCAGCCGCCGCGATCTCGCCCGCCAGCTCCTCGTCGAGAGCGCCCTGGTCTCCGTCGCCGCTGCGGCTGTCGGCCTGCTCGTCGCCACCTGGCTGCTCCAGGTCCTGCCGGCGCTGCTGCCGCCGGGCGACACGTCGCTCGTGCTCGACGTGTCCATCGGCCCGCGGCTGGTGGGGTACGTCGCGCTGGTCACGGTCCTGGTGACCGGACTTGTCGGCGTGATGCCCGCCTGGCGCGGGTCCGACGCCGATGTCATGACCGACTTGAAAGGAACACCGTCGGGCGCCATCGCCGGGCCGGGCGGCCTGCTGCGCGATGGGCTGGTCGTCGGCGAGATCGCCCTGAGCGCGATCGTCCTGATTGCCGCCGCGCTGCTCGTCCGAAGCTTTGCGCGGACCTCGGCTATCGATCCCGGCTTCGACAGACGGAAGGACGTCACGACCGCGTACCTCGTGCCTGGTCTGAAGGGATACGACGCGGACGCGACGTACCGGTTCTTCGAGGCGTGCCGGCGCGAGGCCAGCCGCCTGCCCGGCGTCGCGCGCGCGAGCTACGCGATCCGCCTGCCGGCCCAGGCCAACGAGGCCGGCTGGTCGGCCGATGTGGTGGTGCCCGGCAGGCAGCCCCCGCCCGGACACGACGCGTTCGCGATCCGCTACACGATGGTCGGCCCCGACTACTTCCAGGTCCTCGGCACCCGGATCCTGAGCGGGCGCGGCATCGGCGGACAGGACCGTCCCGAGTCCGCACCGGTCGCGGTCATCAGCGAGTCGATGGCGCGACAGCTCTGGCCCGGAGAGAGCCCCCTCGGCCACCGGCTGCGCATGGGCCGCCGGCAGGCGGTGGATCGCGAGATCGTCGGCGTCGCCGAGGACATCCGCGTTGGCGGCCTCTTCGAGCCGCCCGAAATGTATCTCTACGTGCCGTTCGCGCAGGATCAGCAGGAATTCGGTCTGCTGCTCGTCCAGCGTCGAGACGGCGCGTCCGGCACGGCTTTGGAGCTTCGGCGCGCCATTGCCGCCGTTGACCCGGCGCTGCCCGTGCTCGAGATCAGCTCCGTCGCGGACCACATGAACCGGCTGCTCTTCGAGGACCGCCGGAACGCGCAAGTGGCCCTGGCCATCTCGCTGCTGGCCCTGGTGCTGGGCGCGGTGGGCGTACATGGGGTCGTCACGCTCGTCACCTCGCGCCGCCTCCGGGAGATCGGCATCCGCACGGCGCTCGGGGCGGGACGCGGCGATCTGGTGCGCCTGCTGCTCGGCCGGAGCGTGCGGCTCGCCCTCACGGGCATAGCGCTCGGCGCCGCGGGGGGATTCGCCGCGGGGCGCCTCCTCGAGAGCCGCCTGCACGGCCTGCCGGCAGCGGATCCCTGGAGTGTGGTCCTGGCCGTATCGGTCATCGGGCTCGTCTCGCTGGGATCCGCGTTCCTGCCCGTCTGGCGCGCCGCGCATCTCAATCCGGTCGACGCGCTGCGGCAGGAGTGATCTGCCTGCTCGACGCGGCGCCCGTTGTCGCTGGCCCGATCGAC
Organism: Vicinamibacteria bacterium; assembly: GCA_963837165.1. Taxonomy (GTDB): domain Bacteria; phylum Acidobacteriota; class Vicinamibacteria; order Vicinamibacterales; family JAENWD01; genus JAENWD01. The sequence goes on from CAWIMD010000006.1 coordinate 46,635, forward strand.
GTCGCCGCGGGCAGCGCACGGGGCCCGTGCGGCAGAAACCTGCCGTCATCCGGTCCTCGTCACGCGGCCGATTTATTGCGTCCCGATCAGGTAGACGTGTTCATTTCAAGGAGGGCGTAATGGCCCCTCTCATCGAGAAGACCGAGGTTTCGCCACGCGCTGTCATGCACGACCGCCTCGTCGACGCGGGCCGTCACGTGGCTCATCTGTCGCACGAGGCGCAGCTGCTCAAGTCGGTCGCCGGAGATGCCATCGAGGACGGTGTGCACTCCGCCAGGCGGGCGATGAAGGCCGCGCGCCGCCGGATCCATCAGCTGGGCGACTTCAGAGACGACGCGGCGTACCGCGTGAAGCGCCAGCCGCTGGCCGCCGTCGGCATCGCCGCCGGGACGGGCTTGATCGTCGGCCTGGTCTCCGGCTGGATTGTCGGGCACTTCACGCGCAGGACCGAGACGCCGTAAGGGCCGGTCATCGCCGGCCGGCGAGGCACGACTCTTCCAGGAGGCGTCCGCGCGGGCGATTGTCAGCCGGCCTGCCGCAACCGACGGGGCGCCTGCGGTGCGGGCCGCAGACCCGCCTTTGCCATGCGAAATGCCAGCGTCACCGGACCGCCCGTCGCGCGCTGGTACTGGCCGTCTGGGCCTCGCTCGAGGAAGCCGAGATCGACGAGCGTCGAAAGCACGGTCGCCGACGTCGCCCCGTCGATTCCACAGAGACGCTGCACCTGCAGCGGCGTGAGCCGCAATCCCGGCATCTCCACGTACTCGGCCCAGACGCGACGGAACGGCGCGACGTCCGGGAGCGGGCGGAACGTGGACCCGGCGTCGGCGGCGTACCAGAGCGGGACGTCCTGTGCCAGGGCAAACGCCGACGCGCGCAGGAGCGCTTCGCCCAGGCTGCTGCACGAGAGCTGAGGACCGCCAGCCTTCACGCCGATCGTGAACACGGTGGGAGACTCACGACGGATGACGACGTCGATCGCATCGGGCTGGCGGATGTTGCCCATGGCCGTCTCCTGGGTTTCGCGCGGTACATCCTTTGTCGCGCGGTCCGAGGTGTTCGTCAAGCGGAATCGCGACGCGACGGCGCGAATGCCGCGAGAGGTGACCCCGCTGGACCCGGACGCGCTCCCCGGCAATCCGGGACTACGCGAGCGCGCCCGGACGAGTCCACATGAGCCGGCGCGCCGTCGGGGCCGCGTCGTCCGCGCGCATCAGCACGCCGGAAGGCGTTCGCCGCAGGAACTTCTGCTCGATCAACGTGGTGATCACGGCCGAGCACGTCGGCTGGTCCACGCCGAGGAAACGCTGCGCCTGCGCCTCGGTGAGGCGAAGGCATGGCATCTCGAGAAACTCGCCCTGGATGCGGCGAAGCAGCGAACTGTCGCCGAGGATGGTATGGGACGGCCGAGGGGCAGACAGTTCTTGTGACGGCATAGGTGGATCCCGTGATTGAGGAGGAACGCCCCCTGCTGAGCAACTTGAGTGCCGCCGGCGATTCCAGTCGCGATCGCGGAAAACAGTCTCATTCCTCTAGGTCTCCCGTGGTCCTTCGCGGCTCGCTTCGTAACGGACCGTGCACTTTTTGACCAATTGGCCTCAGGACAATGCGTCCGGGATTGCAAATTCGTCCCGATCGAATTTGGCTGAATCCGAAATTCGTCCCGATCGAATTTTCGGGGTTGACAGCATACTGTGTTATGCATAGTATGTATCGCATACTATGTCGCGCATCGCTGAAGACCCCCTGAGCCCGGAAGCCGCACAAGTCCTGGAAAACCTCCGCGGCGAGCTTCGGCGCGGCGGCCTCGTGCTGGCCGTCCTCGGCCAGCTCCGGACCGAGCACTACGGCTACACCCTGCGGAAGGCCCTGGCCACCCGCGGCGTACCCGTGGACGAGGGGACCCTCTACCCGCTGCTGCGGCGTCTCGAATCCCAGGGTCTCCTGCTCAGCGAGTGGCGCGAGGAGGACAAGCGCCAGAAGCGCTTCTACCGCCTCTCGCCGGTCGGCCGCCGTATCGCGGACCAGCTGGCCATCGACTGGCGGGACCTCAACCGTTCCATCGCCGGCATTCTCGAGGATCGCGAATCATGAGCCTGATCGACCGCTACCTGCATGCCGTCCGCGCCCATCTGCCCGCGGCCCGGCAGGACGACATCATCCGAGAGCTCTCCGAGGACCTGCACTCCCAGGTCGGCGAGCGGGAGGAGACGCTCGGCCGCCCGCTGACCGACGAGGAGCAGGAGGATTTCCTGAAGAAGCTGGGACATCCGCTCATGCTGGCGGCCCGCTATCGGCCGCAGCAGCACCTGGTCGGACCGGCGACCTTCCCTGTCTACTGGCAGACCCTCAAGATCGCCCTCGGCAGCGCGCTGGCCGTCCAGTTCGCGCTCGCCGTCGCAGGCATCGTGGGGGGGCGTCCGGTGAACAGCGTCATCGGGCCCGTCGTCACGTTCCCGTTCGGCGTCGCCATCACCGTCTTCGGGTGGGTGACGCTGGTCTTCGCGCTGATCGACCTCAACATGGGTCAGCTCCTGGCGCGATCCCGCTGGAGTCCGCGCAACCTGCCGGCCGTCGACGAGCCGGCACGCCGCAACTGGACGCTGCTGGCCGAGATCGTCTTCAGCACGGCGTTCCTGATCTGGTGGCTCGCCATCCCACGCTACCCGTTCCTGATGTTCGGCCCAGGGGCGGCCTTCCTCGGGCTTGCCCCTGTCTGGCACACCGTGCACCTGGCCATCGCCGTCCTCTGGGCGGCGAGCCTGGTGAGTCTCTGGGCGTTTCTCCTGCGACCCGACTGGGCGCGCTTCCGATCCGTCGGCCGGATCGTCACCGACGGCATCGGCCTGGTGATCGCGATCGTGCTCTACCGCGCAAACGAGATCGTGTCGCTGGCCCCCGGCGTGACGCCGACGCCGGATCTGACCCACACGATCGATCTGCTGAACCGGCTCCTGCACCTCTGCCTTGTCATCGGAGCCGCGGGGTCCGCGTGGCAGATCGTCCGCGGCCTGTACCGGCGCTATCTGCCGGGCTCGCGTACGCCGTAGTCGTCAGCCCGCTCCCGATCCACTGTTTCGCTCGAACCCGTGGCGGCGCGAGGCCAGCCTCCCGCCGCGTCAGGAGGCTTCATGACTCCCGCTGCTACTCGTGTGCTCGATCGGCCATCGATGGCCTCGTCCACGTCACCTGCGCGGCCACCGGCCGCGATCCATGCGCCCGCTTCGGCCGCCATGGGGACGCTTCGCGGGCTCGTCACGCTCCTGGTGCTCGTCCACCACAGCGTGCTCGCCTACCACCCGTTTGCGCCGGCGCCCGCAGCGTCGCTACTGGCCTCGCCGCAATGGTGGCCGGTGTTCCCTATAGTGGACTCGTCGCGCTGGACGGGGTTCGCGCTGCTCGTCGGCTTCAACGACACGTTCTTCATGTCGCTGATGTTCTTCCTGTCGGGACTCTTCCTGTGGCCAAGCCTGCAGCGCAAGGGGACGGGGCGGTACCTGCGGGAGCGCGCCCGCCGCCTCGGCATCCCGTTTGTCGCGTCGGTGCTCGTGCTGGCCCCGCTCGCGTACTATCCGAGCTACCTGCAGACGGGGCAGACGGGGATCAGCGGATTCGTCGGGGAATGGCTCTCGCTCGGTTTCCTCCCGGCAGGCCCTGCCTGGTTTCTCTGGCTCCTGCTCGGCTACGGATCCATCATCGCCGGCGTCGCACGGGTGGCGCCCGCCATCGGCCCCCGGCTGGGACGCCTCGCCGGCGGCGCAGCACGCCGGCCCTGGCGCTTTGCCGCAGGCCTCCTGCTGGCGTCCGCGGCGACCTACGTCCCGATGGCGATCGCATTCAATGCGCTGGCCTGGGCGACGTGGGGGCCTCTTGCCGTGCAGACGAGCCGCGTCGTCCACTACTTCGTCTACCTGCTGGCCGGAATGGCGGTGGGCGCCCGAGGGCTCGAACGCGGCCTCCTGTCGGCCGACGGGCGTCTCGCCCGGCGTTGGCTGCGGTGCGTGGTCGGTGCGCTGCTTGCCTTCGCCGTGGGTACGGTGGTCACGCTGATCAGCCTCGATCCGCAGCATCCGCTGCCGCACGTCGAGGCGATTGCCGCAGTGGCATTCGTCGTGTCGTGCGCGGGCATTGCGGTGGCGGCCCTCGCCGTCGCGTCCCGCTTCCTGACACGTCCAGGCCGGCTGGCGTTGAGCCTGCGCGACAATGCCTACGCCATGTATCTTCTCCACTACGCGATCGCGACCTGGCTCCAGTACGCGCTGCTGCCGGCCGCGCTGCCGGCGCTCGCCAAGGGCGTGCTCGTCGTCGCCATGACGATCGTGCTCAGCTGGTCCCTGGCGGCGGGCGTCCGTCGCGTGGCGTGGGTGCGCCGACTGGTCTGACCCGGAGCGCACGGGGCAGACCTGAAGGTCCAACGGCACGGGGCAGATCTGAAGGTCTGCGCTACAGACGTTTGGGCGCGACGGCTCACGTGCGCTCCGGGGACAATGGACGCGTGAACGTCATGACCGAAGACGACGTGTGCCGGCGGCTGGACCCGGGCGAGGTCATCGACGCCATCGAGGCGGGGTTCCGGGATCGCTATCTGCACGTGACGATCCCGCCCCGCACGGTGGCCTCGCTGGGCCCGGACGTCTTCCTGGCCATGTCGTGCATCGACGCGCCAGGCCGTTCCGTGGGCCTCAAGCTCGTCGTCGTGCGCGCCGCGCCCGATGCATCCGGCGAGCGGATCCACGCCACCTACCTGCTCCTGGACGCGGCAACCGGCGCGCCGCGGCTGCAGCTGCCGGCCGGGCAGCTCACCGCAATTCGTACGGCTGCCACGTCAGCCGTCGCGACACGGCACCTCGCGCCGGACCGGGTCGAGACGCTCGGCATCTTCGGCACGGGCCGGCAGGCCGCGGCGCACCTGAGGGTGCTCCCGCTCGTCCGTGCGTTCGCGCGCGTGCTCGTGTGCGGCCGCACGCCGGCCCAGACCGAGGCGTTCCGGCGGCGGCACCAGCCGGAGACGCCGCTCCCGATCGCGGCCGCCGACGCGCAGCGCTGCGCGGCCGAGGCAGATGTCCTCTGCACGTGCACCACCGCCGCGACGCCGCTCTTCGACGGCGCATGGGTGCGGCCCGGCGCACATCTGAACCTGGTCGGGGCGTTTCAGCCGGAGACCCGGGAGGCGGACACCGCGACGATCACACGCGCAGCGGTCTTCGTGGATACGAGGGACGGGGCGCTGGCCGAGGCAGGGGACCTGTTGATTCCAATGCGCGCCGGCGAGCCCGTGCGCATCGTCGCGGACCTCCACGAGCTCGTCAGTCGGGGACGCCCCAACCTGATAGAGGGCGACATCACCGTCTTCAAGAGCGTGGGCTGCGCGCTGGAGGACCTGATCACCGCGGAGTTGTTGCTCCCCGCGACATCTCGGTCCACGTGATCCGGCCGTAGCTCCAGCGGCGGCCGTTCGGGTCGGGCGTGACGGTGCCGTGCCACCGTCCGCTGGCGTCCGGCTCGTCCTTCAGCAGCGTCCAGCTCCGCTCGCCGTGCTCGTAGTCGAACGTGTCCCCGTCGTCGTCGTACAGGCGAAGTGAGCCTGGCGCCGTGCCGTAATGACGGATCTCGAGCGGCAGGACCTCGTCGGAGGCGGGCGCGAACTGTCGCGGCGCGACGAGCGGCAGGAGCGCGCCGTCCCGGACGAACAGCGGCATGCGGTCCAGTGGCGGCGTCGCGGTGATCGTCTCGTGCTCGCCGGCGAGCGCACCGGTGTAGAAATCGAACCAGCGGCCGGCCGGCAGGGCGACCGTGCGAGATGTCACACCAGGGGCAATGGGGGCGACGAGCAGGGAGTCGCCGACCAGGTATTCGCTCGTGATCGCGTCGGAACCGGCCAGCGAGGCGTCCACCAGCGGCAGCGCACGGATCACGGGCGTCCCCTCGTAGTGGTACTGCGCGAAGGTCGTATACCAGTAGGGCAGCAGCCGCATGCGGAGGACGATCGCCTCACGGATGGCGTCCAGCACGTCCGCGTGGGTCCACAGCTTCGTGTCGGTGGCCCAGCCGTTGAAGAGCGCCAGCGGCGAGAAGACGACCGCCTGGATGCGCCGGAGCATGTCCTCGCCCGTACCGGCGCGCACTTCCGGCGACCAGAGCACGCCGGCGAAGGCGCTGTTGGCCACCGCGGTGATGTACTCGTCGAACCTGTAGTTGTCGTTGTAGATGACGAACGGGAACGGCGCCGCGCCGCCGTTGGTGCCGCGCACCTGTCCGTATGTCCGGCGGTTCAGTCCCCGGTAGACGTCCATCACCGTGCGCTGGAGCAGGAGGCCGTAGGTCTGGCGGAGCTGCTCCCCGTCGTGCCCCGACGGGAACGTCGCCAGGTCGGGCCACAGCCAGTCGTCGAAGCCGTCCACCTCGTCGATCTTGAAGCCGCCGAGCGCACCCGGGGCCAGCCCGACGATGCGCGAGCGCAGGTGGGCTGCAAACGCCTCGCGGGCCGCGGGCATCGAATAATCAGGGACGATCCCGTTCCAGACGAGGTGGGAGCCCGCGTAGGGCAGCAGCCGCGCGTACAACGGCGCGGTCGGCGAGACGTAGGGGTTGAACCAGAGGTTGGCCCGCACGTGCAGCGCCTCGAGCCGCGCGAGGAATCCGGCCGGGTCCGGGAAGCGAGCCGGATCCCACTCGAACGAGGTCGGGTACGCGTGATCGTGCCAGCCCGGCTCGAGCCCGAGCATGTCCAGGGGAATGTTGCGCTGGCGGAACGCCTCGACTTCGTCGATCGCCTGTGCGGCCGTGTACGCGGTGGGCGTGCGCGTCAGGAAGCCGAGCCCCCATTTCGGCGGCAGCGCGCCGCCGCCCGAGAAGAGGTTGAAGCGGCGCACGGCGTCCATCGGCGTGGGGCCCGCGAACACGTAGACGTCCACGCCGGGCGCCGGCACCAGGGCCTCGATGGAGTCGGACCGCGGACGCGCGACCCAGCGATCCGGATGCGACGTGCGATCGATGGCCGGCGGCTTCACCGCCGCAGCCAGCCGCACGCCGAGGCCGACCGACACGGTGATGTACCGCGCCGAGTCGATGAAGACGCCGTATCCGCCCGACGACACGTAGAAGGGCACCGGCGCGTGCGTCCGGCCCGGCCGGCCGCCCCAGTGATCGACGTGCAGCTGGAACGTGGATCCGGTCCGCCGCATCGAGGTGAAGTCCACGCCGAGCCCGTAGATCTCCTCGTCAGCGCGGAGCGGGAGGCGGATAGATACCTTACGTTGTGTTGCGACGGCCTCGATCTCGTCTTCCGGCAGCGGAAACGTCGTCCTTGCAAGGGCCGCCAGGGCCTCGACCTGCGGTTGACCACCTGCCGCGCTCAGGAGCGTGAGGTCTTCCGGGCTGCCGATGGTGGCCTTCCAGACACCGGGCGCAATCTCGGAAAAGCGGGGCCGATCGACCGCCGAGGCTCGTGCGGGCGTCCAAACAAGGAGGAGCAGCGCGGCGGCGACGACGATGCGGGCGGACGGCATGAGAGGGCATCCTAGCGCGATCCCCCGGCCCTCATCGTTGATATGCTTGAACGATCACGCGCCCGCAGTCACGACGCGCGCCGCGCCCGCTCGGGAGCCCCGGTTCATTCGCACATGATCAGTCCTGATACTGCCACCTCGACCGTCCGTCCGTCGGGCCGCATCCGCCACTGGGTGCTCGGCCTCGTCCTGCTCGCCCTCGGCGTGGCGGGCGTCACGTACTGGAACCGGAACAGCGCGGAGGCCCCGCTCCAGCGGCGCGGCCGCTTTGGCCCGTCGGACCAGCCAATCCCGGTGCGCGTGGTGCCGGTCACCACCGGCACGATCGAAGTGATGCTCCGCGGTCTCGGGACGGTGACGCCGCTCCAGACCGTCACCGTGCGCAGCCGGCTCGACGGCGAACTCGTGAAGGTGCTGTTCACCGAGGGCCAGCGGGTTCGGCAGGGCCAGCTGCTCGCGCAGGTGGATTCCCGACCGTACGAGGTCGCGCTCGCGCAGGCGCAGGGGCAGCTCGAACAGGATCGCGCGCGGCTCAAGAACGCGCAGGGCGATCTCGCGCGCTACCGCAAGCTCGCCGAGGAAGGGCTCATCACCGGCCAGCAGCTCACCACGCAGGAAGCGCTGGTCCAGCAGTACCAGGGCGCGCTGCAGGCCAACGAGGCGGCCCTCAACAACGCGAAGCTGCAGGTGAGCTACACGCGCATCACGGCCCCCATCGAGGGGCGGCTCGGCCTGCGGCAGGTCGATCCCGGCAACCTGATCCGCGCGGGCGATGCCAACGGGCTCGTCGTCATCACCCAGATGCAGCCGATCTCGGTGCTCTTCACCGTGCCCGAAGCGGACCTGCCCTCGGTGCTCGAGGGGTTTCGCAAGGGCCACCGGCTCCCGGTCGAGGCGTGGGACCGATCCGAGCAGCTGAAGCTGGCCGAGGGCGTTCTCGAAACGGTGGACAACCAGATCGACACGGCGACCGGCACGATCAAGCTGCGGGCGAAGTTCCCGAATGCCGACGAAACGCTCTTCCCCAACCAGTTCGTCAACATCAGGCTCCGGGTGAGGAGCCTCGAGGACGCCACGATCATCCCGTCCGCCGCGATCCAGCGCGCCTCGTTCGGGCCGTTCGTCTACGTGCTGCAGGACAAGGGCACCGTCACGGTTCGCCGGCTCACGCTCGGGCCGACCCAGGACAACCGGGTGGCCGTCACGTCGGGCCTGACGCCAGGCGAGCGCATCGTGCTCGAGGGCGTGGACGACCTGACCGAGGGCGCGCACGTCGAGGTGATCAAGGGCACCGATGCCGACCAGAAGAGCCGGCCGGCGGCGCCGGCGGGTGCGCAGCCGGGAGGCCGCCGGGGCGGAGGACGGCGGTAGGCCATGAACATCTCCCGTCCCTTCATCGAGCGGCCGGTGGCCACGGCGCTGCTGATGGCGGCGCTGATGCTGTCGGGGATGCTCGCGTACCGCCTGCTGCCGGTCTCGGCCCTGCCGCAGGTGGATTACCCGACCATCCGCATTCTCACGCTCTATCCAGGCGCCAGCCCGGACGTGATGACGAGCGCCGTGACCGCGCCGCTCGAGCGGCAGTTCGGCCAGCTGCCGGGCCTCGACGAGATGTCGTCGACCAGCTCGGGTGGCGCCTCGGTCATCACGCTGCGCTTCTCGCTGGAGAAGCCCATCGAGGTGGCCGAACAGGAAGTGCAGGCCGCGATCAACGCGGCCAGCGCGCTGCTGCCGAACGACCTGCCGCAGCCGCCGGTCTACAACAAGGTCAACCCGGCCGACACGCCCGTGCTCACGCTGGCAGTGACCTCCGACACGGTGCCGCTGCCCGTGGTGCACGACCTCGTGGACACCCGCGTGGCGCAGAAGCTGTCGCAGCTTCCCGGCGTCGGGCTCGTCAGCATCGCCGGCGGACAGCGGCCGGCCGTGCGGGTCCAGGCGAACCCGCAGGCGCTGGCAGCGCACAACCTGACGCTGCAGTCGCTCCGCACCGTGATCGCCGGCGCCAACGTCAACCAGCCGAAGGGCAACTTCGACGGCCCCGAGCGCTCGTTCATGCTCGACGCCAACGACCAGCTCCGCTCGCCCGAGGCCTATCGCGACCTCATCGTCACCTACGAGAACGGCGCGCCGCTGCGGCTCGGCGACGTCGCGCAGGTGGTCGACGACGCCGAGAACCGGCGGCTGGCCGCGTGGGCCAACGAGCTGCCGGCGGTGCTCATCAACGTGCAGCGGCAGCCGGGCGCCAACGTCATCGCGGTCGTGGACCGGATCAACGAGGTGCTGCCGCAGCTCACCGCCAGCCTGCCCTCGACGCTCCACGTCGCCGTCATCGCCGATCGCACCGGCACGATCCGCGCCTCGGTCACCGACGTGCAGCGCGAGCTCGTCTTCGCCGTCGCGCTCGTCGTGATGGTGACGTTCCTGTTCCTGCGCAACATCCCCGCCACGATCATCCCCAGCATTGTCGTGCCGCTCTCGCTCATCGGCACGTTCGGCGTGATGTACCTGGCGGGCTTCTCGATCAACAACCTCACGCTGATGGCGCTCACGATCGCCACCGGTTTCGTGGTCGACGACGCGATCGTCATGGTCGAGAACATCGCGCGTCACCTCGAGGAGGGCGCCTCGGCCATCCAGGCCGCCCTCATCGGCGCCAGGGAGATCGGCTTCACGCTCATCTCGCTCACGATCTCGCTCATCGCCGTCCTCATCCCGCTGCTCTTCATGGCCGACGTGGTGGGAAGGCTCTTCCGCGAGTTCGCGATCACGCTGGCGGTGTCGATCCTGATTTCGCTGGTCGTGTCGCTCACGCTGACGCCGATGATGAGCGCGCGGCTGCTCCGGCACCTGCACGCGGGCGAGCAGGGGTGGTTCTACCGCAGGACCGGCGCCCTGCTCGACGGCATCATCGCCGGCTACGGCCGATGGCTGCACTGGGTCCTGGACCACCAGGTGCTCACGCTGCTCGTGGCCCTGGGCACACTCATCCTGACCGTCGTGCTGTACATCGCCGTACCGAAGGGCTTCTTCCCGGTGCAGGACACCGGCGCGATCCAGGTGATCACCGAGGCGCCGCAGTCGGTGTCGTTCTCGGCCATGGCCGAGCGCCAGCAGGCCGCCGCGCACGCGATCCTGCAGGAGCCCGACGTCACCGCCCTGTCGTCGTTCATCGGCGTGGACGGCGCCAACGCGACGCTCAACAGCGGCCGCATGCTGGTCACGCTGGCGCCGCGCGCGCAGCGGGATCGCACCGCGACGGCGATCATCGCGAGCCTGCGCCGGCGCCTGCAGGACGTTCCCGGCATCACGCTCTACCTGCAGCCGGTGCAGGATCTGACAATCGAGGACCGCGTGAGCCGCACGCAGTTCCAGTTCACGATGGAGGACCCGAACGCCGACGAGTTGAGCCTGTGGGTGCCGCGCCTGCTCGCGCGCCTGCAGCAGGCGCCCGAGCTGATGGACGTGGCCAGCGACCTGCAGGACCGCGGGCTGCAGGCGTACCTGAACATCGATCGCGACGCCGCCAGCCGGCTGGGCGTGAGCGTCTCGGCCATCGACGACGCGCTGTACGACGCGTTCGGCCAGCGGCTGATCTCGACGATCTACACGCAGGCCAACCAGTACCGCGTGGTCCTCGAGGCTGCCCCGCGATACCAGATCGGCCCCGATTCGCTCGGGCAGATCCACGTGGCCACGAGCGGCGGCGGCAGGGCCACGGGGGGCGGCGCGACCGGCAACGCCGGCACGACAGCGCCGACGTCTGTCACCTCCAGCGCGCAGCAGATTCCCCTGAACAGCATCGCGAGGATCGAGGAGCGGCATACGCGCCTGTCGATCAGCCACGAGGGCCAGTTCCCGGCCGTCACGCTGTCGTTCAACCTCGGCGAGGGCTACTCGCTCGGCCAGGCCGTCTCGGCGATCGAGCGGGCCGAGGCCGGCATCGGCATGCCGGCCAGCATCCAGACGCGGTTCCAGGGCGCCGCCGAGGCCTTCCGGGCCTCGCTCTCCAGCACGCTGCTGCTCATCATCGCCGCCATCGTCACGATGTACATCGTGCTGGGCGTGCTGTACGAGAGCTACATCCACCCGATCACGATTCTGTCGACACTGCCCTCGGCCGGCGTGGGGGCGCTGCTGGCGCTGCTGCTCACCGGTCAGGACCTGAGCCTGATTGCCATCATCGGCATCATCCTGCTCATCGGCATCGTGAAGAAGAACGCGATCATGATGATCGACTTCGCGCTCGACGCCGAGCGCGAGCAGGGGCTGCCGCCGACCGAGGCCATCTACCAGGCCGCGCTCCTGCGGTTCCGGCCGATCCTGATGACGACGCTGGCGGCCATCTTCGGCGCGCTGCCCCTGATGTTCGCGTCCGGCTCGGGCGCCGAGCTGCGACAGCCGCTCGGCCTGGTGATGGTGGGCGGGCTGCTGGTGAGCCAGGTCCTGACGCTCTTCACGACGCCGGTCATCTACCTCTTCTTCGATCGCCTCGGCCGCTCGTGGCGGGTCGCTCCGGCTGCCATGGCGATGGACGACCCCACGACCGCGTGAGGACGCCATGAGCCTGTCGTCCCCGTTCATCCGCCGTCCGGTCACCACCACGCTGATCAACGTGTCGATCGTGCTCGCCGGGGCGGCGGCATTCTCGTTCCTGCCGGTGTCACCGCTCCCCCAGGTGGACTTTCCGATGATCTCGGTGTCGGCTTCGCTGCCCGGCGCGAGCCCCGAAATCATGGCCTCGAGCGTGGCCACGCCGCTCGAGCGCGCGCTGGGCACGATTGCGGGCGTCAACGAGATCACATCCAACAGCTCACAGAGCTCCACGCGCATCAACGTCCAGTTCGATCTCGACAAGGACATCAATGGCGCCGCCCGCGAGGTGCAGGCGGCCATCAACGCCTCGCGGTCGCTCCTGCCGAGCGGGCTGCCGGGCATGCCGAGCTATCGGAAGATCAACCCGTCGCAGGCGCCCATCATGATCCTGGCGCTCACCTCCGACACCAGGAGCCCCAGCGAGCTGTACGACCTGGCGTCCACCGTGCTGGCGCAGAAGGTTGCGCAGGTGGGCGGCGTGGGCGACGTCGAGGTCGGCGGCGGCTCGCTGCCCGCCGTCCGCGTGGAGCTGGAGCCCCGTTCGCTCACGCACTACGGCATCGCGCTCGACGACGTTCGGCGGGTGATTGCCGGGGCCAACCTCCTGCGGCCGAAGGGCCTCGTCGAGCAGGGCGACCGCGCCTGGCAGGTGCAGGCGAGCGACCAGCTCACGCGGGCCGCGCAGTACCGGCCCCTCATCATCCGCTACGTGGACGGCGCCCCGGTGCGCCTCGGTGACGTCGCCCGCGTCGCCGACGACGTGCAGGACCGGTTCAACGTAGGGTTCTTCAACGAGCAGCCGGCCGTGCTGCTGGTGGTGAGCCGGCAGCCCGACGCGAACATCATCGAGACCGTGGACGCCATCAAGAGCCAGATGCCCGCGCTGCGCGCGTTCCTCCCGGCCGGTGCGAAGCTGAGCGTCGCCAGCGACCGGTCGCTCAGCATTCGCGGCACGCTGCACGACGCCGAGCGCACGCTGCTCATCGCCGTCGGCCTCGTCATCCTCGTCGTGCTGGCGTTTCTCGGGAGCGCGCGGGCGGCGTTCATCCCGGTGGCCGCTGTCCCGGTGGCGCTCGTCGGCAGCTTCGCCGTGATGTATCTCTCCGGCTTCTCGCTGAACAATCTCTCGCTGATGGCGCTCATCGTCGCGACGGGTCTGGTCGTGGACGATGCGATCGTCGTGCTGGAGAACATCTCCCGGCACGTCGAGTTGGGGAAGCCGCCGTTCGAGGCGGCGCTCGCCGGCGCACGCGAGGTCGGCTCGACGCTGCTCTCGATGAACCTCGCGCTCGCCGCGGTGTTCGTCTCGATCCTGTTCATGGGCGGCATCATCGAGCGGCTGTTCCGCGAGTTCTCGATCACGCTGGTGGCTGCGATCACCATCTCGCTCGTCGTGTCGCTGACCCTGACGCCGATGCTGTGCGCCCGCTGGCTGGGCCATCGCAAGCCGCGGGAGCAGCAGCACTTCTGGCAGCGCCTCAGCGAGGGCGGGTTCGACCGCCTGCGACGCGGCTACGGCCGATCGCTCGGCTGGGCGCTCGCGCACGCGCCGCTCGTCGTCTGCCTCCTCCTGGGCGTCATTCTCCTGAACATCCGTCTGTACATTGCCGCCCCCAAGAGCTTCCTGCCCATGCAGGACACCGGGCAGATCGGCGGCTTCATCCGCGGCGACGACGGCTTGTCGTTCCAGGTGATGCAGCCGAAGATCGATGCCTTGCGCCGCGGCGTGCTCGCCGACCCCGCCGTCGAGAGCGTCGGCGGGTTCATCGGCGGCGGCCGCGGCATCAACAACGCGTGGACGTTCATCCGGCTGAAGCCGAAGTCGGAGCGCAAGGGTTCGGCGCAGCAGGTCGTGGAGCGGCTCCGCCAGACCCTGCCGCACATCCCCGGCGCGCGGGTCTGGATGTTCGTCCAGCAGGACATTCACTTCGGCGGCGGCGGGGACGGCGGCGGCTACCAGTACACGCTCCTCGCCGACGACTCGCACCTGCTGCGCGTCTGGGGCGAGCGCGTCAAGAACGCCCTGGTGCAGCTGCCCCAGCTGACCGGGTTCGACGACCAGCTCGAGACGAGCCAGCAGGTGTCGCTGACGGTCGATCGCGCCGAGGCGCGCCGGCTGGGCGTGGACATGGCGACGGTCACCCAGACGCTCAACAACGCGTACGGCCAGCGGCAGGTCTCGACGATCTACAACGCGCTGAACCAGTATCGCGTCGTGATGGAAGTGGAGCCGGATCAGGCCAGGGGGCCGGAGGCGCTCGACCGCCTCTACATCGTGGCGGGCGGCGAGACCGTGCCGCTCTCGGCCTTCAGCCACTACGACCGGACGGTGGCGCCGGACCGCGTGCGGCATCGCGGGCAGTTCGCCTCCACCGACATCGACTTCCAGTTGAAGCCGGGCGTGAGCCTCAGCGAGGCCCAGGACGCCATCGATCAGGCGGTCGCGCGGCTCGACATGCCGTCCACCGTGCAGGGCGGCCTGGAGGGCGACGCGCGGCTCTTCGAGCGCATGCAGGGGGACCAGCCCATTGCCATCCTGGGCACGCTGTTCATCGTCTACATCGTGCTCGGCGTGCTCTACGAGAGCTACATGCACCCGCTGACGATCCTCTCGACGCTGCCGTCGGCCGGCGTGGGCGCGCTGCTGGCCCTGCAGGCGCTCGACACGGAGTTCAGCCTGATCGCGATGCTGGGGCTGTTCCTGCTCGTCGGGGTCGTCATGAAAAACGCGATCCTCATGATCGACGTCGCCCTGCAGCTCGAGCGCGAGCGCGGCCTGACGCCGCAGGCAGCCATCCGGGAGGCCTGCCTGCTGCGGCTGCGGCCAATCCTGATGACGACGATGGCCGCGATGCTTGGCGCCGTGCCCCTGGTGGTCGGCGCGGGTGAAGGCGCCGAGCTCCGGCAGCCGCTCGGCATCGCCATCGTCGGCGGCCTGATCGTGAGCCAGGTGTTGACGCTCTACACGACGCCGGTGGTGTATCTGTACCTCGATCGCCTGCGCCTGTGGGGCGCGCGGCGCAAGCACGCCGTGGCGACGAGCTGACGGAGAGGGAGGAGGCTAGAGGCGGTCGGTCACATCCGCGCCCGCGCGTGGCGCCCAGGACGCCCGATGCAGAAATCGATTGGCGATACCCTGATTCCGTCCGGATGGGGCCTGGAGCGGGGCCTCGACCTGATCAAGAAAGCCGGCTTCGATGGTGTGGAGCTGTGGCTCGGCGGGACGCCCTGGCTGCAGGTCGACACGGGCGACGCCGCGGTGACAGCGCTGGCGCGGCGGGTGAAGAACGCCGGCCTCGCGGTGTCGAACGTGTCCAACACGCTCGACTGGGACCACCCGGTGTCATCGCGCGATCCGAAGATCCGCGACCTGGCGTTCCATCACCTCGAGCGGCAGATCGAGGTGGCGCACCTGGTCGGCTGCGACGCCATCCTCATGGTCGCCGGCATCGTCACCGAGGAGATCCCCTACAACGAGGTGTACCAGCGGACGATCGAGAGCGTGCAGCGGCTCGCCGGCCCGGCGGGGCAGGCCGGCGTCCGCATCGGCTGCGAGAACTGCAACGCCGAACAGCGCTTCCTGATGTCGCCGCGCGAGTTCGCGACGTTCCTGGACGACGTCGGGAGCCCGCACGTGGGCATCCACCTCGACGTCGGCAACATCCACGAGACCGGGTTCGCCGAGCAGTGGATCGAGATCCACGGCCCGCGCATCACGCGCATCCACCTGAAGGACGTGCATCGGCATCGCGGGCGCTGCGGCGACCAGAGCGTGTACACCAACATCTTCCTCGGCGACAACAACTGGCCGGCCATCCGCGCCGCGCTCCAGAAGGTCGGCTACGACGGCTGGCTCGTGGCCGAGATGGAAGCGCGGTACCGCTACGCGCCGGACCAGCAGTTCCACGACACGGCGGCCGCGATGACCCGGCTGATTGAAGGGCGCTTCTGAGGTGGAGCTGACGCGGCGCACCTTCCTCGCGGTGGCCGGATCGACGGCGGCCCTGCCGATCGTCCTCCGCGCGCCATCCGTCCAGCACGTCGTGATGCTGGAGAGCGGATCGGCCGCGCTGGCGGACTCGGCCGGCGGGTACTGGCGGGCGCTTGCGGGCGGAGGGCGCCGCGTGGACCGGCAGACCGCGGACGGCCGGCCCGCGCTCGCCAGGTCGGCAGACGTCCTCATCCTGCCGGCGGTCCTCTGGCTGTCGCCGGACGCGACTGACCGTGTGCTCGACGCCGCGTGGCGCGGGGCGCGGGTGCTGGTCGAGTCGGCCGCCGGGTTCGAGGCGCCGGAGAAGGAACGGACCGGCCGCCGATGGCTGCACGGCTCGTTCGGGATTCGGGCTGACGGCGGGCTGGCGCTCTGGCCGGCCGTGCGCGCCGCCGACCGCGTCCCCTACGTCGACTTCACGGGGCCTGTGACCGCGAAGGTGCGCGACTTCAGCCGCGTGCTGCCCCTCTCCGGGCCCGGATGGCAGCCCCTTGCGCGGGCGGCCGACACCACGGTCGGGTGCGCATGCCCTGTCGGCCGTGGCGTCGTGGCGGTGCTCGGTTCCCCCCTCGGGCCAGCGCTTGCGTACGGCGACCGCGAGGCCCATCGCTGGCTGACCGGCTTTCTCCGCTGGCAGATCGCCTAGAGCGAAACAGGCCACCAACCCGCGTTCATCCCGACTCGCCATGCCGATACCCACGTCAGTTCGCATGTTCGCTCTGGCCGCTCTCGTGGCGGCCGTGGCGCCGAGTCCAGAGGTTGCGGCCACCCAGGCGCAGCCGGCCGCCATCTCCGACGGCTCAGGGGCGTACGCCACGGGGCGCTACCGCAACCTGTTCGCCGAAGCGGGCCACGCGAGCTCCGAGATCGACGCGAAGATCGACGACGCCTACCAGCAGCTGTTCCACGGCGACCCGGACACGCAGCGCCTGTTCACCCAGGCGCTGTGGCAGCTGATGGTGCCGTCGAGCCAGGTGTTCCGGGTACTACGACAGGCTGCTCTACGTGATGAGCCTGCTGCACGCGTCCGGGAAGTTCCAGGTCGTCCGGCCGCACTGAATGGCGCACCTGTCTCGGTATCCTCGCCGCTCTCCCCGCCCAGCCGATGGCCTTTGACGTCGGCGCGCGGGCGGTAGAGAATGCGGGCTCATGGATAGACGCGATTTTCTCAAGACAGCCGGCGCGGGCCTGACGGCCGCCGGCGTGATGCTGACGCCCGCCGAGCAGGCCCGTGCCGAGACGCAGGCCGAGAGCAACCGCCTCGCCCGCATCGCCTCCTGCTCCTACCCGATTCGCTACATCTTCAAGCGGCCCCCGCGCAGCCAGCCGAGGTCCGGGCCGTTCCGCGGCAACGCCGGCGTGACACCCGAGGAGATGAAGCAGAAGTACGGCGAGATCACGATGCTCGACTTCCCGCAGTTCACGCGGGACACGTTTCCGGGCGTCACCCACATGGACATCTTCTCGGGCCTCTTCGGCGACGTCACCGACGACACCATGTTCGTGAACGGCACGTTCGATCCGTCCAGCCCGTCCGGTCGCACGTGGCTCGAGACGATGGCGTCGAAGGTCGCGGCGGCGGGCACGAAGGTTCAGCACATCTCCAACAACGCGCCGACCGACCTGGCCGGCCCGGACGAGGAGGCGCGGAAGGCCGGCGTCGCGATCGGCAAGAAATGGCTCGACGGGGCGGCCATCCTCGGCGCGCGGTCGGTCCGCATGAACTCGCCGCGCGCGCTGGGGCCGTCGATCCGGCCGCAGGCGGTGCGCGACCCCTCGAACGGCTACCCGCGCAACGACGAGATCGGCAAGTATCTCGCCGCGGCCATCGAGTCGTACAAGGAGATGGCGGACCACGGCGGCAATCTCGGCATCCACGTCACCCTGGAGAACCACTGGGGCCTGGCGGCCGATCCCATCAACATCCGCATCATCGTGGACGAGGTGAACCACCCCTACTGCTCGGCGTCTCCCGACTTCTGCAACTGGGAGTACGACTACATGCTCGTCAGCGGCCTGAAGGCCCTGGCGCCGTACGCGCGCACCAACGTGCACGCGAAGTACTGGGACCGGTGGGGCGGGAAAAACGACGTGCAGCGCTCCACGCGCATCATGCTGGCCTCGGGCTTCAAGGGCACCTTCGCGCTCGAGTACGAGGAGGGGCCCCTCAACGGCATCGAGGGCGCGAAGTACCTCTACAAGGAGGTGCTGGCCGCGCTCACGACGCCGACGCCCGTGATCTGATCATCCGCCGGAAGGAGACCACGTCGTGGACGATGAAGCGCTGGTGCGGGCGTTCGAGTCGGGAGGCATGCCCGCCGAGGGGTTTCATCACCCGCATCACGTCCGGGTCGCCTGGTGGTATCTCCGGCACCTGCCGCTCGCCGAGGCGCTTGACCGGTTCTCCACCGCCCTCCGGCGCTTTGCCGTCGCACGGGGCAAGCCGGACCTCTATCACGAGACGATCACGACGGCCTACGTCCTGCTGATCAACGAGCGGCTGGATGCGGCCGGCAGGGAAGGCAGCTGGACCGATTTCGCGGCGCGCAATCCCGACCTGCTCACGTGGACGCCCTCGATCCTGGACCGCTACTACAGGACAGGCACGCTGTCGTCCGAGCGGGCGCGCCGGGTGTTCGTCATGCCCGACAGGCTGGCGGCGAGCTGATCCACGGCGTGGATCCGCGGCGCTACCCTCGTGCGGCATCGCGGCCGGCCAGCCGATCGAGAAAGCGCCGGATGATCGCGGCGAACGCCTGCGGATGCTCGAAGAACGGCAGGTGGCCGCAGCCGGACAGGATCTCGAGAACGGTACCCGGGGGCAGCGCGGCCTGGAATCGGCGCATGGCCGTCGGAGGAGCGTAGCCGTCTTCGTCTCCCGACACCAGGAGGCACGAGACGCCGTCCAGCGGGGGCAGCGGCGGCGCCGTCCACGTGGTCAGCGCCCCGGCCGTCGCCACATACCCTTCGGCCGATTGCATCTCGAACAGCCGCCCGAAGAGCGCCGCGACGGCGGGCTGCTCGTGTCTGGTGCGGACCGAGAGATTCGCGGCGGCGGCTTCCTCGCCGAGCCCCGCGAGACCCGAGCGGCGGATCCGGCCGGCCCGCTCGGCAATCCGCGCTCGCGACTCGGGCTGCGCGTCGGGCAGGCCGCCCACCGCCACCAGGCCGCGGGCGATCCGCGGCGAGCGGCGGAACGCCTCGAGACCGACGATGGTGCCCATCGAGTGCCCGACGAGAGCGAGCGGGTCCAGCGACTCGTGCCTGACGAGGGTCGTCACCAGCGCGCCGAACGTTTCGAGTGCGCAGGAAGGCCGCGCGGCGCTGAGGCCGGATCCGGGAAAGTCCAGCGCCACGGTGCGGTAGCGGTCGGCAAGCGCCAGCCCCAGCGTCTGGAAGAAGTGTGCGCCGCCGCCGAGGCCGTGCAGGCACACGATCGGCGGCCCCGTGCCCCAGCTGCTCACGTGCACGCGCGCGCCGTCGAGGTCGAGCACGCCGTGAGCGCCAATCATGACACGAGTCCTGGCGTCAGTGTCCCAGGCACTCGAACACGAGGCGATAGAACTCCGGATGGGACTGCCAGGTCTGGCCGGTCACGAGCCGCCCGTCGCGGACGGCCTGCTCCGTGGTGACGTAGGTCGCGCCTGCCGCTTCCACTTCCCATCGGCAGTTCTCGTACGCCGTGACGCGCCGGCCGCCAATCAGCTCGGCCGCCGCCAGGATCTGCACGCCGTGGCAGATCGCGAACACCCATTTCTCACGCCGGTCGAACTCGCGCACGATGTCGAGCACGCGCGTGTCGTGCCGGAGGTATTCCGGCGCCCGGCCGCCCAGCACGAGCACCGCCTCGTATTCGCCGGCGTCCACCTGATCGAACGTCAGGTCCGACTCGGCGCCGTAGCCCTGCCGCTCGACATAGGTGTCCCAGCCGGGCTCGAAGTCGTGGATCACGAGGTGCAGGCGCCGGCGGCTCGGCGCCGCGATGCGGGGGACGAGGCCGGCCTCGAGCAGCCGGTGTCGGGCGTAGAGGCACTCGTAGCTCTCGCCGGCGTCGCCGGTGAGGATCAGGATCGAAGGAGCCATCCGCGCATTGTAGGTCAGGACACCGTCGGCCCGAACAACACGCCCATCGTGAACGCGAGCGCGAGCGCCAGGCTTGCGGCCACGCCGCACACGGCCAGGGCCCGCCAGGTGCTGCGGTAGTCGAGCGCGTGGCGGACGCCAATCACCATCGCCGCGATCATCCAGACGATCGTGGCCACGAACACGGGGACCGCCATCCGCGGCAGCAGCGCGAATACCTGCAGCAGCCCCGGCGCCGCCGCGAAGCCCGTCGTCCGGAGCAGCTCACCCAGCGTGACGTCGGTCTGCGGCTCGGGCAGCAGCCGCGTCCCGATGTTGAACATCAGCACCGCCCAGGCGACCCACGTCATCAGCGCGATGACGGTGAACGTGACGAACGTCGAGCCGCGCATGCCGTACAGGCCGCCAGCGCCAATCCCGGCGGCCAGGCTGGCGAAGACGACGGTCAGCGTCGCCTGGCCCGTGGCATGACGATCGGCCTCGATGCCTTCGTACATCGAGCCGTCCAGCATGGCGGCGCCCATCACTCGATACAGGTAAAGGCCCATGAGGGTCTCCTTCGCTCGGCCCGCTCCCGACACTCTATCCCGACTCGGGAACGAGCGCGCGGGACCGGCTGCCCCATCCGGTGAGCGGCCCGATCAGCAACACGGCGGCAATCAGGAACCCGGCCATCGTGACGGCATTGCCGGCAGCCCTGATCGGCGTGCTTCCGATCTCGACGCGCACGCGGTGGCGGCCGTCCCGCGAGTGACACCGATCCGTGGAATGGCCGCCTCGGGCACCTCACGGACGGCGACCGGGAAGTACCCGCGATCGACGAACGGGTGAGCGCCGGGGCCGTCCGGCTGCGGGCGGCCCCGGATGCTGGGCACGCGCTGAGCAATTCGTCCCGATCCAATTTCCGGCAACTGCTTCTGCGGGCGGCAGTTGCCGCAGCCGCCGCTTGAAATTCGTTGAAATTCGTCCCGATCCGATTTTGTGGGGCTATGATGCGGTTCGATGGCCGAGCTTCCAGTCGCCGCACGGTCCGCACGCCTGATCGCCCTCGACGCCTTCCGCGGCGTCACCATCGCCCTGATGATCCTGGTGAACACGCCGGGCGACGGGCGATTCGTCTACTGGCCCTTTCGGCATGCCGAGTGGAACGGGTGGACCCCAACCGACGTCGTCTTCCCCTCGTTCCTCTGGATTGCCGGCCTGGCGCTGACGCTCTCGTTCACGCGCCGGCGTGCCGGCGGGATGCGCCGGGCGGACCTGCTGCGTCAGGCGACCAGGCGCGCGCTGATCCTCTATGCGCTCGGCCTGCTCGTGTACGCGTTTCCACGGTTCGATCTCTCGACGCTTCGCCTGATGGGCGTGCTGCAGCGGATCGCGATCTGCTATCTCGCGGGGGCCGCCATCTGGCTCTGGACGGGGAGGCGCGGGCGGATCGCGTGGATCGTGGCCCTGCTGGGCGTGTACTGGGCGCTCATGATGCTGGTCCCCGTGCCCGGCTACGGGGCGGGGCGGCTGGACGTGGAGGGGAACTTCGCGCACTACGTCGATCGCATCGTGCTCGGCCGCCACAACTACGCGTATACCGTGACCTGGGACCCGGAAGGCATCGTCAGCACGCTGCCCGCGATCGCGACGCTCCTCTTCGGCACGCTCGCCGGCGACATCCTGGCGCTTCCGCGCACGCTGCCCGATCGGCTCTGGCGCATGGCGGCCGCCGGCGTGGTCCTGATCGCGCTCGGGCTCCTCGCGAGCCACTGGCTGCCGATCAACAAGAAGCTGTGGACGAGCTCGTTCTCCCTCTTCATGGCGGGCCTCGACTTCGTGCTGCTGGCGGCCACGGCGTGGATCGTGGACGTGCGCGGCTGGGCGCGGGCGGTGCGGCCCTTCGTCATCTTCGGCATGAACGCGATCAGCGTCTACATGGTGGCCGAGCTTCTCGACAGCGCGCTCTACGCGCTCGACGTCCGCGAGCGAATCTTCGCGACGGTCTTCGCGCCCCTGGCCTCGCCGGTGAACGCCTCGCTTCTGTACGCGCTCGCCTATACACTGCTGATGTACGCCGTCGCGTGGGTGCTCTACCGCCGCCAGTGGTTCCTGTCGGTGTAGGTCCTCTTCCGATGAGGGATATGTGATGCCGTCCCGTCGAGACTTCCTGGCCGTGGTCGGCGCGGCGCTTGGCACGTCGATCGCGCGATCGACGGCTGCATCAGGGCGAGTCCCGGACATCGCCAGCCCGCTGAAGGGCCCGGTCGGTCTGCAGCTGTGGAGCCTGCGCCAGTACCTGCCGTCAGACCTTGCCGGCACGCTCGCGAAGGTGCGGGCGCTCGGGTTCCGGGACGTCGAGGGCGCCGGCCTCTGGAAGCACACCGCGGCCGAGCTCCGGGCGGCACTCGATGCCGCCGGCCTGCGCTGCCGATCGGCACACATGGATTTCGAGCGCCTGCGCGATCAGGGCGCCGCCGCCTTCGCCGAGGCACGTGCGCTCGGGGCCACGTGGGTCGTCTGCCCCTGGATCGATCACGACGGGCCGTTCACGCGCGAGGCCGCGCTCTCGGCCGCCGAATCGTTCAACGCGATTGGGAAGGCCGCGGCTGCCGCCAGCATGCGGTTTGCCTACCACTGCCACGGCTACGAGTTCGTGCCGTCCACCGAGGGCACGCTGTTCGACACGCTGGCCGGCGCGACCGACCAGACGACCGTGGCGTTCCAGATGGACGTCTTTCACGCGTACTACGGCGGCGCGGATCCGGCGGCACTGATCACGAAGTACGGACCGCGGGTCACGAGCCTGCACCTGAAGGACCTGAAGAAGGGCGTGCCGGTGGTGGCCGGATCGGCGATCGCTCCACCCGAGGTGGACGTGCCGGTCGGCAGCGGGCAGATCGACATGCCCGGTGTGCTTCGTGCGGCGAAGGACGCCGGCGTCGGCTTGTACTACATCGAGGACGAGAGCAACGACCCGCTCGGGCACATCCCGCAGAGCGTGACCTACCTGGAACGCGTGCGGCTGTAGCGCGGCGCGCGCCTCGTCACCCAGGACATTCGAGAAAGGCTGCGGCATGATCGGCGACCCACTGGCGAAAAGGCAGGGGCGGCGATCCGGTAACGTCCGACACGGTGGAGGTGACGAACGCCGGGTGTCCTATCGTGGCTCCCCAGGCGGCCAGGAGCATGTCCACGGCCGGACGCGGCCAGCTCCCCGCCGTCTCGCGCCGGAATTCTTCCGGCGACAACTCCTCAAACCGGATCCGGCGTCCGATGGCGGCGCCGATGATGCCCACCTGCTCGGCCTGACTCAGTGACTCCGGACCGGTGAGGACGTAGTCACCGCCCGCATGCCCGTCGTCATGGAGTGCACGCGCCGCGACCGTCGCGATGTCGCGCTCGTCGATTGGTGCCGTCTCGGCCGCGCCGTACGGCCAACGGACCACGCCTCCCGTTCGAATCGGTACCGACCACCAGTGCAGCGCGTTCGACGCGAACATCCCCGGCCTGATCACGGTTGACGCGAGGCCAGCCGCCGCGATCACCCGCTCGATCTCGCCGTGGAGCACCGCCATCGGATTCGGCTGCTGGAAGAACGGGTGCGGGGTTCGATGCGGCGAGGAGAGAAAGACGACGCGCCGCGTGTGGCGCGCGAGCCGGTCGATGACAGCCGGGACCGTCGCTGGCGGGGCGGTCCAGACGAGGAAGACCGCACCGGTTCCCCGCAGGCCGGTGTCGAGCGATTCGGGTCGAGTGAGGTCTCCCGCGATGATCTCGACGCCCGCAGGCAACCTCGCGGCCTCCGGCCGGCGCGTGAGGGCTCGCACCGGCACGCCCTCGCGCAGCAACCGGTCGACCACGAGCCGCCCGACCCGGCCCGTGGCTCCGGTTACGAGCACCGGAAGCAGGCTCGGCCGTGTCATGGGGCTCGACGCGTCTCCGTACCACGAACGGGCTGAGTCATGCGGCTAACGATCGCGACTCCAGGGGTCAGTCGCCTCGCTGGAAATACGGATTGACACGGAAGTCCAGCTCGTATCTTCCCGAGAAGGTCGGCGCTCGCAGGGCAGCCTGGACCCAGTCCGGCAGATTCCAACGTCTGTGGTCGTCCTCGGTCACGCGATCGTGATTCACCCGAAGCGGCGTGCTGCTAGAGCCGATTGATTGTCGCGAGCCAGGCCGCTGCGCCGTCGTCATGGATCCTTGTCTGAAGTCGGTCGGGTTCGATGGCGGCGATGTTCCACCCGCTGTTGAGGCTGAACGTCGCTCGCAGCTCTTCCCGACTGACAGGGTGTGGGCCAAGGTCGGGACCAGCGTCACTGAAGCACAGCACATACAGAGTTCCACCGTGCTCGGTCACCGACGCCACACTCCTTGCGTATCTTCGTCGCTCGTCGCCCGCGAGCGCATGGAACAGTCCGCAGTCGAGCGCCGTCTGAAACGTGCGGCCCAGCCGCTCCAATTGAAACGCGTCAGCCGCAGTGAACTCTACGTCAATCCCACGCTGATGGGCCTTCGCTCGGGCCATCGCCAGTGCCGTCTCGGCCACGTCAACACCCAGAATAGCGAATCCCAGGGAGGCGATGTGAAGAGCGTTCTCGCCGGTCCCGCAGCCGACATCGAGCACCGGTCCGGCGAATCCGCTCTCGGATGCCAAACGCACTACTGCTGGCTGCGGCCGACCAATATCCCAAGGAGCGGGGCCATCATGGTATGACGCATCCCAGGGCCGTCCCGCCAGCTGTTCGTGACGGGTTGGCTGCCGATTACCGAACCGATCATTGCGGGAACCTGATCGCTCTGCCATCCTCGGGAGCCTTGCTTCAACTGCCGCCGCCGATGGAGCCACGCCGCCCCCGGCTCCTCGGGGCAGAAGCCCGCCGACATCGTCTTCGTCTGTCCGTCCAACGTTGCGCCTCAGCCGCGGCGGCTCATGATCGCGCCTGCCGCCGTCGGCCGCAATGCTGGTTAGGCGGCCTCATTTCGAATCTTCTCGAACCCGGTCGCGCCTCGATCAGTGCCCCTTGCCGCTGCCAGCCTGGTCCGCTCTTGCCAAGGAATAGCCCCGGCGCCACCTGTCGCGCAGCGCGAGACCGTCGCCATCGTCGACCTCGCGAGGTGTGATCGTGATCATCATTGCGCCATGCTGCCGAACGTCATCCGATGACCGTCTGGTGTTTGCAGCGCGAACTCCCGCATTCCCCACGGCTTCGTTTCTGGCGGGGTCCGGATCGGTGCCCCGCGTGAAACGAGCTCGGCGTAGAGCCCGTCGATGTCATCGACGTTGACGTACGCCACGTACGAATGGTCGCCCAGCTCGCTGGCCGGCGCGGCGTCCGAACACTCGCCCAGGCCAACGCGAAAGTTGTCCCGAGAGAGCCAGCTCCAGCCGTCCGACTCGTCACCGAAGTCTCGCCGGAAGCCCAGGGCGTTCAGGTAGAAGTCGGTGGCAGTGCGAAGATTTCGAACCGCCAGAATGAGCCGAATTCCTTCGAGTCGAGCCATGCCCCGTCCTCCGTCGGCCCGTTTGTGTCCGCCTAACGTCGTGCCGCTCAGCCGCGAGCGGCGACCTCGGTGCTCACCGTACCCCCCGATCTGCCCACCGCTCGTCGGCTGCAGCGGCTTGTTAGGCCGCTGTCAGGTATAGGCCGGGGACATAGTTAACACAAGTCCGGGCACATCGTTTACACCAGGAGGATGCCCTGGATGGAAACGCATGTGGTGAAGGAACGGCTCGCGTTCGTGCACGACCTGACGAGTGGCCACTGGTCGATGACCGAGCTGTGCGAGCGGTACGGCGTGAGCCGTCCGACGGGGTACAAGTGGATCGCGCGCCATGCGGCCGAGGGCGGCGCGGGCCTGGACGACCGAAGTCGTGCGCCGCAACGGTGCCCGCATCGCACCAGCGAGGCGCTGGAGGCGCTGATCGTCGCGGCCCGACGCGAGTACGGCTGGGGGGCGAAGAAGCTGTTGCGCGTGCTGCGGACGCGGCACCCGCACCGCCTGTGGCCGGCGCGCAGTACCGTCAATGCGATCCTCGAGCGGCACGCGCTACTGCACAAGAATCGGCGCCGGCAGAAGTGGGCCCATCCTGGAGCGGTCGGTCTCTCGACGCAGCGGCCGAATCAGATCTGGCCCGCGGACTTCAAGGGCCAGTTCCTCCTGGGCGACGGCCAGTACTGCTATCCGCTGACGGTGACCGATCACTTCAGCCGCCGCGTGCTGGCCTGCCACGGGCTACGCTCCGTGAAGACCCGCGAGGCGAAGCCGGTCTTCCGCGCGCTCTTCCGCGAGGTGGGCTTGCCGGATGCCATCCGCACCGACAACGGTGTGCCGTTCGCCTCGACCGGCATTCACGGCCTCGCGGCACTGAATGTCTGGTGGATGCAACTCGGCATCGTGCACCAGCGCATCACGCCCGCGAGTCCACAAGAGAACGGCACCCATGAGCGGATGCATCGCGAGCTCAAGCGAGAGACGGCCCGTCCGGCGGCCGGCAGTCTCCGCGCGCAGCAGCGTCGATTCGATGCCTTCTGCCAGCGCTACAACAACGAACGGCCGCACGAGGGGATCGGCGACCGCACGCCCAGTGCCCTCTGGTCCCCCTCGCTCCGCGAGTATCCCGAGCGTCCGACGCCGCCCGACTACCCGCTGCACATGGAGGTCCGACGGGTCAGCACCGCGGGCACCTTCCGCCTCCACTCGCGTCAGCCGTTTCTCAGCCACGCGCTCGGGGGCCACGACATCGGCCTCGAAGAAGTCGGCGATGGCATTTGGAACATCGTCTATTACAGTACGTTGCTCGGCAAGATTGACGTGCGCACGGGGAGCATTACTGGGATCTAGCGCGACATGAAAGGTGTAAAGGATGCTGCCGGACTTTCGTTAACGATCAACCCGTCCGTTCACGCTCCCGCTGTCACACACCGCGCATCTCAATGTTCGGGTTTGCGCGCCTCAGCTCCGTTAGGAACTCATGAAAGCCTGTGAATCCACTGAGTAGCAGCAGCTTGCCGCCCGTGTGCCTTATCTGCACCATGGGCCCTCCACCCCGAACTGAAACGACCTCTGACGGTGGTACGGTCATTGTTCGAAACGTTCCCACAAAGCGAATCCTTCCGTCGTCCCCAACCTCGATGGTGTGCGGCATGGTCGCTTGCCGGTACGCCCCGAACAGCATCGCGGCCCACCACAGGCCGACGAAAGCGAGCGCCTCCGGACTGGCGCCCTGGGAGAGGGCCATCCAAGTGACCACCACGCAACCTGCAACAGCTACGCACGGAAGGACCATGACGAAGAGCGCGTAGGTCACGGTTGACTCGATCTTGTACGTCCGCATGGTTCGTGGGCCTAACGACCTGCGTTTCCGCCGCGCCGGCCTCATGATCGCACCGGCCGCCGTCGGCTGCAAACGCTTGTTAGGCTGCCGTAGCACTAATGTGCTACTATACCGGCATGACCAAGGAAGTGACGCTTCGCCAAGCCGGCGGATCCGTGAGCGCCACGCTACCGAAAGACATGGCCGACCGCCTGCGGCTTGAGCCCGGCGACCGCGTCCTGGCCGTGGAAACCGACCGCGGAATCCTGCTGACGCCCTACAACCCGGAGACCGAGCGGGCTCTGCGAGTCGCCGCCAAGGCTGCCAAGAAGTATCGCAACGCCCTCCGGGAATTGGCGAAATAGTTCGTGGCTGGGCGTGCCGAGCCGACGTGGCTGAGCCGCATAGTGGTCGACGCCATTCACAACGACCAGCTTCGCGAACACGGCGGCCTGCCGGGAATTCGCGATGAGAACCTTCTCGAATCGGCCCTGGCCCGAGGGAAACAGAAGTGGCACTACGCGGAACGCACGGACCTGCCGATGCTCGCCGCGGCGTACGCATTCGGACTCGTGACTAACCATCCATACCGCGATGGGAACAAGCGCATCGGCTTCCTGGCGATGGTGACGTTCCTCGGGGTCAACGGCCACGCCTTCGAAGCCGAAGAGCCTGACATCGTCGCCGAGTTCCTGGCTCTCGCCGGCGGGCGTATTTCAGAAGAGGCCCTCGCCGACTGGATTCGGCAGCGTAGTTCAAAGAGTCGGTGAATTAGGCAGCCTAACGATCGGCGCTCAGCCGCGGCGTTTGCCTCGTGATGCCGACGCCGTCGGCTGCAGCGCCTTGTTAGACCGCGTGGCTCGGGCCGCTGCGTACAGTGTTTCCGGTGCGATGTCGGCGCCGTTGGGCCAGACCACGGTGCCACCTTCGACAAAGAACCGGCGAAAATAGCTCGCGGCCTTCAACGGCTCGAATACCGGGCCATCCAGCCAGGGTTCAAAATCGATCGTCGCTTCGGACTGATCGTTGAACACCAGATGAATGGAGAAGCCGCCGCGATGTTCGGCTCGGACAACAGCAGGAAGAACGCGCATGAGCGGTCCTATTCCAAAGGGGCGATCTTGTCGAGCGGCTGGCCGACCTTCATCTTCGCCCAGTTCCCCTCGAGCTCGGCACGATGAAGCGCCGCCCACTCACGAACGAGCCGGAGCGCCGTTGTCGACCGAATATTGCCCGCGATCATCTTACCGCTGAAGTCGAACTTGGCGTCCTGCCCTTGATGCTCGGCATGGAAATGCGCAGGCTCGTGCTCCTTGTAGTACATCCGCACGACGATGCCGAAGAAGATCGAAATGATGGGCACAGCGGCAGTATATCGTCGTCGGGGCCCGCCCCATTCCGCAGCACGATGGTGATACTCCTCCGACCCGGATGTTGACAGTTCAGCGGTCTAACGACCTGTGGCTCACCCGCGGCGGCGTGATGAGCCTGTCAATGACCCCGACGTCGCCCGCCGCCGACGGGTGCAGCCGCTTGTTAGGCCTCGCGGCCCCTCGTATGATAGCGACATGGGCGTCCAACTGACCGCCGTCTTTCGCAAGGTTCCCGAGGGCTACATCGGGTTTGTCGAGGAGTTGCCCGGCGCAAACACGCAGGGGGCCACGCTCGAAGAGGCCCGAGCCAACCTGCAGGAGGCCGCGGCGATGGTCTTGCAGGCCAACCGTGAGTTAGCCGACGAAGCGGCCGGCGACGCTGAAGTCATCCGCGAGCCACTCAAGGTTGGTGCGTGAAACGCCGGGAGCTGATTCGCCATCTGGAGTCGAACGGCTGCGAGTTGCTCCGGGAAGGCGGTAACCACTCGATCTTCGTCAATCGCTCCGCGCGCAAGAGTTCAGCGGTGCCCCGTCACGCCGAAATCAACCAAGACCTCGCCAGGAAGATCTGCACTGACCTCGGCGTTCCGCGCCCGTAGGCCTAACTATTGATTAGGTTGACCAGCCCGCGCCCGTCTTCCGGCAAACGCTGGTCGGCATATCAAGGGTCACCGGGAACGCCCCGAAACCCCCAATCGCCTCAGCCACCTCACCCTAGCACTTCACGCCGGCGGGGAACAGTGACCCGCAAGGCTGCCGCGCAGGCCGGCCTAACCCACGACCTGTTGTCACAGGTCGTCCGCGGGACTCCGCACACCCAGTGCCCCTCGCTCCAGCACATGCGTATAGATCATCGTCGTCGCCACGTCACGGTGTCCCGGCAACTCCTGGATCGTCCGGATGTCGTGGCCGGATTCCAGCAGGTGCGTGGCGAAACTGTGGCGGAGGCTGTGGCAGGTGGCGCGCTTCGAAATCCCCGCGCGAGTCACCGCCACCTTGAACGCCCGCTGCAGGGCGGAATCGTGCAGGTGATAACGCGTCGGGCCGCCCCAGCGCGGGTCGCGGCAGACGCGGGCCGCCGGGAACACGAATTGCCACGGCCATGAAACCCCCGCGTCGGGATACTTGCGGCCGATTGCGCCTGGCAGTTGCACGGGACCGACGCCGGCGAGACGATCAGCCTGGAACTGCCGCTCCACCTCCGACAGATGCGCCCTCAGGGGCCCCATCGACCGCGCCGGAAACGGCACGCACCGGTCCTTCCCGCCCTTGCCGGCGCGCACGACGATCTGCCCCCGATCGAAGTCGAGATCCTTGACCCGCAGCTCGAGACACTCCTGCAGGCGCAGGCCGGCGCCGTAGAGCAGGCCCGCCGCCAGCGCCGGTACGCCGTCGAGCGCTGCCAGCACATGGCGCACTTCGTCCCGACTCAGGACCACCGGCAGGTGTGTGGCGCGGCGCGCACGCAGCGCGCCGGCGACGTCTCCGAGCGGCCGGCCCAGCACGTGCCGGTACAGAAACAGCAGCGCGCTCAAGGCCTGGTTCTGGGTGGAGCTCGAAATCCGATCGTTCGCGGCTAGATGCGTCAGGAATGCCGCCACCTCCGGCTCGCCGAGCATGCGCGGGTGCCTCCGGCCGTGAAACAGGATGAACCGGCGCATCCATCCGATGTACGCATCCGCCGTCCGCGGACTGCAGTGCCGCAGCGCGAGCACACCCCGCGCACCCTCCAGCAGCATGGGAGGACGCGGGACGGTCTCACTTCCGTCGGTCGGATCCATCAGGACGGGTGGATGAAAGACCCGTGCCGGCCCTGAACGGGCCGGTCGGGCCCGGCGAGTGCACTGGTGATCGGCAAAACGTGCGTACGGCACGATTGCGGCGCCAGGCAGGAAGCGCCAGGCCATTGGTCAACCGCCGGCCGCGCACTATACTCCGCGCCATGCCAGACGATGCCTCCCGCCCGGTCGGCCGCCGCGACTTCCTGAAGCGCTCCATCGCGGCCGCCGCCGTCACGCCGGCCGCCGCGCGCGTCGAGGCCGCCACCCGGACGCCAGTCCAGCCGCCGGCAAGGACCGAGCCAGGTGACGTCCATCACGAGGCGGCACACACCGCCGCAGCCGGCCATGGCGAGGTCGCGTACCCGCGCGTCTTCACCGGCGCGCACCTGTCGCAGATCGCTTTCCCGCTCGGCGGCATCGGCGCTGGCTCCATCTGCCTCGGCGGACGCGGCCAGCTCCGCGACTGGGAGATCTTCAACCGGCCGGATCAAGGGTTCGCGCCCGGCTACGCGTTCCCCTCCATCCGGGTGGACGATGGGTCAGGCACGCCATTCGTGAGCGTGCTCGAAGCGCGGCTTGCGCCGCCCTACCAGGGGCCGTGGGGGCTCGGATCGCGGAGCGCGCCCGGCCTGCAGCGCCTGGAGCGCGCCACCTTCACCGGCGAGTTCCCGCTGGCCCGCGTGGACTTCCACGACGGCCGGCTCGGCGTGGACGTCCGCCTCGACGCCTTCTCGCCGTTCATCCCGCACGACCCGGACGACTCCGGGCTGCCGGTCGCCATCCTCCGCTACACCGTCACGAACCCGCACCCGCGGCCGGCGCACGTGTCGATTGCCTGGTCGGTCGAGAACCCGCTTCTCACCTACGGCGTGCCGAGCTATTTGCCCGACCCGAGAAAGAACGCGATCGTCGAGGGCGAAGGTCTCCACGGCGTGCTGATGTCGAATCCGGCGCTGCTCGACGATCACGCGCTGTCCGGGACGATTGGCCTGTGGGCGCTGGCCGGCGACGCCGGCGAGGTCACCGTCCTCGGCGGCTGGCCGCGCGCCCGCTGGTGGACGAGCGCGCTCCACTTCTGGGACGACTTCTCCGCGGACGGCAGGGTGGGCCCCGAGTCCGACGATCCGGGACGCGTGGCCGCCGTCTGCCTCGACCGCCGGATCGCGCCGCGCCAGAGCGCCGAGTACACCTTCCTCATCACCTGGCGGTTTCCCAACCGCACGCCCGACCGCTGCGGCTGGGCCTCGTCGTCCGGCGAGGGCGGCGCGCCGATCGGCAACCACTACTGCACGCGATTCGAGGACGCCTGGGCCGCGGCCCGCCACGTGGCGGCGAACCTCGATCGGCTGTCGGCGCGCACGCGCCAGTTCGCCGACGCGTTGCGCGAGAGCACACTGCCGGCGGCGGTCAGGGAGGCGGCCTCGGCCAACCTCTCCACGCTCGTCAGCCAGACGTGCTTCCGCACGGCCGACGGCGAGTTCCACGGCTTCGAGGGCTGCGGCGAGACCAGCGGCTGCTGCGAGGGCAACTGCACGCACGTCTGGAACTACGAGACGGCCACAGCACACCTCTTCCCGCAGTTCTCCCGGTCCCTTCGCCGCGCCGCGTTCGGCTACTCCATGGACGATGGAGGAGGAATGCGGTTCCGGCAGCGGCTGCCCGACGGCGCCGAGCGGTTCCCGACGGCGGCCGCCGACGGCCAGATGGGGCAGATCATGAAGGTCTACCTCGACTGGCAGCTCTCGGGCGATCGCGCGTTCCTCGAAGAGCTCTGGCCCCGCGTGAAGCGCGCCATCGCCTTTGCGCTGGCTCGAACACGGGTGGGATGCGGATCGCGACGGCGTGCTCGAGGGCGCGCAGCACAATACGTACGACATCGAGTTCTATGGGCCGAACCCGCTCTGCGGCATCTATTACCTCGGCGCGCTCCGGGCCGTCGAGGAGATGGCGCACGCCATGAACGACGCCGCAATGGCCGCCGAGGCGCACCGGCTGTTCGCGACGGGCGGCGCCTGGATCGACGCCAACCTGTTCAACGGCGAGTACTACATCCAGCAGGTGAAAGGCCTGCCACGAGACGCGATCCGCCCCGAGTTGCTGAACACCATGGGCTCGGACCGCACTGACGTTCCGGAGTACCAGATGGGCGACGGCTGCCTCGTCGATCAGCTCATCGGGCAGTATCAGGCGGAGGTCTGCGGGCTCGGCCCGCTCGTGGATCCCGCGAAGTGCCGCGCAACGCTGCGGAGCATCTACCGCTACAACTACAAGCGGCACCTCTACGATCACGACAACGTGATGCGGACCTTCGTGCTGAACGACGAGGCCGCCCTCGTGGTCGCCGATTACGGCAAGGGCACGCGGCCCGACGTCCCCTTCCCGTACTACGCCGAGGTGTTCACGGGCCTCGAGTACGCGACGGCCAGCCACATGATCTTCGCGGGCATGGTCCGCGAAGGCATCGAGTGCATCGCGAACATCCGCGCGCGCTACGACGGCGCACGCAGGAACCCATGGGACGAGGCCGAGTGCGGCTCCCACTACGCGCGGGCGATGGCGTCCTGGTCGGGCGTGCTGGCCTTGAGCGGCTTTCGCTACTTCGGCGCCACCGGCGAGGTCGTTGCGATGCCACGGCTCCCGGCGACCGGGTTCCGCTGCTTCTGGTCCACCGGGACCGGGTGGGGCACCTTCGGCTTCGGCGCCTCGGGCGCGCCGCTCACCCTGACCGTGCGCTCGGGCACGCTGCCGTGCCGCTCGCTGCGCCTGGCCTGGCCCGCCGGCGCCCCTGTGTCCCGGGTCGTGGTCGGCGCGAACGCGGTGCGTTACACGGCCGCGCGGGACGGCGACGCGCTGATCCTGACGTGTGCCGAACCCGTCCGCATCCAGGAAGGGCAGGCGCTCGTCGTCTCATGATCCGTCCTCCGACGCTTGCCATCGTCGGCGGGATGCTCGGCGCCGGCAAGACCACGCTCATCCTCGACGCCGCCCGCCGGCTCACCGCGAGAGGCCTGCGGGTCGCGATCATCACGAACGATCAGGGCGACGATCTGGTCGACACCGCGCTGGCCCGGGCGGCAGGGATGAGCGTCGGCGAGGTGGCCGGCGGCTGCTTCTGCTGCCGGCTGTCGCAGCTGCTCGAGGCGGCCGACTCGCTGCGCCACGTCCAGCCCGACGTCATTTTCGCCGAGCCCGTCGGAAGCTGCGTGGATCTGGCCGCCACGGTCGTCCGCCCACTCATGCGCGACGAGCCCGGCCGCTTCACGCTGGCGCCGCTGACCGTCCTGGTCGACCCGGCGCGCGCCCGGGACGTCGCGGACGCTCCACCTGACAGCGATCTCGCGTTCCTTTTCGCTCACCAGCTCGCCGAGGCTGATCTCGTCTGCTTCACCAAGGCCGATCTCGTGCCGCCGCACGCGCTGCCGGGCGTGGCCGGACACGCGCTCAGCGCCCGCACGGGGCAGGGCGTCGACCCGTGGCTCGACCTGCTGCTCGCGGACGGCTCGCCCGCGGGTGCGATGGTGATTGCGGTGGACTACGAGCGATATGCCCACGCCGAAGCCGCGCTGGCGTGGGTCAACTGGCACGTGCGGCTGGATCTGGACGAGGCCGAGCTCCCGGCCGTGGTCGTCGGGCAGATCGCCGATGCGCTGGACGAGGGACTGGGCGCCGCCGGGATGGCCGCCGCCCACGTGAAGGTCCTGGACCAGGCGCCGACCGGCGTGCTGCGTGCGAGCCTGATCGCGCGCGGCGAGGACCCCCAGATCGACGGTCGGCTCGACGCGTCGCCCGCCACGCGGCACGACCTGCTCGTCAACGCGCGGGCGTTCGGCGATCCGGAGGCGCTCTCGAGGATCGTGGGCGCCGCGCTGGCGCCCTTCGGCGTCGCGGCGACCATCGAGCGGCGCGAGGCATTCCGTCCGTCGCCGCCGCGGCCCGAACGCCGCGCCTGACGGGGGTCAGCTTCGCGGACGCGCGCGCTCGAGCCGGCGCACCTGCGCCTGGTGCCCGTACTTGCGCGCCAGGTCGAGCGCCGTCTGGCCATCCCTCGTCCTCGCCGCCGGGTCGGCGCCGGACGCCAGGAGCAGGTCGATCATGCCCGTGTCGCCGAAGTCGATCGACGCGGCATGCATCAGCGCCGTCATGTCGTGCTCGTCCCGGTCGTCGGGGCGCGCGCCGAGCGCGATCAGCGTGTGCGCGACGCCGATGTGATTGATCAGCACGGCCGCCGTCAGCATCGAGATGCCGCCGTCGTCCACCTGGTTGACGTCCGCGCCATGGCCGGCCAGGGTCCGGACCACGGCGTCATCGCCCTGGGCGACCGCCATCTCGAGGGCCGGCAGGGGAATGAACCCGCCGACGAGCATTCGCGTAGAGGCCGACGCGCCGCGATCGATGAGGAGCCGCGTGGCCTCGTCGTTTCCCGTCCAGACCGCGTAGAAGATCGGCGACGCGTCGTGCGCCGGCTTCGGGTCGGTCGGCTGGACGAGCGCGCCGCGATCGAGCAGCAGACGAACGGCGAGGGTCGCGCCGCGATGGTTGGCCGCGACGATGAGCGGCGTGAAACCTGACGCGGCCGCCTTGTTGACCCCGGCACCCCGGTCGAGGAGCAGCGACATCTTCTCCGTGTCGGGCGCCGCCATCATCAAGGCGGTCGTCCCGTCGGGCGTCGCCTGGTCGGGCGGCATGCCGGCGTCGAGCAGGGCCGCGAGATCGGCTCGCGAGCCGAACAGGGCGGTCGCCATCCATGGCGCTTCCTGCGGGAGCGCCCACTCCTCCGGGTCGACGAGAGGCGGGGGAGGGGCGGCGAGCGCCGGCAGCGCCTCGAGCAGGGCCATGGCCGCCCACGCGGTCCCCATGCACGAGATCATCTGGTGCTCGCCGTGAGGAAACCCCGTCTCGAAGTGCGGCGGACTGACGAGCGCCTGTTCATGGAGGCGCGTCTCGACGCGCCAGGAGCCATCCGACTCCTGGTGGTCGAGCAGGTAACCGAGCCCGCGCCGGATCCGTGCATCCGTCGGCGCCAGGCCGCCGGCGCGACGGAGCGCGACCAGTACCTCACCGGTCGCGTAGGCGTCCGACCCGCGCGAGGTCGTCTGCGCCCACCCGCCGTCGGCCCGCTGCGAGGCCGCCAGCCGGTCGGCCAACGCCCGCCGTTCGGGCGCCGGCGCGCCCGCCCAGTAGAGTCCCAGCAGCTGATAGGCCTGCTCCTCGGTCTCGCGCGGACGCGCCGCGCGCAGCCACTTTGCCGCGCGCGCCGTGCGATCGGCGATCTCCGGGGCGCGTGCTGCGGGCAGATAGGCGCGCACGCCGCGCAGCGCGATCGCGGTGCCCGTGATCGGGCTGAACGACTGCGGCGGCCGCTGGTCGAACGTCGTCCAGTGCCCGTCCGGCAGCTGCCACGCGGCCACCGTCTTCGCGGTGGCGGCGCGTGCCAGCCCGGGAGGGATGCCGGCATCCGCGGCCGTGGCCAGCTCGTTGCCGACTTCCATCGAGAGATCGATCTGCTGGTAGCCCTGGACGGCGCGATCGATCGACTTGAGGCCCGACAGCCCGACGGTGATGTTCCGCCGGGTCCCCGCTTCGTCCACCGGCACGCCGCGCGACCGCGCGAGCGCTGCCAGCGAGATCGGCAGTGCCTGGTGATGGCAGGAAAAGCAGGTGCGTGATGCGTACCAGACGCCGACCGAGTGATCGATGAGCGCGACCGCGCGGGTCGCCGCGTTCCTCACGACGGCGTCATCGATCGCCGGCGGCGAGGCGGATGCCGCTCTGGCGGCCGCGAAAGTGACGAACAGCAATCCACCGAGCATCGCACGCCGCATGTAGCGCCTCCGGGAGTCGGGATGCTAGCACGATCGACTGGCGCGCCACGAGGAGAGGTGGGCGGGCCCCAAGTCCGTTTGCTGTGGTGACTCAGGGCCCGGTGGAGAGGTACTCCGGGGGAAAATGGAGCAGTGACGCGCCCGGTTCAGGGACTTCCAGGGTCGTGAGCATCGTGGCTTTGGGCCACGTCGGGCGCGTCGCGATGGAAAGGAAGCATCGCGCGTGCCAGCCTGCGTGCCCGCAAAAAAGGCCGGCCTTTCGCGGGCTCGCCGACCCTGCCATGTAAGTTGTGCCTGCCGGCCCCCTAGTGTTACACCTCAGTCGAACTCGACGCCTGGGGCCGGCTGATCCGGCCCCACACGGCCGGACTCGATGGCTGCGACGAAGTAGTTCTCGCCTCGCACTGGCGATCCGGCGAGGCGCCGGAGCAGCGCGATCTGTCCCAGGTGGGCGAGCGCGTCGGCGACAGGGCCCTGGAAGAGCTGCTCGGATGGGCACACCGGGCCATGACTGGCGAGCCGGGCATCCAGCCGGGCCAGGCACGCAAAGAACCGCTCGATCTCGTCGTCCCACGGCAGCGGCGCGCGGTTGCCCCACGTGTGGTGCCCGTCGGCCAGTCCCAGCGCCCAGTCCAGCAGGTCGCCGACATGAGCCAGGATCTCCGCCGGGCTGCGTGCGCCCGCTCCGGCCGAGAACGTGGCGAAGTCCGGCGGGGCGTTCCGCACGACCTTCGCGCCGCGATAGGCCAGCGTGGCCAGCGTGTGGCGAAGCAGCGGAGGCGTGGCGTCGGTCAGCATCTCCGGATGCTACCTCCGCAATCGATTGCACGCGGGTGAAATCATGTAGACTCTGACCCCGGCGGACGAGCTGGTCAGACCTCGGGACCAGGCGTTAGCACCCGGTGGACGCGCCACCGGCACCGGTTCCGGGCAGACCCAGACGACGGGAGGGCGGCGGCACGCGCTCATGGCGACACTCGACTGGCTCATCATCCTGGTCTACTTCGGCATCCTCGCGGGCGTGACGTGGTGGGTCATCTCCACCGCCAAGGACACCAGGGACGACTACTTCCTGGCCGGCCGCAACCTGGGCTGGCTGATCGTGGGCGCCTCGATCTTCGCCTCGAACATCGGCTCGGAGCACCTGGTCGGCCTGGCCGGCGCGGGCGCGACGAGCGGCGTGGCGCTGGCGCACTACGAGCTGCACGCCTGGTGTCTGCTGGTCCTGGGCTGGGTGCTCGTGCCGTTCTACATGCGGTCGCGCGTCTACACGATGCCCGAGTTCCTGGAGCGGCGGTTCTCGCCGGCGGCGCGGACGGTGCTCTCGATCATCTCGCTCGTCGCCTACGTGGTGACCAAGATTGCCGTGGGCATCTTCGCCGGCGGGGTGGTCTTCGGCGCGCTGCTGCCCGACGTGCACGTCACGATCGGCGGCACGGTCTTCAACAGCTTCTGGATTGGATCGGTCGCCGTCGTGCTGCTGACCGGGCTGTACACGGTGCTGGGCGGCATGCGCGCGGTGGCCTACACCGAGGCGCTGCAGACGTTCATCCTGATCATCGGCTCGTTGCTGCTGACGTTTTTCGGCCTGAAGGCCCTTGGCGGGTGGGGTGAGCTCCGCACGGTGCTCGGCCCCGAGATGTTCAATCTCTGGAAGCCGCTGGTGCCCGCGGGCATGGAAGGCACGTGGGCGCCCGTCAAGGAGGCGCACCGGATCGCCTGGTACTTCAACGGGAACTACCCGTGGGTTGGCATGCTGTTCTGCGCGCCGATCATCGGGCTCTGGTACTGGTGCACCGACCAGTACATCGTCCAGCGCACCCTGATCGCGCCCAACGAGACCGAGGCGCGGCGCGGCACGATCTTCGCGGCGTTCCTGAAGCTCCTGCCCGTGTTCATCTTCATCATCCCCGGCATGATCGCCCTCGCGCTGGCGAAGAGCGGCAGGGCGCCCGGCCTTGGCGTGATGCTCGACGCGACGGGCCACGTCAACAACGAGGCCGCGCAGGCGGCGTTCCCGCTGATGGTGCAGCAGGTGCTGCCGACCGGGATCCGGGGGCTCGTCGTCGCCGGGCTGCTGGCCGCGCTCATGAGCTCGCTCGCCGGCGTGTTCAACGCCTGCTCGACGCTGTTCACGATCGACTTCTACCAGAAGTTCAACCCGCGGGCCTCGGAGGCGCACGTCGTCTGGATCGGGCGGGTCGCCACCGCCGTGATGGTGCTCGTGGGCCTGCTCTGGA
The DNA here is from genome assembly GCA_963837165.1 of Vicinamibacteria bacterium. Classification (GTDB taxonomy): domain Bacteria; phylum Acidobacteriota; class Vicinamibacteria; order Vicinamibacterales; family JAENWD01; genus JAENWD01. Next base: position 85,332 of record CAWIMD010000006.1, read on the forward strand.
TCCCGGTCATCCAGGGCGCGCGCGGGCTCTACGACTACCTGCAGGGCGTGCAGGGTTACCTGGCGCCGCCCATCTTCACCGTGTTCTTCTTCGGCGTGTTCAACAAGCGGCTGAACGCGAAAGGCTGCCTCTCGGCGCTGATCGTCGGGTTCGTGCTCGGTGCGTTCCGGCTCGGGGTCGATACGCCGGTCAGCCTGCAGCTCGCCGGCTTCGAGCAGGGCTACCCGGAGGGCACGTTCCTCTGGATCGTGAACAACATCTACTTCCAGTACTACAGCCTCCTGATCTTCCTCGTGTCGGTGGCGGTGATGATGGGGGTGAGCTACGCGACCGAGCCGCCGCCGCCGGAGCGGCTGGCGGGGCTGACGTATGCCACGGTGACCGCGTCGGATCGTGCGAAGTCACGCGCGAGCTGGGGGCGTCAGGACGTGATCAGCTCGGTCGTCGTCCTGCTGCTGATCATCGCGGCGTACGTCTATTTCAGCGGCTGAGGTCGGCGCCACCCTGGGGCAGGCCTGAAGGCCTGCGCTACAGGTGCGCTACACGAGAGGCGTCGGCCCCGCACCCGCTGCGCTTACTGCCCGCCTGCCGTCGCGGCCGATCCGGCGGCCGGCTCCGTCCGTGGCTCGGCCAGCATCTCGGTCAGCACGCGGCCCTGGGAACCGGCGGGGGTCTCGACGGACAGCAGGGTCGCGACGGTGGGCGCCAGGTCGTTGAGGGCGACGTTCTCGTCGTAGTGGCCGGCGCGAATGCCGGGCCCCATGAAGACGAGGGGGATGTGGGCGTCGTAGGAGTACGGCGTCCCGTGGGTCGTTCCGGCCGACGCGCGCATCCAGTACGGATCGAGCACGATCTCGAGGTCGCCCGAGCGCTCCAGGCTGTGGCTGCGCGCGAGACGCCGGCCGATCGTGTCGTCCGGCACGTCGCCGCGCAGGAGCTGGTCGCGCGTGTAGACGCGCGCCACGTGCGGCGCCGACGCCGCTCCCGCCGCGGCCACCGTGCGGACCTCCACCGGGTCCAGCTTCTTCTCCGTGATCAACGCGTAGTTGAGGTACGGCGAGGTCCCGGCGGTCGCCAGGATCCACTGGCCCTGCCCGTACTTCGTCGCCAGCGCCGCCTGGATCGGCCCGAACAGCTCGTCCGCCTTCAGGCGGCCGCCCGGCAGGTGCCGTGCCGCCTGGATCTCCGGCACCGGCGCCACGCCGTGGTCGGCGGTCAGGATCACCAGCGTGTGCGCGAGCCCGACCACCTGGTCCACTTTGGCCAGCAGCTCGCCGATGAATCGATCGGTCCTGACGGCAATGTCGTGGACCTCGGGGCTGTCGGGACCGTAGGCATGCCCCACCGAATCGTTCGAGGAGAAGCTCACCGTCAGCATGTCGGTGACGTCCCGCTGTCCCAGCCGCTCGGCGTCGATCGCGCGAGTGGCGAACGAGAGCAGCAGCTCGTTGCCGAACGGGCTGCCGAAGACGGCGGGGTAGAGCGACGGCCCCAGCGCGGGCATTACATGACCCGGCCCCGCTGACGTGTCGAGGAACTCCCACGGACGCCCCGCGTAGGCGTCGGCCGGTTTCTTCGCGTTGAACGCCGCCACCCAGGCAGGCAGATCCGCCCGGTAATAGGTGCTCGTGACGAACGCGCCGGTGGCCGTGTCGAACCAGAATGCCGCGTCCGCCATGTGCCCCGACGGCATGATGGCCGCCCGGTCCTTGAGCGACAGCCCGAACACCCTCGGATACGGCGCGCTGCCCGGCGCGGCGCGGGACGCGCTCTTCATTTCGTCCCCCACGGTCTCCACGAGCAGGCGCCGCGGCGACGAGCCCTCGCCCGTGCCGCCGACCAGGGTCGTCTGGGGGTCCTCCACGCTCGTGACGCTCTTGCCCAGCCCCCGGTCGTACCAGTCGTTGCCGACGATGCCGCTGACCGCCGGCGTGGCTCCGGTCATCATCGTCGAGTGGCCGACGGCCGTGACGGTGGGGTAGTGCTCGAGGAACGCGTTGGTGAAGTCCGCCCCGTCGGTGAGCAGCCGCGCGAGCCCCGCGCTGTACTCGCTGCGGAACCGGGTCAGGTAGTCGTAGCGGAACTGGTCCACCGCGATCAGGAGCACGAGCCGGATGGGTCCGCCGGCCGCCGGCGCGCCTGCCGGAGCGGCAGGCAGCACCGTGATGAGAACCAGAGCAACAAGGGCGGTCAGGCGTGTCAGGTATCGCATGGGATCGTCGGGGCACGGAAGAAGGGCCGCACTGAATGTCTCAGTATAATGCGGCTTCCGCGAAGGAGCCCCGATGCCACGATTCGTGTCGGTCGTTGCCGGCCTGCTGCTGCCCGTGGCCGCCGCCAGCCTCGCCCAGTCCACACCATCGACCGATCGCGCCACGATTGCGGGCCGAACCGCCGGACTTCAAAAGATCGACGGCTACATGCCGCTTTACTGGGACGCCGTGCGCGGCCGGCTGCTGCTCGAGATCGCCCGGTTCGACGAGGAGCTGCTGTACCAGGTGTCGCTGGCTTCGGGCATCGGCTCGAACGCGCTCGGCCTCGATCGCGGCCAGGTCGGCCCCAGTGCGGTCGTCCGGTTCGAGCGGGTTGGGCCGAAGGTGCTGCTGGTCCAGTCGAACTACGACTATCGGGCGCTCGGCGCTCCCGCGGCGGAGCGGCGCGCGGTCAGCGACTCGTTCGCCACGTCGGTCTTGTGGGGCTTCACCGTGGAGGCCGAGGAGCCCGGCCGCGTGCTCGTGGACGCCACGACGTTCTTCCTGCGCGACGCTCACGGCGTGGCGGGCCGACTCCGCGCCGCCGAGCAGGGCGGCTACCGCGTGGACGACAGCCGGAGCGCGCTCTATCTTCCAAGAACCCGGGGGTTTCCCAGGAACACCGAGGTCGAGGCCACGCTGACGTTCGTGAGCGACGACGCCCCGGGCCAGCTGCTCCGCGCCGTCGTGCCGTCGCCGCGGGACGTCACCGTCCGCGAGCACCACTCGCTGGTCGAGTTGCCGGGGCCCGGCTACGCGCCACGTGCGTTCGACCCGCGCGTCGGGTTCATTCCCACGCTCGTCTACGACTACGCCTCGCCCCTGACCGCGCCGATCGAGACGCGCTGGATCATCCGGCACCGGCTGCGGAAGAAGCACCCCGAGCTGGCGCGGTCCGAGCCGGTCGAGCCCATCGTGTACTACGTGGACAACGGGGCGCCGCCGGACGTCCAGCAGGCGCTCGTCGAGGGCGCCTCGTGGTGGAACCAGGCGTTCGAGGCGGCCGGCTTCATCAACGCCTTCCAGGTCCGTGTGCTGCCCGACGACGCGGATCCGATGGACATCCGCTACAACGTGATCAACTGGGTGCACCGCTCGACCCGCGGCTGGTCGTACGGCGCGGCGGTGGTCGATCCGCGGACCGGCGAGATCATCAAGGGCAACGTGACGCTGGGCTCGCTGCGCGTGCGTCAGGACCTCCTGATCGACTCCGGGTTCGCGCCGCCCTATGCCGGCATCGGCGGAGCCTCCTGCGGGATCGCGGACGCCGCCGACGCCACCGCGCTCGTCCCCGACGCGCCTGAGGCCGAGGTCCGGCGGCTGGCGCTGGCCCGGCTGCGGCAGCTCGCCGCCCACGAGGTGGGCCACACGCTCGGCCTCGAGCACAACTTCGCCGCCAGCACCTACGGCCGCGCCTCGGTGATGGACTACCCGGCGCCCATGGTCACCGCCTCCAACGGCGCACTGGACCTCTCCAGCGCGTACGCCGTCGGCATCGGCGCCTACGACGCCTGGGCGATCACGTTCGGCTACTCGGAGGTCCCTCCCGGCACGGACGAGTCGGCCGCGCTCGCGCGCATCGTGGACGACGGCGTCGGCCGCGGCCTCCGCTTCGTGGACGACGACGATGCGCGGCCGGCCAGTGCGGGACAGGCCATCGGCAGCTTGTGGGACAACGGCGCGGATCCCGTGGACGGGCTGCGCGCGCAGATGGCCGTCCGCCGCGTCGCCATCGATCGCTTCGGCCTCGCCAGCCTGCCGGTCGGTCAGCCGCTCTCGCTCCTCGAGGCGCGGCTGCTGCCCCTCTACCTGTGGCACCGCTATCAGGTGCAGGCGGCGGCCAAGCTGGTCGGCGGCGCCGACTTCACCTACGCGGTGAAGACGGCGTCGGGCATCAGCCCGTCGCCGCCGCTGGCCATCGTGCCGGCCGACCGGCAGCGCGCCGCCGTCGGTGCGCTGCTCGAGACCGTCACGCCGGCGTTCCTCGCCCTGCCGCCGCGCGTGCTCGCGCTCATCCCGCCGCCGGCCTTCGGCTACGACCGCGGCACCCAGGAGCTCTTCCCGCGCAGGGAGGCGCCCTTCTTCGATCCGATCAGCGCGGCGACGGTCGCCGCCGACTTCGCCGTCGGCGCCCTGCTGCAGCCCGCCCGCGCGGCGCGCCTGGTGGACTTTCACGCGAGGGATGCCCGCAATCCCGACTTCGACGAGGTGGTGAAGGCGCTCGTCACGACCGTGTTCACCGGGCAGGCGACCGACGCCGGCGTCCCGCAGGGCCCGGCCATCCGGCGCGCCATCGAGCACCTGGCGATCACCCGACTCATCGCGCTCGCCTCGAACGACGACGCCTCGTTCGAGGTCCGCGCGTCGGCGCGGCTTGGCTTGCGGAGGGCGCGCACGGCGCTGGCCTCCGCCACCGACAGCGCGGGCACCGCGCTGCGCGAGGACGTCGATCGCTATCTCACGCACCCCGAGCCGCCGCCCGTGCGAACGCCGCCGCCGGCCGCACCGGCAGGGGAGCCGATCGGATAGGGCGTGGTCCGGGCTGCGGCGAGCGCCAGCAGAACTGCGGCGACCGCGCCGATCGCGACGTCGCGAGGAGTCGATCGCGGATGACCACATACACCGGCGGCGTGCCGGCGAGATTGCTATACTCGCAAGCCGGGCTCGTGGTCCAACGCGGCGTCGGTTCTGACGATGCGCGCGCAGCGTGGCGCAGTCGGTCGGTAGTCGTCGGCTTTCTATGTCTGATGATTCGGGTTCACACGACGCCGGCTCGCCCCATCGCCTCGCGCGCGTGATCGACCAGCTGGCGCACCTGCTCCCGGCGCAGGGGCCGATCAGCATCTTCATTCACCACAACACGCTGCACGCATTCGAGCACCTGCCGTTCGAAGACGCCGTCGAGCGCGCCGCCGGGGAGCTGGGGCGCGAACCGTTTCTGGCAGAATCGCGATACCGCGAGAAGCTCGCGTCGGGCCGCATCCTCGCCAGGGATGTGGACGGGCTGCTCCGGGAACAGCTGGGGAGCAGAGGCGACCGCGACGTGGCTGGCGTCGGCTCCCGCCTCGATCTCTGGCGGGCCCTCGTCCTGCACGGCTTTCCTGCCGCGACGGGCCGGGAGCTCTCGTGGATCCTCGAGGAGACGGCGGCCTTGTCGCGGTTCCGGACGGACGTGCCGGCGAACGCGCGGTCCCGGTCGGCCGCCCTCGGCGAAGCGAACGATCGCAGACGCGAGGAGCGGCGAGCGGTGCGCCGCCTCTGGGACGCGTGCCTCGGAGCGGTCGGCCGCGCCGGCGACGCGCGGGCAGGCGCGACGCTCACGCCTGTCCGGCATCGCGACTACCTGCGAGCCGTGTACGACCTCGACATCGACGCGTGGTTCCATCCGCCGCTCATCCGATTCCTGGCCGGCTACCTCGATCAGGGCCTGGCACGCTGGTCCATGCCCGAGCGATATCGCGGCATTCACGGCTGCTTCCTCGAGATCTACCGCCCGTCGCTGGCCGCACAGTGCGGCCCGTGGGCGCGAAGCCTCCCGCGTCTGGTCGCCGAGGACCGCGCCTCCGAGCGGAGTGCGCTCGTCTCGATGGCACAGTCTCTCGCCCAGCTGGGTGTCGCCGCCCACGAATGCGCGGACTATCTGGGCGCCGAGCTGCTGGCGCTCCGCGGATGGGCCGGCATCGTGCGCCAGATCGAAGAGCGGCCCGATCGCGTACCGGCACGGGACCTCACGGTGACGCTGCGCGGCTACCTCGCCGTCCGCCTGTTGCTCGAGCGTGCGGCGCTCGAGGGGGCGGCGCGACAGCTGTCGTTCGCCGGCGCCTTGTCGGACCTGCGTGGCTGGTTGAGGGACCGGCTGCCGCGCCCGCCGGCGCCGACGATGGTCGAGCGCGCGTGGCCGATCTTTCACGTGGCGCAGCTCTGCGGCCTGGACGTCTCGATCGTGGAGCAGTGGACCGCACAGGACGTGGCGGAGGTCGAATCCGAACTGCAGGAGATCGACGGTGTGCGCCGCCGCCGGATCCTGCACCAGGCGTTCGAGCGCTCCATTCGCCACCGTCTGTACGACGCGCTGATGCGGCACGCACCGCGAGACCGTCGGGCGCCTCCGGCGTTTCAGGCCGTCTTCTGTCTCGATGAGCGCGAGGAATCCTTCCGGCGGCACCTGGAGGAGGTCGAGCCGGCGTGCGAGACGTTCGGCACGGCGGGATTCTTCAACGTGGCCATGTACCACCAGGGCGCGTCGGATGCGCACCCGCGGCCGCTCTGTCCCGTGGCGATCCGTCCCGAACACTACGTCGCGGAAATCGCGCCGGACGCCGACCGGTTCGCGGGACGCTCCCGGCGCCTGCAGCAGCGCGCCGCCGGCTTTCTCGGCTACAACGTGCACCTGGGAAGCCGACTGCCGGTCCGCGGTGCGGTGCTGATGACGGCGTTCGGCTGGCTGGCGCTGGTCCCCCTGGTGCTGCGCGTCGTGTTCCCGTGGCTCTCGTCGCGATGGATGCGCGTGCGCGAGACCTCGGTCAGCGCCTCGCACACCCGCCTGCAGCTCGATCGCGTGGATGACGCGCCGCCGATCGGAACGCACGCAGGCTTCACGGTGCGGGAGATGGCGGATATCGTCCGGCGCGTCCTGGACGACATCGGGATCGGCGATCACCTGTCGCGTCTCGTGATCGTGGTCGGCCACGGATCCATCAGCCTGAACAACCCCCACGAGTCAGCCCACGACTGCGGGGCGTGCGGGGGCGGGCGTGGCGGGCCCAACGCGCGAGCGTTTGCGCAGATGGCGAACGACCCGCGCGTGCGCCGGCTGCTGGCCGGAGAAGGGCGCTCCATCGACGACGCCACCTGGTTCATCGGCGCGCAGCGCAACACGGCCAACAATGGCGTCACCTTCTTCGACGAGGACGTCCTCCCCCGGCAATCCCAGGCAGTGTTCGAGCGAGCCCGGCAGGCGATCGACACGACCAGGCGTCGCGAGGCGCACGAGCGCTGTCGCCGCTTCGACGCCGTGCCGCGCTGGTACCCGCCACTGGCGGCGCTCGCCCATGTGGAAGGACGTGCCGCCGACCTGGCCCAGCCGCGGCCGGAGTACGGCCACGCCACCAACGCCTTTGCGATCATCGGCCGGCGGGCGCGCACACGCGGCCTGTTCCTCGACCGACGCGCGTTTCTGGTGTCGTACGATCCAACCCGGGATCGCGACGGCGCGATCCTCACGCGCATCATGGCCGCCGTCGTGCCGGTGGTCGCCGGGATCAGCCTGGAGTACTACTTCAGCTACGTCGATCCGACCGGCTACGGCTGCGGTACCAAGCTGCCGCACAACGTCACGTCGCTGCTCGGCGTGATGGATGGCGCCCAGAGCGATCTGCGCACCGGCCTTCCGTGGCAGATGGTCGAGATTCACGAACCCACGCGGCTGGCCATCGTGATCGAGGCGCCCCCGGATCGCGTCTGGCGCGTCGTGCAGGACAACGCGGCGACCGAACAGCTCGTACGAAACCGCTGGGTGTGGCTCGCGGCGCTCGACCCGGAGTCCGGCGCCCTATGGGAGCTCCGGTCCACGGGTTTCGTCCCGCATGCGCCGGAGCATGCGCTCGCGGTGATCGTGGGCGAGTCTGCCGCGTGGTATCAGGGGAAGCGCGGTTTTCTGGCTCCGGTATCCCTCGTGCCGCCGGCCTCCTCGCCTGATCGGCCGCTCGCAGGGACGGGCTCCTCGGGGTGACTCTCAGCCTGCCTCTCGCATGGTTGGTGCTGGTCGGCGTGGGCTCGCCGGCGGCCCTGCTCGCCGTGCTTGGCGGCGCGTCGCTCCTCAACCGCCCGCTGTCGGAGCGATGGACCAGTTCGCTTGCCGCCGGTTCCATGACGATTGCGTGCGCCGCGTTGTCAGTGGCGCTGGTGGTGCTCGGCGCCACCGGAACGGGCCCGCGGCTCCTCTCGTACGGCGCGTGGTCGTCCTCGCACGAAGGCGGCATCGCGATCGAATTCCTCGTCGATCGGCTCCCCCTTGGATTCGCGGCACTCTCGGCGGCCATTACCGGCGTCGTCTCGGCGTTTTCGAACCGCTACCTCCACAGGGAGCCCGGCTACAACCGGTATTTCGTCCTGCTGGCGATGTTCGTGACGGGCATGCTGCTCGTGGCACTCGCGGGCAACGTCGAAGTCCTCTTCATCGGATGGGAGTTCGTCGGCCTCAGCTCGGCGCTGCTCGTCGGGTTCTTTCACGAGCGGCCCGCGCCAGTGTCGAATGCCCTGCGCGTCTTCTCCGTGTACCGGATCAGCGATGCCGCGATGCTCTCGGCGGCCGTGCTGCTGCGCCACACCGCCGGCACCGGCAGCCTGTCGCTCCTGTTCGGGGCCAGCAGCGCGTCGGCCGCCGCGCTGACCGGCGCGGACGCGACGATCATTGCCGTGTTGCTCATCGTGGCCGTTGCCGGCAAGAGCGCGCTGCTGCCGTTCTCGAGCTGGCTTCCGCGCGCGATGGAGGGTCCCACGCCCTCGAGCGCCGTCTACTATGGATCGCTCTCGATCCACGCCGGATGCTTCCTGCTGTTGCGGTCGGGGCCGCTGCTCGAGCAGGCGCCCGCCGCGCGCCTCCTCGCGGGCGCGCTCGGAGCGGCAACGGCCGTCTTCGCGGGGCTCGCGACGCGCGTGCAGAGCGACGTCAAGTCGTCGCTGGCGTATGCGTCTCTCACCCAGGTAGGCATCATCGTCCTGGAAATCGCCATCGGCTGGTACACGATCGCGTTCGTCCATCTCGCCGGACACGCCTGCTTTCGACTGCTGCAGTTCCTGAGCGCGCCGAACGTCCTCCACGATCTGCACGGGATGGAGAACGCCATCGGCGACCGCCTGTCTCAGGGCCGGGGATATCTCGAATCGGTCACGTCGGATCGCGTTCGCCGCCGCCTGTTCCTGATCGCGCTCGAACGCGGATTCCTCGACAGCATTCTGGATCGGGTGGTGGTTGAGCCCTTTACCCGAGTCGCACGGCAGCTGACACGTCTCGACCAGTGGCTCTGCGATGCGGTCATGCCGGTCGGTCGGCCAGTCGACGTCGAGGGTCCCGAGGATCAGGATGAGTGAGCCTCGGCTGTGGGTTGCCGGTCTGATTGCCCTGCCCGTAATCGCGATCGGCGCGTCGTTTTTTCGTCTGGACGTGGAACGGCTCCGGCGCTTCACCGTCGCGTCGGCCGTGGTCATGCTCGTGACGGCGCTCGGCATCGCCATCTGGCCACCGCTTCGCGCGCTCTCGATCCGCACCTCCGCGCTCAGCTGGGCTCCCGGCGGCGACGCGATCATCCGCATCGATACGCTCTCGGCCGTCCTCTTGCCGTTCGCCGCGGGTCTGTGGCTGCTCACGGTGGCGGTGACCCCGCGCGCGGCGCTGGGTCGCGGCGGATTGCGCCGGACCGCGCTCGCGACGCTCATTACGCTCGCGTCCTTTCTCACGGAGAGCGCGGTCCTGCTCCTGCTCTTGTCTGCGGCCTCGGTCTGGATGTTCCTGTCGGCGCTGGGGGACCCGGCTCATCGCCGCCAGCGGCGGGTCGTGGCGGCGTATCTCGGCGTCTCGACGCTGATCTTCGGCGTCGGCGTCGCGCTCCTGGTCGCGCCCGGCATGCGGGGAACGACGGCGGAAGCCGCGGGCATGTGGTTGATTGTGATCGCCGCCCTGGTACGGAAGGGCATCGTGCCGTTCCACGCGTGGGTGCCGGAGGTATTCGATCACGGGCGCCTGGGCCCGGCCATTCTGTTCAGCGCACCACAGATGGGTGCGTACATGACCGTGGTGCTGATCGTGCCCCGCGCGTCCCCCGACATGCTGCGGACGATCGCGATCCTGGCGCTCGGGACGGCCGTCTACGGGGCCGCGCTGGCGCTCGTCCAGACGAGTGCGCGTCGCGCGTGCGGGTACCTGTTCATGAGCCAGTCCGCGCTGGTCATGGCGGGCCTCGACTGCACGAGCGTGAGTGCGCTCGCGGGCGGGTTGCTGGTGTGGTTGTCCGCCGGGTTGGGGTTTGCGGGACTCGCACGGTGCGTCCTCGTCCTCGAAGCGCGCCGCGGCCGGCTCGACCTGACCCGGTATCACGGCGGTTACGAGCGCATGCCGCTGCTGGCCATCACCTTTCTCGCCATGGGACTGGCGTGCACCGGCTTTCCCGGCACGCTCGGCTTCGTGGGCCAGGAGCTCCTGGTGGAGGGCGCCGTCGATGCCTTCCCGGTGATGGGATTCGCGATCGTCATTGCGTCGGCGCTGACCGGCCTGGCCGTGCTGCGGATGTATTTCTCGCTGTTCTGCGGCCGCTCGGACCCGCTGAGCCATTCCGCCCTGCGCCTTGGCCTGACCCGGCGCGAAGCCTGGACGTTCGTGGCGCTCGTGATCGTGCTCGTTGGCCTGGGCATTGCCCCTCGCGCGATCGTCGATTCGCGGTTCGCCGCAAGCCAGGACCTGCTGCAGCGGCGCGTGGTGCGCATGTCGGGCGGGCAGTCGAGCCCACGCTGAATGCCGGCCGGGCACGACGCGCGGCCGGTGGGCGCGCCGGTGAGCACAGGGCGTACCGTGTGCGCGGCTCCCTCTCCGTTGTACGATGCGGCGTGCGGCCATCACGGGGCGGAGAGGAACTGCTCAGCATCGAATCGCTCGAGGAGCACGCCCGCCGTCTCGCGGCGCTGCTCTCGATCGCGCCCGGCCGGCAGCGCGGCGGTCGCGCCCACCTGCGGCAGCTCGAGAGACACATGCGGGCCCTGCGCAGCGTCTACACGGCGCTGGCAGGGGACGCCCGCCAGGAGGCGATGTCGCCGGCGGCCGAGTGGCTGCTCGACAATTTCCACATCATCACGGCCGCCGCGCGCGATATCCAGCACGATCTGCCCCCGTCGTTCTTCCGGCGCCTGCCGCGTGTCGCCGCCGATGAGTTCGCCGGCCTTCCCCGCATCTACGCCCTGGCGCTGGAGCTGATCGGATCGAGCGCCGGGCGGCTCGAGGCGCCGCGGCTGCAACGCTTCATCAGCGCCTTCCAATCGGTCACGCCGCTGACGATGGGGGAGCTGTGGGCGTGGCCGAGCGCGCTGAAGCTGGCTCTGCTGGACCACCTGCGGGAGCGCGGCGACGTGCTCGCCGCCAACCGCCTGCACCGGCTCGCCGCCAACCGGCTCGCCACCCTCATCGAGGCAGGGCCGGTGGGCAGCGGCGCGTGGCCGGCGCAGCCCCACCACGCGTTCGTCACGCGCCTGCTCCAGCGATCCCGGGCCCTGGGCGCCATGGCGTCCGGGCTGCACGTCCAGCTGCAGGACATGCTGGCGGCGCGCGGCGAGACGCTCGAGGACGCGATTCGAGCCGAGGGGCAGCACCAGGCCGCCGAACAGGCGGGCATGGCCAACCTCGTGGGCAGCCTCCGGCTGATCTCCACGTTCGACTGGAGCGAGTTCTTCGAAAGCGTGAGCCTCGTCGAGCAGGTGCTCCAGCGCGACCCGGCGGGCGTCTACGGCCAGATGGACTTCCGCAGCCGAGACCGGTACCGCCACGCCGTCGAGGAGCTGGCGCCACCGACCGGCGACGGCCAGCTGCTGCTCGCGCTGAAGAGCGTCGAGCGCGCACGCCAGGTCCACGTGCGGACGCCCGAGGCGCGGGCGGCGCACGTCGGCTATCACCTGATCGGCCGCGGCCGGCGGCGGTTCGAGCGCAGCGTCGCCTGGCAGCCGACGCTCACGCAGCGCCTGCGGCGCCTCTTCTTCGCGTGGGCCACGCCCGGGTACCTCGGCACGATCGCCGTCGGCACGGCGCTGCTCGTCGGCACCGCCGATTTCTACGCATGGCTGCACGGCGGGCGCGGCGCGGCGCTGGCCCTCGTCGCGCTGCTGGCCGCGATTCCCGCGAGCGAGCTCGCCATCCAGCTGCTGCAGCGGATGATCAGCTACCTGATCCCGCCGCGACGCCTTCCGCGGATCGACTTCGACTCGGTGCCCGCGTCGGCGCGGACGATGGTGATTGTCCCGACGCTGCTCGATAGCGTGGCGCGGGCCGACGACCTGGTCGCCCACCTCGAGGTGCAGGCGCTCGGGAACCTCGACCCGCACGTCCACTTCGCCCTGCTGACGGATTTTCCGGACGCGGCCGGCGAGACACTGCCCGGCGACGCGGCAATCCTGGAGGCCGCGCGCGCGGGCATCGCCGCGCTGAATGCCAAGTATCGCAACGGCGACGCCGACCGGTTCTTCCTGTTCCACCGGCTGCGCCGGTGGAACGACGGCGAGGGGCTCTGGATGGGATGGGAGCGCAAGCGCGGGAAGATCGAGGAGTTCAACCGCCTGCTGCGCGGCGCCACCGATACGAGCTTCGCCGTGTGCGTCGGCGATCTGTCGATCCTGCCAGAGGTCCGGTACTGCATCACCCTCGACAGCGACACGCGCCTGCCGAGGGGCGTTGCACGCGAGCTGATCGGGATCATCTGCCATCCGTTGAATCGCGCGTCGTTCGACCCACGGGTCGGCCGCGTCACCGAAGGCTACGGGATCCTGCAGCCCCGCATCAGCGTGACGTTCATGAGCGCCGCCGGCTCGGTGTTCGCGCGCCTCTATTCGGGACACACCGGCGTCGACCCGTACTCCACCGCGGTCTCCGACATCTACCAGGACCTCTTCAACGAGGGCATTTTCACCGGCAAGGGGCTGTACGACGTCGACGCGTTCATGGCGGCACTGGAGGGGTCGGTGCCGGAGAACGCGCTCCTCTCGCACGACCTCTTCGAGGGGCTGCGCGCGCGGGCCGCGCTCGTGTCGGACGTCGAGCTGGTGGACGAGTATCCGTCGAGCGTGCTGTCGCACGCGCGCCGGCAGCACCGGTGGATCCGGGGCGACTGGCAGATCCTCGCCTGGCTGTTCCCGTTCGTGCCCGGGCCGCGCGGGCTCACGCGGAATCGCCTGCCGATGCTCGGGCGCTGGAAGATTTTGGACAACCTGCGGCGCAGCGTGGTGGCGCCGGCGCTGCTGGCGCTGCTCGTCGCCGGGTGGATGGTGCTGCCGGGGCCGCAATGGTTCTGGACGCTCACGGTGCTCGGCGTCGCCACCTCGCAGCTCCTGCCCGTGCTCGCGCGCCTCGCCGTCGGGCCTCGACGGGCGCAATCGATGCCGGTCTTTCTGGCGAACGTGCGGCGTGATGCCGGCACGGCGCTGGCCCAGGTCGCGCTCACGGTCACCTTCCTCGCGTTTCACGCCTTCGACTCGATGCATGCGATCGTCGTGACGCTCGTGCGCCTGACCGTCACCAGGCGCCGGCTGCTGGAATGGGAGACGGCGGCGACGACGGCGGCCAGGTCGGTCGGGCCAGCCGGGCAGCGGCTGCGGCACTTCGTGACGGAGATGATGGCCAGCCCCATCATCGCTGCCGTCGCCGCCGCCGCGGTCGCGCTCCGGTCACCCGAGGCGTTGCCGTCGGCGGCGCCGTTCCTGCTCCTCTGGACGTGCGCGCCTGTGGTGGCCTACTGGCTCAGCGTGCCGGTCGGCGCCCGCGTCCGGCCGCTGAGCGAACGGGAGCGCACGACGCTGCGGCGGACGGCGCGCCGGACCTGGCGCTACTTCGAGACGTTCGTCACCGAGGCCGAGGCCTGGCTGGCGCCCGACAACTACCAGGAGCATGCCGACGCGCCTCGGGTCGCGCGCCGCACGTCGCCGACCAACATCGGCATGGGCCTGCTGTCCACACTGGCCGCGCACGACCTCGGGTACATATCCACCGGGACGCTGACGCGCCGGCTCGACGCGACGCTGCGAACGCTCGAGGGCCTGGAGCGATACCGGGGCCATTTTCTGAACTGGTACGACACGGCGACCCTGTCGCCGCTGTTCCCCCGGTACGTCTCCACCGTGGACAGCGGCAACCTCGCCGGCGCGTTGATCGCCCTGGCACAGGGGGTCCTCGAGATCGAACGCCGGCCGCAGACCGTCGCCGAGCGGCTTGCCGGGCTCGCCGATGCCGCGGATCTGCTCGCCGGCGCGTCGGCGACCGTCGGAGGCGCGGGCGGCCGTCGGCAGGCCCTCGGCGACGTCAATCGCCTCGCCCGCGCCATCGGCCGGGCGGCGCGCGGCGACCAGGCCGAACCCGAGATCGTTGGCGCGATTGACGCGCTAGGCCTCCAGCTGACCGCCGCCGGCGCGAGCCTCGAGGCTGCCGGCGGGCTCGATCCGGCCGACGACCTCGCCTACTGGTATCGCGCCGTCCTCGAGGGGATACGGGGCGCGGCGGCCGAGGCGCCGCCGCCCACGGCGTCGCTGAGGGCGCTCGCCGCCCGGATGTCCGCGCTGGCGGATGCGATGCGGTTCGACTTCCTGTACGACCGCCGGCGCCGGATCTTCTCCATCGGCTACCGCCTCGCGGACGCGGAGGGACCGGGACGGCTCGATGCGTCGTTCTACGACCTGCTGGCGTCGGAAGCGCGCCTCGCCAGCTTCGTGGCCATCGCCAAGGGCGACGTCCCGCAGCACCACTGGTTCCACCTGGGGCGCCTCGTCACCAACGTGGACGGCCGCGCCACGTTGATGTCGTGGGGTGGCACGATGTTCGAGTACCTCATGCCGCAGCTGCTGATGCGAACCTTCGCCGGCACGCTGCTGGATCAGAGCTGCCGCGCGAGCGTCCGGCGTCAGATCGAGTACGGCCGGCAGCGCCGCGTGCCATGGGGCATCTCGGAGGCGGCGTATGCGTTCACCGATCGCGAGGGCAACTACCAGTACCGGGCGTTCGGCGTGCCGGGCCTGGGCCTCAAGCGTGGCCTGTCCACCGACCTGGTGATTGCCCCGTACGCGACGGCGCTGGCGAGCCTGATCACGCCGTCGGCCGCGGCGGAGAACCTGGAACGGCTGGCGGCGATGGGGATGGAGGGCCGCTTCGGCTTCTACGAGTCGCTCGACTACACCCCGCGCGGGCGCGACGAGGATCGAGGCGCGACGGAGGCGCCGGCGCCGCGGCCGGCGGTGGTGCGCGCGTACTTCGCCCACCATCAGGGCATGTCGCTCGTCGCGCTGGCCAACGTGGTGTGTCACGACGCGTTCGTCTCCCGATTCCACGCCGATCCGCGCGTGCAGGCCACCGAGCTGCTGCTGCAGGAGCGCGTGCCCCGGGAGGCCATCCTCTCGGAGCCGCGCCCGGCGGAGAGCACGACGGCGCCGCCCACGCTGCCCGTCTTCGCGACCCGGCACTTCCGTTCGCCGCACCAGACGACCGTGCACACGCACTTTCTCTCGAACGGACGCTTCACGACCGCGGTCACCAACGCCGGCGGTGGCTTCAGCCTGTGGCGCGACACGGCCGTCACGCGGCGGCGCGACGACCGCACCTCCGACGGCGGCGCCCACTTCATCTACCTGCGCGATCCGTGGTCGCGCCGCATCTGGTCCGCGACGTACCAGCCGGTCTGCGAGGAGCCGGACCGGTTCGACGCCACCTTCGAGCTCGACAAGATCACGTTCCGGCGCCGGGATACCGACATCGAGACGCGGCTCGACATCACGGTCTCGTCCGAGGACGATGTCGACGTGCGGCGGCTGACGATCACCAACCGCGGCGCGCAGACGCGCGAGATCGAGGTCACCAGCTACGCGGAGATCGTGCTTGGACGGCCCGAAGACGATCTGGCGCATCCGGCGTTCGGCAAGCTGTTCGTCGAAACCGAGTTCGACACGCAGAGCGCCGGCCTGCTCTTTCATCGCCGCCCGCGCGGTGCCGACGAGCTGCCCCTCGTCGGCTTTCACGTGCTCGGCGTCGACGGGCCGCGGCTGGGCGGGGCCGTGGAATGGGAGACCGATCGGGCCCGTTTCATCGGCCGCGGCCGTTCGCCGGCCAACCCGATCGCCCTCGACGGCCGCGCCCTGTCGGGCACGACCGGCGCCGTGCTCGATCCGATCGGCGCGCTGCGCGAGCGAATCCGCCTGGCGCCCGGGGCCGTCGTGCGCGTCAGCTTCGCCACCGGCGTCGCGGCGGATCGCACGGCCGCCCTCGCGCTGGTGCGCAAGTACCGCGACGGCGGCGCCGCCGCGCGCGCGTTCTCGATGGCGTTCACCCACATCCACATCACCCTGCAGAACCTGGGCCTCGGCGACGATCACGCAATCCTGTTCGATCGGCTGGCGTCGCGCGTCTTCGGCAGCGATCCCTCCTGCCTCAGCCCCGACGCCCTGGCGGCCAATACGCTCGCGCAGCCGAGCCTGTGGGGGCAGGGCATTTCCGGGGACCTGCCGATCGTGCTGCTGCCCGTCGCCGAGGTCGAGTCGCTGCCGCTCGTGCGGCAGGTGCTCGCCGCGCAGAACTACTGGCGGGTCAAGGGGCTGCGCGCCGACGTGGTCATTCTGAACGAGCACCCGGCAGACTACCTCGACGAAATGCAGGAGCTGCTGCTGCAGCTGGTGCAGGAGCCGCCGTGGGGCGGCGGGTTCGGCAAGCCGGGCGGCGTGTGGCTCCTGCGCGCCGACGGCATGCCCGAGCCGGATCGCCGCCTGCTCTCGGCCGCGGCGCAGGCGGTGCTGGCGGGCGACCTCGGCGACCTCGTGTCGCAGCTCGAACGGCCGCCGGCGTGGATATTCGAGGGATACGACGTGCCGCGGCGTGCCGTGCTCGAGGCGCCGCCGCTGGCCTCCGCCCCCGTGGAGCCCCCGTCGCTGGTGATGGACAACGGCCTCGGCGGTTTCACGGCCGACGGCCGTGAGTACGTCGTCGTGCTCGAGGGCGATCGCGAGACGCCGCTCCCATGGTCCAACGTTTTGGCGAATCCGGTCTCCGGCACGATCGTCACCAGTTCCGGGGCCGCGTTCTCGTGGGCGGGCAACAGCCGCGAGAACAGGCTGACGCCGTTTGCCAACGACCCGCTCACCGATCCGACCGCGGAAGCCCTCTACCTGCGGGACGATGACACGGGCGCGGTGTGGGGCGCCACGCCGGGCCCGCTGCCCCGGCGGCCCGACGGCGGGCGCTGGGTGATCCGTCACGGCGCCGGGGTCACGCGATACGAACACGCGATCGACGGAGTGCGGCAGGAGGTCGCGGTGTTCGTGGCGCCGGAGGATCCCGTCAAGCTGACGGTGCTGACCATGACCAACACGGGCGATGTGCGGCGCCACATCAGCGTGTTCGGCTACGTGGAGTGGGTCCTCGGGCCGCCGCGTGCCGGCGAGCGGCGCTTCGTCGTCACCGAGCGGGACGAGGAGACCGGTGCGATACTGGCGCGCAATCCGTACAACGTGGAGTTCGGCGACAGCGTCGCCTTCTGGCACACGACCACCGCGCGATCGTATACGGCCGACCGCACGGAATTCGTCGGCCGCAACCGGACGCTGAGTGCGCCGGCCGCGCTGTTCCGCGAGCGGCTCGCGGGACGGACCGGCGCGGGCCTCGACGCCTGCGGAGCGCTGCAGGTGGCCGTGGCGCTCGCGCCCGGCGAATCGCGCAGCGTGGCGTTCGCGCTCGGTCAGGGACGCGATCGCGCCCACGCCGTCGCGCTCGCGGCACGCTATTCATCGCCGGCGCACGCGGAGGCCACGCGTGGCGCCGTCGAGCGGATGTGGGACGAGACGCTCGGCGCGGTGCAGGTCCGGACGCCGGACGACTCCTTCGATCTGATCGTCAACCGGTGGCTGCTCTACCAGACGTTGACGTGCCGTGTCTGGGCCCGCAGCGGACCGTACCAGCCGGGCGGAGCCTTCGGCTTCCGCGACCAGCTGCAGGACGTGCTGGCGCTGATGTACGCGCGCCCGGAGTTGTGCCGCGCACACCTGCTGCACGCGGCATCGCGGCAGTTCGTGGAGGGCGACGTGCAGCACTGGTGGCATCCGCCGAGCGGGCGGGGCACGCGAACGCGCTGCTCCGACGATCTGCTCTGGCTCCCGTACGCCCTCGCCCGGTACGTCGCACACAGCGGCGACGAGTCGGTGCTGGAGGAGGTGGTGCCGTTTCTCGACGCGCCGCCGCTCGAGCCGGATCAGGCCGACGCGTATGTGCTGCCGCGCGTGGCCGCGGAGTCGGCCTCGCTGTTCGAGCACGCCGTCCGGGCGATCGGCCACTCCATGAAATACGGGGCGCACGGGCTGCCGCTCATCGGCTCGGGCGACTGGAACGACGGCATGAACCGTGTCGGCCACGAGGGCAAGGGTGAGAGCGTCTGGCTTGGCTGGTTCCTCGTCACGGTGCTCGACGAGTTCGCGCCGATCTGCGAACGCCGCGGGCGGAGCGATCTCGCCCAGACGTATCGCGACGAGTCGCGGTGGCTGGCCGGCATGCTCGAGCTCTCGTGGGACGGCGACTGGTACCGCCGCGCCTACTTCGACGACGGGACGCCGCTCGGGTCGGTCCAGAACGAGGAGTGCAAGCTCGATTCGCTCACCCAGTCCTGGGCGGTGTTGTCACGGGCGGCGCGGCCGCGCCGGGCGGAGGGCGCCATGAACGCCGTGCGCGCCAACCTCGTGCGGCGCGACGCGCAGATCGTGCTGCTGCTCACGCCACCCTTCGATCGCATGGCGCACGACCCCGGCTACATCAAGGGATACCTGCCCGGCATCCGCGAGAACGGCGGCCAGTACACGCACGCCGCGATGTGGACGGTGATCGCGCTCGCCCGCCTCGGCATGGGAGGCGAAGCGATGGAGCTGTTCCACATGCTCAACCCGATCAATCACATGCGCACCGGGGACGATGCGGAACGCTACCGGGTCGAGCCGTTCGTGGTGGCCGCCGATGTCTACGCACACCCGATGCACGTCGGACGTGGCGGCTGGACGTGGTACACCGGGTCGGCGGGCTGGATGTACCAGGCCGCCATCCAGGCGCTGCTGGGACTGTACCGCCACGGCGCCACGATCAGCGTGGACCCGTGCATTCCGACCGTCTGGCCGGAATACTCGCTCGACTGGACACTGGGCGCCACGCGGTACCGCTTCACCGTCACGAATCCCGACCACCAGTCGCGGGGAATTGCATCGGCCCGCCTCGACGGCGTCGCGGTCGACCCGGGCGCGATTCCACTGCGTGAGGATGGTGCCGAGCACACGGTGACGATCGTGCTCGGCGCCGCACCTGCCGTCGGCCTGCCGTCAGCAGCGGCCCGTTCCAGCGACGCCTGAGACCCCGGGCGGTGGCTCGGAGGGCAGGCCGCTACTTCGGCGAAGGGATGGCCGGCGTGGTGGGGGTGGGCCGTGCGTCGGTGATGATGAAGAGCTTCTCGCCCGGGGCGACGTACCCCAGGTCGCGCCGGGCGGCTTCCTCGATGGCGGCCGGGTCGTCGCGGAGGCGCTCGGCCTCGGCGCGGAGTCGGGCGTTCTCGGCCTGCAGCCTGGCGAGCTCGGTGCTGGCAGCCGCGTATTCCTTGCGCGCCTCGAACATTGCCGAGAGCCCGCGCGAGCCGAACAGCGACTCCACGATCAGCATCAGCGCCAGCACGGCAAGGCCCACCCGGACGAGACGGCCCGCCCGGGAGCCGCCGACCGGCGCGGGAAGCTGCCGCCGCGTTCTCGGTCGCGGGCGATCGGAGCGGACCTCGGGCGGATCGATCACGGTGTCTCCAAGATAGCCGAATTCGCGCAAAAGTACAAGGCGATTCACTTGTACCGCATCGCGATCAAAAGTACAAGTGCGCGGCCGCTGAGGGTGCCGAGGCCGCGAAGCAGGCATCTCGCAGGGATCGCGGAGAGCAAGGGATCGCCGAGAGCGTCGCGCTGCGGACGCCGACTGCGAGACCCGCGTCGGCCGCAACGCGGCCGGCCAGGCGGGTGGATGATACCCGCAGAAGAAGGGCAGATTACGTATGCTGAGCCCTTCTTCTCCGGGTATCATCCGCCCGCCTGATCGCGGCTTCGCCGCGACGCCGGTCTCGCGGGCGGCTGCGCTGGGCGCCCTCGGCGTTCTCTTGCCCTCGGCGAGCTCTGCGATGGGCCTGCTCAGCGATCCCTGCCTCCTCTGCGCCCGCAGCCGCAGGATACTCTCTACCCAGGAGCCCCCCATGGACGCTGCTGCCATCGTGTTGACGACCTGGCCTTCCGACCGCGATCCCGCCGACCTGGCCCGCGCGCTGGTCGGCGAGCGCCTGGCCGCCTGCGTGAACGTCCTCGCCGGCGTGCGATCGACCTATCGTTGGCAGCGGGCCATCGAAGAGGCCGACGAGTATCAGCTGCTGGTCAAGACGACGACCGGCCGTCTCGGGGCGCTCGAAGCGCGGCTCCACGAGCTGCACCCGTACGACGTGCCGGAGTTCCTCGTGCTGTCGGTGGCGGGCGGAAGCGAGGCGTACCTGCGGTGGGTGGGGGAGTCCGTGGCTTCCCCGTAACGCCGACCGTCGGGTCGACCGACACGCGCGCCCTTGCAGGCCTGAAGGCCTGCGCTACACGGGTCACACGCGATCCAGGGCCTGCGCGAGGTCGGCGGTCAGGTCGGCGATGTCCTCGATCCCCGCCGAGATCCGCACGAGGCCGTCGGTGATGCCGATGGCCGCCCGGCGCTCCGGCGGCACCGACGCGTGGGTCATCGTCGCCGGGTGCGAGATGAGCGTCTCCACGCCGCCGAGGCTCTCGGCGAGCGCCATCAGGCGCACGCTGTTCAGGACGAGCCGGGCACGCTCGAGCGAGCCCACGTCGAACGACAGCATGCCCCCGAAGCCCTTCATCTGCCGCGCGGCCAGCGCGTGCTGCGGATGCGAGGGCAGGCCCGGGTAATACACGCGCGTCACGGCCGGATGTCGCGCCAGGAATTCGGCCAGGGCGAGGCCGTTGGCGTTGTGCACGGCCATCCGCACGGCGAGGGTCTTCGTGCCCCGCAGCACCAGCCAGGCATCGAACGGGCTCAGGATGGCGCCCGCGGAGTTCTGGTAGAAATGCAGCCAGTCCACGTCGTCCTGCGACGCGGCCACGACCACACCGCCCACGCTGTCGCTGTGGCCGTTCAGGTACTTCGTCGTGCTGTGCAGCACGAGATCGGCGCCGAGCTCGAGGGGCCGTTGCAGCGCCGGGCTGGCGAACGTGTTGTCCACCACGAGCTTCGCGCCGTGCCGGTGGGCGATTTCTGCGGCGCCGGCCAGATCCGTCAGGCCGAGCACCGGGTTGGTGGGCGTCTCGACGAAGAGCAGCCGCGTCCTCGCGGTGAACGCGGCCTCGATCGCCTCGGGCCGCCCGGTGTCCACGTACGAGAAGTCGAGCTGGTACTTGCGCAGCACCCGCTCGAAGAACCGGTAGGTGCCGCCGTAGGTGTTGTCGGTCACCACGACGTGGTCGCCCGACTGGAGGAACGAGGCCACGGCCGCGATGGCCGCCATGCCCGACGCGTAGGCGGCCGCGCCGCGCCCCGCCTCGATTGCCGCGAGGTTCCCCTCGAGCGCCGCCCGCGTCGGATTCTGCGTGCGGGCGTACCTCGTACCCCTTGTGCTCGCCGAGCGCGTCCTGGACGTAGGTGGACGTCTGGAAGATCGGGGTGATGATGGCGCCGGTCGACGGGTCGGGTTCCTGTCCGGCGTGAATGCAGATCGTCGAAAACCGGGCCTTGTCGGGGAGCTTCACGGCGTCGCGATTACGATATCATCAAACACTTCCGCCTGAGACGATGCCACCTCCCACGTCAGGGCCCGACCAGCGCGTCGAGGCAGCGACCACCGACGAGCGACGCTCTGGCCTCGCGGCCCTGACCGGCACCTGGGCCGGCCGCGCGATGCTCGGCGGCGCGACCGTCAAGCTGGCCGCGCTGGCCCTCTCCGCTCTCGTCGGCGACAGCTTCGTCGTGGACGTGATCGGGACGGCCGGCACCCTCGCGCTGCTGGCCGGCATCGTCGGCGCCATCGTCCGGCTCGTCCGCCTGGCCAAGCGCCGTCTGCTGTGGCGCGTGCGGCGGAAGCTGATCCTGAGCTACATCTTCGTCGGGCTCGTGCCCGCGCTCCTCATCATCATCTTCTGCCTGCTGTGCGGCCTGCTCCTGTTCGGCACCGTCAGCCAGTACATCGTCGAGACGCGGCTGCGAAGCGCCGTGGACCAGGCGCAGTTCCTGGCCCGCGCCACGGCCATGGAGATCGGGCGGCTCAGGACGGACGAGGACGCGGAGACGTTTCTGGACGGGAAGCAGACCGTGCTCGCCGAGCGCTACCCGGAGGCGTCGCTCGCCGTCGTGCCCGTCGGACGGCGCTGCGAGCTGGTCGGGCCGGCCGTCCCCGTCGGACGGTTTCAGCCCACGCACCCGATGGTCGCCGGCCCCTGGCCGCACCTGGAGCCGCCTGCGGACCTGCCGGCCTGGGTGCCGTGCGCCGGATTTGCCGGGTTGGTGGCGTACTCCGTCGCGCCGCCCGGCACTGCCGTCCAGGGCGCCCGCGGAGGCGTGCCCACATATCTCGCCGTGCGCGCCGCGGCCCTCGGCGAAGGCACGTCGCCTCGTTTCGCGGTCGTCCTCGACCTGCCGCTCAACGAGCAGACGGCCCGGCGGCTCCGGCAGGACACCGGGATCGAGCTGCGCGGCGTCGCGGCGATGTCGGGCGGCGCCCCTCCGGTTCCGGCGCGGCCGGGCGCGCGGGCCATCCGGCTGGCCGGGGACTCGGCGGCCCGCCCGTTTCAGCCGCCCTGGGTCGTCTTCGCGGACTTCGTGGACTGGGCCACCGGGCGCGCCGGCCGGGCGACCCTGGCGATCTCGATGAGCATCGGCGGCATCTACGACCGGCTCACCCCCCTGCGGCTCGGCAAGGGCGAGATGAGCTTCGGCCAGGTCGTGCTGCTGATGGTCGTCGTGGTCGGCGCGGCGTTCCTGATCATCCAGTTCGTCGCGCTCGTGGTCGGTCTCGCGCTCGCCCGGTCCATCACCGGCTCGGTGCACGAGCTGTTCGTCGGCACGGTCCGCGTCCAGCACGGTGACTTCTCGCACCGCATCGAGGTCAAGGCGCGGGACCAGCTCGGGGAGCTGGCCGACTCGTTCAACACGATGACCAGCCGGCTCTCGGGCCTGCTGGCGCAGATGGCCGAGAAGAAGCGGCTGGAAGAGGAGCTGCGCATCGCGCGGAGCATCCAGATGTCCCTGCTGCCACAGGGTCCCGTGCGCATGCCCGGCCTCGAGGTGACGGCCAACTGCACGCCCGCGCGCGAGGTGGGCGGCGACTACTACGACTTCTTTCCGCTCGACGACAAGCGCATCGGCATCCTGATCGCCGACGTGTCCGGCAAGGGGACGTCGGCCGCGCTCTACATGGCCGAGATGAAGGGGCTCATGCTGTCGCTGTCGCAGATCCACCGGTCGCCCCGCGACCTGCTCGTCGCGGCGGACCGGATCATCGCCGACAACCTCGACAACCGCTCGTTCATCACCGTCACGTACGTGGTCGTCGATCTCGAGCGCCGCGCGATGACCTATTGCCGGGCCGGGCACACGCCGCTCATCCATCTGCCCGCACGCGGTGCGGTGCGGCGGGCGCGCGTGCTCACCCCCGGCGGCATGGTGCTGGGGCTGAAACTCGACCGCGGGGAGAAGTTCTGCGAGCTGCTCGAGGAGATCTCCATTCCGCTCGAGACGGGCGACCTGTTCGTCCTGTTCACCGACGGGATCACCGAAGCGATGAACACGGACGAGGAGATGTTCGGGGAAGACCGACTCGGCGCTCTCATCGAGGAGCACGCGGATCTGCCCTTCGAGGAGCTGCGGGAGCGCATCCTCCGGGAGGTCCGCGCCTTCGCCGGCCCGGCAGGTCCCCACGACGACATGACGCTGATCCTCCTGAAGGTGGACGATGCCACGCTGGCGGCCGGCGCCGACGCGTCCGCGGCCGTCGCGATGGCATGAACCCTGCCGCCCTCCTGCTGCCAGCCATGACCCTGTTCGCCAGCGGCTCGACCCCGTCCACGCCCGACCCGGCGGGCTGCGTGCCCGACCTGATCGCGGTCAACGGCCGGATCCACACGGTCAACCCGGCGCAGCCGTGGGCCGAGGCGCTGGCCGTCTGCGGCGAGCGCATCGTCTGCGTCGGCACGAGCGCCGAGGTGGTCGCGCTGGCCGGCCCGTCCACCAGCCGCATCGACCTCGGCGGCCGGACGGTCGTGCCCGGCTTCAACGACAGCCACGTCCACCTGGTGGACGGATTGACCGAGCTCGTGGAGGTGGACCTCCGGGACGCGGCATCCTCCGGCGAGATGGCCGCGCGGCTGGGCGCGTACGCCAGGACCCAGCCGAAGGGCCGCTGGATCCTGGGCGGGTTCTGGGATCACGAAGCCTGGCCGGGGCAGGCCCTGCCCACGCACGACCTGGTCGACGAGGTCACCCCGGACCACCCGGTGTTCGTGCAGCGGCTCGACGGCCACATGGGCCTGGCCAACCGCGCCGCGCTCCGCCGGGCCGGCATCACACGGGACACGCCGGCCCCCGACGGCGGCACGATCGTCCGCGACGCCGCGGGCGAGCCGACGGGCCTGCTCAAGGACAACGCGATGGCGCTCGTCCTCTCGCACGTGCCGGCTCCCACGCTCGACGGGACGATCGCGAAGGCGAGCGCCGGCCTGCGCCACGCCGCTTCCCTCGGCGTGACCACGGTCCAGGACATGACCGCGAGCGCCACCGAGCTCCGCGCGTACCAGGCGCTCCGCGCGCGAGGCGAGCTCCCCGTGCGCATCACGTCCATCCAGAATCACCCGATCGACGGCCTCGTCGCCGCCGGCATCACGACCGGCTTCGGCGACGACTGGATCCGCATCGGCGGCATGAAGCTCTTCGCGGACGGGTCGATGGGCTCGGGCACGGCCGCCTTCTTCGACCCGTACACCGACGACCCGTCCACTTCGGGCCTGCTCATCCATCCGCCCGGAGAGCTCGAGCGGCTCATGTTCGACGCCGACGCGCACGGGTTCCAGCTCGTCGTGCACGCGATCGGAGACCGCGCCAACGCGGTGGTGCTCGACATCCTGGAGAAGCTCCAGCGCGAGCGCGGCGCCCGCGACCGCCGCCCGCGCATCGAGCACGCCCAGGTAGTGCGCGATGCCGACAAGTCGCGGTTCAGGGCCGCCGGCGCCATTGCCTCGATCCAGCCGAGCCACTGCATCGACGACATGCGCTGGGCCGAGAAGCGCATCGGCCCGGCGCGCGTGGCGATCGCGTACGACGTCAAGTCATTCGTCGACGCCGGCGCGCGCGTGGCCTTCGGCACCGACTGGTTCGTCGAGCCGCTGAACCCGATGCGGGGGCTCTACGCCGCGGTCACGCGGCAGTTCCCCGACGGCACGCCGCCCGGCGGCTGGTTTCCCGAGGAGCGGATCACTCTCGCCCAGGCGGTCGAGTTCTACACGGCCGGTTCGGCCTACGCCGAGTTCGCCGAGTCGACGAAGGGCCGGCTCGCCCCCGGCTACCTGGCCGACTTCGTCGTGCTCTCCGCCGCGATCTTCGAGATCCCGCCGCGCGAGCTCCTGACGACGACACGGTCCTGACCGTGGTCGGCGGCCACGTGGTCTACCAGGCGCCCTGACGAAACACGCATGGACTGGCCCATCGTCTTTCGCGCCCACTCCGACATCGAGGTCTCCATCGTCCGGGGGCTGCTCGAGACACACGGCATCGACTCGGTGCCCGTGCCCACGGTGGGCCCCACCTCGTCCGTGTTCCCGTTCAACGCGGAGGGCCTGCTCGAGGTCCGCATCGCGGTGCCCGCCGACCAGGCCGCCGAGGCGGCGCGCATCATCGAGGAGCACCGCGATCAGGTGAAGGGCGGCGCGGTCGTGCCGCTCCGGCGACTGGTGGCCGGCCTCGAGCAGCGGATCGGCTACCGGTTTCGGGACGTCGGCCTGCTCGAGCACGCCCTGACGCACAAGTCCAGGGCGCACGAGGACGCGACGGGCGGCGTGCTCGACAACGAGTCGCTGGAGTTCCTCGGCGACGCGGTGCTCGGGCTCGTGGTCGCGGACCTGCTGTACCGCGAGTTCCCGCAGTTCAACGAGGGGCAGAAGTCGAAGGCGAAGGCGGCGCTGGTCTCGACGACGACGCTGGCGGAGCTCGCGCAGGGTATCGAGCTCGGGCGCTACCTGCTGCTCGGGCGCGGGGAGGAGAAGACCGGCGGGCGCCAGAAGCAGGCGCTGCTGGCGGACGGCTACGAGGCGCTGATTGCCGCCATGTACCTGGACGGCGGCATCGATGCGGCGCGCCAGTTCCTGCTGGCCGAGCTTGCGGACGAGATCGAGCACGTGCGCTCGCCCGACTTCCTGCGCGACTACAAATCGGCGCTGCAGGAGGAGGTGCAGGCGTCCGGGCGGCCCCTGCCGGAGTACGAGGTGCTGTCGGAGGCCGGGCCCGACCACGACAAGCGGTTCCGGGTCAGCGTCCGCGTGGCCGGGGATCTGGTCGCCGAGGCGGAAGGGCGGACGAAGAAGGAAGCCGAGCAGGCGGCGGCGAAAGCGGCGCTCAGTCGATTTCGATGATGCCCCAGCCCTTGCGGCCGGGCTCGGGGCGCGCGCCCACCAGCTCCGGCTCGGCGGACGGAGCGGACGGCGGCAGCCGTCCGAGCGCGTACTGCTGGACCTCCTCGGCGACCGTGCCGTCGTCGGGCGGCTCCGGCCGGCAGTGCAGGCGTACCCAGAGCCGCAGCACCGGATCCGCGATCGAGTACCGCTTCTGGCGGACCGTGACCAGGTCCACGTCCTCGAGCCACGACAGGTAGTCCTTCGTCGAGCCCGGGGTGCGCCGGAGGCGCGTGGCGATCTCGGTGAGCGTCAGCGGCTCCTGGTCGGCCAGGATGTCGAGGATGGCCTTGAGGGCGCCGTACCCGCGCGCGCGGTGCAGCCTGAGCTCGTACGAGTAGGTCAGCTCGCGGGTGAGCTGCCCGTCGGCCGACAGCAGGGACGCCATGGCGGCGATCGGATCGGCGTCGAGCGACGCCATCGCCTCGGCGAGCGCCTGCGCGTAGCCGGTGTGGCCGTCGGTGAGCGCGTGGACGGCGCGGACCACCTCGTCATCTCCCAGCGTGGTGCCGACAATGGCGCGCAGCTCGTCCAGGCCGAGCGGCGTCAGGTGCACGACCTCGAGATTGCCGGAGCGGTCGCGCAGCAGCCGCACGGCCCGGGTGATGTAGCGCGTCGTGAGCACGAACCGGTTCGTCGAGCCCGCCAGGCCCGCGATGAGATCGACGAGCACGTGCCGCAGGCCCGGGAAGTTCTCGAACGTCCGGAACTCGAGCGCCTCGTCCAGGAGGAACGTGACCGGGTCGCCCGTGCGGGTACGCGCCCCCTGGAAGAAGGCGAGCAGCGACTCGAACGCCTCGCGCGGCGAACCCATGGCGGCCGACAGGTCGCCCGGTTCGAAGGGCGAGGCCTGCATCACAGTGCGCAGCAGACGCTCGGGCGTCGTGGCGCAGCGCTCGACATCGATGTACTGGCATCCGCCGGGCCCCAGCCGCTCGCGCAGGCGCCGGAGGAGGAAGGTGCGGCCGGTGCCGCATCCGCCGACGAGCACCGGGATGCGCCCGGCCTCGAGGGCCGAGAGCACGCGGCGCTCGAACGCGGGGCGCGCCACCGTCATGCCATCCCGCCGCTGCTGCCGGGCTGCATCGGCAGGCGAATCCCGCGCGTGGCGGCCGTGGCGAGCGCCTCGGGATAGCCCGCGTCGGCGTGCCGCGCCACGCCCAGCCCCGGATCGCAGGTGAGGACGCGCTCGAGCCGCGCGGCGGCCTCCAGCGTCCCGTCGGCCACGACGACCATGCCGGCGTGGAGGGAGTAGCCGATGCCGACCCCGCCGCCGTGATGCACCGAGACCCAGGTGGCGCCGGCCGCCGTGTTCAGCAGCGCGTTCAGGATCGGCCAGTCGGCAATCGCGTCGCTGCCGTCCCGCATCTCTTCGGTTTCGCGGTTGGGCGAGGCGACCGAGCCCGTGTCGAGGTGATCGCGGCCGATCACGATGGGGGCGCGGAGCTCGCCGCGCCGCACCATATCGTTGATCCGCAGCCCGAACCGCGCGCGCTCGCCGTAGCCGAGCCAGCAGATCCGCGCGGGCAGGCCCTGGAAGCGCACGCGCTCGCCGGCCAGCGCGATCCAGCGGGCCAGGGCCTCGTCCTCGGGAAACAGCTCGAGCACCGCGCGATCCGTGGCGGCGATGTCGGCCGGGTCGCCCGACAGGGCGGCCCACCGGAACGGCCCCTTGCCCTCGCAGAACAGGGGACGGATGTATTCCGGAACGAAGCCCGGGATGTCGAACGCGTCGGCGACGCCGGCCTGGCTGGCCTGGGCGCGGATGTTGTTGCCGTAGTCGAACGCGATGCTGCCGCGGCGCTTCAGCGCGAGCATGGCGGCGACGTGAGCCCCCATGGCGGCCATCGAGCGGGCCACGTATCGGCCCGGATCCCGCGCGCGCAGCGCCAGCGCGGCCTCGTAGGACAGGCCGTTCGGTACGTACCCGTTCAAGGCGTCATGGGCCGAGGTCTGATCCGTGACCACGTCCGGGGTGACGCCCCGGTCCACCAGCGCGGGGAGCACGTCGGCGGCGTTCCCTTCCAGGCCGATCGAGCGCGCGGTGCGGGTCCTGGCCCAGCCTTCGAGCGTGCGGAGCGCGGTGTCCAGCGAGTCGGTGGCCTCGTCCAGGTATCCGGTGGAGAGCCGCCGCGCGATGCGCTGGCGATCGACGTCCACGACCAGGGCTGCCGCGCCGTTCATCGTGGCGGCCAGCGGCTGGGCGCCGCCCATCCCGCCCAGGCCGGCGGTCACGACCGTCCGGCCGGCGAGGCTCCCGTCGAAGTGACGCCGGGCCAGCGACGCCAGCGTCTCGTACGTGCCCTGGAGGATGCCCTGGGTGCCGATGTAGATCCAGCTGCCGGCGGTCATCTGGCCGTACATGGTCAGCCCGCGACGCTCCAGGTCGCGGAAGATGTCCCACGTGGCCCATGCGGGGACGAGCAGCGCGTTGGCAATCACGACGCGGGGCGCCCCCTCGTGCGTGCGGAAGATTCCGACGGGCTTGCCAGACTGCACCACGAGCGTTTCGTCCCGCTCGAGATCGCGCAGCGAGCCGACGATCGCGTCGAACGCCTCCCAGCTCCGCGCGGCGCGGCCCGAGCCGCCGTACACGACGAGATCGTCGGGGCGTTCGGCGACCTCCGGATCCAGGTTGTTCATCAGCATCCTGAGGGCGGCCTCCTGGGGCCAGCCCTTGCAGGTGAGCGCGTTACCACGCGCGGCGCGGATGATCCGGGTTCCGGCGGTCATCAGTCTTCGACGGCGAGTGTGGACGTGGGAGGGTATGAAGTTAAGTAGCAGCGGACCGCGTTGTCAACCGTCATCGAAAAAAATATTCAGTTGACGCCGGGCCCCGCCGCGTGATCGACGCCGCCGGACGCGATTGCCGCCGCGATCGCGTCGATCGCCGGCGACGGCGGATGGTCACTTGCGCGCGCCGGCGCCAATGTGCGGAGGTGCGCGTGCACGCGGGCGAGCCGCGCCGACGTCTCGAGCGGCGCGAGCAGGTCGATCGCGCGCGCCGCGCACAGCAGCTCCACCGCCACGACGTGGCGGGCGAGGGCGACGGCCTGCGCCGCCTTCAGCGCGGCGCCCATGCTCATGCTCACGTGGTCTTCCTTGTTGGCCGAGGTCGGGATCGTGTCCACGGATGCCGGATGCGCCAGCGACTTCAGCTCAGACGCCAGCGCGGCCGCGGTCACCTGCGCCAGCATCAGCCCCGATTCCAGGCCGCCGTTCGTCGTGAGGAACGCCGGCAGCCCGCTGAGCGCCGGGTTGACCAGCCGCTCGGCCCGGCGTTCGCTGATCGTCGCCAGGTGTGTCACCGCAATCGCCGTCAGGTCGGCCGCAATGGCGACCGGGGCGCCGTGGAAGTTGCCGCCCGACACGATGTCGCCGTCGTCGGCGAACACCATCGGGTTGTCGGTCGAGGCGTTGGCCTCCACCAGCACGGCGCCGGTCGCGAACGCCAGGACGTCGCGCGCGGCGCCGTGCACCTGCGCGGCGCAGCGCTCCGAATAGGCGTCCTGGACGCGGCCGCAGTTGGCATGCGACGCGTTGATGGCGCTGCCCTCCAGGAGCGCCGCGATGTTGGCGGCCGAGACGGCCTGCCCGGCGTGCGGCCGCGCCCGGTGGATGCGCGGGTCGAACGGCCGCGTGGACCCGCGCAGGGCGTCGATCGAGAGGGCGGCCGCCACGTCGGCCGCGCGTGCCAGCCGCCAGGCGTCGCCCAGGGCGAGAGCCAGCACGGCCGTGGAGGCCTGCGTGCCGTTGATGAGGGCGAGGCCTTCCTTCGGGCCGAGGCGCACCGGCGTCAGGCCTGCGGCGGCCAGCGCGTCACGCCCGGACTGGCGGCCCTGCGCCGAGAGCACCTCGCCCTCGCCGATGAGCACGAGCGCCAGGTGCGCGAGCGGCGCCAGGTCGCCGCTTGCGCCCACCGACCCGCGCGATGGGACGAGGGGATGGACGCCGGCGGCGAGCAGCGCCAGCAGGGCGTCCAGCGTCGTCGCCCGGATGCCCGAGTGGCCGCGCGCGAGCACGTTGGCGCGGAGCAGCATCATGGCGCGCACCGCGGGCACCGGCAGCGGGTCGCCGACGCCTGCGGCGTGGCTCCGCAGAAGATTCACCTGCAGGGTGTCCAGCGCGTCGGCCTCGATGCGCACGTCGGCGAACGAGCCGAAGCCCGTGTTGACGCCGTACACCGCCGCCGGTCCGCCTGCCACGCGATCCACCACGGCACGCGAGGCCTCCACGCGGCGCCGGGCCTCCGGGGCGAGGCCCACGGCCACGCGTCCGGCCGCCACCGCGCCAATCGCATCGAGCGTGAGCGAGGACCCGTCCACGAGCAGCATGACGACCGGCGATCGTATCACTCCGCCGCCCGCGGGTGACGCCCGTCCGATCCGTGGTGTACCATGACGAGCTCAGGTCATGGCCAAGAATCTCGCAGTGCTCGGAGCGCAGTGGGGCGACGAAGGCAAGGGAAAGATCGTCGACCTGCTGACGCCACGCTTCTCGGTGGTGGCCCGCTACCAGGGCGGCCACAACGCCGGCCACACGGTGTACGTGGACGGGCGGAAGTTCGTGCTCCACCTCATTCCGTCCGGCATCCTGCACGCCGGCATCACGTGTCTCATCGGCAACGGCGTGGTCGTCGACCCGCAGGCGCTCTTCGCGGAGGTTGACGAACTGCTGCGCCTCGACGTGAACGTCGACGGCCGCGTCCTGGTCAGCGATCGCGCGCACCTGATCCTGCCGTATCATCGCGAGCTCGACGTGCTGTCGGAAGCCCGGCGCGGGGAGCGGCGGATCGGCACGACCTCGCGCGGCATCGGCCCGGCCTACGAGGACAAGACGGCGCGGCGCGGCATCCGCGTGTGCGACCTGCTGAATCCCGCCGTGCTCGAGGACGGCGTCCGCGAGAACGTCACGGCGCGGAACCGCGTGATCAAGGACACGACGCTGGACTGGCGGCAGGTGTACGACGAGTGCCGGCGCTACGGCGAGCGGCTGGCGCCGTGGATCGTGGACGGATCGCTGTATCTCGCCACGGCGATGCGCGAGGGGCGCGCCGTGCTCTTCGAGGGGGCCCAGGGCACGCTGCTGGACGTGGACCACGGGACGTACCCCTTCGTGACCTCCTCGAACGCGTCGGTGGGAGGAGTCTGCACAGGCCTGGGCGTGCCCCCGCGCGAGGTCGGGACCGTGCTCGGCGTCGTCAAGGCGTACACGACGCGCGTCGGCGAGGGGCCGCTGCCCACGGAGCTCGCCGGCGAGATGGGACACCGGCTGCGGGAGAGCGGGCAGGAATACGGGGCCTCGACCGGCCGGCCGCGACGGTGCGGCTGGTTCGACGCGGTGGCCGTACGCTTCGCGGCCCGCGTCAACGGGCTCGACCAGCTGGCGCTCACCAAGCTCGACGTGCTCGATGGCCTGCCGTCGATCTCGATCTGCACCGGGTATCGGACGCCGGACGGCACGGTGCTGGAGGAGTTTCCGGCCGACCTGACGCGGCTGGTCGGCTGTGAACCGATCTACGAGAAACTCGCCGGATGGACCGAGCCCACACGCGGCCGGCGCCGGTACGAGGACCTGCCTGCCGCGGCGCGCGCGTACATCGCGCGGCTCGAGGCCGTGACGGGCGTTCCGGCCGCGATCATCTCGACCGGCTCCGATCGGGAGGAGACGATCGTGCGGACGGGGCTGCCTTAGGTTCTCAGGTTCTCTGGTTCGCCCGGTGGCGGTCCAGGTACTGCACCACTTCGTTGCTGTCGGCATCGAGGAACTCGAGGCCCGCGCGGTACAGCGGACCCGAGGTGCCCTGCGGCAGCTCGAACTTCGCCCAGATCACCACCGCCTGCGCCCTGAGCGTCACCTGCTCGTCCACCATCGACACGCGCACGCGCTGGTTCGGCCTGAGGACGTTGGGCGTGAGGACCTGCGCCCCGAGCGCCGACAGGTCCACGAGGTTGGCCTGGCTCCCGTCCACGAGGACCCGGACCGTGGTCGCCATCTCCCCGCGCTCGGCGCGCCGCGTGCCGCGCTGGTCCAGCGCGGGCGCGGGCGCGGCCACCGCCGCCGGCGACGCGCCCCGCGCGTCCGGCACCGACCGGCGCGGCGAGACGCGCGAGTAGTCGCTGTCGTGCGACACGATCCGGATCTCGACCTCGATCAGCGTCGGGTCGGCCTTGAGACGGGTGAGCAACGCCGCGCCGCGTGAGGTGGCCGCGAACAGCCGCTCGATGGCGACGCGGTCCGGCCGCCGCTCCACCACGATGTCGATGGCGTGCGGGATGTCGGTATCCGGGCACGCCACCAGCTCGCCGGGAAGGGACCGCAACCGATCGCAGAGCGCGGTCATCAGGTCGGGCGGCGCGATCACCACCGTGCACTCGGTCGCCATACGTCTGACAGCATACCAAGAACCAGACGCGTCACTGGCGGCCGGACAGGGCCGCCTGCGCCAGCACCGCCGCGAACGCCTCGTACTGATCGGTGGCCACGAAGTCCACGCCCGCGGCAATCGCCGCACGCCACCGCTCCTCGGCCGCCGCCGCGCCGCCGAAGTTGTAACTGGCGAACCAGCCCTGTCGTTCGCCCGCGTCGGGGTGGAAGCCGTCCAGCGTGTAGAAGCGGATCCACAGCCCGGCGCGATGGGCCGACGCCACGAGCGCGTCGAGCCGCGACCGATCGGCGGCGGTCCAGGCGCCCGCCTGCGGCTGGCCCTCGGGCTCCACGTCCTTCCACGAGTGATTCCACCAGCGCCGGTAGTCGGTGGCCGGGCCAGGGCGGGGCAGCGCCCCTGGGTCCGATCCGGCGGTCGCGTGCACGGCGCCGAACAGGCGCAGCGTGCTCCCGACCGGCACGGCATCGTGGAACGCCGCCTCCTGCGAGTCGGTCTCGCCGGTCAGCACGAGCAGCGGACCGACGTGCAGCGGGGCCGGCGTGCCGGGCGACGCCACCCGCGGAGCCGTGGTGAGCCAGCGCTGGTGCCGCCCGAGGATCTCCCACACCGCGGCGTGCAGCGCCGGCGGGTCCATCTTGAAGTCGAGGTTCAACGTCACCAGCGGCCAGCCCGCCGACGGGCCGTCGGCCAGCGCGCGCGTCATGATCGGCGCGATGCGCGCGAAGAAGTACAGACTCGAGCGTGGGCTCGTCGCCGCGGCACGACGTGTCGTGCGCGACGACCGCCTCGAAGTGGCCCGAGGCCGTGCGGCACCAGGCGACGTCCTGCTCGATCGCCACGGGCAGCCCGGCGCCGAGCGCCTGCTCCACGCGCTCGGCGTGCTGGCCGTCATACGGATAGGCGTTGTGCGCGTCGAGCATTACCCGCGCGCCGGGCAGGAACCCGGAGGCCGCGCCGTCGGCACGGCCGAGGAGTGGGAGGGTGAGAAGCGCACAGAGAAGCACGGTCAACGGACGAGTCCACATGCCTTCGTACGTATCACATC
Source organism: Vicinamibacteria bacterium (assembly GCA_963837165.1). Classification (GTDB taxonomy): domain Bacteria; phylum Acidobacteriota; class Vicinamibacteria; order Vicinamibacterales; family JAENWD01; genus JAENWD01. Next base: position 119,452 of record CAWIMD010000006.1, read on the forward strand.
GGCCCGACGCACGGGCAACCCCGCACGGCGGGTCTCGAAAACAGGGAACGAGATTACGGTGATGACACAGATTGATTTCATCATGTGCGTCACACTGTCACGCTGAGGGACCGGCGCCGGTCCCATCTCCCGAATCAATCTGCGCAATCACTGTAATCTCGTTACCTCCCCAAAATCCGTCTCGAATCCCTTCAATCCCACTACGGATCGACGCTACGATCCCGCGATGACTCCCGCCCTCCGCTGCCGGGGCCTGATCAAGCGGTACGACGACGTCGTCGCCGTGGCCGGCCTCGATCTCGAGGTGGCGCGCGGCGAGTGCTTCGGCCTGCTCGGTCCCAACGGCGCCGGCAAGACCACCACCATCGAGATCCTCGAGGGGTTGACCGGGCCCGACGAAGGCGACGTCGAGGTCCTCGGTCAACGATGGGGACGGGGGCGCGACCTCGACCTGCGCGCGCGCCTCGGCATCCAGCTCCAGGACACCCAGCTCTCCGAGAAGCTCTCGGTCGAGGAGACGCTGCGCCTCTTCCGGTCCTTCTATCCACGCGGACGGACCGTGGACGACGTCCTGAAGCTCGTGGCGCTCGAGAGCAAGCGTGCCAGCTGGGTCGGCAAGCTCTCGGGCGGCCAGAGGCAGCGGCTCGCGATCGGCTGTGCGCTCGTCGGCACGCCCGACCTGCTCTTCCTCGACGAGCCCACAACGGGACTCGATCCGCAGTCACGGCGTCAGCTCTGGGAGCTGCTGATCGCCTACCGCGCCGGTGGCGGAACGATCCTGCTGACCACCCACTACATGGACGAAGCCGAGCTGCTCTGCGACCGCGTCGCGATCGTCGATCTCGGGCGCGTCATTGCCCAGGACTCGCCGCGCGCGCTCATCGACTCGCTCGGCGCCGCGCACGTGATCGAGTTCGCCGTGGCCGACCCGGCGACCAGGCCGCCCCGCGAGGTGCTCGCGGGCCTGCCCGGCGTCAGGGACGCCAGGCAGGGCGACGGCACGTGGTCGCTGGCCACCTCGGAGGTCCACCTGGCAGTGCCGGCGCTGCTCGGGGCGCTCGACGAGCGCGGGGCCTCGCTCTCGCTGCTGACCACGCACAGCGCGACGCTCGAGGACGTGTTCGTCACCCTCACCGGGAGGCACCTGCGTGACGCGTGATCGCGGCGGCGTCCGTCCGGCGCTCGTCGAGCTGACGCTGGCCCGCGTGCGCGAGTTCGTCCGCGAGCCAGAAGCGCTCTTCTGGGTCTTCGTGTTTCCCGTTCTCATGGCGTGCGCGCTCGGCATCGCCTTCCGGGCGCGCGGCGATCAGCCGAGCCCCGTCGGCGTCCTCGACGCGCCGGAGCACGCGGCCATCGAGGCGGCGCTGCGCGCCGCCGGCGGGCTGTCGGTGCGGACGATCGAGCCCGCCGACGTGGCGCCCGCGCTGCAGCGCGCCGACGTGCAGCTCGTCGTGGAGCCGGGGCCACCGATCGTGTACCGGTTCGATCCCACGCGCGCCGAGAGCCGGCTCGCGCGCCGCCTCGTGGACGATGCGCTGCAGCGCGCCGCGGGCCGAACCGATCCGGTGCCCACCCGCGACGTCGCCGTCCGATCCGTCGGCTCGCGGTACATCGACTGGCTCGTGCCGGGCCTGCTCGGCATGAACATCATGAGCACCGGGCTCTGGGGACTGGGCTTCTCGATCGTCACCGCGCGCACGCGGAAGCTGCTGAAGCGGCTGGTGGCGGCGCCCATGCGCCGGCGCGACTATCTCCTCGCACAGCTCGGCGGCCGTCTCGTGTTCCTCGCCGCCGAGGCCGGCGCCCTGGTCGGGTTTGGACGACTGGCGTTCGGCGTCCCGATGGAAGGCCACTGGATCGTGCTGGCCGGCGTGTGCCTGGTCGGCGCCCTCTCGTTCGGCGGCATCGGGCTGCTCGTGGCCAGCCGCGCGCGGACGGTCGAGGCCGTCTCCGGTCTGCTCAACGTCGTGATGCTGCCGATGTGGCTGCTGTCCGGCGTGTTCTTCGCCTCGTCCAACTTTCCCGCCGCCATGCAGCCGGCGATCGAGGCGCTGCCCCTGACCGCCCTGAACGAGGCGCTGCGGGGGGTGATGCTCGAGGGCGCCGGCTTCGCGACGCTGGCCCCCCAGCTCGGACTGCTCGCGGCGTGGGGCGTGGCGGGCTTCGCGGCCGCCCTTCGGATCTTCCGCTGGCGGTGAGGACCGGACGCGTATACCAACCCAGCCGTTTGTTGCAGAAGTGATACAAAATCCCGGTATAAATGTGACGGCTGTCTTGAAAGGCCGGGCGTCACGGGCCGATCATCGACGGGTCGAGATTCCCAGAAACTATGGCATTGCAACAGGATAACGGCCCAGACGGGCCGCAAGGCTTCGACAGCGGCCTGCCCCGGGTCCAGACGTCGGAAGAGGTTCCGCGATGGCTGGTCATCCTGGGGCTGGTCGCCGGGCTGACGCTGTTCGTCGCACTGCTCCGGTATGCCATCGACCTTCTCGGCGTCGTCTTCCTCATCATCGTCGTCGGCTTCTCGATTCGCGCCCTGAGCGACTGGCTCACGGAGGGGGAGTCGGTGTCCGGCTGGGCGCTCGCGGCGGTCTCGGGGGGCTTGTTCGGCACCCTGGCCGTGTCGCTGTGGCTGTTCGGGTCCCACGACCGGGCGGCCGCGGTCTTCGAGCGGAAGCTGCCGGAGCCGGTGCTCGCCACCGTCGAGTGGCTCGAGGAGCATGGCTGGGGCCAGCGCGTGCTGCTGAGCGGGAACGGCCTGTCGTCGCCGTCGCCCGGCCGCGATTCCGCGAGCGCATCGGCCGCGAGCGCGCCCGCGCCTGCCGGCGGTGGCGCAGGCATCAGCGCGCCGCGCGCGGCCGGCACACGGGAGGCGCTGCCACACATGCCGGCGGGAGCCACCCCGGCGCGGGGCGCCGCCTCGCCTCCATCGCAGCCCGGCGTGGCCGAGGCCGCCACGCTGGGACCCGGCGCGAAGCGCCGCGGCGCGTCGAGGGCGGCAGGCGCCCGCGACGGCCCGCCTTCGGCCGCCGGCTCGGACGGCGCCGAGACGGCGGCGGCCACGGCCGCGCCGGTGGATACCGAGCTCACGCTGCGCAGCTCGCAGTCGTCTGCGCTCGTCGGGACGGCGGTGCGTCTCACGGCCACGGTCCACGCGGCCAACGGCGCCGGCGGGCCGGCTGGTGCGGTGGTGTTCTTGCGGGGCGATTCGCCGCTCGGCCGTGTCCCCGTCCGCCCTGCCGGCGACGGCACGTCGGTCGCCACGCTCACCACCCTGGCGCTTCCAATCGGCACGCACCAGCTGACGGCGGAGTTCCTGGGGGTCACCGGATTCGCGGACTGCCGCTCGATTGTGCTCGTCCAGGTGGTGCGGCGGCACTAGGGCCACGCATGAACGATCCGGTCGGCCCGGCTTCCTACGAAGCCATCCAGGCGCTCGTCGGCGCCTACGTGATCCAGGACAACCGCTTCGTCTACGCCAATCCCCGGCTGGCGGACCTCTTCGCCTATACCGTCGAGGAGCTGCTGGCGCTCCCCTCGGTGCTCGTCCTCGTGGACGGCAGCGAGCAGCAGATCGTCGCCGACCGCATCGCCCGGCGCCTCTCGGGTCAGATGGCGACGAGCACCCACGTGATGCGCGGCCGGCGGAAGGACGGGCAGATCGTCGAGCTCGAGGTCTATGGCACGACGGCGGAGCACAACGGGCGCGCGGCGGTGGCCGGCACCATGGTGGACGTCACCGAGCGCCGGCGGCGTGAGCGTGACCTGGAGGCGCGCGAGCGGCGCTACCGGGAGCTCATCGAGAACGCGACCGACATCGTCTTCACCTGCGACCTCGAGGGCCGCATCACGTCGCTGAACCGCGCCGGCGAGCAGTTCACCGGCTACAGCAGTGCGGAAGCCGCGGCGCTGTTCGTGAGCGACGTCACCGCGCCGGTCGATCGCGGGCGCGCGCGCGACATGCTGGCGCGGCTCGTGCGGGGGCGCGGCGACGCGACCGAGGAGCTCATGGTCGAGACCCGCGCCGGCGATCGCCGGACGATCGAGGTGAGCGCGCGGCTCGTCGAGTGTGACGGCACTCCGATCGAGATCCAGGGCATCGCGCGGGACGTCACCACGCGGAAGGAACAGGAGCAGGCGCTCCGGAGCCTGACGATCATCGACGACCTGACGGGGCTGTACAACCGCCGCGGCTTCCTGACGCTCGCCGAGCGCCACCTGAAGCTGGCCGCGCGCAAGAAGAAGGGCGTGTTCCTGCTGTTCACGGATCTCGACGGCCTGAAGACGATCAACGACACGTTCGGGCACATGGCCGGCGACCGCGCCCTCGTGGATGCCGCCCAGGTGCTGCGCGCCTCGTTCAGGAGCGCGGACATCATCGCCCGGCTGGGGGGAGACGAGTTCACCGTGTTCCCGCTCGAAGCGGCAGCCGAGAGCGGCAGCCTGCTGATGCGCCGCCTGGACGAGCAGCTCCAGATCCACAACGCCGCGCACTCGCAGCGCGGCTATCGCCTGGCGCTGAGCGTCGGCATCGCGCGGTTCGAGCCCGACAGCTCGTGGACGATCGAGCAGCTGCTCGAGCAGGCCGACCGCGCGCTGTACGAGCAGAAGCGGCAGAACCGTCGCTCCTGACGCGTCGTACAATCGGCGTGATGTCCACTGTCCCTGTTCCGCCGGGTGACGGAGCCCCGCCCCCCACCCGCCCGCTGGTCGAGACGCGGCTGGTGGTGGTGGCGGCCGGCATCGGCCTGCTCGCCATCCTGGGGCTGATCCTGTCGCTCTTCAGGGATCCCGGCGTGCCGGCCGTCGTCTCGCGGGACTACACCCGCGTGGCCGGCAACCTGCTGAAGCCTGCGGTGCACGAGTCGGATCCCGGCGCGCTGACCTCCGCTTTCGATGCCAGGCAGCCGGGTCTCGGCGCGCGTGTGCCCGATCTCGGCCCGGCCGGCTATCACCTGGACGGCGGCACCGTCCGCACCGTCGAGGACCACCCTGGCGTGCTGGCGATCTACCGCAACGACCTGCAGGACCTGCTCGTGTGGCAGGCGTACGCGGGCAACGTGTCGGAGCTGCCCGTGACCTCGGACGTTCGCAGGCACGAAGGCCGGCGCTACTACGTGCACCGCAAGGCCGCCGATGTCCTGGTGTTCTGGCAGGATGGTCCCCGCGTGCTCGTGGTCACCTCGAGCCTGCCCGCCGAGCAGGTGGTCAAGCTGGCGTACCAGGCGACGTCCTAGGGGCAGGAGCACGAGGCGCGCGCAACGCCTCACGAGTGCTCGGGACACTAGGGCCGCGCCGGGCAGATCCCCTGCGCCCAGGCGGCCGCGGCGAACTCAGCGAGGTCCTCCACCTTCTCGGCGACCAGCAGCCGGCCCGGCCGGCGCAGCCCCGCGGTGAGCGTCCTCCGCTCGTGCGCCGGCACGCCGCGGAAGTCCACCTTGATACAATCGGCCAGCTCGAGGAGCCGCGGCCTGGCGTCCAGGACGACGTAGTCGTCGAGCGCGAGCCGGTAGCCGGCCGCCCGGCTGAGCAGCTGCGACGAGGCCGCGTCGGAAGGCGCCGGTCGAGGATCGGCTGGCGGCCGACGAACACGTCGCACGGGAGAGGAGTGTCAGCAACGGCCATGGCTCACCGACGTCTGCGCTGGGGGCTGCTCGGCACGGCCCGCATCAACCGCGCCATCATCCCGGCCGTTCGGCAGGCCACGCGCAGCAGCCTGGACGCGGTGGCGAGCCGCGATGCGGCGCGGGCCGACGCCTACGCCCGCGAGTGGGAGATCCCGAGAGCGGTCGGCAGCTATGAGGCGCTCGTCGCCGATCCGGCCATCGACGTGCTCTACGTGCCGCTGCCGAACCACCTGCACGCGGAGTGGGCGATTGCGGCGGCGCGCGCCGGCAAGCACGTCCTGTGCGAGAAGCCGATCGCGCTGACGCCCGCCGACGTGGACCGCATCGAGGCAGCCGCCCGCCAGGCCGGCGTCGTGGTCACCGAAGCCTTCATGTACCGCCATCACGCGCAGACCCACCGCGTTGCCACCCTGGTGCGCGACGGCGCGGTTGGAGCGCTGCGCTTCGTCCGCGGCACGTTCACCTTCCCGCTCGCGCGGGAGGCCGACGTCCGGCTGCGACCCGAGTGGGGCGGCGGCAGCCTGTGGGACGTCGGGTGCTATCCGGTCGGCTACGCCAGGCTCCTCGCCGCCGCCGACCCGGAGACCGTCACCGGTCTCGCGGAGGTCGGGCCGACGGGTATCGACGTGGCGTTCGGGGGCAGCCTGCAGTTCCCGGGCGGCCTGCTGGCCGGCTTCGACTGCGGCTTCCGCGCCGCCTATCGGACCTCGGTCGAGATCGCAGGCACCGAGGGCACCATCGACGTCGCCGCGCCCTTCAAGCCCGGTGTGCACGAACAGCTCCGCGTCACTCGCGGGGACGCCGTCTCCCTAATCGACATCGCGGCCGACGCCCTTTACCTGGGCGAGATCGAGGACATGGAGCGGGCGGCGCTCGACGGCGCGCCGCCGGCGGTGACGCTGGCCGACAGCCGCGGCAACGTGACGACCCTGGTGGCGCTCCTGCGGTCCGCGGCGGAGGGGCGTTGCGTGCGGGTGGCGGACGTGGCGGGCCGGTAGGCTGGCCGTCAGGCGGCGAACGGCCACTGGCGGGTGCGCCAGGTCCAGAGGCCAAAGGCCAGCATTCCGGCGGCCAGCGTGGCCAGCCCGAGCACGATGACCTCGGTGCCGGAGGTCAGGAACACGAAGGTCCAGCCCGCCAGCGCCGCGAGCACCGGGAGCGGGTAGAGCCAGATCCGGAACGGTCGCGGCCGGTCCGGGGCGGCCCGCCGGAGCCGCACCACCGCGATGACCTGCCCGATGAACTGGATCAGGATCCGCGTGGTGATGAGCGCGTCGATGAGCGTGCCCAGCGAGAGGGCGCTGGCGGCCATCGCAATCCCGCCGATCACCAGCAGGGAGACGTGGGGGAAGTGCTTGGTCGGGTGCAGCCGGCCGAACGCCTTGAAGAACGTGCCGTCCAGCGCCGCGGCGTACGGGATGCGCGAGTAGCCGAGCAGGAGGGCGAACACGGACCCGAAGGCCGTCCAGAGCACGAAGGCCGTGAACACGGTGGCGATGCCGCTGCCGTAGATCCGCTCCATGAAGATCGAGACGATGAAGTCGGCTTCCGGATGGGCCGCCGCCGGCACGAACGTGCGCCAGGAGACGACGCCGATCACCGACAGGTTGATGGCGATGTAGAGCACCGCCACCGCCAGCACGCTCACGATGATCGACCGCGGGATGACGCGGCCCGGCTCGCGCACCTCGTCGCCGAGGTAGCAGATGTCGTAGTAGCCCAGGTAGTCGTAGATGCCGATGCGGGTCGCCGCGCCCAGGCCGAAGAGCATCCCCGCCGAGAACTGCCACGCGCCGGGCGGCAGATCGAACGCCACGCTGGCGTGGAAGTGCGTCGCGCCCGATGCCACGACGATCAGCGTCGTCACCAACGTGCCAATCCAGAGGGCCACCGTCAGGCGCCCGATCGAGACGATGCGGCGGTAGAGGAGGGCGATGTTGAGCACGCCGACGGTGGCGGCCATGGCGACGGCGCCCGCGTGGGTCAGGCCCGGCCAGACATAGCGCGCGTAGTTGGCAAAGCCGATGTAGCCGGTGGCGATCTCCAGCGGTCCGCTGAGGATGAACTGCCAGATGAACAGGAACGCCATCAGGCGCCCCGCGCGGGCGGGTCCGAAGCCTTCCTTGAGATACTGATAGGTGCCGCCGGACCCGGGCAGCATGGCGCCGAGCTCGCTCCAGACCAGGCCGTCGGCCATGACGATGACGAGGGCGACGAGCCAGCCGGCGAGCGCCTGCGGGCCGCCGAGCGCCGACATCAGCAGCGGGATCGTGATGAACGGCCCGACGCCGATCATGTTCGACATGTTGAGCGCCGTGGCGTGCAGGAACCCGAGGCGGCGCTCGAGGTGGGGCGTGGCGGCGGGCGAGGCGGACACTGCGGTGGATTCTACCCGCAAGGACGAACAGGTTGCCTCCGGCGGCTCATCCGGCATCCAATGGGGCATCCGCCCGGAAGGAGCGTCTTCATGAAGCTGCTCACTCCAGTTGTCGGCGCGGCGGTGCTCGCGGCGGCCGCGCTGGCGTTCGGCGTGGCCGCACGCGGCGCTGCCGACGGCCCGGCCGATGTGCCTGGCGCGGCCCCCGAGGGGCCCGTCGTCGTGGAGCTCTTCACCTCCGAAGGCTGCTCGAGCTGTCCGCCGGCCGACGAGTACCTGAGCGAGCTGACGAAGGCGGGCCAGAGCCAGGGCGTGCCCGTGGTGACGCTGAGCGAGCACGTGGACTACTGGGATCGGCTGGGATGGAAGGACCCGTTCTCGTCCTCGTCGTTCACGGACCGGCAGACGTGGTACTCGGACCACCTCGAGTCCGAGGTCTACACCCCGCAAATGGTCGTGGACGGGCAGTTCCAGGCCATCGGCAGCGATCGTGACCAGGCGGCGGCGCTCATCGCCCGTGCCGGCGCCGCGAAGAAGGCGCGCGTCTCGGGAGAGCTGACGCACGCGCCCGGCGCCGTGGCGGTGCACGCGGTCGTGGAGCCCGGCGGGCTCGACCGGCTTCCGGACCTCGACGTGTTCGTCGCGCTCGTCGAGGGCGGCCTCGCCTCCGACGTCACGGCCGGGGAGAACGCCGGCAGGCGCCTGGCGCACGCCGCCGTGACGCGGCAGCTCGAGAAGGCGGGAACGGTGAAGGGCGGCGCCCCGAGTGCTCACGTGGACGTCGAGCTGAAGCTCAACCCCTCGTGGGCGATCGACCACTCGGCGGTCGTCGTGTTCGTGCAGGCGAGGAAGGGCGGCGCGATTGTGGGCGCGTGGCGGTCACCCATTGATCATTGATGATTGACGATTGACGATTGGGGATTGAAAAGCCGATGACGCGCATGGCCTGATCGTCAGCCGGCCCGACGCGATCCTCCGGCGAATCTGCTCGCGGCCTGCCGGTAGCCAGCGCGTGCGCTCGATGCCATAATCGCCGCGTGATGACGTCCCATTCCGCTCGATACGCGCCTGCCCGGCTGGCGGCCTGCTGGTCGTGCGCGGGCCTGCTGCTCGTCTTCTGCGGCGGCCGGCCCGCGGCCGCGCAGACCACCCCCGACGCGCTGTACCACCTGGGCCCCGATTCCGAGCCGCAGCCCGGCGTGCCGCAGGGCACGGTCACGCCCTGGGAGAAGCTGCCCAGCAGGGCTTATCCCGGCACGCTGCACGACTTCTGCGTCTACGTCCCGGCCCAGTACCGACTCGAAGACGCCGGCGGCGCTCATGATCTTCCAGGACGGTCAGGCGTGGCTGCGCCTCACGGGCGACTACCGCGTGCCCTACGTGTTCGACAACCTGATCTACCGGCGCGAGATGCCGGTGACGATTGCCGTCTTCATCAATCCCGGCCGCACGCCCGAGCAGCCCGAGGCGAGCGCATCCGACTGGGGCGACAAGTCCACCAATCGCCCGCAGGAATACAACGCGCTGGACGACAAGTACGCCCGCGTCATCACCGACGAGCTGATGCCCGTCCTGCACGCGCGCTACACCCTCTCGAAGGATCCGGACGACCACGCCATCGGCGGCGCCAGCTCCGGCGCGATTGCGGCCTTCACGGTCGCCTGGCACCGGCCCGACCAGTTTCACAAGGTGCTCAGCACGATCGGCAGCTTCACGAACATCCGGGGCGGCCACGTGTATCCGGATCTGATTCGCGGCAGCGAGCGCAAGCCGATCCGGATCTTCCTGCAGGACGGGCTGAACGACCTGCGCGGCGTTCCCAGGGACACGCCGGATGCGCCGTACCAGGCCGACCGCGACTGGCACGCGCAGAACGTCAAGATGGTCGCCGCGCTGACCGAGAAGGGCTACGACGTCAACTACACCTGGGGCATCGGCACGCACTCGAACAAGCAGGGCGGCGCGATCCTGCCCGACATGCTGCGCTGGCTGTGGCGGGACTACCCGCGGCCGCCCGACGACCCCCGGGACCCGACCCACCGCATGCCGCTCGGTGGCTCCGGCGCGGCGCCGGCCGCATCGGCGGCGCCCTGACGCGACGCCATGGCCGGCTCGTTCCGTGAGTTCATTCTGGCCGTCGTGCACGGAGACCTCGACGAGGTCTCCCGGCGTCTGACCGCAGAGCCGACGCTGGCCCGCGCGGCGGCCGAGGCGGGCGCCACGCGGCAACAGGCCACGACCTTCTTCTTCGACGAGATCGCCCACTACATGTATGCGGGGGATACCGGCCTGCACATGGCCGCCGCCGCGTTCCGGCGCCCGATGGCCGAGCTCCTGATCGCACATGGCGCGAACTGCCGGGCCCGCAATCGACGAGGCGCCGAACCCCTGCACTACGCGGCGGACGCGAATCGCCGGGATCCGGCGGCGCAGGCTGCGACGATCGCGTATCTGGTGTCGGTCGGCGCGGATCCCCGCGCGGTGGACACGGCCGGCGTGGCGCCGCTGCACAGGGCCGTGCGCACGCGGTCGCTGGCGGCGGTGCGGGCGCTGCTGGATGCCGGAGCCGGCCCGCGGCAACCGAACGGAACCGGATCCACGCCGCTGCACCTGGCCGTTCAGACCACCGGACGGGGAGGCAGTGGCTCGTCCGACGCCCGCGAGCAACAGGCGGCCATCGTGAGGCTGCTGCTGGAACGCGGCGCACGCCTCGCCGACCGGGACCGTCGCGGCAGAGATGTGCGTCAGGCGGCACGCAGCGAGTGGAGCAGAGGATTGCTGACGGAGGCCAGCGCCATCAATCGTCAATCATCAATCATCAATGATCAATGATCGGCACCCTGACCTCGAACGGCGCCGATTGCGGCGGGAAGCACACCTTGTCGTCGCAGGCCTGGTACGAGAGCGTGCCGTGGACCGTCACAGTGCCCGCCTTCGACGCGGTGGACTTTCCCTTCGGTCGTTGCACTGCGAACGGCACGCGCACGTCGAACGGCTCGCTGTAGACCTTCACCGCCGTCTTCAGCGGCCCGAAGAGCAGGTCATGCCCGGGCGGAAACACGGCGGCCTGGAAGGTCACTCCTGCCCGCGGTGCCATCTCGACGGCCACGGGAATGTAATCGGGATTGCCCGGTGCGTACACGTGAATGCCCGGCCTCGGCGTCACCGCCAGGGCCAGCGTCGCGTGCGCGCCGGGGGACACGGCCTTCGTTGGCGCCGTCACCTCGACGTTCAGCCGCGGCGGCTGGTTCTTGAAGAACGACTGCGCGCCGACGGCCGCGGTCGAGACGACGGTCGCGAGCGCACCCACGAGGAGCGGACGCATCACCACCTTCAAATCGTCAATCGTCAATCATCAATTGTCAATTATCAATGCTCGCGTCCCACCACGACCTCCCGCCGCACGGTCCCGATCGGCCTGCCGGCATCGAGGATGGTCGCGACGACATCGTAGAGGCCCGGACCGACGTGCGCCAGCGGCAGCGCCGCCTGCGACATCGCCTTGGTGAGTCCCTGGACGGGACGGACGGGCGCCCGCATGGCGGCCCGGCTCGCGCCGTCCTGCCCGCGGAGCGTGAACTCCACGGTCATGTCGCCGAGCCGCGCCGCGTCCGGCGCGTAGACCTCGACGAACACCACCAGCGCCGGCGCCTCCGCATCCACCGTGATGCGGGGCCGGAAGTGGCCGTCGGCCGACTGGCCGACGAACAGGTCGCTCACGTGCACGTCGCCGGCGGGAAACAGCCCCACCTCGAACGGGTGCTCCACGCTGGCCCGGCGGCCCGCGGCGTCAATCGTGGCCAGCCGGAGCCGGTACGACCCGGGCGCGAGCGCCGCCGTGCTTACCAGGACGTCGCGCGCGGCGTGCGGGTCGGCGGCCCTGGCCTCCTGGAACCCGTCGGCTGCGATCCGCCCGCCATCATGTACTTGAAAGCCCCAGAGCACGGTGCCGGCGTCGCGCGCCGCTTCGTCCAGCTCGGCGACGATCACCGTCTTCAGCTTGCCCGGCTGCGTGCTTGCGGCACTGTACGCCGTGACCCGCAGCGGCACTTCCGTCGCGAGGCGCGGCTCCTGCAGCAGGCTGCCGACGCGCGATTTCGGGTCGTCGTTCTTCCGCGGCCGTTTCGCGGCCCCGGGCGCCGCCGCAATCACGACCTTGGGGCTGCGGATCGTCACGCCCGGCCGCTGCACGTGGACCGTGACATCGAGCGGCTCGTTGCGAGGCGTCCCGGCGGGCGGCTCGACGCCCAGCACGTAGTTCCCGCTCGTCTCCCGACCGATGCGCTCGATCACGCCCGTGGCGCGCGCCACCGCGTTCAGGACCACGCCGCCCGTCATGCCCGCCAGCACGTCCAACCCTCCGATGCCCGAGAGCGGCTCACCGATCGCCGACGCGTTGCCGACCGCGGACCCCGCGAACACGTGCGGCTTGAGCACGTAGATGGTCAGGCGTGCCTCGGCGGCCTCGTTCGCGAAGAGGTGGTAGTCGTCGAGCTCGATGCTCTCCGGGAGTCTGGAAGACACCAGGATGAGCGTCTTGGGGCCTTCGACGGGTTTCAGCGCCCGCGCCAGGTCTTCGAGCGCGTGGATGATGTCGAGGTTCTCGATCGGGGAACGGGATGGGGTCGTGTTGAACGGGGCCACTTCACCGCGATCGAGCTCCAGGTGCTGCGACATCGCGTTCTCGTCGGCGGCCGTATCGCGAGTCGAGATTCGCAGCAGCAGGTTCCGAATCTCCGCCGCGTCGCTGGTGAACTCGTGCCAGATGCCGGGCCGCGGCAGCGCGAGCAGCGCCGTCCGATCGTGCGGTCCCAGCGTCTTCACGTAGTTCGCCAGCGTCTCCATGAGCGGCCGGCTGTCCTGCGGCAGGCTGTCCTCGTCGATCGCGATCACCGTCAGCCGGCCCAGCGTCGGCGCGACGTTCGTGGACACGTCCCGGTAGCGGCTCTCGGCGGACGCGCGCTCTCCGGCCGTGAAGTCGAGGAACTGCAGCGTCTCGACCGGGCAGGGCTTCCCGTTCACCCGGACGTCGAAGTCCGCTCCCTCCAGATCGGCGACCGGCGTCCCGTCGCCGGCGACGACGCGAACGTCGAGACGGAGCAGATCGACGCCGGCCTTGAAGACGGGCTGCTGGGCGGCAATGGGCGCGGCGACGATCAGGGCGAGCAGAATGGACGTGCGCTGAAGACGACGGGGCATCACGGCATCACACGCGGACGCTGGCTCAGCCACCGTACCACAGGCAGTCGCGGGACGGAAGCTTCGCCGTGCCGCCACTCACCGCTCGTGTAGCGCAGGCATTCAGGCCCTGCCGTCGGGGCGCGGGGCAGACCGAAAGGTCTTCGCGACATGCCTCGCGCGCCCTCGTGTAGCGCAGGCCCTCAGGCCTGCCGTCGGGCGCGGGGCAGACCGGAAGGTCTGCGCGACATGCATCGCTCCGGGACACGCTAGCGCATGGCCTTCTTCCGATCGGCGTAGTAGGCCTGGACGGGCGCGAACGGCCCGAGGCGGTGCTGCTCGGGCGGGAAGGGATCGTCGTAGGGACCGTACGGGCAATCGATCGGTTTGGTGGATCGATCGGGGTAGTCGCGGTCGAGGCCGGCCATCTCCGGCCGGGGCTGGGCGTTGATGTAGGCGGCCACGTCGAAGGCCTGATCGTCGGTCAGGTTCGGCGCCCCGAGCGGCATGCGCGCCTTGATGAAGCGCGCGGCGGTCAGCACGCGGTGCATGCCGGCGCCCGTGTTGAAGCTGTCGGGACCCCAGAGCGGTGGGAGCACGTACCCGTCGATCGCGCGCGGGCCCGTTCGCAGCCCGCTTCCGTCCGCACGGTGACAGACGGCGCATCGGTCCTGGTAGACCTGCCGGCCGTGGTCCAGGCTGGCCGCCCGGTCCGGCGTCTTGAACGGCGGCTGCTCGTGTGCGGCGCGCGCGGCGGCGTCCAGCGCTGCCCACCGGCGTCCGAGCGAGTCGATGTACGCGACCATCGCCAGGATCTCCGCGCCGTCACGCGGCAGCGGCCGGCCGTTCATGCTGCGCTCCATGCACCCGTTGATGCGGTCCTGGAGATCGCGCACGCCGCCGTCGCGGCCCGACGGCCTCGGGTAGTTCGACGCGGTCTGCAGGAGCGACAGGGTGCCCGGATCCGCGCCCGCGTTGTGATGGCAGGAGGCGCACTCCAGGTGCGAGCCCGTGTACCGCATCCGGGCGTCCGGCCCGTCGGGGCCGAGCAACTCCGAGGTCTGCACGAGCAGGCGCTGCCCGTACTCAATGGTCTCGGGCGTCGGGACGGGCGCCCGCCGGGCAGGGCGCCACGCCCCGGAGCTGAGCGCGATGGCGACGGCGACGCCGACGATGACGCCGGCGGCAATCCCGATGGCCATCCTGGCCCGCGGTGCCATCACTTACAGCGTCGTCAGCAGCGCGTAGCCGTACTCCTGGGCGCGGGTGGTCGCCACGACACCGGCTGACACGAGATGGCTGTTCGGGATCAGGTTCGCCGCGAACTCGTCGTGGAGCGCCTTCGGATCCGCCTTCACCGCGGGAGCCACCTGGCCGGCGATGAACGTCGTGGCCATGTCGCACACCGCGAACTGCGTGCCCTTGGCGGCGACCGCCCCAATCGTGTTCCCGAAGTTCGTGAGCGACATGCCGTAGTCGGCGGAGTTCAGCAGGTTCGTGGACGGCGCCGCCTTGGTCTTCGGATCGGTGAAGTGCGTCAAGTCGCTCAGCGCCTTGCCGTACTTGCCCCAGATCGCATCGTTGTAGGCGAACACGGTCGCCAGATGCCGCAGGCAGACCACGATGGCGAGGTCGCCCTGCTCGATCTGGTATGCGGCCTTGTTGGCGACGTAGAGGTTGCTGGCGTAGAGCAGTCCCTCGCCGGCGCCAGTCGGGGTGGCGCAGTCGATGATCACCCGGTGCCGGCCGGGCAGGCCGTTCAGCCAGGCGTCCTGTGGATGGCGCGCCGGCTGGAACGGGCCGGCCGGGGTTTGTGCATGGGCGGGTCTGGCACCAATTGCCGCGGCGGCGACGGCAGTGCCGATGCCGGACACCAGGGCGCGCCGTCCTGGGGAGTGCGCTGTCATGGTCCCTCCTTTGCTCTGCGCCCGATATTAGCCAGTTCCGGGAGCAAGTCAACGCCCTCGGCCGGCCCTCGGCCGGCCCGCGGGACCGGCTTTGCAGCGACGCATCGCCTGCGATAGGGTACGTACGTCCGCTTCGACGGTGCGGGGCCCCATGCCATCCCGACGTCCGCGTCCCACCGCCATCGCGCTGCTCTTCTGGATCCTGCTCCTCGCGGGCGGGTTGCTCCGCGCGGCCGCCGCCGACGGACCCTCCACGGCACCGCTCGTCTATACCGCGGAGGTGGACGCCATCATCCAGCCGATCACGGCGGGGTTCATGGTCGATGCCATCGACCAGGCCGACGCCAAGCACGCCACCCTGATCGTGTTCACCCTCCGCACCCCCGGCGGCCTTCTGGACGCGACGCGCGCGATCGTCAACCGGATGCTCTCGGCGACGACCCCGGTCGTGGTGTTCGTCGGGCCGGCCGGCGCCCGCGCCGCCTCCGCGGGATTCATCATCACGATGGCCAGCGACCTGGCGGTCATGGCCCGCGGGTCACACATCGGCGCGGCGCATCCCGTGTCGGTCGGCGGCCTCGGCGGCGGCTCCTCCGAGAAACCCGACGAGACGATGGCGAAGAAGTCGGCCGAGGACGTGTCGGCCTGGGTCCGGTCGCTGGCCGACGCCCGCGGGCGCAACGTGAAGCTGGCGGCCGAGGCCGTCACCGAGAGCCGCGCCTTCACCGAACGCGAGGCGCTCGAGGCCACGCCGCCGCTCGTCGATCTCGAGGCCAGCGACGTCTCCGACCTGCTCGCCAAGGTGGACGGCCGCACGATCACGCGCTTCGACGGCCGCACCCTGACGCTCCACACCGCGCACGCGCGGATCGAGCACCTCGAGATGTCGCGCCGCGAGCAGTTCCTGAGCGCCCTGGCCCACCCGCAGGTGGCCTACCTGCTGTTCATGCTCGGCACGCTCGGCCTGACGATCGAGCTCTGGAACCCCGGCGCCATCCTGCCCGGCGTGGCCGGCGGCGTCTGCCTCCTGCTCGCCTTCTTCGCGTTCCAGGTGCTGCCGGTGAACACCGCGGGACTGCTGCTGATGCTGTTCGGCATCGGGCTGCTCGTCGTCGAGATCAAGGTGCCCAGCTACGGCGTGCTCGGACTGGGCGGTGCGACGAGCCTGATCGTCGGGTCGATGATGCTGTGGAACCGGATGCCGGGCACCGCCCCTGGCCTGGACCTGATCGTGCCGGTTGCCCTCGCCGTGGCGGCCGTGCTGCTGTTCCTCGGGCGGCTGGCCGTGGCCTCGCAGCGGCGGCGTGCCACGACCGGCGGCTCGGGTATGCTTGGGCTGGAAGGCCGGGCGCTCGACGCGCTCGAGCCGGGCCGCCAGGGCCAGATTTCGGTCCGCGGCGAGATCTGGACCGCGACGAGCACCCGCGCGGTGGCGCGGGGCGGCGCGGTAACAGTCATTGCCGTGCACGGGCTGGCGCTCGATGTCGAGCCGGTCGCCGCATCGGCGGAAGGAGCCACGTCATGATCGCGCCGAGTGCCGTGTTCGCACTGCTCGTCGTCCTGTACCTCCTCAGCTCGATCAAGATCCTGCGCGAGTACGAGCGCGCCGTCATCTTCCGGCTCGGAAAGCTCCTGCCCCACCCCAAGGGGCCGGGCGTGACCCTGGTGTTCGCGCCCATCGACCGCATGGTCCGCGTGAGCCTGCGCACGGTCGTGCTCGACGTGCCGCCGCAGGACATCATCACCCGCGACAACGTCTCGGTGAAGGTCAACGCCGTCGTGTACTTCCGGGTCATGGATCCCAGCCGGGCGATCGTGGAGGTGGAGAACTTCCTCTACGCCACCTCGCAGCTCGCCCAGACGACGCTGCGCAGCGTGCTGGGACAGGCCGAGCTCGACGACCTGCTGGCCGAGCGCGAGCGGCTGAACCAGCAACTGCAGCAGATCCTCGACCACCAGACCGATCCGTGGGGCGTCAAGGTATCGGCGGTCGAGGTCAAGCACGTGGACCTGCCGCAGGACATGCAGCGCGCCATGGCCCGCCAGGCCGAGGCCGAGCGCGAGAAGCGCGCGAAGATCATCCACGCCGCGGGCGAGCTCAGCGCATCCGAGAAGCTGTCGCAGGCCGCGGCCGTCATGCACACCGAGCCGCTCGCCATCACGCTGCGCTACCTGCAGACGCTGACCGAGATTGCGGCCGAGAAGAACTCCACGATCATCTTCCCGCTGCCGATCGACCTGCTCGAGCTGCTGCACAACACCGTGCAGAGGACCAAGGTATGACGAGCGCCGCGGCCGCCGTGGTCCTGGCCGGCCTGTCGGCCGGGCAGTCCGGGCCTGCCGCCGTCGTGACCTGCCGCGTGCGGCACGACGCGCAGGCACGCGTGTACCGCCTCGAGCAGGCGGGCGGGAAGGACGGACCGGTATGGTCGCTCTCGATGCAGTCGGCCGCGGCGGACAGCCCGATTCGCGTGCGGCTGCCGGGGGCGGCTCCAGTCATCAGCGACGGCCGCGCGACGCTCGACTTCCACAATGCCAACGGCGGCCGCCAGATCACGCTCGCGGTGACGCCGTCGGGCGCCAGCCTCGAGGTGTACGTGGACTACGGGCTCGAGGTGAACATCGATCCGAACCTCGACCCGGATGTCGATCGCCTGAACACCGGCGGCCCGCTCACCGCCATCGACTGCACCGTCTCCCCGCCCTAGCGGCGGCGCCCCCTCCATCTGTAGCGCAGGGCTTCAGCCCTGCATCACTTTCTCAAAGGAGCTGCTGACGTGTCACGCACGAAGGTCGCCATCCTCGGCGCAGGCTTCATCGCCGACATCCATCTCGAGAGCTACAAGCGGTTCGTGCCCGACGCCGAGGTCACCGCCGTCTTCTCGCGGACCGAGGAGCGCGCGCGACGCGTGGCGGCCCACTGGGGCATTCCCGAGTGGTACACGGACATCGAGGCACTGGTGGCCCGCGCCCCCTGCGATGTCGTGGACATCTGCCTGCCGAACTTCCTGCACCACCGCGCCACCGTCGCCGCGGCCCGCGCGGGCAAGCACGTCATCATCGAGAAGCCGCTCTCGGTCACGCTCGAGGAGGCCGACGACATGATTGCCGTGTGCCGGGAGCACGGGCGGAAGCTGATGTACGCCGAGGAGCTCTGCTTCGCGCCGAAGTACGAGCGCGTGCGCGCGCTGGTGAGGGACGGCGCGCTCGGCGACGTCTACATGCTCAAGCAGCTCGAGAAGCACTCTGGACCGCACAGCCCGTGGTTCTGGGACGTGACCCAGTCGGGTGGCGGCGTGATCATGGACATGGGCTGCCATGCGTTCGGCTGGTTCCGGTGGATGCTGGGCGGCAACCCGGGCGTCGCGAGCGTCTGGGCGACGATGAACACGGTCCGCCACCGCGATCGCACCGAAGGCGAGGACAACGCCGTGACCGTCGTCGAGTTCCAGGGCGGCATCGTCGGCCTCGCCGAGGACAGTTGGGCCAAGCCCGGTGGCATGGACGATCGCATCGAGGTGTACGGCACGAAAGGCGTCTCGTTCGCGGATCTCTTCCGGGGCAGTTCCGCGACAACCTACAGCGAGAGCGGGTACGGCTATGCCGCCGAGAAAGCGGGCAGCACGCAGGGCTGGACGTACACGATGTTCGAGGAAGTGTTCAACCAGGGCTACCCGCAGGAGCTCGCGCATTTCATCGCGTGCGTGCGGGACGACACGACGCCGCTCGTCACCGGCGAGGACGGCCGGGCCGTCCTGGAGATCATCTATGCCGCCTATGCGTCGGCCGGCACCGGCGCGAAAGTGAAGCTGCCGTTCGCGCCCACCGTCGCCAGGCCGATCGACCTCTGGAAGGCTCCGCATCCATAGCCCGTACGTAGGAGCCGAACTTCAGTTCGGCCAGGCGAGGGTCGACTGTCCTCCAGTGCCTGGCTCACACCGGTCGAGCCCCGCCACCCGCCAGTACAGCCCCGCGCCAGGTACAGCGCGTGCGAGCGATCCAGCTCGTCGTCGAGCGCGTCGATCGATCGTCCGCGCAGCGGCGCCGAGGTCATAGCCAGGTTGATCAGATAGGTCGCGTGCGAGACCGCCGCCCGCGACCGACATGTGTGCGCCAATGAACAGCACGCGATCCAGCGTACCGGACGACGTGTCGTCGGTATCGACGCGCGTCACGAGCGGCGCTAAGATGGTCCTCCCCAGCACCCGCCGCCGAGGCGCTGCGCGTCCCCGGCCGCGGCCGCGAACGCTTCGTCGCACCCGGGGCCCGCTCACACGAGCGGACGCCCGCAGGGAGGATCGACATGACCGCGACGGCCGCACCCTCTCGTCCTTCGGGGAAGTTCATTGCCGCCGCGGCTCTCGGCGGCGTGCTCCTCCTTGACGCCGCGATCGAGACCCTCGTGGCCGGCTCGCCGGTCCGGTGGTGGGTCGTCGGCGCGGCGTTGCTCTATACGGCGGCGACCGCGTCGTTCTGGCGGCTGCGCGTCGGGTGGTCCGGCCAGCTGGCGCTGGCCGTGTTCGGGGTGT
Source organism: Vicinamibacteria bacterium (assembly GCA_963837165.1). Taxonomy (GTDB): domain Bacteria; phylum Acidobacteriota; class Vicinamibacteria; order Vicinamibacterales; family JAENWD01; genus JAENWD01. The sequence continues at coordinate 139,073 of CAWIMD010000006.1, forward strand.
TGGGACTCGTCGCTGCGACAGCGTGGGCGCCGGCCGGGTTGATCGAGGGCGTGCGCCTGCTGGGCCAGCCGACGGCGCGCGTGCTCGCCGCGTGCGCGGCCGCGGGCGTGGCGCTCGCGGGATTCGCCATCGCCCGCTCGGGCAGGCTTCCCCTCGCCGCGCGGATCGTCGCCGCGGCCCTCGCGGCGTACGGGGCCGTCGCGTTCGCGGTCGGTGCTCTCGAGGGCGCGACGCTTCCGGCGATGTTCTCCGGACACAGTCTCTGGCAGCGGTTGCCGGCCGTGCTGCAGGGCGCGTTCGTCGGCGCGTTCATCGTCCTGCCCATCGGACTGGTCTGGGCGATCGCCACGGCCGGTCTGCGCCGCCCGCCCGAGACGTCGTGGCGCGCCGACCTGTGGAAGATCGCCGCGCTCGTCACGAGCTTCGCCATCGTGCTGGCCGGCACGCCGCTCAGACCGGGCGGCGGCTCGGCCGTCACCAGTGCGGGCAACGCCGCTCCGCCCGAGACGTTTGCGGCGCTCGCCGGCATCGATCCGAACGCGCCGCCGGCCACGCCCGAGGCAATCAACACGGCGCTCGCCAACAGTCTGCGAGCCGTCGCGGACGGCGACCAGCAGATCTCACGCGACCGCTGGGACCCGGCATATGTGGCGTCGCACCTCGGATTCAACACCGACCGGGAGTTCGCGTGGGTGCAGCAGAACACCTTCTGGATCCCCTACAAAGGTGTGCTCCGCGGACCGGTCGGCGTGCTGATGGATCGACTTGGCAACAGCCTGGACCGCAGCGTCCTGCTCGCGACGCTCCTCGGCCAGGCCGGTCGAACGGTCCGGCTCGCGCACGCGACGCTGCCCCGCGATCGGGCGACGGCTCTCGTGGTCGCCCGGTATCACGCGCGCTCGTCGAGCGCTCGACGCGCGACGGCCGCCTCGCCGGACCCGATCGCGCGGGTGGCCACCCACTACCAGCTCGACGAGGCCGCTGTGCGCCGCACCTTCGCGGCCCAGCTCGCCTCGCGAACGCGGCAGCGGGCGGCTTTGCTCCAGCGCGTTCCCGATCAAGCTGCCCGGCTGGCAGCCGCCGTTGGCCCTGCTTCGACCACGGCCTCGATTCTGAACCTCGAACACGCGCTCGATGCGGCCGCCGATCACTGGTGGACGCAGGTCTTCGAGAGCGGCGTCTGGCGCGATCTCGATCTGGCCGGCGGCCCCTCCGGCGCCGCGCTCGCGAGCCCCGACCGGACGATGGATCCGGGCTCACTGCCCGCCGATCTCCGACATCAGATCACGATTCGCGTCGTGACCGAGCAGTGGGCGAACGGCGCGCTCACCGAACGCACGGCGATCGAGCACGCTCTGCGGCCGGCGGACCTCATCGGCACGCCGGTCGTGCTGCAATTCTCGCCCGCGGAGTGGCCGACGGCGTTTCCGCCGGCCAATATGGACGCGGCGCAGGGGCTGCGGCAGGTTGCGCTGGATCAGCACGGCTGGACGTTGACGCTCTTGACCGGGCAGACGGCGGCCGCGCAGATGGACGTCAAGGACACCGGCGACGTCGCGCCGCCGGCCGGCAAGTCGCCGGGAGGCGCCTTCTCGACGTTCGGCCACGCGCTCGACGACGCGCTCGGCACGTCGTCGCCGCCGGCCGCGCCAAAGACGCCCGCCCCAGCCGACAAGGTCCTGACGTCGGCCTGGATCGAGTACGAGATCCAGACGCCCGGCGAACAACCGCAGAAGATTCGCCGGGCCGTGTTCGATGTCATCGGTCCGGCAGGCCGGGCCACGAGGCCCGTCGCCCGGCCCCAGATCGACGACGCCGCCCGGCTGAGGCGGAGCCTCTCGCTCATGATGCAGACCGAGATTCTGCCGATGGTCTGCCGCTTCGTGCCGCAGTTCGTCACGCACCTCGGGGCCAGGAGCCTGCTCGCGAACAAGGACCTGCTCACGTCCGCGGTCCGCGGCGACCTGCCCGACGACTTCGCCCACGCGCAGGAGCTGGCCGGCAAGCTCGCGCCGCTGCCGTCGGCGCTGTACGGACTGGCCCTCGCCCGGTTCACGTGGAGCCGGCAGCCACGGAGCATCTTCATCGACCGGACGAACATCCTGACGCGACACATGTTCTTTGCGCCGGCCGGCTCGAGTGCCAAGCTCCTGGTCGCGACCGACGTCGTCGCCAACCAGATCGGCGTCGATCCGGCGGTGACCGACCCGTTTGCGCTGCGCCTCGAGCAGGGTGTGCTCGATACCAACGCAGAGGCCCTGCTGATGACGGAGCGGCCCACGGCGTCGAACGCCGGGTGGGCCTACGCAGCGTCGTCCAGTGGGTGGGCCACGCTCAGATCGGTGAACGATCCGCAGCTCGCGTCGCTCAAACTCCCGGACGATACGCGACGCCGCATTGGCGAAGATCTCGCCGCCGGCTATGTCGTCGTCGCACCGAACGCCCCGGTGGCCGTCGGGACGGATGCCTTCTCCGGATGGTGGCGCATCGATCCCAGAACTGGTCAGTCGCTCGGCATGGGCGGTTCGGGCTGGGGTCAGGACATGGTCGAGTACGTGATCATCGCGGCGACGGCGTTCGGACTGGGCTTCCTCTTCCAGTACATGTGGTGCCGGATCTCGGGCGCCGGCGGAGCCCCTGCCGTCGCGAACGCATGCGAGCCGGGTCGGCCCGGACCGCGCCCGTCTCCGATGGATCGTCTCGTGACGCCGGTCTATGCAATCGGCAGCGCCTGCTTTCAACAGGCGCTTTTTGCCGGCTTCCTGTCGGCGCTTCTTGGACCGCTGATGGCTGCAGGGGCAGGAGCTGGGGGCGGTCCGCCGGGCGAACCCGTCGAAGGCCCCGGAGTTGGTGATCCGGTGCGGATCCGTACGGCGACACGGCGCCGGGCGATCCGTTCGGCGGCCCCGAGCCGGGCAATCCAGGGGGAGGGCCACCTCCGGGTGAGCCGCCACCCGGCGGTGGGGGACCGCCTCCGGGCGAGCCGCCGGCCGGGCCGCCCGGTGGGAAGTATCCTGGCCCCGGGGAACCCGACCCGGAGTGGGAGCAGGCCCTGCAGAGGTTGAATGACGCGGACAGGAAACTGGCCGAATTGACCGGCAACAACCCGTACTATCACCTGCAAGGAGAACAGGCGATCGCCAATGCTCCGGAATCCGAACTGGGAAAGGCCGCCCAGGAGGAGCTTGACGCGTTTCGCAACCTTGCGAAGCTGGGCTCGGAGAGGAACGGTCTGAATCCGGGCCTCACATCGCCGCCGGGTACGCCGCTCGGACCTGGCGCTGGCACCCCCGGACAGAGCTTCACGCCGGCCGGACCAACCGGTCCGAACGGGACGCAGCTCCTGCCGCCGACAGGGCCCAATGGCACACAGGTCATTCCCGAGCCCGTATCGCCAACGGGCCAGACGCAGCAGGTCGTGTGTCCGGAATGTCCGGCCTCCCCATACGCGACGACGCAAACGGGAATGGGTGGCGTGGTGAACGCGCTTGGCCAGAAGAGCGGCGGCTGATCCTGACGGCGCGTCTCGAAATGGAGGTCGGCCCTTGAGGCCGGCGGTCATGCATGCGGAAGATCATCGTCGGCGTCGCGGGGCTGCTCATCGTCGCGCTCGCGATCTTCGCGGGTATGCGGACGCTCGGCACACGCCAACCGGGCACCGCGCCAGGGGCGGCCGCTGACGCTCGAACCACGACCGCCGCGCCGCAAGCGGCGGCGTCTCCGATTGTCCCCGGTCAGCCGACTACGGGCGCCGCGACGGACGCATCCAGCGCAGGTGCGGCAAACAGTGCTGCCGGCGCAGAGATGCCGGGCGGCCAACCGATCGCCCCGGGTGCGCTTCCGGGCGCCGGTCAGTCGTCGGGGCTTCCGGCCGCCGCCCCGCCGCCCGCGCCGATCCATTGGATGAACATCGCCGACGCGACGCTCGGCGGGCACGTCGAGCGGGTGACATCTGTGGCGGAGCAGCGCGAGGTCACGGCAGCCAATCTCATCGACAACGGCGTCAGCGACCCTGTCTGCGCGCCGTTCTGTGCGTGGTCGGCGAAAGACACGACGTTGCCGCAGGATCTCGTGCTGTCCTTCTACAAGGGCCGCGAGGCCAACGTCGCCCGCGTCGTCATCGACACGCTGACGTCCATCACCCGGAGCCTCTCGGCAGGGCTTCCGCATCAGGTTGAGGTGGCGGTGTCCACGGCGAGCCCGACCGACGGGTTCACGACCGTGGCAACGGTTGAGCTGCCGGCCGAATGGGCCCAACAGCCGATCGACTTCCCGCCGCACCCCGCGCGCTACCTGCGCGTGCGGATTCTTTCGTCCTACGGCGGCAAGGCGGCCGCGGTCGTCGGCGAGATCAGGGTGTTCGAGTCCGACGCGTCGCCGTCGATCCTCGCCGACTTTCCGCCCAACCTCGCGCTGCCGGCGCTCGGCGGCGCCGTCGCGTCGTTCACCTCGGACTATGCGACGTACACGGTCTCGCGGCTCACCGACGGCGATCGCAAGACCGACTGGCGATCGGCGGACATCACGTTTCCGCAGGACTTCGTGTTCGGGTTCCGCGACGACGCGGTGGCCCTGGTCGATCGGCTGATCCTGAGTCCGGCGAATCCCACGACCTCGCCGAAGGTCGTGGCGGTCTCGACATCGCTCGACAGTCCCATCGCCGGCTTCGAGCAGGTCGGGACGTTCACGCTCAAGCCGGGCCCGTCGGATCAGACGGTGTCCATCGGCCGCCGGGCCCGCTTCGTCAAGCTGCGGATCATCGAGAACGGCGGCTCAACGATCTACACGAGCCTGGGCGAAGTCCGGATCCTCGAGGGCGCCGCGTCCGGATATCAACCCGTGCTCGCGCGCGCGGCCGGCGCGGCTCCGGCAGAAGGAGCTTCGAGCGAATCGGCCGGCAGTGCGATCGATCCGAGCACCCCGGCCGAGCAGGAGAAGAACGACGAGATCGCCCAGGCCAACCGGCTGGAGCTGGGCCATCCCATCCGGGGCGGCATCGATCCGATAGGCGAAAGCGATTATTTCAGCATCTCGGTGCCGGGGCCGTCGCGCCCGGTCGTGACCATCGATCTGTCCGCCCGGCCCAACATCCGCACGTCGCTCAATCTCGTCGCCGCATCGGGCGCGCCCGTCAAGCGGTTCGATCCGGCGCACGTTCCGGCCGATCACGCGACATTCTCCTGGCTGGTCGATCCGGGCGACTACGCCATCCAGCTCACGCAGCCGCGTTCGTCGGTGGTGCTCATTTGGGACACGAGCGGCAGCATGGTGCGCAATGTCGCGGACCTGCAGCACGCTGTCGAGACCTATCTCGACCAGGTCTCGCCGGCGGAGGTCGTGAACCTGATCCGCTTCAGCTACGACATCGAGGTTCTGCTGCCGGACTTCACGAACGATCGCGCGAAGCTGAAAAAGGCCGCCCAGGGCAGGTTCTTCGCCGATGGGCACACGCCGTTCTATGACGTCATGGCCAAGGCCGCGAGCCTGCTCGAAGGCCGCGCGGGCAACCGCGCCATCGTCGTGATGACCGACGGAGAAGACGCGGGCAGCTCGATTCACGAACCCGATTTCTGGCGCGGGCTTCCTGTCCAGGGCATTCGCGTCTATACGATTGGCATCGGCGACGCCGGACGCTACAGCGCCAGGCTGGGCTCTACGCCGCGGCAGTTGCTGCGGCACATCTCGATGGCGACCAACGGCCGCGCGTTCTTCGCGGACACGGGCGCCGACCTGGTGCGCGTCTACCAGCAGATCTCGCAGGAACTGGGCGCGCGCTGCACCTACCGTCTGAACGTGACCGCCGCGGCCGCGACGGGGACGATGGCCGTGAAGGCGACGGGGGAGCGGATCGCGTCGGTCGCTGCGCCGGCCCAGCTCGAGCTGATCCTCGACGCCTCCGGATCGATGAAGCGGGCGATCGGCGGCCGCCGGATGATCGACACCGCGAAAGCCGTGCTGTCCGACATCGTCCGCGGTCTACCCGATGACATGCACGTGGCGCTGCGCGTCTACGGCCACCACCTCGCGGAAGGGCGGCCGGGCGCCTGCCAGGATTCGGAGCTGGTATACCCGTTCGCGGCGCTCGACAAGTCCAGGCTGCTCTCGCGAATCCACTCCGTGCAGGCGCTGGGGACGACGCCCATCGCCTATTCGCTGCAGCAGGTCGCGCGCGACATGAGCCAGCCCGGCGAGAAGATGGTCGTCCTCGTCACCGACGGCAAGGAGGAGTGCGGCGGCGATCCCACGGCCGTCGTGAAGCAGCTCGTGGCCAGCGGCGTCAAGCTCAAGCTGAACATCGTCGGGTTCGCGCTCGCGGACGCGTCGTTGAAGGCGGAGCTCGGCCGGCTGGCGGACCTCACCAAAGGGCAGTTCGTGGACGCGAAGGACTCCGGCGCGCTGCGCTCCGGGATCGAGCAGTCGTTCGCCGTGCCCTACGACGTGCTCGACGCCTCGGGGGCGGTGGTGGCGCAGGGCACGACTGGACAAGCGCCCATCCGCGTGCCCGAGGGCGTGTACACCGTCAGGGTCAACGCGGAGAAGCCAATCGACGTCGAACAGGTTCGAGTCTCGGCCGACCAGCCGACGGTCATCGAATTGAAGAAGGAAGGACGGGAAATCGCCGTCCACGTGACGCCGGCGGCCCGCCCGGGCGGAGAGTAGATCCGGCTGTGCTTGGGCGCGCTCACCTGATCAGCATCGCGGCGGCCGCGAGTGACCGCCGGCCGGTGTGACAAGCTGGGGATCGGGCGGCCGACGATATTGCCTCCTGCTGAGACGGCGCCATATGATGGTCGCTCACCGATGCCTCTCGATGCCGGCACGCGCTTCGGTCCGTACGAAACCGTCGCGTTTCTGGGTGCCGGCGGCATGGGCGAGGTCTACGAGGCCGTCGACACGCGCTTGAACCGGCGCGTCGCGCTCAAGATCCTGCCCCCGGCGCTCGTGGCCAACGAAGAGCGCCGGCGGCGGTTCGTCCAGGAAGCGCAGCTCGCCTCCGCGCTGCACCACCCCCACATCGTCACGATCTTCGACATCGGATCCGCCGGCGAGACCGAGTACCTCGCGATGGAGCTCGTACGGGGACGCACGCTCGACGCGCTGATCCCGCCCAGGGGCCTTCGGGTGGCGGACGCGCTGCGGTACGGCACCCAGATCGCCGACGCGCTCGCCGCCGCGCACGCGGCTGGCATCGTCCATCGCGATCTGAAGCCGTCGAACCTCATGGTGACCGACCAGGATCAGATCAAGATCCTCGATTTCGGCCTGGCCACGCTCGTCGACCGCGGCCTGGCGCCCGAGGCGGAAGAGACGCGCGTACATGCGGCGGTTGAGACCGGCGTCGGAACCATTCTGGGCACGATCGCCTACATGTCGCCCGAGCAGGCGGAGGGCAAGACGGTCGATGCGCGTTCCGACATCTTTTCGTTCGGCGCGATCCTCTACGAGATGCTGTGCGGGCAGCGCGCGTTCAAGGCCGAGTCCACGCCGGCGACGCTCGCGGCCGTGATCAATCTCGAGCCGCGGCCGCTGTCGAACCTGACCCCCGGTGTGCCGCACGAAGTCGAGCGCCTCGTCAGCCGCTGCCTGCGCAAGGACCTCTCGCGGCGCGCGCAGCACGCGTCCGACATCAAGCTGGCGCTCGAAGAGCTGCGCGACGACTCGACGAGCGGTGCCCTCCTGGCGGCGGCGGCGCCGGCCCGCAGTTGGGGCGCGCGGGGCCTCGTCCCGGCCGCAGCGCTCGGTATCGTCGTGATCGCCGCGGCGGCCGCGTCGTTCTGGTGGCCGCGCTCCGCGCCTCCGCCTTCGGCCTTCGTCCCCAGGCCGCTGACCGCGCTGCCCGGGACCGAACAGTACCCGTCGTTCTCGCCCGACGCCATGCAGGTGGCCTTCCAGTGGACGCCCGAGCACGCGCGGACCCCCGATGTCTTCGTTCAGCTCGTCAGCGGAGCCGGCGCGCGGCTTCGGCTGGCGCGCGACGGCGCTACTCACGGATTTCCCGCCTGGTCGCCGGACGGAAAGTCGATCGCGATGTGGCACCAGAGTCCCGGCGCGGCGACCGTCGAATTGAATCTCATTTCCCCGCTCGGCGGCCCCGAACGGCAGCTGCTGTCCTGGGACGATTCGCCATGTCCGATCGCGTGGTCGCCCGATAGCCGCTGGCTGGCGATCAGCCCCGTGAACCCGCGGGGCAGCCTCAGCGGCGGTCTGGTGCTGCTCTCACCAGAAGCCGGCGAGCGTCTGGAGTGGGCGACGCTCGATCGAATGTTCACCGGCTCAGCGGAGCCCTCGTTTGCTCCCGACGGGAAGCGCCTGGCGTACACTCGCACGACCGGCGACTTCACGGGACAGGTCAACATCGTCGCCGTCGGGCCCGATGGCCGGCCCGCGGGCGCGCCCGGCACCCTGGCGTACAAAGGTCAGGAACTGCACAGTCCAATCTGGACCGCCGATGGCCGAAGCCTGCTCGCGATCGAAGGCGACACGTCGAGCAATGGCGGCGTCATGCGCATTCCGATCGACGCGCCAGGGCGCGCCCAGCGGCTCGGCGGCCTCGAGCACGCGAAGACGCTGGCCCTCTCGCGCGAGGGCACGACGCTCGTGTTCTCGCGCGGTGGAGACGACCAGAACATCTGGCAATTCGACCTCACCGATGCTTCCAAGTCGGGTCCGCTCGCCCCATCGACCCTCTGGGACGGCGATGGCGCCTACTCGCCCGATGGACGCCGCATCGCCTTCGGATCGAATCGGAACGGTCCGCGCGAGCTGTGGGTCGGCGACGCCAGCGGTGAGAACGCGCAGCCGATCACGCACTTCGACGGTCCGGTCCCCGGCACGCCGCGCTGGTCGCCCGACGGGCGCGAGATTGCCTTCGACGGGCGGCCCGACGGCAACTCCGACATCTTCATCGTCGCGTCCGACGGCGGTCCGGCACGACAGCTCACCAGGACGCCCGGCGAAGACGCCCGGCCCGCCTGGTCGGCCGATGGAAAGTCGATCTACTTCTCGTCGGACCGCACCGGCCATTCCGAAATCTGGCGCATGGCGGTGGACGGAGGGCACCCGGTGCAGGTGACGAGACATGGTGGGCTGTCGGTGCTCGCGGCGCCGGAGGGACGGTTCCTTTACTACAAGCGCTCTGGCGGGGGGCCGGTCTACACCGTCCGGGAGGACGGCGCCGACGACCAGCCGGCCACCGACGAGCCGTCGTTCGCCTTTCTGCCGTTCGCGGTCTCCAGGTCTGGCCTCTGGTTTGTCAGCGCGCCGACCACGCAACGGCCGGAATGGGCGCTGCGCGTGATGCGCTTTGCCGATCACAAGACGAGCGACGCAGCCCGGTTCAACTGGGTGCCGAACGGACTCGCGCTCTCGGTCTCGCCCGACGAGAAGCACGCCCTTCTGACCAGGATCGACACGAGCGGCACGGATCTGCTGCTCGTGAACGATTTCAGATAGGCCATTCGCGCGCAGGCAGCCGGCGGTGCCGGCATAGGGAAGTCCGGCTGAAGGCGGACGCCGCGTACGCGGAAACAGCCGCCGCGTGCGGTCGGCGAGCAGAGGCAACAGGAAACGATCGTGAGGCGCTACGAACGGTCGGTCATTTGTCAGCCGCACTCCTCGCGCCGCGCTCGGTGGCCCGCACGTGCACCTCACGGGCCCCGAGCACGTCGGCGAGCACGGCCTCCCAGTCCCACCGCGGCCGCGGCCGGCAGCAGTACAGATTGAAGGCCGCAAAGCCCGTTTCGGGGAACGTGTGGCACGTGAGATGCGACTCGCTCAGCAGGACCACGCCCGTCACGCCGCACTCACCCGGGAAAGCGTGCCAGAGCGCGGGCGCCACCGGGCGCAGCGCCAGATCGTCGATGACGCGCGCGAACAGCGCCTCCAGCACCGCCTGCGATCGAAGCGCGTCGGACCGGCATCCGCGGGCGTCCACGAGCCACTCGCTGCCGCCTGTCAGCACCATCGGCGCGTATGTTACCTCAGCCCGCCGGCGGTCAGGCCGGGTGATCAGACGCCGAACGCGGCGCGGATGGCCGCCACCTGCTCGGACGGCGTCAGCGCGATGTCGATCACGAGCGCACCGGCGGGCCGCTCCAGCGTCGCGAGCTGGCTGTCGAGCAGATCGGGGTTCATGAAGTGATCGGTCCGCGCGTGCAGGCGCTCGGCCAGCAGGCGCCGCGGGCCGTCGAGCAGCACGAACCGCACGCCCTCCAGCGCGCCGCCCAGCGCGATCCGGTAGCTGGCTTTCAACGCGGAACAGGCGATCACGGCGCTCCGTCCGGTACGGAGACATTCCTCAATCGTCCGCCGGATCGCCGCGAGCCAGGGCCAGCGATCCGCGTCGGTCAACGGCGTGCCGGCGTGCATCTTGGCCTTGTTCGCCGGCGGATGGAAGTCGTCGGCGTCGTAGAACGTCCAGCCGACCGCCGCCGCCAGCGCTTCGCCCACCGTCGTCTTTCCCGATCCCGTCACGCCCATGAGCACCACGACCATCGACTCAGATTGGTATCACAATATCGATCCGGAGGTCTGCAGGTGGGGGAGGTGTCCCGGGTCTTTCGCGGGTGGGTCCGGCCGGGGCCGGTGCCACCGGGGGCGCTTGCGCCGCCCGAGGTGCCCTCCGACGAGACGCTCGACTACGTGTCGGGCCACTATCGGCTCTTCCAGTTGCGCGATGGCCACCGCTTCTCGACCGACGACGTGCTGACGGCGTGGTACGGCAGCACGTGGTGCCCCTCGCCGCGGCACGTGCTCGACCTCGGGAGCGGCATCGGGACGGTCGCGACCATCGTCGCGTGGCGCGTGCCCGGCGCGGCGGTTGTCACCGTGGAGGCGCAGGAGCGGAGCGTCGCGCTGGCCCGGAAGTCGGCGCGCTACAACGGGCTCGACGACCGGATGACCATCCGCCTCGGCGACTTCCGCGACCCGGCGGTCCTGGCCGACGACGAGCTGTTCGACCTGGTGACGGGCAGTCCCCCGTACTTCCCGCCCGGCTCGGGAGTGACCGGCGACCATCCGCAGAAGGTGGCGTGCCGGTTCGAGCTCCGCGGCGATATCCGCGATTACTGCCGGGTCGCTGCCGCCCATCTGGCGCCGGGCGGCGTCTTCGCCGTCGTGTTTCCGCTGCCGGACGGGCAGCAGGCGCGTCTGGCGGCCGCGGCCCGCGAGGCGGACCTCCGCATGGTCCGATGGCGCCCGGTCGTGTTCCGGGAGGGCAGCCCGCCTTTGGTCGGCCTGTTCGCGCTCATGCGCGCCACCGATTTGCCCGATGAGGTTCCGCGGGCGGCCTGGACCGAGCCTCCGCTGACGATCCGGAACGCCAACGGGGCGGTGCATCCCGAATATTCCGGCGTAAAACTGGCGATTGGCTTCCCGCCCTGAGACGCCAGCGCCCTATCCGACCCGAGGGTGTGCGACGATAAGGCGTGTTACACGGGTCCGCTCGCATGCCGAGGCCTATGGCTCCGCACTCTCCCGCTCCCGAGATTGACGTCCAGCCCCCGAGCCGACCGGCGGCCCCGCCGCCGGACCTGACCGATCCGTCGCTGTACATCAACCGGGAGCTGAGCTGGCTCGCCTTCAACCAGCGGGTCCTCGACCAGGCGAACGACTCGGTGCATCCGCTGCTCGAGCGCGTGAAGTTCCTGGCCATTGCCGGCAGCAACCTGGACGAGTTCTTCATGGTCCGGGTGGCGACGCTGCTGAAGAAGTTCCGCGCCGGCATGGACGACGTGTCGCCCGACGGCCTGCACACGGCCGAACAGCTGATCGCGATCCGGCAGCGCGCCTCGCAGATGCTGGACGACCTGGCGACGTGCTGGCAGGAGCTGTTGCGGCCGCAGCTGGAGGCCGAGGGCGTGCGGCTGCTCGAGCCGGCCGAGTACACGCCGGAGGTGCGCGCCTTCCTCGCCGGCTACTTCAAGACGGACATCTGGCCGGTGTTGACGCCGCTGGCGTTCGACCCCGGTCACCCCTTCCCGCACATCTCCAACCTCAGTCACAGTCTCGCGGTCGTCGTGCGGCACAACGGCCGGACGAAGTTCGCGCGCGTGAAGGTGCCCGACAAGCTGCCGCGGTTCATTCCGCTGCCGGCACGCGTGGCCGGGCCCGGCGTGCCCGACAAGCCGTCGCAGACGTTCGTGTTCCTCGAGGACGTGATCAAGGCAAACATCCAGGAGCTGTTCCCGGGCACACAGGTCAGAAGCGCCCACCTCTTCCGGATCGTCCGCGACACCGACATGGTGATCCAGGAAGACGAGGCGGACGACCTGCTCGAGACGGTGGACCGGTCCCTGCGAAAGCTCCGCTACGGGGCGCTCTCGCTCCTGCAGGTGGAAGGCAACACCCCACGGCGCGTCATCGACATCCTGGCCGAGAACTTCGAGGTGGACGACGAGGTCATCCTGCGCACGTCCGACCGGCTCGGCTTCGCGGATTGGATGGAGCTGACGGCCATGCACCGGCCGGCGCTGAAGGACCCGCCGTTCGTCGCGCGCCAGCTCTGGGCGAGCCAGGACGCCGAGGCGATCTTCGACGAGATTCGCTACCAGGACTGCCTCGTGCACCACCCCTTCGAGTCGTTCGGCACGGTCGAGTCGTTCGTGCGCGCCGCCGTCAAGGACCCGCACGTCGTCGCGATCAAGATGACGCTGTACCGGATCGGCGCGAACTCGCCGCTGGTCGACCTGCTCATCGAGGCGGCCGAGGCAGGCAAGCAGGTGGCCGTGCTGGTGGAGCTGAAGGCGCGGTTCGACGAGCGCAACAACATCATCTGGGCGCACCGGCTGGAGGAGGCGGGCATCCACGTGGTCTACGGCGTGCTCAGCCTGAAGACGCACTGCAAGCTCTGCCTTGTCGTGCGGCAGGAGATCGACGGCATTCACCGCTACGCCCACGTCGCGACCGGCAACTACAACGCGGTGACCTCCAAGGTGTACACGGACCTGGGCCTCTTCACCGCCCACACGGCGATCCTGGATGACGTGTCGGAGGTGTTCAATTTCCTGACCGGGTACTCGAACCGGAAGTCGTACCAGGAGCTGCTCCTGGCGCCGGTGAGCTTCCGGACGAGCATGCGCGGCCTGATCGAGCGCGAGGCGCAGCACGCGCGTGCGGGGCGGCCGGCGCGGCTCATCTTCAAGAACAATGCGGTCACCGATTCGGGCATGATCCGCGCGCTGTTCGCCGCGTCGCAGGCCGGCGTGCCGATCGACCTCATCACGCGCGGGGTCTGCTGCCTGCGGCCCGGCGTGCCCGGCGTCAGCGAGACCATCACCGTACGGTCCATCGTCGGCCGTTTCCTCGAGCATTCCCGCATCTACTACTTCGAGAACGGCGGCGCGCCGGAGGTCTATATCGGCAGCGCCGATCTCATGGAGCGAAACCTCGACCGCCGCGTCGAGGTGCTCTGCCCGATCCGCGACCCCGACATCCGCCATCACCTCCGGCACGTGGTGCTCGACGCGCTGCTGCGCGACACCGATCGCGCCACGCGGCTGATGCCCGACGGCGAGTACCTGCGCTGCCAGCCCGATCCGGGCGACGCCCCGTTCAGCTCGCAGAGCTACCTGCTCGAGCACTACGCGCAGGACGAGCTCTAGCAGCTGTCGGGCAGGCCTGAAGGCCTGCGCTACATGTGGCGGTGTCGGGCGCGCGCGCCGACTCAGGTGCCCTGGTTCGATACAATGTCCTCAGGGGCGCATCCGGTGCGCGCCCGGGAGACGTGACCGTGACCATGACGGGCACTGCGACCCTGCTGCAATCCGAGCTGGCCGTGATCAAGCAGGCGCTGCTCGACGCCCGCGAGCGCGCGCGGCGGGTGGCCGACGCCGCGGGCGCCGATCGCTGGGGCGTGCGCCCGTCCGCCGAGCGGTGGTCGGTGGCCGAGTGCCTGATTCACCTGAACACCACGACCGAACGTTTCATCCCGCCGCTCGACGACGCCGTGCGGGAGCTGCGCAAGCGCGGGCTGACCGCCGTTGCGCCACTGCATCGTGATCCGATCGGGTGGCTGCTCTGCTGGTTCCTCGAGCCTCCGTACCGCATCCGCACGAAGACGGTGCCGGCGTTCGTGCCGAAAGCCGTCGAGCCGATGGGCGAAGTGCTCGAGCGGTTCGACTACCTGCAGGGCGAACTGCTCATGCGGCTCGACCGGGCCTCGGGCCTGGCGCTGGATCGCGTGAAGATCGCCTCTCCGTTCGACGCGCGAGTGAAGTACAACGTGTTCTCGGCCTTCTCCGTGATTCCCGTCCACCAGCGCCGGCACCTGTTCCAGGCCGAGCACGTCCGTGCGGAGCTGACGCGAACCTGAATCCGCAGTCGCGTTCCGCGCGCCGTGTTGAGGTCACGGCCTCCGTGCCACCTCGCTCATCAGCCCGAGCATGTTGCCCTCGGGATCCCGCAGGAACGCCATCCACAGGTCGTAGTTGGGCAGCTTCGCCACCACGTGCGCGTCGTGCTCGAAGTCCACGCCGCGTGCTTTGAGCAGCGCGACCGATTCGTGGATGTTCACGACCTTGTAGTAGATGAGCGACGCGGGGTGATCGAACTCGGGCTTCTCCGGCGCGGTGAGCATGAGCCGCACGCCGCCGCAGTCGAAGAACGCGAGGTTGGGCGGGGCCTCGAACAGGAACGGGAGGCCGAGGGTATCACGGTAGAACGCCAGCGCGGCGGGGAGGTTCTTGACGGTGACGGCAATCTGACCGATCTGGGAAACGCCCGGCGACGCGGGAGCATGCACGGTCATGGAGGGTACCTCCGTGGGTTCGTCCTCGCGCCCATCATACAGAGATCGAGGACCTCGGCCCGGGCTTTCTTTCGCACTGCGACGGACCCTCGTATCGATGGCCGGCTGCCGGAGCGATGTGACATGATTCGCCGAGCGGAGGGTCGTCTCGTGTCGTTGGATCGCGTGACCTCGGTGGATTTTTTGGAGTATCTCGCGCAGCGTCGCGCCGACGTGGATCGTGCGCTCGACGCGCTGCTGCCACGTCCGCCCGCCTGTCCGCCGCTGCTCGCCGAGGCGATGCGCTACAGCGTCGAGGCCGGCGGCAAGCGCCTGCGCCCGATCCTGACGCTCGCCGCTGCCGAGGCGATTGGCGCCCGCCAGGCCGCCGCCGGGCCGGCGGGCCGCGCCCGATCGACCGGCGAGGCATGCCGCCGCGCGATGCCGGCCGCCTGTGCCATCGAGCTCATTCATACCTACTCGCTGATCCACGACGACCTGCCGGCCATGGACGACGACACGCTGCGCCGCGGCCGCCCCACGCTGCACGTCGTCTACGGCGAGGGCACGGCCATCCTGGCCGGCGACGGCCTGCTGACGGAGGCCTTCGCGGTGCTGGCCGGGCACGTCGACCCCGCCGATGCCGCCAGCCTGGCGCGTGCGCTGCGCGCGATCGCGCGGATTGCGGAAGCCGCCGGCGTGGTGGGCATGGTGGGCGGCCAGTCGATCGATCTCGAGGCCGCGGCCACCACCGAGATCCCCGGCCGACCGCGGCCCGCGCTCGACGGCGACGGGCTGAGCGACATGCACCGCCGGAAGACCGGTGCCCTCATCCGGGCAGCGGCCGCCTGTGGCGCGATCCTGGCGGGCGGGACCGATCCGGAGATCGACGCGGTCGATCGCTTCGGGGCGGAGGTCGGCCTCGTGTTCCAGATCGTGGACGACATCCTCGACGTGGAGGGGGCCTCCGCGGCGCTCGGCAAGACCCCGGGGAAGGACGCGGCCGCCGGCAAGCCCACCTATCCGGCGTTGTACGGGCTGGAGCGATCGCGGGAGCTCGCCGAGCAGGGCGTCGCACGCGCCGCTGCTGCCCTGGACGGCGAAGGGCTGGGTGACAGCCGCCTGCTGCAGATCGCACGCTGGGTCGTCGATCGATCGCACTGAGCGCGTGCGGGCGCGCCGGGCAGGCCGCGCGCTCCGCTTTCTCACCGCGCGCGCGCTGACTGGGATGAACCAGGGCCGTGTCTCGAGGGACGATATGATTCGCAAGCTCAAGTCCGGTCGATACCGGTTGTATTCGCGTAAGATCAATCCGCGAACAGGGCGTCGGCGGAATCTGGGCACGTTCGACTCGCGAGCGGCGGCCGAGAAGCACGAGCGCGCCGTGCAGTTCTTCAAGCGCCGCTGAGGCGAGAGCGGTCCGGCAGCCGCTCGTCCCGCCGTGCTGGCGCGGTACGTGCGCCGCCGCACATCCAGCACCTGCGGCACCGCACCTTCAGCACGTTCAGCACTCCCGGCACCTTCAGCACCATGACATTCGCCTCGGCGCCGCATCCGGCGCCATTCGGTTTAACATCGCAGCGCCATGATCTTCCGCGCCGCCGGTGCCGTCCTCGCCCTGACGCTCGCCGTGCAGGCGCCGCAGCCGGCGCCACCCCTTCAGTCGTTCGCGCCCGCCGTCGAGAAGAACCTCACCGACGCCATCCTCGCCTTCTGGTACCCGCGCGGCGTGGACCGCGAGTTCGGGGGCTATCTGGTGGACTTCGACGCCGAGGGCCGCTTCAAGGGGCAGGCGCCCAAGATGATCGTCACCCAGGCGCGCATGCTCTGGCTGTCCTCGCGCCTGATCCGGGACGGCCGTGGCGGGCCCCCCATGCGCGAGGCCGCGCGCCAGGGCTACCGGTTCCTGATGGATCACCTGTGGGACGCGTCGCACGGCGGCTTCTACTGGGAGGTGGACCGCTCGGGCGGGACGGTCACGGCGCCCATGAAGCACCTGTACGGCCAGGCGTTCGGGCTGTATGCGCTCTCCGAGTACGCACGGGCCACCGACGATGCGCAGGCCCTGGCCGACGCCACGCGGCTGTTCCAGGTGCTCGAGACGCACGCGCACGACGCGGTCAATGGCGGCTATGTCGAGTTCTTCAACGCCGACTGGACTCCCGCGCCTCCAGACGTCCAGCCCTATCTGGGCGTGCCCGCCGGCCTGAAGTCGATGAACACCCACCTCCACCTGCTGGAGGCGATGACGGCGTTCTACCGGGCCAGCGGCCTCCCGCTCGCCCGCGAGCGGCTGAGGGAGCTGGCCACGATCGAGAGCAGCACCGTGGTGCGCAAGTCGGTCTCCGCCTGCACCGATCAGTACGAGCGCGACTGGACGCCGCGCCTCACCCCGGCCACGTCACGGGCATCGTACGGGCACGACCTGGAGAACATCTGGCTGCTGGTGGACGCCTACGACGCGCTGGGGGAACCCGTGGCGCCGCTGACGGACCTGTTCCGCGCGCTCTTCGACAACGCCCTCGCGCACGGCTACGACCGGATGGCCGGCGGATTCTTCGACAGCGGACCGCTCGGACAGGATGCGGACCGGCGGGGCAAGACCTGGTGGGTCCAGGCCGAGGCGCTCGTCAGCGCGCTCACGATGTACCGGCTCACCGGCGAGGCCAGGTACGCCGACGTCTTTCGCGCGACGTGGCGCTTCGTCAACGAGCGGCAGACCGACTGGATCGACGGCGAGTGGTGGGAGACGGTCGCGCCCGATGGCACGACCACCGGCGACAAGGCGCACCGGTGGAAGGCCGGGTATCACAACGGGCGCGCGATGCTCGAGTGCCTGCGGCTGCTCGCCGCGCCGCGGGTCAGTCCCGACTGAGCCGGCCGCGCCGCCCCCGCATCGCACGCCTCACTTCGAGTGCACGAACGACTTCATCGCCGCGTACACGAACCCCCGGAAATGCGGGCTCTTCTCGTTGTGGCAGCGCGTGCAGCTCGCCTCGTCCGGCTGCGCGACCAGCCCCGTGCGCACCGTCGGATTCTGCGCGTGCGCCTTGGCGGCGCCGTGGCAGGCCTCGCACTGCACGTCGGGGAAGGTCGGCTTGTCCCCGTCGGCCGCGATCATCTCGGGCGAGCCGGTCACGTGACAGGAAATGCACTCGCTCTTGCGCTGCCCGGCATCCAGCTTGCTCAGGGCCTTGGCATGCTTGGTGGCGAGCCACGACTGATAGATGGCCTGATGGCACGGGCCGCACTTGGCCGCGCCGGCATACGGCGTGTCGTCGGCGGCAACGGCCGCCGAGGCCCCGAACGCCAGCGCCAATGACGCCAGGAGTGCCATTCGGATCCACGCTGCCATGGTGAGACGCATCGCGCCCTCCTCGATCCACCGTCCTCGGATTGCAGCAGGTGCCAGAGTCGTGCCAGCAGGAGGGGGCCCGATGGCCCGCTCGTCCGGCCAGGAGTGACGGACCGGGGGAATTCGCGCGCCGAGGCCTCCCCGACGTCAGGGGAAAATTCCGAGCTCCGCGTACGAACGGCCGACCTTCCGCGTGGCGAGGACGAACGCCGCCGTGCGCAGGTCGGGCACCTTCGGCTGCGCCGCACGGATTTCCCGAATCTCGCGATAGGCGCCGACCATCGTCTCTTCGAGCCCCGAGTTGACCAGCGTCAGCTCGTCGGAGCCGTGGACGAACGCCGCGCGTTCCACGTCCGTGAACGTGCGACCGGTCGCGCTCTCGATCGCGGCCAGCGTCCGGAGCTGGACGGCCTCCTGGTAGCGGTTCTCCATGCGGCCGAACCGGACGTGCGAGAGGTTCTTCAGCCACTCGAAGTACGACACCGTGACCCCGCCGGCGTTGGCGTAGATGTCGGGCACGACCAGGATGCCCTTTGCCTTGAACACCGCTTCGGCCTCGGGCGTCGTCGGGCCGTTGGCGCCCTCGAGCACGATGCGCGCCCTGACCTTGCCGGCGTTGCCGGCGTGCAGCTGGTTCTCGAGGGCCGCCGGAATCAGCACGTCGCAGTCGAGCTCGAGCGCGTCGGCCGAATGCGGGATGTCGCGGGCGCCCGTGAACCCGAGGATCGAGCCCGTCCGCCTGCGGTGGGCGACCACGGCCTCGAGATCGAGCCCGTCGGGCGAGGCAATCGCGCCTTCGTACTCGGCCAGCGCCACCAGCCGGGCGCCGCCTTCCAGACAGAACTTCGCCACGTGGTAGCCCACGTTGCCGAGGCCCTGCACGATCACGCGTTTGCCGGCGAGCCCGGGCTGCAGGCCGAGCGCCTGCATGTCCTCCGCCTGTGCGCACACCTCGCGCAAGGCGTAGAACAGGCCGCGGCCTGTCGCCTCGCGGCGCCCCCGGATGCCGCCCTGGGACACCGGCTTGCCGGTCACGGCCGCCAGGCCGTCCAGCGCCGCCGGGTTCATCGCGCAGTAGGTGTCGGCAATCCAGGCCATTTCCCGCTCGCCCGTCCCGTAGTCCGGGGCCGGCACGTCCACGCCAGGTCCGATGAAGTTCTTCCGGACGAGCTCGTGTGCATAGCGGCGGGTGATGCGCTCCAGCTCCTCCAGCTTGGTCGTCTTCGGGTCCACTGCCACGGCACCTTTCGCGCCGCCGAACGGCACGTCGACGATGGCGCACTTGTAGGTCATGAGCGCCGCCAGCGCCATCACCTCGTCCTCGTTCACGTCGGTGCTGTAGCGGATGCCGCCTTTGACGGGCAGCTTGTGATGGCTGTGCTCGGCGCGCCACGCCTGTACCACGGTGATCGTGCCATCCGGCGCACGCACGGGAAACTCGAAGCGGTAGACGCTGTTGACCGCCTTGATCTCGGTCAGCAGCCCGGCGGGCAGGCCCGTGAACGGGGCCGCCTCGTCGAAGTAGCGGTTGACGTTGTCCAGAAATCCCGTCGGCTGGCTCATGAGGGCTCCGCTCGCGCAACACGTGCACGCGCGTCGCGACGGTACTGCCGCCGCCCGTGCGGGTCAAGCGAGGCAGCCGGCGGCTCGTGCGCCTATGGGGACGTCGCCAGTTCGAGCCAGTCCACGGCAACGCCGAGCTCGCGATCGTCAGGCAGCGCCGCGTCGCGCCGGGGGACGAACGTGTCGGCGGTGATCGTCCAGAGGCCCGGCGCCGTGCAGGCCGCGGCCGCGAGATCCGGCGGCACGGCGAACGCGTAGGCGTGGAACGCCGAGTCCCGCGGCACGGCCGACAGCAGGAGGCGGGGGCCGGTGCGGACCTCGACGCGGGGCTGCCGCACACCGGCCGGCCTGAGCGACGCCATCCGCACGGCCCCACGGAGCGGCCGCCCCGCATCACACTGCAGGCGGGGCACGACCACCGTCGCTCGCGCCGTCGCCCAGCGTCCGGCCTGTCCCAGCAGCATCTCGGCGGTCAGCCACCCGGAGCCGACGGTCCCGAAGTCGTCTCCGCCGATCTCCACGCGCCAGGGCAGCGGCACGGCCTCGGCCATGCGGTGGAGCGTGAGTGTCGTGGACGCGGTCCGCACCTGATCGGGCCACGCGGCCGTCGTGGCCGCCAGCCGCCGGGTCGTGAGCGTGAACCGTCCCGCCGGCGTGAAGGCAAAGGCCCGGAGCGCGCCGGCCGCGCTGGGTCGATCGATCCCGCTGGAGGCGGCGACGAGATACACCGGATGTCCCGCGTGAAGGCTGTGTGCGGCCAGGGCGACCAGATCCTGCGGGTGGTCGAGCGAGGCGTCCACCGCGAAGGCGGTGCGGTCGTAGGCGAAATCGAGCGCGAGATCGAGGTGGCTCGGGATGCCGAGGTCCACCAGCACGACCGCGTCGGGCGGGAGCGCGGCGGCTAGCGCGGCCACCGCGGGCCGCGCATCGAAGGCCTCCCTGAGAGGCCACTCGGCTCGCGTCCGCTGCGCCATGGCCGCCCCGAGCCCCAGGACCGCCAGGGTGCCGGCGGCAAGTCGCCGTCGTGACGCGCCGGGCGGGAGCCACGCGGCGCCAATCGCGAGACATGCCATCGGTAGCAGGACCGGGATGTCACGCCGGAATGCCGACGGTATGCCTGCCAGGTCGAAGGCCGACCGTGCGTAGGCGAGCGCCGACATGAGCACGAGGCCGGCGACGAGCCACGACGGCGCGTCGCCGCGCCGCGCGAGCACGACGACGCTCACGCCGGCGACCGCCAGGCCGGGCAGCGTGAGCAGCAGCGCGAGGTGATTTCCGCCGCCCGCGGCGCGGGCGGCAATCGCCGCGAGCGCCACCGCCACGAGCATCCACGCCAGGCGGGGGCGGGCGGCGTCCCGCGGCCGAAGCCGTCGATACAGCAGCAGCGCGGCGGCTCCGACGGCGACCAGCGCCAGCGCGGCCGACGTCGCGACGACCGTCCGACGGTCCCTGACGACGTACCCGAGCACCCGCAGCGTGTACGGACGGGAGATCGTGAGGGCGTGGAGGGCCGCGTGGGCCGTCAAGAGGCCGAAGGGGACCAGCGCCGCCCGCCGCCCCGGCGCGCCCGCCCGGGTCGCAAGTACGAGTGCCGCCACCGGCGTGACCAGGATCAGCGCGTCGATCCGGTCGAGTGCCGCCAGGCCGAAGGCCGCACCTGCGAGCGCCGCCGGCACCAATCGGCCGCTCGACGTCCACCACGCGGTGAAGAACACACCGCTGGCGATGAGGAACCCGGCGGGCACCTCCGAGAGCGGCAGGCGTCCCGCCCACCCGAAACCGGCGTTCAGCACGAGCAGCCCGGATGCCGCCACGCCGGCGAGCGTCCCGGCCATCCGCCGGCCCGCGAGGAAGATCGCCACCGGTGTCAGCCATGCGAGCCAGCCGGTCGCCCAGGGTACGAGCGCGGATCCAGCGGATCCAGTCGTCACGGTGACGGCCGCGATCCACGCCGGCGTGAGGTGGAAGAAGTTCGGCTCGAGCGTGGGGTCGCCCGGAGCCACCTGGATGCCGCCGGCGAAGCGGTTCAGCCGCGGCGGCCAGTGCCGCTCCGTCGGGAGCAGTGCATCCCAGGCCGCCGGCGGGGTCTGCGCGAGCAGTCGATCCGGCGGCGTGAGCGTGCCACGCCGCGCGATCATCGTCCCCAGATGCAGGTAGACCGTTTCGTCGGCGCCGTCGACGGCCGGATCCGCGGGCGGCGCAATCACCAGCCAGCCGCCCGCAATCAGCACCAGCGTCCACACGACGGCACCGGCGCCAGGCAGTCGCGGCCGGCCGAGGATGCCGCTCGGCGCCGCCGCGGCGCCCGAGATCGCCATCACAAGTCCCGCGAGCGCGATGAGGTGTGCGCGGGAGAAGAGGCCGAGCTCGGCCAGCACCAGCGCGCTCCAGGCGCCGGCCGCGACGAGCAGGAAGACGCCCGCGAACGCCCAGTCGAGCCCGTCCCCGGCGGGATCGGCGGGTCGCGGTCGGTCGGCCATCAGGCCAGCAGCGCGTCGATCGGCCGGCCCTTGCCGTTCTTCGTCACGTAGAACGGCCGGCCTTCGGTCTCGTACGACCAGTCGGGCGGAATGCCGAGGGCCTTGTAGATCGTGGCCAGCACGTCAATCAGGCGCTCGGGGTGCTCGACGGGCACCATCGGGTGCCGTTCGGCGGTGGCGCCGTGGACGTAGCCGCGGCTGAACCCGCCGCCGAAGAACAGCATGCAGTTGCCGCTGCTGAAGTGGCCGTGGAACCCGTACATCCGCGCGTTGTCCACGACGAGGTTCTCGCCCGTGTGGCGCTCGGCGAACCCGTCCGGCTCCACGCCCGCCGCCGGCTGCGACGCAATCGTGCGGCCGAACTCGGTCGCGATGACCACGAGCGTGCGGTCGAGCAGGCCGCGCTGGTCGAGGTCCGTCACGAGCTGCGCGATCGGCTGATCGATCTGGCGCTTCATTTCCACCATGCGCGATGACCCGTTCTCGTGCATGTCGAAGCCCTTGAACGGGCCGTACTGGTATTCCACCTGCACGAACCGCGCCCCGGCCTCGACCAGCCGCCGCGCGAGCAGCAGGCCGTTCCCGAAGCGCCTGCCGTAGTAGTAGGACTGATCCTGCACGTCGCCGCGCCCGATCTTCGGCTGGTAGGCGGCTACGACGTCCGGCTTCTCGTCGCTGAAGTCGAACGCCCGCTTCACCGGGGAATCCATCATCGCCCGCGCGTCGTCCAGCACCTGCAGGTAGTCCTTGACCTGGTGGGCCTCGGCGAGCTGCGCCTCGGTGAGGCCGCTCACGGCGCGCAGGTACGCCTGGCGGCGATCCAGGCGATCGGGCCGCATGCCGGAGACCGCGTTCAGCGTCGCGACACCCCGCGTGGCGTCCGGGATCATGAACGGCGCGTGTCGCACGCCGTAGAACCCGGGGCCCAGATACTCGCTGATGAACAGCTTCTCCTCGTCGCTCGTGTCGATGTCGCGGCCCACGTAGATGTAAGGCGGAATGTCCTTGTGGCGCCGGCCCAGCGTCCGGCCCACGACGGCGCCGATGCTGGGCGCCTTGACGCCGGCGGGAAAGAGGTATCCCGTCATCGCGTAGTACTGCGCCTTCAGGTGGATGGCGCCGAACTTGGTATCGCTCGTGAGGCTCCGCAGGATGGCGCCGCGATCCATGACCGAGGCGATCGACTCGAGGCCCTCGCCGAGGGAGATGCCGTCGGCGGCCGTGGGGATCGGCGCGCAGGTGCCGCGAAGCTCGGACCCGTTCATGCCCGCCCGATACGGCGTGTACCCCTTGGGATCCCACGTATCGGTCTGCGCGATGCCGCCGGGCAGCCAGATGTAGATGACGGCATCTGCCGTGCCCCTGGTCAGCTGTGGCGTGGCGGCCTCGGCCGGGGATGGCAGGCCGAAGACGCCGGCGCCCGCCGCGGCGAGACCGGCCTGAATGAAGCGTCGACGATCGATCTCGGACATCGGACCCCTCGTCACTACTGAATGAACTGGAACTCGGGCGCGACCAGCAGCGCCCAGAGCGCGTCGCCCACGGCCGTCTGCTCGCGCGTGGCCGCGGCCCTCCGCACCCAGGCGCCGCTCCAGAAGGCGCGCCCGCCCGTCTCGCCAAACGACCACCCCGTGACGGCCGTGTCGCCGGTGACGTCGACTTCGCCCGCCGGCACCTCCAGCCGGGTCCACCGGCCTGCCGCGGGAAGCCGGCCGAGCCACCGGCGCTCCGGCGCATCGCCCGCCCGCGCATTCGGCTCGGCATCGGCCCAGTACGCGCGGTGCTCCCCATCGCCGGTCATCCACTCGATCGTGATTTCGGTGGGCGGGTGCTCGGGATCGAGCCGGACCCAGGCGCCCAGCCGATCCCGCGGCGCGAGCGTGAGGCCGGGCAGCCCCGTCACGGCGTGGCTGGTCACATCGCGGTCGCCGGCCGAGGCGTGGACGCGTCCGCCGCCCGGCGGGCCGTCCGTGCCGTCGGCCCAGACCCACGACGCGGCGCCGGACGACCCGTTCGTCGTCGCACCCGCCGGCAGGGCGCCGGAGAAGACCGCGTGATCCGCCTGATCCGCCGCCGGACTCGACGGCCGGGCTGCACCCGACGGCGTCGATCTGCCGAAGAACTGGTCCAGCGCGGCCAGCTCGCGCGCGTCCGGGGCGCGGCCGTAGACGGCCTGATAGAGGCGCGCGGGCACGGCCTTGCGGCGGCTGGCTACCGGGGAGGCGAGATCGGCGGCGAGGCGCGTGACGAGCGGGCTGCCGTACACCAGGTAGCTCAGCTCGGGCCCGTTCATCAGCTCGAGCGCCTGGAGCACGGCCGCATCCTCCGACCGGGACGTGCTGATCTCGTTTCGCGACGCCGGGCGGCCGAGTGCGCGCGTGAGCGCGGTGGACTCCCGCTGCAGGTACACGCGCTCGCGCCGATCGAGCGAGCCGTTGGCGACCAGCCGCACGCTGTCGATGAACTCCTCGGCCGTCAGGCGCCGCAGCCGCGGCGACCGGAAGTAGCGGGGCTCATCGGGCTTCTGGACGTCGAACCGATCCTCGAGCGACGGGTCGTAGCGATGCTGGTAGGTGCGGCTCGTGAGCATCAGCCGAATCGTGTGCTTCAGGTCGTAGCCGTGCCGCATGAAGTCGTCGGCCAGCCACGCGAGCAGTGCCGGGTGGCTCGGCGTCCGGTCGATGCGGAAATCATCGGCCGGTTCCACGAAGCCCAGGCCGACGTAGCGGCGCCAGAGGCGGTTCACGATCGAGCGCGCGAAGCGCGGGTTCGTCGGATCGGTGAGCAGGAGCGCGGCCCGGTGGAGCCGCCCGTCGAGGGTGGCGGGCGCCGTCCCGGGCACCTCCGGAAGCGCGAACGGGAACTTCGCCGGCACCATCTGGCCGGTCCGCCGCTCGCACCGGATCACCTCGAGATCGTGCCCCGCGAACAGGCCCGCGAACGCCAGGAAGCGGGTCTGCGGCCATTCGTCGTTCAGGAAGTGGTTGTGGCACGACGCGCACTTCATGCTCGTGCCGAGGAACACCTGCGCCACG
This sequence comes from Vicinamibacteria bacterium, assembly GCA_963837165.1. Taxonomy (GTDB): domain Bacteria; phylum Acidobacteriota; class Vicinamibacteria; order Vicinamibacterales; family JAENWD01; genus JAENWD01. The sequence goes on from CAWIMD010000006.1 coordinate 164,231, forward strand.
TTGGCGGCGCTCTGGATCGTGTCGGTGTGCGTGTCGTTCAGGATGTAGCCGACGATCGACTTCTTGCCGTTCGCGTCCACCTCGACGCGCGGCTTGTGGCGCGGCATGACCGGATCGATCAGCGAGGCCGCGAACACGTCGTAGGGCGTGTCGTCCGCGAACTGGCGGAAGATCCAGTCGCGGTAGTTGCCGCGCGTGGGGATGCCGCCCTGCAGCCGTGTCGTCTGGCTGCCGAGCGCTTCTTCCCAGAAAGGCGTCCAGTTGGCCGCGTAGTCGTCGGTCCGCGCGAGCAGGCGGTCCACGAGCACGGTCCGCTTGCCCGCGGACCGGTCGGCGGCGAACGCGGCGACCTCCTCGGGCGTCGGCAGCGTGCCGACCAGGTCGAGCGTGACGCGCTTGATGTACCCGGCATCGTCCACCACGGGCGGCGGGCTGGACGCCGCGGGCAGGTGGGCGTCGCGCCAGCGCGCCGCGATGAACTGGTCGATCGGGTTGTCGCTGCCGGGGTACGCCGGCGCCGGATCGGGCACGCGCGGCAGCCGATCGATCCGTGTGTTGCGGCGGAGGACGAAGAGGGCCTCCTCGTCGTTGCTGAAGAGGGCCTCGGTCAGCATCGCGTCCAGATCCGCGGCGCTGGTGTGCGATGGGAGGAGCGCCGGCACGTCGCGGGCGTCCCGTGCGTCCGCCGAGACGGCGCCCGCGGTGGCCGAGTCGTCCGCGGCGCCGGCGGCTATCCAGCGCGCGATGAGCGCGATCTGGTCGTCGGGCAGCGGACGACGGCTCTTCGGCATCCGCGGGTGGCGCGCACCGCTGAGGTACTCGAGGATGGGGCTCGCCCCGGGCTGGCCGGCCACGATCGCCGGTCCGGCCTTCTTGCCGCCGGTCAGCAGCCCCTTCACGGTCGTCAGGACCAGTTCGCTCTCACGCTCGTTCTCGTCGTGGCACTCGTAGCAGCGCAGCTCGAGAATGGGACGGATCTGACGGGCGAAGCTGGGCGCGGGCCCGGATGCCGCCTGTCCGGCCAGGGCGGGTGCCGACAGCAGGATCGCGGCGCCCACAGCGGCCGCGAGCGGGGACGTGCGCATGGGTGCGCTCATTCTGCGCCAAGCGGCGGGCCGGCTCAACCCCGGACCCCCGCACCCGGCCGACGCAGCGACTCGCGTGCGAAGCCCACGAGGTTGGCCACCTGCGCCAGCACCAGCAGCAGCGCGTGGGGCAGGCCCGACAGCCCGTGCGCCCGAAGCGGCGCCGCCAGCAGCCCCGTGTAGAACGAGAGCGGCTCCACCCTGATGCGGCCGGCGTGGCGTGCGGCGCGTGCCTGGCGATACTGCCAGGCGCCTCGCCCGTAGGTGACGTGCTGCCGCCAGAAGCTGACCGGACCGAGGTCGTGCGCGTGCCAGACCACTGCGTCCGGCGCGGAGACCAGCGGGCGTCCGGCGGCCCGCCAGCGATCGCAGAGTTCGCGGTCCTCCGCTGCTGCCCGCTGATAGCGGGCGTTGAAGGCGCCCGACTCGACGAGCGCCCGGCGATCGAAGGCCAGGTTGTTGCTGGTGAAGAACCGGGGGGCCTCCGGCTGCCTGTTGTAGTAGGCGCACACGTACGAGACCAGCTGCTGGCTGGCCTCCGCGTACGGATTGTCGGGAAGGGCGTTCCTGACCGCTCCGCCCGCGCCGCCCTCCCGCAGCCCCGTCAGGCGACCCATCAGCGCTCTGATCCACCCGGGGTCGGCCATGCAGTCGTCGTCGATCATGGCGACGTAGTCGCCCCGGGCCCGTGAGACGCCGAGGTTCCTGGCCGCCGCCGGCCCCGACCGGTCCTGCCGGAGCACGGTCAGGCAGAGACCCGGGTGTTCGAGACTCGAGGCAGACACGCCAGGTGCCGGGCTGCCGTCGTCCACCACGAGGACCTCGATGCGATCGAGCGGGTAGTCCTGCCCGGCGAGCGAGGCAATGCAGCGGCGGAGCGCCGCGCGGCCAATCGTCGGCACGATGACCGACACGAACGGCTGGACCGTCGTCACCGGCCGCTCTCGGTGGCCGGAGCCGTCGGCGGGTGGATGGCCGCAACCGCCGCGGCGTCCCCCCGCAACTCGCCGGTGCTCCACAGCACGGCGCCGGCAGCCAGGAGGCCAACGACCACCGCCGCCACCGTCGGCAGCCGGCCGGCGACTGTCCGACACGCGACGGCGGCGGCGAGGACAGCGAAGCCCACGCTGACGAGCGTCAGGCGCGGCAGGGTCAGCGCCATCCGGCGCATGAGCCAGAGCGCGGAGGTCACCCCCAGCAGGCCACTGCCGGCCGCGGCCAACGCCGCGCCTTCGGCACCCATCCTGGGGATCGCGAGCGCACCGGCCATGACGGCGGTGGCGAGCATCGCGGCTGCCGGCACGAGAAAGGCGTGTGGCCGCCCCGCCGCGCTCAGGATCATGATCGCTGCGGCCACGAAGATCTGCGCCACACCCGCCGTCACGAGCGGCGCCAGCAGCGGACCGGCTGGAGCGAACGCCTCGCCGAACACCATGGCGACAATCGGGCCGCCGGCGCCCCAGGCCACGCCGGCGAGCGGCGCCAGCCAGCACACGGCCCGCAGCGATCGCCGGCCGAGGGCGCGGGCCTGCGCGGCGTGGCCGTCGGCGAACAGACGCGACAGGGTGGCGAGCAGCAGGGGCGGAAAGGCCATCGACAGCACGCTGAGAGCGGTCGCGAGGCTCTTGGCGGCGCCGTACAGGCCCGCATCCACGGTCGTGCCGCCGAGCGACTTGAACAGCAGCAGATCGATCCGGTCGAAGAGCCGCAGCATGATGCCCAGCGCCAGGAAGGGCAGCGCGTCGGCGACGTAGGGGACGTGCAGGCGGGGCCGGACGAAGAGCGGCGGCGCGACGACAGTGCGTGCGATCGCCAGTTCGGCGGCCGAGGCGACGATCGAGGCCACGATGACACCGGTGATCGACCACCCGAAGGCCAGCAGCCCACCGACGAGCACGACGCGCGTGGTCCACCGTGCCAGGGGCAGCGCGGCACGGGCGCCGAAGGCACCCCGGGCGACGAGCAGCGACCGGTGTGCCGCGGCCAGCGTGAAGAGCGGGACGTCGAAGGCCAGCAGGCGCAGCGGCGGTACGAGCCGCGGCTCGTCGAGCAGTGCCGCCATCGCGGGCGCCAGGAGCCACAGCGCCCCGAGCGCGAGTGTGCCCATCGCGGCGTTGGCCTGGAGCGCCGCGGTCTGGACCTCGACGGCAGCGGGCGCGCGGCTCACCTCGAGCACGATGGCACGCGACAGGACGGAGGCGAGCGTCCATTCCACCCACGCGACGATGGCCGCCGACAGCGCGAAGAGGCCATAGCCGTCAGGACCGAGCCCACGCCCGGCCAGCGCGGCCACCACCAGGGCCGCCGGCAGCGCACACGCTTCCGCGGCGACCACCAGCACGGTGCCGCGGCCCAGACGTGCCGCCACGCCGGCTGGCAGCGATGTGGCCATCGGCTCAGCCCACGCGTCGAGTGAGCTGCTGCTCCTCGTAGTAGGAGCGCTCGGTGTTCACGTCCCAGATCTCGTGCCGCTCACCGAGCAGGTTCCTCGCGGCGAGCAGGCCGGTCAGCATCGAGTGGTCCTGGTTGTTGTACCGGTGCATGCCGTTGCGTCCGGTCGTCTGCAGGTTGTGGATGGTCCCGAGCGCCGTGCGCACGCTGTCGACGTGCTCGCGATAGGCGGCGTCGTAGACCGGATAGGCCCGCCGCTGGCGCAGGACGCAGCCGTCCTCCACGGTGTCTCCCGAGGCGAGCCCGATCTGCTGCAGCTCCCGCGCCGCCAGCCGCACCAGCTCGTCGTCCGCGCTCCGCCAGATCGCGTCGCCCGCGTCGCAGAAGTACTCCATGCCGACACTCGTGCGCGTGGGATCGGGCACCAGCGCCGGACTCCAGTTCTTGAAGTTCTGGATGCGGCCCACGCCGACGTCGGGGGAGTGCACGTAGATCCAGTTGTCGGGGAACATGTCCGCCTGCGCCACGATCAGCACGACGATCAGGAAGTCGCGATAGGTGAGCCGCGAGGCCGCGTGGACGGCCGCCGCAGGAAGCGACGGCAAGAGCGCGGAGACGAGCGCGGGAAGCGGCATCGTGCTGATGACCGCACGAGCCGGCACGTCGACGGTCCCGTGGTCGCGGCGCACCGTGACCGCACGGATCTCCCCTCCGCGATGGTGCAGCCGCTCGACCGACGCGTTGAGCACGACCTCGCCTCCGGCCGCGACGACGAGATCGGCGGCCCGCTCCCACATCTGGCCCGGGCCGAGCCTCGGGTACAGAAAGGACCCGGCGAGCGAGGTCGTGTCGGTGCGCCCGAAGACGGCGTGCGACACCGCCCGCGTCAGCGAGAGGCCGCGAATGCGCTGCGCGGCCCAGTCGGCCCGGATGACGTCGCACGGCACGCCCCAGACCTTCTCCGTGTAGGTCTTGAAGAACGTCCGGTACAGCCGGTCGCCGAAGCGGTTGGTGACCCAGTCGGCAAAGCTCTGCTCCGGCCGCACGGGGCTGAGGCACGCCCGCGCGTAGCTGCCGACGATACGGGCGCTCTCGAGGGGCCCCAGGTTCCCGAGCACGTTTGGGAGGCGAAGGGGATAGTCGAAGAAGCGCCGGTCGTAGAGGATGCGCGACTGGCGGTGCACGGTCAGCAGCTCGTCGCCCAGCCAGTCGCGCCAGAGGGCCTCGATTTCTGGGACCTTCGTCAGGAACCGGTGGCCGCCGACGTCGAACCGGTAGCCCTTGTACGACTCGCTCCGGGCGATGCCGCCCACGCGGTCGCCGGCCTCGCACACCATCACCGGCACGCCCGCATGCGCGAGCGTCAGGGCCGCGGTGAGTCCGGCCGGGCCTGCGCCGATGACGACGACGGGTGCGCCGGACACGTCAGGCGACCTCGCCGACGTCTCTCGAACGCCGCGCGATCCAGAGCTGTCGCGCGGTGACCCAGGCGAACGCGGCACCGCTGTACAGGTAATGAAGCCAGTGCACCGGCATGGCGGCCAGCGCGAATGCGGGCCCTCGCAGCCGCGCGAAGTAGGCCCAGAGCCTCGTGTCGATGGCCGCCAGCAGCACGAGCAGGCCGGCGGCGAGCCATCCCGCCGCACCGACGAAAAGGCTGGCGACGGCCGCCATCGCCGCAAGCCAGACGAGCACCACCGCGAGCCGCGACCGCACCCGCACGTTCAGGTCGTCGTCCAGGCCCTCGCGCCAGACGAGCTCGCTCCACGGGATCGCCCGCCGCCTGATCTCGGTGTCGAGGAGCCGGGCCAGCGTCCACGCCTTGAGATGGGTGACTTCAAGGTCGCGATCGAGCCTCACCCGGTGGCCGTGGCGCCGGAGGCGGTACCCGAGCTCGATGTCCTCGACGCTCGGCTCGCGGTAGCGCTCGTCGAAACCGCCCGTCTCCACGAGGGCATCGCGACGGAGTGCGCCGCATGCCCCCCAGAACGTGAACGTGTCGCACTCGCTCGACTGGTGCACGAAGCGGTGGGCGAGATTCTTGTACTGCGAGAGGAATCCGGCGTCCGCCGGCGTGGCGTCGTACGAGCCGATGACGCCCGCCAGCGCCCGGTCGGCCAGCGTGCGGGCGACCCGCGCGACGGCATCCGATCGGACCACGACGTCGGCGTCCAGGAACAGCACCAGCTCGCCGCGGGCGGCCAGCCAGCCCCGATTGCGCGCCGCGGCCGGACCCGACCGCGGCGACACCTCGATGACCCGGGCGCCCGCCGCGGCGGCGCGGGCGGCGGAACCGTCCGTGGACCCGTCGGCGACGACGATGACCTCGTGCGGGGGCGGATTCAGGCCCGCGATGCCGGCCAGGCAGGCGGCGAATGCCTCTCCGCCCTCGGCCACCGGGACGACCACGGAGACGGTGGAGGCCGATGCCTCCGGCAGCTGAGTGGGGACGACCCGACGCGTCATGTGTAAGCAGGCTGCCGTGGCGCGCGGCCGAAGGCGGTCCAAGAATACACGCGACCGCCCGCGCGCGCCAGCCGGCAATCTATACTGCGGGGACCGCCGGATGGTCGTGCGGTTGGCCGGGAGGTTCGGATGCGGAGAGCGCTCGTCGTGGTCGCGGCAATCGCGGTGGTCTGGGCTGGCGCGGGACTCGGCGCGCAGGGCGAGGGCAGCATGGCCGGCTTCGACGCCGGTGGCGCCAGGGCTGAGCGCGCGCTGGAATCGAAGCTGGATGCCGCCGTTTCCGCGTCCGACCTCAAGGGCTGGCTCGAGCACCTGGCCGCGCACCCCCACCATGTCGGCTCACCCTACGACAAGGCCAACGCGGACTACCTGGCCGACCTGTTCCGCTCCTGGGGTTTCGACACGCAGATCGAGCGCTTCGACGTCCTGTTCCCCACGCCGATCACCCGCGTCGTCGAGATGACGGCGCCGACGCACTACGTGGCGCGCCTCGCGGAGCCGACGCTTCCCGACGACCCCACGTCCGGCCAGACCGCCGAGCAGCTGCCGACGTACAACGCGTATTCCGGCAACGGGGACGTCACCGCGCCCATCGTGTACGTCAACTACGGCATCCCGGCCGACTACGACGAGCTGGCGCGTCGCGGCGTGGACGTGCAGGGCAAGATCGTCCTCGCGCGCTACGGCGGCTCGTGGCGGGGCATCAAGCCCAAGGTCGCCGCCGAGCACGGCGCGGTCGGGTGCCTGATCTACTCCGACCCGAAAGACGACGGCTACTTCGAGGGTGATGTGTACCCGAAGGGCGCGTGGCGGATGGAGTGGGGCGCCCAGCGCGGGTCGGTGGCCGACATGCCGGTGTATGCCGGCGACCCGCTCACACCGGGCGTTGGCGCCACGCCGGACGCGAAGCGCCTGTCGCTGGCCGACGCGACGACGCTGATGAAGATCCCGGTGCAGCCGATCTCGTACGGCGACGCGCGCCCGCTGCTCGAGGCGCTCGGCGGCCCGGTCGCGCCCGAGCACTGGCGAGGGGCGTTGCCCCTCACGTACCACATCGGTCCCGGGCCCGCCACCGTGCATCTGGAGCTGCAGTTCGATTTCAGCCAGCGGCCGATCTACGACGTCATCGCGCGGCTGGCGGGACGCGAGCGGCCCGACGAGTGGGTGATTCGCGGCAACCACCACGATGCCTGGGTCAACGGCGCCGACGACCCGGTCAGCGGGCTCGTCGCGATGCTGGCCGAGGCCAAGGCGGTGGGTGGCCTGGCAGCGACCGGCTGGCGTCCGCGCCGGACGATCGTGTACGCCGCGTGGGACGGGGAAGAGCCGGGACTGCTGGGATCCACCGAGTGGGTCGAGACCCATGCCGCCGAGCTCGAGCAGAAGGCGGTGGTCTACGTGAACACCGACTCGAACGGCCGCGGATTCCTGGGCATGGGCGGCTCGCACGGGCTGGAGCACTTCGTCAACGAGGTGGCGCGAAGCGTCGTCGATCCCGAGACGAAGGTCAGCGTGGCCGAGCGGGCCCGCGCCCTGCGTCTCGAGCGCGCGGCGGACGCCGAAGAGCGCAAGGCGATCCGGGAGAACACCGACCTCCGCCTCTCGGCCCTCGGATCGGGATCCGACTACACGCCGTTCCTCCAGCACCTGGGCGTCCCCAGCCTCAACCTCGGCTTTGGCGGCGAGGACGGCGGCGGCTCGTACCACTCCATCTTCGACTCGATCGCGCACGTCGAGCGGTTTGGCGATCCGGGCTTCGTGTACGGCGTGACCATGGCGCAGTTCGGCGGCCGCGCCGTCCTGCGGCTGGCCAACGCCGCCTGGCTGCCCGTGAGCGCCCGTCCGCTGTCGGACACCATCGGGCGCTACGTCCGGGAGGTGCTCACGCTCGAGGAGGCGGAGCGGGACAAGGTCGCCGAACGGAACCTCGAGCTCAAGGAGCGCACGCTTCAGCTCGCCGCGGACCCGACGAAGACCTACGTGCCGCCGCCGGCCGAGCCGCCGGTGCCGTTCCTGAACCTCGTGCCGCTCCAGAACGCGGCGGCGCGGTTGCGCGCGGCGGCCGAGCGCTTCGACACGGCCGTGGCCGACGGGGCCAACCAGACGCGCCTCGCGGACGAGGCGGTGACCGGGCGGCTCGATGCGGCGCTGGCCGGGCTGGACCGCGCGCTCACGAGTCCCGACGGGTTGCCGCGCCGGCCCTGGTTCCGGCACCAGATCTACGCGCCCGGGTACTACACGGGCTATGGCGTCAAGACGCTGCCCGGCGTGCGCGAGGCCATCGAGCAGCACCACTGGCCCGAAGCCGAGGCCCAGGCGGTCAGAACCGCCGGCGCCATCGACCGCGCCGCCGACCTGCTGGACCGGGCGACCGGCATCGTGACCGGGCAGTAGCAGGCGAGGCGAACGGCTGCCCGCGTGGACATCCTCTGGCAGGTCCTGATCGTCGCCGTGGTGAGCGACCTGGCCACCGGGCTGGGCGCGCTGCCGTTCGCCTTCGTTCCGTCGCTCGCGCCACGCTTCGAAGGCTGGGCGAGCGCGATTGCCGGCGGCATGATGCTGTCGGCCTCCGTCTTCGCGCTGGCCGGCAAGGCGATTGCCGTGGGCGGCGTGTGGCCCGTCAGCGCGGGCCTGCTCGCCGGCGCCGCGTTCTTCGCGGTGACGGCGCGGCTCGTCAGCGGCCACGAGTGGCAGATCCACAATCTCACGAGCAGCGACTCGAAGCGCTCCGTCCTGATCGTCGTCGCGATGTTCGTGCACAGCATCCCGGAGGGCGTCGCCATCGGCGTCGGCTACGCCACCGGCGAGCTCCGGTTCGGCCTGCTGCTCGGCCTCGCCATCGCGCTGCACAACGTGCCCGAGGGCGCCGCCGTCACCCTGCCGCTCCGGGCCAAGGGCGTGCCGATCTGGGCGTGCGCGGGCTACGCGATCCTGACCAGCCTGCCGCAACCGCTGCTGGCGGTGCCGTCCTTCCTGCTGGTCGAGAGCTTCCGCCAGCTGCTGCCGTTCGGGCTCGGCTTCGCCGGCGGGGCGATGATCTTCCTCGTGGCGGCCGAGCTCCTGCCGGAGAGCCTGGAGCGCTGCTCGCGGTACGAGGCGGCGTGGGGCGTGATGATTGGCCTGCTGGCGATGCTCTGGCTGACCACCGGCCTGGGACTGTGAGCCTCAGTACCGGCGCTGGCGCTGCCGCGAGATGTCGAACCGCGCGGTGTCGGCAATCGCCATCACCGCCATCACCCCGGCCTGCAGCGGATCGGTGACGACGAGGTCGGCGGCCTCGGGGACGCTGCCGGCCATGTTGAGGCTGATCACGATCACGCCCTGCTGGCGGAGCTCGGTCACCGCATCCGTGATCGCCCCGCCCATCAGGGCGCCCGCCAGCACGACGACGCGCGCCCGCGGCAGCCGTCCGACCGCCCGCACGGCGGCGGCCAGCGCCTCCTCGCCGACGAGCGGAATCGTGTCCACCGAGATGCGCTCGCCCCGGATGTTGTGCCGGTCGGCCTCGCTGATCGCGCCGACGGCCACCTGGCCCACCTGCGCGCCGCCGCCCATGATGATCACCCGCTTGCCGTAGACCGCCATGAGCGACGGCGGCTCGTCGACCCGGCGAATGACGGCCAGCGCCGACAGCCGCTCCCTGAGGCGCGCGAAGTCCGGCACGGGATCGAGCTCGAGATAGACGGTGAACCCCTCGGGCCGCACGCCGAGGCTCTGGATCGACCGGATGTTCGCCGGGTGCTCGGCAATCGCCCGGGCCACCTGGGAGAGCGTCCCCGGGGTGTCGTCGGTGGTCAGCAGCAGGGTGTGCGGCGTGTGCGGTGAGGACATAGGAGGTCAGCGCCAGAAACCGGGAAGCCACGGATCGTAGCAGATGCCGGGCGGGGGGGCACGGTGCGCGGGTTGTGGCCCGGTCCGCCCGCGGCTATGATGCCGTGGTCCGATGACGCCCCGCGCCCGGCTCACTCCCGGTCGGCACGGGCCGGCAATCCGTGCCGGCGTGACGGCGCTACTGCTGATGGCGGGCCCCGCCCTTCGCGCGGCCGCCGCCGCACCACCCCGCACACGGCACGTCCTCTTCCTCAATTCGTACCAGCCGGGCTACGCCTGGTCCGACGACATCATCCGCGCCGTGAGCACTCGACTGTCCAGCCAGCCGAACCCCGTGGAGCTGTGGGTCGAGTACCTGGACACGCGCCGGTTCGGCGGGCCGGACTACGAGGCCGAGCTCCTCCGGATGATCCAGCTGAAATACCGCGGCCGTCATTTCGATCTCATCGTCTCGTCCGACGATGCGGCGCTGACGTTCCTGCTGCATTATCACGATGCGATCTTCGACGGTGTGCCGGTCGTGTTCTGCGGCGTGAACGACGAGTCGCTCGCAGCCGTTGTGCCGCGGGACACCTACACCGGCGTGCGGGAGGTGTTCGGCAGCGGCGGGATTCTCGAGCTGGCGCGGACCCTGCGGCCCGGCACGCGCCAGTTCGTCGTCGTGACGGATGCCAGCGAGACGTCCACCGCGGCCGGGGACGACTTCCGCGCGATTGCCGGCGCGCGGCACGACCTGTCGTTCACGTTTCTCGACGGCCACGCACTGACGATCGAGCAGATCCTGGAGGCGCTCGCCGCGGTGCCGCCGGCGGCCGCCGTGATCGCCACCTCGTTCGAACGCGACACGAGCGGCCGCTATTTCCCGCGGAGCCAGGGCATCGCGCGGATTGTGCAGGCGTCCCCGGCTCCCGTCTACAGCCCGTCGGTGAGCGAGCTGGGCCAGGGACTGCTGGCGGGCAGCGAGAACGGGGGCACGCTGCACGGGCAGCTGGCGGCCGATCTGGCCGAGCGCGTGCTGAACGGCGCCCGCCCCGCCGACCTGCGGATCGGCGTGGACGAGGCGCGCCGGTTTCCCGTGGACTGGGACCAGCTCCGCCGCTGGGCGATCGATCCGGACCGGTTGCCCCCCAGTGCGGTGGTCGTGAACCGGCCGCCGTCGTTCTACCGTGCCAATCGCGTCGTCGTCTGGATGGTGGGCCTGTTCATCGTCATCCAGGCCGCCATCATCGCCACGCTGGTCGAGAACATCCGGCGGCGGCGCCGGGCGGACCGGGCACTGCACGACCAGGCGCACACCCTGGCCGACAGCAACGAGGGGCTGGCGCGCGCCAACGAGTCGCTCGTCCGGGAGATGGCGGAGCGGCGGCAGGCCGAGGAGCAACTGCGGCAGGCGCAGAAGATCGACGCCGTCGGCCGGCTGGCCGGCGGGATCGCGCACGACTTCAACAACCTGCTGACGGTCGTTTCCAGCTACAGCGAGCTCGCCCTCGACCGGCTGCCTCCCGACGAGCCGGCCCACGCGCACATCAGGGAGATCCGGCGGGCGAGCGAGCGCGCCGCCTCGCTGACCCAGCAGCTGCTGGCGTTCAGCCGCAAGCAGGTGCTGCAGCCGAGCGTCGTGAGCCTGAACGACGTCATCGCCGGCGTGCTGCCGATGCTCCGGCGGCTGATCAGCGAGGACGTGTCGCTGACGCCGCGGCTGTCGCCGGATTTGCTGCCCGTGCTGGTGGACCCGGGGCAGATCGAGCAGGCGATCGTGAACCTGGTGGTGAACGCGCGCGACGCGATGCCTCGAGGCGGACATCTGGTGATTGAGACCTCGAACGCGGACGTGGTCGGCGAGGGCGCCCCGCGCCACCCCGTGGAGATGGCGCCGGCGCGCTACGCGCTCCTGTCGGTCTCCGATTCCGGGCACGGCATGGATCAGGAGACGCAGGCGCAGATCTTCGAGCCGTTCTACACGACCAAGCCGCCCGGCCACGGCACCGGCCTCGGACTGGCGATGGTGTACGGGCTCGTCAAGCAGAGCGGCGGGTGGATCTGGGTCTACTCCGAGCCGGGTCAGGGCACGACGTTCAAGATCTACCTGCCGCCGGCGGGCCGCTCCGCGGGCGGGGCCGCCGACGTCAGTCCCCAGCCCACCGCGGTGATCCCCGGCGCCACCATCCTCGTCGCGGACGACCAGCCCGAGGTGCGGAACCTGTCGGTTCGCGCGCTGCGGCGCGCGGGGTTTGCGGTGCTCGAAGCCGCCTCGGGCGAGGAAGCCGTTGCCGCCGCTGCCGCATGCGAGGGGGAGATTGCGGCGCTGGTCACCGACATGGTGATGCCGGGCCTTGGAGGCCGCGAGCTGGCCGCGCGCGTGGAGGCGGCCCGTCCCGGCCTGCGCACCCTCTTCGTCTCGGGCTACACCGCCGCTGCGCTCGTGGCCCGCGACGCGCTGCCCGCCGACGAGGTGCTGCTCTCGAAGCCGTTCACTCCCGACGATCTGGTGCGGGCCGTGAACGGGTTGATTGCCGGGGACGCCGACGACCAAGCGACCGGCTGATCGGGGACCCGTCAGTCCGCGCGCAGGGACTGCGCGGGATCGATCCGGCTGATGCGCCGCGCGGGCACGTAGCACGCGACGAGGGCGATGGCGGTGACGATCGCCGCCACGCCGGCCAGGACCCACCCCGTCGCGCCGCCCGCATCGAACAGCACGCTCCGGATCGCCCGTTCAGCGGCGATCGCGCCGGCGAGGCCGAGCGCCAGGCCGATGGCAACCGGGTGCAGTCCCTCTCGCACCACCATGCGCACGAGGGCTCGCGGGCTCGCGCCGAGCGCGAGCCGGATCCCGAGCTCCTGCGAGCGTCGTGCGACGGCGAACGCGGGCACGCCGTAGATGCCCAGCGCGGCCAGCAGCAGCGCGCTCGCGGCGAACGCGCCGACCAGCAGGAACTGGAAGCGCTCGGGCTCGACCGCCTGATCCACGACGGCCGCGAAGGACGTGACGGCCGGCGGCGGCATCTGCGGCTCCACGGCGCGAATCGCCTGCCGGACCGAGGAAGCGACCGCGGGCGCATCGAGCGCTGTCTTCAGCACCAGCGACACGCCGGGGTCCAGGTCCCCGGTCCAGTAGGGGACATAGCCCATCAGGTACGGGACCTTGTAGAGGCTGACCTCTCGCGCGTCACCGACCACGCCAACCACCTCGAAGGGTGGCCTCGGCCGCTCGTCGCTGCCCCACCGGACGAAGCGGCCCACGGCCCGCTGCCCGGGCCAGAGCGCCTCGGCGGCCCGCGCGTTCAGGAGGATGACCCGGCGGGGGCGATCGCGGTCATCGAACGCGCGCCCGCGCACCACCGGGATGCCGACCGCGTGAAAGTAGCCGCCGTCGATGTAGCGGATGTTCAGCACGGGACGCTCGGCGATGGGCCGCTGGTCGTGCTCCACGCTGATGGTACGGACGTGGGCCTCGCCGGCGAGCGGCGGCTCCGAGACGAGCGTGGCCTCGCCAATCGCCGGCAGCGAGCGCACCGCCGCCAGCAGCCGATCGTAGAGGCTGACCTGCGCCTCGGTGCTGGCGTACTTCGTCGCCGGCGGTGCCAGCTCGACGAACAGCACCTGCGCGGTGATGAATCCCCGGTCCACGTGCAGCAGGCGCAGGAAGCTGGCGCCGAACAGCGTGGCCGCCGCCAGCAGCACTGTGCTGAGCGCGACTTCGGCGGTGACGAGCATCCCGCGCAGCCGAAGCGGCGCCGCGCCATCCGACGAGGTCCGCCCGCTCGCGCGCAGTGCGACGTGCGGATTCGCGTTCCCCAGCCGCCAGGCGGGCAGCAGCGAGAACACCAGCCCGGTCAGCACCGCGACTGCCAGCCCGAAGGCGGTGACGCGCGGATCCAGGCCTACCTCGTCCAGCCGCGGCAGATCCAGCGGGGCGCCCGCCGCGAGCGCGTGCAGGAGGGCCCAGGCGACCGCGAGCCCGAGCAGGCCCCCGGCGACGCCCAGCAGCAGGTTCTCGATCACGATCTGACGCGCGATCCGCCAGCGGCTCGCGCCGAGTGCCCGTCGCACCGACGCCTCGCGCGCGCGTGATGCGACGCGGGCGAGCAGCAGGTTGGCGAGGTTCACGGCCAGCACGAGCATCACGAGACCGACGGACCATCCGAGGAGGATCAGGCCGCGCCGCGCGTGGCCGACGACCTGCTCGTGCAGCGGCACGACGGCGGCCTGGAGCGTCGCATCGACGCCGGCCTCGCGCATGATGGCGGCCTGGATCGCATCGAGCTGGCTGCGCGCCTGCGCCATCGATGCCCCGGGCGCGAGCCGCGCGATCACCGCCCAATCGAAATCCCCCACGGTCGTCTGCCGCTCGTCTTCGGTGAAGGCGGCCGGACGAAGCGCGTCCAGGCGATCGGGCAGCGTGATCAGGCTGCCGAGCTCCTCGTGCCGCGGGAATCTGAATCCCGGCGCGAGCACGCCGACCACCGTGCAGACACGGTCGTCGAGCCGCAGCGCCCGGCCGAGCACGCGATCGTCGCCGCCGAACCGCTCCATCCAGAAGGCGTGGGTCAGCACCACGACGTCCGCGGCGGCCCCGGGACGGTCGTCATCGGGGCCGAGCAGGCGGCCGAGGCTTGCCTGCATGCCGAGCAGGGGGAACAGCGACGGCGTGACGCGGCCGACATGGACGCGCGCCGGCTCGCCGGTGCCGGTCAGCGTCTCGGTGACCGGCCGGATGGCCGCCATCGACGAAAAGGCCGGCACACCGGCCGCGAACCGTTCGTAGGCGCCCGCCGCCACCGGCAGGCTCGGGTAGGTCGCGGCCAGGGTCGGGACCACCGAGCGCACGACGACGAGGCGCAGCGGGTCCGGATAGGGAAGCGGCCTCAGGAGGATAGCGCTCACGAGCGAGAAAATGGCCGTGTTCGCCCCGACACCGAGGGCGATGAGCACGACGACCAGGAGGCTGAAGCCCGGCTGGCGCCGAACCGTCCGAGCGCCGTGGCGGACGTCCTGGGCCAGCGCGTCGAGCGCGGGAACGCCGCTGGCATCCCGGAAGCGCTCGCGCGCCTGGTCGATCCCGCCGAACTGCCTGCGGGCCTCGTGCCTGGCCTCGTCCGGCGTCATGCCGCGCCGTTGCAGGTCGTCGGCGGCCAGCGCAAGGTGCGCCTCCACTTCATCGTCGTAGCGCCGGAGCCGGTGCCGGCGGGCGACGAGCGATGCCAGCCGGCCGAGCGCGTCGCGCGGGGTCACGACAGATCGCCGGCGGGGTGAAGAAAGCGCGCCAGGGTTGCCGCCAGACCCTCCCAGCGTTCGGTCTCCGCGGCCAGGTGCCGTCGACCACGCGCGGTGAGCGAGTAGTAGCGGGCGCGGCGGTTGTTGTCCGAGACGCCCCATCTGGAGGCGATCCGGCCCTGCTGTTCGAGGCGGAGCAGCGCCGGATAGAGGGTGCCCTGGTTGAGCGACAGGGTGTTCTCGCTCATCTGCTCGATGCGGCGCGCGAGGCCGTAGCCGTGCTGCGGGCCCAGGCTGTCGAGCACGCGGAGCACCATCAGGTCCAGCGCGCCGCGCACGAGGTCGGTCCTGTCGCCCACGGGTCCTCTCCCTGTTGTTATTCAACATGAGGGTAGCGCACCTCATGTTGACTGTCAAAAGGAGGGGGCCATCCCGGGTGCCGGGTGCCGCGTGCGCACGCGACGCGTGGGGGGTAGAATCCCGGCGATGCGATATCTCGTCGTGCTCGCGCTCGGGCTTGCCGGGGTCACGGCGGCGGCCCCCGGACCGCCGTACGCCGCGGCCGACACGCTGTCGCGCTTCCGGCTCGACCCGGGCCTCCGGATCGAGCTGGTTGCCTCCGAGCCCGACGTGCAGTCTCCGGTCGCGATGGACATCGACGAACGCGGGCGGTGGTTCGTCGTCGAGATGCCCGGGTATCCTCTCGACACGCGGCCGACCGGCCGCGTCCGCCTGCTGGAGGACACCGACGGTGACGGGCGTCCCGACCGGAGCCGCATCTTCGCCGACGGCCTGGTGCTGCCCAACGGCGTGATGCGCTGGAAGCGGGGCGTCATCGTGACCTCGGCGCCCGACGTCCTCTATCTCGAGGACACCGACGATGACGGGCGCGCCGATCGGCGGGAAGTGCTGCTCACCGGCTTCGCGGTGACGAATCCGCAGCACATGGTGAACACCCCCGTGTACGGGCTCGACAACTGGATCCATCTAGCCCATGAAGGGCCGGCCGGCGCCGTGATCTACACCACGCTCTTCGGCGACCGCGGCAAGCCGTTGACGATGCCCGCCTTTCCGGATCATCCGGCGGTGGACCCGCACCGCCACAGCGTGCGGTTCCGACCGGATACCGGCGACCTCGAGGTGCAATCGGGACAGTCGCAGTACGGTCACGGCTTCGACGCCCGCGGGCACTACTTCACCGCCAACAACGCCGACCACCTGCGCGAGGAGATGCTGGCGGCCCGCTATCTGGCGCGCAACCCGTTCCTGCCTGGCGGATCCGGCCAGGCGCCGATCACCGACCACGGCGCGGCTGCGCAGGTGTTTCCCATCACCGAGAACCCCACCTTCGAGCTTCTCACCGAGTCGGGGGAGTTCACCTCGGCATGCAGCCCGACGCCGTACGCGGGAGGGCTGCTGCAGGGCGACTATCCGCGAAGCGTGTTCGTCGCCGAACCGGTGCACAACCTGGTGCACCGCGACGTCGTGTCGCCCTCCGGCGCCGGCGACGTGGCGCGCCGCGGCAGCGAGGGCCGGGAGTTCCTGGCCTCCACCGACGCGTGGTTCCGGCCGGTCAGCCTGTACGTCGGACCGGACGGCGCACTCTACGTGATCGACTACTACCGCAAGCGCATCGAGCATCCCGAGTGGACCGCGACCGAGTTCCAGAAGGATCCGAGCGAGTTCTCGCTCGGGCAGGACCGCGGCCGCATCTACCGGATCGTGCCCGAGGGCGCGCACGACGTGCGACGGCCCATCGCGCTCGACGGTGCGAGCGATCAAGCGCTCGTCTCGGCGCTGTCGGATCCGACGCTCTGGTGGCGTCGGACCGCGCAGCGGCTGCTCGTGGAAGGACATCGGGTGTCGGCTGTGCCGGCGCTCACCGCCCTGGCGGCCGGGGCGTCGCCGCTCGGGCGGCTGCACGCCCTGTGGACGCTCGACGGGCTCGGCCGGCTCGACGACGCGACGCTCGGTGCCGCGCTCGGTGATCAGTCCGCCGGCGTCCGGGAGAGCGCGCTGCAGCTGGCCGAGCCGCGCCTGGCGCACTCGGCCGAGATGGCATCGGTCGTCCTGGCGCGGGCCGCGGCCGAGCAGGAGCCGAGGACGCGCCTCCAGCTCCTGGCAACGCTCGGCTTCCTGCCAGGCGAGGCGGCCGCCGAGACGGAGTCGCGCCTGCTCTTCGCGGACATCGATGACACGTGGATGCAGCTGGCGGCCCTCAGTGCGTCCCCCGATCGCGCCGACGCGTACCTGTCGCGTGCGCTGGCGCCGGGCAGCGGAGTGCTCGGGACGGACACCGACGGTCGCCGACACTTCCTCTCGCTGGCGGCCGGCGTCGTGAGCGCCCGGGGCGAACCTGCGGAGGCGGCGCGGCTCATCCGGGCTGTCGCCGCTGACGCGACGCCCGACGCGGCGTGGTGGGAAGCCGCGCTGCTCGAGGGGCTGGCCCAGGGGCTCGGCGGCGGCAACGTGACGGTGTTCGAGTCGTTCCGCGGCGACCTGGTGGCGCTTGCCGGGCGCGAGGCCGCCGGCGTCAGACGCGGGGCCCTGGCGATCCTGGCGCGCACGGGTGTGCCGGCCGACGCCGCAACCCGGGCGGCGATGGCGCGCGCGGCCCGCGCGGCCGAAGACCGCGGTGCCGCGGCCGATCGGCGCGCCGATGCGATCGCGCTGGCGGCGCTCGACAGCCCGGCTGCGCATCGCGCCCTGTTCGAGCGTCTCGTCAACCCGCGCGAGCCGGAGGCAGTGCAGGTGGCCGCCATCCGTGCGCTCACCGCGATCACGGGGGAGGCAATCGCGCGGGCGCTGCTGACGACGTGGGCCGGGCTCACGCCGGGAGCCCGGTCGGCTCTCGTGGATCTGCTCCTCGCGACGCCGGCCCGGCAGCGCCTGCTCGTGGACGCGCTGGCCTCGGGTCGGGTCCAGAGCTGGGCGATGACGTTCTGGCAGAAGAGCGACCTGCTCATGAACGACGACGCCGGGATCCGGCGATCGGCGCGGGCGCTGCTCGAGGAATCGCCGGCGGCGCGTGCGGCCGTGGTGAACCGGTACGCGGCCGCCGTCGAGCAGGGCGGCGACCCGGTGCGCGGGCAGGCGGTGTTCACGCGCGTCTGCGCCGCGTGCCATCACCTCGGCGGCGGCACGCCGGCCGATCTCGGGCCGGACCTTGCGACGGTGCGTCACCGGCCGCCGCTGTCGCTGCTGCTGGACGTGCTGTCTCCCAGTCAGTCGATTGCGCAGGGCTACGAGGTGTACGCGGTCGAGCGGCTGAACCGGCGGACGGACGCCGGCACACTGGCGGCGCAGACGCCCGAGTCCATCACGCTCCGGCAGGCCGCCGGCACCGTCGTCATCCCGCGGCGCGAGATCCGGACGCTGACGATGATTCCCCAGTCACCCATGCCCGCGGATCTCGACAAGGTCATCTCACCGGAGGAGATGGCCGACCTGCTGGCGTACATCACGAAGCGATGACCCGAACGATGCCGCGGGCGGACTGGCGAGGGCGGCGTCTGGTGAGGGCGGCGGTCCTGTGGCTGCTGCTGGCGCCGGCTGCGGTGACCGCCGGGCCGGCCGCTGAGATCCCCGCACGGCCGCTCGTGACCGGCGTCGATCACGTGGCGTTCAGGGCGAGCGATCCCGCCGCGGCGCGGCGGTTCTACGGCACGACCCTCGGGCTGGCGGCGAGCACGGATCGGGGCGGCCTGCTTGTCTTTGGCGTCAGCGCGCGTCAGCACCTCGTCCTCGTGCCCGGCCTGCCCTCGCACCCGGCCGTCGATCGGCTCGATCACGTGGCGCTCGCGACGAACGACCTCGTCGCGCTCGCCGTGTACCTTCGTGCGCGCGGCGTCACCGTCCAGGGACCGCAGTCCTGGGCGTCGTGCGGGCAGCAGGGCCTGCGGGCCACCGATCCCGACGGCCACACCGTCGAGTTCGTGCAGGAGCGCGCCATCGTCGGCGGCGCCGCGGCGCCGGGCGCGCTCTCGGGCCGGGTGCTGCATGCCGGGATCACGGTCCGCGACGAGGCGGCCGCGACGCGGTTCTACGGCGACGTGCTCGGGATGACCGCCATCTGGCGGGGCGGGGCCGACCCCGACAAGACGGATTGGGTGAACCTGCGGGTCCCCGACGGCACGGACTACCTGGAGCTCATGCTCATCGATCGCCCGGTGAACCCCGTCCGCCTGGGCACGTTGCACCATGTCTGCCTGGCCGTCGCGGACATCCAGACTGCCTGGGAGCAGGTGCGGGAGCGGATGGGCGGACCGGACCCGGCCCGCTATCACCCGCCCCAGATCGGCCGCAACAACCGCTGGCAGCTGAACCTGTTCGACCCGGACGGCACCCGCATCGAGCTGATGGAATTGACGACGGTCCGGTCACGCTGACCGCCGCAGTCTGCGCGCGGCGGTCGACGAAGGGAAACGAGATTACGGTGATTACGCAGATTGATTGGAGGGATTCGCGTCACGCGGTCACGCCGAGGAGTGTGAAGGACCGGCGCCGGCCGCGTGGCGGCCGGCAGTGAGAGACGCGAGGTCGGGAGAACAAGAGGCTCGAGTAGTGCTGCAGCCTCTTGTTCTCCCGACCTCGCGTCTCTCACAGTCGCGGCTTCGCCGCGACGCCGGTCCCTCGCGATCTCCCGAATCAATCCGTGAAATCACTGTAATCCCGTTACCTCCCGAAATCCGCCTTGAAGCCCTTCAATCAATGACGACGACCGACGCAATCGCGTCGGGCGCCTGCGCCGGCAGCGTCAGCGTGACGCCGGACGCATCGGCCTTGAGCGGCACGGCCGCCTTCGTCGCGAGCAGCCACGCCTTCCCGGGCGATGCGCCCCACGACGGCAGCGTGAGGGTGTGGGTGGCCGGCCAGTCGAAGATGCTCACGTAGAGCCGCGACCCCTTGCGCGTGACGCGCCCGAAGGGCAGCTGCTCGGCAAACGGGCTCGCGGTCGTGCCGTAGATGGCCTCGCCGTTCACGTCCATCCAGCGGCCCACGCCCGCCAGACGCTCCACCGATGCCGGCGGGATCACGCCCTCGGCGGTCGGCCCCACGTTCAGCAGGTAGTTGCCGCCCTTCGACGCGATGTCGATCAGGTTGCGCACGATCGTCCCGGTGGACTTCCAGTTCGTGTCGTACGATTTGTATCCCCACGTGTCGTTCATCGTCATGCAGCTCTCCCAGTCCACGCCCGTGATGCCGTTGGCGGGGATCTGCTGCTCGGGCGTGCCGAAGTCACCCACGTAGGTGCGGTCGTTCTTGTTCAGGCCCTCCATCCCCTTGCGGCCCTTGCCCACGCGGTTGTTGACGATGATGTCGGGCTTGAGGCTGCGGACGTAGTCGTAGAGGTCCTGGCCGTCCTCCTCGGTCCACCAGTCCACCCACTCGCCGTCGAACCAGAGCACGGCCGGGTCGTACTTCGTGATCAGCTCCTTGAGCTGCGCCTTCATGTACTTGACGTAGACAGGCTTCTGGCCGGGCAGCATCTTGTTCTGGTGGTTGCCCGCCGTCCGGTCCTTTCCCGGCTCGTCCACGTACTGCGACGGGTGGTGCCAGTCCATGATCGAGTAGTAGAAGCAGAACTTCAGGCCGGCCTTCTTCGCCTCGGCCGCCAGCGACGCCATCGGGTCCTTGCCGTACGGCGTGCGGTCCACGATGTCGTACTCGCTCACCGCGCTGTCGAACATCGCGAAGCCGTCATGGTGCTTCGAGGTGATCACGATGTACTTCATGCCGGCGCCCTTCGCGATGGCGACCCAGCGCGCGGCGTCGAACTTCACCGGGTTGAACCGCGCGGTGAACTTCTCGTAGTCGGCCCGCGGGATGTTCGCCCACGACATGATCCACTCGCCGATCTCCTTGGACCGCCGCCCCTGGTACTCGCCGGCGGGAACGGCGTAGAGGCCCCAGTGGATGAACATGCCGAAGCGCGCGTCGCGCCACCACTGCATGCGCTGGTCCTTCTGAGCCGGCGTTTCCGGCGCCGCGGCCCGCGGGATCGCCGGCAGCGCCAGCACCAGCGCGGCAGCCAGCGCTCCGGCCGCCGCCGTCAGTCGACGAACAGGCATCGAGTCCTCCCCCTCCATCGTCAATCGTCAATCATCAATCATCAATGTTCAATGGTGAAACTGGCGATCCGCGAACGCCAGGTACTGTTCCCAGTCGTACCGGGTGAGGTCGTGCTTGCCCGTGCGCACGTGGTACCCGATCGTGTGGCCGACCGGGTGATCCACCGGCGGCATCCCGGTCACCCCGAGGCCCGGCTGCCCCAGCAGGCGGTAGACCGGGTCGGCCCCAAGCGCCGCCAGGAACTCGCCGCGCGGGTCGGCCCACTGGTCGCCCTCCGCCGAGGCGACGTAGAGCGGCCGCGGCGCAATCAGCGCGAGCAGCTCGTGCTGGTCCACCGGCAGGTCGGCCTCGTGGTTCGCGTACTGGCGGAAGTTGGCGTCGAACCAGTGCGGGAACGCGCGGGTGATGCTCTCGACGGTTTCGCCGTAGATGCGCTTGTGCAGCGCCGCGCCCCCGCAGCCCGACTCGTTGGAGATCACGATCGCGAACCGCTCGTCCTGCGCGCCGGCCCAGAGCGCGGCCTTGCCCAGCCGGGAATGCCCCAGCACCACCACCCGCTGTTCGTCCACCTCCGGATTGGTGTCGAGGTAGTCCATCGCGCGGCTCAGTCCCCAGGCCCACGCGCCAATCGCGCCCCACTCGTCGGGCGCCGGCCGCGTCTGCCCCGGCGCGTAGAAGAGCGGGTGCACGCCGTTCTGGAACCCGTCGTCGAAGTCCGGATCGAGGTCGCCGTAGTACGCCGTCGCCAGGCCGTAGCCCCTCGAGAGGATCAGGTCGAGCGGAAAGCGGGACGATGCGGTGCCACGGGACGCCTCGGTCGCGCGATGGTCGCGGACGCCGGGGTCGTCGTCGGGCAGCCAGGACGTGGCCAGGTCGACGCCCGGATCGTCGCTGACGGCCTGGTTGCCCCGGAAATTGAGCGCGAGAAATACCGGCGCCGCGGCCGTGGCCTGCGCAGGCAGGTACAGCAGCAGGCGCATGCGCGGGCCGTGCGTGCCGTCCCCGAAGTGCAGCGTGACCTGCGTACGAATCGCCCGGCCGCCGAGTGCCCCGGCCACCCGCGAGACGTCCGACACCCAGACCGGCGGCCGTGGACCGGGCGTCCGCCCGTATTCCTCGACGGCGAAGCGGTCCAGCAGCTCGGCCCGGCGTTCCGGCCACTGCGCCGCGGACGTGATCCGGGTGCCGTCGGCGCGCGCCAGCGGATCGGGCAGCGTGTAGGGCGGGATGCGGGACTCGTCGTAGTTCGCCGGCGACTGGCCCCCCGGCGAAGCGGCCGTCGACACCAGCAGGCCGGTGGCAAGCGCGATCGTGCCGGAGAGTCGCCACATGGCTGCGAGTGTACTCCCGAATGGACGTCCACGCGGGCGACGCGGCAGAGCCTGCTATGATTCGCGGCGGAGGCCCGGGGCATGCTCATCGCGCAGGCCGTCGTCGAACACGGGATGCTGGACTCGCTGGCGGCGGGACTGTCGGCCGCGTTCGACCAGGTGGACTACTACGTCGGCACCGGGAACACGAAGTGGCTGCTGGTGGGCCTCGCGATCGTGATGGCGATCGTGTTCTTCAAGCCGCGCCGGTGACCCGGGGAGCGACGACGACGGGTGGGCGGTAGGACTCCGGGCGAGCCCTGGCACGGCGGATGGCGGTTGTGGGGGCCGCCCGTCACCGGCGTCGCATTCGCCCTGCTGCTGGCGATTGGCGCCGCGATCCTGGCCGGACAGTGGCGCCTCTGGACGACGACCGTCGAGGAGACCGGCGCCCAGGACTTCGGCATCTTCTTCGTCTCGGTCCATCATTTCGCGGAGGGACGCTCGCTCTACGCGCCGCAGCCGCCGCGTCGCCAGCCGCCGTACCACAGCGGCCAGCTCAACCTGAACCTCCCGCACACCAACCTGTTCATGCTGCCGCTGGCGCTCCTGTCGGCGGAGACGGCGCTGCACGTCTGGATCGTGGCCAGCCTCGTCGTCTTCGGCTGGAGCACGTGGGCCAGCGTCCGGGCGCTCCGGTGGCGTCTGACGCCGATCGCCTGGCTCGCGCTGGCGGTCTACCTGATCGCGTGGGGGCCGGCGGCGGCGTTCTCGCTGACGGCGCAGCTGTGTTTCCTGCTCATGGGACCGGTGACCGCGGCGTGGCTGGCGGCCCGGGCCGGGCGATCGACGGCCGCCGGTGCGTGGCTCGGACTGGCCGCCGCGCTGAAGCCCTTCCTGCTGGTGTTCCTGCCGTACCTCGCGCTCCGCCGCGATCACCGCGCGCTCCGGTCGTTTCTGCTGGTGGCCGCCGCCGTCGCGGCGGGAGGCCTGCTCGTCTTCGGCACGCACGCCTACGTCGAGTGGATGGCGCAGCTCCCGAAGGTGAGCTGGGTGAGCCACTACATGAATGCGTCGCTCGGCGCGGTGGCCGAACGGCTGCTCGGGCGCTCGGTCTACGGCAGCTTCGGCAGCCACCCGGTGCTGCGATACGCGATCCTGCTGCCCGTTCTGGCCGCGGTCGGCGTCGCCACGGTGCTTGCCGTGCGTCGAACGGGCGATGCGCCCGCGAGCGTGGACCGGGCCTGGGCGGTGCTCCTGCTCGCGTCGCTGCTGCTGTCGCCCCTCGGGTGGGTGTACTACGTGTGGATTGCGCTCTGGCCCGTGGCGGCGGCCATCGGACACGCGGCGCCGTGGCGCCGCCGCCGTGCGATCGACCTGCTGCTCGTGCCCGGCCTGCTGGGCTGGCTGTGGTTCCGCAGGATGGCGGCGTGGGGACAGCCCTCGCCCCTGGCATCGCTGCTCTTCGCGTCCATGTACTGCTGGGCGCTGGCGGCTCTCTGGGCCTGGACGCGCCGCGAAGCGGTCCTTGACAGCGCCCATCCCCGGGCCGACACTGGGGCCAATCATCTCGCCTGACTCCAGACCTCTTCGTCCGTCCTGGCCATTTCGTGACCGAGCGGAGGGCGTCATGTCACATCGGCTCCACGGGATCAACTACCGGGTGCTGACCACGTTGCTGGTCATCGGGCTTCCGGTACTCGTCATCGGATTGTACGTCGTCATCGAGCGCGGACAGGAAGGGCTGCTGGACGCATTCGGCGTCAAGCTGTCGCAGCGCGCCGAGCAGTCGGCGGCCGCCATCGATGCCTACGTGTTTCGCCGGGTCGTGGACGTGTCGATGCTCGCGCGTGTGCCGGAGGTCCGTGCGGCGGCGGAGCGAGGCAGCCGGCGTCCCGCCAGCGCCTCCGACGACGCGGCCATGGACCAGGCGTTTGCCGCCCATGAAGTGACGCGGCCCGAAGTTGCCGCCCTCCTCGGCAGCACGACGTCGAGGTTCTTCGCCGACCTCACGCGACAGGACCCGATCTACCGCGAGCTGCTGCTCACGGATCAATGGGGCCGGCTGGTGGCGGCCTCGAACCTCACGACCGACTACAGGCAGAGCGACGAAGACTGGTGGAGGCGCGTCATGGCCGATCCGACGCGCGGCGAGGCGACGGTGAGCGACGTGCGGTGGGACGACAGCGCGCGCCGATACGCGATGGAGTTCGCCGTGCCCGTGCCGGGCCCCGACGAGCGCCCGGCCGGCGTGCTCAAGGTGGTGGCGGATGTGCGCGAGATGCTGGCCAGCGTCGCCGGCATGAACCTGGGCGACGCGGGCGACGCGATGCTCGTGCGCCGCAACGGCTCGATCGTCTTCAGCCGCGATGCGGTGCAGCCGTCCGCGCGGTTCTTTGCGGCCGACCGGCTGCGCGAGCGCCTCGACGCGGCTGCGGCCACGGCGGGGCCGGCGATGCTGTACTTCACGGCCACCGATCCCGACGGGGCGGCGCAAGTCGTGGGCGTCGCCACCAGCCAGCTCTCGTCCACCTACCCGCACCTGCCCTGGGCCGTCGTGGCGTGGCAGCCGGAGGACGAGCTGCTGGCGCCTGTCCGCTCGCAGTCCTTGTCGCTGCTCCTGCTGCTCGGGCTGACGGGCCTCTGCGTCGTCGCGCTGGCGGCGTGGTTCTCGATCAAGCTCGCGCCGCAGCCGATCGGCACCGAGATGCACCTCGTGGCGCATCCACCCATTCACCGGATGGCCGAAGAGGAATCCGTGTAGCATCGAGCGCGGATGGCAGACCGGACTCGCACGGCGTGGGGGCTCGCGTCGGCCGCCGCCGCCGTCGCGATCTGGCTGGCCGGCGCGGCGCCGCACGCCGCCGCACCCCTCGGCCCGGTCCGCGTGGCCTCGCCCGACGGCCGTCTCGTGGCCGTCATCGCCGGAACGGGGCAGGCCTCTGCCGCCACGTGGCGCTATCGCCTCGAAGCCTTGCGCGGCGCGACCGCGACGGAGCTGCTGGCGTGGTCGCCGCTGGGGCTCAGCCGGGCCGACGCGGATTTCACGACGCTCCGCCTCACTGGCGTATCGCAGGCCTCGGCGGCCGGCGGCAGCTATCACCTGCCCCACGGCAAGCAGCGCGACGTCACGTGGGCCGCCACCGAGCGTGTGCTCCACTTCGAGTCCACCGACGGGCACCCGCTCGACCTCATCGTCCGGGTGGCCGACGACGGCCTCGCGTTCCGGTACCGCTTCCCTGAGCGCTCGACGATACCGCACACCGTCACCGCGGAGGCGACGGGCTTCACGGTGCCTCCCGGCGCCGGGGCGTGGATGCGCCCGCACCAGGCAACGGGGAAGTGGGCGCCCGCCCACGAAGACATGTTCCAGCAGGTGGACGCCGGCACCACGTCGCCGAGCGCGGCCGGCTGGTCGTACCCGGCCCTCTTCCACCTTCCCGCCTCCGGCGGCTGGATGCTCGTGACCGAAGCGGGTCTCGACCCGACGTACTGCGGCACCCGCCTCCGGTCCGAGGCGCCCGCCGGCACCTATCGTGTGCGGTTTCCGGACGAGGCCGAAGGCCGCGGCACCGGCCAGGTCCCGCCGATATCCACGCTGCCGTGGACCACGCCGTGGCGCCTGGTGATCGCCGGCGGCTCGCTGGCGACAATCGTCGAGTCCACGCTGGTCACCAGCCTCAGCGCGCCGGCCCTCGTGCCGGATGCCGGCTGGGTGCGTCCCGGGCGCTCGTCAGCCGGGTGGGGGAACGACGACGACGCGTCGAAGACGGTGGACGTGGTCGAGAGGTTCATCGATCTGTCGGCCGAGATGCACTGGGAGTACTCGCTGATCGACGCCAACTGGCACCTGCTGCCCGGCGGCGCGCTCGAGCGGGTGATCGCGTACGCGGAGGCGCGGCACGTGGGCCTGTTCCTCCGGTACAACTCGGGCGGCCCGCACAACGACATCACCGAGTGGGGGCCGCGCGACCGGATCGTCGATCCCGTGCAGCGTCGCGCCGAGTTCGCCCGGATTGCCGCGCTCGGCATCAAGGGCGTCACGGTGGACTTCTGGCAGAGCGACACGCAGAAGCTGATTCAGCTCTACTACGCGATGATGCGCGACGCGGCCGCGGCGCATCTGCTGATCGACTTCCACGGCTGCACCATCCCGCGCGGCTGGTCGCGGACGTGGCCGAACCTGGTGAGCATGGAGGCCGCTTTCGCGGCCGAGCAGTACAAGGACCAGCCGCGCATGGGCGAGCTCGGCGCCTGGCACAACACCGTGCTCGCCTTCACCCGCAACGTGATCGGCCCGATGGACGACGCGCCGGTGACGCTGAGCGACGCGCAGTTCCCGCACCAGACCACCACCGCGCACGAGATCGCGCTTCCGGTCGTCTTCGAGTCCGGCGTGACACGCTTCGCCGACGGTCCCGAGGCGTACCACGCCCTGCCCGACGCGGCTCGGGAGTTCCTGCGCGAGGTGCCCGCCGCGTGGGACGAGACGCGGCTGCTCGACGGGGCGCCGGGCCGCCTCGCGCTCATTGCACGGCGTCAGGGCGATGACTGGTGGGTGGGCGGGATCAGCGGCCTGGCGGATCCGCAGACCGTCTCGCTCGATCTCGATTTTCTGGGCGACTCAGGCGAGTGGGACGCGCTCATCGTGCGCGACGGCGCCGTCCCGCGGCAGGTGGTGACCGAGGCGGCTACCGTCCGCGCGGTGGACCACTTCAACATCCCGCTGCTCCCACGGGGCGGGTGCGCCCTGCGCTTCCGGCGGCGCTGAGCGCGCGGGCAGACCCGAAAGTCTGCGCTACATGAGCGCCACATGCGTCGCGGGCTCACGACACCGACGCCGTGAACTCCTCGTAGGACCCACGGAAGTCGTGGATGCGGCCATTCTCGAGGTGCCAGACGCGCGAGCCGACTTCCTCGAGCACGTCCTGGTCGTGCGTGACCAGCACGAGGGTCCCCTCGAACTTCTGGAGCGCGATGTTGAGCGCGTTGATCGACTCGAGATCGAGGTGGTTGGTGGGCTCGTCGAGGACCAGCAGGTTGGGCTTCTGCAGCATGATGCGGCAGAACAGCAGGCGCGCCGTCTCGCCGCCCGACAACGCCTCGGTGGGCTTCAGCCCCTCCTCGCCGCTGAACAGCATCTGGCCGAGCAGGCCGTGGATGTCCTGGCGCGCCGCGCCCGGGTCCACCTGGTGCAGCCAGTCGGCCACGGTCAGCCCCGGCGCGATCGCGCCGGTGGAATCCTGTGGGAAGTACCCCACGCTCACCTCGTGGCCCCACCGGACCGAGCCGCCGTCCGCGTCGCCCGGCGAGGCGGGCAGGTTGGGCGCGTCAGCGAGCAGCGCCTTGAGCAGCGAGGTCTTGCCGGCGCCGTTCCGCCCGACGACCACGATCTTCTCCCCGCGTCCGACCAGCGCGTCGAACGGCGGGATGACGAGCTGGCCGCCGAACGACTTCGTGATGCCGCTGATCTCGAGCGCCGTCTTGCCGGACGGCCGGTTCATCGTGAACCGGATGTAGGGCCGCTGGATGTTCGAGCGCGCCAGCTCCGTCGTCTGCAGCCGCTCCACTTCCTTGCGGCGCGAGGTCGCCTGGCTGGCGCGCGTCCCGGACCCGAAGCGGGCGATGAAGTCGTTCAGCTGCGCGATCTTCTTCTCGCGCTGCAACTGCTCGGCCTCCACCCTCGAGCGGATCTGCATCTTGGCCAGCACCATCTCGTCGTAGCCGCCGGCGTAGGTGATGATCGTCTGGTAGTCGATGTCGGCGGTGTGCGTGCACACCTCGTTCAGGAAATGGCGGTCGTGCGAGATCACGATCAACGTGCCGTCGTACCGGGTCAGAAACCCGCACAGCCAGTGAATCGAATCCAGATCGAGGTGGTTCGTCGGCTCGTCGAGGAGCAGGGCGCCGGGGTGCCCGAAGAGCGCCTGTGCGAGCAGCACGCGCACTTTCTGGCCGCCCTGCAGCTCGGCCATCCGGCGACCGTGGAGCGCGTCGGGGATGTCCAGCCCCTGCAGCAGGATGGCCGCGTCGCTCTCGGCCGTGTAGCCGTCCTCCTCGCCGACGATGCCCTCCAGCTCGCCCAGGCGCATGCCGTCGGCGTCGCTCATCGAGGCCTTGGCGTACAGGAACTCGCGCTCCTCGAGGGCGTTCCAGAGCCGGACGTTTCCGTGGATGACCGTGTCGATGACCCGGCAGTCGTCGAAGGCGAACTGGTCCTGCCGCAGCACGCCGAGCTTGGCCGGACGCGCCACCGTGCCCTTCTGTGGTGGCAGTTCGCCCGACAGCAGCTTCATGAACGTGGATTTTCCCGCACCGTTGGGCCCCGTCAGCCCGTAGCGCCGGCCGCCGGAGAAGGTGGTGGTCACGTCCTCGAAGAGCACCTTCGAGCCGTACCGCATGGAGACATCTGAGACCGAAATCATGAACCTCCCATTGTAGCGGATCGGCCACACTTTCCGGATCACGGGCTTGACGCCGCCGCCCGGCCGGGCGACGATTCGCCACTCCAGACCTCAGCCGTGACATCCCGCCCCAGCGTCCTGGTGGCGCGCGACGGCGGCGAGGCGGAGGCCATGGTGCGTGCCACCGGGACCGCGATCGTTCTGGCGCTGCTCGACGTGGTGATGCCGCCGCACAGCGGCCGCGAGGTGTACCGAGGAGATCCAGCGCGTGCGGCCCGGCTTGCCGGTCGTCTTCAGCACGGGCTACAGCTTCGGTGAGCTCTCGGGACTGCCGGCCGGCAGTCGCGACTCAACGTTGACCAAGCCCTACAGCCGCGGCACGCTCCTCGCCGCCGTCCGTGCCGCGCTGCGGCATCCTCCGTCCGATCTTTGACCTGCGGCCAACGGTCGCGCTAGCATGCCCGAGCTTCCGTCGGTTCACCGAACGCCATGCCAGACGACGAGTTCATCGACCATTACGAAGTCCTCCAGATCAGCGCGACCGCGGATCCGGACACCGTGCACCGCGTCTATCGCCTGCTCGCGCAGCGGTTCCACCCGGACAACAAGGACACCGGGGACACGGCGCGCTTCCGCGCGATTACCGCCGCCTACACCGTCCTCAGCGACCCGCAGAAACGGGCGGCGTACGACATCCGCTACAACTCCCACCGCGGTGAGCGGATGCGGCTGGTCAGCTCCGGCGACAGCGTTCAGGACGACTTCCAGATGGAGCAGCTCGTCCGCATCACCGTTCTCAAGGCGCTCTACGCGCAGCGCCGGCTGGACGCCAACAACCCCGGCATCTTCGATCTGGATCTGGAGCAGGTGACCGGCACGTCGAGGGAGCATCTCGAGTTCACGTTCTGGTATCTGATGCAGAAGCGCCTGGTGACCCGGGGCGATCAGTCGCGCCTGACGATCACGGCCGACGGCGTGGACTACCTCGAGCAGCACTACGAAGTGAATCTCGACCGCAAGCGCCTGCAGCCCGGGGACGCGTAGCCCCCGGCGTCCTCACCGCGCGGGTGCCGCCAGGGAACCCGGGGCGACATCCAGCGCGATGACCGACGCGTTCGGGTCGGGCGACGTGAGTCCCGACAGATCCAGCACCAGCTCGCCGTTCGCGGAGGACCAGGCCGGACGGCCTTCCGCGCCGAGAAGGCGGGCGGCCTTGACGTCGGCGGACACGGGCACGACCAGCCGTCCATCGGCCGGCCACTGCCTGACGATGCAGTACAGGCGATCGCCGTGCGTGCCGCGTGTGAGGTAGCCCCAGGCCGGCTGGCGGGACAGCCCCACGGCACGGGTGCCGTAAATCGCCTCCCCGTATCGCGCCAGCCACCGGCCCAGGAAGCGCAGCCGCTTCTCCTGGTTCGGCGGCACGCGGCCGCTGCCGTCCGGGCTCACCATCAACAGCAGGTTGCCGCCGTTGGCCACGGTGCGCAGCAGCAGGTCGAGGGCGGCGTCCTCGTCGAGCACGTAGCGATCGTCGAAGCTCTCTTCCCAGTTGTAGCCGTAGGAGTGGCTGAGCGAGCGGTTCTCCTCCCACGGATGCGGCTGGAAGCCCTCGATGACGTGGAACTCGCTCGTGTAGAAGTCGCCCCAGCCGGGCGTGCCCCGCGTGTCCGTGCCGAACCGGTCGTTGACGGCCACCTCGCGCCCGGCGACGGCGGCACGGTCGTAGAAGTACGCCGCAATCGCCGCGGACTGCCAGGTGTCCGGCGGCGCCTCCCACTCCCCGTCGAACCAGAGCACGTCCGGCTGGACCTGGTCGATGAGCTCGGTGATCGACGGCACGAGGTAGTCCCTGGTGTAGTCGTGCACGGGCACCTTGCCCGAGACGAAGGGCTGGTCAAGGCTCACCGGCGGGCCGGGAGTCCCCGACAGCGTGACGCTGCGCAGCGCGCCGTCCACCACGACGGGGTAGTTCCACTCGCCCAGTGAGACGTAGGCGCCGAACCGCAGGCCGGCGCGGCGCAGGCCGGCGGCAAGCTCGCGCGCCAGATCGCGGTGCAGGCCCCACTCGACCGCGTCGCGATGCGTGTACGACGAGTCCCAGAGCGCATATCCGCCGTGGTGCTTCAGGAAGGGCACCACGTACCGCATGCCGGCCGCCCGCGCGAGATCCACGAACGTGTCCACGCGGAAGGCGTCGCCGCGCAGGAGCTGGATGAGATCGTCGGGCCCGATGTCGGCGCCCCAGGTCTTCACGTGGTAGTCACGGTAGTCGTTGAAGAGCCGCTGCTCGTACCAGTCCGGGTAGGTGGCCTTGTCGGCCTGGGGCGCCCAGCCGGCCACGGCCCACGGACCCCAGTCCACGAACATCCCGAACTTGGCGTCGAGGAACCACTCGGGCACCGGATGGGTGGCCAGTGAGGCGTGGGTGGCCTTGAAGGGGCCGCGCGCGATCTCCGCGTCGATCCGGGTCCATGCGGCATGCGCCCGGTCGAGCAGCGCCGGCGTTTCGGTGGCGAGCAGGTCGGCGGGCGAGCGCGGATAGTGGTACGGCACGTATCCCGCCGGACGCCTGGGCTGCTGTCCGACGGGCGGGTGGGCTTCGGGCCACCGTGGGGCCGTGCCCTGGCCAAGCAGCGCCGTGGCGCCGAGGAGGGCGGCGATGACGAGCGCGGCCGCCGGCCGGTGGCGTGTCCCGGGACGCGGCATTCAGAGAAGCGACGTCTCGGCGCCCGCCGCGCCCGGAAGGGCCTGGCGGAGTCGCCGGGCCAGGATCCGGATCACCGCTTCGGATACCGCGGGGCTGGTGGAAAGTGCCTGGCGGAAGGCGCCGCCGGTCAGCCGCAGGGCCCGCACCGCGATCGTGGACGCGACGATGGTGGCCTCGCGCGGGGCGGGGTCCAGCACGGCCAGCTCACCGATGCAGCTGCCCGCCCCCTCCACGCCCACGTGGCGTGTCGCCGCGTCGGACGCCTGCAGGACCGTGACCTCGCCGTCGAGCAGCACGAATACATCGTCGCCCAGCTCGCCCTGTCCGCAGAGCGTTTCGCCCTGGCGGTACCAGACCTCCGAGCCGGCGCGCGCGAGCTGCGCCAGGTCCTCCGGCTGCAGGTCGTCGAAGATGCCGACCGACTGGAGCGCGATCATCTTCTCGAGCGTCGAGGTCTCGACCAGCTCGCCCGACGCGGCCGCGCGGGCCGCCGCCGCGGTCTCGCGCACGACCGGGTGCTCGTCGGCGGTCAGCCTGTCGAAATCGCGCGCGGTCGCGGCGTCCATCGACTGCAGCAGATACAAGGCCGAGGCCCGCAGGTACGGATCCGGGCTCGCCAGGTGCAGGCGGAGGATCGCGGGCAGCTCGCCGGCGCCGAGGCCGGCCCTGGCGCGCTCGACGGCCTCGCCCAGCCGGCGGGCCGTGGCGGCAGAGACCTGGGCGCCCAGCACACCGAGGGTCACGTCGCGCCCGTCGGGATCGGCCGCCAGCAGCCCGTCTCGCAGCGCATCGGCCATGCGGGCTTCGCCGGCCATCGTGCGGACGAGCCGCTCGGCTGCGCGCGTCCAGCGCCGCCGCAGGAGGCGCACCAGGAAACGGGCGACGGGGGACCGCGCCGGTTCCAGGCGGGCGAGGGCCGCGGCCGACCACTCGATGGCCGCTGGCAGGTCGCCGAGGTGGCCCTGCATGCCGTCGCGGCCTTCGACGAGACGCTCCACGATCGCGGCGTGCTCGTCGAGGGTCACGCCGTAACGGTCGCGCAGGTCCGCGACGAACCGGTCGTCCGCGTCGCCCGGCGAGGTGTGCTCGCGCTCGAGGTGGAGGCTGAGCGCCTCGGCATAGGTCTCGAGCTGCAGCTGCTTCTCGGGGGAGGCCCCCAGGGCGCGCGCTCCGGCGAGTCCGCCGCGCTCGTCGGCGAGCTCGGCCATGATCCGCTCGTGATCGCCGTCGGCGATCTGCAGTTGCGCGCGCAGGGCATCCAGCCGGTGGACCTCGCCCCGCGACACGACGCCGCTCTCGAGGCCGTCCTGCACCGCGACGCGGTACAGGTCCAGCACCTGCTGCCGCGCGTCCTCGTGCGAGCGCGATCGAATCGTGTGGATGAGGAAGGCCTCCCGCAGGTCGCGCGGCGCCGGCATGTCCTCCCATTTCCAGCTGGCGATGATCTTCCGCGCCAGCGTCTCCTCGGCGAACGTGGACTGCCGCCGGCCGATGCGCCGCACGAGGAACAGCGTCGCCGTGACGACGACCAGCACTTGAAAACCGCGCGAGAGCCCCGTGACGAGCCGCAGCGTGGGCGCGCCGGCAAACGTGTAGAACGCGATGAAGGCCGTGAAGGCCGCCACGGCGAACATGACGCTGCGCAGCGTGGCGGCGTCGGGGGCGACGCCGCGGCGCTCGAGCAGCCGGCCGATCTGCGGTTCGAGCAGCGAGAGCCCGAGGAGGCTGACGGCGGCGCCGCCGGCCAGCGTGAGGGCCGCCGCCACCGCGCGCGGCACGGCCGGCGCGAACCAGAAGCCGGCGGTGACCGGTGAGCTGCCGGCGAGAAACGCCGTGCGCACGAGACCGGGCTGGTTGGTCCAGTTGCCGCCGAAGTAGTACTCCCAGGTGCCCGACTGCAGGTAGTAGTAGCCGTAGAAGGCGAGCACGACGCCTGGGAAGGCGAAGAAGACGTGGCGCTTGGCGGGCGTCAGGACCTCCTTCCAGTAGCTGTTCTCCTCGTTGATGTCGGGGCACGACGGCCGGCAGGCGGTGCAGGTCTCGCACTGCGAGTTCGGCGTGTCCCGCAGCCCCCGCGGCTCGGTGTACAGCTTCTCGACGAACGAGACCGGGCAGACATAGTTGCACCAGGTCTTGCCCGTGAACACCAGCCCCACGCCCAGCGCGGCCACGCAGATCAGCACGAGGAAGGCGGCCAGCGCGTATCCGTCGCCGTTGGTGGCGACCAGGCGCAGCCAGAGGCACGCCACGAAGATGCCGAACGTCACGTGGTAGGCGTGCGCCTGCAGCCATCGGCCGGCGCGCCGTTGCCCCGCGCGGCCTGCCAGCGTCGGGATCTGCGCGACGAACGCGAGCGGGCAGATGCGGCGCCAGCGGTGATAGCCGGCCAGCACGAACAGCATCGGCAGGGAGGCGACGGCCACCGTCCAGAAGACGCGGCCCGCGAGCCACGGTTCCAGCACCGCGAAGAGGATGAGCGACGGGAACACCGCGGCGGCGGCCATGCGCAGCGGCTCGACCCACCAGGCATCGAGCTCCCGCTGTCGCCCCCGTGCAGGCGCCGGCCGCGGGCGTGAACGATCCTCTCCGGCGTGATGCGGGATCACCGGCAGAGTACGCGGAGACGCTGACATGAACGGCCCGACGATACCACGGACGAGCCTGGCCGGAGGCCCGCCGGGCCGGGCTGGCGCCCGGTCCATTGGAAACCGGCGCCCGTTCCCCATATGATCTTTCAAGGGATGCCCGCAGACGACGCCTCCAGTCAATCCCATCGATTCTCGACTCTGCCGCTGTTCCAACGGGAAGTCGCGCTGGTGCTCGTGCTGTGCGCGGTGTCGGTCGGACTGTTCGCCGCGACCCGCAGCATCGCCAACTGGGAGCGCGCGACGCAGGTGCGCAATGCCGCCGCCTGGTACGAGCGCGGCAGCCGCGGGCTGGCCGCGGGCAGCACCGACGAGGGCGTTGCCTACCTGCGCCGCGCGGTGGGGGGCGACCGCGGCAACCCGGTCTACACGCTCGCGCTGGCACGCGCGCTCGCGGGCACCGGACACGACGACGAGGCCTCACGGCTGCTCCTGCGCCTCCGGGAGCTCCACCCCGACGACAGCGAGATCAACCTGCGCCTGGCGCGCCTGTCCGCGCGCGCCGGCAACAAGGAGGCGGCCGTCCGCTACTACAACCACGCGATCTACGGTCTGGCCACGCTCGACAACCCGCGCGATCCCCGGCCCATCCGGCAGGAGCTGGCGCGCTACCTGCTGAACGAGGGCGATCGCGACGCCGCGCTCACCGAGCTCGGTGCGCTCTCCCGCGAGATCTCCAACGACCCTGCCTCCCACCTCGAGATTGCCACGCTGTTCGAGCGGGCCGGCGACCTGCGCCAGGCGCGCGCCCAGTACGAGGCCGCCGCCGCGCTCGACCCCAGAAGCTGGACGGCGCTCGTCGGTGCCGGAGAGGCGTCGTTTGCGATGGACGACTACGCCGAGGCCGCCCAGGACCTGGCCGCGGCCGCGCGCGTGGGCTCGCTGAGCGACCGGCAACGCCAGCACCTCGAGACGGCGCAGCGGATCCAGGCCGTGGATCCGCTGGCCACGGGACTGGCCATGAACCAGCGCATCACGCGCTTCTCCGCCGGCCTGCAGCACGTGAAGGAGCGGCTGGCCGGCTGCGCGAGCCCGGCCGCCAACGGCGCCAGCCAGGCGGCGGCGGACCCGCTGGGCAAGGAGCTCGACGAGTTCGCCAGCCGCCCTCGGACGACGCTGCGCGACAGCGATGTGCTCACGAGCGGTGTGGAGCTGCTGGCGCGCGCGTCCGCCGAGGCCGAGCGACGCTGCGGCGCACATGACCCGACCGACGAGGCCTGGATCCGGATCGGCCGCATGCATCGGGAGACCGGTCGTGAGTGAGAAGGGGCAGACGCTTCACTTCGGCCTGCGCGAGAGCCAGCTCTTTCTCGCCCTGACGATCATCATCGGCGTGCTGGCCGGCCTGATGGCCGTGCTCTTTTCGCTCAGCATCGACGTCGCGCGCCATTTCCTGTTCGGCATGAACCCGACGGTCGTCCAGATCATCCTGGTCCCGACCATCGTCAGCGCCTTCACCGGGATCCTGCTCGCGAAGTACTTCCCCGACGCCCGCGGCAGCGGCGTGCCGCAGACCGAAGCTGTCTACCACCTCCGGAACGGCATGATGGAGCCCAGGGTGCCGTTCGGGAAGTTCGTGACCGGCGTGCTCTGCATCGGGTCGGGCCACTCGATGGGGCGCGAGGGCCCCTCGGTGCAGATTGGCGCGGGCCTCGCCTCGTGGGTGGGCCAGTGGCTGCGCCTCTCCCCGGACCGGATCAAGCACCTCGTGCCCGTGGGCGCCTCGGCGGCGCTGGCGGCGGCCTTCAACACGCCGGTCGCGGCCGTGCTCTTCTCGCTCGAGGAGATCATCGCGGACATGAACGCGCCGCTGCTCGGTTCGACGGTCGTCGCTTCGGTGGCAGCCGTGATCGTCGAGCGGTCGGTGCTCGGCAACGAGCCGCTGTTCCACGTCCCCGAGTACCACCTCGTGCACCCGCTGGAGCTCCTGGCCTACGCCGCGCTGGGCATTCTGGGCGGCCTGGCGTCGCTGGCGTTCTGCAAGGGCCTCCTCGCGATGCGGCGGCTGTTCCTCGACCTGCCGCGCTGGACGCGGATGTGGCAGCCGGCGATCGGCGGCCTCGCGATCGGGCTGATTCTGGTCTTCTACCCGCAGGTGGCCGGCGTCGGCTACGACACGGTGGACCTCGGGCTGAACGGCGGCCTCGCGCTCCAGATGATGGTCGCGCTGTGCCTCGTGAAGATGCTGGCGACCATCGTGTCGTACTCGTCGGGGAACGCGGGCGGGATCTTCGCGCCCAGCCTGTTCCTCGGGGCAATGGTGGGCGGCGCGGTCGGCGTCGTCACGCACCAGCTCGCCCCGTTTCCGGTGGGCGAGCCGGGTGCCTACGCGCTGGTCGGCATGGGGACGCTCTTTGCCGGGATCATCCGGGCGCCGATGACCTCGGTGTTCATGATTTTCGAGATCACGCAGGACTACCAGATTTTCGTGCCGCTGATGATTGCGAACCTGCTGGCCTTCTGGGTGTCGCGACGGTATCAGGCCGAGCCCGTCTACCACGCGCTGCTCAAGCAGGACCACGTGCACCTGCCCGGGCCCCTCGGCCGCCGCGCGGTTGGAGCCTGGCGCGCCGGAGATCTGATGAGCCGCGACGTCCGGCTGGTCTCGCCCGAGACGCCCACGTCGGCCGCGCTTGCCGCAACCGTCGAAGCCGACGTGCCGTGCCTGCTGGTCGGCAGCCGCGATCACCTGGCCGGGCTCGCCTCGCGCGACCGGCTCGCCGCCGAAGTCGAGGCCGGCCACGGCGACATCCCCGTCCTGTCCTTCGTGTCGGACGACTGGGCCCACGTGCATCCCGACCACGCCATCGACGTCGTCCTCGACCGGTTCGGCAGGAACCCGGGCGTGCTGCCGGTCTTGAGCCGCACCGACGTCGAGGCGGTCGAGGGCGTGATTACGGCCGACACGCTGATGCGCGTCTTCGGCGCGCGCAAGACGGCGCGCGCGACGCGGCCGCCGCAGGCCCAGACCGTCCCCGAGCCCCCGGCTCCGGGGGCCGCCTGATCGCGTCACGGCCGGATCATGCGTCGTCACCGTAATCCCGTTACTTCCCGGAAATCAGCGATTGAATCCCTGAATCCGGCTTGACTTCACCGCTGGGCAGCAGATAATTCGCTGCCACCCCATGACACTCCAGAGCTGCCGCTGATGCGGCCCGTCTTCCTGCTGGTCGCCGGCGCGGCCGCTGCATTCACCGCCGTCGGCCTCACCGCCGCGGCTCCCCAGGCGCCCGAACCGGTGGTCCTCGTAGGCGCCGGAGACATCGCCAACTGCGAGGTCGCGGGCGGATCGGGGGCGGTGGCCACCGGACGCCTCCTCGATCAGATTCCCGGGACGGTGTTCACGGCGGGCGACCATGCCTACCCGGCGGGCACATCCGAGCAGTTCCACGACTGTTACGAGCCGCGCTGGGGCCGCCAGAAGGCGCGCACCAGGCCCTCGCCGGGCAATCACGACTACCTGACAGGCCGCGGCCGGCCCTACTACGACTACTTCGGCGAGCAGGCCGGCCCCGACCGCCGCGGGTACTACAGCTACGATCTCGGCGCGTGGCACATCATCTCGCTGAACAGCGTGGCCCCGGCGGATCGGCGATCGAAGCAGGTCACCTGGCTCATCGACGATCTGCAGCGGCACCGCACCGCGTGCACGCTGGCCTACTGGCACGTGCCCCTGTTCAGCTCCGGCCCGCACGGCGCCGACCTCCGGAACTCCGCGGTGATGCTGGACGTGTGGAAGGTCCTGTACGAATTCCATGCCGACGTCGTCGTCAACGGCCACGATCACGACTACGAGCGCTTTGCGCTACAGAACCCCGACGGGAAGCCCGACCCGAACGGCATCCGCGAGTTCGTCGTCGGCACCGGCGGGGGAGGGCTGTACCAGTTCCGCGCCATCCGGCCGAACAGCGAGGCGCACAACAACCGCTCGTACGGTCTGCTCAAGCTCACGCTCGCCGAGACGGGTTACACGTGGGAGTTCATGGTCGCGGCCGGCGAGCCTTTCAAGGACGCCGGCTCGGCGGAATGCGTGCGGTAGCGATGAACCGCCGCGAAGCCCTCATCGGCCTCTCGGCGTTTGCCGGACACGCGCTGTTTCCTGAAGCGCTCGCGGCCTTCGG
Organism: Vicinamibacteria bacterium; assembly: GCA_963837165.1. Lineage (GTDB taxonomy): Bacteria > Acidobacteriota > Vicinamibacteria > Vicinamibacterales > JAENWD01 > JAENWD01. The sequence continues at coordinate 202,480 of CAWIMD010000006.1, forward strand.
GCACAGCACGAGCGTCTACATCCCGCGGTTTCGGAACGTGACGACGCCGCACCCGGCTTCCGGCGCGGGTTCGCGTACGAGGTGTACACGGGACGGCAGGGCTGGCAGGAACGCGCCGGGCAGCCGGGCCTCGGCGCGGCGTTCAAGGACGCGCTGACGCGACCCGGGCCGTGGTGGCGCGACGCCTGGGGCATGCCGACGCTCGACATCGACATGACCTACGGGCCCAACGAGAGGGTGATGCGGAAGGACATGGAGGCGTCGGCCGTGGAGATCCTCCACGCGGCCGGGCTCCAGGGCGTGCAGGGGTTCAGCAACGAGCCCCACCCCGGCGAGGTGATTCACGAGATGGGCACCGCCGTCGCTCACCTACATGGCCTTGACGGCCAGGGCGTGTGCGTATGCGGTGGAACAGTTGAAGACGGGCGCGCTCTGAAGGGTTGCCGCGGGGCTACTCGGGGACGACGGACGTCCTGCCGCAATCGCTGCAGCGTAGATAGACGATGGGCAGCGACTCGTTGCGTCCGATCACCTGCGCCGCGGCAAGGCCGCACTGCGGACATACCACGCCAGAGCTGCGCTTGGTGCGCTGTCGTTTGGCCATAGGCCCTCCTGCTGGTTCGATGCTATCAGGCCGGCGGCGGTTTCGGGGAATCCAAACCAAGCTCTGCTATTTTGTCCCGGTTCTTCTATAATCCGTCCCCACAATGTCCCTTTCTGCCGGAGACCGGCTGGGTCCCTACGAAATCGTCGAGGCTGCCGGTGCCGGAGGCATGGGCGACGTCTACAAGGCCAGAGACGTCCGGCTGGACCGCGACGTGGCCGTCAAGACCGTCAAGGGGCCGTTTACCGAGCGTTTCGAGCGGGAAGCCCGGGCCATTTCCTCCCTGAACCACCCGCACATCTGCACGCTGTACGACGTCGGCCAGCACGACGGCAGCGGCTACCTGGTCATGGAGTACATCGACGGCAAGCCCATCAGCGGGCCGCTGCCGCTCGAGCAGGCCCTGCAGTATGGGATCCAGATCTGCGAAGCCCTCACTGCCGCGCACAAGAAGGGTATTGTCCACCGCGACCTGAAGCCGGCGAACATCCTGCTGACCAAACAGGGCGTGAAGCTGCTCGACTTCGGCCTGGCGAAGCTTGGCGCGTCGGGCAACGGGCGCTCGCCACAGGATTCCTCGGCCGAGCAGGCCACGGTGGCAGCGCTGACAGGCGCCCACACCGTGGTCGGCACGCCGCAGTACATGGCGCCCGAGCAGATCGAAGGGCGCGAGGTGGACGCGCGAACGGACATCTTCGCGTTCGGCTGCGTGCTGTACGAACTGCTCACCGGGCACCGCGCGTTCGAAGGCAAGACCGCGTCGAGCGTCATGGCGTCGGTGCTCGCGACCACGCCGAAGCCGCTCGAACAGCTCATGCCGCTGACGCCGCCCGCCCTGGACCGGCTCGTGTCGCGCTGCCTGGCCAAGGATCCCGACGACCGCTGGCAGACGGCGCGGGACATCATGGCCGAGCTCCAGTGGATCGCCAAGGGCGGCTCGCGCGTCGGCCTGCCGGCCATCGTCGCCGTCCGCCGCAAGACGCGGGAGCTGGTGGCATGGGCGGCGTGCGGCGTCGCGGCGCTCGCGGCGATCGGGTTCGCCGTGGCCTGGACGAAGCGCGCGCCCGAGCCGCCGCAGCTCGTGAAGTTCGCGATTCCCGTGCCCGAAGGGCTGAGCAACCCGACGTCGCCCGAGATCGCGCCGGATGGGCGCACCGTCGCGTTCATCGCGACCGACAAGCAGGGCGCCACCCAGGTGTGGGTGCGCCCGATGGATGCGCTCGATGCCCATCCGCTGCCCGGGACGGAGGGCGCCGTCCGCCTGTTCTGGTCGCCGGACAGCCGCCAGGTGGCGTTCAGCGGGGCCGGAAAACTCCGGAAAGTGGACGTCGCCGGCGGTCCGCCGCAGACCATCTGCGAAACGCCGACCGGCTCGGACGGCTCCTGGAGCCCTGAGGGGGTCATCCTGTTCGACGGCCGCGGGAACGACCCGATCTGGCGTGTGCCCGCCGTGGGAGGCGTCGCCAAGGTCGAGGTGCCCTCGGGTGGCGACACCGGCCGAACGGCGGCGGGATGGCCGGTCTTCCTTCCGGACGGCAAGCACTACTTGTGGATGTCGTACGGCGGCGACACCGCGGACCAGACGCTCATGGTGAACACGCTGGACGCCGGGACCCCGAAGACCCTCTTCAAGACGACCTCGCGTGTCGTGTACGCGCCGCCGGGGTACCTCCTGTTCGTGCGGGAGAACACGCTGGTCGCCCAGAAGTTCGACGCCGCCTCCGCGGCCGTCGAGGGGGAAGCCGTACCCGTCGGCGAAGGGCTCGGCGTCGATTCGGTAGGCCTGGCCTCCTTCTCGGTCTCTCGCACCGGCGTGCTGGTGTACCGTGCCGGAGACACCTCGGGAAATCGCCTCTTGTGGTACGACCGCGCCGGCAAGTCGAAACCGGTTATCGATGCCCTGGGCGCGTACGGCGACGCGGCGCCTTCGCCTGATGGGAAGCTGCTCGCGTACGACGCGCCATCGGGAGCGGCTGGTGTCGATATCTGGATCCGCGATCTGCAGCGGGGGGTGACGCAGCGGTTCACTTTCGAGCCCGGCGATCAGATCATCCCGCAATGGTCGCCGGATGGGCGCCGCATCGTGTACACCGACCGCGGCAAGGGGCTGGGCGACCTCTACATCAGGGACTCGTCCGGCGCGAAGGGCGCCGAACCGCTGCTGACGTCGCCCGACCTCAAGATCGCGACCGACTGGTCACGCGACGGGGCGTACGTCCTGTATTCCGCCCAAGCCAAGGAGACCGGGTACGATCTCTGGGCGCTGCCGATGAAGGGCGACCGGAAGCCGTTCGTGATTCGCCAGACGCCGTTCGCCGAAATAATGGCAACCTTCTCACCGGACGGGAAATACGTGGCATATCAGTCGAACGAATCCGGTCGTGCGGAGATCTACGTGCAGGAGTTTCCGGAAGCCCAGCACAAGTGGCAGGTCTCCACGCAAGGCGGCCTCCATCCGTTCTGGCGGCAGGACGGGCGCGAGCTGTTCTACCGATCCGGCCTTCGGGTGATGGCAGTGCCGGTCCAGACGGCCCCGGAGTTCACGGCCGGCGTGCCGGTCGAGCTCTTCCAGGCGCCGTTCGTGACGGCGCTGGACCGGGCCCAGAGCCGGCCCATGCCGGATGGCCAGCAGTTCCTGGTGCTGGCCGCCCCGGGGAACGAGACGGTGCTGCCGGCCTCGGTGCTGCTCAACTGGACCGCGGCGCTCAAGAATTAGGCGTCGGCTCGACGCCCATGGGCCCGGAGGCTGTTTTGGCTCGCTTCTTTGCCATCTCGATCTCGGTCTGGCGAATGGCGCACCAGTCCTTGTGCTGGTCCAGCGGCATCCCGCACTCTATGCAGACGCGGACCCGGGCCTTGGGTGCGGCGGGCGCTTTCCCGAAGAGGCGCTTCAGCAATGACATCGGCTGGGAGTCCCTTCCTTGAGATGACTACTAAGACGAGAGCTGTCGTCGTCTGGTTCGCCGGCCTGCTGGCGCTCGGCCCCTCCGGCCTGGCCGCCCCTGCGCCGGAGTCCCCCGACCACGCCATCTATGGACATGTCGCCCGCGTCGGCTGGGTCGTCCGGGACCTGGACGAGACCGTGGCGGCCTGGCGGAAGATCGGCGTGACCGACATCGATCAGCCGTCAGAGCAGACGGTCCATCTCGTGTACCACGGGCACAAGGCCGACGCCCGCGTCAGGCGTGCGACGGCTCGCTTCGCCAACGCGCGCGTGGACTGGATCCAGCCCCTCGCCGACGGCTCGCCATACGCGGACTTCCTCGATCGCCACGGAGAAGGCGTCCGTGACGTCGCGTACCGCGTTGCCGATCCCGCCGCCCTGGACGCCGAGATCGCGCGCTTCCGGAGCCGTGGCGTTGCCGAGATGGCCGCCGGTACCTGGGAGGGCCGCCCGGGGCAATTCGTGGACCTCGACACGGCGGAGAAGGGAGCCGTCGTCATCGAGCTCGCTACCGGGAGCGCGACCGACGACCCGCCGGTGGGTCCGGCGAATGCGGACCCGTTCGGCAAGGTCGTCCAGTACGCGTTCGTCGTGCGAGATGTCCACGCCGTGAGCGACTACTACGCCAGCATCGGGCTCGCGCCGCTCTCGATCGAGCGGAACGTCTCACTGGACCGCGTGTACCGCGGCAAGCCGGCCGGCTTCGAGATGCTGCTCGGCTGGGGCCGGACGGCGGACGTCGTCTTCGAGTGGATCCAGTCCACCATCGGCCCGAACGTCTACGAGGAATACCTTGCCGCGCACGGCGAGGGGCTGCACCACCTGGGCTTCAACGTCTCCGACATGGACGCCACGATCGCAACGCTCACGGCCCGCGGCCTGACCGTGACGATGAGCGGAGGATGGAACGTCAACGGCTATGAGGGGCGCTTCGCGTATCTCGACACCGAGCGGCACGGCGGGGTGACGATTGAGCTGCTCTGGAACAAGCCGCGCCCCTGATCCCCGAAGCCATGCCGTCCCTGAACGACGCGCGCACCTGGGCGCGGGTAGCCTGGGCGCTCGTCGCCCTCGCCCTCGTGACCCCTTTTTTTTTGTTGACGGCTGGACGCGCAGGCCCTATTCTGCTCTAGGCATAGAGTGAATAGGTATCTTGGCCGGCCGTAAGGACCTCTTCCCAGGCGCGCTCGAGATGATGGTCCTCCAGACCCTGGAGCGCCAGCCCCTCCACGGCTACGCGATTGCGCAGCACATCAAGCGGACGTCGAACGATCTGCTGCACGTCGAGGAGGGCTCGCTGTATCCGGCGCTGCAGCGCGTGCTCAAGGACGGCTGGGTCAGGGCCCGCTGGACGGTGTCGGCCAGCGGACGGCGCGTGCGGGTGTACGAGCTGACGTCGGCCGGCGAACGGCACCTCGCGCACGAGATCTCCAGCTACGAGCGCATGCTCGAGGGCATCCGGCTCGTCCTCGCCCCGGCGAAGCCATGAACTGGATTCGCGCGCTCCTCAACCGCCGCCAGCTCGACGCCGACCTCGCGGAGGAGATCCGGTCCCACGTCGCCGAGCGCACCGACGCGCTGGTGGAAGAGGGACTGTCGCCACACGACGCCCTGGACCGTGCCCGACGCGAGTTCGGCAACGCCACCGTCATCGAGGAGCGCGGCCGCGCGGTGTGGCGGTGGGCCCGTGTCGAGGATGCCTGGGCCGACGCGCGCAGCGCCGTCCGGCAACTCCGGCGGACGCCCTCGTTCACCCTGGCGGCGGTGGTGACGCTCGCCCTCGGCGTGGGCGCCAACGTCGTGGTCTTCAGCGTCATTCAGGCGGTGCTGCTGGCGCCATTGCCGTTTCCCGACGCCGGGCGGCTGGTGTCGGTCCGCCTGATCGACCAGCGCGACGTCGCCCACCCTGACGCCGTGTCGTACCCGATCTTCTTCGACTTCCGGCGCGGCACCCGGACGCTGGACCATCTGGTCTCGTTCCGCGACGACGAGATGACGCTGACGGGCCGGGGCGAGCCCGTGAAGCTGCCCGGACAGATTGTCTCCTGGGACCTGTTTCCGGCGCTCGGCGTCAGCCCCGCCCTCGGTCGCGGCTTCACGGCGGGCGAGGAACAGAAGGGACAGCACGTCGTCGTCCTCGGCCATGAGCTGTGGACGGAGCGATTCGGCGCCGACCGCGCGATTGTCGGCCGCGCCGTCACGCTGGACGGCGAGCCGTACACCGTCGTTGGCGTGGCGCCGTCCGGGTTCAACTTCCCGGTGCTCGCCCGCCAGGTCCAGGTACCTGGACGACGCTGGCCAGGGACGCGGCGAGCGACACCATCGCCCCGACCACCGAGCAGCGTGGCGCCCGCATGCTGGGCGTCGTCGGCCACCTGGGGCCCGGCGCGTCAGTGGAGCAGGCCCAGGCGGATCTCGACCGGATCGATGCCGGGCTCGCCCAGGCGTACCCGGACGAGAACGGGGCAGTCGATCGCACGTACGTGGAGCCGCTGCTCGAGAGCATGGTCGGGAACGCCCGGCTGCCGATGCTCATCCTGTTCGGGGCCGTCGGGCTCGTGCTGCTGATCACGTGCGCCAACCTCGCGAACATGCTCCTGGCGCGCACGCTCGATCGCGAGCGGGAGTTCGCGATCCGCCTGGCCATCGGCGGCTCGCGTCTGCGTGTAGTCCGGCTGCTGCTGGTCGAGAACCTGGTGCTCGCGCTGGCGGGCGCCGCGGCCGCGGCGCTGCTGGCCGCGGCGGCGATTCGCCTGATCGTCCCCGTGATTGTCGAGCACGTGCCGCGGGCCGCGAACATCGCGGTGAACGGTCCGGTGCTGGCCTTCTCGATTGCCGTCGCACTCGGAACGGCCCTGCTCTTCAGCGTGCCGGCGGCGATGCGCCTGTCGCGGGCGGATGTGACCGCCGCCGTTCATTCGGGCGCCCGTGGTACGACCGACGCGCACGAGCGACTGCGCGGCGTGCTCGTCGTCGCGCAGGTGGCGCTCGGCCTGATCCTGTCGGCGGCGGCCGCGCGGCTCGTGGCCGACTTCGCGAACATCGCGCACCGCGACCTCGGGCTCAGGCCCGACCATCTCCTGACGTTCAGCGTCGGGCTGCCGGCCGGCTACGACACGGACCGGCAGATCGTGTTCGCCGACCGCCTCATGGAGCGGCTCCGCGCCGTGCCCGGCATCTCGTCGGCGGCGGGCTCCCTGCCGCTGCCGCTGGTGGGGAACCAGATTACCGTCTCGTTCAATATCCCCGAGCGCCCGACCGCGCCCGGGCATCGGCCGTTCAGCGACCTGGCAATCGTTACGCCGGACTACTTTCGCACGGCCGGCGCGCCGATGCTCCGCGGTCGCGGCTTCACCGAACACGACGACGAGCACGCGCCGTCGGTGATCGTCGTGAACAAGGCATTTGCCGACCGGTTCTTTCCGGGCGAGGACGCCGTCGGCAAGCAGGTCGAGTCCGGCGCTACGTCACGGCAGGCGACCAATGTTCGCGAGGTCGTGGGCGTCGTCGGCAACATCCGGCAGTCGCCGCTCGGGCCCGAGCCCGAGCCGATCTACTACTTTCCGTACAAACAGCTGGCGTGGACGATCCCGCCTCTCGTCGTTCGCACCGGCGTGCCGCCGCTGTCGGTCGAATCGGCGGTGCGCGACGCCGTGCGGTCGCTCGACCGGAGCGTGCCGGTGTCGGACATCAGGACGGCGGACGACCTGCTGGCCCAGGGCACGGCGGGCGCGCGGTTCCGCGTCGTGCTGATGGCGTCGTTCGCGGTCCTGGCCCTGATCCTCACGGCCACCGGGCTGTACGGCGTGCTCGCCTATGCGGTCATGCGACGCACCCGGGAGATCGGCGTGCGCATGGCGCTCGGCGCGACGAGCGGGGCGGTTGTCAGGATGGTGGCACGGCGCGCGGCAGCGCTCATTGGGCTCGGGGTCCTGACCGGCGCCGTCGGGGCGGTGGCGTCGGCTCGCGTGCTGCGCGCGCTGCTGGACGACGCCAGCCGGACGGACCCGTCGATGTTCGTCCTGGCGTCCGTGGTGGTGGGCGTGATCGCCGCACTCGCGGCGCTGGCGCCGGCCAGGCGGGCGGCGGCCGTGGACCCAGTCGAGGCGCTTCGACTCGAGTGACCGGCTAATTGGCGACCGGCTCGAGACGGGCCGTGAGTTGCAGCGGCCGGTCCGTGCAGTCGGTTCTCTCGACGGGGACGCCCCTGTTCTCCCAGGCGGCGTAGCCCGGTTTCACGACGCTGACGTCGAACCTCCCGGGGCGCTCGAGCCTCGCGACGAGTCGGCGCCCTTCGGCGTGCAGAGGCACCCGCGTGGTGCCGGCGACCAGAGCGCCGCAAGCGTCCGCGACCGGCAGCTCGGCGCCCGTCTTTGCGTCATCGAGCTCGACCTCGACCTGGAGCGAACTGATTGTAGGAGATGCCGATTACCCCCCAGACCTCGAGCAGCGCGCCGTCGTCGTCGAGGATGGCAAGCATCCCGTCGTTGTTGCCGTCGGAGTAGCCCCTCGCGTCGATCCCGCATCGCGCTCGGCGGCTTCTTCAAGGGAGCCCTCGATCTGGACGGCGACGGCCGGGGCTCACGGGAGCCCGAGAATCGCCTTGCCGCGCTCGGTGGCGACCGGGTCGATGACGAGCACGAGGCCCCGGGCATCGGCCGGGACAACGAACCCGAAGCGACTGGTGACCGTGGCCCCAGGGCCCGCCTCGATGCCGAGGATGGGGCGGCCCTCCATCGCGGCCTGGACGGCTCGCTGTCCGCTTTGCGGATCCGGATCTCCCCGGTAAGCGAACACCCTGCCGGTTCTATCCTTCAGCCGCACGCCGGAGGTGGGCGCCATCCGCCGCGTGGCCTCCGTGCGGTTGGTGAGCTGGACCTCGATCGAGAGCGCGGTCTCGGATGCCGAGGGGCGGATGTGGCCGATTGCCTCCACCGTCCGCGTCGAGACCACGCGGACCTGCCAGCCCTCGACTTCCACGTCGGTCCCGGCGGCGGCGGCCGGAGTCGAAATCGCGTCGAGCAGCGCCTGCGGCGGAGCGGACCGTCCCGGCCGAGCGGGCAGCGCAACGCTCTGGGTCCGGCCTCGGCGCGATCGCACCAGCGTGAGGTCGCCATGCTCCGTCGCCACCCGGTAGTAGGCCGTGCCGCGAAGCGGTTCGCCTGGCAGCAACTCGCCGCCGAGTGCGCCCTCGGCCAGCACGCTCGTGGCCACGAGGTCGACGCGATGCTCCGCGCCGGACTGATCGCGAAGCTTGAGGCCGCTCGCACTGAACGATGCAGGGCGTTGCCCGTGATTGAGCGCCAGGTAGCCAATCCCCACGAGGGCCTCGCCGGGGCGGAGAGACACGCCTTTCGGCAGGTCTTCGACCGGCTCCCACCCGAGAATCGCCACCTCGAGGTCGCCCCACGAGAAGACCCTCGAGCCCGCCGCCGCGCTCTGACCGCGACGGGGGGCAGGCGTCGCTCCGGCATCCAGAAAGGCCTGACTTCCGCCCGCGGCGACGGCGACCAGCGCCAAGGCCAGCGGCAGAATACGTGGGATCCGGTACGTCACGAACCTCCTCCTCATTTCAGCGCGAGCGTGACGCGATCCCCTCCGGCGATGTCGACATGATCGAAGTGCTGCGCGGGCGCCGTGTCGGCAACGACGCGGTAGGCGCCGGCGGGCAGCTCCACCGGATCGCCGTCGACCCAGCCTTCACCGGCCAGGGTGCCTCCCGGGTCGTAGACGGCGTAGTGTGTTCTCAGCGCCTTGGTGAGGCCGTCACTCAGGCCCTGTGCATCGCGTGCCGAGAAATACTGTCCGCCGCCGAGCCCGGCCCAGCTCTTGAACTGCTCCTGCAGATCGCTGTCGTCGATGGCGAACCCGACGATGTTGAGCGAGACGTCGACGCCGGCGCTCTCGAGATCCTTGAGCACCTTTTCCGGATCCCCTCCGCAGGTCTCCTCGCCGTCGGTGACCAGCACCACCACCTTGCGTCCCTTCGCCTGCCGGAGATCGGAGGCCACCTTGGCGAGCGAGTCGGCGATCGGCGTCTTCGCGAGGTTCATGGCGGTGACCCCCTGCAGGGTCTTTGTGACCGCGGCCGGGTCGAGGGGGCGCATCGGGATCTCGAGATCGGTGCGGCAGGAGTTCGCCTCCTTGTCGCCGAAGACCCGCAGGGCCAGCGGGGTGCCCGCGGGGATGTGTTCTCCGACAGCCGCCGACAGCACGTTTTTGGCGATTTCGATCCGGCGCTTGCCGCCGATGCGCTGCAGCATCGAGCCCGAGGCGTCGAGAATCAGCTCGATGGCGCCCTCGCCGGACCCGTGCGGTCCGGACGTCAGCAACAGCTCGCCCGGGCCCGGTTGCTTGCGGTGCTCGGTCGTGACCGACAGGGTGTAGGGCGCCGGGCCGCGGAGCAGCGTCGCCACCCGGTCGAAGGCCACCTCCATCTCGCCCTGGTCGATGAGATGAGTGTAGTAGCCGCCGTTGACGCGCGACCAGTCTTCCATCAGATCCTGGTTGTCCGCTTCGGAGAGGCTCACGCCGAGGCCGAAGACGCGGGGGCGAATGCTCCTGAACGAGTCCCAGACCTTCTCGTCACGCGACGTGACGGCGTCTGTGATGAGCACGATGGCTTTGGCGCCGGACAGCGGGGCAAGGGCTCTGGTCGCGGTGTCGAGCGTCTTCTCGGCGTCGCTCGAGCTCTCCTTGCGCGGATAGTCGTTGAGCGCGGTCTGCACGATGTACGGTTCGCCATACCAGTCGCCGAGCAGTTCCTTGCGGCCGAAGGGCACCAGGTTGGCGGCATCGCGACCGGGCACGAGGCCCTCGGCGTAGGTGGCGAGCGAGTTGTAGATCATCGGCAGGAAGGCGTTGACGCTCGCGCTCGTGTCCCACACGAACGCGACATTGCGGGGGGGCTCCGAGATCCGCAGATAGACGGTCGAACCGGGCTGGACGATCGCCTCGAAGACGTGCGCGAGCGGCGTGCTCTCCCCGGTCAGCTTCCGAAGCGGAACGGGCTTCCCGTCGGCGCTCTCGAGATGGAGCTCGGTCCGGACCGTCGGCTCTCCCCCGAGGGTGACGGTCAGCGCGTTCTGGCCTGCCGGCACCGCGAGGCGGTAATAGTGCTCGTAGTGGCCGAGCTGAACCTCTCCGCCGACCGCTTGCCCGGGAGTCAGCGTCGCGGCCTTTGCCTTCGAATCGTTGCCGGCCTGCCGCGACGTCTTCTCCGGCTCGCTGTCGGTCTGCGCCTCGAAGATCGCCTGGCCCTGGTAGCCCCACTCGCCGAGGATCGAACGGTAGTCCGCCCCGGTCGGACGTTCCCAGATGTGCAGGGTCTCCGGCGCCGCGCGGGAGCCGGCGCGGTCGGCGGCCGCCGACGAGAACTTCACGAACCGCGCCCACACGGGGCGCTCGAAGCTGAACTGCGCTGAACCACCGCCTGCGGGAAGGGTCCACTGTCCGATCGGCTTCCAGGGACCGGCAGGGGAGTCGAGGCTGGCGGAGAGCGAGACCGCGCTGATCCGCTCGCCCGGCGTTGCCTTCGCGGGCTCGCGCCATTCGAGTCGGGCGATCTGGGCCGCGCGATCGTGGTGGAAGCCCACCACCCACTCGAGTCCTTCCCCTTTCTTGACGCGGACGACCCGACCCTCGGCCTTCTCGGTGAGGACCGACACGTCCCAGTGGCCTGCGATCGCAGGCTTCGCCCAGACGACGTGGCCACCCAGCGCCTGGGAAGCCAGGTCGAAGCCCTTGCCGCCGCTGACGTCGTCACCCGGACGGGCGATGACCTTCCATTCACCAAGCTGGAATCCGTCATCCCCGCGGCCCCCCCAGTTCGTTGCGAGCAGCAGTCGGGCGAATCGGGCCTGGCGCGGCCGCTCGAGGGGAAAGAACTGCTCCCGGGGCACGGGCTCCAGCCTGCCACTGGCGACCGTCTCGAACGTCTTGCCGTCGTCTGACAGCTGCATTGCGACTTCACGGGGGTACCGGACGACGACCTGGCCTCCCGACGGGTCGAGCGCAAAGCCGGCGACTTCCACGGGTCCGGGCCCCGCGAGCTCGACCGTCACCTGGTCCCCGTCGTGGCCGCCGCGCAGGTCGAGGACCTGGGTCTGGGCGATGAGGCCGTCGCGGAGGTACTCGAAGCCGTAACCGAGGCTCGAGTCGGACGGCGAGGTCTGCTGTCCGCCCAGCGCCGTCCAGGCAGCGTCCAGGCCGCCGCGAAGCTCCGCGGGGACTCCCCAGGCGAGGATGGGGTGGACGGGAGCTGACTCCCGCCCCGCCGCGATCTCGGTGAAGGCCTCGACGTGGGCGGTGGAGGCTGACCGTGCCGCCACACTCACGCGCACGGGCGCGTCGGCCCAGGCGTCGGCCGGCACGAGGATCGTCAGCGGGATGGCCTGGCGTCCGCCGGCCGGAACCGTGACCTTGGTGCGCTCGAGCTCGACGCGCCAACGCATGTCGCTGGTAGTCGGCTCGAGTTCCACCGTCAGGGGCGCGGTGCCTCGGTTCGTCAGGCGCACGGCGCCCGTCAGTCGCTGCCCCTCCCGTCGATAGGCGGCCACCTCCGTGCTTTCGCTCTCGATCGCGAGGTCGAGCGGGAGCGCCGCCGGTTCGCCGGCCACCTGGCCGTCGCCGAGGGTCACCTCGATGCGGTACGTCGAGGCGCCGCCCCGAATCTCCAGGTACGTCGTCTTCCCCGCCGGCACGACGCCTCGATACTCGACCGCCGCGTCGTCCCACTCCACCAGAGACTTGCCTGCCGGTGTCTCGGACAGCGCGAGGGGGCGCCTGCTTGCGGGCTTGATGAGGATTGCGGTGTCCTGCTTCTGGGCAGGGATCGCGTACCAGTCCGCATCGCGCCACTCGCCGACCGTGCCGGCGAGCACGTGGCTCGGCGGCAGGGGGCTGGCGAAGGCCGGGTCGTCGTTGGGCTCGCAGTCTGCCGCGCAGGCGAAACGCCCGCGCCGCTCCAGGGTGAGCGTGTACGGCTCGTCGCTCGGCGTTCCGGCCGAAAGGGCGAGCCGGTAGTCGCCCGGCGGAAACAGTCCGTCCAGCACGAGGGATTGCCCGGTCTTGGCGCCCTCGCTGCTGCGTGTGGGGCGCCCGCTCCAGTACAGCCTGGCGTCAATCGAGCCGCCGGAGGGTGGCTGGACCGTCAGGTGGATGTGATCCCAGGCGGCCAGGTGGAAGCGGTAGTTGTCCTGATCGTCGCCGTCGGCCAGCAGGCCGGTCCGCGTCTGTCCCATGCGCAGGCGTTCGAGCCGCGTGTCGTCGTCGTTGGGCTCGTGCTCGCCGTTCGGGTCCGGACGCCCGAGTGGCACGGCCAGCAGGGTGTAGCCGCTGCCTCCCTGACCGCGCACCGACACGGAATGTTCTCCGGGCAGCAGGAACACGTTCTCGAGACGCACGCGTCGCTGGCCCTTTCCGGGGCGGACACGCATGGTCTGACTGCCGGCTCCGTCGAGGAAGGCGACCTCCTGCACGCCGGTGCCAATGACCTGGAACCGCCAGAGCTCGGGCTGCCCGGTGACCAGGAAACGGAAGAAGTCGGTGTCCACGCCGCCGGTGAACCGGCCCTTCACGCGATGGTTGACCGGCACCGCGCTCGCCAGCTCGAAGCTGTCGTTGGGCTCGGTTTCGTAGCCGGCTTGCGGCGCGCCGCCTGCCGTGAAGCTCACGGTGTACTCCGCCTTTGCGGGGCCGCGGCTGACGCTGAAGCCGTACTCGCCCGGCTGGAGGAGCAGATCGCTCAGCTCGATTCCGCCCTTGGCATCGTGGCACTGCAGCGGGTGACCGGCGCTGTCCAGCAGGCACAGCCGGAACGAGGCCTTCGGTGCCGTTTCGATCGCGAGTGACCAGAGGTGGTCGGCCGCCTCCTCGTCGAGGGCGAACGCGAAGAAGTCGGTCTCGCTTCCCACGCCCATGCGACCGGTGAGCGGCTGCCCCGGATCCACGCGGTTCGCCTGCACCCAGTGGTCGTTGGGCTCCGCCTCGCTGCCCTCGACTCTGAGGCCGGTGGAGAGCGCCGCCACCGCTTCGACCAGTTCCCCGTTCTCCTCCTGAACCTCCACGAAGGTGTCGCCGGCCGGCAGTCCGAGATCGCGGAACGCCAGCTTCCCGACCCTGTCCGTATCCGCATGCGCCAGCTCCTTGCCGGCGGCATCGCGCAGGAACGCGCGGGCGTGCCGTCCGACGGGCACCTGGGCACGAACCTCCCACCGGTCAGCGGCCTCCTTCGCCGTCAGAGGCAGGCGGAACCACGCGGCGGGCGTCTCGGTGAACGCGGCGTACTCCGTTCCGACGCGCAGCTGGCGGGCCTCCTGCTTCGCGCCGTGAGGTTTCGTGTGTTCGTCGAGGAGGAGCCGCGCCCCCTGCCGGATCGCGAGCCGATACCCGCCGGGCCGGTCGGTGTCGGCAGCCCCGGGCGGTTTGGCGCCCGAACCCTGCTCGCCGAAGCTCAGGCTCGCGGTCGGCGGGCGAAAGGGTCCACCGCCCCCGGCGTGGGCCACGCCGAGCACGTACTCGCCGGGCTCGAAGACCAGGTCCTCGACAACGGCCGGCTTGGACCCGTCGCGGCTGGCGAGGGTGAACAGCCGCTCCTTCTTCGTGACGTCGGTGCCGTTGTCGGCGTAGTCGAGCCGCAGCACCTCGACGATGGTGAGCTCGCCCGGGATGCCCTGGAGCTCGAACGTCCAGCGCTGCTGGGCATCGACGTCGGAGACCGTCCACAGGAAGCCGTCCTGATCGCCGGCGGGCATCGACCCCATGAGGATGGCGGCGCCGGAGACGTGGGTGGCCTGGGCGGGAGTGTTGTTGGGCTCGTGCTCGTAGACGGCGGGCTGAGCGAAGGCGAGGGAGGCGATCAACGACAGGCTGGTTCCCAACGTTGTCGCGATGGTGACAGACATCGTCGACCGACGGCAGAAGCCAAGGCGCGGGGGTTGCGAAAGGACCAACCGTCGAGGCGCACGATCTCGCGCGGGGCTGACCGCTAAGCCAGAGCGGCCGTTCAGATCAGTTGAATCCGTACCGCCTACGAACTGCAACGCGTTGGTTTCCATGAACCACCAACACTCGGATCGCGGGTCACCGCAGTGAGACTGGCTGTCGACGTCTGCACCGCGAGCGGCTATCCGAGTACCTGCCAATGACGATGAGTAGTCTGCGAGCCAGTTAGAGAAGAGCAATCCTGTACGCACGTCATAATGAAGAAGTCCGAGTCAGCCAGCATTTCGGCCGGCGTCGTCGAGGCCGCCTGCAGTACGGCGACGACCGCCTGACACAGCACCTGCTGATGTGGGGGCACAAAGCTGCAGATGCTGACGCCCGCCGGGCCGGCCATCGTATTCACTCTGAGGAGAGTCTTGAGGGCCACGCCCGCTCTCAATACCCCGTACATCGCAGTGCAACCGGTCGCAACGGCGCCGACTTTGGCGGCACCGTGAATCGCCGCAAGTTCGGCGAGCTTTTCGACCATGGTCTGAGTGGCGGCGACCAATGACACACCGCCCCATCCAGTCGCGATCATGCCAGTCGCGCTACCCGACCGCGACTCTACTTGCCACCACGCCTGACAGCCTCTTGCCGCCTGTGATGGCGGCACCAATAGCACGTTGCCGGCGGACAGTTCCTCGCGCAGAACACGCCGAGTGGCCGGATCACAATCTTTCAGCCGCGGGTCCGCCGCATCCCTCACCACCAGCGGCGGCGCGGCTGAATCGTTGTCGAGCTGGCCGAATAACGACCCGCCAACACCGGACGGGGCCGCGAACAGCAAGTGTTCCAGCCAGGTGTCGGTCACCCCTATTCTCAGGGCTCCCTCCGGCCTGAACGTAGCGTCGTGGCGGTCAATCACACGCCGGGCGTCGTTCATGACATCGAATCCGTCGCGCGTTGCGTCGACGCGGCCGAATGGCAGATAGCGAGCCAACACGGTAGGTTCGGTCCGGTAGCTTCGCAGGCCGGGCAACTCGTCGCTCAGTGCGTCAGACACCATCAGGAACGCCTCGGTACCCAGCTGGAATCCAACGAGCGGATCCGGTGGCTCGGCTTCAGGCGGGGTGGTGTGGGGGTTCGGGTGGTTCTGAAAATAGCGCAGGGATTTCAGCGTTTCCGCGAGGGCGGTGTAAATGCGATCCAGACTGGCTCCCCCTCCAGCAGTCCCGGTCTGGAAACGCAGCAATACGGTGCGCGCGAGCGAGCGGCGAAACGCGTTGGCATCACCGGACCAGCGTGCGACATTACGCACGATCGTCTTGTCGGGCAGACCAGGGCGAATCAGTGTGATTTCCAACCACTGGCGTACGGCCAGGCGTTTGGATCCGACGCCACCCTTCTTGCCGTCACTGGACAACGCATCAAGGGCCTTTCCGAAGTTCTCGCCGACGCGCTCGAATGTTCCGGCCATTTGGCTACTGGCTTCGGACACCGGCGCGGTGTTGCCATGAAGGTCGAAGGCCAGCGCTCCTTTCGGTGGCGAATTGTTGAGTGCAGGAAAGAACAGCGTTGATTTCGCCAACGCCGCGTCGCCGTCGGTAACGCCAGGATCCAGGAAGCCATTCGCCAGATTCGTGTAGCTGACCGTCACACCGCCCAGGTTCGCTGCCGGCCGCTCCCATGCGGGCATCAGTTCCGTGACCTCCGCGTGGCCGTCCCAATCGCGTTCCAAGAAAGCCTGAATTCGCACGCGCTGCTGTAGGCTTTCCGGAACGCTGTCCGAGAGATAGGTCGTTGCCGTGAGCGCGTCGAACGGCGCCGGTCTCGAGCCAAGCACAGGGTGCACCGCGGTCCATCCACCAGCGGCGGTCTCGCGGTACTCAACCCAGGCATAGTCGCGCACCTGATCGGCATCGTAGGTTTGTGTCTGCCACCGAAAGACCTTGTCGTTCTGTAGCGCGGCCAGCATGTGGGCTGCAATTTGCGGTATGGCATCGCCTGCCCGCTTGGCGCTGTCGATCTGCAATTGCTCGGCAAAGCTTTCGATCGATCCAGGGGGCGTTTCCTTGGTCAGCTCAGAGGCGTCGCGGTCACTGGCCTCCAGCGCTGGTGTGGTCACGAAAAGTTCCTTTGGCGGCTTCCTCGCGCTGAGCAACAGCCTGGGAATACCGAGCTGGCCGGCCGTGGCTTTGCCCAGGGCGATTCGTGCCTCGAGGCCCGCGTCCTTCAACAGCCTGGCAAGCAAGAGCGCCTGATCCAGGTCGTTGCCCGCGCGGCTGGTGAGCGTTCCTAGCGGGCCCCGGAGCACGCCGGGATAGTCTTCGAAGGCGATGTCTTCTGCGACGAACTTGACGATCCTGCCTGGATCGTAGTCGAGCGCGTCCAGTAGCGCACCGAGATCGAAGGATGATCGGTCCAAGAGCCGGTCGCGCTCGTGCAGCCAATGAATCCTCGCATCGAGTGCATCGGGTGCAAATAGTGGCTTCTTGAGTTTGGAGGGCACTCCGCCGCCTTGCCTGCTCGTGCTGGTCCCCTGGGCGTGCGCGGGGAGGGGGATGAACATCCAGAGCGTCAGAAACGCGGCGTTCAGTACAGGCGCGAAAGGCTTGCGCAACATGCGGGGTCTCCTCGGCGGGACGGTGAAGTGAAACGTCACTTGATCTCGCGATACCCCGCCGGCGGGTCGTACACTCCGGCCGGCGCAGGCTCCTCGGCAATCGACACCAGCTCCTGCCACGACGTGACCGGGCCCACCTGAATCTCCTGCCGCACGGGGTAGCCGCCGATCTCGAGCGGGCGGCGCATCCATTCCGAGCCCGGCTGCACGGCCATGCCCTCGATCAGCCTGTGATAGGCAGTCATGTCGATCCCGACGTCGTGGCTCACCCAGAGCGTGGCCGTGACCGGAGGGCCGGCGCCCATGTGGATGGCCACGTCGTACCGTCCGGTCGTCCACCGGCCGATCTGCCGTGTCTGGCCGGTCTTCTTCAGGTCGGCTCGGACGGACGGCCGGTTGCTCTTCGTGTGAATGGGGTACGCCTGGTAGGTGTGGGCCTTGCGGTCGATCGCGTACCACTCGCCGCGGTCGGGCCGGCTAATCATGCCGCCGCTCGAATCGAGACGGGCCAGCGGTCCTTGCAAACCCACAGCGTGACGGGATTCACCTCGTCGCTGGCGAGGTTCTTGCGCACCGCTGGCGGGAGGTCGGCGGTCTTCGACACCTCAGTTCCTTCCCGGACGATGATTCGCGTATCACCGAATGCCAGGCCGGCTGCGGTCAGCCAGACGATCGCTGCGGCCGAGAGTCCGGCGCCTCGTCGCATTCCAGCTCCCTTCCACGCAGGGACACACGACGTGCCCGCGGAATGACAAATCTCGTGTTCACCCTGTCAGAACGGATTTGCCGGACCTATCCCGCCACCGGGCTCGCCGGTCGGCGGGTCCGGGCATCCGTTCAGTGCGGCCGCCGGAGCCTGAACGTGAACCGCTGGGGCAGGCCTGTCTGCGGAACCGGAATCGGGGCGTATGGGCGAATGGCCTTCTGGAGGAAGATTGAGCCCTCGATGCGGTCATTGCTGGCGTAGGTGATCAGCAACGTGCAGCTCGACGGGCCGCCCGCGTTCACGGGCAGCTCCATGTAGGTGCCGCTCGGAACGTCGGGCAGCTCGATCCGGAAGTCGCCTCCCAGGATCTGCATCGGATAGAGGCCGCGAGGCCACGAGACCAGGGTGAGGTCCCGATCCGCCGGGTCAAGTGGGAGCCGAACCTTGATCGACGCCGGGTGCTCCTTGCCGCCCAGGGCCGCGCGGCCCGAGGCCTCGAGCAGGAAGACGTACTGCTGGAGCTTCGGGTGACGTACCGATTTCGGCCTTGAGGTCCTTGTCGAACGTGCGCTTGAGCTGGGGCGTGCCGCTCGCCAGGTTGTAGATGAAAAGTCCCTCGCCCGGCGCCTCGATCCCGACGTTTCCGACGCACCGGTCGAAGTCCCGCTGCGGCACGAACCCCGCGGAGAGCAGAAAGCTGGCCTTCGTGTAGACCGCAGCCAGCCCGGACGGAACGCCCTGGCTCGCCTGCGCCCGCATCCTCTGACAGGCGTAGTCCTCGGGCGCTGCGGCAAGCGGTGCCGCGATCATCCATCCGGTGAATTCGGCGATGTCTTCCGCCAGGTTCTTGCCGCCGTACGCCGACGTGAATCCGTTCGCCACGTGGTTGTCGCCCGCGTGGCTCCTCCAATCCTTCTCTCCGTAGTAGCCGCCGGCCAGGCCGACCCGGTGGAACGACTCGTGAATGGACGCCCACTCCTGCACGAAGCCCTTCTCCAGGCGCAGCCGCTCAATCACCTCGTCGGCCGCCTTCAACGCCTCGGGCGGCCACAGGCTCGCGTCCGGCCGGAACTCGAGCCAGGCCGGGGGCGATGCCTCCGTCCGTGTGTAGAGCAGTCGGACAGCGATGTGCGTGCACTCGTGGATGATGGTCTGGATCGCGGCCGGGCGGGCCTCCGCCGAGAGCTTCAGGGCGCTCTCCATGAACATTCCGGACGCGACGTTCAGATACAGCAGGTCCTGCCGATCGTTTGGCTTCGTCTTCCCCGTCACGAGCGGATTGTCCTGGTCCTCGATGAACACGATGCGCCGGACGGCCAGGCAGAGAAACGGCGGCATCAGCTCGAGTGCATCCCGGACCACGCGTCGCTGGTCGGGTCCGGCAGCCACGATGTGGCCTCGAAGGCTCCACTGGACTTCCGAGGCGTCGGCCGGGCCCAGGAGGCGGACGTGCGGACAATGGGACGAGATCTGGGCCGAGGCCGGCGCCGCGAGACCCAGAGTGATCGGAAGCGCCAGGGCGAGCGCGTGGATGGTGCGACGCATGATGGGCTACGGGGATGAACGGATTCGAGGCGTGGAACCCGCCACCAGCCGGGGAGGAGGACTGTCCGGAGGTCGTTCAGCCGGCCGCCAGCTCGCGGCGCAGCCAGGCCTTGCTCTTCATCCAGTCGCGCTGCACGGTCCGCAGCGACAACTCGAGCACCTCGGCGGTCTCCGTCTCGCTGAAGCCGGCGAAGTAGCGGCACTCGAAGACGCTGGGTCAGCCGCTCGTTGAGCGCGCTCAGCCGGTCGAGCGCCTGGTCGATGGCCAGGAGCACCTCGGCCTGGGCCTCCACCGGAATGGCCACGCGCTCCAGCGAAACGGCCGGCCGGCCACCGCCTCGCTTGTCGGCGTTGCGCTGGCGGGCGTGGTCGATGATCAACTGGCGCATGGCGCGAGCCGCGACGGCGAAGAAATGGTGGCGGTCGTTGATCTCGAGCCGGGCGCCCTGCACCAGATCGATGTACGCCTCGTGGACCACCGCCGTTGTGTCCAGCGTCACGCCGGGTTGCCCCCGTGCGAGCTGCCGGTGGGCGATGCGCCGCAGGTCGTCGTAGGCCAGCGCGACCAGCTTCTCGAAGGCCGAGCGGTCGCCGCCGCGATAGGCCTCGAGCAGCTCCGTGATGTCATGGGCCGGCATCGGCCACCAGGAGATGTCCGGGCTCCGCATGTCCCGCCAGCCCGGCGAGAAGTCCATCGGCCCGCGCCCTGCGGCGGTCGCCCGGGGGAAGGGTTTCGGCCAGGTGCGCGGCCGCAGTCCGCAGGAGGGGTTCGCCTTCGGCCTGGCGGCCCTGGCGGAGGATCGCCTGGCCCAATTCGAGCTCGGCTTCGGCGATCTGCCAAGGCACCGCCCCGATCGACCGGCGCCGCTCCAGAGCCTCGCGAAGGAGCGGCTCGGCCTCGGCCGGCCGGCCGGCATCGCTCAGCAGGGCGCCGAAACTGATCAAGGTTTCCGGCAGGTAGTAGGGTTTGGCGCTCGGGTCCCGCTGGTCGGCCAGAGCGACACGAAAAGTGGTCTCTGCGGCCCCTGTCCGGCCGGTCAGATAGAGGGTGGTTGCCAGCAGGCTGCGCACGCGAGCGGTGGCCTGGTGGTGCGGCCCGAGCAGGGTCTCGAACCGGCGCAGCGATTCCCGATACAGGGACAGCGCGTCGGACAGCCGGCCCAGTTCGCGATCGAGCGTCGCCAGGTTGACCTCCGAAGCGATCCGATTGAACGCGGTGGGCGCGAAGTGCTCCCGATTGATTGCGACGGCGCGCTCCACATGACGCCGCGCCGCCTGGACGTCGCCCAGATCCATCAGCACCTTGCCAAGGTTGGTGTGGGCATCCGCCGTCCCCGCCGCGTCCGGCCCCAGGCGCGCCTCCTGGATCTCGAGGGCCCGGCGATACTGCTCGGCGGCTTCCCGGAGTCGACCCGCCTGGTGGAACCGCACCCCCAGGTTCGTACGCATCGAGGCGGTGAACGGGCTCTCCTCGCCGACCGTATCCCGGGCGATGGACAGGGCCTCGCCGAGCAGGTCGAGGCCTTCGCCGTGGCGGCCCTGGCGATCGACCGCGCCTGACAAGGCATTGAGCGCCACGGCGACCCGAAAGTCCGGTCCCGCCGCAAGCCGCCGCCGGATCCGCAGGACTTCCCGGTAGTACGTCTCGGCGCCGGCGAAGTCACCCCTGTCTTCATGGAGCCCGCCGAGGGCGAGCAGCGCGTCGGACCCGTCGGCCGAGTCTCGCCCCTGGCCGCGCTCGACCAGCGTGAGAGCGCGATCGAGATATTCCTGGGCGTCATCGTAGCGCCCGAGATCGCGCAGGGCGCCGCCCAGGGCGAGGACGGAAGGCGCCAGGCCCGGATCGTCCGGGCCCAGCACGCGGCTCCGCTCGGTGAGCGCCTGTTGCAGGAGCCGGACGGCCGTCTCGTACCGTCCCTGCCCGCCGTAGGCCTTCGCCAGCGCGGAGAACAGATCGGCCCGGATGCCTGGGTCGGTGACCTGGTCGCGCACCCTTGCATAGCCGCGATCGAGCAGGCCGAGGAGGCTCATCTCTCGGTCGGCCCCCTCGTACGGGTTCGCGTCAGAGAAGATCGAGGTGAGCAGCTCGGCGACCGCCGTGGCTCGCGCGGCTTCGCCTTCCGCGCGTCGCGCCTGCCAGGCGATGCCACCAAGAGCACCCGCGGCTGCCAGGGCGACCAGCAGCGCCGCCACCGTCCCGACCCGGTGACGCCCCAGGAACTTTCCTGCCCGATAGCGCCAGGTCGGCGGCTGGGCCGCGACCGGCTGGCCCATCAGATGCCTCCCGATGTCTTCGGCGAGGGCGTCGACGGTCGGATAGCGGTGCGACGGATCCTTCGCGAGCGCCTTGAGCAGAATGCGGTCGAGGTCGCCCCGCAGCCGCCGGCCCCAGGCGGAGAGATCCTCGTCGCCCTCCTCGCCATCACGCCGGAGCGCCGCCGCGCTCGGACGGACCGGCTCCTGCTCGCTTACGACCTTCTCCGCTTCCGTCGCCGAGAGTCCGTCGAGCCGGTACGGGTGGTGCCCGGTGAGCAGCCGATAGAGCACGACGCCCAGGGAGTAGACGTCGCTCGACGTCGAGACCGCCCGATTGGCGAGCTGCTCCGGGGCCGCGTAGGCGAGCGTCCGCGGCTGGAACCGTGTGACCACCCGCTTGGTGGTGTCGGCCTCGTCGGCCAGGAGCTTCGCGATCCCGAAATCGAGCAGCTTGATCGCCCCCTCGCCGGTCACCAGGATGTTGGCCGGCTTCAAGTCCCGGTGGATGATCAGGTTCTGGTGCGCGTACTGCACCGCCGCGCAGACGCCCAGGAACAGCGAAAGCCGCTCGGTCATACCGAGCCGCCGAGTGCGGCAGTACGTGTCGATCGGCTCCCCCTCGACGCGCTCCATGACGAGGTAGGGGTACCCCTCGTCGGTCACGCCACCGTCCAGCAGCCGGGCGATGTTGGGATGTTCCAGCTGGGCGAGCACCTGGCGCTCTCCGAGAAATCGACGTGCCGTTTCGGCTGTCTCGAGACCCCAGGGCAGCAGCTTGACGGCGACTTCCTTCTCGTACTGCTCGTCGGCGCGGCTCGCCAGATAGACGATGCCCATGCCGCCGCGACCGAGGACGCGGTCCAGGCGATAGGCTCCGACCCGGCGGCCGAGCCTCGGCGGGACCGTCTCGTTCAGCTCGGATTGAATGGCGGTAGTGGCTCCGGGAAACCCGATCGCCAGGGGACGGTCGAGCAGGTCGGGGGATGGCGGATCGACGGCGGCCAGCAGCGACGCCGCCTCGGCCGCGACGGCCGGGTCCGCGATCCGCGCAGCCGCGATGGCCGCCGCCCGCTCGGGCGCGGGCAACTCCAGGACGCGGTCGATCAACGCCTCAATTCGCGACCAGTCGCTGTTCGGTCTATCGTTCATGCGCACCTAGGCGTCCGGCGCCGCCGTCGTGCTCTCGGCCTCCATGGCGGCCGCGTCGGTCTTCGCCTTCATCAGGCGGGCGATGTCCACGCCGAACTGGTCCTTCAGCATCGACAGCATGGCCGTCATGCCCCCGCCGACGGTGCCCATCACCTTGCCGATGCCGCCCGACCCGCCGGGCGCGCCGTTGCCCATCTCGATGATGTTGATCTTGTCGATGCCGGCCAGCTGCGTGGCGAAGGCCTGCGCGAGTTCGGGCATCTTCTCGACGACCATGTTGATGACGGCCGCGTCGTTGAAGTTCTTCCAGGCCTCTGCCTTCTTCTGCAGACCGTCGGCCTCGGCCAGCAGCTTCAGCTTGATGACCTCGGCTTCGGCCTCGCCGACGGCAAGGACCTTGGCAGCCTGGGCGCGGCCGACCTTCTCGATCTTCGCCGCCTCGCCGGCTCCTTCGAATTCCAGCTCCTTCTGGGTCGCCTCGGCCCGGATGATCTTGCTCTGCTTCTCGCCCTCGGCGCGCAGGATGGCCGCCTGCCGCTCGGCCTCGGCGGGCTTGACGACGGTGGCCTGGAGCTCCTTCTCCTTGCGGGCCGCCTCCTGTTCCTGCACCAGCACTTCCTGCTGCTTGCGCACCTGGTCGATCCGCGTCTCCTGCTCGGTGACCCGCTGCCGCGCGATGGCGGTCGCCAGCGGACCGGCCTGTTCGGCCTCCTTCTGCTTGGCCTGGACCGCGGCGTCGAACTCGGCCTGCCTCGATTCCTTGTCCCGCAGCGACTGTGCGATGGCCACATCGGCCTCGTAGCGCTTCGTCTTGCCCTCCTGGTCGGCCATGGCCGACTTGATCATCGCGTCGCGCTGCGCCTGCGCTTCGCCGATCACGGCGTCGCGCTTGACCTCGGCCGTCCGCTTCTTGCCGAGCGCGTCCAGGTACCCCATCTCGTCGCTGATCTGCTGGATCGTCAGGATGTCGATGTTGACGCCCATCTTCCGGAGGTCCACCGCCGCCTCGTCGGTCATCTTCTGCGCGAAGGCCTGGCGGTCGGCGTTGATCTCCTCGACGGTCAGCGTGCCCAGGATCGCGCGCAGGTGGCCCTCGAGCGTCTGGAAGATCACCTCCTTGACCTTGTCCTGGGTCATGCCCAGGAAGCGTTCGGCCGCTCCGCGGAGTGACGTGTCGTCGCCCGCGATCTTGACGTTGGCCACGGCCTCCACCGTCACGGGCACGCCCTCCTTGGTGTAGGCGCGCGTGATCTTGAGCGGGATGGAGATGATGTTGAGCGAGAGGTACTGCACCGCTTCGAGGACGGGTACGCGAAGCGCGGCACCGCCGCGGACGACGCGGAAGCCGACGGTCGCCTTGTTGCCGTGCTCGTCCACGAGCACGTGCTTGCGGCCGTAGAAGATCGCGACCACCGAGGGCGGCACCTTGATGTAGTTGCGCGCGAACAGCGACATCGCCGCGAGCATCCCGAGCACCGCGAGGAGGACGACCAGCGCGAGGGTGATTGCGGACAGTTCGTATCCCAGCAGGCTCATGACACGTCTCCGCGGGTGACGGCCGCACTCGAGACCGTCACGGAATCGCCGCCGAGGGCGGTGATCACCACCGCCGACCCGCGCGGCAGGGCCCGGCCGTCGGCGGACCGGGCGATGTGCTCGCTGCGCTCTCCACCATAGGTCAGAGTGACCTGCCCGAGGCCGCGCTCGGGGATCGCCACGGTGACCTCCGCGTGCATGCCCACCAGCCGCGCCATGCGGAGATCGCTCGACGCCTGCTGCGAGTAGAGAACGCGCGCGAACTGGTAGACGAGGGTCGCCATCACCGCGCCGGCGACCGTGCCGACGGCCGCGGCGGCCGGGTGCGACAGGCCGTAGTACCGGGCGATCACACCGCCGACGCCGAAGGCGGTGAGGAACGACGACATGATGCGGACGCTGAAGATGCTGGGCCCGCCGGCTTCGCCGCCGTGCTCCAGGCCGCCGTCGTGGTCGCCAATCTCGTGATCCCCGCCCAGGACGTCGCCCGCGACGAGCATCGTCACGAGGACGAGAAAGCCGAAGGCCGCGATGGCCGCGTAGATGAGCATCGCGAAGTGACGCTACATCCGGCTCAGCCGCCTGTCAATGGACCGCGGGCAGAGCGAGATCAGATCCAGCCCTGCACGCGATAGAAGAGCAGCGCGGCGTGCTCGTGCAGGGCGCCGGCGCTGCCGCGAAGCGCGCCGAAGTTGAGGTGCCAGAGCGGCGGGTCGCCCCAGTGCAGCGCGGAGGGGGAGGGCACCGGATCGAAGCCCTGCACCCGGAACGCGCCGGCGGCGCGGCGCATGTGCTCCGGCACGGTCACGAGGACGAACCGCGTCACGCCGCGCTGCCGCAGGAGCGCTCCGACGTTGAGCGCCTGCTCGCGCGTTGTCCGTGACCGGGAGTCCTGCAGGACCCGGTCCGGGGGGACTCCGCCCCGCTCGAGCGCCTCGGCCAGCGCCCGGCTTTCGGGCGGCCCGTCTCCGCTGCCGATCGCCCGGCCCCCCGACGCGACCACCAGCGGATCCCCGAGGGCGTGGTACAGCCGGGCCCCCTCGACGGCGTTGGCGCCGCTCAGGACGTTGACCCTCCACCGCGTGTCCCCGTGGATCGTGACGAAGCCTGCGCCGTTGCTGAGGACCACCACCGTGGCCACACCGGGGGCGGCGGCTGGCCCGTCGATGAGGGGAGCATCCACCGCCAGGCTGCGGTTCAGCAGATCCGAGGTGAGCTGCAGGCTGAGGAGGGCGTAGACCGCGAAGAGGAGGAACAGCCACCTGGCGCCCCAGCGTCGGCTGCGGCCCGGCCAGACGAGCAGCAACAGCCCGCCGGCCGCGCCCATCAGGAGGAGCGGCAGCGAGCCCGGCATGAACACGCGGGCGATCAGACGCAGGAAATCGAGCAGGGTCACGGCGGGCCGCGCGGGTGGCACCGGCGGCACAGGAATGATATCCTCTGCGCCGCGGCTTTCCTGGTGACATCCGGATGGGAGTTGGCTGACCGTGGACTGCGGCCCGTGCAGACCCGCACTGGCGGCGCGTCGGTGAGGGCATCGCTTTACGTCCTGCTCGCAGGCCTCGTCGCCCTCTTCGTCATTCCCATCGCGGCAGACGGCCCCGACAGCGCCTGGGCGCCCCCGCCGACCCTGCGGGATACCGGCCTGTATGCGGACTGGGCGACCAAGACCGTCGCGCCAGACAACCTGCCGTACAGCCCCCAGTATCCCCTCTGGTCCGATGGTGCGACGAAGGCGCGGTGGATGCACCTGCCGGCAGGCGCCTTTATCGACGGCTCGAACCCCGACGTGTGGACGTTCCCGGTCGGAACCCGGCTCTGGAAGGAGTTCAGCTTCGGGCGCCGCGTCGAGACGCGGCTGATCGAGCACGGGCGCGACGGGTGGCACTTCGCCGCGTATCGCTGGAACGAGGATGAGACCGAGGCCCCGCTGGTGGGTGAGCGCGGCGTGCTGCGCGCGGCGCTGATCCGCGACGGGATCTACCACAGCATTCCCTCGCGCACCGACTGTCTCGTCTGCCACCAGGCCGGCCCCGTCAGAGTGCTGGGCGTCACGGCCCTGCAACTGTCGCCGGAGCGGGACCCCGACGCTCCGCACGCCGAGCCGCTCCCGCCCGGCGCCGTCACGCTCGACACGCTCGTGGAGCGGGGGCTCGTGCGGGGCCTGCCCCGCTACGTGACCAGCACGCCGCCGAGGATTGCCTCCACCACGCCGACGGCCCGCGCTGCCCTCGGGTACCTGAACGCCAACTGCGGCGGGTGCCATACCGGGCTCGGCGAGCTGTCGTCGCTGTCATTTGCGCTGAACTACACGATGCAGCGCGCTCCCAGCGAGGCCCCGCCCGCGCTGCTCACTGCGGTGGGCAAGCCGAGCCGCTTCAGGGTGCCGGGAGTGCCCGAGGCCGTCGAGCGGGTGTGCGCCGGGCATCCCGACCTGAGCGTCGTCGTGCGGCGCATGGCGTCGCGCAATCCGCTCGTGCAGATGCCGCCGCTCGGCACACGCCTCGTGGACGAGGAGGCCGTTCGACTGATCGGACGGTGGATTGCCGAGGATCTGAGCCCGACGGGCGTCTTGGCAGCGGAGCAGGCCAGTCAGCCATAGGAGACCAGCAGATGAGTGGACAGTGGGGGAAGGCCGTGACAATCGCGGCGGCGATCGGGTTGACGGTATGGGCTCTTGGATCGCGCGATCTGGCAGCGCAGGGCGGCGCACAGGCTGGCAAGGTGTCAGCCGCCCGCGGCAAGTACCTCGTGGAAGCCATCGGCGGCTGCAACGACTGCCACACGCCCTACAAGATGGGCGACAACGGCCCCGAGCCCGACATGAGCCGGATGCTCTCGGGCCATCCCGCCGATGCGCCGGCCGTGACGCCGGTGCCGGCGCTGACCGGTCCCTGGATGGCGAGCGTCAGCCAGACCTTCACCGCCTGGTCCGGCCCCTGGGGCATCAGCTACACGAAGAACCTCACGCCCGACAACGACACGGGGCTGGGGACGTGGACCGAACAGCAGTTCATCGACACGCTGCGCAACGGCCGTGAACGCGGGCGCGGGCGCCAGCTGCTGCCGCCCATGCCGTGGCAGGACTTCCGCCTGATGACCGACGACGACCTGAAGTCGATCTTCGCCTACCTGCGATCGATCCCAGCCATCAAGAACAAGGTGCCCGAGCCGGTGATTGCAGCGCCGCCCGGGCAGTAGCGCCGCCTGCTGTGGCCCTATCGC
Source organism: Vicinamibacteria bacterium (assembly GCA_963837165.1). Classification (GTDB taxonomy): domain Bacteria; phylum Acidobacteriota; class Vicinamibacteria; order Vicinamibacterales; family JAENWD01; genus JAENWD01. The sequence goes on from CAWIMD010000006.1 coordinate 229,994, forward strand.
GAGGCGGCTGGCGCTTTCGCCAGCCAGCTCACACGATGCGAGTCCGTCCGCGCCATAGGCCAATTCGCGGGTTCGATCCGCGCCTGGTTCACTGAGGTAGCACTTGGCGACGTACGCTGCGTCGAAGTAGATCATCGATCCTCGCGCGAATCGGACTGGTACACGGCGGAATCCACCGGAACCCTTGACCGTTTACGGATCGCTGCCTCGCGGTTGGGCAGGGGCCGTCCGGTCCCAGACGCGTCAAATGGTTGAAGCGCAGCAACGCGGCAACCGCGATCGGTGACCACGATCGGACCATGGCTGGCAGCGCGGCGAACCCACTGGCCGGTCCTCAAGTGCAGTTCACGGATGGAGATCGTCTTCATGTGCACATTTGTGACACATCGCCATCAACGGAGGCACAGGCTCTCACCGGCGCGTCATCCGGCCGCGGCAGTACCTGCTGACCGTGACGGTCCCGCTCACTGGTGGCTGCCGGGCCTCAGCTCCAGCCGCGCAGCCGGTAATACACGAGCGCCACGTACCTGGTACAGGGCGCCGGTACTGCCCCCCAGGGCATAGAGGGTGGGCCGCCAGAACGGCCGCCCGCCATACCGCAGCCAGGACGGTGACGGCAGCGGTTCGAATCCCAGCGCCCTGAACGCTCCGGCCGCGCGCCGCATGTGCTCGGGCGCAGTGACCAGGACGAAGCGGGTCTCGCCTCGTTCCCGGAGGAGCCGTCCGACGTTCACCGCCTGGTCGCGCGTGGTCGGGGACGATGACTCCTGCACGACGTCAGCCTCCGGAACCCCGCACCGGACCAGGGCCGCCGCCAGCGCCTGGCTCTCGGGCGACCCCGTGCCCGTGCCCGGGGGCCTGCCGCCCGACGCAATCACGCTGGGGCCGCCGAGAACCCGGTACACGCGGGCGGCCTCGAGCGCGTTGGATCCACTCTGCACGTTGACGATCGCCAGCGTCCGTCCGTCCCCGCCGGCATCGACCGCACCGTTGCCGAGCACGACGATGACCCTGATGCCGGGCGCGTCCGAGGCTCTCCAGATCGCCTGGTGCGGAACGGCGAGGCTCCACACCAGCAGATCGCTCGTCCCCTGCAGGCTGAGCACGGCGTACAACGCGAGCAGGAGCGTCAGCCCGCGGCGGCCCCAGCGCGCGGTCCGCGCCGATCCGTAGAGCAGACCCACCCCCGCGGCCAGACCGGCCATCAGAAACGGGAACGTGCCCGGCACGAGTGTCTTGACGAGCGCTCTCGAGAAGTCGGTCAGGACGCCACTCCTTCACTCCGGACGGCAGGTTCTGCGGCCAGCCGACAGTGTACTCGCGCGTGGCGGATTCGCTTCCGTCGCCACGTTTGCGCCTGCTTCGGGCGGCTATGCTCTACCATGCCCCGATGAACCGTCGAGATCTGATGAAGGCGCTCGGCGCCAGCGACTGGCGCGACTGGCCGGACATGGCCTGGGCCGGCCCCGAGTGCTGGGGAACCCGGCTTCAGGACTGGCGCGTGGCGGACGGCCGGCTGCAATGCGTTGCCGCGGGCGGCGGGCCCCTACAGCGTGCGCGTCGGAGACGGGCGCCGGTGGCTTCAGGTCCTGACCGGAGTGACGGCCGTCCGCGGGTAAACTGAACCCATGGCTACGCGACCGCGCGGGCGAACGCCCACTGGCATCCACCTGCTGAACGACCCGGCGCTCAACAAGGGCACGGCGTTCACCGAGGAGGAACGCGACGCGCTGAGGCTGCGAGGCCTGCTGCCGCCGCGGATCCTGACGCAGGAACAGCAGGTCGAGAAGATCCTCGAGAACTTCCGCGCCCAGCCCTCCGACCTCGAGAAATACATTTTCCTCATCTCGCTGCAGGACCGGAACGAGCGGCTCTTCTACCGGGTGGCCATGGATCACATGGACGAGATGATGCCGATCATCTACACGCCCACCGTGGGGCGCGCCTGTCAGCTGTTCGGCCACATCTGGCGACGGCCTCGCGGCCTCTTCATCTCGGCCGCCGATCGCGGCCGGATCGCGCGGATCCTGCGCCACTGGCCGCACGGACCGGTCCGGGTGATCGTGGTGACCGACGGCGAGCGGATCCTCGGCCTCGGAGACCTCGGGGCCAACGGGATGGGCATCCCGATCGGCAAGCTCTCGCTCTACACCGCATGTGCCGGCGTGCCGCCGGGCTCGTGCCTGCCCATTGCCCTCGACGTCGGTACCGAAAACCAGGAACTGCTCGACGACCCCCTCTACACGGGGCTGCCGCGTCACCGGCTGCCCCGCGCCGAGCTCGACGCCTTCATGGACGAGTTCATGAAGGCCGTCGTGCGGCGGTTCCCCGACGCGCTGGTGCAGTTCGAGGACTTCGGCAACAGGAACGCGTTCCGCATGCTCTCCAGGTACCGGGATGCCGCGTGCTGCTTCAACGACGACATCCAGGGCACGGCCGCCGTCTGCCTGGCCGGCCTCTACGCGGCCCTGCCGATGCTCCGCTCGTCCAGGCTGGCCGACCAGACCCTCCTGTTCCTCGGCGCGGGCGAGGCGGGCGTCGGCATTGCCGATCTCGTCGTGGACGCCATGGTCTCGGACGGGGTCTCCGCGGACCAGGCGAGGCGGCGGTGCTGGTTCGTCGACTCGCGCGGTCTCGTGGTGCGGAGCCGCACCGACCTGGCCGAGCACAAGCGGCCGTACGCGCACGATCACGCGGAGCTGCCGGACCTGGCAGCCGCAATCGAGGCGCTGATGCCCACCGCGCTGATCGGCGTCTCGGGACAGCCCGGCACGTTCACCCGGCCCGTCGTCGAGGCGATGGCCGCGATCAACGAGCGGCCGGTGGTCTTCGCCTTGTCGAACCCGACCGCCAAGTCGGAATGCACAGCCGAGCAGGCGTATGGATGGAGCGGCGGCCGCGCGGTCTTCGCCAGCGGCAGCCCGTTCCCCCCGGTCGCGCACGAGTCGGGGATGACGTTCGTGCCGCGTCAGGCGAACAACGCCTACATCTTCCCCGGCGTGGGACTGGGGATCATCGCGTGCGGCGCGCGGCGCGTCACCAACGGCATGTTCCTGACCGCCGCCCGGACGCTCGCGGCGCACGTCACCGACGCGGACCTGGCGGTGGGCGCGATGTTCCCCCCGCTTGCCCGGATCCGGGCAGTCTCCACGTCGATTGCGACCGCCGTCGCAGGCGTGGCCTACGAGAGCGGCCTCGCCACGGTGCCACGGCCCGATGACCTCGAGGCGCTCGTGCGGAGCCAGATGTACGATCCCGCCTATGCATGATCCGGGAACACGAAGGGCACGAAGGACACGAAGGACACGAAGGACACGAAGAAAGCTTCGCCGGACTCGACGAAGCCCGAAGGGCGAAGTCGATCAGTTCGGCCACGCTGCCGGGCCGAACGCGAGTGCCGCCGGAGCGAGGACCTGCCCTTTGTGGCGCGCCAGCGTGACCCTCACGTCGTGCGTGTCGCGGCGGCTCTCCGGCTGCTCGACGAACAGGACGTAGTAGCCGGCGAGCGCGCCCGACAGCCGCGCGATCGCCTGTCCGGGGAACACGTTGGTGCGCGTGTAGAACCCGCCGGTGTCCTCCGCGACGACCTGCAGGCCGGCTTCGAGCGAGTGGTAGTCCGCATCGGTCACGTCCAGCGAGAAGACCGACGTCCTGGCGCCGACCAGGGCCGCGCGCGCCGGCCCATACTCGTTCGCCATCACGACGCCGCCGAGCGTGAGCCGGCCGAACCCATGGCCCACCAGCACGAGCGACTTCGAGCCGGGGAGCGGGCCGAGCGCGTTCGCAATCAGCTCCAGCGCCCGTTCGATGCCGTAGGTGTGCCGCGCGGCTCCACGATCGAGCCGCTCCAGCAGTGAGGGCACACCGGACGTCTGCACGGCGGGCGGCGCGTCGAGCAGCAGACCGTGCGCGAGCACGCGGTCCAGTCGGGCGCGATCGCTGGTGAAGTCGCTCCAGATCTCCAGGTGCGAGTCGAAGGACAGGATCGCGATCCGGTCGGCAGGCCCGAGCGTTGCGAGCAGGTTCCGGCTCCGCGCGAGCATCCGCATCAGGCCGACGATGCGGGACGGCTCGAGATCCTTCTGGAAGAGGAAGACGATCAGCCGTCCGGTCCCCGGCTCGAACGCTGGGCCGGCTGGCAGCGACGCGCGGGCTGGATCGGGGCCCGCTTCGTCGGACGCGCCGACCCAGGTGGCGCTCTCGACCTTCGCCGGCTGTCCGTCGATCCGGACCCGGAAGTCGTCGGCGGAAAGCCCCTGAACCGGGTTGCCCCGATCGTCCAGCACCCGGGCGTCCACGATGACGCGCGCGACGGAGACGCGTTCGCCAAATCGCGGCACCTGTTGCGCGGCCGCCGGACCCCCGCCCAGGACGACGCACCCGGCCAGCGCGGCCGCCAGGCCCTGCAGAGCGGCACTCCCATTCCCAGGGTCCCTGCACACCCGACCACGCTACCACTCCGCGTCGAAGCGCGCAGTGAGTGGGGACGAATCCCCACCAGACGGGACGGATTGCCCCGATACCGCCGTATTCCGTCGCGCTCCCGAGTCGCGACGGCGGCATGCTTTTCGCCTCGTCAACGCTCGAGATGCGCGACACGGCGGCGCTCGGCGGCGAGGCGGTGGCGCTCGGCGCCCTGCATGCGGGCATTACTGCGGCCTACGGCTATCCGGGCACGCCCTCCACGGAGATCCTCGACTTCCTGCTGACCCGCCCGCCGGCCGCCGGCGCGCCTCGCGCGACCTGGTGCACGAACGAGAAGGCCGCCTACGAGGCCGCCCTTGGCGTGGCGCTCGTCGGCAGACGCGCGCTGGTGACGATGAAGCACGTGGGTTTGAACGTGGCGGCGGACCCGTTCATGAGCTCGGCCCTCGTCGGGGTGCACGGCGGCCTGGTCCTGGCCGTGGCCGACGATCCCGGCATGCACAGCTCCCAGAACGAGCAGGACAGCCGCTTCTATGCCGACTTCGCGCGCGTGATGTGCCTGGAGCCTGCCACGCCGCAGGAGTGCTACGACATGGCCCGGCAGGCGTTCGACCTGTCGGAGCAGTTCCGGGTGCCCGTGCTCCTGCGCCTCGTCACGCGCGTGGCCCATGCACGGGCCCTGATCACGACCGCAGCAGCTCGCGCGCAGAACGGCCTCCGGAAGGCCGAGTCTCCTGCCTCGTGGATCCTGCTGCCCGCCAACGCACGGCGGCAGTGGCACGGGCTGGTCGCGCGTCAGAAGGACTTGCGCGCCCACGCCCGGGAATCGCCGCTGAACACCCTCGCGCTCCACGACACGCGCCTGGGCGTCGTCACCGCCGGCATCGCGCGGACCTACCTGCGTGAGAACCTCGATGACCCCGCCTTCGTCCCCTCGCAGCTGCACATCGGCGAATACCCGGTGCCCGAGGCGCTGATCGAGGCGCTGGTCTCGCACGTCGACTCCGTTCTCGTGCTCGAGGACGGCTACCCGCTGCTGGAGCGCACGGTCCGCGCGGTTGCACCGGATCGCGTGACCGTGCTCGGACGCGAGAGCGGGCACGTGCCGGCCGAAGGCGAGCTGGATCCGGATGTCGTGCGCGCGGCGCTTGGCCTCGAGGCCAGGCATGGCCTTGGCCCCGCCGCGCTGCTCGTGCCGCCACGGCCGCCGCAGCTCTGCGCGGGCTGCCCGCACGCCGACATGTACCAGGCGCTCAACCTCGCCCTGGCGGACGAGACGGTGCGCCTCGTCACGTCGGACGTCGGGTGCTACACGCTCGGCGCGCTGCCGCCGTTCCAGGCCATCGAGACGTGCGTCGCCATGGGCGCGTCGATTGGACTGGCCAGGGGCGCCGCCGACGCCGGGTTCCGGCCGGTGGTCGCGGTGATTGGCGACAGCACGTTCCTGCACTCCGGGATGGCCCCGCTCGTCGACGCCATTGCGGCCGACACCGACATGACGCTGCTCATCCTCGACAACGAGGTCGTGGCCATGACCGGCGGACAGCCCACGGTCGTGCCGTCCTCGCGGATGGAGCCGCTGCTGGCAGGTCTCGGCGTGCCGCGCGAGCACCTGCGCGTCGTGCGTGCCCATCCGCGGCTCGTTCCCGAGATTGCCGCCGTGATTCGCCAGGAAGTCGCGCATCGTGGCCTGTCGGTGGTGGTGGGTGTGCGCGAGTGTGTCGAGGCGGCACGGGCCCGCAAGGCGCCCGCTTCTCCGGCGGTGTGCCAATGACGTTCGACGTGGTGCTGGCGGGCGTGGGCGGTCAAGGCGTGCTGTCGCTGGCCGCCGTGCTGGGAGCCGCGGCTGTCCGCGAGGGACGACACGTGATGCAGTCGGAGGTGCACGGCATGTCGCAGCGCGGCGGCGCGGTCAGCGCGCACCTGCGCATCGCCGACCGGGAGATTGCCAGCGCGCTCATCCCGGCGGCAACCGCCGGCATGGTGATCGGCCTCGAGCCGCTCGAGAGCCTCCGGCACCTGCCGCAGCTCGCCGCCGACGGCTGGGTCGTCACTGCCGCCGCGCCTGTCAGGAACTTCCCGGACTATCCGCCGCCGGACCAGGTCGTGCGCGAGCTCGACCGTCTGCCCCACGTCGTTCTCGTGGACGCCGACCGCCTCGCGCACGAGGCGGGCCTGCCGCGCGCCAGCAACATGGTTCTCGCTGGTGCCGCCTCGCGCTACCTGCCGCTCGATCCGGCCACGCTGGAGGCCGTCATCCGCGAGCGATTCGCGGCGAAAGGGGAGAGCAGCGTGGCGCAGAACCTTGCGGCGTTCCGCGCCGGACGCGAGGTGCGGCCGTGACGCCGCAGACCTGCGGCGCGCCGGTGGAGCGGGCCAGGGCCGAGCGCCGCACGGCGCTGTTCGAGCACGAGGCCTACGAGCTGCTCGAGGCCGCGGGCATTCGATGCCCGGCCCATGTGTTCGTGCCCGACGGCCGCGCCGTCACCGGCGCCGACCTCGCCCGGCTCGGCGCCTCGCGCGTTGTGGTCAAGGCCGTTGCGCCGGGCCTCCTGCACAAGACCGAGATTGGCGGCGTCGAGGTCGTCCCCGCGGCGATCCCGGAGATCGAGGCGGCGGTGGCCCGCATGCGGGAGCGGCTCGCCGGCACGGAGCTGGCCGGATGCCTGCTCGCGGCGTTCGTGGATCACGATCGGGACCCGGGGGCCGAGCTGCTGGCCAGCGCCCGCTGGACCGCGGAGTTCGGGCCCGTCGTGAGCCTGGCTCTCGGCGGTGTGCACGCCGAGTTCCTCTCGTCGCAGCTGAGAGACGAGGTCGCCGTCTCGGTGGTATCGCCGCTACTGGGGCTGCCCGCCCACCTGTCGCAATCCGGGACCGCCGCCCGGTTCCTGACCGAGCGCATGCGTGGAAGGCCTCCGCGGTTGACGCAGGCCGCGTTCACGGCGTTCATGGAGCGGCTGGTCGCGCTCGCGGGGCTGCTCGCGCCCCTCGGCCTCGGGGACTGCGAGATGAACCCCGTCGTCGTCTCCGGCGGCGAAGTCGTGGCCCTGGACGCGCTCGTGACGCTCAGAGAGCCAGCGCCCGAGACGCCCGCGCGGCCGCTGGCCGCCCTGCCCGCGCTGCTCAGGCCGGCGAGCATCGCGGTGGTCGGCGTCTCTGACCACCTGAATCCAGGCCGCATCATCCTTCGCAATCTCCTGCGCGAGGGCACGCCGCCCGGTCGGATCACCGTCGTCAAGCCGGGACATTGGCAGGTGGAAGGCTGCCAGGCGGTGCCCTCGGTACGCGCGCTGCCGGCGCCCGTGGACCTCCTCGTCGTCGCGGTCGCGGCCGCACAGGCATGCGAGGTGGTGGAAGACGCGATTGCCGGCGGGCTCGCCCGGTCGATCGTGCTCATTCCCGGCGGATTCGAAGAGAAGGCGGGCAGCGCGCCGCTGGCCGCGCGGATTCGCGACCGGCTCGACAGCAGCCGTCGCACGCCGTCGGGAGGTCCGCTCCTGGTGGGCGGCAACTGTCTCGGCATCCGCTCGCAGCCGGGGCACTACGACACGATGTTCATCCCGGAGGACAAGCTGCCGCCGCCCCAGGGGGCCTCGGATCCGCTGGCGATGATCTCGCAGAGCGGCGCGTTTGCCATCGCGCGCCTGTCACACTGGACCGACGTGCGCCCGCGTTACGTCATCACGACGGGCAACCAGCTCGATGTCACGATCGGGGACCTGCTGTCCGGGCTGGCACACGAGGACGGGCTCGAGGTCTTCGCGGTGTACGTCGAAGGGTTCAAGCCGCAGGACGGGGCGCGCGCGCTCGAGGCCGTGCGGTCGATCGTCGCGCGCGGGCGGAGCGTCGTGATCTACCGGGCCGGCCGGACGCCCGCCGGCGCCGGCGCCGCCGCGAGCCACACCGCGTCGATGGCCGGCGACTACCGCCTCACGCACGCGCTCTTCAGGCAGGCCGGAGCCATGGTGGCGGGGACGATCGACGAGTTCGACGACTTCGTGAGGCTGGCGATCCGGCTGTCCGGCCGCACGACGTCCGGCGCGCGGGTCGGCGCGGTCTCGAACGCCGGCTTCGAGTGCGTGGCGCTGGCCGATGCGCCCGGCGCCCTGTCGTTCCCGGCCCCGGGCGATCGGACGCGACGCGTGGTGGCGGAGACGTTCAGGCGCATGCACGTCGAGCAGATCGTGGACGTGCACAACCCGCTCGACCTCACGCCAATGGCGCGCGACGAGGACTACGAGGCGATTGTCCGCGCCGTGCTGGCGGATCCCGAGGTCGATCTCGCTGTCGTCGGGTGCATCCCGCTCACCAGCGCCCTGCACACGCTGCCGGGCGCCTGTGAGGGCGGCGGTCTCGACGGCCCGGACGGCATCGCGGCGCGGCTGGGCCGGGTGTGGGACGAGGGAGGAAAGCCCTGGGTCGTGGTGGTGGACAGCGGTCCGCTGTTCGACCCGCTGGCCGCGGCGCTGGCCGCCCACGGGATCCCCGTGTTCCGCGCCGCGGACCGCGCGATCCGCGCGCTGGACGCGTGGCACGCGGCGCGACGACCGTCAGTATCGTGCGGGCGGGCGGAGCGCGGCTTACCGCAGTAACGCGACCGGCTCGTTCGTGAGGACCAGCCGTGCGCGGTTCGCTGCCGCCGCGTAGGTGCGCGCCGCGGTCTGCACGTCGGCCGCGGTCAGGGCCTTCACGCGCGCGACGTAGTCCTGGTCGTCGTCCAGGGCGGGATCGAGCGCGCGGTCACGCAGGCGGTCGCTCCAGGTACTCGTTGGTGCGCGTCTCGGCCTCGTGCTCGTTGAGCCACGTGCGCGTCACCTTCTCCAGCTCGCCGGCCGTCGGACCGTGCGCCTGCAGCGCCTCGATGATGCCGTCGATGGCCCGCTCGACGGTCGGGACCTGATCGGGCGCGCAGCCGATCCCGAAGCGAAGCGCGTACTCACCGACCGGCACCTTGGTGAACCGGCTCCTCACGCCCGGCGAGTAGGAGCTGCCGAGCTCCTCACGGATGCGGGCGACGACGCGCAGCCGCAGGACCTCGGTGAGCGCATCCAGCCGCAGCTTGGCCTGGGCCGAGTAGGGGCGCTCGCCCGTGTAGACGATGGTCAGAGCGCTGTTGTCGCTGCCGGCTTCCAGCGTCCGGTCGATGTCCCCCGCGGGGTACCGCAGCCCGACGTCCCGGAAGCCCTGGCTCCGGGGCGACGAGGGCAGGCCGCCGAGATAGCGGGCCAGCAGCGGCTTCACGGTGGCGATGTCGAAGCTCCCGACGAGGACGAAGGTCATCCCGCTGGCATTCCCGAACCGTTCCCGGTACATCGCCACCGACCGCGCCGGATCGATGCGATCGAGGTCGTCGGCCTTCGGCATGCGTGGGGCGAGGGGATGGCTTCGCGAGAGGACGTCCATGATGAAGTCCTCGTAGCGGTTCATCGGGCTGTTCCACAGGCTCGTGAGGTAGCCCTTGAGCGCGGTGCGGTTCGCGTCGAACCGGGACGCGTCGAGATGCGGCGCCGTCAGCTTCAGGTACACCAGCTGCAGCAGCGTGGGCAGGTCGCTGCGCGTGGAGCCGCCGTCCACCTCCTCGGCGTAGGGCGTGAACGACACGTTGGCGTTCGCGCGCTTCGTGCTGAGGAACCGCTCCAGCTCGGTGGGGCTGAGCGTGCCGTAGCCCATCGCGTCGATGGTCTCGACCAGGTGCACCGCGTTCTGGTGATCGGCCTCGTCGTAGAGGTATTGCCCGCCGTACCGCCCGGCCGACAGGAGGATCTCGTCGTTCTTGAACGTCGTGGGCTTGAGGATGACCGTGACGTCGTTGGCGAACGCCAGGGTCGTCGTGCCGAACCCCTCGTCGTGGGTCTCGGAGACCACCTTCCCGGGTTCGGGCAGCGACGTGAGCAGGTCGGTCGGCACCTTGACCCCGCGATAGGGCTTGACGTCGGCCGCCATCGCGTCGGTCAGGGTCTTCTTCAACGCCGCCTCGGTGGCGCCGCCGGCCGACGGCACGGCCACCATGACGAACGGCTGGCTGCCCGGCTCCTCGAGCACGCGCCGCGCATGGGCGTTGATCTCCTCGAGCGACATCTTCGGGATCACCTCCTGCGCCCGGTGGTTCTCCCACGCGATGCCCGGCACCGGCTCGTCGGTCAGGAAGTGGCGGCCGAGCTCGTCGGCCAGTGACGACGACTCCGACGTGTTCCGCTCGGCGTCGGCTTCCGCGTACTGGTTGACGACGGCCTGCTTGGCGGCTGCGAGTTCCTCGGTCGTGAAGCCGAACCGCTGCGCGCGCTCGATCTCCGTCGCGAGAATCCGCGTGGTCTCGACCGGATCCTGTCCCGCGATGGCGGCGGTGGCAATGAAAGCCTCGTAGCCGCGGACCACCGGGGAGCGCCCGGCCTGCGCCGCCAGGAACGGGCGGACCGGCTGATCGGTCAGCTCGTACAGACGCAGCGCGAACATCCGGTTCACGAGCTGGTCCTCGAGCAGCGCGTCGTACGCCGCGATGGTGGCCATCGACGGGGCCGGCCGCACGTAGGTCGTGATGTCCACCCGGCCGGCGGGCAGCTCGCGGTCGGTCACGAGCAGCGCGTCCACCGCCGTCCGCGGCGGGATGTCGAAGCGCTCCGGCCGGGGCCGCGGGTGCTCGGGCGCCTTCTGGTCGGCGAACAGCGTGCGGAGGCTCTGCTCGACGGCGGCGGGGTCGATGTCGCCGACGACGATCACCGCTTCCAGGTCGGGGCGGTACCAGTCGCGGTAGAAGCGGCGGAGCGCGTCGGGCGTCATGTGCGTGAGGCTGCGCTCGCTGCCGATGGGCATCCGCTCCGCGTAGCGGCTCCCATTGAACATCCGGGGCATCGTCTGCTGCCGCACGCGCATGTCGGCGGCTTCGCCGCTCCTGAGCTCGGCCAGGACGACGCCGCGCTCGCCCTCGATGTCGGCGTCGGTGAGCAGGGCATTGCCGGCCCATTCGCGGACGATCGCCAGGCCGGTCTGGAGCACCTGCGGGTCGCCGACCGGGACCGGCAGGATGTACGTGGTCTCGTCGTAGCCCGTGTTGGCGTTCAGGTCGCCCCCGAGCCGCACGCCCACCGACTGCAGGTACGAGATGAGCTCGTTCTTCGGGAAGCGCTTGGTCCCGTTGAACGACATGTGCTCGATGAAGTGCGCGGCGCCGAGCTGGTCGTCGTCTTCCAGGATGGAGCCGGCGTTGACGATGAGCCGGAGCTCGGCTCGTCCCTGGGGCCGCTCGTTGTGCCTGATCAGGTACGTCAGGCCGCTGGGCAGCGTGCCCTGACGAACCTCCGGCGTGAGGGGCACCAGCGGCGACGTCTCCTTGGTCGCCGCGGGCGCCCGGGCCGGCTGGGCCGCCGAGGCGACCAGGCCGGTGAGGGCGAGCAGCAGGGGCAGGACGATCACGCGGATTCGAGTGGTGAAGAGGGACATGAGGATGAGCACCAGGACTGCCGGGATCGGGCCACGGCCTTGATCGATGTTACCGCAAGCCGCACGTAAGGCCGAACTTCGCATTATCATTCAGAGATCCATGCCTGCACGGAATCTCGGGCTGCGGTCGGTCGCCGTCGCCGGTGCGGTCACCGTCGGCCTCCTCCTCACCCCGATCCTGATCGCCCGGGCTCCCGCGGCATCGGCGGCCGACCCGTGGCTCTGGCTGGAAGACATCCACGGCGCGCGCGCGCTCCAGTGGGTCCGCGAGCAGAACGAGAAGACCCTCGCGCGCTACGACCACGATCCCCTCTACACGACGCTCTATCCGCAGGCGCTGGCGGTGCTGAACTCCGAGTCGCGCGTCCCGGAAATCGACCAGCGCGGGCCGTACGTCTACAACCTCTGGCAGGACGAGGCGCACCCGCGCGGCCTCTACCGCCGCGCGACCGTCGAGTCGTTCCGGCGGAACGCGCCGGCCTGGCAGGCGGTGATCGACATCGACGCGCTCTCGGCGAAGGAGGGGAAGCCGTGGGCGTTCGGCGGCATCACCTGCCTCCCGACCGACTACGTCCACTGCCTCGTGAGCCTCGCTCCGGGCGGCGGCGATGCCGTGGAACGGAGGGAGTTCGACGCGGACGCGCGGCAGTTCGTCCCCGGCGGGTTCTTCCTGCCCACCGCCAAGAGCAACGTGTCGTGGCTGGATGCGGACACGCTCTACGTCGGCACGGACTTCGGCCCGGGCACGCTGACCGAGTCCGGGTACCCGCGCGTCGCCAGGATCTGGAAGCGCGGCACGCCGCTGGCTGACGCGCCGACGATCTACGAGGCGCCGAAGACGTCGGTCTCGGCGCACGCCCGCCGGATCAGGACCTCTGAGGGCGACATCGACATCCTGACCGATCGAATCACGACCTGGCGGGCGCAGGTCTTCCAGATCCGTGCCGGCGGAAGAATGGAGCGCCTGGAACTGCCCGAGACGGCGAACATCGATGGCGGTCACAAGGGCGCGCTGGTGGTGTCGCTCAAGGAGGACTGGACGCGCGGCGGTGTCACGTATCCAAACGGATCAGTGCTGCTGGCCGACCCGGCGGCCCTCCGCGGCGGCGACGGCCGCATCACCGTGCTGGTGCAGCCGAGCGCGAGCGAGGTGGTGCAGGCCGTCCATCCGATGCCGCAGGGCATTCTCGTCACGATGCTGGACAACGTGCGCGGCCGGCTCTATCGCGTGCAGGCCGACGCGACCGGCGTGCACAGGGCCGCCATCCCGTTCCCCGACAACGGCGCGCTTCACGTGATGAGCACGAGCGACGAGACGGGCGAGGCCTTCGTCGAGTACCGAGTCGTTCCTCACGCCGCCCACGCTCTATTACGTCGCCTCCGGATCGACCGCGGCGCATCAGGTGATGGCGCAGGCGCCGACGTTCGACAGCAGCCGGTTCGCCGTCCAGCAGCTCTGGGCCACCTCGAGGGACGGTACCCGCATCCCGTATTTCGTCGTCGGGCCGAAGGAAATGACGTATGACGGCGCCAGCCCCGTCTGGATGTTCTCGTACGGCGGCTTCGAGAACTCGCTCACGCCGTCGTATTCAGGGTCCTACGAGGATCTGCGCGGCGTGTACGGCCGGCTGTGGCTGGAGCGCGGCGGCGTGTTCGTGCTGCCGAACATCCGTGGCGGGGGCGAGTTCGGCCCATCGTGGCACACGCAGGCGCTGAAGGCGCATCACGTCAAGACGTTCGAGGACTTCGAGGCCGTCGCGCACGACCTGGTGGCGCGGAAGATCACGTCGCCGCAGCACCTCGCGATCGAGGGGCGGAGCAACGGCGGCCTGCTGGTGGCGTCCACGATGATCCGGCATCCGGAGCTGTACGGCGCCGTCGTCTGCGGTAGCCCGCTCGTCGACATGCAGCGCTACAACAAGCTGCTGGCCGGCGCGAGCTGGGTGGCCGAGTACCGGCAACCCCGACCTGCCGGAGGAATGGGCCTTCCTGCGCACGTACTCGCCGTATCAAAACCTGCGGCCCGGCCGGCACTACCCACCGATCTTCGTCTATTCGTCCACGCGCGACGACCGCGTGCACCCGGGCCACGCGCGCAAGCTGGTGGCGCGGATGGAAGAGATGCGGTACGACGTCCAGTACTTCGAGAACACCGAAGGCGGACATCACGCCAGCGTGACGCACGAGCAGCAGGCGACGCGGGTGGCGCTGACGTTCACGTTCCTATGGGAGCACGCGGGAGCGCCTGCGACGGCCCGTGACTCCCAGACTCCAGGCACCGAGCACCGGGGCTACCTGCCGGTGCGGGCGGCGGCCGCCAGCCGGAGTGCCACGACCGCGAGCACGACGGCGGCCGCGATCCAGATCGCGATCGTGCCGGGCACCAGGCGGTAGTGCGGCCCCAGCAGCCTGACGGCGAGCTGCACGGGGCTGCCCACCCGGAACGCCATCGCACACCAGAGGGCCGAAACCGCCAGCAGCCCGACGTCGCCGCGCGCTGCCAGCCAGCCCTGGAGCCGCGCGACGCGCGCGCCCACCCGCAGGCGGGACAGCAGCCGTTCCCAGTCGAGGAACGCGGCGTACACCGGGATGTTCCAGACGAACAGCAGCCGCATCAGCATGGCGACGGCGACATGGAAGAAGCAGGCAACGCCGCAGAGCGCGCGGAAGACGGACGCCCGGGCGACCGCCAGGAGGAACCCCGCCTCGAAGGCGACCGTCACGTAGTCCATGGCCTTCCAGGCCCCGGGCGGGAACAGCCGCAGGGCCACGCTCCATGACGCGGATTCGCCTTCCCAGACGGCGAACGTGACGCCATGGCCGAGCACCGCGCTGGCCGGCTGGGTCAGCCAGCCAGACTCGATCTTCTGCCATGCCCCGGTGGCCATACCGAGCGCGACGACGACGGCGAGCAGTGCCATTGCTCGTCCGTTCTCCCGGGGCCGCCCGTCCCAGCCCGCGGCGGTGAGAAACAGGGGCAGCACGACCAGCAGGATGTCGTGATCGACCTTCCCGAAGCCATAGGCGTACGTGTCGCCGGCCAGCAGCGCCGCGGTGACGGCCATCGACGCCAGCGTCACCCGTCGGCCCGCCACGAGGAAGATCGCGGCGGTCATCAAGACGGCGTCGACGAGGATGAAGTAGGGCGAGGGGGGGAATCCCGAGAAGGCCGCCAGCAGGCCCGGGCGCGGATCGTAGAAGGCGTCGGGGAATCCCGCAATCCACTGGAACCGCGGCAGCAACAGGACCAGGAGCGCGACGCCAAAGAACATCCGGAAGATCGCGAGACTCCCTGGCGGCACCGCGTACGACGCCTCCCAGCCTGCCGCGCGAGGCGTGGCCGCTCTCATGGCGCGAGCTCGACAGCGCAGGTGGCCGCCGGCACGTGCGCCGCGCGGCGGAGGACGCCGTCGTCCACCCGGTACTTGTCCGTGTACCAGCGAATGCCCACGCTGGTGGCGTGCGCGCCTGGATGCAGTGCGTCGAGGCGTCGCCTCAGCCAGGCCGTGCCTTCCGGTGCGGCGAGCATCGGGCACTGCAGCAACCGTTCCTGCAGCACCATCGCGGCGCCGCCCGGAAGCGGTGCGAGCAGGTCGCGCGCCCCCACTGGCGCCGTCGTCCCGTCGCCGAAATGCACGGCAATCTCGACGCCGGCGATGTCAATCGCCCCGTCGGGGCCGGTGCGCGTGCCCGGGAATCCCGGCATCATCAGCGCGGGATACGGCTCGCGGTGCCCCGCCCCCATGTAGACGCCCTGTGCCAGGACGACGAGGAACGGGATGGCGAACACGATCACCCGCCGCGTACGGGTCCGTCCCGCCGGCTGCAAGCCGTTCACGCCCAGGCACCGTATCGACGGAGAACAGGCCTGTCAAGCGCCTGCGCGAGCCCCACGGCGGCTGGTCGTGACCAACGACGGGTGTACCGATACGTACCGTCGGCCGCTGACAGTGCTACACCGCTCAGATGGCTCCAGATCGCATTCGTGCCCTCTCGGCAGCTCGGACAGCCCTTGCTCTTGCGGCCTGTTGCGTCCTGGCGGACGCTCCCGCCGCACAGGAGGCGCCGCGCCCTCCCCAGCGTGTCCAATCGGCTGAGCGTCGAACCCAGGCGCCCTTTTCCTCAGGCGTCGATCTCGTGGTCGTGGACCTGCGCGTCATGTCCGGCGGTCTGCAGGTGACCGATCTGCGGCCGGACGAAGTGACGCTCCTGGTGGATGGCGATGTCCGGCCGATCGCCTCATTCGACTATCGCCAGGCGGACGGCGCCGCCAACCCGTCCAAGGCGTCCGAGGGTCGGCCGCCGTCACACTCGGTGCACGTTCCGCTCGCCGCCGTTTCCCGCCTCGTCCTCGTCGTTGGCAGAGACTCCATCGAGCCTGGGGAGGCGCGGCAACTCCAGCAGT
This sequence comes from Vicinamibacteria bacterium, assembly GCA_963837165.1. Lineage (GTDB taxonomy): Bacteria > Acidobacteriota > Vicinamibacteria > Vicinamibacterales > JAENWD01 > JAENWD01. The sequence continues at coordinate 246,261 of CAWIMD010000006.1, forward strand.
CAGCGGCCAGGTTCATTCAGGGGCTCCCGGCCGGCTACGCGGTCGCCATCGCCACGCTGCCGCTCGGCGACACCATCACCTTCGCCACGGACCGGCGCAAGGCCGTTGACGCGCTGGCGAAAGCGCTCGCGCGAACCACCCGCCGCGGCGACGGCCTCGAAGGCGTGGCGGGCTTCGGCTGCACGGGAGCCGAGGCATCGGGCGGGTGCGGTGAACTGGCGCTGCCGGGCCTGGATCCGAAGGCGAAGGAAATGAATGTCTCGGCTGAACGGCAGTTCCGCGGGCATGCGGTGCTGGAGGACCTGCAGTGGCTCTTCCGTGCCGTCTCGGACGGGCCGTCCGATCTCGTGCTCCTCACGGGCGGGCTGCCCCAGGACGAACGGCTGCGCCCCGACATCGACCGCACGCTGAAGGTCGCCAGCGAAGGACGGGTCCGCGTGCACGTCATCGGCATGGCGGATTCTGACGCGTGTGCCGTTGCGGGAGGCGGGACACGATACGCTGCCGACCCTGGAGAGCGTCGAGGCCACGCGGCCCCTGGCGTACGATCTTGCCGCCCGGACCGGGGGGATCGAGGAGTCGCGCGCGACCTCGGGCCGCGCATTCTTCCGGCAGCTGGACGCCGAGCTCGCCGGCTCGTACCTGCTCGCCTTCGAGCCGTTGGTATCCGAGCGGGACGGGACGCCGCACCGGATCGAGATCCGCATCGCGCGTCGACCTGTGCCAAAGGTCCACGCCCGCAAGGAGTTCGTCCTGCCGCTCCCGCGGCCGGCCGGCCCGGACGACAATCGCACGACCGGCGTGCCGGCCGCCCCGCACGACGTGCCAGCCGCGGCCGATCCGAAAGAGCGGCGCCCCACGCGTGCGCCAGACCTCGTGACGCTCGCCGCGATGATGCAGCGCGCGACCGCGTACGTCGCCTCGTTCGAGCAGTCGCTGTCGAGCCTCGTGGCCGAGGAGCGCTACGTGCAGATCGTGAAGCTCTGGAGGGGCGATCCGCCGACGCCAGGCGACGAGCGCGAGCTCGCATGGAAGCCCGGGAAGGGCGAGCAGCGGGACCGGAGCGCCTTCGAGGTGCTGCGCCGGCGCCAGCTTCTGTCGGACGTCCTGCTCGTCCAGCCACCGGGGAAGATCTGGATCGGCTTTCGCGACGTGGTCGAGGTGAACGGCAAGCCGGTGCGGGACCGTTCCTCGCGCCTGAAGGACCTGTTTCTCGCCGGCACGCTGGACGCCCAGGCGCAGCTGCAGCGCATCGCGGACGAGGGCGCGCGCTACAACCTGGGCTCGTCGCGCAACATCAATATGCCGACCTTCCCGCTCGAGCTCCTGTATCCTGCCAACGTGCCGCGGTTCGAATGGAAGGACACCGGGAAGGAGCAGCCGACCAGCGACGGATCGCGCTGCAGGGTCGTGTCGTTCCGCGAGACCGCCGACCCGACGATGGTGAGGACGGACAGCGGGCGCAACGTACCTATGAGCGGCAGCGTCTGTATCGAGGCGGCGACGGGCCGCGTGTGGCACATGCGGCTGAACTTCCGGGAGCGGCTGGAGAACGTCGAGGGGGCATTCGATGTGACGTTCCGGCCGGCGAGCCACGTGGGCGTCTTGATTCCAGATTCCATCTGGGAATGGTCGCTCAGCCGCGACCCCGAGGTCAGCGGCAATCCGGAGTTGGCTGGACGACCCTGCTACGTCGAGGGCCGCGCGTCCTACAGCAACGTCCGCCGGTTCACGGTGACCACTGAAGAGGAGCTGCAGTGATGAGGACGACTGTTCTCGCGATCGTGATCGCGCTGACCGCTCGCGTCGTACCCCAGGCGCCGGCCCCGGCCTCGTGCGGCGGCGTCAACGTCCTCACGCCTGCCGAGAAGGCCGCCGGCTGGACGCTGCTGTTCGACGGCGCAAGCAAGGCCGGCTGGCACGCGTACAACGGAGGGAGCGACGAGTTCTGGACGATTGAGGACTGCGCGCTGAAGACGGTCGGCACCAAGGGGAATTACGGAGCCGACACCCGCGTGGACCTCGTCACCAACAGCGCGTACACGAACTTCGAGCTGAGCCTGGACTGGAAGGCGAGCAAGGGCGGCAACAGCGGCGTGATCTACGGCATCGTCGAGGACCCGAGGTACCCGACCGCGTGGATGACAGGACCCGAGTACCAGCTGCTCGACGATGCCGGGTTTCCCCGCAAGGTCGCTCCCGACCAGACGACGGGCGCGAACTACGCGATGCAGGCGCCCGACGAGTCGAGGAAGGTGCTGAAGCCGGTGGGGGAGTGGAACACGACGAAGATCGTCGTCCGCGGACCACACGTGGAGCACTGGCTGAACGGCGCGAAGATCCTCGAGTTCGAGCGGTGGAGCCCCGAGTGGACCCGGCAGCGCGACTCAGGCAAGTGGAAGGACGCCCCGGACTATGGGAAGGCGAAGACCGGTCGGATCGCGATCCAGGACCACGGCAGCGTATTCTGGTTCCGCAACGTCAAGATCCGGCCGCTGCCGTGATCCACGACTCGCCACTCGCAACTGTTCGCTGACAACTGACAACTGACAGCTACGTCGTCGGCAGCGCCTCTCGCGCCTCCCGATCCGGATCGTGTCTCGCCTGGCACACGTCGTCCAGCACCATGACCTCGCCATTGGCCGACGTGTACTTCGGCCACTCGGGCAGCCCGCTGCCGTTCGGGTTGCCGTTCTTCATGAACCGCACCAGCGCCGTGGACATCTTCTCCGAGAGCGCCCGCGGCCTCGCGCCGCCGCCGGTGTGCGTGTACATCAGGTCGGTGTTGTTCAACCAGAACGAGATGTCCACGCAGTGGAACGCGCCGATCAGGCCGTCGAAGATGGGCGGCTGCCACGCGAACCAGGCCACGTAGACCGGTGCTGGCTGTGTGGCCTTGGCGTCGGCCAGGTTGACGACGCTCTGGCGGTTGCTGCTGACGAGCGAGAAGATCTCGGCGGCGCTCCTGCCCGGGAATACCTTGCGATACGCCGCGACGGCATCCGGTGCCTTGTCCCCGAGGCCAGGCCCGAAGCCGGCACGCTTGCTCAGCCGCTCGGCGGCCTCGTCGAACGTCATGTCCGCCTGCGATGCGTCCGGCCACGCCGGCGACATCTCGTTCATGACCGAGCAGATGATCATCGGGACGCCCGCGGCCGTCGGTGCCGCCTGGGGCACGTACGGGTGCTGCGGGAGGATCGTGCCGTCCACCGACGGGCTGAACCCGAAGCGCAGGCCGGCCATGGCCCCGCCGCCCGACGCCATCTCCGCCGCGAGCGTCCGCTGCGCCTTCGTCGCCAGGTCGTAGTAGTCGTGCCACGGCATTTCCTGCAGTTTGCCGAGGTCGGCGCCCGTGAGCCCGGCCTCCTTCAGCACGGAGGCGCCCAGCTTCTCCGCGTACTCCTTGTCGCCCGCCCGCGTGGCCGCGCCGCTCAGGACGACGGCCTTGTGGAAGAGGCCCTTTGCCGACGGCATGGCGGTGAGGAGGCAGACCTTCGCGCCGCCGCCGGACTGGCCCATGATCGTGACGTTCCCCGGGTCGCCGCCGAAGCTGGCGATGTTGTCGCGCACCCACTCGAGCGCGGCCACCAGGTCGAGCATGCCGGCGTTGCCCGAAGCGGCGAAGCGCTCGCCGCCGACGCCGGCCAGGTTGCAGTAGCCCAGCGGGCCCAGCCGGTGGTTCATCGAGACGAACACGACGTCGCCGGAGCGGGCGAGGTTCTCGCCGTTGTAGCCGTCCTGCTCGATGCCGTTGCCGGCGCTGAAGCCGCCGCCGTGGATCCAGAACATGACCGGCCGCTTCTTCCCGTCGTTCACGGCCGGCGTGAACACGTTCAGCCGCAGGCAGTCCTCGCTCACGTCGTCGTAGTTCCAGTGATCGCGGAAGGCGACGGGCGGGAAGGCGTAGCGGCGATCCATGTTCTGCGGCGCCGAGTTGCCCCACCAGAGTGCCGGGAAGACATCGGTCCATGGCTTGGGCTTCTGCGGGGGCATGAAGCGGCTGGCGCCCGAGGTGTCGGCGCCGTACGGGATCCCGAGGAAGTAGTGAATGTCGCGGAGGATGTAGCCCCGCACCTTGCCGGACGTCGTCTCGGCCACGGCGATGTGCTGGCCGATCTGGAGGAACGGCTCGCCGGCGTGGCCGCGTGCGACCGGCGACGGCGTTCGTCCGGACCGCGGCATGGCCCCCGCGGCTGTTCCCAGCGTCAGCCCGGCGGCCCCGGTGCCCACGGTCCTGAAAAACGTCCGTCGATTCGATCGCATGGCAGGTCCCTCCTTCGAGTGTCCAGACACTATCACGCGGGATGCGGGGGCGGAATCAACTCAACTCCCAACCTCCAAGGCCCAACTCCCAACCTCCAACTCCCAACCTCCAACTCCCAACGCCCAACGTGACAGCTCTTCTTGGTGGTTGGGAGTTGGGAGTTGGGAATGAACGGCCGGGGAGATAGGTGACAAATTAGTCCAGCGACATGGGTAACAGCTGATCGATGGATTTACGCATTATCTTTCCGTTCTTAGGCGCAGGCGCGGAGCCAGCGAAGCTGGCGGAGCGCCCCACAGCGTACTGCGAAGCAATCGGATGAATCGAGCGATGCCGTTCGTCGTACCGCGCAAGTGCGGTCGTGGCATACCAGAGCGTCCAGACGCCGTCGTCGACTTCCTCGAAGGCGACATATTCGCCGGCGAGTGGCGTCGCGATAAACAGCGGCGCGCCCGCCCACGAGACACAGCCATTGCTGCTCACGAGCCGCTTTTCGGTGTGGCCGGCGTAGTCGAGCGGTGGCAGCCGGGTCGGCAGCGCGCGGCGCGACGGGGTATAGCAGCTCGCAGGCGTCTGGTCGTGCAGGGCTTCGTGCGGCCGTTCCTCGTTGTATTCCCGGACGAATCGGCGGAACCGTTGCTGTTGCGCCGAGCAATTCGCCGCGGGCGGCCGAGCGGTGTCGGCCTTCAACACGCGATGAAATTGCTCATGCGATCCATTCTGTTCGGGATGGCCGGGCGCGATGCGCTCCAGGCCGATGCCGAGGCGCAACCACCACACCGACAGTGCGGACAGGCCCGCCAAGCCCGGGCTGGCGAACGGCCCGCCGTTGTCGCTGCGGATGTGATCGGGCAAGCCGTACTCGCCGAACGCGCGTGCGAACCGGCGTTGCGTCGCGTCACTCGTCCGCCCGAGCAATCCGTCGCAGCGGAGGACGAACCGGCTGAAGCCGTCGCGCAGCGTGAGCGGGTAGCAATACACGCCATCGCCGGTCCGAAACTCGCCCTTGAAATCGGTCGTCCACACCTGGTTCACGGTCGTGATCGGCGCCAGCGCCGGCGACGGCACCTGCGGCGAGCGGGCGCGACGCCGTTGCGCCGTCACCAAGCCGCGCTGTTGCAGCAACGTGCACACGGTCGATCGACTCGGCCACGCGGCGTGCGGATCTCGCCGGGCCGCGATCGCCAGCAGCTTCTTCGCGCCCCAGCGCGGGTGACGGCGTCGCAGGGCGATCAATGCCTCGACCAAGTCGGCATCCGTCGCCTGCGGGCTGTGATGCGGCCGGCGCGAGCGATCGCCCAACCCACGCGCACCGGCCGCCTCGTAGGCGGCGAGCCATTTGTAGCCGGTTTTCCGGCTGATCCCGTACTGCGCCGCGAGCTCGGTCATCGTAAACAGCTCCGACTCGTACTCACGAACAAATTCCAGGCGTTGCTCCATGGGGCACGTCTCGCGCCACGGCATCGAAGCACCTCCGACTAGTACCTCGGCGCCGCGGCTGAAAAAGTGTTACCCCTGTCGCTGGACTGAAGTGTTACCTATGTCCCTGGACTGAACCGAATTGAGAGTTGAGAGTTGGGGAGTTGGGAGTTGACCGCCGATGGGTCAGTCGTGCAGCGGGATGCGGAACAGGTTGCGCTCGGATTCGGCTTTCGCGAACGCGTAGATGGATCCGGTCGGGCCGGGCGAGATGACGAGATGGTCGATCGTGGGGATGCCGGTCAGCTCGTGCAGCTGTCGGACAGCGAGGCCGCCTGACGGCAGATCCGGCACCATTCGGCCCGCGGGTACGGGGAAGGCGAGCGTCTTGCCGGCGAAGAGTCCCAGGTCGGCGCCGACGTAGAAGACCTTCCCGTCGTACGACCAGCCCGCAACGCAATACCCCTGACAGATCATCCGCCGGGCGCCGCCGTTGACCGGTATCGCAAAGGTGCCGCTCGCGCCGTCCTCCATCGACGGGAGACCGCCGGCGATGACCCACTGGCCGTCCGGCGAGATGCTGTGCTTCTCGGCGATCGGCAACTCGGACAGGCGCTCGGGCGGCCCGCCGCTCGTCCTGACGCGTGCCAGCGTGTTGGTCGCGCTCCCGAGCTGCCGGAACACCACGGCGTCCTCGGCAGCGAACGAGGGCTCGTCAGCGCTGACGGCGAGCTGCCGCGGGGGCGCGCTGCGGTCGATCGGCGCGATCCAGAGTCGCGAGTCGTTCGTCGAGAACGCGACCCACTTCGCGCTGGGCGAGACGTCGAAGTCCACGACCGCCTGACCGGGCAGCACGCTCTGGCTCGCGGCGCTGGCGACATCGGCAGCGCGCAGCTCCGCGGAGGCCGCGCTCTGGTCGCGCATCGACAGGTAGAACAGCCGCGAGCCGTCCCGCGATAGGCGCGCGGCGTACGCGTAGCCCTCCGAGGAAACGGCCCGCTCGCCGGCGGCATCGTGAATCCAGACCGCGCTGCGGGTGGTCCCGATCGACGTGATCAGGGACCGTCCGTCCGGCGCCATCGCGATGCCCTCTTCCTCGGTCGCCCCGAACGTGATCTGCTCCGGCGCGCCGTCCGGAAACGCCTGGCGCCAGAGGTGCAGGCTGTTGCCGGCCAGGACGCTGAAGTACATCCAGCGTCCGTCCGGAGACCACGCGCCGGACGTGCACTCGCCGTCGGGACCCACCGTGCGGCCCGTGGACCGTCCGTCCAGGGGCACCACCCGGCACGGCTGCCATGTCCCGGTGCGGTCCATCTCCACGATGAGCACGTGCTCCCGATCGGGCGACGCGTAGGAGAAGTGCGCCATGGCGCGGTCGTGCGCGGGGAAATAGACGTCGTGCGAGTCGGCCCGGCTCTCGGTGGCCGTCACGATCCCCATGTGAATTCCGCTGCCGCGGATTTCGGAGAAGAGCAGGCGGCTGTCGCTCATCCAGCTCAACCCGGACGCGTTGGGCAGCAGGCGGGTCGGCTGGCCGCCCAGCGCGGGGATGGTCCACGTGTCCCAGGTCGTGTGCGGCCCGGCCTGATCCAGTTGTGTGTAGGCGATGCGCGTGCCGTCAGGCGTGAACACCGGCCCGTACTTCGGCTGCTGGCTGTCCGTCAGCCGCAGGGGGTCGCCGTTCGGCAGCAGCTTGACCCAGATCTGCCCGTGGCTCAGGAAAGGGGTGCCGCCACGGATGAACGTCACCATGCGGCCGTCGGGCGACACCGCCGGCGCCACGGCCGCATCGGTGAAGCTCGTGAGCTGCACGTATTCCGAGGGCAGCGTCACGGGCGATCGCGTCGCGTGTGTGTACAGATACGCCGCGACGCCCATCGTGCCGACGAGCACCAGGCCGACGGCCGCGCCCACGCCGACTCGCCGTGGCTCCGGCGCACGTACTGTCTGCCCCACGGCCGCCGTCGCGGCCGCGGAATCGCTGTCACGCTCGACGCGCCGGAGGTCGGCGCGCAGATCCGCGGCCGACTGATAGCGGGTCTCGCGGTCCTTCTCGAGCAGCCGGTGGATGATGCGCTCGAGATCCGGCGAGATGTTCGGGCTGCGATCCCGCACGGGGACGGGCGTCGCGGCGAGCACGCCGTTGAACACGACGGCTGGCGAGGAGCCCTCGAACGGCCGGACGCCGGTCGCCATCTCGTACAGCACGACGCCCAGCGACCACAGGTCGGTACGGGCATCCACGTCGTCGCCGCGCGCCTGCTCGGGCGACATGTAGGCCACCGTGCCCACGGTCGTGCCGGGGTGGGTGATCAGCGTGGCCGTCGCGCCGTCCTCCGACCCATCGAACAGCGCCAGGCCGAAGTCCAGGATCTTCACCTGGCCGTCGGCGGTCACCAGGATGTTTGCCGGCTTCAGGTCGCGGTGGACGATGCCCGCGGCGTGCGCCGCGACCAGGCCATCGACGATCTGACGGGCCTGATCCAGCAGTTGCCGGGAGTTCGCCACGGAGCGTATGGGCGCGCCGTTGACGAACTCCATCACCAGGAAGTTCGGGCCCACGTCGTACAGCTGGCAGATGTGCGGGTGATTCAGCGCCGCGACGGCGCGCGCCTCGCGCTCGAAGCGCTGGGAGAAGGCGTCCTTCGAGACCTTGACCGCCACGGTGCGGCCGAGGCGGGTATCCATCGCGCGGTACACCTCGCCCATGCCGCCGGCGCCAAGTGGCGCGACGATCTCGTACGGCCCGAAGCGAATGCCGGAGGCGAGAGGCACGATGATGGGGATCTGCGCGCCATTATACGTGCCCGGGCCCGAGCTGCAGCCGTGAGGTAGACTTCCGGACGTGCCGACTCCGTCAGTCCGCCTGCGCGTCGCCGCGGTCACCCTGTCCGTCCTGGCGGCCGCCGCCCTGCGGAGCGCGGATCGACAGGCGCCGGCCACCGCCGGGCCCATTCGCCTCATCGTGCAATCTCGCCGAACGATCGGTTTCCGCCGGGGAGCGCGCTCGAGGAACACGCACCGGACCTCGGCGAGATCGAGCGGGAGCTGCGCGCGCAGATCGAGCTGCCGCGCGCGATGATCCCGCATGTTGCGTATGCCTCGGAGCACATGGGGTTCGACGGCGTCGCGCCGGAGGTGCGAGGGCTACGTCGCGGCGGACCGCAGCGCGGTCCTCGCCGCCTGGTCGAGCCCGCAGGTGATGGCCGTCATCAATCGCGTGCGATTCGAATGGAAGCCAACGGATTACCCTCCCGAACGTCGATCCTGACCGCCGCCGCCCGCGCGCTGGGGTCGCGCGAGCCCGATCAGAGCGTCCGCAATCCCGACTGGGTGGCCGATCGGCTGATTGGACCGGCCGAGCAGGCGCTGATTGCCGAGCACCCCATCAGCCGGGCGCTCGGCGGGGACGTCGGGGAGGCCATGTCCGATCCCGATGTCTTCGGCTTCGTCTGGCTGATGCTGGTGCGCACTCGCTACATCGACGAGATGGTGGCGCGCGCCATCCGCGGCGGCGCGACGCAACTGGTGATCCTCGGTGCCGGCTTCGACTCGCGCGCCCACCGTTTCGCCGACCTGCTCGAGGACGTGCCGGTCATCGAGATCGACTTCGGCACGACCCAGGAGTACAAGAAGCGGCGCGTTCACGAAGCCCTGGGGAGCGCAGCTGCCGGCGTCGTGTACGTTCCGATTGATTTCACGCGTGAGGAGCTCGGAGACGCGCTGCGCCGCGCCGGGTTCGATGCCGGCCGCACGACGTGCTTCGTGTGCGAGGGCGTGAGCATGTACGTCCCTGAAGAAGGGATGAAGGCGACCCTGCGCGCGATCGCGGCCGAGTCGGCGCCCGGCAGCCGGGTGCTGTTCGAGTACCTCAATCGGGGCGCGCTCGACGTGCTGCGGAAGTACCCCACCGGGATGATCAAGAACGCGTTCGACTGGGGCGAGCCGTTCGTCTTCGGCGTGCCGGACGGGCAGGACCGGGAGTTCTTCGTGGACGCGGGCCTGGAGCCCGGCGAGGCCCTGAAGATCGGCAGCCCGGAATCGGTCGCGCGCTACGCGATGCGCCAGGACGGGACCTATTACGGCGCCCATCTGGAGCAGGAGTTCGCGCGACGGCGTGAAGAGGCATTGAAAGCGATGGACGAGGCAGGCCGGCAGCAGATCGCCCGCGCCGAAGCGACGTCGGGCTACTGGCTCGCGGAGCTGCGAAAGGGTTGATGCGCTCCCGGGTCCTCGCACGTGTTCTCGGCGTCGCGCTGGGCTGTGCGGCGGCGGGGAGCCTCGGCGTCCTTTCTGCCGGACCCCGCCAGCCGGTCATCATCGGCTACGTGTTCGCGGGCAACACCGCCCTCGATTCGGCGCAGATCGCGGCCGATCGGCTGACCCACATCAATTACGCGTTCGCCAACATCAGGGACGGCCGGGTCGTGGAGGGGTTCGACCAGGACGCCGCGAACCTGGCCGCGCTGGTGGCCCTCAGGCGTGAGCATCCGCGGCTGCGCGTGCTGATCTCGGTGGGGGGCTGGACCTGGTCGGGCGGCTTCTCCGATGCCGCGCTCACCCCGGAGACTCGCGCGACGTTCGTCGGCAGCGCGGTGGACTTCGTGCGGAGGCACGACCTCGACGGCCTCGACATCGACTGGGAGTATCCGGGCCAGCCGGGCATCGGCAACACCTACCGGCCCGAGGACAAGGGCCACTTCACGGCGCTGATGGCGGCGCTGCGGGCCGCGCTGGACCGGGAAGGAGCCGCGGCGCACCGGCACTACCTGCTCACGTTCGCGGCCGGGGCGTCGAGCCGCTTCATTGCTGACACCGAGCTCGACAAGGTCCAGGCGTCCGTGGACTTCGTGAACCTCATGACGTACGACTTCCGCGAGGCCGGCAGCGACGCCGCGGGCCACCACGCGAACCTGTATCCCAACGCGGCCGACGATCGGCAGCGATCGGTCGATCGGGCCGTCCAGGAGTTCCTGGCGGCCGGCGTGCCGGCGCGGAAGCTGGTGCTCGGCGTGCCGTTCTACGGCCGTGCCTGGGGGGACGTCGGGCCCGTCGGGCACGGCCTGTACCAGCCCGGCAGCCTGCCGGCCGAGCGCATCGACACGTCGTACGGGCAGATTGCCGCGGCGCTGGTGGGACGCGACGGGTTCGTGCGCTACTGGGACGGCGCCGCGCAGGCGCCGTATCTCTGGAACGCCGAGCGGCGCATCTTCATCAGCTACGACGATCCGGAGTCGCTGGCGCTGAAGGCGCGGTACATCCGGGACCACCACCTGGCCGGCGCGATGTTCTGGCAGTACAACGACGACCCGACGGGCGCGCTGCTGCAGGCGCTCTTCACCGGGCTGCACGAGGGGAGCTCGAACGCCCGCTGAATGGCGCGCCGAAACGGGCGGGTGGCGCGTAATCCATGCAGGAGGACCCCCCATGAGCCGAGGTGTGCCGAAAATCATTCCGGCGGTTGCGCTGCTGGCGCTCTGCCTCGCCAGCACGCGAGCGGAGGCGGCCGGATCCGCAAAGTTTCACGTCGTGCTGCACGGCGGCCCGTTTGCCGGTACCTACGACCTCACGGCCGACGCCTGCATGGCGGGCCTGCAGAAGCAGGGATCGTGGCACGCCACCTGGCAGACGGAGATCGACGAGAAGGGCAAGTTGTCGGCCGTGCTCCTCGGCATCGATCCAAAGCCCACCTTCGGGTCTGGCCTCACGATGGCGGTGAGCTTCGGCGAACCCGACAGCCAGTTGCTGTACGAGGTGCTCAAGCCGCAGACGAACGTCGTTGACCGCGGCAGCACCGCCACCCTGACGTTCACGGGCGACGCCCGCACGACCTCCTACGAGGACGGGATGCAGGGCAAGGGCGGCGCGGTCGAGATCACGGTGGAGTGCGGGAAGATCATCCGCGGGAATCAATAGACCCTGGCGGCCCGGGCCTCAACGCCGGGTTTCAGGCGCCGCTCGCCCAGCGGAATGCCTCGCGCGCGACGTCCGGCGGCACCGTGTGACCGCCGTCGAACTCGCGATACCGTGGCTGAACAGGTCCCCCGCTCATCAGCCCCAGCTCCTCGGCGAGGGCGAAGGCGTCGAGGCGCCCCCCGGGAGACCCGGTCCGCTCGCCGCGCGATCAGGCGAGGTCGAATCGATCGAGATTCATGACCTTGTCCCACGCGGCCACGAAGTCGCGCACGAACGTCTCCCGTGCATCGTCGCACGCGTAGACCTCCGCGAGCGCCCGCAGCTCGGAGTTCGAACCGAAGACCAGGTCGATGCGGCTGCCGGTCCACGTCACCGCGCCCGTGCCGCGGGCACGGCCCTCGAAGGTCTCCGCAGCGCCGGACGTGGGCCGCCACTCCGTGTCCATGTCGAGCAGGTTCACGAAGAAGTCGCTGGTCAGCGTCCCCGGACGCCTGGTGAAGACGCCGGCGCCGGACTGCCCGGCGTGGGCGCCGAGCACGCGCAGGCCGCCCACGAGGACGGTCATCTCGGGCGCCGTCAACGTGAGCATCTGGGCGCGCTCGATCAGCAGCGCTTCGGCCGGCGACTCGTGGCCCGGCGCGAGGTAGTTGCGGAACCCGTCGGCGGTCGGCTCGAGGACGGCGAACGACTCGACGTCGGTCTGCTCCTGCGACGCATCCGTGCGTCCCGGCGTGAAGGGCACCTGCACGTCGTAGCCGGCGTCCTTCGCGGCCTTCTCGACGGCGGCGCACCCGCCGAGCACGATCAGGTCGGCCAGCGAGACCTGCGCCTTGCCGCCGGCCTGTGCGCCGTTGAATGCCGCTCGGATGCCCTCCAGCGTTCGGAGTACCTTCGCGAGCTCGGGCGGATTGTTGACCGCCCAGTCCTTCTGCGGCGCGAGGCGGATGCGGGCGCCGTTGGCGCCGCCGCGCTTGTCGGTGCCGCGGAACGTGGACGCGGACGCCCACGCGGTCGAGACGAGCTGCGAGACCGTCAGCCCCGACGCGAGAATCCGGCCCTTGAGGGCGGCGATGTCGTCCGCGCCCACCAGCGCGTGCGTGACCGGCGGCACCGGGTCCTGCCAGAGCTGCGGCTCGGCAGGGACCTCCGGGCCGAGGTACCGGCTGATCGGCCCCATGTCGCGGTGCGTCAGCTTGAACCAGGCCCGGGCGAACGCGTCGGCGAACTCGTCCGGCTGTTCGTAGAAGCGCCGCGAGATCTTCTCGTAGGCGGGATCCATTCGCAGCGCCAGGTCCGTCGTGAGCATCGTCGGCGGGTGCGTCTTCGACGGGTCGTGGGCATCGGGCACCGCGCCGGCGCCGGCGCCGCCCTTCGGCTTCCACTGCTTGGCCCCCGCGGGACTCTCCATCAGCTCCCATTCGTAGCCGAAGAGGTTCTCGAAGTAGTTGTTGCTCCACTTCGTGGGCGTCGTGGTCCAGGTGACCTCGAGGCCGCTCGTGATGGTGTCGCCGCCCCTGCCGGTGCCGTAGCTGCTGGTCCAGCCGAGGCCCTGCGCCTCGAGGGGCGCCGCCTCGGGCTCGGGGCCGACGTTGGTGGCGGGGCCCGCGCCGTGCGTCTTGCCGAACGTGTGTCCGCCGGCAATGAGCGCCACCGTCTCCTCGTCGTTCATCGCCATGCGCCGGAACGTCTCGCGGATGTCCCGCGCGGCGGCCACGGGATCGGGGTTGCCGTTGGGCCCTTCCGGATTCACGTAGATGAGGCCCATCTGCACGGCGGCGAGGGGATTGGTGAGCTGCCGGTCGCCGCTGTAGCGCGCGTCGGCGAGCCACGTGGCCTCGGTGCCCCAGTTGATCTGCTCGGGCTCCCACACGTCCTCGCGACCGCCGCCGAAGCCGAACGTCTTGAATCCCATCGACTCGAGGGCGACGTTGCCGGCCAGGACCATCAGGTCGGCCCACGAGATCTTCCGGCCGTACTTCTGCTTGATCGGCCACAGCAGGCGGCGCGCCTTGTCGAGATTGGCGTTGTCGGGCCAGCTGTTGAGCGGCGCGAAGCGCTGCTCGCCCGAGCCCGCGCCCCCGCGGCCGTCGTAGATGCGGTAGGTGCCCGCGCTGTGCCAGGCCATGCGGATGAAGAGCGGCCCGTAGTGGCCGTAGTCGGCCGGCCACCAGTCCTGCGAGGTCGTCATCAGCGCCGCGAGGTCCTTCTTCAGGGCGTCGAGATCGAGCGTCTTGAACGCCTCCGCGTAGTTGAACGACGCGCCCAGCGGATTGCCCGCGGGCGGGTTCTTGTGGAGCACCTGCACGGTCAGCCGGTCCGGCCACCAGTCCCGGTTCGACGTGCCGCTGTGCGCGTGGCCCGCGAACGGGCACTTCTTCTCGTTACTCATGATGACGTTGACCTCTCGTGTCGTGGGGCGGCCGCCTGCATGTCAATCCGGCGGAGTCTCCCCGGAATCTGTTGCGGCCGGGCCCCCGGCGCGTGCACTCCTGCGCTGGCGTCGGCCGGCCGGTGGGTCGGAGGGTGCGGCTCCGGCCCGTGCCTGGCACTCGGGACAGCGGCCCCAGAAGGCGACCTCCGCCTCGTCTATCTCGTAGCCGCGGTCGTCTGCCGCCGTGAGGCACGGGGCGGCGCCCACCGCGCAGTCGATGTCGACCACGCGGCCGCAGCCGCGGCAGATCAGATGGTGGTGGTTGTCGCCCACCCGATCCTCGAACCGCGCCGGCGAACCGGCGGGCTGAATGCGTCGGATGAGGCCTTCGGCGACCAGAACGCCCAGGGCGTCGTACACCGACTGGAGCGAGATGGCCCCGATCTCGGCCCGGACGACCTCGGCCACCGCGTCCGCCGTGGTGTGGGGCGTGCCCGAGACCGCCCGCAGAACAGCCAGACGCTGGGCGGTGACCTGGATACCGCGTTGGCGGAGGAGCTCTGCCGGGTCGGTCGGCACTCGGAGACTATAGATCAGTATTTGGAGTAATTCAAATAGTGTAATGAGACTAGATCGCCTCGGCGCCTGGTGGCTCGCTGAAGGGCTCCATAGGGATGCGCTCGTACCGCACCTCGAGCACCTGCAGGTGCTCCGTGCCGGCCGGCGCCCGAAGCACCACGCGATCGCCTGGTCCCGACTTCATCAGCGCGCGGGCCAGCGGCGACAACCAGCTGATGTAATTCTGATCCAGATCGACCTCGTCCACGCCGACGACGCTCACGACGCGCTCCGTTCCGGAGGCGTTGGCGTAACGCACCGTCGCGCCGAAGAAGACCTGCGCCGCCGCCCGTCCGGCTCTGGGGGATTCCGGGTCCACCACGTCCGCGGCATCGATCCGCTGCGTGAGAAAGCGAATACGCCGATCGATCGCGCGCAGCCGCCGCTTGTTGTACTGGTAGTCGGCGTTTTCGCTGCGATCCCCGTTGCTCGCCGCCCAGGCCACCACCCGGGTCACCGCCGGCCGCTCACGGTTGAGCAGAAACCGCAGCTCGTCCTTCAGCCGCTGCAGGCCGCCAGGGGTGATGTAGTTCCTGGCGGCGGGACGATCGTCCCGTCGATCCGGCTGCCTGAGGGATCGCTTCGCCATTCGAGGCGCTAGCGTCGAATCTCGAAGTCCGCCCACTGCTTCCAGGCGACGAACTTCTTGCCGTCGCGTCTCCGGACCGTGACCTCGAGCGTGTAGGGGCCGGCGGGCATGTCCTGGCCAAGGTTCAGTGTGCCGGCGATGGGGATCGTGCGCATCTTTCTGGCGGAGCTCGGGCTCGCGGTGACGGGCGTGAAGGGGCTTTGATAGACAACCTTGCCGTCGCGGATGACGGCCGTGGCCATCTCCAGCGCCGGGTCCGCGCCCTTGAGGCCGTCGTAGATCTCGTACGCGTAGGTTGCCTGCACGCCAGGTGAGAGCACCCGCACCTCTGGCTCCAGCAGCACCTCGTTACCGAGCCCCGCCGGCGCATTCGGGGCCGACTCGACCCCGACGGGCGTTGAGTCGCCCGACGTGCCCTTCAGCAGCACGCCGGACAGGGCCAGCCGGCCCTTCCCGACCTCGGGCACTTCCAGGAACTGCGACGCCGATCCCACCGCGCTGGACGACAGATCCTCGACGGCCGCGCGCAGCTGGTACGGACCCGCCTCCTTCACCGAGCTTCTGACCGTCACCACGATGCCGCGTTCGCTGATGCGGCGGAAGCTCTCATCCGTGAGCGCGAGCGGCATTTCGCGCCGCCAGCCGTCCACGACCTGGCCGTTGTCACCGATGGCCATCAGGAGTACCTGCAGGCGCGCCGTGTGCCGGCCCGTCTGGTCCACGTCGAAGTGGAGGCCGGCCGGATCGATGAACAGCAGCGACCGCACGTACGGCCCGGCCGTGGCGTCGTGGCCGAAGAGCGATGTCAGCCGTACCGTGATACCGCCGGATCCGAACGGCGACACCGCTGACATGACCAGCGAGTCGGCGGGCGCGGGCGTGGGGTCGCGCGCGTCGAGGGGGCCGAAGAATCCCTGGCGTGCCCGGACGTGCAATCCGGGGCGCTTCACGCGCACCCTGACGCGGTTCTGATCCCACCCGCTGTGCGGCGCGCTGGCCGGAGCCGTGTAGCCGAGCAGGTAGTAGCCCTGCTGGTAGTCCAGAATCTTCGTCATCCCGGAATTCATGGCGTTGGTGTCCCGCACCGCGAGTCCGCCGGTCTGGTCTGCAATGAATTGGAGAGATTCCTGGGAGCTGATGAACGAGCCCGCGAACGGGCGTCCATTGTTCGTGTCGGCCGCACCCATCAGGTGTCCGGGCGCGTCGAGAAAGCCGCTGCCGGAACCGAGTGTCGGCGTGCCTTCCGGTACCTGGATCGTCGGATCCCTGAATCCGTCACGGGTGCGGAAATCGATGCGGATTGGGAAACGGCGAACCGGTCAGGCCCTGGGCTGTCAAGCCGCGCGCGTCGATGGTGTTGATCACGACGCCCGCCGCGTTCGCCCGCGCGAGCATGTGCGCCATGGCTCTCCAGATGCGCTGGCTGCCCGTGACCCGGTCCGGGAATGCCAGGTCGAATCCCGAGGAGAAGAAGATGATGGACTTGCGTCCCGGCAGCTCGGACACACCTCGGGCGATGAACTCCAGGGCCCCGAGCGACCCGACCGACGAGAGCGAGCCGCGCAAATCATCGACCGAGTCGAGCGCCTGTCCCTCGGGCGTCGCAGACTCTCCAGTGAACACTCCAACAGCGCCGAGGCCGACACGGCTGCGAAAATCCCACTGGAGGCGGTCGGCCGCCAGGTGCAGCAGGCGCTTGTCGGTCGTGAACTGCTGCAACGTCCCAATTCCGCCAGCCGTTCGGATGATCGCGACGAGATCCCCCGGCTCGATCTGCGTGTCGATATAGCGGTGCACGGCGTTGCGCACGTCGAACATGCTGCGGAACGACAGGCCGAGATCGTCCACGACGATCGCGATCGTGCGGGCGACGCGGTCGGGGGATGGTCCGGTCGTCTTGAGCGCCTGCGAGGCCCTGGATCCGGCGGGCGCGCCTGGCGCCGCCGTCGCAGCGCGCGCCGCGGCGAGCACCAGGGGCTGATCCTTCGTACGGACGTAGACGGCCTGATCGAGCGGCTGCCGCTTGCCCGACACCGTGACCTCGAAGTCGTCCGGCGTCAGGTCGGTCACCGGCTTTCCGTCATCGTCCACGACGACGGCGTCGATGGTGACGAGGTCGGCGGACGTGCGAAAGACGGGTCTCTCCTGAGCTGCAGGCTGGGCCGGTTGCTGCGCCGCGAGCGCGACGCTGCCGATCAACAGGACGCCAAGGAGACAGCGGCGAGTTGCGACGGCGACGGGGCGGGCGACTGCCGCTCGAACGGGGGCGCACCTCGATTGGCTCATGGCTGGGACCGGCGAACTTACGACAGGGCTGGCACTCCGGACCATACTCCTTTGCCCGGCCTCGCGCAAGGGGACCCGCCGCGTGTCTCAGAACTCCTCCTGCGTGAGCTCGCGCGCCATGACGATGTTGCCCGCGCAGAGCCCGCAGTCCACGGGCAGCACGACGCCCGTGATGGCCGACGCCGCCTCGGACGCGAGAAACGCCACGGCACGGGCGACCTCGACCGGTTCGACGATGCGGCCCAGTGGATACCAGCGCGTGAGCTGCGTCAGCAGCTCCGGGCTGCGAGACAGTCGCTCCGTCCAGATCGGCGTGCGGACGGTCCCCGGGCAGACGATGTTCGCGCGGATGTTGTAGCGGCCGAGCTCGAGCGCCAGGGCCCGCGTCAGGCTGATGAGGCCGGCCTTCCCGGCGCTGTAGGCCGGATCGCCCAGCGCGCTCAGCCCGTTGACCGACCCGATGTTCACGATCACGCCCGCGCGGCGCGCCTTCATCGACGGCACCACGGCGTGCACGCAGTTGAACGCGCCATTCAGGTTCACGTTCACGTCGTCTTTGAACTCGTCGGGTGTCGTGCGCTCGAGCGTCGGGTGGCGCGTCGCACCGGCGTTGTTGATCAGGATGTCCAGGGGCCCGAGCGCGCGTGACAGGGCGTCGAACGCCGACGCGACGGCGCGCGCGTCGCCGATGTCCGCGACCGCGTGCTCCACCGTCGCGCCGGCGCGCCGCAGGCTGTCGGCAACCGCGACGACGGCGTCACTGCGATCCAACGCGGCAATCGCGGCACCGGCGGCGGAGAAATAGCCGCACAACTGCTGGCCGATCCCGCCGGCCGCGCCGGTGATCGCGACGACCCTGCCGCGAAACTCCCTGTCGCTCATGCCTCGCCCGTCCTATCTGTCACGCGGGTTGCCCGAGCGGAAGACCCGGCGACATGTTACTGCGACGAGGGCGCACGCAACCGGAGCAACAACCGGTGCAGACGGGCACCAGTCGATTGAATGACCGAGGCCGGGACCATTCCGTGAAATGACCCATGCGCTGGGCGATTTCACGCGGGTTCATGCCTGCCGAGCGTTCCGACTGAAGACGCGCGGCGCAGTCGTGGGCCGTGGGCGCTGGCACAACGCTTGCGCTGGAGCAACTGGTCCATCTGCCCAGGGAACCGGAGGCGCCATGTCCAGCACGCTCTCCCGTCGGCGATTCCTGACGCGCTCGCTCGTTGTCTCCGCTGCCGCGCCGGCGGTCATGAGCCTGGAAGAGCGCCATCTGCTCGCGCGGGCGCCACAGGCGGCCGAGTCCGTGTCGCCCGGGCCGCTGTCGCATCGCTGGTTCGGGCAGATCGGCAAGGTGAAGGTGAGCCGGTTGATTTGCGGCGGCAACCTGATCAGCGGCTACGCGCACAGCCGCGACCTGATCTACGTCTCCGATCTCCTGCGGCACTACTTCACCGACGATCGCGTGATGGACACGTGGGCCTTGTGCGAGGAGCACGGGATCAACACGATGATTGCCTACCCCGGTGATCCCCACTGCGTCGAGGTGTACCGGAGATACCGTGCGCGCGGCGGCCGGATTCAATACCTCGCCCAGATCAACCCCGATCCGGCAAACCTGAAGGACGCCGTCACGGCCGCCGTCGACGCGGGCGCCGTGGGCGCGTTCCTCGTGGGCAACGCCGGGGACGACTGGGCCAGGAACGGCGACGTGGGCCGCATTGGCGAGGTGGTCGGTCACATCCAGGACGCGAAACTCATCGCCGGTGTCGCCGGCCACGAGCTGCGTACCCCCCAGACGTGCGAAGCCGCGGCGGTCGCGCCCGACTTCTATTTCAAGACCCTGCACGACCAGAGCTACTGGTCGAAGCAGCAGCCCGGACAGGACCTCGACGTCATCGACAACTACCGCGTGGACAACTACTGGTGCCAGGAGCCGGACCAGGTGATCGGCTTCATGTCGAAGGTGTCGCGTCCGTGGATCGCGTACAAGGTGCTGGCTGCCGGCGCCATTCCGCCGAAGCACGGCTTCCGGTACGCGTTCCAGAACGGCGCCGACTTCGCGGCGGTCGGGATGTTCGACTTCCAGGTCGCCGACGACGTGGCGGTGGCCAACGCGGTGCTGGAGAAGGTCGTGACACGCGCGCGGCCCTGGCTGGCGTAGCGGGGGGAACCTACACGGTTCTCCGGGTCTCGGTTCTCGGGCTCTCGGGTTCTGGTTCGCTGGTTCCCGGGTTGGCGGCTTGACTGGCCGACTGCAAGTGCGGCCGCGCGTCGGCGTGCATCGCTATTCCGACCCTTTCACTCCTTCCCGACCTTCGCGTTCCTTCCCGACCCCAATCGGCGCGCCCTCGGGCCGCTGTTGTGGCAGAATCCGTCGCGGGAGGGCCCGCCATGAAGCTGCTGCCTGCGCTCGTCAGCCTGGCCGTTCTGTCGACCGCCGCCGTTGGTGTGCACGCTCAGTCGTCTCAGCCCCGCCCGTACAAGGTCGTCTTCGACCTGACCAGCGCCGATCCGGCCGACCAGCAGGCAGTGCTCCGGTGGATCACCGAGATCAAGGCTGCGAATCCCCTGACCGAGGCCGAGGTCGTGATGTACGGACACGGGCTGGACCTCGTCATCGCGGCCAAGACGACCCACGCGGCCGACGTCGCCAGGGCGATCGGCGACCTGCACGCGCAGTTCCGGGTGTGCGCGATCGCGATGAAGAATCAGCACCTGGACATGAGCCAGCTGCTGCCCGACGTGCAGACCGTGCCCGACGGTATCGGGGAACTCGTGGCGAAGCAGCAGGCCGGGTGGGGCTACATCAAGGTCGTGCACTGACCGTGGGAGGACTCCATGCCAGAGGCTGATCGCCGAACGCTGCTGAAGGGTGGACTGCTGTCGCTTGCGGGTCTCGCCGGCATGCCATCCCTGTCGGCCGCCGTGCAGACGGCCAGCACGCCCTACAACCGTCCGAAGCTGAAGATCACCGAAATCCGGACGGCTGAAGTGCGGGTGCACGGCTACCAGGTGCACGTGCGCGTGTACACGGATCAGGGGATTTTTGGCCAGGGCGAGAGCACCGACGCCGCCATGGGCAACGTGCCGCTCATCCGGTCCTTCTCGCGGCTGCTCATCGGCCAGGATCCGCTCAACATCGAGGCGGCCTTCGAGCGGATCCGCACGTCCGGCGTCTTCGCCGGCGCGCAGTCCGGCCAGTACGTCACGGCGCTGACCGGGATCGAAATCGCGCTCTGGGATCTCGCCGGCAAGGCGCTCGGCCTGCCGGTGTACCAGCTGCTCGGCGGCAAGGTGCGCGACCGCGTGCGCGTCTACTGCGATTCCGGCTCGCGCGAGATGATTCCCGGCGACGAGCAGTCGAAGGCCCGCATCCGGCAAATCCAGGAGCTGGGCTTCACCGCCGCCAAGATCGACATCGACGACGCCGCCGACCCGGCGCGGTTCGACCGCGTCAACTGGACCGCGTCGCATGGCGAGATCGATCACATGGTCGCGAAGGTGGCGTTCACGCGCGAGCTCTATCCCAAGGACTTCGACCTGGCGGTGGACATGCACGCGCGCTACGACGTTGGCACCGGCAAGCGCGTGGCGAAAGAGCTCGAGCCGTTCAAGCTCATGTGGCTCGAAGAGCCCGTGCCGGCGGAGAACATCGATGCCATGCGCGACGTCCGCGAATCCACGAGCACACCCATCTGCTGCGGCGAGAACGTCTACCTGCGCTGGGGCTTCCGGGAGATCCTCGAGAAGCGCGCGGCCGACATCATCATGCCGGACCTGCAGAAGTGCGGCGGCCTGCTCGAAGGGCGGAAGATCGCGGATCTCGCGCACACGTACTACGTGCCGGTCGCCCCCCACGCGGTCACCTCGCCGATTGGCATGATGGCCACCGCGCACGTGTGCGCCGCGATCCCGAACTTCCTCGTCCAGGAGTGGCATTGGATCGATGCGCTCGACCACTGGCGCAACTGGGTGAAGGAAGGGGAGATCATCGAGAAGGGCTACATCACGCCCCCGGACCGGCCGGGGATCGGCGTGGAGATGAACGAGGACGGCGCGCGCAAAGCCCAGGTACCCGGAACTCCGTGGTTCGAGCCGGCGGCTCGCGGTTGAGAAAGGTCCCCATGCGTTTCGATCTGTGCCGCGCCGCGGCGCGACTGGCTCTCGCAGCGGCCCTGATGCCCCTGGGTGTCGGAGCCGCCTCCGCGCAACCGGGAATTCTCACGCGCGAGCTGCTGATCAAGTACACGCCCGACTGGAGCGGCGAACGCTTTGCCGACGGTCGGCCCAAGGTCCCCGATGCGATCCTCGAGCGCATGAAGAACGTCACGCTCGAAGAAGCCTGGGCCGAGCTGCGCGCGGCCGGGTTCAACCATCAGTACCAGGACGGGTGGATGGTCATCCATCCGGGGAAGGTGCTGGTGGGCCGGGCGCTCACGGCGCAGTGGCTGCCCGGCCGTCCCGACATCCACAAGGTGATCGAGCAGCAGGGCAGGGCGGATGGACGCGTCGGCGGCCAGAACGCGTGGCCCGTGGACATGCTGCAGCCCGGCGACGTGTACGTCTGCGACCACTTCGGCCTGAAACAGGACGGACCCTCAATCGGCGACAACGTGGGCAACGCCATCTACGCCAAGAGCCACAACGGCATCGTCTACGACGGCGCGATTCGCGACATCCGCGGCCTGAACGAGCTCGAGGACTTCGTGTCGTTCGTCCGATCCTACGATCCCTCGCATCACTTCTCGAGCGGCCCGCGGCTGAACTCGACGATGATCGGCATCAACACGCCGATTCGCATCGGCCAGGCCACCGTGGTGCCCGGCGACGTGGTGCTGGGCCGCGACGGCGGCGTGATCTTCATCCCGCCGCAGCTCGCCGAGCGGGTGGTGCAGTCCTCCGAGCTGACCCACCTGCGGGATCTGTTCGGCCATCAGCGGCTGCGCGAGGGCAAGTACACGGCCGGCCAGATCGACGCCACGTGGACGCCGGCCATCGAGGAGGATTTCACGCGGTGGCTGCGCGAGAACATCGACAAGCTTCCCGTGGCGCGCGCGCAGGTACAGGAAATTCTGGATCGCCGGCCGAAGTAGCGCCGGCGCAACCTCCAGTCGGCTCACGGCGGTCTCACCGCGCAGACACTGAAGGACCCGACCATGCGACCCATCCTCGTCGGCCTGCTCCTCCTCGCTCCGGTCACGGTCGCACTGCCGGCCGATCCGACGCCCGTCGAACCAACCGCGACCATCGCGCTCTTCAACCATCGAGACCTCGACGGCTGGACCACCTGGCTCAAGACGACGGGCGCCGACGACCCGGCACACGTGTTCACCGCCGAGGACGGGATGATCCACATCTCCGGCGAAGACTGGGGGGGCATCGCCACCGTTGGCGCCTACCGCGATTACCGCCTCGTCGTCGAGTGGAAGTGGGGGAGTGCGACATGGGGCGAGCGGAAAACGGCCGCCCGCGACAGCGGCGTCCTCGTGCACGCGGTCGGCGAGGACGGCGCGGCCGGCGGCACCTGGCTCGAGTCGATCGAGTCGCAGATCATCGAGGGCGGGGCCGGCGACATCATCATGGTCGCTGGACGTGGCCATCCGTCGGTGACCGCCGAGGTGCGCCAGGACGGCAAGGAGATCTACTGGCAGAAGGGCGCGCCAGCCCGTCTCGTGACCGAGGGCCGGGTGAACTGGTTCGGCCGCGATCCGAACTGGAAAGACGAGCTCGGCTTTCGGGGACGTCAGGACGTGCAGCGGCCCGCCGGCCAGTGGAACCGGCAGGAGATCGTCGCCGACGGCGACAGCCTCGCCATATGGGTCAACGGCGTGCACGTGAACGCGGTGACGAAGGCGTCGCACCGGGCCGGCCGGATCCAGATCCAATCGGAGGGCGCCGAGATCTTCGTGCGCACGGTGGAGCTGCGGCCGCTTCGATAAGAGGGCGTTGTGGCGCGAATGCGTTTTCCTGTGGGGTTCGGGCGGGCGGTGGATCGCTCTCCATGCTCCGGGCATGCCGCCTGGCCCGTTGCTTCAGCTTCGTGGGTCACTGGCGAGCGGCGCCGGCCGCGAGGCGCCGGAGCAGCGGCAGGACCTCGCCGGTGTAGTAGGGCTCCTCGGTTCCCCAGAACAGATAGTCGAGTCGCAGGGGATCGCGGGCGTAAGCGAGCAGCTCCTCGGCCGTGACCCGCCGGCCCGTCGCGGGATTCCGCTGGGCGAGGTTGCCGTCCTGGACGGCCAGTCCCGCCACGACGCCCGGGCCGCGCGCCGCAATCAGCTTCAGGCAGTGGTTCTGCTGGCCGCGCGTTCCGGGCAGCAGGTCCGGGCCTCCGACGCCGACGCCAATCCGCGCGGCGTACGCGTAGATCCCGCGGAGGTACCCGTGATCCTCCCACGGCAGCCACTCGCCGGGCATGAAGTTGGCGTATTCGATGACCACCGAGCGGGGAAACGCCGCGCGGGCCGCGGCCATGATGGCTTTCACGCCGTCGGCGTAGGCCGCGAAGGTGAAGCCCTCGGGCCTGAGCGGCGGCGCGGTGCCGAATCCCACGGCGCTCTCGGCCAGATTGATGCCCTCCACCCGGCCGTCCACCTGGCGGCCGAGCGCCTGCAGCAGGCTGGCGAAACGCGCGATCACCCGCGGGTCCCATCGCCGCGCCACCCAGCCGTCGAAGACCGGCTTGGAGGGGTCATCGCCCGCGAACTCGTACTTGCGGGCCGCCCCGCCGCCGAACTCGGCCGCCAGCAGGTAATCGGGCACCGGGAGGTTCTCGCCGAACGACACGTCCTGGATCTGGACGAACAGCCGCCGGCCATGTGCCTCGAGAAACGTCAGGTCCTTCAGGAGGCCCTCGAAGGCGTAGTGGTCGCGCGTGGGCTCCAGCTCGCGCCAGGAGTAGCGCAGCTGCGCGCCGACGCTGACCGGCGTCTCCAGGAACGCCGGGTCGGCGATGCGCTCGCGGTCGGCGCCGAAGTACACGAACTGGTGTGGACCCCCAGCCGCGGGGACCTGGGACGCAGCGCCTGTGGCAGGCGGCCGTGCCAGCAGCCCGAAGACAAACAGAAGCAGAAGGCGGCTCGTCGCAGGCATGGCCCATTGTCGAACGACTCGAGAGACTGTGTCACCCGCGCGTTGTACACGCTGCCGGCGGCGCCGGTAGACGGCTTCCAGTCCCTTGCTTCGCCCGGATCCTTTCCGCATAATGGGTGAGCTGCTTCCCTGACACTCTCGAGGTCGCGCGGGCTTCGGTCTGACACGCCGTCTGCTGGCCACCGCGGCGGCAGCCTTGCGCTTCGAGCAGCGATGCAGGTGTGAATGTGCCCGGTCCCCGCGATCCGATCTCCCCGGACCCGCACCGCCGGCCGCAGCCGGACGCTGACGTCACCTATTCCGACTCACCGCTGCCCTCGCTGAAGGTGCCGCCGTCCGGCGCCTCGGCGTCTGCCGCCGGGAAGAGCTCCGGCGGCAGGACGACAATCGAGCCCGGCACCGATCTCGGCCCGCGCTACCACGTCGAGCACGCGCTCGGTGAGGGCGGGATGGGCAGCGTCTACAAGGCGTACGACCGCGAGCTTCGTCCACAGCTCGTTTGGATCCTCGGTCGTGAACACGAGCCCGGTGGTGTCGCCGACCACCCAGCGTGTGCACGACCGCCTCGTAGTAGAGGAGCGCCGCGCTCGACGGGGCGATGTGGATCGGCCTCAACCCTGCAGCATCCGCGCGAAGGCCGGGGACTCCTGGCCCTGATCGACAAGTCCGGCACGGCCTACGTCTCGGACTTCGGCCTCGCGAAGTCGCTGCTGTCGACCGATGCCACGATGACACGCAGCGACGCCCTCGGCGTGCGCCGGGCCAGGGCCTGCGCGATCTGGCGGGCGATCCCGATCGTGAGACGCGCAGCATACCGCATTGCCCATGCATGAGCTGCGTCGGCGATGGCACGAGGGCGGCGTTCGGGCCTCGGGGCGGGCAGAGAGGCACGGCAGGTGGCGCAAGCCGCCCGCGGCCGTCCTGCTGGCTACGTGTATGGAAGCCAAACGCGGGAGCAGAACGTGATGGACAAATGGCTGCTTTCGATTGGACGGGTGGCTGGCATTGCGGGCGTTCTGGTCGTCACCGTCGCCGGCGCGAGCCGGCTGACGGGGACCTTCGAGCTCGGGGGCTTCGAGGTCAGCACGCTGCTCGTTGCCGGCATGGCGGCGATGGTGTTCGCCTGTCTGTGCTTCCTGGCCGTGCTGACGGACCGCCTGCCGCCGATACCTCCCGAAGGTGGCAACAGGCATTGAGAACGCTCCTCTCGAGGGCATGTTTGCGTCCTTCAGGTTCGGCCCATCCGTGCTTGGGCACGGCGCCGAACGGCCGCACAGATAGCCGGAGCCAATCGGCTGGCCAACGGCGACGATGGCCAGTCCGGCGTCCCCGGAGGGCTTCCAGCGATGCCGGCGCGCTCGATGGCAGCACGGACTCTGTTCCCCGCGAGACGCGCGAGGATTTGCGTCCCATTACGGTTTTCTCCTCGGCGCTCCACATCCGTGTTTCAGCGACGGCCGGACCGCCCCGAATCGCCCGGCAATTCGCTGGCACAGTCACTGCAATGGGCAGCGCCATGACTGGCCGCCCGCGGGTGATTGTGGCGTTGCCCGATTGGACCGAAGGGTCGCTGGTCGCCAACTGGCTCTCCGAACACCAGTTCGAACCCGTCCACCGATCGACCATGGAAGCGGCCGCGAGCGACCTCCGCACGCGGCCATTCAGTCTGGTCATTGCGGATGCGGGCTGGGCCGCCAGCAAGGCGCTCCAGACGCCGGACCGCGGGTGCAACACGACTGCTCCGACCATTCTCATTGGCGATGCCACCGATCGCCGGGCCACGGCGATGGACGGGCACGCGATGTACCTGACGAGACCAATCGAGCTCGCAGGTACCGTCGTGCTTCGTGTCGATGGCGCTCATGGAGGACCGGCCGGTCCGGCGCTCTCCGCGAAAGACGGTCCAGCGGTTCGAAGCCCTCGTCAATAGCGAGCCCGCCGCCATCCTCGACGTCAGTGCCGAGGGCTTCCGCCTGGAGTTGCCTCGCACCCGGCGCCCTCCTCCGCCGTTCTTCGGCGTTCGGATTCCGCTCGTGGGTGTGGCGATCATCGCGAGCCGGCGGTGGGCGATGTCTCCGTCGAAGGACGCCTCGACGATCTGGTGCGGCGCGGCGTTGTCCCACAATCGATCCGGCGCGGAGGAAGCCTGGCGGTCCTTCGTGGAGACGGCCCCGGTCGTCGGCAGGTCTGGCGTCCGCGTGAATCTCTAGCGTCCCTCGAGGGTTCCCGCGTCGAATCGGCTCGCGCAATGCTCACCGCGCGAGGCGCGCACGTCCATTGCGCCGCGACGGAGCCGTTGCTAGACTGCACGACGGATGACGATCCGACGGCTCGTCGTTGTCGCCTGCGTCGCGTGTTGTGGCATGTGGGGCGGCTCCGCCCGGGCCGACGACACCATCGAGTCAATCCTCGCCAAGCCTGTCTCGCCGGGGACTCTGGCCCTGTTGATCGAATTCAACACGGACCCACGGGCGGTGACTCGATGGGCTGAGGCGCTCGCGAATCCGGATCCCCACGTCAGAGCCACGGCCGCGCGCCTGCTGGGCGTCTCGGCCGCAGCCAGCGCCGTTCCCCGATTGCGACAGGCGATTGCGACCGAGACCGATCCCGCCGCCGCCCTCGAGATGGCCATGCCGCTTCTGTCGCTGGGCAGCGCCGTGGACGACGCAAGCCTGCTGGATGCGGCAAAACGGATCCCCGCGCCCGCCCTGGCGATTGCGGTCGCAAAGTTCAGGAAGCAGGCGGCGTTGGCCGAGCTCCCAGCCTTCCTCGGACTCGGCGTCTCGACGCCGACGGCGGTCGTCATCCTGAAAGCCATGTTGCCTGACGATTCGGCGGAGCTCGATCGTCTCGCCGGAGCCGCACTCGCCGCCGGCCCGGCCTGGTGGGACGGTCTGCTGACCGCCGCGGTTGACGCGGACGTTGCGCTCCCGGCCGAACGCGTGACGGCCGCGGCCGCGTCGTCTACGCAGGAACTCGCCGATTCCACGTGGTGGTATGCGGCGGTCGTTTCTGCGCGGGGTCACCCCGTGGCGGGGCTTCCGTCGGGCCGCGACTCGTCGGTCGGCACGATCTCACCCGAGGGCGCCTTCGCCCGCGAACTGGCCGCACGTGCTCTGAAGTTGCCGCCGACGCCGCAGCCCCGGTTCGAAGAGGCGGTCCGGTCCGGCGTTGGCCTGGCCGCCCCTCCGTTCGTGCACGGTCAGCTGCGACTTTCGCTGAAGCCGCTGCTGACGGCCGACGAGCGTGCAGCGCTCCACATCGGGCCCGACCGCCCGGATTCGGTCGAATCGCGGGCGCCCAAAACTCCAACGACCGAGTTTGCCGCCATCAGAACCGTCAGCGAACTGCCAGCGGGCCTGGTGGCCGATGTGCTCAAGGAGACCGGCTGTCGCAGCCCGGACAGCGGCGACATCGCCGGAGCCATCGTGCGCTTCGAAGGCGACCGCCTGCGGGAAATCCGGTGGATCGCCACGAGCCTGTCCCCGCAGTGCGACCGGGCCGCGCGCTGCATCACCGCGGCCAGCCTCGTGCCTGAATGGGCGGCGGCTCCTGGAAAACCGGAACTGGTCGCCCTGCCGATGAACAAAAGCTTCATCGGGTGCCTGAGCCGCGTCGAGCCGCCTCTCGCGGACGCGATGAAAGGATATCGCATCGGCGGGAACCGGCCGCACGAAGCGCCAATCCGCCCGCCGAAGAAGACCAGGAACACCAGTCCGGTCTATCCCTCCGCGGCCCAGAACGCCGGGCGCCAGGGGATCGTCGTCCTCGAGGCGACGATTTCGAACGCCGGCTGCGTCAGCGACGTGGCGGTGCTCCGAGACAGCGGGACCGATCTGGAAATCGCCGCCCTGCGCGCGGTATCGGACTGGGCATTCACGCCCACCCTCCTCCACGGCACGCCCGTTCCGGTGATCATGACCGTGACCGTGGAGTTCACGCTTCGCTGACTCACCCCGCTCCCTTGCTGCAGTTACGCGGCGTGTCCGGGAATGCGTTCGAGCTCTGCCCCGAGCGCCTGTTCCGCGTGCCACACGTCAAAAGCCTGCTGCATCCCGAGCCAGAGCGCCGGCCCGTTACCGGCCCACTTCCCGAGCCGAACGGCCATCGCTGGCGTGACTGGCGCCCTTCCCGCCAGGATTCGGTGCAGGAGCTGTCGTGACACGCCGAGCTCGCGGGCTGCCTGCGAGACGTTCATCCGCAACGCCGGCAGCACGTCCTCCCGCAGGATCTCACCGGGATGGGTCGGTGGCCGCTTCAGTCTCTGTCGAACAGGCAGCACCTTCGTCCTCTTCGTCGTCGCCATCGTCGTCGCCCTTCCGTTCAGTGATACTGCTCGAGAGGCAGCTCGTGGGCGTCCTTGCCGTCCCAGCGGAACGTGATGCGCCAAGGGCCACTGACTGCCATCGCGTGCCGGCCCTCTCGATTGCCCTTCAACGGGTGCACACTCCAGCCCGGCATGTTCAGGTCTGAGAGCGCCGTCGCAGCATGGAGCGCGTCCATCGCCCTTCTGCAGCGTTTGTGCAGGTCCGGCTGCACCTTCCGACTCTTGCCGGTCTCGAAGAGCTTCCGCAACCCGGCGTGTCGGAAGCTGACGATCACAGTGTCGAGCGTAAAG
>CAWIMD010000007.1:0-167478 GCA_963837165.1 Vicinamibacteria bacterium
TAAAGGGGAAGTCGAAGGCAACAATGCGGACGTGCGCGTGAGCAGCTCGTCGAGCAGCTCTGTCGCGGTCCAGCCTGGCGGGTCTTTCGCAAGCAAACGCTCGTTCATGCCGATCGCATCGACTCGGTACCGGCAGTCCGCGACCGCGTGTGCGGCGATCGCGATGATCTTCCGGCGCTGGTCGCGTGCGCGGCGGGGGGCGCCGAAGTCCACGCCGACGACATCGTTGGAGGCGGGCGGCATCACAGTCCGAGACGCTCCACCGCCTCGGCCGGCGCGACGATGGGAAGGCCCTGGTACTGGAGCAGCTTCAACAAATGTGGGTCCCCGGAAACCACGAGATCGACCTTGGCGGCGACGGCGCACGCGAGCACCGCGTCGTCGTCGGGGTCGTCGATGATTGCTGGCGGGATGATCGCCGGGACAACCACGGTGGTCAGGGCTGCATAGCCCTCGAAGATCTGAGTCGCAGTCAACCCGCGGACTTGAAGGTGCTTGGCGAACTTCTCGCGGCCGAGCACACCGTGCAACTCGGCGAGCAGAGGAGCACTAGCGCAGAGAATCAGGGATCCGGCCTGCGCGGCGTCGATCAGCTTTCCAGGGTTGCCGTGCCAGAGAAGGCCAGAGACTGCGGCGTTGGTGTCAAGGACGAGCCGCACGACGGGCTTCCGCGCGGTAGGCGTCGATCTCGGCCTGGATCTCCTCGGGCGTCATGGGGGGAAGCGGGTTGGCCGTCAATACATCGCGCGCTTGGACGAGGCCCTCGACCCTCGTGGCAAGCAATGCCTCGCGCACCATCCGTTCGAGTGCTTCCGGCTCGAGCAGACCTGCCTTCTTCGCCTGCGTGGCAAGCGTATCGGGCAACTCGATCTCGACGTTGACTCGGCTCATGGCGGGCAGGTCCTTCGCTCAACTTCGAGGATACCACGGCGTCTTCGGAGGCCCGGCGACCAAGCCAGTGGCCGCGGACGCACGCCCTCAGCGTGCGCCTTCAGTCCCGCACCGACTGTGACGTAACTGTGACGTGACCTTGTCGATTCCGCGAGATCTGCCGTGGTTTACGGGGATCGACTGCGGTGACGCGATCAAGGTTAAGTGGTTGGGTTCGCAACGGTCAGAGCAATTTCCAAGCGTGCTCCTTCAACCACTCGGACATCTCTCCGTGTCTTTAGAATCTAGCACTTACAGGCACCAGGTTCGAGCCCAAGACCGCGTTGCGCCCCGGGTTGTGCCCTGTCGGCGCGTCCCCTGTCCTTTCTACCGAGGTCACCCCTGACCGCCCCGCGGGCACACCGCCTAGTACATTCGCTGGTCCCCGCCAATCAGGCCGCACGCCGTCCCTTCGATGACTCGAGTGGCGCAAGCGTCAGCCGCAGCTTGAACGGTCGCAGGAGCCGATCGAGCGTGTCCTGCGTCGGGTTGTGGCGCGGATTGATCGCGCGCAGCACGTTCGGGCTCGCCATCCGCACCTTCGCGGCGAATTCCTTCACACCCATCGCCCGAATCACCTTCCCGAGCGCCACTTGAACAGGAATACCCTCCTCGACGGCGCCCAGTAGGAACTCGCGCGCGAACTTCGGGTTCTGCAGGTCCCGGGCGAGCCCGACGTTCCAGTCCTCACTTCGTCTTGCCATGTCCCTTCCCCTCAAGATAGTCGCGCCAGAATTCCTGAGCTCGCCGGATGTCCCGGCGCTGTGTCGATTTCGCACCTCCGACCAGCAGGAGGATGACGGATTCGCCATCTTTGCCGAAGTAGATCCGATACCCCGGGCCGAACGCCAGCCGCGCTTCCCACACGCCAGAGCCGACGCTCTTGTGATCGCCCAGGATGCCCTGCTCGAAGCGGAGCACTCGCGCCTGAACCCGGGCTCTGACCGCGACGTCGAGGGTTCCGAGCCAGTCGCGAAACGGATTCCGACCATCATGGGTCAGGTACTCTCGAACAGTCAGCACTAGTCGACGCCATTAAGTTATCATGTTCGATAACAATACGCAAGAATCAGAACTCAAGCGTCAGCGGTACCTCATGCTCGGCTGGCGTCCGAATGACACCCTCGTGATGACTTGGGCGTTCGTCGTCAGTGAAGTGACGAGCGGCTCTTGTCGCCTGGTCGTGCGGGCACGTGAGGCGGTTACCACTTCCACACACTGCCACGGTGGCTGACCTCACGGACAAGCCCGGCGAACATTGGCGGGTGGCGTGGGAACGGTACTAACGAGGGGATGTCGAATGAGGCAGCAACGATGAAGCAACGCACACTTGGGAGGAGCGGCGTGAACGTGTCGGCGATGGGGCTTGGCTGCATGGGCATGAGCTGGTCCTACAGCCCGGTTCCTGACCGGCACGCCATGCTGACCCTGCTCCGCGCCGCCGTCGATCGTGGCGTGACGTTCTTCGACACCGCGGAGGTCTACGGTCCTCACGCGAATGAAGCGCTCGTCGGCGAAGCCTTGGCGCCGTTCCGTGGTCAGGTCGTGATCGCGACCAAGTTCGGGTGGGCGCCGGGCGCAGAGGGCGAGACTCGGTGGAGTCGCCTCAACAGCCGGCCTGAACACATCACACGCGTGGTCGAGGGCTCCCTCGCGCGACTGAAGATCGAGGCGATCGACCTGTACTACCAGCATCGCGTCGACCCGGATGTGCCGATCGAAGACGTCGCCGGCGCCGTCAATGGCCTGATTCAGCAAGGCAAGGTGAAGCACTTCGGCTTGTCTGAAGCCGCCGCAGACACTATCCGGCGGGCACACGCCGTCCAGCCGGTCACCGCGGTCCAGAGCGAGTACTCACTCTGGTATCGCGAGCCGGAGCGGCAGATCCTGCCGACGCTCGAGGAACTCGGCATCGGCTTCGTTCCGTTCAGTCCGCTTGGGAAAGGCTTCCTCACCGGCAAGATCGACGACACCACGACGTTCGACAGTTCGGACTTCCGCTCCAGCGTTCCACGCTTCACTGTGGAGAATCGCAAGGCCAACCAGGCGCTGGTGGATCTGCTGCAGTCGATGGCCCAGCGCAAGAACGCGACGGCTGGTCAGATTGCGCTGGCGTGGCTCCTGGCGCAGCAGCCGTGGATTGTGCCGATTCCCGGCACGACGAAGCTGCACCGGCTGGAGGAAAACGTCATGGCTGCGGACGTGGAGCTGACGACGGAAGACCTCGCAGACATCAAGAGCGCCGCATCACAGATCACGATCCAGGGCGCTCGATATCCCGAGGCGATGGAGCGGATGAGCAATCGCTGACGAGCACGTCTTTCGTACCCAGCAGCCCAGGGCCTCGGCGTAACACGACCCGCGGCTGCATGAGCAGCCGCGCGGAACCCTTGGACGTTCATGCCCACATCGGGCATGATTGTGCCCATATTGGGTGCGAAGACGGTTTCAGGTCGGTCGCGTCGAAAGAGCCTGGCGGATGCGCTGTTCACGAAGACACAGCAGCGGGTTCTCGGTGTGCTTTTCGGCCAGCCCGAACGTAGCTTTTATGCTTCGGAGCTGATTCGAGACGCGGGCACGGGCTCTGGAGCGGCACAGCGCGAACTTGCGAAGCTGGAGGGAAGCGGGTTGATCTCGGCGCGACGGATTGGCCATCAGAAGCACTACCAGGCCAACGCGGCGTCACCGCTGTATTCCGAACTGCGGAATATTGTGTTGAAAACGGTCGGTCTCGCAGAGCCGCTGCGCGACGCCCTGAAGCCCTTGTCGAAGGCGATCCGCGCGGCCTTCGTGTACGGTTCCGTCGCCAAGGCGACCGACCAATCTGCGAGCGACATCGACCTGATGATCATCAGCGACAGCCTCACGTACGGCGAAGTCTTCGGCGCTCTTGAACTTGGAGCGCAAGCGTAAGTTGGGTCAGTACGCGGTAGTGTGGCGCGACGGCCGTGTGTTGTTCATCGGGGCGGATGCGCCAGCCGCGTCGGGAGTCCCGTCGACCGGGGACCCCAGGTAGCCCGGTGACACCCGTCCGCCAAATGTGGTCGATTTCAGACCCCCGGCGTGAGGAGTACCGCCAAGATTCCGCCAAGATGGCGGGATGCAGAGCCGGCTCTCAAGCGCAGGGGCACGGCCACAGACGGCTCACAGCCGCCTATCCGAACTGTTACCTTAGGTGGTAACATCTTGAATCCGCGGGCAAGTATCGGCGGGGCGGATACGTCTTCATCACATGGAAAGGCGATCACCCGCCGCGGCACGTCCACGTGTACCGCGACGGCACGCTGATCGTGAAGTGGGACTTGGACAATCAGAAAGCGATGAAGGGCGCGGCGACGCGGCGCATTCTGGAACTGATCAGGGAGCTGGAAGCTGAGGGCCTGCTGTGAAGATCCGCTCTGTCAGGCACAACAATCGGAAGAA
This sequence comes from Vicinamibacteria bacterium, assembly GCA_963837165.1. GTDB lineage: Bacteria > Acidobacteriota > Vicinamibacteria > Vicinamibacterales > JAENWD01 > JAENWD01. The sequence continues at coordinate 4,354 of CAWIMD010000007.1, forward strand.
GGTGTTCGAGGTCGCCACCTCGACGAAGAAGCTCGTGTTCCCGTTCTCGAAGGCGGCGCCGATACCGACGACCGAGGACCCGGTCACGAAGCTCTCCGTCGACCCGGAAGGTGGCCGGGAGGCGTTTACCTACGTCCTCCACTCCGGCCGTACAGGCACGGTGCACGTCGAGCAGGTGCTCGAATACAACCAGGATCCGACCTACCTGCGCGATCTCCTGTTGTACCGGCTGACGCTCGAAGCGCAGAAGCGAATCGCGGCGAGCCCGCTTTCGAAGCGCGAGATCGTGCGCCGGCTGGGGACATCGGCGGCGCAGCTGTATCGACTGCTCGATCAGACGAACTACCGCAAGTCCGTCGATCAGCTGCTGGCGCTGCTGCAGGTGCTCAACTGTGACGTGGACCTGGTCGTCCGGACGAAGACCGCCTGACGCGACACGCCTGACGGCGTGCTCCTTCAAGGCCACTCGGACTGTGACGTAACTGTGACGTGACGCTGTCGATTCCGCGAGATCTACCGAGGCAAGCTATGGCGAGATGTCGCGCCGAAGCGGCTCCGCCGCGAAGGCGGACAACCACTCGGACATCTCTCCGTGTCTCTAAAATCATCAACTTGCGAGCGGCTCCTAGCTCGGGGCTGGCAGAGTGTCGCGCACTCCGGCGTTCTTCCAAGTGAGGGACACGATCGCCTTTGTGTTCACGCCCGTGTCCAAGCTCCGCGTGAGCGCCTTTACCGTGTCGGCCGACGGCTTCGGCGCACCTTCCAGCGGAACGTCCAGAGGCGAGAGGGCGGGACCATGTGCCGGTCTTCGTCCTCACGCACCATCCGCGCCCGCCGCTGGAGATGGACGGCGGCACCGTCTTCCATTTCGTCACCGCGGGGATCGAGGCGGCGCTTGACCAGGCGCGCGCGGCCGCCCAGGATAAGGACGTGCGAATCGATGAGAGACGCAACCAGACCCGCCGAGCCTGAGTCCTCGATTGGCACGCCGCGCAATTCACGGCGCCGGATGCTCGTGGTCTGGATCGTCATTGTGACCGTGATTGCGCTGGGCGGTGTGAGCGCCGACCTGGCGATCGGCGGCCGCCCCGATCCGCCGGCGCTGCGCGCCGCGGCGACTCTGCTCGATGGCTCCTGGCGATTCCATACGGGCGACGACCCTCAGTGGGCGGACGCCAACACAGACGACAGCGATTGGGAAACGATCGATCTGACGGCCGTGCCAGGCAGCCACGACGGCGACGTGGGTCTGCCCGATTACGTGGGCGGTTGGATGGCGCACGGTCATCCCGGCTATCACGGTTACGCCTGGTACCGGCGGGCGGTGACGGTGCCGGCCGCACACGCGTCGTGGGACATTCTCGGGCCGACCCTCGTCGAGAACGGCTACGAGCTCTACTGGAGCGGTCGACGGCTAGGCGGGTCGGGCAGGCTCGGCCCGGCCCCGCGCGTCGTCGGCACGCGGCCGCTGCGGTTCGCGCTTCCCGCCGAGGCGGCGGGCACCCGTGGCGTGCTCGCCGTCCGCACGTACATGCTGCCGGGTTCCGGGGTCAGCGCCGACGGCGGCGGCATGCACAGCGCGCCCATACTGGCTCCACGGCCGATCAGTGATGCCCTCCACCGGGTGCAATGGCAGCGAACCATCGCCGGTTACATCGTCGATGCGATCGAGCCGCTGGCCATGTTCGCAGTCATTGGATTGGCGCTCGTGTGCCTGTCTCGCAGCAGTCACAAGGGCTTCCTGATCCTGGCCAGCGTCGCGCTGGGGCTCATGGCGGCGAGGCGCCTCAATAACGCAATCGTCTCATGGACCGATCTGCAAGATCTGACGACCTATTCGTGGCTGGCGTCAGTGATGTGGGTACCAGCGGTGGCCGCCTGGACATTGGCCTGGAACCGATGGTGCCTGCGTCCATGGCGAAGCATCGATGTGGCGGCTGTCGTGCTGGCGGTCGCGGGAATCATCGGCGCCGTGATCCATTCGGCGAATGTGACACGCGGCAGCCGGCTCGCGTCGATCGCGCTCTTTGTCGTGATAGCCGCACGCATTGTCCGCCGCGGCCCAATGCGGATCCTGGCGCTCGTCACGTTCGCCTCGATCGTGGCCGGGCTATTCGGCGGCGAGCTGCTCGATACGATTGGTGTGCCGGGCATCTGGTTTCCGTTCGGCATCGGCGTGTCGAGGACGCAGTACGTTTACGCGATCGCCATCCCGCTCCTGGCCTTGCTCATTGTGGGAACCTTGCCTTCGGAGAGCGCCATCCAGAACGATGAACACCTTCGCGGGACCGCGAGGAGCTCTGTGTAGGTCCCCTTGTGGTGAGCCCCGTCAGACAGTCGAGCTGGCACGAGCTGCACGGTTGGTGTTATGAAGGAGTATCGACGCCGGACGAATCAGTGTGCGGCAGCCGGCCCACGGCGACACTGACCCAATACCACTGATCGGTGCTCCTCCCCCGTTCGGCTCCTGGCAATCACGTCCCGTGCGGTCGTTCGTCGTGCTGGCGACGGCTACCGACTGTGTACGGTCGGCAACCCGGGTCGTGGATCGAAGGAGGGCCACATGAAGACCGGATCCGATATCCAGATCCTTTCCGATCTGCGCGCCAGCCTGCACGGCACGGTGATCGGCTCGGACGACCCCAGGTACAACGACGTGCGCCGGGTGTTCTTCACCGGCTTCGACCGTCGGCCCGCAGCCATCGTCCGCGTCCGTGACGCATCGGACGTCGCGCGCGTCGTGACTCTGGCGCGCGAGAGCGGCGCCGAGCTCGCCGTGCGGAGCGGCGGCCACAGCCGCGCGGGGCACGGTACGTCCGAAGGCGGGATCGTCCTCGACCTCTCCGCGATGAACGCGGTAGAAATCGACGCTGACGGCCGGGCGGCTTGGGCGCAGACCGGCGTCACAGCCGGCGACTACACGCGGGCGACTGGCGAACGCGGCCGCGCGACCGGGCTCGGCGACAGCGCGAGCGTCGGCCTCGGTGGAATCACGCTCGGCGGCGGCATCGGCTTCCTCGTCCGCAAGCACGGCCTCACCATCGACGACGTGCTCGCGGCTGAGGTGGTGACGGCCGACGGCGAGCATCTCGACGTGGACGAGCACGCACACCCCGACCTCTTCTGGGCCCTCCGCGGCGGCGGCGGCAACTTCGGTGTCGTGACGAGGCTCCGTCTGCGGCTGCACGAGATCGGCCAGGTCGTCGGCGGAATGCTGGTGCTCCCCGCGAGCCCCGGCGTGATCACCGGGCTGGTCGCCGCGGCAGACGCGGCGCCCGAGGACCTGTCCGTGATCGCGAACGTGCTGAAGGCGCCGCCGCTGCCCTTCATTCCCCCGCAGCAGCACGGGAAGCCCGTGGTGATGGCGCTCATGGTGTACGCGGGCGAGCCCGCGGCCGGCAAGACGGCGATCGCGCCGATCCGCGCCCTCGCCACTCCGGTCGCCGACATGGTTCGGCCGATCCGCTATCCGGAGATGTACGCGGGGCCGGAAGCCCCTGGTCCGGCGTTCGCCGTGGGAACGAACCTGCTGGTCGATGAGCTCTCGACGGGCGGGGCGGAGGCGATCCTCGCGCACCTCGAGACGGCGACTGCCGCGATAGCCGCCGTCCAGCTGCGCGTCCTCGGGGGCGCCACGGCGCGCGTCGCCGACAGCGCGACGGCATTCGGCTACCGGCGAGCGAAGCTCCTGGTGAACATCGCGGCCATGGAAGAGCGCGTCGGGGAGCGCGCGGCGCATGAGACCTGGGCCGCCGGCCTGGCCGAGGCGCTCTCCGGTCGAGTGACGAGGCCGGCCTACGTCGGGTTCATCGGCGAGGAGGGCGAGAAGGGCCTCCGCCGCGCGTACCCGCCTGCGACCCTGAAGCGCCTCGCGCAGGTGAAGCGTCGGTACGACCCCGACAACCTCTTTCACCTGAATGTCAACGTCGCGCCCGACATGCAAGGAGGTTGAGCGCCGCCTGTGTGCCACTGTGAGCGTCCCCTCGTGGCGTCCACGAATGCGACGCTCCAGGAGACTCGTCTCTGAACAGGAAGGAGGACACGGTGCGTGTCGTTGTACTCGGCGGCGGATTTGGTGGCGTCACCGCGGCCCGGCACCTCGAGCGGCGCCTGCGCGGGCATCGCGACATCGAGATCACGCTCGTGAGCCGCGAGAATTTCTTCGTCATCACGCCGCTGCTGTTCGAGGCGTGCTCCGGACGGTTGGAACTGCGGCACTGCGCCCAGCCAATCCGTGCCGCTCTTCGACGGGCACGCTTTGTCGAGGCGACCGTCGAACGGGTCGACGTGGAGCGCCAGATCGTTCGGGCCGTCGCCGCCGAGGGAGCCACGTACGACCTGCCGTACGACCATCTCGTCGTGGCGCTCGGCGCGTCCACCAACGAGCAGATGATCCCTGGCTCATCGAACGCCTTCACGTTCAAGACGATGGCGGACGCGCTGGTGCTCAGGAATCACCTGATTGAACAATTCGAGCGAGCCGACGCGGCTTCGGAGCCGGCGACGCGCCGCGGCTGCCTCACCGTCATCGTGATTGGCGGCGGTCTCGTCGGTGTCGAGCTGCTGGGCGAGCTCTCGGCATTCGCGGATGACGTGCTCCGCTTCTATCCCCGACTTCGACGCGACGAAGTCCGCTTCCTGCTGCTCGAGGCCGGTGCACGCGTCCTCCCCGAGATCGACGCGGAACTGGCGGTCGTGGCTGCGCGTGTGCTGCAGCGGCGCGGCGCCGACATCCGCGTCTCGACGCCCGTCCGGGCGATCGAGCGCGGTCGTGTGCGGGTCGCAGACGAGATCATCGATGCGGGCACGATTGTGCTCGCGGCGGGCATCGTGCCGAGCGTTGTCGCCGCTGCCATTCCCGTCGTGCACGATCACCGCGGCCGGATCGCCGTCGATGGGACGATGCGGAGTCGCAGTCATACGAATGTGTGGGCATTGGGCGACTGCGCGGCGATTCCGGGACCGGATGGCCGCCCGTATCCGGCGCTCGCGCAGCATACCGTCAGGGAGGCGCGACAGCTCGCGCGCAACATCCAGGCGGCGATCGAGGAGCGCGTCCCGGCCCCGTTCATCTTTCAACCGCTGGGAACCATGGCCTCGCTGGGCCACACGCGAGGCGTTGCGCTCGTGTTCGGCGTGCGGCTGACGGGCTTCCTGGCCTGGTGGATACGGCGGACGTACTACCTGTTCCAGATGCCGCGCTGGGACCGGCGCCTCCGGATCGTGCTCGACTGGACGGTCGCCCTGTTCTTCCGGCCGGACATCACGAAGGTCGAGCTGCGCGTCGAGCGGGAGCAGGTCCGTGGACCCCGCGCCATGGCGGCCGCCGACGCAAGTGGAACCCGACATGACTGGCACCAATGACGCCCGGACCCTTCGTCGTCAGCTGGATGCCGGAAGGTTGACCTGGCGCGGGCCGGCAGTGATCACTTCCCAGCGGCGAGCTTCGACGTCGCCATCAGCCAATGGGGCGCGCGCCGCACCGTCAGGCTGGCGTCGGGCCCCTGGCGCGGAAGAACCAACGCTTCGTCGCCTCGGTGGCTGCCAGGTAGGCCGTGACGATCCCGACGACGGTGCCCATCTCCATCGGCGACAGCGGCACAAAGCCGAACAGCCTGGACCCGGGCCCGAAGAACGGAACGGCGAGCGCCAACACCGCGGCAGCGATCGTCATCCACAGCAGCAGGGTGCTTGGCCGGCTGCGCCACGCGGGTCCCCGCGTGCGCAGGACGAGCACGACGCCGAGCTCGGTGAGCAGCGATACCACGAACCACGTCGTCTGGAATGTGGCCTCACCTGCATGGAACAGCAGAAGAAGCGCGGCGAAGGTCAGGAGGTCGAAGCCGGAGCTGACGAGCCCGAACACGATCATGTAGCGCCGGACCTGCGTGACGTCCCAGCGCTGCGGGTGCGTCACGCGCTCGGCATCGACCCGGTCGGTCGAGATGGCCATCGACGGCACGTCGGAGAGGAAGTTGTTGAGCAGGATCTGTTTCGCGACCAGCGGCAGGAACGGCAGGAGCGGCGCCGCGAGCGCCATGCTGACCATGTTCCCGAAGTTCGCGCTCGTCGTAATCGCGATGTACTTGAGCGTGTTCGCAAACGTGCGGCGCCCGTCCTCGACCCCCGTGCGCAGGACATCGAGGTCTCGCTTCAACAGGATGATGTCGGCGCTCTCGCGTGCGACGTCCACGGCCTGGTCGACCGAGATGCCGACGTCGGCGGCGAATAACGCAGGGGCGTCGTTGATTCCGTCGCCGAGGTAGCCGACCGAGTGACCCGTGCGCTGAAGCGCGCGCACGATGCGTTCCTTCTGTTGTGGATCGATCTCGGCGAAGAGCGACACCTTGGGCGCGGCCTGCCAGAGCGCCTCGTCAGCGAGCTTCGCCAGCGCGTCTCCCGTGAGCATCGACGTCGGGTCGATTCCGACAGTCTCGGCGAGGTGGCCCGTGACGAAGCGGTTGTCCCCCGTGACGATCTTGACCTGGACGTTCAATCTCGCGAGGTCGCCGAGCACGCGTGCGGCGTCGGCCTTGGGCGGGTCGAGGAAGAGCAGGAAGCCCGCGAAGACCATCTCCGCTTCGTCGTCGCGCTGGTAGGCCCCCTTGGCTGAGACGCTCCGCGTGGCGAGCGCGAGCACGCGAAAGCCCGCCTTGCCTTTCGCCTCGTAGTGGGCGGAGAGCTCGGCGGCGACGGCATCGGTCAGGCCGAGCACGGCGCCGTCGCGCTCCACCTGCGTGCAGATCGAGAGCACGTTCGAAAACGCGCCCTTCGTGACCACGAGGTGCCGGCCGGCATCGCCCCCCTCGGCCATCACGATGGTCAGGCGCTTTCTCAGGAAGTCGTAGGGGATCTCGTCGATCTTGGTGTGGCCGGAAGTGGAGAGCCCCGCCTGGCTCCCTGCCGCGACAATCGCCGCATCGATCGGGTTGTCGATGCCGGTCTCGAAGGATGCATTGAGGAACGCGAACTGCCGGACAGAGGCCGACGTGCGTCCTCTCGGGTCCGTGGCATCGGCGAGGACGATGGTGCCTTCGGTCAACGTGCCGGTCTTGTCGGTGCAGAGGATGGTCATGCTGCCCAGGTTCTCAATGGCGTCCAGGCGGCGGACGATGACGCCCTCGCGGCTCATGGCCCGCGCGCCGGCCGCGAGCGTGACGCTCACGATCGCGGGCAGGAGCTCGGGCGAGAGGCCGACGGCGAGCGCGACCGAGAAGAGCAGCGACTCGACGAGTGGACGGTGGAGGAGGAGGTTCACCGTCAGGACGGAAAGGACGATGACGACCATCGACCGGATCAACAGGTAGCCGAACTGCCGGAGTCCGCGGACGAAGCTGGTTTCGGGCTCCCGCGCGCGCAGCCGTGCGGCGATCGCGCCGAACGCCGTGCGGCGCCCCGTCTCGACGACGAGGACCCTCGCCGTGCCGCTGCGCACAGACGCCCCGAGAAACACGACGTTGGTCCGCTGGCCGAGCGGCGTGTCGGCGGGTACGACTCCGGGCTGCTTCTCCACCGGAAACGACTCGCCGGTCATGCTCGCCTCGCTGACGAGGAAGTCCCTCGCCTCGAGGATCCGTCCGTCGGCGGGGATCAGGTTGCCCGCCGAGAGCACGATGACGTCGCCGGGAACGATCGCGTCGGCGCGCACGACCCCTTCGACGCCGTCGCGCACCACGCGGCAGGTGAGCGCGAGGCGCTTCTTCAGCTCCTCCACCGCCGCGGACGCGCGATACTCCTGATAGAAGCCGAGCAGCGTGGAGCCAAGCACGATCGCGAGGATGATCGCCGCGTCGACCCACTCGGAGAGGCCGAGCGAGACCGCGGCAGCGAAGATCAGGATGAGGACGAGAGGACTCTCGACCTGCCTCCAGAGCAGGCGCAGCGGGCCGAGACGCCGCGCGTCCTCCACGCTGTTCGGGCCGACAACGGCCAGTCGCTCGGCGGCGCGCGCCGCCGTGAGTCCGTTCGAACCCGAACCGAGGGATGTGCTGAGCTCGGCGACGTCGCGACTCCAATACGGCGCAGTGATATCAGAGACGCTCACGCAGCCTCACTTTCGAGTCCCCAGGCGCCTTCATTTCACGAAGACCGCGGGTGCCGAAGCGACAGACGTCCGTCAGCGCGAGGCGCGGTCGGGCGTCGAGCGCGGTCCACCGCTCCCCACAAGGCGCCGAGCACGCAGGCCGCCAGGATTTTGCATTGGTGAATGTTACTCACATCCCCATGCGGATTTGACCGACTACCGGATCCCGTTCAGTATCGTTGGTCTGCCCTGGAGAGCGCGCAGGCCTCGAGGCCTGCCAACGGGCGAGTGCGCTCGGGGAACTGGGAGAAACATGGCAATGCAGAAACGTGTGTTGGGCAGGAGCGGCCTCGAGGTGTCGGCGCTGGGGTTCGGCTGCATGGGCATCAGCTTCGGTTACGGCACCGCGGCGACCCGTGAAGACGGGCTGGCGATCGTTCGGGCGGCCTTTGAGGGCGGCGTGACGTTCTTCGATACGGCCGAAGCGTACGGACCATTCGCGAACGAAGAGCTCGTCGGCGAGGCGCTGGAGCCGGTCCGCGATCAGGTGGTGATTGCGACGAAGTTCGGCTTCAGTTTCGACCACGGCAAGCAGGCGGGTCTCGACAGCCGTCCGGCGCACATCCGCGAGGTCGCCGAGGCTTCGCTGAAGCGGCTCAGAACCGACCGCATCGATCTCTTCTATCAACACCGCGTCGACCCGAACGTCCCGATCGAGGACGTCGCCGGCGCGGTCAGGGACCTGATTCGCGAAGGCAAGGTCCGCCATTTCGGTCTGTCCGAAGCGGGCGCGCAGACGATTCGCCGCGCACACGCCGTCCAGCCGGTGACGGCGCTCCAGAGCGAGTATTCGCTGTGGTGGCGCGAGCCCGAGCACGAGATACTGCCCACGCTCGACGAGCTGGGGATCGGCCTGGTGCCCTTCAGCCCGCTCGGCAAGGGATTTCTCACCGGCACGATCGACGAGCACACTACGTTCGGCCCGGGCGACTTCCGCAACGTCGTGCCGCGGTTCACGGAGGAGAACCGGAAAGCGAATCTCGCGTTCGTCGACTGGCTGAAGACGTTCGCCGAAGACAGGACTGCGACACCCGCGCAGATCGCGCTCGCGTGGCTGCTGGCGCAGAAGCCGTGGATCGTGCCGATCCCGGGAACCACCAAACGGCATCGACTCCAGGAGAACCTCGGCGCTGCGCGGATTCAGCTCACCCCCGATGACCTGCGGGAGATCGATCGCGCGGCAGCACAGATCCGGGTCCAGGGCGCGCGCTATCCCGAGCACCTCCAGAAGCTGGTCGGGCGGTAGTCATGGAGGCGGACCAGGTGACCCAGGAATTCGACGTCGTGTGCCTTGGCGGTGGCGTCGCCGGAGAGGCCATCGCAGAAGGCCTTCGCGACAGCGGGCTGACACTGGCCGTGGTCGAGCGGGAGCTCGTCGGGGGCGAGTGCCCGTACTGGGGCTGCGTGCCCTCCAAGACCCTGCTTCGGTCCGCCGAAACGCTGAGCGAGGCGGATCGCGCGCGTCGCCTCGCCGCCTCGCGCGTGGACTGGACGGTGGACTTCCCCAAGGTCTCCACGCGCGTGCTGTGGATGGCGCGCGACCTCGACGACAGCCGGCCTGCCGCCGCGCTGGAGGCGACCGGGGCCAGGCTGTTTCGAGGGGACGGTGTACTGGCCGACCTGCGCACCGTCACGGTTGGAAGCGAGCGGCTCGTGGCGCGGCGCGCCGTGGTCATCGCCAACGGCAGCACCGCGGTGATCCCGCCCATTCCCGGTCTGGAGACGGTCGATTTCTGGACCAATCGACAGGCGGCGATTCCCCGGGAGCTGCCGGGCTCGCTGGCCATCCTGGGCGGAGGCGCCATTGGCATCGAGCTGGGACAGGCCTTCGCACGCCTCGGCTCCAGGGTGACCGTGGTCGAAGCCGGACCGAGGTTCCTCGGTCTCGAGGAACCGGAGGCCGGCGCCGCGCTCCGGCCGCACCTGGAAGCGGACGGCATCACGTTGCTGATCGGGGACCCGTGCGTCTCCGTCGAGCGGCAATCGGCGGAGCCGCGCGGCGCGGCCGTCGCCCTCCACCTGAGGTCCGGCGCCGTGGTCCGGGCCGAGCGCCTGCTGGTGGCCACGGGGCGCCGCCCCAATGTGGAGGCATGGCGTGCGACCGGACTCGCACAGGCGGAGCGCGGCTGGCTGAAGGTGGACCCGGCAACGCTGGAAGCGCAACCCGGCGTCTTCGGAGCCGGCGACGTCACAGGACTGGGCGGGTTCACCCACCTCGCCTACTACCACGGGCAGGTGATCGCGCGCCGGCTGCGGGGCGAGGACGCGAAGGCCGATCACACGGCCGTCCCTCGCGTGACGTTCACCGACCCGGAGGTGGCGTCGGTCGGGCTGTCGGAAGCTGGGGCGCGCGCACGAGGCGTCGACGTCGTCGTCGCCAGCGCCAATCCGGCCGAGACCGCCCGCGGCTACATCCACGACTTTCACGGGGGCGCGCTCAAGCTGGTCGGCGACCGCGGGCGCGGGGTCCTCGTCGGCGCGACCCTGGTGACACCGCGCGCGGGCGAAATCCTGGGCGAGCTCGTGCTCGCCATCAAGCTTGGCACCCCGCTGAAGACGCTCGCCGACGTCATCCACCCCTTCCCCGCCTTCAACCGGGTGCTTGGCGGAACCCTCGGCGAGCTCAGCGCGAAGGCTGCGTCGCCACGTCCGGCGGGGTCGTGACCGAAGGATCCGGCGGGGTGGGTTGATTCGCGGCGCGAGCACGTGGCACAGTGAGCGCACCTCGTGCCTGCCAGTCGGTCAGACACCACACAGGATGCCGGGCGGCGATTCGGCTCGCGGCTGACGCTGCTGCTGAGCGTGCTCGGGATTGCCGTCGGAACCGGCAACATCTGGCGCTTTCCGCGCATCGTCGCCCAGAACAGCACCGACGCGGGCGCCGGCGGGTTCCTCGTCGCGTGGGTCGTCTTCCTGGCCGTCTGGAGCATCCCGCTCATCGTCGCCGAGTACGCCGTGGGCCAGCGGGCGCGGCTCGGCGTGGTGGGCGCCTTCGACCGGCTCTCGGACGGACGCTTCACGTGGATGGGCGGGTTCGTGGCGTTCGTGACCGCCGCCATCATGTGCTACTACTCGGTCGTCACCGGGTGGTGCGCCTACTACGCCGGCGCCGCGCTCGCCGGCTCGCTGCCTCACGGACACACCGACGCGCTGGCATCGTGGCGCGCGTTCCAGGGCTCGGCCTGGCCGGTAGTCCTGCACGCGGTCATGATCGTCCTGGGCGCCGTGGCCGTCCTGCGCGGCGTCCGCTCGATCGAGCGGATCTGCCTCGTCCTGCTGCCGACGCTGCTCCTCATCATCGTCCTGGCGGTGCTGCGCGCGCTGACGCTGCCCGGAGGGCTCGACGGCCTCGGGTATCTGTTCACGGCAGACTGGTCGGTGCTGGCCAGGCCGCGGACGTGGCTCGAGGCGCTGACGCAGAACGCCTGGGACACCGGCGCCGGCTGGGGGCTCATTCTGACCTATGCCGCCTACATGCGGCGCGAGCACGGCATCGTCCGCAACGCGGTGTTCACCGGCGTGGGGAACAACGTCGTGTCGCTGCTGGCGGCCATCATGATCTTCGGCACCGTGTTCGCGACGCTGGACCCGCACACGGTCGTGAACGGCGTGTCGCTCTCACGCCTCGAGGTCGTGCGCGACAGCGGCCCGGCGTCCACCGGGCTCACCTTCATCTGGATGCCGCAGCTGTTCGCGCGGGTGCCGCTCGGCGGCCCGTTGACGGCGCTGTTCTTCCTCGCGCTCACCTTCGCGGCGTTCACCTCGCTCATCTCGATGATCGAGCTGGCCACGCGTACGCTCGTCGACTGGGGCATGCCGCGTCCACGGGCCGTGGTGCTGGTGGCCGGCGCGGGATTCCTGGGCGGCGTGCCGAGCGCGATCAGCCTCGACGTGCTGGGCAACCAGGACTTCGTCTGGGGCGTCGCGCTCATGATCTCGGGCGCGTTCATCGCGTGGCTCGTGTGGCGCTACGGCGCCTCGCGACTGCGGGACGAGACGGCAACCCCGTCCGACTGGCGCCTGCCGTCGGCCTGGCAGCCGCTCATCCGGTGGGCGATTCCCTTGCAGGCCGGCGTCCTGCTCGTCTGGTGGAGCTGGCAGGCGACCACGCCGGGATTTCTCGGCGCAGGGGGCCGCTGGTACGACCCCTTCAACCCGTACAGCCTCATGACGTGCCTCGTGCAGTGGGGCGCGGTGCTCGTGACGCTCTTTCTGCTGAACCACTGGATGTCGCGGCGCAGATCCTGACAGCCCACTGCCTACTGCCTACTTTGCCTACTGCCTACTACCTTCACTGTCCATCGATGTGCACGCGGATCTCCCGCCAGTGTCCCTGCCGGAAGCGCAGCACGCTCAGGACGCAGCGCGTGATGTGGCCGAGGAGGATGGCGCGCCAGATGTCGCCGGCCTCGAGGATCCCGGTCCGCTGGATGATCAGGCACATGCCGAGGGGCACGATGACCTGTGACACCACCGAGATGTAGAGCGGACTGCGCGTGTCGCCCGTCCCCTGCAGCCCGCCCGTGTACGTCAGGGCCACGGCGATGAACAGCCCCGAGACGCTCAGATAGCGCAGCAGCTGGACGCCCAGGGTGACGACAACGGCGTCCGACATCCCGAAGATGCTCAGCAGGGCGCGCGGCGCCAGCAGGAAGACGAGACCGAGGCTGGACGCCCCGACGAGCGCGATCCGCGCGGCCACGTGCACCGCCCGATCGGCGCGATCGGCCCGGCCCGCGCCGAGGTTCTGCCCGGCCACCGCCGCCGCCGCGCCCATGAGCCCGACCGATGACCACGTGACGAGCGAGAAGAGCTCGGTGTACGCCACCGCATAGGCCGCCTGGGCTTCGGCGCTCGTGGCCAGCGAGCCGATGAACGAGAGCAGCAGCACGCCGCCGATGTTCATGGCGATGCCCTGCACGCCCGCCGGCAGGCCGAAGCGGAACAGCGCGCGGATGACCGACCAGTCGGGCTTGAGGCGGCTGCCCGGCGGGAAGCGCACCACCCACGTCCCGCGCGCCAGCGCCACGAGGGCGAAGATGCCCACGCCTCCCATCGCGGTCACGGTGCCCATGGCCGCGCCGGCCGTGCCGAACGCGGGGATCGGCCCGAGGCCCCGAATCAGGACGAAGTTGAACACGATGTTGAGGACCGTGACGACGGCCCCGAGGCGGAGCGGTGTGCGGGCGTCGCCCGCCGAGCGCAGTGCGCCGCCCAGCATGAAGAAGATCAGCATGCCGCCGCTGTAGACGAACATGATCCGCAGGTACGGCAGCGCCTCGGCCTGGACTTCGGGCGCCGCGTTCACCACCCGGAGCAGCGACGGCGTCAGCACGTAGCCCAGCGGCGCGAGCACTCCCAGGGAGAGCGCCATCGCCGTGAGGAACGCCTGGAACACCGTGCGGTTGACGCGCTCGGTGTCGCCGGCCCCGGCAAACCGTGCGACCAGCACGCTCATCCCGGTGAACAGCGACGAGATGAACACGATGACGACGAGGAAGATCTGCCAGCTCACGCCGATCGCGGCGTTGCCCGTGTAGCCGACGTAGTTGCCGACCATCACGTGGTCGATGATGCCCTGCAGCCCGCCGATGAGGTTCTGCAGGATCGTCGGCCAGGCAATCCGCCACACGGCGGCTCCAAGCGGACCCTCGACAATGGAACGGTCGTACGGCCGGCCGGACGGCTCTCCGGCCGGCGCGGCCGCGGGGATGTCGGCGGCGGCCGGAGTCGCGAGCTGCACGTGCGCGTCGGGGGTTGGCTCGGCCAGGGTGAACGCGTGCGCGGCAATTGCCGCGGCTCCTCTTCGCAGGAGCGTACCACGGCGTCCCGGGATCCGCCCGCGGTCACTCGGCCTTCAGCACCTCGGCGGGATCCAGGCGGGACGCGTGTCGGGCGTCACGCCACGCTTCGATCGCGCGAAGCCGCGGCCGGAGAACGACGGGAATGCCGCCTCGGACCGGACCGGCTCCAACGGGTAGCGTGCCCTGCAGGACCTCGCGCCTGTCGGCGCTCCTTTCGACGGTCACGGGAGGGCTGTGATGGATCCGCCACCCGGCCGTATATAAACTCGAATGGTGACTGTGCAGGTGTTGCCAAGGCGGGTGGCGGGCTGGATCGCCGCGGAACCGGATTGGGACGAGGTCTACGCGGAGCAGCTGCCCCGCGTCCTCAGTTTCTTCCGGTATCGGCTCAGCCAGACGGCGGACGCCGAGGATCTCACGGCCCGGACCTTCGAGAAAGCGTGGCGCGCGCGGCATCGCTACCGCCGCGATGTCGCCGGTTTCTCGACCTGGCTCCTGACGATCGCGCGCAACGTCGCGATCGACCACCTGCGCGCCCGCCAGCGCCACGAGCCGCTCGACGCCGCGGCGGCCGTGGCGTCGCCGGACCACACGCCCGAGCAGCAGGCGGTCCGGCAGTCGGAGGCCCAGCGGCTCGGCGCGCTGCTCGCCGCGCTCGAGCCGCGGCAGCGCGAGCTGATTGCGCTGAAGTACGGCGCCGACATGACGAACCGCGCCATCGCGCACGCGACAGGGCTGAGCGAGAGCAACGTCGGCACGATTCTGCACCGCGCGGTCGAAACGCTGCGCGGGCGCTGGCGAGGGAGCGACCAATGACCAGCGGAGACACCAGCACGGACCGGATGACGAACGACGCCTGGCTGCACGCATTGCGGGGTGACCCGTCGCCGGCGTTCAAGGCGCAGTTGCGCGAGCGGCTGCGTGCACAGGAACCGGCGGCCGACGCCCGCCGCGCCTGGCCGCGCCGTGCGCTCGTCGCCGCTGCCGCCGTGCTCGCGGTGACCGCGCTGATCTCGGTGCCCGCCGTGCGCGCGTCAGTCGCACAGTTCGTGTCGCTGTTCCGCGTGGTGAACGTGGTGGGCGTCGCGATGGATCCGAGCCGGCTGGACCGGCTCCAGGCGGATGACCTGCAGCTCGACACGCTGATCGGCGACCACGTGCAGGTGCTGCAGGATCCGGGCGCCCCCGTCGACGTCCTGTCGCTGGCCGACGCGGGGGCCGCCTCCGGCATGACGCTCGCGACGCCGCAGTGGCTGCCGCAGAACACGCAGATCATGGAGATGGCCGTCGTGGGCGAGCGCGTGATGCGCGTCACCGCTGACAGCGCACGCCTGCAGCAGGTGATGGACGCGCTCGGCATCAACGACCTCACCGTGCCGGAAGGCCTCGACGGCCAGGTGGTGAACGTGCGCGTGCCTCCCGTGGTGATGGTGCGCTACGATCATCAGGACGGACGCCGGAGCCGGCTGTTCCAGGCGCGGACGCCGCAGCTGACGCTGTCGGACCGGATCGACGTGCGGGCGCTCGGCGAGATCGGCCTGCGCATCCTGGGGCTGCCGCCGGCCGAAGCGAAGCAGTTCGCGCAGACCATCGACTGGCACAGCACGCTCGTCGTCCCGGTGCCGCCCAACGCGTCGTCGTTCCAGCAGGTGGACATCGGCGGGCATCGCGGCGTCCTGATTCAGCATCAGCCGCGCGACCAGTCGCCGACCACCACGATCCTGTGGTCGACGTCGGACCGTGTGTTCGCGCTGGTGAGCATCGAGGGCGTCCAGAAAGCGATGGCGATGGCCACCTCAGTGCGTTGATGATCGAGACGCATGCGCTGCGCAAGCAGTTCGGCTCGACCGTTGCCGTCTCCGATCTGTCGCTCCACGTGCGGGCGGGCGAGATCTTCGGGTTCCTCGGACCGAACGGCGCGGGCAAGACGACCTCGATCAAGATGCTGCTGGCGCTCGTCGAGCCGACGTCCGGCACGGGTCTCGTGCTGGGCGCGCCGCTCGGCGATCGTGCGGCCCGCGCGCGCATCGGCTTCCTTCCCGAGCACTTCCGCTTTCACGAGACGCTCACCGCGACCGAGCTGCTGCGTTTCCACGGCCGCCTCTACGGATTGCGAGGCGCGTCGCTGGACGCGCGGATCGATCGGCTGCTGGCGCGCGTGGACCTGGTCGATGCGGCCGATCGGCCCCTCAGCGGCTACAGCAAGGGCATGCTGCAGCGGGCGGGACTGGCGCAGGCGCTGCTGAACGATCCGCGGCTCGTGTTCCTCGACGAACCCACCTCCGGCCTCGATCCGCTGGGCCGGCTGCTGGTGCGCAGCATGATCGACGAGCTGCGCGCCGACGGCGTGACCGTCTTTCTCAACTCCCATCTCCTCGGCGAAGTGGAGGCGACCTGCGATCGGGTGGCGTTCGTCAAGCGAGGACGGGTGGTGGAAGAACGCCGTCTCTCGGCGCCCGCCGACGTGCTCGACGTGGAGCTGCGCGCCGGCCCCCTCTCGCCCGCGATCCTGGAGGGCTTGTCGCGCTTCGGCACCGACGTCGTCCGGCCGCGCCCGGACGTGGTGGCCTTCCGCACCGCGACCGAGGCGGCCATCCCCGCCGCCGTCTCCTGGCTGGTGCAGCAGGGCGTGCGGATCTACGCGGTGCAGCCCCGCCGCACGTCGCTCGAGGACGTGTTCCTGGACGTGATGGGAGACGACGAGCGGCCCGGGTAGCCGAATGCGCGACGTGATCACGGTGGCCCACCTCACGCTGGTCGAGGCACGGCGGCGGCGCATCGTCCTCGCGGGCGCCGTGTGCGCGCTGGCCTTTCTCGTCGTCTATGGCGTTGCCGTGTTCTTCGCGCACCGGGAGATGGTGGCCGACGCGAGCCTCTCGTTCGTCGAGCGGCAGGGCACGCTGACGGCGATCATGCTGGTCGGCTTCATGGCCGCGAACTTCCTCTCGGTGATCTTCGCGATCCTGCTGCCGGTCGACACGCTGTCGGGCGAGATCGACTCGGGCGTGATGCAGACGCTGGCGTCCAAGCCGATCGACCGCGCTCAGATCGTGCTCGGCAAGTGGGCCGGCCACCTGCTGCTGGCGCTCGCCTATCTGCTGCTGTTGTGCGGCGGCATTCTTCTCGTGATCCGCGGCGTCAGCGGCCTGGCGCCAGCCGGCGTCCCCCGTGCGATTCCGCTGCTGATGCTGGAGATCACGCTGTCTCTCACGGTCGCCGTGGCCGGCGGCGCACGGTTCAGCACGGTGACGAACGCCATTGCGGCCGTCGGCTTCTATGGCGTCGCGTTCATCGGCGGCTTCGTCGAGCAGATCGGCGGGTTCACCGGAATCACCTCGATGAGAACCATCGGCGTCCTCGTGAGTCTGGTCAGCCCGGCCGATTCCATGTGGCGCCTGGCGGCCCACCACATGGAGCCCGAGATCATGCGGAGCACGGGCATGCTGGGGCTCGGCGCCTCGGTGCCCTCGCCGCTGATGGTGTGGTGGGCGGTGGGCTTCACCGTGCTGACGCTGCTCTACGCGATCCACGCGTTCCGCCGCCGGGCGTTGTAGCCGGCCATGATCACTTGCGGGAACGGCCGAGCTGGGGTAGCACGTCGCCCAGCTTTACGACTCGAAGACGGTCACGCGGCGGGCGACGCTGGACCTGGGGAGCACCGTCCGACTGGCGCGGTTCAGCGCCGACGGACATCAGCTGCTGGTGCTCACCGCCGATCAGGTCGTGCGGCTGCTGGATCTCGAGGTCGCCTGGGACTGATCTCGTCCGGATCGACGACTTGATAAGATCGGCGTTCGATGCTCCGCCTCGTGCTCGCCGGCGCCGGCGTGCTCTTCCTCGCCGCCATCGGTATCCAGTTCGTGCCGGTCGAGCGCACCAACCCCCGAATCGACCCCGCCCAGACGGTCGAGCGGCAGGTGTTCGTGCCGGCCACCGTCAAGGCCGTCCTCGACCGCTCGTGCAAGGACTGCCACAGCGACGAGACACGGTGGCCGTGGTACGCCCATGTGGCGCCCACGTCCTGGCTGCTCACCCACCACGTGGCGCGCGCCCGGGAGGAGGTCAACTTCTCCGAATGGGGCCAGTACGACCCGGATTCCGCGCGGGACATCCTCATCGAGATCTGCCGCCAGGTGAAGCGCGGCGCCATGCCGATCGGCCAGTACACGCTGATCCACCGCTCGGCCCGCCTGTCGCCGCAGGACGTGGACGCGCTGTGTGCGTGGACGCGCGACGTCCGGAAGGCGCTGCACTGAAGGGGGGTCAGGCCCTGTTAAGACACTTAACAGGGCCTGACCCCCATTTCGGTTCGTTGAGACACTTAACAGGGCCTGACCCCACCGTTCGCTTGTGGGACGCCGTCGTTCGGCCCCGAACAGCTGCCGCGCCGGCTCCGTCACCTGGTTCGTCACTAAACACTTGAGTGGGTGCAATTTACAGGATCGGCACAATACGGTACGGGTCTCGCTTGCTCCGGGTCACGGAGTGGCATCATGGAACTGGGTCGATATTCCCTCGCGATGGCGATTATGGGCACGGTCACCGTGCTCCTCGCGTCCATGATCATCTGGCTCCTCGTGTCTGAACCGGTGGCACTGGCAACGGCGGTCGGCGACCACGACATGACCGCCCTGGCGCAGGCCATCGGCCACGCGCTTGCCGAGGGCATCAAGGCGCTCGTGAGATATCTCTGAGGCTGACGGTGTCCCTCCGCTACGCGCTCCGCATGGTCTTCCGCCAGCCCGGGTTCTCGCTGGCGGTCATCCTGGCGCTGGCGCTCGGCATCGGCGTCAACACCACGATCTTCGGGTTCGTGGACGGCCTGCTCTTCCGGCCGCTCCCTATCCCGGATCTCGATCGGGTCGTCCGCGTCGTGGCCGTCGAGCCCGAGCGCGGCACCGACTTCTTCAGCAGCTCCTACCCGGTCTTCACCGACTACCGGGACGGCGCCCGGTCGTTCTCCGCGCTGGCCGCCTACTCGGACGCTCAGCTCGACCTCTCGACGGGCGACGCCCCGCCGCAACGCATCTCCGGCGCCCTCGTCTCGGGCCGCTACTTCGGCGTGCTCGGCACCCGCGCGTGGCGCGGCCGCCTCATCGCCGCCGCCGACGACGGCGCGCCGGGAGCGCACGCGGTCGCCGTCATCAGCTACGGCCTGTGGCTGCGGACGTTCGGCGGTGATTCGGGCGTCATCGGCCGCACCGTCACCGTCAACCGCCACCCGTTCACGTTGATTGGCGTCGCGCCGCCCGGCCTGGTGGGCGTCAGCCTCGACAGCCTGCCCGACCTGTGGATGCCGATGGCCATGGCCGCCGACGCGATGCCGGAGATGTCGCGCGAGTTTCCGCCGCTCCAGACGCGCAACTTCTTCTGGCTCAACATCGTCGGCCGGCTGAAGCCTGGTGCGACGGTCGCGCAGGCCCAGGCCGAGCTGGACGTGATTGCCAGGCGGCGCGCGGCGGGCGAGCCGAAGTCCGACCGGGAGCCATTCGCCCGCGTGATCCCCGCCTCGGCCCTGCTCGCGCAGACGCAGGAGACCTCCCGCTATCAGCAGATGTCGTGGGTACTGATGGGCGTGGTGGGGCTGATCCTGGTCATCTCGTGCGCCGACGCGGCGGGCCTGCTCCTGGTGCGTGCCGAGCGGCGCCGCCGCGAGATTGCCGTACGCCTCGCCATGGGCGCCACGCGCGGCCGGATCGTCCGGCAGCTGCTCGTCGAGAGCGTGCTGCTCGCCGGGCTGGCCGCCGGCGCGGGGCTGCTGCTGGCCGCCTGGAGCTCGAGCGCCGTGCTGGCGCTGCTGCCCGCGGACTTCCCGCTGGCGCCCACCCCTGGCGGGCTCGTCGGCAACACGCGAACGCTGCTGTTCACGGTGACGGTTTCGCTGGCGGCGGGCCTGGCGTTCGGCCTCGCCCCGGCGTGGCGGGCCTCGCGCCCCGACCTCGTGCCCGCGCTCAAACAGGATCAGCCCAGGGTGGGCAGGCGGCGCCGCATAACAGTCGGCCAGCTGCTCGTAGTCGGTCAGGTGGCGCTCTCGGTCCTGCTGCTCGTGGCGGCCGGACTCCTCATTCGCACCGTCCGCGCTTTTGGCCACATCTCGCCGGGCTTCTCGTCGGAGTCGGCCCTGGTGGCGTCCGTGGACGTGTCGCTGCAGGGTTATGACGAGTCGCGCGGGCGGCAGTACTTCGAGGCACTGCGGCAGCGTGTCGAGCGGCTTCCCGGCGTCGAGGCGGCCGGCTTCGGTCGCATGGTGCCGGTCAACTTCGGCGGCATGCGGGTGACCTTCGGCGTGCCCGGGCGGCCGGCCCGCGGACCTGATTCCCCGGAGGCCGATTACAACCCCGTGACCCCGGGCTTCTTCGCGGCGCTGGGCGTCCCGCTGCTGGAGGGCCGCGCCTTCACCGAACGCGACACGGCCGCCAGCCCGCGCGTCGTGATCCTGAATCACGCACTGGCGGCGCGCTACTTTCCCGGCGGGCACGCGGTCGGCCGGCAGCTGACGGACTTCGGCCCGGCCGGACAGACGACCGAGATCGTGGGGGTGGTCGGCGATGCGCGCTATCACACGCTGCGGGATCCGGCCGAGCCGATGCTGTACGTGCCACACGCGCAGGCGTGGACGCCGCACATGTCGCTCGTCATCCGAAGCGCGGTGCCGCCGGCGGGGCTGATTGCCTCGGTCACCGACGCGGCCCGGACCGTGGACGCCGGCATCCCGCTCTTCCACGTGCAGACGATGGCCGAGCGCGTGCGCGGGTCGGTTTCGGTGGAGCGCCTGCTGGCGTGGCTCCTGGCGGCGTCCTCGGCGCTCGCGGTGTTCCTGGTGGCCGCGGGCCTTTACGGCGTGATCTCGGTGGCGACGGCGGCGCGCACGCGGGAGTTCGGGATCCGCATGGCGCTCGGGGCCACGGCCTGGCAGCTCGGCCGGATGGTGCTGGCCAGCTCGCTGGTCGTCATCGCGTCCGGCTTCCTGCTCGGCGCGATCCTGTCGGTCGTCGTCACCCGGGGGCTGGGCAGCCTGCTGTTCGGCGTCGGGGCGGCCGACGCGCCGACGTATGCGGCCGTGGGGGTGGTGCTGGCGGGCGCCGGGGTCGTCGCGGCGCTCTGGCCGGCGCGGCGCACGGCCCGAATCGAGCCCGCGGCGGCGCTGCGGCAGGAGTAGCTGCGGCATCTGCAGCGCAGACCTTCAGGTCTGCCTCTGCCGCTATCAGCAGGCCTGAAGGCCTGCGCTACATGCGTGCCGTTCAGCGCTGTCAGCAGGCCTGAAGGCCTGCGCTACATGCGTGCCGTTCAGCGCTGTCAGCAGGCCTGAAGGCCTGCGCTACATGCGTGTCGTTCAACGCTGTCAGCAGGCCTGAAGGCCTGCGCTACATGCGTGCCGTTCAGCGCTGTCAGCAGGCCTGAAGGCCTGCGCTACATGCGTGTCGTTCAGCGCTGTCAGCAGGCCTGAAGGCTTGCGCTACATGCGTGTCGTTCAGCGCTGTCAGCAGGCCTGAAGGCCGGCGCTGCATGCGTGCCGTTCAGCGCGCCGCCAGCCGGCTCTGCAGCTTGTCTCGGTGCCCGCGGCTGAGCGGCAGCTGGGTGCCGCTCCTGAGCACCACGATGTAGTCCCCGTTGGCGGGCTGCAGCTCCTTGATGCGGTCGGCGTTCACGATGTGCGACCGATGGATGCGCACGAAGCGGGTGCGGTCCAGGCGCGCTTCCATGGCCGCCATCGTCTCCCGGAACAGGTACGAGTCGCCCTTCACGTGCAGCCGCACGTAGTTGCCGGCGGCGTCCACCCAGTCGATTTCTTCCGTTCTGACGAAGAAGATCCGGCCGCCCGACTTGACGACGAGCCGATCCGACGGCTGCGCGGGCTCGGGCTTCAGGTCCTGCACCATCGCGAGCAGGCGCTTGCCGAGGTCGCCGACGCGCTGCCGATCCAGCCGCTCGCGTGCGCGCTCGAGCGTCCGCAGGAACCGCGGCCCGTCGAATGGCTTCAGGAGGTAGTCGAGCGCGTGCACCTCGAAGGCCCTGAGCGCGTACTCGTCGTACGCCGTCGTGAACACCACCATCGGAATCCGGTTCGGAGCCAGTGCGCGAATCACGCCGAAGCCGTCCATGACGGGAATCTGGATATCGAGGAACACGAGCTCCGGCTCCAGGCGCTCGATCGCCGACAGGGCCTGGGCGCCGTCCGCACACTCACCCACCACCTCGATATCCGGCTGCTGCTGCAGCAGGCTCAGCACGCGCTCGCGTGCCATCGGTTCGTCGTCCACAACCAGGGTCCGAATCTTCGTCACGATGAGCTCCCCGGGAAAGAGGGCGTGGGGTCTGCCTGTCTTGGACGATGTTTTGACGCCGGGAGTTGAGAAGTTTCGCGAACGGCCTCGGCGCACCGCCGAGATGACCAGCCTTTCGTCACGCGCGACCTGCGGCTGGTCACGCGCGAATGGTCTGGCCACCCCGAGACGGACCTTCGTCCCACACCGTTCGTCCCAGGAAAGTTCGAGCGCGCGTAAACACGCCTGCAACCGCGGCGCCTCCGGTCCTGCCGGTGTCGGTCCCGCGCGTGTTTCCGGTGACGGACTGCGCCGGCACGGTACGAACTGGCAGGCCGGATGGCCAACGGTGGACAGGGGGTGACCAGCGGCATGGAACGGCTGGCGAAATGGGGTCCGGCGCCTTGACCCGCACGATCCGAGGGCCGATAGTTCGAGCGCCTGGGGCCAGCCGAATGCCGATGCGCGTGCTCGTCGTGGAAGACCAGCCGCTGGCGCGGACGCACCTCGTGGAGCTCCTCGCGGCCGAGCCCGACGTGGAGGTGATCGGCGCGTGCGCCACCGGCGTGGACGCCGTACGGGAGATCCGGCACCACTCGCCCGATCTCGTGCTGCTCGACATCCGGCTGCAGAGACTCGACGGCTTCGGCGTCATGGCCGAGCTCGGCGACGACATGCCGCTGACGATCTGCGTGTCGGACGACGACGAGCTCGCCGTCAAGGCCTTCGAGGTGCGCGCCTTCGACTACCTGCTGAAGCCGGTCGGGCGCGACCGGCTGAGCGCCGCCCTGGCGGCCGCGCGGCGCAGGCTCGAGGAGGGCCGGGACGAGCTGCTGGCGCGGCAGTTCGCCTCGCTCGTCACCGGCGGCGAGGCGTCACCGACCGCGGAGCGCCTGGTGGTCCGATCCGCCGGACGCGTGTTGCTCGTCGAGCTGGACGAGCTCGACGCCGTCGAGTCGGACGGCAACTACGTGCGGCTCCACACGACCGAGCGGGCGTACCTGGTGCGCGAGACGCTGAGCGCCATCGAGGGACGCCTGAGCGGGGACCGGTTCTGCCGGGTACACCGGCGCTGGCTGGTGAACCTCTCGCACGTGCGGGAGCTGGTGACGCGGCCGGGCGGAGAGCCCGCCCTCGTCATGCGCGACGGCCGCCACCTGCGGGTCGGCCGGGCCTATCGCGCGAAAGTCCTCGATCGCTGGCAGGCTACAGGGCCTTCCCGAGACGCTCTTCGAGCTTCTCCCGGTAGCTCCGGCTGAGCCTGAGCTGCGCGCCGTTCTGCAGCACCACGACGTACTCGCCGTTGAACCAGGGCTGCAGCTCCTTGATCCGCTCGGTGTTGACGATGCGGGAGCGGTGGATGCGGAAGAACCGCTGCGCGTCCAGCCGCGCCTCCATCTGGTTCATCGTCTCGCGGAACAGGTACGACTGCTCCTTCATGTGCAGGCGCACGTAGTTGCCGGAGGCCTCGATCCAGTCGATCTCCTCGGTGCGCACGAAGAACACGCGCCCGCCGGACTTCACGACGAGCCGATCCTGCTTCTTCTGTTCCGGGCGGAAGTCCTGCACGAGCGCGAGCAGGCTCTTGCCCAGGTCGCCGGCGCGCTGCCGCTCGCGCTGGTGGCGCGCGTGATCGAGGCACTGCTGCAGGCGGTCGCGCCCGAAGGGCTTCAGCAGGTAGTCGAGCGCGTGCACCTCGAAGGCCTGCAGCGCGTATTCGTCGTAGGCGGTCACGAAGACCACCATCGGCATCTTCTCGGGGCCGACCTGGCGGATCACGCCGAAGCCGTCCACGGCCGGCATCTGCACGTCGAGGAACACGAGCTCGGGGGAGAGCTGCTGGATGGCGTTCACCGCCTGCACGCCGTCGGCGCACTGGCCCACCACCTCGACGTCGGTCTCCTGCGCCAGCAGCCCCAGGATGCGCTCCCGGGCCATCGGCTCGTCATCGACGACCAGCGTTCGGATCTTGGTCACGCGACACCCTTGAACTCGTCGTTGAAATCCTCGACCTCGGCCACGTCTTCCGAGCGGAACGGCACGGTCACGGTGACAATCAGTCCGCCGCCCGGGGGCTCGGCGAACGTCAGCCGCTGCGACGCTCCGTAGAGCCGCTCGAGCCGCGACCGCGTGTTCGCCAGGCCGACGCCTTTGCCGGGCACGGCAATCCGGCCGGGCGGGAGGCCGGGGCCGTTGTCCCGCACCACCAGCTCCAGCGAGGCGTCCACGCGCCGGGCCCGCACCTCGATGTGGCCGGGCTCGATGCGCACCGCCACGGCGTGCCGCACGCTGTTTTCGACGAGCGGCTGGAGGATAAGGTTCGGAACCTGGGCATCCAGCGTCTCGGGCTCGATCGAGAACGACACCGTCAGGCGGTCCCCGAACCGGGCCTGCTCGATCTCCAGGTACTTCTGGAGGAACTCGAGCTCGTCCTTGAGCGCCACTTCCTGCGCGCCCCGCTGGTCGAGCGCGATGCGGAGCAGGTCGCTCAGGCGCGACAGCATCTGGTCGGCGGCCTCGACGTCGCGGTGCATCAGCGCCGAGATCGCGTTGAGCGTGTTGAAGAGAAAATGCGGGTGGAGCTGGCGCTGCAGCGCCTGCAGCTGCGCCTCGGCCAGCTGCGTCTCGAGGCGTGAGGCGCGGAGCGTCCGCTCCTGCGCCTGACGGTAATAGCTCACCGCGTGGTGGGCCACGACGATGGCCCAGTAGGTCATCATCTCCCAGTCGAAGCTCTGGAAGTAGGCGCGTGTCAGCGCCTTCCACCAGCTGTAGTTCGACATGGGCCCGTCCCAGAACACCATGGAGAGGCCGACCCGGACGGCCTCGGACATGGCCAGGTGCGCCACTGTGATCACGGTGACGCCCACCAGGTGGACGGGAATGGACCGCAGCCACGTGCCGCGCTCGAATGGGAATCGGCGCGCGAGCCACAGCACGATCGGGGCGAGCAGCGCCCACGAGTACCAGTAGCCCATGTTGAGGCCCGCCAGGAGCCACATCGACGTGGGCTTGTCCGAGACGAACGTGACGAGCTGCGCGGCCTGGAAGGTGGAGAAGAATCCGAGGAGGGTCGCCACCCCGAAGATGACGCGCGTCTGGGTGATCTGCACCCGCCTCATAAGGAATCGACTATGAGCGGCGGCGACCGGGTGAGTCAAGCCGAAAACGGCTCATGTGCAAGGACTTACCCGTAGTCCGCCACGCCGGAGATAGCATCCGTCCCGGTGTTCTGGCGGTTCGTCATCGATGAGACCCGCTTCGTCACATTTACACGACGGGCCGCGGAGGGAGCCGGTCACGCCGGCGTGAGGATCAGGGCCCCGAGCGGCGGCAGCGTCGCCACGAACGACTGGTCGAAGCCGTGCATGGCCTCGCCGATCGGCGAGATCTCGCCCGACGATCCGGCGCCCGATCCGCCGAACTCGGCCGAGTCCGTGTTGACGAGCACCCGCCAGGGCCCGGGCAGCGGCGCACCGAACCGGTAGTCGTGACGGACGACGGGCGTCCAGTTGAAGATCGCCACGACAGGAGGGGTTTCGGGCGCTCCGCGGCGGACGAGGGACAGCACGCTGTTCTCGCTGTCGCTGCAGTCGATCCACTGGAAGCCGGAGGGATCGAAGTCGCGCTGGAACAGGGCCGGGCTCGCGCCGTAGTGCCAGTTGAGCGCCCGGACGAGCGCGCTCAGGCCCTGATGCGGCTGATACGGCAGCGCGTCCCAGTCCAGGCTCCCCTCGGCATTCCACTCGCGCCACTGCCCGAACTCGTCGCCCATGAACAGCAGCTTCTTGCCCGGGTGCGTGTACATGAAGGCGTACAGCGTGCGCAGCGTCGCCGCCTTCTGCCACGAGTCCCCGGGCATCTTGTCCAGCATCGACCGCTTGCCGTGCACGACTTCGTCGTGCGAGTACGGCAGGATGAAGTTCTCGGTGTACGCGTAGAGCATCGAGAACGTGATCTCGTTCTGGGACCAGCGGCGGTGGATGGGGTCGCGCGAGGCGAACTTCAGGGTGTCGTGCATCCAGCCCATGTTCCACTTGTAGGTGAACCCGAGGCCCCCGAGGTGCACGGGCCGGCTGACGCCCGGCCAGGCCGTGGACTCCTCGGCCACGGTGATCGTGCCGGGCAGCTCGGCGTGGGTGATCGTGTTCATCTGCTGCAGGAACGAGACGGCGTCCAGGTTCTCGCGGCCGCCGTACTTGTTCGGCACCCACTGGCCCTCCCGGCGCGAGTAGTCGAGGTACAGCATCGAGGCGACGGCGTCCACGCGAAGGCCGTCGAGGTGGTACTCGCGCAGCCAGAACAGTGCGCTCGAGAGCAGGAAGTTCCGCACCTCGTTCCGGCCGTAGTTGAAGATCAGCGTGCCCCAGTCCTGGTGCTCGCCCTGGCGCGGATCCTCGTGCTCGTAGAGCGCGGTCCCGTCGAACCGCGCGAGGCCGTGCGCGTCCTTCGGGAAGTGCCCCGGCACCCAGTCCAGGAGCACGCCGATGCCCGCCCGATGGCAGGCGTCCACGAAGTACTTGAAGTCGTTCGGGTGGCCGTGCCGGCTGGTCGGCGCGAAGAACCCGATGACCTGGTAGCCCCACGACCCGCTGTACGGGTGCTCGAGCACCGGCAGCAGCTCGATGTGCGTGAAGCCCTGCGCCTTCACGTACGTGACGAGCTGATCGGCCAGCTCGCGGTAGGTCAGCGGGCGGTTGCCGTCCTCGGGCACGCGGCGCCACGAGCCGAGATGCACTTCGTAGGTCGACATCGGGCGGGCGAACGACTCGCCGGCGTCCGCGCGGGCCGCCATCCACTCCCCGTCGGTCCACGCGTACCCGTCGGCCCGGCAGACGATCGACGCCGACCGCGGCGGCACCTCGAAGTAGCGCCCGTACGGATCCGACTTGTGGAGCAGGTGCCCCTCGTCGGTGCGGATCTCGAACTTGTACCGGTCGCCGTCGCCAATCCCGGGCACGAAGAGCTCCCAGATGCCCGACGGCACCAGCCGGCGCATCACGTGCGCGCGCCCGTCCCACCGGTTGAAGTCGCCGACGACCGAGACGCGCTGCGCGTTGGGCGCCCAGACGGCGAAGTGCACACCGGTCACCCCGCCGAGCTCCACCGGGTGCGCGCCCAGCCGGTCGCACGCGCCGTGGAACGTGCCTTCACCGAACAGGTGCAGGTCGAAGTCGCTGACGATCCGCCCGAACCGGTAGGCGTCGTCCACCACGTACGGCGCGCCGGCCTCGGGGTGGATCTCCAGCCGGTAGTCCACGCCGCCCTCGAGCGAGGTCAGGCCCGGCAGCTCGGCCTCGAACAGGCCGTCGGCATGGAGGCGGGCCATCGGGACCCGTGCGTCGCGCGGGAAGGTCAGCAGCAGCTCGACCGACCGGACGCCCGGCGTGAGCGTGCGGACGATGACCCGCCGCCCATCCACGTGAGGGCCGAGCAGGCGGAAGGGGTCGCCGGTACTGCCCGCGGACCAGCGCGTCCAGATCGGGGGTGAGAATGGGCATAACCTGCTGATTGTAGGCCGCGAGGTCCGACCCGCCAAACCCGGCTGTGCCGCTGGGGGGCTTTACGGAGATGGCACGCTGGATGTGGTGGGCCCCGGCCGTGTGGGATACGATCCCCGCATGAGCACAACGGCCCGGTTCGACACGACCAAGGGGAGCTTCACGATTCGCCTGTTCGACGACCAGGCGCCGAACACCGTCGCCAACTTCGTGGGCCTCGCCCAGGGGACGAAGGAGTTCACGGATCCGCGTGACGGCAGGAAGAAGGCGGCGCCCTATTACGACGGCACGGTCTTCCACCGCGTGATCGACGGCTTCATGATCCAGGGCGGCGACCCGCTCGGCCAGGGCACCGGCGGCCCCGGGTACAAGTTCGCCGACGAGTTCCATCCGGCGCTGCGCCACGACAAGGAGGGCATCCTCTCGATGGCGAACGCCGGCGCCAACACCAACGGCAGCCAGTTCTTCATCACGCTGGGGCCGACGCCCCATCTCGACAACCGGCATACCGTGTTCGGCGTCGTCGAGGAGGGCATGGACGTGGTCAGGGCGATCGGGAAGGCGCGGACCGGCCCCAGGGACCGGCCCGTCGAGGACGTGGTGATCGAGAAGGTGACTATTTCTTCTCCTTGAAGCCGGCGGGGATCGCGACGGCGTCCTCGGGGACGTCGGTCGCGACGCTGAGCACGTCCACCATGGTCGTCATGATCGTCGAGCGGCCCGGCGTCTCGGCGCCCTTCTGCTCTTCCTGCTGCTTCTCCTTCTCCTTCTCCTTCTTCTTCATCAACCGTCGCGCGAGCATACCGCCAAGGCCTCCGCCGCTCGAGGCGTCCTGCTCCTGGCTGGCCTGCTCGGTCGCCTGCTCGGGACTCTGCACGGCCGCGACCGTCAGAACCGTCGAGATGGGCGTGCCGTTGCCTCTGGCCCCCTCGGTGTGGACCCTGCCGAGGGCGTCCTTGAGGCCAGGGTACATGGCCATCGCCGTCGCCATCTGCTGCCCCGCCTCCTCCATGCTCGTCCCGGACACGCTCTCGAAGAAGCGGCGGTTGAACGCCTGCACCTCCTTCATCGCCGCGATGGGCGCGGTCATCCACGCGTCGTTGGTCAGCACCATGCCGCCGGCCTCCTCGAGTGTCTTGCCGTCCTCGTGCATGGTGACGGTCGTGACGACCTCGTGGCAGTCGAAGCCATTGATCTGCTTCTTCTCGCCCGTCTCCTTCGTCGACACGTCGATGGCCATCTTCTTCTGCGGCTCGGTGGGTTGCCCGGCCCCCTTCTCGCTCTGCGCCTTGTCGATCCGCTCCTTCGCCTTGGCACGCGCTTCTTCCATCTGCTGCCTGAGCTGGGCGAACGTCATGACCGTGTAGCTCTTGTGTTCCAGGTCGATGTCGTAAATCTTCTCTTCGGCGAGATCGACCAACTGCGCGGTCTTGGTCGTCGTCGTCATCTTCCGATCGCCCTTGATCGCGATGGTCTCGACGAGACCCTCCCTGGCCGACCTGCCGCCGAACAAGTTGACCATCTTGCCGAGCGCACCGCCGAAGCTGACGTGGGTTTTCTCTTCCGTGCGGACGTCGGCCGTGAGCGTGATGCCCGCCAACGCCACTCCCGCGATGATGAGACCGGCCGTCCTGATTCTCCGCATCGAGCACACCTCCACGGGCCGGAGAATAGCATGGGGAGGACGGGAGCATGGGAGCATGGGAGGATGGGAGCGTGGGAGGATGGGAGGATAGGAGGATGGGAGGATGGGAGGATGGGAGGATGGGAGCGTGGGAGGATGGGAGGATGGGAGGATGGGAGGATGGGAGGATGGGAGGATAGGAGATGGGAGTTGATCGGGTGAGTCGCTGGCAGCCCTACGCGCTGTCCCTGCTGCGCATCGCGGCCGGGTTCCTCTTCATGCCGCATGGCGCGCAGAAGCTGCTGGGCTTGCTCGGCGGGTTCGGGGGCACGGGGCACACGGCGCCGTTCGGCTCGCTCTTCTGGCTGGCGGGCGTGCTCGAGCTTGGCGGCGGCGCGCTGCTGCTGCTTGGCCTCTTCACGCGGCCGGTGGCGTTCGTGCTGTCGGGGGAAATGGCTGCCGCGTACTTCAAGGCCCACGCGCGGGCGGCCTTCTGGCCGATCCTGAATCACGGCGAGCTCGCCGCGCTCTACTGCTTCGTGTTCCTGCTCATCGCCGCCGCCGGCGGCGGCCCGATCTCCCTGGACCGCCTGCTGCGGCGCAAATAGCCCCGCGCCCGGCCCCTCATCCGCCACGTGTAGCGCAGGCCTTCAGGCCTGCCAACCGGCGCGCGGGCGGTGCGGGCCGCGGGGCAGACCTGAAGGTCTGCGCTACATCAGCCCTGCACCCCGCCGACTGCCCCTCACCCGCCACGTGTAGCGCAGGCCTTGCCTGCCCTGCACCCGCCACGTGTAGCGCAGGCCTTCAGGCCTGCCAACCGGCGCGCGGGGCAATGCGGGGCGTGGGGCAGTGCGGGGCGCGGGGCAGACCTAAAGGTCTGCGCTACATCAGCCCTGCACCCCGCCGCCTGCCCTGCACCCCGTCGCCTGCCCTGCACCCGCCACGTGTAGCGCAGGCCTTCAGGCCTGCCAACCGGCGCGCGGGCGGTGCGGCGCGCGGGGCAGTGCGGGGCGCGGGGCAGACCTGAAGGTCTGCGCTACATCAGCCTTGCACCCCGCCGCCTGCCCTGCACCCGCCACGTGTAGCGCAGGCCTTGCCTGCCCTGCACCCGCCACGTGTAGCGCAGGCCTTCAGGCCTGCCAACCGGCGCGCGGGCAGAGCGGGCCGCGGGGCAGACCTAAAGGTCTGCGCTACATCAGCCTTGCACCCCGCCGCCTGCCCTGCACCCGCCACGTGTAGCGCAGGCCTTGCCTGCCCTGCACCCGCCACGTGTAGCGCAGGCCTTCAGGCCTGCCAACCGGCGCGCGGGCAGAGCGGCGCGCGGGGCAGTGCGGGGCGCGGGGCAGACCTGAAGGTCTGCGCTACACCAGCCCTGCACCCGCCGACTGCCCCTCACCCGCCACGTGTAGCGCAGGCCTTCAGGCCTGCCAACCGGCGCGCGGGCAGAGCGGGGCGTGGGGCAGAGCGGCGCGCGGGGCAGAGCGGCGCGCGGGGCAGACCTAAAGGTCTGCGCTACATCAGCCCTGCACCCGCCGACTGCCCCTCACCCGCCACGTGTAGCGCAGGCCTTCAGGCCTGCCAACCGGCGCGCGGGCAGAGCGGCGCGCGGGGCAGTGCGGGGCGCGGGGCAGACCTAAAGGTCTGCGCTACACCAGCCCTGCACCCCGCCGCGCGGGCAGTGCGGGGCGCGGGGCAGACCTAAAGGTCTGCGCTACATCAGCCCTGCATCAGGGCTACATGGAGGCTGCGTCGACGGCGGCCGCATACGCCGGCATCACCTCGTCCGGGCTCGCGACCGTGCACCTCAGGTCGCGCAGCAGGCCGTCGCCGACCGCGTAGATCCAGCCGTGGACGTCGAGGCGCTGGCCGCGGGCCCACGCCCCCTGCACGACGGTCGTCTGGCACACGTTACGGACCTGCTCGATCACGTTCAGCTCGCAGAGGCGGGCGATGCGCGCTTCGTCATCCTCCTCGCCGGACAGCCGCTCGTCGTGGCGCTCGCGCACGTCCTGGATGTGCCGCAGCCAGTTGTCGATGAGCCCGAGCGACGACCGGAGGAACGCCGCCCGCACGCCGCCGCATCCGTAGTGCCCGCACACGATCACATCGCTCACCGTCAGCACGTCCACCGCGTACTGGAGCACCGACAGGCAGTTCAGATCGGTGTGGACGACGAGGTTGGCGACGTTGCGGTGGACGAAGAGCT
Source organism: Vicinamibacteria bacterium (assembly GCA_963837165.1). Lineage (GTDB taxonomy): Bacteria > Acidobacteriota > Vicinamibacteria > Vicinamibacterales > JAENWD01 > JAENWD01. The sequence continues at coordinate 35,833 of CAWIMD010000007.1, forward strand.
CCCCGGGACGGAGATCCACGATCTCGTTGGCCGGGACCCGGCTGTCGGAGCAGCCGATCCAGAGGTATCGGGGCGACTGCTGGGCGGCGAGCGAGGAGAAGAACGCCGGATCGCGCTCGCTGGTGCGACGCGCCCAGCGGCGGTTGTTCTCGAAGAGGGCGGGCAGGCTGCGCATGGCGTCCCGATCTTACATGCGGCGCCGGGCCAGAGCCCCGCCAGCGGCGGCGGGTTCGGAGTACTATCGCGCGTCATGACCCCCGGGACCCGCATCGGCCCCTGCGAGGTCGTCTCGCGCCTCCGCGCGGGCGGCATGGGCGAGGTGCTCGGATGACCGCTGCCCGCGCGAGCAAACGGGACGTCCTGACCTCGCTCGGCCAGCCCAAGGTCGCCGTGATGCTCCTGCTCGGCTTCTCGTCCGGGCTGCCTTTTCTCCTCACCGGCAACACGCTGGGCTACTGGCTGCGGGACAAGGGCACGACGCTCGGCGCCATCGGGTTCCTGTCGTGGGTCGGGCTGGCGTACTCGCTGAAGTTCCTGTGGGCGCCGATCATCGACCGCGTGGACGCGCCGGTGGTCGGGCGGTTCGGGCGCCGGCGGGGCTGGATGATCGTGTCGCAGGTCGTGGTGGGCCTCGGCCTGCTCGGGCTCTCGGCGCTGGGCCCCGGGGCCGGCCTGGCGCCGTTCGGCGCGCTGGCGCTCGTCGTGGCCTTCGCCTCCTCCACGCAGGACATCGTCGTGGACGCGTGGCGCATCGAGGCGGCCAGCGACGGCGACGAGCTGGGCCTGCTGTCGGCCGCGTACCAGCTCGGCTACCGTGCGGCGCTGCTCGTGACCGACGCGCTGATCCTCATCGCCGCCAGCCACTGGGGCTGGCCGTTCTCCTATGCGCTGATGGCGGCGCTGATGGTCGTGGGGATTGGCGCGAGCCTGGCGGCCATCGAGCCGGAACGCGCGGCCGCGGTGTTCCAGGCCAAGGCGCGGACGGCGCCGCTGGCCAGCCTGCGAGGGTTCGTGGACGCCGTGGTGGGGCCGTTCGCGGAGTTCTTCCGCGTCTACGGCTGGATGGCACTGCTGATGCTGGCGATGATCAGCTTCTACCGGCTGCCCGAGTTCATGATGGGCCCGATGGCCAACCCGTACTATCACGATCTCGGGCTGTCGAAGGACGCCGTGGGCGCGGTGCGCGCCTCGATCGGCCTGGTCGCCTCACTGCTCGGGATTGCCGCGGGCGGCTTCGCCGCGCTGCGCTTCGGCTACATGAAGGCGCTCGTCGCCGGCCTCGTCCTGCAGAGCGTGGTCATCGCCAATTTCGCGCTGCTCGCCTGGTACGGGCCCGACCTGCGGGTGTTCGGCGCGGTCATGTTCTGTGACAACTTCGGGATTGGCTTTGCCGGCGTCGCGCTGGTCACCTACATGTCGAGCCTGACCAGCCTGGGCTACACGGCCACGCAGTACGCGCTGCTCAGCTCGGCGTACACGTACGTCGGGAAGTTCTCGAAAGGCTTCTCTGGTGTCATCGTCGAGCACCTGGGCTCCGGCCGGACGCTGCTGGACGGCTATGCGCTCTTCTTCATCGGCTGCGGCCTGCTCGGGATCCCGGCGCTCGTCCTCTGCCTGGTGCTCGCGCGGAAGCAGAAAGGCAGCAGGCAGTAGGCAGTAGGCGGTAGGCAGTAGGCAGTAGGCAGTAGGCAGTTGTGAGCGATCAGTCGGCCCGCGGGTCCCGGCGCACGGTCGCGTTACGCACGCACCGGAAGCCCACGTGATTGGTGCCCGTGCTCACCTCGCCCTTCCCGCGCGTGCCGACCATGTACCGCGAGCAGGACCGATCCGTGCACAGGAACGAGCCGCCGCGCTGGACGCGCTTGGGCTGACCGGGTTCGGCGGGATCGAGCGACGCGGTGGGCCCGTGCGGATTGCGCGCAACCCTCCCGGCCGCCGCGAGCTCGCCGTAGTAGTCGGGCCGGTACCAGTCGCTCACCCACTCCCACGCGTTGCCCGCCATGTCGTACAAGCCGTAGCCGTTCGGTGGAAACTCGGCGACGGGCGCCAGGCCCTTGTAGCGGTCGTCGCCGGTGTCCTGGTTGGGGAAGTGGCCCTGGTGCGAGTTCGCCATGTAGCGGCCGCCCGGCCTGAAGTCGTCGCCCCACGGGTAGAGTCTCCCGGCGAGCCCGCCGCGGCCGGCGAACTCCCACTCGGCCTCGGTCGGCAGGCGCTTGCCGGCCCACTTCGCGTACGCCTCCGCGTCTTCGTACGCGACATCCACGACGGGATAGCGGCCGCGGCCGCCGAGATTGCTGGCCGGGCTGACGGGGTGACGCCAGTTCGCGCCGCGTACGTACCTCCACCATTGGTCGTAGTTGTCGAGCGGCACGGCATGATCCGGCGGCGCGAACACGACGGCGCCGGCCACGAGGCTCTCGGGCGACGCGCCGGGGAAGTCCTCGGCGCGCGGCGTGCGCTCGGCCACTGTGACGTACCCGGTTGCCTTGACGAAGGCGGCGAACTCGTCGTTGGTGACCTCGGTGGTGTCCATCCAGAAGCCGTCGACGTAGACGCGGTGGATGGGCCGCGAGTCGCGGGTCGCCTGCATGCCGACCTCGTTCATGTCGTGACCGACCGGCTCGGCGGCGCCCATCGAGAATTCGCCACCGGGGATCCACACCATGCCCTCGGGGGCGCGCCCCGGCCGCGCGCCGCCGGAATTCAGCATGGTCGGTTCGAACTCGCCTTCAGCCGGCACGCCGCGCGACGCCGCCGACGTGTCCGCCCGGAGAGGCGCGGCTGCCGTCACCCCAACCGGCTCCGATCGCCGCTTCGAGACGACGCCCCAGGCCGCCAGCGCCGCGACGGCGATGACGACGGCGGCGATGAGGCCGCGGCGCCCTCCTGAACCGGGCGGCGCGCCCGGCGTGCCCCGTGCAGCGCCTACAGCGTCCATCCCTCTCGATACTGGATGCCAAGCATCGTGTTGGCCTCGTCGTTGTTCGTGAACCGCCGTGCGGCACCGTCCCATTCGAGGCGATGGTCCTTCATCCGGATGGCGATCACGCCGAGCAGGACCATCTCGGTGAGCGCGCCGCCGTACTCGAACGGCGAGCAGGGCGGCGTGCCGCCGGGCCCCTCCTTGCACGCGCGGATCCAGTCGGCCTCGTGCCCCCCGATCACCCTCGGCAGACTCGCCGGCGGCCTGGTGTACGCCTGCATCTTCGCCTCGGGGACGATGCGGACGCCGTCGGCGCCGTGGGAGCCGTGCAGGATGACGCCCTTGTCGCCGATCAGCAGGGCCCCGCTGCCGGGCAGCGTGCGCCCCGGCTCGAAGTCCGCCGGCAACGGCGGCAGCAGTCGTCCGTCGTACCACGTGAGCTTCACCGGCGGCCGGCTGCCGCGCGCCGGGAACTGGTAGCGCACGATGGACGCGCGCGGGTAGGTCTCGGAGGCGACCGCCGGATCGTAGTGGGTGGACGTCGCTTCGATGACTGCGGGCGGCCCCAGCTCCAGCGCCCAGAAAGCGGGATCCAGGATGTGGCAGCCCATATCGCCGAGCGGGCCGGTGCCGAAATCGATCCAGGCCCGCCACTTCATCGGCACGTACTCCGGGCTGTACGGACGAGACGCGACGGGCCCGAGCCAGCGATCCCAGTCGAGCCCCTCGGGCACCGGGGGCGTCTCCACGGGCCGCGCGCGGACGGCGAAGTCGGACCAGGGGTCACCGCCGACCGGCCGGTCGGTCCACGCGTGTACTTCGGTGACGTCGCCGATGGCCCCGTCGTCGAGCCACTCCTTGAGGATCCGGATCGACTCGTACGAGTGGCCCTGGTTGCCCATCTGCGTGACGACCTTGTACCGCCGGGCGGCTTCGGTGATCGCGCGCGCCTCCGACACGGTGTGCGTCAGCGGCTTCTGACAGTACACGTGCTTGCCTGCCTCGAGGCAGGCCATCGTGATCACGGCATGCGTGTGGTCTGGCGTCGCAATGACGACCGCGTCGATGCCCTTCTCCTTCTCGAGCATCTCGCGGTAATCCGTGTAGAGCGGGGCCTTCGGATACAGCGCGGCGGTCTTGGCCGAGTAGCCGCGGTCCACGTCGCAGAGCGCGACGATGTTCTCGCCTTCGCAGGCCTTCAGGTTGGAGGCACCCATGCCGCCGATGCCGATGCCTGCGATGTTCAACCGATCGCCCGGCGCCTGGCGCGCGAATGCGCGACCCGGAAGGATGGCGGCCGAAAACGCCGCCATCGCCGTCCTCGACGCGAATTGCCGTCGGGTCATCGTGCCATTGGGTCTGTCTGTCATGTCGGGTCCTCGGTGTTCACGCCCGGCCGCGCGGGATGGCGGGCCGGCCGCTTCATCCTACCCGGAGCGGGCGTATCCCGTGAACGTCCGGACGCGCCGCTGCGTCGCTCAGCTTGCGCGCACGCGGCCGGCCGACGCACGATCGAACAGCGTCCCCAGCCGCTCGCCGCGCTGTCGGCGATGGAGGCCCCATGGCGAAGTATGGCAAGAAGGCCGGACGGAAGGTGGCGCGCGCGATGCGCGAGATGAAGCAGGGGAAACTGAAGAGCGGTTCCGGCAAGAAGGTGAAGAGCCGCAAGCAGGCGATCGCGATCGGCCTCTCGGAAGCGCGTGAGGGAGGCGCCAAGGTGCCGAAGCGCAAGTCGTCGAAATCGAGCCGGAAGTCGTCCAGCCGCAAGACCTCGACGTCCAGTCGCAAGCGCTAGCGGCGACCCTCGGCCGCCGGCGGCGATTGCGGCGTGCCCGCCCGACTCGCACTCCCGTCGGGGATCCCCCTGAGCAGCTCGACGGGGACCGTCAGTTCTCTTCGAGCCAGCCCCTGAGCAGGGCGTAGCGGACCACGTCGATGCGGCTCTTCATGCCGAGCTTGTGCATCGCGTTCGCCTTGTGGCTCTCGATGGTCTTGACGCTGACCTGGAGCGTGCCCGCAATCTCCTTCTGGCTGTAGCCCCAGGCCACCTGGCGGAGCACCTCTTCTTCTCTTGGACTCAGGTGCACGTCGGCCGAACGCGGCGCGTCGGTCCCGGTCGGCGCCGAGAGACCGAACACCTCGCCGACGACCTTGCCGACAATGGCGGGATCGAGGAACGTCCGGTTCGTGGCCGCGGCGCGGATCGCTTCCAGCACCTCCACCGATCGGCTTTGCTTGAGGACGTAGGCGGACACACCCGCCTGCAGGAGCTGTCGGACGAAGCCGCTCTCGGAATGCCGGGTCAGCGTGACGATCCGGGCGCCGGGGCACTCCTGGCGCAGCATGGTTGCCGTGCGCAGCCCGTTCATGCCGGGCATCGACAGGTCCATGACCACGACATCCGGGTTGAGCTTGCGGGCCTGCGCGACGGCGGCCTCGCCGTCTGCCGCTTCGCCGACAACCTCCATGTCCGTTTGTCCGCTCAGAATCGCCTTGAGGCCGGCACGCACGGTCTCGTGGTCGTCAGCGAGCAGGATTCTGAGCTTTGGCAATTGGCCCGTCTTCACAGGCTGAACCTCCCGCCCGGCGTGTCCGAGCCTACCACTGTGGGTCCCCGGGCGACAGGCGGGAGTTCAGGGCGCAAAATGTCTGAACGCGAACACGCCGGCCGCCGCCAGCGTTCCGGCGGCTCCGGCCAGCAGCCCGCGGTGCTCGGTCAGCCAGAGCTGCCAGCTCCTGCCGCGGGCCGTGGACCCAAACCGCCCATGGACGCCGAAATCGCGATCCGCGTCCACGGGGGCCCAGAGGTTGTCGGGCCGGTCGGGGTCCTCGGGCTGGTCGGTCTGCTGCGACGCGTAGCCGGTGCTGGCGAGATACCGGTCGCCGAGACCCGGGGCCAGCTTGTTGCCGACCGTCGTGACCACGGTGGGGTACCCCACGTAGACTTCGCGGCGCCGGTGCCGGGCACCCCAGACCACGGCCTCGGCCGCCACTTCCGGCTGGAACACGGGGGGCACCGGCCGGCCGCGCTTCGGCAGCCGGCTCTTCATCCAGTCGAACTGCGGCGTGTTCATGGCCGGCAGCTGCACCATCGTGACCGTCACCCCGCTGCCGTCGTGCAGCAGTTCGGCCCGCAGCGAGTCGCAGAATCCCTGGATGGCGTGCTTCGCGCCGCAGTAGGCGGCCTGGAGCGGGATGCCGCGATATGCCAGCGCTGACCCGACCTGGACGATCGCGCCGCGATCGCGCGGCAGCATCCGCCGCAGCGCCGACAGCGTCCCGTTCACGGTGCCCAGGTAGGTGACCTCGGTCACGCGCCGAAACTCGTCGGCGGTCATCTCGCGCACGGGCGAGAACACCGTCACCATGGCGTTGTTGACCCACACGTCGATCGGGCCGAACGCGGCTTCCAGCATGCCGGCGGCTCGCTCCACCTCGTCGGGCCGCGAGACGTCGGCGGGCAGGACGAGGGCGTCGCCGCCCGCCCGTTCGACGTCGCGGCGCGCGCCCTCGAGCCCGGCCTCGCCGCGCGCGAGCAGGCCGATGCGTGCCGCGCGCCTGGCGAACGCCCGCGCCACGGCTCGTCCCACGCCCGCCGAAGCCCCCGTCACCATCACGACCGGTCGATGCATCGGAATCTCCTTCAGGATGTCAGGTTTCAGCGCACAGCTGACGGCTGACAGCCGACAGCTGCTCCGTCTCAGACGCGGTACGCGTCCGCATCCCGTCGCTTGATCTCTATCCCGAGCCCGGGACGCGACCGATCCGGCGCGAGCCGGCCATGGGCCGGCGTGAGCGCGCCGTCGAACAGCAGCGGCTCGATCCGGGCGTGGTCGTGGAAGTACTCGATGTGGCGGATCCGAGGCGCGGCGCAGCTGACGTACGCGTGCACGTGCGGCGCGGTGTGCGCGGACATCGGCAGGTGCCACGCCTCGCAGAGCGCCGACGCCTGCAGGAAGCCGGTCACGCCGCCGCATCGCGTGCCATCCGCCTGCAGGACGTCCACGGCGCCGGCGCCGAGCATCCGCCGGAAGTACCAGACGTCGTAGCCGTACTCGCCGGCGGCCACGTTCATCGGCGCCGGGACGTGATCGCGCAGCCAGCGCAGGCCGTCCAGGTCGTCGGAGGTCACCGGCTCCTCGAACCAGCACACGCCGCGCTCCGCGAAGTCACGCGCCTGGCTGGCGGCCAGCGTGCGGTCGTACGCGCCGTTGGCGTCCACGAACAGCTCGGCCTCCGATCCGATCGCCTCGCGCGCCATCCGGACGCGGCGACGGTCCGCCGCGGGATCCCGCCCGACCTTCATCTTCACCATCGTCATGCCGTCGGCGACCCAGCCGCCAAGCTGGCGCTGGAGCCGATCGTCTGAGTAGGAGGTGAAACCGCCGCTGCCGTACACCCTGACGCTCTCGCGCACGGCGCCCAGCAGATCGAGCAGCGACGTGCCCAGCAGCCGCGCCTTGAGGTCCCAGAGCGCGATGTCGATTGCCGAGATCGCCGTGGACGCCACACCGGGCCGGCCGATGTTCCGGACTGCGCCCAGCATCGCCTGGAACGCGGCCGGGACGTCCAGCGCCGGTCGGCCCGACAGCGCCGGGCGCAGCACGCGGCAGATGACGTCGCGCGCGGCGGCCGCGGCATAGGTGTACCCGATCCCGGTCAGCCCGCGCGAGGACACCTCCGCGACGATTACCGTCGTGTGGTCCCACTCGTGCGTGCCGTCCGATTCGGGGCCGTCGGTCGGGACGACGTACGCGGTCGCCGTGACGTGCTCGATGGCAGCCGTCGGCGTGCGCGCCTCGACTCCGCCGGAGCTCAGAGTCATGACTTGTGCGGGACGTAGCTCTCCACCGCGTCCTTGGCGGTCTGCCTGATGAAACCGAGCGCGTTGGCGTCGCCCGACAGCACTGACGAGGCAAACGACTTCGCCTGCTCCCACGAGATGTGCGGCGGCAGCGGCGGCACGTCCGGATCGGTGACCGCCTCGAGGACAGCCGGCCGATCGGCCTTCAGCACGCGGTCCCAGGCGCCGGCGATGTCGGCCGGACGGTCCACGCGCACGCCGGCCAGCCCGAGCGACTTCGCGTACTCGGCATAGCCGACATCGGGCAGGTCCTGCGAGCCGGCGAACTTCGGGTCGCCGGACAGCACGCGCTGCTCCCAGGTGACCTGATTCAGGTCGCGGTTGTTCAGCACCAGGACGACCAGGCGCGGATCCTTCCACTGCTTCCAGTACTTCGCGATCGTGATGAGGCCGTTCATGCCGTTCATCTGCATGGCCCCGTCGCCGGCCATGGCAATCACGACGCGGTCCGGGTGGGCGAACTTCGCCGCGATGGCGTACGGTACGGCCGGTCCCATGGTGGCGAGCGTCCCCGAGAGCGACGCCATCATCCCCGGCCTGATCCGCACGTCGCGCGCGAACCAGTTCGCCGACGAGCCGGAATCGCACGTCAGGATCGCCCGCTCGGGCAGCCGCGACGACAGCTCCCAGAAGACCCGCTGCGGGTTGATCGGGTTGGCGTCGTTCATCGCCCGCGCCTCGAGCACCTTCCACCACTCGGCGACGTTCTTCTCGATCTGCGTGCGCCAGCTCCGATCGGTCTTCCGCTGCAGGAGCGGCAGCAGCGCATCCAGTGTGGCGGCGGCATCGCCGACGAGGTTCACCTCCATGGGGTACCGGATGCCGAGCATCCGTCCGTCGATGTCGATCTGCACGCCGCGCGCCTGGCCGGGCTTCGGCAGGAACTCCGAGTACGGGAAGCTGCTGCCCACCATGAGCAGCGTGTCGCACCCGGTCATCAGGTCCCAGCTCGGCCTGGTGCCCAGCAGCCCGATCGGGCCCGTCACGTACGGCAGGTCGTCGCGCAGCACCGCCTTGCCGAGCAGCGCCTTGGCGACGCCCGCGCCGAGCGTCTCGGCCGTCTGCGCCACCTGGTCGGCGGCGCCGAGCGCGCCCGCCCCGACGAGCATCGCCACCTTCGAGCCCGCGTTGAGCACGTCGGCGGCGCGCCGCAGGTCCACCTCGCGCGGGCGGATCTCCGGGATGCAGATGCCGACGCCCGAATGCACCGTGCCGTGCCTGCGGGGCGGCTCGGGGACAGCCTCGAGCTCCTGCAGGTCGTTCGGGAAGATGATGCACGTCACCGTGCGCTCGACCTTCGCGATGCGCACGGCCCGATCCACCAGGTGCCGTACCTGGGCCGGGGTGGAGGCCATGTGGACGTACTCGTGGGCCACGTCCTTGAAGAGGGAGATCAGGTCCACTTCCTGCTGGTAGCTGCCGCCGAGCGCAGCGCGCGCCTGCTGGCCGACGATTGCCACCACGGGCTGGTGGTCCATCTTGGCGTCGTACAGGCCGTTCAGCAGGTGGATGGCGCCGGGACCCGACGTGGCCAGGCAGACGCCCACCTCGCCGGTGAACTTGGCGTGGGCGCATGCCATGAAGGCGGCCATCTCCTCGTGCCGGACCTGAACGAAGTCGATTGTGTCGGTGGCGCGGCCGAGCGCGCCGACAATCCCGTCGATGCCATCGCCCGGATAGCCGAAGATGCGGTGCACGCCCCATGCAGAAAGGCGCGCGAGCAGGAAATCGCCGACTGTGTCTGCCATGACCCTCCTCCCGACCTCACGAGCGCGACGACGAGACAGTGCGCCGGATGTGGTGGATCGCACGCTCCGCGCCCGCGACCCGGAAGCCCGGCCATTTGAGGAACGCGCTCACCTGGAGCCTCGCGGACAGAGTCTGCACGTTCGGTACCGGCGGACGGCGCGGCCTCGTTACGTCGCCGGCTCAGCGGGTCCTGTCCCGTGCCCCATGAAGCCCGCGTCCGCGCTGCAGGGACAGCACGCGTCCGCCTGAGCCGCGCCACCACGGACGGCGTTCCCGCGGCCGCATTTGCGTACCCGTTACACGGGTGTCGGCATGCGTGACACGAGAGGGCGCGCCCGGCCGCATTGCTGCGAATTGGACGCGGAATCTCCGGTCATTTTCGAGGTGCGCCCCGGCGCGGCCGGCCGACGTGCGGCACGTCTCTTGCGGCAGCGTTCGGGGCAGGTGAGCGCCTGCGGCTCTTGTTCCCCACCGAGGCTCCCGTGCACGCGCCCGGTCACACAGTTCAACTCTTCGATGACGGTGTGTCGCGCGGGTGTGCCGTGGCCGACCTCTTGTGCGAGTGCGTCGCGGAAGAGTCATCCCTGCTCGCCATCATCAGCGCACCCAATTGGCAGATGGCCGCGCGCCGGTGCAGCCGGCTGGGAATCTCCATCACCGGGACAATCGAGTCCGGCCTGCTGACCGTGCTCGACGCGGCCGACGTGCGGCGGCAGCTCATCAGGAGCGAGGTCCTGGATCGCGGCGCGTTCGAGGCGTTGGTCTCCAGCCTGGTGCGACGCCTGAGCTCGGGTCGGCGTCCGTTGCGGGTGTACGGCGAGGTGGTGGACGTCATGGCCTCCGCGGGCGACTTTCGCGGCGCGATCGCGCTCGAGGCCCTCTGGAACGAGCTCTGCGCGCAAATCCCGTTCGACCTGCTCTGCGGCTACTCGTCAGTGGCCTTCGGCAACCCCACGAGCGGGCCGGCGCTCCGGGCCATCTGCGCCGCGCACGGGCGAGTGCGCGCCGATCCAGGCGACGTGCTCGGGTCGTTCCTCATCGGTGCGACCCGCCCGTCGCAGCGGCCGATGCCTGCGCAGGTCGGCGTGCGGCTGCGGTGCGGTTGACGTCACGGGCCGTGTGAGGCGATCCGCCAGCGCCCGTCGATGCGGTCCGCTCGCCCCGCCGCGGCGCCTCTCGCCGCCAGAGCGTGTCGGGCTCGGGGTCGAACACCGCGTCCGGATCGCCGTCGATGACGTGCCACGCGCCGAGGGCGGTCTCGCGCTCGAGCTGACCCGCGGCCCATCCCGCGTAGCCGACGTACACGCGGAACCGGTCGGGACCGGTACCGGCCGACACTGTCTTGGCGAGCAGCGCGGGCGTCGACACGAGCTGCACGTCCCCGAAGACGGGCTTCGCGCCCGGGGCGGACGCCGCGTCCCGCAACAGAGCCATCACCCCCGGGGTCTCGACGGGGCCGCCGAAGTACACGATCTGCGATGCGCCCTTGTGGCCCTTGAAGTCCGGCAGGATGCTGGCAATCGGGGCGCTCGTCGGGCGGTTGATCACCAGGCCGAAGGCGCCCGACTCGGTGTAGTCGATCAGCAGGACGACGGCCTCCTTGAAGTTGCGGTCCACCAGGCCCTTGCCGGCCACCAGCAGCTTGCCGACGGCGAGGTCCCGCGTCCGGCCGAGCGGCGGCTGCACCGGGCGCGCCGTCGCGGCGCCGGGACGTGCCATGGCGTCAAGCGCACCGGGCCGGAGCAGGACCCCGGCCAGCATCGCGATGGCGGCCGCACACGCCGCCGCGCGCCCCGGGGCTAACGCGGCCTTCTGGGATTGCACTGGTTCGGGCCGGAGTCGCCTGGCGTCCAGACGCACTTGTCGCCTTCCTGCTTGAAGCGGCCATGCGCCGGCGTGCACTGGTCCGGGCCCTTGTCGGATGCGTCCCAGACGCAGCGCTTGCCCTCCTGCTTGAAGCGGCCGATCGTGACCGGTGTGCACTGGTTGGGACCCGTATCGCGGGCGTCCCACACACAGTTGTCGCCTTCACGCTTGTACCGCCCGCGCTGCTGATCCGCTGTGCCTGGCGCCGCGGTGGCGCGGACCCCCACGCGATCGCCGCGCGTGCGGGCCCCCGATGCACCCGCCGGCACACCCGCGACGAGCGTCAGGACGATCGCCGGCATCGCCGCGCGCCGAAACCACTCCAGCCGAGCCGCCATGTAAGCCTCCCGATGCACGGCGCCGGGCGTGGCGCCGCCTCCTGCGCATGCTACCGCCGGCGGGCGCGCGGATCCATCCTGTTCCTTCCTCCATCAGCGCCGCGCAGCGTACGTTCCTTTGCTTCGTGCCCTTCGTGCCCCTTGTGCCCTTCGTGTTCCCTCTTCGTGCCCTTCGTGCCCTTTGTGCCCTTCGTGTTCCCTCTTCGTGCCCTTCGTGCCCTTTGTGCCCTTCGTGTTCCCTCTTCGTGCCCTTCGTGCCCTTCGTGCCCTTTGTGCCCTTCGTGTTCCCTCTTCGTGCCCTTCGTGCCCTTTGTGCCCTTCGTGTTCCCTCTTCGTGCCCTTCGTGCCCCTTGTGCCCTTCGTGTTCCCTCTTCGTGCCCTTCGTGGACGTGCGTCTGTCCCATTCTGAGCGTCAGCGCCTTCGCGAAGGCGGATCCGAGCGGGAACTTGTCGAGCCAGCCGCCATAGACGCCCGGGATGGAGACCGTGCCGCCCTTGCGGCACGCGTCGATGGCCTGCCGCAGTGCATGCGGCCGGTCGGTGGCCAGGAACCCGCCAGCCGTCTCGCGATCTCTCGCAGGTCGGCGACGAATGCCCGGTACGCCTCGGCGCGCGCCGCCGACGTGGGCGCGCGAAGGACCGACGAGGGGTGTACGGTGACAGTCACCAGCTCGGCCAGGCTCGAGGGGACCGCGGTGGCCCGGTCGCGGGTCACGCGCACGCCCGCCCCCAGCAGCACCCGCGCCGCGGTGGTCCCCATCGCGACGACCACGCGCGGACCGACGATGGCAATCTCGTCGTCGAGCCAGACACGGCAGGCCCGAACCTCGTCGGCGCGAGGCTTCTTGTGGATGCGGCGCTTGCCGCGCTCCTCGAACTTGAAGTGCTTGACGGCGTTGGTCAGGTAGACCGTGGCCGGGTCGATCCCGGCGGCCACGAGCGCCTTGCGGAGCAGGCCGCCAGCGGGGCCGACGAACGGCTCTCCGCTCTTGTCCTCGGCGTCGCCCGGCTGCTCGCCGACGAGCATCAGTTCTGCCGTGGCGGGTCCGGCGCCGAACACGGTCTGTGTCGCGTGCTTCCAGAGATCGCAGCGCTGGCAGTCGAGCGCGTCCCGACGGACGCGCGCGAGCCGCCGGCCGTCGCCCTGAGGGGATCGGGCGACGCAGTTCACGCCGCGATGACCGCGGCTACAGGGCACGCTTCCTCGCGGCAAGGAACGCGCGCTCGGCTTCGTTGGCGGTGAGCGCGATGGCCTGATCGTAGGCGGCGGCGGCATCGCCGCGCTGCCCGAGGCGACGAAGCAGATCCGCGTGAATCGCATGCCAGAGGTGGTACGTCCGGAGATCGAGCGACTCGACCTCGGCGAGCGCGGCGGCGGGACCCCGCACCTCGGCCACGGCCACGGCCCGGTGCAGCACGACAACGGGGCTCGGATCGAGGACGCGCAGCTGATCGTAGAGCTCGACAATCTGGCTCCAGTCGGTGTCGGCGGCCGCTGCCGCGTCGGCGTGGACGGCGTTGATGGCTGCCTGAATCTGATACACACCGGGACGATTGCGGCGGAGGCACCGCCGGACAATCGCCAGGCCCTCGACAACCAGGCGCCGGTCCCACAGGAGGCGGTCCTGCTCGGCCAGCGGCACGAGGGCGCCCGCCGTGGTGGTCCGCGCGGGGCGCCGCGACTCGATCAGCAACATCAGGGCCAGCAGGCCGAGGGCTTCGGGTTCCCCGGGCATCAGCTCGACCACCATCCGGGCGAGCCTGATGGCCTCGACGCACAGATCGGCCCGGCTGAGCGCGTCACCCGACGTGGCGACGTATCCCTCGTTGAACACCAGGTACGCAACGGCCAGGACTTGCGGGAGCCGCGCCGGCAGCTCGTCGGCCGTGGGGACGCGATAGGGAATCCCGGCGTCGCGGATCTTCGCCTTCGCGCGAACGAGCCGCTGCGCCATCGTGGACTCGGGCACCAGAAACGCGCGCGCGATCTCGGCTGTCGTCAGCCCCCCGAGGAGTCGCAGGGTGAGCGCGACCTGCGCTGCGCGGCCGAGCGACGGGTGGCAGCAGGTGAAGATCAGGCGCAGTCGATCGTCCTGCACGATCCCCTCCTCGTCGTCCGCCTCGTCGCGCACGAGCAGCCGCATCGCCTCCGCGTGCCGCTCGGCGCGTGACGCCTCGCGGCGCAGCCGATCGATGGCGCGGCGCCTGGCGGTCGTGATGATCCAGCCGGCCGGGCTCGGCGGCAGGCCGTCGGTCGGCCACCGTTCCACGGCCCTGGTGAACGCGTCGGCCACGGCGTCTTCCGCCAGATCGATGTCGCGAAAGACGCGGACCAGGACGGACACGGCGCGGCCGTGTTCCTCACGGAAGATGCGGGCGATCTCGGACGGCTGCGCCGGGTCCACGCGCGGCTCAGGTACTCGGTCACGTCCTGGAACGGGCGCACTTCGATCGGAAGCGTGGTCGCGCGCGCGGCCCTGCCGGCCCAGCCGAGCGCCGCGTCGAGGTCGGGGGCGTCGACGATCCAGAAGCCGCCGATGTGCTCTTTGCCTTCGACGTAGGGGCCGTCGGTCATCACCAGCTCGCGCTCGCGGAGCCGGACAACAGTGGCCGTATCGGGCGCGTGGAGGCCGCGGGCGAACACCCACGCGCCGGCGGCCTTGATGTCCTCGTTCAGGACGTGCAGCTCGCGGCCGACCTCCTCGAGGACCTCGGGCGCCGGCACGCCGCCGTCGGGTTGATAGATGCTGAGCAGATAGAGCGCCATGTCGTTCCTGTCCTGGAGGCGATCGAGCGGGCGCCGGCCCGATGCCGGCGCCATGAATCATCCTCTATACGGACGGCAACGGTCAGGATCGACAGGGCCGCGGTCGTCTTTCTCCTTGCCCGGAGCGCGCAGGCCTCAGGACGCCGATCCGCGCCGGCGCCGAGCGGCGGTCTTTGCCTGTTTCGAGAGGGCCTCGTGGGAGGCCGCCCGATGCGGCTCGCGCTTCAGCGCCCGGCTCGTCGCTCGCGACCGCTTCGCCGAGGGCGTGCCGCCGCTGCCGGTCTGTCCGGCGCGGTAGTCGCGCTCGGCGCGCTTCCTGGTGCGTTCGGACGTGCGTCCCTTACGTGGCGGCTTCAGCTTGACGCCGGCGCGGCGCGCCTTCGAGAGGCCAATCGCGATGGCCTGCTTCGTGGAGCGGGCGCCGTGCTTTCCGCGCCGGACGTGTTCGATTTCCTCGTGAACGAACTCGCCGGCCTGAGTGGTCGGCGCCTTGCCTTCCCGCTTGTCCTGGCGGGCGCGCTTCAAGGTGGTCTTCTCGGGCATGGCTCACCTCATCTGGACGGACGGTCCAGTCTGGTGACGTGCATGATGGCTGCCAGAGGGCCGGGTGCCGTAGCTCAGGCGAGCGGCCGCTTCCGCGGCCGAGGCGCGACTCCCGGCGCTGGCGTCGTGCGCCCGCCACGCGATGAACCCGTCGGGCCGAATCAGCACCGCCCCGTCGGGCCCCACGCCGAATGCATGCGGCCACGCGCCGTCCACATCGTGCAGGTCGCCCACCGGGCCCACGCGGTGAAGGCGCGCAGCGAATGCACGCGCGAACGGCGAATCCGGCACCGTCCACTCGGCGCCATCCGGACCGGCGCAGAGCACCCACCGGCCGGCAAACAGATCGATGGTCGATGTGTGTTTACCGCCGGTGACGACGCGCAACTGGGCGGCGCGGCTGCCGGGCGCGCCCGACGGCTCGCGCGGATTCTCGAACACGGCAGTCGACGGGGTATCCCTCTCCGCGACGAACGCTCCCGATGGGTAGCGATACCCGAAGATCACGTGATCGTCCGGGATGATGGGCTCGGCGGGCGGCAAGGTCCTGCCCGGATCCGTGAACCAGGCCTGCAGTCGCGCGAGGGCCTGCCCCATCCTGCGCTCCGCCACGGCTCGGCGCTCCTCGTCGTACGTATCGAGGAGCGCGGGGCCCGCCGCTCCACGCAGGACGGCGTCGAGCTTCCACGCGAGGTTCTGCACGTCCTGGATGCCGGTGTTCCCTCCGAAGCCTCCGGTGGGCGGCATGACGTGGGCGCTGTCGCCCACGAGCAACACGCGCCCCTGCACGAAGCGATCGGCAACGAGCGCGGCGGCCTCCCAGGGCCGGGCGTCCACCATCCGGGCCTTCACGTTGGGCGTGCCGGCTCCGCGGCGGATCAGCGCCAGGCAGTGCTCGGCGGTAAAGTCCGCAGGGCGCTCGCCGCGTTCGGGCACGTACTGCACGGCCATCAGCCAGCGGCCGTCGCCGCGTGGCACGAAGGTACCATTGATGTCCGTGAGGAAGACCGAGCGCAGCGCCCGTCCATCGAGTGTCGGCGGCAGATCGGTCTCGAAGATGACGTTCATCCAGTGCTGGAGCGTGCCCGGACCGTGCCGGTCGATGCCGAGCATCTGGCGCACCGGGCTGTCGGTGCCGTCGGCCGCGAGCAGATACGAGGCGTTGACGTTACGCTCCTCGCCGGTTGATCGGTCACGGATCCGAGTTTCGATGACGTCGCCGCGATTGGTGACGTTCACGAGCTCGGTGTTGAACCACATTCTGGCGCCGAGCTGCTCGGCGTGGGCCCGCAGGATTGGCTCGAGCTGGTCCTGGTCGCACGTGGCGGCGCTGGTCGGGCTGATGTCGCTCGTGTCCGACCACGGGATGCCCTGCCAGGACACCTCGGCATCGACGAGATTCGTCTTCCTGGCCACGTACGCCGACCGGCCGTCGATCTGATCGCGGGCCCGGATCTCGGCCTCGACGCCGAGACTCCGGTAGATCTCCATCGATCGCGGCGAGATGCCCCGGAACTTGTACTGCACCGTGGTTGCTGGATGCCGCTCGACGACGAGACAGGGCACGCGGCGCCGTGCCAATGCGAGCGCGGCCGTCAGCCCGTTGAGGCTGCCGCCGACGATGAGGACGGGTACGCGATCAGGCATGTCGGACCTCCTTGCCGCCGCCGACGCGGCGCGCGGTGAGCACCAGGCCGGCGACAAGAATCGCCACCATCAGGGCATGGGATGTCATAACGGTATAGACGTCTCGAAGTGTTCGGGTGGACGCCAAGGCTGAGGCGGTCACCGCCCCATGAGGTGCCTCCAGGTGAAGACCGCAGGCCCGGTCTGCTGGAGTTCTGATCCTTGACAGGGGCCGTCGAGTACCGACGAGATCGGTTCATGTCGTTCACGGGACGCGTCTTCCTACTGTCCCCTGCCCATTGCGGCGGCCGTCGTGCGGCCATCCTGCTGCGTCAGGGGTCCACGCTGCCGCTCGCTCAGCAGCTCCAGGGAGGCGCGCTCACGCTCGGTGAAGCGTTTGCGTTCGTGAGCGGCCTGTACTTCCGCGGAAAACTCGCCTACGCGCGCGCCTTCGCCCGCACGGCGAGCCCGGCCGCATCGCAGCCGCTCGTCATCACCCCCACGCGCGGGCTCCTTCCGGCCGACACGATGGCCACGGCCGATCTGCTGCGCGAGTTCGCGCTGGTGGACATCGCGGCCGCCGGCCCGCGGTTTCTCGAGCCGCTCGAGCGCGACCTGCAGCAACTGGCGTCCGGTCTCACACCCGCAGACGTGGTCGTGCTGCTGGGGAGCGTCGCGACAGGCAAGTACGTGGACGTCCTGTCGAAGTGGCTCGGCCCCCGCCTTCATTACCCGACCTCGTTCGTCGGGCGCGGGGACATGAGCCGTGGCGGCCTCCTGCTGCGATCGGCCGCCGCGAACGAGGAGCTCGAGTACGGCGTCCTGACCTCCGGAGTGCGCCCGCGTGGTCCGAGGCCGCCGAAGCTCGGGGTCAGGGATCAGGGATCAGGATTCAGGGGCCGGACCTGACCCTGTCATCGGCCGTCGAGCTCGGCGAGCTCCAGTCGGATGCGCCGGTCGTCGTCCGGATCGAAAGCGTCGGTTCGCGATTCCGCGAAGTACGCCGAGAGGCTGCGCCGCAGCGCGGCGTCCGCGCCGGCAAAGTGGTCTTTCGCGAGCCGGTGCAGCAGCGTGGCGTAGGTCTCATCGGCCAGACGGTTCACGCCGCGCGCCGGCGGGCGGCCCGTGTCCAGATCGGTGTTCGCCAGCGCCAGACGGCCTCGGCCGAGCGCCTGGAGCGCCGCCCGGTACCGCTCGCTCGCGGTCCTGACGCTCTCGGCGAACAGTCGTTCGGTCTCCCGGGTCAGCGGCTCGAAGGCCAGGGGCCGGAGCGGGCCGATCTTGGGCAGCAGCTTCGCGAGGAACCCGAGGATGCGGGCGAGCAGCGATGGCTTGCGGTACGTCGTGCCGAACTGTCGCTCGTACTCGCGGCCCGACAGCGCGAACACGAAGGACTGTTCGGTGGCGTCCGGCGTCCGCCGCTCGATCTCTTCGCGGTTGTGCTTCCAGGCCACCCGGGTCAGATCCGGCAGGGTCTTCCCGACGGCATGCCGATAGGTGCCGATCGCGAGGTCCACGTTCAGGAACAGGTCGTCGAGCTCCAGATCGTATGTTTCCCTGAACGCCCGCTCCAGCAGCGGCTTCGACACCTTGAACCCGATGCGCTGGCGGTAGTCCTCGATCGCGTACTTGCCGCCGGCCACCTGGAGGACGTCGAACGCGAACTCCACCATCAGGTGTCGCCCGGGAGCGTCCACGTAGAGCGCGCGCGAGCCCACCTCGCGGCGGACCTTGGCGTACATCAGAGGCACGCTCCGGTTCACGGCAATTGGGTGGCCGGCGTTGTCGAACGCGTAGTGGGCCAGCGCCCCCAGCGCGAAGGCGTACTCGTCCGCATCGGCCGCGTCGCGGATCAACGCCTCGACGAAGTCGCCGGAACGGACGTAGTGCGTCAGGTTCGTGAAGAAGTGACTGCCGAACGGGTAGTAGCCGAGATCCTGGATCAGCGCCCCGCCGTAGGCGTAGGCCCGCGCCTCGCGCAGCTGCCCCGGCGTCAGCGGGCCGAAACGCTCGCGCAGACGCACGGCAATCTCGTCGCGCCACATGGCGTCCACGGCGCCGAGATGAGCAAGAATGGAGTACGGCGACGCCGGCCGCGCGGCGAGCAGCACTCCGGCCAGCGCCAGCAGGCCGGCCGTGGCGCGCCACGGCCGACGCGGCGCTCGCGCGCGCGAAGCTCGATCGAGGGCCCCGCTCGTCATGGAACGGCCCGTCAGGCCCTCACTCGCGGACGATCGTCGTGCCGCCGCCCCCGCGCACGGCCATCGCAATCAGCAGAATCAACACGATGAGCGCCAGCGCGCCGATGGCGAGCCAGACGGGGCTCGTCCACCACGCGCCGCCGTCATGGTGCACGTCGATGTCCACTCTCGCCCGGCCCGTCGGCTGTTCGGCGGGTTTAGGCTGCTGAGGGCTGCTGCTGCTGCAGCGCGAGCACGTGCGTGGCCCCCGCGTGATCGAGGGCCGCCGCCGGCAGCGCGCCGGTGAGCAGCACCAGCAGGGACGCGACGAGAAGTGTGAGTCGCATGGGCTTCTCTCCTCGCCGTGCGGTGCTGCAAGGATCCTTCCGGTCCGGAGAGGCGGGAGAACCACCGGCAATCGCGTGTTTCACCGCTGCCCGGCTTCGCCGATGAGCCGGGTCAGCGTGACGAATCTTCCATCCCGGGCCCGCGCAGCCCGACCGCGGCGGGAGGGTTGCTCAGCCGGTACACGCCGGGCGCCGGCGACTCGGCGAAGCCTTCCGCCACCAGGGCCCGGTTCCCAAGGCCGGCGTCCGGACGCGAGAGGCCGGTCACGCGCGCGAGCTCGCCGGGCACGGTCATGCCGGCTCCGGCGAGGAACGCGCGCGCGATCTCGCGCAGCGCCGCGCCGCGGCTCACACGCTTCCGCAGCAGGTCGGGGAAACGCGCGATGCCCAGCGTCCAGACGTACGTGAACTTCGGCAGGTAGTAGGCCGCGGCCGGGACGACGATCATGGCTGCCTGCAGCGCGTCCATGGCCGCGGCGAACGCCCTGCGATCGCTCACCGCCGAGTCCGCGCGCAGGTCCGCGGTCCCCATCTCCCACTCGGCGCGGAGCACCTTCAGGATCTGTCGCGCCTCGCGGCTCAACCGGCGCGACTCGTCGGCCTTGCTGATCCCCCAGATCGCGTGGAACGCGGGGATCAGGCGCGGCGCCACGAACGTGCTCCTGCCGCGCGCGAGCTTCGCGTAGTACACGCGGCCGCGCGCCATCACCTCGTCCTTCAGCGTCCAGGTGAGCGACGTCTCGGGATCCTTCTGGACGTTGCGCGGGATCACGGCGTCGCGCCGGCCGCACACGGCGACGTAGAGCGAGGGGCCCGGCCGGCGGCTGTCGGTGAGGCAGGCGGCGAAGCCGACCTGCTCGACGAAGCGCTCGGCGTCGGCGGCTGTCTCGATCTGGCGGGTCGCCTCACGGCGCCACCAGAGGTCGCGGTGCTCCTCGAACTCCTCAGGTATCAACACCTTGGACGGCACGGCAGCATGATACCCGGCAACCTGGGCCGGCGGGAACATCGACAAGGTATCTTGCGTAACAAGACATATTGCGATACCGTGATGCTGATGACCGACCAACCTGCCGCCACTCCCGACCGGAAAGGCATCGACCGCGAGCTGCGGCGGGGATCCCTCGAGCTGGTGGTGCTCCACCTGCTCGCCGGCGGGGAGGCCTACGGCTACGAGATCGTCTCGAAGCTGACGGCGCGCACCAACGGCGCGCTCGAGATCACCGACGGCACGCTGTACCCGGTCCTGTACCGGCTGGAACGCGCGGGCTCGGTCACCATCCGCTGGGAAACCCCCGCGCGCGGCGTGCCGCGCAAGTACTACAGCCTCACGCCGGGCGGACGCGAGGAGCTGGCGCGGCTGACGCGCGAGTGGACCTCGTTCGCGAAGGCAATGGCGGACCTGCTCCGCCCCGATCAGGAGCCGACATGACCATGACCGCAGACGACTACATCGGCCGCGTGCTCGACGCGATGCCGCTGATCACCCCCAGGCGCTCGCAGATTGCCGCGGAGCTGCGCGGTCACATCGCCGAGCGCGTCGCGAGCGGACAGCCGCTCGAGGCGGCGCTCGGAAGCCTTGGCGATCCCGCGGTGCTGGCGGCGTCCTACGTCGCTGCGGTGCCGCTGGTCAGCGCTCGGCTCGGACACCGCGCTCTTGCCAAGCTCGTGGACATCGGCCTCGTGCTCGTGCTCGTGGTGCCGTTCCTGATCGCCGGGTGGGTATTCGCCCAGGCCAGGCCTTACGTGCCGTTCCTTCTGGTCCTGGCACTCGGGGGAGGCAGCATCCTGTTCTGGGTGTACACCGTGGTGGCCGAGTGGCAGGTCGGCCGGACGATCGGCAAGCAGCTGTTCGGACTGGCCGTCGTCCGCGAGGACGGCACGCGCATCAGCGGCGGCCAGGCGGTCGTGCGGCAGCTGCCGGTGCTGTTCCAGTTCTACTGGGTCGACGTCCTCTTCGCGCTGTTCACCGAGAAGCGCCAGCGGGCGTTCGAGCTGCTGTCGAAGACGCGCGTCGTGCTCGCGGCCGTGGAGGAGTAGCCGCATGAGGCAGGATCTCCGCTACGCCATTCGCCGGCTGCGCCGCACGCCCGGGTTCACGGCGACCGTCGTTCTCACGCTCGCCGTCGGCATCGGCGCGACCACGGCCATGTTCGGCGTCGTGGACGCGACGGTGCTCCGGCCGCTGCCCTACCCGGACGCGGGCCGGCTCGTTCGCCTGCGCGCGGTCACTCCGCAAGGGGATCCCTTCCCGCTCTCCGAGCCCGACTACCTGGACTTCCGCCGATCCCTCCACAGTGTGACGGGGCTGGCCGCCGTCAAGCCGGTGCAGCGGACCATGACGGAGGCGGGCGAGCCGCTGCGGGTGGACGGGACTGCCGCCAGCGCCGGCGTGCTGCCGCTGCTTGGCATCCGGCCGGTCATCGGGCGGCTGTTCTTCCCCGACGAGGACCGCGACGGCCGGCCGGCGCACGTCGTCCTGATCAGCCACGCGCTCTGGCAGCAGCGGTTCGACGGCGCGCCGGATGCCGTGGGCCGCGTCGTGCGGCTGGACGGCGAATCCTACACGATTGCCGGCGTGCTGCCCGCGGCGGCCGTGTTTCCTCCGGGCGACATCTGGATCCCGCTCGGCGCGTCGATGCACTCGGATCGCACGGACAAGTGGCTGGACGTGATCGGCCGGCTCGCGCCCGGCGCATCGATGGGCGCAGCCAGCGCCGAGACCTCCGTGATTGCGGCGCGCCTGGCGCACGATCACCCCGATTGGCAGGGATGGACCGCCCAGGTCACGCCATTCTCGGACTGGCTGATTGGTCCCGGTCTGACGCGCATGGTCTGGGTGCTGCTCGGCGCCGTCGGCCTGCTGCTGCTCATCGCCTGCGCCAACAGCGCGAGTCTGCTGATGGCGCGGACCGCGGAGCGGCAGGGCGAGATGGGCATCCGCGCGGCGCTTGGCGCCGGCCGTCGGCGGCTCGTGCGGCAGCTGATGACCGAGACGGCCCTTCTCGCGTTGGGCGGCGGGGCGTTTGGCGTGCTGATCGCCTACTGGATGCTCGACGGGCTCTCGGTGTTCCTGGCGGATCTGCTGCCGCTCGGCCGGACCGCGCACCTCGACTGGGCCGTCCTGGTGTTCGCTGGAGGCGTCGCCGGCATCGCCATCCTCGTCGTGGGGCTGCTGCCGGCACTGCAGGCGGCCGACCTCGATCTGCAGGCGGCCCTCCGGCCGTCGTCCCGGACCCTCACCGCCGGCGGCCGCCGGTGGACCGATGCGCTCGTCGGTGTGCAGATCGCGGTCGCCACCGTGCTGCTGGTGGGCGCGTTCCTGCTGATGGGCAGCTTCTCGCGGCTGGTGCACGTCGATCCGGGATTCGACGCGCAGGCCGTACTGACCGTGCCGGTGCAGCTGCCCGAGCGCACCTACGCTGCGCCGGCGCGTGAGGCCTTCTTCGGGGAGGTGCTCGACAGGCTCGCCGGCCTGCCCGGCGTGGCGTCTGTGGCGGCCACTGCCACGAACCCGTTCCGGCAATGGGGCTTCGCCAACGACGTGACGCCGGAGGAGCGGGCGGCCGACGCGCCGCCGAGCGGGTTCATGCAGGCCGGCTGGCGCAGTGTCACGCCGGGCTACTTCAGGACGCTGCAGGTGCCAGTCGTTGCCGGCCGCACGTTCACCGCGTCCGATCGGGATGACTCGCCGCCGGTGGCCGTGGTGTCCGAAGGCCTCGCCCGCCGGTTGTGGCCCGGCCAGAGCGCGGTCGGGCATCGACTCTTCTGGGGCGGTCTCGACGGCACGCCGCGCACCGTCGTGGGCGTCGTCGGCGACGTCCGCGACGTCAGGCTGGACGCCGAGCCCACGCCGATGCTGTATCTCTCCCATGGTCAGGTGCCGCTCGGCAGCATGACGCTGCTCGTTCGGATGCAGCCGGGCGTCACGGGCACCGCGGCGGCCGTGCGCCGGCAGATCCGGGCACTGGACCCGGAGCTTGCCGTGCCGGAGGTGCGCCCGCTGGAGGCGAACCTGGACGCCACGCTCCTCGCGCCGCGGTTTCGCCTGGTGCTGCTGGGCCTGTTCGGCGGCATCGCGCTGATGCTCGCCTCGGTGGGCGTGTATGCCGTGATCGCATTCACCGTGTCGCGGCGGACGCGCGAAATCGCGATCAGGATGGCCGTGGGCGCGCAGCCGTCGCAGGTTGCCGGGCTGTTCTTCAGGCGGGGACTCCAGTTGACCGTCCTGGGCGGATTGGCGGGACTTTCGGGCGCGTGGGCGCTGTCCGGGGTCCTGGCTTCGCTGCTGTACCAGACGAACGCGCGCGACCCCGGCCTGTTCGCGTCAGCGGCGGGGGTGCTCACGGCGGCGGCGCTCCTGGCGAGCTACCTGCCCGCGCGGCGGGCGGCGCGGCTCGACCCGCTGCCGGCGCTCGGCGAGAACGGTTAGTGGAGTGCCTCGTGCGAATCGTCGCGCACCCTGCCGGGCAGACCTGAAGGTCTGCGCTACGTGCGTGGCGCTCGTGTCGCACTCATGCAGCGCTGATGTAGCGCAGGCCTTCAGGCCTGCTGCCAACGCGGCGTGTGGGCGTGGGCAGACCTGAAGGTCTGCGCTACATGCGTGGCGCTCGTGCCGCACTCATGCAGCGCTGATGTAGCGCAGGCCTTCAGGCCTGCTGCCAACGCGGCGTGTGGGCGTGGGCAGACCTGAAGGTCTGCGCTACGTGCGTGGCGCTCGTGCCGCACTCATGCAGCGCTGATGTAGCGCAGGCCTTCAGGCCTGCTGCCAACGCGGCGTGTGGGCGTGGGCAGACCTGAAGGTCTGCGCTACGTGCGTGGCGCTCGTGTCGCACTCATGCAGCGCTGATGTAGCGCAGGCCTTCAGGCCTGCCGACAGCGCGGCGTGCGGGCCTGACGCGTCCTACCAGGCCGTGGGCGCGAGATCGGCCGGCGCCTGACCTGGCACCATCAGCTCGGGCATCGGCGTCCCCGCGAAGAGCCTGCGGCACGGGCGGGCGATGAGGCGGGCCATCCGCGCCGATCGGGCCGCGCGCGCCGAGTCGGTGGCGATGCCCGTGTTCGCGTACATCTGGCGATAGAGCTTCGAGACCAGGACGAACGCCAGTCGGCTCTTCCACGACGACACGACCGACGCCCGCGACCAGATGCTCGACAGCGAGTAGAACTGGTCCCAGACGCCCTGCGTCCGCGAGCGGATCTCGTCGGGAGACATCACCGGGTGCGGCGTGTAGACCTTCGGCCGCTGGTCCTGCGGGATCAGCCAGTGGCGCGTGATCGGCACGCCGCCGACGGCCTCGCCCTCCCGGGCCGGGTCGCGTTCCCAGCGCTCGAAGTCCACCGTGCCGGGGAAGGGCGTCAGCATCACGAACTGCGCGAAGGTGACCCCGGCGCGGGAGGCCAGGTCCGCCGTGGCGTGGAACGTCTCCGGTCGATCGCTCGGCAGGCCGAAGATGAAGGAGCCCAGCACGTGGATGCCGTGCGCCTTGAACACCTGCAGGCGCGCCACGAGATCCTCCCCGGACAGGTTGAAGCCCTTGTAGACGTCTTTCAGGCCCTCGGGCGTGACCGACTCGATGCCGACCAGGGCGCCGCGGATCCGCGCGCGCCGCATCGCGTCGAGGAACTCGGTGTCCTCGGCGGCCTCCATCGTGATCTGCGTGAAGAAGACCAGGTCCTCGGGCAGCTCGGCGAGCTGTGCCATCAGCTCGAAGCGCCGGGCGCGGATCGCCTCGAGCTCGTTGAGCCGCGCGGGATCCGTCCTGCGGCGCGCCTGCGCCAGGTCTCCCAGCGACACCGGATAGAAGTTGTCGTCGGCCAGCGCGATGAAGCGGAACCCGCGCCGGCGGAGCTCGACGATCTCGGCAACCACGGGATCCACCGCCCGCTGGCGGGGCGCCTGACCGTCGGTCCGCCACACCGAGCAGAACGAGCAGTGCTTGGGGCACCCGCGGACCGTCTGCACCGATCCCCACATGTACTTGTCGGGCGGCAGCAGGTCCCATCGCGCGGGCGCGAAGGCTTCGCCGTCAATGCGCCCCGCCTCGTAGACCCGCTCGGGCGAGCCGGCCAGGCAGTCGGCAATCACGCGGCCCCAGACGAGGTCGCCGTCGCCGCGCACGACCGCGTGCGCGCCGCCCAGCGCGTGCGCTTCGTCGGGATAGAGCGTCGCGTGGATGCCGCCGAACACCACCGAGGCGCCGCGTTCGCGAACCAGGCGGCCCACCTCGTACCCCCGCAGGGCGTTGCCGGTGTGGATGCCGATGCCGACGACATCGCCTTCGGCAATGCTCGATGGATCGAGCACTTCGAGCGTCTCGTCGCAGAGCACGGGATCGCCGTATTCGGCTGGCGTGGCGGCCGCAAGGACGTACTGCCAGCGCGGCGTGATCACCGCCACGCCAAAGGACAGGTGACTCGGGTTGATCAGATGAACGCGCACGGATGGATCTCCCTGACTGCCGCGGCCGCGGCGGTGTGCGGGGCTGAAGCCCCGGGACAATCGTGTAGGGTGGCTCGTGACATCGCTCAGTTCGCCCGGTCAGAAGCTGTCGGCAATCGAGCGGGCGGCGCGACCGAACATCGTGCCAATGGAGCTGCCTGCGTGCTGCACGCCCCGGCCAGCGGCCGCTCCGGTGCGCGCCGCGCGGGTTCCGATGCCGCTGCCCACGGCGGCGGCCCGTCCCCAGGCACTCGTGTCCTGGGACTCGGACGGGGGCGCCGGCATGGGCGCGACTGGCGCAAGGCCGGGCGGGCCCAGCTGGGTCGGGACCCGGTGCACCGCGACGAGCGCAGCCGGCGCGCTCGTCACGTCCGGCAGGTCGCATGGTCTCGCGGTGAGCGCCACGGGCGCGGCAGCGGCGGGCGCGGTCTCCTGGGCCGGGGCCGGCGCCCGTGAGGTGACCGACCGCGCCGGGCGTGCCGTCGGCGGCGCGGCGGGACGTTCGCCGAAGGGCGGACCAGGAGCCTGCAGCGCGACCGGTACGGTCGTCACGACCGGGATCGCGGGCAGGCGCGGCTGGATGGCGCTCGCGTCCGCCGCTCCCGCGGCGTCGCTGAAGACGATCGTGGGGGTCGTGGCGTGGGCCACCACCGACGCCGCGGCGACTGCAAGCACGACCAGGCCGAGGACGGAGGGCGCCAGCCGCCGGCGGTGGTCCACCTCGGCGTTCAGCAGGCGCCCGACACGCGCGCCGAGCAATCCGGCCGCGCCGACGGCGGAGGCCGTCAACGTGCTGGTGACACGCACTCGGCGGGTACCGACCATCGAGGCGACGTCGGCCAGGCAGCTCGCGTACCGATCGGCCGCGAGCCCGCGGCGCAGCACCCAGTCGTCGCACGCCGCCTCGCGCTCGAGATCGAGGCGCCGGGACAGCAGCCACACCGCCGGGTGCAGCCCGGCACAGGCGTCAACCAGCCGCTCGGCCAGCTGCGCCCAGTCGTCGTAGCGGGCCAGGTGCGCGTGCTCGTGCAGCACGAGCGCCTCGAGCTCGGCGGGCGCGAGCCGGTCGCCGAGCGCGCGCGGCAGCAGGATCATCGGCGACCAGAGGCCCGCCGCGCAGGGCGCCGCGCAGCGATCCGAGACGCGCAGCTCGAGCTGCCGCCCTCTCGGACGAAGCCTCCGCCAGGTCGGCAGGCGCGCGTCGAGCTCGGGCGCGGGCACCGCCGAACGCTTGAGCGCGTGCAGGCCGGCGAGCCCGATCGCGATGCGCAGGAGTCCGAACGCGAACACACCGCCCCAGAGCGTGAGGCCCGCGGCGGGCGCCCAGGCCGGAATCGCCGGCGCGACAATCGCCCCGGCCGGCTCGGCAGCCGGCAGCGCGGCGTCGGCCGCCACGGCAGGCGACGGTGTCATCCGATCGGCACCGCCATCCCGGCGGGCCAGCGCCTCGGTCGCCGGCAGCAGCAGGACGACCACGAGGCCAATCCACAGGCAGAGATGACGGGTCGCCGCGTTCACGCCGGGAGACAGCCGCAGCAGCAGGAGCACGCCTGAGGCCACGAGCGTCCCCTGCCAGAGCCAGGCAATCAGGAGCGTCATCGCCGGTGCCTCTGTGATTCGTCCGTCCCGTCCGCGCTCGCGTCGGCAATCATCGCGCGCACGCGCGCGATCTCGTCCGGATCGCCGTCCTCGCGCCCGAGCAGATTCAGGATCAGCGCCTCCGGCGAGTTGTCGAAGAACCGCTCCAGCACGTGCGAGAGGGCGCTCCTGCGGGCCTGCCGCTCGTTCACGAGCGGGACGTAGCTGAACGCCCGTCCGGACTTCTCGTGCCTCACGAACCCCTTCCCCTCCAGGATCCCGAGCATCGTCAGGACCGTGTTGTAGGCGGGCTTCGGCGCGGCGGTCATCGCGTCGATGACCTCGCTGACGGTGCCCCGACCGCGCGCCCAGAGCCCGCGCATGATACGCAATTCGGCCACGGTCAGTGCTGGCGATCGCCGCCTCGGCATCTCGTCACCCGGTCCTGACAAAAATCCTAAGAAATTAGGAGACAGGTCAGACGATAACCCGGCACCGCGGCGCCTGTCAACTAATTATGTAGGAATTGGCGCTGTTATAGTCCCCGCCATGCGGATCCCTGCGCTGCTCCAACCGTCCCGGGCCGCCTTCCGGCTCCTGGCCCTGCTCCTGGCGGGGGCCTCCCGGGCGGGGGCTGCCTCGGTCGTCACCGCCCCGCCCGACGACCCGGCCGCGGTGACGCTGGCCGCGCCGGTCTTCGGCGTCCACGGCGACGGCACGAGCGACGACAGCGCGGCGATTCAGGCCGCCGTCGACAAGGCGGCCACCACGCCGGCCGGCGGCATCGTGCTCGTCCCCTCCGGCAGGTACCGGCTGACGCGGACCGTGTACGTCTGGCGCGGCGTGCGCCTGATCGGGTACGGCCGGACGCGGCCCGTCTTCCTCCTCGCGCCCGACACGCCCGGGTTCCAGCAGGGCATCGGGCTCATGGTGATGTTCACGCACGCGAGCCCGGCCGCGCCGCCTCCCCCGGGCGTCCGGGTCCCCTTTCCTCCGCCGGGCACCGTGCCGGCGCGCGGTGACATCCCGGACGCGACGCCCAGCACCTTCTATCCCGGCATGAGCAACATCGACTTCGAGATTGGCGACGGCAACCCGGCCGCCGTGGCCATCCGCTTCCACGTAGCGCAACACGGCGTCCTGAGCCACATGGATTTCCATGTCGGGTCGGGCCTGGCCGCCCTCACCGAGATCGGCAACGAGGCCGAGGACCTGCGCATCTACGGGGGCCGCTACGGCATCCTCACCGACAACACGTCGCCCTTCTGGCAGTTCACGCTGATCGACTCGGTCTTCGAGGGTCAGCGCGAGGCCGCCATCCGCGAGCACATGGCCGGGCTGACGCTGGTCCGCGACACGTTCCGCAACGTGCCCGTCGCCATCGACATCGACCCGCACTACTCCGATCAGCTCTGGGTGAAGGACAGCCGCTTCGAGCACGTCTCGCTCGCCGCCATCGCGATCAGCAACGAGCGCAACCCGACGACGGAAGTGAGCGTCGACAACGCGACGTGCGCGGGCGTGCCGGTCTTCGCGACATTCCGGGAGAGCGGCAGGACCACGGCCGGCCCGGCCGCCATCTATCGCGTCGCGCGCTTCAACTACGGCCTGGTCGTCGCCCTGGGAGCCACCGGGCACCTCGACACGCGGTACGACGCCGCGCCGCTCGGCGCGCTCCCCGAGCCGCAGCCAGCCGCGATTCCGCCGCTGCCGCCCATGGAGGAGTGGGTCAACGTCCACACGCTCGGCGTCAAGGGCGATGGCCACACGGACGACACCGCCGCGCTCCAGCAGGCGGTGACCGCGCATGCCGCCCTCTACTTCCCCACCGGCCACTACATCGTCCGCGACACGATCTCGCTGCGGCCCGACAGCGCCCTGATTGCCCTCCACCCCGGCAGGACGCAGATCGATCTGCCCGACAACACGCCCGGGTTTCAGGGCGTCGGGACGCCGAAGCCCGTGCTGCAGGCCCCTCACGGCGGCGCGACCATCGTCAGCGGCCTCGGCATCTACACCGGCGGCACCAACCCCCGGGCGCTCAGCCTGCTCTGGATGGCCGGCGAGCACTCGCTCGTCAACGACGTGCAGATCCTGGGGGGCGGGGGCACGTATCTGCCGCCGGCGGTCCGCTCGGCCTTCTACGATTCCGGGCGCGGGCCGTTCGCCTCCGGCCGCTGGGGCGCGCAGTACCCCAGCATCTGGGTCACCGACGGCGGCGGCGGCACGTTCTCCAACATCTGGTCGCCGGATCAGTTCGCGCAGTCCGGCTTCCACGTGTCGAATACGAGGACGCCGGGTCATGTGTACGAGCTGTCGAACGAGCACCACCTGTTCAACGAGATCATCCTCGACCACGTGGAGAACTGGGAGTTCGACGCGCCGCAGACCGAGGAGGAAGCGGCCACGAGCCCGGAGGCGGTCTCCCTGGAGATCTCCTGGTGCAGGAACATCACCATCGCGAACTATCACGGCTACCGCGTCACGCGGACGCACGCGCCGTTCCCGGCCGCGGTGCGCCTCTATCACTCGTCCGACATCCACTTCCGCAACGTGCACGTCAACGCCGAGAGCGGCTACGGGATCTGCGACGCCAACGGCTGTGGCACGTTCCTGCGCGCGAGCAAGTTCCCGTACGAGAACGCCGTGCAGGACGTCACGCACCGCCTCGAGGTCCGCGAGCGCGAGTTCGCGGTGCTGGACGTCCCGGCCGACCCGCCGGCGCCCGCACCGGCGCCCGCGCCTGCCGTCCTTGCCGACGGGGCATCGGTACGCAGCCTCGAGGGCGGCTTCTACGCGATCTCGGGCGCGACCGTGGATCGCCACGGCACGCTCTACTTCGTGGATCGCCATCAGCACCGGATCTTTTCGTGGTCGGCGCCGAGCGGTCTCGGCATCGTCCGCCACGATGCGCTGGATCCGGTGAACCTCGCCGCCGACCGGTCGGGCCACCTGCTGGTCGTGTCGTCGGCGGGCCCCGACGGCACGGTCTACTCGGTCGATCCCGGCACGCCGTCCGGAGCGCTCACCGTGATCGAGCCGCGGAGAGCCGCGGCTCATCCCGGTGCGGCGGCCGTCCTGCCGGTCAACGTGTGGGACAACGGCGAGTTCGCGAACCAGCTCGATCTCGAGACGTACAAGTACAAGACGCTGGCGCGGATGTTCGCGGAGGACGTCTCGACGCCGAAGGACATGGAGTACCTCTCGCCGGACGGCAGCGTCTTCCTCCCCGCGGGCCGTGTCTTCCAGCAGGGTCCCGACGACTCGTATCCGGGCCTGGACGCGACCGGGTGGCGCTGGTCGAACAACCTCGATGCGTACGGGCTCCTCACGGCGCTGCCGGGGCGCACGGTCTACGTCGCGAGCGACGCCGAGAACCGCACCTACCGCGCCACCGTGCAGGCCGATGGCACGCTCGCGGATCTCGAGCCGTTTGCGGAGCGCGGCGGCGAGAGCGTCGCGGCCGACAGCGCCGGGAACGTCTACATCGCCAACGGGCAGATTTTCGTGTACGACCGCTCGGGGACGACACTCGGCGAGATCGACGTGCCCGAGCGGCCGGTCCAGATCCTGTTCGGCGGACCGGACCACCGCACCCTCTTCATCCTCGGCCATCGCACGCTATACGCCGTGCAGACGCGCGCGCCGGGAGCGCCATTCCCCTGGACGCCGAATCGGTGAACCGGGCGGCGTAGACGGTCGGCCGATGTGCCATCCGCCGGACTGGCGGACAACGCCATGCGGCAGTGGTACCAGGCTTGCTGCCTAGGGGCGTCGTGCAGCGTTCCGGGGCCTTGGCGGGCCTCGAGGGCGCGGATTCACCGTGGCCAATCGTCCTGCCCGACCGGCGCCGTGTCGGGTTCCGGTCACGCGTCGTCGCGATCCCGACATCATCCGGGATCCGTGGCCGTGCACACCGATTGGGTGTCCCTCGATGACCACACGCATTCGACAGCTCATTGTCGCGACCCTGTTCGTCGGCATGTCGGCCCTGGCATCGGCGCAGGAGCCGCTGCCGCCGGGCGATCTGGCCCGCGCCTCCCTCGAGGAGCTGCTGAACGTGAGGATCACGTCGGCGTCACGCAAGGAGGAACGTCGCGACAAGCCGGCGGCGGCGGTCTACGTGCTGACCCACGACGACATCGCCCGCTCCGGCATGCGATCCCTGCCCGACCTGTTCCGGCTGATACCGGGCGTGGACGTGGCGCAGGTCACCAACACGAACTGGGCCGTGACGATCAGGGGGTTCAACGGGCTCGGCGCGAACAAATTGCAGGTGCTGGTCGACGGGCGGTCGGTCTACAAGCGCAGCACGTCGGGCGTGTTCTGGGACCTGCAGGACCTGGTGCTCGACGACATCGATCGCATCGAGGTGATCCGGGGCGCGGGCGGGGCCATCTGGGGCGCGAATTCCGTGAACGGCGTGATCAACATCGTCACCAGGAGCGCCGCCGACACGCCGGGCACGATGGTCCGCGCGGGCGTCGGCACGTTCGACGGCACGCAGAGCCTGGTGCGATACGGCGGCACGATGCCGAACGGGGCCTACCGCGCGTACGGGCAATGGTCCTACCGCCAGGCGCCCGAGCTGGCCGACGGCACGCCCGTGGACGGGGGGTTCAAGTCGTTCGCGAGCGGGCTGCGCCTGGACTGGACCCGCAGGGCCGACACGCTGACGCTGGACGGCAACGCCATCGGCGGCAACGGCAACGGGCTCTGGGCGGCGACCAACCCCGTGCCCGGAGGGCCGCCGCAGATTGGCCAGCCGACGCGCCTGCGCAGCGGCAACGTGCTGGCCCACTGGACGCATCGGCTGCAGGACGGGTCGGCATGGGAAGTGCGCGCGTTCGCGGACCTCTCCTATCGGGATCAACTGGTCATCGAGCGGGAGTCGACCTACGACCTCGACGTTCTCTATCACTCGAGGATCAGCCACGGCCATGAGATCGCTCTCGGCGGCGGCTACCGCGACTCGGACAACTCGACCGACGGCAACCTGACCTATTCGTTCCTTCCAGGCACCGAGACCGAGGGCCGCGTGGCGGGCTTCTTCGCGCAGGACGAGATCGCGCTGCCGGCGAATCTCCGTGCGACGCTGGACATGCGACTCGAGCAGGACGTGGTGTCGGACTGGGGCCTGCAGCCAGGCGCGCGGATCATCTGGGACGCGCCGCGCGGCCAGCACCTGTGGACGTCGGTGGCCCGCGCACTCAGGACGCCGTCGGCGGTGGATCTCGGTGTCCGGTACAACTACGCCTTCTTCGTGCCGGATCCCGGGGCTCCGCCCGTGCTGGTCGGTATCCAGGGCAATCCCGACTTCAAGCCCGAGAAGGTGCTCGACGTCGAGACGGGCTACCGCGCGTCGCTCGGGTCGGTGGCGTCGATCGACGTCGTCGGGTTCCACGGGCGCTACACGGACCTGGCGAGCCAGGAGCCGCTGCCCCTCGCGTTCGAGATGTCGCCGGGCCCGCCCCACGTGTATGTCGGTTTTCAGTTCCAGAACCTCCTGAGCGCCGATACGTCCGGGATCGAGATCGCCGGCCACGTGGCGCCGGCGAGCTTCTGGCGCGTGGACGGGTCGTATTCCGGCTTCCAGATGTCGACGCATGTCGGCACGAGCCTGGATCCGCTGGCAGCGGACTTCGACGGCAGCGCGCCTTCCCACCAGTGGCAGGTGCATTCCAGTTTCTGGATCGGGACGCGCACGCAGGTGGATGCGTCCTGGTTCCACGTCGGGCCATTGCGATCGGCGGGGGTCGCTTCCTACGATCGGGCCGACGCCCGCGTGGAAGTGAAGCTGTCCCGCCAATGGTCGGCCATCGTTGCGGG
The DNA here is from genome assembly GCA_963837165.1 of Vicinamibacteria bacterium. Lineage (GTDB taxonomy): Bacteria > Acidobacteriota > Vicinamibacteria > Vicinamibacterales > JAENWD01 > JAENWD01. The sequence goes on from CAWIMD010000007.1 coordinate 68,885, forward strand.
CCGCAACCTGCTGACGCCGTACCATGTGGAGTTCTCGGGTCTGGCCGCCGGCTTGGCGCCGACCAGAATCCCGCGCGCGGCGGACGTGCAGCTGGTGTGGCAGTACCGGTGACATCCCGTCGAGCGGCGCCCGGTCGGCGGCGAGGACGGCGCGTCGGAGCCGTCCTGCTGCTGGTGCTCTGCGCGAGGGCGGCCGTTCTCGCCCAATCGGCGACAGCTCCGGTTCTGACGGCGGCATTCCTCTACAGCTTCGCCAAGTTCACGGAGTGGCCGGCCGACTCGCTGGCGCCCGGCCAGGACCTGTCCCTCTGTGTCGTCGGCGACCGTGCGGTGCGCGACGCGCTGATCCAGACTGTCGAAGGACACGCCCTCGATGGCCACCAGTTGACGGTGCAGCTCGTCGATCCGGGCGGCCAGGCCTCATCCTGCCACCTGCTCTACGTGGGCGCATCCGAGATGCCGCGGGCCACCTCCCTTCTCAGGGAGGCCAGGGGCGCGGCGGTGTTCACGGTCAGCGATGCCGAGCGATTCGCTGAGTCGGGCGGCGTCGCGCAGCTGGTGCGCGACAAGGATCGGATGCGGTTTACCGTGAACATCGCCGCGGCCGGGCGGGCCCGCCTGCGCCTCAGCTCGCGGCTGCTCAGCCTGGCGAAGATCGTCGAGGAGTAGGGATGATGTCCGCTCCCGGGACGTGGCTCCGGAATCTCTCGCTGGCCCGGAAGCTCACCGCGATCAACGTGATCGGGGCAGCGGCCTCACTGCTCTTCGCGGCCGTCGTCCTGCTCGTCGTGGACATGTCGGTGGAGCGCGCTCGCGTCGCGCGGGACCTGACCACGATCACCGACATCGCGGGCATCAACAGCACCGGGGCGATTGCCTTCCAGGATGCCAAGGCCGCCACCGAGACGCTGTCCGCGCTGCGGGTCAACCCGCACGTCGTATCGGCGACCCTCCGGCTGCTCGACGGCCGCGTGTTTGCCCGCTACGAGCGCGACCCCGTCGAGGGTGCCGGCGAGGCGCCGTCGGGGATCGATGCGCTGCGCATCGTGCAGACGTCCCGCCCGATCGTGCTGCAGGGCGAGGAAGTGGGCAGCATCACGGTCGTGTCGGACCTCTCGGAGCTCCGGGCCCGCGTGGCGCAGTACCTGGGCATTCTGGGCATGGCCGGGTTCGGTGCGTTCCTGATGGCGCTCGGCCTGTCGCACAGGCTTCAGCGGGTGATCTCGGCGCCGCTGCTCGGCCTGACCGAGGTGACGCGCGAGGTCACCCGCAACCACAGGTTCGACGCCCGGGCCGAGAAGACCGGCAACGACGAGATCGGCGAGCTGATCGACGGCTTCAACGAGATGCTCGGCGAGATCCAGGACCGGGACGACACGCTGCGGCTGCATCAGGAGGGGCTGGAGCGGACGGTCGAATCCCGCACGGCCGAGCTGCGCGCGGCCAACGCAGCCCTCGTGGTGGCCCGGGATCGGGCCATGGAGGCGAGCCGCGCCAAGGGCGAGTTCCTCGCCAACATGAGCCACGAGATCCGGACGCCGATGAACGGCATCATCGGCATGACGGACCTGGCCCTGGACACGGAGCTGTCGGCCGAGCAGCGGGATTACCTCGAAACGGTCAAGGCGTCGGCGACCTCGCTGCTCGCCATCCTGAACGACATCCTCGACTTCTCCAAGGTCGAGTCGCACAAGCTCGACCTCGAGTCGATCCCGTTCTCGGTGCGCGACGTCGTCACCACCGTGCTCAAGCCCCTGGCGATCAAGGCCGACCAGAAGGGCCTCGAGCTGCTGTGCGACTTCGACTCGGGCGTTCCGGCGGGCATCGTCGGGGATCCCGGGCGTCTGCAGCAGGTACTCGCGAATCTCGTCGGCAATGCGATCAAGTTCACAGAACGGGGGCACGTGCTGCTCGAGGTGCGCGAGCAGGCCCGGCAGGACGGGCGCACGTGGCTGCACTTCGAGGTGACCGACACCGGCATCGGCGTCCCCGTCGAGAAGCACGCGACCATCTTCGAGCCGTTCATCCAGGCCGACGGCTCGACGACGCGGCGGTTCGGCGGAACCGGGCTGGGGCTGACCATCTCCGCCACGCTCGTGCGGTTGATGGGCGGACGGATCTGGGTCGAGAGCGAGCGGGGCCGGGGCAGCACGTTCCACTTCACCGCGCAGTTCCAGACGTCCGGGCTCGCGGCCGCGGATCGGCGTCCCGAACCGTTCCTGGTGAACGTGCCCGTCCTGGTGGTGGACGACAACGTCGTGAACCGGCGCATCCTGCTCGCACAGCTCACCCGGTGGCACACCAGGCCGACGGGGGTCGGCAGCGGCCAGGAGGCTCTGGACCTGCTCGGCGCGGGGGCGAGCGCGGGAACGCCGTTTCTCCTGGTGCTGCTCGACGTCAACATGCCGGGGCTCGACGGATTCCAGGTGGCCGAACAGATCCTCGCGCGGCCCGAGCTGGCCTGCGCGATGATCATGATGCTCAGCTCCTCCGGCCAGCGCGTCGAGAGCGCGCGGTGCCGTGAGCTCGGCGTCTCGGCCTATCTCACCAAGCCCATCCAGGCGCCCGAGCTCCACGATGCCATCTGCCGCGCGCTGGAGCATGACGCGGGCTCGCTCGGCGAGGCGTCGCCACACACGCTGGTCGGCCTGTCCGACCGTGCGCTGCGCGTGCTGCTGGCGGAGGACAACATCGTGAACCAGCGCGTGGCGGTCGGGCTGCTGGCCAAGCGCGGCCACGACATCACCGTCGTCGGCGACGGCCTGCAGGCGCTCGCCGTGCTGGAGCGCGCCGAGTTCGACGTGATCCTGATGGACGTCCAGATGCCCGGCATGGGCGGGCTCGAGGCGACCGAGGCGATTCGGGCCCGCGAGCGTGAGTCCGGGCGGCACGTGCGCATCGTGGCGATGACGGCCCACGCCATGAGCGGCGACCGCGAGCGCTGCCTGGCCTCGGGCATGGACGGCTACCTGGCCAAGCCGATCGCTGCCGAGCTGCTCTACGCCGCCGTGGAGCACGACCTCGTCCCCGCGCGCGACCAGGCCGCCGACGCCGCGCCCGGTCCTTCGATCGATCGCGGAAGCCTGATGAAGCGACTGAGCAGCGACGAGCAGCTCGTCGACGAGTGACCCCGACCGCACGCTCGTGACCGGGGTCGCCTGTCGCCCGCGCCGTCTCAGCGGGTGATGGGCACGCCAATGCGCGCGCAGAGCGCGCTGAACCGCGGCGCCTGGTGCAGCGACGCGAACGCGGGCCGCACGCCGCTCCACACGAGCTCGGCGGACCGGACCGACTCGGCGCGTTCGAGGGCGTCCAGCGAGGCCTCGGCCTCGCCGAGCCCGGCACGGACCGTGGCCAGCAGGACAGGCGACACATACCGGGTCTGCCCGAGGGCCTCGAGCGACCCGAGCGCCTCGCGGGCCTGGTCGGCGTGACCGGCGCGCGCGTGGGCATGGCCCAGCGACGCCCGCGTCTCCGGACTGCCGCCCCTGAGAGCGTCGGCCCGCTCGAGGGCGGCGATCGCCTCGTCGTGGCGACCCAGTTCGGTCAGTGTCTGACCCAGAAAGAAGTGGCCCATCGCGAAGCTGGCGTCGAGATCGAGCGACCCGGCGAAGCGTCGCACCGCGTCCTCGTACCGCCGCGCGAAGAACGCCGAGAGCCCCAGGCTCACGCTGATGATGAGCGACAGCGGATCGAGCTCGAGGGCGCGCGCGAGGGCCGCGTCGGCGTCCTTGAAGCGCGCCTGCGGCAGCAGGCCGTTGGTCGCGTGCCAGTGATGGGTGGTCGGATGGTCGGGATCGGCCGCGGCGGCCTGCGCGAACAGGCGGTCGGCCTCGGCCCAGTCCCAGTCGTAGACGGCGGCAACCGTGGCGAGCGTCGCCGTCGCCCCGATGACGCGGGTGGAAATCGCCAGGGCCTGGCGGGCGGCCGCCCGGGCCTTCGGCATCACGTCGAGGGGCAGCGCGGCGCCGTACAGCCCGAGGGTGACGAACACGTCGGCGAGGCCGCCGTACGCCTGGGCGAACACCGGGTCCCGGTCGATGGTGGCCTGGAAGAGCGTGGCGGCCGTGCGCAGGCTGTCCTCGGTGCGCTTGTTCCAGTGGTGGCGGCCCTTGAGGTACAGGGTATAGGCCTCGACGTCGGACGTGCCGCGCGCGAGCACGCCGGCGCTGCCGGCCACTTTGCCGCGCAGCGCCTCGACGACCGCGGCGGCAATCTCGTCCTCGATGGCGAACACGTCCCCGGCTTCGCGATCGAACCGCTCGGACCATACGTGGTAGCCGCCGGCCACGTCGACGAGCTGGGTGGCGATCCGCAGCCTGGTGCCGGCCGAGCGAATGCTGCCCTCGAGGACCGTGCCGACGCCCAGCGTGCGGCCGATGCGCCGCACGTCCTCGGCCTTGCCGCGGAACTGGAACGCGGACGTGCGCGCCGCGACGCGCAGCCCCGGGAGGCTCGAGAGCCCGCTGATGATCTCCTCCGCCAGCCCGTCGCACAGGTAGCCGAGGTGCTGGTCCGCGCTCAGATCCGCAAACGGCAGCACGGCGACCGAGGTCGGCGGGGCGGGCCGACCCGGCGCGGCCGGCGGCGCCGGCGGCTCGTTGGCGCCAATCGCGGCGACGATCTCCACGGCCGACTGGTACCGGAGATCCGGCAGCTTCTCCAGGCACCGCAGGGCGATGCGCTCGAGGCACGCGGCCAGCGGATCGGGATGCTCGAAGGGCCGCGGATCGCTCGTGAGCACGGCGGTCATGACATCGGCGACCGAGGCGCCCCCGAACGGCCGTTCGCCCGACAGCATCTCGTACAGCACGGCGCCGAAGGCGAACAGATCGCCGCGCTGGTCCACCTCCTGGTGGCGCATCTGCTCGGGCGACATGTAGGCGGGCGTGCCGATCATCGCCCCCGGGTTCGTGCGCACGTCGACCCGGGTCTCCTCCTCGTCCTCTTCGGCGCCGGAGGCGATCGACGCGAGGCCGAAATCGAGGATCTTGACGCGACCCTCGGAGGTGACGAACACGTTGGCCGGCTTGAGGTCGCGATGCAGGATGCCCTTGGCGTGCGCGGCCGCGAGGCCCGATGCCAGCTGCAGCGCGTACTCGCGGGCGGTCTCCGGCGGCAGGGCGCCGGCCTTCAGATGCGTCGCCAGCGTGCTGCCCGCCAGGAACTCGGTCACGACGTACACGACGCCCGCGGCGTCGCCGACGTCGTGAATGGCGATGATGTTCGGGTGTGAGAGGGCCGCGACCGCCCGGGCCTCGCGCTCGAAGCGCGCGCGCGCGTCGGGATCGTGCGTCCAGCGCGGCCGCAGCGTCTTGATCGCCACGATCCGGTTCAGGCGCTTGTCGCTCGCCCGGTACACCTCTCCCATGCCGCCGTGTCCGAGCAGGTCGATGATTTCATAGCGGCCAAGCCGGGCGCCGGGCTCCATGTCGGTAGGCGATTTTCATGATACACGAGGGTCGCGGTGTATACTCCGGCGCGTCCAAACCGAATCGGGACACGGGGAGAGCGATGCCACAGGTCGTGTCCGACATCGTCATCGACGCACCCGCCGCGGCGATCTTCGACTTCGCCACGACGCCGGCCAACTGGCCCCGCTTCTGGCCCATCACGCTCGGCGTCTCGGGCGAGGTGGACGCCCCGGCCGCCATCGGCGCGAAGTGGATCGAGCAGGTCAGGATCGCGTTCTGGCGGGGCGAGTTCCACTGGGAGGCCGCCGGCTGCACGCCTCCGACGGGCTTCCTGATGCGCGGCCGCTCGTACGGCCACGGCTGGCTCGGCAGGCTGGCGCCGAGCGAGCCGGGCCAGATCGCCTACACGCTCACCGAGACCGCAGGCCGCACCCACTTCCATCGCGTCATGGACTACCCGGATCCCAACTTCGTGGTGAAGCTGCTCGACGTGCTGGTGATGCATCGCGCGATGATGCGCGCGATCGACCAGGCCCTGCAGAACCTGAAGACCATCATGGAATCGGGCCGTCCCGCCGGAGGCCGCCCGTGAACGTCGCGATCGTCGACGACCCGATCTGGCTGACGAAGAAGGACCCGCTCGCCGACGAGGCTGTAGTGGCGATCCTCAGGGAGGGCGGGCCGAAGCTGCTCAACCAGTCGCTGGAGGTGCTGTCGAACGACCCGCCGCCGGACACGTGGCCGAACGCGCTCCGGGCGTTCGTCCGGGCGGTGCCCGCTCCGACGACGCTGGAGGAACAGCGGCTCGAGCGCGCGCAGAAGGCGTTCATGACGTTCGGGGTGCTGGGCGTGTCCATCCTGTCGTGCGCCAGCCTGCCGGAAACGTACTGCCTGCCGGGCGTCGCCAAGATCCTCGCGATGAGCGGCCAGCTGACCGAGCACGTCGGGCGGCGGCTCGAGATGACGGGGCAGATGCTGTTCGACGTCATGACGCCGCGCAGCCTCCTGCCGGGCGGCGTCGCGCTCAAGGCGGTGCTGCGCACGCGACTCATGCACGCCGCGCTGCGCTACATGCTGCTGAACGAGATGCGCGTCGTCGGCAGGACGGGCGACGGCGAGCTGCAGGAGCGGGCCGTGACGTGGACCACCGAGTTCGGTCAGCCCATCAACCAGCTGGAGCTCGTCTACACGCTCATGACGTTCTCCCACGTCGTGCTCCGCAGCGTCGTCGCGCTCGGGATCGAGCCACAGCCCGACATGTTCGAGGACTACATCTACACCTGGAACATCGTCGGGCAGATCCTCGGGATCGAGCCCGAGCTGCTGCCGGACTCCCAGGCGGAGGCCGCGGCGCTGTTCGAGCGCATCAAGGCGGCGCACGCGACGCGGACGGCCGAGTCGGTGCAGCTGATGGGCGACCTCGAGCACTACTGGGTTTCACAGTGGCCCGTGCTGGTGCGGCACACGGCCGCGCCGGTGATGCACGCGATCTGCGAACGGGTGCTGTCCTCCGGGACGCGCGAGATGCTCGGCATCACGGTGCCGCGCAGCCTGCTGCAGTCGGAGATCGAGATGCTGATGAAGCCGGCCGGTACCGGCCTGCGCCTGGCGGAGCGCATGTTCATCCGCCTGCCATCCACCGCGCATCTGGCCGCCATCGTCATCCAGCACTGGGCCAACCGCCGCACCCACATCCCGGACGGGGGCCTGAACGACACCCATCAGCACATGATCGACGCGTGGTTCGACCGTGAAGAGCGCGTCGAGACGTAGGCCGCGCCGGTCCACCGCATGCGCTGCTCCGTCAACGGACGTCCGGTGGACCTCGCGGTCCGGGCCGAGGATACGGCACTCGACGTCCTGCGGGGCCCGCTCGGCCTGACGGGCACCAAGCTCGCCTGCGGCGCCGGCACCTGCGGCGCCTGCACGGTGCTGGCCGACGAGGTTCCCGTGTGCGCCTGCCTGCTGCCGGCCGCCGACCTCGACGGCAGGCGGATCACGACGATCGAGGCGTTCGCCGCCGCCGATCACCCCGTCCAGCGGGCATTCATGCACGAGGACGCGCTGCAGTGCGGATACTGCACGCCCGGCTTCGTCGTGCAGAGCATCGCGTTCTTCGACGCCTGGCGCGCGAGCGAGGGCCGGCGGACGCCGCCGCCGGAAGCCATTGCCGAGGCGTGTGCCGGGCACCTCTGCCGCTGCGGCGCGTACCCGAACATCCGGCGGGCCATCGCGAGAGCCTGTGCGGGCGACTACGACGAGGCGCCGGCAGCGCCGCCGCCTCGTCACGACGCGGCGGCCAAGGTCACCGGCGCAGCGGTCTACACGGTAGACGTGCGCCTGCCCGGGCAGCTGGAAGGGCGGATCCTGCGCGCGCCGCTGGCCCATGCCGAGATCACCCGCCTGGACGTGAGCCCGGCCGCGGCATCGGCCGGAGTCGTGGCCGCGGTGGATCTGACGGGCGGATCGACCAGCGTCCGCTATGTCGGCCAGGAACTGGCGGCCGTGGCGGCCGACGACCGGGAGCGTGCGCGGGAGGCGCTCGCCTGCATCGAGGTCTCGTTCAGGCGGCTCCCGCCGGCGATCGGCCTCGATGCCGCCGCGCGCGATGCGCCCCGGGTCTACCCGTCGATCTTCAGCCACAAGGTCTCGGAATCGGAACTGCCGCTGGTGCCGACGCTGTGGCACGGCAACCTCCGCGGGCCGACCCTCCTGATGTCGCACCACGCGGTGCGGGCCGAGCTCAGGCTGCACGAGGCCGAGCGCGCCGGCGGCGAGGACCTGGTGAAGGGGCGCTGGCGTTCCAGCTCGCAGTCGCACACGCCGCTCGAGCCCCACGCCTGCGTGGCGCACTGGACCGGTGAGGACGAGGTCGAGGTCTACGTCTCGACGCAGGCCTGCGCCGACCTGGCCATCGACATCGCCGAGCGGTGGGGCCTGCGGCGCGACCACGTGCGCGTGCGGTGTGCCTTCATCGGCGGGGCCTTCGGCGCCAAGGCCGACCTCACGATGGAGACCGTCGCCGCCATCGAGCTCAGCCGCGCCGCCCGACGACCGGTGCGCGTCGTCCTCGGCAACGACGAAGAGCTCGTTGCCGGTGGCTACCGGCCCGGCGTCGCCATGGACCTGTCGCTCCACATGCAGGCGGGCGGCGCCATCGACGCAATTGGCCTGACGGCCCGGTCCGACGGCGGCGTTGCCATCGGGTCGACCGTGGCTTCGGTGGCGCGGTTCGCGTACCCCGCGGCCCCGAAGTGGCTCGCGGACTACGACGTGGTCTCGCACGCGCCGCCGGGCAAGCCGTTCCGGGGGCCGGGCGGGCCGGCGGCGTTCTGGGCGCTCGAGCAGGCCGTGGACATCGCCGTGCGGCGCCACGGCCTGGACGCCGTGGCGGTCCGGCGCGCGAACGATCCGGACCCGGGGACCTCGGCGCTGCTCGACTGGGTCGAGTCCATTCCCGCATGGACGGATCGCCGGCAGTCTCCGCGCGGCGATCGGATCCTGCGCGGCGTCGGCCTCGCCACCGGCGTGTGGACGGCTTTCGTGCACTCGGACACGAGCGTCACCGTGTCGGCCGGCCCGGACGGGCTCGTCGTCAGCTGCGCCTGCCAGGACATGGGCAATGGCACGCGCACGGTGCTGGCGCGCGCGGTGGCCGATGTGTTCGGCGTCGAGCCGGCGGCCGTGGACGTCCGCCTCGGCGACTCGCGCCTGGTGCGCGCGACGATGTCGAGCGGGAGCCGCACGACCGCGTCGGTGGCACCAGCCGCCGAGTCCGCGGCACGCGAGGTGCGCGACCGCGTGGGACGCGCGGCGGCGCTGCGGCTCGGCATGGACCGGCCCACGATCGACCGCGCGGGCGTCGGGGACGGCACCAGCGTCGAGCCCTGGCCGACGATCCTGGCCGGCGCCGATCCCGTCGAGGTCACGATGAAGCGCCCGCGCGATCCGGGCGGCCATGTGCTCCCGATTGCCCTGGACGGCTTCCTCGTCGGACGGGCGCGCCCGGTGAGCGCCCACGTGTGCGAGGTCGAGGTGGACCGCCGGACCGGGCGGGTGCGGGTCCCGCGCATCTGGACCGGGCTGTCGGTCGGACGCATCCGGGTCGAGCCGCTCGCGCGGAGCCAGGCGATCGGCGGGGCGGTGCAGGGCGTGAGCTACGCCCTCTACGAGGAGCGCCGGCTGGATCCCGTCACGGGCCGGACGCTCACGCAGAGCCTCGACGACCATCGGCTCTGCGGCCTCGCGGACGCGCCGGAGGTGAACGTCCACTTCGTGTCCGGCGACTTCGAGTCCATGGCGGGCGGCGGCGTGGGGCTGGGCGAGCTGACGACGCTCGCGGTCGCCGCGTCGATCGGCAACGCGGTGTTCGATGCGACCGGCTGGCGCCCGACCGAGCTGCCGCTGCGCATCGAGCGCGTCCTGCCCGCCTTGCGCGCGCTCGGGATCGATGAGCGCTGACATGCCCGAGTTCCAGGCCGGCGGAACCGACGTGCAGGACCGGCGCAGGCGCGGAACCACGCGTGGACCGGTCACGTCGCTCGGACCCTCACGCCTCTCGGATCGGATCGTCTGGCAGGAAAATCGCGCGACGCTCGGAGCGCTGGTGCGCCTGGCCACGGTCGCGCACGATCCGCGAATCCTCGTGTCATACCCGGGGCTTGCCGCGGCGGCAGGCGGCCTGGCGACGCCGCAGATCCGCGCCGTCGCCACCGTCGGCGGGGCGCTCCTGCAGCGCACGCGGTGCTGGTACTACCGCGATCCGGAGGTCAGCTGCTTCAAGAAGGGCGGCGACACGTGCCCGGCGCGCGGAGGCGATCACGTGTTCGGCGTCTGCTTCGATCTCGGCCCCTGCGTCTGGCCGCACCCCTCGACGCTCGGGGCGGCGCTGCTGGCGTACGACGCCGGCGTGACGCTGGAGCCGGGCGGCAGCATGACGATCGCCGCGCTGTTCGGCGACGGCTCGGATCCCACGCGCGATCACTGCCTCTCCGACGGCCAGCTGCTGACCGGTGTCACGCTCGGGTCCCCCGTGGCCGGCGAGCGCGCGGGGTACCTTCGCATCATCGGCAGGCAGTTGGCGGAATGGCCACTGGTCGAGGCGGTCGTGCGCCTCGTCGTGGACCAGAGCCGGATCACCTTTGCGCGCGTGGCGCTCGGCGGCGTGGCGACCGTGCCCGTGCGGCTGGGCGAGCTGGAGCGCGCGCTGGTCGGCTGCGAGGCGGACCCGGCGGCGATCGGCCGCCTTGCCGCCGAATTGGTCCGCCCGCCCCGCACGCTGGACGCCACCCGATACAAGCTCGATCTCATTCCCGTCGCCATTGCCGACACCGCCGCACAGGCGCTCGGGCCTCCGTCCGCGGCCGCTTTCCCCATGTCGGCCAGGTGGGCACTGCCGTGGACCAACCGCTAGCCAACGACTGCCGCTGGCTGCGCTGGAAGGGCCACGACCGGGACGCGCCAGGCCCGCAGGCGCACCAGGGCTTCACCTACACGTGCCTCAGGACCGGGCAGCCGTGGGGACCCGACGACAGACCGGCCGCCCACGAGACGTGCGACGCCAGGCGGCGCTGTTTCGCGCCGTCGCCCAGGACGACCGCAGACGGGCAGGCCTGAAGGCCTGCGGCCGTATGGCAGGCCTGAAGGCCTGCGCTACATGTGCCTCGTCTGGCAGGCCTGAAGGCCTGCGCTACATGTGGTCAGAACAGGAGTCTGAGCGCGATCTGGCCCTGGCGGGGCGGGCCGGTCTGCGTGTACTGACCGAACGTCGGCACGGGCCGCGACGGGTACGCTCCCGCCCCGAACACGCCGTTGGCGTCGGTGTAGTTGACGCGGTTGAACACGTTGAACACGTCGAGCATCAGCTCGAGGCGCGAGGAGCGTCCGAGCGGGAACTCCCGCGACACGCGGACGTCCACGGTGGCCTGGGCGGGAAGCCGGCCCGCGTTCCGCGAAATCTCGGTCGCCGGGTCGGCCGGGTCGGTCCTCGGGCGATCGGGATTCGACAGCACGCCGTCGCCGTTGAGGTCCTGTCCGGCGGTGATGTTGTAGGGCAGCCCTGATCCCAGGCGCACGATTGACGCGACGTCGAGCCGGGCGGGCAGGCGCCACATCAGGCTCGCCACGAGGCGCTGGCGCTGGTCGAACAGCGCCGGTCCCTTGTCGGCCCTCGGGTCGAAGCCGAGCGGCGGTCCGGTGGGATCGGCCGGATCGCGGCCGCGCCCGTTGTCGCTCGGCTGCGCGCTGAAGTCGTCCACGTTGTTCTCGGCCTTGGCGAGCGTGTAGCTCACCAGGAACTGCGACCGTCCGCTGAGCCGCTTCTCGAGCGAGATCCAGAGCCCCGAGTACCAGGTCTCGGCCAGCGACGAGAACTGGAACAGCGACGCCGAGGTGCCCGCCACGCCGCCGATGTCGTTGGGCCGGCGCCCCGGGCCGAGCGAGGGCACGATCGGGTTGTAGTCGAGGATCGAAATCAGGTTCCGCCCGCGCGTGCGAACGACGGTGGCCGACAGCCGCATCGCGCCCGGCAGCTCGCGGTCCACGCCGGCCGACAGCTGCGTCGTGTAGGGCGTCTTCAGGCCCGGATCGACGACGAACTGGAGGCTCGGAAACGTGCCCGCCAGCGCCTCGGGAAGCCGGTGGTCCGGCAGGCTCCAGGCCACGATCGCCGGCAGGCCGATGCCCACCAGCGTGCGCAGGCCGCTGTCCGGCTGCGCGACCTGCGAGATCCCGATCGTCGCGAGCAGGTTGTTGTCGTAGAACCGGCCCCAGGCCGCGTGCACGGACGTCTTCCGGTCGCCGGTCGGGTCCCAGGCGGCCGCCAGGCGCGGCGCCAGGTTCGTCCCGCCGCCCGGGTACTCGAACGGCTGCGACACGCCCGGGGCCTGGTAGGTAAACGACGACAGGCGCTGCTGCTGCATGCGCGCGCCGAGCTTGACAACGAGACGCGGCGTCGGCGTCCAGTCGTCCTGCACGAACAGCGACGAGTCGAGCTGGGTCACGCGTCCCAGCTCCGAGTCGCCGTACGACTGCAGGTAGAGCCCGGGCAGCCCCAGCGCGACGGCCTGGATCGCGCTCAGGCCGTGCGGCAGGCCGAAGAGCGGCGCGATCGCGTCGGAGATGTCCACGAAGTAGAAGCCGCCGCCGCGGTTGAGCGGGAACGACACCGGCGCCGCCCGCCGGTAGCCGACGTCGGCGCCGAACTTCACCTGGTGCGCGCCGCGGAAGTAGCTCACCGTGTCGACCACCTGGATCTTGCGCGCGCGGCTGTGCGACGGCGCCGAGGCGAGTCGCCCCACGCTCGCCGCGCCGAAGACGTCCACGGCCGGTCCGCCCTGGTCGTCGGCCGCGCAGGGACCGCCGCAGCGCGGGTCGAGCGGCATCTCGTCCCAGAACGCCTGCGAGAAGTGCACGCGGAGGTCGTTGAACAGCCGGGCCGACTGCACGCGCGTCCAGGCGCCGCCCAGCTCCCAGCCGCGGCTGTCGAGCGCCGCCGCGCGGCTCTTCGCCACGGTCCCGCCGAACGGCTGGTCGTTCTCGTTCAGGCCGGACGACGAGATGAACCGCGCGGTCAGGTGATTCGCCTGATTCGCCTGGTGATCGACGCGGGCGAACACCTGGGTCGATCGCACGTCGTACGGCACGTTGCCCGTGTCGAAGTCGTAACCGGCGTCGTGCAGGATCGACGCCGTCGTGCCGAGCGGGATCGGCGCGAACGGATGCATGACGACCGTCTGGTCATCGATGCTCACGAAGCGGCTCGCCACCGCCGACTGCCGCTCCACGGAGCCGAAGTAGAACGTCCGGTCCCTGCGAATCGGGCCGCCGGCAGTGCCGCCGAACTGCCACTGCCGCAACGGCCCTTCGGGCCGGTCCACGGGCCGTCCGGCGGCGTCGAATTCGTCGAAGTGCCCGCGGGCGTTGAGCGCGGCGCCGCGGCCGAACGCGAACAGGCTGCCGGTGTGCCGGTTCGTTCCGGACCTGGTGACGATGTTGACCAGCCCGCCGGAGGCCTTGCCGAACTCGGCCGAGAACGAGTTGGCGACGACCTGGAACTCCTCCACCGCGTCCTGGCTGACCTGGGTCCGCACCGAGCCCACCACGATGTCGATGTCGTCCACGCCGTCCACGGAGATGTTGTTGGATCGGGCGTACTGGCCGGCAAAGTTCACGCCCGAGGTCGCGCTGCCGCTGCCGCGGTCCGCGGTCGCGCCCGGCGTGAGCGTGGAGAACTCGATGAAGTTCCGCCCGTTGATCGGCAGGCGCGCGATCTGCTGCTGATCGATCAGCGCGCCGGTATCGGTCCGGCCGGCGGCCACCGGGCTCGGGACCACCGTCACGTGCGTCGCGACACCGGCCACGTCCAGCACAATCTCGAGCGACGGGTTGGTGCCGAGCGAGAGGGTCACGTCCAGGACACGCTCGGCGAAGCCCGGCGCGACGGCGGTCACGCGGTACGGCCCCACCGGCAGGCCGGCCAGCGCAAACCGCCCATCAGGGCCGGTAGTGGCTCCGCGCGCGGATCCGGCTGCCACACGGGTGAACGTCACGGTCGCCCCAGGCAGCGCACCGCCGGTGACGTCAATCACGGTTCCGGTGGCATCCGCGGCTGCGGCCCGCGTCTGTGCCGGCGCTGGACGCGGGCAGAGCAGAAGCAGGCTCCCGATGACGGCTGCGACGGCTGGGGAGCGGCGAGCGCGCGTCACGACGGAACACCTCCCGTGATGCTGGAACAGGCGGCGAGGAAGGGCGAGCAGGGCGTCGAGTATCATGGGCCGGTCACGCAAAGTCAAACCCGCAGCCGGCCGCCGTGCCCTCCCCACACGCAGTAAACGGCCTCGTTCCGCTTCTGCTTCGGCGCCAGCTCGCGGCCGCGGGCGCGGGGACGCCAGAGTACGCCACCCACCGGTTCCCCGCCGCGACGCTCATTGCCGACGTCTCGGGCTTCACGAGCCTCGCCGAACGCCTCACGTCACGCGGACCCGAGGGCGTGGAGGAGCTGTCGCGGCTCGTGAACCGCTGGTTCGGCGCCATGGTGGACGTCATCGATGCCCACGGAGGCGACCTCATCCGCTTCGCCGGCGATGCGCCAATTGCCGCCTTCCCGGCGCTCGAGACGGGCGGACTCCGCGAGGCGATTGCGCGCGCGTTGGCGTGCGCCGAGGCGCTTCGGACCGCGATGAGCGCGCTCACGACGGCCGAAGCCAGCGTCAGCGTGCGAATTGGTATCGGCGCCGGCCAGGTGACGAGCGTCGTGGCCGGCGGCGTCAACGGGCAGTGGGAGTTCGTGCTGGGCGGCGCCGCCGTCGATCAGATGTCCGAGGCCGAGCGGCGCGCCGCCCCCGGCGGCATCGTCCTCAGCCCGGAGGCCGCGGCCGTGCTCGGCGACGTCGCTCGTCCAGCCCCGACGCTCGCCCCGCTCCACGTGCCGCCGGCCGACGAACGGCTCGCGCGTCCGTTCGTTCCGCCGGCCGCCCTGCAGTTCATCGACGCGGGCCAGGCCGCCTGGACGGCCGAGTTGCGCCAGGTCACGGTGCTCTTCCTCGGCATTGCAGGAGTCGAGCTCGATTCTCCGGGCGGGCCCGCCCGGCTGCACGACGTGCTCGGCCGGCTGCAGGCGGCGATCTTCGGGCAGGACGGCAGCCTCAACCAGTTCCTGGTGGACGACAAGGGCCTGACGCTGCTGGCCTCGTGGGGCGTCTCGGGACACCGGCACGAAGACGATGCGGCACGCGCGGTGCGGGCGGCACGGGCGTGCCGCGCCGCGCTGGCGGGGTCGGGAGCGAGCCTCCGCGGCGGGCTCTCCACCGGACGGGTGTACTGCGGCTGGCGCGGCAACGAGCGCCGCCGCGAGTACGCCCTCATCGGCGCGGTCGTCAATCGCGCCGCGCGCCTGATGACGGCAAGCGCTGACGATCTGTTGTGCGACGAGATCACCGCCCGGGCAGGAGCAACCGCGGGCCGGTTCGAGGATGCCGGCCTGCTGGCGCTGAAGGGCAGCGCCCGGCCCATGCGAGCCTGGCGCCCGGTCGAGGGCGATGCGGCCGCGCCGGATGCCGTACGGCCACCGGCCTCAGCCGGAGACGGGGAGATGATCGGGCGAGGGGCCGAGCGCGCGCTGCTGGCCGATGCGCTGGCGGCGCTCCGGGCCGGCACCTCGTCCACGGTGGTGATTCGCGGCGACGCGGGCATGGGCAAGTCCACCCTGGTCGCCAGCTTCCTCGCGAGCGCGCAGGCCGCGGACGTCACGCTGGCCACAGGCTCGGTGGACTCGGCCTCCGCGTCGGCGGCATACGTGCCGTGGCGCACGGTGGTGGGCCGCCTGCTCGGTTTGGACGGCGCGGCGGGCGCCGAAACCCGCATTGCGGGGCTCAGCCGCGCGGTGGCGGCGCGCCCGGCGATCTCTGACTACGCACCGCTGGTCGCCGAAGTCCTCGGCCTGTCCATGCCCGACACCGACGTGACGCTGCGGACCCTGGGGCAGGCGCGCGTGGAGAAGACGCGCGACCTGATCGTGGACCTGCTGCAGCAGGCCGCCGCATCCCGGCCCCTCGTGGTCGTGCTCGACAACGTCCAGTGGATGGACTCGCTCTCGCTCGCGCTCGCCGAGGCCGCCAGGCGTCGCGTGGCGCCCCTGCTGCTGGTCCTGGTGACGCGTCCGCTCGGCCGAGACGCGCCACTCGAGGCCACCGAGCTCGTCAACGCCGCCCCGGTACACGTCATCGACCTCTCGCGGCTCGGCCCGGACGACGTGCGCCTGCTGATGTGCCGGCGGCTCGGCGTGACCCACGTCCCGGCCGAGCTCACCGCCATCGTCGAGGAGAAGTCGGGCGGCTATCCCCTGTTCGTCGGCGAGCTGGTGAGCTCTCTGCTGGACGCCGGCGTCATCCAGGCGAGCGGATCGGCGTGTGTGCTCGTCGATGACGGCGCCCGGCTGCGGTCGCACCGCTTTCCGGATTCGGTGCAGGGCGCGATTGCGGATCGGCTGGATCGGCTGAGCATGGACGAACAGCTCACGATGAAGGTGGCGGCCGCCATCGGCGAGCCGTTCGACGCCGAGACGGTCGCGGCCGTGCACCCTCTGAGGCCGGCCGACGCGGCGCTCGGGGAGATGCTGACCGTGCTGGCGCGGCGCGGATTCGTCGTGCCACGAGACGCCGCGTACCGCTTCGGCCATGCGGTGATGCAGGACGTGGCGTACGGCATGATGCTCACCGACCAGCGGCGCGCGCTGCACGGCGCCATCGCCGCGTGGTTCGAGCGTGCGCGTCCACGCGAGGTGCCGGCGGCCGTGATGGCCCACCACTGGACCGAGGCGGGCGACGGGCCGAGGAGCCTGACCTGGCTCGAGCGCGCGGGCGAAGAGGCGTCGCGGCTTGGCGCGATGCGGGAGGTCCTGCGACACTTCGGGCGCGCGTTCGAGATCGCCGGCCGCGCCACCACGCCGATCGAGACATTGCGGAAGGTGCGGTGGCTCCGGCTGACCGGGCACGCGCATTCCGAGCTCGGAGCAACCGACGAGAGCACCCGGCGGCTGCAGTCGGCGCTCGGCCTGTTGGGACACCGGCTGCCAGCCGCGCCTGTGGCCATGGGTGCGCGCCTCGCTCGAGAGGCCGTGCGGCAGGCCGCCCTGCTGTCAGGCGTGCTGCGTGCGCCGGCGCGGCTCTCCGACGCCGCCCGCCGCCGGACGCTCGAGGAGGCCGAGGTGCTTCGCCTGCTCGGGAAGCTGGCGTTCTACGCACAGGATCACCTCCGCTACATCACGGTGTCGCTCCAGTCGATCAACCTCGCGGAGCGGGCCGGCGCCCGCGAGACCGCCGCCAGCGCATACGCCGCGCTCGGCTACGTCGTCGCGATGCTCCGGCTGGAGCGCCTGGCGGAGCGCTGGTGGCGCCTGGCTGGCGAGTCGGGAGAGCTGGACGCGCAGCTGAACATGCTCATCGGCCGGATGCTGTTCCTGAATTCGTACGCGCGGTGGGAGGAGTCGTCGCGTGCCGCCGAGGAACAGGCGCGGCTGATTGCCCGGGTGGGCACGTCGGCGTCGCTGCCCTCGCACCTGATGATCTCGGGCTACATCCACCTGCATCACGGCCGCTATAAGCAGGCCTCGATCATCGTCGGTCAGTGGCTGGACTGGTGCCTCTCGGCAAACCACCTGCAGCAGGCGTTCAGCGCGCACCTCCAGCTCGCGGGAGTGCTGCTCGAGCAGGGCCGGCTCGACGACGCCCGGCGGCACCTCCGGGAGGCCGACGCGCTGTCGGGCCAGGTCACCGACCCGGTGTTCCTGAGCATCTACCGCGGCGTGGCGGTCGAAACCCACCTCGCCGCCGGGGAGCTCGACGCGGCGCGCGGGCCTGCCGATGCCTTGCGCGAGGTCGTCGCCGGCTCGTCGCCCTACTTCGGGGACATGGTGGGCTACGCGGCGCTCACCGAGTATTTCCTGGCCCTCCATCGGCGGGCGGAGACGGACGCGGAGGGGGCGCGGCACCTGCGGGATGCGCGATGGGCGCATGCGACCCTGAAACGGCACGCGAGCCTGAACCCGTACGCCCGCCCGCGGACCTGGCTGCTGGACGGGCGGATTGCCGAGGCGGCGGGCCGTGCGTCGCGCGCGCACCGGTCCTGGCAGCGCGCGCTCGCGCTGGCCGAGCGGTACGACATGCCGCGCGAGATCGCCCGCGCGCACGCCGCGCTCGGGCGTGACACGCGCGTGGCAACCGACGTGCGGCGCGCGCACCTCGTGGAGGCGCGCGCGCGCTTCGAGCAGATGGGCAGCCCGCACCGGGTGGCGGATGTGGATCGGGCGCTCGGCCGGCCTGCGGACGCGCCCGAAGCGTGAGCCGGTTCGCCGGCCGTCACCCGCCCAGCAGGCGGCTGAGCGTCGGCTGCATGGCGGCGGTCCACATCGCGTACCCCTTCGCCGTCGGGTGGAGGAAGTCGTACATGACGTCCTTCGAGATCGACCCGTCGGGTTCGAGGAAGGTCTTGCCGATGTCGAGGTAGGTCACGCCGTTTCGGCCGTTCAGCGTCGCGATGCGTCCGTTGACCGCATCCACCCTGGCGCGAGCGGCATCGGGCGTCGCGCCGCGCGGGAAGAGGCCGAGCAGCAGGATGTGCGTGGCGGGCGACCGCCGGTGGAGCTCGGCGCAGATCGCGGCAATCGCGTCCGCGATCTCGTCCGGCGTGTTGATCTCGATGTTGTTGGTGCCGATCAGCGCCACGACCACTTTCGGGCTCACGCCGTCGAACTCGCCGTGCGTGAGCCGCCAGAGCACGTTCTCGGTGCGGTCCCAGCCGAAGCCCAGGTTCACCACGCGCCGGCCCGCGAAGAACCGGTCCCACTCGTCCACTCCGGTCCGCCGGCCGCCCACCGGCTCGCCGCCCCAGAAGTGCGTAATCGAGTCGCCCAGCATCACGATGTCCGGCTGGCGGCTCTTCATCAGCGCCGCGCAGGCGGCATGGCGTTCGGCCCAGTCGTAGATGCGCCAGTCGCGGTTCTGGGTCACCGGCACCAGCGTGGACGGCGTCCGGGGGCCGTCCGGCGGCGCCTCTCTGACCGCCACGTCGCCGGCCGGGCTGCCGTCGGGCGAGAAGGCGCGGGCCTTCAGCGTGTAACCGGCGGGCAGCCGCACGGGAGCGAGCCAGACACCCGAACCGCGGTCCGGATCGCTCCCGTCCAGGGTGTAGCGCACGACCAGTCCCTGCGGCGCCTCGACGTCGAGCCGGCCGTCGGCACGGGCGCGGATCGCCGGCGCATCCTGGCCGGCAACCGCACGCGCGGTCAACCCGAGGGCGACGAGGAGGAACGCCGTGCGGACGGCGCGGGCTCTCGGGACCACCGGTCAGGGCTTCGCGGACGGCAGCTGCTGCACGACGGCCAGCGACCGCTCGACGTGCTCAGCCGGGCTGATCTTGTCGTCGGACGACGACAGCGTCGCGGCGATCTTGTGGTCCGGCGTCACCACGAAGGTGGTCCGCTCGGTGAAGGCGTGGTCGATCTCCTGGCCTCGCGTGTCCTTCATGCCGGGCCGGGCCTCGCCGCGCTTCAGGTCGAAGGACCTGGCAATCGCCCCGTCCGGGTCGGACGCCACGGCAATCTTGCCCGCGCAGGTACTGCGGGTCGGCCGAAAACGCGTTCAGCCGCTCGATGCTGTCCGACGAGACGCCGATGATCGTCGCGCCGGCCGCGTCGAACTTTTCCTTGTTCTCGGCAAAGGTGTGGGCTTCGAGGTTGCAGCCGCCGGTGAACGCCGAGGGGTAGAAATAGACGACGACCGGCCCCTTGGCGAGCGCCTCCTGGAGCGAGAAATCGAATGCCTTCCCGGCCAGCGACGCCTTGGCCGAGAAGTCCGGGGCCGAGTCGCCGCGCTTCAGGGCCGCCAGCGCCGGAATCGTTGCGACACCTACCAGCAGTAGTGCAAGAACCAGACGTCTCATAGTGCGCTTCTCCTCCACTTAAGCTACACCAATCGGGAACGCCACCGCCGGTCCGCGGATAGACTGGGCCGGGATTCAACACACCAGGGGGAGATCCTTTCGATGAGCGCGACACGCGGTGGCTGGACGGCAGGACGGTGGGCGGCTGTGCTTGGACTGGGGGCCGCAATTGGGGTGACAGCCGGACTCGCCGGCACGACCGGCGGGACCGGGGCGCCCCGCGAGTGGCGCGACTACGCCGGGGGCCCCGACAGCTCGCGCTTCGTCGCCGCCACCCAGATAGACAAGGCCAACGTGGGCCGGTTGCAGGTGGCCTGGACCTACCCCGCCGGTGACACCGACTTCAATCCCGTCGTCGCGCACGGCGTGGTCTACAGCCGGGTGCACGGCACCGGTCTGGCGGCCGTGGACGCGGCGACGGGCAAGCAACTCTGGGTGCACGACGGCATCGAAGGCTTCGCCCTGCGGGGCGTGAACTACTGGGAGAGTGCGGACGGGCGGGACCGCCGCCTGCTCTTCAGCTCGCTCAACATGCTGCAGGCCATCGACGCCCGGAGCGGCACGTCGATCCCGTCGTTCGGCGTGAACGGCCGCGTGGACCTCCGGAAAGGCCTCGACCGCGACCCGGAGACGGTGGAGCAGCAGAGCCGGTTCCCGGGACGCGTGTTCGAGAACCTGATCATCCTGGGCTCGGCGACCAACAGCGAATACACGTCGGCGCCCGGCGATATCCGCGCTTTCGACGTGCGCACGGGCGCGCTCGTGTGGACGTTTCACACCGTCCCGCGTGCCGGCGAGTTCGGCGCCGACACCTGGCCCGAGAATGCCCGCGCCACGGTGGGCGGCGCCAACGACTGGGCGGAACTGTCGATCGACGCGGCGCGCGGCATCGTCTACGTGCCGACCGGGAGCGCCAAGTTCAACTTCTACGGCGGCTACCGGCACGGCGCCAACCTGTTCGCGGATTCCATCCTGGCGCTCGACGCGCGGACGGGCCGCAGGCTGTGGCACTTCCAGACCGTCCACCACGACATCTGGGACCTGGACAACAACTCCGCGCCGCAGTTGACCACCATCCGGCACGACGGACACGCGGTCGATGTGGTCGCGGTCGCGTCGAAGACCGGCTATCTCTACGTGTTCGACCGGGAAACCGGCGCGCCCATCTGGCCCATCGTGGAGCGTCCGGTGCCGCAGGGGACCACGGTGCCGGGCGAAGCGCTCTGGCCGACGCAGCCGTTTCCGACGAACCCGCCCCCGTTCTCGAGGCAGTCGTTCACCGCGGACGACATCGACCCGTACATCCTGACCCCTGAGGAGCGCGAGCAGTTCCGGGCCCGGGTCGCGCGGGCGCGGAACGACGGCCCGTTCACGCCAATCGGGTTCGACGAGGTGGTGCACATGCCCGGGAACCAGGGCGGCTCGAACTGGGGCAGCACCGCGAGCAACCCGGCGGACGGGCACGTCTACGTCATCGGCTTCAACGTGCCGACGATCATCCGGCTGCTGAAGCCCGGCGAGATGCGCCCGGCGCGCGGCCACGTGCCCGAGCAGGTGGTGCGCGAGGGCTATCCGGTCACCGACGGGTTCGGGCTGTTCCCCACGATCGTCAAGCCGCCGTACACCACGATTACCGCCTACGATCTCAACACGGGCGCGATCCTCTGGCAGAAGGGCCTGGGCGACGACCTGCGGCTGGTGGAACAGGGCATCACCGGCACTGGCACCGCCGCGACGATCAAGGGCGGCATGGTCGTCACCGGCGCGGGCCTCGTGTTCGCGACGGCCGGCGACTGCAAGGTGCACGTCTACGACAGCGACACGGGCGCCGAGCTCACCTCGCTCGCGCTCGGCGGGTTCACCAGCGGGCAGCCGTCGATGTACGAGCTGAACGGCCGGCAATACCTGCTGGCGACCGCGTCGACGGTCCCGCCGACGGGCAGCGTGGCCACGCTGCCGGTGCCCCGGTCGGGGCCCACGGGCCTGGTGGCGTACGCGCTGCCGGACTAGGCTGTCAGCGTTCGCCCTCCGCGTTGGCGGCCTGCTGCCAGGCAGCGGCCACGTCGGGCGGCAGCGTGTCGCTGTGCTTGATGAAGGCGACGACCTTCCAGATCTCGTCGTCCGAGAGTATGCCGTCCCACGTCGGCATGCCCGTCATGCGGACGCCGTGCTTGGTGACCCAGAAGAGCCACGCCGGGTCGTCGTGGGGGATGCGATTGACGAGTTGCGGGGCCGGCGGATTGAGGCGGTGCTCCAGTCGGCTGATCCTGTCCCTGGCGCCGCCGTGGCACACCGCGCAGTGCTGTTCGTACTCCCGGGCACCCTCGGTCAGGTTGGCGGCGGTCAACTGGATCGGGTTGTCGCCCGCGGGCTTGTGCTTGTCCGCGTACTCGTCCATCGCGCGGCCGGCGAGCGTCCGCTCCAGGCGGCCTGGGGGATTGTCGGCGCCTATCGGGTACAGGCCGAACCGCGACACCAGGAACACGCCGCCGGCAATGGCGATGAGCGTCACGACGATACCGAGCACGAAGCCCTTCATTGGTCACTCCTGGAGGCGGCCGCTGGCGACTTCCCTATTGTCCGAAAAACCAGGCCTCCACGCCAACGCAGCCCGGCCGCAGCGGACGCCACACATGTAGCGCAGACCTTCAGGTCTGCCCCCGCCACGCATGTAAGCGCAGACCTTCAGCTCTGCCCCCGCCCCACATGTAGCGCAGACCTTCAGGTCTGCTCCCGCCCCACATGTAGCGCAGACCTTCAGGTCTGCCCCCGCCACGCATGTACGCCGCGCGGCGACTCACGTGGCCTGATAGACTGCGCCGCGGCAGTCAGACGAAGGAGGCCACATGCGCGCCCGACCACGGCTCTGGACGTTGCTTGCCGCCTCGGCAGTCGCCGCGGCGACTCCGACCTCCGCGCAGCAGGCGGCCGAGACGACAATCCCGGCCAAGGTGCAGCTCTTCATTCCCTACACGGACTACTCGCAGGAGGACAACGCACGGGTCCTGGAGGCCTACAAGTACCTGCGCGTCGCCGACGTCTCCGACGGCATGGACGTCGTCGGGTTGCAGGACGTCGGCCTGGTCGATCCGGCGATCCACGCCCTGTGGAAGGACACCGAGCACTTCACGCACCGCGTGGCCGGGATCGCGGTGACGGCGCGCTACGTGCCGACGAACCGCCGCGAGCCCAGGATGGACGAGGCGACGATCAGCACGTGGTACGACACGATCACCTCCGAGGCGTTCATGCAGGTGCTGACCCCGGGCACGATGCTGGTGATCGACGCGACAGACGACGGGGAGTCACGCAGCATCGGGTCGTCGAACATCATGTCGTGGACGAAGCTCGGGATGGTCGGGCTCGTCACGAGCGGCGGCCTGGCCGATACCGACGAGATCATCCACGAGAAGGTGCCGACCTATTTCCGGCGGCTGGCGCGCGGCATCCGGCCTGGCAGGAACGAGCTGGAATCGGTGAACCGCCCGGTGACGATTGGCGGCGTCCTCGTGCGGCCGGGCGATGTCGTGGTCGCCGACGGCGACGGCGTGGTCGTCGTCCCGCGCGAGCACGCGATGGAGGTCGCCCGGGCAGCGCTGACGTTCCTCGACAACATCGGCCGCGAGCGTTACATCAGGGAAACGGGAAAGAACCCCTGGGCCGAGCCGCCCGCGCCATAGCGCCCGCGAGTCGTCGCGCGGCGCCCTCGCGTCTGGCAGACCTGAAGGTCTGCGCTACATGCGTTCCACGCTCCATGCCAACTCACGTGGGCGCCGGGGTCAATGCTCCGCCTCGCCGTCGTCTCTCCCGCCGGCGGACATCTCAATCCAGTCCAGCTCCTCTTCCATCACGTGGAAGGCCACGTCGCCGATGTCTTCCCGCGCGCGCATCGCGAGCACCGCCTGTCGCGCGGCCTGGAGTGCACGGCGGTGGAGATGGCGGTGCCCGGCCGCGGCCTCCCCCTCGGGCTCCGGGTCGGCCTCGGCGGATCCAAGGTGCGCCGTGAATTCCTGCCTGACGACTTCCGCAAGCGGCGACCGATCGGGCTCGAGCGCCGAGAGGGCGGCTCGCCAGGCGGTTTCGCGCGCACCGGTCACTTCCTGTCCGACCGGGTCGTTGTCCTGCAGGTCGAGCGCGCGCAGCAGCGGGCCGAGCGTGAGCCCCTGGATGGCCAGCGTGCCGAGCACGACGGCAAACGCGGTCAGCACGATCAGGTCCCGGAACGGAAAATTCCCGGGCAGCGCCAGCGCGGCGGCCAGCGTGACGATGCCGCGCATGCCGGACCAGGAGATGACCAGGCCGCTGCCGACCGTCGGGCGCAGCATCGGCCGCGGCGGACGGAAGCCGAACCGCCGCTCCCGCCACCGGATGACCGCGTTGAACGACATGTGCCAGCAGAGGCGCACGACGATCACGGTGACGAGCACCGCGGCGGCGACCACGAAATAGCGGCCGCGCTCGGCGGGCGCGAGGCTCGACAGGATCGGCCGGATCTGCAGGCCGATGAACACGAACGCCAGCACGTTGAGCACGAAGACCGCGGTCTCCCAGACGGCGTAGGAGGGGATGCGCATTCTGGCGGGGATCCGTTCGGGCGCCACCCGCGCCACGCTCATCGCGTCGCACACCATCGTCAGCACGCCCGACAGGCCGATCCGCTCCGCCAGGATCCAGACGCCGAAGGTGCTGACGAACTGGAGAACGATGGCCGTGGGGACGTTCCGCACCCGGGCGTTCACGGTCATGACCACCCAGTGAGACCGACGGCAACCACGACGAGGCCGGTGACCGGCACCCAGTTGTCCCTGAGATCCCGGAGCGACGCGTCGTACGCGGCGTCGAGGAGGACGGGCGCCACGAACAGGGCCAGCGCCAGCTCGGGAATGATGGTGAAGGTCGGCGCGCCGGGAACGAAGGCGAGGACGGCCCCGCCGATGGCCAGGAACACGGGATAGGGCGCGCCGACGCGCCGCGCCGCGGCGGCGAGCAGCGTTGCGGCGAGCAGCAGGCCCAGGAGGATCTCGAACCCGTCCATTCCGCGGTCAACGGACCGGAAACGCGTAGAGGCTCACGCTGAATGGCGGCAGCGTCAGCGCATCGGGCACCTCCGACAGCGACTGCTCGTCGACGCTCACGCCCGGCGCCTGGCCCACGGTGATCGTCGCGTCCACCGTCGGCGGCGCCATGCGCCAGAGCCGCCCCTGGCCCGCCAGCTGAATACCGGTGATCGCGAGGCGCATCGGCTGGTCGGCGTCGGACGGGTTCAACACCGCCACCGTCAGCGTCCTGCGGTCGGCGCTGAGCGCCGCGCTCACGTCGAGCGGATACGTATCGCTCCCGGGGTTGACCTGCGGCTGGTCGCCCCCGGCCGGGTAGATCGGCTTCGGCTGCGGCGAGTCGCCGGCGACCGCCACCGGGATGCTGCCGAAGTGAGTGGCGTAGAGCTTGAACAGCAGCCCCGTCGGGCTGAGCACCGCATCCGTCCGGTTCTCGCTGACCATCGCCGTGGCGAACGTGAAGGCGCCGAGCTGGTACAGGTCGGCGTGGCGGAACATCTCATGGAATACCCACGCGTAGGCGGGCACGACCTTGTACGAGTTGGGCGGGGCGCCGATGTAGGCCCACTCGTCGAGGCTGATCGGCACCGGCTTCGACGCGAGCCCGGGGATGCGCTTCAGGTATTCCTGGTAGTGCTCGTACTTGACGCGCACCTGGGTGGCGGGCCACCGCTCCCACTCGACGAGCGTCTGCGGCCCGGTGTCGACTTTCTTCCCGGTCTCGAGGTCGAGGCGCCTGTTGCTGGTGGAGTAGAAGTGCTCGCTCAGCAGGTCGATCGTATCGAGGCAGCGGACGAGCAGACTGCCGCTCCAGTCGCCCGGCGAGAGGTAGTCGGGGACGATCTGGCCGTTGAGACGCTTCGCCTGTCCCGAGCCGCTCATGGCGTCTGGCATCGCGCCGGCCGCAATCAACGTGATCGTGGGATCGACCGTCCGCATCGCTTTCGCGAAGAGCTGGTGCTTCAGCGCGAACTGCTCGACAGGCATGAAGCCGAGCTGCCACTCGCCCCACGGCTCGTTGCCGATTCCCCAGAACTTCACCTTGTAGGGCTGCGGGTGCCCGTTGGCGGCCCGCACGCGTCCCATCGGTGTGGTGGCAGGGCCGTTGACGTACTCGACCAGTTGCGCCGCCGACCACGCGTCCCCGAAGCCAGCGTTGACCGTGATGTAGGGCTCGACGTCGAGCAGGCGGCACAGGGTCAGGAACTCGTCGGTGCCGACGTCGTTCTGCTGCACCGCGTGCCACACGTGGTCCATGATGGGCGGCCGTTTGTCCGGATCGCCGATCGCATCGCGCCACTCGTGCCCCGACACGAAGTTGCCACCGGGAAAGCGGTAAACGCCGGACCTGAGCTGCTTGAGCGCCGCAATGACTTCGGCGCGGAAGCCCTCCACGTTGTTCGCGGGCATCAGCGAGACGGCGCCGACGTGGACCACGCCGGTACCCGTGCCCACGATCTCCAGTCGCCCGTCGTCGCTGTCTCCCGCCGCGACGAACTGCAGAGGCACGGTGCGGTAGGTCGCGCTGAGCGCGCCGACACCGATCGTCTGGCGCCCGGTCGCTCCCGGCCCCCACACGAGGCTGACCTTCACGCCCGCGCCGGCAGAGCCGGCGATGACGATGCGGCCGGTGTAGGAGGTACCGGTGCGCACGGCCAGTCCCGACTGCTCGATCCCGTGCGGCTCCGTGGCGTTCAGCGCGATGGCGGGCGCGTGATCGCCGACGTACGGCCGCGTCGCGTCCATGGTCACGACACCGTCGCCGCCGATTGGCGTCCAGCGGCGCGGCGCGCGACGGCGGGGACCGCCCGACGCAGGAGGCGCGGCCGGCGCCTGCGACGTGATCGGCGCGTAGAACTTCCGGTCGTCGAGCATTTCGGCCCAGAGGTTGTCCGTGACCAGGCCGCCGATGTGCTCGAGGAACTGCCCGTAGACGTACTTCGAAATCGGCGCAGTGGTCTTCGACGCGTCGATCGTGACGCTCACGGAATCGCGGTCGGCAGAGACGACCACCGAGGAGAGGATGCACGCCGATACGAGCAGCAGCCGCCTGGCTGGTTGTGACGGAGCGCTGACTGACATGGGGAAAGGCTACTCGATCCGGCGTTCAGGGCGCCGCACCCGGAGTCCAACCCACGATGGCCGTGGCCGGCTGGGTGCTGGCCCTCCGGTCGATCCTGATGGCAATCAGTCTGCGGCCGTCCGATGTGACGTCGAAATCGTTCCAGTCCACGTCCCCGGGCAGAACGAAGAGGCGTTCCGGCGGACCGAGCTCGAGTCGCGGCTCGGTCCGGACCGACACCGCAGTCATCGTGCGATCCCCGCCGAGGAACAGGATTTCGCGGCCGTCGCGCCTCCAGCGCAGCAGGCTCGCTCCGTGCGGCGAGATCCGAATCGCATCGTGCGGATGTGCCAGCGGGGCGACGTACGCTTCGTCTCCGCCGGACTCGTCGGAGATGAACGCCACATACCGGGCATCGGGCGAGAACCGCACACTGGCCACCTGCGCGTCGGTCTGGAGCAGCGGTGTCGCCTGGTGTTGGCCGCCGAGGTCGAGGATCCAGCCGTGGAACTTCCCCGCGACGCCCCGTTGCACGAATGCCAGCAGCCGGCCGTCCTGCGATGCGTCGGTGGCGGATTCGAACTCGGGGCGCGGCAGCAGCAGCTCCTCCAGTCCGGTGTCGAGATCGCGCCGCCACATGTTCGGGCTTCCGCTGCCGCTGACCCTCGAGTACACCATCGACCGGGTGCCCGGGAGCCAGACGGGCTCGAAATCGGCCTCAGGATCTGACGTGATCCTCGTCTCGAGATCCCGATCGAGATCCACTTTCCAGATGTCGTGGGTCCCGAGCTCCTTCTGCGCGCGGTCGGCCAGCAGGCTCCGGCCATCCGGCGCCACCGAGACGGTCAGGTAGTCTCCCGGCATCCCGGCTGTGCCCTGAGGCGTGCCGGACCGATCCAGCCAGACCAGCCGGCTCGAGGTCTGTCCCGTGAGGAAGAACAGCGAGCCGCCGGGAGAGGCCGCGAAACCGGCCCAGGCGCTCGAGACGAAGACGCGGACCGTTGGCGCAATGGACTCTGCAGCGCCGGTGAGCTGGCCGGTCGCGCGATCGAAGTGCTGCGCCAGCAGGGCCCCGTCGCGCGCGAACACGAGCCAGTCCGGCGCGACGAAGCCCGCCCGCGAGGCCAGGTGCGCGACGACCCGGGGGGGCGCGTCGCCGTCGACGAACATCAGGGAGAACCCCTCCGCCGAGCGGGAGGAGTACAGAAAGCCGCTGCCGTCGGGCAGGAACTGGGGCCACACGAGGCGCCCTTCGTGGCGTGCGGTGTCGGGTTCCAGGACCCGCTTTGGCACGCCGCCGGAGGCGGGCACGGCATAGATCGCGTTGCCTTGCACCGACGAGAACAGGATGGTCCCCGCCGGGCTCCACGTGCCCGAGTACCCGATGCCCGCAGAAAGGTCGCAGATCGGCACGGGCGAGCCGCCTTCGAGATCGATGCGGCGCAGCTTCCCGGATCCGAAGAATGCGAGCGACCTGCCGTCGGGCGACCAGAAGATCGAGCTCGCGCCTTCCGTGCCGGCGATAGGCCGCGCGTCGAGCTCGTCCACCCTCCGCTGCCAGACCCTCCGGCCCTGCCCCTCGATGAGAACATAGGCAATGCGCCCGCCGTCCGGCGACACGGCGAAGGGGATGACTTCGACGGAAGGCGCGAGGAACGCCATGCCGGCGGGTGGCGCCACCTCGAAGCGAACGGCAGTGCGCGGTGGCGGAGCGGCGCCGCGCCGCCCCAGCCAGGCGGCCGCGCCCGTGCCGGCCGCGGCCAGCACGAGCGCGGCGACCCAGGGCAGCCATCTGCGCGGACCAGTTGCCGTCGTGGCAATCGCCTCCGCTCCGCCCGCCAGCATGCCGTCGAGCTCCAGCCGCGCGTCGAGCGCGCTCTGCCAGCGTTGCTCCCGGTCCTTCACCAGGCACCCGAGGATCAGCCGCTCGAGCGCCGGCGGACAGCCGGCCTGGCGGATGGACGGCCGCTCCGGCTCGGAGCGGAGGACGGCGGCCGCAATCGAGGCCGAGCCCGAGCCGGCGAAGGGGCGGCTGCCGGTCGCCATCTCGTAGAGCACGCAGCCGAACGCCCAGAGGTCAGCGCGGGCATCGACCTCGAGACCTTCGAACTGCTCCGGCGCCATGTAGTGCGGCGTCCCGAGCACGGTCCCTTCGACTGTCAGCGCGGGCGCCGGCCAGGCGTCGGTCGTCTTCGTCGGCAGCGCCTCCGGCCAGGACCCCGTGGCCGGAGCGGCCTGGATCTTCGCCAGCCCGAAGTCCAGCACCTTCACGCCGGACGGCGTCACCAGGATGTTGCCGGGCTTCAGGTCGCGGTGGACGATGCCCTGGCGGTGGGCGCGTTCGATCGCCGCGGCAATCTGGCTCGCGAAGCGGAGGACCATGTCGAGCGCGAGCGGCCCCCGCGCCAGCCGCGAGGCCAGCGTCTCGCCCTCCAGGTACTCCATGACGAGAAAGTCGGTCTCGCCCTCGCGACCGACGTCGAACAGCGCACAGATGTTGGGGTGCGACAGCGATGAGATCAGCCGGGCCTCGCGCTCGAAGCGGGCCCGCCGATCGGGTGAGTCGCCGAAGCGCGCGGACAGCACCTTGATCGCGACGGTCCGGTCGAGCCGTGTATCGCGGGCGCGATACACCTGGCCCATGCCGCCCTCGCCGACGAGAGTTGCGAGCTCATACGGACCGAGGCGCGTGCCCTTCGCTATCGTCATGCGTGCGGCCAGCCGGGTGTGCGCCAGTCTACGCCATGCGCCCGGCCATCCCCGTCCATTTGTGGATGCGCGACAGCAACCGTCCCGGGCAGGTCACTCGATCGGGATCTCGAACGGCCCTGCCGGCAGGCCGCTCCCGTCCGACAGGTTGCAGACCGGACTGGGTCCCCAGCAGAAGCGCACGCGCGACGGCGCCCTCGTCGACGCCCCCGCGGCCACGGGCAGCACGACGCGGCTGGCGTCCACCGTGCCGGCGACGAACCGGCACGAGTCGGGGCCGTCGCCGCACAGCTCGAAGCCGATCGCCACGCTGGCGCTGTAGGTCGCGAGGCTCCCCTCGACGTCGCCGAACGTGACCACGACACGGTCTGGCTCCCGGCGGGCGTGGAGCGGCACGGGACCCGACGGCGCGATGGCTTCACCGTAGATCACGTGCCGTGCCGCGCGCGCGAGCCGCCGGCCGACGTCGCGCTTGTTGCCCGGATGGAGGTTGTCGGGTTCGCCGATGTCGATGGTCACGGCGAGGCCGGCATGGCGATCCGCGGCAACCGCCCGGCGCTCGGCCTCGCGAATCTCCGACCAGTTCGCCTCGGTGGGCTTCGTGGGGACGGCGCCGAAGTTGGGCAGCTGCACGACGAGGAACGGCAGGTCGGCCCCGAACTGGGATCGCCAGCTCGCCATCAGGCCGCCGAGCAGCGGCTCGTATCCGGCCGGCGCGTCCGCATTCGTCTCGCCCTGGTACCACGCGACGCCGCGCAGGCCGTACGGCCCGATTGGCGCGATCATGCCGTTGTAGAGCGTGGTGAGCCCGGCAATCGTCTCCCATGGCGCCCGCGGCGGCCGGCCCATGCCGAGCGGCACCGTGCGGTAACGCCACTTGTCGCCAAGCGGGACGCGCATGCCGTCATGGAGCGTGAGCGCGATCGCGTCGGCCGGCCCCATCAGCCCACCCGCATCCCAGGTGCTCAGCACGTTGACGACCACGACGTTGTCGCCGGCGCGAAGGGTCCCGGCGGGCAGCTGGTAGGTGCGAGGCGAGCCCCACCCGAATGTGTTGCGGATGACGCGGCCGTTCACCCAGGTCTCGTCCACCTCGTCGATCCCGCCGAGCGACAGCGTGGCGGGCCCGGCGGCCTGCGCGGGCGTCAGGCTGAACGAACGGCGGTACCAGACCATCCCGTCGTGGGTCGCCAAATCGGGCACACCCCAGGTCTTCCAGCTGCGGAGTCCGGGCACGTCGGTCCACGGGCCCGTATCTTCGGGCTTCCATGGTTCCCCGGCGGAGGCACCGTGCTCGCGCCACCAGTCCTCCCACAGCGTCCCGAAACCCTGGTTGGCCGCGTCCTCGTCGGTCGCGAAGAGCCGCAGCAGGTCGAGTCGGGCGTCGAATCCGCCGATCGCCCGCAGTCCGGACTCGCCGACCCACGGCTCGATGGCCGTTCCTCCCCACGACGCGTGGACGAGTCCCACCGGGACGTCCTGCGACGCCTCCACGTCGCGGCCGAAGAAGTAGCAGGCCGCCGAAAAGCTCCGCACACTCTTCGGCTCCGCCGCCTGCCACTGTGGCATCGCCTCGAACGTCGTCGCCGGCGCGGGCTCTCCCACGTGAGCGACGGTGAGCAGGCGGATCCGATCGTTCGCCGAGTGGGACGCGACGAACTCCCCCCCGCGCGACTGCGCCACCGACATCTCCATGTTCGACTGGCCCGAGCAGAGAAATACGTCGCCGACGAGGACGTCGGCCACGGTCCGGCTGGCGCCCGCGCCGGCATGGACGTCGAGGCGGTACGGGCCGCCCCGACCCACCGCCGGCAGGGTCGCCGTCCATCGGCCCGATGCGTCCGCTCGCACGGTGGCCTGGCGGCCCGCGAACGCAATCGTGACCTGGTCGCCGGGTCCCGCCGTTCCCCAGATCGGGATCGGCGTATCCCGCTGGAGCACGGCGTGATCCTGGAACAGGGGTCCCAGCGAGAGCGCTGACTGCCCGTGAGCCGCGCCCGCGAAGGCGACCACGGTGATGACGAGAGCGGAGATGAACCGGCGATGCATGGGAGTGCCCACGGGGAGCGACCGGCGGCGTGAGTCCCGGACATGAGCGCGCGCCGGTGGCGCCCATGCCGGATCGAGTCTAGCATCACCGATGCTGCCATCCCGGCGGACGTCGACGCGGCCACGGCGGGTCGCGCAGGGGACCGGACCACGGGCCGACCCGACGAGCCACCAATCAGCCGCAGGTCAGACGGTGGTCAGGCGCCAGCGCCCGCAGGCCGGCTGTCCGCCGACGGCCCGTAGATCGACGGCACGCGCCCGCCCATCGGCCGCAGGTACGCGGCGAGCTGGCCGCGATGGTGGATGGCGTCGAAATGGATGAACCACAGGAACTCCCCGAGCGGCTGCTCCAGGACGACCTGTCCCTGGACATAGAACTGCACGGTTCGCTCCCATCCGGCAGCGTCCGTGGTCGCGACGCACTCGGAGAGCTCGTTCGACCATCGCTCGAAGAGCGCGATCATCTCGTTCAAGGGCGGTGCAGGCTCGGGCTTCCACTCCGCCTTGTACTCCGTGGCGGCGGCCAGGCAGGATCGCAGTTCGTTGGCGAGCGTCCACACCAGCTGCTCCGCCGATGGACTGCGCTCGTGCGGCTTGTAGCCGAGACCGCCGGCCGGAATCGCGTTCAGGACGTTCAGGAATACGGGAAGCTCCGCGCGCCGCCGTTCGAGATAGAACTCGCGCAATGTCACGTCATGCCTCCGGTCTGCCGCCGGGACGCCCGGCGTCGCGAGTATAGCGGTGGCGTTGGATGGCCATCGCGAAACCTCGTGTTCGTCGGCCGGCTGTCTCGAGCGGCCGTTGCGCCCGGGCCCGATCGCGTCTAGCATCAGCGATACTGCCATCCCGGCGTACGCCGCACACTGCTGAAGGACCTGTCATGCCCATCACCCTCACCGTCAATGGCACCAGCCGCCGGATCGATGTGGCCGCGGACACGCCGCTGCTCTACGTGCTCCGGAACGACCTGGAGATCGGCAGCCCGCAGTTCGGCTGCGGGATGGCGCAGTGCGGCGCGTGCTCGGTGCTCGTGGACGGCAAGGAGATGCGGTCGTGCATCATGCCGGCCTCGGCCGTGGCGGACAGGGAGATCACAACGCTCGAAGGCCTGCCGGCCCGCTGGGCGAAGCGGCAGGGTCTCGCGCTCTCGGCCGCGGACGAGACGCTGCACCCGGTGCAGCAGGCGTGGATCGACGAGCAGGTCCCGATGTGCGGCTTCTGCCAGAGCGGCATGATGATCAAGGCCGCCGAACTGCTCGAAGCGACGCCTTCGCCCACGGTGGACCAGATCAAGGCGGCATTCATGGACGGCCCGTCCCCGCACCTGTGCCGGTGCGGCACCTACTCGGCGATCGTCGAGGCCGTGCAGCGCGCGGCCACGCTGATGGCGAAGAGGAGCTGAGCCATGACCACCCAGAGGAACGTGCTCGGCGCCACCCTGACCCGGCGGCAGTTCGTCAAGACCGGCGGCGCGCTCATCGTCGGCTTCGGCCTCGTCGGGCGGGAGCTGCTTCACGACACCGTCAGCGCCCGAACCGCGACCAACTCGCTCGAGGCATCGCAGTGGACGTCGTGGTTCGAGATCCACGAGGACAACACCCTCGTGATGCGCACGGGGAAAGTGGACTTCGGCCAGTCCACCGCGCACACTGCCTACCGGCAGCTCGTCGCCGAGGAGCTGAACGTCCCGTACGAGGCGATCACCTCCGTGGTCATGGGCGACACCGACCGGACGCCGGACGGCGGATTCTCCGCCGGCTACCTCGAATACGGCGGGCAGAACCTCCGCAAGGCGGCTGCCTACACCTACCAGGCGATCCTCGACCTGGCCGCGACGACGCTCGGCGTGGACAAGGGCCAGCTCGTCGTGAAGGACGGCGTGGTCACCGGCGGCGGCCGTCGCATGACGTACGGCGAGCTGGTTCGCGGGCAGGACCTGAAGCTCACGATCCCCGTCGAAGGCACGCTGACGACCATGTTCGGGCTGACCGTCGCGGGCAATCCGCCCCTGAAGCCGACGAGCGAGTACACCATCATCGGCAAGTCCTTCGCGAACGCCGTGACGCCCGGCAAGGTGAAGGGTAACGCGCAGTGGGTCACCAACGTCCGCCTGCCCGGCATGCTGCACGGCCGCGTGGTGCACCCGAAGACGCTGGGCTCCACGCTGATCTCCGCAGGCACGCTCGACAAGGCCCAGTTCCCCACCGCCAGGGTCGTCGTCAAGGGCAACCTCGTCGGCGTGGTCGCGTCCACGGAGTGGGAGGCGGTCTCGGCCGCGCAGAGTCTCGAGGCCACCACGAAGTGGACCGACTGGAAGGGCCTGCCCGGCCACACCGGTGTCCACCAGTGGCTGCGCGACAAGGCGGACTGGAAGTCCACGCCCGTCGCGAAGGGCGACAAGAACAGCGGCGCCACGACGCCGGCGCTCGCCTCCTCCGCCAGGACGCTCTCGGCGACCTACGAGCTGCCCTACATGAAGCACGCGCCGATCGGCCCGACGATCGCCGTGGGTGACGTCCGGCCGGACGGCACGGTCTTCGTGCACACGCACAACCAGAACCCGCAGGCGCTGCGCGGGCAGATTGCCATGATGCTCGGCACGCCGGTGGACAAGGTCGTCGTCCGCATCTATGCCGGACCGGGGCACTACGGCCGGTCGAACGGCGGCAACGCCGGCGCCGAGGACGAAGCCGTCATCCTGTCGCAGGCCGTGGGCCGGCCCGTGCGGCTGCAGTGGATGCGACCCGAGGACCTGCAGTGGTCCACGCAGTCGCCGGCCGCCTTCTCGGACATCCGCATCGGCCTCGACGCGCAGGGGACGATCACGGCCTACGATGCCAGCCACTACATGCCGGCCGGACAGGACGACCGGCTCGTGGGCGCGATCATCGCCGGGCTGCCGACGCCTCCGGCACCCGCGGTGGGCACCTTCCCGATCGGGACGACATTCAATTCGATCCAGGACCCGTGGCTGTACGGTCGAGTCACCAACGTCGCCGAAGCCGGGCTCGGCACGTTCCAGGTCGGCCAACGCGAGTCTCCGCTCGGCGTGGGTCTTCGAGACCACAGCATGCGGACCCCCGGTCAGCTGCAGCAGAACTTCCCGCGCGAGCTCGCGATGAGCGAGGCGGCGGCGCTTGCCGGCGTGGACCCCATCGAGTTCCGCCTGACGCACACCGACGACGAACGTCTGATCGACGTCCTGAAGGCGGTGCGCGAGGCATCCAGCTGGCAGACCCGGCCGTCGCCGAGCCCGAAGGCCGCCGCGACAGGCTCGACACCGGTGAAGGGACAGGGCGCGTCCGTGATGCTGCGCTCCGGCACCTATTGGGCGTGCGTCTGCCACGTCACCGTCGTGCCGGACAGCGGTAAGGTGACGGTGGACAAGTACACGGTCGCCGTCGATCCGGGCATCGTCATCAACCCGCAGCAACTGAAGCGTCAGATCCAGGGTGGCGCGCTGATGGGCCTGAGCCACGCGCTCTACGAGGAGATGACGTTCGACGAGAGCGCCGTCACGAGCCGCGACTGGATCAGCTATCCCGTGCTGACGATGGCCGACATCCCGGAAGTCACGGTCGTGATCCTGCCCCATCCGGAGGTCGGGTCGTACGGCGGCGGCTCGGAGGCCGCCAACGCGCTGGCGATTTCGGCGATTGCCGCGGCGTTCCACGATGCGACCGGGAAGGTCGCCCGCCGGCTGCCACTGAAACCGGATTACGTGCAGTCGGTGCTGAAGGCGTAACTCGTCCTCAACCGCAGGCGCGCGCTCACTCCTGACGCAGCAGCTCCACGGCGTCGGTCCGTGTCGCCTGACGAGCGGGCAGATAGCAGGCCGGAAACGCGACAGCGGCCAGCAGCGCCGCGACGCCGACAACCGTTCGGGGATCGTTCGCAGCGACGCCGTACAGAACGCTGCCAAGCAGACGCGCCGTTCCAAACGAGGCGGCCACGCCCAGGGCCAGGCCGGCCGCGCACATCGAGAGCGCCTGACCCAGCACGATCGCCCGGAGGCGATTCGGCGTCGCGCCGACCGCATGGCGAATCGCCAGTTCGCGACGGCGCTGCCTGACGACTCCGGCAAGCACCGCGTACAGGCCGACACCCGCCAGGAATACGGCTCCCGCAGCAAAGAGCCCCACGAGTACGGCGTTGAGACGGGGAGTGGCGAATTGCCCGGCAACGAGATCGCTCAGGACGCTGACGTCCAGCACCGACACGTCCTCGTCTGTCTCCAGAACGGCCCGTCGGATCGACGCCAGCCCGCTGGTCGGATCGTCCTGCAATCGCACCGCCACGGTCTTGACGAGCCCAAGTACGCCGACGAACTGCCGCATCGGGAGGTACACCGTCGGCGCGGCCTCACGGATCGCACGGTAACGCGTCTCCGCCGCAACGCCGACGACGGTCCGCCAGTCGGCGTGTGACTCGCCGAATCGGAGGCGCTTGCCCAGGGGATCCTGTCCGGGCCACAACGCCTCCGCCGCACGGTCGCTGACGATGGCGACGGCCGGACTGCCCTCCCGATCGCCCGCGTTGAACGTGCGCCCCCGGATCGTGCGGACCCCCAATGTCTCGAAGTAGCGGGCGCCCACGACAGCCAGGTTGAAGACCGGCGCTGTGCCCGGCTGCCCCTCCGCGACAAAGCTGCCGTCCCAGCCTCCAGTCGCGCCCGTGAATGGCACGACATTGACCGGCGCCGCCGACACCACGCCCGGAAGGGCCTCGAGCTTGGTCAGGAGCCGGTCGTAAAACGCGGCGACGCGCTCCGGCCGACCGAACGTCGTCTCCGGCCAGCTCAATTCGACGATGGCAAGGCCGCCGGGCGCGAATCCAGTGTCGATGCGCTCCAGTTGCTGAAGCGTTCGCCCGAGCAGACCGGCGACGAAGAGGATCAGAACGGCCGCCGTGACCTGGAAGACGACCAGCGCCTTCTGCGCCAGAAGGCTGCCGCGCGTCGCGGTCGCACCGTGACCGCTCCCGTGAACCGTCGTCTCTACGCCACCGGAGAGCCAGAGCGCGGGCAGCAGCCCGGATCCAAGTGCCGCCGCGCAGCCCACCAGCGTCGCAAATCCCAGTGGGAGTCCCTGCAACCGCACTTCTTCCAGCCGCGGGATGCTGGCCGGCGCAAGCGCCACGAAGGCATGAATGAGCTCCAGAGCCCCGCACGCCCCGGCGACTGCCGCAGCGAGGCTGAGCGGCGCGCTCTCCGCGATCAGTTGCCGGACGATTCGCCCGCGGCCGGCACCCAACGCGCGGCGGACCGCAATCTCGCGGCGCCGGGAGGCACCTCGTACGAGCAGAAGGCTGCTGACGTTGACGCATGCCGTCGTCAAGAGCAACAAGGCCGCCGCCGTCAGGATGCGAAGTGCCGGACCCGCATCCTCCGTGATCACTGAACGCAGGGGCACGGCGGCCGCGCGGAGCCCCCTCCAGCTGCTGGCAGGTTCGCGCTCGAATGACGCACGGAGCTCCGCTGCCGCTTCCGACGCTCGTACTCCCGGCCGGAGCCGCCCGACCGGGATCACTTCCGGAACGGCCAACGTGCTGAAGGGGACCCACACATCGGTTCCCGTCGGGTATTCGAGGCCGGCGGGTGCGATCCCTACGACGGTGACGACCTGTGAATTCGGCAAGGCCAGACGTCGGCCCAGCACCGCCGGGTCGCGTCCGAACCGGCTGCGCCACCAGGCATGACTGATGACGGCGACCGGAGCGGCGCCCCGTCGATCGTCTTCGGGGCGCAGCATGCGACCGACGATGGCTCTGGAGCCGAGCACGAGAAAGAAATTCCCCGTGACGGGTGACAGGTTGGCGCGAAACGTGCGGTCGCCCTCACGGATGGCCTGGGGCCACGAATCCAGGCCTACAGTTCCCGCGACGCTCTGGAGGGTCCGCGCCTCGTGACGATACCGCTCGAAGTGCTGCGGCGTGAGGGGCATCGTGCGCATGCTCCCCGCCGCTTCGCCCCACAGCGCGACGACCCGTGCCTCGTCCACGATCGGCAGCGGCCGCCGCAGCACGACGTCGGCAACCGAGACGATGGCGACCGAGAGGGCGATGCCGCTTCCGAGCACCAGGATGGCAACCGCCGTGAAGCCCGCGTTGCGCGCGAGATTGCGGCAACCCAGGCGGCTGTCGTGCCCCGCGTCGATCAGCCAGCGGATCCACGCCACGGACCAATCATAAGGGCAAGGGCGTGGCACCCAGCAGAGCCGCACCAGACTCAGATGGCATGATAGTGTGCTGCTGCGAAAGCAGAGACTTCATGGATTTCTCCGACGTCCGTTTTGCCTGGCGGATGTGGATGCGGCATCCGATGACTTTGGCCGTGACGACGCTGTCGCTGGGTCTGGGCGTCGGCGCCACCACGGTGATGTACAGCCTCCTGAGCCGGGTGACGCACTACGAGGTCGGCTTCGCCGACGAGGATCGCCTCGTCGTCTTCTCGAACACCAGCCGGGAGTCCGGTGAACAACCTCCGACCTACCCCATCGTCCAGGCCCTGTTGAAGAGCGGAAAGTCGTTCGAGGCGTTCGGGCTGCATCAGCCGGCCGGAATCCCGGTCACCATCTCCGGTGCGGGCGAAACACGGCGAGTCGAGCAGAGCCCCGTTGATGTCAACGGTCTGTCCATCGTCGGCGTGGCGCCGATCCTCGGGCGCACCTACCGTCTCGACGACTTCAACGATGTCGTGAAACAGAAGGAAGCCCGCGGGGTCGTGATCAGCTACGCCACCTGGCAGCGGCAGTTCAGCGGCGCGCCGGACGTCATCGGTCGAACGCTCAGGGTGGATGCCGAGCCGCGCACGGTGATTGGCGTCATGCCCAAGGGATTTCAGTTGTCGCCCTGGCTGGACGACATCGCGTTCTGGGCCGCCACGGATCTCCGGCCGATCCCGGAAGCGCGTTGGCTGACCGCGATCGGGCGGTTGAAGC
Source organism: Vicinamibacteria bacterium (assembly GCA_963837165.1). Classification (GTDB taxonomy): domain Bacteria; phylum Acidobacteriota; class Vicinamibacteria; order Vicinamibacterales; family JAENWD01; genus JAENWD01. The sequence continues at coordinate 107,550 of CAWIMD010000007.1, forward strand.
CAGGAGTGTCAGCCAGGGCGGCAGAAGCGGAGGCCGCCGCCGTGAGCCGACAGGTGCTGCAGGCGCAAGGCCGGAAGTTCGACGATGTCGGCGCCCGCGTGGTGCCGGTCCGCGACTGGATGTTCGGCGATACCAGGAACGCCCTGGCGTTTCTGCTCGGTACCGTCAGCTTCGTGCTGCTCATCGGCTGCGCCAACGTCGCCAATCTGCTGTTGGCCTCGGGCGCCGCCAGGCAGAAGGAGTTTGCGTTGCGAGCCGCGACGGGTGCAGGTCGGGGGCGGCTGGTGCGGCAGCTGCTCACGGAGAACCTTCTGCTGGCACTGCTTGGTGGAGTGTTCGGCGTCCTGCTCGCTCTGGGCGGCACGCAGCTGTTTCCTCTCATCGTGCCGGCAGAGTTTCCGCATCTGCTGCGCAGTCTGTCGCTCGACGCCCGTGTGCTCGCGTTCGCGGTCGGTATCTCCACGCTCTCGAGTCTGGTCTTCGGACTGGTGCCCGCGCTGCGGGCGTCCCGCGTGAATCTGGTCGACGCATTGAAGGAGGGCGGCCGGACAGCCGGCAGCGTCCGACGCGGCGGCCGCAATGCGCTGCTCGTCGCCGAAGTGTCGCTGGCGATGGTTCTGGTCGTGGGGGCGGGACTGCTCCTGCGTGGACTGCTGGCCGAGGAGCGCAAGTTGCCTGGGTTCGACCTGGAGCGACTCCTCACCAGTCACGTCCTCCTGGCCGGCCCCAGGTATTTCAGCAAGACGCCGCACGACACGAACATCGTCACGCCGCAGGTCGAAGTGTTCTACGACCAACTCGTCGAGCGCGTCCGGGCGATGCCGGGCGTCACGAGGGCCGGGATCATCAGCCGGCTCCCGATGAACGTCTGGATGCACGGGTTCACGATCGTGGGAACACCTCAACCGCCCGATGGCCATCGGCTGATGGCCGATTTCACCGAGGTGGACCCGCAAGCCCTGGAGACACTCGGGATCCGGATTCTGCGCGGCCGCGGGATCGAAGCGCAGGACGTGGCGTCGGCGCCCTGGGTCGCCGTGATCAACAAGAGCTTCGCGGACCGTCACTTCCCCGGGCAGGATCCTCTGGGACAGGCCGTTCACGTGTGGATCGGGTGGGGAGGCCAGCCCGGGACGATCGAAGAGCCGCAGCCGCGGCAGATCGTCGGCGTCGTCGCCGACGTGGCGTATCCGGGCTACTTCCCCGAGACGCCCGCCGTGATGTACGTCCCCTTCCATCAGCACTTGTCTGAATACGGCAGCGAAGACGAGTGGTTGCATACGGGCAAGACGCTCGTCGTGCGGGCGGCGGTCGACCCGTCTGCGCTCGTGCGACCGATCAGCGACGCCGTGGCACGAATCGACAAGGACCAGACGGCGACCGACTTCAAGACGATGAAGGCCCAGATCGCCGGCTCCCCGTCCGTGGCGAACGGCCGATTCCTGTCGTCGCTGTTCGGGGTGTTCGGCGGCCTGGCCATCCTGCTGGCGCTGATAGGGATTTACGGAGTCGTCGCATGGGTCGTTGGCCAGCGCACGCTCGAAGTGGGCATTCGCGTGGCGATCGGTGCGCGCCCAAGCCAGGTCGCGCGCATGCTGCTCATGCAGTCGTTGTGGCCGGTTCTGCTCGGCGTGACGCTGGGCGCCCTTGGCGGCGTTGGCCTGGGTCGGGTGCTGAACAGCCTGTTCTGGAAGATGACGTCCCCCGAGCCTGCGGTCCTTGTCGCGATCGCCGGGGGAATGCTGATGGTTGCCGTCGCGGCTGCCGTGACACCGATTCGCCGGGTGCTCCGGCTCGACCCGCAGTTGCTGCTGCGGAATGAGTAGTGCCGATCTGACTTGCCGACGGGAGTCGTTGTGAAAACCGCGACTCGATTCTGGAAACGCTCGATCTCGACTCCCGGTATGGGGTCCTGAAGCTGAGGAGACGAATGAAGCTGCTGAACCGGGTAAACCCCTGGCACTGGTTGCCCGCGGTCCTCGTCGCCGTGGCCGCGGCGGCAGGCGTGTCCGCCACGCCGCCGACCGATCGGGCTGATGACGCATCGATCGTGTCGCAGTTGGCTGCGATCGAACCGATCGACACCCACGTGCACGCCTATCAGGACGCCCCTGCGGTCGCCGACCTGTTCTCGCGCTTCAACCTTCGCGCGCTGAACATCACGCTCATCGACGACCGCGATCCATTCGCGAAGAGCATGGAGCCGCAATGGACCGATGCGCTGGCGGTCCGCCGGCTGACGAAGGGCCGCGCCTCCGTCTCCACCACCATCGACCCGTATGATTTCGAGAAGCCAGGCTTTGCGGATCGCGTGAACAGGCGGCTCGATGCCGATTTCGACGCCGGCGCGATCGCGGTGAAGCTGTACAAGGTCGTGGGGATGGAGCTCAAGCGAACAGACGGGACCTACGTGCTCCCCGATGACCCCGTGTTCGGGCCCATCTTCGACAACATCGTCGCGCATCACAAGACGGTCGTGGCGCACGTCGCCGAACCAGACTCCTGCTGGAAGGCGCCCGACCCCAGGAGCCCGGACTACGGCTACTACAACGAGCATCCGGAGGAGTACGCCTTCAGGCACCCGGAATGGCCGGCCAAGGCGGCCATCCTCGCCGCTCGCGATCACCTGCTGCAGCTGCACCCGGACATGAAGGTGGTGGGCGCGCACCTCGGCAGCATGGAAGTGGACGTCGACCAGATCGCGCAGCGCTTCGACAGGTACGCCAACTTCGCCGTCGATACCGCGGCGCGCGTTGACTATCTGATGATGCAGCAGCCCGAGAAAGTCCGCGCGTTTCTGATCAAGTACCAGGATCGCGTCGTGTACGGGACCGACAACGTGCTGTACCCGTCGGACAAGACCGAGGACGTGCTCAGGGACTGGGCGGCCAGATACGAGCGCGACTGGCGATACTTCTCGGGCGACGGAGACCTGACGTTCCAGGAAGGGACCACGAAGGGCCTTCATCTCCCGCGGGACGTCTTGCGCAAGCTGTATCACGACAACGCGGTGAAATGGATTCCGGGGATCGAGTGATCGGCCCTCCTGGGTACGTCATGGCCTGATTGGTCCGTGCGTATACTACGAGCCGAGCCAGGAGAGTTCACGAATTACGGGGGTAGCATGAGGCGAGATCAACAGAGCGGCGTTGTGTACGTGCCGATAGCACTCGGCGCTGTCGCGCTGGTGGCGGCATTCTGGACGCACGCGTCTTCCGTGGAGGCTCAGACAGTGACGCCGGCGCAGCAAATCGCCCAGCTGAGCCAGCAGGTCGCGGCGCTGGAGCGTCGCGTCGCGGAGCTGGAGAAGGGCGGAACCGCAATGGGCTCGAAGCCGGCCGATGCTCCCGCGCAGGACGCACGCCTGAAGCAGCTCGAGGCACGCCTCGCAGCCGTTGAGAAGAAGGAAGACGCTCCGCATCAGCCGGTTGACCTGCGGGCGGAAGGCACGAGCGTCACCGCACCATTCACAGTCGTGGATGCGGCCGGCAAGCCCGTGATGCGGGTGACTGAAGGTGGCGCCTACAGCCGCGGCGCGTATTTCTATGGCGACGGCGCGATCGGTTCCGGGGCTTACGTGGGCACGGATTCCACTGGCGGCGGACGCATGTATGTGGCCGGCGCCGGGCATCTTCCTGAAGCGTTGATGGGGATGGCCGCCGACGGACCCGTGTTTCAGTTGAGCCGTGAAGGAAAGCGCATGATGGTCATCGACAAGGGCACGCTCGCCTATTACGGTCCGGGCGGAAGCACGGTAGCGCTGTTCGGGTCGAAAGGGGACCGCCTGAAGGGCTACCTCGAGCTCAACGACTCCAACGGCACGAAAATGATCGAAGCGGGTTCGCTCGACTCGCACAAGGGATATGTGCTCGCGAGCCCGTACAAGACCAGCACCGCCGTCACCGGCGACCCGAGCGTGCTCAAGGGCGGCGGAAAATAGTCGACGACCTCACCAGATGGCACCGACCTCTCCCGCGTGCATCAGGCAAGGTTCTCACAACTGAACGGCCCGCAACCAGTATGCTTGTCTCCGGACCGCACGGGCAGACTTCAGAATGGGGCGGTTCCGATGGGAGGGACCATGGCGTTCTTGGCGACACGCAGTGCGGGGATGATCGTGCTGGCCATCTACCTGATTGTGGTGGGACTCGCGGGCCTTGTGACACTCGCTGTGCCGCTGCCGGTCACGGCGGTGCTGGCCCTGCTGGCTGGCATCCTGATCCTGATGGGGCGTTGAGCGCATCTTCAGGTGTACCCCGGGTTCTTCATCTCCTCATCCAACCGCGGTACCGAACAACCTGCCGACGCCAGCCGTCGCAGCCATCGCCAGGGCGCCCCAGAACGCGACACGCAGGGCTCCGGTGGTCGCCGACGCGCCACCGGCTCTGGCGGCGAGCGCCCCGAGCGCGACCAGGCACAGCAAGGAGACGATCGAGACCACGAGCACGAGCGCACTGGCCGGAACGACAACGATCGTGAGGATGGGCACGGCGGCCCCCACGCTGAAGGTGGCGGCGGAGGCCAGCGCCGCCTGGAGCGGACGGGCCGCGAGCTCGGCAGTCAGGCCCAACTCGTCGCGGGCATGGGCGCCGAGCGCGTCGCGTGCCATCAACTGCTGCGCGACGGTTCGTGCGAGGGCCGCGTCGAGCCCGCGGCGCTCGTAGATGCCGGCGAGCTCGTCCTCCTCGGCCCGAGGCTCGGCGGCCAACTCACGCCTCTCGAGATTCAGGTCCGCCCGCTCGGTGTCGGCCTGGGAGCTGACGGACACGTACTCGCCGGCCGCCATCGACAACGCACCCGCCACGAGCCCGGCTACTCCGGCGACCAGGACGGCGTGGGGCGTCGCCTCGGCCGCGGCGACGCCGACGACAAGGCTGGCGGTGGAGACGATGCCGTCATTGGCGCCCAGCACGGCCGCGCGAAGCCAGCCGATCCGATCGCTCCGGTGCCGCTCACCTTGTCTCATGCATCACCCAGCGGGTCATCTTAGCCGGACGGGCACGACCGCGTCTGCCCGTGCGTTCACACTCGAACACCCCGGCTCGTTCGTGGCTGTTGACCAGCCCGCCGAACCGCAGCCGACGGCGAATCAACGTGTCACCTGGATATCGCGGAGAGGGTGGGATCGTTGCCGCAGGTGCCATAAATGCCATGGCGCGTATCGAGCGGCCCACGCCGGCCTTCTTCCCCGGGCGGCCCTGATGCGGGAACGCCAGCAACGTTTCGGGCGCTTCGTAGATAGACGGTGAAGCGCATTCCGTCACGAAGTAGTGGCGGTGAAAGACCACGTGTCCGCACTCGTGAGCAAGCGTGCTTCGAAGGCATCGTCGACCGGCCACGGAATGCTCTGCGGCATCAGCGAGCGCTCGACTCACCTCCATGTGAAGCCTGCCGTCAGGGAAAACCGTCGTCCGACCAAGGACGCATCAGCAGCTCTTCGGTTGGACCTCATTTCGGCGGGTCCTTCGAGAGCTGCTTCTGGAGTCTTCGGAGCACGTCGCGCGGGTCCTCCTTGCCGTCGAGTACCGTTCGCAGGAGCTGCCTCGCTTCGGGTGTTTCAGCGACCATCCGCTGCAGGTCCTGCTCGAGCGTCGTATTCAGGCGATCGAGTTCCTCGAACGCTGTGCCTGGCAGCTCGCCAGCGATCCGCCGCAGCACTTCCTCCGAGGGTCGGCGCCGGTCCCGCTCGATATCCGAAAGGAACGCGGCAGAGATCTTCACCTTTTGCGCAAAACCGCGCAGCGTCAGCCCTGCCTCCATTCGGAGTCGCTGGATCTCACCGCCAAGTGTCGGGGCCGTCTTCATTGTAAGCTATGATAGCTTACACAGCAGCGGCGCGTCGAGTCTCTTGTCATGACAATGTCTGGCGGGCGTGCTACGCTTGGTTTCTGGATAGGAGCGCAGGCTATGGCGACCAGGCGTCGCAGCGAAAAACTGGACCTTCGTCTGACGGTTGACGCGAAGCGTACGCTGCAGTCCGCCGCAGCTGCCGCGCACCGCTCTGTCAGCGAGTTCGTCCTCGAGAGCGCTCTTTCACGCGCCTCGGAAACGCTTCCCGACCGAACGAAGTTCCCTCTCAACTCCGAGCAGTGGACAGCGTTCCAGCAGCTCCTCGACGCCGAACCACGCTCGAACCCTCAGCTCGCAGCGCTTCTCAAGCGCCCGAGCTTCTTCGACCGTGAGGCGGAGTGAGCGACAGACGGATTGAGAAGCTCAACCGGACCCACAATGTCGACAGCTTCGATTGCGGCAGTCCTGAACTGAACCGCTTCCTCGTTCGGTTCGCACTCCAGAACCAGCAGGCCCGATCGTCGACCACCTACGTCGGACTCGTTGGCGACGAGGCGATCGGCTTCTACACGCTCGTTGTGGGTTCGGTTGAGCACGAAGACGCACCGCCGCGCATCGGAAAGGGCCTCTCCAGGCACCCAATTCCGATCATGGTGCTTGCCCGGATTGCGGTCTCCAAGACCTGGCAGAAGAAGGGCGTCGGTTCTGGTCTCCTGAAAGACGCCGTCCTCAGAACCCTCCAGGCGTCGGAGATCGCGGGGATCCGGGCCATCGCCCTCCATGCGAAAGATGAAGACCTGCGCCGCTTCTACGAGAAGTTCGGTTTCGTCTCCTCGCCCACCGATCCGTTCCACATGCTCCTGCTCCTGAGGGACGTGAAGGCCTCGCTTGGGATCGCCTAGCAGCCTGGCGTGGCAGTCGGGTTCTCGCTGGAGTCGTCGTTCAAAACCGTCGGTCGGGTCACCTCTGCAACAGGATGCGAGCGAACGTGTGGCGGAAGCGGTGGGCCATGAGCGAGCCTTCGCTCGCCATAGGCGAGGCGGAAGGCGAGTCGAATCGGCGGCGAGGGTGGGAGTCTCTTGAAAACGGCCGAGATTGCTGCCGTTTTTCAAGAAAGCCACTTAGTTATCGAGGGTTCGGGTTGCCTGCGTTCGCGCCTGCTGGCGGCCTTTGGCGGCTGTTTGCCCGCTTCTGCAGTACGTTGTCGCTCAGATTCGAGGCGCCCTTGGCGCCGTCCTTGTTGACGCGGCGGCCGCTGAGAAACTCGAGCACAAGTTCGTGAGGTTGAGAGAAGCGCGCTGCGTCTCACGCAACGCGGCGCCCGGCTGAATATCGAGATTGCTCACGCGGACAGGCCGTAAGTAAAGGCCGAGGTGAAGGTCGGCTTCCACATCCGCTCATACCCGAAGTATGCGGAATAGACGGGCAGCGCCCGCAGGCTGACGGCGAGCGGATCGTAGACGGCGTCCTGGCCACCAGCGCACGTGGGCCGCGCGGCCCAGCAGATTGGGGCCCGGCACGCCCTTGCGTGGTTCCCATCGGAGCCGCGCGACGAAATCGGGGGTGTAGCTCACCCCTTGGGCGCCGGTCAGGTCTGGCGCCGGGTTCTCGACCGCGAACGACGCGCTCGGGTTGGCGCGGAAGGGCTGCGTGAACCGGATCTGGGGCTGCCGGAAGAGTGAGATCGCATTCAGCCCTTCGAACTCGATGCCGATGGGCTCGGCCTGTGGATCGGAGAAGGTCGACCAGGTCTGCCCCACCGTCCAGAGCTTCGCCTGGATGAAGGCGTGGCGCAGCCGCGCCGCGCCGGCGGCCTCGCTGTCGACGGGAATCGAGGACGTGATGAAGCGATCGTCCACGCCCAACGGCGCGAACGTGTGGACGAGTGACATTGGCGGCATTGCGCCGGCGGACCCGCCGTCGAAGAATCGCTGCCAGGTCTAGTGTCGCCAGATGCGCGGCGATATGACTCCGTAAACGTGCCCGCCTGCTATCGCCCGAAGGGCTGAGGACGCCCCGAATGTCGGAGCTTACACGGACGGCAGACTCCACAACCATTCGTCGCTCTCGTCGACAGGACATTCGGCCCATTTGACGTGCTGCCGCTGGCTGGCTCTCTGCTCGCGATCGCCCTGGCGGACTTCGCGGCGGGGAGTGCTTTACACAAAAGTCGCCGCGGATCGTGTAACGGACACGCATGCCGCAGCCACAATCACACTGGTCTGGCGGGTGCATGGCCGATATTTCATCGGATGCTACTCGACCCAGTGAAGCACGTCATGCATGATCGACCAGCGTGGCTTCCGTGACGTGGTGGTTCTGCCGAGAATCCAGCGATCGTAGAAGCCCTCGACCGTGCCATCTTTGGTCTTCAGATCAATCCACGTGTTCACGATCGTCGCGAAGGCGTCATCATGCGGTGCGATTGGATACGCGAGCGGGACTTTGATGAGACCCGGCCGAGGCACGGCGACCGAGAACTGCGGATACAAGAGCGTCCACGCCGACCCGCGCTCAGCTGGAAGAGCGAGGGCCTCGACCGAGCGACCGAGCTCGCCGAAGGCCGCGGCGGCAGTCGAGAGACGAACGAACCGCGCGTCTGGCAACTGCGTTCGCAGCTTCTGCTCGAATTCGCGCAACGGCGGCACCGCGATCGTAATCGCTCCACGCTGTCGGACCTCGGCCCAACTCGAATACGCCTGTCGCAAATGGTCCGGCACGACGAAGGCAAGCGTCTCGTCCAGATACGATTTCGAGAACCGCACGTCGACGGCGCGTTCGGCGGTAATGACAATGCCGCCGATAAGGAGGTCGCACGTCCCGCCACGCATGAGTCCCGCCAAGTCGCCGCGATCGACTTGGACGAATTCTGCGGTGGCATTCACGACGCTGGCGAGATCCTGCGCCATCTCGACGTCGTAGCCGACGAGTTGCCCACGAGTGTTGAGAAACGCGTACGGGAGAGCGTCCGGCACCCAGCAGACGCGCAGCAGGCCCGTCGCGCGGATGCGGTCGAGGGGGGGATCGACGGATCGGACGGAACCGTGGGGACCGTCGTGGTCCTGGCAGGACCATGTCCGAGCGATAGCCCCGCCCCCATCAGCATCTGGTCGCGATTGTACTCAGTCGATACCACAGTTCGGCAAAGAGCGCGAGCGACGCCGACGGTCGCCGCCGTCAGAAGGAGCGAGATGACGACAAACCGGGCGATCTTCCGCGGCTTGATCTCGAGCCGGCCGGCAATTGCCCACGAGCCGATGAGCGCCATCGCGATCGTATGCGACGCGGCCATCAATGTCCCGAATCGCGCGTTCACCACACTGGTGGCCAGGAACAGCTGAAACGTATCGGCGGGGATCCTGAACAGATCAAGCAGGAATGGAACTGCGGCGTTGATATTGCCGAAGAGCACCAGGAGACCCGTGCCCGCCAGGCGCGGATAGTCAGCCGCCGAAACGCCCGTATCGGCGAACCAGCCGGCGAACAAGATGAAGCTGAGTGCCAGCAGCTTGCCAACGTGAGGAAAGTTGAAGGAAGCAGGCACAATCACTTCGGGAAGCGTAGTGTCCTGCGCCGTTCCAAGGCCATGCTTTCGCATTAGCGCCTGACTCTGCTCCACTAGCGTCGGCAGCACGATGAACAGATTCCCCGTCAGGAATGCCGTGAGGAGCCCGTCGCGCATAGTGCCAAGAATTTCACGGTGACGAACTGGCGTGACGGTCGTGATCAGACCGGGAAGAATCCACAGGCTGACGAGCAACGCGATGGCGACGTAGCCGATCACGTACACCTGCAGCCGCTGGAGTTGGTCGATCGCGAGCGTGCCGGCTGTCGAGGCGGCGATGGCGAAGATCCCAAGAGGCGTCAGCCGGACGATCAAGCCGCTGGCCCGGGAAAATGTCACGTTGACGACGTCGAGCACTTCGAGCAGTCTCGACTTCGCCGGCACGCCGATGAGTGCGACGCCGAGAACGACGCTGAAGAGGACCACTGCCGGCACGATGTTGTTTGCCAGCGAGTAGAACGGATTGGCAGGGATGTACAAGTTGATCAGATCGAATGGCTCGCGATCCTGGAGCAGCGTGGTGCTGAAGAAAGAGGCGGTCTCGATCGACGGAAATGTCAGCGGAAAGAGGAATACGCAACCGAGCGCGATGGCCCACAGGACGCCGAGCACCGCGCCGGCCCGGAGGGCCAGCGATTTTGCCTGCTCGTAGTCGAGGCGGCCCAGGCCGGTAATCAGCGAGACGGTCACGTAGGGGAGGACCGTCATCTGCATCAGCTTGACGTAGGCGTCGGCAGGGAGCTGCAGGAACCCGACCCGCTCCCCGAAGAAGAGGCCGACGAGAGTCCCGCCGCCGACGCCGATGAGAGTCTGACGGGATAGGGTCATACCGTGGGCCTCACACAGACCGGAACGAGAACGCTATCTGACGGGGCGTCGCGCAAGTCCTCCAACACCTGCTGTGATCGTCGCGCTGGACGATCGCCAGCCGCCGGTAAGGCCACGCCCGAGGGTGATTCGAAGCATCGTTCCTGCGGCACAATTTCGCCCCCGCCCCGCGACGCTGAGCCGCAAGTCATCGGTACGATGCCCAGCGTTGGGCAGTCGCGTCGGATGACTTTGACAGCCGAAAGGAACATTTCGGACTATGCTGCGCCGTATGCGGAAACGAGACGACACGATCCTGCCCGGATATTCCGCCCGGTAATCAATACAGTTGGGTCCGGTGTCTGTCAGTCTCTGTGTAGCGAATCGTGGAAGTCGTTCCCGAGGAGAGCCGGGACGCCATTGATGCCTTCGTGTCTACGGAACACGGCGACTCAGTATTGCTCTGCGCGACTCAGTATTGCTCTGCCACGAAGTGGCGACCTTTCAGCGAGGCCAGGTCATCGTAGGCGCCCTTGTCCGATCTCTCCGGCAGTGTGACCTTCTCTCGTCGCAACTTCTTGTAGGGAATCTGGGCGAGCAGGTGAGAGATGCAATTCAATCGCGCTCGTCGCTTATCATCCGATCGCACGAGATACCACGGAGCATGCTTCGTATCGGTGGCGGCCAGCATGAGATCGCGAGCGCGCGAGTACTCAAACCATCGGCTGCGCGACGGCAGGTCCATCGGGCTCAGCTTCCATTGACGGAGCGGATCCTTGATTCTGGCGCCGAAGCGACGCTTCTGCTCGGTGTCGCTCACCTCCAGCCAGAATTTGATCAAGACGATGCCACCATCCACGATGTATCGCTCGGTGACCGGGCACAGCTCGAGAAAGCGTCGATGCTCCCGCTTGGTGCAAAACCCCATGACGTACTCCACGCCCGCCCGGTTGTACCAACTGCGGTCGAAGATGACGACTTCGCCAGCAGCAGGAAAGTGCTGCATGTAGCGCTGGAAGTACATCTGCGTCTTCTCGCGTTCCGTCGGCGCCGGCAAAGCGACGAGACGGAATACACGGGGACTGACGCGCTCTGCAATCGCTTTGATGGTGCCACCCTTGCCTGCCGCGTCGCGGCCCTCGAAGATGACGATGACCCGCAACCCTTTGTGTTTGACCCACGCCTGCAGATCGCACAGCTGCGCCTGGAGCTTTCGCAGCTGCTTCTGGTACGCGTTGCGCCCAAGCCGAGAGTCGTCACGGCCGTTCTTCTTGCCGCTGTCCTTTGCCATTCAGCGGACTGATGCAACTAGCGCGCCCACGACACTGTGAGCGCTGCACGAGTCGAATCAATTCGGCCGCTCGGCGAGCCTCCGACATTTCGTGGATTCCACACGGAGTTCGGGAGGCAAGGAGCGGCCCCACTTTCAACATGCGTGTAAGTTCTTTGAACAAATAGGCGAGCCGCATTTCCTCGCGCGTGGCACGCCGTGTGCTTCGGCTCGCCAACACGAGCGCAGGGTCCCCGGCACTTCAGCGAAGGATCGGGACGACGGTCGGTCACAGGGGTGGGTCCGGCAGTGGCAGGGACCAGGGTATTGCAGTTGACCAACGCGACAAATCGAGGCCGCCATTCGCTTCGCTGCATTACGGGTCTGCTTGTCGCGTCAATGTGCGCTACGTCCACAGCTGCCCAACAGCCCCCAGACTCTCGCGAGACCGTCATCGCCCGCGCGAAGGCTGAGAAGGCCGCGGCGCTCAAAGCCTTCAAACCCAACAAGGTCGAAGCGCTCATCGACCGGGCCGAGGATGTGCTGCTCACGGGCCGATTGCACTGGCACCCCTTCTTCCAGAGTGCGTACTCGGGAGGCGGGTTCACAGTAGGCGCCGGCTACAAGCGTCTCGAAGCAGAATTCAGGGCGCCGCGCCTCTTCAATCGACGTGGCGTCCTCTCGGTTCTCGGCGGCTGGCGGGAAGCCACCCAGGTTGGTGTCTACGGCTTGGGCACCGGGTCCACGTCACTCGAAAACCGCGCCAATTACAGCTTCGATCAGCCGTACGTGAGCGCGGCGCTCAACGTGTGGCCCACGCGCAGGCTGTTCATGGTCGGTGGTGGCCTCGAGTACAGCCAGTGGAGGCAGGGCTCCGGCAGTGGAGAGGCTCCATCCGTCGAAGAGGTATATACACCGGCGACGCTCCCAGGTCTCGGGGCACAGCCGATCTATCTCCATACGCAGGCCACCGCGGCTCTCGACTGGCGAACGACCCCCGGCTACGCGCGGCGCGGCGGGTCCTACGGCGTCACCGTGCACGACTTTGCAGATCCAGACAGCCGCTACGGATTCCGGCAAGTCGCTTACGACGCCATCCAGCACGTTCCAGTGCTGCGCGAGGTCTGGGTGCTGTCATTTCATGGCCGAGTCGAGACGACCAGCACCACCTTCCTCGTGCTGCTCGGCCCACTTGCGGCCGTCCCCGTGTTCACGGCGAGCCTTCGTTTCTACAGCGACGACCCGATCGCGCGCGAGCCCGACCCGGAAAACGCCTCAGGCGTCCAGCCCTGGGACATCGGGCTGCTCTACGAGCTCTCCTACAACCTGTTTGTGACCTCCGCGCACGTCTCGTCGGACACGCGCGCCGGCAACATCAACACGATCGACGAGGTGCCCGATTCGAGCTGGTTTACGAACCGGGTTGGGGCTGTTGACGTCCCCGTCGAGCAGATGGTTCGCGGGCCCAACCTCGGCCCTCCACCCGCGCCAGAGAAGTGGGTGCTCATTCGCGAGAATTCGGCCGGCGTCTCGCCTGGGTTCACCGCGAAGGACGCACAGGGACAGGTGTGGTTCATTTCCTTCGACCCACCGGGCAACCCGGAGGGTGCGACGGCGTCGGTGGTGATTGCCAGCAAGATCTTCTGGGCGCTCGGCTACAACCAAGTCGAGTCCTTCATCACGACAGTTGATCCGAAGCGAGTCGAGATCGATCCGACCGCCACGATCCGACGGCCTTCGGGAGCGAGAACGCCGCTCACGCGCGACGACCTCGCCGCTGTGCTCGAGCGGGCGGCACCGAACGCTGACGGCACGTACCGCGCGGTCGCGGCCCGCTCGCTGTCGGGCAAAGTGCTCGGCGGTTTCCGGTACGGGGGGACGCGACCGGACGGCCCCAACGACATCGTTCCGCACGAACATCGGCGCGAGCTGCGGGCGCTGCGCGTATTCGGGGCGTGGACGAACCTAACGGATCTCGAGGCTGGCAACACACTCGACGTCCTCGTGACCGAGAGCGGACACTCGGTCGTCAGGCACTACCTGCAGGATGTGGGCTCGACGTTCGGTATGGCGAACGGTTTTCAGGAGTGGAGCCCTGGCTGGGACTACTTTTACGAGGCCGGGGCCGCGCGGCGGGTACACGCTTTCAGCGACGACGAGATTCGGGCGATCGTCCACACGGGTCAATTCAGCGACCCCGCTGCGGAGCGCTATCTCGCGTCGATGCTGATCATGCGCCGGGACAAGATCGCCCAATCCTACTTGCCAGCGATCACCCCAGTCGTAAATCCCAGGCTCGATTCGTCGGGATCGCTCGCCTTCGACAACGCGGCGGTCCTGGCCGGGGTCGCCGAGCCGCCCGCCGAATATCACGCGGCCTGGTCCCGCTTCGACAACGCGACAGGAGAAACGCATCCGATCGCGGAAACCCGTAGTGCGTCGACCACGATGGAAGCGCCGTACGAGGTGGAGTCAGCGATCGGCAGCTACGTAAGAGCCGATCTCTCGGCTGATGGTGCGGCGCATCTCTCGTGGAAGACGCCCGTGCGGATGTATTTCCGGCGCGTGCCAGCCGGCTGGACACTTGTAGGCCTCGAGCGCGGGGGGGAGCGACCCACCAGCCCTGCAGACCAACACAAGGCGTCAAGCGGCGCGCAGCGATGACAACGCCATCGACTGGGGCGACCCTCGACAAGGGGCCGATCGAACGGCTGCTGGCGCCCGTGGCGGACGTCCGCCGCGGCGAGGCTGCAAGCGCGCTGCTCATGGCCCTCACGATGTTCCTGATTCTAGCCGCGTACTACATGCTCAAGACGGCCCGGGAGGTGTTCATCCTCAGTGAAGGCGGCGCCGAGGTGAAGAGCTACTCGTCGGCCGGGCAGGCGCTCCTCCTGCTGGTGCTCGTGCCTGCATACGGCGCGTTTGCGGCGCGAGTGAACCGAGTCCAGCTGGTCCAGTGGGTCACGCTGTTCTTCGTCGCGAACCTCGGGCTCTTCATGATCGCGCTGCGGTTGGGCCTGCACGTGGGGATCGTGTACTTCCTCTGGGTCGGCATCTTCAACGTGATGGTGATCGCGCAGTTCTGGGCGTTTGCCAACGACCTGTATAGGCCGGAGCAAGGCAAGCGGCTGTTTCCCCTCATCGGCATTGGCAGCAGCCTCGGCGCATGGCTTGGTTCGCTGCGCGCCGGCTATCTGGTCGCGAACGTCGGGCCTCAACGCCTGCTCATCGGCGGAGCCGCCATCCTCTCGATCTGCGTTCTGTTGTCGCGCGTCGTGGATCGCGTCACGAGGCGCGAGGCACGCGGCGAATCCGTACCCGAGGACGAGAAGCTGGCGGCGGGACCGAGCGGGTTCAGCATGATTCTCTCTGACCGCTATCTGACGCTCATCGCAGTGCTGACCGTGCTATTGAACGTCGTCAACACGTCCGGCGAGTATCTCTTTGGACGCTACGTGGTAGACACGGCGAACGCGACCTTCGGGGCCGGACCGGAGACGGCGGCCGCACGCGCACAGTTCATCGGCGAGACGTACAGCAGCTTGTTCAGCACGGTGAACCTCGTGGGTTTTCTGCTGCAAGCCCTGGCCGTGTCCCGCGTCTTCAAGTTTCTTGGCGTGGGCCGATCGCTCTTCATCCATCCGCTCGTCGCGCTTGTCGGTTATCTGACGATGCTGCGGGCACCGTCGCTCGATGCGATGCGCCTGCTCAAGATTGCCGACAACTCGATCGATTACTCTCTGGGCAATACTACGAAGCAGGCCCTGTGGCTGCCCACCAGCCGCGAAGCAAAGTACAAAGCCAAACAGGCCGTCGACTCGTTCTGCATGCGCGCCGGCGACGTCCTGCAGGCAGGTGTCGTCTATGTCGGCGAACACGCCTCGCTCGCAGTGCCGGGCTTCGCGGCCGTGAACGTGGTGCTGACCGGCGCTTGGCTGGCCGTCGTGGCCGGATTGAACGTCCGCCTTCGCGCACAGGCCGGACGCACGGGGGCCTCGCAGTTGTGATGACCTGCTCGCCGGCCACACGAGCGGCCTGAACGGTCTGGGCGGATCACCGTCATATCAGCGGTACTTCAGAACGTCCATCCGACAGACGTGGTAACCCCTGCATCGTTCTTGAGAGCGCCTGCGGAAGGCGGCCGGCTGTCGAAGCTGTCGTAGGCGCTCACAGAGAAAACGAAATCGCGCCACAGCTCGCGAACCACGCTGGTACGAAGCTCGACGCGGACGCGACCGGCATCGCTCAGGCTGGGCAGCACGAGCCCATCGATCTCGACATCCGTCTTCGGCGAGTCGTAGCGGAAGTAGGAATAGGAGGCCCCCAGCACGGCCTCGAGGTTGGAGCGGGCGTCTGCGTTCTGGACCTGCTCGCGGTTTCCGCTTAGACCTCCGGCGAGCATGAACCGACTCCGTTGCGCCTGGATCAGGCGACGGCCGATCAACCCGCCGAGCGTCGAGCGCAAGTCGATGCCGAGGCTTTCGTTCCGTTCGAAACGGCCGAAGCCGCCCACGAACCATCGATTCGCCCGCAGCCTGTTGTACCCGAGCTGAGTCGATAGCCGCACGTCGTCACCGGTGTCTTCCGAGCGCGTCAATGTGGTGTCGGTGGAGAGGCTTGACTCGAAGGAAGGTCGGCGGTAGTTGGCGTCGAAGCTGCCGTTCAGCTGCGTCACTCCGCTCGATCGCGAAGAGCTGAAGCCGAGATTCAGGCTGCCGTCGAGCCGCTTCCAGAAGCCGGTACCAATCGGACGCGCGGACACGATCGTCGACAATGCGAGGACGAACTGCCCATCGCCCGTGACCAGGGTCGTCGACCCTGGCCGCGCCGGCTGGAAGCGTCCGAGAAAGAGTCGACCGTCGGCGGTTGCGATCTGGTACTGGTGCGCGGCGAGTAGCTCCTGCACCTTGTCCCACTCGACATAGATGGTGCCCGCATCGTCGGTCGAAAGCGTGAGCCGGCCACGATCGAGGAGTTTGACTTCGCCCGTGAAGCGGTCGCCGTTCAGCAGGACCACGACGTCGGTCTTGGGCTGAGCCTCGGCTGTCGTCGTCGAAAGCAGGTGCAGTAGGGTCGCGACGATGACCGCCAGTCCGCCCCGGAAAGACTCGCTGGTCACCTTCATGGTTACGTCGCCCTGCGATGACGGCCACTGGAACCGTCCCCATCTCAGTCGCGGTCCGCGCGGGCACGAACGAGTCCTGGGACACGAACTCGCGACCGCAGCGCTCATAGCAGGGCGCCACGATTAGACCACAGTCACAGCGTTGCTGGACCGTGCTCCGGAGGCGCGCGCCAGTATCGGTGCGCGAGGCGTGTCTTCGACAGGATTCAAGGACGGACTCACCGCGGACGTCCGGGGTGAAGCTGGCATTCTAGTCGACGGTGATGTTCACGCCTGGGTGCCTGGAGGCTCTCGGGTGCGGGTCTCCAGCTCGGCAGGAGTCCAGTACCTCGCCCGACATTTCGGGCTTTCCACGACATCCTGATCCAAAGACGGTCGTCCGGCGCGCGGATGGCGACCCTTGGTAGTGCCGAAGTCACAACGATTGCAATGGTTTAGCAGGTAGCCGGCGCAGAAGCACGGCCATGGCACGTGCCGTGCTCTCCGTTGGCCGTGGTACGCGTGACACCCTCGCTCACAGCCCCGCCAGGTGAGTTCCGGGTCCACGGCTGCAATTCCTCCACTTCCGATGCCGTCGCGGTCTCGGAAAGGATGAATCGGTGCGCTAAATGGGTCAGCGGCCAAGAGAGCTGATCACCGGTGGAGATCATCGAATGCCGTTGGCAGGAGATCGAATCCCGACAGGAGTTAGCGGCATTCGCCTGGTGCCGTTCTGCGTCGTTGCGGTGATCGCGATCGTGATGCTGGGGATGCCGACACGAGCCGACGCGCAGAGCGACAAATGGGAGGTCGACGTGGCGCCGCTCTATTTGTGGGCGGCCGAGACGAGCGGCCACGTCTCAGCCGGCAGCAAGAGCGTGCCCGTGTTCATGGACTTCGGTGACGCGGCCAAGCATCTGGCTGGTGCCTTCTCGCTGCACGTCGAGGGACGCCAGAACAAGTGGGGCGCGTTCGGCGACATCAATTTCATTCGCCTCACGACCGACAGTACCTTCAGCACGCCGATCCTGGCGAGACCGGTGACCGGCTCTGCGAAGTTTGACATGACGGTCTTCGAAGCGGGGGCGTCGTACTTGGTCAAGCCCAGCGCGAACTTCGCTGTGATCGGCGGAGTGCGCAGCTACACGCTTTCGCCGAAGCTGACGTTCGAGGGCGACGTGCTCGAGTTGACCCCTGTGGACGTCAGCAAGACCGCGGTCACCGCGTTCGGCGGCTTCACGTACCGGCCGAAGCTCTCGGACAAGTGGACGTTCCTGAGCCGAGGCGATCTCGGCGGCGGCGAGGGATACAGCTGGAGCGGCACGCTCGGCTTTGAGGTCCGCCTCAAGCCCTGGGCCGGGATGATGTTCGGCTATCACGCTCTCGGCACCCACGTGGGCAATTCCACGAGAGTGACAACTCTCCCGACCAACGGGGCGGGCCTTGAGACAGCGTACGACGTCACTCAATATGGCCCGGTGTTCTCGCTGACGATGCACTTCAAACAGCAGTAGGCGGAAGTCGACAAGGAGAGAGCCGTGAGCAAACGACGTGTCGTGATGATGCTGGTGGCGGCTCTCGCGGTCGTCGCAGTCGCGCAGCCGGCGCCTGCCCAGATGCCGGCCGACAAGCTCGAAATCTCGGCGTTCGCCGTGAACATGAGCACCATCGCGACCGGCGCGAACGCAAGTGTGCAGATCACCGTGAATTCGTGGTCCACAGCCGACGAGCGCCAGCGCCTGATTGCGATGCTCTTGGAGAAGGGCGGCGACGATCTGTTGAAGGCGCTTCAGAAGACTCCGGTGAAGGGACGCTTCCGCATTCCGACCGCAAAGCGTCCCGACCCGTACCAACTGTCGCTCGGGCTGGACCTGCACTACGCGTGGCAGACGCCGCTCCCCGAGGGGGGACGTCGCATCGTCCTCGCGACCGACCGCTACATCGGCTTCCAGGAAGCCCGCAGCGGATCGCGTTCAGTGGACTATCCCTTCACGTTGATCGAGATCCGCGTCGACAAGGACGGCAAGGGCGAGGGTAAGCTCGCCGTCGCGACCAAAGTGGATTTCGACAAGGAGAAGAACCAGATCGCACTCGAGAACTACGGCAGCGAGCCAGTGCGCCTGAACGCCGTCACCGTCAAGGTGAAGAACTAGAGAAGGCCAGGCGGTCGTGGGCGGGGCGGCCCCACAAACATGATCGCCACGCGTTCTCGCGGTCACGGCGTTGCCCGGGCCCGGCCACAGTCAGCGCCAGGTTCGGACCGCCGCGCGGGGACGGGACAGGGAGTGCGCGTGGGAAGAGATGAGCGAAGGGGCTGACGCCGCCGCGGTCGCCGAACAGCAGTCGGGACACAAGCTAAGACCGCTCGCATGAAACGTCTGTTCACGTTTACGGCGCTGATTGAGATCCCGGCTGGGGTGGCGCTGCTGGCGTCTCCGGGGTTGGTGGTCTTGGCGCTCCTCGGCTCGTCGCCGGATGCGCCGGCGGCGTTGGTCGTGGCGCGGTTGACTGGAGCGGCGCTGCTGTCGATTGGCGTGGTCTGCTGGATGACGCGCAATGCGGGGAACAGCCGGGCAGGCCGCGGCCTGGTCGCGGCGTTGTTGCTCTACAACACGGCGGCCGTGATCGTCGTCTCTGAAGCTCGATTCGGCTCAGGGTTGCAGGGCATGGGGCTGTGGCCCGTGGTTCTTGTCCATACGGCGATGGGCGGATGGTGCCTCAGTTGGCTTCGGCGTGACGAGACCACATAGAACGCCGCGGTGAAGCCGTTCAAGGAATATCCGGCAGTGGGGAAGGCGGGAGCAAGGAGCAACTCGTGAAACGAAACATCCTCATCGTCTTCGGGCTGGCCTTCGGGCTCGCGGCGTCGACCTCGGCGCGGCAAGCCTCGGCCACGCCGGCGCAACCCTCGAGTGCCATCGAGCCGGACGCGCTCGCCGATCCCGGCGGCGGCGAGGGATACAGGTTCTCGCTGACGATGCACTTCAAACAGCAGTAAGGGGAAGTCGACAAGGAGAGAGCCGTGAGCAAACGACGTGTCGTGATGATGCTGGTGGCGGCTCTCGCGGTCGTCGCAGTCGCGCAGCCGGCGCCTGCCCAGATGCCGGCCGACAAGCTCGAAATCTCGGCGTTCGCCGTGAACATGAGCACCATCGCGACCGGCGCGAACGCAAGTGTGCAGATCACCGTGAATTCGTGGTCCACAGCCGACGAGCGCCAGCGCCTGATTGCGATGCTCTTGGAGAAGGGCGGCGACGATCTGTTGAAGGCGCTTCAGAAGACTCCGGTGAAGGGACGCTTCCGCATTCCGACCGCAAAGCGTCCCGACCCGTACCATCTGTCGCTCGGGCTCGACCTGCACTACGCGTGGCAGACGGCGCTCCCCGAGGGGGGACGTCGCATCGTCCTCGCGACCGACCGCTACATCGGCTTCCAGGAAGCCCGCAGCGGATCGCGTTCAGTGGGCTATCCCTTCACGTTGATCGAGATCCGCGTCGACAAGGACGGCAAGGGCGAGGGTAAGCTCGCCGTCGCGACCAAAGTGGATTTCGACAAGGAGAACAACCAGATCGCACTCGAGAACTACGGCAGCGAGCCAGTGCGCCTGAACGCCGTCACCGTCAAGGTAAAGAACTGAGCGGTCCTAGGTTACCGTCAAAGGCCAGCTCACAACCAGGAGATCGATACATGCGTGCCGTGCGACTCTTCGCCATTCCGATCCTCACCCTCCTGTTGGCGCCGGCCACCGCCCGGGCACAGAAGACCGTCAGCCACGGCGACGTGGTAGTCGTGACCGCCTCGATCGAGGCCATCGACCACGCAGCGCGGCTCGTGACGCTGAAAAACGACGCCGACGGCACCGTGGACACCATCTACGCGGGACCAGAGGTCAAGCGCTTCGACGCCCTCAAAGTGGGCGACACAGTCACGTTCCGGTATCACGAGTCAGTCGTGCTGCAGCTTCGAAAAGCCGGAGACAGCTCACCGCAACCGGCGGCCTCCGGCGCGGTCAGCCGGACGCCTGGCACGAAGCCGGGCGGCACGCTGGCGCAGCAGATGACGGCGACGGTTTCTGTGGTTGCCGTCGATCCGACGGTCTCCTCGATCACCGTGAAGACCGACGACGGCCGCACGTTCAGCACGCGCGTCGAGGACAAGAAAAGCCTCAACGGCGTGAAAGCCGGGGACCGCATCGACATCACCTATACGCAGGCGCTGGCGATCAGCGTGACGGCGCCCAAGCAATAAGACCACAGCGTCACGGGGCTGCAGGATCATCGGAGGAGTGAGGGGTGCAAAGGACGACGGTCGGCTCCAACCAGCCCGGGACGGCAGTCTCGCGTCAGGAGTACTGAATGATTGCCGCAAGAACAACACGCGCCAGTGGTCTGCTGCTGCTCCTCCTGCTGACGGCCTCGACAGCGAGGCTCTCCGCCGCGCAACCGATGGCCAAGCCTCAGGTTGCGAACAAGATCGTCCAAGTTGAAAACGGCGTCGACGAGTTTCGCAAGTACCTCGATCGCCGCGGCGACAGTGCTCGCGAGGCGGCGTCCACGACCCCAGCGAAAGGCCGCGGACGCCGGGCGACCGACGATCAGAAGGCCAAGGCCAACGCCAAAAAGGACGAACTGGACGACGCCCTCGGCGATCTGAACCGCTCGACCAACCGGTTGCGGCGAAAGTTCGACGCCACCGACACCTGGATGGAGACCAAGGGCCAGGTCGAACGCGTCGTCGACGACGGTCGAAAGATCAATCAGGTGATCGCTCGAGGCAAGTACGGCGCGGAGCCTGCCCGATTGTGGTCCGTACTGCGGAAAAGCATCAACGACCTGGCGCGCGTCTATGGCGTCGCGCCGCTTGGCATGTGATCCGAGGCCGCAGTAGTCCTGCCCGCATGGAGACGTGGATGTTCGCTTTCGATCGAAATCAATCCGGACTGCGTCGCGCAGTCGCGTTCGCGTCGGCGTGTGCGCTCGCCGCTGCGAACCTGCCGGTGATGGCTCCGGCTGTGTCCGCGACAGCGGGGCCGGCCACCACTGCTCCCGTCACCGACCCAGGATGGCCTCGCGAGGTGACCGGCAAGGACGGCACCAGGCTGGTCTACTACCAGCCGCAGATCGACTCCTGGAAGAACTACCGAGAGCTCCAGGCACGAGTGGCGGTGTCTGTGACTCCTCCTGGCGGCAAGCCCTCGGTCGGCGTGGCATCGGTGAAGGCAAGAACGCAGGCCGATGTGGACAAACGGCTCGTCCTCATCAAGGACATCGAGGTGACCGACACCCGATTCCCCTCGCTCGATGCGGCCGGTGACGAGAAGATGGGCGAGCTGGTCCGGAAAGTGCTGCCCAACAAAGCCGTGACCATCTCGCTCGATCGGCTGACGGCGAGCGTCGAGCGCAGTGAGCAGACCAAGCCCGCCGCCGGCGTGAAGTCCGATCCCCCTAGGATCTTCGTCAGCAAAGGCGCGTCAATCCTGCTCATGGTGGATGGGGACCCAGTGCTGGTGCCGGTCGAGAACACGACGCTGCAGTTCGTCGTCAACACGAACTGGGACGTCTTCACGACCAAGGACAAGACGGCGTACTACCTGCTCAACGGCAACGTCTGGCTGACCTCCGCGAAGCTCGAAGGCCCGTGGGCGCTCGCCAAGACGCTGCCGGCCGACTTCACGAAGATCCCGGCGACCGAAGGCTGGCAGGACGTGAAGAGCGCCGTGCCGCCCAAGGCGGCCGCGGGCACCAGGCCGCCACAAGTGTTCTTCAGCAGCCAGCCCGCTGAAGTCCTCAGCTTCACCGGCGAGCCCGTCTACGCTCCAATCACCGGCACGCGGCTGGTCTACGCGAAGAACACCGACAGCGATCTGTTCGTGCAGTCCGACCAGCAGCAGTACTACTACCTCGTCTCGGGTCGCTGGTTTCGCGCCAACTCGCTTGATGGCCCCTGGACCTATACGGGCGGCGACCTGCCGGCCGACTTCCTGAAGATTCCGGAGAATCATCCCAAGGCCCGCGTCCTGGCGTCCGTCCCCGGCACTCAGGAGGCCGCTGACGCCGTGCTGCTCGCGCAGGTTCCGACCACCGTTCTCGTCAATCGCGCCGAGGCCGAGGCGAAGGTGAAGGTGGCCTACGACGGGGCGCCCCAGTTCAAACCGATCGAGACCACCTCGCTGCAGTACGCCGTCAACACGCAGGACAAGGTGATACAAGTCGCCGCGACGTACTACGTCTGCTACCAGGGCGTATGGTTCCTCTCGAGCTCTCCCCAGGGACCATGGAAGACCGCCGACACCATCCCGGTCGAGATCTACAAGATCCCGCCGAGCTCGCCGGTGTACAACGTGACGTACGTCACCGTCGCCAACCCGACGACGACGACTGTCGAGTGCAGCCACACGAGCGGTTACCTCGGGATGTTCGTGATCGGCGCGGCTGTGGGGCTCACAATCGCCTACGGCAGTGGTTACTACTATCCACCGTACTATTACTACGGTCGTTATCCGTACCCGATCTACCGGCCGTATCCCTACACGTACGGGTACGGCGCCGCATACAACCCGTACACCGGTGGCTACGCCGCGACCAGCCGCGTGTATGGCCCGTACGGCATGGCTGGCAGCTCCGCGTGGTACAACCCCGCGACCGGCCGCTACGGGCGGTCGGCGACAGTGCAGACACCGTACGGGGGCCGAACGGCAGCGCGCTGGTACAACCCGTACACGGGCACGTACGCTGCGACCCGGCAGGGGTCGTCGCCCTACGCGCAGTGGGGCTCCACGGCCGTGCAGCGGGGCGACGACTGGGCCCGCACCCAGCACGTGACGACGAGCCAGGGCACGGTCCGACACGCCTCAACCTCCAATGGTGGATCGGCCACTAGCGTGAATGGCAAGAACGGGAACGGCGGGTTCGTCGCCCAGGGCGCCAACAACAACGTGTACGCCGGCAAGGACGGCAACGTCTACAAGCGGAGCGAGGGTGGCGGCTGGAGCCAGTACCAGAACGGCGGCTGGAACAGCGTAAACACCAGCGGCGCGCAGGCCAAGGCAGAGCAGGCGCGCGCCTCGCGCCCAGCAACAACATCAGCCCGCCCCAGCACGACATCCTCGGACGTGATGGGCGGCCTCAATCGAGAAGCCCAGAGGCGTCAGCGTGGCGCGCAGCGCACCAGCAGCGCGGGCACCTATGACCGCAGCAGCGGCGCTCGCAGCGCCACGCGGCGCCGCTAGCGCCAGAGAAGGTAACAGTGGCTGACCCACTTTCGAATCGTCGGTTGTTCCTGGCCGTTGTGAGCCTGTCGCTCGTCTTCGGACATGGCACGCGAGCTCAGGATCGGCAGGCGTTCGTGCAGGCCCAGAAGGCCAACGGCGCCGCTCTCCGCCAATATACGTGGAAGTCGCGCACCGAGTTGAAGCTCAAGGGCGAATCGAAGAAGATCTCGCTCGATCAGGTGCGCTATGACCTCGACGGTAAGCTGCAAAAGACGCCGCTCACCGCCGAGGCGCCGAAGGCAGCTCCTGCTCCGGCGCAGAGTGGCCGTCGAGATGGACGGCTCAAGAACAAGATCATCGAGAACAAGAAGGAAGAGTTCGCTGAACTGCTCGGCAATATCGTCAAGCTGGTCGGCTCGTACGGCCAGCTCCCGCCGGACAAACTGCAGGCGTTTGCCAAGAGCGCGACGATGGCGCCGGGAGAGGGCGAGTTGGCCGGCACCGCGCGAATCCGCGGCGCCGACGTCCTGCAGCAGGGCGACACGCTGTCGATCTGGATCGATCCGGCCTTTAACATGATGCGGCGAGTCGAGATCGCGACGAGTCTCGATGGCAAGCCGGTGCGCGTCGCCTCGGACTATCGCACCGTCCCCGAGGGTCCCACGTACCAGGCGCGGTCCGTCGTGACATATCCCGACAAGAAGATCGAGGTCACGGTCGACAACTACGACCACCAGCGCGTCGCGCCTTAGGCGGCCACCTCCGTTGGTCGTTTACTCGAGATGTCGCGTCCGGGGAGCGTCTGTCCTGTTGTCCTTCTCCTGACGCTCGTGTTCTGCCGCATCGGCACGGCTCAGGAACTCGAGCCACGAGCGTACGCGCCGCTGCCCGTCGGGACCAACTTCGCCACCGCCGCCGTCAGCCATTCGAGCGGCGGCGTGATCGTCGATCCCTCGCTGCCGGTTTCCGACGTGAGCGCCAGCAGCACGGTGACGGCAATCGGATTCGGACGGACCTTCAACCTGTTCGGCCAACAGGCTCTGCTGTTGGGCGCGCTGCCCTATGCGGTCGCCGATGCCTCGGGTCAGGTGGGCGTGACGTCGCGGCACGTCACCCGATCGGGGTTGGCCGATGCTCGCGTGAGGCTCTCGGTTGTGCTCGCCGGCGCAAGGGCCCTTGGCCCGCGCGACTTCGCCCGGGCGCCACGCGGAACCGTGCTCGGCGCCAGCATCACCGTCGCTGCGCCCACGGGGCAGTACAACCCAGCACGACTCGTGAACCTGGGCGCAAACCGATGGGGGTTCAAGCCGGAAGTCGGCGTCTCGCAGCCGCGGGGGCGATGGACCCTGGAGGCAGCGGCAGGAGTATGGTTCTTCACCGAGAACGGTGCGTTTTTTCCAGGACAGCTGACCCGGGCGCAGCGTCCAATCGGCTCGCTTCAGGGGCACGTCGTGTACGCGTTTCGCCCGCAACTGTGGGTGGCCGTCGACGGCACTTGGTACGCGGGCGGTCGCACTGAGGTGGCAGGGGTGCTCAAATCGGACCTGCAAAGGAACACTCGTGTGGGCGGCACACTGGCCATTCCCGTGAGCGGGCGGCAATCGTTGAAGATCTCTTGCAGTACGGGCGCCAGCGTGAGGATTGGCGGAGACTTCACGACGTGGGCGGCGGCGTACCAGGTGGTCTGGTTCGACCGGCCGGCCGGCCCTAGGGGCCCAACCTCTGGATCAACACCAACGACAGGATCGACACCATGATTCGCACTCGAACCCTTGTCCTCCCTTCACTGGGCACTGCTGGCCTCGCGTTGTTACTGGTCGTCGCTTTCGCCGCAGGGCTGGCCGGACAGGCCAAGCCGGCCGCGCAGACACCGTCGCCCAAGCCGGCGCCGGCCAAGGCTGGCCCTCCGACGCGACTCAGCACTGCCCTGGTGAGCCGTCCTTGGACAGGTGACTTCGACGGCATGGTGACGCGGCGAATGATCCGCATCCTCGTGCCGTACAGCAAGACACACTACTTCATCGACAAGGGGGTGCAACGCGGCATCATCTATGACGCCGGTGTGAAGGTCGAAGAGGAGGTGAACAAGAAGCTCAAGACCACCAATGCGACCAAGGTGCACGTGGTCTTCATCCCGACATCGCGCGATGCGCTGTACGACTCGCTGGTCCAGGGCAAAGGCGACATCATCATGGCGGGTGTCACCGTGACGCCTGAGCGTACGAAGCTCGTGGACTTCACGATCCCGACCAAAACGAAGGTCAGGGAAATCGTGGTTACCGGACCGGGCGCGCCCGCCATCGCCAGCGCCGCCGACCTGTCAGGCAAGGCTGTCGCCGTCCGCGACAAGAGCATCCAGTTCGAGAGCCTGCAGCAGCTGAACGCGACCTTCAAGCAGCAGGGCAAGCCGCCGGTCGTCATCAAGACTGTGCCGACGGCGCTCGAGGACGAGGACATCCTCGAGATGGCCAACGCCGGCCTGCTGAAGGTGGTCGTCGTGGACGACTACTACGCGGACTTCTGGAAGCAGATCCTGCCGAGCATCACGCCGCACCCGACCGTGGCGGTGCGCGAGGAGGGCGACCTGGCGTGGGCCGCGCGCAAGAACAGCCCAAAGCTCATTGCGCAGCTGAACCCGATCATCAAAGCCAACGGCGTCGGCACCATGTTCGGCAACGTGCTGCTGAGGAAGTATCTCAAGAGCGCCAAGTTCGTGAAAAGCGCCACCTCGCCGGCGGAGATCAAGAAGTTCCAGGATCTGATTGCCATGTTTCGAAAGTACGGGTCGCAATATAACGTGGACTACCTCTTAATGATGGCGCAGGGCTACCAGGAGTCGCGACTCGATCAAACCGTCAAGAGCCAGGTGGGTGCCGTCGGGGTGATGCAGGTGATGCCGGCCACTGGCAAGGACCTGAAGGTTGGCGACATCAGCCAGATCGATCCGAATATCAATGCCGGCGTGAAGTACATGCGGTTCATGATCGATACGTTCTTCAAGGACGAGCCGATGGACGATCTGAACAAGGGCCTGTTTGCCTTCGCCTCCTACAATGCCGGGCCCGGCCGCATCCGACAGCTCCGGAAGGTGACCGCCCAACGCGGCCTGAACCCGAATGTCTGGTTCAACAACGTCGAGCGCGTCGTGGCCGAGAAGATCGGCCGCGAAACAGTGACCTACGTCAGCAACATCTACAAGTACTACGTGGCGTACACGCTCACCATGGAGGAGATCGGCGAGAAGGCGAAGGTCAAGGGCACCGTCGGAGGCCAGTAGTCAGCCTGGTCCGCCTCCTCACCGTTTCGCCGGATGGTGTTCCAGTCCCGCTTCATGTCCACGACGGTCCAGCCGCGCGTCTTCGCTTCGTCGAGGCCCTTGTCGAGGCGGCCGATGCTCGACGTGCGGTCGTACGCCCATTCGCGCTCGGCGTCGGTGTGATGGACGTAGAGGCAAAACCTCGCCCCTGGTCCGGCTGCGGTCCACTCCAGCATCGGAAGATCACCGTCGGTCCAGCTCGGGCAGTTTCACGAGCACGGGCCTACCATCGCGCAGCGCGAACTTCTGCTTGCCGCTGCTGCCGATCACCTGCCAGGGCGGTACCTCGATGCCGCCTGGACAGTTCTCTTTGCCCTTGATGTCGCTGCTCGGAGAACGGGGTGGCGCCAGTTCGCGCCACCAACGTAGCTCCACCACTGGAAGTGGTTGTTGAATGGCACCATCTGACGGGGTGGAACCCGATGGAGCCGGCAATCAGGTTCTCCGGCGGAGCACCTGGATAGTCCTCAGCGCGTGGTTTGCGTTCTGCCACGGTCACGTAGCCGGTCGCTTTGACGAACGCAGCACACTGCGCGTTGGTGACGTCGGTCTCGTCCATCCAAAATCCATCGACGTAGACACGATGAACCGGCCGCGAATCCTCGGTGGCCTGCATGCCAACGTGGTCCATGTCCGGGGGATCCTGCGCCCCATCGAGAATTCGCCGCCAGGAATCCACGCCATGCCCGTTGGCGCAACACTCGGGGACGGCGTTAACAGCACCGGGGCGCGATTTTCGACGCCTGGATGCCATGGTGGTGAGGACGCTGTCATGGGTGGCGTCGTGGGTGGCACGGCTGGCGTTCTTGTCGTCACCTTTCGACTTCGCTGAAGAGGCGCACGTGGGGAAACGTCGGCACACGTCGCCGTCCCCGAAATGCCGGGGCCCCCTGTGCCAATAATCTCTGAGACAACCTCCCGAGGGAGATTAGTGTAGGGGCGGGGAGGATGCGATGAGATGTCCCGAATGCCAGCCAGCGTTGCGATCGATCCGTCGTCTGAGGACACGGCGGCGGAGGGTGCCCACGGGGCACCCGGAGCCGCCGCCTCCGTCACCGCGCCCGTAAGGCCGGACCCAGAAGTGCCGGTCAAGGTCCAGCGCCGACAGTTCCCCGCAGAGTACCGGCGTCGTATCCTCAAGGAAGCCGACGCATGTAAGAAGCACGGCGCGTTGGGGGCGCTGTTGCGCCGCGAAGGTTTGTACAGTTCGCACCTGGTGAACTGGCGTCGGCAACGCGAGCAGGGCGAGCTCGTCGTCGGACGCGCGCGCAAGCGCGGACCGGTGCCCAAGCCGATCGATCCACGCGTGAAACAGCTCGAAGTCGAGAACCGCCGACTCCAGCGCAAGCTGGCGCGGGCGGAGACGATCATCACCCTCCAAAAAAAAGTTGCCGAGATCCTGGGGATCCCCCTGAAACCCCTCGACATCGACGAAACCGACTGATGGTCGCCATCGAAGCCGTGACCACGACCGGCGAGACCACGACGCTCTGTCAGAGCGTCGGCATCGCGCGCGCGACCCTTTATCGGCGTCGACAGCCCGCCCGGTCATCGCCGCCGACCGTCCGTGCGCCGTCATCGCGCGCGCTGGTCCCCGCCGAACGGCAAGCGGTGCTCGACGTCTTGCACAGCGAGCGGTTCGTCGATCAGTCGCCGGCGGAAGTCCAGGCCACGCTGCTCGAGGAACAGACGTATCTGTGCTCGACGCGGACGATGTATCGCATCCTTGACGCCGCGCACGAAGTCCGGGAGCGACGCGACCAGGCGCGGCATCCGGCGTACGCGAAGCCGGAGCTCGTCGCGACGGCCCCGAATCAGATCTGGTCGTGGGACATCACGAAACTGAAGGGGCCGATCCCGTACCTCTATTACTCGCTGTATGTGATCCTCGATCTGTTCAGCCGCTACGTCGTGGGCTGGATGGTCGCGGCACACGAGAACGCCCGTCTGGCGCAGCGGCTGATCGAAGCGACGTGTCGCAAACAAGGGATCGGCCCGCACCAACTGACGATTCACGCCGACCGCGGCGCGCCGATGCGTAGCAAACTGGTCGCCGAGCTCTTCTCGGATCTCAGCATCGACGCGAGTCACTCGCGGCCTCGCGTCAGCAACGACAATCCGTTTTCCGAAGCGCAATTCCGCACGTTCAAATACCGGCCGGAGTTTCCGGATCGATTCGGCGCCATTGAACACGCCCGCCGTGTGAGCCGGGGCCTCTTCGCGTGGTACAACGACGCGCACCATCACAGCGGGCTGACCTATCTCACACCGGCCGACGTTCACTACGGGCGCGCGGCCACGATCCTCGAGGTCCGGCATCACACGCGCCTGGCCGCCTACGACGCGCATCCCGAGCGCTTCGTGCAGGGCCCGCCGCGCCTCGAAATCCTGCCGCATGCGGTGTGGATCAATCCGCCGGCGAACTCGACCGCCCAGGATGCCCCAGGATCGACGATCGTCACCCCGGCCGACCCGCAGCATGGGGAAATCGGAGGGCCACAACTCATTCTCGGCGCGCCGGCGATCCCGATGATCACGTCGATGGAGTTGCTACAGTAAATTCAAAATCAGGTTGTCTCAAAGACGTTGACACGGCCCGGGGGATCGGGAGAGCCAACCTCTGAGCCACCTATTTGGTCTTTGGCAATATGACCGTTCCGGTCATCCGCAGCTTCCATTCCGGGCCGCCTTCCGGCTTGGCGACGAAAACGCCGACACCGCCGCCGAGGCTGAACGGGAAGGGGCCGAGCTTCGTCACCTTGCTGATGTTGAAGAATACCGGCACGGTCCAGTGCTCACCGTCTGGCGCACTCCAGTTGCCGGCTGCCTCCATCGCCACGCCGTACGTGACTGCGGTGGCTGTCGTGTACGAAAGGAACGGCTGAAGATAAGTCTGGTTGACGTCGGTCCGAGCGGTATTGCCGGTGCTGGCAAATGACCAGAGATGATTGACGAGCGCGCCCTACGTCCACGGCCCTCGCTGTTTCAGGATCACGCCGGTCGGCCCGAGCGACCACTTGCCGGTGCCGAGAAGCGGATCGGACGTGGTCGGCAGTGCGATGACCGGACCCACGCCCCACACCGCCCGCGTCGATGTGGACGGCGACAAGAAGGCCGACAACAGGATATCGCCCGTGCCGGCGATCGAAGCGCCACCAGCCACGAGCGGCGGGGTCCGACACCTTCTTCCCAGTTGATCTGCAGCGGAATGCTGACGAGATTCGCCTTCGGATTCGACAGCTGCTTGGCGAGATCCGACGCTTGCGCGGGTGCGGGCGTCGAGGTCGTGTTTCAGGCATCGTTCGTGGTCACGGGCTCAGCGCGGCGCCAAGCGCTGCAACTGGTCGCTCTAGTGATCCTGCGGCCCGTCTGAAGGCTGGCGCCAGCCGGAGCCATCGCGACGCAGGGCGCGCACTTCCGCGACGTAGTCCAGTCCGCGAGTGCCGCCCTCCAGGTCGAATCGGATCTCGGGCGGCTCGGACGCGCGTTCCATGACGGCAAGGAGGCGCGGGAATCGCTCTGACTGCACCTGTTCGCGCAAGTCGCTTTCGCTCGACCAGTCCTCCGTGTATCGGATGCGTGTGGGATCGCTCGATTCGCTGGACAGGTTCAGCTGACAACTCAGGCATCCGTGCTCCCGGCGAGTGGGCACCATCAGCGATCGGAGTGCCTCGATCAATCGCCAGGACTCACCGGGCGGGGCGGTGAGCGTCAGCGTCAGGCGCACCATGTCGGTTGGCAAGAGAGCACGCTCCGTACCACCTGACTCGCTGCGGGCACGGATCGCGGAAAGGCGTAACTGCGCTGCCATCTAACGCTGGCCGGGCAGGAATTCCCTCGGCCGGGAAGCCGGGCGGCCCATCGCCTTCTCGGGGGAACTCCGAAATGTCGGGGCTACTTCTGAGGGCGCTGGATTCCGAGCTTGACCATCCGACTTTCGAGAGTGCTGGCCTTCATGCCGAGCAGCTCCGCGCCGCCGCCGAAGCCGCGAACGCGCCAGTTGACGCGACCGAGGACGGTGCGGATGTGGTCCCGTTCGATGTCGACGAGCGCAATGCTCGGTTGCGGCGTCGCCGGAGCCGACTTCGGGAGATCGATGGTCAGCGTCGGGCCGGTTGCGACAATCACCGCCCGCTCGACGACGTTGCGCAGTTCCCTGACATTCCCCGGCCATGCGTACCGCTGGATCGCGAGCATGTTCGCCTTCGAGATCGAAGCCACCTGCTTGCCAAGCGCCTTGCACAATTCATCGACGAAGCTCCAGACGAGCATCGGCAGATCCTCGACGCGTTCGCGCAGCGGCGGTACGCGGATCGGAAACACATTGAGACGGTAGTAGAGATCCTCGCGGAAGGTGCCCTGCGCAACGGCCTTTTCAAGGTCGCGGTTGCTGGCGGCGATGATCCGCAGATCCACGTTGATCGGCTTCGAGCTGCCGAGTCGCTCGATCTGCCGTTCCTGAAGTACCCGAAGCAGCTTCACCTGCACGTCCAGTGGAAGCTCGCCGATCTCGTCCAGGAATATCGTCGACTTGTCGGCTACCTCGAATCGTCCAGCCTGTCTCGCGAGCGCTCCGGTGTAGGCGCCCTTCTCGCGGCCGAACAGTTCGCTCTCGACGAGCGCACCAGGAATGGCCGCGCAATTGACGCGCACCATTATGCGGTTCCGACGCGGACTGAGATCGTGAATGTGCGTCGCAAAGAGTTCCTTGCCGGTTCCGGTCTCGCCTGTGAGCAGCACGGTCGCGGGGGTCGGTGCCACCTGACTCGCCTGGACTAGCGCGGCTTCAATCGCGGCACTCTTGCCAACGACGATCGGGCGGCCCGGCAGCGTGCTGACCTCGCGACGGAGATACGCGTTCTCGTCCCGCAACCGGTCGCGGAGCGCCTTCACTTCCGCCAGCGCCCCGCGAAGCTCTTCGTCCGTGCGCTTCCTCTTCAGCGCGTTCCCGAACACATCCCCAATCAACCGCAGCCGCGTGACGATCTCCGACGGCCACTGCCGTTCCGCTCGAAGCGAACTGAAGGCGACCGCGCCGATGACCCGGCCAGCCACCACCAGCGGAATCGTAACGTTCGACCTGGTCTGGAACCGCCGGAACGAGCCGCGATCTGGCTCCGGAATCTCGTCGATGCTCGAGAATGCGAAATTCTCGCCGTTGAGCAGCTTCTCCGCGGCCCAGGGGAAGTGCTCCTTCACCGACACTCTGGGTGGCGGCGCGAGCCATTCCGGGCCGGACCAGTGGTGCGTGAAGATCAGATCGCCGTCGACGTCGGAGAACTGGAACAGGGTGCTGCGATCGAGCTCGAGCGCTTCGACGATGCGGCGCTGGGCAGCCTGAATCGCGTTGTCGACACTGTCGGCGGGCAGGTTGACGAACTGCGCCGAGAGATCGGCCAGCAGCGCCTCGAACTGGACGCGAGTGTCAGCAACGTTACCCATTAGTAAAAGCTCGTCTTTCCAGAGGGGGCCGTCTTCTTCGCCGGTTTGAGTCCTAACCCTTCACAGTTCTTACCCAACTGGCGAAGGTCTTCGTCTGATCGGTCCTTCCACTTCAATTGGTGCCGCCCACTTCGTCGCTGAGTACAAACCGACCGTTGAGCGGTTGCACTGGACGGTTATTGCCGTGGAAGAGTGTCGTGAAGGCCCCGATCTGCACCTTTGACAATGCGATCGGCGTGGTCATCACGAACCACTTCACGCCTTCGCTGCAGGGTGGCGTGGTCAGCGAACCGTCGTAACGGTACGTCGTGCGCGCTGTTGGCAAGAGCGCATCAACATCCACCTTCACGTGTTCCAAGTGGTTCTCGACGCCCTTCGTTACCGGCAGGTTTGCCCAGATCGGATCGAAGGCGGCGTTGTGGGCGCCCTCAACGATGAGCACGCCAATCACCGCCAGCTGTCCCTCTGCGTTCCTGTGGACAAGATGCATCTCCATCGGGAATTGCGTGCCGTTGACCGTATGTTCGCTCGGGGCGTGAAAGTGGTACTGGACGAGTTGATACGCGCTGCCACCGACACTCAACGTGTCACCCTCGCTGTAGTTCACTTGAACGGTGTGGCCGTTGTTGACCGCATCAGCGACGTGATCGTGATGAACAATGCGGAGGCTCGTGGGTGCGAGTTTCAGCACAATGGCATCGGACGTGGCGCGGCGCGCCGGCGCGACGATGTCGATTGGAGATTGGGCACGCCCGCTCTGGCACGAGGCGAATGTCGCACTGATCGTTCCCCAGTGCTCGGGTCCTTCATCACCTTCGTAATGCCAGACCGGATCCGAGGCCGCTGGCGTCGTTGTCACCTTCGACGGGCCCGGTACGGGCGCGACGTGCGCCTTCGGTCGGGCGTCACGCTGGCGGCACGCGACAATGGCCGGCAAGAGCAGGGCCAAGGCGGCAATGGTTCCGGTCCGGACAATAGTCGACGGCTTCATGGCGAAGAGCCCTTAATGTCAGAACGCGGCGACTCGTTCGACCAGCCAGAAGCTCGCGAGCGCGCCAATGGCATACGGCGCGATGCGCCAGAGCCAGACCGGTAGCGACAATCGAAGGCATCGACCCGCGCGCCGGGCAATTGTGATCGTTGTCAACACGGCGCCGACGAACAGCAACTGCCCAATCTCGACGCCCACATTGAAGAACAGCAACGCAATCGGAATCGACGACTGCGGCAAGCCGACCTCCGCCAGCGCTCCGGCAAAGCCGAACCCATGCAGCAGGCCGAACGTGAAGGCCACTACCCACGGGTAGTGCTGCGTCACGCTGTAACGGCCTTGGCGCGTATGGACGAGCTCCGACGCGACGAAAACGATGCTCAGCGCAATGGACGCTTCAACGGGGGGCCCTGGGACATGCACCCAGCCGAGCGTTGCCCCAGCAAGGGTCAGACTGTGCGCGACTGTGAACGCCGTGATGGTTAGGAGCAGTCGGCGGGTGCCCTGCACCAGGAGCACCAGAGCGAGCACGAACAGGAGATGATCGAACCCGGACAGGATGTGTTCAATCCCGAGGATCGTATAGGTCCTGACGACTTCGAATCGGCCAGGAGTTGGCCTGACGACGAACGTCGGGTTCACCGGCAGGATGCGCTCGAGCTGCACCGTGCCATCCTGGCGCACAAGCCGCGCGAGCACGTCGATCCGGGTCTCCGAAAGTTGCAAGAAGACAATGGCCTTCCCGTCGAGCCCTTCCGGCACACGGATGCGCCAGCGCTGCACCGTGATGCCGCGCGAGAAGGTACTTTGCACTGGCGTCAGCACCTCGGTTCCGTCGGGGAACTGCGGCTTCACTTTGAGCGTGGTGGACTCGTCGATGGCGGGGATCTTCCACAGGACGTCGTACGTGTCGTGGTCCAGCTGCGCGAGTTGCAGGTAGCCCGGCTTGAACTCGTCCGCGCGAGCTGGCACCACCACGTCGAGCAGCAATGCCGCAGCCACGACCAGAAGCGAGAGCGTTCTCATGGCCGTTCCGTCGACGGCTTCGTCTCGATGCTGACCGTGTATTCGCCGCGCATTTTGGCGTACGCGTCGTTGCGGGCGCGCTGGCGGCGCTCGTTCTCCCATTCCCGGACGACATGGTCGCGCACGTCGGCGAGTTGCGGCGCTACGGCCGGCGTGCGATCCGAGACGCGCACGTAGTGCGCTCCGAAGCTCGAGTCGATCGGTCCCACCCACTCGCCGACCGGCACCTTCTCGAGAGCCGCGGCAAAGGAAGCGCCGAAATCGCGCGCCACCAGATCGGCAGGAGTCCGCGTGATCCGATGCGGCAGCAGTGTCGGCTTGCCAAGTTCTTCGGCGTCAGCACCCTTCCAAAGGGCCTTCCGCGTGACTGCCACGGCATGCACCACTCCCGGGCCCGACGTGGATTCTCCGATGAAAACCTGCTCGAAGG
Source organism: Vicinamibacteria bacterium (assembly GCA_963837165.1). Taxonomy (GTDB): domain Bacteria; phylum Acidobacteriota; class Vicinamibacteria; order Vicinamibacterales; family JAENWD01; genus JAENWD01. Next base: position 142,501 of record CAWIMD010000007.1, read on the forward strand.
TGAGGATGGCCGGCTGAACGAAGCGCGCCTGGTTCGCTACGAGATACGCAGACAGGTCCGCGTCGGTCGGCGCCGTCGAGGCGTCCTCCTCCGCGATCATCTCGATCTTCTGGCGGACTCGACGCTTCACGACGATGTCGTCCCGATCGAGACCGAGCCTCACACCTTCCCGGTACAGGATCTCATCGCGTATGTACGACTCGATCAGGTGGTTCAGCTCGGTGGAGGAAGGTTCGCGGCCCTTCGCCGCCACGTGCTGTGTGACAAGGTCGTCTACCACTCCCTGAGTGACGACGATGCGACGCCCGCCTGAATCGCCGGGCGCCATCCATCGATAGGCGGTAAAGAGCGCGATGCCGATCACCAGGAAGTGCAGCATCGGCTCCGCGAGAAGTTTTCGAATGCGCATACGGCTCACCTGAGTGCCCGCATCCCCGATGAGGGGAGCGCGCACGTTACTTCGGCGAATACCAGATGGGCGACGTGAACGCCCGCTCCTGCGTCGTCATCGGCACTTTCGGGTCCGTGATCTTGATCTTGAAGTAGGCCGCGTCGTAGGCGGTCCAACGGGGCGTCGGGATCTCGAGGACGCGCGCGTAGTAGACCGCGCGGGCCGACGGATCGAAGTCCGGGTCCTTCCACACGGTGACGAGTTCCGGATCGCCGATGGTGTTGGTCCACGTGGCGGTAGCGACGTCCACCGTGTTCCCCACCGGGGTCAGTTTGCCGTTGACGATCTTGCGCCGGTCCTTGTTGCCCCAGACCACGTCGTAGATCTTCTCCTGCGGCTTGCCGTCCTTGCCCAGCCATCCCTTGATGATCTGGATGCGATCGAGGTTGCCGCTGGACCTGTCTTTGAGCGCGGCGACGAGAAACGTCGGCGCCTTGCCGGCCGGCGCAGCGGGAAGATCGCTGCCCATCGGCACACCTTTCGCGTAGCCGACCACCGCCGGCGTGCGCGTGGCGTCAGCCTGAGTGAAGTCGTAGCCACCGAAAAACCGGACGATCATGTGGGGACCGCTCGTCGCGTAGGTCTCACGGCGCATCATCGCGTCCCACAGCTCCGCACGCGTGTTGCCGGTCGCCCACACGGCGGTGTAGCCAGCCGCCGTCATCTCCCAGCCTTTCACGATGCGGTTGGGGCCGAAGTTCAGCGCGTCCTCGTCCCACCGATCCGCCCGAGGCTCGGCACTCGGGAATTTGGCGAAGAAGTTGTCCTCTTCGGCCGCCACGAGGCCGTTATGGGTGTCGGTGCCGCCCGCCATCCCGTACTTGAACGGGTTGGTGCCGAGGTCCTGTTCCACCTTCAAGCCGTTCTTGAGCGCTTCGCGCACGTATTCGCCCGCGATCATGCCGGGCTTCTTGGGCGTCTGGGTCAGGTTGCCGCGATCCCACAGCTCGTAGGCGGCGAAGTCGTCGGTCGGTGAGAGCGACGGATGCGACTCGCTCTGCCCCTTCATCTGAATCGCTTCGAACAGCGGCTCCCACCGTTGTCGCGCGTCTGCCCACGCCTTGGTCAGCGGGTCGCCGCTGAAGGTCGTCAGCGCGAACATCCGGCCGTTCGAGAGATTGCCGTTGTGCGGGATCGCGAGGATCTTGCCACCGGTGGTCTTCTCCCATTCGGCCATCCACTTCCAGAGGTCCTCGGGGTTCTCGCTCTGGAACGTGGTGTACGGCAGCACCTGGTCGGCCTTGTCCTTGTTGTCGCGGTAGATGATGTTCCGGTGCAGGTTGTCGCCGCCGCCGGCGTTCGACGTCCACTCGTAGGCGATGAACGCCGTGAAGCGCCCCGGTTCGTTGTACTTCTCCGCGATCGAGGTGGTCTTGGCCCAAACGCTCTTGGCAAACCTCGGATCCGTCGCGGCCGGCGGCAGCTTCTTGTTCGACTGTGCGCCGACCAGTTCCATCACGGCCTTCTTCGCCTCCACTGGACCGCCGTTGAACATGTCGCGCCACCTTTTGAGCGTCGGGTCGGCCATCATCTCGGGATTGCCCCCCTTGATCTCGGTGATCATGCCCATCATGTCGGAGTGATCCGTGATGGCGACCCAGTCGAGCGGCTGTCCGAGCCTCACCGGCTGGCCGCTGGTCGAGATGACTTCCTCGCCCCGCGCAAACCGCGTCGCCTCCTCGGGACCGAGCGTCGCGCCGCTGCCGCCGGCATCGACCGACCACGCGGTGTGGACGTGCTCGTCACCGAAGTACGGGCGTGTCGGATAGCGCCGGCCTGCGTACGGCGAGTAGCCAGGTTCCTTGTAGAACTTGGCCGGATCGGCCGGTTGGATCTCGCCGCTGTCGCCGGTAACCGTGCCCGCGCTGGACGGCGGACCGCCAAGCTGCACGGTCGGCGGCGCTTCCGCGGCAGGCTTGGCCGCGGGGGACTGTTGCCCACCGCAGGCCGCGGCGAGCAACACTGTTCCAATCACGATCAGTTGCCTCATGGGCATGGCACTTTCCTCATGTTTTTGCCGATGAAATCGCATACCTACCTTCGCCGGCCGCTACCACTCGGGCGATAGCTGCTGCCGCCGCCGCCGCGGCTGTAGGTCTTCGTGCGCTGCGCTCCCTGAGTACGCGCCGCCGCGTCGCGCTGGACCTGACTCATCGTCGCCGAGTTGACACCTGCGGCGGCCGCGCGGGAGCTGGCCTGGGACTGCGCCTGCTGCTTCTGCGCCTGGGTCGGCTGCTGCACGGTGCTCCAGCTGCCACTGTCGTACTTCTGATAGCCGCCGCTCGAGTCCTTCTTGTAGACATTGCCGTCGTGGCCGGCGTAGAGATCCCCGCTGTTGCTCCTGGCGACCGCCATCGTGCTGCCGCCAGGTCCAGTGACCCTCGCCGACGACCCTGCACTCGATTGCGTCGTGCGCTTGGTCACGCCGGTGGCGTAGTTGGTGGTCCGCTGCGTGCTGGCCCATTGATCGCCGCGCGCAACACTGGTCGAGCCCCAGCTGCCGTACGGGTTCGCCCCCTGCCGCGTCTGGCCGTACGCGCCGGTGCGCGGATTGTAGGCTTGCGCGGCGCCGGCGGCGCCGTACGGACCGTAGGCGACGGCGCCTCGCGCGTAGGTGCCGGTTCTCGGGTTATACGCCGCCGCGTAGCCGGCCCCACCGTACGGGCCGTAGGCGACCGCGCCACGGGCATACGTCCCGGTCCAGGGGTTATACGCCGCCGCGTAGCCGTACGTCGGGTAGTGCGGGTAGTAGATCGGATAGGCGCCGTAGTACACGTACGGGGGATAGTAATAACCGGTACCCCAGACCGCGCAGCCCCACGCGACCATCATGCCGGAGTAAGCCGGCGAGGCGACGTACACAACCGTGGTTGGCGAAGCGGTCTGGACGGTGACGTAAGTCACGCTGTAGGACGGCGAGCTGACCGGGATCGTGTAAATCGCCGTCGGCACGTCCCCGGTGACCTGCCATGGGCCGGTCGCGCTCGTCGACATGAACCAGACGCCCTGGAAACACATGTAGTAAAGATCGCCGACCCTGATGATGTCCTTGTCCGTGTTGACGGCGCGCTGAACTGTGGTCTTCTCGATCGGCTGGAACTCCGGCGCCCCTTGATAGGTGACCTCCGGCGCTTGCAGGTCCTTGCCAACGGTTGCCGTCTGCGGGATCTGCGCGAGCAGAACGGCTTCTGCCGCTTCGGGTGTACCGGGGACCGATGCCAGCACGCGCGATCGGGCGTGCTCGAGCGGGATCTTCTTGAAGTCGGCGGGGAGGTTGAGTGACGCAAACGTCCACGGACCGCCGAAATCCGGCGCCGAGAACCAGCGTCCCGAGGTCAGGAAGTACACGGGGCCTGTCCGGCCCGCACGGAACACGTCGCTGTCAGTGTTGCTGATCCATAACAGACGGGTGCCGGTCACGGCCGCGTACGCCGGCTCGCCCTTCAGGAGCATCAGCTCCGCCGGCGTCGTGGTGGCGAAGACCCGCGGCGCATCGCCTGGCGCGATCTTCCTGCCCGGTAACGCCCCCTTCGCGTCCTTCCAGTTCGGGTCGTTCGGCAGCTTGTAGAAGCTGTCGGGCAGCGGGCCCGCATAGGTCCACGGGCCCTGCAGCGCCGCGGCCTTGAGCCAGGTGTCGGTGGCGCGCAGGTACAACGTCTTGGTCCGCGTGTGCTGGAAAAGGTCCCAATTCGTGTTCACGGCGTACTGGAGGTCGTTGCCCTTGATCGGACTCCAGATCGGATCGCCGTCGACGTTCACCAGGACGGCCGGCGTCTTGCTGAAAAAGATGGGCGGCGGATCGGCCTTCACGCCGTCGATGTTCTTCGGAATGAACTGGCTCTTGTCGACGTTGGCGAGTACGCGGTCGAGCGCGATTACGCGCTCGTTGAGCGGTACCGCGGCGGTGAGCTCCGCGAGCAGGGTGCGGACCTGATCCCGCTGCAGCGTGGAGAAGTTCGATTCGGTGATCCGAAACTCCGAAAAGCTCACGAGCCGGCGATCCGGCGCCACGCTCGTGGCGGATTCTACCTTGATGGTACCGAGCGCCGGCTTGGCTGCGCCTTTCGGGGTATAGGACACGGCCGCATACAGGACCACGTTCTTCTGGTCCGGCCAACTCGAGATCTGAGGCTGATACACGACGAGCGCGGCGCCGCTCGGCGTCGTGCTGGCCCGCGGCCACCCGCCGTCGACGTCAGCCGCCGCCGTGGCCGGCCTGGGTGCCGCGGCCTTCGCGGATGCCTGTGCGGTGATTCGCGGCCCGGCTGATCCGAGCAGGCTGAGTGCCGTGACGACAGCGACCGGCGTGAAGGTTCGATGGTGGATCGTGTGGGTCGCGCCCATGTGACTATTGCCTCACGTAGGAAAAGTTCTCGATCTTCGCCGTTAGCTTCTTGGCTGGCGCGGTCACCGTCGTCCGCGCCGCGTAACTGGGCCCACCGCCCGGGACATTCGCGAACTCGACGGTGCCGTCAATCGGGTCGCCGTCGAGCGTGGCGTGGAACAGGACCCGGTTCAGCGCCCGCGTCTTCGGATCGATTTCGTACACCAGCTTGTCGCCTGGGGAGATCACCCCGTCGGCGTAGAGCTGGACAAAGCCGCCTGGGGCCGGTGCGGTGAGCACCTTCGCGAAGAACGCCTGGAGCAACGCGGGTGACGGGACGAGATAGCCCTTGCACAGATCGACGAGATCGCCGGCCCATTCCTTGAATTGGGCAACCTTCCTTTTCTTGATACGGCCCTTGAGCCCGCGGGTCGGTTGTTCCGGGGGTGCCGGGTTGAGCGCAGTCTTCTGCAACACGCCGTCTGGGTCGAAACGCATCGCGAACAGCTTGGCCGGCTTTGGCTCCCCTTTGAGCGTGATCTCAACGCGCATATGCCACCCGTACATCCGCAGCGCCATGGCGTTCTGCTTCGCCGACTGGCCGAACTGTTGCGCGATCGTCTTCATGTCTTCCGACTGCGCCGCCGCCGATCCCACGTGCAGCACGAACAGCCCCGCAAGCACCGCTGAATAGAGTGACCTCATCATCGCGTTGTCTTCCCTTTGCATTCCGGCCTCGCCGAGAGGAATGGGCTCAAGACGGTTCTGGCCCCGTCGCTGGTGCCCTGTGAGCGTTGCGAATCCGACGGACAGCGTCACCGCATCGTCGGGTGAATCAATTGCGCTTGCGACCGCCGCCTTCGCGGCTTCACGCGGGTCCCGCTGGTCGGATATCAGACGGTAGGTGATGTAATACTTGTAGATGTTGCTGCCGGCGTCCGGTGTTCATGTGATGCTCTTTTCAGCGCGTCCGCGTGACGACCTGCATGTGGCGCTCCTGTTTGTCAGATCAAGCGCAATCGGATGCTCCCCGACAAGTGCTGCCGCCCGGCCTGAGCCGCGCGGACCGCGGGGAGCAGCTCCTGACCCGCGTCGTCCTTGAGGACGTAGCCCAGGACACCGAGAAGGAGAGCCCTCTGGGCCATTGCCCGGTCGTCGTGCACGGTCACGAAAACGATGCGGGCGTCCGGCTGTCTCTCGAGGATGATTCGGGCCGCCGCCAGGCCGTCGAGGCCAGGCATACTTATGTCGCTCACAATCACCTCCGGTGTCAGCGCTTCGACGGCCGCTACGAGACGCTGTCCGTCGTTCACGACATCGATGACGTCGCACTCGGCTTCAAGCAGACGGCGCAACTGCCGCGCGACGGACTCATGGTCCTCAGCGATCAATACCCTCAGCCGCACGCGATGCCTCGTGACGCCAGTCACCCGGTTCGGACGTCTTTGCAACCAATCGAGTGATACGAGCGGATTCTAGGAACGCGAGGGCACCGGCGCCTCAGGGGTTTCCCCTCTGGGCGATGTGGAAATCACGGAGGTCGCGCTGGAAAAATCCCGGGAGGCGAGCGTCAGCCCTGGACCAGGCCGTGGCGGACGGCAAACCTGATGAGATCCGCAGTCGTTCCGAGACCGAGTATCTGCAACAGGTCCTGTTTGTGCGTTTCTACCGTTCGGACGGAAATGTCCAACTCGTTGGCGATTTCTTTCATGCGTTTGCCTTGAGCGATGAGGCGCAGCACGTCCAGCTGACGGGGTGTCAAGGAAGGCGGTTGAACATTGTCCGGCTGGCCTATCGCCCACAAAACGTCTCGTGTCATCAGAGGGGTCAGGTAAGTGTGGCCTTCCATCACCGCGTGAATGGCGTCGATGAGCTCCTCTGCGGCGGCGTGTTTCAGCAGATAGCCCGCCGCCCCTGCACGCATCGCCTCCGATGCCAGTCGAGAGTCGGTGTGAACCGTCAAGAAGATGAACTTGGACCGGAGGCCGTCTGCCTTGAGCCGCCGCATTGCCTCGAGCCCGCTCATCCCGGGCATATTGACATCCGAGACGATGATGTCGGGTCTGTGCTCGCGCGCGCGCTCGACGAGCTGCTGTCCATCATTCGCGGTCGCGACGATCTCGACCTCTCCTTCGAGGAGACGGCCGAGCCCCTGCGCCACGATTACATGGTCATCCGCGATGAGGACTCGTGCTCGGGGCATCCGGATCTCCGAACGGTACCATCACCGACACGATCGTTCCGATGTGGGGTGAACTCTCGATAGCGAGGGTCCCAGCAAGCATTCTGACCCGCTCGTCCAGACTAATCAGGCCGAGGCCCCGTTGGCCGACGGCCGTCCCAGGCTCAAACCCCCGGCCATCGTCGGCGATGCGCATTCCCACGCGGCCGTTCTGGCGAGACAGCTCCACTCTAGCCGAGCGAGCCTGTGCATGATTGACGACGTTGCGCAACGCTTCCTGCGCAACGCGGTACAGACACAGGGCGACCTCGTCGGGCACCTGTCCCAACTCGGATGTCACGTCGAGCGCCACCGCGACACCAGACTCCGCGCTCACCTCTTCACAGCGCCTCCGCAACGCGTCCACCAGACCGAGATGCTCGAGCAGAGCGGGGTGCAGCTCGTGGGACAACAACCGGAGATCATTCCCCAGCGTGACCGTCTCTCGCTGCAGGCCGGCCAGCTCGTCGTACACTGGCTGCGGGGCGCCGGGGAGCCGCCGCCTCAGGGTGCCCAGCGCGATCGAAAACGAGGCGAGGCGCTGCCCCACGTCGTCGTGCAACTCGCGGGCGATGCGTGCCCGTTCGACTTCCTGAGCGGTAATCAGACGGCCCGCGAGCTCCTGATTCTGCTGATGGCTCTGACGAAGCGACGCCTCGCTTTCGCGCAACTCGGCCTCGGCCCGTTGGCGCTCGGTGATATCAATGCAGGAACCGATGTATCCCGCGAAGGCCCCGTCGGACGCAAAGCGAGGTATCCCTGAGTCCAGCACCCACCGATACTCGTCGTCCGCTCGTCGAAGACGGTACTCCACGCGAAACGGCCGACGTTCATCGAAGGCCTGATTGTAGGTGGCCAGATACCGTTCGAGATCCGCGCTATGGACACCTTCGGTCCAACCGTCCCCCAGCTCCTGCTCCATGGTACGCCCTCGGAACTGGAGCCAGGGTTGGTTGAAGAAGTCGCACGCCTTGTCAACGTCCGACCGCCAGACCAGCACCGGAGCCGTATCCGCCATCAGGCGGAACCGTTCTTCGCTCTCGCGCAGGGCGCCTTCGACCCGTCGGCGTCGGACACGCTGAACCAGCAACCCGGCAATCAGGCTCGTCTGCCACAGGAGCACTCCGGTCGCGCCGACAATGTAGAGTTTGTACTGATCCCACAGAGATGGTTCGCGAAACCTGACGAGGCTTCCAGCAGGTAGGCGGGTTTCGCTGATGCCGAAGCGCCGGAGCTGACGCCAGTCGAATTGGGTGATGTGGGCGTCGATTTCGCGCACGGGGATGCTCTCCGGCGATTCGCCCTTGAGGACCCGCAGCGCCACGTTCGCAAGAGCACCAGCCGCTCGCTCGACACTGAACACACTGCCGCCGACGCTGCCGTGTCCCATGCGCGTGTCGATCCACACGTACGTCGGCACGTTCGCGACGGCGGCGACCTGGTCAAGAGCCGCGAGCCCGTCAAACTTGCTGTGGTGGCCGTCGTCGAAGAACGTGAGGAAGTAGACAATCGTGTGCTGGGGCAACGCCGATACCCGCCGGAGCAGGTCTTGAATCGCCAGCCCTGATGAGTAGGTGAAGCGAATCCGGCCGTCGAAGGCGCGAAATTGCGCCCGCGCCAGATCCTGGTAGCCGCGGTCGGTGTCCGACGCCCCGCTGACCACGAATACGTCTCGGAGGTCCGGCTGGAGCTGGATCGCGACGTCGATCGTTCTTTTCAGGTCCACCGGAAACACGACACCGGTCGCCCTCGGTCCAGCTCGCGGCGTCGACAGGTTGGCTTGCGGACTCGACACGCCGGACACGACCGCCGCGGTTGGAAACAACTCGTCTCGATATGCATTGACGAACTCGAGCGTGACATCGGTGGTCGCAATGACCATGTCGAAGGTCTGCCTCGCATATTTCCGCCGGAAGAAATCACGGACCGCCGGCTGGTAGTCGGGCTCGGGAAAGCGCGCGACATCCAGGTATTCGGTGTAGTAGTCAAGCTGTCCGGCGAGGCCGTCGTTGAGAACTGTTCGAATGGTGTCGCCAATGTCCAAAGACATCGACGAACCCCTTTGCAAGGGGATGAGCACCAGCACGGTTTTCTGGGGACTCTGGGCAGCCGCGACCAGGCAGAGCATAACCATGAGCCCACAAGCGACCACGAGCGCGGCAAGAGTGTGGAATCGTGCCGCCGATCGAGGGAGTGGGCCGCTACGGATGACAGATTGTCGCGACCACACGTTGGCTGGGTTCACATCAACAGGGGCGATGTTCGGATGATTCAGGGAGGCCAGGACTTCCGCGTCGCGCTGAAAGCGCGCGAACCTTTCCGCATCCGCCGCGAGGGCGGGCGGCAGGATCTTGATAGCGACCTGGCGCTTCAGCTTGGTGTCACTTGCCAGAAACACCTGGCCCATGCCGCCTTCGCCTAGCTGTGCCGTGACGTCATAGACGCCGAGGCGCGTGCCTGGAGTGAGGCTCAAGTGGCTGATTATATGGGCCAAACGGGAGCGCGGCGGCGATCACTCCTGAGTGACGCCGAAACATTAGGAATGCCGTCTGACCGGTCGGTAGTGGGCAGCAGACATTGCAGTCGGCGTGGAATGCCACATCGAGTCGTCCCCGGTCAACACGAAGGCTCGCCCTCAGAGACTGTTGTCCGCCACGCAGATTCAAGGCGAGGTCGGTCAACGTCAGAATGGCGCTCGAAATGTCACTTCGCGCCATGTCCGCGTAAGGGAGGGCGGAATCGCTGGCGAATCTTGTGAGAATGGAGAAATTGGCTGAGAGAAACTGTCTCGCCGCTGGTGACGAAAAATTCGAAGGAATCTGGAGGAGTGATTATGGCGGAGAGGGTGGGATTCGAACCCGACAGGAACCTTTAGAATCTGTAAGTTGCAGATTCTAAATTGCCGGCGTGGCCGTACCTGCCAGGGATGCCGTGGCGCCTTGCACCCGATTGCACCCGGCCTCCGAGTGAAGCCCCATCAGGATGCTCCGGCCTCCGAACGCCATGCGGCATGAGCCGAACCGTAGCACCTGAGGCCAGGAAGCTTCCGATGCGAGCACCGCAGATGACTTCTTCGACAGTGCTGCTGTGTTGGTGTCCCATGGGCGCCGTCGCTGACTGGGCTGATGCCCGCGGTGGGTCAGTGCGCGGTCGAGGGCGACGGGATCGTCGGCACGGCACGCGTGTCGTGCTGACGATCCCACGGGGTATCTTCCCAGCCGTGGATCAGCCCGTTGTCGCCACAGAGCGGGCAGTGCCACTCGATATATCCGGACGTGCGGTCCAGGAGGGCGATGATCTCGCCGCGACAGCGACGACGGCCGGGACGATGGCGGCACGGCACGTTCGTGTATTCATCGCCATCGGGCAGATGGTCGGTCACCCACGCCACGATCGCGCCGAAGAAGATGGCGAGACTGAGGACACGTTCCGGAATGGCGTCCGGCAGATCGCCCGTCTGCTCATCGAGGTAATGACGCATATCCACGACCCAGCCGGTTGGCTTCAGCGTCCGCTTACCCACCACGACGACCCTCACGCGTGCCCGGTGCACGCCGTCGTTGTGGAGCATCATCCAAAAGCCCGACGTGGCGCGCGAGCTCCTGGTTTGCACGGCACCAGCGCGCGATCCATGCCTCGATGCCAAGGAAGTGGAAGTAGCGGCGCGCGAGATCCGGCCGAATCTCTCTGAGGTGGCCGCATTCGATGGCCCGCAGTCGGTATTGCGGAATTCCCAGCGCCATCGAGACCTCGCGGATCCCTCGTGTGCCACGGAGCTCGGCGCACCGCGCGCCCAGCGCGTGCCAGCGAATCGTGTCTGCGCTGCGATTGAGGTACGCCTCTACGCCAGGAAACGACGCAATCAGAGCGCGGCGGACTTCGCGGTCAAGCAGCCGGATCTCCGCGGCACCCAAAATGGCGCAGGGATCCGAGGTCAGCTTCTTCTCGAGCCTCACCAGCGCAGGCGTTCGCTTCATTGTCGCCTGCCGGCCGGCCGCACCGCGGCGCGCCGTGCCACGAAGCTCGACTCGTCGCCGTGGTGAATAAAGACGCGGCCGTGGAGCGCATCACTCTCGAGCACCGCCCATCCACGACCGCTGATGCAATCGCCTTCGTCGGATCCGTCGAAGGAGAACTCTATGGCGGGCTGCCCGTCTCGCTGGCCGACCCGATAATCGAGCCCGGCTTCGAGCGCGATGAAGCTCATCTCGCCCGAGCCGTCACGGTTGAGCATTAGACGCGCCGGACCGAGCAGATCGAGATCTTCGGCCGTCCACAACGCCATCTCGGCAATTCGCCAGCGGCCCACGCACGGACGGCGGGCCGCAGCATCAGCTCGCGCCATCCGTCTTCCCATGCGTTGCCGGCACGAACGGAATCAATCCCAGCTGTTGGGCCCGTTTCTGTAGTTCGCGCGGCATCATCCGTATATCCACGATCACCAGATTGACAGGAATCATCCCCACCGGCGGATTCTCGACGAGCCGGCTTGGTAGCGTCCAGCCCGGATTAAACGGCACGATGATCGAAAGGGCGTGTGACCTCCCGCGATTTGGCGGCACCGGCGCTCTGACTCACGCCGAACAACGCGCACAGATCGCGTTGTTGATGAAGCGGCTGATCCCCTTTTGCAGAGAGCTCGCACTTCAAGAGCTGGTGGCGGTCGTCATCGATCGCGATGTTCAGCCGGAGCCGCGGCGATCCTGTAGGCTTCCGGCTCGGTCAGGGCAAGGCCATGACGGCCGCTTTCAACGCAGGCAGATCGCGTTCCACGACTCGCCAGACCAACACGAGATCCACACCGAAGTAATCGTGCGTGAGTCGGTCACGCATGCCAGCTATCTGCTTCCATTGGATCTCAGGACGTTCCTTGGTGGCACTTGAGAGCTGCTTGACAGCTTCGCCAATAATCTCAAGCTTACGAATGACGGCGTCCTGGCGCATCCGTTCGGCCTTAGAGACGTCACTGCCCACGGACGTGTAGTCTTCGATGTCGTTGATCGCGTCGCGAATGTGACCGAGGTAGACGCGTTCGTCTTTCACAGCGGACGCGACTCGGCCAGGATGCGGTCGCGGAGGACTGGGTGCAGGCTCGCGCCAGTCAAGACGTCGACTTTGCGCTCGAGTAGCTCTTCGAGATCCTGACCAAGCCCTACGATGTCCAGCAACGAACGGTCGGGATCCATGTCCACGAGCAGATCGACATCACTGTGTGCGCGGTCATCACCACGGGCGACGGAACCGAACACGCGGATGTTGCGCGCCCCATACTGCGCCGCTATCCGGAAGATATCGTGACGTCTCTGCTGAAGGTCCATGGCGGTATCGCCGGATCCTCATTGTAGACGGTGGACGGACGCTAACGGCGGGACGCGCGCGAGTAACTCTGGAAAGGCGCATTCTCACGACCGACGTGCGGACAGATCCAGCGCGCTTTATTCGCAGACGACAAGATCACCCGTTGCACCGAGAGAACCCACGTGGCCAGCTAAGTCTCTGAAAACAAAGGACCGCACGATCGACGAAATGGTTCGCAGGCACCCACGTGGTCACCCCGAACGATCATCCATTTAAATAATTGAATATAAAAGACTTATTGGCGGAGAGGGTGGGATTCGTGCCCGTTGGCAGCGCGCCGCAGGCGTGCTGCCGCGCGCCTGAAGCCCACCCGACACGCCAAGACCGAACGAAGTGAGGGAATGGCGGAGAGGGTGGGATTCGAACTCTGTCAGGCCCTTTAGAATCTGTAACTTACACAATCCACAATGCCATCGATGCCACGGATGCCGGCGATGCCGTGGCGCCTTGCACCTGGTTGCACCACACTGATGAGCGACGAGCCGCCTCGTCCTCCATCCCGATCAGCGTCGATCAGCTTTGCCGGGCCTGACTCGGGCTGCGCGAACGTCGAGTGCGTGCACCAGTTCGTCAACAGCATCGCCGAAGCCCCAGCCGACATCGTGGGCGCGCACTTGGATCCGGCCCAGGCGGGCTCTCACGTTCGCGCGGACGACCGCCGGCAACGCGTCGAACTCCTTCGCCACGGCGTCCAGTCGGATCTGCAGCGCGTCGAAGTAGGCTTCGTCGCCGTTGCCCAGATCCGCAGCTTGCTCCGTTCCAGCCTCGACCAACGTCAGCATGAGGTCGACGGTCCCGGATGCATCCCCCGTGGAGCGCCGGTACTCGACGATGACGGCGGCTGCGTCGCAGACGCTGGCCCGGCGCTTGCTGAACGGGTCGGGATAGATTGCGTCGGCGACCAGGCCCCGGTACTCCTCGATGTCGCGGCTGCCGGGAGTCAGGCGCGAGTGAAGGAAGCGGCGATTGGCCACGTTCGCGTCGTACAAGTCTCCAAGCAGCGACACGAGGCCCTTCCGGCCAAGTGCCTCGAGCCGCGCCTTGACGTCGCTCCACCTCTTGCGCTTGGTCGGTTCGGCCATCATCGTTTGATGCTGTCTCGGTTGCTGACGCGCCTATCGGCGTCGAGACCAGCGGTGGTACGCCGCGACCCACTCGGCGCCCTTCGGTCGGGGGACAGACAGCTGCAGATCCAACAGTCGCACCTTCTGACGCTTCCCGCGGCGTCGACAAACGGCGATCAGCTCGTCCGCCTCGCTGAGATCGATCTTCTCTACGACGACGGCGTCGCCAAGGACGGTCGCCCCAAATGGCAGCGCGAGACACTCCTCGAGCACGGTCAGGAATGCGGTCGCCTACTCGGATTCGCCATAGGCGTCCACTGTGGCCTCCTCGATCAACTCGTCGAGCCAACGCGGACTCGGAGGCCATGACCGGGCTGGGCCTCGCCGTTTGCCCGGCTGTCGATTCGAGGCACGGGGCCTGACGGCCGGCGCAGGCACGGTGGGCGCCGGCTGACCCGAGGCCTGGCTCCCGAGTCGACCATCGGCAAGCGGGCCGCCGACGACCTCGATTGTGTCCTCCACGATCGCGTTCAGCGTGAAGCCCTCGAACGTCATCAGGAGCCCGCCGATCTGATCCCACGTGAACGTTCGGCCATCCACGATGAGCAGTGGGGCCGCACCGTCTGTCTCGCGATCCCACTCGATGACGCCTCTGAGCCGGTGCGCCGGCGTGAGCCGCCACCCGTGCTCGGTCTCCTGGACGTGGCGAACGCTGAGCCCCTGGCGGATTCGCTCGCGCAGGAGCTTGAACAAGTCCTGGGCGTTGGCCTCGAGATCGCCGAGGATCTCGAACCGATAGCCGCCTGCCGCGTCGCGACTCCCGATCTCACGCGCGCACATCGCGTGTCCGGTGCCAACCAGCATCGATCGAATCTCGAAGCGGTGTCGCACACCGTCGGCATCGGCGACCACGATGGGGGCGATGGGCGTGTTGTCGAAGGCGATACCGCGGCGGTCAGCCAACTCCTCGTTGAAACATCGGTAGCAACGTTCGCCGACGTCAGTCACGGAGATTGAATCGTAGGGTCGGAGGACCTTCCCACACAGGCCGCATTGGCGGCGTCCCTCGTCCCTGTCGTCGTGCCTCATGGCGCCACGCCATGCTCCACTGGCCGGTCGAAGAACCCATGCAATAGGCACGGGACCGCTGCGCCGCTCAGGTCAGCCTTGGGCGGCTTCCGCATGCAGTCTCAATCCGAGCGCGGCCATCACCCTGAGGACGGTGTCGAAATCAGGGCTGCGGTCACCCGACAGGGCTTTGTAGAGGCTTTCCCGCGAAAGCCCCGCATCTCGAGCCACCTGGCTCATACCCTTCGCTCGCGCGATGTCGCCAAGCGCCTTTGCGACGAATGCCGCATCGCCGTCAGCCTCTTCAAGGCACGCCTCGAGGTAGGCAGCCATCTCCTCAGGGGTTCTGAGATGCTCTGCCACATCGTACCGGACGGTCACAGTTCTCTTCCTCATCGGCTACCCCGACAAGCCGCGCGCCAACTGCAGCGCGGCTCTGATGTCTGCGGTCTGCGTGTGTTTGCTGCCGCCCGCCAACAGGACGATCAACGCTCGACCTCGTCGGGTGAAATACACGCGATACCCTGGACCAACGTCGATCCGCAACTCGGACACTCCCTCGCCAACCGGTGCGACGTCACCTGGATTGCCCGCTGCCAATCGTTCGATGCGCGCCTGGATCCGTGCGCGGCCGCGCACGTCGCGGAGGGCGTCCAGCCATCGCGCGAAGCGCTCGGTCCTACGCAACTCGACCATCGCTTCAACTGTAGCCTGGTGGCTACATCATGTCAAGGGCGCGATCGACGCTTCCGGCGGTCCTGATCGCCCGAGAAGACCGGCGAGGATTGACGCCGTTCGTGAGCGCGCGTCGTTCAGCTTCCGAGGCCAGGGGTGCTCGATGCACCCACGTGGCCATCAGAGGAACCCGCGTGGCCAAAACTGGCGTGTTTTCGCGGGCCTCTAACGTGAAGATCACAGCGAAAATCGGCGGCGTTGCACCCGAGCGGAAGACCAAGGCGTCCAACCTATTGATTCTAAAGGGAGATGATTTGGCGGAGAGGGTGGGATTCGAACCCACGTGCCGCTTACGCGACAAGACGCTTTCGAGGCGCCCCCGTTACGACCACTTCGGTACCTCTCCGCAGAGGTGAGCCGTAGACCGAACCAGCAATTATACCACCCGACCCGGTGGATCGGCGCCGGCTCATCCCCGCTGTAGGGCCGCCCAGCCGCGGGGATTCACCCACGCCCGCGGACCCGGCCCCTGCCGCGCCGCCCGATCGCCGGGGTTCGCGAGCCGGCAGCGATCGAGCGAGAGGCAGCCGCAGCCGATGCACGCGGTCAGCCCGGCTTCCAGCCGCTCCAGCTCCGCAATGCGCTCGCGGATCCGCGCCGTCCAGCGGGCCGACAGCCTGGCCCAGTCCGCACGCTCGGGCACGCGGTTGCTGGGCAGCCGCGCGAGCTCGGCCCGGATCTCCTCCAGCGAGAGCCCGATCTTCTGCGCGAACACCACGAACGCCACCCGCCGGATCACCGCCCGGGGATAGCGCCGGTGTCCCGCGCCGGTGCGCATCGACTGGATGAGGCCCTGGTCCTCGTAGAACCGGAGCGCCGAGGTCGCCACGCCCGAGCGCGCGGCCACCTGGCCGATGGTCAGCACGTCCCCCATCCCGGAAGTGTCGCATCATTTTCGCTTGACTTCAAGTGCACTTTAAGTTGGAGCCTGTCATCAGCGAGGTGTCATCCATGAGTGCATCGAATCGGGTTGCCATCATCACGGGCGCCAGCCGCGGCCTGGGAGTCGTCATCGCGCGGGTGCTGGCCGAGCGCGGGTACGACCTGGTCATCGGGGCGCGGCACGCGGACGCGCTGGACGAGGCGGCTGACGCGCTGATCCGGCAGGGCGGGCGGGTGGTCCCAGTCGCGGGAGACGTCACGGACGCGGCCGTTCGCGCCGGGCTCGTCGAGGCGGCGCGCGGACTCGGGGGCCTGGACCTGCTGGTCAACAACGCATCGGAGCTGGGCGGCATCGGGCCGCTGATGGAGTTCGACGTGACGCGGTTCGGGAGGGTGTTTCCGGTCAATGCGGGCGCGCCCATCGCACTGATTCAGCTCGCCATGCCGCTGCTCGCGGAGCGCCGCGGCCTCATCGTCAACATCACGAGCGATGCCGCGCGGGCCGCCTATGCCGGATGGGGACCGTACGGCGCGAGCAAGGCGGCGCTCGAGCTGCTGACGCGCACGCTGGCCGTGGAGCTCGGCGACCGCGGCGTGTCCGCGGTGATCGTGGACCCGGGCGACATGCGAACACGGCTGCACCAGGACGCATTCCCGGGCGAGGACATCTCGGATCGCCCGCTGCCGGAGGTGACGGCGCCGTTCTGGCACTGGCTGTTCGAGCAAGGCGCGGCCGGGATCAACGGCCAGCGCTTCGAGGCGCAGGCGGAGGACGCCGCATGGCTGCAGCGCGCGTGATCGCCGGGCTCGAGCTGCCACCCGAGCTCGAGGCGCACGAGCCGCCCGAAGCGCGCGGGCTGAGGCGCGACGAGGTACGACTGCTCGTCTCGACGGTGGACGCCGACACGATCGGACACAGCCGGTTCGCCGATCTGCCCCGATGGCTTTCGGCCGGCGACCTCCTCGTCGTCAACACGAGCGCCACCGTGAACGCGGCGCTGCCTGCACGGGCTGCCGGGGGCAGGGCCCTCGAGCTGCACCTGTCGACGCGTCTGCCCGGCGGCCTGTGGAGCGTCGAGGTGCGGCAGCCGGGTCCGCGGGCATCGCTGCCCTGGTCGGGTGCCCGGCCCGGCATGGCGCTGCGGCTCCCGGCGGGCGGTCGGGCCACGCTGCTGGCTCCGTATCCGTTCGAGCGGTCCCTCGAGTCGCGCTCGCGCCTCTGGACCGCCGCCGTGGTGCTCTCCGGTCCGGCCGATCGGTATCTGCGCGAACACGGCCAGCCGATCCGGTACGACTACGTGCCGCAGTCGTGGCCCAACGAGGCTTACCAGACCGTGTTCGCAAACGAGCCGGGCAGCGCGGAGATGCCGTCGGCGGGCCGGCCGTTCACGCCGGAGCTGGTCACGGCGCTCGTCTCTGGCGGCGTCGAGATCGCGCCGCTCGTTCTGCACACGGGCGTCGCGAGCCTCGAGAGCCACGAGCCGCCGTACGAGGAGTACTACCGTGTGCCGCGGCACACGGCCGAGCGTGTGACCCACGCACGGCGCGGCGGCGGGCGCGTCATCGCGGTCGGGACGACGGTGGTTCGAGCCCTGGAAACGGTCACGGACGACACCGGAACGACGTCGCCTGGAGAAGGCTGGACCACTCTCGTGATCGCACCAGACCGGCCCTTGCGGTCGGTCACGGGCCTGATCACCGGCCTCCACGAGCCCCACGCGACGCACCTGCAGATCCTGGAGGCCGTGGTCGGGGCGGGTCTCGGCGAGGGCGTCGGCGGATCGCGGCACCTGGAGCGCGCGTATGCCGAGGCCAGGCGCGCGGGGTATCTCTGGCACGAGTTCGGGGACTCGCACCTCATCGTGTCCGGCACGGCGCACCGCGCCGGGAACCGACTCCGGGATTGACTCGTCTACCGTATTGATTCTACAGTAGCTCTCATACGGCACGCCATGCGCGACGAGACCGAGGACGTCCTCAAGGGCACGCTCGACATGCTGATCCTCAAGGCGCTGGAGCTCGCGCCCATGCACGGCTGGGGCATCGGGGAGCGGATCGCCCAGCTTTCCCAGAACGTGTTCCAGCTCCAGACCGGCACGCTCTATCCCGCCCTGCAGCGCCTGCTGCGCCGCGGCTGGCTCACGGCCGAGTGGCGCACCACCGAGAACGGCCGCAAGGCACGCTACTACAAGCTGACCGCGAGCGGCAGGCGCCAGCTCGAGGCCGAGCGCTCGTCGTGGGATCGCGCGAGCCTGGCGGTGCGCCGGATCCTGAACGCGGAGTCCTAGACTGGCGGAGGGTCCCATGTCCTGGATCGACGGCCTCGGTCATCGGCTCCGCGAGCTGGTCCGCCCGAGCGGGGTAGATCGCGAGCTCGACCAGGAACTGCTCGACCACCTCGAACGCGAGGCATCGCGCCAGGCCGGAGGCGGCGCCGACCGCGATGCCGCGCGACGACTGGCGGTCCTGAGAGCAGGCCACACCGAACTGGCACGGGAGAACGTCGCGGACGGCCGCACGGGCCGGATGCTCACCGACGCCGCGCGCGATCTGCAGTACGCCATACGCAGCATCCGTCGCAATCCGGGCTTCGCGATCGCGGTCATCCTCTCGCTCGGCCTCGGCGTGGGCGGCACGACGGCCGTCTTCAGCGTCGTGAACGCCGTCCTGCTGCGGCCGCTGCCGTTTCCGCGCGCCGACGAGCTGCACGAGGCGACGGATCTGCTGGGGCGACTTCTCGGCCACGCTCTCGGTGGCCGACTACGACGCCATCCAGGAGTCCACGTCCGGGGGCCCGGCCGCTGGCGGCTTCAATTACACGACCGGCGGCTTCGCGGTGTCAGGCGCGCAGGGACCGGAGGTGGTGCCCGGGCTTCTCGTAACGGCGGAGCTTCCGCGTGTCCTCGAGGTGTCTCCGATGGTCGGTCCCGGCCTGTCGGGACGCGAGCATGGATGCCAGGCACTCATCGGACAGGATCTCTGGGAGCGCCGCTACAACGGGCGCAGCACGGCGATCGGGGCGACGCTCGTGCTCGACGACCAGCCGTGCACCGTCGTCGGCGTGATGGCCCGCGGCTTCCACGTGCCAGGCGTCCGGGACGATCAGATCTGGGTGAGCGTGCCGTTCGATCCGCCGAAGCGGCGGGGGGGCTTCTTCGTCAATACGATCGTACGGGTTCCGCGAGGTCTGGACGCGGAGAGCGCCGCGACCCGCCTGACCGGCATGGTCACGCCCATCCTGCACGACCGCTACGGCATCACGAACGCCTGGCAATACCGGTTCCGTCCCGAGCGCGAGGCGCTGGTCGGCGACGTCCGCGAGACGCTGCTGACGCTGCTGGCCGGCGTGTCGCTGGTGCTGCTGGTCGCGATCGCCAACGTCGCCAACCTGCTGCTGGCCCGTGGTACGGTGCGGATGCGCGAGCTTGCAGTGCGCGCCTCGCTCGGCGCCCGCCGCGGCCGTCTGGCGCGGCAGCTCCTCACCGAGTCGGCGCTCATCGGCCTGCTGGGCGGCGCGGTCGGCCTGGGCATCGCGGTCGCCGCGCTCCGCGTCGCGGGCTCGGCCGCCAGCGCGGTGATTCCGCGGATGAACGAGGTCCGGCTCGATCCCGTCATCGTGGCGTTCGCCCTCACCACAGGTCTCCTCGCGGGTCTGCTGGCCGGCGTGCTGCCGGTCCTGCGGCTGCCATGGGCCCGTCTGGGACCGTGGCTCCATGAAGGCGGCCGCTCCACGAGCGAGACCGCGCGGGCCGGGCACCTGCGCCGCGCCCTCATTGTCGTGGAGATCGCGCTGACGCTGATGGTCCTGACGGGTTCGTCGCTGCTCGTGAAGAGTCTGTTGCGCGCCGAGCACGCAGATCCCGGATTCCGCGCCGAGGGGGTCCTGAAGTTCCAGCTCACCCTGCCGGACGATCCCTACAAGGAGAAGGACCGCTTCGCCACCTTTCTCGCGAACGCGGACGCGCGGTTCCGCGCCCTGCCCGGCGTGAGCGGCGTGGCCGCATCGGCCGCGCTGCCGCCGGACCTGCTGACGTTCTCGAACAACTACACCGTCGAAGGCCTGGTGGCCGACAGCGCCGGGCAAGAGCGACGTCGCTGACTGGAACATCGTGACGGCGGACTACTTCAGGACGCTCGGGATCGCGCGGCTGGCAGGCCGAGAGTTCGACGGACGGGACGTGGCGGGCGCACCCGAAGTCGCCCTCGTCAACGAAGCGTTCGTGCGGCGGCACTTCCCGGGTGGACAGGCAGTCGGCCGGCGATTCAAGCCCGGCGACTGGGACGCCAGCCAGCCCTGGACCACCATCGTCGGGGTCGTCCGCGACGTGCCGTACGGCAGCGGCGGCATCTGGAACGGCGTGCAGCCGATGGTGTACCTGTCCTACAGGCAGAATCAGTGGTATCGGTCACCCTACTTCGTGCTGCGCACGTCCGGCGATCCGGCGGAGCTGACCCCGGCGGTACGGAGCGCGGTGCGCGAGCTCGACCCCCATCTCCCGCTCCGCGAGGTGGGGACGATGGACGAAGAGGTGCGGCTGTCCATGGCGGTGCCGCGGCTTCGGGGAGGGCTGTTCGCCGTGCTCGGGCTCTTCGCGCTCGCGCTCTCGGTGACCGGCATCTACGGCGTGATGGCGTATCACGTGAGCCGGGCGCGGCGCGAGACGGCAATCCGCCGGGCGCTGGGCGCCAGCGGCGGGCTGGTGGCGGGCGCCACGCTCCGCGCAGGGCTGCTGATCGTCGCCATCGGTGTCGCGATCGGCAGCGCCGGCGCGCTCGCCACGGCCCGGAGCCTGTCGTCGATGCTGTACCGGGTCGAGCCACGCGATCCTGGCGTCCTCGTGGGCGCGGCGGCGCTCGTGATCCTGGCCGCCTTCGCGGCGTGTCTCGTCCCGGCGGTCCGCGCGGCGCGGATCGATCCGGCGATGCTGCTGCGCGAGGAGTAGGATCACCGCCGGCCGCGAAAGAACCCCTGGACGAGGGCGCGGCACTCCTCTTCGAGCACACTCTCGACGATCTCGAAGCGATGGTTGAGCGACGGGATGTCCATCGCCTGCGTGGTCGAGACGAGCGCGCCCGTCTTCGGCTCGCGCGCGCCGAAGACGACCGTGCGCACGCGCGCGAGCACGAGCGCGCCCACGCACATCAGGCAGGGCTCGAGCGTGACGTAGACATCGGCGCCGACCAGGCGATAGTTGGCCGCACGCGCCGCCGCCTCGCGGAGCGCCACGATCTCGGCGTGGGCGGTCGGGTCGACCTCCCCGATCGGCTGGTTGAATCCGCGGCCAATCACCTCGCCGTTCAGAACGACCACCGCGCCAATCGGTACTTCGCCTGCCACTTCCGCCCGGCGCGCCTCGTCGAGGGCCAGGCGCATGAACGTCTCGTGCATGCGCGACCATGATGGCGCCATGGAAGTCGCCCCCGTCAAGCCAACCATTCCCTTCGACGTGCTCGCGCAGATCGACATCCGCGTCCCCAATCCCCAGATCCCCAGATCCCCAGATCCCCAATCCCAGATCCCCAGATCCCCAGATCCCCAGATCCCTCCCTACTGTCTTGACGGCGCGTACTCCTGGTTCGTGAACGGCACGGTCGTCGGCCGCTTGACGACGTTGAAGCCGAAGTTCGCGGCGTGGTGGCAACTGTTGCAGCCGGCGGTCAGCGCATCGAACGCCTTCTCGAATGCGGGCCGATCCTTGGCCTCGACCGCCTGCCGGAGCTGCTGCATCGGGCTGCTCGTGTAACGCGGGATCAGCACCGTGAGCGGCTCGGGCACGCCCTCGTGCGTCGGGTTGTACTTCACCGCGTCCTCGAGCCCCTCCTGGATCTCGTCGATCTCGTACGACGCGAGCGGCCAGTTGCCGTTGACGCCGGCAAACCAGAGCTTCTCGTGGCGGATCTGGTTGAGCCCCATGATCTCGCCCAGCCCGGGGGTGTACGCGTTGCGGGCGGCTACCGCCGCGACCGCCGAGGGAACCGGCTGGCTCTCGAGCTTGCCGACACGGGCCTCGAGGGCCGACAGGCGCGGATCCTCCGACGAGGAACAGCCGGCAGCGAGAGCGACGAGGAAGATGACCGCAATGCGTGGTGAGAGGGCCATGCGGCGGATCATACCGCCGGAGAGGGGGTCAGGGACCGGCGCTCCGGCCCCTGGCCCTTCAGGGCGAACTGAAGTTCGGCCCTACGTACGAACGCGTTCGGGCCTCCGTAGGGCCCTGCGGACCGAATCTAGCTCGCGAGCTGCGCGACGTCGGAGCGCGCCTCCGCCCACGCGCGGTTGGCCTCGAGCCGCGCGTTGAGGTCCGGCTTCGACTCGTGGATGGCGGCGGCCAGTGACTTCTTCTCGTCGAGCACGCGGTGCTTCAGCACCACGAAGGGGACGTCGGTGTTCTGGGCGGCGTGCGCCACCGCGGCAAACTCACCGGCATCGTCGAAGCCGTCGGCCGCCAGCTTCATGTTGGTGCCGCGGCTCATCAGCGGCTTCAACCGCGCGTGGAGCTCGGGAGCCGAGACGGAAATCGTCGAGGTCGCGGCCTCCTCGGCGCGCGGCTCGTGCCTGGCCGCACGCGCGCCTTCCGCGTGCGCGGCCACGGCCGGCGGGGCGCTCATCGCCCGCTCGCCCACAGACGATGGCTGCCACACGTGCGGCCCGATCCAGATCCCGAGAGCCAGCGCGCCGACGAAACTCAGCGACAGTGCCGTTACCTTGCCGGCAGTCATGATCTCACTCCTCCCGTGCCGGGGAATGCACGGTCTGGGTCAGTGCAAGAACCGTGACCAGCAGATTCAGGGCAAAAACCTTCGGGTTGCCGGTCCAGCCCGGCCGTTCAGTGGCCGGGCCTTCCCGCTCGGGCGCGCAAAATATTCACGGTCCGGCCTCCCTATCGACATCCGATACGAGATGTGCGATAGTCCTATCGGATTCCGATAGGAGCACTCATGGCCCCCGAACCGACGTCGTCCGCGGCACGCTCGACCTGCTCATCCTCAGGAGCCTCAGCACCGGACGCCTCCACGGGCTGGGCGTGGCGCGCCGCATCGGGCAGCTGACCGGCGGCACGTTCGAGGTGGGGGCCGGGTCGCTCTTCCCTGCCCTGCACCGGCTCGAGGAGAGCGGCTGGCTGCGCGCCGAGTGGGGCGACTCGGAGAACAACCGCCGCGCCAAGTACTACGAGCTGACGCCGGCGGGCCGCCGGCAGCTCAGAAGCCAGACGGACGAGTGGGTGCGCGTCTCGACGGCCATGGCGCGGGCGCTCGGGCTCGCCTGAGCCCCGGACGGTCAGGAGAGTGCACATGGCGTTCGATCGCATCCGCAGCTACGTCAGGAACCTGCTCCGTGGCGGCGCGGTGGAACGGGACCTCGACCGCGAGGTCGAGAGCTATCTCGAGATGGTCGCCGACGAGCACGAGGCCGGCGGCGCCACGCGGACCGAGGCGCGGCGCGCCGCGCGCCTGGCCGGCGGGCCGGATCAGATCAAGGAGCACGTCCGCGCGGCACGGGCCGGGCACCTGACCGAGCAGGTCCTGCAGGACGCGCGCTACGGGCTGCGGCTGCTCCGGCGCAGCCCAGGCTTCGCGGCCGTGGCCATCCTCACGCTCGCGCTCGGCAGCGGCGCCACCACGGCGATCTTCAGCGTGCTCTACACGGTGCTGCTGCAGCCGCTGCCCTATCCGAACGCCGGCCGGCTCGTGGAGATCTTCGGCACCAATCCCGCCCGCGGCTGGCAGCACTCGTCGCTGTCGCACGCGAACTTCTGGGACCTGCACGACCTGTCACGGAGCTTCACCGATACCGGTGCGATCGGTTCCTCCAGCCGCACGCTGACGGGCTTCGAGTACCCGGAGCGGGTGGACACGGCCGAGGTCACGGTCGGCTTCCTGCGCGCGCTCGGCCTCGGCGTCACCGCGGGCCGTCCCTTTTCGGACGGCGAGGACCGCGCGGGCGGCGATACGCACGTGGCGATGCTGACCGAGACATTCTGGTCGAAGCGCTTCGGGCGGGATGCTTCCTTTGTCGGCCGCACGCTCACCCTCGACGGCCAGGCGTACCGCGTCGTCGGCGTCCTGCGCGCGGATGTGACGTGGCTCCGCGACAACGACGTGATCGTGCCGCTGGTGCGCACAGGCACCGATCAGCGGGGCAGCTTCGAGCTGGGCGCCGTTGGGCGCCTCCGACCCGGCGTCACGCTGGAGCAGGCGCGCACGGATCTGGCGCGCGTCGCCGCGGCGCTCGTCCGCATCGACCCGGCCACCAACGACGGCCTCGGTCTCGGCGCCCTACCATCGTCCACCTGGGTGGCGTCCGACTCGCTGCGCCAGTCTCTCTGGCTGTTGATGGGCGCCGTGGCGGTGCTCCTGCTGATCGCTTGTGTGAACCTGTCGAACATGCTGCTGGCGCGTTCCGCCGGCCGGACCCGCGAGACGGCAGTGCGAACGGCGGTGGGCGCGACGAGGGCGCGGCTGGTACGGCAGCTGCTGACCGAGTCGCTGGTGCTGAGCGCCATCGGCGCGGCAGCCGGCGTGGGGCTGGCGGCGCTGCTGCTGGCCGGGGTCAAGACCATAGAGATTCCCGATGTCCCGCGAATGGCCGAAGTGTCGCTCAACGGCTGGGTCATTGCCGTCGCGCTCGGCGTGATGGCCTTGACCACCGCCCTCATCGCCGTCGCGCCCGCGCTGCACGCATCCCGTGCCGCGCTGGTCCCGGCCCTTCGCGAGGGCGAGCGGGGAGTTGCCACGGCCTTCCGGCAGCTCCATTTGCGCAACCTCCTGGTGGCCGCCGAGATTGCGCTCTCGCTCACCCTCCTCATCGGCTCGGGACTCCTGCTCAGAAGCCTGCAGGCCGCGCTCGACGTCGACCGGGGCTTCCAGAGCGAGG
>CAWIMD010000008.1:0-92894 GCA_963837165.1 Vicinamibacteria bacterium
TGGCTCCTCAGGCTGGACTCGAACCAGCAACCCTCCGGTTAACAGCCGGATGCTCTGCCATTGAGCTACTGAGGAACACCTGGGAGGTCGCGAACCGCAGCGCCAGGACCCGGGCGGGACCTGTAGGCGCTATCGGCCGGTGTTGCCCGAAGCGTTAATTCTAGGCCGCCCGCCGGCTCGGCGCAACAGGCGCCTTCCCATCCTCCCATCCTCCCATCCTCCCATCCTCCCATCCTCCCATTCCCCTATAGTCCCTGTGTGCCCGTCCGCATCCGCCCCCTCATCGTCCCCGCCGAGCACGGCGGCTGGTCGTTCGTGCTCGAGCCGGTCGTGCTGGGCCTGCTCGTCGCGCCTTCATGGCCGGGCGTGCTGCTGGGGCTCGCGGCGTTCGCGCTGTTCCTCGGCCGGCAGCCGCTCAAACTGGGCCTGGCAGATCGCGCCGCGGGCCGTCCGTATCCGCGCACGTTCGTCGCCCTCCGCCTCGCCGCCGTCGTCATCGCTGCCGCGGTCCTCCTCGGCGCCCTGGCCTGGAGCACTTCGCCCTACGCGTGGTGGGCGCCGGTGGTCGCCGCCCTGCCCTTTGCGGCTGCGCAGCTCGTCTACGACGTCAGGCGTGAAGGACGCGGCCTCGTCCCCGAGCTCGCCGGACCCGTGGCCGCCGCGGCGTCGGCGCCGGCCATTGCGGCCGCAGGCGGATGGCCCGCCGCCGCCTGGCTCGCGCTCTGGGTGCTCATGGCGGCCAGGGGCGTGGCGGCCATCGCTTACGTCCGGGCCCGCCTGCGCCTCGAGCGGGGCGAGCTGGTGCAACCGACACCGGCGGTGGCGGCGCATCTGGCGGCGACTGGCCTGGCACTTGGCCTGGCGGCCTATCACCTGGCGCCGACCCTGGCCGGGGTGGCGTTCCTGTTCCTGCTCGTTCGCGCCGCGTGGGGCCTCTCCGGACGCCGGCGCCGCGCCACCGCACGGCAAATCGGCATCACCGAAATCTTGCTCGGGGCGGCATTCGTCCTGCTCGTCGCGGCGGGGTACTGGCGATAGGAACCAGGAGGTTCTCGGGTTCTCGGTTCTCGGTTCTCGGTTGGCCGAACGATGCCCGGATCTTGAGTTGGCGGGCGCGCCCTCGACGTACGCGGGCAGACCTAAAGGTCTGCGCTACATGTGAACTGCGGTGAACCCGGTGATAGAATTCGGCCCTACGTACGATCTGCTGCACCCAGCACCGCACCCAGCACCCGGCACCCAGCACCGCACCCAGCACCCAGCACCCAGCACCCAGCACCTCACCCTGCAGTACACTGCCCCCATGGTCCCGCTGTTCGAGTCCGCACTGGCCCTTGCCGGCCTGATCGCGACGCGTCAGCTCTCGCCCGTCGAGCTCCTCGAGGCCACGCTCGATCGCATCGATGCCCTGAACCCCGCGCTGAATGCCTACGTGGCCGTCGATCGCCAGGGCGCGCTCGCCTCCGCCCGCAACGCCGAAGCCGCGGTGATGTCCGGCGCGCGGCTCGGGCCCCTGCACGGCGTGCCAATCAGCATCAAGAGCTCCCTTGCGGTCGCGGGCATGCCGTGGGAAACCGGCAGCCGCTTTCGCGCGGGCGTCACCGGCACCGCCGACGCGACGCTGGTGACGCGGCTCAAGGCGGCCGGCGCGATCGTGGTCGGCGTCACCAACGTCGCCGAGCAGCTCATGGCGTGGGAAACCGACAACGCGCTGTACGGCCGCACCAACAGCCCGTGGGCGCTCGACCGTACGCCCGGCGGATTGAGCGGGGGTGAAGCCGCCGCGATTGCCGCGGGCCTGTCGGCCGGCGGCGTCGGCAGCGACGGCGGCGGCTCGATCCGCGTGCCGGCGCACTTCAGCGGCATCTGCGGCCTCAAGCCCACCCCGGGCCGCGTCCCGGCCACCGGCCACTTCCCGCCCTGTGGAGGCCCGTTCGCGCTGACCGGCGTGGTCGGGCCCATGGCACGCACGGTGGACGACGTGGAGGCCATGACGCACGTGATGGCCGGCGCGGACATCGGCGACCCGAACGGCCATCCGGTGCCGTTCGACCCGCTGCCGTCGCTCCCGAGTGCGGTCCGCATCGGCGTCTTCGAAGACGACGGCATCGTCCCGGTCACCTCCGACACCCGCCGGGCGGTGCGCAGGGCCGCCGGGTGGCTGCGCGACGCCGGCTTCGCCGTGGACGAGTTCCGGCCCGAGGGACTCGAGCAGGCCCGTGAACGCTGGTGGGACATCTTCGGACGCGCCAGCCGCCTGCTGCTCGAGCCGCTCGTCGCCGGGCGCGAGGCCGAGGTGCACCCGAACCTCCTCGAGTTCCTGGACTGGACGCGCCGGCAGGACCGGCTCACGGCCACCGAGCTGCTCGGCGTCGAGATCGAGCGCGACGTGCTGAGGTCGCGATTCCTCGCACAGATGGAGACCCACCCGGTGCTCCTCTGCCCGGTGGCCGCCATTCCGGCGTTCAGGCACGGCGAGCGCACGTGGTCGATCGACGGGCACGACGTCCACTACCTGGACGCGTGGCGCTACACGGCGTGGTTCAACCTGCTGCAGAATCCGGGCATGGCGGTGCCCGTGCTCCAGACGGCGGCCGGCCTGCCGATCGGCGTGCAGGTGGTGACGCGCCCGTGGGACGAGGCCACGGCGCTGGCCGCCGCGCGCGTGATCGAGCAGTCGCGCGGCGCGTGGACGGCGCCGCCGGCGCCTTTCGGGGAGCTCGAACCGGTCACCCCGCCCACTCCCATCAGGACCTGAGTGCCCACGACCTCTCCGTCCCTGCGGCTCGCGGTCGGCCTGGTGGTCTCGCTCGTGACCATTGCCGGCGTGGGCCTGTACACCGCGCATGAAATCCGGCAGCTCCGCGACGAGCAGACGGCCATCAGCGACCGCAACCGCAAGGACTCCCTGCAGCTGCTCCGCATCCAGAACGCGCTGACCACGCTCGCCACGTCGATGCGCGACATGGCCGACCGGACCGAGCCCTATCCGCTGGTGGCCTGGCGGCAGACGTTCGAGCGGCTGCGCGCGGATCTCTCCCAGGCGCTCGCCGTCGAGAACACGCTCGCCCCGCCCGAGCGGCCCACCGCGCTCCAGACACGCCTGGTCTCATCCGTCAATCACTTCTGGACGCTGATGGACGACGTGTTCAGGACGGCCGAGGCGGGCGACGAGGCGGCCGCGATCCGGAAGCTGCGGACCTCGGCGACCTCGGCGCACATGGAGCTGGTCGGGATGGTGTCGCAGTTCCTCGTGCTGAACAACCGGGTGCAGGAGGAGGCGTCGGCCAGGAACCGCGCGATCTACGAGCGCGTGGTCTGGGAGATCGGCGTGCTCGTCGTCGCGCTGCTCCTGGTCGTCGCGGCCACGGGGCTGTACACGATCCGCGCCAACCGGCGGGCGTTCGAGCAGGTGGAGCGGCTCTCCGCCGAGCTCCGCAACCTGTCGTGGCGCATGCTGCGGATGCAGGAAGACCTGCAGCAGGAGTTCGCACGGGAGCTGCACGACGAGTTCGGCCAGATCTTCACGGCGGTCGGCACGCTGCTCGGGCGGGTGAAGCGGAACCTGCCGCCCGAGTCGCCGCTCGTCGCCGACCTCGAGGAGGTGCGGGGCATCGCCCAGCAGACGCTGGAGAAGATCCGCGTCCAGTCGCGGCTGCTCCACCCGGTGGTCCTGGACGACTTCGGCCTCGAGAAGGCGCTGGAGTGGTTCGTCGAGCAGTTCGGCCGCCAGCACGGGATCGCCGCGCGCTTCGAGGCCACGGGCCCGATCGGCGTCGTCTCCTCCGAGTCCACCATCCACATCTACCGCATCGTGCAGGAGGCGCTGACCAACGTGGGGCGGCATTCCGGCGCCACGGAAGCCTGGGTGCGGCTGACGCAGCGGGGCGACTGGCTCGAGCTGCAGATCGAGGACCGCGGGCGGGGCCTGCCCGGCGGCGCCATCGAGCGGGGCATCGGCCTGGTCAGCATGCGGGAGCGCGCCGAGCTCATGGGAGGCACGTTCGGCCTTGGTGCCGCGCCCGGCCAGGGGCTCGTCGTGACCGTCCGCGTGCCGCTCGGCCGGAGCCGCGCGGGAAAACCCGCCCCGGCCGAGGAAGAACACTCCCCCCGTCAAATAGAGTCCGCCTAACCGAAACGTACTAATTCATCCTCGTGACCGCGGCGATAGAATCTGCAGTATGACTGCCTCATCCATCCGTGTGGTGCTGGTCGACGATCACGCGCTCGTGCGCCAGGGCTTCCGGCGCATCCTCGAGGACGATCCGGACATCGCGGTCGTCGGCGAGGCGAACAACGGGCTGGAAGCCATCGGCCTGGTGAAGAAGACCGATCCGGACGTGGTCGTGATGGACATGGCCATGCCGGAGATGAACGGGCTCCACGCCACGATGGAGCTCGTGAAGCAGCGGCCGGGCACGAAGGTCCTGATCCTCAGCATGTACTCCGACGAGCAGTACGTCCGCAACGCGCTCGACAGCGGCGCGAAGGGGTACATCCTGAAGAACGCGATCGAGAACGACCTGACGCGCGCGGTCAAGGCCGTCGCGGCCGGTGAGCAGTACCTGAGCCCCGACCTGGCGGGCGTGCTCATCCGCGCGATCCAGAGCGGCTCGTTCGACAAGTCGGCGGACCCGTACGACCGATTGACGCAGCGCGAGAAGCAGGTGCTGCAGCTCATCGCGCACGGCAAGTCGAACAAGGAGATCGCGGTGATGCTCGACCTCAGCGTCAACACGGTGGCCGTCCACCGCGCGAACCTGATGAGCGCGCTCGGCGTCCACAAGACCGCGGAACTGGTCCTCTTCGCCGTCAAGAAGGGCCTGGTGATGCCGGAGTGACCGCGCGGCCGGCCGCCGACCGGACGGGCCGCCTGGCGCTGGTCGCCGCGCTCGCGCTCTCGGGCCAGCTGGTGCCGTCCGCCCAATCGGCGCCGGCGGTCCACCTCACCGACGTCACCGAGCGGGCCGGAATCGCGTTCACCCACAACAACGGGGCGTTCGGAAAGAAGTACCTGCCCGAGACGCTCGGCTCGGGCGCGGCGTTCCTCGACTTCGACAACGACGGCTGGCAGGACGTGCTGCTCGTGAACGGCACGAGCTGGCCCGGCCAGCCGCCGGCGCGCACGCACACCCGGCTGTACCGCAACCGCCACGACGGCACGTTCGACGACGTCACCGCGCGCGCCGGGCTGACCCTGGACCTGTACGGCATGGGCGTCGCCGTCGCCGACTACGACAACGACGGCTGGCAGGACATCCTGCTCACCGCCGTCGGCCAGAATCACCTGTTCCACAACACGGGCACGGGCACGTTCGTCGACGTGACCGACCGGGCAGGGCTCGGCCATCGACCGGGCTTCAGCACGTCGGCGCTCTGGTTCGACTTCGACCGCGACGGACGGCTGGACCTGCTCGTCTGCAACTACGTCCGCTGGACGCCCGAGACGGACGTCTTCTGCAGCGTGGACGGGAAGCAGAAGTCCTACTGCACGCCGGAAGCGTATCGCGGGACCACCTCCTGGCTGTTCCGAAACGCGGGGAACGGCACGTTCGAGGACGTCACGGCGAAGGCGGGCCTGTTCGATACCACCTCGAAGTCACTGGGGGTCACGCTGATCGACTACGACCTGGACCCGTGGCCCGACGTCTTCGTCGCCAACGACACGCAGCCGAACAAGCTCTATCGAAACAACGGCAACGGCACGTTCACCGAGCTGGGGCTCAAGGCCGGCCTGGCGTTCAGCGAGGATGGCCGCGCCCGCGCGGGGATGGGCGCCGATGCGGCCGACGTGGACAACTCCGGCACGACCACCGTCGTGGTCACGAACTTCTCGGGCGAGATGCTGGGCCTGTACCGGCCGGTCGGCGACGGTCAGTTCGCCGATGCGGCCCCGCGATCGGACGTGGGCCGGGTCACCCGCGGCACGCTCGGCTTCGGGTGCTTCTTCTTCGACGTCGATCTGGACGGCCTGCAGGACCTGCTCGTCGTCAACGGCCACATCGACGAGACCATCAGCCGCGTGAGCGCGCGCGTCACCTACGCGGAGCCGCCGCACCTCTTCCTCAACCGCGGGCACGGGCAGTTCACCGACGTCGCCCCCGAGGCCGGGAGCACCTTCGCCCAGCCGAAGGTCGGACGCGGCGCCGCATTCGGGGACTTCGACAACGACGGCGATCCGGACGTCGTCATCACGACCAACAACGGCCCGGCGTTCCTCTACAGGAACGATGCGCCGGCCGCGCGCCACTCGATCCGCGTGAAGCTGCGCGGGGTGAAGTCGAACCGCGACGGCATCGGCGCCCGCGTGCGGGTGTTCGCCGGGGACGACACGTACAGGCGGACGGTGAAAACCGGGTCGAGCTACCTGTCCCAGTCGGAGCTGCCCGTCACCTTCGGCCTGGGGTCCCATACCCGGGCCGATCGTCTTGTCGTCGAGTGGCCGAGCGGGACGAGGGACGAGATGACCGGCCTCGCCCCGGGCCGGATTTACGAGGTCACCGAGGGCAAGGGGGTCACGTCCACGACGGTGCTCCGATAGGTGCGAAAGCCCGGTTACACTACCGGACATGCGGCGCCTCCTGCTTCTGCTCCTGCCCGCTCTGCTCACCGTCGCGCCCGCGGCCGCCCAGAACATCCCGCTGCCGGGCCCGTCGGTGGACTTCTCCCACGGGCCGCTTCGCGTCTCGAAGAACCATCGCTTCCTCCAGCACGCCGATGGCACGCCGCTTCTCTACGTCGGCGACACGGCGTGGGAGCTGTTCGAGCGGCTGACCCGTGAGGAGACGGAGCGATATCTCGAGGTCCGGCGGGCCCAGGGGTTCACCGTGATCCAGGCGGTCGCCCTCGCCGAGTTCGACGGGCTGACGGCGGGCAACGCTTACGGCGAGCGCCCTCTCATCGACGAGGACCCCACCCGGCCCAACGAGAAGTACTTCGAGCACCTGGACTGGGTGGTGAAGAAGGCCGCCGAGAAGGGCCTGTACATTGGCCTGCTGCCCACCTGGGGCGACAAGGTGTCGCTCGCCTGGGGCAAGGGCCCGGTGGTGTTCCCCGTCGACAAGCCGGAGATTGCCCGGGCCTGGGGCCGGTTCCTGGGCCACAGGTACAAGGACGCGCCGAACATCATCTGGATTCTCGGGGGCGATCGGGAGGCGGGCGGCTTCGAGCCCGTCTGGAATGCCATGGCGGCCGGGCTCGCCGAGGGCGACGGCGGCTCGCACCTGAAGACCTACCACCCGCAGGGCGGGCGGTCCTCGGCCGAGTGGTTCCACGATGCGCCGTGGCTGGACTTCAACATGATCCAGTCGGGCCACGCCGCACGGAACATCGCCAACGACGAGATGATCGAGAAGGACTACGCGCGCAGGCCACCCAGGCCGGTGCTCGACGGCGAGCTGCGTTACGAGGATCACCCCGTCAACTGGAAGGCCGAGAACGGCTACTTCGACGATTTCGACGTGCGCCAGGGCGTCTACTGGTCGGTGTTCGCGGGCGGCTTCGGCGTGACCTACGGCTGCCACGACGTCTGGCAGTTCCACACACCCGAGCGCGAGCCCATCTCGGCGGCGCGCAACAACTGGAACGACACCCTCACGCTGCCTGGCGCCTGGGAGATGCTGCACTTTCGGCGGCTCATGCTGTCGCGCCCCTTCGTCGATCGCGTGCCCGACCAGTCGATGATCGCGGAGGGCGAGGGCTCCGGGGAGGCGCACGTCCGCGCCACCCGCGGTCACGCGTACGCGTTCTTCTACATCCCCACGGGCCACCAGATCGCGGTGCGTCTCGGCAAGATTTCCGGCGAGCAGGTGATGGCCTGGTGGTTCAACCCGCGCACGGGCGCTGCCACCGCGGTCGGCCGGTACGCGAACATCTCGACGCGGGAGTTCACCCCGCCCGAGCCGCACGGCCGGCCGAACGACTGGGTGCTCGTGCTGGACGATGCGGACCGTGGATTTCAGGCGCCGGGCTACCGCGTGCCGGACGCGCTGAAGCAGGCGCGGTAGCCGCATGCGGCGCGCGTTCGCTGGCGCCCTGCTTGCGCTTGCGCTCGGCGTGACGGCGCCGTCCTGCGCGCCTTCGACGTCGCAGCCGCTGCGCGTCGGGCTCGCCGTCTTTCCGTCCTACGAGCTGTTCTTCCTGGCACGGAAGCACGGCTGGCTCGGCGACGACATCGACCTGGTGGAGTTCCAGTCGCCCGGCGATCCGATGCGCGCCTTTCGTGAAGGCGCCATCGACGTCGTCGCACTGACGACGCTCTATGCCCTCGATCTCGCACAGCGGCTGCCCGACACACGCATCGTCATGCCCCTCGATCACTCCATCGGCGCCGACGCCATCCTGGCCGGTCCGGCAGTGCCGGACGTGAAGGCGCTGAAGGGCCGGCGCGTGGGTGTGCATCCGACGCTGCTGGGGCCCTACTTGCTCCGGCGGGCCCTGGACAAGGCTGGACTCTCCAAGGACGACCTCACGATCGTTCCCGTCATGGGCGGCGACCAGCAGGGCGATCAGGAACGAGTGCTCGCGGGAAACGAGGTCGATGCGCTCGTCACTGAAGAGCCGGTCGCGACCAGGCTGGTGGGGCGGGGAGCGCACACCATTTTCACGAGTGCCGACATTCCCGGTGAGATCGTCGACGTGTTGCTCGTCCGGCTGTCGCTGCTGGAGCGGGAGCGGCCGCGGCTGCAGCGGATCGTGGACGCGTGGTACCGCGCCCGGGACGCGTTCCGGGCCGACCCGGCCGGCAGTGCCGCGATCATGGCACCGCGCGAGTCGCTGACGCCAGCCGAGTTCGTGGCGTCCTTCCGCGGGCTCGACATGCCCGATCGGCCGGCCGCGCAGAAGCTGCTCGACGGATCGGATCCGACGCTGCTGCGCGCGCTCCGGACCGAAGCGGCCATCATGCGCGAGGAGGGCTGGCTTGTCGGACCGGTCGATCCGCAGCGGCTTCCGGACGC
Source organism: Vicinamibacteria bacterium (assembly GCA_963837165.1). Classification (GTDB taxonomy): domain Bacteria; phylum Acidobacteriota; class Vicinamibacteria; order Vicinamibacterales; family JAENWD01; genus JAENWD01. The sequence continues at coordinate 8,958 of CAWIMD010000008.1, forward strand.
GTCACTCGTCACTCCGTCGGGTCGGTGATGGCGGGACGAATCCGGATTGTCTCGGCCGTTCCCCTGCTGATGCTCGGCCTGGGCGCCGGCCTGGTCGGCTGGACGTACTACGCCGCCGTCACGAACGGCAGCCAGCGCGTCGTCGAGACCATGCGAAGCGAGGCCCTGCTCGCGAGCCAGGTGTCGGCCGGCATCATCGAGCGCGACTACGCGGCCGGGCACCTGGACGCGCTGCGCATCACGCTGACCGAAATCCGCACCGACCGCACGGTCCGGCTCGCGCTGCTGGCGGACGTCCGGGGTGACATCCTCGTGGCCACCGACAGCGCCGTCGATCGGCGGGCGCTGGCCGTGGTCGAGCCGGCCTACGATGCGCTCGCCGCCGAGTGCCGCCGGACCGTCAGGATGGCGACGCGGCTGGACGGGGCGCGCATGATCACTGCCTATCCGGTCCCTCTTGCCGCGACGGGCCGCGGGCTGCTCACGATCCAGGACGGCACGCTGATCATCGACCGCGACCTGCGGGGGCCGCTCGCCGTCGCGATGGAGGACGCACGCGCGACGACGCTCAGGTCCGGGCTCCTGCTGGCGGCGCTGTGTTTCGCGGCCTGGGGCCTGCTCCATCTCGTGCTGGTCCGGCGGGTCAACCGGCTGGTGCAGGCCACGCAGGCGCTGGCCACCGGCAACCGCGCCGCGGCCGACGCGCTGGCCGGAGAGGACGAAATCGGCCAGGTGGCGGCCGCGCTCTCCTCGATGGCGGCCGAGCGCGATCGCCTCGAGGAGCACGTGGGCCAGGCGCAGAAGATGCAGGCCATCGGCACGCTGGCCGGCGGCATCGCCCACGACTTCAACAACCTCCTCACCGCCATTGTCGGCTACACGGAGCTGGCCGCCGAGTCCGCGCCGGCCGGCGAGGCCGCCGGCCTCATCCAGGAGATCCGCGCGGCCGCCGATCGGGGCGTCGTGCTGACGCGCCAGCTGCTCACCTTCAGCCGGCAGGACCTGGCGGTCCCCGTCACCGTCGATCCGGTCGCGGTCGTCGGGAACACGGAGCGGCTGCTGCGACAGCTGCTGCGCGCTGACATCACCCTGCGGCTGACCTGCGGCCCCGGGGACATGACGGTACGCCTGGGCCAGGGACAGCTCGAGCAGATCCTCATGAACCTGGCCGTCAACGCGCGCGACGCGATGCCGGAGGGCGGCGCGCTCGACATCACCCTGCGGCAGGCCTCCGGCGAGGAGCCCGCCTCCGACGGCGTGCCGCACGGGCGCTGGGTGATGCTGGCGGTGCGCGACTCGGGCGTCGGCATGCCCGAGCAGACGCGCGCGCGCGTCTTCGAGCCCTTCTTCACGACCAAGCCCCGCGGCAAGGGCACCGGCCTGGGGCTCTCGAGCGTCTACTGGATCGTCACGCGGCATCACGGCCACGTGCGCGTGACCTCCGCACCCCGCGCGGGCAGCGAGTTCAGGGTCTACCTGCCGGAGGCCGACGGCGTCACGCATGCGAACGATGTCGCAAGCGTTGCAGCCGCACCGGCCATCGCCGCCCCCGGCGGCACCATCCTGCTCGTGGAGGACGAGGACGCCGTGCGGCGCATGATCGCGCAGGTGCTGGGACAGCACGGCTTCCGTGTGGTCGTCGCCGCCAACGCCGAGGAGGCCCTCGGCCACTGGGCCGCGCAGCGCGGCGACGTCAGCCTGCTGCTGACCGACCTCGTGATGCCGGGGCTGGCAGGCAACGCGCTGGCCGAGCGCCTCCGCGCGGAGGCCCCGGCGCTTCGCGTCATCTACATGTCGGGCTACACGGACGAACCGGACGTCCAGTCGGCCATCAGCGACGGCCGTGTCGTGTTTCTCGCCAAGCCGTTCACGCCGGCCGATCTGGTCGAGGCGGTCCGCACCGAGTACGGGAAGGCGTGAACACGAAGGACACAAAGGGCACGAAGAACACAAGAGCCACACGGCACGTCACTTCGGTCGAATCGTGACCTCGCGCGACCGGGCGCGCACGACCAGCACCCTGGCCTCCGGATCCCACGTGAAAGTGCCGCCGGACACCCGGGCGGGCGCCCACGCGCCCAGCTTCAGCGTGTCGGTCGAGATCGCGTCGAACTTGCGGTAGCGAATTGCGTGCTCGCCGTACGCGATCGACTGGATCACCGTCGTCGTGTCGAGCAGGTGGTTCTGATCGCGGGGCGCCAGATCGGGAGCGGCGGCCATCGCCCGGAGGTAGTGCCTGACGTAGTCGCCGTAGCCGTCGGTGAGCCAGATGTCGTCCCGCGGGTACTTGTTCCGGCCGTCGGCGGCCACCATGTACGTCGCCCAGTTGAGGCGGCGGACCTGCCCGTCCTTCCGCGACCAGTCGCCGGTGGCATGCGCGTACGCGAGCTCGACGGACGCATGTCTGGCGGTGTGGCTGTTGCCGGGCACCTGATATCTGGTCTGCTCGTTGATGGGGACCACGTGGAGTGCCGCGTACTCGTGGTTGGCGAACGTGTGCTCCACCCAGTCGAGCGTGCGGCGCGCCTCGGCAAGGTCCTCGCGGCGGCCGCGGGCGTGCGCGATGAGGTACGCGGCCATGGTGTCGGCATTGATGGCGGTGTTCGAGGTACTCGACGATGTCCTCGAAGAACGGGCCCCAGTCGTTCGTCCGCAGCGGGTAGGCCTGCAGCCACCGCATCGTGATCGAGCGAGCCTGTCGATGAGACGGCGTCGCGACCCCGAGCGCCGCCAGGCCGTCGAACAGGCGCAGGGCCCCCGTCCAGTTCGCGGTGTACCCGGCCCAGAGCTGTTCGGGAATTGCGTGGTCCGCGCTGTACCGGGCCCACTCGGGCCGTCCCCGTGCAATTGCACCGGTCGCCGCGACGACCCGGTACGGCCATGGAGAAACATCGCGGGTGCCCGGGCCCACGTGGGCCGCCAGGACGTCCGCGATCCGGCGCGCGGCGTCCAGGTACCTGCGGTCGCCGGTCACCTCGTACAGCGTGACGAGCTCGGCCCCGAACGACGCCGCCTTGTCGGGCTGCAGCACGCCGGGGCCCGCACGCATGTCGCCGTCGTAGCGCCCGGAATGCGCGTCCAGGTTGTACGGGAACGGCAGGTCGGGCCAGCCGGACGAGGCGGGCGACAACCCGTGCGCGAGCCAGTAGTCGGCCATCAGGCGCATGTCGGCCACGAGCGCCGGATCACCGAGATACGCGTGGAGCAGGTTCCACGACGAGAGCGCCATCGGGATCTGATCCCCGCCGAGGCCACGCGGATCGTCGGCATCCGGCGTCCAGACCTGGTGCTGCAGGTAGTACGGCACGCCGTTGGGGCACCGGCGCATCCCGTGCCAGAACTGCCAGACGAGGCGAATCACGTGGTCGTACGACGCCCCGGGATCGTCGGAGTACCACGGGAGCAGACGTCCGGCTCCATCCAGCCGCACCTCGTGGTAGCCAAGCGACGCGCCGGGATCGGCGGGGACGAGCGCCGGCGTCGCCGCGAGGGCGATGACGAGGGCGGACACGAGTCTCATGACGCGGATTCTATCCGGTAGAATCGCGGGATGACGAGGAGGACGGTGACGGTGCGAGTGGTCCTGGCGGCGACGGTGGGGCTGATGCTGATGGGGGCGCCGCCGCCGCACCCGGTGCAGGCATCTGCCCGGCCGCCGATGCCGCGCAGCGTCCCCAACCGCGGGCCGCTGACGCAAGGCACCTTCACGATCCTGCCGCTCGGCTCCATTCGCCCGGAGGGCTGGCTGCGGCGCGAGCTGGAAATCCAGGCGGCGGGCCTGACCGGGCATCTCGACGAGTTCTGGCCTGACGTGGGGCCGACCAGCGGCTGGCTCGGCGGATCCGGCGAGAGCTGGGAACGTGGACCGTACTATCTCGACGGCCTGCTCCCGCTCGCGTACCTCCTCGAGGACCAGGCGCTCATCGCGAAGGCCGACAAGTACGTGGAGTGGACGCTCGCCCACCAGGCCGAGAACGGCTGGATCGGGCCGCCGTCGAACACCGACTGGTGGCCCAACATGGTGATGCTGAAGGTGCTCACCCAGTATCAGGAAGCCACCGGCGATCCCCGCGTCGTCCCTGCGATGACGAGGTATTTCATGTACCACCTGCATGAGGCGGTCCGGCGGCCGCTGCACCAGTGGGCGGTGTACCGGTGGGCCGACGAGCTGGTGAGCATCCTGTGGCTGTACAACCGGACGGCCGATCCGCGCCTGCTCACGCTGGCCAGGACGTTGCACAACCAGGGCACCGACTGGGGGCGTCACTTCTCGCACTTCGAGTTCGAGCACAAGACCTCGACGCGCGGCCTCGGGCTGGATCCGGCGGACCAGGAGTTCTCCGATCGCGCCATGCGGGCCCACGGCGTCAACACGGCCATGGGCCTCAAGACCTCCGCCGTCTGGTCGGAGATCTCCGGGGCGGCCGAGGATCGGGACGCCATCGTCACGGCGCTCGACGTCCTGGACCGCTACCACGGCCAGCCGAACGGGATGTTCAGCGCGGACGAGCACTACGCCGGCCGGGATCCGTCGGAGGGCACCGAGCTCTGCGCGGTGGTCGAGTCGATGTTCTCGCTCGAGCAGGTGCTGGCCGTGCGGGGCGGCGTGGCGCTGGCCGACCGGCTCGAGCGGATCGCCTACAACGCGCTGCCGGCCACCCTGTCGCCCGACATGTGGGCGCACCAGTACGACCAGCAGGCCAACCAGGTGCTCTGCAGCCTGCGGCAGCGGCGCTGGGTCAGCAACGGCCCGGAGTCGAACCTGTTCGGCCTCGAGCCCAACTTCGGCTGCTGCACCGCGAACATGCACCAGGGATGGCCGAAGCTCGTCGCGAGCCTGTGGATGGCCACGCCGGACGCGGGCCTGGCGGCCGTCGTCTACGGGCCGAGCCAGGTGCGGGCGCGGGTGGCGCGCGGCGTCGGGGTCACGATTGACGAGAAGACCGACTACCCGTTCGGCGAGAACATCGAGCTGACCGTGCGCCCCGAGGCGGCGGTGCTGAGCTTCCCGCTGCAGCTCCGCATTCCGGCCTGGGCCGTGGACGCCACCGTCCGCGTGAACGGGGCGCCGGTGGCCGGCGCGACGCCCGGCGAATTCCTCCGAATCGACCGCATGTGGCGCGCCGGCGACCGTGTACAGCTGCACCTGTCCATGCAGACCACGGCTCGCCGCTGGTATCGCGGCGGGGTCTCGCTGTCGCGCGGGCCGATCGTGTTTGCGCTGCCCGTGGGGGAAGACTGGCGACGCGCGCCGGCCGGGATGAAGCACCCGGCGCCGGCACCCGCGGCGGACTGGGAAATCTACCCGACCACGGCCTGGAACTACGGCCTGGTGCTGGACCCTGACCAGGCGTCGGCGCTGCGGGTGGACGACCGCTCCGTCGGTCAGATGCCGTTCAGCCCGAAGACGCCGCCGCTGGCCCTCCACGTGACCGGCCGGCGCATCCCCGAGTGGCAGCTCGAGGACGGGTCGGCCGGTACGCTGCCCGAAAGCCCGGTCGTCAGCCACGAGGCCGACGAGCCGCTCTCGCTCGTGCCGTACGGATCGGTCAGGCTGCGCGTGACGGTCTTCCCGGTCATCGCCCGTTAGCCCACATGTAGCGCAGACCTTCAGGTCTGCCCCGCATCCACATGTAGCGCAGACCTTCAGGTCTGCCTCGCATCCACATGTAGCGCAGACCTTCAGGTCTGCCTCGCATCCACATGTAGCGCAGACCTTCAGGTCTGCCCACGGGGCGCCGGCATGCGTGTGGGCAGGCCTGAAGGCCTGCGCTAGCCGTGTCAGAAGCTCACTGTCGCGGTACTGGAACAGGTACTCGTGCCTGTGTTGCAGACCCGATAGGTGAACGTGCCCTTGCCCTTACCGCCGGTGGCGTCGGTGAACGCGCCGTCGTTGGGCGTGGCCGTCGCGATCCTGGTGCCGTTCCGGAAGACGTCGACGGGCGTCGTGGCCCCGCCCCAGCTCAAATCGACGTACTCGCTGCCCTTCACCTTGTAGCCACTCGCGGTGAGAGTGATGTTCACGGGCGGAGTCACGGTCACGGTGATGGCGACCTGGGCCTGTCCCGACAGACCACCGCCGTCGGTGACGCTGGCCGTGATGATGTGCGTGCCCACCGCAAGATCGCTCCGGAAAATGCTCGCGCCGGTGCCCAGGTTGAACGGCGCCAGGCTGGACGTCCACACCAAACTCGCGCTGAGGTTCCCCTCCTCGGTGTCGTTGGCACTGCCCGCGAAGCCGATCGAGGCGCCCTGCACGAAGCTGCTGCCATTGGACGGGGCGGTGATCGACACGACGGGCGCCGTGTTCGAGGCGGCGTTCACGATGACGACGATCCCCGCTGACCCTGAGAGCCCGCCGCCGTCGGTCACGCTGGCGGTGACGACGTGCGTGCCCGCGCTGAGAGAGCTCGTCGAAAAGCTGGCGCCGGACCCGATGACGCCGTCGATGCTCGACGACCAGGACAGACTCGCGGAGAGGTTGCCGTCCTCGGCGTCGGAGGCCGAGCCGGTGAAGGTCACCGAGGTGCCCTGGGTCACCGACGTTCCGGTCTGCGGCTGCGAGATGGCCACGACGGGCGCCGTGTTCGGCGGCGGCCCGGCCGGGCACTCGGCGGGCAGCGTGAACGACTCGGTCGCCTTGAAGAAGCAGAGTCCGATCGCGCAGATCTCGTAGCCGTCCGCCCCGACGCCAATCCCGAACTGGGCGAAGGCGTTCCAGACCGTGCACCTGGCGGCATCCGGATCCACCTCCGTGGACATGTTCGCGATCGACGACAGGATGCCGTCGCGCATGTCCTCGTAGGCGGGCTTCGGCGCCGTGTAGCTCATGCCGTCCACGACGTAGCGCATCAGCGTGTCCTGCGACCAGCCGTTCGACAGCCACAGCTGCCGCAGGCGCCACATCGTCGCCGCGTAGATCTCGCCGTCGAGGTGCGGGCCGAGAAGCCCGACGACGAGGCCGTAGGTGCGCGTGTAGTTCGTGTAGGGCGCGGTGCGGATGCCAATCGGGTTGTTGGACGAGTACTCCGCAACCCGGTCGTCGTTGTTGAAGTAGATGGCGAGCGCGTCGCTCATGCCCTCACCGACCGCTTCGGCCGGCGCCCCGCTCATGTCGCCGATCATCCGCCATGTCAGGCCGTGGCCGTACTCGTGGTAGACGATGTCGGAGTCGAGATCGCCGTCGCGGTTGGGCGTGGTGCCCGTCCACAGGTACATCTGCATCCGCGGCCGCTGGCCCTCGGGGGGAGTCGCGAAGTTCGCGTTGTCGGTGCCGCTGCCGTCCTGCGCTTCCGCGTTCAGGGGATCGTTGCCGATGCCGCCCCGGCCGAAGTTGTCAGTCTGGAAGTTCCCGGCGGCCTCGTCGAAGCCGTACGTGTAGAGGCGGTCGTGCGTCAGGTTCGTGAGGTAGAACAGGTTGGTGACGGCGGCTGCCTGGTTGGTGATGGTGGTCGGCGTCGTGTTGCCGTCCCAGACGAAGTCGAACACCTGGGTGGGCGACGTCGGGCGGCCGTTCACGTCCGGCAGATCGTTGGCGTCGCGATCCAGGTAGGCGTCGACGTTGTTCCCCGTGGTCGTGTGGCTCCCGCTCGGCAGCCAGCCGTCGGGCGAGGCGACCTGGTCGGCCGGGTCGGTGAGGAGCTGCTGGGTGCTGACCGCGGGATTGTTCGCGAAGACGCGGTAGCCCTCGTATTGCGTGCGCAGCTGCTCGCTCAGGATCTGGCCGCGCCCGGAAACGACCGTCATCCTGAGCACGTTCGCCTGATCCCAGGTCTCGACGAGGTATCCGCTGTCCAGCGCGCTTCCGCGCAGCGGCACCGCAATGCGCGTGACCTGAGGCGCCACGTAGAACGGCGCGATGCGCGCGTAGGTCGTGACGTTACCGATGCTCGACACCTCGCCGGGGTCCGCGGCCACGGACGGGTAGTGGCGCGCGATGACGGCGTGCAGCGCCGCCTCGGGCCCGACCAGCGCGGGCCGGAGCCCGTGCGCCGTCGAGACGAGGTTCTCGATCAGCGTCGTCAGGTCCCCGCCGGCACTGAAGCTCGCCTCCACGTACGTGCCGTAGACGTCGAGGCCGGCGACCTGCTGGCCGTACCGGACGTGCACCGTCCCGAACGACTCGCGCTCCCCCGTCTGCACGAGATCGCGGAGCGTGGCGGCGTCGTGCGTCGCGCGCAGGTAGTCGCGAATCGTCTCGCCTCTCGTCGGAGCGCCGGGCGCGAGTCGCCCGGCTCGAGGGGCACGGTGAGCGCGGGCGCCCTGCGCGCTGAGATCGGCGAGCGCGTCCGGCCCCTGTCCGCGAGCCGTGCTGGCCGCGAGCACGAAGGGAATGAGGAGCACCGACGCGAGGACGGCCGGACGGGCGCGCGACATGGCAGACCTCCCCGACCGAGCGCCGGGCGGCCGGCGTTTCGGCTCTCACGGACGAGCTTGTTGGCGAAGCCTAGAGGCTAGATCAGGGGGCGGAGAGATGTCAAAAAGGAGGATAGGAGGATGGGAGGATAGGAGGATGGGTTACACGTTCCCCTTCTTCATCTCCCCCATCAGGTAGTCGCAGGCGCGGACGGTGAGCGCCATGATCGTGAGCGTGGGATTCTGGCAGCCGCCGGAGACGAATGCGGAGCCGTCGGTGACGAACAGGTTCTTCACGTCGTGGGCCTGGCAGTAGCCGTTGAGAACGGAGATCTTCGGGTCGGCGCCCATCCGCGCGGTGCCGAGCTCGTGGATGCCGAAGCCGGGAACGCGGTCCGGCACCTGGTAGGGCACGATGTTCTTCGCGCCGGCGGCTTCCATCATCTCGACGGCGGCCTCCGCCATGGCCGGGATCATCTTCTTCTCGTTCTCGCCCCAGGACATGGTGATGCGCAGCACGGGAATGCCGTACGCGTCCACCGTCGCCGGGTCGATGGCCACGAAGTTGTCGTAGCGGGCCAGCGTCTCGCCGAAGCCGGCCAGCCGGACCGAGGTCACCGGATCGAGGGCCGCCTTCTTGAACGCGGCGCCGAAGCCGGGCGCGTTCAGGTTGAACGAGGACCCGCCGCCGCCCTGGAAGCCGAAGCCGCGGATGAACTCCGTGCTGCGCGGGCCGTTCATGGTGTTCCGCATGCGGATGCCGTAGATCCCGTTCGGCCGCTTGCCGCTGTCGAGCGACGGCTTCGGGTTCACCGCGTCGGGGAACTCCCCGAAGGCCCCGCCGGTGACCCACAGGTGATCCATCAGGTAGTGGCCGAGCACGCCGCTCGAGTTCGCCAGGCCGGCAGGCGCGTCGGCGGTCGCCGAATTCAGCAGGATCCGCGCGCTCTCGAGCGCCTGCGCGCAGATGAGCACCACCCGCGCGTGGACTTCCCGCACCTCGCGCGTGTTGCGGTCGATGTACATCACGCCGGTCGCTTTGCCGGTGGCCGTGTCCGTCAGGACCTTGTAGACCATCGCATTGGTGATGAGCGTGGTGTTGCCCGACTTCAGCGCGTCGGCGACGGTGGTGAACGCGGCGTTGAAATAGGAGTGCGTGATGCAGCCCTGCTCGCAGGGCCCGCAGTAGTGGCATGCCGCGCGGCCGTTGAGCGGTCTCGTCAGGTTGGCCGAGCGCCCGATGGTCACCGTGTACCCGAGCTTCTGCTTGACACGCGTCCGGAGCTGCGTCTCGGCGCACGTCATCGGCATGGCCGGCAGGAACTTGCCGTCCGGCAGCTCCGGCACGCCTTCGGTCTGGCCGGTGATCCCGACGTACTCCTCGACGATGTCGTAGTAGGGCGCCAGGTCGGCGTACTCGAGCGGCCAGTCCTCGCCGTAGCCGTCGAAGGACTTCCCCTTCAGGTCCTGCTGGCTGAGGCGATAGCTCTGGCGGCCCCAGACATTGGTGCGCCCGCCGACCACCCGCATCCGGCCCTGCCAGCTGAACGGCTTGTCGTCGGGCGTGGTGTAGGGCTCCTCCAGGTCGTTGGCGAACCAGTGGTAGTTCCACTCGCGGCAGGCGTAGCAATCCCGCTGACGAGGGCGCGTCCGGCGGATGTACTCATCGGACCGGTTGCGGTACTTGAGGTCCCACTCCGGGACGTGCTCGACGAAGTCCTTGTCGCCCTGCGGCCGGCCGGCCTCGAGGATGGCCACCTTCACGCCGGCTTCCGAGAGCCGCTTGGCGGCCCACCCGCCCGAAGCGCCCGAACCCACCACGATCGCGTCGAACTGCTGGCTGGATGACTGCAATGCGTGTCGTCTCCGCTCCCTGCTGCCTACTGCCTACTGCCTACTTACTTTCCGCATGCCCGTCGGCGTGCGTGCAGCCGGGCAGCTCGGCGTGGAACACGTTGCCGGTCCACCCGAGCTCGCGGGCACCCTTTTCCGACGAGTAGTACGCGCCGGCAATCCACTGCTTGAGGTTGCTGAAGTGGTCGCCGATCGTGGCCTTGCCGGTGCCGCCGCCGCCCCCGCCGCCGAAGAACCCTCCGTGGCCCATGCCGGGCGCGGTCGTGGACGCCTTCTGCAGCAGCGCGTCCTGTTCGGCCGCCGTCAGGCTGGTCCAGGGTTTCCCGTTCGTCTCGATCGCGAGCATGTCGAACGCGCCGATCGCGCCGAGGAAGTCGCGCTGGTTGTCCTGCGATTCGACCGCGAGCAGCGTGTCGAGAAACGGCGTCACCCTGGCCTCGGTGGACCCGGGGACGATGGCCTCGGAGAGCGACTCGAGCGTCTTCATCTGGTGCGCATCGAGGAACTCGGGCGTATGGGCGGCCGATGCGGCCTTCTTCTGCGCCGCGGCGGTGCCTTGCGCGAGATGGTGGTGAACGGGATGCTGCTGAGCCTGCGCCAGTCCGGGCACGGCCAGGGTCGCGCCGACGCCGCCGAGCAGGCTCTGGAGCACCGCGCGCCGGCCGATGCCCGTGCCATCAGGGGCGTCGGGAGCGGGAGCGGCCGCGTCCTGCGGATCGTGTGGATTCGTGCTCATACGCCGGAGTGTAGCATGGAGCCGGAGTGGCATTCCCGCACGCGTCGGACGTTACGTATCGATCTTCCCCTTCCCCTCCGTGATCGACACGTAGCGATCCACGGGGACGTCGGTGAAGCGCTCCTTGCGGCCGCTCGGCTGCGGCCAGGCGATCTCCACGAAGTCCACCTTCGTGGCGGTGCCGAGCCCGAGCACCTCGCGGGGATCGTGGCTCGACAGATAGCTGCCGCCGCCCACTTTCAGGCGCGTCCGGGCCTTGCCCCCGACCGACCACGTGATGCGCGCGCCAATGGCGTCGCGGTTGCACGTCGTCCCCTGCAGCCGCAGGCCGACCCAGTGGTTGCCCGCGCCGGCGTTGTTCTTGAGGAGGACCGGCGCCTCGCCGTTGTTGCCCACGAACACGTCGATCAGGCCGTCGTTGTTGTAGTCGCCGATGGAGAGGCCCCGCGCGGGGAACGCCTTGGTGAACACCGGCCCGGCGCCGGGGCTGACGTTCTGGAGCTTGCTGCCGTCGTTGTGGAAGACGAGCAGCGGCTCCTTGTACGTCACCATCTGGCTGTACTGATCGATCATGTCGTCCGGGTGGCCGTTGGCGAGGAAGAGGTCCACCAGGCCGTCGTTGTCGTAGTCGAAGAACTTCAGCCCCCAGCCGCTGAACAGGCGGGTGGCCTGGGCGACGCCGTTGGCGGCAGCCACGTCGGAGAAATACTCGTTCCCGTCGTTCTTGTAGAGGGAGAACATCTCCTGGTCCACGTTGGCGACGAAGAGATCCTGCTTGCCGTCGCCGTCGAAGTCCGTCGAGTCCACGCCCATGCCCGAGCGCGGCGTGCCGTTGGCGCTGTAGGCGACCTCGGCGGCCAGGCCGATCTCCTCCCACTTCCCCTTGCCGCGGTTGGCGAACAGGAAGTTCTGCACCGTGTCGTTCGCCACGAACAGGTCCATCTGCCCGTCGTTGTTGATGTCGGTGGCCACGACGCCCAGGGCCTTCCCCTTCGCCGCCTCGATGTCGGTGCCGCCGCTGGCGAGTGTGAAGGTGCCGTCCCCGTTGTTCCGGTACAGCGCGCTCGATGTCGGCTTGAAGACGCGCGGGATGCAGTAGAAGCGCCGGCCGAGCGTGTTGTCGCCGCAGAAGACGTTGTTCTTCAGCGAGAAGTCCACGAAGCTGCAGAGGAACAGATCGAGCTTGCCGTCGTTGTCGTAGTCGAACCAGACGGCGCTGGTCGTCCAGTGCGGGCCGGCGGCGAGGCCCGATTTCGCGGTCACGTCGGTGAAGGTGCCGTTGCCGTTGTTGTGGTACAGCGTGGGCGGACCGTAGTTGGTGACCAGGATGTCCTGGTAGCCGTCGTTGTCGTAGTCGCCCACGGCCATGCCCATCGCGAACGTGCCGCCGGTCAGCCCGGCCGTCTTCGTCACGTCGGTGAAAGTGCCGTCGCGGTTGTTCTTGTAGAGCGCGTTCGAGAGCGGCGTCTTGGGCGTGAAGAAATCGCACGGCCCGCTGTTCACCATGAACAGGTCCATCCAGCCGTCGTTGTCGTAGTCCAGGAACGCGACGCCGGGTCCCATGGTCTCGGGCAGGTAGCGGTCCGGTGATATCGCGTTGTCGTGGACCCACGTGATGCCGCTGGCCGACGGCGGCACCTCCTCGAAGAGGGGCGCTGCACCGGCAACGGCGAGCCGGGCCAGAGCGGGCGCGGCAATGCTGCCGAGGCCCGCCATGGTGGCAAGCCGGACGAACTCCCGGCGCGACAAGCCGGGCACGGGTGGAAAAGGTCTCATGCGCACGTTGGGCTGGACGGGCGTTCAGCGGCCGGAACCGTCGAGGAGGCCGGGATTTCTCCGTATCGTAACACTATCGTTCCGACGATGGCCGGGGGCCGGCGGCCGGTCGCGGGGCGACAAGCCTAGGGCGCGCGCTGGAGGCCCTCCCACCGCACGACCCAGGTCCGTCGTCCGGGAAGCCGGGGGCGTCCAAGGTGCAGCCGGTGGGGTTGCTGCGCAGCCACTCGCTCTGGCGTGGCCTCGTCGGGGATGTCGGCGTGGTCGCCATTGCCGACGAAGAGCGGCGAGTCCGGGTCCATGGCGCAGAGCACCGGGTCGTTGCGCGCGACGAGTGCGTGCCGATCGATCCCGGCCGTGTGGGGCGTGCTGGCGAGCAGCGCCGCCGCGAGGATCCACGCCGTCTCAAAACGGCACATTCTCCCACATCGGGGACAGTCCCCGATTCCCCCGGGCGGCGGGGACAGTCCCCGACGGCATCGCGATTGCGGAGGCATCTGGAGCGGAGAGAAAGGACCGGCAATGCCTCGTGCGGGCCGACTCGTTCCACCGGGATACGCCTTCCATGTGATCAATCGCGGGAACCGACGCCAGCGCTTGTTCGCAACCCCAGCTGACTACATGGCTTTTCTGCGGTTGATGCGCAAGGCCGCTGACCGCCATCCGATCCGACTGCTCGCCTATTGCCTGATGCCGAATCACTGGCACTTCGTCGTCTGGCCGTATACACCGCGGTCACTTTCTGCGTACATGCACTGGCTGACGAGTACCTCATGTGCGCCGACATCGCTGGATGACGCAAACGATCGGTGAAGGACACCTGTACCAGGCGCGCTACTGGAGTGACGTCGTCACGAATGACCTGAAGCTGATCTGGGTCTGCCGCTATGTCGAGGGCAACGCGCTCGCGGCGTCGCTGAGGGCACGCGCCGAGGAGTGGCCCTATAGCAGCCTGAGTCCGCTGGCCGCGGGCCCGGACCGCCCCATCCTCAGCCCCTGGCCGATCGCCAAGCCCGACAACTGGGTCGACTTCGTCAACACGATCTGACCGGGTCCGTGTCCCAGAACGGGACATCAACCCGATCTGGGGACAGTCCCCGCTTCCCATGGGCGGCGGGGACAGTCCCCAATCTGCGCGCAATCGGGGACAGTCCCCAATAGAATGCGGGCATGAGGGCAGCACTGGCAGCGGCCAGCATCCTCCTCGCCGGCACGACGGCACTCCCGCGCGGACAGACACCCGCCCCGGCGACGATCGATTACGCCCGCGACGTGCGTCCGGTCCTCGAGGCGCACTGCTACGAATGCCACGGCCCCAAGAAGCAGAAGGGCCACCTGCGCCTCGACTCCAGACTCTCCGCGCTCAAGGGCGGGACGACCGGCCCGGCGGTCGTCCCCGGCGACGCCGACCAGAGCCTGATCGTCCGGCGCGTCCTGGGCCTCGATGGCGAGGACCGGATGCCCTTCGAGAAGGACCCCCTTCCCCCCAATCAGATCGCGCTCCTCAAGTCCTGGATCGCCCAGGGCGCCCCATGGACCGGTCCGGAGCCGACGAGCAGTGCCGACACCGCAGCGAACGCCGCGGACGCCGAACCCGAGCACTGGGCCTACCGCCGGCCGCGGCGCCCGACGCCGCCCACTGTCTCGCAGCCCGACTGGGTACGCAACCCGATCGACCAGTTCGTCCTCGCACGCCTGGACCACGAGCACCTCCACCACGCCCCCGAGGCCAGTCGCGAGGCGCTCATCCGCCGCGTCTCGCTCGACCTGATCGGCCTGCCGCCCTCGCCCGCCGAAATCGACGCGTTCCTCGCCGACACACGGCCCGATGCCTACGAGCGGCTCGTCGATCGCCTGCTCGCATCGCCGCACTACGGTGAACGCTGGGCGCGCCCGTGGCTGGACATGGCCCGCTACGCGGACAGCAACGGCTACGAGAAGGACAACCTGCGGACGATGTGGAAGTATCGGGACTGGGTGATTACGGCGCTCAACCAGGACCTGCCGTTCGATGAGTTCACGATCGAGCAGCTCGCGGGCGACATGCTCCCTCACCCGACGCCCGATCAGCTCATTGCCAGCGGCTTCAACCGCAACACGCTGCTCAACCAGGAAGGCGGCATCGACGTCGAGGAGGCGCGCTGGGAGACGCTCCTCGACCGCGTCAACACGACCGGCACGGTCTGGCTCGGCACGACGATCGCCTGCGCGCAGTGCCACAACCACAAGTACGACCCGTTCACGCAGCGCGACTACTACCGGTTCCTCGCCTTCTTCGACAACGGCGAGTACGTCGAGAAGGGGCAGCAGGGCGGCGACCACTGGATCGAAGAGCCGTCGCTGGATCTCCCCACGCCGGATCAGACGGCGCGCCGCGACGCGCTCGTCGCCGAGCTCGACTCGCTGAACCGGACGCTCTCGGAGCCCTCCGCCGATCTCGATGCCGCGCAAGGCGCGTGGGAGCAAGCCCAGCGCACGATCGATCGGCAGTGGACAACGCTGACGCCGGTGTCGGCTCACGCCCGCGCGGCGACGCTCACCGTCGAGGCGGACGGCTCGGTCCTGGCGTCCGGCCCGGAACCCGGCTCCGACGAGTACGTCGTCGAGGCGGAGCTGCCCGAGGGCACAGTCTCCGGCGTACGTCTCGAGGCGCTCCCCGATCCGTCGCTCCCGAAAGGCGGACCCGGACGCGACTACTACGGCAACTTCGTGCTGACCGCGTTCCACGTGGAGATGCTGGACGGCGGCGCCGCGGTGCCGGTCGCCTTCTCCTCGGCCGCGAGCGACGACCAGGCCGGCGGCGACGTCACCGACCTGCTGAAGCCCCCGGTCACCACCGAATCACGGGACCTGCCGCCCGGATGGTCGATCGATGCCACCCGCGACCCGACGCGCCTGCCCCGCCAGGCGGTGTTCGTGCTGGCATCGCCGCTGACCGGGAAGGCCCACGCGCGCGTGCGTGTGCGCCTCGGATTCAACGGCGGCAACGTCGGCCAGGCGCTGGGGCGCTTCCGCGTCTCGGTCACCTCCGTGGACCTGCCCCGTCAGGCGGTCAGCATCCGTGCGAAGACTCGCGCCGTGCTCGCCATCCCCGCCGGCGAGCGCACCAAAGATCAGGCCGCCGCCGTGCGCGCGGAATACCGCGGACAGGCGGAGGCGCTGGCCCCCACGCGCAAGCGCCTCGAGGCGGTCGAGCGCGAGCTGGCCGGCCTCGGCATCGTCTCCGCGCTCGTCCTTCGGGAGCGGCCTGGATTCGACCGCCCGTCCACGCTGATGCGCGAGCGCGGTGCATACCTGTCTCCGGGCGACCGCGTCTATGCCGCGACGCCCGCCGTGCTGCCGCCAATGACCGGCAACGAGATGCCCAACCGTCTCGGCCTGGCCCGGTGGCTGGTGAGCCCCGAGAACCCGCTGACGGCTCGCGTCACCGTGAACCGCGCCTGGGAGCAATTCTTCGGCCGCGGCATCGTCGAGACCAGCGAGGACTTCGGCACACAGGGCGCCCCACCGTCGCACCCGGAGCTGCTCGACTGGCTGGCCACCGAGTTCATCCGGTTGAAGTGGAGCCAGAAGGCGCTGCACCGGCTCATCGTCACGTCGGCGGCGTACCGGCAGGACGCCGCCGCGTCGCCGGAACTGATCGAGAAGGACCCGTACAACCGGCTGCTCGCACGCGGCCCGCGTTTCCGGCTGGACGCCGAGGGCATCCGCGACGTGGCGCTGGCCGTCAGCGGGCTGCTGAGCAACAAGATCGGCGGCCCGAGCGTCTTCCCGCCCCAGCCTCCCGGCATCTGGGACAACCCGTACAGCGACGCGAAGTGGGAGACCAGCGCCGGCGAGGATCGCTATCGCCGCGGCCTCTACACGTTCATCCGGCGCACGTCCCCGTATCCGAGCCTCATGACGTTCGACGCGACGAGCCGCGAGTTCTGCACCGTCCGGCGGGTGCGCACGAACACGCCGCTCCAGGCCTTGACGACGCTGAACGATCCGGCGTTCTTCGAAGCGGCCCGCGCGCTGGCCGACCGCACTCTGCGCGAGGCCGCCACGGGCGGGCGCGACAGCGGTCCCGCGCTCGAGCGGGCACGCGCCGCGTATGCCTTCCGGCTCTGTACCGGCCATCCGCCAACCACTGGCGAAGTGGATGCCATCGTTCGGTCGCTCGAACGGCAACGCGCCCGCTATCGGGGGCAGGCGAAGAACGCGTCGAAGGTCTTGAGCGCGGGCGGCGACACGGCATCCGGGTCCGTCACGGCGGCCGAACGGGCGGCGTGGACGCTGGTCGCCAACGCGCTGTTGAATCTGGACGAGACGATAACGAAGTGATTGATCATTGACGATTGATCATTGACGATTGACGATTGGATTGAACTGCGATGAGCGACGATCGAGGCACTGGACATCGACTCCGCGACATCACGCGACGGCATTTCTTCCGCGAGGCCGGCTTCGGCGTCGGGACGGTGGCGCTGGCTTCGCTGATGAACGAGCGGCTGTTCGCCTTCACGCCGGAGGCCGACCAGGCGGCGGCACGGGCGGCACACGCGATCGGGCCCCAGTTCGCCCCGAAGGCGAAGCAGGTGATCTACCTGTTCATGGCCGGCGCGCCGTCGCAGGTGGACCTGTTCGACAACAAACCGCTGCTGCAGAAGTACGACGGGCAGGAGATCCCGCCGGGGTTCATCCCGGAGGGCGAGCGGTTCGCCTTCGTGAAGGGCAAGCCGCACCTGCTCGGGTCGCCGTTCTCGTTCCAGCAGCACGGACAGTCCGGCGCCGAGATCTCGGAGCTGCTCCCGCACCTGGCCAGCCACGCAGACGAGATCGCGCTCATCCGCTCGATGAAGACGACGCAGTTCAATCATGCGCCCGCACAGATCTTCATGAACACCGGGCACCAGATCATCGGCCGCCCGAGCCTCGGGGCGTGGCTCAGTTACGGACTCGGCAGCGAGAACAAGGACCTGCCGGCGTTCGTCGTCCTCATCTCCGGCCAGAACAACCCGGACGGCGGCAAGAGCTGCTGGGGCAGCGGCTTCCTCCCGACCGTCCACCAGGGCGTCGAGTTCCGGTCCAAGGGTGAACCGGTCCTCTTCTCGCGCAATCCCGACGGCGTGGACGCGCAGGCCCGCCGGGAGTCGCTGGATCTGATCGGCGCGCTGGACGGCATCGAGCACCAGCGCACGAACGACCCGGAAACGACGACGAGAATTGCCGCGTACGAGCTGGCGTACCGCATGCAGACCAGCGTGCCGGAGCTGACCGACATCAGCAGCGAGTCACAGAAGGTCCACGAGATGTACGGCACCGAGCCCGGGCAGGTGTCGTTTGCCAACAACTGCCTGCTGGCGCGGCGGCTGGTCGAACGCGGCGTCCGCATCGTGCAGCTCTACCACCGGGGCTGGGATACCCACGGCGCCTCGGTTGGCACGGACATCGTCGTGCGCGTGCCGCGGCTGTGCCTCGAGGTCGATCAGGCGATCGGCGCGTTGCTCACGGACCTGAAGCAGCGCGGCCTGCTCGACACCACGCTGGTCGTCTGGGGCGGCGAGTTCGGCAGGACGCCCATCAACGAAGCCCGCAACGGATCGAAGCTGCTCGGCCGCGACCATCATCCCCGCGCCTTCACGATGTGGATGGCCGGCGGCGGCGTGAAGCCCGGCACGACGGTCGGACGCACGGACGACTTCGGCTACAACATCGTCGAGGATCCGATCGACGTGCACGATCTGCATGCGACGATGCTGCACCTGCTGGGGATCGATCACGAGAAGCTGACGTACAAGTTCCAGGGGCGGGACTTCAGGCTGACCGACGTCAGCGGGAAGATCGTCAAGAAGCTGATCGCGTAACGGGTTCTCAGGTTCCCGGGTTCTCGGGTTCACGGGTTCGAGGTTCGAGGTTGCAGGATTCGAGGGTTCGTAACGTTCCGGCCCTTCGTGTTCTTCGTGTCCTTTGTGTTCCTTGTGTTCTTTGTATCGTTTGTGTTTCCGCTGCGGCGCAGGCACGCTCCAACGTCACCCCGCTCATCCGATCGACCGACCCGGCGACCGCGTATCGTGAGCTCGTGGAACGGTATCGACAGGGCGACGCCAGCGTGGCACCGGCTGCGCTCTCGCTCGACAAGAAGGCGATCCAGCAGGCGCAGAAGGAGATCTTCGAGGACGCCGCGCGCGCCTTGCAGGCAGCCAGGGACCAGCCCGCCATGATGGCGATACGACGGCATCGAATCCGCCTCGCACTCGCCATGGTTCTCTTCCACACCGACGCCGCGCTGCGCGCGACGGGCACCGCGGTGGACGACCAGATCGGCCTGGCGCGCGGCCCAATCGAGGAGCTCGATCCGTTTGCCGCCGACCTTCAGCTTGCGATGCAGCCGGTCGGGCGCCTCACGCCCGATGACATCCGCGACGTCATCCACCAGTGGTACGTCGTCGCGGCGCTCATCCTCCGGCAGATGGATCGACCGACGCTCGACTGGCTGGTGAACATCGCCCACGAGCGCTACCCGCACGATCCGATCTTCAGCCTGCTGTGGGGCAACGCGCTCGAGCGGGTGGCCGGCGGAGCCGTCGTGGACGTGTCGCTCGTGCGCGACCTGTACCAGGCGGACTTCGTCCGGACCTGGCGCCAGACGCTCTACAGAGCCGGGCGTCTCTACGAGGACGCACTGGACGCCGACCCGACCGCCACGGAAGCCCGCGTGCGCCTCGGACGGGTCGAACTGCTCGCAGGGGATCGCAAGAAGGCACGCGGCCATCTCGAGCAGGCACTGGGCGAGGCGCAGACGCCGCGCCTTCGCTATCTCGCCGCGCTGTTCCTCGGAGCTGTCGCTGATGTGGATGGCAGGCCGGACGAGGCCGCGAAGCACTACGCGCAGGCCTTGTCGATCGTCCCCGGCGCGCAGTCCGCCGCGTTCGCGATGAGCCGCATTGCCGACGCCGCCGGCGACACGGATGCCGCCCGCGACTGGCTGAATCGCACGCTCGCAATTCCGTTCAAGGAACGCGAGGACCCCTGGGAAACGTACTACGAGGCACCGGAGGCGGGCAGTCTGCTGGACCGACTGGCGGCGCTGCGGGAGTACCTGCGGCGATGAGCAGGCTGCCGGCTGCCATCGTGCTCGCCGCCCTGCCGCTGGCGCTCGGCCAGCAGCCCACCTTCCGCACGGGCACCGAGCTCGTGCGCGTCGACGTCCTCGTCACCAGGGACGGCGTTCCCGTCACCGACTTGACGGCCGCCGACTTCGAGGTGCGGGATGCCGGCAGGCCGCAGGAGATCTCGGCATTCGGCCTGATTGGATCGGTCAACGCCGCGATCGCCCTCGATTCGAGCGGCAGCATGACCGGTGACCGGCTCCCGAAGGCGCGGGCCGCTGCACTGGTGCTCCTCGGGAGCTGCGGCCTGACGAAGTCCGGCACGGTCATCGCCTTTGCCAGCCAGATTACCCGCCTGGTCGAGCCCGGCATGCCGCTCGAGCGCGCACGACGCGAGCTGGACCGCCTCGTCCCCGCCGGAAGCACCTCGCTCGTCGATGCCGCGTACACCGGCGTCATTGCCGCCGACACCGCCCCCGGTCCGAAGCTGCTCGTGCTGCTGACCGACGGCCGCAACAACGCGAGCTGGCTGCAGGCGAGAGACGTCATCGACGCGGCGCGCCGGCATGAGGTGGTCGCGTACGCCGTCAGCGTCGGCAGCACGCCCTCGCCGTTGACCGCGACGGTGCCGACGAGCGACCGGGGGGTTGATGTTCGGAACGGCGCGATCGTGGAGCTGAGATCCGCCGGCGGCCGCGAGCGCTTCAACGATGCCGACCGGCTGCTGCGAGCGCTCGGCAAGGAAACAGGCGGACGCCTGATCACCGCGACGTGGAACGACGATTTGAGCGCCCTCTTCCGTTCGATTCTCGACGAGTACCGCCAGCGCTACATCCTCTCGTTCAGGCCCGAAGGCGTGGGGCACGGCGACGGCTGGCACACACTCAGCGTCAAGCTGCGCCACGGCTCGAAGGGCGACCTGTACGCGAGAAGCGGGTACTGGTCGCGGTGAGGTGGGCCGTCGGATACCATCAAACGATGGCACGTGGAACGTGGCTGCTGGCGCTGGCGTCAGCGCTGGCCGTGGGTCTTGTCGCCGCACAAGCGCGCCCACAGAACGCCGCCGCCACCGAGACCGAGGTCAGGACCGCCTGCAGCGTCTGCCACCTGTTCCCTCCGCCCGACATCCTCCCCCGCAGTGCGTGGCGCGACGAGATTGCGCGCATGTCGCTGATCCGCGACAACCAGCCCCAGCCGGCCGGTCCGGCGGGCACGGCCGCGCGGCTGGTCCTGCTGCCGACCGACTTCGAGCGGGTCCTCCGCTACTACGAGCGCCTGGCGCCCGCGAAGCTGCCGGCGCCCGTGTCCTGGCCCGCCGTCGATCGCCTGACGTTCGTCCCCCGGACGATGGTCCCCGCCGATCCGGAGCCGGAGCCCGCGATCGCCAACGTCCGCCTGCTCGACGTGGACGGCGACCGCAGGCTCGAGCTCCTGGTTGCCGACATGCGCAACGGCCTCGTCCTGGAAGGACGCCCCTACGCCAACGACTCCAGGCTCGAGATCATCGCGCAGCTCAACAATCCATGCCACGTCTCGATGGTGGACTTCGACGGGGACGGCATCCAGGACTTCCTGGTGGGCGACCTGGGCGCGTTTCTCCCGGCCGATCACACGCACGGCGCGGTGGTGCTCCTGCGCGGGACGCCGGGCGGCCGCTACCAGACGATGTCTCTCGACGGCTGGCCCCGAGTGGCCGACGTCGAGGCCGCCGACTTCAACGGCGACCGCAAGCTCGATCTCGCGGTCGCCGCATTCGGGTGGCGCAAGGTGGGCAACCTGAGCGTCCTCGAGAACCACTCCGTGAACAACGCCCGGCCCTCCTTCGTGACGCGGGTCATCGACCCGCGGCCGGGCGCCATCCACGCCGTCCCCGTGGACCTGAACCACGACGGCAGGCTCGACCTGGTCACCGTGTTCGCGCAGCAGTTCGAGACCGTCGTGGCCTTCGTCAACAACGGCACGGCCGATGTCTCCTTCACGCCGCAGGTCATCTACACGGGACCGCACCCCAACTGGGGGTCGTCGGGCATCCAGGTCGTGGACCTCGACGGCGACGGCGACCTCGACGTGCTGCTCACGCACGGCGATACCTTCGACGACCGGATCATCAAGCCGTATCACGGCATCCAGTGGCTGGAGAACGCCGGGGCGTTCCCGTTCACCGAGCACACGCTCGCCACGCTGCCGGGCGTGAGCCGCGCGGAGGCGGTGGACCTGGACGGCGACGGCGATCTCGACGTGGTCGCCGGCGCGTTCATCGCGGCCGGATCCGACGAGGACGAGGCCGCCATGCCGAGCCTGGTCTGGCTCGAGCAGACGCGCCCCGGCGTGTTCGCGCCGCACACGCTCGAGCGGGGGATGCCTCACCACGCGACACTGGACGTGGGCGACTTCGACAACGACGGCGACGCGGACATCGTCGTGGGCAACTTCCTGTTCAACTCCGGGTCCACCTCGGAGAGCTGGGTGGACGTCTGGGAAAACACGCGGGCGACGCGCCACGAGTGAGTACGGCTAGCTGCCTGCCCGCGCGCTCGTTGGCAGGCCTGAAGGCCTGCGCTACCCCAGAGCGCGCAACGCATCCCGCGGAACGCATGCGGCGTAACACATGTCGCGCAGACCTTTAGGTCTGCCCACACGCCCGGTGGCAGGCCTGAAGGCCTGCGCTACACCAGAGCGCGTCTCGAGTTCCACGGTCAGGTGGCGTTCACGCGCTGTGGTACGATCGCGTCCATGCGGGGTTGCGACGCCGGGCGGGCCATGCGACTGACGTTGGCCGCGGGCCTCCTCGGGCTCGCGGTGATCGTCACCGGCGCCGTCGCGCCCGCGGCGCTCCGGGCGGCCGACGGCCAGTCGGCGCAGCCGGCCGCGCAGCCCGATGAGCAGCAGGCGCGTGTCGTGTGCGGCACCTGTCATCCGCTGCCCCCTCCCGACATCCTGCCGCGCGCGCAGTGGCGCTCCGAATTCGTGCGGATGCTGTACATCCGCGAGAAGCAGCAGCTGCCGATCGGTCCGCCGGACCGCGTGCGCCTGACGCCGCTGCCCGAAGAGATGGAACGCGCGCTGCCCTACTTCGAGAGCCGTGCCCCAGAGCGCCTTTCGGACCCCGAGCCGTGGCCCGATCCGTCGGAGTCGCCGCTCCGGTTCGTGAAGCGCAGTCTCTCGGCGTCCGAGATGTCCGGCGCGCCGGCCATCTCCAACGTGCGGCTGTTCGACTTCGACGGCAACGGGACGCTGGACCTGCTCGCCACTGAAATGGCGCAAGGTCTGATCCTGAACGCGCCGTCGCTGGCCACGGCGCACGATCTCAAGGTGCTCGCCAGCCTGCCGCACCCGGACCATGTCACGCCCTTCGACCTGGACAAGGACGGCGTCGAGGATCTGCTGGTCGCCGACCTCGGCCAGTTCTTCCCGTCGGACCACCACGACGGCGCGGTGATCTGGATGCGCGGCCTGCCGGGCGGCAAGTTTGGCGCGATGTGGCTCGACGGCTGGCCGCGCGTGGCCGACGTCGAGGCGGCCGACTTCAACGAGGACGGCAAGGTGGACATGGTCGTCGCCGCCTTCGGCTATCACACGACGGGCCAGATCGCGATCCTGGAGAACCGGACGACGAACGTCGATCAGCCGTCGTTCGCGGCCCACGTCATCGACCCGCGCACCGGCAGCATCCACGTGATCCCGGTCGATCTCAATCACGACGGCCACATGGACTTCGTCGCGCTGCTGGCCCAGGAGCACGAGACGGTGATCGCCTACATCAACAAGGGCACGAAGGACTTCTCGTTCGACCAGCAGGTCATCTACGCCGCGCCGCATCCGAACTGGGGCTCGACGGGCATCCAGCTGGTGGACATGGACAAGGACGGGGATCTCGACGTCCTGATGACCCATGGCGACACGTTCGACGACGGGCTCGTGAAGCCGTATCACGGGATCCAGTGGCTGGAGAACACGGGCAAGTTCCCGTGGACGAACCACCCGCTCCCGAACATGGCCGGTGTGCACCGCGCGGTGGCCGCCGACCTCGACGGGGACGGCGACCTCGACATCGCGGCGTGCGCGCTGCTCGCCGGCGGCGCCAACGTGGACGAGAGCACGCTGCCCGCGCTGGTCTGGCTCGAGCAGACGACGCCGGGCGTGTTCGTGAAGCACACGATCGAGATGGGCGTTCCCCGCCACGCGACGCTCGACGTCGGTGACATCGACGGCGACGGAGACCTCGACATCGTCACGGGCAACTTCGCGGCGAACAAGGCCGTGGGAAGCTGGATCGACGTCTGGGAGAACGAGGGGAAGGCCGCCCAGAGAGCGCGGCGCCACGAGCGGCCGGTAATCGGCGCCCCCCCGCCCTACTCCTGCAGCGTGAAGAAGCTGGAACGCGACACGGCCTGCGGGCCGCCCGTCACTGTAATGCGCAGCTCGTAGGTCCCGGCGGGCAGCCCACTGATGGGCAGATCGCTGAGCTGCTGAATGCGATCGGCGCTGGAGTTCTCCATCGGGATCGGCGCCTCGGCCAGCACCCGCCCGTTCTTCAGCAACTGGGCGGCCGCCGTCAACGACCGCGAGCCTCCCTGATACACGGTGAAATAGAACGGGAGGTCGGAGGTGGTCGCCTTCCGGACCGTGCCGGCGACGTTCGGGTACACCAGCGTGTCGCCCACGTAGAACGGCCCGGCGCGTTCGCTGTCGGAGGCGCCCCGGTGAGCGATCTGCTCCAGGTGATCGACCAGTATCAGGCTGCTCATCCCCAGCGTGGACGGCTCGGCATCCGGCACCGTCACCGTGGACACCCGGACACTTCCCTGGTTGGCGAGGGCGTCGAAGGCGACCGCCTCGAGCGTATACACACCAGGAGCGAGCCTCGGCTCCCGATAGAAGATGATCGTGCCCTGCCTGGCGGCGTCCATTTCCTTGTCGTTCCCCGACAGCACGTACTGCTGGCTCAGCGTGTGAACCGCGTTGCCCTCCGCGTCACGCACCCGGACGACGACCGCCACCTGCGCGGAGTAGGTGCCCCGGGCCGAGTCCACGACGTAACGGAGGGCGTCGGTCGACAGGCGCACGACGATGGGCGTTTCCCCGGGGTGACGCGGATCGGGAAATGAAAAGCCCTGGGCCATGATCGGAAACGCGTTCGGCAGCGGCGCACGCCCGAGCATCGCCAGCGCCGGCACCTCGTAGTCGGCGGTCTCGCTGCCCGGCGGGCGGCGGATGGCGCGGTAGCCCTTGCGGGCGAAGACCTGGACGCCGGGGCGATCGGTCTTCACGTCGATCGTGCGGAACTTCCCGTCGAAGTCCGTGTTGCTGGGCGTGTAGCTCAGGGTGTAGTGGAACTGGTTGTCCTCGTCGATGCGCTTGAAGGCCGACGTCAGGTCGTTGGACTCCGCGACGAGGAAACCGCCGGTATCCGAGGCGAGCCTGGCCAGGCCCGTCCGCGAGTCGAGCCTCACCATGTCCTCGACCTTCTCGAAGCCGCGCGTCAGCGGCTGATCGCTCCCGCTGCTGCCGCTCATGACCTGCATCATCCGGTCGTCGGTGAACTCCTGCAGCTCCTTGCGCGTGTCGGCAAGGTTGCTCCTCGTGCGGAGGCCGTTGGCGTCAACGGCATACACGGTGACGTTGGAGCGGTTGGCCACGTCGATGAGATCGTCGAGCTTCGCGCTCAGCACCGGCGACACCGGCAACCCCTGGGAGAAGAACACGATGGACTTGCGGCCTGGCGTTTCCGAGAGCGAGCGAATGACCCTCATCAGCGAGTACGTCGTGTCGTAGCCCCGGTGGTCGCGATCGAGCATGTCGAACCCGTCGATCATGTTCCGCTCCATCTCGAGCAGCTGCAGCTCCGCCTCGGTCTGCCCCATGGCGGCGCCGTTGGCCGCCAGCGCGGCGCCGCCGCTGCCGGTCGCCGCCGCCGATATCCGCGCGAGCCGCTCGCCCTGGAGCTCGCGGCGGCGATCCATCACTTCGTCCCGCCGCTCGCCCTTCTGCTGGGCGGCGGACGTGCCGGCCGGCATGAGCTGGCTGACGGCCCGGCGGATGGCCGATCGCTCGGTGGTGTACCCCTGCACCAGCCGGATACCGGGATCGGTGGCGAACACCCCCACTCGTACGTCCGAGTCGCCGGACATCGGCACGTACTGCAGGGTCGCCCTCTGCGCCAACCCGAGCGCTTCCTCCGAGAGGTGATCGAACACGAGGGCGGTGGTCGCCTGATCGGCGGGCTCCTGATCTGGTGAGGTGGGCGGCACGCTGCCGGGCGGCAGGATGGCCACGGTCGATCCCGGCTGCTTCCACCTGACGTCCAGGCCGATGCCGCCGCCGCGCGTCACGCGCGTGAACGTGTCGACCTTCTGCCGGACGCCGTCTTCGTACACCCCGAAGTCGCCGACGGTCATGTCGGTGACGGGGTGGTCCTTCCGGTCGCGCACCACGACATCGACCAGAATGGCGGTCGTGGCTCCGGTGAACTCCGGGGCCTTCTGCTGGGGCGCGGCACCGGTGGCGGTGGCCCCTCCCACCGAGCCCGCCAGCGCCAACGCCGAGAGCACGACGACGATGTGTCTGGCCATTCCCAGCCCCCAGTGTGGCGCGCCACACGTAATCATATGTAGCGCAGGCCTTCAGGCCTGCTACGAACCGCGCACCGTATGTAGCGCAGGCCTTCAGGCCTGCTACGAACCGCGTTGGCAGACCTGAAGGTCTGCGCTACATACGATCTGGCAGACCTGAAGGTCTGCGCTACATGCGCTCTGGTCCGCGCTGCACGCGCTCCGGACTCACTCTACGATTCGGACCATTGCTGAGCCGTACACCTGTTCGGCCCCCTGCTTCGCCACGCCGCGCAGTTCATACGTCCCTGCCGGGAGCTCCGAGATGGGCAGCCGCCCGAGCTCCTGAATGCGGCCCGACGCGTCAGGAGCGTCGAGCTGCAGCGGGAGCTGCGCCAGCAGCTTTCCGTTCTGCAGCAGCTCCAGCGCGGCCACCGGCGCGGCCTTCGCGGCGCCGGGGTAGATCGTGAAGAAGAATCCGAGCTCCTTCTCCGCGGCCTTGCTGATCTCGTCGCCGAGATTCGGGTAGACGAGGACGTTCTTCACGAAGAGCGGACCGTCCTTCGGCTCGTTCTCGCCGACCTTCTCGGCCCGCTTCACGATCACGAAGCTGCTCATCCGGAGCTTCGCCGGATCGACCTTCGGCACATCCACCGTCGCATACCGCACGCTGGCCTTCCCCGACGGGTGGTCGTAGACGATCGTCTCCATTGTATAGAGGCCCGGGGGCAGCTCCGGCTCGCGATAGAACAGGACTTCGCTGTTCTTCGCGATGTCGAGCTTGTCCAGCTCGGCGGCCATCTCGTAGTGCTGGCCGACCTTCCTGACCACCTCGTCTTTCGGACCGATGAAGCGTACGACGACGGCGAAGTCGGACTTGAAGCCCTTCTTGTCCTCGGTCTCCGGGAACGACATCGGCGCCGTCTTCAGATCGACGAGCACCGGCACCACGCCAGGATGGGCCTTGTCGGGAAACAGCAGGGCGGCGGCTCGGACGGGGAACGCGTTCGGCACGGGCCGCCGCTCGACGACGCCGAGCGCGGGCGCCTCCCACGTGTTGACGGGACCGCCGCCGGTGTTGCGGACGGCGAAGTAGCCCTTGCGCGCGGCGACGGTGACGCCGGAGCGCTTCACCTTGACGTCGATGTGCCGGAACGTCCCGTCGTAGGTCGCGTTCGACGGCGTGTAGCCGAGCAGGTAGTAGTTCCTGAGATCGCTCTCGATCCGGTCGAATCCCTGGCGCAGGTTGTTGGTGTTCTCGAAGAGCTGGCCGCCGGTCTCCTGGGCCAGCATGCCGAGACCCGTGTGGGCGTCCTGACGCAGCACGTCCTCGTTCTTCTCGAGATCTCTCATCAGCGGCTCGCTGCTGCTGTCCCTCACGCCCGTGGCATTGGAGTTGATCCCTTTCCTGCCGGCCGCGTTCACCGCGTCCCCGATCTCGTGCTGCTGGCTCGTGGCCCGCAGGCCGGCCGCGTCCATCGTGTAGATGCTGACGTTGGCGCGGTTGGCGGCGTCGATCACGCCCAGGAACAGCCGCTGCACGGCCGGCGGGATCGCAAGGCCCTCGGAGAACAGCACGATGCTCTTGCGCCCGGGCAGCGTCCGGAGCTGGCCGATGATCGCGAACAGGCCGTTCACGGAGGAGTAGCCCGCTTCGTCGCGCTCGAGGACCTCGAACTGTTTCGCCATCTTCGACGCCATCTGCGCAAGCTGGGCCGCGCCGGGAGACGACCCGATGGCGCCCGACCCGCCCTGTCCGGCGCCTGCCGTCGCCGAGTCGGCAGCCGACTGCGTCATCTCGGCCTCCTGCTCCACCTGCGCCTGGCGCTCCTTGTCGCCGCCGAAGGTCGTGGACGCGCGGCTCTCGATGGTGTCCAGCGCCTTGCTCAGCACGGCGGAATCCTTGGTGAACGGCGCGTACGGCGTGAACGCCAGATCGATCCCGAACACGCCGACCAGGCTGGGAAGGGGCTCCTTCTGCGTGACGTACTTGCGGGCCGCCAGGACGGCCAGGCGCTTGGCCTCCGGGCTCAGGCGATCGAAGACGAGTGCGGTGATCGGCGGGCCGGTGAGCCCTGGCCCCGGCGCAGCGGGCGCGGCGGCGGCCTTCTCCGCGGCCGGCATGGGCGTGCCTTCGGCCGTGAGCGTCGGCGCTGCGTTCCCCTCGAAGATCGGCGTGAACGAGCCGATCGTCTGCGGCGTGCCGTCCTCCGTGATCTCGAAGTCGTTCTGCGTGAGATCCCGTACGGGGTCCCCGTGCCTGTCGCGCACGACGACGTCCACCAGCACCGCGGTCACGCCGCCGGTGACCGTGCCGATCGCACGTGCAGGCGGCGGCTGCTGCGCGTCGCCGGCGGCGACGGAGAGCATGAGGACGATCGTGCCCGGGAGCAGGAGCCGATGCGGTTGTCTGGTCATGATTCCTGTATGGAAGGAAGCCTCAGGGTTGGGACTGCGGCGGATTCGGCGAGTACTCGGGAGCGACGCCGCCCACCGCCTGGGACCCGCTCCGGTTGGTGCGCATCAGACGGTCGAGCCGGACGAATTCCTCGCGCTCCCGTGCCGCGGCCTCGGTCTTGCCCGCCCGCTGGTACGCCTTGGCGAGCGACAGGTGCGTGCTCGGGCTGTCGGGCGCAAGCTTGGCGCTGATTTCGAGCTCGCGAACGGCGCCGTCGATGTCGCCCGAGTCGAGCAGGGCGTCGCCCATGGCCTTGTGCGCCGCATAGGAGTTCGGCGCGGCCTCGAGCGACTTCTTCGCCCACGGGAGCGCCTCTGTCGGGTTGCTCTCCTTCAGATACTCGTAGGCGATCTGCATCAGCGCCGCGTCGTTGTCCGGCTGGATTTCCAGCTCCCGCTTGAACTGCTCGATCGCCTTCTGCGGCTGCTCGATCAGCAGGTAGACCCCGTAGGCGTAATGCACGTTCGGCGTCTCGGGATACCGCTCGACCAGCGCCTGGAACGCCTTCTCGGCGGCGGCCGTCTGTCGCGTCGCCATCAGGTAGCTCCCGCGGCCGGCCATCAGCACCATCTCCCGGCGGTCTGGCGGCACTTCGTTCGGCAGCATCGCCATCCGCAGGGTGGCAATGCCCATGGCTTCGATCACGCGCGGGTTGTCGTTGCCCTCGGCACCGAATTCGCCCAGCGTCTGCAACGCCTGCTCGTACTGCTCGATCCGCGTCATGAGGATCGCGGCGTGGTACCGCGCCACGCCTCCGAGATCCTTGTCGGCGACGCCGAGCATCCGCGACTCCATCAGGTGCTGCAGTGCCCGGTCGTAGTTCCTGAGGCCGAACTCGCAGAGGCCGAGGAAGGCGACGGCCGATCCGTTCTTGGGCGAGAGCCGGGTGACCTTGCGGAACGCGTCCCGGCATTCCTCGAACTGGTCGAGCGAGTAGTACGCGGTGCCCTGGTACCAGTAGCCCTCTGCCCAGTCGGGCTTGAGCTTGACCGCCTTGCCGTACAGCTTGACCGCCTCCTCCCATTGCTGGGCCGTCCGTGCTGCCGTCGCCGCAGCGACGATCGCGTCGAACTGACCGGCGGCCGGCGCCGCGGCCGATCCGGCCGGAGGCTTCGCTGGCGGCCTGGTCTGCGCGGCAGTCGTGGGCGCGGCCACGGCCAGCCCCAGCAGGCTCAGCACGGCGAGCCGCGCGGCGGCTCGTGGTGTGGTCACTTCGGATTCCCCTCCTTCGGGACGGCCGCCGGCGCCGGGCCGGGCGCAGGCGCCGCTGGCGCGGTGGTGGTGCGTTCGGCGGCGTTGGTCGCCGCCTGTTTCGCCTGGATTTCGCGGTTGAGGCGATCCACGATCGCCTGCTCGCGATCGGCGTCCGCCTTCCGCTTTAGACGATGGTAGGCCGTGGCCAGCTGCACATGGGCGTCCACCGCGTCGGGGGCGTCTTTGACGACGCCCTCCAGCAGGCGCACGGCTTCCTCGGTCGCGCCGGTCTGGAGGCGGAGGCTGGCCAGCAGCTTGCGCGCGGTGAGGTCCTCGGGGTGGATCGCCACGGCCCGTGCCAGGTAGACGGAGGCATCGTCGAAGTCCTGGGCGTTCTTCCGCAGGCTGCCGAGCTCCAGGTTCGACTCGAAGTCGTTCACGTTGATGGCCAGCTCCCGGCGGAAGGCCCGCTGGGCCTCTGGCTGGTCGCCCAGGGCGAGCAGCGCCCGCCCGTAGGCCGAGTTCAGCGTGGGCAGCCTGGCGTTCAGCTGCAGCGCCCGCTCGAGCTCGGCTTTCGCCGGCTTGTAGTCGAACCGGTTCAGGTACGCGATGCCCAGCAGCAGGTGACCCTCGGCCGAGTCGCCGGAGCGGAAGATGCGGTCGATCAAGGCCTGCCCGTCGGTCTCGTTGCCCGTGTGCAGCAGCGCGGTGCCGAGCACGTATGCAAACGCCAGGTCGTCGCCGAACATCGCCCCGCGCGGCTGGAGCAGCGCCACGGCCTCAGCGTCCCGGCCGGTCTGCACGTAGCAGTCGGCGAGAATCAGGTAGGCGTTCTTCGTCTCCGGGGCCGTGGCCACCACCATCTTCAGGGGCTGGATCGCCTCGTTCGGCCGCCCCGACTTGTAGTACGCCAGCGCCAGGTTCATGCGGACCGTGGCATTGGCCGGGTCGATCGCGAGCGCCTTCTCGTACTCGGCGAGGGCATCGTCGAACTGACCGAGGTGGACGTACACGGCGCCGAGGTTCGACAGCGCGTCGACCCGTTTCGGATCGATCGACAGGGCCATCTTGTAGGCGTCGATCGCCCCGATCAGGTCGCCGGCCTGCTGCATCGCCATGGCGCGCGTGAACACCCGGTCGAAATCCTCCGACCCGGAGGCCGCCTGGCCGAACACGGTCCGGACGGGCAGGAGGAGCAGGACGACCAGGAGGCAGATTCGGCGGGTCATTCAAGGTTGGTGCAGACCGCTGGCACGCGGCGTTTCAGATGTAGCGCAGACCTTCAGGTCTGCCCACGTCCCGGCAGCAGGCCTGAAGGCCTGCGCTACACACGAGTATAGCAAGGGCAGAGGCCCGGGTGGGCCGTCGGCGCTGCTGAAAAGCAAAAGGGGGAGGGCAGTGCCCTCCCCCTCGTGCCACAGCCGGCGAGTTCGTCCTGCTAGAAGTAGTACTTGATGACGAACTCGATCACGCGGTGACCGCGCTTCAGGTTGATCTTCCCGAAGTTGTCGATGGTCTGCTGTGTGTAGTGGAACCCCTGGGTCGGGTCGCAGACGTTCTGCGTGTTGCCGGTCCCGTCAGGCGTCATCGCCCGCACATTACAGACCGTGTCCAACGTCAGGTTGATGTCGTTGCCGATGTTCGTGTTGGCAAACGCCTGGTTGAACAGGTTGAAGAAGCCCGTGCGGAACTGGATCTTCTGATCTCCGTGGATCTGGAAGTTCTTGAAGATCGTCAGATCGTGGTTCATGCGGGTGGGCGTCCGGATGTTGTACGGCGGCACCAGCGCACCGGTGGTGCCGAAGTCGGGCACGGCAATGCAGTTGAGATCGAGAATCTTCTCGCCCACATTTCCGCCGCTGAGTCGTGGATCGCACGGATAGACAGGGGCCAACCCGTTGCCTGCCGTATTCGACGGACCGACGACGTCGGCCGTGCCGAAGTAGGCTGACGAGATCGCGTTGGACGCCGCATCGCCGGAGAACACGGGCGTGATCGGAATGCCGCTCGCCAGCGTCGAGATGCCGGAGAGTTGCCATCCGTTGAGCACGCCGCGCAGGACCGGGTTGTCGAGCGCCCCACGCGCGCCATCAGGGAGGAACGCGTTCCACGACACGTTGAGGACGTGGGTGCGGTCCGAGCTGAGGACGCCGTAGGTTCGCGACGGATCATACGGATCGATCGTCGAGTACTCGCCGCCCAGTGAGCCCTTCGTCCTCCCAAGCGTGTAGGCAACGAAGTACTGCAGCCGCTTGCCGGTCTGACGGCTCAGCGTGACCTGCATGGAGTCGTAGTCGCTCACGCCGTGGTAGTCGTAAACCGTGATGCCCGACAGCGCGTTGAACGGACGGAACGAGGCGAGGTTGTCACTGACGCTCGCAACCGCGACTCGGTTGATCGGCACCGACAGGTCCACGCCGTTGAAGGTGCCCGTCGCCAGGATGCCATACGGCATGACGTTCCCGTTGCTGCGGCTGACGAGATTGCGGCCTCGCGTGCCGACGTAGGCCACCTCGACGACCTGCTGCCACGGGATGCGCCGCGCGTACGAGACGCTGAAGCTGTGGGTGGTCGGCCACTTCAGCGAGTCGGGCGTCGGCGTGTTGATGCCGATGCTGCCGATGCGGTCCGCCATCGTGATGAGGCTTGCCGTGTCGTAGGTCAGCCCCGTGTTGTTGGCGATGCTCCCGCTGTTCCAGAAGTCGGCCTCGACCGCGTAGGCGTTCGGCGGCAGACGCAGGGCGTTGTCGTATTCGACGTTGCCCATGTTGCGGTTGTAGAACAGGCCGTAGCCGCCGCGGAGGACGTTCTTGCCCTCGCCGTCGATGTCCCACGCGGCGTTCACGCGGGGCAGGGCGAAGGCCGACCGGTTGGGCAGGGTGCCCGAGGGCGCACACCCGTTGTAGACGTAGCAGACGCCGTTCAGGAGCTTGTAGGTGCCCGGATCCAGGAACGACCCCGCGGTCGGATCGTAGAGCGACGGCGTGAAGTACCCGCCCTCTCCGTTGAGCTCCTCGTTGTTCGTCCACTTGCCGAACCGGACGCCGAACTCGAGGGTCAGGTTCGGCCGGATCTTCCAGCTGTCCTGCGCGAAGGCGTCGAGGTCCCAGTACCGGAATTCGCCGTACGGCATCCCGGCGAGGGGCTTGCCCTTGATGGCGGTGCCCTGGTCGAGCTCGCCGATGTTGCCCGTCAGCATGTCGGCCGCCGAGTTGCCCGTGCCGGTGTTGTTGTCCGTGCCGAACCACAGCTGGCCGGACTCGTTGTTCTGGAAGTCCTGCTGCTTCTGCCCGCGCTCGACCGTAACGCCGAACTTGAGGCCGTGCGAGCCCATCAGCTTTGTCAGCTTGTCGCTGAACTGCAGCGAGTCGTTGTGCGCATACACGTTCGGCGCGGCCGACCAGAGGTTGCCCACCTGACCGCTGCCGCCCCAGCCGTGGAGCAGCTGCGTCGGGAGCTCAGGACCGGTCGGGTACGGGAACTGGATGCCGTTGAACGTCACGCCCCCGGCGCCCTGCGCGACCAGGCTCGGGTCCTTCCAGTAGTTGTCGAGCGTCAGGCGCGTGTAGCTGACCAGCGCCTCGTTCGTCATCGAGGGGCTCAGCACCGAGACGAGGTTGGTGCTGTAGGACCGGCCGAGCTCCTTGTCGACGTTGGGTGTCGGCAGCGCCACGTCCGAGGGCGCCCACCAGGTGCCGCGCGGGGCCTCGACGTTGGCCGGATCGCGCGAGACCCGGACGAACGCCTTCGTGTTGTTGCTGATGTTCCAGTCGAACCGCATGTTCATGTCTTCGCGGTTCTGCGGCTCGAGCGAGTGATAGACGTAGTTGAACAGGTTGTTCGGATCCGAGTAGTTCGGATCGGGGTAGAGGTTCGCCAGGTACGTGCCGAGCGGCGTCATGTACGGCGTCATGTCGTTGTTCGGCGCCGGATTGCCTGCCCCCGGATGGCCCTGCGGGATCCGGAGCTGCGGGATGCTGTTCAGGTTCGAGCCGCTATTGGCGAGCAGCTCGCTGAAGTCGCCGTTCTTCATCGCCTGCGAGTACGTGCGCGTGAAGCGGCTGCCGGAGTCGACCTGCTGGCGCTGCCACTCGTACGCGAAGAAGAAGAACAGCTTGTCCTTGTTCTTCGTGTAGCTGTCGCCGAAGTAGATCGGACCGCCGACGTTGAAGCCGGGGTACTTGTAGGTGGCCTTCGGCTTGTCCACGCCCGCGATCGAGTTCGACCGGTCGTTGGCCGCAAACCTCGAATCGCGAAGGTAGTAGTAGCCCTCGCCGTGGAACTGCGAGGTGCCCGCCTTGGTGACGCCGCTGACGTTCATGCCGCCGGCGCCGTACTCGGCCGCGAAGTTGCTGCTCTGGACCTTGACCTCGGAGATCATGTCGTTGTTCAACGACACCATCATTCCGCAGTTGCACCCGATGTCCAGGAGGTTCGAGCCGTCGAGCTGGGCCGTGTTGCCGGACGACCGGATGCCGTTGACGGTGTAGTTCTGGACGTCCTTGGCGCGGCCGGTGTCGCTGCCGATGTCGAAGTCGGTGACCACACCCGGAAGGATGCGGAGCAGTTCGAGCGCGCTGCGACCCATGACCGACAGGTTGTCGATCTGCTTGGTCGTCAGGACGCCTTCACGCGCGCCGGTCTCGGTCTGAATCACTTCCTGCTGGGCCGTGACCGTGATGGTCTCGGTCTGCGCGCCAACTTCCAGCTTGATGTCGATGCCGCGCTGGTCGTTGGGGCTGATGGAGACGCTCTTCTGCTCGTAGGTCTTGAACCCGGACAACTCGACCTTCAGGTCGTAGGCGCCTGGGAAAACGACCAGGAGATAGCCGCCACGGTCGTCGGTGACCGCGGTGTTGACCGCCTTGGTGCCGGTGTTGGTAACGGTGATGGTCGCGCCGGGCAGCACGCCGCCACTGGTGTCGGTGACCGTGCCACGAATCGTTGCCGTGGTCGAGGCCTGGCCGAACACCGTCGAGCTGAGCGCCAGGAGTGCCGCCACTGCCAGGGCACCCACTCGCGTCATCCGCCTCACGTGGTGCAAGCAAACGTTAAACATGGGTCTCCTCAGGGGTCTCCATAACGAGCGAGGTTTGACCACTGTCATTGGGTGGGCAGAGTAATACACAAGTACTAGTCGGCAAGTCAAACCGAAATTTCGTAAGCGGGTGAACCACTTACTGACCACTTTGGGCAAAGTGGTAAACACTCTTTTGAATTATCCAAATGCAAATTGCTTATGGGTTATTGGATTCCCGATAACGAAATCATGGATCTGATGGGGAACGTCCAGTCCGCCAGCGGTTTGCGGCCGTTCAAATGGCCGGATCCGGTGGGAGGTTCCAGGTAATCGTCTTCATCCGCCACAAAATGGCACCTGGCAACCCCCACGGAGGAGTGCAGCCGATTGACCCGGCGTCACCCAGGTTGGAGCAAAAAAAATTTTCTGCGGCGGCCGGATCCGCTGCCCTGGGGGTCAGACGCGCCCGACGGCCGAATCCCGCACGGGACGCCAGGCTGACGTGATATTTGCCCCCAGGTAGCACGTTCCCGCTATTCCGCTCTCGAGTGGAACGTGGCCAAATGGCTGCGGACGTCGTCCAGCAGGCTGGACCCGCCTCCCATGGCAGACCTCGCGGATTCCCACGAGCGTTCCCCCTCGGTGCCGGCGCTGGACCGTGCGCTGACGGTCCTGGAGTGTCTTGCCCAGTCGCGCCGGGGCTACTCGGTATCCGAGCTGAGCCGGCGACTCGCCCTTCCCAAGAGCTCCGTGCACCTGATCCTGCGCACGCTGGAGCGCCGGGGTTACCTGCAGCGGCAGGCGGCCGGCGGCCGGTACCGGTTCGGCATGAAGCTGGTGGCGCTGGGACGCCAGGCGCTCGAGGGCGTGGAGCTCAGAGACGAGGCGCGGCCCGCGCTGGCTGCCCTGGCGCGCACGACCGGCCTGACCGCCCAGGTCGGCATCCTGGAGCGGAGCGAGATCGTGATCATCGACCGGGTCGAATCGGCCAGCCCGATCCGCGTCGTGTCGTGGGTGGGTCGCCGGATGCACGTCAACTCCACGGCGGTCGGCAAGGCCCTGATCGCGTTTCTTCCTCCCGCCGACTTCGACGCGCAGGTCCACGGGGCGACGCTGCCACGGTCCAACGAGCACACCATTGCCACGCTGCCGGAGCTCGAGCGGGAGCTGGAGCGGGTCCGGCAGCAGGGCTATGCGGTCTGCGACGAAGAGGACGAGATCGGGGTCCGCTCGGTCGGGGCGCCGATTCTGGATCGCCAGGGCCGCGCGATTGCCGCCATCAGCGTGGCGGGCACCACGGGGCAGGTGCCGCCGGAGCGGCTTGCGGAGCTGGGCGAGGCCGTCAGGGCCGCGGCCACGGAGATCGCCGCGCGCGTGCAGCGCGTCTACGCACTCTGACCCCCAATCGGGGACTGTCCCCGCCTCCGCTGGGAATCGGGGACTGTCCCCAAAGCGGGGGGCGTGTCTCGAAACGGGGCACGGACGCGTGTACCCCTTTCGAACTATTCCGCCCTAGTGGATTTGTTGCGACCCCCTTTGACGCGCGCTCCACTAGAATTTCCCCCACCCGCCCTTCCTGAATACTGGCGCCGCCCTCCGGCCGCGGGTTCTCGTCCGGAGTGGTCGGCCATTTCTCGATCGGGACCGGATCGCGATGCTTCAACGCCTAGGCACGCCTCTCGCCGTTGTCCTCACGCTGACCGGCATTTACCTGTACGGGTTCCCGGAGCCGAACCTGCCCTACGCCGTGGCCATCATGGCTCACGTCCTCCTGGGCCTGGGCCTGGCGGTCCTTCTGCTGCCGCGGCTGGTCACGGCCTTCCGCGGGCAGGCGCTGGAATCGCGCCTCGGGTGGCTGCTGGTCGCGGCGGGCGCGGCGCTCGGGATCGTGCTGATCGGGACCGGCGGGACGCTGCCCTACCGCCCGCTCGTCTTCGCGCACCTGGCGGCTTCGGCCGTCGGGGTGACGGTGCTGCTCTCAGCCTGGCTGCGGTCCCGCGGCGTGCTGGCCAGAGGGCCCGCGGCGGGGGTCGCGCGTTATGCCGCCCTGGGCGCCGTCCTCGTCGCGACCGGCGCCGGCACGTACTACACGCGGGTCATCCGCCATGACGAGGCGTACCGGATCACGAACCCGTCCATGCCGCCCGACGCGATGACGCACGAGGGGCTCGGACGCTCCGGACCGTTCTTCCCGAGCTCCACGCGCACGCCCGACGGGCATCCGATCAAGTCCACCTTCTTCATGGACTCCAAGGCGTGCGAGCGCTGCCACCGCGACATCTACCACGAGTGGTACAGCTCGGCGCACCACTTCTCGTCGTTCAACAACCAGTGGTACCGCCAGGCCGTCGTCTACATGCAGGACGTGGTCGGGGTGCAGCCGTCGAAGTGGTGCGGCGGCTGCCACGATCCGGCGGTGCTCTTCAGCGGGCTGATGAACACGCCCATCCGGCAGATCATCAACCGGCCCGAATCGCAGGCCGGCCTGGGCTGCGTCGCCTGCCACGCCATCGTGTCGGTCAACAGCACGATGGGACAGGGCAACTACACGATGGAGTACCCGACGCTGTCGGATCTGGCCGCCAGCGAGCAGCCCGTCACGCGCTTCCTGCACGACTTCATCGTGAAGCTCAACCCGGAGCCGCACCGCCGCGCGTTCCTGAAGCCGTTCATGAAGCAGCAGGCGCCCGACTTCTGCTCGGCCTGCCACAAGGTGCACCTCGACGTGCCGGTGAACGGATACCGCTGGATCCGCGGATTCAACGACTACGACAACTGGCAGGCCAGCGGCGTCTCGGGCATGGGCGCGCGCTCGTTCTACTACCCGCCCAAGCCGCAGCTGTGCGTGGACTGCCACATGCCGAAGGTCAAGTCCGACGACTTCGGCAACAAGCACGGTCTGATCGCGTCGCACCGGTTCGCAGCCGCCAACACCGCGCTGCCGACGGCCAACCAGGACGAGCCGCAGCTGAAGGCCGCCGAGCAGTTCCTCAAGGACGCCGTGACCGTGGACGTCTTCGCGCTCGGCCCGGTGATCAAGCGGACGGGCGGCACGATGCTGCCGGGCGGCGACCTCAACACGACCTTCGCCGTGGGCGAGGAAGGCAGCATGGAGTCGCGCGGCGCAGGCGTGGCCGACACCGGGCCGGCCGAGCCGGTCAGCGCGCCGCTGGACCGCGTGGACGCGGCCGTCCGCCGCGACGACACGGTCCGCGTGGACGTCGTGGTGCGCACCCGGCGCGTCGGGCACTTCTTCCCCGGCGGCACGGTGGACGCGTTCGACGTCTGGGTCGAGCTCCAGGCCGTGGACGACAGGGGCCAGATCCTCTTCTGGAGCGGCGCCGTGGACGACGGCGGCAAGGGCCCGGTGGACCCGGGCGCCCACTTCTACAAGTCGCTGCAGGTGGACGCCAACGGCAACGTGATCAACAAGCGCAACGCGTGGTCCACGCGCGCGGTGGTCTACGTCAAGCTGATCCCGCCGGGCGCGGCCGACACCGTGCACTACCGGCTGCACATTCCCGAGTCGGCCGGCAACCGGATCACGCTCAAGGCGAAGCTGAACTACCGGAAGTTCATGTGGTACAACACGCAGTTCGCCTACGCGGGCGAGCCCGATCCGGCGGGCCACGGCGCGGTGACGAAGGACCACGACGACCGCCACTTCGTCTTCACGGCCGACACCTCGGACGTGTCGGGCAAGGTGAAGCACATCCCCAACCTCCCCATCGTCGTCATGTCCGAGAGCGAGGCGTCACTGCGCGTGCTGCCGAAGGACGCACCGCAGCCCGAGTGGAAGACGGTGCTGAAGCCCGAGGACTGGACGCGCTGGAACGACTACGGCATCGGTTTCCTGCTGCAGGGCGACCTCAGACACGCGGAGGCGGCTTTCGAGAAGATCACCGAGATCGATCCGAAGAACCCGGACGGGTGGGTGAACATCGGGCGGGTGCGCGTGCAGGAGGGCAACGTGGCCGGCGCTCGCGAGGTGCTCGAGAAGGCGGTCGCGCTGGCGCCCGACCTGGCGCGCGCGAACTACTTCATGGCGCGCGTGGAGAAGTCCGAGGGCAAGCTGCAGGACGCCGCGGACCGGCTGCGGAAGGTCATCCTGCAGTACCCGAAGGACCGGGTCGTGCGCAACGACCTCGGGCGGGACCTCTTCCTGATGCGGAAGTACAAGGAGGCGGTGGACCAGTTCGAGCAGACGCTGACGATCGACCCCGAGGACCTGACAGCCCACTACAACCTGATGCTCTGCTACAACGGGCTCAACGACGAGGCGCGCTCGAAGGCGCACGAGGAGCGCTATCTGCGCTTCAAGGCGGACGAGGCGTCACAGTCGATCACGGGGCCGTACCGCCTGAAGAATCCGGCGGACAACAACGAGCGGCAGAGCATCCACGAGCACGACTCGGTGAACCTGGCCCAGGTGGACGGCCACGGCGTGTGGCACGACCCGGAGCGGCCCGCGGCCGCGCCGGCACGACCGTCCCAGCGCCAGGCGGAGATGGTGGCGCCCGCGCCGTCTCACCGGTCCGCGTCGAGGGCCGCCGGCGGGCGATAGGGCTCATATGTAGCGCAGGCCTTCAGGCCTGCCCTGCAGCGCCTGGCCCGGGCAGGGCTGAAGCCCTGCGCTACACGTGGAACGCCCGGGCAGGGCTGACCAGCCTCCGCTAAAGCTAGTGTCCTTGCGAGCTGGGGCATCGGGGACAGGCCCCAGTGTCCTTGCGAGCTGGGGCCTGTCCCCGTGTACGATTGATCCCCCATGCGTAGAACGCTCCTGCCGCTCGGCCTGATTGCCGTCCTCCTCGCGCTCGTCGCGCCGCGCCTGGCCGCCACCCGTGGGCAGGCGCCCGCCCGGGTCGCCGCGCCGGCCGACGCCGTCCGCCAGAACAACCTCGGCGTGGCATCGATGAATCAGCAGAAGTTCGAGGTCGCGCTCGATGACTTCGACAAGGCGCTCGCGGCGCAGCCGGACCTGATCCTCGCCCAGGTGAACAAGGCCGTGGCGCTGCTCGCCCTGCAGCGGTTCGACGACGCGCAGCAGATCCTCGAGCGCGTGGTGAAGGCCGACCCGAAGAACGCACGCGGCTGGTACAACCTCGGCCTGCTCCACAAGGGACTGGGCAACACCGACCAGGCGCTCGCGGCCTTCCGCCGCGTCATCGAGCTCGCGCCAGACGATGCGCACGCGCGGTATTTTGCCGGCCTGCTCGCCAGCCAGGACCAGCACTACGACGTCGCCATCCAGGACTTCACCAAAGCACTCGACATCGACCCGTTCCTGATCTCGGCCGAGTTCGGCCTGGCGCGCGCTTATCAGCGGAGCGGCAACCAGGACGAGGCGCGGGCGCACATGGAGCGCTTCTCGCGCATCACGCAGGAAAAGGTCGCCTCGGCCATGAGCCTCGCGTACGGCGACCAGGGGCCGCTGTCGCTCGCCGAGGCCGGGCAGCTGCCGGCGTCGGCGCTGGCCGCGATTCCGGTCACCTTCGTCACCACAGCCCCGCAGCCGCAGGTCGCCACTCCCCTGAACGCGTCGATCGGGCCCGGCGCGTGTCTCATCGACGCCGACGGCAACGGGACGGCCGATCTGGTCTCCGTCAGCCCCAATCCGGCGGCAAAGGCGGCGGCCCTGTTCCTGAACCGCGCGGGCACGTGGGTGCCGTCGCAGGCGAGCGGTCTCGACGCGACCGGTCCCGGCATCGGCTGCAGCGTGGGCGACTACGACAACGACGAGCATCCCGATCTGGCGATCACCGCCGGCGGCGGCGTGACGCTCTTCCACAACGACGGCAAGGGCATCTTCACGCGCGGTCCGGCGCTCGACGCGCACGGCCACGCGACGGGCGTCCTGTTCGTGGACTTCGATCACGATGCCGATCTCGATGTGTACGTCCTCGGCGGCACCGGCCCCGACACGATGTTCCGCAACAACGGCGACGGCACGTTTGCCGACGTCACCGCCGATCGCGGCCTGGCGGGCGCAGGCGCCGATCGCATGGCCACGGCCAGCGATCTCGACAACGACCGCGCCATCGACCTGATCGTCACCGGTGATCGGGGCGTGTCGATCTACCTGAATCCGCGCGAAGGCAAGTTCATCTCGCTCGACGCGAGCGCATGGTCCCCATCGCCGCCCTCGTCTGTCGTCGGCGTTGCCGTTCTCGACTTCGACAAGGACGGCTGGATGGACCTGGCCTTCACGCACGCGGGCGCGCCGGGCCTGAGCCTCTGGCGCAACGAGGCCGGCAAGCGGTTCGCGCGCGTCCCGCTGCCCGATCTCCCGCTCGACCGCGCGTACGGCGTCGCGCAGATCGACTACGACAACGACGGCTGGCTGGATCTCGCGGCCGCCGGTTCCAAAGCCGGCAGGAGCGGCATCGTCGTGTTGCGTAACGTCCAGGGCAGCTTTCAGGACGTGAGCGCCATCGTGGGCGCCGACAAGGCGTCGCCGCCGGCGATTCCCAGGGATCTCCTGGCCGACGATGTGGATGGCGACGGAGATGCGGACCTGGTCGTGGCCGATGCCAATGGCGGCTCCGTAGTCCTTCGCAACGACGGCGGGAACGCGCACAAGAGCCTGCGCCTGACGCTGAAGGGTCTGAACGACAACCGGAGCGGCCTCGGTACGAAGGTCGAGGTCCAGGCCGGCGCGATCTGGCAGAAGTTCGAGACGGTGGGTGCGACCGGCTATCTCGGCTCAGGTGCGCCGGGACTGCTGGTCGGCCTTGGCGACAACGCGACGGCCGACGTCGTCCGGCTGCTCTGGCCCACCGGCGTCGTCCAGGACGAGATCCAGCTCGCGGCCGACACGCCGCACGAGATCCAGCAGATCGATCGCCGCGGCAGCTCGTGCCCGATCCTCTTCACGTGGAACGGCGAGCGCTTCGAGTTCATTTCCGACACGATTGGCCCGGCCGTCATCGGGCACTGGGTGGCGCCGGGCGAGTACGACACGCCGGACACCGACGAGCTCGTCAAGGTTACCGGCGATCAGTTGAAGCCGCGGGACGGGAAGCTGTCGCTGCACTTCACCGAGCCGATGGAGGAGGTGAACTACCTCGATCGGGCGAAGCTGTTCGCGATCGATCACCCGCGCGGCACGGAGGTCGATCCCAACGAGCGCTTCGCGGCGACGCCGCCCTTCCCGGTCGATCGCGTGATCGCGTCTCGCGGCGCGCGGCTGCCGCACGGCGCGTGGGACGAGCATGGCCGCGACCTGATGCCTGCGCTGCGCGCGGCCGACCATCACTTCGTCGACAACTTCGCGAACGCGCCGTTCAAGGGATTCGCGGCGCTGCACGCCCTGGAGCTCGACCTGGGTCCGCTGCCGGCCGGCGCGCCGGTGCGCCTGCTGATGCGGGGCTTCACCGACTACTTCACGGCCAACTCGATGTACGCGGCGGACCAGGCGAAGCTCGCCGTGATCGTGCCGTACCTCGAAGCGCGGCGCGCCGACGGCTCGTGGGTCCGGGTCAGCGACGACATCGGGTTCCCCGCCGGGCTGCTGCGGACCATGGTGGCGGACCTGACGGACGTTCTGCCTCCAGGCACGCGCCGGATCCGCATCTGGACGAACCTCAAGGTGTACTGGGACCAGGTGCTCGTGGACACGACGCCGGACGGCGCCGTGCCGTTCGTGCGGACGGAGATCCCGCTGCTCTCGGCACGGCTCTCGTTCCGCGGCTACCCGCGCGAGGTGCAGCGGGGCACGTTGAGCGAGGACCTGCGATACGACTTCGACGCCGTCAGCGCGACCGGGCCCTACGTGCGGCATCGCGGGTACTACACGAGGTTCGGCGACGTCACGCCGCTCCTGACCGCCGCCGAGGATCACTTCGTCATCTTCGGGTCCGGTGACGATGTGGGGATCGATTTCGACGCGCGGGCGCTGCCGCCCTTGCGTGAGGGGTGGACGCGCGACTACTTCGTGTATCTCGACGGCTTCGTCAAGGACATGGATTTCTACGCCGCCTACGCGCAGACCGTCGCGCCGCTGCCGTTCCGGGCGATGCCCGGGTATCCGTATCCGGCTGGCATCTCTTATCCGGCGTCCAATCTCGACTACCTGCTGAGCTGGGACACGCGCGCCGTGGAGGACCAGCACCCGCCGAGTTACCGGTTTCGGTACCTGAGAACGCCGAGGAAGCAGAGGAGCCCGGAGGAGCCGGAGGCCGCGGAGCAGGCTCAGGCGCAGAGATCGCAAAAGGGGCAGAGATCGCGGAGAAGAAAGACAGCCTCGGCGGGCGCACAGCGGAGTCGAACGCGCGGCGA
This sequence comes from Vicinamibacteria bacterium, assembly GCA_963837165.1. Classification (GTDB taxonomy): domain Bacteria; phylum Acidobacteriota; class Vicinamibacteria; order Vicinamibacterales; family JAENWD01; genus JAENWD01. The sequence goes on from CAWIMD010000008.1 coordinate 52,273, forward strand.
CCGACTGCGGGATTGGCGTCGCGGCGAAGCCGCGACAGGGCGAGTGGATGGCCCGGGAGAAGAAGGGCCGTATGTAATTACCTGGGGGCCTTTCTTCTCCCGGGCCATCCACTCGCCGTGCCGGCCGCGTTGCGGCCGGCGCCAATCCCGCAGTGAATCGCCGCCGTTATGCGCGCGGATCGTCTCCGCCCTCCTGCGATCTCCCCTCTAGCCCTGCTCTGCGCGCTCGCTTGCCGGCCCGTCGCGCAACGCACGATGGCCGGCTCTCTCTGCGCCCGGTTCTTGCATGCGCCAAGGCTGGCGGCACCGGGTCACTGGCGCCGCCGGCCCGTTTGCGCCTACTCTCCGCCAAGGAGGTCACGATGGCACGCGCCCGCCCCCGGCTCAGTGTCCTCGGCATTGGCCTGTTGTCCACCATCGCGGTCAGCGCGGCGGCGCCCCCGGCGCAGGCGCCCCCACCGGCGTCCCGGGCCGATCGGCCCAGTTTCCGCGTCGGCGTGGACGTCGTCCGCATCGATGCCGTCGTCACGGACAAGGACGGCAACGTCGTCCCGGATCTGACGGCAGACGACTTCGAGGTGCGCCAGGACGGAAAGCTCCAGCCGGTCACGCTGGCGCGCTTCTACCCCGTCGCGGACACGGGCGCGCGACCGGCCGGCAGCACGACGGCCAGTGCACCTTCCAGCTCCGGCGTCCTGCCCGCGATCGAGCCGCTGCCCGCCCCGCTCACCCGCGACGAGGTCCAGCGATCGATCGTCCTGGTCGTGGACGACCTCGGGATGTCGGTCGAAAGCCTCTATTACGCGAAACGCGGGCTCAACCAGTTCATCGACCGCGACATCGGGCCCCGGGATCTCGTCGCCATCGTCCGCAGCTCCGCGCCCGGCGGCGTGCTCAAGCCGTTCACGACGGATCGCCGCCTGCTCCACGCGCAGGTGGACGGCCTGCACTGGAACGGGTTCTCGCGAACGCACGTCGAGCCGTTCGAATCGGTCCAGAAACTCCTCGACACGTCGGTTGCAGGTGTTGGCAAGGCAGCGGTGCAGCCGGACGACTTCACCCTGTTCAACGAGATGCGGCAGTACATGTCGGCTGCGGGCACGCTCGGTGCGATGAACCTGCTCCTGCACAACTCCAGGGATCTCCCCGGGCGCCGCGTCATGATCCTGCTGTCCGAGGGCTTCCAGGTCATGGAAACCGACCACCACGATGGAACGTGGCAGCCGGAACCGCGGATCCGCGGCGGGCTCGACCGCGTATTCGAGCAGGCGACTCGTGCCGGCGTCGTCATCTACTCCGTGGACATCCGCGGACTCCAGACCGGCGGCCTCCTCGCGTCCGACAACGCGGTGGGCCTCGGGTCGCCCCAGGACGTGATCGAAAACTCGCAGGTGGTCAAGGCTGCCCACGACCGCAACAGGATGCTGCTCGACACCGAGGAGAGCCTCTCCTACGTCGCCGCGCAGACCGGCGGCTTCGCGGTGCTCAGCTCGAACGACATCGGCCGCGGCCTCGAGCGCGTGCTGGACGACGTGAAGAGCTATTACATCCTCGGCTACGATCCGCCCGAGGGCACGTTCGCCGAGAAGGGCAAGACGCCGCGGTACCACAAGCTCAGTGTCCGTGTGAAGCGGCCCGGGCTCAAGATCAGGACGCGGAAGGAGTTCCTGGGTTTCCGGGAGCCGCCAGAGACGGCCCCGTCCACTCCGGCCGAGGCGCTGCAGCACGCGGCCCTGTCCCCGTTCGCCACGAGCGAGATCCCGATCAAGGCCACCGCGCTGCCCGGCTACTCGCCGACGAGCGGCGCCTTCGTGCGGGCGCTGCTCTACATCGACGCGCGCGGGCTGTCCTACGAACCCGACGCCACCGGTCGCCGTGCGGCATCGGTGGACGTGCTCGGCATTGCCGTCGACGAGCAGGGCACGGAGGTCGGGCAGTTGAGCACGGGCTTTTCCGTCGCGCTGGCCGACAAGGCGGACGAGGCGGAGCTGGAGAAAGGACTCGTCTACGTCCTGCGCGTGCCAATCGCGAAGCCCGGCGCGTACCAGGTCCGCTTCGCCGTCCGCGATCAGCGCTCGGGCGCGGTGGGATCGACGGGCCAGTTCGTCCAGCTCGAGGACGTGGCGCACGGCGCCTTCGCGCTGTCGGGCATCGTCATCGGCGAGGACAAGACGTCGGCGGACGCCAGGGTGGCCGAGGGGCTGGATACGGGCGGCCTCCTGCGACAGCAGGCGCGGCGCGTGTTCGAACCGGGCAGCCAGCTCTCGTTTGCGTACGAGGTGTACAACGCCGGCGCACCGGTCGAGGCCACCGCGTCGGTCTGGCGCGGCGACGAGAAGGTGTTCGCGACGATGGCGGATCGACTCGCGCCTCCCGCAACGGACGAGTCGCGGTTTGCCGCCGCGGGCGGCCTGAAGCTTGGAACGGCGCTGCCGCCCGGCCGCTACGTCCTCCAGGTGGACGCGAGGACGAAGCCAGGCAGCGGCCGGAGGAAGTCCGCGACGGAACGCATCGACTTCGAGGTGCGCTGATGCGGCGCGCGCCTCTGGCGTGCCTCGGCCTGGCCGTCGCGCTGGGGCTCGCGGCGTCCGGCCAGGCGCCCGAGAACGTCCTGCAGTCCGCGCGCCCCCAACAGCCCCCGCCGCCCGCCTTCCACGTCGGCGTGGACGCCGTCCGCATCGACGCCGTCGTCACGGACAAGCATGGTCATGTCGTCACCGACCTGACCGCGGACGATTTCGAGCTGCGGCAGGACGGCGACCCGGAGGTGCTGACGCTCGCGCAGTACGTGCGCGAGTCGGCGCCAGTGACGACCGGGAGCAGGACCACCCTCGCGGCGTCCGCGGCATCGCCCGCGGCTCCCCAGCCGCAGCACCCGCTCGACGCCAACCGTGTCCAGCGCACGATCGCGCTGGTCGTGGACGACCTCGGCCTGTCGTGGGAGAGCATCCGCGACACGCGCAAGGCCATGCACACGTTCATCGACGACCGGGTTCAGCCGGGTGACCTGGTGGGCATCCTCCGGACCAGCACCTTCTCCGGCGCGCTGCAGCAGTTCACGACCGACAAGCATCGGCTGCACGACATCGTGGACCAGGTGCGGTACACCGCCGCGTCCCGACGAGGCATTTCCCCGCTTCCCTCGACGCCAAAGTCACACGGCAATTCCATCGGCGCTGCGGAAATGGACGCGCTGATCGCGCAGACCAACGGCATGCCCGGCCCGGCGGAGGTCGACAGCGCGCTCGTCACGCTGAGCGCGCTGACGACGATCGTGCACGGCGCCAGGGACCTTCCGGGACGCAAGGTCGTCATCCTCCTGTCCGAGGGCTTCCGGCTGGATGCGGGCGACAGCGGTTTCATCGATCCGCGGATCCGGCGGAAGTTCGAGCTGCTCTATGACGAGGCCGCTCGTGCCGGCGTCGTCATCTACACGCTCGATGTCCGCGGGCTGCTGAGTGGCTGTGCGACGGCCGAAGACGCAGGCGCGGGGACTGGAGGCAACTGTCAGAACATTCCGATGATCATCACCACCGAGGACTCGCTTTGGACGATCGCACACGAGACCGGTGGCCAGGCGATCGAGAACACCAACGACCTCGCCCGCGGCCTGGCGCGCGTGGACGAGGCCGAGCAGGGCTACTACCTGCTCGGGTACACGCCGACCGCCAGCACCTTCGCGAAGCCCGGCAAGACGGTGAGGTTTCACAAGATCTCCCTGCGCGTGAAGCGCCCGGATCTGCAGGTCCGCGTGCGCTCCGGCTTTCTCGGCCACCCCGACTCGGCGCACGAGGAACCGAAGACACCGGCCGAGCAGATGTTCGCCGCGGCGACGTCACCCTTCGTCACGACGACGATTCCCGTGCAGGCGACGGTGCTGCCAGGGTTCACGCGCGAGGACGGCAATTACCTCCGCACGCTGATGCACCTGGACGTGGATACGTTCACAACCGCGCATCAAGAGGGGCGAGACGTCATCGAGGCCGACGTACTGGCCCTCGTGTTCGACGAATGGGGCAACCAGGTGGCCACGCGCGCCAACACGCTGACCTTCGCACCCAACGCGAGGACCGGCTCTGGCGCGGGCGCCGTCGTGTACTCGATCAAGCTGCCGGTGTCCCATGGCGGCGGGTACCAGGTGCGGCTGGCCATTCGCGATCGCGCCTCCGGCGCCCTGGGCTCGGCCGGTCGGTTCGTCGAAGTGCAGGACGCGGCGCACGGCGACTTCGCGCTCTCCGGCGTGCTCCTGGCCGGCGAGGCCAAGGTCCACGCCGCGTCCGAGCCAGGCGTCACGCCCGCGGTCGTGCCGAGCGACCCGACGCGCCGCGTTTTCACACCCGGCGGCCAGCTCGTCTACACATACGAGATCTACAATCCGCCCGCCGTCGTGGAAGTGACGCCGAGCGTGTGGCACGAGGGCACGCAGGTCTTCGCGGCGCCCCCAAGCAGCATCGAACCGGGATCGAAGGCCGGCACGCCCCTGAAGGTTGGCGGCGGTCTCCAGCTGACCGGCTCGATGGCGCCCGGCGACTACGTCTTGCAGATCGCCGCCACGGCGAAGGATCGGAGGGGCCATCCGACAACGGTCATCCGTCACATGGATTTCCAGGTGCAGTGAACCTGTCATGACACGGGCATTCCTGATCGCCGTCGTCCCGCTCGTCGGCCTGCTCGGCCTGGGCCCGCAGGCACCGCCGCAGGGTCCACCCTCCTTCCGCGTCGGCGTCGACGCCGTCCGCATCGACGCCATCGTCACCGATAAGCACGGCCACGTCGTCACCGATCTGACCGCGGACGATTTCGAGCTGCGGCAGGACGGCGACCCGCAGGTGCTGACGCTCGCGCAGTACGTGCGCGAGTCGGCGCCAGTGACGACCGGGAGCAGGACCACCCTCGCGGCGTCCGCGGCATCGCCCGCGGCTCCCCAGCCGCAGCACCCGCTCGACGCCAACCGTGTCCAGCGCACGATCGCGCTCGTCGTGGACGACCTCGGCCTGTCGTGGGAGAGCATCCGCGACACGCGCAAGGCCATGCACACGTTCATCGGCGACCGGGTTCAGCCGGGTGATCTGGTCGGCATCCTCCGGACCAGCACCTTCTCCGGGGCGCTGCAGCAGTTCACGACCGACAAGCATCGGCTGCACGACATCGTGGACCAGGTGCGGTGGACGGCGCTGTCGCGGCGGCACGTGTCGGCGTTCCCCTCCAGCCCAAAGACGCACGGCAACTCGTACGGGGCCGCCGAGATGGACGCGCTCATCGCAAAGGCCAATGGCACGCCGGGGCCCGTCGAGGTCAACAAGGCGCTGGCCACGCTCAGCGCGCTGACCATGATCGTCCAGGGCGCGCGGGAACTCCCCGGCCGGAAGGTCGTGGTTCTCTTGTCCGAGGGCTTCCGGCTGGATACAGAAGACCAGTTCACGGACCCGCGCATCCTCCGCAGGCTGGAACGCCTCTACGACCAGGCCGCGCGAGCCGGCGTCGTCATCTACACGCTCGACGTGCGCGGACTTCAGACGGGCTGCGACACGGCAGAGGACGGAGGAGGTATGGGAGGGTGCGGCGGCGACAAGCACAAACTGCTGTTCACCACCATGAACTCGCTGTGGGCCATCGCCCACGAAACCGGCGGACAGGCCATCGAGAACACCAACGATCTTGGCGGCGGCCTGGCCCGTGTGGACGAGGCCGAGCGCGGCTATTACATCCTCGGCTACACCCCGGCAGACGGGACGTTCGCCGGGAAGGGCAGGACGCCCCGCTTCCACAAGATCTCCCTGCGCGTGAAGCGCCCCGGTCTGCGCGTCCGCGTGCGGACGGGATTTCTCGGCGTGCCGGATGCACCGCGCGGCGAGCCGAAGACGCCTGGAGAGCGGATGATTGCCGCGGCGACCTCGCCGTTCGTGGCGACGACGATCCCCGTCCGGGCGACCGTCCTGCCGGCGTTCACGCGCGAAGACGGCAACTATCTCCGCGCGCTGCTCCACATCGACCTGAATGCGCTGACGACGACCCGAGGCGAGGACGGCCGGGAGACGGTGACCGCCGATGTGCTCGCGCTCGTGTTCGACGAGTGGGGCGAGCTCATCTCGCGCAACGCCAACACGCTGACGATCGCATCGGAGTCGGCCGATGCCGGACTCTCCCGCGACGGCGGCATCGTGTACTCGCTGAAAGTGCCGGTGCCGCGGGCCGGCGGCTACCAGGTGCGCTTCTCCATCCGCGACCGGCAGTCCGGCGCGATTGGCTCGGCCGGACAGTACGTGGAGGTGGACGATGCCTCGCACGGCGCGTTCACGATTTCGGGCGTGCTGCTGGCCGAGGCACACGACCCAGGGGCGGGCAGCGACGCCCACGCGGACATCGATGACGCGACCGCCCCGTCGCCAGAGACACCCCGGGCCGATCCGACCCGGCGGGTCTTCGCACCCGGCGACCGCCTCGTCTACACCTACGAAATCTACAACGCGCGCGAGGTCGTGGAGGCCGCGCCAAGCGTCTGGCATGACGGCATCCGGGTCTTCGCGGCGCCGGCCGACAGACTCGATTCCGGCCCGACGCCGGGCGGTCCCGTGAAGGTCGGCGGCGGCCTCCAGCTGACCGGGTCGATGGCGCCGGGCGACTACGTCTTCCAGCTGGCCGCCACGGCGAAGGGCGCGAAGGGACGGCGGCAGACCGTCGTCCGGCGGACGGATTTCGAAGTACGGCCGTCACCATGAGAAGCCGTCAACTCCCAATCTCCAACTCCCAACTCCCAATCTCCAACTCCCAACTCCCAATGTCCAACTCCCAATCTCCAACTCCCAACTCCCAACCTCCAACTCCCAAAACCGATTGCTGGACGATTTGGGTTCGACATACGTGGGAGTTGGGGATTGGGCGTTGGGAATTGACGAGTTCTTCGGCACCGTCGAGTGCTGCTACAATTCCCGGGCATTCTCCCGCCCATGATTGGCCGACTCATATCGCACTACAAAGTCATCGCGCAGGTCGGTGCCGGCGGGATGGGCATTGTCTACAAGGCAGAGGACAGCCGGCTCGGCCGCCTGCTCGCCCTCAAGTTCCTGCCCGCCGACACCTCCCAGGATCCGCTGACGCTCGAGCGGTTCCAGCGCGAGGCGCGCGCGGCGTCGAGCTTCAACCACCCGGGCATCTGCACCATCTACGACATCGGCGAGTTCGAGGGCCGGCAGTTCATCGCGATGGAGCTGCTCGACGGCGAGCCGCTCGACAAGCTCATCGGGGGGAAGCCCCTCCCGGTCGGCCGGGCCCTCGAGCTCGGCATCCAGATCGCGGACGCCCTGGACGCGGCGCACGCGCAGGGCATCCTGCACCGCGACATCAAGCCCGCCAACATCTTCGTGACCACGCGCGGCCACGCGAAGGTGCTCGACTTCGGTCTGGCCAAGCTGGCGCCGCTCAGCCGCGACACGTTCGGCGGCGTGTCGGCCGCGGCGCCGACGGTTGCCGAAGCGCTCATGACCACCGGTGGGCTGGCCGTCGGAACCATCGCCTACATGTCGCCCGAGCAGGCCCGCGGCGAGGACCTCGACGCGCGCAGTGATCTCTTCTCGCTGGGCGTCGTGCTGCACGAGATGGTCACCGGCCGGCAGGCGTTCCAGGGCAACACGACCGCGGTGGTCTTCGACGCGATCCTGAACCGCATGCCGCCGCCGGCGTCGTCGCTCAACGCCGAGGTGCCCCCCGAGCTGGAGCGAATCATCGACAAGGCGGTCGAGAAGGATCGGGCGCTGCGATACCAGACCGCGTCCGGCCTCAAGTCGGACCTGGAACGGCTGAGGCGCGCGCGCGACTCGGGTCATACGCGGGCCAGCAGCGCCGGGTACGCCGCGCAGCCCGGCACGCCGGTGCCGGCCAGTGCGTCGGGATCGCGACCCGTCGCCGGCGCGTGGCCGTCCACGCCCGGCGTCTCGACGGCGAGCTCGGCGGCCACGATCATCGCCGCGCAGCCGGTGCCGCCGTCCACGCCGAACCAGCCGGCGGCGATCCAGGCCGCACCTTCGCCCGCCGCGGCGACGCCGACCCTGGCACCGGGCACGCGCCGCAAGGGCCTCTGGTTCGGGCTTGCCGCCGTGTTCGTCGTTCTTCTCGTCGCGGTCGCCGGATTCTTCGTGTGGCGGCAGAGTCAGAGCGCGGCATCGGCGTCTACGCCGGGCGAGAGCGCGTCGGAACAAGCGGCTGTGACGCCAGCCCCGGAGGCTGCTGCACCGGCCGAGACGCCATCCGCGCCCGCCGACGCCGCAGGGACGGAACCCGCGCCCCCGTCCGACGCGCAGGCGGCGGAGGTTCCTGCGGCGCCAGCCGCCGCTCCGAAACCCGCGGCAAAGTCCTCGCCCGGCGCGACCGCCGGCGGCCGCCAGACCGCGAAGGCCTCGCCGGCAGCGGCTCCTGCCGCGGAAACGCGCGCAAAGCCACCATCGGCGCCGGCGCCGCCCGAGCCCGATCCGGTCGCCGACGCCGTCAACGTTGCGGGCGCCGCCATCCGCGGAGGCCAGTTCGACAACGCGCTCGCGGCCCTGCAGGCGGCGCTCGGCCAGCGGCCGGCGAGCCCGAGCGCGCCCGAGGCCAACCTGCTCATCGCGCACGTCTACGAGCGCCAGCGCCGCCTCGACGCCGCGACGGCGGCCTACACGGAAGTGAAGAACTCGTATCCGCGGAATCCCGTGGCCGCCGAAGCGCTGGTGCGGCTGGCGGACCTCGTCCAGCAGACGAAACAGCCGGACCGCGTGCAGACGGCCATCGACTACCTGACACAGGCCCTGACGACGTTTCCCGGGACCGCCACGGCGCCGCAGGCGCTCGCGATGCGGGCCGGCATCGAGGAGCGCGAGAACCTCAAGGTGACCGATCCGACGCTGGGGCGGCCGGTGCCGGCCGCGCTGGTCTCGTACCGGCAGCTCGTGGACCGCTATCCGTCGGCCGGCGTCTCGGAGCTGGCCTGCTGGAAGCTGGCCTCGTATTACGACGACCTGAAGCGATACGATCTGGCCGCCGGGGCGTTCGAGACGCTCGGCACGCGATTCCCGGCGACGCGCTACGACGCGTGGTGGGAGGCGGGCGAGATCTACGAGAAGCGGCTCAAGGACAAGGACCGCGCCAGGAGTGCCTACCAGCGGGTGCCGTCATCGTCGCGACACTATCGCGACGCGCAGAAGAAGCTCCAGTAGAGCACCGATGGCACATCTGCTCGGAATCGACGTCGGGACGGGCGGCACGCGCGCGCTCGCCATCGACGAGCACGGCCGGATCGTGGCCTCGGCGACCAGCGAGCACGTGCCGTTCGCGTCGCCGAAAACCGGATGGGCGGAGCAGGACCCGCGGGACTGGTGGCGGGCGGCGGGCGAGGCCGTGCGCCTCGTGGTGTCGCATCCCGCGGTCGGTCCGGACGCGATCCGCGCCGTCGGACTCTCCGGGCAGATGCACGGATCGACGCTGCTCGACGCGCGCGGCGAGGTCGTGCGGCCCGCGCTGCTCTGGTGCGACCAGCGCACCGGCGTCGAGTGCCGCGAGATCACCGAGCAGGTCGGCGCGGCGCGGCTGATCGAGTGGACGCTCAATCCCGCCCTGACCGGCTTCACGCTGCCGAAGCTGCTGTGGGTCCGCACGCACGAGCCGGGCCTCTGGCGCGAGGTGCGCTCGGTGCTGCTGCCGAAGGACTACGTCCGCTACCGGCTCACCGGCGAGAAGGCCACTGACGTGGCCGACGCGTCGGGCACGCTTCTGTTCGATGTCGGTGGCCGGCGGTGGTCGCGCGAGATGCTCGACGCGATGGACCTGCCGCTGTCGCTCATGCCGCGCGCCTACGAGTCGCCGGAGATCACCAGCAGCGTGTCGCCCGACGGCGCCGCGGCGACCGGCCTGCGGGCCGGGACGCCCGTCGTGGCCGGCGGCGGCGACCAGGCCGCGGGCGCGGTCGGCATGGGCATCGTCCGGCCGGGCGCGGTGAGCGCCACGATTGGCACGTCCGGCGTGGTCTTCGCGGCGACCGACCGGCCCGTGCTCGAGCCGGGCGGCCGCATCCACGCGTTCTGCCACGCCGTGCCTGGACGGTGGCACGTCATGGGGGTCACGCTCGGCGCCGGGCTGTCGCTGCGGTGGATGCGCGATCTGCTTGGCGCCGGTCCGGACGACGGGCGCGATCCGTACGATCGGCTGACCGACGCCGCAGCGGCGGTGCCCGCCGGGTCGGACGGCGTGCTGTGGGCGCCGTATCTCATGGGCGAGCGCACGCCGCACCTGGATCCGTACGCGCGCGCGGCGCTCGTGGGCCTGGCCGCCTCGCACACACGCGGCCACGTCGTCCGCGCCGTGCTGGAGGGCGTCGCGTTCAGCCTGAAGGACTCGTTCACGATCTTCGACGAGATGCGCGTGCCCGTCGGCACCGTCAGGCTGGGCGGCGGCGGCGCGCGGTCCGCGCTGTGGCGTCAGATCCAGGCGGACGTCTACGGGTATCCCGTGGAGACCGTCGAGGCCGAGGAAGGCGCCGCTTACGGCGCGGCGCTGCTGGCGGGGGTCGGCGGCGGGGTGTGGAAGACCGTGGACGAGGCCTGCGACACCGTCGTCCGGGTCGCCGGCCGCGTTGCGCCCGTCGAGGCCGATCGCGCGACGCTCGCGGAATGCTACAAGCGCTTCCGGGCGCTGTACCCCGCGCTCAAGTCACTCCCATAGACCCATCGACCTATGAACCCATCAACCTATAAACCTATACTCCCATCAACCCATACTCCCATCAACCCATAAACCCATCCTCCCATCCTCCTATGCCTGACTACGTCCCCCGTCCCGAGCACAAGTTTTCCTTCGGCCTGTGGACCGTCGCCAATCGCGGCCGCGATCCGTTCGGGTCCGAAGTCCGTCCGCCACTGCCCCCGGTCGAGGCCGCGAAGCTGCTCGGCGAGGTCGGCGCCTGGGGCGTCAACCTCCACGACAACGATCTCGTGCCGATCGACGCCACGCCCGCCGAGCGCGACCGCATCGTCAAGGAGTTCGCCAAGGCGTGTGCGGCCAACGGTCTGGTCGTCCCGATGGCCACCGTCAGCCTGTTCTTCGATCCGGCGTTCCGCGACGGCGCGTTCACGGCGAACGACCCCGCCGTGCGCGCGTACGCGATCCAGAAGACGATGCGCGCGATGGACATCGGCGCGGAGCTCGGCGCGAAGATCTTCGTCCTCTGGGGCGGGCGCGAGGGGACCGAGACGGACGCGTGCAGACGCGCCGACGAGGCCGTGAAGCGGCTGCGGTACGCGATCGACTACCTGTGCGAGTACCTCGATCGACAGGAAATACGGGTACCGCTTCGCGCTCGAGGCGAAGCCGAACGAGCCGCGCGGCGACATCTACATGGCGACGACCGGGAGCTACCTGGGGCTGATCCCGACGCTGGGGCACGCCGAGATGGTGGGGGTCAATCCCGAGGTCGCCCACGAGCAGATGGCGGGGCTGAACTTCATGCACGCCGTCGCGCAGGCCTGGGAGGCGGGCAAGCTGTTCCACATCGACCTGAACGACCAGGCGCCGGGCCGGTACGACCAGGACTTCCGCTTCGGGGCGGCAAATCCGAAGACCGCGTTCTTCCTCGTCAAGTTCCTGGAGGACGTCGGCTACGAGGGTCCGCGGCACTTCGACGCGCACGCGTATCGCACCGAGAACTACGACGGCGTCAGGGATTTCGCGCGCGGCTGCATGCGGACGTACCTGATCCTGAAGGAGAAGGCGGCGCGCTGGAACGCGGATGGGGAAATCCAGGCGATCGTGAAGGAGATCCACGAGGCGAGCATGCCGGCGCCCGACGCGGCGCCGTACTCGTCGTCACACGCCACGGCGCTGCTGGGCCACGAGTTCAAGCGCGCGACGCTGGCTGGGAAGAAACTGCCATACGAGCGTCTGGATCAGCTGACCGTGGAGGTCCTGCTCGGCGTCCGGTGATCCATTTCGAGACACGCCCCGCATTTGGGGACAGTCCCCGAGTCCCATGGGAGGGGGGGACAGTCCCCGAAATCAGGCGATGGCTTCGAGCTCGACGTGGACCTGGCCGCGCAGGGCGTTCGACACGGGGCAGCGCTGCTCGGCCTCGCGGGCGAGCTTCACGAACGCCTCCTCGGCCAGACCGGTGAGGCCGTCGGCGAGAACACGCAGGTGCGAGGCGCGGATCACGAGGCCGGCCTCGCTGAAGTCGGCCTTGACGGTCGCGCTCACGTGGAGCCGCGAGACGGCGCCGCCCGAGCGGGCCAGCGTTGCGGCCAGCGCCATGGCATAGCAGGACGCGTGGGCGGCGGCCATCAGCTCCTCGGGGCTCGTGCGCCCCTCCGGCTCGCCGACCCGCGACGCGAACGTCACCGGCAGATCGAACGCTCCCGTGCCGCCCCTCGCGGACCCGTGTCCGTCGCGCACCCGCCCCTCCCACGAAATCGTCGCCTGTCGCTCGAAGCCCGCCATCCCCTCCCTCACCGCTTTGCTTTCGCCTTTCGCGCTGGCGACAGACGCCGCTGGCTGAGCTGCGTCACCAACCCGGCAACCCCGAGCGCCAGCCACGCCCACAACACCCAGCGCCGGCCCGGCGCCGGGTCCAGCGGATAGACGACCCACACGTCACTGGCCGCCGCCGCTGTCCTGGCCGTCCGATCCCCGGCCAGCGCGAGGCCCCCGACCAGCGCGGTCCACGCGCCGCCGAACGCCGTCGCGGTGATGATCACATACCGCTGCAGCATCATCGCGGCCACCGCGCCCACCACCGCGAACAGGATCACCACCAGCACGTGCGGTTCGGCGCCGCTGCGCCCCCAGACGAGCGTGACGGCCATCGCGCCGACCGCCGCCCCCACCAGCGCCACCCCGAGGAAGTAGGCGAGGTTGAGCACGAGCGCGCCGATGAGGCCGCCGACAATCGCCGTGAGGATCAGCGTGCCGGTGGTCGCGGCGCCGGACGCCGTGGTGGCGATGAGCGCCCCGAGGATGAACCCGTAGATGCCGAGGACGATCCGGAACAGGCGGTAGCCGAAGAAACAGGCCACCACGCCCCCGAGGACGAGGACGATGGCCGCTGGAACCTGGGCGCTGGCGGGCACCATGGCCCTACACTTCCCTCCGGCCTTCCATCGCCTTCGACATCGTGACCTCGTCGGCGTACTCGATGTCGCTGCCGACGGGAATCCCGGTGGCGATGCGGGTGACCCTCACGCCGAGCGGCTTCAGCAGCCGCGCGAGATACAGGGCCGTCGCCTCGCCCTCGACGTTCGGGTTCGTCGCCAGCACCACCTCGCCGACCTGCCCCTGCTCGACGCGCGCGAGCAGGCCATGGATCTTCAGGTCGTCGGGTCCGACGCCCTGCAGCGGCGAGAGCGTCCCCATGAGCACGTGATAGACGCCGCGGAAGTCCCGCGTCTTCTCGATGACCGCGACGTTCTGCGGCTCCTCGACCACGCAGATCACACCACGATCGCGGGACTCGTCCGTGCAGAACCCGCAGGGATCGACGTCCGTGATGTTGTTGCAGGTCGAGCAGTAGGTGACGCGGTCCTTCACGTCGCGAATGGCCGCGCACAGCAGGTCCGCGTCCTCGCGCGGGGTGCGCAAGACGTGATACGCCAGCCGCTGGGCGCCCTTGGCGCCGATGCCGGGCAGCTTCTGGAATCGCTCGATGAGTCGGGAGAGCGGCTCGGGGTGCGACATGTCTCCGCGGGGCGCCGGCTCAGAACATCCCGGGCATGCCGCCGCCCAGCATGCCCCCCATGGACTTCTGCAGCTCCTCGTCCACCTTCCGGTGGGCGTCGTTCACCGCGGCCACCACCAGATCCTGCAGCATCTCGACGTCGTCTTTCGAGACGACTTCCGGGTCGATGCGGACCGACAGCAGCTGCTTGGAGCCGTTCACGACAACGGTCACCATGCCGCCGCCCGAGGTGGCCTCGATGCGCAGATCCTGCATCTGCTTCTGCAGCTGCTCCTGCATCTTCTGGGCCTGCTTCATCATCTGTCGGATATCCATTTACTCGATCTCCTCGACGTCGCGAATCTCGGCGGGAAACACGTCCAGCATGGCCTGCACGCCGGAGTCGGCGAGCGCGCGCGCCTTCAGGCCGGCGTTCTCCACGGGCGGCGCTGCCGGCGCCGGATCGTCCATGGCCGACGGCTCGGGCATCGTCTCGGGCGCTGCCGCCGTCCCCTTCGCCGTCGCGACCACCATCCGCCGCCCCGCCACCGATGCCGCCACCGACTCGAGCCACTCCCGCTTCTTCTCCACCTGCTGACGCATGGTCTCGTGCACCGGCCCGAAGGTGAACAGCACGCGGTGCTCGTCCACGTCGATCCGCTGCGCCTGCGCGACGTGCAGCGAGTAGAACGTGCGGTTGGTGCGCTGCAGCTCCGCGAGGAAGCGCTCCTTGAAGGTCGCTGGTGCGATCGCGCTGGCGTCCGGTGCTGGAGGTGCTGCGGGTGCTGGACGTGCCGAAGGTGCCGGTGCAGAAGGTGCCGGCGGTGCAGAAGGTGCGGGCCCGGACGGACGTGACGCAAACGGAGGGCGCGCCCCGCTGGATGCGGCCGGCGCCGGGCGCGCCGATCCGCCACCGGCCGGACCGCGGCCCGCGGGCGGCACCGGCGAGCCGCCGCGGTCGAGACCGGCGATCAGGTCCGCAATAGGCACGAGCTTCCGGAGGTGAATCCACCGCACCAGCGCCATCTCGAGCGCGTAGCGCGGCTGCGAGTGCGCCCGGATCTCCTGCTCGGTCTTCGCCAGCAGGTCGAACGACCGCAGCAGGTCCTCGCGCGAGTACCGGCCCGCCAGCGCGCGCAAGCGCTCGCGGTCCGCCTCGAACACCAGCTCCTGATCCTGCAGCCGCTCCGGATCGATCGCGACGAGCATCATCGCGCGGACGAGCGCCGCCAGCTCGCGGCACAGGATCCGCAGGTCGTGTCCGGCGTCCACCGCGCGGCCCGCCAGGTCGAAGGCCGCCGCCGCGTTCTCGTCGGCGACCGCCCCGAGGATGTCGAACAGCAGGTCCCGGCCCACCAGGCCCAGCACGGTGGAGACGTCCTCGGCGGTGATCGTGGTCCCGGCAAACGCGATGACCTGATCCAGGGCGCTCTGCGCGTCGCGCATGCTGCCCTCGGCCGCCCGCGCCACCAGCGCCAGCGCATCCGGCGTGGCCTGCAGGCCCTCTGCCTCCGCAATCCGGGTCAGCTCGGCGGCAATCGCGCCGGTGGCAATCGTCCGGAACTCGTAGACCTGCGCGCGCGAGAGGATCGTGTCGGGGATCTTGTGGAGCTCGGTCGTCGCCATCACGAACACCACGTGCGGCGGCGGCTCCTCGATCGACTTCAGCAGCGCGTTGAACGACGACCCCGAGAGCTGGTGCACCTCGTCGATGATGAACACCTTGTAGCGATCGCGCACCGGCGCCATCGACAGCGTGCTGATGATCACCTCGCGGATGTTGTCGATGCCGGTGTGCGTGGCCGCGTCGATCTCGAGCACGTCGATGTCGCGGCCCTGCGCGATCTCGACGCACGCGTCGCACCGGCCGCACGGATCCGGCGTGGGCCCGTTCACGCAGTTCAGCGCCCGCGCCAGGATGCGCGCGGTCGTGGTCTTCCCCACCCCGCGGGCTCCCGCGAACACGAACGCCTGCGCGACGCGCCCGCTGGCCAGCGCGTTGCGGAGCGTCGTCGTCACGGCCTGCTGGCCGACGACGTCCTCGAAGCGCTGGGGGCGCCACTTACGCGCCAGGACCTGGTAGGACACCTTGTGGATTGACGATTGATGATTGACGATTGACGATTGACGATTGATTGACGATTGATTGACGATTGAGGCGCTCCGCGCGCGTCCCACCGCGACCCGGATGGCCTGCGGCACAGCTCAGGATCCACTTAGCGCTGCTGCCTTCCGGCCCTGACGCGGTTCGTAGGCTGACCTTGCACAGGGTCCGGGCCGCGGTGCGGCGCACGGCGGAGCGCCCAACCAGTCAAGGGCGTTCAACCAGTGTAACCCAGACGGGTTCCGTGCCGCCGGCCGCGCTTGTGTTGTAATCTTCCACCCCTCCACGCCGGGATCCAGGGAGCGAG
Organism: Vicinamibacteria bacterium; assembly: GCA_963837165.1. Lineage (GTDB taxonomy): Bacteria > Acidobacteriota > Vicinamibacteria > Vicinamibacterales > JAENWD01 > JAENWD01. The sequence goes on from CAWIMD010000008.1 coordinate 68,353, forward strand.
ATGGCCGAGCTGACGATGCGCGCACGCGAGTCCTGCCGCTGGGACCTGGTGGCCCTCGGGGAGGTCATGCTCAGGCTCGATCCCGGCGACCTCCGCGTGCACACGACCCGCAGCTTCCAGGTGTGGGAGGGCGGCGGCGAGTACAACGTCGCGCGGGGCCTCAGGCGCTGCTTCGGCCTCTCCACCGCCATCGTCACGGCGCTCGCCGACAACCCCGTGGGACGCCTCGTCGAGGACCTGATGCTCCAGGGCGGCGTCGAGCAGCGCGTGCGCTGGGTCGGCTACGACGGCGTCGGCCGCAGCGTCAGGAACGGCCTCAACTTCACCGAGCGCGGGTTCGGCGTCCGTGCGGCGCTCGGCTGCTCCGATCGCGGGCACACCGCCGTGTCGCAGCTCCGCCCCGGCGACATCGACTGGGACGAGATCTTCGGCGTCGCGGGCGCGCGGTGGTTCCACACCGGCGGGATCTTCGCCGCGCTCTCCGAGACCACACCCCTGGTCGCCGAGGAGGCCCTGCAGGCCGCCAGGCGCCACGGCGTCGTCGTCTCCTACGACCTGAACTACCGCGAGTCGCTCTGGAAGGCAATCGGCGGCAAGGCGCGCGCCCGCGAGGTGAACCGCACGCTCGCCCCGCACGTGGACGTGATGCTCGGCAACGAGGAGGACTTCTCAGCCGCGCTGGGCTTCGAGGTGCCGGGCGTCGACGCGCACCTGAGCGATCTGGACCCGGCCGGCTTCACGGCGATGATTCGCCAGGTCATCGCGACCTACCCCAACCTGAAGGTGGTCGCCACGACGCTCCGGAACGCCACGACGGCCTCCGTCAACGACTGGGGCGCGGTCGCCTGGGCCGACGGGGCGTTTCACACGGCGCCCGCCCGGGAGCGCCTCGAAATCCTGGACCGGGTCGGCGGAGGCGACTCGTTCGCTTCGGGGCTCATTTACGGCCTGCTGGCGGGCAAAGGCATCCAGTACGCCGTCGAGTGCGGCGCCGCTCACGGCGCCCTCGCCATGACGACGCCGGGGGACACCAGCATGGCGACCCTGGCCGAGGTCGAGCGGGTCATGACGGGCGGGACCGCCCGGGTCGCGCGCTGAAGATCCTGTGGCCAGCTGCCGATTAGAGGCATCGGACGCGGCTGACGTATTTCCGGTGAGCGAGCCATGCCAGCACGTGAGATGACCGACGCGCGCATCCTGGTCGTGGACGACCAGGAGTCCAACGTCCAGCTGCTCGAGCGGCTGCTGCGGCTGAAGGGCTACTCGGACATCGAGTGTCTCACCGACTCGCGGCAGACCGTGGGCCGCTTCGTGGCGACGCGCCCCGAATCTGATCCTGCTGGACCTGCGGATGCCGCACATGTCCGGTCTCGAGGTGCTCGAGGAGCTGCAGCCGCTCATCGGCGCCGAGGAATACCTGCCCATCCTGATCCTCACGGCCGATACGGCCGCCGAGACCAGGCAGACCGCGCTCTCGATGGGCGCCAAGGACTTCCTGAGCAAGCCGTTCGACGCCGTGGAGGTGCTGCTGCGGATCCGGAACCTCCTCGAGACGCGCTTTCTCTATCTCGAGCTCCGCGACCAGAACGCGCTGCTGGATCGGAAGGTGCGCGAGCGCACGCGCGAGCTCGAGGAAGCCCAGATCGACGCCCTCACGCGGCTGGCCGTCGCCGCCGAGTACCGCGACGACCAGACCGGCGAGCACACGCGCCGCGTCGGGCACCTCTCCGCGCTCCTGGCGCGCGGCCTGGGCCTCTCCGACCAGGAGGTGGAGCTGATCAGGCAGGCGGCGCCGCTGCACGACATCGGCAAGATCGGCATCCCCGATGCCGTCCTGCTGAAGCCCGGACGCCTCACGCCGGCCGAGTTCGAGGTGATGAAGACGCACACCGAAATCGGCGCGCGCATCCTGGCCGGCAGCCGCTTCCCGCTCATGCGCCTCGCCCAGGAGATCGCGCAGTCGCACCACGAGTCGTGGAACGGCAACGGCTACTACGGGCTCACCGCCGAAAACATCCCGCTTGCCAGCCGCATCGTCACGGTCGCCGACGCGTTCGACGCGCTGACCCACGACCGCCCGTACCGTGCCGCCACCACCATCGCCAAGGCCATCGAGGAGCTCCGGCGGGAAGCCGCCCGGCAGTTCAATCCGCAGATCGTGGAAGTGCTGGCCGAGGCGCTCGAGGGCCAGCGCCTCCTGCCGGCGCAGGGCGGCCCGGACGTCGCCTGAGTGTACCGGCCCCGCGAAGCGGTCAGCGGACGTGCAGGTGAACGGCCTCGCGCGCCAGCTCGTCGAGCGCCGGGCTGAGCCGCACGGGCAGCCCGTCGCGCGCGTCGATCGCGAGCACGGCCGGCGGCAGCTCCCGACGCGACGCGTCGGCGCGCCGCCGAACCGCGTCGAGGGGCGGCGAGGGCGCAAGGCGACGGCCGTTCCGCATCACCGGACCGAGCAGCGGCCGCCCGACCATCGCCGGCTCGCGCTCGAGCCCGATGACGTCCTCGACGGCGCAGTCGCCGTCCGATGCACGCCAGACCTGCTTCCGGCCCGGGTACGTCCGCTTGCCGGCGCTGAGCTTCACGGCCGGCACCAGGTGCCCGTCGCGCTCGACCTCCACGAGCTTGTACACGCCGCCGAGCGCCGGCGCGTCGGCGACCGCGCTGATCGCGGTGCCCACGCCGAAGGCATCGATCGGCGCGCCGGCGGCCACCAGGGCGGCGATCCGGTGTTCGTCGAGATCGCCGGAGGCCAGGATCTTCGTCGCGCGAAGGCCACCGGCATCGAGTACGGCCCGCACCGCGCGCGACAGGTCCGCCAGATCGCCACTGTCGAGACGCACGGCGGCCGGATGCAGCCCCGCGTCCACGATCCGCTGCGCGGCAGCCACCGTGTCGTAGGTGTCGATGAGCAGCGTCGTCTGCGCACCGTAGATCCTCGAGTACTCGCGGAACGCTTGCAGCTCGTCGTCGAACGCCATGACCCAGGAGTGCGCCATCGTCCCGGTGACGGGAAGGCCGAAGCGCCGGCCGGCCTCCACGTTGGAGGTGGCGGCGCAGCCGCTGATGTAGGCGGCCCGGGCGGCGAGCGTGGCGGATTCCAGGCCGTGCGCGCGCCGGGTGCCGAACTCCACCACGGTCCGCCCCGCCGCGGCCATGACGACCCGCGCGGCCTTCGTGGCGACACTGGTCTGGAAAGTCAGCAGCGCGAGCAGGGCCGTCTCGACCACCTGCGCCTCGGGCGCCGGCGCCGTGACCCGCAGCAGCGGCTCGTGCCCGAAGACGACCTCGCCCTCCTCGACCGCCCACACCTCCCCCGTGAAACGAAACCGGGGCAGAATCTCGTCAAAGAAACGGACCGGCGCCGACTGGATTGCGGGCACGGTCCGCAGCCAGGCAATCTCGTCCGCGGTGAAGCGCAGGTGCTCGAGGTAGTCGAGGGCCTGCTCGAGACCGGCCGCCACCAGGTAGGCGCGATTCGCCGGAAGCTCCCGGACGAAGAGCTCGAAGGTGCACGGACCCGTCAGGCCGGCGCCGTAGTAGCCGGCCATCATCGTGAGCTGGTAGAGGTCGGTCGAGAGGGCGCCGGGCGGGAGCATCGGAAAGACGATACCTTACGATCTGGGGGGCTGGGGATCTGGGGATCTGGGGATCTGGGGATCTGGGGATCTGGGGATCTGGGGATCTGGGGATCTGGGGATCTGGGGATCTGGGGATCTGAGGGACACTCCATGGACGACAGTCCGCACGAAGACCGCAGTTCGGCCCTGCTCGTCGTGGACGTGCAGAACGATTTCTGCGCCGGAGGCGCGCTGGCGGTGCCGGGCGGCGACGCGGTCATTCCCGTGCTGAACCGGCTGGCGGCGCGGGTGGCGGCGCTGGGGTTCCCGGTGTACGCCTCCCGCGACTGGCATCCCGCGGACAGCCGCCACTTCGCCACGCACGGCGGCCGCTGGCCCACGCACTGCGTGGCCGGCACGCCGGGCGCACGCCTCCATCCCGCCCTCGATCTGCCGCCGGGGACGCTCATCGTGACCAAGGGCGCCGGCCGCGACGAGGAGGGCTATTCCGCGTTCGACGGCAGCATCGCCGGCCGCGGCAGCCTGCTGGCCGACCTCCGCGCGCGCGGCGTCAACGAGCTGATCGTCGGCGGCCTCGCCACCGACTACTGTGTCCGCGCGAGCGCGCTCGACGCGTGCCGCCAGGGCTTCGCCGTCACCATCGTGGCCGACGCCGTCCGGCCCGTGGACGTGCAGCCGGGCGACGGCGACCGGGCGATCGACGAGCTCGAGGCCGCCGGCGCCGTCGTCAAGCCCGCCGCCGACGTGCTCTCGGCGTGAGTTTCTTTACACCACAAAGCCTTGCCGCTACGATAATCGCGAGGAGGTACGGTGGCCAGGACTTCGAGCCTGCGACGTGCCGTTGCGCCGGGAACGGCCGGTCGGCCCCGAGAGGAGCGCCGGGCAACCCACGGCGCCGTGATGCCGTCGGCCGAGCACCTGGATCGGCTGATCCACGAGCGCATCCGGCTGGGCATCGTCTCGGCGCTTGCGGCCACTCCCGCCCTCAGCTTCACCGATCTCAAGCACCTGCTGAAGACCACGGACGGCAACCTGAGCGTCCACGCGCGCAAGCTGGAGGAGGCCGGCTACATCTCGTGCGCGAAGTCGTTCACGGGCCGCACCCCGCGCAGCGAGTTCCGCCTGACGCCCGCCGGCAGGGCCGCCCTGGCCAGGTACCTGGACCACATGGAGGCGGTCATCCAGGCCGCGCGGAACCTGACGACGTAGCGGGCCATTCCGCATTCCCCATTCCGCATTCCGCATTCCGCATTCCGCATTGTTCGTGTGCTACCCTCCGGCCGTGCCGTCCGGACGTTCGGTGTTTGCGGTGGTCGCCGGGTACCTCGTGTTCGGCCTGTCGGCCGTGCTGTTGTTCCAGGTGGCAGGCGTCGATCCGCACGCCGAGGCGCGGCTGGTCTTCAAGGTCTTCAGCATCGGCTACGGCATGATGTTCGCGCTCGGCGCCGGCTGGCTGGCCGCGCGGCTCGCCCCGCGGCGCCCGCTGCTGCACGCGGCAACCGTTGCCGGGCTCGTGGCCGTCGCCGCAACGGCGTCTTTCGTCGGGGCGAGCGGCGCGAAATGGTCGCAGGTCTCCGCGCTGGTGCTGATGACGCCCGCCGTCCTCGTCGGCGGCCGAATCGGCTCGTAGTCGCGAGCCCGGTTTCCCACGCGCCCGAACCTGCCCCAACCGTCCGCGAGCCGTTCTACTAGAATCCTGGCATGGCAGTCTCGCGTCTGGCCGGCGCCGCCGTTGGCCTGGCGATGCTCGTGGTGCCCGCGGCCGCAGACGAGGGCATGTTCCCGATCAGCGCCATCGGCCGGCTGCACCTCGAGTCGCGCGGGCTGCGCCTGCCGCTGACCGACGTCTACAACCCCGGCGGCGCCAGCCTCGTGGAGGCGATCGTGCAGGTGGGCGGCTGCACCGGCTCGTTCGTGTCGCCGGACGGCCTGATTCTCACCAATCATCACTGCGCCTTCGGTGCGCTCCAGGCCGCCAGTTCCGCCGCGCACGACTACGTGACCGACGGGTTCCTCGCGGCGTCCCGCGAAGACGAGATGCGCGCCACGGGCCTGACCGCGCAGTTCGCCGAGTCGTACCGGGACGTCTCGTCCGCGGTCCTCGCCGGCATCACCCCGGGCATGGATCCGGCCGGGCGCGCTCGAACGATCGAGACACGCACGCGGCAGATCGAGAAGACCGAGGAGGCGTCACGGCCGGGGACGCGGGCGGAGGTCGCCGAGATGTTCGCCGGCCGCAGCTACGTCCTGTTCGTCTACCGGATCTTCCGCGACGTGCGGGTCGTCTACGTGCCGCCGCGCGCGATTGGCGAGTTCGGCGGCGAGGACGACAACTGGATGTGGCCGCGCCACACGGGGGACTTCTCCTTCCTGCGCGTCTATGTCGGCGCCGACCAGCACGCCGCGGACTTCGATCCCGCCAACGTGCCCTATCACCCGCGGACGTTCCTGAAGGTCGACCCGGCAGGCGCCGCCGAGGGCGACTTCGTCTTCCTGCTGGGCTATCCCGGCTCCACGTACCGCCACCGGAGCGCCGCGTACCTCGCCTTCGAAGCGGAGGTCCGGATGCCGTTTGTGGCCGACGTGCTCGAGACGCAGACTGGCATCATGGAGCGGGCCGGACGCGACGACCGCGCGGTGGCGCTGAAGTTCGACGCGCGGGTCAAGGGGCTGTCGAACGTCATGAAGAACTACCGCGGGAAGATCGCGGGCATCCGGCGGACGGGGCTGGTGGCGCGGCGCCGCCGCGAGGAGGCCGACCTGGCCCGGTTCATCGCGGCCGATCCGGCCCGGGCCGCGCGCTACGGCTCGCTGCTGCCCGACCTCTCCGCCGTGTACGCCGACATGCGGCGCACGGCTCCGCGGGACCTGCTGCTCGACCTGCTCTGGGGGCCGAACACCTCGACGTCCACGGTGCTGGCCGCCGCGCTCACGCTGGAGGCCCATGCGCGGAACCTGGCCCGGCCGGACGTGGAGCGCGAGACGCCGTACACCAACCGCAACCTCGCGCGCACCCGTGCGTCGCTGCTGCGAAGCGTCTCGGACTACGACGCCGCCACCGATCGCGCGCTGCTCGAGGAGCGGCTCGGAGCGGCGCTCGCCCTGCCGGCCGATCTGCGCGTGGCCGGTCTCGACGGCTGGCTGGCCGGCCGCACGCTCGATGCGGCGCTGGACGCGGCATACGCGGGCACGCGGCTGGCGGACGCCGGCACGGTGGACGATCTCTGGTCGCGTGCCGCGGCGGCGCTTGCCGAGGTCCGGGACCCGTTTCTCGACCTGGCGCGGCGCCTCGGCCCCGCGTTCGAGGACGCCCGCCTGGCACGGGAGCGGCGCGACGGGACGCTGAACCGCCTGCGCGCGAATCTGGTCGCCGCCAGGGCCGAGCTCCAGCAGGCGGACTTCGTCCCCGATGCCAACCGCACGCTCCGCCTGACGTACGGGCACGTGAAGGGGTACGCTCCACGCGATGGCATGCTGGCGCGGCCGTTCACGACGCTGGCCGGCGTGGTCGAGAAGACCACCGGCGTGCCGCCGTTCTACGACACGCCGGCGGCGCTGCTCGCGCGAGCCGGCGAGCACGACTACGGGCCCTATGCGGCGCCGTCGCTCGGCACGGTACCCGTGGACCTGCTGTACGACGCCGACACCACCGGCGGCAGTTCCGGCAGCCCCGTGCTGAACGCCCGGGGCGAGCTGGTGGGCGTGAACTTCGACCGGGTCTGGGAAGCGACGATCAACGACTACGCCTGGAGCGCCGAGTACTCGCGGTCGATAGGCGTGGACATCCGCTACGTGCTCTGGGTCGCGTCGAAGGTGAGCGGCGCCACGGCAGTGGTCCACGAAGTCGTGGGGGAGGCAACGCCGTGACGGGACGACTGGCGGGGAAGCGGGCGCTGGTGACGGCGGCCGGACAGGGCATCGGCCGGGCGAGTGCGGAGGCCTTCCTGCGCGAGGGGGCGCACGTCATCGCCACCGACCTCAGGCCGGAGCTGCTCGAGACGCTCGACGGCTGCCAGCGGCATCCGCTCGACGTCACCGACGGGGCGGCCATCCGGGCGCTGGCGGCTGCCGTCGGGCCGATTGACGTCCTCTTCAACTGCGCCGGCATCGTCCAGAACGGCACGATCCTGGACTGCACCGAGGAGGACTGGGACCTGTCGATGACCCTGAACGCGCGGGCGATGTACCGCCTCATCCGCGCGGTCCTGCCGGGCATGCTGGAGCGGAAGGCCGGCTCGATCATCAACATGTCGTCGGTGGCGTCGAGCATCGGCGGCGTGCCGAGCCGGTTCGTCTACGGCACGAGCAAGGCCGCCGTGATTGGCCTGACGAAGGCCGTGGCGGTGGATTTCGTCTCGCGCGGCATCCGCTGCAACGCGATCTGTCCGGGGACGGTGGACTCGCCGTCGCTGCGGGGGCGCGTCCGCCGGCAGGCCGAGACGACCGGGCAGCGGGTCGAGGAAGTGCTCGCGATGTTCGAGGGCCGGCAGCCGATGGGACGGCTCGGGCGCGCGGAGGAAATCGCGGCGCTGGCCGTCTACCTGGCGTCGGACGAGTCGGCGTTCACCACCGGCGGCGTCCACGTCATCGACGGCGGCTGGACCGCCTGAGCCCTCGCCTGTAGCGCAGGCCTTCAGGCCTGCCATCAGGCGCGTGGGCAGACGTCGCCTGTAGCGCAGGCCTTCAGGCCTGCCATCAGGCGCGCGGGCAGACGTCGCATGTAGCGCAGGCCTTCAGGCCTGCCAATGGGCGCGCGGGCAGACGTCGCGACAGGCGCAGGTCGAGCGCGGTGCCGCTCGTCGTATGATCGAAAGCCTGTGCCGGACGAGCCCACGCGCACCCGCCGCGGACCACTTCGCGCGCTCTTCGAGTGGCTGACCCGAGCGCCGACCTCGTCGGTGCCCACCGGCGGGGATGCGGCCCCCACGGTCGGGGTTGATCCGTCGGCGCAGGCCCTGCCCACCCGCATCGGGCACTACGCGGTGGGCCGCCGCCTGGGCGAGGGCGGCATGGGCGTGGTGTACGAGGCCCGCGACGAGCGCCTCGGGCGCTCGGTCGCCGTCAAGATGATGTCGTCGCTGGCGACCGACGAGACGGCGCGCCGGCGCTTCTGGCGCGAGGCGCGCGCCGCGGCGAGCGTCAACCATCCCAACGTCTGCCAGATCTACGAGATCGGCGAGGACCCGTCCGGCCTCTTCATCGCGATGGAGCTGCTCGAGGGCGAGCCGCTCGCCGATCGGCTGCACCGCGGTCCGATGAGCGTCGCCGATGCGATGCCGGTGGCCTTCGGGATCCTGGCGGCCCTGTCCGCCCTCCACGGCCGCGGCGTCGTCCATCGCGACCTGAAGCCGTCGAACGTGTTCCTGACGCCGCACGGCGTCAAGCTGCTCGACTTCGGCCTGGCGCGGCCCGAGCCGGAGCCCACGCTGGATTCGACCGGCGGGCTCACGCGCACGGGCCTCGTGATGGGCACGCCGCGCTACATGTCGCCCGAGCAGGTGACCGGCGGCGTGGTGGACCCGCGCACGGACCTCTTTGCCGCGGGGGCCATCCTCTTCGAGATGCTCGCCGGGCGGCCCGCCTTCGTCGGCGGCACGGTGGTGGACATCCTGCACGCGACGCTGCACGAGCACCCCCCGGCGCTCGTGGGATCGCCGGCCGCCGCGGCCGTCGATCGGGTCATTCGGAAGGCGCTGGCGAAGCGCGCGGCCGACCGGCCCGAATCGGCCGAGGCGATGGCCGTCCAGCTGCGCGCCATCACCGGCGTGGAGACAGGCCGGACGCCCACGCTGGCGCACCCGCTGACGCGCCTGGTCGTGCTGCCCTTCCACGTCCTCCGCCCGGATCCGGAGACCGACTTCCTCGCCTTCAGCCTGCCCGACGCGATCGCGACCTCGCTGTCGGGGCTGGGCTCGCTGGTCATCCGGTCGAGCGCCACCGCGGCCCGCTTCGCCTCGCCGGCGCCCGACCTGAAGGCCCTGGCCACCGAGGCGGACGTCGATCGGGTGGTGATGGGCACGCTGCTGCGGGCGGGAGACCAGATCCGCGCGACGGCGCAGCTGGTGCGGGCGCCTGATGGCACGCTGCTGACGTCGCACTCGGTGCAGTCCCCGCTCGGCGATCTCTTCCACCTGCAGGACGACATCGCCCGTCGCGTCGGCGCGGCGTTGTCGCTGCCCCTCGTGGGCGACACGGGGTCGGGAGCGCCCGGGCCGCCGATGCACGCGGGCGCCTACGAGCTGTACCTCCGCGCCAACGAGCTGGCACGCACCTACGACGGACTGCCCCGCGCGCGGGATTTCTACCAGCGGGCGCTCGACCTCGATCCCGGCTTTGCGCCCGCGTGGGCGCAGCTCGGCCGCTGCCACCGCGTGATCGGCAAGTACATCGTCGGCACGCCCGACAGCGAGGCGCGCGCCGAGGAGGCCTTCAGGCGCGCGCTGGAGATCAACCCGCGGCTCTCGGTGGCGCACAAGCTCTACGCGAACCTCGAGGCCGACATCGGCCGCGCCGAGCGGGCCGTCGTGCGGCTCGTGGATCAGGCGACCCGGCACGGCAACGATCCCGAGCTCTTCGCTGGGCTGGTGCACGCCTGCAGGTACTGCGGGCTCAACGAGGCGTCGCTCGCCGCGCACGACGAAGCGCGGCGCCTCGACCCGAATATCCCGACGAGCGTCGAGCAGACGCTGCTGATGATGGGCGACATCGACGGGCTCCTCTCGGTGGAGCGCCCGTCGCTGATCGCGGGCGCCGACGACGGGATTCGCGTGATCGGCCTGGGCCTGGCCGGCCGTCGCGACGAGGCGCGGCGCGCCGTCGAGGCCATGCGGCAGCTCCCACGCATCGCGACGTTCCGGATGTGGACCGATCACATCCTCGCCTGGCTCGAGGGCCGCCACGGCGACATGCTGACGGGACTCGCCACGCTCGGCACGCTCAGGATCCAGGAGGATCCGGAAGCCATCTTCCAGGAAGCGTGGCTGCTGTGCGATCTCGGGCACCACGCGGACGCCCTCGTGCACCTGCGCCGCGCGGTTGCCAAGGGGTACTACCCCGCGGCGACGCTGGCCGGCAGCCGGCAGTTCGAAGCGCTCCACGGCGACCCGTCGTTCCAGGCGATGGTGGCGGAGGCCGAGGCGGGCCGCCAACGTTCCCTGGCAGCACTCCGCGACGCCGGCGGAGAGCGCCTGCTGGGACTGTCCTCCCGCGCGGCATGAAAACCCTGGCACGCCGTGCAGACCTGGAGGCACTGCTCCGGCGCACGCGCCTGGTGCGGCTCGACCACCCGGCACGCTGGGGCCGCATGTCGGCCGCGCAGATGATCTGCCACCTCGCCGACGCGTTCCGCATGGCCCTCGGCGACAAGCCCGTCCAAGGCGTCGCGACGCTCCCCACGCGCAGCGTCGTCAAGTGGCTCGCTTTGTACCAGCCCTGGCCGTGGCCGCCCGGGTTCGCGACGCGGCCGGAGATCGACCAGGCCGTCGGGGGCACGCGGCCGACGATGTTCACGCGGGATGCGGATGAGGTGGAATCGCTCATGCGGCGCGTCGCGGAGGCGCCACGGGACTTCGCCTGGCCGCCGCACCCCGTGTTCGGGCCGCTGACGTGGGCCGAGTGGCAGCGGTGGGGCTACCGGCACACGGATCATCATCTGCGCCAGTTCGGCGTCTGAGGACACCAGGCGGTCCTTCACGAAGTTCGCGGGCGCCGCGTAGTTGACACCGCTTCATTCTGCGAAAGGCGTTACAGTAGGGGTTCCTGGTTTCTTTGATTCCCCATAAGGACTGAGCGTTGACTACGTCCCGGAACGAGGCAGCTCGACCGGAGCCGCTGGCCGCGACTGCGGCGACGTCGATTCCCGGCACGCCGGGTCTGGAGATCGAGAAAGCCGCGACCGGCATCGCCGGCCTTGACGACATCACCCGCGGCGGCCTGCCCCGAGGCCGGCCGACGCTCGTCTGCGGGGGCCCGGGCTCGGGCAAGACGCTGCTCGCGGTGAGCTTCGTCGTGAACGGAGCGCTGCGATTCGGCGAGCCGGGCGTCCTCGTCACGTTCGAGGAGGACGCCGAGGAGATCGCCAGCGACGTGCGGTCGCTCGGGTTCGATCTCGGCGAGCTGGTGGACGCGGGCCTGCTCGCAATCGACTACGTGCGCGTGGAGCGCAGCGAGATCGAGGAGACCGGCGACTACGATCTCGAGGGGCTGTTCCTCCGGCTGCAACACGCCGTTCGGAGCGTGGGCGCCCGGCGCATCGCGCTCGACACGATCGAGTCGCTGTTCTCGGGCCTGGAGAACCAGGCCATCCTGCGCGCGGAGTTGCGGCGGCTCTTCCGCTGGCTGAAGGATCAGGGACTGACCGCCGTGATCACCGGCGAGCGGGGGGAGGGTACGCTGACGCGGCAGGGGCTCGAGGAATACGTGTCCGACGCCGTGATCCTCCTCGACCACCGCGTGCACGAGCAGATCTCGACCCGGCGGCTACGGGTCGTCAAGTACCGCGGCTCCTACCACGGGACGAACGAGTACCCGTTCCTGATCGACGTCAACGGCATCAGCGTGCTGCCGGTGTCGTCGCTCACGCTCGATCACACGGCACCACTGGAGCGGGTGTCGTCCGGCGTCCCCGCGCTCGACGAGATGCTCGGCGGCAGGGGGTACTACCGGGGCAGCAGCGTGCTCGTGTCAGGCCTCGCCGGCACCGGCAAGACGAGCCTGGCGGCGCACTTTCTCGACGCGGCGTGCCGCAGGGGCGAGCGCTGCCTGTGGTTCCTCTTCGAGGAGTCGCCGGCACAGGTGCTGCGCAACATGCGGTCCATCGGGATCGACCTCGAGCCGTGGGTCTCCGCGGGCCTGCTCCAGTTCCACGCGGACCGCCCGTCGCGCCACGGCCTGGAAACGCACCTGGTCGCCATGAACCGCGTCATCGGCGACTTCGACCCGGGCCTCGTCGTGATCGACCCGGTGACGAACCTCATCTCCGTGGGCACCCCCGGCGACGTGCAGGCGATGCTGACGCGCGTGATCGATCACCTGAAGACGGAGCACATCACGGTCATGCTCACCAGCCTCGCCCGCAGCGACGCCTCGCTCGATGCGGAGGCCACGGTCTCGTCGCTGATGGACACCTGGATCGTCCTGACGAACGACGCCGACAACGGCCGCCACCGGCGCGCGCTCTACGTGCTCAAGTCGCGCGGCATGCCGCACTCGGCCGAGCAGCGTGCGTTCGAGCTGACCGACGAGGGCGTGCACGTCCTGCCGCCCGCGCGGCCGGGTGCCGCCCCTCATCGCAGCGCCGGCCGCGACCCTCGAAGGAATAGAGATGATGCCTCCTGAGGTCGCGCCAGGCACCTCGCCCGGATCCGGGGTCTACGAGCTGCGGCTCTACGTGGCCGGGCAGACGCCCCGGTCCGTCCTGGCGTTCAAGAACCTCAAGCGCATCTGCGAGGAGCACCTGCAGGGGCACTACGACATCGAGATCGTGGACCTGCTCGAGAACCCGCAGCTCGCGCGCGGCGACCAGATCCTGGCGGTGCCGACGCTCGTCCGCCGCCTTCCTGAACCGATCAAGAAGATCATCGGCGACCTCTCGAACACCGAGCGGGTCCTCGTGGGGCTGGACCTCCGTGAACGCACCTGACGATCGCCGGCCGGACCGCCGCCTCCTGGAGCACTACGAGCAGGCGCTCGAGGCACGCGACCAGCACTACGTCCTCCGGCTGTACCTGACCGGCATGACGCCGCGGTCGGCGCGCGCCCTGACCAACCTGCAGGCCATCTGCGGCGAGTACCTCGAAGGCCGGCACGAGCTGCAGGTCGTGGACGTCTACCAGGAGCCCGAGCGGCTCAGCGCCGACCAGATCGTCGCGGTGCCGACCCTGGTCAAGCTCCTGCCGCCGCCCACGCGCCGCATCGTGGGCGACATGTCCGACGTCGGGCGTGTCCTCGCGGGCCTCGGCGTACCCGACGACGGCGAGTGACCACATGGGCACCGCACGCATCGACCGTCGCGACGACATCGACTCGCTCCGCGCACGGCTCGCCGAGACCGAGGAGATGCTCGAGGCGATCCGCGAGGGCGGCGTGGACGCCCTCGTGGTGCATGGGGCGTCAGGCAGTCGCGTCTACACCCTGCACAGCGCCGAGGAGCCCTACCGGACACTCGTCGAGCAGATGCACGAGGGCGCGCTCGTCCTGTCGCGCAGCGGCGACATCCTGTATGCGAACGCCTGCTTCTCCGATCTGGTGGGCGAACCGCTCGAATCGGTGATGGGCAGCCGCCTGGAGCGCTTCCTGGACCCCGGCGATCACCCCGAGCTCGCCGCGCTGCTGGAGGCGGGCGCCGGACGCCGCCGGTGTACCCTCGTCGGCAGCCGGAAAATCCCCGTGAGCCTCTCGCTCGGCACGGCCTCGCCGGCAGACCCCGATCGGCTGAACCTGGTCGTGACCGACCTGACCGAGCTGCTCGAGGCCGACAGCGAGCGGCGCCGCGCCGAGCGCGCCAGCCGATCGAAAGACGAGTTCCTCGCCACGCTCGGGCACGAGCTGCGCTCGCCGTTGAACGCGCTCAGCAGCGCCGTGCAGATCCTCGAGGAGCGGCCAGGCGATGGGCCGCCGTCCCAGCGGGCTCGCCAGGTGATCTCCCGGCAGGTCCGCCATATCTCCCGGCTGATTGCCGATCTGCTGGATCTCGAGCGCCTGGCGGCCGGCAAGATCCGGCTCACCAGACAGCCGCTCGACCTGGCCCACACGACCCGGGACGTCGTCTCCGCATTCATCGAGGGAGACGGCCGGTCCTGGAGCCTCGACGTCGCGGACGCTCGGCTGTGGATCGACGGCGATGCCGTCCGACTCCAGCAGATTCTGACCAACCTGCTCACCAACGCCGTGAAGTACACGCCGCCCGAGGGCTCCATCCGCATCGCCCTTCGACACGACGGCAGCGACGTCCTGCTCACGGTGGCCGATACCGGCTACGGCATCTCGCCGTCCCTGCTCCCGCACGTGTTCGACCTCTACATGCAGGCCGACCGGACGATAGACCGCGCCGACGGCGGTCTCGGCATCGGTCTGACGCTGGTGCGCCGGCTGGTCGAGCTCCACGGCGGGACGGTCGCGGCCGCCAGCGACGGCGAGGGCCGCGGCAGCACCTTCAGCATCCGCCTCCCGCGCCTGCCGTAGGAGGCGCGACCCGGCCCCACGTCACCCCGTGGGGGAGACGATCACGGTGAGATTCGCGTCCCAGAAACCCGTCGTGTAGAAGAATCGTCCGATGCCTGCGGCAAGGCACCGGAACCACTGCCCCGTCGTCGGCCAGGTACAGCAGCACGTCCGACCGCAGGTCCCCGTTCAGATCCGCGATCTGCACCTGCCACCCCGGCGCCCAGAGCCCGGTCGCGTACGTGAAACCGCCCCCGCCGTTGATGGCCTGCGACCACTCCCCGGTCATGCGGTTGTAGAGGAACACGTCGGAGCGGCCGTCACCGTCGAAGTCCGCGAGCGAGACGGTCCAGCCCGGCGCCCAGACGCCGGTGACGTACGTGAACCTCGTCCGCGCATTGGTGCAGATGAACCACTGCCCGCTGTCCGGGTCGTACAGGAAGACATCGGCGCGGCCGTCGGCGTTGAAGTCGCCGATGCTGACCTGCCACCGGTCGCGCCAGACGCCCGGCATCGTCATCCAGCCGGAGACGCCGTCGTTCACGGCCCAGAGCCACGCCCCGGTCAGCGGGTCGTAGAGGAACAGGTCGGCATCGTGGTTGCCGTCGAGTTCCGCCACGTGGACGTCGAAGCCCGGCGCCCAGACGCCCACGCTGCAGACGAAGTCGCCGGCCGTCGGCGTCAGGCACCGGCCCCACTCGCCGGACGCGGGATCGTAGCGGAACACGTCGGTCCGCCCGTCGCCGTCGAGATCGAGCGTGCGCACGTCGAGTCCGGCCGGCCAGAACGACGTGACGTAGCTGAAGTCCCCGGCCTGGTTGCGCAGAGCCCTGAACCACTGTCCGGTCACCTGGTCGTAGAGGAACAGGTCCGTCAGGCCGTCGCCGTTGAAATCTGCCGGCCGGATGGTCCAGCCCGCGTGCCAGGCGCCGTGCAGGCTGCCGGCGGACCCGGCGGTGCCGGTGAGATCCATCGTCCATGCCCCCGTCATCGCCTGGTATGCGAACACGTCGGCTCGCCCGTCGTCGTTGAAGTCGACGCGGGAGGGCGGGCGCACGGCGAGTCTGGGAAGGAAGGTGGCCGAGCAGGTGCGCGCCGACGACAGGGTGAGCCGGCCGTCCAGGCAGTCGGCGTCCCCGTTCCACCCGGCAAACGTCCAGCCCTGCGCGGGTACGGCCTGCAGCGCCAGCACCGAGCCGGCAACGACCGTTCTCGAGCAGGACGTCGTGCAGGTGAAGCCGGCGGGGGCAGCGGTCAGCGAGCCGGCGCCGGCCACCGACAGCGTGAGCACGGCACCCGGTTCGACGCGGCGAATGCTCCCGCGGAGGTCCACCAGGTACAGCTCGCCGTCGCCGTCCACGTCGATCGAGCTCAGGTTGCCGATGACCGTGGGACCGCCGAGCTCGGTCGTATGGTCCACGACTCCCGCCGACGACGCCTCACCGGACATGTCGTAGTCCACGGCCATGGACATGAGCTTCCCCGACACGTAGTCGCCGAAGAAGTAGCGGCCGACATAGGACGCGTCCAGGCGCGTCCCGCGGTACACGAAGCCGCCGGTGACGGCCTGGCCGACGCTGTGCGTGTAGTCGAACACCGGATCGATCAGCGGGAGGAACGCCGCCGGAAGGACCGGCAGCGCCTCGCCGGCAATCAGGCCCTCCCGGATGCGCCATCCGTAGTTGCGGCCGCCGGCGGCCGCCGGCTCGATGTCCACTTCCTCGCGCCGTCCCTGGCCGACGTCTCCGATGAAGAGCGCGCCCGTGCCGCCGCGCGACGGGTCGTCGAAGCTGAACTTCCACGGGTTCCTCACGCCGAAGTCCCAGATCTCGCCGGGCGCCGCCACGGGATCGGCGTCCACGAACGGATTGTCGGGCGGGATGCGGTAGCCGTCCGGATCGGACGCGTCCACCGACACGTCGATGCGCAGCATCTTGCCGAGGAGCGTATTCGGGTCCTGCGCGCGGTTCCCGGGATCGTTGGCGCTGCCACCGTCTCCCATGCCGATGTAGAGGAAGCCGTCGGGGCCGAACCGCACCGTGCCGCCGTTGTGGTTCGCGTACGGCTGCACGATGTAACGCTGTCCGCCGGGCCAGCGCAGGTCGAAGCGGGATGCCGGATCGGCCGTCAGCGGATCGGCGAAGGACCGGAGGAAGCGCGCGATCACCGTGCGGCCCTGCAGGTCGGTGAAGTCGACGTAGACGCGCCGGCTGCTCGCGTAGTCGGGGGCAAAGGCCAGTCCCAGCAGTCCCTGTTCCTGGCCGTGCGACACCAGCGCGCTCAGGTCCAGGAAGTCGGCCGCCTGCACCGCGCCCGCCTTGAGCACGCGGATCCGGCCGCCCTTCTCGACAATGAGCTGCACCGAGGGGTCGGTGGGGTCCTGGATGAACGCCACGGGCTGGCTGAGACCGGAGACGACCACGCGGAGCGCGAGCTGCGCGCGGGCCGGAAGAACGGCCCCCGCGACCAGGCCCGCGGCCAGCGCGCCGCGCAGCGCCCGAACGACGACACGAGCTCTCATGATCACCTTCAGCGTGTCCGGGGGAGGAGGGAGGGCGGACCGCGATCGCCCGCGGTCCGGCGCAAGTATAGCGCGGCAGTGCGGGCGGGAGGATGGCGGAGATTCCCGCAGCCAGCGGCGAATAGTCCGCATGCCAGCGCCGACGATCTGCTCGTGCGCCCGGGCGCTCCTTCGGCCGGCGAGTCAGGCGCCGGTCAGCCGGCTAGCAGGATCCTTGCAAGGAGGCCGTGTGGAGGCGACACATGGCGCAGACACATTCGGTCCCGACGTGTCAGTGGGGGCAGCCCACGCTGGAGCTGCCGCGGCCGTACTGGTTCCAGGCGGCCGATCACGCGTGGAGCTGCACGCGCCAGGCGCTCCCGAGGGTGCTTCCGGACCCGGACATCTGCCGCACCTGCGAGGCCTGGGCGCCGGCCGAGGCCACCCTCGTTCATCGCCATCCGTCCAGCACGTAGCGCACCGGACTGCCCGCCGGCGACACGTCGCAGCCAAGGCGCCACGACTCGTCGGGCCCGACGCTGAAACTGTCGCTGTTCGTGCCGGGGCTCGCCTGGCCGGCCGTGTCCGTGTACGTCGTCACGTCGGCCCTGATGGACATCGCGTTCCTGTTCACCAGATAGATCGTGCGGCCCGTGCCGTTGCACGGCCGGCGCTCGTCCCTCGTAAGGACGACGAGCGTCGATTTCGCGGGCGGCGCCGGCGGAGGTGTCGCGGAAGGGGCGGCATCGTCGAACCACCTGAGCACGGGCTCCGAGAACTTCTTCCGATCCGCGTCGGCGAGCCGCGCGCCGTGCGCGTCGAGGAGCGCGACCATGTCCTGCAGGACGCGCAGGCCGACGACGGGCGCGGCGGCGCCCGGCGAGGCCGCCTGCTGACCCGCCGGCGCGTCGAGGACACGCCCGGCGAGGCCCAGGCATCGTTCGAGCGGTGTGACGTCGGGGTCCTCGGCGTTCGGCGCGGCGGGGTCGGCGTGCCTGACCGTCAGCCAGTACCTGAGCGATGCGACGTCACCGTTGGCGATGGCGGCGTGCAGCTGATTGGCTTCAGCGCGGGGCACGGCCTGGGCCGGGGCTCCCGCCGCAATGCCGGGCAGGGCGATCAGCAGGCATGCGATGAGGACCGCCGGCGGCGGGCATGCCGCGGTGGCGAGCCGGGCCCTGTGCAACATGGAACACCTGCCTCCCACCGTGATTGTAGGCCGAACAGTGTTACGTTTCCGTGCGTGTGATGTGCCCGGTTCAGTGATCGCGTCTGGATTGGTGCTAACCTGCGGTACACGAGGGCGCGTGACGCATGTCGCGTGACGCATGTAGCGCAGGCCTTCAGGCCTGCCCAGTAGCGTGACACATGTAGCGCAGGCCTTCAGGCCTGCCCCGTATCGGGCTTCCACGACACGCCTGCTCGCCGCCGCGATTCTGTCGAGCGGCGTCGCCGGGGCCGCACAGCAGGTCTACCGCGCCAACGCTGACGTCGTGCTCGTGGACATGCGGGTCATGAGAGACGACGCGCAGGTGACCGATCTGCGCGCGGACGAGGTGACCCTTCTCGTGGACGGGACGCCACGTCCCATCCTGTCGCTCGTCTACTATCCATCCCCATCTGGCGGCGTCCTCTCTGCCTCGCACCCGGTCGGCGGTCAAATCGCGGGCCGGCCCGACCGTCGCATCGTGCTCGTCGTCCATACCGCGTCGATCGCCCCGGGAGAGGGCCCAAAAGCCCTGAAGGCGGCGAAGGGATTCATCGAACGTCTTCCGTCGGAATACGCGCTGGCCGTGGTGAGCCTCCCGCTCGCGCACTTCCCTCCCGAGCACGGCGTGCAGTTCGACCGAGACCGACGGACGTCGCTACGCGCCCTGACCGGCGCGCTGACGCACACCTCGCGAATCGGTCTGGGCATGGAGAACATGGCAGGCTTTGGCTGCACCGGGGCCGCGGCGTCGGAGGGGTGCGGCGATCCTGGCCAGCCGCTGCTCCCACGCGACCGGCCCGTCGCTCACGGCATGAGTTCATCCGCGGAGCTGCAGGTGCAGGAGGCCGCGATGCTTCGCGACCTTCAATGGCTGTTCCGCGCCGTGGGCGACGGCCCGTCCGACGTGGTGGTCATCAGCGGCGGTCTGCCGCGCGAGGAGTCGCTGCGACCCGAGGTGGACCGGACGATCGAGGCGGCGCGTCTCACCGGCGTCCGGGTCCATGCCCTGACGATGGCCGACCTGACGAACGTGGCATTGCCGGAGGGCGCAGCGCCGACGCCTCCGCGGGCGGATCCCGTGACGGTCGCGTGGCCGGGCGCGTACGGTCTGCCGGAAGAAACCGGCGGAATCGAGGTGGCGGGCGCGGCGACCGGAGCCCGGTTCTTCACGGAGCTCGCTCACCAGGTTGCCGGCTCGTACCTGCTCGCCTTCGAGCCGCTGCCCGCGGAGCGGGACGGGCGGCCGCACCGCATCGAGATTCGCACGTCGCGACGTCCGCGGCCGGCCATTCACGCGCGCAGGGTCTTCGTGATCCAGCCGCCGCCCGTGCCCGTCGCGGAACAGCACGCGGCCGCGCCGTCCGTCACGCCGGGCGAGTCGGCCGGTCCCGGGAAGCCGCCCGCCGTCGCCCGCGCGCCGGAGCCCGCCGGCTCTGCGCCCGCCGTGGCTCCGGACAGCGGGCGGCCCTCGGTGCCCGCGCTGATCGAGCGTGCAGGCGAATACGTCGAGCACTTCCAGCAGACCGTCTCAACCGTCGTGGTCGAAGAGCGTGACGTGCAGGTGGTGAAACTGTGGAGTGGCGCTCCGCCGTCGCCGGGAGACGAGCCGGAGCTGGCGTGGAAGCAGGGCCGCGGCGAACAGCTCGTCAAGCGCCCCCACGGTGCGCTCCGCCGCCGTCAGGTGCGCTCCGACGTGCTGCTGGTGCAAATACCCGGGAGGGTCTGGGTCGGCTACCGCGACGTGGCCGAAGTGGACGGCAAGGCCGTGCGCGATCGCTCGACGCGCGTGCACGAGCTCTTCATGTCGGGACGGGCCGCCGATCGCGATCAGCTGCGGCGCATCGCCGACGAGAGCTCGCGCTACAACCTCGGCACCGGCCGGAACTTCAACACCCCGGCGTTCCCGCTCCAGATCCTGCTGGCGTCGCCGCTCAGCCGCTTCACGTGGACCCGGGAAGCCAGCGATGCCGCAGGCCCGGGCTGCTGCGTCGTGCTCGCCTTCTCGGAGATCGCGAGCCCCACCATGGTGCGGACGCCGGCCGGTCACGACGTTCCCATGAAGGGCCGACTCTGGATCGAGCCGCGCACGGGGCGGATCGCGCGCGCCATGCTCCGGTTCTCGAACCGCGCCGAGGAGATCGACGGCGCCTTCGACGTGACATATGGCGAGCAGGCGGGCCTCGACGTGCTCGTGCCGAAGCGGCTGTGGGAATGGTATCTGACGCCCGATCCGGAGCGTGCGTTCGGGTTGAGACGAGCCTACGTCGAGGGACAGGCGTCGTACGGCGACCTGCGCCGGTTCACGGTCACGACGGACGAGGCGGTCAAGCGGATTCCGTGAACGGGAGCGTCAGGGCGCTTCGGCGACCTCGCTGAAGTTCACACGCTCCAGCCGACCTGGTAGTGAGCGAGGGTGGCGGAGAGAGTGGGATTCGAACCCACGGTAGAGTTTCCCCTACACACGCTTTCCAAGCGTGCTCCTTCAACCACTCGGACATCTCTCCGTTTAGAATCAATCACTTGCGAGCCGTCTGGAACAGTGTAGCGCAAAACGCTCCTTCAGATGGACCGTTCCGCGAAACGTTTTTCATTCAGCCATTTACGGACGGACAGAAATTGATCCACTGAGAAATTGTGATAGACCTCCGAAGGTTCTCGGATCACTTACGGGGATTTCGTTGAGCTACGACGCGATCGGGTCAATTTGACGGAACGCTCTGGCCGTCGAAAACCCTGACGTTTAGGTCATCGTGACGCGGACACGAATCGGCGCCGCGTATTCCCGTTTCCTCGCGACCACGTCACACATTCACTCTGCATGCACCACCTCCTTCGGCAATGGACCCGGACTGTGAGGATGTGTCACAAGCCGCGTCGCCACATGGTCTGTACCAAGCAAGACCTAGCCGTCGGGGGGCCGTGACGAACTCCTGAGAGGTCGCTGAGAGCCGTTAATTGATCCGCTGATGACCTACCGGGTCGTCGTGGAGGGTGCCGTCGGGCGGGTCGAAGCACGGTCGACGGAGGCGTAGCATGTTGGAGCCCAGGGTCGTCGTCGCCAACCGCGAAGATGTGTGGTGGTTGCTGTCTGAAGCCGCGCAGCTCGAGCACATGATCATGTGCCAGTACCTTTTTGCGGCGTTTAGCCTCAAACAGGGCACCCACGAAGGTCTCACCTCCGAGCAGGCAGAGGTTGTCGATCGGTGGCGCGAGACGCTGCACAGCATCGCGGTCCAGGAGATGCTGCACTTGGCGCTGGTCGCCAACCTGTCCACGGCAATCGGCGCCGCGCCCACACTCGGACGACCCAACTTCCCTCAGCGGTCGGGTTACTTCCCGTCGCCGATCCAGCTGGATCTGCTGCCGTTTGGTGACCAGGCGCTGCAGCATTTTCTGTATCTCGAGCGGCCCGAGGGGATGGAGCGTCAGGACGCCGAGGGCTTCGTTCCAACCGCACCCTCGCGCGAGACGCTGGCAACCGCGGAAACCATGCCGCGCGGTCAGGAGTACGCCACGATCGGCCACCTCTACCGTGGCATCGGCGACGGGCTCCAAACCCTAGTCGCACGGCTCGGCGAGCAGGCGGTGTTTGTCGGTTCACCGCGCGCCCAGGCGACACCCGAGCTGTTCCACTGGCCGGAACTGGTCGCGGTGACCGATCTCACGTCTGCTTCAGCCGCGGTCGCGGAGATCATCGAGCAGGGCGAGGGCGCGCGCGGCGATTGGCGCCAAGCGCACTATGGTCGTTTCCTCGCGCTCTTCGAGGAGTATCAGGAATTACGAGCACGTGACGCCTCGTTCGAGCCGACCCGGCCCGTGCTCGCCGCGTACACGCGCCAGCCATTCGACAACTCGGCGCCGGTACCGATCATTGTCGAACCACGCACCCGCGAGGTGGCCGAGTTGGCCGCGCTCGCCTACGAGCTGGTTCTGCAGACGCTGACTCGCTTCTTCACACACACTGACGAGACCGACCAACAGCTTGGCACTTTGATCCGCGTGGCGGTGGGTTTGATGGCAGGCGTGCTCAGCCCTCTGGCAACGGAGCTGACCAGGCTGCCGGTCGGCACGCCGCACGCGGGCTGCACTGCCGGCTTTGCGTTCGAGATGTTTTACACGTTGGGCAACTTCGTTCCCTGGCGCGAATCGGCTTGGGCCCTACTCCACGAACGCACGTCCCTGCTCGCCGACCGCTGTACTGCCGCGGCCGCCGATCCCAACGCGCCCGAAGGAGTTCGCCACGCCCAGCAACGCGCCACCGCACTCGCGGCACTCCTGGCCGCCCACGTCCCTGCCGCCGTACGCCCCGTCTGACCCAACCGGTTCGCTAGCGCAAATGAGTAAGAAAACTGGCGCACATCGTCCGACGATCACGTCCGGCGCTTCCATCGCCGCGAGGTGCGCGGCCCGTGACAAGTCCGGCCACGTCGCGGAGACAAACCGCATCCAACTCAACCTGGGAGATCCTCCAGTCGTTTTGCGGCGCGCTGGCCGCGCAGCAGGCCAGTGGACTGGCCGACTTCGATGAGATATCCGTCTGGGTCCCGCATGTAGCAGCGGACTTCCGCTCCCCGGTCGATCGGCGGCGTCACGAACTCCGCCCCTTTCGCCTTCCACTCCTCGTAGCATCCTTGGATGTCGGCAACTCGCAAATTCATGAACATTGACGTCGTGTTTCCGGCCTGGTAGTCGACGACCGAGATATCCGGCTTGTCCGGAGTGGGTGGTCCGCCAGGGTTCATGATGATCCACGAATTGGACAGCTTCACAATGCAAGGATTCTCGTCCATGACGACGGTGCCGCCCAAGACGCGCGAATAGAAGTCACGGGATCTCGCCACCTTGCGGACGGTGATGAACAACGCCACACGAATGCCTTCGTTGGGCGCAGGGAGATTGGCGAAGTCGATACCTGGCATAGGCTCCGCCATGAAATGCTCCTTGCCCCCCAAGTCGGTCTAATGCGCGTTCGCCGAGGCTTGCCGAGCGGATCGTCCAGCCAAGGCCGCCAGAACGTGAAGCGGGATCAGATCTGTAAGCGTTGTAGAAAGGTCGCGTCCTCGTTGTACAAGGGAATATCGTCCAACTCGAGCACCATGATATCTAGCGCTGACGGCGCGAGTTCCGTCGCCGCGCGGAGGAGCGCGCGGTTGTAGGAAGCGCGCCGCAGACTGCCGGCGAATGCCACGACGTTGAATACGCGACCCCCACTCGCCACCGTACCGGAATCGTCCATCACGCCTCACTCACGTCGGGCCGCTGCCTGCGACAGAGGTCACGACTCGGCCAGTACTCGATGCACGAACGAAATAGCGATCGAGCCTTCGCCGACAGCGGACGCCACGCGCTTGACGTTGCCGCACCGGACGTCGCCCACGGCGAATACGCCCGGACGCGAGGTTTCGAGCAGGTGAGGTGAGCGCCCGAGCGGCCACCGGGCAGCTGCCAGGTCTTCCGACATCAAATCCGGTCCGGTCTTGATGAAGCCTTTCGCGTCGAGCGCGACACATCCATTCAGCCACGCACTATTCGCGTCCGCTCCTGTCATCAGGAACACATGCTTGATGTCGTGACTCGTGACAGCCCCTGTGCCGTCACGCCAGTGCACACGTTCCAGATGCCCATTTCCCTCGAAAGCGACAATCTCGGTTCTCGACCTGATCTGGATCGTTGGCGTCTCTTCAATCCGACGAAGCAGATATCGCGACATGCTCTCCGAAAGACTGTTCGCCCGGACGAGCACATGGACGAGTCTCCCAGCCTGAGCAAGAAACAATGCAGCCTGGCCCGCCGAGTTGGCGCCACCGACGACGATGACTTCGTTGCAGTCGCCGAGTTGCGCTTCCTCCATGAACGTCGCGTTGTAGTAGACACCGGCGCCTTCGAATTGAGCGAGATTCCCGAGGACAGGCTTTCGGTATCGGGCTCCTGTGGCGATGATCACCTGTACGGGCCGAAATGGTCGCGCCGTCGTCCGTTCTGACAGCGTAGGGCGGTTGTTCGCAGATCAGCTCTGCTGCGCCTTTCGCGATCATAACCTCCGCGCCAAACTTCTGCGCCTGCGCATAAGCCCGGTCGGCCAGTTCCTGGCCTGAAA
>CAWIMD010000009.1:0-143684 GCA_963837165.1 Vicinamibacteria bacterium
ACCTGCGACCCCCGGCTTAGAAGGCCGATGCTCTATCCAACTGAGCTACGGGCGCGTGGACCCAGTCTAGCAGCCAGATGTCGATTCTGGCCCCTCCCGTTCGTATGGAAGGTGGACGCATCGCGTTCCGAGGAGGGAAGGTCCAATGATCGAGGCTCGCACGTTGCTGACCGGACTCGTGATCGGCGAATCCGCGCGCTGGCATGACGGCCGGCTCTGGTTCGCCCACTGGGGGACCGGCGAAATCCTCGCCGTCACGACGGACGGCAAGCGGGAGGTCGTCGGACACGGACCGCCGGGACTCGGCTGGTCCATCGACTGGCTCCCCGACGGCCGGCTGCTCGTCACCGGACAGGGACTCACGCGCCGGGAGCCGGACGGCCCGATGGTCCCTCACGCCGACCTGAGCGGGCTGGCAAAGGGCTGGAACGAGATCGTCGTGGACGGCCGCGGCAACGTTTACGTCAACGGCGGCTGCGAGTTCCACCCGGAGACCGGCATGGCGCCTGGACTCATCGCCATGGTCACGCCGGACGGTGCCGTGCGCAAGGTGGCGGAGAACATTGCCTTCCCCAACGGCATGGTGGTGACGCCCGACAACTCGACGCTCGTCATTGCCGAGTCGTTCGCCCGCTGCCTGACCGCCTTCGACATTGCGGCCGATGGCAGCCTCTCGAACCGTCGAGTCTGGGCCAACCGCACCGGCGACGGTATCTGCATGGACGCCGACGGCGCGATCTGGTGCTCGGCGATGACGAACAAGGACGCCAGCGTCGTTCGCATCGGCGAAGGTGGGGTGGAACTGGATCGAGTTCCAGTGGACCTGCCTTGCTTCTCCTGCATGCTCGGCGGAGACGACGGCCGCACGCTCTTCATGCTCGTCGCCGACTGGCGCATGGGGGAAGGGTTCGAAGACAACATCCGGCGCCTGACCACCGGGCCGCGGACGGGCAAGCTCCTGACCGCCCCGGCGCCGGCCCCACGCGCCGGCTGGCCCTGAACGGCCCGCCGTACACACATCGCGGCCGGGAATGACCCCGACCGCGACGTGCGTTACGATGTTGCCCCGAAAACGATCTCGCTAGTACGACGACGCCTTCGGCTTCTGCACCTTGATCTTCGTTGCCGTCATGTTGTCGCCCGAACCCGTGAACTCCACGGTCACCTTCGACCCGGTCGCCGTCGCCAGGCCGGCCGCTTCGCGCGCGGCGCCCGAGATGTCGGTCGTGTCGGTGTAGGTGAACTTCTGTTCCTTCCCGTCGTCGGTCTTCACGGTGAGCGTCTTCGTCGTCGGATCCACGCTCAGCAGCTCTCCCTGTACCTTCTGGGACTGCTCGCTCGGCATCGCCTGGGCCTGCGGCTCGGGAGCCGGCGGCTGCGCCTGCTGCTCGGGTGGCGTGGCGGGCTGGGGCGGATTCTGCGCGCTGGCCATCGGGGCGAGCCCGAACGCCAGCACCAAAGCGGCAAAAGCAATCTGCGCTCGACGCATGGTGTGTGTCCTCCGAAAATGCTGGGCGACAACGTCGTCCGCAAGGCTCGCGCCAACTGCGGATCGGGCGAAATGCGCGGTGACTCCGCGCGTTTCCGCGCGGTGCGCTTCTCACCGGCTGCGTCGCATCTCCCCGGTGTGTAACCATTGCTCTGTCATTTTTGCCGTCATCACTCTTGAAATCTGATAAGCTCGGCAACGGGTCGTTCGTCCGACCTCTCATACCAATTTCGAGCGCGCGCTCATCTATTGGAAGGGAGCAGTACGGCCGACACATGTACAAAGCTCAACCGTTCCTCAACAGCACGTCACCATGCACACTCGCGTTGTTGCTCCCCACGTGCCCGCCCTTGTCAACACTGTTCGCCGCCGCGCCACGACCGCCCTGGCCCTGATGGCCTGCCTCGCCGTGCCCGGGTGGGCGGCCGCCGCCGGCCCGGCATCGCCGCCGGAGAACACCGGCATCGAGCTCCGCGTCAACCGGATCCAGGCCGTCGTGAACGATCTCCGCGGACGACTGGCGCTCGGCCCCGAGGTCACGACCTCCATCGTGGACGACAACCCCCTGATGGTCTCGGTCGAGGCGCCGCCCGACCGGCAGGGCGCCTACCAGCTCTCGTTCGAGGGCCGCTTCCTCGACGGGCTCTCCGACACGGAGCTGCGCGCGGTCGTCGCTCACGAGCTCGGCCACGTCTGGATCTTCACGCACCACCCCTACCTGCAGACCGAGGAGCTCGCCAACCGCATCGCACTGCGCGTGGTCAGCCGCGAAAACCTGGACGAGGTCTACGCCAAGGTGTGGGCCCACGGCGGCGTGCGGGGCACGATCGCGAGGTTCCCGGGGGATCGCCCGCCGCCGGTGATCAGGACGTCGGCCGCGCAGTAGCCGCCGCCGGCTCGAGCGACGTGAGCAGCGGGCATCCCGGCGCCGCTCCGGCGAGCTTCCGCTCGATGATCCCTGCCGAGCGTGTCGCGAGGTAGTGCACGATCGTTTCCACGCGAATCCTGACGCTCCCCCCCGGCCTGGTCGCATCCAGGTCCCCGAACGTGAAGAACAGCGTCCCGGTCGCTTCTACGATCTTCCGGGCCGGCGTGAACGTGGGCTGGTCCATCCCGCACTCGTAGCTCGAGAACCGGATCACGCACGTGATCCAGGGACAGCGCGTGGCCACCTTCGCGCCCCAGAGGATCTCGTTCGTGTTGCTGCTGCACGACGACGACCAGACATCGGAGATGTCGAGGGGACTCGTCACCCGCCCGGCGCGCAGGTCCTCCTCGAACAGCCACCCGAGGAGGTCGTCGTCCACGGGCAGGTACTGGAGCCACAGGATCGGGTAGCCGTGCGCCTGCAGATCGGCCTCGATCTCGTGGCCGATGCCCGGATCCATGTGATACGGACGGCCGAGCACGAGAATGCACGGGCGGTCTTCCCTGGCGCACCACTCCAGGATCTCGCGGCTCCGGCGCCGGGCCCTGGCCGTGAACGCGTCCAGGGCGTCGTAGCCGGCCCGCGCCGCCCGCAGGGCCTCGCCGCGCTCCAGGTCGAACACGTCCCGCAGCGCCTCGTACAACTGCTCGGGCGCCTCCTCGCGGTCGCCGAGCGAGACGAACGGCGACGCATACGCGATGCCCTGCTCGGCGAAGACGTCGCGCTCCTTCACGAAGCCCGCCTTGATGTTCTCGGGCCCGGCCATCACGCGCGTGCAGCTGAGGGTGTCCTGCACGTAGCCCCCGAGCGGGGAGGGCAGCGTGTGGATCATGGGGCTGAGCAGGACGTCGATCTTCGTCCGGAGGCCGAACACCAGCTCCCCGTAGTGCCCGCTCATGCACTTCACGGGATAGCAGCAGTCCACCGTGCCGCGGCCCTTCGCGAACTGCCGGCCCTGCTCCTCCGACGTGTCGGAGCTGAACACGATGTTCTCGGGCGACAGGCCCAGCGCACGCAGGTAGCCCACCCAGAACTGGTGAGTGCTCCAGACGTTGAGGACCTTCGGGATCCCGACCCGCAGCCGGGACCGGTCCCTAGGCGGGCGCGCCGTTGCGGCGGAAGCCTTCCCGGCGAACCAGGTCGGCCACGTTGGGAAACGCATCCTTGGTCTTCGCGATGCCGGCCTTGATGGCCTTCATCTCGTTCACGTCCTCGACGAGCCCCTTCGGGCAGGAGTTGTTGACGATCACCCGCTCCCGGCCGGGCGGGAGCGGCACCTTGCTCCACGCCCGGCCCGTGCCGCCCGCCAGCGCCACGTCGATGAACGTGCGCTGGCAGCTCACCGGGCACCACGTGCACGTCGTCTCGGCCGACGTGGTGGCCGAGTACGACAGGGCCTCGATGCTGTCGAAGCCGCGGAAGCGGCTCCGGCCGCCGCGCTCCCGCCAGTCGAGCGACACCAGCGCCGCCCCAATCGCGCCGGCCTCGCCCGAGTGCGGATGCACGACGACCTCCGCGTCGGGCACGCGCGACCGGATGAAGTCCACCTGCGTCTTCACCACGGCGAGGTTCCTGTGCGTCCCGCCCTGCAGGATGTACTTCCGGCCCACCGCGCGCAGGTTGTTCAGCCCGCCGGCATACAGCCACACGTTGAGCGGGAGGATGGCGCAGAGGCCCGCGAGGATCTCCGACGCCTGCCAGCCCTTGCGCTGCTGGTTGACGATGTCGCTCTGGAGGAAGACGCCGCAGCCCATCGAGAGCTGCGGGATGGCGCGCGCCTCGAAGGCCTGCTCGGCCATCTCCTGCATGGGAATGCCGAACCGTTCCGCCACGCCCTGCAGGAAGGCGCCGTTGCCCGAGGAGCACTGCGAGTTCAGGCGGAAGTCGGTCACCGTGCCGCCGTTCAGGATCATGATCTTCACGTCCACGCCGCCGACGTCGCAGATGCAGTCGGCGTCGGGGAAGAAGTGGAGCCCGGCGGCGGCATGGGCAATCGTCTCCACGACGGGGCAGTCCACGCCGAGGATCTCGGTCAGGAGGTCCTTGCCGTAGCCGGTGACGCCCAGGGCGGCCACGCGCCGCCCGCTCATCGCCTCCCGGATCTGCCGGAACAGGGCCTTCGCATCGTCGATCGGGTTGCCGTGGCTCAGCGCGTAGCAGGAGAAGAGGATCTCCTTCGCGGGTGACAGGCAGACGGCCTTGGCCGTGGTCGAGCCGAAATCGCAGCCGACGATTGCGTCGCCGCCCGGTGCCGGTGCGTCCACCGCCTGGCGAGGCTTCCCGGCTGCTCGCGACGTGCCGTACGCGGCCCTGAACGATGCCAGGTCGTCGGGCGTGTCCCACAGGCCCGCACGGCCCTGCTTCCGCTTCTCCTCGTGCTGGCCTTCCTCGATCCACCAGCGGAGCCGATCCGCGCCGGCATAGGCGCCGGTGCCCGCGGGCTCGCGCAGGGCGGTCTCGACGCAGCCGCGCGCCGCGTAGTAGAGGGCATCGTCGGGCACGCGGATCGCGTCCTCGACCGCGGCGCCGCGTGGGAGCTCCACGCCGCGCTCGGACCAGATTTTCGCCAGGTGATGGCGCCACGCCTCCTGCAGCCCCTGGAAGAAGAGGTTCGGCCCGCCCAGCAGCAGGATGTCGGGCAGCGGCGTGTTGCCGCGAGTCAAGGTCGCCAGGTTCTGGTAGACGACGGCCTCGAAGAGGGAGGCGATGATTTCCTCGACGCCGACGCCGGCCTTCAGGAGCGTGTTCGCGTCGGATTCGGCGAAGATGCCGCACTTGCTGCTGATCTTGTGGAGCCGGTGGCCCTCGTAGCGCATGCGCGCGAGCTGCTCGGGCGCGATCTGGAGCTTCCGCGCGGTCTTCTCGATGAACGTGCCGGTGCCGCCGGAACAGGCGCTCTGCATCAGCACCTGCTTGCTCCTGGAATCGGCGTTCCCGCTGAAGAAGATCGTCTTCATATCCTCGCCGCCGATCTCGCTCACGAAGCGCACCTCGGGGTGCAGCCTCTCGACCGCGGCGGCGACGGCAACGACCTCCTGGACAATCCGGCCGCCGACGAGCGGGGCGATGCCGCCCGCGCCGGACCCGGTGAAGCACACGCAGTCGCGTTCGGGCGACAGGCCGTGTTCCTGTTCGAGGTGCTCGAGGAACTCGAGGACCTTGGCGGCCTGCTTCGTGTGGTGGCGCTCGTAGGACTGGCGGAGCACGGCGCCCGAGGGGTCGGCGAGCACGTACTTGCAGGTCGTGCTGCCGACGTCGATCCCGCAGATGCGCCAGTCGCCTCGCCGCGCGAGCGTCGTCGCGGGCGACGCTGGCTGCGGCCGCCGGGGCGACAGGACGTACAGGTCGTGGGTGGCCATGTGAGCGGGCTCGGCTGATGGACGCGCCCGCTATGCGGCGCGCCGGATGCGCCCGGTGGCGGCGAGGTGGGCGACGTAGTTCGCGGCGGTGCCCGCGTAGCCGAGGTGCGGCACGCGATAGGTCGCGCGCCGCAGCTCCGGGTGGCGCGATTCGTACGCGCGGATGGCCTCCACGCGTGAGCCCGGTCGTTCGGAGCACCTCGTCGAAGTCGCGCCGGGCCCGCCGCTTCGCCTCGGTCAGGATCATCTGGCAGCGGGAGAGCGCGTGAACTTCGGCATCGCCCTTGATCTCGATGGGCGCGTACAGCAGGTCGGGGTATCGCCCGAGCACGTTCGCCATCGCGCCCACCGACATCGTGTTCGGCATGCACGAGTACGGCGAGAGCTCGCAGATCATGTGCGCCTTGCGATGGTGGTAGGCGTACAGCGCCTTGCCGATGAGGAGGTGGCCCTCGCCGCCGCGCAGCTGGTAGTGATAGAAGGGGTCGGCGAGCGCCTTGAGCTCGACCTGGTCGGGCAGTTCCGCCGGCAGCTCGCCGAGCGCGCGCCGCAGCCGATCGTAGGTGATCCGGTACGCGCGCTCGAGGCCGTAGTGGATGGCGCGCCTGACGCGGAATCCGCGCTCGGCTGCCTGCTGCCTGGTCGGCTTGCGCATGGCCGGGTGCAGCAGGTAGTGGAGCCAGGCCGCCACCGGCGGCGGGACGGTCTCGGCACCCTCCTGTTCCAGCCAGCGCTTGATGTCGTGGTTGCCGTCGCCCTCGTGCGTCTGCAGCCAGAACTCGCCGGTGATCTTCACCCGGGGCTTCACGCGCAGCCGATCGACTTCGATCGCGCTCCAGCGCTTCCGCACCTCGCGCAGCGCCCTGGTGAAGTAGCCCGTGAGCAGGTGCCAGCCGAGCGTGGTCCACTTGCCCGACGTGACGGGGCGATCGCGGAAGACGCCGTACAGGTACTCGATCGAGTCGCGGAGCACCAGGTCGGTCTGGCCTGGCGCGACCTCGTAGGGGCGGGTGAGGTACTCGAGGTCGGTGAGCACGTCCGCGCAGAGGATCGCCCAGACGAGGCCGGTGGTGAGCGGCATGTCGATCTCGAGCCCGCCACCGTTGACCGCTCCCTGATCGAGCTGGTCCTGCGCGAGCAGGAACAGCCGGAAATCCCGGAGGCCGATCGCGTCGAGCGCCATCTCGTACGACTCGTGGTACTGGCCGAAGCGGCAGGGGCCGCACGATCCCGCGGTGAGGAAGACGAACTTCTTCCTGACCTCCTCGGCGCCGCGCGCAGCGACTTCGGCCTGCAGGAAGTTCACGAGGTTGCCGGTGGTGAACGTGGTGGGGCAGCACGCGCCGACGTCGATCAGTGCCTTGCCGGCATCCAGATCGGCCCGCGAGACGTTCGGCAGCGGCTGCGCGTTGTAGCGCAGGTTCTGCATCGCGCCCTGCACCAGCCGCTCGTGCTTCCACGTCAGCCCGCCGAACAGGATCGTCACGTCCTGCCGCTCGTCCGGCGTGAACGGCCGTGCTTTGTACGCCTGGTAGTGCGTGACCGGTGCGCCCGCTGTTGCCATACGTCACCGCGCGAGGGGAGCCGGTTGAGTGGCCAATCCTACCGCAGTTGCGGCAGAGACGATCTGGCCGCAGGATTGCAGTTGTCAGGGTGAGCGCGACATGCCTATTCAATCGCCTTCGTGCCGTTTTCGATTTCTGAACGTCCTGTCCATTTGCGGCGTGGTGCTCGCCGGCTGCGGACCGCACCTGCCTCCCACGACGGTCCCACCGGCGCCGTCGCCCGAGCTCGACGGGTTCCGTCAGGCGATCGTCCAGTACGTCCAGCAGACTCAGCCGTATCGGAAGCAGGCAGCTCAGCAGGGAGCGCCGGAGCCTGCCGCGGCCGTTCGCGCGCGGCAGCAGGCGCTGGCCGAGGCGCTCAGGACGAAGGTGCGTCCGGGAGCCACCCAGGGGCAGATCTTCGACGCGAAGGCGAGCGGCTACATCAAGGACAGGATTGCCGCGCTCTACAGCAGCCCGCGCCACGATCTGCTGATGGACTCGCTGCTGGAGCAGCTCGAGGGCGAGCCCACCCCAGACGGCCACATCGCCATTGGCGAGGTGATCGCCGTGCCCGCCGCGCCGCCGCTGCTGAACGAGGTGCTGCCGGAGCTGCCGGCGCAGCTCCAGTACGACTTCAGCGGCAAGTCGCTGATCCTTCGCGACGTGGACGCGGCGGTCGTCGTGGACTACGTGCCCGACGCCCTGCCGGAAACGCCCACACCCTCACCGGCGCCGCCGGCCACGGCTCCCTCGCCGACCGGCGCGAGCTTCCTCGCGCTGCCCGAGCAGCGGGGCGGCACGACCTTCGCGCTGATTGGCGACAGCGGGTCCGGCGACGAGGCCCAGCACGCCGTGGCCGCCGCGATGCTCCAGTACTTCACCGCGGCGCGCCATTTCAGTTTCGTGCTCATGCTGGGCGACAACCTGTACCACGACGACTACCAGGCCGAGTTCCTCGAGCCGTACAAGCCGCTCCTCGACCGTGGGGTGAAGTTCTACGCGGCGCTCGGGAACCACGACAGCGACCTGGAGGTCCACTTCCAGCCGTTCAACATGCAGGACCGCGACTACTACTCGTTCGACCAGGGCAACGCGCGGTTCGCCGTCCTCAACAGCAACAACCCGGGCGACCCTGCGCAGATCGCCTGGCTGAACGGCGTGTTCACCGACGCCGGAACCAAGTGGCGGATTGCCTTCTTCCACCATCCGTTGTACTCGTCCGGGCCGCACTCCTCCGAGAGTGCAGGGGTGATCCGGCCCGCGCTCGAGCCGGCCCTCCTGCGCAACAAGGTGATCGTGGTCTTCGGCGGGCACGAGCATCTCTACGAGCGCGTGGCGCCGCAACACGGCATCCGCTACTTCGTCTCGGGCGGTGGGGGACGGTACCTCTACGACGCCAAGAAGAACCCCTTCGACGAGGTGGCGCTCTCGGCCCACCACTTCATGGTGGCGGAGATCGCCGGCGACGCCATGTACTTCGAGGCCCTCGAGCCCGACGGCACCCTGATCGACTGCGGCATCGAATGGCGAACCAACGCGGCCCGCGAGAAGGGACCCAATCAGGCCGGAGAAGAGTGGCTCACCACCTGCGAGGCGCAGCGCAGCCCGGCCGGGCGCAGGCCGACCACCTGAGCCACAGCCGCAGAGACCGTGGCCTCCCGCTTGCACTGCCCAGGATCGATCTCCCGCGCCGAGCGCATCCGGCTGGGGCGGCAGGCGCCCCTCGCCGCCGGCGCATGAGACCGGGAGAGAGGGGGTATCCATGTGGTTGACTCGCTCGACGGTGGCCGCGGCTGCTGCCGCGCTTGCCGTGCAATTTCTTCCCAGTGTCGCGTTCGCCAGCACGCCTGAGCGGCTGAGTTCTGCCGCTGAGGCGGTTCGGAATCTGGCTGCCGCGCCCGACAAAGGCATCCCGCAGGACCTGATCGCGAAGGCGCGATGCATTGTCGTCGTGCCCTCGCTCAAGTCGGGTGCGTTCGTCGTGGGGGCCGAGTACGGCCGCGGCTTCGCGTCGTGCCGCCATGACGGTGCCTGGACCGCGCCGGCCGCCGTCAAGGTCGAAGGGGGAAGCTTCGGCTTCCAGATCGGCGGACAGGAAACCGAGGTCATGATGCTGGTGATGAACCAGCAGGGCATGGACCGTCTGCTGTCCACGAAGTTCACCCTCGGAGCGGACGCCAGCGTGGCGGCCGGGCCGGTCGGGCGGAACGCGTCGGCGAAGACGGATGCAGCGCTGACCGCGGAGATCCTGTCCTATTCCCGCAGCCGCGGCGTGTACGCGGGCGTGTCCCTCCAAGGCGCCACCCTTCGAGAAGACGATGACGCCAACAAGGACATGTACGGCAGGGAGATGAGCAACCGGAACATCCTGAGCGGCGGCGTCACGGCGCCCGCCGACGCGCAGCCGCTGCTGGCGGCGCTCAACAACTTCCGCGAGGCAGGCGCGCCGAGCGCGAGCCGGTAGGCGCCGGGCATATCAACTCCCAGGCTCCAACTCCCAACTCCCAAGCTGGGAGTTGGACAGCGGGGAATTGGGTTCAAGGCTTCGGCACGGCCAGCTTCGGCACCATCTTCTGCTTGATGGCACCGTGGGCGTGCGAGAACCCGAGCTTGTTCCTGTTCATCTTGCTGTCTCGCGCCGTCCGGATCGTCACCAGGATGACCTCGCCCGGCTGGAGGGGCCGCGGGTGGCGATACCGGTCGGCGCCGAGCGGGTTGCCGGCGAGGTCGTACCAGGTACTCGTCGACGATCAGCCCCGCGATTGGCGCTGCTTCAACGTTCTTGACGAAGATCGTCGTGATGATTTCCTTGCCCTGTACCTTCGTCAGAGGCTTGGTGATCTCGATCCTGGCCTCGCCGTAGATCGGGGTCACGAGCTTCGGGGGCGGGGCCTGCTTGGCGGCAAGGACCCCGGCACCGCCAATGCTGAGCGCCACCACCGTGACCATCGTCTGGCTCGTTCGGCTCATCGCGTCCTCCCGTCAGGTGGGTGTCCGGCCGGTCCGGGCGTCGCCATTCTGCCACAGGGGGAGAGGGGACTGGGGGGCTGGGGGGCTGGGGATCTGGGGATCTGGGGATCTGGGGGGCTGGGGATCTGGGGATCTGGGGATCTGGGGATCTGGGGATCTGGGGATCTGGGGATCTGGGGATCTGGGGATCTGGGGATCTGGGGATCTGGGGATCTGGGCGCGGGCAGACCTAAAGGTCTGCGCTACATGCGTTGCGCGCGGCCTCATGTAGCGCAGGCCTTCAGGCCTGCCAGTCCCCCCGATCACCATCCTCCCAGATCCCCATCCTCCCAGATCCCCATCCCCCCACCTACCGCGTCGCCGGCGCCTGCTTCGTCGGGTCTTCGCTCGCGTTGACGTAGAAGATGTCGAACGGGCCCTCCAGGTTGATCTGGACCACGGTCGGCGTCTTCACCCACGCATAGTGGTGCATCCGTGCGGGCAGCGACACGTACCCGCCGGGCCCTACCGGCGTGCTGCCGGTCCGATCGAGCGTATCGCCGGCGCCGATGTTGAGCATCCCCGAGATCACGGTGACCCGCTCGGTCATCGTGTGCCAGTGGGGTGGAATGGCGTAGCTGGCGGGGAACTTCAGCCGGAGCACCACCGGCCCCTCCGCGGACGGATTGCCCTCGAGCACGGCGATCTGGGCGCCCTGGGGCAGCACCGGCGGCGCCGGCCCCCACTGCACCTGGTCGGGCGGAATGACGATGTGGTGCTCCTGCGCGACGGCTGGTGCGGCCGCCAGCGCCGAGACGAGCACGGCAAGGGGTACGAGCGTACGTGACAGCATGTTCGGAGTCCTCCTGAACGGGGGAGTGTAGAGAGGCGGCCGTTCGCGGAGCGTTCGCGTCAGCGTTCGGGGCGCAGGTCGGCTTTCTGCCGCAGCAGCGCGGGCAGCCACCAGCGGTCGCCGCGGGCACCCGACAACGCGATGGCGGCCTCGAGCGTGCTCGCGGCGCCGGCGCCGTCGCCGCCGGCGGCGAGTGTCTCCGCGAGCAGCGAGAGGTAGTAGGGGCGCCGGCTCGAGGCGCGCTGGGCATCGAGGCGGGCAATCCCCTGCTGGATCAGCGCGAGGCCCTCGGCCGGCCGGCCTTCGACTCCGCGGATCCACCCGAGCAGGATGCGGGCCCAGTCGTCGTAGTACCCGAAGCCGTGGCGCTCGCACAGCGCCAGCGCCTCCCCGGCGCATTGCGCCACCCGCGCGGCGTCGCGTCGCAGTTGATGGGTGATACCGCCATAGGCGAGCGCGAGGGTGAGGCTGTACGGGTGATCGAGGCGCCGCGCCCGCGCGATCGCCTCCTCGGCCTGGACGGCCGCCGCGTCGGCCTCGCCGAGCAGCCAGAGGGCATGCGCGTAGAAGGCCCGGACGAAGACGCCGAGATCCGACCCGAACGCGGACCGGCGGGGCGCGCGCTCGTCGAGCGCGGCAAGCGCGATCTCGAAGTGCTCGCGGGCGGACTGGAGCTCGCCGAGGCTGGTCAGCGTGCCCGCCATCGCGTGATGCGCCTCGCACCGGCCGGACGGATCGTCCGCGCTCGCCGCGAGGGCCTGCCCGGCGGCGGCCCGTGCCGACTCCATGTCGCCGAGCACGAAGTGCACCGTCCAGATGCCCCAGAGCCAGCGGACCGGCACCTGGCGCTGGCCGAGCGCCGCGCCGAGATCGAGAATGCGCGTCAGGTTCTCCTCGACCTCGACGGCCGCGTAGCCCCGGGCCGACGTCAGCGACTCGGAGAGCGCCGTTCGGAGCCTGAGCTCCTGCTGGTCGCGATCGCGGCCGGGCGGCAGCGGCCCGGTAAGCGCAAGCGCGTGCGTCAGGCAGCGGATGACTTCCTCGGTCGCCGAGACCCGCCCGGCCACCTGGGCGGCACGCTCGAGGAACGGGATGGCGCGAAGCGCCTGGCCTCCGCGGTCGAGATGCGTGGCTATGGTCGCGCTGACCGCGTCGAGATCGCCGGCGTGGAGCCGTTCGAGCGCCTGGGCAATCCGGCGGTGCACCAGGCGTCGCCGTGCCGGCCCGATGCCCGCGTACGCCACCTCGCGGATGCGGTCGTGGCTGAAATCCCATCGCTCACCCGCCTGCACTCGGACGACGTGCCGGCGCCACAGCTCGTCGAGCGCGCGCACGACGGCGGGCTCCTCGAGGTCGCTCACCTCCGCGAGAACGTCGAAGGAGAAGTCGCGGCCCATGGCGGCGGCGACCTCGGCAACGTCGCGCGCTTCCACCGAGAGCAGGCCGAGCCTGGCGGCGACCACCGCCTGCACGCGGGGCGACCGCGCGTCGTCGCCGGTCCCGGACTGGTCCATGCGCCCCTGCTCGACGACGAAGAGCGGGTGGCCTTCGGTGCGCGCGAACAGGCGAGCCAGCGCGGTGCGGTCGATCGGGTGGCCGGCGACTTCCTCCGCCAGCCGCGCCGTGTCGGCCTCGTCCAGCGGCCCGAGGGTCATCGCCGACACGCGATCGAGCCGCTCGAGCTCGCGCAGGTGCGCGACGAGCGCCCGGTTGTCGGGCTCCTCTTCCGCACGTGAGGTGGCGACGACGAGGCACTGTGCCGACGCGTCGGCGCGCAGGAAGTACTGCAGCCAGTCGAGCGTGTCGGCGTCGGCCCACTGCACGTCGTCCAGCACGAGGACCAGGGGGGCCGCGGCGTGGAACGCGCGGGCCAGCGCGTCGAAGAACCGGGTGCGCTGCCAGGCTTCCAGCCGCGGCTCCGGGCGCATGTCGGGCCGCGCGGTGAGGACGTCGGGACGGAGGCGCGCGATCTCGGCAATCCAGACCGCGTCGAGCGACGCCAGGGACGGCGCGACGGCGTCGCTTTGCAGCCAGGCGGCCAGCGGCGCGTAGGCGAGCCGCCCGTCGCCCGCGTAGCAGCGCGTCGAGGCGATGCGCTGACGCCGAGCACGACACCACTCGCGGAGCTCCTCGACGAGGCGCGTCTTGCCGATGCCTGCCTCGCCGCGCACCAGGAGCAGCCGCGCGGGACCCTGCCCCGTGGCGCTGCAGGCCTGCTGAACAGCCGCCCACTCGGCGTGGCGTCCAATCAGGGGAAAGACGGCCGCGGGCGGCGGCGGCGCCGGCGCGGCCGCGGTCTCTTCATCGAGGTCGAGGATCTCGCGGTAGACCCGCCGCGTGGCGGCGCTCGGCGAGACGTTCAGGTCCTGCTTCAGGAGCGCCGCGCATTGCTGGTACAGGTGGAGGGCGGTGGCCCGCTCGCCGCGGTATGCGTGGCCGCGCATGAGCGCGCGCCAGGCGACCTCGCTGAGCGAGTCGATGCGGAGCAGCTGGTGAGCGACGGCAATCAGTTCGCTCGCGGCGTGCGCCGGTTCGAGCGCGGCCAGGCGACGCGTGAGCACCTCGACGGCGCGCTGGCGGAGGCGCTCGCGATCGGCCTCGATCCACTCGTCGTGGCAGCCGGGCAGGAGGTCTCCGGCATACAGCCGGGCGGCCTCCTCCAGCGCGGCGCCATCGCCCTGGAGCCCGCCTCCGGCGGCGCGATCGAACGCGTGGACGTCGCTGTCTGGAACGCTGCGCCACCCGAGCGTGCGGGGACCGGCCTCGACGATCCTCTCGATCTCCGGGCACGTCTCCCGCAGGTGGTGCCACTCGCGCCGCAGGTTCGTCAATGCCTGCGCGTCGGTGGACTCGGGCCAGAGGCGGCTGGCAATCTGCACCCGCGGCACCGGGCCGGCGCCGCCGAGCACGAGGCAGGCGAGCAGCTGCTGCTGCCTCGCACTGAGCGGCCGCGGTATCGGATGGCCGTCGAGCAGGACCCGGAAGGCGCCGAGGAGCTCGATGCGCATCAGCCGCGGCCGATGAACGGCATCTTCGTCGCCATCACGGTGAGGAACTGGACGTTCGCATCGAGCGGCAGCCCGGCCATGTAGAGGACGGCGTCCACGACGTGCGACACGTGCAAGCGGGGCTCGACGGCGGTCTCGCCGCTGGCCTGCAGCGTGCCGGTGGCGAACCGCGCCGTCATGTCGGTGGCCGCGTTGCCGATGTCGATCTGCCCGCAGGCGATATCGAACTGACGGCCGTCGAGCGACGTCGCGCGCGTGAGCCCGGTGATCGCGTGCTTGCTGGCGGTGTAGGGGGCCGAGTTCGGCCGCGGCACGTAGGCCGAGATGGAGCCGTTGTTGATGATGCGGCCGCCGCGAGGACGCTGGTCCTTCATGAGCTTGAAGGCCTGCTGCGTGCAGAGGAAGGCGCCGGTCAGGTTCACGTCCACCACCGCGCGCCACTGGTCGATCGTGATCTCCTCGAGCGGCACACCGGGCGCGCTCACGCCGGCATTGTTGAAGAGCACGTCGAGGCGGCCGAACTCGGCAGCCGTGCGGTCGAACAGCTGCCGGACCGACGCCGGATCGGCGACGTCGGCCGGCACCACCAGGCCGCACCCGGGCTCCACGCCGGCCAGGCGCAGCGTCTCGTCGAGCGGATCCCGTCGTCGGCCCGACAGCACGACGGCGTACCCGGCCCGGAGGAGG
The DNA here is from genome assembly GCA_963837165.1 of Vicinamibacteria bacterium. GTDB lineage: Bacteria > Acidobacteriota > Vicinamibacteria > Vicinamibacterales > JAENWD01 > JAENWD01. The sequence continues at coordinate 14,821 of CAWIMD010000009.1, forward strand.
CCGATGGCGACCGCCCGGCCGATGCCCGACCCGGCCCCGGTCACGCTGGCCACGCGAGGTGGTGTCGTCACATCGGGAACGGTAACATGGCACGCCACGATGGAGGTCCTCGTCACGGGCGCCGGCGGGTTCCTCGGAAGTCTGGTCATCCGAGACCTGCTGGCCGGCCCGCCCGGCTGGCCGCCCGTCACCCGCGTGATTGGCGCCGACCTTGGTCCGTGCGCGATGCTGGACCAGCGCCTGGACCACCACGTGGGCTCGCTCACCGACCCGGCGTTCGTCCGCACGCTCGTAGGACCCGGCGTCCAGGTCGTGCTTCACCTCGCCGCGGTCGTCAGCGGCCAGGCCGAGGCCGAGTTCGACCTCGGCGTTGCGGTGAACGTGGATGGGACGCGGGCGCTGCTCGAGGCATGCCGCGTCGGCGGCGCCCGACCGCGATTCGTCTTCGCGAGCACCGTGGCGGTCTTCGGGGGCGAGTTGCCGGCGGTCGTGCCCGACGATCAGGCCGCATGGCCCCAGTCGTCGTACGGCGCCGAGAAGGTGATTGGCGAGCTGCTCGTGACCGAGTACTCGCGGCGCGGGTGGGTTGACGGGATCTCGTGCCGGCTGCCGACGGTCGCCGTCCGGCCCGGCGCGCCGAACTCGGCGGTGTCCTCGTTCGTGAGCGGCATCATCCGCGAGCCGCTGGCGGGCATCGACGCCGTCTGCCCGGTCCCGCTCGACACGCCGCTGTGGATCACCTCTCCCGCCACGGCCACGGCCAACCTGCTGCACGCCGCGCAGGCCGACACGAGCCGGCTCGCGGACCACCGGACGGTGAACCTTCCGGGGCTGACGACCACGCCGCGGGAGATGCTCGACGGGCTCGAGCGGCTCGCGGGCCCCGCGGTCCGCGCACGCGTCCGAGTGACGGCCGACCCGGGCTTCGCACGCATCGTCGCATCCTGGCCCGGGCGCTTCGAGACCAGCCGCGCCCGCGCGCTCGGGTTTCACGCCGACCGCGATGTGGACGTCGTCCTGCGACAGGCGGTTTCGAACTGATACAGAAACGACGTCGAATAGGCTCCCCAGGCTGGACTGTCCGGGAGCCGCGTGGTAATTACCGGCATGCCGTTCGAGCTCCTGCTGTTCTCCCCCGATCCCGGTTTCGTGCGGCGCGCCGTGGCGGCCGGCGTTGACGGGGTAGTCGTGGACTGGGAGCGTCGCGGGAAGCGCGAGCGGCAGGCCTCCGCCGACACGCAGATCAACGAAGACACGCCGGACGACCTGCGGCGGGTGCGGGCGGCCACCACCCGGCCGATCATCTGCCGGATCAACGGCGTGGGCCCGACCACACGCGAGGAGGTCGAGACTGCGATCGCGTGCGGAGCCGACGAGATCCTGGTGCCGATGGCCACGCGGCCCTTCGAGGTGGAGTGCGTGCTCGAGGCCGCGAGGGGCCGCATCGGGGTGGGAGCGCTCATCGAGACGAACGGGGCCGTCGAGCGGGCGGCGGCCTTCGCGGCGCTGCCGCTCACCCGTGTCTATGTCGGGCTGAACGATTCTCTCGATCCAGCGGCGCTCCGCGTGTCTGTTCGACGCGGTTGCCGACGGCACGGTGGAGCGGGTCAGGGCGGCCTCGCGCGCGCCGTTCGGGTTCGGCGGCCTGACCGTGCCCGAGCGGGGGGCGCCCGTGCCGTGCCGCCTCCTCATGGGCGAGATGATCCGTCTCGGCTGTGCCTTCTCCTTCCTGCGGCGCTCCTTCCATCGGGACGTGCGCGACGTGCCGGTCGAGGACGCGGTCCCGAGGATGCGCGCCGCGCTGGCCCGTGCCGCCGCGCGGCCGCCCGGGGACGTGGCCCGCGACCGCCGCGCCCTCGAGGGCGCGCTGTTGCACGCGGGGCAGACGCTTGCCGGGTAGCGTCGCGCTCGTCACGGGCGCCGCGGGCTTCATCGGCGCCAACCTCGTCCGGCGGCTGCTCGCCGACGGCGCCGTCGTCCATGGCCTGGCGCGGCCGGGCACCGACACCTGGCGGCTCGCGGGGCTGGCGAACCTCACGCTGCACGAGGCGGACCTGACCGATCGCGCGGCGATCCACCGCGTGCTGTCGAGCGTCAGGCCGGCGGCGCTGTTTCACCTGGCCGTCTACCGCGGGCCGCACGACGCTCCGGACTACCGTGCGGCCTACCGCACCAACGTCGAGGGTGTGCTGCACCTGCTGGAGGCGGCGCGCGACTTCTGCCCGACGACGGCCATCGTGCACGCGGGATCGTCGCTCGAGTACGACCTCGCCCGCTCGCCCCTTCGCGAAGACGACAGCGGCACGCCGCGAACGGTGCACGGCATCACGAAGGCGGCCGCCTCGGCGCTGGTGCGCCACTTCGCGTACGTCCACCGGCTGCCCGCCGCCGTCCTGCGACTGTTCACGGTCTATGGGCCCTACGAGGGGCCGAGCCGGCTCGTGCCGTCGCTGATGGCTGCCTCCGCGGACCGGCGTCCGGTCCGCCTGACCCCGCCCGGCCTCGCCCACGACTGGGTGTACGTGGACGACGTGGTCGAGGCGTGCGTGCGCGCGTCATGCACGCCGGCGGTCCGCGGCGAGATCGTCAACATCGCCACGGGCACGCAGACGTCGAACGAGCAGGTCGTGTCCACGGTCGAGCAGCTGACCGGATCGCGGATTCACGTGGCCGCCCAGAGGTTCCCTCCCCGTGCGTGGGACTCGCCGAGATGGGTGGCGGATGTCTCGAAGGCACAGCGGCTGCTCGGGTGGACCGCCTCGGCCGACCTGCCCGCCGGCCTGGGCCGGACGCTGCGGTGGTTCCGCGAGTACCCGGGCGTCGTGCGGAAGCCCCGCATGAGGCGCACGGCCGGTCTCGGCGTTGCCCTCCTCGTGTTCGGGGCCGCGCTCTTCCGCAGCATGCTGGACGGCATTGGGCTGGTGGACGAGGCCTGGTTCCTGCAGGTAGTGGCACGATGCCGTGCGGGCGAGGTCCTGTATCGGGACGTCTTCTTCGGCGCGACCCCGCTCTCCGTCTATCTGACGTCCGCGCTCACGCGCGTCACCGGCGTTGACGTCTGGGCCGAGAAGATCGTCACGAACGCCGCCTTCGCGGCCTCCGTCTGGATCGCATGGCGCCTGGTGCAGCGGCTGCACGGCCCTCGGGCCGCCGGCCTGGCCGCGGCGGGGCTCGTCCTGCTTGCCCGTCCCTACACGAGCCCGCCGTACACGCCGGTCGCCGTGGCGTGCTTCATGGGCACGCTCGCCGTGCTGCTGCGCAGCCAGGACGCGCGGCGCCGCGTCGGGGCCGTCGACGACTGGCTGGTCGGACTCCTCGTCGGCCTGACGTTTCTCGCCAAGCAGAACGTCGGCGTCCTCGCGGCACTCGCCGCTGGCGCCGCGGTGATCGCCGGTGGCCAGCCGATCCCGGACAGGATGCGGCGCATTGGCGGGATGGCCGCCGGCTCGGTGACGACCATCGCCGCGGGCCTGGTGGCCGTGGTCGCCGCCGGCGGATTCCCGGCGTTCCTCGACTACGGGTTCCTGAACAAGGGCGCGTATGTCCGGTTTGCCGAGGTCTCGTACGCCGCCAGCCTTGGTGCGTGGCTCTCCGCCGTCCTCCACCCCGGCGCGCCGGGCGCCGCCGCGGAGGTGTTGCACGGATTGATTCTGTTCCTGCCGGCCGCCGTCCTTGCCGCGGCCGTGGTGGTGGCGAGATCCCGCGGCTTCGACCGCACCGATCGCAGCGTGCTGCTCTTCGCTGCCGCCGGCACGTGCATCGCGTTCCCCCGGTGGAACCGGTATCACCTGGCGTACGCGGTCCCCGTTCTGGTGGTTGCGCTCGCCAGTCTGTGGCGGTCCCGAGGTGAACACGCGGGCTCGCGCGGGCTTTCCGGCATGGCCGGCTGGGCGCTGCCGGCCACGGTGGTCGTCCTGCTCGTGCCAGGGGTCGCGGCGCTGGCGCACGGGGCGACCCTGTCGCGCATCCCCCATTTTCGGGGCGCCCTGCTCGCGCCTGACGAGCAGGCCCGGCTGACAGCCTCCGCCGCCGCGATCGGGGCGGCCAGCCAGGGACGCCCGCTGCTGGTGATCGACCCGAGAGCCGGCTTCGTGTACCTTGCCGCCGGCCTGCGCAACCCGACACCGTTCGACTTCCCGGCGGTGACGAGCGTGGGCCGGCACGGCACTTCGTCGCTGCTGTCGGAGCTCACCGACGGCGAGCTGCCACAGGTCTGCGTCGGCCACGACCGCGAGGGACTCTTCTACTTCGGCGCCGTCGTGTCGGCGGTTACCGATCGCTTCACGCCCGGGGACGATCTGGGCCTCTGCCGTCTCTATCGCGCGCGCACGACGGGGCGCCAGGCGATCCGGACGGCCACGGACACGCCATGACCACGACCTCCGACGGCGTCGAGTTCCACCGCCAGTACTTCGCCGGACACGGACGCACCCGCCGCATCGCGCTCGGCCTCACGCCGTGCGTCCGCCGCCACTACGCGCGGACGATGGCGCCGCTGGGCCTCGCGCCTGGGGCACGAGTGCTCGAGCTGGGGTGCGGGCTCGGCCGATTCACCGAGCTGCTGCTGCGCGACGGCTACGACGTGACGGCGCTCGATCTCTCCCCCGATCTCGTGGCGTCGCTCGGCGCCAGCCTCGCCGGCCTGGGCAGACTGACCGCCGTCGTCGGCAGCGCCGACGAGCTGGCCCCGGTTGCACCGGGCCCCTTCGACGCGGTGGTCGGGTTCTTCTTCCTGCACCACATGCCCGATCTCACGCGCGCGCTGCGGGCGGCGCGCGACGTGCTCACCGACGGCGGGCGCCTGGCCTTCTGCGATCCGAACGCACACAACCCGCTCATCTACCTGCAGGTCACCTTCACGCCCGGGATGTCGTGGAAAGGGGAGCCGAGCATCCCGAAGATGCGTCCGGCGGTCGTGTTCCCGATCCTGGAGCGGCTCGGCTTCGCCGACATCCGGACCGACCTCTACGGGCAGCTCCCACCGCTGGTCTCCAACACGCCGTTCGGCGGCCGGGTCGAGCGCGCCATCGAGCGGCTGAAGCCGCTCGGGCCGCTCAGCGCGTATCGCGTGGTGACCGCTCGTCGCGGCCTCGCCGGGTGACCTGCCCGCCACGACGCACCCGGAGGCTGGACCAGAGCAGCCGGGCGGCGTGCGTGTAGCGCGCCAGGCCCGGATACCCGGACTGCCCGGAGCGCCGCTCCTCGCGCTGGATGAGCACCTCGGTCGTCGGCACGCCCATGCCGCCAATGAGGGCCACGACGTAGTCGCCTTCGCGGGCCACCGCCAGCAGCCGATCCACCACCGTGCGGGTCATGGCGAAACACAGGCAGGCGTGCGGCGTGAGCGTCGGGAACGCCGCGCGCATGACGCGGCGAAACAGCCGCGTGCTCGCGAGCCGGGGCTCGTCGCGGCTCGAGAATGCCACGGGCACGCGATCGGTGAGGGCGGCAATCAGGGCGGGCAGCGCTTCGGGGGGGTCCTCGAGGTCCGCGTCGAGCACGCAGCAGACCTCGCCGGACGCCGCGCCGAGCCCCGTCAGGATCGCCTGATTCTGGCCGCGGTTCCGGTCGTGCAGCACGCGCGTCACGTCGAGCGCCGCCAGCACCTCGCGCGAGCCGTCGCTCGACGAGTCGTCGACGAGCACGATCTCCACTGGCTCCGGGGCGAACGCGGCGCGCACCCGGCTGCAGAGCGCCGGCAACGAGCCGGCGTTGTTGAAGACGGGCGCGACGACGCTCACGCGGACGGTGCTCACGGCGTCTTCGTCGTCCGCGACCAGTACCAGTAGAAGGGCAGCCCGAGCGCCGTGAGCCCGAGGCCCGCGAACGCCTGCCGCGGTGCGGTGACGAGGCTGTTCACGACCAGCCACGCGGTGACGATGAGAAACAGGACGGGGACCACGGGATAGCCCCACGTGCGGTACGGGCGCTCGACGTCCCGCCAGCGCCGCCGGAACACGAAGATGGAGGACGTCACGAGACCCCAGAAGATCAGGATCGAGAACACCGCGTAGTCCGTGAGGGCGTCGAACGAGCCGCTCAGGACCAGCACCGCCGACCACACGCCCTGCGTCACCAGCGACGGGACTGGCACGTGGGTCTTCGCCGAGATGCCGCCGAGGCTCCTGAAGAAGACGCCATCCTCCGCCATGGCGTACGGAATCCTCGCGGTCACCAGCACCGCCACCTGCAGCGCCCCGAAGATCGACACCACGACGGCGGCGGCCATCAGGCGCTCCGCGCCGGGGCCCAGCAGCTTCGCGACGGCCTCGGTGGCCACCGACGAGGCGTCGGACACGTTGGCGACCTCGAGCGGCGTGAGCACGTAGTAGTACGACGCGTTGATGAACAGGTACAGGACGCCGATGATGCCGATACCGCCGATGAGGCCAATGGGGAGGTTCCGCTGGGGGTCCCGCACCTCGCCGCCCACGTAGGTCACCTCGTTCCAGCCGTTGTACGCCCAGAGGGCCGCCATCATCGCGGCGCCGAATCCGGCCAGTCCGCCGCGGGCGGCATCGGTGACGCCTTCACAGGTTCCCGCCGTGCCGGAGAGCGAGAAGTGGCTCCAGTCCCCCGTGCCGAGAACGAGGATCGCCATGCCGACGCCGAGGATCAGGGCGATCTTCAGGGCCGTGAACACGGACGCGACGGTGCCGCCCATCGAGACGCTCGCGCAATTGATCAGGGTGGCAATCGCGATTGCCGCAATCGCCACTCCTTGCACGGCCCCCACGTGCCATTCGACGTCGAACACGTACAGGACCGTCTCGTGCGCGCTCAACGCGCCGCCGAGGACGACGTTCAGGAAGATCGCCAGCCCTGCGGCGAGCGCCGCGTTGCCGCCCGTGCTGCCGATGAAGAAGCGCGACCAGCCGAAGAGGAAGCCCCACAGCCGGCCGTAGGCGGTCCGGAGATAGACGTACTCGCCGCCGGCCTCGGGCATCATCGCGGCCAGCTCCGCATACGTCAGCGCGCCCGCGAGCGACAGCAGGCCGGCCACCGTCCAGGCGCCGAGCGCCAAGAGCGGCGTGCCCACGTCGCACGTCATCACGCGCGCCTTCAGGAACACGCCCGTGCCGACGACGTCGCCGACGACGATGGCAATGGTGGCGACGAGGCCGAGTCCGCGGAGGAGCGAGGGGGGCTGTGCCGGCGCCGACATGGGTCGGCACAGCATAGCTGACGGGGGGCGGGGGATCTGGGGATCTGGGGGGCGGGGGATCTGGGGATCTGGGGATCTGGGGATCTGGGGATCTGGGGATCTGGGGATCTGGGGATCTGGGGATCTGGGGATCTGGGGATCTGGGGATCTGGGGATCTGGGGATCTGGGATCTGGGATCTGGGGATCTGGGGATCTGGGGGGCTGGGGGGCGGGGGATCTGGGGGGCTGGGGATCTGGGGATCTGGGGATCTGGGGATCTGGGGATCTGGGGGGACGCGCGAGGCTCATCGAGGAAGCGGCCGTCACCACGGATCTCTTGCGCCGCTTCGGGCGCAGTCCCGCGTGGCGTGCGCCTCCGGGATTACACGCCGTGCGGCTGCTGGCAGACCCACACCGTCGTGGCCGCCTTACGCGTCGACGGCTTCACGGCGCCGGCCGTCTCCGACGGCCCGATCGACAACCCCACGTGTCTCGCGGACGGGCAGGCCTGAAGGCCTGCGCTACATGAGGCCGTGCGCAACACGTGTAGCGCAGACCTTCAGGTCTGCCCTCCCGGCCGGCGGCATGCCCCCCAGATCCCCCGGATCCCCAGCCCCCCGGATCCCCAGCCCCCAGATCCCCAGCCCCCCAGATCCTCAGATCCCCAGATCCCCAGCCCCCCAGATCCCCAGATCCCCAGATCCCCAGATCCCCAGTCTCACTCCGACGTGATGGCCGCCTCGACGTGATCGTGTGCGTGCGGCTCGGGGATGCGATGCAGCAGGCGCACGCACGCGTTCCAGCGCAGCACGGCATCGTCGTTGCCCGCCGGCCGGAGCGCGATGGCGCGGTCGAAGCCATGCAGCGCCTCCACGAGGTAGCCGTACGCCACCGAGGCGTGGCCGTGCGTCCAGTCGGCGCGGGCGCGGCGCTCCTTGATGAGGGCGCCGTAGTAGGCGCGCTGGTAGTCGCTCGCGAGGCGCGGCAGGAACTGCTCGGCGCGGCGGGCGTGCCCGCCCTCGTGATCGCGGAACTGGTCCGTGATGGCCAGGATCATCGTCGTCAGCGCGTCCTGGTTCGCGGAATCCACGGCCAGGATGTCGAGGCAGATGCTCTCGGCTTCGACGGGCTCGTTCAGCAGCCGGTACCGCTCGGCCTTGGCGAGGGCCGGCGGAATCGCGCTCGCGGACAGGGGTCTCAGCTCGAACATGGCGGCCTCCCGTGGGGGCTCAGGGCTTCCGGGTGAAGAATCGCGCCAGCCGCTGCACCGGGTCGTAGAAGCGATCCACGGTCCGCTCCTTGAGCGGAATGATCGCGTTGTCGGTGATGTGGATGCTCTCCGGGCAGACGTTGGTGCAGCACTTGGTGATGTTGCAGAACCCGATCCCGTGCTCGTCGCGCAGGGCAGGGACACGGTCGGCCGTGTCGAGCGGATGCATCTCGAGCGCGGCCGCGTACGTCAGGAAGCGGGGACCGACGAAGTGATCGGTCAGCTGGTGGTTCCGAATCACGTGGCAGACGTCCTGGCAGAGGAAGCACTCGATGCACTTCCGGAACTCCTGGACGCGATCGATGTCGCGCTGCGCCATCCGCCACGTGCCGTCGGGAGCATCGGGACGGCGGGGAGCGAACGGCGCAATCGTCGGCTTCACGCGGAAGTTCCACGACACGTCCGTGACCAGGTCGCGGATGGGCGGGAAGGCGCGCATCGGCTCGACGGTGACCGGTTCGTCGAGCCTCAGATCGCTCAGCCGGGTCATGCACATCAGCTTCGGCCGCCCGTTGATCTCGGCCGAGCACGACCCGCACTTGCCCGCCTTGCAGTTCCAGCGGCACGCCAGGTCGGGCGCCTGCTCGGCCTGGATCCGGTGCACGGCATCGAGCACGACCATGCCCTCGGAAACCTCCGTCGCGTAGTCGACGAAGCTCCCCTCGGCGCCTGCCGTCCGCCAGATTCGAAACGTCGCCTTCGGCACCGCTGTCCCCCTGCCCCTGATCCCTGATCCCTGACCCCTGACCAGTTCGGCCCACGAACCCTCTGCCTACTGCCTACTGCCTACTGCCTACTTGTTCTCCTCAATCACCTGCTTGAGCTCCTCGGGCATCGGCGGAATGGGCCGGCGGTGCACCTGCATGCTGCCGTCGGCGCTGCGCGAGACGAGCACGTTCACCGTGCTCCACTCCGGATCCTGGGCCGGGTAGTCCTCGCGGAAGTGCGCGCCCCGGCTCTCGCGCCGCTCCAGCGCCGACCGGGCGATGGCTTCGGACACGGTCAGCAGGTTCCGGAGGTCGAGCGCCGTGTGCCACCCCATATGGTATTCGCGGTGGCCGCTGACGCCGACGCGAGCGGCGCGTTCGCGAAGCTCGTCGAGCCTCGTGAGCGCCTGTGTCATCTCGCCTTCGTGCCGGACGATGCCGACCAGGTCCTGCATCGTGGCCTGGAGGTCCTGCTGCACCTTGTACGGCGTCTCGCCGTCGGCCCGGTCGAACGGCGCCAGCGCGCTCCTGGACATCTCGCCGACCAGCGCCTCGCTGACCGCCGCCGGGCCATGTTCCTGCGCGTACCGCGCCGCGTATTCACCGGCGCGCTTACCGAACACGACGATGTCCGAAAGCGAGTTGCCCCCGAGGCGGTTGGCGCCGTTGATGCCGGCGGCGCATTCGCCCGCCGCGAAGAGCCCCTCAATCGATGACATCTGCGAGTCGCCGTCCACCTGGATCCCGCCCATGACGTAGTGCGTCGTCGGGCCGACTTCCATCGGCTCCTTCGTGATGTCGATGTCGGCCAGCTGCTTGAACTGGTGATACATGCTCGGCAGCTTGCGCTTGATGTGTGCCTCGCCGTCGGGCAGCCGCGACTTGATCCACGAGATGTCGAGGAACACGCCGCCGTGCGGGCTGCCGCGCCCCTCCTTCAGCTCGCGGATGATGCAGCGGGCGACGTGATCGCGCGTCAGCAGCTCGGGGGGCCGGCGGGCGTTCCGGTCGCCCTGCGTGTACCGCCAGCCCTCTTCCTCGTTGTCGGCCGTCTGCGAGCGGTAGTTGGCGGGAATCTCCTTGAACATGAACCGGTCGCCGAGCCGATTCCTGAGCACGCCGCCTTCGCCGCGGACGCCCTCGGTGACGAGGATCCCCTGGACGCTGGGCGGCCAGATCATCCCCGTCGGGTGGAACTGCACGAACTCCATGTCGATGAGATCGGCGCCGGCGCGATAGGCGAGCGCGTGTCCGTCGCCGGTGCTCTCCCAGCTGTTGCTGGTGATGCGGTAGGCGCGCCCGATGCCGCCGGTGGCCAGGACGAGGGCGCGGGCGGCGAACAGGAGGAACCGGCCGCGCTCGCGTTCGTAGCCGAACGCGCCGGCGACGCGGCTCCCGTCCCTCACGAGATCGACGAGCGTGCACTCCATGTGCACCTCGACGCCGCGGTAGACGACGTGGTCCTGGAGCGTGCGGATGAGCTCGAGCCCCGTGCGGTCGCCGACGTGAGCCAGGCGCGGGTAGCGGTGCCCGCCGAAATTGCGCTGGAGGATGCGGCCGTCGCCGGTGCGGTCGAACACGGCGCCCCAGGCCTCGAGCTCGCGCACGCGGTCGGGCGCTTCCCTGGCGTGGAGCTCGGCCATCCGCCAGTTGTTCACGTACTGGCCGCCGCGCATCGTGTCGGCGAAGTGGACCCGCCAGTTGTCGCGGTCGTCCACGTTGGCCAGCGCGGCGGCGATGCCGCCCTCGGCCATCACGGTGTGCGCCTTGCCGAGCAGCGACTTGCACACGAGGCCGACCTTCAGCCCCGCGGCCCGTGCCTCGATGGCCGCCCTCAGGCCGGCGCCGCCGGCGCCCACCACGAGGACGTCGTAGTCATAGCGGGTGTAGCCGGGCATTCAGAACAGCCTCCAGTCGGTCCAGATGCCCATCGCGCACAGCCGCACGTAAAGGTCCGCGAAGGCGACCGAGCAGAGGCTGCACCACGCCCAGAGCATGTGCCGGCCGTTCAGGCACGACGCGCAGCGGTAGGCCGCCACGTGCGCGCCCGACGGCATCACGTCGCGCCCGCCGCCGATCAGGTGGCGCAGGGAGTGGCAGCCCAGCGTGTAGACGGAGAGCAGCGTGACGTTGGCGGCCAGCACCAGCGTGCCGATGCCGACCCCGAAGGCCACGCCGCCGGTCCGCAGGTCGGGAAACCAGAGCGCGTCCCAGACGTCGCTCGCCAGGATGACGAGGAACACCAGCGCCGCATACAGGAAGTAGCGGTGCACGTTCTGCAGGATGAGCGGAAACGCCCGCTCGCCGATGTACGTCGTCCGCGGCTCGCCGACGGCGCAGGCCGGCGGATCGGCCCAGAACGCCTTGTAGTAGGCGCCGCGATAGTAGTAGCAGGTCAGCCGGAAGAGCCCCGGGAACGGCAGGATCAGCAGGGCCGGCGAGAACGGCAGCCAGCCGGGCCAGGCGGCCGGCTTCGGCCCGAACCAGGCATGCGATGAGGCGCCGAAGAGCTCCGGCGAGTAGAACGGCGACAGATAGGGGCCGTAGGTGTAATTGGCGTCCTGGAACGCCGCCCACGTCGCGTACACCACGAACGCGCCGAGCACCGTGAACACGACTGCAGGGGTCACCCACCACGAATCGCGCCGCGCCGTCTGACCGAAGCCGCGCGGCGCCACGAACACCGGAACCGTCGCCATGAACGCACTCCGAACCGACCGAGGGGAACCGAGAGTTGAGGCGAGCCTACGTTATTGCAACCCGCCGGCCGGGAGCAAGCCTACTCCCAGCGGAAGACGCGGGATGCCAGCGCCGAGCACAGCACGAACCAGACCGCCAGGCCCGCGACATCCCATCCGTGGGCGATCCAGGGATCGCCCTGCCAGATCCCCGTCAGCAGCGAGACCGCGAAGGTGAACGGCTGCACGCGGGCAATCGGCTGCAGCGCGCCAGGCAGCATCCGGACGGGGATGAACAGCCCCGAGATGCCAATGAGCGGGTAGAGGATGATCGACCCGATCGGCTGCGCGAACCGCGCCGTCGGCACGACGCTGGCGATCAGGAACCCCACCGACAGGATGCTGAACGTGGCCACGAGCAGGGCGAGCGTGAACGACGCGAGCGGCGCGTGAATCCCCTCGGGGTAGTAGGGCCGGCCGGCCGCGATCATCAGGACGAACGTCGCGGCCGTCAGCAGCAGCTTGACGATCACGTGCGCCGACAGGATCGTCAGCGGCCGCAGCGGCGTGGCGCGCAGGCGCTTCAGGATGCCGCCTTCGCGGTAGATGGCGATGATCGTGACGAGCGACAGCACCGCGCTGACGGCAATCAGGATGGCCGCGAACACCGGCACGTCCTTCGTCAGCGCCTCCTGCGCGCCGGTGGAGGCGTGCGACAGGACCCGGCCCAGCAGGACGAACGCCGCCACGGGCACGATCACCGTGCCGACGACGCCGAGCGGCTCGCGGATGAAGATCTTGATCTCGAGCCACGTGAGCCTGACGAGTCCGCGCAACATCGGTCAATCCCGCATCGACCGCCCGGTGAGGCGGAGGAACACGTCTTCGAGCGTCGGGTGCACGGTCGCGAACTCCGTGACGCGGATCCGGTGCTCCGACACGCAGTGAATGACCTCGGTGACGAGATCCTCTCCTCTTCCCCGGATCGTCAGCCGCCCGTCGCCGGCGGTCACCTCGTCCACCTGCGGGATTCCGCGCAGACGATCCGCCGCCTGCGGATCGGGAGTGCCCAGCAGGACGGTCCGTTCCGGGCAATGCCGCAGCACGAGCGCCGCCGGCGTGTCCAGGTCGATGATCCGGCCGTGGTCGAGGATCGCCACGCGATCGCAGAGCCGCTCGGCCTCCTCCATCAGGTGGGTCGTCAGGAACACGGTCTTGCCGCGCTCGCGGATGCCGCGCACGAGATCCCAGATGGCGCGCCGGGCCTGCGGATCGAGCCCCGTGGTCAGCTCGTCGAGGAAGACGACCTCCGGGTCGTTGATGAGCGCGAGCGCGATGAACAGGCGCTGCTTCTGGCCGCCGGACAGCGTCATGAACCAGGCGTTCCGCTTGTCGGCCAGCCCGAGCTGCTCGAGCAGCCGGGCGCCGTCGACCGGGCGCGGGTACAGCGAGGCCCAGAGGGAGACGGCCTCGCGCACCTTGACGCGCTTCTGGAGCTGCGCTTCCTGGAGCTGCACGCCAATGCGGTCCTGCAGCCTGTAGGCGTCACGCACCGGGTCGAGCGACAGCACGGAGATGGATCCTCGATCCGGCCGCCGCAGCCCCTCGATGCACTCCATCGTCGTCGTCTTGCCGGCGCCGTTCGGGCCGATCAGGCCGAAGATCTCCCCCTGTCGAACCTCGAACGACACCTCGTCCACCGCCAGGGTACGGCCGTAGGCCTTGCGAATGCCCGACACCTGGATCACCGGAGCGGCGCCGCTCACGGCAGCTCCACCCGTCGCACGACGGCGCGCAGCTCACCATCGGAGGCCCGCTCCTCCGCGACGTAATAGAACGTGTGGCCGGAGAGCGCGGCAGCGCGGGGCGCCGGCAGGTCGGATTCCGGGTCCGCCACGGCCACGTGAGTGACGGCCCGCCCGGCCGGGTTCAGCGCCAGCGAGACCACACGGCGCCGGCCGTCCGGCAGGCGCTGGACACCCGCAATCGCGTCCCGATCCCACCGGATCCGCTCGAACCCCCCCAGGGGCATGCCGCGAGGCGCCGAGAGAGGCCGCACGTCGGCCCGGCCGAGCTCCACGCGGGCGATTCCCGAGGCGTACGCCACGTACAGCGTCTGCTCACCCGAGGGCGCAATGCTGACCGGCGCGTCGAGCGAGAGGTGCGCCACGACCTCGAACCGCTTCGAGCCCGCGGCCAGGCGGAAGATCCGCCGGCCGGCCGCGTCGAGCACGAACACCAGGCCGCCGCGGCTGATCGCGACGTCCACGAACCGCGCCGCGCCGAACGAGCCTGGCAGCGGCAGGATCTGCAGAGGGCGGCCCGACACGAGCTGCAGCTTGTGCAGCACGCTCTCCTCGTGGTCCGGGGCCGCGCCGTCGGCGCTCACGACCCACAGGTCACCCCGGCGCGGGTCGATCTCCATCGCCGTGATGTCGTGGAAGCCTGCCGAGTCCGCATCGACGAGATCGACGACGTGACGCGACTCCTCGTCCACGATGACGAGGCGGCGGTCCTCCGGATCCGCGAAGACGAAGCGCGCCGAGACGCGGTCGTAGGCCAGCGCGGCCGGCCTGAACGTGGTTGGAGGCAGCGGCATCGCCTCCTCGGTGGACACGTGCGCCGGCTCGAACGGGGCAGGGTGCGCTGCCACGGCCGGCGCGGGGGCCGGCACGACCACGCTCGACCTGGCCCAGCTGGGGGCCGGCGGACGCGGCACGGAGGTTGGTGCCGAGGCGGCCAGCATCAGGAATGTTCGCTGCAGCCGCGGCCAGCGGGGATCCGCCCTGACCCTCTCGAACTCCGGGCCGGCGGCCGCATTCGTCGGCACGCCCATCTCGGCCAGCCGGCCCAGCATCACCACCGCATCGTCGGTGCGGCCGCTGAGCGCCTGCGCGCGGGCGAGGAGGTACATGAGCGCCGGATCGCCTGGAGGGCCGGTCTGCACGGTCCGCCAGGCGAGATCGTGGAAGCGCTCGTAGTCGTGCCGGTCCCGGGCGTCGAGCGCCATCTGCCGGCACTCCTGCCATTCGTGGCAGTCGGGCGGGGGCGGGGTCGTCTGCGGGGAAGAAGACGCGAGGACGGCGGCGAGCACGAGGCTGGACGGCACGAGCATCAGCTGAGCAGAGGGTATGCGATCCGAAGCCCGGAGCCTAGCCGCTACGGCCCAGGCGGCACAGACGAGGTTGGGGCAGCCGGGCGGGTTGGGATAGCTTGGGGGGAGCCTGCCGAAGCTTGGAGACGTTCGAATCAGTTGGGAGGAGCAATGCGACGATCCGGTTACGTGCTCGTGACGACGTTCGTGGCGGCGGTGTGCTCGGGGACGCTCGCGGCGCAGCAGATGACCCAGGTGCATCCCGGGCAGGGCGGCAGCCCGCACGTGAGGACCGCCTGGACGATCGACGGCGCCCACATCTCGATCGAGTACGGCCGCCCGCACCTCAAGGGGCGCACGGTCGGCGGCGAGGTGGCGCCGTTCGGGAAGGTCTGGCGGACCGGGGCGGACGAGGCGACGACGCTGAAGTCCGACAAGGCGCTGAAATTCGGATCGCTGGGGGTGCCGGCCGGCACGCACACGCTCTACACGCTGCCGGACGAGCACTCGTGGCAGCTGGTCGTGAGCAAGAAGACGGGGCAGTGGGGCATCCCGTACCCCGAGGGCGAGGATCTCGGCCGCGCGCCGATGACGGTCACGGCGACGAGCGCGCCGGTGGAGCTGCTGACCATCTCGATCGAGGACACGCCGGCGGGCGGCACGCTGAGCGTCGAATGGGGGAACACGAAGGCCAGCATCCCGTTCACGGTCGGGTGAACACGAAGATCACGAAGAGGGGAACACGAAGATCACGAAGAACACGAAGAGCACGAAGAGCACGAAGAGCACGAAGGGGACACGAAGTAGGGCCGAACTTCACTTCGGCCAGCACCCATCAGTTGGCCGGCGCATCCTCCGTGAATGCCGGCGGGCCCGCCGGGCGGGGCAGCATCTCGTCCCGCATCGCGGCGTGGTACGCGAAGCTGGCGAGGATGACCGCCGCCTGCTCCAGGTCTGCCGGCACGGCCTCTTCGTACACGTCGAGGCTCGAGTGGTGGACCCGTGATCCGTAGTTCAACGGGTCCTGGAGGAACTGGAACCCGGGCAGGCCGACGGCATTGAAGACCATGTGATCGGTCCCGCCGGTGTTGAGCGTGGTCAGGGTGCTGGCGCCGAGGTAGTGGAAGGGCGCCAGCCACGCCTCGAAGATGGGGCGGACGGCCTCGTTGCCCTGCAGGTTCACCCCGCGGATCCGCCCGCTGCCGTTGTCGAGATTGAAGTACGCGGCCAGCCGATCGTGCTCGGGGCCGGTCGTCGTTCTCTTCGACGGATCGCCGAAGTGCGCGCGGACGTACCCGACGGACCCGTAGTAATCCTGTTCCTCGCCGGTCCAGAGCGCGACGCGGATCGTGCGCCGCGGCTTGACGCCGATGGCCTGCAGAATGCGCACGGCTTCCATCACCGCCGCACAGCCGGCGCCGTTGTCGGTGGCGCCGGTGCCCGAATGCCAGGAGTCGAGGTGGGCGCCCAGCATCACGATCTGCCCGCCAATCGCCGGATCGGCTCCGGGAATTTCCGCCACGACGTTGACGCCCTGGACGCCCGGCGTGATCGTCGCGTCGAGGGAGAGCGCCAGGGTCACCGCGACCTTGCGATCGAGCATGCGGACGATGCGGCCGTATGGCTCGCGGGCGATGACGAAGGTCGGATAGGTGGCCTGCCACTTGAAGTCGTAATAGCCATCGACGCGCAGATCTTCGGGGATCGAGCTCGGAGTGACGACGGCCGCCACGCCTTCCCCGGCGAAGTACTTCTCGATTGCCAGCTCCTTATCGAGGCTCTTGTCGAAGTCGCGCTCCTCGGCCTCGAGCGACGGCGGCGCGTCCCCGTCGGGAGAGGCCGGGGACTGGGCGCCTCCCTGCTTCGCCAGCTCGTCGCGGGTCAACCGGTGCGCTTCGGCCTCGAAGTCCGGGCCGATCGTCGCCGGCCGCCCGTTCATGACGATCGCCCCGCGCAGGGTGCCGTGGTACTTCTCGAAATCCGCTGTGGAGCGCACGTCGGTCACGATCGGCGTGCCGGTGATGGCGCCCCGCGTGGCAGGCGACCACGCCAGCGGGTAGCCGTAGATGCGCACGTACTGCGGGGCGGTCATCTGGATGTCGAAGTGGTGGAGCTCCCAGCCGCGGTAGGTGGTGTCGTACGGCTCGAGCGCCGCGTGTGCCAGGCCCCAGCTCGTGAGCCGGTCGCGGGCCCACTCCTCCGCGCGCCGCAGCCCCGGCGACCCGGAGAGGCGCGGGCCGTACACGTCGCTCAGCCAGCTGAGCGTGTCCATGACCGCCGCGTGCTGGAAGCCCTCCACCTTGATCCGGGCAATCACCGCCTCGTCCACGGGCTCGGCCGCGGACGCGACCGCCGCCACCGACACGGCGAGTGCGGATGCGAGGAACCATCTGCGCACGTCATCCTCCGATTCGTCGCGGCACTGAGGTGTCCGCTCCGCGCTACACCACGTCGGGCGCGGGAGCGCCCGGCTCCGGGGAATTCTTCACCGTGAGCGTCACCACGTTGCGGCCGTCCTCGCGGCGGTAGTCCACCGAGTCCATCAGCGTGCGTACCAGGTAGACGCCCAGGCCGCCGGGCCGGCGCTCGCTGATGGGCACGTCCATCTTCGGGGGCGGCGTCGCGCGGGGATCGTAGGGAGGACCGGCATCGGCGACCACCGCCGTGACCAGGCCGTCCTCGTAGGCGACGCGCACGTGCACGCGTCCGTCGGATCCGGGCTCGAACGCGTGGCGTATCACGTTGCTCACGACCTCGTCGAGCGCGAGCGTGAGCTTGAACGAGACGTCCGCCGACAGGCCGACCTCGTGGCCGAAGTGATCGAGCGCATCCACCAGGCGCCGGATCTCGGAGAGATCGTTGGCCAGGTCCAGTGTCAGCTCGCTCATGACTCTTCGGTCCTCACACGTAGGTCCGGCGCAGCATCTCGGCCGCGCTCTCGTCCAGCCGCTCGGCGCGCTGCACGCTCTCGAAGCGCGCCAGCAGATCCGACGGGCGCAGCCGGCGCTTCTCGGCGCCCGTGAAGTCGTGGAGAACGGCGCCGCGGTGCATCATAACGAGTCGGTCGCCCAGATGCGCGGCCTGCTCCATGGAGTGGGTCACCATGATGGCGGTCAGCCGGTCCCGGGTCACGATCTCGCCAGTCACGCGGATCACGTGGTCGGCGCTCTTCGGATCGAGCGCCGCGGTGTGCTCGTCCAGCAGCAGCAGGCGCGGCTTGAGCCAGCTGGCCATGAGGAGAGTGAGCGCCTGCCGCTGTCCGCCCGAGAGCGTGCCGATGGGCGTGTCGAGCCGGTGCTCGAGCCCCAGGCCCAGGCCGCACACCCGGTCCTGCATCTGGCTCCGCAGCGAGCGCCCGAGCGCCCACCCGAACCCGCGGCGGCGGCCCCGGCGGCTCGCCACCGCCAGGTTCTCGGCCACGGTCAGGGTCGGCGCCGTGCCGCTGAACGGGTTCTGGAACACGCGACCCACGAGCGAGGCGCGCCGGTGCTCGGGCCAGTCGGTCACGTCCCGGCCGTCGAGCCGCACGCGTCCGGCGTCCGGCGCGAACGTCCCCGCGACCGCGTTCAGCAGCGTGGACTTGCCCGATCCGTTCGTCCCGATCACGATGACGAAGGCCCCCTCGTCGATCGACAGGTCCACGCCCTGCAACGCCCGCAGCTCGTTCGGCGTCCCGGCGCCGAACGTCTTGCGCAGCCCGCTGACCTCGAGCAGGGCCACGTCAGGGAGTCCCTGCGGCCGGCGCCGGGCGCCGCGTCCACTGCCGCCGCCATCCGGCGGCCCGGTGCAGGCCCCGCGGCAGCATCAGCGCCACGAGGACGAAGGCCGCCGTCACCAGCTTCAGGTCGTTGGGATTGAGCCCACCCCGCAGCGCGATGGCAATCAGCAGGCGGAACAGCACCGACCCCATCACCGCGCCCGTGAGCAGGTAGCCGAGCTGCTTCACGCCGACCAGCGCCTCGCCGATGATGACGCTGGCCAGGCCCCAGACCACCGTGCCGATCCCCATCTGCACGTCGGCGAAGCCCTGGTACTGGGCGAGCAGCGCGCCGGCGAGCCCCGCCAGCCCGTTCGACACCGACAAGCCGATCGTCGTCATCGTGTCCACGTTGACGCCGAGCGCGCGGCCCATCTCGGCGTTGTCGCCGGCCGCCTGCATCGCGGTGCCGAGGTGCGTCCGGAAGAACGCGTAGAGCGCGCCGAGGACAGCGGCGGCGACTGCCGCCGACACGACCAGCATAGCCGCGTCCCGGACGGCGATTTCCCAGCCCCAGAGATGCACGTCCCGCGCCCCGCCGGCGAGCGCGATCCCGGCCTGCTCCGCCATGCTCGCCAGCGTGCGCTCGGAGATGAGCGGGAGGTTGCTGCGACCCATGATACGGAGGTTCACTGAATAGAGGGCCGTCATCACGATGATGCCCGACAGCAGCCGATTCACGTTGAACCGCGTGTGGACCGTGGCGGTGATTGCGCCGGCCGCGGCCCCCGCGCCGGTCGCCAGCAGGCACGCGGCGATCGGGTGCACGCCGTCCACGAGCAGCACCGCGGCAACCGATGCGCCGAGCGTGATCGAGCCCTCCACCGTGATGTCGGCAAACGTGAAGATCCGGAAGCTGATGAACACGCCCAGGCCCAGCAGCGACAGGATCAGCCCCATCGTCAGGGCGCCGATGACGAGCGTCATCCCGCCGCTCCCAGCGGTGCGAGCCAGCAGGCGCCGCGCACGAAAGCCGACTGGCCGGCGCCCGCGATCGGCCGATCGTCATTGACGAGGTGCAGCACGCCCAGGATCTCCGTGTCGAGCAGCGCCGCCACCGCGTCGTGCAGGTCGAGACGACCCTTCTTGAAGGCGTGAAACGGGAACGCGGCCGCATGAAAGTGGCCCTCGAGGCCGTCGTCGCCGCCGAGCGGCCGGACGAAGTCGGCCGGGAGCGGACCGCCCTTCCGCTGCGCGACGCCGACGACGAGCGCCATCGATCGGGTGAACGCCCGGCCGGCGGTGTACGACAGGCGGCTCCGGACCTGCGGAAACGCGAAGAAGTCGCCGTTTGGCCCCCCGGACCCGGCCAGCAGGGACGCGCCCACGAGGCCTTCGGTCTCGGCGATCAGCACCATGGCCACGGCCTGGCTGCGCGTCATGTGCAGGCTGACGTCGGCAAGGGCGGTCAGCGGCGCGGCACCACCGGGCGTCATCGGCTCGAACCGCGCCAGGCGCGTGAGCCGTCCATCCACGACGATCCCGTGCTGCAGGAGAATCTGCGGCGCGTCGCTGCCCGCGCCGGCCAGGTAGTCCGGCGTTTCGGTGCCGTCCGCCGGCAGGTAGAGCGCGGCCCCGCCGGCCGCCAGCAGCTCGCCGAACCGTCCGGCGCACTCGGCATCGCTGGCGCCAATCGCGCCGATGCCGAGCGCCACGGTCGAGAGCGTGCAGGCCACCGCGACCGAGGGCCCGGCCGTCCCGGCGAGCGGCCGCGCCTGGCTGGACGCGACGGCACGGATTGGCAGGGACGCCGTGGGTGCCAGGTCGAAGACCTGGATGACCAGGCCGTTCCGCACGATCATGGATCCGGCGGTGGTCAGCGTTTCGGCGCTCGCGCCGCTCGTGTCCACCAGGATGTCGGCCAGGTGCGTGATCTCGAGGACGGTGCGCACCTGCTGGGAGAGCCGCCCGACGACGAGGCGGCCGCGGATCGCGGCGAGCTGCTTGTGGAACTTCACGAGCACCGCAATGCCGGCCGAGCTCAGGAAGGTGACCGCCGACAGGTCGAGGCGCAGGCGGTGATGGCCGTCGCGCACGGTCTCGGCGAGGCCGACGTCGAGGTGATCCGCCCAGTAGCCGTCGAGGCGGCCCTCGATGGCCAGCTCCAGCCAGCCGTCGCCCGCCCGGCGCGTCATCTCCATGCGCTAGTGACCGGTCGCCGGCGGTTGCTCGTGCACGCCCGTGTCGTCCACGATCGTGGTGGCGCGGGCGAGCAGGTCCGCGCCGAAGCGCCAGCGTTCGGCGAGCGCCGGCAGCACCCGCAGGTTGACCACCAGGCGGCGCGGCACCTGCGCCTGGACGTCCAGGATGGGAATGGCGGCCGGGTCCGCGCCGCCGAGGACGTCGGCCGCGAGCCGGCCGTGCACCTCGCCGAGTGCGTGGAAGTCGATGCCGAGATCGAACAGCGTGCCGCGCTCCGGCGGGCCGGGGGTGATCGTGAAGACGGGAACGTGCGCCGCGCGCGCGGTCGCGATCACGGTGTCGATGGCCGACATCATCGTGTTGTCCCCGCCGACCCAGATCGCCTGGGCGCCGCGCGCGGTCAGCGAGTGCAGGGCGTCGAGGACGCCGGCCGTGCCGTCCACGTTGGCCTCGAGCAGCGTGACGCCCAGCTCGCGGCACGTGTCCCGTGCCCGCTCGGTGAACGCGCGCGAATTGGACTCGGCCGGGTTCCACGCCACCCCCACGCGCCGCAGTCCCGGAAACGCCTGGCGCGCGATCTGGAACGCCTCCGACACCGGGAGGAAGGTGCCCTGGCCCACCATGAACGGGGGATGATGCATCGGGTTGGCCCGATCGAGACCCACGCCGGCGCTGAACGGATCGGCGACCAGTCCGAACACGTGGCGCGTGCGGCCCTCGCGGTTCGCGTTGGCCACCGCCTGCATCGACGGCGTGCTGGAGGTGAGGATCAGGTCGTAGGCGCCGGTCGTGACTTCCCGGGCGATGGCATTGCCCGTCGCCATGTCCCCATTCGCGTTGTAGCGGACGATGGCGACCGTCTGGCCGTCACGGTAACCGCGGGCGGCCAGGGCGTCGATCATGCCGTCAACACCCGCGTCGAGGACGGTGGACGACACGTGCTGCACGATGGCGACCCGTGGCAGGCGGCCGGCCCCCGACACGTGAGGCCCCGCGTCGGACCACAGGAGCACGCCCGACGCGAGCACGATGAGCAGGACGCCAGGCGCCAGGCGCCAGGCGGCGGTCCGAAGGCGCGGGAGCACGACAGGGTCGGTATTGTAGCCCGGGGGCTGGGGATCTGGGGATCTGGGGATCTGGGGATCTGGGGATCTGGGGATCTGGGGATCTGGGGATCTGGGGATCTGGGGATCTGGGGATCTGGGGATCTGGGGATCTGGGAGCTCCCTATTTGCCGCGGCAGGCGTGCGTGACCTGCTGAACGACCGGTCCGACCTCGCCCAGGTCGAATGCCACGGTCACCGGGTCGGCGTTCTGCGGCGTGAAGCCGAACTCCAGCCGGTGCGCCGCGGCCAGCCGGGATGCGAACTGCCGGCCGTCGGGGGCGAACAGCCCGTCGTGGCCCGCCGACGCCGTCCACCGTTCCGTCACCGCCGCCCCATCGTCCAGCCGCACGCGCACGGTCCGAGTATCGGGCTCCGGCTCGATCCGTGCGGGGCTGTCGGTGAACACGAACGCGTCCGTCCGGCTCCCCAGGCAGCGGACGACGAGCACGGGCCGGACGTGCTTCAGCCACACCGCGACCGTGTTGGCGGCGTCGAGCTCGTACGCGAGGCTGCGTCCGCGGCCGCCCGTCCAGCGGCTGGCATGCGCGGAGCTCCAGACCGGCGCGGGCCCGGCGGGCCTGGCGGGCGTCACCGGCGACGCCGCCACCGGGCGAACCGCTGCGCCGGCACTGTCGGATCGCAGCGCCGGCCGCCCCATCAGCAGCGCGACCGTCACGGCACCGGCGACGCCCACCGCGGCCGCCAGGCCCCAGGCCGGTCGGGGCCCCGCCGCGTGCGGCGGACGAGGATTTGACGACTCCGGATCAGGCGGCCGGTCGGCCGGCGCCGACGCGGACCTGCCGGGCTCCGGAGATGGGTTCGCGGGATCGGCCGGATCGAGCGCAGACATTCGGGATGCCCCTGACGGCGGGTCCCGCGCAAGCCATGTGCCACGCAGGAGTTCCGAGGTGGGCCCGGAATCCGCGGGTCCGGCCCAGGCGTCGGGCACAGAACTGAAAGGCCGCGTCGGAATCCGTTACCGTGCGCTATAGTCCGAACGAGCGGAGGCGCGCACATGAGGTCTATGCGGGGGCGGCGGGACGGCGTGACACGGCGGACATTCCTTGGCGGTGCGGCCGCCCTCGCCGGTGGAATCGTGGCGGCGCCGGGCATCGTCCGCGCGGCCAGGCGCCGGAGCGACGTCCTCCGCGTGGCGGTCGTCGGGGCGGGCGGCCGGGGCGCGGACGACCTCGAGGACCTGCGACCGACCGGCGCGCGGATCGTGGCTCTCTGCGACTGCGACGAGCGCCAGGCGGCCGAGTCGTTCAAGAAGTACCCCGAGGCGGCCCGGTACAGCGACTGGCGGCGCATGCTCGACCGGCAGCAGGACATCGACGCCGTCCTCGTGGCCACCCCCGATCACAACCACGCGATCGTCTCGATCGCGGCGATGTCGCTCGGCAAGCCGGTGTACTGCGAGAAGCCGCTCGCGCACAGCATCTGGGAAGCCCGCGAGATGGCGCGCGTCGCCGGCGACAAGGGCGTCGCGACGCAGATGGGCACGCAGGGCCACGCGTACGAGGGCACACGCCAGGCGGTGGAGGTGCTGCGGGCGGGCCTCATCGGCGAGGTGCGCGAGCTGCACGTCTGGACGGATCGGCCGGCCGGCTGGTGGCCGCAGGGGATCGAACGCCCCACCGACACGCCGCCCGTGCCCGAGGGCCTCGACTGGGACGTCTGGCTCGGACCCGCGCCGACGCGTCCGTACAACCCCGCCTACGTCCCGTTCAAGTGGCGGGGTTTCTGGGATTTCGGCACCGGCGCGATTGGCGACATGGGGATCCACAACCTCGACACCGCGTTCTGGGCCCTCGAGCTGGGCTACCCCACGTCGGTGACGATCAAGGACTGCTCGCCCGGGGTGACCGACCCGGCGATGAAGGAGACGGCTCCACTCTGGAGCATCCTCCAGATCGAGTTCCCCGCGCGCGGGGCCCGGCCGCCGGTGACGCTGCACTGGTACGACGGCGGCAAGCTGCCGCCGCAGGAGCTGTTCCAGGGCGAGAAGCTGATCACGCACGACGGCGGCTCGCTGATCATCGGATCGAAGGGCACGCTCTTCACGCGGACGTGGCATGGCGGGCAGAACGATGCCGACTGGTTCGTGCTGCTGCCGCGGACGCAGTTCGCGGACGTCTCCATGCCGGCGCCGACGCTGCCGCGCGTCCAGAGCCACCACCAGGAATGGGTGGACGCCTGCCTCGGGCGAGGCGAGACGCAGTCGCCGTTCCGCTACGCCGCGGTGCTCACCGAGGCGCTGCTCGTCGGCAACGTCGCCCTGCGCGGCGGCAAGTCCATCCAGTGGGATGCCGGCGCCATGGCCGTGCCCGGGGCCCCCGAGCTCGACCGGTTCATCAAGCCCACCTTCCGGGCCGGCTGGTAACGCCGGCCTAATCAGCGCGTGGTCCGATCCCGATAACCCACGGCAGAGCCCAGCCCCGCGTGCACGGGTGTGCAGGCGGGTGCAACGGCGGGTGATGGGATGAGGATTCGACTGACTGGACGTGAGGATGCGCTGCTGTTCGCCGGGTTGTCGCTGGCGCTCCTGACCGTCTTCGATCAGACGATCGGCTGGCTCCTGCGCCTGGCCTCGTCGGTCGAATCGATCTACCACCTGCGGCTCGTGCCCGCCCTCGTCGTCCTCGTGGCCGTCTATATCGTCCACCTGCTGATGCGCCGGCGCGAGATCCAGATGGCCGCCGCGGCGGCCGAAGCCGAGGCACGGATGGCGCGGGAGCGGGCGCGGGACCTCGAACAGCTGTCGACGTTCGGGCGTGCCCTGGCGGCGGCGCTGACGACCGACGCGCTCGGGGCGACGCTCTGGCGGCACCTTCCCCTGCTGGCCGAGGGGCGCGATCTGTGGGCGGCGCTCGGCGACAAGCAGACGCTCAGCATGCTGGTCGAGACCACCGGCAATCCGGCGGTCGCGTCGGCGGCCGAAGACACGGGGCGGCGGATCCTGAGCGTGCGACCGGCTGCCGATCGCGAGCTCACCGACAGCATCCGTGACGGCCGGTACCGGTGCTTCATCATCGCGGCCGCGGGGCGTCCGGTAGGCGTGCTGGGCGTGGTCGAAGACGCGTCACCCATCGGCGAGCGGCTCGAGCGGCTGCTGGCGGCCGCCTCGGCGCTGCTCGGCATCGCGGTGAAGAACGCGCAGCTGTTCGCCGAGACGCGCGAGAACGCGCTCACCGATCCGCTGACGCAGTGCTTCAACCGCGGGCACGTGCTGCAGGTGATCGAGGCCGAGCTCCGCCGCGCGCGCCGCACGCGCTCGGCCGTGTCGGTCGTGATGCTCGACATCGACGGCTTCAAGTCGATCAACGATCGCGTCGGCCACCTCGCGGCCGACCGCGTGCTCTCGGCCATCGGCGGCCGCCTGCGGGACGTGCTCCGGATCAGCGACGTGCGGGGTCGATTCGGCGGGGACGAGTTCCTCATCGTGCTGCCCGACACCCCGTCGGCCGGTGCCCTGCACGTCGCCGAGGCGCTCCGGCACGAGATCGAGTCGCTGCGTGTGGCCGTCGAGGACGGCATCGAGGCGACGACGGCCAGCGTGGGCGTGGCCACCTCGGCCCCCGAGGAGCTGGAGGTGGACACCCTCGTGACGCGCGCCAATCGCGCTCTCTACAAAGCCAAGCGCGCCGGGCGCAACCGTGTGGAGGTCGCCGACCCGCCTCCCGTCCAGCTCATCGAGCCGCAGTCGCCGGTCCGCCGCGTCAGCTGAGGGCCGGCGATCTCTGCGCCGGGCCCGTCTCCGCTGTCTCCGCTATCTCTCGCCGCCTCGCGACCCCCTCCATCCCCCGATGACCATGCGTGAGTACAGCCACGCGGCTCGCACCCAGGGCAGCGGCGTGCTGACCGCCTCCACCCGCCCGGCGCGAATGGCCGCGCAAATGGCGTCGGGAGTGGTCTCGGCGACATCCACCAGCGAGTAGCTCGTCCCCATCTGCGCCAGCAGGTGCAGGTCGGTGTTGGCGACGAGCGGCTTGCCGTTGGCGGCGGCCCAGCGGACGGCGCGGCGATTGAAGTCGATTCCGCGCACGTGCATGGCGTTGATCTCGACGGCGTCGAAGACGTCCGCGTGGATGTCGAGGAGCGACCCGAGGGCGCTCGGGATGGGATAGTACGGGTGTGGCGCCACCACCAGCGCGTTGGTGGCGGCCTTGAGCGCGCGGATGTCATCGAAGGTGCGGACGCGCTCCACGTCCCGCGGCACGTTGACGAGCAGCACGTGCTTGCGGCCGATGTTCCGCTCGATGGCGGCAATCAGCGTGATACCACGCTCCGCCGCGTAATCCCGGAGCGGCGCCGGGTCGAACCAGCGGTTGTGGAGCGTCACCGCGACGGCGGCGTACCCGAGCGCCGCCGCCCGGTCGATGAGCTGCGCCGTCGAGTGCGCGATCCGGTCCGCCGGGTCCGCATCCGTGTGCGCGTGCAGCTCCACCTTGATCATCAGGGACGCCCTGCCTGCGGCCTGTACCCGCTGCCCGCTGCCATGGCCATGCACTATCCTAGGCCATGCGCATCGAGACCATCGCGGTTCACGCGGGCGCGTCGGTCGACCCGGCGACCCGGGCAGTGACGCCGCCGATTCACCTGTCCACCACGTTCGAGCGCGCCGAAGACGGCTCGTTCCCCTCGGGTTTCAATTACACGCGCTCCGGCAACCCCACCCGCAGGGCGCTGGAATCGTGCCTCTCGGCGCTCGAGGGCGGCGTGGCTGCGGCGGCCTTCGCCTCGGGCTCGGCGGCCACGCTGGCCGTCTTCCAGGCCCTGGACCCGGGCGATCACGTCATTGCGCCCGACGATGCGTACTACGGCACGCCGGTGCTGCTGCGGGATCACCTGGCGCGCTGGGGACTCACGACGTCATTCGTGGACATGAGCGATCCGGCCGCTGTCGCCGCGGCCATCACGCCCCGGACCCGCCTGGTCTGGATCGAGACGCCGTCGAACCCGCGTCTCCGCGTGGCCGACATCGCCGCCATTGCGGAGATCGCCCGGCGCGCCGGCGCCGCCAGCGCGGTGGACAACACGTGGGCCACGCCCGTGCTCCAGCGGCCGCTCGATCTCGGGGCCGACCTGGTGATGCACTCGACGACCAAGTACCTGAGCGGTCACAGCGACGTCCTCGGCGGAGTCGTCATCGCGCGGGAGGAGACCGGGCTGTTCGGGCGCATCCGCGGCCTGCAGGTGGCCGGAGGCGCCGTGCCGGCGCCGTTCGACTGCTGGCTGGTGCTCCGGGGCATCCGGTCGCTGCCGTACCGGATGCGGGGGCACGTCGAGGGCGCGCGCCGCGTTGCCGAGTTCCTGGCGGGCCATCCGCGCGTGGCGCACGTCTACTATCCGGGCCTGTCCTCGGACCCGGGACACGCGGTGGCGGCCCGGCAGATGCGCGACTACGGCGGGATGCTCTCGATGGACGTCCGGGGCGGACGCCCGGAGGCGTTCGAGTTCGCCGCCCGGCTGACGCTCGTGACGCGCGCCACGAGCCTCGGCGGCCCCGAGACGCTCATCGAGCACCGGGCCTCGGTCGAGGGCGCCGGGACCCGATCGCCGGAGAGCCTGCTCCGCATCTCCGTGGGGCTCGAGCATCCCGACGACCTCATCGACGATTTCGCGCAGGCGCTCGCGTAGGGGATCTGGGGATCTGGGGATCTGGGGATCTGGGGATCTGGGGATCTGGGGATCTCTGACGTCAGTTCCCGCTCGTCGCCGGCACCGCGCCCGGCACGCGGCGCTCG
Source organism: Vicinamibacteria bacterium (assembly GCA_963837165.1). Taxonomy (GTDB): domain Bacteria; phylum Acidobacteriota; class Vicinamibacteria; order Vicinamibacterales; family JAENWD01; genus JAENWD01. The sequence continues at coordinate 42,467 of CAWIMD010000009.1, forward strand.
AACGGCGGCGGTCCGGGTGCCGGAGGCAGCGTCTTCAGGCGCGCGGTCACCTCGTCAATCGCGCGCTCGAGCTGCGGATCGCCGCCCCGTGCGAGGGCGGTCGGGTCCTCGTCTACGCGGATGTCCGGCTCGACCCCGTGGCCTTCGGCGAACCACTGGCCGTCCACGCCGTACATCCGGAACGTCGGCACGGTGACGGTGCCGCCGTCCACGAGGCTCGGCGCGCCGCTGATCCCGATCAGCCCGCCCCAGGTGCGGGTTCCGATGAGCGGCCCCAGCTTCGCCTCGCGGAAGTAGAACGGGAACGCGTCGCCGCCCGAGCCGCTCCAGCCGTTGATCAGCATCACCATCGGCCCGCGATGCGCCACCGGCGGCCACTGGCGCGGCTTGCCGTCCCGCACGGCCCAGTAGCTCAGGATCGGCCGGTTCAGCAGCTCGATGAAGCGGTCCGGAATCTGGCCGCCGCTGTTGAAGCGCTCGTCGATGATGAGGCCCGGCTTGTCCCACTGCGCCAGGAACTGCCGCTCGAGCTCGTTCTGGGCATCGACGCCCGTGCTCTGGACGTAGATGTAGCCGATGCGTCCGTTGCTCGCGGCGGCCACGCGCGCACGCCGCTGCTCGATCCAGTCGCGGAACCGCAGCTCCACTTCGCTGGCCATGCACGTCGCGAGCACCTGGTGGGCGCCGGTCATCGATGGCGTGGCATTCACGGTCAGCGAGACGGTCTTGTCGGCCAGGCCGCTGAACGCGGCCCAGGGCGACTTCGACGTGTCGATCGGCACGCCGTCCACCGCCAGCACGTAATCGCCGGCTTTGACCGCCAGGCCCGGCGTGCCGAGCGGGGAGCGGGCCTCGACGTCCCAGGGCGCACCTGTGAGGATCCGCTTGATGCGGTACGCTCCGCCCGATAGATCCCAGTCCACCCCCAGCATGCCGACGTTGCGGGTCGGCGCGTGCTCGGTGTCGCCGCCGCCGCGATAGGTGTGGGACGAGTTGAGCTCCGCGATGAACTCGCCGAGCACGAAGTTCACGTCCCACCGCGTGACGGACGCGTCAATGAGCGCCTGGTACCGCGCCCGCAGCGCGGCCCAGTCCACCCCGTGCATGTGCGGGTCGTAGAAGAAGTCGCGCTCGAACCGGAAGGCATCGGCGAACATCTGTCGCCACTCGGCCTTCGGATCCACCGTCACCTCCATCTCGGCCGTCCGAAGGGGCGTCTCGAGCTTCACGCCCGCCTTGAGATCGACGATGCCGAAGGTGCTGTTCCGCATGACGAGCAGCTTCTTCCCGTCCGCCGACAAATCCACCCCGTCCACGTCCTCGAGGACGGTCTTCTCCTCGCGTTCCTCGAGGTCGTAGTACGCGACGACGGCCTTCTGCCGGTCCAATCCCGCGGGGGCCAGCCGGCGGTAGACCACCTTGCCGGGTGCGGCGAGCAGCTCCGCGTAGCGGCTGGCCGGAGGCGGCAGCACAATCCCGCGGCTCTCGAAGCCCTCGAGCTCGATGGTCACCGGGGCCGGCGCCTTCTGTGCCTCGGCGCCCTCCTTCTCCTTCTCTTTCTCTTTCTCGTCTTCCTTGCCCTTCTCGTTCTCCTTGCCCTTCTCCTTGCCGTTCGCCTTCTCCTTACCCTCCATGTCGTTGCGGGCGGCCAGCGGCGAGGCCACGTCTGCCCGGAGTGGCACCGCGACGATCCGCGTCGGGTTGGCGTAGGTCCACGTGTTGTCGAAGGCGCTGTAGATGGGGACGAACGTCCGATCCGACTCGTAGTAGAGGAACTTGCCGTCGGGATCGAACGTGGGCGCGGAGTCGCTGAAGTAGCCGGAGGTGGCCTGGTGCATCGTGCCGCCCTTCGTGTCGAACAGGAACACGGCGGCGTTGCTTCCGCTCACCGGGCGGGCCCACGTCAGCCAGCGCGAGTCGGCCGACCACGCGATCGGCAGGGACTCCAGCGTCCCGTGGTTCAGGAAGTAGGGGCTCTGGTCCACCTCGGTGACCGTCTTCTTCGCGACATCGACGATGCGCAGGCGCATGGCGTGGTCGAAGAACGCCACGCGCGTGCTGTCGGGCGACCAGTACGGCGCGTACCGGAAGCCGGCGCCCAGCGACGTCACCGTCTGTTCCGGGCCGCTGCCGTCGCCCGGCCGCACGGTCAGCTCGTACTCCCCCGATCGATCGCTCCAGCAGGCGATGGTCTTCCCGTCGGGCGACCAGCGCGGGTAGCGCTCGGCAATCCCCGAGGTGCGCGTCAGGTCCATCACCGGCCCGTGCTCCTGCGGGACGGTGAACACGTCGCCTCGCGCTTCGAAGGCGGCGCGCTTGCCGGTCGGGGAGATCCCGGCCCACGCGATCAGCGACGAGACCGTCTCGGTTCTGGGCTTGAGCGTCATCCGGTCGGTGACCACCTGCACCTGGACCTCGCGCGTCTTCCCGGTCGTCACGTCGAGCAGGTACAGGCGGCCGCCGGCCTGGAACACGATGTCGTCGCCGCCGATGGCCGGGTACGTGATGTCGTAGTCGGTGACGTGCGTGACCTGCCGCGTCCGTCCCGTGGCCGGGTCGAGCGCCCAGATGTTCGCCCGCTCCGCCGCACCGCGATCCGACAGGAAGTACAGCGTGCTCCCGTGCCACATCGGGAACTCGTCGTTCGCATCGCTGGCGGTGAGGTTCTTCGCGGCGTAGGTCTTCAGGTCGAACCGCCAGATGTCGGCGGACCAGCCACCCCGGTACCGCTTCCAGGTGCGGTTGGACTGCGTCTGCGGCACGTAGGCCAGCGCACCGGCGCCGGGCGCGTAGGCGGCGAACTCGCCATACGGCACCGGGAGCTTCTCGGGCATGCCGCCGCCGGCCTTCACGAGGTAGAACTGGTTGAAGCGCTGGCGGCCGGACTCCCGGCTCGAGGCGACGAGCACCCGTGTCCCGTCCGGATGCCACCCGACCACCCAATCGTCCATCGGGTGATAGGTCAGCCGGACCGGCTCGCCGCCCGAGGTCGGCACGACGTACACGTCGAGGTTGCCGTCGTAGCTCGCGCTGAACGCCACCTGCGTGCCGTCGGGCGAGAAGCGCGGGGCGAGCTCCTCGCCCGGGGCCGAGGTCAACCGGGTCGCGACGCCGCCCGTCTTCGGCACCAGCCAGATGTCGCCCGCGTACACGAACGCGATCTGCGTCTTCGACACGTCGGGAAAGCGGAACATGCGGGCGTCGATCTGGGCCGACGCGGGCGGGGAGGCGAGCAGCAGCAGGGCGAGCGCGCCCGGGAACCGGAACGTGGAAGGTCGCATGAGTGAGAGGGTCTCCGCGTGCACTATACCGGACCGGGCCGGCAGGCCGACGTCACCCCGTCCCCGCCGGCCGCGGAATTGCGGTCCCGATGTCCACCTCGTGCAGAATGGAGCGGATGATGTCCTCCGGCCCGTCGGGTTTCCGTGCCGGTTTCCTCGTCGTCCTCTCGGCGTTGCTCGCCGTGACGGGCGTGGTATTCCTGGTGCGCCTGCCCGCGACGGCCGCCGGCCCGGATCTCCCGGGCCGCCGGATCCGTGCCCACGTCGCCTTTCTCGCCGACGACCTGCTGGAGGGCCGCGAAGCCGGCACCCGCGGCTACGACATCGCCGCGCACTACGCCGCGTCACAACTGGCGCTGGCCGGCCTTGCACCGGCCGCAGACGACGGCTCGTACTTTCAGCAGGTGCCGCTGCAACGGAGCACCATTGCGACCTCTTCGCTGGCGGTCGGCCCTGCGGCGGCGCCGTCGCCCCTGACGATCCCGGACGAGGCGCTCGTGGTGCCGAACAGCCGCCGGCCGCACGTCGCCGTGACCGCGCCGGTCGTCTACGCGGGGTACGGCGTGACCGCGCCCGACCTGCACCACGACGACTACGCCGGCCTCGACGCCAGGGACAAGTTCGTGCTGGTGCTCTACAACGCGCCGGCCAGCTTTCCGAGCGAGATCCGGGCCGTCTACGGCTCGGCGCAGCAGAAGCTGAGGATTGCGGCGGACCACGGCGCGGCCGGCGTTCTCATCGCCTTCGCGCCCGACGATCAGAAGCGGCTGCCGTGGTCCCGTCTCCAGGCGCTCGTGTCGCAGCCGGCGATCACGACGGTCGGTCCCGACGGCGTGCCCGTGATGTCGGAGCCGCGGATCCCCGCGATGGCCTACGTGAGCGAAGTGGGCCTGCGGCGGCTGCTGGCCGGCGGGTCGCTGTCGCCCGAGGCCGCCTACGAGGCCGCCGCGCAGGGGCGCATCGCGAGCACGCCGCTCGTGACGACTGCCGCGCTGTCGGTCGACACCACGTACGAGGCCGCCGTGAGCGACAACGTCACCGGCGTGCTGGCGGGGAGCGACCCGGCGTTGAACGGGACGTCCGTCGTGCTGACGGCGCACCTCGACCACCTCGGGGTTCGGCCGGAGCAGCCGGGTGATCACGTTTACAACGGCGCCTACGACAACGCGACCGGCAGCGCGATCCTGCTCGAGGTCGCCCGCGCGTTCGGGGGCGCCGCCGGCCGGCCGCGACGCTCGGTGCTGGTCGTCCTGCTGACGGCTGAAGAGAAGGGGCTGCTCGGCTCCGATTACTTCGCCCGCTTCCCCGTCAGGCGCGCAGGCCGCATCGTTGCCAACGTGAACCTCGACATGCCCGTCTTCGAGGCCCCCTCGAAGGACATCGTCGCGTTCGGGTCCGAGAACTCGACGCTCGAGGACATCGTGAGCCGAGCGGTGGCCGCCGAGGGGTACGCGCTGTCGCCGGATCCGATGCCCGAGGAGAACGTGTTCGCGCGAAGCGATCGGTACTCGTTCGTGAAGCGGGGGATTCCGGCCGTCTACCTCGAGCCCGGGTTCACGGCCAGTGCGCCGGGCGTGAGCGGCCGCGATGTGTTCGAGAAGTTCCTCGGGACGAACTACCACCAGCCGAGCGACGACCTGTCATTGCCGTTCGACGAGGCCGCGGCGGGCCGCTTCGCCGAGCTGAACTACCGGGTCGCCCGCGCCATTGCGGACGACCCGGTCGCGCCGGCGTGGAAGGCCGGAAACTTCTTCGGGCGGATCTTCGGACGGCAAGGGCGCTGAGCGAGCAGAGGACGCAGAGCAGAGCGACTCGCAGGGATCGCCGAGGGCACGAGATCGCAGAGGCGCGCGGCCAGCGACTGCGAGACCGGCGCCGGCCGCGAAGCGGCCGGCCAGGCGGGCTGGTGGCTCCCGGCAGAAGAAGGGCTCAGCGCACCACCGGCCCTTCTTCTGCCGGGAGCCACCCGCCCGCCTGATCGCAGCTGCGCCGCGCCGCCGGTCTCGCAGCCTGCGCCGCGGTGCCGGTGCCCTCCGCGTCCCTCCGCCCCCTTGCGATCTCTGCGACAATGCCTGCTCGGCGTTCTCCGCTTGCTCTGCCAGCGTCCTCCGCTTCCTCGCGCCGGCGTTCTCCGCGCACTGACGCCAGCGCAGTCTTGGGATCAGCCGGGGCATTCCCCAGCCGGTGATCGGCAGCGATTGCCCGGGCTTAGCGTCTGTCGGAATGCGTTTTCTGCCGCATTGACCGGCGCCACTATCGGGATTGACGCGAAGCGCCGTCGTGGGATCGCGGCACGGGTTTCGCCGCTTGCAGCCGTTGTGAATCCAATACTGACGGCTGCAGTCCTGAACCGCATGACGTCCATTGTCATCGGGGCCGCGATCGAGCTGCACCGGGTGCTGGGACCAGGGCTGCTCGAGACGGCCTATCTCACGTGCCTTGCGCACGATCTGGTTGCCGCCGGCCTGCGCGTGGAACCCCAACGCTCCGTGCCACTGGTTTATCGCGGCCTGAACATCAGCTGCGCCTACAAGGCCGACCTCATCGTCGAGGATGCCGTCGTCCTCGAAGTAAAGGCGCTCGACACCATCGCGCCTATTCACCGCCGGCAGCTGAACACGTATCTGCACCTGACGAAGTGCCCGGTCGGGCTGCTGCTGAATTTCGGCGCGATGACGATGAAGGAGGGGATTGTCCGGATGGTCTACAACTTCCCTGAGCAGTGAGCGCCGAGCGAGCAGAGGACGCAGAGCAGGCCCACTCGCAGAGATCGCCGAGGGCACGAGATCGCCGAGGCGGGCGGCCAGCGAGTGCGAGACCGGCGCCGGCCGCGAAGCGGCCGGCCTGATCGCGGCTGCGCCGCGCCGCCGGTCCCGCAGCCTGCGCCGCGGTGCCGGTGCCCTCCGCGTCCCTCCGCCCTCTTGCGATCTCTGCGACAATGCCTGCTCGGCGTTCTCCGTTTCCTCTGCCAGCGTTCTCCGCTTGCTCCGTCTATCTCTTCACCCCGAACGTGAACGTCGTCGTCGTGTCGTAGGCCTGGCCCGGACGGAGCACGACGGACGGGAAGTCGGGCTTGTTGGGCGAGTCGGGGTAGTGCTGCGTCTCGAGGCAGAGCGCGGCGCGCTTCGGGTACACCTTCCCGTCCTTGCCGTGGATCGTCCCGTCCAGGAAGTTGCCGGTGTAGAACTGGACGCCGGGCTCGGTGGTCTTGACGTCGAGCGTCCGGCCGCTCGAGGGATCGTAGACGTGGGCTGCCGGCCGCAGTGTGCCGGCCTTCCCGTTCACCACGAAGTTGTGGTCGTACCCTCCCCCGGCCTTGATCTGCGCGTCGTCGGAACCGATGCGGGCGCCGATGGCCGTGGGCTGCCGGAAGTCGAACGGTGTGCCCGCGACGGGCCGCAATTCGCCCGTCGGGATCAGCGTGTTGTCCACCGGCGTGAACCGGTCGGCGAAGATCTGCAGCTGCTCGTCCAGGATGGTGCCGTTGCCCTGGCCCGCCAGGTTGAAATACGAGTGGTTGGTCAGGTTCACGACCGTCGGCGTATCGGTCGTCGCGTGGTAGTGGAGGCGCAGCGTGCTGGCGTCGGTCCAGGTGTAGGTGACCATCGCGGTCAGCGTCCCCGGGAACCCTTCGTCACCGTCGGGGCTCACGTGCGTGAGGGCAATCGACGGTCCATCGGGCGACGAGACCTCCTTGGCCGACCACACGTACTTGTCGAAGCCCTTGACGCCCCCATGCAGCGTGTTCGGCCCGTTGTTCTTCGCGAGCGTATAGGTCTTCCCGTCGAGCGTGAAGGACGCGCCGCCGATCCGGTTGCCGTAGCGGCCGACGACCGCGCCGAAGAACGGGTTCGGCGTCAGGTAGCCCTCGAGCGAGTCGAAGCCCAGCACCACGTCGCCCGGATGGCCGGTCGCGTCCGGGACCGTGATCGACTGGACGATGGCGCCAAGCGTGATGATCGAGACCGACGCACCGCTGGCGTTGGTGAGGGTGTATCGGTCCACGGTCTGCCCGTCGGCCGTCTTCCCCCAGGCCTGATGGCTGATGCCCTTCGAGTCGCCGGACGCGGTCATCGTTCCCCCCACCGTCACCAGCAGCGCGGACGCCACCAGTACCAATCCTCGCAGCATGTCAGCACTCCCTTCGGTGCGGCCGAACTTGTGTGTTCAGCTCTTCGTGCCCTTCGTGCCCTTCGTGTCCTTCGTGTCCTTCGTGTCCTTTGTGTCCTTTGTGTCCTTTGTGTCCTTTGTGTCCTTTGTGTTCCCTTATCTTCTTTGTGTTCTCCGTGTTCCGCAAGCGGCCTCAGAGGCCGTCGCCGGTGCCCGGCGAGGGATACGTGCGCCGCAGGAAACGGTCCCACAGGGCGTCCGACAGCAACGCCCTCAAGCCAAGGAACACCCGCGCCGACGCGCCGACCACGTAGCGCGATCGGGGCTGCGCGGCGGTCAGCGCCTCTTCCACCGCGGCCGCGACGTCCTCGGGAACGCCGGTCAGGCGGGCCACCGGGCCCTTCTCGTAGCTGTCGGTCGTGATGCGGCCGACCTCCTCGTTGAAGCGGACATAGGGACCGGCCTCGTGCTCGACGCGGTCCAGTCCGGCGAGCACCACGTCGCTGAAACCCGTGCGGATCAGGCCGGGCTCCACCAGGATCACCTGGATCCCGAAGCCGCGGACCTCGAAGCGCAAGGCATCGGTCAGGGCCACCAGGGCGTGCTTGGTGGCATGGTACGCGCCCCCGCCGGGGAGCGTGAGGCGTCCGCCCATCGACCCGATATTCACGATCCGGCCGCTTCTCGCGCGGCGCATGCCGGGCAGCACCAGCTGCGTCAGCCGGAGCGCCCCGAAGACGTTCGTCTCGAACTGCCGCCGCACCAGTGCGATCGGCAGCTCCTCGAGCGCGCCCGACTGGCTGTAGCCCGCGTTGTTGACCAGCGCGCCGACGCTGCCATGCACGCGATCGATCTCGGCGACCACCTCGCGCATCGAGTCCTCGTCGGTGACGTCCAGGGCACGCGTGCGCGCGCCGGCAGAGGCGAGCGGGCCCAGCGCCTCCGGCCGGCGTGCCGTCGCATAGACCGGCACTCCACGGCGCGCCAGACGCATCGCGATGGCGGCGCCAATGCCCGAGGAACAGCCGGTGACCAGGACGGGGCGACCGGTCGCGTCAGAAGAGCTCATCAGCAGGCGTTGCAGCCGTTGGAGTCCGGACGACTATACCGCGCAGCCTTCCGGCCACGGTCTAGCTTGACGGGCGCGGCGTGGGGGCTCACCATGGAGGCATGACGCGCGCGCTTCCGACCGTGCCGCTGATCCTCGTCCTGGCGCTCGCGCCCGCCGCGTGCATGGGCAGCAGCGGCGGCGGCTCCACGGCCGCCGCGCCGATAACCGTGCCCGAGACGCTCGCGATCCAGCGTCCGCCGACGCTCACGCCGGGCGCCACCGCGCAGCTCCGCGTCCTGCTCGTCCGACCCGACCGATCCGGCCAGGACATGACCGGCAACGCCACCTGGAGCAGCTCGAACCCGCGGGTCGCCACGATTGGCAACGACGGCGTCGTGAAGGCCGTCGCGTCCGGCACCACCACGATTACCGCCAACTCCGGCGGCCGCCAGGCCAGCGTCGTGTTGAAGGTGCAGTAGCGTTCAATCGTCAATCGTCAATCATCAATCACCAATCACCAATCCGATATACTGCGCCGCGACACCACCCCCACAAGGAGGTTCTCGTGAAGCGGCGCGATCTGCTCGCAGCTCTCGGTGCATCCGGCCTGTTCCTGACTCCCTCGCGTGCCGCCGCGCAGCCACGCGCCGATCGACCGTTCAACGGCCTCACGACGGGCATCGGCGATCTCGCGCGCCTCTCGCGGGCGAAGACGCGATCGATCAGCCCCGAGAACTTCACCGGCGCCAAGGGAGCCGGCGGCCAGGCCACTGAAGGCACCGGCGCCCGTGCCGCGCGCGATCTCGGCAAGGGCTGGAAGGTCTCGCCGTCGGTCCGCATCGAGCCGGCACAGACGTTCACGCTGGCCGAGATCGCCGGCCCCGGCGCCGTGCAGCACATCTGGATGACGCCCACCGGCCACTGGCGCTTCGCGATCATGCGCGTCTACTGGGACGGCGAGACCACCCCCTCGATCGAGGTGCCGGTCGGCGACTTCTTCGCGGCCGGCTGGGGGCACTACGGCCAGGTGAGCTCGCTGCCGGTCGCCGTGAACCCGGGCAGCGCGCTCAACTGCTACTGGTCGATGCCGTTCCGCAAGAGCTGCCGGATCACCATGACCAACATCGCGCCCGAGGCGATGACCCTCTACTACCAGGTCACCTACGCGCTCACCGACGTGCCCGCGGACACCGGGTACCTGCACGCGCAGTTCCGTCGCGTGAATCCGCTGCCGTTCAAGCAGGTCTACACGATCGTCGATGGCGTCCGCGGCGAAGGGCACTACGTCGGCACCCATCTGTGCTGGGGCGTGCGCAACGACGGCTGGTGGGGCGAGGGCGAGATCAAGTTCTACATGGACGGCGATACCGACGACCCGACGATCTGCGGCACCGGCACCGAGGACTACTTCTGCGGGTCGTACAACTTCGAGAACCAGGACACGCACCGGTATCAGGAGTTCACCACCCCTTACTCCGGGCTCGCGCTCGTGCTGCGCCCCGACGGCCAGTACAAGTCGCAGGAGCGCTTCGGGCTCTACCGCTGGCACATCATGGACCCCATCCGCTTCGAGCAGGACCTGCGCGTCACCATCCAGGCGCTCGGGTGGAAGTCCGATGGCACGTACCTGCCCCTGCAGGACGACATCGCGTCGGTCGCCTACTGGTACCAGGCCGAGCCGCATGCGCCCTTCCCGGCCCTGCCCCCCAAGGACGCGCTGGAGATCGTGTAAAACTTGCCTTGTCCAGTTTTGGGGTCAGGCCCTGTAAAGCCGCCTGGCGCGCCTGGAGAGGGCCAGACCCCGGGGTACGGCCGGAAACCGACGCCTCGACGCCGAGGATGGCAGGATCGGTCTTTGCTAATCCCCAGATGAGCGGCCCTCCGACTGGCTGAAGCCGGTGCGGCGGGCCGCAGGGAGGGCGGGAGTGCCAATGGAGCCGAAGTCATCGCATCGCGTTCATCTCCGCACGAAGGCTGCCGCGCTGGCGCTCGGGTTGACCCTGGCGTGCGCACCGACGCTCGCGCAGACCCCGCTTCAGCCGCCGAAGAACAAGTACACGCCCGAGCAGGACGTCCAGATCGGCCAGCAGGCAGCAGAAGAGGTCCGCAAGACCTACCCCGTCATCAACGACGAGGAAATTCAGCAGTACCTGACGACGCTCGGCGAACGGCTGGTGCACGCGTCACCGCCCGAGCTCAACAAGTCCGTCTACCAGTATTCGTTCACGCCGGTGAACGCGAAGGAGATCAACGCGTTCGCGCTGCCCGGCGGGCCGATGTTCATCAACCGCGGGATGATCGAGTCGGCGGAGACGGAAGGCGAAATCGCCGGTGTCATGGCGCACGAGCTGAGCCACGTGCTCCTGCGGCACGGCACCGCGAACGCGACCAAGGCGCAGGGTTTCCAGCTCGGCGCGCTGGCCGGTGCCATTGCCGGGGCGGTCGTCGGGGGCAATCTCGGCGAGATCATTTCGCAGGGCAGCCAGTTCGGCCTGGGCACATGGATGCTGCGCTACAGCCGCGAGTACGAGAAGCAGGCCGACCTGCTGGGCGTGCAGATCATGGCGCGCGCCGGGTACGACCCCCGCGAGCTTGCGCGCGTGTTCGAGCACATCGAGCAGCAGGGCGGCGCCGGCGGGCCGCAGTGGCTCAGCGACCACCCGAACCCGGGCAACCGCACCGAATACATCACGGCCGAGGCCGCGAAGCTGCCCGTCGCCAACGTGCCGGATACCGGAGATCTGCGGCACGTCAAGCTGGCCATGAATCGGCTGCCGCCGGCCAAGTCGATGGCCGAGATCGAGCGCGCCGCGAAGAACAACGGGGCCAGTGGCGAGACCGCCAGCGTCGGTGAGATCGGTCAGCCCGTGCCGCCGCCGTCGTCCTCGTATCGCTCGGTGCGCGGAGGGAACGTCTTCGAGGCCAGCGTGCCGTCGAACTGGCAGACGCTGTCGTCGCAGGGCTCGATCAAGTTCGTGCCGCCGAACGGGTTCGGGACCCTCGACGGCCAGCAGGTCTTCACCCATGGCGCCGAGGCGGGCGTGGCGCAGTCGCAGTCCAGCAACCTGTCGCAGGCCACCGACGCGCTCCTGCAGGGCCTTGCCGCAGGCAATCCGGACCTGCACGACCAGGCCAGGCCCCAGCAGGTCCGGCTGTCCGGCCGCACGGCGATCCGCCATCAGCTTTCGAACCAGTCGGCAACCGGCAAGCCGGAGCGCGTGGATCTCTACACCGCGTTTCTCAACAACGGCGAGCTGTTCTACCTGGTCACGGTCGCGCCGGCGAGCGAGGCGGGCACCTACGCCCCCGCGTTCCAGCGGATCGCGCGGTCCATCCAGCTGCTCGACCGGTAGGCGGGCGGTGCCGCGCGGGACCTGACCTACCGCTTCCGCTGCGAGGCGATGTAGGCGCCGAGCGCTGCCAGGCCACCGGCCAGGACGACGGCGCGGATGACGCGCAGCAGGGCGAAGAACCAGGCGATCCCGATCCCGAGCGCCGCCCACTGCACCCACCAGTCTCCCGGAGAGGTCATCAGGTTCACGATGAACAGGAAGACCAGGATGACCGGCCCCATGAACAGGAACTTCACGGCGTGAAGCGTCTTGGTCACCGCGTGTTGACTCCTTCGCTGTAATCCTACGACGAGTCGGCCCCGGGAGTTTCCAGCGCACCTATAATCCGGGCGATGCGTAGTACCCCCGTGCCCGCCCTGCTGCTGGCGGCGTTGGCGGCAGCCTGGCCCGCCCCGGCCGGTCACGCCACCGGGGGCGCGTTCTCGGTCGTCGAGGCGAGCATCCCGCAGATGCAGCGTGCCCTGGCCGACGGCCGCACCACCTCGCGCGAGCTGGTGGAGCAGTCGCTCGTCCGCATCGGCCTCTACAACGCCCGGCTGAACGCGGTGCTGGCCGTCAACCCGCACGCCCTGGACGAGGCCGACCGCCTCGATCGGGAGCGCGCGGCCGGGCACCTCCGCGGTCCGCTGCACGGCATCCCGATTGCCCTCAAGGACAACATCCAGACGATCGACATGCCCACGACCGGCGGGGCCATCGCGTTCGAAGGCTTCGTCCCGCCGTACGAGGCGACGCTCGTCTCGAACCTGCGCGAGGCCGGCGCAATTCTGCTGGCGAAGACCGTGATGACCGAGCTGGCCAACTGGGTGGCGAACGCCATGCCGGGCAACTACAGCGCGCTCGGCGGCTACGGCATGAACCCCTACGATCCTCGCCGCGACCCGAGGGAGAAGACCGGCGACGGCCGGCCGGTGCTGGGGACCGGCGGGTCGAGCTCCGGCATCGGCACGGCCGCCAGTTTCTGGGCGGCCAACGTCGGCACCGAGACCTCCGGCTCCATCCTCAGCCCCTCGAACCAGACGATGCTGGTCGGGATCAAGCCGACCGTGGGACGGGTGAGCCGGTACGGCGTGATCCCGATCACCGCCGACCAGGACACCCCCGGGCCGATGGCCCGCTCGGTCGAGGACGCGGCGATCCTGCTCGGCGCGCTCGAGGGGGCGGCACCCGACCCGCACGACCCGGCCACCTCCACCTGCACGGCGCCGCCCGGCCGCGACTACACCGCGTTTCTCCGGGCCGACGCCCTGAAGGGCGCACGCATCGGCATCCCGCGCGCGTATTTCTACGACAAGCTGGCGCCGCCGGCCGCCGCCGCGAGGAGGGGCGGGTTGAGCCCGGAACGGGCGGCGCTCATGCAGGAGGCCATCGAGGTACTGCGCCGCGAGGGCGCCACGATCGTCGACCCGGTCGAGATCCCGAGCATCGTGACGGCCGACCCGGCGACGAGCTTCCTGCGCTGGGGCGTCTGCGCCGGCCCGGACGAGCACCGGGGGCACGACGCGGGGTGCTCGATCGTGTTCAAGTACGGCATGAAGCGGGACTTCAATGCGTGGCTGGCGTCGCTCGGCGAGGCGGCGTCCGTGAGGACGCTGGCCGACCTGCGCGCGTTCAATCTCGCGCACGGGTCACGGCTGGCGATCAAGTACGGCCAGCTGCTGCTCGACCTCTCCGACGAGATGGACGTGAACGCCGATCGGGCGCGCTACCAGGCCGATCGCGCGAAGGACCTCAGGCTGGCCGGCGCCGAGGGACTCGACGCGGCACTCGCGGCGAACCGGCTCGATGCGCTCCTGTTTCCCGGACCGTCGGGCGCCGCCATCGCCGCACGCCCCGGCTATCCGACCGTGATCGTGCCGTTCGGGTTCGTGCCGAACGCGCCCCGGGCGCCGTTCCCGGCGGGCTTCGAGGCGCGGCCGTCTCCCTTCGGCGTCAGCTTCACCGGTGCGGCCTGCAGCGAGCCCGCGCTGATCGGGATCGCGTACGCGTTCGAGCAGGCGGCCCACCGGCGCGTACCGCCGGCGTTCTGAGCGGGCGCTCGCGTTGACGCCCTCCGCGGCTCGTGACATGCTTCTCGGGCCCTGGCTTCCCCTGGTCTCACGGGCGAGGCGTAATTTCATGCATCCACGGCTCGGTCCGCTCCTCATCGTCGGCGTCATCCTCGGAGGCTCGGGCGTCACGGCAGCGGCCGCGCCGATTCCGCCGCCGTCCACCGACTCGTCTCCGTCCGCCAGCGTCCAGCCGTCCGACGTGCGGCTGAGCGTGCCCGCGGATCTGTTCGTGGCGGACCCCGGCGACTCGCAGGTGCCGACGCCGGAGCATACTGGTGTCCACGCGTTCTTCAGGAATCTCGGGAACGACTTCAAGGCGCTGCCCTCGCGCCAGAACGCGATCATCGCCGGCATCGGCGGCGGGCTCGCGCTCGCGGTGCACCCCGCCGACGACACCGTCAACCAGCAGCTGCAGGGCACCGGCAGCTTCTTCACCGCCGGCAAGGTGCTCGGCAACACGGGCACGCAGATGGGGATCTCGTTCGCCGTGTACTTCATCGGCCGCGCGAAACAGAACAAGAAGATGTCGCACCTCGGCATGGACCTGCTGCGGGCGCAGCTCATCACTGAGGCGCTCACCCAGACCCTCAAGTACACCGTGCGGCGCGAGCGGCCCGACGGCTCGGATCACTACTCGTTTCCGTCCGGCCACGCGTCGGTGACGTTCGCCACCGCGACCGTCCTCTACCGGCACCTGGGCTACAAGTGGGCCGTGCCGACGTACCTGCTCGCCTCGTACGTCGCGATGTCGCGCCTGCACGACAACCGGCACTTCCTGAGCGACGTGGTGTTCGGCGCGACGGTCGGCGTCATTGCCGGTCGCACGGTGACGCGGCACGGCAAGTCGAACTACACGTGGGCGCCGGTGGCCATGCCCGGCGGCATGGCGTTCCTCGTCACGCGCGTGGCGCACGGCGGCTGACCCGGGCGCCCGCGCCGATCCCGAGGCGAGGTGATAGGCTGGGGCCGTGCGCGTCGTGCTCGCGGCCTCGCTCCTGCTCGTGGCCACCTCCGGTCTCCTCGGCCAGAGCGAGCTCGGTCCCCAGGCCGGGCAGCGCACGCCCGGCTTCCGGCTGCCGGACCAGCACGGGCGGCGGCAGACCCTCACGTCCGTGGCCGGCCCGCGCGGCACCATGCTGGTGTTCATCCGATCGGCGGACTGGTGACCCTACTGCCGCACGCAGCTGGTCGAGCTGCAGCGATCGCTCGAGCGGATCACGGCCGCCGGACTGGGTCTTGCCGTCATCAGCTACGACCCCGTCGCGACGCTCGCGGCCTTCGCGCAGAAGCACGGCATCACCTACCCGATGCTGTCCGATGAGGGGTCGCGGACGATCACGGCGTGGGGTCTGCTGAATCAGCACGCGATCGGCCGCGCGGCAGGCATCCCCTATCCGGGCACCTTCGTGCTCGATCGCAAGGGGATCGTGCGCACGCGCGTCTTCGAGGACTCGTACGAGGAGCGCGTGACGGCCGCACGTATCCTCTCGACCCTGCAGGCGTCGGCGACGATCGTGAGCGGCGAGGCGATTGCCGGAAAATACATCGCCGTCCGAGCCATCCAGAGCGACCGCTCCGCCGCGACCGGCGAGCACCTGACGCTCGGCGTCGAGGTGACGCCCGGGCCGAAGGTGCACGTGTACGCGCCCGGGCAGCCCCAGTACATCCCGATTCTCGCTGACCCTCGAATCCTCTGACGCCTTCACGGCGGCACCGACCGAGTATCCCGAGCCGCGCCCGTACGTCTTCGCTCCGCTGCACGAGACGGTCAAGGTCTACGACGCGACGTTTCGCCTCACACGGGAAGTGACGATGGCGCTGACCCGGGACATCCGGTACAAGGGGGCGGCCCGGCAGCCGCTGACCGTCCGCGGGACGGTCCACTACCAGGCCTGTGACGATCGCCTCTGCTTCCCGCCCGACGCCGTCCCGGTGTCGTGGACGCTCGAACTGGCGCCGCTCGAGCCCTGATCCCGGCCCGGGGCCTCCTGGTCGCTGGGGGGTCCCTTGACAACCTCATCAATAGAGCCCAGAATCCGCGCCGCCGCTCGCCAATTCGCCGTCGTACGCGGATCAACATCGAGGTCGCCATGGCTGAACAGGTCGTCGTGCACTACCGGGACGGCCGCATCCTGAAGGGGTTCGTGGACGGGTTCACGGGCACCGAGCCGGTGGTTCGTGTCCAGCACCGGCAGGACCCCGACCAGCACACCGACGTGGACCTCAGCGCGCTGAAGGCCATGTTCTTCGTGAAGGACTTCGTGGGCGACGCCACCTACGACGAAGTGAAGGCGTTCCGCCAGCCGACGTCGGCGTCGGAACGCCGGATGGAGATCACACTGTTCGACGGCGAGTTGCTCGTCGGCTCCGTGATCGGCTTTCACCCGGAGCGGGACGGCTTCTTCCTGGAACCGGCCGATCCGAAGTCGAACAACGCGCGCTGCTTCGTCGTCGCCGCCGCGGTCCACCGTGCCTCGGTGGTGTAGGACGGGTCTCTTGACAGGGGCGGGGGCCCCGTCCACAGTATGCGCGTTCATCGAATGCCCTCGTAACTCCCCAGGCGAGGATCGCAGTGGTCGGTAAAGTCGTGGTCCATTTCCGGGATGGGCGTCTGCTCAAGGGCTACGCCGCGGGCGTGTCCGGCACGCTGCCATCCTTCTTCATCCAGACGCTGGACGTGCCGTCTCGCGAGGTCGAGATCGAGCTGGCGGCCCTCAAGGCCGTCTTCTTCGTGAAGGACTTCGAGGGCGACACCTCGTACACCGAGCGGAGGGCCTTCCCGGCGCCCGCCGCCCCGAACGGGCGCCGCATCGAAATCGTGATGTTCGACGGCGAGATCATGGTGGGCGCGCTCGACGCGTATCACCCCGAAGGCCAGGGCTTCTTCTTCGCGCCCGCGGATCCCCACTCGAACAACATCGGCTGCTTCGTCGTCGCCTCGGCGGTCAAACGCGCGTCGGTCATCTGAACGGAGCGCCAGCCCGCGCCCGCTCGGGCCATAATGCGGCCCAGATGCCCCTTCCCCAAAAGATCGTCGGTCCGCTGGCTCTCCTGCTCATCGGCCTCCCGGCGGGACTGAACCTGCCTGGTGCAGCGCACCTGTCGGCGCAACCGACGCCGGGTGCAGAGACCGAGTGGCGCGCCTACGGCCACGACCCCGGCGGCATGCGGTACTCGCCACTGGCGCAGATCACGCGCGCGAACGTGGCCACCCTGACCCGCGCCTGGACCTACCACACCGGAGAGACCCCCGCCGGCAGCAAGGAGCCGTCGCCGTTCGAGGCGACGCCGCTCATGGTCCACGGCGTGCTCTACTTCACGACGCCGTCCGGGCGCGTCATCGCGCTCGACGCCGAGCGGGGCACCGAGCGCTGGACGTATGACCCGCGCGTGGACGCCCGCGGCGCGCCGCGCCAGCGCGGCGTCGCGTACTGGGAGAGCGCCACCGGCGGCGACCGGCGGGTGCTCGCCGGCACGGAAGACGGCCGCCTGATCGCGCTCGACGCGGGCAGCGGCCACCCGGTCACCGGCTTCGGACGCGGCGGCACCGTCCGCATCCGCGACACCGCCGGCGCGTTCGCGGGTCAGGACTACGCGCTCCGCTCGCCGCCGGCGATCTACAAGGACCTGGCCATCGTCGGCGCATCGGTGCCCGAGTGGCCGTCGCGCGGCCCGTCCGGGGACGTGCGCGCCTTCGACGTCAGGACGGGCGCCCTCGTCTGGCGCTTCCACACCGTGCCCCGGCCCGGAGAGGCCGGCAACGAGACCTGGGCCGACCAGTCCTGGCGGGACCGCACCGGCGCCAACGTCTGGTCGATGCTGAGCGTGGACGTGGCGCGCGGGCTCGTGTACCTGCCGATCGGGTCTCCCGCCTACGACTTCTACGGCGGCGATCGCAAGGGACAGGACCTGTACGGCAACTCGATCGTGGCGCTCGATGCGGCGACGGGGAGCCGCGTGTGGCATTTCCAGCTCGTGCACCACGACCTCTGGGACTACGATCCGCCCGCCCAGCCGGTCCTGCTCACCGTCCGGCGCAACGGGCGCGCCGTGGATGCGGTCGCCCAGGTCACGAAGATGGGGCTCGTGTTCGTCTTCGATCGCGCGACCGGCACGCCGATCTTCCCGATCGAAGAGCGTCCCGTGCCAGCGAGCCAGGTGCCGGGCGAGGCGGCCTGGCCGACGCAGCCGTTTCCGGCCGCGCCGCCGCCGCTCGTCCGCCACGCGGCGCTCACCAGGGATCAGCTGACCACGGTGACCTCGCAGTCGCACCGCGATTGCGAGGCGCTGTTCGACCGGCTCACCAGCGGCGGCATCTACACGCCGCCGTCCACGTCCCTGTGGCTGGTCTGGCCCGGGAACCTCGGCGGCGCCACGTGGTCCGGCGCCTCGTTCGACCCCGACACGGGTTATCTGTACGTCAACGTGAACGAGCTCGGCTCGGTAGGCGAGATGCGCCAGCAGCCCGAGGGGGCGCCCGTGCTGTGGCGCCGCGCGAGCGACCTGGACCGCGGCGAGTACGCGCGGTTCTGGGACCGCGATCGACTGCCGTGTCAGCAGCCGCCGTGGGGCCGGCTCGTGGCGGTGAATCTCAACGCGGGGACGATCGCGTGGCAGGTCCCGCTCGGCGGCGTGCCGTCGCTGGAGGCGCAGGGCATCACCGGCACGGGCACGCCCAGCCTCGGCGGTTCCATCGTCACCGCCGGCGGGCTGGTCTTCATCGGCGGCACGAACGACAGAGGCTTTCGCGCCTTCGACGCGCGCTCCGGCGCCCAGCTCTGGACTACCCGGCTCGAGGCGAGCGCGCATGCCACCCCGCTGACCTATCTCGGCTCGCGCACTGGCCGGCAGTTCGTCGTCGTCGCGGCCGGCGGCGGGGGATACCTGAGCCAGGCGACGGCCGATGCGGTCGTCGCGTTCGCGCTGCCGTGAGGGCGGCGCCTCGTGGAAAGGACGTGCTCGTGCGATTGGTGATTGTCGTGCTCGCTGCGCTCGTGGCTGTCCCCGCCCGCGCCCAGGCGCCGGTACAGGGCTCCACGGATCCGGCCGCGCTCGGACGCGAGGCCGTGGCGCACCTGCGCGAGTACCTGCAGATCGACACGACCAACCCGCCGGGCCACGAGGAGCGCGCGGTCGCGTTCTTCGCGCGCATCCTGAAGGCGGAGGGCATCCCGTACGACACTGCATCATCCGCCCCCGGACGCGGCAACATCTGGGCGCGCCTGAAGGGCGGGTCCGCGCCGGCGCTGGTCCTGCTGCATCACATGGATGTCGTCCCCGCGGACCGTCGCCACTGGGACGTGGACCCGTTTTCGGCGACCGTGACGGACGGCGTCCTCTACGGCCGCGGCGCGCTGGACACGAAGACGCTCGGGATTCTGCAGCTCGAAGCCTTCCTGGCGCTGCATCGCCTCGGCGTCCCGCTCGACCGCGACGTGATCTTCATGGCGACCGCCGACGAGGAGGCCGGCGGATCCTTCGGGGCGGGCTGGATGGTGACGCACCACCCCGAGGCGTTCCAGGGCGCCGGGCTGCTCCTGAACGAGGGCGGCGGTGGGACCGTCGAGGACGGCCGCGAGCGGTTCGGGATCGAGGTGACGCAGAAGGTGCCCCTCTGGCTCCGCCTGACGGCGACCGACGAGCCGGGCCACGGGTCGACGCCCCACGTGGCGACCTCCGTCACGCGGCTCATTCGCGCGTTGTACCGCCTGCAGACGTACCAGTTCCAGCCGCGGATCGTCCCGGCGGTGGACACCTACTTCAAGGGCCTCGCGCCGGCGGCGGCGCCGCGGTGGCGCGAAGCGTTCGCGGACATCGCCGCTGCCGTCAGGAACCCGGCGACGCTGCTGTCGCTCCAGATCGAGGATCCGGGGCTCGCGGCGCTGACGCGCAACACCTGCTCGATCACGCGGCTGGAAGGCAGCGCCAAGATCAATGTCGTGCCGCCCGAGGCGCACGCGGAGCTGGACTGCCGGCTCCTGCCGGACCAGGAGCGGTCCGGCTTTCTGGCCGAGCTGGCCGCCGTGCTCAACGACCCCGGCATCCAGGTGGACACCATCATGGGCTTCACGCCCGCGGTGTCCTCCACGGATACGCCGCTCTACCGCGCGCTCGTGGACGCGACGAAGCGCCAGTTCCCGGAAGCCACCATCGTGCCGTCGGTCGAGACCGGCTTCACCGACAGCCATTTCTTCCGCGATCTCGGCATCGCCTGCTACGGCTTCGCGCCCGTGCTGATTCCGGCCGATCAGGAGTCGGGGGTGCACGGGAACAACGAGCGCATCTCGATCGAGAACGTCACGCGCGGCACGGCGGTCATGCTGGAGGTGGTGCGAACCGTGGCGGCGGGCGGCAGGGGCTAGCCGGTGGGCCCGGCCGGGGGCACCCGCTGGCGCGTCCTCGGGTTCGCGTTCGCGCTGGCCGTCGTCACCTACCTCGATCGCATCGCGATCTCGGCGGCGGCCCCGTTTCTGATGGCCGACCTGCACCTGACCGTGCTGGAGATGAGCGCGGTCTTCGGGGCGTTCACGCTCGCGTATTCCCTGTTCGAGATCCCATCCGGGTGGCTGGCCGACGTGCTGGGCCCGCGCCGCGTGCTCACGCGCATCGTCCTGTGGTGGTCCGCCTTCACGATGCTGACCGGGACCGTCCGCGGGTACGGGTCGCTCCTGGCCGTGCGCTTCCTGTTCGGTGCGGGCGAGGCCGGGGCCTTCCCGAGCGTGGCCCGCAGCTTCTCGCGCTGGTTCCCGGCGCGCGAGCGCGGGCGTGCCAACGGCGTGATGTTCCTCGGGTCCCGCCTGGGCGGCATGCTCGCCTCGCCGGTGGCGCTGCTGCTCATCGCCCGCTGGGGCTGGCGCGCCACGTTTGCGGGACTCGGGCTGCTGGGGCTCGGATGGGCGCTTGCCTGGTTCCTCTGGTACCGGGACGATCCGGCGCAGCACCCGGCCGTCACTCCCGCGGAGCTCGCCTGGATTGGGCAGGATCCGGGACGCGATGCCGCGGTCCCGGCGACGCCCTGGCGCGCCCTGCTCGGCAGCCGGAACCTGTACGCCATCTGCGCGATGTACTTCGCGTTCGGCTACGGGCTCTACTTCTACTTCACCTGGCTGCCGACGTACCTGATCCGGGTGCTCGGGTTCTCGCTCGTCAGCGGCGGGTTCTTCGCGGCGCTTCCCTTCCTCCTGGCCGGTCTTGCGGACGTGGGCGGCGGATGGCTGACCGATCGGCTCTCGCGCACGCACGGCCTGCGGGTCGGGCGCTGTTATCTGGGCAGCGCCGCCTTCCTGGCATCGGCGGTCCTCGTCGTGGCTTCCACGCTGGTGCACTCGGCCACGGGCGGGGCCGTGCTCCTCGCCTTCGCCCTCGCGTCGGCCAATCTCGCTCTCGGCGCCTGCTGGGCCGTCCCCCTCGACATCGCGCCCTCCCACGCAGGCGTGGTCACCGGCTGCATGAACACCTTCGGCAACCTCGGCGGCCTGGCCGGCCCCATGGTGGTGGGGATTGCGGTGGACTGGTGGCACTCCTGGACGCTGCCGCTGCACATCGCGGCGGGCGTGTACGTCTGCGGCGCGCTTGCCTGGCTGGTCATCGACCCGTCCACGCGCCTGGCGTCGCCCCCGCCCCGCAGCCTCCTGCGCGCATCCGGGCCCGACGCGATAGTCTAGGGTGCGCGCCGGACGTCCAGCCCGGCGTTCAGAAGGGGTTCCATGACCGACACGATCCAGGCCGCTCCGCCCTCTCCGCAGCGCATCCTCCAGACGTTGGGCGCGTTCCATCAGACCGCGGCGCTGCGGGCCGCCATTCATCTCGATCTGTTCACGACCCTCGCGGACGGCTACTCCGACGCTCCGGCCATTGCCGGACGTGTGGGCGCATCGGACAAGGGCACGCGGGTGCTCTGCGACAGCCTCGTCGTGATGGGCTTTCTGACCAAGAGCGGCGACCGCTACGGCCTGACGGCGGAGAGCGCCGCGTTCCTCAGCACGCGATCGCCGGCCTACCTCGGCTCCGTCGCCCGCTTCCTGGTGGACGATCCCGAGCTCGTTCGGGCCTTCGAGGACCTGACCGCCGTCGTCCGCAAAGGCGGCGCGGTCTTCAGCGACGAGGGGACCGTCTCGCGCGACAACCCGGTGTGGATCACCTTCGCGCGGTCGATGGCGCCGATGATGGCCATGCCGGCAGAGCTGCTGGCGCGGCGTCTCGGCGCGGACACGGACCAGCCGACGGAGGTGCTCGACATCGCGGCCGGCCACGGGCTCTACGGGCTGGCGTTCGCCCGCCACAATCCCCGCGCGCGCGTCACCGCCGTCGACTGGCCGCGCGTGCTGGAGGTGGCCCTGGAGAACGCGGCAAGGGCGGGTGTGACCGACCGGTACCGCACCGTGCCGGGGAGCGCCTTCGAGGTGGACTTCGGCGGCGTCTACGACACCGTGCTGCTGACGAACTTCCTCCACCACTTCGACGTGCCCACCTGCGAGGGGCTGCTGCGGCGGCTGCACGCCGTCACCAGGCCGGGCGGGCGCGCGGTCGCGGTCGAGTTCGTGCCGAACGACGACCGCGTGTCGCCGCCGAACGACGCCATGTTCAGCCTCATCATGCTGGCGACGACGGCCCACGGAGACGCCTACACCTACGCCGAGTACGATCGGATGTTCCGCAGCGCGGGCTTCACGAGGTGCGAGCTCATCGAGCTCGAGCCCCTGCCGCAGCGCGTGGTGGTGGCGCATCGATAACCGCCGCCCCCCGGGCGGTGCAAGGAGAATGCGGATGCGCATGACGAGATGGCTGGGGCTGGTCGGCGCCGTGCTGGCGTCGGGCGGGCTCATGGCTCATGCCCCCACCGACGCGGCCTCCGTGCAGGAGCGCGTGGCGGCGAAAGTGCGGGAGGTGAAGGAGGTCGCCGCAGGCGGCCCGTTCGCGCCCAGATGGGCGTCGCTGGAGCACTTCCAGACGCCCGAGTGGTACGAGGACGGGAAGTTCGGCATCTTCATCCACTGGGGCGTCTACTCGGTGCCGGCGTTCGGCAACGAGTGGTACCCGCGCAACATGTACAAGCGGGACGAGCCCGCCTTCCAGCACCACATCGCCACCTGGGGAGCGCAGTCCACGTTCGGCTACAAGGACTTCATCCCCATGTTCAAGGCCGAGCACTTCGACGCGAGAGCCTGGGCCGCACTCTTCAAGGAGGCCGGCGCCCGCTACGTCGTGCCGGTGGCCGAGCACCATGACGGCTTCCCGATGTACGACTGCAGCTTCACCGACTGGAGCGCCGCGAAAATGGGCCCGCACCGGGACGTCGTCGGCGAGCTGGCCGAGGCGGTTCGCGCCGAGGGGCTGGTGCTGGGCGTGTCGTCGCACCGCGCCGAGCACTGGTGGTTCTACGACCAGGGCATGACGTTCGACTCCGACGTCCGCGATCCGCGGTACGCGGGCCTGTACGGACCGGCCCGCAGTCGAGAGAAGGCCGAGAACGGAAGCGAGCCGCCCGATCAGGCGTACCTCGACGACTGGCTGGCGCGCACGGCGGAGCTCGTGGACAAATACCACCCGCAGCTTGTCTGGTTCGACTGGTGGATCGCGCAACCCGCCTTCCACCCCAGCCTCCAGACCTTCGCGGCCTTCTACTACAACCGCGGCAAGGCATGGGGCAAAGGCGTCGCGATCAACTACAAGAAGCACGGCGGCGAGTCGTTCCCGGACACTGCCGGCGTCCTCGACGTCGAGCGGGGGCAGCTCGGCGAGATCCGGCCCCTGTTCTGGCAGACCGACACGTCCGTCTCGAAGAACTCCTGGGGCTACGTCACCAACCAGCAGTACAAGACCGTGGACTCCATCGTCGACGACCTGGTGGACATCGTCAGCAAGAACGGCAGCCTGCTGCTGAACATCGGGCCGAAGCCCGATGGCACGATTGCCGAGCCCGAACAGCGGATGCTGCGCCAGATTGGTGCCTGGCTGAAGGTGAACGGCGAGGCCATCTACGGGACGCGGCCGTTCACGATCTTCGGCGAGGGGCCGACGAAGGTCATCGAGGGCCCGTTCGCCGACACCAAGCGCAAGCCGTTCACGGCCGAGGACGTGCGGTTCACGACGAAGGGCGATACGCTCTACGCGATCGTGCTCGCGTGGCCCGACGACGGGCAGGTGACCGTGAAGTCACTGGGCCAGGGATCGGCTCAGTGGCCGGGTGGGATCGCGTCGGTCGAGCTCGTGGGCGCCGCCGCGCCCGTGAAGTGGACGCGGGATGCCGGCGGGCTGCACGTGGCCCTGCCGAAGGACAGGCCGAGCGATGACGCGCTGACGCTGCGGATTCGGAAGTAGCGCCAGCCTTCAGCAGCGCATCTCGTACCTGGTACGTAGGGCCGAACTTCAGCTCGGCCGACCGTCGGCGAGGATGCGGTTCATGCGGTCGATCGTCTCGTCGAGCTCGGCGACGCTGGCGAACCCCACGACCACGGCGTCCACGCAGCCGCAGGTGAGCACGAAGCGCATGGCCTTCTCGCGGTCCGCGATGTCGTGGAAGTCGCCGTTGCCGATCAGTTTCATGCCGATGACGCCGCGCCCCTTGGCGTGCATGGCGTGCAGCTCCGTCATCGCGGCGTCGCGGTTGCCGGGCTCGGACCATTCACCCGTGGCGCCGTCCATGTGATGCCCCTGCGCGTTTACCCGCGCCAGGTGGACGTCCACCCAGTCCACCGTGGTGGCCGCCGTCAGCGCCGGCAGGCCGTGGCACGAGACGCCCTTGATCCGGATGGCGCCCTTCTGCTGCGCCTCGGAGAAGGCATCCTGCATCGGCCGGAGATCGGTCGGCCACGAGTGCGTCGTGGCGCAGTGGATCAGCACGCTGTCGATGTAGTCCACGCCCAGCTCGCGGCGGAAGCGGTCGAGCTCCACGAGCGGCTGATCGGTGAACGGCGCGCGGTCCCACGGCATCTTCGTCTGGATGAAGAGCTTCTCGCGGGGCAGGCCCTTGATCGCCTCGCGCACCATGCCGTGGGTCTGGTAGTTGTGGGCCGTATCGATGTAGGTCACGCCGCGCTCGTACGCCGCGTGCACGAGGCGGGTGAAGCTGTCCTGCCCGAGGTCGCGCTGGACCTGCCCGTTGTTGGTGCCGGTGCCGATGCCGAGCCGCGAGAGCCGGATGCCGGACCTGCCGAGCGTCACCTGGTCGGTGGCCGTCCGGCGGCGGACGGCGGCCACGCCGCGCGTGCCCAGCCCGACCGAGACTGCCGCGACCGAACCCTTCAGGAAATCGCGCCTGTTCATCGTGCCGGACATGGTGCTCCCCCTGTTGCTGCCAATGCTGCTCATCGGGCCCGACCGAGTCAAGTTCGGCCGCGATCGAGCCGCCCATGCCGCGTCAGATGATCGACGACGGCGAGGAGGTGGGGGAGAAGCTCACCAGGTCATCGCCCCAGATCGCCGAGCGCTCCTCGTCGGACACGAAGCGGTCGCGCCGGAAGTCGAGATCGAGCGTGCGGTTCGCCGCGTCGCCGAGGCCGAACAGGCAGCCCATGAACTCGCCGGCGGCCGAAACCGTGAGGCCGATGGCCAGCGACGGGAGGATCCCGGGCAGCAGGCGTCCCACCCACCCGAACTCCCACAAGCGTCTCGCGATGCGGCCGAACCGCACGATCGGGATCAGCGGCGCAGCGGCAGCGAACGCGAGTCGATGGACGAGTCCCCACCGGCGCGCGCGCATCGAGGCGAACTGCCGGCCGATGCAGTAGTTCTCGGCCACGAACGGCCGGAGGCGTGTCATGTACACGTGATAGGCCCGAGCCTCGGTCTCGAGCCACAGGCGGTGTCCGCGTCGCCGGAGATCCCAGTGGAAGATCGTGTCGGCGATGAAGAGCTCGGCAAGCTCCTCGCCGTACGCCACGAGCACCTCGCGCTTGTAGCTGCTGTTGTGGCCCGGCAGATCGTCGATCTCACCGCCCGTGGTCGGCTGGGCCCAGGGCCCGTACTGCAGCAGGTAGTTCGCCCACGCGCGGTACCGCTGAGGGTTGGCGAGTCCGATCGTCGGTCCGACCGCGGCCCAGGGCCCGTCATGTGCTCTGAGCAGCGCCTCGGCCCAGTCGGGCGCCGGGAAGCAGTGGTCCTCCGTCATGGCGACGATGGGTCCCCGCGCGGCGAGGATACCCGCCACCCGGGCGCGGTTCACCGCAGAAATCGGGCCGACCTCCACGACTTGATGGCTGCCGAACGCGGAGAGCGCTCCGGGATCCAGGCCGAGCTCGGCGCGGGAGGCGGCGACAATGACGACCTCCATGCGGTCCCGCACCGTCTGCCTCGCAAGATAGCGAACCAGGCGCCTCATCGGGGCGAAGCCGTAGTACGCGACGATCACGACTGAGAGCGCCGGCCCGGTCACGGTCCGGCGACCTTGGCGTCGGGTTGAAAGGCGCTCCGCTTCACCGTCATGCTGTGCCCGGCACTTCGTCCATGTGGCCGGCTCCGGCGCCGGGCAGCCACGCCTCCGATCTCCAGGGGCCGGCGGGCGCGTATTATAGTCGGCCGGCGGCCGCAGCGCGCGGTTTGCCGCACGCCGGTGCCATTCCTCGATTCCCGACGCATTCCCGCCGACGCCACCCTGCACGCCGACGCCTGCGTGGTCGGCTCGGGCCCCGCCGGCCTGGCCGTGGCGCTGCCGCTGGCCGACGTGGGGCGGCGCGTGATCGTGCTGGAGGCCGGCGGGAACGAAGGGGCGCCGGCGGCCGTGGAGGTCGGCGCGCTGGAGTCGACCGGCGCGTTCCCTGGCGAGCGCTTCGCGCTCCACCACGAAGGATTCGGCGGAACCATGTGGTACGGCCGCTGCGTGACGCTCGATCCGATCGACTTCGAGGCGCGCGCGTGGATGCCCGCGAGCGGCTGGCCGATCGCACGGGCGGACGTCGAGTCGTACTACGCCCCGGCGGCCCGGTTCCTCGGCGTGCGGCGCCCCGAGGCCCTCGATCCCGAATTCTGGGCGGCCGAACCGGCACACGGCCTGCTCGAGGGCGGAGGCCTCGAGGCCCGGGTGCACGTATTCACGCCCGCCGGAGATCTCGGAGGCCGGAAGCGGCGCGAGGTCAGCCGATTGGCGGGCCTGCAGGCGATTACACGCGCCACCGCCACGGCCCTCGACGTGGACGACGGCGGCATCGCGTCGCTTCGCGCCATGACCGCGGCCGGCCGCGAATTCCGGGTGAAGGCCGGTCGATACGTGCTTGCGTGCGGCGGCCTCGAGAACACGCGGCTGCTGTTGATGCTGGCCCGTGCGCGGCCGGGGGTGCTCGGCACCTCCGGCGAGCTCGTCGGACGCGGCTACATGAACCATGTGCGCTCGGAGGGGGTCGGCCGCCTGTACCTGGATCGGGGACATCGAGACTATCGGCGGCTCTTCAGGCGTCTGACGCGGCAGTACTCGGGGCGATCCGGGGGCCGGGTGCAGATGGCCGCGGCGCTGGCCGAGCAGATCCAGCGTGGCGAGGGGCTGCCGAACGCCACCAGCTTCTGTCATGCCGTCAGCGAGCCGCGCCTCGCGGCCGTCCGGACGGACCTGGGCCGGCTGGCGGCGGGGATCCGCAGTCGGGATCCGCGTGAGGCGCTCGCCATCGCCGCGCGTCTGGCGGGGGCGGTCCCGACCGGGGTGCGCGCCGCCGCCGCATGGGCCGGCGGTGTGCCGTACCTGATCGACCACCTCGTGCTCGTGGACCAGGTCGAGCAGCGGTTCGATGCCGCCAGTTGCGTCGTGCTGGGCGACGGCCGCGATGCGCTGGGACGGCCGCCACTACGGCTCGACTGGCGTGTCGGCCCAGAGGCGGTTGCCGCGGCGCGCCGGCTCCACCAGCTGCTCGCGGCGCGGCTCGCCGGGCAGGGAGTCGGGCGGCTGGAGAGCCCCTATCTCGGCGACCCGGATTTCGAACCGCCGGTCGGCGATTCCAGGCACCCGATGGGCACGACCCGCATGTCGGTGGATCCGCGGCACGGGGTCGTCGATCCCGACCTGCGGGTGCACGCGGTGGAGAACCTGTACGTGGCCGGCTCCTCGGTGTTCCCGGCGGGCGGCGCCGCCAACCCGACGCTCTCGATTGTGGCGTTGTCGCTGCGCCTGGCGGATCACCTCCTCGGCGCGATCTGAGGACGGCTCACGGCCACCGGGACGCTGGCGCGCGAGGTGATCGAACCGCTTCCTGTCGCATCGCGGGCGGCAGCCGTGCCGATTCCGGTCCCACGGCGTAGAATGGCAGCGCGGTTCAACGCGACATGCGATTCCTCCCCCTGCTGCTCGCAAATCTCGGCCGGCGCAAGATTCGCACGGGCCTGACCATCGGCTCGTTCGCGGCGGCGATGTTCCTCTTCGGCGTGCTCGGCGCGATCCGCTACGGCTTCCGGCAGGGCATCGACGTGGCGGGCGCCGACCGTCTGGTGGTGATCGGCCGCACCTCCATCATCCAGCCGCTCCCGCTGCCGTACTTCGAGCGCATCAAGCGGATCCCGGGCGTCAGAGACGTCGCACACTCGACCTGGTTCGGCGGCGTCTACCAGGATCCGAAGAACTTCTTCGCCCAGTTCGCGATCGTGCCGGACGACTGGATCCGCATGTATCCCGAGTTCGTCGTCCCGCCCGACCAGTGGAAGGCCTTTCTCGCCGACCGCCAGGGCGCCGTCATCGGGCGCAAGCTCGCCGCCCGCTTCGGCTGGAAGATCGGCGATCACGTGCCGCTCAAGGTGCCGGGGTACTTCGGCGGCGGCAGCTGGGACTTCAACATCCGCGCGATCTATCACGGCACGCGGCCGAACGACGACGAGGCGCAGTTCTGGCTGCAGCACGACTACCTGTACGAGAAGGCGCCGGCCTACTGGAAGGGCATCGTCGGCTGGTACGTCGTGCGCGTGCGGAACCCTGCCGACGCGCTGCAGGTGGCCAGGCGGATCGACGCGGAGTTCGCCAACTCGGCGTCGGAGACGCGCACCCAGACCGAGTCCGCGTTCGCCGCGAGCTTCGTCCAGCAGATGGGGAACATCCAGTTCCTCATCAACGCCATTGGATCGATCGTGTTCTTCACGCTGCTCCTCGTGACGGGCAACACGATGGCGATCGCCGTGCGCGAGCGCACGAGCGAGCTCGCGGTCCTGAAGGTCCTGGGCTACACCAGCCGGTTCGTGCTCGGCCTCGTCCTCGCCGAGTCCATGGCCATTGCCGCCGTGGGCGGGGCGGCCGGGCTGTGGCTGGCTCGCGTCGTCACCGATCAGGACCTGACGCAGGGGCTCATCCTGCTGTACCTGCCGGTCGGGGCCCTGGCGCTCGGCGAGGTCATCGCGCTCCTCACCGGCCTGCTCGCCGGCCTGCTCCCGGCCCTGAGCGCCATGCGCCTGAACGTGGCGGCCGCCCTCAGGAGGGTCTGACGTGGCGATCCCGATTGCCTACAACCTGCGGAGCGTGCGCGAGCGGTGGACCTCGTCGGTGGTGGCCATCGTCGGCATTGCCGGCACGGTGGCGGTGTTCGTGGCCATGCTGGCGCTGGCGCGCGGGTTCCGCGCGACGCTCGTCTCATCGGGGCTGCCGGGCAACGCCATCGTGCAGCAGAGCGGGGCCGACGCGGAAATGACGAGCGCGCTGGAGATCGACGTCGTCCGGGCGATTGGCGACGCCCCCGAAGTGGCGCGCGACGGCGCGGACCCGCTCGTCACCGCAGAGGTCGTCGTGATCGCTGCCTTGCCGCTGCGCGTGCAGCATACCGACGCCAACGTGCAGATGCGGGGCATCTCGCCAGAGGTCCTCGCGGTCCGCAACAACGTGCACATCGCCGAGGGGCGATTCCTGCGCACCGGGCTGTACGAGATCGTCGTGGGACGCCACGCGGCGAGCGCCTACGAGGGGCTGGACCTGGGCTCGACGGTCCGGATCGGCCCCGGATCGTGGAGGGTCGTGGGGGTCTTCGACGCGGGCGGGAGCGCCTTCGACTCGGAGATCTGGGCCGACGCCAACGTGCTGAACGCGAACTACCAGCGGCCGTCCGGCATCTTCCAGTCGATCACCGCGCGCCTCCGATCGGCCGACCTCTTCGACTCGTTCAAGAACCGCCTGGAGCACGATCCTCGGCTCAAGGTACAGGTGCTCCGCGAGGCCGAGTACTACGAGAGCCAGTCGCGGACCGTCACGACGCTCATCACCGTGCTGGGAGGTCTGGTGGCCTCGGTGATGGCGATCGGCGCCATCCTCGGCGCGCTGAACACGATGTACTCGGCCGTGGCCGAACGCTCCCGCGAGATCGCGGTGCTGCGCGCGATCGGCTTCCAGGGCCGCAGCGTCGTGCTGTCGTTCCTGCTGGAGTCGCTCTGGATTGCGCTGCTCGGCGGCGTGATCGGCTGCCTGGTGGTGCTTCCCGTGAACGGGATCACGACGGGCACCATCAACTGGCAGACGTTCACGCACCTGTCGTTCGCGTTCCGGATCACGCCCGACCTGCTCGCTCTCGGGCTGGTGTTCGCCCTGCTGATGGGCGTCGTGGGCGGCCTGCCGCCGGCGATCCGCGCCGCCAGGGCAAACGTCTCGGCGACGCTCCGAGGAGCCTGAGGGTTACGCCGTGACCTCCGCCATCTTCCGCGCGAGCGCGGCCATGAGCGCGTCGAAGGGCTTGTCGAACTTCGCGACGCCCTCGTCTTCGAGCTGCTGGGTGACCTGGTCGATGTCGATGCCCACCTCGGCAAGTCCGGCGAGCACCCGGCGCGCGTGATCCACGTCCTCCTCGAGGCGCGCGGCCGGCCGGCCGTGGTCGCGGTAGGCATCCACCGTCTCGGGCGGCATCGTGTTGATCGTGTTCGGGCCGATGAGCGGCTCGACGTACTTGACGTCACTGTAGGCGGGGTTCTTGGTGCCCGTGCTCGCCCACAGCAGCCGCTGCGGGCGCGCGCCACCGGCGGCGAGGGCCGCGAACCGGGCGCGCTCGAAGAGATCCTTGTACATCTGGTAGGCCACCTTCGCGCTGGCGATGGCGACCTCGCCGGTGAGCCCCGCCGCGGGTTCTGCCCGGGTCCCTCCGTCCTTGGCCAGCCGCTCGAGCTGCGGGTCCACGAGCACGTCGATACGGCTCAGGAAGAAGCTGGCCACGGACGCCACGCGGTCGATCGGCTCCCCGCGCGCGGCGCGTGACTCGAGGCCGCGAATGTACGCCTCGGCGATCTCCTGATAGCGCGGCAGGCCGAACAGGAGCGTCACGTTGACGTTGATGCCCTCGTCGATCAGCTGCTGAATGGCCGGCACCCCGGCGCGCGTGCCAGGGATCTTGATGAAAGCGTTCGGCCGGTTCACCAGGCGCCAGAGCTCCCGTGCGCTGGCGATGCTGCCTGCCGTGTCGTGCGCGAGGCGGGGCGAGACCTCCAGGCTGACGAAGCCGTCGGCGCCGTCCATCTCGTCGTACACGGGCCGGAACACGTCGGCCGCGTCCTGGACGTCCTCGACGGCGAGCGACTGGTAGATGTCGTCGGGCGTGTGCAGCTTCCGGGCGAGCATCCGGATCGCCTCGTCGTAGTCGCCGGTCCCCGCGATGGCCTTCTCGAAGATGGCGGGGTTCGAGGTCACGCCGCGCAGGCCGTCCTCGTGCACGAGCCGGGCGAGCCCGCCGCCCGTCACGAAACTGCGCTGGATGAAATCAAGCCAGACGGACTGCCCGTAGTTCGTCAGCTGCCGCAGTGGATTCATTGGTCAACCTCTCCCACCTCTGATTCTCTGCCGTCCCGCCCGTTCCCGCAAGGTCAGCCGAGGTCATTCGGCGAGACCCACGGGCGGGCACCGGGAGGCGGTGGCGCGCGAGACCGCCCACATGGTCACCAGGCCCGCCAGCATGGCGCACGTCTTCACGGGCAGCAGCGGCGCTCCCGCAGCGTCGGCCGGGAGGATCACGAGGGCGGGAAGGCCCAGGAGCGGCTCGCCAATCGCGATCCGGAGGGAGAACGAGACGGCCATTCCGGCGTAGGCGCCCCACCGGTTGGCGCGGGCGTCCCAGAGGGCGAGCACCAGCTGCGGAAACAGCACGCAGTAGACCAGGTCGCTGCAGAGCACCCACAGCGTGTAGATGCTGGTCACGCGAAGCGCCATCAGCGTCGCGGCGACCCCCACGACGACGACCATGCGCTTCACGATGCGGGTGAGCTGCGGCGAGGTCGCGTCCGGCCGCACCAGGGGCCGATAGACGTTCCAGGCCGCCATGGAGGAAGCCGAGAGGATCGAGGAGTCCACCGACGACATCACCGCCGCGGCCACGGCGCCCAGGCCGAGCGCGCCGACGGCGGGCGGCGTGAGGTAGCGCAGAACGTACGGCAGCACGAGCGCGGCCTCCGGTGCGGGCACGCCGGCGGCTGTCCAATCGGCGCCGCACGCGAGGATCCCGATGAGCGCCGGGGGGACCGCGGCCGCCAGACACATCACGCCGGCCACGATGGAGAGCCGGCGTGCGGTGCGCTCGTCGCGCGCGGCCAGCACGCGCTGGAAGTACACGTGCCATGGGATGCCGCCGAAGACGAGCAGCAGTGCCGAGTCGGTCCATGCCCACCAGTTCACCGGGCCGGCCGCCGCGGAGGTCCTGGCCTGGTACGCCTGCCACGCGTGCGAGAAGCCGCCGGTCGCGGAGGCCACGAAGGGCACGACGAGCGCGAGGCCGCCGACCAGCACCACGAGTTGCGCCACGTCGGTGATCGCGACGGCCCACAGGCCGCCGCTGACGGTGTACAGGATGACCACGGCCGCCGAGAGCAGGATCGAGCGCGTGACGTCGAGGTCGAGGACCAGGCCGAACGTCGTGCCGAGGGCGGTCAGGATCGCGGCGGTCCAGAACACCTCGCCGGTCAGCGCGGGCAGGTAGAGCAGCGCCGCCGCGCGGCGGCCGAACCGGCGCTCGAAGGGGTCGAGCAGGGTCGTGAACCCATGGCGCCGCATGATCGGCGCGAAGAACAGCCCGCCAATCACAAGGCTCAGGGCATACCCCCACGGCGCCTGCACGTGGAAGAGGCCGGCGCCGTAGGTCTGCTCGGCCGTTCCGTTGACGTATCCGCCGTCCACCCACGTCGCGGTCATGGTGAAGACGCCGACGCCCAGCCCGAGGCGGCGCCCGGCGAGCACCATGTCGCGGAAGCTGCCGCTCTCCGCGCGCGTGGAGGCCCAGCTGCCCAGCCCGTACGTGAGCCCGTAGAGGGCCGCCATCGCGCCGAGCGCGCCCCAGTGCGGTGCCGGCGCCCAGACGCCGAGGCCGAGCGTCCCCAGGGCAATCAGCGCGATGCCGACGGCGCCCGGCAGCCGGCGCACGCCCGGGACAGGGGGAGCGGAGGTCATGGGCGAGGCATCATCGCACAGGGTTCTGAGGTATGGTGTCCTCTCTCCCCATGCCACCGACGAAACCACCCGGCATTCACGAGTTCTCGGGGCGTTCGATTGCCGTCGGCCTGCTCGTGGCCCTCGTCATCGGTGCCTCGTATCCCTACGTCGTCCTCAAGTTCGGTTTCGGGCCGAACATCTCGGTCGTGTCCGCCTTCTTCGGCTTCCTGGCGCTCGGCCTCTTCTCGCGCACCTACAACCGGTGGGAGAACAACATCGTGCAGACGGCCGGGACGACGGCCGGGCAGATCGCGTTCCTCTGCTGGCTGCTGGCGGCGTTCGACATGCTGGCCGCCGAGCCCGGCAGCGGCTTCGACGTGCACCTGACCCGCCTGCAGACGTTCATCTGGCTGTCCGCGTCGGGCCTGCTCGGCGTGTTCCTCGCCGTCCCGCTGCGACGCCACTTCATCGAAGACGAGCAACTCCCGTTCCCCGACGGCATTGCCGCGGCCGAGACACTCATCATGCTCGACTCGCGCGGGCCCGAGGCCCGGCGGTCGGCGTTCGCCATGGTCGGCGCGCTCGTGCTGTCGGGCCTGGTGTTCCTCGCCACGCAGCTCAAGTGGCTGATCGACACGGTGGCCGTCACGGTCAACCGGTTCTCGGCGACCACGGGCATCGGCTTCGGCGTCTCGCTGCTCAACGTCGGCACCGGCATCATCATCGGCCTGCGGATCTCGGCGAGCATGCTGCTCGGCGGCCTCATCGCCTGGGTGGTGGCGCCGGTCTGGCTCGACGCCCACGGCTATCTCGCGCCCGGCGCGCGCAAGGTGGACATCCTGCTCCTGGTGATGTGGCCGGCCGTCGGCATCCTGGTGGCCGGCGGCATGTCGGCCCTCCTGCTCCGCTGGCGCGTGCTGCTGAAGACGTTCAGCAGCCTCGCCGGCGCCGGCGGCATGTCGGGCGACCTCTCGCTCCGCACCGTCGCCATCGGCAGCGCGCTCTCGACGCTGCTCCTGGTGGCGGTGCAGTCGGTCTTCTTCCGGACGCCCGTCTGGCACTCGGTCGTCGCCATCGCGCTCTCGGTGCCGCTGGCCCTGGTCGCGCTGCGCGTCCTGGGCGAGACCAACTGGGGGCCCATCTCGACGATGACGAACCTGATGCAGGCATTCTTCGGCGCGATTGCGCCGGGAGACCTGCGCGCCAGCATGGTCTCGAGCGGCATCACCGGGGCGGTTGCCGCCGAGTCCGAAGGGCTGATGCAGGACTACAAGGTGGGCTTCCTGATCGGGTCCACGCCGCGCATCCTGACCTACATGCAGCTGCTGGCCGTGCCGGTCGGTGCGCTGGCGCTCGCCTTCATGTATCCCATGCTGCGCGACACCTACGGCATCGTCGGCGACCACGCGCAGCTGACGAGCCCCACGTCGCAGCGCTGGGTGGGGTTCGCCAAGGTGATGACGAACCAGCTCGGGGGCCCCGGCGGGGCCTTTGCCGCCGCGAGGACCTTCGCCTGGATGAAGAGCTCCTTCGTCGTCGGCGCCGCGATTGGCGTCGTGCTGACCCTGCTCGAACAGCGTCCGGCCTGGCGGCCGTGGATACCCTCGCCGACGGGCATCGGGATCGCGATGCTGATCCCGTTCACCGCCGTGACCACGATCTTCCTGGGTGCGGCCGGCGACTGGACCTGGGACCGGCTGCACCCGGCGAGCCACGAGCGCTACTCCATCCCGGTGGCCTCGGGCGTGATCGCCGGCGAGGCGCTGGTCGCCGTCGTGATCCCGCTGCTCGTCACCGTCGGCCTGATGGCGCCGCCGTAGAGGCGTTTGCAGAGCGTGCGGAGGTCGCGGAGCAGGCCCATCGCGGAGATCGCAAAAGGGCAGAGGATCGCAGAGACAAGCGCCGGCGACCGCGAGACCGGCGCCGGCCGCAATGCGGCCGGCGGTGCGGGGAGCAGGGCCGGGAGGATGAGAGGGCCTGGTGGTTTCGTGCCCTCTCATCCTCCCGGCCCTGCTTCCCGCACCATCGCGGCTCTGCCGCGACGCCGGTCTTGCGCTCCGGCGCCGCGCCGTTCGCCTCCGCGTGTCTCTGCTCCCTTGCGGTCTCTGCGATTCCGCCTGCTCGGCGTGCTCGGCTTCCTCTGGCGCGCGTCCCCAAAGCGAAGGCGCTCAGAACGTGGGCGGCGGGCGGCTCAGGGCGTCGCCGTACGCCGCCAGCAGCTGCTCGGCCAGCGACTGGAAGGTCTCGAGCTCGGAGTGCAGGGGCCTGACAATCTCGGTTGGACGAGGCGCCGCGGCAAACGCGGCCGCCGCGGCCCTGGTCCGCTGCAGCATGTCCAGCTGCGTCGTCTTGTAGAGTGCCTGGGTCTCGTAGACGCGGGCGATTCCGACGACCCAGGCAAACGGCAGGAGCTGCGCGGCCTGCGTCGAGCGTGCGGTCTCCCACGCTGCGTCGGAGAGCTGGGCGGCATGGAATCCGAGCGACACGCTCGCGCCCGTCGTGTCCGGATTGGTGGAAAAGCGATCGAGCGTCTGCTGAAGCGAGGCGAGCTGCTGCGCGTTCGCCTCGAACGTGCCGCGCAACTCGTCCCGGTTGGCCCGGAGCTCGGACAGGATGCCCTGCCGGGCGCGTTCGGCCAGCTCGCGCTTGGCTCTCGCGTCGCGCCACTCGTCCACTGCAAACGCCAGCAGCACGGCCAGCAGAACCGAGCCGGCCTCGATCAGGATCTCGGGCAGCCGCTCGCGGAGGCGGTCCCGATGCCGTGTACCCGCGCCATGCGCCGCAGAGGCCGGCGTTCCTGTCTGCATCCGACGGATTCTACGCTGGCGCCCCTGCAGAGCGTGCGGAGATCGCGGAGCAGGCCCATCGCGGAGATCGCAAAAGGGCAGAGGGCTGCAGAGACGGGCGCCGGCGTTCGCTAGACCGGTGCCGGCCGCAGGGCGGCCGGTAGTGCGTGGAGCAGGGCCGGGGAATGAGAGGGCCTGTTCCGGGCGCCGCCCTCTCATTCCCCGGCCCTGCTCCACGCACCATCGCGGCTTCGCCGCGACACCGGTCTCGCGCTGCGGCGCCGCGCCGTTCGCCTCCCGTGCCTCTGCTCCCTTGCGGTCTCTGCGACTTATGCCTGCTCGGCGCCCTCGGCTTTCTCCGCGCGTTCGGCGGGGACGAACGGTGGGACGGGCCGCGGCCGCCGAGCTGGTGATGAGCGCGTGACGGCCGCTCGGTGATACGCTCCCAGAAGGCGGACCGCCCGGCTCGGTCTCGGCCCGCCGCTTCCTGGAGGATCCATGCGACTCATCCTGGCACGCGCCGTGTGCGCGGCGGCGGTCGCGGCCGTTGCCGCCGCTCCGGCCGGCATCACGGCCGCGCCGACCCCGGCGGCCGAGTTCCACGTTCCCGTCGAGTACTACAAGCTGCCGAATGGTCTCCGGGTGGTGCTCTCGACCGATCACACGGCGCCCACCGTCTGCGTCGCCGTGTACTACCGGATCGGGTTCCGCGTCGAGCCGAAGGACCGTACCGGCTTCGCGCACCTGTTCGAGCACATGATGTTCCAGGGCTCGAAGAACCTCGGCAAGATGGAGTTCATCAAGCTGGTGCAGCAGAACGGGGGCGTGCTGAACGGCTCGACCCGCTTCGACTTCACCAACTACTTCGAGATCCTGCCGTCGAACAAGCTCGAGACCGCGCTCTGGGCCGAGGCCGACCGCATGAAGGGCCTCGACGTCACCGAGGCCAACCTCAAGAACCAGCAGGGGGTGGTCGGCAACGAGGTGAAGGTGAACGTGCTGAACCGACCTTATGGCGGCTTTCCCTGGCTCGACATGCCGCAGTACGCGAACACGAACTGGTACAACGCGCACAACTTCTACGGCGATCTGAAGGACATCGAGGCGGCCACGCTCAGCGACGTCCAGCAGTTCTTCAACACCTACTACGCGCCCAACAACGCCGCCCTCGCCATCGTCGGCGACTTCGAGCCGGCGCAGGCGAAGCAGTGGGTCCAGCAGTATTTCGCGGGGATCGAGACGTCGAAGCTCCCGCCGCCGCCCGATCTGGAGGAGCCGCGGCAGGAGAAGGAGAAGACGGCGACGAAGGCCGACCCGCTGGCCAAGCGGCCGGCCATCGCGTTCGCCTACCACATGCCCGAGCGCAACAGCCCCGAGTACTTCGCGATGGGGCTGCTGGACGAGATCCTCGTGGAGGGCGACGACAGCCTGCTCTACCAGGAGCTGGTCCAGAAGCAGGGGCTGACCGACGGGGTCAGCGGCGGCATCAACTACCTGGGCAACATGTTCAACTACCACGGGCCGATGCTGTGGATGGCCAACCTGACCCACGACCCGTCCACGTCGTCGGACACGATCATGAAGGCCGTCGACCGCGTGATCGATCCGCTCCGCGAGACGCCCGTCTCGCAGCCGATGCTCGACCGCGCGCGCGTCAAGCTGCGCTCGGATTTTTACGACAACATCGGCCAGGTGGGCGGGTTCGGGCTGGCGGATCTGCTGGCGAGCTTCGCGCTGTTCGACGACAATCCGGCGCGCGTCAATTCGCTGGTGGAGCAGTTCCAGCAGATCACGCCGGAGCTCGTGCAGAAGACCGCGCAGGAGTACCTGCGCCCCACCAACCGCACCGTGCTCGTCCTCGAGCCGGGCGCATCGCAGGCGCCGGCCGCGCCGGCCAAGCCGTAGGAGGACGCCGATGACCCGCTCGTTCACAGCCACCTGCGCGCTCGTGCTGAGCCTCGCGCTCGCCGGAACCCTGCCCGCGCACGCGCAGGACACGCAGAAGGAAACGCCGCCGGCGGGTGGACCGCCGAAGCCGTTCACCGTGCCCGTGTCCGAGAGCTACACGCTGCCCAACGGCATGCAGGTGACCCTCATTCCCTACGGGATGCTGCCGAAGGTCACCCTGAGCCTCGTGGTCCATACGGGCAACCTCAACGAACCGGCCGATCGGCCTGGCCTGGCAGACCTGGCCGGGCGGCTCATGAGCGAGGGCACGACCTCGCGCTCCGCGCTCGAGGTGGCCCAGCAGGCCGCCGCGATGGGCGGATCGATCAACATCGCCGTGGGACAGGACGAGAGCTCGCTCGATTCCAGCGTCCTCTCGGAGTTCGGCCCGGGCATGATCCGGCTGCTGGCCGACGTCGCGCGCCACCCGCGCTTCCCCGAGTCGGAGCTGCCGCGCCTCAAGAACGACGCGCATCGCAACCTGGCGATCGCCAAGTCGGTGCCCCAGAACATCGCGCTGCAGCACTTCCGCAAGATTCTGTATGGGGATCACCCGTATGGCACGGTGTTCCCGACCGACGAGGCCATCGACGCCACGACCGTCGCCGGGATCAAGGAATACTACGAGGGCAACGTCGGCGCGGCGCGCTCGCACTTGTACGTCGCCGGCCGCTTCGACGCCGCCGCGCTGAAGTCGGCGATCCAGCAGGCGTTCGCCGACTGGTCGAAGGGGCCGGCGTCCGACACGCACGTGCCGACCGTCAAGCCCGTCCACACGCTGGACGTCACCGACCGGCCCGACGCCGAGCAGTCCACGCTGTATCTCGGCCTGCCCGTGCCCGGCCCGACCAGTGCCGACAACATCCCGCTCCTCGTGACCAACGCGCTGCTCGGCGGCTCGTTCGGCTCGCGCATCACCTCGAACATCCGCGAGCAGAAGGGCTACACCTACTCGCCGTTCAGCCAGCTCTCCCGGCGGTATCACGACGCCTACTGGGCCGAGGTCGCCGACGTGACCACGCAATACACCGGGGCGTCGCTCAAGGAGATCTTCGGGGAGATCGAGCGGCTCTCGAACGAGGCGCCCGGCCAGGACGAGCTGAAGGGGATCGAAACGTACCTGTCGGGCCTGTTCGTGATCCAGAACTCGTCGCCCGCGGCCCTCATCGGGCAGCTCCGGTACGTGAACCTGCAGGGGCTCGGGCAGGACTACGTGTCGACGTACGTGCAGAAGGTGAACGCCGTCACCCCCGCCCAGGTGCAGCAGACGACGAAGAAGTACATCCGCCCCGACGACATGACGATCGTCGTCGTCGGCGACACGGCGAAGATCACGGAGCAGCTGGCGCCGTACCAGGTTAAGAAGTAGTCGCGTCGGTTCACGGGTTCACGGGTTCTCGCACGGGTTCCCGGTTCACGGGTTCTCTTGCGCGCGGAGCGGGCGGCACGCTGCCGCTCCCGGAGCCGCTCGTACGCGCGCTGCGCGTCAGGCGACTCGAGGTATGCTGTCAAGCCGTTGATTGCGCCGATCGTGCGGCGGGTGAGCGCAAGGAGCCGGTCGCGATCGTGGTCGCCGAAATAGCCGCATTCGTGACCATCGACGACATGGTTCTTCGTCTCGTCGAGCGTCGCGCGTGCGTAGACGAGAAAGCGGAGAATTCAGACGGTGCAATTCTCGAGAATCCCTCCGAGATATTCCGCGGCGCTCCCCACAGCGCGTCCCGCAGCTGGTCCACGAATTTGAGGTCGCGTGCCGCCGCAGTGCCACGGCATGACAGACGCAACACGTCTCGCCGGATCTCGGCGTGTGCCTCAAACAAAAGGCACCCTGCAGGCCATACCGGCCTCCGGGGTGCCTTTTCATAGAATCCGTGAACCCGTGAACCCCGTCCCGGCTACATCGTCCCCCCCTGTCCCGGCATCGGGACGGGCGGCGTCGGCATCGGTCCCCACTTCAGGTCGGCCGGCATCAGGTTCTCCGGCGAGTTCATCGCCTCGTCCCAGGTCACCGTCTTGCCGCTGTAGGCCGACATGCGCCCCATGATGGCCGTCAGCGAACTCTCGGCCACCTGCTTCAGTTCGTTCGCCGGTTTGCCCGAGCGGATGCTCGCGATCAGATCCGTGTGCTCCTGCACGTACATGTCGTTCGGCTCGGCCTCGTACTTCCACGGGTTCTTGCCGGTGATGTAGTAGTCGGGCAGCACGAACGCCTCGCCGTCCGACCCGGTGAACTCGTTGGCCACCTTCTTGTCGGTGCCATTCTGCTGCCGGCACATCGCCGCGCAGTAGAGGCCGTTGCCGTAGTCGTAGCTGACGGCGAAGTGGTCGTAGATCTGGCCGAACTCGGGCGCCGTGCGCACCTGGCGTCCGCCGGTGGCAATCGCCCGTTCCGGGTGGCCGCCGAGCGCCCAGTTGATCGCGTCGATGTTGTGGATGAACTGCTCGACGATGTGATCGCCGGAGAGCCATGTGTAGTAGAGCCAGTTCCGGATCTGGTTCTCGAGGTCGGTCCAGTCCGGCTGCCGCTCGTGGATCCAGAGTTCGCCCGTGTTGTAGTAGGCGCGGGCCGCCAGCACCGTGCCGATCTGGCCGTCGTGGATCCGCTTCATCGACTGGATGTACGGATCGAAGTGCCGGTACTGCGTGCCGGCCACCATCGCAATGCCGTGGCTGGAGATCTGGTCGGCCATCTCCAGGCAGTGCCGCACGCCGGCCGGATCGACGGCCACCGGCTTCTCGGCGAAGATGTTCTTGCCCGCCTTCATCGCCGCCTCGATCATGAGGTGACGGAAGCCGGGCGGCGTCGCCAGGATCACGTAGTTGACGTCGGTCTCGAGCAGGTGCTTGTAGGCGTCGAGCCCGATGAAGGTGTGGTCGTCGGCGACCTTGGCGGTCTCGGGGAACTGCTCGGCGAGCGCCTGCCGGGACTTGTCGAGCCGATCCTGGAAGGCGTCGGCCATGGCCACCAGCCGGACGCCCGGCGCGGCCTTCAGCACGTTGCCGGCCGCGCCCGTGCCGCGTCCGCCGCAGCCGACCAGGCCGACCCGGATCTCGTCGCTCCCGGCGGCGTAAGCGCCCGTCAGCGGGAGGCCGGACACGACCGCGGCGCCCACCGTGGCGGCGGTCGCGTTCCGGATGAACTCACGTCGCGTGACGCCCTCGGCGCCCGCCTTGTCATCTTCGAACATGCTCTCTCCCTCCTGCGCGTTCATTTGTGCGTCGTGCAAGCGTCGAGCTTACTCCCGATGCACGACCCGAACAAGCGCACGCCAGCTCAGCGTGTCGATGTCGGCAGGTGCATCCGTTCGAGCAGCGACCGGTACCGGGGAAGGCCGTGGAGCGCGCGGAAGCGCGGATCGGGGTCCAGCCAGATCATCCAGGCGGCGTGCTCGTCGACGCCGCGCTCGAGCCAGTCGAGGGCTTCGTCACGGTCGCCGAGACCAGCATCGATCAGGGCGATCTCGAACGGAGAGACGTACCGGTTCTTCGACAAGCTGACGAGCCGCGCCCGCTCCTTCAGCGCGTCGCCACGGCGTCCCGACACGGCGTAGGCGTGGCCCAGCGCACCGCCGGTGGCGCCCGCCTCGCCGAGCAGGTCGCTCCAGCGCCGGAACTCCGCGATCGCCTCGTCATACCGGCCCGCCTGCTCGTAGGCCATTCCGAGGACCAGGCGGGCCACCGCGAATTCAGGGTCGATCTCGTCCAGCGTTCTTCGGAGCCCGGTGATGGCCGCGTCGGTGCGGCCGGCATAGTAGTCGCCGCGGCCGATGTCGACGCCGACGATCAATGACAGCGGATCGATCTCCTGGGCCCGTTGCAGCTCGCGCTGCGCCTCCTCGAACCGCCCCATCGACCAGAGCGTCGTGCCGTACCAGTGGTGCGCCGTCACGTAATTCGGGTCCAGCGCGAGAGCGCGCCGGAACTCGCGCTCGGCGCCCGCCCAGTCCCAGTCGTAGTGCCGCTTCGGGTACGCGGCCGACGCGTGCGCCTCGGCAAGGCTGTCGTCGATCGCGAGCGCCCGTGCCGCCGCCTCCTTGGCTCTCGGCATCGACTCGTTGCTGGACTCGATGCCGTAGAACGAATACACGTTGTAGCAGTCCGCCAGCCCTGCCCAGGCCAGCGCGTAGCCCGGGTCGAGCTCGATGGCATGGTGGAAATACTCGGCGGCGCGCGGCAGCGTGAGCGCGGTCCGCCGGTTCCACTGATACCGCCCCTTCAGGTAGAACTGGTGGGCCTCCGGGTTCTCGGTGTAGCGCTTCGTCACGCGCTGCTCCGCGGTGCTCTCGCCGGGCCGCAGGTGGATCGCGACCGATCGCGCGATGTCGTCCTGCACGGCGATGAGGTCCGACAGCCGCCGGTCGTACTGCTGTCCCCAGAGCTGCGACACCTTCGTGACGTCCACCAGCTCCGCCTGGACGTTCAGGCCGTCGCCGCGCTGGACGACGCGTCCCATCAGCACGGCCCGGACGTCGAGGTCTCCGCCCACCGCCCGCGGGTCCATGCTCTTTCCCTTGTAGGCGAACACCATGCTCCGCGGCACGACCCGGAGCGACGAGAGGCGTGACAAGTTGTTGATCAGGTTCTCGGTGATGCCGTCGCTGAGATACTCGGTGTTCGGGTCGCCGCCCACGTTCACGAACGGCAGCACCGCCACCGAGTCGATGGTGCCGGCGGCCACCCGATGCTCCCAGTAGTACGCGCCGCCCGCCAGGCCGATCAGGATCGCGGCCGTGGCGGCCAGCCACCCCGATCGCGTGCGGCGACCTACGCCGGGCGCTGCGCCAGTGGCCGCCGCGGCCTGCAGGGCGAGGGCCAGGTCGTGAGCGGACTGGAACCGCCGGGCGGGATCCTTCTCGAGGCACCTCTCGACGAGGTGCGCCAAACCGGGATGCCCCGACAGGTCGAGACCCGTGAGCGGCGGCCGCGACTCGAGAATGGCCGCCATCGTCTGCGCGGCCGTATCCTTCGCGAACGCCCGCCGGCCCTCGAGCATCTCGTACAGGACGCAGCCCAGCGAGAAGATGTCGCTCGGCGCGTCCGCACGCTCGCCGCGGACCTGCTCGGGCGACATGTAGCCAACGGTCCCCAGGACAGTTCCCGCTTCGGTCTCGGTCGGATGGTCGCCGGCGCGGCTCGACGAGTCGAGAGGCGAGAAGC
Source organism: Vicinamibacteria bacterium (assembly GCA_963837165.1). Classification (GTDB taxonomy): domain Bacteria; phylum Acidobacteriota; class Vicinamibacteria; order Vicinamibacterales; family JAENWD01; genus JAENWD01. The sequence continues at coordinate 85,497 of CAWIMD010000009.1, forward strand.
GGGCGAGGCCGAAATCGAGGATCTTCACGCGGCCGTCCGCCGTCAGGAAGATGTTCTCCGGCTTCAGATCGCGGTGGATGACGCCCTTGCCGTGGGCGGCGGCCAGACCCCCGGCGATGCACACCCCGATGTCGATGGCCTGGCGCGCACCCAGCGTTGAACCGCGCGAGGCCCGGGTGAGACGGCTGTGCAGGGTCTCGCCCTCCAGCAGCTCCGTCACGACGAACGAAACGCCGTCCTCGCTGCCGACGTCGTAGAGCGCGACGATGTTCGGGTGCGACAGGGCGGCGACCGCCTTGGCCTCGCGCCGGAACCGGACCAGCGCGTCCGGATTGCGGGCCAGGTGCGGCGGGAGCACCTTGACGGCCACCTCCCGGTCGAGGCGCGTATCCAGGGCTCGATAGACCTCTCCCATACCCCCGGCGCCGAGACGCCCAACGATCTCGTACGGTCCGAGCCGATCGCCCGTCTCGAGCGACACCTCAGCGGACTCCGATGGGCTTTCCCGGCGCGCTCACGACGCTGAGCTTAGCGGAGCCTGACGACCGCCACAAGCGCTCCACATTCCGCATTCCGCATTCCCCACTCCGCACTGATTCGGCATTCCGCAGTCCGCAGTCCGCACTGTGGCTATCCCTCGTCCTGATCCCCGCCCGCCTCGCCGTGCGACGGCGGTCGATCGGGATCGATCGTGGGCAGATGCGCCGCCTGGAGCCGCCGGTTCAGCGCGACGAGATCCTGCGCGACGATGGCCTGCCAGCGGCTGACGAGCGGCGGCAGCGTGCCCGCGAGAGTATCCACCGCCTGCACCTGGGCCGCCGTCGGGCGCGCGTCGACCTGCTGCACGATGCCGTAGAGCGCGTACACGTCGCCGACTGCGCCCGACAGCCCCGGCGCCGCGTCGCCGGCATCCTGGCGTCCCTCGAGCAGGTGTTCGGCCCGCTCGTGGAGCGCTTCGACCGCCTCCGCCACCGGCCCGGGCCCCTGGCCCTTCAGCGCCTCGAGCTGCTCTTCGACCGAGCGGGCCTGCGTGAGCGCGCCGGACCCGCGGGACAGCAGGTCCGCCAGCCGCCTCGAGAGCTCGAACTGGCGCTGGAGGTCGGCGGTCGATGCCTTCACGCGCGGGTCCATGGTGATCCTCAGCGGGCCCGCGGTCAGAGGCCTGGCCGGGGCCCCGTCGCCCACCGTCAGGCGCACGTGGTATTCACCCGGCAGGGCCAGCGGGCCGACGGGATACCGCGGGGTGTCGTGCGGCACCGCCGAGATCGGGTACTCGTGCGCCGCGGAGCGCGGCGAGGCGTAGCGCAGGTTCCACACGATGCGGTGCATGCCGGCGCTCGTGCCCGGGGCGCGATGCGGCCGCAGCCAGTAGGGAGGGATCAGCTGGGTCTCGATCTGCGCCTCCGACAGGTCGGCCTGATCCGTGCTCGAGTAGCGCCGGACGAGGGTCCCGGCGCCGTCGAGAATCTCGATCGTGATCGGGCCCTTCGCGTCCTCGCGCAGGTAGTAGTCGACGGGCGCGCCGTCGGGCGCGTTCTCGCCCATCGGCTCGTCGGGCGGATACGGCGTGTCGGTGTAGGTGCTCCGGCGGACCCGCACCGCGGGCGCAGGCGTGAACAGGTGCGCATCGGCCTGGACGACGGCCGCCGTCAACTCCCTGAGCGGCGCCACGTCGTCCAGGATCCAGAACGAGCGGCCGTGCGTGGCGACGATCAGGTCGTTGTCCTTCACCCACAGGTCACGCATCGACGAGTGCGGGAGGTTGAGCTGCAGCGCCTGCCAGTGGTCGCCCGCGTCGAACGAGACCTGGACGCTCTTCTCGGTGCCGGCGTAGAGCAGGCCCTGGCGGATGGGATCCTCGCGCACGGTGTTCACCGGCTCGTCGGCCGGGATCCCCTGGGCAATCGAGTGCCAGGTGCGGCCGCCGTCGGTGGTCCTGAAGATGAGCGGATGCATGTCGTCGATCCGCATCCGGCTCACCGACACGTAGGCCGTGTCATCGTCGAAGCGCGACGCGGCGATCTGCGTCACCTTGCTCCAGGGCGTCAGCGCCTCCGGCGTGATGTTGCGCCAGGTGCTCCCGCCGTCGCGGGTGATCCAGACGAAGCCGTCGTCGGTGCCCGCCCAGAGCGTCTGGATGTTCCGGAACGACGGCGCCAGCGCGTAGATCGCGCCGCGCTGGCTGCCGATCTCCGGGTGGCGGCCCGCCATCCCGCCGACGCTCGCCGGCACTCCGCTCGCGGGGCGCGTGAGGTCCTGGCTGATCGTCTGCCACGTGGCGCCGCCGTCGGTGGTGCTGAACACCATGTTGGCGGCGTAGTAGAGCGTGTGCGGATCCACGGGCGAGAACGCGATCGGCTCGGTCCGGTCGGTCCGGTATGCCTGCCCGCGCACGGGTATCGGCGTGACGTCCTGCACCTGGCCGGTGTCGCGGTGGTACTTCGAGACGACGTTGCGGCCGGCGCCGTAGACGAGGTTCGTGTCGAGCGGATCGGGCGCCGCGTAGCCGTACTCGATGATGCCGACCGGGTGCCAGTCGCCGAAGGTGATCCCGCCGTCGTTGCCCCGCGAGGCGATGCACGCCGAGCCGCTCTCCTGCTGCCCGCCGCACACGCGATACGGGTAGCTCCCGTCGGCAATCGCGTGATAGAGCTGGGCGGTCGGCTGGTTGTACCAGGAGCTCCACGTGCGGCCGCCGTTCTGGGTGATGATGGCGCCCTGATCGGCGACGAGGAGGATGACGTCGGGGTCCTCCGGGCTGATCCACATGTTCTGGTAGTCATCGCCGCCCGGAGCGCCGCGCCAGCTCCGCCACGTCTTCCCGCCGTCGGTGGACTTCTGCGCCACGATGCTGCACGCGTACACGAGGTCCGGGTTCTTCGGGTCCACGACCGGCACGGCCAGGTCGCCGCCGCCGATCTTCATGGTCGGGCGCGGGTCGGCGGTGATCTTCGTCCACGTCTCCCCGCCATCGTCGGAGCGGAAGAGTCCCAGGCCTTTGCTCGTGCCGTACTCGGTGGGCTCGGTGGTGGAGATGGAGGCGAACAGGCGGCTCGGCCGGCTCGGCGCGATGGCGAGGTTGGCCTGGACGAGGTCGGCAGGCAGTCCCGTCGAGAGCCGCGTCCAGGTGCTGCCGCCGTCGGTGGACTTGAAGATGCCGCCGGACGTGCCGTCGAACTCGTTGCGATCCTCCCAGGGGCCGAGGCGCGACTCCCACAACGCGGCGTAGACGATGTCCGGATTCGACGGGTCGATCTCCAGATCGCAGCCGCCCGTGTTCGCGTTCCGGTAGAGCACCTTCTGCCAGGTGGCGCCCCCGTCGGTGGAGCGGAAGATCCCGCGTTCCTCGTTGGGCCCGTAGGGATGGCCGAGCACGGCCGCGAACACGCGGTCCGGGTCGCGCGGATCGACGCGAATGGCGGGAATCGCCTGGCCGTCGCGAAGCCCCAGATGCGTCCAGGTCCGGCCGCCGTCCACCGACTTGTAGATGCCATCGCCGACGGAGAGATCGGGACGACGAAGCCCTTCACCGCTGGCCACGTACAGGATGTCAGGATTCGACCGGGCGATCGCCAGGTCGCCGATGGACTGCGTGGGCTGGCCGTCGAAAATGGGCGTCCACGTCCGGCCCGAGTCGTCGGTGCGCCAGATGCCGCCGTCCACCTGGCCCATGAAGAACACGTGCGGCCGGCCGGGGATCCCGACGGCAGCCCGTGTCCTGCCGCCACGGAAGGGCCCGATCATCCGCCAGTGCAGATCCTGGTAGGCCCTGGCCGGCATCTGAGCGAACGCCGGAACCGCCGAGAGGAGCAGGAGAGCGAGCGAAGCCAGCGTGCGGGTCATCCGCCCATTCTATAAGTGCCCGTTTCGCTTTCCATGCCGGTTTGCGCCCCTGTGTCCTTCGTGTCCTTCGTGCCCTTCGTGCCCTTTGTGCCCTTTGTGCCCTTTGTGTCCTTTGTGTCCTTTGTGTCCTTTGTGCCCTTTGTGCCCTTTGTGTTCATGGTTGCGCTGTCTGCTCCGGTGTCGCCATCCCGGGCGGCAGCTCCATGATCCGGATGTTGCGGAAGTGAATCTCGGCTCCCTCGGACTCGAGGGAGAGGTAGCCCTTGCGGATCGACGCGTTGCTGACGCCGTTGACGAACTTGCCGTTCACCGACAGCTTCACGACGCCGTCCACGGCGACCACGTCGTAGACGTTCCACTCGCCCTTGCCCTTGCAGCGGTTTTCGACCGAGCTGCTGCGCTCGCCGCGCGGGTGGTCCGGCGTGGTCTTCAGGCCGTTGGCGCCGAAGAGCTCGCCGTGCACGTACGCGATCGGGCGCGGCGTGCCGTCCTTCTCGGGGTTGAGGAAGGGCCACTGCAGCTCCAGCATCTGTGTCTCGAGGCCGCGCGGCAGCTCCTCGCCGGGCGGCACCGTCCCGTCGCTCCAGAGGAAGACGCCCGAGTTGCCGCCGGCCTCCATGTGCATCCACTCGATGTGGAGCAGGAAGTTCTCGTACTGCCGATCGGTCCGCATCACGCCGATCGGGTGACCGGAGCAGATCAGCAGGCCGTCCCGCACCTGCCAGGTGCCGGGCTTCGTGTTCACGTTCACCCAGCCGGCAAGATCGCGGCCGTTGAACAGGTCGCGCCACTCGGGCACCGGACCCGGGCTCTGCGCCCCGGTCAGCGCGCGAGTGGCAAGCAGCAGAATGGCGGTCAATGCCGCGGCGGTGATGGCTCTCTTCACCTCGTCTCCTTCCGGCACATGGCGTCTCGGCGGACCCGGCGCGCCCGCGACAGGATACCGCGGCGCGCCGTCCTGCGCAGGATTGGTGTACCGTGCGTGTCATGAGAACCGCAATCTGGATCGTGCTGGCCCTGGCGCTCGCCCGCGTGGCTCACGCGCAGGCGCCCGCGCCGCCGCCGCCGGTCAACGTCGTCCTGTGGTTCGACACCGAGGACTACATCCTCCCGCAGGATGACGACGCCGTGCTGCGCCTGGCGACGATGCTCACGCGACTCGGGGTGCGTGCGACGTTCAAGGTGGTCGGTGAGAAGGCCCGCGTGCTCGAGCAGCGCGGCCGGACCGATGTCATCGCGGCGCTGAAGCGGCACGACATCGGCTATCACTCCAACACGCACAGCCAGCAGCCGACGGTCGCCGTGTACCTGCAGCACGCCGGCTGGGACGACGGGATCGCCGAGTTCGAGCGGCGCGAAGGCCCCGGTGTGGCGGACCTCCGCCGCATCTTCGGCGTGACGCCGGTGGCCTACGGGCAGCCCGGGAGCGCCTGGGCGCCGCAGTCGTACCCGGCGCTGCGTGCGCTCGGCATCCGCATGTACCTGGACGAAGCGGATCACGTCGGGCTGGACGATCAGCCGTTCTACTACGGCGGCATCCTGAACGTCTTCCGGATGCGCTCCATGCTCGTGCGCATGGAGCTCTCGGGCGGCGACGCGCTCGAGCGCGGCAAGGCCTCGTTCGTGAAGGCCGCCGACGCCCTGAGGGCGCGCGGCGGCGGCACCATCAGCATCTATTACCACCCCAACGAGTGGGTGCACGAGGAGTTCTGGGACGCGGTCAACTTCAGCCACGGCGAGAATCCGCCGCAGGACCAGTGGCGGTTGCCGCGGACGCGGCCGGCCGGGGAGACCGAGGCGGCATTCCGCGATTTCGAGCAGTTCGTCCGCTTCATCCAGGCGCAGCCGGGCGCGCGATTCGTCACGGCCTCGGAGATGCTCGACCTCTACGCCGACGGCGCGCCGGCGCGGACGTACTCGCGTGACGACCTGCTCGCCGTCGCGGAGGCCGTCGCGCGGGAGATCACGTTCCAGCGGCGAGTCGATGTGGCGCTCTCGGCCGCGGACGCCTTCGCTCTGCTCACCGACGCGGCAGCGGCGTTCGCCCGTCGCAGCACATTCCCGGAGTCCCTCGCGCTGAAGCCGCTCGACGGACCGGGACGCGCGTTTGTCCCTCCGGCCGGTCAGCCGACGAAGCCGGCCCCGCTGCCATGGCAGGCGTTCAGCGGCGCCATCCGGGACGTCGCCGACTACGACCGCGTGAGGCACCGCATGCCGGACACGATCTGGATTGGCACCGAGGCCATGTCGCCGGCCGATTACCTGGCCACGCTGGCGGGCGTGGTGGAGCGCATCGTGACCACGGGCCAGCCGCCCGCCGACGTCGAGCGCCAGACCGGGCGGTTCACCGCGGACCGGTACGTCGCCGCGGACTCCGTGGAGCTCTGGAACTGGCCGATCTTCCCGACCGGATTCCACGCGCCGCATCTGATGGACCTCGCGCGCCTGCAGGCGTGGACGCTGAAGCCGGCGCTCCTGCGGAAGCCCTAATCGTCAATCGCCAATCGTCAATCGTCAATGGATCCTCGACCCATGAAGAAACGGACACTGCTCCCCGTGGCCGTCCTGCTCCTTCCGGTCCTGGCCTGGCCGGCGGCTGCCGCCCCCGACGTCCGGCCGCGCACGGGCTGGAAGGGCCTGCACACGGCCAATTTCTACGTGATCGGCGATGCCGGCGACCGGGAGATCAGGCAGGTCGCCCGGCGCCTCGAGCAGTTCCGCGACACGCTCGGCATCCTCTTTCCGAAGGCGCCCCTGGGATCGGTCACACCGACCACTGTCCTGGTCTTCAAGACGCACCGCAGCTACGAGCCTGTCAAGCCCCTGTACCAGGGGAAGGCCAAGGACGTCGTCGGCTTTTTTCAGCCAGGGACGATGGTGAACTACATCACCCTGACGACCGAGGACGGATTCCAGGGCCTGGGTATCACCTACCACGAGTACGTGCACCTCGTCGTGAACAACACGGTGCAGAACATGCCGCTCTGGTTCAACGAGGGCCTGGCCGACTACTACTCGTCATTCGAGGTGAGCGCGTCGGGCGATCGCGCCACGCTGGGCAAAGTGGTCGTGCCGCACCTGCTGCTGCTGAGGGAGCAGTGGGTCCCGCTGGAGCAGATCGCCGAGGTGGACCACCAGTCCCCGCTCTACAACGAATCCAACAAGATGTCGGTGTTCTACGCCGAGTCGTGGGCGTTCGTGCACTACCTGCTGCTCGGCAACGAGCACCAGTTCGGGTCAAAGGTGGGACAGTTCGTTGCCGCGCTCATCAACGGCACGCCCTTCGACACTGCCTGTCAGCAGTCGCTCGGGATGACGAGCGCGGCGCTCGAGCGTGAGCTGAAGCTGTACGTGAACAGGGAGTTGTTCCGGAGCCAGCAGGCGAGATTCGCCGACCGCCTCGAACAGATCGACAAGATGCCCCTGGCGCCGGTGGCCGAGGCCGACGTCCACGCGACCATCGGCGACCTGATGGTGCACATGAACCGTCGCGACGTGGCGCGCGCCGAGCTGGATGCGGCGCTTGCGCTCGACCCGGACAACGGCCCCGCTCATGCCTCGCTGGCGATGCTCGCGATCTTCGATCACGACCTGGCCGCGGCGCGCCCCGAGCTCGAGAAGGCCGTCGCCTCGCCCTCGGCCACCTACCTGTGTCACTACTACTACGCGCTGACGCTGGCCAATGCCCGCCGGGCCGGCGCCGCGCTGACCGACGCGGAGAGCGGGCGCATCGAGCCCGAGCTGCGCCGCGCGATTGCCCTCAACCCGGACTATCCCGACTCCCACGCACAGCTTGCCTGGCAGCTCGGGCAGTCGGACGTCACGCGCGCCGAAGCGGGCGCCGAGATGGAGAAGGCCATGGCCCTGGCGCCGGGCCGCGAGGAGTACACGCTGGGGCTGGCGTCGATCCTCGCCAACGCGCAGGACTACGAGCGCTCCCGGTCGCTGCTGTCGCCCCTGGCCAGCCACGCCGCGGACGCATCGGTGCGCCGGCAGGCGAGCGAGCTGCTGGCGAGCATCCTCGAGTTCGAGAAGCGCCGCGCCGCCTGGGAGGCGAGCCGGGCCGGCAGAGCGCCGGCGCCCGGGCCACCGTCCGCGGACACCACCAGCGAGGACAACCTCCCGACGGAATCGCCTGCGACCCGTCGTGGCCAGGCGTTCCAGCCCCTGTTGCGACACCTGAACCCCGGCGAGAGCCGGATGCCCGGCACGCTCACGGCCATCGACTGCGGACCGAACGGCATCGTCCTCGTGGTCAACGTCAACGGATCGCCCGTGCGTGTCAGCGCCCCCGCATTCGACGCGGTGGACTTCATCTCGTACCGGACGGATCTCAAAGGGCAGATCCAGTGCGGCCCGCGGAAGCCCGCAGACCAGGTGCTGCTGACGTTCCGGCCCGTCCCCGCCGCGAGCGGAGGCATGGCCGGGACGGCGGTGGCCGTGGAGTTCGTGCCGGCGGGCTTCAGCCAGTAGGGGAGCTCCAGGGATCCCCAGATCGTGCGGAATCCTGCGATGGAACGCTGCGATGCCCCGCGGCGGCGCCGCCGCGGGACATCGGTGCGGTCTCAGGTCAGTTGGTGCTGGCCTTCCAGATGTAGTCGGCGTGGCTGTCGCAAATGTCGCCGAAGCGTCGCGTCAGGTCCGGTGCCGCCTTCTCGAGGTCGTCCTGCAGGACGGCCCAGTTGGCCAGCAACGCCTGCTCGTCCTTCCCGTCGATGACCAGGATCCGCCGGAACTGGCCGCCGAACAGGTGTTCCATCCAGGTCCACGACGCGATCGTGCCGTCCTTGACCCGCTGGTTCAGGACGGGCGCGAATGCCGCGGCGACGATGGCGTCGGCCTCAGCCTCCGACGACTTGCAGACGTAGTACGTGGACATGGCGTATGGCGCACGGTTCCGCACGATCTCCTCGGGCGCCTGCGAGCTGGATTTCGAACGCCAGATGTAATCGTTGTGCGACGAGCAGAGATGCCCGAACTCCTCGAATGCCTTCGCGTGCTCCGGCGATTCGGCCGCCGTCACGAGCGCTGTCCGTGACGCCACCAGCTTGGCGAGATCGGTGCCGGCCACATACATCAGGCGGCGCCACTCGCCCCCCTCGACGTGTTCCGCCCACCCGAAGGCCGCGATTCGGCCCGCCGACTGCTCGGCCTTCATGAACGGCGCGAAGTGTTCCTTGAAAATCGCATCCGCCCGGGCGCCGTCGCCCTGCGCGCACCGATAGTAGGTCGCCATCACGTAGGTGGCCGGTGCATCCTGGGCCTTCGCCGTTACCGATGCGGCCAGCACAACGCCGGCCACCATACAACCGAGTGGGAGTTTCATCGTCTGCCCTCCTTTCGAGGAAACTCATCTGTGGAACCGGGCGACGGTATCACTGCCAGCCCCTCAGTGGAAGCACATTCCGTGAGCGGCCGAAGTGGCGAAAGATCAGGGGCGCAGGGCGGCAGCAGGCCGTAGGCAGCAGGCAGTAGGCAGTAGGCAGTAGGCAGTGGGCAGAACCGGCAACCGCGAAGCGAGCGCGTCGGGGTACCGAACCCACCGAACCGAACCCACCGAACCGAACCCGCCGAACCGAACCTGCAGAACCGAACCTGCAGAACAAGAACCAGGGGCGCCCGGACCCCCGGGAACCCGACAACCCGCTGAACCGACCGCCCGTGGTTCCCCTGGAACCCTGGAACCCTGGAACCCCGGAACCCGCTACAACTGCCTCACCCAGATGTTCCTGAAGCTGATCGGCTTGCTCTTGTCGCCATGCGCCTGCAGCTTGATGGGGGCGCCGTCGAATGCCTTGTACGCCGGCGTGCCGATGTAGAGCGTCTCGCCCTTCAGCTCGAAGTGGTTCTGGACGAGCACGCCGTTGTGGAGTGCCGTGACGTACGCCGGCGTCTTCACCGAGCCGTCCGCGTTGAAGGTCGGGGCCGTCCAGACCACGTCGTACACCTGCCACTCGCCGGGCTTCCGCATCGCGTTCACCAGCGGCGGCGATTGCTTGTAGATGCTGGCCGCCTGGCCGTTCACGTAGGTCGTGTTCTCGTACGAATCCACGATCTGCAGCTCGTAGCCCCCGTCGCCCGGTCCGGTCGACGCGAGGAAGACGCCGCTGTTGCCCCTCGCCTGTCCCGAGCCCTCGATGTCCACCGGCTCGCGCCACTCGAGGTGCAGTTGATAATCGTGAAACTTCTGCTTCGTCTCGATGTTCCCGGTCTTCTTGTTCACGGTGACCACGCCGTCGGCGACGTCCCAGCCGGCCGGCGACGCGTGGTCCTTGGCCGAGACCCACTGGTCGAGGTTCGCGCCGTCGAACAGGACGACGGCGTCCGAGGGCGCCGCGCCGCAGGTGGCGCCGGGCGTGATGACCTTGGGCACCGGGGTCCAGACCTCGGTGTCCTCGGGCTTGGGCTTCTGCTGCGAGTACGCCACGGCCGCCAGGGCCGCGACGCCGAACACGGAAACGATGGCGACGAATCGGGTGCGCATAGTGTGCTGATTCTGGTTTGGTGCGTGGGGGGTGTCAAGAAACCGCGCGTTTGGAAGCGCGCGCCGGCCTGATAAGATGCGCCTGCACGGCCGAGCTTTGGCCGTGCGGGAAGGCCTCTGATGATCGGCCGCAGGCTGTCGCACTACGAGATCCTCGACGAGATCAGCCGCGGGGGCATGGGCATCGTGTACCGCGCGCTCGACGTGAATCTCGGGCGCGAGGTGGCGCTGAAGCTGCTGCCCGACGAGCTGACGCGCGACAAGGGCCGCCGCGAGCGGCTGCTCCAGGAGGCGCGCGCGGCAGCGGTGCTCGAGCACCCGCACATCGCCGTCATTCACGCGGTCGGCGAGGCCGAGGGCGTCACCTTCATCGCCATGGAGCTGATCCGGGGCGAGAAGCTGTCCGACACGCTGCATCGCGGAGGGCTGCCGCAGAAGCGGGCGCTGGACCTGGCGGCCGAGATTGCCGAAGGGCTGGCCCGGGCGCACGACAAGGGGATCGTCCACCGCGACCTGAAGCCCGCCAACGTGATGGTCACCGAGGACGGGCACGCGAAGATCATCGACTTCGGCCTGGCCAAGCTGACCGAACCCCTGGGCGACGCCACCGCGACCGGCACGATCCAGACGCCGCGGACGGACCCAGGCCTCGTCATGGGCACGGTGTCGTACATGTCGCCGGAGCAGGCGCGCGGGCTTCCCCTTGATCACCGCAGCGACGTGTTCTCGTTCGGCATCATGCTGTACGAGATGCTCTCGGGCCGCCCGCCCTTCGCGGGGCAGAGCCACATCGAGACCCTGCACGCGATCCTCACGCAGCCGCTGCCGCCGCTGCCGGCCCTGCCGGGCCTGCCGACCGAGACGGCGGCCGACGTCCAGCGGATCATCGCGAAGTGCACCGCCAAGGACCCCGACGACCGCTACCAGGGCATGAAGGACGTCGTCGTGGACCTGCGGGCGGTGCGCCGACGCCTGGAGTCGGCGCCCATCCCAACGCCGGCGTCCGGGCCCGTGGCGGCCGTCAGCGGGCCCCCGGCGGCTCCGCTCTGGACGCGGCGCCCGGTGCAGGCGGCGGCCGGCGTGGCCGTCCTTGCGGTACTGGCGCTCGTCGCGCTCGTCGGCATGCGCTGGACGCGCGGCGGCGCGGCAGACGAGAGAATGGCGGCCCGGGACGGCAAGCCCGCGGTCGCGGTCCTGTATTTCGAGAACCAGACCGGCGACAAGTCGCTCGACTGGATGCGGACCGGCCTGACGGACATGATGATCACCGACCTGTCGCAGTCCTCGGACATCGAGGTGCTCGGGACCGATCGGCTGTACCAGATTCTCGAAGACCTGCACCGTGCCGACGACCGGGTGATCTCGGCCGACCTGGTGCAGCAGATCGCCGAGCGCGCCGGCGTGGACCAGGTGCTGGTCGGCAGCTACGTCAAAGCCGGCAACACGATCCGGATCAACGCACGGCTGCAGGAGGCCGGCACCGGGAGAATCGTCACGTCGGAGCGGGTCGAGGGCGCCGGCGAGTCGAGTGTGTTCACGATCGTGGACGAGCTGACGCGGCGCATCCGGAGCCAGATGGCGTTGTTCGCCAACCCGGGGAGCGCCGGCAAGCCCCTGCTGGCCACGCCGGGCGCGAGCAGTCCGGAGATCGGCCTCGACCGCGGCGTGAACGAGATCACGACGAACTCGATCGAGGCGTACCGCTACTACGCCGAGGCCATCAACCTGCACGAGCGCTTCCTGGAGACCCAGGCCATCCCGCTGCTCGAGAAGGCGATTGCGATCGATCCCAGGTTCGCCATGGCGCTGGCCAAGCTCGCGGTGGTCAGCGGCAACCTGGGGCAGACCGACAAGCAGGAGGACTACGCGAAGCGGGCCCTCGACAACGCGGAGCACGCGTCGCCGCGCGAGAAGTACTACATCGAGGGCTATTACTACTCGCTGCGGCCCGAGACGCTCGAGCGGGCGGCCGCCGCGTACCGTCAGGGGCTGGCCCTCCATCCGGAGCACCAGGCGTCGCGGCACAACCTGGCGCTCATCTACGCGTCGCTGTGGCGCTTCAAGGACGCGGCCGGCCAGGCCGAGGAGCTGATTCGCCGGGGCACGTCGAATCCGATCACGTTTGGCAACCTCTCGCAGGTATACCTCGCGCTCGGTGAGCCCGACCGGGCCCTTCGAACGGTCGAGGCGTTCGTCCAGCAGCATCCCGACAGCGCCAACGGACACGAGAGCCTGGGCGAAGCGCTGGTCGCCAGCGGCCGGCTGCCGGAGGCACAGGCCGAGTTCGACAAGGCCGCCATCCTCGACCCGCGCGACTTCCAGGCGCCGCTCGGCAAGGAGACGGTGGCGCTGATGCAGGAGCGCTGGGCCGATGCCGAAGGCATCAACCGCCAACTGGGCGAGGCGCCCGACGCCTTCCAGCGCTGGCTGGGGATCATGAACTCGGCCGATGTCAGCCTGGCGAGAGGGCAGTCTGCCGACGCGCTGGCCAAGATGGACCGCGCGGCGCGGCTGTCGGGCGTGTCCCGGAACTTTCGTGCCTTCGCGCAGGCAGGCCATGCCGAATTGCTGGTGGATCTGGGCAAGGCCCCGGTAGCCGTCCCCGAGCTCCAGAACGCGCTGTCCGACGCCGGCAGTCGCGGGAGCAGGCTCGACGTGCTCAGCGCGCTGGCCGAGGCCCAGGCTCGCGCGGGCCGACCGGCGGACGCGCAGCAGACCCTTGGCACCCTCGAAGCGCTCGTCTCGAAGATGCCCGGCGGACGGCCGCAGACCGTCCTCGACGGCGCGCGCGGCGGCGTGGCCCTGGCGGCCGGCGACACGGCGGCGGCCGTCCAGCTCCTGTCCGGTGTAGCCGATCGACTCCCGGCGCGCGGCCAGGTGACTGTTCCTGGACCGCACCTCTTCGTGTGGTCCCAGCTCGCGTCCGCGTACCTCGCGGCCGGCCGTGACGACGAGGCCGAGAAGTGGCTGGAGCGGATCACGAGCGCCGGCCACGAGCGTGTGTTCGATTACGTGAGCTACGTGCGCGCGCACTACCTGCTCGCCCAGCTCTACGAGAAGCGCGGCGACCGGGCGCGCGCGAGTCAACTCTACGGGCGGTACCTCGATCACTGGCGCGACGGCGACATGGATCGCACGCAGGTGGCCGAGGCGCAGCGAAAGCTGGCGGGAAGCTGAAGCCGAGCTCCCCAGCTCCCGCGCCCCCCTGTGTTAGCATCCGCCAGCCCATGCATCCGCTGCTGATCCTCGCCATCGCGGTCGCCGTGGTCTTCGTCCTGATCATCCGGCTGAAGGTGAACGCGTTTCTCGCGCTCATCACCGCCGCGATGACGGTCGGCCTGCTCTCGCCACTCGTACGGCTGGGCGACGTCATGCCGCAGGTCGCCGCGTCCTTCGGCAACGTCTGCGGCAGCATCGGCATCGTCATCGCGCTGGCGGCCCTGATCGGGCAGTGTCTGATGGAGAGCGGCGCCGCCGACAAGATCGTCCGCGTGTTCGTGCGTCTGCTCGGCGAGAAGAACTCCTCCCTGTCGCTCGTGACGAGCGGGTACGTGCTGTCGGTGCCGGTGTTCTTCGACACGGTCTTCTACCTGCTGGTGCCGCTGGCCAGGGCGATGCGCGTGCGCACCGGGAAGAACTACCTGCTCTTCCTGATGGCGATCTGCGCGGGCGGTGCGGTGACGCACAGCATGGTCCCGCCGACGCCCGGACCGCTCGCCATGGCCGCCACGCTGCACGTGGACCTCGGCGTGATGATCCTGGTGGGCGCGATTGTCGGTGCGCCGATGTCGGCGGTGGGCTGGCTCTACTCCCGCATGCGCGATCGGCAGCTCGACATCCCGTTGCGCGAGACGCCCGGCCTGACGCTGGCCGAGCTCGAGGCGCTGGCCGCGACCGAGGAGCGGCATCTGCCGGGGTTCGCGCTGTCGCTGCTGCCGATCATCCTGCCGGTGATCTTCATCACGTCGAATACGTTCGTGCACGCCATCTCGCCCGAAAGCCCGTTGGCGGGCATCACCGCGTTTTTCGGCAACCCGAACTTCGCCCTGCTGGTGTCGGCCGCCATCGCGCTCTACCTGCTCGGGTCGCAGCGGGGTTACACGCTCGCCCAGATGTCGTCCACGGTGGAAACGGCCTTCGCCAGCGGCGGTCTGATCATCCTGATCACCGCGGCCGGCGGCGCCTTCGGCGGGATGCTGGTGAAGGCCGAGGTCGGTCGCGTGCTGGGCGAGATGTCCCAGGCGTGGGGCATCCCCATTCTGCTGATGTCCTTTCTGCTCGGCAGCCTGCTCAAGGTGGCGCAGGGGTCGGGCACGGTCGCGATGATCACCGTGTCGGCGATCATGGCGCCCATCATCCTCGCGAGTCCGCCGCCGTTCCATGCCGTCTACGTCGCGTGCGCCATCGGTTCCGGCTCGCTCGTGGGGTCGTGGATGAACGACAGCGGCTTCTGGATCTACAAGCAGATGTCGGGCCTGACCGAGCTCGAGGCGCTCAAGACGTGGACGCCGCTGCTCGTCGTCCTCGGCGTCACCGGCTACGTCGTCACGCAGATCATGGCAATCGTGCTGCCGCTCAGGTAGCGCACGGACGCGGTTCACGGGTTCACGGTTCACGGGTTCACGAGTTCGCGGGCAGACCTGAAGGTCTGCGCTACATGCGTCGCGCCGTGGTGGTGTTGGTCGCCCTGATGCAGCGCAGGCCTTCAGGCCTGCCAACTCGAGCGCGGCAGCCCCCAGCCCCCGAGCCCTTCCAGCTCCCAGCCCCCCGGGCCCATGTCGATCTCCTGCCGACAGCTTCGACGTATGGGCAAGGAGACCTGCCATGCCCGCTCACGGCCCGCTCATCCTCGCTGGTGCCGCTCTCGGCTTCTGCTTCGCCGTCGCGACCATCGCCCACGGGCAGACGCCCGAAGGGGGCGGCTACGCGCCCGTCAACGGCCTGAGGATCTATTACGAGATCCACGGTTCCGGAACGCCCCTGGTGCTGCTGCACGGCGGGCTCGGATCCACCGGGATGTTCGACCCGATCCTGCCGGCGCTGGCGAAGACCCACCGCGTGATTGCCGTGGACCTCCAGGCGCACGGGCGGACCGCGGACATCGACCGCCCGTTCTCGTTCCCCGCGATGGCCGACGATGTGGCGGGCGTGCTGCGGCAGCTGGGCGTCGAGAAGGCCGACGTCATGGGCTACTCGCTGGGCGGGGGCGTGGCGTTCCACCTGGCGGCACGGCATCCGGAGCTCGTGCGGAAGCTGGTGCTCGTCTCGATCCCGTTCCGGCGCGACGGCTGGTATCCCGAAGTCGTCGCGGCCATGGCCCACGTCGGGCCCGAGGCCGCCGAGCCGATGAAGCAGTCGCCGATCTACCAGCTCTACGCCCGCGTCGCGCCGCGGCCCGACGACTGGCCGGGGCTCCTCACGAAGATGGGCGACCTGCTCCGGCAGGACTACGACTGGTCGGCCGACATCGCGAAGATCCCCGCGCAGGTGCTCCTCGTCTACGGCGACGCGGACGCCGTCCGCCCGGAGCACATGGTCGAGTTCTATCAGCGGCTGGGCGGCGGAAAGAAGGATGCCGGCTGGGACCGATCCGGAATGTCCACGGCGCGCCTGGCCATCCTGCCCGGCGTGACGCACTACGACATCTTCATGTCACCGGCGCTGGCCGCGACGGTGCTCGGGTTCATCGAGTAGCGAGAACCCGGGAACCGAGCACCGTGAACCTCACGCGTCAGCCATTCTCCCCGCCCGCTGGAGGAGATAGTTCCGTTCAGGGGTGCTGGCGGTCTTCGCGGCTGCGACGCGATAGGACGCGATCGCGCCATCGCGGTCGCCCAGCCGCTCGAGCAGGTGGCCGCGGACGGCGTCGAGGCGGTAGTGGCCGGCAATTCGCTTGTCCCCGCCCAGCGCATCCAGCGCCTTCAGCCCCTCGGAGGGCCCCTGCACCATAGCCAGCGCAATCGCGCGGTTCAGCGACACCATCGGGTTGTCCGACATGCCCTCGAGCAGGCCGTAGAGCGCGAGGATCTGCGGCCAGTCGGTGTGTTCCGGCCGGGCCGCCTCGTCGTGCAGCGCCGCGATCGCGGCCTGGAGCTGGTAGGCGCCGACGGCGCCGCGCGACACCGCCGTGCTCACGAGCGCCACGCCTTCGGCAATGGCCGCCCGGTCCCAGCGCGTGCGGTCCTGCTCGTCGAGCGGGACGATCTCGCCCCCGGGCCCGGTGCGCGCCGGGCGCCGCGCGTCGGTCAGCAGCATCAGCGCGAGCAGCCCCGCGACCTCGGCGTCGTCGGGCAGCAGCGCGTGCACCGCGCGGGCGAGCCGGATGGCTTCGTTGGACAGGTCGGTCCGGTGCAGGCTGGCGCCCTCGCTGGACGTGTAGCCCTCGTTGAAGATCAGATAGAGGACGTGCAGGACGGCGGCCAGCCGCTCGCCACGCTCCTCGGCGGCCGGCATGCCAAACGGGACGCCTGACGAGCGGATGCTCTCCTTCGCCCGGCTGATCCGCTGCGCCATCGTGGAGGTCGGCACGAGGAACGCGTGGGCGATCGCGGCGGTCGTGAGGCCGCCGACGGCACGCAGGGTGAGGGCAATCGCGGAGGTGCGCGACAGCGCGGAGTGACAGCACATGAACAGCAGGACGAGCGTGTCGTCCCGCTCCGGTGCCACGTCCGCGTCGGGGGCCGGCACGACGGCCTCGTCGGGGCCCGCGTCCATGAGGGTCCGCGCCTCGCGCCGCCGGCGGGCGTGTTCCTGCCGCAGGTGATCGGTCATGCGCCGTGCGGCCACGCGGATCAGCCAGCCGCGCGGGTTGCCGGGCAGTCCCTGCCGCGGCCACTGGGTGGAGGCCGCGATCAGGGCCTCCTGGACGGCGTCCTCGGCGGCCGGGAAGTCGCCGAAGCGGCGGATGACGGCGCCGAGCACCCGTGGCGTGAGATCACGCAGCAGGCGCTCGGTGCCCGGGTCCAGCGGAGCGGTCACGTCAGTCGGTGGGAGGCCCGCTCATGACCTCGCGCACCTCGATCGGGATGTGCATCGGCGCCCCGCCAGGCCCCGGCACGGACGAGGCGCGCGCGGCAATCCTGTACGCCTCCTCCGGCGACTCGACGTCCACGATCCAGTAGCCGGCCAGGAATTCCTTGCTCTCCGGGAAGGGGCCGTCGGTCACCTCGGGCGCGCCGTTGCTCCCGGCGCGGACCACCCTGGCCTGTCCCGGCGCGGCCAGCCCCTCGGCACCGACCAGCTCGCCGGCCTGGTGCAGGTCCTTGTTGAGCCGCTGCATGAACCCGACCATGGCCATCCGGTCCTCGTGGCTCCAGTCGGCGACGTTCCAGTCGCCGGTCCCGCGAGGCGCGTGCATCATCAGCATGAATTTCATCGGTCGCATCCCTTGAAGCCCGCGCCCCGATTGGCGCGTTCACGAGTACGTCGGAGCCGGCCGCGCGTCCTCGACATGGCCGTGACTGGTGGCCGGGGTATCCTCGCACGACGTGGCCGCCGACAGCGAGGCCAGCGCAGAAACCGATGCCCGTGAAATACTACGCGGCATGCGCGGCGTCGTCCTGTGTGGCCTGGTCCTTTCGGTTGCCTTCCTGACGCTCGATCGCCCCGACGCAGCTCAAGCGCGGGCCGGCGCCGCCGACGAATCGGGGTGGACGTTGGTGTGGGCCGACGAGTTCACCGCCGACGGCCCGCCCGATCCCGCTAACTGGACCTTCGAGCACGGCATGGTGCGGAACGAGGAGGCGCAGTTCTATCAGCCGGCAAACGCGGTGTGCCGCGACGGCAGGCTCGTGATCGAGGCTCGGCGCGAGCGCGTGCGCAATCCCCGGTTCGCTGCCGGCAGCACGGCGTGGCCGACAAGCCGGCAGTTCGCCGAATACACCTCCGCGAGCCTCAGGACCCGCGGCCTGCACCAGTGGCAGTACGGCCGATTCGTGATGCGCGGCCGCATCGACACGCGTCCCGGTATGTGGCCGGCGTGGTGGACGCTGGGCGTGAAGGGCGACTGGCCCGACGGCGGCGAGATCGACATGATGGAATACTACCGCGGCATGCTGCTCGCCAACGTGGGCTGGGGATCGGGACGCCGGTGGGTGGCCACGTGGGACTCGGTGCGGACGCCGGCGGTCGCGCTTGGCGATGGCTGGGCCGATCGCTTCCACGTGTGGCGAATGGACTGGGACGAGAAGGCCATCCGGCTGTACGTGGACGACCGCCTGCTCAACGAGACCGATCTGGCCGACACCGTGGACGCCGCGCGCGGCACCGATCCCTTTCATCAGCCGCATTACATGCTCGTCAACCTCGCAATCGGCGGCGCCAACGGCGGCGACCCGTCCGCGACGGCCTTTCCGGCCCGGCTCGAGGTGGACTACATCCGCGTCTACCAGCACCCGGCCGTCGCGCGCTGAGCGTGGCGGCACGCCCGGGCGTCCGGCATTTCGGGCTGTCGGCCCGCTACGCCGTTGCCTGATCCGGATGGATCGACGCCAGCCCGGACTCGGCCAGCTCCAGGTCGGGCATCGGCCGCCCGGCAAACAGCCGCCGGCACGGCCGGCTCAGCCAGCGCGACCATCGCACGGATCGTGTCAGTCGCGCGCTGTCGGTCGAGATGCCGGTATTCGCGTACATCTGGCGATACAGCTTCGAGATCAGGAGGAACGCAAGGCGTCCCTTGAGCGACGTCAGGCAGCGGCTGCGCGCCCATGTCTGCGGCACGCTGTAGAACCGGTCCCAGACGCGCTGGGTACGCGCGCGGATCTCGTCGCACGACATCGACTGGTGCTCGAGCAGGTAGCGCGGCCGCCGGGTCGCCGGGATCAGCCAGTGCCGCGTGATCGGGATTCCGTCCACGGTGGGCGGGTGACCCTCGAAGCTCTTCTCCCACTTCTCGAAGTCGATCGTGCCGGGCAGCGGCGTGAGCATCACGAACTGCGCGAAGGCAATCTCGGCCCGTTCGGCCACGTCGGCCGTCGCCTCGAACGTGTGCGGGTTGTCGGTCGGCAGCCCGAAGATGAACGAGCCGAGCACCTGCACGCCGTGCTGGCGGAAGACGCGGAGGCGCTCGACCAGGTTGTCGCCGGCGAGGTTGAAGTTCTTGTAAACGGATTTGAGGCCCTCCGGCGTCACCGATTCCACACCCACGAGCGCGCCGCGGATGTGCGCCTCCCGCATGGCGTCCAGGAACTCGGGATCCTCGGCGGCTTCCATCGTGATCTGCGTGAAGAACACCGTGTCCGCAGGCAGCCGCGCCAGCTCGGCCATCAGGGCCATCCGGTCGGCGCGCAGCGCCTCGAGCGCCTGCAGGCGCGACGGGTTCTCGAGCCGCGCCGCCTGCGCCAGATCCTGCTGCGACACGGGATAGAAGTTGTCGTCGGCCAGCGTGATGAACCGGAACCCGAGCCGCCGGAGCTCCAGGATCTCCCCGACGACCGCGTCGACACCGCGGTTGCGCGGCGCCTGGCCGTCCGTCCGCCAGACCGAGCAGAACGAGCAGTGCTTGGGGCACCCCCGCAAGGTCTGCACCGAGGCCCACATGTAGCGCCCGCGCTCGGCCAGGTCCCACCGCGCCGGCATGAACCGCGCGCCGTCCACGCGGCCGCCCTGGTACTGCGCCTGCGGCTCACCCGCCGCGCAGTCGGAGAGGACCTCCGGCCACACGAGGTCGCCGTCGCCGCGCACCACCGCGTGCGCCTGCCCGTGCTCGCGCACTTCCTCCGGGAACAGTGTCGCGTGGATCCCGCCGAAGACGACGTAGGCGCCCCGGGCGCGTGCGTCGCGTCCCACGGCGTAGCCGCGCAGCGCGTTTCCCGTGTGCACGCTGATCCCGACCACGTCCCCGGGGGCGACCCGGCCCGGATCGAACCGCTCGAGCGTCTCGTCGATCAGGAGGGGGGTGCCGAAGCGGTCAGGCGTGGCGGCCGCCAGCACGAACAGCCACCGCGGCGTGATGACCGCCATGCCGAACGACAGATCGCTGGGGTTGACCAGGTGGACTGCCATGCGCGACCTTTCGGACAGGGGTTGGCGACGGCACAGCCTTCGCGGCTGGGCTGGACGGGAAACGATCGGGGGCATTCTAGTGCAGGCCTGCACCAGACGCGCAAGCGGGTTTGAGGCCGCTCCCGGGTCGGTCGCGCGAGGACGTACTAGTGGAGTGTCTCTTGCGAATTACTACCGGCCGCTCCGTTGTCGCGGCCGACTTTCACCGCGAAACCCCGCAGCTGCCAGTACCGCTCCAGCGGATACGGGCCACTAGGCGCTGGCCGGCTGCGGCGCCGGAGCGTGGCCGTCCACCGCCTCGAGCCGGACCACGAACGCGAGCCGGCCCCTGTCGTCGGGCTCGGCCGAGAGCGTGCCGCCGTTCATCGAGACCAGCGTGCGCGCCAGCGACAGCCCGAAGTCGAACGGGCGGGGCCCGCCCGCCAGGGTGTCCACGGCATCGCGATCGAAGGCGTGTTCGCCGGGCGCGCGTCCGCCGCCGGTGACGCTGATCACCAGGTGGCCGTCGGTCCGCTGGAGCAGGACGTCCACGGCTTCGCCCGGCGGCGTGTTGGCGGCCGAATCCACCAGCAGCAGCGTCAGCGCCTGGCCGAGGCGCGACGGATCCAGCTCGGCCGTCCCGTCGTCTTCGAGGTCCAGATTGCAGGCCACGCGCCGCGCGTCGAAGGTGGCGCGGGCGGTTTCGGCCGACGAGCGGATGACGGACCCCACCTGGGCCGGGGCGGTCGAGACGATGAGGGCGCCGACGTCGAGTCGCCAGAGGTCGAGCGCGTCCGCGAGGCGGCGGGACACCTGTCTGGCCTGCCGCACAATCGTGTCGCCGGCGCGCGCGAGCTCGGCCGGCGGCAGCTGCCCGCCGCGCACGAGCTCGCCCCACGCCACGACGGCGTTCAGGGAGCTTCGCAAATCGTGCCCGACGTGCCGGATGAACGAGTCGCTCGTGACGATGTGCGTTGCTGCGGTTTCGTCCACGGTTCAGACTCCCTCGCGCGAACGCCCCGCTGGTGGCGCCTGCGGCTTGAGCAGGTTGTACTTTCTGAGCTTGTTGTAGAGCGTGGGCCTGTACAGGCCCAGCAGATCGGCGGTGGCGCGCTTGTTCCAGCTCGTGCGCTCGAGCGCGCGCAGGATGGCCAGACGCTCGATCTCCTCGAGGGTGCAGTGCGCCGGGATCGAGTCGAGCGCGGCGTCGATCGGCGCCGGCTCGCGCACCCGCGCCGGCAGGTCGTCCACCTGCACTTCGTTCCCACGCGCCACGATGACCGCGCGCTCGATCGCGTGTTCCAGCTCGCGGATGTTGCCCGGCCAGCGGTGCCGCAACAAGACCTGAAGCGCGTCGGGGCTGATGCCCGTCACGTCGCGGCGGTGCCTGGCGGCGAACGTGCCGAGGAAGTGGTCGGCCAGCAGCGGGATGTCCGACGGGCGGTCGCGCAGCGGCGGCACCATGATCATGAACGTGTTGATCCGGAAGAACAGGTCCGTCCGCAGGCGGCCGTCGGACAGCGCGGCGTCGAGGTTCACGTTCGTGGCGCAGACCAGTCGGAAATCGGACTTCTGCGGCTTCGCGGAGCCGACCGGCGTGAACTCGCGCTCCTGGAGCACCCGCAGGAGCTTGGTCTGGAGCGCCGACGACATCTCGCCAATCTCGTCGAGCAGCAGCGACCCGCCGTCGGCCATCGCCAGGATGCCCGTGCGGTCGTCGTGCGCGCCGGTGAACAATCCGCGGCGATGCCCGAACAGCTCCGATTCCATCAGCTCGGACGGGATGGCCGCGCAGTTCACCTTCACGAAGGGCGCCTCGGACCGTGTGCTGTACCGGTGCAGGGCATCGGCCACGAGCTCCTTGCCCGTCCCGTTCTCGCCCTGGATGAGCACGCTGGCCTCGCTCGGCGCCACCTTCCGGACCAGCGCGAAGAGCTGCTTCATCTTGTCGGTGCGCGTGATCATGTCGCCCAGGCTGGAGTGATCCTGCAGCTGCAGCCGCAGCAGCCGGTTCTCGGCCGTGAGCACCACCTTGTCGCCGGCCTTGTCGAGCACCGCGAGGAGGAGCATCGCGTCGATGGGTTTGCTGATGTAGCCGAACGCCCCCAGGCTCATGGCCTCCACGACCTTCGGCACGGCGCTGTAGCAGGTGACCATCACCACCTGCGTGTCGGGCACGCTCTGCCGCAGCTCACGCAGCATGTCGAGTCCGTTGACGTCGGGGAGGATCAGAATCCAGCAGGACGACGTGGGGATCCCAGGCCGCCACGAGCGCGCGTCCCTCGGCGCCGGTCGCGGCCAGCCGCACCTCGAACCCCCGCGGCTTCAGCAGCAGCTCAATCGCCGCGGACGCATCGGGCTCGTCGTCCACGACAAGCACGCGCATCTTGGATTGAGGGGTCATTGAGCCTCCTGGAGTAGTTACACGGTCTGTATCGATTCACGGCCACCCGGGCAGTTCGCGCGAGGCCGGCCGGTCCATTCGGGCCGTAATCGCTGAACAATCGTGCCTTACCGTTTCCCCGATAACAATCCCCGTGCCGAGCTCGGCGTTCCGGGCGTCAGGAGTACGAAAGCCCCGCCAGCAGAGCCTTCAACGCCTCGAAATCCACGGGTTTGACCAGGTGATGGTCGAAACCGGCCTCGACCGTCCGCCGCCGGTCGTCCTCCTGCCCCCAGCCGGTCAGCGCGACGAGGAGCACCGGCCGGTCGTGAGGCATCGCTCGCATGCGGCGCGCCACCTCGTAGCCGTTCAGCGCCGGAAGCCCGATGTCGAGCACCACGATGTCGGGCTGGAACGCCTCGAACTGCTCCAGCGCCTCGTTGCCGTCGAAGGCGCTGGCCACCGTCTGGCCGGCGAGCTTCAGCAGCAGGGCGAGCGAGTCCACGGCGTCGCGGTTGTCGTCCACCACGAGCACGCGGCGCGGCGGCAGCTCCGCGACGGCCGACGCCGGCGCGGCCGGCGCATCCACCACCGGCGCGGGCGCCTGCGCACGCGGCAGCCGGACGATGAACTCGCTGCCGTGGCCCGGCCCGTCGCTGCGCGCCGACACCGTCCCGTGGTGGAGCTCTACCATCTGGCGGACCAGCGTCAGGCCGATGCCAAGCCCGCCCTGCGAGTGCGCCAGCGATCGCTCGGCCTGCATGAAGAGGTCGAACACGTGCGGCACGACCTCGGGCGGGATGCCGAGGCCCGTGTCCCTGACCGAGATCTCCACCTGATCGGCCGATGCGGTGGCCGTGAGGTGAATGGCGCCGCCCGGTTCGGAGTATTTCGCGCTGTTGTTCAGCAGGTTCGCGAACACCTGGGCCAGGCGCGTCAGGTCGGCGTCGAGCCAGACCGGCTCCTCCGGCCGGGTGACCAGCAGCTCGTGCCGGTGGGTGTCGATGGCCGGCTGGCTGGTCTCGATCGCCGCCTGCAGGACGTCGCGCACCTGCACCTTCGCGAGCCGCAGCTCGAGCTTGCCCTCGTTGATGCGCGATACGTCGAGCAGGTCGTCCACGAGATGGACGAGCTGGGCGACCTGGCGCTCGATGATCGCCTGGCTGGCGGCCCGCTGCGCCGGGTCGGCGGTGCGGCGCAAGGCCTCGAGCGAGTTGCTGATGGGCGCCAACGGGTTGCGGAGCTCGTGCGCGAGCGTCGCCAGGAAGGTATCCTTGCGGATGTCGCTCGTGCGGATGTCGTTGTACAGCCGCGAGTTCTCGAGGGCGACCGACGCCATCTGCGCCAGCTGCGAGAGCATCGACCGGTCGTCGGCGTCGAAGGCGCCCTTCTGCTTTCCGGAGCACCGGATGTAGCCGACCGGGCTGCCGGACCGCGTGGTGAGCCCCACCGTCAGCACGCCCTCTTCTTCCGCGAACGGGTTCGTGTCGAACACGACGTTGCAGCGCGCGGCGCCGAGCAGCCGCCGGGCCTGGGCATCGATCACGCCGACGATGCCCTCCTGCGTGGTGGCGGCGTTGATCGTGAGGCCCGCGGCGGCCACGGCTCCCAGGCGCTCGGACCACGACTTCTCGCGGAGCAGCGACTCGCTCATCGCGAGCTCGGCCTTGCGCTCCGCGGTCACGTCACGGAACACGAGCACGGCGCCCTCGGTCCGCCCGCCCTCCTGCCGCACCGGGGCGGCCGAGTCGGCAATCGGGTGCTCGGTGCCGTCCCGTGCAATGAGCACCGTGTGGTTCGCCAGGCCGACCATCCCGCCGTGACGCAGGGCGCGGCTCACGGGGTTGCCGACGGCGGCGCGGGTCTCCTCGTTGACGACGCGGAAGACCTGCTCGAGCGGCTGGCCCGTCGCCTCCGGCTCGGTCCAGCCGGTCAGCGCCTCGGCCACCCGGTTCATCAACCGCACCTGGCCAGCGGCGTCAGTGACGATCACCCCGTCTCCGATGCTCGTGAGCGTGACGCGAAGCTGCTCGCGCTCGGCGTGGAGCGCGCCGGCGGCGAGGAACTGGAGGCGTGCCTGCCGCCGGACAACCCACACGAAGCCGAGCGTGGCTATCACGCCGAACAGGCCCGTCAGCAGACCAATCGCGCGCGCGACGATGTAGCTGCGGTCCGCGGCGGTCGTGCGGGTCCGGATCTCCTGCTGGATGGCCGCCTCCATGTCGTCCACCTGCGCGCGCAGGGCGTCCATGGCGGCCTTGCCGCGTCCCGTGTCGGTCAGGTTGGCGGCCGCGGTCGGACCCTGGGTCCGGTACACCTGCACCATGTCGGCAAGCTGCTGCCCCACGGTCGCGAGCCGCGCCCGCAGGCTTGCCATGGCGCGGCGCCCTTCCGCATCGTCGCGAAACAACGTGTCGAGGGTGGCGAGCTCGCCGTCGAGGCTGGCGGTCGCGTCCGCGTACGGCTCGAGGTAGTTCTCGCGGCCGGTCACCAGATAGCCGCGGACGCCGGTCTCCGCGTCCACCGCGGATGCCAGGACTCGATCGAGCGCGTGCACGACCTGGTGCGTCCGGTCCAGCTCGGCCATGGACTCGTAGACAGCCCGGCTGTTGCTGTCGCGCATGACGACGCCCAGGACGAGCAGCAGGGCGAGGCCGACGCCACCGATGAGATAGCGGAATCCGAAGGCGGCCGGGGCCTTACGCATGGGAGCCCCTAAATGTATACCTGGCCGTTACGCGGGATCAAAGGCGCCCGGCACACGCCTTGCCACTCCGCTCTTCGGAGGTTGTCATGAAGAACGTTGTCCTCAAGCTCCCGACGCTCGGATTCGTCGTCGCCACCCGGGCCGCGCTGGGCATCGGGCTGGGCCTGCTGCTGTCGGAGCAGATGTCGGATGCGCGCCGCCGCCGTGTCGGACTGTCGCTGGTGGCGCTTGGCGCCGCGAGCACCGTGCCCGCCGCGATGGCGGTGTTCAAGGGCGCGCATCGGGCCGACTGAGCCCCTCGAGCCTGCGGCTTTACTCGTAGTGTTTCAGCGCCGCCCAGAGCTGCGGGAGCGGGGTCCGGAGGCGTCGGCAGATGTAGATGCCCACGTGGTTCTCGTACGGCATGCAGTCGCCGCAGTCGGTCTCGGCGACCTGCTGCACGCTCTCGAATTGCTGCTCGAGCCGCTGTGGGTTACGGGTGAGGACGATGAGCACGCTGCCGGAACGCCCCTGCGGTCCCCAGAGCCAGTAGTTGTTGTGGCCGCTGATCGCGACCATGCCGCGAGGCCGGCCGTACAGCTCGATGGCCCCCGCTTCGCCGTAGTTGCCGGTGAAGACGGCCGCCGACGCGCGTTCGTCCGGCGACAGTCGATCCCACGCCGTCGCGACCTGTGCGACGAGCGCCTCCCAGCCCTGACGGTCGGCGAAGAACTGCGGAAGCCTCCCCAGCGCCTGCTTCTCTTCCGCGGACGGCGCCATGCCCACTGCACGGGTGTATCGCACGTAAGCGTCGGTCGACAAGACCGGAACGGCGAGTGGCAGACTGGACGCTCCCGCGAGCAGCAGGGCCGCGATCGCGCCGACCCGGGCCGCGCCCCCCGTGAGCAGGCGCTCCCACAACGCGGCACCGGCAGCGATGAGCGGCGGATACGCCGGCAGCAGGTACACGGCGCGGCTCGTGCTGTTCACGATCAGGATTGCGGCGACCGTCAGGTAGACGATCGCGAGCCCGCGGTACGGCCGCAGCCGCCGGTCCACCAGCAGCGCGATCAGGCCCACTCCCCACACGAGCATCGTGAGCGGGTGGAGGTTGACGACCTGCTCGAGCAGGAACGACAGGGGCGACTTGGCGACCATCTTCTGCGTGCTCGCGTTGTGGATGAACTCCAGCGTCGGCCAGCCATTCGCGAGTTGCCAGAGCACGTGCGGCAGAAACATCGCGGCGGCGATGGCGCCGGCGAGGTACGGGCCCGGCGTCAGCCACTGGCGTCGTGCGGGCGTCAGCACGAGGGCCGCCGCGATGCCGGCACCAAGCCACAGCACGCTGATCTTGTTCAACAGCCCGAGGCCCAGCAGCACGCCGAGCAGCAGCCACGTGGCACGATGGGGCGACGCGAGGACATCGATGAAGACCCGCAGCGTCGCCGTCCACAGCAGCAGCTCGAACACGTTCATCGAATAGAAGCTGCCGACCGCCAGCGCTTCCGGTGCGATCGCGAGGGTCGTCATCGCCAGGAGCTCGCCGAACGCGCCCGCCCCGAGCCGACGTGCGATGCTGCCCGTGAGGACGAGGGCGCCGGCGAGCGCGAGTGCGCTCACCACGCGGAGCACGAGGAGCGAATCGCCGAACAGATGGCGCACCAGCCAGAGGACCGCGATCGACAGCGGCGGCTGATCGACGTAGCCCCACGCCATCCGGTGGCTGCAGGCCAGGTAGTAGAACTCGTCCCGAAAATAGTGGTCGCCGGCGGCGACGGCCACCAGGACCGCCACGACGATGGCCGGCACCACGGCGCGCACAGTCGATTTCACGCGGAGATGGTAGCGCACCCCATCCGGATTCGTTCGCCCCCGGGCGGCAGTTGCCGATGTGGCCACATGTGGCTATACTGGGACCATTGTGGAGACCGGGATTCGCGAGCTGAAGGACAACCTGAGCCGGTATATCCGACGAGTCGAAGCGGGACAACGGATTGCCGTGACCGCTCATGGGCGCGTCGTCGCGGAGCTCGTGCCTCCGGCCACGGCGACGCGCAAGTCGCCCGGACGTCGGTGGGACGAGCTGATTGCCGCGGGCATTCTCCGCCCTCCCGTGGAGGCTGGCGACCCGTTCGAGGACTGGCCCGATATTCGCCTGCCGCGGGGGACGGCCGCCGAGCTCATCGACGCCGATCGTGGCGAAGCGTAGTGCTCCACGCCGCCGCTCCGCCCGGAAGGCGGCAACCGCCCGTCCGGCGCGCCCCATCGCCACCGAGACGACCGTGCGGTACGTGGAGTCGAGCGCCCTGGTCGCCGCACTGCTCGAACGAGACACGGCCGTCAAGAAGGTCCCACGCGGCACGCAGCAGGTGACCTCCGCGCTGACATTGGCAGAAGCGGGGCGGGCCCTCGTTCGAGCGCGCGCCACTGGTCGTCTCACCGCGGAAGAGCAGCAGGCCGCCGTGCGCGCCCTCCGAACCTTCGAGCGCCGCTGCTTCGTGCTCGATGTTGACCGAGCGGTGCTCGACCGAGTCCGCCGCCCCTTTCCGGTCGAACCGATCCGCACCCTGGACGCCGTGCACCTGGCGACCGTGGATCTGCTCGGGGAGCCGCCGCCGCTGGTCACCATCGTCACGCGGGACGCCCGGGTGCGGGAGAATGCCTTGGCGCTCGGATACCGCGTCGAATAGATGCGCTGACGACACTGCCGCCGCGCCAACCGCGAACCGCGAACCGCGAACCCCGTCAGTTCCCGTTCTCCTCCGCGAGGACCGCGACGCCGCGCTCGATCTGCGCGGGGTCGACCAGCCCGTAGCCGAGCAGCAGCGCCGCGCACGGGAGCGCCCGCGTCGCATGCCGGGACATCGGGTAGACGCCGACGCCGCGTTTCCGGCAGGCCTCGACCAGCGCGTCGACCTGGCTGGCCGGCCGCTTCGGCAGCCAGACGGCCACGTGCAGCCCCGCGCTGGCGCCCTCGATCACCACGTCGTCTCCGAGATGACGGCGGAGGCCGCCGACGAGCGCGTCGCGCCGCTCGCGGTAGCGGCGCAGCACGCGGCGGACGTGGCGGTCGAAGTCGCCGGTGGCCATCAAGTGCGCGAGCGCGCGCTGGGTGAGGCGCGAGCTGGCGTGATCGGTGACCCACTTCGCCTGGACCACCGGCTGCACGAGCGCGGGCGGCAGGGCGAGATAGCCGATGCGGCAGGCGGGGAAGAGTGACTTCGTGAAGGTGCCGCAGTAGATCACGACGTCCGGATCCAGGCCGGCGAGCGCGGGGATGGGCTGCCCGGCGTAGCGGAATTCGCCGTCGTAGTCGTCCTCGAAGACGAGCGCGCCGGCGCGACGCGCCCAGTCGACCAGCGCGTGCCGCCGCGCCGCCGGCATCACGACCCCGGTCGGGAACTGGTGCGAGGGCGTCACGTAGACGAGCCGCGGCGCGTCGCGGCCGGTCGCGAGCCGTGCGGCGTCGAGACCCTCGCCGTCGACGCGCACGTCGACGACACGCGCGCCCGCCCCGGCAAAGACGGCCCGCGCGAAATCGTAGCCCGGGTCCTCCATGGCGACGCGGTCTCCGGGCGAGAGCAGCAGGCGCACGCAGAGGTCCACCGCCTGCTGCGTGCCGCTCGTGATGACGACCTCTGCCGCGCCGCGCGTGACCCCGCGCGCCGAGCGCAGCCGCGTCGCGATCTGCTGCCGCAGCTCGAGGTCGCCCTGCGAGCCGCCGGGCATGAACGCGCGCTCGCGGATCGGGGCGGCGACCGCGGCCCGCATGCGGCGGATCAGGCGCTCGTCCGGCTCCGACAGGCCGTACATGAAATCGATGGGGCAGGTCGGCTGGTGCCGGATGGCGGCCATCGCCTCCGCGGCGGCGCGGGTCAGGCGGCGCCCGGCGGCCGACAGACGCGCCGCGCCGGCCACGCGCGGCCGCGGCTCGGCGGACGTCGCCGGGTCCGTGGGCTCGGTGTGGCGGAGGCCCGGCGCGACGAACGTCCCCGCGCGCTCGCGGCCGACCAGGTAGCCCTCGACCCGGAGCTGCTCGTAGGCGAGCAGGACGAGATTGCGCGAACAGCCGGCGTCCCGCGCCAGCTCGCGCGTGGACGGCGCGCGCGTGCCTGGCGCCAGGACCCCGCGACGGATCAGCGAGACGAGCGCCCGCGTGATCTGTGCGTAGCGGGGACCGCGACCGTCCAGCGTCAGCAGCATGCCTGGCTCCATCAGAATGGACGATTCTGGATCTTTGCATAGAACCAGACCAGGGGTATGGTCCTTCACGGGCGCCGGGCAGTCGACCGTGGTCCGGGTTCTCCATCCGGGCCAGGGGAGACCACGTCGAGGGTGCGGGTCGTTCGAAGTCTCGGACTGCCCGGCGAACCGAGAACCCGGTTCATGCGTTTCTACGTCGTCTTTCCCTGGACCTTCGGCCTGGTCATCCTGGCGATCGGGCTGATCGCGGCCCGGCGCGATCTCCGCGCTGCCCGCGGCATCGATCGCCTGATCGTGCTCGGCCCCGTCTTCGTTGCCGCGCCGCTGGCCGCCTTCTCGGCCGAGCACTTCGTCCTGGCCTCGTCGATCCAGAACATGGTGCCCGCCTGGATGCCGGCGCGCCTCCTTCTCACTTACCTGGTCGGCGCCGGCCTGCTCGCCTCCGCCGTCAGCCTGTCGCTGGGACGGTTCGTCCGGTTGTCGGCGAGCCTGCTCGCGCTGATGTTCGTGACCTTCGTCGTGACGATGCACGTGCCGGCCGCGATGGGGAGCGGGGAGCAGATCTCGTGGGTCGTGGCGCTGCGCGACCTGTCGTTCGGCGGCGGCGCGATGGCGCTGGCCGGCGCGGCGGGCGTGGGCCGGCGTGCGGACGGCTCGACCCAACTGGCGACGGCCGGACGCCTGATTGTCGGCGTGGCGTGCCTCGTCTTCGGCGTCCTGCACTTCACGCAGCCCGCCCACGCGCCCGGCGTGCCGTTGCAGAAGATGACGGCCGCGTGGATGCCGCTGCCGGCGCTCTGGGGCTGCGCGACCGGCGCGGCGGAACTCGCTGCCGGCGCCCTGATGCTGGTTAACCGCCGCACGCGCGCCGCTTCCGCCTGGCTCGGCCTCCTCATCGTCTGTCTGGTGCTGGCGGTCTACCTGCCGTTCGTGCCCGTCGCGGTGGAGGGCGGCGAGAAGCTCGAGGCGCTGAACTACGTGTGGGACACGCTGCTCTTCGCCGGCACCGTGCTGGCAGTGGCCCGGGCGGCCGAACCGTGAACCCGAGAACCCGTGAACCCGTGAACCATCGTACACTTCGCCCCCGTGGCCCCTCCGCGCCTCACCGTCGTCCTCCTCATGCCGCGCGGCGTCGAGGAGCTCACCGGGGCGATCGCCCACCTGCGGGCGCAGACCATCCGCCGGCAGATTCAGGTGGTGCTGGTCACGGTCTCCGGACACGACGCGGGCATCGATCGCTCCGTCTTCGAGGTTTTTGCGGCGCTCGACGTCGTCACCCTGCCGGCGATTCCCACCGTGGCGCGCGGCGTCGTCGCCGCCCTGTCGAGCGTTCGCGGCGATTTCGTGGCGGTGGTCGAGGATCACGTGTTCGTGGAGCCGGAGTGGGCCGCCCGCGTGTGCAAGGCGTTCGAGGGCGGATGCGCGGCCGTCGCGCCCCGGATGCTGAGCGCGAACCCGGCCACCGCGACGGGCTGGGCGAACTTCCTCGTCAGCTTCATGGACGCAGTGACGCTGGTGGAGCCGGGCGAGGTCGAGTACGGGCCGGGGCACAGCACGAGCTATCGTCGGACCGTGCTGGAGCGCTACCGCGACGACCTGGCCGCACTGTTCCACAGCGAGCGCAACCTCCACTATCGTCTGCGCGCGGACGGACACGTCCTGTGCGGCGCGCCTGACGCGCGGCTCAGCCACATGAACATCTCGATGCCGGGAGAGGCGTTCAGGCACGCTCTGCTCGGCGGCGTGCTCTTCGGGAAGTACCGCGCGGCGAGGATGTCCACGGCCGAGAAGCTGGCGCGGACCGCGCTGGCGCCGCTCGTGCCGCCGGTCCGCCTGTGGCGCATGCGCCGCGCCGCGCGGCGGGTGCCGGGCGGCCTCGGCGCGCCGGTTCGCGCCTGGCTGCTGATTCCCGTGTACCTGGCGACGCATGCCGCCGGGGAAGCGGTCGGCTACTGGCGCCTCGTGCGCGACGTGGAAGCAAAGTACGAGCGCTTCGAGCTGCACCGCATCGCGTGCATCAGGGCCGACGAACGGCACCTGATGACCGCCGCACGCCCCGGCGCGGAGGGACTCGCCGCGCCGCTCGTGTAGTCGCATGGGCGTGACCATCTCGGAAGGAGTCTCGACCTGCGTCGAGCTCGTCGCCAAGGCGGCAGCAGCCCGCTGGCAGTTCCAGCGGACCCTCGGGCAAGACTGGAGGCAGCTGTGCCGGTCACGTGTCCCATCGATCTCGACGTCACGACCCTCCGGAAGGAAGTGCAGTCGATCTACGCGCGCGTCGCGGCAGCTCCCGATGGCGCCTTCCATTTCCACCGCGGATCGGAGTACGCCGCCGGCGGCCGGGCGCAGATCCAAAGCAGTCGAACCGCGCCAGGTGGCACGACCAAGGAACGGACCGCCCGCCGGTACGGCGTGATGGGCGTGAACCTGCTGGCGACGCGGTAGTGCCGGCCCAGCATCACCGACAGCCTTCTGGTGCGGCGGGGTGCGAGAGCGCGCTGGCCCCCTGTCAGCCGGCGGTCATCGAAAAGGGGACCAGCGCCGTCTTCCCGCCACGCGGGTGCCTCAGGATATGCGCAGCCTGCCGCGGGCTACTTCGACGCTTCGACAGCCGTGACCTCGAGCGTTGTGCCGCTCTCGTCACCGGTCACGTTCGCCTGTGCGCCCGCGAGCTGGTCGAGTGTGGCACGCAGCTTCTCGTCCTTGGTCTTCAAGGTGTAGACCTTGTCGCCGACGACGAGCGCGTAGTCCGATCCCTTCTTCACGCACTGCCGCGTGCACGCGGCCGGATCCTTGCCCATGTGATCCTTCCCGCACATGGTGTCGCTCACGGTTCCGGTCAGCGTGGTCGGCGCGGCAATCGCGACGAGCGCACCCAGCATGGACGCCCCGACGAACGTGCCCATTCCGGTCAGAAGCTTTGGTCGCATCGGTTGACCTCCTCACCTCTCCTTGAGCCAGGCCGCCCCAGGGGCGGGGCCGTCCTGGGCCCATGTGAGTGATAATCCCGCATGGGGCATTACAGCGCAACGTCATCCATCGGCTGCCGCCGGTCGGCCCGCTCCATTTCAGCCGAGCTCCGTCGCGCATGCACAGCCAGCTCATCGGTCCGCGCGGCCGGCGCACCCATCAACACCGCGGGCGTCGCGCCGCCCGGTCGAGGTCACGAACGCGTCGCCGGCAGCCGGCTTGGCGTCGTGACCTGGGTTGACCCATGACAGGAGGTCGCCGGATGCGGATCGCCATACTGGGCATCGGGATCGCGCTGGTCGTCGTGGCGCTCGGCGCATTCGCGTTCCTCCGGCTGGGGTTCATGCCCACGAATGCCGACGCCAGCCCGTCCTCGCTGGAGCAGCGGGTGGCGATGCAGGCGCTCGACGCCTCCATTGCGCGCCATGCGCCACGCATCGCGAATCCTGTGCCGCCGACCGGTGACAACCTGATCGACGGCATGAAGATCTACACGATGAACTGTGCGGTCTGCCACGGGGACCTCGACCTGACGCGCAGTCCGCTGGCGCACGCGTTCTACCCGCCCCCGCCGCAGCTGGTCCTCGATCCGGTCGACGATCCCGAGTGGCATGTCTACTACGCCATCCGCACCGGCGTGCGGTACACCGGCATGCCGGCGTGGGGCGCGGCGCTGAGCGCGGCCGAGATGTGGAAGGTCACCGCGTTCCTGTCGCGCGTCGAGCATCTGCCGCCCGCCGCCCGGGCCTACTGGGCCAATGCGTTCCACGTCGCGCCGCCGGGCGGCGGGACGGACGGCTCCGACCGATGAGGTCGATTCGCGCGTTTGAACCACCAGCGAATGGATCAGGCGCCGGTCGTGCCGACCGACACGAGGGCGCACGCCGCGACGCCCAGCAGCCTCGGCCGCCGGGCATCGTCTTTCAAAGTGGGCCCGCCGCCGGATCGCTGGGCCGGCTATTTCCCGAACACCCTGCCAGCGGCCTCCGCCGCCTGATCGTCCTCGACCACCGGATTCAATTCGATGTCAATCAGGTCTCCCCAATTGTTGACGTGTTCGGCGAGGGCGGTCACGTCGTCGGTTTCCAGGAGGTGCCAGCCCAGGACCGAGCCGGGCACGTGATAGCGTGCCAGTTGTTTCACACCCTTGGGTGGCGGGCCGCCTGATTTCAGGAACTGCTGAAAAGCCGCCTTGTACAGGCCTGGGCGCGTTCTCCACGTCAGCATGAACTTCACTGGGAGACTCCTTTTGTCGTGGTGTACTGAGGGAACGCCACACATCCTATACCTGTCTGCGTAGGTGGAGCGTCATGCGCTTGCGTCTCGCCGCCATCTCGGCCTTCCTCGCGTGGGCGGGTTTCGCCTGGTCATTGCCTCCGCCGCAACCGGCCTTGCGGGCGGTCGGCAACGACGCGTGCCGCCCGTGTCACGCGGCCATCTACGAGAGCTACTCGCGCACGGCCATGGCTCGCACGAGTGGTCCGGCGTTTCCGCCCCTCGAGGGAGCGGTGCGTCACGTCCCCTCCGGCGTGTCGTATCGGGTCTACCAGGCCGACGGCAAGGCCTTTCTCTCCTACGACCGCGAGGGCGAACGGCCCCTGCACGGCACCCAGGAATTGAAGTATTCCGTCGGATCGAACGCTCGAGGGAGGACGTATCTCTTCGAGATCGACGGGTTCTGGTACCAGTCGCCGATCAACTACTACGCCGACCAGGGGGTGTGGGACATGTCGCCCGGGTATGGCGAGGTCCAATCGATGGAGCTGAACCACCCGGTCGACTCGACGTGCCTGTTCTGTCACGCCAGCCGCGTCCAGCCACCGACCACAGGCACCGTCAACCACTATGCCGACAGGCCATTTCTCCAGGATGGCGTGGGCTGTGAGCGATGCCACGGCCCCGGCAGCGAGCACGTCAATGGCCGCGGGCCGATGGTCAATCCTGCCCGGCTGGCGGCCGAACCGCGCGACAGCATCTGCATGCAGTGTCACCTCGAGGGTGAGGCACGGATCGCGAAGAAGGGCCAATCCGAGCAGGCCTACCGCCCAGGCGAGTCGTTCTCCGACTACGTGGCGATCTTCGTCCGTGAAAACGGGGCGCCGCAGCAACGCGGGGCGGTCAGCCACGTGGAGTCGCTCGCCCTCAGCCAGTGCAAGCAAAAGAGCGGGTCGGCGATGTCGTGTCTCAGCTGTCACGACCCGCACGTCCAGCCGGACGCCGCCGGCAAGGCGGCCTATTACCGCGCGAGATGCCTGCAATGTCACGCGGCCATGGCGAAGGCCCACTATGCGCGCCAGCCGGACTGCACCTCGTGCCACATGCCTCGCCTGGACAGCGCGGACATCGGCCACACCGTCGTCACGGATCATCGGATTCTCCGGGATCGGCGGACGGACCTGCCGCGGTCGGCAGCGGTCGGCAGGCTCGTCCAGTTCGGAAACCCCACGCCCGACCCGCGCGACCTCGGTCTGGCCTACGGCGAGGTGGCGCTGCGCGACGAGGCCTTCGCGGCCGCCGAGGCGCAGCGTCTGCTCGAGGCGACGAACCGGACCCACCCGGACGATCCGGCGGTCCTCACGCGGCTGGCGTATCTGCACCAGGCGCGCGGAGACAACGACGCGGCGGAGCAGGACTACGAGCGGGCGCTGGCCATCGATCCGGATCTCGGTGTGGCGGCGGCCGATCTTGGCGTGTTTCTCGCGCGCCGTGGCTTGCTGCCTCGCGCGATGGAATTGTGGCGACGCGCGTTCGAGCACAACCCGCAACTGAGCGACATCGGCCTGAATCTCAGTCTGGGCCTGTGCGCCGCCGGAGACACCACCGGCGCTCGAGAGACGCTGCAACGCGTGCTCGAGCACAACCCCGATCTGGATGCCGCCCGCCAACGGCTGGCGGAGGTCGCCGGACAGGGCTGCCCGCCGAAGTAGTCACTCGACGCCGACACACTCGGCGCTGGCCCTTGCAACCCGCACGTCTCTCGTCTATCGTTTCCCTTCAGCACGCGAAGGCTCTCGAGGGCTGCAGTCTCGTGATCACCGAGAGGTCCAACGATGGGTGACCAGCCCACAGGCGCTCCACCGACCACCCGTTCCCGCCGCCTTGTCGCGCTCGCGCTGAGTCTGGCGCTCGTGCTGGCGGGAGCGCCGCCGTTCGGCGGTCCTTCGAGCGCGGAGGCCGCATCAACCGGCGATGCCAGCGGCGGAGCGAGCTCCGACCCCGCCGGGCAGGCGGCGACGGTCGCGGCCATCGCGCAGCGTGTCGGGAACGATACGGCAGCCCTGCTGGCCGGCGTGAGCCGGGTGCGATATGAAATCTATCCCGGCGTGTTTCGTGGGTCCGCCGCCACGCTCGCCGACGGCGCGGGCAACGACTACGACCGGGCGCTGCTGCTGCACGATCTGCTGGTGGCGGCAAGTCCCGGCGCGCGGGTTCGCTACGCGTTCTGTGCGCTCCCGCCCGAGCAGAGTGCCGCGGCCATCGCCGCTGCCCGCGCCGCGTACCGGGCCCCCACCATCGTCGCCAACACGGAAGCGCTCGCCGCGAAGGCCGCGACGCCAAAGCTCCACGACGGTTTCATGCGGCTGGCCGGCTTCTGGAAGATCGCTGTGGCACAGGACCGCCAGCAGACCGCCGATCTGGCCGCGGACTTTCAGAAGGCTGGCGTGCGGCTCACGCCGCCGACCACCGGCAACCTGCGGTCGATCGCCGCCGATCACGTCTGGCTGCAGGTGCAGAGCCAGGGGACCTGGCTCGACCTCGATCCCCTGGCGCCGCAGGCCAGGCCGGGGGCGTCGCTCTGCACGGCCGCCAGGACCA
Source organism: Vicinamibacteria bacterium (assembly GCA_963837165.1). Taxonomy (GTDB): domain Bacteria; phylum Acidobacteriota; class Vicinamibacteria; order Vicinamibacterales; family JAENWD01; genus JAENWD01. Next base: position 121,863 of record CAWIMD010000009.1, read on the forward strand.
GCGACTCGTTGCCGGACGGCGCGTTCGACACCGTGACGGCCGCCCTGCACCTCGAAACGCGCGACGGCGGTCAGGAGCACGACACGACGATTGCCTCCGGCACATGGCCCGCGTCCTCGCTGGCCGGCGCAACGCTGGCCTTCGCGTTCGCCGAGCCGTCGGGGCTGCACCCGCCTGCGCCGCAGCCCCCCGGCATGCTGGCGCTCACGCCGCTGCTGATCGCGGGTTCCAAGACGACGGCCGCCGCGCCGATTGTCGTGCCGGCGCCGTCGGAGGGGCCGGGACTCGGGGCGGCCGCGGGAGCGGCCTCGAAGGTGCTCGATGCATTCGGAGGGGCGTCCGCCGCCACCGCGCCTCCGCCGAAGGCCCCGGCAGCGCCGGCCGGTCCGATCCCGGTCGCTCTGCGCCTCGACGTGGCGGTGGCGGCGCCCGGGATTTCCCGCGTCGCCGTCGAACGCCCGATCTTCGACCGCGTGTCCGCCGCGGACCGCGCGGCCGGCCGGGCGGCCACCTGCACGCTCGCGCCGCTCAACCTGATGGCCTTCGGCACGTTGTGGAACATCGGCGATCAATCTCGGCACGGGCATCGTCGGCGTCGGCGAGTACTCGCGCATCGACCCGAAGTCGGACGATCCTGCCGTCCTGGTGCAGGCCCTCGGCACGATGCAGCGGGCGTACTACGTCATGCGTCGCGCCGTGTTTGCCGACGCGCTCGGCCCGTCGGCGCCGATGATCGTCGCGGCGCAGCCGGGCATCTCGTTCGTGGGGCTCGCGCCGCACGCCGCCGGGATCACGCCGTTCGGGCTGGAAATGGACCGCGCCGCGGAAGGCGCGCGTCCCGACGGTGGCACCTCCACCTCCGGCCTGGCCTGGGGTGTGGCCTCGGTCTACGGGGAACGTCTGGCCATCGCCGCGCCGACCATGATGGCGGCTCACGACAACCTCGACACGCTTCCGTTCGACGATTTGATCGAGATGTTCTACATCGCGCGCCACACGGGCAATCGTCCCGCCATCGTGCGCTCGAGCGCCGATGTCGCGGGGCTCTCGGCATCGGCCGACGCAAAGGCCCGATTGGACGCACGCCTCACGGGCGGCGCGACTGCGGTCGTGCCGTCGGCCCAGGTCTCGTACGGCGGCGCGAACGACGACGGCTGGTGGATTGTTGCTCCCGACGGGACCGTGACCGACGAGATGCAGAGCGGGATGCATCAAACCCTGATCGAGTACGGCACGGTCGCGCTCCGGGCGCAGCTGGTCGCGTACGCCAAGAAGGTCCTGAACTCGATCAAGCAGATGACTGCCTACGAGAGAAATGGCTTCATCGCGCGGTGCGTCGGTATTACCGCTGCCTCAATCTTTCTGGCGGCCGGTGCTCGAGGAGGTGAGGAAGGCTTTGAATTCGGGGTGAAGGCTGCCGAGGAGATCCATGCGATTTACGAGGCCAACGAGCAGAAAGAGATGCTCGAGGCCGCGGAGGAGTGCGCGGCGGAATGAGCCGGGTCGGGCCCGGCCCCTGTCGCGATCACGGCTCGACGACGAACCGGTCCCCCTGGAGTCCGATCGTCAGTTTCGTCGTCTTGTTGGCGACAATCGTCGCGGGCGCTTCCAGGTCCTGCCCCATGATGTGAATCCGGACCCGGTAATCGCCGGGTGGCAGCTCCTGGCCGAGGTCGAGGCTCTGGTTCGCGATCACGGTGCGTCCCGAAGCGTCGATGACCTCGTAGGGGATCTGCTGCGTGGACGCCAGCGCCAGGGCGCGGGACAACTGGTTCTCGTTCTGCGCGCTGTAGTACTGCCCGCCCGTGGACGCCGCCAGCGAACCGAGCTGGGCCTCGACGGTCTTCCCCGTCAACGTGAAGCCGACGATGTTGAGGGTGACGCCGATGTCGGAGGCCTTCAGCTTCGCCGCCGCCGCCTGTGAATCCCCGCGGCAGCTCTCCTGGCCGTCCGTGATCAGAATGACCGAGCCCGAACCGGCGGCATGCAGGTCGTCGATGGTCTTCAGCACCGAGCTGACGAGCGGGGTTTCCCCGCGAGGGTGCAGAGCCGAGGCCGTGGACAGAATCTTCGCGCGGTCCAGCGTGGCGATCGGGACGACGAGCTCGCTGTCCGAGCAGGACTGCCGCGAGCTCGCCGGGTAGCGGTGCCCGTACACGCGGAGCCCGACGTTGAAATCGTCCGGCAGCGCGTCGAGCAGCTGCTTCAGCACGGCCAGCGCGGTCTTCCAGCGCGTGCTCTTGCCCAGCGCCGAGTTCATCGATCCCGACACGTCCAGGACGACTTCCAGGTTGCGCGTCGGCGGCTTGTCGCCCTCCGGGTGCGTGAGGACTTCGAGCGCGCCGGTCCTGCTGACGCCGTAGGACCCGGCCAGGGCGATCACGGCCCACATCGTGTGCGCGAAGGGCGATTGCCGCCCGCTCTGCGAGTGGACCTCCACCCACGACCCGTCGTCGGGCCCCCCGTCGTCGACCTGAGTCCGGAGGAGGTAGCCGACGCCGCGCTTGAACGCCGGGGACTGGACGCTCACGCCGGCCTGTTTGAACGCATACAGCACTTCCCCGGTTGCCAGGGCGTTCGACCCTTCCTCCTGCGCCCGCTCCTTCCAGCCGCCGTCCTTCTGCTGTTCGGCGGCGAGCTGCTCGACGACCGGCCAGGCCAGTCGTTTCTGGTCTGCCGTGCCGTCGCGGGCGAGGGCAATCACCTTGAAGACCTTGTCCTGGGTGGAATCCGGCTTGTTGGCGGCGATCCAGTCCACCGCACGGGAGGCGGCCCGCACGTACTTGGCGTCATCGGAATGCGCCTTCGCCCAGTCCAGCGCCACCAGCGTGTTGGCCGTCGTCATGAAGTTGCCCTGCACGACGGGCGGGGCGATGCGGTCCACGGGAATGGCGCCGTCGGGCTGCTGGTGGTCGAGCAGATAGTCGATGCCCTTGAGCAGATCCGGATCGCTCTTCGCGTTGGTGGCTGCATCCGCATACGCCAGTGCCATCACGCCGAAGACCGTCGCCGAGTCGGAGGGGTTGAACCACGAGTTGTTGGCTGCGCCCATCCGCTTGTCGCCGGGCACCGTCCCGTCGACCTCCTGGTACTGGCGCGTGGAGGCGATCAGGGCGCGCATCGCATCCATGTTCACGCGGTAGTGCTGCCTCAGGGCGACGGATTGGCCCATGATCGCCTGCGCCTGCACGTGGCAGCCGAAGCACGGGTGCACCTTGGGCCAGTCCGTGGCGGCCTGCTGGAGCCAGTCGAGGCCACGCTGCCCGGCCTGGCGGGGACTGCCGTTCCAGGACGCGACGTCCGGCTCGCGCGTGAACAGCGGCACGTACCCCTCGCGTGCGGCCTCGAGCACGCGCACCTCCCCGATCTCCACACCCTTGGGCGAGTCGCCCGACATGACGCGCAGCTTCACGAACCGCGCGTCCCTGGCCGGAAACGGGATCGTCTGTTCGGCCGGCTGCCCGGCGAGCGTCTGGGCGGCCACCTTGACGAACCCGGACTCCGCGCTCTCCGTGGACGTCCACACCTCGACGTCCTTCGGCGCCAGTGCCGGGTCCCTGGCGAGCTCGACCACGACCGCGGACACCAGCGCGGGCTGCCGGTCGAAGAAGGAGAACACCGCGTCCTGCGGGTAGGTCACGGGCGCGTCGAGCTTCCAGGTCGGATCCGGCTTGCCGTCGATCAGCCGCCGGCCGGTGAAGCCCGGGCCAAACGTGTTGGTCATCTGCTCGACTTCGCCGCCCATGCTGCTCGCGACGACATCGATGGTGGTGGTGGTGGCCGGTGGCCCCGGAGGAGCGGGCGCCACCGGTTCTGGTTCGGGCGTGCCGGATGTCGGGCCTGACGCGGGCGTCCCGCCGGCGGCGGCTGGAGGCGCCGCCGATGCCGCGTCGGGGGCCGGCGGCTGGCCTGGGGCTGGCGCGGCTGCTCCGCCCCCGCCGGTCAGGGCCGATCCCAGCGATCCGAGTGCTGACGGACCAGGTGGTGGCGTGCCACCCGGCGCGGTCGCGTCGCCGGGCGTCGGTCCAGCCTCAGTCGATTCGGCGCCGGGCGTTGGCGGCTGGGCGGGCGGCGATGCCGTGTCAGCCTCGGCCGAGCCGGTCGGACCGGCCGCTGCCGGAGAGCCCGCCGTGCGCATGCGCAGATACGCGCCACTTCCCAGAATGGCGATAAGGATGAGACCAAGCGTCAGCTTCTTCATGGACGGCTCCACGATTGCTCGTCGATACCCTCAGCTTCCTACTGTCTTGCGCGCGGCCGCCAGATGTCTGCGCAGATCGGGCACAGCGCCGGCGGTCGAGGGATTGCGGGCGAGGACGTCGATGGCGCGACCGATGGCGTCGAGGCTCAGGGACAGACCCATGCGGGCCGTCGCTTGTCGAAGCGCACCCTGGAACTCCGGGTCGGCCTTCAGCTCGGTCTCGCCGAGGGCCTGCGCCTTGCCGACCAGATCCGTGAGCACGACGACCGCACGTCGTGCGTTGGCGGGCGAGGTGAGGTCGCCGGGTCTGGTGAACTGCTCGACCTCAGGCAGGCTCGTCTCGAAGCGCCGCAGGGCGGCGGCCTGCTCCGCGTTGCGCGGATGATTGGGATGCATGAGCGCCTGCGCAGCGCCCATGATGGCGAACGGCGCGAGCGCGGCGCGTGACAGCAGCGGCCCGCCGGACATCACGCCCCCGAGCGTCAGGCCGACCAGCGCCAGGCCGCCGACGCCGTGAGCCAGGTGCAGGATCTTCCCCTCGACGGCGAACAGCTCGTGCAGCGCCGCGCGCGCGGGCGACAGGCCGAAGCCACCAGCCGCCAGCAGGCTCGCCAGCGACGCGGTCGAATTGCCCTGGAGGGCGAAGTGCTCGTGCGCCACGTACACCGCCAGGCCTGCCACCAGCGATGTCGCGTGAAGGAGGATGCGACCGACGATTCCGGGGATCGACGTGCGGGACGCCGGCTGACCGGCGGCAGCAGGCTCCTGACTGGCGCGCATGGCCACGGTTCCTCGAACGCCCTCCGCGGCACCATTATCACCTAAACCCGCTCCGCGAAAACCCGCCTATCTTGATAGGATGCCGCTTGCGACCTGGCACAGTTGAGGATGCGGGGATGATCGCCGTCGATGGCCTGACCAAGATGTACGGCTCGCTGAAGGCCGTGAGCGATCTGTCGTTCTCCGTGGCCGGCGGGGAAGTGGTCGGCCTCCTGGGCCCCAACGGCGCGGGCAAGACGACGACCCTCCAGTGCATGGTTGGCATCCAGACGCCGACGAGCGGGACGGTGCGCATTGGCGGGCACGATATCCAGACCGACTCCGTCGAGGCGAAGCGGCGCCTCGCGTTCATGCCGGACGAGCCGCAGCTGTTCGAATACCTGACCGTCCGCGAGCACCTGGCCCTCGTGGCGCGGCTCTACGGCGTGGTGGACGCGGACGCCCGTGTGCCGCCGCTGCTGGAGGAGCTGGAGCTCACCGGCAAGGAATCGGCGCTGCCGTCGGAATTGTCGCGCGGCATGAAGCAGAAGCTGGTGATCGCCTGCGGTCTGCTGCATCAGCCGTCGGCGCTGCTGTTCGACGAGCCGCTCACCGGCATCGATCCGCTCGGCATCAGGCGGATGAAGCGCACCATCGTCGCCCGCGCCGAGGCGGGGGCGGCGGTCGTCGTGTCGTCGCACCTGCTGCACCTCGTCGAGGAGATCTGCACGCGGGTCGTGATTCTCGACAAGGGCACCAAGATCGCCGACGGAAGCCTCGAGGATCTCGCCGCCCGGGACCGCCTGACGGCGGGGTCTCCAGACCTCGAGCAGATCTTCCTGCGCGCCACGGGCCATACGGATCGAAGCGGCCAACCGTGACAGGCACGTTCGTCCTCCTGATGGCGTGGTCGATCAGGAACCGGGTGCTGGCACGCCTGAGACGGCTGCGCCAGCCACGCTATCTCGCGGCGCTCCTTCTGGGACTGGTGTACTTCTACGGGATTATCGGTCGCCATCAGCTCCGGGCGATCCGCACCGGCCACACCTGGATGCGCCCGGATCTCATCGCCACGTGGGGGCCCGACATCGTCGTCGTGGGCGGCCTCGTGCTCTGGGCGGTCGCGCTCCTGGCCTGGGCGCTGAAGAGCGGGAAGGCGTGGCGGTTCAGCGGCGCCGAGGTGCAGTTCCTCTACACCGCGCCGGTGCTGCGGCGGAGCCTGCTGCACTACAAGCTCCTGCGGGCGCAGGGTGGCGTGGCGTTCGGCGTCTTCATGGGCGCCCTGTTCTCGGGCGCTGCCTTTGCGGGTGATTCCACGCGGCTGGCGTTCCTGCTCGGCGGCTGGCTGCTGCTGTCGACGATGTCGCTGTACACGACCGGCGTCAGCCTGGCGAGGGCGCGGCTGCAATCGGCGGCGGGCCGCACGTCGTGGCAGGCCTGGGCGCCCATTTCGCTGATGGTCGTCCTGTCGTGCGGGCTCGTGGCCGATCTCTCTTTTCGGATTGCCGCGCTGCCGGCCGGACCGCTGACGCGAACGCTCCAGGGCGCGCTCGACGTCGCCCGCACGGGCCTGGCGGGCATCGCGCTGTGGCCCTTCATGGCCCTCGTGAAGCCGTTGACGTCTCCCACACCGCACGCCTTGCTTCGGAGCGTGCCGCCGGCGCTGGGCCTCGCGGTGCTCAACTACGCCTGGGTGATCAGGGCCGATACGGCCGCGGCCGACGCCACGCTGGCGACCGAGCAGTTGCGGGCCCGCGTTCGGAGCATCGCTCAGCCAGTGGTGCGCGCCCAGCCGTTCACGCTGGCGGCGTCGGGGCGTCCCGAGGTCGCCGTGCTGTGGAAGAACCTCATCCTGCTCGGACGGTACGCCTCGCTGGCGACGCTGCTCCGCGTCCTGCCGCTGGGCTTCATCGTCGCCGCCATCGTCGCGAACCGGGTCGGCGGCGGCGTGGTCACGCTCGGCGCGCTCATCGTCGCCGCATACGACGTTGTCGTCGGCCCGATGTCCATGCGCGTCGATCTGCGGCACGACATGCCGCGGCTTCACGTCCTGAAGACCTGGCCCATGCGCGGCGCATCGCTCCTCGCGGGCGAGCTGGCCGCACCTGGTGTCGTGCTCACGCTCGTGGCCTGGGCCGCGCTGGCGGTGGCACTGGCGGGCTCGGGTGCCGTCGAGGACCTGTCCTGGACGCTCGCCCAGCGAGCGGCGATGGCGCTGTCCCTCGGGCTGCTGGCCCCGGCCCTCATCGGCCTCCAGCTCATGACGCAGAATGCCGCGGTGATCCTGCTGCCCGGCTGGGTGCCCACCGGTTCCGGGCGCCCGCGCGGGATCGAGGCGATGGGCCAGAACCTGCTGGTCCTCGCGGGCACCGCCCTGGCGTTCGCGGTCGGCCTCCTGCCGGGTATCGTGATCGGCGGGGGGATTGGTGCGGCGGTCTACGTGATTCTCGGGTTGATCGGCCTGCCGGTGGCCGCGGGCGTGGCGGCAATCATCCTGTCAGCCGAGGTCGTCGTCGCCGTGGTTCTCCTGGGCCGGGTGCTCGAGCGGACCGATCCGGCGCACGTCGAGACCGCGGAATGAGCGTCCGTGGGCCATCCTCGCAGTGCTGGACCTCGCCGTGATCGACGAGCATTCGAGTTGGTCGCGAGGGATGCCCGCGAGATCAGGCAGGGCGGCGAGACGATGGACGATTGCGGAGGCGTTCAGTGTATTCCATTCCGATCCGGCGAACCGCCGTGCTCGTGCCAGCGGAGCACGCGCAGGGCGCGGAGGGTGTTCCAGCGGCTCGGTCGTCCCACTCCCTCGTCCATCTCTATCGCCATGCGGCCCGGGTGCAGGGTCTCGAGCGGCCACCGGCCGTCTGCCTCGCGCTTCGACGCAACGAGCGCGATCGCCTCGGCCACGCGCCCGTCCGGTGCGACGCCCGCGCGGCGCAGGTACTCCAGCCCCCGCAGCACGTCGTAGTGCCACCAGGTCGGGAACGCGAAGCGGCTCCACGCGGTGCCGCCCTTGCGATCCCGCTCGATCGGCTCGCCGGTCGAGCGGCGGCGGAAGAGGCGGCGCTCGAGAAGGTACTCCTGCCCGCGGAGCCGTGCCCCGGTGACGTCCGGACTCGGTCCGACGGCCCCTTCGTGCTCGAGCAGGGCTTCGAGGACGCAGATCGTGGTGTTGAACGACGATCGCGTCGAGCCGTTGGCGGCCTCGCAGTTCCAGCCGCCGTCCGGCAGCTGCTCGCCCAGCAGCCGGTCGACGAGGGCCCGGACGTCCTGGCGGAAGTAGGCGCCGCTCGCCGCCACCTGGCCGTTGATGCACGGCTCGACCTCGCCGGTGAAGAAGGCGTTGGCGTGGCATTCCTCGGGGCCGCATCCCTGCCAGGTCACCTGACTGCGGACGAGACCCACTGCGCGACGTGCCTCCGGGCTCGCAGGATCGAGCCCCATCTCCCGCAGCAGCGTCAGGGCGTGCATCGTGGAATCCCAGCCGCGGTTCCAGGCCGCGCCTCCCCAGCGGCCATCGGCGGCCTGGAGGGCGAGCAACCGCGCTCCGGCGCCCTCTGTGGCGACCCGAGCGCGCTCGGCCGCGACCTCCTCCGCGGACGCCTCGGTCAGGTCCCGCATCGCCTGCCATCGGACCGACGGGTCCGAGTCCAGCAGCCAGCCGACCACAGTCATGGATGTCCGTCCGGCAGCGTGCCGCTGCTCGAGCAGCAGCCATAGTAGCGGAAGGCCGAAGATCCCCAGCCCCCCAGATCCCCAGCCCCCCTATTCGTGCCTGAGCGCCTCGATCGGCTCCACCGCCAGCGCTCTGCGCGCCGGCAGCAGCGTGGCAAGCGTCGCCGCCATCACGAACATGCCCGCCGCGGCGGCATATGTCGTCGGGTCCATCGGGCTGAGGCCGAACAGTTGCGCCCGCAGCAGCTGCGACAGGCCCGCGGCGCCGAGGACGCCGGCTGCCAGTCCGATCGCGATGGGCCGGACGAAGTGCCGTCCGAACACGAACAGCACGTCCTGCGGCCTGGCCCCGAGCGCCATCCGGAGGCCGATCTCCGTCGTCCGCTGCGCCACGGCATACGCGACCAGCCCGACGATCCCGAGGCAGGCGAGGAGGAGGGCGAACAGGCCGAGCGCGCCGACGCTGTAGGCGACGTAGGCGGTTGACTCCACGCGGCGATCGAGCCAGGTGCCGAGCGATTCGACCTCGGGGAACAGGTCCGGATCGATCGCCTGCGTCGCGGCGGCGGCCGCCGGCGCCATGCCGTCGGCCGGCCCCGAGGTCCTCACCAGCGCGACCAGCAGCGGCTGCTCGTCCGGCCCGATGGGCAGGTACGCCTCGAGCGCGTCCGGTGCGTTCTCGTTCGGCAGGCGCGAGCTGCCGACGAGGCCAACCACCGTGAATGCGATCTTGTGCCCGGACTCGTCCTCACCGAGCACCAGCTGCCGGCCGATGGGCGAGAGGCCCGGCCACGCGCGGCGCGCCAGCGCGTCGCTGACGACGAGCGCGCGAGTGTCCTGCGGCACGAACGTCCGGCCCTGCAGCAGCGGGATGCTCAAGGTCCCGAAGTATTCCGGGCTCACGTGGTTGACGAGCAGCGAGAGCGGCCGTCCGTCCAGCTCGGTCCCGATGGTCCACGTGACGTGGCTGAGCGGCGCCACGGTTGCCAGCGCCACGGACCGGACGCCGGGCAGGCGCGCGAGCCGCCCGGACAGCGTCGCGAGGAATGTGCGCGCGCGGGCCGGCGTGTACCCGTGGGCGCGCAGGCCGGGATCCACCGACAGCACGTGCTGGACCTCGAATCCCGGGTCGATCGTCGAGGCTCGGACCACGCCACGCGCGAGCAGGCTCGCCACGATCACCAGCACGCAGCTGGCGGCGACCTGGATGCCAATCAGCACCTCGCGGGCGGCGGTGCGCGATCGCCGCAGGCGCGCCGTGTGCAGCGCGGGTGCCAGGCCGAAGAGCAGCGCCACGGCCCACGCGGCGCCGGCGGCGAAGGCGACGACGCGCCAGTCGGGCGTGGTGTCGAGCCACGGGGGCGCCCCGGTCAGCGTCATGAGGCCGCGCAGGACGGCGCTGCCGCAGGCGAGGCCGGCCGCCGATCCCGCGAGCGCCAGCACCAGGCTCTCGGTGAGGAGTTGACGCACGAGACGCGCGCGTCCTGCCCCGACCGCGGCGCGGATGGCCATCTCGCGCTCCCGCGCGACTCCGCGCGCCAGCAGCAGACCGCCCAGATTGGCGCAGGCGGTGGCGAGGATGAGGAGCGCGAGCGCGCCGACCAGGCCGAAGATCGTGAGCAGCTCGCCGCGCGGCGCCTGGCCGCTCCCTCGCCGGCCGCCCTCCATCAGGCCGGTCGGGTAGCCGCCCGGCGTGGCGCGCAGCCACTCGCCGTCCCACACGGCGTCGGGCCGCTCGCGGCGCAGCGCGTCCATGAGGCCCCGCAGCTCCGCCTCGGCCGCCTCCGGCGTCACGCCCGGCTGCAGCCGGCCGAACGCGCGGACGCCGCCGTTGCCCGAGACGTCGGTCAGCAGGGTGCTGCCCGCCACGAAGTACGGGTGGCGCTCCAGGGGCAGCCACAGGTCCGGCGAGTCGAGGCTGAGGCCGGCGAACGACGGCGCGGCGACGCCGACGATGGTGGCGGGCTGGCCGTTGAGGCGCAGCACGCGTCCGACGACCGTCGAGTCGGCCCCATAGCGGCGGAGCCAGTAGCCGTGCGAGAGGACGGCGACCGGATCGGCCTGCGGCTCGCCATCGCGAGGATCCAGGCCGCGTCCGAGGCGCACGGGCGCGCCGAGATCGTCGAACAGGTTGCCCGTCACGAACTGCGCCGAGAGCGCCTTCCCCTCCTGATCGGGCGTGAGCCGCGCGCTGGTCCACGCCATCACTGCCGACAGCGTCGTCGCGTGGTCGCGGACGAACGTCATCTGGGGATAGGAGAGCGAGCCGTTGTAGGCGCCCGGCGAGCGGCGTTCGAGGCGCAGGATGGTCTCCGGCTCGCGCACCGGCAGCGGGCGCAGGACGAGGAGGTTGAAGAACCCGAAGGCGGCGACGTTGGCGCCGATGCCAATCGCGAGCACCGCCACCGCGACGGCGGTGAAGCCCGGCGAGCGCCGCAGCATGCGCACGGAAAAGCGGACGTCCTGGCCCAGGTGGTCGAGCCAGGTCCAGCCCCACACGTCGTGCGCGTCCTCGCGGAGGCGGAGGTCGTCGCCGAACCGTGTGATCGCGCCATCGCGCGCGGCCATCTCACGGTGGGCGGCCATCTCGTCCTCCAGTTCCTGGGCGCGCCGGCGCCGGGTCAGGAGGTACTGGACACGGCGGAACAGCTCTCCAAGCATCGGGTCCTCCTACGCCGTCCGGAGCACGGCCTGGATCGCGCGGGTGACGCGATCGTAGGAGGCCATCTCGTGTTCGAGCTGCTTGCGTCCGGCCGCGGTCAGCCGATAGCTCCGCACCTTCCGGTTCGTCTCGGAGGTGTCCCACTCGGCGGTGGCCCATCCCTTGAGCAGAATGCGCTGCAGGGCGGGGTAGAGCGCGCCCTCCTCGACCTTCAGGACATCGTCGGAGAGCGCGTGGATGCGCTGGGCGATGGCGTAGCCGTGGAGGGGTCCGGAGCGGAGGACGCGGAGGACGAGGAGGGCGACGGCGCCCTGAGGCATGTCTGGCTTAGGCATAAGTATCTTATGCGTAAGGTACTCAGGTGTCACAGCGATGTCAAGCCATGGCGGCAAACCCTTTGGTCCCCGGCGAGTGAGCCGATCTTCCGCCGTCCCAGATGTTCTGGCGAACAAAAGGCGAATATGATAGGCTGCCACGCCGGAGCCGGCCAGCAGCGCCGACCACGTCGAAGCGACGGCGTTCGTCTGGCAAGAGCTGGTCCGCCTGCTGGATTGAGCATATGGGTGTGATGCGTGGTCCCACAGCCACCATTCTCCACGCGGACCTCGACGCCTTTTATGCGTCGGTCGAACAGCTGCTCGACCCTCGCCTGCGCGGCAAGCCGATTGCGGTCGGCGGCGGCGTCGTGCTCGCGGCCTCCTACGAAGCGCGGGCCTTCGGCGTACGAAGCGGCATGCCGGGACGACGCGCGCGGCAACTCTGTCCCGACCTCGTGTTTGTCGGCGGGCACTTCGATGAATACCAACGGCTCGGTGACGCCGCCATCGCAGTCCTGAGCGATTTCACGCCTGCCATCGAGCGCATCTCGATCGACGAGGCCTTCGCGGACGTGGAAGGGTGCACGCATCTCTTCGGGTCGCCGGCGGAGATCGCACGGACGGTTCGGGCGCGCGTGCGCGCCGAGCTCGGCCTGCCGATGTCAATCGGAGTGGCGCGTACCAAGCACCTCGCGAAGATCGCATCGCAGGTCGCGAAGCCGGATGGATTGGTCGAGGTCGATCCAGAGACTGAGCTCGAGTTCCTTCACGAACTGCCAGTCGCACTGATGTGGGGCGTGGGCCCCGCCACCGAGGCGCGGCTGGCCGAGATTGGTGTCACCACCATCGGTCAATTGGCTGAGAGCTCTCCTCAATCCGTGGAGCGATTGCTTGGGCACGCGGCGGGGAGAAAGTTGACGGCACTCGCGTGGAACCGCGATCCGCGGCGAATCCAGACGTGCCGGCGCGCGCGCTCCGCCGGCGCACAATCGGCGCTCGGACGACGGCCTGCGATCGAACGCGTTTTCAAACCGACGCTCCATCATCTCGCCGACCGCATCGGCGCGCGGCTCCGCGCCAAATCCCTGGCCGGCCGGACGATCACGGTACGCGTGCGCTTCGCCGACCTGCGCTCGGTCACGCGCTCGCGCACGCTGTCAGCACCGATGTCTGCCACGAGGGCTCTTGCGGAGATCGCCGAGGACTTGGTGCGCGGCGTCCTTGCGGATCACCGTGACGAGAGGACAATCTCGCTGCTGGCGGTTTCCGTCTCACATCTCGAAGCGCATGCGATCGTGCAATTGGAGCTGCCGCTTGGGCTTGCCGACGAAGGACGCCGCCCTGGCACAAAGCAGGGCCTGGCGCGATCGCGCGCCGACCGGGCCGTCGATGCGATCCGCAATCGTTTCGGAACACGAGCAGTGGACTATGGGTCGGCATCGCGGGTCGGGCGCTCCGTTCCTGACGAGTTCCGACGTCTGGCTGAACGAGAGCTGTGAATATCGGCCCTCGCGCCGTGGAATGATCAGCAAGGAGTGAAGAGCATGCCGACACGAAAGGCACAGAAGCGTGGCGTTGAGACGCGACCGCAGCTGCCACCAGAACAACGCGGAGCGTTACTCAGAACGTTGAAAACTCGTTTCGAGAAGCACATGAACCGTCATCAGGGTCTTCAATGGACGGCAGTTCAGGCAAGGCTGGAAGCCAATCCTGAAGGGCTTTACTCACTCAATGAGATGGAACGGACGGGTGGCGAACCTGACGTCGTTGGTCACGACAGGAAGACAGGCGAGTACGTCTTCTACGACTGTTCAGCGGAAAGCCCCAAAGGCCGCCGCAGTGTGTGTTACGACCGGGAAGCGCTGGAGGCAAGAAAGGAACACAAGCCGAAGAACAGCGCGACAGACATAGCGGCCGCCATGGGGATTGAGATCCTCACGGACGCGCAGTATCGAGAGTTGCAGACGCTGGGCGATTTCGATACGAAGACGTCGAGTTGGGTGAAGACACCTCCTGATATCCGAGAACGCGGCGGCGCGATATTTTGCGATCGCCGTTACGACCACGTCTTCACGTATCACAACGGTGCGGAGTCCTACTACGCCGCTCGGGCGTTCCGCGGCGCGCTGAAGGTTTGAGCGGCCGTCGGCGACACCCGGTGAGCCATCTGCTGCGGCTGCCGTGAAACGAATCGAGCGGCCAGACATGACGATGACCTCGCGGTCGGTGGCGACCAGTATCGGCATGATGACGACCTTCTGAACGATTGTCGCGCGCTGGGAGCGAAGAAACGAGCTGAACCGCTCATTCCCGGACGACGGGCGCGTGTCGCTCACGGACGAACGCGGATGATCGTCTTCCCCTTGATCCGCGTGGTCGGGTTGAATGCGGCGACGGCGTCGTCAAGGGTCGAGACGTTGCCGATGTTCGTCCGCAGTCGTCCGTCCCGCACCCGCTGGACGATCGCACTCAGTTGGGCACGATCGGACTCGACAACGAAGTCGACCGCCACGCCGTCGGCGGGCCGTGCCTCGGGCGGCCCGACGATGGACACCAGGGTTCCTCCGGCTCGAATCAGGCCTGCGGACCGCTTCCCGATGTCGCCGCCGATGACATCGAACACCAGATCGACTCCGCCGACGTCTTCGAGGACCTCGTTCTCGAGGTCGACGAACTCCTTCGCGCCGAAGTCGAGCGCCGTCTGACGGTCGGCGGCGCGTCCGGTGCCGATGACGTAGGCGCCGGCCTCTCGTGCGAGTTGCGCCACCATCGACCCGACTGCGCCGGCCGCGCCGTGCACGAGAACGCTCTGGCCCGCCTGAAGGCGGCCGTGCTCGAATAGTCCCTGCCACGCGGTCAGGCCCGAGATCGGCAGACTGGCACCCACCGTGAAGCCGACATCGCCCGGGAGCGGCGCGAGGTTGCGTGCCTCGATCGCCACATACTCGGCCAGGGTGCCGTCGCGATACCAGTCCGCGAGGCCGAACACCCGCTGTCCCACCGATAGACCCGTCGTGCCATAGCCGAGGGCCGTGACCACTCCGGCCAGCTCGTGCCCGGGGATCGACGGTGTTCGGTCACCGCCGAGACGATCGGTCCAGGTCGAGGGCCACGTCAGTTCGGTCGAGACGAATCCCGACGCATGAACCTGAACGACGACGTCGTTTATCGCTGCCTGTGGCTCGGGCCGCTCCACCATCGTCATCCCGGCCGTTCCCGCAGCCTGGTCCGTCACGACGATCGCCCTCATCGTCTGCCTCATTGTTCTGTCTCTTTCTTGTCTCAGTATTCGTTCTGACAGCGGTCGCTCGCGGATAGACTTCCGGGATCGTCACCGTCTTCGTGCTGGTGAGGTCCTCAAGGGAGGCTTCGGCGCGGAGCGAGTGGCCAGCAGCGTGCCGAAATCGGTGTCGGGGCGACTGGATTTCGAAGCAGCGCCCCCCTGCGCCCAAGGCGAAGAAACCCACACAACTGGGGGCAGCGGGAGACCGCTGCCCCTCGTTTTTCTTAGGAAATTCTCAACTTGGGGCAACTGCAATAAACCGCGAGCCACTACCGATTGTCAGCCAATTGTCAGCCAACGGCTGATTGAAGACCCTCTCCCGAACGCTCGTCCCAACCGGCAGATCCTGACCTGCAGTTGCCTGCCATCTCGATTCACATCGAAAGGGTGGTGCGAGCCTTCGAAGTGCTGATTTCCGAACAATTTGCAGCGTTCGAAAGTTGGTGGGCCCACTTTTGGGACCACCCCCTCGGCGATGCGCTGTTATTGACGGCCAATGAAGGCGAAGAAGCGGACCGCATCTCACGCACCGCTCGCCTGCGCACGACGTCGAGGCATTCGCACGACATTGCCTGTGCCTCTCGGCGCGACCGGAATCTTGACCTGCTGACTCGCGGCGACGAGATCTTCCTTCAGCAGATGTGCGTAATGCGCTTCGGTGACGGCGACACTCGAGTGCCCGAGGATCTTCGACAGCTTGTAGATGTCGCCGCCGGCTTGGAGCCATCGCGTGCCGAAAGTGTGGCGCAGCGCGTGAGGGGTGATCGACGGGATCTTCGCGCGCACCGCGCCTTCGGCCAGCACTTCGCGCAGCCTCTGCGGGTTCTGCGTCCATAGCTTGCCGTCCGCCTCGAGCTGCTCCTCGAGCGCAGCGCGCGCGTCCGGCTGCATCGGCACGTCACGCTCCTTGCGGAACTTGCCGATGACGTGGACCGTTCCGCGGAGCCAGTCGATGTCGCGCTCGGCATCGATGCCGCGGATCTCGTCGAGGCGGCAGCCGGTTCCCAGCGCGAACCTGACGAAGCGCTGGAAGCGCGGGTGGAGCGCTTCCAGCAGCAGCGTCTCTTCGTCGAGCGTCAGCACGCGAGTGCGGGCCTTGTCCTTTCCGCGCTTGATGCCGCGGAACGGATTCTTGATGTCGTGCCCTTCGTCGATGGCCCGCTCGAAGATCGACTGCAGAAGCCCACGCTCACGCCGAACCGTGCTCTCCGAAACGAGCCGGCGCTTCTTGTGACCTGGGTTGCCTGTCATCTGCGTTCGCCGCAGGTTCAGATAGCGCACGATGTCCGACTTTGTGATCTCGTCGAGCCGCTTCGCGCCGAAGTGCGGCAGGAAGTGCGCGACGATCTGGGCGTCACGGTTCTTGGCCGACTTCAGCGGCGTGTACGTCTCGCGGTAGACGGCCCACCATTCCGCGAAGCTCGGGATCGTGCTCTTCCATCCGTGAATCCCGGCCCGGATGTCGTGCTCGATCTCGTTGACGCGCGCCGCTCCGCCGACTTCTTGTCCGCGAACCCGGTGGACTCGCGGAACAGCTGGCCGTTGATCGTCTTCCGGAGATACCAGATCCCTCCTCGCTTCCTCAAAGCCATTGCGCACCCCCTTGCTCATCCAGCGATCAAGAGCCTGGCGATCGAATCGAATGATGCCGACCGCGCCGAACGAATGGAATCTGGACGGCGACTGATACGGTGATAGAGCGCATGCCGGCTCATACAGAGGTACTGAGCCGCGGTGTCCACGTCGAGCCAGCGCGGCTCGATGATCGGTCCTGGTAGCGCGATGGGTTCCTGCTGTTCTGGCGGTTTCGACGGGCGGGATGACGTCTCGCGGTTCCATGGCGGAACTCTCTCAAGGTGCCGAGGGTGTTGTCGGAAGGGGCGTCGGCGTGCCGCCTTTGGCGGGGACCGACCGCATCGTCGGAGCCGCCCTCGGAATCAGCGGCTCGTGTGACTGCCAGGGCCTTGCAGCCGTGGCAACCTCGAATCAGCTCGCGCTTCCGGGCTGGCCCATGGAAATCTCGCGGCTGATGCGTGCGTGAACTGTGCGGGGTTTAGCGTCCCTCCGCGCCGGTCAGCGCGGGACGGGGCGAGTGGTGAGAACTCGATGCTACCGCCGGAGAGTCGTGGTCGTCAACGCCCTCGACTTATGGCGAACCATGGCGACTGTGGGCGAAGGTCGGGCGGTCCTGGCCGCGTCGTGGCCGACGATGCGAAACTGGCGTTGGACCTCACGCCATGCGAATCGTTGCGCTCAGCGATCAGCACGGGTTCCTGCCCGACATTCCGCCCTGCGATCTCTTGATCGTTGCCGGCGACGTCTGCCCGGACCGATTCGGTCCGTTCATGGCAGCACACGATCCGAATCAGCAGCAGGCATGGTTCGATCGGAACGTTCGTCCGTGGCTGGCGAGCGCGCCCGCCACGCACAAGCTGCTTACGTGGGGAAACCACGACTGGTGCGGCCAGGCGTGTAGCTTCCGCTCGGACTCACCTGCGCACGCGCGTCCGACCGACCTTCAGATCCTCGTGGACGAGGGGACGACGTGGCGCGGTCAGGCAGTGCGGATGGACATGTCTCCGTGTGGGCAACGCCGTGGTCCAACAAGTTCCTTCGGTGGGCGTTCATGAAGCGATCGAGCGATCTCGAGCGCGTCTACGCGGCGATCCCCGACGGCATCGATATCCTGGTGTCGCATCAACCTCCGCTCTACTACGGCGACCGCACCTTCAACTTGGACTCCGGTCGGGTTGAGCACGTCGGCAGCCGCGAGCTGCTCGATGCAATCGAGAGAGTCCGACCGAAGGTCGTGATCTGTGGGCATGTTCACGGAGGCTTCGGCCGTTACGAGCATCAGGGCATTCCAATCTACAACGTCAGCGTCGTCGACGAGAGCTACCGGCTCGTCAATGCGCGACTGTAATTGAACTGTCAGACGCCTGACGCATCATGGGCGGTCCAGTGTTCAGGATTTTGGGCTGTTCATTAATTCTGAACGCGCCCGAGGATTGCCGGAGGATTTGATGGGAATCCTGATCGTCGTTGACTGCGAAGCACCCTTCGGCGTAGGAGCGCCCTCCGTCGGCGACATGACGGAGTTTGGCGCCGTTGATGTCAACGCACTGCGGGACGGTCGGGTCGAAACATTCCACGGCACCGATTGCTCTGAGGACACGTTCCGGCAGTTCCGGGAATGGTTGACGCCCCGGATGCCAGTGGTCTTCGTTTCGGACAATCCGGCGTACGACTTCCAGTGGATCAACTTTTACTTCTGGCGCTACCTAGGCGAAAACCCGTTTGGCCATTCCGGGAGGCGCATCGCCGACTTCTACGCCGGCCTGGTCGGTGATTTCCGAAGCACCCAGAAGTGGAAGCGACTGCGACGGACGAAGCACGATCATCATCCCGTCCATGACGCGCTCGGAAACGCCGAAGCGCTCATTCGGCTGCTCGATGGGGAGCGCTGATCGCCGCCGCCGGGGGACCGAGAGAGGGTTACCGGAGCGGATGTGGCTCGATGTTCCAGGAGACCTCCCACTCCGGCTCTGTTCCAGGATCGCCGCACACGCGCAGGCCCTGCTCGCGAGCCTCGGCTATGCTCGATTTCAGGAGCACTGCAGCTTCATCCTGACTACGAAACAGACCGACGATGCTCGCGTCGACAAACCCATGTTCGCTCTGATCTTCACGAACTAGAACGTAGACAGTCAGGGGCTCCTCCAATCGAACGACCAGTCGCTGATGCGGATCCGCCACACCCTATCAACACTATGGCGAAGTTCGATGATGAGCTAGTTTACGCGAGGGAAGGTTCGGCCGCGGAATACTGTGTGTATTGAGGCCCAGGAGGTTCAATGGCAGGTTGGCGGCGTAGCGAACTGAAAGCTGGCGTGTACGACGAGATTGTCAGTGCACGTCTTGATCGCCAACTGGCGGCCCTTGGCGCTCCGTTCGAAGTGTATCGCTCCGCCCTCACCGTGAGCGAGCCGATCGGCGCGGTACTCGAATCGCTGCTCGGGGATGGGTTCGCCCTCGCACTGGCCGAACTGAAGGCTGACTCCGCTAAGGGGCTCGCACTCGCGGAAGCGCTGCTGGCGGTGCTGCACTCGCACGCGCCACGCGTCTTCGAGCGCGATGACGAATTGCGCCTGAACGCCGAGCGGCTCACCGCGATCGTTGCGAGGCCCGCGCAAGCGCCAGAGCGGCCGCGTGGATCGCTCCATGCCTCAAGCCTGATCGTCAATGCCGAGGGCGACCAATTGCTCGAGCACCTGCGAAGCGAATTCGACAGCGCCGACTCTGTCGACCTTTTGTGCGCGTTCATCAAGCTCAGCGGCTACGAGAAGTTTCGCACTGAAATCGAGCGGCATTGCGGCGGGCGCGGCCGTTCGCTGCGCGTGTTGACCACGATGTACATGGGTGCATCGGACGTGCTAGCGATTGAGAGACTGGCAGCATTGCCGAATGCGACCGTGAAGATCTCGTACGACGAGAACACGACGCGGCTGCACGCCAAGGCGTGGATCTTTCATCGCGCCAGCGGGTTCTCGACCGCGTTCGTGGGTTCGTCGAACCTCTCGCACGCCGCTCAGACCGACGGTCTCGAATGGAACGTTCGGATGACGCAGTCGGATCAACCAGCGTTGGTCGCGCAGATGCAGGAGACCTTCGACCAGGACCTGGGCCGATGCACATCAGTTCGAACGGTACGAGCCTGGGAACGACGCGCAGCGCGTGCGGCTCACGAGGGCCCTCTCGCCGGACGCCCGCGACGATTCGAGCGAGGACCTGCTGTTTGAAATCGAGCCGAGGGACTTCCAGAAACCGGTGCTTGAGGAGCTAACGGCCGCGCGAGAGTTCGGACGGCACCGCAACCTTCTGGTCGCGGCCACGGGCACGGGAAAGACTGTCATGGCCGCGCTCGACTACACATCACTGCGGCAGGCGGGACGCGTTGAGACGCTGCTGTACGTCGCGCACCGCCGCGAGATCCTGGAGCAGGCGCGGCGAATCTTTCGCAACGTGCTCCAGATGCGTGACTTCGGCGAGCTGCTGTATCACGGTGAGCGGCCCGCCATACGGCGCCATGTGTTTGCATCGATCGACTCGCTGGGCGACGGGTCCGCAATCGATCCCGGCGCGTTCGACCATGTGATTCTGGACGAGGCTCACCACGCCGCGGCTGATTCCTGGGAGAAATTGCTCGATCGGGTGGCACCGAAAGAGCTACTTGGTCTGACCGGCACCCCGGAGCGCGCCGACGGTCTCGACTACGAGCGGCACTTCCCACGGCCGTGGGTCGGCAACCTTCGCGTCTGGAACGCCATTCCGCACGCGCTCGTTCCATTTCGCTATTACATGCTCGACGTGGAAGGCGCCGACCTCCGTGACCTGACCTGGACCGCGGGTCGATACGCGCCCGATCAACTCGCGGGCCGGCTCGTGGGAGCGGCCGAGGCGTTCGTGTTGCGGGCGGTCCGGGCAGTCAGCGAATGCATCGGGCGGCGGTCCGAGATTCGCGCCATCGCGTTCTGCGTGAACGTCCGCCATGCCGAAGAAGTCGCCCGCCGTTTCAAAGACTGTGGCTTTTCGACCCAGGTCGTGACCGGCAGCACCGACAGCGTCGAACGACGAGGCGCTCGTGGCGACCTCGACGCCGGCCGGGTGCAGGTGCTTTGCGTGGTCGACATCTACAATGAAGGCGTCGACGTTCCGAACGTCAACACGCTGTTCTTCTTCCGCCCGACCGAGAGTGCCACGGTGTTTCTCCAACAGTTCGGCCGCGGCCTGCGTCGTGCGCCGGGCAAGGCTGAACTGGTCGTCTTCGACCTCACCGGACGACAGCACCTTCAGTTCCGATTCGATCGACGGCTGCGATCGTTACTCGGCCACACGCCGCGCGAGCTGGCCGAGTTCGTTTCCAAGGGGTTCGGGCGGCTTCCGGCTGGCTGTCTTCTGCGCTTCGACGAGCAGGTCCGCGAAGACGTGATCGCGCAGATGCGCCGGGCGATTCCGTCGGACCTGGCGGGTATTCGCGCCCTGTTGCGCGAGCCGGCGCACGCGCAGCTGTCCCTGGCGGCGTTTCTTCACGAGACCGACGTCGCGCTCGACGACGTGTACCGTAAGGATCGCTCCTGGTGGCAGTTGCGGCAGTCGGCCGGTCTCGATGCCCGAACAGTCGGTGAAGAAGAGAGAGCGGCCTTAGAGAGTGTTCACAAGCTGATTCATGTCGGCGATGAGCGTCGGCTCGGGATGTGGGCGCGGTTGGCGTCGCTGGAATCACCCGTCGACGAGGCGGACCGTCGGCTCGCACGCATGCTCTTTGCGGTGCTCTACGGGAAGGAGATCGGCGCTGGCACGCGTGCCGAAGCGCTGTGGGCTGAGCACGGGTTACTGCGCGAAGAGATCGCAGGTCTGGTTCCGATCTTGCGCGAGCTGAACGCGGTGCTGACCCCGCCACACGCCCTCGCACCCGAGATCCCGCTGGCGCTGCACGCACGGTATCTCGGCGTCGAGCTGAGCGCAGCCTTCGATCATCGTACCCGGGAAGGGAACTTTCGCGACTACTACACTGGGGTCGAACTCACACACGGCAAGAAGTTCGATCTGCTCCTCGTCACGCTCGACAAGGCGGCTGCGACGAAGGAACACCTACGTTACCGGGACTTCCCCCTCAACGAGAAGCGGTTTCACTGGCAGTCGAAGGCCCGAACCACACGCGAGTCACCGGAGGGAAGACGGCATCTCGATCCGGCGCGGTACAGCGTAACACCGCTGCTGTTCGTGCGGGAGCGGGCGGATGAGCGCGCGGGCGTGACCATGGCGTTTCGGTATCTCGGGCCGGTGGATCCAGACGGGGCCGATGGGGAACGGCCGATTACGATCGAGTGGCGATTGAGATACGCGATGCCGCGGGAGGTGCTGGTTG
>CAWIMD010000010.1:0-90707 GCA_963837165.1 Vicinamibacteria bacterium
GTGCGGACGGCAATGACGCACATTCGTCCCGCGTCCAATTGCACGTTCGAATACCTGCGCGAGCTTGTATCTAGGCGGCGAATCGAACATTTGCGGGAGGCGGGCTCAACGGCCGTCGAGGACTACATCGAAGCATTCGACGCCGAACTGAAAGCGAAGGACGAGCGTCTAGCATCTTCTCGACCGGGAGGTCGGAAGGCTCAAAGCCGAGCTCCGGCGGTACAGACAACTCGAGATCGACAGGAGGGCGGCATCCTGACGTCTGGCGCCGAGAGGGAGTTCTACCCTGGTGAAGTGCGGGACGCGGTCATTCACACTCTCCTTCATGGTCGCAATGCACTACTGCCCGACGGACGACGAGCGCATCTAATCTCAGACCTGCTTGAGGTGAATCAGGCAAGCAGTGCAGAGCGAGACGTTGAAGGTGAGATTAAGGACGCCTTCTCAGAGTCCGGCGACCTTGGCGGAGAGCAGCGCCGTGTCCTCGAAGACCTCGGATTCAGCGTCGAGGAAGCCGGAAAACACTGGAAAGCCATTTATCAGGGCGACGACAGATATGCATTCACCATCTCAAAGACGAGTAGTGACCATCGAGCCGGCAAGAATCTGGCGAGTACCGTACTGAAGAAGCTATTCAAGTGAACCTACCGAGACGCGTGGCTGCAGCCAAGAATGTTGGGGCAGTCGTGAACGGTCGCGCCTAGAGAGCGGCTTCGGCCGAAGGACACGGATGGCAAAGAAGACCCCGAAGCACGTCGAAACTCTGCGGCACACGGGCGACACGCGTGTGAACATCCCGACTGCCGAATATCAGTCGGTCAAAATGCAGAAGCATGAGCAGAGCCCGAAGGAGTTGCGCTACCCGCGGAACCGGACCTCGACCCGCAGCTGGTGTGGCGGGGGAAGGACGAGCAGGACTGGAGCGACCTGGTCGTCCACGCGCCGCCGCTGTACATCCAGGAGAAGATCCACCCGAAGGCCCTGATCGACGATCTGGTGCGGCAGTCGGAAGGGGGCGAAGGGCCGGCGGCGCACAGCTCGACATGTTCGCCGATTTCAACGGCATCGACGAAGCGGCGAAGACCGAATTCTACCGGCACGAGGCGAACTGGACGAACCGGATGATCCTGGGCGACAGGCTGCAGGTGATGGCGAGCCTGGCCGAGCGCGAGGGTCTGCGCGGCAAGGTGCAGTGCATCTACATCGACCCGCCCTACGGCATCAAGTTCAACAGCAACTTCCAGTGGTCGACGACAAGCCGGAGGTCAAGGACGGGAACGCTGGCCCACATCACCCGGGAGCCCGAGCAGGTCAAGGCGTTCCGGGATACTTGGCGAGACGGAATCCACACCTACCTCACCTATCTACGCGATCGGCTGACGGTCGCGCGGGACCTGCTTGACTGAGACAGGCTCGATATTCGTTCAGATCGGCGAGGAGAATGTCCATCGCATCCGGGCCCTCATGGATGAGGTCTTCGGAGAGGAAAACTTCATCGCGCAAATCAGCGTTCGTTACTACGACTGGCTCGACGGTCCAGAAGTATCTCGAAGCCGTCACAGATTAGCTGCTTTGGTTTGCGAAGCGATCGCCAGGCTCAAATATCGGACACTGTTTAATCGACAAGGCGGATGGATTTTATGAGACTGGTCTCTATCGCCGCCTCAGCCAGATCGACCTAGGTGAGAACCATCCTGGTCGGCAACTAAGGCCGGACAAACCTCCCTACCGAAGGTGCTCTCAGCATCTCCTCACAATATCGACATCTCGTTCGCGGAGGCAACGACCGGCATTTAAGCTATTCGCCGCGCGACCGGTGGATGGAAAACCACCGATCGGGACTTGAGCGCTTCGGCCAAGCCCTGGTCGAATCGGAAAGACAACGAAGTTAAGGTACGACTAGATCGCGATGACTTTCCTGTCTTTCCGTATGACCAACGTCTGGCGAGACACCCAACCGGGGGCCGCACAAGGCTATGTTGTCCAGACCGACCCAAAAATGGTAGAGCGTTGCCTCCTGATAGCCACGGATCCCGGTGACTTGGTGCTCGATCCTACCTGCGGCTCGGGCGACCACCGCCACGTCGCCGAGAGTGGGGGCGGCGCTGGATCACCATCGATACCTCCCGCGTCGCTCTGGCGCTCGCCCGCGCGCGGGTTATGGGCGCGCGATATCCGTACTACCTGCTCGCCGACTCGCCGGAGGGGCAGCGGAAGGAGGCCGAGATCACCCGTACGTGCGTTCGACGGACAGCCGAGTCACGGCCCGTCCGGCAAGGATTCGTCTACAAGCGCGTGCCCCACATCATGCTCAAGTCGATCGCGAACAACGCGGAGATCGACGTCATCTAGGAGGAGGACAGCCGAAGGTGCAGGGGGCTCGACGCGCTGAATAGACGCTGCGCAGTCACACGAAGCCATTCCGCGTGAAACTGGCGGCCGCGAGGGCAAGGACGTCCAGTTCGAGGCCGCCGACGCGACCTTCAAGATGCCGAGCGGCGAAGTCGTACAGGCATAGGGCTCGTCGAGTGGGAGGTCCCCCGCGAGGCGCCGACGGCTGGCCGACTCCGCCACGAAGCTGCTCGCGACTTCTGGGCGGCGCGCATCGCGCGGCAGAAGGAGATCGACGCCTCGATCGCGGCCAAGGCGGAGTTCGAGTACCTCTACGACAAGCCATACGCGGACAAGCGAAGGTGCGCGTGGCCGGGCCGTTCACGGTCGAGAGCCTCAGCCCGCACCGCGTGCTCGGCGTCGACGAGAACGACGAGCTGTTCGATCGCGCTGGAGGACAAGGGCGCACGGCCAACGGCGACGGCCAGAGCTTCGCCGCACATGATCCTGGAGAACCTGCGCACCGCCGGCGTCCAGCAGGCGCACAAGGAAGACCGGATCATCTTCACGTCGCTGACGCCTGGCCTGGCAGTACTGGTCTGCGCGGAAGGTCGCTACCGGGAGGCGAGACGGCACGAGAAGCGAGCCGCGATCTTCATCGGCCCCGAGTTTGGCACGGTCGGCCGGCCCGACCTCGTCGATGCCGCGCGCGAAGCCGGCGATGCCGGCTTCGATGTGCTGATCGCCTGCGCCTTCAACTACGACGCGCACGCCAACGGAGTTCGAGCAAGCTCGGCCGATGCCGGTGCTAAGGCGCGCATGAACGCGGACCTGCACATGGCCGACGACCTGAAGAACACCGGCAAGGGCAACCTCTTCGTCATCTTCGGCGAGCCAGACATCGACATCCTCCAGGACGAGCGACGGCCAGATGCGCGTGAAGGTCAACGGCGTGGACGTCTTCGACCCGACGACCGGCGAAGTGCGCAGCGACGGCGCCGAGGGCATCGCCTGCTGGTTCATCGATACGGACTACAACGAAGAGAGCTTCTTCGTCCGCCACGCCTACTTCCTCGGCGCCGAACGACCCGTACAAGGCGCTCAAGACCACGCTCAAGGCCGAGATCGACGAGGACGCCTGGGCCACGCTGCACAGCGACACGTCGCGCCCTTCACGAAGCCGAAGTCCGGCCGGATCGCGGTGAAGGTCATCAACCACCTCGGCGACGAGGTGATGAAGGTGTTCCGGGTGGAGTGACCGAAAGCGACAGACGAGGCCTGACCTTGGTACTGACGCCGGGCTCAAGGCTGCGGTTGAGGCATTGGGCTCATCGAGCCAGTGGAGGCAGGACGACTCGGAGTGGATACGGCGGTTGGCCGGAACGATTGAGTGGGTCAGAACGTGCACGCAACATCAGCGCGCGACGAGGGAGTTCCAGCAGCGCCTCTGGGAACACAACCACGTCGCCGCAATCGGTCAAGGCAACATCAGCGTGGACAAAGCACTCGAAGACGCGGGGTTTCGTGATTGGCTGGCGGCTCGGTCGATAGACCCGTTGCCTGCTCAGCGTGAGGCGCGTCTCTTGTTTCTCACGGCGCTGCACGCGGAACTGAAAACCAGGCTGTCAGCTCTTTTGAAGACCAACAAGACACCCCACCTGAAGATCTTCCGGGTAATGGCCGCGTTGTACCCCGAGGGTATGACCACCGTTGCTGCACTCGGCAAGATTCACAAGCTCGCCAAGGCGATGGGCAGCGAAGGGCGATTGCCACACGTAGAGCGCCACACGTTCGTTCGCGGCCGCCTCGACCATGTCTTGGGCCTTGCGTCGGACGCACCGGAAGCGCAGGCAGAGCGGATGGCCCTCGCGTGGTTCCTCTACGCTCGGTACGTCCGGGATGCCGATGACGTCACCGAGTCAACTTCGGATGACGAGGAGAAGACCAAGCTGCTCCCCCTGCCAGCTGCACGGCGGCGGCGAGGCCTGACAGCAATCAAGGGGCTTTTCCCTGGGGTGTTGTCAACGTTGGAGTTTGTGCGCGATGGTGCGACACGCGAGGAGCTGTTGGACTTCTTGCGCGCGTCGTCGCCGGAGTCGAAAGCCAGCTCCCTCGGCGTGACCATTAACGTCCTCCAGAGCGAACTGAGCGTGATTCACCTGGAAGACGGTCGTTACGTCCTGACCGAGCGGGGCGAAGACGTGCTCGAATCCGGAGATCCGAGCGATCTTTCGGACTGGATCCTGACACGGATTCTTGGGGCCGACAAGGCGATCGCAGAACTGCGCGACCGCGGGCCACTATCGAGCACTGATCTGCAGGCCGCGATCCGGTCGATGAATCCAGGCTGGACAACGAACTTCGCGCCACAGGCGATAGTCGCCTGGCTCCGGTCAATGGGAGTCATTGAAACGGGCGCCGATTACAGGTACACGCTCACGTCGCTGGGGGAAGAGTGGGCAAAACAGATCGAATGGGAGCCCGACCCGCTCCCTCCCGCCCCTGGGGACAGGGCCGCACCAGCCTCGCCTCCGGCCCCCTCTCCCGTCCCCGCCGAACCTATCCAGCTGCCCGAGCTTGCCTCAATCGTGACTCGCGTACAGCAGGCGGGCAGATTTGAACCGGCTCTCGTCGTGCGACTGCACGCAGGTCTCTGGTCTCACCCGCGACGCCATTTCGCGATCCTCACCGGCCTATCCGGATCGGGTAAGACGCTCCTTGCCCGGGAGTACGCCCGAGCCATAGTCGCAGAACAGGCCCACCGCTTCACCCTTGCGGTGCAGCCGGGCTGGCACGACCCGGCGGCTCTGCTCGGATTCACCAACCCTCTGCGAGGAGATTCGTGTACTCGCGTACGGCGTTCCTCGAGTTTGTGCTGGAGGCATCGGCGAATCCAGGTTATCCGTACGTCGCGATTCTCGACGAGATGAACCTCTCGCATCCCGAGCAGTACATGGCGCCGTTGCTGTCGGCCATGGAAACGGGGGATTCAATCGAGTTTCACACTGAGGGCGATTACTTCGACGGCGTCCCAGGGTCAGTGGCCTATCCGGACAACCTCGTCCTTATCGGAACGGTCAACATGGACGAAACCACCCACGGCCTCTCGGACAAGGTCCTCGACCGGGCGTTCATCCTCGAGTTCTGGGATATCGACCTCGACCAATATCCACGTTGGGGACGCCGGGGCATCCCGTCGCGCGACGAGGCTCGTACGCGTGACATCCTGACTCGCCTGATGGCCGCACTGTCCCCCGCTCGTCTCCACTTCGGATGGCGCGTCGTCGACGACGTGCTCGATTTTATCGAACGAGCCGCGAGCGCACAGGACGTTCTACCTCTTGACGCCGCACTTGACGGGGTTGTCTATGCCAAGTACTGCCGAAGCTGAGAGGTGACGACTCTCCAAGATTCAGGAAAGCATTCGAAGACTGCGAGGCCGTGCTAAACAGCTCTGGCCTGACAGTGTCCGCCAAGAAGGTGGCAGAGCTGCGGGCAATCTTGAAGCCACCGGGAGTGCGCGGTTTTGGAGGTAGCCGCAGGACAGTCTCGGCCGCTCGTGCAGTGGGGGACCGCCGATTCGCCTGGCTCTCCGCTTGCCTCACTGATCGAGGCACCCGGCACGAACACCGGGTTCACCGAAACTGGGCGATACGCTTTCCTGAAGCCGGCCGGTGAATGGACCCTCCTGATCGATGACGAACCCTTGGGATCCACTCAGAACGACCCCTGCTGCTGGCTCTGGCAGCCAGGGTTCTTCGCCGGCGAGGTGACCGCCGAACTGTGTCGACGTGACGGGCGTCGTGCAGCACTCTTTCTGCTGGACGTGGCGCCAAGCCCTGCGAAGCTGGGTCGAGACGACATCGACCTGATGGTTGCAGAGCTTCTCGAGGAAGACCCCTTGCTTGTTCTTGGAACCGAACCCGCTACCGGTCTAGTGGGACACATTGGCGCCACGGAAGACCCGTGGCTGGCCTTCGCAAGACTGCGCAGATACCTGCCTGACTTCTTACGGTCTGTGGACCCGGTGTGCCGGAGGCCCAGGTATGCGCTTCAGGCGCGCCGTGAATCTGCGGCTATTCACCGCGTCCGACGAGTCGACCGACAGACAGTTATGGGCGTTGTGCGTGGCGCGGCCCTGGCCTTACTCGCCGGGGTTCACGACACAGAAGTGGACTGGCAGGAAGTCCGCTTCAATGTACCTTCGGTCGAGGAATCGGTGGACTCGGCGGCGAATCGAGCGATTCTGGCGATGATCGAGTCGTTGCTCGTACCGGCGCGGGAACTGTTGGGACGCCTCTCGCTGGAAGTGCAAAGAGCAATTGAAAGCGATACGACGACCCCACTGGCGCCACGATGGCCACGTCGCCGCGAATTCCTTGAAACAGCGATCGCTGAGTTCAAGCAATTGAAGCGACGGGCCCCGTTCTCATCCGTGACCCGCGCAGAGGCAACGGCCTCTGGACTGACGGCCGTTGCCGCGGACCCAGCGTATCCCGCGTCTGGACTCAGGGTTGGCGTGGCCTTCGTCGCGGTGTTGATGCCGCCGATCCCAAGGAGCGCGCCTGGATTTCACCAACGTGGGAGATCTACGAACGCTGGTGTTTCGTCCGGCTGGGAAGACTGATGTGCGAACGATTCCCCAATTGGCGCTGGAGGCGCAGGGCGTCGCCGTATTCGTGGCACGGGACTTTCGAAGGCCGCGAGGCCAGCCTGCTCCTTCAACCCACCTTCGGCACGAGTGAAGCTGACGTGGCGCGCCGCTGGTCGGTGTCGAAGCAGCGCATTCCCGACATTGTTCTCGTCGTAGAGGCAGAACGCGAAACTAGCTTCGCCATCTTTGACCCGAAGTACCGGGCGAGCCGTGAAAACATCCTTGATGCCATGCAGTCGGCACACGTCTATCAGGATTCACTTCGGATAGGGGCGCGACGGGCGGTAGCAACCACGCTGATCGTACCAAGGATTGATGGGGCGCCGTGGTTGGCAGCACCGGCGTTTCTTGCCACGAACCAGGTGGGCATCCACGCGATGGGCGTCGGCGAAGGGAATGCCAGCCTTCCCTCCACAATCCGTGGCTTGTTGGGATGAGCGTGTTCTTGATCGCCGACACCTTCACTGACAGCCTGGCGCGGCTGACCGGCGATGAGCAGAAGGCCGTCAAAACAACCGCCTTCGATCTCCAGATGGATCCGTCCGCCACTGGCTTCAGCTTCCACAAACTCGACAAGGCAAAAGACAAGCATTTCTGGTCACCTCGCGTAAACGTCGACATCCGCCTCATCGTCCACAAGACGGACGACAGCCTCCTGCTCTGCTACGTCGATCATCACGACCGCGCGTACACCTCGGCAGAACGACGAAAGCTGGAGACGCATTCCGTCACCGGCGCCGCGCAGATCGTCGAGCTGCGCGAGTCTATCCGCGAAATCGTGGTACCGTCGGACGTCCAGGCCACCAGAACGCCGACGGCCATACCCTTGGCTGGCGTCTCGGAATCGGCCCTTCTGGGGTATGGAGTGCCTGCGGAGTGGGTCGAGGACGTACGAGCAGCCGACGAGGATCGGCTGCTCGCACTGACAGCGCACCTCCCGGCAGAAGCCGCTGAAGCGGTGCTCGAGCTCGCCACCGGGGGAAAGCCACGAGTTCCGCACCAGAGGCCCCCTCGTACGGCACGCCGCTCGGTCCGTTCACCCATCCCGACGCGCAGCGCCGCTTCCGGGTGGTCACCGGCGTCGAGGACTCGAGCGAGCACTCGAGGCGCCGTGGGAGAAGTGGGCGGTCTTCCTCCATCCCGATCAGCGAGATCTGGTCTCGCGCGACTTCAGCGGCCCGGCTCGGGTCTCGGGGTCGGCGGGCACCGGGAAGACCATCGTTGCCCTCCACCGGGCGGTTCACTTGGCCCGGGCGTTGGCAGACGGCCGCGTTCTGCTGGCGATGTTCTCTGAACCGCTCGCACACGCTCTTCGGGCCAACCTGAAGCGGCTGATTGGGAATGAGCCACGGACCGCGGAGCGCCTCGAAGTTCACGCCATGACGGCTTTGGGGCTCCGCCTGCATCAGGCGCAGCTCGGCCCTGTCAGGCTGGCCCCCGCCGCTGACCTGAGCGAGCTCCTTCGAGATGCCTCGGCTGTCGAGGGCGACCACAAGTTCTCTCCAGCGTTCCTGCGCGCCGAGTGGGACCATGTGGTCGATGCCTGGCAGCTCAGGACCTGGGAGGCGTATCGAGACGTCCAGCGGCTCGGGCGCCGCACCCGCTTGCCGGAGAGCCGCCGCGCAGTGCTCTGGCGCATCTTCGAACGAGTGAGGACTGGCCTCGTGAAACGCGGTCTCACAACGGAGCCCGCGGTTTTCGAGGCTCTTGCGCGCTCGCAGGCAAGCCGGGCGCCAGCGTTCGATGCGGCCATCGTAGACGAGGCTCAAGACGTCAGCATCGCGCAGTTACGCTTCCTGGCGGCACTGGGTGGCTCCCGGCCGAACGCGCTGTTCTTCTCCGGAGACCTTGGCCAACGCATCTTCCAGCAGCCCTTCTCCTGGAAGTCCCTCGGAGTGGACGTCCGAGGCCGGTCCAGGACTCTTCGAGTGAACTACCGGACGTCGCACCAGATCCGCGAGCAGGCGGACCGGCTGCTTGGGCCGGAGATCACGGATGCTGACGGCAATCGGGAGGATCGGCGATACACCGTCTCCGTGTTCAACGGGCCGCCGCCGCGGGTCCACACGTATCCCAACGAAGTGGAGGAGTCGAAAGCCGTGGGCGCCTGGTTCCAGTCTTTGAGCCAGGACGGCGTCCTCGCGCACGAGATCGGGATCTTCGTTCGTTCAGGGCCGCAACTGCCCAGGGCGCTCTCGGCGGTTGAAGCGGCGAACATGGCGGCCCGGGTACTGGACGACCGGGTCGAGGTCAAGCCGGGGCACGCGAGCGTCGCCACGATGCATCTGGCAAAAGGGTTGGAGTTTCGCGCGGTCGCCGTCATGGCCTGCGACGATGAGGTCCTCCCACTGCAGGAGCGCATCGAGAATGTCGGCGACGACGGGGACCTGCAGGAGGTATACGACACGGAGCGCCAACTGCTCTATGTCGCGTGCACGCGGGCACGAGACCGGCTCTCGATCAGTGCGGTCGAGCCGGCGTCTGAGTTCCTGGACGACGTGAACCCCACCGTGCCCGACTACATCGCCATGCTCCGCGACGAGCTGGCCGGGCTGCCCGTCAACAAGGCCGCGCACAACCACGCGCTCAGGAGCCTGCTTCACGACCGATCGAAAGGCTCGGTCGAGTTCAAGCAGGCGAACATCAGCGCCGTGCTCGCCCTGCACGGCTGCCCCTATGGCCTTGGCAAGTACTTCCCGTTCAACGTGACGGCGAACGAAGTCCGCTGTTCAGAAGCGCGTCCGGATCACCGCGCGTTCGTTCAGCGGTCCTGACGGAGCGAAGTTCAATTCGAGGCATTCGCGGTGATCTCCGGCTCCAGCCTGCTGAGCGCGCGCCAGCGCGCCGCCAGGGCCGACCGATTGGCCCGCAGCCACCGCCGTTCGGCGTCCGTCATGGCAACGGCCGACAGCGCATCGTCCCGATCCAGGGCGAGCGAGCGCTGCGGCCACGGGCTTCCTATTGTTCGCGTCGGCCTGTCATATTCAGGCAACGATTGATGTCAAGCCTCTTATGAGCAGTCAGTTAGGATGGTCCATTGCTGTTTCACAACCGCCGCTGTAGGCTGCCCGGCGGGCAGGGCCGGCTGCCAGCACATGCGCCTCATCGACGACGACCTCCGCCTCTCCCCCTCCGACCTCTCGAACCACCTCGCCTGCGCGCACCTGACGACGCTGAACCTGGCCGTGGCGCGGGGCGAACTGCGCCCGCCGGCGGTGGACGATCATGTCGTCGAGGTGCTTCGCGCGCGTGGTGACGAGCACGAGCGCGCGTACGTCGCGGCTCTTCGCGCGCGCGGCCGCGAAGTGCTCGATCTGTCCGGCGACAAGTTCTCGGACGCGGCCTTCGAGAAGACCCGGGCCGCCATGCACCTCGGCGCCGAGGTCATCGTCCAGGCGGCCCTGAGCGACTGTGCATGGGCCGGCTATGCCGACATCCTGATCCGGACGCCGACGCCGAGCGCGCTGGGCGGCTGGTCCTACGAAGCGGTGGACACGAAGCTGGCGCAGGAAACCCGCGGCGGCACCATCCTCCAGCTCTGCGCGTACTCGGACATGGTCGCGAAAATTCAGGGGCTGGCGCCCGCGCACTTCCACGTCGTGACGCCGGGCGAGCCCTTCGTCGAACAGACATACAGGTTCGATGAGTACGTGGCGTATTACCGGCTGGTGCGGGGGAGGTTGGAGGAGGCGGTTGGGTCCCACGGACATGGCCGTCGGCCCTGCGAAAGCGCCGCCACCTACCCGGAGCCGGTCGGCCACTGCGACATCTGCCGGTGGCAATACCCATGCGCGATGCGGCGGCGAGACGATGACCACCTGAGCCTGGTCGCCGGCATCCGCCGCGGCCAGCGCGACGAGCTGGTGCGGCACGACGTGCGGACGCTGACCGCGCTCGCGGAACTGCCGCTTCCGCTCCCCTTCAAGCCGGAGCGCGGCTCGCGCGAAGCGATGACCCGTGTCCGCGACCAGGCGCGGATTCAGCTGCTCGGCCGGACCACTGGCAGTCCGCAGCACGAGATGCTCCCGCTGGAAGAAGGACTCGGCCTGTTCCGGCTCCCCGCGCCCTCGGCCGGCGACATCTTCCTGGACCTCGAAGGGGACCCATTCGCCGGCAGCGACGGCCTCGAATACCTCTTTGGCTGGACGGTCCGCGAGGCCGATGGCCGCTGGACGTATCACGAGCGCTGGGGGCTGGACGCCGGGCACGAGATGCGCGTCTTCGAGGAATTCATCGCATTCGCGACGGCCCGCCTCGGCGATCATCCGGACCTGCACATCTACCACTACGCGCCCTACGAGCCGTCCGCCCTGAAGCGGTTGATGGGCAGGTACGGCGTCTGCGGGGAACAGCTCGATCGGCTGCTGCGCGGCGAGGTGCTCGTCGATCTGCACGCCGTCACCCGCCAGGCGCTCCGGGCGAGCGTCGAGCGCTACTCGATCAAGAAGCTCGAGCCGTTCTACGCCTTCACGCGCGAGACGCCGCTGGATCGCGCATCCCAGACCCTCCGGCAAATCGAGTACCTCCTCGAGACGAAACAGCCGGTCCCCGAGACCGGGGATCTACGCGGCACGGTGGCGTCGTACAACCGCGACGACTGCCTCTCGGCGGCCGGACTCCGTAACTGGCTCGAGTCCCTGCGGGCAGGGCTCGTGGCCGGCGGCACTGAGATTCCAAGGCCATCGCCAAAGCCCCCCGAGGCGAACGAGAAGCTGACCGAGCGTGACGCGCGCTTCGGCGCGCTCGCCGAACGGCTCCTGGCCGGTGTCCCGGTCGATCGAGCGGCGCGCAGCCCGGAACAACACGCGAGCTGGCTGCTGGCCCAGCTCCTCGGATTTCACCGGCTCGAGGACAAGGCGGTCTGGTGGGAGTTCTACCGCCTGACCGACCTGGACGACGAGGCGCTGCGCGACGAGAAGGAGGCGCTCGTCGGCCTCGAGTTCGTGGAGGAGGTGCGCGCGACGAAGAGGACGGTCGTGAACCGCTACCGTTTCCCGCCGCAGGAGGCGGACATCACCGAAGACGCCGAGGCGCTCACCTCGGCGAATCACAAGATCGGCACGGTCGCCGCCTTCGACCGCGACGCCAGGACCGTGGACATCAAGCACCTGGCCAAGACGTGCGATGAGCGCCCGACAGGAATCCTGACCCGCAGGATCTTCGGCACCGACGTCCTCGCCGATGCGCTGTACCGCCTGGCGGAATGGGTCGCCGCCAACGGCGTGCACGGGCCGGGCGACCTTCGTGCAGCCCGCCGCCTGCTCCTCGGAGAGCGCCCCGTGACGTCCAGCGGCAGCCCCTGGCAGATCGACGGCGAGGACGACCTGGCTCGCGCCACGCGTCTGGCGGCGACGCTGGACGAGAGCACGCTCGCCATTCAGGGCCCGCCGGGCTCGGGCAAGACCTACACCGGCGCGCACATCATCTGCGAGCTGGTGAGGGCCGGCAAGACCGTCGGCGTCTGTGCGACCGGTCACAAGGTCATCCGGCACCAGATTGCGAAGACGCTCGAGGTCGCATCGACGCTCGGGCTCACGGTCCGGTGCGCCCACAAACCCGGCGAACCGGCGGAAGTTCCCGATGGCATCCGGGACCTGGACTCGAACGCCGACGTCGAAGCGGTCCTCGCCGGGCGCGAAGCCGACGTCCTCGGCGGCACGGCGTGGCTCTGGGCCCGCCCCGAGTTCGCGAACACGCTCGACGTCCTCGTCATCGACGAGGCCGGACAGATGTCGCTCGCCAACGTGCTGGCCGTGTCGCAAGCCGCGCGCAGCCTGGTGCTGCTCGGCGATCCGCAGCAGCTCGAGCAGCCGCTCAAGGCCTCGCATCCGGATGGGAGCGCCGCGTCCGTCCTGCAGCACGTGCTCCAGGAGCACGAGACGATGCCGCCGGAGCAGGGGCTCTTCATGGGCGACACGTGGCGGCTCGCGCCGGCCATTTGCGCTTTCACGTCGGAGTCGTTCTACGAGTCGCGACTCCATCCCCGTCCGGAAGTTTCGCAACAGGTCCTCCGCAACACCGGCCGCCCGTCGGGCGCGGGGTTGTGGTACCTGCCCGTCGAGCACGACGGGAACCAGAACTGGGCTCCGGAGGAAGTGGAGGTCGTCGTCGGACTCGTGGCACGGCTCACAGAGTCGGGAGTCACCTGGATCGACCAGCACGGCATCGAGAAGCCGCTGACCCTCGACGACGTCCTCATCGTCGCGCCCTACAACGCGCAGGTGTACGCACTCGCCGACCGAATTCCAGGCGCGCGGGTTGGCACGGTGGACCGCTTCCAGGGCCAGGAAGCGGCGATCGTGATCTGCTCGATGGCGACATCGACCGCCGAAGACGCGCCGCGCGGGATGGGATTCCTCTACAGCCGCAACCGGCTGAACGTCGCCACGTCACGTGCACGGTGCGCGGTGATTGTCGTCTCGAGCCCGGCGCTGTTCACCCCCGGTTGCCAGACGCCCGGGCAGATGAAGCTGGCCAACGCCTGGTGCCGGTATGGGGAGATGGCGACAGCGCTGCCATAATCACGAAGAAGCGCGACGGAGAACGGCACGTGGTAGTCGCAATCCTCGCCGCCGATCCGAGCGTCGAGCTGCTCCGCGGAGTGGGCACGCAGCTCCAATGCCGGCGCTCCCACCTGATGGCGGACGGCTACAATGGCGTACTCATGTCCCGGTCACTGGTCGCCGTGTCCCTGGCGCTGCTGGGGATTGGCGCCGCCTGCTCG
Source organism: Vicinamibacteria bacterium (assembly GCA_963837165.1). Lineage (GTDB taxonomy): Bacteria > Acidobacteriota > Vicinamibacteria > Vicinamibacterales > JAENWD01 > JAENWD01. The sequence continues at coordinate 13,710 of CAWIMD010000010.1, forward strand.
TCGAAGTCCGAACCGGTCGTCTCGCCGCAGACGTACAAGGAGGCCGTCACCGCCTTCTACACGGGCCTGTCGGCGATGCAGACGACGCAGGAGGTCCTGGCGCGCCAGAACTTCGACCGGGTGACGACGCTCGTGCCGCAGGAGCCGGCCGGCTGGGCGGACCTCGGGCTGCTGCTGCTGCGGCAGCAGGAGATCGACCAGGGCGCCGAGCGGATCGCGCGCGCCGCGGCGCTTGCGCCCGAGAGCGGCGACATCCAGCGCCTGCAGGCGCTTGCCGAGAGCCGGCGCGGCAACCTGGCCGAGGCCGTCCGTCATTGGCAGCGCGCGATCGAGCTCGACCCGACGGATTACGAGGCCGCATACGCGCTCGCGCTCGACACCGAGCGGCAGGGCGGCCCCGCGAGCGACGAAGCCGCCGAGCGCATCCTCGGCCGGCTCCTCTCGACGCACGAGAACCTCGCCGCGCGCCTGGAGTACATCCGCATTGCGGCCAAGCGCGGCGATCAGGCGGCGCTCACCTCGGCGCTCGCGCCGCTGGCCGAGGCCTCGAAGGCGTGGTCGCCCGAGGCGCAGGAGCAGCTGAAGCAGCTGCGCGATACGGCGGCCGCGAACCCGAAGGCGGCGGCCACGCGCGTCGCGTTCCTCAAGAACTTCCTCCTGCGCGAGACCGCGTACCGCCTCGCGCTTGCCGAGCTCAGCACGCCGCGCGAGGAAGTCGGCCGGCCGCTCACGCGCTTCCTGCGCCTGAAGAATCCCGAACCGCAGCCGGCGGCTCCGGACACGACGCTCGCGTTTGCCGTCGCGCCAGTCGAGGGCGCATCGCCGGTTCAGTGGGTCGGCGCCGTCTGGCTCACCGGCGAAGGTGATCCGGTCATCGCCTCGGCGGGGGTGGACGGCGTGCGCGTCTCGTCGCTGCCCGCGCCGATTGCCTGTCCGGCGGTGGCCGGCAACGGCGCGCTGTCGCCCGACGCGGTGGCGTCGGCCGACCTCGACTACGACTTCCGCACCGATCTCGCCGTCGCCGGACCCGGCGGCGTCTGCCTGCTGCGCCAGACCAACGACGGCCGGTTCACCGACGTCACGCGCGCGGCAACGCTACCGGCCGCGGTGCTCCACGGTCCGGCCTACGGCATCTGGCCCGCGGACGTGGACACCGACGGGGATCTCGATCTCGTGCTCGCGCCGCGGGACGGGTCGCCGACGGTACTCCGCAACAACGGCGACGGCACGTTCACCGTCCGCGACCTGTTCGCCGGCGTCTCTCGTGCACGCGCATTCGCCTGGGCCGACCTCGATGGCGAAGGCGTCCCCGACGCTGCGCTCGTGGACGAAGCAGGCGCTGTCCACGTGTTCCTGAACCAGCGCGGCGGGATCCTGCGCGAGGAGCGCGTCCCGCCGCCGAACGGCCAGGCCGTGGCGCTCGCGGCCGCAGACGATGACGGCGACGGCGTGTTCGACCTGCTCGTGTTGACGCGCGAGGGCGCGATCGCGCGGCTGTCGCGCACGGCGCCTGGCGGTTGGAAGGCATCCGCCACTACGCACATCGATCGGCCGGCGGGACTCGCCTCCGGCGCGGCGCGCCTGCTGGCCGCCGATCTCGACAACAACGGCGCCGCGGATCTCGTGGTCTCCGGCCCGGCGTCCGCGCGCGTGCTGCTCGCCGGTCCCGGGCATTCGTGGACGCCTGCCGCCCCGGCGCTCGACCTCGGCGTCCAGGCCGCGGCCGATCTCGACGGCGACGGGCGCCTCGATCTCGTCGGGCGCGCTGCCGACGGTCGCCTCGTTCGGGCGTCCAGTCGCGGCACGAAGCCGTATCACTGGCAGGTCTTCCGCACGCGCGCGACGACGGTGACCGGCGACCAGCGGATCAACTCGTTCGGCATCGGCGGCGAGATCGAGATGCGCTCCGGCGTCCACACGCAGAAGCAGGTGATCGACGCGCCCGTCGTCCATTTCGGCCTGGGCGACGCGGTCGGCGCGGAGGTCGTCCGCATCACGTGGCCCAACGGCGCGCTGCAATCCGAGTTCGACACGAAGGCCGACCAGACCGTGAAGGCCACGCAGCGGCTCAAGGGATCGTGCCCGTGGCTGTTTGCCTGGAACGGGCGCGAGATGGCGTGGGTCACCGACCTGCTGTGGCGCTCGCCGCTGGGGCTCCGCATCAACGCGCAGGCGACGGCGAACGTGGCGATGACCGAGGACTGGGTGAAGCTCGCCGGCAGCCAGCTCGCGCCGCGTGACGGCACCTACGATCTGCGGATCACCGCGGAGCTCTGGGAGGCGCACTTCTTCGATCTCGTCTCGCTGATGGCCGTCGATCACCCCGAGGGCACCGAGGTGTTCGTGGACGAACGATTCGCCGTGCCCCCGCCGGTGCCCCAGGTCATCGTGACGGGGTCCGTGGCGCCGTTTGCCTCGGTGCGCGACGACCTGGGCGGCGACGTCTCGGGGTCGGCGCGCACGAGGGACGACCGCTACCTCGACTTCGCGGGACGCGGGCGCTACCAGGGCATCACGCGCCCGCACGTCGTCGAGATGGAGCTGCCCGAAACGGCGCCGCGGTCCGGGCCGCTGTGGCTCGTCGGCCAGGGCTGGATCCACCCGACCGACAGCTCGATCAACGTCGCGATCTCGCAGGGCGCGCACCCCGCGCCCGAGGGGCTGTCGCTGCAGGTGGCCGATGAACACGGGCATTTCCGGCAGGTTCGGGCCGGGCTCGGATTCCCCGCGGGCAAGGACAAGACGGTTATGATCGACCTGACGGGCCTGTTCGGGGCCGCGGGCCCGCGGCGGCTCCGCCTCTCCACCAATCTGGAGATCTACTGGGATCGCCTGGGCTGGGCCCGGGGCCGGCCGGACGTCCGGATCGCCACCCGCCGGCTGCCGCTTGCCGGCGCCGAGCTGCGCTACCGGGGCTATTCGGAGACAGAGCAGGCCAACGCCAGTGTGCCCGAGCGCCCGCGCTACGTGCTGGCGGGCACCGGTCAGCGCTGGCGCGACCTCGAGGGCTACTACACGCGATTCGGCGAGGTCGGCGAGTTGCTGCAGCGCACCGACGACAGGTACGTGATCATGAATGCCGGCGACGAGCTGCGCGTGCAGTTCCCGGCCGGGCCGCCGCCGGCTGCGGGCCTCGTTCGCGACTTCGTCCTGATCTCCGACGGCTGGGAGAAGGACGGCGACTTCAACACGGGCTTCTCCCGGACGGTGCTGCCGCTGCCCTCGCACGCGAACGCCCGCTACGACGAGCCGCCGGGGCGCCTGGAAGACGATCCCGTGTATCGGGCGCATCCGGATGACTTCGCCCGCTACCACACGCGGTACGTCACGCCCGACGCTCTGCGCGAGGCATTGATCGTGCCGCCGGGGATGAAGCACACGCCATGAAAACAGGCGCCAGGATCGTGCTCGTTGTCGTGTTCGCCGGGCTGCTGATGACGCCCTGGCTGATCCGCCGGTTCGGAGGCCAGGGGGCCGCGCCGGCGGCCGGCGTCAACGCGCTCGCGCAGTACGGCTTCAAGCTGACCGAGTCTTCCAAGGCCGCCGGCCTCGACTTCGTCCACCACGGGCCGACGCTCGACCCCAAGCTCGCGCACATCATGCCGGAGGTGGCGTCGATGGGCGCCGCCGTGTCGGTGGTGGACTTCGACCGGGACGGCCGGCCCGACATCTACGTCACCGACAGCAAGGAAGGCTCGACCAACCGGATGTTCCGCAACCGGGGCGACGGCACCTTCGAGGACATCGCCGAACGGCTCGGCATCGCGGACGTGAACCAGCACGAGACCGGCGTGTCGATGGGCGCCGTCTGGGGCGACTACGACAACGACGGCTTCGACGACCTGTTCCTGTACCGCTGGGGGAAGCAGGATCTCTTCCACAACGACGGCGGCGCGCACTTCACGCGCGTGAGCGACGGCGTCGGCCTGCCCGCCTGGGCCAACGTGAACACCGCCGTGTGGCTCGACTACGATCGCGACGGGCGGCTGGACCTGTTCGTCGGCGGCTACTATCCCGAGTCGGTGAACCTGTGGAAGCTCACGAGCACGAAGATGATGCCCGAGAGCTTCGAGTACGCGGACAACGGCGGCCGCAAGTACCTGTTCCACAACCTGGGCGGCGGGAGATTCGAGGAGGTCAGCGCGAAGGTCGGCATCTCGTCCCGGCGGTGGGCGCTCGCGGCGGTCGCGGCGGACCTCCGTGGCACGGGTTACCCGGATCTCTTCATCGCCAACGACTACGGCGTGTCGGAGCTGTTCCTCAACGAGGGCGGCCGCTTCCGCGAGGTGGGTCGTGAGGCCGGCGTGGGCTTCGCGCCCAAGAGCGGCATGAACGCGACGGTCGGCGACGTCTTCAACCAGGGCCGCTTCTCCATCTACGTCTCGAACATCTCCGAGGAAGGCATCCTGCTCCAGGGCAACAACCTCTGGGTGCCCTCGGCGCCGGGCAAGGACGGCATCCCGCGCTACGAGAACATGGCGCGCGCGCTCGGAATCGAGCTGGGCGGCTGGAGCTTCGGCGCGCAGTTCGCCGATCTCAACAACGACGGCTTCCTCGACCTGTATCTCGTCAACGGGTACGTCTCGGCGTCGCCGCGCGAGAGCTACTGGTACGACTTCTCGAAGGTCGCCGGCGGCCACGAGGTCGTCATCTCGGACGCGAAGAACTGGCCGGCCATCGGGAACCGCAGCCTTGGCGGCTACCAGCAGAAGAAGCTCTGGCTGAGCGACGGGGCGGGCCGCTTCCTGGACGTCTCGCAGATCGTCGGCGCCACGGACCGCTACGACGGCCGCGCGGTGGCGCTCGGCGATTTCTCCAACCGCGGCATGCTCGACGTCGTCGTCGCGAACCAGCGGGGGCCGCTCGTCTTCTACCGTAACCAGGTGGCGCCCGATCGCCACTGGATCGCGTTCGATCTCGAAGGCGGGTGCCGGCCCGACGCCGGCGGCACGGGATGCTCGAACCGCAGCGCCATCGGCGCCGAGGTCACCGTCACGTGGAACGGTCAGGAGCAGGTGCAGGAGGTGCTGGGCGGCTCCGGCTTCTGCTCGCAGAACGACCACCGGCTGCACTTCGGTCTCGGCACGGCGGCCACGGTGGACAAGGCGGTGATCCGCTGGCCGTCCGGCAAGACGCAGGAGCTGACGAAGCCCCAGCCGAACCGCGCGTACAAGATCGAGGAGCCCGCGTGACCGACGTCGTCACCGACAGCGCGCGCGAGGCGCCGAAAGCGCGCCGGCCTTTCCGCGTCGATCCGCGCTACTTCGCGCCGCTGCTCATCACGACGGTGCTCGTTGCCGGGCAGCTCAGCTTCGGCTTCCTCGAGAGCTGGTCGCGCACGTTCCTCGCGATTGCCGCTGCCATCGCCACGGAGCTCATGGTGGTCCGGGCGCTGTACGGGCGGTGGCCGCACCTGGCGAGCGCGTACGTCTCGGGGATCAGCGTCGGCATCCTCGTGCGGTCGCCCGCCTTCTGGCCCTATGCGTTGTGCTCGGCCATCTCGATCACGTCGAAGTACGTCTTCCGCATCAAGGGCCGGCACCTCTGGAACCCGACCAACTTCGGCGTCGTGGCGATGCTCGTGCTCGCGGCCGATTCAGTGGCCGGCCTCAGCATCCAGTGGGGCAACAACCTGCTGCCGATGGTGCTGGTCTGGATCTTCGGCACGTTCATCCTGTGGCAGGTGGGCCGGCTGCACATCACGCTGACCTACCTGGCGTCGTTCCTGCTCCTGGCGTGGCTGCGCTCGGCGCTGGTCGGGCAGCCGCTGCTGGGCGAGATCTCGCCGGTCACGGGTCCGATGTACCAGCTGTTCATGTTCTTCATGATCACCGACCCGAAGACGACGGTCAGCTCGAAGCGCGGCCAGATCGTGGTGACGATCCTGATCGCGATCCTCGAGGCGGTGTTCCGGCTGATGCAGTTCGTCTACGCGCCGTTCTACGCGCTGTTCATCATCGGGCCGATTGCGAACCTGATCGACATCGCGCGCGCGGGCAAGCCGGCCGCGGTTGCTCCGCGAGCGGTTCGCGCGGGTGTCAGGGCCTCATAGCAGCATCCAGGCCACATGCCACCAGCCCTGATCGGTCACATAGTGGCCTTGCGGCAGGATACGGTGGACACGCCGACCAAGCTCACCACAACCTTCCGGGGATCCAGGCGATCCGGGGGAGCACGTGCCTGGCGCTGCAGCCGCCGCATCTCGTCGGGCGCGCCGCCAGGCTGTCGCCGGCGGGCGCCGGTGGAAACTTCCGCTAGAATATCGATGTGATCACACGCGGCATCCGCGCGTTCGTTGACCGCGACTGGGAGCGCGTGCGCCGCGCGAAAGACGCCTACTGGGCCGAACGTATCGCCCGGCTCGGCGCCGCCGAAGGGTTCCGCGTCGCCGACGAGCTGCGGCGCCAGGCACTGCTGAACGACCCGGCCTGGCCACATCCGGACGACCGCGCCTCCGACCTGGCCGCCCACGTTTGCCTGTCTGCGCTCCTTCGACGTGCCGATCGAACCAGCCGCCCGTGAGCTCCTTGCGGCGCTTGGCCCGGTACTGGACGGGTGGGGGCCCTGGTATGTCTTCGGAGCTCAGGCTGTCATCGCCTACGGCGTGCCGCGGCTGAGCGCTGACGTCGACATCACGATTCGCCTGACCCCCGACACGCCGGTCGCGTTCGTCGACGCCATGCGTGCCGGCGGATTCACGTTGCGCATCACCGATCCCCAGTTCGTCGAAACCACCCGCGTGATGCCGTTCGTGCACCTGAACACCGGAATGCCGGTCGACGTCGTCCTCGCCGGGTCCGGGCTCGAGGATGTTTTTCTGAGCCGCGTGCAGCGGGTCGACATCGGTGGGATGTCCGTCCCGATACTCGACCTCGAGGATCTGGTCATCGCGAAAGTCCTGGCGGGCCGGCCGAAGGATCTCGACGATGCGCGGGCGCTCTGGCGAATCCAGGGCTCGCGTCTGGACGCCGGACGGATTCGTGCACTGCTCGCGGAGCTCCAGGCGGCGTTGACGCAGAGCGACCTGCTGCCCGCGTTCGACGCGATCAGCGGCTCCGGCTCGTCCCGGCAGTAGCTGGATGGTGTGAACCCGGGACCTTACGGTTCATTCCCATGCGCTCCAGCAGCGCCTGCAGCTCGCCAGGCGTGGCCGACAGCTTGTGCGCCGACTCGACGAGGTCCCCGGCGAGCACGGGATACCAGTTGCGGCGGCCGCGATCCAGCAGGCCCGCCGTGTCGAAGGGCTCGATGACGGCGTCGATCCGGGCTTCGAGCGCCAGTCGTGCCGGTCCTGACTTCGCACGCCCGGCCTCGTCGGCGCACGCCTCCAGCGCCGGCCCGAAGACCGAATGCTCGCGGAGCAGAAACCCTGGCGCGAGCTCGGGCTTGCCGAGGCGCCGCGCCGTCTCGGCAAAGCTCGCCGCCGCGAAGTAGAGCAGGCTCATTCGCGTGAAGAGCGTCGGATCGTCCATCACGCCGTACAGCGCGCCGATGAGGCGCTCGGTGACGTCGAGCTCCGCCAGCGTCGTCCGCTCGTACTCGGCAAGCGCGGCGTCACGCCCGGCGCCGGGCGAGGTCCGCTCGAGCACGTCGAGCAGGCGCAGCACGCCGAGCAGGGTCAACGGAAAGCCGGTGGAGAGCAGCGGGTCGATCACGCCGGCCGCCGACGGCAGGAGCGCCCAGCCCGAGCCGGCCGCCCTGGCGCTCCGGAACGCCAGACGCGGCGCGTGGACGAAAGGCATCGTGGCGGACGCGCCGCCGCATTGCTCGGCGACGGAAGGCAGCGTCTCGAGCAGTCGCGCCCACGCGGCCGCGCCGTCCTTGGCGCGAATCGTCGCCGCGACCGGATCCGTCAGCGCCGCCCCGGCGCTCGTGACACCGTTCGCGAACCGAAGGATCCAGATCCAGCCCCCCCGAAACACATGATGCAGCGCCGCAGCGTCCACGGGATACGGCGGCGCCTCGGACTCGGCGTGCAGCCGGTCCCAGCGCTCGACGCCGGTGAAGTGCGCGTACAGGCCCTGCATCGGCGGCAGCCATCGCAGCGGCAGCTCGCCGAGCGCCAGCGCGCGATGCAGGCACCCGCGAGGACCGCTGGCGTCGATCACGAACCCCGCGTCCACCCGGATCGAGCGACCCTCGCGAGCGCCCTCGAGCGTGGCGGCATGGCCCGCGAGCGACACGCGATCGATGGCGGTCCGGTCGAAGTAGTCCACGCCGGCCGCCTGGGCCTGCCGGACGAGCTCCAGATCGAACTCGGGGCGATACCAGTGGGTGTCCGCGATATCGTCGTGCGGGCTGGCCGCGACCATCAGTTGCCGCCCGCGATCCGGCGTGTCTTGGAAGGGCGCGCCGGGCTCGTGGAAGAAGAACGTAAACCCGCGCTTGATGCCGCCGGCCACTTCGGGCCGCGCCCGCTGCCACGTGCCCCACTTCGAGAACACGCGGACGCCCGGCAGGTCGTACCGATCCGCCAGCTCCTCGAGCAGCAGGTTGGCGAGCGGCGTGGACGACTCGCCAATCGCGAACCGTGGATGTCGGCCGCGCTCCAGCAGGACGACCCGCCGGCCGAGCCGCCGCAGGGCGAGCGCGGTGAGCGATCCCGCAAAGCCGGAACCTATGACGGCGACGTCCGCGTCGATGCGCTCGACTGGAAGCAGGCTCATCGCGTCGGGACGCCGGCGCATGCCGGGCAGGTGTGCGGCGGAAGGAGGCGCTGCTCGAGGTTCATCGCGGCGAGACGCGCGCGGCGGTCGCCGGCGCACGGCACGCCACGGCTGAGCCGATCCAGGTCCCAGAGATCGACGAGCACGGGGCCGCGCCCGGCCGCCATGCCCATGGCGAGCGCGGCGCTGCGCTCGACATCGTCGAACGTCGGACCCATGAAGCTGCCCTCTACGGCCAGCGCCTCCAGAGTGCCATTACCCGCGCGCGTCGGGATCAGCGAGACCACCGACGCGCCGCAGTCGAACGCGGTGTGCACCGAGCGCTGGAGCCATGCGTCCTGCTCGGCCCGCGGCACGAACGGTGGCGAGATCAGCAGGAAGACGCGCAGCGCCACGCCGCGGACACGAAGCGCCGCGGCGGCGTCGGCGAAGCTCTCAGCCGTGATCCGCTTGTTGAGCCGCTCGAGCGCGCCGGGATGCACGGTCTCGAGCCCCATCGCCACCTCGACCGACGCTGCGGGCTCGCCCGGCGGCCGTGTCGCGTCCAGCGACGCGAGGAACCGGTCGAGGCGGTCGCCGATCAGCGCCGGGTGAGATTCAACGACGACTCGCGACACGCCGCTGAGCGCCCGCGCGATTGGCCCGTAGTCGGATTCCGGGACCGCGCGCGGGTCGAAGAAGCTGCCGGCGTTGTATAGCTTGAGAGCGGCGACGGATTCGCCGCGCGCGGTGAGCTCGGCCCGGACCGCCGCCACCTGCGCGGGAATGGCGCCTGGCGGCGTGTCGGCCTCGGTCGTGTACAGCCAGAGGTCGCACATCGCGCAGCGCCACGGGCACTCGCGGCCGGTGAGGAACACTGTGGCCACACGGGTCGTGCCACCTCCCGGGATCGGCTCGTTCTCGACGATGACGCCCTGGTGGCGCCAGGAGTCGTGCGCCGGCCGGGGACCGCGCCGGTCGAGCACGAACCGATCGCGCGCGGATGCCGTGGACGGATAGTCGGTCATGCGCAGTTGTTCTCGCGAACCGGCTCAGGCCCGAAAGGCACCTGTCGTGGCGGCTCAAGGCCGACTGCGAGTGACGCGATACCCGTAAGCCTGAAACCGCGCCGAAGGGAGCGAGGAGTGCCGCGCCCGGCCACTTCTTGTGGACGGGCGTGACGAGCGTCAGTCCGCAATCCGAGCGGACGACAGGCGCGGTTTCGAGCGTCAGCTCGCCGGAGGCCGGGAGACGCCACGACAGGTGCCTTTCGGGCCCAGCGGCGCCGCATTTTCCGGCGTGCGGAACCGGCTCGCGAACCGCGGCAACACAACGGCGTTTCCGTCTACGCGTGCAGCTGCTCGAACGCGTGGCGGTAGTCGCGCTCGGTCCCGCCGAGGCGCTGGCTCGTCGTGCCCGCCGCCGCGGCGCCGTGCTGGAAGCGCCGCTTCGGGTAGACCGGCATGTCGATCCCGGTGACGGCCTTGACGCCGCGGCGCACGATCTGGCCCTTGAGCGAGTACAGCGTGGGCACGTCGTAGCGCGTGAGGGCGGCGAACGGGACGCCCTCGGCCACCTCGATCACGTCCGGGAGCGTGTATGGGCTGAACCCCAGGAATCCGTGCGCCGCCGCGGGCGCGTACGTGCGCACGTAGCTGCGGCTGAGCCCGCCCGTGTAGGTGAGCGAGTGCTTGATCCGGCCGACGCCCCAGCCCTCCTGGTACAACATCAGGTTGTCCACGACGCTCCGGATCGTCAGCTCGGGGTTCTCCTCGATCGGGTAGTCCTTGAGGTTCTCGTCGCCGCCATCCCCGTCAGCCAGGTGCCGCCAGTCCGGGTAGCGCGCGCGGATGCCCCGGCAGAGCGCCAGGCCCATCGCCGCGCACTCGACGTCGAGCGGCTTGTAGTCCTCCAGCACGCGCAGCGTCTGCTCGAGATCCAGGTCCTCGGGCCGCCCGGCGATCTCTTCCAGGAACATCGACAGTCCGACGTCCGCCAGAAACGTCCTGGCCTGCTCGACGTCGGGCCCGTCGCCGAGGTTCAGGACGAACGCCTTCAGCCGCGCCGGCGACATGCCCAGCGCGAGCATCGTGTGATACGTGACGAGGAACACCGAGCCGCTGTCGATGCCGCCCGAGAAGCTCACGCCAATCGGCGCGGTGCGGTCCACGGCGTCAATCGCGCGGAGCCACTTGGCGATCTCGCCCGCGAGCGCCCCGACGTAGCGCTCGCCGATGACGTCCAGGTCCGCCGGCAGCACCCCACGGCCCGGCGTGAAGAAGCGGGTATACGTCGGGTCGGGATCGGGGCATCCGACGAGCGCGAGCTCCACGACGTAGTGCGCGGGCACCATGCGCGAGTAGCTGGGATGGAACTGGTCGCCGAGCCCGGCCTCGTCCAGGGCGCGCTGCAGCGCGTCGATGCGGTCCGCGATGACGAGCGCCGGCCCCTCGTGCCGCTTCGCCAGGAAGTAGCGCATCGGCCGGTCCATCGACCGCGCCAGACGCACGGTGATGCCGTCCACCGCGACGATCGCAAACGACCCGTCGATGGTGCGCACCGCGGCCGGGTCGCCGCTCAGCACGCGGCGCCGCGCCTCCTCGAGGTCCACGTTGTAGAGCCGGTTCAGCGACGGATCGAGCAGATCGACGAGGCGATCGATGGAGCGCTTCATGGGTTGATTCTAGCAGCCGCGCTCCACCTGGCGCTGCGCCAGCGCCTGTCTCTTCCGGCGCATCACTTTGAACCAGAGCGCGCCAATCGCGGCGAACGGAAACAGAAAGACCACGAGGAGCCACGGCGCCGGGCGGACGTCGTACGTTGCATCCACCCGGCTGTCGGCCTCCGCGTGTCCGAGGGGGCCGTCGATCACCACGTGCACGCTGAACGGACCCTCGTGATCCATCAGCAGCGAGACGAACTGGCGCGTGATCAACCCGTCGGCCGGCGCCGCCGTGCCCGACAGCGACGCCGCGCGCCGATCCGTTGCGTGAATCGTCACGTGGACCGTGGTGCCGGCCGGAATCGTCTCGTTCCCGTCCGCCTGCGCCAGCACTACCCAGAACTTCCCCTGCGCGCTGCCATCGTCGGTCGAGTCGGGATCGCTCCAGATCGAGACGCTGTACGCGCCGGCGACGCGGTTCTCGAGGATCGGGAACGGTGGGCCGCTGTGCGCGTGCAGGACGACCGCGGAGAAGAGCAGAAGCGCGGCCGCGAGGGCGAGCGTTGCATGCGATGAAGCCTGTCGGGTCATCCGCCGAGCGTCGTTCCTCTCATCTCCATGGGCTGCGCCAGGATCCAGAGGGCCGTGGCCGCCAGACAGGCGACGAGCACCGCCCACGGCAGCATGGCGCGCGCGACGCGCCGCGGGTAGTCGCGCTCCGAGACCCCGTGCGCCAGCACGAGCGAGCCGAGGGCGCCGAGCAGCACGACCCCCAGCTGGATCGGGAACACCGCGCCGGGCTTCATGCCGAGCCAGCGCCAGTTGGGCGCGCCGGCGAGTGCCGTCCCTGTCGCGTCGATGAGTGCGCTCTGAGTGACCGGCACTACCGTGAAGATTCCCGTCAGGAAGTGGAACGCATAGTGCGCCAGCCACGCGCCCACGCCGAACGGGACCAGCGCGTACGCGTACCGTACCGCGATGTCCCGGACGCCGAGCGTCGTGCCGGACAGCCGCCGGGTCGCCGCGGCCGCCGAGCCGTAGAGCACGGCCGGCAGCAGCCCGAGCGCGACGACGAAGATCAGGGCGAGCACCGGCGTCTCGTGCGTGGTGTGCAGGACGTGCGCAATCCAGGCCTCGGTCGCGTACACCGGGCCCACCATGCCAAACGCGTTGAGCATCGCGCCGAACGTGAAGATCGCCGCGAGGGCCGCCAGGTCAGGGCGGCGGGACAGCCTGCCGATCGACGAGCGCCGGCGGTCGTCCACCAGCTCCTCGCCGGCGATGCGGAAGCCAATCGCGACGTTGTCGTGCGGGCACGCCTGCACGCAGTCGAGGCAGAACGTGCAGTCCAGGTTCCCGACCTTCGACGGCAGGAAGAGGCCCAGCTCGCAGCCGCGCTGAATCACCCTGGCCGGCGCCACCGGATCGCGGCGGCCCCTGACGCAGTCGGCCGTGCGGCAGCTCGCACACGTGCCGGCATCGCGTGCCTTCAGCTCGAACGGCGACAGCGTCGAGACCAGGAAGTTGAACTGGCCGACCGGGCAGACGTGCTTGCAGAACGAGCCTCCGGTGAACGCCAGATCGACGACGAGCGCCGTCGCGAAATACCCGATCACCAGCCATGCCGTGGCGGCCGGCAACGACCAGAGGTCGAATAGCTCGTACACGAACAGGACGCCGACGAACAGAACGATCGCGACGCGTTTCTCGCCGAGCCATCGCGGCCAGTGGCGCGTCGGCGCGTGCAGCCGGCGGCCGAGATCGCGCACGAGGATGATGGGGCACGCGCCGCAGAACGCGTTGCCGATTGCCAGCAGCGCGCCAATCAGCAGGCCGCGGTAATGGATCCAGACGAGGACGGTCGCGAGATTCTTCGGCGCGAGGTCCGGTCCCAGCAGACCGTGCGCGACGATGGCGAGCGCGACCGCAAGGAGGACGAGCTGGGAGGCCGTGCGAAGCCGGCGCCAGCGCAGCACCGCCCCGACGACCGGCCAGCGCAGCAGGTCGATCTCGCCCGGAGCCGTGGCAGCCTGTGAAGACACTTCGTACTCCAGTGCGCCGCGTCAGCCCGACGGCCTGACGTTGGCGACGTCGATGCGGCGCTCGAGGCGCGCGCCGTCCGGCAGCCCGACGGAGACGAGCAGCACCCAGTCGCCCCGCATCGTGAAGGAAAACGGTATCTCGTACGTCCCCTGCCCGCGCTCGGTGCCGCCGGCGAACACCGGGGCCATCCCGGCGTGCGACATGTCCGCTTCGAGCCGCACTTCCGCGCCCTTGACCGGCGCGCCCGACGGATTGCGCAGCGTGACGGTCAGCGTCGCGGGACCGACGACGGCGGGCGTCGGCGCGAGCGACCAGGTGACGTCCAGCGGGGGAGCGTGGCGGGCGGCCCGGCCGCAGGCGCCGAGCAGCAGGCCCGGCGCCACGAGCAGAACGACAGGAAGGCTGCGGATCGGCGCCGGCCGCCGGCGAGCGGATCCGCAGCGTGGCGTCATGCGGTCGCCAGCGCGGCGCGGTGGTGCTCCGGGGCGTACTGCGAGCAGCTGCACACCGGCTTCACGGTTTCTCCCTCGGGCGGGAACATGTGGTAGTACATCGCGATCACCATCGGGATGAACACGATCGTGTTGTAGAACAGGTGCAGCTCCACGCGGGGCACCCAGAGCTGCACAAAGCTCGTCGGCACCGGCCGACCCATCAGGTTGTGCCCGATGATCGCCTGCGTCTGCAGGGCGAAGTGCTCGATGTGGTGGAAGAACTGGATCCAGAACGCCACCATCCACCAGAAGTGATCCTTCCTGCCGTTGAATCCCTTCCGAAGCATCCAGATGCCGGCCAGCATGATTGCCGCGTAGCCGTAGTGCAGCACTTCGGACCTGATCGCCCACGGGAAGAAATACCCAGCATCCCCAGCGACTGGGGCACCGGCCATCCCAGGACGTAGATCTGGAAGCCCTGGAACAAGTGCTCCATCCAGTGCGCCAGCACGATGACCATGAAGGCCTGCAGTGCCCGCTCGTGCTTGTCCGAGTTCAGGTGGTCGATGAAACTGGCCTGCGCGGGCGCGCTGGCCGTGGCCACAGTTGCCATGTCGTGTCCTCCCCTTGACGTGAGCGACCCCTGCCGATTTCACCGCGGCCGGACGGTCCAGATCCTGACGATCGCGAAGACGCCGGCGAGCGTCGCAATGCCGAGCACGACGTGGCTCGCGAGCCGCGCCGGCGGCGGCTGATGCGCCCCCGTCCACCCCCACCCAAGGACGAGGATGATCAACAGAATCACCGTGAATGCGGTGATCGCGATTCGTAGCGCGTTCATCCTGTCTCCTTCCAGACGGCCGCCCGACTCACTGCGAGCGGCTCGGGAATCCGATCCTCAGAATCGGACGACAGTCTCCACGTAGCCGAAATTCCCGCCCGGGCCCTCCGGAAACGTTCCTGTGATCACGTCGGATCCGAACGCGTGCCCGTAATAGAAGCCCAGCCCCAGATGCGGCGTCAGTGCCGTGTCCGCGCTCAGGTCCCACACGGACGCCAGCGAGGTCTTGCCGTAGCTGGGGCGCCCGGCGAAGCCGAACGTATCCGGCTGGAACGGACCCCCGCCGCCGTACCACAGGTCCGACCCGCTCGCGAGCCACAGCCGGTGCACTTCGCTTCCGAGCGTGACCTTCGGGCCGGGCCGTACGGTGACGAGGCCGTACAGGTCCTTGTTGTTCATCATGTTGTAGAACGGAAACCGCGCGTACTGCCGCGGCGTCGTCACGAGCTGGAAGAACGTGCCGTTCGTCCCGTCCTTCGGGTCGTCATCGCCGCTGCCGTAGGAGTAGCCGCCGCGGATCCACGGCTTGAGCCGCGCGTGCGGCTGCCAGCCCGCCTCGCCGACGAACGCGCTGGCGCGCTGCGACAGCGTGCCCCACGACCCGAACTGCCCCACGACCCAGCCCAGCACGTCGACCTTGCCCGCGCTGGTGTCGAACACGTGCACGTAGTCGGCGCCGACGGTCCCGAGCGCAATCGGCTCGTGGTCTGCCTGGCGCACCGCCAGCGGCCGGTTGTCCGTCTTCAACACCGACGTCCGATGGTCCGCGTAGCCGACGCCGAACACCCGGAACGAGCCGGCGCCGTGGGCGCGCTTGACGGCCCTGTTGTACGAGCCGTAATAGACCTCGATGTCGAGCTCCTTCATGCCGCCGACCTGGAAGACCCCCGCCGTGGGCCGGGCCGCGAAGCCCGACACGGTGTTCGGGCCGGCCGTCCAGCGCCAGAGGCCGCCGTCGAAGCTGCGCTGCGCGACGGTGAAGCCGAAATTGGAGATCAGGCGGTGAGCGATGCGGCCCTGCACCAGCTTTGCCACCACGGGATCGGGCACCGGTGCCTCGGTGCCGTCGAAGAACTCGAACCGTCCGAGCTTCAGCGTGGACCGCCCGATCCGGTTGAACTGCACGAAGCCCTGCTTGAGAAAGAATCCTGCCGTGTTCGTCTTCTGGTCGTTGGCCACGTAGTACGTGCCGCCCAGGCCAAGCTGTCCGAGCGGCGCCGGCGCCACCGCATCGTCGGGGAGCGCCAGCAGCGTGGGCTGCGAGACCTCCGCGAACCAGGTGACGCCAGGCCGCGACTGGCCGATGCCGACGCGCACGAGGGAGTGAAAGAAGGCGTAGTCGTTGTTGCCGACCGGACCCTCGAACCAGTCCCACATCTCGAGTCGGCTGCGCCAGATGACCGAGATGTCCAGCGATCCGACCTTCAGCGTCGCCGGCCCGGAGGCCGCAGGAGGCGCCGGAGCCGCCGGCGCAGGCGCGCCAGGTCTGGCTTCCTGTGCGTCACCACGAGCCCCGACGCCGAACACCATCGCACACACCGCACACACGACTCGTAATCGACGCATCCGCTCCTCACGACCTCGGACGTCCTGGACGGTGGGGAGCCAGGCGTCGTAATTGAAAAGTGTGAAGGGCGATTTTTCACGTGCGACGAATGGCGGGTCAATAATGCTTTTGTATTGCAGGGACCGGTCATTTAGGTCAGCGTGCCCGCTCGGCGGAAGCGTGACGGTCTGGTTCCAACCTCGGCAATGCCGGCCCTGTTACAATCCTGCCCCTTGTGCCCGCGATCCCCGGGGCCGACGCGCCCGGCGCGCAATCGCCTTCAACCACCACGACCGAGCGCGCCCTGCTGTGTGCCGCCGCCGGCGTATTCCTGATTCACGCGCTGAACTACCTCTACTTCTTCGTGGATGACGAGGGTATTCCCTTCGTCTTCGCGCGAAACCTGCTCCGCGGCAGGGGCCTCGTCTACAACTCCTTCGAGGGGCGCGTCGAGGGCTATTCGGACTTCCTGCACGTGCTCGTTTCCGCCGGCTGGCTATGGCTGGCGGCTGCGCTGCACCTCGGCTCGCTCGCGCCATTCTTCCTCGGCAAGGCCGTCGCGTTCGCGAGCGGCACAGCGACGGTCATCGTCGTCTGGGCCACCATGCGACGATTCCAGCCCACGATGGCGGGGCTCGCGGCGGGGCTCGCGTTCCTGGTGACGTTCGCACCCCTCGCGACCTGGAGCTGCTCGTCCCTCGAGATGGCAAGCGTCGGCCTGCTGGTCGCGGTCGCCGTGCTGGGCCTGGCCCACGACTCGGCGGTCTGGGACGCGGTGACGATGGGTGGGTGCGTCGCGCTGGTGCTCGAGCGCATCGACGGGTTCGTGTTCGTCGGCGCGCTGCTCGTACCCGCGCTGATGGCCGCCGGGAAGTCTCGCCGGCGGCGGCTCTGGCGCGACGTCGCCATGCCGGTGATGGCCGCGCTGGTGCTCTACCACTCGTGGCGCGTCCTGTACTTCGGCGAATGGCTGTCCAGCCCCCTCGCCGCGAAAGTGCTGTACAAGCTCGTGAATACGTCGGACGTCGTGCGGTACGACCCGCCCGTTGCCTATCTGGCGGCCTTCCTCGATCAGTACGGCCGGGCCGCCGCTTTCCCGGCCGTCGCCCTTGTCGCCGCCGGGGCGGTTCGCGACCGCCGTGTGCGCCCGCTGCTCGTGACACTGGCGGCCCTTCTGGCCTATGCATGGACCGTGGGCGACTGGATGAGGGGATTCCGGTTCCTGGTGCCGGCCGCGCCAGTGTTCAGCGTGCTGGTCGCGTCGGCGGTGTCGAGGATCCGCCGGCCAGCCATCGCCTGGACGCTCACCGCCGCAGTGTGCGCCTGGCTCGGCGGCGCTGCACTGCGAACGGCGGGCTCGTTCGACACGCTGGAGTACCGGGAGAGCTGGTGGGCGCACCCGTCGCTCGATACAGGTCGCTACTTCAGCCGATACCTTCGGCTCTCCGAGGATCTCAAGCCGATCGTCCCGCCAGGCTCGACCACCGCCTACAACCAGGCAGGCATCGTGCCGTACCTGCTCGATCTCGACAATGTCGACGATCTGGGCATCTGCTCACGATTCATCTCGCACCTGCCCACCTCGGACGTCGTCTTCACCGAGGCCGGGCGCTATTCGCCGCTCACCAACGAGACAGCGCTTCGAACGACCGACGCCTACCTGCTCTACCGCAGCCCGCAATACGTGATCGAGCCGTTGCGCAACCTGAACGCGGTCAACAGCGAGATCACTCCCAACGAGGTGCTGCGCGGGCGCTACGCACTGCGTTTCGCCGACTCGCAGGCCGCCGTGTACCAGCGCACCGGCAGGTCGACCCAGGAGTTCCGGACGAACCCTCGAACGTTCCTGGAGAATCTGGCGGCGCCCTCGCGGCTCGTCCGCGCATTCGACGGTTCGGAGATTCCACGCGGCGAGCGGCTGACGCGGCTGCCGTTCCTGGCCGGCGGCACGCTCGATCGCACGTTCGACGGCACGGTCAGTTTCGACGTCGCCTTCGCCTCGTCGGACGAGCCCGTCTACGAGCTCGATCTCGCCAGGGCATCGGCACACACGGACGTGCGCATGCGGATGGTGCTCCGCAATTCACGCGGGCGGGTCGCCGCAATTGACGAGCGCACGCTCGGGGGCGGCCGGTCGGAGGCCATCGCGCTCTCGTGGCCCGATGGCGTGCAAGCGTCCGGGCTGGAACTGACGCTGGCCGGCGACGCCGGCCCGACCCGGGTCATCCTCGGGGACCTGCGAGTACAGGGCCAGTCTCCGGCGCTCGCCGCGTATGTCGCCCGGCTACCGTTCCCGCCCCGTTAGTGCGCCGCGGCTCTCGTCCGCTTCCTCGATGGACGTGGCCAGCATCCGCGCAAGCTCCGCGTCGCCGGTATAGGAGAGGTGAATCCCGTCGTGGCGGAACAGGCGCCCGCGATCCGACGGGGTGGCCCTGGCAAACCGGGCTGCTGCGTCGCACAGCACGGCGCCGCTTGCCGCCGCGGCCCGGCGTGTCGCCTCGACGTACGACTGGTGCACGGGAATGAGGTCTGAAAGATGCCTGAGGTGTCGGGCGGCGAGGTAGGCGGGCTCGGCCCCGGGGGTGTGGTTCTCGCCCGCCGTGATCAGCACGGCCTGCGCCCCCATCCCGTGGATCTGCTGCACCATGCGCTCGAGCGTCGACTCGTAGGTCGCCAGGTCGACGCGGTTCGGACGTGTCGTCTTCCAACCCGCGAAGCCATCGCGCACCCTGGCCAGCAGCTGCATCAGCTTCACGTGATCCGCGAGCCACGACAGGATGGCATCGCGCCGGATCTCCGCGTCTGGCGGCCCGAGGGCCATCCAGTGATCGTTCCACCCGTAGTAAATCGTCACGACACGTGGTCGCATTGGCAGCACGTCCCGCGTCAGCTGCCAGCTTCCCTGCACCACCGTCCAGCCGCCCACACCCACCTTGATGCCGTGCGCGAGCGACGGGCGCTCCCGGCTCAGCACCGCCAGCGTCTTCGACGGGTACGTGCCGAACTGGGTGCACGAATCGCCCATGAAGACCACGGCCGGGCGCTGCCGGCGGGCGGCGTCGAGCTGGTTGTCGTAGTCCCGCGTCACCCACAGCAGGTCGGGGTCCGAGCGGTAGACCTGCACGAGCGCCTTCGGATCGGGCCAGCCGAACTGCACGACCGGAAACGGCTGGTACTCGAAGCCGGTGATGCGCAGGTAGGCCTCGGCGAGGAGAAGCGCTGAGCAGACGCTCAGGATACTCGCCGCGATCCGCGCCGCGCGCTGCTGTCGCTGAGTCAGCATGGTCCGGAGGACATGCAAATACTACCTGACACCGAAAACCGACTCGTCCGTCGCAGCTGAACCGGCATCTGGCCGCTTGCGGCGGCACCATCCGGCCGGCACAAGCCTTGCGCGTGTTCTGTGCATGGGAGGAGCAATGACTCAGCCATTCAAAAGCTTGAACAAGCTCGTCTTGGCGGGCGCCGTCTGCGCACTCGCGGCGTCGCCCGGCTGGGCGCAGCCACTCCGCGGGTTCCAGGGCCTCGACCTCAACAACGACGGCGTGATCACGCGGGCCGAGTGGGAACGGTCGTTCCGGATGCTGGATACGGACAACGACGGGGTGCTGTCGCCCGACGAGCTCCGTGCCGAGTGGCGGAACGGCCGCACCCAGGCCGGCGGCGAGTTTCAGGTGCTCGACCGCAACAACGACGGGCGCATCACGCGGAACGAGTGGCGCGGCAACCGCAACTCGTTCGAGCAGGTGGACCGCGACAACGACGGCATCATCTCGCCGCGCGAGTTCAGCCTGAACGAAGGCGGCTATTCCGACCAGCAGGTGACCAATACGCGCGTCTACCAGATGGGCCGCGAGCGTGGTCTGCAGGACGGCCGGAAGGCGGGCCGGGAGGACGCCAGCCGGCACAACTGGGATCTCGACGGCCAGCGCGAGCTGGAGCACGCGGATGCCGGGTACTCGCCCACGCTGGGCGATCACTCGCAGTACCAGGAAGGCTATCGGGCAGGCTTCATCGCCGGCTACGGCGAGGGCTTCGGGCCGCGCCGGTAG
Source organism: Vicinamibacteria bacterium (assembly GCA_963837165.1). Taxonomy (GTDB): domain Bacteria; phylum Acidobacteriota; class Vicinamibacteria; order Vicinamibacterales; family JAENWD01; genus JAENWD01. Next base: position 33,933 of record CAWIMD010000010.1, read on the forward strand.
GCCGTTGACGTCTGGACAGCGCGGCCGGCCTCGAGCCGGTCGCGCCGGACGTCCTCACTGGTCGCGCAGCGCCTGATCTCATGCCTCGCCGGCGGGCTCGAGCAGCCGGGCCATCACGCCCGCGATTCGCTCCCACTTCCGCGTTTCCGCCTTGAGCTGCCCCCGTCCGGCCCGCGTGAGCGCGTAGAACCTGGCCCGGCGGTTGTTCTCGGAGGTGCCCCAGCTCGCCGAGATCCAGCCCTGCTGCTGCAGGCGCATGAGGGAGGTGTAGACCGTGCCTTCGTTGAGCTTCAGGACATCCTCGCTGACCTGCTCGATGCGCCTGGCAATCCCGTACCCGTGCTGCGGCCCCAGTGCGTCGAGGGTCTTCAGCACCATCAGGTCGAGCGTGCCCTGCAGCACCTCGGTCCGCTCGTCCGGTGCTCCTTTGGACATTCCAATGGAATACCGCGGGTTCCTTTGGAATGTCAATAGGAGAAATTCGGCGCCCAACCGCACGTCAGATGTGCGACTCTACTCCGGAGCGCACTCGAGCTGGCGCGTGGCGCAGAGGTTCAGGTCCGCGCGCCGCTGGCAGGCCTGGCAGGCCTGAAGGCCTGCGCTACACCAGGGCGCGCGGCACCAGGGCGCGCTGCACAGGGCGCGCGCGATTCCTGTCGAGGCGGGGCAATGGCAGACAGTCCGGAGGTGAAGACAGCGATCGCGGCGGCTGAAGAGGCGGCCGGCCGCGGTGACATGGCGGCAGCCGAGGGACACCTGCGCCGCGCGGTCGAGCTTCAGCAGGCGGCACCGGGGCTGCACCCGGATTTCGCCGAGACCCTCAACAACCTCGGCATCGTGTGCGAGCGGCTCGGGAACGACGCCGACGCCGAACGCTGTTACCGGACGGCATACGCGACGGCCAGCGCGGCGTTTGCGCCGGACCATCCCTCGGTGACGACCACCGCGACCAACCTGCGGGAGTTCTGCGAGGCGCGTGGCCTGCCGCTCGAGCTGCCCGCGGCAGCCGTGGCGGCAACCGCCGGCGAGCCGGCGCCGTTGCCGGATCCGCAGCCGCTGCCCCCGCCGCGACCGGCACCAGATCCGCGTCCGCTGCCCCTGCCGGCCCCGGCACCCCCGCCGGCTCCGTCCCCGGGACGACCAGAACCGCGGCAGGCCGTGAGATCTCAGCTGCCGCCGGTGGCAGCGACGAGGTCGCCGATCCTGCCGGTGCTGCTGGTCGGCGCGGCCGCTGTCGCGGTCGTCGTCATGTTCGTTCGGTCGCGGCCGGCGGACGCTCCTGCTCCCGCGGCAGACGCACCGGTGACGCGGCCCGAGACCCGGACGCCACCGGCTCGCGCGGACGCGTCCCCCCAGGCAGACGCGGCCGCAAGATCGTCCACCCCGCCTGCACACGCCGCGCCGCCACCCCCGGCGGCGCCAGCCAAGCCCGCACCGCGCGCGAGATCCGCGGTTGTCCCGACGGTCTTGAGCGCCGAGCTCTGCCACCCGCTCCAGACCGGCGCCACCTGGCACTGCGACCCGGTCGCCGGAACCGTGAGCGACGGCGTCGTCTACTTCTACACGCGCCTGGCCGCGTCAGCCGACACCACCATCGAGCACCGCTGGTATCACGCGGGCCGGCTGCACCAGAGCGTGACGCTCCACATCAGCGCGAACGCGGCGGGCTTCCGCACCTACAGCCGGCTCACGGTGTCGCCCGCGCGTGCCGGCGACTGGCGCGTGGATGTGCGCGCAGCCGACGGCACCGTCCTCAGCGAGAAGCGGTTCACGGTCGGTCGGTAGGCAGGCCTGAAGGCCTGCGCTACAGGTGGTCCACGGGCAGTAGCCTCATTCGGGTGCATATGTAGCGCAGACCTTCAGGTCTGCCCAGGATCACGCGTGTAGACTTCCGCCGTCGCTGCGGCGGTCAGGTCTGTCCGCGCGCGCGTTGGCAGGCCTGAAGGCCTGCGCTACAGGTGGTCCACGGGGCAGTAGCCTCATTCGGGTGCATATGTAGCGCAGACCTTCAGGTCTGCCCAGGATCACGCGTGTAGACCTTTCGCCGTCGCTGCGGCGGTCAGGTCTGTCCGCGCGCCCGTTGGCAGGCCTGAAGGCCTGCGCTACAGGTGGTCCACGGGGCAGTAGCCTCATTCGGGTGCATATGTAGCGCAGACCTTCAGGTCTGCCCAGGATCACGCGTGTAGACTTCCGCCTTCGCTGCGGCGGTCAGGTCTGTCCGCGCGCCCGTTGGCAGGCCTGAAGGCCTGCGCTACAGGCGGTCCACGGGGCAGTAGCCTCATTCGGGTGCATATGTAGCGCAGACCTTCAGGTCTGCCCAGGATCACGCGTGTAGACTTCCGCCTTCGCTGCGGCGGTCAGGTCTGTCCGCGCGCCCGTTGGCAGGCCTGAAGGCCTGCGCTACAGGCGGTCCACGGGGCAGTAGCCTCATTCGGGTGCATATGTAGCGCAGACCTTCAGGTCTGCCCAGGATCACGCGTGTAGACTTCCGCCTTCGCTGCGGCGGTCAGGTCTGTCCGCGCGCCCGTTGGCAGGCCTGAAGGCCTGCGCTACATGCGGTCCACGGGGCATGCCTGAAGGCCTGCGCTACAGGCGGTCCACGGGGCAGGCCTGAAGGCCTGCGCTACACGAGAGCGCGCGATTCGGAGGATCACGCGCCGGTACGACGTCAGTGACGGCGACCCGTCGTCCGTGACCGCCAGGATGACATGGGCCGTGCCGGCAATCTGCGGCATCACGGTCGTCTTCGCGGCGTGTGGTGCGTCAATCACGACGCGGGGCGTGGCGACGGGCAGCACTCCGGGCGACGGCTGCGGCCTGTGCTGGTCGGGCGGCGGAGCGAAGGCCGCGCGGAGGCCACCGGTGACAACCGGCGCCGTGGGGATCCCGCTGCCCGCCTCGGGGTAGAAGAACCAGGCGTAAGTCAGTCCGTCGCCGTCCGGATCGGTGGTGCCACCCGCGTCGAGCGTCAGCGGCGTGCCCGCCTCGGCGTCCATCTCAATCGGCGCCTTGCCGTCCTTGCCGTTCACCACGACCACGGGGTTGTGGTTGGCGCCGGACGGCGTGGCGACCGTCCACGCCATGCGCGCCGCGAAGTCGTGCTGGAACGCCTCGCGCCAGCGCCAGATCGTCGCCTGATCCGAGGTGTAGCTGTGGCCGTCGGATCCGGCGACCGTGTCGCGCGAGCTGTCCTGGCCGGGGTACGAGTCTCCGCCCTGCGTCCAGAACGGATGCGGCTCGCCGTAGAACTGCCGCCACACGTAGCGACCGCCCCACCCGCCGTAGGTCGGGCTCATCGCGCTGTCGAGGCCGTTGTCGATCAGCCCCAGGAACGACGGCGTGTCGCCCTCGTGGATGCAGCACGGGTGCGGGTACAGCGCGCCCAGCGGGCCGACGCTTCGAATGTGCGTGTTGACCCAGTCGTCGGTGAACGTGGTGAAGTCCGCGCCCGGCGCGTTGCGATAGAACCGATCGCCGCTGATGCCGGTCCACGTGGCGTACGCGTACTGCTGGCCGTCGGGCGGCGACGGCATTGCGATGTAGAACAGCGCCGGGAACTCCGTTCGGATCCACGGCCCGGCATCGTCCTGGTCCGAGATCGAGTAGACGCGCAGCTTCGAGACGAGCCTGGCGAGCTCGGCCGGCGACCGCGTGGCCCGCGCATGGAGCAGCGCCTCGGCCAGCGTGTTCGCGCCGCCCCAGATCGGTATCCAGAGGGGGCGCGGGTCCGGCCGATCGGCGGCGTCCAGGATCAGCCCGGCGCCCGGCGACAGGCGATCCGGTCCGACCGCGGCCATGCCATACCCCGGCTGTCCGGACCGGACCACGGCACGGAGGGCGTCGACCTCGGGGAAGCCGTCCGCATGCCGGACGAGATTGCCGCGGACGCGGGCGTAGGCGTCGATCACGGACCGGATGACGTCGGGGCGGACCCGGTCGCGCATCCAGGTGGACGTGGAGGCGACCAGCCCCTCGACGTCGAGCTCGTTCGAGTAGACCAGGAACCGGACCATCGACATCTGGTCGTCGGGCTCGTTGGCGATGTCGGTGAGGACGAGCACCCGCTGGCGGGGAACGTAGGGGTCGACCCGGCTGGACAGGCCGTCGAAGTCGACGGCCCCCGGCGCGCGCCCTGCGCCGGTCCCGACCGCCGGCAGCAGAGTTGCGCACACGAGAATCGCCAGGAATCGGAATCGCATCGCCATCTCCATGGCCGAACTGACGTTCGGCCCTACGTACGTCCGTGGGTCAGTAAACGCGATCACCCTCTCCTCCGTCTAACGTGCCGATGTCCTCCATCCTTGCCGATCTCCGTCTGGCCGTTCGCGGGCTGCGGCGCAGCCCGCTGTTCGCGTCGGTGGCCATTCTGTCGCTGGCGCTGGGAATAGGCGCCAACACGGCCATCTTCACGCTGATCGACCAGATCCTCCTCCGGAAGCTGCCGGTGAAGGCACCTGACCAGCTGGTCATGCTCTACCAGAGCGGGGCGCACAACGGCAGCAACATGGGGTCCCGGATGAACTCCTACCCCATCTACAAGGACTTCCAGAAGCGGGGCGAGCCCTTCTCGGAGGTCCTGTGCCGGCGGACCGTAGCCGCGTCGCTGGCGGTGGACGATCGGACCGAGCGCGTCGAAGCCGAGATGGTCTCCGGCAACTACTTCACGATGCTCGGCGTCGGGCCGGCGCTCGGGCGCGTGTTCAACTCGAAGGAGGACGATCAGGTCTTCGGCGGACACCCGGTGGTCGTGCTCGGCTACGACTACTGGGAGAGCCGCTTCGCGCGCGACCCGCACGTGATTGGCAAGAAGATCCGCGTGAACAACTACCCGATGACCATCGTCGGCGTGTCGGCCAGGGGGTTTGCCGGACTGGATCCGACCAGCGCGCCGCAGATTCGCGTGCCGATCCTGATGAAGGACGCGATGGCGCCCGAGTGGGGCTGGGTCCACATGGACGATCGGCGCACGCGCTGGGTGCAGGTGTTCGGGCGCCTGAAGGCCGGCTGGACGGCAAAGACCGCCCAGGGGCCCATGCAGGGGCTGTTCACGCAGGTCCGGTCCTACGAATCCACCCTGCCCGCGGCCAGGGACTGGTCGGCCTACTCGAAGGCACAGTTCATGAAGGGCCAGCTGCACGTCGCGCCGGCCGACATCGGGTACTCACGCCTGCGGAACGACTTCTCGACGCCGCTCCTCGTGCTGATGTGCATGGTCGGCCTGGTGCTGCTGATCGCGTGCGCCAACGTCGCCAACCTGCTCATCGCCCGCGCGTTCATGCGCCAGAAGGAGATTGCCGTGCGCCTGTCGCTCGGCGCCTCGCGCGGGCGGCTGGTGCAGCAGCTGCTGATCGAGAGCCTGCTGCTGTCGTTCATCGGCGGTGCGGCAGGTGTGGCTGTCGCGGTCGGCCTGACGCGCGGCCTGCTGGCGCTGCTGCCAACCGAGGGGCCGCCGCTCCTCGTCCAGGCGACCCCCGACCTCCGAATTCTGGCGTTCACACTGGGGCTGACGTTCCTGACAGGAATCGTCTTCGGGCTGATCCCGGCGCTGCGCGCGAGCCGGCCCGACCCGTGGGCCACGCTCAAGGACACCGTCGGCTCGATCGCCGGCGCCGGCGGGTCGCTCTTTCTCCGCAAGGGTCTCGTGACCATCCAGGTCGCGCTCAGCTTCCTGCTGCTGTTCGGCGCGGGCCTCTTCGTCCGCAGCCTGCAGAACCTGAAGGCCACCGACACCGGCATCGACCTCGACAACCTGGTCACCTTCCAGATCTCGCCGGCGCTCAACGGCTACGACAACGAGCGCGCCGGCGTGTTCTACCGCGAGCTGATCGACCGGCTCCGGTCCGCTCCTGGCGTCCGGTCGGCGGCCGTCAGCGCCGTGTCGCTGCTGAGCGGAGACGAGTGGGACAGCAGCATGTCGGTCGAGGGGCACAAGCCGAAGGATGGCGAGGACATGCAGGCGTTCATGAACGCGCTGTCGCCCGGCTACTTCGAGACGATGCACATCCCGATCCTGGCGGGGCGGGACTTCACGCGCGCGGACGGCATGGAGCTGGCGGACAGCGGTGGGCCTGGAGAAGCCAGGGTTGCGATCGTGAACAAGAAGTTCGCCGATCACTTCTTCCCGGATGGCAACGTGCTCGGCAAGCGGATCGGCTTCGGGGTCGGGCCGGGCACGAAACTCGACATCCAGATCATCGGCGTCGTCGGCAACTCGCTCTACGAGGGGCCGCGCGAGGGCGTCCGGCGGCAGGCGTTCATCCCGAAGTGGGGCAACGGCAGCGCCGTCATCTACGTGCGCACCCGCGCCGCGTCGGCGGGCGCCTACAGCCTGATTCGCAGCGAGGTGCGCACGCTCGATGCGGCGATGCCCGTCTACTCGATCAAGACCGTCGAGGGGCAGCTCGACGAGACCCTGCTGACCGATCGGCTGATTGCGCTGCTGTCGGCCGGCTTCGGCCTGCTGGCCACGGTGCTGGCGTCGGTGGGCCTCTACGGCGTGATGGCGTTCGTCGTCGCGCGCCGGCGCAAGGAGCTGGGCCTGAGGATGGCGCTCGGCGCGCAGCCTTCCGCGGTGATCTGGATCGTGATGAAGGAGGTGCTCACCCTGCTGGCCATCGGCCTGGCGGTCGGCATCCCCTCGGCGCTGGCCCTGGGCCAGGTCGTGTCGTCGCAGCTGTACGGGATCCAGGGCCGCGACCCGTGGATTGCCGTCTGGACCATGCTGCTGCTGACCGTGGTGTCCTCGGCCGCCGGCCTGATTCCGGCCCGAAAAGCCAGCCAGATCGACCCGATCCTGGCCCTCCGCTACGAGTAGCCGGCTCAGTTGGGGTCAGGCCCTGTTAAGTCTCTTAACAGGGCCTGACCCCGTGACATTGCGCTCGCCAGCGCAGAGGCCGGCCGCTACCGCCTCGAGGCGCTGGCGCCCGGGCGCTACCTGGTCACCGTCGTGAAGAACGGCTTCTCGCCGGTCAGCCAGGACGTGCTGGTCACGGGGAACCGCCTGGTCGCAGTGACGAAGACGATCGACGTGGTCGGCCAGTCGCTGATGCGCGCGCAGGACGCGTTGTCGCCGTAGGCCGGCTTCGTGAGGTCGGGATCCACGCCGGCGTCAGGAGCCGTCCGGCTCGTAGACTTCGCCTTCGATGTCGGTCAGCTTGTCCTGCATGAAGGCGGCGGCATCGCGCACGCCCTGGTTGTAGAGGGGAGGCCCGAGCTCGCGCACCAGGAAGTCCAGGATGCCCTCGGCGCGGAAGTCGCTCAGCGTCTCGTCGAACTCGGCGGCAAAGTATTTCTTGAGGGCCTCGAGCAGGGCCGCCCGCCGGTCCGGCGACAGGCGGATGCGCATCGGATCGCGTCTGGACATGGCGGATCGGGAGTGTATCCCCCGGATGGTGGCGCAGCAAACCGCCCGAACCGCCGCGGCCAGCCTCTGTCCCGCGCAGCTTCGATAGAATCGCGGCGTGACCCGACAATGCGCCGCGTGCATCGTCCTGCTGTGGCTTGCCCTGGACGTGGCGCAGGGCCAGTCCCGGCACCGCGCGCCCGACCCGACTGCGCCCGACCTGGTCGTGAGCGGCGCGTCCGTGATCACGCCCGGCATGCCCGACCCCGGGGCGACGGCCGTGTCGATCCGTGGCGACCGGGTCGTCGCGCTGACGGCCTCACCGGGCGGAGAGCACCTGGATTCCCCCGGCAGCGTCATCCTGCCCGGCCTCGTCGATCACCACATTCACCTGCTCAACGTGGGACTCTGGCTGCTGAACGATCGCGACCAGGGCGTCCGGTTCCTCGACCTCACGTCCGTCCAGTCGCTCGAGGAGGTGGCGCGCCTTGTCCGTGCGCGCGCCGAACGACTGCCCGCCGGCACCTGGATCACCGGCAGCGGGTGGAGCCAGGCTGCCTGGGGGACCGGGCGGTTGCCGGCTGCCGGCATCCTGGATGCTGCCTCCCCTGATCACCCCGTGTATCTCGCACGCGTGGACGGGCATGCGGGCTGGGTCAATCATGCGACCATGCGGGCGGCGGGCATCACCGACCGCACGCCCGATCCGGGCGGCGGCCGGATCGTCAGAGACGCGGCGGGGCACGCGACGGGCATCCTCCTGGAGCGTGCCAACGAGCTGGTGGCGCCGCTCCTGCCCCAGCCAGACGACGACGACGTCGCGACGGCGTTCAGGCTGGCGGCCGGCGCCCTGGCCGCCCGGGGCGTCGTCGAGGTGGACGATGCCGGCGTGCTGGCCGCGCCTGGCGTGGTGGCGCTGAACGCCGACTTCGAGCGGTATCTCCGCCTGCTTCGCGACACCGACGCTCGGGAGCCGCTGCCGATCCGCGTGAACCTCATGATCCCGGCGCCGAGCGTGCTGGCGGAGTCGCTGCTCTCGTCGAAGCGCGACTGGAGGATCTCGCCGCGGATCCGGATCACGGCGCTGAAGCTGTTTGCCGACGGCGCGCTCGGAAGCCGCGGCGCCGCGTTGACTCATCCGTATGCCGACGATCCCTCGACGGCCGGCGTGCCGCGCATGTCGTCGGCGGCCATCGAAGCGCTGGCCAGCCGGGCGCTCGATGCCGGGCTTGCGGTGGCGACCCACGCGATTGGCGATCTCGCGGTCGAGCGCACGCTCGACGCGTACGAGCGCATTCTGCGCCACCGCCCAGGGCTCGACCCGCGGCGCCTGCGCATCGAGCACTTCAGCTACGCCCGGGAAGACGATTTCGCGCGCGCGGTCAGGCTCCGGGTGGTCCTGTCGATCCAGTCCGACTTCAACGCGAGTCCTGCCGAGGCGGCTCCGCTGGCGCTCACGCGAACCGGCGAGGCAAACGCACTCCGCGTGTACGCGTGGCGCCGTCTGTACGACATGGGAGCGGATCTCCTCGAGGGCTCCGACGCGTTCATCATGCTGCGCCAGCCGTTCGCCGGCTATCATGATGCGCTGACGCTGAAGAACGCCATCGGCGACGGCCCGGTCGATTCACCACTGCGGGCCGCAGCCCTGGCCATGCAGATGGCGCACCTCGGCCCGGACGGCACCCAGATGCCGGGCAGTGTCGAGCCGGGCGCCCGCGCCGACTTGATCGTGGTCGATGGCAATCCGCTGAGGGTCCCCGTGCCGGACCTCCTGCGGCTGCGCGTGCTGGCCACCGTGAATGCGGGCCGCGTGGCGTTTCGCGCTCCTGACAAATAGCTGGCGTGCCTCGCGTGGTCCTGTCCCTCGACGAGCTGAGCGCGGCCGATGAGCCTGCGGCGGGCGGCAAGGCCGCCTCGTGCGCGCGGCTGAAGCGCGCCGGGTTCCCTGTTCCCGATGGCCTGGTGGTGTTGCCCGGAGCCGGCGAAGGCGATCTCGCGGCACTCCCGTCCCACGACTGGTTCGGCTCGCTGCCGCCGGACGCCACCTTCGCGGTGCGCTCCTCGGGCCTGGACGAGGATGGCGTGGCCGACTCCTTTGCGGGTATCACGGCAAACCCCGTGACGGGAGCGGACGGCGAGATCGTGATCAACGCCGCGCCCGGCACCGCCGACCTGCTCGTGAGCGGCCTCCTCGATCCCGACGAGTTCATCGTTGCAAGGCCGACCGGGCAATCCTCTTTCGGCGCCTTGGCGAGAAGGGCGCCCCGGCGGAATCCACCAGCCGCACGAACACGGGCCCTTCGTGAAGGCCTTTCTCGGGCGCCGCCGTGGACATGGAGACGCTGCGCGGCGCTCTCGGCGGGACGCCATTTCTCGCCGCGTTCGACCGCTTCCTCGACCGCAATGGCCACCGGGGCCGGTACGAATCCGACTGGTCGCTGCCGCGGTACCGCGAGGATCCGATGCCGCTCGTCCGCGCGCTGCAGCTGCACCTCGCGGGCGGCCCGGACGCCGCGCCCCGGGTGACCGACGAGGACCGGGCGCACGAGGCCGCCGCGGCATGGACGGAGTTCGAGCGGCGGCTCTCGCCCTGGCAGCGGCTGACGCTGCTGCCGCGCGCCCGGCGTGCCGTCCGGTGGATCAAGCGGTACTACGTCTGGCGGGAGCGCGTCAGGTCCGACATGGCGCGCGTGCTCGAGGGGCTGCGCGCGTGGCACCTGGAGCTGGCGCGGCGGTCTGCCGCGCGCGGGTGGCTGGACGGGCGCGACGACTACTTCCTGCTCACGCTCGACGAGATGGCCCCGGTGGCTCTCGGCACGGGCGACCCGGCGACGCTCGGGCCGATCGCACGTCGTCGGCGCGCGGAACAGGAGCGGTACCGTCGCATCGAGATGCCGCTGTTGATGCGTCCGTCGGATCTACCGGCGCTCATCCGCGCGGCGGGCGTGACGAGCGGCGCCACCGATCCCTCCTGGACCCCGCTGTTCACCCTGGCCGCCGGCGTCATCGTCGAGGTGGGCGGGACACTGTCGCACGCATCGACGATCGCGCGCGAGTACGGCCTGCCGGCGGTGGCCAACGTGCGTCAGGCGACCAGGCGGCTCAGGACCGGCGAGCGCGTGCGGCTCGACGGGTACAGCGGCCGCGTCGAGCGACTCGACCGAGCGGCACCGGCCGTCACGGCACCGGTCGCAGACGGACCGCCGCCCCCCCTCCCGGCGCGAGCGTCAGGCTGAGCGCGCCGCCCGTCTGGACGACCTGCTGCTCGATCGACGTGTGCGTCGGGCTGGCAGCGGCATCCGGGGCGTCGGCGTAAACGTCGGCGGCGTACTGGCCGGGACCGAGAAAATCGAGCGGTACCCGAAGCGACCGCGCGTCCCAGTTGGTGATCGCGCCGACGTACCAGTCGCGGCCGCTCCGCCTGGCGACGACCACGTACTCGCCGACCTCGCCGGCGAGCACGCGCGTCTCGTCCCAGGTCGCCGGAACCGCCTTGATGAACTCGAAGTCCTTCTCGCCGCGATAGGCGCCCGGGTAGTCGGACACCATCATCAGCGGGCTCTCGAATACGACATACAGCGCGAGCTCGTGGGCCCGGGTGCCGAGCACCATCGGCAGCATGCCGCGCGGCTCGAAGTCCGCCCGCGTCGCGTTCCGGAACCCGCCCGGCGTGTAATCCATCGGCCCGGCCAGCATCCGCGTGAAGGGCAGCATCACGTTGTGCTCCGGGCTCGTCCGCGCGCTCCACTTGAGGTACTCGAGCCCCATCACGCCCTCGCGTGTCATGAGGTTCGGGTACGTCCGCCGGATGCCGTCGGGCTTGAAGGCCCCGTGGAAGTCGATCATCAGGTGATGGGCGGCGGCCTTCTCGAGGACGCGATGATAGAAATCCACCATCCACTGGTCGTCCCTGTCCATGAAGTCGATCTTGAGGCCGACCACGCCCCACTGCTCGTAGAGGCGGAACGCCTCGTCCATCTGCCGCTCGACGCCGGTCCAGTGCAGCCAGAGCCACACCCCGACGCCCCTCGCCTTTGCGTGGGCGAGAATGGCCGGCATGTCGATGTCGGGGTTGGTCTTGGTGAGGTCGCCCGGATGTCCCGGCTCGTCGCGCTCCGACCACCCGGCGTCGATGAGCATGTACTGCAGGCCCGACTCGGCCGCGAAGTCGATGTAGTGCTCCATCGTGGCCGTGTTCATGCCCGGCGTGAACGGAACCTGATCGGCATACGTACCCGACCACCAGTCCCACGCCGTCTTGCCGGCCGCGATCCACGACGTGTCGGCAATCGCAGACGGCGGGTTCAGGTTCAGTACCAGGTTCGACTCGACCAGGCGGCCCGGCGCGTCGCCAATCATCAGCACGCGCCACGGCGACCGGATGGGCGTCGTGCCGCGGACTGCAATCTCCGGATCGTCGGCGCGGGGCGCCAGCCTGGCGCGCAGGGTGCGGCCGTCCGGGTGCGTCAGGTAGAGGCCGGCGTAGTGCTCGAGGTGCGCCTCGGTGATTGCCACCCAGCCGACGCCCGGCTGCGACACCAGGTACGGCAGCGCGATGAGCGACTCGGGGTGGATGCCGCTCAGGGTCATCCGGTTGTACTGGTCCTCGTAGCTGGTGCGGAACCCGCGGAGGATCAGGGGATACGTCTCTGCATCCTTCGCGAAGCGGAACTCCGTGGCCTCGTCCTCGATTCGGATTTCCACAGCCGGCGCGCTCTCGGGGATCACGTAGCGGAACCCGATCCCATCGTCGTACGCGCGGACCTCGATCGTGAGAAGGCGGCCAGGGGGCCGCCTGGTCTCGCGGTATTCGGCCACGAGGGAGTTGTAGTGATCGCGGATGGTGCGCGACTTGCCGACCGGGATCGTGTAGGTCGAGTCCGATGTGCCCGTGTGGGACGAGACGAGCGCCAGGCCCGCGCCCAGCAGCGGCTGTCCCTGGATGCGCAGGCCCAGGCGCGACGACTCGAGGAGCGGCTTGCCGTGGAACCTGACGTCGTACCCGAGCTGATCGGGCGCACCCTGCTCGGTGGCACCGACCTGGTGGAGGCGGAACTCGACCGCGCCGTCGGGCGAGCTCACCGTGGTGGGCCCGGCTGGTTCCGTGGTTGGCCGCTGGCGATTGGGCTGGGCCAGGACGGCCGGCGCCGCACATGCGAGCGACCACACGGCGAGGAGCGCACGCAGACCTGGAGAAAGAGGACGCATTGCGCAAGCCTACACCCGGCCGCCGGATCGATCGACACCAGGCGGATCACACAGCGCGGGCACTGTGCCGCGGGTACTGTATAGTGCCGTCCCCGGGCGCACCGCGAAAGGATCCTGCCTGTCACATCCACCACGCACGCTCATCGGCAGCATTCTCGTCGGCGCGCTGATCGCTCTCCGCCTCGCGGGCGCGCAGCCCGGCGGCACCCTCGACCTGCACATTGGTCCGGACGAGCGCTGGTGGGTGGGTGTCGTCAGCGAGTCGCATCGCTTCCCGCTCGGACGCTCGAGCCCGTCCTTCGAGATCGATCTGGCCGGGAATACCGCGGGCAACCAGGTGCAGCCGCTGCTGCTCTCGACGGCAGGCCGCTACGTGTGGTCGGCGCAGCCATTCCGGCTGGACGTGCGCGACGGCACGATCCACGTGGTCTCGCCTCGGGGCGCGCCGCAGTCGGGACGCGCCGGGACGACGCTGCGCGAGGCGGCGCAGCACTCCGGGGCCGCCTGGTTCCCGCCGTCGGGCAGGATTCCCGATCCGCTGCTGTTCACGCGCCCGCAGTTCAACACCTGGATCGAGCTCACTTACAACCAGAACCAGCGCGACGTGCTGGCGTATGCGAGGGCCATCGTGGCCAACGGGTTCGAGCCCGGCGTGCTGATGATCGACGAGGGCTGGTTCGACGCTTATGGCGTGTGGGACTTCCACCGGGGGCGGTTTCCCGACCCGAAGGGCATGATGGACCAGCTCCATGCGCTGGGCTTCAAGGTCATGCTCTGGGTGTGCCCCTACATCCGGCCGGACGGGCAGGCGTTCACGGTGCTGCTCCACGACAGGAGCCGCACCGTGTGGCTCCGCAGCGCGAAGAGTCCGGCCCTGCCCGCCATCATGCAGTGGTGGGACGGCTTCAGCGCCGTGGTCGACCTGACGAGGCCCGCGGGACGCGACTGGCTGGTCGGGCAGCTACGCCATCTCGTCCAGGCGTACGGCGTCGACGGATTCAAGCTGGATGGCGGCGACGCGGAGCTGTTCGCGCAGTCGGCCATGCTGACCGGGGCGGTGGCCGCCGACCCGGCAGCCGGCCCGAACGACATGACCGAAGCGTTCGGGCGGATCGGCCTCGAGTTCCCGCTGAACGAGTACCGCGCCATGTGGAAGATGGGCGGGCAGCCGCTCGCCGAACGGCTGCGCGACAAGGAGCACACCTGGGAGGACCTGCGCAAGCTCGTGCCCGGCATCCTGAACCAGGGCCTCATGGGCTATCCGTTTGCCTGCCCCGACATGATTGGCGGCGGGGAGTACCTGTCGTTCGAGAATCTTGCCGCCGTGGACCAGGAGCTCGTCGTCCGGGCCGCCGAGGTGCACGCGCTGATGCCGATGATGCAGTTCTCCGTGGCGCCCTGGCGCGTGCTCAGCCCGGCGAACCTGGCAATCGCCGGCAGGATGGCCGCCCTGCACGTCGCCCACGGCGAGGAGATCCTCGCTCTGGCACACCAGTCGGCCCGGACGGGCGAACCAATCGCCCGTCCCCTCGACTATGCCTACCCGGGGCACGGGTACGCGGACGTCGTGGACGAGTTCCTCCTGGGCCCCGACATTCTCGTGGCGCCCGTCGTCGAGCGTGGCGCCCGCACGCGGCAGCTGGTTGTGCCGCCGGGCCGCTGGCGGGGAGACGACGGTTCGGTCGTGGTCGGGCCGGTGACGATCGAGGTCACCGCGCCGCTCGATCGACTGCCCTGGTACCGGCGACAAGGCTGATCGAGCCCGGCCGTCAGCTCAGCGCGTCAGGTCTTTCAGCGCCGCGAGCACCTCGGCGATGTCGGCCTCCGTGTGCGCGGCGTTCACCTGGAACCGGATCGTCTCGTCGCCCTTGGGCACGACCGGGAACGTGAGCCCCACGGCCAGGATGTGCCGCTCGAAGAGCCCGGCGACCATCGCGCGCACCTTGTCGGTGCTGCGCACCAGCAGCGGCACCACCGGGTGGGGGCCCGGAATCGATTCGAGGCCGAGCGACGCCAGGCCTTCGCGCAACTGCCGGGTGCGGGCGCCCAGGTTGGCGAGGCGCTCGCGCCCCTCCGGCCCGTCGGCGACGTCGATGGCCGCCACTGCGGCCGCGCAGTCGGCGGCGCCGAGCGGGTTCGTGTAGATGTACGTGTCGGCCTTCTGCCGCACGGCCTCGACGAGCTCCGGACTGCCGGCCACGAAGCCGCCGTTCACGCCGAACGCCTTGCCGAACGTGCCGACGAGCACGTCCACGCGCGCGCCCGCGTGCTCTTCGGTCCCGCGGCCGGTGGCGCCGTAGGCCCCGATGCCGTGCGAGTCGTCCATCATCGTCACCACGCCGTCGCGGAAGCGGGCATCGTGGGGCGATGCCGCACGCAGCAGATCGCCGAGCGGCGCGGCATCCCCGCGCATGCTGAAGATGCCGTCGAAGATCACGATGACGCGGCCGATCCCGTCCGGCACGGCCGCGAGCGTGCGGGCGAGGTCGTCCGGGTCGTTGTGCGCGAAGATGGACCGGCGGTCGCCCGGCACGTTCGCGATCCGCATGGCCCGGATGATGCAGTTGTGGTTCAGCGCGTCGCCGATCCAGAACGTGTCGGGCCCCGTCAGCGCGATGGCCGTCCCGAGGACGGTCGTGTACGCGGAGTTGAAGGCCCGGGCGGCCGGTCGTCCGGTGAACGCCGCGATCCGCGACTCGAGCGCGACGTGGGGCACCGACGTGCCGTCGATGAAGCGCACGGCGCCGGGGCCGGCCCCGAAGACGCGGGCCGCCTCGTCGGCAGCGTGCAGCACCGCCGGATGGTGCGACAGCGAGAGGTAGCTGTTGGCGTTCATCCGGAGGAACTCGCCCGGACGGCCCTGCAGGAGGTAGCGCGGACCGCGGCCGCCCCGGGCCGCCACGTACCCGGAAATCACCCGCTCGGGCGCCTTGGCGCGGCCCTCGCCTTCCAGTACCGCCACCTCTCCCGCGAGGGCCGGGTTCAGCTTGACCAGCGACATGCGCGTTAGCGTACTACGAACGTATCGACCAGCAGCTTCACGTTCAGCCCGATGATCACGAGGGCAGTCGTCCAGCCCAGGATCCTGATCCAGCGCGGGTTGACGAACTCCCCCATCTTGGCGGGATCGCTCGTGAAGCGCATCAGCGGCCAGACGGCGAAGCCGAGCTGCATCGACAGCACCACCTGGCTCGCGATCAGCAGATCCGTCGTCCGGCTCTCCCCGAACCAGCCGATCACCACCACGGCCGGGATGATGGCCAGGGCGCGGGTGATGACGCGCCGGAGCCAGGGCCGGAGGCGGATGTTGATGAACCCCTCCATGATGATCTGGCCGGCGAGCGTGCCGGTGAGCGTGGAGTTCTGCCCCGAGGCCAGCAGCGCCAGGATGAAGATCCCGCTCGCCACCGGCACGCCGAGCAGGGGCGACAGCAGGGCGTGGGCGTCCTGGATCTCGGCGACCTCCTGGTGCCCGGACCAGTGGAAGGCCGCCGCGGAGAGCACGAGGATGGCGGCGTTGATGCAGAGCGCGAACATCAGCGCGACGCTCGAATCGATCGTCCCGTAGCGGATCGCATCGCGCTTGCCGCCCGGGGTCAGCTCGTACCTGCGCGTCTGCACGATGGACGAGTGCAGGTACAGGTTGTGCGGCATGACCGTGGCGCCGATGATCCCGATGCCGACGTAGAGCATCTCCCGGTGCGTCACGATCTCGGCCCGCGGCACGAAGCCCGCCAGGATTCCCGGCATGTCCGGGCGCGACCAGAGGATCTCGGCCGCGAAGCAGGCCCCGATGGTCGCGATGAGGGTGACCACCAGCGCCTCGATGTACCGGAAGCCCCTGCCCTGCAGATACAGGACCGCGAGCACGTCCGCCGCGGTGATCACGCAGCCCCAGACGAGCGGGATGCCGAAGAGCAGCTGCAGGGCGATGGCCGACCCGACGACCTCGGCGAGATCGCAGGCCGCGATCTGGATCTCGCACAGGACCCAGAGGAACCAGACCGTCGGTGCGGCGTAGTGATCGCGGCAGGCCTGGGCCAGGTCGCGACCGGTAGCCACGCCCAGCTTCACGCACAGGTGCTGCAGCAGGATGGCCATCAGGTTCGAGATCAGGATCACCGACAGGAGCGTGTAGCCGAACCGCGCGCCGCCGGCCAGGTCCGTCGCCCAGTTGCCCGGGTCCATGTAGCCGACCGCCACGAGGAAGCCGGGTCCGGCAAACGCGAGCATCTTCCGCCAGACGGGCGCGTCGGCCGGGACGACGATGCTGCGGTGAACCTCGGGGAGCGAGGCCTCGCCCGGCAACTTCCGCCAGGCCAGACCATGGGCGAATGTCCATCCCCGCCGTCCGATCCAGGAGACTCATGGGCGCCCTCTGCTCCGCTGTAGCCATTGATGCAATATGTAGCTGATGCTACACTCAGCCCGGGATGCTTGTCAAACGAGCGGGATCTCTGCTGTATTGAGGGCCATGGCGAAGCGGCGTCCGATCCGGTCGGCCGGTGCAGGCAGCGGCGCGCGAGGGCCCGTGGCGCGCGCACGGCGGGACCACGCGCAGGAGCTGGCGCAGGACTACGTCGAGCTGATTGCGGACCTCATCGAGCGGCACGGCGAAGCCCGTGTCGTCGACGTGGCGAGACGGCTGGGCGTGACCCACGTGACCGTCAACCGAACCCTCCAGCGCCTGAAGCGCGATGGCTTCGTCTCGACCCAGCCGTACCGCGCGATCTTCCTCACCGCCGCGGGCTCGCAGTTGGCCCGCGAATCACGCGAGCGCCACGATCTCGTCGTGCGGTTCCTCGACGCGCTCGGCGTCCCGCCCGCCGTGGCCGAGTCTGACGCAGAGGGGATCGAGCATCACGTCAGCCGCGAAACCTTGCGCGCGTTCACGAGGTACCTGAAACGATCGGGTTGAAATACGGAAGCTCAACCGATGGTGGGCAGACCTAAAGGTCTGCGCACATGCGCCGCGCCCCTGGCGTAGCGCAGGCCTTCAGGCCTGCCAATGGGCGCGACGTGCCGGCCTGAGCCGTTGGCAGACCTAAAGGTCTGCGCTACATGCGCCGCGCCTCCGGTGTAGCGCAGGCCTTCAGGCCTGCCAACGGGACGGCGGGCAGACCTCGGCGTCAGGCGTCGCGGAGCACTTCCGCCGGATCGATGTGCGCCGCGCGCCACGCGGGACCGGCAATCGACAGCGCCGCGGTGACGAACAGGATCAGGCCCACGGCCCCGAAGGTCGTCGGATCGAGCGGCGTGACCCCGAACAGCATCGTCGTGACCAGACGGCCGAGCAGTACCGCCAGCGCGAGCCCCACCACGGCACCCACGGCGACGAGCCGGAACGCGCTCGCCGCGACCAGCCGCAGGACGTCTCCGGTCGTGGCACCGAGCGCTCGCCGAACGGCCAGGTCGCGGGCCCGCTGCTGGACGGAGTACGCGAGGATCCCGAACACGCCGACCATCGCGAGCACGAGCGCCAGCCCCGCGAACGTCACGACCATGACGGCGCGGAACCGGTGGCCCCCGGTGGCGTCCCACGCCACGTCCTCGAGCGTGACCACGTCGCGGACGCTCACGAGCTGTTCCTTGTCGATGCGGGCGATCGCGGCGCGGACCGGAGCGGCCAGCGCCATGGCGTTGCCGGCATCGGGGCGGACCGCGATGAACATGTCGTCCAGCGGGGCCTGCGCCAGCGGCACGTAGACCTGCAGGAAGGGATCCTGCTCGTCCGGCCGCCGCTTCACCTGGCGTGCGACGCCGACGATCTCGCGGATGTCCGGCTTCGCCTCCGGCCCGGTGCCGAACCACAGCGCGACCTGCGCGCCAACGGTCGATCGCCCCTGCAGATAGCGCCGGGCGAAGGCCTCGTTGACGATGCAGACGGGACGGCTGTCGTGCGTATCGTGCGAGTCGAAGGCACGGCCGGCCACCACGGGCAGGTCAACGGTGGAGAAGAACGACGGGCTGACGACTGCGTAGTCGGTGGTTGGGCGCCGGCTCTCGGTTGCGGGGGGATCGCCGACGACTTCCGCGGCGACGTCGCCGAGCACCGACTCGCCCATCGGCAGCGTGCTCGTCCACGCGACGCCGCGGACGCCGGGGATCGCCGTCACCTCGCGGTCGATGGCCTCGAAGAACTGCAGCAGCGCCTGCGGCGTCTGGAACTGGCTGCCGAGCGGATCGACCATCATCGTCAGCACGCTCCTGGCGCGGTAGCCGCGGTCCACGTTCTCCACGGCGATCAGCGTCCGCAGCAGCAGGCCGGCGCCGAAGAGCAGCAGGACGGCCGTGGCCACCTCTCCGCCCACCAGCACGCCTCGCAGCCATCCGCTGCGGCTGGTCAGCGTGCGGCCCTCCATCGTCAGTCGCGAGGCAGCCGCGAGGTCGTTCGACTGCCAGGCCGGAGCCAGGCCGAACAGGACGCCCACCAGCAGCGCCGCGACGATGCAGAAGCCGGCGACGCGAATGTCGAAGGAGAGGTGCACGGCCGATGGCAGCAGGCCGGCCGGGATCACCGATGGCGCGATCGCCAGAATGGCCGCGCCCACGCCGACGCCCAGCACGCCGCCGATGGCCGAGAGCAGCAGGCTCTCGGTGAGCAGTTGCCGGACGATGCGCCGGCGGCCCGCGCCGAGCGCGGCGCGCACGGCCAGCTCGCGCGCGCGCACCGTGGCCCGCGCCATCAGCAGGTTGGCGACGTTGGCGCAGCAGATGAGCAGCACGATACCGACGACGCCGAGGAAGAGGATGGACGTGCGGCGCAGGTCGCGCCCGATGAGCGCGTCGTGCAGCGGCTCGATCGTCACGCCGCGCCCGGCGTTGGTCGCGGGAAAGTCGTGCGCCAGGCCGTCGGCAACGGCCGACAGGTCCGCGCCCGCCGCCGCGACCGTCACGCCCGGCTTCAACCGCGCGACGACTTTCAGGAAGTGCGCGCCGCGCAGGGCGGGCCGCGGCCTGTACGACCTGAGCGCCCAGATGCTGCTGTCGCCAATCAGGCGCGCCTCGTCGGGGACGACGCCGACTACGGTGTACGGCTCTCCGTCGAGGCGGATGGCGCGGCCGACGATCGAGGGATCCCCGCCAAAGCGCGCGCGCCAGAACGAGTCGCTCAGGACGACCACGTTCGCCTGCCGCCGCTCGTCGTCGGGCGCAATGGTGCGGCCCACGACCGGCGTCAGACCGAGCACGCGGAACACACCCGCCGTGACCCACTGCCGCGGGACGGTCTCGGCGGTGCCGTCGGCGCCCGCCATGACCATGCTGCCGACGTACGGGATGTAGCCCGCCATGTCGTCGATCGTGCGGCCCCGGTCCCGCCAGTCGGCCATGTTCGGCGGCGAGGCCGCCGAGCGGGCGTCGCCGTCCGGGGTGCGTTCCCACACCATCACCAGGTGCTCCGGGGCCGGGAACGGCAGCGGGCGCAGGAGCGTGGCGTCCACCAGCGCGAAGATGGCGCTGTTGGCGCCGATGCCGAGCGCCAGGGTGAGCGCCGCCACGACGGCAAAACCCGGCGCGCTTGCGAGCTGCCGCAGCCCGAACTTCACGTCGTCCCGGAGCTCGTCCATCCATCGGGTGATGCTCATCGCGCGATCTCTCCTTCTCCCCTCGTCCACGCAGCTCCGCCTGACGTCGCTGAGATTGCCGAGGCGGGAGACCGCCCGGCGGCGCGCCTCGGACGGCTCGACGCCCTCGGCGATGAGCTCCCGCGTTCGCATCTCCACGTGGAAGGCGAGCTCCTGGTCCACCTCGTCCTCGAGGGGAACGCGCCACAGCCACGATCGAAGCGAGCGTCTCATGGCGCGAGCAGCATCTTCGACACGCCGGTCGAGAACCGGCGCCAGCTGGTGGTCTCCTCGGCCAGCTGGCTCCGTCCGGCGCGCGTCAGGCGGTACAGCTTGGCCCGGCGGCCGAGCTCGGAGACGCCCCACTCGGCTTCAATCCATCCGCGGCCCTCCATTCGATACAGGGCCGGGTAGAGCGAGCCCTCCTCGACGAGGACGGCGTCGCCGGTCGTGTCTTCGATGTAGCGGGCGATGGCGTAGCCATGCCGTGGTCCGCCGGCCAGCGTCTTGAGGACCAGCGCGTCGAGCGCGCCGTGAAGCAGGGCGTTGGTGGGTTTGGGCGCCATGGGATGCAGCCGGCATGATACCACGACAGTCTAGGCAATGCGCCCAGGAGCCCTTCAATTGCGGCTCTTCAATGGCCTTTCAGGCTAATGTTGCACCTGTTGCCGTGTGCACTGGCCTCATCCGCCGGCACCGCGCCGGGTTGGAATGACTGATGGAGACGACACCTCGCTTGCATCGTTGGTTGGTCGCCGCGAGTGCGGCGCTGCTGCTCCTGCCTTCCGCCCGCGCCGGGGCCCAGGGGACCGGCGACGCCGAGCCCCTCACGCTGCAGGCGGCCGTCGATCGCGCGCTCGCCGCCAACCCGACCATCGCGGCGGCGCGGCTGAAAGGCGCGATCAACGCGGCCGGCCTGGCGGTCGCCGGCGAGCGGCCGAACCCGGAAGCCACGTTCGAGCTCGAGAAGGAAACGCCGAAACAGGCGCTCGGTCTCGCCCTCCCGCTCGAGCTGGGCGGCAAGCGGGCGAAGCGGATTGCCGTGAGCGAGGCGACCATCCGCGCGGGAGACGCGGAGCTGGCCGCGACGATCGCGCAGATCCGGAACGACGTCCGGCGCGCGTACTACGACCTCGTGGTGGCCGACGCCCGGCTGGACGTGCTGGGCGAGCTTCGTGACGTCTCCCGGCGCGCGCGCGACGCCGCGCAGGCGCGTTTCGAAGCCGGCGACGCCGCGCGCCTCGAGGTGCTGCAGGCCGGCCTGGCGTTCGCGGCGGCCGAGAACGAGGCGACCGCAGCCGAGGGCGAGGTGACGGCGGCGCGCGCCAGGTTCAATGCCCTGCTGGGGCAGCGGCTCGACGTGCCCGCGCGGCTGACGACCCCGATCGACGCCGGTGGCCCGGTCCCCACCGGCGCGGCCCTGGAGCTGGCGCGCACCGCCAGCGCGGAGCTCGGCGTGCTGGACCGGCAGATCGACGAGCAGCGGGCGAAGCTCGCGCTGGCCCAGGCGATGCGGGTGCCCGACCTCGTGCCCTCGGCCACGCTCACGCACGACGCCGAGCCCGAGTTCACCTACGGCTGGCGTGCGTCGCTCGCCGTGACGCTGCCGGTCTTCACCAGCCACAAGGCCGGCGTGCTGGTCGAGCAGACCACGCTCGACCAGCTGATGGCCCAGCGCAAGGCGACGCTCGAGCGGATCACCGGCGAGGTCACCGCGGCCGCGGCATCCGCCGAGGCAGAGCGCCAGGCCTACGCCCGCTATCGCGATCAGATCCTGCCGCAGGCCCAGGAGGTCGAGCAGCTCGCGCAGGACTCGTACCGGCTCGGGCAGACCGGCATCTCGGCGCTGCTGCAGTCGCTGCAGGCGTCGCGCGACATCCGCCTGCGATCGCTCGATGCGGTGTCGCAGTTCCAGACGGCGCTCGCCGACCTCGAGCGGGCCATAGGAGCTCCCCTTCCATGAGGCTCGAGCCGGGCCGTCGTGCCCTGTGGATCGTCTTGGCCGTCGCCGCGCTCGGTGTGGCCGCCTGTGGCGGGCAGACGCCGGAGGAAGTGGACACCGAGGCGGCCGTGGCCGTGAAGACCGCGCCGGCCGTCCGCGGCGACATTCGCGGCGTCGTGCACGCCACGGGCGTCGTTCAGCCCGCCCCCGGCGCCGACCTCGTCGTCGTGGCGCCAGAACCCGCGCGGATTGCCGAAATCCCTCACGCCGCCGGCGACCGCGTGCGCAGAGGCGACCTGCTGGTCCGCTTCGAGATTCCGAGCGCGGCGGCCGACGTCGAGCGGCAGCAGGCGGAGGTGGCGCGCGCCGAGGCCACGCTCCGGAACGCGAAGGCCGCCCAGACCCGCGCGCGCGAGCTGTTCGATCGCGGCGTGGCCGCGCGCAGGGAAGTCGAGGACGCCGACCGCGCCGAGGCCGAGGCCGAGGCCGCCCTCGTCCAGGCACGGGCCTCCCTCGCGGCGGCGCGCACCGTGGCCGGGAGGGCCACCGTCCGCGCGACCTTCGACGGGATCGTCGCGACGCGCTCCCACAACCCGGGAGACCTGGTCGAGGCCTCGTCCGGCGATCCCGTGCTCCGCGTGATCGATCAGCGCCGCCTGGAGGTCGTTGCGGCCGTGTCGCTGCCGGACGTGTCGCGGATCGAGCTCGGCGCCCCCGCCCACCTCGCCGGCGCGCCCATGACGACGGGAGAGATCGCGTTGAAGGTGGTCTCGCGCCCGGCGGCCGTCGAGAGCGGAACGCCGACGGTGCCCGTCCGCCTGGGGTTTGCCGGCACGCCGAACCTCCCCGCCGGCATGCCGGTGCAGGTGGATATCGAGGCGGAGCTGCACCGCGACGTCGTGCTGGTCCCGGCCTCCGCCCTCGTCCGGGAAGGCGATGAGACCGCCGTGTTCGTGGTCAAGGACGGCAAGGCCGAGCGGCGGACCGTGCAGGTCGGGCTGACCGACCGGACTCGCGCGGAGATCGAGTCGGGCGTGAGCGCGGGCGATCGGGTGATCGTGGACGGCCAGGCCGGGCTCCCGGATGGCGCGGCGGTCACGGTGGGCAGGGACGCGAAGTGAACGTCGCCGCACAGGCCATGAGGCAGTCGCGCGCGATCGGGCTGCTGGCGCTGGTGCTGGTGGTCGGGGGCGCCATTGCCGCGTTCCGGCTGCCGAGCGGCATCTATCCGCCGCTGGAGTTCCCGCGCATCGTCATCGTCGCGCACGCCGGGACGCTGCCCCCGCGGTCGATGTCGCTCATCGTGACGCGCCCCATCGAGCAGGTGGTCATGGCCGTGCCGGGCGTGCGGCGGGTCCGGTCGCGGAGCATTCGCGGCGCGTGCGAGATCTCCGCCCAGTTCGACCCGTCGACCGACATGGTCGTGGCGCTGCAGATGGTGCAGAACCGTGTCGCCGAGATCACGGGCGACCTGCCGGCCGACACCCAGCTGCAGATCGAGCGGATGACGCCCGAGATCTTCCCGGTCTTCATCCTGAGCCTCACCGGACACCTGCCGACGCCCGAGCTCTACGACTACGCGAACTACGTCGTGAAGCCGGAGATCGCGCGCGTCCCCGGCGCGGGCATCATCGAGGTGCAGGCCAGCGACACGCGCGAGATCGAGGTGATCCTCGATCCGGCGAAGCTGGCCGCGACCGACCTGACAATCGTCGACGTCGCCGATGCGCTCAAGGCGCAGAACACGATCCAGCCCGTCGGCCGCTTCGACCAGTCCGGCCTGCAGCACCTCACGCTCGCCTCCGGCCTCTGGACCGACATCGGCCAGATCCGCCAGGCGCCCGTCAAGGTGCAGGACGCCGCGACGGTTCGCATCTCGGACCTGGGCACGGTCACGCCGGGCGCTCCCGACCGGACGCTGCTCATCACGGGGAACGGGCGCGAGGCGGTCTCGATGAGTATCGCGCAGCAGATCGGCGCCAACGCGCTCACGCTGAAGGCCGGCGTGGACGTGGTCCTGGCCCGGCTGGCCGGCGTCCTGCCGAACGGCATCCGGATCAGCCGCGTGTACGACCTGGCGGAGTTCGTCCAGGAATCCATTGCCAGCGTGCGGGACGCCATCCTCATCGGCGGCTTGCTGGCCATCGTGGTGCTGCTCGTCTTCCTGCGCGACTGGCGGCTCACGGCGATTGCCGCCGTGTCGCTGCCGATGGCGGTCGTCCCGACCTTCGTCTTCATGTCCCTGTTCGGCGGCACGATCAACCTCATGTCGATGGGCGGCCTCGCCGTGGCGATTGGCCTCGTCATCGACGATGCGGTCGTGGTGGTCGAGAACATCCACCGCCGGGCCGGCGAGGGCGGCACCAGCGTGGTCGATGCCGTGCAGCAGCTGCTGGCGCCGCTCGTCAGCTCCACGCTGACCACGGTGGTGGTGTTCGCCCCGCTGGGGCTGCTGTCGGGCGTCCCCGGACAGTTCTTCCGCGCGCTGTCGATGAGCCTGACCGTGGCCGTGCTGATGTCGCTCGGGCTGTCGATCAGCGTCGTGCCGCTCATGGCGCGCTGGGCGGCCGCCCGTCACCGGCCGACCGGGGAATCCCACGGGCGCCTGGATCGGGTCTACGGACGGCTGCTCGCCACGATGGTCGGACGGCCGCGCGTCGCGGTGGCGGTCGCCGCGCTGCTGGCCGCGCTGACGGTGGTCCTCTTCCTGCGCGTGGGCACCGGCTTCTTCCCGACGGCGGACGAAGGCGGCTTCGTGCTCGATTACCTGACGCCGGCCGGCAGCAGCCTGGCCGAGACCGATCGGCAGGTACGCCGCATCGAGAAGGTGATTGCCGACACCCCCGAGGTCCTCTGGTACTCGCGGCGTACCGGGTCCGAGCTCGGGCTCTTCGCCACCGCGCAGAACACGGGGGACATCCTCGTACGGCTCAGGCCGAGGGGTCAGCGGAGCCGCGCGGCCGACGAAGTGATCAGCGACGTCCGCGAGCGGGCGCACGCCGCGGCGCCGCTGGTGGACATCGAGTTCGTCCAGCTGCTGCAGGACATGCTGGGAGACCTCGAGGGCAACCCGGTGCCCGTCGAGGTGAAGATCTTCGGCGACGATCCGGATCGCCTCGCCGCGCTCGCCGAGCCGGTCGAATCGATGATGAACAAGGTCCAGGGCGTCGTCGACGTGGTCGGCGTGCAGCGGGGCAACCCCGAGGTCACCTGGACGGTCGATCCCGTGGTCGCGGCGCGCTACGGCCTGACGGTCGCCAGCGTGGCGGACCAGATGGGCGGGAACTGGCTGGGCGAGGTGGCCACGGACCTCCGCCTGCCCGACCGCACGGTCCCCGTGCGCGTGAGGCTGCCTGATTCGTACCGGTTCGACCCGGACAAGCTGGGACAGACCCTGATCCGGACGGCGGACGGCAAGCCGCTGCCCGTGTCAGCGGTAGCGACCATGCACCGCGCCAACGGCCAGGCGGAGCTCCTGCGCGAGAACCTGAGGTCGATGGCCGTCGTGAGCGGACGCCTGGAGGGCCGGGACCTGGGCAGCGCGGTGGCGGAAATCCGATCCAGGCTGCCGAGCCTTCCCCTGCCGATTGGCTATACGTACGAGATTGGCGGGCAGTATCAGGCGCAGAGTCAGGCGTTTCGCGAGCTCCTGCTGGTGTTTGCCCTGGCCGTCGTGCTCGTGTTCATGATCCTCGTGATCCAGTTCCGCGCGTGGGTCCCGGCGATCCTGATCCTGCTCGCCGCGCCCCTGTCCCTCGGCGGCGCGCTGCTGCTGCTCTTGATCACGGGCACCGACCTGAACATCTCGTCGGCCATGGGCCTCATCCTGCTCGTCGGGCTCGTGGTGAAGAACGGGATCATGCTGCTCGAGTTCTCGGAGAAGCTGCACGAAGGAGGCGAGCCGTTCGAGGCGGCCATCGCGCACGCGGGACGCATCCGCCTGCGGCCGATCCTGATGACCACGTTCTGCACCCTCTTCGGCCTCCTGCCGCTCGCGCTCGGGCTCGGGGCGGGAGCGGAGCTGCAGAAGCCGCTCGCCCTGGCCGTGGTGGGCGGCCTCGCACTGTCCACTCCCGTGACGCTCCTCGCGGTTCCCGGGCTCTACGCCGCAATCAAGGGCAGGACATCCCGTTCGAACGAAAGGTGATCAGATGCGCACATATATATTGGCGATCGCGTGGCTCGGCATGGCTCTTGGCCTGCAGGCGGGGGGGCCCGGCTATCACGTCGTGAAGGAGATCAAGATAGGCGGCGAGGGAGGCTGGGACTACGTGATAGGTGACCCGGACGCCCACCGCCTTTACGTGTCGCACGCGACCAAGATCGTGATTGCCGACATGGAGTCCGGTGAGATCGTTGGCGAGATTCCGGATACGCCCGGCGTGCACGGTATCGCGATCGCGCGCGACCTGGGACGGGCGTTCACGAGCAACGGGCGCGCGAACTCCTCGACGATCGTGGACCTGAAGACGCTCCAGCCGCTGGGCACCGCCCGGACCGGGGCGAATCCCGACAGCATCCGGTACCTCGAAGACCGCAGGGAGGTCTGGACCTTCAACCACACGGGCGGATCGATCACCGCGTTCGACCCGATGACCGGCGCGGTCGGCGCCACCATCGAGATCGGCGGGACGCTCGAGGAGGCGGTCGAGGACCCGGCCGCCCATCGCGTCTACGTCAACGTCGAGGACGAAGGCGCCATTGCCGTCGTGGATACCGTGCAGCACACGCTCGTCGCGAAGTGGTCCATGGCCGGCTGCGAGGGCCCGACCGGGCTTGCGTTCGACGCGAAGAACCACCTCCTGCTGAGCGCCTGCGACGGCAGGATGGCGGTGACCGACAGCACGTCCGGCAAGGCCGTCACCAGCTTCCCGATCGCCGGCGGCGTGGACGGCAACGGCTTCGATCCGCAGACGGGCCTGGCGTTCGCCTCGAGCCGCACCGGCGTGCTCACGATCGCGCACGAGGACGCGCGCGACCGCTTCACGGTCGTCCAGACCGCGACCACGCAGCCGTCGGGCCGGACCATGTGGCTCGACCCGACCACGCACCGGGTCTACGTGCCGGCGGCCACGGTGACGCCGGTGCCGAACGCGCGCCCGCGCGTCGAGCCGGGTACCATGAAAGTGCTGGTGCTGGCACCGGGGGAATGACAGTGCGGGCACGGGCCCCCGGGCGGGCTATTTGGCGGGAACCTTGTCGATCAGCTTCTTGATGACGTTCTCGATCACCTGCCGCCGTTTCTCGTCGTCGTTCTCGCGGTTGATTCGTGTGGTGGCCGTGCCCCGCCAGATCGCGCGGCGGTCTTCGACGATGTCGAGGATCAGCGAGCCCTCTTCGTAGACCGAGACGCTGGCGGTGGGAGCGAGGAGCGGCGAGACGATCAGCGCGTAGCCGGTGGCGTACTGGTAATACTCGCCGATCGTCGAGGCGTTGAAGCCGGTCCCGTGCGCCAGGTAGTAGACGATCTGCACGTCGGCGTCGGGCCGGTCCACCCGCGTCCAGCCCCGCTTTGCCAGCTCGCGATCGACCCCGGCCATGATGATCGGCTCGAGCTCCTGCTGGATGGCCTTCGGATCCCGCATCAGGCCGGGAGCCACCTGCAGGGTGGGCGGCGGGCTGGGCAGCCAGACGTACGTCTTGATCGCCGAGAAGTTCACGCCCGGTTCCCGGTGAGCCTCCACCTTGATCTTGGCGGCCTGGACCACCACCACGAGCGCCAGGACCATCGGGATCGCCAGCCACGGCGTGCGCGCGCGTGTCATGCAAGTGCCTCCACCGGGATTGTACCTGCACTGGAGGCCGGCCCGCCTGCCGGCAGTGCGGCGCGCTATGATCCTCGGGCCTTGACCTTCGCTGCCGCCGCCCTGCTCGGTGTCGTGGCGTTCATCGCCGCGACGCTGGCCGCCGTCACCGGATTCGGCGGCGCCGCGGTCCTGCTGCCCGTGCTGGTGCTGTTGGTCGGCGTGCGGGAGGCGATTCCCATCCTCACGGTCGCGCAGCTGATCGGGAACGGCAGCCGTGTGTGGTTGAATCGCCGCGAGCTGGACCTGCCGGTGGTGGGCTGGTACTCGCTCGGCGCCGTGCCGTGCGCGATACTGGGCGGGTACCTCTTCGCGCAGGCGCCGCTCTCGGCCCTGACGAGGACGCTTGGCGTGTTCCTCATCGGCATCGTCGTCTGGCGGCGCGTCCGTGGCCGGACGATGCCGCGGCCATCGCTGAGAGGCTTCGCGGCCATCGGCGCCGTCGCCAGCTTCCTGTCGGCGCTCGTCGGCAGCGTCGGGCCCCTCATGGCGCCGTTGTTCCTGGCCTACGGTTTGGTGAAGGGCGCCTACATCGGCACCGAGGCCCTGGCTACCGTCGTCACGCACGTGGGCAAGCTGGTGGCCTACGGCCAGACCGACACGCTGACGCCCCACGGCGTGCTGGTGGGGCTCGCGCTCGGCCCGGTGATGATTGCCGGCTCTTTCGCCGGCAAGCGGATCGTCGATCGGCTGCCCGAGCGCGTGTTCGTCGGCGTGATCGAGGCGACGATGCTGGGCGCGGGCCTGCTGTTCGCGATCAAAGGATGACGGAGACGGCCACGTCACACGTTCACATGTAGTCACACGTTCACATGTAGCGCAGGCCTTCAGGCCTGCCCGTCCCTTCTCACACCATGTACGGCATGTCGGAACCAGCGGTCGGGTAGCCGAAGATCGTGTGCTTGATCTCGCCGTTCGTCAGACCGGCCCGCATGGCCAGCGCGAACAGATTGACGAGCTCCCCGGCGTGCGGGCCGAGCAGATGCGCGCCCAGGATGCGGCCGCTGTCCTCCTCCACCAGCACCTTGTAGCCCGACGCCTGCTCGCCCACGCGCGCCGAGGAGGCCCAGCTCGAGGTCCTGGCGCAATTCACGCGGACCCTCAAGCCCCGGCCGCGGGCGTCCGCCTCGTGGAGGCCGACGGCGGCCAGTGGCGGCTGCGTGAAGACGATCGCCGGCATGGGCGGGTACGCGACGCGCTCGTGATTGCCGTCGAGCAGGTTCGAGGCGGCGACGCGCGCCTCGAATCCTGCCACCGGCGTCAGCGGCAGCCCGCCGCCGGCCGCGTCGCCCGCGGCGTAGACCGCCGGATTGGACACGCTCTGCATGAACTCGTTCACCGTGATGCCGTGCGCGTCGTGCGCGACGTTGCCCGCGGCCAGGTCGAGATCGTCGAGGTCGGGGACGC
The DNA here is from genome assembly GCA_963837165.1 of Vicinamibacteria bacterium. Taxonomy (GTDB): domain Bacteria; phylum Acidobacteriota; class Vicinamibacteria; order Vicinamibacterales; family JAENWD01; genus JAENWD01. The sequence continues at coordinate 63,204 of CAWIMD010000010.1, forward strand.
GACCCGCGCCGTGCACGACCAGAGCGGCCTCGAACGTCCGGCGCGCGTTCCCGGCCACGGCGTGCACGGCGAACGAGTCGCCTCGCCGCTCCACCCGCTCGACGCGCGTGTTGACGCTCACGTCGATGCCCATCGCGCGCGTTCGCTCGACCAGCCAGGAGACCAGAATCCGGGTCGAAGCCCGCCAGCGGCCGGTCGCCCATTTCGAGCACCGTGACCCCTGCGCCGGCGAGCGCGGCCACGTGGGCGAACTCGAACGAGATGAAGCCCCCGCCGATGAAGACGATGCGCGAAGGCACCCGATCGAGCTCGAGGAACTGCTCGCTCGTCGTCAGGTGTTCCGCCCCGTCGATCGGGAGGTGTGCAGGGCGGCTGCCCACGGCGAGGTGGACGTGTCGGGCCTCGAGCCGGTCGTCCCCGACCTGGAGAGCGGTGGGCGCGGTGAATCGCGCGGTGCCGTGGAACGTCGCGATCCCCGCCTCCGCGTAGCGCTTCTCCGTCCGCGCCGGCACCGGGTCGGTGAAGGTCCGCTTGAATCGCATCAGGTCCGGCCACGCCACCGACACCGAACCGTCCACGCCCTTCCCGTGCAGGCGGCGCGCGAAGTCGACGGCCTCGGCGGCCGTCACCAGCACTTTCTTCGGGTCGCAGCCGCGGAGCGCGCACGTGCCGCCGTACGGTCGTGAATCGACCACCGCGACCTTCCAGCCCGCCGACGCGCACGTGGTCGCGACCGTCGATGCGCCCGCGCCGGTGCCTGCCACAATCAGATCGAATCGAGCGCTCAGCGGCATTCCTTGGCACCTCCACCCACAGTGTGCACCGGGTGGCTACCGCGGCCTCCAACGAACGGCTGAGACGGGTGAATCGAACGCGGTCGTGCCGGATGTCTATAATCACCCGCGAGGGTCGCGTGCTCGACGATTTCGACCTCGACGGCTGGACCGCTCGGCCGCATCGCCTGCTCCTCGAGCGGGACGGGGACGCCGTTCGCCTCAAGCCGAAGACAATGGACGTGCTCGTCGCGCTCGCCGAGCGCCAGGGCGAGGTCGTCAGCCGGGAGGAGCTGCTCGAGAAGGTCTGGCAGCGCGCCTACGTCAGCGATGACGTGATGACGCAGGCAATTGCCGAGCTTCGGCGGGCCTTCCACGATGAGTTTCGGCGGCCGCGCGTCGTGGAGACGGTCCCGCGCCGCGGCTACCGCCTGATCCCGCCGATCTGCGTTCACCGCAGCGACACCTCGGGCGAGCCCGCGGCCACCGCAGTGCCGGCCACCGAGCGGCGGGCGGCCAGGCCCTTCCGCCGCCGGCACGGCCGCCGTCTCGCTCGGCGCGCTCCTGCTCGCGTGCGCGACGTGGATGATCGCCCGGACAGCACCCGCACCTGACCCCGCCACGGCGCTGCCCGGCGGCCGCACCCTGTCCGGAGCTCGCCGCGACCCTCGTCCCACGCACGACACAGAGGCATACGAGCTCTATCTCAAGGCGAGACAGAAGTACGAGCCCTACGCCGCCGCGGCGGACTTGGACGAGGCGCTGGCCCTGGCGCGGCGGGCGGCCGAGCGCGATCCGATGTTCGCCGGCGCCCACGCCCTCGTGGCCGAGATCCAGACGTTTCGTGGCTTCTGGGACCAGGGCCCGCGAGACGAGATCCTGGCCGAGGCCAGGCAGGCCGCGCGCACCGCGATCGCGATCGATCCCCGCCTCGCCTACCCCCACGCCGTGTCGGGGCTGGCCACCGGCGTCCTCGACTGGAAGTGGGAAGCGGGGTATCGCGAAGCCGCTCGCGCGACCGACCTCGACCCCAACGACGTGAGAAGCCTCAGCCTTCGCGCCGTGCTGTCGTTGACGCGCGGGAAGTCGTCAGAGGCCGTGCGGCTGGCCTATCGCGCGTACGAGCTGGCGCCCATCGACCCGCACGCGCTCGGCGTCCTGAGCTGGGTGCTCTACCAGGCACGGCAGTACGACGAGGCCGCTCGATTCATGGCCAAGACCCTCGAGGCGGATCCCGACGCCGTGTTCGCCAGGACGTTCCGCCCGCTTGCGCTCGCACGCGCCGGTCACTACGACGAGGCCCTTGCCGCCGAGCGCACGCGGTCCGCAGGCGGAACGGCCCCCGGCGAACGGAGAAACCTCCCGCTGATTCTCGTGCTCGCGGGACGCCGGAACGAGGCGCGGACGCTGCTGGAGCAGACTCCGCCACGCGAGGATGCCGCCGAGGCCGTCGCCGTGCTCGGCGAGACACGTCCGCTGCTCGACCGACTGGACGAGCTGCTCGAGCGCCACAGGACCGAGTACGTCATGTGGCTGCGCACGGGGCCCGCCTGGGATCCCGTCCGCGACGCGCCGAGGTTCCGGCAGGCGCTCACGCGTGCCGGCCTGATCTGAGCCCGTGGGGCCGGGCACCGTCCGCGCGGCGGCTCACCAGCCGGGCACGCCCGGCGCGCCCACCTCCACCTGTGCGACGCCCGGGCCGGCACCCCCCGGAGCGATCGGCAGGTCTGCGTTCGTGACGACGACCCTCCTCCCGCCCCAGCGTCCGCCGGCAAACGCGAGGCTCACGGGCGTGTCGAAGCGGCTCATGTCAGCCGGATCGGTCACCACCGCATTCACTTCTCCAGTGTCCGGATCGATCCTGACGAGCGGCGGCCTCGTGAGCAGCGAGAAGCCCGGCAAAGCGCCGTAGATCCGGCCGTGAGCGTCAACGGCAATCCCGTCCACCGTCGGCACGGCAAAGGCTGCCGTCACGGCGTGCACCGCGCCAGCAGATCCGTCCGGCAGGATTGGGACGACCGCAATCAGCCCACGTTCCGTGTTGGCGACGTACAGCCGATCGGGCGGAACAAAGGCAATTCCGTTGGCGCCCGGCAGCGCAACGCCGAACGGATTCGTGGGCAGCGGCGCGAGCAGCGGGTCGGTGATCCAGCGGGTGAACCGGCCGCCCTGTCGCGATCGCCACACGGTGCCGCCGAGGCTGTCGGTCACGTAGAGATTGCCGGCCCGATCGAACGCCAGGGCGTTCGGGAAGGCGATGTCCCCGGACGCGTCGAGTCGTTCGATGGTCGAACCGTCCGGGCTGACGCGCCAGACGCCATGATTGGCGTCGAACGAGGCGAACGCGGCGTACACGTTGCCGGGCGGATCGACGGCCAGGCCCAGAAGCCCCTGAGCGCCAGGGCTCGACTCGGGTAGCTCGGCAAAGACAGCCGTCCCGTCGCCGGGCGTGATCCGGAGGATCCTGTTCCGGGTCGGCGCCTGGCTGAAGTCGCGGTCGCCCACGAAGATCTCACCCGTCTGGCGGACGGCAATACCCTCCGGGCGATGGCCGGCAGGCAGGGGCAGCAGCGTGGTTGTGTCGCCGGTGGCAGCCCCGACGGTCGCGCCTGTCGCGTAGAGAGATAAGGCGATCGCCGTGGCGATGAGCCCGGCCCGGATGACCGGGTGCAGTCTGTCGCTCGAGATGGTCCGATTCCGACTGTCGCTCATGGTTCCCTCCGGTGACTCGGATGACACCAGAGGAGCGCTCGGAAGTCCTGAGCGGGAGACGAACGCGTCCCGAACGCCCGCCGAATTCGGGCGGGACTATCGCGAGCGCAACTTCCCCACCTCGCGCCACGTGACCAGGATCACGTGGTTGTCCTCGAGCGCCTGCCTGAACGCCGGGCTGGTGAGCATGTCGTAGTCGCGCTGGCGCCAGGCGGCTCCGTACGGCTCGTGGTCCACCGTCACGGCCCGCAGCTCCGCATCGTCGTGCCCGAGGTGGACGATCATCTCGGTGAGGCCGGGCTTGAGGCTCTTGATGGCGCCGAGGTAGAACTGCGGCCATTGATCGCGGGGCTGGTTCATGCCCGCGATGACCACGGCGTCGGGGAGCACGTCCGTGTCCGACAGCGGCGAGGGCGTGCCGCCCATGCCACGCATCCCAAGGAACGGGAGGTGGTAGTCGTGCGCCACCTTCACGAGGGTGGCGAAGAGGGCAGGATTCGCGAACAGCGAGCCCATGTGGCTGTCGAGGTGGGTCGGGTGGATGCCGAGCGCGATCGCGCGGTCCACCTGCGCGCGGATCTCGCGCTCGGCTTCCTGCGGGAGGGCCCTGGCTGCGACGACCGGAGTGTCATCCGGGAACATGCCGTCCGGGCCGAGCAGGCTCGGTACCGTGTCGGCAGAGGCGACCGATCCCCAGCGATACGTTTTCCACTCGCTCGTCAGCGTCAGGTGCAGGCCGAGGTCGGCGTCGGGGTGCGCCTTCGCGTACGCCGCCACTTCGGTGACCCACGGCGTGGGCATCATGATGCTCGCCGACGACACCGCCTTCGCGTCCAGGGCGGCAAAGCTCGCCGCATCAACCGAATGGGCCACGCCAAGGTCGTCGGCGTGCAGGATGAGCAGCCTGGCATCCGCCGGATAGCCCAGACGTTCGGCAACCGTCCGCGTCTGGGCGGGAAGGCCGGTCGCCAGCAGGGGAAAGAGTGCCGCCACCCACGTCAGTTTCTGCAGCCGCATCGATTCGCTCCTGTTGAAGAGAGGTCGAGCCTATCATCACGGAGGCGGTCCGTCCGCGGCCCTGAAGGCGGCGCCAGCCCCAGCGGGCCTGATTACGCGCAGATGTAGTGGTGGGAGGCGACATGCAGACGATGCGCGCCTGTGCCGTGCTGGTCCTGTGGATGACGGGCGTCGCGACCGCCGCGGGGCAGGCAGGCCCCTGCCAGGAGCCCGAGGCGCATGCCTTCGACTTCTGGCTCGGGAAGTGGGCCATTCAACAGCGGATCCTGCAGCAGGACGGATCGTGGCTCGAGTTGCCGGCCACTACGTCCGTGTCTCGCGCGCTGGACGGCTGCGCCCTCGTCGAACGCTGGGAGGGCCGCGTGCTGTTCTTCTGGGAGGGCATGCACGAGGCGGCGCCGATGCAGGGCCTCAGCGTGCGCGCCTGGGACCCGGCCGCGGGTGTCTGGCGCATCCACTGGATGGACACGCGCTCGCGCGCATTCGGCGCACCCTACGTCGGCGGCTTCGCCGACCGACGAGGTGTGTTCTACCGCGAATGGGACACGCCCCAGGGGCATCGGAAGGGCCGCATCACGTTCTCGGACGTCTCGTCGGACTCGGTCACCTGGGCGCTCGCCGTGTCGAGAGACGACGGTCGCACGTGGACGACGCTGTGGACCATGGCGATGCGCCGCGAGGCGTAGGGTCCCGGCGGCGGCTGGCACCGCCGGGACTGTCTCTTTCCGGCTATGGCGTGGTGCGGCCAGGCGGCAGCAGCGGACACAGGAAGAAGTGGTCGCCCGCGTCCTGCATCTGGTTGTTGTTCGTGTCCATCCACCACCGACCGCCGATGTAGCCAGGATCGCCAGGACCGAATTCGGTCTGCAACCCCATCGCACCCATCTCCAGGAGCTGGAACCTGCCATGCATCGGCAGCGGATCGTGCGTCACGATGGAGTCGTAGTACAGGCCCTGACTCGTGACGTACACCACCACGCTGGAGCCCGGACGTCCGCCGGCGGTCGCGAGCGAGGCAACCGCCGTCGAGCTGCCGGCCGGCGCGGCCGCCGCCGCTGGCGTCGCTGATTCGCTGGGCACGGCCGATGGGGCGCTTGGCTGTGACGAGCAGCCGGCAGCCACAACCGAAAGGGCGGCGATAAGGGATGGCATGAATCTCATGAGACTCTTCTCCTTTTCCGGGCGCTGATTCTGGCCTCCCCCATCCAGTCGCTGCTGGCGCGCAAAACCCCCTCGCGAGGCTCTCGCGTGCTCGCCGGCTGGACCGCCGACTGGGCTGCGGTTGACGGACCAGGCTCGCGACGACATCATGTCGCTCACCGACGTGGGACGACTTGGACGATCGATTGGGGTGACCGCCGTGCTGCTGGCGAGTGCCGGCGCGATGGCCCACGCGCAGCAGCGAAGTCGCGCGTATGCGGGCGCGCTCTTTGGCGTGTCGACGCTGTCGGCGGATGGACGGTCGGTAACCAGCCCGACCTCTGCGGAGGTGTCGCTGTACAAGCCCGAGAACGGGCCGGCCGTCAACGCGTTCGCAGGCTGGGACCTGACCAGGTTCCTCACCGTGCAGGCGAACTACGTCTGGAACCGCAACGACGTTGCGCTGTTATCGTCCTTCGTCTCGCCCGGTGGCGGGGGCTTCTACCAGCAGAGCCGCCACAGCAGCCAGCACGCCGTCATCGGCGACGCCCTGCTCTACTTCCGTGCGCGCGGCAGCGCCATTCGTCCGTATCTCTCCACCGGGGTCGGCGTGGTGCGCTTCCGGAGCCCGCGCGCCCCGGCCGGAATCGACAACGGCGAATCGGCGCCCGAAGGCGCGATCACGGCAACCCACGGGGCGTTGCGGGTTGCCGTCGGGATCGACATGGCGCTCGGCACGCGATGGGCGTTTCGATACAGCTTCAGCGAGACGATCAGCGGCAACCCGATCAGCGGACGGCTCTCGCCTCCCGGCGCGCGGAATCTCGCCAACTTCCAGAACCTCTTCGGGTTCGTGTGGCGGCTGTGAGGCCGGTGAGGCCCGACCCTCGTGTGCAGGTCACGCCTTGCCGCGGTGGAATTCCGAGTACGGACAGTGAGGCCAGAAGATCGGCGCGTGATCGAGCCGCTCGCCCAGCACGCGGGCGTGGCACACGAGACACGGGTTGACCGACTGGAGGCCCTCGCCCAGCGGCATCGCGGCGACCGCCTCCTCGAAGACGCACAGCCCGGCCCCTTCCGCCTTTGTTGCCGGCAGGCTCTGCAGCGGCCCGGATTCCGACAGTCGCTCGATCAGCCGCGAGTAGATCCGGGCCTTCAGTCGTGCGGGCGCGCGCACTGACGCGCTGGCCGCGGCCGCCGCGAGCCGCTCGAGCAAGCCTTCGGTGTCCATGCTCATGTCTGCTCCCACATCTCTCTGAACCTGGCGCGCGCGCGCGCGAGGAGTCGCTCGATGGCCTTTTCCGTCCGCCCGCTGGAGGTCGCAATGTCACGGACGCTGCGGTTCTCCCAGTAGCGCCACAGCAGCACGACGCCGTACGCCTCGGGCAGCTGCCGCAGGATCTGCCGCGTCCTGGCCTCCATCCGCTCCCGATCGATCGTCTCGTCCGCGAGCGGGCGGTCGGCCGCCGGCTCGGCGAACGTGGCATCCTCGAGCGCGGTCGGCCGCCGCAGCTGGTCGCGGTAGTAGTCCTCCACCTTGTGCCGGGCGATGCCGAGGAGCCAGGATCGCAGCGAGGCCGTCCCGCGGAACTGTTCGAGGTTCGCGAGGGCGGCGAGAAACGTCTCCTGGACGAGGTCGTCGATGCGGTCGGCATGCGGCGCGAGCCGCTGCCTCACGTAGCCGTAGATGGCGTCCGCGTGCTCCGACACGAATCGCGCCGTCGCCTTCCGGTCCTTGCGCAGGACGGCGGCAACCAGCGCCAGGTCGCCCGGAGCCTCCCCGGGCACGGGCGGCCGCGGCGCCGTGGAGGTGCCCGCGGCAGGGCGCTGGTCCGGAGGCATTTGAGGAAGAGTCGGAGCGGCCGGCGTTTCCCCCCGCGGCCGCTCCGTTGACCACCGGTGTCTATGTGGTGGTCGCGGGCACGTGCACGCCAAGTCCCATCATGACGATGGCATCGTCGCCTTCGTGCCAGACTTCGACAGCGCGTCCGTCCTTGATACGCACCAGATCCAGGGCGCGGAACGAGACCTTCTTTCCGGTCGGCTGGGCGCCCATGAACGCGCCCTTGTGCGTCGCCTGGCACGTGAGCCTCGTCGCCACGAGGTCGCCCTCGGCGACCATCTCGTGCACGGTGGCCTTCAGATCAGGGAATGCGCGCAGGAACTGCTCGAACCACGCCTTGAGGCCGGCGACCCCGGGGGCCTGGCCCGGCATGGCATTGTGGTCGACGAACGCGGGCGCGCAGAGCTCGTCGATGGCGTTCAGGTTCTTCCTGTTGAAGACGTCCTCGTAGAATCGTCGCGTCAACGCCTTGTTCTGTTCCGACATGTTTAAGGACCTCCTCGTCTTTTGAAGCTCCGGCCACGGCGGCGGGGATCAGCCGTCGGCGACACCGGGGCTCGCAGTACAGACACGCTACACCCGCATCACCTACCGATCCAGCTCAGGCGCGCAGGGTGTTGACCGGCGTAGACTTGCGAGGAGAAGGAGCCCCCATGCGTCCCCTCATCCTGTTGCTGACTCTGGCAGCCGTCTCGCCGCTCCTGGCGCAGTCCTCGGCCTCGTACCAGATCACCCACCGATACGTGCTCGGAGGCGATGGCGGCTGGGACTACATCGTGCCCGATCCGGCGCATCACCGGCTGTTCATCGGCCGCCACGATCGGGTGATGGTGGTGGACGAAGACAGCGGCACGCTGCTGGGGGAGGTCACGGGGATCGATGGCGCCCACGGCACCGCGATTGCCGAGGCGACCGGTCACGGGTTTGCGACGTCTGGCCACGACGCGTCCGTGGTCATGTTCGATCTCGAGACCCTGAAGACGCTCCGACGCATTCCGGCCGCCGAGGACGCCGACGCGATCATTTACGATCGCGTCTCGGATCGCGTGTTCACGTTCAACGGCGACGCGCACTCCTCGACGGTCATCGACCCCAGAGGCGGCACCCGGATCGCGAGCATCGACCTCGGCGGCAAGCCCGAGTACGGTGCATCGGCGGGGGACGGGAAGGTGTATGCAAACCTGACGGACACCTCCGAGGTGGTGGAGATCGACGCTGCGGCGGCGACCGTGTTGCGGCGCTGGTCCACCGCGCCGTGCACGCAACCAGTGGCGATGGCCATCGATCCCACCCATCATCGGCTGTTCAGTGGATGCCGCAGCGGCCTGATGGCGGTGTCCGACTACCACGCCGGCACGGTCGTGGCCACCCTGCCGATTGGCGCGGGCGTGGATGGCGCGGCGTACGACCCGTCCTCCGCCGTCGCCTTTACGTCGAACGCCGACGGCACACTGACCGTGATTCAGCAGGAGAGCGCCGATCGCTACCGCGTGGTTCAGACGCTTCAGACGGCTCCCGGCTCCCGGAACATGGGGCTCGATCCGACCAACCACCGCCTGTTTCTGGCGGCCGCTAAGTTCGAGCCGCCTCCTGCGGGCAGCCGTGGCCGCGGACAGGTGCTGCCCGGGACCTTCACGCTCCTGGTGGTCGAGCGGACGTCCGCTCCGTGAACGCGGCGCCTCGGTCCGTCGTCTGATTCCCGGAGCGCACGCGAGTCGTCGCGCGGCACGTCGACGCACTTGCCGTGGTTCACGACCACCGCTTCATACGTGATGCTCATGCCTTCCCTCGCACTGACGCCCCGGGGCCACCTGCTGTTCATGGCCGAGGACGGCGCGTCGCAACCGGCGCCAGAACTGCCGCCCGCGCTCGAGAGCGCCTTTGCCCGTGGCTCGGGTCACGGACTGCTCGAGCTCGGCGCCGCCACAGTCGGGGTCACGCTTCCAGCAGACTTCAACTACTGGCGCGACTTCGCCGCGCGGCTGGTCACGACCGTCTGCACCCATCCGGATTCCGAGGCGCACGACGCGGCAATACCGGCGCCCGCGACCGGGGAGCTCGAGGCGCTCGCGGTGGCCGCACCGCCGATGGCGGGCGCCGAGTACATCACGGCGTCGGTCCTCGAAACACTCTGGACGGAGATCGCTACGGCATTTCGAACCGAGCTCGCGGAATCGAAGGTGTCGGTCCAGGAGTTTCTCCGCCGCAAGAGTCCGGCGTGGCATCTTGTCGGCCGCGTCCATTTCAACCTCGCGGAGAACCGTCGCGACGACGAAGCGCCGTTCGCGTTTCTGGCGACCTACACGACACATCTCTCGAAGCACGCCAAGGCGCTACACCTCCCGCTCGGCCGCGCGTTGAGCGAATACGCGGGCGCCGCCAACAAGCCGCGGCTGCTCTCGTTGCTCCTGCCGGTCCAGCGCGCCGCTGCCGAGTGTCCGTGGCTGAAAGCGATGGTCGAGGCGGGCGAGATCTATCATCCATTGCGGTGGACCCCGGCCGAAGCGTTTCAACTGCTGACCGACGTCCCGCGCCTCGAGGCTGCCGGCGTGATCGTGCGCGTCCCGACCGCATGGAGGGCCAATCGTGCGGCCCGCCCGCAGGTCACGGCCACCGTCGGAGGCAGGCCGCCGTCGGGTCTCGGCACGGACGCGCTGCTCGACTTCAAGATGGGCGTCAGCCTCGACGGCGAACCGCTGACCAACGCGGAGATCGAGCAGCTGCTCGCAGCGTCGAACGGGCTGCACCTGGTGCGCGGACGCTGGGTCGAGGTCGATCGTGAAAGACTCACCCGGATGCTCGACGAGTTCCGGGCAGCGGAGACGGCCGCTGCGAAGGACGGCCTGTCCTTCGGCGAAGCGATGCGCCTCCTTGCCGGCGCACATGTGCCAGGCGACATCGTGGCGGACAGCGCGCCCGATTGGTCAAGCGTCGTCGCCGGACCGTGGTTGACGAAAACCCTCGCCGGCCTTCGCGATCCGGCCCAACTTGCGCAACTGGATCCTGGCACCGCCCTGAGGGCGACGCTGCGTCCCTACCAGCAGGCAGGGGTGCGCTGGCTGCATCTGCTGTGCAGCCTCGGCCTGGGCGCGTGCCTCGCCGATGACATGGGCCTCGGGAAAACGATGCAGGTGCTGGCGCTGCTGCTGATCCTGCGAAAGACAGGCGACGCGAGCGGCGCGGGGCGGGGGGCCCCGCCACCACAAGATGTGGAGATGCGACGCGCCAGCCTGCTGGTCGCGCCGGCCTCCCTGCTGGCCAACTGGGCAGCGGAGATCGAACGCTTCGCGCCGAGTCTCGACGCGATCATCGCACACCCGTCGGCGATGACCAGCGCCGAGCTGAGGGCGTTCGATCGCAAACGGATTGGCGAGGCCGACCTCGTGATCACCAGCTATGGATCGCTGCTGCGGGTGCCAGCGCTGCTCGCCATGCCCTGGCGGCTTGCCATCCTGGACGAGGCGCAGGCGATCAAGACACCCAGCGCCAAGCAGACGCGGGCGGCCAAGCAAATCGATGCGCGGGCGCGCATCGCGCTCACCGGCACACCGGTGGAAAATCGACTGGGCGATCTCTGGTCCATCTTCGACTTCCTCAACCCCGGCCTGCTGGGGTCCGGGAAGGCGTTTTCGACATTCGCCAAACGCCTCTCGTCACAACCGCACAACTCGTACGCGCCGCTTCGCGCGCTGGTGCGTCCCTACATCCTGCGCCGCCTGAAGACCGACACGTCTGTCATTGCCGACCTGCCGGACAAGACCGAAATGAAGGCCTTTTGTCACCTGAGCCGCAAGCAGGCCGCGCTCTATCAGGAGTCGGTCGCCGACCTGACCGCGGAGCTGGGACGTGCCGACGGAATGAAGCGTCGCGGCGTCGTGCTTGCCTCGCTGATGCGCCTCAAGCAGATCTGCAATCACCCGTCGCAATGGCTGGGCGACGGGTCGTGGAGCGAGGCCGACAGCGGCAAGCTGGCCAGACTGCGCGAGATCGCGGAGGTCATCGCGGCGAAGCAGGAGAAAGTGCTCGTCTTCACGCAGTTCCGCGAGATGACCGCCCCGCTGGCCGCGTTCCTCGAGTCGGTCTTCGAGCGGCCGGGTCTCGTCCTGCATGGCGAAACGGCGGTGAGCAAACGACAGTCGCTCGTGCGGCAGTTCCAGGAGGATGAGCGCGTGCACTTCTTCGTCGTCTCGCTGAAGGCCGGCGGCGCCGGGCTCAACCTCACCGCCGCCTCGCACGTCGTGCACTTCGATCGCTGGTGGAACCCGGCCGTCGAGAATCAAGCCACCGATCGCGCGTTCCGCATCGGCCAGACCAGGAACGTGCTCGTGCACAAGTTCGTCTGTCGCGGGACGGTTGAAGAAAAGATCGATCATCTCATTGACTCCAAGCGCCAGCTCTCGGAGGATCTACTCGAAGGCGGCGGCGAGATGCTGTTGACCGAGATGAGAGACGACGAGCTGTTGACCCTCGTCGCGCTCGATCTCCATACCGCGTCCGGGGAGTAAGGATGGATTACGACTACTACGGGTTCAAGCCCTACGTCTCGGTCGGCGCTCGACGCGCTCATGCCGCGCGCGAGCTGGCGAGACTCCGGAAGAAGGGCCACACGATATCGCCCGTGGTCATCGAAGGCCGCACGATCGCCGAGACGTTCTGGGGCGAAGCGTGGTGCGACAACCTCGAACGCTACAGCGACTTCGCCAATCGCCTGCCGCGGGGCCGGACGTACGTCCGCAACGGATCGGTGGTCGATCTGCAGGTGGCGCCGGGCCGCGTCACGGCGCTCGTCAGCGGCTCGACGATGTACGACGTGAAGGTGATGGTCGGCGCGGTGCCGCGAGCCCGCTGGAGCGCTATCTGCAAGGACTGCTCGGGCGCCATCGACTCGCTGGTCGAGCTCCTGCAGGGACGCTTCTCACAGGGCGTCATGACGCGCCTGTGCGAGGAGAAGACGGGCCTGTTCCCGTCACCGAAGGACATCGTCTTCACCTGCAGTTGTCCGGACTGGGCATCGATGTGCAAGCATGTGGCGGCGGTGTTGTACGGCATCGGCGCTCGACTGGATCATCAGCCGGAGTTGCTCTTCACGCTCCGCAAGGTCAATCAGCAGGACTTGATTGCGAAGGCCGGCTCCAATCTCGCGCAGAAGCGGAAGGCACCAGCTGGCGCGAAGGTGCTCGCGAGCGACGATCTGTCGGAGATGTTCGGCATCGAGATGGCGCCGCCGACACCGGCGAAGCGCGCTGCAGTCAGCACGGTCGCGACGAAGCCATCCACCGCCCCACGCTCGAAAGCAGCGTCCAGGCCGGCGGCGGCGAGTGGGCCGGCGAAACCGGGAGCGCCTGCGCCCGGGCGCCGTGATGGGAAACGGCATCATGCCGCGCCGAAGCCGCGAAGCGGCAAAGGCGGGCTGCCCCCGAAGGAACGCCGATCCGTCGCGGAGCGCATGCGGAGGTACTGGGCCGAACGGAGGGCCGCGGCGGCACGACGGAAGACGTCCGGGTCGCGGTGAACCACGGTCTGTTGTGCCTTCGTCAACCGGCGGTCGTCGAGGAATGGTGCGAGCGCCCGGACGAGACCGGCGCGCAGCGCAGCGGCCCGTTCAGTACGCGGGCGGATTTCGGCTGCGTGGAAGACGAGCAACAGATCGAGGCGACGCTTCTCGTCGTCGAGCGCGCGGTTGAGCGCCTGGACCCTGCTGAGCGCCCGATTGAAGGCGCGCTCCTCCTTGCCGAGCGGGCGACCATGGGTCGAATGGACGGCCAGAGAGCGGTTCACCGCCCAGACGTCGGCTCACTCTTGCAACTCGGTGGCCGCATGGGTATATTGCCGCCCGTGCGCTACGAGAAGATCTGGATCGAGCAATGCCGCGCGACGCGGGCAATCAAACGAGACTTCGGCGTACGAAGCGCGCTGGATTATCTGGTCGGCGAGAAGCTGCGGATGTTTGCCGACGCGGCCCGGCAAGACGCCGCGTTCGCGCGCGAGTTGCCGCGATTTCTCGCTGCGCTCTGGCGCGTATTCAACGAGTACGAGCTCGCCGGCTACGTGGCCCTGCAGAAGCCGACCGTGCGCAGGCAGCTCCGCTCACTACTCTACTTCTCCTGACGGTTCGGAACAACGTCTCGGCCCAGCGGACCGCCGCCACGGTAGAGGACAGGATCGGTGTGCCGGCCTGAATCCAACGACACACTATCACGGTTGCACGCGAGCAGCCGTGAGCGCTCATGGGATCAGTCGGACGCGGATGACACGCCGTCACGGGCCCCTGCGATGGAGGCGACTCCCGACACGCTCTCGCCTGGCCTGCGACAAACGTTGTCCTGTTTAATCGAGGGCGACAGCGAGAAGCAGGCAGCGGCGCGGCTTGGGGTGAGCCCGACCACCGTGCATCAGTATGTGACGGCCTTGTACCGCCGGTTCGGCGTTCAAAGCCGCGCCCAGCTTCTTGCCCACGTGTTGAGGCGCTCCGGACGGGCGACCTGGACGGCGTCCGCGCTAACCGATTCGACGAGTCGGAAGTGAGCTGCCGGATCGAGCGCTTCCCGTCGCATGGTGGCGGTGGCTGACACTCCGTCAGCTTGCGCCACTGCAAATCGGTGCGGTCACGAAACAGCAGGCCGGTCCCCGTCCGCCAGACGTTCTCATTCAATCATCCCGACCGCGACCATCTGGCTGTCGAATCGTGCACGCACGACGGCAGCGCCGCTCGTTCTTGCTCAGCGTTCTAAACGGAACCACTGAACTAGCGTCAAAGGCGACGGGTTGAACGTGGATCGCCTTCACCCCGTCGCGATCGCTTGGTGCCGTGTAAGTGCCTATCCACGCCATCACTCGCCAGGATCCCGTGTACCTCTCGCCGGTGAACGTCGCCGAAATCCGGTTCGGCTTGGACCTGCTGCGATCGGGCCCACAGAAGCAGCGAGCCACCGTGATGCTTCGTCGGCGCCGCCGAAAGCCCCAGCTGAGGATCACTGTCGAAACGGCCGAAATCTTCGGCAGCCTGGCCGCAAGACTCAGAAAGGCCGGACGAGATCCACGCGTTCGCGTCAACGACCTGTGGCTCGCGGCGCAAGCGATTCAACAGGACTTCCGGTTGCTCACGCTGTCTCGCCCCTCTGGTTCCGGCGAAGACCAGTGATGGGTGGGTGATCTTCGGGAGGGGGTCCGCGGGGACTAGCCTCAGTGCTGGACGAACCGGCCCCGGTAAATCCTCATCCCGCCGATCGCGCCCGCGCCCGATTCCGCGCCAGAAGGTTCGGTCGCGACATAGACCTCACCGTCGGACGCGAGCGCCATTCGACGGACTCGCCGCGTGGACAATCCTCGATTGGTAGGTGTCCACGTCCTGCCTCGATCGTTTGAGATGAACACGCCGGTTCCGGCGGTCGCGGCAAGCACGTAATCGCCGCCGACCACGAGTGAACTGACCCGGGGCTTCTCTTCACGCGAGAGCGCGAGATCCTCCCACCGGTCGCTTCCAGGTTGCCATCGGCGGAGAGCGAATGTCGTACCGACCAGCACGTCGCCGTTCGCGAGGGCGGCGAGTCCAGAGGCCGGCGAGCCATCCTTCATTGGAGGCAGTGGATGCCAGGGCTCGTTCAGAGCGCCCAGCCGATACACGTCGCCGGTGGCCGTGCCCACGAAGACGTCGCCGTTCCTGTTCGCAGTCAGGCTCTCGGGTTGCAGTTCATCGGCATAGTCGGTCGACAGCGCCCACGTCGCGCCGTCGTCATCCGATCGGAAGATGCCACCCGTAGTGCCGGCGATTACCACGCCGGTCGAGCGGGCGGAAAGAATCGTGTGTACGTCGTCATGCACCTCAACGTGCTCCCAACTGTCGCCGCGGTCGGCAGATCGGAAAACCTGGCCTCCGGATGCGACGAGCAGATCGCCGCGTCCGGTGGTCGCCAGCGACCCCGCGCCTCCGCGTGGCAGCAACAGCGCGCGCCAACTGGCGCCGCGATCCTGCGAACGATACAGCGCGGCCCACTCGGTTCCCAGGTACAGATCACCCCACGGCGCCGCCACCAGGAACGTCGGAAAGGATGCCGGCAGCCCGATTGATGCCCACCGACCCGAGCGCTCCAGCCGATAGAGACCCGATTCGGAAGCTGCATAGATCGCGCCTGCCTGGTCACGCTCGAGATCCTTGACGAAATGGCCGCTGAGGCCGCTGTCTGCAGGAACCCACGTCGTCCCGCTGTCACTCGATCGCATCATCGTCGTGCGCACGACGGGAGGGCCCTCGTCGCTGATCGCGGCATAGATCACCCCGTCGTGGGTAACAGCCGTTCTCGCCGGCTGGCCCGAGAAGCCGATCGCCGTCCAGGACAGACCACGGTTGGTTGAGCGGAAGACACCGCGAGTCGTTCCGATCACGAGGTCTGTTCCGAGAGCGATGGCAGGCAGACCGTTATAGCCCGATGGAAGCGGCCGGGCGGCGGGGCCTGAGACGGTGGTCCAGGTCTGTGCTTCATCGGCAGTTCGGAACCAGCCTCGCTGCGTTTGAATCAAGACCACACCGAGATCCGGCGCCAGAACCACGCCGTACGGTGGCGTCGTGTTCCATGGTGCGAGAACAGGAGTCCACGTCGCGCAACGATCGTGCGAGCGGAACAACGCGACTTCCGGCACCCAGTAGAGGAGTGTTCGTCCAGTTGCGAGCAGCCTCCCGCGACGTCGTGGATCGTGCGGCGTCATGCCGCAGGAGGTCCAGGAGCGCCCGACATCCGACGTTCTGTAGGTGCCCGCCGCGTCCGTGATGAATAGGTCGTCGCCCAGCTCGGTAATCTCCCAAGCCATTCCGAGCCGGCCAGTCATTCGTCGCCAAGACCGCCCGCCATCGACAGACGCCCACCAGACCGAGTCTGCCCGGACGAGAAGCACATCACGGTGTGGCAGCACGATTTCCGCGTCGCCGCCAGATGGGGCGGTGACGCGCTGCCACTCGATCACCGAGGAGAACTTTGCGGCGGGTGTCGTGGCGGACAGCAGTGCGACACACGCCGCGAGCAAGACGACTCGCTTCATCGCCCGACGGTGTTCATTCGGCGGCCTCGCAGGCGTGAGAATGGCCATTCCTGGCGGCCGGATGCCAGGATGGTAATCGACGCTGCGGCGAGCGCGAGCGTCAGTATCCAATTCGGCGTCTCGATTCGGTCGGGACCAGCCACCTGAAGAATCCGACGTATCGCTTTGGGAGCGGCCCGCCGGCGCCCGTTTGGCAGCCACCGAATCGTGACGCCGAACGTGGACGAGTTCGTGAGCGAGAACCGCCTCCACCTGCGCCGCAGGTAGCTGTGCTATGCGGCGACGAGCAGGATGATGACACCTTGCTGATGATGAGTCGCCGAGGGTTTACCGGTCCCGCTCGGGCTAGTAAGGCGGCGGTTCAGGAGACCGGCGCCTGGCGGCGGCCGCTTGGGCGCCAATCCTGATGCGGCCCACTCTACATCGCCAACTTGACGTGGCGGCGAGGCACAACGCGCGCCATCGGCGGGCTCAGGAATTGCCGACGCTTTTCACGAGTGTGCCCAAACTATTTCGGGTGCGCCTACGAAATCGGCAATCTTTTCGGGGGGTTTTGAAACATTGCGACGGTTTGAAAAACCGCCGCCTCGCCGAATGTAAAATGTCGATCGGCCAAGTTCCTGATTTCACGTACACTTAGCGTCTGCGGTGAGGTGGCCGAGTGGCCGAAGGCGGCGGTTTGCTAAACCGTTGTACGGGCTTAAACCTGTACCCAGGGTTCGAATCCCTGCCTCACCGCCAATTTCACGGAGCGAATTTGGCTGGCGAGGCCGGGTTCAGGCACATCGCGGCTCGCTAGGCTTCGCTGCGAACCGCCGTCACGGCGTCTCGCCGCCGGGATCCCGTGCAGACCAGTCCATCATCAGGTTGATCTCCCGCGTCTGCTGGGTCGTCCCGCCGAGCACCGTCAGGAAACGCTGTCCATCCGGCGACACGAGGCCCGGCCGCCCCGTGTACAGCACTCGCGGCCTTCCCGCGCTGAACGTCGTGCCCGTCGTCACGTCCACCACCATCGTCTGTCGGCCGTTCCAGTAGAACAGCTCCCCGCCCTTCGGGTTCCATTCCGGAAAGTCACCGCGCTCGGTTGAAATCTGCCATCGCCGTCCCCGCGGCGGATAGGACGTCACGTACACCAGGTGTCCTCCCGACTCGTCCGAAGTGTAGGCGACCCATCGGCCGTCGGGGGAGAACTGCGCATCCGATTCGCCTGCCGGCGATTGCACCAGCGGGCGTGCCTCGTGATTGCCGTCGAGCGACAGCGTCCACAGGTCGTATCCTGTCGCCTCCGACAGACGCGCGAACACCAGCGTCCGTCCGTCGGGCGACCAGCTGCTCGGGACGTCGTTGGTCCCGCCCGTGGTCAGAAGCGTCTCGGGCCCGCTGCCGTCGGCCGGCCGCGCGTACAGCTGCCACGTGCCGCTCCTGTTGTTTCGATACGCGACGGTGCGGCCGTCCGGGCTCCAGACGGGGTTCAGGCTGCTCGATTCGTCCGTCGTCAGCCGCGAGAGCGACGCGCGCGACACGTCGTACACCCAGAGCTCGTAGGTGCCGGAGACGATCGTCAGGGCGATCTGCCCGCCGTCGGGAGAGACGGCGGTGGAATAATCGTAATTGCGCGAAGGCGCGGCGATTGGTTCTGTCCGTCCCTCCCGGTCGGTCCACGCGAGCGTGCGCTCGAACTGACGCCTTCCTCCTGCGGCCGGAGCGTACGCCACCGTGTTTGTATTCGACACCGCGAAGAGCGCGCCCATCGGGCCGAAGTTCTGCAGCACATCGTCCGCGATCGTGACCGGGCTCGTGCTGCCCACTTCCAGCCGCTCCGGATCGAAGGGAACGTCGAGCAGGGAGCCGGCACGGTAGTAGAGCAGGCGCCCGTTCCCTGCGTACCGCCCGGTGTGTCCGCCACGAATCAGGACGCGGCGCTCGCCTGTGGCGAGGACGAGCGCCTCCACACGACTCTCATCCCACCCGAACCCGCGGACCGCGGTGAAGAGCACAGCTTTCCCGCCCGGCAGAATCTGCGGGTACCGATGGCTGTACTCGCCTTTGCCAACGTCGGGCGTCGTCAGCTTCACGGGCGTGCCGCCGTTGGCCGACACACGCCAGAGGCCGAACCTGCCGGTCGTCGCCGCGGGCGCGTACACGATGGTGCCGTCCTCTCCCCAGCTCGCCCCGCCGCTCGGTCCGCTGTCAGCAGCGATCGCCTGCGCGGCGCCGCCGCCGACCGGGATCTTCTTGAGCTTGTCCTGCGCGAAGAAACCGATCCAACGCCCGTCGGGGGAGAAGAACGGGTTGAAGGCGCCTTCCGTGCCGGCCAGCGGCGCGGCCTCGAACGAGGAGAGGGACCGCACGTAGAGGCGGGCAACGCCGTCGCGGTTTGCAACGTATGCGATGGTCCGGCCGTCGAGCGAGATCGCGAGGTTGTTGGCACTTTCATCCAGCGTATCCGTGGACGGCAGGGTCACCTGCACTTCGGTGCGGCGTAGCGCTGCGGCCGGCGCTCCTGGTTTCATCATCCAGGCCAGCAGCGCACCCAGCGCCACGAGCGCCGTGCCGGCCGCCACAGCCACGCTGATCGAAGCACGTGTCGCTCCCGGGCTGCGCTCCGGAGCGTTCACCGCACCGCGCCCCTCGATCGCGTCCTCGATCTCGAGCCGCGCGGTCGACGCGTCGGCGAGCCGCTTGTGCGGGTCCTTGCGAAGGCAGCGGCGGAGCAGTGTCTCGATCGCCGGCGGCGTCGTCGCCGGCAGTGCCCGCCAGTCCGGCTCGCCGCGCACGACGGCGGCCAGCACCTCGGTCACGTCGTCGCCGGGGAACGTCTGCCGGCCCGTGAGCATCTCGAACAGGACGACGCCGAACGCCCAGATGTCCGCGCGGCGATCCGCCGGCCGGCCCTTCGCCTGCTCCGGCGACATGTACGCCGCCGTGCCGAGGATCGTGCCCATGACCGTCATCAACGCCGGCGAGGTGAGGGTCGGCGAGTTGGCCAGATTCGATGGAAGCCGGTCCGTCCCGCCAGGTCCAACGGCTTTGGCCAGGCCGAAATCGAGCACCTTCACCGTGCCATCGGGCCGGACCTTGATGTTCGCCGGCTTGAGGTCCCGGTGGACGATGCCGAGGTCGTGCGCCGCCTCGAGGGCCTCGGCGACCTGCCTGGCGATCGCCAGGGCATCGGGCACCGGGATGGCACCCTGGGCGATGCGATCGGCGAGCGTCGGCCCCTCGACCAGCTCCATGACCAGCGCCGCCGAGCCCCCGGAACGTTCGAGGCCATAGATCTGCGCGATGTTCCGATGGTTGAGCGCTGCGAGCACTTCCGCTTCGCGCTGGAAACGAGCCAGCCGCTCCGTGTCGCCGGCGAGCGAGTCGGGCAGGACCTTGATCGCGACCTGGCGCTTCAGATTCGTGTCGGTGGCCTGATAGACCTCGCCCATGCCGCCGGCGCCGATCGCGGCGGCGATCTCATACGGTCCAAGACGCGATCCGGGCTGGAGAGACATTGAGGCTATTGCGCCAACTCAACCGCAGACGCCGAGTCTACGCGAAGTCAGCGCCCGGACCAGGCAGCGCGGGCCTCCAGGAGGTGATATATATTTGACAAACTGTAAAATAAACTATCGCTGCAAGTGGCGATTGCCGTCAGGGCGCCCCGGGAGGCACAGGCCGGCGCAGACGAGCGCGAGCGGCTGATCGCGCTTCGGTGTGCGCCGCCATTGCCCTCAGCGCGCCGCCCTTCTACACCCTCAACGGGCTCTTCCTGGCGATCGTCATCGCCGAAGTAGCGCGGAACGCCAGCCAGGTGGCGTACTTCAGGCTGGACGCCTGACGTGGGCCGGCTTCCCATCCGGAACCAGATCCGGCGACTGCGGTTCGAGCACGGCGAGATGACCCAGGCGGCGCTGGCCGAGCGGGTCGGCGTTACGAGGCAGACGGTGAACGCGATCGAGCAGGGCAAGTACTCGCCGTCGCTTGCGGTCGCCTTCCGCATCGCCGCCGCGTTCGGCGTCCCGCTCGACCGCGTGTTTCAGTACCAGGGTACCCACGCTACTTCTTCGTCATCGCCTCTTCGAAGTGGTCCTTCTGAACCCCGCCGCCGTTGAGCTGCATCTCCGTGTCGAGCGAGATCTTCACGGGGCAGCCGTTCGACGTCACCCACACGGTGCCCTTTTCGAAACCGCCGGATCCAAGCGTGGTCTGATACAGGGCGGCCTCCGCGCCGGAGCTTCTGGTCGTGTCGATCGAGTATTTCACCGTGTCGTAGCCGTTCACCTGTTCCTCACCCTGCCGGACGGTCGCGTCGGTGCCCCTCACCAGCGCGAACGTGCTCGAGGCGCTCGAGACCGCCGTCAGGTTCGACCACGCCGCCTGCCAGCCCGCAGGGTCGGAACGCACGCCGTGGAACGTCTTGGTGACCGCCCCGCTTCTGTCCTTGAGCGTGCCGTCAATCTGCTGCGGCGTGAGGTCCGCATCCTCGGCCACGAAGGCGCTCCCGCTGTCGTGCGTGAAGGAGTAGTGGAAGGCCTCCGGCGGATTCTGCACGCGGTCGAAGAGGCAGTTGAGGTCGATCCCCGGATTGGCACCTGACGTCGTGGCCGCGCCGTTCCCGCCCGAGGCCGACGCGCTCTGGTCCGCGGCCTGCCGGGTGTCGCTGGCGCTTCGGCTTCCGCTGCACGCCGGCGCCGCAATCAGCGCGACGCCAAGCACCGCGCGAAGCCACCAGTTCGAAACGCACGTCGCTGCCGGATCCATGGCCCCTCCCTCCACAGTGCTGACGTGCCGGTCCGCGCGAATCGTAGCATGGCGCTGATGTGCGCCGGGCCGCCACGCGTCGCGTCACGGCAGAGGTGGGCCGGGCAGCCCGCCCGCGACGCGGCCGCGCGAAGCGGCCCGCAAGTTGCTCAGCATGCACGCATGGCCGAGGTGACTCGCGGCAGGACGATAGACGTCGAAGAAGATCCCGGGTTCCAGCGGGGGCAGTGGCGGATCTCGCGGCTGGTCTGGGCTTGCCTTCTCGTGACCATGGCGGCCACGCTGCTGGGCGTCTTTGGCAACGGCCCGCTGAGCCGCGCGCACGCTGCGGATCCGGGCGCCGCCCTGTCGGTCGAGTACCAACGCGTCGTCCGGCTCGGCTCGCCTACCCGGCTCGTCGTCCACGCACGCTCCACGCGGGCAGGCCCGCTCCAGCTCAGACTCGGCCGGTCGCTCCTGCAGGCGTTCCGGCTCGAGCAGGTCACGCCGGAGCCGATGTCGGCTGTCGCCCTGCCGGACGGCGTGGAGTATCGATTCGAAACTGGAGCGTCCGACGCGGTGGCCGTGACCTTCGACCTGGAGGCGGCCACCCCCTGGCGCGTTGCAGGCTGGATTGGGACGCCGGGCGGGACCATCCGGACCAGCCAGTTCGTTCTTCCCTGAGGAGCCGTCATGGACACCGTGCTTCGCGCGCTTGGAATATACGTCGCGCTGATGGTCGTGCTGCGCGGAAGCGGACACCGGTCGCTCTCGCAGATCACGACCTTCGACTTCGTGCTGCTGCTGATCCTCGGCAACGCGACCCAGCAAGGGCTGACCGGCAGCGACTTCTCGGTGACCACGGCCGTCCTGCTGGTCGGCTCCCTCGTCGGCATCGACATGACGCTCCAGCTCGTGAAGCAGCGCTCACCCGCCATCGAGCGGCTGCTCGACGGTCTGCCGCTCGTCATTGTCGAGAACGGCCGGCCGCTGAAGAGCCGCCTGGTACAGTCGCGCGTGGACGAGTCGGACATCCTCGCGGCTGCGCGGTCGCTGCAGGGCCTCGAGCGCATGGAGCAGATCAAGTACGCCGTGCTGGAGCGGAACGGGGGCATCTCGATCATCCCCCGCTGACATCCCGCTGGCGGCGCGCAGCCGACCGGATCTCCGCGGGCCATCTCTGCCCGAAGGGCGCGGCCAGCGCCCAGCTGCTGCAGCACTCCGGACGCCTCACGCACGTGGAAGGCGTCCAGCGAGGCACCGATATCGTGACGTGCGGCGACGTGGCGTTCTGGCTGCGTGACGCCCTGGACGCACTGGGGCTCACCTCCTGCGCGAAGGTCTCCGGCTCCAAGGGGGTGCGCGTCGGGAAGGTTCGCGCCGGTGCTGCACGTGACGCGGCGACTTCCGCCTCGACGAGCTGGAGGTCTGATCCCCCCTGAACCTCGTGAAATAATCCCCCTCATGCCCCCTCGGGTCCGCTTCGCGCCCTCCCCAACCGGCTACCTCCACGTTGGCGGCGCGCGCACGGCGCTTTTCAACTGGCTCTACGCCCGGCGCCACGGCGGCACGTTCGTGCTCCGCATCGAGGACACCGACGCCGGGCGCTCGTCCTGGGACATGGTGGCCGGGATTGTCGACGGCCTGCGCTGGCTGGGCCTGGACTGGGACGAGGGGCCCGACGTGGGCGGTCCGCATGCGCCCTACTTCCAGTCCCAGCGCCTCGAGCGGCACCGCGCGGCGGCCGATCGGCTCGTCGCGGGCGGCCATGCCTACTTCTGCTACTGCCCGCCCGGGCGCCTGCAACGGGAGCGCGAGGCGGCCGAGGCCCGCGGAGAGGGCTGGATCTACGATCGCGCGTGCCTATCGCTGGCGCCCGGGCAGATCGCGGAGCTCGAGGCCACCCACCAGCCGCGTGCGATCCGCGTCCGCGTGCCGGCGGGCAGGACCTCGTTCGACGACCTCGTCCACGGCCGCATCGAGTTCGATCACGCCAACATCGAGGACTTCGTCATCGTCCGGTCAGACGGCCTCCCGACGTACCAGCTCTCGGTCGTGTGTGACGATGTGGACATGGCGATTACGCATGTGGTGCGGGGAGACGACCACATCTCGAATACACCGAAGCAGATCCTGCTCTACCGGGCGATGGGCGAGCCCACGCCGGAATTCGCGCACGTCCCGCTGATCCTCGGGCCCGACCGAAAGCGCCTGAGCAAGCGGCACGGCGCGACGTCGGTCACCGAGTACCGCAATCAGGGCTATCTGTCCGAGGCGATGGTGAACTTCCTGGCGCTGCTCGGCTGGTCGCCGGGATCGGACGAGGAGCTCTTCACGCGTGACGAGCTCGTGGCGCGGTTCGCGCTGGAGGGCATCAGCGGCGGCAACGCCGTCTTCAACCCCGAGAAGCTGGACTGGTTCAACGCGCAGCACCTGGCGCGATTGACGCGCGACGATCTCATCGCGCGGATCCGTCCAGGGCTCGAGGCGGCCGGCCTCTGGGCCGACGCGCTCGCCGGGGAACGGCGCGCCTGGTTCGACCGCGTGCTCGATCTGCTGCTGCCGCGGGCGAAGCGGCTGGGCGACTTCGCCGCACAGGTCGTGCCGTTTCTCGGCGAGGTCCGGGAGTACGACGCGGCAGCCGTGGAGAAGCACCTGCGGATGCCGGGGCTGGCGCCGCACATCCGGACGCTCGCCGCGGCATTCCGGTCGACCGAGCCGTTCGATGAAGCGACCACGGAGACCGTCCTGCGGCGGGTCGCCGAGGGCGCAAACATCAAGGCCGGCGTGCTGATTCACGCGACGCGGATCGCGCTCACGGGGAAGGCGATCAGCCCGGGCCTGTTCGAGACGCTGGTCCTGGTCGGCCGCGAGGCCGCCGTCCGGCGCCTCGACGCGCTGGCGACGTATCTCGAGTCCCGCTAGCGCTGGAAGCGAACCTCGCCTGCAGGACGCCGCAGGACACCCGGCCGCGACCTGCTACTCGTGCGCCGCGAACTGCTTGAAGAACTCCTGTGCGCGGCGATCCAGTTCCTCGCGAGTCAGATTCTCCTTGCGCGTGGCGATGTTCCATTGGAAACCGTACGGGTCGATCACCGAGCCCGTGCGGTCGCCCCAGAACTGATCGGCGAGCTCGCCCATGCCCCCGGGCGCGACGCTGGCTCCGGCCGCCACTGCGCGGTTGAAGAGCGCATCGCAGTCGGAGACGTAGATCCAGAGGGAAATCGGCGAGCCACCGAGCGCCTTCGCGCTCCTGCCGCCGCCCATCTCGTCGTTCAGCATGAAACGGGAGTTCCCGATCTGCAGTTCGGCGTGCATGATCTTGCCGTCGGGACCGAGCGCGCGTGCCTTTTCCTCCGCGCCAAAGGCTTTCTTGTAGAAGTCGATTGCCGCCGCCGCGTTGTCGAGAATCAGGTGTGGCGTCACGGTGTGGTATCCCTCTGGTATCGGGCTCGTCGCTTTCGCCATGTCATCCTCCGTCGGATTGGGAAACCATCTCGCATTCTGCGGCTGGCGGCAAACGATGGCAAGCTGGTGTAGACCGGCATGAGATCCCATTCCACAGTTCAGTTGGGCACACCGCCAGTGTGTCGGGCTCGATTACATTCGGGTGGGAACCGTCCCGCCGGCAAACGACTCAGCAGGCCAATCTTCCTCTCCTGGACGGCATGGAGCGCTTCTTGCACCCATGCGGCCGATGATGGTCGGTTGGCGTGCAGACCGATCCGAGGGCCAATGACATGCTGATCCTGCTGATCATTCTGTTGCTGCTGTTTGGCGTGGGCGGCGGGTACTACGGTCACACGCAGTGGGGGCCCGGCGGAGGTGCCGGTGTAGGGCTCGGGACAATCCTGGTGATCCTGCTCGTCGTCTATCTCATGGGCGGGCTGCGTTAGATAAGAGAGCCTCTGTCACCGTCCGATACTGGCCCGCACGAGCGAGACAACCGCCGGCAGGATGGCGCCGAAGTAGGTCTCGTTCGGCGATCGATGAGCATGGGAGGACTCACGCCAGCGACCGTCCGAGCCGCTCTTCGAACAGCGCCCGATAGGTCCGGCTGACGCGCAGCCGGGCGCCCGACCTGAGCACGGCCTCGACCTCGCCGTGCGAGATGGTTTCGAACTGCACGATGCTGTCGGCGACCCGCGCCTTGGCGCGCGACAGCGCGGCCTCGAACCTGCCGTCGCTGAACGGCTTCAGCAGGTAGTCGAGGGCGTTGGCCTCGAATGCCTTGATCGCGTGCTGGTCGTAGGCGGTCACGAACACCGTGAACGGCATCGCCTCGGGCCCGAGCGCGTCCACGACCTCGATGCCGTCGCGCTCGGGCATCTGGACGTCGAGAAACAGCAGGTCGGGCCGATGGCGGCGGATCTCGGCGATGGCCTCCGTGCCGGTCTCGCATTCGGCGATCGCCCCGATGTCCGGATCGCGACCGAGCAGGTCGACCACGCGCTGCCGCGCCGGCCGCTCGTCGTCCACGACCACCACGCGAAGAGGCTCAGGCAGCGGCGCCATCATCGTCATTGTCCGACAGCGCGTACGGCAACATCACGTCCACCTCGGTGCCGCCCCCGGCCCGCGGTCGCACCGCGAGCGTCGCCCCGCCATCGGGGTACAGCCCGCCGAGGCGCTCGCGCGTGATCGACAGCCCGAACCCGCACGATCGATCGAGGCTCCACCCGGCCGGCAGCCCGACGCCATCGTCTGCGACGGTCACCTGCAGGCGTGGCCCGCGCCGGACGGCCGAGATGACGATCCGTCCGCCGGAGGCGCGGGCGGAGAGGCCGTGCCGGATGGCGTTCTCGACGAGCGGCTGGATGAAGAACGACCGGACGGCCGCCGCGCGCGCGGCGTCGTCGATGCGCGTGTCCACGCGGAGGCGATCGCCGAAGCGCATGCGCTGGATCGCCAGGTAGTGGTCGAGGTACGCCAGCTCCTCCGACAGCGGCAGCACCCGCCGCTCCCGCGACTCGAGCGACGAGCGGAAGAGATCGCCCAGGTGCTCGATCATGTCCCGCGCCAGCGCCGGGTCGCGCTCCACCTGCGACGAGATCGTGTTCAGCGCATTGAAGAGGAAGTGTGGGTCGAGCTGCATGCGGAGCGCGTTGAGCCGCGCCTCGGCGGCCTGGCGTTCGAGGCGCGCCATCCGCAGCTCGCTGGACACGTTAGACCCGCAGGCGGCGTCCCGAGACGACGAGCTTCACGTGGTTCCAGTCGTCCATCCGGACCGTCCCGGGTGCCTGGTACTGCGGGTAGAGGTCCCAGAGCAGCACGCCGTGGGTTCGCGGCGCGTACTGCATGCAGTCCCACGCCGTGCCGCAATCCGGGCGCGGGCGCAGGTAGAAGTCCTCGTAGGTGTCGGCATCGCGGCGGCGGAAGCCCGTCCCGGCGCCCATCGGCCCGGCGGGTTCGACGTCGAACTCGATGGTGCCGTCGCCCAGGGTCACGCCGGTGGCGATGGCGACGCCCTTGCGGATGAGCAGGGCCTGGACGCCCCGGTGTGTCTGGAATTCGGCGTCGGAATCGCCCAGCTGCCAGCGGTCCGGCGTCATCGGCACCGCCCTGGAATCGGCGGCGCGGGCCGAGCCGGCGGAGAGCACGAGGGCCACGGAGATCCAGACGATGGCGCGGGCCCGGCGCACGACGTGGAGTGAACGCGTCAGGGTTGGCATGCCCGATCGGTAGCACGCCGAGCGCGGGTGTTCGCGGGCGATGTTGCAGGCCGGTCGGGCGATGTTGCGAGGCGGTCGTCAGCTGGAGGCGCCCGTCCCTCTCCCCCACGGATCCGCCCACGCCTTCTGGGGCTTCGGCGGCTCGTCGCCTTTCACGACCTTCAGCTTCCTGGCCGGTGCCCCGCGATACAGCATGACGATGGCGACGGCGAGGAAGAAGAGGCCGATCCTCGTGTCGAAGAGGAAGGTGACGAGGAAGAGGACGAGGAACAAGGCGGCCATGTCCCGGTCGGGTGCAAGATGCCGGCCGGCCGGTTGCGCGCGCGGCCGCTGCGGTTGCCGGTCGGACCGGGGGCGCGCGGCCCTCGTCCGGCCTCACGCCGTGGCTCGATATCGAGCCCTGGATTACGTTTTCGTGGCCGGAACGGGTCGCCGCGACGCCCGGCCGGCTTGCCCGATTCGGGCGGACGCGGCTAAACTGGAGGTTCCTGCCTGCGCGGTTCGGCCACTACTGGGAGGTCGTTCAACGGTAGGACACGTGGCTCTGGACCACGTTATCGGGGTTCGAATCCCTGCCTCCCAGCCA
>CAWIMD010000011.1:0-152046 GCA_963837165.1 Vicinamibacteria bacterium
TGGTTGCGGGGGCGGGATTTGAACCCGCGATCCTCGGACGATGAGCCCAGGACCCGGAAGCCCAAGGCCCAACCCCGCCTCACACCGGCAAATCCCCCGCGTCGCCCTCCCGGGTGATCCGACCGTCGTTCAGGAACAGGACGCGGTCGGCCGCGACGTGGAGATCGGCGGCGTCGTGCGACACGTGGATGGTGGGCACGCCGTCGGCCGCGACGCGGTCGGCCAGCGCACGCAGGATCCGGCGCCGCAGAGGCACTTCGACCGCCGAGAGCGGCTCGTCGAGCAGCAGCAGGCGGGGCGACGAGACGAGCGCGCGCGCCAGCGAGACGCGCTGGCGCTCGCCGCCGGAGAGCCCGGCAATGCGCCGATCGACCAGACCCTCGATGCCCAGCATGACGAGCACGGGATCGAGGGGCACCTCCGGGCCACGAGTCGCGCCGTACAGGACGTTCCCGCGCACCGTCAGGTGCGGGAACAGCGCCGAGTCCTGGGGCACGTACCCGATCCCGCGCCTGCGCGCCGGCACGTCCGTTCCCTCGGCGGTGTCGGAGAGGACGTCTCCTCCGAGCGCCAGCCGTGCGAACCCCGGCCGCCGCAGTCCCGCCAGCACCTCGAGCAGCGTCGTCTTGCCCGAGCCCGACGGCCCGAACAGGCCGAGGAACCGGCACGGGCCGCTCCACTGCACTTCCAGGCGGAAGTCGCCCTGCCCGTGGCGCACCGCCAGCGACAGCACGGGGGCCTCGCAATCCGCCGCGCTCACGCGCCCTCCCGCACGAGCCGGTTCGACAGCCAGACGGCGGCCAGCGCGATGACGATCGACGCCGCGAGGAGCACGGTCGCATCGTGATCGCGGCCGGTCTCGAGAAATCCGTACATCGCCAGCGACATCGTGCGCGTCCTGCCGGGAATGCTCCCGGCCACCACGACCGAGGCGCCGAACTCCCCGAGCGCGCGTGAGAATCCGAGCAGGGCGCCGGCGAGCACGCTGCGATGCGCGAGCGGCAGGCTGATGGTGAAGAACACCCGGAACGGTCCCGCGCCGAGCGTCTCGGCCATCTGCTCGTAGCGCCGCGTGCCCTGCTCGAAGCCCGCGCGGGCCGTCCTCACCACGAGCGGCAGCCCCATCACCACCATGGCGACGACCAGCGCGCGCCAGGTGAAGATCACGTCCAGGCCGATCCGGTCGAGCACGCCCCCGAGAGGGCCGCGGCGGCCGAGCAATCGCAGCAGGAGGTACCCGGTCGCCACGGGCGGCAACACCAGCGGCAGGGTCACGAGCGTCTCGACGAGCGCCTTTCCGCGGAAGCGGGACCGCGCAAGCCACCACGCAAGCGCCACGCCCGGGGGCACCATGACGGCCGTCGCGGCCAGCGCGACGACCAGCGTGAGGCGGATGATCCCCAGCAGCTCGCCGGTCATCTGGCGGCAGCGGCCTCGATCGGGACGAAGCCCTCGTCTCTGAAGATCGCCGTGGCCTCCCGGCTCTGGAGGAACGTGAGGAACGCCTGCGCGGCCGGGCGATTGCGTGTCCGCTTGACGATGGCGACCGGGTACACGATGCGTGGCCCCTCGTCGATCGGCACCGCGTACGCCCGCGTCACGGCATCGTGCCGCACGATGTCGGTGCGATAGACGATGCCGGCATCCGCGTTGGCGGCCTCGACCGCGGCCAGGGCGGCGCGGACGCTCACGGCCGGCACGATCTTCGGCTCCACCTCCCGCCACAGTCCCGCCTCGATCAGCCACTGCTTGGCGTAGACGCCGGCGGGAACGCCCTGCGGGTCGCCGATGGCCACGCGCTTCACCCGCGTCGAGGCCAGCACCGCCGGCAGATCGCCGGGCAGCGTCCGGCCGGCCGGCGTGATGACGACGAGCTGGTTGCTGAGGAGATCCAGGCGATCGTCGGGGTCGACCGCCCCTGCCTGCACCAGGCGATCCATCTGCGCCTCGTCGGCGCTCAGGAACACGTCGGTCGGCGCCCCTTCCACGACCTGCCTGGCCAGCACGTTCGACGCGGCGAAGTTCAGCGTGACCTGGTGTCCCCCCTGCATCCAGCGCGACGCCACCTTCTGGAGGGCCTCGGTCAGGCTCACCGCGGCCGAGACGTGCAGCGGCTCGACGGCCTGGCGTGCCGAGCCGCCGCAGCCGGCGGCGACGAGCGCGGCAACGGCCGCAGCGAACGGGGAGCGGCGAAACATCCCGGTAATTTGACACGTCCGCGGGCCATACGCTAGCCTGTCGGACAGTCATGGTCCGCAGCGTCCTCCACACGCACGCCCATCACCATCACCTGGCCAACGGGCCGGGCCGGTCGAGCTGCGCGTAGGGCGACATCAACGAATCAGACGCCGAATCGAACGCACCACGCAGCCCCGCCGGACCGGCGGGGTTTTTTTTTGCGCGGGGGCCGCGCGGAGCAAAACATGGATTTCTCGAAATGGCACGGGCTGGTGCCGGCCGTCATCCAGGACGTGGACTCGAACGAGGTGCTGATGGTCGGGTTCATGAACGAGGAGGCGCTCGCGAAGACGCGTGAGACGGGCTGGGTCACTTTCTTCAGCCGCACGCGGAACGCGCTGTGGACCAAGGGCGAGACGTCGGGCAACCGGCTCGAGGTCGCCTCGATCCTCGTGGACTGCGATGCCGACACCCTGCTGGTCAAGGCGAAGCGCCTCGGCGACGGCAACGTGTGCCACACGGGAGCGCGGACCTGCTTCACTCAGGAGCTGTCATGAGCGACACGCCGCGACTCAGGCTGGGCATCCCCAAGGGATCGCTGCAGGATGCCACCGTGCACCTGTTCGCACGCGCCGGCTTCAACCTGTACGTGAGCTCGCGCTCGTACTTCCCGTCGGTGGACGACCCCGAGCTGGAGTGCATGCTGATCCGCGCGCAGGAGATGGCGCGCTACGTCGCCGGTGGCGTGCTCGACGCCGGGCTCACGGGCCTGGACTGGGTGCGCGAGCACGAGGTGGGCCACCCCGACGAGCCGCCGCTCACGCCGGTCTGCGATCTCGTCTACGCGAAGCAGAGCTTCGGCAAGATCCGCTGGGTGCTCGCCGTTCCCGAGGACTCGCCGTACACGCGACCCGAGGACCTGGCCGGCAAGACCATCGCCACCGAACTGGTCCGCGTGACGAAGGCCTACTTCGACGCGCGCAAGGTGGACGTGGACGTGGAATTCTCGTGGGGCGCGACGGAAGTGAAGCCGCCGGTGCTGGCCGACGCGATCGTCGAGGCCACCGAGACGGGCTCGACGCTGCGCGCCAACCGCCTGCGGATCATCGCGACGCTGCTCGAGTCCAACACCCAGCTGGTGGCGAACGCGGCCGCGCTCGCCGACCCGTGGAAGAAGACCAAGCTCGACAACATCGCGCTGCTCCTCAAGGCGGCCATCGAGGCGCAGGGGCGGGTCGGCCTGATGCTCAACGTCCGCCGCCCGGACCTGCAGGCTGTTCTGGGCCTGCTCCCGGCCCTTCAGCGGCCCACCATCTCCCCGCTCAGCGACGACGAGTGGGTCGCGGTGAACACGATCATCGAGGAGCGGACGGTCCGCGACCTCATCCCCCGCCTGAAAGCGGCCGGCGGCCAGGGGATCGTCGAGTACCCGCTGAACAAGATCGTGGTGTAGCGACATGTCGATTCGCATCATCCGATCGCGCGACCAGGCGGGCGTCGAGGCCTTGTTGTCGCCCACCCGGATCGACGATCGCGCAACGCGCGCGCGGGCGGCCCGCATCGTGGACGCCGTGCGTCGCGGCGGCGACCGGGCCCTCCGCCGGTACGCGGAGCGGCTGGACGGGCTGACCGGCGCGTTCGAGATCCCGCGTGACGCCTGGCAGGCCGAGGCGAGGCGGGCGCCGGCCGAGGTGCGCCGGGCGCTCGGGACGGCGGCCCGGCACATCGCGATGGTCGCCCGCGCCGAACGACCGCGCGGGCTGCGCGTCCGCGTCGCGCCGGGCGTCAGCGTGGAGCAGCGCGTCCGCCCGCTGGATCGCGTGGGCTGTTACGTCCCCGGCGGGCGGCATCCGCTGCCTTCGTCGCTGCTCATGACGGCCGTGCCCGCGCGCGTGGCCGGCGTGCCCGACATCGTCGCCGTGTGTCCGCGCCCGGAGCCGGTCGTAATGGCGGCGGCCCTGGCCGCGGGCGTGACCCGGCTGTTCAGGCTCGGCGGTGCGCAGGCCATCGCGGCGCTGGCGTTCGGGACCGAGTCGGTCCCGCGCGTCGACCGCATTGTCGGACCGGGCAACCGGTACGTGGCCGCGGCCAAGCAGCTCGTGGCGTCGGACGTCGGGATCGACATGCAGGCCGGGCCGAGCGAGATCCTGATCCTCTCCGACCGCGGCCGCGCGGCCTGGCTTGCCGCCGATCTCATTGCGCAGGCCGAGCACGATCCCGACGCGCGGGCCATCCTGATCACGTCGCGCGCGGCGCTGGCGGCTGCGGTGGCGCGAGAGGTCGCCCGTCAGATGCCCTCGACGGGCCCGGCGCGACAGTCGCTCGAGACGCACGGCGGCATCGTCGTCACCGGCTCGCGTGCCGAGGCAATCGACCTCGCCAACCGCATGGCGCCGGAGCACCTCGTCGTGGACGACGAGGCGACGGCGGCGGCGGTCACCGCGGCCGGGGCGATCTTCATCGGGCCGTGGACCGCGCAGGTGGCCGGCGACTACGCGATTGGCTCGAATCACGTGCTGCCCACCGGCGGCGCCGCGCGGTTCCGCGGCGGCCTGCACCCGGCCGACTTCGTCCGCGTGGTGTCCGTGCAGCGCGTGACCCAGGCGGGGCTGAAATCTCTCGGGCCGATCGTGCGCACGCTGGCGCTGGCCGAAGGGCTCACGGCGCACGCACAGTCGATGGCGGTGAGGCGAACATGAAGGGGGCCTACCCGCGTCCACCGAGCGTCGGCGGACTGCGCCTCCACCTGAACGAGAACACCGCGGGCTGCTCGCCGAAGGTGCTCGAGGCGCTGGCGGCCCTGACGGCGACCGACGTCTCGTTCTACCCCGACTACGACGCGGTCTACCGCGAGACCGCCGCCTGCCTGGGCGTCGCCGAGGATCGGCTGCTGCTCGTCAACGGCCTGGACGAGGGAATCCTGATGGCGGCGGTCGTCGCCTTCCAGCGGCGTCCGGCGGAGGGCGCGCTGCCCGAAGCCGTCGTGGTGCAGCCTGCCTTCGACATGTACGGGATCACGGCGCGCGCCTGCGGTGGGGCCGTCGTGGACGCCATGCCGCGGGAGGACTTCGCGTTCCCGCTCGCAGCCGTGCGGTCGGCGATCTCGCCGCGCACGCGGCTGGTGTTCATCACGAGCCCCAACAACCCGACGGGCACGCGCGTGACGAACGAGCAGATTCGCACGGTCGCTCGGGCGGTGCCGCCCGAGGCCCTCGTCTTCGTGGACGAGGCGTACCACGACTTCTGCGGCGACACGAGCCTGCCCGTGATCGACGACTGCCCGAACGTGGTCGTCGGACGGACGTTCGCGAAGGCGCACGGCCTGGCCGCCCTCCGGGCAGGCGCCATCATGGCGGCCGACCAGACGCTCGAGCCGTTTCGGCGCGTGACGCCGCCGTACAGCCTGAACGTCGCGGCCGCGGTGGCCCTTCGCGCCGCGATCGCCGATCCCGGCCGGCTCGCCTGGTACGTCGACCAGGTCGAGCGCTCCCGCCAGGCGTTCTACGGGTTCTGCGAGCAGCGCGGATTCACGTACTGGCCGAGCGGCGCCAACTTCGTCCTGGCCCGCGTGGGTCCGGCCGCCGGGTCGCTCGTCGCGGACCTGGCGGCGCGCGGCATCCACGTTCGCGACAAGTCCGCCGATCCCGGCTGCGACGGCTGCATCCGCGTGACCACCGGCGTCCTGGCCGACACCGAGCGGTGCATTGCCGCCATGGAGGAGATCCTGTGCGACGCGCGGTAATCGACCGCAACACGACCGAGACCAGGATCCACCTCGCCCTGACGATCGAGGGCCGCGGCCGATACGACGTCTCGACCGGGATCCGCTTTCTGGACCACATGCTCGAGCTCTTCGCGCGCCACGGCGCCTTCGACCTGACGGTCCGGTGCGAGGGCGATCTCGACGTCGATCAGCACCACACGGTCGAGGACCTGGGCATCGCGCTCGGCGAGGCGGTGTCGGCAGCGCTCGGCAACCGCCGCGGGATCAACCGCGCGGGGTATTTCGTCATGCCGATGGACGAGACGCTGGCGGTCGTCGCGCTGGACCTCGGCGGACGCCCGCACGCGGCCGTGAACGTCGCGGTCAAGGCCCGGGTCGTCGGCGATCTGCAGACCGAGCTCGTCCACGACTTCTTCGAGGGATTCGCGATCGGGGCGCGCGCCAACGTGCACGCGAAGGTCCTCTACGGCCGCTCGAGCCACCACAAGATCGAGGCGACGTTCAAGGCGTTCGCACGGGCGCTGCGCGTCGCGTGCGCGAAGGACCGCCAGCTCGCCAGGGCGCTGCCGAGCACGAAGGGGTTGATTTGAGCCTCGCCCTCGTGGACTACGGCGCCGGCAACCTGACGTCGGTCCGGAAGGCGTTCCGCCATCTCGGCGCCGATCCCTGGACGCCGGACGTGCCCGCCGACCTCGACCGAGCCTCGGCGATCGTCGTGCCCGGCGTCGGGCACTTCTCGGCCACCGAGTCGCTGACGCCGGAATGGCACGCGGCCATCCGGGGCCGGCTGGATCACGGGGCACTGCTGCTGGGCATCTGCGTCGGCATGCAGTGGCTGTTCGAGGGCAGCACGGAGGCACCGGGCTGCCCGGGGCTTGGCGTCCTTCCGGGACGCTGCGTGAAGCTGACCGGCGGCGCCGGGCATCTGAAGGTGCCTCACGTGGGATGGAACACCCTCTCGATCCTGAAGGCCTCCCTGCTCCTCGAGGGCCTGCCGGACGACGCCAGCGTCTACTTCACGCACTCGTTCGCCGCCCCGGTCACCGACGCGACGGCGGCCTCCACCGTGCACGGCGAGCCCTTCGCGGCGGCCGTCGAGGATGGCCGCGTCATGGGCCTGCAGTTCCACCCCGAGAAGTCGGGCCCGGCAGGGCTGCGGATCCTCTCGAACTTCCTGGAGCGCGTGGCGAGCCTGGCGTCGCCCGCCGCACGCTGACATGCTGGCCAAGCGCATCATCGCCTGCCTCGACGTCCGCGACGGCCACGTGGTCAAGGGCGTGAAGTTCGAGGGCCTCAGGTCGGCCGGCGACCCGGCGGCCCTCGCCCGGCGCTACAACGAGGAAGGCATCGACGAGCTCGTCATCCTCGACGTCACCGCCACGCTCGAGAAGCGGCGGGCGATGGCGGCCACCGTGCGCGCCGTGGCGCAGGAGCTCTTCATTCCGCTGACGGTCGGCGGCGGCATCCGCGACGAAGACGATGCGGCGGCGGTGGTGGAAGCAGGCGCGGACAAGGTGAGCCTGAACACGGCGGCGCTGGTCGAGCCGGCGCTGATCACGCGGCTGGCCGGCCGCTACGGCAGCCAGGCCGTCATCGTCGCGATCGACGCCAGGCGCGAGGGCGGACGCTTCGGCGTCTACGTCCGGAGCGGCACCACGGCGTCACAACGCGACGCGGTGGAGTGGGCGCGCGAGGCGGAAGCCCGCGGCGCAGGCGAGATCCTGCTGACCTCGATCGATCGCGACGGCACGAAGATCGGGTTCGACGGCGAGATGACGGCGGCCGTCTCGTCCGCCGTGAACATCCCCGTCATCGCCTCGGGCGGCGCCGGCTCGTTCGACCACTTCGTGGACGTCTTCACGGCCGGCCGGGCCGACGCGGCACTGGCCGCGTCGATCTTCCACTACGCCGAGCACAGCGTCGCGAGCCTCAAGGACCACCTGCGGGCCCATGGCATTCCCGTGCGCGCCGTCACGCCGCCATGTTGATTCCTTCAATCGACCTGCGCGGCGGCAAGGTCGTGCAACTGGTCCAGGGGGAGCGCCTCGCGCTCGAGGATGCCGACCTGGACAAGTGGATCGCACGCTTTGCGGCCTTCCCGAAGCTCCAGCTCATCGACCTCGACGCGGCCATCGGGACCGGCAGCAACGACGGGCTGGTCCGCCACGTGTGCGCCGCGAGGGCGTGCCGCGTGGGCGGCGGGATCCGCACGATCGAACGCGCGCGGGCCGTCCTCGACGCCGGGGCGACGCACGTGATCGTCGGGTCGTCGTTCTTCAGGGCGGGCGTGCCGGATCTTGCCTTCGCCGCGGCCCTCTCCGAGGCGGTCGGTGCGGGGCGCGTGATCGCCGCAATCGACGCCAAGGGCGGACGCGTGGCGGTCAAGGGGTGGCGTGAGACCGTGCCGCTGACGGCCGTGGACGCCGCGCGGGCGCTGGAGCCGTACTGCACGGAGTTCCTCTACACGCACGTGGACAAGGAGGGGTTGATGCAGGGCACCGACATGCCCGCAATCCTCGCCGTCCGCGACGCCACCAGCCGGCGGGTCGTCGCGGCGGGAGGCATCACGACGCAGCAGGAGATCGACGAGCTCGACGCGGCCGGCGTGGACGCCGTGGTCGGGATGGCGATCTACACCGGCCGCCTGGCCATCGACGACCGTCAGGGCTAGTCGAGCCGGACAGGAGCGGCGCCGGCGGGCCGGCGCTGCGGCCGCTGGCGGCAGGGAGTCCGATCCGCCGCGGCCCCGGTCGATGTAGACTCCCCGCCCCGGCCCTGCGGTCCGGGCCGGCCGGGCAACCTTCGAGCGCCCGGGTCCGTCTATGCATGCGTTGGAGGCTGCATGAGCATGACCCAGGCATTTCCCGGACGGCCGCGGCTGGCGAGCGCAGCCGTGCTCGCGCTCACGATCCTCGGCGTTCCGGCCCTGGCCCAGGCCGAGGCCAAGGAGACCGAGCGCGTCGAGAAGACCGTGCCCTTCCCCGCCAACGGGACGCTGACGCTGAAGAATTTCTCAGGGGACGTGGAGATCACCGGGGAGAACCGGTCGGACGTCTCCATCGTGGCCGTGCGCAAGGCGACCCGCGAGCGGCTGGATCACATCAAGATGGCCGTCGAGACCAACGGCTCCACGGTCGCCGTGGACGCCAACAGGCGCGACACCGGCTGGCACGAGGACCATGACAACGTGGTCGAGACCGCGTTCACGATCAAGGTCCCGGCGGCGGCCAACCTCGACATCGACGTGTTCAGCAGCCCGGTCACCGTCACGGGCGTGACCGGCCGCCATCACGTGCACGGCTTCTCCTCGGACCTCCACCTCGACCGGAGCACCGGCGCCATCGAGGCCGAGACCTTCAGCGGCAGGATCGTCGTGTCGCCCGCCTCGTGGGTGAAGGACCAGTCCCTGAGCGCCAAGACCTTCAGCGGCGACATCGAGGTGAAGCTGCCGGCGCAGGCCGGGGGGTCGGTCGAGTTCGACTCGTTCAGCGGCGACATGAAGGCCGACGTGCCGCTGATGCTGAAGAGCAAGAGCAAGCGGTCGCTGCGGGCCGATCTCGAGGGCGGGCAGGGCGGCGAGATCTACCTGAAGACGTTCAGCGGAGACGTGCACCTCACCCGCTGACTGGTGACCTGTCCCGGGCGCGGCGTTCACATGCCGGTGACCGCCGCCCGCTGCTTCTCCAGCGAGTCCGCGTCGCTCAGCCCGGACGGGTACAGCGCGCGCTCCCACGAGCCGTACAGCGGGTTCGGCAGCACGATCCAGCGATCCTCCCAGTAGCCGCTGGTGCGATCCACCAGCACGGCGCGCTCGGCCGGCGTGAAGAAGCGGTCGCCGCCCGGGTCCGCCACCGCCACGAAGTCCCCGAGATCGTCGCCGATCATCAGCAGGAGCCGGTGCGCCGCGGCGACGTGCTGCCGGCGCCCGGTCTTGTCGCCGTCGGGGCCGTACTCCCCGCGGCAGAGGACCGTCTGCGGCGTGGCCGGGATCCCGCGCTTCGACAGGTTCTCGACGGTCGCGGCCTTCTGCTCCACCGACCGGTTGGTGATGTAGAACACGTCCACGCCCCTGGTGCCCGCGTAGTCGATGAACTCCTTCGCGCCGCCGAGGGGGACCGCCTCCGCGCGGCGCACCCAGGCGTCGAACTGCGCGGAATCGAAGCCGGCCCGGTCCAGGACCCGTTGTCCCTCCTCGGGCGCGTTGCTCAGCACCGTCTCGTCCACATCCAGGATGACGGCCGGCTCCAGCCGCGGCAGATCGGGGCGGCCGGCCTGCTCGGGCGCGGCCGTCCAGCGTGGATCCGCCAGCCCCCGATCGAGCTGGAGCGCCGCGACGTGGTATAGCCCGCGCGTGATGGCCTGATACTCGGCCGACGTCTGGACCCACAGCACCGCGTGCAGGTTCTCGTGCGCATCCCGCTCGGCGGGCGTCGCCGCCGGGGCCGCCAGGCCCACCCCCGCCGCGACCAGCGCACCGATTGCGGCCGCCGTCCACACCCGCAGTCTCATTCCGTCCTCCCGGTCCACCGCGCCCGCCACCGGTCCTCGGCGCGCCGCATCATGGCCCGGCCGGCCCTCCGGCGCAAGCGGCGGCGGAGCCCGCCACTCGCCGGCAGGGACCGGATTACGCTATACTGCGTAACCATTACGGCATCGCACGTAATGGTGCGCCCATGACCAACCCCTTCGTCTACGGCGAGGTCGTTCCCGCCGGCGCCTTCGTGGATCGCGTCGAGGAACTGGCCAGGCTCTCGGCGGACCTGCTCGCCGGCCAGAAGGTCTTCCTGATTTCCCCCCGCCGGTACGGAAAGTCGTCGCTGGTCGCGCGGGCGCTGGACCGCGCCGGGCGGGCCGGCGCCCTCCCCGTCGAGGTCACGGTCTCGAGCTACAGCTCGTACCTCGCCTTCCTCGAGGGCTATGCGAAGGCCGTCCTCGAGGCCGGACGGCGCTGGCCGAAGGCCATCACGTGGCTGCGCAACGCCATCGGGACCGCCCGCGCCGAGGTCCGGCCGGCGGACCGCGTGGCCGGCCCCACGGTGGCCTTTCCGGCGGTCCGGACGGCGCGCGACGTCGCCCGCCTGGCGCCCGAGGTCTTCGCGCTGCCGCTGCGGCTCGCCGAGGAGCGCGGCCGCCCCGTCGTCGTCGCCCTCGACGAGTTCCAGGCGGTCGGCAGCTTCAACGGCGGGAGCGTCGAGGAGGCGCTCCGGGCGGCCGTGCAGCACCAGCGCCAGGTCGGCTACGTCTTCGCAGGATCCGAGCCGACGCTGATGGAGGCGATGATCGGCCCCCGCCGGCCGTTCTACAAGGCGGGCCCGATCATGCGCCTGCAGAAGATCCCGGCCGAGCCCTTCGCCGCGTTCATCGAGCAGCGCTTCACGAAGAGCGGCATGCGGCCGGAGCCGGGCTTCGGCCTCGCCGTCCTCGACCTGGCCGGGCACCTCCCCTACGACGTGCAGCGCCTCGCGCACGAGACGTGGGACGATGCGCGCGCGGGCGGAGTCCGGCGGGTCGGCATGGAGGACCTGCACGAGACGCTGCGGCGCCTGCTGGCCGAGCACGCCGTCTTCTTCGAGGCCACCTGGCAGCGGCTGACGCTGGCCCAGCGCGCGGTGCTGCGGGCCCTGGTCCTCGAGGAGGGACTGAACCTGCTCTCGGCCGACGTGCGCACGCGACACCGGCTGGGCGGTCCCTCGTCCGTGCAGGCTGCACTGGGTGCCCTGCAGCGGCAGGACGTCGTCACGCGGACCGACGACCGCTGGGTCGTCGTGGACTCCCTCATGCGCGAGTGGATCGCGCGACGGACCTACTGATGGCCTCGTGGCTGGCGCGTCTCGGCCTGCGGACACGGGAACAGCGGGCCTGGGCCATGTACGACTGGGCCAACTCGGCCTTCCAGTGCACCGTGATCACGGCCGTCTTCCCCATCTATTTCGCCTCGGTCGCCGCTGCCGACCTGCCGCCGGCGATGGCGACCGAGCGTTTCGCCACCGCCACCACCATCGCCATGGCGATCATCGCCGTGCTCTCCCCGGTGCTCGGCGCCTACGCGGACTACGCGGGCGCGAAGAAGCGGCTGCTGGGACTGTTCCTGGGCATCGGCGTGCTGGCCACGGCGGCCATGGTGTTCATCGGCCGCGGCGAATGGCGCTTCGCCGCGCTGCTCTTCATCGTGG
Organism: Vicinamibacteria bacterium; assembly: GCA_963837165.1. GTDB lineage: Bacteria > Acidobacteriota > Vicinamibacteria > Vicinamibacterales > JAENWD01 > JAENWD01. The sequence goes on from CAWIMD010000011.1 coordinate 12,076, forward strand.
CCAACATCGGCGTGTCGGGCAGCTTCGTCTTCTACGACTCGCTGCTCCCGCACATCGCGGCCGACGACGAGATGGACCGGGTGTCGAGCGCGGGCTACGCGCTCGGGTATCTCGGCGGGGGCCTGCTGCTCGCGCTGAACCTCGCCTGGATCCTGAGCCCGTCCTCGTTCGGCCTCGCCGACGCGGGCGTGGCCTCGCGACTGTCGTTCCTGAGCGTGGCGATCTGGTGGCTCGTCTTCTCGATCCCGATGTTCCTGCGGGTGCGCGAGCCCGCCGTCCGGCCGCACGATCTGCCGCCGGGCATGAGTCCGATCGCGGCCTCGTTCCGGCAGCTGGCCGCCACCGTCAGGGAACTGGCGCGGTACCGGGAGGCCTTCCTGATGCTCGTGGCGTTCCTGGTCTACAACGACGGGATCGGCACGATCATCCGGATGGCCGGGCCGTACGGCAGGGAGATCGGCCTGCCCGAGCACGCGCTGATCGCCGCGTTCGTCATGGTGCAGTTCGTCGGGATCCCGTTCGCGTTCGCCTTCGGCGCGCTGGCGGGCCGCATCGGCGCCAAGGCCTCGGTGTTCATCGCGCTCGCCGTCTACGTCGCCATCAGCATCGTCGGCTACTTCATGACGTCGGTCTGGCAGTTCTGGCTGCTCTCGTTCATGGTGGCGATGGTGCAGGGCGGGAGCCAGGCGTTGTCGCGATCGCTGTTCGCCAGCATGATCCCGAAACAGAAGTCGTCGGAGTTCTTCGGGTTCTTCGGCGTGTTCGAGAAGTTCGCGGGGATCATCGGGCCCGCGCTGTTCGCGGTGACGGTCCGCCTGACCGGCTCGAGCCGGAACGCGATCCTGTCGGTCATCGCGTTCTTCGTGGTTGGCGCCGTCCTGCTCTGGCAGGTGGACGTGGAGCGCGGACAGCAGGCGGCGCGGGCAGCGGAGCGGACCGCCTGATCCGACCGATCCACTCCGCCCGGCCCGTCACGCCCTGGCCTGACGCGGCAGCTCGGATGCCCCCGCGTCCCCGTCCGCCTCGGGGACGAGCCGCGGCTCGGCGCCCAGCCAATACAGGCCGTTCGCCATGATGCAGAAGCCCGTGGCGGCGAACCACACCATGGCGGTGCCGACAAAGCCGGTGAAGGCGAGCCACCAGGGGCTGTGCACGATCGACAGCACGGAGGCCACCGAGATGTTGATGCCGACGGCCAGGTAGATCCGCCGTTCCAGGTACCAGCGGTCGGTCTTCATGAAATACGGGCGGCCGGGGACCGACTCGAGCGTGCCGAGCGCGTGCGGAAAGCCGGCCCGGTGCAGCACGTTGCCGATCGGACAGTAGCCCGTGATCGAGACGCCGATCGAGACCACGCCGGTCGCGATGATCAGCAGGGCGAAAGAGGGCTGGTACCAGCGCCGCGAGCGCCGTGCCCGCGATCAGCACGAGGCCGGCAATCAGCCAGACCGTACGCTCGATATACCACCGGTCGGTGGGGACGATGTAGATACCCCGACGAAATGCCATTGGTCACCTCCTCGCTGCCCGCAGAGAAGGTGCCCATGATAGCGCCGCTTTACCGGCCGAGCGCCTTCCTCGCGGCGGGGCTGGCGAACGCGTTCTGCAGGGAGTGGCCGCGGACTTGCACCCGCTGGAGACGAACCGCGTGAAACAGACGTTGCCCTGTCAGCTTCGTCACCACGCATCATGTCATGCAGGCTACGCGGCAATTATCCAGTTCGCAAACCCAACCTACGCGCCTTGTCTCTCTGAGCGCTCGGAATCCCGTACCGAAACCGGCCCGGGCCGACTCGCGGTCGAATCAACGTGCGAGTTGTTCTAGCCGATCAATCAGCGCGGCCAGATCGCTGATGGCGCGCGCGTTGACTCGAATCTGCTCCACTGCATCTCTCTCGGGTGCAGTTGTCGGATGGTCACCTGTCAGCTGTGCGTCTACGCCTGCGCGTCCAGATGTTCTTGCGATCTGCGCGTATGCACGGGCGTACTCTTTCACAAGCTCACGCGACTTGGTAAAGACTTCATCGATCTTCGCCGCATCTAGATCGCCATCGACTGAGCCATCTTGGTATTCCACATAGCGCACACGCCCGGTCACATGATACATTTCTTCAGTTGATGTGAGCGGCTTCGGGCCTGCCGCATTTAGCAAAATTGTCGTTCTTCCTTCACGAAGATAGTTGTCGTAGGTCGACGTGGACGTGAAGACACCGTTCCCGGTGTCATAGGCGACCTCGACAAACACGGCGATCGCCGGCTTATCAAACGTCAGTGTGACCTTTGCGGGAGGCTGACCCGCCCAGTCAATCGTCACCTGGCCTGGGCCTTCAGCCCTTGGCTGAGCCGCGTTCACCATTGCGACGGGGAGTAAACGGGCAACAGCCGCTGTCGGGTGAGCCGACGCATTGTGATGATTCTCGTTGGGACTCGCGCGATTGCGAGAGCTCGTGGTGGTCATGCGCGCTTCACCCACGGGACTACATTGCACGATAGCGGCGATGTCGAACTTCTGATCCCGCGGCGACGAGAGTCGCGCGCCGCAGCTCTCATTGCACATGTGTTCATCAGCCTCCGATATTCCTGGGCATACCTTTGTACACCGGTACTCCGTTCTTGCAGGAGTCGCCGTTGCCAGACACGGTCCCGCAATTAATCGAACAGCTTGGTCCACCGCCCTGCCCACAGCACACCTGAAATTGGTTGGTGGGTGGACAATGGCACGATCCGGGACACGTTTGACAAATTGAACACGACGTTTGTGCGAACGCGGGCGGTGGCACTATCAGGATCCAGGCGGCGAGCACTCCGAGCAGGAGTATGTGGATCTGAATAGTCCTCTTCATATCGCCCTCCCTCCAATAGATCTAGGCGATTCCGAAAATTCTGGAAGCGAGCGGGCGTCCGTTTCCGAACAGATTGTCGCGATTCGCCACACGAATAACATAAGGGCTGGCGTCTCAGGTATGCGGGCTGAGCAGACGCTACCGCAGCGCCGATAGTTCAATGGGAGGCCGAAATCTGGCGCGCTCATAAGGTACCGGCGCCGTGACAAATACCAGCGGACCTGCGCGGTTTGGATTCTATAGAGTATATAGGGTTTCGTGTAAATTTTTGGAAGCCGGACAATCGGGCTACCTGCCGAGCGCCTTTCTTGCCGCGGGCCGCGCGAAGGCGTTCTGCAGCGAGTGCCCGTTGAGGGTGAGCACGGTGCGCCAGGCGTCGAGCGCCGCGGACTTCTCTCCGACGGCCGCGTGCGCGCGCGCCTCGAGCATCAGGACGAACGGGTCGGACTGGTCCGCGCCGCCGAGCGCGGTCAGCGCTGCGCGTGGATCGCCGAGGTAGAGCGCCACGTATCCCTCGAGATAGGCGAGCGTCGGCCCCTGATCCTCGAGGCTCGGGGTGGCGGCGACCAGCGCCTTCGCCGCGGCCACCTGCGCGCGCGCCTCGCCCGGGTGGTGCGCCCGCGCGGCAATGCGCGCCTGCGCGTGAATCCAGCGCAGCTTCCACAGGTCCAGCGACGCGCCGGGCTCCTCCGGCTGGCGGCGTGCGGTCTCGTACCCCGTCTGGTACCAGCGGTGGGCGTTCTCGGGATCGCCGCACTCCAGGTACAGGCGCCCGAGCGCGTTGGCCTCCTCGGCCGCATCCGCCAGCCGCCCGGCCGCTGATCGCAGGTCGAAGGCCTGCTTGTAGAACGTCGCGCCCTCGCCGGCCTTGCACTCGAAGGCGTACGACACGGCCATCGCGTTCAGGGCCGGCAGCTTCCCGTCCGGCGGCGCGAGCTCGATGGCGCGGTTCAGGTGCTGCCGCGCAGCGCCGTACCGGCCCGCCAGGTCGAGCGCGATGCCCTCGCCGAGGTGGGCGTCGAACAGATCGGGATTGACCTGCAACGCCTGCTGGTAGCGCGCGATCGCCTCTTCCTGATGTCCCCTGGCGTTGAGGCGCCGTGCCTGCTGCACGAGTTTGAGAGGATCGGGCGCCTGCGCGACCGACAACCCGGGTGCGAGGAGGCAGAGGAGAGCCGTCGGAAGGACGGGCGCCAGAAAACGACAAGTTCCGGCCATGGCGCCCTCAGAGTACATCAGCGGACCTCACGAGGCGCGGCGTCAGGCCAGCGTCTTCCGCGACCGGGCGACGGCCAGCCCGACAATGGCAACGCCCCAGGCGAGCAGCGCCAGGATCTGCGGCCAGAGGACCGCCAGGCCGATGCCCTTCAGGAAGATGCCCCGCACGATCACGATGAAGTACCGCAGGGGAATGAGATAGGTCAGGGGCTGGATCACGGCCGGCATGTTCTCGATCGGGAAGATGAAGCCCGACAGGTACAGCATCGGCGTGAGGAAGAAGAAGGTCGCGGTCATCATCGCCTGCTGCTGCGTGTCGGAGATCGTGGACACGAACAGGCCCAGGCCGAGCGTGGTCAGCAGGTAGATGCCGCTCGTCACCCCCAGGAGCACGGGGCTGCCGAGCAGCGGGATCTTGAACCACAGCACGGCAAACGTGGTCACCAGCACCACGTCGAGCAGGCCGATGACGCCGTACGGCAGGAGCTTGCCGACGATCAGCTGCCAGCGCGTGACCGGCGTCACGTTGAGCTGCTCCAGCGTGCCCATCTCCTTCTCGCGCACCACCGCCATCGACGACAGGTTCGTCGTGATCACCAGCAGCAGCAGCGCCACGATGCCCGGGATCATGAACTCGCGGCTCTCCAGCTGCGGGTTGAACCAGACGCGGGTGCGCGCCTCGATCGCCGGCCCCGTCCACGTCCGTCCCGCGCGCGCGAACGCGTCCGCCATGAGCTCCTGGTTGTAGCCGGCGACCAGGCTCGCCGCGTATCCCATCGCGACGGTGGTCGAGTTCGAGTCGGTGCCGTCGGCAATCACCTGCACCGTGGCGGTCGTGCCCGCGGCCAGCCGCTCGTGGAAGTCGGCCGGGATCACCAGCGCCATCCACGCGCGGCCGTGGGCCAGCCAGGGCTCGACCGAGTTCACGCCGGGCTCCATCGCGACGATCGTGAAGTACGGCGATCCGGAAAAGCGGGTGATCAGCCGGCGGGCGGCCGGCGTGCCGTCCTGGTCCACCACGACGATCGGCACGTTCTTCACGTCCGTCGTCGCCGCGTAGCCCAGCATCGTCAGCTGGATGACCGGCGCGAGGAAGATGATGCTGAACAGCCGCGGATCCCGCCGGAGCTCCAGCAGCTCCTTCCACATCAGGTACCACAGGCGCCGCATGTCAGGCCCACTCCCTTCGAAGGCGCAGCGCCGCCAGCCCGATCACGGCGGCCGCGAAGATCGCCAGCGCCCCGAGCTGCGGCGCCACCACGGCGAGGCCGACGCCCTTGAGCAGGATGCCGCGCAGGGCAACGAGGAAGTACCGCGCGGGGACGATGTAGGTGATCACCTGCAGGGCCGTCGGCATGCTCGAGATGGGGAAGATGAACCCCGAGAGCAGGATCGTCGGCAGGAACGACGACAGCAGCGCCATCTGGAAGGCCACCTGCTGGCTCTCGGCCACCGACGAGATCAGCAGCCCCATGCCGAGCGCTCCCGCCAGGAACAGCGCCACGGTCGGCAGCAGGACGAGCCACGACCCGCGCACCGGCAGGTCGAACAGGACCATCGACGCGACGATGATGCCCAGGGCGGCGATGAACGCGATCACGAAGTACGGGATGCTCTTGCCGACCACGAACGGCAGCGTACCGATGGGCGCCATGCGCACCTGTTCGACCGTGCCGCGCTCCTTCTCGCGCACGACCGCCAGGGCCGTGGAGACGACGGCCGTGATCATGGCGATGTAGGCGAGCAGCCCGGGCACCAGGAACAGCGTGCTGCGCAGGTCGGGGTTGTACCAGACGCGCGGCTCCAGCTGCACCATCGCGCCGCCGGGCAGCCGCGCGCGCGCCGCGATCTCGTAGCGTGCCGACTCGCTCGCGATGATCGACTGGGCGTACGCCATGACGGTCGCCGCGGTGTTCGCGTTCTCGCCGTTGATCAGCACCCCGACGGCCGTCGGACGTCCCCGCTCGATGTCGCGGCCGAAGCCGTACGGGATCGTGAGCGCCGCGCGGATCCGATCGCGGTTCATCAGGTCGGTGATCTCATCGTCGGACCGGACGCTGGCCACCTGGTCGAAGTAGGTGGAGTTGACGAAGGCCGAGACGAGCCGGCGGCTCTGGCTGGAGTTGTCGCGGTCCTCGACCGCCAGGTGCACGTGCCGGATGTCGAAGTTCAGCGCGTAGCCGTACAGGAGGAGGAAGAACACCGGGATGAACAGCAGGATCATCAGCGTGCGGCGATCGCGCCGGATCTGGCGGAACTCCTTCATGCCGACGGCCAGGGCCTTTCTCATGATCCCGCCCTTTCGACGACCTCGAGGAACACGTCCTCGAGCGACGGCTCCACCTGCTCCACGTGGCGTGCGCCGACATGGGCCTTCTGGAGCCGATCGAGCAGCGCCGGCGGCTCGAGCCGCGGATCGCCGATCACCGCGTGCACGGTGGTGCCGAACAGGCTGGTCTTCTCGATCTCCGGCATCTGGTCGAGCGCCCGCATGCAGGCCACCGTGTCCTCGGCCTGCACCTCGACGATCGGGCGCCCCTCGAAGACGCGCTTCAGCTCGGAGGTCGTCCCGAGCGCGGCCAGCCGGCCCGCGTTCATCACGGCAATCCGGTGGCAGTGCTCGGCCTCGTCCAGGTAGTGCGTGGTGACCAGGACCGTCGTGCCCTGTTGCGAGAGATGGTCGATCAGGCGCCAGAACTGCCGGCGCGAGACCGGATCCACGCCGCCGGTCGGCTCGTCGAGGAACACGATGGGCGGCTCATGGAGGATCGCGCAGCCGAGCGCGAGGCGCTGCCTCCAGCCGCCCGCCAGGTCGCGCGTCAGCGTGGACTCCCGGCCGACCAGGCCCGCCATGTCGAGCGCGAAGCGCCGGCGCTCCTGGAAGCGGGACCCCTCGAGGCCGTAGATGCCGCCGAAGAAGCGGATGTTCTGGTCGACCGTGAGGGTCTCGTACAGGGAGAATCGCTGCGACATGTAGCCGATGCGGAGCTTCACGGCCTCGGGGTCCCTCGCCACGTCCACGCCGCCGACCTGGGCGGTGCCGGAGGTGGGCCGGAGCAGCCCGCACAGCATGCGGATCGTCGTGGACTTCCCGGCGCCGTTCGCGCCGAGGAACCCGAAGATCTCGCCCTGGCGCACGGCGAAGCTGACGTCGTTCACCGCGACGAATTCGCCGAACCGCCGCGTCAGGTGCTCGACGGCAATCGGGTCCATGCCTACTGCCCCAGGGCCCGCGCGAGCCGCGCTTCGGCCAGGCGGACGCCAGCCAGCGCCCGCGTGCGACCCAGATCCGCCTCGAGCAGATCCTGCTGGGCATCGAGCAGGTCGGTGCTCGTCGCCACGCCGGCCGTGAAGCGCTCCTGCACGACCCGGCGCGCCTCGGTCGCGCTCGTGACGGCGTCCGCGGCGGGCGCCACCTGCGCGCGTGCGGACTCGAGATCCAGCCGGCGCTGTCGCACCTCGAGCGCGATCTGGCTGTCGAGCTCGGCCAGCCGTTCGTGGAGGGCCGTCGCCTGCAGCCTCGCCTCGGCGACCTCCGCGCCGGTGCGGCCCCAGCTCCAGAGCGTCCACGACACGTTCACGCCCACGTCCCACGACGGCTTCCACGCGGCCTCGCGCGGGAAGATCCGCGGGTTGGGCCGCGCGTAGTCCGCCCCGGCGACGATGCCGATGACCGGGAAGAGACCGGCGCGGGCCGAGTCGATGCGCGCGGCGGCGGCATCGGTGCGGAAACTGAGCGCCTGGCGGTCGGCACGGTGGGCGACGGCGTCGGCGGCAAGCTCGGCCTGCGTGCCCGGCGGCGCCCCCGGGCCGGCCGGCGCCTCCTCCAGCACCGCGTCCAGCTCGTAGGTGGCGTCCAGCGGCGCGCCGATCAGGCGCGACAGGGCGGCGCGCGCCGAATCGCGCTGGTTCTCGGCCTCGAGGAGCAGCGTGTGCTGCCGCGCCACGCGCGTCTGCACCGTGAGCACGTCGTTCGGGGGCAGGAAGCCCGCGTTCTTCCTGGCCTGCACGTCCCGCAGCTGGCCCTCGACCCGCGTCACCGACTCGCGAACCACGCGGACCGATTCGGTCCCGGTCACCAGCGCCCAGAACGCCCGGGTCGTCTCGAGCCGGAGATCGGCGCGCGCGTTCTCCACGTCCCGGCCGGACGCCTGGCGTTCGGCGTCGGCGGCGCGCTCCAGCGCGCCGGCCCGGCCTCCCGTGAAGATCGGCCACTGCATGTCGAGGCGGCTGCGCCAGTTGTCCGGTACGTCCGGGTAGATCAGCTTGAACGTGCCGTCCGGCTGCGGGAACCCGAACTCGTCCACGTGGTTCGTGCGCTCGTACCCCGCCTGCGCCGAGAGCACCGGCAGGTCGCTCGTCTTCCGCTGGTCCACGACGGCGGCGGCCGCGCCCTCGCGCGCGCGCAGCTCCGCCAGCACGTGGCTGACCTCGAGCGCCCGGGCAAGGGCCTCCTCCAGCGTCAGGCGCGCCGGCACCGGCCGGTCGAGGACGGCGTGCGCGCCCCGGCCGGCGGCGGGCGCCTGGCCGGCGCCGGCCGACGCCGCGCACAGCGTGAGGGTGAGAGCAGCAGCGACAACTCGCATGGTGGCTTACCGTCCTTGGGGCGCGGCTTCCTCGAGCCGCGCGATGAACACGTCTTCGAGCGAGGCGGGCACGACCCGCGCGCCGTGGATGGCGAATCCCTGGCCCTGGAGCGCGCCCGCGACGTGCTGCACCGGGTCTCCCGCCAGCCCCTGTTCCAGGCGGACGTGCGCACGCTCGCCGAACACATGGACGTCCACGACGCCGGGAAGCGCCGTCAGCACGGGCACCGCCCGAGCCTGGTCCGGGACGACGACCTCCACCATGACGCCGGGGAGCTGGCGCCGGAGGGCGTCCGGGGTGTCGAGCGCGAGGACGCGCCCCTCGTGCAGCAGGGCAATCCGGTGGCAACGCTCCGCTTCGTCCAGGTAGGGCGTGCTGACGAGAATCGTGATGCCCTGGTCCAGGAACTCGGCAAGCAGCTTCCAGAACTCGCGGCGCGAGACCGGGTCGACGCCGGTCGTCGGCTCGTCGAGCAGGATGACCCTGGGCTCGTGGACGAGCGTGCAGGCCAGCGCCAGCTTCTGCTTCATGCCCCCGGACAACCGATCGGCCAGGCGCGACCGGAACGCCAGCAGCTGCGTGAGCTCGAGCAGGCGCGTGCGGCGGTCGCCGTAGTCCCAGAGGCCGTGAATCTCGGCGAAGAACGCGATGTTCTCGTCGATGCTCAGATCGCCGTAGAGACTGAAGCGCTGAGAGAGATAGCCCACCGATCGGGTGACGGCATGGTGCTCGCGCACAGGATCGTGCCCGAGGATCCGCACGCTGCCGCCGTCGACGTGCAGCAGCCCGCAGAGCAGACGGATGGTCGTCGTCTTCCCGGCGCCGTCGGGGCCGATGAGCCCGAACATCTCGCCCGGCGCGACGTCGAACGAGACGCCGTCGAGCGCGGTGAGCGCGCCGTAGCGCTTGGTGACGTTCTCGAGGTGGAGCGCGCGGTCAGCCATGTCGTCGGCTACTTCAAGGGCAGGTCGGCTTCGACGGGCATGCCCGGCTTGAGGACGCCCTTGCTGTTGTCCGCGGTGACCTTCACCCGGTACACGAGCTTCGAGCGCTCCTCGGCGGTCTGGACGTTCTTCGGCGTGAACTCGGCACGTGGGGAGATGAACGTCACCTTGCCAGGGATGCCCGGCCCTCCGGCATCGGTGTGGAGCGTGGCCGATTGGCCGAGGGTCAACCGCGGCAGCAGGGGCTCGTCCACGAAGACCTCGCCCCAGGCGTGGTCCAGATCGGTGATGACCACGAGCGGCGTCCGCGGCGCCACGAGCTCGCCCGCGTTCACGAGCTTCTGCGTGACCACGCCGCCAATCGGCGCCGCGACCGTGGCATCGTCCAGCGCCTTCTGCAGCGTGGCAATCTGCGCGTCCACGGTGGCGATCCGCGCGCGGGCGGCCTGGATCTCCTCGCGTCGCGACCCGGCCTTCACGCGGGCCGCGCCTTCCTGGGCCGCTTTTGCCTGCTCCTGCTCGGCGGCCAGGCGCTGCCGTGCCACGTCGCGACGCGCGCGCGCGTCGTCTCTCGCCTTCTGCGAGCCGGCGTTGGCGGCCAGCAGCGCTTCGTATCGATTGAGGTCCGCCTGCGCGTTCTGCAGCTCGGCCTCGGCGGCGGTCACTTCCGCGGCGGCCGCCTGAGCCTGCGCCTGCGTCTGCCGGATGTCCTCCGGACGCGAGCCCGCCAGGAGCAGGCGCAACTGGGCCTCGGCCTGGTCGCGCTCGGCGCGCGTCCTGGCGAGCGCGAGCTCCGTGTCGCGCGTGTCGAGGGTCGCGATGAGGTCGCCGGCGCCGACGCGATCGCCTTCGATGACCTTCAGCTCGAGAATGCGCCCTCCAACCTCCGGAGCGACCTGCACGTCGTCGGCCTCGACGTGACCCGAGACGCGCACGCTGTTGGTCGGCACGTTGGTGGCGCACGCGGCGGCGAAGACCACGGCGAGAGCGGCGGGCAGGCGCCGGACGGCGCGGGCGCCGCTCGAGGGCAGCGAACGGAAGTCAGCGAGTCGGATCGGCATGAACAGGGTCCTTGCGAAGTGAGCGGAGCGCCACGTCCTGCAGGTATCGGACGAACGGGGCCAGGTCGAGCGGCGGCTGGGCCAGGCCGAGGTCGCGGATGCGCCGGCGGATCGGCGCGTTCGAGGTCACCAGCACGAGCGAGCCGAGCAGCATGAAATGGAGCGCGATCGGGTCTGCCTCGGTGAACGCCCCGGACCGGCGGCCCTCCGAGATGATCCCGTGAATCATCGGGACGATGGTCGTCATGTGGCGGAGCGTGTCGTTGTCGAGATGCACGCCGCCGTCGGCCAGCTCCCGGAGGAGGATCGGGGGCAGCGACGGGTTCTCGGTCAAGTGTGCCGCGAGCTCCTGGACCCACCGGCGGACCTTGTCCTCGGCCGGAACGTCTGAGGCGGCCACGGCAGCCAGCCGTGCGACGAAGCCCGAAATCCCGTGCCGCAGGACTTCGCGGTACAGGCCAAGTTTGTTCCCGAAGTAATAGTAGATAAGGGCTTTATTGACGTCTGCCCGCGTGGCGAGCGCCTCGACGCGTGCCGCGGCAAAGCCCCGGATGGCGAACTCCTCGCGGGCGGCAAGCAGGATGGCGTCTCGGGCCTCGGACGGTGGGTTGCGGGATCTGGCCACTGCTTAGTTTAACCAAACGGTTAGTTAATAACTATACGCTCGTGTCGAGCCTGTCAAGCCCGATGAACCCGGCGGCGCGGCGTCAAGTCCTTGGGGTCAGGCCCTGTTAAGAGGCTTAACAGGGCCTGACCCCAACCTACACCGGGCGTCTACACTGGGGCCATGCGCGTTGTCGTGACCGGCGGGACGGGATTCCTCGGGACGGCCGTCGTCGATGCGCTCACAGCGCGTGGGGACCACGTCACGGTGCTCACGCGGAAGGGGCGCGGGCGGTCACGCGTGACCGAAGTGGAGTGGACCCCCGACGGAAACACCGGCGGCTGGGCAACCGCGCTCGACGGCGCGGACGCGGTCGTTCACCTTGCCGGCGAGTCCCTCGACGCGCATCGGTGGACGCCCGCCAGGAAGGCGGCCATTGTCGAGAGTCGGGTCGCTTCCACGCGGAGCGTCTTGGCGGCCCTGCACCAGGCGACCGACCGGCCCCGGGTGCTCGTGAGCAGTTCCGCGGTCGGGTACTACGGCCCGCACGGGGACGAGGTCGTCACCGAAGATGCGGCGCCGGGCCGCGACTTCCTCGCCAGGCTGTGCGTGGACTGGGAGCGCGAGGCGCAGCGCGCCGAGGCGGACGGCGTGCGCGTCCTGATGCTGCGATCGGGGCTGATCCTGGCGCGCGACGGCGGGGCGCTGGCGCGGATGCTGCTGCCGTTCCGGCTCGGCATCGGCGGGCCGCTGGGCTCTGGCCGGCAGTACTGGCCGTGGATCCATCGCGACGACTGGGTGTCGCTCGTCGCGCTGCTCCTGTCGCACCCGTCGGCCAGCGGGCCGTTCAACCTCACCGCGCCCACCCCGGTGACGAACCGGGAGTTCACGCGCGTCCTGGGCCGGGTGCTGCACCGGCCGGCGTTCCTGCCGGTTCCGGCATTCGCGCTGCGACTCGCGCTCGGAGAGATGGCCGACGTGGTGCTCACCGGCCAGCGCGCCGTGCCCGCGCGCGCTCAGGGGCTCGGGTACTCGTTCCGGTACGACGCCCTCGGGCCCGCCCTGAAGTCGGCGCTTGGCTGAACCCGCGCGTTCGTCAACGGTCCTTTTCACGGAGCGCACCGGAGGTGTCTGACACCGCTCCGCCACATGTAGCGCAGACCTTCAGGTCTGCCAACGGCCGCCGGGCCCTACACCGTACCGAACATGACTTTGGGTCCGGTCGGCGTCGGGGCGCCGCCCGCCGGCTCGAGCGTCACCGTCATGGCCACCGGCGTGGGGATGTCGGGCGCCGTCGCGAAGACGGCATCCACGCGGCCGTTCGGGTCGGGTGAGAGCAGACCGGCGCTGATCGGCGCCGCGCGGTGCGTGACGACCCAGACCTGGTACGTCCGGCCGGCGGGCGCCTGAGGAAGCGCGGTGGCCGAGAACACCATTCCGCGCGTGCGGCTCCAGAACGCGCGTCCCCGGGCGCCGGCTGCAAGGCCCGGCAGCCCCGCCAGATCGAACCGCGCAACGTCCGGGGCCTCGAGGATGGCGACGGCCAATCGACTCGTCTCGGCGGCGTCCCTGAGCGCCGCCTGGCCCGCGTCGATTGCCGCGGCCGCTGTGCGGGCTTCCTCCAGCTGGCGATTGAGCTCGGCGAGGTGGCCGCGCGCGCGGACGCCGTCAACCCCCAGATAGGCGGCAAGGACGAGCGAGGAGGCGGCCGCCAGCCATGCCACGGGGGTGCCGCGCATCATCTCGCGGCTGGCTGGGCGCCGGCCGGCTCCGGTCCGGGCGCACCGGTGGACTGGGCGCCGAACACGTGGCGCAGGACCATGCGGGCAGCCGCGGCCGGCGCGGCCAGCAGCATCCGGCGGCGCGCGTCACGATAAGCCACCTCGCCCTTGGCGTAGCGGACGATCAGATCGGCGACCGCGGGCAGGCGTCGGGCGCCGCCGACCATCGCGTCGATCCGGGCAGGCGAGGTGAGCAGATCGCGCTGCACGAGCACCGCGTCGCGCAGCTCCGTGCCAATCTCGGCGCGCCACAGCCGCTCGTAGCTCGCGGGCGCGCCGGCGGCAATCGCACGCGCCGCCAGGTCGCCCGACACCATCGCGTAGTAGATCCCCTCGGCCGTGATGCCGTTGACGAACCCCCCGGCATCTCCCGCCAGCAGCACGCGCGCGGTCGTCGTCTTCTTCAGCACGCCGCCGACCGGGATCTGGTACGGAGTGAAGTGCTCTCGGCTGGACGCGCCTCGAAGCACGCCGCGGCGGCAGAGCCCGTCCACGAACCCGGTCTGCAGCGTGTACGGCGCCGCTCCCACGCGCATGCGGTAGTAATCGAGCACATAGCCGATCCCCACGTTCACGTGGTCGCGCTTGGGAAAGACGTACGCGTAGCCCTCGTCGCCGGAGTAGCCGTAGGCCACCCACAACGTCTCCGGATCGACGCTCGCCAGGCGATCGCCTGGCGTCTCCTCCATCATGTCCAGCGCGACGGCGCGTGCAGGCCATCCGCGGTTCAGGCCGAGCCGGCGGGCGACGACGCTGTAGACCCCATCGGCGGCGATGACGACCGGTGCACGGTGCTCGCCGCCGGCGCGATCGGTCAGGACCACCTCGTCGCGGGACTCGCGAGCCTGGGTGACGTCCACGCCCTCGCGCAGCTCGACCCCCGCCTCCTCCGCCAGCCGCACGAGCAGACCGTCGAACTCCACGCGCCGGATCATGAGCGCCGCCGGCGTGGGGGAGCTGAGGAGCACGCTCGTGCCGCCGGGCCCCTCCAGGTGCAGCCGCGAAATCCGGTGCGTGGGGATCCGCTCGAGCGCGGACGGCAGGTGCGGGAACCGGCGGAGAACACGCATGCTGATCGCGCCGCCGCACGGCTTGTTCCGCGGGAACCGGGCACGATCGATCAGCTGCACCCGCGCACCGGCAAGGGCGAGCGCCCGCGCCGCGGTGGCCCCGGCCGGCCCGGCGCCGACGACGAGCACGTCGATCGGGTCAGCCATCCGCCCTTCAGTGCAGGCTGGCCGCCTTCTCGGCGGCCTTTTCGGTGGAGCCGAGGGAGAGCACGTTCGCCAGCAGCTCGTAGGCACCCTCGGTGCCGGCCGGCAGCTGCCGCCACAGGTTCAGGCCGACGTAGACCCAGCGGCCGGACCCGACCCGCGCCTCGACCAGCGCGCCCCGCTTCGGCCCCGCGTTGTACGGGAATGGATCCTCGAGCTGCAGGAGGTCCACGTAGCGAGGGTCGCGCTCGCCCAGGAAATACAGCCCCCGCTCCTGCACCCAGTGCTGCCAGGTCCCGGCCGTGATACGGTTCGGCCGGTTGAACACGGGGTGTTCGGGCACCAGGATCGTCACCGGTGAATGCTCGTCGGTGACGCGGTTCGAGCTGACCTTCACCGGGTAGGGCCCGTACTGGGCGGCGTTGAACTCGAACTTGTTGTACTGCACGATGACTGTGCCGCCGCGCTCCGCGTACTCGATCAGCCGATGGTTGTGCGCGCGCAGGTCCTGTCGGCGCTCGTACGCCCGCACGCCGGTGACGATCGCGTCGAATCGGTTCAGGTCACCCGTGGCAAGGTCCGGCTCCGTCAGCATGGTCACCGACGCGCCGAGCTGCTCGATGGCCGGCGGCACCTGGTCGCCAACGCCCATGACGTAGCCCACCTTCAGGCCGGCGGGCATCTTCACGTCCAGCGCCTTGATCGTGAGCGCGGCCTCCGAGTAGATGTGGCGGCGGTGGATGTGGGGGTATTCGATCACCTGATACCCGCGACCCCACCGGCGCCCGCCGGCGACGACGCGGGCCGCGATCGGGTACGTGCCGGCCGCCAGCCTCGCAGGCGGCTGGAGCGTGAAGCGGACCACGGCCTGCTCCCCGGGTTTCTCGAACGTGGCGGTGGTCGATGCGGGCTCGAGGCCCCAGCCGGCCGGCACGTCCAGGGACACGTCGGCACTGGCGCGCCCGGGCGCGTTGTGGGTCACCGTGACCTGCACCTGCCGCGCGCGATCGTCGCCCGCCCGCGCCGCGGTCGCCACCGCGGCGCCCGCCGTCATCGTCGGGACGATGGCGATCTCCGGCGTGACGTTCACCGACAGGTCGGGTACCACGAGCAGCTCCGAGCGCTTCTCGCCGCTGAAGATGTCGCCCTCGTACCGATACTGCACCGGGAGCTCGACCGGCACGTCCACCCCGCCGATGGTGAAGTCGAAGCGCGCGCGGAACGGCGTCGGCCGGAAGGGCAGGCCGAACGGCGCGTCCTTGTCGAACACGTAGCGGCCGGCCTCGCCGACGCGCGTCCAGTAGGGTTCGGAAGCCCTCGCCGTGGCGGGCACCGTCACCGCCGCCTCGCAGCGCACGACTCCACCCGCCGGCACGGGCCCCGACTCGCACGACGGCGCCGCTCCCTCGAGCCCGTCGAGCGCGGGCGTCTTCGCCTGGATTTCCGCCTGCCCGCGGTTGGCCTCGATGAGGGTCAGCTTCAGCTCCTCGCCCGGCGTGACGACGCCGTCGTCGGCCAGCGCCTCGAGGCGGAGTCCCTGCGCCAGCGCCAGGGCCTGCTCGAACTTCCGGACCGTCTGCGACAGGCGGAACCCGATCTCGTACGCGGCGGTGTCATCGAGACCGAACGTGCCCAGCCCGTCGCGAAGAGCCCGGGCCGCGGTCAGTCCGGAGGCCAGCGGTGCAACGGCGGCCTCCGGTCCGTCGCCGTCGAGCCGATCGACGGCCGTCTTGACGGCCGACGCCACCGCACCGAGTCCGGTGACGAGCGCCGGCGGCGGGTGGGCGCCCGCGAATCGCGCCAGGCCCGCGATCGACGTGTCCACTCCGTCGAACAGCGTCGCTTCGTCCGTGTTCTTCTGGCCGTCGAGCACGGTGTCGGCCAGGAGGTACTTGACGACCCACGGGCCCGGCAGGGCCAGGGACTGGCCCACGCCCTGGCACTTGTGCATCGCGCGGGCTTCGCTGCCGATCTCCGCATACGTCTTGCCGAGCAGGGGGTCGTACACGTCGGCGTCGGCGGCCACGAGCTTCATGTCGGCCGGCGGCGTCTGATCGCCGCGGAAAAAGCCGTAGAAGCGTGCCTCGTAGACCTTGAGCGGCTGCCACGGCCTGAGGCCGGCGCGGATCTGCTCCGGGTACTTCGTCGGGTCTGCCGCGGCCCGGAACGCCTCGAGACCGATGCGCGCGGAGGTCTCGTGGTGCTGCCCCCCGCCGCCGCCCTCGGGCCGCATGGTGATCATCACGTCGGGTCGCGTCTCGCGGATCAGGTGCACGTAGTCGCCGAGTATCTCGTCCCGCCCCCACTTCTCGAGCGTCTCCTCCACGCTGAACGAGTAGCCGAAGTCCACGGCGCGCGCGAAGAACTGCTCGGCGCCGTCATACCGATGGGCCGCGAGCAGCTCCTCGGACCGCAGCACGCCGAGCGCCTCGAAGAGCTCGGGGCCGATCTCGTTCTGGCCGCCGTTGCCGCGCGTGGCCGTGGCCAGCACGACCCGCAGGCCCTTGCCGTGACTCTGCATGGCCATCAGCGCATTGTTCTCGTCGTCGGGATGCGCCGTGACGTGCATGACGGTGCCGACGGTGGCCAGCTTGCGGAGCATCAGCCCCAGACCGACACGGCCCGTGGCGTCCGTGATGCCCTCGGCGGCCGGTCGGGCGGGCGCGATCAGGAGAACGAGGGCGATGGCGGTGACGGTGAGGAGGACGGGAACCGATCGGAAGGAGACTGGCCGCGGACGCATGGAACAATGCTATCAGGCGCGGCGGCTCATCTCCGTCTGGCGATGCGGCCGAAGCCGAAGTACTCGTCCGACCGCTCCGAGTGGCCCTGGGAGGCCCGGACCAGGATCCGGCCGGCCAGAAACGCGGCGGCCAGGTTCGAACCGAGACCCAGCGCGAACAGGTGATGGGGGTAGTTGCGGTGGGCGCCGATGAACGGCACGCCGTCGGCGCTCACGCTCCAGGGAGAATGCCAGCCGAAATCGGGCTGGATGCCGGAGATCTGGGGAAACAGCAGGGACAACTCGTACATGAGCTGCCCGGTCCGCTGGACGAGGGTGGCCGGGCGCGCCCGCTCCGGCACGCTCGGCTGGTCGGCGCCCGCCCACAGGATTCGGCCGTCAGCGGTCCAGCAGAGGCGGTGCGGAGGCTCCGCGCCGTCGGTCACGATGGCCGAACGGCTGCCCGCCGCGCGGCGGATGGCCGCCCCGAGCGGCGGCGTCAGCACCGAGTAGGTCTCGCCCTCCACGAAATGCCGCGCGAGCGCCTTCACGAGCGGCGACGGCCGGCCGGTAGCCAGGATCACCGAGCCCGCGGTGATGCGGGCACGGCCGGCAACGAGCGCCACGCCGGTGGCGGTGTGCCTGACCGAGTCCACCGGGCTCCGCTCGAACACCGCGGCGCCGCGAGCCGCCGCCGCACGCGCGAGGCCCAGGGCCGCGCGGCAGGGATCGAGCGCGGCATGCCCCGTGGTCTTGAGCGCGCCCACCCCTTGAATCCCGGTGGCCTGCTCGAGGGCGCGGCCGGTGATCCAGGCGCCATCGAGCCCGGCGGCCTTCAACGCCGTGAGCTCCCGCTTGAGCAGCCGGGCGTCCTCGTCGCTCCGGGCGAACTGGACGGCGTCGAAGCCGCGGAGGTCGCACCGGACCTTCAGCCGTCGAAGCGTGGCCTGGGCGTCGAGCGCCGCCCGGCGCGTGTCCTGCCAGAGCGCCCGGGCGACCCGGCGGCCGTGAGACGCCTCGAGGGCCGTGTAGCCGGCGCCCGGGGACGCGAGCATCAGGCCGGGCGCGCGCCCCGAGCTGCCGCTGCCGACATGGTCGCCTTCCACGAGCGCCACGCGCTGCCCGGCCGCGGCGAGCGCATACGCGATGGCGCACCCGGCCAGTCCGCCGCCGACGATCACGGTCGGGATCTCGAGCTGTGGCGGCAGCCGGGGGTAGGTTGGCCGTCGGGACTTCGGGAGCTGGTCGAGCCAGGGACTCTGGTACTTCGGTGGCATTGATAATTGATAATTGACGATTGACGATTGACGATTGAACGGCGTCTCGTCAACTGCCAATCGTCGGTCCGCGGATTGTATCTGCAGGATCTTCGCTTTCGCTTTGCGCTTTCCGGCGTGGGCCGCCGGCGCTGCCGGGGACCTCGATCTCGATCGCGCTTTACAACGGGGCGGGATGGCGACAGGATTTCCGCGGAGATCACGATGAACCTGTCGCGCTCGCTCGCAGCCGTCGCCGGTGCCGCACTCGTGTCGACCGGCCTTGCCGCCGACCGGCCCTTCCCCTCGCAGGTCGCGGTGACCGGGGGCGCAATCCGTGGCGTTGCCACCGACGGGGTCCTGTCCTTCAAGGGCATCCCGTTTGCCGCGCCTCCTGCGGGCGAGCTGCGCTGGCGGCCGCCGCAGCCGGTGATCCCGTGGACGGGCGTGCGTGACGCCACGGCTTACGGGCACGACTGCGCGCAGAAGCCGTTCGCCAGCGACGCGGCTCCGCTCGGCACCGAGCCGAGCGAGGACTGTCTGGTCGCCAACGTCTGGCGGCCCGTGGCCGCTGCCTCGCGTCCCCTCCCGGTGATGGTCTGGATCTACGGCGGTGGCTTCGTCAACGGCGGCTCGTCGCCGGCGGTCTACGACGGCAGCCAGTTCGCGCGTCACGGGCTCGTGCTGGTGAGCTTCAACTACCGCCTCGGCCGTTTCGGCTTCTTCGCGCACCCCGCGCTCAGCCGGGAGCATCCGGGAGAGCCGCTCGGCAACTACGGCTACATGGACCAGATTGCGGCGCTCCGATGGGTGCAGAAGAACGCGGCGGCGTTCGGTGGGGACCCGAAAGACGTCACCGTGTTCGGCGAGTCGGCCGGCGGCGGCTCGGTACACATGCTGCTCACGTCGCCCAGGGCGAAGGGCCTCCTCCAGAAGGCGGTCATCGAGTCGGGCGGCGGCCGCGAGGTGCTGCCGATGCGGCGCCTGCACGAGGACATGCCGAACGGGCTGCCGTCTGCCGAGTCGGTCGGCGTCGCGTTCGCGAAGAGCGTCGGCATCGAGGGCGAAGACGCCGCGGCGCTGGCAGCCCTGCGGCAGCTGCCGGCGGAGAAGGTCATCGCGGGCCTGAACCTGGCCACGATGATGGGCGGCAACGACACCTACGCCGGGCCGATGATCGACGGCACCATTGTCGTCGAGACGACCGAGGAGGCCTACCTCGCCGGGCACAACGCGAAGGTGCCCGTGCTGGTGGGCGCGAACAGCGCGGACATCGGCTTCTCGTTCGCCCGCACGATGGACGAGGTGATGGCGCCGTTCGGCGCGAACACGGAGAAGGCGCTCAGGGCGTACGACCCTGACGGCACCGGCAACGTGCGGGCCGTGGGTGCCGCAGTGGCGATGGATCGGATGATGGTGGAGCCGGCGCGGTTCGTGGCGACGACGTTCTCCGTCCAGGGACAGCCGGCGTACCTGTACCGCTTCTCATACGTGGCCGAGTCCATGCGGAAGCAGTGGCCGGGCGCGCCGCACGCCACCGAAATTCCCTATGTCTTCGACACGGTCGCCGCCAAGTACGGCACGGACCTCACGCCGGCCGACGAGGCGACGGCGAAGGCCGCCAACGCCTACTGGGCGAACTTCGCGAAGGCGGGAAACCCCAACGGCGCAGGCCTGCCGAACTGGCCGGCGTTCGACCCGTCCGCGGACGTGCTGATGGACTTCACCGCCGGCGGTCCGAAGGCCATGGCCGACCCGTGGAAGGCGCGAATGGACCTGACCGAGGCGGCGGCCAGCCACTCGCGTTGACCGCCGCGCTCACTCGTAGCGGAGCACCACCATCGGGTCCACGCGCGTCGCGCGCCTGGCCGGCAGATAGCTGGCCACGAGCGCGACGCCGGTGAGCAGCGCGGCCACCGCGGCGAACGTGGCCGGATCGGTGGCGCCAACGCCGTAGAGCATGCCGCTCAGCAGCGAGCTCGAGCGGGCGGCCGAGGATGGCGCGGTCGGCGCCGTAGCGCAGATCGTTCAGGACGGTTCCCACGCGCACACACCTCCGTCGGAGGACTACCCTCGGCACACTCTACGACGGAGCGAGTCGCCTGTTCCACCGGAGTCTGCGACAGGCCGGAGCAGCAGCACACCGGCCGAGATGCGCCACGCAGCGGCCAGGGGAAGGCCCACGGCGAGCAGGCGGTCGCATGACCCCCGACAGGGAGCGATTCAATCGTCAATCGTCAATCGTCAATGGTCAATGGCATGCTCGATGGCCAATGCTCGATGCCTCCTGGCGAGCAGGAACGGCGCGCCATGCCCGGAGAACAGCGGGATGTGCTCGTCGGGGACGCCCGCCCTGCGCGCGTGAGGCTCGAGATCGCGGCGCACGACGCGTACCTCGTCGAGACCCGCCTGATCGGCGAGTGCCGACAGCTCGTCGTCACTGTAGAAATTGAGGCGAGAGGCCATCGGCTCGGGTGCTGCCGGGGTGCCTTTCCAGTGGGGGTCGCTGCCCATCACGACAATGCGGCCGCCGGGCCTGAGGACCCGGCGGATCTCGGCGAGCGCCTTCACCGGATCGGCGAGAAACCCGAAGACGCCGGTCATGGTGGCGCACGTGAACGTGCCGTCCGCGAACGGCAGCGCCTCGGCGGGCGCCTGTCGCACGTCGAGGCGCCCGTCGGCGACCGCCTGGGCGTTTTCGTGCCGGGCGAGCCGCACCATGTCGGCGCTGTGATCCACGGCGGCGGCGCGGCAGCCGCTCTCGAGCGCCGACTTGAGCAGGGCGCCGCCCCCGCACGCTACCTCGAGCAGGTGGTCGGCAGGGGTCAGGGCCAGTTCCTCGAGGATGACCGCGAAGTTCGGGTAGTGATACAGCGGATCGCGATAGATGCCTCGCGCCTGCGCCCCTGACGGGCGTCGGGCGCGCCGATCGGTGATCCAGTCGCCCAGCGCCTTCGGTGCGGTCGCCGAGAGGATGGGCGCGGCCACCTGGCCCGCGAACCATCCGACGAGCTCCTCCGGCTCGCCGACAACGCGGCCCCAGCCCTGATGCTCGAGCACGATGCGCGTGCCCCCCGCCCGGGGCTCCACGCGCAGTTCAACCATGGTCGTCTCGCCGGGCTCCCAGTCGGCCGGCCTCCACTCCAGCGCGATCCGCTCGCCGTCCTCCCACGCCACGATGCGGCCGACCACGTGGGATCCCTCGACGACATGCCCGCCCGGGCCCGTCTCGACCCGCAGCCCGATGCGGTCGAACGAGAGCGTCAGCTCGTCCACGAGGGCGTGGAAGGCGGCGTGGGGATCGATCGCCAGGTCGATGCTCGCGTGAATCGTGGGCATGAGTCTCCTCGAAGCGTCCGGTCAGACAGAGTAGCCGCGGTCGCGGGTGGGCGCCGTCATCGTTGTGTTGCTCGCGTGCGGACCGCGCTGCGTTTCAGGCCGCGGGACCGAGTGCGGCGCGGGCGTTGAGCGCCAGGGTCAGAGCCTCGGCCGGCGTCTCGGCAAGCACGGTGAGATGCCCCATCTTGCGACCCGGCCTGGGCACCGCCTTGCCGTACAGGTGCAGGTGCACGCCGGGCAGCAGGCAGGCCGACGGCCAGTCGGGTTCCCCGCTCGACCACAGATCGCCGAGCAGGTTCGCCATCGCGGCCGGCCGGAGCCGCTCGGTGGAGCCCGGCGGCAGTCCGCAGATCGCGCGGACCTGCTGCTCGAACTGGCTGGTCATCGACGCGTCGATCGTGAGGTGACCCGAGTTGTGCGGACGCGGCGCCACCTCGTTGATCAGCAGCTCGCCGCTCGACGTCTGAAAGAACTCCACGCAGAGGACGCCAACCACGTCGAGGGCCTCGATCACCCCGCGGGCGATCTCGACCGCGGCGTGCTCGATGCCGGGCGAGGCGGCTGACGGGAGGACCGACGTGTCGAGGATGTGGTTGGCGTGCGTGTTCTCGATCGCGCCATAGGTGACCACCCAGCCATCCACGCCGCGCGCGGCCACCACCGACAGCTCGCGCTCGAATGCGATGAACCGCTCGAGGATCGCCTCGGGCCGCGCCATCGCATGCCATGCCATGCGGGCCTCGCCGGGCGAGCCCACCCGCACCTGCCCCTTGCCGTCGTAGCCGAAGCTCGCGGTCTTCAGGATGGCGGGGATTCCAATCGTCTCGATCGCCCGATCGAGCTCCCCCGCGGTCTCGATCCGCGCGAACGGCGTCACCGGGAACCCGCGGTCCGCGAGGAAGCCCTTCTCCCGCGCCCGCTGCTGCGAAATGTGGAGTGCGGCACCGCTCGGCCGCACGGGCACGATCTCGGCGGCAGCCTCGGCGGTTGCGGCCGGCACGTTCTCGAACTCGAAGGTGATGACGTCCACGCCGCGGGCGAACGCCCGGATGGCGGTCAGGTCGTCGTAGGACGCCGAGACCTCGTGATCCGCGACCTGTCCCGTCGGGCTGTCGGAGGCGGGCGAGAAGACGTGGACGCGGTAGCCGAGGCGACGGGCCGCCAGCGCGAACATGCGTCCCAGCTGGCCGCTGCCCAGCACCCCGAGCGTGGCGCCCGGAAGAATCGGCTCCGGTCTCATTCGAGGGTGTCCTGCTTCACCCGTTCGGTCTGCTCCGCTCGGAAGGCGCGCAGCCGCGTTGCCAGGCCCGCATCGGACGTCGCGAGGATCGCGACCGCCAGCAGCCCGGCGTTCCGCGCACCCGCCTTTCCTATCGCCAGCGTCCCGACGGGCACGCCACCCGGCATCTGGACGATCGAGAGCAGGGAGTCCATGCCCTTGAGCGCGTGGCTCTCCACGGGCACGCCGAGGACCGGCACGATCGTCTGTGCCGCGACCATGCCGGGCAGGTGGGCCGCCCCGCCGGCGCCCGCGACGATCACTTTCAAGCCGCGATCTTCGGCGGTTCGCGCGTACTCGGCCATTTCACCCGGCGTCCGGTGCGCGGATACGACCCGGCACTCGTGCGGGACGCCGAACTCCACGAGCACGTCGTGCGCGTGCTGGAGGGTCTCCCAGTCGGACTTGCTGCCCATGATGACGCCGACGGCCGGGTTCGGATCGTGGTGGGGCATAGGGGGGATCTTAGCAGCGCCAACTCCCAACCTCCCAATCGTCCAACTCCCAAACGCGTCGAGCGACATCGTTCCCCTGGGAGTTGGAAGTTGGAGATTGGGAGTTGATTTCCTCTCACCTTCGGTTCGGCCGTCCGGCCCCGCTCACCGCCAGGCCGACGACGACCACCGCGCCCGCGCCGACGACGTTGTGCCAGAGATACGAGATTTGGGGATATCTGAACGCGACGAAGGCCACCGACGCCATGCCGGCCAGCAGGCCCACGAACGCCCCGGTCCCTGTAGCGCGCCGCGTGCCGATGGCGAGCACGAACACGCCCAGCAGCGACCCGTAGAAGAAGGACCCGAACCGGTTCACGACCTCGATGAGCGATCCCAGCGTTGCCGCGTAGAGCGCCACGGCAGACGCGACGACGCTCCAGACGGCCGTGGCCGCCCTCGAGACGAGCAGGTAGTGCCTGTCGGGTGCCTCCGGCTTCAGCCAGCGCCGGTAGAAGTCGATGAGCGTGGCCGTCGAGAGCGCATTCAGCTCGGCAGCAATGCTCGACATGGCGGCGGCGAAGATCGCCGCGATGAGCAGCCCGACCAGTCCGGGCGGCATCCGCGTGGTCACGAACGTCGGGAACACGTAGTTCACGTCGTCATACCCGGCGTCGCCCGTCGTGCGCCTGACCAGGTCCGAGGCCTGCCGGCGGATGCGCAGCATGCGGGCGTCGGCCTGAAGAAACCGATCGCGTGCGGCCGCCGTCGCGGCCTCATTGTCGTGGTCGTGCGCCGCGGCGAGCGCGCCGGCCGCCTCGCGCCGCACCGTGAACGCCTCGGCGAACTGCGCGTCGAGGTCGGCGTACTCGGCCCGGCCCGGGCCCGATCTCACGTCGGCGTCGTGGACCGGGTTGAAGAGCATCGGCGGCTGCACGAACAGGTAGTACGTGAAGACCAGGACGCCGGTGAGCAGGATCAGCGCCTGGAGGGGAATCTTCACGTAGGCGCTCATGAACAGCGACTGGCGGCCCTCGTCCACCGAGCGCGCGGTCAGGTAGCGTTGCACCTGACTCTGGTCGCAGCCGAAATACGACAGCATCAGGAACAGGCCGCCGATCATGCCCGACCAGAACGTGTAGGTGTTGGTCAGGTCGAAGCGGAAGTCGATGGCCGTCAGCCGTCCGGTGGCGCCCGCGACGTGCAGGGCGCTGCCGAGCCCGATCGAGTCCGGCAGCCCCGTGACCAGGACCACCACCGCGGCGAGGACGGCCATGACGATCACGACCATCTGCTTCACGTCGGTCCACGTGACCGCCTGGACGCCGCCGACGATCGTGTACAGGGCCGTCGGCAGGCCGATGGCGAGCACGGTGACCGAGAGATTCCAGCCGAGGACGATCGAGAGGATGACGGCCGGGGCGGCGATGATCACGCCGCACTGCAGCCCGCGCGAGAGCAGGAACAGGCCGCTCGTGAGCGCGCGCGTCTTCGCGTCGAACCGCCGCTCGAGGTACTCGGTACGCGGTGTACACGCCGGCGCGGTAGAAGAACGGCACGGCCGTCACCGCGAGGATGAGCATCGCGATCGGGAGGCCGAAGTAGAACTGGACGAACCGGAGGCCGTCGCGGTAGCCCTGGCCCGTCGTGCCGACGAGCGTGATGGCGCTGAGCTGTGTGGCCATCACCGACAGGCCGACCGCCCACCACGGCAGGCTGCGGTTGCCGAGAAAGTAGCCCTCGAGACGATCGCCGCCCTGCGTGCGCCGCAGGCCGTCCCAGACGACCCAGATCAGGTAGGCGGCAACGACGAGCCAGTCCAGCCAGTGCACCCGTCAGCCCCCGAAGTGCCGCCCGACGAGCCACAGGGCCGCGAGCACGAACGCCTCGAGGGCAACGACGACGGCCACGGTCTGGCGGAGCGGGCGCATCCGGACAGTATAGAACCCTGAGGTTCAGGGGTTTCGGCATTAGAATCGCCCGTGCCGGATCACGAGGGAGACATATGCGCAAGGTGTGGGCAACCGTCGCGGGACTGGCACTCATCTCATCGCTCGGGATCAACGCCCAGGTCACGCCATCACCGCCGCTGCTGCTGCGCTACCCCACCGTCAGCCGGACCTCGATCGTGTTCAACTACGGCAGCGACCTGTGGATCGTCCCGCGCGAGGGTGGGGATGCCCGGCGCCTGACGACCGGGACCGGCATCGAGACCTCGCCGTATTTCTCGCCGGACGGCCGCCTGATCGCGTTCACCGGCGAGTACGACGGCAACAGGGACGTCTACGTCGTGCCCGCCTCCGGCGGTGTCCCGAAGCGGCTCACCTACCACCCGGCCGACGACCTGGTCCAGGGATGGACGCCCGACGGCACGGCCGTCCTCTTCACGTCGTGGGGTAACAGCTTCCGGCACTTCGAGCAGCAGCTCTTCAGCGTGCCCGTTGGCGGAGGCTTCCCGACCCAGCTGCCGCTTCCCATCGTCGCCGAGGCGTCGCTCTCGCCGGACGCCACGCACCTGGCCTACGTGCCGCACGTCCAGTGGCAGGCGGCCTGGAAGCGCTATCGCGGCGGCCAGACCACGCCGATCTGGATTGCGGACCTGAGGGATTCGACGATCACGAAGGTACCGCGCGAGAACTCGAACGACCACTACCCGCTGTGGCTGGGCGACACGGTGTTCTTCCTGTCGGACCGGAACGGCCCGGTCAGCCTGTTCGCGTACGACACCCGCACGCGGCAGGTTTCGGAGGCACTGGCCAGCGACGGGCTCGACTTCAAGACCGCGTCCGCAGGACCGGACGCCATCGTCATCGAACAGTTCGGCGCGATCAGGCTGTTCGATCCGGCCACGCGCCAGGCGCGAACGGTGCCCATTCACGTGAGCGGCGACCTCGAAGCCGTGCGCCCGCATTTCACGAAGGTCGATCCCAGGCGGCTCAGGAACTTCGGGCTCTCTCCCACCGGTGTGCGCGCGGTGTTCGAAGCCTGGGGCGAGGTCTTCACGGTGCCGACCGACAAGGGCGACATCCGCAACCTCACGCACAGCCCGGCCGTGGCCGATCGCGATCCCTCGTGGTCGCCCGACGGCCGGTCGATCGCCTACTTCACGGACGAGTCCGGCGAGTACCAGCTCGCCATCCGCGGCCAGGACGGCCTGGGCGACGTCCGCCGCATCGACCTGGGCCATCCGCCCTCGTTCTTCTACGGTCCGCGCTGGTCACCGGACTCGACGAAGATCGCCTATACCGACAAGCGGCTGCAGCTCTGGTATCTGGAGGTCGCGCACCCGGCGCCGACTCGAATCGACTCGGACTACTTCGGAGGGTTCGGGCCCAGTGAGTTCGACCAGGTCTGGTCGCCCGACAGCAAGTGGATCGCCTACACCAGGCAGCTCCGGAGCGGGTTGCACGCCGTCTTCCTGTACTCGCTGGATCAGAAGAAATCGTTCCAGATCACCGACGGGATGAGCGACACGCTCTACCCGGCCTTCGATGCAAACGGAAAATACCTCTACTTCACCGCATCCACCGACACGGCGCTCTCGACCTCGGGCCTCGACATGTCGAGCGATGCGCACCCCGTCTCGCGCAGCGTCTACGTCGTCGTCCTGAGCAGGGAGGACAAGTCGCCGCTCGCGCCGGAGAGCGACGAAGAGAACACGAAGGACACGAAGGACACGAAGGACACAAAGGACACAAAGGACACAAAGGACACGAAGGACACGAAGGACACGAAGGGCACGAAGGGCACGAAGGATGGGAAGGCGGCTGAGCCCGTTGCGGTTCGCGTCGACATCGAGGGCATCGGCCAGCGCATTCTCGCCCTGCCGATTCCCGCCCGGAACTATCTGACGCTGCTGGCCGGCAAGACCGGCGTGCTCTTCCTGGCCGAAGGGCCGATGGTGCTGACCGAGAACGACTACCCGAACGTGTCGCAGACCGTTCAGCGGTTCGATCTCTCGAAGCGCAAGGTGGACAAGTTCCTCGAGAACGTACACGACGTGGCAATCTCGGGCGATGGCAGCAAGCTGCTCTACCGGCGCGGGACCGACTGGGTCACCTCTCCGACCGACGACCCGCCCTCCGGCGAGCCCAAGCCGGGGTTCGGGCCGCTGAAGCTCGATGCCATGCAGATGTACGTCGAGCCGAAGGCGATGTGGCGGCAGATCTACGACGAGACCTGGCGGATCGAGCGTGACTTCTTCTACGACCCCCACTACCACGGGCTGGATCTCGACACCGCGAAGAAGAAGTACGCGCCGTACCTCGAGGGCATCGCCTCGCGCGAGGAGCTCACCTACCTGTTCGAGGAGTGCCTGGGCGAGCTGACCGTCGGCCACATGTTCGTCGGCGGCGGCGAGGCGCCGGAGCCGAAGCGCGTCAAGGGCGGACTCCTGGGCGCGGACTACGCCATCGAGAACGGCCGTTACCGCATCACCCGCGTGTTCGACGGCGAGAACTGGAACCCGGGACTCCGCGCCCCGCTGACCGAGCCTGGAGTGAACGTCAGGGCCGGCGAGTACCTCCTGGCCGTGAACGGGCGCGAGCTGCACGGCGCCGACGACGTCTACAGCTTCTTCGAGTCCACGGCCGGCCGGCAGGTCGTAATCAGAGTCGGGCCGAACGCCGACGCCACCGGGGCGCGCGAGGTGACGGTCGTGCCGGTGGAATCGGAGGAGAACCTCCGGCACCGGGCGTGGATCGAGGCGAACCGCCGGCGGGTGGACGACGCGACCGGCGGCCGCGCCGCCTACGTCTACGTGCCAAATACGGCGGGCGACGGCTACACGAGCTTCAATCGCTACTTCTTCTCGCAGGTGGGCAAGGACGCCGCGGTGATCGACGAGCGCTACAACGAGGGCGGCCAGCTCGCCGACTACATCATCGACTACCTGCGGCGGCCGCTCCTGAGCAAGGTCGTGACGCGCGAGGGCAACGACTGGTCGAGCCCCTCCGAGGCCATTTACGGGCCGAAAGTGATGATCATCAACGAGATGTCAGGGTCGGGCGGCGACGCGCTGCCGTGGTACTTCCGCAAGACCGGCATCGGCCCGCTCATCGGCACCCGCACCTGGGGAGGCCTGGTCGGCATCGGCGGCTACCCGGAGCTGATCGACGGCGGCGGCGTCACCGCGCCGCGCGCCGCCATCTACGGCCTGAACGGCGAATGGGAGGTCGAGAACCACGGTGTGCCGCCGGACGTCGAGGTCGATCTCGACCCGGCCGCCTGCCGCCAGGGCAGGGACAGTCAGCTGGAGAAGGCCATCGAGGTCGTGCTGCAGCAGCTGAAGGAGCACCCGCTGCCCGAACACAAGCGGCCCGCGTACCCGAACTACCACGACAAGGACGGGATGGGGCCGGACTGAGGGGGCTGGGGGGCCGGGATCTGGGGATCTGGGGATCTGGGGATCTGGGGATCTGGGGATCTGGGGGTCTGGGGGTCTGGGGATCTGGGGATCTGGGGATCTGGGGATCTGGGGGTCTGGGGATCTGGGGGTCTGGGGATCTGGGGATCTGGGGGGCTGGGGATCTCGGGGGCTGGCGATCTGCCGTGTCTTCTTGGTGTTCTTTATGTTCTTTGTGTTCTTTGTGCCCTTTGTGTTCTTTGTGTTCAGAGGGCCGCCGCCCGCGCCCTGAGCTCCACCTCGGCAGCGGCCAGCGCCTCGCGACGCGAGGTCAGCCAGGCGTGATCCTCGTCCAGCCTGGCCTGGGACGCGGTCGCGGCTCGCAGCGTCTCCTCCGGCGCGGGTCCGCCGAGCGTGCGGCGCACGCTGACGAAGTAGCGCGGGCTCAGGATGCGCTGCAGGTCCTCGCGGGTGTAGGGAAGCCGGCGGCCGATGGTCTGCAGGCACACCGCCGCGAGCACCGAAGAGAGATCCGATTGCGGGTTGTCGATCCGTGCCCGCATGACGCGCCCGGCAATGGTGTGCGCGGTCTTGAACGGGACGCCCTGCTCGCGGGCGAGCGTGTCGGCCAGCTCCGTGAGCGTCGTCCCGCCCAGCGCGGCCCGCGACTCGAGACGCTCCACGTCGAACTCCGCGGTCTGCATGGCCGCCGCCACCAGCCCGACGGCGCGCGTGGCGTCGCGGAAGGTCGACGACACCAGCGGCTGCAGGTCGTCCTCCGTATCCACGATGTCGCCGAAGGGTGTGTTGTGCACGACGGTGAGGATGGCCTGGGCCTGGCCGAGCGCCTTGCTGCCAATCGCGCGCGCGTGCTCGATCGCCACCGGGTTCCGCTTCTGCGGCATGATGCTGCTCGCCTGGACGAACCCGTCGCCGAAGCGCACGTAACCGAACTCGAGCGTGCCCCACAGCAGCAGATCCTGCAGGAACCGGCCCACGCCGATGAGCGCGACGGCGGCGGCCGATGCGCTCTCGAGCAGGTAGTCCACCGTCGCGATGCTGCCGTACGTGTTGCCGGTCGGGCCGTCGAAGCCGAGCAGCCGGCTGGTCAGCTCACGGTCGATCGGGAACCCGGTGCCCGTGATCGCACACGATCCGAGCGGGTTCAGGTTGGTGCTCTGGAAGGCGGCCTGGAGCCGCGGGGCATTCCGCTCCAGCTGCTCGATCACCGCCAGCAGATAGTGCGCCATCGTCGTCGGCTGCGCCGGCTGCGTGTGCGTGTGCACCGCCATGACCGTCTCACGGTGCTTCTCGGCGAGATCCAGCAGCGCGTCGCGCAGGGCCAGCGTTCCCTCGTAGAGCGCGAGGTCGAACTCCCTCAGCCGCATCCGGTACATCGTCATGTCGATGTCGTTGCGGCTGCGGGCGGTGTGGAGCCGGCCGGCCACCTCTTCGCCGCAGGCGTCCACGAGCAGGCGTTCCACGTAGAAGAAGAGGTCCTCGTAGGTGCCGTCGTAGGCGACCTTGCGCACCTCCTCCAGGGAGATCGCGTCGAGCCCCTCCCTGAGCCGCCTCGCGTCGAACGGGCCGACGATCGTCCGGTCGGCCAGCATCACCAGGTGCGCGTAGTGGATGGCCATGAGCGGCGGCAGGAACAGCCGCTTGGCGTCTTCGAAGTTCTCGTTCAGGACGTACGCGACGTATTCCGGCGCGAACCGCATGGCGGAAGTATAGGCCCGGGGGAGCGGGTCAGCGCGTCAGCCAGTCTTCTCGCCTCGTTGAGGCCGCCGGATCGGCCGCCGGATCGGCCTCCACCTTGAAGGCGCGGGGCGGCGCCGCAGCGAAGGTGGCGTCCAGGCTCACGAGCCTCTCTCGCCTGGCCACGAGGATCGGCACGGTGTCGCCTGGCTTCCACGCCTCGAGCCGGGCGTCCCACTGGTCCGGGCGCACGCGATAGCCGCCGACGGCGAGGATCTCGTCCTGGACGTTGATGCCGGCCGCTTCGGCGGGCGTGCCGCGGCGCACGGCCGTCACGACGAGCCGGCCGCGATCGTCGCGAAGGGTCGCGCCCGCTCCCGGGCCAGGCGTGAGGCCCAGCCAGGCACGGGGCGGCTCCGCCACCTCCGGCCGCACCCTCAGTCCGAGCCATGCGAGGCCGCCGTAGTCGAGCTCCTCTGTCGTGTCGAGCACGCGGTGCAGCCAGGCCGACAGGTCGGTCCCGGCGACCTCGGAGACCAGCTGACGGAACTCGTCGGCGCTGTAGCCCTTCGCGCCGGAGTACCTGGCCCACGCGGCGCGCATGACGTCGTCCAGCGAGCGCGAACCGCTGGTCGCCCGGCGGATCTCGGCGTCGAGGAGCAGGCCGATGAGCGCGCCCTTCGTGTAGTAGCTGACCGAGACGTTGGCCGAGTTCTCGTCGGGACGGTAGTGGCGGATCCACGCGTCGAACGACGCCTGCTCGACCGGCATCGCGAGCCGGCCCGGGGTGGACTGCAGCTCGGTGACGAGCGTGCCGAGCTCGTTCAGGTACTCGTCCGTGGTGATGACGCCCGCCCGGCGGGCGAGCAGGTCGCCGTAGTAGCTGGTGAGCCCCTCGGCCACCCACAACATGCGGGTCGGGTTCTCGCGGTCATAGTCGAACGGGCCGAGCTCGGCGGGGCGCAGACGCTTGCCGTTCCACGCGTGGAAGAACTCGTGGCTCACCAGCGTCAGCCAGTCCACGTAGCCACGGCGCGTGCGGATCTTCCAGCGGCTCGTCATGAGCGTGCACGCGTCCTTGTGCTCGAGCCCGCCGCTGGCTTCCGTGATCAGGTTGAAGAAGTAGTAGCGGTCGTACGGGATCGTGCCCCACAGGGCGGCGGTGGTCTCGACGATCCGCTTCACGTCCTCGACCGTGCCGGCACCGTCCCAGATGCCGCCTTCGCCCACGTCCACGATGTAATGGGGCGTGCCCTGGACGGCGAACTCGTGCACGGTGGGGTTGCCGGCGACAATGGGCGAGTCCACCAGCGTGTCGAAGTCGGCGGCACGATACCGGTGCGGCGTCCCGCCGGGCGCCGCGGCAAGCGGCGTGACGGACGCGTGCCAGGCCGCCGGCAGCTGGAGGGCCACGTCATAGGGGCGGCCGCCAGCCGATTCGACGAGGCGCAGAAACGTCGCCGCGCCGTTCAGCAGCGCGAACTCCGACTCGACGAAGTTCGTCCGCGCGCTCATCTCGGCGCCGTAGAGGCGATAGCGGACGGTTACGTCGGGCCGGCTGCCCGCGTCGATCCGCCAGCGGTTCTTCGCCACCTTGGTCGCCGGCACCACCGTGCCGCCGCTCTCGGCGGTCAGCCTTTCGACGTGCCGGGAGTACTCGCGGACCAGGTACGACCCGGGCGTCCACACCGGCATGTCGATCTCGATGGCCGTCTGTCCAGTCGTCGGGAACACCGCCTCCACCTCCACGACGTGCGTGGCGGGCGCGGGAAACCGGAGCGTGTAGCGGACCGGCAGCGGCGCGACACGCGAGGGGGCGGAGGCGGGGTCGAGGTCGGCGTCGAGCGGGATCGTCATCGTCGCTAGCGGGTGATCGCGAACGCGGCCGTCCGAACCTCACGGCGTTCGCCGGCCGAGACCGTGACGCGAAGCTCGTAGCGGCCAGGCGGAATCGACGCAAGCGGCAGGCGGCCCAGCGCCAGCAGACGCCCGTCCTTGTCGGATCGACCGAGGTCGAGGGGCAGCGTGGCCAGGACGCGGCCCGCGCTCACGAGCTCCAGCGTGGCGGAGGGCGTGCCGCCGTCCGGCGAGACCACCATGGGCAGCGCGAAGGCAATCTCGGTCTCGCGGGCGCGGCTGATGGGCTCGCCGAAGTCGGGATACACGAACATGCCGTGCCAGGCGAGCGGGTTGTCGGCGATCGCCTTGCCCTTCGGCGCGCGCTCGGTGTGCGACACGAGGAACAGATCGCCGACCACGGGCGCCGCCCCCTGGGGAACGGCGAGCTGCTGTCGGGCCACGCTCGCACGACCGCCCTCGTCGTCGCGAACGACCCACTCGACGGTGTGGGGACCCGGCGGCACGACCGCGGCGGCAAAGAACAGGATCTCGCCGCTCTTTGCCTTCGCCAGGTGCGACAGCTCGCCCGTCAGCTTGTAATGCGTGCTGCGCGTCGTCGCGACCTGCCCCGACGGCGACACCACGCGCGCGACGACGGTGGCCTGGCCCTCGTACCGTCCGGCGGCGTCATCCGTGTCGAACGTCAGAGCGCCGGCGTCGACAGCGGCCACGAGCGCGGAGGTGCCCGGCCGTCCGGGCATTGGCGTGCTGAGGGCGCGAAGGCGGAGTGGAAAAGCCATGGGCGGCGGCGATACCGTGAGCGCCGCCAGCGCAGGCTGCTCGTAGTCGCGCCTGTCCGTCCGTTCCACGGTGGGCACGGCGAGGTACCCCGATCGCGAACGCACCGTGACACCCGGCCGCCTGACCTTGACCTCGATCTTGCGGAACGAGCCGTCGAGCGCCGGGTTGGTGGATGAGTAGCCGAGCAGGTAGAAATAGCGACGATCCATGTTGACCTGGTGGAACGGCGTCGTCAGGTCGTTGCTGTCGCTGATGTAGCGGCCGCCCGTGGCCGACGCGAGCTCGGCGAGTCCGGCGGTGGAACCTCCCAGCAGCGCTTCGAGCATTCCCTCGCTGCGATCGCCGTACTGACCCCTCGAGAACCCCATTGCGCCCGGGACGCCCGAGCCGGACGCGGCGGGGAGCCGACGTCCCATGGCCGCCTGCTGGCTCTGCACTCGCAGCCCCTGCGCGTCGAAGGTGTAGATGCTGACGTTGAGCCGGTTGGCCGCGTCTTCGAGCCGGTGCCACGAGTCGATCGTGTGATTGGTGATCGAGAGTCCTTCGGAGAACAGGACGACCGTCTTGCGGCCGTACAGGAGCCCCATCTGCTCGACCAGGCCGCGCAGGGCGTCAGCGCCGGCGAGGGCCTGCTGTTCGCTGTTGACGTAGCGCTCGACGTCGTCCATCCGCTGCAGCATGGCGGCCATCTGGACGGTGTCGTCGTGCGCGTTCGGATCGGGCGGCGGGACCGCCGACGCGGGCACGCCGCCATCTTCCGCGGCCAGCGTCGGAGAATTGTCGTCGCGCGCCACCAGCGCGTTCGTCAGCGCCCCGTTCTGGCGTCCCGCGACGGGCCGCGGCCGCTCGAGCGCCATCTTGAACGCACGGTCCAGCGCAATGGTGTCGTCCGTGAAGGGCACGAGGCGTTGCAGAGAGTGGTCGATTGAGAAGACCGCGGCGTAGTCGCCAGGCTGCATGTCCTGCAGCAGGGTCCGCGCGGCCTTCCAGGCCTCGTGGCGCGGCTGGTCTGACAGCCAGTCGAAGACGAGCGCAACGGCCGTCTGGCCCCGAACGGGCCGTTCGGGCGCAGCGGCAGGTGGCTGCTCAGTGCCGGCCCCGCTCGCAGGCGCCCGCCCAGCGGCCGTCACGGCCTCGGGCGACGCTGACGGGACGCTGCGATCGAAGCTGATGATCCTCTGCCGGACACCGTCCTCGTAGACCTCGAAGTCCGCCTGCGAAAGGTCGGTGACCGGCTGCCCCTTCTTGTCGCGCACGATGACGTCCACGCTGACGGCGGCGGTGGACGTGCCGAACTTCGGCCGGGAGGCCTGATCGCGACTCTGGCCGGACGGCTGGACGCCGGCGATGGCAACCAGCGCCGCAACCACGATGACACGCGCCGCTTTCACGCGTTGCACCCCATGGACATGTTGCACCCTATGGATATGTCTGTCCGCGCGCCCGTTGGCAGGCCTGAAGGCCTGCGCTACATCAGGTCTGCCCGCGCACCCGTTGGCAGGCCTGAAGGCCTGCGCTACATCGGTCTGCCCGGGCACCTGTTGGCAGGCCTGAAGGCCTGCGCTACATCAGTCTGGCCGCGCACCCGTTGGCAGGCCTGAAGGCCTGCGCTACTCCAGCACGGTCAACGCGGCCTTACGGCTCTGCGCGTGCTCCCCTGTCCCAATCGTGACCTGCAGATCGTAGCGCCCCGGCGGAATGGCGTCGATCGGCACGCGCCCCACGGCCAGCAGCCGGCCCTCCGCGTCCGGCGGCATCAGCGGCAGCGGGACCGACGACACGGTGGCGTCGCCGGCCAGCAGCGTCAGCGTGGCGCCGGGCAGGGGCGCCGCCGGATCCAGCAGCAGCGAGATCGCGAAATTGATCTCCTTCCGATCCGCCTTCCGCACCGTGGGCTCGAACGCCGGGATCAATACCAGGCTGCCGGCGACGAGCGGATTGCCGGGCGTGGACTCGCCCGGGGCGACCGGCTCGCCGTGGTCCACCAGGATCAGATCGCCCACGACCGGACGGGTCGCCGGCGGGATCGTCACCGTCGTCCGGACGACGGCGTCGCGGTGCGCGGGGCCGTCGTGCACGGCAATGCCGACCGCGTGCGTGCCGGGCGCGAGCCGCGGCGTCCGGAAGAAGAGAATCCGCCTGCTGCGGGTCTCCGCGACGTGGTCGAGGTCGCCCGTGAGGTTGTACTGCTCACTGAGCTTGCGCGGCAGCTCGCCGTTCGCGCCCGCGATGTGCGCCAGGATCACGACCTCGCCGGTGTACCGCCTGGTGTCGGAGTTCGTCTCGAACGACAGGCTGCTGCCCGGCACGTTCACGACAATCGCGCTGAGATCGGGTCGCCCCGGCATCGGGACGCTGTAGGCGGCCGCATCCACGTGGATGTCGTGCGGCGTCGGCGTGCGGTCGAGCGCAGCGAGCGCGGGCGCCTCGTAGGCGAGCACGGGGCCGGCATCGGACGCCGGCACCGCGCGATAGCCGCTGCGTGCGCGCACCACCAGGTGCAGGTCCTTCACCATGACCGCGATCTTGCGGAACCTGCCGTCCTCGACCGGGTTCGTGGACGAGTAGCTGAGCAGGTAGTAGTTGCGGCGGTCCTCGTCGATCTTCCTGATGCCGCGCGCCAGGTCATTGGTGTTGTTGATCAGCAGCCCGCCGGTCTGCGACGCGAGAATGCCGAGCGAGACGGCCGGATCCAGCGTCAGCGCGCGCTCGTTCTCCTCGAGCGCTTCGGTGTACTTGTTGAACAAGCTGTCGCGCCCGATATCGCCCAAGCCTATGGCGCCAATCTGCCCGACCGTGCGCGAGGTTTCCTGCTGCTTGCTCTGGACCCGCAGGCCGGCGGCATCGATCGAGTAGACCGTCACGTTGAGGCGGTTGGCGTTGTCGATGATCGCGCGGTACTTCGGCTGAACCGACGGCGGGATCGTCAGGGCCTCGCAGAAGTAGATGAGCGCTTTGCGGCCGGGGACCTCGCCGAGGGAATCCACGAGCGCCAGCAATGCGTTCATCGACGCCTGGCCCTGCATCTCGTACTGCATGTCGCGATAGCTGCGGTCCATGCGCAAGAGCATTCTCAAAAGCCCACCCGTCAACCAGCCCTCGCCCCTCCCCTTGTCCCCGGCAGTAGGATCCGCCCCCAGGGCTCCCGAGGAACGCCCTTTCTCCTCGGCTGGCGCCACCCACGGAACGTCTGGAGAGGAGTAGTACTGCTCCAGGAGCGGATTCTTCTGCACGGCCAGGTTCGTCGTCGCCGTCCTGGCAACCCGCTCCACCGCCGCCTCGACTTTCGCGCGATCCGTCGTGTACGGCAGCACGACGCCGAGCGCCTGGTCGACGATGAAGACGCCGGCGAGCTCGTCCGGCTGCTTGTCCTGAACGAACTGCTTCGCCGCCTGATAGGCGAGCATGCGGCCGTCCGGAGACAGCCGGTCGAAGGCCAGCGCGACGACGCTCGGCCCGCGGTCGTCCAGCGCGCGGGTCGTCGTGCCGGACTGGCGTCCCGAAGGCTCGGTGGTCAACCCTGCCGCACGCGCGGCGTCCGCCTCGGTGCCATCGGGATTGGGCTGGTGGCGCGCGAAGGTGAGGATCGTCTGCGGGACGCCGTCCTCGAAGACCTGGAAATCACTCTGCGTCAGGTCCGTGACGGGACGGCCACTGCGATCGGTCACCGAGACATCGACGAGGACCGCCTCGGTGCGCGTCCCGAACCGCGCCTGCTCATCGGCGGATGCCTGCTGAGGTGCCCGAGCCGCCGCAAGCGCTACCGCGGCTGTTCCGACGCCGATGAACAGAGCTGCTGCCGACCGAACGGAGTAGGAGCTCGGCTGGGTCATGGCAGACAGACGAACGTCGCGGCAGGCCTGGCAACGCCGACGATACTCCCGTGCGTGGCGTCACGCAAGGGACCCGTGGGGTGCGACTAACTCGTCAACTCCCAACTCCCAACTCCCAACTCCCAAACGCCCAACTCCCAACTCCCAAACGCCCAACTCCCAAATGCGAGCCTCCCAATTCCCCGAATGTCCGACTCCCGCGGTTCCGCGGAGAATCGTTCGGAAACGTGTCCCTTGGGAGTTGGGAGTTGGAGATTGGAGGTTGATCTTCTCTCGCTCTCACGGAGCGATGGTCAGCGCGGCCTTCCGCGTCTGCGCGTGCTCGGCCGTCCCAATCGTCAGCTGCAGATCGTATCGGCCAGGCGGAATGGCATCGATCGGCACTCGCCCCACGGCCAGCAGCCGGCCCTCCGCGTCCGGCGGCGTCAGCGGCAGCGGCACAGACGACACGGGCGAGTCGCCGGCCAGCAGCGTCAGCGTCGCGTCGGGCAGGGGCACCGCTGGATCCAGCAGCAGCGAGACCGCGAAATTGACTTCCTTCCGATCCGCCTTCCGCACCGTGGGCTCGAACGCGGGGATCAGCACCAGGTCGCCGGCAAGGAGCGGGTTGCCCGGCGTGGATTCGCCGGGGGCGACCGGCTCCCCGTGGTCCACGAGGATCAGGTCTCCCACGACCGGACGCGTGGCCTCCGGAATCGTCACCGTCGTCCGGACGACGGCGTCGCGGTGCGCGGGGCCGTCGTGGACGGCGATGCCGACCGCGTGCGTGCCGGGCGACAGTTGCGGCGTGCGGAAGAAGAGGATCCGCTTGCTCCGGGTGGCCGCCAGGTGATCGAGGTCGCCGGCCAGGTTGTACTGCTGACTGAGCTTGCGCGGCAGCTCCCCCTTCGCACCCGCCACGTGCGCCAGGACGACCACCTCGCCCGTGTACCGCTTCGTTTCCGCGTTGGTCATGAACGACAGACTGCTGCCGGGGACGTTCACCAGGATCGCGCTCAGGCCGGGCCGTCCGGGCATCGGCGTGCTGTAGGCGCCGACCTCCACCTGGATGTCCTTCGGCGCCGGTGTGGCGTCGAGCGCGACCAGCGCCGGCGCCTCGTAGGCGAGCACCGGACCCGCGTCCGAGGCCGGCACGGCGCGATACCCGCTGCGTGCGCGGACCTCGACGTGCGGGCGATTGACGATGACGGAGATTTTGCGGAACGAGCCGTCCTCGATCGGATTGGTTGGCGAGTAGCTGAGCAGGTAGTAGTTCCGGCGGTCGGTATCGATCGTCCGGATGCCTCGAGACAGGTCGTTGGTGTTGTTGATCAGCAGCCCGCCCGTCTGTGACGCGAGAATGCCGAGCGACACCGCGGGGTCGAGCGTGAGGGCGCGCTCGTTCTCCTCGAGCGCCTCGCTGTACTTCGCGGTCATGTTGTCGCGCTTGATGTCGCCGATGCCCATCGCGCCGATCTGCTGGACCGTGCGTGCCGTTTCGGCCTGCTTGCTCTGGACGCGGAGGCCGGCGGCGTCGATGGAATAGACCGTGACGTTCAGCCGGTTGGCGTTGTCGATGATGGCGCGATATTTCGGCTGGACCGAGGGCGGGATCGTCAGCCCTTCGCAGAAGTAGAGGACGGCCTTGCGGCCGTCGAGCGCGCCCAGCGAATCGACGAGCGCCAGCAGCGCGTTCATCGACGCCTGCCCCTGCATCTCGTACTGCATGTCCGCGTAGCTGCGATCCATGCGGAGGAGCGCCTTGACGATCTGCGCCTCGGCAAGTCGCGCCCCGTCGGCGCCGCGAGCGCCTTCCGCGCCGTTCTCGATCTTGGCGACGGGATCCACCCAGGGCTGGTCGCCGGAACTCCGACCCGCCTCTTCCGCGCCGGCGACCCAGGGCACGTCCGGCGACGAGTAGTACTGTGCCAGCTCCGGGTTGCGCTCGCTCCTGGCGAGCCGCGTCGTGGCCATGGTGGCCGCGCGATCGATGGCCTTCCGGAGCGTTGCGGAGTCGCTGGTGTACGGCGACAGGACCCCGAGCGCCTGATCGACGATGAACACCCCGGCCAGCTCGTCGGGCTGCTTGTCCTCGACGAACTGCTTCGCAGCCTGATAGGCGAGCATTCGGCCTTCCTGGGACAGCCGATCGAAGGCCAGCGCGACGACGCCGGGACCGCGCGCGGCGGGGCCACCGGCTGATGTGGCGGAGGCGCCGGCAGGAGCCGAGAGCAGCCCTGCCGCACGGGCGGCGTCCGCCTCCGCGGCATCCGGGTGGGGCTGATGGTGGGCGAAGGTCAGAATCGTCTGCGGCTCGCCGTCCTCGAAGACCTGGAAGTCGCTCTGCTGGAGGTCTTTGATCGGGCGGCCTTTGCCGTCGGTGACCGAGACGTCCACGAGGACCGCCTCGGTCCGCACGCCGAAGCGCGCGTGGTCGTCCGGCGCCGCCTGCTGCCGGGCCGCGACGTGGAGACCCGCAGGCGCGAGCACGATCGCAAGTGCGACGAACAGTCCGGAAGGCGTGCGGCTCATGCGTTGACCGTCGGAGTCGGGGCGGGCTGGCGTCTCGAACATATACCCCTGCCCCCGCCAGCGCAAGAATGCGCCGTCAGCCCACCACGGTGAGCGGCGTCTTCCTGACGGACGCCCCGGGGCCAGTGCCGACGGTGATCTGGAGCTCGTAGGTTCCAGCCGGCACCTTGTCGAGCGGCACGCGGCCCACCGCCATGTACTTCCCGGTCGCGTCAGCCGTACCGAGCGGCAGCGGGACCGAGGCAATCGACTGTCCGTTCTGCAGCAGGGAGAGCGTCGCCCCCGGAGCCTCGGCCCCCGGCGCCACCACGACGGGCAGGATGAAGTTCAGCGCCCGCTGCACCATCCGGTTGACGCCCGCGTCGTACGCCGGGTGCAGGAGCACGCCGCCGACGATGAAGGGGTTCGAGGCGTCCTGGGCCTGGTCGGCCGGCAGCCGCTCGGCGTGATCCACGATCATCAGGCTGCCAACGACCGGCGGGGTCGGCTCTCGCACGTCGTACGGCACCTTCACGACGCTCGCCCGCTCGCCGATCTGGTCGTAGACCGCGACCTGGACCTGATACGCGCCGGGCGCCAGGTCGAGCACCTGGGTGGATTCGATCGGCTTCGCGGTGGTCGACCTCGCATCCGCCATCAGGCCACGAAAGGGAATGACCTCGGCGAGCGCGCGGGCGACCCGCCCCGCCGTGTCGACGAACTGGACGGCGATGACTGCACCAGCGGTGAACATGCCGGTTTTCGGATTCCCGTGCGTCTCGAGCGAGTCTCCCGCCAGGCGGATGAACACGGCCGTCTGGTTCAAGTGGCCGGGAACGGGAACGGCGACCGGGTTCACCTCGACGGCGAACGCATTCGGCGGCGTGCTCTGGGCCAGTGCGGCGAGCGCCGGCCGGGCCTCGGCCGGCGAGGCGGGCTGATGCGCCTGTGGCGAAACGCCCGGGAGCGCGGCCAGCGCGGCGAGTGCGAGGAGGAGTCCGATCAGCGGCATGGGGGTCCTATCGCAGCCAGGCGGCCCGGAAGGCCTGCTGGGCAGGCGTGAGAGCGCCGCCGGCGGCTTCAATGGGGACGACCTCGAGCCGCGGATCCTCTTCGAGCACGGCCTCGGTGCTCATGGCGATCCCGTGCCGGGAAAAGCCGACGGCCACCGTGTCCCCCGGCTTGTGCCGCTTCAGCGCGGCGTTCAGCTGCTCGAGGGTCGTGACGCTTCGGCCGTCGAGCGTCGAGATCTCATCGCCTTCGTCCAGGTGCGCCTCGTAGGCCGCCGACCCGATCTCGGTCGGGCCCGCCAGGCGCAGCGACGTGCCGGCACGGTCGAGTGGCAGCGGTCCCAGCGAGGCCGCTCCCGGGTCCGCACGGCGCAGCACCAGCCCGGCCGGCTCGAACAGGCGGGCGTAGTCCATGACCTCGTGCCCCTCGACGTAGCGACGGACGAGATCGTCCGCGAACGCGGGATCGCCGCTGACGTCGGCCAGCCGGTCGCGGACGTCGGCCATCGTGTATGGGTGATCGACGTAACCGGGCCTGGCGCCGCCCGGACGGCCGTAGGCGCCCCACATCGCGCGCATGAAGTCGTCCAACGTCACGCGTCCGCCGCTGTGCTCGCGCAGGCTCAGGTCGAGGCCGAGCCCGAGCGTCGCGCCGAACGTGTAATACGAAATGAACGTGTTCTCCCAGTTCGTGCGGTCGATCCAGCTGGCGGCGTCCACGAACGGCGCCATGCGGCTCATATCCTCGGCCGACCTGAATTTCGTGGCGGGGCTGGTCACGACGGTGCTCACGACGCGGCCCACGGCCTGGGCGAACTGATCGACGGGCGTGAGCCCCGTCCGCGCCATGATCAGGGTGTTGTAGTAGCTCGTCACACCCTCGGCCAGCCACAGCTCGCCCGACATGTTCTCCCGCTCGAAATCGAAGGGCTCGAGGCCCTCCGGGCGGATGCGCTCCACGTTCCAGCAGTGGAAGAACTCGTGGGCGACCGTGGTCAGCAGCCCGATCCGGTCGTTCGCGATGCTGCGCCGGCTCGTGATCACGGTGCTGTTCCGGTGCTCCATGCCGTCCCCGTCGGCCCAGGGCAGGTAGTCCGCGATGAACGTGTAGGTCCCGGGCTCGTACGGCGGCAGCTCGCCGAACACGTCGCGTTCGGCCGTGACGATGCGCTTGACGTCGGCCGCGAAGGCATCGGCCTCCGCGTCCGTGCCCGTGTGGTGGAGGGCGATGCGGAAGGTCGGCGAGCCGGTACCGTCGAGCGTGAAGGTCCGCCAGGCGATCGGTCCAAGCTCGCTGGGGCTGTCCATCAGGTACTGCAGATTCGGGGCGGTGAAGGTGAACGGATCGCTGGTCGGGTAGAGCTGTGACGCGACGGTCCAGGCGCTCGACGCGGGCGGGACGAAGGTGACGTGAACCGGGGCCAGCTCCAGGCCGGTCGCCCACATGAGCGTGGCCGGCATGTTCACGTGCGCGTGGGTCGTGTCCACCGCGAGATACGTTCCGTCCACGCGATCGCCGAAGACGCGGTACGACACCTTCACCGTGCCGCCGTGCCCGTCCACGTCCCATTCGTGCGGGCTGGGCCGCGTGGCTTCGAGCCGCCGGCCGCCTGCATCACTGACAGCCACGTCGTACACGTTCTTGGCGAACTCGTGCAGCGCGTAGCGGCCGGGGGAGCTGCGGCTCATATGCAGACGTGCGGAGCCGGACGGCAGGCCCTGGAAGACGGCCTCGACCCTCAGCCAGTGGTGCTCGGGCTCGGGAATCGATATCCGGTAGCTCACCTGCTGCGCGGCCAGTGCGGGAGCGGCAACGGCCACCGCCAGCACCAGGCCCGCCACGGCCGCGATCCGCCCCCGGCTCCATCCCGTCATCGCACCCCCGATGCCCGTCGATGCTAGCACGTGGGATAATCACCGGATGGCAATGCTCTCCCCCACCGACCAGCAGACGCTCCGCGAGATGTTCGCGGACATGAAGACGCCGGTCACCCTGCTGTTCTTCACCCAGACATTCGGCTGCGAGACCTGCGAGGAAACGCGGCTGATTCTGTCGGAGCTGACGGCCCTCACCGACCAGATCCTCGTCGAGG
Source organism: Vicinamibacteria bacterium (assembly GCA_963837165.1). GTDB lineage: Bacteria > Acidobacteriota > Vicinamibacteria > Vicinamibacterales > JAENWD01 > JAENWD01. The sequence goes on from CAWIMD010000011.1 coordinate 54,466, forward strand.
AAGTGAATCTGGTCCTCGACAAGGACAAAGCGGCGCCGTACGGAGTGGACCGCGCGCCGGCGCTGGCGCTGGTCGCCGCCGGGGCCGACACGCGCATCCGCTTCCTGGGCGCGCCGGCCGGCTACGACTTCATGTCGCTGGTGGACGCGATTCTGGCCGTCGGCGGCGCCAGCGACGTGGCGCTCAGCGAAGACAGCGCGGCGCTGGTGGCCGGGGTCACCACGCCCACCCACATCCAGGTCTTCGTCACCCCCACCTGACCGCACTGTCCGCGGGCCGTGGGCCTCGCAAACCGGATGGCGGCTGCCAATCCCCAGATTACGGCGACGACCGTGCAGGCGACCGAGTTCTACGATCTGGCACGCCGCTATCGCGTCACGGGCGTCCCGAAGACCGTGGTCAACGACGAGATCGAGGTGCTCGGTGCGCTGCCGGAGCCCGAGTTCGTCAGGGCCGCACTCGGCATGACCATTGATGATTGATCATTGACGATTGACGATTGATGGATGGGAGCGGCGACCGCGCATGAGTGGACCGAAGAAGATCGTGCTCGCCTATTCGGGCGGGCTGGACACCTCCGTCATCCTGCCGTGGCTCAAGGAGCGGTACCCGGGCGTGCGGCTCGTGGCGTTCGCGGCCGAGCTCGGCCAGGGGAGCGAGCTCAAGGGCATCGAGCGCAAGGCGAAGAAGAGCGGCGCCGACGAGGTCGTCGTCAGGGACCTGCGCAGGGAGTTCGCGGAAGACTACTGCTTCCCGATGCTCCGTGCGCACGCGACGTACGAGGGGGACTACCTGCTCGGTACGTCGATCGCGCGGCCGCTGATCGCGAAAGCGCAGGTGGAGGTGGCGCACGAGACCGGCGCCGACGCGGTGGCGCACGGCGCCACCGGCAAGGGGAACGACCAGGTCCGCTTCGAGCTGACGGCCATGGCCCTCGACCCCGCCCTGGCGATCATCTCGCCCTGGAAGGATCCGCGCTTCCTGGCCGACGGGCTGACGGACCGCGAGACCGCCGTTGAATACGCCGAGCGGCACGGCATCCCGATTGCCCAGACGAAGAGGAAGATCTACTCGCAGGACCGGAATCTCTGGCACATCTCGCACGAGGGTGCCGAGATCGAGGACCCCGCACGCGAGCCGCTGGAGCAGGTCTACACGATCACCGTCCCCCCCTCGAGGGCACCCGCCAAGCCGGAATACGTGGAGGTCGAGTTCCGGCACGGCGTCCCGGTGGCGGTCAACGGCACGAAGTACCGGGGCGCCGGCCACGAGCTCATCGCGAGGCTGAACACCGTCGGCGGCCGGCACGGCGTGGGCCAGGTCACGCTGGTGGAGAACCGGCTGGTCGGCATGAAGAGCCGGGGCGTGTACGAAACACCGGGCGGCACCATCCTCTACGAGGCGCACAAGGCGCTCGAGCAGATCTGTCTCGAGCGCGACCTCTACCATTACAAGCAGCAGCTCGCGCTGAGGTACGGCGAGCTCGTCTACTACGGGCAGTGGTTCCACCCGCTGCGCGAGGCGATGCAGGCGTTCGTGGACCACGCGAACGCGGTCGTGACGGGCAAGGTCCGGGTCAAGCTGTTCAAGGGACGTGCGGCCGCCGTGGCCGCCACCTCGCCGCAGTCGCTCTACGACACGAAGCTCGCCAGCTTCGCGATGAAGGGGTACGACGTGACGGCGGCGCGGGGGTTCATCGACCTGTTCGGCCTGCCAATGAAGGTACGCGCGGTCCGCCAGAAGAAGAGCTAGGGAATCCGGGGCCGAATTTCGGCCTCGCGCCATGGCCCGGCATGGTGTATGATTCGCGCCCTCACTGGGGAGGCGCCATGGCCAGCCACGTCCAGCCGGACGACGTCATCGCGTATCCGACGAATCGCGTGGTGGGCGCCATCGGCGACCCGATGCATGCCCGCGCGGCGATCGAGGACCTGCTGCAGGCGGGGTTCGCCCGGCAGGACATCGACATCCTCCACGGAGAAGAGGACCTCCACCGCCCGCATCCGGCGGGGGCCGAGCGCACGTTCCTCGCCCAGTTCCAGCGCACGCTGATTCGGACGCTCGGCGACGAGTACAAGCACCTGCAGCACTACGTCGAGGACGTGCGCGCGGGCCGCAGCGTCATCATGGTGGTCGCGAAGAAGCGCGACAGGCGCGAAGCCGCGGCGGACATCCTGGGCACGCACGGCGCCGAGTCCATCGAGTTCTATGGGCGATGGTCCTGGCATTCGCTGGAGGCGCACGCGGCAGCGCCCGACGGCGCGGTTCGCGATCCCACGCCGGGACGGACCTACGAGGTGCACCTCGGTGACGCGACGACCCGCGTCCGGATGGATTCCGCGTCCAGGATGACGATCCTTCGCGGGTCCGCCGGGCCTGCGGATCTCTCACGCATCCTGGTCACGTATCTGCGGCCGCATCTGGTGATGATCACGTGGCAGGAGGCCGATCGGACGGCCCACATCCACGTGTACGACTTCGAGACCGGCGAAGTGCACGCCGTCGTCAGCCACGCCGACCGGCGGGTGCACCGCATGACCGGATCCGTGCGCCGGGCGGATGGGGCTCCCGTGCAGCACGGCTCGCTCGCGCCTGACGTCTCCCTGCCGCCTGGCACCGTTCCCCTCTGAGAATCGCAGTCGGATCCGGACGCCTCGCGCGCCTGCCACGCCGGGCGTGCGGGCATCACCCGCGCACGCTTGACCCTCGTTCGAGTCGCGGATAAGATTGCGGCCTCGATCGAAGAAGTTGCGTCGTTCCCCTGCGAATTGAACGCGTTCTGGGCGTGTGGATGCGACATAGACGTTCCATCCTGGACTCTCGGCGTAGGCGTCGGCGTTCCCGGTCTTCGGAGTCCTAGGCGTTGGCCCAGATCTTCCCCCGCTGGTGGAACAAGCTCCCGATCGTGGCGGCGGTCGCGGGCGTCTTCGTGCCAACCGTCGCGGTCGCGGGCGCCTGGTACTACTTTTCGCCCTGGTACACGGACGTGGGCTACCGCCCCGTTCAGCCCGTCCCGTACAGCCACAGGCTCCACGTCGGCGAGCTTGGCCTCGACTGCCGGGTACTGTCACGCGTCGGTCGAGATCTCTCCCGTCGCGAACGTTCCCCCCACGCGCACCTGCATGAACTGCCACGCGCTCGTGAAGAAGGACAGCGAGAAGCTCGCACCGATTCGCGACAGCGCGCAGAGCGGCCGCCCGATGCACTGGATTCGCGTGCACAAGCTGCCCGACTACGCCTATTTCGCCCATAACGTGCACGTGGCGGCTGGCATTGGGTGCGTCACCTGTCACGGCCGCATCGACCAGATGGAGGCGGTCACGCAGATGAAGCCCCTCAGCATGAGCTGGTGCCTCGACTGCCACCGCAACCCCGGCCCCTACAGGCGGCCCGTCTCGGAGGTCACCAACATGAAGTGGACGCCTCCCCGGGACGTCCAGCGGCTCGCCGCTGAACTCGACCGCGCACGGCCGGTCCATCCGCCCACAGACTGCTCGGGGTGCCATCGATGAGCCGGACGTATTGGCGAAGTCTCGCGCAGATCGAGGACCACCCCGAATTCCGCGCCGCGCTCGAGCGCGAGTTTCCGGAAGGCGCCTCGGAGCTTCCCGACGGGGTCACCCGGCGCGAGATGATGATGCTCCTGGGCGCGTCGCTGTCGCTCGCGGGGCTCGCGGGCTGCCGGCGCCCCGTCGAAGAGATCGTCCCCTTTGTCACCGCTCCCGAGGACATCGTCCCCGGGATCCCCCGCTACTACGCGACGACCATGCCGTTCGGCCGGAGCGCGTACGGCCTGATCGTCGAGAGCCATGAAGGGCGACCGACGAAGATCGAGGGCAACCCGTCGCATCCGTCGACGCTCGGCGCATCGAGCTCGCGCGTGCAGGCGTCGATCCTGGGCCTGTACGACCCGGATCGCTCGCAATCGGTCACGTTCCGGGGGTCGCCAAAGCCGTGGAGCGAGTTCGTGAAGGCCTGGGGGAAGATCGCCGAGGCGCACGCCGCCGACGGCGGCGCCGGCCTCGCGGTCCTCTCCGAGTCCTTTGCTGCGCCGACCCGGGCTCGCCTGGCCGCCGCGCTGCGAGCCCGGTACCCGCGCCTGCAGTGGGCCACCTACGACGCCGTCAGCGACGAGAACCGGCTGGCGGGGCTGCGATTGGCGACGGGGCGCGACGTCGATCTGCAGCTCCGGTTCGATCGCGCATCCGTGGTCGTTGCCCTGGACGCCGATCCCCTCCTCACCGACCCCGAGATGATCCGGCATACGCGCGGTTTCGCGGCCGGACGGCGCGCGGGCGCCGCCGGCGGTGCGATGAACCGGCTCTATGCCATCGAGGGGGTGTATTCGCTGACGGGAGCCATGGCCGATCATCGGCTCCGTCTCCAGAGCCGGCAGATCGCCCCCTTCCTCGCCGCGCTCGCGGCACGGATCGCTCCGCCCGCCTCCGGAGCCGCGAGTCAGGGCGCCGGCGTCCCCGGTGTCGACCAGCGCTGGATCGACGCCATTGCCAAGGATCTTCTGGCGAACCGCGGCACGTCGCTCATCGTGGCGGGAGACCGCCAGCCGCCGGCGGTCCACGCGGCCGTCTGCGCGCTGAACGCGTCTCTCGGCAACACGGGCCGAACGGTCAGCTACTACGAGACCACGGACGCGTCGCTGCCGAGCGTCAGCTCGCTGGTGTCGCTCGTCGCCGCGATGAAGAGCGGCGCCGTCCGGACACTCGTCGTCCTGGGTGGCAATCCCGTATTCGACGCGCCCGCCGATCTCGACTTCGGCTCGGCGCTGGCGAAGGTCCCGCAGGTGATCGCGCTCGGGCACGCCGTGGACGAGACCTCCTCCAGGGCGACGTGGCATGTCCCGCGTGCCCACTACCTCGAATCGTGGGGAGACGCCCGCGCGGTTGGAGGCACGCCCAGCATCGTCCAGCCCCTGATCCTGCCCCTGTTCGGCGGCCGTTCCGACATCGAAGTCCTTGGGCTGATGGCCACAGACCAGGACCGCCCCGGCTACGACATCGTGCGGGAGACCTGGACCGGGATCCTCGGCGTGGGCGTGTTCGAGCTCGACGAGGCATGGAACCGCGTCCTGCACGATGGGCTCCTCGCCGGCAGCGAGCTGCCCGAGGTCGTTCCCGAGCCCGGCGGGCAGCCGTTCGCCGAGCTGGCGCGCTTGACTGGCGGCGCCGCGAGACCAGGCGCGGCGGCCGGATCTCCGGAGGGCCTGGAGGTCGTGTTTCTGCCTTCCCCTTCGCTGCACGACGGCCGATTCGCGAACGACGGGTGGCTGCAGGAGCTTCCCGATCCAATCACCAAGGTCACGTGGGACAACCCCGCCCTCGTCAGCCCGAAGACCGCTGAGACCCTTGGCGTGACGACTGAGGATGTGGTCCGTGTCGAGTACGGGGGCCGGTCCCTCGAGCTTGCCGTCTGGGTACTCCCGGGGATGGCGGACGGCGTGGTGGCGCTGACGCTCGGCTACGGCCGGTCGCACTCGGGCCGGGTCGGGTCAGGCGTCGGGTTCGACACGTTCACGATCCGCCGCTCCAGCGCCCCGGGGTTCGACGGTGGTGTCAGGGTCACCCGTGTGGGGCGCACGTACGCGCTCTCGACGACGCAGCACCACGGCAGCATGGAGGGCCGGCCGCTCGTCCGCGAGTCGACCGTGACCGAGCTTCGATCGACGGGTGCGGACGGAACCGAGCACGCCGGGGGGCGGACGGCCGGCGAGTCCGTGCAGGTGCCGGGAGAAGCTGGAGCCCCGCGCCCACACGGGGTCTTCGAAGAGGACCCGGAACACTTCTCCCTCTGGAAGGAGCACAAGTACAATCAGGGCCATCAGTGGGGGATGACGGTCGACCTGAACTCGTGCATCGGGTGCAACGCGTGCATGGTCGCCTGCCAGAGCGAGAACAACGTGCCGGTGGTCGGCAAGGTCCAGGTTGGAAAGTATCGCGAGATGCACTGGCTGCGTGTCGACCGGTACTTCACCGGCGACCCGTCCGGCAGTCCGGAGATGGTCTTTCAGCCGATTCCGTGCATGCAGTGCGAGGATGCGCCCTGCGAGCAGGTGTGCCCCGTGGCCGCGACGGTGCACGACGCGCAGGGCCTGAACGTGATGGTCTACAACCGGTGCATCGGGACCCGCTACTGCTCGAACAACTGCCCCTACAAGGTCCGCCGCTTCAATTTCTTCAACTTCACCAAGGACACGCCCGACATCCTCAAGCTCGCGATGAACCCGGACGTCACGGTTCGTGCGAGGGGCGTCATGGAGAAGTGCACGTACTGCACGCAGCGGATCAACCGGGCCAAGATCGACGCGAAGCTCGCCGGGCGCGTGCTGCGCGATGGCGACGTCAAGACGGCCTGCCAGCAGGCCTGCCCCGCCTCGGCCATCGAGTTCGGCGACCTCCGGGACCGATCGAGCCGGGTCGTGAAGGCCAAGGCCGACCCGCGCAACTACGCGCTCCTCGAGGAGCTGAACACCAAGCCGCGGACGACCTATCTGTCCAAGGTGCGCAACCCGAATCCGGAGCTCAGGGGCGTGCCGGCATGACTCGCCGCAGGCAGCGGGTGCTCGGCGCCCTCGCGCTCACGTCGGTCGTCTCCCTTGCCAGCTGCGCGCGCGGATGCACGTCGAGCCGGCCGCCGATCCACCTCAACCCGAGCATGGACGACCAGCCGAAGGTCCTGCCGCAGACGGCCAGCGACTTCTTCTACGACGGCTCGTCCATGCGCCAGCCCGTCCCGGGCACGGTCGCGCTGGACGGGCTGCAGGAGGACACGGCCTTCTTCACGGGGAAGGGAGCGGACGGGCAGTTCGTGAAGACGAGCCCGGTCGCCGTGGACGAGGCCGTGCTCGAGCGCGGCCACCAGCGGTATGGCATCTACTGCCAGCCCTGCCACGACGTTCACGGAGACGGCAAGGGGATCCTGTACCAGCGGGGCCACGTCCCGACTGCCTCCTTCCACCAGGAAAAGATCCTCAAGTACGCGGACGGGCAGATCTTCGACGTCATCACGAACGGCGCAGGCCTGATGTCCGGCTACCGCTGGCCCATTCCCCCGGCGGACCGGTGGGCGATCATCGCCTACGTACGTGAGCTCGAGCGCAAGCGGCTGGCCAGCGCCCCGAGCACGGGCGCAACGGCGGAGGACGCCAAGTGAGAGGCACCCGCAAGCTGCTGTTCGTGTTCGGTCCGGTGGCCGGCATCGCGATGTTCGTCCTGGTCGTGTGGGTCGCGACGGTCTTCGTGAGCCGCAACGAATACCGGGACCCGTACCGGGCGCCTGCGGCAACGGTCGACCAGACGCCGCGGGCGGCGGGAGCGGCCGCCGAAACGGCCGCCGCGGAGACCAAGGCCAAGGCGACGCCCTACGTGGAGGCCGAGTACCGGACCTTCCCCATCGTCGGGAGCCGCGTGGCCATCTGGTCGGTCGCGCAGCTCCATCTCCTGTTCGCGGCCTTCGTGCTGGCCGTTCCACTCTTCGCGTTCATCATCGAGGTGATTGGCTACAAGACCGGAGATCTGCGATACGACAGGCTCGCGCACGAGTTCACGAAGCTCCTGTCCGTCGCCTTCTCCCTCACGGCGACGTTCGGAGCGTTCCTGACGTTCATGCTCATCATCCTGTATCCGAAGTTCACGAACTACCTGATGAGCGTGTTCTCTCCGACCTTTCTCCCCTACGTCCTGCTGTTCTTCTTCGAGGCCTTCTTCCTCTACGCCTACTACTACGGCTGGGGGAAGTTCCATCCGCTGGTGCATCTGGCGCTGGGGCTCGGCCTCAACCTCGTGGGCACGGCGATCATGATGATCGCGAACGCCTGGCTCACGTTCATGATGTCGCCGCGCGGGATCTCGGACTCGGGGGCGGTCCTCTCGGTCTGGGACGCCGTCTACAACTACACCTGGATGCCGATCAACGTCCATCGGTTCATCGCGAACATCGCCTTCGGCGGGTCGGTCGCGGCGGCCTACGCGGCCGTCAAGTTCCTGCAGGCGGAGACCGACGAGGAGCGCGCGCACTACGACTGGATGGGATACATCGGCAACTTCGTGGCGATCAGCGCCTTCCTGCCGCTTCCCTTCGCCGGCTACTGGCTCGCGAAGGAGATCTACGCGTTCTCGCAGACGCTCGGCCTCACGATGATGGGCGGGGCGTTCTCGTGGCTCTTCATCATCCAGGCGGTCCTGATCGGGAACCTCTTCCTCGCGGCGAACTACTATCTGTGGCTCGGCATGGGCCGGGTCGAGGGAGTGCAGCCGCTGCAGCGGTTCATCAAGTACCTGCTCATCGGGATCACGCTCTGCTTCATGGTGTGGGCGACGCCCCGTTCGATCATCGCGACGGTCTCGGAGATCCGGGCGATGGGAGGGTCGGCGCACCCGATCCTGGGCTACCTCGGCGTGATGTCCGCCAAGAACACCGCCGTGAACATCCTGATCCTCACGACCTTCATGAGCTTCCTGCTCTACCGCAGGACGGGCAAGGTGGCGACGGTGGCGTGGGCGAGGGCGGGCCATGCGGCGCAGCTCACCATCTTCGCGGCCGCCGCGGTGTTCGTCATCTTCCTCGGCGTCTACGGGTACTTCGTGGAGGCGACGGTCCGCATCCGGCTCTCGGTGCCCCAGGTCGGCTCGGTGCTGTTCGCGATGGTGTCGATCACCGCCATCGATGTCTTCCTGTTCCGCGGGGCGAAGCGGACCGGTGAGGTGCGCTGGGGGAAGATCCCGGCGATCTCGCAATACGTGCTGATCTTCATCGCGGTCACCTTCACGTGGCTCATGGGTCTCATGGGCTACGTCCGGTCCGGGCTGCGCCAGCATTGGCATGTCTACGGCGTGATGCGCGATCGTTCCGTCGACGCGTTCACGCCCACGCTGGGCTTCGCGACCGCGGTCGTCTCGGTGACCGTGCTGATGTTCTTCGTCCTCATCGGCGTCGTGTTCTGGCTCGCGAGCCTGCACGACCGCGCGGATTTCCAGCGGCGGACCACGGCGATCCACCCCGCCGACGCGCCCGAGGCGGAACTGACATGACGGTCCCGGTCATCGCCCGGATCGGCGCCCTCGTGGTCGCCACGACGGCGTTTTACGCCTATGTGGGCCAGATGGTGCCGCAGAAGGAAGTGCAGCCCCCGGCCGAGATCGTGCTGAAGACCGACCTGACCACGGCCGACATGGTCGGGGTCGGCCGGCAAATCATGGAGGGCAAGGGACTCTGCTTCACGTGTCACACGATCGGGAAGACCGGCGCGCTCCGGTTCCCCGACCTCGCGGGAGTCGGGCTTCGTGCGAAGACCCGCGTCCCGGGCCTGAGCGATATCGAGTACTTCGCCCAGACGCTGTACGAGCCCAACGCCTTCATCGTGCCGGGATTCAATCCAGGGATGCCGACCATCAACAAGCCTCCGATCGGCCTGACCGACCAGGAGATCCTCTGTGTGATGGCGTACCTCCAGTCCCTCGGCGGCACGCCGACGGTCACGCTCCAGACGAAGCACCACTACAACAGTGGCGCGGCGACGACGTCCGCCGCTCCTGCGGGCCCGGGTGCCGCGCCCGGCGCGGCGCAGCCTCCCGCCAGCGCCGGAACGGGGAGTGACCGATGAAGATCCTGGTCGTGCTCGCCGTGGCTGCCGCGTTCGTGCTGCTTCGGTGGCTGCGGGCCAATCTGCTGCTCTGGGCCGGCGCGTGGTGGATAGGCATCTACGTGCTCCTCCGGTTCGGCTTCGAGGCTCCGATTCCCTCGTCCGTGATCACGATCTACATGGGGATCGTCTCGATCGCGATCCTGGCCTACGTGTCCTCCAGCCAGGAGCGCCGCGAGGAAGTCTCGTCGCCGCTCGTCCGCTTCATGACCGAGCGGCGGTACACACCGCTGCTCGCCGCAACGGTCGTGGCCATCCCGGCGCTCGCGGCCGCGAACGTGTACCTCCGGATGAACGCGCCGCTTCAGCCGCCTTTCTTCGCGCGGACGGTGCATCCTGCCTCGCCGTCCGAGATCACGGTGCACGACCGGAAGATCAATCTCGACACGGGGGAGAACCCCTTCCGGCGTCTCGAGACGTCGAACCCGGCGGAGTTCCGCGCCCATGTCGAGAACGGGCGCAAAGTCTTCTACCGGAACTGCGTCTTCTGCCACGGCGACACCATGGCCGCCAACGGCATGTTCGCGCACGGGCTGGACCCGATCCCGACCAACTTCCACGACACGATCGCGCAGCTTCGCGAGACGTTCCTGTTCTGGCGGATTTCCAAGGGAGGCCCGGGGCTCCCCGACGAGGGAGGCCCGTGGGACACGGCCATGCCCTCCTGGGAGAAGTTCCTGAAAGAGGACGAGATGTGGGATGCGATCCTCTTTCTCTACGACTTCACCGGCCAGAAGCCTCGCGGCAGGGAGGAGGCCGCCGCGAAATGAGCTTCTGCCTGATGTCGCGTGCGCGTCTCGCGGTCCTGATTGCCTCGGTATGTGCCCTGCCGGCCGGGTCGGTGCGCGCGGCAGCTCAGGACGTCGGGACCGAGGCGCAGCGGGCCCAGGGGAAGACGCTCTACCTCAAGTACTGCTCGCAGTGCCACGGCGAGCATGGCGACGGCGAAGGGTACGCCGCTCCACATCTGCGCCCCAGACCCCGCAATTTCACGAGCGGCAAGTTCAAGATTCGCACCACCCCCAACGGGGCGCTCCCCACCCATCAGGACCTCGTCAACGTCATCAGGCGCGGCATGCCCTACAGCTCGATGCCCGCCTGGCCCAACTTCTCCGACGACGAAGTCTCGGACCTCGCGTACTTCGTCACGACCTTCTCCGCCGACTTCTCCAGGGCCGAGAACGTGCCCAAGCCCGTCGCCCTGCCGAGTGCTCCGACCGCGACGCCGCAGTCCGTCGAGCTGGGGAAGAAGCTCTACGCCGACACGGGCTGCGCAAAGTGTCATGGGACGGTCGGCCGCGGCGACGGAACATCGGCGCCTACCCTGACGGACGACTGGGGCCATCCGATTCGGCCGGCGGACCTTGCACACCGCTGGACGTTCCGGGGAGGGGCGTCCCGCGAGGACATCTTCAGGACGATGAGCACCGGGCTCAACGGCACGCCCATGCCGTCGTTCGCCGACTCCCTGACGCCCGAGCAGCGATGGGCCGTCACGGACTTCATCGCCTCGCTCTCGGAGAGCGAGACGCCAGGCTACACGAACCTCGTCATCGCCAGGCACGTGCAGGATCCGATTGATCTCGCCAAGGGGGCCGCGAGCTTCGCCTCCGCTCCCGTGGCCCGCTTTCCCATCGTCGGCCAGATCATGGAGCCGGGACGCTCGTTCCACCCGCCCGCGACGAGCGTGGACGTTCAGGCAATTTACGATGCGGATTCCCTGGCCCTGCTCGTTCGCTGGCACGACATGAGCGCGCAGAAGACAGGGAAGAACGGGCCGTCGCTTCCCGTGCCGCTCGAGGAGGAAGAGGAAACGGCCACACCGGCGGGCGAGAGTGGCGGTGCCGGCGGCGAGGGTTCGACGGGGGGCGTCTTCGGCGATGCGGAGGTCGCGCCGGCCCAGGCCGCGCAGAATCCCTTTGCGGAAGAGGAGGCGCCGGCCGCCCCGCCATCCGAATTCTCCGACGCGGTCGCGATCCAGATTCCGTCGCAGACGCCGACAGGCGCTCGGAAGCCCTACTTCATCTTCGGCGACGGCCAGAACCCGGTGGATCTCTGGTTCTTCGATCTCGCCCGCCCCGATCCGCTCCAGTTCACCGGCAAGGGAAGCGGGGACATCGCTCCCAACGCCACCGGCGACCTCACCGGGACGGCGAGCTACGAGCAGGGAGAATGGTCGGTCATCTTCAAGCGGCCCCTTCGGGCCACTTCCGGCGCCCCGTTCACGCCCGGAGAGTTCCTGCCCATTGCCTTCTCGGTCTGGGACGGCTTCTCGCGCGAGCGTGGCAACAGGCGCGGCCTCACGGTCTGGAACTCCATCTACGTCGAGCCGGAAGTGGTCCCGTCGGCCGTCGGTCCGATGGTGAAGACGGCGCTGTTCATTCTCGTCGTCGAGCTGGGCGTGATCGGCTGGGTGCGGCGGCGTTACGGCGCGCGTACCCAGGCGGGATCCGGCCATGGGTGTGTAAGAGGAACGAAACATGTCAATTCCCAACCCCCAACTCCCAACTCCCGAAGGCGCGTACCTTGGACGTTGGGAATTGGAAGTTGGGAGTTTGGAGGTTAGGTGTTGGCCTTCTAGGCCATCGGAGCATTCGAATGTACAAGAGCATCTACGTTCCCGTCGATAATTCAGACCACTCCAACCGCGCCGTCTCGTGCGCGATCGGCCTGGGCAAGGCGTTCTCGGCGAAACTGGTCGGCTGCCATGTATACGCGGCCAAACTCCACGACTATCGCTTCAGGCAGATGGAGTACACGCTGCCCGAGGAGTACATCGACGAGGTGGAGCTGGAGCGCCAGCGCAAGATCCACGACAGCCTGATCACCATGGGCCTCAAGCTCATCTCCGACAGCTACCTCGACGGCATGTCGCGCCTCTGCACGGAGTCGAGCCTCGCGTTCGAGCCCCGGATGATGGACGGGAAGCATCACACCGAGATTCTCAAGGACCTCGCCGGCTCGGAGCACGACCTGGTCGTGATCGGCGCGCTGGGGATCGGACGCGCGCGCGACAGCGTGATCGGCTCGGTCTGCGAACGCGTCGCCCGCCAGTGCGACCGCGATGTCTGGGTCGTCAAGCACGTCCCGGAGGCGGGCGAGGAGGAGCGGGACACGATCCTGGTCGGCGTCGACGGCAGTCCGCAGTCGTTCGGCGCCCTGATGACCGCCGTCGATCTGGCACGCACGTTCGGCAAGAAGGTCGAAGCGATCGCCGTGTACGACCCGTATCTCCACTACTCCGTCTTCAACGGCATCGTCAACGTCCTCACCGAGCAGGCGGCGAAGGTGTTCCGATTCGAGGAGCAGAATCAGCTCCACGAGGAGATCATCGACACCGGGCTCGCGCAGATCTACCAGTCCCATCTCGAGGTGGGCGAGCGCATGGCGGGCGAGGCGGGCGTCGGGATCGGGAAGACGCTCCTCGACGGCAAGCCCTTCCAGAAGATCCTCGACCACGCGCGCAAGACGAATCCCTGGCTCGTCGTGGTGGGGAGGATTGGCGTCCACAGCCCCAAGGACGAGACTGGACTGGGGAGCAACGCCGAGAACATCCTCCGCGGCGCGCCCTGCGATGTCCTCCTCTCGACGCGCCTCGAGGTGCCCCGGCTCGACGTGCGCGCCGAGGAGACCGTGCGCTGGACGCCCGAAGCCGAGGCGCGGATGCAGCACGTGCCCGAGCAGGTCAAGGGCATCGCCCGCACGGGCGTCCTGCGGCTGGCGCTCGAGAAGGGCCATTCGGTGATCACGAGCGCGGTGATCGACGACGCCATGGATCGGTTCATGCCGAAGAGCGCGTCGGCCGCGACCAGGGCGCTGGCAGAGGCCGTGGCCCTCGAGCGCGCGAAGTCCGGCCCGGTGTCGATGTGCCGGGCCTGTGGCGTCACCGCCACGCAGAGCGACGCCGTGAGGTGCACCGTCTGCGGCGCCACGGATTTCGAAGTGATCTCCCGGGAGACCATCGAGAAGATCGCGGAGGTCGAGGGCGGACTCCAGGAAGAGACCACCTACGACGGGCGGAAGCTCCGGTGGTCCGAGGACGCCAGGAAGGGCCTCTGGAGCATGAAGAACGCGTACCAGCGCCGCCGGGTGAAGGCGCGGGTCGAGAAGCGCGCCCGCATGATGAAGCTCGACGCGATCACGCTCGACTTCGCGCGGCAGGTGATCGAAGAGGAGACCGGCACACCTCTGGAGATTGGCGTGGGCCGCGCCGGCGTCGTCGAAGCGCCGGCGAAGGCGGGCGAGCAAGCGTCAGAGAACGGCGCGAAGCTCATCGCCCGCGACGACAAGAAGAACCCGTTGATCTCGAGCTTCGACTGGACCGCGGAGGGCGCACAACGGATCCTCCGCGTCCCGGCCGGGTACATGCGGAACAAGACGCAGGAGCGGATCGAGGAGCTTGCGCGGGAGCGCAGCGCCGCGGCGATCGATCTTGCGCTCGTCGAAGAGGGCATCGAGATCGGCAAGCGGATGATGGCCGAGATGATCGCGACCTACTCGCCCCCGGGCGCGAGCCCAGGCGTCGCGACGACGGCCTCCACTGCCGCCACCGCGGACCCGCCCGCGGCGTCTCCGGCCGGCAGCGGGAGCGGCTATCTCAACGAGGTGAGGCCGCGATAATTCCCAACTCCCAACTCCCAACTCCCAACTCCAGATCTCGATCTCCCGAGGGTCCGGGCGTGAGTTTGGCGTTGGGAGTGGGCGGTTGGGAGTTGGAAGTTGGGCGTTGGGAGTTACCGGCGTGAGCTCCTATCGCTTCTGCCGCACGGACGACATTCCGCTTCTCGTGGACGCGCTGAATCGGTGCTGGTCCCCGTACTTTCCCGACGATCGGCCCGAGACGCCCGCCGGGTTCAAACGGTCGATCCGCGACCTCCAGGTCTGGTGCAGCAGCTGCATGGTCGCCTTCGCTGGCGAGGACCCGATTGGCGTCCTGATTGGCGCCAAGCGGCCGTCCGGGACGCTCGTTCAGAGGATTGCCGTCCACCCCGATCATCGACGACAGGGGCATGCCCGTCACCTGCTCGGCTCGCTCGGCTCGAAGCTCGCGATTCTCGGGCCCCCGCGCATCGTCGCTGAAGTCCCCGAGACGCTCGTCCCTGCCTGCGAGCTGTTCAGCGCCAGCGGCTTCGTCCGGGAAGCGCTGCTGACGGATTACGTCTGGCACGAAGCAGGGCCGCACGGTAACGAAGACGTCGCCGGCCGGTACGTCATCCCCGTCACCCTGGACGATCTTGCCGCCAACGGTCTGGTCGGAGAGCCGCCTTCGCCGTTGGCTTCGGCGAGCCAGGGGCGTCCAGCGGTGTGCTGGGAGCGCTCCATCGAGACCCTCACGGCGAGGAAGGACGACATCGCAGGGCTCGCGGTGGCTTCCGACGAGGGAATCGAGGCGTACGTCATCTACGTCGCGCGCGAGGTCGGAGCGGAGATCGTGTCGCTCCGCTCACTCGTCGATGACGATGCCGTCCGCCTGAAGCACCTGCTCTCCGGGCTGCGCGCGCGGGGCATCGGACCCCTGCGGTTCCCCAAGGTGCACCCGGACGAGATCTCG
Organism: Vicinamibacteria bacterium; assembly: GCA_963837165.1. Taxonomy (GTDB): domain Bacteria; phylum Acidobacteriota; class Vicinamibacteria; order Vicinamibacterales; family JAENWD01; genus JAENWD01. Next base: position 69,672 of record CAWIMD010000011.1, read on the forward strand.
ACGGAGTGCCTCGAGTCGCTCGGTTTCCGTCCTGCCGGCGCGCACGTGCTGTACGCGGCCGCCGTCCGCGCCCGCTGATCCGGATAGACTTCCTCCCATGACCGACTCCGAAGACGCATTCGCCCGGCGGGCGGTCCGCCGCAAGGGGCTGTTCCTCAAGCTGTCCGTGGCCAGCCTGATCGTCGCGGCGGGTCTCGTCGTGCTGTACTCGACCTTCTGGTGGCGGGACCACAGCTACGCTGTCGGGCCGCGGGCGGTCATCATCCTGCTCATCCTCCTCAACGCCCGACAGAACCTCCGTCAGGTACAGGTACGCGGGCGTGCTGGAGCAGCTCCTGCCCCGCGAACCCACCCCGCGATGACCCGGGATCCGATGGCCCGAGCGGGCGCGGCGTTGTAAGCTATCGGCGACCCTGGGCAACGCTGACGGGTCGGAACGCCACCACCGTGAAGAGCTACCACGACATCACAGGCGACGGAGGGTCCAGAGTCCTCGAGCAGGTGGCCGAGCTGCGCACCCGCATCACCGAGGGGCTCGCCGGGGTGCGCCATCTCGTGGCCGTGGGCTCCGGGAAGGGAGGCGTCGGCAAGAGCACCCTGACGCTGCATCTCGCGTGCGCCCTGCGCGCCCGCGGGCTTCGGATTGCCATCCTGGACGCCGACTTCAACGGCCCCTCCCAGGCGCGCATGGCAGGTGTCCAGGGGGCGCTGTTCGTGCCCGGTCGCGACAAGGTCTCGCTCCCGCGGACCGATACCGGAATCGGCGTCTTCTCGATGGGGTCGCTGATCCCGGAATCGGAGTCGCTCGAGTTCGAGAGCGCCTCCCGCGGAGAGTCGCATACGTGGCGCGCCACGAAGGAGTTCGCGCTGCTCTCCGAGATCCTCGCGTCGTTCGACTGGGGGACCCTCGATCTGCTGCTGTTCGATCTGCCGCCGGGAGCCGAGCGAACGGTCCAGTATGCCGATTTCCTCGGGCCCTTCGACGTGGCTCAGGGCAGGCCGCGGGTGTCGTTCCTGCTCGTGACGATCCCGTCCGAGGTCGCCCGGGGCGTCGTCGCCCGATCGGTGGCCGCCCTCTCGGCCCGCAATCGCCCCCTGGGCTACGTCGAGAACATGAGCGGGTATTTCTGCCGCGACTGCAACGCCGTGAGGCCGCTCTTTCCGGCGGGCCCTGGCAGCCCGCGCGATCTCGGGATTCCCTGCCTCGGGTCGGTCCCGTTCGATCCCGAGCTGGCGCGGCGCTGCGACAGCGGCAGTCTGCTGGCCGGGAACGCGGACACGCCTGTCGTCAGGGCCCTGGACGATGTCGCGCGGCGACTTCTGGACAGTCTCGAACGCGATCCGTCAACTCCCAACCTCCAACATCCAACTCCCAGGTGATGTCTCCGGGACCGAATCCGCTTGGGAGTTGGGCATTGGAAGTTGGGAGTTGGAAGTTGGGAGTTGGAAGCCGATGAAGTTCCTCTGTGTTCCTTGCGACAGCCCGATGAAGCTCGAGACGGTCGGCCCGCCGGAGCGCGGTTCCTTGTCAGTCGTCTACTCATGCCCCGAGTGCGGCTACGAGATCGCCATGCTCACCAACGCGTACGAGACACAGATGGTCCAGTCGCTCGGCGTGCGGATCGGCCCCGACACGACGGAGAAGCCCGCCTCCGCAGAAGCTTCGGCGAGGTGCCCGTTTGCCGGGATGGTACCAACGACGGACGGGCCCGAGCAGACCGCCGAGCCTGCCCTGAGCCAGGTCGAAGGGCCACTCCCCGTCCGATGGACGCCTGGCGCCGAGGCGCGCCTCGCGAACATCCCCGAGTTCGTGCGCCCCATGGCACGGACCGGCATCGAGCGGTTCGCGCGGGACAGGGGCGCCCTGGAAGTGGACGAGACGATCCTCGACGCCGCCCGGGACTTCTTCGGGATGTAAGCGAAGCGATTGTCAACTCCCAATTCCCAAGCTCCAACTCCCAACGCCCCGGTTGTGGAATCGGGACTAATCCCTTTGGGAGTTGGAAGTTGGAAGTTGGGAGTTGGGAGTTGGGAGTTGGGAGTTGAGCGAATTCGTTAGGCCCTACGTCGTCTCGTGGAACCTCACTTACCGCTGTAACCTCGCCTGCGAGCACTGCTACCTCGATGCGGGCGGCGCGCCCCTGGTCGGCACGGAGAACTTCGCCGATCGGAGCGAGCTCGGCACCGAGGAGTGCTTCAGGGTCATCGATGAAATCGCCGCGTTCGCGCCTGAATGCCTGACCATTCTGACGGGCGGCGAGCCGCTCCTGCGGCGCGACATCCTCGAGATCGTCCGGCGCGCTGCGGACCGTGGCTTGTGGGTCGTCGTCGGCACCAACGGCGTCCGCATCAGCGAGAACGTCGCCGGGCGTCTGGCGGAAGCCGGCGCGCGAGGGCTGTCGCTGTCGCTCGATGCGCTCGATCCTGACCGTCATGACGCCTTCAGGAAGGTCCGCGGCGCCTGGCGGAACACGGTGGAGGGAGCGGAGATCCTCAACCGCACCGGCCTCCCCTTCATCGTGCAGACCACGGCGGGATCCCACAACCTGGGCGAGCTCGAGGCGATTGCCGACTTCGCGCACGAGCGCCTCGCCGCGAAGGTCTGGAACCTCTACTTCCTGGTCCCGACCGGGCGCGGGCAGTTCGTATCGGACATGACGCCGGCACAGTACGACGATGTGCTTGCCGCTCTCTACCTGATCCAGCGGCAGTACAAGGGCCGTATGCTCGTGAACGCGAAGTGCGCGCCGCACTACATCAAGACCGTGCTGGAGCACGGTGACGATCCGACCGCCATGGATGGCGGCGAACCGTCCCCGATCAGGGTCTACTCCGCGGGAGCCGGCGGGTGCCCGGCGGGGACCCACTACATGGGGATCCGGCCGAACGGCGACGTCACCCCCTGCCCCTACCTCCCGGTCTTCGCCGGGTCCCTGCGCAGCGCCGCTCTTGCAGATCTCTGGACGTCCTCGGCGTTGTTCTCGGACATTCGCCGCCGCACCTCGCTCGGCGGGCGGTGCGGGGCGTGCGAATTGAACGGCCACTGCGGGGGCTGCCGCGCCCGGGCCTACGGCATGACGGGCGATCTGATGGCCGAAGACCCGCTCTGCACCCACACCCCTGGAACGTTCGCGGGCGCCCCCCTTCTCCTGGCCCGCCATGGCCTTGGCGACGATGGGGCGCTCCACGGCGCGTCCGTCCCGGGAGCAGCCGGCACTGTCGCGATCGAGTACGGCGCCGAATCGACGACGACCATCGCGTGGGACGCCGCGGCTGAAGCGCGGATGAAGAGGATCCCCGCCTTCGTCCGCGGCATGGTCGTCAGGGCCGTCGAGGAGTCTTGCCGCAGAAACGGCATCGGTCGCGTCACCGTCGAGGAACTGGAGCGAATCCGCGCCCGGATGCCGACGCCGAAGATGTTCGGGTAATGCCGCGGCGGCAGTCATTGTTGATTGCGGACTGCGGGTTGCGGATTGCGGATTGTGGATCTCGTCGACAATCCTCTCCACCTTCTGCTCGACCCTTCCGACAGCCTGGTCGGCTTGGCTTTCCCGCTTCAGCTTCTGAATCCTGAATCCTAGCGTAGGACGATCGCGTGCGCGCGCCTGTCCTGTTCAAGACACTCTTCGTCACGGCGATGGCGTCGGCGGCCCGGGCGCCCAACGGCGTCTACCGCCACCGGGGTGTGCGTTCCGGAACACCCGCGCAGGCGCCCGCACTCGTAGGCTGGTGCGTGAGACGAGACGTTCGGGTCGGAGTCGTCGGTGACGGAGGAGGACTGGGATGACTGGATTCAGGCGCACGGTCGTGCTGGCGATCGGGCTCGCGGTCGCGAGCGCCGGCATCGCGGTGGCGAGTCGGCAACGGCCCTACCGGGTGAACGATCAGCAGCTGCGCGATCTGACGACTCGCATCGAGACCCACAGAGACACCTTTCACGAGAGCCTCGCACGGGCGATCGATCGCAGCCCGATCAACGGCAGCCAGGCAGAAGACCAGTTCGACAGGTCCGTGGAGTCTTTCAAGCAGGCGACGAACGTGCTTCGCGATCGCGTGAACGATCGACAGTCCAACACCGCGGACGCGGAGAACGTGCTGAGACGCGCATCCGTCATCGACGACCTCATGACGCGCAACCGGTTCGACACGCCCGCGCAGGCGGACTGGCAGGCGCTGCGGCGCGATATGGACGAGCTGGCGCGCGCGTATGGCGTCACGTGGAACTGGAGCGCCGCCTCACAGAACATGCCGTCCCGCGTTGACGACAAGCAGGTCCAGCAGTTGCTGAAGCAGATTGGGGAGAAGGCCGGCCGGTTCGACAAGAGCCTCGACAAACTCTTCGACGCCGGCCGGATCGACGACCCCAAAGCGAAGGAGGAGATCCGTCGATCCGTGGCGGACTTCAGGCAGGCCGCCGATCGGCTGCGTGATCGCGTCAATGGACGCCAATCCAACACGCTCGATGTCGAGGAGGTGCTGAGACGCGGTGGGAGCATCGACGGCTTCATGCAGCGGTATCAGCTGAGCAACCAGGCGGAGCAGAACTGGCTGTCGGTGCGACGCGATCTGGACACGCTCGCCCGCGCATACAACGTCGCGTGGAACTGGAGCAACCCCGGGTACACGTCAGCCGCGCCGGGCGCGGGCTTCCACCACCGCCTCACCGGAACGTATCAGCTCGAGAGCGACCGGGGCGACGACCCGCGGCAAGCGGCTGAACGGGCTGCCCGCGCCGCGCCCTCCGACCAGAGGCAGGCGACGTATCAGCGCCTGCTGACCCGGTTGGAGGCGCCCGAACAGCTCGCGATCGAGCGCACCGGAAACAGCGTGTCGATGGCGTCGACCGAGGGTCGACGCGTGATCTTCGATGCTGACGGCAGGGACCATGCGGAACAGTGGTCCGCGGGAGAGACGATGAGCACACGCGCCACCCTCGAGGGTGAACGCCTGGTGGTTGCGACCACCGGTCATCGAGGCAGTGATTACACCGCCACCTTCGATCCGCTGGACGATGGCCACACCCTCGAGATGACGCGCACCATCGACGATGCGGGTCTGCGTCAACCGGTGACGGTCCGAAGTTCCTATCGGCGGCTGTCGGACGAGGCTCGCTGGAGTGTCTACACCGGCGGTGAGCGCGGTCCATATGACAACGCCAGCCCGTCGGCGGACGATCGCCTCGTGCCGGATGGCACGCGGTTCGTGGCCGTGCTGGACAACGCCCTGAACGCGGCGAGCGTGCACGAGGGTGATTTCTTCACCATGACTGCCCGCAGCCCGGCGCAATACGAAGGCGCGGTCCTGGAAGGCGTCGTGTCCACCGTGGACGAGTCCGGGCGGCTTGCCGGCCGGGCGGCCGTGACCCTCGACCTGCGAAGCATCCGACTTCGCAACGGCCGCTCGTATCCGTTCGACGGGGTCATCGAGAACATCCGCACGCCTGACGGCGACACGATCAAGGTGGATCGCGAAGGTTCGATCGACTCGTCCGAGGACCGGACTCGGAAGGCCGTGGAACGGGGCGCCATCGGCGCAGCGCTCGGCGCGGTGATCGGCGCTGTCGCCGGCGGCGGCAAGGGCGCCGCCATCGGGGCGGTGATCGGCGCCGGCGGGGGCGCGGGCACGGTCTTCATCGGGGAGCGAGACCGCTTCGATCTGCCGCGCGGCACGGAATTCACGATCAGCTCGGGCGGCTCATGGAATCAGCGACCGATACCGAGCGCGCGGCGTTGACGCCTGAGCTGGAGATCTGGACCGCCATCGGGACGGCGTCGTCCAGGCTCCTGGCCGGTCTCCCGAGATTCCGATGGCACGTGGGGACGCGGCCCGGGCCTGTTACCTGCACCGCGCCGGGTTCGACTTCACGAAGTAGCGCTTGTAGTTCGACGCCTTCGCGTCCATGCAGCCTTCCAGATCGAGCAACTCGATCTTCCGGAAGTCGATCGGCGCCGTCTCGGCCTGGATCGAGATGTAGCCGCCGGTGAGCGGCGTGCCATCGACCTTGACCTTCGGGTCCACGGGCGAGACCTGGCCGCCGCCGATCTGCGGCTTCGAGTACTCGAGCACGACCTTGCCGTCCATGACGTGCTGGACGAGCTCGTCGCCGTGCACGATCACCTCAACGCGTACCCACTGATCGCCGTCGTAGGTCTTCGACGTCGAGTTGATGCAGTGCTGGGTCACGAGCGTACCGTTCATCACCACGTTGGTGCCGGGCGTGCACAGGTTCGCGGTCGATCGCGGTGTGCCGTCCCCGAGTCCGCCGAGCAGCTGCGTCTCGAGCGAGATCGGAAAGTCCTGGTCCTTCAGCATCGTCTGCGGCGCCGGCGAGTGGAGCATCAGCCCGTTGTTGCGCCTCGCCCATGCCGGCCCGCCCGGCACCTGCTCGCCGACGAACCGGTACTCGGCCGCGAGGATGTAGTAGGAGAAGGGATCCTTGTAGAAGACGTGGCCGAACTCGCCGTCGAACTTCGTCCACTTGTCGTAGCGGATCTCGAGCAGGCCGTTCTCGACGCGGACGGTGTCGAACGGGTTCTCGCCGAGCTCGTACTTCGCGAACTTCGGCGTCCATCCCGTGAGGTCCTTGCCGTTGAACAGCTGAATCCAGTCGCGCGCGTCCGGATCGCCGGCCGTCCCCTCCCCGGCGCGGGCCCGCGCGGCCGGGTCCGCCAGCAGTGCGGCCGACACGAGAAGCGCCGCGACGACGACCGGGGCGGCCAGCAGACGACGGTACTGCTCGCGGATCAGTGTGCGGTCCACGTCCTGCTTGTACGCCTCGATCACTGGATCGCGCTCCAGCGGATGCGGCGCCGCGCGTCCCTGTGCCGTGTCAGTCACCAGGCGTACCTCCGCGTCATTGTCAGTGAAATCTGGCGCGCCCGCAACCAGCCGATCGTGCCGATCTGGGGTGTCTGCCTTCCCCATGCTCCGCCTGCGCGACAACACCTCGGACTCTCTGTTCCCGCCGGAGCTCCTGGCGGCGTTCACGAGCGGCCGGTCATCTCACCCTTCTGGCGCGAGTCCCACGCGCTCGATCCTCGTCAGCGTGACGGCCATCCGGACCGCGCGCGACGTCCGATCCGCCTGGCGAGGTCGATCATCGCGGCCGCGGCCGCGAGATTCAGCACGATCTTACCCACCAGATCCACCCGGGACCACAGGCTGGCGCCGAGGAAGCCCGCCAGCATCGACACGACCAGGGCGCCGAAGCAGAGGGCCCACCGGTGGCGATCGCTCCAGGCCGGTCCGCGCGCCATCCGCCTGACGACCACATAGGCGAGCGCGGCCCAGGCCACCGCCAGGCCGATCGTGAGCGCCAGCGGCCGGTCCATCCGGGGCGCGAAGATCACGACCATCAGGAGGTACCAGGGGAACCCGAACACGAGCGCCGCGACAGCCGCCGCCCATGGCGGCGGCGTCGCTCCGACCGTCAGGGGCCGGTCGACGCCGCGCGCCAGCCACGCCAGCCCGGCCAGCGCGACGATGGCCGCGAGGGCCGAGAGGAGCGTGAGCGCGGGCGGATTGTAGACGGGTGCGTGGAACGACAAGGGCCGCGCGATCTGCGTCCAGAGGTACCAGGCGAAGAACGACCCGACCACAAACGTCACGCTCGCCGCGACGAGGCCGCGCGGTCCGAGCCACGGCTCGTCGCGCCGATCGGCGTAGACGAGCTCGGTGACCTGGATCGGGACGAGCACGATCCACACGGCCTCGAAGCCGAGCATGTACAGGAAGTAGGGCCAGGTGATGCCCCACACCCGGCCGTAGGCGGGCATGTCGCCGAGCCACGGCAGCGGCGCGAGCGACGTCTGCTGGATGACGAACTCCTCGGCGATCGCCAGGCCGAAGCCGAGAAGCAGGGCGCTCGTCCAGCCGGCGCGCCAGCGCCGGAGCGCCTCGCGGATGAGTAGCGTGCCGCAGCCCCACACCATGATTTCCGGGATGAGGACGACGATGAAGCTGATGCGGGTGGCGCCGCTCAGGACCTCGCCGATGACCGGCGAGAGGACGAGCAGCGCGGCCACGGGGGCGAGGTCTCGGCGTGTCATCGTGTCTTCCTCCGCTGCTGTTTCCGGGCGGTACGGGCGTCGTCGAGGATCCGGGTGAGGTCCCACCGGAGGTGGCCGGTGCGGATGTCGTCGGCGAGCGAGCGCACCCACGCGAGCTCGGCGCGGCCCATCGCCAGGGCGTACTCCCCTTCCACCAGGTTGATTCGGGCGACATGGCGGCCGGCCTCCCGGAGGCGCAGCGCGCGATCGCCGGTCTCGGCTTCGAGCAGACGCGCCCGCGCGTCGAGGCCCTCGACGACCGCGTCGGGCGCCAGGTGCACGAGGAAGCTGAGCAATCCGACGAACTCCGACGGCGTGACCCGCGGAACGGCAATGCGGTCGCGGAGCCAGCGCGGAAGCGACGCGCGTCCACGCGCGGTCAGGCGGTACGTCGTCCGTTCGGGACGCCCTCCGGCGCGCCCGACCGCGACGACCTCGATGAGGCCGTCGCCGAGCAGCCGGCCGATCGCGTGGTAGAGCGACCCGTGCTTGAGGTCGAGCACCTCGTCCTTGTGGCGGGCCTGGATCAGCTGCCGCATCTGGTAGGGGTGCATGGGCTCCTCGCGCAGCATCGCAAGGACGGCGACCTCCCAGAGGGACGCCCGTGGCGACTTCGTTCGCATGATATATTTCATTATAACTATTTGCGGCCGCGACGTGACCGGCGCGGTCGTGGCCTCCGGCGGGCACTCGCCCAGCCAGGTGCCGCGTCGCCTGCCTCTGGGACGGACGCCGCTACGGGCTCGAAATCCTGAGGCCTACGTGTGACAGGACGGGTCACGCCCAAGCCGGCGAACCACGGCTGACCTGTCCTGTCACCGCCAGTGGCTATGATGACGCTGGAATCCAGAACGGCTTGCACCCATGGCCAAATCCCCGCGGCGACGTCGCACACCACGGACTCCAGAGCTCACCGATGCCGGCACCGAACTGGCGCAGGCAGGCCGGGCACAGGAGACGCGTTACGTCACGCTCTTCTACTCACCCACCTATTGGGCCGAGGCGACGGAGGTCGACACGTTTCGCAAGGCGTACTGGATCGAGCGGCGACTCACCGCGCAACCCGGCAAGAGCCGAGGCTTCGTCCGCCTCGAGGAGCCCGACGACCTGCATGACGTCGAGCTCGACGCGGTGCACACGGCGGCGTACCTCAGGGCGGTCGAGACCGGCGAACCGTCAGCGCTCGCCACGTCAAACGGCCTGCCGTGGACACCCGGTCTCTACGGCGCAGCCGCGTGCTCGTCTCAGGGAATCGCCCAGGCGGCGGTGAGGGCACTGCTGAACGGAGGAGTGACCGGCTCGCTCCCGGCGGGCCTGCACCACGCGCGCGCCGATCGGGGCTTCGGGTTCTGCACCTTCAACGGGCTGGCCCTGGCAGCCCGCGCCGTGCTCGAGGCGGAAGGCGGGTGCGATCCTGATCCTGGATCTCGACGCGCACTTCGGCGGCGGCACCTGGTCCCTCGTCTCTGACTGGGAGAACGTGTGGCATGCGGACGTCGCGCCTCGCGCTCGCCCCGCCGCAGCGCCTCGATGAGAGTTGTCCGCTCGGCGACAGTTGGCGGCGCTGGGACTTCCTCAGCCTGCCGCGGCGGGAGTTGCCGCTCAAGGCGCCGCACTTCAACGCGGCTGTCGTGCTCGGCCCGGTGGCCAAACCACTGACCGTGACGTGGGAGCGCGGCCCGCACGATGCGCTGTATCGCCCGCCGACGAACGAGGAAGGTGGAGGCGTCGACTGGCGATTCGAGCACGGATCCCCTTCACACGCGCACGCCGAGTTCGAAGTGGTGGGCCACCGCGTGCACCTGGACTGCGTCCGGGGCACGAAATTCGGACCCGGGCGGTCATGGACGGAGATCGTGGCGTTCGTCAACGGCGCGTGTGTCGGTCACGGGTGGACGGGCGGGACGTCGCTCGGCTTCGGCGGAACGAAGAACCTGCCCCTCTCCGTCCCGGTCACGGCCACGACCGCGCTTCTCGTCGATGAGACTCTTGGGGTCGTCGTCCGGCGCGACGCGTGAGCTGACGACCGACGAGCGGAGATCGCCTGCGATCGCGCCCGGAGCGTCCCCCACGCGAAACGCCCAAGTCCGCGGCCGCGTACCCGGCAATCGTGCTGATACCGCCCCGACCGTCGTTTCGCGCGTTGTCTACGGCCGTTTCGAGAGGATAGCTCGCATTGAGGCCGTGTCGCGGGCGCTGGCCGTCGGGTGAGATGTTCGGCATGCGCGCGGGATCGAGCGGCAGATCGAGCAGCGGGGCGATCACGGTGCCATGGCAATCCGGGATCGAACCGTCCCCTCCGCCTACATGAACGGATTCGATCCGGCCTCGAGCGATTCCTTGACCTGCTCGTCCATCCACGTCTGGAATTCGTCGGCGGTCTCGACGGTGACGAATCCACGCATGTGGGCGTGGCCCAGGCCGCAGAGCTGCGCGCAGGCGATTTCGTACTGGAAGTCCGGCTTCCCCATACGGGCCCGCATGTCGGCCGTCGTGACGGTGGGGATGAACCAGACGGGGATCGTGAGACCCGGCACGACATCCTGCTTCACGCGAAACTCGGGGACATTGAAGCTGTGGATGACGTCCTTGCTCCTGAGCTGCACGATGATCGGCCGGTTCACGGGCAGGTAGAGCTGATTGACGGTCGTGACGTCGTCCTTCGCGTCCGGATCGGAACGATCGAGCCCGAGGGGGTTCGACTGCAGGTCGATGAGCTTCAGGTCCGTGCGGCCGAACTTGCCGTCCGGGCCGGCATAGTGGATATTCCAGGCGAACTGCTCGCCCGTGACCTGAACCACCAGCGCGTCGCTCTCCGGGGGAGCATGGTCCACCCTCGCGGCCCAGATGGGAATCGAGAAGCCGAGCAGCAGGATTGCCTCGACGATCGCCACGGCGCCCTCGAGGTAGCTCGACGCGTGCGACCTGGCTCCCGCGTAGTCCGCCACGGGATTTCTCGATCGCCGGAAGCGAACCAGGCAGTACGCGAAGAACCCCCCCCAGCCGATGAACAGCACGAACATGAACACGTGCATCCAGCCGATCAGGTTATCGATCTGCTCGCCGTTGGCCGCGGCCAGCGCCGGGAGTCCCAGCCACTCAGTCATGACGCTCGTGACCCTCGTTGGAGCTCGAACCATTCGGTTTCGAGCTCGAGTTCCGCCATGCGCTTCGCCCGCCTGCGGAGATAGAGGAAGAAGCCCGCGAAGGCGGCCTGCACGGCCAGCGTGATCGCCAGCATCGCCAGGACGCCGAGCTTCGCCGCATCGATCAGCGGGGACTCCGCCGCGCCGAAGCACACCGGGCAGGCGAGGACGGTCGCGCTCCCGCCGATCATCAGGACTGCCACCGTGGTGACGATCAGCCTGAGTGCAGAGACAGGAGTGTCAACTGCCAGATCCCAACCTCCAACTCCCAACGTGGGCTGCTGTGGGAATCGGGAGTTGGGAGTTGGGAGTTGGCAGTTGATCCACCCGGCTTTCATCTGAGCGTCCTCGTCTTGCGCAGGAACCAGGAGTCGTACACGACCAGGCCGCACGACACGGCAAACGCCGAGAGGGCCGCGACCAGGCTTGCGACGCCGCCCCCGCGCCCGTACCGTGTCAGGCACCAGATCCCGAACAGCACCGCGAGCACCGCGGAGAGCAGGATCAGCACGGCGTGGACCCGCCTGAGGTTCATCAGTGGATCCAGTAACCGTCGTGCACCGTGATGGCGGGAACCAGCAGCAGCACGACGAAGAAGATGGCGGTCAGCCCAAGTACCGCGTAGATCAGTTTCCGCTCGGAGATCAGGTGCATGAAGTAGCACGCGACCAGCGACCCCTTGATGGTCGCAACCAGCAGCGCCACGGTCACGGCCATCGGCACGGGGAGGTGATAGCGGGACACCGCCACGGTGATGATGGTCAGGGCCAGGAGCGAGACAAAGACGGTGATGTAGATCCTGACCTGTCGGTCGATGTCAACGGCGTGGTCGCTCGTCATGGGCGGTCGCCTACAGGAGATACAGGGTCGGGAACAGGAAGATCCAGACCAGATCCACGAAGTGCCAGAAGAGGCCCGAATTCTCCACGCGATTGGTGAACCATTCCGGATTCGTCTTCCAGAGCTTCGCGCCGGGGCCCAGGAAATAGGCGTTCACGCACATCCCCCCGAACACGTGGAGCATGTGGAGGCCGGTCAGGGTGAAGTAGAGGGCGAGGAAGTTGTTGGTGCTCGGAAAGAGCCCGCTCTCGAACTTGTGGCTGTATTCGAAATACTTGACCGTGAGGAACACGCACCCCAGCAGGATGGTCCCCGCCATGTACCATCGGAAGGTCCCGAGGCGGCCCCGCTTCAGCGACGCCCACGCCATGACCATCGTGACCGACGAGGAAATCAGCACGATCGTGTTGAACGTGGCGAGCGGCACGTTCAGGATGGTGTCTCCGCGCGGCCAGATCGGCGACCCCGTCCGGATCAGGATGTAGCTCGCGAACAGCGCCCCGAACAGCATGACTTCCGAGGCGAGGAACAGCCAGATGCCGATCTTGCCGTTGTTCAGGCCGGTGTCGCGGCGCAGTTCGACGGTGTAGGGGATGTCCATCTCGAATCACGCCTCGTACTGCGGCAGGAAATCTCTGGCCGCACCGGGAACGCTGTATTCGTAGGGCCCGCGGTATGCCTGCGGGGCATGGAGGAAATTGCCGTGGGGCGGGGGCGAGGGCGCCGCCCACTCGATCGTCGTGGCCTGCCAGGGATTGGCGTCGGCGGTCTTCTCGCCCTTCCAGATGCTCCAGAAGAAGTTGACGATGAAGGGGATCTGGAACAGCGCCATGGTCCACGCGCCCCACGACGACACGACGTTCAGGTGGAGCACCGGCTGCGCGAACTGGTAGGCCGCCCCGCCGTCATACAGTCGCCGCGAGACGCCCGCCAGCCCCAGCCAGAACATGGGCATGAAGACGACGTTCATGCAGACGAACGAGCCCACGAAGTGGATCACGCCCAGCGTTTCGTTCATCTTCCGCCCGGTGGCCTTCGGGAACCAGTAGTAGATCCCCGCGAAGAGGGCGAAGATCGTTCCGGGCGCGACGACATAGTGGAAGTGGGCGATGACGTAATACGTGTCGTGGAGCGGGATGTCGGCGACATTCAGCCCGAGCGGAAGTCCGCTGAGCCCGCCGATGCCGAACATCGGCAGGAAGGCCGTCGCGAACAGCATTGGCGTGTTGAAGCGTATCGAGCCGCCCCAGAGCGAGATGACCAGGGCCGTCAGAATCACGACCGACGGGATCGAGATGATCATCGTCGTCGTCTGGAAGAACGCCGCCATCGCCGTCCCCATCCCGGTCATGAACATGTGGTGCGCCCACACGATGAACGACATGAAGCCGAGGAAGATGAGCGAGTAGACCATCGACCGGTAGCCCCACAGGGGCTTCCGCGTGTTGTTCGCGATGATCTCGGCGACGATTCCCATCGCGGGAAGGATCAGGACGTAGACCTCGGGGTGCGCCAGGAACCAGAACAGGTGCTGCCAGAGCAGCGGGTTGCCTCCGCCGGCGTTGGTCAGGACCTGGCCGCTGACCACGAGGCCGCTGGGGAGGAAGAAGCTCGTGCCGGCCACGCGGTCCATCAGCTGCATGACCCCCGCCGCTTCGAGGGGCGGGAAGGCCATGAGCAGGAGGAAGGCCGTGACGAACTGGGCCCACACGAAGAAGGGGAACCGCATGAACGTGAGCCCCTTCGCGCGCAGCTGGATGATCGTCGTGATGAAGTTGATCGCGCCGAGCAGCGACGAGGTGATCAGGAAGATCATCCCGATGAGCCACATCGTCTGGCCCGTGCCCGCGATCACCGAGAGGGGCGCGTAGGAGGTCCACCCGGACTGGGCCGCTCCCCCGGGGACGAAAAAGCTCACGAGCATCGTCACGCCGCCGAGGAAGAAGAACCAGTAGCTCGCCATGTTGAGCCTCGGGAACGCCATGTCCGGGGCTCCAATCTGGAGCGGGACCACGAAGTTCCCGAATCCTCCGACCGCGAGGGGCACGACGCCGAGGAAGACCATGATGGTGCCGTGCATCGCCCCGAGCTCGTTGTAGAACTCGGGGAGCATCACCCCGCCCGGCATGCGCGAATCGCCGAGGAGGTTGCCGAGCAGCGGCAGCGCGGCGCCCGGATAGGCGAGCTGCCAGCGCATCAGCATCATCAATGAGAAGCCGAAGAACAGGAACAACAGGCCGGTGACGGCGTACTGGATGCCGATGACCTTGTGGTCGACCGAGAAGACGTAGCTGCGCCAGAAGCCGGGCGTCTCGTGATGGACTTCGTGCGCGACGTGCGGCGTGGAGACGACGGCTACCGGCTCACTCATGCGCCTGGGCTCCGGTGACTACTTCGCGGGGACGGCGAACTTGAAGTTCTGGGCCTTCGTGTCGTTGGCACCGACGGTGACCGAGGCGGTCTGCGTCCCCAGCCGCTCGTGCCAGGCGGTGATCTGGTAGGTCCCCGGGTCCAGACCCGAGATGGTGAACTTGCCGTCCGGACCGGTCACCGCGAAGAAGGGATGGGTGAAGACCGCGATGTAGGCGCTCATCCACGGGTGGACGTCGCACTTGATGTGGAAGACCTCTTCCGGCTTGTTGAACACGGTGGTCGCTTCCTTGATCGTCCCTGGCATCCCCTTGTTGAAGGCCGGATTGATCTTGGGCAGGGTATGGATGTTGTGGAGGATGCCGTCCGAGTTCAGGATCTTGTACGCCTGACCGACCATGATCCCCATGACGTGCGGCTTGTACATGCAGCCATTCTGATCGAGGACGACGGGGGTCTTTGGAACGGGCCAGGTCTTCCCTGCCGGCAGCCCCTTCGACACCCAGACCATGATGTTTCCCATGGTGTTGCCGCTGCCGAGGACCAGCATCTCGTTCGGCACGGGACCCGAGTGCTTCTTGGCACACACCGGGTCGGCGTCCATCGCGATCGGCCTGAGCGCGGGGGGCTTCCCGTCGAACGTGACCGTCCCGGTGATGGACGATGCGGCCAGAGCCGCTCCCGGCCACGTCACGGCCGCTGCCATCCCCGCCGCCAGGCACAACCTCTTCACCGTCGTTTGCATCCTTCTCTCCTTGGTGACCTTCAGGCGCATGCGTCGCGTCGCAAACTGTACACCCGACCCGCGGCGCGGGCAACCTCGGCCTCACGCGTTCTCGAACGCCAGCGATTCGGCGAGCCGCGGGTCGCGGAGCGGGACGAGGGCCTCCCGGCGCATCAGCCAGCCCGCCGCCGCCACGAAGCACCCGCCGATGGCGACGAACGCGGCGACGTCCAGCACCGAGGGGCGAATCCCGTCGGGGTGGAGCGTCGGCATGACCTGCCAGTAGAGATCCAGGAAGTGCATCGCCAGGAGCCACGCTCCCCCGATGGCCAGGGTCGATCCCCTCCGTTTGACGGCGCGCCCCATCAGGTAGAAGAACGGGACCCCGAAGTGCCCTGCCATGATGACGATCGTGACCGTCTTCCACGACCCCTGGAGCCGCGCCTGGTACCAGATCGTCTCGTCCGGCAGGTTCGCGTACCAGATGAGGAGGAACTGGCAGAAGGCGATGTAGGCCCAGAAGGCCGTGAACGCGAAGAGGAACTTTCCGACGTCGTGCAGATGCTCGGTGCTGATGACCGTGTCGAGCAGCCCCGCGCGGCGCATCGCCACCGCGACGACCGACAGCAGCGCGATGAACCCGACGAACGAGCCCGCAAAGAAGTAGACGCCGAAAATCGTCGAGTACCAGTGCGGCGTGAGCGACATCATCCAGTCGATCGAGGCGAACGTCTGGGTCAGGGCGAGCACGATGATCGCGGGACCGGCGAGGCGTCGCAGGCGAGCGGACACCGCGGGATCCCCGGTTCGGTCCTGACTCCGCGAGCCCCGGTAGTACAGGAGGGCGATGAAGCACCAGGCCGCGAAGTAGAGCGCCGCCCGGATCAGGAAGAACGGCACGTTGAGGAACGGCGCCTTCCAGCGAAGCAGCGCGTCGTGCTCGGCGGCGCCGGGGACGGTCCACGAGTAGAGATCGTGCAGACCGAGGAGCAGCGGGAGAAAGAGCACCGCCGTCACTGGAACCGTGGCGAAGACGGTCTCGCCAATCCGTCGCAGCACGACCCCCCACCCTCCCTGGGAGGCGTACTGGATCAGCACGAAGAAGAGCGCTCCGAGGGCCAGGCTCAGGAAGAACAGGAACGACACGAGCCACGAGAAGAAGAACTGCTTCGGATTCGCGGCGCCCAGTATCGCGCAGGCCGCTCCGCCCAGCAGGGCGCAGGAGGCCCCGATGAGCGGAATGCGGTTCCAGGAATGCCCCGGCGGGATCGTGACCTGCTCGGGCCGCAGCGCCACGTGGTCGCGTTCGGCGGTCATTCAGGACTCCAGGAGCTCGACCCTTCGGGCGCCCAGTGACTCCAGCAGCTTTCCCGTGGCCGACGGATCGAACATGGGATCCCACGATTCGATCGAGATGAAGAAGGCGTCGTCGGTCGCCTGCTGGAAGACCAGGGATTGGAAGAGCGGGTGGTGGTGCATGGGGAGCCGGTTCAGGCCGAGCATCCCGAAGACGGCGCCGAGCGCAGCGAAGAGGACGGCCAGCTCGAACGTGATCGGAATGAAGGCGGGCCACGCCAGATACGGCTTGCCGCTGATCACGAGCGGATAGGCCGCGGCGTGCACCCACCACTGGAGACCGAACCCGACCGCCGCCCCCGTCAATCCCATGCCGAGGACGATCCAGGGCAGCGGGGAGCGCCCGAGGCCCATGGCGCCCTCGAGGCCGTGCACGGGGAACGGCGTGTGGGCGTCCCACTTCGTGAAGCCCTCGTCGCGCACGCGCTCGCACGCGTGATAGAGGTCGGCCGGCGTCGCGAATTCGGCGAGGAGTCCGTAATAGGGCCCCGGCGGAAGCCGGTTGAGGAGCGGCAGGGCTGCCGTGAGCGAGCGAAGCGAGTCGAACGGCATCACGCGGCTCCCTCGGGAGCGGGCCCGTGAGGCCCGGCCGTGCCCAGCGCTGCGCGGCCTGCCCCAATCTCGCGTTCCGGGGCCGCCGGCCAGTGCGGATCGGCCTGCGGCAGCACGGTCTTGACTTCAGCCGTGGCCACCATGGGTAGAAAGCGCACGAACAGGCAGAACATCGTGAAGAACAGCCCGAAGCTCCCCAGCAGGCACGAGATGTCCCAGATCGTCGGGCTGAAGTAGCCCCAGGCCGAGGGCAGGAAGTCACGGTGCAGGGACGTCACGATGATGACGAACCGCTCGAACCACATGCCGATGTTGACGACGATCGAGGCGACGAACAGGATCGGGATGCTCGTGCGCGCCTTCCTGAACCAGAAGATCTGGGGGCTGATCACGTTGCAGCTGACCATGATCCAGTAGGCCCAGGCGTAGGGTCCGGTCGCGCGGTTCAGGAACGTGAAGATCTCGTAGGGGTTGCCGCTGTACCAGGACGTGTAGAACTCCAGGGCATAGGAGTAGCCGACCATCGTCCCCGTCACGAGCATGATCTTCGCCATGTAATCGAAATGGCGAAGGGTGATGATGTGCTCGAGGTGGAACACCGTGCGGCAGATCACCATGAGCGTCACCACCATGGCGAACCCGGAGAAGATCGCGCCCGCCACGAAATAGGGCGGGAAGATCGTCGCGTGCCATCCGGGGACGATGCCGACCGCGAAGTCCATGGAGACGACCGAATGCACGGAGAGGACCAGGGGCGTCGCGAGGGCTGCGAGAACCAGATAGGCGGTTTCGTAGTGGTGCCACTGCCGCACGGAGCCCCGCCATCCCAGGGCGAACAACCCGTAGGCGAACTGCCGGGTCCGGGTCTTGGCCCGATCGCGAATCATCGCCAGGTCCGGGATCATGCCGACATACCAGAACAGCGCCGAGACGGTCCCGTACACGCTCACCGCGAAGACGTCCCAGAGCAGCGGACTCCTGAAGTTGGGCCACACGCCCATCTGGTTCGGGATCGGGAACATGAAGTAGGCGACCCAGACCCGTCCCACATGGATTCCCGGGAACACCATGGCGCACATGACCGCGAAAATCGTCATGGCCTCTGCCGCTCGATTGATCGAGGTGCGCCATCTCTGCCGGAAGAGGAAAAGGATCGCCGAGATCAACGTTCCGGCGTGCCCGATGCCCACCCAGAACACGAAGTTGACGATGGGCCATCCCCAGCCCACCGGAATGTTGTTGCCCCAGACGCCGATGCCCTCCCAGAACAACCAGGAGACCGCGACGCCGAGAAGGCCGAGCAGCGCGAGGGACGGGATGAAGAAAAGCCACCAGCCGAGTGGAGTCGGCCGCTCGAGCGGCTCGGCAACCACGTCGGTGATGGAGTGGAAATCCGGCGAGCGCAGGATGAGCGTGGGGCGGCCCGCGACCGGGTTGTCAAGCAGTTGTGCTTCCGTCTGGCTCAAACCTGCCCCCGCGTTCGAGTGTGTCGAGCGGCCCTCGGGAAAGTGGCCGTTTGTACCATCGCGCAATCGCGCGAGTCAAGAACGGCACCCGTCGCGCTACGCGCCCAGGTGGACCGTGAGGCCGATCTGCCGGAGCAGCGATTCCAGATCGCCGCCCGAGGCCGGAACACAGGCAAAGATCCTCGCCCGGTTCTCCTGGACCCACGAGTCGGCGCCGGGAAGCGCACGCACCTCACCGCCGCCCGGGGACCCCGCCGCGTCGGGTGCTCCCGGTGGACTGGAGGCGCCGAGGAGCCCTTGCCAGGACCTGTGCGTCTCGGCCGCGAACTCCTCGAGCAGCGACGGGGCTCCCCCCGCGCGCTGGATCCGCGAGATCCGTGCCGCCAGCTCGCGCGCTTCCACCAGTCCGGAGTTCATGCTCTGTACGGCCACCGGAGCCGCCTGGTGCGCCGCGTCCCCGGCGAGCCACACGGCCCCCGTGCCGAAGCTCCGCGCGAGGCGAGACTCGAAAAGGGCGAGCGTCGACCAGTAGGTCTCGGTCGGCCGCGCCGTCCACCAGGGAGCCCTTTCGGCGATCAGCTGCTCGAGTCGCTCGGTCGATGCCGCGTGGCGGGACGAGTCCTCGATCTGAAAGCCCCACCGGCAGCGCCCCTCCTCGAGGGGCCAGTAGACGCTCGTCAGGTCGGGATCGAGAACGACGCGCACCTCGTCGGGAAGGGCCCCCGCCGCCTCGATTTCGTAGACGGAGAAGACCTGGCCCTTGCCGTGCGCGACCATCTCGATGCCGGCCATTCGCCGCACGGCCGAGTCGTACCCGTCGGCGCCGATCACGTACCGCGGTCGGATCGCCTCGCGTCGCGAAACGACCCACTCGCTGCGCGCGATGGGATAGCCGGTCGCGACCTGGTCGAGCGTCGCCACTTCCGCCTGGAGGGTGGCTCCGTCCGCGTCGAGGGACTCGAGGCGGTGCCTCCAGAGGACCTTGAGGTGCTTCTGGTGGAGCGCCTCCTCGACGGCCCGCTCCAGCACGCTCTGACGGACGACGAGGAGATAGGGATGCGTGGTCGGGAGCACGGAATAGTCGATCTCGGCGCGCCGTTCCGGCCCCTCGTAGTAGGCGACCTTCGTCAGCGTCCGCCCGGCGTGGATCAGCCCCTCCGAAAGTCCGGCGTCGTCGAACACGCGGAGCGTGCGCGGATGGATGGCGAGGGCGTAGCTGTGCTGTCTGGTCCGCTGGTGCATGTCGACGATCTCCACGCGGACGCCGTCCTGCTGCAGGAACAGGGCCGCGACGAGACCGACCGGACCGGCGCCGACGACGAGGACTTCAGGATCGGGGTGATGGGACATCGAGCCTCCTCAAACGGGGTCGGGATTCATCCCGACCCCATCTGTACCCTGGTGGCGACCGAGGCGGCCTGTTCGAGCAGCATCGTCACGCCGATGCCCGCCACGTAGTTCCCCACCAGGAAGACGCCGTGCGGCAACTCGGGGCCGCGCGCACGCACGGACTCGAGCTGCAGGTCATAGTGCGGGAGCGCCGCACGCCATCGGTGCACCAGTCGCGCAACCGGCGGAACCGATCGACCGCAGAGCAGCTGCCGGTCGCGATCCATCACCGCCTCCAGGTCGTCGTCGGAGAGATGCACCACGCTGCGATCGGCAGCGCCCCCATAGATCCAGCTCTCGGAATACTGGCCGCCGCGCTGGGGAAAGACGTTCGTGTCGAACAGGAGCCCGAGCGCGCGGATGTCTCCGCCACGTGGAAACAGGATCCCGCGGCGCCCCTGGTGCACCTCCTCCTCGGGATAGAAGGCCGTGATGCGGACCAGGGGGAGCATGTCGATCGTGGACAGCGCCTGGCTGGCGGCCGGCGCGGCGTCCCGAAGGCACTCCGCCGCGTCGCAGGCCGAGGTACAGATGACCGCAGGCGTCGAGCCATCCAGCCGGGCTGGCGTATTCAGGCGGATAGTCACCTCGCGCGTCCGCAGGTGCCGCTCCAGAGCGTCGATGAGCTCCTGCATGCCACGGGCAGGTGCCACCACGCCCTTGGGCGCGGGTCGCGCGGGCCGCTCCCGCGCGCCAAACACGAGCGACGCGCTCAGGGACCCGGGATCGCCGGCGTACATCCCCTGGAGGGCAGGACCGACGAGCCAGCGGGTCGCGCGATGGCCCAGCACACGCGCCCCCCATTGTTCGACCGTCTCGAACGGCCGAGGGCGACGCGTGCCCCGTGCGGTCGCCGTCACGAACCGCGCGGCGAGCGCGAGGTACTCCCCGGGGGTCAATGGCCACCGCCTGGGCCGCTGCCGGTAGATGTACCGCGCGCGGCTGGACGACTGGGCGGAACACACCATCCGGAGTCCCAGGTCGCGGCACAGAGCGTCCACGCGAGCGGAGTTCTTCATCCCCATGGCCGCGGTTTCGACGGGACCGTGCGGCGTCTGCAGCGTCCCGATCAGGCCGCCGAGCCGATGGGTCTTCTCGACGATTTCGACGGGGAAGCCCGCGTGCGACAGGTAGTACGCGGTCGCCAGCCCTGAGAATCCTCCCCCAACGACCGTGACGGCCCTCATTCCCCGGTCCAGAGGATGGTGGGAAGCAGCGTGGACTGTGAGGCAGCCCGGGGCGAAACGCGCCTGGTCGAAGTCACGTGCTGGAGGGGCGGCCGCAACGAGGGCACGGTGACACGGCAGCTATGATAGGAAAGGTCCTCCGGATTGTCACGGTCTGTTGCAGGCTCCCGGGGTATGGACGCATTGCTGTCACAACAAGGCCCTGGCAGCCGGATCGGCGTGCTGCTCACACAGCTCGGCACACCGGACGCGCCGACCCCGGCGGCGCTCCGTCGATACCTCCGGCAGTTTCTGAGCGACCGACGCGTCGTCGAGCGCAACCGGCTGCTCTGGTGGTTCGTCCTGAGGGCCCTGGTCCTGCCGCGCCGGCCTCGCCGATCGGCGGCGCTCTACCGGAGGATCTGGTCGCCGGACGGCTCGCCGTTGCTCGTCATCTCACGATCCCAGGCCCGCAGGCTCGAAGGCGAGCTCCACCGCCAGGAGCCGGAGCGCCTCAAGGTCGTGCTGGGCATGCGCTACGGCAGTCCGTCGATCGCGTCGGCCGTGCGGGAGCTGGCGGACTGGGGGGCGCACCGGATCCTGCTGTTTCCCCTCTACCCGCAGTACGCAGGCGCCACGACGGGATCGACCTGCGACGAGGTGTTTGCGCAGCTGTCGATGCTGCGGTTCGTGCCGGCTCTCAGGGTCGTCCCGCCGTACTACGCCCATACGGCGTACATCGAGGCGCTCGCCCAGTCGGTTCGCGAGGCCATGGCGGCCCGGCTGCGGCCTCCCGACAAGATCATCGTGTCCTTTCACGGCATCCCGCAGCGCTACGTGGATAGCGGCGACCCGTATGCGTCGCACTGCGAGGCGACCGCCCGGTCGCTGGCGGCGCAGGCGGGCTGGGAGCCTGGCAGCTACCTGATGTCGTACCAGTCGCGTGCCGGCCGGGCGCCCTGGTTGCGTCCGTACACGGACGAGACCCTGCAGGAGCTGGCGCGGGCCGGCGCTCGTGACGTCGTGGTGATCTGTCCTGGCTTCGTGGCCGACTGCCTGGAAACAATCGACGAAATCGGACACGTCGGCCTCGAGCAGTTCCGGGCTGCTGGCGGCCAGTCGCTGCAGCTCGTGGAGGGGCTCAACGATCGGCCGTGCTGGATTGCGGCCATGACCGAGATCGTGCTCGAGCAGATCCAGGGCTGGTAGGCACTCCTCCGGAACGTCTTGATAGTACGTCACGTATTATTATGTTGCGTATCATGACCGCCGTGCTCTCCGCCCTTGCAGGCGCCCTGTTGGGCCTGCTGCACGACGAACCGATGTCCGGATACCAGCTGCGCAAGGTGTTCTCGACGACGCCGATGGGTCATTTCAGTGACAGCCCCGGGTCCATCTACCCCGCCCTGAGGCGGCTCGCCCGCCAGGGGCTTGTCGGCGGCGTGGTCGAGAACGCACGCTCGCTGAGGCCCCGGAGGGTCTACCGGGTGACCGCGCGCGGGCTGGACCGCCTCAAGGCCTGGCTCGGCGAGCCGGTGACGCGGGACCGGGTGGCTGACGACTTCGACGGGCTTCTGCTGCGGTTCGTGTTCATGCCGCAGACGATCGGCTTGGCCGCGACCGGTCGCTTCCTGGCGGAGCTCGAAGGGGAGACGGCGCGGTATCTGGACGACCTCCGCACGGCGGCCCGCGCCAGCGCCCGTGAGATGCCGCTGGCCGGCCGGCTCGGCCTCAGGGCCGGTATCGAGACCTACGCCGCACGTCTGCGCTGGGCGCGGGAGGCCCGCCGGACGGTTGCGAAGGAACTGGCGCGCGAGGGGCCGCGCGCGAGGAGCTGACCCATGCGAACGTTCATTGCCGCTCTGGTCGGCGGCCTGGTGGTGCTGGTCTCTCAGATGCTCGTCGGAATGCTCTGGCTGCCCGCGACCCTGGCTCGGCCGTCGGGATCGGCGGCCTGGGGCGTGGCGGCGGACCTGATCCTCGCCGCGACGCTGGCCGGGCTCGCCCGTCGCTCCCGATTGCACGGGATGGCGTTGGCGGGTCTGTTGTTCGGCGTCGCGTTCGTCATCGGCTCGGCGACTGGCTTGCTCGAGGCGGTGGTGTTCGGTGTCTTGCCAGTGTCCACGGTCTGGGCGCTGATGCCCATGTCGTCGGTTCCGCTCGCCGCCGGAGCCATCGCCGTCGTCGTCACGGCCGGCGCCTGGTCGAGGGCCGCGCGGCCGGCGGCGTCGCCGCCATCCGGGCCGGTCGCGGCGTTCGTCGCCCGTGGCGCGGCGGCGTCTGCGTTCTATGTCGTGTGCTACTTCACGGCCGGCGCGATCATCTTCCCCTGGGTCCGGACGTTCTACGAGGCCCATCGACTGCCGCCTTTCGAGACGGTGCTGGCCCTTCAGTTCTTCGTCCGCGGGCCGATCTTCGTCCTGACCATTGCGCTGCTGGTCCGCCAGCTGTCCGGATCGCGTCGGCTGCACGCGCTGGCCGCCGGCGCCGCCATGGCGATTCTCGGCGGGGTCGTCCCGCTCCTGGTGCCGAACCCGTTCTTCCCGGACGTGGTGCGATGGGCCCACTTCGCCGAGACCGCGTCGTCGAACTTCGTGTTCGGCGCCGTCACCGGGTGGCTCATGAGTCCGTCGCGTGCCATACTCCCGCACGGCCAGCCCAGCCACGGCCCGGCCAAGGAGATCGCACATGGCGGGATCGGGTGACCGCATCGACAGGCGGAACTTCCTGCGCGCCGGCGCCGCCGCGCTTGCCGTCTCGTGTCCCAGAACAGCACACGCCGCCGACTCGGGGACAGTCCCCGATCCGCGCGCAATCGGGGACAGTCCCCGATTTCCGGGGTTCGAGCTCGACGAGGCCTCGATCGACGAGCTGCAGCGGCGGATGCGATCGGGGCAGGAAACCGCGGTCTCGATCACCCAGAAGTACTTGACCAGAATCGAGATGCTCGACCGCCAGGGGCCGGCGCTCCGAGCGGTGCTCGAGACGAACCCGGACGCCCTGGCCATCGCGGCCACCCTGGACGCTGAACGCAAGGCGGGCCGGCTGCGCGGACCCCTGCACGGGATCCCGGTGCTGGTGAAGGACAACGTCGGAACGGCGGACCGGATGACCACGACCGCCGGCTCGCTCGCGTTGGAAGGCTCGACGCCCACTTCCGACGCCCCGATCGTGGCGCGCCTCCGCCACGCCGGCGCCATCATCCTCGGCAAGACCAACCTCAGCGAGTGGGCGAACTTCCGTTCGAGCCGCTCCACCAGCGGCTGGTCGGGACGCGGCGGCCTCTGCCGCAATCCGTACGCGCTCGATCGCAACACGTCCGGCTCGAGCTCCGGCACCGGCGCCGGCGTCGCCGCGAACTTCGCCGCCGCCGGGGTGGGCACCGAGACCGACGGCTCGATCGTCTCGCCCTCGAATCACGCCTCGCTGGTGGGCGTGAAGCCGACGGTGGGCCTGCTCAGCCGGACGGGCATCGTCCCGATCTCCAAGACGCAGGACACCGCCGGGCCCATGGCCCGCACCGTGCGCGACGCCGCGCTCCTGCTCGGCGCCATGGCCGGCATCGATCCGGCCGATCCCGCCACCAGAAGTGCCACCGGGCACATCGCGCCCGACTACACCGCGTTCCTGGACCCCAACGGCCTGAAGGGCGCCCGCATCGGCGTGCCGCGCAAGAAGGTGTTCGGCTACAGCCCGTGGTCCGACCGTCTCGCCGAGGACGCCATCGACGTCATGAAGCGGCTCGGCGCCGTCATCGTCGACCCGGCCGACGAGCACACGACAGGAGACATCGGCGAGGCGGAGATGACCGTGCTGCTCTACGAGTTCAAGGCCGGCCTGAACGCCTATCTCGCGGGACCCGGGGCCGGCGCGCCAGTGAAGTCCCTGGCCGAGGCGATCCGGTTCAACGTCGCGCACGCGGCGCAGGAGATGCCCTATTTCGGGCAGGACGTCTTCGAGAATGCCGAGCAGAAGGGGCCCCTCACGGAGATCCCGTATCGAGACGCGCTGCTCCACTGCCGGCGCCACTCACGCACGCTCTACCTCGACCAGATGCTCCATGCCCACCGGCTCGACGCGCTCGTGATGCCGACCGACAGCCCGCCCTGGACGACGGACCTGGTCAACGGCGACCACTTCCTTGGCGGGAGCTCCACGGCGCCCGCCGTGGCCGGCTACCCGCACGTGACGGTGCCGGCAGGCTACGCGTTCGGGCTTCCGGTCGGGGTGTCGTTCGTGGGGCCGGCGTGGAGCGAGCCGACGCTGCTCAAGCTCGCCTACGCCTACGAGCAGGCGACGAAGCACCGTCACGCGCCCAGCTTTGCACCGACGGCGGAACTGGGAGGATAGGAGGATGGGAGGATAGGAGGATGGGAGGATAGGAGGATGGGAGGGACCCATCCTGCTCTCAGTGCCGGATCGGCGGCACGTTCATCCACCCGCGGCTGCTGTAGTCGAGCATGAGCATGCCCAGCAGGATGGCCAGCCAGAACAATCCGCTCCCGAGAACGATCCAGGTCAGCTTCGGGCTGTATTTCAGGTGCATGAAGAACAGCACGACGAGCGTGGCCTTGGCCACCGCAATCCCCAGCGCCACGACGATGTTCAGGAATCCGAGATCGACGAACGCAGCCCCCACCGTCAGGGCCGTCAGGACCATGAGGGCCCCGAAGATCCCGAAATAGACGGAGCGCGGCAGGATGTGCACGTCGTGGGCGGTGTGATCGGTCATCTCGCGATTACCCGTGGCGATGGACGAGATACAGGAGCGGGAACAGGAAGATCCAGACGATATCGACGAAGTGCCAGTAGAGCCCGAAGATCTCGACCGGGGAGTGCCATTCCTTCGTGAACTGCCCGCGGGCGGCCATCCAGAGAATCACCCCCAGGACGCCGATGCCGATGACCATGTGCAGCGCGTGCATGCCCGTCAGCGCGAAGTACAGCACCATGAAGATCCGGACTTCGGTGGCAATGGGCGCCAGGTGCTCGCTCTGCGACACGTCGAAGAACCCGACCGCGGGGAACAGCGTGATCGTGGTGCCGTCGGGCAGGTGATGCCCGACGATCTTCACCTTGTACTCGACGAACTTGATCGCCAGGAAGACGAGGCCCAGCACCAGGGTCAGCACCAGGAAGGTGACCGTCTGCTTCTGGCGCCCGAGCTGGGCGGCGTGCACCGCCAGCGCGACGGTGAGCGAGCTGCCGATCAGGACCACGGTATTGGTGCTGCCGAGCACGAGGTCGAGCTCGCTGCTCCCGGCGGCGAACCCGGGGAAGTACCACATCCGGTAGAGCATGTAGGCGGCGAACATCCCGCCGAAGAACATGATCTCCGTGATGAGGAAGACCCACATCCCCAGCTGCGCGGCTTCACGCTGCTGCGACAGCGAGCCGAAGTGGTGCTGCAGCCGCGGAGACGCGTGGGCGTGCATGTCCGCGTGCAGGGCGGCCTCAGGCAACCTTGACCTCCTCGGGGTGGCCGTACATGTGCGTGGCCTCGGTCACGACCGGGGTGCGGTCGAAGTTGAAGGTCGGCGGCGGCGAGGTGGTCTCCCACTCGAGCCCGCGCGCGTCCCAGGGATTGTCGCCGGCGGGCTTCCCGTAGAGCCACGACCAGGTCAGGTAGACCATCGGCATCACGTATCCGATGCCGAGGATCGTCGCTCCCGCGGTGGACAGCACGTTGTACACCTGGAACTCCGGCGGATAGGCCGCGTACCGCCGCGGCATGCCCAGGTAGCCGACGATGAACTGCGGGAAGAACGTCAGGTTGAAGCCGACGAAGACGACGAGCGCGCTCAGCTTCGACCAGCCCTCCGAGTAGAGCTTGCCGGTGATCTTCGGCCACCAGAAGTGAATGCCGCCGAGGTACGCCATGAGCGTGCCGCCCACCATGATGTAGTGGAAGTGCGCGACGACGAAGTAGGTGTCGTGCACGTGCACGTCGAGGCCGACCGCGGCGAGGAAGAGGCCCGTCAGCCCGCCGACGAGGAACAGCCCGATGAAGCCGAACGCGTAGAGCATCGGGGTGTCGTAGGAGATCGACCCCTTGTACAGCGTAGCCGTCCAGTTGAACGTCTTGACCGCCGACGGCACGCCCACCAGGTAGGTGATGATCGAGAACACCAGGGCGGCATAGGTGGTCTGGCCCGCGACGAACATGTGGTGGCCCCACACGAGGAAGCCGATGATCGCGATGGCCAGGCTCGAGAACGCGACGAAGCTGTAGCCGAACACGTTCTTCCGCGAGAAGCACGCGATCAGCTCGCTGATGATGCCCATCCCGGGCAGCACCATGATGTACACGGCCGGATGCGAGTAGAACCAGAAGAGGTGCTGGAAGAGGACCGGATCGCCGCCGATCTTCGGGTCGAAGATGCCCACCCGGAGCACGCGCTCGAAGCCGACCAGCAGAATCGTGATCGCGACGACCGGCGTGCCGAGCACCATGATCAGGCTGGTCGCATAGTGGGCCCAGATGAAGAGCGGCAGCCGGAACCACGTCAGCCCGGGCGCGCGCATCCGGTGAATCGTGACGATGAAGTTCAGGCCGGTGAGGATCGAGGAGAACCCGGAGATGAAGACGCCGATGGCTCCCGTGAGCACGCGGCTGTTCGACGCCATGGAGCTGTACGGCGTGTAGAAGGTCCACCCGGTGTCCACGCCGCCGCCGATGAGGGCGGCAATGGCGAACACGCCGCCCAGCACGTAGATGTACCAGCTGAGCAGGTTGATCTTCGGGAACGCGAGGTCCTTGGCGCCGATCATCAGCGGCACGAGGAAGTTCCCCAGCGTGGCCGGGATCGACGGGATCAGGAAGAAGAAGACCATGATGATGCCGTGCATCGTGAACATCCGGTTGTAGATGTCCGCCGACATCAGGTCTGAGGCCGGAGTGAGCAGCTCCAGCCGGACGAGCAGCGCGAAGAACCCGCCGACGAAGAAGAAGAACGTGATCGAGAACAGGTACAGCAGCGCGATCCGCTTGTGATCGGTGGTGAGCAGCCAGCTCTTGATGCCCGTCTGCTCGTTCAGGTAGTGGCGGGCGGGCGTGACCGCCGTCGGTGCATCCGGTATCGTCGTGGGCATCGCTTCCATCCCCTACTTCACCCGGCCGGCCGGCACGGCCGGTCCGGGCGTCCGCGCTCCCGGGGCGCTCGTCCCGGCCGGCAGCGATTTGATGTACTCGATGAGGGTCAGCAGCTGTTCCTCGCTCACCTGGCCCTGAAACGTCGGCATGATCGGCGGGAAGCCCTGCACCACCTTCGCCGTCGGGTTCAGGATCGACTCGCGGATGTAGGTGGCGTCGGCGGTCACCACGTTGCCGTTGGCGAGCTGCACGCTGCTGCCGAACAGCCCGTTCAGCACCGGGCCGCGGCCCTGCGAGTCGGCCCGGTGGCAGGTGATGCACGCCAGCTGCGTGAACAGCTTCTCGCCGCGCTGGGGCAGCGTGCCCTCCGTCGCTCCGCCGCCCACCCACGCCTCGTACTCGCTCTCGGGCATCACCACGACGTGCCCGATCATCCCCGAGTGGTTCGTACCGCAGTACTCCGCGCAGAACAGGTGAAACGTGCCCGTCCGGGTGGCCGTGAACCAGAGCTGCGTGTAGCGTCCGGGGATGGCGTCCATCTTCGTCCGGAACGCCGGGAAGTACAGGTCGTGCAGCACGTCCTCGGATGTGATCAGGATGCGCACCGGGCGGTTCACCGGCACGTGCAGCTCGTCGATCTCGCGCGGACCCTCGGGGTGCTGGAACTTCCACATCCACTGCTTGCCCACGGCGTACACGTCCAGGGCCTCGTCGGGCACGCGGGCGATGGCGAAGTAGACGCTCGCGCCCCAGACGAACATCACCATCGCCAGGATGAAGGGAATGCCGGTCCAGATCAGCTCGAGCGCCAGCGAGCCGTGAATCGGCGCGCCGGACTCACCCGGGTGCCGGCGCCGGTACTTGATGGCGAACACCACCACCAGCACCGTCACCAGCACGGCAAAGAACGAGCTGACGGCGATCAGGAAGAAATACAGGTTGTCCACGCGCGAAGCCATCGTGGACGCCTGTTCGGGGAACAGCGGGATGCGAGGTTCCATGTGATCTCGTCGGGCCAGCCTGTCGTCGCCGCGCTCAGGCGTGCGCGTTGCGCGGGAGGGGCTTCCGCCGTTCCCGCCGCCGCATCAGGACGATCGCGCCGACGATCACCAGCAGCGTGAGCACGCCGGCAATCCGCACGATGTTCATCACCGCCAGGCTGTACTTGCCGGCCGACGGATCGTAGTGAAAGCAGTACAGCAGGAGCTGGTCCACCGGGCTCCCGATCTTCCGGTCGGCCGCCTCGACCAGCGACAGCCGGAGATCGCGCGGCCCGTACTCGATGCCGTAAAAGTACCGCGACAGCCGGCCGTCCGGCGTCACGACCATGATGCCGCTCACGTGCGCGTACTGCCCGAGCTCCGCGTTGTAGGCGTACCGGAAACCGACGGCCCGGGTCAGCGCCGAGATCTCCCGCTGCTCGCCCGTCAGGAAATGCCAGCCCGCCGCGGCCCCCGCCCGCTTGTAGCGCGCGAGGTAGTTGGCCTTCTTCTGCCGCGCGAGCTCCGGCGTGTCGCGCGGATCGAAGCTCACCGTCACGATGTCGAAGTCCTTCCCGACCGACAGGTTCATCACGCCCAGCGAGCTGGTGACGCCGTTCAGCACCTGCGTGCACAGCATCGGGCACTCGTAGTAGACGAGCGTCAGGATCACCGGCCGGCGTCCGAAGTAGTCGCCGAGCTTCACGGTCCGGCCGTCCTCGTCTCTGAACTGCAGGCCGAGCGGCAGCTGCGCGTTCAGGTGCTGGTCGAGGCCCACCTCCTCGAGCAGCCCGGGCAGGGCGCCGGCCGGCGGCACCGCTCCGGCGCCGGGATCCTGGGATGGCGCGGGCCCGAGATCCTGTGCCCGTACCCCTCCCGTCATCAGCACCAGCAGCACTCCGATCGTCACCACACCCCAACGCATCCGCTCACCCCTTTCAGTCGTGGCCCTGTGATCCGTGCGCTCCGGAACCGGACGGCCGGGCCCTGGTCGTCGGCTGCGGCGCGGCCCCGGGGGCCGTCGGCGCGCCGGCGGGGGACGCATGCCGGTACGGCAGCCCCTTCTCCGCGAGTACGTCGATGGCGCGCTCCACCGGGATCCTGACGATGCCGGCGTTCTTGTCCACCCACGTGTAGTGATCCAGGTAGCGCGCCTCCTCCCGGTGCAGCGCCTTGACGTCGTCGAACGGGTAGGTCTGCAGCCGCGGCGCCGGCGGCAGCACGACCGGACCGCCCGCCGCCAGCGGGTAGCGCCCCGACTTTTCCGCGATTTCCCGCGCGTCGAGGTACCTGTAGAGACCGATGATGAGGAATGCGATGGCGATCGTGAGGACGGCCAGGAAGATCGCGAACCCCAGCAGCGGTCCGGCTTCCGCGTCCACCCGCTCGACGTCCATCGCCTCCGGCACGTCGTCCTGGTGCTGCTCGGTCATCCTTCGGTCCCCATCTCGGCCTGGCCCGCCTGTTCGTTTCCGCGCACGCCCACAGGGGCAGACCTGAAGGTCTGCGCTACACGCCAACTCGCGCGGGCAGACACGGTCCCCGCGACACGCCAACTCGCGCGGGCAGACCTCGAGTAGCGCAGGCCTTCAGGCCTGCCAACGGCCGCTCCGGGATTAGAAATGCGCATGTCCCGCCTCGATGCCTTCGGCCAGCGCGGGATCGCCAATCGGCAGGAGCGGCCGCGAGGCCAGCTGGCGCAAGAAGAGCGCCAGCCAGATCCCGCCGAGCGCAAACGGCGTCACGAAGTACACCCAGTGCAGCGTCAGCGCCGGCTGGCCGCGCTCGGGGCCCATCAGCCAGAACAGGTCCACGAACCGCATCACGATGACGAAGATCGCGACGCCGGCGACGGCGCGGCTTCGCTTGAGATCGCGGTTCAGCAGCAGCAGGAAGGGCAGGGCAAAATGCCCGAGCACCTCGAGGACGCTCACCCACACCCAGGCGCCGTGGATGCGCGACAGGTAGAACGTGAGCTCCTGCGGCAGGTTGCCGGACCAGATGATGAGGAACTGCGAGAACTGGAAATACGCCCAGAGCATGACGAAGGCGAGCATCAGCTTGCCCAGGTCGTGCAGGTGCGACGGGCCGACGACGCGCGACATGGGCTCGGTGCGGGCCAGCAGCACGATCACGGCAATCGTGAAGGCCATCGACGCCAGGCCCTGGCCGCCGAGCATCAGGATCCCGTAGATCGACGAAAACCAGTGCGGGTCGAGCGACATCAGCCAGTCCACCGACGCGAAGAACAGGGTCAGCGCGTAGACGACCAGACCGCCGGCGCTCAGGCGCTGCATCCGGAGGCTCAGGCCCTCGCCTGGCTCCGCGTCCTGCTGCCGCGACCACCCCGAGAGCAGAGACGCCATCCCGATCCAGATCGCGAAATACGCCGCGGCGCGCAGGTAGAAGAACGGGACGTTCAGGTACGCCGCACGGTGCTGCAGCACCTCGTCGGCCGCCACGGCGTCGGGCCTGGCCCAGAGATACAGGTGGTGCACGCCGAAGGCCACCGGCAGGAAGAAGATCGCCATGAGCGGGAGCATGCGGCTCGACGCCTCGAAGACGCGGCGGGTGACCATGCCCCAGGCGCCGCCCGAGAGGTGGTGGATCATGGCCCACGCCATGGACCCGAGCGACACGCCCAGCCAGAACTGGAAGGCCACGAGCCACGCCCGGTAGAAGTGGTCGGGGTCGCCGGTGAACGCCAGCGCGCTGAGCCCCAGGCCGACCACGCCGACGACGAGCGCGATGCGCTGGACGGCGGCGGCGCTGGCCGGCACCGAATAGGTCGAATCAGTCATCGCTCAGTGCTCTCCGGCGGCGGGCGTGTGCTCCCCGGCCGTTTCCGGCCTGTCGAGCTCGTCCCGCTTGTCGGCCGGCACGTCGGCCAGCGCGGCGTGCTGGCTGTACTGCAGCGCCCGGATGTAGGCGGCAATCGCCCAGCGGTCCTTCACCTCGACCTGCGCGCTGTAGTCCTGCATGGCGCCGAAGCCGTTGCTCATGACGTCGAAGTAGTAGCCGACCGGCTGGTTCCGGATCTTGTCCTCGTGGTACGACGGCGGCGGCCGGAGGCCGCGCTGCACGATCATCCCGTTGCCCATGCCCGTCCGGCCGTGACAGGGCGAGCAGTAGATGTCGAAGCGCTCGTGGCCGCGCTCGAGCACGGCCTTCGTGACGGGGAACGGGAACTCGTCCACCAGCTGGCCGTTCACCTTTCCGGTGTAGAGCAGCTCGTCGTCGTCCAGATGGCCGCGGGCGACCGTGCCCTCGACCAGCGGACGGTTCGGGCGGCCGTCGGCGAAGGCGTCGGTGGCCTCGTACGGGTCCACGCGCGGCGCGTTGTGCATGTCCTGACGGCAGCCCGCGGAGGCAAGCGCCGCCGCGCAGGCCAGGACCGCCAGCCCGACCGGCCGGCGACGGAACGGGGCCGCGAGGCTACTCAGCAACGTCGGTCACTCCCAGCGGGTGCAGCCCCTCGAGGAACGTTCTGGTGCCCGCGGTATCGAAATGCTCGTCGGCCGCCTCGATGCAGAGGAAGAAGCGGTCCGCGCTGGCGTTCGAGAACGACGGGACGTTGAACACGGGGTGGTACGGCCGGGGCAGGCCGTTCAGGGCAATCATGAAAATCACGGTGGTCAGCGCCGCGAAGAGGATCGTCGTCTCGTAGGCCGGCACGACGAACGCCGGCCAGCTGCCGTACGGCCGGCCGCCGATGTTGAGCGGGTAGTCCACGGCCGAGATCCAGTACTCCAGCCCGAACCCGCCCAGCATGCCGCCGATGCCGCCGAAGAACACGATCCACGGCAGCTTCGTGCGCGGCAGCGCGAGCGCCTCGTCGAGCTGGTGGATCGGGTACGGCGTGTAGGCGTCCATCCTGCGATAGCCCGCCTCGCGCGCCTTCCGCGCCGCCTCGACGACCGCGCCGGGCGAGTCGAACTCGGCCATCAGGCCGTACAGCGTCGGCGAGTGCCCGTCCTGGTGCATGCGATTCCCGCCCTAGTGGGCGCCCTCTCCCTTCACCTTCGCGGCCGGGACGATCGTGCGCATCTCGAACATCGAGATCATCGGCATCAGCCGGAGGAACAGGAACATCAGCCAGGCGAACAGGCCCAGCGTGCCGATGTAGGTCATCCAGTCCCACATCGTCCCGGCGTACATCCCCCACGACGACGGCAGGAAGTCGCGCGACAGGCTGGTGACGATGATCACGAAGCGCTCGAGCCACATGCCGACGTTCACGAGCAGCGCGATCAGGAATAGCAGGACCGTGTTGGTGCGCACCTTCTTGAACCAGAGCGTCTGCGGTATCACGCCGTTACAGAAGATGAGGAACCAGTACATGTACCAGTAGTTCCCCGTCGTCCGGTTGGCGAGCATGAAGCCCTCGTACGCATCGCCGCTGTACCAGGCCGTGAACGCCTCGACCGAGTAGCCGTAGGCCACGATGAGGCCGGTCACCAGCATGATCTTGGCGCAGTTCTGGATGTGCCGCATCGTGATGAAGTCCTGCATCCCGTAGTACGCGCGGATCGGGATCGCCAGCGTCAGGACCATCGCGAAGCCCGAGTAGATGGCGCCTGCGACGAAGTAGGGCGGGAAGATCGTCGCGTGCCAGCCGGGCACGATGGCCACCGCGAAGTCGAAGCTCACCACGGTGTGCACGGAGAGGACGAGCGGGGTCGCCAGACCGGCCAGCAGCAGCGAGGCGATCTCGTATCGCTGCCAGTGCATCGCCGAGCCGCGCCATCCGAGCGCCAGGATGCCGTAGATCCGCTTCACGGCCAGGTGCTGCGCGCGGTCGCGCATGGTCGCCAGGTCCGGAATCAGGCCCACGTACCAGAAGAGCACCGACACGGTGGCATAGGTCGACACCGCGAACACGTCCCAGATGAGCGGGCTGCGGAAGTTCGGCCAGATCGTCATGGAGTTCGGGTACGGGAACAGCCAGTACGCCGCCAGCCACGGCCGGCCCGTATGGAACACCGGGAATATCGCGGCGCACATGACCGCGAAGATCGTCATCGCCTCGGCGAAGCGGCTGATCGACATGCGCCACCGCTGCCGGAAGAGCAGCAGGATGGCCGAGATCAGCGTGCCGGCGTGGCCGATGCCGATCCACCAGACGAAGTTGATGATGGCGAAGCCCCAGCCGACCGGGATGTTGATGCCCCAGATCCCGACGCCCTTGATCAGCAGCCACGTGATGGCGAAGAGGAACATCGACATCACGAGGAAGGCGATCACGAAGCCGACGAGCCAGCCGGGCAGCACGCCCGGCCTGAGGACAACGGCCGTGATCTTGTCGGTGATCGACCCGAACGAGTGGCCGGCGCCGATCACGTCGGACGCCGGGCGGCCGGCGCCGGCCGCGGCCGAGTCGACGTGCGATTCCATCGGGGGTTGACGGTTCGACATGCTCAACTCGCGCCTACCTCGGAGCGTGCGTCATGCTGTTGCGCTCGGACATGTCCGCGGGCGGCGCCGAAGGCAGGGCGCGCGGCGCCTCCTTCTCCTGGCCGGGCAGCGTCGTCTCGAGCGCCGGACTCGGGTTCTTCACCGCGGCCAGGTACGTCGTCCGGGGCCGGGTATTCAACTCGGCCAGCAGGCCGTAGTTGTGCGACTGCGCCTTGAGCGTGCTCACGCGGCTCGCGGGATCGTTGATGTCGCCGAACACGATGGCCTCGGTCGGGCAGGCCTGCTGGCAGGCCGTGCGGATCTCGCCGTCGCGAATCGTCCGGCCCTGGACTTTCGAGTCCTGCCGCGCCTTGTTGATGCGCTGCACGCAGTACGTGCACTTCTCCATGACGCCGCGGCTGCGCACGGTGACGTTCGGGTTGCGCTGCAGCTTGTAGCTCGTCGTGTACCAGTCGGAGTAGAGCAGGAAGTTGAAGCGCCGCACCTTGTAGGGACAGTTGTTCGAGCAATACCGCGTGCCCACGCAGCGGTTGTAGACCATGTCGTTCAGGCCCTCGCTGCTGTGCGTCGTGGCCGCCACCGGGCAGACGACCTCGCACGGGGCGTTCTCGCACTGCTGGCAGGGCACGGGCTGGTGGTAGATCGCCGGGTCGTCGAGGCCGCCCGCGAAGTAGCGGTCCACCCGGATCCACTGCATCTCGCGGCCGCGCAGCACCTGCTCCTTGCCGACCACGGCAATGTTGTTCTCGGCGACGCAGGCCACGACGCAGGCGCTGCAGCCGGTGCAGACGGTCTGGTCGATCGCCATCCCCCACGCGTAGCCCTCGTACTTGTAGGGCTCGTACAGCGTCAGGCCGCGCGGCGGCGCCGGCTCGCCCATGTGATGCGCGAAATCCGGGTCCTTCCCGAACTCCTCGAGCGTGGCCGCACGCACGATGGAGCGGCCCTCCATCGAGTGGTGGCCCTGCGTGGCCGAGACGTGGATCGCGTTGCCCGTCCGCCGGACCCGGGCGCCCGAGGCGAACCACGGCGCGTCGGACGTGCGGATCGCGTAGCCGTTGTACCCGACGCCGTCGCCGACGCGACCGGCGCGCGTGCGGCCGAGCCCGAAGAAGACCGTCAGCGCCTCGGTGGCGTGCCCCGGCTGGATCCAGACCGGGGCGGTGACCGAGCGCCCGCCAATCGCGATCTCGATCTCGTCGCCGTTCACGACGTCGAGCCGCTCGGCCGTGGACGGCGCCAGGAGGACCGCGTTGTCCCACGTGATCTTCGTCAGCGGCTTCGGCAGCTCCTGCAGCCAGCCGTTGTTCGCGAAGCGGCCGTCGTAGATCGTCGGGTCGGGCGCGAAGATCACCTCGAGCCCGCCCCGCTCGGCCGCCGCCGCGGCGGCCGGCGGCGCCTGGGCCCTGCCCACCGCCCTCGGCGGCGGCGTCGTCCCGGCCACGACGCCGTCGTGCAGGGCGCGCCGCCACCACCGCTCGAAGTCCTGGCCCTGGGCCGCCGGCTGCGCCTTCCAGTAGCCCTTCACCAGGTCCAGGCCGCTCCGCTCGGGCTGCGACGAGAACGCCGTCACCACCTCGTGCAGCGACCGCCCGCCATAGAGCGGCGCGATCAGCGGCTGCACGATCGAGGCGGAGCCGTCGTGGGCGCGCGCGTCGCTCCACTCCTCGAGGAAGTGCGTGGTCGGCACGTGCCAGTGGCAGAGCGCCGCCGTCTCGTCGTCGAACATCCCGGCGTGGACGCGCGTGGCCACCTTCTTCATGGCCCCGGCGAAATCGAGGTCCGCCGGCGCGGTGAAGGCCGGGTTGCTCTCGAGGATGACCAGGACGCGGACGGCGCCGGCGTTCATGTCGGTCACGAGCGATTTCAGCGACTCGATCTGCGGCGCCGGGTCCGCGACGATCGGATCCGTGAGGACGACCGTGGTACCGATGCTGCCGATGGCCGAGTTGATGGCGTGGGCCACGGCGTGGACCGCGGGCGGCTGCCGGTCGCCCGCCACGACGAGGCCCGTCGAGCCGGCGGCGGCCAGGTCCTTGGCGGCCGACGCGAGGAACCTGTCGGCGGTGTCGCCGCCGACCGACGGCACGGCGCCCCCGCCGATGCCGGCGAGGAGCGCCCGCGCGGCCGCCTCGATCCGGCTCGCCCGCAGCGGCAGGCGGTGATCGGCAATGGCGCCGGTGGACGTGGGGGCGGGCTCGGCGACGTACAGCCTGTTCATGGCCGCCCCTCGGCCTGGCTCGGGGCGGCCCTGAGGCTCTCGAAGGGCCGCCGTGGCCTGGCGCACGCGACGCCCGTTGGCGAAGTCCCGGGCATAGCGCACCCCGCCGGGCGATCCGGGCCCGAACAGGTCGGCGTCGAGCGAGACGATGACCTGGGCCTGGTCCAGCCGGTAGTGCACCTCCATCGGCTCGCCGAAGGCCAGGCGCGTGCCCGCGTAGCGGTTCTCCCGCGAGACCGGATCGTACTGGTGCCACTTCGCAGCCGGCAGCGCGCCGAGGATCTCCTTCATCTGCGACGCGAGCGTGGGCGA
Source organism: Vicinamibacteria bacterium (assembly GCA_963837165.1). Classification (GTDB taxonomy): domain Bacteria; phylum Acidobacteriota; class Vicinamibacteria; order Vicinamibacterales; family JAENWD01; genus JAENWD01. The sequence continues at coordinate 106,750 of CAWIMD010000011.1, forward strand.
GCCGACCGATCCGCTGAGGAACCGGAGCCCGGCTCCGGCGGCCGGCTGCAACTCGGTGAGCATGCCGGCGACCGCCTGCACGAAGCTGCCGGTGGAACGGATCCGCCCGAGATACGTGATCGACTGCGACCGGTCCGGGTCGTACATCGTCAGGATCGTGCCCTGACCGAACAGGTCCGTCGCGCCGACGCTGGAGGGGTGGTCCGGGTTGCCTTCGAGCTTGGTCGGACGCCCGACGTGGCTCTCGGCCAGCAGCCCCGCGCCCACGCCGTCCATCGTCATGGTGGTGGCGAAGAACAGCGGCTCCCCCGGGATGACGTCCTCGGGCTGGCGCACGTAGGGAACGATGAGCTCGTCGGGCTGGCGCGTGCAGGCGGTGGCGCCGGCGAGCGCGAGCGACGCGCCCATGAGCTTCAGGAAGCCGCGCCGCCCCACCGGGTCGAGCCATTCGGAGGCGTGCGCGGGGAACTCACGCTTGACGAAGTCGCGGAATGCGTCGGTGCCGGCGAGCTCGTCGAGGCTCTGCCAGTACTGCCGACCCGAGGTGGCCAGGCGTTCGCGAATCGCGGCGAGGTCGAGTGTCTTGTCTGCGCTCATGTGGGTGTCGTGCGCTCAGGCCCTTCCTACCGATGGCACGTCGAGCAGGACGTCAGCGAATGAATGTCGTAGTCCTTCACCAGCCGGCGCCCGAGCTCCATCTGGTTTGCCGGCGGTTCGTAGTCCATCCGAAACACGGCGTCACGCGGCCTGACGTACTTGGCGGGGTTGCGGTGGCAGTCGAGACACCAGCCCATTTGCAGGGTGTTCACCTGCAGCATCAGCGGCATGTGATCGACGCGGCCGTGGCAGGTCGAGCACCCGACGCCCTTCTTGATGTGGACGCTGTGGTTGAAGTAGACGAAGTCCGGCAGATCGTGGACCCGCATCCAGTGGAGCGGCTTGTCGTCACGATAGCTCGCGCGGACGATTTCGAGATACGGGCTCGACGTCCAGATCTGCGAGTGGCAGTTCATGCACGTCTTGGTCGGCGGAATGCCTGCCGACGGCGCCTTCTCGACGGTCGTGTGGCAGTAGCGGCAGTCGATGCCGAGGCCACCCACGTGGTGCTGGTGGCTGAACTGCACCGGCTGCTCACGCACCGTCTCCGCGCGCGTCACCCAGGGGGAGCGGCTCAGACGATCGAGCGTGAGGAACAGAAGGCCGACGGCAATGACCAGTCCAACGAGGCTCGCCCGGGCATAGCTGTTGGCACCTGGGGGGAAGATCTGCGACATCTCAGTCGTCTACATGGACTCACGGCCGGCAGGCCGCAGGCCCCGGACTCCGACAAGGAGGGGTGCGGTTCGTCGCGATGCACCTGGTTAGTGGGACGGGCCAGTGGCCACAACTTCGGAGTGGGACAGGTTGCGGCGACGTCTGCTCCGACGTTCGACAGAAGTATCAGACTGGAAAGATAAGTGTCAAGGACGTGGCCCGTCGATGCCGGGCGTTTCCGGCGCCTCCTCAGGCGTAAAGTCGGCATCGCGTGCGTACTTCTCGAACCACCCCATCTCGAGGTTGTACTTCGACAGCTGGTGCCTGAGCTCCTGCCAGCCGTGTCCCTCCCGCGGCGCGACATACAGATGGGTCGGCACATGCAGGCTCCGGAGGGCCCGGTACATCTCGACCGACTGAGGCATGGGCACGCGCGGGTCGTCTTCCCCCACGAAGAACAGGGTCGGCGTGTTGACGCGCGACACGTACTTCAGCGGCGAGTTCTCCCAGTACACGTCGATAGGGGCATCGGCCTGCCAGGGTGTGCCGCCAAACCACGGTGTCCGGTAGCTGCGGATGTCGCTCTGCGCGTACATCGACACCCAGTCGGCCGCTCCCGCTCCCGATGAGGCCGCCTTGAAACGATCGGTGAACGTGATGATCTTGTTCGTCATGTGGCCGCCGGCGCTCCACCCCATCTTCACCAGCCGATCCGGATCCGCAATGCCGCGGGCCACCAGCGCATCGACGCCCGAGAGCACGTCCAGGTGCGCGTGGCGGAAGTAGGCGCCCACCATGTCGCGGAGGAACGGGTTGCCGTAGCCGGTGCTGCCGCGGTAGTTCGGACGCAAGACGGCAAAGCCTTTCCCCGCGAGTACCTGGGCGTAACTCATCCGGCTGCCCCACCCGAACTTGTCCGAGGAGGCCGGGCCGCCGTGCGTCTGGACGACGAGCGGGTAGCGCCGCCCGGGGACGTAGTTCACCGGATAGAAGAGGAGACCCTCGACGAGCTGTCCGTCCGCGGCCTTCCAGGAGACGGACTCTTCTCGCGCGATCCGGAATGTATCGGTTAAATGACCGAATACGTCGCTGACTTTGTTCGGTTGAATGACCGATGCGGTGGATATCGACGGTGCGAGCGTCCAGATCTCGCCGGGCCGGTCGGGCTCCTCGAGCTGGAACACGTGGCGGTTCAGCCGGCGCGAATAGGACCAGCTGTGGAGGGCGTGCTGCCCGTCGGTGAGTTGACGCGGGTGGTCGGGATCGGCCAGATCCACCTGGAACAGCTCGCTTCGGACGCCGAGGTTGGCCACCAGCAGGATCGTGTGGTCGTCCTTCCAGTCGGCATCCAGCACCTCGTAGGGGAATCGCGGCATCAGCGGGATTGGCGCGGCGCCTCCGGCGGCGGACACGGTGAACACGGCGGACTGGTAGTAGGTCTCGAAGCTCGCGTTGGCCCCGGCCAGAAACAGCACCGTCCGCCCATCCGGCGAGAACGCGGCATCGTCTTCGGCGACCTGGTTCGCCGTGAGCGTCCGGGTCACGGCGCCGCCGCTGGCCAGCACGACCACCTCGCCGTGTTCGGCATCGCCCAGCAGGGGCGTCGGCGCGCGTTCGATGACGATGGACTGGCCGTCGGCCGAGAGGCGGTACGAGAGGACCGAGAAGTCGCCGCCAGTGACGCGCGTCTCCTCGCCGGTGGCGGGCGTCACGAACCACAGGTGCTTCTGGGTGTACCGCTCGTCGTACGCGTAGACATCGTCTTTCTGCTTGTCGCGGGCGCGCTGGTCGGGGGTCCTCGGGTCGCTGGCGAGGAAGTAGAGGCGCGTGCCGTCCGGCGACCACTGGATGCCCGACACCGAGGTCGGGTGAGTCGTCAGCTGTCGCGCCTCACCACCGACGGTCGGCAGCAGGTAAGCCTCGGTCTCGTCGCTGTCGCCCCGGCGCGAGAGGAACGCGATGCTGCCCCCGTCCGGGCACCAGCGGGGGCTCGACTCCCCATGCCGGCCGCGGGTGAGCTGGAGCGGCGCTCCGCCGTCGATCGGCACGCGCCAGAGATGACCGACGCGGCGGTCTTCCTTCCAGTCCGGGGCGTCCTGCACGTAGACGATGGCCCCGCCGTCGGGAGCCAGCTGGGGATCGGACAGCGCCGGCACGTCCATCAGGTCGAGGAACGACATCGGTCGCGGCGCTTCCGCCGCGGTCAGGCCGATAATGAGGCTGGTCAGCCCGGCAATCCACACCATGCGCGAATTCTACGAACTTCCAGGGGCCAGTTGGTGATTGCCGTTGCCATCGAGCACGTCACGAAGCGATTCGGCCAGCACGTCGCCGTCGACGACCTCTCGCTCGACGTTCCGGTGGGCGCCGTGTACGGGTTCATCGGCCCGAACGGGTCGGGCAAGACGACGACCCTCCGGATGGTGCTGCACATCCTGCTGCCGGACAGCGGCCGGATCGCCGTGTTCGGCGATCCACGGACCGCCATTACCCGCGATAAAATAGGTTATCTGCCAGAAGAACGAGGGCTCTACAAGAAAATGCGTGTCCGACGGCTGCTCCGGTACTACGGGCAACTGAAGGGTAAACCTATCCGTTACATCGATATAGAAATTAATAGGTGGATTGACCGAATGAGTCTCGGCGCGTGGCTCGACAAGCCAGTGGATGCCTTGTCAAAAGGCATGGCCCAGAAAGTTCAGTTCATCGCGGCCGTCGTCTCCAGGCCGGACCTGCTGGTGCTGGACGAACCGTTCTCAGGCCTGGACCCGGTCAACGCCGAAACGCTGAAGGACGCCGTCCTCGACGTGCGCCGCGCGGGCACGACCGTGATCTTCAGCACTCACGACATGCCGGTCGCCGAGCGCATGTGCGACCGGATCTGCATGATCTTCAAGGGCCGGAAGGTGCTCGACGGCACCCTGGACGAGATCCAGGCGGCCTACGGCACCGACACCGTCCGGGTCCGGATCGACGGTCCCGCTGCCCTGCTGGCCCAGCTGCCCGGCGTCGCCGCCGTGAACGACTACGGCCAGTTCCAGGAGCTCCGGTTGACCGGGGACCCCCAGGCGCTGCTGGCGGACCTGGTCCGGCGCACCGTGGTGCGGCACTTCGAGGTCACCCGGCCGTCGCTCCACGACATCTTCGTGCGCATCGCGCGGCCCACGCCCGACGAGATGGGCGGGGACGTCCTGCATGCGTAAGGTCCTGACCATCGCCCGCTCCGAGTTCACCACGGCCGTCCGTGCCCGCGGCTTCTGGGTCGGCATCCTGCTCATGCCCGTGCTGTTCGGGGGCGCGGTCCAGCTGCAGCGGGTGGTCGAGCGCCGATCGAACGACATCGAGCGGCGGGTCGCGATCGTGGACGACACCGGGGCGCTCTTCGCGCCGCTGTCGGCGGCCGCCGAGGCGTGGAATCGCGGCGAGCGGGACACGGGCCGCGTCAGTGAGGGGCCGCGCTTCACGGTGGAGCGCGTCGCCGACCCGGGTCCCGACAGGAATGCGCTTCGTCTCGCGCTCTCCGAGCGGGTGCGCGCGCAGCAGCTGTTCGCCTTCGTCGAGCTGCCGGCCGGACTGCTCGGCCCGGACGGCGACCCCAGGATCCGCTACTACTCGGCTGCGCCGGCCTACCGCGAGCTGCCCGACTGGATCAACCGCACCGTCCTGAAGGAGGTGGTGAAGGGCCGGTTCATCCAGGCGCACGTCAGCCCGCTCGTCGTGGCCTCGCTGCTGAAGCCGGTGGCCACCGAGGAGCTCGGGCTGCTCGCCCGCGCACCGGACGGCTCGGTCCGGCAGGCGCGCGAGGTCGATCGCATCCGGACGATCGCGATCCCCGTGAGCTTCATGTTCCTCCTCTTCCTGGTCGTGGTGATGACCACGCCTCAGCTGCTGAACAGCGTCCTCGAAGAGAAGATGAGCCGCATCAGCGAGGTGCTGCTCGGGTCGGTCACGCCGTTCGAGCTCATGCTGGGGAAGCTCCTGGCCAGCACCTCGGTCTCGGCGCTCATGACCCTCGTGTACCTCTCGGGCGCCGCGTGGGCCGCCCATCGCTGGGGCTACCTCGACGCGGTCGAGCCGCGGATCGTCGCCTGGTTCGTCGCGTTTCTCGTGCTGTCGGTCCTGATCTACGGCTCGATGTTCATCGCGATCGGATCGGCGTGCAGCGACCTGCGCGACGCGCAGAACCTGATGACGCCGGCCATGATGATGCTGCTCATCCCGGCGCTGACGTGGACGCTCATCACCCGCGCACCGCAGAGCGCGTTCGCCGTCGGCGCCTCCCTCTTCCCGCCGGCCACGCCCTTCCTGATGCTGCTGCGGCTGGCGCTCCCCGAGCGCCCGCCGGGGTGGCAGGTCGGCCTGGGCGTCGGGCTCACCCTCCTGGCGATGCTCGTCATCGTCTGGGCCGCCGGCCGGATCGTGCGCGTGGGCCTGCTGATGCAGGGCAAGCGCGCCTCGCTGCGGGAGCTCGGGCGATGGGTCTTCCATTGAACATTGATGATTGATGATTGACGATTGACGATTGACTGTGGGAATTGCCCGGCGGAATACAATGGACTTCATGCATCGCGCACTGACGCTCGTCGCCCTTCTCGCGCTCACGGCAGGCGCTCCCCTGCCGGCGTCGGCCCGGCCGCCCGGCCCCGCGCCGAAGATGACCGTCTACAAGTCCCCGACCTGCGGCTGCTGCGCCAAGTGGGTCGAGCACATGAAACAGGCCGGATTCGACCTGACGGTGAACGAGACGCCGAACGTGGGGATCGTCAAGGCCGAGCACCACGTGCCGGCCGACCTCGCGTCGTGCCACACCGCGCTGGTCGGCGGCTACATCATCGAAGGCCACGTGCCGGCCGACGTCGTGCAGAAGCTGCTCCGGGAGAAGCCGGACATCGCGGGCCTGGCCGTCCCCGGCATGCCGGTCGGCGCGCCCGGCATGGAGGGCGACGGCTCGAGAAAGGATCACTACGACATCGTCGCGTTCCGGGCAGACGGCACGCACTACGTGTTCGCGTCGCGCTGAGGATCCGCTCCGCGTGCGGACACGGCTCGCCGCGGCGGCCCTCGCCGCCCTTGCCGCGGCGGCGTGCAGCCGGCAGCCACCGCCACCTGTCGCCACGACTTCGGTCCCCATGACGTCACCTGCTCCCCGCGACGTGCACAGCTACGGCGTGCCCGACGAAGCCCGCGTCACGCACGTGGCGCTCGACCTGAGGGCCGACTTCGACCGCCGCGTGCTGGCCGGCAGCGCCACGCTGACCATCGAGGCCGTGCCGTCGGCGCGGCAGCTCGTGCTCGACACGCGGCAGCTCTCGATCGAGGGCGTGTTCGACGGCGGCGGGGAACCGCTGCGCTACGAGCTGGGCCCCGAGGATCGCATCCTGGGGCGCCCCCTCCGAATCGCGCTGCCCGCGGATCGACGGCTCGTCGTCGTCCGGTATCACACCAGCCCGGACGCGCCGGCCCTGCAGTGGCTCGCCCCGTCGCAGACCGCCGGCGGGCAGCACCCGTACCTGTTCTCCCAGGGCGAGGCGATCCTGACGCGCTCCTGGATCCCGACCCAGGACAGCCCCGGCGTCCGCCAGACGTACGAGGCGCGCATCGTCGCGCCGGAGCCCCTGCGCGTGCTCATGAGCGCGGAGATGCTGACGCCCGACGGCACGCCGGAGGGGGGCGGCCGGCGGGCGTTCCGCTTCCGCATGGACCGGCCGACCCCGCCCTACCTCATCGCGATCGCGATTGGCGACCTCGCGTTCCGGCCCGTGGGACCGCGATCGGGCGTCTACGCGGAACCCTCGGTCGTGGACAAGGCCGCATGGGAGTTTGCCGACATCGAGAAGATGATCGAGGCGGCCGAATCGATCGGCGGGCCGTACCAGTGGGGCCGCTACGACGTGCTCGTCATGCCGCCGTCGTTTCCCTTCGGCGGTATGGAAAACCCGCGCCTCACCTTCGTCACGCCGACCGTGCTCGCGGGAGACCGCTCGCTCACCTCGCTCATCGCCCACGAGCTGGCCCACTCGTGGTCCGGCAATCTCGTCACCAACGCCACCTGGCGGGACTTCTGGCTGAACGAGGGCTTCACGACCTATTTCGAGAACCGCATCATGGAAGCGCTCTACGGGCCCGAACGCGCCGAGATGCTGCGGGTGCTCGGCCGCCGCGACCTGCTCGATGAGCTCGCGGATCTCGAGGCCCGCCCGGGCGACCAGGTCCTCCACATCGACCTCGCTGGCCGCGACCCGGACGACGGCGCGACACCGGTGCCGTACGAGAAGGGCGCCGCATTCCTGCGGATGGTGGAGCACGAGGTCGGCCGCCCGCGCTTCGACGACTGGCTGCGCGGCTACTTCTCGCGCCACGCGTTCACCTCGCTCACCACCGCGCAGTTCCTCGACGATTTCCGCGAGTACCTCGTTCAGGACGATGCGGATCTCGAGAAGCGGCTGCGGCTGGACGAGTGGATCGAGCAGCCGGGGCTGCCGTCAAACGCGCTGCAGCCGATCTCGGCTGCCTTCGAACGAGTGGACCGCGAAGCCGCGCGGTTCGAGGCTGGAACGGCGCCCGGGTCGCTGGAGACGTCCGGATGGACCACTCAGGAGTGGCAGCACTTCATCGGCTCGCTGCCACCCAAGGCATCGCGGGAGCAGCTCGCGTCGCTCGACAGGGCGTTCGGGTTCAGCCGGTCGGGGAACAGCGAGATCCTGTTCACGTGGCTCAAGCTGGTGATCCCGCGGCACTACCAGCCGGCAATGCCGGCGGTGGAACACTTCCTGACGTCGCAGGGCCGGCGGAAGTTCCTGACGCCGCTGTACAAGGCCCTGATGGCCCAGCCGTGGGGCAAAGAAGAGGCGAAGCGGATCTATCGGGAGGCACGGCCGCTGTACCATGCCGTGGCCACCTCGACACTTGATCCGATTATCGCGGGCCAGGCTGAGCCGGGTCCGTAATCCCCGTGCAGTTTCGTGCCGATAGCCTAGCCGTGACCAGATCCGCGGGCCGCCAGGCGGTCAGTGTCGATCAGCCGACGATGGCAGAGCCGCACCTCAGGGCAATTCTCGAGACGCAGCCCGTCATTCTGGTCCGCCTGGCGAAGGACGGCACCTTCCTCGCCGTGAACGAATCGGGCCTCGCAGCGCTGGGCGCCGAGCGCCTGGATCAGCTGCTTGGCACACCACTTAACGCCCTCCTCCCCACCGAGGAACGGGGCAACCTGCAGGTCTTCATCGAGCGGGTGATCTCCGGCCACCGGGGGTCGATCGAGGTCGACCTGACCGGGCTCACGGGCACCCGACACACGGTCCAGATTCACGCCGGGCCGCACCCGGGGGCCCCGGACGGGATTGAATCCGTCCTCGCCAGCATCCGCGACGTCACGGAATCCCGTCACCTCGAGCAATCGCTCGTCGAGGCGATGTCGCGGCAGACCGACCTGGAGTCCACTCACGATGCCGAGCGCGCGCGGCTGGTGGCCGAGCTCGAGGAGGCCCGGGCCGCCGGGGCGAGCACTGCCGCCAGCTCCGCCGAACTGGACGCGCTCGAAGCCCGGCTCGCCGAGGCGGAGCGGGCCAGGACCGAGCTGACGTACCGCCATGCCGCCGAGATCGAGGGTCTGACCGAGGCGCTCGAGGAGCGCACACGTATCAGCGAGGAGCAGGCGGCGCGGCTGACCGGGCTGGCCGAGACCGAGCGCCGCTACGCCGATCAGCTCGCGGCCGTCTCCGGACAGCACCAGGCGGCCGAGTCGGAGATCGAGAACCTGCGCGCCGAGATCGACCGCACGCGCGCGGCCATTGCCGACGCGGTGGGCGATCGGGAGCGGCTGCAGGGCGAAACCGACGCCCTGCGTGCGTCGCTCGAGCAGGCCAAGGAGGAAGGCGAGCGCGCGCGCCACGAGGTCGCCTCCCGCCTCGAGGCCGACATCGCGGCCCTGAAGGATGCCTTGAACGAGGCGATGGGAGAGCAGGGGCGCCTGGCGGAGACCGTCGCCTCCCGGGAGGAGGCGGCCAACGCCGCGTATGCGCGCGTCAGCGAGCTCGAGCTGAACCTCAACGAGCTGCAGCAGTCCACCCAGAGCACGGTCGCCGAGCTCGAGGGGCGGCTCGCGGCGGCGCGCCAGGATGCCGAATCGATTGCTCAGGCACGCGATGCCGCCCAGGCGCGGTTCGCGGCACGCGTGACCGCGCTCGAAGCGGCGCTGGCCGCGGCACAGGCCGCCGATCGCCGGGCTGCGGTGCGGCTGACCGCTGCCGCGAAAGCGGCAGGCCAGGCGGCGCGGCAGGTCCTCGACCTGGCGGCGCTGACCTCCGAGGGCAGCGGCGTCAGCGCCGGCGAGCTGGCCTCGCGGGTCGAGCGGCCGCTGCGCGAAGTGCTGGGCAGCAGCCTCGAGCTGGCGGTGCTCGTGGCGGCTCCCGAATCCGTGCTTGCCGCGCCGCCCCAGATCGTCGAGCAGTTGCTGGTGTCGATCGCGTTGAACCGGAGCGCCGCCGTGTCCGCGGGCCAGGTGACCGTCGAGGTCGCCGACGTGGGCGTGGACGAGGACGCCGCGCGTGGACGGGCCATGACGCCCGGCGAGTACGTGCTCGTGGCCGTGCACGTGAACGGCGAGGGCGCGGGCGACGACCTGGCGGGCGAGCTGTTCGAATCGGCGGATACGAGGGTCTGGGAACGCGCCGGCGCCGTCCTGGCGGGTGCGCACGATGCCGTGCGCAGCATCGGCGGGTTCATGTGGCTCGCGCGAGAGGGACCGCAGGGCGTCGCGTTCGAGGTGTACGTGCCGCGTGAAGGCGACGGGGAGGCACGGTGATGGCGGAGAAGACCGAGAACGCAGCCGTCGACACGGGTCGCGCGGATCCTCGCTATCCCGCGTCGGCGCTGCCGGGAATCACGGGGATGCGCCTCTCCCCGGGCGACACCGTCCGCCTGCTGAACATGTCGGCGAGCGGGGTGCTCGTCGAGGGCAAGACGCGCTTCGTGCCGGGCACCCGCGTGACGGTCATCTTCGAAGGGCCCGCCGCGCTCAAAAACATCAAGGGCAAGGTCGTCCGCTGCCAGGTCTCGTCCATCGGCGGCGGCGGCAGCCTCCAGTACCAGTCGGCCATCGCCTTCGAGGCGCGGATCGAACTGCCGGTGGACGAAGCGGCGCTGCCGCACCAGGCGGCTGCGCCGGAAGCCGCCCCCAATGCGTCGGGCAAGGCGCCGGCCGCCGCGGCGCCGCCGGTCGTCAATCGCTGGTAGGAGCGGGCAGACCTCGAGATCCGGGCGACACTCAGCTCGGCGTCAGGCGACCTGCTCGCCGACGAACCGTACGATATTCCCCGCGTTCATGGCGCCCACCGCGCGGTTGGCTTCGGCGCCGCCCTTGAACAGCACGAGCGTCGGAATCGAGCGCACGGTGTATCGGGCGGCCGTGCGATCGAGCACGTCGGTGTTGGCCTTCGCCACGAGCAGGCGTCCGCTGAGCGAACGGGCCACCTTCTCGATCTCGGGCGCCACGGCCCGGCACGGCCCGCACCACGGCGCCCAGAAATCGACCAGCACGGGCAGGCGCGACTCGCCAACGAGCCGGTCGAACTCGGCCGTGCTGCCCACCTCCACCGGTCGATCGGGCGACGGCAGGTCCTGATGGCACTGCCCGCACCGCGCGGTCTGCCCGAGCTGCGCGAAGGCCTGGCGGTTCATCGTTCCGCAGGACGGGCACGGCACCAGCACGCCCTTGTCGTCCGCCGTGAGACCGCTCATCGTCGCTCCTCCCACTGTTCGAGCCCCCGCGCCAGCTCTTCCGCAGATATTTGATGCATCAGCAGGTGATCCGTGTCGGCAAGCGCCGCAATCAGGCCGTCGCGGTCCAGCGGCGTTCCGGAGGCCACGCTGGCGCGGGCCGCGCTGAGCCGCAGCACGGCATAGGCGGCCTCGATCGACTTGAACCAGGTGGCCAGGCTCGTGCCGTAGCAGCCGACCCAGTTGGCGAAGGCCCGCGACGCGAGGAATCGCCGCACGGCGCCGCTCCAGGCCTCCCAGCCGGGCACCTCGGCCGCCGCCGGCGCGGGCCCACGATCTGAAGATGCCGGCCCGGTGCTCGAGGTGACACACCGCTCGAGCTCGAGCAGCGTGTCGCGAGAGGGCGTCCAGGCTTCACCGGCCCTCGCCTCCTCGAAGGCGCGATCGACGGCGTCCACGAGCGGACCCTCCGCCGGACGCCATGCCATCATCGCCGTCACGGCGCAGCGGAGGAGCTGAAGGGCCTGCTCGGGAGTGCCCTCCGTATCGGCGAGCAGCCGGACCGCGCGCCGTTCCCATCGGTCCCACGCCTGCCAGTCCCAGAGCAGGTCGGGGCGGATGAGCGGCGGCAGCTCCTCGCGCGCGTCGAGTCCTTCCCAGATCGCGTGATCGTCGAATCCCGGCGCGTTCAGGACGACATGGGCCGATCCGGGCTCGAGCAGCAGGCTGGCCGCCGTGGGACACACGTTCGAGAGCGTGATGAAGACGCCGCGCGGATCGATGAGGACGACGCGCGGGAAGTGTCGGCAGGCGGAAGGCAGATGGGCGTGGCCCATCTGCCGCTGGATGGCGCACAGGTTGCCGCGCGACGGCTCGAAGAACACGCAGTGCCGGTTGGCCCTCCGGCCGAGCAGCGCCGGCTCGCCGTGGGGGAGGCCGGATGCGGCCTCGAACATCGCCCCGGACAGGCCGAATCCCTCCACGCGAAGCTGCCCCCACTCCACGGCGGCGTGCAGCGTGCGGTACAGCGGCGCCTCGACCGGGATGTCCCACCCCGACGAGCAGCACACGCCCGCGTGGCGGCACTTGTACGGCGCGTGGAAGGCGAGGACGTGCGCGCGCATTGACGATTGGAGTATTGACGATTGACGATTGGATTGGGGAATTCAATCGTCAATCGTCAATCATCAATTGTCAATGAACCGGCGCGCAGCGGGCGGCGTCTTGTGGGGTGGGCATGCATGAACGGGCCGCGGACATCGACGGGCTCTTCCTCGTGACGGATGAGCTCGAGCGCGCGTTCGAGTCGCGACTCGTCGAGGTGTCGCGGCTGGCGTTCCGGGTGGCGTACAGCGTGCTCCGGCAGAGACAGGACGCCGAAGACGTCGCGCAGGAGGCCGTGGTCCGCGCGCACCGCCGGATGGCCAGCCTTCGGGATGGCACCCGGTTCCGCGCGTGGATCGTCCGGCTGACATGGCGTCTTGCGCTCGACCACCAGCGTGCCGATCGGCGGCGGCGTGCGCGGGAGCTGGTGCACGTGCAGATGGCCGCGGCCGACGGGCCCGAGTCGGGCTCCCTCGATCGTGAGGCGGCGCTCTGGGCGGCAATCGATGCGCTGCCGGACAGGTTGCGCCTGGCCGTCGTGCTCGCGTCCATCGAAGGGCAGGACATTGGCGCGGTGGCCGCGCTGCTGGGCATTCCGGAGGGCACGGTGAAGTCCAGGCTGTTCACGGCCCGCAAGCGGCTGAAGGAGCTGCTGTCATGACCTTCGACCCGCGCGATACCCTGGACGAAGAGATCGACCGCGCGCTGGACGTGGCGCCATCTGCCGACCTCTTGCGGCGGGTGCGGTCGCGCATCGCGGAGGAGCCCGTGCGGCGCACGCGCTGGACATCAGTCGGCGTGTGTGCCGGCGGTGCGGTGCTGGCGGCACTGCTGATTGGCCTGCGGCTGCTCGGTGACGGTTCGACTGTGGAGGCACCAGCGACGCCGGCGTCACCCGCCCGCCTGGCGAGCACACACGTCGTTGCACCAGCGGCGCCCGCGCCCGTGCTGGCGAGGACAGGAATCGAGCGCCATGTGACCCGGACGGCGAATCGGGTGCGCGCATCCGCGGCGCGTGACGCGGAGGAGGTGCTCGTGCCTGCCGCGGAACGGCAATCGTTGCAGCGCCTGCTGCGTGCGGCCTCGCGCGCGCCATTGGTCCTGGCCAGGGCCTACACGACCCCGACAAGCGAGCTCGAGGGCCCGCCCGCGCCAATTATCGTACCGCCAATCGAAATCGAGCCGCTCGTGCACGAGAGCGTCGACCAGGGAGACTCCAAGTGACTCAGCTGAAGACGTCCGCCGTTGCCGTGATGATCCTCCTCGGCGCCGCTGCAGCCGCGCTCGCACAGCCGCCAGCGCCGTCCCCTCCGGCGCCCAGGGACCGCCAGTCGCTCAAGGTGCAGGTCGTGCTCTCGCGCTATCAGGGCGAAAAGCGAATCAGCAGCCTTCCCTACGCGATGACCGTGACGACGAATGCATCACCGGCCAGCGTACGAATGGGGGCCCAGCTGCCGATCGCCATGACCGTCCAAGGAGGAGTCAGCAGCACGCCAGTCCCTGTGATCGAGAGCTACAACTACCGGGAGGTCGGCACATCCATCGACTGTTCGGCCTCGGCTCTCGACGGGGGCCGCTACGCAGTTCGCGTCACAATCGAGGACTCCTCCGTCTATCCCGACGACAGCGTCGGAGGCGCCGCGAAGACGGGGCATCCGTCATTCCGAACGTTCAAGTCCGACCAGACCATCGTTCTCGCCGACGGCCAATCCGCGCAGTACACGACCGCCACCGACAAGGTCACCGGCGAGGTGGTGAAGGTGGACGTCACGCTCACGGTGCTCAAATAGGCCAATCGTCAATCGTCAATCGTCAATGTTCAATGCCCCAGTGGTCCGACCACTTGGCCGGTCGAGAATCGCGAAAGGCTTGACCACGGCTGACCGGCGCCAGGCCGTGCCGCACGACCAGTCCGGCTTCGAATCCTTGAGCAATTTGGCGAACGCTGCCGCTTCGGTGTACCTGAGCTGGCTCGCCGGCAAACACGGCCGCGCTACAAAAAAAAGCTTGACGGTAATACCAATCGGTTACTAGCATCGCGCGGTTGCCGCCACCGAATCGCGGCATGTGCCGTCTCCCCCGTCGGTCTGCAAAGAGCACCGACGCGCGGCGGCATCCCGCTGGACGGATCCCCCTTCCGTCCGACCCGATGCCCTGCCTCCGCGCCCCGTCCGGCACGCGATTCGTGCTCCGTCGGCGGATTTCAGAGGAGGCGCAGATATGTCTCGGGCCGGCACGTCTCAGTTGATCCGGTGCGGTCGCGGCTTCGCCGCCGCGCTGCTGCTCGGTTTCACGCTCGCGCTCCCCGCCACCGCGCTCGCTCAAGCCGTGTACGGCAGCATCGGCGGCACCGTCACCGACGAGAGCGGGGGCGTACTGCCCGGCGTCACGGTCGCCATCACGAGCCTCGATCGGAAGACGGTCGACACGGTCGTCACCAACGAGTCGGGCTTCTTCGTCAAGGATCGGCTGCTCCCCGGCACGTACGAGGTGAAGGCCGAGCTGTCGGGCTTCAAGACCGCCGTCGTGTCGTCGGTCCTCGTCAACGTCGACGCGCAGACGCCCATCACGCTGAAGCTGGCCGTTGGACAGGTCGCCGAGACGATCCAGGTGACCGGCGGCTCGCCGCTGCTCAAGACCGACCGCGCCGACGTCGCCACGACGTTCGACACCAAGCAGCTCACCGAGCTGCCGTCGCTCGACCGCAACTTCACCAAGTTCCTCCTCCTGACGCCCGGCACCCAGCAGCTCGGCTGGCAGCACGCGGCGAGCGAGAACCCGCAGGGCTCGGTCCAGACCATGGTGAACGGCCAGCACTTCAGCGGGACCGCCTACCAGCTGGACGGCACCGAGAACCGCGACCCGATCCTCGGCATCATCGTCGTCAATCCCAACCTCGACGCGATTGGCGAGGCGAAGATCACGTCGCAGAACTACGACGCGGAGTTCGGGCAGGCGATTGCCGGCGTCGTCTCGGTGCAGACCAAGTCGGGCACCAACGAGTACCACGGCAGCGCGTTCGAGTTCTGGCAGGGCGACAACTTCGAGGCCAGAAACCCGTTCACGCAGTTTCAGAAGGATCCGCTGACGGGCAAGTTCATCCCCGACACGAGCAAGCACCAGTTCGGCGGGACGTTCGGCGGGAAGATCATCGAGAACCGGACGTTCTTCTTCGGTGCCTACCAGGGCCAGCGCGACACGCAGGGCGGCTCGCAGCTGCTCACCGTGCCCACCGCTGCGGCCAGGAACGGCGACCTGAGCGCCTACGGCACGCCGATTTTCGATCCGGCGAGCGGCGCCACCCCGGCGAATCGCGTGCAGTTCGGCGGCAACGTCATCCCGGCGAACCGGCTCTCGCCGCAGGCGCAGGCCATCCTGCAGCTGATCCCGATGCCGAATGCGCCGGGCACCGACGGCGGCACGCGCAACAACTACGTCGCGAGCGGCAGTGAGAAGTTCAACGGGGACCAGTACGACGTCCGCATCGACCATCGCCTGGACGGCACGTCGAACATGTTCGGACGATACAGCCTCGCCAATTTCCTGCGCGACGGTCCGACCGCGTTCGGCACGGGCGGCGGCGCGGCCCTCGTCAGCCTTGGCGGCACCTCCGACGTGCGCAACCAGAGCCTGGCGCTCGGCTACGACAAGACGCTGTCGCCGACGTTCCTCGTGGACGTGCGCTTCGGGTGGTTCCGCTATCACGTCAACGTCCTGCCGTTCGACTACGGGACGACGCCGGCGGCCGATGCCGGCATCCCCGGACTGAACAACGACACGACGTTCACGAGCGGCCTGCCCGCGTTCTTCATCAACGGCGATCGCGGCTTCTCGGCCGGGTCGGGCCTGGGCGTGAACCGCTGCAACTGCCCGCTGGACGAGGACGAGAAGCAGTGGCAGATCGTCGGCAACCTGACGAAGATCTGGAACAACCACAGCTTCAAGTTCGGCGTGGACCTCCGCCGCGCCTACAACCTGCGCGTGCCGAGCGACTCGCACCGCTCGGGTGAGCTGAGCTTCAACCCCGAGGGCACGCAGGGTCCCAACGGCGGCGGGTCGGGCATGGCCACCTTCCTCCTTGGCGATGTGTCGTCGTTCAGCCGCTACGTCAGCAGCAGCACCGACGCCCAGGAACTCCAGTGGCGCCACTTCTATTACGCGCAGGATACCTGGCGCGCGACCTCGAAGCTGACGCTCAACTACGGCATCCGCCTCGACGTCATCAACCCGCAGACCGTCAACGCGGCGGGCAACGGCGGCTGGTTCGACCTGAACACCGCCGAGATCCTCGTCGGCGGCGTCGGCGGCGTCGATCTCGGCGGGGACGTGAAGAACAAGTTGAACTGGGCGCCGCGCCTGGGCGTGACGTACCAGTGGGACGAGAAGACGGTCATACGGGCCGGCTTCGGACGCAGCTACGACATCGGCGTGTTCGGGTCGCTGTTCGGCCACAGCGTGACCCAGAACCTGCCGGTGCTGGCGGGCCAGTCGCTGAACGGTCCCGAGAGCTTCGACGCGGCGTTCAATCTGGACCAGGGACCCGAGTCGCCCACGTTCCCCGCGGTCGGTGCCAACGGGCGGTTCCTGCTGCCGGAAGGCGTCAGCCCGCACACCAACCAGCGCACGCAGCGGCCGCCAGCGGTGAATGCCTTCAACATCACCGTCCAGCGGCAGCTCACCGACACGACCTCCGTCGAGGTCGGCTACGTCGGCAACCGCGGCCACGACGTGTTCGCCGGCGACGGCCCCGAGTTCAACGTCAACCAGCCCACCATCGACGGCTACGCCCAGGGCGTGTCGCAGAACGATCGCCGGCCGTTCTACTCGGGCATCAAGACGACGTATCTCGGGCTCGGCGGTCCGTTCGGGTTGAGCCAGGGCATCAACTACTTCTGCGACTGCGCCACCAACCAGTACGACGCGCTGCAGGCGAAGTTCACCAAGCGCTTCTCGAAGGGCTACCAGATGTCGGCCAACTACACGCTGCAGAAGGCCCAGGGCCACAGCGACGACTACTTCCTGTGGGACCCGAACCTGAACTACGGCGTGCAGGACTGGGACCGGACGAACCTGTTCAACTTCACGCTCGTCTGGGAGATCCCCTTCGGCAAGGACAAGCGCTGGGGCAGCAACGTGTCGCCGGCGGCTGACGCGATCCTCGGCGGCTGGCAGTTCAACGCCACCCACACCATGCAGAGCGGCGTACCGTTCAACGTCGGCTACAACGACTCGGGCGCCGACCGCGACACCGGTCCGGGCAGGCCGAACCTGACCGGCAACCCTGACGGCCCGAAGACTCAGGACCAGTGGTTCAACGCCGCGCCGATTGGCGACGCCAACAGCGCCTTCGGCCGTCCGGCGGTCGGTACCTTCGGCAACCTGGAGCGGAACGCCCTGCGCGGTCCGTACTACCGGCGGACCGACGCGTCGCTGTTCAAGCACATCCGGGTGGGTGGCAGCCGCGACCTCGAGGTTCGGGTCGAGGCCGTCAACATCTTCAACGTCGTCAACCTGGGTCAGCCTGACTCGACCGTCGGCGTGCCCGGCAACCCGAACAACCACGCCGGGGTGATCGATTCCACGGCGTATGGCAACGCCGACCCGCAGCGGAACTTCCAGTTCGCCGTGAAGTTCATGTTCTAGGCGGTCTCTCGAGTGGCTCCCGCGCGCCCTGATGACGGGGCGCGCGGGCGGCTCATGCGCGGGGGCTCATGCGTAGGGGCTCATGCGCGGGCGCTCATGTAGCGCAGGCCTTCAGGCCTGCCTACCGGCGCCGCAGAAGCCGCGTTAAGATCCACCTGTGAAGCTCGTCGTGGCGGCTCTTGCCTGCATCGTCTCTCTGGGTGCAGGCGGTGCCGCGGCCCAGAACGGCAGTCATCCCGGTCGTCCCGCCCCCACAACCGCGGAGCAAGAGGTCGCCGACGGCGGTCGCCTGCTCGAGCAGGGCAGGCTCGACGAGGCGACGGCGCAGTTCACCGCGGCCCTGGCCCGCAACCCCGACCTGGCCACGGCGCACTACGGCCTCGGTCTCGTTTTCGAGCAGCGCAAGGACCTTCCCGGCGCCCTCCGCGAGTACACCCGGGCGCTGGCAGGCGACGGGCGGATGGCGGAAGCGCACGACCGCCTCGGCTTCGTGCTCGGCCAGCAGGGGCAGATCGATCAGGCGGCCGACCACTTCCGCCAGGCCGTCTCGCTCGCGCCGAAGCTCTTCGACGCGCAGTATCACCTGGGCGTCACCGAGTGGCTGCGGCACGACCCGGAATCCGCCCTCGGGCCGCTCGAGGCGGCGGTAGCCATCAATCCGCGCAGCGCCGATGCCCAGTACTACCTGGGCGTCGTGCTTCGCGATCGCGGGCATCTGGACGAGGCGATTGATCATTTGCGGACCGCGACCACCATGAACCCCTCGCTTGGCGTGGCGTTCACGCGGCTCGGCGTGGCGCTCAGGGAGCGCGGCCGGGTGGATGACGCCATTGCTGCCCTGGAGCGCGCGACCGCGCTGGACCCGACCGGCTTCGACGCGCTGAACGCGCTCGGACTGGCCTACATGCAGCGGGGCGATGCCGAGCAGGCCGTCTCCACCTTCAAGGCGCTGACGGCGGCGCACCCGGACAACTCGATCGGCCGGCTCAACCTGGCCACGGCCCTGATGCAGCAGGCGGACCTCAAGGACGCGGTAGCCGTGCTCCAGGCGCTGACACGTGACGACCCCACCTACGCCGAGGCGTTCTACAACCTGGGGACGGCCCTCAAGCAGCAGGACGATTTCGAGGGCGCCGAGCGCGCACTGCGCGAAGCCGTCCGCCTCGGACCGGGGCTCGCCGACGCGCACTACACGCTGGGCGTCGTCCTGTGGCAGACGCGGCGACTGCCCGACGCGATCGAGGAGTTCCGCGCCGCGCTGGCGGCAAAGCCGCGGTACGCACAGGCGCACTACATGCTCGGCACCGTCCTGAAGCAGCGCGGGGACCAGAACGCGGCGCTGGCGGAGTTCAGGAAGACGATTGCCATCGAGCCGCAGTCGCCCGAGGCGTACCTGAGCATCGGGCAGATCCTGCAGCGGCAGGGCGATGCCGACGGCGCGGCCCAGGCGTTTGCCGACGCGGAACGGCTGAACAAGGTGAAGGCCGACCAGCAGGCCGCCATCTTCGCGCTGAGCGTCGGCCGGAAGCGCCTGATCGCGCACGACCTCGACGGCGCGCTGGCGCAGCTCCGCGAGGCGGCACGGCTGGATCCGTCGAGCTCGGCCGCCCAGTATGCGCTCGCGCGCGCCCTCGAGCAGAAGGGCGACGCCGCCGGCGCGGCCCGGCACCTGGACGAGGGCCGCCGCCTCGACGCCCAGGCGGCGCAGGGGGGGCCCTAGGCCGCATGCAGACGCGGTGGATCGTCGCCGTCGGCGCGGCGCTGGCCTGCACCGTCGTGGCCGCCGCCATCGCCGGCGGGGCCGTTCCCTTCGCGTTCCGGCGAATCGGCCCGGAGGCCGGGCTCACCGGCGTGACGGTCTTCGGGGGCAGGGCCACCAACCGCTACCTGCTCGAGACCACGGGCTGCGGCGTCGCGATGCTCGACTACGACAACGACGGCCGCACGGACCTCTTCTTCGTCAATGGGACGACGCTCCAGGGCTTTCCGAAGGGCGGGGAGCCGAGGCCGCACCTCTATCGGAACCGGGGCAGCGCGACGTTCGAGGACGTCACCGAGGCGGCGGGCCTCCGCAACCAGTGGGGCTGGGGGCAGGGCGCCTGCGCGGGCGACTACGACAACGACGGCAACGTGGATCTGTTCGTGACCTACTACGGGCAGAACCGGCTCTTCAGGAACGATGGCCATGCGCACTTCGAGGACGTGACCGACAGGGCAGGCGTCGGCAACTCGAAGACGCGGTGGGGAACGGGCTGTGCGTTCCTCGACTACGATCGCGACGGGCAGCTCGACCTGTTCGTCGCCAACTACATCGACCTCGACCTCGCTACCGCGCCGACGCCGGATTCCGGGCTGTGCCGCTACAAGGGCGTGGCAGTGGCGTGCGGCCCGCCCGGACTCAACGGCGGGAGGAACGCCTTGTTCCACAACCGCGGCGATGGCACCTTCGCCGACGTGTCGGACGCGTCGGGGATCACCAGGGCCAGCGGCTCGTACGGCCTCGGCGTCTCGACGCTGGACTTCGACAACGACGGCTGGGTGGACCTGTACGTGGCCAACGACTCGAACCCGAGTGCCCTGTACCGCAACCGCCACGACGGCACCTTCGTGGACATCGGCGTCCGCGCCGGCTGCGCCTACAGCCAGGACGGCAAGCCCCAGGCCGGCATGGGCGTCGGCATCGGCGACTTCGATCGCAACGGCTGGCTCGACATCCTGAAGACGAACTTCGCCGGCGACACGACCTCGCTCTACGCGAACACCGGCGGGAGCTTCTGCGAGGACCGCACGTTCGATTCGGGACTCGGGCTGAACAGCCGCTGGCTCGGCTGGGGCGCCGGCTTCGCCGACTTCGACAACGACGGGTGGCTCGACATCTTTCTCACGAACGGGCATGTCTATCCCGAGGTGCGGCAGCTGCAGACCGAGGCGGGCTACGAGCAGCGGAAGGTCGTCTACCGGAACACCGGCGGGCAGTTCGAGGACGTCAGCGAGGCGCTCGGTCCGCCGGCGACGACGGCGAAGGCGGGCCGCGGCACGGCGTTCGGCGATCTCGACGGGAACGGCACGATCGACGTGGCGATCAACAACGTCCACGACACGCCCGACGTGTTCCTGACGTCGGCGCCGCCGGGCAATCACTGGCTCGAGCTGCACCTGATCGGTACGACGTCGAACAGGAGCGCCATCGGCGCCCGGATCCGGATCGTGACGGGACCCGTCGTGCAGCTGCGCGAGGTGCAGGGCGGCGGCAGCTACCTGTCCCAGAACGACTTCACCGTGCACGTCGGCCTCGGGAGCGTCGCGGCGGCCGATCGGATCGAGGTCCGCTGGCCGAACGGCCTCGAGGAGCACTGGGCCGGCGTCAAGGCAGACCAGCGCCTCACATTGACGGAAGGCAGGGGTCAGCATTGATGATTGACGATTGATGATTGACGATTGACGATTGACGATTGCATGTCTCTGACCCTCTGGCTGATGACGGCCTGGCTGGCCGCGCAGGCGCCCACCCCCGCTGCACCCGATTCGCAGCCGACGCTTGCCGCGATTCACGCGCTGATCGAGGCTGGGCAGGCGGCCCACGCCCTCGAGGAACTGCGTGCGCTGCCGGCCGGCGATCCGCACGTCGGCTATCTCACCGGCATCGCCTACTACCACCTGGACGATCCCGTGAAGGCGATCGACGCGCTCGCGCCGGTGGCGCACCGGTTCGCGGAGGGTTCGGTCGAGCGCAAGGAAGCGGTCCAGGTCCTCGGCCTGTCGTACTACATGGCCGGCCGCCTGAAGGAGGCGCTGCCGCTGCTCGAAGAGAGCCGCGGGTGGGCGTCGGACAACGTCGAGCTCGCCCAGGTCCTCGGCATGGCGTACATCCAGACGTCGCAGCCGGACAAGGCGCGCGAGGCCCTCGCCTCGACATTCGGCGTCGCGCCCGACTCGGCGGCGGCGCACCTCCTGACGGGGCAGATGATGGTGCGGGTCGAGTTCCACGACGCCGCGGTCTCCGAGGTCGAGCGAGCGCTGGCGCTCGACCCGACGCTGGCCGGGGCGCATTTCCTGCTCGGCGAGATTGCCGTCTATCGCGCGGACATCGAGAAGGGCATCGCGCTCTTCAAGCAGGAGCTCGACGTCAACCCGCTGAACGCGATGGCGGAGTATCGCCTGGGCGAGGCCTACGCGCGGCTGCAGCAGTGGCCGCCGGCCATCGTCGCCCTCCAGCGCTCGCTGTGGATCAACCCGTACTACAGCGGCCCGTACATCATCCTGGGCCGCGCGTACATGGCACAGGGCGAGGCGGGCACGGCGGAGGGATTCCTGCGGCGCGCCGTCGAGTACGACCCGAACAACAAGTCCGCGCACTACCTGCTCGGCCAGGCGCTGCAGAAGCTGGGACGCACGGACGAGGCCGCGAAGGAGTTCGACGTCGCGGCGAAGCTGACCGATGCACAGCAGCCGCGGTAGGGATTTTGGGATTTGACGGGATTTTGGGATAGGAACGGGATTACGGTGATTGCGCAGATTGATTGGGGAGATGGGGCAGGCGCCGGCCGCGACGCGGCCGGCAGGGCGGGTGGGAAGCCCTGAGGAGAGAGGCGCATCGGGTTGTACGCACCTCTCTCCTCAAGGCTTCCCACCCGTCCTGGCGCGGCTTCGCCGCGCCGCCTGCCCCCTCTGCGTGACAGCGTGACGTGCAATCCTCGTAATCAATCTGAGTAATCACCGTAATCTCGTTTCATGACACGGGCGGCGGTACAATCTCGTGGTGCGCCGCGCAGGATGGCGAATCGGGCTCGTGCTCTGCGCCGGGCTGATGGCCGTCTCCACGGCTCCTGCATCCGGGCAATCGCCGAAGGCTCCGGGCACGACGTTCACGGACATCGCGGCTCGGGCCGGCCTTACGGTGCCGTCCATCTACGGCGGCCTCGAGCGCAAGCGGTTCATCATCGAGACCAACGGCGCCGGCGTCGCGTGGGTGGACGTGGACGGCGACGGCTGGCTCGACGCGCTCGTGCTGGGCGGCTCGCGTCTCGTGGACGGCGAGCGCACGGAAGACCCGGCCATCGCGCGCCAGGGACCGACCACGCGGCTCTATCGGAACTCCGGGCACGGCACGTTCACCGACATCACGGCCGCGTCGGGTCTCGGCCTCACCGTCTTCGCGTCCTCCGTCTGCGCCGGCGACTACGACAACGACGGCGCGGTCGATTCTGTTCATCACGTCCTACGGCCGCAACTACCTGTTCCACAATCGCGGCGGCCGCTTCGAGGACGTCACGAAAGCCGCGGGCCTGCCGGACGGACCGCGCCGCTGGGGATCCGGCTGCACGTTCGTGGACTACGACCGCGACGGCCGGCTCGACCTGTTCGTCGCCAATTACCTGCGCCTCGATCTGGCCACCGCCAGCGAGCCCGGCCAGGGCATCAACTGCCTGTGGAAGGGCATCCCCGTCAACTGCGGCCCGAAGGGCCTGCCCACCGACACGAACCTGCTGTACCGCAATCGCGGCGACGGCTCGTTCGAGGACGTGTCGCAGTCTTCGGGTGTCGCGCGCGTGGCCGGGCGCTACTCGATGACGGCGCTGGCCGCGGACTTCGATGACGACGGGTGGGTGGACATCTATGTCGCGTCCGATTCCACGTCGGCGATCCTGTACCACAACAACCACGACGGCACGTTCACCGACGTCGCGGTGCCGAGCGGCAGCGGCCTCAGCGAGAACGGCATGGCGCAGGCGGGCATGGGCGTCGGCGTCGGCGACGTCAACGCCGACGGCCACCTGGACCTGCTGAAGACGCACTTCGCCGACGACATCCCGGCGCTCTATCGCGCGACCGGCGACGGACGGTTCGAGGACGTCGCGACGGCCTCGGGACTGGCGGTCGAGAACCGCTACGTGGAGTGGGGAGCGGCCCTCGCCGACTTCGACAACGACGGCTGGCAGGACGTCATGTACATGACCGGCAACGTGTACCCGGAGGTCGAGCGCCGGTTCCCGCGCTATCCGCACAAGGGCCCGCGGATCTTCTTCCGGAATCGCGGCAACGGCACGTTCGAAGACGACAGCGCCAGCGGCGGTCCGGGGCTCACGACGCCGCAATCCAGCCGCGGGGCCGCCTTCGGCGACTTCGACAACGACGGCGACGTGGACGTCCTCGTCATGAACATGAACGAGCCGCCCTCGCTGCTGCGCAACGAGTACCGCGGCGGCAATCACTGGCTCTCGGTCGCGCTCGAGGGGACGGCCTCCAACCGGCTCGGGCTCGGCGCCACGATCCGGGTGACCGCCGGCGGCCGCACCCAGGCGCGCGCGATCCTGAGCCAGTCGAGCTACTACTCCCACGACGACGTGCGCGCGCATTTCGGGCTGGGAGCGGCGACGACCGCGGACCGAATCGACGTCGCGTGGCCGGACGGGCGGCGACAGACGGTGGAACACGTGCCGGCGGACCGCTTCGTCGTGATTCGCGAGGGCGCGGGCGTCGTGCGATAGAAAGACCCGGAGGATGCCGAGGACGCAAAGCAGATCTCCCGCAGGGCACGCAAAGGGCAAGAGATCGCCGAGGCTGTCACGCTGCCGGCGCCGACTGCGAGACCGGCGTCGCGGCGCAGCCGCGACAGAGCCGGCCGCGTTGCGGCCGGCGCCGGTTGTCACCCTCCGCGTTCTCGTGCCCTCGGGCGGTCTCTGCGAGAGATCTGACCTGCGACCTCCGGCTCCCACTGCGCGGGCCCGCGGCGCCGCTATAATCGCGATCATGCCCCGCACGCGACGGGTCGCGCTGGCAGGCGCGCTCGTCCTTCTTTCGTGCGTTGCGGCGTCCGCGCAGGAGGTCGCGCTGACCGGCCTCGACGGCAGCCACGTGCGCCCGTTCGCGAGCCACGCACGAGCCTGGGTGTTCGTCTTCAGCCGCACGGACTGCCCCGTCGCCGCGCGCTACGCGCCGGAGATCGAGCGCCTGCAGCGCCGCCTCGCCGGTGAGGGGATGGACTTCGCGCTCGTGTTCGTCGATCCGGCTGAATCGGCGGATGCCATCCGGTCCTATCTCAGCGACTACGGGTACACGGGACGGGCCCTCCGGGATCCCGGCCACGCGCTCGTCCACCTGGCCGGCGCGACCGCGACACCGGAGGCAGCCGTTTTCGTGCGTGGTGAGGGTAGGCCCACGCTCGTCTACCGCGGGCGCATCGACGATCGCTACGTGGACATCGGCCGCGTGCGGCCGGCCCCGACGCGCCACGACCTGGACGAGGTGGTCGCCGCAATCCGCGACGGGCAGCTGCCCCCATTTCGCAGCACGCAGGCGATCGGCTGCCTGATCGCCGACGTCAGCCGATGACGCGCCGGCTCGCGGCGATGGCCCTGGCGCTGGTCACCGCCGGCAGCGCCGCGTGCCGTCGACAGCCGGCGCCGGTTCCCACGTTTGCCGCCGACGTCGCGCCCATCCTGTTCGCGAACTGCGCCCCCTGTCATCACCCCGGCGGTCCCGGTCCGTTCCCGCTCCTCACCTTCGAGGAGGCCCGCAAGCACGCGAAGCAGATCGCGAAGGTCACCGGGCGCCGCTACATGCCCCCCTGGCAGCCGGAACGCGGCTACGGCCGGTTCGTCGGCGAACGCGGGCTGACCGACGCGCAGATCGACACCCTCGCGGCCTGGGCCGCCGGGGGAGCTCCGGAAGGCAATCGACAGCTCCAGCCGAAGGCCCCCGAGTTCCCGGACGGCTGGCAGCGCGGGACGCCTGACCTGGTGCTGCGCGCCGCCGAGCCGTTCGTGGTGCCCGCCGAGGGCAGCGACGTCTTCTGGAATCTCGTCCTGCCCGCCACGGTCGCGCGCAGCCGCTACGTGCGGGCCATGGAGATCCTGCCCGGCAACGCGCGCCTGGTGCACCACGCGAACGTGCTGCCGGACACGACCGGCGTGGGCCGCCGGCTCGACGCGGCCACGCCCGGCCCAGGCTTTCCGGGCATGGATCTCGAGCTCGCGTCGAACCGGTTCGAGCCCGACAGCCATTTCCTGTTCTGGAAGCCGGGCACGCCGGCGCTCGTCGAGCCGCCCGACATGCCCTGGCGGCTCGATCCGGGCACCGACCTGATCTTCAATTTGCACCTGCAGCCGTCCGGGCGGGCCGAGCCCATCCAGCCCGCCATCGGCCTGTACTTCACGGATCGCCCGGCCACGCGCGTCCCGATGCTCCTCCAGCTCGAGCACGACGGCGCGCTCGACATCCCGGCCGGCGATGCCGCGTTCGAGGTAACCGACGAGCTCGAGCTGCCGGTGGCCGTTGACGTGCTGGGCGTCTACCCGCACGCGCACTACCTCGGGAAGACCTTCGAGGGCACCGCGCGGCTGCCCGACGGCACGACACGATGGCTGATCCGGATTCCCGACTGGGACCTGAACTGGCAGGGCGTCTACCAGCTGGCCGAGCCCCTTCCGCTGCCGAAGGGGACGGTCCTCTCGATGCGCTGGGTGTACGACAACTCGACGGCGAACGTCCGCAACCCGCACACGCCTCCCGAGCGCGTCCGCGGCGGCAATCGCGCGATCGACGAGATGGCGCACTTCTGGATCCAGGTGCTGCCGAAGCGGCCGGAGGACCGTCTGCTGCTGCAGGAGGCGCTGATGCGTGCACGCCTCCGCAAGTACCCCGGCGATGTCGTCGCGCTGGCCAACCTGGGCGCCGCCCTGCAATCGGAGGGTCGCCTGGACGCCGCGCTCGTGGCCCTGACGCAGGCCGTCAACGCCGCCCCGGATCGGGCGGTGGTCCGCAACATGCTCGCGGCCGCCCAGCGTGACGCGGGGCACCTGGAGGAGGCCATTGCGGAATTCAGGCGCGCGGTTGCCGCCGACCCGCAGTACACGGACGCGCAGTACAACCTCGCCGCCAGCCTGCTTGCCGCCGGTCGGCCTGCCGACGCGGTTCCGCACCTGCGTCGCGTGATCGATGCCGCTCCCCGCGACGCTGCGGCCCTGTCGGACCTGGGCGCGGCCTATGCGATGATGGGCCGGTTCGCCGAAGCCGCGCGCGCGCTCGATACGTCGATCCGCCTCGCCCCCGACAACCCGCGGGCGCACTTCAATCTCGGCTTGATGGCCGCCAGCCGCGGCCACGACGCCGATGCCGTGCGCGAGTTCGCCGAGGCCCTCCGGCTGGATCCGGGAAACCAGGACACGGCCCGCGCGCTCGCCGAGGCCCGCGCGGCGCTGGCCGGCCGGACGCGTCTGCCATGATCTGTCGCCCGCTCGTCTCGCTCGCCGTGCTGGCCGCGCTGCTCCTGCCGGTGGGCGCGGCCCGGCGCAGCACCTCGATCTCGATTGTCGGCGACGAGTTCCACGTGGACGGTCGGCCCACCTACGCCGGCCGCCAGTGGCACGGGCAGCGGATCGAGGGGCTGCTGTTCAACGCGCGCATGGTGCAGGGCATCTTCGACGACCTGAACCCCGCCACGGTCTCGCGCTGGGCGTACCCGGACACGCACCGGTGGGACCCGGAACGGAACACGCGCGAGCTGGTGGCCGCGATGCCCGAATGGCGGCGGCACGGGCTGCTCGCCTTCACGATCAACCTCCAGGGGGATCGCCCGAGGGCTACTCCAGGGAGCAGCCGTGGAACAACTCGGCCATCGCTCCCGACGGCGCGCTCCGCGCGGACTACATGCGCCGCCTGGAGCGCGTGCTCGATCGCGCGGACTCGCTCGGCATGGCCGTCATCGTCGGGTACTTCTATTTCGGCCAGGACCAGCGTCTGCGCGACGAGGCCGCGGTCATCCGCGCGACCGACAACGCGACGAACTGGATCCTGGACCACGGCTATCGCCACGTGCTGGTCGAGATCGACAACGAGTGCGACATCGGCTACGACCATCCCATCCTGCAGCCCGAGCGGGTGCACGAGCTGATCGCGCGCGTCCAGCGGGCGACGCGAGAGGGACGGCGGCTGCTGGTGAGCACGTCGTACAGCGGCGGCGCCATCCCGCGGGAGAACGTCGTGAGGACCGCGGATTTCATCCTCATGCACGGCAACGGCGTCGATGCGCCGTCCGGGATCGCGGACATGGTGCGTCGGGCGCGGGACGTGGACGGATACCGGCCCATGCCCATCCTCTTCAACGAAGACGACCACTACGACTTCGACCGCGCCGCGAACGACCTCGCGGCGGCCGTCGGCGAACACGCGTCCTGGGGCTTCTTCGACTACCGGAGGAAGAACGAGGGCTTCGACGAGGGCTACCAGTCCGTGCCGGTCAACTGGGGCCTGAGCTCGGCCCGCAAGCGCGCGTTCTTCGATCGGCTCGGCGAGATCACCGGAGCGGAGACGCACCGACCCCGGCCATGAAGATTGCCACCTGGAACGTGAACGGCATCCGCGCCCGCTCGCCGCAGGTGCTCGACTGGATCGCCCGCGATCAGCCGGACATCGTCTGCCTGCAGGAGATCAAGGCGCGGCCCGACCAGCTGGCGGCGCTCCTGTTCGAGCCGGAGGGCTACTGGTGCCGCTGGCACGGACACGGAGGCTATTCGGGCGTGGCCATCTTCGTGAGGCAGGGGTTCCGCACCGAGGCGCCGACGTTCGTCCATCCGGCGTTCGATTTCGAGTCCCGGGTCCTGGTGGCCGAATGGCCGGACCTGCGCGTCGCGTCGATCTACGTGCCGAACGGTGGCAAGGACTTTCCTGCCAAGATGCGGTTCCTCGACACGCTGGTCGGCTGGTCCTGCGACGTTCAGCGTGACGGTGCGGCGCTGGTCATCTGCGGCGACCTCAACGTGGCGCACACCGACAGGGACCTCCACCCGAAGGAGCGGAAGCCGGGCGCGATCGGCCAGCGGCCCGAGGAGCGGGCCGAGTTCGATCGCCTCCTGTCGCAGGGCCTGGTGGACGTCGGCCGCGCGCTCGCGCCGGACGACGAGCAGATGTTCTCGTGGTGGGCGCCGTGGCGGAACATGCGGCAGCGGAACATCGGCTGGCGCATCGATTACGTGCTCGCGTCCAGCGCACTGGCCGCTCGGGCGACCGCCTGCGCAGTCGCCGCCGACGTCGGCACGAGCGACCACGCGCCGGTGATGGCGACATTTGATGATTGATTTGGGGAGATTGCGCGGGAATCGTCGGGGCTGGCGCCGCGGCGAAGCCGCGACGGCGCGGAACGAGGGCGCACAGAGATGAGAGCCCGCGTGATACCACCGAAGGCTCTCATCTCTGTGCGCCGTCGTTCCGCGCTGCCGGCCGCCTCGCGGCCGGCACCAGCCCTCGCCAATCTCCCGAATCAATCTGCGCAATCACCGTAATCCCTGTTCCTATCCCCTAATCCGCCCTGAATCCGTTAATCTCTGCGCATGTCGCATCCCGTCACGCGCCGCACCTTCCTCCACCAGACCGCAGCGGCGGCCGCTGCGGTTGCGCTGTCGCCCGTTTCGCGCCTGGAGGCAATCGGGCGGCACCGGCTGGGTCTCGACAATTTCGCCGTCCGCGCGATGGGCTGGAAGGCGCCGCGGCTCGTGGACTACGCCGCCTCGCTGGGGTGCACGTCGATGCTCATCAGCGACCTGGACGCGTTCGAGTCGCTCGATGCCGGGTACCTCGAAGGGATTCGGGCGCGCGGAGACGCGAAGAACCTGAAGATTCACCTCGGGACGTGGAGCGTGTGTCCCACCTCGAAGGCGTTCAGGCCCAATCGCGGGACGGCGGACGAACACCTCGCGCTCGGCATCCGCTCGGCCAGGGCGCTCGGCTCGCCCGTCATTCGCGTGGTGCTCGGCACCTGGGAGGACCGGCTGACCGACGGCGGCATCGAGCGGCACATGGAGAGCCTGCTCGGCGTCTGCCGGCGCGCCCGCTCGCAGGCGCTCGACGCGGGCGTGAAGATCGCAATCGAGAACCACGCCGGCGACATGCACTCCACGGAGCTGGCAGGCCTGGTGGCCGAAGCGGGCACGGACTACGTCGGCGTCAACCTCGATTCCGGCAACGCGCTCTGGACGCTCGAGGACCCGCTCGACAACCTGAAGAACCTGGGAAAGTACGTGGCCACGACCAGCCTGCGCGACTCCGCGGTGTGGCAGACGGCCGACGGCGCGGCCGTGGCCTGGACGGCCATGGGCGAGGGGCAGATCGACCTGACGCAGTATTTTGCGACGTTCGATGCGCTCTGCCCCGGCGTGCCGGTGCACATCGAGACGATCTCCGGGTTCAACCGCGATATCCCGTACCTGAAGCCGGAGTTCTGGAAGGCGTGGCCGCACATGCCCGCCGAGCCGTTCGCGCACTTCCTGGCGCTGGCGCGCAACGGCACTGCACGCCAGACATTCAAGGCGCCCGATGGCGTGGACAAGACAAAGGCGGAACAGGACTACGAACGCGGCGAGATCGAGCGCAGCATCAAATACTGCAGGAACACGCTGGGGTTGGGAAACTGACGGGTGGCCGAACTGAAGTTCGGCCCTACGAGGCGCCTCACCGCACCCAGCACCCAGCACCCAGCACCCAGCACCGCACCCTCAGCACCCGGCACCCGGCACCGCACCCAGCACCCCGCACCCGGCACCCAGCACTTCGCGGGTGCAGTCTACTTGAACAGGTCGTCGAACGCCTTCCGCGCCGAGTTGGGCGCCGGCGATCCCGTCTGCCGCTCGACGCGCACGGTGGGATGGAACAGGTCGCAGGTGTTCCGCTGATCCTTGGGAGACACCCGCGCCGGGATCTTTTCCCGGCACTCGAACCGGGCGCCGGGGTCGAATGACTGGCACTGCACGCACGAACGCAGGTCCACGCCGCAGCGCTTGCACTGGCTCTCGTAGGCGACTTCCGCGCCCACCACGTGGCCGCAGCGCGTGCAGCGGATGACGTGCTCGAATCCCGGCATGTTCGGCACGCGGAACTCGCGCGGCGGCCGGTCTTCCGGCGGCTTCGGCTTCGGGGCCTCGCGCGGCTCGTCCTGATAGCCGCGCTGACGGTACTTCCTATCGGACACCTGAGTCCTCCTGGTCGACGGTCCAGACCTGGATGCCGCGTGCGCCACCCCAGAGCGCCAGCACCGCGTGCGCGTCGGGTGCCCATGCGAGAGCGCGTACGTCGCCGCGCGTGGGAACCTGGCCGGTGACCGCGAGCGTGCCGGCATCGAGCAGGTACATGGCCGCCGGATGCGCGAACGACGCGGGATCCGCCGCGCCGGCCGCGAGCCGCCGGCCGTCGGCCGACAGCGCCAATGCCGTGATCACGAACGGCTGGCGAGGCGACGTGCGCAGGCGCGTGCCGCTCGACGCGTCCCAGGCCGACACCGTCTCGCCGGCGCCGCCCGTGTAGAGCGTCCGCCCATCAGGAGACCACGCGAGGGCGAACTCTGCGTGCGTCGGCGCGTCGATCGTCCGTTCGCGCGTCCAGCCGGCCGTCTCCCACAGCACGATGTCGTTGTCCCCGCCCGCCGTCGCGAGCCGCGTGCCGTCGGGCGAGAACCTCACGGCGGTGACGTCGCCCACATGGGCGTCGAGCGTGCGAAGGAGATGTCCGGTTGCCGCCTCGATCAGCCGCACGCCACCACGACTGTCACCCACGGCCCAGAGACGGCCGTCGGGTGAAAAGCCCAGCGATGCGGCCGGGCATGGCGGCTCGAGCTGCGGACCCGGTGGTCCCTTGCGCGGCGTCGGGTCGGGCCAGGCAATGGTCCAGCCACCGACTGATGGGCCGTATGCAGCCACCGTGTGCTGGTCCGGGCACACGGTCATTCGAGTGAGGGCCAGGTCCGGGCCGATCACGCTCACCGTGGGACCGTCTGCCAGGGCCGCCATCCACAGGATCGCGACACAGCCGGCCCGCCACACGTCAGGCACGCTCCAGGACGAGCTCGAACGTCACGTTCGCCACTGGCTGCCCCGGGTCGCCGGTCAGCAGGACCGGGCGAACGAGCTCCCGGCTGTGGACGAGCGGATCGTTGCGAAACTTTCGATCGGGGTCTCCCTCGAAGGCCGGATCCGTCGCGAAGTACAGCTGCGTCACGAGCGGCCGGCACCCCGGCGCGCGGATCAGGTAGTGCACGTGTTGCGCGACGCGATCCGGGTAATGTCCTGGCATCACCGTCTCGACCGCGTAACGGCCCTCGCTGCCGGGGTTGATGGTCGTTCTGTAGCGGTAGCCGTCCAGATCGTAGTGGCCGTGGTAATCGGCCTGCCAGATCTCGACGGTCGCGTCAGAGCGCAATTCCCCTCGGGTGTCGAAGACGGTGCCGGAAATGTGAAGAGGCAAACCCGCATCGCCCGGTGCGCGCAACATGGTGCCTGCCGGGGCGCCGCGGCGATAGAACGGGCCGAGCTCGTTGGCCGGCGTGGGCGCGCGCGCGGCCTGCTCGGCCGCCATCAGCGCATCCACGAAGAATCGGCCGAAGAGCGGCGTTGCGGTGAGCGCGCCGGCAGCGGCACAGCGGTACAACACCTCCCGGCGATTCAACGGCGCTGGCATGCGGGCACAATACGCTCGCGCTGGCGCGTCGTCAATTCAGGTTTTCCCTATCCTCCCATCCTCCCATCCTCCTATCCTCCCAGTATGAACCTCACTCTTCTCGGCCTCGGACAGATGGGCAGCGGCATCGCCCGCACAATTCTGACGAGAGGCCATGCGCTCACCGTCTGGAATCGCACGCCGGCTCGTGCGCTGCCGTTTGCCGCCGAAGGCGCCCGCGTGGCCCGGACGCTCGTGGAGGCGGTCTCCGGCGCGGACGTCGTGCTCACCGTACTCTCGGACGACGCGGCGGTGACCGCCGTGGTCGAAGGCAGCAGCGGCCTGCTGGCGTCGATGCCGCGGGGAGCCGTGCACGCGTCGCTCAGCACGATCAGCGTCGCGCTCGCCCGCAGGCTGGCCGCGGCGCATGCGAGCATCGGACAGGGTTACGTGTCGGCGCCCGTCTTCGGGCGTCCGGCGGCGGCGGCCGCCGGCCAGCTGCTGGTCGTCGCGGCCGGCCTGGCCGAACACACGACCAACGCCCGGCCCGCGCTGGAGGCCGTCGGGCGCCAGCTCGTCGTGCTCGGGGAATCACCCGAGCAGGCCAACGCGCTCAAACTCGGTGGCAACTTCCTCATCGCGGCCATGATCGAGGCGCTGGGTGAAGCATTCGCCCTGGTGAGGCGGCACGGTGTCGAGGCGGCGACCTTCCTGGACGTGGTCAATGGGGGGCTGTTCAAGTCGCCCGTCTATGAGGCCTACGGCACGATCATCGCGGAGCGGCGCTACTCGCCGCCCGGCTTCGCGCTGCCCCTCGGCCTCAAGGACGTGCGACTGGTGCTCGCGGCCGCGGATGCCGCGGCGGTCCCGATGCCGCTTGCCAGCCTCGTGCACGACCATCTCGTCACGGCGCTCGCCCGCGGCAAGGGCGGGCTCGACTGGGCGGCGCTCGGAGAGCTCATTGCGGAGGACGCGGGGCTCTCGGAATAGACCAGACAAGGGGATAGACCGTTTCGATTAGGAAGAACCCGCGGCGGCATTTTCCCCGCCGAACTTCCCGCACCGCAAGTGCGGAAACATCCCCGCTGTTGCGCGGTTCGCCGACAGGATCCGTGCGGCTTCTCAGCATCATCATTATTTGAGCTTGGTACGCATGTTGCGCCGGGATCACGCGACGCCGGCGCGAGCGTGAGGGGACGGCCACACCCTCCGGACGTCGCGCGCCTCATGGTCGCTCCCGACCAGGATTGTTTCCGCGAGGTGCCGATGCGTTCCAAGAGTACTCTTCTTCCTGCCACAGTCCCGGAGCCGTCCTCCGCGCCCGCGCCAGCAGGAGCCGGCGTCAGCCGGCGCGATTTCGTCAAGGCGGTCATGATGGCCGCTGCCTCGGTCGGCCTCTCCTCAGCCGCCGCCGTGCGGATCGTGGAAGCCGCCGAGGCCGGTCTGAAGCCCTCGATCATCTGGCTGCACTTCCAGGAGTGCACGGGGTGCACCGAGTCGCTGCTCCGCACGTCGCATCCCGCCGTTTCCGAGCTGATTCTCGATCTGGTGTCGCTCGACTACCACGAGACGCTGTTTGCGGCAGCCGGCCATCAGGCCGAAGCCGCCCTGAAAGACGCCATGGCCCGCCACGACGGCAAGTACATCTGCGTCGTCGAGGGCGCCATCCCGACCAGGGACGGCGGCATCTACTGCATGGTGGGCGGGCGCACGGCGCTGGACATCCTGAAGGACGTGGGCGGTCACGCGGGCCTGGTGGTGGCGATTGGATCCTGCGCGTCCTGGGGTGGGATTCCGTCAGCCGACCCGAACCCGACGGGCGCCACGGGCGCACCCATGGTTCTCGAGGGCACGAAGGTGGTCACGATCCCCGGCTGCCCCGCCAATCCCTACAACCTGCTGGGCGTCGTCCTGCAGTTCGCGACGCTGGGCACGCTGCCCGAGCTGGACCAGTACGGCCGGCCGATGTTCGCCTACGGCCGCACGATCCACGAGCACTGCCCCCGCCGCGCGCACTTCGACGCGGGCCGCTTCGCCCAGCAGTTCGGCGACGAGGGCCATCGCCTCGGCTACTGCCTCTACAAGCTGGGATGCAAGGGGCCACAGACGCACGCGAACTGCTCCACGCTCTCTTTCGGCGAAGTGCCGGACTGCTGGCCCATCGGGATCGGCCACCCGTGCGTCGGCTGCACGGAGCAGACGATCGCCTTCCGTGTGCCGATGCACACCACCGTGACCATCGACCGGCCGGTGCCGCCCGACACGTACGCGCCGATCCATGCGCCGCAGGGCGGAATCAGCCCGATCGCGACCGGCGTGGCCGGCGTGATTGGTGGGGCGCTCGCGGGCGCCGGCTGGGCGCTCGCGCGGTCGGTCGATCGCGACGAGGGCGGCGGACAGACGCCGCCCGAGGCGCCCGGGCCCGATCGGCCGGCGGAGTAGCGCCATGGGCATCACACGACGACAGGCGCTCGGCGTGTTCGCGGCGGCAGGTGCGTCGGTCGGCGCATCCGTGGCGCCCGCACGCGCATCGACCGAGGACCTCACGCCGCCAGCCGACGCGCTGGGACTGCTCTACGACGCGACGCGCTGCATCGGCTGCAAGGCGTGCATGGTGGCCTGCGCCGAGAGCAACGCGCTCGTGCCCGACACGTCGCAGGCGCCGGGCGGCCTCTGGCAGATGCCGCTCGATCTGAACGCGCAGACGAAGACGATCATCAAGCTGTACAAGGGCGACGGCGAGGAATC
Organism: Vicinamibacteria bacterium; assembly: GCA_963837165.1. GTDB lineage: Bacteria > Acidobacteriota > Vicinamibacteria > Vicinamibacterales > JAENWD01 > JAENWD01. The sequence goes on from CAWIMD010000011.1 coordinate 141,637, forward strand.
GTTCTTCAAGGCCCAGTGCATGCACTGCCTCGACCCGGCCTGCGCGAATGCCTGCATGCTCGGGGCGCTGCAGAAGCGTGAGCACGGGATCGTGAGCTACGACCCGGACCGCTGCATCGGCTGCCGGTACTGCGAGATCGCCTGCCCGTTCAACATCCCGAAATTCGAGTGGGCCTCCAACACGCCGAAAATCGTCAAGTGCGAGCTGTGCCGCCACCGCATTGCCCTGGGCGGTCAGCCCGGCTGCACGCAGGCGTGCCCGCGGCAGGCCGTGATCTTCGGGCAGCGCAAGGACCTGCTCGAGGACGCGCACCGCCGGATTGCGGAGCACCCGGACCGCTACGTGCCGAAGGTCTACGGCGAGCACGACGGTGGCGGGACGCAGGTGCTGTACCTGTCGCACGTGCCGTTCGAGAAGCTCGGGCTCCCCACGCTCGACACGACCGCCGTGCCCGTTCCCCAGCGGGCGCTGCAGGCCATGCTGTACCGGGGATTCGCGGCGCCGCTGGCGCTCTATGGAGCCCTGGCCGCGGTGATGATCCGCAACAGGCGCAGGGGCCACGAGGACGAGGCCGCCCCGGAGGAGACCCGATGACCGGCCCCCGATCGCGGTTCTCGTGGCCGCCGTTCGTCCGCGTCCTCACCGTCATCGCAGTGCTCGGCGGGGTCTCCGCGCTCATCCGCCTGGTCCTCGGGCTCGGATCCACGACGAACCTCAACGACGGCTACCCCTGGGGCCTGTGGATCGCCGGCGACGTGGTGGTCGGCACCGCGTTGGCCACCGGCGGGTACGCGCTCGCGCTCCTCGTCTACATCCTCAACCGCGGCCGCTACCATCCGCTCGTCCGGCCCGCCATTGTCGCCAGCGCGCTCGGCTACTCGCTGGCCGGCCTGGCCGTGGCCCTCGACGTGGGCCGCTGGTGGACCGTCTGGAAGGTGCCGCTCTTCTTCTGGCGCTGGAACCTCCATTCGGTCCTGCTGGAAGTGGCGCTCTGCATCATGGCCTACACCGTGGTGCTCTGGATCGAGGCCTCGCCCGCCTTCCTCGATCGCGCGGCGGCAAGCGGTCCCGCGTGGCTGCGGCCCTACGCGGCGCGCGCCGGCGAGCTGCTCGATCGCGCGCTCCTCTGGATCGTCGCTGCCGGCATCCTGCTGCCGACGATGCACCAGTCGAGCCTCGGGTCGCTGATGTACCTGGCCGGGCCGCGGCTGCACGAGCTCTGGCGCACGCCGTTCCTGCCGCTGCTCTACCTGCTGTCGGCGATCGGCATGGGGTACGCCGTGGTGCTGCTCGAGTCGATCCTGTCCAACCGCCTCTACGGGCGGAAGCCGGACATCGCCATGCTCGGCGGGACTGGGGCTGGCCCTCGTCCCCGTGATGGGAGCCTACCTGCTCGTGCGCGTCGGCGACCTGGCCTGGCGCGGCGTGCTGGGATCGCTCGCCTCGCTGGACGTCTTCAGCGTGATGACCTGGGCGGAGCTGGCGCTCGTCGCCGCGCCCGCCGTGATGATCTGGCAGGGACGCAGGCGGCCCCGCCTCGGTACGCTGACGCGCGCGGCGCTGCTGATGCTGGCCGCCGGCACGGTCTACCGGTTCGATACCTACCTGCTGGCCTTCCAGCCGGGCGCGCACTGGTCGTACTTCCCCGGCGTGCTCGAGATCTCCGTCACCGCCGGGATCTTCTCGTTCGAAGTGCTGGCGTACATCACCATCGTCCACTGGTTCCCCGCCCTCCGCGCCGAGGCGATCCCGTCCGGCGCCCGTGAGGCCCACGCCGCCGGGAGGCACGCATGAGCACCACCGTCACGATCGATCCGGTCACCCGCATCGAGGGCCACCTGCGCATCGATGCGGAGGTGGAGGGTGGCGTCGTGAAACGCGCCTGGTCCTCCGGACAGATGTTCCGTGGCATCGAGCGGATCCTGGTGGGGCGCGACCCGCGCGAGGCCTGGCTCTTCACGCAGCGGTTCTGCGGGGTCTGCACCACGGTGCATGCCATCGCGTCGGTGCGCGCCGTCGAGAACGCGCTGCAGCTGGAGATCCCGGTCAACGCGCAGTACATCCGCAACCTGATCCTGATCGCGCACGGCATGCACGACCACATCGTGCACTTCTACCAGCTCGCCGCGCTCGACTGGGTGGACGTGCCGTCCGCGCTCTCGGCCGATCCGGCCAAGGCGTCGACGCTGGCCGAGACGCTCTCGGACTGGCCCGGCAACGGCCGGCTCCAGCTGGCGGCCGTGCAGGAGCGGGTGAAGGGCTTCGTCCAGAAAGGGCAGCTCGGCATCTTCACAAACGGCTACTGGGGCCACCCGGCCATGAAGCTGCCGCCCGAGGTGAACCTGCTGGCCGTGGCGCACTACCTCGAGGCGCTCGAGTACCAGCGCACGGTCAACCAGGTGGTCGCCATCCTGGGCTCGAAGACGCCGAACATCCAGAACCTGGCGGTCGGCGGCGTGGCCAACGCGATCAATCTCGACAACGAGGCCACGCTGAACATGCAGAAGCTCTACCACGTGCACGAGCTGTTCGCGAAGGTCGCCGGCTTCGTCGAGAAGGTCCTGATTCCGGACGTGTGCGCCGTGGCCGCGCTGAATGCGGACTGGTTCGGGCACGGCCGCGGCGTGACCAACTATCTCGCGACGCCGGACCTGCCGACCGACAGCCCGGCCACGGCGTTCGACCTCCCCGGCGGCACGATCCTGGACGGCAACCTCGCCGGCGTGCACCCGATCACGCGCTGGGACGATCCCTACGTGCGCGACAACGTGGCCGAGAACGTCAGCCACGCCTGGTACGAAGGCGGCGCGACCCACCATCCATGGGAAGGCGAGACGAACCCGAACTACACCGGCTACCAGAGCGGCTCCAAGTATTCCTGGGTCAAGGCCCCGCGGTTCGACAAGCGGGTGATGCAGGTCGGCCCGCTGGCACAGGTGCTGGTCGGGTACGCGCAGGGGCATGCCCTCACCAAGAAGTGGGCGGACCGCGCCCTGGCCACCGCCGGCAGCCTCGTCGGGCATCCCGTCGGGCCCGAGGTGCTCCACTCGACGCTCGGACGGATCGCCGCGCGCGCCATCAGGACGGCGGTGCTGAGCGACCTCGCGCTGAAGCACTGGCAGCTGCTCGTCGAGAACATCGGCCGCGGCGACACGGCCATCTTCAACCCGCCCACGTTCCCGAAAGGCGAGATCCGCGGCTTCGGTCTGCACGAGGCGCCGCGGGGGCTGCTGTCGCACTGGGTGGTGATCGAAAACGGCGTCATCAAGAACTACCAGGCGGTCGTCCCGTCCACCTGGAATGCCGGCCCGCGCGACGATCACGACCAGCCCGGCCCGTATGAGGCCTCGCTCGTCGGCAACCCCGTGGCAAATCCGGAACTGCCGCTCGAGCTGCTGCGGACCGTGCACTCGTTCGATCCGTGCCTGGCGTGCGCGATCCACACGGTGGACGTGCACGGGCGGGAAGTCGCGAAAGTCAGAGTGCTGTAACGGGTTCGCTGGTTCCCGGTTCCCCAGTTCGTGTTCGTCCCTTTGTGTCCTTTGTGCCTTTGTGTTTTCCCGTCTTTGTGGACCGATATGCAGATTCGTGTTCTGGGGCTCGGCAACGTGCTGATGGGCGACGACGGGTTCGGGCCGCACCTGGTCGAGCGGCTCCTGTCGGGGTACGACTGCGGACCGGGCGTGAGCCTGCTCGACGCGGGCACGCCGGGCCTGGACCTGCTGCCGTTCGTCCTCGACGCGGACGCCCTGATCTTCGTGGACACGGTCCGTGACGACGGCGCGCCGGGAACCCTCCGGCGGTACGGCCCCGACGTGCTGATGCGCACGGCCTCCGCCATCCGGCTCGGGCCGCACGATCCGGGTGTCGGCCACGCGCTGGCGCTGCGAGCGCTCGTCGGTCCCGCGCTGGCGTACGTGAGCCTGGTCGGCGTTGTCCCCGAGCGTGTCTCTCTGGGCCCCGGGCTCTCTCCCGACGTCCTCGCAGCGGTCGATGCCGCCATCGAGCTCATCGCCGGGGACGTCAGGGCGGCCGGCGGCTGTCTCGAACGCCGGCACGGAGCCGAGGCGTCCATCCCGTGGTGGGAACGGCCCGCCGCCGGCGGACCGGAAGTCGCGCGAACTATTCCGCCGCGATCGTGAGCCATCCCCCGGCTCCATCCGTGCGCAGACCGCGCACTGGCCTGATCGACCGGCAATCCCGCGTCCGACTGCCTGGCACCTGACTTGCCTCCTGGAGGGTGACCGGGCCAGAGCCAGCGACGGCCGGAATCTCGGGGGGCCCTGCACCCATTCGTCCTCCTCCCCCGACTCCGGGCCGGTCCTCGACGGCCCGGTCATTTCATTTCAGGCGGGCAGATGGAAGGACGACATATCGAAATCCGCGGCATCGTCCAGGGCGTCGGTTTCCGGCCCTGGGTCTACCGGCTGGCCCATGACGCCGCGCTGACCGGGCGAGTGCGAAACGAGTCGGCCGGTGTCGCGATTGACGCCTTCGGGCCGGCCGACGCACTCGACCGGTTCGTGCGCGACCTCGGCGCGGCGGCGCCTCCGGCGGCGGTCATCGAGAGCCTCGAGTGCATGGCCATCCCGCCCGAAGCGCTGGACGGCTTCGCCATCGTCGGCAGCCGGACGAGCGCCGAACGGCACGTCTCCATCCCGCCGGACCTGGCCACCTGCGCGGAGTGCCTGGCCGAGATCCGCGATCCGGCGAATCGCCGCTACCGCTACCCCTTCACCAACTGCACGAACTGCGGGCCGCGCCTCACGATTGCCGACGACGTGCCCTACGACAGGGCGGCGACGTCCATGCGGGCCTTCACCATGTGCCCGAGATGCCGGGCGGAGTACGAGGACCCGGGAGACCGGCGGTTCCATGCACAGCCGAATGCGTGCCCGTCGTGCGGGCCACGCCTGCGCGCCGTGCTGGCCGACGGCACGGCGCTCCGCACACCGGACGCGGTCCGCACCGCGGCCGCCTGGATTGCCGCGCGGCAGATCGTCGCGGTCAAGGGGCTGGGCGGCTTTCATCTCGCCTGCGATGCGACCAACGACGGCGTCGTGACCGAGCTCCGGCGACGCAAGCGCCGCGACGAGAAGCCCTTCGCGGTGATGGTGGACTCGCTCGAGACGGCCGAGCGTCTGGCGGTGCTGACCGATGCCGAGCGGGCGCTGCTGACGAGCGTGGAGCGGCCGATCGTCCTGGCCGAGCGGCGGCCGGATGCCCCGCTGGCCTCGATGGTGGCGCCGTTCAGCTCGCGCGTCGGCCTGTTGCTTCCGTATACGCCGCTTCACCACCTGCTCCTCGCCGACGCCCGGCGGCCGCTCGTGATGACGTCCGGGAACGTGTCCGACGAACCCATGGTGACCGGCAACGAGGACGCACGGCGGCGGCTGGGCCAGATCGCGGATCTCTTCCTGGAGCACGATCGCCCGATCGTCACGCGCACGGACGACTCGATTGTCGCGGTCGTGGCGGGCGCGCCGACGGTCTTCCGCCGCTCGCGCGGCTACGTCCCGCGCGCGATCCGGCTGCAGAAGCCCGTGGCCCGGCCCGTCCTGGCCTGCGGCGCCCTGCTGAAGAACGTCGTGGCGGTCGCCAGCGGGCCCGACCTGGTGCCCGGGCCGCACGTGGGCGACCTCGAGAACGCCGAGGTCTATCGCGCCTATACCGAGGGGATCGAGCGGTTGCTTCGATTCCTCCGCGTCACGCCGGCCGTCGTCGCCCACGATCTGCACCCGGACTATCTCTCGACGCATTTCGCGCTGGCGTATGCCGCCGAGACACGGGTCGCCGTCCAGCACCACCACGCGCACGTCGTGAGCGCGATGGCCGAGCACGGCATCGAGGGACCGGTGATCGGCGTCGCCTACGACGGCACGGGGCTCGGCACCGACGGCACCGCCTGGGGCGGCGAGATCCTCGTGGCCGACGCGGCCCGGTTCACGCGCGCCGCCACGACGCGGCCCCTGCCGCTGCCGGGCGCCGACGTCGCGATCCGGCAGCCCTGGCGGCTCGCGATCGCGGCGCTGGACGAGGCCTTCGACGGGGAGCCGCCCATCGACGAGCTGGCCGTCTTCGCGGCCATTGCCGTCCGCGATCGCGCCATCGTCCGGAAGATGGCCGTCGAGCGGCTGAACACGCCGATGGCGCACGGCATCGGACGCTTCTTCGACCTCGCCGGAGCGCTCGTGCTGGGCCGGCCGAAGGCGGCCTATGAAGGGCAGCTCGCCATCGAGCTCATGGAGCTCGCCGCGCCGGCCGAGGACGGCAGCTACCCGTTCGCCGTCGTTCCCGGCACCGAGGACGTCCAGTGGCAGCTGGACCTGCACCCGGCAATCCGGCGTCTCGCGCTGGACGTCACGGCCGGCGTCCCGGGCCCGATCGTGGCTGCGCGCTTCCACAACACCATCGCACGCGCGACCGCGACCGTGGTGAGAGCGGTGGCCGGATCGGTCGGCGAGCTGCCGGTCGTGCTGACTGGCGGGTGCTTTCAGAATCGGCGGCTCACGGAGTCGATCGCGGCGTCGCTCGCGGATCTCCGCCTGGTGCTGCACCGGCGCGTGCCGCCCGGCGACGGCGGCATCGCGGTGGGTCAGGCCGTGATAGCGGATCGCCTCACGAGGTGACGAGGAGGACGGCAATGTGTCTGGGCGTGCCCGGCCGGATCGTGCGAGTGGACGGGGATGAAGCCACGGTGGACTTCTGGGGCGTGACGCGGACCGTCCGGCTGGAGCTCGTGGACCAGCCCGTCGCGCCCGGCGACTACATCCTCAACCACGTCGGCTTCGCCATCCGGCGCATTCCCGAGGAGGACATCGGCGGCACGCTCGCGCTGTACGAAGAGCTGCTGCGCGAGGCCGGCGGCGGCGATCTGATGGCGGCCGACGTCCGCGGCGAGCTGGACGCGACGTGCAGCGCCGCCCTGCACGCCCGCAATCAGGCAGGCCTGAAGGCCTGCGCTACACATGACCGCGAGGACGACTCATGTCCGATCTGCCGGCCGACGTCCGCGAGCTGAAGTTCCGCGATCCGCGGCGTGCCGGGGGGCTGGCGGCGGCCCTCGAGCGCCTGGCGGCGGAGCTGCCGGCGCCGATCACGCTGATGCACGTCTGCGGGAGCCATGAGCAGGCCATCGCGCGCTACGGGCTGCGCTCGGTCCTGCCGGCCGAGATCCGCGTGTCCATGGGGCCGGGATGCCCGGTCTGCGTCACCGACATGCCCGAGGTGGACGAGGCCGTCGCGCTCGCACGCCAGGGCGTGCACGTGGCGACCTACGGCGACATGCTGCGCGTGCCCGGCTCGCGGATGTCGCTCATGGACGCGCGCGCGGAGGGCGGCCACGTCCACGTCGTGTACGGGATCGAGCAGGCGGTCGCGCTGGCGCGCGGCACCGATGCCGAGGTGGTCTTCTTCGCGACCGGCTTCGAGACGACGGCCGTCACGACCGCCTCGGCGCTGCTCAGGACGCCGCCGCCGAACTTCTCGGTCCTCTCGGCGCACAAGTACATCCTGCCGGCCATGGAGATCGTGGTGCAGGTGCCGGGCACGGCGATCGCCGGCTTCCTCGCCGCGGGCCATGCGGCCACGATCACGGGCTCCGCCATCTTCGAGCCGTTCGCGGCTGCGCATCGCCGCCCGGTCGTCGTCGCCGGCTTCGAGCCGCTCGACATCCTCGCGGCGCTGGTACGGCTCGTCGAGCTGGTGCGCGACGGCGAGCCCCGCGTAGTGAACATGTTCCCGCGCTGTGTCACCCGCGCCGGCAACCTGCGCGCGCAGGAGCAGCTCTGGCGCGTGTTCGAGCTCACGTCGGGCCACTGGCGCGGCATCGCCGAGATCCCCGACGGCAACATGCGACTCAAGCCCGAGTGGGCCCACTACGACGCGCGCCGCCGGTTCGACATCGACCTGGCCGGCTTCAGGGATGGCCTGCCGCCCTCGCTGGTGGAGCAGTGCGTGTGCGGCGGGATCATGACCGGCCTCAAGTCGCCGGTGGACTGCCCGCTCTTCGGCGAGGCCTGCACGCCCGAGATGCCGGTCGGCGCGTGCATGGTCAGCAGCGAGGGGGCGTGCCGCATCTGGCACGAATACGGCGGGGAACACGAAGAATACAAGGAACACAAAGAACACAAAGAACACAAAGAACACAAAGGGCACAAAGAACACGAAGGGCACGAAGGGCACGAGCAACCCTCAGGAGCACGGCCATGAAGTCGAAGGTGACGGTTCGGGACGAGCGCATCGGGCTGAAGCACGGCGCCGGCGGTCGTTCGATGCGCGCGCTCATCGAGGGCGTGCTCACGGCCGGCCTGATCGACGACGCCAGGTCGCCGGATCTCGTGGGCCTCGAAGCGATGGACGACGGCGCGGCCATGAGGATCGGCGACCAGTGGCTCGTGGTCACCACCGACTCGCACGTCGTCCACCCCGTGTTCTTCCCGGGCGGCGACATCGGGCGCCTGGCCGTGTCGGGCACCGTGAACGATCTCGCGATGATGGGGGCCACGGCGGTCCTCGGCCTCTCGGTGGCCATGATCCTCGAGGAGGGGTTCCCCCGCGAGGCGCTGGTCCGCATCCAGCAGTCGCTGCGCGCGACCGCTCATGAAGCCGGCGCACGTGTCGTCACGGGCGACACGAAGGTGATGGGGCACGGCGAGCTCGACGGCATCGTGCTCAACACGACCGGGTTCGCGCTGACCGATCACCTCGTGCGCGACTCGGGGCTGCAGCCCGGCGATCGGCTCATCGTGACCGGCACGATCGGGGATCACGGGCTGGCGGTGATGTCGGCACGCCACCAACTGGCGCTCGAGGGCGACCTGCGCTCCGACGTGGCGCCGCTGAACGGCCTGATCCGGTGTGCGCTCGACGCGGCGCCGGGCATGGTCGCGGCCATGAAGGACCCGACACGCGGAGGCCTGGCGTCGGCGCTGCACGAGATGGCCGGCAAGGCGCGGGTCGGAGTGGTGCTGTTCGAGCCCGCCCTGCCGATCTCGGCGGAAGTGAGGGCCGCCGGCGAGCTGCTTGGCATCGACCCGCTGCTGGTCGCCAACGAAGGCAAGGCGATCCTGGGCGTGCGCCCGGAAGCGGCCGACGCGGTGCTCGCCGCGCTGCGCGCGCACCCGCTGGGCCGCCACGCGTCGATCGTGGGCGAGGTGATAGCCGACGCGCCAGGCGCGGTGGTGCTGGACACGGGCTTCGGCCGGCGGCGGGTGCCCGAGCCCGACGGCGAGCTGCTGCCGAGGATTTGCTAGTGCACGAGTTCTCGCTCGTCGAGGCGCTGCTGGATCGCGTCGCCCAGGAGACGCGGACGCGCGCGAACGCGGGCGTGCGAAAACTGCGGGTGCGCATCGGCGAATCGGCGGGAGTAGAGGTGGATCTCTTCCGGGCGGCGTACGACGTTGTCCGCGTGCGCACCGTGTGTGAGACGGCGGCGCTCGAGATCGTGCGGAGCCCGGTCGTCTGGGAGTGCGCGGCCTGCCGCACCGTCGTCGACCGGCGCGCGGGCCTGTGGTGCCCGTCGTGCCGACGACCGGCGCAACTGGTGTCCGGCGACGAGATCGTGCTCGAGCAGATCGAGCTGGAGGTGGCGTGATGTGCGACACGTGCGGCTGCGGCGACCCGGCCCTGGTGCCGGTTGACATCCACGAGTCGCTGCTGGCGGGCAACAACCGGCAGGCGTCTCACAATCGCGGTCACTTCGAGGCGCACGACGTGCTCGCGGTGAACCTGATGGGATCGCCCGGCGCGGGCAAGACGGCCGTGCTCGAGGCGACCGCGCGGCTGATGCCGACGAGCCGGTTCGGGGCGCTGGCCGGCGACCTGGCGACCGAGAACGACGCCGACCGCCTGCGGCGCGTCGGCGTGCGCGCGCTGTCGATCACGACCGGCTCGGCATGCCACCTGGACGCGGCGATGGTGCACCGCGCGCTGCACGACATGCCGCTCCACTCGCTCGATTGCCTGTTCATCGAGAACGTCGGCAACCTGGTGTGCCCGGCGATCTACGACCTGGGTGAGGCCGTGCGCGTCGTGGCGCTGTCGATCACCGAGGGCGAGGACAAGCCGCTCAAGTACCCCGTGATGTTCCGCGAGGCCACCCTGGTCCTGCTGACGAAAATGGACCTGCTGCCGCACCTGCCCCAGGTGCGGGTCGAGGCCATTGCCGACGCGATCGCCCAGGTCATGCCGCAGCCGCACATCATCCCGGTGTCGGCGGTGACGGGCGAAGGCATGCGCGCGTGGGTGGAGTGGCTCGCGGCGCGGCGGACAGCGCTGTTCGGCGAAGGGGTGCCCGCGCTGGCGCCGTAGACTTGGGGGGCTCGGGATCTGGGGGGCTTGGGGGCTGGGGGCGCAGGGGCTCGCGGCTCGGGGGCTGGGGATCTGGGGGCTGCGGGTGACCCCTTCAA